>NZ_NJIG01000009.1 GCF_002209535.1 Achromobacter marplatensis | reverse complement strand
GCTTTTTCCCCTTGGGGCGGCCCGGCGGGGAAAAGGCGCCCCCACGCTGCGCATGCTTCGCACGCTTGCTGCCCCCCGAGGGGGCTTTTTCCCCTTGGGGCGGCCCGGCGGGGAAAAGGGCCGCCGCGCAGCGCGCGCGCTTAGTCTTCGTCGCTGTCGCCCACGATGCGGCGGATGACGTCGTGGGCGAATCCGCGGCTGGCCAGGAAGCGGGCTTGTTTGGCGTAGGCCGCGCGGTCGGCGGGCTTTGCGTCGAAACGCTTCTTCCAGACTTCCAGCGCCCGGTCGTATTCGGTGGCGCGCAACTGGTCGCGCAATTCAGCCACCTGGTTGGCGTCCACGCCATGCTGGCGCAGTTCCTGCACAATGCGGGCCGCGCCCTGGCGCGACGCGCGCCGGTGCACCAGGCTTTGCGCAAAACGCTCGGTGGATAGCCAGCCTTCTTTTTCCAGCGCATCCAGCACCGCTTCGACCTCAGCCGCGTCTTCGGCGTAAGCCAACAGTTTGCGGGCCAATTCTTCGCGCGCATGCTCGCGCCGCGACAAATACCCCACCGCGCGCATCTTCAGCGATGGCCCTTTGCGTTCGGGCTTGCCGTCTTCCGCGCCGGCTTGGTCTTCGGCGCGGGCTGCGCGGTGGCCGCGGGGGGCCGGTCGCTGCTCGGAACTGCGCTGCCATTCACCCGGATCGGCGGCGGGCGCCGCAGATTCCTGTTCACGGCGCGCATCGGAACTCCGCCGCAAGCCCTGGGGCTTGGCGACGGTTTCAAACTCGTCATCCAGCTTGGCGCGAAGACGGTTGGCTGACGCGGGGGTCGATTTCCAGCTCATGCGCTTCCTGCTTGCTATGCAAAAACGGCAGGCCCGTCATGGCGCCTGCCGCATCTCGCCGGGCCCGGGGCAACGGCGCAAACAATGTGCAACGCGCCTGCGGAGATCCGCAGGCGCCCGCAAGATTGCTTATTCGGCAGTGTCTTCCGCCGTGGGGACGAACTCGGCCGCACGGCTGACGATGCCCTGGTTCTCACGAACGCGGTTCTCGATCTCGATGGCGATTTCCTTGTGCTCTTTCAGGTATTCGCGGACATTGTCCTTGCCCTGGCCGATGCGATTGCCGTTGTAGCTGTACCACGCACCGGACTTGTCCACCACGCTGGCGGCCACGCCCAAGTCGATGATTTCGCCTTCGCGCGAAATGCCGGCACCGTACATGATGTCGAATTCGGCCTGCTTGAACGGCGGCGCCACCTTGTTCTTCACCACCTTGACGCGGGTTTCGTTGCCGACGACCTCGTCGCCCTTCTTGATGGAACCGATGCGGCGGATGTCCAGGCGCACGGAGGCGTAGAACTTCAACGCGTTGCCGCCGGTGGTGGTTTCGGGGTTGCCGAACATCACGCCGATCTTCATGCGGATCTGGTTGATGAAGATGACCATGCAGTTGGTGCGCTTGATCGTGGCGGTCAGCTTGCGCAGCGCCTGGCTCATCAGGCGGGCTTGCAGGCCAGGCAGCGAATCGCCCATTTCGCCTTCGATTTCAGCCTTGGGCACCAGGGCGGCCACCGAGTCGATGACGATCAGGTCGACCGAGCCCGAACGCACCAGCGCATCGGTGATTTCCAACGCCTGTTCGCCCGTGTCCGGCTGCGAGATCAGCAGATCGGTCAGGTTCACGCCCAGCTTGTTGGCGTACTGCACGTCCAGCGCGTGTTCCGCGTCGACGAAGGCGCAGGTGCCGCCGATCTTCTGCATTTCAGCGATGACCTGCAGCGTAAGCGTGGTCTTGCCCGACGATTCCGGACCGTAGATTTCGACCACGCGGCCACGCGGCAAGCCACCGACGCCCAGCGCAATGTCCAGCCCCAGGGAACCCGTGGAGACGACCTGGATATCGTGCGAGACCTCGTTGTCGCCGTAGCGCATGATCGAGCCCTTGCCGAACTGCTTTTCGATCTGCGAGAGCGCGGCGGCAAGCGCCTTGGCCTTTTCCGATGCGGCGGCCTTGGTGGTTTTGTCGTCCATGTAGAGTCCTGTCTGTAACGTATCTGGTGTCGAAGGGTGCCGGAGAAGTCGCCGGTCAGGCTGGGGTCTGGCTGTAGATATGGCTAATGCGTCAGCTTATGCGTCAGTTGCGCTCAAGGTTGCTTCGCGCTTTTGATTCATGTGCAGATTATGGCATCGGATTGTACTGTACAAAAAACCAGTGTGCCAGAGTTTTGCACGTATACCCTGAGTGGGCAAGCCCCCCGCCATATGACAGAATCGAAGGAGAACCCGGCGTTTCGTCCCTTTTCCGCCGCCGGGCCGCCCACAAGGCGGATAGCCTCCCATAGAGGGGCAGCAAGCGCGCAAAGCGCTGGCGGCACAGGGACCCCTTCATTAGCAGCCCATGCGTATCCTGATCGCCGAAGACGACAGCATTCTGGCCGACGGCCTGTCCCGGTCCTTGCGCCACAACGGCTATGCCGTGGACGCCGTACGCGACGGGCTGGCCGCCGATTCGGCGCTGGCGGCCCAGGCCTTCGACCTGCTCATCCTTGACCTGGGCCTGCCGCAGTTGGCCGGCCTGGAAGTGCTGCGCCGCCTGCGCGCCCGCAATTCCGCCTTGCCCGTCCTGATCCTGACCGCCGCCGACAGCATCGAGCAGCGCGTCAAGGGCCTGGACCTGGGCGCCGACGACTACATGGCCAAACCCTTTGCGCTGTCCGAACTGGAAGCGCGCGTGCGGGCATTGACCCGCCGCGGCGCCGGCGGCGGCGCCACGATGATCAAGCACGGCCGGCTGTTGTTCGACCAGACCGGCCGCGTCGCCATCGTGGACGACCAGACGCTGGACCTGTCCGCGCGCGAAGTCAGCCTTCTGGAGATCCTGTTGACCCGCAGCGGCCGCATGGTCAGCAAGACGCAACTGGTGGACCACCTGTGCGAATGGGGCGAAGAAGTCAGCACCAACGCCATCGAAGTCTATGTGCACCGGCTGCGCAAGAAGCTCGAGCCCAGCGGCGTGAAGATCGTGACGGTGCGCGGCCTGGGCTACTGTCTGGAGCGGGACCAGGGTGCCGCGTATCTCGCCAGCTGAGCCTGCGCGGCCAGAACCGCTGAATCAGGAAGCGCTGGATATCATGCAAGCCGGGTCCAAGGGCCCGAGCTTCGCACCGCCCCAACGCTCGCTGCTGGGCGAGATCCTGGACTGGATGCTCGCGCCGCTGTTCCTGCTGTGGCCCATGAGCGTGGCGATCACCTACGTCGTCGCGCAGAACATCGCCAACGTGCCGTACGACCGGGCGCTGGCCAATAACCTCCACGTGCTGACGCGCCAGGTCCACGCGCAGGACGGCCGCGCGGTGCTGAAAATGACCGACCCGGCGCGCGACGTGCTGCGCGCCGACGAGACCGACAGTGTGTTCTGGCTGGCGCTGGGCAGCCGCGGCGAATACCTGGGGGGCGACCGCGCCCTGCCGCTGCCGGCCTCCGTGGGCCAGCCGCGTCCCGGCGAGGTCCAGTACGAAGACGACACCATGCGCGGCTTCGGCATCCGGCTTGCGTTCACGTGGGTCGACCTGAACCTGCCCAACACCCAGCCTGCGTTGCTGATCGTGGCCGAAACCGTGGAAAAGCGCACGCAGTTGGCCAACGACATCATCAAGGGCGTGATCATTCCCCAGTTCGTGGTGCTGCCGATCGCCGTGCTGCTGGTCTGGTTCGGGCTGTCGCGTGGCGTGGCGCCGTTGAACGCCTTGCAGCAACGCCTGCGTGCCCGGCGTCCCGACGACCTCTCCCCCATCGATGAACGTGCGGCGCCGTCCGAGATCGCCCCGCTGGTGGCGGCCATGAACGACCTGCTGGACCGCCTGTCCGCCAACGTCCAGGCGCAACGCCGCTTCGTAGCCGATGCCGCCCATCAGCTGAAGACGCCGCTGGCGGGCCTGCGCACGCAGGCCGAGCTGGCGTTGCGCGACGCCAGCCCAGAGGAAATGCAGTCCAGCCTGCGCCAGTTGGTGACCGGGTCGGAGCGCGCCACCCGGCTGGTCAATCAGTTACTGCTGCTGGCGCGCGCCGAAAACCCCAGCGCCATCGGCCTGACGCGCACCGACTTGAACGCCATCGCTTACGAGCAAGCCATGCATTGGGTGCCTCAGGCCCTGTCGCTCAGCACCGACCTGGGCTTCGAGGGGTCGGACGATCCCGTCGAAATCAGCGGCAACCCCTTGCTGCTGGCGGAACTGCTGAACAACCTGGTCGACAACGCGCTGCGCTACACGCCGCGCGGCGGCCACATCACGGTGCGCGTGCAGCGCGTGGGCGACGAAGCGGTGCTGGAAGTCGAGGATTCCGGCCCGGGCATTCCCCCCGAAGAACGCGAGCGCGTGTTCGACCGCTTCTACCGGGTGCTGGGCACGGCGTCGGACGGCAGCGGGCTGGGCCTGGCGATCGTGCGTGAAATCGCCCAGAAGCATCAAGCCACCGTGGTGGTGAGCGACCACCCCAACACGCACTCGGACCTGCCGGGCACGCGCATTCGCGTGGTATTCCCGATGTACGCCGAGCACCCTGACCTGCCTGAGACTTGATGCGCGCGGTCCCCCGGCGCGGCTAAGGACTATCCCTAGCTCCGCACGCAGTGATTACATAATGTTTCAATTTTAAGATTCGGGTAAGGGTTACGTCAGAACCTCGTCAGCCTCGCGCCTCAATGTTGCGTATAGCTCGATGTCGGCTCGCCGGCGGAGGGTCAAGCACGGCGGAAAACCGCCGGCCTAAAACGAGGAGACATCATGAGCACAACAACCATGGCAGGCCGCGGTCCCTCCGCGGAACCGCGCCCGATGACCAAGGATGAACGCCGCGTCATCTTCGCGTCGTCCCTGGGCACGGTTTTCGAGTGGTACGACTTTTATCTTTACGGCTCGCTCGCGGCCATCATCGCGCAGCACTTTTTCTCGGGCGTGAACCCCACTGCGGGGTTCATCTTCGCGCTGCTGGCGTTTGCAGCGGGCTTTGCCGTGCGGCCGTTCGGCGCGCTGGTGTTCGGCCGCCTGGGTGATCTGGTCGGACGCAAATACACCTTCCTGGTCACGATCGTGATCATGGGCCTGTCGACATTCCTCGTGGGCGTGCTGCCCAGCTACGCCAGCATCGGTTTGGCCGCACCGGCCATCCTGATCGTGCTGCGCCTGCTGCAAGGCCTGGCGCTGGGCGGCGAATACGGCGGCGCGGCAACTTACGTCGCCGAACACGCCCCGCATGGCCGCCGCGGCTTCTACACGTCGTGGATCCAGACCACCGCAACGCTGGGCCTGTTCCTGTCGCTGCTGGTCATCCTGGGCATCCGCACGGTCATGGGCGAAGACGACTTCAAAGCCTGGGGCTGGCGCATTCCGTTCCTGATCTCGGTCGTGCTGCTGGGCATCTCGGTGTGGATCCGCCTGCAACTGAGCGAATCGCCCACCTTCAAGCGCATGAAGGAAGAAGGCAAGGGTTCAAAGGCGCCGATCGCTGAATCGTTCGGCCAGTGGAAGAACCTGAAGGTCGTGATCCTGGCGCTGCTGGGCCTGACCGCCGGCCAGGCCGTGGTCTGGTACACGGGCCAGTTCTACGCCTTGTTCTTCCTGACGCAAACGTTGAAGGTCGATGCCAACACCGCCAACATCATGATCGCGATCGCGCTCCTGATCGGCACCCCGTTCTTCGTGGTCTTCGGCGCGCTGTCGGACAAGATCGGCCGCAAGCCCATCATCATGGCAGGCTGCCTGATCGCGGCTGCGACCTACTTCCCGATCTTCCAGGGCATCACCCACTTCGCCAACCCGGCGCTGGAAAAGGCCCAGGCGACAGCCCCGGTCACGGTCATCGCCGACCCGAGCACTTGCTCGTTCCAGTTCAACCCGGTGGGCACGTCCGCGTTCACCAGCTCTTGCGACGTCGTGAAATCCTTCATGGCCCGCAACTCGGTGAACTACAAGAACGAAACCGCGCCGGCTGGCTCGGTCGCCAAGGTCAAGATCGGCAACGACGAGTTCGCCTCGTTCGACGGCAAGGCCATGGCCCCCGCCGACTTCAAGGCCAAGGCCGCCGAACTGGACAAGGCGCTGACCACCGCGATCCGCAGCCACGGCTACCCCGCCAAGGCTGACCCGGCGCAAAGCAACAACGTCATGGTCGTGGTGCTGCTGGCGATCCTGGTGCTTTACGTGACCATGGTCTACGGCCCCATCGCCGCGATGCTGGTGGAAATGTTCCCGACGCGCATCCGCTACACCTCGATGAGCTTGCCGTACCACATCGGCAACGGCTGGTTCGGCGGCTTCCTGCCCCCGGTCGCCTTCGCCGTGGTTGCTGCCACCGGCAACATCTACGACGGCCTGTGGTACCCGATCATCATCGCAGTCATGACCCTGGTCATCGGCACGCTGTTCGTGCGCGAATCCAAGGACAACGACATCAACGCATAAACGACCATCCCCCGCCGGGCGGGACTGCTGCGCCTGCCCGGCCTTTAAAAGCTCCTTATGGAGCTTTTTTTTTATGTGGCCCTACCCCACGCATGCTTCAGCGGGAAAAGGCTATTTTTGCGAAGGTCATAAGGCTAGGGACGGTCATCGTCCTGAAACGGCGACTTTGCGGGTGTCGCCCAAAATCTCTTGCCCACTTTCAGGACGCTGTCAGACCCTCCCGCTTAGACTGGCGCCTCAGATTACGGCCTTGCGCCAGATCGGCTGACGATTGATCCCCCTGTCAGACGATTGCAGGGCTAGTGTTCTGACACCGATACCGCGTTCCCCGCGAGCCTTTTATGACGCGGTATTGTGTGCTCCCGTACCGGCCCGGCCTTTATTGAGCCGGGCCGCTTTTTTTTTGCGCCGAGCAAATAAAAAATGGCGGCCGCTAAGCGGCCGCCATGATCACGCTGGGGACCGGCCGGGCCGGCCACCTGTCAACGGCGCATGCCGACGCCGATCGCCAACACGCCAGCCACGATGGCCGCGATGCCGGCCCAGGTCGGGATGGGGACCGACTTCTCGGTTTCGGCCGTGGCCTTCACCGAACCGATCTGCAAGACGGTTTCTTCGGACTTGTAGTTGAAGCCCTTGTAGGCCAGGGCCGCGATGCCCAGGACGATCAGGATGGCGCCAATGATTTTCATGTATTCCTCTCCGATTCCATGTTCGGTGCGCGGAAGTTAACGCATAGGCCCGCGCGTGTCAGTGACAGAACGTGTCGCCTGTCGCAACCGTATTGCAGCACTTCGGCAAACCGGCCGCGTCGTATAGAATCAACCCTTTTGGCCGACGCTCATGTGGTTCAAAAACCTCAAGATTTACCGCCTCTCCTCGCCGTGGACTCTCGTTGGCGATCAGCTTGAAGAAACGCTTGCGCGCCACGCCTACCAAGCGGGCAACAACCTCGAAATGCAAAGCCTGGGCTGGGTCCCGCCGCGCGAAAACGGCGGGCTCGCCCATGTCGTGAATGGCCAGATCCTGCTGTCGCTGCGCGCCGAGAAGAAGCTTCTGCCCGGCACCGTCGTGAACCAGGTCGCCAAAGCGCGCGCCCAGGAGATCGAAGAGCAGCAAGGCTACAAGCCGGGCCGCAAGCAGATGAAGGAAATCAAGGAACGCGTCACGGACGAGCTCCTGCCGCGCGCCTTCAGCGTGTACCGTGACACCCGCGTCTGGATCGACCCGCAGAACCATTGGCTGGTCATCGACGCCGCCGCGTCCGCGAAGGCCGACGAAGTCATCGGCCTGTTGGCCAAGTGCGTCGACCCGTTCCCGCTGGAAAACCTGTACGTGGCGCAATCGCCCGCCTCCGCGATGACGGGCTGGCTGGCGGAAGACGAGGCCCCCTCCAACTTCACCATCGACCAGGACACCGAACTGCGTTCGTCGGGTGAAAGCGGCGCGGCCATCCGCTACGTGAAGCACTCCATCGACGCCGACGACGTGCGCCGCCACATCCAGTCGGGCAAGCAGTGCACGCGCCTGGCCATGACGTGGGCCGACCGTATTTCCTTCGTCCTGACCGAAGGCCTGGACGTCAAGCGCGTGTCGCCGCTGGACGTGCTGAAGGAAGGCAACGAAGGCGTCGCCGCAAACGACGACGAGAAGTTCGATTCCGACATGATGCTGATGACGGGCGAACTGGCCAAGATGATGGCCGAGCTGGTCGAGGCGTTGGGCGGCGAAAAGAAGATCTAAGCCGTACGCGCGAAAGACCCACGCGTCGCAAAAGGCCGCTCTTGAATAGAGCGGCCTTTTTTATTTTCGGTTCCAGCCCGCTATTTCCCGCACGCCCTGTTCAGGCCGCCACGCTGCGGTCCCGCCCCTCCTGCTTGGCGCGGTACAGGGCCTTGTCAGCGCGGTCGATCAGATACGCATAGTCCGGGTGGCCGTCGAACGTGGCCACGCCGATGCTTGCCGTAATGCCCAAGGCGCCCGCTTCGGGAATCGCGAACTTGTGCCGGCGGATTTCGGCGCCCAGCTTCTCGGCCGCCGCCAACGCGGCCTCTTGCCCCGTATCCACCAGCACCACCAGGAACTCTTCACCGCCGTAACGGAACACGAAGTCGCTGGACCGGCACGCCTGATGCACCACTTCGGCAAACTGCCGCAACACGTGATCGCCGCCGGAATGCCCATGCGCGTCGTTGATCGCCTTGAAGTGGTCGATGTCCAGCAGCAGCACTGAAAAGCGGCTGCCCTGACGCGTGGAAATGGCGATTTCGCGCCCCACCACCGACGGCAGAAAGCGCCGGTTCAGCACGTTGGTAAGCGGGTCGCTGCCGCTCTCGATCTCGGCCACCATGTCGAACAGGCCATTGAGCAGATGCTTGATGCGCGCCACCAGCTCCTGCAGCTCGCGCACCTGGTCGGGCATCGACACCTGCTGCTGCGCGTCCGCCAGCATCAACCGCGGCAGCACCACGTCGTCCAACCGCGTCACGGCTTCGGTGATCTGGCGCAACGCGGGTGCGCTTTCGAACAGCACGCCGCCCTTGTGCTGCAGCCACAACCCGAACTCCGAAGCCGCCAACCGCGGCAACGCCTGCTCCGGCGCGCGGTAATGCAGGCCGATCAGCACGGCCTGGCTCCATTCCAGCAGCGCGGCGCGTTGGCGCTCGCGTTCGGTCGAGATGTTCTGCCCCAGCGCGAACAAGCGATACGCTTCGTCATTGCGCGCACCGCGGTTGATATCGCGCATGAAGGCGCGGCTCATCTGCTCGATCGCCAGGTCGAAAAGATTACAGACGTACTGCGTGGCAATGGAGGCCGCCGTCCCGTCCAGATCGCTTGCGCGCAGGCGTTCGGCGATTTCATTCTTCAGGATGCGGGCGCCGGCCATCACCAGATGGATCGGGATATGAACGCGGGCATGCACTTCGCCCACTTTCTTCTGGGTCGCCATCAACGCGACGATATCGCCCTGGTCGCGCACGCAGAGCAGGCCCTTCAACCAGAGCTTCATGCCGCTGTGCAGGCGGGTCGCGACGATCTCGTGGGACAGGCGGGGCCCCGCCTCGGCATCCGCCAGCAAGGTGGAATAGAAGGCGTCCACCAGTTCTTTGGCGCTATCGCCCACCACCGCCGCGACCTGGCCGCGCGTATAGGCGTCGACCGATTGATAGACCGCTTCCCAGGCTTGCGCGTTGGACGCGCTCAGGTAGCACGCCTGGCCCGCGCCGCCCGTCCACGCCGGAACCGCGCTATTGCTCGAAGACATAGAATCATCCGCCCCAAAATTTTCCACGCGTGTCTCGGAGCGACACGCGACAGAAAGACAGCGCGGATTATCCTTCAAATCTCAATGACTGCCCCGCCGTGGCGCAGCCAGGCGGCGGGGGCTGAAGGCCGCCGCGCTTATTCCAGGCCGTGGAAGACGGAGTCGTCGGGGCCCACGTGCGACGGGTGCTGCCAGGTCACATCGCGCAGCGAGTGCTGCACCAGGCCTTCCACGCCCAGCAGCACCGCGAAGATCGCCATGCGGATGGGGATGCCGTTGTCAGTCTGGCGGAAGATGGCCAGGCGCGGATCGTGGTTCAGATCCACGCTCAGGTCGTTGGCGCCCGGACGGCTGTCGCGCGGCAACGGGTGCATCACGATCGTCTCGGGGCTGCAATACGCGTCGATGATGGCGCGGTTGATCTGGAAGTCCGGCGTGTAGCCTTCATTCTCTTCGTTGGCGAAGCGTTCTTTCTGCACGCGCGTCGCGTAGATCACGTCGGCGCCGGACAGGCCTTCGGCCAGCGACGTCTTCTGTTCGATCACGTTGCCGTTGCGGCTGGCCTGCTCGATGATGTAGCTGGGCATTTCCAGGCCTTTAGGCGACACCAGCGAGAACTTCACGTTCTTGTACAGCGCCATCAGCTTGATCAGCGAATGCACGGTGCGGCCGTACTTCAAGTCGCCGACCATGGCGATGTGGGCGCCGTCCAGCAACTTGCCCAGGCGCGAGAACTCGGTCAGGATCGTGTACAGGTCCAGCAGGGCCTGGCTGGGGTGTTCGCCCGGGCCGTCGCCACCGTTGACCACCGGGATGTTGGTGGCACGCGCGAATTCCGCGACCGAACCCTGGTCCGGATGGCGGATCACCATGGCGTCCACGTAGCCGCTCATGACGCGGCTGGTGTCATAGATGGATTCGCCCTTGGCCATCGACGAAAACGTAAAGCCCGTCGTGTCGCAGACGGAGCCGCCCAGGCGGCAGAACGCCGAACCGAAGCTGACGCGGGTACGCGTGCTGGCTTCGAAGAACAGGTTGCCCAGCACGGCGCCTTCCAGCACGCGCGACACTTTCTGGCGGCGCGCGATGGGCTGCATCATGTCAGCCACGCGGAACAGGTCTTCGACCGATTCGCGCGTGAACTGGTCCACCGACAGCAGCTGATGCTTGCCTTCCACGGCGATACGCTCGCGCAAGGGGCCATCTTGTACGCTTTGCGTATACTTTTCCAGCAACACGCCGTTCTGCACGATTTCGCTGACGAAACGCTGCACCACTTCCGGCATGGCGCGAAATTCCTGCGAACCTTCGGGCAGCAACCAGGTATCCAACGCCCGGCGTTTCACGCCGATCCGGGTCGCGAACACGTCGCGCGTGAGGTTCAAGCGGCGCATGGCGTCGCGCAGGAAGGCTTGCTGGGAGATGGTCATGACGGGCCCCGAGAAAGAGGATTTATATACGCACCGCGCATATTATTCTCAACGCAAGTGCAAGTCCAACACTTTTGCGTACACGGGTTTACCCTTGGATTCTAACGGCTGGCGTAGGACGTCATTTGTTGGGCGTCCGCCGCCCCCTGCCCCAGAGAGAACCAGCACGCCGCGCAGAACGCCAGCGCGCCAAGCAGATAGCAAATCATCGCCAACAACTGGGCCGGCCAATGGCCGCGCGTCAGGTGCCCCGTGTAGCCCTGACGCAACAGGCTGACCTGCGCCAGGTAGGCGAACAGCAGCCCCAGGCACGACACGAGCAGTCCGGCCAGGAACAGGGCCAGCGGCAACTGGAGGTCCGGCGCGGCGATGTCGCCGCCCACGATCCCCAGTGAAAAGGCCACCAGGGCCAGTGCTGCGCCCCCGTTCAACCAGCCTAGAAAGCGGAACGCCCCCGCCAACAGCGAGAACGCGATGCCCGTGGATCGGATCTGCTGCGCGCGGGGATCCATGCGTCAGCCGCCGTTGCCTGAGCGGCAAACGGGCGTCGCGCTCTGGATCGAGGCGCGGGCAGCTGCGATTTCGGCCGCATCCCAACGCCCTTCGCCCAGCACGGTCACCGTCACCCTGGATTTGGCGGGGCCGTCAGCTTCCGCCGAAATCAGTTCCAGCACGGTGGCGGGTTCGCCCACCTTGTACAGCTGGATTTCGTCGGGCGCGCCCTTTTCGCCCAGGGAGTGGCGCCATGCGTAAGCGATGCCATAAGGATGCTGCACGTTCACGTGGCAGGCGCGGACATATTCACCACCACGGCGGAAGGCGGCCTGGTAATTGGTGTCGACGCTGAAGGTTTCTTTCTTCACGGTGTCGGCCTCGTAGACGCCCTTGCTTGCGCAACCGGCCAACAGTGCCGCCAACGTTACACCTACCCATACTGACTTGCGCATGATTCTTCCCGCGTTGAAATTCGGACTCCCGCGATTATGCCAGCGGCCGCAAAAAGGCCACGCGGGAAATGTCTGGGCATTTCTGGCGTGGCCTTGAGCCGGCTATGCGGCAGCGGGAGGGCAACTTACTTCGCTGCACCCTCGATCTTCTCCCCGCCTCGCTGGATGTCCTTGCCAGCGCCCGCAACGGTATTGCAGCCGGCCGTAAGGGCGGCGATCGAAAGCAGCATGACGAGAACGACTCTGTTCTTCATAAACCTCTCCTGTCTGGGCGTGGAAACCGAAGCCAGCATACCCCAAAGGCCCTCATCTGCGCATCATCCGGATACGGCGGCGGGACGGTTGCGATCCGGCCACGCAAGCGATTTCTCGAACACGCCGGCAGCTTGCCCTCTGTCACGTTAGAAAATCTCTTCTCTTAGGCCAGAAACGATCGTTTTACGGGGTTCGACATGGAATACAGAATGGGATCAAGCCTGTAGCCCAGGAAATAGCCAGACTCCTTTCCATGTCCATGACCGTCCCAACCTTGCATCTCTACACGGACAGCTCGCCCAACGGCTTCAAGATCACTATCGCGCTGGAGGAATTGGCGCTGCCCTACACCCTCCACCACGTGCGCATCGACCAGGGCGAGCACCGCCATCCCGCTTTCCTGGCGCTGAATCCCCATGGCCGCATTCCCGTGCTGCATGACGCCGCCACGGGCATCACCGTGTTCGAGTCGGCCGCCATCCTGCTGTACCTGGCCGACAAGACCGGACGCCTGCTCCCCGGCGACACCAAGGGGCGATGGGAAGCCATCACCTGGCTGATGTTCCATAGCGCCAGCATGGGCCCCCTTCTGGGCCAGCGCGTGCATGCCGAGTGCTTTGCGGCCGAGCGCCATGACGCGGCCATCCAGCGCTTTCGCCGCCTGAGTGAAGACACCTTCGCCGTCCTCGACGCGCGCCTGGCGCAGCGCCCGTGGCTGGCCGGCGACGACTTTTCCATCGCCGATATCGCCACCTTCGGCTGGATGCACATCGCGCAGATCGTCGAATTCAACTTCAGCCAGCATGAACACCTGAGCGCATGGCATCAGCGAGCCAGCCAGCGCCCGGCCGTGCAACGCGGCATCACCCTGCCCCAACCGGCCGTCGGCCCCTGACTTCCTGACCTCCTGCCCCCCGATTCCATGACTGACTCTCCGACTGTCCCTTCGACACCTGCCGGCGTCTCGGCGCCCGCCTTCGCCATGCACCCGGGCTACCGGCGCATGTTCGCTCCCAACCAACTGACGATAGGCATTTTCCTGCCCTTACGCTTCTACCAAGGCGACATGGCGGTGCTGCAAGGGCAGGCCGACCTGGTCGCCGACCTGGACCGCCGGGGATTCGCCGCCGTGTGGGTCCGCGACGTGCCCTTGTTCGACCCGAACTTTGGCGACGCGGGCCAGGTCTTCGACCCCTTTTCCTATCTAGCCTATTTGGCGGCCCGCACCGAGCGCATCGGGCTTGCCACCGGCAGCGCCGTCTTTCCCTTGCGGCACCCGATCGACCTGGCCAAGGCGGCCGCCACGCTTGACCGCCTGTCTGGGGGCAGGCTCGTCATGGGCATCGCCTCGGGCGACCGCCCCGTCGAGTTCCCCGCGTATGGACTGGATCCTGCGCAACGCGGCGAGCGTTTCGCGCAAACCGTGTCTTACTTCCGCCAACTGATGCATGCCCCCCACGGTGCCATCGATTCCCCGCTGGGCCGCCTGGCTGGCCCTCAGCTTCTGCCCAAACCGGCGGTGGGGCGCGTCCCGCTGCTGATCACGGGTTCCTGCCAGCAAACGCCGCAATGGGTAGCCGAACACGCGGATGGCTGGCTGACCTACCCCGATAGCACGCACGACGACGCGGGTCCGCAACGGCTGGCGCAGAAGATCCGCGCCTGGCGCGCACGGATTCCCGACGCCGGATTCCGCCCGCACGCCACCAACGAATGGCTGGACCTGAGCGCCGACCCGGACTATCCGCGTACGCCCATGCAAGGCGGCTACGTCCTGCGCACGGGAAGGCGGGGCCTGCTCGATCTGCTGGCGCGCTGGCAGGAGGCGGGCGTCAACCACGCGGCGCTGGGCATCCAATTCTCAGCGCGCCCCGCTGCCGAGGTCATCCAGGAACTGGCCGAGGAAGTCCTGCCCCACTTTCCGACGCATGAGGGGCCACCGCCCGCCCCCGCCCGCTGGTAAGCCCCTCCGACCTACAATGCGGCCCCGGCCGCGGCTGTCGCGTATTTGCCGGCAATGGATTAGGATTCGAAAATGAACAAAAAACCTGTACCGCAGAACGCTGGCGCAGCCCCCCAGGGCTGGGGCTGGGAACAGCCTCAATGCCGTGGACAAGCGGCATTGGCGCTGTTCATCGACGATCTGCACCGAATCCTGCAAGCCCATGCCGCCGGCAAGCTCGCGGACAGCAGCACGCTGGCTGACGCGCAAGAACACGTTGACGAACTGCTTGCCCGCTACAACGAAATCAACGCCGCGCCGGAAATCTTCCTTGGGCAATCGGTCGAACTGAAGGAAGGCGTCGACCGGAACGGCGTTTCTCATACGGTACCGATTTTTTCAGCCCGACTGAAAAAATCGCTGGTGTCGATGCTGGGACAGGGCCCAGGCTGAAACGCCCCTTTTAACCGGTCGGCCGTCGGCCGCCGGCATGAACCAGAGCAGCTACAGGAGACCCCCACAATGAATTCGGACAATGTCGTAGAGTTTCTCCGCCTGCTGTCGCTGGACGTCTCACTGGGCGCCGCCGCCCAACACGCCGCGGGCCAGCCGGATGCGCCGTTGGCCCTGGCCCGTTTGGCCACTGCGCACGGATTGCCGTGCAGCGCGTCTGACTGGTCCTTCTTTGCCCGCAGCTGCCTGGACACCTCGGCGGAAACGCAAGAGGATGCCGATCCTGCCAGCGCCACCATTTGGCAACTGGTGCAGGATCCCGCCCATGGCACCGATATTCCCGCCAGCGCCATCACGCGCGTCATCGGCATCATCACGCAACCTGAAGGCGGCCCGCCCGTCGTCGGCCATGTCGTAGGCGACCTTGCGCCACGCACACCGCTGGGCATGGCGCCCTACCCCACGGGTTCCTGATAGGCGAAGGCCGCAGCCTTAAGGCTTGCCAGCCAGATAGTCCGCCGCGCCCGCCGCCGCAACCCGTCCACTGGCCATGCAGGCCGTCAGCAGATAGCCGCCGGTCGGTGCTTCCCAATCCAGCATTTCTCCGGCCACGAACACGCCCGGCGCCGATCGCAGCATCAGGCTGGCGTCGACGGCATCGAACGTCACCCCGCCCGCGGTGCTGATGGCCTCATCGATGGGGCGTGCACGCACAAGCGCCAACGGCAGCGCCTTGATCCGCAGCGCCAGTTGCTCGGGATCCTTGAAATCGTCGGCCGACGCGCATTCGCGCAGCAACCCCGCCTTCACGCCTGTCAGTCCCATGCGGCTTTGCAGATGGCTGGACATCGAACGCGCCCCCCGCGGGTGGGTGACCGCCGCGGTGACTTTTTCTTGCGTCCAGTCGGGCGCCAGGTCCAGCATGGCGACGGCGTGGCCCTGCTTGTCGATCCGGTCGCGCAATGGGGCCGACAGCGCATAGACGAGGCTGCCCTCGATGCCCGTTTCCGACACCACGAATTCGCCCTGTCGGGCCAGCACGCCGCCCGATGGCAGCGCGCACGACATGGCAACGGATTTGACGGGTTGGCCCGCATACCGCTCGCGGAAGTGCTCCGTCCACGCGACGTCGAACCCGCAATTGGCGGGGCGCAGCGGCGCCACATCGACGCCATGCGCCTGCAGGCCGGCGACCCAGGCGCCATCGGAACCCAGCTTGGCCCAACTGCCTCCGCCTAAGGCCAGAACCACGGCATCGGCCGCCAGCATCCGCGCGCCCTCGGGCGTGTCGAACCGCAACCCATCTGCCGAAGGCGCGTCGCTTGTGGCCCACCCCAGCCAACGATGCCGCATATGGAAGCGCACGCCAGAGGCGCGCAACCGGGCAAGCCAAGCCCGCAGCAACGGTGCGGCTTTCATTTCTTCAGGGAAGACGCGGCCCGACGAACCCACGAAGGTCTGGATGCCCAGTTCATGCGCCCAGTCGCGCAACGCAGTGGCGTCCATGACGGAAAGCCAGGGCGCCACCTGCGCGGCGCGCTCGCCGTAACGTGCGAGGAAGGGGCCCGCCGCTTCACTATGCGTCAAGTTCAATCCGCCCCGCCCCGCCATCAGGAACTTGCGGCCCACCGAAGGCATGGCATCGAACACGTCCACCTGCAGGCCCTGGCCGGCAAGCCCCTCGGCCGCCATCAGGCCGGCCGGACCGCCGCCAATCACGGCGACGCGTTTGGAAGCACTCGGGGTCATGGCGCCGGCGCCGTCAAGACGGGAGCGGACAGGAGCATAGGACTCGGCATGGAGGCAATATCGAAGGGGTCAACACGGGGATACGCGGCGCAGGCCGCGAGGGGGAGGATTGTCGCATGACGCCCCGGCCGCCTTCGGACTTGCCCGCTTTGGGACAGGCCCGACAATAAAAAGGCCCGGCGCCGGCCACTTATTGACCGCAGGCGCCAAGCCCTTGTTATGACTGGACAATTCGGACATGCGCAAAGGCTATCCCAAGGCTTGTCCACAGTCGCTGTGGGTAACTTCCCGCGTCAGGCGTTACCCGCCGCCTGCATCGGACCCGACCACGGTTCCGCGTCCAGCTGGAAACGCAGCTCCTGATACTCGCCATCCACGGCGACGGAGCGCAGCAAGCCGGCGTCCATGGCCTGGCCCAGGGCACGGCGGCACAGGGTTTCGGGATCGTCCGGCAGCGATTGGAAGACGCCATCGGGAATGCGCAGGCGCAAGAGCGCCTGGGGATCACCGCGTTCCGCAGGCCGGCCGATATGGATATGGGCGGGATAACCGTGCGGGCACCAGATGCCCACGTGGTACTTGCCTTCAGCGCCGGTGTCGGCGACGTAACCAGGATGATCGTATTTTGCGGTACCCATGGACCCTCCTCGAGTGCGGCGAACTAGCGCGCGTGACCCATGGTAGCTCAGCGTCGCCGCGCTGTGCGGCTGGCAACACTCGGGAAACTCCGGGCTGGAACAAAGGATTGACCCAGGGCAAGTCCTGGTCGAAAAAAAGACGAAAAAAAGCCGCGATGGGAATCGCGGCTTGTTCTCTTGAAACTGGTTGCGGGGGCAGGATTTGAACCTACGACCTTCGGGTTATGAGCCCGACGAGCTGCCAGACTGCTCCACCCCGCGTCTGATGTGTGAATCATACCTCATTTTGAAATCTTGTGCAGCGCACCCAGGCGATTATTCGTGTTTTTTGCCCCATTCGTGCGAAAAATATTCGCCGCGAGGCGGAAAAACCGGTCCAAGGGCCCAGGAACGTCCAGACAAATCACTTCGGCCGAGCGAATTGCCGTTACCTGCACCACCCCGCCATAGCCCACCCCATGCGCCTCGCCCGCGTTGACCCGGGCGGACACCGGTAAACCCAGGCCACCCGCGGCTTGGGCGCCAGTCGAGGTCTCCTGCACGTGCATGCTGCCGGCCACGCATACCAGGGTGGCCCCGGCTCGCAGCGCCAGTTGCCGGCTCGCGCCGGCGGCGATTTCCAGGCGACGGGCCAGGGGTTGGGCATAAAGTTCGGCATTCATGATGATCTCCAGTCGGACCATCACAGGCTACGCGTGCCCTGCTTTGCGCAACAGCCACACTCCGAACCTTTCTGTACCGATGCAGATGCTCGATTTTGGCGCTGTTATGGTGTACTTTTCATCAATCTGTGCCTACCCTCATTCCAACCTCGGGGAGCATGATCGGCGCATGGACCCACAACCGCTGTACCTACGCCTGGCGAACCATTACCGGCGCGCCATCCAGACGGGCGTGCTGGCTCCGGCCCAGCGCATGCCCTCGGTGCGCACGCTGGTGCGCACCCATCACGTCAGCCTGTCCACCGCGCTGCAAGCCTGCCGCCAGCTGGAAGACGACGGGCTGATCGAAGCCCGGCCCCGTTCGGGCTATTTCGTCCTGCACCCTCGGCGCAACAGCATTCCCCCAGTCAACGAGCCCGACATCCGGCAGACGCTAGGGGCGGCGCAATACGTAGGTATTCATGACCGCGTCTCGGACTTCATCGCCAAATGCGAAGCCCACCCCGTCAGCGCCAATTTCGCGCTGGCCGCGGCGGTGCCCGAGGCCTATCCGATGGAAGAGCTCAAGCAGGCGATGACGCGCGCCCTGCGCATGACGCCGCAGGTGCTGGTCAGCCCCGTTCCGCCACAGGGCCACCCGGAGCTGCGCACGGTACTGGCGCGCCGGGCGCTGGCCAACGGCATCAATGCCACGCCCGACGACGTCATCGTCACGCACGGCTGCATCGAGGCCCTGAACCTGGCGCTGCGCGCGGTCGCCCGGCCCGGCGACACCATCGCCGTCGAATCGCCGACCTACTTTGGCCTGCTGCAGATCCTGGAAAGTCTGGGCATGCGGGCGCTTGAGATTCCCACCAGTCCGCAGAACGGCCTGTCCATCGAGGCGCTGGACCTGGCGTTCCAGACGCACGGAAACATCCGCGCGGTCGTGGTGGTACCCAATTTCCAGAACCCGCTGGGCTGCGTGATGCCCGATGCCGAAAAGGCCCGGCTGGTGGCGCTGTGCGAACGCCAGCAAGTGCCGCTGATCGAAGACGACACCTATGGCGCGCTGACCGACGACGACACGCCGCTGGCCGCGGCCAAATCCTGGGACGCGACCGGCAACGTCATCTATTGCTCTTCCATGCACAAGACCTTGGCACCGGGCATGCGCCTGGGCTGGTTGCTGGGGGGCCGCTGGAAGGCCCGCATCGCCATGCTGAAGTTTGCGCAAAGCCGCCCCAACGAACCCTTGGCGCAGATCGCCGTGGCCGAATTCATGGGGTCGCGCGCCTATGACCGGCATTTGGCGCGGCTGCGCCGGCAATTGAAGGTCCAGCGCGATCAGACGGCCGAAGCCATCGCCGCGCACTTCCCTCGCGGCACCCGCCTGAGCATGCCGCAAGGCGGCATGCTGCTGTGGGTAGAGATGCCCGGCGGCCGCTCGGGCATGGAGGTCTTCGAGGCCGCGTTGCAAGAGGGCATTCGAGTCGCGCCCGGCGCGATGTTCTCTAACGGCACGCGCTACAACCACTTCCTGCGGATCAGCTGCGGCCAGCGCACCACACCCGAAATCTCTCGCGCGTTGCAGACCTTGGCACGCATCGTCGGCGAGCGCGGGGGATGAATCCGGCACTGCACCAGTTCATCGTCGACTACGGCTTATGGGCTGTACTCGGCGGCACGTTCCTCGAAGGCGAAAGCGTGGTGGTGTTCGCCGGTTTCCTGGCGCACCAGCATCTGCTGCATCTGCCCTACGTGATGCTGTGCGCCTTCGCTGGATCCTTCGTAGCCGACCAGTTGCTGTTCTTTCTGGGCCGCCGCTATCGCGACCACCGGCTGGTGCGGCGCATCCGCGAAAAGCCCGCCTTCGAGCGCGCCCTGGCCTTGGTCGACCGCTACCCGCACGGCTTCATCCTGAGCCTGCGCTTCCTGTATGGCCTGCGTACCGTCGGCCCGGTGGCATTGGGCATGTCGCGCGTACCGCCGCTGCGCTTTTTGGTGCTGAACGCAATTGCAGCGGTGATCTGGGCGGTGTGTTTCAGCCTGCTGGGCTACGCCTTCGGGCAAACCATCGAATCCCTGCTGGGACGCCTGCACGGCGTGGAAACCAAGCTGGCGGTGGCCGCCGTGATCGGCGTGGTGATCGGGCTGGCGTATCACCTGATCGCCAGGCGGCGACGCTAAGCCGCCGTCAACAGACGACGCGGCCGCTCGCGTGCAGCACGTGCCGCCGCCGAGCCTTGCGGTACCAGCCGCCGATCAGCGGCAGCAGCGCCAGGCGGCGCAGGATGGGATGGCGCTGGTCAAAGTCGTGCCAGGCCTTGAAGCCATGCCCCATGCGCTCCCAGCTCTGGCGCGCTTCGGGAGTGAGTTTGCCGGGGTCGAACGCCGCCAGCTTTGCCGCTTCCGAGACACGGGCCAACATGGCCGGGCCCCGGGGTTCCAATCGATACTGATTCCGCATGGGGCCGCATATTACCCGGCTTGCGGCGTCCCGCGTAGGACATTGAAACAGGCGCCCGAAAAGCGCAAAAGGAGCCACCTTTGACCGCCCCTTCCAAGCCCTTGTAATTAAAGGAAATTGCGGATCTATGCGCGCACTATCCCAAGGCTTGTCCACAGAAGCTGTGGGTAACTTCCTGCTTGCGACGCCCTACTTCAATGCGGTCGCGATCATATCGCGCACGCTTTCGAAACCCGCCACGTACTGCGGATTCTCGGAGCGGGCCAGCAGGCTGGAATAGTTCTGCTCCAGCTGCGCCTCGATCGCTTCGCGCAGCCCCGGCGAGGCCTTGACCAGATGCAGCATCGACAGCAAGGTCGAATTCAGCGCATCGATGCGGCCGCCCTGATGCGAAATGGTGTGCACGATGACGGCGATTTGTTCCTGGATGTCCATGTGTAGCCTCCTGGCATTGATAATCGGCGCAAATCCTAGCATGGCGCCCGCTCGGCCAGCCGAGCCAGCGCTAGGCAAGCGCCACGCGCCGCGCTAGCATCAAGCGTAGCCGCAAGGGCATCGCGGCGCACGCCCCCGGCCCTATCCACGGCGCCCCGGGCCACCGGAGCGCGCTCATGAAGACGATCCAGCATTACGCCCCCCCGGACCCCCAGTCCCTGCAACGGCTGCAGGACCGCCTGGGCTACAGCGACGCACGCATGGCGGAACTGGCCGGACTGGACGCGGCCACCCCGTGGCCCAGCTATGCCGGCGGCCCCGAGCCCCGCCAACTGGGCCGGCAGCGTCTGTTCTATATGATGGCCCGCCTGACGCTGGACGAGCAGGACTGGCAGAAGGTGCTGGCCGCCATGCGCGAGGCCGGCGCCCATTTCGACTACGAAGACCCGCTGGCCGGCGAGGTGCCGCCCGCGCCGGAGCCGGAGCCCGACGAGGAGCGCAAATTCGGCATGCTGCTCGTCAGCCGCAACGGCGCCTTCCACGAAATGGAACAGCTGCGCGAGTTCGCGCATTTCGCCCACGAGTCCGACGTCAGCCGCTTCGTGCACACCGTGTTCTACGACAGCGACATCGACCTGTGCCGCTTCCGCTTTGCCGATCACGACGGGCTGGACGCCGCCAGCCGCGACCGCATCTTCGACGCCGCGCACAAAACAATCACCCGCTTCGAGTTCGACGGCCGCATCTATCATGGTGGGATACCGCCGGAATCCGACGGCTAGGCCGCACGTCCCGCCCTGGCGCCTGTCCACGCGCATTGACGCGGGCATGCCGGCGCCTGTACCGTCGGCACTCTCCTTCCCGCCCTGTGCCCACCGCATGAACGAACGACTCGACGCCATCGACCGGCAACTGCTCAGCCTGCTTTCCGCCAACGCGCGGGAACCCGCTGCCATCCTGGCGCGCAAGCTGGGGCTGGCCCGCACCACGGTGGTGGCTCGCATCGCCCGGCTGGAACGCGAGCACATCGTCTCGGGCTATGGCGTGCGCCTGGGCCGCCTCTTGGAAGAGGCAGCCGTGCGCGCGTACTGCTTCATCAGCGTGTTGCCCAAGACGCCCGCCGCCGTCATCCGCGAGCTGGAGCGCATGCCGGAAGTGGAGGAAGTGTCTTCCGTCAGCGGCCCGTACGACTATCTGATCTTCCTGCGTTGCGAAACCCATGAACAACTGGACGAACTGCTGGACCGCATCGGCCTGATCGATGGCGTCAAGCAGACGCAGACGTCGATCGTCCTGAGCCGTAAAGTGGACCGACGCAGCGCGGTCGCCGCGCCCTGACGCGCCGGCCTCGTGCCCCCGCCTTTTCTCGCGGCCCGACATGGTGTTGTAATGGCGGATAACGAGATTCCTGGACGACCCATGCTTGCACGCCTTGCCCCCGCCGCCGCCCTGCTGACCTTGCTTGCTGCCTGCTCCAGCATGAGCGAGGTCACGTCCGTCGACAAGAACACGTACAGCGTCACGTACAGTTCGGGCACGCAGCTGCTGACCTGGGTTGAACTGAAGAACCAGACGCTGCAACGTGCCGACCAGTATTGCCAATCCATCGGCCGCAAGCTGCAGAAGCCGAAGGTGACGTCCAACCATGCGACGGGCCTGGGCTCCAAGCGCGCGACGGTCACGTTCGAATGCGGCGTCATCGATCCTCCTAAAGACAAAGCATCGTGAACGCTCTCCTGCCCGTGGGAATCACCATGGGCGATGCCGCCGGCATCGGCCCCGAAATCGTCGTCAAAGCCTATGCGCAAGGCCTGAACGCGCCTTGCGTCGTGTATGGCGACACCGGTGCGTTGCGCCGCGCCGCAGCCCAACTGGGCGCGCGCCTGGACATCGTTGAAGTGCCCGACGTGGGCGAGGCCCGGTTGGATGCCGGCCGCATCAACGTCATCGCCTGTAGCCCGGCGCTGCCTGCCGACCTGCCCGCCGGGCAGATCAGCGCCGCCGCCGGACGGGGCGCCTATGACTACGTGTGCGCCGCCATCGACGATGCGCAGGCCGGCCGTATCCGGGCGATCGTCACGGCGCCGCTGAACAAGAAGTCCATGCACGAAGCGGGCATCGACTACCCAGGCCATACCGAGATCCTGGCCGAGCGTTCGGCCACGCAGGACTTCGCCATGATGTTGGCCAACGACGAACTGCGCGTGCTGCTGGTCACCATCCACGTGGCGCTGGCGGACGTCATCGCCCGCATCACGCCCGACGCTGAACTGACCGCCATGCGGCTGGCCGACCGCGCCTGCCGGCAGATGGGCATCGAAAAGCCCCGGGTGGCGGTGGCAGGCCTGAACCCGCATGCCGGCGAAGGCGGCAAGTTCGGCCGTGAAGACATCGACATCATCGAACCCGCCATCGCCCGCGCGCGCGCCGAAGGCATCGACGCCAGCGGCCCGTGGCCCGGCGACACCATCTTCATGCGCGCCCGCCGGGGCGAATTCGACATCGTCGTGGCGCAATACCACGACCAGGGCCTGATCCCGGTCAAGTACCTGGGGCTGGACCATGGCGTGAACGTCACGGTGGGCCTGCCTTTCGTGCGCACCAGCGTCGACCACGGCACCGCTTTCGACATTGCCGGCCGCGGCGTGGCCGACCAGGCTTCGCTGGTCGCCGCTTTCGATCTGGCGCTGGCCATGACGCCCCAGGACCCGGGCTAGGCACCGCTCAATGGCAACGGCCCCTAGGGCCTGACCGGACACGGGACTACAATACGCCCCGTTTCCAGCGCCCCTTCGCGCGCCGCCGCTTTTCCGACTTGCCCTTTACCCCTCCATGTCACGCCTTGCCCGCCTTCTGCCCGACCGCTTCACCCTCTACCTGATCTGCACCGTCATCATCGCCAGCATCGTGCCCGCGCACGGGCAAGGCGTCGTGATATTCGGCTGGATCACCAACATCGCCGTCGGCCTCCTGTTCTTCCTGCACGGGGCGCGCCTGTCCCGCGAGGCCATCATCGCGGGCCTGACGCACTGGAAGCTGCACCTGACGATCTTCTCGGCCACGTTCCTGATGTTTCCGCTGCTGGGCCTGGCCCTCAAGCCGGTGCTGGAACCGCTGGTGACGCCCGAGCTGTACCTGGGCATCCTGTTCCTGTGCTGCCTGCCGGCCACGGTGCAGTCCGCCATCGCGTTCACGTCCATGGCGCGCGGCAACGTGCCTGCCGCCGTGTGCAGCGCGTCGGCCTCCAGCCTGCTGGGCATCTTCCTGACCCCGCTGCTGGTGGGCACGGTCGTGGCCAACGCCGGCAGCGCACCGATCTCGTTCGACGCGGTCGGCAAGATCATGCTGCAACTGCTGCTGCCCTTCGTGCTGGGCCAGTTCGCCCGCCGCTGGATCGGCGCCTGGGTGCACAAGCGCAAGGCGATGCTGAAGTTCGTCGACCAGGGCTCGATCCTGCTGGTCGTCTACACGGCGTTCTCCGAGGCCATCAATGAAGGCCTGTGGAGCACCACGCCCATCCCCGCGCTCGTCGGCCTGGTGGTGTGCTGCGCCGTGATCCTGGCGCTGGCGCTGGGCCTGTCGGCAGTGGCCGGCAAGCTGCTGGGCTTCAATGTGGAAGACCGCATTACCCTGCTCTTCTGCGGTTCGAAAAAGAGCCTGGCCAGCGGCATCCCGATGGCGCAGGTGCTGTTCGCCGGCCATGCGGTCGGCGCCATCGTGCTGCCCCTGATGCTGTTCCACCAGATCCAGTTGATGGTGTGCGGCGTCCTGGCCGCCCGCTACGGCAAGCGCCCGGAAGCCGACGGCTGAAGCCTTGCCCAGCATAAAAAAACCGCGCCGTAGCGCGGTTTTTTTTGGGGCGCCGTCGGCGCGTCAGTACATGTCGCGCGGTTGCGCGCCCGAGAAGTTCAAGAAGCGCGTGCTGGAGCCCTGGAACGTCAGTCGCACCGTACCGATCGGCCCGTTACGCTGTTTGCCGATGATGATCTCGGCCGTGCCCTTGTCCGGCGAATCGGGGTTGTAGACCTCGTCGCGGTAGATGAACAGGATCACGTCCGCGTCCTGTTCGATAGCGCCGGATTCGCGCAGATCGCTCATCACGGGGCGCTTGTTGGGGCGCTGTTCCAGGCTTCGGTTCAGCTGCGACAACGCGATCAGCGGGCAGTTCAGTTCCTTGGCCAGGCCCTTGAGCGAGCGGCTGATTTCCGACACTTCGGTCGCCCGGTTTTCACCGGAGCCGTTGCCCGACATCAGTTGCAGGTAGTCGATGATGATCAGGCCCAGCTGGCCGCATTGGCGGGCCAGACGGCGCGTGCGCGCGCGCACTTCCATCGGGCTCAACGCAGGCGTCTCGTCGATGTAGACCTGCGCGTCCTGCATAAGCTGCACCGCGTGCGTCACGCGGGGCCAGTCGTCGGCGATGAGCTTGCCGGTACGCATGCGGTGCTGGTCCAGCAGGCCGACCGACCCCAGCATACGCATCGCCAACTGCACCGCGCCCATTTCCATCGAGAACACGGCAACGGGCAGGCCCTGCTCGATGGCCACGTGTTCACCGATGTTCATTGAGAACGAGGTCTTGCCCATGGACGGGCGGCCGGCCACGATGATGAGGTCTCCGCCCTGCATGCCGGACGTCATCTTGTCCAGGTCGGTGAAGCCCGTGGGCACGCCAGTGACGTCCGAACTGCCTTCGCGGTGGTAGAGCTCGTCGATACGCTCGACGACCTGCGTCAGCAGCGGCTGGATCTCCTGGAAGCCCGCAGCGCCGCGCGAGCCTTCCTGGGCGATCTTGAACACCTTGGATTCCGCTTCGTCCAGCAGCTGGCGCGCTTCCTTGCCCTGCGGATTCAACGCTGCCGAAGAGATCTCGTCGGCGATCGACACCAGCTTACGCAACATGGCGCGCTCGCGCACGATTTCCGCGTAGCGGCGGATGTTCGCGGCCGACGGCGTGTTGTGCGCCAGCGCGTTCAGATACGCCAGGCCGCCGGAATCCTCGGCCTTGCCGGCGCTGATCAGCGATTCATTGACCGTGATGACGTCTGCGGGGCGCGCCAGCCCGATGAGCCGCGCAATGTGGTGCCAGATCAGCCGGTGGTCATGGCGGTAGAAGTCTTCTTCGACCAGCACGTCGGCGATGCGGTCCCACGCAGTGTTGTCCAGCAGCAGGCCGCCCAGAACCGACTGCTCCGCCTCAATGGAATGGGGAGGAACGCGCAGGTATTCAAGCTGGGGATCGGCAGGTGTGTTCATAACTTCAATAGTAACGGCTGCAAGATATCGGCAGCGCGGAAAAAGCCTTGGATGTCGCGCGACGGCAAACGGCGCAACAGGGGCCGCAAGGGCGTCGCCACGCCGCACAGGACGCGCGCCAGGCGCGTCAGGCGGGCTTTGACCTCGGGGTCGGGGTTGCTCTCGAGGTAGACGTCAAGCGCCAGTTTACCCAGGGCCAGGGCCACATCGTCGGGCAACTTACGCAAAGACACCAGCGAGGCCAGCATCTGGAACAGATCGTACGCCTGGGCCAGCGGCCGGGACAACGTAGACCCGATGTTCTCTTCGAAATCGATACGCCACAGCTCGCCATCGCGCAGCGTGACGTTGCGGATCTGCGCGCCGCCATGCCACATGCCGCGGGCGTGGAACGCCGCCAGGTCGGTGGCAGCCGCACGGGTGAGCCACAGCTGCGAGGTGGAATCCTCGTTGCGGATCAGGTCGGCCAGGTCTTCGCCCACGTACTCCAGGACCAGCAGGCCCTGCTCTTGCCACCACACTTCGGGCACCCGGCAACCGGCCTGCAACAGCATCGCCAGGCGCTGGGCCTCGTGCGTCAGGCCGTTGCGCAGCAGCACGCCGGGGCGCGGAAATTCGCCCAGGAACAGCTTGCAGCCCACGCCCAGCAGAAAGGCCCGGACGTAGCGCAGCGCATAGGCGACGCCGCGGCCAAAGCTCGGGCGGCGGCGCTTGATGATGCAGCGTACGCCATCGATCGTCACGTCCCGCACGGAGGGTTCACGCGAGGCATCCACGCTGTCGAGCCAGGCGCGCAGGCCGGGCGGCGCGTTGTGATGAACGGGCGGCTGAGTCAAAGGGTCCTCGGTACAAAACAATGACGCGCTTCTTGCGCAATGCCCGAAAGGCTACACGCAATGACGGCGGGGCAAAAAGAAAAAAAGCCGGCGCGCGGGCCGGCTTCTTTGTACTGCGGGTACCGGCTTAGGACAGTTCGCCTTCAACCAGGACCGTGACGTCGACGAGAACGTCAGCGTGCAGGGCGACCTGGATCGGGAACTCGCCGATCGACTTCAGCTGGCCATTGGGCAGACGCACTTGCGCCTTTTCAATGCCTTCGAAACCGGCCTTCTTCAACGCGTCGGCGATGTCGGCATTGGTGACCGAACCGAACAGGCGGCCGTCAACACCAGCCTTCTGAGCGATCTTCAGCTGGAAGCCGGAGACGCGCTCGCCCAGAGCTTGGGCGGCGGCCAGCTTTTCAGCCTGGACCTTTTCCAGCTCGGCGCGGCGAGCTTCGAATTCCTTCAGCGCGGCGTCGGTAGCACGACGAGCCTTGCGCTGGGGAATCAGGAAGTTGCGGGCGTAACCATCACGCACGCGAACGACTTCACCCAGGTTGCCCAGGTTGACGACTTTTTCGAGCAGAATAACTTGCATTTCAGTGCCCCGGATTAGTTGTGGTTGTCGGTGTAAGGCAACAGGGCCAGGAAGCGCGCGCGCTTGATGGCGGTGTCCAGCTGACGCTGGTAGATTGCCTTGGTGCCGGTCAGACGAGCCGGGATGATCTTGCCGTTTTCTTGCACGAAGTCGCGCAGGGTGTCCAGATCCTTGTAGTCGATCTCTTCGACGCCGGCTGCGGTGAAGCGGCAGAACTTACGACGCTTGAAGAGCGGGTTCTGCTGCGTGAATTTGCGTTTTTCTTTGCGTTTTCCGAAGAAAGCCATGATATGTGCCTCTATGTTTGAGGGGGCTTGGGGGTTATCGATAACCGGGCCAAACTTCCCATAACCTATCCGTATTCAGAAGGCGCTCTCGCACCTCTTGCTCATTCCCTTCAAGCCACCTGCGGATCGCGTCCTGCGCTGCCGCTGATCTTGCGTGCCTGCTGCAAATGCAGCTTGATCTTCACCGAGTCCTTGCGGGCGGGAGCCAAAAACCCCTGCACCAGCAATTCGGACCCTAACGCGGTGTTCTTCAACAGCATCGCCAGATCGCCCAGTGCCACGGCGGTAATCGTCAATTCAACGCGGCGCGGAAGGCCGGCTTCAATGACTTCCGATTCGTGTGCCAGCAGCATTTCCAGCGCTGGCAATCCGGCGGGAGTGTGGCGCAAAGGCTCGCATTCAAGAACGCGGGCGCTGAGTTCCAGCTTATTCATCCTGCCAGGCACCGAGGGGACTTCACGAGTGAGCTCTGCGTGAGCCCTGCTTACTCGGCCTGAGCCGGCGCTGCTTCAGCCGAAGCCTTACGGGCTTCTTCGCGCTCAACCGACTTCATCATGATCGAGGGCGTGGACTGAGCCTTCTTGGTCTTGATGACCAGGTGGCGCAGAACGGCGTCGTTGTAGCGGAACGAGTGTTCCAGCTCATCCAGCGTGGCTTGGCCGCACTCGATGTTCAGGCAAACGTAGTGAGCCTTGACGAGCTTCTGGATCGGGTAGGCCAGTTGACGGCGACCCCAGTCTTCCAGGCGGTGAACCGAGCCGCCTTGGCCCGTGACCAGCGCTTGGTAACGTTCGACCATGGCGGGCACTTGCTCGCTTTGGTCGGGGTGAACGATAAACACTACTTCGTAGTGACGCATGAGTAAAACTCCTTGAGGATGTCTCGCTGGCCAACCGTCCCGCACCCGCGCTTTCCATCATGGGTGTCGCGCCGTACCACCGCCACGGATCACGCCGTTTCAGGGTTTCAACACGTTAAGACGTCGGCCCGCAAGGGGCAGCCCGCTACCCAAAAACCATGGGCGGTCGAGCAAGAAAGCTCTCGATTATCACCGATCGGGCAGCCTGACGCAAGCCAGAGGAAGATCAGGAAATAAGGGACGGGCTATTTTCGGCGCCCTTGCCTGCCGGTTGCGGCAGATCGGCAACACCGATTTCCTGCGGCCGGTTGACCATGCTGACCATCACATAGCTGATGATCATCAAGAGGAACCACGAGCCCAGCTTGGCGATCGACACCCATTGCCAGACGTGCGACTGGTTCGGGTAACGCCAGGCGTTGGCGAAGGTGCCGATGTTTTCGGCGAACCAGATGAACAAGGCCACCAGCACGAAACCCAGCAGCAGCGGCATGCGGCGATAGACCCGCCAGATCCGGAAATACACCCAGGTCCGCGCGAACAATATGGCCGTGCCCGCGAACAGCGCCCATCGGAAATCGAAGATGAAGTGGTGCGCGAAGAAATTCACGTAGATCAGTACCGACAGCGCCACGGTGGCCGCCAACGGGGGATGGGCGCGGAAACGGAAATCGAACAGGCGCCACACCCGGGCCAGGTAGCTGCCGACCGCCGCATACATGAAGCCCGTGAATAGCGGCACGCCGCCGATGCGCAGCACGCTGGCCTCGGGGTAGATCCAGGATCCCGCCGCCGTCTTGAAGAGTTCCATGCCGGTGCCCACCACATGGAACATCAGGATCACGCGGGCCTCGCTCCAGGTTTCCATGCGCAGCGCCAGCAACAGGGCCTGGATGCCCAGCGCGGCCAAGGTCAGGAAATCGTAGCGGGCCAGAGCGGCATCCTTGGGATACCACCAGTGCGTGCCCAGCAGCAGCGCGCACATCAAGCCGCCGAACAGGCACGCCCAGGCCTGTTTCACGCCAAAGCGGAAGAACTCGTAGAGCGCGACGCCAAAACGACCGCGGCCGGCCAGATGATTGGCCAGCCGCGATTCCCATTCTTGCAGCCCCGCGATAAGCGGCCAGTCGCTGGCCGCCGGATGGCTCACGGAACGCTCAACCTTCCACGACGGCGTAGGCCGAGTGGTTGTGGATCGATTCGAAGTTCTCGGCTTCGACGCGATAACGCGCGATACCGGGGTGCGCGTTCAAGCGGGCAGCTACGTCGCGCACCAGGTCTTCGACGAACTTCGGGTTGTCGTAGGCGCGTTCGGTCACGTACTTTTCGTCCGGGCGCTTGAGCAGGCCCCAGAGTTCGCACGAACCTTCTTCTTCGATCAAGCGGATGACGCCGTCCATGCTGATGTCGTCGCTCAGGATGGCCGAGACGGTGACATGCGAGCGCTGGTTGTGCGCACCGTATTCCGAGATGGCCTTCGAACACGGACAGAGGCTGGTGACGGGCACCTGCACGACGAGTTCGAATTCCACGCCGTCGCCCTCGGCGCGGGCGATCCACTGGACTTCGTAGTCCAGCAGGCTTTGCACGCCGGAGATCGGGGCCGACTTGTTGATGAAGTACGGGAACGCGGCGGTAATGTCACCGCGTTCGGCATGCAGCAGCGGCAGCATGTCGGCAGCCATGGCGCGAAACAGCGTCGGCGTCATGGGGGTGCTGCGGTACTTTTCCAGCAGCGCCACGAAGCGGGACATGTGCGTCCCCTTTTCTTCGGGCGGCAGCGCCACGGTCAGCGTCCAGTTGGCAACGGTGCCTTGGGCCGAGCCATCACCGCTTTCAATCAGCATGGGGTGGCGCACGCCACGGATGCCCACGCGTTGAATCGGAATGTGCCGGGTATCCGCCGAACTCTGGACGTCGGGCATCACGATGGCGGGGTCGATCGGAGAATTCATTTCAGCTTACCTGTCTAGGCAATCAGTCGCTCGCGCACGGCCTAGGAAACTTTGAGAGAGGGCCATTATCGCCCAAACCCTGGCAACCGCCAGGGAAAACCCTTCTATCCGTAGGTTAGCGGGGCCAGAACAGTGTGTTTCATATTCCGGGCAAAAGCGACGCCTTTGCCCGGCGCCCCGCAACCAATCAAGCAAGCAGGTCGGCGTAGCGGGCACGGATCGACCGCTCGATGCCGGCGGCATCCAGGCCGATGCCGGCCAACAAGGCCGACTGGTCGCCATGGTCGATGAAGGCGTCTGGCAGCCCCAGTTGCAGCACGGGAATCTGCGCCCCGGCGGCGCTCAGCGTTTCCAGCACGGCGCTGCCCGCGCCACCCATGATGGACGCGTCTTCCAACGTGACCAGCGCATCGTGCCGGGCCGCCAGATCCAGGATCAGTTCACGATCGATCGGCTTGACGAAGCGCATGTCAGCCACGGTGGCGTCCAGCTTGTCGGCGGCGGCCAGCGCGGCCGGCACCAGGGTGCCGAACCCCAGGATGGCGATCTTCTTGCCTTCGCGGCGAACCACGCCGCGGCCCACTTCGACGGTATCCAGGCCAGCACCTTCCGCGGCGCCGCAACCCGCGCCGCGCGGATAGCGCACGGATGCCGGGCCCGGGTACTGATAACAGGTGGACAGCAACAGGCGCGTTTCGCTTTCGTCGGACGGCGTGGCCACCACCATGTTCGGCACGCAGCGCAGGAAGGCGGTGTCGTAGTTGCCGGCATGGGTGGCGCCGTCGGCGCCCACGATGCCTGCACGGTCCAGCGCGAAGGTCACGTCCAGATTCTGCAGGGCCACGTCATGAATGAACTGGTCGTAGCCGCGCTGCATGAAGGTCGAATAGATGGCGACGACGGGCTTTTGCCCTTCGCAGGCGATGCCGGCGGCGAACGTCACGGCATGCTGTTCGGCGATGCCCACGTCAAAATACCGCAGCGGGAAGCGCTTTTCGAATTCCACCAGCCCGCTGCCTTCGCGCATGGCGGGGGTGACCGCGACCAGGCGCGAATCCTGCTCGGCCATGTCGCACAGCCAATGACCGAACACCTGGGTGAAGGTGCGCTTGCCCGGCGCCTTGGATTGCTGGATGCCCACGGCGGGGTCGAACTTGCCCGGGCCGTGATAGAGCACCGGATCGGCCTCGGCCAGCTTGTAGCCCTGCCCCTTCTTGGTCACCACGTGCAGGAACTGCAGGCCTTGCAGGGCCTTCAGGTTCTGCAGGGTGGGCACCAGGGCGTCCAGGTCGTGGCCGTCGATGGGGCCGACGTAGTTGAAGCCGAACTCCTCGAACAGCGTGGCCGGCGTGACCATGCCTTTGGCATGCTCTTCGAAACGACGCGCCAGCTCAAGCACCGGCGGCACGTGCTGCAGGACGGCGCGGCCGACGTTCTTGGCCGCAGCGTAGAAGCGGCCCGACATCAGGCGCGCCAGGTAGCGGTTCAACGCCCCCACCGGCGGCGAGATCGACATGTCGTTGTCGTTCAGGATCACCAGCAGGTTGATGTTGGGCGTGACGCCCGCATTGTTCATGGCCTCGAACGCCATGCCGGCCGACATGGCGCCGTCGCCGATGACAGCGATGTGCTGGCGCTGCACGCCGGCGTTGCGCGAGGCCACCGCCATGCCCAGCGCGGCCGAGATTGACGTCGAGGAATGTGCGGTGCCGAAGGCGTCGTATTCGGATTCGCTGCGTTTGGGAAAGCCCGAGATCCCGCCTTCTTGACGCAGCCGCGCCATGCCGGCGCGGCGTCCTGTCAGGATCTTGTGCGGGTAGGACTGGTGGCCCACGTCCCAGACGATCCGGTCATGCGGCGTGTCGAACACCTGATGCAGCGCCAGCGTGAGCTCCACCGTGCCCAGATTGGACGACAAGTGCCCGCCCGTTTTGGATACCGACTCCAGCACGAAGCCGCGCAGTTCGTCCGCAAGCTTCTTCAGCTCGCGACGATCCAGGCGCTTGAGGTCTGCCGGGGATTGAATGCGGTCCAACAAATCAGTCGTCATGCTTTTATGGGGTTCGTTGACCCGGCGTGGATTCAAGCCGGGCTAGTCACGGATCAGCGGTCTCGAAGGACGATGAAGTCGGCCAGTTGCGCCAAGCGTCCGCCGGCATCGCCCAGCGGTGCCAGCGCCGCCAGCGCTGCTTCACGCAATTCGTCGGCGAACGCGCGCGCCTCGGACAGGCCCAGGAGCGACACGTACGTCGGCTTGTTCTCCGCCGCGTCCTTGCCAGGGGTCTTGCCCAGGCTGGCCGTGTCGGCGGTCACGTCAAGGATGTCGTCCACGACCTGGAATGCCAGGCCCATTGCTTGCGCGTAGGCGTCCAGCGCCTGGCGCGACGCCGAACTGGCACCCGCGACGATGCCGCCCAGCGCAACGCTGCAGGCCAGCATGGCGCCGGTCTTCATGCTGTGCATGGTCTGGAGGTCGTCGCGCGACAGCGAACGGCCGACGCTGAGCAGGTCGATGGCCTGGCCGCCCGCCATGCCCTGGCTGCCGGCGGCGCGCGCCAGCGACTGCGTGGCCTGCACGATCAGCGCAGGCGCAATCGGCATCGAGGCCAGCAGATCGAAGGCCAGCGGCTGCAAGGCGTCGCCCGCCAGCATGGCAGTGGCTTCGTCGAACTTCACGTGCGTCGTGGGCTGGCCGCGGCGCAGCGTATCGTCGTCCATGCAAGGCAGGTCGTCATGCACCAGCGAATACGCGTGGATCAATTCCACCGCCGCGGCGGCGCGGTCCAGCGACGCTTCGATGGCCAGCACGCTGCCGCTGACCGGGCACGCTTGCCCGGCGGCGTAGACCATCGCGGCGCGCACGCGCTTGCCACCGCCCAGGACGGCGTAGCGCATGGCTTCGTGGAGACGGACAGGCAGCACATCCGCGGGGGGCATCAGGTCGTCGAGGACGTCTTCGACGTGCCGCACACGGCCCTGCAGCCACTCCGGGAAAGCGAGTTGAGTTTGCTTCATCGGGTTCTTATTCGTCATCCAGCGCCGCCGGATCCAGCGGACGCAGCAAGTCGCCTTCCAGGACCTTGACCTGCTGTTCGGCCTGCGCCAAGCGGTCCTGGCAGACCCGGGTGAGCGCGACGCCGCGCCGGTAGGCGGCCAGCGATTGCTCAAGCGGCAACGAGCCGTCTTCCATGGCCGCAACCAATGACTCCAATTCGGCCAGGGCCGTTTCGAAATCCTGGGGCAAGGGACGGTCGTCGATCTGCGGATCGGCTGGTGTGGGTTTGGCCAAACGGGTCTCCGAGGGCGCTAGGGGTGGATCAATCTCCGAATTGTACGAGATAGCCACGCCGGACCCGCGTGTGCCCGGACGATCAGGCCGACGCCCCGGCAAGACCCGCGATCGCCGCGCGCAGTGCGGGGCCCACGCGCGTACGCAAGTCCGGTTCCGGCAACAGGCTGGCGGGGCCGCCGCAGCTCATCACGAAGACGCCTTCGCCCGTGATGGACGTGAACGGCACGGCGACGGCGTTGATGCCAGATTGCCACTCGCCAATGGCGAAGCAACAGCCCGATTCCTGCAGCTCCAGACGGGCGCGGGCAATGGCGTCGACAGGCGGCGCGGCCGGCCCCAGGCGCGCCAGCACCTCGTCACAGGCGCTGGCAGGCAGGCTGGCCAGATACGCTCGGCCCATCGCGCTGTCCAGGCTGGCGCGATAGCCGACGGGCAGCCGCAAGTACAGCGCGGAGGACCCGTGGATGGCTTCGACATAGGTCATGGCGTCGCCATCGAAGGCGCCGAGCGCAACCGCGCCGCCGGTGTCACGGGCCAATTCGGTCATCGAGGCCTTGGCCAGTTCGCGTACCTCCAGCCCTGCCAGCAGGCCAAAGCCCAGCGCCAGCACGCCATAGCCGGGCGAATACTTGCCGGTGTCGGGGTGATAGCGCAGGTAACCCAGCTCGGTCAGCGTGTAGCTGATGCGGCTGATCGTGGGCTTGGGCAGGCCGGTCAGGCGCGCCAGGTCCAGGTTGCCCAGCGCGGTCACGCCGTGGCGAAAACACCGCAGCACGTCCAGCCCCCGCGCCAGCGCGGTGATGAAGTCGGGCGAATTGGCGCCTTCGCCTACGCCAGCGGTGCGTTTGCGCCGCGCCGGCTGGCTGAGCTCCAGCGTCTCGTCGGGTTTGGTGGCGGCGTGGATGACGCGCTTGGTGTCAGAAAAAGATTGCATTTCTATTCGCTTCGTTTTTATAGTTTATTTCGAATAACAAAACTAAATTCCATATAACGGAATTTAAATGATCCAAGGAGACTTGGCAAGCCCCCGCAATGCTTCCCGCAGCGCGGTTCGGTCAAGCCAAGCCCGGCGATCCACTCACGCACGCGATTCCAAGGGGAAAACATGATTCGCACGAGCATCAAACTGCTGGCCACCGTATTGCTTAGCGCCGCCGCACTGGGCGCGCAGGCCGACACGTATCCGGCCCGGCCGATCAAGGTCGTCTCGCCCTTCCCGGCCGGCGGCGCCACCGATGTGCTGACCCGCATCCTGGCCGAACGCATGGCCAAGACGCTGGGCCAGCCCATGATCGTGGAGAACAAGGCGGGCGCCGGCACGTCCATCGGGGCGGCGTTCGTCTCGCGGGAACAGCCCGACGGCTACACCATCCTGATGGCCACGAACTCCACGCTGGTGACGAACCGCTATCTGTACAAGGAACTGCCTTACGACCCGGACAGTTTCTCGCCAATCGGCATGGTGGGCGTCGGCCCGCTGGTGCTGCTGTCCAGCCCCAAGCGGCCCTTCAACAGCACGCAGGACGTCGTGGCCTACGCCAAGCAGAACCCGGGCAAGCTGACGTTCGCGACCTTCGGGCCCGGCACGTCGTCGCACCTGGCCGGCGAACTGTTCAAGGAACGCGCCGGCATCGACATCCTGCACGTGCCCTTCAAGGGCGCGACCCAGGCCCTGCCCGCCCTGATCAGCGGCGACGTCGACCTGTTCTTCGACATGGTCGCCACCGGCATGCCGCAGGCGGACGCCGGCAAGGTCAAGGTTTTCGCCATCACCAGCCCGTCGCGGCTGGCGACGCTGCCGAAACTGCAGACGCTGGCCGAAGAGGGCTACCCCGCCTTCGACATGACCGCCTGGTTCAGCTTCGTGGCGCCCAAGGGCACCCCGGCTCCGGTCCTGGCGAAGCTGCAGGCCGCGCTGACCGACACCCTGCAGGACGAGGCCGTGAAGAAGCGCATGCTGGACATGGGCATCGACCCGCGTTCGGGCACGGCGGCCGAATTGGACAAGCAGATCAAGACAGAACAGCCGATCGTGTCGCAACTGATCAAGCAGGCCAACATCGTCCTGCAATAAGCGAGCGCGGCTCCGCGCCAACGGTTTAGTGACAAATCGTTCGCGGTCTTGCCGACCCGCGAAACGGCGGCAGGCCACTCGGCCCGTCGCCCTTTCCCCGACAGCGCCCACCTGGGTCCTGTCGGTTTTTTACGCCTTGCCTAACCGCTGGATACAGAAACCGGGCGCTTGCCGCTGCTAAGGTGAAGAAGATTCACCAGCGGGAGCACGGATGCCTGATACCGAAGACCGATACGCCCGCCTGGACGCCGCCCGCTGGCTGGCGGCCGTGGCAGTCGTCCTGCTGCACAGCGCGGCGCTGATCGTCAGCGACCCGGCCGCCTACGGCGGCGGTGCGTGGCTGGCCGCCAACCTGTATGACTCGGCGGCGCGCTGGTGCGTGCCTGTCTTTGTCATGGTCAGCGGCGCATTGCTGCTGGATCCCGGCAAGCCCCAGGACGCCCTCAAGTTCTACAGCCGTCGCATGGCGCGCATCTGCGCGCCGCTGGTGTTCTGGACTCTGTTCTACCTGACGTGGCGCACGGGGCTGGACTGGTGGGACGACGGGCGCGTCGACTTTTCCTTCTGGCCGCGCAAGGTCGTCCAGGGCGAACCGTATTACCACCTCTGGTACCTGTACATGATCGTGGGGCTGTACCTCTTCGCCCCGCTGGCCCGCATGCTGTATGCGCGGAGCACGCCCCGCGGCCGCTCGCTCTGGGTGGTGGGCATCCTGGGCGTGGCGATCCTGGACGCGCTGTATCGCCGTGCGCTGGGCGCGCCGCACGGTTTCTTCCTGACCTGGTTCCTGCCCTATCTGGGCTACTTCGTGGCCGGCCGCCTGATCTTCGACGGCGAAATGCGCATACCCCGGCCGGGCCTGATGCTGGCGGCCAGCGTCGCCGCCACCGCGCTGGGCGTGACGGCCATGTCCAACGGCCACACGCTGGACACCTACTTCTACGACTACTTCAGCCTGACCGTGCCGTTCATGTCGCTGGCCGCATTCCAGTGGATCGTGTCCTCGCCCCGGTTGCCGCGGCTGGCCGCGCTGGCACCGCTGACGTTCGGCGTGTATCTGATCCACCCGGTGTTCCTGGACGTGGCGCGCCGCGCCGGCGCATTCACGGGCGGCGATCGCGATGCCTGGACGGTGCCGCTGCTGACGCTTGCTGTCTTCGGCCTGTCGGCGGCCAGCAGCTGGCCGCTCAGGCGCCATCCGGCGACCCGCCGACTCGTCTGAAAGACCTACGCCGTGAAGGGTTAATCGGGTTTTGCACCCGGCCAAACACCCCCCTCCATAACTTCACCAAGCTTCACGGATCTTCACGGGCGTAGGGGAATCCCTTGGGGTACAATTCACGGCTTATTTGATCGGCCAGACACCGATTTTTCTTCGCGCCAGCACGGATTTAGCCAAGCTCGACAGTTGAGCTCAAGCGTTTGCACGAGCAGTTCGCAAAATCGCTGGGCTTGAAACAAAAGCGCTTGGCAGAGCTCAAACCGTCCTGGCTTTTTTATCCGAGCGGAGGGAATCATGACCGACATCGGTCGGATGGCACATGTCGTGCCAGCTCGCACCCAGCTACCCGTCAGTGCTTATTTTGACGAAGCCCTCTTTGCCCGCGAGCAAGAACTCATTTTCAAGCAATCCTCGCAATACGTCGGCCACCAGAAATTGGTGCCCGAGATCGGGGATTGGCGTACGTTGGTTCAGGAAAACGCAGGACGCGTGCTGGTTCGCAACCAGCAAGGCGTTGAACTCATCTCAAATGTCTGCCGTCACCGCCAGGCGTTGATGCTGGGCGGCGAGGCCGGCAATGTGGCCGGCAACTGCAATTCCCAGGGCAATCTGAAAGCCACTGGCGGCAACATCGTTTGTCCGTTGCACCGCTGGACGTACAACAACCAGGGCGAGTTGTTGGGCGCGCCGCAGTTCGAGACCACGCCCTGCATGAACTTGCAGAAGTTCCGGCTGCGCGATTGCCACGGCCTGCTGTTCGAAGGCCCGCGCGATCCGGCCTCCGACATGGCTCCGCTGTTCTCGCGTCCCGAGTTCAACTTCGGCGACTACGTGCTCGACCATGTCGAAGTGCATCAGTGCAACTACAACTGGAAGACCTTCATCGAGGTCTATCTTGAGGATTACCACGTCGGTCCGTTCCACCCCGGCTTGGGCCGTTTCGTCACCTGCGACGACCTGACCTGGGAATTCAACGACTGGTACAGCCTGCAGAAGGTCGGCGTGCACAACGCGCTGGCGCAACCCGGTTCGGACGTCTACAAGCAGTGGCACGACCGCCTGCTGTCGTTCCGCGACGGCGACGCGCCGGATTTCGGTGCGGTGTGGGTCACGTATTTCCCGACCCACATGATCGAGCTCTATCCGCACGTGCTGGTGCTGTCCACGCTGTATCCGAAGAGCCCGCAGGAAACCGTCAACGTCGTCGAGTTCTACTACCCCGAGGAAATCTCGGCGTTCGAACGCGAATTCGTCGAGGCGCAGCGCGCCGCCTACATGGAAACGGCCATCGAAGACGATGAGATCGCCGAACGCATGGATGCGGGCCGCAAGGCCCTGATGCTGCGCGGCGTGAATGAGGCCGGCCCCTACCAGTCGCCGATGGAAGACGGCATGCAGCACTTCCACGAGTGGTACCGGCGGATCATGCAGGACGTGTAAGCGCAGGTTCTGTCTACGCAGGGCTTGCCGCAGTCGGAACAAGGGCCTCGCACATCGCGAGGCCCTTTTCATTGCGCGCGGCGCGAAGCGCCCCCTACCCGATCGCGCCTGCCACCGTGCGTTCGCCGATCGCCAGCCCCACCGTCATGCCGACGCCGGAGTGCATGACCGCCACGGTCGTGGCCGCGTCCACCGGCATCACCGAGAACGGCGCCGGACCGTGGGCGCCATACACCCCCTGCCAGCGCTCCACCACGCGCAAACGCGCGCCCAGGGCCTGCGACGCCAGGTCCAGCATGGCGTTGTCGACCGCCTCGTCATTGAACGGGAACGCATCCTGGCCATAGCGGTGCGAATCTCCGATGATCAGTTCGCCATAAGGCGTGGGGCTGATCAGCAGGTGGATGCCATTTTCCAGCAGCATCGGCGTGCGCGCCTGGATCACGTCGCGCAGGGCTTGCGCTGACGGCAGATCCGAAAAAGCGCCGTAGTGCACGCAGGACAAGCCCGTCAGCAACGGTCGGTCCAGCGCGATGGGGTTCGTCTCGAACGCCGCGCGCAGCATCTGCAGCCGGGTGATTTCCAGGTTCAGCGGCGCGAAGCGTTCGGGCAACAGGGTCAGGTAGTCGTGGCCGGGACACACGAACACATGCTTGCCCTCGAAGTCGCCGGCGGTCGTGCCGACCAGGCCGTTTTCCACGGCGCGCGCGAGCGTGCCGGTGATGAAGGTCACGCCCAGGGCTTCAGCCAGATAGCGCGTGATCGCCGGCAAGGCCTCGCGGGAGTAAATCTGCAAATCATCGTGGCCGCGCAGCCCCATGCAGTGGTGCGCCAATTGGCCGTCGTACAGGCCGGCCACGTCGCGGGCGGACAGCAGGTCGGCACGATAGCCTTCCTGCTTCAGTCGGGTGTCCGCGAACTCCTCGAGCACGGTGGCCTCATCGGCATTGCGGGCCAGCACCAGGGCGCCGTTGGCGCGCACATGGAAGCCAGCCTTGGAGGCCAGATCCAGCCACAGCTCGCGGGCCTGCTGCGCGTGCGACAGCATCATGCCGGGCGGCTGGCCGGTCACGATGACCTGGCCGAAGTTGCGGATCGTGGCGCCGTGCGCCTGGCGGCTGCGTTCGATCACGGCCACCGACAAGCCGCGCTTGGCGGCAGCCCAGGCGTGCGCGATGCCGAGCATCCCTGCGCCCACCACGATTACGTCGTAAGTTTTCATCTCGGGAACATTGCTGGAGGAATAGCGAGGGAAGCTGCCGCACTGCGGCGCTTCCCGGCGGGCGGCGGCGCGGGGCAAGCCGCGCGGCCGCATTGGCGGATGCTTACTTCTTCTTCGGCTCGGACTTGCCGTCGTAACGCTTGGTCCATTCGGCGATGATGCGTTCGCGGTTCGTGGCGGCCCACACGAAGTCGTTCTTGATCATGCGCTTGGTCAGGTCAGCCGGCAGGTTGGGGTTGACCGTGGCGATGGACGGGATCGCCAGCACCGCGAAGTTGGCCTTGTACAGTTCGTTGGCTTCGCGGCTGGCCGAGAAGTCGGCCAGCTTGCGGGCGGCTTCCAGGTTCTTCGTGCCCTTCATGATGGCGGTGGCTTCGACTTCCCAGCCCAGGCCTTCCGACGGGAACACGGCTTCGACGGGCGCGCCGTCGGCCTTCAGCTTGGCCGCGCGGTAGTCGAACGACACGCCGATCGGGAACTCGCCCGCGGCCGCCATGTTGCAAGGCTTCGAACCGGAGTGCGTGTACGAACCGATATTCTTGTGCAGGGCGTCCATGTAGGCCCAGCCCTTCTCTTCACCGAAGATCTGCAGCCAGGCGCTGACGTCCAGAAAGCCCGTGCCCGAGGAGGCCGGGTTCGGCATGACGATCTTGCCGGCATAGACCGGCTTGGTCAGGTCCTCCCACGACGTGGGCTTGGGCAGCTTCTGCTTTTCGGCTTCGATGGTGTTGAAGCAGATGGCGGCGGCGTAGCCGTCCATGCCGACCCACGACGGCTCGGCCTTGGCGTCGCGCATGTTGGCGGCGATCTGGTCCAGGCCCTTGGGGGCGTAGGGTTGCAGCATGCCTTCCTTGTCCATCAGGCCCAGCGCCGTGCCAGCCAAGCCCCAGATGACGTCGGCCTTGGGGTTGCTCTTTTCGGCCAGCAGCTTGGCGGCGATGATGCCGGTGGAGTCACGGACCCACTGGATCTTGATGTCGGGATTCGCGCGTTCGAACGCGGCCTGGTAGACCTTGATCTGGTCGGCTTCGAGCGCGGTGTAGACCGTCAGCGTGGTCTCGGCGGAGGCGGCGCCCATCACGCCCGTCAGGGCGGCGGCCAGTGCAAGCAGCTTGTAGCGATTCATGAGGAACTCCGTGGATGAGCGGAAAAAGGGTGAGAGTCGCCCCCGCTGCCGGCGGTTGCCGGCTGCGGTACGCGGTGTGAAAGAGAGGAATGTGGCCGGCGGCGCCGGCCGGTCAGGATCTAGCTCAGGGCCGTTCGCCTCGTGCCAGACGGGCTTCGATATCGGTCACGACGGCCGGCAGGTCGGCCACCGTATCGATCAGGTAATGCGGCGCGGCGGTCGAGAGTTCGCGGGTCGCCTCGGCGCGCGCCTTGTCGCGCCCCGCTTCGTCCAGGCTCAGGTATTCGTCCAGCGTCAGGCCGGCGGCATTGCCGGACAACAGCAGCCCCACCGTCCACATGCCGGCGCGGCGGCCTTCTTCGATGCCGGGCGAGGTGTCGTCAACCTTGATGCAGCCGGCAACGTCCGACAGGCCCAGTTCCACGACGTTCTTCAGCGCCATCGCCGGCGCCGGACGTGCGCGCGGCACGTCGTCGCTGGCCACGATGCAATCGGGCTCCAGGCCTTCGGCGGCGGCGCGCTCTACGACGCGGCGCATGACGCTGCCCGGATAGCCCGAGCAGGATCCGATCTTCAGGCCGTGCTGGCGCAGCGCACGCAACAGTTCGGCCGCACCGGGAATGGCCGCCGAATACTGCGCGACCTTTTCCAGCTGCATCGGCAAAAAGCGTTCGTAGATGGCGGTCACGTCGTCATCGGTCGGCAGGCGGCCGAACTGGGCCTGGTACTGGCTGGCGATGGCGGGCTGGTCGCACAGGGCGCGGATGTGGTCCCACTTGCCCATGCCCATCGGGCCGCGGGCCTCTTTCAACGACACGTCCATGCCGAACTGCGAGAACGCATCCACGAACACCTTGGTGGGCGCGAACGATCCGAAGTCGACCAGCGTGCCGGCCCAGTCGAAGATCACGGCTTCCAGTTGGACGGGCAAAGGGGAAACAGCAGTCATGAGGGTCATCCTAGAAATAAGCGTTCAAGAGGCCACGGGGCGGCGCCAGGCCTGGCTGCGCGCCACCAATGCACGGCTGGCCAAGTGGAGCACCAGGGCCGCGACGGCGGAACTGGCCATGATCACGGTGCACATGGCGGCGGCCGGACCGATGAAGCCGGCGTCGTCCATGTTCAGCACGGCGACGGCGGCCAGCACCGTGGACGGGCTGTACAGGAACACCACGGCCGACACGGTCGTCATGGCGGAAACGAACAGGTAGCGGGCAACGTCCAGCGCCGCCGGCAGGCACATCGGCAAGGTCACCCGCAGGAACGTCGTCATGCGCGGCACTTTCAGCGACGCCGACGCGGCTTCGAATTCCGGGTCCAGCGCATTGAGCGCGGTCGCCGCCGTCAGGTGCGCGCTGGTGTAGAAGTGGACGACCGTGCACAGGATCAGCAGCGGCATCGTGCCGTACAACACGTTCAGCGGATTCATCAGGCTGTTGAAGAAGAAGATGTAGCCCAGGCCCAACACCAGTCCCGGCACCGCCATCGGCATCAACGCCAGCATGCTCACCGCGCCGCGCAGGCCGCGCGCCACGCCGCCGCGCGCCGGCACCTTCTCCATCATCCAGGCGCCGACGAACACGACCGCCGTACCGATCACGGCCGTGCAGAACGCCAGCTGCAAGCTGTTGCACCAAGCCAGCCAGCCGCCACCGTCCATATTGTCGAAATCGTAGGAACGCAGCGACATGGACAGGTTGTACGGCCACATCTTCACGAACGACGCCCAGACCGCCACGCCGATGATCGCCAGCAGGAAGGCGGCCATTACGCCGGCAAGCGCCAGGAAGGCGGCATCGCGCCGGACGTTCACGCCCGAGACATAAGGCTGGGCCCGGCCGCTCATCTGGGCGCCTTGGCGGGCGCGCAGCCGGCGGTCCAGCACGAAGGTCAGCAAGGCGGGCAGCAGCAGCAGGATGCCGATGGCCGCGCCCTTGGGGAAGTTCTGCTGGCCGACCACAGCCTTATAGGCTTCCATGGCCAGCACGTTGTAATCCCCGCCCACCACCTTGGGCACGCCGAAATCGGTCACGGTCAGCGTGAACACCACGCAGCAGGCCGAGAACACGGCATAGCGCGTGCCGGGCAGGGTCACGGTCAGGAACGTGCGCCATGCACCGGCGCCCATCGCCCGCGCGGCGTCATACAGGCGGCCATCGGCCAGCGTCAGGCCGGTCAGCAGGATCATCAGCGCATGCGGGAAGGTGTAGAAGGCCTCGCCCACCACGATGCCCCAGAAGCCGTAGATGGTGGCGCCCCCCGTCAGGCTCTTGAGCAGGCCCTGGTTGCCCAGCAGATAGACGAGCGCAATGCCGGGCAGCAGCGACGGGGCCAGCAGCGGCAGCAGCGCAATGGTGCGCAGCAGGCCCTTGCCCGGCAGGCGCGTGCGGGTCAGGCCATAGGCGAATCCATAAGCGCAAGGCACCACCAGCAGCATCGTGACGATGCCGACCATCAGGCTGCGCCCGACCATGGAAAGAAATCCGTCCGCGCCGATGATGCCGGTCACGACCGACAGGCCGGCCCAGGCGCCGTCACTATCGGTGACGGATTTGAGCAGGATCGCGGCCAGCGGCAACGCCAGGAACAGCACCAGAAACAACACCAGCGCGCCCTGCCCCGCCGTCAGCCCCAGCGCGCCGATCCAGGCGGGCAAGGGGCGGCGGCCCAGGACGACCGCGGGTGCGGGTGCGGCCGGGGCCGCAGGCACGGGGGTGGAGGCGGCCGTTTCGGCGGCGGTAGATCCGGTCATGGCGGAATCAAGCGTAGGCGCGAATCGCATGGCGCGGCAGCTCCACCCAGCAGCGGCTGGCAGCGTGAGGGCCCAGCAGGGCGTCTCCGATTTCGGGGGACACGATGGAATGCACGGTGGAACCGGGCACGCCTTCCAGGCGCAGCGCCAGGCGATAGCCGCGGCCCAGGAACACACCGTCCAGCACGTCAGCCAGCATCGAATTGGGTTCTTCCGGGCGCGCCATGCTGACGCGCACCGCTTCGGGGCGTACGAAGAGCTTGCCCGACTGCCCGTCCAGCGCCGCGTCCACAGCCAATTCCTGGCGGCCGACGCGGGCACGGTGGGCATCGATGCGTTCGAACGGCAGCCAGTTCGCCTCGCCCACGAAGTCGGCAATGAAGGCCGATTCCGGCTGGCGGTAGAGTTCGCGCGGCGTCCCGTACTGTTCGATGACCCCGCCGTTCATGACGGCGATGCGGTCGGCCATCACCATGGCCTCTTCCTGGTCATGCGTCACCATCAAAGTCGTGATGGACAGGCGCTTCTGCAAGGCGCGCAGCTCGATGCGCAGGTGCTCGCGCACCCGGGCGTCCAGGGCGGACATGGGTTCGTCCAGCAGCAGCAGCGACGGCGACGGCGCCAGCGCGCGCGCCAAGGCCACGCGCTGCTGCTGGCCGCCGGAGATCTGTCCCGGATATTTTTCCGCAGCACCGGCCAGGCCCACCAAGGTCAACATTTCCTCGACCCGGTTGGCGACGTGCTTGCGGTGGGCGCGCTTGCCGCTCAGGCCGTACGCCACGTTCTGGGCCACGGTCAGGTTGGGAAACAGCGCATAGGACTGGAACAGGATGCCGTAGTCGCGCTCTTGCGGCTCGGCATGGGAAATATCCCGGCCGGACAGCACGATGGTGCCGCTGTCCTGGCGCTCCAGGCCGGCAATGGCCCGCAGCAGGGTCGTCTTGCCGCAACCGGACGGGCCCAGCAGGCACACCAGCTCGCCTGCCCGGATATCCAGCGAAACATCGGCCAGCGCCGTATGGCTGCCGAACCGTTTCACGAGATTTCGGACAGTGAGAAAGCCCCCACGCTTCGCCCCATGCTGGGGCTCTCTGCCCCCCGGGGGGGCTTTTTCCCCTTGGGGCGGCCCGGCGGGGAAAAGGTCGTTATTGGGTTGGGGCATGGTGCCTCCGGTTTGGGAACGAAGGCAGTATGGAAGCCGCGTATTGAGTGTTTATGACACTTCGCGCAAATGCAGTAATAAAAACATCAAATTATTTTGGTGTACTGGCGGTCTTGCGCATTGCGTCCCTTTACCGCCCCCACCATCGTGCTTGTCGCCGAACTCAAATCCTTCTACGCCGTGGCTCGCTGCGGCACCGTCACCAAGGCCGCCGCCCAGCTGGGTGTCAGCCAACCCACGGTGACGGGGCAACTGCGCCAGCTGGAGTCACGTTACGGCGTTGAGCTCTTTCATCGGCAGGGCCGCGGCATGCGCCTGTCGGACGCGGGCCACAACCTGATGCCCATGGTGGAAAAGCTGGTGCAGCAGGAAACCGAGATCGATTTCCGGCTGCGCGACGCCAGCGACCTGCGCGAGGGCAATCTGCGCATCGGCGCGACCGGCCCCTTCTACATCATGGATACGGTGCGCCGGTACAACCAGCGCTACCCCGGCATCGACCTGACCGTCACGATCGGCAATTCGCAGTCGATGCTGCAGGCATTGCACGACTACCGCATCGAGATTGCCACGTCATCTTTTCTGATGGATGACAAGCACCTGTACCGACGGATGATCGCCGCCGACCCGATCCGCGTGGTGACGCACCGCGACCACCCGCTGGCCCGCCTGACCCGCGTCCGGCTGGCCGATCTGGCCGACCATGCGGTGCTGTTGCGCGAACCCGGCTCCATGACGCGCCAACTGACCGAGGACGCCCTGGCGGCAGCCGGCGTCACCGTGCGGCGCACGCTGGAGATCGGCAGCCGGGAGTCGATCCGGCAAGCCATCCTGTGCGATCTGGGCATCAGCCTTATCCCATCGCGTGAAATCCCCTCGCATCCCGATCTGGCGGCGCTGGACATCGAAGGCGCCGACATCGTGATGAACGAATACCTGTACTGCCTGCGCGAGCGCCAACCGGTGCAATTGATCGCGCGCTTTCTGGAGATGGCGCCGGCAGCCGGCTGACCGCGAAGGTCACTGCCCGCCTCTCCCCCTTGCGGCCACTCAGGAGACAACCATGGCCTTGACCTTGCAAGACATCGAGCAGATTTTCCTGGAGCGCGGACACCGCTCCTATCATGGCGAGTCCGTCAGCCATTTGCGGCATGCGCTGCAGACGGCGGCGCTCGCCGAGCGCAATGGCGCCAACGCGCAACTGATCACCGCCTGCCTGCTGCACGACTTGGGCCACCTGATCGCCGACCGGCCCGGCACGCCCACGCTGCGCGGCATCGACGACAAGCACCAGTATTTCGTGCTGCCGTTCCTGCGCGGGCTGTTCAGCTCGGCCGTGCTGGATCCCATCCGGCTCCATGTGGAAGCCAAACGCTACCTCTGCTACGTGGAGCCGCAATATGAAGCGTCGCTCTCGGAAGACTCCAAGCGCAGCCTGGCATTGCAGGGGGGCAGCTTCGATGCGGGCCAGGCGGTGGATTTCGCCAGCATGCCGGGCGCGCCGGATGCGATTCGTCTAAGGCGGTGGGACGACATGGCCAAGGTCCCCGGGCTGGCCACGCCGCCTTTGGACCACTTCCTGGAAATCGCCGAAAGCGTCTCGGGACGGGTCAAGCTGGCCGCGATCTGGTAGCGGCTGCCAGCAAAACACGCGCGCCAAAGCAAAAAGCCAGGGCAATCGCCCTGGCTTACGGATGGGGTTACGGATGGGGGCCGCCTCAGGCGCCCTTGGCCACCGGACGCGACGGGTCGCTGCACCACTCGCTCCACGAGCCCGGATACAGGCGCGATCCCGCCAGGCCCGCGATCTCCATGGACAGCAGGTTGTGGCAGGCAGTGATGCCCGAGCCGCATTGGTGCACGATGGATGCCGGGTCGCGGCCATCCAGCAAGCTTGCGAATTCGGCGCGCAGTTGTTCGGCGCTCTTGAAGCGGCCGTCGGCTTGCAGGTTTTCGCCGTTGGGGCGGTTCAACGCGCCCGGGATGTGCCCGGCCACCGGGTCCATCGGTTCGACCTCGCCGCGGTAGCGATTGGCGGCGCGCGCGTCGATCACGGTGAAGGACGGTTGGGCGATGTTGGCCAGCACGGCGTTGGCGTCCACGGCACCCGCCAGCGACGCGCCCGGCTCCACGGGTTTTCCGGCCTGCACGGGCGCTGCGGCCTCGGTCGACGTGGGCAGTCCGGCGGCCACCCAGGCCTGCCAGCCGCCGTCCAGCACGGCCACACGGTCATGGCCCAGCCAGCGCAGCATCCACCACAGGTGCGCGCCGTACATGCCGCCGCTGGCGTCGTAGGCGACGACCAGCGTCTGCGGCGTCACGCCGTGCGCGGCCATCAGCGCGCCGAATTCCGCGCGCGAAGGCAAGGGATGACGGCCGTTCTTGCCGGTGCGCGGCGCGGCCAGTTCGGTCTCGTGGTCCAGGTGACGGGCGCCGGGGATATGGCCGGCGTCATAGGCCTGGCGGCCCGCCGCGTGGTTGGTCAGGTCATGGCGCACATCGAACACGCGCAGGTCGGGCGTATCGAGGCGCGCGGCCAGATCGGCGGCGGAAATCAGTGTCATCGTCATTCGGTGTGCTCCTGGTCTAAGGGGGGCGCGGGTCAGGCCGGCTTGGGGTCGCGCATCGTGCGCCACACTGACAGCAGCCCCGCGGAAATGATCAAGCCCATGCCGGCCCAGGCCACGCCGTCCAGGTGGTCGCCCCAGAAGCCCATGCCCAGCAAGGCCGCGAAGATGATGGTGCTGTATTGCAGCGCGGCGGTCAGCAGCGCCGACCCCATGCCGAAGGCCCGGGTCATGGCAAGCTGGCCGAACATGCCGGCCACGCCCACGCCGAAGAGCGATGCGTAGCCCTGCCAGTCGGCCTGGCCCCAGCCTTCGAACCACAGGCCGGCCACGCTGGACACGCAGACCGCCACGGAAAAGAACAGCACCGTGCGCCATTCGGGTTCGCCGATCCGGCCCAGTTGGCGGATCTGCATCATGGCGATCGCCGACATGGCCCCGGCGCCCATGCCCATGACCGCGGCCACCCATTGGTCGTCGTTGATGCTGGGTCGCAGGACGGCGATCACGCCCAGAAAGCCCAGCGCCACCGCCACGATGCGCACGGGGTCGCGCTGCGCGCCGCCCCAGCCCAGCATCCAGCAGGCGATGAAAAGCGGCGCGGTGTAGTTCAGGCTGGTGGCGGTGGCCAACGGCAGGTGCGAGATGGCGAAAAAGCCCAGCCACATCGACGTGACGCCGGACAGGTTGCGCCACAGGTGCAGCTTCCAGCTGGTCGGGATGATGGATTGCCGGCCGGCGCGCGCCCACAGCAGCAGCAGGATCACCGAAGGCAGCCCGCGGAACAGCACGATCTGCGGGAGGGAGGCGCCGTGCTCGGTACCGAGCTTCACGAACGACCCCATGATGGCGAACATGGCGGACGCCAGCAACATCCAGAGAGCCTGCATTGGGGGTCTGCGCTAAGGGAAAAGTGGGGAGGAATAGGGGAAAGCGATACTATACTCTCCGTCACCGGGAGCGGTGCCGGAGAGTCGGGGAACTGGCAGGCCGCCGCGATGTCGAACCCGGGTATTTCCCGCTCGCAGAGGAACACAAAAAACATGAAACGCATTGTCTTGTTCGTCATCACCAACCTGGCCGTCATGCTCGTGCTGTCGGCCACGCTGCGCATCCTGGGCGTAGACCGCTACATCACCGCCAACGGCCTGAACCTCAACGCCCTCCTGATCTTCTCGGTCGTCGTGGGCTTCACGGGCGCGATCATCTCGCTGCTGATCAGCAAGCCGATGGCCAAATGGAGCACCGGCGCGCAGGTGTTGGATCCGAACGCCCCGCGCAACCAGCGCGAAGCCTGGCTGGTCGACACCGTGCACCAGCTGGCCGACCGCGCCGGCATCGGCCGCCCGGAAGTCGCCATCTATGACGGCGCCCCCAACGCGTTCGCCACCGGCGCGTTCAAGAACGACTCGCTGGTCGCTGTGTCGACGGGCCTTCTGGAAAGCATGAGCGAAGAGGAAGTCGCGGCCGTGCTGGCGCACGAAGTGGCCCACATCGCCAACGGCGACATGGTCACGCTGACGCTCATCCAGGGCGTGGTAAACACGTTCGTCGTATTCCTGGCCCGCGTGGTCGGCTACTTCATCGACCGCGTCGTGTTCAAGAACGAACGCGGCATCGGCCCGGGCTACTACATCACCGTGCTGGTCTGTGAGATCATTTTCGGCGTGCTGGCCTCGATCATCGTGGCCTGGTTCTCGCGTCAGCGCGAATACCGCGCCGACGCCGGTTCGGCCCACCTGATGGGCGCACGCGAACCCATGATCCGCGCCCTGGCCCGCCTGGGCGGCCTGGAACCGGGCGACCTGCCCAAGTCCTTCGAGGCCTCGGGCATCACCGGCCGTGGCGGCATCTCGGCCATGTTCGCCTCCCACCCGCCGATCCCGGCGCGCATCGCAGCGCTGCAAAACGCGCGGGTCATCTAAGCCGGCCCTGGCCTGCTTCCCCGCCCAAGCAGCAAAAAGCCCCTCTTCGGAGGGGCTTTTTCATGGGCGGCATCCGCCGCGCATCAGCACTCGACGATGTTCACCGCCAGACCGCCGCGCGCCGTTTCCTTGTATTTCGTCTTCATGTCGGCGCCGGTTTCGCGCATCGTCTTGATCACCGAATCCAGCGACACATAGTGCTGCCCGTCGCCGCGCAGCGCCATCCGGGCGGCGTTCACCGCCTTGATGGAGGCCATGGCGTTGCGCTCGATACAGGGAATCTGCACCAGGCCGCCCACCGGGTCGCACGTCAGGCCCAGGTTGTGTTCCATGCCGATCTCGGCGGCGTTCTCAACCTGCTCCACCGTGCCGCCCAGCGCGGCGGCCAAGCCGCCGGCTGCCATCGAACACGCTACGCCCACTTCGCCCTGACAGCCGACTTCGGCGCCCGACAGCGATGCGTTGTACTTGTACAGCAGCCCCACCGCGGCGGCGGTCAGCAGGAATTCCCGCACGCCCTCGCGGTTGGAACCCGGCACGAAACGGTCGTAATAGTGCAGCACGGCCGGGATGATGCCCGCTGCGCCGTTGGTCGGCGCCGTCACGACACGGCCGCCCGCAGCGTTCTCTTCGTTGACCGCCATGGCGTACAAGTTGACCCAGTCCATCACCGACAAGGGGTCGGACAAGGTGCGCTCGGCGCGCTGCGTCAGATTGCGGTAGAGCTCGGGCGCGCGCCGGCGCACCCGCAACGGGCCGGGCAATTCGCCGTCGGCTTCCGGATAGTTGATGCCGCAACCGCGCGACACGCAGTCCTGCATGACTTGCCAGATGCGGTCCAGGCCGCTGCTGGTTTCCGCGGCTTCGCGCCAGGTCAGCTCGTTCTGCATCATCAGCTGGGCCACCGACAGGCCGCTCTCGCGGCACATGGTCAGCAGTTCGCGGCCGGAGCGAAACGGGTAAGGCAATTGGTTGTGGGCCGCGATGACCTGGCTGTTGGAAGCGCCCGCAGTCACCACGAAGCCGCCGCCCACCGACAGGTAGCGCGCCTCGCGCAGCGACTCTCCATTGGCGTCGAGTGCATGGAATTTCATGCCGTTGGGGTGCTCGGCCATCGCCTCGCGGCGGTAGAACACCATGTGCTCTTTTTCCACGAAGGGAACCGGGTAGCGGCCCAGCAGCGGCAATTGGCGGCTGGCGCGCACCGAGGCGACCATGCCGACGATGGCGGCCGGGTCGACGGTATCGGGGGCTTCGCCCATCAGGCCCAGCAGCACGCCCTTGTCGGTGCCGTGGCCCTTGCCCGTGGCGCCCAGCGATCCGTAGAGTTCGGCCCGGACATTGGCCACGCGCGGCATCAGGCCGTCGCGTTCCAGGCCTTGCGCGAACAGCAAGGCGGCCCGCATCGGGCCCACCGTATGGGAGCTAGACGGGCCAATGCCTATCTTGAACAGATCGAATACGGAAACGGCCACGCGAAACTCCAGTACATCAAAGAATAGTCAGGCAATGATACGCGTAGCCACAGCCGCGCGCAGCAAAGCCCCGCCGGGCGTATGCTGTATCACGGCTACGGGTTTCCCCGTCCGGTCAGGCATGCGATCATTACAGAATTATTTCTTGTCATAAAAAGAACGGGAACACCCCTGGATGTCTGGACTTATTACCCTGCTTGACTTCGCCGGATATGTCGCACTGCTTCTATGGGGCGTGCACATGGTCCAAACCGGCGTCCAGCGCGCCTTCGGGGCCGCCTTGGGCGCGGCGCTGGGCAAGGCGCTGGGCACCCGCTTGCGCGCCTTCGCCGCCGGCCTGGGCATCACGGCCGCCCTGCAGAGCAGCACCGCCACCGGCCTGATGATCACCGGTTTTGCCGCCGGCGGGGTCGTCGGCCTGGTGCCGGCCCTGGCCGCCATGCTGGGGGCCAACGTCGGCACCACGCTGATCGTCCAGCTGCTGTCCTTCGACCTGACCTCGCTCGCCCCGATCCTGATCCTGGCGGGCGTGTGGATGTTCCGCCGCTATCCGCCCGGCCGCACCCGCGACCTGGGCCGGGTGTTCATCGGCCTGGGGCTGCTGCTGCTGTCGCTGCATCAGCTGGTTGAACTGTTCGAGCCCTTCCAGACCGCCCCCATGCTGGGCATGATCCTGGACGCCCTGGCCACCCAGCCGGTCGCTGCGGTGCTGCTGTCGGCCGCCTTCACCTGGGCCGCGCACTCCAGCGTGGCCGTAGTCGTGCTGGTGATGTCGCTTGCCAGCCACCACATGGTCGCCCCCCACGTGGCCTTTGCGCTGGTGCTGGGCGCCAACCTGGGCACCGCCATCAATCCGATGATCGAAGGCGTGACGGGCGACGACCCCGCCGCCCGCCGCCTGCCGCTGGGCAACCTGCTGACCCGAGTGCTGGGCGTGCTGGCCGGCCTGCTGCTGCTGCCGGTGCTGCAGCCGCTGATGAGCGAAATGGCCAGCGACCCAGCCCGCGCCGTCGCCAACTTCCACACGCTGTTCAACGCGGTGATCGCCCTGGTGTTCCTGCCGCTCTTGACCCCATACGCTGCGCTGCTGACTCGCTGGCTGCCCAAGCGGGCGGACCCGAACGACCCATCCCGTCCCCAATATCTTGATGAATGGGCGCACGACGTGCCGGCCGTGGCGCTGGGCAATGCGGCCCGCGAGGCCCTGCGCATGGCCGACATGGTGCAGACGCTGCTGCTTTATGCCCGCGCCGGCTTCAAGCGCGACAACCGTCACCGCATGGTGCAGGCGCGCCAGTTGGACGCCGCGCTGGACAAGCTGGAAAACGCCATCACGACGTATCTGGCCACGCTGGACCAGGAAAACATGACCCGCGACGACGTGCAGCGCATGGACGACATCCTGGCCTTCACCAGCAATATCGGCCACGCGGGCGACATCGCCCACCACGGCCTGCTCAGCCACGTGGCCAAGTTGCGCAAGCAGGGCTGGACTTTCTCGCCCGAGCAGCGCGCCAGCCTGGACGACACCCTGGGCCAGCTGATCGCCAATGAACGCCAGGCCGCCGCGCTCTTCGTCAACGACGACCTGCGCCAGGCCCGCGCGCTGGCCGGTGAAAAAGCCCGCTTCCGCACGATCGAAACCCAGGCGTCGGACACGCACCTGCAAAAGATCAAGGCTGGCCAGGTGGATGCCGCCGAAGTCGGCGCGCTGTATCTGGACATCCTGCGCGACATGAAGGGGATCAACTCCCACCTGGTGGGTGCCGCGGCCTATCCCCTGCTGGCCCGCCACGGCGAACTGCTTCCCAGCCGCCTGAGGGAAGCCGGGAACTAATGGCGAGGCAGCGGCACGCCTGACGGAAGGCCGTAGGATGGGTGGAGCGCGGGAGTTCTTAAGCAAGAACCCGAATATCCAGCGCGCGAAACCCATCAAGCGGCGGTGAATTCTTCGCCACGTCGGCGCCAGCGCATCCGCTGCTTGATGGGTTGCGCGCTTGGCGGCTGAGCTTTTGCCGCCGCCGCCCCGCGCTCCACCCATCCTACCGTCGCCCTCCTACAGGTACCGCTGGAACCACTCCACCATCCGCTTCCAGCCGTCTTTCGCGGCGTCGGGCTTGTAGCTGGCGCGGTAGTCGGCCATGAAGGCGTGGTCGGCGTCCGGGTACACCACGAATTCCGACTGCTTGGCGGCGGCGTTGCCGTTGGCCAGCTTGGTCTTCATGGTCTCGATGTCTGCCACCGGGATGCTGGCGTCCTTGGCGCCGTACAGCCCCAGCACCGGGCCATGCAGCTCGTTGACCACGTCATAGGCGAAGCGCTTGATCAGCGGGCCGTGGCCGACGCTGAGCTTGCCGTACCAGGCGACGGCGGCGCGTACGTTGGGGTTGTGCGCCGCGTACATCCACGTCAGGCGCCCGCCCCAGCAAAAGCCCGTCACCGCCACGCGGCGGGCGTCGCCGCCGTGCTGCGCGGCCCAGGCCACGCTGGCGTCCAGGTCGGCGAACACCTGCTCGTCAGGCACCTTGCTGACCAGTTCGGCGATGAGCTTGGGGATGTCGGTATAGACCGAGGCATCGCCCTGACGTTCGTAGAGGTTGGCGGCCACCGCCAGGTAGCCGGCCTTGGCGACCCGGCGGCAAATGTCCTTGATGTGCTCGTGCACGCCGAAGATCTCTTGCACGACCAGCACGATGGGCAGGTCGCGGCGGCCTTCAGGCGCGGCGTAATAGGCGGCGATGGAGCCATCGGCCACGGGTAGTTGGAAATCCCCGTAGACCAGGCCCTGGGTGTCCGTATGGATGACGGTGGGAGCGACGTTGCCGGCGGCGGCGGAAAAACTCATGGAGTACTCCTGTGTAGGGATCAACGACACCGGGCCTCCCGTTTCCGTGCGCGTCCCTAGTGCGGGTGGGAATGCTCCGCATGGGGCGCGCCGCGAGCGGCGTCGGTTCCATGCTCATGCCCGTGCATCAGCGTCGTCACGCTATAGATCAGCGCCACGCCCACGCCCACCAGCAGCAATTGCGGGACGGCGTCCGAAAGGGACACCCGTTCGTGCATCTGCGGCATAAGGTCGGCCACCGAGATGTAAAGGAAGCTGCTGGCGGCGATCACCAGCACATAGGGCACCCAGCCCTGTGCCTGCTGAAGCACGAAGTACCCTATTATGCCGCCCACGGCTGAACACAAGCTGGTGAACAGGATCAGCGAAAAGGCACGGCGGCGCGCCAGCCCCGCATTGAGCAGCACGACGAAGTCGCTCAGCTTATGCGGCACTTCGTGCACGATGATCGAGGCGGCCGTCAGCACGCCCAGCAGCGGATCGGTCAGGAACGCGGCCGCCACCAGCACGCCGTCGCACAGGTTATGCAGCGAACTGCCGATCAGGATCAGCACCCCGCCACGCCCCGCTTCATGGTGGTCGTGGCCCTTGTGGTGATGGTGGCCGTCGCCCTCGTGGTGATGGCTGTGGCGCAGCAAGGCGATCTTCTCCAGCACGAAGAAGCCGATCAACGACGCCAGCATCAAGCCGAACAGCGCATGGGCGTCGCCCACCGCCCCCTCAAAAGCTTCGGGCAGCAAGTGCAACAGCGCCACCGACAGCAGCACGCCCACCGACAGGCTGACCATGTGATGCAGGTATTGGGCAAACACCTTGTAGGCCAGCCAGCTGGCGACAAGGACGGCGATAAGGCCACCGGTGACGGTGGCAAGCAGGACCCAGAGCAGCAACATTTGGGGGACGCAATATAGGCGGGGGAAGCGCAACATTATATTGTTGCAATCCCAAAATCGGAAATGGGCCGCCCGAAGGCGGCCCACCGGTCCTGCGGGCGACCAGACGCGGGCTTAGTGCGCCTGTTCCCAGTTCTTGCCCATGCCCACCTCGGCAACCAGCGGCACGCGCAGTTCGGCCACGCTGCACATCAGGCGCGGCAGCGCTTCCTTGACCAGCTCGATCTCGGCGTCCGGCGCTTCCAGCACCAGTTCATCGTGTACCTGCATGATCATGCGGGTTTGCAGCTTTTCGGCTTCCAGCCAGTCCTGCACGGCCACCATGGCCATCTTGATCAGGTCGGCGGCGGTGCCCTGCATGGGCGCATTGATGGCCGCCCGTTCCGCCCCCTGCCGGCGCGGACCCGAGGCTCCGCGGATTTCCGGCAGTTGCAGGCGGCGCCCGAACACGGTTTCCACGTAGCCTTGCTCGCGCGCCAGCCGGCGGGTATTTTCCATGTACATCGCCACGCCGGGATAGCGGGCGAAATAGCGGTCGATATACGCCTGCGCCGCATCGCGCGTGATGCCCAGGTTGGACGCCAGGCCGAACACGCCCATGCCGTAGATCAGGCCGAAGTTGATGGCCTTGGCTGCGCGGCGCTGCTCGCTTGACACGTCCGCCAGCGGCACGCCAAACACTTCCGACGCCGTGGCGCGGTGAATGTCCTCGCCTGCGGCGAAGGCGCGCTGCAGGTTGGCGTCATCGGAGACGTGCGCCATGATGCGCAGCTCGATCTGCGAATAGTCGGCCGACAGCAGCAGGCCCTGCTCGGCAATGAAGGCTTCGCGCACGCGGCGGCCGGCCTCGGTGCGCACCGGGATGTTCTGCAGGTTGGGATCGGACGACGCCAGGCGGCCCGTGATCACCGCGGCCTGCGCGTAGCGCGTATGCACGCGCCCCGTGTCCGGGTTGATCATGCGGGGCAGCTTGTCGGTATAGGTCGACTTCAGCTTGGACAGGCCGCGGTATTCCAGCAGCACTTGCGGCAGCGGATAGTCCTGCGCCAGCTTGGTCAGCACGTCTTCGTCCGTGGACGGCGCGCCGCCCGCGGTCTTGCGCACCACCGGCAGCTGCATGCGGTCGAACAGGATCTCGCCCAACTGCTTGGGGGAATTCAGGTTGAAAGGCTGGCCGGCCAGTTCATAGGCCTTTTGCTCCAGCCGCAGCATTTCCTGGCCCAGCTTGTGGCTTTGGCGGCCAAGCTCGGCGGCATCCACCTTCACGCCGTTGCGCTCGATCGTGGTCAGCACCGCCGACACCTGGATCTCAAGCTGATAAACGCGGTTCAGCCCTTCGTCGGCCGCCACCATCGGGCGCAGCACCTGATGCAGCTGCAAGGTGAAATCCGCGTCTTCGGCGGCGTAGTGGCCGGCCTTGTCGACGGCCACTTCATCAAAGCCGATCTGCTTGGCGCCCTTGCCGCAGAGGTCCTCGTAAGACACGCCGCTGCGGCCCAGATAGCGCTGGGCCAGGTCGTTCAAGCCCACGCCACGATGGGACTCCAGCACATACGCTTCGAGCATCGTGTCTTCGGCGATGCCTGCCAGCTTGATGCCTTCGTTGGCGAACACATGCGCGTCGTACTTGGCGTGATGCAGCAGCTTGGCGCGCGAGGCGTCTTCAAGCCAAGGCTTCAAGCGCGCCAGCACCTCGGCCTTGGGCAATTGCGTCGCGCCGTCGGGGCCGCGATGCGCCACGGGGATGTAGCAGGCCACGCCCGGCTCCACCGCCAGAGACAAGCCGACAAGCTTGGCCTGCATCTGGTCCAGCGACGTGGTTTCAGTGTCCAGCGCCACCAGGGACGCGTTCTGCAACTTGTCGAACCAGGCGTCGAATTCGGCCCAGTCGGAGATGATGCGGTAGTCCAATTCGGTGGGCGCCGCGGGCACCTCCGCCGCAATGCGCGCATCACCCGTGGGCACGCGCTCGGCGTCGCCCGTCAGGTCGCGCAGCCAGGTGCGAAAACCGTAGCGTTCGTACAGTTCGGTCAGCGTGGCCTCGTCGCGTTCACGCGGCGTCAGGTCGTCCACGCTTTCGACGTGGCCGGTCAGGTCGCAGTCATACTTCACCGTCAGCAACTGGCGCGTCAACGGGAAATTCGGAATGGCTTCGCGCAGGTTGCTGCCGGCCACGCCCTTGATCCCGTCGGCGCCTTCGACCAGTTTGTCGATGGAACCGAACTCCGTCAGCCACTTGACCGCGGTCTTGGGGCCGACTTTGGTCACGCCCGGCACGTTGTCCACCGTGTCGCCCACCAGCATCAGGTAGTCGACGATGCGGTCGGGCGGCACGCCGAACTTGTTGACCACGCCGGGCTCGTCCAGCACTTCGCCGGTCATGGTGTTGACGAGCGTGACGTGGCTGTTGACCAGTTGCGCCAGGTCCTTGTCGCCGGTGGAGACGATGGTGTGCACGTCGTGCTCGGCCGCGCGCTTGGCCAGCGTGCCGATCACGTCGTCCGCTTCCACGCCCTCGATGGCCAGCACCGGCCAACCCAGCGCACGCACCGCGCGGTGGATGGGTTCGATCTGCGCGGCCAGGTCCTCCGGCATGGGAGGACGGTGCGACTTGTACTCGGGATACAAATCGTCCCGGAAGGTCTTGCCGCGTGCATCGAAAATACATGCGGCATACTCTGCCTTGTGGTCAGATACAAGCTTGCGCAACATGTTCACCACGCCGTAGAGCGCACCCGTAGGTTCGCCTTGCGCATTGCGCAAATCAGGCATAGCGTGGAAAGCGCGGTACAAGTAACTTGAACCGTCGACCAGTAATAAGGTTTTTTTCATGGTTACAAAGGCAGATATGGCAATAACTGCGGAAACACCCGCCAACAAACAAATTCCGCTGATTATGTCAGAGATACGGACGGCGGCAGACAAGCTCGCAAACATCGGGCCCGCAGTCAGCGTCTTCGGCAGTGCACGAGTCAGTCGCAATTCCCCCCACTATGAAACCACCGTCGCCATCTCGGCCGCCCTCGCCGGCGCCGGGTTCGCGGTCATCGCCGGGGGCGGACCCGGCATCATGGAGGCAGCCAACAAAGGTGCATTCGAGGCGGGCGGCACCAGCATCGGGCTGAACATCAGCCTGCCGCACGAAGCGCACAACAACGAATACCAGACCATCAGCCTGTCGTTCGAATATTTCTTTTCGCGCAAGGCCACGTTCTTCATGCACAGCTTCGCCTACGTGGCGATGCCTGGCGGCTTCGGCACCCTGGATGAGCTCTTCGAAGCGTTGACGCTGATCCAGACGGGCAAGGTCCCGCCCGCGCCCATCGTCCTGGTGGGCAGCGAATATTGGTCAGGCCTGGTCGAATGGCTGGGCGGCCAGGTGCTGGCCAATGGCATGATCGGCGCACACGACCTGGACCTCTTCATCATCGAAGACGATCCCGTCAAGGTGGTGCGCCGGGTGGTCGAGTTCCACGAAAAGGTCAACTCGGACGCGCAATACGCACCGTCCCTGCCGGCCTGAACGTTCTTCGCCACCCCCATGAAAGATGCCCCGAGGGGGCATCTTTCACTTCCGCATGAACGCCGGCACGACCTCGGCCGGGATGGGACACACGTATGGCTGGCCACGGCGCGCGTCCAGCAGTTCTTCCTTGGCCCGGGCCAGCGCCTCGGGCTGCGTGTACAGATCGGCGGCGGTAGCCGCAATGATCTTGGCCGCGTGCACCATGCCTTTGTGCGCCATGGACAGCTTGCCCTGCGCCACCATCTGCCAGGAATGGAAAGGCGTGCCATAGGCGTAGCAGGCGCCCCAGCACTGCGCCGTGGGCGCCACCCAGCTGACATCGCCGACGTCCGTGGAACCGTAGGTGATCTCGGTCTTGGCGGGATCAAACGGCGCCACGCCGGAGAACAGCGGTGTGGGATTGCGCAGCACCGCACCCAGATTCTTGCCCGCGTTGTCGATGTCGTCTTCCGTGATGGAATCCCACATGCGGCGTGCAGTCTGCTCTTCGCCCGGCGTGTAGGCCGGCCCTTGCAGCGCCTGCATGTTGGCGTACATCACCTCGTTGAGCACGCGGTTCGGCATGTAGTTCGAACACGCCTTGTCGAACACGATGTCCAGCTCGCAACCCGTCATCAAGGCCGCGCCGCGCGCCACGTTCTTCACGCGTTCATACAGCTCGGACGCTTGCGAATTGACCGGCGCGCGCACCAGGTACAGGACTTCGGCGCGGGCCTGCACCACGTTCGGCGAAATGCCGCCGCTATTGGTCACGGCGTAATGCACGCGCGCATCCGGCACCATGTGTTCGCGCAGATAGTTCACGCCCACATTCATCAGTTCCACCGCGTCCAGCGCGCTGCGGCCCAGATGCGGCGAATTCGCGGCATGCGCGGCAATCCCGCGGAAGCGGAAATAGGCCTGGATATTGGCCAGCGACGACTGGTGGAATATCCCCGTATGCGAGGCCGGGTGCCAGGTCAGGGCTGCATCGACGTCGTCGAACAGGCCCGCGCGCGCCATGAAGGTCTTGCCCGATCCGCCCTCTTCGGCCGGACAGCCGTAGAAGCGGATCGTGCCCGGCAACTGGTTGGCTTCCAGGAATTCCTTGACCGCCACCGCGGCAAAATGCGCGGCCGTGCCCAGCAGGTGATGGCCGCAACCGTGGCCGTTGCCGTTGGGCGTCTCGGGCGACGGCTGGCAGGCGAATGCGCCGCTTTCCTGGCTCAGGCCGGACAGCGCGTCGTACTCGCCCAGAATGCCGATGACGGGGCCGCCCTGGCCCGCTTCGGCCACGAACGCGGTTGGGATGTCGGCGGCGTCCCGCGTAATGCGAAAGCCCGCCTCCTCCAGCATCGCGATGTGCAGCTCGGCCGATTTGTGCTCGGCGTAACGCAGTTCGGCCAGGCTCCAGATGCGGTCGCTCAGGTCGGCGTAACGGTCGCTGCGCGCGTCGATGAACGGCGCAAGTTTGTCGATGGCACCCATTGCTTCTCCAGTGAAAGGGCTGATCCTGTCTCTTTGAAAAAAGCCTGTCATTCGTCGAGCTTGATCCCGGCAGTTTCAATGATTTTCCGGTTCGCGGCCAGCGTCTGCGAAATGCGCTGCGCGAACGCTTGCGGCGTGCCGCTGTCCGGCTGCGCGCCCAGCGACGCCAGCCGTTGCACCAGCGCGGGATCGGCCAGCGCACGGCTCACGGCCTGGTTCAACGTCTGCACCACGGCGTCCGGCGTACCGGTGGGCGCGACCAGGCCGAACCAGGTCTGGCCCAGCGCATTCAACTGCGGGTAGCCCAATTCCGCCAGCGTCGGCAATTCCGGCATGCCCGCCAACCGGCCAGGCGCCGACACCGCGATGGCGCGCAACTTGCCCGCCTTGATCAGCGATTGCGCCGACGCATACTGGTCCTGCTGCACCTGCACCTCGCCCCCGACGGCGGCGGTCAGCGCCGGCCCCATGCCGCGGTACGGCACATGCAGCACGTCGACCTTCAGGTCTGCGTTCATCGCGGCCAGATTCAGATGGCCCAGCGAACCGACGCCGGGCGACCCGAAGGAATACTTGCCGGGGTGCGCACGCAGCTCAGCCAGGAACTGCGGAAAATCCTGGGCGGGAAAAGCCGGGTTGACCATCCACACCACCGGCACCGTCGCCACCGAGGCCACGGGCGCCAGTTGCCGGGCGGGGTCCACCCGCTGCGTGCCATACAGCAAGGGGTTGACGGCCATGGTGCTGACCGTCGCCATGCCCAGGGTGTAGCCGTCCGGTTCGGCGCGCGCCACGGCCTCGGTGCCGATCAGCCCGCCCGCCCCGGCGCGGTTCTCCACGACCACGCTCTGGCCCAATTCCTTGCGCAGGCCGTCGGCCACGGCACGCGCCAGCACGTCCGTGGATCCGCCGGGCGCGAAGGGCACGATCAGCCGCACCGGCTGTGAGGGATACGCGCCCTGGGCGGTGGCCAAGACAGGCGCGCTGAGGGCAACAGCGCAAACTACGGCATGCAGCAGACGGGACTTCATGAACCAGCCACTCCTAGGGACGCAAGCGAAGAACGGAATCGCTGCATTGTGGCCAGGGCATATCCTTATTTCAAATACATTAATGCGTTGATATATTCGTATTTTGAATATCTGAACGAGTCATGGACGTCGCGCCCGCCACCCTGCTTTCCCGCCTGCTTGCCAAGGGCCGGCTGCGCCATCTGCAATTGCTGGCCAGCATCGCTGACCTGGGCAGCATCCAGCAGGCCGCCAGCCACATCGGCTTGAGCCAGCCTGCCGCCACCCATGCCCTGGCCGACATCGAAGACCTGCTGGGCGTGCGCCTGTTCGAACGCCACGCCCGCGGCATGCGCACCACCCGCAGCGGTCAGTTGATGGCGGAGTGTGCGCGAGGCATGCTGACGACCCTGCGCGCCTCCACCGACTCGGTAGCCGCGTTGCGCGAGGGGGCCGCTGGCAGTCTGCGCCTGGGGGCGATTCCGGCTGCCAGCGGCGGCCTGCTGGCCGAGCGCCTGCCCGCCTTCATGACGGCACATCCTGACCTGCATGTGGAAGTGGTGGAAGGCAGCCGGGAACAACTGCTGCCGCTTGCCGCCGGCGGCAGCCTCGACATGCTGTTGTGCCGGCGGCCGGATGCCGTGCCGGCCGGACTGGATTTCGTGCCCCTGCAGCAGGATGCCGCGGTGATCGTCGCCACGGCCGGGCACCCTTTGCTGTCGCCCGGATCCGTTCCCACGTTGGAACAGGTCGCGGCGCAGCTATGGATCGAGCCCCGCCCCGAACTGGCCATCCATGCCGTGTTCACGGCGTTCTTCGAGCGTGCCGGAGTCGTCCCCCGCCGTTGCCGGCTGGCCAGCGCCGCGCCGCCCATGCCCTTGCTGATCGCCGTCATGCACGCGCAGCAGGCGCTGGCGATGGTGCCGCTGACGCTGGCCAACTGGTATGTGCAGCACGGCCATTTTCAGCGCGTGGCGATCGAATCGCCGGGCTCGTTCGCGCCCATCGGCGCCATCGTCCGCGCGCTAGGCCCGGGCCGCGATTTCCTGGAATGGCTGCGCCGCTGACGCGGGCATCAGCTCATCGTCTTGATGATGGCCTCGCGCGCCAGTCCCATAAATTCGCTTTCGCCGGCCCGAGCGGGCAACAGCCTGAATTCCACGGCCGGTAGCGCCGGCAGTCCGGGAGCGTGCAGGCGCGCAATGCCCGGCGCCAGCGCGGATTCGTTCAGGCAGGCGACCCCCAGGCCGGCCGAAATCGCCAGCTGCAAACCCGCCACGCCAGAGGCCACGTGCGCCACCGCATAGGGCACGCCCCGGCGCGACAACAGCCGTTCGACGTACTGGCGCAAGGCGCACGTCTCCGGCAACACCAGCAGCGGCAAGGGCTCGCCCGCTTGTGGGCCCGCCCCTTCCGCAGCCATCCATAGCAACGGTTCGCGGCGCAGCAAGGCGCCCTGCGCCCGCGCCCGCGGCGCGCCGCGCTCCTGGATCGACATCGATATGCCGACGTCGATCTCGCCCCGCTCATAGGCGGCCTCGATGGCGCCGCTTTTCATGATCGTGACGTGCAGGCGCACCTGCGGATACTGCTCGTTCAGGCGTCGCAGCATCCGCGCCACGTCGCCGGGACGGAAATAGTCCGTGATGCACAGGCGCAATTCGCCCCGCAACGCCACGCCTCGCAAATCGCGATAGGCCTCGTCGCTCAGCGCCAGGATGGCGCGCGCATGCGCCAACAGGCGTTCGCCGGCGGGCGTCGCCGCCACGCCCGCCTTGCCTCGCACCAGCAAAGGCTGCCCCGCGCGGTCTTCCAGCTTGCGCATCTGCTCACTGACGGACGATTGGGACAGGAACACCTTCGGCGCCGCCGCCGTCAGGCTGCCGGAATCCAGCACGGCGACCAGCGTGCGCAACTGGTCCAGATCAAATCCCGACATGGCTCATCCAACGGAATACACGATGGATAAAATCGTAAATTCCCGCTTTTCCGATGGCAACAGGGTTCCTACACTGGCTTCACACTTCCCAAATCAGGAGCCTCTCATGCCTCACATCGTCGTCCATCTCTCTGGCCAATCCGATCTCGCCGTGAACCGTCGCGTCGTGGATTCCGTGGCCGGCCTGACCCAGTCCGTACTGGGCAAGAAGCTGTCCGTGATCGCCATTACGCTGCAGCACATCCCGCATGACCTGTGGTTCATCGGCGGCCGCCCGTTGTCCGAGCTGGGCAAGAACGCCTTCCACCTGGACATCAGCGTCACCGACGAGACCAATACCAAGGCCGAGAAGGCGCGCTTCATCAAAGAGATCTATGCGTCGTTCCAGGAGATCCTGGGCGAACTGCACGAATGCTCTTATGTGCACGTGATCGATGCGCGGGCGGCGGCCTACGGCTACGGCGGCGCAACACAGGAATACCGGCATCAGCAAAACGGCGTCTAGGCGGCCGGCAATGAAAAAGCCGCACACCCCAAGGTGTGCGGCTTTTTCGCGTACTACCGAAACGCGAAGGGGGCTTGCCCCCCCGCTCCGCTTAGACGGCTGCGTCGCGCGCAGCGCGCTTGCGTTCGTTTTCCAGCAGGTAGCGCTTGCGCAGACGGATCGACTTCGGCGTGATTTCCACGAGTTCGTCGTCATCGATGAATTCCACGGCGTATTCCAGCGACATCTGGATCGGCGGAACCAGGCGCACGGCTTCGTCGGTGCCCGACGCGCGCACGTTGGTCAGCTGCTTGCCCTTGATCGGGTTCACGACCAGGTCGTTGTCGCGGCTGTGGATGCCGATGATCATGCCTTCGTACAGCGCATCGCCCGGGCTCACGAACATGCGGCCGCGATCCTGCAGCTTCCACAGGGCGTAGGCCACGGCGTCGCCGTTGTCCTGGCTGATCAGCACGCCGTTGCGGCGCTCACCGATCGATCCTTCCTTGACCGGAGCGTATTCATGGAAGATGTGGCTCATCAAGCCCGTGCCGCGCGTCAGCGTCAGGAACTCGTTCTGGAAGCCGATCAGGCCACGGGCCGGGATCAGGTATTCCAGGCGGGTACGGCCACGGCCGTCCGGCTGCATGTCCTGCAGGTCGCCCTTGCGGCGGCCCAGTTCTTCCATCACGCCGCCCTGGTGGGCGTCTTCGACGTCAACCGTCAGCGATTCGAACGGCTCGCACTTCACGCCGTCGATGTCCTTGAACACCACGCGCGGGCGCGACACGGCCAGCTCGTAGCCTTCGCGGCGCATCGTTTCCAGCAGAATCGTCAGGTGCAGTTCACCGCGGCCCGACACTTCGAACACCGTATCGTCGCCCGTGTCGCGCACACGCAGCGCCACGTTGGACTTCAGTTCGCGGTCCAGGCGGTCGCGCACTTGGCGGCTGGTCACGAACTTGCCTTCGCGGCCGGCCAGCGGCGACGTGTTCACCATGAAGTTCATGGTCAGCGTCGGTTCGTCGATGCGCAGCATCGGCAGAGCTTCCTGCGTGGCCGCGTCGGTGACGGTGCAGCCGATACCCAGTTCTTCGATACCGTTGATCAGCACGATGTCGCCGGCTTCGGCTTCATCCACCACGATGCGTTCCAGGCCATGGAACTTCAGCACCTGGTTGATGCGGCCGCGGCCGCCCTGGCCTTCCGGACCGAACTTGTAAGCCACTTCCATGCCGGGGCGCATACGGCCACGGTTGATGCGGCCCACGCCGATCTTGCCGACGTAGCTGTTGTAGTCCAGCGAGATGATCTGCATCTGCAGCGGACCGTTGGGGTCGTCGTCGCGCTGCGGCACGTGCTGCAGGATGGCTTCGAACAGGGGACGCATGTTGCCTTCGCGCACGTCCGGCGTCAGGCCGGCGTAGCCTGACAGACCCGAGGCGTACACCACCGGGAAGTCCAGCTGCTCTTCGGTCGCGCCCAGCTTGTCGAACAGGTCGAACGTGGCGTTGATGACGAAGTCGGTACGGGCGCCCGGACGGTCGACCTTGTTGACCACGACGATCGGCTTCAGGCCCAGGGCCAGCGCCTTGCGGGTCACGAAAATGGTCTGCGGCATCGGGCCTTCAACGGCGTCCACCAGCAGCAGCACGCCGTCAACCATGGACAGCACGCGTTCGACTTCGCCACCGAAGTCCGCGTGTCCCGGGGTGTCGACGATGTTGATGTGCGTGCCTTCGTATTCAACGGCACAGTTCTTGGCCAGAATCGTGATGCCGCGTTCTTTTTCCAGATCGTTCGAGTCCATGACCCGTTCGGTCAGCGCCTGGTTTTCGCGGAAGGTGCCGGATTGGCGCAGCAGCTGGTCGACCAGGGTTGTTTTACCGTGGTCCACGTGGGCGATGATGGCGACGTTGCGCAAGGCGCGAGTCATAGCGAGTCCTTTAAGGTCAGGGTGGAGGGCAGCAAGCCCTCCGGCAATTCGTTCAGTGCAAGCAATGCCTGCTTGGGGTCTGGCATGGCCTGCAAGGCTTCCAGCTCAACGGCGCGTTCCAGAGAAAATGGCCCGACATGCGTGCGCCGCAGCGCCGTCAGGTGGGCGTAACAGCCCAGCACGCGCCCGATGTCCTGGGCCAGTGTCCGGATGTATGTGCCTTTACTGCAAGCCACATCGATCTCTGCCTGCGTCCCCGACAAGGACAGCAGCTCGATGCGGTGAATCGTGATCTGGCGCGGCGCGCGTTCCAGCTCGATGCCAGCGCGCGCGTACTCGTACAACGGCTTGCCGTCGCGCTTGAGCGCGGAGTACATCGGCGGAATCTGCTCGATCGTGCCCGAGAAACGTGACAGCGCGTCGCGCAGTGCCTGTTCCTCTACGACAAACCCCGGTTCGGCGGTCGACACGACATTGCCGGTCAGGTCGCCAGAATCGGTTTCACTGCCAAATTGCAGCGTAGCGCGATATGCCTTGTCGGCGTTAAGCATCGCGCCGGAAATCTTGGTCGCGCGTCCCATGCAGCACACCAGCAAGCCGGTGGCAAAGGGGTCCAGCGTGCCCGTATGGCCGGCTTTCGCCGCGTCCATGGCACGCTTGGCGCGTTGTAAAGCGTGGTTGCTCGACAACCCTACGGGTTTGTCGAGCAACAGCACACCGTCGAGCGCAAGCCCGCGTCGTTTAGCCATCGTCGGAATCCGTGTTTAGAGCAGTGACGACAGCCCGATCAGGACTGGTCTTCAGGTTCGTCGGGCACGCCCGAGTGCGGGCCGGGCCGGTTTGCGCGGTCGATCAGGATCGACATTTCGATACCACGGGCAATCTGCTCGTCGTGGAAGAAACGCAAAGTGGGGACAGTGTGAATGTGCAGCAGCTTGTAGAGCTGCGAGTGCAGCCAACCGGCTTTCTCGTTCAGCAAGGCGGTGGCGGCTTCGGGCTCGGCGCCCAAAACCGTGAACCACACCTTGGCATGCGCGTAGTCGGTCGACAGTTCCACACCAGAGAGCGTGATCAGTCCCGCGCGAGTCATGTCGATCTCGCGCTGGATGATCCCGGCCAGATCCTTCTGGATCTGGTCGGCCAACCGCAAATTGCGGCCGGGGATGGCTTTGGACTTGTGACGGCTCATTAGCAATAATGCCTCGCGGACGCTTTACAGCGTACGCGCGATTTCCTTGATTTCAAAGACTTCCAGCTGGTCGCCCACCTGGATGTCGTTGTTGCCGCGCAGCGTAAGACCGCAATCGAAGCCCGACTTGACTTCCTTGACGTCGTCCTTGAAGCGGCGCAGCGATTCCAGATGCCCCGTCCAGTGAACCACGTTGTTGCGCAGCAGGCGTACCTGGGAGTCGCGACGCACGATGCCGTCAAGCACCATACAACCCGCGATGTTGCCGAGACGCGAGATGCTGTAGACCTCGCGGATCTCGACCAGGCCGATGATTTCTTCTTTCTTCTCGGGCGCCAGCATGCCCGACATGGCTGCCTTCACTTCATCCACGGCGTCATAGATGATGTTGTAGTAGCGCACGTCGATGCCGTTGTTCTCGGCCAGCTTCTTGGCGCTTGCTTCCGCACGCACGTTGAAGCCGATAACGACCGCGTTCGAGGCGATGGCCAGGTTGATGTCGGTTTCCGAGATGCCGCCCACGGCCGCGTGCACCACTTGCACACGGACTTCGTCGGTCGACAGCTTGACCAGCGACTGCACCAGCGCTTCCTGCGAACCCTGCACGTCGGTCTTGACGATAAGCGTGAGCGTTTGCGTGCCCTCGCCCAGGTTGTCGAACATCGATTCCAGCTTGGCGGCCTGTTGGCGGGCCAGCTTGACGTCGCGGAACTTGCCTTGGCGGAACAGCGCGATTTCGCGCGCCTTGCGCTCGTCGGACAGCGCCATCAGCTCGTCGCCGGCGGCGGGCACTTCGGTCAGGCCCTGAATTTCCACCGGGATCGACGGGCCGGCCGATTGGATCGGCTTGCCGTTCTCGTCCAGCATGGCGCGGACGCGGCCGAAGCTTGCGCCGGCCAGCACCACGTCGCCGCGCTTGAGCGTACCGCTCTGCACCAGGATCGTCGCGACCGGGCCACGGCCCTTGTCCAGACGGGCTTCGATGACCAGGCCCTTTGCGGCGGCTTCGACCGGTGCCTTCAATTCCAGCACTTCGGCTTGCAGCAGCACGTTTTCGAGCAGATCGTCGATGCCTTCGCCGGTCTTGGCGGACACGCCCACGAACGGCACGTCGCCACCGTATTCTTCCGGCACGACCTGTTCGGCAACCAGTTCCTGCTTGACGCGTTCCGGGTTGGCCGACGGCTTGTCGATCTTGGTCACGGCCACGACCATGGGCACGCCCGCAGCCTTGGCATGGTGGATGGCTTCACGCGTTTGCGGCATCACGCCGTCGTCGGAAGCGACCACCAGGATCACGATGTCGGTCGCCTTGGCGCCGCGGGCACGCATGGCGGTGAACGCCTCGTGGCCCGGGGTGTCAAGGAAGGTCACCATGCCGCGCTCGGTCTGAACGTGGTAGGCGCCGATGTGCTGCGTAATGCCGCCGGCTTCGCCCGCGGCAACCTTGGCGCGGCGGATGTAGTCCAGCAGCGAGGTCTTGCCGTGGTCGACGTGGCCCATGACGGTCACGACCGGTGCGCGCGGCAGTTGCTCGGCTTCGGAAACCGTGGCGGTTTCGTCCAGGAACGCTTCCGGGTCATCCAGCTTGGCGGCGATCGCCACGTGGCCCAGTTCCTCGACCACAATCATGGCCGTTTCCTGGTCCAGCACCTGGTTGATGGTGACCATCTGGCCCAGCTTCATCAATTGCTTGATGACCTCAGCGGCCTTGACGGACATCTTGTGGGCCAGGTCGGCCACGCTGATGGTTTCCGGCACGTGGACTTCACGTGCGATGAATTCTGCGGGTGCCGGCTCGTTGCGGCGGTCGTTCTGCTGGTTGCGGCCACCACGGCCGCCGCCCTTGCCACCACCCTTGCCGCCTGCGCGCCAGCCATCACGGCTGGCCGGGGCTGCCGGCTTGTCAGCGGGCTTCTTGCGCGATGCGTCATCCGACCAGGTCGAAGCGACTTCGGCGGTCTTGATGGTCTTCTTCGCGCCGGGAGCGGCGGGCTTGGCGTCCTTCTTGGCGCCAGGCGTGGCGCCCGGCTTGCCGGCCGGCTTGTGCAGCGTGCCCGAAATCGGCGCAGCCGCGGGAGCGGCAGGCGCTTCCGGTTCGGGAGCGCGCAACACCTTGCGGGGACGGTTCAGCATTTCACGCAGCGCGGCGGCTTCGGCCTCGGCGGCACGGCGGGCCTCATCGCGGCCTGCCGACGTGGCGGAGGCAGCAAGCGGCGGGCCGGCGCGGCGGTTGTCGGCACGGTTGCCTACCCGGGCAGCAGGAGCTGCGGGCGTAGGCGCGGCCGGCGCGGGCGCGGCGGATTTGACGGGTTCGGACTTCGCAGCAGGCTGAGCCTGGGCGACAGGCGCGTTGGCCTGGGAGGAAGATGTTTCTGACTTATTAGCTAGCACAACGGGTTCCGGCTTGGCTTCTTCAGCCAGGGGCTCGGTGGATTCAGTCTTAACTTCGGGCTTGGCCTCTTCGGCCACGGGCTCGGCAGGAGCAGGCGCCGGCGTCGGTTCGGGTTCAGGCTGGGCCTGGACTTCGGGGGCTTGCGCCTCGACGGGGGCGGGCACTTCGGCCGCGACGGATTCAACAGGCGCGGGCGCTTCAACCGGCGCGGGCGCTTCTACAGCAACGGGCTCTTCCGCCTGGACGGGGGCCGGGGCCTCCGCCTGGACGGGAGTGGCCTCGCGGGGCTCGACCACGGCAGGAGCCTCGGGTGCAGCCGGCGCGGACACCTGCTGCTCGTCTTCGACGGAGGCTTCATCTTCGGCACGCGCGGACGCGGCCTGTTCCAGGGCGATTTCGGAGGGATCACGCTTGACGAACACGCGCTTCTTGCGCACTTCGACCTGAATCGTGCGCGAACGGCCGGTGGCGTCAGCCTGCCGGATTTCGGACGTTTGGCGGCGCGTCAGGGTGATCTTCTTGCCTTCGGTCGCGCCATGGGCGCGACGCAGCGATTCGAGCAATTTCGCCTTGTCGCTGTCGGTGACGGAATCGTCAACCGATTTGAGGTCAACGCCAGCCGAGCGCAGCTGATCCAGCAGCACATTGGCAGGCATTTTCAGCTCGGTAGCGAACTGGGCGACGGTGTTACTCGACATTAGGCTCTCTCTTCCCTATATGCAGCTATTACAAACAACGTGAACTTGCGGTGGATGAAACCAGCACTACCCACCGCAGACCCGTGTCCTTTTGGTTATTCTTCGTCGAACCAATGGGCGCGGGCACGCATGATGAGGTCGCTGGCTTCCTGCTCGGTCAAGCCGGCGATTTCCGCCAGTTCGTCCGTTGCCAGTTCGGCCAGATCATCACGCGTATGCACTTGACGCTCGGCCAGCTTGCCAGCCAGTTCTTGCGTCATGCCTTCAAGTTCAAGCAAATCCTGTGCGGTCTCAAGGCGCTCTTCCTGGGCAATTGCCTCAGTCAGCAGCGCATTGCGGGCACGGGCGCGCAATTCATTGATGGTGTCTTCGTCAAACGCTTCGATTTCCAGCAGTTCCTGCATGGGCACGTAAGCGATTTCCTCGATACCGGTGAAACCTTCGTCGATCAGGATGTCGGCAACTTCTTCGTCGACGTCCAGCTTGCTCATGAACGTGGCGCGCAGACCCGACCGCTCGACTTCCTGGCGGTTCAGGCTTTCTTCCGGCGTCATGATGTTGATCTGCCAGCCAGTCAGTTCGGACGCCAGGCGCACGTTCTGACCCTTGGCGCCGATGGCCTTGGGCAGGTTTTCTTCGTCGACGACAACGTCCATCGCATGCTTGTCTTCATCAACGACGATCGATTCGACGTTGGCCGGCGCCAGGGCGCCAATGACAAACTGCGCGGGGTCTTCCGACCACAGCACGATATCGACCTGCTCGCCGCCCAGCTCGTTGCGAACCGCGGTCACACGCGAACCGCGCATGCCCACACACGTGCCGATGGGGTCGATACGCTTATCGTAAGCCACCACGGCGATCTTCGCACGCACGCCGGCATCGCGGGCAGCTGCCTTGATCTCCAGCAGGCCCTGTTCGATTTCCGGAACTTCGTTCTCGAACAGCTGGCGGATGAACTCGGGCGAGGTGCGCGACAGTATCACTTGCTGACCACGCGCGGCGTGGTCAACACGCAACACGAAAGCGCGGACGCGGTCGGCAACCCGGAGGTTTTCCTTCGGGATCATTTCGGAACGCGGCAGGCGTGCTTCGATCTTGCCCGTTTCGACAATGGCGTCGCCCTTGTCCATGCGCTTGATCGTACCGGACACGATGGTTTCGCCACGGTCCAGGAAGTCGTTCAGCACCTGTTCGCGTTCGGCGTCACGGATCTTTTGCAGAATGGCCTGCTTGGCCGCCTGCGCGCCGATACGGCCGAATTCGATGGGCTCGAGCGGCTCTTCGATGTATTCGCCTTCCTGGATGCCAGGGACGATTTCCACTGCATCCGACAGCATTTCCTGCTTGTCGGGTTCTTGCAGCCCGGCTTCGTCCGGCACCACCAGCCAGCGGCGGAAGCCTTCGTGATCGCCGGTTTCCCTATCGATGGCGACACGAATGTCCGCATCATCCTTGAAGCGCTTTTTCATGGCCGAGGCCAGCGCACTTTCCAGTGCACCGAACACGACGTCGCGCGTGACGTTCTTTTCACGCGCCAAGGCATCGACCAACAGAAGAATTTCGCGACTCATCGCTTTTTGCCCTTGAAATCCAGAACGGGATCCAGTTTTGCACGTTCGATGTCATCGACCGTGAAATTCAAAACCTGGACTTCGTTCTTTTTTGCCTCAAATTCGAGACCGAACACGGTCTTGTGCATGCCAGCAGCGGCGTCGGAGGCGGCGGCGTCGTCTTCGGGCACGGTCAACGTGCCGGAGAAGACCTTACGTCCGTCTAATGCCTCGCGCAGCTTGATTTCGATGCGCTCGCCAGCGAAACGGCGGAACTCGTTCTCGTTGCGCAACGGGCGGTCAATGCCCGGCGAGCCGACTTCCAGCCGCTTGTAGTCGATGTTCTCGACTTCAAACACCCGCGACAATTGGCGAGACACCTGCTCACAGTCTTCGATGCGCACACCGCCGACCCGATCGATCGTCACGCGCAAAAGGCCCAGGGCGGCACGCTCGACGTCCACGAGTTCGACGTCCATGCCGGCCAAAGCCTCTTCGGTCAATGCGAATAAATCAGCCATATACTCAAAAAAAATGGGCTGCACGCCCAGCCCACCGATATTGCGCAGAGCCCAGCCGCTTCCCTACTGCACGTAAGGAGCAATGCTGGGCAGCGCCCTATATTGCGACCTAATTTGTGGATTGCGCCACGGGTTTCCCCCACACAGTCCCGCCCCCACCCGTCATTCCGGGCCTGACGGCACTTGGCGCAACGCCGATGCCAACTGCTCTTGCCTACCGCCTACTGCGCCCAGCCCACCGGCCCGATATCGGACCCTAACTTACAGCGCACACTCATTGCGGCACAACACTGGCTGCTGCCTGACTACATCGCTGGCTCTATCGCCTGCTTGCAGCCACGCCAAACGCCATTGCCACACAAAAAGCAATGACGCGAAGCCATGAAAACCATTGATTTTACCAGATAAACCGGAAAAACGCCTGATTCGTCACGGGCTTACGTTTATATGGGACACATCGGACCCGGCGGCGCGCCCAGCGCGCCGCCTGACAGCGCTTAGCGGCCCTGACGGCCACGTCCGCCCATCACACCAAGGCGCGATTCGTGGGCCGACGCACCACGCGGCTGCCAGTCGTCGCCACGAGGCGAGGACGAGGCCGAAGCGTTGCGCGGTGCGCGCGGCTTGCCGCCGGCACCGGGACCCTTGTTGCTGCCGGCGCCGCTTCCCGCTGCGCGGGGCGATCCATCGGCCTTGTTGCCGCCACGGCCGGCGCCTGCCGGCTTGCCGCCACGGCTGTTGCCGCCCGCGCCCGCCGGTTTATTGCCGCCAGGCTTACGGCCCGAAGGCTTGCGGCCGCCACCGCCCAGCGGCGCTTCGGCCACATTGCCCACCGGGACGTCAGCCGACGCCACGCCGCCCGACGGGCCATTGGCCGCTGCCGAACGCGGACCACGAGGCTTGCCGCCCGGTTTGCCACCTTGGTTGCCACCCGGCCTGCCGCCCTGCTTTCCACCCGGCCGGCCACCGCCCGCAGGCGCCGCCGAACGGCCGCCGCCAGGCTTGCCGCCCTTGCGATTGCCGCCCGCGCCTTCGGCTGCCAGCGGATGGCCGTTGGCATAGCCGCCCGCGATCATCAGGCCGGTGCCGAACGGATCCGACGGACACGCGGCCGTTTGGCCCGCGCTGCCCAGACGGCCGCCCTGCAGCTTGCCGCGGCGACCGATGCGGGCGCCGTTCATGCCGTTGCGATCCATGGTGCCAAAGCCCGGAGGCAGCGCGCTGTCATGCGATTGCGGCTGCTTCGAGCGGCGACGATTGCCGCCCGATTCGTCGTCTTCACGCAACAGTCCCAGTTGAACCATCAGCGCGGTGACCAGCGAACCATCCAATTCTTCCCAGCGGCCGCGACGCAGCGTACGCGGCAGCACCACGTCGCCGAAACGGGTGCGGATCAGACGGCTGACCGTCACGCCGACCGCTTCAAACATGCGGCGAACTTCCCGGTTGCGGCCTTCTTGCAGGGTCACGCGATACCAACGGTTGCTGCCGTCGCCGCCCAGGTAGTCCAGCGCGCCGAAGGCGGCCAAGCCGTCTTCGAGCTCGATGCCGTCAACCAGCGACTGACGCTGCGCCTCGTCCATTTCACCCAGCACGCGGACCGCATATTCGCGCTCGGTGCCATAACGGGGATGCATGATCCGGTTGGCCATATCGCCCGAGGTCGTGAAAATCAGCAGACCTTCGGTATTCAAGTCCAGGCGGCCCACCGACAGCCACTTGCCCGTACGCAGCTTGGGCAAGCGCGCAAAAACGCTGGCGCGGCCGCCCGGATCGTCGTGGCTGACGATTTCGCCGGCCGGCTTGTGATACAGGATCACGCGCGGCGGCTTCTTCGTATTCACGCGCATGATGGGCTTGCCGTTAACGCGAACCTGGTCGTTCGGCGCCACGCGCTGGCCGATATGGGCCGGCTCGCCGTTGACCGACACACGGCCCGCGACGATCAATTCTTCCATTTCGCGGCGCGAACCGATGCCGGCGTCCGCCAGCACCTTGTGCAGCTTGGGCATGACCGAATCACTGTTCAGGTACTTGCCCAGGCGCTGCTCCATGCGGTCCGCGGAATCGAGGTACGCCAGGGCCTGCTCGGCTTCCTGCTCGCCACTGCGGGAGTCAGGCGACTCGACCGGAGCGGCGGCCGCGGACTGCTGACCCTCGGCAGCCGGCGCTTGCTCGGCCGCGGCGTCGCCGCGACGGCGGCGGAACGGCGTCCTCAGCTTGCGCCCGCGCCCACGGGCGCCGGCCTCACCTTCGGCTGCCGGCTCGCGCGCGGCGGAAGATTCCGGCTGACCGTTGGAAACGGTGTCATCCGAACGGGGATTGTCGTCCTGCATTGCTGTATTCGTTGTCACTGGGACAGCTCCGAATTTCAAACTTGGGTAGGCTTGCCGGGGGCAAGCTCGTCATCATCAGGGGACGCCGACTCGCGGTCGGCGCCAGGCCGCTCCGGATCTGCCTCGTCCGACGCCGCAAAGGCGGCATCGGGGTCGGGCCGAACACGTTCGTCAAGGCCGATGGCGGGCTCGTGCCCGGCGGCGCCAGGCGCTGCGTGATCGGTCTCGTCAATCGGTTCGGTCGGTTCCGCGTGTTTTGCGTTCTCGACACTTTCCTTTGCAGCACCGGCCTCTGTGACGTCGGCGGCTATATCGGAAATGTCGCTGCCGGCCCCTTCGTCGGGAAAACCGGACGGGGTCGGCGTATTGGACAAGCCTTCGGCTTGCTCCCGGACGGTGGGTTCGTCTGCGGGATCCGCGCCTTCTTCTGTGCGCGAAACGACGGATTCTACGCTATCGCCCGGGGCTATGGGTGCATCGTGTTCCGAAACAGACAATTCCGCAACCGGGATATTGTCATTTTCGTCCACTTCGGACGGCACGTCGACGGGGATTTCACCTTGCGCGGGCTCGGTTTCGCCTTCGACAGCCACCGCGGTTTCGTCCTGCGCCGTCTCTTCGGCGGGCGCGGCGCCCTCGCCTGTGAGCTGTTGCACTTCGCCCAGATCCAGCCCGGCCAGCGCCGCGGCGGCTTGCGCCGATTCCAGCGGCGGAAGCTCATCCAGCGCCCGCAAGCCCAGATCATCCAGAAACTGGCGCGTGGTGCCGAACAGGGCCGGACGCCCCGGCGCATCGCGGTGCCCGATGACCTCGATCCACCCGCGGTCCTCCAGCGCCTTCACGATTTGCGATGACACGGTGACGCCACGGATATCCTCGATGTCGCCGCGAGTGACCGGCTGGCGCCAGGCCACGATCGCCAGCGTTTCCATGACGGCGCGCGAATATTTGGGCGGCTTTTCAGGACTCAGCCGCTCCAGGTAGCGCTGCATGTGCGGACGGCTCTGGAAACGCCACCCGCTTGCCAGCTGCACCAGCTCCAGGCCGCCATCGGCCCAATTGCTTTGCAGCGTCTCCAACAGCGCGCGCAGCTTGCTGTTGTCGAATTGTTCATCGTCCCCGAATAGCTTGCGCATATCGGACAGTTGCATCGGCTGCACCGCGCATAGCAGCGCGGTTTCCAGCACGAGTATTGCCTCGCTATCGTTCATCGACATTCAAATTCAAAAAGGGCTAACTTGCGCTAGGTTGAAAATAAGGTTAATATTCTTTTCTCAGACGCGGGGTGGAGCAGTCTGGCAGCTCGTCGGGCTCATAACCCGAAGGTCGTAGGTTCAAATCCTGCCCCCGCAACCAAATTGACGAAGGCCTGGCGAATGCGCCGGGCCTTTTTCATTTGTGCCTGCAAATTCATTTGTGCCTGCGAAATCAGAGTTTGCGAAGATTGCGCTGCAACAAATGCTGCGCGCACTGCTTTGGCGCCTTGCAAACCGAAAGCGCCAGCCAAAGCAGTGGCCGCAAAAGCAGTGGCCGCAAAACCGAAAATGGACATCACGCCCGCACCCGCCGGCAGGGCCACCATGAAAGTGGACCCGCTACAGACGGCATTGGTTTGCGTAATGTTCACAAAATTCCTGTGATGATTGCCATGCATGACGGACTGCGCGGCGGACATGCGCCAAAACAGCCGTACCGATCAAGATAGGGCGATATGCCTGCCGGACTTTCATCGCGGCAGACGCCTTGAGCAATTCTGGAAAAGCTGGCCTCACTCGCCAACAAGCCTGCGGGACCCGCCGGTAACCCAGCGCCATTTTCCCGCAGCGATCAGTATCAAGAACCCGGATCGTCAGGCATCGGATTCGGTATTGCGGCCAGTTGCCGCTCCCTGAACCCCATGCTCCCCCTCGTGCATACGAAGACCGGCTTCGCAATGCGTTGGCCAACCCCAGGCCGGACTTACGATTCTTAGATGTTTTCGACGACTACATGCTAGCGGACAACCGCCCGCCGCAAAATGGTTTGCTGGCAGAAACGCGAGATCAAAGCGACCCGCCCGCCAAAGCAATGTCCAAATTATACCGCCATAACTCCGGGCCTCAAGCCCGAGCGCCCGCAGCCGGGCGCCTCAAGACGACAAGATGGGCGGCACCGCAGACGCTGCGGCGGGCTTGTCCCAGGGTGCAGAACCCAGCCGTTCCACCAGAAAATCCAGCATCGAACGCAGGATCAGCGGCATCTGGCGGCGCGAGGCATAAACGCCGTAAATCCCCAGTTCCTGCGGTTTGCATTGCGGCAGGATGGCCTTCAGGCGCCCTGCCGCCACATATTCTGCCGCGTAGTAAGTCGGCAGCATCGCGATGCCCGCCCCCTCCAGCGCGGCGCTCAGCAGCACGGAGACCTCGTTCGCACTGATATTGCCGCTGACCGGCACATCCACTGGCTGGCCGTCGCGTTCGAAGCGCCACAGGCTTTTGCCGAAATAGGAATGCGTCAGGCAGTTGCGCAAGGACAGGTCTTCGATGCGGGCAGGCACGCCTTCGCGTGCCAGGTATTCCGGGGATGCGCACACCACCGAACGGCAGACGGCCAATTTTCGCGCGATCAGGTTGGGATCGAGGTCGTTGGTGATCCGTACGGCCAGGTCCACCCGCTCTTCCACCAGATTGACGGCGCGTTCGACCAGCATCAGATCCACCGACGTGCCGGGATGCAGCTTGACGTAGTCCGTGACCGCACTGGCCAGATGTTTCGAACCGAAGGACATACTGGTCGTGACGCGCAGCAAGCCGCGCGGCGTGTCTTCAGGCGTGGAGACCGCGCTACGCAGGTCACCCACCATATCGAGCATCTGCCGGCATCGCGGCAAGGTCTCCGCCCCGGCGGGCGTGAGGCTGAGCCGGCGGGTCGTGCGGTGCAGCAAACGCACCCCCACCCACTGCTCCATTTCGGCCAGATACCGCGACACCATCGCTCGCGACATGTCCAGATGGACCGCCGCCGCCGACAGGCTTCCCCGGTCAGCGACTTCCACGAACACCTGCATGGCTTTCAGACGATCCATGATTGTCTCGGTTCTTGCATCAGACCGTACCGGTTATACCGTATTTCCGTGCAACATCCGTGCCCAAATAGCGACAAAGCGTCAGACAGCCCGACAGCGAAATCGGGGCGGCAGCGCTCAGGCAGGCAACTGCCCTAGCGCCTCGCAAACCTCGGCGCGCACCATGCCGGCATCCAGGCCGCGCAGGATATAGACCAGATGCGACGCGCGCTCATCACCTGGCCATTGCGACAGCGTGCGCAGGGGATAAAGCTCACCATGGACGCCGTGGACCTCGCACGGTAACGCCTCGCCTTCGAAGCAAACCAGCCCCTTCATCCGCAGCAGCCCCTGACCGAAGCGCTCCTGGATACGCGACACGCCCGCCAGGAAGGCTGCGCGCCCCAGCGGCGAGGACAAGGTCAGCGAAAAACTGGAGACCTGCGCGTGGCGGTCGGCGACCGGCCGCGCAAACGCCTGAAGCCAGTTCGCCAGCGCCACGCCATCGCGCCGCACCATCACATCGGGACCGTCCCGCAAGATGCCCGCCAGCGGCGCGTCCTGACGCTGGACGCAACGTTGCGCCCCGGGATTGATGGCAATGACCGCCTGCTCCACCCGCCGCAATTGCGCCGCGTCCGCCAGGTCCGATTTGCTGAGCACGACGGTATCGGCCAGCGCCAATTGCCGCGACGCCTCGGCCTGCGTCGCCAGTTGCGCTTCTCCGTAGCGCACGTCCACCACCACGATCGCGCCCCGGTACGCGTAACGCTCGGACAGGAACCGGTCGTGCTTGAGCATGAACAGCGTCGACGCAGGGTCCGCCAGCCCGCTGGTTTCGATCAGCACACGCCGAAAGGGCTTGATCCGGCGGCTTAGCGCCAGCATGAAAAGATCGCGCAGGGCGTCCACCACGGCACCGCTGACGACACAGCACAGGCAGCCGCCCTCGATCAGCACGACATTGGCCGGCGCCAGGCGCACCAGATGATGGTCAACGCCGACGTCGCCGTATTCGTTGACGATGACCAACGCATCGGCGTAGGCCGGTTCGTGCAGCAGACGGTTAAGCAACGTGGTCTTGCCGCTGCCCAGAAATCCCGAAATCACCGTCACGCCGATGCGCTTGTCCTCGTCCATGTCCCCTCACCCAATGGGCGCTACCCCGAATTCTGCGGCCGCTCCCACACCGGAAACGGATCTGTTATCGCCGCCAGCTCGCTCGCGGGCCGCGTCATTTCTTCCTGCGTCATCAAGCAGGCCTGCAGGCGCGCCCGCAGCGCCGCCTCGTCCATGCCGATGCCGATCAACACCAGTTCCTGGCACCGGTCGCCGTAGATCGGATCCCATTCCGACACGATCGCCGCCCGCGCCTCTCCATCCTCGGGCCACTGCTCGCGCGGTAAGGCCGCCCACCAGTATCCCACCGCGCCATGGCGCATGATGGGCCCTGCCTGCGACCACGATGCCGCGTACCCCGGGCGTGTCACCAGCCAGAAGTAACCTTTCGACCGCACCACACCAGGCCATTCCTGATGAATGCAATCCCAGAACCGCTGCGGATGGAACGGGCGCCGGGCGCGAAACACGAAACTGCCGATGCCATATTCCTGGCTCTCCGGGATGTGCTCGCCCCGCAATTCCTTCAACCAGCCCGGCGCCTGCGAGGCAGCTTCAAAATTGAACCGGCCCGTATCCAGCACGCTAGCCATCGGCACCCGGCCGAACTCGCTCTTCACGATTTCCGCGCGGGGATTCAGGCCGTGCAACATCGCTTGCAGGCGCGCCAGTTCGGCAGCCTCCACCAGGTCAGTCTTATTCAAGACGATGACATCACAGAATTCCACCTGCTCGATCAACAGATCGACAACCGTGCGCACGTCCTCGTCGCCCAACGCCTCGCCCCGCTCGGCCAGGCGATCCCTGCTGGAGTAGTCACGCAGGAAGTTGAAAGCATCCACCACCGTGACCATCGTGTCCAGCCGGGCGATATCGTCCAGGCTCGCCCCATCCTCAGCGCGGAAGGTGAAGGTCTCGGCCACCGGCAAAGGCTCGGAGACCCCCGTCGATTCGATCAGCAGATAATCGAAACGCCCCTCGGCCGCCAAGCGGCGGATCTCGATGAGCAGGTCTTCGCGGAGCGTACAGCAGATGCAGCCATTGCTCATCTCGACCAACTTTTCGTCGGCGCGCGACAGCGCCGCCCCACCTTCGCGCACCAGGCGGGCGTCGATGTTGACCTCCGACATGTCATTGACGATGACCGCGACCCGACGGCCCTCGCGGTTGTTCAACACGTGGTTGAGCAGCGTCGTCTTTCCCGCACCCAGAAACCCCGACAACACCGTCACCGGCAGGCGCCCGTCGCGCAACGGGTTCGTTTCATCAATCGGCATCATCGCTTCGCTCCAAAATTAGAATGTTATTACATAACAATTTAGGTGCGAACGGCAAGCAATGAATACGCGACCCGCCAGCAGCGCGGGCAGGACATCAGGCAAGCAAGCTTGGGGAGGATCGAGCAGGTACCCAGCGTGCAGGGCAGGCGCTGCGCGGGGTTGCGTGACGCGCGAATGAGGATCGCGCGGAAAACAAAAAGGGCCACCCACTTTCGTGAAAGACCCTGGCTGTTGTTCGGCGCTTCGGCATTGGCTTGTGCGCTGAACGGTGTCGGTACTGAATTCTTTTGGCTCCCCGAGCTGGGCTCGAACCAGCGACCTGCGGATTAACAGTCCGTCGCTCTACCGACTGAGCTATCGGGGATCTGCCAAGAACATAATTATGACCTAAATTTTTGGCGCGTGCAAATCGCAGTTTTTTTAATTCTTTTTGGTCCGTTTGTTTCCTATCGCGAAAAAACTCTGATATGATTTCGGTCTTTCCAGATCAGGCCCCATAAACAGGGCAGCGAACTGGGAAGAACAAAGATGTTTTGCTTGTCGTTCCAGCATTGCCGAATTCAACACCGGCACGCAAGAATCGAAGCAAATGGTCTTGCCGGCATAGCTCAGTTGGTAGAGCAGCGCATTCGTAATGCGAAGGTCGTAGGTTCGACTCCTATTGCCGGCACCAAATTCAAAAAGCAGCCCTCTCGGGCTGCTTTTTTCATTTCCGCTCCCCTCTCTTCTCTTGCAGGCTACCCGGTTACGGGAACTCCATTCGCCTGGCGCGCGTCCAACTTGCTGGATTCCTTCTACACCAAGCGAAGACCGCCATGCGCATCCTACTCGTCGAAGACGACATCATGATCGGTGAAAGCGTATTGGACTGCCTGCGCGCGGAGCACTACGCCGTCGACTGGGTCAAGGACGGCAACGCCGCGGAACTGGCCTTGCGCACCGACACCTACGACCTGATCCTGCTGGACCTGGGCCTGCCCAAACGCGATGGCCTGACCTTGCTGCGCGACTTGCGCACGCGCAAGGACCGCACGCCGGTGCTCATCGCCACCGCGCGGGACGCCGTCAGCGACCGCATCGCCGGATTGGACGCGGGCGCAGACGATTACGTCGTCAAACCCTACGACGTGGACGAACTGCTGGCCCGCATGCGCGCGTTGATCCGCCGCAGCGCCGGCCGCGCCGAACCGGTGTTTGAACACGATGGCATTACCATCGACCCACAATCGCACGCAGCCATGGTGGACGGCACACCGGTTGCCCTGACCGCCCGCGAATGGGCGGTACTGGAGCCCCTGATCGCCCGCCCCGGCATGATCTTTTCGCGCGCGCAATTGGAAGAAAAGCTCTACAGCTGGAAGGACAGCGTCAGCAGCAATGCCGTTGAGGTTTATATTCATGGCCTGCGCAAGAAACTGGGTCCGGACCTGATCCAGAACGTCAGAGGCGTCGGCTATGTCATTCCCAAAACATGAGCATCCGGCTTAGCTACTCACTGAGAGCCCGCCTGCTTTTCTTCCTGCTGGCCGCCATCGCGGTCGGCGCACTCGTGCAAGGCGCAATCGCCTATCGCAGCACGCTGGCGCAGGCCGACGACATCTTCGATTCGCTGCTGCAACGCACCGCCCTGTCGCTGGGCACCGGCGACGGGCTGCTCAGTACCGGCCCGACCCACACCCGCGGCGCAGGTTCGCCCGTTGCCGACGACCTGATCATCCAGATCTGGACCCCGGACGGCCTGCGGGTCTTCAATTCGCGCTCGCGCCGCCCGCTGCCCGACCAGATTGTGCTGGGGTTCTCCGACGCCCGGATGGAAGGCATCACGTACCGCGTGTATTCGCTGGCCACGCCGTTCCAGGTGATCCAGGTAGCGCAGGACATGGACGTGCGCAAGCACATGGCGCGCGCGCTGGCCCTGCGCACCATCGCCCCCATCGCCGCGGCCGCTCCCCTGCTGATGCTGATCATCTGGTGCGTGGTCAGCTGGTCGCTGCGCCCCGTCAAGCGCGCCCGCGCCCAGGTGGCGGCGCGGCAGCCCGAGGACCTGTCTCCCGTCAACGTGCAGGGCCTGCCCGATGAGATCCAACCGCTGATCCAGGAACTCAACCTGCTGCTGGAACGCATGCGGGGCGCCTTCGCCCAGCAGAAGCAGTTCGTGGGTGATGCGGCACACGAGCTGCGCTCGCCATTGACCGCGCTGCGCCTGCAACTACAGGCCTTGCAACGCGCCGGCTCCCCTGAAGGCCGCCAGCTGGCCGAACAACGCCTGGCAGCGGGCATTGACCGCGCCACCCGGCTGGTCGAGCAATTGCTGTCCATGGCCCGCCACGAAAGCGCCGCCGAGCCCTCGCCTGCCGCCCCCGTGGACCTGGCCGACGTGCTGCGCCAGGCGTTGTCGGAAACCTTGCCTCAAGCCAACGCCAAATCGATCGGCATCGACATGGACGGCGCGGCCGAAGCCTGGGTAACGGGGCATCGCGACGCGCTGGTGCTGCTGGCGCGCAACCTGCTGGACAACGCCGTCAAGCATACGCCCGAGGGCAAGCGCATCCGCCTGCATCTGGAGCAGACGGCGGACAAGGCGTCGTTCATCATCGATGACGAGGGCCCGGGCATTCCGCCCGCTGAACGCGAGCGCGTGTTCGACCGTTTCTACCGCGCCGAAGGCAACACGCAGCACGGCAGCGGCCTGGGACTGTCGATCGCCCGCGCCATCGCCGACCGCCACGGCGCGGAGATCCTCCTGGAAGACGCGCCGGGCGGACAGGGGTTGCGTGCCCGAGTGACGCTCACCCGCCCGCATTGAGTCCGGCAATTTAAGATTCACCTAAGTGTCAGGCCCGAACATAGCGCCATGTCCTCAAACATGAACGCAGGAGCCGACATGAAGACCTCGCAACTGACCCCCTCGCGCCTGGTGCTGGCGCTGCTGGCCGCTGGCGCCATTGGCGGCGCCGGCGCAACCGCCGTGACCGGCGGCGTGTCGATGGCGGCCAACGCGCCGTCCGTCGCCACCGCCCCGCAGACGATCAATACTTCCAGCCCGCCCAATTTCGCGCAGATCACGCGCGACTTCGGGCCCGCCGTCGTGAACATCAGCGTCAGCGGCACCCGCAAGGTGTCCGCCGACGACGATGACCCCTTTGCCCAGTTCTTTGGCCAGATCCCCGGATCCCGCGGCCGCATGCCCTCGCGCGAAGTGCCGATGCGCGGCGAAGGCTCGGGTTTCATCATCAGCAACGACGGCATCATCCTGACCAATGCGCACGTCGTGCAAGACGCCCGCGAAGTCACCGTCAAGCTGACCGACCGCCGCGAGTACAAGGCCAAGGTGCTGGGCGCGGATCCGCAGACCGACGTGGCCGTGCTCAAGATCGACGCCAAGAACCTGCCCGTCGTGAAAGTCGGCGACGTGAACCAGCTGCAAGTGGGCGAATGGGTGCTGGCCATCGGCTCGCCGTACGGCCTGGAAAACACCGCCACCGCGGGCATCGTCAGCGCCAAGGGGCGCTCGCTGCCCGACGACACATCGGTCCCCTTCATCCAGACGGACGTGGCCGTCAATCCCGGCAACTCGGGCGGCCCGCTGTTCAACGACCGCGGCGAAGTGGTGGGCATCAATTCCCAGATCTACAGCCGCACCGGCGGATTCCAGGGCCTGTCGTTTTCGATCCCCATCGACGTGGCCTACAAGATCAAGGACCAGATCCTGGAGCACGGCAAGGTGCAGCACGCGCGGTTGGGCGTGACGGTGCAGGAAGTGAACCAGGACCTGGCCAACTCCTTCAAGCTGGACTCGCCGTCAGGCGCACTGGTCTCCAGTGTCGAGAAAGGCAGCGCCGCCGACAAGGCCGGCCTGCAGCCGGGCGACGTGGTCCGGAAGATCGACGACAAGATCATCGTGTCCTCGGGCGATCTGGCGTCCCTGATCACGCTGGCCTCGCCGGGTGAAAAGATCAAGATGGATGTCTGGCGCGCCGGTGCCCCCAAGGAACTGGTGGCCACGCTGGGCGGCATCCCCAAGGACAAGACGCAGGCGTCGGCGGGCGACCAGGACGTACAGCGCGGCCAATTGGGCCTGGCGCTGCGCCCGCTGAGCCCGCAGGAACAGCAGGCTTCGGGCACCGAAGGCTTGCTGATCGAACGCGCCGCCGGCCCGGCCGCCAAGGCGGGCATCGAACCGGGCGACGTGCTGCTGTCCTTGAATGGCGTGCCCGTGCACAACATCGGGCAAGTGAAGGATGCGCTGTCCAAGGCGGGCAAGACCGTTGCCCTGTTGGTTCAGCGCGGCGAAGACAAGATCTTCGTGCCGGTGCAGATCGGCTGAACCTGACCGCCGGCGTTACTCCGCGTCGGGCTGCTTGCCCGGCGCGGCGTCCGCGAAAGCCGGCAGTTCGCGGCAGGCCGCATCAATGCGCACCACGTTGGGCATCGCAGAGAGATCGCACTCGAAGCGCTGCGCATTGGCCACTTGCGGCACCAGGCACAGGTCGGCGATGGTCGGCGTGTCGCCGTGACAGAAACGGCCCGTGGCGCTGGACCGCGCCAGTTGCGCCTCCAGCGCTTCCAACCCCTGATGCACCCAATGCTTGTACCAGGCGTTCTTGGCGGCTTCGTCCACGCCCAGCGTGTGCTTGAGGTACTTCAACACGCGCAGGTTGTTCAGCGGGTGCGTGTCGCAAGCAATGCCCAAGGCCAGATCGCGTACCCGGGCGCGGCCAATGGCGTCGGCCGGCAGCAGCGGCGCCTGGGGATGGGTTTCTTCCAGGTATTCGATGATGGCGAGCGACTGCCCGATGACGGCGTCGCCATCGATCAGCGTGGGCACCAGCGCCGTCGGGTTCATCTTGCGATACCCCTCCGACAGCTGCTGCCCGCCGTCCTTCAGCAGATGCACCGGCAGGTATTCGTACGACAGGCCCTTCAGGTTCAGGGCGATGCGTACGCGGTACGCGGCCGAGCTGCGGAAATAGCTGTACAACTGCATGAAGTCTCCTCGATGTGCTGATGGCGCCGCGCGTGCGGCGCCTTTTTTTTTCAGCGCCGCATTCCGTCCGGCGCTATTCCAGCGATTCCGTCTGCGCGGCCTTGCGCGACAAGCCCTTGGGAAGCGGAAACGCCACATTCTCTTCCAGGCCAGGCATCGTGCGCACTGACACCGCGCCCAGCTCCTTGACGCGGTCGATGACCTGCTGCACCAGGATTTCGGGCGCGGACGCGCCCGCCGTCACGCCGATGCGCTTGCGGTCCACCAGCCAGGCCGGATCAATGGAGTCTGCGCCGTCGATCAGGTAGGAGGCCACGCCCTTGCGCTCGGCCACTTCGCGCAGCCGGTTGGAATTCGAGCTGTTGGGGCTGCCCACGACCAGCACCAGATCGCAATCGGGCGCCATCACCTTGACTGCGTCCTGACGGTTCTGGGTGGCATAGCAGATATCGCTTTTCTTGGGCTCGACGATGCTGGGAAAGCGCGCCTTCAGCGCCTTCGAGACGGCCGCGGCGTCGTCCACAGACAGCGTCGTCTGCGTGACGTAAGCCAGGTTTTCCGGGTCGTTGACTTCCAGCCCCGCGACGTCTTCCACGGTCTCGACCAGATACATGCCGCCCTGCGCCTGGCCCAGCGTTCCCTCGACCTCGGGGTGGCCCTTGTGGCCGATCATGATGATCTCGCGGCCGGCCGCACGCATGCGGGCCACTTCGATATGGACCTTGGTGACCAGCGGGCAGGTAGCGTCGAATACCTGCAAGCCGCGGGATTCCGCTTCGGCACGCACCGCCTTGGACACGCCATGCGCCGAGAACACGACGATGGAACCCGAGGGCGCGTCGTCCAGCTCATCGATGAAGATCGCGCCCTTGGCGCGCAGGTCTTCCACTACATAGCGGTTGTGGACGATCTCGTGGCGCACGTAGATCGGCGCGCCATGCAGTTCGATCGCGCGCTCGACGATGTCGATGGCGCGGTCCACGCCGGCACAGAAGCCGCGCGGCTGCGCCAGCAGGACTTCGGCGTCGGAGGCGGTAACGGCCTTGCTCATCAGAGGACTCCCAGCAGCGCCACGTCCACGCGCAAGCTGATGCCCGCGAGCGGGTGATTGAAGTCGAACAGCGCCGACTCGTCGTTGATCTCTTTCAGGACGCCCGAATAGCGGCCGCCGTTGGGCGCGGTGAATTCCACCAGGTCGCCCGGCTCGAAACCGGCGTCGGGGCCGGCGTGCTCGGCAAGCATGGCGCGCGTGACGCGCTGGATCAGTTCGGGATTGCGTTCCCCGTAGGCGTCGGCCGGCTCCAGCGTGACGCTGAACCGCTCACCTTCGGCATGGCCGATCAGCGCAGCCTCCAGGCCGGGCGCCCACTGGCCGCCGCCCATCTGCAACGTACCAGGACGGCCGTCGAAGGTGTCGGCGAACACGGAATCCTTGCCGGGCCCGGAAGCCAGGGTGATCCGGTAGTGCAGCGTTAGGTAGGAATCCTGACGGACAAAAACGTTCACTTCGTTAGAGGCGATGCTCAAGATCTGCCACCGTATAGATATTGGATAAACCTTGATTTTAGAGCCTCTTATGAAATTGTCTGTGCGGCTGTCAAAACACGAGCGCCCGCGGGAGCGGCTGCTGCGTCACGGGGCCGGCGCGCTCCAGGACGCCGAACTGCTTGCCGTCGCCCTGCGCACGGGCATTCCCGGGATGAACGTGGTGGACTTGTCCAGCCGCCTGCTGGAGCGTTTTTCCGGCCTGCGAGGCCTGCTGGGCGCCACCCCCGAGGAATTGATGACCGTTTCCGGCCTGGGCGTGGCCAAATCGTGCACGCTTGCCGCCCTGCTGGAACTGGCCCGCCGGGCCATCGAGGAAGACCTGACCCGCAGCGACACCCTGCGCCACCCCGCCCAAGTGAAACAATATTGCATGACCGCACTGGGGCATCGCCGGGTCGAGCACTGCATCGCCCTGTATCTGGATAACCAGTTGCGCGTGATCGCCACCGGCGAACTGGCGCGCGGCACGCTATCCCAGGCGTCGGTCTACCCCCGCGAAGTGGTCCGCGAAGCCCTGCGCCACCATGCCGCGGCGCTGATCGTGGCCCATAACCACCCATCGGGGCTGGCCGAAGCCAGCGCGGCCGACCGGGGCTTCACCCAGCAACTGAAACAAGCCCTGGCGCTGGTCGACATCAAACTGCTGGACCACCTGATCGTCGCTGGCGCCACGGTCGTCTCCATGGCGGAACTAGGTGGCTTGTAGGCACAGCGCATCGCGCCGGAATTCGTTAGACTACCGCCCTGAATTGCTTTAGGCTTTAACCTATTCCAGCATTATCCGACCGCTTCCCGCCATATGAAACGCCTGTGGGATATTTCCCCGCCCGTCTCCACGGCTTCGCCTGTCTTTCCCGGCGACACGCCGTATCGCCAGCAATGGAAGTGGTCGCTTATGCCCGGCTGTCCGGTCAATGTCAGTGAAATCACGCTGTCGCCACACATCGGTGCGCATGCGGATGCGCCGCTGCATTACCAGAACGGCGCCGCCGCCATCGGCGCGGTGTCCCTGGAACCGTTCCTGGGCCCCTGTCGCGTCATCCACGCCATGGATTGCGGCCCGCTGATCACGACCGACCACCTGGCCCATGCGGCCCTGAATCTGCCTCCCCGCGTGCTGGTGCGCACCGCCAAGCATGCGGCGCAGCACTGGTGGACCGACGATTTCTCTGCCTACGCCCCCCAGACCATCGAATGGCTGGCTGAACGCGGCGTCATGCTGATCGGACTGGATACCGCCAGCATCGACCCCGCGTCCAGCAAGACCCTGGACAGCCACCACACGATATTGCGGCATGACATGCGGGTACTGGAAAACCTGGTGCTCGATGATGTGCCCGAAGGCGATTACGAATTGATCGCCCTGCCGTTGGCGCTGGTCCAGGCCGATGCCAGCCCAGTTCGCGCCGTCTTGCGCGAACTGTAGGCTGGTCCGCTGGCCACTGGGCGGCCGGCCTGCCCTGGCTGCCCGTTTTCGACTAGGCTCGACCATGAGAATCGTTCCCCCCTACGCGCCCAGCTGGCGCGCGTTACCCGCATCCGCCCGCCGTGCTGCCCCGCCCTGCCACGGAGGCCAAGCATGAGCTGCCCGCACCGCCCCGAAGACATCGTCCACGAGGAAAAGGCGCAGCTGGATTTCGCGCGCGACATGACCTATGGCGACTACCTGCATCTGGACGAATTGCTGGGCGCGCAGCATCCGCTGTCGCCCGAGCACAACGAGATGCTGTTCATCATCCAGCACCAGACCAGCGAACTCTGGATGAAGCTGATGCTGCACGAGTTGCGTGCCGCCATCGCCAATGTGGCCGCCGACCGGCTGCAGCCCGCCTTCAAGATGCTGGCGCGCGTCAGCAAGATCATGGAGCAGCTGGTGCACGCCTGGGACGTGCTGGCTACCATGACGCCGCCCGAGTATTCCGCGCTGCGTCCGTATCTGGCCCGTTCCAGCGGCTTTCAGAGCTACCAGTACCGCCAGGTGGAATTCCTGCTGGGCAACAAGAACGCGGCCATGCTCAAGCCGCACGCGCACCGCGAAGACCTGCTGGCGCAGGTACGCACCGCCTACGAGGCCCCTTCGCTGTATGACGAGGCGCTGCGCCTGCTGGCCCGCCACGGCGTGGCCGTGCCGGCCGACCGCCTGGAGCGAGACTGGACGCAGCCCTACGAGTCCTCGGAAGGCGTCGAAGCCGCCTGGCTGACCGTCTACCGTGACACCGACCGCTACTGGGACCTGTATCAGTTGGGTGAAAAGCTGACCGACCTGGAAGACGCGTTCCGCCTGTGGCGATTCCGCCACGTCACGACGGTCGAACGGGTCATCGGCTTCAAGCGCGGCACCGGCGGCACCTCCGGCGTCGATTACCTGCGAAGGATGCTGGACGTGGTGCTGTTTCCCGAAATATGGAAGCTGCGCACCGAACTCTGAGGAATCTGTCCCCTTATGGAGTGACGAAGGCGGGCCACGCCCGGCCGCCTTCGGGCGCTGGCGCATCTGGAATTTCCCATGCTAGAATTTGGGGTTACTTTTTGGATACGTGGCTAGAGTCCTCGCGTAGACGTTCTGTGTGAACGGTTTTCGTGGTCTGGCTGGCGACCCTACAACTTTGAGAAAGACTCCTCGCGAGTCCTAGGAAAGCACCATGAAAGAAGGCATTCACCCCGAATACCGCGATGTCGTTTTCGCCGATCTGCAAACGGGCAACAAGTTCATCACCCGTTCGACCGTGCACACGCGCGAAACCGTCGAAATCGACGGCAAGACGTACCCGCTCTTCAAGTGCGACGTGACCTCCGAATCGCACCCGTTCTACACGGGCGCCCAAACGCGTATCGTCGAAACCGGCCGTGTGGAAAAGTTCCGCGCCCGCTTCGCCCGTACGGCTGGCACGGTCAAGTCCGCTTCCTGATCCTGTCGCTCCCGCGGGAGTCACAGCAAAAAGGCAGCCTCCGGGCTGCTTTTTTTTCCCCCCTAGCCGGCTTGTTACGCGCTGGGGGCTGGCGCAACCAGACCACTCGGTTACATTAACGCCCGTGTCCCCACTTTCTCTTTCCACTCCGGCCCGGCTCACGTCCGTGGCCACCGCAAAGCTCCCCAGATTGATTCTACTGGGCTTGTCGCTGGCCTATATCGTGGCCGGCCTGTTCATGCGCGACCCGTGGAAAACGGACGATGCGGTCGGATTGGCGACCATGATCACGGCGATCCGCGAAGGCGGCATCACCTGGTTGCTGCCGCAAGTGGGACTGCTGGCGCACGCCGAAGAAGGCCCGCTGATCACCTGGGTGGGCGCGGCCAGCATCTGGCTGTTTGGCCCCTTCGTGGGCGACATCACCGCCGGACGCCTGCCTAACCTGTTGTGGTTCGGCATCACCGCGATGAGCGTCTGGTACGGCACTTACCTGCTGGGCCGCCGCTCGGAAGCCCAACCGCTTGCCCTGCCCTTCGGCGGCGAACCCGCCCCGCGCGACTACGGCCGCATGCTGGCGGACGCGGCCCTGCTGCTGCTGCTGGCCACCGTAGGCATCCTGCAACGCACCCACGAGACCACTGTCGTGCCCGCCATCATGGCGTGCCAGGCGCTGGCCTTCTATTCGCTGGCGCGCAGCGTCGACCGCCCGGTGTCCGGCACCACCACGTTGGGAATCGCCCTGGCGGCCAGCTTCCTGACCCGTGGCTGGGTGGGTGCGACGCCCATCATGATCGGCGCCCTGCTGGCTTTCTACCCCCGCAGCCAATTGTGGAAGCGCAAACGCTGGCTGCCTTGGGCCACGCTGGTGACGGTGGCGCTGATCCTGGCCTGGTGGATTCCGGCCAGCGAAAGCAGCCAGTACTGGATCCGCAACTGGAAGACTTGGAACCTGGCGTCCTTTGCCTGGCCGTCCTGGCACGATATGGGCCGCACGCTGCGCGACCTGCCCTGGTATCTGTGGCCGACCTGGCCGCTGGCGCTGCTAGCCGTCTGGCGCTGGCGCGCATGGATCTATGCCCCCCATATCTGGCTGCCGCTGATGCTGTTGGCGTGCTCGGCCCTGGTGCTGTTCGGCCTGGAAGAGGCCACCGATTCCGAATACGTCCTGCTGGCGGTGCCGTGCGCCGTGCTGGGCGCGTTCTCGCTGCCGACCCTGCGCCGTGGCGTCGTCAACACGCTGGACTGGTTCGCCGTCATGTGCTTTTCGCTGACGGCCGCCACCGCCTGGCTGGGCTGGGTGGCGCTGCATTTCAACTGGCCGGCCCAGATTTCCCGCAACATCGCCCGCCAGACGACCGGCTATGAACCCGTGATTTCGTGGACCGCCTTTACGCTGGCAGTCATCTTCACGGTGGCCTGGATCGCGCTGGTGGTCTGGCGCCTGCGCGTTCGTCCGCAAGCCATGTGGCGCGGCACCGTGCTGTCGGCCGGCGGACTGACCGTGACGTGGATCCTGCTGGTGCTGCTGTGGCAACCCGCCGTGGACTACGCCCGCAGCTACCGCACCGTCTCAGGCCAACTAGCCCAGGCGCTGGCGCAGCACATGCGCCCAGGCGAATGCGTCCGCGGCTTGAGCCTGGGCAGCGGCCAGCGCGCCTCGTTCCTGATCTTCAATAACCTGACCTTCACGTTCGACGCGAAGTGCACGTTGATTCTGCAGCAGACCAGCAACCAGAGCCTGCGCGACAACACCGCCGCGTACAGCGACGGCGCCGACGTGCTGTGGCAGGGCGGCCGCCGCGCCGATCGGCAGGAAGTATTCCGCCTGCTTCGGGTCGGCGCCAACCGATGAGTTCGGTGAACGCGGCGCCGATGTCCTTCGGCGCCACCCTGCGCGGCATCGCCAGGCAAGCTTGGCCCGTGCTGATCAGCCAATGGGCGGGTATCTCGTTCGGCGTGCTGGACACCGCCATGACGGGCCACTCCAGCGCCAGCGACCTGGCCGCAATGGCCTTGTCCGCCTCGATCTACATCACCGTTTTCGTGGGCTTGATGGGTGTGGTCCACGCCCTGATCCCCATCCTGGCCCAGCACTATGGCGCCGGCAACAACCTGGAAGTCGGCCGCAGCTGGGGCCAGGGCGTGTGGCTGGCACTGGGCCTGTCCGTGGTGGGCGCGATCCTGATGCTGTTCCCGGACGTCTGGCTATCCATGTCCGGCGAGGTGGCGCCCGCCGTGCGGGAGCGGATCGGCTCCTACCTGCAGGCGCTGGCGCTTGCCCTGCCTGCCGCGCTGGTGTTCCGCACCATCTATGCGCTGGGCACTTCGGTGTCACGCCCCAAGCTGGTCATGGCCATCAACCTGTCGGCCATCGGCTTCAAGGCCTTCTTCAACTGGCTGTTCATCTACGGCAAGCTGGGCCTGCCCGCCATGGGCGCCACCGGCGCCGGCCTGGCGACCGCGCTGGTGTCGTGGATGAGCCTGGGACTTGGCCTGTGGGTGATCACCCATGACCGCTTCTACCGCCGCTTCCAGCTGCGGATCGGCAAGCCCGACTGGAAGACGCTGAAGGAACTGCTGCGCCTGGGCATCCCGATGGGCGGCTCGTATCTGGTGGAAGTGTCTGCCTTCACGTTCATGGCCTTGCTGGTCGCCCGCGAAGGCACGTTCGTGACCGGTGGGCACCAGATCATGTCGAACCTGGCCGCGCTGTGCTACATGATGCCGATGGCGCTAGGCGTGGCCACGGCCGCCCTGACCGCGCAGGCGATCGGCGCTGGCAACCTGGCCCATGCACACCGCACGGGCATGGCCGGGCTGGCGCTGGGCTTGATCGGCGCGCTGTTGACCGCGGCCGTGCTGCTGGTCGGCCGGCCGCTCATCCTGGCGGCCTACACCGATGACGCCGGCGTGGCGGCCGTCGCCACGACCCTACTGGCCGTGCTGCCGCTGTTCCACCTGTTCGACTCCATGCAATGCATCAACTCCTACCTCCTGCGCGCCTACAAGGTCGCCGTCGTGCCGTTGCTGCTGCAGGTGGTGGCGCTGGCCGGCGTGGGCCTGGTGGGCGGCTGGTGGTTCGGTTTCGGCCCCGGCAAGGGCGGCCTGGATGGCATCCGCAACGTCCTCGTACCGGGTTCCCCCGTCGGTGCGGGCAGCATGTGGTTGATGGCGATGGTCGGCCTGACCCTGTCCGCCGCTCTGCTGCACATCTGGTATCGGCGGATCGTACGGACCCTGGCGCAGCAGTGACGCCCTGAACGCGAACAAAAAAAGGCAGCCCGAGGGCTGCCTTTCTTGTCTTCGATCGTGGGATCAGACCACTTTCGGCCGCTTGTCGATCACGCGGCGTGCCTTGCCGGTAAGCGTGCGTTCCACATGCCCGGAGTCCGACACCTGGATGCGCGCGCTGACGCCGATGTGCGTCTTCACGGCATGCTGCAACTGGCGGCCCAGATCGTTGCGCTCGGCGTCCGACAGGCCCGAGAACTCGGCGCGCACTTCGGTCAGGATCTCCAACTCGTCCATATTGCCCGTGCGCGACAGCACCAGCTGATAGTGCGGCGCCAACTGGGCAATCTTCAGCACCAGTTCTTCGACCTGCGTCGGGAACATGTTTACGCCGCGCACGATCAGCATGTCGTCGCTGCGGCCCGTGATCTTGCCGATGCGGCGCATGCTGCGTGCCGTCGGCGGCAACAGGCGGGTCAGGTCGCGCGTGCGGTAGCGGATGATGGGCATCGCTTCCTTGGTCAGCGACGTGAACACCAGTTCGCCAGGTTCACCATCGGCCACGGGCTCGCCCGTATCCGGGTTGATGATTTCGGCGTAGAAATGGTCTTCCCAGACCACCGGTCCATCCTTGGTTTCGACGCATTCGCTGGCCACGCCCGGCCCCATCACTTCGGACAGGCCGTAGATATCCACCGCGTCGATGCCGGCTTCGGTCTCGATATCGGCACGCATCTGCCCGGTCCACGGCTCGGCGCCGAAGATGCCGATGCGCAGCGAACTTTGACGCGGATCAATGCCCTGGCGACGCTGTTCTTCCAGAATATTGCAGAAATAGGAGGGCGTGACCATGATGATGTCCGGACGGAAATCGCTGATCAGCTGCACCTGCTTTTCGGTCTGCCCGCCCGACATCGGGATGACGGTGCAACCCAGGCGCTCGGCGCCGTAATGCGCACCCAGGCCGCCCGTGAACAAGCCGTAGCCGTAGGCCACGTGCACCGTGTCGCCGGGTTTGCCGCCGGCCGCACGGATCGAACGCGCGACCAGATTGGCCCAGTTGTCCAGGTCGCCCTTGGTGTAGCCCACCACCGTCGGCTTGCCCGTGGTGCCGCTGGAAGCATGGATACGCGAGATCCGTTCACGCGGAACGGCGAACATGCCGAAGGGATAGTTATCGCGCAGTTCCTTCTTCGTCGTGAAGGGGAATTTCGAAATATCGGACAGCTGCTTCAGATCGTCCGGATGCACGCCCGCGTCATCGAACGCCTTCTTGTAGTGCGCGACGTTCTCGTAGGCATGCTTGAGCGTCCACTTCAGACGCTGCAGCTGCAACGCGCGAAGCTCATCCTCGCTGGCATGCTCGATGGGGTCCAGCCCCGGCTTGCTCATGGTGTTGGACATGGTTATCTCTCTCCTGAAATTCTCTCTACGCCGGTCGGGGCGGCGACGCGGGCCTGAACCCCGGGCGCCCGCCGCCCTGCCAGCGGCCTTGTCTTTGGTAGGTTGCCTTACGCGTCGGCGGGAACGCCGACGATCTGACCTTTGATGCGATAAGAGCGCCCGCGGAACAGCGCGACATTGCGGCCATCCTGGTTGGTGACCGTCACGTCGTACACGCCCGTGCGGCCAGCCAGGGAACGCTCCTGGGCCACCGCAGTCAGCAGATCGCCTTCGAAACCCGGCGCCAGGTAATCGATGGTGCAGCCGGAGGCCACCGTGCTGACATTGCGCGAATTGCACGAAAACGCGAAGGCGCTGTCGGCCAGGGCGAAAATGAAGCCGCCGTGACAGGTCTTGTGCCCGTTCAGCATGTCGGCGCGCACGCGCATCGTCAGACGCGCGTAGCCCGGCGCCATTTCCTCGACCTTCATGTCCAGGCCTTGCGAGGCCGCATCACCTGCGTACATCACGGTGCCGACGGCCTGAGCCAGTTCCTGGGGATCAGCGGGCACTTCAACAGCGGGAACATGCGCGTTCATCATTGCCCCTTGAATTGCGGTTCGCGCTTGCCAAGGAAGGCGGCCACGCCTTCGGCGTAATCCGCGCTGCGACCCAGTTCGCGCATCATGTCGCGTTCCAGGTCCAGCTGCGTGGACAGGTCGTTGCCCAGGCTGGCCTGCATGGCCCGCTTGGTAAATGCCAGGCCCTTGGTGGGCGCCGTGGAGAAGTGCTTGGCCAGGCGGTCCAGGGTGGCGTCGAATTCCTCGTCCGCCACGCATTGCCAGATCAGGCCCCACTCTTCGGCCTGCTTGGCGCTGAGCTTGTCGCCCAGCATCGCCAGGCCCATGGCGCGCGCGCGGCCGACCAGGCGCGGCAGTGCGAAAGTGCCGCCCGTGTCCGGAATCAGCCCCAGGCGGCAGAACGACTGGATGAAGTTGGCTGAAGCCTTGGCAATGACGATATCGCCGGCGAACGCGAGGTTGGCGCCCGCGCCGGCCGCCACGCCGTTCACGCCCACCACGACAGGCATGGGCAAGGCGTTCAGGCGGCGCACCAGCGGACCGTAGAACTTGTCGACGGTTTCACCCAGGTCAGGCGGCGTGCCGTCTTCGGCGGGCTTGCGCTCGCTCAGGTCCTGCCCCGCGCAAAAGCCGCGGCCCGCGCCGGTCAGGACCAGCACGCGCGCGCCTTCGGTTTCAACGCGCGTCAACGCGTCGGCCACTTCGCCATGCATGTTGGCGGTGAAACTGTTCAGCTTGTCCGGGCGGTTCAGCGTCAGACGCGCAATGCCGTTGGACAGGTCGAATTGGATATCCTGATAGCTCATGAGGGTCGCCCTGCTCAGACGTGACGGCGGGTTTGCACCACGCGGAAGCGGTTCGACACGAATGCCGCGTCGGACAGCGCTGCATTGGCGGCCGGGTTGGCGCCGGTGCCATGGAAGTCGCTGAAGGCCGCGGTCTGATTGACGAACACTGCGCCCGTCAGGTTGAGCGACAGCGACACGCCGGACACTTCGGCCGCGTCCTGCACCTGCTCGGCCACCTGCGCATCCGTCGTGTAGGCGGACAGGGACAGCGCGCCGTGCTGGATGACGCTGTCGCGCGCCAGCTGGATGCTGTGTGCGGTGGAGTCGGTGGCCACCACGAACGCGATGGGACCGAACCATTCCTGGCCGATGGCGGCGTTGCCGGCTTCCGTGCGCAGCAGCAGCGGCGTGCGGACACGGGCGTTTTCGAACTGCGGGTGGACGAGCGTCTTGCTGTCGGCCACGACCGGCAGGCCGAGCGCGCGGGCGCGCTCGATACGCTCGACGATGCCTTCGTTCTGGATCGCGCCGGTCAGTTCAACGGCGCGCGCGGCGTCGGCGCTGACCTTCTCAAGCGCCACGCCCAGGGCGGCGGCGACGTCATCGAAGCTGACGCGGCCTTCCGGGGTGTTGATGCCATCGCGCGGCACGTAGATGTTTTGCGGCGCCGTGCACATCTGGCCGGAATACAGGGCCAGCGAGAACGCCAGATTGCGCGCCACGCCCTTCAGGTCGTCCGTGGAATCGATGATGACCTGGTTGACGCCGGCCTTCTCGGTGTAGACCAGCGCTTGGCGGGCGTTGTTCTCCAGCCAGTCGCCGTTGACGGTGCTGCCGGTGAAGTCGACGATCTTGACGGCCGGGTCCAGCGCCAGCTTCTGGGCGGTGTCATCGCCGGCCTCGTGCGCGGCCAGCAGCACGACATCGGGGTCAAAGCCCGCTTCCTGCAGCACTTCGCGCGCCACCTTGACGGTGATGGCCAGCGGCAGGATGGCGCCCGGGTGCGGCTTCACGATGACCGTGTTGCCGGTGGCCAGGCTGGCGAACATGCCGGGGTAGCCGTTCCAGGTCGGGAAGGTCGAGCAGCCGATCACCAGCGCGACGCCGCGCGGCACGACGGTGAACTGCTTTTCCATGCGGATCGGGTCATTCTTGCCCTGCGGCTTTTCCCAGATGGCCACGCCAGGAATGCGCGACATTTCCTGCCAGGCGTAGGTCACGGCCTCGAAGCCGCGGTCCTGCGCGTGCGGGCCACCGGCCTGGAAGGCCATCATGAAGCCCTGGCCGGTGGTGTGCTGGACCGCGTACGCGATCTCGAAGCTGAGCTTGTTCAGGCGCGCCAGGATCTCCAGCGACACACCCACCCACGCCTGCGGACCCGCGCGGCGCCAGTCTTCCAGGGCGCGCTTGGAGGCGGCGATCAGCTTGTCGACGGGCACGTGCGGATACGTGATGCCGAGGTCGAAGCCGTAGGGGGATTTCTCGCCGCCCACGGTGCCGTCGGCGTCATGCAGATTCAGCGGGAACGGCTTGCCCTTGAGCGCTTCGAAGGCGGCACGGCCGTCGTCGTTGGCGGTCTCGCCATAGTTGCGGGGGCTGGGCGATTCGGCAAACGGGCTCCAGTAGCCGCGCAGCGCGGCGGCCGCCAGGGATTGTTCCAGCAGGGGCTGATGGCGTTCGAAGAATTTCTGGGACACTGTGTCTCTCCAATGAATTAGGTAGGTCTGCCTGGCGCGCGCCGGGTCAGGTTTCCTGGTCGAAGTCGATGACCAGGCGGTCGCTGACCGGGAAGCTCTGGCAGCTCAGGACGAAGCCGCGCGCCACTTCGTAGTCTTCCAGGGCGAAGTTGGCGTCCATGTCCACCTCGCCCTCGACCACTTTGCAACGGCAGGTGGAACACACCCCGCCCTTGCACGAATACGGCAACTCGATCCCTTGCGCCAGCGCCGAGTCCAGCACGCTGTCTTTATTCTTTTCAATGACGAACTTGCGGCTATGGCCGTCCCGCACCACGGTGACTTCGCACTGGCCCTTGCCGGGCGCCTGGCGGGCCTCGTGGCCGGTGCGCAGCGCACGCGGCCCCTTGGGCGCGCCGAACAGCTCGAACTTGATGTTCGACTTCGGAATACCGCGGGCCTGCAGACGCTCGACCACGCTTTCCGTCATGGTCTGCGGGCCACAGACAAAAGCGTAATCGATATCTTCGGGGCTCATCCAGGCCGACATCAGCTGGTCGACCTTGTCCCCGTCCAGGCGGCCGTTGAACAGTTCGATGTCCTGGGATTCGCGGCTCATCACGTAGACCAGCGAGAAGCGGTCCATGTACAGGTTCTTCAGGTCTTCGATCTCTTCGCGAAAGAGCACCGCCGAGGAAGCGCGGTTGCCAAAGAACAGGGTGAACTTGCTGCCCGGTTCGATGGACAGCGCGGTCTTGACCAGCGAGAACACCGGCGTGATGCCGCTGCCCACTGCAAAGGCCACGTAGTGGCGCTTGTTCTCGGGCGAGAAATCGACCGTGAAATTGCCCGCTGGCGCCATGACTTCCAGCGTCTGGCCAGGCTGCAGTTCCTGGTTGGCCCAGCTGGAGAACGTGCCTTCGTCCACTTTCTTGATCGCCACGCGCAGCAGCTTGTCGTGCGGCGCCGAACAGATCGAATACGAGCGGCGCAGCTCTTCGCCGTTCAGCTGGGTGCGCAGGGTCAGGTACTGGCCGGGCAGGAAAGCGAATTCCTCGGTCAGCGTGTCGGGCAGATCGAAGGTCACGACGACGGCATCGCGCGTATTGCGCGCCACCGAGGCCACCTTCAACGAATGAAATTGGTTCTGGCTCATCTCGAAACCGCTCTCAGTGAGTCTTGAAATAATCGAAGGGTTCGCGGCAAGCGACGCAGCGATACAGCGCCTTGCATGACGTGGACCCGAAGTTGCTGACCATCCGCGTATCGCGCGAACCGCAGCGCGGGCAGGCGATGGCGGGCGCGGCGGCGCGGCGGCTGATGCCCGAGATGTCGATGGCGCGTTCGGCGGGCGCGGCGATGCCGTAGCCCTTGAGCGCTTCGCGCCCCTTCTCACTCATCCAGTCGGTCGTCCAGGCGGGCGCCAGGCGGGTTTCGACACGGACCTCGTCGATGCCGTGGCGCGCCAGCGTCTGCTGGATGTCCTGCGTGATTTCGCGCATGGCCGGGCAGCCGGAGTACGTGGGCGTGATGACCACGACACAGGCCTCGCCATCCCAGGACACGTCCCGCACCACGCCCAGATCCACCACGGACAGCACGGGGATCTCCGGATCGGGAACCTCTTGCAGCCAGGCATAGACCTGGTCGGCGGAAATGGGCGCCAGCGCGTTCACCACGTGGCTCCTGGATAGGCGCGCGGCAGGTACTGCATTTCTGCCAGCACGTAGCCAAGTTCTTCGGTGTGCTTGCCCTGGCGTCCACCGCGGTAGGCCAGATGGTTGGCGGCGGTTTCGTCCGGCACGGCCAGCGTGGCTTCTTCCAGCACTTCGCGCACGTGGGCGAGCCAAGGCTGGCGCAAGGCGGACAGCTCACAGCCGATGCCGCGGGCAGCCACGTCCTGATCCACGGCGTCGTCGGCGAATAGTTCACCGGTGAAGCGCCAGGCGTCGTCGATGGCGGCCTGCATCTTGGCATGGCTTTCTGCCGTGCCGTCGCCCAGGCGAACCACCATGTCCGACGAACGGCGCACGTGATAGGTCACTTCCTTGATCGACTTGGCGGCGATGCCGGCCACGCGTTCGTCAGAGGATTGCTCCAGGCGCTGCAAGAGGAAGTAGTGCCACACGTCGAACAGGAACTGGCGCGCCATCGTGTCGGCATAGTTGCCGTTGGGGCGTTCGACCAGCAGCACGTTGTGAAACTGGTGCGCGTCGCGGTGGTAGGCCAGCGCGTCTTCGTCGCGACCTGCGCCTTCGACTTCGCCGGCCAGCGTCAGCCACATGCGAGCCTGGCCCAGCAGGTCCAGCGCGGTGTTGGTCAGCGCGAGGTCTTCTTCCAGGATGGGGCCGTGGCCCGTCCAGGCGCCCAGGCGCTGCGACAGGATCAGCGACGAATCGCCGAGGCGCAGCAGGTATTCAAACAGAGTCTTGTCCATGTCTCCCCCGCCGCCTTACATGTGCTTGATTTCTTCGGGCATCGGGAAAAACGTGGGATGCCGGTATACCTTGCTGTTGGCCGGTTCGAACAGAGGTTCCTTGTCACCGGGGCTGCTGGCCGAGATATCGGAGGCGCGCACGACCCAGATGCTCAGGCCTTCATTGCGGCGGGTATAGACGTCACGGGCGTGGTTGATCGCCATTTCGGCGTCCGATGCATGCAGGCTGCCGACGTGCTTGTGCGCCAGGCCGTGCTGGCTGCGGATGAACACTTCCCACAAAGGCCAGTCTTTGCTCATGATGGATATCCTTGGAATGCGGGGCGCGCACCGCGCGCCCTGATCTGCAATGGTTGGAAGAATGAACCTGGAAACTCGGCTATCGAAGCGCCCGCGCGGCCGCGCGGAGCCGGCTTGGCCGGTTCGCAGCGGCGCCCCTTCGAAGGGGCATCGCGCAGCGCTTCGGGGTCGAGTTCATCAGGCAGCCTTGCGCTGCGCCTGCTTGTCCGCGTAGGCAACGAGTGCGTCGCGCACCCAGGCACCGTCCTCGTGCGCCTTGACGCGCGCGGCCAGGCGTTCCCGGTTGCACGGGCCGTTGCCCTTGAGCACCGCGTAGAACTCGCTCCAGTCGATCTCGCCGAAGTCATAGTGGCCGCGCTCGGCGTTCCACTTCAAATCGGGATCCGGCACGGTCAGGCCCAGGTATTCGGCCTGGGGCACGGTCTGGTCGACCATCTTCTGGCGCAGCTCGTCATTAGAGAAGAGCTTGATCTTCCAGGCCATGGACTGGGCGCTGTTGGGCGAGTCGGCGTCCGACGGGCCGAACATCATCAGCGCGGGCCACCACCAGCGGTTCAGCGAGTCCTGCACCATCGCCTTCTGTTCGGGCGTGCCGTGCAGGCACATCTGCATCAGCAGGTCGTAGCCCTGGCGCTGGTGGAAGGACTCTTCCTTACAGACGCGCACCATGGCCCGCGCGTACGGGCCGTAGGAACAGCGGCACAGGGGGATCTGGTTGATGATGGCCGAGCCGTCGACCAGCCAGCCGATCATGCCGATGTCGGCCCAGCTGAGCGTGGGGTAATTGAAGATGCTGGAGTACTTGGCGCGGCCGGCATGCAGGTCATCGATCAGGTCGTCGCGCGACACGCCCAGCGTTTCCGCAGCGCTGTACAGGTACAGCCCATGGCCCGCTTCGTCCTGCACCTTGGCCAGCAGGATGGCCTTGCGCTTGAGCGACGGGGCGCGAGTGATCCAGTTGCCTTCCGGCAGCATCCCGACGATTTCCGAATGCGCGTGCTGCGAGATCTGGCGCACCAGCGTCTTGCGGTAGGCGTCCGGCATCCAGTCCTTGGCCTCGATGCGCACGCCGTCGTCAATGCGGCGCTGGAACGTCTGTTCGCGGCCTTCGAGCTGGTCCGCGGTCTTGACCTGCTTGACGCCGGTTTCGACGAGTTGAGCGTACATGTTTGTCTCCTAGAGACGGTTTGCGAAAACGCAAAGCAAACGTTGCGCAGTGCCGTCATGTCATAGGCGGATTATTTAATACAAAAAAACCATTGTCAAACTCAAATCTGTATCACATTGGATTTATGTATCATATTGCGGATCCCGATATCGGCCGCTTGCGGCCCCCCTTATGGCAAACCCTCAGTCGCCCCTGGACCGCTTCCTGTCCCGCTTATTGAAAAGCGATCCGCCCCGCGCCAAATCCCTGTGCGTCAGCTTGCTGGGGGACGCGCTCGCCCCCCATGGCGGCGCCATCTGGCTGGGCGACCTGATCGCGCTGTTGGCGCCGCTGGGCATCAACGAGCGGCTGCTGCGCACCAGCGTCTTCCGGCTGGTCGCCCAGAACTGGCTGCAGTCCGAACGCCATGGGCGCCGCAGCCTCTACCTGATTTCCGAACAAGGGCTGCGCCATACCGCGCACGCCTCGCAGCGCATCTACGAGGGCGCGGCGCAAGACTGGAACGGGGAATGGACGCTGGTCGCGCTGCCGCGTACCGGCAACGGCCTGGCCGAGCGGGCGGAATTGCGCCGCGAGCTGGTCTGGGAAGGCTTCGGCATGATCGCCCCCGGGCTGTTCGCCCATCCGCACACCGAGGCGCGGGCGGCGCACGACATCCTTGAAAAGCTCGGCATCCCGGACCGGGCGCTGGTGCTGTCCGCGCGCGACCTGGCCGGCGCAGGTGGCCTGCCGATCGCCAGTCTGGCTTCGCAATGCTGGAACCTGGACGACGTGGCTGAGCAGTACCGGCAGTTCTCGCGCAACTTCGGCCCGCTGGAAAAACTGCTGGAAGAACCGCCCTCGCCTTCCGAGGCATTCGTCGTGCGCGTCATGCTGCTGCACAATTGGCGCCGGATCGTCCTGCACGATCCGCAACTGCCCGGCCCGATGCTGCCCGACAACTGGCCCGGCCATGCCGCGCGTGAACTCTGCGGGCGGATCTACTGGAAGGTGTTCGACGCGTCGGAAACGCATCTGGAGGCGTTGGCCGGGCAGGACAACGAGCGGTATGCCCCACTGGCGGGCGACATCGCGGCGCGCTTCGGCGGACGGCCGGCATAAACAGCCGTCAGGCGTCCGGCGACAGGGTCACTCCCAACGTGTCGACATGACGTTCGCCGGCCGCGATCTGGCCGGGGCCGGGGCGCGTAAGCCCGGCTGTAGCGGCGATGAAGGACAGCGTCCAGTGCGCCTGGATCGGCCGCCCCAGCGCCGCACCGGTGTCGGCGTCGATGCCGCTGGGCACATCCAGCGCCAGCACCGGCACATTCCAGCTGTTGACGGTATCAACCAGCGCTTGCCAGTCCGCGTCCAGCGGCCGGTTCAGGCCGATACCGAACAGGCCGTCAATGACGATGTCGGGAATGTCGCCAGGCGTCAGCGCGGTCTGCGTCTGTCCGCCGGCAGAAAGCCAGCCCGCCCAAGCGCGGGCGGCATCAGGGGGCAAGCGGCCCGGGTCCGTCGGCAACAGCACTTTCACTGCATACCCTAAGGCAAGCAGACGTGTGGCCGCCTCCAGGGCATCGCCCCCGTTATTGCCGGGACCGGCCAGGGCCAGGACGGTACGGTCAGGAGGAAAGCGGGCAGCGATGAATTCGGCGGCAGCCCTGCCCGCCAGGGGCATCAGCGCCCGACCGGAAGCCAGGGCAAGCTGTTCGGCGCGGCGAATCTGGGCGACAGGATAAGACGGCATGGCGAAGGCGCGGCGGATGGGGCTTACCCAGTTTACGCCGCGGCCCTGCCTGCCGCTTACACCTTCAGGAAGTGCTCGCGGTAGTACTTGAGTTCGTCGATGGATTCGTAAATGTCCGCCAGCGCTTCGTGGCGGCTCTTCTTCTCGAAACCCTTGTACACGGCCGGCGCCCAGCGGCGCGCCAGTTCCTTCAGCGTGCTGACATCCAGGTTGCGGTAATGGAAGAACTGTTCCAGGCGCGGCATGTAAGCAAACATGAAGCGGCGGTCCTGGCTGATGGTGTTGCCGCACAACGGCGATTTACCGGCCGGCACATGCTGCGCGAGAAACGCCAACAGCGTATCCTCTGCCTGCGCCTCGGACACCGTCGATGCCTTGACCTTGTCGATCAGGCCGCTCTTGCCGTGGGTGGATTTGTTCCAGTTGTCCATGGCGTCAAGCAGGCTGTCGGGCTGATGGATCACCAGCACGGGGCCTTCGGCCACGACCGTCAGATCAGGCTCCGTCACCACGACGGCCACCTCGATGATGCGTTCTTTCTCAGGTTCCAGGCCCGTCATTTCCATGTCGAGCCAAACCAGGCGATTTTCGTTCACAGCCATATAATTTGCCTATAAAACGCGCGATTTTCGCACATCCCTTCTTGAGCCGACCGCTTCGCCCATGTTCACATTGCTGTTCGTTGCTTTCCTGCTGACCGATATTGCCGTACGCCTGTGGCTGGCCACACGCCAGATCCGCCACGTCGTTCGCAACCGCGACCAGGTGCCTGCGGAATTCTCCCACCGGATCGGGCTGTCCAGCCACCAGCGCGCGGCGGATTACACGGTGGCGCGGGTCAAGCTGGGGATGCTGGAACGCACCTACGACGCGATCCTGCTGGTGTGCCTGACGCTGATGGGCGGACTGCAGTTCATCGACCTGATGATAGGCCAGCTTACCAGCAACGACTTCCTGCGCCAGATGTTGCTGCTGGTCGCCGTGGCGTTGCTGCTGGGCGTGCTGGGGTTGCCGTTCACGTTATGGCGGCAATTCAAGCTTGAGGCGCGCTTCGGGTTCAACCGCATGACGCCCGAGCTCTTCATTGCCGATGCCGCCAAGGGCCTGCTGGTAGCCGCCGTGCTGGGCTTGCCGCTGGCCGCTGCGGTGCTGTGGCTGATGGGCAGCGCAGGCGCTTACTGGTGGATCTGGGCGTGGGCGCTTTGGACCGTGTTCAATCTGGCGCTCCTGATCGTCTACCCGATGTTCATCGCGCCGCTGTTCAACAAGTTCACCCCGCTGTCCGACCCGGACCTGGCAGGACGCATCCAGCGCCTGGCGCAACGTTGCGGCTTTTCGCTCAATGGCTTGTTCGTGATGGACGGCTCGCGCCGCTCTGCCCACGGTAACGCCTATTTCACGGGCTTTGGCCGGTCGCGCCGCATCGTGTTCTTTGACACCTTGCTGGCCCGCTTGAACGGCGATGAGATCGAAGCGGTGCTGGCGCATGAACTGGGCCACTTCGCCAAGCGCCACATCATCAAGCGCATCATTTTCAGTTTCGCCATGGCATTGGGCTTTTTTGCGATCCTGGGTTGGATCGCCCAACAGCCCTGGTTCTATGTGGACCTGGGCGTCATGCCGCAACTGGGCGGACGCAACGATGCCATGGCGTTGCTGCTGTTCTTCCTGGTCATTCCCGTTTTCACTTTCATGTTTACGCCGCTGGCCAGCTGGTACTCGCGCCGTGACGAATTCGAAGCCGACCGCTATGCGGCCGAGCAGAGTTCGCCGGAACGCCTGGTCTCCGCGCTGGTCAAACTCTACGACGACAACGCCGCTACGCTGACTCCCGACCCCGTGCACTCCGCCTTCTACGACAGCCATCCCCCCGCCGCCGAGCGCATCCGCCACCTGATGGCGGGCGCCGCATGAACGCCCGCAACAACAGCAGCAAGAAGCCTCCCAACCAGGCGCCGGCGGGCGCCCCGGCCGCCGCGGTCGGGCTCGAGGGCCGCATCATCGCGGCGCACGGGCGTCACTACACCGTGGAACTGGCCGATGGCTCGACCCGCAAGTGCTTCCCTCGCGGCAAGAAAGCCGGCGCCGCCGTGGGCGACCGCGTGCAGATCACGCCGCAGGGCAACGACGAAGGCGCCATCGACACCATCCTGCCGCGCAGCAACCTGCTGTACCGCTCGGATGACATGCGCTCCAAGCAATTCGCGTCCAACGTGGACCAGCTGCTGATCGTGATCGCCGTGCGCCCTACCTTCTCGGACGACCTCACCGGCCGGGCGCTTGCGGGCGCCTGGAGCGCAGGCATCTCGCCGCTCATCATCCTGAACAAGACCGACCTTGTTGATGAATTGCCCGCCGCGCGTGCACGCCTCGCGCCCATTGCAGCGCTCGGCGTGCCCGTCATCGAACTGAGCGCACTGGAACCCGAAAAGGTCCATACCCTGCTGGCACCGCACCTGGCCGGCCGCACCAACCTGCTGCTGGGCCAAAGCGGCATGGGCAAATCCACGCTGCTCAATGCGTTGATCCCCACCGCCGGCGCCGCCACGCGAGAACACTCCACCGCGCTCGACATGGGCAAGCACACCACGACCAGCACGCGGCTGTATCACCTGCCGGCGCCGGGTGGCGACCTGATCGACTCCCCGGGATTCCAGGCATTCGGCTTGCAGCATCTGACCCGCGAGGACATCATCCGCGGCTTCCCGGAGTTCACGCAGCCCATCGAAGCCTGCCGCTTCTACAACTGCACGCACCGGCAGGAGCCGGGCTGCGGCGTGCTGGCAGCATTACAGGCAGGCCTGATCAATCCGCTGCGCTATGCGCTGTACGAACGTATCCTGGAAGAGAACCTGGCCGGGCAACAGCGTTACTGACCGCTGACGCAAGATCCGCCTACATGAACAGCGGCCCCGATGAGGGGCCGTCCTTATTGGGCGTGCGGTGGGCGCATGGGGATTGGCTCGGTCAGCGCGGCTGCAATCCGTTGCGCACCAGGTGATAGAGGTTGCGCAGCATGCCGGCAGTCGCGCCCCAGATGAAATGGTCGCCGTACGGCATGCCGTAGTAATTGCGCACCCGTCCGTCGTCCAGCCGCGCTTCGTACAGGCGGTGATTGGCGGGGTCCATCAGGAAGGACAGCGGCACCTCGAACACTTCCGCCACTTCGAACGCGTCGGGCGCCAGGTCGAAACCCGGGCGCACAAGCGACACCACGGGAATGATTGAAAAACCCGTCGCCGTCAGGTACGGCGGCATGCTACCCAGCACTTCCACATGGTTGGCGGGCAGGCCCGTTTCCTCCTGCGCCTCGCGCAGGGCGGCGGCCACCGGGGTCGAATCACTGGTTTCGATGCGTCCGCCGGGAAAGCTGATCTGGCCGGCATGGTCATGCAGATGCGCGGCGCGCTGGGTCAGCATGATGTGCACGCCGTTGTCGCGGGTGACCAGCGGAATCAACACGGCGGCGGGCACGGGCGTGCCTTCGCGGCCTGGATAGCGCAGGTCGTTGTCACGCGAAAGCTCCAGCGTCCAGGTGGACGGCTGGCTGAGCGTGCCCCGCAGGGAATCCGGGGTCAGCAGGCTGGCGGGCACGGCCGGCAAGGACTCGTTGGCCACCACCCACGGTTGCGTCGCGGGGTCGAAACCGGGACGTGCGAGCGGCCTTCTGGGCCGCGCGGAATACGAGGAATCAGACATTCGGCTTTGCAAAAAGAAAAAGGCACCCTCGCAGGTGCCTTTTTAACCCGGAAACCTGTGCCGGACGGAAACGCTGAATGGCGCGGACGTCCGACACTGGTAGGGCCGTGTGCCGATAAGCGATCAAGCCGCCGAGGCTTGCTTGCTGACCAGCTTTTCCTTGATACGCGCCGACTTGCCCGAGCGGTTGCGCAGGTAGTACAGCTTGGCGCGGCGCACGTCGCCGCGGCGCTTGACTTCGATGCCGGCGATTTGCGGCGAGTACAGCTGGAACGTACGTTCCACGGCTTCACCCGACGAAATCTTGCGCACGGTGAACGCGGAGTTCAGGCCGCGGTTGCGCTTGGCGATAACAACGCCTTCGAAAGCCTGCACGCGCTTGCGGGTGCCTTCAACGACGTTCACGCTCACGATGACGGTGTCACCAGGAGCAAATTCAGGCTTGGCTTGGCCGCCGGTCAGACGGGCAATTTCTTCCTGTTCCAGGATAGCGATAAGGTTCATTAGAACTCCTAGATCATCATGTCTTTGCGGACTAAAAATTTTGCCGTTCGATGTTGTTCACGTGAAGCTGGCCATCGGGGCGCGCCACTGGGGCAAACCGCGGGGCTGACTACGCGTGTGTATTGCCGGCAACCCGAAGGGTCAACGCACAATACTCGTACCGCAAGCAGAGGATGAGATTTGGCAAACCAATGATTCTACACCAAAAATTCGCCTGAGCGTCTAGTAGAATGGCGACCTTCCGGTGGCTTTGCTGTACCCTTGCCACTTCTGTAACAAACACGTCATCTGACGCTGTTCCCACATGTCGTATACGTCCCTGTTATTGGTCATCCTGGCGGCGATGGCCCACGCAACGTGGAATCTGCTTGCCAAGCGCGCGGCCATGGTGGGTGCCCCGTTCGTCTTCGCGTACGGGCTGTGCGCCTCGGTGCTGTATGCGCCCTGGGTGATCTGGGTGTTGATGCACGACGGCATGACCTGGACCTGGCCCGTGGTGGCCGCCATCCTGACGTCCAGCTTGTTGCATCTTGGCTACAGCCTGTGCCTGCAACGCGGTTATCAGGTGGCCGACCTGTCTGTGGTGTACCCCATTGCCCGCGGCACCGGGCCCTTGCTTTCCACCACCGGCGCCTTCCTGCTGCTGGGCGAACCTGCCACCAGCACCGGCATCATCGGCATGCTGTGCGTGGTGATCGGCGTGCTGCTGATCGCGACCCAGGGGCGGCTGGCCATCTTCAAGCAGGCGCAAGCCTGGGTGGGGGTGCGCTGGGGCGTAGTGATCGGCCTGTTCATCGCGGCCTATACCGTGGTGGATGCCTACGGCGTCAAGGTATTGCTGATCAGCCCAGTGCTGTTCGACTGGTTTACCTGTGTAACCCGCACGGTCATGATGACCCCCCACATGGCGGCCCGGCGCGCTCAGGCCTGGCAATCCATGCGTGGGCACTGGCATCTGGCGCTGGCCGTGGGCCTGCTGTCGCCACTGGGATACATCCTGGTGCTCTATGCCTTGCGCAACGGCGCGCCGCTAAGCCTGGTGGCTCCTGCACGCGAGATGTCCATGATGCTGGGCACTTTGGCCGGCATGTTCCTGCTGCGCGAAAAGGTGGGTCCCGGCCGTCTTGCCGGTTGCCTGTCCATCTTGGCGGGCGTCATTCTGCTGGGTTCCAGCTAGACCGTCCCGGCCATTCGGCACGGGTTCTAGCCGCTCAGAACCCTGCGGCCGCCCCCAGCCACATCAGGCCGGGGATGATTGCGCCCCAAGCCAACACCATCACCACATCAACCACCATGGCCTTCATGGTGACTTGGGACGTCACGGGTTCGACCGTGGCGTTGCCCAGGCTACGTTCGCGCACAGCGGGCGCAGCAGGCACGCTGGTTACCACCGGTGCCATCGGAGCCGCGGGGCGAACCGTCGGCGCCGACACCGGCAGCACCGCCGCCTGGCCCGCGGCGCCTTCGTCCACCGGCGTCGGCGGGAACGGCCACCGGGCCGGCATGGAGCCCGGGCGCACTCGGTGACGCGGTTCGGCATCCGCCGACGACGTGGTCCAGGGCATGGCCAGGCCCGCCAACTTGGCGCAAACCGCGCGGGCGCGATGCGCGCTGCGACGCAGCGGGTTCAGCGAGACGGTGAGCTCGTCCGACAAGACGGAAATATCAGCGGTGTTCATAGGAACTCCTTGGAGAAACGATTCCATGCCGCGGCGAGCACCGCGGTATCGACCGGCAATCAATCGAACAATGACAACTGGCCCGCGGCTATGGCGCGCAGTTGGCGCGCACCGCGGCCCACTGCGCCACTGACTGCCGGCAACCCATCAGAAAAAGGGACCCCTGAAGACGCTTGCGCGCCAACCGGGGATTGGAAATCGGAAGAAGACGCTACGGACGTACCCGACGCGGCCGCCGTGAACAGCGACGGCGTCGCATTCGGGGCCAGAGGCGGCTGGAAACGGTCGCAATCCAGGGCAAGGCGGTGACGGTTCAACCCGAGCTTTCGGGTAGCCACGGCGAACCGTTGGCGCAGCAGATCGGCCCAGATACCGGTGCCACGCATGCGGGAGCCGAAATTCGGGTCGTTGCGGCGACCATTGCGCAGGTCTTCAATGCGGTGCAGCACGCGCTGAGCGCGGTCGGGGAAATGGATGTTGAGCCAGTCCTCGAACAGGGTCTTGACCTCCCACGGCAGGCGCAAGACGGTATAGCTGGCGTAATGCGCGCCGGCCGCCTTGGACTCCTGGAGGATGTGCTCCATGGATTCATCGTTGATGAACGGGATGACCGGCGCCACCAGCACGCCCACCGGCACGCCGGCCTCGGTCAGCGTGCGCACGGTTTCCAACCGGCGCCAGGGCGCGGCGGCACGGGGTTCCAGCGTGCGGGCCATGCCCGCATCCAGCGAGGTGATGCTCATGTAGACCACCACGAGCTTCTGTTCGGCCAGGGCGGCCAGCAAGTCCACATCGCGGGCGACCAGCGCGTTCTTCGTGACGATGGTGAGGGGATGCCGGGTTTCCAGCATCAGTTCAAGCAAGCCGCGGGTCAGCCGCCATTCGCGTTCGATGGGCTGGTAGGCATCCGTGGCGGAACCGATGTTGATGGGCGAGGGCTTGTAGCCAGGACGGCTGAGCTCGGCCCGCAGCGCCTGGACGGCATTGGCCTTCGCTACAAGCCGGGTTTCGAAGTCCAGCCCGGGGGACATCCCCAGGTAGGAATGCGTAGGCCGGGCGTAGCAGTACACGCAGCCATGTTCGCAGCCCCGGTACGGATTGACGGCTACATCAAAGGGAATGTCGGGCGAATCGTTGCGCGACAGCATCTTGCGCGCTTCTTCGGCCGTAACCGTGGTTTTGGGCGCGGCAGGCGCAAGGCGGGAATCCGGCAGGATCGGAATGACCCGTGCGGCGGACGATGCATCGGAAGAAAATTCGGGGACGGACTCTACGAAATCCGCCGGCAGACCGGACGCGGACCAGCCGTCATCGACCTGCACGCGGTCATCGCGCTGAAAGCGATGCCGAACATTAGTAACCGCACCCCGACCGCGCAAGGCGGCGGGGGCGGCAGCCGGGGACCCAGAACCGGCGGGAAAAGAATGATCGGTGCGTGCCATAAAAACTACTGTACAAAAACACAGTGGTTTTGACAAGCACCAAAAGCCTTTTCGTAAGACAGCCCCACTTTACCGCAAGATGCGGGCCTCGTCTGAACAAATCGATTTCATCAGGCGATATGGCCCGGAGAGCCGCACCAGCATTGGATTTGGAAGAAAAACAACAGCAAAATCCGAGCTGGAAATCCGTTGTTTTCCAGCCCGCTCAAGCTTCAGCGCAACATGCCCGCCGCCGCGGTCTGATGCGTGGCCTCATCGATCAGGATGAAGGCTCCCGTGGCCGGCACATCGGCATAGCGATCGACCGCCAACGCCTCGCGCGTGGTGAATGTCACGCGTCCAATGTCATTCATGCGCAAGGTGCCTTCGGTGTTCGCGACCTCCTGCAATTCGTGGATGTCGCGATGCGAGAGCACCGCGCGGATCTTCGCCGACGTCAATCGCGTACCGGACTTCAGCAGATACTTGCGCGCTGGATTCAACGCCTGCGCATCCAGCCAGCACAGCTCGGCTTCGAACTCGCGCGCCACTTGCGCGGGCGCAGCCGTGTGCACGATCACATCGCCACGCGACACGTCCACGTCGCGGTCCAGCACCAGCGTCACCGAGTCTCCGGCCACCGCTTCCTCCTGCGCGCGATCGAAGACGCGCACTTCGCGCACCACCGCCGTCACGCCCGACGGTTGCACGGTGACCGCATCGCCCGGGCGCACCACGCCGCTGGCCACGCGACCCGCATAGCCGCGGAAATCATCCTTGCGGTCGCCATCGTGGCGCGCCACCCACTGCACGGGAAAGCGCAACGGCAGCGCGCGACCATCACTGGCCAAGTCCAGCGATTCCAGCAGCGCCAAGAGGGGCCGGCCTTCGTACCACGGCGTCTTCGACGACAGCGTGACGACGTTGTCGCCGTTCAACGCCGACAGCGGCAGCGCATCGAAATGCGCGAAGCCCAGCTTGCCGGCCAGATCGGCATAGGCATCGCGGATGCGCTCGAACACGGTGCGGTCCCAGTCCACCAGATCCATCTTGTTGACCGCCACCACGATGTGCCGGATGCCCAGCAGGCGCGCGATGGTGCTGTGGCGCTTGGTCTGGGCCAGCAACTTGCCGTCGGCCGCGCGCGTGGCGTCGATCAGGATGACCGCGACGTCGGCCGTCGAGGCCCCCGTGACCATGTTGCGCGTGTACTGCTCGTGCCCTGGCGCGTCGGCAATGATGAATTTTCGCGTCGGCGTGGAGAAGTAGCGATAGGCCACGTCGATGGTGATGCCCTGCTCCCGCTCGGCTTCCAGCCCGTCGGTCAGCAACGAGAAATCGATACCGTCGCCCGCCACGCGCTTATGCTTGGCGCGCGAGATCGCGTCCAGCTGGTCGGCGAACACGCCCTTGCTGTCATACAGCAGGCGGCCGATCAGCGTGGACTTGCCGTCGTCGACGGAGCCCGCCGTGATCAGGCGCAGCACGCCGTTGCCGGCGCCGGAAAGAAAAGAGTCATTCAGTGCGTTCATGTGCGTTCCCCTGCCGCCGGCCGAAGCCGGCGGTTACTGCATTCAGAAATAACCTTCCTTCTTGCGGCGCTCCATCGAGGCCTCGGAAGTCTGGTCGTCCATGCGCGTGGCGCCGCGCTCGGTGATGTCGGTCACCGCCGTCTCGGCAATGATGGCGATGGTGTCGGCGGCGTCGGAGGCCACCGGGCACGTGCACGAGATGTCGCCCACGGTGCGGAAACGCACGGGCAGGCGCTCGACCTGCTCGCCTTCCTGCGGCGGCGTCAGGCGCGTGACCGGCACCAACAGGCCCTTGCGCCGCACCACGTCGCGTTCATGGCTGAAGTAAATGGACGGCAACGCCAGCTGTTCGCGCTGGATGTATTGCCAGACGTCCAGCTCGGTCCAGTTCGAGATCGGAAAGACGCGCATGTTCTCGCCGCGGTGCACGCGGGTGTTGAACAGGTTCCACAGTTCCGGCCGCTGGGCCTTGGGGTCCCATTGGCCGAATTCGTCGCGGAATGAAAAGATGCGTTCCTTGGCGCGCGCCTTTTCCTCGTCGCGTCGCGCGCCGCCGATGCAGGCATCGAAGCCGAATTCCTCGATGGCCTCCAGCAGCGTCACCGCCTGGGCCGCATTGCGCGAATCGGTCTCCCGGCGCAGCACCACGCTGCCGCGCTTGATGGAGTCTTCCACGCTGCGCACGATCAGCTTCTCGCCCAGTTCGGCGGCGCGCTGGTCGCGAAAGGCGATCACTTCGTCGAAGTTATGCCCCGTATCGATGTGCATGAGCGGGAACGGAAAGCGCCCGGGGCGGAAGGCTTTTTCGGCCAGGCGCAGCAGCACCACCGAATCCTTGCCGCCCGAAAACAGCAGCACGGGGTTTTCGCTTTCGGCGGCGACCTCGCGCAAGATGAATATCGCTTCCGATTCCAGCCAATCCAGGTGGCTGCGTTGGATCACAGCAGACATAGGTATTCCCCTAAAACAGATTTCGAATTCATGGCCGGCCTCAGTCGCCGCGCGCCACGACACTGATGACTCGGTTGCCCGCATGCAGGCCGCATTCCTTGGAATCCGACGACTCCCACCACCAGCGCCCCGCCCGCAGGTCTTCGCCCGGACGGATCGCGCGCGTACAGGGTTCGCACCCGATCGACGGATAGCCCTGGTCGTGCAAGGGGTTGTACGGGATGTCCAGCGCGCGGATGACGGCCCACACCTCTTCCTCGCTCCACTCGGCCAGCGGGTTGAACTTGTAGAGGCCGAAGGTGGCGTCCTGCTCTTCCAGCGGCAGCTCGCCGCGCGTCGTGGATTGCTGGCGGCGCTGGCCGGTAATCCACGCGCCACGCCCGGCCAGCGCGCGCTTGAGCGGCTCGACCTTGCGGATCTGGCAACAGGCTTTACGCAGTTCGACGCTTTCGTAGAAGGCATACGCACCGTGCGCCGCCACGTGCGCATCCACCGCGGCCGCAACGGGCCGGTACACGGTGACGCTGCGTCCGTAGCGCGCCTGCACCGCATCCAGCACGCCGAGCGTTTCAGCATGCAGCCGGCCCGTATCCAGCGTGAACACTTCCAGGTCCAGGCCCGAGGCGTAGATGGCGTGCGTCAGCACCATGTCTTCGGCCGCCAGCGAGGACGCGAGCGCCGCATCGGGATAGCGGCGCTGGACTTGTGCCAGGCACTCGGTCAGCTCGCGCCAGCGCGGGGCCAGCCCGGCATCCAGGTCAGCAGCAATGTCGGAAGATCGGTTGGAAATCACGGTCATGGCTGCACCGCGAAGATGCGCGCGCGACGCGGGCGGGCCAACAAGGCCTCGCCGTCGCGCAGGTCCAGTTCCCGGTACAGATACTCGGGCACCTCGGCCTCGATGATGGCATCGGAATCTTCGCGGGCCAGTTCCAGATAGGCGCTGGGTCCCGCCAGATATGCGTGCGACAGGCGCACCGCGATGCCCTCCCCCCCCGCCCGGTAGCGCTCGATATCGAACTCGTGCGGGCGCACATAAGCGGTAGCACGCTGGGCGTCCGCCTGCGCCAGCTCGGGCGCCGGCAACGACAGGCCGGCGCCTTCCCAGACTCCACGCGTGGCCACGCCCTGCAATTGGTTCACATCGCCCAGGAAGCCGTAGACGAACGGTGTGGCCGGCCCCTCCCAGACCTCGCGCGGCGTGCCAACCTGCTCGATGCGGCCGGCGTTCATCAGCACCACGCGGTCGGCCACTTCCAGCGCCTCTTCCTGGTCGTGCGTCACGAACACGCTGGCCACGTTCAGTTCGTCGTGCAGCCGGCGCAGCCAGCGCCGCAGTTCCTTGCGCACCTTGGCGTCCAGCGCACCGAAAGGCTCGTCCAGCAGCAGCACGCGCGGCTCTACGGCCAGCGCGCGCGCCAGCGCGATGCGTTGGCGCTGCCCGCCCGACAGTTGCGCCGGATAGCGGTCCGCCAGCCAGTCCAGCTGCACCAGCGTCAGCAGTTCGTGCACCTTGCGGCGGATCTGGTCTTCGGGAGGACGCTGCGAGCGATGCTTCACGCGCAGGCCGAAGGCGACGTTCTCGAACACCGTCATGTGCTTGAACAGCGCATAGTGCTGGAATACGAAGCCGACTTGACGCTGGCGCACATCGACCGAGGTGGCGTCTTCGCCGGCGAACAGCACACTGCCGGAATCGGGCGCCTCCAGCCCCGCGATGATGCGCAGCAGCGTGGTCTTGCCGCAGCCGGACGGCCCCAGCAGCGCCACGAGCTCGCCCGTTTCGATGTGCAGCGACACGTCATTCAGCGCGCGGAACTGGCCGAACTGCTTGGATAGATTGCGAACTTCGATACTCATGCTTGTCTCCGTCTGAACCGGCCGCGTCAGGCGACAGCCGGCTTGAGGGTTGCCGTCGCCGCGCCGGGATACTCGACCGGCAGGTCGGCGGCGCGCAGGAAGCGCGCGTTGCGCCACTCGACCACGTTCTTGGCCACGAGCGTCACCAGCGCCAGCAACGCCAGCAGCGAGGCCACCGCGAACGCCGCGGAATACTGGTATTCGTTGTAGAGGATCTCTACGTGCAGGGTCATCGTGTTGGTCAGCCCCCGGACTTGCCCGGACACGACCGACACCGCGCCGAACTCGCCCATGGCACGCGCGTTGCACAGAATGGCGCCGTACAGCAGGCCCCACTTGATGTTTGGCAGCGTCACGCGCCAGAAGATCTGCCAGCCGCTGGCGCCGAGTGTCAGCGCCGCCTGCTCTTCTTCGCTGCCCTGCGCCTGCATCAGCGGAATCAACTCACGCGCCACAAACGGAAAGGTGACAAAGAGCGTAGCCAGGATGATTCCCGGCACGGCGTAGACGATCTTAATGTCGTGGGCCTGCAACCAGCCGCCCAACCAGCCTTGCGTGCCGAACAGCAAAATGAACACCAGCCCGGCCACCACGGGCGACACCGAGAACGGCAGATCAATCAACGTGATCAGGAACTGCTTGCCGCGAAACTGGAACTTGGTAATGGCCCAGGCGGCCGCCACGCCAAACACCAGGTTCACGGGCAGCGCAATCGCCGCCACCAGCAAGGTCAGCTTGATGGCGGACCACGCATCCGGCTCGACGATGGCGTCCAGATACAGCTGCCAGCCTTTCTTGAACGCCTCGGCAAACACGGCGGCCAGCGGCACCAGCAGAAACAGCGTCAGAAAAGCCAGCGCGATAAACAGCAGAATGCCGCGCACCCAGCGCGGCTCGGTCAGATGTGCGGGACGATCCGATGCGCTCATGCGAGCCTCCCCAGGTTGCGGCGCGCCTGCCAGCCTTGCAGCAGGTTGATGACAAACAGCAGCACGAACGACAACACCAGCATCACGGTGGCGATGGCCGCTGCGCCCGCATAGTCGAATTGCTCAAGCTTGGAAATGATCAACAGCGGCGTGATCTCGGACACCATCGGCATGTTGCCGGCGATGAACACCACCGAGCCGTACTCGCCCACCGCGCGCGCAAACGCCAGCGCAAAACCCGTCATCAACGCCGGCGTGATCGTGGGCAGCAAGACGCGGCGTATGGTCTGCCAGCGGCTGGCGCCCAGGCTGGCCGCGGCCTCTTCGATTTCACGTTCAACGTCTTCCAGCACGGGCTGCACGGTGCGCACCACGAACGGCACGCCGATGAAGATCAGCGCAATCACAATGCCCAGCGGCGTGAACGCGACCTTCAGGCCGAACCATTCGGCCAGCGGTCCGCCCAGCCAGCCCTTTTCGGAATACAGCGCGGTCAGCGCAATGCCGGCCACCGCTGTGGGCAGCGCGAACGGCAAGTCCACCAGTGCGTCCAGAATCTTCTTGCCGGGAAAGCGATAGCGCACCAGCACCCAGGCGACAACCGTGCCGAACACCAGATTCACCAGCGCCGCAATCAGCGATGCGCCAAACGTCAGCTGATAGGACGCCATCACCCGAGGCGCCGTCACGGCATCCCAAAAACCTTGCCAGCCCAGTTCAGCGCTCTTGAGGGGCAAGGCCGCCAGGGGGATCAACACGAGCACGCTCAGATACAGCACCGCGTAACCCATGGAAATGCCGAATCCGGGCAGCACGCCCGGGCTGTTGCGCCGAACGGCAAAAGGCGCTTGCGCGCCGTTTGCCGTCGGGTTCGAGGCTGTCGTCATGGCCGTCGTCCGATCGTCGTCTGATTATTTCTTTTGCGGCAGATAGATCTGGTCGAAGGTGCCACCATCACTGAAGTGATCTTTCTGCGCCTTGCGCCAGCCGCCGAAGATCTTGTCGTCGATGGTGACGAGCTTGACCTTGGGGAACTTGTTTTCGTACTTGGCGGCGACCGTCTTGTCGATGGGACGGTAGTAGTTCTTCGCGATGATCTCCTGCGCGGCAGGCGTATACAGGAACTCCAGGTAGGCCTGCGCGGCGGCACGCGTCCCCTTCTTGTCCACGACCTTGTCCACGATGGCCACCGGCGGTTCGGCCAGGATGGACAGCGACGGCACCACGATGTCGAACTTGTCCGGACCCAGCTCTTCAAGCGCCAGGAAGGCTTCGTTCTCCCACGCCAGCAGCACGTCGCCCACGCCGCGTTCGACGAACGTGGTGGTGGCGCCGCGGGCGCCGGTATCCAGCACCGGCACGTGCTTGAGCAGGTCGCCGACGAAGGCGCGGGCCTTGTCTTCGCTGCCGCCGTTCTTCTCCAGCGCATAGGCCCAGGCGGCCAGGTAGTTCCAGCGCGCGCCGCCCGAGGTCTTCGGGTTCGGAGTGATAACCTGCACGCCGTCCTTCACCAGGTCATCCCAGTCCTTGATGGCTTTGGGATTGCCCTTGCGCACCAGGAATACGATGGTGGAGGTATAGGGCGAGCTGTTCTGCGGCAGGCGGGTCTGCCAGTTTTCGGGCACCAGGCCGCGGTCGGCGATGGCGTCGATGTCATAGGCCAGTGCCAACGTCACCACGTCGGCTTCCAGGCCGTCGATGACCGAACGCGCCTGGCGGCCGGAGCCGCCGTGCGACTGGCGGATCGTCAGGTCGACGTTGGCCTTTTCCTTGTATTGCTTGATGAAGGCGTCATCGATGGCGCGATACAGCTCGCGCGTCGGGTCGTACGAGACGTTCAGCAGCGTCTGCTTTTGCTGGGCCTGAGCCGGCACGATCGCCGCCAGCGAAACTGTCACCGCCGCCAGCGCGGCCAACCAACCAGCTTTCCTGAAAGACATCCCTTGCTCCCTGTATTTGGCAATGTGCAAGCAAGTGTGCGGGTTCGACAATCTGAACGGAACGAATCATTTTTTGATTGCTCATCGCTCCCAGACATATAGGATCCGAGTCCCAACAATGAAAAACCGCCGCGTTCCCCTATGGGAAGGCGGCGGTTCTGGCGGCCGGAAACCGCTCGCGGACACCCGGGGCTACCCCCGGAATCCGAATTTACTTATTCGGTTGAGGCGTAATGCGCAGGTACGGACGCACGGCCTTGTAGCCCTTGGGGAATTTCTGCTTGATCACGGCCTCGTCCTGCAGGGACGGAACAATGATCACGTCATCGCCATCTTCCCAGTTGACCGGGGTGGCGACGCTGTGGCTGTCGGTCAGCTGCAGCGAATCGATGACACGCAGGATCTCGTTGAAGTTGCGGCCGGTGCTGGCCGGGTACGTGATGATCAGGCGCACCTTCTTGTTCGGGTCGACGATGAACACCGAGCGCACCGTGAGCGTGGCATTGGCATTCGGGTGGATCATGTCGTACAGCTCGGAGACCTTGCGGTCCTTGTCGGCCAGGATCGGGAAATTGACCTTGGTCGACTGCGTGTCGTTGATGTCCTCGATCCACTTGGAGTGGGAATCGGTGCCATCCACCGACAGCGCCAGCACCTTCACGTTGCGCTTGGCGAATTCGTCCGCCAGTTTGGCCGTGTAGCCGAGTTCGGTCGTGCAAACGGGGGTGAAATCGGCCGGATGCGAGAAAAGCACCCCCCAGCTGTTGCCCAGATACTCGTGGAAGCGGATAGGGCCAGCCGAGGATTCCTGTTCGAAATCGGGGGCGGTATCGCCCAGACGTAGATGACTCATGGTGTCTCCTGTATGCGGATTCAGAGGGAAGGGGCTGGCGGCTCGCGACAACTGCCAGCCGGGAAGTCGTTTTTCATTGCGGAAAGTGCCGCCTGTAAAACGATTCTTCCATCAAACCTTTGGCGGAGGAAATACGCAAGCCATATAACCTTATGCAATATCTGAAGCTGCGCCACAGGCGTCCGCGACCACCCCGGCGCGCACGGCGGCGGACAGCGCCAGCGCGCGCGGCAGGATATGCGCGGCGTAGAACAATCCTGTCGCGATTTTCGATTTATGGAACGGGTCCGTGGATCCCGCGGCAATGTGCTTGCGGCATGCCAGCACCGCACGCGCCATCTGCCAGCCGCCGTGCACCACGCCGGCCAGCATCAGGTACGGGACGCTGCTGGAGTAGACCGCCCGGATATTGGCGGCCGACTGCTCCAGGATGAACCCCACGCCGGCCTCATACGCCTGAATGGCGCCATCCAGGTTGTCGCGCAGCAGCCGCAGGGCGTCGCGTTCCGGCGCTGCCGCGCGGGTGGACTCCGCTTCGACGGCGCGCAACGTTTCGCGCATCGCGGCGATGGCGGCATACGCGGTGGCGCCGCCGTCTCGCTGCGTCTTGCGGCTGACCAGGTCGTTGGCCTGGATCGCGGTGGTGCCTTCATAGATGGGCAGGATGCGGGCGTCGCGGTAGTACTGCGCCGCCCCGGTCTCCTCGATGAAACCCATGCCGCCGTGCACCTGGATCCCCAGGGACGCGACTTCTACGGCGATCTCGGTCGAATAGCCCTTCACGATGGGCACCATGTATTCGTAGAATGCCCGATTGCGCGAACGCTGCTCGGGATCGGGGTGGTGCGTGCCCTTGTCATGCGCCGCCGCCGTCACATATGACACCGCCCGGGCGGCTTCCGTCAGCGCTTTCATGGTGAGCAGCATGCGCTGCACGTCGGGATGCCGCACGATGGCCACCGGCCCCGCAGACCCTTCCACCGCACGACCCTGGACCCGTTCGCGCGCATACGCCAGCGCGTGCTGGTAGGCGCGTTCGGACACGCCGATGCCCTGCTGCCCCACGGAATAGCGGGCCGCGTTCATCATGATGAACATGTATTCCAGGCCGCGGTTCAATTCGCCGACCTGGTAGCCCACGGCCCCCTCGCCGACGTCGCCCTTGCCTGCGCCGTACAACAACACCGCCGTGGGGCTGCCGTGGATGCCCAGCTTGTGCTCCAGCGAGGCGCACCAGACGTCGTTGCGCTTGCCCAGGCTGCCGTCGGCCTCGACCAGGAACTTGGGCACGATGAACAGCGATATGCCCTTCACGCCCGCCGGGGCATCCGGCGTACGGGCCAGCACCAGGTGGATGATGTTTTCGGCCAGATCGTGTTCGCCGTAGGTGATGAAGATCTTCTGGCCCGACAGGCGGAAGCTGCCGTCGTCCTGGCGGACCGCGCGCGTGGCGACCTGGGCCAGGTCCGAACCCGCCTGGGGCTCGGTCAGGTTCATGGTGCCGGTCCATTTGCCGCTGATCAGGTTGGGCACATACTGCTTGCGCTGCGCCTCCGACCCCACGGTCAACACCGCCTCGATCACGCCATCGGTCAGCATCGGACACAAGGAAAACGCCAGGCTGGCCGCCTGGATGTTCTCGCCCGGCGCGGCGGCGACCAACTTGGGCAGGCCCTGCCCGCCCCAGGCTTGCGGGTGCTGCAAGCCCTGCCAACCGCCTGCCGCATAGTCCTTGAAACCCTGGGCGTACCCGGGCGTCGTCGTCACCTGCCCGTCCTTCCAGACGGGGGGCTGCGTGTCGCCGGGCACGTTCAAGGGGGCTACCGCCTGCTCTACGAAGCGTCCGTTCTCTTCCAGGATGGCATCCACCAGGTCGGGCGTGACGTCGCCGAATCCCGGCAGCTTCAGGATATCGTCCAGTCCGGCCAGTTCCTTCAAGGCGAAGCGAAAGTCCTGCAGCGGGGTTACGTAAGGCATGGTGTCTCCGTGTGCAAGGGGCAGCAGGGCGCAAAGCCCCGGGCTGCCGGATGCGTTTCTTGGTACGCGCGTCTGATTGCGCGCGTCGGGGTGTGACAGGCGCCGCGTCGTCCGGCGGGTGGCCGGATGGGCGCTAACTCAGATGGTACGCCAATGACACGATGATCGGCCCCAGCACCGGCAGCAGCACATTGGCGATGGCGTAGGTCACGGTGTAACCCAGCAGCGGCACCGAACTGCCGCTAGACCCCAGGATGGCGCTGATAGCGGGCGTGCTGACGTGCTGCCCCGCAATGGCCCCCACCAGCAACGGCCCCTCGATCTTCAGGATCTTGTGCCCCACCCACAGCGACAGGCAGGCAGGCCCCAGCGACACCAGCAGGCCGATCAGGGGCAGCACGGCGCCATGCTCGCGGATCAGCGATATCGCTTCGGGGCCGGCCGACAGGCCCACGCACGCCACAAAAACCGCCAGGCCCAGGTCCTTCAGCAACTGCACGGCATGGTCGGGCATATGGCCGATGGCGGGCCGCTTGGCGTTGATCCAGCCGCAGACCAGGCCGCTGACCAGCGCACCGCCCCCACTGCCCAGCGACACCGGGATCCCCCACAGGCGCGCGCTCAGCGCGCCGATCATCAAGCCGGCGAGAATGCCGAAAGCCAGGAACACCAGATCGGTCACGCCGCTGCGGCGCAACTCATTGCCCAGGGCGGCGCCGGCTTCCGACAGCTCGGGTTCCGTGCCTACCAAGGTCACCAGGTCGCCGTATTGCACCACCGTGGCCGGCGTCAATGGCAGCACATGCCCCGAACGCATGATGGATTGGACGAAGACCCCACGTGCCCGGCGGGCGCCCGGCCGCTTGGCCAGTTCGCCCATCGTGCGTCCGTTGATCGCCTTCTTGTTGACGATGACGGCCAGCTCGCTCAGTTGCAGATCATCCGCATGGGCCTCGGGCAACTGGATTTCAGGCCCGACCACCGACCCCGCCCGCAGCGCGAAGCGGCGCAGCCCCAGCACGACCACGATGTCGCCGGTGACCAGGGTATCTTCCGGTGTCGCGTCCACCGCCTCGCCATTTCGCAGGATGCGGCTGATCACCGTCCGCCCGCCCAGTTGCGCCTCGACGTCGGCCACGCTCATGCCGTCGGCGTCTTTCACCACATGGGCGCGCCCCACCAGCCGCGGCAGGGTGGGCAGGTTGATTTCATCATCGTCGCCGGAAGCCACGCCCAGCTTCGCTTCCAGGGCCTTGGACGCTTCGCGCAAGTTGATGCGCAACAGGGCCGGCGCGACCTGGCTCGTGAAGAACACGATGCTGATCAGGCCCACCAGATAGGTCAGCGTGTAGGCCGTGGCGATATTGGCCTCCATGCGCTGCACCTCGGCATCCGGCAGCCCCAGATGCTTGAGCGCCTCGGCCGCCGTGCCCACCACGGCCGACTCCGTGGCGGCCCCGGCCGCCAAGCCCGCCGCCGTGCCGGCGTCCAGGCCGAACAGCGGCACGGCCGCCAACACGATAGTCAGCACCAGCAGGGCCTCAATGATCGGCAGCACGATGTAGCGCAGGCTGGACCGGTTCAGGTTGGCGAAGAACTGCGGGCCGCCGGAGTAGCCCATGGCAAAGATGAATAGGGCGAACGCGACCTCTTTCAGGTCGCCGCGCATCTGGCAGCCCGTCTGGCCGATCAGCAGGGCGACGATGAGTGTCCCACACACCCCGCCCAACTGGATCGGCCCGACCTTCAGTTTGCCGATCAGGTATCCCAAACCCACCGTAACGAACAACACCGCGATGGGGACGCTATTGAAAAACCCGACTGAGCACGTCATAAGGTCATGTCGCCCTGTGTTTTCCTACTTCCGAGCCGTGGCTTTCTTGGCCGAGCGGGCGGCGGTGTCCGCCTTCTTCACCGCCTTCTTCACCGCCGTCTTGGCTACCTTCTTAACGGCCTTCTTGGCCACGCGCTTGGCCGCTCCTGCCTTCACCGTCTGGCCCTTGCCTGCCGTCGGGCCCGAACGCACCAGCTCGGATGCCTTCCATGCCTCGACGTACTCGGTCGCGCATTCGACCATGTACTTGCCGATCTTGGCGTAGTCGGCGTCGTCCAGGTTGGCCAGTGAAATGCGGATCGACCAGGGCGGACCGCCAAAACCGCCGCCATCCATCAGCACCACGCCCGACTTCTCGGCCAGACGGAACAGGAAGTCCACCGGTTCGTAGTTGCTGGTCATGTACTTGCAGAAGGCATCGCCATACATGATCTTGGCCCAGACCATGAAGTCCAGTTCCACGTAATACCAGCCGCGCATCGGATCTTCCGGCGGCAGCGGAATGCCCAGCCCGCTCCAGAGCGAATCGCGGCGGGCGCGCACGATCTGCATGGTCAGATGCTTGTAGGAATCCTTCAGGTCGAGCAAGTGAGATAGCGCAAAAAAGCCCATCTGCACCTGTTGCGGCAAGGACAGGCCCGCCGTATGGTTAAGCGCCACGTTGCGGCTGTCGGCCACCATGCGGTCAATGAACTTGAGCTTTTCGGGCTCCATCGTCATGGCGCCGTAGCGCTTGTTCAGGCGCTGTTTCCACGACGCGGGCAGTTCGGCGATACGGCGGTCCATCGTGTTCTTCTCGTGGATGGCGATCACGCCCAGGCGCCAGCCCGTGCAGCCGAAGTTCTTCGAGAAGGAATACACGCAGATGGTGTTGTGCGGCACCTCGGCCATCAGCGAACGGAAATTCGGCACGAAGGTGCCGTAGACGTCGTCGGTCACCAGCACCAGATCCGGATTCTTGCGGATCAGCCGCACGATCTGCTTCATCTCGACAGGACTGAACGCGACCGAGGGCGGATTGCTCGGGTTCACCGTGACCGCCAGCTTGATCTTGGGATTTTCCAGCTTGGCGATTTCGGAGGCCGGATAGTGCCAATCGTGCGTGCCGTCGGCGCGCAAGCTGCTGGCGTTGATGGCCACGATCTTGAACTGGAAGCGCTCCAGATGCGCGATCTCGATATAGGGCGTGAAGGTCGGCAGGAACAGCGCGATGGTGTCGCCCTGTTTGAGCAGGCCGTTCTGCATCAGCGAGTCGAAGATGTAGCACATGGCGGCCGTGCCGCCTTCGACCGGGAACAGGTCGAACTTGCCCTTGGGCGGGCGGCCGTCGCACATTTCCTTGATCAGGTAGTCGTGCACGATCTGTTCGATATGCACCAGCGCGCGCGGCGGCACGGGATAGTTGTCGCCGATGATGCTATCGGTCAGTTCATGGATCCACTCGTCGGGATCGAAACTCTTGATCTTCACGCCGTACTCGAGCACGCCGACCAGGAAGTCGTAGCCGTCCTCGCCTTTATGCTTGGACAGGAACTTGCGCAGGCGGTCGGCGCAGCCCTTCTTGGCCGGCATGCCCGCCAGGATGGCATCGTCACGCACGCGGCGCGCTTCCTTCATGGCGAATTGGCCAAGCAGGAAGAAGGCGTCGCGCGGCTCGGTAGCGATCCAATTGGGATTGCCACGGCCGGCGTTCAACATGGTCAACGCAGCGGTCTGCTGGTTTTCCTTGGCCAACGTGATCAGATAATCCTTCAGTTCGAAGGGCGACAACTGCTCAAGATCGCGCTGGCGCGACCGCGTCGTTTTCAGGGCCGAGGCCAGGCTGACGGTGAGAGGCGTGGTGGAAGCCATTATTCAGTACTCCTGGTTTGCGTTTTGACAAGCGCTTGCCGGGGCGGTGCGGGCGGGCACGCCCGCCGCCCCGATGTGCTGCCCGCAAGCCATGCGGCTTGGCGGGCGTCCCACTAGGTCATGAGCAACACAATGACAATCCCCCAGATGATGAGCAGGGTATTGCCGATGGCGTAAGGCACCGTGTAGCCCAGGGCGGGCACCTGGCTTTTCGCCGTTTCGGTGATCTGGCCGATCGCGGCCGTCGTGGTGCGGGCGCCGGCGCAGACGCCCAGCACGATGGCCGGATGGAATTTGAAGACATACCGGGCGATATACACCCCCAGGATCATCGGCACGCTGGTTGCGATGATGCCGGCCACGAACAGCTTGGCCCCGAGCTGCTGGAAGCCCTGTACGAAGCCTGGCCCCGACGTGATGCCGACCACCGCCACGAAGGCGGTCAAGCCGACGGATGTCAGGAACCAATGCACGGGCTCCGGCACGCGGCCGAAGGTGGGATGCACCGACCGCAGGTAGCCGAAGATCAGCCCGGAGATCAGCGCGCCGCCGGAGGTCGACAACGTGATGGGGATGCCGCCTACCGTCAGCACCAGCGTGCCGAACAGGCCGCCCAGCAAAATGCCGAAACCCACGAATACCATGTCGGTCTGATTGGTGGCCCGGTCCACGTACCCCAGCTTGTCCACGACCCGTTCCACGTCGCGCTTGGCGCCCAGTACGAACAGGCGGTCGCCCCGATCCAGCTTCAAGCCCCAGTTGACCGGCATCTCGTGGCCGCCGCGCACGACCTTGCGCAAGAACACGCCGCGGCCCAGTTGGCGCACGGTCTCGTTTTCGGCCAGTTCCTTGAGCGTCTTGCCGGCCACGTTCTTGTTGGTCAGCACCACCTCGACGACCTCTGCGGGCAGGCTCAGCAAGTCGCGGTCTTCAACCTCGGTGCCGATGATGCCCGCAGCCTGCAAGACCAGCGCGTCGTGGCGCCCCGTCACGCCCAACACGTCGCCGGCTTGCAGGACGGTGGTCGAGTCGTTGTCCAGGATCTGATCGCCGCGCCGGATGCGTTCGACGAAGACGCGCGCTTCGACGAATCGCGACTCCAGTTCACCGACCGTCTTACCCACGTGCTCGGTGTGATCCAGGCGATACGCCCGGGCCGTGAACTTGCGGTAGCCGGAGAGTTCCATGGAATCAGAGCCGCCTGACATCTTGGCTTCGTATTCCTTGCACTCCTTCACGATGTCCACGCCCATCAGCTTCGGGCCCAGCGAGGCCAGCAGCCAGGCGCTGCCCACGGTGCCGAAGATGTAGCAGACGGCATAGGCAACCGGAATGCTGTCGATCCATTGCTTCTTGGTCGCCGCATCCACGCTCAGGCCGTTGATCGTGTCGGTAGCCACGCCCATCACCGCCGAAATGGTCTGCGCCCCTGACAGCAGGCCAGCGCCGGTGCCGGCATCAAAGCCGAAGCCCACGGCGGTGGCCCAAGTGACCAGCAAGCAAATCACACAAATGATGACCGCGAAGATGACCTGGGGAAGGCCATCGCTTTTCATACCGCGGAAGAATTGTGGTCCGACGCCGTAGCCAAGACCGAAGAGGAAGAGCAGGAAGAACACCTGCTTCAGAATTGGGGCGATGGTGATGTCGAGTTGCCCGACCAGCACGCCCACCAGCAAAGTACCCGTTACCGCGCCTAGATTAAAACCGAAGATTTTCTTGGCCCCGATCCAATAACCCAATCCCAGGGTCAGGAAGATCGCTAGTTCAGGGTACTTCCGCAATGTGTCAAAGAACCATTCCATCCCGAATCTCCTTCGTTCTGTACAGGTCGAGCACGTGCGCGAACAATCCTGCTGCGCGCGGAACACATTATCAGAATCTTTCAGAAATTCAAAAGAAATACTACAGCCCTGACAAAGGGACGCAGATTATCGGGAACCAAAAAAAACCGCAGGCTCACCGCCTGCGGTTTTTTATACGACGTGACCGGGTGGCCTACAACGCGCCGGTCAATTCAGGCACGACCTGGAACAAATCGCCCACCAGGCCATAATCCGCCACACCGAAAATCGGCGCTTCGGGATCTTTATTAATGGCGACGATGACCTTGGAATCCTTCATGCCGGCCAAATGCTGGATGGCACCCGAGATACCAACCGCCACGTACAGTTGCGGCGCAACAATCTTGCCGGTCTGGCCAACCTGCCAATCGTTCGGCGCGTAGCCGGCGTCGACCGCGGCACGCGAAGCGCCCAGTGCGGCACCCAGCTTGTCGGCCAGCGGATCCAGGATCTTGAAGTTCTCGGCGCTGCCCAGACCGCGGCCGCCCGACACCACCACGCGCGCGCCGGCCAGTTCAGGACGGTCGCTCTTGGCGACTTCGCGGCCCACGAACGTGGACTTGCCCGAATCGGCAACCGCGGTGATTGCTTCCACCGCAGCCGAACCGCCTTGCGCGGCGACGGCGTCAAAGCCCGTCGTGCGCACGGTGATGACTTTCACGGCATCGGCCGACTGCACGGTGGCGATGGCGTTACCCGCGTAGATCGGGCGCTGGAACGTATCGGCGGATTCCACGCCGATGATGTCCGAGATCTGCGCCACATCGAGCTTGGCCGCAACGCGCGGCGCCACGTTCTTGCCCGATGCAGTGGCCGGGAACAGGATGTGGCTGTAGTTCGAAGCCACGGCCAGCACCTGGGCGGCGACGTTTTCCGCCAGGCCGTCGGCCAGTTGCGGCGCGTCTGCCAGCAGGACCTTGGCAACACCAGCGGCAGCAGCGGCCTGGTCGGCCACCGCGCGCGCGTTGGCGCCGGCGACCAGCACGTGCACGTCACCTCCGATCTTGGCGGCGGCGGCGACGGCGTTCAGGGTTGCGCCCTTCAACTGGGCGTTATCGTGTTCGGCAATAACCAGCGTCGTCATGTTCAAACCACCTTCGCTTCGTTCTTGAGTTTGTCCACCAGGGCTGCAACGTCGGCCACCTTGATGCCGGCCTTGCGGGCGGGCGGCTCGCTGACCTTCAGCGTCTTCAGGCGCGGCGCCGGATCAACGCCCAGGTCTTGCGGCGTGACGGTGTCCAACTGCTTCTTCTTGGCCTTCATGATGTTCGGCAGCGTGACGTAACGCGGCTCGTTCAGGCGCAAGTCGGTGGTGACGATAGCCGGCAGCGTGAGCGTCAGCGTTTCAAGGCCGCCGTCCACTTCGCGCGTGACCGTGACGCGGCCGTCGGCGAGTTCAACCTTGCTGGCGAACGTGGCTTGCGGCCAGTCCAGCAGCGCGGCCAGCATCTGGCCGGTCTGGTTGGCGTCGTCGTCGATGGCTTGCTTGCCCAGGATCACCAGTTGCGGCTGTTCCTTGTCGACCAGTGCCTTCAACAGCTTGGCGACGGCCAGCGGCTGCAGCTCAGCATCGGTCTGGACCAGCACGCCGCGATCGGCGCCAATGGCCATGGCGGTGCGCAGCGTCTCCTGGCATTGCGCAACGCCGCAAGAAACCGCCACGACTTCAGCGACGGCACCCTTTTCCTTCAGGCGGGTCGCTTCTTCGACGGCGATTTCGTCAAAGGGGTTCATGGACATCTTCACATTGGCGATATCCACGCCAGTCTGATCCGACTTGACGCGCACCTTGACGTTGTAGTCAACGACGCGCTTGACAGGTACCAACACCTTCATCCCGCTGCCTCCAAATGGAAATAATGACCCGGCATGCGCCGGGATCGCATTGCACAATTTTTTCCTGATTCTACAGCTTCGCCAGCGCTCGTATATGCGCAACCACACTGCGGCCCAAGGCGGACAAGTTGTAACCGCCCTCCAGCGTGCTGACGATCCGCCCCTGGCAGTGGCGTTCCGCCACGTCCACGAGCTGCTCGGTGATCCAGGCGTAGTCGGCCTCGACCAGGCCCATCTGGCCCATGTCGTCCTCGCGGTGGGCGTCGAACCCCGCCGATACCAGGATCAGTTCCGGACGATGGGCCTCAAGCCTGGGCAGCCAGGTGTCGGTGACGATCGTCTTGACCGCGGCGCCCGTGGTATAGGCGGCCACAGGCACATTCAGCATGTTGGCGGCCGGATGTTCCGTGCCGCTGTTAGGGAAGAACGGGTGCTGGAAAAAGCTGCACATCAGCACGCGGTCGTCCCCGGCGAAGACGTCTTCGGTGCCGTTGCCGTGGTGGACGTCGAAGTCCACGATGGCCACGCGCGACAGGCCGTGGAAGTCCAGCGCATGGCGCGCCGCGATGGCCACGTTGTTCAAGAAGCAGAATCCCATCGCCTGCGACCGGCAGGCATGGTGGCCGGGCGGACGCACGGCGCAGAAGGCCGTGCGGGCCTCGCCGCCCATCACCGCATCCACGGCCGCCACCCCTGCGCCGGCCGCATGCAGGGCGGCCTCGTAGGTGTGGGGATTCATCAGCGTGTCGGGATCTATCGGGTAATACCCTTGGTCGGGCGTGTGTTCGCGCAAACTGTCCAGATAATGGACAGTGTGCACGCGCAGCAGGTCATGGCGCGATGCTTGAGGCGCCTGCCGGTCGTCCAGATAAGGCATCAATCCGCTTGCCAACAATTGGTCGGAAATGGCATCCAGCCTCTGCGGGCTTTCGGGATGCCAACTGCCCATTTCATGCAAGCGGCATGCCGGGTGAGTAAGATACATGGTCTCCATAAGGAAGATTATGTTCATCTGTCGGCGATTACTGCAACTCGGAACGCTCTCCGCCCTGCTGGCGGGCTGCTCCACCACCGCTCCCACCGCTCCAAACTCACTCGCCGCGCAACCCGCGGCCGCCACTGCCAACACCGCCATCCGCATCGGGCCTAGTACGCCGACACCAGGCTCCGAACTCCCGGACGACGCCCCGGCCACGTTGACCGCCACCGGCGCCCTGCGTCCGGAAGTGCGCAGCTTCGTGGAAGAACTGGCCGCGGAACGCCAACTGCCGCTGAACCCCATGGTCAAGGCGCTGGAGAGCTCGCGCTACAACGCCACGGTGTCGCGCCTGATCGCGCCGGCCCCGCCGGGCAAGAAGATCTGGCGCAGTTGGCTGACGTACCGTTCGCGCTTCGTCGAACCCAAGCGCATCGGCTGGGGCGTGGACTTCTACAACGAGAACCGCGACCTGCTCAACCAGGCCTCGCAGCGCTTCGGCGTGCCGGCGCCCATCATCGCGTCGATCATCGGCGTCGAAACACTGTATGGCCGCAATATGGGTAATTTCCGGGTGCTGGACGCGCTGGCCACGCTGGCCTTCGACTATCCCGACCCTAACAAGCCCGAGCGCGCCACGATGTTCCGGGGCCAACTGGCAGACTTCCTGACGCTGGTCATGAAAGACAAGCTGGACCTGGAAACGCAAGGCTCGTACGCCGGCGCCATCGGCATGCCGCAATTCATGCCCACCAGCATCATGCATTACGCGGTGGACGGCGACGACAACGGCCATATCGACCTGACGAACAATACCCAGGACGCCATCATGTCGGTGGGCAGCTTCCTGGCGCAACACGGCTGGCAACGCGGCCTGCCCGTGTTCGCCCCGGTGGCCCTGCCCGCGGATCCCACCGCGCTGGTCGATGGCGGGCTGGAGCCCAAGCAGAGCTGGGCCACGCTCAGCGCCGCCGGCGCGCGCCTGCAACCGGGCGCGTCGACGACGGGCTGGGGCAGCCAGCCCCTGGGCGTCGTCGACCTGGTCGAAGAAGCCCGGGGCACCGCCCAGTACCGGGTCGGCACGCCCAACTTCTTTGCGCTGACGAAATACAACCGTAGTTATTTCTACGCGACTTCGGTGGCAGATCTGGCCAGCGAGATCGAAGCCCGCGTCGCGCGCTAGTCGGGCGTCCGCAGACAGAAAAACGCCCCGTTGAACGGGGCGTTTCTCATCGTGGGGAGGCTGTGCCCCCGCATGTTCGGGAAATCAGTTGAAAACGCCGGTGGACAGATAACGGTCGCCGCGATCGCACACGATGAAGACGATGGTCGCGTCATTGACGCGCTCGGCCACGCGCAAGGCGGCAACCAGGGCGCCGGCGGACGAAATACCGCCGAAGATGCCCTCTTCCGCAGCCAGTCGGCGCGCCATGACTTCGGCTTCCGATTGCTCGATGGATTCGTAGGCGTCCACGCGACTGCGGTCGAAAATCTTCGGCAGATAGGCCTCGGGCCATTTCCGGATGCCCGGAATCTGCGAGCCTTCGGCCGGCTGCGCACCCACCACCTGCACCGCCGGATTGCGCGATTTCAGATAGGTCGACACGCCCATGATGGTGCCCGTCGTGCCCATGGCGCTGACGAAGTGCGTAATGCGGCCCTCGGTCTGGTCCCAGAGTTCGGGGCCTGTGGTTTCAACGTGCGCGCGCGGGTTGTCGGGATTGGCAAACTGGTCCAGCACCACGCCCCTGCCGTCCGCCTGCATCTCGGTGGCCAAGTCGCGGGCGTATTCCATGCCGCCCTTGTCGGCCGGCGTTAGGATCAGCTCGGCCCCATAGGCTGCCATGGCTGCCCGGCGCTCCACCGACAGGTTGTCCGGCATGATCAGGATCATGCGGTAGCCCTTCATCGCCGCCGCCATGGCCAGCGCGATGCCGGTGTTGCCGCTGGTGGCTTCGATGAGGGTATCGCCCGGCTTGATGTCGCCGCGCGCTTCCGCGTGCTTGATCATGGACAAGGCCGGGCGGTCCTTCACGGAGCCGGCGGGGTTGTTGCCTTCCAGCTTGGCCAGGATGACGTTGCCACGCGCGTCACCCGCGGCACCGGGAATGCGCTGCAATCGCACCAGCGGCGTGTTGCCGACGGTCTGCTCGATAGTGGGGTAGGAGGTAGTCATGCGGACGATCATAACTCCGCCCGGCGGCGGACGCGGCCAAAAGCCGCGCTCCCGCCAGGGGCTCCCGCCCAGGGGGCCCGCCGGGGTTCCCATCAAGCGGGCGCCCGATCAGGGTCTGGACGACGCCTGCGCCTTCGAGGCGGCCGGCTTGGCGCCCGGAGTGGCAGGTTTGGCCGGTTTGGCGGCCGCCGTCTTCGCGGCAGGTTTGGCAATATCAGGCTTGGCGTCGGCAGGCTTGGCGTTGTTGGCCCCCGAGGAAGCACGGGCGACCGCCCCTGCACCTGCGGAGGCTGCCCCGCCCGGCCCCACCTGCAAGCCGGCGGATTCCAGCGCCTGCGCCTTTTTCAGCCCGATGCCGCGCACGCGCTCGGCCAGATCTTCGAACGAGTCGAACCTGCCTCCGCGCTCGCGCTCGCCCACGATGATCTCGGCGGTGCGTGGGCCAATGCCCCGAATGCCTTCCAGTTGCTGCGCGCTGGCCTGATTGACGTCCAGCGCATTAGCCGGCGGCGCCGCCACGCCCAGCCCCGCCGTGACCACCAGCGCGCCCAGCACCTGTCGCAGCCTGCGCGGGCCGCCCCGCGCGGCGCTCGGCCGAAGCGTTGCCCCCCGCGCCGGGCAAGCGCCCAATTGGGCAGCATTGGATTCGAACAATGGTTTCATGAGGGTCTCCAGAACGGACGGGACGCGACGGCTGTCGCGCCACCCTTGAATCATGACGATCACGCCTGGCTGCGGGCGGCACGGTGAACGAAAACATCCACCTCGGCAAATGCAGGGGCGAAAAAAAACCACCGGACCGGTGGTTTCTCTTCAAGGCCTGGCAAGGCAGCGCAATGCCAGGCAATGTCCGCGCTTAACGGCGCGCGCGCCAATAGCGCACGTACTCGGCCACACCGGTCTGCACGTCGCGCATGGGCGCGTAGAACCCGGCGGTGCGCAGTTGCGTGACATCCGCCTGCGTATAGCTCTGATAGCGCCCCTTCAAGTCATCCGGGAACGGAATGTAGCGGATGAGATCCAGCTCCACCAGCTGAGCCAGCGTCAATTCGGCCTCGCCACGCTCAGCGCGCAGGGTATTGACCACCGCCGCCGCCACGTCGTTGAAAGGCTGCGCTCGGCCCGTGCCGCAATTGAAGATGCCCGACTGTTGCGGATGGTCCAGGAAGTGCAGGTTCACGGCCACCACGTCTTCGACCGAAATGAAGTCGCGGCTCTGCCCGCCATCCACATAACCGTCCCAGCCCGCGAACAGGCGCACATGGCCATGCTCCAGGAACTGGTTCATGTTGTGAAACGCCACCGAGGCCATGCGGCCCTTGTGCTGTTCGTGCGGTCCGTAGACGTTGAAGTAGCGCAGCCCCACGACCTGTGCCGTCAGGCTGTCCATGCGCTTACGCAGGACCTGGTCGAACAGCAGCTTGGAATAGCCGTAGACGTTGAGCGGGCCTTCGTTATCGGGATGCTCGACGTAGATCGACGACCCACCATACACCGCGGCCGACGAGGCATACAGGAACGGAATGCGCCGCGCCTGGCAGAATTCGAACAGCTCCAGCGTGACGCGGTAGTTGTTGTCCATCATGTAGCGGCCATTGCGCTCGGTCGTGTCCGAGCACGCGCCCTGATGCAGCACGGCGCGCACCGCGGGCAGGCTGCCGTCGGCGACCCGGCGGCGGAAATCGTCCTTGTCCATGTACTCTGCGATCTGGCAATCGACCAGGTTGACGAACTTGTCGCCTTCGGTCAGATCGTCCACCGCGATGATGTCCTGGATGCCGCGGCGGTTCAGCCCGCGCACCAGATTGCTGCCAATGAAGCCTGCGGCTCCGGTTACGACGATCATGAGGATTCTCCTGCCAATTCGGCTGCGGTGACGACGGAGGTGCCCAGCTTGCCCACGGCGATGCCGCCGGCCTTGTTGGCCCAGCCCATGGCCTCGGCCCACGGCAAGCCGATAGCGCGCGACACCGCCAGCGTGGCCAGCACGGTATCGCCTGCGCCGGACACATCGAACACTTCGTGCGCCTGCGCATCGATGTGGTCGCGCCCCGTATCGGTAAACAACGTCATGCCCTGCTCGGAACGCGTCACAAGCAAGGCTTCCAGGTCCAGGTCGGCGCGCAAGCGTTGCGCCCGATCGGTCAATTCGGCCTCGGAATTCCAGCGGCCCACGGCCTGCTGCATTTCCGAGCGGTTCGGCGTGACCAGCGTGGCGCCGCGATAACGCGCGTAGTCGTCGCCCTTGGGGTCCACCAGCACCGGGATGCCCGCATGGCGCGCCATGGCCAGCAGCGATTCGACGCGGGTCAGCACGCCCTTGGCATAGTCGGACAACACCACGATGTCGTGGTTGGCCAGATGGCGGGCCAACGCGGCGTCCACGCTGTCCAGCGCGGCCTGCTCGGGGTGCTGTTCGAAATCCACGCGCAGCAGTTGCTGCTGGCGGCCCAGCACGCGCATTTTCAGCGTGGTGTGCAGGGAGGGGTCGGCGATCAGGTCGGCATGGATGCCGGCTTCGGCCGACAGACGCCGGATGCTGTCGCCAGCCTCGTCCGCACCCAGCACGCCCACCAGCGTCACCTGACCGCCAAGTGCCGCCACGTTGCGGGCCACGTTGGCGGCGCCGCCCAGACGGTCTTCGCGGCGTGCGACGCGCACCACGGGCACCGGCGCTTCCGGTGAAATACGTTCGACTTCGCCGAACCAGTAACGGTCCAGCATCACGTCGCCCACCACTAGGACGCGGCTACGCGAAATGGCTTCGGCGGGGAAAGGCTTCATTCAAGTTCTTCCAGGCGGCGCGGCGCATAGGTTTCCCAGGCGTTGCAGCCGGGACATTGCCAGTAAAAACGACGCGCTTGAAAACCGCAACTGCGGCACGCATAGCGGTCCAGCCGTTGCGTATGCTTGTGGATCAGGCTGCGCAGCAGCGTCAGGTCGGCGCCGGGCACCGGCCCCTGCTCCGTGACGCCGGATTCCGGGCTGGCGAGTTCGGCTTCCAGCAGACGGTCCAGGCCCAGCAGGGACGGATGGCTGCGCAGCGCGCCGCGCGCGAACGTCCAGGCCACGGCCGAGCCTTGCTGCACGCGCAATTCGCGGAACACCACATTGAACAGGTCCAGCGACGCATGGCGCTGATACTGCTTTTGCAGGAATTCCAGCCCAGCTTCGACCTGACCGGCCGCGCGATAGTTGGCCAGCAGTTGCTCGGCCACCAGGCCCGCGTATTCCGGCGCGTCGGTCATCACCGACTCCAGGTACAGGCGTTCACGCTTGGGGTCTTGCTCCATCAGAGCCAGGCGCGCGCGCAGCATGGCCGTGCGAACCATCGCGCCTTTGCTCAGTGACACGTCAGTCGTGGACAGGGCGTGATCGGCGGCATCCAGCGCCTTGTGCGCGGCATCCACGTCCGCGGGCTTGGCGGTCAGCGCGGTCTGCGCCTGCTCGCAGTAGTAATGCACGATCTGCGGCACGGGCTCGTCGACCAGCCCTTGCAGCGTCTTGACGGCCTCGATGGCGCGCGGCCAATCGTGTTCCGATTCGAAAATGCGGATCAGCGAGCGCAGGGCCGGCAGTGCGTAGCGCGTGTCCTTCAGCTGTTCAAAACCGCTTTCGGCTCGATCCAGCATGCCGGCCTTCAGGAAGTCCTGCGCTAGTTCATGTTGCGCATGTTCGCGCTCGGCGGCCGGCAGGTCAGAGCGGCTCAGCAGGCTTTGATGGACGCGGATAGCGCGTTCCATCTCGCCGCGACGGCGGAAAAGGCTGCCCAACGCAAAGTGCAGTTCGGTGGTTTCCGGATCCAGCTTGGCGACTTCGACGAACGCGTCAATCGCACGGTCCGGCTGCTCGTTCAGCAGGAAGTTAAGCCCCCGGAAATACGAGTCGGGCAGGCTGCGGGTTTCCCGAAGCATCTGCCGGATATCGAAGCGCGCGGCCAACCAGCCAAGCGCAAACAACACGGGCACGAAAATCAACCACCAAGGTTCAAAATCCACTATTCGGGCTCTTGCGGTAATTCAGTGCGAAAAGGAGGTGTGCGGCAGACGGCGTGCCGTCACAGCGGCGACATCGGCGCAACGGCTTCCGGCGGCACGACAGGCGTGGTGCCATTGACGGCGGCCTGCACGCGGTCCAGCTCGCGGCGCAAGCGCATGGCTTCGCGGCGGCGGCGCATGGCGGCGGGCACGGTCAGCAACAAGCCAAACAGGGCGCCGGCCACGAATACGACCAGCATCACAACGATCAACGGCACGTCTTGCACGACGTAATCCGCGTAGAACTTCACGGCAACCGGATCGGTGTTCTTCAGGGCGAACATCAATACCGCAATAAACACGAGCAATCGCAGGGCCCAGACGAGATAGCGCATGACGCATGCTCCAGAGAATTCAAGACTGTCAATTGTAAGCGACGCCGCAAAGCCACAAGGAAAAAAAATCCCCGCGGGGCGCCAGGCCACCAGGCGCGCGGCCGGAAAAAACAAAGCCCCTTGATTTCTCAAGGGGCCTGTTCTCGGTCCGATCTGCCCGTAGGCAGCCTTTACGCCGAGCCGTCAATGCATGGCGTGCAAACTTGCCATGGACGGCATCGGCTCACTCGATCCAGAGGATTGAGCGTCCTCGTCATTGCCGCCGACCAGGTCTACCCGTTCGCGCAATTCCTTGCCCGCCTTGAAGTGCGGCACCTGTTTGCCAGGCACCAGCACTTGTTCGCCGGATTTCGGATTGCGACCGACTCGGGGAGACCGCTGCGACAACGAGAAGCTGCCAAAACCGCGGATCTCGATGCGCTGACCCGAGGCCAGGGCCTGGGTCATTGCATCCAGCACGGTCTTGACCGCGTAATCGGTGTCGCGGGCGGCCAGCTGAGGATAGCGGGCCGCCAAGGCGGCGATCAGCTCCGACTTGGTCACGAATTAACCGTCGTTGCGCTGTTGGTCCAGCTTGGCCTTCAGCAGCGCGCCGAGGTTGGTGGTGCCGGACGAAGCGCTGGCGTCGGACATGCGCTGGATCGTGTCGGCGGTTTCGGCGTTGTCACGGGCCTTGATCGACAGTTGGATCGAACGCGTCTTGCGGTCGATGTTGACGATCATGGCTTCGATGTTTTCGCCAGCGTTCAGAACGGTGGTGGCATCTTCAACGCGGCCCGAGGAGATCTCGGAAGCGCGCAGGTAGCCTTCAACGTCCACGGACAGCGTAACAACAGCGCCCTTGGCTTCGACGGACTTGATGGTGCCCGGAACAACGGCGCCCTTGTCAAACGTGGCGACGAAGTTGTTGAAGGGGTCGCCTTCCAGCTGCTTGATGCCCAGCGAGATGCGTTCCTTGTCGGTATCGATGCCCAGAACCACGGCTTCGATCTCGTCGCCCTTCTTGAAGTTGCGCACGGCTTCTTCGCCCGTTTCCGTCCACGACAGGTCGGACAGGTGAACCAGGCCGTCGATGCCGCCAGGCAGACCGACGAACACGCCGAAGTCGGTGATCGACTTGATGGCGCCGCGGACCTTGTCGCCGCGCTTGAAGTTCGTGGCGAACTCTTCCCACGGGTTCTGACGGCACTGCTTCATGCCCAGCGAGATACGACGACGGTCTTCGTCGATTTCCAGGACCATGACTTCGACTTCTTCGCCCAGGGTAACAACCTTGCGCGGGTCGACGTTCTTGTTGGTCCAGTCCATTTCGGAGACGTGAACCAGGCCTTCGATGCCGGCTTCGACTTCAACGAACGCGCCGTAGTCGGTCAGGTTCGTGACCTTGCCGAACAGGCGGGTGCCTTGCGGGTAGCGGCGAGCCAGGCCCACCCACGGATCTTCGCCCAGCTGCTTGACGCCCAGCGAGACGCGGCTCTTTTCCTGGTCGAACTTGAGGACCTTGGCTTCGACTTCCTGACCCACTTGCAGGACTTCGGACGGGTGACGCACGCGGCGCCATGCCATGTCGGTGATGTGCAGCAGGCCGTCGATACCGCCCAGGTCAACGAACGCGCCGTAGTCGGTGATGTTCTTGACCACGCCCTTGACCACCGCACCTTCGTGCAGGGTTTCGAGCAGCTTTTGACGCTCTTCGCCCATGCTGGCTTCCAGCACTTGGCGACGCGACAGCACAACGTTGTTGCGCTTGCGGTCGAGCTTGATGACCTTGAATTCGAGGGTCTTGCCTTCGTACGGGGTGGTGTCCTTGACCGGACGCAGATCCACCAGCGAACCCGGCAGGAACGCGCGGATGCCGTTGGTCATGACGGTCAGGCCGCCCTTCACCTTGCCGGTGATGGTGCCGGTAACCAGCTCGCCGTTTTCCAGGGCCTTTTCCAGTTGCAGCCAGGCCGACAGGCGCTTGGCGCGGTCACGCGACAGGATGGTGTCGCCGTAGCCGTTTTCCAGGGAATCGATGGCCACCGAGACGAAATCGCCGGGTTGCACTTCGAGCTCGCCCTGGTCGTTCAGGAACTCTTCCAGGGGGATCAGCGCTTCGGACTTCAGGCCGGCGTTGACGACGACGAAGTTATGGTCGACGCGCACGACTTCGGCGCTGATGACCTCGCCGGACTTCATGTCCTGGCTCTTGAGGCTTTGTGCGAAAAGGTCGGCGAAGCTTTCGCCGCCGGTGGCGGTAGTGGAAACGGAAGACATGGGGTTGAAATCCATTGGGCCGAAATGGCCGTTAAGAACACACCGCAGCGGATTGCCCGCCACAGTGGAGTCAAAATACCTGCCTGCCGGTTTGCCCTGCGGGGTGTCCCGTGGGGGTTGCGCCTGGCTAGAACAGGGCCTAATCAAAAAATAAAGGTGGACTGGCTAACTTGGGCTTTCAGCCAAGCTTTCAGGCTGATGCCTTTAAGCTTTTGCCTGCGCTTGTTGCCAGAAATCCAGTATTGCCTGCACCGTCTCTGCAATCGTCAAATCAGACGAATCCAGCACGTGTGCATCTGCTGCGGGGGCCAGCGGCGCGGTAGCGCGTTCGGTATCGCGGGCGTCTCGCTCGCGCATGTCTCGCAGAAGGTCATCTAGATTAGCAGAAATTCCCTTTTCGATCAACTGCTTACGGCGCCTCTCCGCCCGGGCGACCACATCGGCGACCAGGAACACCTTCAGGGACGCATCCGGGAACACCACCGTGCCCATGTCGCGGCCGTCCGCCACCAGGCCCGGCGGCAGGCGGAAGGCGCGCTGGCGCTCGAGCAGGGCCCGGCGCACACCGGGAAAAGCGGCCACGCGGGAGGCGAAATTGCCCACTTCCTCGCGGCGGATATCGTGGCCGACGTCGGCGCCTTCCAGGTACACATGGGGGCCATCAAAGCGCACGTCCAGCGTTTCGGCCACGCGGGCCACGCCGGGTTCGTCGTCGGCGGCAACGCCCTGCTTGATGGCGGCCAGGGCGGTCAGGCGGTACAGCGCGCCGCTGTCCAGCACGTCCCAGCCCAGCGCCTTGGCGACGCGATGCGCCACGGTGCCCTTGCCCGAAGCAGTGGGGCCGTCGATCGTGATGACGGCGGCCGGAGAGGAATCAATCGAAGAAGTCAAAGTCATAGGGGGGGGCCGCGCTAGGCCGATACCAGGCTCGCGTAGACATCAAAGTAACCCGGGAACGTCTTGCTGACGCAACCCGGATCCAGGATACGGACCGCTGCCGGGCCAAAGGCCGCCAGCGAAAAACACATGGCCATGCGGTGGTCGTCCCAGGTGCCGATGTGCGCGTCGCGCCAAGCGTTCTGCGCCGGCGGGATGATACGCAGCCAATCCGGCCCCGATTCCACCTGCGCGCCCAGCTTTTCCAGTTCCGTCTGCATGGCGTGAATGCGGTCGGTTTCTTTCACCCGCCAACTGCCGATGTTGCGCAGGCGGCACGGGCCGTCGGCATACAGGGCCAGCGCCGCGGCGGTCATGGCGGCGTCCGGGATCAGGTTGAAATCGGTATCGAACGCCTTCAGGCGCGCACCGTCGGCCACCCGTACGCCGGTCACTTCGATCCAATCCGGACCGTAGGCCACGTTGGCGCCCATGTGCGCCAGCGTATCGGCAAAGGCGACGTCGCCCTGAATGCTGTCAGCGCCCACGCCCGTCACGCGCAACGGACCACCGCCGATCGCACCCAGCGCCAGGAAATAGGACGCCGTGGAGGCATCGCCTTCCACCGCGATCTGGCCGGGACTGCGGTAGCCGGCGCCGCCCTCGATCACGAAGCGGCTCCAGCCGTCACGCCGCACCTGCACGCCGAAGCGCGCCATCAGGTTCAACGTGATTTCGATGTAGGGCTTGGAGATCAGTTCGCCCACCACTTCGATCGTGACGGGCTTGCCGCTGCGGCCCGCCTGCAGCGGTGCGGCCAGCAGCAAGGCGGTCAGGAACTGGCTGGACACCGAACCCTGCACGCGCGTCACGGCATCCGCGGCGATCTCGCCACGGCCGATATGCAGCGGCGGATAGCCCGGTTGGCCCAGATAGTCGATCCGGGCGCCCAGCGCATTCAAAGCGTCTGCGAGGTCGCCGATGGGCCGCTCGTGCATGCGCGGCACGCCCGACAAGCGGTAATCACCGCCCATCAGGGCCAGCGCAGCGGTCAGGGGACGGATCGCCGTACCGGCGTTGCCCATGAAGAGATCGGCGCTTTCCACGGGGAAACGGCGCACGCCCTCGACGGTGACGCGGCCGGCATCCAGGTCCGACACCTGCACGCCCAGCTGGCGCAGCGCACCCAGCATGACGCGCGTATCGTCGGAATCCAGCAAGCCGGTGATGACGGTGGTGCCCTCGGCAATCGCCGACAGCAACAGCACGCGGTTTGAAATGCTCTTGGAACCCGGCAAGGCGATCACGCCCTGCGCTTGCCGCACGCGCGGCAGGTCCAGATAAGGCAAAGCGCCCATGTCAGTTACTCCTTGCGCCAGTTGCGGCGCGCCTGGGCCGCGGTTTCCAGCAGCGACAGCAACACCGCGTCGTCGCCATCGGCGATGGCGCGTTCGGCACGATCCAGGACGGCGCGCACATCGGCAAGCTCGGCCAGCATCGCATCGCGGTTGGATAGAAAGATATCGCGCCACATCTCGGGCGAACCCGCCGCGATACGCGTGAAATCACGAAAACCGCTGCCGGCCAGGTCCAGGCGCGTGCGCGCGTCGGCGGCCGTGGCCACCTGCTCCATGTAGACCGCGGACAACAGATGCGGCAGATGGCTGACCGACGCCAGCAAGCGGTCATGGGCGCCGGCATTCATGTCGATCACGCTGGCGCCGCAGGCCTGCCAGGCGCGGCGCACCAGGTCCGTCGCCTGCGCGCTGTTTTCGGCAAGCGGCGTCAGGATCACGGTGCGCCCCTGATACAAGCCCGGATCAGCCGCGTCAGGCCCCGTGCGTTCCGCGCCCGCGATCGGATGGCCCGGCACAAAACGTCCGATGCTGCCGGCCAGCGCCTCGCGCGCCGCGTCGACGACTTCGGCCTTGGTGCTGCCCGCGTCGGTCAATACCGTCGTGGCGCCCAGATGCGGCAGCATCCGTGCCAGCACGTTCTTCAAGCCACCCACAGGCGTGGACAGCAAGATCAGGTCGGCGCGGGCCGCCGCGTCTTCGGCGCTAACGGCCTCGTCGATCAGTCCCAGCTCGACGGCGCGCGCCAGCGAAGACGCATTGCGCCCCACTCCCAGCACGCGGCCCACTCCACCCGCCTGGCGCAACGCCGCGGCGAAGGAGCCGCCGATCAGGCCCACGCCCACGACGGCCAATACAGGAATCAGGGGGCCAGCGGCCCCCTGATTCGTAGAAGGTAACGCGTCGTTCATGCGGACAGGATGGCGGTCAGGGCATCGATGAAGCGGGCATTCTCTTGCGGCAGGCCGATAGACACACGCAGCCATTCAGGCAGGCCGTCGCCGGCCACCGGGCGCACGATCACGCCGCGCTTGAGCAATTCCAGATTGATGCGCGGCGCATCGCCCACATGCACCAGCACGAAGTTGCCGTAGCTGGGCACATAGCGCAGCTTCAGGCGGTCGAACGCTTCGCACAATTGCGCCTTGCCGGACTTGTTCGAGGCGTACGCCTCTTCCAGGTAGGCGGCATCGCCCAGCGCGGCGATCGCCGCGGCCTGGGCCAGCGTATTCACGTTGAACGGCTGGCGCACGCGGTTCAGCAGGTCAGTCAGCGGCGGCTGGGCCACCGAGAAACCCACGCGCAAGCCCGCCAGGCCGTAGGCCTTGGAGAACGTGCGCGAAATGATCAGGTTGGGGAACCGGCGGGCCAGCGCGGTGCTGTCGAAGCGGTGCTCCGGATCCAGGTATTCGTTGTAGGCCTCGTCCAGCACCACGGTGACGCGATCGCCATGAGCGGCTTGCACGCGCTCGAGGAACGACGCGACCTTGTCGCCCGGCACGAAGGTGCCGGTCGGATTGTTGGGGTTGGCGATGAACAGCAGGCGCGTGTCGTCGGCGATAGCGTCGAACATGGCATCCAGGTCGTGGCCGTAGTCTTGCGCCGGCACGACGATGTGGCGCGCGCCGCGCGCTTGCGTGGCCAGGCGATACACCGCGAACGAGTGCTGTGCATATACCGCCGACGAGCCCGGCTCCAGCAGCGCCAGCGCGGCGATCTCGAGGATGTCGTTCGAACCGTTGCCCAGCGTGATCCAGTTCATCGGCACGCCGTAGCGTTCCGCCAGCGCCGCCTTCAGGTCGAAACCGTTGGGGTCGGGATAGCGGGCCAGCGACTCGGCTGCGGCCAGCATGGCCGCGCGCGCCGACTTGGGCATGCCCAGCGGGTTTTCATTGGACGCCAGCTTGACGATGCCGGCCGGATCCAGCCCGAACTCGCGGGCCAGTTCTTCAATGGGCTTGCCCGCCTGGTAGGGCGCGATGGCGCTGACGTGCGCGGGAGCAACGAGGGGCTTGGATGCGGTGGTCATGGTGTGGAGGCTCACGGCGCCGGGTAGGAACCCAGCACTTTCAGATAGGCGACCTGCGCCTGCAAGGTGGCGAGGGCGCGCTCGACGTTCGGATCGTTGCGGTGGCCCAGGACATCAACGTAGAAATAATATTCCCACTGGCCGGTGCGCGCGGGGCGCGACTCGAAGCGGGTCATCGATACGCCGTTGGCCGCCAGCGGGGCCAGCATTTCATACACGGCGCCCGCACGGTTCGGCACAGCCAGGATCAGGCTGGTCTTGTCCTTGCCGCTGACCAGCGGCTGGATGTTGCCGATGGCCAGGAAACGGGTCCGGTTGTGCGGATCGTCCTGGATGCCGGCGGCAACGACCTGCAAGTTCCAGGCGGGCGCGGCCACTTCGCCGGCGATCGCCGCAACGGTCGGGTCGCCCGCCGCTGCACGCGCAGCCTCGGAATTGCTGGAGGCAGCCACGCGTTCCAGGTCGGGATAGTTGCGCGTCAGCCAGCCCTGGCACTGAGCCAGCGCCTGCGGATGCGCGGAAATAGTCTTGATGCCGTCCATGCCGCCCGATTGCGACATCAGGCAATGGCGGATGACGAGCGAGCGTTCGCCCAGGATCGTCAGCGGCGTGTTCAGCAACAGGTCCAGGCTGCGGTTGACGGCGCCTTCGGTGGAGTTCTCCACAGGCACCATGCCCACATCCGCTTGGCCGGCCTCGACCGCGCGGAAGACCTCGTCGAATGACGCGCAAGGCAGCTTCTGCACAGCGTGGCCGAAATGCTCCAGCGCCGCCTGTTCGGAAAACGAGCCTTGCGGCCCCAGGTACGCGACGGTCATGCCGCGCTCCAGGCCGCGACAGGCCGAGATGATCTCGGTCCACACCGACGCCACACCCGCATTCGGGAACGGGCCGGGGTTGAGCTGCTGCAAGCGGCGGATGACTTCGGCTTCGCGCTCGGGGCGCAACACCGGGCCGTCCGCTTGCGCGGCATGCTTGGCCTCGCCCACTTCCAGCGCGGCGCGGGCGCGCTGCGACAGCAAGTCGAGGATCTGCGCGTCCAACGCATCGATGCGGGCGCGCAAGGGAAGCAGCTTGCGCTGCAGATCTTCATCCATAGCGGCGCTCGAATTCCTTCAGGTACTCGACCAGCGCCGACACCCCGGCAAGGGGGACGGCGTTGTAGATGGAGGCGCGCATGCCGCCCACGCTCTTGTGGCCCTTCAGTTGTGTCAGACCCGCCGCATCAGCGCCTTGCAGGAAGGCGTCATTCAGCGACTCATCGCGCAACACAAACGGCACGTTCATGCGCGAACGCACGGGAGCGTGAATGGGATTGCGATAGAAATTGGTGCTGTCCAGATAGCCGTACAGCAGGTCGGCCTTGGCCTTGTTGGCGGCTTCCATGCCGGCCACGCCGCCATTGGCCTTGACCCACTTGAACACCAGGCCCGCGACGTAGATCGCGAAGGTCGGCGGCGTGTTGTAGCGCGAATGATCCGCGGCCACATTGGCGTAATCGAAGGCGGACGGGCAGATCGGCAAGGCGTGGCCGATCAGGTCGCGGCGGGCGATGACCATGGTCACGCCAGCCGGGCCCGCGTTCTTCTGCGCGCCGGCATACATCATGCCGCAACGCGTCACGTCCATCGGACGCGACAGGAAATGCGAAGACGCATCGACGACCAACGGCACGTCGGGTGCGCCCAGCGCGGCGGTGTCGGGCCAGTCCATGAACTCGACGCCGCCGATGGTTTCATTGCTGCACAGGTGCAGGTAAGCCGATTCCTTGCGCACATTCCAGGTATCGACCGGCGGCACCCAGGTCAGCGGCGCCTGCTCGCGGCCATCCAGCTGGATGGCTTGCTCGCTGCTTGCCGCCACATGGGTGCTGCCATAGCGCCCGGCTTCCTTGTACGACCGCTTGGACCAATGGCCCGTCACGACGAAGTCGGCAGCCGGCGTGCTGCGTCGTCCCATGAGATTCATGGGAACGATGGCGTTCTCCCCGGAACCTCCGCCTTGCATGAACATGACCGCGTAGTCAGCGGGCAAGCCCAGCAGCTCACGCAAATCGGATTCGGCTTCGTCGCAGATCTGCACGAAGTGCTTGCCGCGATGAGACATTTCCATCACCGACATGCCACTGCCATGCCAATCCAGCATCTCAGCTGCTGCTTGCTGCAATACCACCTCGGGCAAGGCCGAGGGGCCTGCCGAGAAGTTCCAGGGGCGGGCCATTATTGCTCCGTAGGTTCCGTCGAATCCGTCGAGTCTGCTGCACCGTTGCTGTCGTCGCCGCCGTCAGCCTGGACGTCTTCGTCCAGTTCGCCGTCGTCGTCCGCATCGCTTTCCACGACACGGCGCACACCGGACAGCGTGCTGCCGTCATCGACGTTGATCAGCGTGACGCCTTGCGTGGCGCGGCCCATTTCGCGGATTTCCGCGACGCGAGTACGCACCAGCACGCCGCCGGTGGTGATCAGCATGATTTCGTCGGTCGGATTGACCAGCACCGCACCCACGACCTTGCCGTTGCGCGAGCTGGTCTGGATGGCGATCATGCCCTTCGTGCCACGGCCATGGCGCGTGTATTCGCCGATCGGCGTGCGCTTGCCGTAACCGTTTTCAGTGGCGGTCAGCACGGTCTGCGTTTCGTCGCCGGCAACCAGCAGCGCGATGACGGTCTGCGTTTCCTCGAGCATCATGCCGCGCACGCCACGGGCGTTGCGGCCCATCGGACGCACGTCGTTTTCGTCGAAGCGCACGGCCTTGCCCGAATCCGAGAACAGCATGACGTCATGCTGGCCGTCGGTCAGGTCGGCGCCGATCAGGTAGTCGCCCTCGTCAAGGTCGACGGCGATGATGCCGGCCTTGCGCGGGTTGGAGAAGTCGGACAGCGGGGTCTTCTTGACCGTGCCGCGCGAGGTCGCCATGAAGACGTAGTGGTCTTCGCTGAATTCCTTGACCGGCAGCACCACCGTGATCTTCTCGCCGTCAGCCAGCGGGAACATATTGACGATGGGCTTGCCGCGCGAATTGCGCGTGCCTTGGGGCACTTCCCAGACCTTCAGCCAGTACACGCGGCCGCGGTTCGAGAAGCACAGCAGGAAGTCGTGCGTGTTGGCGATGAACAACTGGTCGATCCAGTCGTTTTCCTTCATCGCCGTCGCCTGCTTGCCGCGTCCGCCGCGCTTTTGCGAGCGGTACTCGGACAAGGGCTGGCTCTTGATGTAGCCGCCGTGCGACAGGGTCACGACCATGTCGGTGGGCGTGATCAGGTCTTCGGTATCGAGCTCGGTCGCGTTCATCTCGATTTCCGAGCGGCGCGTGTCCTTCACGCCGGTCGAGAACTCGGCCTTGATGGCCTGCAGTTCGTCGGAGATGATCGTCGTGATGCGCTCGGGGCGGGCCAGGATGTCGAGCAGGTCGGCGATGGTGGACATGATGTCCTTGTATTCGCCGACGATCTTGTCCTGCTCCAGCCCGGTCAGGCGTTGCAGGCGCATGTTCAGGATTTCCTGAGCCTGCGTATCGCTCAGGCGGTACATGCCGTCGCCCTGCAGGCCGAACTCGGCGTCCAGGTCGTCCGGACGGAAGGCCGAGCGGCCTCCCGGCGTATCGCCATCGGCGCGCGACAGCATTTCGCGCACCAGCGACGAATCCCACGACTTCGCCATCAATTCCTGGCGGGCGACGGGAGGCGTCGGCGCGGCCTTGATGATGGTGATGAAATCATCGATGTTGGCCAGCGCGACGGCCAGGCCTTCCAGCACGTGGCCGCGTTCGCGGGCCTTGCGCAGCTGGAACACCGTGCGGCGCGTGACCACTTCGCGGCGATGCTGCAGGAAGTAGTCGATCATCTGCTTCAAGTTGAGCAGGCGGGGCTGGCCGTCGACCAGCGCCACCAGGTTCATCCCGAAGGTGTCTTGCAGCTGCGTGTTCTTGTACAGGTTGTTCAGGACAACCTCGGGCACCTCGCCGCGCTTGAGCTCGATGACCAGACGCATGCCGTCCTTGTCGGACTCGTCGCGAATATCGGAGATGCCTTCGATCTTCTTGTCGTTGACGAGTTCGGCGATGCGTTCCTGCAAGGTCTTCTTGTTGACCTGGTAGGGAATCGCGTCGATCACGATCGCCTGGCGATTGCCCTTCTCCATGTCTTCGAAGTGGGTCTTGGCGCGCATGATGACGCGGCCGCGACCGGTGCGATAGCCTTCGCGCACTCCGGACATGCCGTAGATGATGCCGCCCGTGGGGAAATCGGGCGCCGGGATGAGCTCGATGAGCTCATCGACCGTGCAGGCCGGATTGCGCAGGCAGTACAGGCAGCCGTCGACCACTTCCTGCAGGTTGTGCGGCGGAATGTTGGTGGCCATGCCCACCGCGATGCCCGAGCTGCCGTTGACCAGCAGGTTGGGCAAGCGCGACGGCAACAGCAGCGGTTCTTGCTCGCTGCCGTCGTAGTTGGGGCCGAAGTCCACGGTTTCCTGGTCGATGTCGGCCAGCAGTTCGTGGGCGATCTTGGCCAGGCGGATTTCGGTGTAACGCATCGCCGCGGCGTTATCGCCGTCGATCGAGCCGAAGTTGCCCTGGCCGTCGACCAGCATGTAGCGCATGGAGAAATCCTGCGCCATGCGGACGATGGTGTCGTAGACGGATTGGTCGCCGTGGGGGTGGTATTTACCGATGACGTCCCCGACGATACGCGCCGACTTCTTATAGGCGCGGTTCCAATCGTTGTTCAGTTCGTGCATCGCGTAGAGCACGCGCCGGTGGACGGGCTTCAAGCCGTCCCGCACATCCGGTAGCGCCCGCCCAACGATCACGCTCATCGCGTAATCGAGGTAACTGCGGCGCATCTCTTCTTCCAGCGAAACCGGAAGCGTCTCCTTGGCAAAGGAATCCATATATATAACGACAGAATCGTGTAAGGAGGAACCCGGGCCGGGTAAACAGGAAATTCTATCATTCGATTCCCATCCCGTTGGGCAGGGCCACGGGAAGTGGCCGATGAGCGACCTCTGCGGGCCGCCATCGGCAAGCCGCGGCCGGCCGTCGGGCCGCGCCCAATGGCCCTGTTGTCAAAAACCAACATGGAAAACCGATGGAGCGCCGAAAACGCCGTATCCAGCGTCAATGCGCCTCTCCAGGGAAGCCAAAGCCCCCCAAATGCCTTAAGATTGTTTCCAGCACGCAGGAAACCCAGTAGCTATTCCTTTGAACCAGCTCTTGGCGTTGCTATACTGGCCCCGTTTTCCTGATATGCGGCGGGGGTTCGCTGCGAGTCACTTATCCAGCTTCAAGCTCAACGAGGAGAAACATGAACAAACCCTCCAAATTCGCTCTGGCGCTCGCCTTCGCCGCCGTCACGGCCTCTGGTGTAGCTTCCGCGCAAACCGTGGACAACTGGCGCAACCCGTTCGGTAACGTTTGGAAAAACGGTACGAACGAACTGTGCTGGCGCGATGCTTTCTGGACCCCTGCCACCGGTATCCCCGGTTGCGACGGTGTCCCGGTTGCACAACAGAAGGCGAAGCCGGCCCCGATGGCGGCAAAGGTCGTGTTCAATGCTGACACGTTCTTCGACTTCGACAAGTCGACCCTGAAGCCCGAAGGTCGTCAGCTGCTGGATCAAGTCGCCCAGCAAGCTCGCGGTATCGAGCTGGAAACCATCATTGCTGTTGGCCACACCGACTCCATCGGTACTGACGCCTACAACCAGAAGCTGTCCGAGCGCCGCGCCGCTTCGGTCAAGACCTACCTGGTCAGCAAGGGTATCGACCCCAACCGTATCTACACGGAAGGTAAGGGCGAGTCGAACCCGATCGCTTCCAACAAGACGAAAGAGGGCCGTGCCCAAAACCGTCGCGTTGAAATCGAAATCGTGGGTAGCCGCAAGTAATTGCCGGACTAGCTACAATAAAGGGCCTCGCATAGCGAGGCCCTTTTTTTCGTCCGTCTTGCACCAATGTGGTGCGAAGGCGTGTTTCCTCCCCGCCTTCGCGCGACGGACTCCTCTATATAGATAGCGTCGCTTTTCGCTGGACCGCCCATGACCACGCAAATTCACGACTCCGAACGCCCCGCCGTCAACGCCGATCAGGCCGAACTGGACAAGTTCAGCGCCCTGGCCAGCCGCTGGTGGGACCCCGAAAGCGAGTTCAAGCCCCTGCACGCCATCAACCCGCTGCGGCTGGAATGGATTCAGGAGTGCGCGGGCAGCCTCGCCGGCAAGAAAGTGCTGGATGTGGGTTGCGGCGGCGGCATCCTGTCGGAATCCATGGCCCGCGGCGGCGCGGACGTCACAGGCATCGACCTGGCCGACAAGTCGCTGAAGGTCGCCCGCCTGCACGGCCTGGAATCGGGCGTGAAAGTGGAATACCGCAAGGTGCCCGTGGAAGAACTGGCCGCCGAACAGCCCGGCCAGTATGACGTGGTCACCTGCATGGAAATGCTGGAACACGTGCCGGACCCGGCGTCCATCGTGCGCGCCTGCTCGACGCTCGTCAAACCCGGCGGCTGGGTGTTCTTTTCGACCCTGAACCGCAACGCCAAGGCGTTTGTTTTCGCGATCGTCGGCGCCGAGTACGTCCTGCGCCTGTTGCCGCGCGGCACCCACAGCTACGACCAGTTCATCAAGCCCAGCGAATTGTCCGCAGCGGCGCGCGCCGCCAACCTGGAGCCGATCAGCATGCGTGGCATGGAATACAACCCGATCACCCAGATCTACTCGCTGTCGTCCGACACCTCGGTCAACTACCTGATGGCTACCCGTAAATGAGCGCCCTGATTCTGTTCGATTTCGACGGCACCCTGGCCGACACCGCCCCCGACCTGGCCGCTGCCGCCAACCAGCAGCGCACCCGCCGCGGCCTGGAGCCCATGCCCTACGAGGCATTGCGCCCCGTGGCGTCGCAAGGCGCCCGCGGCCTGCTGCGCGTGGCGCTGGATTTGAAGCCCGGCGACCCGGACTACGAGCCCACCCGCCTGCAGTTCCTGGAAGACTACGCCGCCAACTCGACCGTGCACAGCAAGCTCTTCCCCGGCATCGACACTCTGCTGGCCGATATCCGCCGCCGCGGCCTGTCCTGGGGCATCGTCACCAACAAAGTCACCTACCTGACCCTGCCGATCGTCGAATTCCTGGACCTGACGCGCGACAGCGCCGTGCTGGTCTGCGGCGACACGACAGCCCACGCCAAGCCGCACCCCTTGCCGCTGCAGCACGCCGCGCGCGAAGCCGGCTTCGCCGTGGACCGCTGCGTCTACGTAGGCGACGACCTGCGCGACATCCAGGCGGCGCATGCGGCGGGCATGCCCGCCGTGGCGGCCGCTTACGGCTATGTCGGCGAAGAAGACAACATCAGCTCCTGGGAAGCGGAAACCTGCGCAAATACCCCTGCTGAGCTCTGGTCCGCCATCCAGCCGCTGCTGCCCAGCGACCTGCGCTGACGCGCGATGCGCGGCGGGCACGCTGGGTCCGCCGTGTTGCCTGACGATTGTTCGTTCCGAATTAGTTGACGCATCCGAACAATCTATCCGACACCAGAACCTTTATCCGGATTCCAAAGTCCCTTAAAGTGTCACTCATGCAAGGCATTCGGGTGCCTCCCGATTGCCATTCCGGCCCAGGCCGGTGTTGCGGCAGTTCCCATCCGCAACTTTCGCGCTGACGGCATTCTGCCCCGGCGCAGCGCCCGGCCCCCGTGCCGCCGCGCCCCTCAGACCTTTTCAGTACGCCTACATCGCCCTGCCCCGCGCGCCGCCTGACGGCATCGCGCCAGAGGAATGCCTATGCTTTTGCCTATCCTGCTACTTTCCGCCGCCGGTTTCACGATCCTGACGACAGAATTCCTGATCGTCGGCCTGCTTCCCGGGCTGGCCCGCGACCTGAACGTCACCGTGTCGCAAGCTGGCCTGCTGGTCACGCTGTTCGCCTTCACGGTGGCCGCGACCGGCCCGCTGCTGACCGCGCTGATGGCCAACGTCGAGCGCAAGCGCCTGTTCATCGGCGTGCTGGTGCTGTTCGGTGTGTCCAACGCCGTGGCGGCGATGGCCCCGAACATCTGGATCATGGCTGTGGCCCGCTTCGTGCCCGCCCTGGCCTTGCCCGTGTTCTGGTCACTGGCCAGCGCCACCGCCGTGGAGCTGGTCGGTCCGGCGCGCGCCGGCCGCGCCATCTCGATGGTGGCCTTCGGCATCGTGGCGGCCACCGTCTTCGGCATCCCGATCGGCGTGCTGATCTCGGATGCGTTCGGATGGCGCGCGGCATTCTGGGTGTTGTCGGGCGTTGCCTTCGCCAAGGCGCTGCTCCTGTTGCTGGCGTTCCCCAGCACCCGGATTCGCGCCGACAGCGTCAAGCTGGTGACGCAGCTGCGCATCCTGCGCAACCCGATCGTGCTGGGCCACGTGGTGCTGTCGCTGCTGGTGTTCACCGGCATGTTCACGGCCTACACCTACCTGGCGGACATGCTGGAGCGGCTGGCCGGCTTCAACGGGCAGATCGTCGGCTGGACCATGATGGCCTTCGGCGGCGTGGGCCTGATCGGCAACACCTTGGGCGGCCGCTTGGTGGACCGCAGCCCGCTTGGCGCAACCGCGCTGTTCTCGTCGATGATGGCAGCGGGCCTGGCGTTCGTGGCGCCCGTGATGCAATCCCATGGCCTGCTCGCCGTGGCGTTGGGGATCTGGGGCATTGCGCAGGCCGCGCTCTTCATCGTGTGCCACGTGCGCCTGATGAAAGCCGCGCCCGAAGCGCCGGCCTTCGCCGCGTCCTTGAACATCTCGGGCGCCAACATCGGCATCGGACTGGGCGCGGTGGTGGGCGGCAACGTGATCGACCACTACGGCCTGGCGTCGCTGGGTTGGGCGGCTTCTGTCATCGTGGCGATTTCCGTCGCCCTGGCCTTCGCGCTGATGGCAGCCTCCCGTCCGCGCCAGGCGAAAACCGCCTGCGCCAACGCCGCCTGACCCGCACTTGTATCCCCCGCGCCACGCCTGCACCGGCGGGCGCGGACAACGCAGCAGGCTATTGCGTTTACCAGTACAATAGAAGTTCTTGGGGCCGATCCGGATTCGACGTGGGTCGCGAAACAACTCAGGGCATGCCGAGCACCAGTTCGCTCGTTAAACCACTGGAAACACTACAAACGCCAACGACGAGCGTTTCGCTCTCGCCGCTTAAGCGGTGAGCCGCTGCACTGATCTGTCCTTGGGTCAGGTGGAGGAAGGCAACTTCCTAGGGGGGTAACCCTCGAACCACAGCAGCGACATTCACAAGGAATCGGTCTGCGCTGGGGTCACACGGCTCAGATTTAAATTACGTGAATCGCTTTGGTCCGGCCTGTCGGTTGGCTAAGTCCAAAGTTAAAACTAAATAAATCGACTACGCATGTAGAACTGATTGCAGAGGGCTTGCGGACGGGGGTTCAATTCCCCCCGGCTCCACCAAAATTCCGCTTTATTGCGCAGTGCTTAGCAAAATGGCCAACTCCCCGGAATTGGCCATTTTTTTTGACGCCGCACCGCAGGCCATGGCATGGCAGCACCGGTATTGTTGCCAGTCGACGACACATTCCCGACACAGAACGTAACAATACGGCCGGCATCACAGTCGAACGAAGTCATGATCATGTCAAATGCGGCCCCATTTTCCCTCTGGCGCGCTCCCGACGCGCTTTCGAACGACTGCCAAGACATTGACCGAATGTGTCCCCAAAAGGCTTCATATTCGAAATAATCCGTCACATATTACGAATACTTTCAAGACATAATAAACGCAAGGAAATGCCACCGGCGTCTGTGAGGTGACTCTTGCGATGAAAGTCCTTTCCATATTCGGCACGCGCCCCGAAGCCATCAAGATGGCTCCCCTCGTCACGGCGCTTGAACGGGAGCCAGAGATCCAGAGCGTGGTGTGTGTCACCGGCCAGCACCGGGAAATGCTGGACCAGGTCTTGGCGCTGTTCGACCTGCGCGCCCAGCACGACCTGGACATCATGGTTCCCAACCAGACATTGAACGGGCTTTATGCCCGGCTGATCAGCCGGGTGGACGGCGTATTGGAAGCCGAACAACCCGACTGCGTCCTGGTGCATGGCGATACCAGCACCGCGTCGGCGTGCGCGCTGGCCTCGTTCCATCGCCGTGTACGCATCGGCCACGTCGAGGCCGGATTGCGCACCGGCAACCTGGCCACGCCGTTCCCGGAAGAAATGAACCGCCGCGTCGTCGACGCGGTGGGCGACTGGCTGTTCGCTCCGACGCCGGAATCGCGCGGCAACCTGCTGCGCGAAAACCTGGCGGGCCACATTACCGTCACCGGCAACACCGTGATCGACGCGCTGGCAATGACCTGCGCCAAACTGGACCCGCAGGGCCCGCTGGCCCGCCAGCTGGAAGCCCGCTACGACTGACTGGATCCGTCGCGCCGGCTGCTGCTGGTGACCGGCCACCGGCGTGAGAGCTTCGGTGAAGGCTTCAAGAACATCTGCGCGGCACTCGCCGAACTGGCCCATCGTGAAGACTTGCAGATCGTCTATCCCGTGCACCTGAATCCGCAGGTACGCAATGTGGTGATGGCCGCGCTGGGGGGGCTGTCGCATGTGCATCTGATCGATCCCCTGGATTACCTGGACTTCGTCTGGTTCATGCAACGGTCGCACCTGATCCTGACCGATTCCGGCGGGGTTCAGGAAGAGGCCCCTTACCTGGGCAAGCCGGTACTGGTGATGCGGGACGTGACCGAGCGTCCTGAAGCCGTGCGGGCGGGAACTGTGGCGTTGGTCGGCACCGACCCGCAGCACATCGTGGCCGAAGTCGCCCGCCTGCTCGACAACCCGGACCTCCACGCGTCTTTCTCGCGACGCATCAATCCTTATGGCGACGGCCTCGCCAGCCAGCGCATCGTGGACGCCTTGTGCGGCCGCGCCGTAACGGAATTCGATCCTTACGGAACCGTGGCCGCCCCTTCCGCCTGACTCCCCCGCGACGCATTCCTGCCCGGAGCCTCCATGCCCCACCCTGCCCTGACCACCCCCGTGACCCGTACGCTTTGCCGTGCCCTGATGGCCGCCGGCCTGCTGCTGCCGCTGGCCGCGATGGCCAGCCCGGCCGGCGACGCCTTGCGCCGCCTGCAAAGCGATGACTGGGTGACGCGCAACACCACGCTGCAGGACCTGGGCATCACGGAGCCGGTCGTCCTGAGCAATAGCGACGCGCGTCAAGACTTCTACCTGCCCGTGCCGCGCGGCGTACCCATCTCGGATGCGACGCTGAACTTCGACGCGAAATACACCAAGGGCGAGCCGGGGCGCACAAGCATGGTGCTGTGGGTGGACGGCGTGCCCCAGGCCGCGCAGCGGATCGCCGACGGCGACGGGTCCGTGGACCGCAACCTGCAGGTGGAGCCGCGCCGCCGCGAAACGGGCTTCCTGCGGCTGGGCGTGGACTGGCAATCGGAAATCGCGCTGCGTCATTGCGAAAGCAACCGGGCCACGGCCAATGCGCTGACGATCTCGCCTCAGACGCGCTTGAGCTATCGCTACGACGCGTCGGCCATCGGCAATCTTGACGACGCCTGGGGCACCCTGCCCGGCAAACCAATATTGATGGTGCCGGGCACCAAGCTGGACCAGCAGGCCTTCGACAGCGCCTGGCGCATTGGCGTGGCGATGGAGCGCACGGGCAAGCGCGTGTCGGTCAAGGCGTTTCCTTCGGTGGGCGACGAGATCGACACGCGAGGCCTGCAAGCCCCTGCCGGCCTCGGACAAATTCCGGCGTTCGCTGCTCTGGCGGACAACGCGAAGCACAAGCTGGCCAGCCCCGCGGAAATCGGCGCGCTGCTGGTGCTGGGCGCCCCGGCCGTGAGCGGCGACGTGGTCATCGTGGATGCGGCGCTTAGGGCGCGCTAGAACGAGGCGCTGGACGCCTTGCAGGCGCAGTTGGCCTCTGACGCCGACGCGGCTGATGCGTTCAAGGCCTGGCGCCAGCAGCGCATGCCGCTGGCCGGCGCGGACCTGCCCGCCAAGGAAATCCGGCTGTTGTCGTTGGGGCGCCAAGCCGTTATCGCGGTGGCCGCTGACGCCGGCGCCCAGGGCGCGGGCGCGTTTGACGCGGCCTGGCGCCGCATCCTGGTCACCCGCCAGGTCAATGTGAAGACGGCCACGCCGCCGCAGACCTTCAAGGACGGCGGCTTGCGCCTGACGACGCTGGGCGGCACGCCGGACAGCTTCGACGTGGTCGCGCGCGGGGACTGGAACACGACCTTCCCCTTGGCGGCCGTGTCCTCGGACGGCCTGATGCCCGACGAGTTGGTCATGGACCTGGCCGCAGCACCCGGCGCGTCGTCGACCCGCCCCGTGGCCTCGGTCTTCTGGAACGGCATCCTGCTGGCCGCCAAGCAGCTGGATGCCGACGGCAAGCCTGAACGCCTGACAGCGCGGGTGCCGGGTTATGCGCTTGGCGTCACCAACGCGGTGCGGGTCACGTTCCAGCGCCAGCCGGTATCGGTGGATTGCAACGAGATTCCCCAGGGCTACCCCGTGAACGTCCTGCCCACCAGCTACGTCAAGCCGGGCAAGGCGCAGCCCGACGGCACGTTCGTGGGCCTTCTGCCGCTGTTGGCCGGCAACCCGCAACTGATCATTCCGGACAGCTACCTGGCCGATGCACCCGACAACATCAAGCGCGTGATCGGCATCGCGTCTGCCAGCGGCGTGTCCGCAACGCGGGCGGAACTGACGGTGGCGCCCGCAGGCCAGGCGGTCAAGCCCGGCCGGCCATTCGTGGCGATGGAGGTGACGGTGGACGGGGCCAAGCCGATGGTCCAGGTGACCGACCGCAAGCAACTGAAGGTGGATGGGAAGAACGCGACCTGGCTGGACATCTCGGGCCTGGATCACTTGAGCACCGCGGAAGTCGTCAGCGGCGGCGGCCAGGACGGCTTGTTGTGGCACACGCTGGGCCAGCATCCCGGCATGCTCGACGCCCCCTTCGTGCTGAACCGCGGCAACGTCGCCATCATCGGCGCGACGGGGCCGGTGGCCTGGATCGACAGCGCAAACCCCGATGCCAGCCACCCGCCGGGCGCGGGCGAAAGTGCTTTCTTCGAATGGCGCCGCTATATCTCGTGGAGCGTGCCCGTCATCAGCATCAGCATGCTCGTCCTGATCCTGATCCTGATCGTGGCCCTGCGCGTGAACCGCAGGAAAAACAAGGACCACGCGTAATCCGGAAGCGCCATGTCTTCGCTCTACTGGCCCTACTTCATCGCGGACTACTACCGCGGGCTGGAAGTCGTGACCGCCGTCGTGGGCGTGATCATCCTGCTCTCGAGCCTGGATGACCTGTTCATCGACGCCTGGTTCTGGCTGCGCGAACTGAAGCGGTCGCTGACGGTCAAGCGCCGCTACGCCCCGCTGTCGGCCGAGCAGTTGCGCGCCAAGGAGGAACAGCCGCTGGCGATCATGGTGCCCGCATGGCTGGAGTACGACGTAATCTCGTCGATGCTGGAAACGATGGTGTCGACGCTGGAATACAAGAACTACATGATCTTTGCCGGCACGTACCAGAACGACCAGCGGACGATCGACGAAGTGGAACGGATGCGCCGGCGCTATCGGCAGCTGGTCCGCGTGGAGGTGCCCCATGACGGGCCCACCTGCAAGGCGGACTGCCTGAACTGGATCGTGCAGGCCATCTTCGCACAAGACGAGAAGCAGCCGGTGCCGTTTGCAGGCGTCATCCTGCACGACAGCGAAGACGTGCTGCACCCGCTGGAGCTCAAGTACTACAACTATCTGCTGCCGCGTATCGACTTCATCCAACTGCCGGTGACCTCGCTGGAACGCCATTGGTACGAACTGGTGGCAGGCACCTACATGGACGAATTCGCGGAATGGCACACCAAGGATCTGGTGGTGCGCGAAAGCCTGTCCAAGATGGTGCCGTCCGCCGGCGTGGGCACCTGCTTCTCGCGCCATGCGCTGGTGGAGCTGGCCGCGGAAACCAATAACCAGCCGTTCAACACCGACACGCTGACCGAAGACTATGACATCGGCGCGCGGCTGGCCCAACGCGGCATGAAGCAGATCTTCGGCAAATTCCGCGTGGAATACGTTACGCGGCGCCGGTCGTGGTTCGGGCTGGGGCCTGAAAAGATATCGACGATCAGGATGCCGCTGGGCGTACGCGAATACTTCCCCAACACGTTCCGCACCGCCTACCGCCAGAAGGCGCGCTGGACCTTGGGGATCGGCCTGCAGGGCTGGCAACAGGTGGGCTGGACGGGATCGCTGGCCACCAAATACCTGCTGTTCCGCGATCGCAAGGGCCTGGTCACGTCGTTCATCGCCATCCTGGCGTACGTGCTGCTGGCCAACTTTTTCCTGTTTTTCCTGGCGGACAAGTTCGGCTGGTGGACGGTGTATTACCCGTCGTACTTCCGGCCCGGCGGGTGGCTGGTGACACTGATGTGGATCAACGCGGTGGCGCTGCTGCTGCGGGTGGTGCAGCGGGCGTATTTCGTGGGCCACATGTACGGGTGGGAACACGCCCTGCTGTCGATCCCGCGGATGATCGTGGGCAACTTCATCAATGCGATGGCGGCGGCACGCGCCTGGCGCCTGTTCATCATGCATCTGATCACCGGCAAGCGCCTGGCATGGGACAAGACCATGCACGACTTTCCCACCACCGACCAGCTGTCGCAGCAGCGCAAGCGGCTGGGCGAGTTGCTGCTGTCCTGGCAGGCCATCGACAAGGAAACGCTGTCGCGCGCGCTGGAGATCCAGGCGCGCGAAAAGAAGCCATTGGGCAAGATCCTGATGGAGCAAGGCTGGCTGGATGAAGGCACGCTCAACGAAGCCATCGATTTTCAACAAGCGGGACAGGAGGCGCCGCCGCCCCCGCATGCAGAAGACAAACCCGCGACGACATGACTCCGCTGACCCGTTCGCTCATCCTGTCCGCCGCGCTGGCATGCGTGTGGGCGGCAGCGCCCGCCGCGGCCCCAACTCCGGCCAAGGCAGAAGCGCCGCTGGAAGGCGCCGCCTGGCAGTTTGCCGATGAAGGCTACAAGAACTACGACGCCGGCAAGTACGCGCTGGCCCAGCAGCAAGCGGAATCCGCGATCGCCCTGCGTCCGGACGTGGAGCGGCTGCGCCTGTTGCTGATCTATGCGCTGCAAAAGCAAGGCAAGCTGAAGGAAGCCGATCAGGCCGCCGCCGACGCTATCAAGAACGGCCTGGATACGCCGGCTTTGCGACAGGCACGCGCCAACTTGCGCCCGCAAACTGCGGCGCGGCCTGCGGGCGCTGGCGCCACCACCGGCGGCCCGGCCACCACGTCCGCCTACCGCCGCGGCTTTCCCATCGCCACGCGCGCCTATGCCGACTACAACCGCGCCGACTACCCGGCGGCTGCGCGCGGCGCCGAACAGGCGTTCCGCATCGATCCGAAGCAAGGCGCCTGGGCCATGCTGTGGCTGGACGCGCTGGAAGCGCAGGGCAAGTATGAAGAGGCCGATGCCGCGGCCGCCAAGGCGATTGCGCTCGGTGCGCCCAACAGAAACGACCTGACCGCGCGGCAACAGACGATGAAGCGGCGCATGGCGATCAAGCCAGCCGAAGCGGGTTACCAGGCCCTGATCGCCAACCGGCCGGGAGATGCGGTGCCGCTGGCGCGCCAGGCCGTCGCGCTGGCGCCGGATACCGCCAGCCATCGGCTGCTGCTCATCAGCGCGCTGATGCTGGACAACCAGCTGCAAGCCGCCGAAGACGCCGCGACCGACGCGATGAAGCAGGACGACGAGAACACCGTGGCGCTGGTCATGCGCGCCTATCTGCGCCAGCGCCAGGGAAAAACCGATCTGGCGAACGCGGACTTCGACGCGGCCCTCAAGCAGGACTGGCTGGACGACGACCAGCGGCGCAACATCCGCCTGATTGCCGCCGACGCCTCGCTAGCGGCCGGGGAAAACGCGCGCGCACTGGCCCTGGTGCAACCGCTGGGCGCCAAGGACGACGCGGCCGATGCCCGCATCAAGCGCGCGCGCGGCCGGCCGTGCCCGCCACGCTGACCTTGGCCAACTACCCCGCCCCGGTGCAGGATTGCCGCGACACGCCTTATGGCACGTCGTGCGAGCTGCTGCCTTCGGACGCCGCCGGCAGCGGCGGCCCGGCCTCGCTGGCCTACGCCGCCTATGCCCGCGAGGACTATCAGGAAGCCATCGCCCAGGCCCGCAAAGCGGTCGAACAGGACCCCACCAACAAAGAACTCCAACGCCTGCTGACGACCACGCTGGCCGCGGGCAACCGCCAACAGTTGGCGGAAGCGAACCAACGCATGGGCGAAGCGCTGGCCGCCCAGCCGGACGACCCCACGCTGCTGATGCAGCGCGGCTATCTGCACCAGCGCATGAAAGAGCCCAAGCTGGCCCTGCAGGATTTCCAGGCGGCGCGCGCGACAGGCAAGGCGCCCCCCACCGTCATCCTGGACGAAGGCTACGCGCTGTCGAGCGTTGGCGATAAGCGCGGCGCGGTCAGCAAGCTGAAGGAAGCCATCGACGAGGCCGACGCCGGCCGGCTGGAACTGACGCCGCAACAGCGCTTCGACACCCGTAGCGGCATTGCGGGGCTGGACCGCGAATGGGGCGGCTATTTTTCCGCCGGCTATCGGGGCGCGCGGCCTGCGTCGGCGGGACTCGGCGGCGCGGCGGTCACCGTGCCGGGCGACTCCGTGTTCAGTACCACCGAGATCTTCTGGCGACCGTCCGACTTTCTCAATTCCTCGACCCAGGTCTTCGAGCTGTACGGCCGCTTGTCCAACACCCTGTACGACAAGGGCGGCAAGACATCCAGCCAGACGGTATCCGACCCTTGCGGCGGCAGCGTCGACGTTAACGAGACCCGCAACCAGGGGCTGGCCGGCATTCCGACCACCATCGGCTCGTTGGGGATGCGCTTCACGCCGTCCACCGAGGTGGGCCTGACGTTCGGCCTGGAACGCCAGTTCAACCTGGGCACAGCGACCCGGCGCGGCACCTTCAGCCCGGATCCGTCGCGGCTGCGCTGCGCGCTCAACCAGGACAACCAGACCGCCCATTACGAAACCAATGCCGGCAGCGGCGGCTGGCTGGCATATGTGACCTACGGGCTGTACGAGGGCACGACGCTGCGCATCGACCGACCGGATTGGTTCACGATGGAAGGCTATGTGCAGGCGGGGTACTCCTGGCAGGACATGCCTGCGAAGTTCTGGTTGCGCGACAATGCGACCGGCGTGGACGGCGAGAAATCATCGGGCCGGCTCAAGCGCGACCAGGCCTTCGGCGCGGGCGAACTGCGCGTGGGCCGCAGCTACCGCATGGACGCCATCAGCGACCGCCTCGTGTTTTTCCCGTATGCCGTGGTCGGCGCCGATTGGCTGTCGAACCGGAACCGCGCCTCAGGCCTGGACATCGCCGGCTCGGATTCCTACAACCTGCTGGGCAATGGCTCGTCGTGGTCCATGGGCGCCGGTCCGGGCTTCAACGTGCGCTACTGGTTCCGCGAAGACCACTACAACGCGCCGCGGTCCTACCTGGACTGGACGACGCAATACCGTTTCAACATCGGCGGCGGGGCGGCTGACCGGGCCCGGGGCCTGTTCATCAACCTGACCCTGTCTTACTGACGACACGCCGACCCCGTACCGAACAAGGAGCCCTGTCTCATGAAAACCGCACCTCCCTACTCCGCCCGCCTGGTGCTTGGCCTGTCCGCCGCGCTTCTGGCCGTTGCCGCGCATGCGCAAGAGGGCTCGTCCATCGTGATCCAGGGCAAGGACAACTGGCTGTTCCCCGGCTGGGGCAGCCTCACACAGGTCGACACGCGCGGCATCGATGCCTCGACCCAGTTGGTGCGCGAAACTCGCGATGCGCTGGCAGCAAAGGGCATACAGCTGGAAGTGCTGGTGCTGCCGGACAAGACCCTGTTCTATCAGGACAAGCTGCCCGACGGAAAATCCCTCAGCGCCGATGTGAAAAAGCGCTATCAAACCATCCAGGACAAGCTCAAGCAGGCCGGCGTGGCGACCTTCGACGACGAGGCCGTGCTCAAGCGCGTGAAGGACGGCGGCCAGGACGTCTTCTACCGCACCGATCAGCACTGGACGCAGGCCGCCGCCGACGCCACCGCCGAAGCCCTGGCGCAACGCATCAAGCAGGACGTGAAGACGCTGGCCGGCAAGCCCGGCACCGGCATGCCGCTGGGCAGCGTGGTCAATGAACGCCGCTATGGCGATCTGGCCGAATTGTTCCTGACGCCGGACCAGCGCAAGCAGGCCGGCCGCGAGACCTTCACCGTGCGCCGCCAGGCCGAGAACCAGAGCCTGCTGGACGATGCGCCCGCCCCCGTGCATGTCACCGGCCACAGCATGGTGCAGCCGTATTTCGGCTTTCCGCAAAAGCTGTCCAACGTGCTGGACCGCCCGGTTTCCGTGAACTGGAAGCCCGGCAATGTCGGGCACTGGGTCATGCTGCTGGAGTACCTGGAGTCGCCCGCCTTCAAGCAGAACAAGCCGCAGGTGCTGGTCTGGCAGATGTTCGAGCCGACCTACGCGCAGGGGCCGGAGGCCAAGGGCTTGTGGGACAACGCGTCCATCATGGGCGCCGACACCTGGCGCAGCCGCATGAAGGCCGCCGTTGGCCAGTAACGCCATGTCGCCTTCCGATCCACCCGCCTCGCCCAGCCATCGGGCAAGCGCCTGCGTGGTCGCCCTGCTGCTGGCGATCGGGCTGGGCTGGGGCGCCTGGTGCCTGGTCGAGGCCAAGATCAGCCCGGCGCAGGTATCGCCGTCCGCCTGGGTCGACGGATCGGCGGGCAGCGTGCTGAACAAGGCCCTGCATATGCCCTGGCAGGCGGATGTCGACACCTGGAACGCTTCGGTGCGCTACCGCATGCTGGGCGACCTGGGGGACCAGGTGGCGATGGGTTGCCCGCAGTGGCTGTTCTATCGCGACGGCTTGCGTCCGCCGCCGGGCGTCCATGTGTTCAACGACCGCCTGCGCCTGATGCGGCACTGGGTGGAGGAACTGCGCCAGAAGCAGGTACAGGTGCTGGTCGTGGCCGTGCCCGACAAATCCCGCGTCGAGGCCGACCGGCTTTGCGGCCTGCCGGTATCGCTTCCGATGCGCCAGACGCTGGATGCCTGGCAGGACGCCCTGCGAGCGCAAGGGGTGCCTTTCGTGGACCTGCGCGACGCCCTGCAGGCCGCGCCCGCCCCCCGTTTCTTCCGCACGGACGTGCACATGAACGCGCAGGGCGCGCAAGCGGCCGCCCAGCGCGTGGCCGAGGCAGCCTTGCCGCTGCTGCAAGACCGGGGCACGCAAGTCTTCAAGACGGATGCGCCGGCGGCGCCCGCGCCGCGGATGGGCGACCTGATCGTGCTGTCGGGACTGGAGCACGCGCGGCCGGGCTGGCGGCCCGAACTGGAAGTCGTGTCGGAACAGAAGATCGAACCCGTGCGCACCGGCGGGCTGCTGGACGAAGCGCCACCGGTGGAAGTCCTGCTGGCGGGCACCTCGAACGGGCGCCGCAGCCAGTTCGCGGAGCGGCTGGGCATGGGCCTGGGCCGCGAAGTCTGGAACCTGAGCCTGGACGGCGGGCAGTTCTCGGGCGCCTTGCAGATCGCGATGAAGCAGCGCGGCCAATGGCCCAAGAGCCTGAAGGTGCTGATCTGGGAATTCTCGGAAAACGCCTTGTCCCTCCCGTTGACCCCGGAAGAAAAGGCCGTGCTGGCCGGCCTGCCGTAGCGAACCAAGATGCTATTTAACTCCTACCTGTTCCTGCTGATCTTCCTGCCGGTCACACTCGCCGTCTATTACGCGCTGGGGCCGCTGAACGTGCGCCTGGCGGCGTTGTGGCTGTGCCTGACCTCGCTGGTCTTCTACGGCTGGTGGAACCCGCAGTTCGTGGCGCTTCTGGCGGGGTCCATCGCGTTCAACTACATAATCAGCCAACTGATCCTGCACTACGCCGGACGCCCCCGGCTGCAAGGGCTGATCGTCGGCCTGGGCGTGGGCGCCGACCTGGTACTGCTGTTCCATTACAAGTACTTCGCGACGCTGCTGAACTTCCTGACCGACCTGGGCATGACCAGCACGACGATCGACGACATCATCCTGCCGCTGGGGATTTCGTTCTTCACGTTCACGCAGATCGGCTACCTGCTGGATTGCAAGGCCGGCGTGGTGAAGGAACGCAGCCTGCTCAGCTATGTGCTGTTCGTCACGTTCTTTCCGCACCTGATCGCTGGCCCCATCCTGCATCACAAGGAAATGATGCCGCAGTTCGCGCAACCCGAGAACTACCGCTTCAAGGCCGAAAACCTGTCGGTCGGCGCGATGTTGTTCGTGATCGGGCTGGCCAAGAAGGTGCTGCTGGCCGACGGCATCGCGCCCTATGCGGACGCCGGCTTCGCGGCGCCGGGCGAGCTGATGTTCTGGGGCTCCTGGGGCGCCAGCATCTGCTACGCGCTGCAGCTGTACTTCGACTTTTCAGGCTACTCGGACATGGCGCTGGGCCTGGCCAAGATGTTCGGCATCCGCTTCCCGCTGAACTTCAACTCGCCTTACAAGGCCAGCAGCATCATCGATTTCTGGGCACGCTGGCACATGACGCTGACCCGCTACATCACCGCCTACCTGTACTACCCCGTGGCGATGGCGGTATCGAAGTGGCGCACGGACCGCAACCTGCCGGTGGGCTCCGCCGGCATCAGCACGCCGGGCGGATTCGTCAGCAGCATCGTGTTCCCCACGCTCTTCACGATGACGCTGGCGGGCGTGTGGCACGGCGCGGGCCTGCAGTTCATCGTCTTCGGGCTACTGCACGCCATGTACCTGTCGGTGAACCATGCCTGGCGGATTTTCGTCGTCGGCCGCAAGCCGGCCGCCGCGCGCAAGGTGGGCGGAATCAAGCGCGCCCTCTGCATTCTGCTGACCTTCGTGGCGGTGCTGGTGGCTCAGGCGTTCTTCCGCGCCCATGGCGTGGGCGACGCGATGCTGCTGATGCAGGGCATGGTCGGCTTGCGTGGCATGGAAGCACTGGACCTGTCCGCGCATGTGGCCGGCCTGGCCTGGGGCGACGCCTGGCGCGTCGTGGTGGGCCATCACCTGCAGCTGGTCTACGCGGTCGTGTTGCTGGGCATCGCCTGGTTCACGCCCAATGCGCACCAGATCCTGGGCCGCTATTCACCCGCGCTCTTCAAGACACAGGAAGCGCCCAGCGCCTTCATGCGGTGGCGTCCCAACGCGGCCTGGCTGGTCGCGATGCTGGCGCTGCTGTTCCTTTGCCTGGTAAACCTGCACAAGGTAACCCGGTTCCTCTATTTCCAATTCTGACCGCGACGCGGTCCAGGAGCATCATATGGACATCAAGACGATCGAGACCAAGGTCTCGGACATCATCGAAAGCATCATCCTGACCAAGGTCGATCCCGACACGCTGCTGATCGACTCCGGCCTGGTGGATTCGTTGGCCGCCGTCGACCTGGCGCTGGCCGTGGAACGCGAGTTCGGCTGCAAGATTCCGCCGACCGAGATCGACGTGCATCTGGAGTCGGTGCACACGCTTGCCGCATTCATCGCGGAGAACGCCCGCGCTTGACCCACAGGCGAGCAGCCCGGAGGACTGGACCATGCGTTTCGATTTCAACGCTTACGACTTTGCCGACACCGAGTCAGGCGCCGACGCCGTCGCAGTGGTCGACGCGCAAGGCGCGACGACCTGGGGCGAGCTGAAGGCCGCCACGCAAGCCTGGGAAGCGAACGCTCGCCGGGCCGGCGCCACTGCGGGCGTGCCGCTCACGATTTCGGGCCACAAGGAAACCGCCTTCCTCGTGGCCATCCTGGGCTGCCTGCGGCTGGGCGTGCCCTTCGTGCCGGTAGACGTCATCAACCCGCCGGAACGCATCGCGCGCATCGGCGAACTGGTGCGCGCCGGCCTGCGCTACGACGCCCAGGCCAAGGTCTTCCTGCCCGGCTGCGACGCCCCCGCGCCGTTGGCCGAGGCGGGGCTGGCCTACATCATGTTCACTTCGGGCAGCACGGGCGATCCCAAGGGCGTGCAGATCGGACGCGAAAGCGTCACGCTCTTTGCCGGCTGGATCCGCGACTGCCTGAACCTGGGGGCGGCGCCCGCCTTCATGGACCAGATGCTGTTCAGCTTCGACTTTTCGCTGTTCAACTGGGTGGGCGCGCTGGAACTGGGTGGCACCTGCGTGCTCTGCCCACGCGAGACCATCGCCGAGCGTGACGCCTTCATCCGGTACCTGGCCGACACCCGTATCAATGTCTGGGCCTCGACGCCGTCGTTCGTGCGTCAACAACTGTTCAATCCGGACTTCAACCACGCCCATCTGCCCGACCTGCGCGTCTTCGTATTCGGCGCGGAATCGCTGACGCCGCCGATGGCCGAAGAACTCTGGCAGCGCTTTCCCCAGGTCCGCATCATCAATTCGTACGGCCCGACGGAAGCCACTTGCTCCACGACCTGGGTCGAGATCGATCCGGCCTTGCGCGCCGCAGCGCCCAACCCGTTTCCCATCGGCCGCGCCAAGCCCTACGCGGACGTCTTCATCGAAAACGGCGAAATCAGCATCTCGGGCGACCATGTCATGCGCGGCTATCTGAACCGCCCTGACCTGAACGCCTCGCGCATGTTCACGCGCAACGGCAAGCGCGGCTACCGCAGCGGCGACCTGGGCGAGATCCACGCGCAAGGGCTGGTCACCTTCCGCGGCCGGGCCGACGACCAGATCAAACTGCACGGCTACCGCATCGAGCTCGCCGAGATCGATGCCGCCCTGGCCACCCTGCCCGGCGCGCGCGCCGGCGCCACCGTCGCCCTGCGCCGCCCGGACGGCGCGATCGTGCGCCTGATCGGTTTTGTCGAGCCGGCGGTGGCGGGCCCCGACGGCCTGCAACCGCTGCCGCCGGAACTACGGGATTGGAAGGCGCTGCTGGCGCGCCGCCTGCCGCCCTACATGATCCCGTCCGAGCTGGTCGCCTGCCACCGCTTCCCCACGACCAGCACGGACAAGGCGGACCGCAAGCAGCTCCAGCGCCTGTACCTGGACGCCCGCCTCAGCAAAAAACCGGAGTCCTGAACCATGCCCCTCCTTTACCGAAATGCGGCGCTTGCCCTTGCGCTGGCCATGCTGTCCGGCAACGCGGCGGCCGAAGGCGCCTTCGCGCAGCTCTACGCCGCCCGTCCGCCCGCGGGATCCTCATTCGTGCGCATCGTGAATCCGGATGCCGTCCCGTTGCGCGTGCAGATCGCCAACGGACCGGCGCAGGAATCCGGCGCGGCCAAGCCCGCCACGACCTACGCCATCGTCCGCGGAAACCAGTCCTTCAACGTGCTGGTGGACGGCAAGCCCGCAGCCAGCCTGCAAGTGCCCCCCGACACCTTCAGCACGCTGATCCCCCAGCGCAGCGACGGCAAGCTGACATTTGCCGTCATCGACGACAGCAACGGCACGCAGGATGCGCTGAAGGCGGAACTGCGCTTCTACAACCTGGCGGCCGATTGCACTGCCGGCCAACTGGGCGTGAGCCCGTCCGGGCCAGCACTGTTCCAGGACGTGAAGCCGGGCGCGTCCGCCGCGCGTGCCATCAACCCGGTCAGCGCCACGTTGGCCGCGGGCTGCGGCGCTGCCGCGTCGCCCGCGCTGCCGCTGCCGGCCCTGCAACCAGGCGACCACTACAGCCTGTTCCTGACCGGGACCGCGGCCGCGCCGGTATTGCACGGCCAGGTCAGCGCCACGGACCCCTACAGCCGCTAAGGAGACGTCATGCGCCGCGTTTTCAGGGATGACCATGAACTGTTCCGCGATCAGGTCAGGCGCTTTGTCGCCAACGAGATCGCGCCCCACTATGCCGAATGGGAAAAGGCCGGCGTCACGCCGCGCTCGCTGTGGCGGCGCGCGGGCGAAGAAGGCCTGCTCAACTGCGCCCTGCCCGAGCCATACGGCCTGGGGGGCGACTTCGGCCACGCCACCGTCGTCATCGAAGAACTTGCCCATGCGAACTTCCTGGGCATCGGCTTTTCGATCCATTCGGACATGGTGTCGCCCTATCTGCTGAACTTCGGCACCGACGCGCAAAAGGAACGCTGGCTGCCCCCGATGACGCGCGGCGAAGTGATCGGCGCCATCGCGTTGACGGAGCCCGGCGCCGGCAGCGACCTGAAAGCCATCCGCACGCGGGCGCGCCGCGACGGCGACGCCTATGTGCTCAGCGGCCAGAAGACCTTCATCACCAATGGTGTGAACGCAGGCCTGGCCATCGTGCTGGCCACCACCGATCCGGACCAGGGCGCACGCGGCCTGTCGCTGTTCTGCGTTGAAGAGAACCTGCCCGGCTACACCAAGGGCGCGGCGCTAAACAAGATCGGCCAGCACAGCCAGGACACCTGCGAGCTGTATTTCGACGAGGTGCGCGTCCCGGCGGATTGCCTGCTGGGGCAGGAGAACGCCGCCTTCGAATACATGACGCGCGAACTGGCGCGCGAACGGCTGGCGATCGCCTTGCGCGCCGCCGCCTCGGTCGAAGGCATGCTGGACGAAGCCGCGCAGTACACCCGCGATCGCAAGGTATTCAGCCGCCGCGTGATCGACTATCAGAACACGCGCTTCAAGCTGGCCAACGCCCGCGCGCAAACCACCATGCTCCGCGTGTTCCTGGACGACTGCCTGGCGCGCCAGATGGAAGGCGAACTGGACCCCACGACGGCCGCCATCGCCAAGTTGAACGCCACCGAAATCCAGGGCCGCGTGCTGGACGACCTGCTGCAGATGTATGGCGGCTACGGCTACATGGCGGAATACGGCATCGGCCGCGCCTGGGTCGACGCGCGCGCGCTGCGCATTTTCGGCGGCACCAGCGAAGTGATGCTGGAGATCATCGGGCGCAGCTTCAACTGACGCGCGCTCAGACGCGCGCGTCCAGCCAGGCGCGCATCAGCGCACGCGCCTCGGGCGTGTCATCGATGACCCAGGGGTCGATCGCAAACGCCACGACGCGCTTGGCGCCATAGCCGCGGGCCACGTCCCATTGTTGTTTCACGCGGCTGAACTCCGCCGAGCGCGCTTTGAAGGTGGACCCGTCGGTACTGCCTGACGGCAGTTCCTCGAACAGTTCCAGGATCAGATCGAACGAGGCCCGGCGCGCCAGCAGCATGTCGTGCAGCGGTTCCAGCGCCTGGTAGTTCGCCAGGCCGGCCACGCCCACGCCATCCTGGATCATCGGATGGATCCGCACCTGGTCCAGGATGCCTTGCCACAGCTTCATCAGCGAACCGTCGCCGGGCAGGCGGCTGTGATACGTCGATATGCAGGGCACGCCCCGGCTCGTGGCCTGCGCCGTGCGCGAGAGCGCGTCCAGCCAGGGAATCAACTGCCCCTGGCGCTCGGCAGACGCCCAGTTGTATTGCTCGAGTTCATACGGCAGGTACCAGCCTCGGAACGCGCGGCGCTTGGGCCACGGCGCCGACTCCATATAGGCCACGCCGCGCGAGCGCGTCTGATCCAGGTAGCCGGTGAAGGCGGCCTTGTCCTGGCTGGCCAGCACGTCCCACCAGCGCTGATCGTAGGGCAGGCCCACGTGCACGCCCAGGCCCTGACGCTCGGCTTCGTCGAAGATAAGGCGCAGCACCGCATCGGGCACCATCCAGTCGTCCGGCCGCCCCCCTTCCAGCCCCACCCATTGCAGAAAGACCTCGCGGCAGCCCAGCCGCCGGTAGGCGGACAGGCGCACGCGCCAATCGTCGGGGCTCAGGTCCAGATGACTGCGCCACAGTTGCAGGAACGTGGCGTTCAACGACAACGGCGGCGCGCAGGCTGCCAGCGGCGCCAACGCACCAAGCGCCAACGCCTGCAGGAGGCGCCGGCGGGAGGGGGATGCAACCAGACGGCGTGTCAGGCGAAAATCCCGTGCCGCCTTCAGCCGCGGTTGCCGAACAGGCCGGACAGCGACGCCAGCAGATCGGTCGGGTTGAATTGCTGCCCCGGTTGCACCGCGCCTTCCGGCGTGGCCTTGTCCACCAGCTGCGGCAGCAGCGAAGACAGGGAACCCAGCACGGAATCGGTGTCCTGGCCGGTCTTGGCCGCCAGGTCATTGACGACGCCGGGGTCCAGCACGGAACCGAGCTGATCGGCGCTGACGGGCAGGTTCTGCCCCGTGCCTACCCATGACGCGACGATCTCGCTCAAGCCGCCCTGCTGGAAGCTGGCGATCAGGCCGCTCAGGCCACCCGGATATTTGTTCAGTTGCTCGATCAGCGCGGGCAGCAGCGATGCCGAGCCCCCTTGCTGACCGCCGCCGGCCATCGAGGCCAAGGTATCCAACAGACTCATCGCAATGCTCCAGAAAAGTCGGAAAACCAGTATAGGGCCGCTGCTGGCGCAACGCATGTCAGCCCCGTTACCTGGGGCCGGATCTTTGCAAAACTTGTAAATCGCGGCCGGTCAGCCCGAGGTCTTGGCCGCCGCCGACGCCTTCAGGGCCTTCAGCGCCTTCTGCCCCGCGCGGCCGTCAGCCGACAGGCCCAGTTCCCGCTGCGCCGCTTGCAAGGCCTGGCGCGTGCGAGCGCCGATCATGCCATCGGGTTCGCCCACGTCATAGCCTTTGGCAATCAACAGCCGTTGAAGCTCGCGCCGTTCCGCCCGCGACAGCCCGGGGTCATCCGTCGGCCAGGGCTGCACGAGCGGGCCGCCGCCGCGCAGCCGGTCGGACAAATGGGCAATGGCCAGCGCATAGCTTTCCGCTGCGTTGTAGGAATACAGGGCGTCGAAGTTGCGCGTGACCAGGAAGGCCGGGCCGTTGCGCCCCGCCGGAAGCAGCAGGCCGGCAGGCAGGTCGCCGGCCGGCAGGGTCTGCCCGTCCACCCGTGTCACGCCTTGGCGCGCCCAGGACGACATCGGACGCTTGTTCTTGCGGCCTGCTCCCGCCGTGTCGATGCCGGCGGGAAGCTTGACCTCGTAGCCCCACGCCAGTGCGGGATTCCAGCCGGCGCGCTTGAGGAAGTTGGCGGTGGACGCCAGCGCGTCGGGCACGCTGTCGACCAGGTCGCGGCGGCCGTCGCCATCGAAATCCACGGCCAGCCGCAAGTAGGTGGACGGCATGAACTGGGTCTGGCCGAATGCCCCTGCCCACGAGCCGACCAGGCGGTCGGGGGCGATGTGCTCGTCCTGGATGATCTTCAGGGTGGCGAAGAATTCGCCGCGGAAATAGGCCTGCCGGCGGCCAAAGCAGGACAGCGTGGACAACGACGTCAGCAACGGCCGGCCGCCCAGCGTGCGGCCGAAATTGCTTTCCACGCCCCACACGGCGGCGATGGTGGCCGGGTCTACGCCATAGCGCGACGCCGCGCGGTCCAGCTCGGACTGCCAGCGCGCCATGCCGGCCTGCCCGTCCGCCACGCGCTCGTCATCGACCAGGCCCGCCATGTAGTCCCAGATCGGCGTTTTGAACTCCGGTTGCGAATCCAGCAGATCGATCACAGCCATGTCGGGCGCGAGCCCGGCCGTATGCGTGTCGAAGGTGGCGCCCGACACACCCGCCTTGAGCCCGGGGCCGCGTAGTTGCGACAGGCAGGCGGCAAAGGGTTCCGCGGCCTGCGCCGTCGGGGCGGTGCCCGCCAGCAGGGTCAAGGCGGCGCCGGAGAGCGCGGTGGCCAATAGGGACTTCATGCTTGGGGTGCCTTGGGATAAGCGGCGCGAGTCAGGCAAGACGGGACCGATCCCGTCAGCCCGCCTGCAGCGCGGCAAGTTCGTCGTCGTCGAAGCCTGCGGCGCGGCGCGCCTCCAGGTTGAAGGGGCCGCGCAGCCGGGGCGCATCGTAACGCTGCGCCAATTCGGCATAGCAGGCCACCGGTTCCCGGCCCGCTTGCACGCACAGCAGCTTGAACCAGTGGTTGCCGATGGCGACGTGGCCGATCTCGTCGCGCAGGATGATGTCGACGATGGCCGCGCTTTGCGCATCCCCCGCGCCGGCCAGCTTGTTGCGGATCATGGGCGAGGCATCCAGGCCGCGTGCTTCCAGCGTGCGGGGCACCAGCGCCAAGCGCGCCAGCAGGTCGCCACGCGTCCGCTCGGCCATGTCCCACAGGCCGTTGTGCGCCGGAAAATCGCCGTATGAGAAACCCAGCACCGCCAGCCGCTGGCGCAGCAGGTCGAAGTGATAGGCCTCTTCGCGGGCGACGCGCAGCCAATCCCGGTAGAAGGCTTCGGGCATGCCGGCAAAGCGCCAGATAATGTCCAGCGCCAGGTTGACCGCGTTGAATTCGATGTGGGCCAGCGCGTGCAAGAGCGCCGCGCGTCCTTCCTGGGTCGCCATGGAACGGTGCTTGACCAGGGCGGGCGCCACCAGTTCCGGGCGCGGCGGACGCCCGGGCAAACCGGCAGGCGCGGCGGACGCCCGGGCAAACCGGCAGGCGCTGCGAACTCCCGCGCGCGGTCTAGCGTCGCGCCATCGGTGATGGCGCGCACCGCCGCCATTTTCTCGGGCCACGCTGCAGCGGCCAGGGCCGCCAGCGCCTGCCCGCGCAGGCAGTCCGTACATGCCCCAACCTGGGCGGAAGGGATCGTGTTGCTGTCCATGATGATTGCAAACCCCAAGCGCCGAAGCGCCGCGTCAAACCCTGAAAAAAACAACGGTTTCAATACCGTGCGTTGGCGATGACTTTATCATTCACGGATGGATTCCCTGCGCCTGACCATTGAAACCGACCTGTCCCGCATCGACGCCCAGCAATGGGACGCGCTGGCCGGCGACCAGCCCTTTCTGCGGCACGCCTTCCTGTGCGCGCTGCACGAGACCGGCTGCGCGTCCCCCGCCACGGGTTGGGCACCCCATTACCTGGCGTTCTGGCGCGACGACGCGCTGGCGGCAGCCACGCCGCTCTACCTGAAATCGCATTCGCGCGGCGAGTACGTGTTCGACTATGCCTGGGCCGACGCCTTCCAGCGCCACGGCATGCGCTACTACCCCAAGCTGCTGTCGGCCATCCCTTACACCCCGGTGACGGGGCCGCGACTGCTGGCGGCCAACGACGAAGACCGCGCCACGCTGGTGCGCGGCCTGGTCGCCTTCGCCGAAGAGATCAAGGTGTCGTCGCTGCATCTGCTGTTTCCGTCGGATGCCGACATGCGGGTGCTGCGCGAGGCGGGCTTCATGATCCGCGAAAGCGTGCAGTTCCATTGGACCAATCCCGGCTATGCAGACTTCGACGCATTCCTGGGGATGATGAGCCACGACAAGCGCAAGAAGATCCGGCAAGACCGGAAAAAGGTCGCGGCGGCCGGCTTGTCGTACCGCTGGCTGCGCGGCAGCGAGATCGGTGATGCGGAACTCGGCTTCTTCTATGACTGCTATTGCCGCACCTATTTCCAACACGGCAACCCGCCCTATCTGAATCGCGATTTCTTCGTGCGCGCGCACCGCGAACAACCCGACTCCTTCGTGCTGATCCTGGCCGAACGCCACGGCGAACCGGTCGCCGCGGCGCTGAACCTGGCGGGCGGCGATGCGCTCTACGGCCGCTATTGGGGCGCGACGGAATACGTGCCGGGACTGCATTTCGAGACCTGCTACATGCAGTCCATCGCGTACTGCATTGCGCATGGCATCGCCCGCTTCGAAGGCGGCGCGCAGGGAGAACACAAGATGGCGCGCGGGCTGCTGCCCACGCCGACGTGGTCGGCGCATTGGGTCGCCCACCCCGGATTTGCCGAGGCGATCCAGAACTTCCTGGACGAAGAGACCTCGGCCGTGACCGACTACCTGGGCGAACTGGAAGGCCACACGCCGTTCAAGCGCAGCCCCTAGCCTGGCGGCTTACAGGAAGCGGTCGAGCAGCTTGCGGCTGTGCTTGTCCAGCGACAGGATGTCGCGCACCAGATAGAAGATGCCGTGGCTGTCGGCGATCAGCAGCGTCTGCGGACTGAGCCGGCGGATGTCTTCTTCGCCGCGCAGGACGAAGGACGTGGGGCCGCGATCCGTCTCCACCTTCCACGTGCTGGGCGTGGCGTAGGTCGACACGCTGGCCAGTTTGCGGATCTCGGGCATGAATTCACGGCCCGCCAGTTCTTCTTCGATCAGCGCGCGCGGTCCCTCGGGCACGTCGGTCAGGTGTTCGATCCACACCAGTTCGTGGCCGTCGCTGGTCACCAGCGACAGGCCACGACCGGCTTCGCTGATCGGGAAGGCGCGCACGGGGATGACCCCTTCGTGCGTCTCGCCGTCGGCGGATTGATATTCAAGGCGCCCGAAGGCGTTGCGGCGCAGCTGAAAAGACGGCAACGTCATGACGATAATCCCGGTTCCGTGTCAGGCCACGGCGGCCATGTCTTCGCTGCCCGACGCCTGCGCGTCGGCTTCCGCCTGGCGCGCCTGCGCCTGGTAGAGGCGATAGTAGGCGCCCTCGCGGGCCATCAATTCTTCGTGCGGCCCCTGCTCGACGATCTGGCCGCGGTCCAGCACGACCAGGCGGTCGGCCTTGCGCAGCGTGCTCAAGCGGTGGGCGATGGCAATAGTGGTGCGGCCGCGCACCAGATTGTCCAACGCCTTCTGGATTTCCTTTTCGGTCGTGGTGTCCACCGATGACGTGGCTTCGTCCAGAATCAGGATGCGCGGATCGATCAGCAGCGCACGGGCAATCGAAATGCGCTGGCGTTCACCGCCCGACAGGGCCTGGCCGCGTTCGCCCACCAGCGAGTCATAGCCGTGCGGCAGGCGCAGGATGAACTCGTGCGCATGGGCGGCGCGAGCCGCCGCCACGATCTCATCGCGCGTCGCGTCGGGCTTGCCGTAGGCGATGTTCTCGGCGATGGTGCCGAAGAACAGGAACGGCTCTTGCAGCACCAGCCCGATGTTGCGGCGGTAATCCGCCACGCGCACCGAACGGATATCGGCGCCGTCCACCAGCACCGCCCCTTCGGACACGTCGTAGAAGCGGCAGATCAGGTTGATCAGCGTGCTCTTGCCTGAACCGCTATGCCCCACCAGGCCGATCATTTCGCCCGGGGCGATGGTCAGATCCAGCCCGCGGATGACTTGGCGGTTGCCGTAGCGGAACCCCACGTCGCGCAATTCGATGCGGCCGTTGATCTGCGGCAGCTTGGCCGGATTCTGCGGTTCCGGCACGCTGGATACGTGGTCCAGGATGTCGAAGATGCGCTTGGCGCCGGCCGCCGCTTTCTGCGTGACCGAGACGATGCGGCTCATCGAATCCAGCCGCATGTAGAAGCGCCCGATATACGCCAGGAACGCGGCCAGCACGCCCACCGTGATCTGCTTTTGCGACACCTGCCAGATACCGAAGATCCACACCACCAGCAGGCCCACTTCGGTCAGCAGCGTGACGGTGGGCGAAAACAGCGACCAGGTCGTGTTCACACGGTCGTTGACTTCCAGGTTGCGGTTGTTGGCTTCGCGGAAACGCGCCACTTCACGCTTTTCCTGGGCGAATGCCTTCACCACGCGGATGCCCGGGATGGTGTCGGCCAGCACGTTGGTGATCTCGGACCAAATGCGGTCGACCTTTTCAAAGCCGTGGCGCAGGCGGTCACGCACCGCGTGGATCATCCAGATGATGAACGGCAGCGGCACCAGCGTGACCAGTGCCAGCCACGGGTTGATGGATACCAGGATCACCGCCGTCATGACGATCATCAGGATGTCGTTGGCGAAATCCAGCAGGTGCAGCGACAGGAACACGCATATGCGGTCGGTTTCGCTGCCGATGCGCGAAATCAGGTCGCCCGTGCGCTTGCCGCCGAAATACTCCAGCGACAGCTGCTGTAAATGCTCATAGGTGGTCGTGCGCAAGTCGGCGCCGATGCGTTCGCTGACCCAGGCCAGGATATAGGTGCGGGCCCATCCCAGGCCCCAGGCCAGGAAAGCGGACGCCAGCAGGCCGCCCAGGTACAGGCGGACCTTGCTGTAGTCGATGGGCGAACCGTTCTGGAACGGGATCAGCACGTCGTCCATCAGCGGCATGGTCAGGTACGGCGGCACCAGGGTCGCGGCCGTGCCCAGCAGCGTCAGGATGAAGCCGGCCAGCAACGGACCGCGGTACGGGCGGGCGAAGCGCCACAGGCGCAGGAGCGCCCAGGTGGTCGACGGCGCCGCCTGCTCCTGGTGGCAGGCGGGGCATTCTTCCTCGTCCGCGGGAATAACGTTATTACAGTTGGTGCAGGTGCGTTCGGCGCGCGGCTCTTCCTGATGGCCGGACAGGCGGATCGCCTGCTGCCCTTCGAACTGGGCCAGGAGGCGCAAGGCGGCCGGATTGCGGGCCAGCGTGAAACGCCAGATCGCCAGGCGGGCCGTATCATCGTGCAGTTCCAGCACGGCGGCGCCGGCGTGGTCGCTCAGGTTCAGCGTTAATTGGGGGCCATAGACCCAGGATTCCCAGCCGGTATCGTCGGCATTGCGAGCCAACAGCCGGCGGTCGGTCGCGGCGACCAACCCTGGGTGGAACTTCAGCCGTTGATCCAGGTCTATTTCAACCCAGGCCAGCAGGCTTTCGTCTTCCGCTAATTCAGCGCGGATTTCGTCCCGCCAGCGGGCAGGAAAGGCATCGGCAAGGCCGGAAAGCAGGTGTGGTTTTTTCATTGGAACGCATACCGGGCCAGGACTCTGCCCTACTAGGCGGCAACCGGTTTACCACCCACGGCGGCAAACGTGTCCCTTCCTTACAACACAACGAGTTCACGCCTTGAAGGCGTCGTATAGTATCAGCCGATTTTTCTAATTAGGAATATCTGGGATCCCCCACTCGTTGGCATTATTCTTAAGGCGCATCCCCATAAATTCGCCAATAAATTCGCGGTCTTGCATAGGGGCGTCCGCGCGTGCCAACCTGCTTCTCAAGTAAATTAAAACATGAAAAAGAAAGACATTGAATTTCTCGATGTCGTGGCTTTGCGCGGCCCGAACATTTGGACGTATCGCCCGGTCCTTGAAGCATGGGTGGATATTGGTGAATTGGAGGATTTTCCGTCCAACACCATTCCCGGGTTCTACGAGCGCCTTTCCGAATGGCTCCCGACCCTGATCGAGCACCGTTGCAGCCCCGGCGTACGCGGCGGCTTCCTGGCCCGCTTGAAAGAAGGCACCTGGCCCGGCCACATTCTTGAACATGTCACCCTGGAATTGCAGAATCTGGCCGGATTGCGCGGCGGTTTCGGCAAAGCCCGGGAAACCTCGACCCGCGGCGTCTACAAGGTCGTCGTGCGGGCGTGGCAGGAGCAGGTCACTCGCACCGCCCTGAACGAAGCGCGCGACCTGGTCATGGCCGCCATCGAAGACCGCCCGTTCGACGTGCCCGCCACCATCGCGCGCCTGCGCAGCCTGGTGGACAAGCATTGCCTGGGGCCCAGCACGGCCTGCATCGTGGATGCCGCCGACGACCGCGACATCCCCTACATTCGCCTGTTCGAGGGCAACCTCGTGCAGTTCGGCTACGGTTCGGCCCAGCGCCGGATCTGGACGGCCGAAACCGACCGCACCAGCGCCATCGCCGAAGGGATCTCGCGCGACAAGGACCTGACCAAGGAGCTGTTGTCGACCTGCGGCGTGCCGGTGCCGGAAGGCCGCCTGGTGCGCAGCGAAGACGACGCCTGGGAAGCGGCCGAAGACATCGGCCTGCCCGTCGTGGTCAAGCCCTATGACGGCAACCATGGCCGCGGTGTGTTCACCAACCTGACGACCCGCGACGAAGTCATTTCCGCCTACCGCGTTGCGGTGGACGAAGGCAGCGGCGTGATCGTCGAACGCTTCGTGCTGGGCAACGAGCACCGCTTGCTGGTGGTCGGCAATCGCATGGTGGCGGCAGCCGCCGGCGAACTGGCCTGGGTGACGGGCGACGGCAAGTCGACCATCACCGAACTGATCGACAGCCAGATCAACACCGACCCGCGCCGCGGCCGCACCGAAAACCATCCGCTGAACCCGGTGCGCCTGGATTCCGCCGCCCGGCTGGAAATCGCGCGCCAGGGGTTGTCCGAAGACAGCGTGCCGGACGACGGCCAACGCGTGCTGGTGCAACGCAGCGGCAACGTCGCCTTCGACGTGACCGACCGCGTCCACCCCAGCATTGCCGCCACCGTCACGCTGGCCGCCCGCGTGGTGGGCCTGGACATCGCCGGCGTGGACCTGGTGGCCGAAGACATCTCGCGCCCCCTGGACGAGCAGCGCGGCGCCATCGTGGAAGTCAACGCGGGCCCGGGCCTGCTGATGCACCTGAAGCCGGCCGACGGCACGCCGCGCCCGGTGGGCCGCGCCATCGTTGACCACCTTTTCCCCGAAGGCGACGCGGGCCGCATCCCCATCGTGGGTGTCACCGGCACCAACGGCAAGACCGTGGTCGCGCGCCTGGTGGCCCGCCTGCTGCACCTGTCGGGCAAGCGCACCGGCCTGGCCTGCAGCGAAGGGCTCTACCTGGACCGCCGCCTGGTGCAAAAGGGCGACCGCGCCGACTTCGCCTCGGGCACCCGCCTCCTGATGAACCGCAACGTGGATGCCGCCGTCATCGAAAACGACAGCGGCGTCATCCTGGGCCAGGGCCTGGCTTATGACCGCTGCCAGGTGGGCGTGGTCACGAACATCGACGACGCCGACCACCTGGGCGACTTCGACATCAACGAAACGGAGCGCATGTTCAATGTGTTCCGCACGCAGGTCGACGTGGTCCTGCCCACCGGCGCCGCTGTGCTCAATGCACGCGACCCGCGCGTGGTGGAAATGGCCGAGCTCTGCGACGGCGCCGTGATCTTCTTCGGCATCGACCCCGCCCTGCCCGCCATCGCCGCCCATCTGCAACAGGACGGCCGCGCCGTGTACGTGCGCGACGGCAGCATCATCCTGGCGCAAGGCGCCCGCGAAGAACGGCTGGCCGACGTGGCAGCGATCCCGTTGACGCATGGCGGCCGCGTGGCCTTCCAGGTTGAGAACGTGCTGGCCGCCGTGGGCACCGCCTGGGCGCTGGACATTCCCGTGGAACTGATCCGCGCCGGCATCGAGACCTTCGACATCGACCAGGCCGATGCGCCGTGGCAATTCACGCTGTTCGAACGCAACGGCAGCACGGTGGTCGTGGACGACGTGCACAACGCGTCGGCGCTGCGCCCGCTGATCGCCGCCATCGACCAGTTCCCGTCGGCGACCCGCGCCGCGGTCTATTCCGCCGGCGCCGACCGCCGCGACGCGGACCTGATCGAGCAAGGCCGCCTGCTGGGCGACGCCTTCGACCGCGTTGTGCTTTACGACGACAAGACGGTCAACAGCAAGCGCCCCGAGGGCCAGGCGCGCGCGCTGTTGCGCCAGGGCCTGTCGCAAGGCAGCCGCGTGAAAGACATCCAGGACGAGCCCGACCATGGCAAGGCCATCGAGAGCGTGCTGAACGGCATTGCGGCCGGCGACTTCGCCCTGCTGCAATCCGACGAAGCATTCTCCGGCCCCACCATCGATCTGGTCCGCCGCTGGATTCAACAATACTGACAGGAATACCTGCCATGGAAGTTTCCCGTATCCGAGCCCTGCGCGGCCCCAATCTGTGGAGCAAGAACACCGCGATCGAGGCCATCGTGTCCTGCGCCGACGCCGAGTGCTCCATCGACAATCTGCCCGAGTTCGAAGCCCGCCTGCGCGCGCGGCTGCCGCAGATCGGCCTGATGCGCCCGGAAGGCCATCAAGGCGCCGTGTCGATCGCCCACGTCCTGCAGATCGTGGCGCTGACGATGCAGGCGCATGCCGGCTGCCCCGTGACCTTTGGCCGCACCTCGTCGACCATCGAGCCCGGCGTGTTCCAGGTGGCGGTCGAATACAGCGAAGAGGAAGTCGGCAAGCTGGCGATGGAGCTGGCGCAAGCGCTGGTGCGCGCCGCGCTGGACGACACCCCGTTCGACTTTGCCGATGCGCTCAAGCGCCTGCGCGAACTGGACGAAGACGTGCGCCTGGGGCCCAGCACGGGCGCCATCGTGAATGCCGCCGTCGCCCGCAACATCCCCTTTCGCCGCCTGACCCAGGGCAGCATGGTGCAGTTCGGCTGGGGCAGCAAGCAACGCCGCATCCAGGCCGCTGAAACCGACCTGACCAGCGCTATCTCGGAATCGATCGCGCAGGACAAGGACCTGACCAAGATGCTGCTGGACGCCGCCGGCGTGCCGGTGCCCATGGGCCGTTCCGTGACCACGGCGGAAGCCGCCTGGGAAGCCGCGCAAGAGCTGGGCGGCCCCGTCGTCGTCAAGCCGCGCGACGGCAGCCAGGGACGCGGCGTGGCCGTGAACATCGAAACGCGCGAGCGCGTCATCCAGGCCTTTGAAGTGGCCGAGGAAGTCAGCTCGGAAGTCATCGTCGAACGCTACATCCCGGGCCACGATTTCCGCCTGCTGGTGGTGGGCGGCGCGCTCGTGGCCGCATCGCGCCGCGATCCGCCCCAAGTCACCGGAGACGGGCAGCAGACCATCCGCCAACTGGTGGACCAGGTCAACTCGGACCCTTTGCGCGGCGACGGGCACGCCACCTCGCTGACCAAGATCCGCTTTGACGACATCGCGCTGGCCACCTTGAAAAAGCAGGGCTTCGACGCCGATTCCGTGCCGCCGCTGGGCACGCTGATCTTCCTGCGCAACAACGCCAACCTCAGCACCGGCGGCTCGGCCACCGACGTGACCGACGAAGTGCACCCCGAAATGGCGGCGCGCGCCGTGTCGGCGGCCCGCATGATCGGCCTGGACATCTGCGGCGTGGACGTCGTTGCGGAAAGCGTGCATTACCCTTTGGAAGACCAGCATGGCGGCGTGGTGGAAGTGAACGCCGCGCCCGGCCTGCGCATGCACTTGAACCCGTCGTTCGGCAAGGGCCGCGCGGTGGGCGAGGCCATCATCGCCAACATGTACGCCGACGGCGACGACGGCCGCATCCCGGTCGTGGCGGTTGCCGGCACCAACGGCAAGACCACCACGGTGCGCCTCACCGCCCACCTGCTGGGCACGGCCGGCAACCGCGTCGGCATGACGAATTCCGACGGCGTCTACGTGGACAACCTGCGCATCGACACCGGCGACTGCAGCGGCCCGCGCAGCGCGCGCAGCGTGCTCATGCATCCCGACGTGGACGCCGCGGTGTTCGAGACGGCGCGCGGCGGCATCCTGCGCGAAGGCCTGGCCTTCGACCGCTGCAACGTGGCCATCGTCACCAACATCGGCATGGGCGACCATTTGGGGCTGGGCTACATCAGCACCGTGGAAGACCTGGCCGTGGTCAAGCGCGTCATCGTGCAGCACGTGCATCCCACGGGCACTGCCGTGTTGAACGCCGCCGACCCCATCGTGGCCGAAATGGCCGCGAGCTGCCCGGGTTCGATCACCTACTTCGCCGAAGACCGCAACCATCCCGTGCTGGCCACGCATCGTGCGCAAGGCCTGCGCTCGGTGTACCGCGACGGCGATGCGATCGTTGCCGCGCAGGGCACGGAAGAGGTCCGCTTCCCGCTGGCCGACATCCCGCTCACGCGCAACGGCACGATCACGTTCCAGGTGGAAAACGCCATGGCCTCGATCGCCGCCGCCTGGGCGCTGAGCCTGGACTGGGACATCATCCGCCGCGGCCTGGCCACGTTCGTGAACGACGCCCAGACGGCTCCGGGACGCTTCAATGTGTTCGAGCATCGCGGCGCCACGGTGATCGCGGACTACGGCCACAATCCCGATGCGATCCTGGCTCTGGTGCGCGCCGTGGACGCCATGCCCGCCAAGCGGCGCTCGGTCGTCATCAGCGGGGCGGGCGACCGTCGCGATGAAGACATCCGCATGCAGACCGAGATCCTGGGCGCCGCGTTCGACGACGTGCTGCTGTATCAGGACCAATGCCAACGCGGGCGCGCCGACGGCGAAGTGCTGGCGCTGTTGCAGGAGGGCCTGGTCGGCGCGCCGCGCACGACCCACATCGAAGAGATCCACGGCGAGTTCCTGGCCATCGACACGGCCCTCTCGCGTCTGACGGCCGGTGACCTGTGCCTGATCCTGGTCGACCAGGTGGAAGAAGCGCTGGACCACATCGCCCGCCGCATCGCCGAGGGCTGATCCGACCGCTGTCCGCCGCTCTTGCGGCAATGCAAACGGGGCGCTCTGGCGCCCCGTTTGCTTTACCGTCATGCCCTGCCCCGCATCAGCCGCGCGAGGCCTCCACAGGCGCCGACGCCTGGTAGCGGTCCGTCACGTGGGTGCATCCCACGGCCGCCATGGCGGCCAGCGTCAACAAGATAGCGCTGCAAAGTCGTTGCGTCATGCCTGCCCCTCTCCCTTCCCTGTTGGTGAACCGCACGGCGGGTTCCGCCACGACTATACCGGGGCGCGTGCGCGACAGCCAGCGCAGGCAAGCGCCAAATTCTCAGCAACTCCCGTTACCAGCCCCGATCAAAAGGGGACAAAACATTGCGGAAATGTAACTCCTACCTCTGGTGCGCCCCCCAGTCCGGCCCGTCGAAGAACCCCGCAAAACTCGCGCTTTGCGCTGTTACATTTACCCACAGCCAGGTTTGACAGGCCTGCCACCCGACTCGTACGGTAGGGGCTAGCTGATCAGTGTCCAACTCAACCGCGATTGCAGGACTTATAGGCCATAAGCCTTGTGTCGCAAGCAGACAGAGAGAGGTCACCATGAATAACGACATCATCGCCGGCAAGTGGAAGCAACTGACCGGCAAGGCCAAAGCGGCCTGGGGTGAACTCACCGACGACGAGTTGACCCGTACCGAAGGCAACGCCGAACGCCTGGCTGGTTTGATCCAGGAGCGTTATGGCAAGACGAAGGATGAAGCCCAGAAGGAAGTCCGGGATTTCTTCGACCGCAATCCCTGATTCCCCCTCCCGCCTTGATCGGTCGAAACCACTGGAGAAGCTGACATGTTGCACTACGCCGTTGTTTTCTTCGTTATCGCGATCATCGCGGCGGTTCTCGGCTTCGGCGGCATTGCCGCCGGGGCTGCGGGTATCGCCAAGGTCCTGTTCTTCGTCTTCCTGGTGCTGGCGCTCTTGTCCATCCTGAGCGGCGCCCTTCGGAAAAAATAGGACACGTTGATAAAACGCGTACCCCCCAAGAGTTTGCAAGTCCGCGTCGTCTGGGACGACGCGCCGAACACTAGATATTTAAAGGAGCACAACTATGGAACTTCGTAAGCTGATCGCCGCTGCTGCACTGGGAACTGGCGCCGTCTTCACTTCCATGGCTTTTGCGGCCGATGACGGCAAGCCCAAGCAATCCGTGGGCGAATACGCATCGGATGCGACCGTGACCACCAAGGTCAAGGCCGCCATCGTCGCCGACAAGCAACTGAGCGCCCTGGATATCGCCGTGGAAACCAACAACGGCGTGGCCACGCTGACGGGCTCGGTGGGCACTTCCGCCGAAGCCGATCACGCGGCCACCGTGGCTCGCGGCGTCGAAGGCGTCAAGCAGGTCATGAACAACATCAAGGTCGACCCGGCCAAGAACAAGAAGTAACGCCGATACCGTTTCCGACTGAGGCCTAGAGAGCCCGCGGCGCCTGTGATGAACAGGCGCCGCTTTCGTTTGGGCAGCGCCCGCGCAATCGTTCAGAGACTGATCGAACCCCGGCCGATCTCAAGCGCGCGGCCGCCCACCTGGATGCGGCCATCAGCCAGCACGTCCAGCATCAATCGGCAGGGCCGCCCCATCTGATCGCCCTGCTCGACCAGGATGCTGGCGGGCAACGCATGCTTGTTGTGGATCAGCCAGCCGCCCAGGTTGGCGCACGCCGACCCGGTGCCCGCATCCTCGTCCACGCCGCCGCCTGCCTTGGCGAAGAAGTAGCGGGCCACCACCACCTGGCGCGCGTCCTGCACATTGCCTTCGTCGAAGGCAAACACGTAGAGCGTCTTGCGGCCCAGGCTGCTGGCCTGCCAGCGATGGAGCTTGGAGGCGTCCGGCGCCGCGCGACGCACGGCCTCGACGCTGGCTAGCGGCACCAGCAATTGGTCCGCCCCGGTATCCACCCAGATCGGATCGCCCAACAGATCATCGGCATCCAGCCCGACCAGGCCCGCGATCTCGGCGCGGTCCAGTTCCGGCGGCGCCGTACGCACGCCATCGGGGCACGGCGCGGTGAAGGTCCAGGCGTCGCCACGGGCCTCGACCGGCACCACGCCGGCCTTGAACTCGAGCGTCAGCGCGTCGCCGGTCTGGCGCAGGTCGCGCACCACTTGCGAGGTGCCGATGGTGGGATGGCCGGCGAACTTCATTTCGTAGCCGGGCGTGAAGATGCGCACGTGCGCGTCCGCACGGTCGGACGGCAGGATGAAGGTGGTTTCGGAAAGATTGAATTGCGCCGCCAGGTTCAGCATGGTGGCGTCGTCCATGCCGCGCGCGTCTTCAAACACGCAAAGCTGGTTGCCGCTGAAGGTGGTGGACGCAAAAACGTTGAGCAGGCGAAACGCGTAGGAAGTCATCGAAAGGCGTGTAGAGGAAGACCGCCGGCCAGTCCGGCTAAGCCTTCCAATGTATCGCAGCGCCCCACTTCAGACCATCAAGCAGTACTTACCAGATTGCAAAGAAAAGCACCCAGGCCATGCAGAACGGCACCAAGCCTGCCACCAGCACGAGCCAGGCGGCGCCCTTGCGCCAGCCGCTGACCTGGCGCTGCGCCAGCAGGCGCGCGAAGAGGCGCAAGGTCCACAACACGGCAAGCGTCAGCAGCGTAAAACGCACGGGACCGGCCCAGGCGGCTTGCACGCCTTCATGCTTGAGCAGGTTGACCGTGGTGGCGGACAAGCCCAGGAACACGCCGATGCCCGCCGACGGAATCAGCGCCTGCGCCAGCTTGTGCACGCCGGGACGGATCCACCGCGTGGCGGGCGCATCCAGCTGACGTGCGGCGGGCGCCAGAAGGTCGGCGATCCACAGCGACAGGAAGCTTGCGCCCCCCACAATGACCGTCGCGCCGACGACGAACAGCAGGATGCCCGCGCCGTCCAGCCACGAGAAGCTGTCGTTCACATCCGGATAGTGGGTCAGGATGAACCAGGGCGCGTTGTCCATCAACGGCCACAGGATGTCGTGTTCCACCAGCCACGTCGCGGCCCATTGCTTGGCCGTCACATACCAGGGGCTGGCGCTCCACAGGAAGGCGCCGATCGCGATGCCCATCAGTCCGAAGCACAGCAGCGCGGTTTGCCACGCGTCGCCGTCGGCGACGTGCACGATCTCTTCTTCCGGGGAACGCGGCGTCAATTGGATCGCGCCGCGATAACCGCTGCAGCGGCCGCACATGTGGCAATCGCCGGCGCCCTTCATGTGGCGAAGGGGCACCAGCGGCGCACAGTTGATGGGTTCGATCCGGATGACCGGGTGGCGCCACTTCTCTTCATCGACCTTGAAGTGCCACGGCGCCAGCTTGGCCAGCAGGTTGAACACGCCGTTGACCGGGCACAGGTATTTGCACCACACGCGCTTGCTGCGGCCATAGCGCCAGCCGACGATCATGGCCGCCACCGTGGATCCGCCCAGCACGGCCAGCACCGCCAGCGGATACTGGTACACGCTGACCAACTGGCCGTAGACCGTCGTCAACGCAAAGGCCACGAAGGGCCAGCCGCCCCAGCGCATCCATTTCGGAATGGCATGCCCCTGCCCCCGTTCGCTGGCCCACTCGGTCAGCATCCCTTCGGGACAGAACCAGCCGCACCAGGCGCGGCCCAGGATCGGCATGGAAATCAGCACGAACGGCCACCAGACACCCCAAAAGGCAAACTGCGCCACGATCGTCAGGTTATTGAAGACCGACGCCGTGTTGTCCGGCAAAGGAAGGATCGCGGGCACGATCAAAAGGAACGCGTACAACGCGACAATGCCCCACTGCAGCTTGCGCAACAGCGGGGCATGGTCACGGAGGAAATCGGCGATCCGGGAAGTCACCCTCCCGAGTACAGCTGCCATGGTCAAACCTTCATTGTTCAGTCCGGCATCACGTCGGAATCAGGATGCGCTCCGGGCGGCGGCCGGCGCATGGGCGGGCTTGTTGCCCACCCAGCGCAGCAGCGCCCAGACCACGATCCAGTAAGCCACCCACAACAAAACCGAGATCAGGGCCGGCAGGGCGCGGTAGCCGGCGAAGTCCGCCAGGATCTTGCCGATGCCGGTGCTGTCGCTCAGGAGCCACGAGCTATCCCACACGGGGTCGATGATCGTCGGCAGCACGTCGAGCGAAATCAGGTGGTCCAGGCCGCCGACCAGCAGCGAACCGGCCAATAGCAGGAGCAGAATTTCGGTCACGCGGAAGAAGCGGCGCCAGGTAATCAATTTGCCGCCCAGTTGCAGCAGCCAGAACGTCAGCAAGGCCACGGCAAAACCCGCGACGCCGGCCAGCGCCAGCATCAGCATGTTGCTTCCGCCTTCGCCCGCCGACACGGTGCCGTACAGGAACACCACGGTCTCGCTGCCTTCACGCGCCACGGCGATGGCCACCAGCACGAACAGGCCCCACCAGTTGTCGTTGGCCACCGAACTGCGCGCCCCGCTTTCCAGTTCGCCTTTCAGCGTGCGGCCGTGCTTCTTCATCCACACGACCATCTGCACGACGAGCGCGCACGCCGCCAGCGACATGATGGCCTGGAACCATTCCTGGCCTTCGTCGCTGAGCCAGGACGACACGCCCAGCAGCACCAGCGCCAGCGCCACGGCCAGGGCCAGCCCGGCGGCCACGCCGCCCCACAGGTAGTTCAGCCCGCGCTTGCCTTCGGGCGTGGAGCGCAGCCAGGTGTACAAGATGCCCACCACCAGCATGGCTTCGACGCTTTCACGCCAGACGATAAAGAGGACCTGTTCCATGTATTGCTACCGCTTATTCCTTGGGCTTGACGACCAGGGTGCCTTTCACGCTCTGGTGAAAGTCATCAAAGAAGGGATACTCGCCGGGACGGGAAATGGTGATCACCACGAAGGACTTCACCCCCGGGCCCAGCACTTTTTCCTTGCGCAGCGGAATGCTCTCGAATTCCACCGGCTCGTTGCTCTCGTTGATGAGCTCGATCTTGAATCGGCCGGCGGGCACTTCAAGGGTCGCCGGCTCGAACGTGCCGTCCGGCTTGAACCTCAAGGTGAACGTCGGCAGTTCGTCCGCCTGCGCGGGCGCCATGCCGGCAAATGCGGCCAGGCCGATCAGCACGGCGGCAACAACGCGATGCAGGCGGCGCACGATCAGTATCCGCCCTTCTTGCCGGTGCCGGCGTAGACGAATTCATATTCCAGTTCGAACGGCTCGAACCACGGGCCCACGCCGGTTTCCTTGTCGACGTGGCGGCCGAAGTGGGCCATCTTGTTTTCGGACGGCGGCAGGATCGTGTACTTCAACTTGTACTTGCCCGGGCCTTCCAGCTTGATGTTGTCGCCGTAGTGCGGGCCATCGTTGGCGACCATGGGCATGAAGGTGCCCTTCTGCACGTTCTGGCTGCCGACCTTCTGGATCTCGAAATTCACGACCAGGTAAGGCACCCACTCGCCTTCGGGGAAGCCCGTCTTGTTGCCGGCGGTGGCGTGGATATCGGCCTCAAGGTGCACGTCGGAATCCTTGGCAGGACGCATCATCCCCGGCGGATCCATTTCGATCGGCTGCAGATAGACCGCGCCAATTTCCATGCCGCCCTTCTCAACCGGCTTGCCGATGGGGTATTCGGCCGCTTGCGCGGCAGACACGCTCAGAGCGACGATGGCCAGCGCCAAGGCTTTCTTGATCATGTGCATAATCCTTGAGACACAAATGAATGGCGGTTCCGATAAGCTAAACAAGAACCGTTTTCATTAATGTAACCAAAAAAACTGACATATCCCTGAACCCGGAGGCCAAAAAAGGGGCGGATTATTGCGTTCAGTCAACGGAGCGCCCCCGTCGCGTCGCGCCGGCGGCGGCCACAAAAAAGCCGGTCAGGCGATGGCCCTGCCGGCTTCTGGATCAACGGGAGGGCCTGGCCCGCCCCGCTCTGCGGCGATTACTTGCGGCCCGACCCCGGCGGCGTGCTGCCGGGCGTGAACGGGAACGTCGAGAACATCGCGCGCGTCTGGTCCTGCATCTGGTCCTGCATCTGCACGAACAGGTTCTTGCTCTGGTCGATGTAGTTGTTCATCATGTTCTGCAGCATGGGCGTCTGCACGTTCATGAACTGGGTCCAGGCTTCGGGCCCGAACTGGCTGCCATACAGTCCCTTGGACTGTTCGGCCATGCGCGTCTGGATTTCCATGAAGGCCTGGATGTTCTTCTCAAGGTAAGAACCCATGATGCCCTGCATGGCGTGGCCGTAGAAACGGATGATCTGCGACAGCATGTTCGACGAGAACATGGGCATGCCGCCGCTTTCCTCTTCCAGGATGATCTGCAAAAGGATGCTGCGCGTCAGGTCTTCGGCGCTCTTGGCGTCGACCACCTGGAACTCTTCGTTGGCCAGGACCAGTTGCTTGACATCTGCCAGAGTGATGTAGGTGCTGGTCCGGGTGTCGTATAGGCGACGGTTGGGGTATTTTTTAATCAGGCGCAGGCTGGCGCCGGTTTGTGCTTGCGTCATGTGTGTCCCCGGATCGGGCGATCTCTAAGACTTCGGATAAGGTGGAGTGTAATGCCGGAAGGCCCTCTCCCCGAGGCCTTCCAGCGCCTGGAGCCGCCCGATGGCGGCCCGCTGACCAACATTAGCCCATGTGCAGGCCGCCGTTGAGCGAGAAATCCGCGCCAGTCGAAAAGCCGGATTCATCCGAAGCCAGCCACGAGGTCATGGAGGCGATTTCCTCGGGCGTGCCCAGACGGCGCACCGGGATGGTGGCCACGATTTTCTCGAGCACTTCGGGACGAATGGCGCGAACCATGTCCGTGCCGATGTAGCCCGGCGAAATCGTGTTGACCGTGACGCCCTTGCTGGCGACTTCCTGGGCCAGCGCCATGGTGAAGCCGTGGATGCCCGCCTTCGCCGTGGAATAGTTCGTCTGGCCGAATTGGCCCTTCTGCCCGTTCACCGAGCTGATGTTGATGATGCGGCCCCACTGACGCTCGACCATGCCCTCGATGACCTGCTTGGTCACATTGAAGAGACTGTTCAGGTTGGTGTCGATGACCGCGCGCCAATCGTCCGCGCTCATTTTGCGGAACAGGCCATCGCGCGTGATGCCCGCGTTGTTGACCAGCACATCGACCGGGCCCAGGTCGGCGGTGACCCGTTCAAAGGCCGCTACCGTCGAATCCCAGTCCGACACGTTGCCTACCGATGCATAGAACGTGTAGCCCTGCGCTGCCTGCTCATCCAGCCATTGCTGGTAATTGCGGCTTGGGCCGCAACCTGCCACCACGCGAAAGCCATCCTTGGCCAAGCGCTGGCAAATAGAGGTGCCGATACCGCCCATCCCGCCTGTTACGTAAGCCAGTTTTCCGCTCATTGGACTTCCTCCTGTGTGCGACGGACGCCTCGTTGATTAACTTTCTTATTGGCCTGGGCCAACCGCGCATGGCGGCGTCAGGCAGCCCGGACCTTCACGTACCTGCCAGGCGCCGGCTCGATCGGCCGGTACTTGGCATTGCCTAATTTCGTGCGCGCCTTGACCTGCTTGCCCGAATGCCGGGACAGCCATTGCGTCCAGTCGGGCCACCAGCTGCCCGCATTTTCAGTCGCCTGCGCAAACCAGGCCTTGGGGTCGCCGGGCATGTCATGGCCCGTGTTCCCCAGCTTGTCCGCCACCCAATAGCTGCGGCGCTTCTTGGCCGGCGGATTCACCACGCCGGCGATGTGGCCCGAGGCCCCCAGCACGAAGCGTTGCGGTCCGCGCAGCAGTTGCGTGGAGGCATAGGCCGACACCCAAGGCACGATGTGATCTTCGCGGGACCCGAATATGTACGCCGGCATCGTCAGGCGCGTCAGGTCCAGCGGCAGGCCGGCGGCTTGCGCGCGGCCAGGCACTTTCAGGTTGTTCTCAAGGTAGGTATTGCGGAAGTACCACGAGAAGAACGGCCCCGGCAGATTGGTGCTGTCGCCATTCCAGAACAGCAGGTCGAACGGGGGCGGCTTCTGGCCCTTCAGGTAATTGCCCACCACATAGTTCCAGACCAGCTCGTTGGGCCGCAGGAACGAGAACGTGGTGGCCAGGTCGCGGCCGGGCATCAGCCCGCCGTTGCCCAGTTGATGGTCGCGCAGCAGCGCATGCGCTTCGTCGACAAAGACGTTCAGAATGCCGGTGTCGTGGAAGTCCAGCAGCGAGGTCAACAGCGTCAGCGACGCGACGGGCTGTTCGCCGCGGGCCTCGGCCAGCGCCAGCGCCGACGCCAGCATCGTGCCGCCCACGCAGAACCCCAGGGCGTTGACCTTGGGCTGCTTGGTGATGTCGCTGGCCACGCGCAGCGCCTGCAGGACGGCGTCATCCAGATAATCGGACCAGGTGGCGCGGTCCACGCCATCGGTGTCGCTAGCCACCGGATTGCGCCAGGAGACGAGGAACACGGTGTAGCCCTGCTCCACCGCATGGCGCACGAAGGAATTCTCGGGCTGCAGGTCCAGGATGTAGAACTTGTTGATGTTCGGCGGCACGATCACCAGCGGCAGCTCGTGCACCGTGGCGGTGGACGGCGCGTACTGGATCAGCTGGAACAGCGTGTTCTCGAACACCACTTCGCCCGGCGTCACCGCCACGTTGCGGCCGATCTCGAACTGCGATTCGTCGGTCTGGGTGATGCGGCCTTTCTTGACGTCGCCCAACAGGTTGGCCAGCCCTTCGTTCAAGGCGCGACCCGCGCTTTCCACGATGGATTGCTGGGCATCCGGATTCAGCGCCAGGAAGTTCGACGGAGACAGCGCGTCGACCCACTGCATGATGGAAAAACGCAGGCGCTCGCGCATGGGTTCGCTGACCTGGGCCGCATCGACCATGCGTTGCATGGCGCGGGCCGACAGCAGATAGGTATGCGCCAGCAGCAGATGGGAACCGTTGGCGGCCCAGGCGTCGCCGGCGAAGCGGCGGTCGGCCAGAGGCGCAAGCGCACCGCGGCGGGCGTCGTCACAAAGGCGCTGCCACTCGCGCGAGAACTCGGCCTGAATATCGGCCAGGATTTCCGGTGCCACGCTCACCGGTATGGGCCCTGCGGCGGAGAGATTGGCGTTCACTTCGACACCTTGTTATCGAGACTGCTCGATTGATGTTGCATTCCGGGTCCAGGACTGTCAATGCGGGTATACAAGGAGACCGCCAGGGTAGATCTCAAGCCCGGCGGCCGGCCTTGCGCAAGATCAAACCGGGTCGAGCCAGGCCAGCAGCGCCATGCGTCCGGTTTCGCCGTCGCGTCGGTACGAGAAGAAGCGTTCCGATTCGGATACGGTGCACATCCCGGACAAGGCCACCTCTTGTACCCCGGCGCGGCGCAGGCGGAAATCCGCCAATCCGGCGAGGTCCGCCAACCACTTTCCCGATAGACCGGCGCGCGGCGTGAAGTAGCGCGCGGTGGCGGGATCGTCTTGCGTGAAGGCGTCAAGCACGTCCTGCCCCACCTCGAACACCTGCGAGCCGATGCCGGGGCCGACCCAGGCGCGCCAGCCGGTAGCCGCGGGAGCCTTGGCGCGCATGGCCGCCAGCGTATGTTCCAGCACGCCGCCCGACAGGCCGCGCCAGCCGGCATGTGCCGCGCCCAGCACCTGCCCGTCGGCATCGGCAATGACCACCGGCAGGCAGTCCGCCACCATGACGGCCAGCACGCGGCCCGGTTGCGCCGTGACGCTGGCGTCCACTGCAGGTTCGTCCGGCACGTCCTGCGCATCGGCGTCCACGACCTCGCTGCCGTGCACCTGGCGCAACCATAGCGGGTCGGCCGGCACGGCGGCGCGCACGCGGCGCCGGTTCTCGGCCACCGTGTCTGGATCGTCGCCCGCGCGGCGCCCCAAGTTCAGGGTGTCGTGCGGCGCCACGCCCACGCCGCCTGCGCGGGTCGTGCAGAAATAATTCACGCCGGCCCATTCCGGGCCGGTCACGACAGGCAGGCTGGCGATCACGCGTTCCATGCAATGCTTTCCTGGACCAGGGTCATGTCCTCGGGCACGGCGGCGGCGAATTGGACTTCGCCGCGGCCACCCGGGTCGTCAAAATGCAGGGCGCGGGCGTGCAGCATCTGGCGCTGCGCGCCCGCGATGTTCTTGCCGCCGTAGATCGTATCGGCCAGCAGCGGATGACCCAGGCTGGCCATGTGCACGCGGATCTGGTGGGTGCGGCCGGTTTCCAGGCGGCACACCACTTCGGTGACGCGGCCGCCAGGGTCCACCTGGCCGCGGCGCGCCGGCGCGTAATTGGTAATGGCGGGTTTGGGCGCCACGGGGCGCTCGACGCTCATGCGGATCGGCACGCGGGAATCGCGGCCGATGGCGCGTTCGACACGGCCGCCGTTCGCGATCCAGCCATGCGCCAGCGCCACGTATTCGCGTCCCATGCTGCGCGCCTGCAACTGGCGCACCAGATGCGTCTGGGCGCGCTCATTGCGGGCCACCACCATCAGTCCGGAGGTGTCCTTGTCCAGCCTGTGAACAATGCCGGCACGCGCCACGGACGCCAATTCGGGGTAGCGATACAGCAGGCCATTGAGCAGCGTGCCGCTCCAGTTGCCCGCGCCGGGATGGGTGACGAGCCCCGCGGGCTTGTTCACCACGATCCACTCGGGGCTTTCGTCCACAACGACGAATTCAACGGGCTCGGGCGTGAAGGCACGCGCATCGGGCGCCGGTTGAGCCCACACTTGCAGCTCGTCGCCTGGGCCGACCGTCTGACGGACCTTGCCGGGCGCGCCGTTGACGTGCACATTGCCGGCTTCGATCCAGCCTTGCAGGCGGCTGCGGGAATGGTCGGGCAACAACCCGGCCAGCACCTTGTCCAGCCGGTCGGCCTTCGTCGTGGAAGGCACCGTTACAAGTTGCGGTTCACCCCGGTTTTCATTGGGGTTTTCGTCGGCGTTTTCGTCGGAAAGGCCCAGAAGTTCATCGTCGGAAACGAGATCTGTGCCGGCGGCTGTATCAGACATGGAGACAAATCATATAATCAGCCTGCCATGCTAACACCAAGGATACGATTCTCGTGATTCACCACCCCGCAGCTCCCTCGAACCCCGCATCCCGAAGCGGGCCGGTTTTGCGCGTGGTTATCGCGCTATTGGCCGTCATTGTCATCGCCGGTTGCGGCTCGACAAACAGCAAGTACGACAAGACCACCAACTGGAGCGCCGAACAGCTCTACGCCGACGCCAAGGCCGAAATGTCCTCCGGAGGCTGGAAGGAAGCACGCGAACGTCTGACCGCCATCGAAAGCCGCTACCCCTTCGGCGTCTACGCCCAGCAAGCCCTGCTTGAGCTGGCCTACGTCAACTGGAAGGACGGCGAGAACGAACAGGCCCTGGCTGCCATCGACCGCTTCCAGCAGCTGTATCCCAACCACCCCGGCACCGACTACGCCCTGTACCTGAAGGGCCTGATCAACTTCACGCCGGCCAGCGCCTTCATGAGCAACATCACCGGCCAGGATCCCGCCGAGCGCGATCCCAAGGGCCTGCGCGCGTCCTACGACGCGTTCAATGAACTCATCAAGCGCTACCCGGACAGCAAGTACACGGTGGATGCCGAAAAGCGCGTCGCATGGCTGGTCAACACCATCGCCATGAACGAAGTCCACGTCGCCCGCTACTACTACGAGCGCGGCGCCTACGTGGCCGCCGCCAACCGCGCGCAAACCGTCATCACCGACTTCGAAGGCGCCCCCGCCACCGAAGAGGCGCTCTACCTGATGGTCGAGTCCTACGACAAGCTGGGCATGACGGAACTGAAGAACGACGCCAAACGCGTCTACGACAAGAACTTCCCCAACAGCGATTTCAAGACCAAGGGCCTGAAGGCCGATCGCAGCTGGTGGAACCCGTTTGACTGATTGATCTGCGGATTCTCTCCGCATGGGAAAAGCGAAGCCCCTCGAAAGAGGGGCTTTCTTTTTGGCTGCCGCAAGCGGCAGGGCCGGCGTGCGCGCCTGGCGCTAGGCGTCGCCGCCCTCGCCTTCCTGCTTGCGGCGATAGAACGCCAGCACCTCTTCCAGTTCGCGCGTGCGTGCGAAGGGCGGCAGGCCGCGCCACAGGCGCTTGCCGTAGGGCTTTTCGACCAGACGCGCATCGCCCACCATCAGCACGCCCCAGTCGGACTCCGTACGGATCAGGCGGCCCGCGCCCTGCTTGAGCGAGATCGCGGCTTCGGGCAACTGGTATTCCGAGAAGGGATTGCCGCCCTGGGCCCGACAGGCCCGCAAGCGCGCTTCGATGACGGGGTCGTCGGGCGGCGCGAACGGCAGCTTGTCGATGGCGACCAAGGTCAACACGTCGCCGGGCAGGTCGATGCCTTCCCAGAAGCTCGCGCTGCCCACCAGCACCGGATGCTTGAGCTTGCAGAAGCGGTCCAGCAAATCGCGGCGCGTGCCCTCGCCCTGTTTCAGCAACGGCCAGTCGTGCCCGGCGTCGTCAAAGGCGTCGGCCAGCAGGGTCGCGACCTTATCGACCGCGCGCAGCGTCGTGCACAACACCAGCGTGCCGCCGGGGCTGGCCTCGAGCAAGGGCATCAGCGTTTCGACGAAACGGTCCAGGAACTGCGGCGATTGCGGTTCGGGCATGCCGCGCGGCACGAAGAGCAACGCCTGTTCGGGATAGTTGAACGGAGATTCCCACTTGCCCGTACGGGCGCTCGATAGCCCTAGCTGGCTGGTGAAGTGCGTGAACTCGCCGTTCACCGACAGCGTGGCCGACGTCATGATCCAGGCTTGGCCCGGCTTGCGGTACTTGGAGAACGCCTGCGCCACCGACAGCGGCGCCGAATGCAGGCGCACGTGATGCTGGCCGTGCTCGACCCAGCGCACGGCAGGGCCCGTCCATTGCTCGGCGGCCGCAGCCACGCCTTCCAGGATGGCGGCGGGCGTGGACGGGCCGTCGCCCAGGTCGGCGGCGGCGGGTTCGGGCGACTGGTCGTCGCGGCCCCAGCCTTCGTCGGCCAAGCCGGCATCGGCGCGCCCCGGCGTGGCCCAGCGCTTGAGCCGCACCGAAATTTCGGCGCCGCTGCGTGCAGCGGCCATCAGGTCGGGATGCTTTTCAGCCACGACGCCCAAGGCCTTGGTGGCCGTGTCCACGGCCTCGCGCAAGGCGGCCAGCGCCTCGTCGAATTCCTCGGGGTTGGGGATCGCGTCGAACGTGGCCTTGCGGCCCGGCATTCGGTCCAGCGGCGCACAGGTCAACCGCAATTCGCGCGCCGCGGTTTCAAGATGGCGGCTGACGTCGCTCCATTTGGCGGCCTCGCGCGCATACGCCAGGCCGGCCACTTCCAGCGCGCGGCCGAAATCCATCAGCTGGTGCGTGGACACGCTGCTGCCCAGGAACCGGGTGGCGGTGTCGGGCAGCTGATGCGCTTCGTCGAAGATGACGGTGTCGGCTTCGGGCAGCAGGTCGGTCACGCCCTCTTCGCGCAGCACCAGGTCGGCCATGAACAGCGCGTGGTTGACCACCACCACGTCGGCCTCCTGGGCCTGGCGGCGCGCCTTCACCACGAAACAGTCGCGGATGCGTGGGCACTCCTGGCCCAGGCAGTTCTCGCGCGTGGAGGTCACGCGCTGCCAGATGTCGGCGTCTTCGGGCACCTGCGCAAGATCGCTACGGTCGCCCGTCTTGGTAATGCCCGCGAAGACCTGGATCTGGCGCAGTTGCTGGATCTCGGTACGCGACTTCAGCGCGCGCTCGTCGCCCTGCAGACGTTCCAGGTGATAGTGGCAGACATAGTTGCCGCGGCCCTTGAGCAGCGCGGCCGTCACCGGCGCGGCCAGCGCGGCGCGCACGCGCGGCAGGTCACGCGCAAACAGCTGGTCTTGCAGCGTGCGGGTGCCGGTGGAAATCAGCACCTTGCCGCCCTGGATGAAGGCGGGTACAAGATAGGCCCAGGTCTTGCCGATGCCGGTGCCCGCCTCGGCCACGAGCGTGGCGCGGTCCTGGATGGCGTCGCCGATGGCCTGCGACAGCTCCACCTGCGAAGGGCGTGGCTTGTAGCCGGGCATGGCCGTGGCCAGGGGCCCGTCCTCATCAAAAAATTCGGAAATATCCAGGTCCAGCATTACGGCAGCCTAGTGTCGGTCGGAGTCTATGGTGAACCGGTACCGGTTACGGTTCGGGCGCCAGACACTGATGTGGGAAAGGACTAAATGATACCCGTTGCAGGGCCCGCCTTCGGCTTGCCCAGGGACGGATCGGTCCACTCTGGCACGTTCTGTAACAGTGGCTTATGGCACAATCCGCCCCTTGTTTTTCCTTTTTGTCGTCGTATAGAGATGTCTGAAACTTCCGCTATCACGAACGTCGCCGCCGGCGTCGACAACGCCCGCATCGTCGCGCAGCTCGCTACCGAGCTCGGCGCGCGCGCCTCCCAGATCGCTTCGGCGGTGGAACTGCTGGATGACGGCGCCACCGTGCCCTTCATCTCGCGCTATCGCAAGGAAGCCACTGGCGGCCTGGACGATACCGTGCTGCGCAACCTGGAAGTTCGCCTGGGTTATCTGCGCGAACTCGAAGAACGCCGCGGCTCCATCCTTGAATCCATCTCGCAGCAGGGCAAGCTCACGCCCGAGCTGCAGCAGGAAATCGCAACGGCCGATACCAAGCAGCGCCTGGAAGACTTGTACGCGCCGTACAAGCCCAAGCGTCGCACCCGCGCCCAGATCGCCCGCGAAGCGGGCCTGGAGCCGCTGGCGGATGCCATCCTGGCCGATCCGTCCTGCGATCCCGCCGCGCTGGCCGCGCAGTACCTGAACCCCGAGGCGTCCATCAACGACGCCAAGGCCGCGCTGGACGGCGCGCGCGACATCCTGGCCGAACGCTACGCTGAAAACGCGGATCTGCTGGCCGACATGCGCGAGCACCTGTGGTCCACCGGCCTGATCTATTCCAAGATGGTCGACGGCAAGGAAACCGAAGGCGCGAACTTCCGCGACTGGTTCGATTTCAACGAGCCGCTGCGCACGCTGCCTTCCCACCGCATCCTGGCCCTGCTGCGCGGACGCCAGCAAGGCGTGCTGGAACTGCGCCTGGGGCTGGAAGCCGAACTGGAAGCGCAATTGCCGCACCCGTGCGTGGCGCGCATCGCCAGCTTCCTGAAGCTGGGCAACGGCCTGTTCGCACTGGACGCCACGCCGCGCGCCCGCTGGTTGGGCGAAGTGTGCCGTTGGACCTGGCGCGTGAAGCTGCTGACGGCGTTTGAAAGCGAGCTGATCGGCCGCCTGCGCGAAAGCGGCGAAGCCGAGGCCATCCGCGTGTTCGCCGCCAACCTGAAGGACCTGCTGCTGGCAGCGCCTGCCGGCCCCAAGGCCGTGTTGGGCCTGGACCCGGGCATCCGCACGGGCTGCAAGATCGCCGTGATCGACCAGACCGGCAAGGTCGTCGACACCACCACCGTCTACCCGTTCGAACCGCGCCGCGACCGCGAGGGTACGATCAACACGCTGGCCGCGCTGGTTGCGCGCCACAAGGTGGACCTGATCGCCATCGGCAACGGCACCGCTTCGCGCGAAAGCGAAAAGCTGGTGGGCGACATGATGGAACGCTTCCCCGACCTGAAAGTCACCCGCGTGGTGGTCTCCGAGGCCGGTGCATCCGTGTATTCCGCCTCGGAAACCGCGGCGCTGGAATTCCCCGATCTGGACGTGACCCTGCGCGGCGCCGTATCCATCGCGCGCCGCCTGCAGGATCCGTTGGCCGAACTGGTCAAGATCGATCCCAAGGCGATCGGCGTGGGCCAGTACCAGCACGACGTCAACCAGCGTGAGCTGGCGCGTTCGCTGGACGCCGTGGTCGAGGATTGCGTGAACGCCGTCGGCGTGGACGTGAATACGGCCTCGGCCGCCCTGCTGGCCCGCGTGTCGGGCCTGAACTCGCTGCTGGCCAAGAACATCGTGGCCTGGCGCGACGAGAACGGCGCATTCCCCACCCGCGACCTCCTGCGCAAGGTGCCGCGCTTTGGCGACAAGGCGTTCGAGCAGGCTGCGGGCTTCCTGCGCATTCCCAATGGCGACAATCCGCTGGACGCCTCGTCGGTCCACCCCGAAGCCTATCCCGTCGTCGAGCGCATCGTGGCCAAGATCAAGGCCGAGGTGAAACAGATCATCGGTCAGCGCGACGCCTTGAAGGGCGTGTCGCCGTCGGACTTCACCGACGAGCGCTTCGGCCTGCCGACCGTGCGCGACATCTTCGCCGAACTGGAAAAGCCCGGCCGCGATCCGCGCCCGGAATTCAAGACCGCGCAGTTCAAGGAAGGCGTGGAAACGCTGAACGACCTGTACCCGGGCATGGTGCTGGAAGGCGTCGTGACCAACGTGGCCAACTTCGGCGCATTTGTCGACATCGGCGTGCACCAGGATGGCCTGGTCCACATCTCGGCACTGGCCGAAAAGTTCGTGAAGGATCCTCGCGACGTGGTGCGCGTGGGCCAGACGGTCAGCGTGAAGGTGCTGGAAGTGGACGCGGCGCGCAAGCGCGTGGCCCTGACCATGCGCCTGAACGACACCGCAGCGCCCGCGCGCCGCAGCGGCGATGCGCCCAAGGGCGGCGACCGCCCCCGTCGCCCCCAGGGTGACGGCGGACGCGGCAACGCGGGCGGCGGCGGTGCGACGAACAGCGCCATGGCGGACGCGTTCGCCAAGCTCAAGCGCTGATCCTTCCGGATCGCCCATGAAAAAGCCCGGCGCACACTGCGCCGGGCTTTTTTCTTTGGCTTAGGACTTTCCCTTAAACAGGTCGTTTCCTTGCGCTCCCTCAATCCTCAACGCAGAAAAATAAGGGAAAATATCGAATTGTGTCCAAATAATAAAAGCCGGTGGCGTAGGGGAACTCGGCAGACACAGATTCCATGATCAGGCGAACCGCGGCGCGAACCGTCTATCAGGCACGCAGCACAACAATAACAGCGCCCTACCCCGAGAGCCCCGGAGAGCCATCCGTCATGCGCAATACCATTACGCTTGCCGCCAATGAAGCGGCAACCATTACCGAAAAAGAAGCCGGCCACAGCGGCGCTTACAACGAAGTCACGCTGGGCCAATACGCGCATCTGATCGTCGACGGCGCGGAAGTGACCTTCAAGCACATCACGCTGGAACGTCTGGGCACCCGCATCATCGAACTGCGCAACGGCGCGCAACTGCACGTGGGCGCGCTGGGATTCGCCAGCATGGGCGCCAGCATCGTCTATCGCATCGGCACGGGCTGCGCGCTGGTCTTCGACGCCAGCCAATGGGATCCTGAAGTGGTCGCCAACACCACCTTCGACTTCGCCAGCCAAGGCAGCGGCACGCTGAAGTACTTTCCGTTCATCAACCCGGAATGGCTAGACTGCCCGAACGTCACGGGCTATTCGGAAGGCGACATGCTGGAAATCGCCGGTCAGGGCAGCGCGCAGCGCTTCCAGGTGCGCGATGGCCGCATCGTGGCAAGCGCCCGGCTGGCCTGACGCCCCCCGGTTACCGCCCCCCCACGACAACGTCATGATCGCCGACGGCGCGACGCGCCGCCGGCTTGCCCTTTATTCCTGCGACAGCGACGCCAAGGCGTCGCGCGCACGCGCCAGTTGCGCGCCGGACTCGGCCTGCGCGCTCGCCGGCGCCGTGGCGACCGCCACCCCGTCGACGATCGCCGCGTAGCCCTCGGCGCTGGCCTGCAACACGCTGTCCGCAGGTTCCGATTGCAGGCGGCGCATCAAGGCCCCGGCCTCCTTCGGATCGGCAAAACGCTGCGACAACAGCAACTCTTCGCCGTCCGCCCCTAGCAGGCGGAAACGGAAACCGCCGTCTTCGTCGCGGAAGCTGACGAAGCGCGCGCCCTTGCCTTTTTCCTTCTTGCCCTGCGCCTTGCCGGCTGCGGCGCCGGCGTTCAGGTTGCGCAAGCCGACGGCTTCGCGCAGTTCCTGCATCATGGGCACGGCCAGCTTGCGGGCACGGGCAGCGCCGGCTTGCAGGATGTCTTCGATGCGGCCCGGGTTGGCGATCAGGTCGAAATACTTCTCGCGCATGGGCGCCAGCAGCGCTTCCAGGTGTTCGTACAGGGCTTGCTTGGCGTCGCCCCAACCCATCCCCTCTTCCAGCTGCTTGCGGAACGCCGCCGATTCAGCCTGCGTCGCGAATGCACGGTACAGCGTGTACAGGTGCGAGCTTTCGGCGTCCTTGGCTTCGCCCGGCGCCCGCGAATCGGTCACGATGCGCATCACGGATGCGCGCAGCGCGCTGGCGCCGCCTTCGAAAAGCGGGATCGTGTTGTTGTAGCTCTTGGACATCTTGCGGCCATCCAGGCCCGGCAAGGTCGCCACGTCTTCCTCGATCGTCACTTCAGGCAGCGCGAAGTAGTCGCGGCCGTACAGATGATTGAAGCGCTGGGCGATATCGCGCGCCATCTCCAGATGCTGAATCTGGTCGCGGCCCACCGGCACCTTGTTCGCGTTGAACATCAGGATGTCGGCCGCCATCAGGACCGGGTACGAGAACAGCCCCATCGTGATGCCGTCGTCGGGCTCCACCCCCTTGGCCACGTTCTGGTCCACCGACGCCTTGTAGGCGTGCGCGCGGTTCATCAGGCCCTTGGCCGTGACGCAGGTCAGCAACCAGCTGAGTTCGGGGATTTCGGGGATATCGGACTGGCGATAGAACGTCACGCGTTCGTGGTCCAGCCCCACGGCCAGCCAGGTTGCCGCGATTTCCAGGCGGGAACGGGCGACGCGGGCCGGATCGTCGCACTTAATCAGCGCGTGGTAATCCGCCAGGAAGAAGAATGCGTCCACGCCGGGCTGCGTACTGGCCTGGACCGCGGGACGGATCGCGCCCGCGTAGTTGCCGAGGTGGGGAGTTCCAGTGGTGGTAATGCCGGTAAGGACGCGGGTATTCATAGAGGCGAAGAGGCGTTTGCTAGGGGAAACAAGCAGTGTAACGTGCCGGCGCACGCCGCCGCCGGGGCTGCCGCCCCGCCCACGCGAAATCGCCGGGCTACAGGACGGCCAGCAGCGGCGCCGCCAGCGCGCAGAGCCCGCCCGCGGTCAGCGCGGCGCGCGGACGGAACGTCAGGAACCAGATCAGCAGCAGGCCGGCGATGCTGAGGATGCCGATCCATTCGACCGTGCCGTAGCTCCATCCCCAGACCGCCGCCGAGGCGCACAAGGACAGTGCCAGCGCGATCCAGCCGAATGCCCGTAACGGCACCCGGTGGCGCCGCGGCATGGCGCGGTCGAACAGGTCTTCGTAATGGCGGTCCATGCCCAGACACAGGGCGGAAAACCCTGCGTAGGCCAGGCAGAAAGCGGCAAGCGTCATGGAGTGTCACCTCGCGGTTCATAGACGACGGGGTTCGAGGCGCGCGGCGCCTCGGGATCTGCGACTTGAGGGGAAACCGTCTTGGCCGCGGGCTGGCTGGCACGGGGCTTGGCCGCCGCCTTCGCGGAAACCTTCGCCGGCGCCTTGCGGGCCCGCGCAGCCTTCATCGCCATCCAGCCGAACAGCAACGCGCTGGCCAGGCAGGTCAGGTCGAACCCGGCCATGACCCAATCACCTTGCGGCAGGGACACGCCCAGATGGCGCGACGTGGTGAACGCATTGACGACCGGCACCAAGGCCAGCGACGCGGCGGCCACCGCCAGCAGATCCTGCCATTTGCGGCGCTGGAACAGGAACGCGTAGACCAGCGACACCGCCCAGGTGCAGAAGAAGGCGCGCACCTCCCAATCCTGGCGACCAGGCAGGTCGGCCGGCAGCAAGCGATTGGCCAGGAAAAAGGCCCCCACGCCGAACACGACGCCCGCGATGGTGCCGGCGTTCAGGCCGTCCACCAGGCGCAAGGAGAAGGCTTCGCGGGCATCACCGGGCCGCGCCTTCTGGCGGCGCTTGGCAATCCACAGGACAAGACCCGTGCCCACCATGCCGGTGCCCGCCAGGCTCACGAGGAAATAGAACCAGCGCAGCAGGGGTTCGGCGAACAGCCCCAGATGCAGGCCCGTGATAACGCCGGCGGTCTTCACCGTGGCGCTCAGTTCGTCCTCGCCTTCCTGGAATTCGCCCGTCACGCCGTTAAAGCGCATATAGGGCGCCAGCCGGCCGTACGACACGCCATCAGCGGCATCCCGCGTCAGCGTGACGGTCGCCCCGGCGTCGCCCGGGTTGTTGACGGTGACGCGGCCGACGCGGCCTTGCCAATGCTGCTGGGCCTGTTCCACCAACGGCGCGATCGCGATCAGCGTCCCCGGCCGGTTCAGCGGCGGCGTGACCTTGAAGGATTTGAAGACGTCGTCCGAATACTGGCGGGGGTTTTCGTACACGGCATGGATACCCGCGGGTATCAACATGAACATGAACAGCACCAGCCCGCTGAATGTGATCATCAGGTGGAACGGCAGCCCCAGCACCGACAACACGTTGTGCCCGTCCATCCAGGCGCGCTGACCGCCCTTCTTGGGACGGAAGGTAAAGAAATCCGTGAATATCTTCTTGTGCGTGATGATGCCGCTGATGATCGCCACCAGCATGAACATGCCGGCGATACTCGCCAGCCAGCGCCCCCACGGGAATGCGGTTTCCAGTTCGAAGTGGAAGCGGTAGAAGAATTCGCCGCCGCGCGTCTCGCGGCCCGTCACGGCCTGCCCCGTCGCGGGGTCCAGCTTCACGCGCACGAACCCGCGTTCGCCCGGCTTGGGCTTGGGCACCTGATACAGCATCAGGATCAGCGGCTCGCGGTTCGACGGCGGCGTGATGAACCAGCGTTTGGCATCGGGCGCATGTTCGCTCAGGTAGCGCTGCCCCATCTCCACGGCCTGCACGGCAGGCACCGGCCTGACGTCGATCTCGGGCTGCATCCAACGCGTGATCTCGGGGCGGAAGAACGCCAGCGACCCTGTCAGGAACATCGCGAACAGCACCCAGCCGAAGATCAGGCCGGCCCAGGTGTGCAGCCACGACATGGACTGGCGCAGGCCTTCTTCACCCTGCGCGCGGGCTTTACCTGCCTTCATGCCGCCCCCATCATGCGCCCCGCCAGGAACAGGCCGCCCAGCACGGCGGCCGGCAGCAAGATCCCCATCCAGGCGCGCCAGGCGTTGCGCGTGGCAAATACCCAGATCACGCCACAGGCGTAGAACACGAAGGACAACATCTGCGCCGCGGTGACGGCGTCCGCCCGCCCCATGGGCAGCCAGACGGCCAGGCACGCCGCAGCCGCCGAGGCAAGGACATAGCCGCCCAGGATGGCCGCAGCCATCCTGGAAAATACGGCCATTCGGTAGCGCATCATGCCTGCGCCGGCTGCGGGAGCTTTCACTTGGACACGTTGAAGGTCAGGGTGGATACGTAGCGGATCTTGGCGTAGGACTTGCCATCAGCCTCGCCCGCCTTCTCTTCGACGTGCGCGGCTTCCAGCACATACTGGCCGGGCCACGGCGTCGTGATTTCAATGCGGCCGTTCTCGTCGCTGTGGAAACGCTTTTCCCACTTGGGCGGACCGAACACGGTAACTTCGGTCTTGGGGAGCGGCTTGCCCTGGAATTGCAGGACGAACGTGTTGGCGTCCGCAGCCGTCGGCACCAGTTCCAGGTCCAGCTTGCCTTGCGTGTCCGCACGGCCCGCCTTGGCGTTGTACTTGACCAGCGTTTCCTTGAACTGGATGGGTGCCGCCAGGCGGACGTCGCCCTTGCCCGTCGCGCCGAACTCCACGAAATCGGCGCCTTCGGCCGACGCTTTCAGCGCCTTGCCATCCGCGCCCGTCACAACCGGCGCCACCAGGACCTTGCCCAGCAGGCCATCGCGCTTTTCACGCAGATCGTCGGCCCATTCACCAAAGTACGCCTTGGCCGGACCCTCGGCGCTGCGTTCTAGCCAAACAAAGTGCGCCTGCGCGGCGCCCGCGCTGCCCAACAGGGCAATCGCGGCCAAAGTCCTAGCGAATTTCATTTTGGTTTTTTCCTTTAGTCCGAAGACTGGTCCGATGACCCAAGCAGGCAAGCCCCGCGGCCTATGCCTGTCAGGTGGGTCTGAATTATAACCATTCTCACTACCGCACACGCCAAATAATTGGGGATCGATGCCTTGGGCCTCGACCGCAAGGGAAAACGGACCTTGCGGACCGCTTCCCTTGCCCCGGTTACCAGCGATACCGCAAGCTGGCCTTGATGGAACGTTGATAGCCGTACCAGCACCAGGAGTCCCCCGAGCACGAGGCGATGTATTCCTTGTCGAACAGGTTCTGCACGTTCAGCGCCACCTGCATGCCCTTGAACGTCGGCGAGACGCGGCCCAGGTCGTAGTCCAGCATCAGGTCGAACAACGTGACGGATGGCACTTTCATGGTGTTGGTGTCGTTCACGTAAGAAGACCCGATGTAGCGCACGCCGCCGCCCACGCCCATGCCTGCAAGCGGACCGTCCTGCAACTGGTAGCGCGCCCATGCGGACGCCTGTTGCGACGGCACGCCCACCGGCGTTTTGCCCTTCAGGTTCAATCCGGTCAGGCTGGGGTTGGCCTTGGAGTATTCGTTGTCCATCAACGAATACGCCGCCACCAGCGTCAGGCCGCGCAACGGCTCGGTCTTGGCCTCCAGCTCGATCCCTTGCGTGCGCAGCTCGCCCGCCTGGATTGAGCATCGGCCGCCCGCCGTGCCGCAGATGTGCGTCGGATCCGGATCGGTCGTCGTCATGTTCTCGCGGCGGATATCGAACGCCGCAAACGACAGCATCGTGGCGCTGCCCGGCGGCTGGTACTTGATGCCCACCTCGTACTGGTTGCCTTCGATCGGCTTGAAGGGCACGTTCTGCCAGCCCGTTCCCGATTGCGGCTCGAACGACTCCGAATAGCTGAAGTAAGGCGCCACGCCATTGTCGAAGTTGTAGATCACGCCCAGACGGCCCGTGAACGCCTCGGCGTTCAGCGCGGACGGCGCGACCCGGCCGGTCGCGATGGTGGTGGTCTCGCCCACCGTGCGCGACCAGTCGTAGCGTCCGCCCAGCAGCACGGAGAGGCGGTCGATCTTGATCTGGTCCTGGAAATACAGGCCCGTCTGATACTGGCGGGACGTCGCGTCGGTCGAGAAAGCCGGCACCGGAATGTTCTGGTGGTTATCCGGGTTCAGCACGTACAGCGGCGGCGCGCTGCCGAAGCCGGACAGCGTGTCGGTCTTGACGTGCTGGTAATCGAAGCCCAGCAGCACCGTGTGGCCGAAGGCGCCGGTGTTGAAGCGCGCCTGCAGGTTGTTGTCGATGGTCAACGCGCCCACATCCACGTCGGTCGCGATCGAGGCGCGTTGCTGATAGAGGTAGTCCGGGTCCAGATAGCCGAAGTTCGGATTGGACGCACCGTAGATGCTGCGGTACTTCGCTTCCGAACGCGTCCAGCGCAGGCTTTGCGTCGCCTTGAACGTGTCATTGAAGCGGTGGTCCAGCACGTAGCCCAGCGAGTAGCTCTTGCGGTCGCTCTTTTCGAAGTTGGCGTCGCCGTCGTAATAGTCCGACGGCAGGCGGATGCCGTCGGGCGCGGACAGCAGCGTGCGCATCGACGAGACGCTGCCGTACGAGCCCATGTCGGGATCGCGCTGGAAATTCGTCAGCACGGTCAACGAGGTATCGCCGTTGGGCTTCCACGTAAAGGCCGGTGCCACGAAGTAGCGGCGTTCCTTGGTGTCCTTCACCTGGCCGTCAGACATGTAGCCGGAGCCCACCAGGCGATAGAGGTATTTCCCTTCTTCGTCCACGGGGCCGCCGAAATCGAAATTGGCGCGGCGGTAGTCATAGTTACCGACCTGCACTTCCACTTCGCGCAGCGTCTCCTCCAGCGGGCGCTTGCTGACCTGGTTCACCACGCCGCCCGGGCCGCCCTGGCCATACATGACCGATGCCGGCCCCTTCAGCACGTCCACGCGCTCCAGGCGATAGGCGTCCACTTGCGGCAAGGCGTCGCGTCCGCCGAATACCCGCAAGCCGTCGAGGTAGGTCGAGGCCGAAAAGCCACGCACGGTGAACTGGTCCAGGCGCGTGGCAGTCGCACCGCGCGATTCGGTCGCCACGCCCGCCGTGTAGCGCAGCACCTGGTTCAAGGTCTGCGCGCCCTGCTCCGTGATCTGATCGCGCGTCACAACGGACACCGACTGCGGGGTCTCGATCAGCGGCGTATCCGTCTTGGTCGCGCTGACGCTGGCGCGGGCGACATAGCCCACCGTGGGCGCCAGCGCGCTGTCCGACATGCCGGACACCGTCACCGGCGCCAGCACGTGCGTGTCGCCCGACGACGAGACCGGCGCCGGCACCAGCGTCCAGGTGTTGCCCGATTGCGCGCGCGCCTGCAGGCCGCTGCCCGACAGGAGCCGGGCAAAGCCGGCGCCCACCGAATACGCGCCATTCAGCCCGTCCGAGCGCTGGCCGCGCACCAGCCCGGGGTCGAACGACAGGATCACGCCGGCGCTGCGCGCGAACTGCGTGAGCGCATCGGCCAACTGGCCGGCGGGAATTTGATACGTGCGCGACGCACTGGCGGCGGCAGCCGGTGCGGATTGCGCCCAGGCGGCGGGCATGCCGGCGGCAAGCGCGCCCGCGCAAGTAGCGGCCAACACGGCCATGCGGCCGGTGGTCAGCGTGGCGCGCAGGCGCGCATGAGTTGAAGCAGACACAAAACTCTCCCTGTACGGTGGTCTATCTCTGCCTTTCCGTATGGGGATCAAAAACCTGCAAAAAAAAGATGCCCCCACGCTGCGCACGCTTCGCGTGCTTGCTGCCCCCCGAGGGGGCTTCCCCGCCTTGGGGCGG
>NZ_NJIG01000008.1 GCF_002209535.1 Achromobacter marplatensis | reverse complement strand
TAAGACCGACGCTTAGGAACCGGCGCTAATTCTGTCTTCGACATGGTGTCCACCTAAAAGTGGTGGACACTATCGAGGACAACGCACGCGCTCAATATGTGTTCGCCGGGCGCTTACGCTCCAAGACCTCCACCGTCGACCTTGGCGTTCAATTCGAAGACCGAAGCAAGTGCCCGCCGCTTGGTGACAACGAAATGGGACCAGTGGTTCGCACACCCCAAAAACCAAGGGGCCCCGGCTAGAAGCCTGAGCGTTACTCGCGACGCAATCACTGCATGCATGGCTGCTGACGGCACCAAGAATGAGATGCCTATTGCGCTGTATCAGAACTTGTTGGAAATGCTGCTCGAGCGTCATCCCGTCACTGGCAAGCTGTTTGTCACCGCCCCAATGGCAACGTCGCCGCCGCATCAGCGCAAATCATTCGGCGAGCTGCTGTCGGTCCCGATTGCGCTTGCCGCGGCGTTAGAGAACGGTTACGTGGACTTCGTTTCTCGACGAGACTTTGACGTGCTTTGGCCGGCACACTATGGCCCCTGGATTAACCGATGGCAGGGGCTGGCGCCAGACTACCTGATGACCCACATGAATGGCGGGCTAGCTTTTTACGAAATAAAAGGCGTTTCCGGCCGGTATCAGGCAAAGCCACGGGGGTACGGCCCTAACAAGACGCAGTCAATTAACGCGACGCTCGGTGCGGTCAAGCCTCGGCATCTGCTGGCGTACACGTACCTGCCGGCGGGCGCGTCGACGATCACGCAACCAGTCTCCGTGCAATGGTTTAACGCAGAGTCGAACCCGCGCCCATCGGCACCCGCACTTCCGTCGCCGGTGGAACAATTGGTACATCTTACCGTTGCGCTGGGCCAGTTGAGGCGCCAACTTCTAGCCTTTGACCGCTCGTTGGAAGAAGTTCTCGATGACACCGCGCACCCAGGATTTCTGCGGCGCGGTCGCGACCTCGTTGAAGCCCGAGACCGTGATGATGTCAGTCCAAGAATGCTGATCTCGCACGGTGCGATCAAGCTGTTTGGCAGACACGCATCGCTGCTGCAACGTCTCCGGCTGTTGAGCTCGTCGGTGCTGCTTGACCGAGGCATTCAGGCATCAATCGCGGAGTACTATGATCAGCTGCTCGAACTGCGGCGGAGAGCCCACACCAGCGAGAATGTGCTTTTCGACGCGGAGAGCCCTCCATACAAAGTGCTTTACGGTTACAAGAATGGCACAAGCCTGGTCACACCATTCCGCTAGGCATTTCGCCGGCTCTTCCGGATAGCCACCTTTCACCTGCTCCGCTCCGCTAATGGTGTGTGGCTGGACCACATTGCGTTCGCGAGAAAGCAGGAAATCGCGACTACGCTTTAGGATAAAGACACGAGCTATAGTGCTGGGGCGTGTCGAAGCAGCACGATCACGTTTCGGGTTTGGCAAGTGCACATTGTTCAGCGAAAGCTTCTGAAGCGAGACTGGCGCAACTTCTTCGAGTCGTATGATTTGCTCATCTGCGCTGTCTCGACCTCCCCCTATCCGCGCGCAATCGTCGGTGAACGGAAAGAAGCAAGACACCACCACTGGTCTCATTTAGACCGGCTACCCTGGAATGATCGGTCTCCCTGCGACGTCGTTCCCATTGGCGCGCACACGCGCAAACCTGGGCGCGTTCCGGACAAATATATCGGACTGTTCCGCTTCGATCCACAAATCGCCTCTTCCCAGTTTTGCACTGTCCAATATGTGAAGAAACATCAGCCGACGTATGCCAAATCTTGGAATGGTTCTTTTCCTACCAATGCCTCAAATACTTTGCGGGGTGCATATTCGAATTCTCTCCTAAATGCTAACGCGAGGTTGCCTTGCCACATTAGGCCCGCTCAACGCAACGGCCACGTCAAATCCCTTGAATTAGACACGTTCGACGCGCACCGGCACCAGATTGAGAAAATACCCAACTAGAGATCGAACGGGTCCGGTTCACGGAGCCCGAGCCAAGACTCCAGGGATATCTTCAGTTTTTCCAGCTCGATTTGATTCTCTGCAAACGCGGCAAAATCAATTGATTGAATGCGAGTATTGGCTGCCTCGATGCCTATGAAGTCCTCAACGGTTGAACGATTGAATCGGATATGCGAGGTGGACACTCTATCGCCATGGGTATGCGATGTCCCACGCGTGGCCATTCTCGACACGACGGCCGCGAACCCCGCATCAGTCCGAATTCTCTCAGCAACCCATGCCTTTGGTACATCCAAAGACCCCTCGAATTTCGCCCATCGAGAGAGATGCGAGAAAAGGTCGAGATCGCTTAGGAGTTCTTCGCCCCGCGCCGCGCGATCTGTGATCAGTCGAAGCCATACCGCCTTCATGCCCTCGAGTCCCTCAGCATTCAAGGCTGGGGCAAAACCAGCACGACGCTCCTCCGGCAGATCCGCGGGATCACTAAGATGAATCAGCACGGCCCCTACCGACAACGCCCCAGAGCGCTCCAGGGCAGCGAGCGCGCGCTCTGCCCGCTGTTCTTGAGGAATGCGCTTTAAGTACCAATTCGTTGCTCTCCAGGCCGAGATCCAAGGTGAGCTGAACGCGTCTCCAACGGGCTGCCCTGCAAATTTTTGTGCGAGGGAGAACATCGCGGGAAGCAGAACAGCCGCGTTCTCGATCGGCAAGCGATCAACGGACTCATCAAGGCGCTTGACTAGCGAACTCAGCAAGTCATCACGCCCAAGCCCCTCTATGACCTGAGCGAGTCGCTCATCTGACTCCGTACTTTCAAGAAACAAGACGAACCGTCGCTCTGACACCTCGCCAGCGGCCGTCTGTAGTTCGAAGTAGCGAGCAAAGTAGCGGGGCGAGCACACGCGCTTCTCTGCGAGCCACATCGCGTGAAAATCCGCCCCGTAGCTCACTCCGCCAAAGAACCTGGCCAGTTGAGGAAACAGCTCTACAAGAGCATCCCGGGTGGCTTCTCGCCTTGCCAAAGAAGCAGACTCCAGCAGATTTTCCACTGCGGCCCGTGTTTGATCTCGCTGACGATCATCCATTCTCCCTCGTAGTTGAAGCACTAAGTCTCTTTCCCGGAATAGCGCGCCGTGAACGTTCGGTTCTGCGACCCGAATCGCCTCCAGAAGCAAGAAATCCACGAGGTTGACTTCGAACACATCGTCAGCCATATGCATTGGCAGGTGAACCGATATGGACGACAGAAGCCGCCGCGCGTCCCTCATGTTGCTCAATAGTGGTTGGATGGACCCTATGAAGACGTTTCCCCATCGAGTCTCGGAAAAACCGTTCTGCTCCGTCGCATGAGCTCCAGCTAAAACTCCGAGAGTCTCGCCGAACAGTCGGTGAACGGTGGACACTGGAACTGCTGGCAAGTCGAAATTCGTCTGCACAATCTTCTCAAGGAAAGCGCGGCCATCGCCACCAGCTATGTCCTTAAGAGCCGCTTCAACGATACTTGGTTGAAAAAGGAGCACAAAGACAATATTGGGCAGATTGGCATTCGCTTTTACCTGCCGAAGGAGCATCCTAATTTGTTCAGGCTCAAGCCTATCGATGTCATCAACAAAAACAATCAATGGCCGATCAAGATCTCGAAGTTGCCTCTCAAGCGCCTCCCGCACCTGATCAAGCGATTCACCGCGACGATCACGCCCAAAGTAGGCGAGAACCCTCCCCACAAGAGGTGCAGCGAACGCGATAGCAGCCAACCCGGAAGCTAGGACGGCGGCCGACGGCAGACTGAACCCCACTGCCGTTCCAATCGCGACGACCGATGCACTCGTCAAAGCCGTGCTGATCAAAGTTGAGTTGCTGGCGCTCTTTATCGGCGCGGCCACTCCGGTAAGAATTGCACCATAGCGGCGCAAGGCATCAGCGCGGTCAAGAGCCTTCGTGGAATGTTCGCCACCCAACCGATCAGCAATCTGGCTGAACAGCGCGCGCGCGATCGAATCTCCGCCTCCCCATTGCCATGGATTGAAATCCAGACGGTCTACTGCGTTCTGCGGGTCATCCAACTGTTCAATTATTAAGTTCTTAAGCGAAGACTTGCCGTACCCCCAGCCCCCGCGTATCGCAAATACTCTGCCTTCGCTCGGACTTAGTTCCGCCAGAACAGTGGCAATGCGCTTGGCATAGTCCGAGCGGCGTAATCGATCCTCAGAGGAAGTCCGAATTGGCACATCCGTGCCTATGTCGGTGTCGCGTTGGCTCTCCAAGCGCTCTGCCTTTGACCCCGTTTTGTTCCACCCACAACGTTGCCTGAACGCGCAAACCCACCCCCCCATTGTTCGCACCTTTTCTATCTCCGAATAACTGGAAAGGCTGACAACACACAGCCCAAAATTTTGATACGTATTTTTACCATTTCCAAGACAACAGATGCCAGAAGATACCCAACGCCATCACCGCAACTTTTTCTTTTATTTCGTCAATTTATCTGTACAATTCGCCAATTGATGATTGTGATCACCACCGCTTTTTAGGCTTGAAATACGTGAACCCTGAAGAAATCAAATATCTCGAAGATGATTTCGCCAATTTAGCCCGCCTCGCCGCTTCCGGAGCGCAGGAGGACGTTCGTCTGTTGCTCGCGAAATTCGTCAGAAAGTACCGCAGCCGATTACCTAGCCTTTCCGAACGGCTTAATGCCTTGCTCAAGAGCACCCACACCCGAGCAGCGGGCGCTGCGGCGTTAAGACGCGCCCCCCCTGCGCTTGAGCATGCGCTGCCAGTGGACGCTGACACCCGCATGTCGTTGCTCCGAGTGTTTGACGACCGCGACGGCGGTCTGGACGAACCTTTGTTGCCAGCGACGCTCTCTCGAGAAGTAACCACACTGATCCGAGAGCGCTTGGAGATCGCGAAGCTTGCTGCTCATGGCATCAGCCCATCGAGATCCGCGATCCTGGTCGGCCCCCCCGGCGTGGGCAAAACGCTATCTGCACGCTGGATCGCTCACCAGCTCGAGAAGCCCCTATGGGTTCTTGATCTGACGACCGTGATGAGCAGCTTGTTAGGCAAGACGGGGAGCAATTTGCGCGCGGTCTTCGAACATGCGAAGTCCAACAATGCGGTGTTGCTATTAGATGAAATCGACGCGATTGCCAAACGCCGGAGCGATGAATCAGACGTTGGAGAACTCAAGCGCCTCGTGACCGCGATTTTGCAAGAGGTAGACGCCTGGCCTGATACCGGCCTCTTGTTGGCCGCGACCAATCACCCTGAACTCATCGATCCCGCCCTATGGCGACGCTTCGATGCGATCCTTACCTTCGACGCACCCAGCATCGACGCAGTCGAACTGGGAATTCGCAGGTTTCTCGGTGCCGACTATTCGCAATTCTCGGCGCTGGTCAGCCCACTGACCGCTGCCTTACAGGGGGCATCGCTTTCTGACGTCGAGCGCGCAGTGACGGCGATGCGCCGTCAAGTTCTTCTCGATGACATCCCAGCTGTGCAAGCTGTCATGAATTTTGCCGAGCAACACATTGACCGCATGGACAAGGCGCAACGACAAGTACTGGCCATCGAACTGGCCCGGAGCGAAATGCTCTCGCACAACAAGATTATGGAACTGACGGGAATTTCCCGAGACACGATTCGTAAGTACGCAGGCCCGTCGCCGATCAAGGGACGTGGCGGACGTAAGGAGAGCTGAGAATGGCGACGCGCTTTTTGATTGGGAAGGGCGAACTACTGACTTATGACATCCCTCCGCCGCCGATTCGCCCCGACAAGGCGCATCCGTACACCGTAGCCGAAGCCAAAGAGTACTTGGTGCCGAGGTTGATGAACACGGCCCTGGAGATGCAGAAACTGCCGGCGAAAGCATGTCCCGACGATGTCGCAGTGGCCAAACTGGACATCCACCCGGCGTACATCGCAAAGATGTTCTTTCCGAAGGAGTTGCTGCGAGCGGCCAACCTCACGGCGGTCGGCAGCAGAAATGTGAGGGTCCGTCCGCGAAGGGACGTGCGCAAGACCGCGCCGGCCGAATGCGACAGTACCCAGCTTTTCGTAGCGGGATCCCGCTCCGCCTTTACACGCCTACCTAGTTTAGCCAAGGAACTATCAGAGTTCACCAAGGCTGCGGAGCAGCTGATCGAGATCGAGGAATTCTCCCCGATGACGGGTCTGGATCGCATCCGCGGCAAGATCGAAGCGGATGCAGCCGTGTTCGAGGTCGCACTGCACCAGCTTCCTGACCGCAGCCCGGATGAACTGCAAATGATGTTCTCCAGCTTCGCCGCCGAACTAGGGTTCGAAGTGAAGGAGGATCTTCAATTCCTCGCTGGCAGGATGCTGTTCCTACCCGTAACCGGGGATGCTTCCAACATCAGCGCACTCTCGCAATTCAGCCTTGTGCGCGCAGTACGCACGATGCCAGAGCTACGCGGCGCGCGGCCTGTCGTCCGGGGGAATCTCGTGTCGATCGGATTTCAACTTCCAAACGCATCTCCTCTATCCGATGAACCGTCGGTAGCGATTCTCGATGGCGGGCTGCCAAGCCAGCATGTTCTAGAGCCATTCGTGCGAACGTACAGAAAATCCGACGAGGAAGCCGACGATGTGCCCGACTACAACTCGCACGGACTAGGGGTAACGTCCGCCTTCTTGTTCGGCGCCATCCAGCCAGGCACCGAAGCCGCTCGCCCCTACGCCGCTGTTGATCACCACAGGATTCTTGACACGCAGTCAGACAACGAGGATCCGTTCGAGCTGTACCGCACGCTCACGCACGTTGAAGACATTCTGCTGTCTCGGCAATACCAATTTATTAACCTGAGCTTAGGGCCCGACCTGCCTACCGATGATGATGACGTCCATTCGTGGACGGCGGTTCTGGACACGTTGTTAAGCGATGGCGAAACTTTGATGACGGTGGCCGCAGGCAACAATGGAAACAATGATCAGGCCGCTGACCTACACCGCGTTCAAGTCCCCGGAGACAGCGTCAACGCGCTTTGCGTCGGCGCCGCCGGCCTGCGCTCCGAGGAGTGGACTCGCGCCTTTTACAGCGCACAGGGACCTGGCCGAACGCCCGGCCGTATCAAACCTGACGTCCTCGCGTTTGGAGGCAGCCCTGCGGACTACTTTCACGTCCCCACTGATGGTCCGCGGCCTCAGCTAACCGCGACAATGGGGACGAGTTTCGCAGCACCATATGCGTTGCGTTCGGCCGTCGGGGTCCGAGCGGTGCTAGGAGAGACGGTCCACCCTCTGACGATTAAAGCGCTGCTCATACACGCGGCGAAAAACAAGCAGAAACTTGCGCCGGAAGAAGTGGGCTGGGGCAGGATACCTGCCGACTTGAGCGAGATCATCGTCTGCGGTGATGGTACGGCGCGAATCTTGTATCAGGGCCTTCTTAAGCCCGGAAAATTCCTTCGTGCTCCCGTCCCCTTGCCAGCATCGGCCTTGAATGGCTTCGTGACCCTGACCGCCACCTTCTGCTATGCATGCCCTGTTGATGTCGAGGACGCAGCGGCCTATACGAAAGCGGGCTTGGGCATTCGATTCCGGCCGAACCACACTAAAGGCAAAGAAGAGCGCCCAAAAACTGCCTCCTTTTTCTCGAACTCAGTGTTTCGTACCGAGCAGGAAATGCGACAGGACTTGGGCAAGTGGGAAACCGTACTCCATGCATCGAAACGCATGCGTGGGTCCAGCCTCGACGGCGCATGCTTTGACATTCACTACAACGCCCGGGATGGCGGAGGCAACGCAGGGAAGGGGTCTGACCTGATCCGCTATGCGCTTGTCCTAACACTCGAGGCGCCGAAGCACGCCAATCTTTACGATGAAGTGCTGCGCACGCACTCGCGTCTCCAGGCGCTGGAGCCACGAATCTCTCTGCCTCTTCGTTCCGGTTCGATAGGCATCTAGCCGACGCCTATCGGAGCCCACAAATGAAAATGCCGCTCCAGGACTGGTACTCCCGGAGCGGCACTAGCAAACCGCGATCACCCGGCGCGGAATGCCGTCTTGCGTTGTTAAAGCAGTGCGAACCATACACCCATTTGGGAGCAAAGTTCAACGAAGACGCTCATGAACCGGGAAACATCAGCCTTTCTCATGAAGGAGATTTCAATGGCAAACCCAAAGAAGCCCGGTCAAAACACCGGTCACAGCGGCGGCATCTTCCAAGAGGTTGGTCCTCGGGGCGGACGCCAGCCAAACTACTCAACTGTTCCTGACAATCGGCCTCTTCCACCCACCACGAAACCGGGCCACGCCTGGGTTCCGGTCAAGGTAACTCCCAACAGCAATCGATAGGAGCGCAAGGCCAGGTCCAGGGCGAACTGGCCTTCTAGAGCGCAACCCGTTCAGCCAACCTCTTTTCACTAAATGCTATGACGCTTAACGAAGCCAAGAAAAATGCAAAGATCGCCATCGCTGGAGGCTTGGCAGGCCAGCTGTTCTTGTTTGCACTGATACTCGTCGGCTTGCTAGCTTCGCTAGCGGAGTCCTCCACGTATGCCAATCATCGCTTTAGTGCATTGGGCGCCAACATGGCAAGCCTCGGCTCTTACGCGATCGCCAACATTCCAGGGGCGGCATGGCTTGCACCATTCTCGCCTCGGTACTATCCAGGCCAACTCGACGGAAACCTGGCGTTCGCGGTGGTGTTTCTGCTATTCGTCGGCGCTACCGCACTTCGAAATTGGGGTGTTGCATTGCGGCGTGAGGTGATATCTATCCTGCGCCAGCTGAAGCACAATCATTGGCTTCAAAGGGGCACTATCGACGGTCAGCCTCAAACGCAAATTGATGTGATGAACGTGGAGAATATCTTCGTCACACCGCCCAACACAAAAGATTGGTGGACGCGCCCAATTGGAGTGCTGGTCCTAGCTGTGGCAGGAGGCCTGGCTGTCGAGTTCCTCGCACCGCTCCTCAAATAGGCCTGTGCTCTGAGGCGGCTGCCGAAAAATAGGCGGTAGCAGAAGTAATCTTTTAGGATTGGAGCCGAAATTTGGGGCCTCCCTACCCGAGATTGCGACGATTGCAAAAGCTAGAAGACAACAACATCGAAGGAGTGAATGAATGGCTCAATGCACAGCACCATCTCGCGGGCACCGGACCGCATCCGCTGCTGCGGACTGCCCCGCGTGCGGCTCCCGTAGCCGATATGGTTACGGGAGCGGCTATGGCAGCGGCTACGGACGCCCCAGCTCGTCCTATGAATCAGGAAGCGGCGGAGCCTGGCGCGCTACGGGAGGCGGAGGTGGCAGCTCTGGCACCAGCGCCAGGCCTCGTTGGTCACGTGGCGGATCGTCCGTTTCGTACACACCAGCCCAAGTGCAATCCCTCACCCCGATTCGCGAGGCCGTCGAGCGGCGAGCAGCGGAAAAGCCCGAATTGCGCGACGTATTCCTGTGCCACGCATGGGGTGATAGGCAAGGAGCCGCTAAAGAGCTGCGTGATTTGCTAGTGGCAGCCGGCGTCAGGGTTTGGTTCAGTGAAAACGACCTCCCCCTTGGCGTGCCGATGATGCGCGCCATCGACAAGGGATTGGCTGCTTCGCGCATCGGCCTCGTGTTGGTAACGCCTGCGCTGTTGGAGCGGCTTCCTACCGAGAGTGTGGCCGACAAAGAACTGTCCACGCTGCTCGCCGGCAATCTGCTCGTCCCTATCATCCATAACACGACATATGAGGCGTTGCGCGATGTCAGCCCTATGCTGGCATCTCGAAGCGGGCTGAGCACTGCTGAAGACTCTATGGCCGTGGTCGCAACCAAAGTTGCTGAACTGGTCCAGGTGATCAAAACTCCTTAGAGGACCACGCTGGCATCGCCAGCAAGCAACACGCCGGGTGATCCGGTTCTCGTACCCTTGATCACTCGGAGCGACAGACCGGATGAGGTTGAGCGCTTCTTGCCAGCGAACGCTGTTTTCGCGCAAGGCGAGTTGTAGATTGTGTCCTGATTGGCTGTACGGGAGTCGGTCCTGCCCAATTTTTTGAGAGGTGCCAGAAGCACCTACTTTCGCGGCCTAACCGCGCCAGCTGGCTCGTGCCCTAAAGCATGCTGTCTAACCAATCTGCGCTTTGCGTGCAAGGCATCGGAATGCATTTTGCACGGCTCGGATTGGCGCGATCATCGAGCTACTTCAAGCTTAAATTGTATGTGCCACACAGCCTGGCACCTCGTTCGGTTCATGAGCTAATTGTTCAGATGAAATTGCCCGGATTTTGCATTTCCTTATAAATCATAGGTCTGCCTGGGTAATTTGGTTCAGATCTGTTTTGGTCGGCAACACGCGCCACACCAGCCTGATCCCCAATCGCCAACGCGATCAGCACGGGCGCATAGCGATGCTCGCCCAACGCCTTGCGCAAGCCCTCGCGCACCAGATGCCGCGCCCGCTCAATGGCGATTCCCGGCGACACCCAAGGCGCGTCATCCAGCAAGCGCGGCTGCCCCCGCACCGTGCCCACCGCGCGCAAACCCCGGGCAAACATCCGCGCTTCGGCATCCGGCCCTGCCGGATTCAGCAAGCCATGCGGACGCCGCAACACCAGCGCCATGCGCCAGACCTGGCCGGGCAGCAGTTGGGGCAGTTCCTGCAAGCTTCCCCGCTTTGCGCCCGGCGGCGCCTGCCACGTCACCTGGATACGCGACGGAATGCCGGGCCGGGCAGGTTCCGCCAACTCGGCCACAAAGCGTTGATGTTGTTCGTCTCCGTCCGGCAGTTCAGCCACGCGCACGATCAGGCGCGACACCTGATCCTGGTGGAGGTCCGCCAAGGCGTCATCCAGCCGGTGTTGGGCCTGAAGGCTGGCGTTGAGCGTGCCCATACATAGTCCCAGCGTTAGGGCACAGGCAATACGGAGCGCGTCGTGGCGACAGCGCGCCCAGCCGCCTGCGGCAACGATCCCCCCGCCCGCGACCAGCCACAACAGCGTCCGTCCCGGCAATGCCGGCAAGCATTGCACCAGCGCTGCGCCGGCGACGAACGCCAAACAGAATGAACGACCGGTAATGACCCTCTCCTAAAACCAGGAGCGTAGGACGCCGCGTCGTGAGGTGGACCACCGGGTGAACGGGTTTATCCACCTCGGGAAATTCCCACACAAGCTGTGTTCCCCCTATCCCCTCGCATTGACAAACCCCTTCCCGGTATCTTAGGATTCGCCCTCTTTTCCACCCCCTTCCTTTCTGAGTGCAACCGTGTCTGCCATCCGTCACTACGCCTAAACGCCGACGACTACCGCCCTGGTAATCGCGGTCTGCCTGCGCGCCCCTTGCTGCTCGACGCCTGCGTCTTGAGCGCATGCCACGGGGTCCAGGCGCGGTTCCAGGAAGCACACACCCCACTCGCTTTCCTTTCCCGTCCAGACTGCGTCGTCGGCTTTTCCACTGCTTTGGAGAAGACCCCATGACGCAAGATTTCTGCGCTTACGCGCAATCGCTGGACCTGTTCCGCTACCCCCGCACGCCGCACCTGGAAGGCTCGCGCCTGCAAGACGGTGACGAAGGCCATGACCACGAGCCGTACCGCCGCTTGGCCGGCCTGCATCTGGTCGTCGAAGAAAAGCTCGACGGTGCCAACACCGGCATCAGCTTCAGCCCCTCGGGCGAACTGCTGCTGCAATCGCGCGGGCATTATCTGGTGGGCGGCGGCCGCGAACGGCAATTCAATTTCGTCAAGGCATGGGCCGCGGCGCACGCCGACTGGCTGCTGGAGCGGCTGGAAGACCGCTATGTGATGTACGGCGAAACGCTGACGAAGAAGCACTCGGTGTTCTACGACGCCTTGCCGCATCACTTCTTCGAGTTCGACGTCCTGGATCGCCACAGCGGCGACTTCCTTTCCACCGACGCGCGCCGCGCCTTGCTGGCAGGCGGCCCCGTGCTGTCCGTGCCGGTCCTGTACGAAGGCGCGGCCCCGTCCAGGCTGGACACGCTCAAAGCCCTGCTGCGGCCGTCGCTGGCCAAGACGCCGGACTGGCGCGAGGCCTTTGAGGCCACCGTGCTGCGCGAAGGATTGGACCTGCAACGCGCCTGGAAGCAATGCGACAAGTCGGACCTGTCGGAGGGCCTGTACATCAAGGTGGAAGCCGACGGCAGGACAGTTGCCCGCTACAAGTGGGTGCGCCGCGACTTCGTGCAGGCCATCCTGGACTCGGACAAACACCATTCCGAACAGCCCTACGTGCCCAACCTGCTGGCGCCCGGCGTTGACCTCTATGCACCGCGCCTGGCGGTGGACTGGGACACGCTGCGCGGCGCCGTCGGACAATAAGGAATAGATCATGCAATACGCACAATTGCAGGCGCTCGCGCCTGCCCCCGGCGACATGCCGGACTACGACGCCTGCCTGGCGGCATTTCCCGCCCTGGAACTGGCCAAGACCACGCCGCAGGACCCTCGCTATCACGGCGAGGGCGATGTCTGGACCCATACGAAAATGGTGATGGAAGCGCTGCTGGCCTTGCCCCAGTACCAGGCGGCAGACCGGGCTGACCAGGAAGTGGTGTTTCTTGCCGCCTTGCTGCACGACGTCGCCAAGCACAGCACTACGGTCATCGACCCGGTCACCGGCGCCATCGGCCAGCCGGGCCATTCCCGCAAGGGCGCCATCGACGCGCGCATCGCGCTATGGGATGCCGGCGTGCCCTTCGCCGTGCGCGAGGCCGTATGCAGATTGATCGCGGTCCACCAGGTGCCGTTCTTCGCCCTGGAGGGTTCGCGCCGCGGCAAGACGCCCGAGTTCATCGTGCGCGAACTGTCCTGGCAGGTCGACATCCCCCTGCTCGCCATGCTGGCCGAAGCCGACATGCGTGGGCGCATCTGCTCGGATAGCCAGCGCGTGCTGGACAACATCGCGCTGTTCTGCGAGTTGGCGCGCGAAGAGCGTTGCTTTGGCCAGCCGCGGGCCTTCGCCGATGTCCATACGGCGGTCAGCTATTTTCGTGGCGCCGACGTGCATCCCGATTACCCGCTGTTTCAGGAACCGGGTTCGCGGGTGATTGTGATGTCGGGCCTGCCCGCATCGGGCAAGAACACCTGGGTCGCCCGGCATCACCCCGAGCTGCCGGTGATTTCGTTCGACGATGCGCGAGAGGAATTGGGCCTGCGCCACGGCAAGAACGAAGGCATGGTGGCGCACTTGGCCATCGACCGGGCCCGCGAGCTGCTGCGGCGCAAGGCGCCCTTCGTCTGGAACGCCACCCACCTTAGCGAACTGATGCGCAAGAAGACGCTGGATCTGCTGTATTCCTATCATGCGCACGTCGAGCTGGTCTATCTGGAGCAGCCGCGTGCCGAATTGCTGCGGCGGAACAGCCGGCGTGATACGTCCCTGTCGAACAAGACGCTGACCGGCATGCTGCACCGCTGGGACCTGCCGCTGCCGACCGAAGCGCATCGGGTGACGTATGCCGTGTGACCGGACGAGCCTGCTCTGCCCTGACCCGGCAATCCGCTGAGGCGCTCGGCAAGCCCTTGGCCAGCGCTGGTTTCAGGGGTGCGCGTCCGAGCGCGGGGGTCCCCGCTCAGGCGCCCGCCCCCCCGGGGCGGTGGATTCGTCCGGAATTTCGGCGTAGAGTCATTGTTTCCCTATTGACCGGACGCGTTACGGAGACCCCATGGCCGATTACCCCAATACCCTGCTTCTCATCGACAACGAATGGCGCGAAGCGAAAGGCGGCGCGCGCATTGACGTCGTCAACCCCGCCACCGGCCAGAAAATCGGCCAGGTTGCCCACGCCAAGCGCGAAGATCTGGACTTGGCGCTGGCCGCCGCGCAGCGCGGGTTCGAAACCTGGCGCGACACCTCCGCCCATGAGCGCTGCGCCGTCATGCGCCGTGCCGCCGCCCTGCTGCGCGAACGCGCCGATTCCGTGGCCCGCCTGCTGACCCAGGAACAGGGCAAACCGCTGGCCGAAGCCCGCGGTGAAGTGCTGGCCGGCGCTGAAATCATCGACTGGTTCGCCAACGAAGCGCTGCGCGTCTATGGCCGCATCGTGCCGTCGCGCAACCCGCTGGCGCAGCAATTGGTCATCAAGGAACCCGTCGGCCCCGTCGCGGCGTTCACCCCGTGGAACTTCCCGGTCAACCAGGTCGTCCGCAAGCTGGGCGCCGCGCTGGCCACCGGCTGCTCCTTCCTGGTGAAGGCGCCCGAAGAAACCCCCGCGTCCCCCGCCGCCCTGCTGAACTGCTTTGTCGACGCCGGCATCCCCAAGGGCGTGCTGGGCCTGGTCTTCGGCTCGCCTGCCGAGATTTCCAGCTACCTGATCCCCCATCCGGTGATCCGCAAGGTCACGTTCACGGGCTCAACCCCGGTCGGCAAGGAACTGGCCGCGCTGGCCGGCCTGCATATGAAGCGCGTCACGATGGAACTGGGCGGCCACGCCCCGGTGATCGTGGCCGAGGACGCCGACGCCGAACTCGCCGTGAAGGCCTCCGGCGGCGCCAAGTTCCGCAACGCCGGCCAAGTCTGCATTTCGCCGACGCGCTTCCTGGTCCACAAGAGCATCAAGGCCGCATTCGAGAAAGCCTTCGTCGCCCACGCCGAAAAGCTCAAGCTGGGTGATGGCCTGACCGAAGGCACGACACTTGGGCCCCTGGCCAATGACCGCCGCCTGACGGCCATGGACAAGATCGTCAAGAACGCCAGCGAAAAGGGCGCGCGCATCGCCACCGGCGGCGCGCGGGTCGGCGGCGCGGGCAACTTCTTCGCGCCCACGATCCTTACCGACGTCCCGCTCGACGCCGACATCTTCAATGAAGAACCGTTCGGCCCGATCGCCGCGATCCGCAGTTTCGAAACGCTGGACGAGGCCATCCGCGAAGCCAACCGCCTGCCGTTCGGGCTGTCCGCTTATGGCTTCACCAAGTCGATCAAGACGGTGCACGAGCTGTCGCGCCGTCTTGAAGTGGGCATGCTCTGGGTCAACCAGCCCGCCACCCCGTCCGCTGAACTCCCGTTCGGCGGCGTGAAGGATTCCGGCTACGGCTCTGAGGGCGGCCCGGAAGCGCTTGAGGCCTACCTGGTGACGAAGGCGGTCTCCGTCGTCGGCGTCTGATACGGCCTGCGTGCCACCGGTTCGGCGCTGCGCCGGCCGGCGGCACGCGATCACCCATTCTTACCAGCCCCATGGCTGAGTAACGCACCATCAAGGAAAGGCCCCGCATCGCGGGCCTTTCCCATCCCCTCCAGGCATTCGCCTACCTGTTCGGCCCACTGACGGCGTACTGCCGCTGCTCACGCAGGCTGGGCGGACCGCTTAGGCGGCAACGCACGCCCATTGCGCCCACGCCATAAGTACATCACTCAGAACGACATTTCGAATTCGTCGTTTGGCTGCGCCCATCCCTCCCGTACTGTGATGTGTCCGTGCCGACCTTGCCGTTGCCGCAACGCGCAAGGCGCCGCCTTCGCTTCATTTTCGGAGACCTCCATGAATGACCGGCTGCACCGTACCCAGGCGTCCCGTTCCACCGCCGTCAAGGCGAAGCTGGACTACCCGGTGATCGATACCGACGTACACGTCAACGACTACGCGCCCGTTCTGGAGGACTACATCCAGCATTACGGCGGGGCCAAGCTGGTGGACATCCTGCGCAAGACCCAGGGCTCGCGCTTCGCCACGAAATCCGAGGGCAAGGACTGGTACCAGCAGACACCCGACGAAAGGCAATACCACCGCACGCTGCGCGCGCCGTGGTGGGCGCGCGTCACGCGCAACACCCTGGATCTGGCCACCGTCACCTTGCCCGAACTGCTGTACGAGCGGCTGGAAGAGCAAGGCTCGGACTATTCCATCCTGTTTCCGAACGATGTGCTGGCCCCGCTGGGCGCCGGTAATGAATTCCGCCAGCCACTGCACCGCGCGATCAATCACTTCCACGCGGATCAGTACCGCAAGTACAGCGACCGCCTGACGCCCGTGGCCGGCATCCCTATGTACAACCCGCAGGAAGCCATCGAGGAACTGGAATTCGCGGTCAATACGCTGGGCTTGAAGGTCGCGAACATACCGGGCGGCGTGCGCCGGCCGATCAAGGCCATCGCCGACAAATACCCGCCCGCGCAATACCCGGATATCGCGCGCCATGCGTCGTACGTGGATTTCTTCGGCCTGGATAGCGAGTACGACTACGATCCGTTCTGGGCCAAGGCGGTAGAGCTTGGTGTGCCGCTGGCCACGCACTACGGCAGCCAGGGCTGGACGGGGCGGCACTCCATCAGCAACTACATGTTCAACCACATCGGCCACTTCGCCGACGGCTCGCAGGCCTTTGCGAAGGCCCTGTTCTTCGGCGGCGTCACCCGCCGCTTTCCGAGCCTGCGCGTGGCGCTGCTGGAAGGTGGCGCCGACTGGGGCGCGCATGTATACGCACACCTGGTTGACCGCTGGGAAAAGCGCAACCGCAACGCGGTCCAGCATTACAACCCCGCGAATGCGGATATCGACCTGCTAGCGGATCTGTTCGAACGCTACGGCGCAGACCTGCTCCAAGGACGCAGCGTGGACAAGTCCACCTTGCTGGAGGACAGCCTTGGCGTCTCTGCCCTGCCCCACAGCCGCGATCCGCAGGGCGACGAGCTAGACGATTTCGCGGCCGCCGGCATCGAAAGCATCGAGGACATCCGCACGCGTTGGGTCGACAGCTTCTACTTCGGTTCCGAAGCCGATGACAGGACCGTTGGCGCCGCCTTCAACAACCGCGTGAATCCGCTGAACGTGAAGCTCAATGCGATCTGGTCGTCTGATGTGGGCCATTGGGACGTGCCGGACCTGACCGAACCGCTGGCCGAAAGCTGGGACCTGGTCGAGCAAGGCGTGATCACCGAGGCGGATTTCAAGGCGCTGGTCTTCGACAACCCCTACCGCTTCTACACACAGGCGCATCCGCAGTTCTTCAAAGGCACGCGCATCGAGAAGACGCTGCAGGCGCGCGCCGCCTGACAGCCTGACCCACCCCTCACCTTCCGTCCGCCCCTGGCGGGCGGCGGTCTGACCGTTTGCCGGCGCGGACCGGTTTCGCTCATCCCCGTTTTTCCTCTTTCTACGGAACGACCATGCACCTCCTGCCCTCTGCCCGCTTGATCTCACGACTGTTGCTGGGCGTTGCCCTGTGCGCCGCCAGTGCCGTGGCGTCGGCAGCGCCCGATGTGATCCGGATCGGCGTGGCGACCGCCGGCGGCGGCGATCCGATCACGTGGGGCGGCTCGCCCGGCGGCGTCGCCCGCGCCAACAACTGGCTGGAAGAAGCCTTCAAGGGCACCGGCACCCAGGTGCAATGGCTGTTCTTCAAAGGCGCCGGTCCCGCCGTGAACGAGGCCCTGTCGAACAAGCAGATTGATTTCGCCTACCAGGGCGATCTACCCGCGGTGGTGGGCCGGTCCAACGGCTTGAAGACCCGCATCCTGCTTGGCAGCGGCGTGCGCAACAACCTGTACGTGTCCACGCCCAAGGACTCCACGCTCAACGGCCTGGCGGACTTGAAGGGCCGCAAGGTCTCGATCTTCCGCGGCACGAACGGACACCTGGTCGCCATCAATGTGCTGGCCTCCAAGAACCTGACAGAACGCGACATCAAGGGCGTGAACCTGGACGGCGGCAGCGCGCAAGCGGCGCTGGTGTCCAACGGCGTGGATGCGGCGTTCGGCGGCTACGAATACTTCAAGCTGCGGGACCAGGGCCTGGCGCGCATCATCTATTCCACCAAAGGCCAGGATCCGTCTTTCACGCGGCAGGCAGCGTTGTTGGTCCGCGAGGACTTCGAAAAAGAGAATCCCGACGCGGTGCAACGGGTGGTTGACGTGTTCGTGCGCGCCGCGCAGTGGTCTTCGGAAGAGCAGAACCGCGATGCCTTGTTCAATATCTGGGCGCGCAGCGGCACGCCGTATGCCTCCTGGCAGGCGGAATTCGACGGCGACACGCTGGCCGTCCGCAATTCACCGCTGCTCGATGAATTCCTGACGGCGCGCTACCAAGCGGTAGCCGATGACGCGCTCAAGTTGAAGCTGATCCGCCGCCCGGTCAGCGTGGACGGCTGGTTCGAACCGCGCTACCTGAACGCCGCGCTGCAGAAGGCGAACCTGACCGGCCGCTGGACCGCCTTCAACGCGCAAGGAAAGCCGGCCGCAGGCGAGCGCCAGGCCGCCGCTGCGCAGGCGCGATAAGGAAAGCGCCATGGCAGAAAACACCCTGGACGCCCCCGTTTCACCCGCCCACGTTTCGCCCGCACCGGCAAGGCCACGTGCCGGCCGCGCGCCCTACGCGTTGCTGCGCCATGCAGGGGGAAGCCTGCTGCCCTGGCTGCTGCCCGTCTCGTTGCTCGTCCTATGGCAACTGGGCGCGTCCCAGGGCTGGATATCCGAGCAAGTGCTGCCATCGCCCCACTTCGTCTGGCTGACGCTGCAAGACCTGTACACCAGCGGCGACCTTTGGCTGAACGTGCACGCCAGCCTGCAGCGGGTGCTGGTCGGCTTCGCGGTGGGCAGCGCCCTTGGCCTGGCGCTGGGCGCCGCGATGGGGCTGTGGCGTCCGCTTGAGGCCTATCTGCTGCCCACGTTCAACGCGCTGGTGCAGATCCCCGTGCTGGCCTGGCTGCCCTTCGTGCTGCTGCTGGTGGGCATCGGAGAACCGCTGAAATACATCCTGATCGCCAAGGCGGCACTGGTGCCCGTCACGCTCAACACCCTGCAGGGTTTCCGGCAGACGCCGGTGAGCCTGTTGGAAGTGGCGCGCGTCTACGGCTACACGCGCCGCCAGCAGGTGCTGGAAGTCGTGCTGCCGTATGCGTTGCCGACGCTCTTCACCGGCCTGCGCCTGGGCTTCACCAAGGCCTGGCTGTCGCTGGTCGTGGTCGAGCTGGTCGCATCCAGCGAAGGATTGGGTTACCTGATCGTCTATGGCCGGCAATTGTTCCAGCTGGATCTGGTCATGGCCGCAGTCATCGTCGTGGGCGCCATCGGCTACGCCATCGACAAACTGTTGGACCTGGCCGAAAGCCGCGTCAGCGCCAACCAGGCAGGCACCCGCCTGGGCGTATCGAATACCGGAGCCCGCCTATGACCACCACTCAAACCGGCCTTGCCCCGGCGTCGCACCGGCCACCCGCCTGGCGCGCCTGGTTGGGCGCCCGCTGGCGCGGCCTGGTGCTGCCTGCCGTGGCCATCGCGGCGTGGTGGGCGCTTGCACACCTGGGATGGGTGTCGACGCCGTTGCTGGTGTCCCCCGGCAAGGTACTGGACACCGCCGCCAACCAGATCGCCTCGGGCCAATTGTGGCGGGCGCTCAGCGCCAGCCTTGCGCGCGAGCTGACGGGCTTTGCCATCGGCACCACGCTGGGCCTGGCACTCGGTGCGTTGCTGGGGCTGCTGCCGCTGTTCAACCGGATCGTGGGCCCCAGCTTCAACACCTTCAAGCAGATATCGCTGTTTGCCTGGATTCCGCTGATCTCCGTATGGTTCGGCCTGGGCGACGTTGCCAAAGTGACCTTCCTGTCGCTGGCGGCGTTGGTGCCCGTGGTCGTCAACACCTGCGACGGCATCCGCAATACGCCGGCCTCGCTGCTGGAAGTGGCCCGCGTATTCGGCTATTCGCGCTGGCAGACGCTGCTGCATGTGGTGCTGCCGGCGGCCGCGCCCTCGATCTTCACGGGCGTCTACCTGGCGCTGATCTATTCCTGGCTGGCCACGATCGGCGCGGAATACCTGCTGGTGGCCGGCCACGGCATCGGCAACACGTTGATCGAAGGCAGCGAGCATTTCCAGATGGATCTCGTGATCTTCGGCATGTTCGTGATCGGCGTGGTGGGATGGTCCATGAACGCATTGGCCCGCGCGTTGGAGCGCCGGCTGGCGCGGCACCGCTTCGGCGCCGCATGACAACGGAAAAAATGGAATGACGGATACCTTCGGCAAGGAATTGAGCATCCGCGGCGTGGGCAAGCGCTATGCGGGCAGCGGCGACGGCGCACAAGCCCTGCAGGTGCTGCAGGACATCAACCTGGACGTGCCCGCGGGCCGCTTCGTCAGCATCGTGGGCGCCAGCGGCTGCGGCAAATCCACCCTGCTGCGCCTGATCCTGGACCTGGACGAAGACTACTCCGGCCAGATCCTGCTGGACGGCAAGCCCGTGCAAGGCGCCGGGCTGGACCGCGGCATCGTGTTCCAGGACCATCGGCTGTTCCCCTGGCTCAATGTGGAACGCAACATCGCGGCCGGCCTGCGCAATGCGGCACTGACCAAGGCCGAGAAAAAAGAGCTGGTGGCCGAGCATATCGCGCTGGTGGGGCTGCAGGGCTTCGAGAAATCCTTCCCGCACCAGATTTCGGGCGGCATGGCCCAGCGCGTGGCCATCGCGCGCGGCCTGGTGAACCGGCCGCGCGTGCTGCTGCTGGATGAACCGCTGGGCGCCCTGGACGCGCTGACGCGTTCGCGGTTGCAGAACGAACTGCAGCGCATTTGGGAAAAAGAGCAGATCACGATGATCCTTGTCACCCACGACGTGGAAGAAGCCGTGTTCCTGGGCGACCGCGTCGTGGTGATGCAGCCACGCCCCGGGCGCATCCGCCGCATCGTCGACGTCGACCTGCCGCATCCGCGCAACCGCAGCGACTTGCGTTTCATCCGGCTGCGCGACGACGTACTTGGAGACTTCCTGGACCCCGACGGCCGCATTGCCGACAACGAGCGCCTGCCGCCTCCCGGCGCCCTGACGGCCACGGTAGGCACGCTGCCTGCCCTGGATCGCCTGCGCATGGCCTGGTAGCCCCCTTCCCGCATTGACCTGGAAACCCGATGAGCAATCCTTCCCGCCAAATCAAGCTGGGCGCCTTTTTGATGCAGACCGGCCACCACATCGCCGCGTGGCGCCACCCCGACGCCTCGGCCGACGCCGGCCAGAACTTCCGGCACTACGTGGACCTGGCGCGCAAAGCCGAGGCCGCCAAATTCGACGCGGTCTTCTTCGCCGACTCGGTCGGCGTGCGCAACACGCACAGCGCCTCCCTCTCGCGCACGGCCCGCGCCGAGCATTTCGAACCGCTCACGCTCCTGTCCGCGCTGGCGGCCGTCACCGAACGCATCGGGCTTATCGCCACGGTATCCACGACCTACAACGAGCCCTACCATGTGGCCCGCAAGTTCGCGTCGCTGGACCTGATCAGCGGCGGCCGATCCGGCTGGAATCTCGTCACCTCTAGCGGCGAAGGCGAAGCGCAGAACTTCAATCTGGACACGCACGTGGCGCACCCGTTGCGCTACCAGCGCGCCGAAGAGTTCTACGACGTCGTGACGGGCTTGTGGGACACCTGGGAAGACGACGCGTTCATCCGGGACAAGCACACCGGCGAATTCTTCGATGCCGGCAAGCACCACGCCCTTAACCATAAAGACAAGCACTTCTCCGTCCGCGGCCCCTTAAACGTCGGACGCTCGCCCCAAGGCTGGCCGGTCGTGGTGCAGGCCGGCGCGTCCGAGGCCGGCCGCGACCTGGCGGCGCGCACGGCCGAAGTCATCTTCGTGGCGCATCAAACGTTCGACCAGGCGCGCGAGTTCTACGGCGACATCCGGCATCGCGCGGCGCAACACGGCCGAGACCCCGACGGCATCAAGATCATGCCGGGCATCTTCCCCATCGTCGGGCGCACGCAGGAGGAAGCCGAAGATAAATTCCAGACGCTCCAGGATCTGATCCATCCTGTCGTGGGCGTGTCGCTGCTGTCGAACATGATCGGGGGCATTGACCTGTCTTCCTACCCGGTGGACGGGCCGCTGCCGTCGCTGCCCGAGACGAACGGCGGCAAAAGCCGCCAGCAGTTGCTGATAGACCTGGCGCAGCGCGAAAACCTGACCATCCGGGACCTCTACCTGCGCATCGCCGGCGCACGCGGCCACCAGCAGGTCGTCGGCACGCCGCAAAGCATTGCTGACCAGTTGCAGCAATGGTTCGAGGAAGGCGGCGCCGACGGCTTCAACATCATGTCGCCCTGGCTGCCCGGTGGCCTGGATGATTTCATCGAACACGTGTTGCCGGAACTGCGCCGCCGCGGCCTGTTCCGCACCGAATACCAGGGCACCACACTGCGCGAACACCTGGGCCTGCAACGGCCGCCCAACCGGCACACCCTGGCACGCGAGCAACCGCGGGCGGCGTAGAGGGGCGGCAGGCCCCCGCAGACGGCGCCCCCGATGCAGGCTCCGCACCCGGCTTGACAAGGCCGGCCGCCAGCCAGACCATGCGCAGATCCCCCTGATCCCCTTTGCGCATGGCTGATTCTCTCTCCGACAACGCCGCCCTGGCCCGGGCGTCGCAAGACCTGTACGCGGCCGTCCGCCGCGACGCCCCGCTGGTGCAGTGCCTGACCAATTTCGTCTCCATGAACTTCGCGGCCAACGTGCTGCTGGCGATGGGCGCATCGCCCGCCATGGTGCACGCCACGGACGAAGCGCCGGAGTTCGCGCAGATCGCCGGCGCGGTGGTCATCAATATCGGCACGCTGTCGGCGCCCTGGCTGGAAAGCATGCTGCTGACCGCGGACGCCGCCCGCCAGGCAGGCATCCCCTGGGTGCTGGATCCGGTGGCCCACCACGCCACCGCCTTCCGCCGCGACGCCGTACGGCGCCTCCTGGCCTTGCGCCCTGCCATCATCCGCGGCAACGCCTCGGAGATCATCGCGTTGGCCGGCGGCCAAAGCACGGGCAAAGGCGTGGACGCACGCGACGCCGTGGCCCAGGCCGAGCAATCCGCACGGGCCATCGCCGCGGCCCACCAAACGGTCGTGGCCGTTACCGGCGAAACCGACTACGTCACCGACGGCCAACGCGCCGTGCGCATCACGGGCGGGTCCGCGCTGATGCCACGCGTCACCGCCACGGGCTGCGCCCTGACCGCGCTGGTTGGCGCCTTCGCGGCCGTCTCCAAAGGCGACCCCTATACCGCCGCCGTCGCTGCACTGTCGTGCTTCGGCATCGCCGGCCAACGCGCCGGGGCCTTGGCCGACGGCCCGGGTTCCTTCGCCTGGCGTTTCCTGGACGGGCTGGCGGCGTTGGAAACCGACAGCCTCACCCGGGAATCGCCCTTGCGCTGACGGACCTCCGTGAACGTAGAGCGTGGGCGCCAACGCGTCGCCGCGTTGCACTGCGCAACGGCCTCGCGCCGGCATGTCACTTCCAGGTCACACACTGTCCCCAAAATTGATCTCCTTCAAACCCGAAGGAAAGACGGTGAAGCCATACGTACGAAAACTCTTTGCGGTGTCCGCCAGCCTGACGCTTGCAGCCGGTTTGGCCGGCTGCGGCGGCGATGACGACGGCGATGACGACGGCACGGTCACGCCACCGCCTGAAGCGAGCGTGCCGCAAGGCGCTGCGCTGGATCTGGCCATTCTTGCCACCACCGACCTGCACGCCAATGTGCTGGGCTACGACTACTACAAGCTGACCGAAGACAAGAGCTACGGCGTGGACCGGACCGCCACGCTCATCGCCAACGCCCGCAAGCAATACGCCAACACGCTGCTGTTCGACAACGGCGACACCATCCAGGGCACCGCCCTGTCCGACTACCAGGCGCTGGTGTCGCCGGTGCAGTGCTCGGACATGATCGCCATCTACAAGCAGATGAAACTGCTGGCGTATGACGCGGGCACAATGGGCAACCACGAATTCAACTACGGCCTGCCCTTCCTGTCGCAGATCACGAACGTGGATTTCGGCTTGGCCGGCATCGGCAAGGGCACGGCGCAGACCAATCCCGCCGGCGCCAAGGACTGCGCGGCGCCGGGCTTTCCCTTCGTCTCGGCCAACGTCGTATCGGCCGCCAGCAAGCAGCCGATCTTTAAGCCCTGGGTGTTGGTGGAAAAGACCTTCAAGGCCACGGACGCCAACGGCAAGACGATCGACGTGCCGTTGAAGGTGGGCGTCATCGGCTTTGCGCCGCCGCCCATCCTGCAATGGGACAAGGCCAATCTGGAAGGCCACGTGGAAGTCACCGGCTGGAAGGAAACGGCGCAACGCTTCGTGCCCGAGATGAAGGCCGCAGGCGCGGACCTGATCGTGGCGCTGGCGCACGGCGGCATCGACATGAAGACGGCCTACAGCCCGTCAATGGAGAATGGCGCGGGCTATCTGAGCCAGGTGCCGGGCATCGACGCGCTGATCACCGGCCACCAGCACTTGCTGTTCCCAGACACCAGCGCCACGTCCCAGTTCCGCGGCCAACCCGGCATCGATCTGGAGAAAGGCCTGATCAATGGCGTGCCGGCGGTGCAGGCCGGCCAATGGGGCAACAACCTGGGCCAGATCACGCTGAAGCTCGCCTATGACAAGGGCTGGAAAGTACAGAAAGATGCGACCAGCGTGCAGCGCATCTCGACGCGCCTGACCGCGCAAAACGGCGCCACGCCGGCAACGTACGTGGCCTCGGACGCCGCCGTGCAGCAACTGGTGCAAGCCGAGCACACCGCCACCATCGCCTACGTGAAAACGCCGATCGGGCAGAGCCAGTTCGACATGGCAACCTACTACGCGCTGACGGGCGACGTGTCGGCCCTGCAGATCGTGAACATGGCGCAGATCGACTACCTGACGGACTACATCGCCAAGAACAGCCCGTCGTATGGCAACCTGCCCATCCTGTCGGCTGCCGCGCCGTTCAAGGGGGGCCGCAACGGTCCCGGCGACTTCACGTTCGTCAAGCAGGGCAACGTGGCGATCAACAACGCCGCTGACCTTTATCTATATCCCAACACGCTGCAAGTCGTGCGGGTGACGGGCGACACCGTGCGCCAGTGGCTGGAAAAGACGGCCGAACAGTTCAAGCAGATCGATCCGGCCCAGGTCGCCCCGCAAGACCTGGTCGACACCAGCTTTCCCACGTTCAACTTCGACGTGCTGTATGCGGCGGGCAATGCGCTGAAGTACGAGATCGACGTCAGCCAGCCCAAGGGCTCGCGCATTTCGGGCCTGACTTACCAGGGCGCGCCGTTGGACCTGGCTGCGCAGTTCCTGGTGGTGACCAACAACTACCGTGCCAGCGGCGGCGGCGACTTCCCGGGCCTGGCCGGCGGCAAGGGCGACATCGTGCTGCAAGCCCCCGACGCCAGCCGCGACGTGCTGATCAGCTACATCAAGAAAAACCCCACGCTGGATCTCGCCACCTACGGCCTGGACCGCAGCTGGCGCTTCAAGCAGTTGGGCGCGCTGGCCGGCCCGGTCGTGTTCTGGTCCGTACCCGGCACCCTGCCGATGGCCACCGCCCATGGCGTGACCAACGTCTCTGTGTACGACGCCACGCCGGACGCGACGACGCAACTGTCGCGTTACGCGGTCGATCTCAGTCAGTAAGCGTCGGCTGGCAAACGGGCGCCCGGGTATCCGGGCGCCCTGCCACGGGGACTGGCCCCTTTTTAAGCGGCAGACATTTAAATGACAGCTTGGGGTGCTTACAATGACGCTGTTGCGCCGCAACATTTCAGCGACTCCCCCCTAGTAATCACATGTCCCACCCCTCTTCTACGCAACACCGGCCCGCACTGGTGCTGCTTGCCCTTGCTGTCGGCAGCTTCGCCATCGGAACCACCGAGTTCGCCACGATGAGTTTGCTGCCCTACTTCTCTCAGTCGCTCGGCATCGACGCACCCACCGCCGGCCATGTCATCAGCGCCTATGCGCTGGGCGTGGTGGTGGGCGCGCCGATCCTTGCCGTGCTGGGCGCCAGAATGCCCCGCCGCCGGCTGCTTATCGCGCTGATGGGCCTGTTCGCCATCGGCAACGGCCTGAGCGCGATCGCGCCTGACTACCACTGGATGCTGGTCTTCCGCTTCCTGAGCGGCCTGCCCCACGGCGCGTACTTCGGCATTGCGTCGCTGGTGGCCAGTTCGCTCGTGCCCGCCAACCGGCGCACCATGGCCGTGGGCCGCGTGTTTCTCGGGCTGACCGTCGCCACCATCGTGGGCGTGCCGCTGGCCAACTGGCTGGGCCAGGTGATCGGCTGGCGCTGGAGCTTCGCCCTGGTGTCGCTGCTGGCGGTGCTGACGATGGTCAGCGTGGCCATCTTTGCGCCCGACACGCCCGCCGACCACAAGGCCAGCCCGCTGCGCGAACTGAGCGCGCTGGGCCGCGGCCAGGTCTGGATCACGCTGGCGATCGGCGCCGTCGGTTTCGGCGGCTTGTTCTCGGTCTACACGTATCTGGCCGACACGCTTGGCGCCGTCACGCAGGTGTCGCCGTCGGTCGTGCCGTTTGTGCTCAGCGCGTTCGGCGTGGGGCTGACGGTCGGCAATATGGTGGTGCCGATCTTTGCCGACCGCGCGGTGATGCGCACCGCCGGCCTGCTGCTGCTGTGGTCGGCCGTGGTCCTGGCGCTGTTCCCGCTGATGGCGCACAACGTCTGGCTGATCACGCTGAACGTCTTCCTGGTGGGTGTGGGCGGCGCGTTGGGCACGGTGCTGCAGACCCGCTTGATGGATGTCGCAGGCGATGCGCAAGGCCTGGCCGCGGCGCTGAACCACTCGGCCTTCAACACCGCCAACGCGCTGGGCCCCCTGCTGGGTGGGCTGGCGATTGCCGCGGGCTATGGCTGGACGTCAACCGGCTGGGTCGGCAGCCTGCTGGCGCTAGGCGCCATGCCCTTGTGGTTGTGGGCCGTCTTGCTGGAACGCCGGCATCGTGCGGCGCGCCAGGGCAACCTCGTCGCCAGCACGGAATCGGCGCGCTGACGGCTTCCGGTGGGGCCGGCCGATTCAGGCCGGCGGTGGCCCTACCGGTAATACACGCAAATCCGCTTGCCGCCGATTTCGTGCACATCGATCGGCAGTTCATACAGCGGGCTCAATACCTCGGCGCGAATCAATTCCGCCGGGGTGCCCTGATGCGCGATGCGCCCCTGACACATCGCCACGATGCGGTCCGCATAGCTGGACGCGAAGTTAATGTCGTGCAGCACCAGCACCACCGTCTTGCCCAGCTCATCGGCCGCGCGGCGCAGGGTGCCCATCATGGCCACCGCATGTTTCATGTCCAGGCTGTTCAAGGGTTCGTCCAGCAACACGTAGCGCGTGTCCTGGCATAGCACCATCGCCACGAATGCGCGCTGGCGTTGCCCCCCGGACATCTCATCCAGATAGCGGCCGGCCAGAGGCTCCAGGTCCAGATAGGCGATGGCGCGGTCGATGTGCACCTTGTCGTCCAGCGTCAACCGCCCCCCGGTGTGCGGGTAGCGGCCAAACGCGACCAGGTCGTTCACCGTCAGGCGCAACGGCAGGTGATTGTCCTGGCGCAGGATGGACAGCCGGCGGGCCAGTTCGCGGCTATCGGCACGGGTCACATCCAGCCCATCCACCTTTACCTGCCCGGCCGACATCGGCAGCAAGCGGCTGATCATCGACAGCAAGGTCGATTTGCCCGCGCCATTGGGTCCGATGATGGCGGTAACGCCGTTGGCCGGCAGTTCCAGGTTGACGTCGTCGACAACCACGCTGTCGCCGTACTGCTTGCTCAGTTGCTGGATTTCGATCATCGGCGCCCCCTGCGCAGGATCAGGAAGAGGAACATCACGCCGCCCACGAACTCGATCACCACGCTGACCGTGGTGTTCAGGCCCAGCACACGCTCAAGCAGCGTCTGGCCGCCCACCAGGAAGATGACACTCAGGAAGGTAGCGGCGGGAATCGTGTACCGATGCTTGTCCGACCCCATCGCTTGATAGGCCAGGTTGCTGACCAGCAGGCCGAAGAAGGTCACGGGCCCCACCAGCGCCGTCGACACGGACACCAGCACCGCAATCGCTGCCAGGGTCAGCATCAGGCTGCGGCGGTAGTCTACCCCCAGGTTCACGGCGATATCGCGGCCCAGCGCCAGCACGTCGTAGCGATGGCGCATGCGCCAGATCACCAACGTGGCCATGCAGACGGCTGCAAGCGCGATCGGCAAGAGCGACACGCGCACCGAATTGAAACTGGCGAACATGCGGTCCTGCAAAACCAGGAACTCGTTCGGGTCGATCAGTCGCACCACGAAATTGGACAGGCTGCGAAACAGCAGCCCGAAGACGATGCCCACCAGCATCATCAGATGCAGGCTGCGCACCGCGTCCGAAAACAGCCAGCGGAACAACAGGCAGGCAAACGCGGTCATGGCGCCGACTTCCAGCAGGAAGGCCGCCACCGGATGGTTCGCGGCGGTGGCCGCCTGCCCGAATCCGAACACCACGACGGCCTGGATCAGCAGGTACAGCGCATCGAAACCCATGATCGCGGGCGTCAGGATGCGGTTGTGCGTGATGGTCTGGAAGAGCACCGACGACACCGCCACGGCATATGCCACCAGCAGCATCGCCGCCAGCTTGCCGCCGCGAAACGGAATCACGAACGACCACTGGCCGTTGGCGCCCAAGGTCATGAATGCCACGACGCACACTAAGGCGGCCACGCCCAGCCACATCAGGCGCAGCGGCTGCGGCGCGCGCCGGACCGGCTGGCGGGTGACGGCAAGCACTGTCTCAGCCAAGGCGGTTCCTCCTCGTGCGCAACAGCCACAGGAACAGGATGCTGCCCAGCACGCCGACGACCGTGCCGATGGGGATTTCATACGGGTGGATGACCAGGCGGCCGATGATGTCGCAGGCCAGCACGAAGACGCCGCCCAGCGCCGCGACCCAGGGGATGGAGCGGCGCATGTTGTCTCCCAGCACCAGGCTGACGGCGTTGGGCACGATCAGGCCCAGGAACGGGATGCCGCCCGCCGTCACCACCACCACGGCCGAAATCGCGGACACGATCAAGAGGCCGACGAATGTCAGGCGTGCGTGATTCAGCCCCAGGTTCGAGGCGAATTCACGGCCCATGCCTGCCACCGTGTAGCGGTCAGCGGCGGCATAGGCCGCGCACGCCAGCGCAAAGCCGATCCACAGCAGCTCATAGCGGCCACGCAGCACGCCCGAGAAATCGCCTGTCGTCCAGGCGTGCAGCGATTGCAGCAGGTCGAACCGGAACGCCACAAAGGTGGTAACCGCGTGGATCACGCCGCCCAGGATCAGGCCGATCAGCGGCACGATGAAGGGCGTGCGCAGCGGCACCCGGCGCAACAGCGCCAGGAACAGCAAGGTGCCGGCCAGCGCGAAAGCCGTGGCGGTCAGCATCTTGCCGATCACCGGCGTATCCGGCGCCAGCAGGGTAATGACCAGGATGCCCAGCGTCGCGGACTCGACGGTGCCGGCCGTCGTCGGTTCCACGAAACGGTTGCGCACCAGCATCTGCATGATCAGGCCCGCAACCGCCAGCGACATGCCGGCCAGCAACAATGCCACGGTGCGCGGCACGCGGCTGACCATCAGGAAGCGCCAGGCGCGGTCGGCCTCTTCGCCTCCGCCCCATAGCGCGGCCAGCGACAACTGCCCCGCGCCCAGGCTGACGCTGGCGGCGCACAGCACCACCAGCAGCACCAACAAGGCGGCCAGGCCGCCCCAACCGCTCACCTTTCGCCGCCAATTCACCGGTGGCCCTTGCTCGCAACACCCATGCCGCTTACTTTTCTTGCGCCAGCGCCGCGGCGATCTCGTCCACGTTCTGCTGCATGGAAGTCAGTCCGGCGCTGCCCAGCAGATACCAGTTGAAGCCGTTCAGGTACACCACGCGCTTGTTCTTCCAAGCCTTGGTCGGGCGCACCAGATCGTTGTCCAGCATGCGCTGGGCCGATACGCCCTCGCGGCCGATCGCGGCGTCGCGATCAATCACGAACAGCCAGTCCGGATCGGTCTGGGCGATGAATTCGAACGAGATGGCTTGGCCGTGATTGGACACGTTCAAGCCCACGACGGCGGGCTTCACGCCGAATGCATCATGGATCACGCCAAAGCGCGAACCCGGACCGTAGGCACTCATCTTGCCGCCCGTCGTCAGCACGATCAGCGCGGTGCCGGCGTTGGCCGCCTGGCCATGCAGCGCTGAAATCGACGCGCGCAACGCGTCCAGCTTTTCCTTGGCCTGCGGCTGCTTGCCGTAGATGGCCGCCAGCGTCTCGGTGTTGCGCGTCACGCTGCCGACCAAATCCTTCGGGTCGACCGTCAGGTCGACGGTGGGGGCCAGCTTGGCCAGTTCGTCGTACTTGGGCGCCGACCGCCCCGCCACGAAGATCACCTGCGGCTGGGCGGCATGGATGACCTCGTAATTCGGTTCGAACAGCGAGCCGACCTTCAAGTAACGCTGGTCTGCGTACTGGGCAAGCTGGGGCGGCAGCTTGGCGACCGCCGGCACGCCCATCGCTTCGATTCCCAGCGCGTGCATCGTATCCAGCACGGCCATGTCCATCACGACGGTCTTGGTCGGATTGGCCGGCACGGCGGTCTCGCCGCGCGCATGCTTGACGGGCGCCGTGGCCTGCGCCGCGCACACAGCCGTTGCCGCGCCCATCGCCAACGCGACGCCTGCCTGCATCAACCAGCGGCGGGCACAGCTCGTGTTTCCTTGCATCGTCATACGCACCTCTTTGTGTTGCGGGGGACGCAAGCGCCCCCCTACTCTCAAGATCAGAACTTCACGCCGACGCCCAGCCAGTAGCGGCGGCCGTCTTCCACGAACTCGTAATCGTCATAGGTCACCTGCTTGTCGAACAGGTTGTAGATGCCGGCATACACCGACACGGTCTTGTTCACCGCATAGGAACCGCCCAGATCCACGAAGGTGTAGGACGGCGCGATGAACGAGGACGACGACGCGCTGGTGATGGGCTGGCTTTCCTTGCCGCGGTAGTTCACCCGGGCCCACGCTTGCAATGCGTCAGACGCCTGCCAATTCAAGGTGGTCGTGAACAGGTGCTTGGGCAGCTGGTTCAGCGGCTGGCCCTGGTATTGGCCGGACTTCTGCTCCGACTTCGTGAACGTGTAGCTGCTGGTCAACGACCAGTCGCGGCCCAGCGGCAGCTTCAGGTTGGCTTCCACGCCACGCGACACCGCCTTATCCACGTTCATGTAGGTCGTGGGGTCGGCGCCGAACTGGTTCGGGCCTTCGGGGCATTGCGAGGCCGGGCACCCGACGCGGGTGATCTTGTCCTTGAAGTCGTTGTTGAACACGGTCAGGCCGGCGTTGAAGCCTTCGCCGTCGTCATACAGGATGCCGATTTCCTCGGTCACCGACTTCTCGGGCGTCAGGTCCGGGTTGCCGTACATGTTGCCGCCGCGGCTGACCTGGCCCCAGCCTGCCACCGTCTGGCGCAAGTCCGGCGCACGGAAGCCCGTGGACACGCCGCCCTTGAGCGTCCAGCGTTCGGCCATCTGCCACACGCCGTACAGGCGCGGGCTGAAGTGCGTGCCGAAGTTCTCGTCATCGTCCATGCGCAGGCCGGCGGTGACGGCAAAGCTGTCGGTCAAGCGCCATTCGTCTTCGGCGAACAGCGCCCATTGGTAACGGTCGATCTTGCTGGGGCCGCCGGCCAACTGGTTGCCGGTCTGGTCGTTCAAACGCTGGCTGAGGTAGGTGCCGCCCAGGGTCAGCATGTGCGAGCCCAGGGGCAGCGTCCAGCTGGTCTGCAGATTCAGGTTCTTGATCTTCATCTGCCGCGAACGGTTGTCGAACTCTTCCTGCTGCACGTAGCTGTCCGACACCGCCCAGCCCCAACGGCCCGTGTGCGACAGCGCCCACTTGTTACTGCGGTAGTCCGTTTCTGACGACGCGGGGCAACCGTTGCGGCCGCACGCCACGCCCGGCGTTTGCGGCGCGACCGTCTTGCCCAACGTGTTCTCGTACTTCTGACGCATGGTCGTACCTTCCAGCACGATGTCGTGGTCACGGTTCGGCGTCAGCGCCAGCTTGGCCGTCACGCTGTCCGAATTGCGCTTGCGAAAGCCGTTGACGATGTTGTCTTCATCGCGCTGCGATGCCTGGCCATAGATCTGCAAGCCCAGCAGGTCGGTCTTGATGGGGCCGGACAGATAGAAATTGCCCTGGTAGATATCGCCCGACTTGTTGCTTTCCTGGATGGTGGTGTCCAGGCGGATTTCGCCGCCCCACTCGTTGGGCACCTTGCGGGTGATGATGTTGATCACCCCGCCCATCGCATCCGAGCCATACAGCGACGACATCGGGCCGCGCACGACTTCGATGCGTTCGATGGCGGCCAACGGCGGCGTCCAGCCGCCTTCCACGCCGGCGGAATCCGAGTTGGTACGAGTTTCACGCGAGCTTTGGCGCTTGCCGTCGATCAGGATCAGCGTGTACTGCGGGCCCATGCCGCGCAGGCTGATGTCCTGGCGGTCGCCCCCGCCCGTGATGATCACGCCCGGCACTTCCAGCAGCGCGTCGTTCACGTCGCGGTAGAACTTCTTGTCCAGGTCTTCGCGGGTGATCACGCTGATCGACGCCGGCGCGTCCTTGATCTGCTGCTCGAACCCGCTGGCGGTCACCACGACGGTTTCCATCGTCTTGGCGGAATCGCTTGCCTGCGCCCAAACCGCCACCGGGCCCATGCCCAGTCCCGCCGCGCAAAGTGCCGCCGCCAAACGCGTGCGCGACACCCGAATGCGGCCGTCCAAGGCCAGATCTTTGCTGCTCATGATTCCGCTTCCTCCCGTACCGGACCCATGGCGCACCCCGTGTGCGGCGCTGAGTCCAGCCCTCATTTCTTAATGAAAACTATTCTCATATTAGAATTGAGGGTGTCGGAACCGGGCAAACGCCTTTCCACAACTTTTACCTTCTTCGCACTTCTTGACACTCGGCGGCATGGCCATGCGCCACACTACCGAGTGCGGGACACTTGATACGGATGCCTTTTTCTCACTCAGCGGTGGCGCACCGCATCCTGCTGATCGACGACGACGTCGAGCTTGCACAGATGCTGCGCGAATACCTCGAACCCAATCACTGCCTGCTCACGCTGGCTCATACCGGCGCCCACGGCCTTGCCCTGCTGGCGCAAGACGACTACGACCTGGTGCTGCTTGACCTGATGTTGCCGGACGGCAATGGGCTGGACTTGCTCAAGCACTACCGCCGGCGCTCTCGCCGGCCGGTCATCATGTTCACCGCGCACGGCGGCGAGACCGACCGCGTACTGGGGCTGGAATTCGGCGCCGACGACTACCTGGCCAAGCCGTTCAGCCCGCGTGAACTCAAAGCCCGCATCACGGCGGTGCTGCGGCGCTTCGAGGAAGTACCGGAAGCCACCACCCCCACGCTGACGCTCGGGTCCTTGACGCTGGACCCCGCCAGCGGACGCGTCCGCCTGGATGGTGAAGACATCCTGCTGACGGGCGCCGAACAACGCATCCTGGAATTGCTGATGCGCGCCCCGGGGCAAGTCATCGCCCGCGAACAGATCGGCATGTACGCGCTGGGCCGCCGGCCGGAACGCTACGACCGCAGCATCGACACCCACATCAGCACCCTGCGCAAGAAGCTGCACCTGGACGCGTCCGGCGACTCCCTGTCGATCCGCAATCTGCGCGGGCTGGGCTATGTGCTGGCGGGTGCGGCCTGATGCCGTGGCCGCTGCCCACCCGATCGCTCTTCTGGCGCGCGTTCCTGACCTTCTGGGGCGCCATGACGATCATCCTGGTGTGCGGCATGCTGTTCACCGCGACGGTCGCCTGGTATCGCATCAATTCGCTTGACGGCCTGAACCCGGCCAGCCTGACTCACGACGCCCGGCAAGTCGCCCGCAACCACGGCGTCGACGGCCTGCAACGCTGGGTCCAAGCCATGGACCAACGCTACTCGGCGCTCAAGATCTACGTGCTGGACGCCCAGGACGCCGAGATCCTGGGCCGCACACTGCCCACCCGCATGCACGACTGGCTTGCCGCGTACCGGGCGGCGACCGACCAGTCCCCGCAAGCGGACTACCTGCAGCCTGACCCGGTCGGAGAGCGCGTTTCCTGGTGGCAGCCGCAGCTTCTGCCGCTGCCCGACGGTTCCCAGTTGCTGATGCTGTTCCTGCCCTTTGACTCGTCGCATTGGGAAGTGCTGGGGCTCTCGCCCGTGGCGCTGGCGCTGCTGCTCTTCGCGCTGGCGGTAACCGCCCCGTTGTGCTGGGCGCTGACCCGCCACGTCACCGCGCCCCTGACGCAGTTGCGCCAGGCCACGCACGCGCTGGCCGCCGGCCGCCTGGATGCCCAGACACCGCCCAAGCTGGCTGGCCGCAAGGACGAGCTCGGCCTGTTGGCGCGCGATTTCAACGCCATGGCGGACCGGATCAAGGCGCTTGTCGACACCCGCGAACAGCTGCTGCACAACATCGCGCACGAATTGCGCTCGCCGCTGGCAAGGCTGCGGCTGGCGGCCGAACTGGCGCGCCGCAAGGATGAACGCCAGGACGTGCAGCTGGACCGCATCGAACGCGAATGCGAACGCCTGGACGCCCTGGTAGGCAACACGCTGCGCCTGGCCCGCCTGGGCGCCCAGCCCGAGCCGAGCGATACGCTCGACCTGACCGACGTCGTGTCCGCCGTTGTGGACGATGCCCGCTACGAGGCCGGCGAACAGCAAGTGCGCATCCTCTGGGAAAGGCTGCCCCCGGTAGCGATGACGGGCGATCGCGACAGCCTGGCCAGCGCCATCGAGAACGTGCTGCGTAATGCCCTGCGCTTCGCCCCCGCGCACAGCGCGATACGGGTTCGGCTCTCGATCGGCGTGCGTGAAGCCTGCCTGGAAATCGAAGACCGCGGGCCGGGCGTGCCCGCAGCGGACCTGGAATCTCTGTTCGAGCCGTTCTTCCGCACCGCATCCGGATCGAAGGCGCCAGGTTCCGGCGCCGGCCTGGGCCTGTCCATCGCGCAAGCCGCGATCGCCGCGCACAAGGGCCGGATATCGGCGCGCAATGTCTCTCCGCAAGGCCTGAGCGTCCGCATGGAACTGCCGCTACTCACAGACTGAACGAAAAAAGGCCCCGCACACCGGCGGAGCCCTCCGAAGAATGCCCGGCCAAAGCCAGGCACTAGGCAGATCAGAACGTAATGTTTGCCGACACCCACAGGCGGCGGCCTTCCAGCACCTGGCGGTACGAATTGGTCCAGTTCGCGTTGGCCGCCGGCGCGTTGGCGCCGATCTTCGTCGGGCCATAGTTCACGAAGTTCTTGTCGAACAGGTTGAACACCGAGGCCGACAGGGTCACGTTCTTGTTGACCACGTAGGAACCGCCCATGCTGGCAAGCCAGTACGGGTTGTAGAACACCTGTTCCTTCTCCCAGTTCATGTCGTTGAACTGCTTGGCGCGGTATTCGCCACGGACCCACGCATTGAACTGGTCGTTGATGCGCCAGTTCAGGCCCAGGTTCAGCGCATGGCGCGGCTGCGAACCCAGGGGCTGGCCTTCCTTCGCGCCAGAGGTCACTTCACTGGCGGTCAAGGTGTAGTTGCCGTTGAACGACACGCCGCCATACAGCGGAATGCGGCCCCCCAGTTCAAAACCCTGGATGGTGGCGGTGTCGATGTTCACGCGCTGCGAGAAATTGTCCACGGGAACACCGTTGCGCTCCCAGACGCCCAGATCCAGGCACCCCGGCGCCGGCCCGCCCCTGGCCAGGCAGTTGGGGACGTTCTGCGAGTCGATCTTGTCTTTGAACTTGGTGTGGAAGGCGGTCAGGTTGCCCGACAGGCCCTCGCCGTTGTCAAACAGCAGACCCAATTCGGACGAGGTGCTGCTTTCTGGCTTCAGTTGCGAATTGCCCAGCAGCGGCATGGTGCCCTGCGCGCCCAGACCGATGATCCCGTCCGTCATCAGGTTGATGTCCGGCGTCTTGTAGCCCTTGCTCACGCCGCCCTTGACGGTCCACATCGGCGTGGCGTTCCACACCAGATAGCCGCGCGGGCTCCACTTGCCGCCGAACTGCTCGTTGCGGTCGTAACGTGCGCCGGCCGTCAGCGCCAAGTCATCCACGATGCGCCATTCGTCCTCCGCGAACAGCGCCCACTGGTACTGGCGCTGATCCAGCGGCGCAGAGACCAGCGTGTCCTTGAACTGCTGCTCGCGCCATTGCCCGCCCATCGTCAGGTTGTGCCGGTCGTTGAACAGCGGCATCGTCCACTTGGTGTCGAACACCCAGTTGTCGTATTCCAGGTCCCGTTTGGCGCCGTCGGAGGGCCGGCGCGGCGAATTCATGGGGTTGGTGCGGCCAATGGTCTCGGTCGTGTCGTAGACCAGGCTGGTGTCGGAACTGATGGAACCGCCGTAGCGCCCCAGATGCGTCAGCGCATAGCGCTGGCGGTTGAACTTCATTTCGGGATCGTAGCCGCCACCCTGTCGGTTGGGCGCGATGCTCGTATTCAGCGTGCCCAGTTCACCGTTGGCGTTGTCGTAGGTTTGCCAGTTGCTATCCACGTCGAACAGGATGTCGTGGTTGCGGTTGGGGGTCAGCGCCAGGCGCAAGCCCACGTTCTGCTGCTTGCTGTCGCCCAGGCCGGAGAAGCTGGCGATGTCGCCGGTGTAGTTGCCGCTGTTGAACTCGGCCTGATTGACCGGATAGCTGCCGTTCGCGCTCAGGCGGCGGTACTGGCCGCCACGCAAGGTCAGGCCCAGCTTGTCGGTCTTGATCGGGCCGCTCAGGTAGAACGCCGCGCCGTAGTTGTTGCCGAAGGCGTTGTCCCCCTGCGCCGTGCCGTCCAGCGTGATCTGCCCCATCCAATCCTGACTGACCTTGCGGGTGATGATGTTGATCACGCCGCCCATTGCATCCGACCCGTACAGGGTCGACATGGGCCCGCGCACGACTTCGATCCGCTCGATGGCCGCCATCGGCGGAATAAAGTTGGTGTCCACGTCGCCAAAGCCGTTGGGGCGCGCGCCCGAGCTGTTCTGGTTCAGGCGCTTGCCGTCCACCAGCACCAGCGTGTAATCGCTGGGCAGCCCGCGGATGCTGATGTTCATGCCGCCCGCTTTACCGCCCCGCTCCACCGTCACCCCTTCCACATCGGCCACCGCGTCGGCCAGGTTATGGAACGGCTTGGTCTCCAGTTGTTCGCGGGTGATCACGGAAATGGACGCCGGCGCGTTCTTGATTTCCTGCTCGAAGCCCGCGGCGGTCACCACGACGGTGTCCATCTGGGCGACGCCCATGGTGTCTTCGTTCGCGCCGGCCGCGGATTGCGCCTGGGCGCTGCCCGCTGCGGCGATCGCCAAGGCCAGCGGCAACAAGCGGAAAGACGGGAAATGGGCGGGACGAGCTCCCCCGGAGCCCTGGATGCTTTTCTGAGTCGACATAGGGAATCAATTGAGACCACCCCGGTGGGGCGGCGCGCATTGCGCTGATTGGAATTTTCAGTGAACGGCAATGATATTCATTCCCAATATTCTATTCAACTTTTTGTCAGTTTTTATTCAGCGTTTAGCAAGTTTTCAGAAAATTCTTATAAAAATGACGCATCCGCACGACAACTGCTGTTATCGCGCTGCGTACATCGGGGGACGGAAGTCAGTCGACGTCGGCCAGGATGGCGGCCGGCAACCGCGGCAGAACGCGCATGGCGTTGGCGGTGGTGGCATGGGCCACCTGGGCGGCCGTGATACCGCGCAGGTCTGCCAATACGCCGGCGATGCGAGCCAGCTCGCCTGGCCGGTTGCGGCGCTGCGGGGGGTGCAGCCAGGCCGGCGGTATGTCCGGCGCGTCGGTTTCCAGCACCAGATGGGCCAGATCCACCTCTACCGCGTGGCGGCGGATCTGCAAGGCGCGTTCATAAGTCATGGCCCCGCCCATCCCCAAGGCAAAGCCCTGGTCGATGAACGCTTGCGCCTGCTGCGCACTACCGTTGAAGGCGTGCGCGATCCCCCCGATGCGGCCATGCCGGCGCAGGTATTTCAAGAGGATGTCTTGCGACCGGCGCACATGCAGCAGCACCGGCAGGTGGAACTCCGCCGCCATGGCCAGTTGCGCGGCATAGAAGCGTTCCTGGCGTTCGCGCGGTTCACCCGACGAGATCTCGGGCACGAAGAAATCCAGGCCGATCTCGCCGATGGCGACGAATCGCGGATCCCCCAACGACTGCTTGATGGTGTCGCGCAGCACATCCAGGTCGGAATCGTCGGCGCGCTGCACGTACAAGGGATGGATGCCCAGCGCGTAAGCGCCTCCGGCGATCTGGCCGGCCAGATCCCGCACGATGGGGAAATTGGCGCGTTCGATGGCCGGAATCACAATGGACTGGACGCCGGCCTCGCAGGCATGGTCGGCCACCTGCTGGCGGTCGGCGTCGAACTCGGCGGCGTCCAGATGGCAGTGGGTGTCGATCAGCATGGGCGTGGCCTCCTCGACAGGATTATCCACCCGGATTGCCTTATCCCGATACCAGACGGCCGTTTTCCATCAGCAATTGGCGGTCGGCGCGGGCGGCCAGTTCCGGGTCATGGGTCACGATCGCGAACGCCGTGCCCGACTCCTGGTTCACCCGGGTCAGCAGTTCGAACATCTTGTGCGCCGTGTTGCGGTCCAGGTTGCCCGTCGGTTCATCGGCCAGCACGCACACCGGCCGCGTCACGAGCGCACGCGCCAGCGCCACCCGCTGGCGTTCGCCGCCGGACAGTTGCCCCGGGAAGTGGTCTTCGCGGGCAGCCAGCCCCACCAGCGCCAGCACCTCGCGCGCCGCAGCACGGGCCTTGTCACGGTTTTCCCGGCGGACGATCAACGGCATCGCCACATTGTCCAGCGCCGAGAACTCGGGCAGCAGATGGTGGAACTGGTACACGAAACCCAGGCTGCTGTTGCGCACGGCACTCTTTTTGGCTTCGGACAAGCCCATCGCCAGTTTTCCGTCGACGGACACCGAACCGCTGGTCGGCACGTCCAACAGGCCCAGGATATGCAGCAAGGTGCTCTTGCCCGAGCCGGATGCGCCAACGATGGCGACCATCTCGCCACGCGCGACAGACAGGCTGACGTTGCTGAGCACTTCAATGCGCGCAGGGCCTTCGTCGTAGACCTTGACGATGTTCTCGGCCTGCAACGCAGGCGTCAACGACGCACGATTCGGAGCATCAATCATGGCGCAGCACCTGTGCGGGTTGCAGGCGCGACGCGCGCCAGCTGGGATACAGCGTCGCCAGCAGCGACAGCACCAGGGAAGTCAGGCCGATCGTGACGATATCGCCGATTTGCGGATCGGACGGCAAGGCGCTGATGAAATAGACTTCGCGCGGCAGGAAATGCACGCCTAACAACCGTTCGATGAAGGGCACGATCACGTCCACGTTGTAGGCGATGATGATGCCGCCCACGACGCCCAGCAAGGTGCCGATCACGCCGATCAGCGCCCCCTGCACCAGGAAGATACGGGCCACTTCGCCTGGCCCCGCGCCCAAGGTGCGCAGGATGGCGATGTCGGACTGCTTGTCTTTCACGGCCATCACCAGCGACGACAGCAGGTTGAATGCCGCCACCGCCACGATCAGCGCCAGGATCAGGAACATCATGCGCTTTTCGGTCTGCACGGCCGCGAACCAGGTGCGGTTGTTGCGCGACCAGTCGCTGGCCATCACATAAGGCGGCAGCACTTTCTTCAGTTCGCTGGCGACTTCGGGCGCCTTCTGCATGTCGGCGATGCGCAGGCGCACGCCAGCCGTGCCGCTTTCGCGGAACACGCGCGCGGCGTCTTCGTTGTCAACGAACGCCAGCGAGGAATCGTATTCATAGTGGCCGGACGAGAACACGCCCACCACCGTGAACTGGCGCATGCGCGGCGCGAACCCGGCGGGGCTGATCGAACCTTGCGGCGCCATCATCAGCAGCGTATCGCCCAGTTTCACGCCCAGGCCGTCAGCCAGTTCATTGCCCAGCACCACGCCAAAGCCGCCGGGCTTCAGGTCGGTCAGCTTGCCCGACACCATCTGGCGCGGCAGGTCCGACACGTTGCCTTCGGTGGCCGGGTCGATGCCGCGCACCTGCACGCCTCGCAACGCCTGACCCCGCACCAGCATGCCCTGCGCGGCCACGAAGGGCGCGCCGGCCTTGACCTCGGGGTTCTGCTTGGCCGCGTCGGCAAACTGCTGCCATTGGTCCAGCACGCGTTCCGGCAAGCCGCCAGGAATGTAGAGTTCGATGTGCGGCAGTACCGACAGCATGCGGTCGCGCACTTCTTTTTGAAACCCGTTCATCACGGACAGCACCACGATCAGGGCGGCGACGCCCAGCGCGATGCCCGCCATGGAGCTGGCGGCGATGAAGGAGATGAAGCGATCGCGGCGCCCGCGTCGCTGGCGGATTCGGGCCAACCCGGCATAGCGGGCGCCTATCCAGAGTTCGTAGGGTATTTTCAGCACGTGCGCATTATGGCATTAACAGCCTGGAAATCGCGCCGCGGATGTGCGGTTCCACGACCAGGCGTGTCAAGCTATGGCAGTTGCCGGCGCCGCTTAGTTCCCCGGCCCCGCGCGGACTACAATCCCCGCCATGCTGATCGTCATTCCGGGCGCGCTGCCCGCCCTTCCCGTTGCCGCCGAACTGGCCAAGCTTCTGCCCGAACGCGCCCCCACGCTGCACAGTTGGCTGCTGGCCGGCGCCGCCCGGTCCGTCGCCTTCGACGTGCGTGCCCACGGTTGCACGGCCTTCGAATCCTGGCAATTGACCCGTGCGGGCTACACGCCCGAACCCGGCCTGCTGCAAGGCGCCGGCCTGGGGCCGCTGCTGGCCGCCGGCCAGGCTCCTGCCGGCGACGCCGTCTGGTTGGCCGAACTGGTCCACCTGGCGCTGGGCGCCGACCAGGCCAACCTGCTGGATCCGGGCCAGATGGACCTGCTGCCCGAAGAAACCGCCGCCCTGCTGGACACGGCGCGCCCGCTGTTCGAAGGCACCGGTTTTGCGGTGGATGCGCTATCGCCTCAACGCTGGCGCCTGCGGCTGCCCGACGGCCTTCGCCCGCAGACCGCCTCACCGCAGGTGGTGGCCGGCCAGCGCTTGAACGAGTGGTGGCGCCAGGACACGGAAACGCGTCCCTGGCGACGGCTGCTGAATGAAATACAGATGGCGTGGCACGAGCACCCCGTCAACGACGCGCGCGCCGCCCGCGGCCTGGCGCCCGTCAACGCCTTGTGGCTGTATGGCGGTGGCACGCCCTGGCCCATCGCGCCAGCGGGCCCCGAACGCGTGTTGACCGGGCTGGACGCGCCGCAACGCACGGGCGACTGGTCCGCCTGGCTGGACGCGCTTGCCGAGCTGGATGCCCAACACCTGCGGCCGCTGGCCGGCAAGAAAGGCGTGCCCGACACCGCCACTGAATTGCTGCTGCTGGGCGACGACCGCAAGGTCGCCCTTACCCTGAAACCGCGCGGGGGCCTGCTTGGCTTGCTGCCCGCGCCCAAGAAAAATTGGAGCGCCTGGTGGTCACACCCCGCTTAACCATCCGTCCGGCCGACCTGGACGCCTGCCACGTTCTGGAAGCTTCGGGCATCCACCCGCTGCTCGCCCGCCTGTGGGCCGCCCGTGGCGTCACCCACCCCGACCAGACCAAGCTGGCCTGGCCGTCGCTGCTGCCGCCGGCCGGCCTGACGCACTCGGCGCATGCCGCCGGCGTGCTGGCCGACGCCCTGCAGGCCGGCAAGAAAATGCTGATCGTGGCCGACTATGACTGCGACGGCGCCACCGCTTGCGCCGTCGGGCTGCGCGCCCTGTCCGCCATGGGCGCCGACGTCGACTTCCTGGTGCCCAACCGCTTCGAAACCGGCTACGGCCTGTCGCCCGCCGTGGTCGACCTGGCCGTCCGGCACCGCAGCGGCAAGCCCGACATCATCATCACTGTTGATAACGGCATCGCCAGCGTGGACGGCGTGGCTGCCGCCAACGCGGCCGGTATCGGCGTGGTGATCACCGACCACCACCTGCCGGGCGACACCCTTCCCGACGCGCTGGCCATCGTGAACCCCAACCAGCCGGGTTGCGGTTTCCCGTCCAAGAACCTGGCCGGCGTGGGCGTCATCTTCTACATGATGCTGGCGCTGCGCGCCGAGCTACGTCGCCGCGGCGTCTATGCGGCCGACGGCGGGCCGCGCCTGGACACGCTGTCCGACCTGGTCGCCCTCGGCACCGTGGCCGACGTGGTCAAGCTGGACGCCAACAACCGCCTGCTGGTCACGCAAGGCCTGCAGCGCATGCGCAGCGGCCGGCTGCAACCCGGCCTGCGCGCGCTCTTCGCCGTTGCCGGCCGCGAACCGCGCAGCGCCAACGGCTTTGACCTGGGCTTCGCGCTGGGCCCCCGCATCAATGCCGCGGGACGCCTGGCCGACATGAGCCTGGGCATCGCCTGCCTGACCACGGATGACGAAGCCCAGGCGCTGGAAATGGCGCGCGAGCTCGACAACATCAACCGCGAACGCCGTACCATCGAAGCCGAAATGCGCGAGCAAGCGCTGGCCGCCATGGAAGAACCCAATGCCGCCTCGGGCGCTACCGTCTGCGTGTTCGACCCGGGCTGGCACCAGGGCGTGGTGGGCCTGGTCGCCTCCCGCCTGAAAGAGAAATTCTGGCGTCCCACGCTGGCCTTCGCGCCGGCGGGCGACGACGAAATCCGCGGCTCTGGCCGTTCGATTCCCGACGTGCACCTGCGCGACGCGCTGGACCTCGTGTCCAAGCGTCATCCCAACCTGATCCGCAAGTTCGGCGGCCATGCGATGGCGGCGGGCCTGACCCTGGGCCGTGAAGACTTCCCGGCCTTCGCTCCCGCGTTCGACGCCGCCGTGCGGGAACTGACCGGACGCGACACCTTCGAGCCCGTCATCGAAACCGACGGATCGCTGGAATCCGGCTACGCCAACGCCGATGTCGCGGGCATGCTGCAGCAGCAGGTCTGGGGCGCCGGTTTTGCCGCCCCCCTGTTCCTGGACGAGTTCACCGTGCGCAACCAGCGCCTGGTGGGCGAAAAGCATCTGAAGCTGTCGCTGGAACGCGGCCATCAGCGCTTTGACGCCATCTGGTTCGGCCACGACCAGTCGCTGCCCGAACACATCCAGGCCGCCTATCGCCTGGAGCAGAACGTCTGGAACGGCATGGTGTCGGTGCAGCTGGTCATCGAACACGCGGCGTGACGAAAAACGGCGAGGGCTCTTTCAAACACCCCGCCGTCGGTACCGCCCCCAGGGCGGATCCTTTTATTTATTGACCAGCTTGGCCGGTTGCGCCAGCGCCACCAGCGCGCCCACTACCAGGCAGCCCGACAGCATGTACAGCCCGGTATTGGTCGTGCCGGTCATGTCCTTCAACCAGCCCACAAGATACGGGCTGACGAAGCCCGCCAGGTTGCCCACCGAGTTGATCAGCGCGATGCCGGCAGCGGCCGCCGTGCCGCCCAGCAAGGCGGTCGGCAGGCTCCAGAACAACGGCAGCACCGTGCAGATGCCGATGTTGGCCACCGTCAGCGCCAGAATCGCCAACACCGTGTTGCCGCTCCAGACGGCCGAGAAGAACAGGCCCAGCGCGCCGCATAGCGCCGGCAGCGCCACGTGCCAGCGGCGCTCGCGAAGGCGGTCGGAATTGCGCGAAATCAGGATCATGCCGATCACGGCGAACAGGTTGGGGATCGCGGTCAATAGGCCGATCGCCAGCGGGCTTTGCACCCCCGTGCTCTTGATCAGGCTCGGCATCCAGAAGCCCACGCCATACAGGCCCATCACGAACGAAAAGTAGATCAGCGCCATGGCCCAAACGCGCGGACGGGTCAGCGCGGCGCGGATCGGCGGATCTTCCTTCTGCTGCTCTTCCGCTGCGATGTTGCGGATCAGCACGGCCCTTTCGGACGCCGTCAGCCACTTGGCCTTGTTGATGCGGTCATCCAGATAGATCAGCACCAGCACGCCGATCACCACCGACGGAATGCCTTCCAGCAGGAACAGCCACTGCCAGCCCGACAGGCCATGGTCGCCATGGAACGTGGACATGATCCAGCCCGAGATCGGGCCGCCAATCAGGCCCGACATGGGCACGGCGGTCATGAAGAACGTCGTGATGCGACCGCGCCGCGCTGCCGGATACCAGTAGGTCAGGTACAGGATGATGCCGGGGAAGAAGCCGGCCTCGGCCGCGCCCAGCAGGAAGCGCAACGCATAGAACATGTGGACGCTGGTCACGAACATCATGCAGGCGGAGATGATCCCCCAGGTGATCATGATCCGTGCAATCCAGACCCGCGCGCCTACCTTGTGCAGGATGATGTTGCTGGGAATTTCGAAGATGAAGTAGCCGATGAAGAAAATGCCGGCGCCCAGCCCATATACCGTTTCACTGAATTGAAGCTCCTGCAGCATCTGCAGTTTGGCGAAGCCCACGTTCACGCGGTCCAGGTAGGCCACGACGTAGCAAACCACCAACAGCGGCACCAACCGCCATCCCACCTTGCGGTAGATGCGGTCCTCCTCACTCGCCGGGATCGCCGGCGTGACCCCAGGGGTCATCGTGTTTTCCATCTATGTCTCCTGTCCTCTGGCGGGATCATCCGGCGGATTGCCGGTACGGCGGTCCGGCATCCCGAACGGGGACGCAACGGCCACTGGAACAAGCCTAGAGCGCGCAAGGTGACAAAAAACTGAACAACTTGGCCTGACTCACGCAAACCCCTAGCGCCGGATCCGTCCCCCTTCTTGCAACACGCGCCCGCGCAGTCGGGCCATCCACGGTAAAATGCCAGGTTTCGCACAAAAGTCATCAGGACAGGATCATCATGGAAGCCGAACGTCAGAACCAGCTCGCAGCCCGCCTCGCCGATTACGCGGAGCGCGAACAGGCTCTACGGAGGTATCTTTGACTACGATGCCAAAGCTGAACGCCTGCAAGTCGTAAACGCCGAGCTCGAAGACCCGGCCGTCTGGAACGACCCCAAGCACGCCCAAGACCTGGGCCGTGAGAAGAAAGCGCTGGAAACCGTGGTGGAAACGCTCACGGGCCTGGGCACGGGCCTGGCCGACGCCAACGAATTGTTCGAAATGGCCAAGGCCGATGACGACGATTCCACGCTGGAATCCATCGAAGCAGACGCCGACGGCTACCAGGAAAAGCTCGAAGACCTGGAATTCCGCCGCATGTTCTCCAATCCGGCCGATCCCCTGAACTGCTTTGTGGACATCCAGGCAGGCGCGGGCGGCACGGAAGCGCAGGACTGGGCCTCGATGCTGTTGCGCCAGTACCTGAAGTACGCCGAACGCAAGGGCTTCAAGGCCGAGATCCTGGAAGAATCCGAAGGCGAAGTCGCGGGCCTGAAGTCGGCCACGATCAAGATCGAAGGCGAATACGCCTTTGGCTACCTGCGCACGGAAACCGGCGTGCACCGCCTGGTCCGCAAGAGCCCGTTTGACTCCTCGGGCGGCCGCCACACGTCGTTCGCCAGCGTGTTCGTCTACCCCGAAGTCGACGATTCGTTCGAAGTCGATGTGAACCCCGCCGACCTGCGCGTGGACACCTACCGTGCCTCCGGCGCGGGCGGCCAGCACATCAACAAGACCGACTCGGCCGTGCGCCTGACGCACATCCCCACCGGGATCGTGGTGCAGTGCCAGAACGACCGCTCGCAGCACCGCAACCGCGCCGAAGCCATGCAGATGCTGAAGTCCAAGCTCTACGAACTGGAAATGCGCAACCGCATGGCCGAGCAGCAGAAGCTGGAAGACTCCAAGACCGATGTGGGCTGGGGCCACCAGATCCGTTCCTACGTGCTGGACCAGAGCCGCATCAAGGACCTGCGCACGAACGTTGAAATCTCCAACACGCAGAAAGTGCTGGACGGCGACCTGGACCCCTTCATCCAGGCCAGCCTGAAGCAAGGCGTCTAAGTCTCTTGCGCTACTTCCGCTAACCGCACCCAGAGGTCCACGAATGTCTGACACCATCGCAATCCTGACCGGCGCATCGCGCGGCATCGGCGCCGCCATGGCGCGCGGCCTGGCCAAACCGGGCACCCGCCTGATCACGCTGGCCCGCCGCGAAGACCCCGAACTGACCGCCTACGCACGCTCGCAAGACGTGCAGCTGGAACAGTTGTCCGTGGACCTCTCGGACCTGAAAGCGGCCGAGGCCACTGCCGAACGCATCTGCGCCGCCCTGCCGCGCGACGCCCGCCGCTACCTGCTGATCAACAACGCCGGCACCGTGCATCCTGTCGCCGGCACCGACGCCCTGATCGACAGCGCGGCCATCACCACGGCGTTCAATCTGAACGTCACCGCCGTCATGCTGCTGACCGCGCGCTTCCTGGCCGCGGTCGAAGACCTCGCGGCCGACCGCCGCGTGCTGAACATCTCCTCCGGCGCGGGCCGCAACCCGAACGCCGGCTGGGGCGTGTACTGCGCCACCAAGGCGGCACTCGACATGTACTCGCGCGTGGTCAAGCAGGAGCAGGGCGCCGATGGCGCACGCATCGTCGCGCTGGCCCCCGGCATCGTCGACACCGACATGCAGGCCACCATCCGCTCCAGCGACCCGGAAAGCTTCCCGGCGCTGGCCAAGTTCCAGGACTTCCACGCCACGGGCAAGCTGGCTTCGCCCGCCAACGTGGCCTCCCGCATCCTCGCCTACCTGGATCGCGAAGATTTCGGCACGACCGAAATCGACGACATCCGCAATTACGACTGATCCCCCGACCATGACCGACCACTCGACCACTCCGGCCCCCGCCCAGGATGAAAACCGCTTGATCGCCGAACGGCGCGCCAAGCTGGCCAAACTGCGCGAAACCGGGGTCGCGTACCCCAACGATTTCGTTCCGGACGCCCGCGCTGCGGCCCTGCATGACAAGTACGACGGCCTGGAGCAGGAAGCCCTGGCCGCCGCCCCCGTCACCGTCAAGGTCGCCGGCCGCATGATGCTCAAGCGCGTCATGGGCAAGGCCAGCTTCGCCACGCTCCAAGACAGCACCGGCCGCATCCAGATCTACCTGGACCGCGGCACGCTGGGTGAAGACAACTACGCCGCGTTCAAGCAATGGGACATCGGCGACATCATCGCGATCGAAGGGTCGGTCTTCAAGACCAACAAGGGCGAACTGTCGGTGCATGCCGCCACCGCCCGCCTGCTGTCGAAGTCGCTGCGCCCGCTGCCGGACAAGTTCCACGGCGTGGCCGACCAGGAACTGCGCTATCGCCAGCGCTACGTCGACCTGATCATGACGGACGCCACGCGCCGCACGTTTGAAGCGCGCAGCAAGGCCGTGGGCAGCATCCGCCAGTTCATGCTGAACGCCGGCTTCCTCGAAGTGGAAACCCCGATGCTGCACCCGATCCCGGGTGGCGCGGCGGCCAAGCCCTTCGTGACGCACCACAATGCGCTGGACATGGAAATGTACCTGCGCATCGCGCCCGAGCTCTACCTGAAGCGCCTGATCGTCGGCGGCTTCGAACGCGTGTTCGAAGTCAACCGCAACTTCCGCAACGAAGGCGTCAGCCCGCGTCACAATCCTGAATTCACGATGATGGAGTTCTATGCGGCCTTCGCGGAATACCGCTGGCTCATGGACTTCACGGAAGAGCTGATCCGCCAGGCCGCCATCTCGGCCACTGGCAGCGCCGTCCTCACGTATGGCGAACGCGAACTGGACCTGTCCAAGCCGTTTGACCGCCTGACGATCTGCGAAGCCATCCTCAAGTACGCGCCGGGCTATACGCAGGTGCAGCTGGACGACGCCGCCTTCGTGCGCGCCGAACTGAAGAAGCTGGGCGCGGACGCCGACGGCCCTGTGCTGTCGCGCGCCGGCCTGGGCGCACTGCAATTGGCCCTGTTCGAAGAGACCGCCGAAGCCAAGCTCTGGAACCCGACCTACATCATCGACTACCCGGTCGAAGTGTCGCCGCTGGCGCGCGCCTCCGACACGCGCGAAGGCATCACCGAGCGTTTCGAGCTGTTCATGACGGGCCGCGAAATCGCCAACGGCTTCTCGGAGCTGAACGATCCCGAAGACCAGGCTGAACGCTTCCGTTCGCAGGTCGAAGCCAAGGACGCGGGCGACGAAGAAGCCATGTTCTACGACGCGGACTACATCCGCGCCCTGGAATACGGCATGCCCCCGACGGGTGGCTGCGGCATCGGCATCGACCGCCTGGTCATGCTGCTGACCGACAGCCCCAGCATCCGCGACGTCATCCTCTTCCCGCACCTGCGCCGTGAAGACTAAGCAGCGGACCGCATCATGATCTTCAAGATCCTGATGCTGCTGCTGGTCGTGGCGGGGCTGGTCTACTGGATCAAGCAACCCCGCCGCGTCCAACCGGGCGCGCCCTACCAACCCGTGCGGCCGCGCCGCCCGATCTTCATCGCGCTGTGCATCGCCGCCGCGATCGCCGTCGCGGCGTCCCTGCTGACCGCTCTGTTATGGATGGGCGGCGTGGCGGGCGGCGTCACCGGTGGCGGTTATCACGGCGAGGCGGACTTCCTGCTTCCCGTGTCGGGCTCGCTGCTGGCGCTGGGCATCGCCTGCGCCGTGGGTGCATTCCTCAAGCGCCGCGGCTGACTGCGTCCACCGGCCACGTCCCTACTCCTGACGGCAGGGTCGGCAAGGCCGCCAGCAACATCGCATCAATGAACTCGGCGGGCGCCAGCCGTCCGCCGGGCTTGTACCACTGCACCGTCAGGTTCATCGCCCCCAGCACGCAGCGTTTGATGACGCGCGCATCGCCCTTGACCAGCCCGGCGCTCACTGCATCCGACACCACCGATTGCCACATGGCCTCGTAGCGGTCGCTCAGCGCCTTCACGGCAGACTGGCTGGGCGCCGACAGGCTGCGCCATTCATACACCAGCGCATTCATCGCATCGCCGCCAGCGCCGTGCAGCATGCTCCACATATGGACCCGGAACAGTGCCGCCAGGCGATCGGCCGGCGCGTTGTACCGCGCCAGCGCCCGCTCTCCATCGTCGATCACTTCCTGGATGCCGTTGTTCATGACCGCCACCAGGATCTCTTCCTTGCTGCGGAAATGATGGAACAGGCTACCCGACTGCAAGCCGACGGTGCGCGCCAATTCGCGCACCGTCGTGCGCTCGTAGCCGTGCTTGCAGAAGAGCCTGCCCGCCGCCAGCACCAGCTCGCGGCGGCGTTCGGAATCCGCGCCCTCTTCCCGCGGCGCGGCAGCTTCGGTCTTTTCCATGTGCGCTTACAGCCTCTGGATGATGGTCGCCGTCGCCATGCCATGGCCGATGCACATGAGTTGCAGGCCGAACTCCCCTTCGCTTGCCTCCAACCCGGTCAGCATCTTGGCCATCAGCCCCGCGCCGGTCGCGCCCAGCGGATGTCCGTGCGCAATCGCGCCGCCCCAAGGATTCACCCGCGAAAGCTTGGCGTCCAGTTCACGTTGCCAAGCCAGCACCACGCTGGCGAAGGCCTCGTTGATCTCGATCCAGTCGATGTCCTCGAGGGTCAGACCCGCGCGCGCCAGCGCGAGCCGGGTGGCCGGAATCACGCCCGTCAGCTGCATCACGGGATCCGATCCGACCACCACCCGCGCCAGGAATCGCGCACGCGGCCGCAAGCCGTCGGCTAGCGCGGTGTCGCGGTCGGCCAGCAGGACCGCCGCCGCGCCGTCCGCCAATTGGCTGGCATTGGCGGCGGTCACGCCGCCTTGTCCCGGGGCACGCATCGCAGGCGCCATGGCCGCCATGCGGGCCGGGTCGGTCGCCTCGCGGATACCTTCATCCCGATGCCCGGCCCCTTGCGGACCCGGCAGCAATTCCGCATGCCGGCCCGCTTTCGCAGCCGCCCAGGCGCGCGCATGGCTTTCCCGCGCCCACTCGTCCATCGCCGCCTGCGATAGCTGCCAATGGTCGGCAATGCGCTCCGCGCTTTCGATCTGATGGATGAGCGGATAGCGCTCCAGCAACGCCGGGTTCAGCGATTCAAAACCGCGGAACTCGCCCTGACCCAACGTCACATCCAGGAACATGGGCACCCGGCTCATGCTCTCCACGCCGCCGGCCACCACATACCGCATGTCGCCTGCGGCAATAGCCTGCGCACCGAAATGCACCGCCTGCTGGCTGGACCCGCACATGCGGTTCAGGGCTACGCCCGGCACGCTTTCCGGCAAGCCCGCCAGCATCGCCGCCAGGCGACCGATGTTGGCCCCCTGCTCGCCCGCCTGGCTGACGCAGCCGGCGATCAGATCCTCGACCTGGGCGCCCGGCAGTCCGGCGCGCGCAAGCAGCCCCTGCACCGTCTGGGCCAGCAGCGTATCCGGGCGCGTGTCGGTCCACCACCCGCCGCGGCGGCCGAAGGGCGTGCGCACCGCTTCCACGATCACGGCTTCGTTCATGCCAGCGTCTCCTCAGCGTACAGCGTTTCGATTTCGTTCGCGTAGGTGCGGTAGATGCTGGCGCGCCTGACCTTCATCGTCGCCGTCACCTCGCCGTCGTCGTGGTCCAGTTCCTTGGTCAGCAGATGAAAACGCTTGATCTGCGCCACGGGCGCCAGGCCCGCATTGGCGCGCGACACCTCCTGCTGGACCAGCTCGCGCACCTGCGCGCATTCAGCCAGCGACCGGAAATGCGTAAACGCGATGCGGCGCGATTCCGCCCACTTGCCCACGGTATCGAACTCCAGCTGGATCAGCGCCGACACGTACTTGCGGCCATCGGCGATCACGATGCACTCTTTCACGTAGGGGCTGCCCTTGACCGCGTTCTCGATCTCGGACGGCGTCAGGTTCTTGCCCCCTGCAGTAATCATGATGTCCTTCAAGCGGTCGACGATACGGACGCGGCCGTCCTGCTCGGCCACGACGTCGCCCGTATGCAGCCAGCCGTCGCGTACGGTGTCGGCGGTCGCCTCGGCGTGCTTGTAGTAGCCCTGGAACACCATGTCACCGCGCACCAGCAGTTCGCCGGCATCCCCCATCTTCCAGTCCACGCCCAGGATCGGTTCGCCCACCGTCCCGACTTTCACGCGGTCGGGATGCTGGCCGAAGATCATGCCGGCCGACTCCGTCAGCCCATAGACCTCCAGCAGCGGCACGCCCAGATTGCGGAAGTAGCGCACCACGTCCGGCGGAATCGGCGCCGCGCCCGTCATCGCCACCCGCACGCGCCGCAAGCCGATAAAGTTTTGCAAGGCGCGCAGCACCAGCCAGTACCACAATGCATGCGTCAGGCGTTCACGCGCGGTGTACTGCGCGGGCGACTTCTCCAGGAACGGCGCGCACGCCGCCAACGCCCGGCGGTACAGCCATTGCTGCAGGCGCCCGGCTTCCTGCATCTTGATCGATATCGACGCGTGCAGCTTTTCCCAGATGCGCGGCACGCCCAGGAAAATGGTGGGCGCCACCTCGCGCAGGTCTTCCTGCACCGTGCGGATGGATTCGCCGAAGTTCACCTGGGAGCCCAGGTAAAGCGGCACGAAGGTCGACAGCATCTGCTCGGCCACATGGCACAGGGGCAGATAAGACAGGTGCACGCTGCGGGCATCCATAGCCAAACGATCCGCGATGCCCGGCGCCACGCCGCGCATGTTGCGGTAGCTGAGCATCGCCCCCTTGGGCTTGCCAGTGGAGCCCGACGTATAGATCATCAGGCCCGTATCGTCCAGCGACTGCGCATCCAGCGCCGTGTTCAAGGCCGCCAGCTCGGCGGCCTCCCGACCGGCGCCATCCGCTTCGACCTCGGCGAACGTCACGATGCGCCCGCGCTCGGCGGGTGCGTAGGAGCGCAGGCCCTTGGTCTCCATCATGACAATGCGCCGCAGCAACGGCAGGCGGCTGGCCACTTGCAGCACCTTGTCGGTCTGCTCCTGGTCTTCGCACACCACCAGTTCCACGTCCGCATGCTCCAGCACGTAGCCCATCTCTTCGGCCGGGCTGGTCGAATACACGCCCACCGCTACCCCGCCGACGGCGCCCGCACCCAGCTGCGTCAGCAACCACTCCACGCGGTTCTCGGACACGATGGCTACCCGCCCGCCGCGGCTCAAGCCCAAGGCCCGCAAACCCAGCCCGACGCGGCAGGCGCGCTGCCAATAGTCCGCCCAGGTCAGCGGCTTCCAGATGCCGAAATCCTTTTGCCGGATGGCGATGGCCACTGGCTGGCGCCGCGCCTGCTCGCGCAGCATCTGCGGCAAGGTCAGTTCGGGCCACACGGCCGTATCGAGAGAGGCGATCACGGTCTTGTCCTTCATGACAGCCAGCGCTTGCGCCGCTTGTAGTGCTTGATGTCGCGAAACCCGCGGGTCTCGCCCGTGCCACCGACGCCTAGATAGAATTCGCGCACGTCCGGATCCGCCGCCAGCTTGTCGGCGGTGCCGTCGATCACCACCTTGCCCGTCTCCATGATGTAGCCGTAATTCGCCACGGCCAGCGCCACGGACGCGTTCTGTTCCACCAGCAGCATCGATACGCCATGCTCGGCGTTGATGCGGGCGATGATGGAAAAGATGTTCTCCACCAGCATCGGCGACAAGCCCAGCGACGGCTCGTCCAGCAGCATCAGCCTGGGCTGCGCGATCAGCGCGCGGCCGATGGCCAGCATCTGCTGTTCGCCCCCTGACAGATAACCTGCCAGGCCGCGGCGGCGTTCGAACAGGCGCGGAAAATACCCGTAGACCAGGTCGAAATCCACCCGCGCGCCCGGCCGGCCGGTCAACGCATAGGTCGCCGCCACCAGGTTTTCTTCCACGGTCAGGTCCTCGAACACCCGGCGCCCTTCCATCACGTGGGCCAGCCCCGACCGCACCAGGTTCTGCGGCTTGGCGCCCGCCGTATCGCCCCCGTTGAAGACGATGTGCCCGCGCACCAGCGCGCCGTCCTCCAGATCCAGCAGCCCCGACACCGCCTTGAGCGTCGTGGACTTGCCGGCGCCGTTGCTGCCCAAGAGCGCTACGATGCTGCCGGCGGGCACCGACAGGGACAGGCCGCGCAACACCTGCACCGCCTTGTTGTAGACGACTTCGATATTGTTGATGTCCAGCACCGCCGCAGGCGGCGCCGTCGTCATGGCTTGCGCGTCAAGTCCCGGGTTCACGGTCGCCTCACTTCAGCACGATCCAATCGGACGCGGGCACCATTTGCTTCTGCTTCACATCGGCGCGATAGATCCGGCCCACCGGGATGGAATTGCCCTTGATCGAGATCGGCACGCCGATCAGGCCGCCCGTATCGAAGTCCTTGATGCCGTCCAGCGCAGCCTTCATGTTGGCGCTGGTCAGCTCCTTGCCGGCATCCAACGTGCGCTTGGCCACTTCCGTGAACAGCATGGCCGCCAGGAAGCCCTGCATGTAGCCGGTGCTCTGGTACTGCGGACGCATTTCGCGGATCTTCTTGAGCATCGGCGCATCGCCTTCCGTGTCGTAGTAGTAGCGATACGGCATCACGCCCATGAAGCCCTCGGCGTCCTCGCCCATCTGCATCACGGTGGAATTGTCCATGGTCCAGAACGTGCCCATGTAGCGGGTCTTCAGCCCCATGCGCTTGCCCTGCCCCACAAACTCCGGAATGGGCGCCAGGACGTACCCGTGGAAGATCGTGAAATCGGGATCGGCGCGGCGCAGCTTGATGACCTCGGTCGAGACGTCCACACTGCCCGGCGGCGTCATGATCTCGGTGGCCACCTTCAGCCCCAGTTTTTCAGCGACGGCCCGCGAACTGGCGATCGGGTCGCGGCCGAACTCCGTATCGGAATACACGAATGCCACTTTCGCGCCGGGCTGCTCCTTGGCGATGTAGCGCAGCAGGATGCCGAACATCTCGGTGTAGTCAGGTCCCAGCATGAACTGGGCGGGATACTTGGCCGGATCGTTCAGCTCGGTGGCAAACGACGCGCCCGTCATCAGGATGTCGCCCGTGCGGTTCAGCTCGGCGTTGATGGTCTTGGAGAAGCCCGTCGAATCGCCGTAGTAGAAATTCACCTTGTTCTGGCTGGTGATCTTCTTGAACGCCGCCACCGACGCATCCACCTTGTACGCCGTGTCTTCCGGCACATAGCGCAACTTGCGTCCCTTCACGCCGCCCTGGTCGTTGACGATCTTCACGTAGTCGGTAATGCCCGCATGGATGCCTTGCCCGGCGAAGGCGAACACCCCGCTCAACGGGATCGACCCGCCCAGCACCAGATCGTCCGCCGCCTGCGCCACGGGCGCCGCCAAAGCCGCCGCCAGGCCCAACGGGGCCAACAACCTCGATAAACCGCTGCCTAACCGGATGCGCTTCATGGTGTGTCTCCTTGGGTCTTATGGGTCATGCAAACGGCCAGTCGGCGCTCAGGTCCGGAATGGCCACAGATGGAAGAAGCGACGGACGCGCCGCCAGATTTCCGCGAGCCCGTGGGGCTCGAAGATCAGAAAGCCCACGATCAGCAGGCCGAAGACGATCGTGCGCACGGGCGACACCAGCCGCAGCGCGTCGCCGCCCACCGGCAGCCAGCCCACGATCAGCTTGAGCAGTTCGGGTACCATCGTCATGAAGACGGCGCCCAGGATGGAACCCAGAATCGAGCCCATGCCGCCCACGATGATGGCGGCCAGGAAGAAGATCGACATGATCAGCGGGAAGCTCTCGGGGGTCACCACGCGAAAGAAGTAGGCCCACAGGCCGCCCGCCACGCCCGCGTAGAACGACGACAGGCCGAAAGACAGCAGCTTGTAGCGCAACAGCCGGATGCCCAGCACCTCGGCCGAGATGTCGCGGTCGCGGATGGCGATGAAGGCCCGGCCGATGCGCGTGCGAAACAGGTTCGCCGCGCCCAGCACCATCAGCACCGTCACGGGCACGATCAGCCAGTAGATCTTGAACGAGGTATCCAGGTCCACGCCCAGCAGGCGCGCAGGCGGCACCTGCAAACCGCTGGTGCCGCCCGTGAACTGCCAGTTCGCAAAAATGAAGTGGGCGATGAACGACGCCGCGATCGTGGCGATCGCCAGGTACAGCCCCTTCACGCGCAATGAAGGAATGCCCACCAGCAAGCCGCCCAGCATCGCTACCACGCCGCCGCCCAGCAGGTTGACCAGCACCGGCGTGCCCAGTCGCAGCTCCATGACGGCCACCGTATATGCGCCCAGCCCCATGAAGGCGGCCTGCCCCAGGCTGACCAGCCCGGTATAACCCGTCAGGATGTTCAGGCCCGTCGCGCTGGCAACATTGATGGCCACCAGGCAGGCCAGGTAGAGCCAATAGGCGTCGGCCACGAACGGGAACAGGACCAGCGAGGCCGCCAGCAACGCCAGCCACACATGCTGGGTGCGCGTGTCGAACAGGGACTCGTCGGCCAGGTAGGTCTGCTTCGCAGTCGCGATGCGCATAGGTCAGAGCCTCTCGATTTCACGGGTGCCGAACAGGCCGTACGGCCTGACCATCAGCACCACGACCAGCACGATGAAAGTGGCCAGCAGCTTGTACTCGCCCCCCAGATAGGCGCCCGCCCAGGCCTCCAGCAATCCGATGAACACGCCGCCGACCAGGGCGCCGGCCACGCTGTCCAGTCCGCCCACGATCACCACCACCAGCACCGACAGGCCAAAGACGCCCATCGACGAGGAAATGCCCCCGATGGCGCCCACGATCACGCCCGACACCGCCGCCAGCGCGCCCGCCGCCACCCAGGCCAGGGAAAACACGCGCGGCACGTTGATGCCCATCGCATAGGCGGCGCCCTGGTCTGACGCCGTGGCGCGCAAGGCCACCCCGCCACGCCAGTAGCGAAACACCACCAGCACCAGCAAAGCCAGCACCACGGCCACCCAGAACCCGTAGAACACCTTGGGCGCCACGAACGCCTCGCCCACCATCACCGGCGCGCGCGGCATGAACTCCGGCAAGCGCCGCTGGTCGGCGGTCCAGATCAGTTCCACCGCGCCGACCAGGATCGACGCCAGCCCCACCGTCACCATGAACACCGATATCGGGGCCTCGCCCAGCATGGGCCGTATCGTCAGCCGTTCGACCAGCGCGCCCAAGGCGCCCGACACCACCACGGCGCCTACGATCGCCAGCCAGATCGGCCACTCCATGCCCGTCGCAAACGCATAGAACACGTAGGCGCCCAGCATCAGGAATTCGCCGATGGCGATGTTCACAACCCGCGTCGCCTTGTAGACGATCACGAAGGCCAGCGCCGCCAATGCATACAGCCCGCCGCTGCCCAGTCCCGCCAGCGTGACTTCCAGAAAGAACAGCATATCCATCAGGCCGCCTCCCGCAAGCGGCGGCGCAGGTCGCCCACATCGCCCGCCCCCAGATACGCCTTGATGACTTCGGGATTGGCCTGCACCTCGTTGGGCGTTCCGTCCGCGATCACCTGCCCGAAGTTCAGCACCACGACGTGGTCCGACAAATCCATGACCATGCCCATGTCGTGCTCCACCATCAGCACGGTCACGCCCCACTCGGACCGCGCATCCAGGATGAAGCGCGCCATGTCGTCCGTCTCTTCGCGGTTCATGCCTGCCACGGGCTCGTCCAGCATCAGCACCTTGGGGTTCATGGCAAGCGCACGCGCCAGTTCCACGCGTTTTTGCAGGCCGTAGGACAAGGCCGACACTGGGGCATGGCGGATGTGGTCGATCTCCAGGAAGTCGATGATGCGTTCTTCGATGTCGGCCCGCAGAGCCATCTCTTCACGGCGTGCGCGGCCCAGGTAGAACAAGGCGTCCAGCACATTGGTGCGCAAGTGCGCATGGCGGCCCAGCTTGATGTTGTCCAGCACCGTCATGCCGCGGAACAGCGCGATGTTCTGGAAACTGCGTGCCAGCCCCAGCTTGGCGCGCTCGGGCGCGGCTACGCGCGTGATGTCGCGGCCTTCGAACCGGACTTGTCCGGCGGCTGGTTTGTAGAACCCGGAAATGGTGTTGAACAGCGAGGTCTTGCCGGCGCCGTTGGGGCCGATGACCGTGGTGATGGAACCCGGCGCCACGCGAAAGCCCACGCCGGTCAATGCCTTGACCCCGCCGAACGCCAAGGTAACCCCATCCACCTCCAGCAAGGGAGGTTGCTCGGACTGATCCACCATTTGTCTCCTCGCTTTTTGATCGCGAAGTTCTTGCCGCCTTGGGCGGACATTTTTTAAGGCGATGAATCAGGCGACCCGCGAGCCAGGAGATGCAACGAACCTGTCTTTACCTACGCCAGACCAGCGCCGGAAAATCGTTCAATGCGGTAGTGCTCCACACAGTGCTTCTGTGCCATGCAGCGATGCGTTACGCTAAGCGTGCTTAAAACAAAACCAAGCAAGCGCTCGGTTCAGACCATAGCATCGCGGTTTTTGGATCGACAGTTGGTACTTACCCGATAACGGAGACACGCCATGACCCAAGGACTTCCCACGTTCAAGACGGTGCTGCTTGAAGCCGAAGACACCCTCGCCACCCTGATGCTGAACCGTCCCGATGCGCTGAACGCGATCGACGTGGCCATGGCGCGCGACTTGCAGCAAGCCGCCCAATGGCTGGAGACGCGCCGCGAAATCCGTGTCGTGCGCCTGCGCGCGGCGGGCAAGGCGTTTTGCGCGGGCGGCGATATCAGCATGTTCACCGGCGACCCCGCTCAGGTGCGCAACACACTGCAGGACCTCTTCACTCCGCTCAATGATTTCATCTCCCGCATCGGGCGCATGGACAAGGTCTGGCTGGCGCAGGCGCATGGCGTGGCGGCCGGCGCCGGCCTGTCGCTGGTGCTGGCCTGCGACCTCGCCATCGCCGACGCGGGCACCCGTTTCATGACCGCCTACCTGAAGTTGGGAGCCACGCCCGACGCGGGCATGACGCACGGCCTGACGCGCGTACTAGGTTCCCGGCGCGCACTGGACTTGCTGCTGCGCCACGACGCCTTCACCGCCAGCGATGCGCTGGCCTGGGGCATCCTTACCCGCGTCGCGCCCGCCGGTGAACTGGACACTGCGGCCAAGGCCTACGCCGAAGCGCTTGCGCGCCACGCGCCCCACGGCATCGCGGGCGCGAAGGACCTGCTGCGTTCAGCCGAGCATGCCTCGCTGGAAACCCAACTGGCGCAAGAGACGGCGCGCTTCCTGGATTCGGCCTCGCGCGCCGACTTCGCCGAAGGCGTGCAGGCGTTTCTCGAAAAACGCGCGCCCGATTTCAAGGGCGAATGACGGGTCACGCCTGCGGGTCGCGCCAGACCGGCGCGCGCTTTTCCACGAAGGCGGCCAGGCCTTCGGCGGCGTCAGGCGTCGCCGCTGCATTGCAGAACACCTCGACCGCCGTCGCCAGCTTGCGACGGTAGTCGTTATCGTTGGCGAACACGAAAGCACGTCGGCCCATCGCCAGCACCTGCGGCGGTTTGCACGCCAGGGATTGCGCCAGCGTGCGCGCTGCGTCCAGCAATTGCGCTTCCGGTTCCACGTGCGTCACCAGGCCCGATGCGTGCGCTTCATGCGCGCTGAAAGTCCTGCCTGTAAACAGCAGATCAAACGCCCGATGCTTGCCCACGATGGCGGGCAGGTGCGCGTAGTGGATCGCCGGCAACACCCCCACATCGATTTCGGGGTAGCCAAAGGTTGCCGTGTCCGCCGCAACGATCATGTCGCTGGAAATGGCCACCGTCATCCCCCCGCCCCGCACCGCGCCCGACACTACCGAGATCGACGGCTTGGTCAAATTGAACTGGGCGTCGTACAGCTTGATGTACAGCCGGGTCAAGAGCGCATGGACCTCTACGGGTGTACTCGCCAGCAGCTTTTTCATATCGAGCCCCGCGCAGAACCTGCCGGGCAGGTCGCTGGCCAGCAACACGGCCCGCACGTGGGCGTCGGCGTTGGCACGCTCAAGCGCGGCGATCAGCGCGTCCAGCATGTCCACATCCAGCGCATTGACGGGCGCGTGGCACAGATGAATCTCCGCGACCCGGTCGCGGACTTCGTAGCGCAGGTAGGTCATGATGGTTCTCCCGTTTCCGAACATTGCTTCGCCGCTTGCACGCTGCCTGCGGCAAGCATCGCCTCGATCTCCCCGGACGTGTAGCCCAGGTCCGCCAGGATCTCCCAGCTGTGTTCGCCCAGCAGCGGCGCCGGCCGCGCGGCCTGCCTTGGCTGTCCGTTGAACCGCACAGGCAAGCCGATATTGCGCACCTCGCCCAGTACCGGGTGCTGGGTCGTCACGATCAACTCGCGCGCCGCAACCTGTGGATGCGCCAGCGCCTGGTCCAAGGTATGGATGGCCGAGCACGCGATCCCCGCGGGCTTCAATGCCGCCAGCCATTGCGCCACGGTGCGCGTCTGGATACGCGCCTGCACCAGCGCCACGGTCGCGTCGAAGTTGCGCACCCGCGCCGCATTGCTTGCGAATTCCGGCGCGTCAACATAATCCTGCAAGCCCGCCACGGCGCAAAAGCGCTGCCATTGCGCATCATTGCCAACGCCCAGCATCAGGTCGCCATCCGCCGCCCGGAACGCCTGATACGGGCACATCGCGGGATGGCCCGTTCCCATCCGCTGCGGAATCCTACCGGTGCGCCAGTAATTCTGCGCCATGTACGACATCAGGCCCAGGGAGGTATCCAGCAGCGACACGTCCAGATACTGGCCGACACCCGTCTGGCTGCGCGCAAGCAGCGCCGCCAGGATTCCGCTTAGCGCGAAAGAGCCCGTGCCCAAGTCCACGGGCGAGAAGCTGGCGCGCGCATAGCTTCCACCCGGCTCGCCCATGGTGCTGATCATGCCGCTGAAGGCTTGCAGCATCACGTCATAACCGGGCTCTTCGCCCATCGGACCCTCACGCCCATACCCCGAAATTTCGCAGTAGATCAGCTTCGGGTTCAGGCGGCTCAGCGTGTCGTAGTCCACGCCCAGGCGCGCGGCCGTCTTGCCGCCAAAGCCCTGCAGCACCACGTCCGCCTGCTCGGCCAGCCGGTGCACCACCGCCCTGCCCGCGTCGGTCTTCAAGTCCACGGCCAGGCTGCGCTTGTTGTGGTTCACCGCCAGAAACGTCGCCGATTGCCCTGCGTCCTGCGGCAGCCAAGCGCGGGTGTCGTCGCCCGTGCCCACGGGCTCGACCTTGATCACCCGGGCGCCCAGCTCGCCCAGATACTGGCCGCAAAGCGGTCCGGCAAGCACCTTGCTCAAATCCAGGACGACGATGTCCTTCAGCGGCGCCATGCGTGCAGAGGTAGGCAGGTTCATCATTCGGCCTTCAGCCCCACGGCGTTGGCGGCGCCGGTCCATTGGGCCGTTTCGCGCTTGAAAAAGGCGTCCAGGTCAGCCGGCGCCACGGGCAAGGCTTCCGCGCCGCGCTCTTGCATGGCCTTGCGGTACGCGTCGCTTGCCACGACGTTCGCCACGGCGCCGCGCAACTTCGTCACGACCTCAGGCGGCGTGCCTGCCGGCACCTGCAGCGAAAACCAGAACTTCAGGTCCAGGCTGCCATAACCGGCTTCCTTCAGCGTCGGCACGTCGGGCAACATCGGCGAACGCTGGGCCGAGGTGATCGCCAGCGCCTTGAGCCTGCCGGCCTGGACCTGCCCGATGCTGGTCGACATGCTGTCGAACAGGAAATCGATCTGCCCGCCGATCACATCGGTCACGGCGTTCGCGCTGCCCTTGTAGGCCACGCCTACCGCCTGGAACTTGGCGGCCTTTTGCAACAGCGCGCCGTACACATGTGGCGAACTTCCCGGCCCGAAGGTGGCGTAGCTCAGCCCGTTAGACGTCGCCCGGCCGCGCTCAACCAGCTCGTCCAGCGTCTTCACTGGCGTCCGCTCGGGGTTGACGACCAACAGATTGGGCATGGCGCCGGTGATGCCCACCGGCATGTAATCCTGCAACGGATGCATCTTCGCGCTGGGATACATCAGCGGATTGATCGCCTGCATCCCCACCGTGTTGTGCATCAGCGTGTAGCCGTCTGCCGGCCCATTCAGCACGCTTTGATAGCCGACGTTGCCGCTTGCCCCGGGCTTGTTCTGCACGATGACCTGCTGCCCCAGTTCCCGCGAGAGCGGCTCCGCCACCAGTCGGGCGATGAAGTCGGTCGGGCCGCCGGCCGAGAACGGCACCAGCAGCGTAATGGGTTTCGAGGGCCAGGAATCCGCAACGGCCGGCGAGGCCAGAACGGTTGCCGCAAGCGCGGCAGCCAGTGCTTTCATGAGCGCCATGATGTCTCCGTGTGTTTTTCGATGGTGGCGCTGCATTATGCGAAGCGGGCAGATATATGAGAAATACCGTTTTTATATGCAGCCCATAATAAAATCGTGATATCTACTTTCGTCGAGTGCCTTCATGTCGATGTCGATTCGCGCTATGCAGTGCTTTGTCGCCGTGGTTTCCGCAGGCTCGATCAGCCGCGCCGCGGCCGCGCTCCATGTCGCCCAGCCTGCGCTGAGCCTGTTGATCCGCAACCTGGAGGAAGACCTGGGCGTGGTGCTGCTGCATCGCAGTGCCCGCGGGGTCGCCCCCACCACCGCCGGCACGCGCCTGCTTGCGCACGCACGCGAGATCCTGGGCCGTATCGATGCGGCCCGCGCCGATGTGCGTGAAGACCTGACCGCCCCGCGCGGCACGGTGTCGCTGGCAATGTCGATGTCCATGGCAAAGCTGGTCGCCGTGCCATTACTGCGCTTCAGCCTTGCGCACTGGCCCGGCGTGTATCTCAAGATCATCGAGTCCAGCACCGGCTACATCCCGGGCTTCGTCAGTTCGGGGCATGCCGACCTGGGCCTGACGTTCAGCGACGACGCCGCGGTCGACCTGCGCTTTCAGCATTTGATCGACGAGGAACTGGTGGTGGTGTCTCCGCCTCCGCCCCGGACCAGGGCGAAGCCGCGCGCCGTCGAACTCGACGCCTTGCCCACGATGGGGCTGCAGGCGCTTGCCGAATTACCGCTGGTGCTGCCCGGCAATCCGCACAGCCTGCGCAGGCTGCTGGACCATTATCAGCAACAGGAGCACGCGGCCTTCCGCGTCATCGCCGAAGCCAACGCGATCCCGCAATTGATAGAACTGGTTCAGGCGGGCCTGGCGCACACGATCCTGTCGTATGAAGCCGTGCGGGCAGAGGCGATGCGCGGGGACGTGGTCCTCCATCGCATCAAGAAGCCGCGCATGACCCGGCCGGTCTATCTTTGCCGCTCGGACGTCTTGCCGGTATCGATGGCGGCCTCGGCCGTGGCCGATCAGGTCAGCCGGATCATCGTCGATGGCCGGCCGCCTGCTTGACGGCGGTCAGATGAGGCCGGCGCGCTTTTCCACCGCCTGCGCCCAACGCCGCGCCACGGTCGGCGAGGTAGCGCAGGTGGCCGATTCCGTCACCACGCGCACGGCGCGTTCCAGCAGCTGGATGTCCGCCTCGTGCTGGCGCGCCACGTGCGGGTCTTCGAAGAAGATCACGCGCTGGCATTGATGTTCCAGCACCAGCTCCGCGATCTGCGCGTCGCCGCCCAGCGGCCCGCTCAGGTAGCGGTGCACCCAAGGGGTGTCTTTGGGCCAGCCGCGCGACCACGCCAATTCGTTCAGGCGTCCGCCGGTGGTGCCTGTAGCCACCCGCCGCGCAAACTGCGACAGCACGTCGAAATGCTCGCTGGCAAACGCCACCATCTCGTCTTTCAACGCATCGTGGGCGATCATCGCCAAGGTCTGGCCCGTGAAGTTGAACAGGCGCGAGGCCGACACGTCCGGCGCCAACCCGGCGTGCACGCGTTCGACCTCCATCCATTCAATCGCCCCGGCCAAGGTCGAAATGAACGGCCGGCCATGCGTGATGCATTGGCGCTTCAACGCCAGCGCCTCGGGGAAAATCGAAGACGGGTCCACCGGGTCGATCAGATAGATCGCGCCATCGAACGGCGCCTGCCCATCTCGGCCCTCAGTCACGCGAGCCACCAGCTTCATCAAGCCACCCTCGCGTCCGTACGGGTACCGGATCAAGCCGCTGTAGCCCTGCAGCATGCCTTCGCGCACGATCGCATCATGCGTGCGGCCGACGGTGTGCAGTTGCACGCCCAGCTCGCGTATCGTGGATGAACATGCGCGCAGCCAGGTAAACAAGGCGGCATCGGGGCTTTCGTGGTGCAATCGATTGGCGGCCAGGCCAAAACGCAATTGGGCAGCGGGCATCGGTAGACTCAAGCTAAAGGGATCAACGAGCAGAGGCTTGATGATACCGTGGCCGTCATGACCGCGGCACGGCAGGAGCGAAAAGGAAGAAGGCCCCCACGCTGCGCACGCTCCGCATGCTTGCTGCCCCCCCAAGGGGACGCTTTTTTGCCTTGGGGCGGCCCTTCAGCAAAAACGCTCCCAGGGGGAGCGTTTCGTTGGCGTCGGTCAGTCCGCTTCGTCGATCCAGGCCATCTGGATGGCCTCCAGGATCTTCTCGCCACAATGGGCGGGGTCGTCGCTGAATTCCGGCAAGGCCATGACCCATTCGCGCAGTTGCGTAAAACGCAGCGTCTTGGGGTCCACGTCCGGGTGCGCGTCGACCAGCGCGGCGGCAATGTCGTAGGTGTCGGTCCACTTCATCAATGGCCCTCTTTGGCGTGGTTGATGGTGTACTTGGGAATCTCGACCGTCAGGTCGGTATCGGTCACCAACGCCTGGCACGACAGGCGCGACGTCGGGGTCAGGCCCCAGGCCTTGTCCAGCAAGTCCTCTTCGTCGTCCGTCGCGTCTTCCAGCGCGGAATAACCTTGCTTGATCACCACGTGACAGGTCGTGCACGCGCACGACAGCTCGCAGGCGTGTTCGATGTCGATGTGGTTGTCCAGCAGGACACGGCAGATCGACACGCCCTTGGGCGCGTCTTCGATCACGGCGCCCTCGGGGCAGTAATCGGGATGAGGCAATACAGTCAGTTTCGGCATACGTCTAATCAGGCGATCTCATCAAGTTTGCGGCCCGCCAGTGCGGCACGGATGCTGCGGTCCATTCGCCGCGCGGCAAAGTCGTCGGTCGCGGCCGACAGCGCTTGCACCGCGTCTTTCACCGTGTCCACGTCCTGCGCGGACTGCGCGGCAATGGCGGCCTGCAGGCATTCGTCAACATGCTTGCGTTCTTCCGCGTCCAGCAGGTCACCGTCGACGGCCAGGGCGGCCTGCACGGATTCCACCAACTGGCGCGCATCCACCTGTTGCTCACGCAGCATGCGGGCGCGTGCGTCCGTATCGGCCTGCGCCACGCTGTCGGCCAGCATCTGCGCAATCTCGTCGTCGGTCAGCCCGTAGGACGGCTTGACCGAAACGGCGGCCTCGACGCCCGTGCTTTGTTCACGGGCCGTCACGCTCAGCAGGCCATCCGCGTCCACCTGGAAGGTCACGCGGATGCGCGCAGCGCCCGCCACCATCGGGGGGATGCCACGCAACTCGAACCGGGCCAGCGAACGCGAATCCGCCACCAGGTCGCGCTCGCCCTGCACCACATGGATGCTCATGGCCGTCTGGCCATCCTTGAATGTCGTGAATTCCTGGGCGCGGGCGACAGGAATGGTGCTGTTACGCGGAATCACGCGCTCGACCAGCCCACCCATGGTTTCCAGCCCCAGCGACAGCGGAATTACATCCAGCAGCAGCCAGTCCTCGCCCGGCGCGCGATTGCCCGCCAGCAAGTTGGCTTGCAAGGCGGCGCCCAGCGCCACCACCTGATCCGGGTCCAGATCGGTCAACGGTTCCGTACCGAATACACGTCCGACAGCGGCGCGCACGACGGGCATGCGCGTTGCGCCACCCACCATCACCACACCGCGCACGTCGGCTGCCTTCAGCGACGCATCGCGCAGCGCTCGGCGCGCGCAATCCAGCGTACGCTCTACCAGAGGTTGCGCCAGTGCCTCGAATTCTGCGCGGGTCAGCACGACGTCGACATCGCGCCCGTCCGCCAGCGTCAGCTTCAGGTTGGCGGATTCGGCATCGGACAGTGCTTCGCGCGCAGCCCGCGCCGCCATCAACAGCCCGCGTCGGTCTGCCGGCGAGAACTCGCCAGCGGCAAGCTTGGCCACGGCATGGTCGGCGATCAAGGCGTCAAAGTCGTCGCCGCCCAGCGCCGTATCGCCGCCGGTGGAGATCACTTCGAACACGCCTTGAGTCAGGCGCAGAATGGAAATATCGAAGGTGCCGCCGCCTAGGTCGTACACGGCATACACGCCTTCCGAGGCGTGGTCCAGGCCATAGGCGATCGCCGCGGCCGTGGGTTCATTCAGCAGACGCAAGACATTCAGGCCGGCCAGTCGGGCAGCGTCGCGCGTGGCCTGGCGCTGGGCGTCGTCAAAATACGCCGGCACGGTGATGACCGCGCCCACCAGGTCGTCGCCCAGGACGTCTTCGGCACGCTGGCGCAACACCGCCAGGATCTGCGCCGACACCTCGACCGGGCTCAGGTCGCCCTGCGCGGTGCGGATGCGCACCATGCCGGGCGCGTCCACGAATTCATACGGCGCACGCGTGGCGCGCGCCTCTTCCAGCGAACGGCCCATGAAGCGCTTCACGGACACGACGGTGTTCAGCGGGTCTTCGGCCTGTTGAGCCAGCGGCTCGCGGCCGGTGGTGACTTTGCCACCCGGGAAATAACGCACCGCCGAGGGCAGCAAGGCATGGCCTTCTGCATCAGGCAGCACTTCGGCGACGCTGCTGCGCACGGCCGCGACCAGAGAATTGGTAGTGCCCAGGTCGATCCCCACCGCCAGCTTGCGCTGGTGCGGCGCGGGCGACTCGCCGGGCTCGGATATCTGCAATAAGGCCATGATTGTATTTTTCTGCTCAGTAGGCGGCGAAATCCGGGCGCCTGCTTCAGGCGCCCCAACGCGGCTTGGACTATCCGGCGGGCTGCGCGTGCGCCAGCTCTTCCGCCAGCTTTTCCACGAACATCCATTCCCGGATCTTCAGCCCGGCAGTCGCGTAGTCGCGCTCGTTGTCCAGCAGACTCGTCAGCGTGGCGCGCATCGCAGTGCGCGCCGCTTCCAACTCCGTCTGCAAGGCGGCCAGGGCAACGGCGTCGTCGCGCGCATCGTCCAGCATCTCGCGCCAGGTCATCTGCTGCATCAGGAAAGCCGTGTCCATGGACGTATTGCTTTCGGTCTGCAGATCAATGCCTGCCTGCTCACACAGGTAACGTGCGCGCAGCAAGGGATCCCGCAACACGCGGTACGCCTCGTTCGCGCGCGCCGCCCACTGCATGGCCACGCGGCGCTCCGCGGGGCTGGCCGTGGCGTAACGGTCGGGATGCACTTGCGCGGCGACAGCACGCCATGCGGACTCCAACGCTTGCGCGTCCAGGTCAAAGCGTGCCGGCAAGCCGAACAGGCTGAAGTGGTCGTCTCCAGCCAAGACTTACACCGTGAACGACTCGCCGCAGCCGCAGGTCGCCTTTTCGTTGGGGTTGCGGAACTTGAAACCTTCGTTCAGGCCTTCGCGGGCGTAGTCCAGCTCGGTGCCATCCAGGTAAGCCAGGCTCTTCGGGTCAATAAAGACCTTCACGCCAAAGCTTTCGAACACGGCGTCTTCCGGCGCCGAGTCGTCCACGTATTCCAACTTGTAGGCCATGCCGGAGCAGCCCGTCGTCCTAACGCCGAGCCGCAAGCCAATACCCTTTCCGCGCTTCTGCAAGTAGCGCCCGATATGGGTGGCAGCCTGTTGGGTCAGGGTAACGGACATGATCAGCCTGCCACCGCTTCGGCCGGAACCGAGTGCTTTTCTTTGTAGTTCTGCACCGCGGCCTTGATCGCGTCTTCGGCCAGGATGGAACAGTGAACCTTCACCGGCGGCAATGCCAGTTCTTCGGCGATCTGCGTGTTGCGGATGTTCATCGCTTGGTCCAGCGTCTTGCCCTTGACCCATTCGGTCACGAGCGAGCTGGAAGCGATGGCCGAACCGCAGCCGTAGGTCTTGAAGCGCGCGTCTTCGATCACGCCGGCTTCATTCACCTTGATCTGCAGCTTCATGACATCGCCACAGGCGGGTGCGCCGACCATGCCGGTACCGACCGACTCGTCCGACTTGTCGAACGAACCGACGTTGCGCGGGTTTTCGTAGTGATCCAGAACTTTGGTGCTGTAAGACATGTTATTTCTCCACGTATTTCTTGGCGCGGGCGCTTAGTGCGCGGCCCACTGCACGGTGTTCAAGTCGATGCCTTCCTTGGCCATTTCCCAAAGCGGCGACATGTCGCGCAGCTTGCCCACGCGGCTCTTGAGCAATTCAATGGCGAAGTCCACTTCCTTTTCGGTCGTGAAGCGGCCCAGGGTGAAACGGATAGAGCTGTGCGCCAACTCGTCGTTGCGGCCCAGCGCGCGCAGCACGTAGGACGGCTCCAGGCTGGCCGAGGTGCAGGCCGAACCGCTGGACACGGCCAGTTCCTTGATCGCCATGATCAGGGACTCGCCTTCGACGTAGTTGAAGCTGACATTCAGGTTGTGCGGAACGCGCTGGTCCATGTCGCCGTTGAGGTAGACCTCTTCGATTTGCGACAGGCCATTCCAGAGACGATCGCGCAACATGCGGATGCGCTCGTTCTCGGTGCCCATTTCTTCACGGGCCAGGCGGAACGCTTCGCCCATGCCGACGATCTGGTGCGTGGCCAGCGTGCCCGAGCGGAAACCGCGCTCGTGGCCGCCGCCGTGCATTTGCGCTTCGATGCGGATGCGCGGCTTGCGGCGAACATACAGCGCGCCGATGCCCTTGGGGCCATAGGTCTTGTGCGCCGAGAACGACATCAGGTCGACCTTCAGCTTTTGCAGGTCGATTTCCACCTTGCCCGTCGCCTGAGCGGCGTCCACGTGGAAGATGATGCCCTTTTCACGGCAGATCTCGCCCAGCGTCTCGATATCCTGGACCACGCCGATCTCGTTGTTCACCATCATCACCGACACCAGCACGGTATCGGGGCGCAGCGCGGCCTTGAATGTATCCAGGTCGATCAGGCCATCGTCTTTCACATTCAGATACGTGACGTCGAAGCCTTGGCGTTCGAGCTCGCGACAGGTATCCAGCACCGCCTTGTGTTCGGTCTTGACGGTGATGATGTGCTTGCCGCGTTCCGCGTAGAAGTTCGCGGCGCCCTTGATGGCCAGGTTGTCGGATTCGGTGGCACCAGAGGTCCAGACGATCTCGCGCGGGTCGGCGTTGACCAGCTTGGCAACTTCTTCGCGGGCGCGTTCAACGGCTTCTTCGGAATCCCAGCCGAACGAGTGGCTGCGCGATGCGGGGTTGCCGAAGTTCTCGTACAGCCAGGGCACCATCTTGTCCACGACGCGGGGGTCGACGGGCGTCGTGGCCGAATAGTCAAAATAAATCGGGCGGGTGGTCATATCTACAACTCCTGATACTGCTTATACGGTGGCATTGGCGGCGACGGTCGTGGTCGGGGCGTTGGCGGCGGCATTCGTGCCCCCTACCCGATTCACACGTACCGCGCAGGCCTGCGCTTGATTGTTGGCTTCCTGCAATTGGCGCACGCGCTGCTGATCAACCAGATCTTGCAGGGACACCGAATCCAGGTAATCGACCATCTTGCGATTCAACGTGGCCCAGAGTTCGTGCGTCATGCACTTGCCCGGCTTGCCGTCGTTGCCGCTCGTACAGTCCCGTTTGCCGCCACAGCTCGTGGCGTCCAGCGGCTCATCGACCGCGAAGATGATGTCGGCAACGGTCACGTTGCGCGCAAGGCGTGCAAGCGAATAACCGCCGCCCGGGCCGCGTACGCTGTCCACGAGTTCGTGGCGACGCAGTTTCCCGAACAGCTGTTCCAGATAGGAAAGCGAAATATTCTGACGCTGGCTGATGGCCGCAAGAGTGACCGGGCCGCTATGCTGCCGCATAGCCAGATCGATCATGGCAGTCACGGCGAAACGCCCTTTGGTAGTTAGCCGCATGGTGGGTTCCCTGTGATTCGGCAATGGCCGCCAGCGAATCCAGCGGTCAATACCCGAGTAATTGGCTCAAGTATAGCCTATTCCCGACTAATTTGGTATGGCTCCCGGCTAGAAAAAACCGCGCATGTGCGCGGTTTTTTCACTGCCAAGTACGCCGAGAGCCGCTCAGTGGGCGGCTCTACGGCCTAGACGGTCACGCCGCCTGGTACTGGGTAGCGCGCTTACGGACCAGTTCAAGAACACCCTGACAGGCGTCTTCCAGATAATCGAGCACCTTGCCGAAACCATCGGCGCCGCCATAGTACGGGTCAGGCACGGTGGCCTCCTCGAACTCATTGGCAAAGCGCATCAGCAGCATCAATTTGTGCTGATAGGTTTTGGGGCACTGCTGCTGCATGGCGGACAGATTGTCCCAGTCCATGGCGAGGATAAGATCAAAGTCGCGGAAATCTTCCGCGGTGACCTGACGCGCCTCACAGTGCGTGATCTCGTAGCCGCGCTTACGCGCCGCAGCCTGCGCCCGGGCATCAGGCGCCTCGCCGATATGAAACGCGTGCGTGCCCGCGGAGTCGATGCGAACAACATCGCCCAAACCCGCGTCGTTCACCAAATGGCGAAACACGCCCTCTGCGCTCGGCGAGCGACAGATATTGCCCATGCAAACGAAAAGTACCTTGGTCATCATGGAAGTAAGTGTGCGGGAAAACCCGAGATAAGGCAAGCTTTTTTTGCAATTATCCGATTGGATAAGGGCTGCCGAACATCCAGACTATTGTCATTAAAATCAATGAGTTAAGCGGATATTCAGTCGCAGGAAACAGGCTCGGATCCCGGGGATTCACGAAGATTGTGAAGCCGCAATTGCAACATTGCGGGTTTTACACATTTTCAGGAAGGCGTCAGCAAAAAGACACGTTTTGATACGTGCTTTGCTACACCGCCCCATCCAGAAGCACCCGTTGCTTCAAGGCCGTCAAGGCATCGCGGGCGGCAGCGGCCTGCTCGAACTCCAGGTTCCTGGCATGGTCCATCATCAGCTTTTCCAGGCGCTTGAGTTCGCGCGCCAGGGCCTTTTCGTCCTTCAGGAATTCCGCCGGCACGGCAGCTTCCAGCGCATCGTGCTGAACCGGGGCGACGATGCCATCGATCAGTTCGCGCACCGCCTTCTGCACCCCGCGGGCCGTAATGCCGTTGTCGATGTTGAATTGCAGCTGCTTGGCGCGGCGACGGCTGGTTTCCTCCATTGCGCGCTGCATCGAATCCGTAATGCGGTCGGCGTACAGGATGGCGTGGCCGTTCAGATTGCGCGCCGCGCGGCCAATGGTCTGGATCAGGCTGCGCTCGGAACGCAGGAAACCTTCCTTGTCCGCGTCCAGGATGGCCACCAGCGACACTTCGGGGATGTCCAGCCCTTCACGCAGCAGGTTGATCCCCACCAGCACGTCGAACGTGCCCAGGCGCAGGTCGCGCAGGATTTCCACGCGTTCCACCGTGTCGATGTCGGAGTGCAGATAGCGCACCTTCACCCCGTGCTCGCTCAGGAAGTCCGTCAGGTCTTCCGCCATGCGCTTGGTCAGAGTGGTGACCAGCACACGCTCGCCCAGCGACACGCGCGCCTTGATCTGGCCCAGCAGGTCGTCCACCTGCGTGCGGGCCGGCAACACCTCAACCAAGGGATCGACGAGCCCCGTGGGCCGCACCACCTGCTCGACCACGTTGTCCGCGTGCTCTTTCTCATAGGCGGCCGGCGTGGCCGACACGAATACGCACTGGCGCATCCGCGTTTCGAATTCCTCGAGCTTGAGCGGCCGGTTATCCAGCGCCGACGGCAGGCGAAAGCCGTACTGCACCAGGGTTTCCTTGCGCGAGCGGTCGCCGCGGTACATGCCGCTCAGCTGCCCGATGGTGACGTGGCTTTCGTCGATGAACATCAACGCGTCGGACGGCAGGTAATCGATCAGCGTGGGCGGAGGATCCCCCGGCGCCGCGCCGGACAGGTGCCGCGAGTAGTTTTCGATGCCCTTGCAGAAACCCAGTTCCTGCAGCATCTCCAGGTCGAACCGGGTGCGTTGCTCCAGCCGTTGCGCCTCGACCAGATGACCGTCGTCGACGAAGCGCTTGACGCGTTCGCGCAGCTCTTCCTTGATGGTCTCGATGGCGCGCAGGACGGTGTCGCGCGGGGTCACATAGTGCGAGCCCGGATAGACGGTGAACCGCGGCAGCTTCTGGCGGATGCGGCCGGTCAGCGGGTCGAAGAGCTCCAGGCTTTCGATCTCGTCGTCAAACAGCGTCAGGCGCAGGGCGAGTTCGGCGCTTTCCGCCGGAAAGATGTCGATGGTCTCGCCACGCACCCGGAACACGCCGCGGGTGAATTCCGCGTCGTTGCGCGTGTATTGCATCGCCACCAGGCGGGCCAGGATCTCGCGGCGGGAAATCTGGTCCCCGCTGCGCAGGATCAGCACCATCGCGTGATAGTCGCCCGGGTTACCAATACCGTAGATGCACGACACCGTGCCCACGATGATTGTGTCCCGACGCTCCAAGAGGCTCTTGGTGGCCGACAGCCGCATCTGCTCGATGTGTTCATTGATGGACGAATCCTTTTCAATGAACAGGTCGCGCGTGGGCACGTAGGCCTCGGGCTGGTAGTAATCGTAGTAAGAGACGAAATACTCGACGGCGTTCTTCGGGAAGAACTCCCGCATTTCAGCGTAGAGCTGCGCCGCCAGCGTCTTATTAGGGGCCAGTACCAAGGCGGGCCGCCCCATCCGGGCGATCACGTTGGCCATGGTGTAGGTCTTGCCCGATCCCGTCACGCCCAGCAGCGTCTGGAACATGAGGCCATCTTCGACCCCCTGCGTCAGGCCGTCGATGGCCGCGGGCTGGTCGCCTGCAGGAGGATAAGGCTGATAAAGCTGAAATGGGCTGTCCGGATACTCGACGAATCCGGGCTTCACTTCCAGCCCCGGCACGGACGCAGCCGATGCCGACGCCGCCGTCAGATCCGCAGCGAGATCATCATTCAGATCTCCCGCGCTGCTCGGGTCTATTGGGCTCTTGGGCATGCTAGACTGTTCCAGGGTAAACCCCCCATTATCCACAGCACACCGTACTGCGTCCACCCATCCTCATCAGAGTCCCATGAGCAACCTTTTCGATTCCGTCGAACTCGCGCCGCGCGACCCCATTCTTGGTCTGAACGAACAATTCAACGCGGATACGCGTCCCGGTAAAGTCAACCTGGGCGTGGGCGTGTACTACGACGATCAGGGACGGATCCCCCTGCTGGGCGCCGTACGCAAAGCCGAAACCGCCCGCATCGAGGCCGCCGCCGCACGCGGCTACCTGCCGATCGAAGGCATCGCCGGCTACAACCAGGGCGCTCAAGCGCTGCTGCTGGGCAAGGAATCCCCGTTGGCCGCCGCCGGCCGCGTTCTGACCACCCAGGCTCTGGGCGGCACGGGCGCGCTGAAGATCGGCGCCGACTTCCTGCGCCAGTTGCTGCCGACCTCCAAGGTCCTGATCAGCAACCCCAGCTGGGAAAACCACCGCGCCCTGTTCGAGCGCGCCGGCTTCGAAGTCGGCACCTACTCGTACTACGACGCCACCACCCGCGGCCTGAATTTCGACGCCATGCTGGCGGACCTGAAGGCCGCACCGGCCAAGACCGTCGTCGTGCTGCACGCGTGCTGCCATAACCCGACCGGCGTGGACCCCACCGCCGACCAGTGGAAGCAGATCGCCGCCGTCGTGAAGGAAAACAATCTGGTCCCGTTCCTCGACATCGCCTACCAGGGCTTTGGCGAAGGCTTGACGGAAGACGCCTCGGTCGTGCGCCTGTTCGCCGACCTGGACATGACCATGTTCATCAGCTCGTCGTTCTCGAAGTCGTTCTCGCTGTACGGCGAACGCGTGGGCGCACTGACGGTCGTGGCCGGCAGCAAGGAAGAAGCCACCCGCGTGCTGAGCCAGTTGAAGCGCGTCATCCGCACCAACTACTCCAACCCGCCGACCCATGGCGGCACGGTAGTGTCGACGGTCCTGAACACGCCGGAACTCTTCGCCATGTGGGAAGAAGAACTGGCCGGCATGCGCGACCGCATCCGTCTGATGCGCAAGCAACTGGTCGAGAAGATCAAGGAACACGGCGGCAAGCAGGACTTCAGCTTCGTCCTGCAGCAACGCGGCATGTTCTCGTATTCGGGCCTGACCGCCGCGCAAGTGGATCGCCTGCGTGAAGAACACGGCGTCTACGCCGTTTCCAGCGGCCGCATCTGCGTCGCCGCCCTGAACAGCGGCAACATCGACAAGGTTGCCGCCGGCATCGCCGCCGTGCTGTAACCCAGAGCTTGGGCCATCTGGCCCGATTGCTGAAAAAGCGGAGCCTTCGGGCTCCGTTTTGCTAAAGGGGCCCTGGCTGGCTTGCTTTTTTGCGCTACGTCCCCCAGAATGGCGCTGTATATATGTACAGTCCGCTCGCACCGGATCATCGCCATGGCCAGCAAACTTACAGATCGCCAGCAGCAAATCCTCGACCTCATCCGGCAAACCGTCACGCGCACGGGCTTCCCGCCGACGCGTGCCGAAATCGCCCAGGCCCTGGGTTTCCGTTCGCCCAACGCGGCGGAAGACCATCTCAAGGCATTGGCCCGCAAGGGCGCCATCGAGCTTACCGCCGGCGCCTCGCGGGGCATCCGCCTGAAGGACGGCGCCTCCGCCTCTTCGCAGGCTTCCCTGCCCATACCCTCGCTGGCGCAGTTGCTTCTGCCGCTGGTGGGCCGCGTCGCCGCCGGCAGCCCCATTCTTGCCGCTGAACACGTCGAGCGCGAAGTGGGCGTCGACCCTCACCTGTTCGCGCAAGCGCCCGACTACCTTCTGAAGGTGCGCGGCATGAGCATGCGTGACGCCGGCATCCTCGAAGGGGATCTGCTGGCCGTGAAGAAGGCCTCTGAAGCCCGCAACGGCCAGATCGTCGTGGCCCGCCTGGGCGACGACGTCACCGTCAAGCGCCTTCAACGCACCAATGGGCATATCGAGCTTCTGCCCGAAAACCCGGACTTCCAAACCATCGTGGTGGAAGCCGACCAGGAATTCGCACTGGAAGGCATTGCGGTGGGCCTCATCCGCACGCACGCGCTGCACTAGCCCGCAATCTCCTTCAAAGCCTCTGGCGCCAACGCGCCCTTGGCGCAAAAGAAAAACCCCGCTGCAGCGGGGTTTTTCATTGGGCGCCCTCTTTCGAAGGCGCCCTTGGGGTCGTGATCAGTGTTTGAGCACCGGATCGGTCGAACCCGGCTCAGCCGGTTTGGCCACCAGGGGCTCCTTTACCGCTTCTTCCTCAGCCAGCGGCTCAGGCAGGCGTTCCAGGGCCAGTTCCAGCACCTTGTCGATCCAACGGACCGGCACGATCTCAAGGTGGTTCTTGACGTTGTCCGGAATCTCCGCCAAGTCCTTGACGTTTTCTTCCGGGATCAAGACCGTCTTGATGCCGCCACGGTGCGCAGCCAGCAGCTTTTCCTTCAGGCCGCCGATCGGCAGCACTTCGCCGCGCAGCGTGATCTCGCCGGTCATGGCGACATCGGCACGCACCGGGATGCGAGACAAAGCCGAGACCATGGCGGTCGTGATCGCGATACCCGCGGACGGACCGTCCTTGGGCGTCGCGCCTTCCGGCACGTGCACGTGCATGTCGTGCTTCTCGAAGACGCTGTCGGCAAACCCCAGACGGCGGGCACGCGAGCGCACCACCGTACGAGCCGCCTCAACCGACTCCTTCATCACATCGCCGAGCGAACCCGTGCGCTGGATGACACCCTTGCCGGGCATATCCGCGACTTCGATCGTCAGCAGGTCGCCGCCGACTTCCGTCCACGCCAGGCCGGTTACCTGACCGATCTGGTTTTCCTTTTCGGCCATGCCGAAGGTGTAGCGGCGCACGCCCAGGTAGTCGCTCAGGTTCTCGTCCGTGACATTGACCGGCTTGACCTCAAAGGTCTTGCCTTCGGCCTTGGCGCGATCAGTCTGGGTCAGCAATTGCTTGATGACCTTGCGGCAGATTTTGCCCACTTCGCGTTCGAGCGCACGCACACCGGCTTCGCGGGTGTAGTAGCGCACGATATCGCGCAGCGCGGAATCGTCCACCGTCAGCTCGCTGTCCTTCACGCCGTTGTTCTTCATCAGCTTGGGCAGCAGATGGTCGCGAGCGATATGGATCTTTTCCTCTTCCGTGTAACCAGACAGGCGGATCACTTCCATACGGTCGAGCAGCGCCGGCGGAATATTCAGCGTGTTGCTGGTGGCCACGAACATGACGTCCGACAGATCGAAGTCGACCTCGATGTAGTGGTCCTGGAACGTATGGTTCTGTTCCGGATCCAGCACTTCGAGCAGCGCCGACGAGGGGTCGCCACGGAAATCCATGCCCAGCTTGTCGATTTCATCAAGCAGGAACAGCGGATTGCGCACGCCGACCTTCGACATGTTCTGGACGATCTTGCCCGGCATGGAGCCGATGTACGTCCGGCGGTGGCCACGGATCTCGGCCTCGTCGCGAACGCCGCCCAAGGCCATGCGCACGAACTTGCGGTTCGTCGCCTTGGCAATGGATTGGCCCAGGGAGGTCTTACCCACGCCCGGAGGTCCAACCAGGCACAGGATCGGGGCCTTCACCTTGTCCACGCGCTGTTGCACGGCAAGATACTCGAGGATGCGTTCCTTGACCTTTTCCAGACCGTAGTGGTCGTTGTCCAGCACCGTCTCGGCATTGGCGATCGAGTTGTTGATCTTGCTCTTCTTCCTCCAGGGGAGGTTGATGAGCGTATCGATGTAGTTGCGCACCACGGTGGCTTCGGCCGACATGGGCGACATGAGCTTGAGCTTCTTGAGCTCGGCATCGGCCTTCTTGCGCGCCTCTTTGGGCATGTGGGCAGCGATGATCTTCTTTTCAAGCTCTTCGATGTCCGCGCCCTCTTCGCCTTCGCCCAACTCCTTCTGAATGGCCTTGACCTGCTCATTCAGGTAGTAATCGCGCTGGCTCTTTTCCATCTGCTTCTTCACGCGGCCGCGAATCCGCTTCTCGACCTGGAGGATGTCGATTTCGGTTTCGAGCTGGGTAAGCAGACCTTCAAGGCGCTCGGACGTGCCGACGATCTCGAGCATCTTCTGTTTCTGCTCGAGCTTCAGCGGAAGATGCGCGGCGATCGTGTCGGCCAGGCGACCGGCATCATCGATGCCAGCCAACGAGGTCAGGATCTCCGGGGGGATCTTCTTGTTGAGCTTTACGTATTGTTCGAACTGGGCAACGATCGCGCGGCGCAACGCCTCGGTCTCGGAGCCTTGCATGGCGTCCGGCTCGATCGGCGTCACCTGGCAGGTGAAGTGCGAATCGGCGTCTTCAATGCTGTTGATGCGGGCACGCTGGGTACCTTCGACCAGCACCTTGACGGTGCCGTCAGGCAGCTTGAGCATTTGCAGGATGCCGGCTACGCAACCAATCTCGTAGACGTCTTCGGGGGTGGGGTCATCTTTGCCGGCGGACTTTTGGGCCACGAGCATGATGCTTTTGCCCGCTTCCATCGCAACCTCGAGCGCGCGGATAGAGCGCGGACGGCCGACGAACAGCGGGATGACCATGTGCGGGAACACCACGACATCGCGAAGTGGGAGCAGGGGCAGGTCGATCGGGTCGGAAGGCAGGGTCTGGCTGGCAGACATAGGAGGTTCCTCGGTATGACTCGGCGTATCGGGGACAGGAGGCCCGGGTATACCCCGAGCTATCCACGTCAGTTACGTCTGTTATGGGAACAATAGCCGAAAATTCAAGATCCCGGCGGCCCGATAAACAAAAGGCAAAAAAAAATGCCCCTGCGGGCCGCCAGGAAGGAAAAAAACCCGTTACAGGAACGGGTTTTTCTGAAATATCAGGCTGCGGCGTCGCGGACTTCTCCGCGGTCCGGCTTTTCCGTTTCGCCGGCTTCGTCAGCGTAGATCAGCAGGGGTTTGCCTTCACCTTCAATGGCGTTCTCGTCCACCACGACACGCTTGACGTTGCCTTGGGAAGGCAACTCGTACATGGTGTCCAGCAGCGTCTGCTCGATGATCGAGCGCAGGCCACGAGCGCCGGTCTTGCGCTTGAGCGCCTTACGGGCAATGGCCTTCAGTGCGGCAGGCCGCAGGTCCAGCTCGGCGCCTTCCATCGCGAACAGCTTCTGGAATTGCTTGAGCAAGGCGTTCTTGGGCTCGGTCAGGATCTGCACCAGGGCCGCTTCGTCCAGTTCGTCCAGCGTAGCGACGACAGGCAGGCGACCAACCAGTTCAGGGATCAGGCCGAACTTGATCAGATCTTCGGGTTCGACTTCCGAGAACAGTTCGCCCACGCCGCGTTCGGACTTGGCGCGTACGGACGCCGAGAAGCCGATGCCCGATTTCTCGGTGCGGTCGCGGATGACCTTTTCCAGCCCGTCGAAAGCGCCGCCGACGATGAACAGGATGTTCGTCGTGTCGACCTGGACGAAGTCCTGGTTGGGATGCTTGCGGCCGCCCTGCGGGGGCACCGAGGCAACCGTGCCTTCGATCAGCTTGAGCAAGGCCTGCTGCACGCCCTCGCCCGAGACGTCGCGGGTGATGGACGGATTGTCGGACTTGCGGGAAATCTTGTCGATTTCGTCGATGTAGATAATGGCGCGTTGCGCCTTCTCGACTTCATAGTTGCAGTTCTGCAGCAACTTCTGAATGATGTTCTCGACGTCTTCGCCCACGTAACCGGCTTCGGTCAGCGTGGTGGCGTCAGCCATGACGAAAGGCACATTCAGCATGCGCGCCAGCGTCTGCGCCAGGAGCGTCTTGCCCGACCCGGTGGGGCCGATCAGCATGATGTTGCTCTTGGAGAGCTCGACTTCGTCACCCTTGATCTCGCCGTGACGAATGCGTTTGTAATGGTTGTAGACCGCCACGGCCAGCATGCGCTTGGGCGAGTTCTGCCCAATCACGTACTGGTCCAGGAAGGTCTTGATTTCGGCCGGAGTAGGCAGTTCGGAACGAATCGCCGCGCGCGCGGTCGCTTGCGCTTCCTCGCGGATGATGTCGTTGCACAGGTCTATGCATTCATCGCAGATGAACACCGACGGACCCGCGATCAGCTTGCGGACTTCATGCTGGCTTTTATTGCAAAACGAGCAATGCAGCACTTTTGCGTCTGCCGATCCCTTTTTTTCAGGCATATTTGTTTCGTATCTCAGGTAAAGATGCGCCAGACCGGATAAAGGGTCCAGCGCATGCGCTTACTCAAACTTGATGGCAGCGGGTTCGGATCAACCGGGAAGTCAGCCTTCCGAGCGGGAGGTCATCACCTTGTCCACCAATCCATACGATACCGCATCTTCGGCGGACATGAAGTTGTCACGTTCCGTGTCCAGGCCGATACGCTCCATCGACTGGCCGGTGTTGTCGGCCAGGATCCGGTTCAGGCGTTCACGCAGGTCCAGGATCTCGCGAGCCTGGATCTGGATGTCGGACGCTTGGCCCTGGGCGCCGCCCGACGGCTGATGGATCATGATCCGCGAGTTAGGCAGCGTGAAACGCTTGCCCTTCTTGCCAGCCGCCAGGAGGAACGCGCCCATGCTGGCCGCCAGGCCGGTGCACAGGGTCGATACGTCCGGCTTGATGAACTGCATGGTGTCAAAAATGGCCATTCCCGCATACACCGACCCGCCGGGCGAGTTGATGTACAGGGAAATGTCCTTGTCAGGATTCTCCGATTCCAGGAACAGCAACTGCGCCACAACCAGGTTGGCCGTTGCGTCATTGACCGGACCCACCAGGAAAATGAGCCGTTCGCGGAGCAGACGCGAATAGATGTCGTAGGCGCGTTCGCCGCGCCCCGACTGCTCGATAACCATGGGAATGTAGCCCAGGCCGGTGGGGGTCACCGAAGACCCGCCATTCATTGCCGCATAGAAATCGGTGAATCTCTGCATAGTGTTACGCCATCCCCATCAACTGATCGAAAGGCACCTTTTCTTCGGTGACCTTGGCCTTTTCCAGCACGTGCGCGACAACGTTGTCTTCCAGCACGATAGCCTCGATTTCAGCACGACGCTGGCGGTCAGCCAGGTAATAGCTGACAACCTGAGCGGGTTGTTCGTAGTTCTCGGCGAATTCTTCAATGCGCGCGCGAACTTGCTCGGGCTTGGCTTGCAGCTGGGCTTGCTTGACCAGTTCCGACACCAGCAGGCCCAGACGGACGCGGCGTTCGGATTCGGTCGAGAAGGCTTCAGCCGGGATCGGCACGGACTCGGCGTTCGGGATGCCGCGCTGCTTGAGCTCTTCGCGGGCAGCGGCAACACGGCCTTGCACGTCGTTGTCGACCAGCGACTTCGGCACATCGAACTTGCCGGCTTCGACCAGAGCGTCCATGACGCTGGACTTGGTACGGCCAGCCGAACGGACCTTGACTTCGCGCTCGATGTTGCTGCGGATGTCGGCCTTCAGCTTTTCGATGTCGCCTTCGGCCTGGCCGAGCGACTTGGCGAATTCGCCGTTCAGTTCGGGCAGGACGCCTTCAGCCACTTCCTTGACGGTGATGGTGAATTCGGCAGTCTTGCCGGCGACTTCCACGCCTTGGTAGTCGTCAGGGAACTTCAGTTCGAAGACCTTGGTTTCGCCAGCCTTCAGGCCGCGCGCCGCTTCTTCGAATTCCGGCAGCATGCGGCCTTGGCCGAGCACGAACGGGAAGTCTTCGGCCTTGCCGCCTTCGAACGGCACGCCGTCGATGGTGCCGGCGAAGTCCAGCGTGACGCGGTCGCCGTCTTGCGAGGCGCGGCCTTCACGGGCTTCGAACGTGGCGCGCTGCTTGCGCAGGACGTCCAGGGTCTGTTGGACTTCGGCGTCGGTGACGGCGGTGTCAAAACGGGTGACGGCCAGGGACGACAGGTCCGGCACGACGACTTCGGGGTAGACCTCGAACGTGGCGGTGAACGCCAGCGTGTCGTCGGTGACGCCTTCAGTCTTGGGTTCCAGGTTCGGGGCACCAGCGACGCGCAGCTTGGCGCCGTCGATGGCTTGTTCGAACGCACGGCCAACTTGGCTATTGATCACGTCGTAGCGGATGCTGGGGCCATGGCTGCGCTCGAGCATGGCGAGCGGAGCTTTACCCGGGCGGAAGCCGGGGACCTTGGCGGTGCGAGCCACGCGCTTCAATTGCGCCTGGACTTCCTTTTCGACGTCGGCCACCGAGACGGCCAGATCAACACGGCGCTCCAGGCCGGAGAGGGTTTCAACCACAGGCTGCATTAAAAGACCTATTTTCCGAGAGATGAGATTACGGGCGGATAAACGCGGCATTTTACCGGAAACTTCCGGATCCCTGACGCAAAGGGGCGCGAGCCCCGGATTTGCCCGGATGCTCGCGCCCCGTTTTCCGCCCGAAAAGGGAGGGAGAACGTCTTTTCGACGCCTTTATTTGGCCTTGGCGATGCGATCTTCGATGTGCTGAGCGCGCTTGGCCGAGGACGGGTGCGAGCTCATCATATCGCTCTTGCCGCCATCCAGCTCGGCCAGCTTCTGAAATGCCGTCACCAGACCACGGGTATTGAGCTTCTTGGCCTGCAGCTGGTCGAACGAATAGTCATCCGCGGCGCTTTCCTGCGATTGCGAGAATTGCGCATTGATGAACTTCTCGGTCAGGTCGCCCAGCTGCGAGGAATTCAGGGCGGCAACCGTCGCGCCACCAGCGGCACCTGCGGCGTCACGCGCGGCCGAAACAGTGTAGGCCGTCTGCATGGCCTTCTTGCTGTGGCCCAGCGCCACGTGGCCGATTTCGTGGCCGACCACGCCCAGCACTTCGTCGTCGGTCATCATGTCCATCAGGCCGCTGTAGACGCGGATGCAGCCGTTGGCCATCGCCCAGGCGTTGACGTCCTTGGTGATGTAGACCTTGTAGTTGGCCTTCTGGCCATTGACCGTGCCGCCCAGCGACTTGGCGATCTTCTGCAGACGGGCGTCGTACTTGCTGCCGGGGGCAGCGATTTTTTCCTGCGAGTCGCTTTGCGCGCAAGCCTTGTCGGACAAGGTCTTGATTTCGGCATCGCTCAGGGTGGCAGCTTGAACAACCTTGCTGCCAGCGCCCACCAGGCCGCCGATATCGAGAGCATGCGACGCAGAATAAGGGGCAAGCGCAACGGTCAACGCGGCAACGGTGTAGCGGATCTTCATGGGAACAAACTCCTCTTGACTGGCTCTATGCGAGTGAGGCGGCAATTCTATCCATGCCAAAAGCGCTCAAAGCGTTTCGCCACAGAGTTTCGCAAATGGCAGTTTCGCTTACATAAAAGCCCAGCAAGCCGCGCCCAAGCGTGCTATTGCGCCGCCTTCCCCAACATGAACGCGCCACAAAAAACTCATGCCCGGCGAGTCCGGGCATTGATAGAATTGCCGCCGCACTTTTCATCGCCCCATAACAACGGCTCGCACCCAACATGCATAACACCCCCCCTCCCCGCCTAGGCCTGCTGCCCAGCCTGATCTTCAGTTCCCGCTGGCTGCAATTGCCCCTGTACCTGGGCCTGATCGTCGCGCAAGGCGTGTACGTCATGCTCTTCCTGAAAGAGCTTTGGCACCTGGTGACGCACGCCAGCAGTTTTGGCGAAATGGAAATCATGCTGCTGGTCCTGGGCCTGATCGACGTGGTCATGATCTCGAACCTGCTGGTGATGGTGATCGTGGGCGGCTACGAGACCTTCGTGTCCCGCCTGCGTCTGCAGAACCATCCGGATCAGCCCGAATGGCTGAGCCACGTCAACGCCAGCGTCCTCAAGGTGAAGCTGGCGATGGCCATCATCGGCATCTCGTCGATCCACCTGCTGCGCACCTTCATTGAAGCCGGCACGATCGGCACGCCCAGCGCGCGCTTCACCGAAGCCGGCGTCATGTGGCAGACGATCATCCACGCGCTGTTCATCCTGTCGGCGCTGGGGATCGCGCTGGTGGACAAGCTGTCGACGACATCGACGCAAAAGCACTGACCTCGGCAAAAAAAAGCCCCCATGCGTTGCGCATGGGGGCTTTTTTATGGGCCGAACACCGGGATCCACCCCGGGGCGCTACCCGGAAAACATCAGGCCGCGACCTTGATGTTCTTGGCGCTCGGACCCTTGGGGCCGGTGCCGACCTCGAAAGTGACGCGCTGGTTTTCCTGAAGCGACTTATAGCCTTCGCTGCGGATTTCGGAGTAATGGGCGAAAAGGTCTTTGCTGCCGTCGTCGGGCATGATGAAGCCATAACCCTTTTCGGCGTTGAACCACTTAACGATGCCGGTTGCCATGGAGTGTCCTTGAACCTAGAAAATGCGATTGCTCGCGGGGCGCCAGATCATCAAGGATGGGAGAGGAAGCAACCGCAGCACCACTGACGGCGACAAGTTAACGCAGACCGCGTCGCTTGAGAATCTCGCTGAACCCAGTGTATTGGTGAACCCCGAAAAACGTCAAATATGCGAATGGTCGAAGCGTCAATTCAATGCGCACGTCCGCATGGCTAAAACGCGGGTCGCGGCCACTTGAAACGCGTCGTGCGATTGAACATTTTCACCTTGGCATGAACAGATACATGCCGATACCGGGTGGCGGATGGGACCTTGCCGAGACGTCGGCTCCGCCCCGCCGAACACGCTAGCCAGAAAAGCCGCCGGCGTCCAGGAATTGCTGCTCGGCCTGCGTGGTCTGCCGGCCCAGCGCCGCATTGCGGTGCGGGAAGCGCCCGAAGCGCTTGATGATGTCCCGATGCAGGACGGCCCAGCGCAGGGAATCCGCGTCCAGCGGCTCCATCAGCGCGACGCTGCGGTTCTGCGTCACGAGGCTTTCGGCGTGTTCGAACGGCATATAGAAGAATTGGCGCAGCTGTGGATCCACCGCCAGGTCGTGGCCGGAAGCGATCGCGCGTTCAGCGAAATATTGCGCCAGGGGATCGGTGGCAAACATGTGTGCCGTGCCGCGATAGGCATTGCGCGGGAATTGGTCCAGCAGGATCATCAGCGCCAGGGCGCCATCTGCATCTTCCAGCCAGGCATCCAACTCACGCGACGCGGCGGCCCAATGCGCGGCTTCGAACCGCTGGCGGAACTCGGCATCGAAAGCGTCGCTCTTCGTGAACCACTGCTGTGGGCCTGCATCCATCCAGAACGCGACCACGTCTTGCGGTTGCACGGCAAGGGGCTTCGGGGATGATGAGGTCATGGCGGGGATCCTGGAGGCATGGTGAGCCCGCATGGCGGGCAACGCCACCTGCAGACCGAACTTCAGAAGGATACCGCGCAAAAACAAAAAAAGCCCCCGAAGGGGCTTTTTTGAAAACTCAGACCTTTACAGGACCTGAATCTTCGTGGCTTGCGGGCCCTTGGGGCCATTGGCCGTCACAAAGCTGACGCGCTGGTTCTCTTCCAGAGACTTGAAGCCAGAACCCTGGATTTCGGAGAAGTGAGCGAACAGATCCTTACCACCCGCTTCCGGGGTGATGAAGCCATAGCCTTTTTCCGAATTGAACCACTTAACGACGCCGGTTTCCATACTGTATTTCCTAGAGATAATGGGCAAATGCCCGGAGGTCACGAATCAATCAAGGAGGGGACAGTAGAACAATAACGCTGAGCCGGAAAAGGCACGGCACTGAACGAAAATCGCAACGCTTGTGATCGTGTGCCGACACTATCGTTATGTTCCCCTCACAAGTCAACATAATCCTAAAAAATACGTGCCAATAATGCAACAAAGAGAAACTGCGTTGAAAACTTGCACGTTTTCATAGGCAAAACTTGTCCCTGCATAGGTGTAAACACCCATACATTCATAAAAAAACAATCAAGGCTTATATAAATGCCGGCTAAACCCGTACACCCCTCATACGTCGTTCAGATAGGCACTTTGGTTTGCCGCCAGGCTTACTCGTCGATAGGTAAACCCAACAAATCGAGCGCCGCGCCAAAAGCATCGGAACCCGAGCAAAGGAAAACCGCCACGTCGCCGGGATTCATATTTTCCAGGACTTGGTCGATTTGTTCTTGCGCATTATCAACATTGTCGACATTTGAAGCGTGTATATCCGCCCCAGCTTCGACCTTTTCGATGGGAACGATGTCCGCGATCGCATTGAGATCGGTTACGCCCACCACGACATAGACGCTGATGGACTCGCCATCGATCGTCGTGAGCAGCTCGACGCCGCCCGTCACGTCGGCAAGGTGCCGACTTACTATTTCCATGTTCAATCTTCCTTGATCAGCGGGCCAAGCCCGCTTGGGCGCACGCACCGTGAAGGTGCAATCTCACGCCCAGGCGCGACTATAACAGCCTTATGCTAATGCTTCTTGACATTCGGACCCAGGGACTGCCTGGCGGCGCCGGACGTGGCTGCGACGCTACGGCAGCGCACCCCGGCTTCGGCCAGGACGCGGATCAGCGGCTTCTGGGCGGCCAGGAAGGCGTCCTTGTCGTCGCCGGCCAACTTGCAGATGAACATCTGCGCCAGCAGCTGGGTGCGGCGCGCCTTGCGGTTGCCCGCTTCTTCGGCCAGCCATTCGCCGATCCAGGTGGCAACGGCCTCGGCGTCGCCCTGCTGCTTGACGTGACCCAGCAGGTCATAGACCGTCACGCCGGTAATGCGGTCGTCTTCGCCGCGCGAAAGAAAGAGCTTGGCAGCCTGGCCCGAGTAACCGGGGATCAGCGCGAGGCAATCGCGTTCAGCGGGTTTCTTCATAGCGTTCTGTGTGTTTCGTTGTCGAGAACCCTGGACTGTAACCCGGCCTTGCGCCCTGTCGCATCGGCGCCACGGAACTCTGCTATTGTCGGCTTACCCATTTTCTACACGGTGAACATCATGCAACGCGATTTCGATCTGGTCGTCACGATTCTGGGCGCCCTGCGCGACGCGCCTGGCCCCAACCTGAGCACGCACGACATCAAGAACGCCGCCCTGGCCCCACACCCCGAAGAGCAAGGCCTGCAGACCATTGCGCACCATCTGGACCTGCTGTCCGACGCCGGCCTGGTCAAGCAAGTCAGCGAGACGGCCGCCAGCGCCGCCGCGACGCGTTGGCGCATCACGTGGAAGGGCTACGATGCCCTGGAGCAGGACGAGGACGACGAAGAAGACGCCGAAGACTTCGACGCTGAAGAATAAGGCGGTAGCCTGGCGCTCAGCGGCGCTGCAGGATGCGCCGCGTGAGCAGCGATGCAGCAGTGCCGATCACCAGGCTGAACATGAAGGCGGCGATCGACAGCATCGCCGACAGGTCGCTGAAGCCGCCATGGCGCGACAGCAGGAAAACCGCCACGAACACCGCGGCGGCCAGCGCGACCACCCCGATCAGCACCTGTTTGACCGAGCGCAGGCGGCCACAGAGCGAGCCGCCGACCAGCGCGGCCGCCACCATCGCGGCCATGGACCAGAACAAATATTCGTACTGCATGCGAACGTTCTCCCCCGAAGGCATGAAGGCGCCCGCATTATAGGCGCGGGATCAGCCCTGGGCGGCGACCGCCACCATGCTGATCTCGACCAGCGCGCCGTAGTGCAGTTCGCGCGTGGGCACGATGGCCCGCGCGGGGCGGTGGGCGCCGAACACGCGTTCGTAGACCCGGTTCACCTCATCCCATAGCGCGATATCCGGGATATACACCGTGACGCTGGCGACCGTGGCCAGCGAGGCGCCGGCGGCTGCCAGAATCGCCTTCACGCTGCGCAAGGCCTCTTCGGTCTGGGCGGAAGCCCCGTCCGCCAATTGCGGCTTGGCGCCTGCCTGCGCGGGCGCCCGAAAGCCCAGTTGCCCCGAGACGAAGACAAAGCCATTCACCCGTACCGCCTGCGAGTAATGCCCGGCGGGCGGCGTGGCGTCGAGGGTATTGATCAATTCCATCGTGGACTCCTGTTGATGTGGGTCGGGCGCGCCAGGACTTACCAGCCGCGGAAGCGTTCCCAGCGGGCCACCACGCCCGGCTCGCCCGGGCGCACCACCTGATAGGCCTCGTGCTGGGCGCAGGTGGCGCATGCGTGGTTGGGCACGATGCGCAGCTTCGTCCCCAGGGGCAGATCGGGCAGGCGCGCGCTGCTTCCCGCGCGCAGCATGATGATGCCCTGTTCCTGGTTGGTTTCGGCCAGCAGCAAATCGGGATAGACCTTGCCGTCGACGTCGCACACCAGGCCATACAACTGATCCACCGGTTGCTTGGCCGTGCCGCGGTCGCGCGACATGGCCATCCAGCCGGCGTCAACAAGGATCCAGCCCTTGTCGGCCTGATGGCCGATGACGGTCGTCAGCACGGTGGCGGCGATGTCGTCGGTCGAGCACACGCCCAGCCCTGCCATCACCAGGTCGAAGAACACGTACACGCCCGCGCGCACTTCCGTCACGCCATCGAGGTGGCGGGCAAAGTGGGCGGTGGGCGTGGAGCCGACGCTGACGACCGGGCACGGCAGCCCTGCCTGGCGGATCGCTTCAGCGCAGCTGACGGCAGCCCAGCGCTCTTGTTCGGCCATGTCGGCGATCGCCTCCAGGCTGCGGCAGCCGTAGGACTCGCCGGCATGCGTCATGACGCCGCGCAGGCAGCCTGCGGCATGCAGCACACGGGCGATGGACAGCAGATGCTCGTGATTACCCGGCTGCACGCCGGCGCGGTGGCCGTCGCAATCGATCTCGATCAGCGTGGGCACGGGGCGGCCCTCGGCCGTGGCACGATCGGCGACCGCCTGGGCGGCTTCGATGCTGTCGACGACCACGGTCAGGTCCACGCCCTTGCCGCGCAAGGCGAGCACGCGGTCCAGCTTGGAAGGCGACACGCCGACGGCATACAGCAGATCGGTGACGCCGGCCGCGGCGAACTGTTCGGCTTCTTGCAGCGTGGACACGGCGGCCGGCCCTTGGGGGCTGGCCATCACGCGGCGGGCCACGTCGATCGATTTAGGCGTTTTAAGATGCGGCCGCAATTGCACCCCATGGCCGGCCATCAGCGCGTTCAGGCGCTGGATATTGCGCGTCATGCGGGTTTCATCCAGCAGCAGGCAAGGCGTGTCCAGGGTATCCAGGGGGGTCGGTAGGTGGGCGGATGTCATCGGGGCGGGTCTCGGCAGTTCAGATCGGGAGGACGCCAGGCGAGCCCGGGATCCAGTTGCATGAAGTATGGCGTGGCGCGCCCCATACGTGTTTAATACAAGCTTAATTTTTAATTAAGCCGAATCTGAATGATCACCACCGACGACCTGCGGTTTTTCATGACCTTGGCGGCCACCCCTTCCCTGGCGCAGGCGGCGCGCGCCCTGGACGTGACGCCCCCTGCCGTCACGCAGCGGCTGCACGCCCTGGAAAAGCGCCTGGGCGTCAGGCTGGTCAACCGGTCGGGGCGCGGCACGGCGCTGACCGACGAAGGGCGGCTGCTGGCGCTGCGGGCGGGGCAAATCTGCGGCGAATTGGGTGATCTGGCGGATGAACTGGCGGGACGTCGCGGCGTGGTGGCAGGCCATTTGCGCGTGGTGGCGCCGTTGGGTTTCGGCCAGCGCTACGTCGCCGGACTCGTGGCCGGTTTTCGCAAAAGCAGCGACAACATCACCGCGAGCCTGACGCTGTCGGATGGCCCGCCGCGGCTGGCGACCGACAACTGGGACGTGATGGTGCATATCGGCGAACTGCGTGATTCGACGCTGGTGGCCTACCCCCTGGCACCCAACCGCCGCATCCTTTGCGCGTCGCCCGCCTATCTGGCGCGCCATGGCGCGCCCGCCAAACCGGAAGACCTGCGCGACCACGACTGCATCGCCTTGCGCGAAAACGACGAGGACGTGACGCTGTGGCGCTTCAAGCGCGGGCGCGGGCCGGCTGTCGGCGTGCGCATCGCGCCCCTGCTGTCGAGCAATACCGGCGCGGCCGCGCTTGAGTGGGCGCTGGCCGGGCACGGCATCGTCGCACGGTCGGAATGGGATGTGGCCGAACACCTGAAGGCGCGATCGCTGGTGCCGTTGCTGGCCGGGTGGAACCTGCCTGACGCCAATGTGGTGGCGCTGGTGAAATCGCGCCAGGACCTGTCTGCGCGAACCGCCGGATTCCTGGCGCACCTGCGTGCGGCGTTCACCGCCACGCCCTGGCGCGAAAAAACCTAGGCGCGCCTAGTCCAGCATCGCTTCGGCTTCGATCTCGACCAGCCATTCGGGCAGGGAGAGCCCGCTGACGATGACCCAGGACGAAGGCGGCGGGTCCACAGGAAAGCGGTCGCGCAGGGCTTGCGCAATCACTTCCTGGTCCTCGCGGACCGTCTCGCAGATGTAGATGCGCAACATGATCACCTGCGCCATGGTGCCGCCCGCCGCCGCCAGCACGCGTTGGATATTGTCCAGCGCGGCCTCGGTCTGCTCTTGCAAGCCGGGCCCGACGGTTCGTTCGTTGATGTCGACGCCGACCTGGCCGGATAGCAGCATCCGGCGCTGCCCCGTCACGATGACCGCCTGGCTGAAGCCATATTGGACGGTGTTGAAAACGGTGTCGGGATTGACGACGGTTCGGGACATGATGTGCTCCTGTAGGCGGCGCGCCCCGCAGCGCGCCGGAACCGCCATTCTATCGAGACGCCCTCCTCAGGAAGCGACGCGCCCTGCCGCGCCGGCCCGCGCCCCCGGCAATGCCACCAACAGCACGATGGCGCCGGCGACGACCGCCGTCCAGAATCCCGCCCGGACGCCGTAGTGGTCGACGACCCAGCCCGCCATCGCCGCGCCGGCAGCCACGCCCGCGCCCAGGCCCGTCACCAGCCACGTCAGCCCTTCCGTCAGGCGCTGTCCGGGCACGCTGCTTTCAACCAGCGCCATGGCGATGATCATGGTGGGCGCAAATGACAGCCCGGCCAGCAGCACGCCCAGCGAGAGCGTGATGAGGTCATTCACCAGCAGCAACGGCAAGGTCGTGAAGGCCGTGACCGCCGCCGCAATGGATAGCATCCGCGCAAGCGGCATCTGGAACTTCAGCACGCCGAAAACCAGCCCCGCCACGCAGGAACCCAAAGCATAGGCCGACAGGATGAGGCTGGCGCCCGCCGGCACCCCTTGCGCCCGGGCGAACGCGACGCTGAGCACGTCGATCGTGCCGACGATCACGCCCATGGCCGACATCATCGCCACCAGCGACTGCATCGGGGGCATGCGCAGCACCGAGTCCTCGCGCCCTGCTTGCCTGACCTGGACGGCGGGCGCGGTCGCCCGCTGCAGGACGAACGCCGTCACACCCACCGCCAGCAGCAGGGCTGCGGCGAGCGGTGCGGCCTGGGGAAACAAGGCCACGCTCAGCCCCACTGAAATGGGCGGCCCCACGATGAAGCTGAGCTCATCCGCGACAGATTCCAACGCATAGGCCGTGCGCAACTGCGGTTGGTCGCGGTAGATTTCCGTCCATCGCGCGCGGATCATCGCGGGCATGCTGGGCAAGGCGCCCGCCAGCACGGCAAAGACGAACAGCGTCCAATCCGGCGCATTCCACTGGACGCATGCGGCCAGGCCAATCAGCGCCAGCACGCAAATGCCGGCCGCCACCGGCAGCACTCGCCCCTGCCCATGCCGATCCACCAGGCGCGAGATGCGCGGGGCCAGCAAGGCGGTGGCCAACGCGAACGTGGCGGCGACACCCCCCGCCAGCGCGTAGGCCCCGCGCACTTCCGACAGCATCGTGATGATGCCGATGCCGATCATCGGCAAGGGCAGGCGCGCGATCGCGCCGGCCAACACAAAACCGGTGGCGCCGGGCGCCTCGAACAACTCACGATACGGATTGGACACCGATAACCTTTAGAACCTGGTAGACGGCGAGATCGTATTCACATACATTGCGTATGTCAATTAACATACGCGCCGTATGTCACTGGAGAATTGCATGTCGCGTTCCCGCGCCGAGATGATCGAGGCCACTCGGACCAAACTGCTGGCCACCGCCCGGCACGCCTTTCAGCACACGGGCTACGCCGCCACGTCGATGGACGATCTGACCGCAGCCGCGGGGCTGACGCGAGGGGCTTTGTATCACCATTTCGGTGACAAAAAGGGCCTACTGGCGGCCGTGGTTGAACAAATCGACGACGAAATGGACGAACGGCTCAATGTGGTGTCGGCGCAGGCGGCAGCCCCCTGGGACGCCTTGCGCGGACGCTGCCGCGCGTACCTGCATATGGCGACCGAACCCGACGTCCGGCGTATCGTGCTGCAGGACGCGCGGGCGGTGCTGGGCCCGGCTTCCGAGGCCGCCCAGCAACAATGCGTCGCGTCGCTGGCCGGGCTGCTGCAGAGCCTGATGGCGGCGAACATCATCGAAGACGCCGATCCGCACGCGCTGGCGCGGCTAATCAATGGCAGCCTGGCCGACGCCGCGTTCTGGATTGCCGATGCGCCGGTGGGGGCTCCCCGCCTTGAGCAGGCCTTGCATGCGCTGGACCTGCTGCTGCGCGGCTTGCGGCGGCTCTAGGACACTCACTGCAGGACAGGCCTTCGATTGTGCATCGGCTGCAATGCACGTATTATCAAAGGATAAACTTGTTTAAATAATCCTGGAGACTGTTGTGGCCGTCAGCACCACCCCTGATTCAAACGCTTCCTGGGCCGACCTGTTGCATGGCGCCAACGCCCTGCGCTCCATCGCCCTGGCAGGCGGCGTGGCGCTGCACGCCATCAATGTCTATATCGTGACCACTATCCTGCCCAGCGTCATCCAGGACATCGGGGGGCTGGAGTACTACGCCTGGAACACGACACTGTTCGTCGTGACCTCCATCATCGGATCGGCGCTATCGGCCAAATTGATCGAAACGTTGGGTCCGCGCGCGGCGTACCTGGTAGCCGTCGCCATCTTCACCGCCGGCGCCGTCGTCTGTGCTCTGGCGCCCAGCATGCCGGTGTTGCTGGCCGGCCGCAGCGTCCAGGGGCTGGGCGGCGGCATTCTCTTTGCGCTCAGCTATGCGCTGATCCGGCTGGTGTTCGATGCGCCCCTCTGGTCGCGCGCCATGGCGCTGGTGTCGGGCATGTGGGGCGTGGCCACTTTGTGCGGTCCGGCGATCGGCGGCATCTTCGCCCAGACCGGCCATTGGCGGCTGGCGTTCTGGGCCTTGTTGCCTGTGGCCGCCGCACTGGCTTTGATCGTGACGTTCAAGGTTGGCGGCCGGGCTTCGGTGCCCCCTGCCCCGCCTTCGTCCTTGCCCCTGGGCACGCTTGCGCTGCTGGTGACGTCCGTGCTGTCCATCACGCTGGCCAGCCTGTCGACGGATTTGGGCTGGAACCTGGCGGGCATCGCTGGCGGCCTGGCGATCGCCACCCTGATCGCCCGAGCGGATTCACGCGCCAAGAAGCGCTTGCTGCCGACAGGCGCGTATTCGATACGCGCACCGCTGGGTGCGTTGTATGCCGTGATGTGCCTGGTGGTGGCCGCCATTACGACCGAGATCTTCGTGCCCTACTTCCTGCAGGTCATCCATCGCCTGTCACCGCTGACCGCAGGCTACATGACGGCCGCGATGGCGGCGGGCTGGACACTTGCCGCGATGCCGAGTTCGACGCGCACGGGGGCCGCCGCCGATCGCCTGGTACGCCTGAGCCCCGTCGTGATCCTGGCTTCGCTGATCGGCCTGGCCATCCTGACGCCGCAGACGGCGGTGCTGTCATCCGTGCCAGGCCTGGCGGCCTATATCGTCGCGCTGGCAGGCGTGGGATTCGGCATCGGGCTGGCATGGCCGCATTTGCTGACCCGGATCTTCAACGCCGCGCCCAAGGGCGAGGAAACGCTGACGTCGTCCTCGATCACCACCGTGCAACTGTACGCATCGGCAGTGACGGCCGCGCTGGCGGGGGTGGTCACCAACAGCGCGGGATTGGCCGACCCAGGCGGTGTCGAAGGTGCGCAGCACGCGGCACGCTGGCTGTTTGCCACCTTCGCCGTCGCGCCCGCGCTGGCCTGGCTGCTGCTTGCACGGGTCACGAGAGCGAACGCCGCAATGCATTGAACCCGCGCGGTATCGACGAATCTTGGACCATCGGGCCTGAAATCCACCAAACGCGGTATGGAACGTCACACGGGTCTTTGTTACGCTGACGACACCTGAACAAGGTGACGTCCATGAGCAACAAGATCCGACTGCTTTGCGTTCAACCTTCCTCGCTTTCTGCGCGTTTCGCCTTCATGGCGATCGCCTTGCGATGGTCGATGGGAGCCACGCCACGGCCCTCCCGCCTGATGATCGGGCCGCACGAACTGGAACCGGTCGGCACGGAATCGGCCTTCTGGCAGTTTGCGCTACGCCATGCGCTACTTGGCCAGTCCTTCCTGGTGACGCGCGGCAGCCACTGGGATGTGGCCGCCTCGGTGGACGGCGACGAGGTCCGCGCGTTCGGCCGCAAGTTCACCCTCAGCCAGTGCTTGTACTGACGGGCGGCTAGACGCCGAATTCGCGCTTGCGATGGAATGCGGCCAGCTCCTCGGCCGTCCAGCGTTGCCGCGCTTCTTCCTGACAGCACGTACGAAAGACAAGGGCTCCGACTTCAAGGAAGCGCGTCACGTCGGCGTCCGATAGTTTGGCCTGTACCTGCAACAGGCAATCCGCATAGGCCGAGAGTATGCCGTCCCAGCCGTCGACCTTGCCCGGCGCAACGGGCTGCGAGATCATGCGCACCATCATTTCACTATGGTCCATGCGATTGCCCCCCCTCTGATACCGTGCCGGCGCCCTCTTGCAGCAGCCGGTCGCATGGAGCTTGCAGCAAGTGCCGTACCCGCGCCATGTGCCGCGCCCGCCCGTCTGCCGCACGCAGGCCGTCGCCGGCGTGGCGGTAAGGGCAAGCCCTGCAATGAAGAAACTACTTCCGGGCGGGCGTATCCGCCGCCCTTCCCCGCAGCAACGCATCGGGATGCGCCTGGAGGTAATCCGACAGCTCCCGCAGCGATCTGGCAGCCCTGCCCAGTTCGCGCAACGCGACGTCCGCGTTCTGCGGCAACACGGCATCCGGCGCCAGCAATCCGCCCACGGCCGCCAGGGACCGATTGGCCTGCCGCAGCAAGGCCTGCGCCTCGGGCGCCAGCTTCGTGTCCATTCGCCTGACCAGGCTGGAGGCTGCGCGCAATGCCCCGCTCAGCTCGGTCCCGATCGCGTCGAACGGCACGCGGTCAAGCTTCGTGAGGATGCTGTTGACCTGTTGCTGCAATTGATCCAGGTTGTTCGGCACGGTGGGAATGAAGGGCTCGTCCTCCATCTTGAACGTGACCGGCTTGGCGTCCGGGAATTCGACCATCGCCACGTACAGCTGGCCGGTCAGCAGGTTGCCGATGCGCAACTGCGCGCGTGTGCCGCGTTCGATCATCGCCGCCAACAGTTTTCCGCTGGGGTGCTGCAAGTCGCTTCCGGCGTATTCCCTGATCTTGCCGAAGGTCTGCCCGCCCAGGCGTTCGGGATACAGCGTGGCGGACGCCACCGCGTAGAACTGCTGAGTGGTCCGGTCGAAATCCAGGTTGATCGCCGTCACGTTGCCGATCGTCACGCCATACGCATCAATGGGCGCGCCAACGACCAGGCCGCGCACGGACTGGTCGAATCGCATGCGGATGCGCAGCGGAATACCGTCGGGCTGGGCGCGGGCCGCTTCTTCGTTCTGGTAGATGACAAACGACGCATCGGCGGCCGCCGCCTGGTGGCTGCGCTGCTCCTGCGTGTCAAACGCCACGCCGCCGATGATCACCGACAACAGGGATTGCGACCGCATCTGCAACCCGCGGGCGTCCACGCTGAAGTCCACGCCGCTGGCATTCCAGAAGCGCGTGCCTTCATTGACATAGGCATCGTTGGGGGCGTCGATGAACACCTGCACGTCCACGCCCTCTCCGCCCTTGGACAAGCGGTATCCCACCACCTGGCCCACAGCGATGCGGCGGTAGTACACCGGCGACCCGATATCGAGCGACCCCAGATCCTTCGCCTGCAGCGTGAAGCGCTTGCCAGCGCGGTCCTGCGCCACCTCAGGCGGCACTTCCAACCCGGTAAATTCATACCGGCTCTTCGGACTTGCGCCGTCCTTGCCACGGCTTCCCGCCGGATCCAGGCCGATATACGAACCCGACAGCAACGTGCCCAGCCCGGACACGCCACTTAGTGTCAGGCGGGGCCTGACCACCCAGAACACGGTACCGTCCTGCAGCAGGCCGTTGGCGTCCTTATCCACGCGGATGGTCACGTCCACGCCGGAACGCTGCCGATTCAGGGCGACGCGCTCGACGAGGCCGACGGTGACCTCCTTGTAGCGAACCTGGGTTTTGCCGGCCTCCAGCCCTTCGGCGGTCTGGAAATGGATGACGGCTGTGGGACCCGCGCTCAGCCAGACCTGCAACACCAGCAGCAATCCGCCCACCGCCGCAACGATGGGCACGAGCCAGATCCAGGAAAGTCGCCGCCGCTTGCGCGGCAGGCCGGATGGCGTTTGACCAGCGGCAGAACCAGACTCAGCCATAGAGGGCAACCCCTTTGTGTACACGTCCGGACGCGAGGGCGGATTCCTACGCTAGCGTCGCGCCGCAGGCCAACCGGCGCAAGTGGGGGGATTCCCGGTGACCCACCTTCCACCCTGCCTGCAAATCCGCGCATTAGCGGGTAGCATGGCCGTCCCATTTGGAGGAAGTCAACGTGAATATCACCATCCGCCCCGCCACCCCTTCGGATGCGGCCCAAATCTACGCTTTCATCACCGAACTGGCCGTCTACGAGCGCGCCGCGCACGAAGTGATCGCCAGCGCCGACGACGTCGCCCGCACCTTGTTCGCCCCCCAGGCCCCCGCCAAGGCCCTGATGTGCCTCGTGGACGGAAAGGCGATCGGTTACGCCGTCTATTTCTACAGCTATTCGACCTGGCTGGGCAAGAACGGTATCTATCTGGAAGATTTGTACATCACGCCCGAGCATCGCGGTATCGGGGCGGGACGCGACCTGCTTCGCCATCTGGCGCAGGAAGCCGTCGCCAACGGCTGCGGCCGGCTGGAATGGAGCGTGCTGGATTGGAACAAGCCCGCGATTGATTTCTACCGGTCCATCGGCGCGCTGCCAATGGATGAATGGGTGCGCTACCGTCTGGCCGACGAGGCGCTGCGCGGCTTTGCCGAAGGCCGCCGCGCCGCCGCCTAGAACTCGGGCAGATCGAACAGCGTGTGCAGCGTGGAGCTGGGGACCGGCACGGACGCCAGGTGCTCGCGTCCGTCGTCGTCGACCAGCACCCGCACTGCACGCACGGCCACGCTGGTGCCTTCTACGCTGAAGGCGGTTTCAACAGCCCCACCGTCCTTGATAACGTCGATCACTTCCGATGCCGCCGCCGTCACGGGTTCAGTGACCCAGCCGGGCACGCCGCGCTCGGCCTGGCCCCAGCGCACGTAGGTGATATGCCCGCTGACGGGTTCTTTTCGAACGGCGACGATCACATGCAAAGACATCCAGGCCTCCCTAAAGTGTGGCCTGGATCGTATAACAAGTTGACGGAGGCAGGATGACCGCCCGCGTCACGGTTCGATGTCGATGGGGGCAAAGGACTTCACCAGGTCGTCCAGCTGCTTGAGCTGGGTGAGGAACGGCTCCAGCTTGTCCAGCGGCAAGGCGCTGGGGCCGTCGCATTTGGCGTTCTTGGGGTCGGGGTGGGCTTCCAGGAACAGGCCGGCCAGACCGACCGCCATGCCGGCACGCGCCAGCTCGGCGACCTGCTCGCGGCGGCCGCCTGAAGCCGCATCCAGCGCCGAGCGCTGTTGCAAGGCGTGCGTCACGTCGAAAATCAACGGACGGTTGCCCGTCACTTTCTTCATCACGCCGAAACCCAGCATGTCGACCACCAGGTTGTCGTAACCGAAGCTGGTGCCGCGGTCGCACAGGATCAGCTTGTCGTTGCCGGCCTCGGTGAACTTCTCGACGATGTTCAGCATCTGGGTCGGGCTCAGGAACTGGGGCTTCTTGATGTTCACCACGCGCTGCGTCTTCGCCAGCGCCACCACCAGGTCCGTCTGCCGCGCCAGGAAAGCGGGCAATTGCAGGATGTCGACGACTTCGGCCACCGGCGCGGCCTGCCAGGGTTCATGCACATCGGTGATGACCGGCACGCCGAACTCTTTCTTGACCGCTTCGAAGATCTTCATCCCCTCTTCCAGCCCCGGGCCGCGGTAGGAGTGGATGGACGAGCGGTTGGCCTTGTCGAACGACGCCTTGAACACGTACGGGATGCCCAGCTTGCGGGTCACGCGCTGGTATTCCTCGCAGGCGCGCAGCGCCAGATCCAGCGATTCCAGCACATTGATGCCGCCGAACAGCACAAAGGGGCGATCGTTGGCGCAGGGGATCGACGGGGAGATAACGACTTCTGGGGCGGTCATGATGAAGGAATCCTGTAGTGATAAGGCAGGTGACAGTGCGTAATGTACAACCTGCCCCGCCCGCTTTTCACCTTCCGGCCCGTATTTCCCGGCGTCTTACCGGCTGGCAAGCATGCGGCGCAGCACGCCGTCGCGCAGGACGTAATGGTGAAACAGGGCCGCCAGCGCATGCAGCAGCGCCAGGATGATGATCGTCCAGGCCACCGTATCGTGCAGCCCGCCGATGAACCGGCGCTGCTCGTGGTCGATGGCGATCAGCGTGGGCACGTTGAACAGACCGAAGAAGGCGAACGGCTCGCCCTGGGCCCACCGGAATAGGAATCCCAGCACGATCTGCGCGGACATCAGCAGGTACAGCAGGCCGTGTACACCCGTACTAGCCACTCGCAACCAGCCGCGGGAGGCGGGCGGCAAGCGCCTGCCCTGACAAAGGCGCCAGACGATGCGCAACACGAAGACCGCCGCGAACGCCAGGCCGAATGAGATGTGCAGCGATTGCAGCAAGCGGCGTGTCGGCGTTCCGCGCGGCAGGAAGCTCCAGGTCTCGGCCAGTGCAAACAGGCCGACGACCAGGAAGGCCGTCAGCCAATGGAACACGATCGTGGTGCGGTCGTAGTGCGCCGCATCCGGATGGGCGGCGAGTAAAGGGGACGTCGTCATCGGCAGCGCTCTTGGGCAGGCAACAGCCCGCAAGGGTAGGGACATCCGACTTACGGCGTCCTGAGCGACAGGCTTTATCGCTGGACGCGATGAGGTTCCCTGGCCACAATGATCCGTTGCGGACCGGCCGTCGCGCCGCCCGGCACTTGAAACAAAGGTGGGCTCATGGGTTTTTTCGATTCTCTCTTCCGGCGCAAGCCCTCGCCGGACCAGTTCGCCAAGCTGTTCGTCGCCGCGGCGCGGCGCGAAGGCTTCTCAAACGCGCTGACCTACAAGGCGGATGAATTCCGCCTGCTGCTGGGCGAAGGCTCGTACTTCAACCTGCACAACGCCTACCACGCGTATTGCAACACCCGCGGGGCGGAACAGAAGCGGGCCTTGCAGGGCTTCGTGTCGGCCCTGTCCAGCAGCACGCAGGGCACGCCGCAACAGGCCTCCGTCGCCCGGCCGATGCTCAGGGCCGTCATCCGCGGCCGCAGCGCGCTGGAGGACGTGCGCCTGCACCACGTCCGCACCGAGGGCAACGACTCGGCCTTCCACCCCGCCTTCCGACCCTTTGGCGACGATTGCGTCGTTCTGCTGGCACTGGACCATCCCGATGCCATCTCCACCCTGACCAACGGCCCCGAGGCCGCATGGGGATTGACGTTCGAAGAGGCGCTGGCGATCGCCATCGACAACCTGCGCGACGCTCCCGACCATTTTTCCGAATTGGCGCCGGGCGTCTACCGCGGCGGCTGGGCGGACGGCTATGACATCAGCCGCGCGCTGCTGCCCGACATGCTGGAGCGCGTACCCGTGCGCGGCCGCCCCGTGTTCATGATGCCCACCCGCGACGTGCTGCTTGTCACGGGGGACAACGACGACGACGGACTGGTCGCCATGGTGGAATTCTGTCTGCAGGCGTTGCAGCACGGGCGGGTGGTCAGCGCGCACATGTACCACTATGAAGACCGCGAACCCTTGCGCTATCAGCCCTCCAGTCCCGCGCTGGCGCACCGCCTGGCGCATCTGGCCCGCCTGCTGGACAAGTCGGAATACGACGCCCAGAAAGAGGCGCTGGACCATATCCACGAAGAACAGGGCATGGATATCTTCGTCGCCAACTACAACCTGTTCACCCAGGAGGATGACCCCGCCACCTCGTTCTCGCTGGCGTCATGGACGCGCGGCGTGGACACGTCGCTGCCCAAGGTCGATCGCCTGGCGCTGGTCCGCCCGGATGCCGAAGACGAGATCGGCGAAGTCCGGGTCGTGTCATGGGAGCAGGCGGCGCACCTGCTGGAACCCCTGCTGGCGCGGGAAGCCGGATACCCCGTCAGGTACCGCACGCAAGGATTTCCGGCAGACGCTCTGCTGGCGCAGTTGAACGAAGTGACTTAGGTGTTGGTCGGCTAGCCCCGCTCTGCCGCCGGATTGCTGACCAGTCGATAGGCGATGGCGCCGATGATGGCGCCGGCGATCGGCGCAACCCAGAACAGCCACAACTGCTCTATCGCCCAACCGCCCACGAACAGCGCCGGCCCGGTCGAACGTGCCGGATTCACCGACGTATTCGTGACGGGGATACTGATCAAGTGAATAAGCGTCAGCGCCAACCCGATCGGGATGGCCGCAAAGCCGGCCGGCGCGCGCTTGGACGTGGCGCCAAGGATCACGAACAGAAAGCCCGCGGTCATCACCACTTCCGTCACCAGCGCGGACGCAAGCGAGTACTTGCCCGGCGAATACGCGCCATAGCCATTTGCCGCGAAATGGCTGCCCTTGAGGTCAAAGCCCAGTTTGCCGCTGGCGATGCAGGCCAGCACGGCCGCCGCCACGATCGCCCCCAAGACCTGCGCGATCACATAGGGCAGGATGTCCTTGGCGGGGAACCGGCCGCCGGCAAAGAGGCCGACGGTAACCGCCGGGTTGAAGTGGCCGCCAGAGATATGGCCCACCGCGAACGCCATCGTCAGCACCGTCAGGCCGAATGCCAGCGCGACGCCTGCGAAGCCAATGCCCAGCTGGGGAAATCCGGCCGCGAGCACCGCGGCGCCGCACCCGCCCAGCACCAGCCAGAACGTGCCGAAAAATTCTGCGCCGCAACGTTTTGGTAGCGAATACATGTCAACTCTCCGAATTCGAAAAGCCCAAGGTATCGCGCAGCGGCGATCATGACTTTAAAGAACTGAAAATCTTGACAGTTCTTGTCCGGGCCGGCGCCCGCGCCAGGGCATTGCTGACGGTAAGGCCCCCGACAAGATCCGGCGATCGTGCAAACGGCCGATGCTGAAAGGCCCGGGCATTTCGCGCTATCCTGATGTCGCCTTGAACCGCCCCCCGCAGGACATGGACGCCCCCACCCTCTTTCTCTATATCGTTGCCGTCAGTGCGGTGATGATCACGCCTGGCCCGTCGATGCTGCTGGCCTTGAACAATGGTGCTTGTCACGGCATGCGGGTCGCTCGCTGCGGCATCGCCGGCGCGGCGTTATCGGACCTGATCCTGATCGGCGCGGTGGGTTGCGGGCTGGGCGTCCTGTTCTTTTCGGCGTTCCTGCCGCAGTTCATCCAGCCTGCCGCGCCCGTGGCCCAGCAATACCTGGTGCTGGCAGTGACCAGCGCCGCCATCGACTGCGTGATGATGAGCCTTTACGCCTTCGGCGGACGCCACGCCAGGCGGACGTTTTCCGCCCGGGTAATGACGTGGATCAACCGCAGTTGCGCCGGCATGCTGGCTGCGCCGGCGCTGGGCCTGACGCTTTACCGGCGCAGCGACCTGCGCTGAGTCCGCGAAGGCGGATCAGCCCTGTACCGGAGTGCACAACTCCACAAGCGTGCCGTCCGGGCAGCGCAGATACGACACGACCTGCCCCCACGGCTTGGCCACCGGTGCGCTCAGTTCCGTGGCGCCCGCCGCGACGGCTTGCGCATGCGCTGCGGCCACATCTTCCGTCACGAAAGCGACTTCCATGCCCAGCGGTTTAGGGGACGACGAGGCTTCGACATGCCCGCCGTCGAAATTCATATCGCCCAGCGCATGCGCGGCGAACGACAGCGTGGTCTCGCCCGTGTCGAGTTCGCCATAGGTTTGAGATTCATGCAGAAAGCGGCGGGAAAAGCCGAACGCGCGTTCGAAGAATGTCAGGGATGCCGCGACATCGGGCACATAGATGATGGTGTATCCGAATTTCATGATCAGCCTTAGCAAGTAAAACCGGCCCGGCCGTGCGATTTAGCGGCGGGAGGAACCCTTGATTTGATCAGAATGCTGGATATATATCCAGCGCAATGATCCAACCGTTCTCCCGGTCAGATCATTGGCACTGAGGAGCGGATTTGGCTCGCAGCGGGATGGCATCAGCCCTTGAGCTGCCGCGGGTCCAGGCTCCACAAGGCATGGTCGCTGGTTGATACGCCCACCGCGCCGTGCTTCATCGCGATACCGATGTCCGTCTGATTGCAGACGAACCCCGACGCCACAATGGGAGGCAGGGCCTTCAGGTCCTGCTCCGCCATGTGCGTGAGCATCGGCGCCGGCATCAGCTGGACCAGATTGGGGTCGCTCTGCTCCAGCGCCTTGACGCTGCGCGGCCAGGTCGAGCGGTCGGTCACGAACACCTTCTGCATCGTGACCATGCCCGCCCGGTTGGCGCGCTGGATGGTGGCCACGCGGGTGGACACCAGGCTGGCCACGCCGATATCGGCCAGGTACTCCACGCCGCCCTTGTCTTGCGACAGGCCTTCGCAGCTGTCTATGTTGACGATCGCGAACTTGCCCGCCCGGTTCAGCGCCGCGATCACGGGCGCCAGCTTGCGCAACTCGACGTTGGCGACGATGCCGATCTCGGCCACGCTGCCCACGAAGGTATTGATCTGCTCAAGCCCGTACATCGTCGCGATGACGGGATGGCGCGCCAGACATGCCCCGAATGACCTATCCATGGTTATCGATCTTCCTGACCGTAAAAGCGCGCATCGCTCAATCCCAGCTTGCCGGGGTTAAGGATGTTCTGCGGATCCAGCGTGCGCTTGATCGTGCGCAGCACGTCGAACGCGCCGCCCAGCGATTCCTGCATGTACGGCGCGCGCAACAGGCCCACCCCGTGATGGTGGCTGAGCGCGGCATTATATTTAATCAGCACGGCATTGGCCGCATCCCAGGCCGCGCGATACCACTGCGCGCGCCGCTCCACCTCGACCTCGCCGCGCAACGAAAAATACAGGCAGGCCCCGTCGACATAGGCATGCGACTGATGCGCGGAACCCGCCAGCGTGCCCGGCACCGCGTTGACCGCGGCCACCACTTCGGCGTAGATGCCCGGCAGGTCGCTCCAGCGGCCCGCCATTTCCAGCGTGTCGGCCACAAATCCCGGGCTGCGCTTGAAGCCTTCGGCGCTCTTGCCGGTCAGGTAGCGGGTTTCCAGCCAGCGTTCGAAGACCGCGTCCCCATCCAGCTTCTCGCCCAGTTCCTCGCATACGCCCTGGCTGATCTCTATGACGGCGTCCACGATCTGGCGCGCCCCTTCGTCGGCCACCAGCAGCACGTTCAGGTCGGGCCGGTTGAACTGCACGCCGCTTTCCAGTTCGTCATACAGCCGCAGCGCCGCCGGGTTGGCGCCGCGCTGCATGATTTCGCGGCACGCCTCCAGGCCGATGGCGAACGTCTTGAAGCCATAGGCAATGGCGCGGCCGTAGTCCGGCAGCCGATGCAGTTTCAGGCGCAAACGCACGATCACGCCCAGCGTACCTTCGGATCCGATGAAGACCTGCTGCAGGTCGGCGCCCACCGCCGCGCGGGAATAGCCGCCTACGCTGATCAGGCTGCCGTCGGCCAGCACTACATCCATGCCGAAGACCATGTCTTCGATCTTGCCGTAGCGCGTGGACAACTGGCCCGCCCCCCGGCACGCCGCCCAGCCGCCCACGGTGCTGATGCCGAACGACGATGGCCAGTGGCCCATGGTCAAGCCGTACTCGTTCTGGATCGTCTCTTCGAACACGTCGCCGAACATGCCCGCCTCCACCTCGACGATCTGGCTTTCGCGGTCCACGCCGATCAGCTTGTTCAGCTGGCAGACGTCCAGCACGATGCCCCCGCGCACGGGCAAGGCGGCGCCGGTGACGTTGCTGCGGCCCGCCGACACGGTGACGGGGATGGCGTCCGCGTTGGCGATGCGCATCACCGCCTGCACCTGCTCCACCGAAGACACCCTGACGATCACCGCCTGCGGCGTGGCAGGTTTGCCACCCGTTTCCGACATCATCGACCCCGCCCACCAATCGCGGGTCCAGGCGACGACATCGGTGGTGTCGGTCAGCACCTCGTCGGCCACGTGGCGCAACGCGTCGATCTGCCCCGCCGACACGCGCACCGGATCGCGCTGCAACCCGGGTTCCGAGCCGGTCTGGGCCAATGCGGCGGCATAGGCCGGCGGCGTGTGCGCGCCAACGACGTAGTTGCCACGGTTGTAGCCGCGCTTGATGGCTTCTTTGCTGATCATTCCTTGTCTCCCATGAGTACGGATTTTTCGTGCTGGATCGCAGCCAGGTAGTCGTTGACCTGCTGCGTGATAACGGTGGGCGCCAAGCCCAATTCGGATTGCAGGATCTGTCCCACACGCGCCGCGGCCAAGGCGGATGCGTCGCGCGCCATCAGGCGGGCGCGCATCCTGCGCGACAGCACGTCCTCGACCGTGCCGGCCAATTCATGGCGCACGGCGTACAGGACTTCGGCCTCGGTGTACGGCAAGCCCTGGACGATGGGCGTCTGCAGCGCCGGCGCGGCCTGCATCAAGTCGCTGACAAAGCGCGCCTCGGTGCCATACCGCTCGCCCAGATGCGCCGACATGCCGCCCGAGGCCACAATCGCCTGCGGGTCGTAGCCCGCCGCGCCCAACAGATAGGCTTTCTTCGTCTGGCACGGATTGCGCTGGCCGATGACCTGCTGCGCGGCGTCGATCGTCTGTTCGGCCATGTGACGCGACGTGGTCAGCTTGCCGCCCACGATCGTGACCAGACCGTCCGGGGCCACGCGGATTTCATGATTGCGCTTCATCTCCAGCGTCTTGCCGCCGGGAGGCCCGACCAGCGGCCGGCAGCCCGCGATGCTGCCCACGACGTCCTCCGCCTGCAGATCGGTCTTCAAGGCCGAGCGTGCGCCTTCCAGCAGGAAGTCCAGCTCGCGGCGCGTGCAGTACACGTCGTCCAGATCGCCTTCGTAGTCTTCATCCGTCGTGCCCAGATACGACACATTGCCCCAGCGCGTGATGGTGGCGCGGCGGCTGCGGCCCGGCACCGGGATGGTGACGGTGCAGTCGTTGCGCACCTTCAGCCAGGGCACCGCCACGTGCACCCCTTTGGCGGGACGCACGTGCAACGCCGACGCATCACCCCGCTTCGCGCCGCTCCAATCCCGCAACCAGACGCCGGTGGCCATGATGACCACGCCGGCGCGCGCGCGGATCTCTTGCTGGCCCGCCTGCACGATCACGCCGTCGACCTTGCCCTGCGCATTGCGCGTCACCTCGATCGCCTTGGCGTGATTGATGACCGTCGCGCCATGGAAGGCGGCCGTACGCGCAACGGCGAGCGTCAGCCGAGCGTCGTCCACGCGCGCATCGAAGTACAGGAATCCGCCCAGCAGCCCTTCTTCCTTGAAGGTCGGGCAATGCGACAGCACTTCCGCGGCAGTCAATTTCTGATGCAGGATGCCTTCGCGCCAGCCGCCTGCCATGTCGTACGTCCACAGCAGGCTTTCAAAGGCCTTGGCCAGGCGCTTGTCGAACACCCCGTCGCGCTCCAGGATCGGAAACAGGAACGGCAGGCGCTGCACCAGATGCCGCGCATTGCGGCGCAAGCGTTGGCGTTCGTGCAAGGAATGCCGCACCAGCCCCAGGTTGCCCTGTTCGATGTAGCGCAGCCCGCCATGCACCATCTTCGACGACTTCGAAGACGTGCCCGATGCGAAATCGTCCTTCTCGACGACGGCCACGCGGTACCCGCGCAAGCTGGCGTCCAACGCCGCATACGCGCCGGTAATGCCGCCGCCCACGATAAGCATGTCGTACTGCTCACTGCCCAACCTGTCCAATTGCTCTTGCCGCATCAGACGTAATGGCTCGGTGTTCGTCATATCGGCCCGGTCCTTCCTGGGCTTTCTGGATAGCCAACCGATCATTTGTGCAACGCCTCCTCTTTTTCCTGCTTGAACTGCCTGACGTGGCCCAATTCCGAGCCCACGCGGGCGTGCCACAATGCCCGGCGCCGCGCGCGTTCTGCCGCATCGATGGCTGGCTGGAACACCGCATCGGTCGCAATGGTCTTGCAGGCAGCATGCAGCGACGGCCACAACAGCCCGGACGAACCCGCCAGATAGGCAATGCCGCGCAGGCTGGCCCGGTCGGATTCCTGCATGCGGCGGATCGGGATGCCGATCAAATCAGCCTGGATCTGCAGCAAGGGATCGCTGCAAGACAAGCCGCCACCTACCACCAGTTCGGACACCCGCACGCCCGACACGGCTTCATCTGCCTCGATGCAGCTGGTGACCGAGTGCGCGATGCCTTCCAGAATGGCGTAGGCGACTTCGGCCTGCGTCGTCGCCATCGATACGCCGGTCAACGAGGCGCGCGCGGCCGCTTCCATCTGGGGCACGCGCAAGCCCGTCAGGGCAGGCACGAACGTCACCCCCTGCGATGCCTGCACCGTCGCCGCCAGCGCACTGATCTCGCGCGCATCCGCAAACCACTTCAGCTTTTCGCAGACCCAGTTCAACGCGGACCCCGTCGTCGCCACAAAGGTCTCGACGGCAAAGTGCGACACGCCGTCCTGGCGCCGGGCCGTCATGGTCAGCGAACCTTCGGACAGCCCCGAGTTCACGGGCGGCTCGGGGCCGATGATCAAGTCCACAAAGCTGCCTGTTCCGTGCACGCACATCGCCTGTCCGCGGTCCAGGCAGCCCAGGCCGATGGCGCCGGCGTGCTGGTCGCCCGCGGAAGCCAGGATCGGCACCTCGATGCCCAATACCTCGGGACGCGTCCGGCCGAAGTCGTCCGCGTCCTGGCGCAAGGCGGGCAAGAGCTCGAACGGGAAGTCCAGCTCTTGCACCCATTCCAGGTAATAGCGGTGATCCGCCAGCACATAGGCCCCGGACGAGGTGGCGTTGGTCGGTGTTGTGACCACCTCGCGGCGCTGCGAGAAATGCCACAGCAGCCAGCTATCCACCGTGCCGAACGCCAGACGCTTCTCGCGCCAGGCCTGCCCGACCTGCGGCGTATCGCGCAGATGGCGGGCCGCCCACAGATACAGCGACCGTACCCCTACGGGACGGCCCACGCGGTCCAGCAACCGCGCGTCCCAGTCGGGCGCCAATTGATCCAGCTCGTCGACGAACCGGGTGTCCTGCCAGACCATGGCCGGCACCAGCGCAGCGCCCGTCCGCGTGTCCCATAGAACGGCGGTGGCGCGCTGCGTCGCCAGCGCCAGCGCGGCGATCTGCTGCCCCGCCCGCTGCGCCTGGGCGATGGTGGCGCGGCAGACGCTGATCGTCTTTTCCAGGATCTCGTTGGCGTCCTGCTCGACCACGCCGGGCCGGGGCGTCTCGACGTGCAGCGTCTGATATTCCAGGCACGACACGTGACCGTCGGCGGACACGGTGGCTGCCCGCGTGCCGGACGTGCCCTCATCAATGGCCAGAATCACAGGGTTGTTTGTCATCGTGAGGCTTTCCCAATGGCGGGGTCCAGGCTAGCCAGCGCGCCGTCGTCCTTGAATTGGGGCGCGCCGGTCTCGGTATCGGGGTTGATGGTGGTGCGGGTGGGGTCCCACTTGATCACGAAGCAGATGATGCTGGCGATGAGGGGCACGACCGACAGGATCAAAAAGGTCTTTTCCAGCCCGTAGTTCTCGCGAAAGATCGGAAACACCAGCAGGCCCACCGCAGCGCCGGTGGAACCCAGCGCCCCGATGATGCCGTTGGCGCCGGCGCGCAGTTCGCTGCGGAAAGACAGCGACGACAGGCTCTTGCCGTTGGCTCCCGGGCCGCCGGAGTGGAACAGGATGAAAAGCGACGGCAGCGCCACCGCCAGCCACAACGGCATCTGCCCGTGGAAGGTGCCCAGGATGAGCAGGATCACGAACACCATCGCGAAGCCGAACGCCGAGGCGCGGCGCAATCCCAGCTTGCGTCCGATGTACGGCGACAGGAAGCCGCCAAAGATGCCGAAGATGTTGAACACCAGCGCACCGATGGTGGCGTAGATGAAGTCCTTGCCGAACAAGGCCGCGCTGATCAGCGGCAGATACCAGCCCACGGCGAAGTACTGGATCGACTGGCCGATCTGCACCGTGGCGGCCAGGATCGTGCGCGGCAAGTACACGCCACGGAAGATCAGCAGCACGTTGGCCAGGCCCCGCTTAGCCTGGTTGACGACCGGCACGCGTTCGGCCGGCGGCGCGGCGACAAAGGCCTGCCCGTAGATGCGCGTCATGGCCTTGGCCGCCTGCTCGACCCGTTCCTTGCGGGCCAGCCAGATCGGGCTTTCGACCATGTAGCTCAGCTGCAGCACCAGAATGACCAGCGCGAAAATCGCCGTGGCCGCAACGGAATAGCGCCAGATCGAATCGCCCACATCCCACGAAAAGAACAGCATCGCCAACAGCAGGTTCGTGCAGACGGCCGTGTACCACATGCCCTGCCAGGTGTTCAGGCGGCTCTTGAATTTGACGGGGGTGAACTCGGCCAGAACGGCCATCGCGATGGCGAAGTCGATCCCGTAGGCCGCACCCACGAAGAAGCGGCCCACCAGAATGACTTCGAAACTGGGCGCGAACATCACCAGCCCCGCGCCAATCACGGCCAGGAACTTGGCGATGATCAAGGGACGGATGCGCCCCCAACGATCCGCCATCCAGCCGCCGATGGGATTGAAGGCAATGGCCACCCAAGAAGCAAACGAGGTCATCAACGCGACCTGGCCCGCTTTCAGGCCCAAGTCGCGCGTCATCGGGCCCAGGCCCGCGCTTAACGCCGAATTCGCAAACGCATCCAGGAACAGTCCGCCCAGCGCCAGCCACCAGATGAGGCCGGCCCGGCCAGCAATGCCGGGGCGTGAATCGATAAAAGCGATGACATCGTCGATGCCACGTATTTTCACGGTCGATGATTGCACAGTCGTCTCCTCTTGGAATTATTTCTGTAAGAGGTCGACGCAATCTGCACGCGATAAAAGACCACCTTACAGATGGTCTTTTATCTAAATCTGTGCGGTGACTTTATGGGTTGCGCGATGGGGTGTCAAGCAGGTTTGGCATCAGGACAAACCCTGTTCCGCGACAATTTTCGCCTGCTGAAAAAAGTATCCAAAGTCGCTGGAAAGTATATGGAAAACGTAATTCTTATACGTTTTTATCTTTATTTTTCAACGACTTGCATTAAATACACAAGCTGGCACACTACGGCCGATTCCAAGAAACGCTCGACATTGCCGGCGCCGCATTTACGCGCCGCGCATTCGCACATTTACGCAAACCCGCAAAGAGGCGATCACCCGATCACACAACCCGACTGAAAAGGAATTCAGATGCGCTTAATCACCGATCAAGAACTCGGCAACATGTCGACCGAAAACAAACGCCGCCGCCACACGGAGTTGGACAAAAAACTGGCGGTCGCGGCAGAACGCGGCTGGTCGTGCATGCATCGCATTGAAGCCAGCCGCGCAAAAGTGCACGCCGCGATCTTGATGGATGTGCAATTGGGACGCGATGTGGAACCCCGGACCGAGAAGCGGCGCGATCGCGTCAAGGTGAAGAACTGATCAGACGGTCGGCCTGAGGCGAATCAGGGCTTGTCGCTTTCGGAGGGTTCTGGATAAATTCCATGTTGCCCGCCAACACGGAAAAAACCTGCCCATGACGATTGTTGTACATACCCCGAACGCCAAAGGCCTCTGGATGACGATCCAGAATAATCTGAAGCGCACCGATGACGCCGCCGCAAGAGGCGTCAGCGCGTGGCGCAAGGACGATACCGGCCGGGCAGTCAAGATCTATCATGCCCCACCCGCGGGCGGCCTGGACGAACGGGCTTATTTCGTGGGCACGGTACGCACCGGCCAACTTCTTTTGCTGGACCTGCTGCCGGGCACCGAGCCGCTGAACTGGACCCGCTTCGGGTTGCTGCATGGCCACCTGGTGGGCATGCTGATGACGGAATACGAACGCGAAATCATGTCGCTGAACGTATTCCCGAACCGCCCGGCGCCGGAGGCCGAAGGCGGGTAGTCGGGAAAGGCGGTGAGCTTGAAATTGCTCAGGCGCCCATCAGAATCCCCAGGCGGCTATTCCAGGTATCGCCATACCCTTTACCGGCCACGGGGATATTGATCAGCGGTCGCTTTAGGTCGCTAGTGGAAAAGGCGAAATGGACATTCTTGAACGCGAGCCCGCCGTTGCCTGAAACCTCGGTCCATTTCAATTGCCATTGCCGAATATAAGAAAAATCGAGCACCTCGCCCGGATCATTCTTCCCCGACACCATGCAGAGCTTTTGCGTTTGGGGATCAAATGCAATGACGACCTTTTTGTCCTTATCGCTAAGAATCAATTCGCTATCGACACTGTCTTCGGGGAAGGACGTGCCAAGTCGCTGGTTGTGTTCGCGAAACTTCGCCAACAATGCGTTATGCCGCTTCTTTTGGCGATGAATTGCCCAGGCAATCAGGGCAACGATGGTTACGACGATGGAGATGAAATCAAACATGGCGCGGTTTTCCGGTGGCTTATGCAAGCTGTATCGGCATTAACGGCAACCGGGGCGGAAACTTGAGCGGGCCGTCGCATTGAGTCAGGCACGCGCGCGCACCGCAATACTTGTGCAGGTCGGTAAAACGGGTGGGGAAGGTGTGCAGGAACTCTCCGTGCTGTATTGTCGGCGCTGTATTTTTGCAACGCTTGTCGACCGCATACAGGCCACGGGCCCGTGGTGCGATATCGATGATCTCTGCATCGCGACGGGCGGACCGTACTTGGGCTGTTCGGCGGGCGGAGCCTGAGGCGGCGCCTCGGAGAGGACCTGGTTTGGGGCGGGGATGGGGCTGGAGACCGCGAATTCTTGTTTTCTGGCAGTCAGCCAAACGCCCACTTTCCCGCTAAACCGTTGATTTGAAAGCCCCATTACAGGGGTCAACGGATCTCAGTTGTATGGTGCGAAGGAGGGGACTCGAACCCCTACACCTGTTACGGCGTCAGGACCTAAACCTGGTGCGTCTACCAATTTCGCCACCTTCGCTAAAGGTCAAGCCCGCTATTGTAGCTTGCTTGTTAAAATCTTGCGTCATGAATCCGCGCCTCGATGCTTTACACCCCTACCCGTTCGAAAAACTGCGGGCGTTGCTGGCTTCCGCCAGCACGCAGCCGGACGGCCTGACGCCCATCAATCTGTCGATCGGCGAGCCCAAGCACGCCGCGCCGGAACGTATCGCGCAGGCAATCCGCGACCACATGGGCGGCCTGTCCGTGTACCCGTCCACCAAGGGCGACCTGGCGCTGCGCCAGGCGATTTCGGGCTGGCTGGCCCGCCGCTACAGCATCCCCGCCCCCGATGCCGACACGCAGGTGCTGCCGGCGCTGGGGTCGCGCGAAGCGCTGTTCGCCTTTACGCAGACGGTGATCGACCCGTCGGCGGGTTCGGTGGTCATCTGCCCCAACCCGTTCTATCAGATCTATGAAGGCGCCACGCTGCTGGCGGGCGCCACGCCCTACTTCGTCAACGCCGATCCGCTGCGCAATTTTTCCAGCGACTGGAGCCACGTGCCCGACGAGGTCTGGAAAAAGACGCGGCTCGTGTTCGTGTGCTCGCCCGGCAACCCGGCCGGCAACGTCATGGCGCTGGACGAATGGGAGACGCTCTTCAAGCTGTCCGACCGCTACGGCTTCGTCATCGCGTCTGACGAGTGCTATTCCGAGATCTACCTGGACGAAGGCAACCCGCCCCTGGGCAGCCTGCAGGCGGCGCGCCGCCTGGGCCGGGACGACTACCGCAACCTGGTGGCGTTCTCCAGCCTGTCCAAGCGGTCCAACGTGCCTGGCCTGCGGTCGGGTTTCGTGGCGGGCGACGCGGCGCTGATTGGCCGCTTCCTGCTGTATCGCACGTATCATGGCAGTGCGATGAGCCCGCTGGTTTCCGCAGCCAGCGTCGCTGCCTGGTCGGACGAGGCGCACGTGAAGGACAACCGGCGCCTGTACCGCGAAAAGTTCGACGCGGTCGTGCCCATTCTTGAAAACGTGCTGGACGTGTCGCGCCCGCAAGCCTCGTTCTACCTCTGGGCGGCCACGCCGGGAGCGGATACGGCGTTTGTCCGCGACCTTTACGGCCGTACCGGTGTTACCGTTCTGCCGGGCAGTTTCCTGGCGCGGGAAGCGCATGGCGTGAATCCCGGCCACGGCCGCATCCGTATTGCGTTGGTGGCGCCTTTGGCTGACTGCGTGCAGGCAGCCGAGCGCATCGCCCATTTTGTACATACTTCTGTTTGATCAACCTTTAAAAAGCTGAGCCGCTATGACTCTCGACCTGCAGACCACCATCGAAAAAGCCTGGGACGACCGGGCCAACCTGTCGCCCGCCGACGCCAGCGCCGAGGTGCGCGAAGCGGTGGAACACACCATCGACGGCCTGGATCTGGGCCGCTTGCGCGTGGCCGAGAAAATCAATGACGACTGGGTGGTCCACCAGTGGATCAAGAAGGCCGTGCTGCTGTCGTTCCGCCTGAGCGAAAACGCCATCATGGGCCAGGCGCCCCTGCAGTTCTACGACAAGGTGCCGCTCAAGTTCTCGGAATACGGCGACAACGCCTTCACGCAAGGCGGCTACCGCGTGGTGCCGCCCGCCGTCGCCCGCCGCGGCGCCTTCATTGGCCGCAACGTGGTGCTGATGCCCTCCTACGTGAACATCGGCGCCTACGTCGATGAAGGCACGATGGTCGACACCTGGGCCACCGTCGGTTCGTGCGCCCAGATCGGCAAGAACGTCCACCTGTCCGGCGGCGTCGGCATCGGCGGCGTGCTGGAACCGCTGCAAGCCAACCCCACCATCATCGAAGACAACTGCTTCATCGGCGCCCGTTCGGAAGTCGTGGAAGGCGTGGTCGTGGAAGAGAACTCGGTGCTGGCCATGGGCGTGTTCCTGTCGCAAAGCACCAAGATTTTTGACCGCGCCACCGGCAAGATCACCTACGGCCGCGTGCCGTCGGGTTCGGTCGTGGTTCCCGGTTCGCTGCCGTCGGCCGACGGTTCGCATAGCCTGGCGTGCGCCGTCATCGTCAAGCGTGTCGACGCGCAAACGCGCGCCAAGACCAGCATCAATGATCTGCTGAGGGCGTAATGAGCAGCACGACCGCACGGCCGCCCGAAGCCGTATTGGATCTGGTCAAGGACCTGATCGCCCGCCCCTCGGTTACGCCGGCGGATGAAGACTGCCAGGCGGCGCTTGCCGCCCGGCTGGAACGCATCGGCTTCACATGCGAGACCATCGCCCAAGGCGGCGTCACCAACCTGTGGGCCCGGCGCGGCAGCGCCGCGCCGCTGACCGTGTTCGCCGGGCACACGGACGTGGTGCCTCCGGGTCCGCGCGAAAAGTGGGAGAGCGATCCGTTCGTTCCCACCGAACGCGACGGCTGGCTGTACGGTCGTGGGGCGGCCGACATGAAGAGTTCGATCGCTGCCTTCGTGGTGGCGGCCGAGGAATTCGTGGCGGCCCACCCGCAACACGGCGGTTCGATCGCATTGCTGATCACGTCCGACGAAGAAGGGCCGTCGATTGACGGCACCGCCATCGTCTGCGACGCGCTGAAAGCGCGCGGCGAACAGCTGGACTACTGCATCGTCGGCGAGCCGACCTCGGGCGACGTGCTGGGCGATACCTGCAAGAACGGGCGCCGCGGCTCCCTGTCGGGCAAGTTGACGGTCAAGGGCATCCAGGGCCACGTGGCTTACCCGCATCTGGCTCGCAACCCGGTGCACCAGCTGTCTCCGGCGCTGGCGGAAATCGTCGGCATCGAATGGGACAAGGGCAACGAGTACTTCCCGCCCACGACGTTTCAGGTGTCGAACCTGAATTCGGGCACGGGCGCCACCAACGTGGTGCCGGGCGAAGCCGTGGCGCTGTTCAACTTTCGGTTCTCGACGGCCAGCACCCCGGAAAGCCTGAAGGCACGCGTGCATGCGGTGCTGGACAAGCACGGCCTGGAATACGACCTGGACTGGGAATTGGGCGGCGAGCCGTTCCTGACCCCGCGCGGTTCGCTGACGGATGCGCTGGTGCAGGCGATTCACGCTGAAACCGGCGTGACCGCCGAGCTTTCCACCACCGGCGGCACGTCCGACGGCCGTTTCATCGCCAAGATCTGTCCGCAAGTGATTGAGTTCGGCCCCGGCAACGCCACGATCCACAAGGTCAACGAGCGTATCGAAGTGGCTTCGCTGGAACCGCTCAAGAACATCTATCGGCGCACGCTGGAAAACCTCCTGCTGTCCAAATAAGTCCCAGCCCCCCAAAAGGGGGGCTTTTTCCCCTTGGAATAGCCCTGCGGGGAAACGCCCGGTTGGGATAAAGGTCTAACTATGTATCAATCTGCCCGCCAAGAACTGCTGACCCTGCGTGACCTTATCCGTTATGGGGTGTCGCGTCTGAACAGCGCCCAGGTGGCGCTGGGACACGGCAGCGACAACGCCTGGGACGAGGCGGTCTACCTGACGCTGCACGCCCTGCACTTGCCGCTGGACACGCTGGAACCGTTCCTGGACGCCCGCGTGGTGCGCGAAGAGCGCGACCGCGTGCTGGACCTGCTGGAACGCCGAGTGACCGAGCGGGTGCCCGCCGCCTACCTCACCAACGAGGCCTGGTTGCGTGGCCATCGTTTCTACGTGGACAAGCGCGTCATCGTGCCGCGCTCGCCCATCGCCGAACTGCTGGACCAGGGCTTGTCGCCGTGGGTGCAGGACGCGCTGGCGGTGGAAAACGTGCTGGACATGTGCACCGGTTCCGGCTGCCTGGCCATCCTGTCGGCCCTGGCCTTCCCCTACGCCCACGTGGACGCGGTGGACGTGTCGGCCGACGCGCTGGAAGTCGCCCGCCGCAACGTGGACGACTACGGCCTGCAAGACCGGCTGGACCTGCACGAAAGCAATCTGTTCGACAGCCTGCCGGCACGCCAGTACGACGTCATCATCTGCAATCCGCCTTATGTGAACAGCGGATCCATGGACGTGCTGCCGCAGGAATACCGTCACGAACCGCACCTGGCCCTGGCCGGCGGCGAAGACGGCATGGATCTGGTGCGGCGCATTCTGGCGGCGGCTCCCCAGTACCTGACGCAAGACGGCGTGATCGTGCTGGAGATCGGCCACGAACGCGACTTCTTCGAAGCCGCCTTCCCGCAGCTATCCCCCGTGTGGCTGGATACGGAAGAGGCATCGGACCAGCTTCTGCTGCTTACCCGAGAGCAACTTACCCTGTGATACGCGCTACTGGATTGACCCTGCGCCGCGGCACGAAAGTGCTGTTGGACGGCGCTGAATTCGTTGTTCATCCGGGCGAACGCGTCGGCATCGTGGGCAAGAACGGCGCAGGCAAGTCCTCGCTGTTCGCCCTGCTGACGGGCGCCCTGGACCTGGACGCCGGCACCGTGAATTTGCCCGTCGGCTGGCGCATCGCCAGCGTCAAGCAGGAACTGGATGCCGACGACCGCCCCGCCCGTGAATTCGTCATCGACGGCGACACGCACCTGCGCGAATTGCAGGCGCGCCGCGCTACGCTGACGGACGACCAGGGCACGCAGATTGCAGAAGTCGAGGCGGCGCTGGTGGAAGCCGGCGCCTGGAGCGCGGCCTCGCGCGCCGAACAGCTGTTGGCCGGCCTGGGCTTCAAGCCGAACGAGTGGATGCAGCCGGTAGAGAGCTTTTCCGGCGGCTGGCGCATGCGCCTGGCTCTGGCTAGCGCGCTGATGGCGCCGTCCGAATTGCTGCTGCTGGACGAACCCACGAACCACCTGGATCTGGACGCGATGCTGTGGCTGGAGAAATGGCTGGCCGCCTATCCGGGCACCGTCATGCTGATCTCCCACGACACCGAATTCCTGGATGCGGTGGCCAAGTCGATCCTGCACTTCGACCACGCCAAGCTGGTGCGTTACCGTGGCGGCTATGGCGACTTCCTGACGCAACGCGCCGAGCGCCTGCGCCAGACCAATATCGCCTACGAACGCCAGACCCGCGAGACGGCTCGCCTGCAAGGCTTCATTGACCGATTCAAAGCCAAGGCGTCCAAGGCCAAGCAGGCGCAAAGCCGCGTCAAGGCGCTGGCCCGCATGCAGGTGCTGGCGCCCTTGCATGCCGAAGCGGGCATCGACATCCGCATCCCGTCGCCCGACCAGGTGCCGGACCCCTTGCTGACGCTGGAACACCTGTCCGCCGGGTACACGGACGCAGCGGGTAATGCCGTTCCCATCCTGCGCGATGTAACCCTGATGGTGCGTGCCGGCAGCCGCGTCGGCGTGCTGGGCGCCAACGGCGCAGGCAAGAGCACGCTGATCAAGACGCTGGCCGAAGAGATTCCCGTGCAGGCGGGCGAACGCCGCGCCTCGCGCGGACTGGCCATCGGCTACTTCCACCAGCATCAGCTGGACATGCTGGACGTGGACAGCACGCCCATCGCGCATCTGGCCCGTCTGGCGCCGGAGACCCGCGAGCAAGAACTGCGCAACTACCTGGGCGGCTTCGGTTTTTCGGGCGACACGGTCACCAGCAAGGTCGGGCCAATGTCGGGCGGCGAGAAGGCGCGGCTGGCGCTGTCGCTGATCGTCTGGCAAAAGCCCAACCTGCTGCTGCTGGACGAACCCAGCAACCACTTGGACGTTGAGACCCGCGAAGCCCTCGCCGCCGCGTTGGCCGACTTCGGGGGCAGCATGCTGTTGGTGTCGCACGATCGGCACCTGCTGCGCACCACCGTGGACAGTTTCTGGATCGTGGCGGACGGCGCAGTACGCGAGTTCGACGGTGACCTTGAGGACTACCGCGATTGGCTGGCGGCCCGCAATGCCGGAGAACGTGCCGAAGCGGCACGCGAAAGCGCCGAAGGCGGCGAACCCGTCGTGGACCGCAAGGCGCAACGCCGGGCCGAAGCCGAGCAGCGGCAACGCCTGTCCGCCCTGCGCAAGCCGCTGGAAGCCAAGCTGGCCAAAGTCGAATCCGAAATGGAAAAGCTGCGGACCAAGCTCCACGCGCTGGACGCCGTCATCGCCGACCCGGACCTGTATTCGGACGCGCGCCGCGCGGAACGCCAGAAGGTCATGGCCGAACACGGCGAACATGGCAAACGCATCGACGAGCTTGAAGAGCAATGGCTTGAGATCCAGGGTTCCCTGGAAGAAATCGACCAGAGCGAAGCCTAGCGTGACGCTTGAGCGGCGGGCCGGTCCTGCTGCTCAAGCCTCCGCCCTTACCTATTAATAATAACCATTATCATTTATACTTCGTCGCGAAATTGACTCCATCTGGCGCCGGGCGCCAGCGACATGTCTACGCTTACGGACGTATTTCTCCGCCACTACCGCGAACTGCTTGGCTTTCTCTCGATGCGCACCGGCTCACGCGACGTGGCCCAGGACTGCGCACAGGACACCTGGATCAAGCTGGCGGAATTCAACGACCGCACCCGCCCCGACAATGATCGGGCATACGTATTCCGGGTGGCGGCAAACATCGCGACCGATTGGCACCGTCGCCGCACGCGCGAGCTCTCTGCCACCGCCGACTACGCGGCGGCGCTGCCCGTGGCGTATGCCGCCGACACCTTCGACGTAGCTTCCGCCCACCAGACCCTGCGCCGCCTGGAATCCGCCCTGCTCGCCCAGCCCCGCCGCAGCCTGGACGTCTTCGTGCTGCACCGCCACGAAGGCCTGACCTACGGCGCCATCGCCGAGCGCTTCGCGATATCCGTCAGCGCCGTTGAAAAGCACATGATGCGCATCCTGCTGGCCTGCGACCTGGCGCTGGCCGGCTGATGGCCACGCGCGTTCGCCCGCCCGACCCCGTTGAAGAAGCCTCGCGCTGGGTCATCCGCCAGAGCGGCCAGCGGCTGGACGACGCGGCCCATGCCGAGTTCGAAGCCTGGTATCAGGCCGATGCCCGGCACGCGGCCGCGTATGACCGCTTGTCGCGCCTGTGGCGCCGCATGGGCGAGATCGATCGCGGCAAGCTTGCCAACCGGCCTGCCCGCAAGCTGCGCGCCACCGCCCTGCTGGCGCTGCTGACGGCCGCATTCGCCGGCTGGTTCGGGTCCACGGACCTTCCGCAGGCCGACTACAGGGCCGATGCGAGGGTACGCCACATCACGTTGCCGGATGGCTCGGCGGTGGTGCTGGATGCGCACGGCGCGCTGGCGCTGGACTACGCCAACGGCCGTCGCCAGGTTCGCTTGCTGGCCGGACGCGCCCAGTTCGAACCGACGCCGCGACAACCCGGCATGGCGCCGTTCGCCGTGATCACGCGCGAGGCCTCCGCCACTGCGCTGGGCACGCGCTTCACGGTGGAACTGGGCCAGGACGACACTCGCGTCGCGGTGCAGGAGCACCAGGTTGCCGTGCGCTGCCTGCCGTGCGCAGACGATCAAGGCCTGACCTTATCCGCCGGCGAAACGGTGCAGGTGACGCCCGCAGGCGTCAAACGCGAAGCCGAGGCCGGCACGGCGTCGCCCGGTTGGACGCGAGGCCTGCTCAGCTTCGACGACGTGCCGCTGCAGACCGCGGCGGATGCGCTGGCGCGCTACAGCGCCAAGCACATCCTGGCGATTGGTGAAACGGCCAAGGCGCAACGCGTGTCAGGCACCGCGCTCGTCGCCGACCCGCAACGGGCATTGGAACTGCTGCTGGCGCAGACCCCCGTGCGCGTGACTGACTTGCCGGGTTTGCTGATCTTGCGATGAAGGCATTCGGCCCGAACTCAATCGGTAAATGAGAATCGATATAAATTATTCATGGCCATACTGATGAGGGGTTTGGGCAGTGCCGACGTCCTACGGCTGACATTACTGCTTAGGACTTACGCATGTCTTCCCGCATTTCCACGCGCCGCCTCCGCGCCGCAACCATCGCGTTGAGCGCAGCGCTGGCGCTAGCCAACCCGGCGCTGAGCCAGACCCGCGCCACACCGGTTGCCTTCGACATCCCCGCCCAGCCGCTGGGAAGCGCCTTGCTGGCCCTGGGGCAGCAGGCCAATCTGGAGGTGTCGTTCGTGCCGGCCGCTGTCGCGGGAAAATCGGCGCCCGCGTTGCGGGGCACCTTGTCGCCGCTGGACGCGCTGGATCAGTTGCTGCGCGGGTCAGGCCTGGCGCTACGCGGCGACGGCCCTGGCCGCTACATCATCTACGTCGACAAGACGAACCAGTTTTCCGCGCTGCGCCTGGACGCGGTGAAGGTGTACGGCGAACACAGCGATGAACGCGTCTATACCCAAGAAGAGATCGCCACCACGCCTACGGCCAACCAGGACCTGACGTCGCTGGTGGCCACCCACCCCGCGGTGCGCACGAATGCCCCGGCCAATGGTTCGACGAACCGCGGCTCGATGAATGTGGAGGACATTTCCTTCCACGGTTCCAGCCCCTATCAGAACCTGTTCCAGATCGACGGGATGGACGCGACCAACCGCGTCGACCCGGCCAGCAAGAACCTGAACCTGCAGATCGCCAACATTCCCAGCAACTCGCAGTCCTATTTCGTCGATACCAATCTATTGGGCGAGGTCCGAGTGATGGACAGCTTTGTGCCTGTGGAATATGGGCGCTTCACCGGCGGCGTGGTGGACGCGCGGCTGCGCCGGCCATCTGGCGAAAACCATCTGCAACTGGACTACCGCTGGAACACGTCGAAGATGACCCAGCAGAAAATCGCCGAAGGCGACGAGACCGGCTGGGGCCAGGGCAAGCCGGGGTTCTCTCCGGAATGGAAGAAGCGTTTCTACACCGCCATCGGCGACATCGCCATCAATGACAAGACGGGCGCGGTGCTGAGCATGTCGCGTCGCGAATCCAGCATCCGGCGCTGGAACATGGGCGTGGATGGCGACCAGCCCACTCAGGGCGAAGACAACTACGACGACCGCATCGACAACTTCCTGGGCAAGTTCACGGTGCGGGCCACGGCGGACACCATTTCCGACCTGACGCTGAAGTACAGCGACCGCCGCGAGACGCTTTCAAGCGACACGTTCCGGGACACGCAATGGGACAACACGCATGCCGCGCGCGGCGTGGGCTGGAACCTGGATCACGCATTCCAGGGGGGCCGCGCCTCGGTGCAGGCGGGTTGGGACAATGCGCTTAGCAACCGCTCGTCTGACGCAACATCGCTGGTCACGCACAAATTTCCGTCGATCCCGCAATACGTGACGGGGGGCTTTGGAAAAGAGCAAAAGGAACAGGACTCCTGGACGCTGAAGGGCCGCATCGACTTCGACCCGCTCCGCACCGGCGCCTTCACCCATACTCCGTATGCCGGGGTCGACCTGCAACGCGTCGACGTGAATTTCGAACGTTTCAGCGACGCCTATTCGTACATTGCCACGCATGCCCCCAACGGCGTTGAACGCCACGCCAGCAAGGTGCACTATCTGCGCGGAACCGTCGAAACGAAATACAACGCCGCCTCCGTCTATCTGTCGGATCGGGTGGAGCTGGGTCGCGTAGCCTTGACCGGCGCCTTGCGCTATGACCGCGAAACCTTCCTGGGCAACACCAACGTGTCGCCGCGCACCCGACTGGACTGGGATGCGTTCGGCGACGGCAACACCGTGGTCAGCGGCGGCTGGGCCCGCTACTACGGTTCGGATGTGCTGAACATTGCGCTGGAAGAACGCGTCAACACGCTGCGGCGCCAGGTGCTGGACCGCTACGGCAATCCGGTGGCGGACGGATCCAAGCCCTATTACGCCTCCTATGAGGGCCTGCGCACTCCTTACGACGACGAATGGGCGCTGTCGGTCAGGCAGCGGATGGGCGGCCTGGAAGGGCTGGCGGCCTATGTGCACCGCAACGGGCGCGATCAGGTCAGCAAGAGCGGCGACAGCATTCAGGGCTACCGCTACCTCAACAACGGCAAATCCACCACGGACACCATCAGCCTGTCGCTGCGGACGCTGACGCCATGGCGCCTGATGGATACCCGCTGGACGGCACGTGCCGACTGGAGCTACCAGAAGCGCAAGGTCAACGCGGATCTGGTCGAAGGCTATGAAGGCGATGCGCGCGACCCGGACGAATACATCTTGTACGACGGCGAGCGCATGCGCGCCATCGACCGTCCGCCCGTCTCGTTCTACCAACCCCAAAAAGCCTCGTTGTCGCTGACCGGCATCTGGCCCAAAGGCGGGCTGACCTGGGACAACAGCATCCAGTGGCGCAGTTCGCGCATGTCGTCCGTCTACGTGGGATACGGGCCGCGTCCCGAGTCACTGCAAAGCTACCGCAGCGCCCGGCTGGCGTCGTACTGGACCTGGGACACCCGTCTGATCTGGGAGCCCACCTTCGCGCGCAACGTCGCTTTCACGCTGGATGTCCTGAACGTGTTGAACAAGACGCCGGCCATCACCGCCTCCAACCCCAATCTGGCGATCAACCGAAACACCTATCAAGTCGGCCGCGAGATCTGGGTGCAAGCCAGCTACCGCTTCTGATGCGCCGCGCATACCTACGCCGCGGCCTTCAAGCGGCGGCCGCCGCCCTCACCCTCGCCCTTGCTGCCGGTTCCGCCATCCCGGCCGAGCCGCCTGGGATGACCACGGCGGTAGCCTGCCACGAAGCAGGCGCCTGGAACATGGCTTGCCTGCGCGACCGTTATGCCGGGCCCCTAGGCCAGTGGCCCGCCCCCGCCGTTGATCCCGGCATCACATGGACGGAATGGGCCACGGTGCCTCCGGTGGACGCGCCGCCGCTGACCTGGATGGCCGCGAATGCCGGCCGTCCTGAACTGGCGCGGGACGTGCAACAACCCGACGTCGTGGCGCTGGGCCAGATGCTGTTCTTCGATGCGCACTTGTCCCGCAAGGGGCAGGTCTCTTGCGCGTCCTGCCATATGCCGCAGCGCGCCTTTACCGACGGCCGGCCGCTGGCCGTCGGCGAAGACCGGCTGATGGGCAGGCGCCGGTCACCCTCGCTGCTGGCTGCGCCCTTCGCGCCACGCCTGTTCTGGGACGGACGCGCCGACACGCTGAAAGCGCAGGTGCTGGGCCCGGTCCAGGACAGCCGCGAGATGAACCATGACCTGGGAAGCGCCATCGCACGGCTGCAGGCCCTGCCGCCCTACCCTCAGCAATTCCTGAAGGCTTTCGGGCCGGCGGCGGGCAATGCCATTGACGCCGACCGGCTTGCCCGTGCGCTGGCCGCCTACGTCGCCACGCTTCGCCCCCAGCCAACGCGATTCGACGCTTTCCTCGCAGGAGACCCGGGCGCATTGAACGACAAGGAACTGCTGGGCATGCATCTGTTCCGCACCCAGGCCCGCTGCATGAACTGCCACAGCGGCGCGCTATTGACGGACCATCAGTTCCACAATATCGGCCTGTCGTTCTATGGGCGGCGCAACCAGGATCTGGGGCGCTTCGAAATCACCCGCGATCCGGCCGACCTGGGCACATTCCGTACGCCCAGTCTGCGCAATGTCTCGCTGGCAGGGCCGTGGATGCACAACGGCCTGTTCGCGGACCTGAAGGGGTTGCTGCGGATGTACAACGTGGGCATGGGCCGGGAGGCCGCCCCCGCGGATCCCCCAGACCCTTATGCGCCGCGCAAGTCCGAACACATCCGGCCGCTGGATCTCAGCGCGGACGACATCGACGCCTTGCTGGCGTTCATGAAGGTCTTGTAGGGAAAGGGGAAGGCGGCGCCCCAAGGCGCCGCCAGCCTGGCATTACGAGTACGGGCGCTCGCGCAGGCGGGTGTGATGGTCGACCACGGTGTCGATCACTTCGCGCAGGATGGTCTCAGCCAAGGCAGGCGGCACGCCCGCCTCTTCGGCCAGGCGACGGATGCGCTCCACCTGCTGGGATTCCCGCTGGGGATCCACCAGGTCCATGCCATGGTTGGTCTTCAGTTCGCCGATCATGTCGGTGCAACGGAAGCGCACACCCAGCAGCAGCATGATCTGCTGATCAATTTCATCGACCTCGGCGCGCAGCGACGCCAACTCGGCTTTCGGGGAATCGGTGTTGGCCATTTTTCAACCCTGAACAATATCAAGCTTGGCGATGCCCAGCGCCAAGGTCTTGGCGCCGACGTCGCGGAACTGGATCTCTGCCTGCGCGTCTTGTCCTGCGCCGCTCAAGCCAATAATCGTGCCGTCGCCGAACCGCGCGTGACGCACGCCCTGACCCACACGATACTGCTTGTCGCCCACCGTGACACCGCTTGCCACGCCGCGCGGTTGACGCGGCGCAATGGTGTTGGTGGCCTTGCGTCCAAAAGCGTCGCCGCGATTGCCCCCGCCCCAGCCAGCGCCCGTGCTGCTGACCGGCGCCAGGCCAGCCTTGGGCGACAGCCACTTCAGGTGCTCTTCGGGAATCTCGTCCAGGAAGCGCGAGCGCATGGCGTAGCGCGTCTGGCCATGCAGCATCCGGCTTTGGGCCAGGCTGATGTACAGGCGCTGCCGCGCGCGGGTGATCGCCACATACATCAGGCGGCGCTCTTCTTCCAGCCCGGACTGTTCCAGGATGCTGTTCTCGTGCGGGAACAGCCCCTCTTCCAGGCCGGTAATGAAGACCGCGTCGAATTCCAGGCCCTTGGCCGCGTGCACCGTCATCAGTTGCACGGCGTCCTGGCCTTGCTGGGCCTGGTTGTCGCCGGCTTCCAGCGCCGCGTGCGACAGGAACCCTGCCAGCGGCGTCAGGCCGTCGGAGGCCACGATGGGCGCGTCGACCACGCCCGGCATCAGCGTCGACGAGGTGGCCTGCTCAGGCACCACGCCGGCGGGCATGCCGTCGTAGTTCTCTTCGGAAGCGAACACAGCCGCGGCCGTGATCAGTTCGTTCAAGTTTTCCAGGCGTTCGGCGCCTTCGCGTTCGGCCTTGTAATGGGCGTTCAGGCCGCTGGCCTCAAGCATGTGCTCGACCATTTCCGGCAACGGCAGATCGCGCGTTTCTTCGATCAGGCGATGAATCAGCTGCGCGAATTGGGCCAGGTTGGACCCGCCCTTGCCGCCCACCAACGCCACCGCCGCATACAGGCTGGTGTCGTGCGCGCGGGCCGCGTCGGCCAGTTGTTCCAGCGTACGCGCGCCAATGCCGCGCGTCGGGAAGTTGACGACCCGCATCCACGACGTGTCGTCGTTGGGGTTGGCCATCAACCGCAGGTACGCCAGCGCGTGCTTGATTTCCTGGCGCTCGAAAAAGCGCAGGCCGCCGTAGACCTTGTAGGGAATGCCGGCCGAGAAGATGGCGTGCTCCAGCACGCGCGATTGCGCGTTGCTGCGATATAGCACGGCGATCTCGCGGCGCAGGCTGCCGTCATGGATCAGCGAACGGATTTCGTCCACGATCCATTGGGCTTCCATGCCGTCGGAAGGCTGCTCGATGACGCGCACCGGTTCACCTTCGCCCTGGTCGGTCCACAGGTTCTTACCGAGGCGGCCGTTGTTATGGCCGATCAGCGCATTGGCGGAATCCAGGATGTGGCCGAACGAACGGTAATTCTGTTCCAGCCGGATCACGGTGCCATGCGCGTAGTCGCGCTCGAAGTCGGACATGTTGCCGACGTTGGCGCCGCGGAAGGCATAGATGGACTGGTCATCGTCGCCCACGGCGAAGATGGCCGCGCCGCCGCCTGCCAACAGGCGCAGCCACTTGTATTGCAGCGTGTTGGTGTCCTGGAACTCGTCGACCAGGATGTGGCGGAAACGGCGTTGGTAGTGTTCGCGAACCGGCGCGTTGCGCGACAGCAGTTCGTAGGCACGCAGCAGCAGCTCAGCGAAGTCGACCACGCCTTCGCGCTGGCACTGGGCTTCGTAAAGCTGGTAGATCTCGATCAGGCGGCGGCGATGGGCGTCATAGGCTTCGACGTCCTGCGGACGCAGGCCTTCTTCCTTGGCGCCGTTGATGAAGCGCTGCACATCGCGCGGCGGGTACTTTTCGTCGTCAACGCCATTGGCCTTCATCAGGCGCTTGATGGCGGCAAGCTGATCAGTGACGTCCAGGATCTGGAAGCTTTGCGGCAAGCCGGCATCGCGGTGATGCGCGCGCAGCATGCGATTGCACAAGCCGTGGAACGTCCCGATCCAGAGACCGCGGGTGTCGATCGGCAAGATCGCCGACATGCGCGCCAGCATTTCGCGGGCGGCCTTATTGGTGAACGTGACCGCCAGAAGCCCAAAAGGCGAAGCCTGGCCGGTTTGAATCAGCCAGGCCATGCGGGTAGTGAGTACCCGGGTCTTCCCGCTGCCCGCCCCGGCCAAGACCAGGGCGTGCTGCGGTTCTAACGTTACTGCGGCGCGTTGTTCAGGGTTGAGCTTCTCTAGCATCATGCCGCGTAGCGGCGCAGATGTTGAGCAAACTGCTCGAGCCCGGCGATGCCGCTTTGCTGGGCGCGCTGGCACCAGGCCTGCAAGTCATGAAGGAGCTGTTCACTGCTGGCGCTGGAGCTTTCCCAGATGCGGCCGAGTTCGCGGCGCATTTGCACCAGGGTCGCGAGCGACTTGTTCTGGGCGATGGCCTTGTCCACGGCGGCAAGCTGTTCAGGCTGGAGGATGTCCTCGTTGCGGTGGATGGCGCGGCGCACTTGATGCAGCTTGGTATAGCCGCATTCGGCGTTGCCTTCCTGGCGCGAAGCCTTCAACTTGCTCAGTTCTTCGCGGGCAGCGCTCTTGATCACGTCCGCATAGCGGGCCATGACTTCGTAGCGGTGCGTGATCACGCCTTGCAGCGTACGCAGGTCGATGCCCGTGCGGGTGTCATCCAGCTTCAGCTTGGGCGCAACCTTCTTGATCTTGGCCAGGCCGAAGAACTTCAGGATGTTGATGTAGCACCAGCCGATGTCGAATTCGTACCACTTGGCCGAGAACTTGGCCGACGTGCCGTGGGCGTGGTGGTTGTTGTGCAGTTCTTCGCCGCCAATCACGATGCCCCACGGGAACACGTTGGTGCTGGTGTCCGGGCTGTTGTAGTTGCGGTAGCCCCAGTAGTGGCCGATGCCGTTGACGACGCCAGCCGCCCAGAAGGGAATCCAGGCCATTTGCACAGCCCACACCGTCACGCCGATGGCGCCGAACAGGGCGACGTCGATGGCCAGCATGGACAGCACGCCCCACAAGCTGTGCTTGCTGTAGACGTTGCGTTCGAGCCAGTCGTCAGGCGTGCCGTGGCCGAACTTGGCCATGGTTTCATTGTTGTTCGATTCTTCGCGATACAGCTCCGCACCGCGGAACAGCACCTTCCAGATGCCGAACAGCATGGGCGAGTGAGGATCGCCTTCCTTTTCGCACTTGGCGTGATGCTTGCGGTGAATGGCGACCCATTCCTTGGTGACCATGCCGGTCGTCATCCAGAGCCAGAAACGGAAGAAGTGCATGACAGCCGGATGCAAATCCAGACCGCGGTGCGCTTGGCTGCGATGGAGAAAAACCGTGACCGCAACAATCGTGATGTGCGTCACGACAAGGGTGAATACGACGACCTGCCACCAAGTGGCTTGGGTCAGACCGCCGGCAATGAAGGAGAGGATGTAATCCATAAAGCTGTTATGAGCCTCGCTTGAGAAGTGCCTGAAGTTTAGCTTACCTTTGTCTTCTTATGACAAGGGAGTTTCAAAATAGTTTTTGAGCGAAATCAAGGACTAAGCCCCGATTTTAGAGCACAAAAGCCCTCTCTCGCGGCCATTTCGGGCAATCGCGAGGCCGAGCCTTGCGGACATCCGGCGCGTGGGGCCGTCTACCCCATGAAAGTGGGGGGTATTCGCAATGGCACTAGGTTTTGGCTACATTTCGCTACTAAAGTTCCTGTCAGCAAGGGGATTTCGTCTTGAGGACGCCACGTTCCCGGCGCACACTCGCCGCCCTTACCCCCTGACCAAATTGTCTCTTTTGCCCCACTGATGTTGCCGAAAACAATCCGACCCTATTTATTTGCGGCCCTGTCGACGCTGGCCATTGCGTTCGCCGCGCCCGCCCCCGCCCAGACGATGAAGTCGGGCGACGTCGTCGTACTGGCCTCGTATTACGAGATCCGCGGGTCGGATTGCCTGGCGCTGCGGGCGCCGCGCGTGCAGATCACGCAGAGCCCGAAGCTGGGCAAGGCCAGCATCATGCAGACGCGCGGCCAGTCCAGCGATTCGGGGCGTTGCGCCTATCGGCCGGTGGCGGTCTCGCAGGTGGTCTACCAGGCGGACCAGCCGGGCGCCGACACCCTGGCCTGGGAAGTGAAATACCAGAACAAGACGCTGGGCACCCGCCGATTCAGCGCGACAGTCGGCGTCACGCCGGCTCCCTGAGCCGGCGCGAACCGATCGCGAATCAGGCCGGCTTGTCTTCCTTGGCCGCGTCGGCCTCGGGGACGGCGTCAGCCAGGGTTTCGGCTTCGGATTCGCCCCTGGGGGTCGTCTCGGCCGTGTCGGCAGCAGATGCTTCGGCCTTGACCGGCGCGCCCGCGTCCTCGCCCTCGTCCAGGGCCAAATCAACATCGGCGTCCAGATCGGCGTCGGCCTCCGCCGCGTCGGCGGCTTCGGCCGTTGCGCCGGCTGCGCCCTTCTTTTTGCGCTCGAACACTGCGGCAAAGAAGCCGTCGGTGCCGTGCACGTCAGGGCGCAGCTGGACGTACGGACCTTCCAGCTTCAGCGTTTCGCAACGCGCGGCCAGGATCTCGGCGGCGTCCAGGCGCTCGAATTCGGGGTGGCTGGCCAGGAATCGCTCGGCCTGCACCTCGTTTTCTTCCGCCAGCAGGCTGCACGTGGCATACACCAGGCGGCCGCCGGGCGCCACGCAACGCGCGGCGCTGTTCAGGATGCGTTCCTGCAACCGGCCCAATTCGGCCAGCGCCTCGGGGTGCTGGCGCCATTTCAGGTCGGGGTTGCGGCGCAAGGTACCGATGCCGCTGCAAGGCGCATCGACCAGCACGCGCTGGGCCTTGCCGGCCAGGCGCTTCACGCGGGCGTCGTTCTCGCTGTCGATCACGACAGGCACCACGTTGGACAGGCCGCTACGCGCAAAGCGCGGCTTGGCGCGGGCCAGGCGCGCGGCGGACACGTCAAAGGCGTACAGGCGGCCGGTGGAGCGCATCAGCGCGCCCAGCAGCAGCGTCTTGCCGCCGGCGCCGGCGCAGAAGTCGATGATCATTTCGCCGCGGCGCGGGGCGACCAGCAGGGCGAGCAATTGGCTGCCTTCGTCCTGCACTTCGATGCTGCCGTTTTCGAACTGCGGCCAGCGATTGATGGCCGGACGGCCTTCCATGCGGATGCCCCACGGCGAAAACGGCATGGCCACGGGTTCGTAGCGACCGGCGCTCTGCTGCAGTTCCGTCAACATGGCGTCGCGCTCGGCCTTGAGCGGGTTGACGCGCAGATCCAGGCTGGCTTGGCGGTTCAGCGCTTCGACCAGGGTTTCCGGGCTGTCCATCTGGCTCAGGCGTTCGTCCAGCCAGTCGGGGATGCTGCCGCGCACCGCGCGGGGCAAGGTCGCCAGATCGATCTGCGACACGCGCTTGAGCCATTCGGCTTCGGCGGCGTCCATGCCCTCTTCCAGCGCTTCGGCGCCCAGCGTGGCGTTCAGGCCCAGGATGGCCAGACGGCGCGAGGCCGGGCCCACGCCGCTTTCACCGAACTGGCGGTAGCGGCGCAGATGGCGCAGCACGTCATAGACGGCTTCGGCGACTTCGGAACGGTCGCGCGCGCCCAGGTTGGGATGGTGGCGCAGCCAGTGCGAAAGCGCGGAATCGGCCGGATAGGTCCATTGCAGGATTTCGCCCAGGACACGCTGCACCTGGTCGATACGGATGGCCGCATAGGATTGGCGCGGACGGTTGAATTGCGGCTTTTGCGGGGCCTGCTCGCGATGGCCGTGCGAAGCGTCATCACCGCGCGGCGCATCATAGGACGGCCGGTTCTGGCCTTCGCGGCGCTCGGAACCATACGACGTGCGTTCGCCGCCCCGGCTGTCGCCGCGCGGGCCGTTGCCGTACGACGGACGTGAATCCGGACGGCCGGAGCCTTCGCGGCGATCCGAACCGTAGGAGGCACGTTCGCCGCCACGGCTGTCGCCGCGCGGGCCGTTGCCGTACGACGGGCGCGAATCCGGACGGCCGGAGCCTTCGCGGCGGTCCGAACCGTAGGGAGCGCGTTCACCGCCACGGCTGTCACCACGCGGACCATTGCCGTACGACGGACGCGAATCCGGACGGCCGGAGCCTTCGCGGCGATCCGAACCATAAGAGGCGCGTTCGCCGCCACGGCTGTCGCCGCGCGGGCCGTTGCCGTAGGACGGACGCGAGTCTGGACGGCCCTGGCCTTCACGGCGGTCCGAACCGTAGGGAGCACGTTCGCCGCCACGGCTGTCGCCACGCGGGCCGTTGCCGTAGGACGGACGCGAGTCCGGGCGGCCCTGGCCTTCACGGCGCTCCGAACTGTAGGAGGCCCGTTCCCCACCCCGGCTATCGCCTCGCGGGCCGTTGCCACGGTTCTCGCCACGCGGTGCGTCGTAGGACGGACGCGGCGTGGGCCGGCCTTGGCCTTCCCGACGATCGCCGCCGAAGGCGCCGCGTTCGCCACGGTTTTCACCGCGGTTCTCGCCGCGCGGCGCGTCGAACGACGGGCGCGGGGCCGGACGGCCGGCATCCCGGCTGGGACGCTCGTCGCGCCCACGATCGCTGCGCTCGCGCTGGGGCGCCTCGCGGGCGTCGCCCTTGGGACGCGAGAAAAAGGACCGACCGTCGCGCCCTTCGGAGGCTGCCCTCGGGGTGCCTGCCGGACGAGAACGCGGAGATTGGGGTTTAGTCATGGTGTGTTCCAGTGGGGCGGAGGAGTTCCGCCCGATAAAAGCGATTCAGTGCGATTCGGGGCCGCTCAAGCGGCCGGCGACCAGGTGAACAGGCGCGCGGGATCGCCCTGCACGTCCACCCGGTGGTCATTTGTCAGCGTAACCCGGCCTTCGGCCAGCCAGCGCACGGCAGCCGGAAAAGCCTGATGTTCCACTGCCAACACGCGATTAGCCAGCAGTTCCGGCGTATCGCCGGCCAGGACCGGCACGCAGCCCTGGGCGATGATGGGGCCGTGGTCCAGCACCGGTGTCACGAAATGCACCGTGCAGCCGTGTACGCGCACCCCCGTCGCCAGGGCTTGGGCGTGGGTGTGCAGCCCGGGAAACGCCGGCAGCAGCGAGGGGTGGATATTGACCAGCCGGCCGGCATAGTGGTTGACGAAGCCCGGGGTCAGGACGCGCATGAAACCCGCCAGGATGACGTAGTCGGGCGCGTAGCGGTCGATTTCAGCGGCCAGGGCCGCATCGAACGCTTCGCGGCTGGCGTAGTCCTTATGATACAGGGCTGCCGTGGGGATGCCCTGGGCGGCGGCCCATTCCAGGCCGCCGGCATCCGGCCGGCTGGCGATGACGGCGGCGATTTCGGCCGGCCAGCCCTCGTCGCGGCACGCTTCGGCCAGCGCCTGCATGTTGCTGCCCCGCCCCGAGATCAGGATGACGAGGCGGCGTTTAGAAAATTGTGTTTCCGGCAAGATAGAAGAATCCAAATATTTAGCCCCCAGGGCGCCCGGCAGGGGCGCCTTGCTTGTCGCAAAAGGGCTTGTCCGCCGCCATTGCGCACCCCGGAAATACCGGTCGCGCAGAAATGGTTGGGGGGATTAGAACAAACCCGGAATCCAAAATTGTAAACTCTCGCTCGTGAAACCATCGCTGCGCATCTACCGATCCCTGCCTCCGCCCGACCGGCGCGCCCCTTGCGCGCTGACGATCGGCAATTTCGACGGCGTCCATCGCGGGCACCAGGCCATGCTGGCGCGCGTCTGCCAAGTCGCTCGCGAGCGCGGCCTGACGCCCGCCGTCATGACCTTCGAGCCGCATCCGCGGGAGTATTTCGCCACCCTGAACCAACGCCCCGAACTGGCGCCCACCCGGATATCCGGACTGCGCGACAAGCTGGCGGCGCTGGCGCGCTACGGCGTGTCCCAGGTCGTGGTGGAACGCTTCAACGCCCGGCTGGCCGAAATGTCGGCCAACGCCTTCATCGAGAACCTGCTGGTGCAGGGGCTGCAAGCCAAATGGCTGCTGGTGGGCGAGGATTTCCGCTTCGGCCACAAGCGCAGCGGCGATATCGACCTGCTGCGCGAAGCCGGCATGCGCCATGGTTTCGAGGTGCAGACGCTGGCCGACGTGACCGATCAGCAAGGCCACCGGATTTCCAGTTCCGAGGTCCGCACGGCGTTGGCCGTGGGCGACCTGGACCGCGCCCGCCATCTGCTGGGCCACCCGTACCACATCAGCGGCCACGTGATCCATGGCCAGAAGCTGGGCCGGACCCTGGGCTTTCCCACGATGAACCTGCGCGTGGCCGAACGCTGCGCCGCCCGCTCGGGCATCTATGTGGTGCAGGTCTATGGCCTGGCCGAGCGCCCGCTGCCTGCGGTTGCCAGCCTGGGCGTGCGCCCGACGGTCGAAGACCGCGGCCGCGTGCTGCTTGAGTCGCACCTGCTGGACGACACGGTCAACGCTTACGGTAAACTCGTACGCGTCGAATTCCTGCACAAGCTGCGGGACGAAGAAAAATTTCCTGATCTCCCTTCCCTGACTGCCGCCATCGCCGAAGACGCGCGAAACGCGCGCGCCTATTTTGCCGTTCATGGACTATAAAAAGACCCTCAACCTGCCCGATACCCCCTTCCCCATGCGGGGCGACCTTGCCAAGCGCGAGCCCGCCTGGATTTCGCAGTGGGAGGAAAACCACGTCTACCAGGCGATCCGTGCGGCCAGCCGCGGCCGGCCCCGTTTCGTGCTGCACGACGGTCCGCCCTACGCGAACGGCGACATCCACATCGGCCACGCGGTCAACAAGATCCTGAAGGACATCATCGTCAAGAGCCGCAACATGGCCGGCTATGACGCGCATTACGTGCCGGGCTGGGACTGCCACGGCATGCCGATCGAAATCCAGATCGAAAAGAAGTACGGCAAGCACCTGCCCGTGGCGGAAGTGCAGTCGAAGGCCCGCGCCTACGCGCTGGAGCAGATCGACCGCCAGCGCAAGGACTTCAAGCGCCTGGGCGTGCTGGGCGGCTGGGACCGTCCGTACATGACGATGAATTTCAGCAATGAAGCCGACGAAATCCGCGCGCTGGGCCGCATCCTGGACAAGGGTTACGTATTCCGCGGCTTGAAGCCCGTGAACTGGTGTTTCGACTGTGGCTCGGCCCTGGCCGAAGCCGAAGTGGAATACGCCGACCGCGTCGATCCGGCCGTGGACGTCGCCTTCCCGTTTGCCGAACCGGCCAAGCTGGCCAAGGCCTTCGGCCTGGAGTCGGTGGAAGACGGCGCCATCGTGATCTGGACCACCACGCCCTGGACCATCCCGTCCAACCAGGCGCTGAACGTGCATCCGGAAATCGAGTACGCACTGGTGCGGGTGTCCCCGGCGCCCAAGTTCGGCCCCCTGCTGCTGGTCGCGAAAGACCGCGTCGAAGCCTGCCTGAAATCCTGGAACCTGGAAGGCGAAATCATCGCCACGGCACCGGGCGAAGCGCTGTCGGGCATCGAATTCCGTCATCCGCTGGCGCAGTTCAATGCCGCGTACGATCGTCGCTCGCCTATCTACCTGGGCGACTACGTCACGGCCGACTCGGGCACGGGCGTGGTGCACTCGGCGCCTGCCTACGGTATTGAAGACTTCGTGTCGTGCAAGGCGCACGGCATGAAGGACACTGATTTCATCAGCCCGGTCATGGGCGACGGCAAGTACGTGGACAGCCTGGCGCTGTTCGGCGGCCTGTCCATCTGGGACGCCAACCCCAAGATCGTCGAAGTGCTGACCGAAGCCGGCGCGCTGATGCACGTCGAAAAGCACAAGCACAGCTACATGCACTGCTGGCGCCACAAGACGCCGATCATCTACCGCGCTACCAGCCAATGGTTTGCCGGCATGGACGTGGCCCCCAAGGATGGCGGCCCGACCCTGCGCGAATCGGCGCTGGCCGGCATCGACGCCACGGCCTTCTACCCGGCCTGGGGCCGCGCCCGCCTGCACGCCATGATCGCCAACCGTCCGGACTGGACCCTGTCGCGCCAGCGCCAGTGGGGCGTGCCGATGGCCTTCTTCGTGCACAAGGAAACCGGCGAACTGCACCCGCGCACGTCCGAATTGCTGGAACAGGTGGCGCAGCGCGTCGAGCAAGGCGGCATCGAAGCCTGGCAAGCCATTGAACCCAGCGACTTGCTGGGCGACGAAGCCGACCAGTACGAAAAGAACCGCGACACGCTGGACGTCTGGTTCGATTCCGGCAGCACGCACGCCACGGTGCTGGGCGGCAAGGACGGCGAATTCGCCGGCTCGCACGGCGCTGAACTGGGGTGGCCCGCCGACCTGTACCTGGAAGGCTCGGACCAGCATCGCGGCTGGTTCCATTCTTCGCTCCTGACCGGCTGCATGCTGTACGGACAGCCGCCCTACAAGGCGCTGCTGACGCACGGCTTCGTGGTGGACGGCCAGGGCCGCAAGATGAGCAAGTCGGTGGGCAACGTAATCGCCCCGCAAAAGGTGTCGGACTCGCTGGGAGCGGAAATCCTGCGCCTGTGGGTGGCGTCCACCGACTACTCGGGCGAACTGTCCATTTCGGACGAGATCTTGAAGCGCGTGGTGGAAGGCTATCGCCGCATCCGCAACACGCTGCGCTTCCTGCTCGCCAACGTGGCCGACTTCGACGCGGTGTCGCAATCGGTGCCGTACGGCGACCTCTTCGAGATCGACCGCTACGCGCTGGCCATGACGGCGCAGATGCAGTCCGAAGTGCAGGCCAACTACGAACGCTATGACTTCCACCCGGCCGTCTCGCGCTTGCAGACGTTCTGCTCGGAAGACCTGGGTGCGTTCTACCTGGACATCCTGAAAGACCGCCTGTACACGTCGGCCCCCGGCAGCGTGGCGCGCCGCTCGGCGCAGACGGCGCTGCTGGACATCACGCAGACGCTGCTGAAGCTGATGGCGCCGATCCTGTCCTTCACGGCTGAAGAAGCCTGGAAGGAACTGGTCGGGTCCGCCCTGAAGCACCAGGCCGACGCGGCCCGCACGACGATCTTTACCGAGGTCTACCACGCGCTGCCGCCGTTTGCCGACGCCGACGCGCTGACCGCCAAGTGGGCGCGCCTGCGCGCCATCCGCGCCGACGTCCAGCGCAAGCTGGAAGCAGTGCGCACGGCGGGCGACATCGGTTCGTCGCTGCAAGCGGAAGTCGACCTGTACGCCAATGGCGACGACCAGCAACTGCTGGCCAGCCTGGGCGACGACCTGCGCTTCGTGCTGATCGTCTCGCGCGCCACCGTGCACGCGGGCGAAGGCGAGACCCGCATCGAGGTGACGCCGTCGACGCACAAGAAGTGCGAACGTTGCTGGCATTGGCGCCTGGACGTGGGCCAGGACGCTGACCACCCCGAGATCTGCGGCCGCTGCGTGTCCAACCTGTTCGGCTCGGGCGAAGCCCGCGACAAGGCTTGAACATGGCCCGCCCCTCCGATCCGGGAGTGACGGGCACGGCCCCCACCCGCGCCGCGCCGGCGCGCGTGGGCGGCTGGCTGGCGCTGGCGCTGTTGATCATCGTGCTGGACCAGTTGACCAAGGTGTACTTCAACACCTCGTTCCAGTACGGCGAACGGGTCAACGTGCTGCCGGTTTTCGATTTCACGCTGCTGTTCAACCGGGGGGCCGCATTCAGCTTCCTGGCGTCCGAAGAAGGCTGGCAACGCTGGCTGTTCACTGCCCTGGGCATCGTGGCGGCAGTGGTCATCACGATCATCCTGCGGCGCACGCATGGGCAGCCCCGGTTCAGCCTGGCGCTGACGCTGATCCTGGGCGGGGCCATCGGCAACGTCATCGACCGCGTGGTGTATGGCCACGTGGTGGACTTTCTGCTGTTCTATTGGAAAGACTCCTACTTCCCCGCCTTCAACCTGGCGGACGTGGGAATCAGCTGCGGCGCCGTGCTGCTGGTGCTGGACGAGCTGCTCCGCAGCCGCAAGAAACTGCAAGCCTGACGACCGCCGCCGGGGCGCAACGCCCCGGCCGCCCCTCCCACGGGGCTGGGTTTTGCCCTATTTGATCCCCCCTGAATGCATCGCGAACGGCGCAATGCCGCAATGCAGAATAAAATCACCCTCCATTCCTCGTTTTCACGGCGCTGAACCCGCCGCCACGCCCTCATGCTCGATCTCGCCCGCAAACGCATCGTCCTCGGTCTGACCGGGGGCATCGCCTGCTACAAAATCGCCGAGCTGGTGCGGCGCATGACCGAACAAGGCGCCACGGTCGACGTGGTGATGACCGAGGCGGCCACGCACTTCATCACCCCCGTCACCATGCAGGCCCTGTCGGGCCGGCCGGTGTTCGTGGACGCCTGGGATGCGCGCGTGCCCAACAACATGGCGCACATCGACCTGACGCGCGGCGCGGACGCCGTGCTGATCGCCCCCGCCAGCGCCGACTTCATGGCGAAGCTGGCGCATGGCATGGCCGATGACCTGCTGTCCACGCTGTGCCTGGCGCGCGCCTGTCCGCTTCTGGTGGCGCCCGCGATGAACCGCGAGATGTGGGCCAACCCGGCCACGCAGCGCAACGTCGAACAATTGCGCGCCGACGGCATCAGCGTCCTGGGCCCCTCGGCCGGCGAACAGGCTTGCGGCGAAACCGGCGACGGCCGCATGCTGGAAGCGCATGAGCTGTTGACCGACCTGATCGCCTTCTTCCAACCCAAGCTGCTGGCCGGCCGCCACGTGCTGCTGACCGCAGGCCCCACGTCCGAACCGGTGGACCCCGTGCGCGTGCTGAGCAACCGCTCGTCGGGCAAGACCGGCTACGCGCTGGCCCGCGCGGCCCGCGAAGCCGGCGCCCGCGTCACGCTGATCACCGGCGCCACCTTCCTGCCCGTGCCGCGCGGCGTCACCGCGCTGTCGGTCATGACCGCGCGCCAGATGCACGACGCCGTGATGGCCAGCGCCGCCGACGCCGACATCTTCATTGCGGTGGCTGCCGTGGCGGATTGGCGCGTGAAGAACGTCAGTACGCAGAAGCTGAAGAAGACCAGCGAAGGCGGCGGCGCGCCGCTGATGGAATTCGAACCCAATCCGGACATTCTGGCCGAAGTGGCCAAGCTGGAAAACGGCCCGTGGTGCGTGGGATTTGCCGCTGAAACCGAAAAGCTTGCGGAACACGCAGAAGCCAAGCGCGCCCGCAAGGGCATCCCGCTGCTGGTGGGCAACCTGGCGCATAAGGTCATGGACGCGGACACCACCGAACTGGTGCTGTTCGACGAGCAAGGCGCACACCCCCTGCCCGCCGCCGACAAGCTGGACGCCGCACGCCGCCTGATCGCCGAAATCGCCGCAAGGTACCCGGCGTAGGATGGGTGAAGCGCGGGAGATCGGCGGCAAGAACTCTGCCGTCGAACGCGCGTAACCCATCAAGCGGCGGCCGCGTTGTGGCTGAACCGGCTTAGCAAGCCAGCGTTGTTTGATGGGTTACGCGCGCTCCAGACGTGCGTTCTTACCCCCGATCTCTCGCGCTTCACCCATCCTACGAAGGATCGGGGGCATCGCGCATGCCACACGATGGCAGAATGAAGTCACCCGGCGCTTGCCGGGTGTCATTGGGACCAACTCTTCCTTAGCCGCTTACTGCTCCAGGCTGATGTTCGCGGCCTTCACGATATCGGCCCACTGCTTGCGGTCGTTTTCCAGGAACTGGCTGGTCTTCTCGGGCGTCATGTCCGTCACCGGCTCCGAGCCCAGGCCCGCCATCTTCTCGATCACACCAGGCTGCTTAAGCACGTCTTGCAGCGCGGCGTAGTAGGCCGCCAGCACGTCGGCGGGCAAGCCTGCCGGCGCGAACACGCCCTGCCACGTCGGCATGTCGAAACCCTTCAGGCCCTGTTCGTCCAGCGTCGGCACGTTGGGCAGTTGGGGCGCGCGCTTGATCGATGCGACCGCGATGGCCTTGACCTTGCCTTGCGAGGCCAGGGGCGCCGCGGTCGAGATGTTGTCCATCGTCATCGCGATGTGGCCGCCCAACAGGTCGGTGATGACCGGCGCGGCGCCCCGATAGGCGGCGTGCGGGACTTTCACGCCCATCTTGTACAGCATGGTTTCGGCGATCAGGTGGTTGGAAATGCCCACGCCCGCCGTGCCGTAGGTGGCGGTCGGCGTCTTCTGGAAATAATCCTTGAGTTCGGCGAGATTGTTGGCGGGCACGTCCTTGTTCACGATCACCACGTTCGGCTGGACCGCAGCCAGCGTGATGGGCGTGAAGTCCGCGGGCTTGTAGTTGGTGCCCTTGGGGTTCAGCACGTGGGTGATGGCCATGGAACCGGCCGCCGCAATGCCGATGGTGTAGCCGTCGGCGGGCGATTGAGACAGGCGGAACGCCATGATGTTGCCGCCGGCGCCAGCCAGGTTTTCGACGACGACCGTCTGGCCCAGCTGCTGCGACAGCGGTTCGGCCAGCAGGCGCGCCAGCGTGTCGGCCGAGCCGCCGGGCGCAAAGCCCACCAGCAGCCGCACGGGTTTTGTGGGTTTCCACGCATCGGCGGCGACCGCCGTAGAGGCGGCCGTCAGGGCGGTGATGGCGAACAAGGCGCCAACGGCGCGGTGCAGGGTAAGGCTGAACATGAAAGGACACTCCGAACGATAAATTGACGAAGACAGCTTCGTCTCCCCTCGCCGCTCATCCGGCACGGCGGCAGACAACGGATCCGCAACCGTGCATCGGCCAGCGTTGGCGGCGTTATTCCAATAGTTGCGACAGCGCCTGCGCGACCAGGCGGTTCGACAGCAGCACCGGGCGGCCGGACGCCTGCGCGACGGCCTGGCGCATGCGCTCCGCGTAGCCCATGCAATGCATGACGATCAGGTCGCATGACGCCAGCGCCTGGCCCGCTTCCGCGAAATTGCGGGCGGCCTGGCCGGCATCGGCTTCATAGGGCGAGGCGTGCACGACCTGCGTTTCGCAGGACAGCGGCACGGCCATGTGAAAGAAGTCGACCTGTTCGGCCAGCGGCACCACCAGCCCTACCTTGCGGCAGTGCTGCGACAAGCCCGCGACCAGATGGTCGACGACCTGCTGCGGCTCGACGACCAGTGTGCGCATTGGCGCGATGGCGGTGCCGGTGCACAGCGGCACCAGCACGTCGTAGCCGGCGCCGTCCGCCTGCTGCATGACCGCTGCCAGCCGGGCTTCGGCGGCGGCGGCATCCAGCTGGACCTGGGCGCCATCGCGCAAGCGCGTGGCGAAACGGTATTCGCCGTCCCGCGGGGCCATTGCGGCCAACGCCGCGGCATCCAGCCCATCGAGCGCGCCGAATTCATTGATCTGAACGGTCTCGCCCAGCAGCCGCGCCATCTCGGGCACGACATCGCTGCGCGGCGATTCACCGATGGTGAAGAAGGCCACGCGGCGCGAATGGGGCGCGCTCATGCTGCGCCGCCGTCGACACGACCGACGGTCTGCAGATGGGCCATCGAACCGTAGCGGCCTTGCAAGGCCGCCCATTCCGCGTCGTCGAAGAACGTCATCGTGCGCTGGCCGTACAGCTTGGCGATCTCGATGCAGAAACGCATCGCCACGTCGGCATCCACCGCGTTCGTGACGCCGGTCGCGCAACCGGGCACGGTGGTCTGCGCGGTCAGCGCCACGCCCACGACCGGCGCATCCGTCACGATCGCCGGCTGCATCAGCGAATTCACATGCCACAGGCCGTTCTCGTACGGCGTGATGTCCTGCGTGGTCAGCGGCAGGGTCACGGGCAGTTCCCCGCTGACCCAGCCCATCACGTCCAGCATCGTTTCCGGAATGCGCAGCAGGTAGCCCTGCTTGGCCACCGGCGTCAACGCCACGCCGCGCTTGTTGACCAGGCGATTGCCGCGCGTCGTGTCGACCGACAAGATGGCGTCCATGCGCGGATCGACTTCGTACGACATCATTTCGCGCATCGGGAACGGCGAACGCATCATCGGCACGGGATGGTGCGGACGCGTGCCGGCGCGCGGGCAGATGTGCGTGCGGATGCGCACGGTGCCCGGCATGACGTCACCCTGGCGTGCCATCGCCATCAGCTTGAGCGCCGCGGCAATGGCAACCACCGCGCCGTCGCTGTCCGACACCAGGCCCGTGACTGCGGGGCGGGCGCCGATGCCGCCCAAGCGGCCCACGATGCCCAGCTGCGGCGCCGTGTCATCCGCGCCGGGGATCACGATGGACAGAAAATCCGTGGCCGCGCCGTCGCGTTCAAGGCGGGTCACTTCCACCTCGCACTGGCCGGCATCGCGCAGCACCTGCGCCACGGCTTCGCCCGTGATGTGCGCGGACGACAGCAGCTCGATGGTATCGATCACCTGCTTCATGCCGGGATCTCCAGCGGACCCGGCCGGAACACGCGCGGCTCGGCGTGGCCCTGGAACAGCGGGGCATCATGCGGGCCGATCAACGAGACCTTGTCGCCGCGCACGCGCAGCGCCGCGCCTTCGGGCAGGCCCAGCACGGGCATCGTCGGATTCAGCGTGCAGAACTCGGCCAGGCGCTGGGCGCGCGTTTCGCCGCGGTGCCCCGGCGGGTGGGCGTTGGTGTAGTGCGGGTTGATCTGGAACGACAGCAGCCCCAGCGCGTCGAAACCTTCCGGATCAGTGATGGGCATGTCGTTGGTGGTGCAGATGCTGGGGCACGTCAGATTGGAACCGGCGCTCCACCCCAGGTAGGCCGCACCGGCACGCACGCGGCGCGCGACCACGTCCAGCAGGCCCTGGCGGCGCAGCTGGCCCAACAGATTGAAGGTGTTGCCGCCCCCGACGATGATGACCGCGGCGCTTTCCAGCGCGGCCACCGGGTCTTCGGCGCGGTGCAGGCCCTGGATGGCCAGGCCGGTGTCGGCCAGTGCCGACACGACCAGCGCGGTGTAGTCGTCCCAGTCGCGCGTGACGCCGGCGAACGGCACGAACACGGCCGGCGCGCCTTGCGGCAGGGATTCGATCAATTCACGGATGTCCGGCATCGCGTGGACCAGGTAGCCGGCGTCGCTGCTGGAATTGCTGAGGAGCAAGAGGTTCATGGGGGAAGATTCCGTCAAGGGATGTTCTGGATGGCGCCCGCGAGGACGCATCGGGAAAGGGAGAAGTTCAGCTCAACCAGTAAGGGTCATTCAATTCGCGGCCTAGCGCGGCCACCTGCTGCAGCACGGATTCACGCAGGCGCGCCACGCGCGCCGCATCGGCCTGGAATGACACGAACGACAGGCACAGCCCGCGCAATTCGCCCGTTGCCGGGTCGCGCACGGCGGCCGCCACGGCACCGATGCCGGGCATGGCCTGATCGATGGCCACGCCACAATGGTCTGCACGGGTCTGCGCGACCAAGCGGGCCAGGTCGCCGACCGTGGCGGGGCAGTCGCGCCCTTCCATCGGCAGGGGCTGGGCGGCATCCGTGCCATACAGGGCCTGGAATTCGGCATCGTTCAGGCGCGACAGCAGCGCGCGCCCCATGGCTGTGCCCGAGGCGTTGCGGCGCGAGCCGGGCGGCGACAGCACCTGCACGGGATGCGAACCGTTCAATCGTTGCAGCACCACGGTTTCACGCTGGTTAAGCGTGGAAAGATAGGCCGTCAGGCCGCTGTCGTCCGACAAGCGCGCCAGCACGGCGCGGCAAGCTTCATCCAGCGGCGTGGCAGCCATGCCGGCGCGCACGGCCTGGGCCAGTAACGCGCCGGGACGATAGCGGCGCGTGGCGGCGTCCTGGTCCAGCATGCCGTAGTGCTGCATCTGGTTCAGCAGGCGGGAGGCCGTGCTCTTGGGCATGGCCAGGCGCGCGGCCACGTCAGTGAAACTCAGTTCCGCCGCGCCTTCCGCATACAACCCGAGGACGCGTTGGACCCCATCGAGAATACTCATGCTTGTTCCATAAAACGGAACTTAAGTTCCTTATTAGGGAACCAGAATAAAACAACGCGCGACGGGCAGTCAATACGGAGGCTCCCCCTCAATTGATTAATTCATTTGAATGAATTAAATTGCGAGCCTGTCTCAACCCTCCCCATCAGGACTTCGCCTTGCCTGCCTTCCCTTCCCCCCCCCTCACCCTCGCTGAACGCGACCGCCGCTGGCAACTTGCCCGCGAGGTGATGCATGCCGAGCGCCTGGAAGCCCTGATCGTGTATGGCGACCGGGAGGCCTGCGCGCCTGCCGGTTTTGCCCAGGACTGCTACTTCACCAACGACCGCCCGGGATCGATGGTGGTTTTCATCGGCGACGAAACGCCGCGGGTCTACACCTTTGCGTCGTTGATGGTGGCTGACCACCTGCAAGCGGCCCTGCGCGGCGACCTGCAATGGATCGCGCCCGAACAGTTGTTCGTTGGCAAGACGGGCCGCGATGTCGGCGCCTGGCTGGCAAGCCGCGGGATGAACGGCACCCGGATCGGCATCATCGGGCTGGAACCCTATCCGCCCTTTTATTTCGACGGCGCCATGCCGGCCAGGACGCTTCAGGCATTGGAGGCAGCGATGCCCGACGCGGCATTCGTTCCGGTGTTCCGGGCCTTCTTCCAGCGCGCGTCCGTAAAAAGCGAAGAAGAACTTGGCTTGCTGCGTTACGCCGCACATATCGGCGAAGCCATGAGCGAAACCCTTCGGGCCACCGCCAAACCGGGCGTCTCCGAGGCCGAATTAGTGGCGGCGGTGACGGCAACCTGCTTTTCGATGGGCGGATATACGGCCGAAATACTGCTCGGGTCGGGCCCGGAGTATGTCGGTTGGGGACCTGCGGCATGGCAATACCGCGCCCAGGCGCCCAGGGTGCTGCGCGAAGGGGATTTGATCCTGTCCGAGATCTTCGCCCTGTACGGCATGATGGAAACGCAACACCAGGCTGCCGTGGCGCTCGGCGAGGTGCATCCCGATATCCTGCGCGCGGCCGACATCGCCCGCGCAAGCTACGAGGCAGGCGTGCAGACATTGCGCGTTGGCCGCACGTTTGGCGATGTGGTGGACGCCATGGAAGCCCCGTTGCTGGCGGCAGGCGGCTGGCACGTCCATCCGCTGATCCACAGCATCAATCCTTACGGTCCTGTAGGATTCGGCACCGCACCGGGCATCGAATCGCTACCCGAAGCCGCCCGCTATCCTGCGCTGAAGCGGCTGCCCACCGTCGGGCGCGACGTTCCGCTGCAAGAGGGCATGTGCTTTGCCTTCGAACCGAATTGCGCCTTCGGGCGGCACATGGCTAATATCGGCGGCACTGTGCTTGTCGGCGCCACGGCAGGGGTCGAATTGAACGACAACTCCACGCGGCTGATGCACGCCGATATCTAGCAAGGCGCGAACGCCTGGAAATGACGACATTGATGCAAGATCTGGACACGCTCAACGCGCGCACCCGCGACACCCGGGACCGGCTTATCCGGGCCGGGCTTGCCCTATTCAGCCGCCAAGGGCTCGACGGCGTACGGACGCGGCAACTGGTGGACGAAGCGGGCGTGAACCAGTCTGCCATCCCTTACCACTTCGGCGGCAAGGAAGGCGTGTACGCCGCCGTGCTGGAACAGGTGGCCGCGGGCATCGTCGACCGCCTGGATCTGCGGCAACCCGCGGCTGCCTCGGCCGACGCAGCCCGCGTCGCGCTCAAGTCGCTCATGCGGGACTTTGCCCGCACCCTGCTGGACTCCGAGGCATCGACAGCCGGCAGCCTGCTGCTGGCGCGCGAACAACTCCGGCCAACGGAAAAATTCGATGCGCTCTACACGCGGCTGTTCCTGCCGCTGCATACGAACGTCGCGGATCTGGTGGCCGACATCCGGAACGAGGACCGCGGCCGGCGGGATCAGGTGCTTCGTGCCCACGCGATCCTGGGCCAGGCGCTTGCGTTTGCGGTCGCGCGCGAGGCGTTGCTGCGTCGGCTTGGCGTGCCGGCCTTGTCTGAACAGGACGTCGCGGACATTGCCGAGATGGTCGGCGACATGGCAATCGCTGCCTGCACCTGAGCCAGACACGCCGCGCGCCTACTTCGTCGACAGCACCGACCAATCCGCCAACGGCAAGGGCGGCTGCGCGTGCAGAATGCGAGCCAACACCAATTTCAATTCGGCCCACCCGCCCCGCTCGCTGGGCCAACTGGACGGCGTGACCGGCTTCCAGCTGCCGTCCGCCGTGCGCTCGGCCATCTTGAAGCGGAAGGTATAGTGCCCCGCCATGCCCATGCGCAGGTCGGTCACCACCAGCGCGTCGCCGATCGCGTCGTAACGCAGCCAGTCATCCGTGAACCACCGCAGCCGCTGGAGCAAGGGCACGTCGGCCAGCGCCTGGCCCAGATCCAGGTTCAAGGGCTGGAGCAGCCATTCCGGCTGGCCGCGGTCAAACAGGCTGCTGACTGATTCGTAGTAGTCGCCGTCCGCCGTCTTGGCGATCACGCGCCACAACAGGGTATTGAACGGCATCGACACGGCGCGCAGTTCCGTGACGGCGATGCCCTGCTGCCGCATCGCGTCGCGCACGCGCTCTTCGGCCACCATGCGGCTGGCCAGGCCAAAGCCCAGGTAGGCCGTGCTGAAGATCAAGGCGGCCGCCAACAGCCGTCGCGCGCGGTCCGTCATGCCCACCGCGATGGCGAATACCACGCCCGCCAGCAGCGGCACCGTATAGACCGGATCGATGATGAAGATGGCCGACCAGCTTTCGGGAATGGTCGCCAATGGCCAGAAAAGCTGCGTGCCGTAGACCGTGAACGCGTCCAGCACCGGATGCGTCACCAGCACCAGCCATAAGGTAAGGAACAGCCTTCGCCCCCCGTACGGCGCCTGCGGCCAATATTTGCGTATCAGCCAGGTCAGCAAGAGCGCCAGGCCGGTCAGCACGAACACCGAATGGGAAAAGCCCCGGTGATAGGTCATGAGCGAAACCGGGTCCGGATAGCGCATCAGCACGTCCAGGTCCGGCACCGTGGCCAGCGCGGCGCCGTAGATCAGCGCCCGGCGCCCCTGAAAGCGCCCCAGCATGACGCCCTGTATGCCCGCGCCCAGCACGGCTTGTGTCACTGAATCCATAGTTCCTCAATGCGTCGCATCATTCAGATAGCCTAGATAACATTTGGCCACCAAAGCAGGCGTTAAGATACCCGATTGCTTTCAGCTAATTTTCAGACTTCGCCCTCATGGACCAATACATAGACAAAATCGGCCTTTTCATCGAGGCCAACCAGGTGTGGGCCGGCCCGATCACGTTCCTGCTGACCCTGGGTGAATCCATGGTGCTGCTAGGCCTGTTCATTCCTGCCACCGCGCTGATGCTGCTGACGGGCGGCCTGATCGGCGCCGGCACGCTGGACCCCTGGGGCATCATCGCCTGGGGCATCGCGGGCGCCATCGTGGGCGACGCGCTGTCCTATTGGCTGGGGCGCTGGGCCGGCCCCGGCGTCTTGCGCCGCTGGCCGCTCAAGCAACAACGCACCGGTGTGGCGCGCGCCCGTCTGTTCTTCTACCGCTACGGCTTCGCATCGGTGCTGATCGGCCGGTTCCTGGGACCGATCCGCTCCACAATCCCCACCGTCGCCGGCGTGATGGGCATGGCGCAAAGCCGCTTCCAACTGGCCAATGTGCTGTCGGCCTTCCTGTGGATGCCGCTGATGCTGGCGCCGGGGTATATCACCGCGCGCAGCCTGGGCACCGCGGAAAACGCGCAACAGATTGCCATGATGATCGGCGCAGGGCTCTCCGTGCTGCTAGGATGCGGACTTCTGCTCGCCATGGTCCGCAAGCGCCGTCAACCGGCGCGGGTCCGGCGCGGCAATTGAACCGAAAGAGGGAGTCATGGCGATAGATCTGGAGCCGAAAAACGGCGATTTCGCGCGCTATATCGAGAATCTGACGAATGCGGGCGGCACCACGCCCGGCCGGGTTCCCGACAAGCGCGAAGCCAGCCGTAAATCCGCCCCGCCGGCCGCCGTGCCCGTGCCGCCGCCTGCCTCCGACTCGCTGTCCACCGCGCCCTGGGGCAAACCGGCTTCGCCCCCCATGCAGGCCCGGCGCGACGCCGCCTCGCCGGGCGCCACCGCGCCGGCGCAAAGCGACGAAGGCACGGTCTCGCTGGCCCGGCGCGCCCGGCAGCGCAAGATCGGCGCCATCCTGACGATCGCGGGCATCCTGGCGGGCTGGGCCGCCGTCAACATCGCATTCCGTGCGTTCCGCAGCCCGCAGTTCGAGCTGGACGAATTCGTGCCCGCCGTCTTCCTGGGGTTCTTCGCATTCATGCTGATCAAGGCGGCCGGCGCCGCGCGCAATCCGCGCAAGACGCTGCCGGGGAAGCTGCCGCCGCTGAAAACGTCGTCGTACCGGAAGGACGGCGGCTGACGCCAGCGGCCCGACGGCACGGTGGCTAAGTGCTAACATTTCCGCCGCGATTGAATACCCCCATGAAACCCCGGAGTGAAAGTGAATAACGTTGTCGGATTGAACCAGGCCCAGGCGGCCACGATGCTGAAGTTGCAGGACCACTTGAACAGCATGATCAATCCCGACTGGGTCAACGGCGGAGCCCGCTTCCTGCGCGCCGCCTTCGTCGAGTCCGCCGAAGCCCTGGAGCACTACGGCTGGAAGTGGTGGAAGAAGCAGACCATCGACCTGCCCCAGGTGCAGATGGAACTGGTCGACATCCTGCACTTCTACCTGTCCCACACCATCGTCGAGGCCCGCGGCCAGCTGGATGGCGCGGCCGATGCCCTCGTGGCCGATCTGGCCACCGCGCCCTCGGTCGTGCTGGACGGCAAGACCTACGCGCTGAACGGCCTGCCCGTGCCGGAACTGCTGGAACTCATCGGCGGCCTGGCCGTCTGCGGCCGCGCCAGCTACAAGGTGCTGGAACAGACCATGACGGCGTGCGAAATGAGCTGGAACGACGCCTACACGCAATACGTGTCGAAGAACGTGCTGAACATCTTCCGCCAACAGCACGGCTACAAGGAAGGCACGTACATCAAGATCTGGAACGGCGAAGAAGACAACGTCGTGCTGGCGCGCCTGTTGTCGCAACTGGACCCGGCCAGCGCGGATTTTGCCGATGCGCTGAACCGCGAACTCGAACAGGCCTATTCGCGCCTGTAAACCGCGCCCTGCCCTGAATGAAAAACGCCGCATCAATGCGGCGTTTTTCATTCGCGTGTGAACGCGCGGCAATCAAGATGGGTCAGCGCTGGCCGAAGCGCGTCTCGCCGAACAGTTCCTTCAGCTCGCGAGGCTGCGAACGCCAGTACTGGCGCGGCGCCGTCACCTGGCCACCCAGTTGCGCCGCGGCATGCCACGGCCAGCGCGGGTCGTAGAGCATGCCGCGCGCCATCGCGACCATGTCGGCCTGCCCTTGCGCCAGGATGTCTTCGGCCTGTTGCGCTTCGGTGATCAGCCCGACCGTGATGGTGGGCATGCCGACCTGGCGCTTGATCGCTTCTGCGAACGGCACCTGGTAGTTCGGCCCCACGGGGATCTTCTGCTGCGACGACACGCCGCCGCTGGACACGTCGATGAATTCACAGCCGCGCGCTTTCAGCGCCTGCGCAAACACTAAGGTCTGTTCCAGGTCCCAGCCGCCCTCCACCCAATCGGTGGCTGATACGCGCACGCCCAGCGCCACGGAAGATGGGGTGACCTCGCGCAGCGCCTGGAACACTTCCAGCGGGAAACGCATGCGGTTTTCCAGCGAGCCGCCGTAAGCGTCCTGGCGCTGGTTCGACAGGGGCGACAGGAACTGGTGCAGCAGGTAGCCGTGGGCGGCATGCAGTTCGATGGCGTCAAAGCCCAGGCGGATGGCGCGGCGGGCGCTATCCACGAATGCGTCGCGCACGCGTGCCAGGCCGGCCTCGTCCAATGCATGGGGCGGAGGTTCGGACGCATTGTGCGCAATGGCCGACGGCGCCCAACCCTGCCAGCCGCCATTGGCGGGCGGGACAAGCTGGCCACCGTTCCAGGGGGCGTCACTGGACGCCTTGCGGCCGGCGTGGCCCAGCTGGATGCCGAGCTTGATGGGGGAATAGCGGCGCACCGCGGCCACCACGCGGCCCAGGGCGGCCTCGGTCTCGTCCGACCACAGGCCCAGGTCCCCCGGCGAGATACGGCCATCGGCCTCGACCGCGGTGGCCTCCGTGAACAGCAACGCCGCGCCCGACAAGGCCAGATGGCCCAGATGGATCATGTGCCAGTCGGTGGCACAGCCCTCTTCGGCCGAGTATTCGCACATGGGGGCGATGACGATGCGGTTGGCAAGCGGGACGTTGCCGATCGCCGTGGGACTGAACAGATGACTCATGCTGGGGCCTCCGGGCCGTTGGACGCCACAGCATAGCGCCCGCCGTTGGCCCCGATCCCAATCCCAACGCCCCCGTCAGGGTTAAATGCCGCCCCCGCGCATCCGCTATTGGCCTTCGATCACGCTGTCCAGGAACTGGCGCGTGCGCGCTTCTTTCGGCTGGCTGAACAGCACCGGGGACTCGGCGTCCTCGACGATATTGCCTTCGTCGAAGAACAGCGTGCGGTCCGAGCTGCGTTCGGCGAACTTCATCTGGTGGGTGACGATGATCATCGTCATGCTGCGCCGGGCGGACAGGTCCCGCAGGATCTGCAGGATGCCGCCGACAAGCTCCGGATCCAGCGCGGAGGTGACTTCGTCAAACAGCATGATCTCGGGGCACATGGCCAGCGCGCGGGCGATGCCCACCCGCTGCTTCTGGCCGCCGGACAATTGCGCCGGATAGACATCCAGCTTGTCGCCCAGGCCAACCATGTCGAGGTATTCCACGGCGCGCTCGCGTGCCTGATCTTTCGGCATGCCCAACACATGCACCGGCGCCTCCATCGCGTTGCCCAGCGCCGTCATGTGCGGAAACAGGTTGAAGTGCTGGAACACCATGCCGATCTTGCCGCGCACGCGGCGCAGGTGTTCGGAATTGGTGCCCACGGGGCGCCCCTGCTCGTCCTTCCACATGGATTGGCCGTCGATCTCGATATCGCCGCTGGTGGGCTGGTCCAGCGTCATCAGCACGCGCAGCAAGGTGGACTTGCCCGACCCGGACGGGCCGATCACCGCCACCGTCTGGCCTGCCGGAATTTCCAGATTGATGCCGCGCAGCACCTCCAGCTCTCCGTAACGCTTATGCAGATTCCTGATGTTCAAGCTGGCGCTCATCGCTTTCCTCCATATCGTTGCAGGCGGGCCTCCAGGCCGCGCACACCCCACGCCGCCACCAGGCTCAGGGCCAGGAACAGCAGGCCCACCAGCGTCAGGGGTTCGGTGTACCGAAACGTCGCGGACCCGATCATCTTGCTTTGCTGCAGCAGTTCCACCACGGTGATGGCCGACAGCAGCGGCGTGTCCTTGAACATCGCCACCAGGTAGTTGCCCAGCGCCGGCACCACGGGCGGGATCGCCTGGGGCAGCACGACGCCAATGGCGGTGCGCCAGCGCGACATGTTCAAGGCGGTGGCTGCTTCCCATTGCCCGCGGGGCACCGCTTCGATGCCCGCGCGGTAGACCTCGGCGCAATACGCGGCATAGTGCAGCCCCAGCGCCACGATGCCGGTCGTCAGCGGCGACATCTGCGCCCCCGTCAACGGCAGCACATAGAACAGGAAATACATCTGCACCAGCAGCGGCGTGCTGCGCACGAACTCGATCACGAACGCCGTGGGCAGCGACACGATGCGCAGCCGAGACCGCCGCAACATCGCCAGCACGAGGCCCAGCGTGACCGCCACCAGCATGCCCAATACCGTCGCCTGGATGGTGATGATGAGGGCAGACCCCAGCGTGGGCAGGATCTCCAGCGCGAAAGACCAATCGAATATCGGTGTCATCGGACGCGGACCCTCCGCTCAAGCAGGCGCACGCCCGCGGTGATCAGCAAGGCCACCCCGAAATACATCAACAGCATCAAGGCGAAGATCTCCGTCGTGCGCAGCGTTTCGCTGCGCAGCAGCTGGCCTCGGAAGGTCAGGTCGGTGATGGTGATCAGCGACACCAGCGCCGTGTTCTTCATCAGTTCGATCAGTAGGTTGCCGGCGGGCGGCAGCATGGCGGGAATCGCCTGCGGCACCACGATGCGGCGCAGGATCTGGGCACGGGTCAGGTTCAGCGCCACGCCGGCCTCGCGCTGACCGGGCGGCACGGCCCGGATGGCGCCGCGCACCACTTCGGCCCCGTAGGCGCCGGCGTTCAACGCCAGCACAACAATCCCCACCAGCATGGCCGGCAACTGGACCCCGAACAGCGGCAGCACGAAATAGAACCAGAACAGCTGCACCAGGGCCGACGTGCCCCGGAAGACTTCGACATAGACCGACGCCAGCCAGCGCACCGGCCGCAACGGCGACATGCGCCCGATGCCGGAGGCCAGGGCCAGCGGCACGGCCAGCACGACGGCGCCGGCCATGATTTCCAGCGTGACGACCAGCCCCTCAAGCAGGGGCGGCACCAGTTCCGCGATGTGCTCTGAAATCAGTTGCATCGGCGCCCCTTATTGTCCGGCGCAGAGCTTGGCGGCGGTCACGCCCTGAGGCAGCTCCTCGCTGGTGAAGCCGAAGGGCGCCACCAGTTTCTTGTGTTCATCGGTGCCGATGTACTTGGCCAGTTCCGCATTGAAGGCGTCGGCGAAGGCCTTGTCGTCGGTGCGGAACGCGTAAGCGCCATAGCCGCGCACGCCCTTGCCGTCGATCACGGGGTCCGTGAACGGGTCGGCCTTCTCCAGCCCGCTGCCGTCCTGCGTCTTGCCCATCAGGTCGTTGATGGTGAGCGCGGTGGCGGCGTAGGCGTCGGCCCGGCCGGCCTGCACGCCGGACAAGGCGCTGACGGCGTCCGGGAACACCACGACCTGGCCAGCGGGAATCTTCACTTTCTGGGCATAGTCGCCCTCGATGGCGCCCACCACGACGCCCAGCTTGGCGTCGGGATTCTTCACCACGTCTTCATAGCTGTGCAGGTTCTTGGGGTTGCCCTGCTTGACCAGGAAGGCTTCGCCCACCCCGTACGTCGGGTCCGAGAACGCCACCTGCTGGCAGCGCTCGGGCGTGACGTACATGCCGGCGGCAATGATGTCGAAACGCTTGGCGGCCAAGCCCGGAATCAGGGAGCCGAACTCGGTCAGCACGCCCTCGACTTCGTTGATGCCCATACGCTGGAGCACGACGCGGGCAATCTCGACAGATTCACCGGTGACCTTGGCCTCTTTGCTGTCCATGTAGGCGAACGGCGCCTCGTTGGCGTAGCCGATGCGGATCTTGCCTGCGGCCTTGGCCGCTTCCAACGTGTTCGTCGCGCCTGCTGGCGCGCCGCCGCCCGTTGCGGCCTTATCGGCCCCCGAGTCGGAACACGCGGCCAATACGCCCAGGCTCAAGGCCAACAACAAGCGTCTGGATTGGAGCAAGGTCATGGATTTTTTCTCCCAAATTTATTTCTAGGTGCATGGCTTCACTAAAAATAATACGCTATTAAATGATTTCTATACGAATCATATGGGCGTGAAAAAGCAGGCCTAAGCCTGCTTTTGGGGACTGATGCCCTATGGAGCGTCAGTAAATGCTACGAAAGGTAGATATCTATGTTTACGCCTACTGCGCGTAGGAGAACCGGCCGTTCTTGACGACACCCATCACGCGGGCGCGTTCGTCGAAACCCTGATGATTGTCCTTCGAAATATTCAGCACGCCGTTGGGCACGACCAGGTCGCGGGTATTTTCCAGCGCATCGCGCAAGGCCGCGCGGAATTCCGGCGTGCCGGGCTTGGCGCCCGTCTTCAACGCCCGGGCCACTGCCGAATCCAGCAGCATCCAGGCGCCATAGGCGTCGCCCGCGAACTGCGTCAGCGTATTGGCCCCGTACTGGCCTTCGTACTTGTCGGCGAACGCCACGGCCACTTTCTTGACCGGGTTGCTGTCAGGCAGCTCTCGCGCCACCACGCCCGGGCCGGTCGGGAACAGGGTGCCTTCCACGTCCTTGCCGCCGACCTGCAGGAATTCCAGCGTGCCGATGCCATGGGTCTGGTAGATGGCGCCGGTGTACCCGCGTTCCAGCAGCGTCTTCTGCGGCAAGGCAGACGGCGTGCCGGCGCCGGCGACCAGGACGGCGTCCGGCTTGGCGGCGATGACCTTCAACGCCTGGCCCACGACCGATGCGTCGGTACGCTGGAAGCGCTCCTGCGCCACGATCTTCAAGTCGTCGCCAGCGGCGGCGGTGAATTCCTTCCACCAGCTGTCGCCATAGGAATCCGCGAAACCGATGAAGGCCACGTTCTTCAGGCCCTTCTTCTTCATGTCTTCCACCAGCACGGTCGCCATCAGCGAATCGTTCTGCGGCATCTTGAACGCCCAGGCGCGCTTGGGGTCGGACAAGGGTTCCACGATGACGCTGGAGGCCGCCAGCGCGATCATCGGCGTCTTGGTTTCGGCCAGCACGTCCAGTCCGGCCAACGCGGCGGCCGTGGTGTTGGGGCCGACGATGGCGTCCACCTTGTCTTCGGAGGTCAGCTTGCGCATGTTCTTCACCGCGCGGCTGACATCGGTGCCGTCGTCCAGCACCACGTAGCGCGCCGGCTCGCCACCCAGCGTGTTCGGCCACAGGCGAATCGCGTTGTTGGTCTGGATGCCGATGGCGGCGGCGGGCCCCGTGGTCGACACGTTCACGCCGATCACGACGTCGGCGTGGGCGGACAAAACGGGTAAGACCAGCGCGGCGGCGCAGGCATAACGCAGGAAATGGCGTGACATGACAGCAGGCTCTTCGAGTTGAATGAAAGCGATGGCGCTATTTTGCCTGATGGGACTGGCGCGCTTCGGCCTGCCGTTACATCGGCTTGCCGTTGCGCACCGGTGGATTCCGCGCCCGCCCCCTAGCCTCGCCGTATCATGAACGATGCCGCCTTCGGCAACATGCACCGCCCGCAGCGGCGGATCGCATCCCTGCACCGGACGCGCCCGTGGTGGGCGCGCCCCCCTTAAACAGGAGTCACCATGAAGAAAACCGCATCCGCCGCCTGGTCGGGCGATCTGAAGACTGGCAAGGGCACGATCTCCACCCAAAGCGGCGCGCTCAAGAGCCAGCCCTACGGCTTCAATACGCGCTTCGGCGATACCCCGGGCACCAACCCCGAGGAACTGCTGGGCGCCGCGCACGCCGGCTGCTTCACCATGGCGCTGTCCAACATCCTGTCGGAATCCGGCCTGGTCGCCACCAGCCTGGACACCAAGGCTGAAGTCACGCTGGACAAAGTGGACGACGGCTTTTCCATCACCGCCGTCCACCTGACCGTGGAAGCCGTCATCCCCGGCGCCACTGCGCAAGCCTTCGAGGAGGCCGCCCGCAAGGCCGAAACCGGCTGCCCGGTGTCGAAGGTGCTCAAGGCCAAGATCACCATGGACGCCAAGCTCAAGTCCTGATTCCGCCCTGTCCCGGATGGCGTATCCCCTGGGGATGCGCCATTGGGCGCCCCTATCCCGGTCTTGCCCAAAATCAATTTGACGGCCGGCACTCTCTTCTAGACAATGAGAATCATTCTCAGGAGTGCCGTATGACCGGATTCATCTACGCGATATCGGGCGGTAAAGCCGCCCTTGCGCAAGACGCCCAGGTGTCGGCGAATCTGCGCCGCATGGTCGGTTCCGGCATCCTCGTGGCCGTGGGCTACATCGATCCGGGCAACTGGGCCACCGACATCGCCGGCGGCAGCGGCTTTGGCTACGGATTGCTGATGGTCGTCATCACCTCGGCGTTCCTGGCCCTGGGTTTTCAGATCCTGGTATCGCGCCTGGCGCTGGCCACCGGGCAAGATCTGGCCACGCTGACGGCCCGCCACCTGTCACCCCGCTGGTCCAAGGCGGCCTGGCTGGCTGGTGAAGCCGCCATCCTGGCCACTGCCCTGGCCGAACTGATCGGCGGCGCAATCGCGCTGCGCCTGCTGTTCGGCCTGCCGCTGATCGCCGGCGTGGCCGTGACCGGTGTCGGCACCTTCGCCGTGCTGGCGCTGACCCGCGGCAATGCCGACCGCCACGAACGCGTCATCGCCCTGCTGCTGGCGGTGGTGGCCGCGTCCTTCGTCTACCTGCTGTTCAAGGCCAATCCGGCGTGGACGGAAGTGGCGCACGGCGTCACGCAAACCGGCCATGCGCTGCGCGACCCGCAAGGCTTCCTGATCGCCCTGGGCATCCTGGGCGCGACCCTGATGCCGCACAACCTCTATCTGCACTCCGGGTCGCTGGCCGAACGCGCCAAAGCGCTGCCTCCGTCCGCGCTCGACATGGCGATGCGCCTGGCTCGCAACGACACCATCGTGTCCCTCGGCGTGGCCATGCTGATCAACTCGGCGATCATGATCGTGGCGGCGGCCTCGCTGTCCGGGTCGGGGTTGATCGTGTCCAGCCTGGACGATGCCCATGCCGTGATCGGCCAGACGCTCGGTATCGGCGCCGCGATCGTCTTCGCCGTGGCGCTCTATGCCGCCGGCCAAAGCTCCACGATCACGGGCGTGCTGGCCGGACGCATCCTGTCCAAGGGCTTCCAGATCCGCAGCAACTGGTCGGACCGCCGGCGCGCATTGATGACCCGGCTGATTGCGGGCGCCGCCGCCGTGGGCCTGCTGATCTTCACGGGCGGCAAGGATCCCGACGAACTGCTGGTGCTGAGCCAAGTCATCCTGAGCCTGGCCCTGCCCTTCGCCTTGGGGCCGCTGGTGCTGCTGGCCTGCCGCAAGGGCGTCATGGGCCAGCATGCGCTGCGCGGCGCCTGGGCCTGGGCCGCGGTCAGCGCCACGGTCGGCATCGTGATCCTGGACGGCTACCTGTTGGTCGACATGGTGGTCTGAGCCGGGACACCGGCATCGCCTGGGTCGACCCCCAGCGCAAAAAAAACGCCAGCAATCGCTGGCGTTTTTTCTGTCGGACCGCTTGCGCTCAGTGGCGGGCGGAGATGACCGGATGCTGCTGTCGGCCGGCGTCCATGTCATGCAGGACTTCGCCCACGGCGCCGCCCCACGAAGCCAGGCGCGTCTTCAGGCGCAGCCAGGTGCCGCGGGTGAAGGGGCCGGACAGAGTTTCCGCTTTGACGGCCTCGCGGATCAGGGACCGCTCCAGCGCATCCGACATACGGGCATTTTTCAACGCGGTATCGCTCATGATTCTCTCCTTGAGAAAGGCGATGTGGAACAACACGAATTCATGTTAGATCCGCGTTTGCTGCGTTGCAACGAAAATATCAACCATTAATTTGTTCGTTGCGCAATGGGTACAAACACCACCATAACGGTGCATTCGGCACCACATTAAGCACTGCTTTTGTGCAGCGCAATACACCTTTCAGCCGGGCAAATGGGCCTGGATCAGCTTATCGGCCATCTCGGCCACCCTTCCCGCCGGACCTCCTTGGCCGAACAACTGGCTGGAAACGAAAGCGCCCTCGATCAACAGCAGCAAGCCATCGGCCAGCGCCTCGGGGTCGCCCGCGCCCATGCCTGCCGCCATCTCGTTCAACCGGCGGCGTAACTCCAGCTTGTGTTCGACGGCAACCGCCCGGGCGGGATGCTCGGGTTCGGGATACTCGACCGCCGCATTGGTCAGCCCGCAGCCCCGGTAACCACTCAACACGGCGCGCTTGCTCAAACCCGACAAGTAATCCAGCAGCTGCGCGCGCGGATCGCCCGGATGCGCATCACAAGCGGCATTGAAACGCGCCCAGAATTCTGCGTCGTAATCGCGCAGATAGGTCGCCGCCAGCTCGTCCTTGGACGAAAAGCTGCGGTACAGGCTGGGTTTGGTCACGCCGGCCTGGGTCACGATGGCGTCGACCCCGACCGCCCGGATCCCGTCGCGGTAGAACATTTCGCGCGCGGTCTTGCGGATGCGGTCGGCCGCCAGCAGCGGTTTGGTTGCCGGCTGGTCCGGGGTGGCGGACGGGGCGGAGGGTTTGCTGGCCATTCGGGTCTCCATCAAATAGTGCTTGACGATGTTACTGACCGGTACGTACTATTCGCAAACCTAAATACGTACCGGTCAGTAACATGAGTATAGCACACCCCCCCATCCCGTTCCGGCGCGCCGGCCAAAAGTACGCTTTTGTCGTGGTCGCGGTGATTTTCCTTTCGTTGCTGGTGTCGGCCGGGCTGCGCTCGTCGCCCAGCGTATTGCTGGTGCCGCTTGAAGAAGCGTTCGGCTGGAGCCGCAGTTCGATCTCGTTCGCCGCGGCCGTCGGCATCTTCCTGTATGGCCTGATCGGCCCCTTCGCCGCCGCCGCGATGGAGCGCTTCGGCTTGCGCCGCATCCTGATCGGGGCGCTCGTGCTGATGTCCGCCTCCAGCGCTGTTAGCGCCTACATGACCGAACCCTGGCACCTGCTCATGACCTGGGGCGTGTTCTCGGGCATCAGCTCGGGCGCGGTGGCCTCGGTATTGGGCGCCACCATCGTCAATCGCTGGTTCACCAAGCATCGCGGCCTGGTAATGGGCCTGCTGACCGCCAGCACCGCCAGCGGTACGCTGGTGTTCCTGCCGGTACTGGCCACGCTGGCTTCCTCCGGCGACTGGACCCGCGTGGTCTGGACGGTGGCAGCCGCCGCCGCCGCGCTGGTGCCGCTGGCCTGGTGGCTGGTGCCCGACCGCCCTTCCAGCGTCGGTCTGGTGCCGTTCGGCAGCGATCCGAACGCGCCCCCCGCCCCCGCCGCGCCGCGCACCGGCATGGTCGCCGCCACCTTCGGCGCCCTGGCGCGCGCCGCCAAGACCCGCACGTTCTGGTTCCTGTTCGCGACCTTCTTCATCTGCGGCTTCACCACCAACGGCCTGGTCGGCACGCACCTGATCGCGCTTTGCGGCGACCACGGCATGCTGGAAGTCCAGGCAGCCGGCCTGCTGGCGATCATGGGCATCTTCGACCTGGTGGGCACCACGGCCTCGGGGTGGCTGACCGACCGCTACGACCCGCGCAAGCTGCTCTTCGTCTACTACGCGCTGCGCGGCCTGTCGCTGATCTATCTGCCCTATTCCGACTTCTCGTTCTACAGCCTGTCGATCTTCGCGATCTTCTTCGGCCTGGACTGGATCGCCACGGTGCCACCCACGCTGCGCCTGACGACGGAAGCGTTCGGCGAACGCGATGCGGCAATCGTCTTCGGCTGGATCGTCGCCGGCCACCAGTTGGGCGCGGCCACCGCCGCGTGGATGGCCGGCGCCATCCGCGAAGCGCAAGGCAGCTACATGACGGCCTTCATCATCTCGGGCGCAACCGGCCTGATCGCCGCCGTGATCGCGCTGCGCATCGGCAAGAAGCAACTGACGGCGCAGCCCGCCTGACAGGCGCGGGCCGGGTTCAGGATTTGACGGCAGCGCCTGGGCGGCCACGAAGGTTGTAGGCCTTCTTGCCGCCCACGTGCTTGCGGATCAGCGTTTCGGCGCGCTTGCCGTCGCGCGCCATCAGCGCCTGCACGAAGGCCTCGTGGTCCGCGACCGCCGTCGTCCATTCGTCCAGATCGAAGTTGGACTTGTAGCGCAGCGCCTGCACCTGCAGGTTCAGCCGGTCATAGGACTGTGTCAGCGCGGGATTGTGGGCGGCGCGGTTGATCGCGATATGCGTGCCCATGCTGGCCGCGAAGTACGCGCGGATATCGCGCTTCTCGTAGTTTTCAAGCATCTGCGCATGCAGGCGAGCGATCTCGGCAAGCTCCGCCTCGGACGCGCGCTCGGCCGCGCTGCGAACAGCCAATCCCTCCAGCACGGACAGCACATCGAAAATGTTCTCGATGTCGTCGGCCGACAACTCGATCACCATCGCCCCGCGCTTGGGTTGCAACGCCACCAGGCCGTCCGAGGCCAGCATCCGGTAAGCCTCGCGCAACGGCGTTCGTGAAATCTTCAATTGATCGCACAGGTCCCGCTCGTTGAGCCAGGTGCCGGGCTTCAACGTGCCGTCGATGATCAGCTGCCGCAGCCGCTCGGCCACGACCGCCGGCAGGGTCGGGTGGCGAATCGCCAAATCGGGGACGGACACTTCCGGGATCGGACTTTCAGGGTTAGCCATGGGTTGTTCACGCTCACAACATCGATTATTTTTGTATCTGGTATACCAAACACCAAAGGAATACCAACCTGACCCCATCATAAATCAAGCAACACCCGGGCAGGTTTCATCCACCAAGGAGACTCCATATGAACAAGCATGCTCGCGCCTGGACGGGCGCGCTGGCCTTGGCGGCCGGCGTGGCCGCCGCCAGCCCCGCCCTGGCGCAGGATCCGGCGAAGTGGCCGGAACGCCCCATCCGCCTGGTCGTCGGGTTTGTGCCCGGCGGCGGCACCGACGTCTCGGCGCGCATCGTGTCCGCGCGCCTGTCCACCCTGCTTGGCCAGCAGATCGTGGTCGAGAACAAGCCGGGGGCCTCTGGCCTGATCGCCGCCGATTACGTGGCAAAAGCCGACCCCGACGGCTACACGCTGCTGCTGGCGAACATGCAGTCCACGGTCGCCGCGCCCTATGTCGTGCAATCCAGCATCGATCCCATCCGGGATTTCACCGCGGTGCGGTACATCGGGTCGGTGCCCAACGTGCTGGTCGTGAACCCGGCCAAGCACCGCTACGCCACCGTCCAGAACCTGGTGGATGACGCCCGCGCCAAACCCAAGCAGCTGCTGTACGCCTCGTCGGGCATGGGCAGCCCGCAACATCTGAGCGCCGCGCGTTTCTCGCAGATCGCCGGCGTGTCGATGGAGCACGTTCCCTACAAGGGCAGCGGCCAGGCCATGACCGACCTGCTGGGCGGCAATGTGGACATGAACTTCGACACGCTGCCCGGCGCCATCAACCAGATCCAGGCGGGCAAGCTACGACCGCTGGCGGTCACCAGCGCCGAACGCAGCAAGCGGCTGCCCGACGTGCCCACCCTGGCGGAATCCGGCATCAAGGGCCTGGACATCGTGCAGTGGTACGCGGTGCTGGCCCCGGCGCAGCTGCCCCGCCCGATCATGGACAAGCTGGACCGGGCGCTGGCCCAGACCCTGGCCGACCCCGAGATCGCGGCAAAGCTGGCCGACCAAGGCATGGACCTGGGCGGCGGGCCGCAAACCCCCGCGGCCTTCGCCGCCTATGTGCGCGACGAATGGACCAAGTACGGCAAGCTCACCGCCAGCCTTGGCCTGACGAAACAGTGATCCCCTGCGGGGGCTCGCCCCCGCGCCCGACCAAAGGAACCCCATGAGCGCTACTTCTACCCCCGACTCCACGCCCATCCTGCTGCAACGCGAGGGCGACATCGCGACCGTGGTGCTGAACCGGCCCGAAAAGCTCAACGCCTTCACCATCGACGGCTGGCGTCTGCTGGGCGACATCTTCCTGGAACTGGACCGCGAAGACAACGTGCGTTGCGTGCTGTTGCGCGGCGCTGGCGAAAAGGCGTTCTCGCCCGGCAATGACATCAGCGAATTCGAAACCGCGCGCAGCAACAAGCGGCAGGCCGTGGAATACGGCGCCGTCATGCGCCGCACGATCGAGGCCATCGGCGGCTGCCGCCACCCGGTCGTGGCGCAGATACACGGTATCTGCGTGGGCGGCGGCCTGGAGATCGCCAGTCTGGCCGATCTACGCATCTGCGGCGAAAGTTCGCGGTTCGGCGTCCCGATCAAGAACCTGGGGCTCGTGATGTCGTATTCGGAACTGGCGCCGCTGGTGCGCCTGGTTGGCCCGACCACCGCGCTGCAAGTGCTGCTGGAAGGAACGATATTCGACGCCGCCGAAGCGTTGCGGCTGGGCGTGGTCACGCGCGTCGTGCCGGACGATCAGGTGGCCGAGCAAGCCCAGACCGCCGCGCGCCGCATCGCCGACGGAGCGCCGCTCGTGGCACGTTGGCACAAGAAATTCGTGCGCAACCTGGTCCAGGGCAAGACATTGACCGACGCCGACCGCGACGAAGCCTTCGACTGCTTCGACACCGAGGACTTCCGAGCCGGCTACCGCGCCTTTCTCGCCAAGGCCAAACCGCAATTCAACGGCCGCTAAACGCCGATCAAGGAACCTGCATGCATAACGACACCCGCGGCTCCGGCCGCCCGCCCTCCTCCACCTCCGATGCGCCCGTCGGCGCGTTGGCCGGCATGCGCGTGATCGAGCTGTCGCAGATCATGGCCGGCCCTACCTGCGGCATGATGCTGGCCGACCTGGGCGCCGACGTCATCAAGGTCGAAAAGATCGATGGCGGCGACGATTCCCGCCAGTATCGCGACCCGCAGATCAACGGCATCTCGGCGCCCTACCTCATGCTCAACCGCAACAAGCGCGCCATCGCCCTGGACTTGAAACACCCCGAAGGCAAGAAGGTTCTGCTGCGCATGATCCGCGACGCCGACGTCGTCACCGAGAACTTCCGCAAGGGCACGATGGAAAAGCTGGGGCTGGGCTACGACACGCTGCGCCAGGAAAACCCGGGCCTGATCTATTGCGCCGTATCGGGGTACGGCACCACCGGCCCCTACGCCGACAAGGGCGGCTTCGACCTGGTCGCGCAGGGCTTCTCCGGCCTGATGGCCATTACCGGCGAACCTGGCGGCCCGCCGCTGCGCACCGGCAATTCCGTGGCCGACATCAATGCGGGCCTGCTGGCCGCGTTCGGCGTGCTGGCCGCGTATCAGCACAAGCAGCGCACCGGCGAAGGCCAGATCGTCGAGACCTCGTTGTTGGAAGCCAGCCTGCAGCAACTGTACTGGCACGCCGCGATCTACTTCGGCAGCGGCGTCTCCCCCGGCCCCACCGGTTCGGCCCATGTACTGAGCGCGCCCTACCAGGCATTCCCCACGGGCACGGACTGGATCATCATCGGCGGCGCGAATGAAAAGAACTGGCAGCGCATCGCGCAAGCGCTGGGCAAGCCGGAGTGGGCGGACGATCCGCGCTACGCCCGCAACCGCGATCGCATGAACAACCGCGACGAACTGGTGGCGGAGATGTCGGCCATCCTGGAGACGCGCAGCGCGCAGGAATGGCTGGACGTTTTCGACGAGGCCGGCGTGCCCGCCGGCCCGGTGCATTCGATCGCGCAGGCGCTGTCGCATCCGCAGACGCTGGCGCGCGGCATGGTGGTCGAGCAGGACCACCCGGTGGCCGGCAAGGTACGCACCGTCGGTATGCCGGTGAAGTTGTCGGCCACGCCCGCGCAATACCACCGCGCGGCGCCTCGCCTGGGCGAGGACACCATCGCGATCCTGGGAGAGTTCGGCTACGGCCAGCAGGAAATCGACGCACTGATCGAGGCCGGCGCGGTCATGGCCGTGGACCGTGAACGCGCACCGGCTTAGCGCTTTGTTTTGGCAGCATTGCTGGCGATCGGTTTTGTGAGGCAGGGTTCTTGAGCCGCCGGCGTCCGGACTGCGGGATTCCGATGCTCGCCCCGGTGGGGCTGCGCTTCGGATCCCTCCGCCCGACCACCGGCTCACGGCATTTGCCCGTGAACGGGGTCCCAAACCAACGCATGAGGCCGCCGTCAGCCGAGGACCCCGGAGCCATCCGAAGCGCAGCCCCACCGGGGCGAGCATCGGAATGGCGCAGGGCAGCCTCGGCGGCTAAAGAACCTTGACATCCGCAAGCTCGAAGCCCTGCCGCCCCGCACCCAAGATCGGCCGCGCCCTACTCGGACTCGCCCAGATAGGCCGCGCGCACCTTGGGATCGTGCAGCATGTCGCCGGCGGGCCCGGACAGGATGATCTCACCCGACTCCATCACATAGCCGCGATGGCTGTTCTCCAGCGCCAGGCGCGCGTTCTGCTCGATCAGCAGGATCGTGACGCCTTCGCTGGCGATGGTGCGCACCACCTCGAAGACCTTCTCGACCATCAAAGGCGCCAAGCCCATCGACGGCTCGTCCAGCAGCAGCAGCTTGGGGCGCGCGATCATCGCGCGGCCCATCGCCACCATCTGCTGCTCGCCGCCGGACAAGGTGCCCGCCGCTTGCTTGCGGCGTTCGGCCAGGCGCGGGAACAGCGTGAAGACGCGGTCGGTGTCCTGGCGGACCTGCGCCGCATCCCGGCGGATGTACGCGCCCATCGCCAGGTTCTCCTCGATGGTCAGCTGGCCGAAGATGCCGCGGCCTTCCGGCACCATGACCAGGCCTTTGCGGACCAGTTCATGCGATTTCTGACCGCCGATCGATTGGCCGCCATAGACCACTTCGCCGCCCGCCAGCGGCACCAGGCCGCAGATGGCGCGCAACGTCGTGCTCTTGCCGGCGCCGTTGGCGCCGATCAGGCACACGAGTTCGCCTTCGTCCACGCGCAGATCGATCCCGCGCACCGCGCGGATGCCGCCGTACGAGACCTGCAGGCCGCGCAGTTCCAATAAGGGTTGGGATGCCGTCATGTTGCCGGGCTCTCTTTGTTAATCAGCGGGTCCTGCGCCGCGCCGGCGCCCAGATACGCTTCGATGACCTTGGGATCGCGTTGCACCTGGGCAGGCTTGCCCATCGCCAGCACCTTGCCGTATTCCAGCACCAGCACGCGGTCGCACAGCCCCATGACGAGCTTCATGTCGTGTTCGATCAGCAGCACCGTGACGCCGTCGCCGCGGATCTTTTCGACCAGCTTGCGCAGCACCACGGTTTCCGACGCGTTCATGCCGGCGGCGGGTTCGTCCAGCGCCAGCAGCTTGGGATCCGTCGCCAGGGCGCGCGCGATCTCAAGCCGGCGCTGGTCGCCATAAGGCAGCGAACGCGCGACGTCGTTGGCGCGATGGCCGATGCCCACGTAATCCAGCAGCTCTTGCGCCCGCGCCTCGATGGCGGCCTCTTCGGCGCGCGTGCCGCGCGTGCGCAGCACGGCGCCCAGCACGCCCGCCTTGGTGCGCATGTGGCGCCCGATCATCACGTTCTCGATGGCCGACAGGTTGGCGAACAGGCGGATGTTCTGGAAGGTGCGCGCCAGGCCCGCAAAGGCGACTTCATGCGGCTTCTTGCCCGACATGGATTCGCCATTGAAGGTGCAGCTGCCCTCTTCCGGGATGTACAGGCCGGTCAGCACGTTGAACAGCGTGGTCTTGCCCGCGCCGTTCGGGCCGATCAGGCCATAGATCTCGCCTTGCTCGATATCGAAACTGACGTCCGACAAGGCTTGCAGGCCGCCGAAGCGCTTGCCCAGGCCCTGGGCTTGCAGCAGTTTGCTCATGCCGCGCCTCCTTGCGTCTTGGTGGCCAGTTCACGCTTGCGCACCGCCGACGGCCACAGGCCCGCAGGACGGAACAGCATGACGCACACCATCGCCAAGCCGAACAGCAGCATGCGGATGCCTTCGGGGTCCAGGATCACGGCGCCGAACACCATGTGCTGGAACGGCTCGACGACCGCACGCAGGAACTCTGGCAAGGCCGCCAGGATCAACGCGCCCAGGATCACGCCCGGGATATGGCCCATGCCGCCCAGCACCACCATGCACAGGATCGAGATCGATTCCATCAGCGAGAAGCTCTCGGGGCTGACAAAGCCCTGCATCGACGCGAACAGCGCGCCCGCCACGCCGCCGAACGAAGCGCCCATCGCGAACGCCAGCAGCTTGATGTTGCGGGTGTTGATGCCCATCGCCTTGGCGGCGATCTCGTCTTCACGAATGGCTTCCCACGCGCGGCCGATGCGCGAATTCTGCAGGCGCACGCACACCACGATGATGATGAGCGTCAGCGCGAGCAGCAGGTAGTAGTACTTCTCGGGCCCGGTGAAGCGGATGCCGAAGAGGCTTTCCGTGCGCCCGAACGCGAATTCGCCCACCTTGAAGGTGTCGATGCGGTTGATGCCCTGCGGCCCGTTGGTGATGTTGATCGGGGCGTTCAGGTTGTTCAGGAAGATGCGAATGATTTCCCCGAAGCCCAAGGTCACGATGGCCAGGTAGTCCCCCCGCAGCTTCAGCGTGGGCGCCCCCAGCAGCACGCCGAACAGGCACGCCACCGCCAGCGCGATCGGCAGGATCGCCCAGAACGGCAGGTGCAGCCCGAAGTGCGGCGAGGCCAGCAAGGCCCAGGTATAGGCGCCCACCGCGTAGAACGCGATGTAGCCCAGATCCAGCAGGCCGGCAAAGCCCACCACGATGTTCAGGCCCAGCGACAGCATCACGTACAGCAACGCAAAGTTCAGGATGCGCACCCAGCTTTGCCCGGCCATGCCGATCACAAAGGGCAGCACCGCCAGCACGATGCCGATCAGCGCGATGCCGATCAGGTTGCGGGTCGACAGCCCGCTTGCTTTCAACGAGGAACTCATGCGCGGTCTCCCACTCGTTCGCCCAACAGGCCGGACGGACGGAAGATCAACACCAGCACCAACACGAAGAACGCGAACACGTCCTGGTAATGGCTGCCCAGGAAGCCCCCGGTCAGGTCGCCGATGTACCCGGCGCCCAGCGATTCGATGATGCCCAGCAGCAAGCCGCCGGCCATCGCGCCCACCATGTTGCCAATGCCGCCCAGCACGGCGGCCGTGAACGCCTTCAGGCCCAGCATGAAGCCCATCGTGTATTGAGACACGCCGTAATAGGTCGCGACCATCATGCCCGCCACGGCGGCCAGCGCCGAACCGATCAGGAACGCGGCCGAAATGACCGTATTGATGTTCACGCCCATCAGGCCCGCCACTTCACGGTTCTGCGCGGTAGCGCGCATCGCCGTGCCCAGGCGGGTCTTGTGCACCACGGCCAGCAGGCCGCCCATGATCAGCGCCGCAATCACCACGATGGCGATCTGCAGCGTGCTCATGCGCGCGCCGGCGAATTCGAAGACGTGCGGCGACAGCACCTGCGGGAAGTTCAGGTAGTTGCGGCCCCAGCCCATCATCGCCACGTTCTGCAGGATGATGGACACGCCGATCGCCGTGATCAGCGCCGCCAGGCGCGGTGCCCGGCGCAGCGGCCGGTAGGCCACGCGCTCGGCCGTCCAGCCCACCGCCATGCACAGCGGCACGGACACCAGCAGGCCCACGCCCAGCACCACGAAGGCGGACACGCCGGGATCACCGCCCACCAGCGAAATGGCGATCGTCGTGGCCGCCATGGCGCCGATCATGACGACGTCGCCATGCGCGAAGTTGATCAGCCCGATGATGCCGTACACCATGGTGTAGCCAAGGGCGACCAGGGCGTACACGCTGCCTAGCGTGACGCCGTTAATCAGTTGTTGAATGAAGATATCCATAGGGGCCGCGGAAATAAGCCTGGAAAAGTCGCGCGGGACGCGCGGCCGGAGCCGTCACGGGCCGGGCGCGGGGTGCGCGCCGCACACGCCGGGCGGCGCGTGCGGACAAAGTGGGCGGACACCGGCGCGGCCGGCATCCGCCTGGTTCAACCCGCCTTAGTTGGCCTGGCTGACCATCGTTTCAACCATCTCCCACTTGCCGTTCTTGACTTCGTAGATGGTGACCGAGATTTCCTTCAGATCGCCCTTGGCATCGTAGGAAATGTGCTCGCTGGTGGCGCCCTTGCGGTCCAGCTTGGCCAGCACGGGCAGGTACTTCTCGGGCTTGGCGGAACCGGCCTGCTCGATCGCGGTGATCATGTTCCAGGCGCCGTCGTAGGCGTAAGGCGCGTACACGCCGGGGGCCTTCTTGAAGCGCGCCTGATAGCGCTGTTCGAAGTCCTTGCCCGCGACCATCTTGTCCAGCGGCACGCCGGCAAGCGAGGCATAGGTGCCGTCGGCGGCGTCGCCGGCCAGCTTGATGAACGTGTCGCTGCGGGTCATTTCACCCGAGACCAGCGGCGCCTTCAGGCCCAGCGTGGCCAACTGGCGCTTCATCGGGCCGGATTGCGCATCCAGGCCGCCGTAGAAGATCGCGTCGGGCGCGGAACCCTTGATGTTGGTCAGGATGGCGGTGAAGTCGTTGGCCTTGTCCGTCGTGTACTCACGGCGGACCACTTCGCCACCGGCGGCCTTGACGGCCTTTTCGACTTCGTCGGCCAAGCCCTGGCCGTAGGCGGTGCGGTCATCGATGATCGCAACCTTCTTGGCCTTCAGGTTCTGCACCATGAACTTGCCGACCGCGGCGCCCTGCTGGGTGTCGCTGGTCATCATGCGGAACGTGGTTTCGTAGCCCTGCTTGGTGTATTCGGGCGAGGTCGCCATGGCGATCTGGGGCAGACCGGCCTCATGGTAGACGCGCGACGCGGGGATCGTCGTGCCGGAGTTGAAGTGGCCCAGGATGCCCACGACGTCCTGGTCGACCAGCTGTTGCGCCACCTGCACGCCCACGCGCGGATCGGCCTGGTCATCACGCGACACCAGCACGAATTTGGCCGGCTGGCCATCAACCTTGATGCCCTTCTTGTTCGCTTCTTCCAGGGCCAGGTTCAGGCCGTTCTGCATGTCTTCGCCGTAGTGCGATTGCGGACCCGTCAGCGGGGCGGCAAAGCCGAGCTTGATGTCGGCGGCGTGGGCGGCGGCCGTCATGCCGACGGCGGCGATGCTGGCGGCGAGAAGCTTCAAAGTGGTGCGGAACTTCATGGGGAATCCTCCGGGGTGTCGGACGTATTGCCTTGTTATACCTGAGCTTTTAGCCAGGCTTTTGGTTTCTTTTACTACCGCAGCCCCGGCGGTGACCAGGTGCTGCGCATGCATTTTCTGCAAAGTCCGGATGCCGGGTTGCGACATCCGGACTTGAGGTGCGACCGGATTTTGCTTCCAGTGCAACCTTGCCCGATATTGGAGATAACCCTCGGTTACTGGACGATCACCCCGGTAGTCCGGGAGTTACCGTCCGGTCACCTTCAGCCGATCGTCATGAGGCTGGCGTTGCCGCCTGCCGCGGCGGTGTTGACGCTGATGGAGCGCTCGGTCAGCAAGCGTTCCGGCACGTAGCCGGCGCCGGCCGCCAGGGCGTCGGACGTCAGGCCATGCACCGACAGGATGGCACCCGGACGCTGCGCGATGCGCTGGTTCAGCGCCTGCAGCGCGTCGCCATCACCCTCGAACAGCACGGCCTGGTAGTCCGCCTGATCGACCTCGTCGTCGGCCAGGATGCCCGCCTGCCCTTGCTGTTCGGCATCCAGCGTGGCCAGCAGCGCCTGCGCGGCCGGCGTGTCGGCGAACCAGGCATGGTTGCCCGTCAGGCGGGCCACCGACCATTGCGCCCGTGCGCCGGCCTCGGTCGCCGCCACGCAGTAGACGGCGCCGCGCGGTTCGACCATATAGGTATTGGTCTCGCCGGTGGGGCCGGGCAAGGCCATGCGCTGCGGCAGGGGCGCCGCGGCGTCCAGCGCAGGCGGCAAGCCCGCCGGACGCGTGCCCAGCAGACGGTACATATACAGCGGACCGCCCGCCTTGGGACCAGTGCCCGACAGGCATTCCCCGCCAAAGGGCTGCACGCCCACGACCGCGCCCACAATATTGCGATTGACGTAGACGTTGCCGGCGTGCACCTGCCCCGTGACGTGTGCGATCGTTTCGTCGATACGGGTATGCACGCCGAAGGTCAGGCCGTAGCCGGTGCCATTGATGGCGTCCAGCAAGGCGTCCAGCTCATCGCGCTTGTAGCGCACCACGTGCAGCACCGGGCCGAACACTTCGCGCGTCAGTTCGCTGATGTGGTCGATTTCGATGATGGTGGGCGCCACGAAGGTGCCATGGCGGCATTCGCCGTTCAGTTCAACCTGGTCCACGCGATGGCCTGCGGTACGCATCGTCTCGATGTGCCGCTGGATGCCGTTGCGCGCGTCGGTATCGATGACCGGACCCACGTCCACAGACAGGCGATCCGGATTGCCCACGCTCAGCTCGCGCATCGCGCCGCGCAGCATCGTCAGCACGTGGTCGGCGTTGTCTTCCTGTACGCACAGCACGCGCAGCGCCGAGCAGCGCTGGCCGGCCGAGTCGAAAGCCGAGCTCAGCACGTCGAACACCACTTGCTCGGACAGCGCCGACGAATCCACCACCATCGCGTTCTGGCCGCCGGTTTCAGCGATCAGCGGAATGGTGTGGCCGTTATCGTCCAGGCGATCGGCCAGCGTGCGCGCGATGATGCGCGCCACGTCGGTCGAGCCCGTGAACATCACGCCGCGCACGGCGGGGCTGGCGACCAACTGGGCGCCCACGGTCTCGCCGCGGCCCGGCAGCAGTTGCACGGCGCCGGCAGGCACGCCGGCCGCGCGCAGGATGGCCACCGCTTGCGCGGCGATCAACGGTGTCTGCTCCGCAGGCTTGGCCACCACGGTATTGCCAGCGGCCAGGGCCGCCGCGACCTGACCCGTGAAGATGGCCAGCGGAAAGTTCCAGGGGCTGATGCACAGCACGGTGCCCAGCGGGCGGTGCGTGTCGTTGCTGAATTCCTGTTCGGCCTGGTCGGCGTAGTAGCGCAGGAAGTCCACGGCTTCGCGTACTTCGGCGATGGCGTTAGGCAGCGACTTGCCGGCTTCGCGCACGATCAAGCCCAACAGGGTCTGCATCTGCTCTTCCAGCAATTGCGCCGCGCGGCGCAGGCACTGCGCCCGCTCCGCCACCGGCGTCGACTGCCAGATGGGGGCCGTGTTGGCGGCCGCGCGCAAGGCGGTGTCGGCCTCGTCGGCTTGCGCTTCGATCACATGGCCCACGATGTCGCGCAGGTTGGCGGGGTTGCGCACTTCGATGGCGCGCGCCGCATCCCAGGCCTCTGCGCCCTCGCCCAGCATCGGACCCGCACGCCACGGCGTGCCGGCGCTGGCCAGCAATGCGGCGGACAGCGACCCCAGCCGGTGTTCGTTCGTCAGATCCAGGCCCGCCGAGTTGGCGCGGGCGCCCTGCTGCGGATTGCCATAGAGTTCACGCGGCAGCGCGATCTTCTCGTGCGGCGCGCCCAGCGGCACGATGCGCGAGGCGGCTTCGACCGGATCGGCGACCAGCGTTTCCACCGGAATGCTGTCGTCGCCGATCAGATTCACGAACGAAGTGTTGGCGCCGTTTTCCAGCAGGCGGCGCACCAGGTAGGCCAGCAGCGTTTCGTGCGTGCCGACCGGTGCATAGATGCGGCACGGACGGTTCAGCTTGCCCTGGGCCAGCGGGCCCACCACTTCGTCGTACAACGGTTCACCCATGCCGTGCAGGCACTGGAACTCGTACTGGCCGGGATAGTAGTTCTGGCCAGCCAACTGATAGATGGCCGCCAGCGTGTAGGCGTTGTGCGTAGCGAACTGCGGATACACGGCTTCGGGCGCGCCCAGCAGCTTGCGGGCGCACGCCAGGTAGGCCACGTCGGTGTACAGCTTGCGGGTATAGACGGGATAGCCTTCCAGGCCGTCCACCTGGGCGCGCTTGATCTCGCTGTCCCAGTATGCACCCTTGACCAGACGCACCATCACGCGATGGCGGCTGCGGCGGGCCAGGTCGATCACGTAGTCGATCACGAACGGCGCGCGCTTCTGATAGGCCTGGATGACGAAGCCGATGCCGTTCCAGCCGTCGAGCTCGGGCGCGAAACAGAGCGCTTCCAGCAAGTCCAGCGAGATCTCCAGGCGATCGGCTTCCTCGGCGTCGATGTTCAGGCCGATGTCGTAGCTGCGGGCCAGCGCCGTCAGCGCCTTCACGCGCGGCAGCAGTTCCGCGATGACGCGTTCGCGCTGGCTGCGCGAATAGCGCGGGTGCAGCGCGGACAGCTTGATCGAGATGCCCGGGCCTTCATAGATGCCGCGGCCGGCCGCGGCCTTGCCGATGGCGTGGATGGCCTGCTCGTACGAAGCGTAATAGCGTTCGGCGTCTTCCGCGGTGGTCGCGGCTTCGCCCAGCATGTCGTAGGAATAGCGGAAGCCACGGGCTTCCATCTTGCGGTTGTTGGCCAGCGCTTCGGAAATGGTCTGGCCCGACACGAACTGCTCGCCCATCATGCGCATGGCCATGTTCACGCCCTTGCGCACCAGCGGCTCGCCGCCCTTGCCGATCAGGCGGGTCAGCGCCTTGGACAGCGATTGCTCGCTGCTCACGGCCACCAGCTTGCCGGTGATCATCAGGCCCCAGGTCGCGGCGTTGACGAATAGCGACTGCGAACCGCCCATGTGGGACTTCCAGTCGCCGCGGGCGACCTTGTCGCGGATCAGCGCGTCGCGCGTGGCGCGGTCGGGAATGCGCAGCAGCGCTTCGGCCAGGCACATCAGCGCCACGCCTTCCTGGCTGGACAGCGAAAATTCCTGGATCAACCCTTCGACGCCGCCGCCCTTGCGCTTGCCACGCAGCTTCTTGACGAGGTCGGACGCCATCGCATGCACCTTTTCCAGGTTCGGCATGCGGGCCTGGCCCAGCAGCAGCGGCACGCACTCCGGCTCGGGGCGGCGATAGGCCGCGGTGATGGCTGCGCGCAGCACGGACTGCGGCTGCACGTCCTGGCCAAACTCGTAGAACGGCGGCGTGGGCGCCGACTGGGTATCGCCGGCGTCGTCTTCCGTGCCGGCATCGATGCCCAGATGCGACATTTCGGCAGGCAGATGGCCGCGCTCGATCTTGTCCAGGTAGGCAAGGATTGCCTGCTTGTGCAGCCAATGCGGCGTGCAATTGAGCTTGTGCGCGGCTGCCTTCAGGCGGTCGCGTAGTGCGTCATCGACTTTGACGCCAAGGGTCGTGCTGGCCATAAGAGATTGCTTCCTGTCGCATGGCAAAGGTAATACTGGATCCGAAAGGAATCCAGCATGGGTAGGACCGTATGCTAGACAGGTTGCAACCGTGTTTGTATTAAGGTTAACCCTAGGTTAACCACTTGAGATCACGCGGCTTTCTCAGTCCTTCAGGGCTGAGCAACCCAGCATTTGCACCGAACCCGAGCCTGCCGGGGTCTGCCCACGCATGGCCGAGGCCATGGCGCCAGCCAGGCTGACCACCGCGCGCTGCTGGGCGGTGATCAACGCCGGCACGCCGGCTTCCGAAACGTTTTCCGTGACCACGCTGCGGCAAATCAGGCCCGTGCCCTTCATGTTGACCGGGCGTACGCGCCAGGTGGCATCCAGCTGCGCCATGCTGCCCGAGACGAGCTCAAAGCGCTGCACGTCGGTCTGCACCCGCCACACCGCGGCGCCGGGGCCGGGCTTGACCATCTGCACATCCAGCGCGCCCAGCTCCCGCTTCAACGCATCGGATAGCGCGCCGCGCAGCTCGTCGCCCAGCGGCGAACTCCAGCGTTCGGAATACAACGCCGACACACTGCCGTCGCCGGTGCGCACCATCAACTGCGGCTGATCGGCCTGAGTGGACAGGCTGACGGGCTGGACTTCGATCAGGAAGGCCGCCGGAGCAGCCGCCGCCGACGCCGGGGCCGCCGGCCCTTGCAGCGTGTAGTAGTGCACCGGTGGCGACGAGCCGCAGCCCGCCAGGGCAGCGCCCGCAACCAGCAGGGACAGGACGGTACGCATCGAGGAAATAGTCATGTTCTTCAGTTCCTGACAGGGCCAGCGCCGGGAATCGGATCATTGCCGCGGCCACGCAGCAAGGCTTCGGGGTTCGATTGCAGGAAATCGGCCAGTGCGCGCAGGGAACGCGCCGCGCGGCTCAGCTCCTGCATCGCCTTTTCGGTATTGACCGGCAGGGACGCGTCCGAGGCCAGCATGGCATTGATGTTCGCCATGGACTCCTTGGCCTGCTTCAGCATGCTCTGCGCTTCCGGCGCCACCTGCTTGTCCAGGCGGTTCATCAGCTTGGACGTGCTGGCCAGCGTAGTCCGCAGGTCTTCGCCAATCTTGTCGAACGGAATCTTCTCGATCTTGGCGACGATATTGCTGACCTGCTGCTGCAACTGATCCAGGTTGCCCGGGATGGTCGGGATGATCGCCGGGTCGGACGGCTTGAAATCCACCGGCTTGGCATTCGGGAAATCATCCAGCACCACATACAGCTGGCCCGTCAGCAGGTTCGACGTGCGCAACTGTGCGCGCAGGCCGTGCTTGATCATCACGCCCAGCAGGCGGTTGCCAGCCGCGTCGCCGTCCTTCACTGCCCGGTCGCGCACTTCTTCGTACACCCGGCCCAGGCGTTCCGGATACAGCGTCGCGTCCACCAGCGAATAGAAGCGCTTGGAGACCGGATCGAAGTCCAGGTTGATCTGCGTGACGTTGCCCAGCGTGATGCCGCTGAAGTCGATCGGCGCGCCCACCGCCAAACCGCGGATCGATTGGTCAAAGCGCATGCGGATCGGGAAAGCCTCGCCGTCCGGGTTGGCCTTGGCGGCCGACTCGGTGGGATACAGGTCGAAATGGGCATCGGCAGGTGCCGGCGAGGCGCCGTCGCGCGCACTCTGGACGGGCTCGAACGCCACGCCGCCCACCGCCATGGACACCAGCGACTGCGTGCGCACCTTCAGGCCGTCCGCGTTCACGCTGAAGTCCACGCCGCTGGCATTCCAGAAGCGCGTGCCGTTGGTCACGAACTTGTCGTTGGGCGCATCCACGAACACTTCGACATTCACGGCGCCGCCCGTCTTGTCCAGCGCATAGCCGATCACGCGGCCAACATTGATGCGGCGGAAGTAGACGGGTGACCCGATGTCCAGCGAACCCAGATCCGAGGCCTTGAGCATGAAGCGCTTGCCGGCACGATCATGCGTGACCGCTGGCGGAATCTCCAGCCCTTCGAAACTGAGCTTGGTGGCCTTGCTGGTGGATCCGTTCTTGCCCTCGACCGCGTCCACGCCAATGTAGGCGCCGGACAACAATGTGCCCAGGCCGGACACCCCGCTGACATCCAGCCGCGGCCGGACCACCCAGAAATTGGTCCCTTCGCGGGCCAGGTCCGCCACTTCCTTGGCCAGCTCCGCCTGCACGACCACCTTGCTGCGGTCGCTGTTAAAGCCGATGGACTTCACCGTGCCGATGTTCACGTCCTTGTAGCGCAGCTGGGTCTTGCCCACTTCCAGCCCTTCGGCCGTATTGAATGAAATGGAGATGTCCGGGCCGGCCTGCATCCACGTGCGCACGACCAGCGATATGCCCATCAGCGCCGCGACGATCGGCACCAGCCAGATCCATGAAATCCGGCTCTTTTGCTTGCGCGAGATGGTCGGCGATTGGTACTTCTTTTCGTCACCGGATCCAGGAGCTTGGTCGGACATCAATTTTCCTTTTTTCTTCTCGTGTGGCGAACCACGGGTGTTGCTAGCCCACTTCCTTGCTTGTTACAGGCGCCACGGGCGACGGCGCGGACTGCGGCGCTTGCTCGGGGCGGGTCCGGCCCTCGACCTCAGGCATATCGATCTCGCTTTCGCCTGCCAGATCCCAACTGCGCCGCAGATCGAAGCTCATGGCCGCCAGCATGGTCAGGATCACCACCACGCCAAAGGCCGCGGCGCCCGCGCCGGCGCTGATTTCCATCAGTCCCTGAAAATCAGCCAGCGCCGCCAGCAATATAACGACAAAAACGTCAAGCATCGACCATTGGCCAATGAACTCGACCATTTGATACAGGCGGGTACGCGGCCGCAGGTTGGTGGTGCTGCGCCATTGCTCGGTCAGCAGCAGCAGGATCAGCGCCAGCAGCTTGGTCAGCGGCACGGCCACGCTGGCGATGAAGACGATCAGCGCGATGTCCCAGGACCCCATCTGCCAGAGCTCGACCACGCCGCCCAGGATGGTGTGGGCGCTGTCGCCCAGCACGGAACTGACCTGCATGACGGGCAGCACGTTGGCGGGAATGTAGAAGACGACCGCCGCCAGCAACAGCGCCCAGGTGCGGGCCAGGTGGTCCGGCTTGCGGTAATGCACGACGGCTTCGCAGCGCACGCAATGGTGTTCTTCTTCGGGGTCCGCGTCGCGCGGCAGGGCCTGGACCTGCCCGCACACATGGCAGCCGGCCAGCACCGTATCAGGGCTGCTTTCGGGGATATGGACGGGTGCGACGCCCGCGGATTCCGCGAAACGCCACAGCACATGCGGCGACAGGCGCCCCAGCATCGTCAGGAAAATGGTCAGCACGCCGAAGGCGCCCAGCCCGATGCCGGGCGACACCGCGGCCATGCCGGCCAGCTTCACCACCGCCACCAGCACGCCCAACAGGAACACGGGCACCATGCACCAGGGCCGCAGCACGCCCAGCAGACGCATTGCGCCACGGAATCCCGCGGGCTCGCGCCCTTGCGACAAGGGGCCCAGCACCCAGAGCAGCACCGTCAGTTGCAGGAGCGGCAGCGCAAAACCGGCCAGGCCGGTCATGATGGCGACCACCCAATGGCCTTGGCGCCAGGTGATGGAAATGGCGTCCAGCAACGACGCCTGCTGCACCATGCCCTGAACGGACATGGAAGCGACCGGGTAGGCGTTGGCCACCCCGAAGATGATCAGGGCAGAGATGGCGAGAGCCAGCCAATTGGACAAAGTAAGCCCGCTGTAGCGCCAGAGTATGGCTCCGCAGCGGGCGCAATTGGCAGTCTCGCCAGGTTCAAGCTGATGTCGGCGATAAACGCTTGCGCAATGTTCGCACTCGATCAGCGGCTGGCGGTCCGCGGTCATCAATCGATCAGTTCGACTTCCTGCTTGTCCGGCGCATCCGACGAAGGCGGCTTGCCGCTGTCGTCGAAGTCCAGCGTCACCTTGCCCGCATCGTCCAGGTCGACCGTGACCGAACCCCCGTCGACCAGCTTGCCGAACAGCAGTTCGTCGGCCAGCGCGCGGCGGATGGTGTCCTGGATGAGACGTTGCATGGGACGTGCGCCCATGAGCGGATCGAACCCCTCCTTGGCAAGGTGTTCGCGCAGTTTCGTGGTGAACACGGCTTCCACGCGGCGCTCATGCAGCTGGTCTTCCAGTTGCATGAGGAACTTGTCCACCACGCGCAGGATGACCTCGCGGTCCAACGCGGCAAACGGAATGATCGCATCAAGGCGGTTGCGGAATTCCGGCGTGAACATGCGGCGAATTTCCGCCATTTCGTCGCCCAGCATCCGCGAATTGGCAAACCCGATCGACGGGCGATTCAAGGTTTCGGCGCCCGCATTCGTCGTCATGATCAGGATGACGTTGCGGAAGTCCGCCTTGCGGCCGTTGTTGTCGGTCAGCGTGCCGTGATCCATGACCTGCAGCAGGATGTTGAACACATCCGGATGCGCCTTTTCGATTTCATCCAGCAGCAGCACGCAATGCGGCTGCTTCGTGATGGCTTCGGTCAAGAGGCCGCCCTGGTCGAACCCCACGTATCCCGGCGGCGCACCGATCAGGCGCGACACCGCATGGCGTTCCATGTATTCCGACATGTCGAAACGCAGCAGCTCGACACCCAGCGTGAACGCCAGTTGGCGTGCCACTTCGGTCTTGCCCACGCCCGTGGGACCCGACAGCAGGAATGCGCCGATCGGCTTTTCCGGTTTGCCCAGGCCCGAGCGCGCCATCTTGATGGCGGCAGCCAGCGCATCGATGGCGCCGTCCTGGCCGAACACGACCGTCTTCAGGTCGCGGTCCAGCGTCGCCAGCTTGCTGCGGTCGTCGTTGGAGACGGATTGCGGCGGAATACGGGCGATCTTGGAGACGATGTTCTCGATGTCCACCTTGCCGATCACCTTCTTCTGGCGCGAACGCGGCAGCAGGCGCTGTGCGGCGCCGGCCTCGTCGATCACGTCGATGGCCTTGTCGGGCAGATGACGGTCATTGATGAAGCGCGCGGACAGCTCGGCGGCGGCCGACAGGGCGGCAGCCGAATAGCGCACGCTGTGGTGTTCTTCGAAGCGGCTCTTCAACCCGCGCAGGATCTGCACGGTCTGCTCGACGCTGGGTTCGGGCACGTCAATCTTCTGGAACCGGCGCGACAGCGCGTGGTCCTTTTCGAACACGCCGCGATATTCCGTATACGTGGTGGCGCCAATGCACTTGAGCTGCCCGGATGACAAAGCGGGCTTCAACAGGTTGGACGCGTCCAGCGTGCCGCCCGAGGCCGAACCGGCGCCGATCAGCGTATGGATTTCGTCGATGAACAGGATCGCATCGGGGTTGCCGCGGATCTGCTTGAGCACGCCCTTCAGACGCTGTTCGAAATCGCCGCGGTACTTGGTGCCGGCCAGCAACGCGCCCATGTCCAGCGAAAAGACCTGGGCGGCCTGCAGGATTTCGGGCACTTCGCCGCGCGTGATGCGCCAGGCCAGGCCTTCGGCGATGGCGGTCTTGCCCACGCCGGCCTCGCCGACCAGCAGCGGGTTGTTCTTGCGGCGGCGGCACAACACCTGGATCACGCGCTCGACTTCGTGCTCGCGTCCGATCAGGGGATCGATGCGGCCCGCCAGCGCAGCGGCGTTCAGGTCGGTGGCGTACTGATCCAGCGGCGACTGACGCGATTCGCCCTGCTCTTCACCATTGGTCTGCTGCTCTTTCTGCACGGCGGCGGACTCCACCTGGGGCTGTTTGGTAATGCCATGCGACAGGAAATTGACCACATCCAGCCGTGTGACGCCCTGCTGTTGCAGGTAATACACAGCGTGGGAATCCTTTTCGCCGAAAATGGCCACCAGCACGTTTGCGCCGGTGACCGGCTTCTTGCCGGTGCCGCCTGCGGAAACATGCATGATCGCGCGCTGGATCACGCGCTGGAAGCCCAGCGTCGGCTGCGTGTCGACCTCGGCGCCGCTGGGGATCACGGGCGTGTTCTCCGAGACGAACTGGCGCAGGTTGCGGCGCAAGTCGTCCAGGTTCGCCGCGCAAGCGCGAAGGACCTCGACTGCCGAAGCGTTATCGAGCAGTGCCAACAGCAGATGCTCGACGGTAATAAATTCGTGCCGGGCCGAACGGGCCTCGACGAAAGCCATATGCAGGCTGACTTCAAGCTCTTGAGAAATCACGCTTCCTCCGTATTGCATCGAAGCGGTCAAATACACGATTCATATTCTATGCCGATCATGGCGTAACGCCAGCGATTTCAAAAACCACGCTGTCGTGACGGCCTTGTGTGTCCATGACGGTAAGCGTATACCGGCCGTCTTGCGCCAGCACCAATTTAAACGGATGACTCGACGCGCCGTGATTCACCACGCGCCCATCAAGCATCCACCATACTTCGCCTTCAGCGCCCTGCACATCCACATCCAGCGCCACCTGCCGACTTCCGGGCACGGGCCGCAGCACCGATCCCTTGGCCACGCCACCCAGGCGCAATGGCCCCTGCGTGGCGTCGGCGTAGCCGGCAAAAGACGGCGGCGCCGTATCATTCAGCAGCCAGGCCGCGCGCTGTTCGGGGCATTCCCCCGAGGGCACGCTGCCCAGTCTGTAACCCAAGGGCCAGCACGTAACTGCCGCCTGCACCGTTTCGGGCCGGCTACGCACCTGCTGCACCCCTTCCGGCAACGCCTGCACAATGTCCTGCAGTAGCGGCGCCGCCACATTCGCCCCGAAAAACCCGGGGTTCGGTGTCCCGTCCGGCCGGCCGACCCAGACGCCAAGCGTCCATCTGTCGGTCACCCCGATCGCCCAGGCGTCCCGAAAACCGAAGCTGGTCCCGGTTTTCCAGGCCAGCCGCCGGGCCGGGCTGCCCGACTGGTAGAAAGGCCGGTCGGGATGCCCGCCGCCTTCCAGAATATCGCGGACGATCCAGGCGGCTCCAGCACTCATCATACGGGACTCGATCCGCGGCTGCTCCGCGCCCAAACGCGGCCGGCCGGAGATCCCGCCCCGGGCCAACGCCCGATAAGCGCCGACCAGTTCTTCCAATGTGGTGCCACCCCCGCCCAAAATCAAGCTCAAATTCGGTTCGGCACCGGCCGGCAAACGTAACCGGACCCCGCCAGCCAGCATAACCGAGGCGAAACTGACGGGGCCGACGCGGTCCAGCAGGTCCACGGCCGGCACGTTCAACGACCGCTGCAGCGCCTGCGACACGCTGATCGGCCCGGAAAACGCCGCCTGGAAATTACCCGGCGCGTAGCCGCCGAACGACATCGGCGCGTCGATCAGCAGGCTTTCGGAATGGATCAGGCCTTCATCCAGCGCCTGCGCATACAAAAACGGCTTCAGAGTAGAACCCGGCGAACGCACGCCGCGCACCATATCCACATGGGCGTAACGGGTATCGTCGGAAAAATCGGCGGATCCGGCGTAGGCCTTGACCTCAAGCGTATCGTTGTCCATGACCAGCACCGCCATCGACACCTTGGGCGGCAGGCCGTCGACGCGGTCCAGCAACATGCGTTCCACCGCGGCCTGCATGTCGGCGTCCAGCGTGGAAGCAACCAGAGGCGGGCGCTCGCCCGGCCGGCGCTTGGCGGACTTGCCGCCCGCTTCCTGCAACAGGCGCTGGGCGGCCAGCGGCGCCAGCCAGCGCGCCCGCAACGGCGGCGCGATCACGGTTTCGATCTTGGCGTCGGCGACTTCCGCCGGCGTCCACCGGCCCAGTTCGGCCATGCGGTCCAGCACCTTGTCGCGGGCCGTCTGCGCCGCCTCGGGATGGCGGTCTGGGCGCAGGCGCGACGGCGCCTGGGGCAAGGCGGTCAGCATGGCGGCTTCGGCCGGGCTCAGGTCGCGGGCAGGCTTGCCCAACCACAGGCGCGACCCCATTTCCACGCCTTCCACAATGCCGCCCATTGGCGCGTGCGTCAGATACAAGGACAGGATTTCGTCCTTGCTGTAGTGCATTTCCAACTGCACGGCGCGCCACGCCTGGCGCAATTTCGCGGACATCGACCGCGACGGCTTGCCTGCCAGTTGCGGATCGATCAGGCGTGCGACCTGCATGGTCAACGTGGACCCGCCCGACACGATGCGACGGTTGGTGGCCCATTGCCAGCCCGCGCGCGCCAGCGCGACCGGGTTCACCCCGGGGTGCCAGTAGAACCAGCGGTCCTCATAGGTCAGCAAGGTATCCAGATAGCTGGGCGACACCTGATCCGGCTTGACCGGATAACGCCAGATGCCGTCGCGGCTGGGGTAGTTGCGCAGCGGCGTGCCGTCGGCGGCGACGACAACCGCCGCCCCGCCGGAGTCGATGGCGGGAAGCGGATACAGGCGGTCGAGCACGAATAACAACGCGGCCAGCGCAAACAACACGCTGGCCGCGATGATGCCGCGCCGCCGCCAGCGACGGGCGCGCTGGGCGCCCGTCGCTGGGGTGGCGGCGGCGGTCAAGGACGCTTGGCGCCGCGATCGCGGATGTCGACCGTGCTCCACTGCTCACCCACGCCACGGATTTCCGGACGGTACATATCCTCGGCCACCGTCGACGGCACCGCGAAGCGGCCCGGCGTCACGACGCGCACCAGATAGAACACGTCCACCTTGCCGCGGCCGAGAGACACGGCGGCCACGTAACGGTCGTCGCGGAACTCGCGATGCTTGATGTTGGAATCGGACATGGCTTCGGCCACGCGGCGTCCGCCAATCGTCCATTCCTGCATCTCGGGGCTTTGCGACAGGTTCAGGTTCTCGACTTCGAAGCCCGCGGGCACGCGGTCCTCGATCAGGGCATCGGGGATGCTCTGGTTGGCCGATGCCTGCAGCCACACCACCAGCATGTCACCGGTCTGCAGCGTGCCGCCATCCCACGGCTTGCCGTCCGGGCGGTACCAGCCGCGCTTCAACTGGATCACGTCATTGCGCGGCTTGGGCGCAACCGTCGGGCTGCCCTGGATGTCGTACTCCACAAACAGCGATTGCGAACCGGTGTTGACCAGCTGCGTATTGGCCAGGTCGGCGGCCGACAGCGCCACCGTCTGGTCGCTCTTGCCGCCATCCAGCGGCTTGTGCGCGCCGTTGACCGTCAGCGAAGCTTCCCACGGGGTGCCCTTGTCGCCGCCGATCGCACGCGCGGCCAGCAACAGCGACATCCGTTCCTGCGTCGACAGGTACGAGCGGTTGCCCAGGCGGGCGGTCAACTGCGTCAGCAGGTTTTCCAGGCGCTCGTGCTTCAAGCCGTACTGGTTGGCCAGCGCATACGCCAGCGAGTAATCACGCACGCTGCTGCCATAGTCGCCCAGCCATTCGTCGTAATAGGCGTTGTAGTTGCGGCGCGGGAAACCGTACTCGCGCGTCATGGCGGCGTCCAGCGCGGACTTCATGCGCCCTTCGTCGCCCATCAGCTTGAATGCGGCGGCCAGCTGGATCAGCGGCAGCGGCGAACGCGCGCGCTCCTGGTAGTTGTCGAACAGCTGGCGGACCGTCGACAACGGCGCCTTCTTGTCGCGGGCCAACGCCAGCACTGCAGTCGCCAGGCCGGCGAAACGGCGATGGTCTTCACGCAGGATGTTGGCGTCATTGCCATCGATGCGGCCTGCCTCGACGTTGCGGCGCAAGTTCACGGACCAGGTGCCGAAGCTGTTCGACGTCTGCTGCACTTGCTCCAGCAGCCACTGGCGCGAACGGTCCAACGTGGCTTCCGGCACTTCGAAGCCCTTGTCGCGTGCATCTTGCAGGAAGCCCACGGCATAAGCCGTCAGCCAGACGTCGCGGGATGTCGAACCGCTCCACAGGTTGTAGGAACCCACGGCGTTGCGCATGCCCGACAGGCGGGCGATCGCGCCCGAGACCTGGGTGGCGCGCTCCGTCTGCGAGCGCGGCTTCAGGCCGAACTGCTTGGCGACGTCTTCGTCGATCAGCACCCACGGCAAGGCACGGCTGATGGTCTGCTCGGTGCAGCCGTACGGATAGGCAAGCAGGCCTTCGACCAGGCGGTTGACGTTGAACGGCGGACGGTTCGACACCGTCATGCTGATCAAGGCCGAATCCGGATAGTACGAAGACACCCACGACGCCTGCGGCGTGTTCGACTCGCCCGGGTTCAGGCGCAGGCGGCGCACCTGGCGTTCGCCCGCATAGGCCGGCTGCACCTGCAAGACGGATTCGCGCACGATGTGCACCGGCTTGCCGCCCCCCTGGCCGTCGACGGTCAGGCGCATCAGGCCCAAACCGTACGAGCCGGTGGTGGTAGCGTTAAAGCGCAGGGTCGTGCGTTGCTTATCCTTCAGCGTCAACGTGCGCACGCCATCCGGAATCGCCAGGGGGTCCAGCGCTTCCAGCTTGACCGTGATCTTCTGTTCGGCGCCGCTCAGGTTGGTCACGTCCAGCGCAATCGCCGCCTGGTCGCCCGGGGTGATGAAACGCGGGGTGTTCAGTTCAGCCACGATCGGCGCCGCCACCACCATTTCGGTGTCGGTGCTGCCGTAGTTGTCGGCCGTGAAGGCCACGGCCATCAGACGCAGCGTGCCGTTGAAATCAGGCAGGTCCAGCGGAATGTCCGCTTCGCCTTGCGCGTTCAGCGTTACCGGGCCCGAGAACAGGTCGACCAGCTTGACCTTCTTCGGCAGGCTCTTGCTGTCGCCGCGCATGGCGGCGTCACCGCCCCACTTCAGCTTGCCCTTGGTGCCGTCCATCTTTTCGATCAGCTTGCCGTACATGTCCAGCAATTCGGGCGCGTAACGGTGCTTGCCGAAGAAGAAGTCCAGCGGATCGGGCGTGGCGTATTGGTTGATGTTCAGGATCCCGACGTCCACGGCCGACAGGGTCACCGTGGCCTGCTTGCCCTGGGCGCCGTCCACCTTGACGCGCACGGTCGTCTTGTTTTCCGGCACGGCCTTGGGCGGCGCGGTCAGCTTGACGTCCAGCTTGCGGTCGGCGCTGGCGATCGGCAGGAACGCCAGGCCCAGCGCACGCGCCGGGGTCACGCGGTCGCCTTCGCTGCCCGGACGGAATACGGCGGCAGCCACGTACAGATCGTGACGCTTCCAGTCCTTGCTGATGGGGATTTCGACTTGGGTGCCCGTCGCCTTCACGGCAACCCACGTGGACCACAGCATGCGGTCGCCTTCGACCGTCACCAGGGCCTGGCCGTCATGCGGCGGGGTCAGCGTCACTTTGACGGTGTCGCCCGGCTTGGCCGGCACGCCTTCAAGCTTCATCTGGACGCGGTCCGGACGGTTGCCCATCGCATCGGCGTCCTGCGCGTTCCAGCCCGCATAGAAGCGGTAACGCATCGTCTCGCCCGTTTCCGGGTCGGTCAGTTCCAGGCGATAACGGCCCCACTTGACCGGCACGGTCAGTTGGGTGCGGTCGGTCAGCGCGATCTCGCGCGAATCGAGCAGTTCGTCGGTTTCGGTATAGCCGCTGTTCCAGCCGCGCTGGTCATCGAAACGCCAGTAGTACTGCCGCTCTTCGCGGAACAGGCGCATCTGGGCCTGGGCCAGCGGTTCGAGCTTGCCTTGCGCGTTTGCGCGGATCACTTCAAACGTGGCGGGCGCGCCTTCGCGGGCCACGTCACTGTCGAATTGCGGACGCACGCCGATCAGCTTGTCGGCGGGCCAGACGCTGCGTTCGATGGAACGCACCACCGGACGGCCGCCGGATTCCAGCAGGCTGGCCGATACCCGCAGCTTCATGGGCGAATGCGTGCCGGCGGTGCTGGAGGGGACTTCCAGCTGCGCATAGCCCTTGTCGTCCAGCGCCGCTTCCGGCAGTTCGCCGAACGAGCGGCGCGAATCGTCAGCCACGTCACCGAAAATGAAGCCCGGCCATTGCTGGGCCAACGCAAAGCGGTCGCGCTTGACCTGGAAGGTCGACAGCAGCCGATTGCCGGCGGCCGGCGCCCCATACAGGTAGTCGCCCTGCACGTCGACGGTCAGGTCGTCGCCGACCGACAGCACTTCCTGTTCAGAGGTCAGCGCCATCTTCATGCGCTCGGGCAGGAATTCCTCGACCTGGAACTTCCACGACGCGTCCGGCGCGCGCGAAGCGGGATCCACCCTCAGCTCGAGCAGCCACGAACCGGTCTGCGCATCCAGCGGCAGCTCGATCGAACGCTCGACGTAACCCACCAGATCTTTCTTGGGCTGCCACAAGGTGGTCTGCACCACGCGGCCGTCAGGACGCTTGATCGTAGCAGTGAGCGGCGCCGGGGTCAGCACGCGGCCGTCCAGGTCGCGCGGCAGCACCGACACGTTGAACGTTTCGCCGGGGCGGTACAGATTGCGGCCCGCGTAGACGAACAGGTTGTTCGGGCGCGAGGTATGGCCGCCCGTGTCGAATTCCGACAAGTCCAGCGCGGGCTCGGCCAGCGCCAGAACGGTCATTTCCTTGTCGCGCGATGCGCGAATGACGCGCGCATTCGTGAAGCTGCCTTCGAAACGGACATGGCCCTGCGAATCGGCGGCGGCCTTGGCCAGCGACTTGCCGGCGCCGTCCACCAATTCAAACGTGGCGCCCGAAATGGCCTGGCCCGTCTTCAACGACACGGAATAGGCTTCGATGCGGTCGCTGTAGCGGCGCGCATGCAGGCCGATGTCGCTCACGTAGAAATACGTGACCTGGTATTCGTAGCGGAAACGGCCGGGCTGGCTCATGACCGCGATGTAGATGCCGGGCTCTTGCAGTTCCTTCACGCCTTCGACAGGCAGGAACGTCACATGGCGGCGGTTGGGCTTGTCGTCAGTGAGGAAACGGCCTTGATAGACGCTGGTCGTCAGCGAATTCAGGCGGTCCAGGTCCCAGTTGCTGACCGAGCCCTTCAGGCTGCGGTTGTCCGAATAGCGCCAACCGTCTTCTTCGTCGTAGCCGCCTTCTTCATCGTTGGACTCGGCAGCGGTGTTGCGGCCGATGCCCAGGACGGTTTCGAACAGCTCCGGCACACGGTCCGGGGCCACGCGCAGGAACTGCACGTCCACTTCGGACACATTGACCGTCGCCACGGGCAGGCCGCCATTCTGACCGGCCGGCAGCACGACCCCGCGGCTGGCGAAGTAGAACGACGGCGGCATGGCCTGGGTATCGACCTCGCAGTTCGACGATTCGGCCAGCACGACCTTGTCGCCCACGCCGGGCAGACCCGAACGCACCGTGATTGCATACTTGCGCTGCGGCTGGATGTACGGGAAATACACCATCCGCGGATTCTCGCCCACGACCCAGTTGCCCTTGACGATCTTGCCCTTGGGCGCGGCGTCGCCCGGCTTCACGGAAGCCGGCTGGTCGTTCGGGGACGCGGCGGATTCGCTGTCCTGGTCGTCCTTGCCGGACGTGGAGCCGATGTCGGTCACCTGGAGGAAGCTATCCAGGTTTGCCTTGCCGTCCACGGGTTGCGTGAACGTGACGGAGAGCGACAGCGTGTCGTTATATTGACGCGGCTGGCAGGTCAGCGCCGCGAAGGGGTCAGCCGCCCCGACCACCGCGCTGGCCGGCAGCGCCGGTTTGCCGTCGCCGGAAGCCGCAGCTGGCGTATTCGCCGCCGGAGAGGTTGCGGCGGGTACGGGGGAAGGCGTGGCCGCTTGGCGGTCCTTGCCCATCCACCAGCCCGCGCCGATGGCCCCTGCCAAAACCACAACGCCGGCTACCGCCAGCCATGTCTTGCTGATCTTTCCACTCACGGCAAACCCCTCCGCCTTACTCAAATTCAATGCTCCTTTGCGGCGGAGCTGCCGACCAACTTGTCCGCGTGCTTCCCGGTACGCGGATACTACTTTCCTGCAAATGACGGACAGCACAACGCCGCCATCGCTGGCGGCGTCTTCTCTTGGTTATTAGACCGGTTCCATCACACACTGCAGCGGGTGCTGACGCGCCCGCGCATACTGCCCGACCTGGGCAATGCGCGTCGCCGCGAGGTCACGGGGATACACCCCGCAAACCCCACGCCCTTCGTGATGCACCTGAAGCATGATCCGCGTTGCCTCTTCGTGGTTCTTATTGAAGAATTTTTGCAGGACTTTCACGACGAACTCCATCGGCGTGTAGTCGTCATTGAGCAACAGGACCTGGTACATCGGAGGCGGTGCGGCGCGTGCCGGTGCCTTCTCGACGGCCAAATCATGCTGGGTATCCAAGGTAGAACTCATAGGGCGGCTATTCTATTTAAACTGGGGACGCCTAACGTGTAACTTACGCAAAATTACACGCAGAAATACGTAGTTTCCATACTTGACGACACGAAGAAAAGCAGCGCATTATCAGCGCATTCTGGGGTTTTCAACTCATCGAAAATCTGCCAGGAAGCCGGAGGGGGGACAGGGGTCTTGACCGCGATGCCCTTCTGTCAACATACGATTCAATGAGGCAGGCCGCATGTCTGATACGACCGCAACCGCCGTCCAAGGGGACAATCCCAAATCGACGGGCACCGTCAAATGGTTCAACGATGCAAAGGGGTTCGGCTTCATTACGCCCGACGACGGCGGTGAAGATCTGTTCGCCCACTTTTCGTCCATCCAGATGAATGGTTTTAAAACCCTGAAAGAAGGCCAGAAAGTGGCCTTCGAAATTATCCAGGGGCCCAAAGGCAAACAGGCACTTAATATCACGGCTGCCTGAGTTACCCTTAAAGTGCAACGGTAAGGTTGCGCCATTAATTCAGGCGGGGCTTTCGAGCCCCGCCTTGTTATTTTCACTATTACTACGCCAGGCCATGCTGAAGAATGCTGTGTTGTTCCCTGTCAGTCGCACGTTGTTTAAGACAGCGTTCTTTAAATCAGCACCGGTGAGAGCGTTATCCGCCGCACTGGCCGCCGCCGCGCTCACTTTGAGCGCCAGCGTCTACGCCCAGACCGGCCCGCAGCCGACGCTGCCGACCACTCAGCTTTCGGCGGGTATCCATATTATCCGCGCAGAAGTCGCCAATACGGATGCCACGCGCCGCGACGGGCTCATGTTCCGCAAGGAACTTCCCGGCAACGACGGCATGCTATTCGTATTCGAACAGCCCGACGTACAGTGCTTCTGGATGCGCAATACGTTGCTGCCGCTCTCGATAGCCTTTATCGCCGACGACGGCACGATCGTCAACATCGACGACATGGCCCCGCAGACCGAAGACCCCCACTGCGCCAAAAAACCTGTCCGCTACGCCCTGGAAATGGCCCAAGGCTGGTTTGACCAGCACGGCATCAAGGCGGGGCGGAAAATCGACGGCCTGCCCTGAGGGGCGTGCCCCCGGGGCGGCAACACCCCTTCCGGATGCAACAAGGGAGCCCCGCGGGGCTCCCTTGTCATTCCCACCCTGGAAAAACGGCGGGAAAAAACAACACTTCGCGCGTCAGACGCGCTCGATGATCAGCGCAATGCCCTGGCCCACGCCGATGCACATCGTGCACAGCGCATAGCGGCCGCCGGTACGGTGCAGCTGGTTGATCGCGGTGGTGGCCAGACGTGCGCCGCTGGCGCCCAGCGGATGACCCAGGGCGATCGCGCCGCCGTTGGGGTTCACGCGCGGATCATTGTCGGCGATGCCCAACTGGCGCAGCACGGCCAGACCCTGGGCGGCGAAGGCTTCGTTCAATTCGATCACGTCCATCTGGTCCAGCGTCAGGCCGGTCTGGGCCAGCACCTTCAGCGTGGCGGGGGCCGGGCCGATGCCCATGATGCGCGGCGCGACGCCGGCGGTGGCCATGCCGACCACGCGGGCGCGCGGGGTCAGGCCGTGGCGGGCAGCAGCCTTTTCGTCGGCCAGCAGCAGCGCAGCGGCGCCGTCGTTCACGCCGGACGCGTTGCCCGCCGTGACGGTGCCGCCTTCACGGACCACGCCTTTCAGCTTGGCCAGCGATTCCAGGCTGGTTTCACGCGGGTGTTCGTCCTTGGCGACGATGATGGCATCGCCCTTTTTCTGGGCGATCGACACCGGCACGATCTCGGCGTCGAACACGCCTTCCTTTTGCGCACGGGCCGTCTTCTGCTGGCTGGCCAGCGCGAACAGGTCCTGGTCTTCGCGGCTGATCTTGAAATCGTCGGCGACGTTTTCGGCGGTCTCGGGCATCGAGTCCACGCCGTATTGCGCCTTCATCAGCTTGTTGATGAAGCGCCAGCCGATGGTCGTGTCAAAGATGGCGGCATTGCGCGAGAACGCGCTGTCGGCCTTGCCCATGACGAACGGCGCGCGGCTCATGCTTTCCACGCCGCCAGCCAGCATCAGGCCAGCTTCGCCGGCGCGGATGGCGCGGGCAGCGGTGCCGATGGCGTCCAGGCCCGAACCGCACAGGCGGTTGACGGTAGCGCCGGGCACTTCGATCGGCAGGCCGGCAAGCAGGGTCGCCATGCGAGCGACGTTGCGGTTGTCTTCGCCGGCCTGGTTCGCGCAACCCATGATCGCGTCATCCAGCTCTTCCCAGCGCACGCCGGGGTTGCGCGCCACCAGCGCCTTGATGGCGACGGCAGCCAGATCGTCAGGGCGCACGGGCGCCAGCGCACCGCCGTAGCGGCCGAAGGGGGTGCGGATCGCATCACAAATAAAGGCATTCACGGTCATGAGAAGCTCGGAGTGAAGTGAGAAAAACGGGATCGCCCGATGTTAACGCAGCGCATTTCGCGCCAAGTTGGTGCAAGGTGATCATGTCCGCCACACGGACAATGTCCAGTAGGTGTTCACCCTGATAGTGCGCCGAGCACGCACGGTTTGCGTGCACGGCGGGTCACGGCGCGGAGGATTTGGCGCCAGCCGGGCCCGTTTCGGTGCCCGTCTTCGCCGCGCGTCCGGCCTCCAGGATCGCCTGCCGGCGGAAGCGCCCCGCCGCCAGATGATAGAAGGGTTGCGGGCAGAACTGGCGTGACACGCCCGAGGCCAGCAACGACCCCACCAGCAGCCAGAACAGCATGGGCTGGCTGCCGGTCATTTCCATGACCACCACGCTGGCCGTCAGCGGCGCCTGAGTGGCGGCGGCGAGGAAGGCGGCCATCGACACCAGCACCAGCACGCGCTGGTCCACGCCGTCGCCCGCCAACTGCCAGATGTGCTGGCCAATCCCGGCGCCGGTCGTCAGGGCCGGCGTGAAGATGCCGCCGGGGATGCCCGCCCAGTACGAGGCCACGGTAGCCGCCAGCTTGGCCAGGCCGAAGCCGGCGGGCGCCGTATCATGGCCCGACAGCAGGTCAGCCGCCACGCCGTAACCCGTGCCGTAGACCGAGCCGGCGGTGCAGAGGCCGATCACGGCCAGGATCAGCCCCATGATGAAGGCCGTCCAGATCGGGTGCGCCCGTATCCAGGCGCGCCAGGCCGCTGGCGCCGAGCCCGCCGCGCCCTTGCCCAGCAAGCGCGCGAAAATGCCGCCCAGCGCGCCGTTGATCGTGCCGCAGACGATGATCCACATCACCATGCCGTGCGCCAGCGGCGCACCGCCGAACACGCCGAAGTACGGGTTGTTGCCCTGCACCGCCACCACCAGGAAGCCAGCGGCCAGCACGCCGATCAGCACCAGGCGCTGCCAGCGCAGCACGGTGCCCCGGCCCAGTTCCTCGATAGCGAAAATGACGCCGGCAAGCGGCGCGTTGAAGGCAGCGGCAAGCCCGCCTGCGGCGCCAGCGGCGATCAGCTCGTTGGCATGGAAGCCGCGCAACTGCACGCCGCGCCGCTTCCAGAAGTCGCCCCAGGCCAACATCAGCGCGGCGCCCACCTGCACCGACGGCCCTTCCCGGCCAATCGATGCGCCGGCCAGCATGCCGAAGAAAGCCAGCGGAATCTTCCAAAGGGTCTGCGCCAGCGACACCAGGCTGCTTTGGCTGGGGCCGGGCGGCAAGGACAGCGCGCCGATCACTTGGGGAATGCCGCTGCCCGAGGCGTTGGGCGCGAAGCGCAGCGTCAGCCAGCGCAGGCCGGCCAGACTGAACGGCAGCACCAGCAAGGCAAGCCAGCCGTTATGACCGACCCATTCGCGGTTCCAGTCCAGCGCCTTGTCGGCAAGATAGGCAAAGCCCAACGACATCAGGGCCACCAGGCCCGCGCCGCCCAGCAACAAGAGCATTTGCAGGCTCTTGCGCGACAAGCGGTTGATCTGACGCACTTTGCGGCGCATCAGGCGACGGGTGCCGGCGGAGATCCGGCGAAACGAGTCAGTCAGGCTCATGGGCTGCTGGCAGGCGACGAAAGGTGGCTAACCTTACCATTCCCACCTGACCCGCAGCCCACAATCCGAGCCCGCCCCCCCGCAGCAACACCATCGCTGCCGGCAGCGGACACCGGCTTAGAACGTCGACCAGTCGTCGTCGGACGCGTGCGCCAACGCCGGACGAGCCTGCCCCGCACGCGCCGTGGATGCCGCGGGCTTTTTCGCCACGGCCGGCACGGCCTGCACCAGCCGGGCTTGCGCCTGGCGGGCCGAACTGCTGCTGGCGTCCACCTTGAAGCGGCGCACTTCCTGCGCCAGGCGGGAGGCCTGCTCCTGCATGCTGGCGGCGGCCGCCGCGGCCTCTTCCACCAGCGCCGCGTTCTGCTGCGTCACGGTGTCCATCTGCGCCACGGCCTGGTTCACCTGGCCGATGCCCGAGGACTGCTCTTCCGACGCGCTGGCGATTTCACGCACCAGGACGGCGACCTGGCGCACGCTGTCGACCACTTCGCGCATGGTGCGGCCGGCTTCGTCGACCTGACGCGTGCCGCCTTCGACGCGTGTGACGGATTCGTCGATCAAGGCCTTGATCTCCTTGGCCGCCACGGCCGAACGCTGCGCCAGCGTGCGCACTTCGCCTGCCACCACGGCAAACCCACGGCCTTGCTCGCCCGCGCGCGCCGCTTCCACCGCGGCGTTGAGCGCCAGGATGTTGGTCTGGAACGCAATGCCGTCGATCACGCCTGTGATATCGGCGATGCGGCGCGAACTGTCGGAAATGGCGCTCATGGTCTGCACCACGCCTTCGACCACTTCGCCGCCGCGCACCGCCACCGTGGAAGCCTGGCTGACCAGGCGGTCCGCTTCACTGGCGTTGTTGGCGTTTTGCTGCACGGTGCTGGTCAGCTCTTCCATCGACGCGGCGGTCTCTTCCAGCGACGAGGCCTGCTCTTCCGTACGCTGCGACAGGTCGGAGTTGCCTTGCGCGATCTGCGACGACGCCGAGGCGATGCTCTCACAGCCGTCACGCACGTCGGCAACGATGCGGGCCAGGCTTTCGTTCATGGCCTTGAGCGCGCTCATGAGATCACCGGTTTCGTCGCGCGTGGCGACCTGGATGTCTGTCGTGAGATCGCCTGCGGCAACCTGGCGCGCGGCCGATACGGCCTGCTGCAACGGACGCACGATGCCGCGCGTCACCAGCCAGCCCAGCAGCATGCCGATCGCCACGCCCATCACGGCCAGCACGATCATGACCAGACGCACGGTGTCGTACAAGTTCGTGGCTTCGTCGACGGATTGCGCCGTGGACTTTTCCTTGCCCACGGCCAGGTCGGTCATCAAGTCATCGAGCTTTTGCGACGACGCAATGACGCGCTTTTCGATCTCGCTCACACGCGGATCTGTTTGCGTCAACGACTGCGATTTCGCAGCCGTGAAGAACGCCTCAGACTCGCGTTTCCAGACCTGCTCGGTCTCAACGAACTGAGCCAGCAGGCGCTTGCCGTCTTCTTCGTGGAAGTTCTTCGCCGCCTTCTCGCGCAGCACGACCATGTTCTTTACTGCATCGTCAAACTGCTTCTTCAACGCCTGACGATCCTGCTCGGTGCTGGCGGCCAGATAGCCGCTGCGGGCACGGCCCGCGTAGATCAGGTTGATATTGGCTTCTTTCAGATCCGAGATGCCACGCAGCTCGGTGTCGTAAAGCCGATCATTCAATTCGTTGATTCGAGACAGCCCCCAAACGCCGAACGCCCCGATCGCCCCGCCGATCATGGCCACAAGCAAAAACGCGCCCGACAGGCGCGCCCCAATGCGCAAGCCCGAAAATAACCGCAACATGCTTCCCTTCCCTGTAGATACCCCGGTTTTGTGGCGGGCAAGCCGCGGTCATCGGCGCCGAGGTTCAGCCGCAGACTGCTGGCAACAATAGCGGCAGGGGTTTCTAGGGATAACCCTAAAGAAAAGGGTGTTTTCTTGTCATTTCCCCACAATGAATTCGACAATCGACAGGGTTTTGTAAGCTGAATTCTTTCTGAACGAAAAAAGAAAACCCCTCGCCGATGCGAGGGGTTTTGCTTCATGCGCCGCGGCGCAAGCGCCGCGGGATCTGGCGACCTTGCCTATCAGGCAAAGTTCTTGGCAGCGAACTCCCAGTTCACCAGCGCCCAGAAGTTTTCCAGGTACTTGGGACGCGCGTTGCGGTAGTCGATGTAGTACGCGTGTTCCCAGACATCACAGGTAAGCAGCGGCTTGTCGGCCGTCGTCAGCGGGGTGGCGGCGTTGCTGGTGTTGACGATATCGACCGAACCGTCAGCCTTCTTGACCAGCCAGGTCCAGCCCGAACCGAAGTTGCCGGCTGCAGACTTGTTGAACGCTTCCTTGAAAGCGTCGAAGCTGCCCCACTTGGCGTTGATGGCGTCAGCCAGCTTGCCCGAGGGTGCGCCGCCGGCCTTGGGGGCCAGGCTGTTCCAGTAGAACGTGTGGTTCCAGATCTGAGCGGCGTTGTTGAAAATGCCACCCGAGGATTTCTTCACGATGTCTTCCAGCGACAGCGTTTCGAATTCCGTACCCGGGATCAGGTTGTTCAGGTTCGTGACGTACGTCTGGTGATGCTTACCGTAGTGGAACTCCAGCGTTTCCTTGGAGATGTGCGGAGCCAGCGCGTCCAGTTCGTAAGGCAGGGGGGGAAGAGTATGTGCCATGTGTTGGTTCCTTCTGTTGAGTGCACGATCAAGCCGGTCAATTGTATCGGCAACTAATGAGGATACCTTGTTAAACCCGTGCTTGCGCGGGGTTAACGGACACATGTGCTTATGACTTTTCCGCGACCGTTTTTGTAAACGCTACTCTTTCTCGTATCGCAGTTCGCGGCCGTCGCCAGACTCGACCAGCGCGCCGTCTTTCTGCAGCGTCAGCGTCTTGTGCAAGGGCGTGCCGGCAGCGGCCTCAGGCGCCTCGACATCGATGCGGATTGCTCGCGCGTCGGCGTCGATCTTGCTGAGGTCGACTTCATGCCAGCGCGCCCCGGAAGGCAGCGGCACGAACACGGCCAAGGCCTTCAAGGCACCCGGCGCGATCGGCGCGCTGACGCCATCCGCGCCTTCCGATTGCTTGGGTTCCCCGCCAAAGTCCGCGTCCGCGGACGACATCGCCACATCCAGCTTCACGGGGCGATCGTGATGGTACACGCGCACCGTCAACTGTCCGGCCTCGGCGGGCCGCGCATCGGCGCGCACGTCGGCGATGGCCGAGTACGGCTGGATCGGCGGCGTGTCCAGGAACACGTGCTTGCCGTCGCTGCGCCATGCGCCACGCGCCATGACATCGACCGCGCCGTAGCTCAACAGGTAATCAAAGGTGCCGTCCGCCGACAGCAAGAGTTCGCTGCCGACTTCGCGCAAGCCGCGCAGGTAGTAATGGCCCGGCAGTCCTGACGCATTCGCGGATTTGCTGCCCGCCTTGGCGGTGGACCGCTTGGGCGACGCCGGCGATGCGCACGTCGTGGCCAGCGCCACGCCCGCCGCTTGCAGGACACGCTTGAATTCCGGCGAGGACTGGCACGTCAGCGTGTTCTGGAACGATTGGCCCGCAGGCGCTGAAGCCGCATCGAAACGCGCGCGATAACGCGCCAGCAAGGACAGCATGGCGGGCTGACCGGTTTCCAGCGCGACCCAAGCCGGGCTGCGGCCGGAAGCATCGGGCGCATCGGGGCTGGCGCCGGCGGCCATCAGCGCGTCGGCCAGATCCGTACGGCCACGCTCGATCGCCAGGTTCAGCGGCGTGTCGCCCCTGCTCAACGGCGCATCCAGATCTGCGCCCGAAGCCCGCAGTTGCGTCAAGACCTCCACCGCCGTATCCCGTCGCGCCACCACCCAATGCCGGCTTTGCAGCAGCAACGACAGCACCCGTTCCGGCAAGGGCCCGGCCTCGCTCGCGCAGCGATCTTCCTGGCCGGTAAAGCCTGCGGCCTGCAGTTGCGCGAAGTATCCCGGCTTGTCGATCAGATTGAATTCACCGCCCTCCGGCAAGCACGCACGCGCCAGCGCCTGGCCATTGGCCTGGCTGACCCGCTGCACCAGCGCCATATCGCCCGAGGCCACAGCCGCATTCAGCAACGCATACGGCGCGGGCGCTTCGGGCAGGCGCGGATCGTCCAGCTTCGCTCCGGCGCGCAGCAGGCGATCCAGCATCGCCGTGTCTTGCCGGCCAATCAACCAGTACAACGCGCTTTCGCCATCGGGCAACACGGCGGCGGGATCCGCCCCTTTGGCCAGTAGCGCATCGACGACGGCAGCTTGGCCCGTCGTCACCGCAATCAACAGCGGCGGCGTGGCGGCGCGATCGTCCACACGGTCGCCGTCGCGCGCGGCCGCCTCGACGGGACCCGGCGCTGTCGGGTTCACGGGCACGCCGGCATCGATCAGCATCAACGCCAGCGCGGCGTCGCGATTTTCCAGTGCCTGCCGGATCGTGCCTGCGCCCAACGTCTTCACGTCAAAACCCGCATCGATGAACAACCGCAGCATCGCGGTGCCTTGCGGGCCGGGCTCACGCAACAGCCGCGCCATCGGCGAACGCTGGGGATCGCGCAGCGCCGCGCCCAAGGTGTCGGCCGGCATGGCGGCGAGCAACTCACGCAGGATCGCCGCATCGCCCGTCTGCACCGCAGCCTCGAGCGCGGACTGCCGGTCATAACCTTCGCGCACCAAACCCGGATTGGCGCCCGCCGCCAGCAGGCGCGTGACGGCCTGCGCATGGCGCGCCCGCACCGCGTCGGCCAAAGGCGTGTCGCCGTAGGGTTCGGCTGCATCGCCTTCCACGGCCGCACCCAGCGCCAGCAGGCGCTGCAACGTATCGATATCGCCCTTGGCGGCGGCAAGATTCATGATGGGCCGTGCGGTCGCTTCGACTTTCGCGAAGATCAGGTTCCCGCCTCCCGTCTGCGGGCCGCGCTGCGCAAACGGCATGCCGGCCCGCAACAACTGCGCAGCGATGGCGGGATGCCTGCTCTCGACCGCAGCCTGCGCGGCGTCCAGCCACACGTCGCGTTCGCCGCTTTCCCCATAGCCGGTAGCCGGCACCGTACGAGGCCCCAGTTCCATCAACACCGGCACGGCGCCCACATTGCCCAGGTAGGCGGCCAGCGCCAACACCGTCAGGCCGTCTTCCACCGCCGGTTTGCTGCCCGTGGCGGCCAGCGCGCGCAAAGGCTCGGCGCCTTCGGTCATTTCGACCATCGGTTCCCATGCCATGAAATCCGCGGCAGGCCGCAGCCGGCCTTGCTCGTCAGTGAACAAGCGTCGCACGGATTCATCCGCCGGTTCGTCGAAATCCGTGAACGGCCGGCTTGCTCCGGCCTTGAACAACGCCAGCACCATGCGCGTCATGTCCCGGCGGTCGACCAGGCGCGGCAGATAGGTCATGCGCACCGCGAATTCGAAATCGCGGTTCAGCAGGAACTCCAGGGGTTTGCGGTTTTCATCGCCACGCTGATCCGGTTTGGCGCCCGCCGCCAACAGCATATCCATGATGTCGGGCGTGCCGTACAAGATCGCCAGATGCAAGGGCGGCCGGCGCGATTGGTAGGTCACGTCGTCCAGCGCGGGCGCAGTGGCCAGCAGCGCAGCCAACATGCGGGTGCGGGCCGGCAGCACCGCCCGATAGGCCTCGCGGATGCGGGCCGCGTCCTCTGGCGTGATGCCCCAGTAGACGTCTTTGGCCCGCAGCGCACGCGGCGGCGTCAGCAGCGCATGCAGCAAGGGCACGCCATCGACCGCGTAGTCGCCAGGGTGGTCGACCTGCCGAAACGCGGCCGCGAAAGCGGCTTCGTCGCTGCGGCTGCCGGCGTCGAACAGGGCTTTGGTCTGCGGCGTATCGGCCGGCTTGTATTCGCGGTAGGGCGAATCGCAATCGCAGGCGCGTGGTTGCGCTTGCGGCGCGGCCGGGCCCGCTTGCGCCATGGCCGCCTGTCCCAGCGATATCGCCGCTGCGGCCAGCACACCGGCCACCCAACCCAAGCCACTGTTATGCAACATCGCCCTGCCCTTGTTCGCGTCGCTAGCGCTGCGCTCGACAGGCCGAATCGTATCAGTCGGCGTCGCGTGTCTTGCGGGTCTGCTGCACCTGGACCTCGGCGCCGCCTTGCGCGAAGCTCAGATCCAGCGCCTGTCCGGCAGACAAGGTGCCCGCGTCGCGCACGATGCGGCCTTCGCCGTCGCGGGCAATCGCGTATCCCCGCGCCAGGGTGTTGCCGGGATCCAGTGCGCGCAGTTGCGCGGTGGCCGCCGCCACCCGATTGCGGTTCTGGACCAGCAGGCGGGCATGCGCCTGGCCCAGTTGGCGCACGGCGCCGGCCAGGCGGTCGGCGGCGCGGCCCGTGTCCGGTACCCGGTGCGTCAGCCGCTGGGCCAGCAGATTGACGCGCGCGGTGCGCCGGCCTTGCGGACCGGACCAGGCTGAGGCCAGGCGGAAGCGCAGGCTGTTCAGGCGTTCCCGCTGATGCTCCAGGCGTTGCGCCGGGGACACCAGTTGCGCCGCCGCGCGGTCAAGGCGCTGGGCGGCGCGCTCCAGGCGACGTTGCTGGCCGCGCGCCATGGCCTGGGCGGTCTGCATGACGCGGCCCAGCAGTTCGGAGCGCGGCACGCAGGCCAGTTCGGCGGCGGCGGTCGGCGTCGGTGCGCGCACGTCGGCCACGAAGTCCACGATGGTGAAGTCGGTCTCGTGCCCGACGCCGCTGATCACGGGGATCTCGCTGGCGGCCACCTGGCGTGCCAGGTCTTCGTCATTGAAGCTCCAGAGATCTTCGATGCTGCCCCCGCCGCGAACCAGCAGCAGGGTCTCGACTTCGGCCCGCTCATTGGCCATACGGACCTGGGCCGCCAAGCGGCCGGCGGCGTCCGCGCCCTGAACCGGGGCCGGATAGATGATGATCGGCACCTGCGGCGCGCGCCGGGCCAGCGCCGACAGCACGTCGCGCAGCGCGGCCGCGTGCAGCGACGTGACAACGCCAATGGCGCGCGGCAGGCGGACAGGCTCTCGCTTGCGGGCCGGATCGAACAGGCCCTCAGAGGCCAATTGCTCTTTCAGCCGCAGAAATGCTTCATATAGGTTGCCCAGCCCGGCCCGGCGCATAGCGTCGGCCTGCAGCTGATAGTCGCCGCGGGCCTCGTACAGGGAAACCCTGGCCCGGATTTCGACCTGATCGCCAGCCCGGGGCACGAAACCCACCGCACTGGCGCGGCTGCGGAACATGACAGCCCGCACAGAGGCCCGGCTGTCCTTGAGCGTGAAGTACCAATGCCCGGAAGCCGCCGCCGTGAAGTTGGAAATCTCTCCGCGCACCCATATTGCCGGGATGCTGCGCTCCAACAACTGCCCCACTGCTTGGTTCAGCTGGGCAACCGTCAGGATATCCCGCGCGAATGCGTTGTTTGTGACTGCAAATTCAATTGTCATGAGGCTTTCCGATGCGTACCTGTCCACAGGGCATACGTAGCGGGCCGCAATGATACCGCGTCCACAGTTTTTTGCAGCAACGGGCCAGACAGCCAGCAATTTCCGTGCAATTCATTGATTTATATAGGATTTTTACATAAACACCACTGCGCTCTTTTGAAGCAAACAAGCGCAAGCCCTGTGCCCACAAGCGTTCTGGCAGAGTTTTACACAGAATTATCCACAACTTCTGTGGATAATTCCGGGGTCAACCCGCCTTGCCACAACCCCGCCGCACCGTTACAGTTTCGGCTTGATCAGATGCCGATGCGCGCCACCTTGCGCACCACGGTTTCCCGGGAGTTGAACGCTTTGCTTTCCATTTTGCGCGAGGCCGGCTGGCCTATCTGGCCCCTGCTGGCGACATCCGTGCTGGGTCTGGCGCTGATCTTCGAGCGCTTCCTTTCCCTGCGCCGCAGCCTGATCCTGCCCCGTGGCCTGAACGAGCAGGTGGCCGACATGCTGCGCAACCACCAGGACACCCCCGAATCGATCAACCGGCTGGAACGCAACTCGCCGCTGGGCCGCGTGCTGGCCGAAGTGATGCGTCACCGTCATCTGCCCCGCGAAGAACTGCGCAACGTGGTCGAAGACACGGGCCGCGCCGTCGCGCATGACCTCAGCCGCTACATCCCCGCCATCGGCACCATCGCCGTCGTCGCGCCGCTGATGGGCCTGTTCGGCACCGTGGTCGGCATGATCGAAATTTTCGGTTCGTACACGCCCGGCGGCGGCGACCCCGCCCAACTGGCGCGCGGCATCTCGATGGCGCTGTACAACACCGGTTTCGGCATCCTGATCGCCATTCCCGCCATGATCGCGCACCGCTACCTGCGCAGCCGCGTCGACGGCTACCTCAGCGCCATGGAGCAATCCGCGTCGCGCCTGGTCCGCGCCGTGTCGTCCTTTCCCGCTTCGCGCGAGGGCCGTTCATGAATTTCCGCGGCTCCCGGGGCGAGCGCGATGAACTGGACATCAACCTGATTCCGCTCATCGACGTCCTGCTGGTCATCCTGATCTTCCTGGCGGCCACCACCTCGTTCGCGCGTTTCACGCAGTTGAAGGTGACGCTGCCCCAGGCGTCGTCGGAACAGGACACGCCCCCCGCGCTGGAAGTCGCCGTCAGCCAGGACGGCCGCTACGCCCTGAACGGCACGCTGATCGACGTTTCCACCCCGCCCGAAATCGCCGACGCCCTGCGCCAGGCCGCGGCCGGCAAGCCCGAGCCGCTGGTCGTCATCAACGCCGACGCCCAAGCCACCCACCAATCCGTGATCAACATCATGGAAGCCGCCCGGCTGGCCGGCATCGGCCGCGTCAACTTCGCCGCCCAGACTTCCCGGTGACCACCCCGCGTTCTTCTGCCTCGCTGCTGGCGCGCCAGTGGCAGCACGGCGGCTGGCTTTCGAGCCTGTTGCTGCCCCTGTCCGCGCTGACCGCATGGGCGGTGGCGCGCAAGCGCAGGCAATACCTGGACGGCACCCGCCCGGCCTACCGCGCCCCCGTGCCGGTGGTGGTGGTCGGTAACGTCTATGTGGGCGGCACAGGCAAGACGCCGATGGTGATTGCCACGGTCGAGGGCTTGCGCGCCCGCGGCTACACGCCCGGCGTGGTCAGCCGCGGCTATGGCGTCAAGATCGATGGACACGCCCGTGTCGGGACCGGCGCCCTGGAAGCCGCCCGCTTCGGCGACGAACCCGCCCTGATCGCCCGCGCCACCGGCGCCCCCGTCTCGGTGCATCCCAAACGCGCACTGGCGGCCCAGGCCCTGCTGCAAGCGCATCCCGAGGTGGATGTGATCGTCTCGGACGACGGCCTGCAGCACCTGGCGCTGGCCCGCGACATCGAAATCGTCGTGCAGGACGAGCGCGGCGTCGGCAACGGCCGCCTGCTGCCCGCCGGCCCCTTGCGTGAACCCGCCAGCCGCTTGAAGGATGTGGATGTGGTGGTCACCAATATCGGCACCGCCGACGGCCGACCGCCGGTAACGGGCAGTGCCCGTCCACGCCAGGTGCGGATGTGGCTGGAGCCGGGCGAAACCCGCCAGATCGAAGGTGGCGGCACCCGGCCGTTGTCCGCCTATGCGGGGCAGCCGCGCATCGCGGCCGCGGCCGGTATCGGCAACCCCGAACGGTTTTTCGCGACGCTGCGCGCCGCCGGTATCGCGCTGGATGCGACGCTGCCTCTGCCCGATCACCACGACTATGCGGAATCGCCCTTCCAGGCGATCACGGCGGAGACCATCCTCGTCACGTCCAAGGACGCGATCAAGTGCGCCGCCTTGCACGACGCGCGGTTGTGGGAAGTGCCGGTGCAGGCCGCCTTCTCGGACCCGCAACTGTTCGATTGGATGGCGAAGGCCCTGCGCCAGCCTGCCCCCGCCTAGAAAAAGCGCGGGCTTGGCAGCGCTGCGCTGCCAAGCCCCGGCGAAAGCTCCCCTCTGCCCGCCCCCAAAACTGTTTTAGAATCGCGGTCATGGAATCCCGACTTCTCGACATCCTCGTCTGCCCCTTGTGCAAGGGCCGCCTCGAACACGACCGGCAGCAAGCCGAACTGGTTTGCCGCGCCGACCGCCTGGCCTTCCCGCTGCGTGACGGCATCCCCGTCATGCTGGAGTCGGAAGCCCGCGCGCTGGACGAAACGCCCGCCGCCAACTGAACGCCCCCATCGTGAGCTTCATTGCCCTGATCCCGGCGCGGACCGCCTCGACCCGCCTGCCTGATAAACCGCTTGCCGACATCGCCGGCAAGCCGATGGTCGTGCGCACGGCCGAACGGGCCGCCCTGTCGGGCGCATCGCAGTTGTACATCGCGACGGATGACGTCCGCGTTCAGGCTGCTGCCGACGCCCATGGCCTGACCGCGCTGATGACGCGCGGCGACCACCCCACCGGCACTGACCGCCTGGCAGAAGCCGTGGAGCAGTTGGGCCTGCCCGACGATGCCATCGTGGTAAACGTCCAGGGCGACGAACCGCTGATCGAACCCGAACTCATCGACGCCGTCGCAGCCAAGCTCCAGGCCCATCCGGAAGCCGACATCGCTACCTGCGCCTGCCCGCTGGCCGACGCGGACGCGCTCTTCAACCCGAATGTCGTCAAGCTGGTCTGTGCCGTCGACGGCCGCGCGCTGTATTTCTCGCGCGCCCCCATTCCCTGGGCCCGTGACGCCTTGGCCGCTGGCGAACGCGTGCTGGCCGACGGGTTGCCCGCCTGGCATCACATCGGGCTGTACGCCTACCGCGTGTCCTTCCTGCGCCGCTTCCCGACCCTGCCGCAAGGCGTGCTGGAACGGTTCGAGTCGCTGGAACAGCTGCGCGCCATGGAACATGGCCACCACATCGTCGTCCACCGGGCCTCCAGCCCTCCTGCGGCAGGGGTAGATACCCCGGCGGATCTGGAGCGCGTCCGGTTGATCTACAGCAAACAGATATAAGGGTTATTTCCCATAGCGCGGCTCCGCATTGGCTGCTGCGTTGCGGCATAATCCCCCGGATCACAAAAAATAAACCCCATCAGGAGCACTCATGCGTCTTATCTTGCTCGGACCTCCCGGCGCCGGCAAAGGCACCCAGGCCGCGTTTCTCACCCAGCACTTCGGCATCCCTCAGATCTCCACCGGCGACATGCTGCGAGCCGCCGTGAAGGCAGGCACGCCGCTGGGTATTGAAGCCAAAAAGGTCATGGATGCCGGCGGTCTGGTTTCCGACGAGATCATCATCGGCCTGGTCCAGGACCGCCTGACGCAGCCCGACTGCGCGAACGGCTACCTGTTCGACGGCTTCCCCCGCACCATCCCGCAAGCCGACGCGCTGAAAAGCGCCGGCGTCAAGCTGGACTACGTGGTGGAAATCGAAGTCCCCGAAGAGGACATCATCGAACGCATGAGCGGGCGCCGCGTGCACCAACCCAGCGGCCGCAGCTACCACGTGCGCTTCAACCCGCCCAAAGTGGAAGGCCGTGACGACGTCACCGGCGAAGAACTGATCCAGCGCGACGATGATCGCGAAGAGACCGTTCGCCACCGCCTGTCCGTTTACCGCGAACAAACGCGCCCCCTCGTCGACTACTACTCGACCTGGGCACAGCAGAACGCCGCCGAAGCCCCGAAGTACCGCAAGATCTCGGGCGTGGGCGCCGTCGACGAAATCAAGTCGCGCCTCTTCGAGGCCGTCAAGAGCTGATTGGCGCATTGATGGCCCACAGGCCTTCGGCGCCGGCCGGACGCGATGCGTTCCTGCCCCGGCCCGAAGGCCTTGTCACATTCGGCGCCCGCCGCGCCGCATTCATCCCCTTGAACTGATCTGGTGGTAGAGACATGGAAATCGCGAACAAGGTATTCATCGTTACGGGCGGCGCGTCCGGCCTGGGTGCAGGCACCGTGCGCATGCTGGTGGAAAACGGCGCCAAGGTCGTCATCGCCGACGTGCAGGACGAGCCCGGCCAGGCCCTGGCGAAGGAACTCGGCCAGCGCTACGTCCATTGCGACGTGACGCAGGAAGCCGACGGCAAGAGCGCCGTCGCCGCGGCGCTTGAACTGGGCGCCCTTTTCGGCCTGGTGAACTGCGCGGGCGTGGCGCCCGCTGCCAAGATCGTGGGCAAGAACGGCGCGCATCCGCTGGACCTGTTCCAGAAGGTCGTGTCGATCAACCTGATCGGCAGCTTCAACATGATGCGCCTGGCCGCCGAAGCCATGAGCGCCAATACGCCCGAACCCACCGGCGAACGCGGCGTGATGATCAACACCGCCTCGGTCGCCGCGTTCGACGGCCAGATCGGCCAGGCGGCCTATGCCGCATCGAAGGCCGGCGTCGCCGGCATGACCCTGCCGATCGCCCGCGATCTGGCCAAGACGGGCATCCGCTGCATGACCATTGCCCCGGGCATCTTCGGCACGCCGATGATTTTCGGCATGCCCCAGGAAGTGCAGGATTCGCTGGCCGCCAGCATCCCCTTCCCCGCCCGCCTGGGTCGTCCGGAAGACTATGCCAAGCTGGTCTACAGCATCGTCACGAACGATATGCTGAACGGCGAGACCATCCGCCTGGACGGTGCCATCCGCATGCCGCCGAAATAATGCCCCCACGCCGCGCATGCTTCGCACGCTTGCTGCCCCCCGAGGGGGCGCTTTTTCCCTTGGGGCGGCCCGGCGGGAAAAAGGCATTCTTGTGTGAAGCAGCGTGCGGCGGAGCAAGGCCCCTTTCAACGGGCATTGTGTTTTCGGGGCCAATCGGCCCCATTTTTACGTAGTCCCCATCCATGAGCCTGTTCCGTTCGGCGGCCACCGTCAGCAGCTTCACCCTGCTGTCCCGCATTTCCGGCCTGATCCGAGACATCCTGGTCGCCCGCGCCTTCGGCGCCGGCCCTATCACCGACGCCTTCTGGGTCGCCTTCCGTATTCCCAACCTGTTGCGGCGCCTGTTCGCCGAGGGCGCTTTCGCCCAGGCCTTCGTGCCCATCTTGGGCACCGCGCGCAACAACCGCTCCGAAGAAGAGGTCCGGACCCTGCTGGACCGCGTGGCCCTGCTGTTGACGGCCACGCTGATGCTGATCACGCTGATTGGCATCGTGGCCGCCCCGTGGGTAGTGTCCGCCATGGCCAGCGGCTTGCGCGGCGCGGCCCGCGATACCGAATTCGGCGCCGCCGTCTGGATGACGCGGATGATGTTCCCCTACATCTTCTGCATGTCGCTCATCGCCTTCGCCTCAGGCGTCTTGAACACCTGGCGCCGTTTCGCCGTCCCCGCATTCACGCCGGTACTGCTGAACCTTTCCATGATCGCCGCCTGCATCTGGCTCGCACCCCGCATGGACATCCCCGTCTACGCGCTGGCCATCGGCGTCATGATCGGCGGGGTGGCCCAGTTGGCGGTGCAGTGGATCGCCCTGTCGCGGTTGGGCCTGACGCCGCGCTTCTCCCTGCGTTTCCGCGAAGCGTGGGCCGACCCCACCGTGCAGCGCATCCTCAAGCAGATGGCCCCCGCCACGCTGGGCGTCTCGGTGGCGCAGATCTCCCTGCTGATCAACACCAACATCGCCACCTGGCTGATGCCGGGCAGCGTGACGTGGCTGTCGTTTGCCGACCGCCTGATGGAATTTCCCACCGCGCTATTGGGCGTCGCCCTGGGCACGGTGCTGCTGCCCAGCCTGTCCGCCGCGCACGCTCGCGACGACCACGGCGGCTACAGCGCCCTGCTGGACTGGGGCCTGCGCCTGGTGCTGCTGCTGGGCCTGCCTGCCGCGGTGGGCATGGCGCTGCTATCGGACGGCCTGGTCGCCACCCTGTTCCACTATGGCGCCTTCGCTGCCCAAGACGTGCTGCAGACCCGCCTGGCCGTGATTTCCTATTCGGTCGGCCTGATCGGCCTGCTGTCGGTAAAGATCCTGGCACCGGGCTTCTATGCCAAGCAGGACATCCGCACGCCGGTCAAGATCGCCATCGGCGTGCTGATCCTGACCCAGCTGATGAACGTGGCGCTGGTGCCGCTGATGGCACACGCCGGCCTGGCCTTGGCCATCGGATTGGGTGCGTGCCTGAATGCACTGGCGCTGCTGATCGGCCTGCGCCGCCGCGGCGTGTATCAGCCGGGCCCCGGCTGGGCGGTGTTCGCGCTGCGCCTGATCCCCGCGCTGGCCGCGCTGTCTGCCCTGCTTTGGTATGCCGACGGGCGGATCGATTGGATTGGCCTGCAGGCCCATTCCGGCCTGCGCGCGGCCTGGCTGGGCGGCGTATTGGCCGCCAGTGGCCTGGTCTACTTCGGAATGTTGTTACTCTTTGGCTTCCGTCCTAGAGATTTTGGACGACGTCCCAGCCGGTAATTTCGGCCGTTAGGGTACCTTCCCCATCAAAAAGCCGGCTTCAGCCGGCTTTTTTGCTTTAGATTCGTCAAGAATTGACAATCGGGCCGTAATCTTTGGTAAAAAACCTTTATTATTTACAAATTGCCATCGAAAGGATCCCCGCCAGCACCGCATGCGGGAAGATGAAGTGAAGTACGCCCAAGGACAACCCATGGCGGACCAGGTGATCAATTGGTTGCTGCTGCTGCGCTCCGGCAAAGCGACCGCGCAGGACTACAACGACTTCCTGGCGTGGCGTGCGGCTGACCCTGTCCATGAGAATGCCTGGCAACAGCTGACAGGCTCGCTCTCAGGATCGACATTCGGCCGGCTCGGCGACGCTTACCCTGCCGGGTACGCCGCCGGATCACCCGCGCAGCCCCTGATCCCGCCGCCGCCGGCCATCATGCCGGCCCGACGCCGCTTTCTGACCGGCGCGCTGGCGCTCGCCAGTACGGGCGCTTGCGCCGCCTATGTCGGCAACGCCTATTACCCGCTGAACAACGTGGCCGCCGACGCGGCCACGGCCACCGGCGAACGGCGCCGGTACGTGCTGTCGGACGGCAGCCAATTGCTGCTGGACGCACGCAGCCGCGTCAATCTGGATTTCACGCCCGCCTACCGCCAGGTCCGCCTGCTGGATGGCGCCGTGACCGTATCCGTCGCCCCCGATGCGCGCCGCCCTTTCCTGGTGCAGACCGCCGAGGGCACCGTGCGCGCCCTGGGCACCCGTTACATGGTCCGCCAGCAGGCGCAACGCACCGTCGTCGTGGTGCACGAACATGAAGTGGAAGTGGAAACCATGTCGGGCGCCCACGGTTCCGTGCGCGCCGGCACCGGCGCCCGTTTCGACGCATCCCGCATGGATACCCCCCGCGCCGAGCTCATGGCCGAGGCGGCCTGGGAATCCGGCTGGGTCGACGCCCGCGGCCGCCCGCTGGCCGAAGTGATTGCCGCGCTGCGGCCCTATCGCACCGGCACGCTGCGCCTGTCCATGGCGGCTGGCGGCTTGCCGGTATCGGGCCATTTCCCGCTGGACGATACCAATGCCGCGCTGGCGACCCTTGAAGACATGATGCCGATCAGCGTCCGGCGCTTCACGCCCTGGTTCGTGTCGATCAACGTCGCCGCCTGACAACGCTGTGCCTCGGGCCTGTGCCTGCGGCCCGCTTCGTTGTATACTCAGTACCGTGTTTTTATCCAGTAGGCGCCGCGGGTTTTTCCTCAAGGCTTTTTGAGGACCATCCGCCAGGGTTGTCCAGCTAAGAGTGCTCAAGTTTGGGAATTGTCTTTCCAGCTACGGGTTCTCCAGCCCAGGAACCTTTCCCTTAGCGCCCCCCGCCCGGTTGACGGGCGCTCCATCGGTAGATCAAACATTAAAAGCTTGCAATCCCGCAGGGACTTGCTACAATGTTCGACTTTGCCGAATTCAACTTATATAGCAACATGGCCAATACCGCCCAAGCCCGCAAGCGCGCTCGCCAATCCGTTGAGCGCAACAAGCACAATTCCAGCCTGCGCTCGATGCTGCGCACCGCCATCAAGCGCGTTCGCCAATCCATCGCCGCTGGCGACAAGGCTTCGGCTGGCGAAGTGTTCCAGAAGGCCTCGAGCGTGATCGATCGCGTGGCTGACAAGAACATCATCCACAAGAACAAGGCCGCTCGCCACAAGAGCCGCCTGGCTGCCGCTATCAAGGCGCTGGCCTAAGATTCTGCCGCCCCTGCTTTTTGGGGCGTCATGAATACGGCAAATGAAGAAGGATGCCCCAGGGCATCCTTTTTTGTTGCCCGCTCGAAACGCCACGCGCGCCGCTATTGCTGCTACGCCCCGCCCTGCGCCATGCGCGACGCCAACTGGCGCTTGATGGCGTCAGCCGCGGCGGCAAGCGACGTCATGAACGCGTCCACCAGCGGATTTGCCGGACGATGTTCGGGAAACACCACGTTGACGCGAAACGGGAACGAGCGGCGCATCGGACGGATGTGCAGGCCGCGCCCTGCGAAATCCAGCGCCGTCAGCGGGTTCACGATGGCCAGGCCCAGCCCCTGGCGCACGAACGTGCACACGGACACCGCGGTGGGCGTCTCCACGATGGATCGCCGCAGCACCCCCGCCTCGGCGAAGGCCTCGTCGATCTGGATCCGGTAAGGGTCGCTGGACGACAGGCTGACGAAGGCGTGCCCTTCGAAATCAGGCAGATCGATCGCCGGCTTTGACAGCAACGCGTGCCCGTCGGGCAGCACACACACCTCGTCCACTTGCAATAACAGCTGCACACGCGTGCCGGCGGGCGCCGCGTCGTGTTCTGTCAGCCCCAAGTCGTACCGCTGCGCCGTCAGCCATTCCTCCAGGAACGGCGACTCCTGCGCCTCGAGCGCCAGGCTGACGCCGGGATGCAGATCATGAAAGCGCCGGAACGCGTCGGGCAGGATCGAATGCGAGAACGCCGGCAAGGCGATTACCGACAACTGGCCGCCCCGGAAGGCGCGCAAGCGGGCAGCGGCGGACGCCACGCGCTCCAACCCTGCGTAGGACTGCCGGACCTCATCGTAGAGCGCCAGCGCCGGCATGGTGGGCCGCAGACGCCCGTGCACGCGCTCGAACAGCGCAAAACCGATGCTGTGTTCCATGCGTGCCAGCTCGCGGCTGACCGTGGGTTGCGACGAGCTAAGCAGCTCGGCCGCCCGGGTCACGCTGCCGGCGATCATCACCGCCCGGAACACTTCGATATGCCGATGGGTCAGCATGGGCCACTCCATATCAAGAATGAATGGATCTTTGAAATATAAGCATTTTACTGGATGCCTTTGAACAGGCATCATGCCGCCTGGTTTCAATTCCCAATCAAGGTCCGCCCGCCATGGCATTCGATCCGCGCCAACTCACCCAACTCGCCACTCAGCACGGCACGCCGCTGTGGGTGTACGACGCCGCCGTCATCCGCGAACGCATCGCACAACTGCGCCGCTTCGACACCATCCGCTACGCGCAGAAAGCCTGCTCCAACCTGCACATCCTGCGCCTGATGCGCGAGGAAGGCGCGGTCGTCGACGCCGTATCGCTGGGCGAAATCGAACGTAGCCTGGCCGCGGGCTTCGACCCCAAGGGTGAACCGGAAGGCATGGTCTTCACCGCCGACCTGATCGACCACGCCACGCTGGCCACCGTGCTCCGCCACGGCATCACCGTCAACGCGGGTTCGCTGGACATGCTGGAGCGCGTAGGCCAGGCCTCGCGCGGGCACCGCGTCTGGCTGCGTATCAACCCCGGATTCGGCCATGGCCACAGCAACAAGACCAACACCGGCGGTCCGCAAAGCAAGCACGGCATCTGGATCGATGACGTCGCCGAAGCCGTGTCGATCGTGCGCCGCTACGGCTTGAAACTGGTCGGCGTCCACATGCACATCGGCTCGGGCGTCGACTACGGCCACCTGTCCAGCGTCTGCGACGCCATGGTCGACGTGGTGCGCTCGCTGGACCACGACCTGGAAGCCATCTCGGCGGGAGGCGGCCTGTCCATCCCCTATCGCGACGGCGAACCGCGCATCGATTGCGACCACTATTTCGAGCAGTGGGACGCAGCCCGCAAGCGCATCGAGCAATTCCTGGGCCACTCGGTCCGGCTGGAGATCGAACCCGGCCGCTTCCTGGTTGCCGAAGCCGGCGTGCTGGTGTCGGAAGTGCATTCGGTCAACCGCCGCCCCGAGCGCGATTTCGCGCTGGTGGACGCGGGCTTCAATGACTTGATGCGCCCGGCCATGTACGGCAGCTATCACCGCATCTCGGTGCATGCGCCCGACGGCTCGGCCCCGCAGGGCGTGGCCGAAACGCGCATCGCGGTTGCCGGCCCCCTGTGCGAATCAGGCGACGTGTTCACGCAGGATGAAGGCGGCGTCATGTCCGACCAGCTGCTGCCGCAGCCGCGCATCGGCGACTTCATGGTCTTCCACAACGCGGGCGCCTACGGCTCGTCGATGTCGTCCAACTACAACAGCCGGCCGCTCGCGCCGGAAGTGCTGCTCGACAACGGCAACGCCCGCCTGATCCGGCGCCGCCAGACCGTCAGCGAATTGCTGGCGCTGGAGGAATAAACGGAAAGCCCAATCTGCAGAAGAACAGCCGCCCCACCGCCGGGCCGCCCCAAGGCGGGGCAGCCCTGCCCTTTTCAGGTCGGGAAGGCGTCGCGCAGCGCGAACGTCGCCTGCTTGAACACTCCCAGGTCCGTGCCCACCGCGACGAAGTGCATGCCCATGTCCAGGTAGCGGCGCGCGTCTGCATGGACCGGCGCCAGGATGCCCACGGCCTTGCCCTGCGCGGTGACGCGCTGATGCAGGTGGCGAATCGCCTCTTGCACTTCGGGATGGCCCGGGTTGCCGATATGACCCAGTGCCGCGGCCAGGTCCGACGGGCCGATGAACACGCCATCCACCCCTTCCACCGACGCGATCTCGTCGACGGCATCGATGCCCGGACGGCTTTCGATCTGCAGCAGCACGCAGATGTTGTCGTTGATGGTCTGCAGATAGTCGGGGACCGTGCCATAACGGTTGCTGCGCTGCGCGCCAGCAACGCCGCGGATGCCTTGCGGCGGATAGCGCGTGGCGGCCACGGCCAGCCGCGCGTCGGCCTCGGATTCGATGAACGGAATCAGCAGGTTGTAGAACCCGATATCCAACAGTCGCTTGATCTGCACCGGATCGTTCCACGACGGCCGCCCTACCGCGGCGCTGGCGCTGCCCTGCAGGGCTTGCAGCTGCTGCAGGAACATCGGCACTTCATTGGGCGAATGCTCGCCGTCCAGAAGCAGCCAGTCGAAGTCCGCCAGCCCGACAAGCTCGGCCGTGATGTGGCTGGACATGCACATCCAGAATCCGATGAGTCGTTCACGGGCCAGGATGCGTTGCCGGAAACGATTGGGTAAGGGTGAGTTCATTGCCGCCTTCGTTTTTTGCAGAAAAGAGAATACGGAGTGTGCCGGGCCGCAGCCCGGCGGTACAACAGTCAGGGCCTGTTAACGCAACATGAAGCCTTGCACAGGCCCTAGTCCATGCGGGCGCCGGAGGCCTTCGCGGCCTTGCCCCACTTCGTGATTTCGTTGTCGACGAACGCCGAGAACGACTTCGGATCGTCGCCCACCACCACAAAGCCCACGCTCTCGAGCTTCTGCCGGATCTCAGGCGAAGCCAGCGCCTTGACGGTGGCCTGATTCAAACGCTGGATCACGGCGGGCGGCGTCTTGGCCGGTGCCGACAACCCGAACCAGGATTCCGCCGAAAAGCCCGGATAACCCGATTCCGCCACAGTCGGCGTATCGGGATAAGCGGGATTGCGCTTCGCGCTGGCCACCGCCAGCGCGCGCAGCTTGCCGGAGGTGACTTGCGGCAGCAGCGTGTCCTGGTTCAGGAACATCACCGAGACCCGTCCGCCGATCATGTCGGTAATGGCGGCCGCGCCGCCTTTGTACGGCACATGCACCAGGTCGATCTTGGCATCCTGCTTCAGCATTTCCATGGCGAGGTGGCCCGACGAGCCGCTGCCCGAACTGGCGTGCGTGTACTTGCCCGGGTTCTCGCGCGCCAGCCGGATGAAGTCCGCAAACGTCTTGCCGGGGAACTCCATGTTGGCGACCAGGACGTTAGGGCCCGTCGCCAGCAGCGAGATATGCGCGAAGTCGCTGTTGCGGTAGGGCATGTTCTGGTAGACGGCGTAGCTGATAGCGTTCGATCCCACGCCGGACAGCAGCAAGGTGTAGCCGTCCGGCTCGGCCTTGGCCACCACGTCGGAGCCGATGTTGCCATTGGCACCACCCTTGTTTTCGACGATGACGCTTTGGCCCAACTCCTTGGACAGCTCGGCCGCCAGCAAGCGGCCCACGGAATCCGTGCTGCCGCCGGCCGGAAACGGCACGACCAGCTTGACGGGCTTGGCAGGCCAGGCGCCAGTCTGCGCCATCGCTGCCGCCGGCAGCAGGGTCAGCAAGCCGGCCGACGCCGCGGCCAGGATGGCAAGGCGTCTGTGCGCGACGGGTTTGTTCTGTTGCATGGTTGTCTCCTCATGGTTGTTGTAGGTATATCGCCCGGTGTCCGGGTCTGTTCCTATCGTCTGTGCCTAGCGTTTGATGCGTTACGGCCGCATCAGCCGATGCAAATGTCCTCCAGCAGATACGTCGTGCCGGCGCGCTCGCAGATACCGCGCAACCGATCGGCCAGCGCGGCCGATATCGGAATGCCCTGGCGCAGCCGGCGCTCGCGTTCCGCCGCCTCGGGCTCGCCTGCCACCAGCACGGGCTCGTCCGGCTGGGCGGGCGGTGTGTCGTGCAACGCGTCGATCATGTCATCCATATCGGATTCAAACGACCCTGCGGCGCGGAACGCGTCGGGATTCAAAGCCAGGAAGAAATGCCCCACGTCGTCCGGTTCGCCCGGACGGCGGGTGGGCGCACGCCGAGCGGCAAAGGCGCTGCCGCTGAGCGTGCCGCCCAGGATCTGCGCCATCATCGCCAGACCGTAGCCCTTGTGGCTGCTCATGGCCGACGTGCCGCCCAGCGGCGTCAGGCCGCCCTCGGGGCGCTTGAAGATGAACTGCATTGCGGCGTCGGCGTCGGTGACCGCCCCACCCTGCCCGTCGACCGCCCAGCCCGGCGGCAGCGGCTTGTCCAGAAAGTCGTAGACCTTGACCTTGTTGGCGGCGACCGTGGTGGTCGCCATGTCCAACAAGAAGGGTTCGTTGTGGGCCGCAGGCGCGCCGAACGCGATGGGGTTGGTGCCCAGCATGGGCATGGCGCCGCGCGTGGGTACCATGATGATGCCGTTGGCGCTGCTGGTGACCAGGCCGACCACGCCGCGCTGCACCGCGATGCGCGCATACACGCCGGCCGCGCCGAAGTGATGCGAATTGCAGACCGACACCGCGCCCACACCATGCGTAAGCGCCTTGTCGACCGCCAGGTGCATGGCCTGTGAGGCCACGGGGTAACCCAGGCCGCCCATGCCGTCGATCAAGGCGCTGGCCCCGCCATCGCGCACGATCCGTGCACGGGCATCCAGCTTCAAGGAACCCGCGCGCCACTTTTCCTCGTAAGCGGGCAACATCGAAATGCCATGCGAATCGATGCCCAGCAGATCCGTCTGCGCCATGAGGCCGGCCGTGGTGTGCGCCAGATCTTCGTCCATGCCCCAGGCTTGCAGCACCTGCAGGATCTGTTCGCGGACCTGCTCGACCGGCACGTTCTTCGCTATTGCTCCATTGCCTTGCACTCGTTGTCTCCGTTGGTCGTTGATGTCAGTCGCGCTCGCGGTCCACCAGTCGGTGGCGCGCCTGCCCCAGATGGAACTGCATGGCCACGCGGGCGCGCTCGCTGTCCTGTTCGCGGATGGCGTCCAGGATGGTCGCGTGTTCGTCCACGACGCGCTGCGCGCGTTGCCGGGAACCGGTGCGCGTCAGGCTCAAGGTCAGCCGCATGAAGCCGTTGATGGATTCGTGGATGCTTTCCAGCACCCCCAGATAAAAGTCGTTGCCGCTGGCTTCGGCGATGCTGGCGTGAAACGCCAGATCGGCCTCGGGCGACACCTGGCCGTGCGTCAGGCTGTCGGCGAACGCCGCATGGGCGTCGGCGATCTTCTTCAACTGTTCGTCCGTGCGGCGCAATGCGGCCAGGCGGGCCGCGTCGCCTTCCAGCGCTACGCGCACCTCTTGCGCGCGCAGATAGGCGCTGACGTTCTGCACGTCGTTGAAGGTCTTCAGGCGCGGCGCGGGCTGATGGCTGACAAACGTGCCCAAGCCCTGATGCGCCGTGATCAGGCCATCGGCGCGCAAGCGCAACAGGGCCTCGCGCACGACCGGACGCGATACGCCGAAGCGTTCCGAGATCTCGTTTTCGGAGGGCAGCTTGTCGCCCACGTTCAGTCCGCCGGACACGATCTGCTCGAAGATCTGCCCGTAGACCTGATCCGCCAGCCGCACCCGGTGCCCGCGTTCGAGCAGGGGCGAACCCGACGCGTCGGACTCGACGGGCGCCTGCGGCTCGGATGAAGTTGATGCTTTGGATCGGGCCACGAAACCTCCTGGATACTTAGGCCTGTTCACCTTTACGGGAACAGCGCCCATCGTACCGCCAACAGGCGGTGCGACGGGAGGTGCGCAGCCGCCGCGTTCACGGTCAGGCCGCCACGGCTTCCTTGTCCCAGGCGGCCAGCGCGCGCGCGACAGGCGCCACGCGTTCGCGCTCGGCGTCTGAGATGCCGGTCAACAGGGGCAGCATCGGCCCCATGTCCGCCACGCCCGACAAGGTCACGGCGTCGTGCAGCACGCGAATCGGGCTGATGCCGTCGCGGCAGTCTTCCAGGCCCAGATAATGTTCGCGCACCACTTCGGCCTCGTCGTAGCGGCCTTCCTGCAGCAAGTGCAGCAAGCGCATCGAGCCGCGCGGAGCCACGCAGACCGAACCGGACGTGAAACTCTTCAGGCCGAAATCCCGATAGTGGACGATGGCCGGGCGTTCGCCGATGCCGCTGACGATCCAGCGCGCATCCACCGCTTGCAGCAAGGACGACAGGTACGGGTCCTTTGCCGGGTTGTCGCGCACCACGGCGTACTTGAACGCGACGATGCGGCCTTCCTCGATCAGGCGCGCGGCGGTGGCCGGTGCCAGGTAGTCAGCCGACTTGATGTAGACCACGGCGGGTTTTCCCAGCGCGTCGGTAAAGCGCCGAACGCCATCGGCCAGCCCGGCGTCCGTGTACGGAAACGACATGGGCAGCAGCATCGCCGTCGGGAACGGACGCGAACGCAGGATTGCCGCCTGGTCCATCATCTTGCCGTAGTCGGGCCCGACCGACGGCAGGATCCACGTATCGGACCCCGCCAGCCCGGCCAGCATGTCCACGATGCGCGCGTATTCGCTGACGGCCACGTTGTAGAAGTTGGCGTTGCCGCCGTACATCACGTTGCGCACGCCACCGGCTTCCAGGTGACCCAGCAGCGCCTTGTTGGCGGCTTCGTTCAGGGAAAGATCGTCGTGGCGGGCCAACGGCGGCACGGCAATGACCGAACGCTGCAAGTCCTGGGCGGACACCGGGGAAGTTTTCATGGACGGGGCTCCTGGCTGATCCAGTTGTTAGATGAGTAAGGTGAAAAAAGTATACTTGGTTGACAAGCATAACCTCAATACCTATATTTGTTTGACAAGTAGAACGGCAACAAAACGCAGGGTGCCGCATGCGCCTTGCGGCTTGCCGCCTCGGGCCATGCCAGGGGCGGAATTTCCCACAAACGATGCGCGGCCACGCGCACACCAAGGAGACACGTTCCATGCAAGCAGCCCCCCTGCGCCGCCGGTTGCTCACCGCCGCCCTGTTGACGGCTACCGCCTTCCTGCTGCCCGCGGCCCCCGCCCTGGCCGACTACCCGGAACGCGATGTCAGGATCATCGTCCCCTTCCCCGCAGGCGGCACGACGGACATCGCCGCGCGCGTCGTGGCGGCCGAACTGGGCAAGAGCTGGAACAAGTCGGTCGTGGTGGACAACAAGGCGGGCGCGGGCGGCAACGTCGGTTCGGCCGAAGCCGCGCGCGCCGCCGCGGACGGCTACACGCTGCTGATGGGCACCGTCAGCACGCATGCGATCAACCAGTCCGTCTACGCCAAGCTGCCTTACGACCCGGTCAAGGATTTCGTGCCCGTCACGCTGGTGATCCCGGTGCCGAACATACTTGAACTGAATCCCAAGTTCGCGGACAAGCACGGCATCCGCAACGTGGCTGACCTGATCAAATACCTGAAGGCCAATCCGGATACCGTCAACATGGCGTCCACCGGCAACGGCACCTCCACGCACCTGTCGGGCGAACTGTTCCAGAGCATGACGGGCACCCGCATGACGCACGTGCCGTACAAAGGCAGCAGCCCCGCGCTGACCGATGTGATGGGCGGCTCCGCCGACCTGATCTTCGACAACCTGCCCTCTTCCATGGGCTACATCAAGGGCGGCAAGCTGCGGCCGCTGGCAGTCACCACGGCCGCGCGCTCGCCCGCCTTGCCGGACGTGCCGACGCTGGCCGAAGCGGGCGTGAAGGGATACGAGGCATCCAGTTGGTTCGGGCTGCTGGCCCCCGCCGGCACGCCGCCCGCCATCGTCGACAAGATCCAGCGCGACGTGGCGGCCGCGTTGCAGCAAGAGCCCGTGCGCGCGCAATTGCAGGCCCAGGGCGCCACGCCCTCGGGCAACACGCCGGCGCAGTTCAAGCAGTTCATGGCGCAAGAGACCGTGAAGTGGGCAGAAGTCGTGAAAACATCCGGCGCCAAGGTCGACTGACCTGACGCAGATCCAGGCCCGCGCGCAACGCGTGAGCGGCGGGCTTCTCATCATCACGCGAACCAGGAGACAACATGAATAAACTGATCTGCGCTTTGGCGGCGGGCGCCGTCATGCTTGGCGGGCCGGCGGTCCAGGCCGCCGGCTACCCCGAAAAACCCGTCACCATGATCGTGCCCTTCGTGCCGGGCGGCTCGTCCGACATCACCGCGCGCTCCGTTACGCCGGCGCTATCGAAGCTGCTGGGACAGACCTTCGTGGTCGAGAACAAGCCCGGCGCCAACAGCGCCATCGGCGCGCAGGCCCTGGCACGCAGCACGCCCGACGGCTACACCATGATGGTCGGCTCGATCGGCACCTTCGCCATCAACGAAGCGCTCTACAAAAACCTCTCGTACAACCCCAGCAAGGACTTCGAATACCTGACCCAGGCCGTGCGCAATCCCAACGTGCTGGTCGCCGCCACCACCTTTCCCGCCGGGAGCGTCGCCGAACTCGTCGACTATGCGAAGAAGCACCCCGGCAGCGTCTCCTACGCGTCGTCGGGCACGGGCTCTTCGGACCACCTGTCCGCCGTACTGTTTCGCCAGCGTACGGACAGCACGGGCGTGGACGTGCCCTACAAGGGCGGCGGGGCCGCGATCGCGGACCTGATCGGCGGTCAGGTCAATGTGTCGTTCCAGAATCTGGGCGCCGTGCAGAACCATATCAAGGCAGGCAAGCTGAAGGCCCTGGCCATCACCGGCGATGCGCGCACGCCGGAGCTGCCCGACGTGCCCACGCTGACCGAGGCCGGCATCAAGGACATGGTGGTGTATTCGTGGCAAGGCTTCGCCGTGCCCAAGGGGACCCCGCCCGCGGTGGTGCAGCAATTGTCCAAGGCCCTGCAGACCGCATTGCGCGACCCGAAGACGGAACAGACGCTGCAAGGCCTGGGCTTTGAAGTCGTGGCCAATACGCCGCAGCAGTTCACCGCGTTCCAGCAAGGCGAGGTCAAGCGGTGGAAGGACGTTATCCAGAAGGCCAACATCCAGCTGGAATAGCCGGCGGGGCACGCACCAGGGGATGCCCGCGGGCATCCCCTCAGCCGATTTCAAGGCCGAATCAAGTAGCATGACCGTTTTCGCCACCCACCCGTACGACAACATGACCACTAAGCATCGCATCATCCAGGTCGGCTCGCTGGCCGGCTCCCCCTCCGCCAACAAGAACCTAGCCGACCGGTACGACGTGGTAGAGCTGTGGAAATTCCCCGACCGCAAGGCCGCGTTGGCCGAACACGGCAAGGGCATCACCGCGGTCGTCACGTCAGCCAACTTCGGCGCCAATGCCGAACTCATCAACGCGCTGCCCGACCTGAAGGCGATCTGCAGCTGGGGCGTGGGCTACGAGACCATCGACGTCGAGGCGGCGCACAAGCGCGGCGTGCAGGTCAGCAATACGCCCGACGTGCTGACGGACTGCGTGGCGGACCTGGCCTGGGGCCTCTTGATCGCCGGCGCCCGCCGCATGGGCCAGGGTGAACGGTTCGTGCGCGCCGGCCAATGGGGCCAGGTGCACGGCAGCATCCCGCTGGGCCTGCGCGTCAGCGGCAAGAAGCTGGGCATCGTGGGCCTGGGCCGGATTGGCGAGGCCATCGCCAAGCGCGGCACCGGGTTCGACATGGAGGTGCGCTATCACAACCGCCGCAAACGCGATGACATCGACTACGGCTACGAGGCCTCACTGGTAGACCTGGCCAAATGGGCCGATTTCCTGATCGTAGCCACCGTGGGCGGCCCCAGCACGCGCCATCTGGTGAACCAGCCGGTCCTGGAAGCGCTGGGCCCCAAGGGCATCATCGTCAACATCGCGCGCGGACCGGTCATCGATGAAACCGCGCTGGTCGCCGCGTTGGAAGCCGGCAAGCTGGGCTGCGCCGCGCTGGACGTGTTCGAACACGAACCCAAGGTGCCGGAAGCCCTGACCAAGAGCGACAATGCCGTCGTCCTGCCGCACATCGGCAGCGCCACGCTGGAGACGCGCCTGGCCATGGAGAACCTGATGCTGGAGAACCTGCAGGCCTATTTCGACACCGGCCGCGTGATCACGCCGGTGGAATAAGCGCACCCTGCGCCACGTCGGCGCAGAAGCGACAAAGACCTCCACGCCACCCGGCAACAAAAAAGCCTCTCGGTGCCCATACCGAGAGGCTTTCGACTTTCCGGTCCCGCGGGATCGGCAGTCTTCCTGCAAAGGAACTACTTTCGGGCTTTACAGCCCCCTGCTTACTTCGCCGGCGTCGTGGCGCCGGAATGGTCCATCTTCGATGCTGTGCCCGATTTGGCGGCCGCCGGTTTGGCGGACGTCTTGTCAGACTTGTGATGCTTGTGCTGCGCCTGGGTCTTGGTTTCGCCCGCCTTGGCAGAAGCGTCGGCGCCTGCCGCGAACGCCGAAGGCGCAGCAGCAAGACCGAGGCACAACGCCGAGGTGGACAAGAACGCAGCGATACGGGAGTGAGTCGTCATTTCATGAACTCCTGAATGTAAGGGCCGAAGCCCTTTCCGACACGGGGCGGCAACATCGCCGCTTACCCCGTACTCCGTTTGAAGGCAGGCCCTGCAGAAGGTTCACCGCAGAACCACAAAATTTCGGACGCTAACGTTTGCTAATACGCACCGTAAGCGCCGCACTCACGCCTCGAATGCCAGCAGCCCAACCGTGGCGAATAGCATCAGTGCAAAGCAGATTCTCAGCTTGCGTTCAGGAAGCCGGTACGCAAGCTTCACGCCGACAGGCACGAAGAGCAGGCTGCCGATGGCCAGCGGCAAGCCGACCATCCAATCCGCCTGGCCCGCCCACGCGTACGTGATCAGTGCGATGGTCGAACCGGGGATCACCATGCTCAACGCCAAGGCCTGTGCGGTGGTTTGCGGCAAACGGAAAACCGACGTGATGATCGGCACGGCCAACACCGCGCCGCCCACGCCGAAGAAGCCGCCCAACGTCCCGCACAGGATACCCAGCGCAATGGCGCGGCGCGGGGTAAAGGTGGGCGCCGGGCCCTTGTCGGCCCGCGGACGCCGGGTCGCGGGGCGTGCGGCGCGCCAAGTCTGCCAGACGTAGAACAAGGCGATGAAAAACAGGAACACCGCAAAGCTCTGGCGCAGGATGCTGGAGTCGATGCCCAGCGCCAGCCGCGCGCCCACCCAGGTGAAGACCACGGCGCCCGCGGCCCCTGCGGCGGCCACGCGCCTATCGATGCGGGTTTGCTGGTTGTACTTGCGCACGGCCATCGTGATGGCGGGCAACACCATGATCAGCGCCGTGCCTTGGGCCAGTTGCTGCGACATTCCCATCAGCAGCACCAGCGCGGGAATGGCGATGAGTCCGCCCCCGATGCCCAGCACGCCGCCCATGAAACCGATCAGGCCACCCGCGGCCAGGCACGCGGCGATAACAAACAGACTCACGTCTTGCTCCAGCAGACCCGGCCTTGTCCAGGATGGGCGATTCAATAAAAGGAAGTTCAACAGGCCCCGGTCCGGCATGCGCCGGCCCAAGGCATCAACGCAACTTGTCCAGCGCGGCGTCCAACCGGTCCACTGCCCAGATCTCCAGCCCTTCGATGGGCTGGCGGGGCGCGTTAGCCTTGGGGATCAACGCAATGGAAAAGCCCAGCTTGGCCGCTTCGCGCAAACGCTCCTGGCCACGCGGCGCAGGCCGGATTTCGCCCGCCAGGCCCACTTCACCGAACGCGATCAGGCCGCGCGGCAGCGGCTTGTCGCGCAGCGACGACATGATGGCCAGCAGCACTGGCAAGTCGGCCGCCGGCTCGGTAATGCGCACGCCGCCCACCGCATTGACGAACACGTCCTGGTCGAAGGTCGTGACGCCGGCATGCCGGTGCAGTACCGCCAGCAGCATGGCCAGGCGGTTGCCTTCGAGGCCGACCGTCAGCCGGCGCGGATTGGGCGCGTGGGAACTGTCGACCAGCGCCTGGATCTCGACCAGCAGCGGCCGCGTGCCCTCTTGCGTGGCCATCACGCAAGAACCCGCGACCTGCTGCTCGTGCTGCGACAGGAACAGCGCCGATGGATTGGCCACGCCGCGCAAGCCGCGATCGGTCATCGCGAACACGCCCAATTCGTTGACCGCGCCGAAGCGGTTCTTGAACGCCCGCACCAGCCGGAACGACGAATGCGTGTCGCCCTCGAAATACAGCACCGTGTCCACGATGTGCTCCAGCACGCGCGGGCCCGCCAGCGCGCCGTCCTTCGTGACGTGGCCGATCATGACGATGGCGATGCCCGTCTGTTTGGCCAGCCGCGTCAATTGGGCCGCGCATTCGCGCACCTGCGACACCGAACCCGGCGCCGCGCTGAGTTCGCCGCTATACAGGGTCTGGATCGAATCGATCACGGCGACCGTCGGCTTCTGCTCGGACACGGCAGCCTGGATGGCCTCCAGCCGGATCTCGGCCAGGAGATTGACGTTGCCCGTCTGCAAGTCCAGCCGGCGGGCGCGCAACGCGACCTGTTCGGCGGACTCCTCGCCCGTGACATAAAGGACGCTGGTCGTCTGCGACATCGACGCCAACGCCTGCAGCAGCAGCGTGGACTTGCCGATGCCCGGATCGCCGCCGATCAGCACCACGGCGCCAGCCACCAGCCCGCCGCCCAGCACACGATCGAATTCGTCCAGCCCGGTGGGCTGGCGCGGCGTTTCGCGGGCTTCGATTTCAGACAGGCTGCGCACGGGGCTGGCCGATGCCAGCGGCGCGTAGCGGTGCGCCGACGCGGCAGGCGACGACGATTCCACGGTTTCTTCCAGCGTGTTCCAGGCGTTGCAATGCGGGCATTTGCCCTGCCACTTCGGGGTGGTGCCGCCGCAGTCGGCGCACACGTATACAGTTCGGGATTTGGCCATGCGCGAAAGTGTACCGGCAACCTGTCGTTCCAGCGCGCGGGCCGCACATCAAAACGCCCCTCTTGCTGAGTCGTTTGCGCCGTCCCAGTGCGTGAATCTGTCATTTCGCTTTCACTAACAGGGACAGTCTCAAGTTACATCATGCAAATAGAAGAAATTCCCTGCCGGAATTCCACAAATCGCGCATAATCAACAGGTGCAGCGCATTGTCGAACCGTCCCGTCAGGACGGCATACCCGGCGCCAAACGCCCTACACGGGCGCAGCAACGGGAATCGCGGCGCAATCGCCCTGCGGTCTTTGCCTAGGCCGCATAAACCGGAACAAGACCCTAGCCACGACGAGACCGCCGGACCACCGGCGCGGCGCCCAGCAAAGGTCAAACGCGGATACGTCCAGCCACCGGGCGTAGGCGCGAGGAGTACGCGCATGAGCATTACCTATCGCCCCCCTTTCGATGAAGACGATGAACGGGATCTGCGCGCCCTGTACCGTAAGCCCAGACCCGGGACCAGTCCCGAACTTGACGCGGCGGTGCGCCGTACCTGGCACCCTGGCCACAGCTGGCATCCCGGCTGGGCCGCGGCTGCTTGCGCCGCCATGGTGGCCGGGCTATTCGCCTGGACCGACATGCGCGAAAGCGCCGACATGCAGGACGTGACCGCGCAACTGGCGGCTCCCCACGAAGTCGGCACCAGCGCCGAACGCTCGCCGGCGCCGGCCCCTGCCGCGCTGGCCGAAGCGCTGACCGCCAAGCAGGCACCCGTCACCACCCAGCGCGTCGTCGCGTCCCCGACCGACACGGCCACAAGCCAACCCCAGGCGGCCGCCGCTACCCCCGAAACTGCCGCTGCCGAAACAGCGCAGCAAGGCGACGCCACGGCCACGGAAGTCGTGGCGTTCAGCGAACAGGACGTCGAGGCCCGCGTGGCTCACATCCGCGCATTGGTCCAGGACGACCAGCAGGACGAAGCCGTCGCGGCGCTGCGTGAATTGCAGCAAGGCGCGCCTGACCTGACCCTGCCGGACGACCTGCAAGAACTGGCGCAGCAAAACCCGGCCTGACCCCCCGCCCTGTCCCCGACATCGGCCCCGCCCCACGCGGCGCCGATGGCGGTGTGGCGCGCACGACGCACGCAAATATTTGGTCAAAAAATGGATGGCTTCTTGCTAACATAGCCGCCATGAGTCCGAGCTTCCACCACCGCAATCTCCCCCATCTGCTGCTTTACGCGCGCGAAACCCTGATGGCGCATTTCCGTCCCGTGCTGCATGCGGCGGGCGTCACCGAACAACAATGGCGGGTGCTGCGTACCCTGAGCGAAGTCGGCTCGATGGAACCCAATCAGATCGCCCGCAGTTGCCAGATCCTCAGCCCCAGCCTGACCCGCATGCTGGCCGGCATGGAAGAACAAGGCCTGATCAAGCGCGTGCGCTCCAGCGCCGACCAGCGGCGCCAGGAAATATCTCTGACCCCCAAAAGCAACAAGCTCATCGACCGCATGCGCCCGCAGGTGGATGCGAAGTACCAAGAGATCGAAAGCAAGATCGGCAAGGAATTGCTGGACCGCCTGTACCGCGACGTCGACGCCATGGTCGACCTGATCAAGCGTGACGCGCCGGCATCGCGCGACGCCGACGAAGCGTGACTCAGGCCGGCACCGGGAAGATCGCGTTGATCTGCCCCGTGCCGGAACTGGTGAAGTAATCGGTGACGATCTCCACCGGCTTGTCGTAACTGTCCCACCCCAATAGTCCCAGCAGCATGGCCGTGTCGTGCATGCCGCCTTCGCCGACGCAGTGCTCGGCGTAGTCGGGCAGCATCGCGCAGAACGTTTTCCAATCCCCTTGGCGCCATAGCTCGACCACCCGCAAGTCCACCTGGCGGTGGAACTCGCGGCTGATCTGGTGCATGGCGGCTTCAGGACTGCCGTTGTCGTTGAAGCGATGCGACAGCGATCCGCTGGCCAGCACGGCGACGCGGCTGTCGCTGGCCTCGATGGCCTGGCGCAGCGCCGCGCCGAATCGACGGCTTTCGTCCAGCGCATGCCATGCGCACCAGGCGGCCACCGACACTACGTTGAAGCGGCCGTCGCCATTCATGTACCGCATCGGCACCAATGTGCCGTATTCCAGCTCCAGGCTGTCGATCTCGTGCGAACGCGTGCCCACGCCCGCCGCATTGGCGCATTCGGCGATGCGCCGCCCCAGTTCGGAATTGCCGCGGTAGGCGTAATCCATGTCCTTGATGAAATGCGGCAGCTCGTTGCTGGTATAGCGCCCCTTGAAACGCCCGTTGGCGTTCACGTGATAACCCGCATTGACCAGCCAATGCACGTCCAGCACCACGATCGTGTCCACATCCAGGTCGCGGCACCGCTTGCCGATGATGCGATGCCCTTCAATGGCGGCCTCGCGGCAACCATGGTGCTTGCCAGGAAGTTCGGACAGATACATCGACGGCACATGCGTCACCTTGGCCGCCAGCGCGAGCTTACCCATGATGGTTGTCTCCTGATTCCCGAGGCTTAAACGCCCCATTTGGGGATGTGGTGGCCGCCCAGCGACACGCACACGTTCTTGATTTCGGCGAATACCTCGTAGCTGTATTCGCCGCCTTCCCGCCCCGTGCCCGATTCCTTCGTGCCCCCGAACGGCTGGCGCAAGTCGCGTACGTTCTGGCTGTTGATGAACACCATGCCTGCTTCGATACCGCGCGCCAGACGGTGCGCGCGGCCGATGTCGCTCGTCCAGATATAGGACGCCAGCCCGTACTTCACGTCGTTCGCCAGCGCCAGGCCCTCCGCCTCGTCCTTGAACGGGATCAGGCAGGCGACCGGGCCGAAGATCTCTTCCTGCGCGCAACGCATGCGGTTATCGACGTCGGCCAGCACGGTCGGACGCACGAAATTTCCATGTGCCAGGTGCACGGGCAAACCGGCTGGCTTGCCTGCGCCGCCCGCCAGGATGCGGGCGCCTTCCCGTTCGGCCAGATCAATGTAGCCTGTCACCTTTTCCCAGTGCTGTCGCGTGATCATCGCGCCCACATGCGTGGCCTCGTCGCCCGGGTCGCCAACCACCAGCCGTTCGGCGCGCGCCGCGAACTTGCGCACGAAATCGTCGTAGATGCTTTGCTGCACGAAGATGCGCGACCCCGCGGTGCAACGCTCTCCATTCAACGAAAAAATGGTGAACAGTGCGGCATCCAGCGCACGGTCCACGTCGGCATCGTCGAAGATCAGGACGGGCGACTTGCCGCCCAGTTCCATCGAGTACTTCTTGATGCCGCCGGCGCCAGCCAGGATCTTCTTGCCCGTGACGGTGCCGCCCGTGAACGAGATCGCGCGCACGCCGGGGTGCCGTACCAGCGCGTCGCCCGCCGTGGCGCCGTAACCCTGCACCACGTTCAGCACGCCTGCCGGGATGCCAGCCTCCAGCGCCAGCCTGCCTAACTGGTCGGCCGTCAATGGCGACAGTTCCGACATCTTCAGCACGGCGGTATTGCCCAGCGCCAGGCACGGCGCCGTCTTCCAGGTGGCGGTCATGAACGGCACGTTCCAGGGCGACACCAGCGCGCACACGCCGACCGGCTGGTACAGCGTGTAGTTCAGCATCTGATCGTCCACCGGGTACGTGTGGCCGTTCATCCGCGTGCAGACTTCCGCGAAGAACGTGAAGTTCTCGGAAGCGCGCGGAATCAGTTGCTTGCGCGTCTGCGAGATCGGCAGGCCGGTATCGCGCGTCTCCAGGTCGGCCAGCATCGGCACGTTCTGGTCGATCAGTTCGCCCAGGCGGCGCATCAGGCGGGCACGTTCCTTGGCGGGCGTGTTCGCCCATTTAGGGAAAGCATCGGCCGCGGCAGACACGGCGGCATCGATCTCGGCCTGGCCGCCCGCGGCGACCTCGTCAATCGCATCGCCAGTGGCCGGGTTATAGGTGACGAAGCGGTCTGCGCTGTCGACCTGCCGGCCATTGATCCAATGTTTGATGCTCACGTGCGCTCCTCCTGCATGGGGGCGGCTCAATCTCGCCCGCGTTTTTAATTAACACGTTAACATTATGCTGGCCGCCGGGCGCTGTCAACGCCGGGAAATCCCGATCCGACCTGCCTGGCCAGACACGTTCCGGGCGTTGCCGGCCCTGACCTTTTTCACTATGATACTTAACATGATAACGATATGGTGAGCGAGACAACATGCCCCACATCTGGATTGAGTACTCCGGCAACCTGGACCTGGACACGCGCACGCTGATGCGCACCGTGCAGGACGCCGCCGTTGGCGACGGCACGCTGTTCCCGCTGGCGGGCGCCCGTACGCGAGCGCTGCGCGTGGACGACTGCCTGATCGTCGATGGCCATCCGGACAACACCTTTGTCCACGTGGTGCTGCGCATCGGGCACGGACGTAGTGACGTGCAGAAGACCGCGCTGGGCGAACGCGTGTTCCAGGCCCTGTCCGCCGCGTTGGCGCCGCTCATGGCCGCCCGCCCGCTGGGCATCTCGATGCAGATCGAAGAGGCCGACCCCGTGCTGAACTACAAGGTGAACAACTACCGCGATTACCTGGCCGCACGCGCCGCCGAAGCCGCCGCCGCATTGGCGGCCCCGCCCCGCACGGTAGTGGGCGCCGCGCTGAACACGCGCCAGGCGTTGCAGGCGTTGGGGGACACCATGGACGCCCCGCCGTACAAGGCCGCGCCCAAGGCGCCGGTGCTCTACATCAAGCCCGCCAACACGTATGCGCAAGACGGCGACGTCATCACGCTGCCGGCCGACGTCGACGAGGTCGAAGTGGGCGCCTGCCTGGGCGTGGTGTTCTCGCGCCGCGCCACCCAGGTAAGCGAGGCGGAAGCGTTGGCCTACGTGGCGGGCTATCGCGTCGTGGCCGACCTTTCCGTCCCGCACGCCAGCTACTTCCGGCCTGCCCTCAAGCAGAAATGCCGCGACGGCTTCTGCCCCATCGGCCGCGATCTTGCGCCGGCGGCATCCGTGCCCGACCCCGACGCGCTGGAAATCGAAGTCCATGTGGACGGCGTCCTGGCGCAGCGCGCCAGCACCGCAGATCTGGTCCGCCCGGTGGCGCGGCTGATCGCCGACGTCACGCAATTCATGAGCTTTGACGCCGGCGACATGCTGCTGGTCGGCGCCCCTTACGACGCCCCGCGCGTCAGGGCCGGGCAGCGCTACGACATCCGCATCTTGCACGTCGGCACGCTGGGCAACCGGCTGGCCGCCGCCACCGCCTGAGGATCCGCCATGAAACACGCACGCATTGTTTACGAAGGTGCCATCCACGCGGCGACCGAGGCGGGTCCGGGCCAGGTCCGTCTGGCCGACGGCCGCGTCCTGGCCGAAGAAGCCGTCTCCTGGCTACCCCCTATCGAACCCCGCACCACGTTCACGCTGGCCATCAACTATGCGGACCATGCCAAGGAGCTGGCGTTCAAGGCGCCGGAGGAACCGCTGGGCTTCCTGAAGGCCGCCAACACCTTCGTCGGGCACCGTGCCCAGACCCTGCGCCCCGCCGACGTTGCCTTCATGCACTATGAATGCGAGCTGGCGGTGGTCATCGGCAAGACGGCCCGCGGCGTCTCGCGGAGCCAGGCCTATGATCATGTGGCCGGCTATACGGTGGCCAACGACTACGCGCTGCGCGACTACCTGGAAAACTGGTATCGCCCCAATCTGCGGGTGAAAAGCCGCGACACCTGCACGCCGCTGGGCCCTTGGCTGGTCGATCGTGACGACGTCCCCGACCCCATGAACCTGAACCTGCGCACCACCGTCAACGGCGTCGAGACCCAGCGCGGCAACACGCGCGACATGGTGTTCGACGTGCCCGCCTTGATCGCGTATTTCAGCAGCTTCATGACGCTCTCGCCCGGCGACCTGATCCTGACGGGCACCCCCGACGGCATCGTCAATGTCATGCCCGGCGACGAGGTCGTGACCGAAATCGACGGCGTTGGACGACTCGTCAACACGCTGGCTCCCTTCCCTTCCTGATCCTTTCGGACACCCGATGCTAGATACCCAAACCGTGCGCGCCATTGCCGCGCGCCTGCACGACGCTGAACGCACCCGCACGCAGATCCGCCAGATCTCGCTGGAACACCCCGGCATCGACATCGCCGACGCCTACGCCATCCAGCGCGCTTGGATGGACATCAAGCTGGCGCAAGGCCGCGTCAAACGCGGCCACAAGATCGGCCTGACCTCCCGCGCCATGCAGCAGGCGTCCCAGATCGACGAGCCCGATTTCGGCATGCTGCTGGACGACATGTTCTTCGACGACGGCAGCAATATCCCCGCCGACCGATTCATCTTGCCCCGCCTGGAAGTCGAACTGGCCTTCGTGCTGGGCAAGCGCCTCGAAGGGCCGAACGTGACGCTGTTCCAGGTTTATGACGCCGTCGACTACGTGATTCCCGCGCTGGAGATCATCGACGCGCGTTCGCACGGCATCGACCCCGACACCAAGCGCCCGCGCAAGGTGTTCGACACCATCGCCGACAACGCCGCCAACGCAGGCGTCGTCATGGGCGGACGGCCCGTGAAGATCGACGACATGGACCTGCGCTGGATCGGCGCCATCCTCTCGCGCAACGCCGTCATCGAGGAAACCGGCGTGGCCGCCGGCGTCTTGAATCACCCCGCCAATGGCGTAGTATGGCTGGCTAATAAGCTGGCCGCCCACGACGTCGCGCTGGAGGCCGGAGAAATCATCCTGTCGGGGTCGTTCACCCGGCCGGTAGCCGCCCGGCCCGGCGACACGTTCAGTGTCGATTACGGCGTGCTGGGTTCCGTCAACTGTCATTTCATCTAACACGGCATGCAGTCCATGGACATCCTCACCAACACCTTCAAGCAAGCCTTGCGCGACCGTAAACCCCAGATCGGCCTGTGGGCCGGCCTGGCCAGCGCCTATACCTCGGAGATCGTCGCCGGCGCCGGTTTCGACTGGCTGTTGATCGACGGCGAACACGCCCCCAACACCTTGCAGACGACGCTGTCGCAGCTGCAATCGGTGGCCGCCTACCCGGTGGCGCCCGTGGTACGCCCGGCCTGGAACGACTCTGTGCAAATCAAGCAGATCCTGGACACGGGCGCACAGACCTTGCTTGTTCCGATGATCCAGTCCGCCAAGGAAGCCGCGGCGGCTGTGGCCGCGGTGCGCTACCCGCCCGCCGGCATCCGCGGCGTGGGCAGCGCGCTGGCGCGTTCCTCGCGCTGGAACCGTATCCCCAACTACCTGGAACGCGCCAACGACCAGATGTGCGTGCTGGTGCAGATCGAAACGCCGGCCGGCATTGACGCGCTGGACGAGATCCTGGCGGTAGACGGCGTGGACGGCGCCTTCATCGGCCCGGCCGACCTCTCGGCTGGCATGGGTTATCTGGGCCAGCCGGAACACCCCGAGGTGCTCAAGACGATCGACGAGGCCATCACCCGCATCGTGCGCTCCGGCAAAGCCGCCGGCATCCTGCACAGCGGCGTGGCGCAGGCCAAGCACTACCTGGCCCTGGGCGCGACCTTCGTCGCCGTAGGCGTCGATGCCGTGCTGTTGGCCCGCGCGGCCGAGAAACTTGCCGGCGAATTCAAAGATACCAAGGCGATCCAGAGCGGCGCCGGTCCTTACTGAATCTGCCCCTCGAACGTGCGCCTGAGCCCCTCAGGCGCCTTCGCCTTCGCCAAGCAGCGCATTGCGCTTGGCGAATTCGGCCAGTTCCAGCACCGACGTCATGCCCAGCTTTTGCTGCAAGCGTGTCTTGTAGGTGCTGACCGTCTTGTTGCTCAGCAGCAGCAAATCCCCGATCTCCTTGTTTGATCGCCCTTGAGCAAGGTATTGCAGCACCGTCATCTCGCGATCGGACAAGCTCTGGATCATCGCCCCCTCGGACGCCTGCCCATGCTTCGGCGATACGGAGATCGACGGGAACACGCTGTACCCCGCCATCACGGCCTTGATGGCGCTGACCAGCTTGTTCAGGTCCTCGTCCTTGCAGACAAAGCCCTTGGCACCCGCCTGCATGCACCGATGGCAAAACGCCTCGGACGACAGCGACGTCAGCACCAGGATATGGCTGCGCGGATCGATGCTCCGCATCCGGCCGATCACGCTCAGCCCATCCAACTTCGGGATTCCGATGTCCAGAATCACCACATCTGGCGACTGGTCACGGAACATCTGCACCGCATCGATACCGTTGCCGACCTCTCCGATCACATTGAAGCCGTTCGTCTCCAGCAGCATGCGCACGGCAAGGCGCAACACCGGATGGTCGTCAACGATTAAGACTGAATTCATGTGGGGATCGGCCTATCTCGAGAATGGGCGTCCAGCGACTAGCGCTGCCGGACGCATGGCGCGCGGCGGCGCACATGAGGAGCTCGGATTTTAGAGCATTGCGCGGTACGCCACGGTCGCCATACGAGGCTCTAGAACCAGATTTGCCCGTTTTTCCAAGCGAACATGAAAGGTTCGATCCGTATGCAGGGCCATTCGGAAATTTCCTACATAACGATGCTACGCATCCTATTTCTCACGATCGTCCCAATTTCTACACTGTTTTCAGCTTCAACACGAGGTGACTCCAAAACGCTCATCGTCCCTTTTTGCTCCCCGGGGCGGCGAACACGGAGCCCCCGACCCGAAAGCTGTAACCACTATCCAAGGACATTGTGATGAAAAAAAATCAGCTGGCTCGCCTGATCGCAACGATTGCATTGGGCTCTGCCTGCACCGCCGCCTTCGCCGCCGACAAACCCAGCGGCACGGTTCGTTTTGAAGGCTCGATCGTTGAAGCGCCTTGCTCCATCGCCAGCGATTCCATCAACCAAACCGTCACGATGGACCAGATCGCCAGTGCGGAAATCAAGGGCGGCAAGAAGTCGACGCCCAAATCCTTCGAGATCAACCTGCTCGGGTGCGACCTGGAAGACGTCAAGAAGAGCGTGACCGCAACGTTCACCACCGCCACGCCGTCGGGCGCCTATGATGGTCTCGTCGCGATCCAGGGCGTGGCCAAGGGCGCCAGCCTGGGCATCACCGACGGCCGCGGCCAATTGATCAAGATGGGCGACGAATCGTCCGCCCTCAAGATCAACACCGCCACGCCCTCGATGCAATTCCAAGCCTTCCTGCAGGGCGAGCAAGAAGATGATGGCCAACAAGGCAAGCAGGACGTCGCGATCGTTCCGGGCGAGTTCCACGCCTCGGTCAACTTCACGCTGACCTACAAGTAACCCGCACGCCAACGCATCTGGAGCTGCGCCGAAGGCCAGCTCCAGTCCCTCATTAGGAGGCGCCTGATGCGCAGGGTTACCGCATTTCCCGTCCCTCGACGAATTCTGTTCCTGCTGTTGGCAACTCTGGCTTTCGCTGACCAACCGGCGTTGGGAAACGTCCTGAACGGGCAGATCACGATGAGCGGGTCCATTGCCACATCCGCCTGCACCATGCGAGTGGATTCCGAAGACCAGACCATCGATATGGGTCAGCTTTCACTGGCAAGACTGATCAACGGCGAGACCACCATCCAGAAAGCCTTCCGGATTTACATCGAGGGCTGCGCCAGGACCCGGACCGCTGGCGGTGACGCTAAAGGCTCCCATCCATTCGCCCTCACTTTCGAAGGAGACAGCGATAGCCACCTCTTTGTGGCAAGAGGCTCGGCGCGAGGCGTCGCCATGCGTCTGCAGGACAGCAACGGCCACGTCATTTTGCCGGGGGCGTCACGGCGCGAATACATGCCGCCGTCTGGCGACACGACGCTGCGCTATTTGCTCAGCCTGCAAGGCACCGGTCAAGCACTAAAGGCCGGCAACTATCAAATAACCGTCCGGCTGAGGATGCACTACTTCTGAGCCATTTTGGAACGGATTCTTCACGATACTCCAGAGGCCGCAGAAGTGATTTATCGCAAGGGATTGATGAGCACCGCCTTATGCCTGGCGGCCGGCCTCTCGCAGGCATCCGACGACGTCCAGTTCAACATGGATGTGCTGGACCTGAAGGACCGGCAGAACATCGACCTGAGCCTGTTCTCCCGCGCCAACTACATCATGCCTGGCGCCTACAACCTGGTGCTGCATGTGAACCAGCAGCAGCTGACCGACATCCTCATCCATTTCCTGACTCCGCCCGACGATCCGCGAGGCAGTCTCGCATGCCTGGCGCCCGAGCACGTCGCCGAATTCGGCTTGCGGCAGACCACGATCGACAAGCTTGCGTGGTGGAACGATGGCGCCTGCCTGGACACCAGGAGCATTCCCGGCATGCAGGTCAACGCGAACTTGGGCCAGGCCGCGATTTACGTGACCTTGCCGCAAGCGGACCTGGAATACACCGCGCCCAATTGGGATCCGCCTTCCAGATGGGACGACGGCATTGCCGGCGCCGTGCTGGACTACAACCTGAATGCGCAAACGACGCGGCGCTCCCGCGAAGGCGGCCGCAGCACCTATCTCAGCGGCAACGGCACGACGGGGCTCAACGCGGGTGCCTGGCGCCTGCGCGCGGATTGGCAAGCGCAGGCGGAACGCGGGTCAGGCAGGCCGTCAACGCAGCGATTCGATTGGAGCCGCTTCTATGCCATGCGCGCCATTCCCGGATGGAAATCCACCCTGATCGTCGGTGAAGACTATTTGAACTCCAACCTGTTCGGCGGCTTTCGTTATACCGGCGCCAGCCTGGCCACCAACGACAGCATGCTGCCGCCGAACCTTCGCGGCTATGCACCCGAAATTACCGGCGTCGCCCGCAGCAACGCGCGCGTGGTGGTCCGACAACAAGGACGCGTTCTGTACGAGACGCAGGTACCCCCGGGGCCGTTCCGCATCCAGGACCTGAACGACGCCGTCAGCGGCAACCTGGATGTCAGCGTTGAAGAGCAAGACGGCAGCCACCAGAATTTCCGGGTCGCAACGGCCAGCATCCCTTACCTGTCGCGCCCGGGCAGCCTGCGCTTCAATCTGGCGACCGGCAAGCCTTCCGAGTGGAACCACCGCTTGCAGGGCCCCGTGTTCGGAACCGGGGAGTTTTCCTGGGGCGTGAGCAACGGCTGGTCGCTCTTCGGCGGCGCCTTGGGCGCGAAGGACTATGGCGCCGTCGCCCTGGGCGTCGGCCGCGACCTGCTGGCATTCGGCGCGGTGTCAGTCGACGTCACGCAATCACGCGCCGTCGTCGGCCGCGAACGCCAGGTGCTGATGGGGAAATCCTATCGGGTCAGCTATTCGAAACGGTTCGACGACTACGACAGCCAGGTCACCTTTGCCGGCTACCGGTTTTCACAGAAGAACTTCACGAGCTTGAATGACCTGCTCACTGCCCGTTACGAGGGCAATCCCATCAACCGCAGCAAAGAGATGTACACGATCTCGTTCAGCAAGCAGTTCCGCGAGCTGGGTACTAACGTGTACCTCAACTACAGCCATCAGAACTATTGGAATGGCCCGGTAAACCGGCGCTACAGCCTGTCGGCCTCGCGCTATTTCGATCTTGGCCGCTTGAAGGACCTGAGCGTGTCGGTCACCGGCTATAGCAACAAGGCTTACAACGCGTCGGATAACGGCGTGTACTTGTCGCTCAGCATCCCCTTCGGTGAAAAGGGATCGCTCAGCTACAGCGCCTCGTCGAACCGCAGCGGCACCACACACGACCTGGGCTACTACAGCAGGCTGAACGAGCGCAGCAACTACATGATCAGCGCGGGCCATGGCAACGGCGGCAATACCGCACAAGGCTACTTTTCGTACGACGGGCCGTGGGCCCAAACCGTGGTCAGCGCCAGCCATCAGACGGGTGCCTACAGCTCGGTCGGCTTGTCGTTACAGGGCGGAGCGACGGTGACCGCGCGCGGCGCCGCCCTGCATCGCAGCACCACACCGGGCGGAACCCGCCTGATGGTCGACACGCAGGGCGTTGGCGGCGTGCCCGTGCGCGGCAACGGCGTGGCCACTGAAACGAACTGGTTCGGCAAGGCGGTCATCACCGATGTCAACAGCTACTACCGCAACCAGGCCAACATCGACCTGGACAACCTGCCCGACGACGTGGAGGCCATGCGATCCGTCGCGCAGGCCACGCTGACCGAAGGCGCGATCGGTTACCGCAGCCTGGAAGTCATCGCCGGAGAAAAGGGGATGGTCGCCTTGCAATTGCCTGACGGTACGCCCGCGCCTTTCGGTGTCAGCGTAAAGAACCGCCGCGACCAGGAAACCGGCATCGTCGGCGACGATGGAATGGTGTATCTGAGCGGCATGCAAACCGGCGAAGTCATGTCGGTTGAGTGGGGCGGCAACGAGCCTTGCCAATTCACCATTGCGCCCGAAACGGACTCGTCCGCCTTGCGCCAAGCCTATGTCTGCGCTCCCCCGTCCTAGGCACACACCGTCGTCCGGCCCCTTGCCCCCCCCAATCCCATACAGACCACACACCTCACTATGAAATTCACCTCTTTCGCCTCTCTTGCCATACTCTCGCTGGCCGCCCTGCTGACCGCGCAACCCGCGACGGCCGCCATCTCCCTGGACCGGACCCGCGTGGTGTTCAACGGTCAGGACAAGTCCGTCACCCTGAGCATCAGCAATCAGAACGAACAGCTGCCGTATCTGGCGCAAGCCTGGATCGAGAACGAACGCGAGGAGAAGATCAGTTCCCCCCTGGTCGTCGTGCCCCCCATCCAACGCCTCGAACCGGGTGGCAAAAGCCAGTTGAAGATTCAAGGTTTGCCGGCGTTGAATCAATTGCCGCAGGACCGTGAATCGCTCTTCTACTTCAATCTGCGGGAGGTTCCTCCCCGCAGCGACAAGGCGAACACCTTGCAGATCGCGCTGCAAACGCGCGTCAAGCTCTTCTATCGGCCAACGGCGATCAGCAAGACCTCGGGTCCTTCATCCTCGCCCTGGCAAGAACGCCTGACCCTGACGCGTCAAGGGGACCAATACGTGGTGAACAATCCCACCCCCTTCTACATCACGCTTATCGATGCCTCGGATAGCGTGAACGGCAAAACGCCCGACGCCTTTGAGCCCTTGATGCTCGCGCCGCAATCGCAAGCGGCCTTGAGCGTTGGCGTCAAGGTGCTAGGTGCAACGCCCGTCCTGACCTACGTCAATGATTACGGCGGACGACCGCAGCTGGAGTTCCATTGCGTCGGCGCCGAATGCACGGCCAGGCCGGTGCAGGACCGTCGCTGAACACGGAGCCCACACCCGCCCCGGAAGGAATCATGAAACAGAAGCCCAACAAGCGAAATGCCTCCCCCGCAATCTGGTTCGCCCTGCTGCTGGCGGCTGGCCCCATCGTTGCGTCTGCGGCAGACAAACCGGACGCCCGGGGACCTAACGCCCAGTTCCTTATTTCAGGCACATTGCTGGAAACCGCGTGCAGCCTGGCGATGGATTCCGCCTACCAGGAAATCTGGCTGGGCAACACCGGTACGGCAGCCCTGCATCGGCCCGGGGACCAAGGCGTTCCCGTGGCCATCAAGCTGCGGCTGCGGGGTTGCGTGCGAACCGAAGGCGGCCGGCGCGACGAACATGGCGGCGCACTGGCATGGAGCAGCGCCGAGCCCGTCATCGGTTTGACGTTCAGAGCACCTGCGGACATGGACAACTCGGAACTTGCGGGCGTGGCGGGTGCGGCCGGCTTCGGCCTGCGGCTAACCGATGCTTTGAGGCGTCCCATCCAACTGAACAAGTCCAGCCGCCCCTGGTTCGTGCAACCTGGCGACAGCGTCCTGACCTATTACGTCACCCCGGAGCGGACATCAGCCCCGTTGCGCGCAGGCGCCTTTCACTCCTACATCAACCTCTATCTGACCTATGACTGACGCTACCGCCTTGTCGCGCCAGCGGCAGCCGAGACGCGCTGGCAGCCTGTTGGCCACGTACGCGGTCTTGACCTTGATGCTGGCCCCTCCCTCCCTATCCCAGGCCCAAAGCGATGTGACCACCAAGCAGGTTCGCATCCAGATTTCCGGGACGATCCGTGCAAAAGTACCCTGCATCATCAACGACAATCAGCCGATCAATATTCCCTTCGGCGACGTGCAGATCTCTCGAATCGATGGGAACTACAAGATGGCAGTGATTCCCTATACGCTCGACTGCAAGCGCGCCGGCTCCTACGCCCTAAAGATGAAGATTTCGGGTGACGGCGCCGACTTCAACACCGACCTGCTGGGCATTCCGACGCGAAGCAGTCTTGGCATTGCCCTGAAACGGGGCACGGCCAGTATCGCGCTGAACGATTGGTTTTCCTTGAATCCCGCATCGCCTCCGACCCTGCAGGCGGTTTTAGTGGCCCACAGCACAGGAAAGATTACGGGCGGTGAGTTCAGTGCCGCGGCGACCATGGTGGTGGACTACCAATGACGCGCCGTTCCCGATACCTGGCGCGGATCGCCCGCAGCGCGGCGTTGGTCGCCGTCCTTGTGTCAGCGGGCAGTCGCGCCGACCCGCCAAACATGAGATTCAGCGGCTACTTGGTCGCACCGCCCCCCTGCACCGTCAGCGACAGGGGCGGACGCATCGAGGTCGTTTTCAAGCGCAACATCAATATCAGCAAGATCGACGGCGACAACTACAAACAGACCGTCCCCTACCAGATCGACTGCCCAGGCATACGGCCGGGCATGACGTGGCGGATGAAGTTGACGGTTGTGGGTACGCCCACCGAGTTCGAGTCTGCCGCGGTGCAGTCTTCGGTGCCCGATCTTGGCATCAAACTGATCCTGAACCAGGACACGGACTTCGTCTTGAACACCGCTCATGAAATCAAACTGGACGCCTCGCAATCGCCGCCTACGCTGGAAGCCGTTCCCGTGAAGCTATCTGGTTCGCGCCTGCCGCTCACGGAATTCACGGCTTCCGCCCTGCTGATTGCCGAGCTTTACTAGGAGCCCGCCATGCGCATGAAGAAGATGGCCAGAAGCCCCCTGATCGTGTTGGTCGCCAGCCTGTCCTGCATGGTCCAGCCGGCCGGCGCCCAGTCCGCCGGCAACAATATGGCCTTTTCGGGGCGCTTGGTCGCCGAAGCCTGCGCGCTTAGCCCGGAAAGCGAGAAAGTGCAGCTGAATTTTTTCGCGGTTCCCGACAAGAACCTTTACCGGGATGGCCGTACACCCGGGCGGCCCATCACGCTGCGCTTGCTGAACTGCGACATCTCGCACGGCAACAACAGCCTGAGCATTTACTTCGACGGGCCGGAAAGCAACAAGCTGCCAGGCTTTCTGGCATTGGACAGCGACGGCATCAACGGGGTGGCGATCGGCCTGGAGACGCCACAGGGAAATCCTCTGCCCCTGAAGGCGCAAAACGCCATCGGCCAAGTGAGCGCCGGGGCAAATGACATCCAGTTCATGGCCTATTTGCAGGGCGAACAAGAGGCGCTTGAAAACCATCAGATAGGCCGCGGAGAAATTAAGCACGCCACGCTCACTTTCACGCTCAGTTATGACTGAGGTCGCCGCCCTGGTTTCGGAAGTTTCCTACTTGCAGCCAGGAATTCTCGCCTAGTCGAGGACAGTCGCCGTACTTAGCATGAGCGTCCTTTCTCATGTCTACGTCGGCATCAAATGAAGAACCTTAGCGTCCTGGTCCTGAATGACCATCCCTTCCAGCGTATGGTCATGTCGACGGCGCTAAAGACGATGGTCGGCGGCCGCATTTATGAAGCATCGGAGCCCGCTACAGCCATGACCCTGTTGAAGGCTTGCGGCGGAATCGATATCGCCATCTGCAGCTTCCATCGGGAAGGCCCCGCCGGGCTCGCCTTTCTACGCGAAGCCAGCGAACTGTCCTTGATCCACGCTGTGATCACCAGCGGCATCCATGAGGACACCGTGCTTGAAACCACCGCGGCATGGATCGAATGCCTGGACCTGGAATACCTGGGAGATCTGGGGGAACCCTTGAATACGGCTCGCCTGGCATCGCTGGCAGCCAAATTCCGGCAGGGTAGTCATCGCTACGCGTCAGCGCACCAGAACGGCATCGCCTCGCAAGCAGACGTGCGCCGAGGGTTGGACAACAACGAATTCAAGGCGTACTACCAGCCTATCGTGGACATAGACGGCAAAACCCTGCTGGCGGCAGAAGTACTGGCACGATGGCACCATCGTTCGCGGGGCTTGCTGGCTCCGGCGCACTTTTTGCCGACCATGGTGGCCGATCGCCTGATCGACGGACTGTTCAGAACCCTCCTCGAGCAAGGGTTGAAGCTGCTGCGGGAATTGGGGCGGCAAGGCATGCCCACCACGCTGGCATTCAATCTGCATCCCTCGCAATTGACCTCGCCGACCCTGGCCGACGACGTCGGCGAACTGCTGGCACGCCATCAGACGCCCGCCACAGCCATCCTTTTTGAGATCACTGAAGAGACAATGATCAGCACGCCAGCCACCATCCTGGACAACTTGTTGAAACTTCGCGCCATGGGCTGCGGGCTGTCCATGGATGATTTCGGCGCCGGCCACTCGTCGCTGGACAGGTTGTGCGCCTTGCCCTTCACCCAGCTGAAACTGGACGCAACGTTCACCCGCAGGCTCCGGACACAGCCGCGCGCCGCATTGATCATCCGCGGTATTGTCCAACTGTCTGAGGCGCTGCAATTGCCGCTGGTGGTGGAAGGCGTGGAAACGCTGGAGCAACAGGCCCAACTGCGGGACCTGGGTTGCACGATCGCGCAGGGCTATCTGTACGCGCGGCCCATGCCGGCCGACCATTTCCTGGGATTTTGCCGGACACATGGCAGGCAAGCCATAGCGGTGGCGCGCTAGCGCGCTCAGCCCTGCGCGCGCAGCCTGAGCAGGCCTTGCTCCAGGGCCAGAGCGGCATCCTGCACAGCGTCAATGGATGCCGCCAGGGTCTGCGCATCGGCGGCGCCCGCATGGCACACGCGTTCGACGGCGGCGCAGGCCTCAACCAGCTGCGCTGCCTTCAGTATGCTGGCGGCCCCTTGTATCCGGTGCGCCAGCTCTGCAACCTGCAATAGCTTGCCTTGCGCCCCGTGGGTATGCATTTTGGCCACATCTTCACGGTTGGTGCGGATCAACTCTTCGAGCAAGGCCCAATGACGGCGGCTGTCGCCGCCAGCGATCTCAAGCAAAGGAGCCAGGTCGAACAGGGGCTCCGCCGGCTGAGCACCACCCTCATCCGCCCAGCCGTCCCCCCGCGCAGCCATGTGGTGCGCCAACCTTGCGCCCAGCGCGTCCAACCCCACGGGCTTGACCAGGCATTCATCCATGCCAGCCTGCACATAGCGTTCGATTTCTTGGGGCTGTGCGTCCGCCGTGACGCCGATGATAAGCGTGGGGGCCTCGCCGCGCGGCGCTTCCTCGCGCCGGATCGCTCCGGCCAATGCCGCGCCGTCCATGCCGGGCATGCGACAGTCCGTGATCACGACGTCGAACGGCTGGGCCCGCCACGTCTGCAGCGCCGTGCTTCCGTCCGGGGCGTCTTGCACCTCGTGGCCCAGAAAACGCAGCTGCTGCATCAGGATCTGGCGGCTGACGGAATGATCGTCAACAACCATAACCTGCAGCACGCGCGGCCGCGCCAGCGCCGGCCGCGCGGGCGTTGCGGGAGCCGCTGCCGGTTCCAGCCTCTGCAGACGCAGCGAGACATGGACGGTGGTGCCGGCGCCCGGCGCGCTGTCGAGCGTCAGGCGGCCGCCCATCATTTCGCACAGCGACCGGCTGATGACCAGACCCAGGCCTGTGCCGCCCGAGCTTTGCGCTTCGTGGCGCACCTGCGCGAATGGCTTGAACAATCGCTTCTGGTCTTCTGCCGAGATGCCGATGCCCGTGTCTTGCACGGCGACGTCGACCTGAAGCAGCGCGGGCTCGATCACCTCGCCCCTGACTTCGATCCGGACATCGCCGTTTTGGGTGTAGTTGATGGCGTTGCCCACCAGATTGGACAGAATCTGCTTGAAGCGCAAGGCGTCGATCAGCACGTCGGTCTGGATGCTGGCGTCCATTTCCAGCAACAGGCGCAGGCCCTTCTGACGCGCGAGGCCTTCAAAAACGCGGGCGACGGATTCGATCTGTTCCCGGAGTCCGGCGCGCGCTGGCGTCAGGCTCAAACGACCGGATTCGATGCGGGCGATGTCCAGGATGTCGCCGATCAACGCCAGCAAGCTTTGAGCCGAGGCGTACGCGATTTCGATGCTGTTGCGGTCGATGGGCGCGTTGTCCGCGCGTTTCAAGGCCAGTTCGAGCACGCCGATGATCGCGTTCATCGGCGTCCGGATCTCGTGGCTCATCGTCGCCAGGAACGTGGTCTTGGCCCGGCTGGCCGCATCCGCCAGTTCTTTCGCCGCCGCGAACTCCTGGACCAGGTTGCGGTGCTCGGTGATATCCAGCCACCCGCAGATCACGCCGCTGGGCACACCCGCGGCATTTTCAAAGGGCTGCGCCCAATGGTCGATCCAGGTTTCGACGCCACGTATCCGCACGCGATGCACGCCCGAGATCATTGCTCCCTGACGCATCGCCTGCATGTAGGTTTCGTGGAAGTCCCCGGCAGCCTCGAACTCGACGGCGGGCAACGCCAATGCGGTCTTGTCCAGCACGTCCTCCGCCTGCAGCCCCAACGCCTTGAGGTAGCTGCGATTGCAGACCAGCATGCGCCCTTGGCCATCGCGCACATAGATGGGCGGGGGCATGCTGTCGATCAATGTCTTGACGAACTGCAACTGCTCCTTGAGCGCCTGCTTGGCCTCTCCCTTGGCGCGCACCTGGCGGCGAAGCATCACGACCCAGGCCAGCACGCCCAGCAGCAGCAGGACGGCTGCGCCCACGACCTGGGCGATGATGACGGCATAATCGCGCCAGGTCTCGCCGCTCATGCCGGGTTCCGCTTTCCAGCGGTTGGCGAACGCGCTCATCTGGTAAGGCGTCAGGATCGCGAGCGTCTTGTTCAGGATGGATTGCAGTTCAGGGTCGCTGCGCCGCACGGCGAAGCTGAGCGACACGGCAGGGGCATCCAACACGTCGCGGATGGCGAGTTCATCTTTGAACAGGCGGCCGATGTAGTACCGCGCGGCCGGCAAGGCCAGGACTGCGCCGTCCGCGTCTCCTGCATAGACCTTGTTCATGGCGTCCAGGCTAGAGCTGGCCACGACAAGCGTGGAAGTCGGAAAGCGCGGCGGGACCAGCTCGGCGGCAGTATGGCCTCCGGCTATCGCCAGCGTGCGTACCGGCGGCGTCTGCCCGGCGCTCGCCCGTTTGGTGACAAGCACCAAGGGATCGACGGAAAAGGGTTGGCTGAACCGCAGCACCTGCTCGCGCTCGACGGTCGGACTCATCATGGCGATATCGGCCTCGCCGTCGGCGATCGCCTTGATCTGGTCGGGGAAGCTGCCTTTGCGGCTGAAGGCATCGAACTGGATCCCGGTCTGGAAAGTGACCATTTCCAGCAGGTCAGAGGCCAGCCCGGAGAAAGCCTTGTTCGAATTGAAGAAGGCGACCGGCGCAAGGTCGTCGTTCAACACCACCCGCAGCTTGGGATGCGACGCGATCCAGCGCAACTCGTCAGGCGTGAAGGAAATGTTCCGGCTTCCCGGAATGAAGCCGCTGCCGGCCCAGCTACGCGCAATTTCGGGCAGGGTCTGTCCGATTGCGGCAATGGCCTGGTCGACCAGGCCCCGGAGCCGGTCATTGTCCAACGCCAGCGCGTAGCTGTACCGCGTCGCAAGCTCGGTGTAGCGACCGAACTTCACGTAATCGAAAAAAGACCGGTTGATGCTGTGATAGGCCGCCAGCGCCCCATCCACGTAGACATCCGCGTGGCCGAACGCCAACGCGCCAAGCCCCTCGTCCGTGGACGCATAGCGGACGATCTTCGCCTTGGGATAACGCACCGCCACCTGGGCAGCCAACGCATCGTCAGCCCCCACCGCGACTGCCAGGCCGTCCAGCCCGGACGGGAGATCCCGCGTGTCGGCCGCGCGTCTGAAAATCGCCACCTGGTCGACGATGTAGGGGGAACTGAACGCCGCTATCTTGCGATCATCGGGGCGCATCTCGCCCCCGACCATGTCCACGGTTTTCTGATCCAGGGCTTTCAGCGCCGCTTCCCGCGTCGGATACGACAGCAAGCGCAGATTCAAGCCCAGCAGTTGGGCCGTCAGTGAACTGACGTCCGCCGTGATGCCCTTATAGGTGCCGTCGCGGTGGACGATTTCGAATGGGGCCCGGTCCTCTTGAACGACACCCAACACCAGTTCCTGCTTTTGGCGCAACCACCGCCAATCCTCGTCCGAAATCGCCGGGACGGCCCGTTGAAGATGGACCTGGCTTTGCACCGTGAGCAGCAGCGGCTGCTGTGCTTGGGCGAACGCCGGCGTCGCGGCCCCGAGCAGCCAGAACAACGCAAAGAAGAATAATCGCCGTACGGTCATTCCCTTGCCTGAGGAACTATCCAAGATAGAAATGGCGACGCCGCAGGCAGCGATGACGCGCGCTGCAGCGGCCGCGTGACGAGGCAGCCCCGCCGGCAGGAGTGCCTGGCGACGGCGGACCGGCCCGCGGCTTAAGAACGCCCGCCCAGACTGCCCCCGCCATCCACGCCCAGCACTTGGCCGGTGATGAAACCGGCATCGTCGGACAGCAGGAAGGCAATGGCGGCGGCGACCTCGGCGGGCGTGCCCAGCCGCTTCATGGGTACCGAGGCCAGCGCGCGCTTTTCACCGTCGCTGCCTGCCGGACGCGTGGCCCGGAACATTTCGGTTTCGATCGGGCCGGGCGCGACCGCGTTGGCCGTGACGCCGTACTCGGCCAATTCCAGCGCCCAGGTGCGGGTGCAACCGACCAGCGCGTTTTTGGCGGCCGAGTAAGCCGTGCGGTCCAGGCCGCCGTAGATGGCGCGGCTGACCACGTTGACGATGCGGCCGGCGCGGCGCACTTTCATGGATTCGACGAAAGCCTGGGTCACCTGCACCGCGACGCGCACGTTCAAATCCAGCACGTTGTACAGGGTGGCCAGGTCGATCTCGCCCAGCGGCTGCGGGGACGCGATGCCCACGTTGTTGACCACGGCGTCGACGGGAAACTTGTCGCGGATTTCGCGCAGGACTTCTTCGGTGCGCCCGGCGTCGGCCAGATCACAGGCGTACAGATAACCGGGGAAATCGACGTCCGTGGTGTTGCGCGCGATGCCGACCACGTGACAGCCCATGTCGGACAGCCGTTGCGTAAGCGCCCAGCCTATGCCTTTGGTGGCGCCCGTAATGAGCACGCATTTGTCCTTCATGGGTGGAAACCTCGCAGTCTGTTTTCTGTGTCAAAAACGGGCGCTTGAGCGCCCGGTGTTCCAAGTAGACACCATCCGGCGTCGGCTGTCTTGTAAATTGCGTAGCAATTCTTGCCCTCCGGACACCCCTGGACGACAGCGGCCGTGGGCGACCGCACCAGGGGAAAAGCAGGCCGTTCAGGCGTCCCGGGTGACGGGAACGCGCGGCGCCAAGGCGCAAAGGAGCTCGTAGCCGATGGTGCCGGCGGCCTGGGCCACCTCGTCCACGGAGGGACCGTCTTCGCCCCAGAGGGTCACGGGCGCGCCGACGCCGGCGGCCGGGATGGGATCCAGATCGACGATCAGCATGTCCATGGAGACACGGCCGACCAATTGGGTACGGATGCCGGCGACCACGACCGGGGTGCCGGTGGTGGCGTGGCGCGGATAGCCGTCGGCGTAGCCGCAGGCGACGATGCCGATGCGCATGGCGTGTTCGGCGCGGAAGATGGCGCCATACCCGACCGATTCACCGGCCTTGAGCTCTTGCACCGCGATGATCTCGGAACTGAGCGACATGGCCGGCTTCAAGCCGAAGGACGCGGCTTCGGCGTCGGCGAACGGGGACGCGCCGTACAGGCAGATGCCGGGGCGCACCCAATGCGTCTGGCTGGGGGAACCCACCGCGATGTCGGCGAAACGCAGCGTGGCCGCAGAGTTGCAGACGCTGATCGCTCCCGGCAGTCTATGCGTCACCGAATTAAAGACGGCCAATTGCTCGTTCACGCCCTGGGGGCCGTCGGCGCAGGCGAAGTGGGTCATTTTGCCGATCGAACCCACCGTGCCCTGTTGTTGCAGCAGCATGGCACGTTCATGGGCGGCGGGATAGGCGGCCGGGCTGAAACCCAGGCGGTTCATGCCGCTGTTCAACTTCAGCATGATGTCCACGCGGCGGGCGAAACGCGCGCGGGCCAGCATGTCCAGCTGTTCGCGGTTGTGCACCGTGGTGCTCAGGTGGTAGCGGTCGACGAGATCCAGGTCCGCCGGGTTGAAGAACCCCTCAAGCAGCAGGATCGGCCCCCCCCACCCTGCCTCGCGGCAGCGGACGGCTTCGTCCAGGTCCAGCATCGCCAAGCCCTGCGCCTTGGAAAAGCCCGTTACCGCTTGTTCGATGCCGTGCCCGTAGGCGTTGGCCTTGATGACCGCCCAGATGGACGGCGGCAGGCCGGATGCCGCGGCGGCAGTCTGTTCAAGGTGGCGGCGCACGGTGGCAAGATTGTGCGCAAGGGCAGAAACGGAGACAGTGGCGGAAATTGGGCGCGGCATGATGTGAGATCCTGTGGCGCTTAAGTCTAACTGATCGCCGCCCGCGCCGGGCGTCATCGTGCCCTGATGAAACGACTACTCTAAAATGATGTCGACAGGGTCCCCGGGGACCCGACCCGAGCTGCTAATCATGTCTATCGATCACTACGAGAACTTCCCCGTCGCCTCGCTGCTCTTGCCGCGCAGGCTGCGCGGCGCCGTGACCGATATCTACCGGTTTGCCCGCGCCGCGGATGACATCGCCGACGAGGGCAGCGCCACCGACGACGAGCGCCTGGCCCAATTGGCGGCGTTCCGCACCGAGCTGCACCGGATCGGCGCCGAACCCGGCACAACGCCCCCGCCCGGCCTGCCGCCGCTGGCCGACATTTTCACGCCGCTGGCCAAGACCATCGCCCAGCATCAGTTGCCCATCACGCCGTTCTACGACTTGTTGTCCGCCTTCGAGCAGGACATCACCGTCAAGCGCTATGAGGACTACGCCACACTGGCCGACTACTGCACACGCTCGGCCAACCCCGTCGGGCGCCTGATGCTGCACCTGTTCGAGGCGACCAGTCCGCAGGACACGGCCGAAAGCGACGCCATCTGCTCGGGATTGCAACTGGTGAACTTCTGGCAGGATGTGCGGGTGGACTGGCACAAGCACCGGGTGTATATCCCGCAGGAAGACCTGCGCCGCCACGGTGTGACCGAAGACGACCTGGCCGCCTGCCGCCTGACGCCCGCCTGGCGCGAACTAATGGCTTTCCAGGTGGAACGCACGCGGGCGCTGCTACACTTCGGCGCTCCGCTGGCGCGCCGCCTGCCGGGCCGCACCGGCCTGGAGCTGCGCCTGGTGGTGCAAGGCGGGCTGCGCGTGCTGGAGCGTATCGAGGCGAGCGGCTACGATGTATTCATGAATCGCCCCGAATTGGGCGCCAAAGACTGGGCCATCATGCTGTGGCGCTCTATCAAGTAACAGGCCCTGCCTAATCTATGACCCCTGACGAATACTGCCAGGAGAAAGCCGCCAAGAGCGGTTCCAGCTTCTACTACTCTTTCCTGTTCCTGCCGCCTGAACGCCGCCGCGCGATCACCGCGCTGTATGCGTATTGCCGCGAAGTGGACGACGTGGTCGACGAATGCACCGACCCGTCGCTGGCCCGCGTCAAGCTGGCCTGGTGGCGGACGCAGATCGACCAGATGTTCGACGGCAAGCCGGACCACCCGGTGACCCGGGCGCTGCAACCGCATCTGCAAAGCTGTTCGATCACCCGCGAGCGCCTGCTGGCCGTGGTAGACGGCATGGAGATGGACCTGGACCAGACCCGCTACCTGGATTGGCCGGGCTTGCGCAAATACTGCTGGCATGCCGCCGGCGTCGTGGGCGAACTGTCCGCCGGCGTCTTCGGCTACAGCGATCCCAAGACGCTGGTCTACGCTGAAAAGCTGGGCCTGGCGTTCCAGATGACCAACATCATCCGGGACGTCGGCGACGACGCCCGCCGCGGCCGCATCTACATCCCCGTCAACGACATGCAGCAATTCGAGGTCAAGGCCTCGGACATCCTGAATGGCGAGTATTCGGACCGCTTCAACGCCCTGATGAAGTTCCAGGCCGACCGTGCCCGCGAGCTTTACCGCGAAGCGATGCGCAACCTGCCCGAAGCCGACCGCCGGTCGCAACGGCCGGGGCTGATGATGGCCGCCATCTATCACGCGCTGCTTGACGAGATCGAACGCGATAATTGGCAGGTGCTGCACCAGCGCATTTCGCTGACCCCGCTGCGTAAGCTGTGGCTGGCGTGGAAAACCTGGGTGGGCGGCGGACGCGGACTGGTCCGCCGGTTGGCGCGGTGAAGGCGGCGGTTATCGGCGCAGGCTGGGCGGGGCTGGCGGCAAGCGTCGCCCTGCGCGAAGCCGGCGCCAAGGTCACCGTCTTCGAAGCCGGCCACACGCCTGGCGGCCGCGCCCGCCGCGTGTTCCATGGCGATTTCGACGCCCCGCTGGACAATGGCCAGCATCTGCTGTCGGGCGCCTATAAGCACACGCTGGCGCTGATGCGCCGCGTGGGCCGCAATCCCGATGCCCTGCTGATGCGCCGGCCCTTGCGCCTGGCGTCCCTGGATGGCCGCTTTCATTTGTCCGCCCCGCGTCTGCCCGCGCCGCTGCACATGGCGATCGCCATCCTGCGCGCACGCGGCCTGTCGTGGGCCGACCGCTTTGCCTCCCTGCGCCTGATGCGCGGCCTGAAGGCCATGTCGTGGATGCCGCCGCGCGACTGGACCGTGCAGCAACTGCTGCATTACCACGCGCAATCCGACGCGCTGATCCGCCAGGTCTGGGAACCCCTTTGCCTGGCCGCGTTGAACACGCCTGCCGCCACGGCCAGCGCGACGCTGTTTGCGCGCGTGCTGCGCGACAGCCTGGCCGGCACGCGCGCAGACAGCGACTTGCTGCTGCCCTGCACAGACCTCTCCGCCTTGTGGCCGGACGCCGCAGCGCGCCAGGTCACGATGCGCTACGGCAGCACCGTGCGCCAACTGGAGCCGTCGGACAACGGCATCGTCGTCAATCAGGAACGGTTTGACGCCGCCGTGCTGGCGGTGCCGCCCGCCTTCGCGGCCCGCTTGCTGGATGCGCCCTTGCGGCAAGCCGGCGCCACGGGCCTGCTGGATGCATTGAAAGCGTTCACCTATCTGCCCATCGCAACCCTGAACCTGCGGCTGGCCGAACCCTGGCGCCTGCCAGAACCCATGATGATGCTGCGCGAAGAAGCGGCGCGCGGCCACGTCGGGCAATGGCTGTTCGACCGCGCGCAATTGGCCGGCGACACCAAGGCGGGCGAACTGGCTGTGGTGGCCAGCGCCGCCACCAGCATCGCGGAACGCAATCGCCATCAGGTGATCGAGGCCCTGATCGACCAGGTGGCGGAACAAGCTGCGCGCCATCCCGCGCGCCTGCCGGCCATGCCGGAAGTGTCGGCGGCGGAGCTTCTGATTGAAAAACGCGCCACCTTCGCCGCGGTGCCGGGCCTGACCCGGCCGTTGAATTCCACGCCCTGGCCCACGTTGGCGCTGGCCGGCGACTGGACCGACACGGGCTATCCCGGTGTATTGGAAGGCGCGGTGCAAAGCGGGCTGCAGGCCGCCCGTGTCCTGAATCCCCGCGCGGATTGACGGCGGGGGGTTCCGGCGGCGATGCGGCGTAACCGGTGCGCCGCCCGCCAGCCAGGGGCCGGCAAGCCTTCCTAGCGCAGCAGATGCGCCGTGGCGATGCCCGCGGCCGTCAACACCAAGGATCCCGCCAGGCTGAGCCCGGCATAGCCCAGCGCGCTGCCGTAGGCGCCGCGCTCCAGCATGGCCACGGTTTCGGCCGAGAACGTGGAAAAGGTGGTCAGGCCGCCCATGAAGCCGGTGATGGCGCCCAGGCGCACCCATGCCGGCCATTCGGGATGCCCCGCCACCAGCGCCAGCACCAGCCCCACCAGATACCCCCCCGCCAGGTTCACGACGAACGTGCCCCAAGGCCAGGATTCGACGTTCAGCCACAGGCTGACCAGCCAACGGGTCCAGGCGCCCAGGATGGCGCCCAGGCCCACGGCCAGGAAGTTCAGGGGGATCAGGGTCTGGTAGGCGGTCATGGAGGTCAGGGGGCCCGGTGCTGCTTGAGCCGCAGCGAGAAAATCAGCAGCAGTATGCCAAAAAACACGGCGTAGATGCCGATGACCCACACCAGCGCCAGCGCGCCCGCACCGGGCTGCACGATGAGCATGGCGCCAAACAGAATGGACACGACGCCCGACAATCCCAGCAGCCATTCGTTGCGGATTTCCTTGCGGAAGCGGACGGCCGCGATGACCTGGAATACGCCGGCCGCCAGCGCCCAGAAGGCGATGATGTACAGCAGCACCAACGCGGTCAGCCCGGGCCACAGGAAGGTCACGATGCCCGCCGCCACGCCCAGCAGGCCGACGATGATCAACGCCCACAGCGGTTTGCCGTTGTCGCGGATGCGTACGCCGGCGATCAGCGCAAGCACGCCGTCGACCAGCGCAAACGCGCCCCAAACCAGCACCAATGCCGACAAGGTGATGGCCGGCATGAACAGCGCCATCAATCCGAACAGGATGGCGATGACGCCGCGCAAGGCGACCCACCCCCAATGACGACCGATATGATCCACCAATTGCGGTTCCAGCATGACGCCCTCCGGTGTTGGTAACGGGTGGCCTATCTTATCCCCGCAGCGCGACAGCCGCCACGCCACAGGCCTTCAGCGGCGGTGCGGCGCTTAGAAACGGATTGAAATTTCCATCTGCGCTTAGCACCGTGTTTTATAAGAGTAATTCTCATTAAATGTTAGAATCCGCGCCTTCAATCCGAATCCCGCATGGACAGTCAACCCACCCCCCGGCGCAGGGCCTATTGGCTCAAAACGCTGCATCAATGGCACTGGATCAGCTCGGCGCTTTGCCTGCTGGGGATGCTGCTGTTTGCCGTCACCGGCCTGACGCTGAACAACGCCTCGCACATCGAATCGAAGGCCGTCGTGACCAGCCGGCAGGCGCAACTGCCCGAGGCCGTGCTGAAGCAATTGTCGGCGCCCTCCGGGCAGAAGAAGGCCCCCTTGCCCGCCCCCGTGGCGCAGTGGCTGGATGAAGCGCTGGACTCCGCCACCACCGGCAAGACGGCCGAATGGTCTGCCGACGAGGTGTACTTGTCGCTGCCGCGCGCCGGCGGCGATGCCTGGCTGTCCATCGACCTGGCCAGCGGCGACGTCGAATACGAGCGCACGGACCGCGGCTGGATTTCCTACCTGAACGACTTGCACAAGGGCCGCAATACGGGCCTGGCCTGGGGCTGGTTCCTGGATATTTTCGCCGTCGCCTGTCTGGTCTTTTCGCTGACCGGGCTGGTGCTCCTGAAGATGCACGCCGGCAACCGCAGCGCGACCTGGCCCATGGTGGGCCTGGGCGTGGTGATCCCCGTGGTCCTGGCCCTGCTCTTCATCCACTGATTCCATCGATCCGCCCCTGGAGAACTCCATGCGCAAACTGCTCTTGTCGGCCCTCTTGGCCGGCCTGATCGCCCGAACGGCCCAAGCGGCCGATATCGGCCTGAACATCGAGGTGCCGCGCCTGGACGTGGCCGAGTACCACCGCCCCTACGTGGCGATCTGGATCGAAAACCCCGACCAGAGCGTGGCGGCCGACCTGGCCGTCTGGTACGACGTGGCCAAGAAGAACAACGAAGGCACCGAGTGGCTGAAGGACATGCGCCAGTGGTGGCGCCGCAGCGGCCGCAACCAGCAGTTCCCGGTGGACGGCGTGAGCGGCGCGACCAAGCCTGTCGGCAAGCATGCCCTGAGCTTTGACGCCGCCAGCAAGCCCTTGTCGGGCCTCAAGCCCGGCCAGTACGCCGTGGTGGTGGAAGCTGCCCGCGAGGTGGGTGGCCGCGAACTGCTGCGCATCCCCTTCCAATGGCCGCCGCAAAAGGCCGAGCAATTGACCGCCCGCGGCGAACACGAATTGGGCGCCATCGCGCTCGACCTCAAACCCTGATCCCATTGAACCGCCTTCAAGGAGCGCAATCATGAAATCCGCCGCCAAACTGGCCGCCGCCCTGGCGCTGTGCCTGCCCTTCGCCTCGCAGGCGCATGACGTCTGGATCGTGCCGTCCTCCACCGTGCTGTCGGGCACCGACAGCTGGATCACGGTCGACGCGGCCGTGGGCAACGACAAGTTCTATTTCAACCACGCGCCGCTGCGCCTGGACGGCCTGACCGTCATCGCACCGGACGGCAATGCCGCCGAAGCCGAGAACCTGAACCGCGGCAAGCTGCGCAGCACCTTCGACCTGCAGCTCAAGCAAAGCGGCACCTATCGCGTGGCGGTCGTCAACGACGGCGTATTCGCGCGCTGGAAGGAAGACGGCAAGAACAAGCGCTACTTCGGCAAGGTGGAAGGCATGGCCCAGGCCGTGCCCGCCAACGCGCAGGAACTGGAAGTGTCGCAAAGCCTGGGCCGCGTCGAAACCTTCGTCACGGCGGGCAAGCCCACCGCCGTCAAGCCGGTGGGCCGCGGCCTGGAACTGGCGCCCGTCACGCATCCCAATGACCTGTTCACGGGCGAGGAAGCCACCTTCCAGATGCTGCTGGATGGCAAGCCCGCCGCGGAACTGGAAGTGAACGTGGTGCCCGGCGGCAGCCGCTATCGCGACAAGGTCGGCGAAATTAAGCTGAAAACGGACAAGGATGGCAAGTTCTCGGTGAAGTGGGCGCAGCCGGGCTTGTACTGGATTGAAGCCGGCATGGAAGACGCCAAGGTCACCGTGCCGCAAGCCAAGAAGCGCCGCCTGTCCTACGCCGGCACCGTCGAAGTGCTGCAGCCCTAAGCGGCAGCAGGCGCGTGGCGACCTCTCCTTCCTATGCGCCGCGCGGCGCGGCGGCGCCCGCCGTGCGCGTCGCCTATGGCGCCATGCCGGCCGCGCTTGCGACGCCGGCTGCGCTGGCTGGCGCGACCATGGGCACGACCTGGTCGGCGCGCATGGCGCTGCCCGCCGGTTGCAGCGATCAGGCGGCGCGGATGGCGATCCAGGCCGCCTTGGATGAGGTCGTGGCCCAGATGAGCACGTGGGAAGCCGGCTCCGACATCAGCCTGTTCAATCAGGCCGGCGCTGGCTGGCGGGAATTGCCCGACGCGTTCTTTCATGTGCTGCGCCATGCGATGGCGCTGGCGCAAGACAGCGCGGGAGCCTATGACCCGACGGTCGGCCCTCTGGTCAACGCCTGGGGCTTCGGGCCGCATCAACGCGCCTTTGAACCGCCCTCGCCCGCCGCCATCGATGCCGCACGCCTGCGTTGCGGATGGCAGCGCGTGGCGCTGGATGCCGCGCGGCAAGCCGCCTTCCAACCCGGCGGCGCCTATCTGGACCTGTCGTCCATCGCCAAAGGCTACGGCGTGGACCGCGCCGCGATGGCGCTGGACGCGCTGGGGATCACGCAATACCTGGTGGAAGTCGGCGGTGAATTGCGGGCACGCGGCAAACGGCCCGACGGTCAGCCTTGGCGCGTTGCCGTCGAAGTGCCCGACGCCAGCGATGACCATGCCCTGGCATTGCCGCTGGAAGATCGCAGCATCGCGACTTCGGGCGACTACCGGCGCCATGCCGGCAGCGGCGAGGCCCGCTACGCCCACACCATCGACCCGCGCACCGGCCAGCCCGTGCGCAACAACGTGGCCTCGGTTTCCGTGCTACACCCGGTCTGCATGCAGGCCGACGCGCTGGCCACCGTGCTGACGGTGCTGGGCGAAACGGACGGCCTGGCTTATGCCCGCCGCCATGATCTGGCAGCCCTCTTCATCCTGCGCGACGCCGACGCCTATCGCGTCGTCGCCACCCCGGCGTTCCAGGCGCTGGCGCTGCCTCGCTGACCCCATGAGCCTGACCCGGTTGATTGCTGCGGCATGCGTGGTGGGGCTTTGGCTGCTGCTCTGCGTATGGGCATGGCGGCGCGCCCGGCGGCTGGAAGCCCTGCACGCAGAGGCCCTGCAAGCCCTGAACGCGCCCACGCCCGAAGACACATTGCTGGTCGCCTACGCAACCCAGACCGGCTACGCCGAGACGCTGGCCGCGCAGACGGCCGACTCCCTGCGCGCCGGCGGCCTGACGGTTCGCGTGGCGGCGCTTGACCAGCTGGACCTGGCGCGTCTGACCACCTATCGGCGCGTCCTGTTCGTAGCCAGCACCTACGGCGAAGGCGACCCGCCCGACGCCGCTGCGGCCTTCGCCGGCCAGATGCAGGCCTTGCCAACGGCCGTCGGCGCGGCCCCGGGGCTGACCGGCATGCAATACGCCGTGCTGGCGCTGGGCGACAGCGAATACGCCCAGTTCTGCGGTTTCGGCCACCGGCTTGACGACTGGCTGCATGCCCAAGGCGCGACGCCGCTGTTCGATTTAGTGGAAGTGGACAACGGCGACCCGGCGGCGCTGCGCCATTGGCAGCATCACCTGGGCCTGCTGGCCGGCCGCAGCGACCTGCCCGACTGGCAAGCGCCCGTGTACGACACCTGGCGCCTGACTGGCCGCACCCTGATGAATCCCGACAGCCAGGGCGGCCCTTGTTATCTGCTGACGCTGACACCGCCCGCCGGCGACGCACCATGCTGGATGGCCGGCGATATCGCCGAGATCGGCCCCCGGCACGCACGCGGCGGCCCGGTACAGGCGCACCGCGAATACTCCATCGCATCTCTGCCGGAAGATGGCGCCATCCAGTTGCTGGTGCGCCAGATGCGCAGCGCGGACGGCGGCTTGGGGCTGGGCAGCGGCTGGCTGACCCATATTGCCCAGGAAGGCGACGGCATTGAACTGCGCGTGCGCGCCAACCGCAATTTCCATGCGCCCGACGACGGACGCCCGATGATCCTGGTGGGCAACGGCACCGGGCTGGCAGGCCTGCGGGCCTTGATCAAGGCCCGCCGCGCCGCAGGTCACCGGCGCAACTGGCTGGTCTTCGGCGAACGCAACGCCGCGCATGACCGCTTCTGCCACGAGGACATCGCCGCCTGGCGGCAGGACGGCACGCTGGAACGCATGGACGCCGTCTATTCGCGCGACCAGCCCCAGCGCCGGTACGTGCAGCACCTGCTGCGCGAACACGCCGACGCGGTGCGGTCCTGGGTGGACGCGGGCGCCGCCATCTATGTCTGCGGCAGCCTGCAAGGCATGGCAAGCGGCGTGGACGCCGCGCTGCAAGACATCCTGGGCGACGAGCGCCTGCAAGCCCTGCAGCACGGCGGCCGTTACCGCCGCGACGTCTACTGACGGCGCTTACTGCAGCTTGATCTGCGCGCGATCGATCACCGTCTTCCAGCGGTCACGTTCGCTGCGGATCTGTTCTGCAAATTCCGCCGGCGTGTTGCCCAGCGGGAACGCGCCCGTCTCTTCCATCTTTGCCGCCGTGGCCGGATCGCGCACGGCCTGGGCGAAGGCCTGCGCCAACTTGTCTCGCACGTCGGCGGGCATCCCTGCCGGCCCGACGACGCCGTACCAGGCGGTGACGTCGTAGTCCTTGTAGCCTTGCTCGGCGAACGTCGGCACATCGGGCAGCCGCGGGTTGCGCTCGGCGCCCGTGATGGCCAGCGCATGCAGATGCTTGCTTTTCAGGTAGGGCAACGAGGACGGGAAGTTGTCGAAGATCACCGGCACCACGCCGCCCACGGTGTCGGTCAACGCGGGCGCCGAGCCACGGTAAGAGATGCTGTTCATCTTGCCGCCGATGATCTGCAGGAACCAGATCATGCCCAGGTCGTTCACGCCGCCCGCGCCGGCGTTGGCATAGCCGTCCTTGTTCGGATTGGCGCGCACGTGCGACACGAAGTCGGCCAGCGTCTGCGCGGGGAACTTCGGATTCACGCTCAGGATGTTGGGACTGGTGACCAGGTTGCTGATGGGCGTGAAATCCTTCACCGGGTCGTACGCCAGATTGGGGAACAGGTGCGGCGCGGTGCCGTGCGTGCTGACGGTGGCCAGGCCCACGGTGTAGCCGTCCGGCTTGGCGCGCGCCGTGGCGACCATGCCGATGGTGCCCGAGGCGCCGGTGCGGTTTTCCACCACGATCTGCTGGCCCAGGATCTCGCCCGCCTTCGCCGCCGCCACCCGGCCGACGATATCGGTGGGACCGCCGGCCGGGAACGGCACGATCAGGGTGATGGGATGGTCGGGAAAGGCGGCGTGGGCCGCGGGCAGCACGGCGGCAAGCAGAAGGGCCGTACAAGTTTTGCGCATCATCATGATGGGGTTGTCTCCTGAAGGATGGTTGCTGTTGTTATTCGGGGTGCTGGTCGCGCGCGGCGGGTTCCCGGCGCAATATCTTTCCGGGGCGCGCCATGCCGTCGGCTGCCGGAAACACGGGCTGGCCGTTGACCAGCACGTGCTCGACGCCGGTGGACGCCAGCGTGGGCGACTCCCACGTGGCGCGGTCCACCACCGTGTCCGCATCGAACACCGTGATATCCGCCCACGCCCCCACGCTGAGCTGGCCGCGTCCGGTCAGGCCGAACACGCGCGCCGGCAGCGCCGTCATCTTGGCGATGGCGGCTTCCAGCGTCAGCAGCTCGGCCTCGCGCACATAGCGGCCCAGCACGCGCGTGAAGCTGCCCCACAGGCGCGGATGCGGATGCGCATCATTGGGCAAGCCGTCGGAACCGACCATGCAGCATTCGTGCTGGAAGATGCGCCGCACTTCGGCTTCGTCCATCGCGAAGTAGATGGCGCCTGCCGGGCACAGCCTTTGGGCCGCAGTCATCTTGTCGCAGCCCCAGCGCGCGGCGATGTCGGCAAGCGATTCGCCGCTGCATTCGGGATGCGGCGTGGACCAGGTGATGCGGATTTCGTCGATGCTTTCGGCGCGTTCGGGAATCAGGATGGTGGAGCTGCCCGGGTACGGATAGATGTCCAGCGCCACGTCCACGCCCTCGGCGCGGGCGCGGTCGATGTTGGCCAGCGTGGCGCGGCTCTTGCCCCAGTTGCGCGGCATCATGCACTTGTGGTGCGACAGCACGGTGGCGCAGCCCGTATTGCGCCCGACGGCCAGCACTTCGTCCACGGCCGCCTCGACCTCGTCGCCTTCGTTGCGGATATGGCTGGTGTGCAGCGCGCCATGCGCCGCGGCCACGCGGGCCAGCCCCTCCAGTTCGGCGGGTTCGGCCACGCCGCCCGGCTGGTACGCCAGACCGGTGCTGAACCCCACCGCGCCGGCGGCGAGCGCCTCGGCCAGCATGCGCTGCATGGCCGCCTGTTCGTCCACGCTGGGCGCCGCAGTCGGATCACGCATGGCGGCCAGGCGCAGGTTCGCGTGGCCGACCAGCGCGGCCACATTGATCATCGGCTGGGTAGACCGCACTTCATCGAAGTAGGCCTGCATGTTCGCAAACAACGGCGTTTCGCCCAGCAGGGCCAGGGCCGCGGCGGTGTTGCCGGGCAGCGGCGCGGGCGCGCCGCTGACGCCGCAATTGCCGACCACGACCGAGGTGATGCCTTGGCTGGTCTTCCATTCCAGGCCCGGCTTTTCGACGAACATCAGGTCGTCGTGGCCGTGCACGTCGATGAACCCCGGCGCCACGATCTTGCCCCGGGCGTCCAGCCGGCGGGCAGCGGCCACACCGGACAGGTCGCCGATCGCCGCAATGCGTTCGCCCGCCACGCCGACGTCGGCCCGCCGCCTGGGCGCGCCCAGGCCGTCGATGACCCAGCCGCCTTCAATGATCAGATCCAATGTTTCCTGCCGCATGATTGTCCTGCCTGGATGAAGGCCCTAGTATCGTTCGCGCGATCAATCTGGAAAAATTGTTTTTATTGATCCATCTATCGTGGTTTGAAATGAATCGGCTGCCCAAGCATGTCACCCTGAAGCACTTGACCGCCTTTGTTGCGGTGGCGCAGGAATCCAGTTTTACCCATGCCGCCAAGCGCCTGTTCCAGACGCAATCCTCGGTCACCAGCCTGGTGCGTCAACTGGAGGAGGCTCTCGCCACCCAGCTCTTTGCGCGCACCAGCCGGCGCGTGCTGCTGACCGCCGCCGGCGAAGAGTTCCTTCCCCGCGTGATGCGGCTGCTGGCGGATTTTGACGGCGTGATCGAAGACGTGGTGCGCTATGGGTCGCTGGAACGCGGACGCGTCGGTGTTGCTGCCGCGCCATCGGCCATCACGCAGATCATCGCGCCCGCCGCGGCCGGCTTCTCGGCACAGTACCCTGCAGTGCGCCTGTACCTGAGCGACGACAATTCCGGTCGCATCCAGCGCAAGGTTGCCACGCGCGAGGTGGACTTCGGGTTGACCAGCCGCTGGGCCGACGCGCCCGGGCTGCGCTTCGACCCTGTGCTGGAAGACCGTTTCGGGGTGCTTTACCGTGCCGACGACGCCGGCCTGCGGCCGGGACGCGACGGCACCATGCGCTGGTCGGACCTGGCCGAGCGCAAGCTGGTGGGGGTAGTAGACGAAACAGGGATCATGGCGCTTTTGCGCGCCCGGGCGGACTTGCCCATCGAGGCGGGCGCGCCCTTCTATGAAGCTTCCAGCACGACGTCGCAGGCGGCCCTGGTGAAGGCCGGGCTGGGCGTGGCAGTGCTGCCGGCGCTGGCCGCCCAACGCGTGCTGGAACCCGGCCTGGCCTACGCGCTGCTGGCGCGGCCGACCGTCGTGCGCACGGTGTGCATCATCCGGCACAAGGAGTATCCGTTGAGCCCGGCCGCGCAGGCGCTGATCCGCGCCATCCACGACTATCTGCGCGATGCACCGCTGCCGGCCGGCTGCAAGCGCGTGCCGGCCGGGAAGAAAGCGGTGGCCTAGCCGGCGCGCAGTTTCACGTCCAGCGCCGCCAGGCCCGTCGCGAACACGCCCTGCCCCACGGCCTTCGCCACGTCGGCAAGCGGCGCCCCTTCCACCCGGAAGTCGGCCCACCATTCGACCAGGGTGTGGCCGCTTTCCGTGATGGGGCGCAGGGAGACGCCCGCCACGTAGTCGCGCATCGGCAGGTCGGTCTCGATGATGGAATAGCGCAGCGTGGTGCCGGGATCGTCCAGCATCAGCAGCTGTTCGCGCACAAAGCCCGAAGGCGCCAGCGTCAGGTGCCGCACGCTGCCCACCGCGTCCTGGCGGCCACCGGCTTCCAGCCGGCTTTGCGCCACGCCGGGATGCCAGCCGGCCAGCCCGTCGAAGTCGCGGAACAGCGGCCAGACCTTTTCCAGCGGCGCATGGATGATGGCACTGATGTGGACGGTATGCGGCATGGGACCCTCTTAGAAAGTCAGGTTTTTGAACTCACGCGTGGCAGCGGTCAGCGCTTGTTCGGTGGGCAGGCGCTCCATGGAACTCGCGCCGTAGAAACCATGGCAATGCTTGCAGGCGCGCAGCACGTGCGCGGCGTCCTCGGGCGTGGCGATGGGGCCGCCATGGCAGAGCACGATGATATCCGGACTCACCGCCAGCGCGGCGGCGGCAATGCGGTCAATGGCGGCCACGCACCCGTCCAGCGTCTGCGAGGTCTCGGCGCCGATGGAGCCGCCCGTCGTCAGGCCCATGTGCGCGACGATGATGTCTGCGCCGGCCTTGGCCATCGCAACCGCGTCGTCTTCATTGAAGACGTAGGGCGTGGTCAGCATGCCCTTCTTGTGCGCCAGGCGGATCATGTCCACTTCCAGCGCATAACCCATGCCCGTCTCTTCCAGGTTGGCGCGGAAGGTGCCGTCGATCAGGCCGACGGTGGGGAAGTTCTGCACGCCGGAAAAGCCCTGGCGCTTCAGGTCGTCCAGGAACACGTCGAAGTCGCAGAAGGGGTCGGTGCCGTTCACGCCGGCCAACACCGGGGTTTTCTTCACCACGGGCAGCACTTCGCGGCCCATGTCGACGACGATCTCGTTGGCGTTGCCATAAGCCAGCAGCCCGGCCAGCGAGCCCCGGCCCGCCATGCGGTAACGGCCCGAGTTATAGATCACGATCAGGTCGATGCCGCCCGCCTCTTCGCACTTGGCCGACAGGCCCGTGCCCGCGCCGCCGCCCACGATGGGCGTGCGTGCGCGCACCATGGCGCGAAACTTGTCCAGCAGGTCGTTACGGTCGAAACGGGGCATGACGGCAATCCTTAATGGGTAGCGATTTCAAGAAAATGGTCGACCGCCGTCTTGGCGAACAGCGGGTCGTTGATGTGGCAGGGCACGCGCACTAGCCGGCGCTGCGGCGTCTGCACCAGCTTGGCCTCCAGCGCGGCGAACAGGGCCGCGTCAGCCTCAGGGTCCCAGAACGCCTGACCCGGCGCGTCCAGCGCGGACACGCCGCCTTCGGGGATCAGGAAGCGGACCGGCCCATCGCACTGGTTCAGCTTGGCAGCGATCCATTCGCCTTGGGCGGTGTTTTCCTCGACCGTGGTGCGCATCAGCGTCACCTGCGGATTGTGCGGATAGAACTTGCGGCCCTGATAGCGTTCGGGAATGGTATCCATCCCGCCGAAGTTCACCATGTCCAGCGCGCCGCAAGAGCCGACGTAGGGCGCGCGGGTGCGGGCCACGGCGCCGAAACGGTCTTCGGTGCAGGCCAGGACGCCGCCGAACAGGAAATCGCAGACTTCGGTGGTGGTCAGGTCCAGCACGCCGCCCAGCAAATGGCTGTCCAGCAGCTTTTCCATCGACTGCCCGCCCGTGCCCGTGGCGTGGAACACCAGGCAGTCGTAGCGGGATTCCAGCAACGGCGTCACCTGCTGCACGCAGGCGGTGGTCACGCCGAACATCGTGATGCCCACGGCGGGCCGCCCATCGTCTTCGATGGCGACGCCCGCCTGGCGGAATGCGCCCGCGATCGCGCCGGCGGCATTGGCCAGCACGCGACGGGAAATGCGATTCAGCCCCGCCACGTCGGTCACCGAATACATCATGGCGATATCGGACGGGCCGACGTAAGGCGCGACGTTGCCCGAGGCCATCGTCGACACCATCAGCTTGGGCGTGCCGATGGGCAGCGCGCGCATGGCCGGCGTGATCAACGCGGTGCCGCCGGAACCGCCCAGGCCCAGCAAGGCGCCGATGGCGTCGTTGCCGGCCGCATAGCGTTCAAAGGCCAGCGCCATGGCGGCAATTGCCGTGCCGCGGTCGCCGGTGAACACGGCCTGCGCGCCGCCGGGATGGCTGCGGGCCACTTCCTGCGCCTGCACCTGGGCGGCGCTGGCGGCGCCGGTGGTGGACACGTCCACCGACACCACGTCCAGGCCTTCGCGCTTGAGCAGATCCACCACGTACTCGGCTTCGTGGCCCTTGGTGTCGTAGGTGGCGGCGACAAAGACCCGCCGGTTCGAATGCGTCATGGCTCCTCCGCGGGCGGCTACACTCGGTGCGCGCCTCGATATGTGAGGCCGCAAGGCCTGTAGAATCAAGAAATGAGACGAAAGAATCATACTGAGACACCTGTCTCACGTCAAACCTCCCTCGCCACCCCAGCCGCCCCGGCGGCGGGCACCGCACGCCTGATCGCGCCCGCCAGCCCACAGGCGGCAGCCAGCGGGGAACCCCCGCATGGGCCCCGCGCCCGCATGCGCAAGACGCTGCTGGACGCGGCGCAGCAGTTGATGGCCCAGGGCATCACCCCGTCCGTCGCCGAGCTAGCCGAACATGCCCGGGTCTCGCGCGCGACCGCGTACCGCTACTTCCCCAGCCAAAGCGCGCTGATCGCCGCCGTCGTGGACGAAAGCCTGGGCCCCATCCTGGCCTGGAACTCCGCGGCGCCGGACGCCGCCACGCGCGTGGACGAACTGCTGCGCTTCGCCTTTCCGCGGCTGGAAGCGCACGAGGCGCCCTTGCGCGCCGCCATCATGGTGTCGCTGCAGCAGCACGCCGAAGCCAGCGCCGGCAAGGCGGGCAACGAACCGCGCCTGGTGCGCGGCCATCGGGTCGACATCCTGAAGCGCGCCATCGCCCCGCTGGCGGCCGACTTGACGCCGGCGCAGCAAGACCGCGTCGCGCAGGCGCTGTCGCTGGTCTACGGGTCCGAGGTGTTCCTGGTGTTGAAGGACATCTGGCACCTGGAATTGCCTGAAATCACGGACGTCGTGCGCTGGACGGCGCAGGCCATCATCAGGCAGGCCGTGGCCGAGGCCAAGCCCACCAAGCCGTAATCCTGGGCGGGCGCGGCTGCCCCGCCCATCTGGCTGTCATTCCCTCGTCACCCGCCGCGGGCATAGTTCCGCCCTTTCGCGGCCATGCCTTCGCAGGCCGCCAGACGTTGGAGTGAGTCCATGCAGTTCGAAGTATCCCGCTTGCGGCGGGCCGTCATGCCGTTGTCGCTGGTTTGCGTCACCCTGTTGAGCGCCTGCGGCGGCAGCGACGACGACGATGATGAAGTCGTCACGCCCACCCCGCCGGTGGTGACGGAGCCCACGCCGGTCGATCCCAAGCCGGTTGAGACCGGCGCCTGGACCGCAGGCGACCTGCACGTGCACACCTACCAATCGGACGACGCGCAAGTCAACCTGGAAAGCGCGCTGGACCAGGCCTTCGACCGCTACAAGCTGGACTGGGCCGCAATCTCGAACCATTTGCGCCTGTCGGGCCGCGACCATACCGGTACGGCGCTTGCTGGTGGACCGGTGCCGTTTTCCACCGGCATGGCGCAGTACGAAGTGCCGTTCATCAAAACGGCGCAAGCCGCCGGTCGCTATGCCGGCAAGATCATCTTTTCGTCGTTCGAATGGGACATGCCGACGCATGACCACGTGAACATCGGCATCGGCGTGAACGACCCGATGTCGGCCAAGTCGCTGCAGGCGGTGGCCGAATTCGAATACCTGTTCACCAACCGTGACCCCGCCCTTTTCGACCCGCTGCTGGTGTCGCGCCTGGCAGGCCAGGCGCGTGCATTCACCACCCACGCCGATTCGCTCGCCGCGCTGAAATGGCTGCGCGACAAGCACCCCGACAGCTACATGCTGCTGAACCATCCGTCGCGTTACGCCGGCAAGTACACCGTGGCGCAACTGCGCGAGATGAACGATCTGGCGCCGGACGTCTTCTTCGCCATCGAAGGCATGGTGGGCAACCAGATGGAACCGGACCGCGGCGGCTACGCCACGGCCTATACCAACGCCTTCCTGCCCAACCGCACCTATGGCGGCGTGGACTATCTGGTGGCGCACCTTGGCGGCACTTGGGACGCGTTGCTGGGCGAAGGCCGCCGCATCTGGACCGTGGCGGATTCCGACTTCCACTTCCGCACGGCTTCGGGCCTCTACAGTTCGGGCTATGCGCCCGGCGAGTACGCCAAGACGCACGTCTGGAAGGACGGCAAGGACATGGCCTCGGTGGTTGCGGGCTTGAAGAGCGGCCGCATGTTTGGCGTATTCGGCGACCTGATCGACGCGCTGGACTTCCAGGCCAAGGGCGCAGGCGGCGCCGTGCACATGGGCGGCGAGTTGAAGGCGGCCAAGGGCGAGCGCGTGGAAGTCACCATCCGCTTTCGCAGCCCGGACAGCAACCACTACGAATACCCGATCGAAAGCGGCAACCCCACCTATGTCAAACCCACCGTCAACCACGTGGACCTGATTATGGGCGAGGTCGGTACGCGCGCTGCCGCCGGCACGCCGGGCTACGACGCCGACACCAACCCGACGACCCGCGTGCTGGCCCGCTTCACGCGCGCCGACTGGACGGTGGATGCCGAGGGCTACAACGTCATCAAGACCACGGTGACGGCCGACAAGAGCCAGTACCTGCGCTTGCGCGGCACCAACCTGGGCGTGGACGTGGCCGGCGAAACCGCCGCGGGCGAACCGCTGCCCGACGCCAAGGTGGACCTGGCCGACAACGTGGCGCGCTTCAATGCCATCAACGCGCGCAACTACAACGACCTGTGGTTCTATTCGAACCCGGTGTTCGTGACTGTCGCGCAGTAAAAAGAAGTGCCCTGCCGCCCACGCGCGATAACGGTCGCGCGTGGGCGGCAGCCTCCCCGGGCTACGCGGCGGTGCGTCCCCGGATGATTGTTGCTATTGAGGCAACATCATGGTCCCTTGGCCGGGCCTACTGCCGATTTCCTTGCGGACCTACGATTTGGGCGTTGTTCAAACACACGCCACACCCGCCCAACAGGGCCGGGACACGCAAATCCACCCAGGGAGTCACCATGAGTCAACGTCTAAACGCTTTCGCGCTATCGCCCGAACTGTTCAAGAAATTCGTCGAATTCGGCATGCTCTTGAAGTCCGGGACGATCGAGCAGTCCATCCTGGATCTGATCGAGATCCGCGCCTCGCAGATCAACGGCTGCGGCTTCTGCCTGGACATGCATGTGAAGCAGGCCAAGATCCACGGTGAACGCGAGCTGCGCCTGCACCATGTTGCGATCTGGCGCGAATCCACCGAGTTCTCGCCGCGCGAGCGCGCCTGCCTGGCCTGGACCGAGGCGCTGACCACCCTGGGCGCGCATGGTGTGCCCGATGACATCTATGAGCGCGTCCGGACCCAATTGTCCGAAAAGGAAATCTCGGACCTGAGCTTCGCCGTCATGGCGATCAATGGGTGGAATCGCCTGAACGTGGGATTCCAGACCGTGCCTGGCTCGGCCGACAAGGCGTATGGCCTGGACAAAGCCCAATTCAACTAAGGACGCATCATGAAAATCCTGGTAATCGGCGGGACGGGCCTGATCGGCTCCAAACTCGTCAAGCTGCTCACTGAGCGCGGCCACGAGGCCATCGCCGCGTCGCCGGCCACCGGCGTCAATACGATCACTGGCGAAGGCCTGGATGAAGCGCTCGCTGGCGTGCACACCGTGGTGGACGTCGCCAACTCGCCCTCGTTCGAAGACAAGGCGGTGCTGGAGTTCTTCCAGGTTTCAGGCCGCAACCTGCTGGCCGCCGAAGCCCGGGCTGGCGTGCGCCACCACGTCGCGCTGTCGGTCGTCGGTACGCACCGCCTGGCTGAAAGCGGATACTTCCGCGGCAAGATCGCCCAGGAAGCGCTGATTGTCAAAGGCGGCATCCTCTACACCATCGTCCACAGCACGCAGTTCTTCGAGTTTCTGGGCGGCATCGTGCAATCGGGCACTCAGGGCGACGAGGTGCTGCTGTCCCCCGCCTTCGTCCAGCCGATCGCGTCGGACGATGTAGCCCAGGCCATGGCCGATGCCACCCTGGCGGCGCCGGTGAACGGCATCGTCGAAATCGCCGGTCCCGACCGGGTTCGCCTGGCTGAACTGGCACAGCGCTACATGGATCGAATCGGCGATAAACGCACCGTGCGGGCCGACATAGGCGCACGCTATTTCGGTGCGCTGCTCAACGACGAAACACTGGTGCCGGGAGCGGGTCCGTGGCTGGGCAAGATCGACTTCGACACCTGGTTCAGCCGTTCGGGCGTACGAAAGTAGCGGCAACCACGAGGACCTTATGCGCAAACTGCGGCCTCCTCCCCAAAGTCTCCTGGACAAGTACCGGGGCGCGGATTTCCATCCCCTGTACACCACCAGTGTGACGGTGCGCGGCGGAGAGGCCGCACACGGCCGCGCCTCCGGCATCGCCATTTCGGATGACGGCGAGCTGCTGGTGGAACTGCGCTTGCCGCCCGAAATGGGCGGCACGGGCGGGGGCACCAATCCCGAGCAGTTGTTCGCCGCCGGCTACGCGGCGTGCTTTCACGGCGCGCTGAGCATGCTGGCCGAGCGGGCGGGCCTGGCCATTCCGGATGCTTCCGTGACGGCCACCGTTTCGTTCGGCCGCGATCCCGTCGATGGGCTGTATACGCTGACCGCGAACATCAACATCCATCTGCCTGGCGTGGCCCGCGCCGTCGCCGAGGAACTGGTGCGCAACACGGAACGGCTGTGCCCGTATTCCAAGATGGCCCAGGACGGAATCAACAGCGTCGTCGCCTTGACGCAATAGCGTCTTACGCCTGGTTCGGCAACAGGCTTTCCAATATCTGCAGGTCCCGCGCACGGATACCTTCGGTCATGTAGTCGATGAAAACGCGCACGCGCGCTGGCAGGTGTTCCCGGCTAAGGAAGCACAGGTAATGCCCGCGGTCGTCCGGCGCGTATTGCGGCAAGCAGGCAACCAAAGTGCCCGCCCTCAAGTGGTCACAGACCTGGTAGCCCGCCATTTGCGCGATGCCGTGGCCGTCCAGCACCGATTGCAGTACCAGATCGGCATCGTTGAACGTCAGCATGGCGGGCGGCGCCACCTTGCGCAACTGGCCGCCTACCTTGAACTCCCATTCGTAGACCCGCCCCGACGCGAACAGGAAGTTCACGCATTGATGGTCAGGGATTTCTTCGACGCTGCCCGGCAGGCCATGCCTGGCCGCATAGGCGGGCGACGCGCACAGCATCATCTGCATGGGAATCACCTTCTTGGCGATCACGCGGCTGTCTTCCATGCGGCCGTTGCGAAACGACACGTCGACGCGATCCGTGGTGAAGTCGGTGGGCCCGTCGTCAAGCAACAACTCGACCGAAATGTTCGGATTGGCCTGGCGGAACCCGTGCAGCAGCGGCGCGACGACTTTGCGGCCGAAACCCACCGTGGAACACACGCGCAGTTGCCCCGATGGCGGCCCCTCGCGCAGGTCCCGCATGTCGTCCAGGGCCCGGATGATCCGATCCACGCCCGGATGGCACTCTTCATAGAAGCGCTGGCCCTCGGCGGTCAACGAGGTGCTGCGCGTGGTACGTACGAACAGCCGGATGCCCAGTTGGTCCTCCAGCTTTTGCACACTGCGACTGACGGCCGACCGGCCGATGCCCAGCCGGTCGCCGGCCTTGGCGAAGTTGCCTTCCACCGCGACGGCGATGAACGCCATGACGCCGGCATAGCTGGTGGCGAAACTGTCGGCCAGGGAGTCCGGGCCAGTGGCCGGGGAAGCAGCCGGGGAAGCGGAGGGAGATGTCGGCATGATGGCGGCGTCGCAAGTAGGTTGATCCTACCGTTAAGACGGCGCAGCGGGTCATTTTGTGACATCGCCCGACAAAATAAGGGATCGCCCGGGAGGAAACCCCGCATTCCCCGCAATGGTTCGTCCCTTATTTCACGGGGGTCAACACAGGTGCCCCCTGCTTCTTGATCAGAACGACCAGGAACTTGGCGGGCTGCGTCTGACTGGCGTTGCGACCCACGGTGTGGACGTCGTGGGGGCCTTCGTAGAAGGTCTGCCCGGGGGTGAGCGTCACTTCCTTTCCGCCCTTGACCTGCATGACGATGCTGCCTTCAAGCACATAGACGAAGCTATAGGCGTCATGGCGGTGGACCGGATCGGCCGCGCCGGGCGGGTAGTCGACGACGATCATCAGCGCGTCCTTGCCCGGGATGTCCGGCAGGTCCTTGCTCATCAGCTCCGTGACGATGGCGTCGGCCGGCGCCGCACCGGAGGCGGCGTGGGCAAACGGGCTAAACAGCGCGCCCGCGGCGATAAGCGGCAACGCGAACTTCGTGATCTTTGACATGGCCAATCCTTGGCAGCGTGAAGGAAAGCCCATCGTAGGAGCACCAGCGTTGCTGCGGTAGGTCCGCGCAGGGGATCACCATGTTGCCCCACAGGCACCAACGCCCGCGCAGGACGCCGGTATCAGTCTTGCGCCAGCGCGGCCGAAATGCGCGCGAGCTTGTCCGGATTGCGCTGCACCAAGACCCGCGTCAGACGCTCGCCATCCGTTTCGTAGGCCTGCACCGATTCAAGGTGGCCATCGATGAAGCGCAACAGGGTCCATTGGCCGTTCACCTGAACGACTTCAGCGCGTAGGCCATCGCGGTAGCGGCGTTTGCCGGCGTAGAACAGCTGCGCCAGGCGTTTGCCGCCCACCAGGCTGGCAAAGCTCGAGACCTTGCCGCCGCCGTCGCCGATAAGTTCGGCGTCGTCGCTCAGCAGCGCATGCAGGCCATGGAAATCGCTGCGCTGCATCGCGTCGGCAAAAGCAAGCAACAGGCGTTGCAAGGTCGCACGCGGCACGGTCTGGCGGGGAGTGCCCTGGCTCAACTGCTGCTTGGCGCGGCGCACAAGCTGTCGGACCGCGGCCTGCGTCTTGTCCAGCGTCTGCGCGATGTCTTCATAGTCGGCGTCAAAGACCTCCCGCATCAGGAAAGCCGCACGGGCGTCCGGCGACAAGCGCTCCAGCATGTACAGAAAAGCCACCGACACGTCGTCGGCTTGCTCATGGATCTGTTCCGGCGTGGCTGGCGCGGCCATCAGCATCGGCTCGGGCAGCCAGACCCCCACGTAATTCTCGCGTTCGGCCTTGGCCGCGCGCAGGCGGTCGATGGACAAGCGGGTGGTGGCGGTGACCAGCCAGGCTTCGGCGTTCTGCACCGCGGCGCGGTCTGTGCCGTCCCAGCGTAGCCATGCTTCCTGCACGACGTCTTCCGCCTCGGCCACCGCACCCAGCATACGGTAGGCGATCGCGTACAGGCGAGGACGGTGACGCTCGAAGAGGAGCACGGAGTCGGTCATAGGGAGGGGGTCAACGCCAAGCAAGGCGACGCGGGAGGAAAAGTATTTTGCCGCAGCCGCCCTGCGGCGACAAGCGCGATGCGCCGGCGCCGCGCAATGGGATCCTGCCGCACGGGACCCCGTGGACTACAGCACGATCACGTTGGCGGCCAGCCCCGGCAGGTCGGCGCTACCGTGCATCTGCTTCAAGTCCCGCTCGACCATCGTGCTCAGCCGGCTGATGGGCACATCGTTGGCACTGCCTTCGAAGGGGTTTTCCGTGCTCTCGCCCACCTGCTCAAGCGAGGTGTAGATCCACGAGATGATCACGCTGAAAGGCACCGCCAGCCATACCATCTGGCCATGCATGAATCCGCCGACGCTTTGTCCGATCTGATCGAACTGGGCCGCCAGGCCGAACGGCAACGCCACGCAGAACGAACGCACGAACAAGGTATTGATGATGGCGTACTGGCGCGGGTATGGGAAATTCTTGATGCGCTCGGCCTGCCCCTGTAGATCCAGCAGTTCCCTGATGCGGCTGTTGAGTTCGGCATACTCCGATGCGGTGATGGCGCCCTCGTCCAGCAGGCCCCTGACCGCGCGGCCCTGCATGGCAAGCAGCTGCGCCGCCTTGCCGTCGGCCGGCATCAACGCCGCGATCTCCGGTGTCGGCAGATACCGCGACAGTGCGGACTCCAGCGATTCGACACGTTCCGGGATCACGTACCGTCTCTGGTATTCCGCGTTGGGCCGGCTTCCCGCGCTTTCCCAGACGCGGGCCTCGCGCAATTGATAGCGCAGCGCCGTCAACCAGGCCAGATGCCGGTTCACCAGGCCCGCGATCTGGCCCGGATCGCTCACGTAGGTATGGCTGATCACCCCCCAGTAGCGGCTGGCGCTGACGATGCTCATCCAGATCTTCTGCGCTTCGACCGTGCGCGCGTAGGTCTGCACATTCTTGAAGCCGACCACGAAGGTGGTGGCCGTACCCAGCAGCGATACCACCGACAGCGGCAGCGTCAGCCATTTCAGGCCGGCGACCAGGTACAGCAGCACGGGCGCGAGGCTTAGCGCCAACAGGCCATAGAGGCTCCTGCGCGTCCAGATCACGAATTCGCTCAAGCGATAGGATTTTCCCAGATGCATGGTGTCGGCCTTGCGCCATCTGGCGCCCAATCAACGCGCGGTGAGCCGCGCCTTCGAACGTCGCGCGTCTTGCGACCCTCGGGATAAATGCTAGAGGGATCGCTTGCGGGGCGGTAGGGCCGCGACACGACGCATGGTGTTGCCTGGACGACACCAATCCGCTGCTGCATTCCCGATGCCCGTGCCTGTGCCCATTCTCGCAAGCCCGCACGCGGCGCACCGCTGCGCCGCGCGGCGAATTGGTGCGCGCCGCACAACAGCGTGCTTCCCGGCGAGGACCTACCGCGCACCAGGGGCGCAGACCTACGATGCCTTCACTTTCCACGCAGCAAGCGCAGCAGCCCCGCAATACCTCCCCACCCCAACCGGAGCACGCCCATGACCCGCAATACCTTCACCACTCAGGACGGCACGCAGATCTACTTCAAGGACTGGGGCGACGGCCCGGTCGTCACCTTCTCGCACGGCTGGCCGCTCAACGCGGATGCCTGGGACGGGCAAATGCACTTCCTGGCGCGCAATGGCTTTCGGGTCATCGCGCACGATCGCCGCGGCCACGGCCGCTCGGCGCAGCCCTCGTCCGGCAACGACATGAATGGCTATGCCGATGACCTGGCGCAGTTGATCGAAACGCTTGATCTGAAAGACATCACGATGGTCGGCCACTCTACCGGCGGCGGCGAAGTGGTGCGCTACATCGGCCGCCACGGTACCCGCCGCGTGGCCCGGGCCGTGCTCATCGGCGCCGTGCCGCCCGTGATGCTCAAGTCTGCCGCCAACCCCGAAGGGCTGCCGCTTGAGGTCTTCGACGGCATCCGCGACGGCGTGGCGGGCGACCGCTCGCAGTTCTACAAGGCGCTGGCCATCCCGTTCTACGGCGCTAACCGAGACGGCGCCACGGTCTCGCAAGGGCTGCTGGACCAGTTCTGGTTGTGGAGCATGCAAAGCGGCCAGAAGAACGCCTACGAATGCGTCAAGGCCTTCTCGGAAACCGACTTCACGGAAGACCTGAAAAAGATCGACGTGCCGACGCTGTTCATGCACGGCGAAGACGATCAGATCGTGCCGGTACACGATTCGGCGAAGAAGGCGGCGCGGCTGGTCAAGCACGCCAAGGAGATCTATTACCCCGGCGCACCGCACGGCCTCACCGCCACGATGCAAGACCGCGTCAACGCCGACCTGCTCGCCTTTCTTCGCGCCTGATGCCCCTGGCGTCGCACGGCAATTTGCCGCCAGTCGCCTGGCACATCCACGCCGGTTAGTCCGGCCCTCATTCTGGAGATTTCGCTATGCTATCCACAGACAACACCTTGCATGACAGCAACGTCAAACCCATCGACCTCGTTCCGTCCCGGTACGCGGTGCAGGTGGGCGAGATCGACGCGCTGGTGGTCAGCGACGGCGTGCTGCCGTTGCCCACCTCGACGATGGCCACCAATGCCGACCCCGCTGACCTGGCGGATTGGCTGAGCCACATGTTCATGCCGCCGGATGCCTTCGACTGGCCGCTTAACGTGATGGTGGCCCGCAGCGCGGGCCAGACGATCCTTATCGATGCGGGGCTGGGCGGGCAGTTCCCGGGCTTTCCGCGTGCCGGCCAATTCCCGCAGCGCCTGGAGTCCGCCGGCATCGCCCTGGAGTCCGTCACGGACGTGATCATCACCCACATGCACATGGATCACGTGGGCGGTTTGCTCGTCGCCGGCGTGAAGGAACGCTTGCGTCCGGACGTGCGCATCCATGTATCGGCAACCGAAGTCGCATTCTGGACGTCGCCCGATTTCACGCACACCGTCATGCCCAAGCCGGTGCCCGACGTGCTCCGTTCAACCGCCACGGCCTTCTACAACGAATATCGCGACCGGCTTGTGATCTTCGAAGACTCGCATGAAGTCGCGCCGGGCGTGATCGTGCGCCTAACCGGCGGCCATACCCCGGGGCACAGCGTGGTCGACCTGGTGTCCGGCGGCGAGCGCCTGACCTTTGCCGGTGACGCCATGTTCCCGGTGGGATTTGACCATCCCGACTGGCACAACGGCTTCGAGCATGATCCCGAAGAATCGGCCCGCGTCCGCATCAGCCTCTTTCAAGAGTTGGCCGAGAACGGCGGGCTGCTGGTGGCGGCCCATTTGCCGTTCCCGTCGGTCGGCCGGGTCGCCGTCAACGGCGACGCCTTTCGCTGGGTCCCGGTCATCTGGGATTACTGACCGGGCGCCCCCGTTCAGCGGCAGCGCTCTGTCGGCAAGCCGTAGCCAATGGTGATGGCGTTGACCGGAACGTCCTTGAAGGCGGCCTCGGCAACATCGTCGAACCGGGTCTCGCAGTTGAACTTCGTGTTGATCACGTAGTCATTGCCCGCGGCCTTTTTCATGTGCGCTTCCCACTGGTCGGCGGCATCCGCCGCCTTGCCGCCGGCCAACACCATTTCCATCAGGACCTCCAAGCCGCCCGCCGCGCGCGGTGCGACCCACAGCGCATAGGCCGACGGATCCACGGCATTGCCGCATTCCGTCAGGCAACTTGCCGTGTAGCGCTGGCCCCGGCCGAACGCGCCGGGCGTGATGGGCTGGCCAGCCTTGGGCGCATATTCGCCGATAAAGCTTTGCAGGTCGGCTTCGCAGCCATTGGCCAATTCCATGCGCAGCGCCGACACCTTGCCCCCACCTATCGTGGCGGTGATCGGGCAGTTCTGGACGACGAACAGATGGTCATTTCCGTTGGATTCTCGCGGAACGCCGGCAACCGATTCGAAATAGCGCTGATTCGTGCCCAGCATGTTGCCGTTGAAGACTTCCGTCACCGTCGCGGCCTGCGAAGCGCCTGCGCCGACCATCAGGATACCCAGGGTCAAAGCCTTGAATTTCATACGAAATGACATTCCATCGTTATGGGTCGTGCAAAAAAGGAGAGTGGCCACGAACAGCCTGACGCGGATTGTAATCCGACACCAATAATCGGAAGCGCTTGTACGCCCCCCTGACAAGCAGCGCTTCCAACGCGGAAGGCGCCATCAAATATAAGAAATAGTTATTTAATTGACCTTCGTACCCACCGTTGGTACATATAGACGCGCAACTGCACTTGGTTCCTGACTATTCTCACTGGAGGATTTTTATGAGCAAGCGAATTGTTGTCGTAGGCGGTGGGGTGGGCGGCACCATGCTGGCCAACCAGCTGGTCTCCAAGCTTTATCCCGAGGTGTCGCGGGGCGAGGTCAGCGTCACGTTGTTGTCGGACTCCCCTGACCATTACTACAAGCCCGCCTTCATGTATGTGGCCTTCAATCTCTTCTTCCAGGAAGAGTTGAAGCGCCCGGAGCGCTCCCTGCTGCGCCCCGAGATCCATTTCCACGTCGATAAAGTCACGCGGTTTGAATTCAACAGCCAGGAATTGTTGACGCAACAAGGCAAGCGCTACGGCTATGACTACCTGGTCATCGCCACGGGCTGCATCCCCGCGCCCGAACGCATAGAAGGCCTGAAAGAAGCCGGCGATCATTTCTATCAGTACGCGCCGGCTCGCCAGTTGGCCAGCCGGCTGTCCAAAATGGAAAAAGGCCGGATCTTCGTCAGCGTCACCTTCCCGAAGACGCCGAACGTACCCCACCAATGCGGCATCGCGCCCATTGAAACCACCCTCATGCTGGACGATTATTTGCGCCGTCGCGGGGTACGCGACAAAGTCGAGATCGTCTACACCTATCCCACCACGTCGCAACTCTTGCGCAACTGCCTGTTCCTGCAACAGCCCACTTGCGAGGTGTTGCCCGCCATCTTCGAGCAGCGTGGCATCAAATTTCAGCGCGGCTTCACGCTGGCGCGCGTGGACCCGGAGGCACGCGTCGCGTATTCCGCGGAAGGCGGCGAGCAGCCGTTCGACATCCTGATGGCGACGCCGCCGATACGCGCTGTCGACGCCGTGCTGGAGTCGGGCGTGTCCCAGGCAGAGGACAACGAGGGCTGGCTGCCGACAGACCACGAAACCATGCAGGTCTACGGGTTGCAGAATGTCTACGTCATCGGCGATACGGTGGACCTGCCGGTCAGCAAAGCCGGTGGCTCGTGCCACAACCAGGCCCCCGTCATCGCCAACAACATCGCGGGCGAAATCCGCCTGGGCCACCCTTGCAGCGCCTACGAAGGCCGTGTGCAGGCCGTTGCCCAGATGGGCCTGAACGCGGGCATGCCCTTGTGGTACGACTACACCCATGACGTGCAGCCCACGCCCCCTACCAAACTGGGCGGGCTGCTTCGGCATGGATTCAACCGGGGGCTGTACTGGGCGGTCGCAAGGGGAATGCTATGAACATGAATAGCCATGATGAAACGCTGCAGGCGCTGGCCGGCAAGCTGCGTCCGCTTGTCGACAGCCAACGGCTGGACAACATCGTCGACCTGATCTCGCTGACGTCCGACCTGGTGGACCTGCTGGACCAGCCCATGGTGGAGAAGCTTGGACTGCTGTCCGAACAAGCGGCGGGCGCCGCATGGACGGCCGCCAACAGCGTGCGCGCCGCCCATGCGCAAACGCTGGCGGAAGCGCATCCCCCCAGTCTGCTGGGTTTGCTGGCGCTACTGCGTGACGAGGATACGCGGCGCGGGGTGGCGCTGGTGCTGCGCTCGCTGCAAAGCGTGGGGCGGCAGATGGGCGCGCAGCGGGCCGATTACGCCAACCCCTGACGCAGGGCACGACCGACGAAAAAAAGCCCGGCATTGCTGCCGGGCTTTTTTATGCTGCCACCGCTTACTGCAAGGTTCGGGTGAAGACGAATTCGCCATCCCGCCAATCCACCGGCACCACGTCGCGCGGGCCGAACTTGCCTTCCAGGATCAGGCGGGCCACCGGGTTCTCGATCTGCTGCTGGATCGCACGCTTCAAGGGGCGTGCGCCGAACACCGGATCGAAGCCGGAGCGGGCCAGTTCCGCCAAGGCGGATTCGGTGACTTCCAGCCGCATTTCCTGCTTCTCCAGCCGTGCGCCAAGGCGGCGCAGCTGGATGCGGGCAATGGACTCGATGTGCTGCGCTTCCAGACCATGGAACACGACCACTTCGTCGATGCGGTTCAGGAATTCAGGCCGCAGGGTCTGCTTGAGCTCGCCCCACACCACTTCCTTGACCACGTCGTACGGCTGGCCGGCCAGGCTCTGGATGTGATGCGAGCCCAGGTTGGACGTCATCACGATCACCGTGTTGCGGAAGTCCACCGTACGGCCCTGGCCATCGGTCAGACGGCCGTCGTCCAGCACCTGCAGCAGCACGTTGAAGACATCCGGATGCGCCTTTTCCACTTCGTCCAGCAAGATCACGCTGTACGGCTTGCGGCGCACGGCCTCGGTCAGGTAGCCGCCCTCTTCGTAGCCCACGTATCCGGGCGGCGCGCCGATCAGCCGCGCCACCGAATGCTTCTCCATGAATTCGCTCATGTCGATGCGGATCAGATGCTCTTCGGAGTCGAACATGAATTCGGCCAACGCACGCGTCAACTCGGTCTTGCCCACGCCGGTCGGGCCCAGGAACAGGAACGAACCGTAAGGCCGCGCCGGGTCCGCCAGGCCCGCACGTGAACGCCGGATGGCGTCGGAGACCAGGCGCACGGCCTCGTCCTGACCCACCACGCGCTTGTGCAGGAACTCCTCCATGTGCAGGAGCTTCTCGCGTTCGCCCTGCATCATCTTCGACACGGGGATGCCCGTGGCACGCGACACGACTTCGGCGATTTCCTCGGCGCCGACACGGGTGCGCAACAGACGCGGGCGGGATTCGTCGCCCTCGGCGTTTTCAGCAGCCTGCGCAGCCCCCACCTCGGCGGCCTTCAGGCGCGATTCCAGGTCGGGCAGCTTGCCGTATTGCAGCTCGGCCAATTTGTCGAACTGGCCCTTGCGTTGCAATTCGGCCATTTCGGCGCGCACGCTGTCGATCTCTTCCTTGATGGCCTGCGTGCCTTGCACCGCCGCCTTTTCGGCCTTCCAGATTTCCTCGAAGTCGTTGTATTCGCGTTGCAGCTTTTCCAGTTCGTCTTCAATGACGCCCAGGCGGCGCTTGGACGCGTCGTCGGTTTCCTTCTTGACGGCTTCGCGCTCGATCTTCAACTGGATGATGCGGCGATCCAGCTTGTCCATCACCTCCGGCTTGGAGTCGATTTCCATGCGGATGCGCGCACCGGCTTCGTCGATCAGGTCGATGGCCTTGTCGGGCAGGAAGCGGTCGGTGATGTAGCGGTGCGACAGTTCCGCCGCGGCCACGATGGCCGGGTCGGTGATCTCGACGCCGTGGTGGATCTCATAGCGTTCCTGCAAGCCGCGCAGGATGGCGATGGTGGATTCCACATCGGGCTCGTCGACCAGCACCTTCTGGAAGCGCCGCTCCAGCGCCGCGTCCTTTTCGATGTACTTGCGGTATTCGTCCAGCGTGGTCGCGCCGATGCAATGCAGTTCGCCGCGCGCAAGCGCCGGCTTGAGCATGTTGCCCGCGTCCATCGCGCCTTCGGCCTTGCCCGCGCCGACCATGGTGTGCAGCTCGTCGATGAAGACGATGTTGCTGCCATCGTCCTGACCCAGCTCTTTCAGCACGGCCTTCAGGCGTTCTTCGAATTCGCCGCGGAACTTGGCGCCGGCCAGCAATGCGGCCAGGTCGAGCGACAGCACGCGCTTGCCGCGCAGGCTCTCGGGCACTTCGTCGTTGACGATGCGCTGCGCCAGGCCTTCGACGATGGCGGTCTTGCCCACGCCGGGTTCGCCGATCAGCACCGGATTGTTCTTGGTGCGGCGCTGCAGGATCTGGATGGTGCGGCGGATTTCGTCGTCGCGGCCGATCACCGGATCAAGCTTGCCCTGGCGGGCGCGCTCGGTCAGGTCCAAGGTGTACTTGGACAGGGCTTCGCGGTTGGATTCACCTTCCGCGCCCGAGACGTTTTCACCTCCGCGCACGGCATCCACCGCGGCTTCGAGGGCTTTTTTCTGCAGGCCCGCTTCCCGCAGGATGCGGCCGGCCTCGCCCTTGTCATCGGCCAGCGCCAGCAGGAACAGTTCGCTGGCGATGTAGGTGTCGCCGCGGCGGGCGGCTTCCTTGTCGGTACGGGTCAGCACCGCGTTGAGATCGCGGCCGACCTGCACGTTGTCGTCGCCCTGCACCTGCGGCAGCGCCTTCATCGCGCTTTCCAGCGCGGGTTGCAGGCGGTTGACCGCCACACCGGCGCGCGCCAGCAGGCTGCCTGCGCCGCTGTCCGGATCGGACAGCAAGGCGGACAACACGTGGACGGGCTCGATGTAGGGATGATCGTTACGGGCGGCCAGACTTTGGGCGTCGGCCAAGGCTTGCTGGAACTTGGTAGTCAGTTTGTCGAATCGCATAATGGTCGTTTGGCTTGTTGGGGAGCCTGACCGATACGTGCCGGCTGGCTCGATATCCTGAATATGCGGACAGATGAGAGAATTTCAACACCATCCGGCCACTTGTTTTGCTACGACGTGCAGCAACAATCCGACCTATGAGCATATACGTTTTTGTCTACGGCACCCTACGCGCCGGCGAAATCAATGATCTTGCGCAAGCGGTCGCCAAACGGGGCCTGCCCGCCGCCCGGCTGGTGGGTGCGGCGTCCGTGCCCGGCATTCTGGTCGACTTCGGCAACTGGCCTGGTCTGATCCCCGTAGCAGATGGCCGCCGCGTGCGCGGCGAGGTCTACCTGGTGGAGCCCGCCCTGATCGCGCTGATGGACGAAATCGAGGAATACGTGCCCGGGCAGCCCTGCTGTTTTGTGCGCCGCGAAATCATCGCGCGCCTGGAATCGGCGGAACGGGGTAACACCGAAATCCGCTGCCAGTATTACCCCATCGACCCGGCGTTGCGGGGCGCCGCGACCGATATCGCCGGCGAGGACTGGATCGCCCACCGGCACGGCCGGACGACCGGCGGCACCTCGTAAGACGGCCGTAGTAACAACAGACTACAATAGCTGTTGTCTTCACGCTTTACACCCGTTTCGCCCTCCCCGGCGCGCAACGGGCACTATAGAGGTCATCGTATGCAAAAACGGGTTCCCGTTGCCCCTGATGGCGCCCACTGTTCCACCTGCATGTTGGGACACGTGTGCGTGCCCGTGGGAATGGCCGCCGCCGAAGTGGAAAAACTGGATGAACTGGTGAAAGAGCGTGTGCGCCTGGAAAAGGGCAAGACGCTGTATTCGCTGGATCACCCGCTTGATGCCGTCTACAGCGTGCGCTTTGGCAGCATCAAGACCCAGTTGGAAGACGCGACCGGCCAGATCCAGGTCACCGGCTTTCACCTGCCCGGCGAGATCGTCGGCATGGACGGCATGCTGGAAGGCAAGCACGTGTCGGCCGCCGTCGCGCTGGAAGATTCCGAAGTCTGCGTCATCCGCTTGAGCGACGTGGACCGCGTGGCCGCGCACCTGCCGTCGCTGCAGCAGCAGTTCCGGCGCCTGATGAGCCGCGAAATCACGCGTTCGCACCAGATGCTGGCGTCGCTGGGCGCCATGCGTTCCGAACAGCGCCTGGCGGCTTTCCTGCTGAACCTGTCGCAGCGTTATGCCTCGCTGGGCTATTCGTCGACCGAGTTCGTGCTGCGCATGAGCCGCGAAGAAATCGGCAACTATCTTGGCCTGACGCTGGAAACGGTCAGCCGGCTGTTCTCGCGTTTCGCGCGCGAAGGCCTGATCAAGATCAACCAGCGCGAAGTCCGCATCCTGGATCTGCCTGCGCTCAAGCAGTTGCTGGGCCTAGAGACCTGCTGACGCTACGCCGCGCCATGCGCCGCGCCCCCGCCCCTTCCGCGTCCCGACCCCTGCCGCACGCGCCCGCGCGCCGGCGATTCGGGCGCCGACTGGGCGTCGCGCTGGCCCTGGCCGCGACGCTTGTCCCCTGGGCCCTGCGCGCGCAGACGCCGCTGCCGGACCCCTACGATTACGACGAAACCGTTCCCGCGCCCAAGCGCGCCACGCCGTTGCGTTGGCAGACGGTGGAACTGGGCAAGCCAGGGCATCGATACAAGATGCCGGTCTATGCTAACCGCGACCTGGCCCGCGACGACCTGCGCGATATCAAGCAGGTCCTGATCGTCATCCACGGCGTGAAGCGCGACGCCGACCGTTACTACGACACTGCCGCTGGCCTGCTGGCCCGCAACCCCGACCGGGCGCGCGACACGCTGGTGCTGGCGCCGCGTTTTCCCGGGTCCATCGATTCGGGTTTTGGCGGCATGGCCGCATGGCGCAAGGCCAGCTGGGAAGACGGCGAAGAAAGCATCCAGGCCGCCGGGCGGCCGGCCCCCGTCACCTCGTTCCAGGTGCTGGACGACCTGCTGCGCAGCCTGGACGACCGCAAGCGCCTGCCCACCCTGGCCAACATCGTGCTGGCCGGGCACTCCGCTGGCGCGCAGCTGGTGCAGCGCTACGCCGTGCTGAACAACACCGACGGCCCGCTGCGCCGCGACGGGCTGGCGCTGCGCTACGTGATCGCGAACCCCTCGTCCTACCTGTACCTGACCAACGAGCGCCCGCGCGCCGACGGCAAAGGTTATGCGCCGTACGAACGCGGTATCTGCCCCACCTACAACCAGTACAAGTACGGCACGGACAAGCTGCCGCCGTACGCGCGCGAAACCGACGACACACGGCTGTTCGTCCGTTATGCCGCCCGCGACGTGATCTATCTGCTGGGCGGGGCCGACAACAACCCCGAGCACCGCCTGCTGGACAAGACCTGCGGCGCCGAGGCGCAGGGCGCCACGCGCCTGGCCCGCGGCACCGCTTACGTGCAGTACGAATACCTGCTGGCCGCTCGCGGCGCGAAGCCGGTGCCGCTGCACCGCACCACCTTCGAGGTCGGCGGCGTGGGGCACGACAACAAGGGCATGTTCGGCTCCGTCTGCGGCGCGCAGGCCTTGTTGGGCAGTGGCGCCCAGGCCGGCGACCGGGCCGCGGCCTGCGACATCATCAAGCCGCGCGGCAAGTAACGCCGCAGCCGCTTGCAGGGCGCTGGCGCATCGCCAACCCTGACAAAAACCTGAATGAAAACTGTTCGCCATTACGTGCATTTCAGCGTGGGCAGGCGCAAGATACCGCGATGCATGTTCCATTTCGCGGCTGGCCTTGCGATCTTGACGGGCGAGGACAAGGCGCGGTCGCGTGTTCGGCGACTCCCGACAAGCTCACCCTGAGAACAGCTATGACGCAAACGTATCTCGCCATGCCCGACGCCAAACGCCGCATCAAGGCCATCTTCGTCGGCTCCATGGGCAACCTGGTCGAGTGGTACGACTTCTACGCGTATACCGCTTTCGCCCTGTATTTCGCCCCCGCCTTCTTCCCCTCGCATGACCCCGTCGTCCAGCAATTGAATGCCGCCACGTTGTTCGCGGCCGGCTTCATCGTGCGCCCGCTGGGCGGCTGGCTGTTCGGGCACATCGCCGACCGGCACGGGCGGCGGATATCGCTGATGGTGTCGGTGGTGATGATGTGCGTGGGTTCGCTGATCATCGCCGTCACGCCCACGTACGCGACCATCGGCCTGGCGGCGCCCGCGCTGTTGGCGCTGGCCCGCGTGATCGAAGGCTTGAGCCTGGGCGGCGAGTATGGCGCCAGCGCCACCTACCTGACCGAGATATCCGACCCGGAACACCGCGGCTTCTATTCCAGCTTCCAGTACGTCACCCTGATCGGTGGCCAGCTCTGCGCGATCCTGGTGCTGCTGCTGTTGCAGAACGTGTTCCTGACGCACGAGCAGCTGGTGGAATGGGGCTGGCGCATCCCCTTCGTGATCGGCGCCCTGCTGGCCATCGTGACCGCGCTGATGCGCCGCGACATGCCCGAGACTGACTCGTACAAGGAAGCGCAGAAAACCAAGCCGAAGACCAGCTCGCTGCGCGGCCTGATGAAGTATCCGCGCGAGGTCGCGATCGTGGTGGGGCTGACTGCCGGAGGCACCGCGGCCTTCTACACCTTCACCACGTACATGCAGACCTTCGTGCGGCAGACCTCGGGCTTTACCGACATCACCACGACCTACATCATCGCGGCCTCGTTGATCTTCGCGCTGATCCTGCAACCGCTGTATGGCGCACTGTCGGACAAGATCGGGCGCAAGCCGCTCCTTATCTTCTTCGGCGTGGCGGGGGCCGCGCTGACGGTGCCCATCCTGATGACTTTGTCGAACACCCGTTCGCCCTTCATCGCCTTCCTCTTGATCTGCGGCGCGTGGGTGTTCACGGCCGGGTATACGTCGATCAACGCCGTGGTGAAGGCCGAACTGTTCCCCACCAACATCCGCGCCACCGGCGTCGCCGTGCCCTATGCGGTCACGGTGTCGATCTTCGGCGGCACGGCGCCCGCCATCGCCCTTTTCTTCAAGCAGAAAGGGCACGAAACGTGGTTCTACTACTACCTGGCCGGCGTGATCTTCCTGTCGCTGCTGGTGTATGCGACGATGCGCGACACGAAGCACCAGTCGGCCATGCACCGGCACGACTGACCTAGGGAAATTCCCGACGCTGCCGGCTTGACGCCGGCAGTTTTTCGGGCCGATACTTAACCTTATGGTTAACTTAAACGACGACACACTGGACAGCATCTTTTCCGCCCTGGCCGATGGCACCCGCCGGCAGGTGCTGGCCGACCTGGAACGGGGCACGGCATCGGTCAGCGAACTGGCCCGGCCCCATGCCATGTCGCTACCTGCCTTCATGAAGCATCTGAGGGTGCTGGAAGACGCGGGGCTGATCGCCCGCGCCAAGGACGGACGCGTGGTCAGTTGCACCCTGTCGCCCGAGCCGATGCGCGCGGCGTCCGACTGGCTGGCCCGCTACGAGAAATTCTGGAACGGCCAACTGGATTCGCTGGCCCGGTACCTGTACCACGACGAGGAGATCCACCCATGGCAACCCGAACCCGCTCCGACAACGCCCCCCTCGAGCTCCGGCTCACACGGCGCTTCGCCGCCCCCGTCGACCGCGTCTGGCACGCCTGGACGGACCCGCAAGCGCTGATGCGCTGGTTCGGCCCGGCCGGCACGCGCGAAGTGCTGGTGGCCGACACCGACGTGCGCGTGGGCGGGGCCTACCTGGTGGGCTTCGTCACCGAGGACGGGCAGTCGCATTACGCCAGCGGCGAGTACCACGAGGTGCAGCCACAGCGCCGGCTGGTCTTTACCTGGGCCTGGCGCGACACCCCCGAAGAAACGTCACTGATCACGCTTGAATTTTCTCCCGCGCAGGGCGGCACTGAACTGGCCTTCCTGCAAACCCCGTTTGTCGATCAGGCAACCCGCGACGGCCACGAACACGGCTGGGCAGGGGCGATGGACCGGCTGGCGGACCATCTGGCAAGCGCGGCCTGAATAGCCGTTTGCCTTGCCCAGGCCCGAGTGGCCTGCCACGCAAAGGAGTCGTACGATGCAGACCCCCCATCCTGTCGTATCCCGTCCCCAATGGGACGCCGCTCGCGAGGCCCTGCTTGTCCGCGAAAAGGCGATGACACGCGCCCAGGACGCCCTGGCCCGCGACCGGCTTGACCTGCCCTGGGTGCGGGTGGACAAGCCTTACCAATTCCAGAGCGCAGGCGGGCCGCGGGGCTTGGCCGACCTGTTCGACGGCAAGCGCCAACTGATCCTCTACCATTTCATGTACGGCCCGGATTGGGAAGAAGGCTGCGTCGGCTGCTCGTTCCTGGCAGACCATCTGGACAGCGCCCTGATGCACCTGCGTCATCACGACGTATCGGTGGTGGCGGTGTCGCGCGCGCCGCTGGCCAAGCTGGATGCGTTCAAGCAGCGCATGGGCTGGCGCTTCGATTGGTTCTCGTCCGAGGGCTGCGACTTCAACTTCGACTTCCACGCCTCGGTGCCGCAGGCCGACGGCAGCGTGGAAGAACGCTCGGGCGCCAGCGCCTTTTACTCGGACCCGGACGGCGAGATCTTCCACACCTACTCGGCGTTCGAACGCGGCGTGGAGCGCTTGGCCGGCGCCTACAACTATCTGGATTTCGCGCCCTTGGGCCGCAATGAAACCGGCCCCCACTTCAACCTGGGCGACTGGGTCCGTCACCATGACCGGTACGACGACGCCCCGAAGGCGTGCCACGCTTGCGCCTGACGGCGTACGCACCATGGCAGCGCTATGGCTGGCCTGCCTGGTAGCCATGGCGCTGGGCCTGTGGGTCGACACGCGCCAGACGCCTGCGGCGCTGCTGGCCAGCGAATGCGGCGCACCGGGCGGGCTGCTGGACATGGCGTGGCGGCACGCCAGCCTGATGCCGGCCAGCAGCGCTGCGATGGCGCTGGCGGCCCTCGCGCCGTGGCCGGTGGGGCGCACCCGCGCGCCGCCGCTGGGCCAACGCCTGCTCTGCGCGCTTTCCATGGCGATAGGGATGGTGCTGGGAGCCCGGCTCGGCGTCATGGCAGCGCTTATGCTGAACGCGGCGCCCTTTGCCGGCATGGCACTGGGCATGGCGGCCGGCATGGCCGTGGGCCTGGCCCCGGTGCTGGCGTTTAGCGTCGGGCGCCGGTAAGCGGCCGCGCCACCGCAGGTGCGGCTTCGATGGGCGCGGCAAGCGGCGCCTGGATCTCTAGCGGCGACGTGGCGTGCGCAACGCAAGGCAGGATCCAGCCTTCTTCTTTCTCGTCGCGCGACAGGCCGGGCCATTCAATGCGATAGGCCACCGAGCCCTCCAGCATCAGGCACATGCAGGCCCGACAGGTGCCATTGCGGCACGAACTGGGCAGCTTGATGCCTGCGGCCTGCGCGGCCAGCAGGACGGACGTGCCCGCGTCGGCCTCGAACCGCAGGCCGGCGGGTTGGACCAGGACCGGGAACGCGGGCATGTCAGCCGGCGTTGTCCTGCCAGTCCAGCTGCCAGGCGCCGGACAGCACGTTCTGCATCCACAACACGCAGGTCAGCGTCTTGGCGTCGGTGACTTCGCCCTTGCTGCACGCCGCCAGCAATTCGGCGGGGTCCGCGCTGATCACGTCCAGGAATTCGTCCTGGTCCAGTTGCCGCGGGCCGGCGCGCAAACCGCGCGCGAAGAAAATGTGGATGATCTCGGTGGAATAGGCGATGGCCAGGTGCAAGGCGCCGGCGTGCGCCCATTGATCGGCGGTGTAGCCGGTTTCTTCCAGCAGTTCGCGTTTGCCGCAAACCAGCGGATCTTCGCCCGGGTCCAGCTTGCCGGCGGGAAACTCGGTCATGACGCGGCCGATCGGGTAGCGGAACTGGCGCTCCAGCAGGACGCGGCCGTCATCCAGCAAGGGGATCACCACGACCGCGCCGGGATGCACGACGTATTCGCGCGTAGCCGTATTGCCGTTGGGCAGGCTGACGGTGTCCCGCCGTATTTTCAGGAAGCTGCCTTCATAAGGCGCTTCGCTGGTCACCAGTGTTTCGACAAGATGGGTATCGGTTGGACGGGTCATGAGGGCGCGTGGGGATCTCTGGGTCTCTTCGAACAGTCAGGCGCGAAAGCGCCTTCGGCAAGCAGTGCAGCTTACCATCGCCGCCCGCGCGACCCGCCATTGCGCGCCCTGCCCTGGCCTACTTGGCGACCCGGATGACGACCTTGCCGAAATGGCCGCCGGATGCCAGGTGTTCAAATGCGGCGGGGACTTCATCGAAACCAAATACCCGGTCGATGACGGGCACGATGCCCGCCACTTCCACGAAGCGCGCCACGTCCTCCAGCATCCTGCGGCTGCCGACAAAAATGCCTTGCAAGCGTTTGCTGCCGGCAATCAACGCCAAGGGCGCCACCGGCACGGCCGCGAACCCGCTGACGCCGCCGATCACCGCGATGGTCCCGCCCATGCGCGCCGCCGCCACGGAGCGCGCCAGCGTGCCTTCACCGCCCACTTCCAACACGACGTGCGCGCCCTCGCCGGCGGTCAGGCGCAAGGCCTCGTCCTGCCATTCAGGCGTATCGCGATAGTTGATGAGGCCATCGGCGCCCATGGCCCGGGCCCGCTCCAGCTTGCCCGCGCTGGAGGACGTGATGATGGCGCGCAGGCCCGCCGCCTTCGCCAGTTGCAGGCCCCAGACCGACACGCCCCCCGTCCCCAGGAACAACGCCGTCTGCCCTGCTTTGGCGCCGCCCGCGACAAACAGCGCGTTCCAGGCGGTGACCGCCGCGCAAGGCAGGGTCGAGGCCTGCTCGTCGGTCAACGAAGGCGGCGTGGCCGCCAACGCGGACTCGGCGAAGACGCGTTCAGTGGACAGCACGCCGTCCGTCGCAGCGCCCGGGGCGATGCGCGTCGTGGCCGGCGTGACGTCGCCATCGATCCAATCGGGGAAAAACGAGCCCATCACGCGGTCGCCCGGCGCGAAGCGCGTCACGGCCTTGCCGACCTCGATCACTTCGCCTGCGGCGTCCGAGGCCGGAATGACGGGGTCGGAGGCGCCCTGCAGATAGTCGCCACGCACCACCATCAGGTCGCGAAAGTTCAGCGATACCGCATTGATGCGCACACGCACATCGTGCGGCCCCAGCGCCTGGGGTTCGCGCGTAATACGCGTGAGGGACGCGATGTCTTTGCCGCTGATGACGGTATAGGCCTGCATGGTGTACTCCTGTTCGGTTTCAAGACTGGCCGCGTCGGCTGCCGATGACAGCGCGGCCGGGTACCGATAAGATATGCGGAATTCAGTTCAACAATGTCAACCTATATTATTTTCAATGGTTCCCATAAAGAACCAATACAGACAGGAAGGGCAGCATGGCCACGACGGGCAACCATGACAGGCTGAGCGGCATCGAAGTCTTCGTGCAGGCTGTGGAGGCCGGCAGCTTCGCGCTGGCGGCCGATCGCCTGAACCTCACGCGGTCCGCGGTGGGCAAATCGGTCGCGCGGCTGGAGGCGCGCCTGGGCGTCCGGCTGTTCCATCGCACGACACGCCAGCAAAGCCTGACCGACGACGGCCAGGCCTACTACGACCGCTGCATCCGCGCCCTGGCCGAACTGCAGCTTGGCGAAGCCGAACTCGACAGCGGCCGCCGCGAACCCCAAGGACGCTTGCGGGTCAGCGCGCCGCTCGTGTTCGGCCGGCACTGCGTCGCCCCGGTCCTGCGAGAGCTGGCCATGCGCCACCCGCAACTCCAGCTGGACATCTCATTCAATGACCGCGTGGTCGACCTGATCGAGGAAGGCTACGATCTGGGCATCCGCGTGGGCGCCTTGCCCGACAGCGCCAGCCTGGCGGCGCGCAGGCTGGGGATGCAGACCATGGGCATCGGCGCCTCTCCCGCCTACATCCGGGCGCATGGGCGCCCGACGACCATCGACGAACTGAAGCAGCACACCGGCATCATCTACTCGCATGGCGGGGCGGAGCGCGGGTGGGAGGTGAAGGATGCGGAAGGCCAGGTCATCCAGTTGCGGGTGCAGCCGCGGCTGCGGCTGGACGACCTGCAAGCCATTGCGGACGCCGCGATCGCGGGCGCAGGGATCGCCTGGCTGCCGTGCTGGATGCTCACCCACTACGTGCGCACGGGCGAATTGGACGTCCTGATGCATGGTGACCGGATGGCAGCCCAGGAAGTGCACGCGGTCTGGCCACAGGCCCGCTACCTGCCAGCCAAGACTCGCACGGCCATCGATGCGCTGGCGGCGCGTGTGCCCGCGATGCTGGCGACTTAAGCGGCGGGCCGTTCCAACGTGGTCAGTCGAACTTGCGGCGGGCGTCCAGCGCCAGGCCGGCGCCGATGCTGCCGAACAGGTCGCCTTCAACGCTGCGTGCACCCGGCACCAGCGCCGACACGGTTTCACGCAGGCGCGGCACGCGGCTGGAACCGCCGGTGAAGAACGCCGTATCCACATCGGCCGTGGACACGCCGGCGTCGCGCAGCAGCGCGCCCACGGTGGTCTCGACCTTTTCGATCAGGCGGCCCACGCAGGCATCGAACGACGGACGCGTCACGTCCACGCCCAGTTCCGGCGCGATGCGCGACAGGTCGATGCGGGCCGACGGCGATTCCGACAACGCGATCTTGGCCTCTTCCACCTGCACCGCCACCCAATGGCCCGCGCGCTGCTTCACCAAGTTCAGCAGCAGGTCGATCTTCTCGCGATCGCCGGCTTCGGCGCGGATGTAGGCGAAATGCTCGGCCGCCTTGCGCGTATAAGCCTGATTGATGGTATGCCAGCAGGCCAGATTACCGTACTGCGTGGACGGCACGTCCTTGCCGCTGCGCAGCTGGCTGCCCAAGCCCAGCAAGGGCATGACGTGCGCCAGGCTCAGTTGCTTGTCGAAATCCACCCCGCCGATATGCACGCCGCCATAGGCCAGGATGTCGTCGCGGCGGTCGGCCTTGCCGGCACGGTCCGGCCCCAGGCGGATCAGCGAAAAGTCGGACGTGCCGCCGCCGATGTCGATGACCAGCACCAGCTCTTCGCGGTCGATCTGCGATTCATAGTCGAATGCGGCGGCCAGCGGTTCAAACTGGAATTCGATGTCGGTGAACCCCACGCTGCGCGCGATCTCGCCCAAGGTGTCCTGGGCGGTCTGGTCGGCAGCGGAATTGTCGTCCACGAAGAAGACGGGCCGCCCCAGCACGGCGCGCGTGAAATCGCGCCCCGCGGCAGTTTCGGCGCGCCGTTTCAATTCCGCGATGAATCGGGTCAAGAGGACGCGAAACGGGATCGAACGCCCCTGCACTTCCGTCGAACCGTCGATCAGCGAACTGCCCAAGAGGCTTTTCATCGAGCGCATCAAGCGCCCGTCGTACCCGGCCAGGTAGTCGGAAATGGCGGCGCGGCCATAGCTGACCTCGGCGTCTTCGTCATGGAAAAAGATGGCCGACGGCAAGGTGGTCTTGCCGTCTTCCAGGGCGAGGAGCGCGCGTTGGTCGGGGCGGCTCCAGCCTACGGTGGAGTTGGACGTACCGAAGTCGACGCCGCATGCGGAGGAAATCATGGAGAATTCTGGGGCTTATAGCAAAACGGCGGACAAGTGTACTCGCTTCGCCGCCAGCGGGCAGGCGCCACGCTCGGTGGCCTGACCCGCCCGCCCCGGGCACCGTCGCGTTCAAGCCGGCGCCGCGCGCCGCAAGGCCGTAGCCGTAAACAGCAATGTGACGGCCGCTACCGCCACCCCGCTGGCAAAGCCGCCCCCATAGCCGACCTGGGCGGCCAGGCCCGTCATCATCGACGACGTCAGGATTTCGCCCAGGTCGCGCGCGCTCTGCACCGCCGTCATGTCCGTGCCCGATTGCCGCCCCTGCCGGGCAAAGCGCATCGCCAGCGTCATCAACGCGACCGACTCCGCGCCTGCCCCGAACGACCCCAGGCCTTGCGCCGCGAAGGCCATGCCTGGCCGGACGGACGTCCAGCCTTGGGCCTGCGCCATCCAGGCCAGCGCGGCGGCGCCGGATGCGGCCAGCCCCAGCGCCAGCACCTTGCGCGCACCCAGCTTTCCGATCAGCCAGGCGCCCCCGCCGCACCCCAGCAGCACGGTGACCATGCCGCCGGCCATGCCGATGCGCCCGACTGCATCAAGCTCCCAGCCGGCGTCCACCAGATACAGCTTGGACAGGCCGTAGCCCGCCACTGCCGTCATCGCCGACAGGAAGGCCGCCACGGCCAGCGCCCACGCGCCACGACGGCGCACGAAGCCCGCGAGCGAGGCGCGCTGGCGCGGCGCAGCCGACTCCCAGCCGTCGAGCGGGGTCTCGCGCCAGGTCGCGGCCATCAGCAGGCTGAACGCCACGACCGCCGTCAACACGGCCAGCGCCCCACCCTGCCCGATGTAGCCCGCCATGATCAGCGCGCCCGGGCCGCCAAAGAAGAAACCCACCATCGTTCCGCCCACCTGCACGGCGTTGGCGCGCGCCAGCGCCTGGCCTTCGAAGCGTTCGGCCGTCAAGCCGTCGGTGGCGATGTCCTGCGTGGCGCTGGCCAAGGACGCCGCGGCCATCAACCCCACGACCCAGGCGGCGCTGGCGGACGAAATACCCAGCAACGCCACGCCCGCCATGCAGGTCAGCACGATGGACTGCATCGGCACGATCCAGCTGCGGCGGCGGCCCGCGGACGGCCGCCAGCGGTTGTCGACCTGCGGCGCCCACAGGAACTTCAGCACCCACGGCAAGCCCACCAGCGGCAGCCAGGCCAGGGCGCCCAGCCCCGCGCCGTCGCGGCGAAGCAGCGTGGGTAATGCTTCCATCGCTACGCCCAGCGGGATGCCTTGGGAAAAATACAGGGCGGCGATCATGATGAACAAGCGCCCGTTTGCCAATCGATTCACGGTCAAGGTTTCCTATTGGGGGGATGCCGCCACGCGGCGGTGTTCGCTGCCGTGCCCCGGCGTCACGAACAGGATCTTTCCAGGACAGGCCACGTGCAGCCGGTGCCACACGCCGCGCGGCACCACGGTGCCCTGGCGGTGGTCCAGCGGCACGTCGGTTTGCCCGCCGTCGTCTTCCATCAGGGTCAGCACCACTCGCCCTTCCAGCACGCACAGCATTTCGTCGCCAGCGGGATGGCGTTCCCAGACATCGCCATGCACGTCGGCATCGTTTGCCACGGCCTTGATGCCGACCAGCCAGCCGTCTTGCGGCGACAGGCGTCGAAGCTTGCCCACCTGGCGCATGCCGCCGCCCTGGCCCAGCGCCATGAAGTGGTCGAGCCAGTCAAAAACGGCCCCCGGCAAAAGGGCTTCTTCGGTATTCATTATGAAAACTCCCGGTAAGTGAAGCGGGCTGGCGCGGCTTGCACGCCAGCCCGGAGCTGGCGGTCAGTACTGCGCGCGCAGCGTCAGCATCGCGTTGCGCGGTTCGCCGTAGCGGTTGTTCCAGGACGTGCCCGACAGGCTTTGGTAGTAGCCACGGTCGAAGACGTTGTTCAGGTTCAACGCCACCGTCACGTGCTTGTCCACGCGATACGCTGCGCGCAAGTCCACCAGCGTGACGCCGCCCTGGCGCAGGGTCACGGGACCCGACACCGTCGAATACCCGGACTGCATCTGCACACCGCCGCCCACGCTCAGGCGCCGGTCCAGCACGGGCAGTGCATAGTTCGTCCAGACGCGGAAGATGTGCTTGGGCGTGAAGCTTGCGAACGGCTGCCCGTTCGAGATGGGATCTTTCACGTATTTGCTGGTGTTGAAGGTGTAGCCGCCGGCCACCGACCAGTTGGGCGTGATCTGCCCGTTGGCCTCGGCTTCGATGCCGCGGCTGCGCACTTCGCCCCCTTGGACGTAGTAGCAGTTGTTGCCCACACAAGGCCAGTCGGGATCTTGCATCGCGCGGTCCTTCTGCTGGATCTGGAACACCGCCAGCGACACGTTCAGCGCCCCGTCCGCCAGTTCGCCCTTCACGCCGGCTTCATAGTTGGTGCCGGTGACGGGATCCAGCGGCTTGCCTTCGCGCGTCAACTGGCTTTGCGGCTGGAACACTTGCGCATAGCTGCCGTAGAGCGACCATTGCGAGTTCAGGTCCACGATCAGGCCGCCGTAGGGCGTGAATTCGGGATCGATCTGTTGCCGCGCGCCCGGCGCCGTCTGGTTCCACCAGCTCATGCGCCCGCCCAGCACCAGGGTGACCGGATCGGCCAGCGAAAAGCGGCCCATGCCGTAGACGCCCTGCTGCTTCAAGCGCGTTTCGCCCGGCGACGCGTACGGGCCGACGCCCGGTTCCGGCACGCCATGCGGGTCCCAGTCGAACACATTCACCGGCACGTTCAACGCCGGAGTGAATTGGCCGGTGTATTGCTCGGACGTGGTGCGTTGCGCATTGCCGCCCAACAGCAGTTCATGGCGGCGGCCGAACAATTGGATTGGGCCGCTGACATAGGCATCTACGCTGGCCTGCGTGTTGTCGAACTTGTAGGCGCCGCCCATCAGGCGGGAACCCAGGCCGGTCTGACGGTCGATGGCGCCATACGCGCCGGCGTACTTCAGGTTGCTGTCGGCGGTCAGGTAGTTGGCGCTGACCTTGGTGGTCCATCCGTCGCCAAAGCGGTGTTCCAGGTCGGCGAACACCCGGGTCGTGTCCCAGTTGAAGCGGTCCCAGGCGGCATCCAGATACGTGGACCGCGACAAACCGATATCGCCGCCGTCCTTGTAGCGCGGCACGCCCGCCATGTTGGTCGTGGAGCGGATGCGCTGGGTCTGCACACCGGCCGACAGCACGGTCTGCGGCCCCAGGTCCACCTCACCGATGGCGTACAGCAACGCCGATTGCTGGTCGGCCACATCGTAGAAATAGCCGCGGTCCTCGACCGCGCTGACGATGCGCCCGCGTACGCTGCCGCTGTCGTTCAAGGGGCCGCCCAGATCGGCTTCGGCCCGATAGCGGTCCCAGCTTCCGGCGCTGACCGAACCATTGAACGAGAACTCGCGCTGCGGCCGCTTGCGCACCAGGTTTACCGTGGCGGCCGGATTGCCCGCGCCATGCATCAGGCCATTCGCGCCGCGCAGGATCTCGACGCGTTCGTACACCGCCATGTCTTGCGGCGACGCGGCCATATTGCCCATCAGCACCGGCACCCCGTCCTGTTCGAACGAATCCACCTTGAAGCCGCGGGCGTAGTACGCCGTGGTCAGCATCTGATAAGGCTGCACCGTGATGCCGGTGGCATGCTGCATCACGTCGTCCAGACTTTGCAGGTTCTGCTCACGCATCTGCTCCTGTCCGATCACCGTGACGGACTGCGGGATTTCGCGCACGGTCAGCGGCAGCTTGGCCACCGTGGGCGCCTCCTGCGCCACGCCTTCGCCGCTTACCGTCACCGCCGGCAGCGATGGCGCATCCTCCGCCATCGCCGGCCCTGCGGCCACCGCCAGCCAGAGCGGCCAATGCCCAACGCGCGCCATGCCCTGCCGCGGTCTGGCCGCCCGTGTTTTCACCTGTTTACGCACCGCCGTTCCTCTTCATTCATTATTGAGAATTATTCTCAAATAATTCTAGAGACGAGGCGATCTGCCCGCTGGCGATTTCGGAAGTTTCACTGGCGATTGCGGAAGTATCCCTGCGGAAGGGCTGCCAGACCGGGTATCAGTTGCGGGCCACGAGGCTGCTGGGCAGCACGCCGTAGCGGCGCTGGAAGGCCTTGGTGAAGTGCGAATCGGTGTAGCCGCATGCGTAGGCCGCCTCGGATACGGTCAACGCGCCGGCGGCCAGCAAGGCGTGCGCTTGCTCCATGCGGCATTCGCGCACAAAGGCGTAGACGCTTTGGCCGAACAGCTTGCGGAACCCTGTCGTCAGCTTGTTCACATTGACGCCCACCCGCCGGGCCAATTCGGGCAGCGAGGGCGGGTCCTGCAGATCCGCCAGCAGCAGATCGCGGGCGTGATGCAGCCGTTCGACGTCGCCGCGCGACAGACCGCTTTCCGGGGTGTTTGCCCGCACGGGCAGCAAGGCGTTGAACGCCAACGCGGCCAGTTCCAGCGCCTTGGCAGAAAGGTACATGCGCTTGAGCGCCCCCTGCATCGGGCAGGCCAGCATCTGGTGGCCCAGCGCCAGCAGCGCATGGTTCACGCGCAGGTTCGCATCGGCATAAGGCAGGCCGCCGCGCGGAGCCTGCAGCAGCGCGCACAATTCTGCGGGTTCCATGGCAAAGGCGCCGCGCAATTGGTCCAGGCCGGTGCGCAGGGACACAAACCGCAGCGCTCTGCCGGCGCCGAACTCGTGTTCCATGCCCATCGCGTCCTGGCACAGGCTCATGTGCAACGATGGTCCGCTGACCTGCGTGGCCGGCGCCCCACGCACGCTGTAGCGCAGGTCGCCGTCCAGCACCAGCACGAGTTTCAGCCCGGGGTCCAGGTGTTCATGCACCCGCTCGGCCTGGCCGAAGCACAGTGTGCCGCCCGCCAACGACATCGCGGGCGTGGCGGCGGAGACGGTCCAGTCAAGATCGGGGCGGGTCGCGGGCACGGTCAGGAAGGCGGCCGCGGATCGCGGGCGGGCAGAGTTGATGAGATTGAATATTATTACCGTTTGACCAGAACGGAAAGCCGGCCCTGCCTGCCGCCCGGCGCAGCCCTTACTGCTGGCGGCGTTGCTCCAGCTCTTTCAGGCACTGCGCCACGCCGGCCTGCATCTGCGCGTTCGACACCGCGGCGCGGTCCGAGACCTCGCGGCAACGCACGTACTGGGCCTGGCTTTCCGCAGTGTCCCGAATGACGGCAGGCGCCGCGCCCGGCGCCGGCGTGACCGTCATGCGCAGGGTGGAAGGCGGCGACTGGCTGCCGTCCTTGGAAGGCAAGCTGGGATATTGGTATTCCTGCGTGGCCGGCGGGGCGTTCTGCGCCTGCGCGGCGCCCGCCGCGCACAAGGCGGCAAACAGGAAGGCGGAAAGGGTGTGTTTCTTCATGGCGACCTCTCTTCGTATAAGCAATCGCCCTGGGGCGCAGACGCGGTGGCCCGCCCCGGGCGAACCGCCTTATCGTAGCGCCCCCCGCCGGCGGGTAACGTGCCAAGACGCTACAGCAGCGGCCGGAGTTGTTTCCCGCCGTTTCGGGCGCTAGGGCTTGGGTGCAGCGGGCCGCGACTTGCGCAACGGCGCCAGCAAGGACGACAGGCCGTTGTGGTCCAGTTCATGCATCAAGGCCAGCAGCCGGCCCAGCTCACCCGGCGGAAACCCCTTGCGCGCGAACCAGGCCAGATACGGGCCGGGCAGGTCGGCGATCAGCCGCCCTTTGTACTTGCCGAAAGGCATGTCCCGCGTGACGAGCAGGTTGAGGAGTTCAGGATCCATCGGTATTGGGGCGCCGCTTCAGCGGGGCGCGGAGGCGGAAAAAACGATCTCGGCGGCCGGCACGGCTGCGATCTTCACGCCGAAGCTCGCGATCGCGGACAGCGTGGCGTTGTGATGCGCTCGGATCTGCGCACCGGGCGCGTGTGCCTTGTCTTGCGTGGTGTGGGCATCGGCGGCCAGCGTGACCGGCAGCCCCAGACCTGCCGCGCGGCGCACGGTGGTGTCCACGCAGAATTCCGTGGCGTAGCCGCACACGACCAGCTCGGTCACCCCCGAAGCGGCCAAGGTCTGGCCCAAAGTCGTGCCCTGGAACGAATCGGGTGTCGTCTTGCGCACCCGGGCGTCCGCGGGCGACGGCACGAGGCGCGTGTCGAGTTCCCAGCCGGGTTGCCCATGCGCCATCGCCGTACCGGGGCTCTCGTGCTGCACATAGATCACCGGCACGCCGGCGTCGCGCGCACGGCCAGTCAGGTCATTGATGCGGGCCAACACGTCGGCGGCGTCCGCAGGCGGCGGCGACGATTCAAACAAGGCGCGCTGCACGTCAATTACGATCAAAGCGGTTGTCATGGCTATCCACGTTCAGAGAGTGCGGGGAAGTCTACCCCACCCTACCGGTCAAAATTCCAGCCGGCCACGCAACTCGCCGAACGGCACCATCACATGCTGGCGATACGCCGGCCGCGCTTGAAGCTGGTCGTACCAGGCGCGCACGTGCGGCAACGGCGGATGCACCTTGCCGTGCGGATTCATGGCCAGAAACGCCGGCGTGTCCAGCTGGCCGAACCGGCCGCCCGCCGGCACATGTTCATAGTCCAGGCCCAGCTCGTCGGCCCTTCTGCACATTGAAAGAACTGCGCCGGCCCCAGATCGTGGTCTTGCCGCAAACCGCGCTCATCGTGCGAACACGATGCGGGGCTCGCAACGCACGGGAAAATTCACGGAATTCGCGATAAAGCAGAAGTGATGCGCGCGGTCGTGCAATTCGGCGGCCAGCGCCGCGTCGTCGCCCGCGCGGATCGTGACCTCGGGGCGCAAGGTGACGCGGGTGAACGCGCCGCCGCGTGCCGGATCCTCGGCCATGATGCCCTGCGCCTCGTCCCGGTAGGCCTCCACCGTAATGCCTTCGACCGCGCAAAAATGCAGATACCAGAGCTTGTGGCAGGCAGACAGCGAGGCCACCAGCATGTCTTCCGGGTTCCAGCGCGCTGGGTCGCCGCGAAACGCTGGGTCCGACGAGCCGGGCACGTCGGGCTTGCCTTCGGCCTGAATCACGTGGTTGCGCGAGTAGGCCGCGTAGCTGGAGGTGCCCGTACCGGTATTGCCGGTCCAGTTCACCGTGACGGTGTAGTGATGTTCGCCTTTCGCTTTCGTCATGATGGCTCGGGATTCAGTGCCGTTGCGGCGGGGGAAGAGGTCAAGCGTAGCGCAGATTTCCGCCGCGCTTTACATCCCGTTTCAGCATGCCACCGTTACTGTCCGTATCGTGGACCCGTATTCCCCACAGGAGCTCGCCATGATGAAAACCACCCTGACCTGCACCCTGAGCCTTGCCCTGCTTGCCGGCTGCGCCCCGTTCAAGTCCCATGACGCCCGCGATACCCCGGCCGACGGACACACTGCACGCAATGCGCTGGACTGGCCCGGCAGCTACGACGGCACCCTGCCCTGCGCCGACTGCCCCGGCATCAAGACCCGGCTGACCTTGATGAAGGGCGACCGCTACGAGCGCCAGACCCAATACCTGGACCGCGAACCGCAACCCGAGATCGTCTCCGGCACGTTCAGTTGGGAGTCGGACGGCAGCACCATCCGGCTGGACGCATCCGGCGACAGCCAGCGCTACTTCGTCGGCGAAAACCAGGTGACCATGCTGTATCGCGACGGCACGCGCCCGACCGGCCCGCTCGCCCCGCATTACGTGCTGCGGCGCGCGCAATAAGGCATCGCGCAAGCCCCGGGCTTCCGGCTATTCTTCTGGAATCGCCTGCGCCCGGCGGCGCGGCCCCCACCCCAAGGAAGCCATGAAGACCGACCACGAGCTGCTCTCCGCCTTCGCCCCCACCGGGACGTTGCGCGCGTCCATCAACCTGGGCAACCCTATCCTGGCCAACACCGATCCCGCCACCGGCCAGCCCGGCGGCGTGTCGGTGGACCTGGCCACGGAACTGGCGCGACGCCTGGACGTGAAGCTGGAGCTGGTGGTGTTCAAGTCCGCCGGAGAAACCGTGAACGCCGTGGCCGCCGAACAGGCGGACGTGGGCTTTTTCGCCATTGACCCGCTGCGCGGCGAGCAAATCGCTTTCACCGCGCCGTACGTCGTGATCGAAGGTGCCTATCTGGTGCGCCAGGATTCGCCCATCACCGCGATGGACCAAGTCGACAGCAAGGGCCTGCGCGTGGTGGTCGGCAAAGGCAGCGCCTACGACCTGTACCTGACGCGCGAACTGAAACAGGCCGAGATTTTCCGCGCGCCCACGTCTCCCGCCGTCGTGGACACGTTCATGAAAGAGAACATGGAAGTGGCGGCAGGCGTCAAACAGCAACTGGAAGGCGACGCGCAACGCCTGGGCGGGCTACGCCTGCTGGACGGCCACTTCATGCTGATCCGCCAGGCGATGGGCGTGCCCAAGAGCCGCGGCGACAAGGCCAGTGCCTATCTGGCCGCCTTTGTCGAAGCCATGAAGAAGTCCGGCTTCGTCGCCGAGGCGCTGGCGCGGCACAAGATCCAGGGCGCCGCGGTCGCGCCGCTGGAGGCTTGAAGCGCTTCACCCATCCCCCGATCACCAACGAAAAAGGGCCGGACAATCCGGCCCTTTGCTTGCGGTGCCCCCGCCTGCCTAGTGGCTGATCATCCAGGGCCTTGCGCCCGCGAAGGACTTCGCGCCATCAGCCGTGGTGCGCGTCTTGCCGGAAGCTCGTCCGCCGGAACAACATCCGCAGTTCATCCCGTGGCCCGCTCGGGAACTGCGCGGCTCATTCGCGCTGCGCTCATTGGTGGCGCGCGCCCGATTCACGGCGGACGACAGCGCCGAAATCGCCGGCGCCCCGCCGATGATGCGGCCGGACATCGCGCCGCATTGCGGGCAACCCGCCGGATCGCGCCATTGCGCCAGCGGCCGCAAGGCCGTGAATTCACCGCAATCCGCGCAGGCGTAGTCATACATGGGCATCGTTGGCTCTCCTAGCGGTCGCGCGACAGCGGCATGTCCACCCCGCCCTTGATGTGCTTGACGGGCCCAGATGCCGAAGGCTGGATATCGAAGTCGAAGATCTCGGTCGGCAGCCACAGCGTCGCGCACGAGTTGGGAATATCGACCACCCCGCTGATATGCCCCTGCACCGGCGCGCAGCCCAGCAGCGAATAGGCCTGGGCGCCCGAATAGCCGAATTTCTTCAGGTATTCGATGGCGTTCAGGCACGCCTGCCGGTACGCCACGTTCACGTCCAGGTAATGCTGCTTGCCGGTTTCGTCCACCGAGATACCTTCGAAGATCAGGTAGTCCTTGTAGGCGGGCGTAATCGGGCTGGGCTTGAAGATGGGGTTCTTGATGGCGTACTTCTCCATGCCGCCCTTGATCAGCGTCACACGCATGTGCACCCAGCCCGCCATTTCGATGGCGCCGCAGAAGGTGATCTCGCCATCACCTTGCGAGAAATGCAGGTCACCCACAGACAGCCCGCCGCCCTTCACGTAGACCGGGAAGAAAACGCGTGCGCCGCGCGACAAGTCCTTGATGTCGCAGTTGCCGCCGTGTTCGCGCGGCGGCACCGTGCGCGCGCCCTCGCCTGCGGCCTTGTCGCGTTCGGCGCCTTGCAACGCGCCCATATGCGCCGTCTTGGGCGCCGGCGGATTCGCCAGCGGCGGCACACGGTTGGGATTGGTATCGATCAGCGCCTGCTCTCGCCGGTTCCAGGTGTCCAGCAGCTTCTTGTCGGGCAGGCAGCCGATCAGTCCCGGATGGATCAGGCCGGCGAAATTCACGCCCGGAATATGGCGCGACGATGTGAACATGCCGTGGAAATCCCAGATGGATTTCTGCGCATGCGGAAAATGTTCGGTCAGAAAACCGCCGCCATTGTTGCGGCTGAAGAACCCGTTGAACCCCCAGAGGCTGTCGGGCTTGGCGCCGATGTCCAGCAGATCGACAATCAGCAGGTCGCCGGGTTCGGCGCCTTCCACGCCCACCGGGCCCGACAGGAAATGCACCGTGGACAAGTCCACGTCGCGCACGTCGTCGGCACTGTCGTCGTTCTTGATTGCACCACCGGTCCAGTCGTAGGTTTCCAGCACGAAATCGTCACCGGGCTTGACCCACACCGCCATCGGGATGTCGGGATGCCATCGGTTATGGATCTGCTTGTTCTCGTACGGGGACTGTTCCAGATCGACTTTGATGAGCGTGTTCGCCATTCTCTTTCATCTCCAACATAACGTGTTGATAAAACAGAACTTCAGCCGGATGCGCGTCCAATTTCCTTGCCGGATTGGATCTTCGGGATCGTTGACCTGTTAGCGATGGTAGACGTGTTCAGGCGATTTGCCATACTGGTTTTCCATGCAGTGGCAACGCCCGCGCCGCAACATGCCGGACGCGATTTCGCAGCAGTTATGATGCGGAGCATCTTCAGCGCAATACCAAGGTCTTACCGTATGGCAGCATTGCACCGCCGGCCCCTGGCCGCCCTCCTGATCATCGCCGCCTTCGCGGGCGCATCCGCGCAAGCCGCAGACGACTGCGTGGCCCGGATCGACGCCGGGCTGGCCAGCATCAAGCGCGCGCAAGACATCCAGCGCACGCGCGAGGCGTCCAACGATCTGCAGTTGAATCGCGACCTGTGCCAAGGCCGCCTGGATTTGCTGGATGCGCGTTTTGCGCTCAGCGATGACTTCGAGGCCTGCCGCCGCCAGGGCGCGGCCTTTTCGGATCAGGTGGTCAAGACGCTGACCCGGGCGTCCGACGACCTGACCGATCTGAAGGCTGCCTGGATCCGGACCTGTGGCCCGCAGATGAAAGACTGATCAGGCCGCGACGGCCAGCTCTGCGCTTTTCGGGAAGAAGATGGCACGGCTGGGATCGAAGCCATACTGGTCTTCGAAATCCGCGGCGTCCGCGGCCAGCGCCAGCACCGATTCCAGGATGAAGTCCGCCTTGGCATCGGACAGCAGCGCACTGAAATTCAATCGGATGAACCCGGGTTTTTCGATTTCGCGGCCATCAAGAATGGCTTGGCGCATCTGTTGCGACTGGGCCTCGTCGATATCCAGCAGGCGATGCACATAGGGCCCGGCGCACGCGCAGCCGCCGCGGGCCTGGATGCCGAACCGGTCGCTCAGCATGCGGGTCACCAGTTGCTGATGCACGAAGCCGCCCTTGCCGTTGCGCACGCGGAAGGAAAAGATCGGCAGACGGTTCGCCGTCAGCGACCCCAGCAGTTCCAGGTGTTCTGCACCGCGCCAGGCGGCAAGCGCCCGCTGCACGAAGTGGGCGTTGCGTTGCCGCATGAATTCAGCGCCCATGGCTTCCTTGACCAGCAGGACCAGCGCGGCGCGGATGTCGCCGACCACGTTGGGGGTGCCCGCTTCTTCACGGGATTCCAGGCTGCCGCTGTAATCGTGGCCGGCAGGGGACACGAATTTAACGGTGCCGCCGCCCGGCCACGTGGGCGCGGTCTCGGCCACGGCGTCGTGCCGCACGATCAGCACGCCGGATGCGCCCGGGCCGCCGATGAACTTGTGCGGCGAGAACACGATGGCATCGATCTGCGCATCGGCCGCCGGCGACATCTGGATGGGCAGGTATGGCGCGCCGCCCGCGTAGTCCCACAGCATTTTTGCGCCCGACCGCTTCACCAACCGCGTGATGGCGGGGACGTCGGCCACAATGCCGGTCACGTTCGAGGCGGCCGACAAGGCGCAGACTACGAGCGTGCCGTCGGGCGCTTCCAAAGCGGCAGCCAATTCGGCGAGGCTGGGTCCGCCTTCGGGGCTTTCGGGCAATTCGATGATGTCGGCGCCGCATTCGCGCCAGGGCAGGATGTTCGAGTGGTGTTCGTACGGGCCGATGATCACGCGGACCTTGCGGCCGGCCGCGATAGCCGCGTGCACGCCGAACAGGTGCACCAGCCGGTTGATGCCTGCGGTTGCGCCAGAGCCGGCAAAAATCACCGCATGCGCGTCGCTCGCGCCGCAACACCGGCCGACCACAGCACGCGCTTCGCGGCGCAGTCGCGTAATGAATCCGCCGCAAAAGGAAGCTTCGGTGTGCGAGTTGGCGTAGTACGGAAGCACTTGTTCAAGGACGAAGCGCTCGACCTGCATGAGGGCGCGGCCCGACGCGACATAGTCGGCGTAGACCAGCGGTTTGACGCCGAACGGGCCTTCGATGACGGCGTCCTTGCCGATGAGCCCTTCGGCGAGCGCCGCCGCGGCATCCCCGGCTTTCAGGCTGTCTTGGAACTGCTGCAGGAGGCTGGGCTTGGCGGGGCGGGTCGCGACGGGCGTATTCATGATGATGCGGGTTCCGGTAAGTACCGAAATATCATACGATGGAACAACAGGAAGAAACATCACCTATATTTTGCGCAAAACACACCAAAACAGATCATATGATTGAAGAAATGGAAAAAATAGATAAACTTGATCTTAGTATCATCAGCTGCCTGCAAAAAGACGGCGCGCTGTCCCAGCGCGAGCTGGCGGATCGGGTGGGTTTATCGCAGAACGCCTGCTGGCGCAGGCTGCAGCGCTTGAATGCCTGCGGCATCATCCGCGGCACGCGGGCCGAGGTCAGCCTGGTGGCGCTGGGCCTCGACTTGACGGTATTTGTGATGATCCGCACCAGCCACCACGCCAAGGCCTGGGCCGACGGCTTCCGCCAGCACGTTGAACGCCTGCCAGAGGTCACCGAGTTCTATCGCATCGGCGGGGACTGGGATTACCTGATCAAGGTGGTCTGCCGCGGCATGGCGGGCTATGACCGGTTCTACCAGAAGCTGATCACCGATTTCGAGTTGTCGACGGTAACCGGGTTCTTTGCCATGGAGGCCATCATCGAGAACCGGCCGCCCGACCTCAGGATGCTGGAGGGCTGATGCCCTCCCCCCCAATCGTGGCCTGCCTGCGTCGGACCGCAAGCCGGGCCATAATGGGAACTTTCCCGAGCCGTCCGGCTCGAACTCTCCATTCTTCCCCATCGCGGAGCCCCGACCGGCCATGATTCTTTAAGCCCTCCTCCTGATCCTCCTTGCCGCATCACGCGGACAAGGCGTCTCACCGACCCGGAGAGCTTTCCATGGCCCAGTCTTCGTTCGCGCCAGCCCAGGCGCAGTCTCAGCCATCCGCGGCTGCCTCTTTCATCAACCTGCACCACCTCAGCTACGCGCTGCCCGATGGCCGCGTCCTGCTGGACGCCGTCAGCCATGACTTTGCCGTGGCGCGCCACGGGTTGATCGGGCGCAACGGCACAGGCAAGTCCGTGCTGTTGCGCATATTGCAAGGCAGCCTGTCCGCGCAGTCAGGCCGTGTCGCGCGCCTCGGGCGTATCGCCTACGTGGCGCAGACCCATACCCATGAGCCCGGCGCCACGTTGGCCGAGGTGGCTGGCATAGGCGACATTCTGGTCGCCTTGTCCAACATCGAAGCCGGAAGCACCAATCCAGCGGATTTCGATTTGGCCGATGGCCATTGGCGGATTCAAGACGACTGGGCCCGAATGCTTGACGACGCGGGCCTGCCGGCCTGGGCGCCAGACCATCCCGCCCGTGCCGCAAGCGGCGGCAAATTGACCCGTGTCGCACTTGCAGGCGCCCTGCTGCAAGGTGCAGACGGTCTGCTGTTGGACGAACCCAGCAACCATCTGGATGCGCGGGCGCGCGGCTGGCTCATGGAAAAAATCAGCACGTGGCGCGGCGGCCTGATTGTCGTCAGCCACGACCGCACCTTGCTGAACGCCATGCAACACATCGTCGAATTGGACCGTGGCACGCTCACCGGCCATGCCGGCAATTACAGCGCCTATCGCACCCAACGTGACCTGCAAGCCGCCGCCGCCGACGCCGCACTGGCGCATGCCCGCAACGAACGCGCAGCCGGCCTGCGCGCGTTGCGGCAACAACACGACGCCCAGCTGCAACGCAGCGCGCGTAATGCCCGCCAGGCACGCGCCTCCAACCAGGCGCCCATCCTGCTGGGCATGAAAAAGGCGAACGCCGAAGGCCATGCCGGCCGCGAACGCCTGCGCCGACAGCAAACTAGCGCAGCGCTGGAAGATGCCGTCACGCAAGCCGCAGCGCGCGCGCTCGCGGCACCGGGTGTGGCGCTAGCCCTGCCAGAAACCGTTGTCCCAAGCGGGCGACGCGTGCTGCACATGGAAGACGCCGTGCCTCCCTACCCTGCAAACGCAAAGGCATTGACGCTTAGCCTGAGCGGCCCTTTTCGCCTGGCTGTTCACGGACCGAATGGGTGCGGAAAAAGCACCCTGTTGTCGATGCTGGCTGGCGAGATCGACGCCAAACAAGGAACGTGCGACGTGCGTGTACCCACTGCAATGCTGGATCAGCGTGCCGCGGGTTTACCGCTGGGCCAGTCCTTATTGACGACGCTGGAAACGCTGGGCGCATCCCTGCCCGAAGGCGAGCTACGCAGCCGCCTGGCGTTGCTGGGGTTGGGCCCAGCCCTGGTCGATGCCCCTGCAGAAACCTTGAGCGGCGGTGAACGCGTCAAAGCCGCCCTGGCTTGTGCATTGTGGCGAAAGCAGCCCGCACAATTACTGCTGCTGGATGAACCCACGAACCATCTGGATATCACGTCAGCGGAGGCGCTGGAGCAAGCGCTAAGGCAGTATCCCGGTGCGATGGTAGCGGTGTCGCACGATACGGCGTTTTTGGAAGCGATTGCGCCAACCCATCGCTTGATTTGGGGTGACGATGCTGTGTGGGAATTGCGGGCGAGGTGATGGTCCCGACCCCGTTCGCACCTTACCTATTCACAGCCTATTGAATAAAAACCTTGTCGACAACGCATCAACCTTCCATTGAGAAATAAAAATGAAAAAAGGTGTCCGACTACATCTTTCAAAATGCAGACTGGGCTAACCCGGATTTCCCGGACAGTTTGGTTAAGGCACTGCGGCCTCGACCTGAGCAGGGGTTCGATAACCTAGCCCCTGGTGGATTCGCTGGCAGTTGTAGAAGACCTCGATATAGTTGAAGATCGCCAGCCGTGCGTGCTCCCTGTTATGGAAGACTTGGTGGTGCGTTAATTCGTTCTTGAGGTTGCTAAAGAAGCTCTCTGCCACGGCATTATCGTAGGGATCGCCTTTGGCGCTCATGCTGATGGTAATGCCGTTACCTGTCAGCATTGCACGATACTCGGTCGAACTGTATTGAGCGCCTCGATCGCTGTGATGCATCAGTCCCGGTTGCGGCTTGCGCCTGGTCATGGCCATCAACAATGCCTGGATAACTAGACTTCGGTCTCGCTTGTCTGACATGCTCCAACCGACTACTGAGCGCGAGTAAAGATCCAGCAGTACCGCGAGATACAGCCAGCCTGTTCTCGTCGATACCACCGTGATGTCGCCCACCCAGACTTTGTTGGGGCAGTGCACCGTGAACCGTCGTTCCAGGCGGTTCGGTGCCGGCCCGAGTAGCGAGTGTTTCTCCAGTCTGCGGAACCGTTGCTTACGCAGTGCCTCGATGCCCGCCTGGCGGCGCAAGCGTGCGACGCGATGTTTGCCGCAAGCCACACCACTGGCATTGAGCGCGCGCCAAGTCTTCTCGGCACCGTACGCTTGCCGATAAGCCCTATGCGTTTGCTCGATCGCCGCCAGTAACTTAGCGTCTTCTTGCTGTCTTGCACACGGCTCGCGACATAGCCACTCGTAGTAACCGCTGCGGCTGACCTGCAACGCCCGGCATAGCCGAGCGACTCGGAACTGCTGCTGATGAGCCTGCACAAAGGCGTACCTCACGGCAGTTCCCGCGCAAAGTACGCTGCCGCCTTTTTTAGGATGTCGCGCTCTTCGGTGACCTCGGCAAGCTGACGCTTGAGGCGTTGGATCTCGGTCTGCTCGTCGGTACGCGTTTTGCCTTTGCCTGGAAACGAAACGTCTGGCCCGTGCATTGCCAGCTCTTTCTTCCATCGGTAGATAATCGAGCGCTTCACGCCCAGCATCAGTGCCAGCTGCGTACCGCTGATCTTGCCTTCCTCCAACTGCCGCACTGCCTCGATTTTGAATTCTCGGCTGTGGTACTGGCGCTTGGCATCGCTCGGCTTGGCTTCGGGTTTGGATTTATCCATGGGACACCTCCTTCAAGTATTGTCTACTTCTTCGGGTGTCCGGAAAACCCGGGCTAGCTCAGACTACATCTTTCAAAAATGCAGTCTGACACCTTAATTGCTCTAGCTTTCGAAACTTCTCCCGTACTTCATCGCAATTGCCAAACGCTTCGCAATTGGCGGCTTCTACTCCGAATCGCTTCAGGTCGGCCAAAGTGAGTGCGTTATTTGTCAACTCTGTAACAGCCGCGATGGTGCTAGCGTAAGCACCCCCGTCAAGTAGACATTGGTTGATAGACGATCGGAGCGAAGGTTAGCCGAGGCATGAATTGCACCGGCGGGAGGCCACCCAACGATTCGTGCGGGCGGTACTGGTTG
>NZ_NJIG01000007.1 GCF_002209535.1 Achromobacter marplatensis | reverse complement strand
ACTTGTTCGACAGAACGGTCGTGATAGCTGCCGTCAACGTCGTTTTGCCGTGGTCAACGTGACCAATCGTACCCACGTTCACGTGCGGCTTGGTACGTTCAAACTTGCCTTTTGCCATGGCTGACTCCTGACCTGGATTGCGCTTCAGACTGAAGAAAAGAACTTGGAAATTTGTGGTGCCCATGGCGCGGATCGAACGCGCGACCTCTCCCTTACCAAGGGAGTGCTCTACCACTGAGCCACATGGGCATTTAAAAATCTTGGAGCGGGTGAAGGGAATCGAACCCTCGTCGTAAGCTTGGAAGGCTTCTGCTCTACCATTGAGCTACACCCGCGGCATACCCATCACCTTCTCTTTCCCAAACCTTTCAAAATCAAGGCCTGGGGAACCTTACAACCTTCTTTGCGAAGGTCGCCCAGTTCCCTAGGCCTAATTTTAAAATCCAGGCAGACATCGCCTGGATTCAGAGTTGGGTCTCTGGTGGAGGAGATTGGATTCGAACCAATGTAGGCGCAAGGCCAACAGATTTACAGTCTGCCCCCTTTAACCACTCGGGCACCCCTCCAGCGGAGAACTTGAGATTATGAACACTTTCGAATCCGGTGTCAAACCCTTCGGATGAAAATATTCAAAACTTTCGTTCAACCACACGCGTTTCCGCGCAGAGGGGGCGAAGCTTACAGGTTTCCGCGAATTGATGCACGCAAAAGTTGTGAATAGTCGTCGGCCGTGAAAATAATGGGGTTGGTTCCCCCTGAAGGATCCTCGCTGGCCATGCGCCCCACCCGCTCGGCCTGGCCCTCGTCGATGCCAATTTCGGCCAGGGTATGGGGAATGCCCACGGCCTCGCGCAGATGCAGCACCCAGTCCAGGACCGCCCCGGGGCCCGTGGCGGGCAAATCCAGGTAACGGGCCAGCGCCTCGAGCCGGGGTGCCACCGCGTGCTGGTTGGCTTTCAGCACATACGGCATCAGGATCGCGTTCAGCATGCCGTGATGCGCGTCGTACAGCGCACCCAGCGGATGCGCCAGCGCGTGCATAGCGCCTAACCCGCGCTGGAAGGCCGTGGCGCCCATGCTTGAAGCCACGAGCATCTGTTGACGGGCTTGCAGGTCGCTGCCATCGGCCACGGCTGGCGGGAGATATTCCTTTACCAGGCGCATGCCTTCGATGGCGATGCCGGCTGCCATCGGATGAAAGAACGGCGAACAGTAGGCTTCCAGGTTGTGCGACAGCGCGTCCATGCCGGTTGCCGCAGTGATCTTCGGCGGCAGCCCCACCGTCAGCTCCGGGTCCAGGATGACGATGGCCGGCAACATGCGCGCATGGAAGATGATGCGCTTGACCTGTGCGGCCTCGTCCGTGATGACCGACGCGCGGCCCACTTCGGACCCGGTGCCCGCCGTGGTGGGTACCGCGACCACAGGCGCCATGCCGCCGACGTTCACGCGCTGATAGTTGTCGCCGATATCCTCGAAGTCCCACAGCGGCCGCTTCTGGCCCACCATCAGCGCAATCGCCTTGGCTGCGTCCAGCGCCGAGCCGCCACCGAAAGCGATGACGCCGTCATGCCTGCCCTGCTTGTACGCCGCCACGCCGTCTTCGACATTGCGGCCCGTCGGGTTGCCCTTGACCTCGTGGAAGAGGCCGCACTCCAGGCCTGCCTGGCGGCAGGCGCGCACGGCGTCGCTCACCATCGGCAATGCGGCAAGGCCGGGATCCGTGACGAGCAAGGGCCGCCGCATGCCGAGTTCGGCGCACCAATCGGCAAGCTCCTTGACGCGGCCGGGACCCGCCTTGATGGCGGTGGGAAAGTTCCAGTTGACGCTTGGCACAGTCATGATTCGATTCCTGAAGGCGTCGGGTCAGACGCTGCGAAGATGAAAAGATTTGGCTTGCGTGAGCTGTTCGTAGCCGACGACCGACAAGGACACGCCGCGCCCCGTGTTCTTGACACCCGTCCAGGCCAGCGCGGGGTCCAGGTAGTCGCAACGGTTCATGAAGAAGGTGCCCGTGCGCACTTGCCGGCCCAGCGCCAACGCGGCGTCTTCGTCCTGCGTGAAGACCGCGGCCGTCAGTCCGTAGGGGCTGTCGTTCATCAACGCGACGGCCTCACCGTCAGTATCGACCGGCATGATGCCGACAACCGGACCGAAGCATTCGTCGTTCATGACGCGCATGCGATGGTTTACTCGCGTCAGCAATGCGGGCGCGACATAAGGCGAGCTTTCACTCGCATTATCGAAATGCGAGGGATCAATCAGGTTTTGGGCGCCGGCCGCTACGGATTCGGCGATGACTTCGCGGATATCCGCCGCCGCGCGCGCACGAACGACGGGACCTAACGTCGTATCGGCGTGCAGCGGATTGCCCAGTACGTAACCGTTCGTCAGGGCAACGGCGCGTTCGACGAACTCGTCGTACAGCGGCCGTGCGACGTAGATGCGTTGGATGCCGCAGCAGGATTGGCCCGAATTGAAGAAGGCGCCATCGACCAGGGTGTCGACCGCGTGGTCCAACTTGGCGTCGGCACGCACATAGGCCGGATCGTTGCCGCCCAGCTCCAGGCCTACGCCGATAAAGCGCCCCGCCGCGCTTTCCTCGACGATGCGTCCGCCGCGCACCGATCCGGTAAACGACACGTAGCCGATCTCGGGTGCGCGGATCAGCCGCTGGACTGTGTCGTGGTTGGCATGCAGGTACTGGAACACGCCCTTGGGCGCACCGGCGTCGCGGAATGCGCGTTCAAGCAGCTCGGCGCACAAGGGGGTCTGGTCGGAGTGCTTCAGGATGACGGTGTTGCCGGCCATCAAGGCCGGGACGATGCTGTTCACGGCCGTCAGCAGCGGGTAGTTCCACGGCGCGACGGTCAGGGAAACGCCGATGGGCTCACGGCTGATGAAGCGAGTGAAGCCCGCCTGGTCGGGCACGCGGATGGGCGCCAGCGCCGCGTCGGCGATCGAGATCATATGGCGCGCACGCGCTTCAAAGCCAGCGACTTCGGCCGGCGTGTAGCGCAAGGGGCGTCCCATCTGGATCGTGATGGCCCGCGCGATCTCGTCCTTGGCCGCGACGAAACGGTCGACCGCCGCCGACACGATGCGCCCCCGTTCGCCCACGCCCAGCGCCTGCCAGGCGGCTTGCGCGGATTGAGCCTGGGCCAGTGCCTGGGCGATCTGCGCTTCGCTGGCATAGGCGCGGCGCACGACCTCGCGCCCGTCGATGGGACTGATGGTGATGAGTTCCTGGGTCATGGTGGCCCTATGCAAGCAGTTGGACGGAATCAGATGATTTCGAAATAACGCGCCAGCTCCCAGTCGGTCACGTGGCGCCGGAACTGGCGTTCTTCCCACTCGCGGGTCGCGGCGTAGTGCTCTACGAACGGGTCGCCGAACAGGTGGCGGGCCGCCTCGGATTCGCGCAGACGCTGCGCGGCCTCCCATAAGGTGGTGGGCAGGTGCAGATGCGCTGGAAATTTCTGGGTGTAGGCGTTGCCTTGCACCATGGGTTCGGGTTTGAGCCCTTGCTCGATGCCGTACAGGCCCGAGGCCAGCGCGGCTGACAGCGCCAGGTAGGGATTGGCGTCTGCGGAGCCGATGCGCACTTCGACGCGCTGCGATTTGTCGCTGCCCGGGATGAGGCGCAGCGCGGTGGTGCGGTTTTCCATGCCCCAGGTGGCGTCCAGCGGCGCCCAATAGCCGGGCACCAGACGCGAATAGCTGTTGATCGTCTGCGCGTACAGCGCCATGAACTCGGGCAGGTAGCGCTGCACGCCCGCCATGAAGGACGTCTGCGCCGCGCTCATGCCGTGCGGTTGGGATTCGTCGTAGAACGCCGAACGGCCGCTTTTCTTCTCGCGCAGCGACAGGTGGATATGGCCGCTTTGGCCAGGATGGTCGTGCGACCATTTGGCCATGAAGGTGGCCATCAGCCCGTTTTGCTGCGCCAACGCCTTGGTGAAGGTCTTGAAGAGGAAAGCCTTGTCGCCGGCGGCGGCCTCCTGGTCCACCGCGATGGCCGCTTCCAGCACGCCCGGCCCCGTTTCGGTATGCAGGCCTTCAATGGGCATGTCCATGCGTTCGCACATGCCCAGCAGCTTGCGGTAGAAGTCGCCCTCGACCGTGCTGCGCAGCATGGAATAGCCGAAGTTGCCCGGCGTCCAGTTTTCCATGTTGCGATAGTTTTTCGCGCGCACCGAATGCGGCGTTTCGCGGAACATGAAGAACTCGTACTCCAGCGCCGCGTAGACGTCGTAGCCCATGCCTGCGGCCCGGTCCAGCGTGCGGTGCAGCAGCCGGCGCGGACAGATGGCGCCCGCGTCGCCCTCGAATTCCGCCAGGAACAGCAGCATGTCTTCGCCGCCGGGCCCCTGCTCAAGCGGCAACCGGCGCCCGGTCTGCGGCACGATGCGCAACTTGGCGTCGGGGTAGGCGGTGTGCCAGCCGGTGTACTTGGTGTTGTCGTAGAGCTGGTCATCGAGGTCCCAGCCGAACACCACGTCGCAGAACGCCAGGCCGGAACGCAGCGCGCCCAGGAACTTGTCGCGCCGCAGGTACTTGCCCAGCATGACGCCGTCGACGTCGGACAAGCCCACCTTGATATGCGAGAGCGGGCTGGCTTGCACCAGCCGCTCTGCGTCTTCCACCGTTGCTACCCCTAGTGCATGCATGCTCTTTCACCTTTGTGGCTGAAGCGTTGCGTTGACCTGCGGGCGGGCGGCGCGGCGTTCAGGTCATGGCCGCCCCCAGCACCCGCATCGCCTGGCGATGCAGCTGCGGCGTGGCGGCCGCGACGACGCGGCCCTGGGATTCGAGGCTGAGCGGCTGCCCCGACCAATCGGTTATGACGCCGCCCGCGCCTTCGATCACGGGCATCAGCGCCAGGTAGTCATAGGGTTGCAGGCCGGCCTCGACCACCAGGTCGACGTGGCCGCTGGCCAGCAGTCCATAGCTGTAGCAATCGCCTCCGTAGCGGCGCATGCGCGCTGCATCCGTCAAGGCGTCGAAGGCGGCCAGCTCGGCGCCTTCGAAGATGTCGGGCGACGTGGCGTACAGGATGGCGTTGCGAAGCTCGGTACAGCCGCTGGCCTGGCAGATCTCGCCGTTCAGCCGTGCCGGGGAATCGGCCGCGCCGATCCAGCGTTCCTGCAGCATGGGGATATCGATCAGGCCCAGCACGGGCCGGCCCCGGTGAAGCAGCGCCAGCAAGGTGCCCCACAAGGGGTTGCCCGAAATGAACGCGCGCGTGCCGTCGATGGGGTCCAGCGACCAGACGAGGTCGGCCTCGGTGTGCAAGGCGCCGAACTCTTCGCCGAAGATGCCGTGCTGGGGGTAGTGCTGCGCGATGGCCTCGCGCAGCGCGGCCTCGACTTCGCGGTCGGCCTGCGTGACTGGGCTTTCGTCCGCCTTGGTATCGATGGACAGCGGGTGCCGGAACCATTTGCGAGACAAGGGCCGGACGCGGTCCGCGAGGGTTTGGGCGAACGAGGAATATTCGGCCAATTGCTGCGCCGGCAGCGCGGCGGAGGTTTGCATCACAGTGCTCCCAGGGGTTTTTCCAGTCTAGACACGTTGCCCCAAATTTGCAAATATACCTAAAACTGCAACCTGACCCTTATCCAGGAAGGTCGCCGTCCGCATCAGTAGCTCACACCGTTGCCGCGTATTCCCACCGGAGTCCCATCATGCAATGTATGAAGAAGCTTAGCGTTGTGGTTGCAGTAATTTCCCTAAGTTATGCACAGGCTGCCCAGGCCGGGCCCATCACGGTCTACACCGCGCTGGAGGAAGACGAGATCGCGGCGTACCTGAAGGCGGCCAACGCGGCCATGCCGGACGTGAAGGTCAACGTGCTGCGCCTGTCGACCGGCGACCTGGGCGCCCGGCTGATTGCCGAGGCCGCGAACCCGCAGCAGGATGTGATCTGGGGCTTTGCCGTCAGCAACATGCTGGACCCGCGCCTGCAGAACCTGCTGGAGCCCTACGCGGCCAAGGGCATCGACTCCCTGCCCGCCCAGTACAAGGGCGCGGACAACAAGTGGTTCGCCGCCACCGGCTACGTCGCCGCCTTCTGTGTGAACACCGACCGGCTGAAATCCAAGAACCTGCCCATGCCCACCTCGTGGGAAGACCTGACCAACCCCGCCTACAAGGGCGAGATCGTCATTCCCAGCCCCGCCGCCTCGGGCACGGGTTACCTGCAGATCGTCGCGCTGCTGCAGGGCCTGGGCAAGGAAAAAGGGTGGGCGCTGCTGAAGGACCTGGACAAGAACGTGGCGCAGTACACGCCGTCAGGGTCCCGCCCCTGCAAGATGGCGCGCGCCGGCGAATACGCGATTGGCGTCTCGTTCGCCTTCCCCGCCATGCAGTCGATCGAGGAAGGCTACCCCGTCAAGATGGTGATCCCCAAGCAATGGGTGGGGTACGAGCTTGAGGCCTCGGGCCTGATGAAGACGGCCAAGAACCCCGCGGACGCCAAGCGCTTCCTGGATTGGACGCTGTCGGCGCAGGCGGGGGGCCTCTACAGCAAATACAAGGAACTGGTCACCCTGCCCGGCGCCGCCCCCAACAAGGCGGCCGAGGCCGCGGGTCTGCCCAAGGACCTGACCGCCGTGCTGTATCCGGTGGACTTCCAGAAGTCCGCGGCCGAGCGCGACGCCACGATCAAGACCTGGCAAGACACCATCAAGCGTTGAGGCTGGCGCGGCGGGCCTGGCCCGCCGTCACAGCGTCCGGGAGACGCCATGTATCTGGAACTGCGCGGGATACGGAAAACCTTCGACGCGTCGGTGGCGCTGGAGGACATCGACCTGTCGGTCGGCGAACACGAATTCGTCTGCCTGCTTGGCCCCAGCGGTTGCGGCAAGACGACCTTGCTGCGCATCGTGGCGGGCCTGTTGCCTTTCGACCGCGGCACCATCACCCTGGGCGGGCGCGACCTGAGCGGATTGCCGGCCCGCAAGCGCGGATTCGGCATCGTGTTCCAGTCGTACTCGCTGTTTCCCAACATGACGGTGGCCGAGAACGTGGGCTATGGCCTGCGCATCCGCGGCGAGTCGCGGGACCGCATTGCTGCACGCGTGGCCGACCTGCTGACGCTGATCAAGCTGCCCGACTATGCGTCGCGCTATCCGCATCAGCTGTCCGGCGGGCAGCAGCAGCGCGTGGCGCTGGCGCGCGCGCTGGCCGTGGACCCGGCGCTGATCCTGCTGGACGAACCGTTGTCGGCGTTGGATGCGCGCGTGCGCACCGATATGCGTGCCGAAATCCATGAGGTGCAGCGCCGGCTGAAGATCCCCACGATCATGGTCACGCACGACCAGGAGGAAGCGCTGACGCTGGCCGACAAGATCGTTTGCATGAACGATGGGCGGATCGAACAGGTGGGATCGCCGTCCGACCTGTACCTGCGGCCCCGCACGCGCTTCGTGGCCAACTTCGTGGGCTTGAGCAATCTGCTGCCCACCGATTGGGTGCGCGAGGCCATGCCCCATCTGATGGCGACACGCCCCGAAGGCGCCAGCGAACGCTATGAGGCCTGCCTGCGCCCGGAAAACCTGCGCATCGCTGCCGACGCGCAAGGGGCGGGGCGCGTGCAGGACATGACCTTCATGGGCAATCTGACGCGCTTGCGTATCGCGTGGCTGGGACGCGAGCTGGTAGTGGAACAGCACGGCGCGGCAGGCCTGTCGCGCGGCGCCCCAGTGCGGCTGGACATGGAACCCGGGCAATGCGCCTGGGTCAGCGTATGAGCGGCGCGCGTAGGGCCTGCCGATGAGCACGCTGGATGCGGGCGCGGCCGTGGCGGCGCCCGCCGGGCGCGCCCCCTGGTCGGCCGACCGGCTGCTGCTGTGGACCTGCGTGGCGGTTCCGCTCGCGGGCCTGGCGCTGTTCTTCCTGTACCCCTTGGCCACCGTGGCGTGGCGCAGCCTCGTAGAAAAGGACGGTTCGATCGGGCTGGGCAACTATGCCGAAGTGTTCGCCACCCGCGGCATCCTGACCGCCACCGTCAACAGCCTCGCGATGAGCGCCGCGACCACCGTCGTCAGTATCTTGCTGGGATTCGCCATCGCCTATGGCCTGGACCGCAGTTGCATGCGCGGCAAGGCGATCGTGCGGTTGGCGCTGGTGCTGCCGTTGCTGGCGCCGTCGCTGGTGCAAGGCCTGGGGCTGATCTTCATCCTGGGGCGCAACGGGCTGGTGCACCGGTGGACGGGCTGGGAGATCGACATCTACGGCTTCTGGGGGCTGCTGATCTCGAACGTGTTCTACGCCCTGCCCCAGGCCGTGCTGATCCTGCAGGCCGCGTTGCGCAACATGGACGCCCGCTACTACGACGCAGCCGAAGTCATGGGCGCCTCGGGCACGCGGCAGTTCTTCGACATCACCCTGCCCAACTGCAAGTTCGGCTTGCTGAGCGCCGCCTTCGTGGTGTTCGTCATCACCATCACCGACTTCGGCAACGCGGCGGTGATCGGCGGCAATTACCGCGTGCTGGCCACGGAGATCTACAGCCAGGTGTCTGGCCAGATGAATTTCGGGATGGGCTCGGTGGTGGGCATCCTGCTGCTCTTGCCGTCGTTGATTTCGGTGCAGATCGAACGCGTGGCCTCGCAGCGCCAGTTCGGGTCGGCGTCGCCCAGCGGCCTGCGGGTGGCACCCCAGCCTGCGCGGGCGCGCGATGCGGCGTTCGGCATTGGCGTGCTGCTGGCCTGCGGCACGATCATCCTGACGGTAGCGACTGTGGTGTTCGCCAGCTTCATGCGGTTGTGGCCGTACCGCATGGAATGGACGCTCAAGCACTACGACATCACCGTCAGCGGCGGCTACACGCCCCTGTGGACTTCGCTGTACCTGTCGCTGGCCGCGGCCGGCGGCGGCGTGCTGCTGCTGTTCTTCCTGTGCTTTGGCGTGTGCCGCATCGGACGGGGCTGGGCCAAGATCGTGTATCTGCTTTCCGTGCTGCCCGTCGGGGTGCCGGGCCTGGTGCTGGGGCTGTCCTACATCTTCGCGTTCAATGCGCCCGGCACGCCCTTATATGCGCTGTACGGCAGCGCGGCGCTGATCGCCCTGTGCAACTTCTACCACTATCACACGCAAGGTTTCCTGACGATGATGACGGGGATGCGCGCGGTGCCGCAGGCCCTGGAGGAAGCCGTGAGCTGCCTGGGCGGAGGCACGGTGCAGGTGCTGCGCGATGCGGTCCTGCCGCTGATCGCGCCCACCGTGCTGGGCGTGTTCTTCTTCCTGTTCATGCGGTCGATGGTGACGCTGTCCGCGGTGATATTCCTGGTGACGCCCACCGTCAGCGTGGCGCCGGTATCGGTGCTGCGGTTGGACGAGGCCGGGTTCGTTTCGCAGGCCGCGGCGTATTCCACGCTTATCATGCTGGTCGTTGGAGGCTCTCTGCTGGCCATGCGCGCGTTGATCGCCGGTGCGGCGCGGCGGCGGAGATAGATTAGGAAGCATCGGATATGTGGCAAGAAGAGCGGTATCAGAGAATCCGCGCCCTGCTGTCGTCATTGCAGCAGGTATCGACCGACCGCATCGTCGGCGAACTCGGTGTGTCGCGCGAGACCGTCCGGCGCGATCTGCTTGAGCTGGAGGCGATGGGCGAATTGCGCCGCGTGCACGGCGGCGCCGTGCCGGTACATAGCGAACCGCCGATCGCCGAGCGCGTGCACACGCGCGTCAAATACAAGCGCGCCATCGCGCGCGCGGCGGCCGGCCTCGTGGCGAGCGGACAGACCTTGTTCCTGGACGCGGGCAGCACCACCAGCGTGCTGGCGGACGAACTGGCCAAGCTGTCCGGCCTGACCATCATCACGAATTCGTTCGATGTCGCGCTGAAAGTGGGTGCGGCGGGCAATGGCGCCAACCAGCTGATCATGCTGGGCGGCGCGGTGGGCGGCCCGGTCTGCGCCACCGCCGGCGACATCACCATCGCGGAGATCCACCGCTACCGCGCCGACCTGGCGTTGCTGTCGCCAGTCGGCGTGGATGCGGAGTGCGGCGCCACCAATTACGACCTGCGCGAGGCCGAAGTGGCGCGCGCGATGACGGCCAACGCCAAGCAGCTGGTGCTGTTGGCCGACTTCAGCAAGATCGGCCTGTGCAGCCGCGTGTCGTTTTGCGGCGCGGACCGCATCGGCCATCTGGTGACCAACACCAGCGCGCAGAAGTCCCCCGCCTTTGCGGCCCTGAAGAGCGCCGTCGGCAACGTGCTGGCGGTGTAGGCCGGCGCCCCCGCCGGCCGGGACGCATCAGTCGAGCGACACCCCTGCGGTCTTCACCATGTCCGCCCAGTACACCGTGTCTTCCTGCAGGCGCGTCTTGAACGCGTCGGGCTGGCTGCCCACCGGCCAGCTGCCGCCGCTGTTGATCTTGGCGATCACATTGGGCGACTTCATGGCCTGGGCCACGGCCTGCGCCAGGTAGGCGACGCGCTCGGGCGGCGTGCCGGCGGGCGCGAACAGGCCATACCAGTCGTCGGCGGTAATGCCGTCCAGGCCGCTTTGCTTGAGCGTGGGCGCGCCCTTGAAGACGCCGATGCTGTTTTCATGGCTCAGGGCCAGAATGCGCAACTTGCCCGCCGTCACCATCGGTTCGGCCGATGCGGGAGAGGTGATCAGCATATCCACCGTGCCGCCCATCAGATCGGTAATGGCCGGCGCGGCGCCGCGGTACGGCACGTGCACCAAGTTCACGCCCGCCTTTTTCGACACGAGCGCGCCCATCAGATGGCTCATGGTGCCGTTGCCCGGCGTGGCGTAGGTGACGATGCCCGGCTGCTTGCGCGCGGCCTCCAGATAGTCGCCCAGCGTCTTGTACGGGCTTTCCGTACGCGCCACCAGCACGAGCGGCGCGGACGTGATCTGCGAGATCGGCGTGAAGTCCTTGACCGGATCGAAGCCCACGTTCTTGTACAGGCGCGGGTTGACGGCCATGACGCTGGTCTGCGACATCACGAGGGTATAGCCGTCCGGCTTGGCGCGCGACACCTGCGCGGTGCCGACGTTGCCGCCCGCCCCCGAGCGGTTTTCCACCACGACACTCTGGCCGACGATGGCGCCCAGTTCCTGCGCGATCAGCCGCGCCACGCCATCGTTGCCGCCCCCGGGCGGGAACGGCGAAACCACGGTGATGGCCTGTTTGGGATAGTCGGCGGGCGCCTTCAACGTCTGGGCGCTTGCGCTGGCGCTCCCCATCAAACCGGCAATCGCCAGAGCGGCCGTCCCGCAAGCGTGCAATGCATGGTGCTTCATCTGAATTTCCCCTTGTGTCGGCGGCCGGATACTCGGCCGTCCTTTGCATTCCGGTTCGCCATGAACCGTCCGCACCCCGTCGGCACGTGCCGACGGGGCGTATTGATCGGGTTGATGCGTCTGTCGTCGCGCCACACGGCCTCTGCGGGCCGCGTTGGCGCTTGCGCCCTTGACGGGCGGGGTCAATGCGCGGCGTCAGCCGGCCGGAAAGCGGTAGCCCGCCAGTTCACGTTCGTCGATCTGCTTGACCAGATTGGTCTCCCAGGACAGGTACTGCCGGGCAGCCGCCTTGTTGCCGTCGTGGCGGTCATGCACGAAGAAGAGGTAATCGATGCACTCGCTGTCGGCCGGCACGGCGGGCGTGGATTCCAGGGGAATGCCCGCTGCCGACCAACTGGCGGGCGTGCCCGTGTTGACCTGGATATCCGTCACGCCCTGCGCGCGCAGGTCTTCGGCGGCCCACGCGGCCACGGCGGCCTCTTCGGCCAGCAGGATGACGGGGCGGGTGGAATCCAGGTCCAGGCGGTCCAGGCGCGGGCGGATCGACCACGCAGCGCCCGTGATGTGGCTGGCGCGATAGCGCATGCCCGGGCGCAGGTCGACGGCCTGCGCGCCTTGCGCCAACGCGGCGGCCAGCCCGGCATCGGACAGCGCAGGGAGGGCGGGCGTGTGCGCAGCCGTCACGTCGTTCGTCAACGGGGCGCGCACGCCCTCTTGCAGCACGCACGCGTCCCAACCCATTTGCCGCAGCCAGCTGGCGACCACGGGCGCGCGCACGCCTTCGGCGTCGAACACGACGATGCGGGCGCCACGCACGGCCAGGTATTGGTCGGTGGCCTGCACCAGTTGACCGCCCGGTGTGTGCTGCGCGCCGGGCAAGGAGCCCGCGGCGAATTCCTCGGCGCTGCGCACATCGCACAGGAAGGTGCTGCGCGATCCATCCTGCAACCAGGCCTGCACGGTGCCGGCATCAACCACCGGCACGCCGTGGCGTTCGCCCAGTTGCGCCGAGCGGGCGGCCAGCGCCGGCAACTCGTCGGCCGCGACGCCGTCGTCATAGCGGCGGCGCGCGCCGTGCTCCAGTTGCAGGTCTTCCAGGTACCAGCCTTGCGTGCCGTTCTCCAGCGCATAGACAGGGTTGGGCACGCCCAGGTTGATCAGGGTCTGCGCGCCGATAATGCTGCGCGTGCGGCCCGCGCAGTTGATGACGATCGTGGTGTTGGGGTCCTTGGCCAGCGTGTGGGCGCGCAGCGCCAGTTCGCCGTTCGGGCAGCAGATGCCGCCGGGAATGCTCATCTTCTGGTATTCGGCGTAGGGTCGGCCGTCCAGGACGATCAGATCGTCGCCGCGCCGCTGGCGTTCTGCGAGTTCGCGGGCGCCGATGCGCGGCGTATGGAAAACTTCTTCGGCCAATTCGCCGAACGTCTTGCTGGGCACGTTCACGCCGGCAAACGCGGCGTAGCCGTCCTGCTGCCACTGGGCGATGCCGCCAGCCAGGCGATGCACATGGCGATAGCCCAGCGCTGCCAATGCGCGGGTGGCGCGTTCGGCGGTGGTATCGCCGCCGCCGTTGTCATACACCACCACGCGTACGTCGCGTCGCGGCGCCAGGCGCACGATGTCGATCTCGAGCCTGCTGTAGGGCACGGGCGCGGCATAGAACAGGTGCGCCTCGCCGTATTGACCGTGTTCGCGCACATCCAGCAAGGCGATCTCGCGGCCGTCGTGCAGCCATTGCTTGAGCGTGTGCGAGTCGACGTCTGCGGCGGAAGGGGCGGAATGGGGATGCATCATGAAATCCGGAGAGAACGGGGGGATTGGGTAAGTGCGGACAAGCCTTGTTCAAGGTCGCCGATCAGGTCTTCGGGATCTTCCAGGCCGATATGCAGGCGCAGCATGGCGCCGCGCGGGGTCGGGTCCGGCAGCGAGCGCGTGTTCAGCTGCACCGGAATCACCAGGCTTTCGAAGCCGCCCCACGACGCGCCGATGCCGAACAGGCGCAGACTGTCGATCAGCCGCTCGGCATCCGCCGTATCGAACGCGTCAGCCAGCTCGACCGTCAACAGGCCATTGGCGCCCGTGCAATCGCGCTGCCAGCGCGCGTGCGACGGATCGCCGGGCAAGGCGGGGCATAGAACACGCGCAATCTCGGGACGGCCCTGCAGCCATTGCGCCACCCGCAACGCATGGCGGGCGTGCTGCGCCATGCGCAGCGGCAACGAACGCATGCCGCGCAGCACCAGGAATGCGTCGTCGGCCCCGACCGTCTGGCCAAAATCGATGGAAGCGCGTTCCAGTGCCCGCCAGGCGCGGCGGTTGACGACGGCGGCGCCCATCATCACATCGGCATGGCCGCCCAGGTATTTGGTTGCCGCCAGCAGGGAGATATCGGCGCCCAAAGTCAGCGGTTTGTATATCAAACCCGACGCCCACGTGTTATCCACAGCCAGCCAGCAATCGTGTTTTTTCGCAGCTGTGGATAACTCGGTGAGGTCCGGCATGTCGTACGTCAGCGACCCGGGCGACTCCGCATAGATCATGCGGGTGTTGGGCCGGATCAGGGCTTCGATGCCGGCGCCGTCGGGCCGGTAGAACGTATATTCGATTCCCATCCGCGTCAGATGCTCGACGCAAAAGCGACGTACCGGTTCATACACGGCATCGGTCACCAGAACATGGTCGCCGGTCCGCAGATACGCCAGCAGCACTGTCGCGATGGCGGCCTGGCCGGTGGGATAAAGCGCCGCGCGATAGCCCTGTTCCAGCTCGACCAGCGCATCTTCGAGCGCATGCGTGCTGTCGGTGCCGCGCGCGCCGTAGGACGGCAGGCGTTCCTGTTCGCGGCGTTCCCGCGTGTCGCGCCAAGCGGCGACGCTGTCGAAGACATAGGTGCTGGCGCGCGTGACGGGGGTGTTCACCCATCCTTGATGGGGACGCCCTGCGCGCAGCAAACGCGTTGCGGACCGGTAGGGCTTGTTCATGTTCAGCGGCGGGTCTTCACGCCGATCGGCATGATCTTGCAGGTGCCGGCTTCCAGGTCGAAGCCCAGGCGTTCGTTCAGCGTTTCCAGCGCACGGCCATACATGTGCAGGTGACGGATGACGCTGTCGCCCTGGATCTCGACGGCGTGGATGTCGTCGGGCATCAAGGCGATGCCGGCGCCAGGGCCGACCACGACCGTGCCCGTCTTCGCCAGGCGGCCCACGCCCGGCACCGAACCGTCGTCGGTGCGGTCATAGACATAGTTGTATTCCACGCCTTCCACGGCAGCGATACAGGCCCAGGTCGTGTGGTTATGCGGCACGATCTTGTTGCCGGGACGCATGACGTTCAGATAGAGGGCATAGCTCTTGTCGTCGTCTTCGGCGATCAGGTAGCGCGCCTGGCGCTCACCGTCTTCCGGAGCGGCGTATCGATCACCCGCCCACCAGTCGGTGTGGCTGGCCAAGCCCACGAGCTCTTGCAGCACCTCATCCAGGCTGTCGCGGTTCAGCCCCTTATTTCCTACAGTTTTTTTAATATTTCCGATGGCGGCATCGATGCCGGCCTGATGGGGATGCGCGGTGCTCACTTTGTCTTTTCCTCTTGTTTCATGAGTTATTGCACTTACTGTATCGCCCGCATCCCGCGCCAACAATTTAAATTGCCTTAACATTCCATTAGCAACGCTAATACTTTAGAGCCCGCCATGCGCAATCTGGATCTGGATCTTCTTCGCACGCTGACGGCCATCGCCCAGCACGACACCTTTTCCGAAGCCGCCAACCGGCTGCACAAGACACAGTCGGCCATCACGCAGCAGATGCAGCGGCTGGAATCCACCATCGGCCTGCCTCTCTTCGAAAAGCAGGGGCGCAACAAGGTGCTGTCGTCGCACGGGCGCCGGCTGGTGGAGTACGCGCGCCACATGCTGGCCATCAACGACGAGGCGCTGCGCGCCCTGCAGGACGGCCCGCTTGAGGGGGACCTGCGACTGGGTGCGCCGCTGGACGTAGCGGACACCATCCTGCCCACCCTGCTGACGCACATCGCGCGCTCAGCGCCGCGCGTGAAGCTGGAGATCCGCGTGGACCGCAGCCCCTTCCTGATGGATGCGTTGCGCGCCGGTGAAATCGACCTGACGATCTCCACGCGCTTCGACCAGGACTTTGAAGGCGTCGCGCTGCGCACCTCCCCCACCGTCTGGCTGGCCTCGGCCGACTACGTGCATGACGTGCACGCGCCGGTGCCGCTGGTGCTGGCCGACGAGCCCAGCATCTTCCGCCGGCTGGCCCTGAACGCGTTGGAGCAGGCGCGCGTGCGGTGGCACACCAACTATGTGGCGCCGAATCTGGTGGGGATCAAAGCCGCGCTGCGCGCCGGGCTGGGCGTGACGGCCCGCAGCGTGGAACTGCTGGGGCCGGAAATGCGGGTGCTGGGGGAAAAGGAAGGGCTGCCGCCCTTGCCGGACGTAACCTACTTCCTGTGGATAAGGCGTGATCTGATCAATCCGCTGACGCGGCAGGTCTACGATATGCTGCGGGCAAACCTCGGTCTGGCGCAGCAAGGCGACGCGGCAAGCGCGCCGCCGCGCGATCAGTAGCGGTCGAAGATCGCCTGCAGGGCAGCCGGATCGCGCGTGACGGACAGGCCCAGCATCAGCAGGATGCGCGCCTTTTGCGGATTCAGGTCGCCTGCGGCGATGAAGCCCAGGCTGGCGTCGTCCAGTTCCACGTCGCGGGCCACGAATCCGCTGCCCGTGCGGCTGGCGCGCACGACGGCCGTGCCGTCGGTGACCGCCCGGCTCAGGGCGTCGATGCCCAGATCGGTGGCGTTGCCGTCGCCCACCCCGGCCAGCACGATGCCGTCAGCCACATCGGCCAGGAAATCGATCAGGTCCGCCTGCAGGTTGGCATGGGCGTAGACGACATCCACGCGCGGCCAGCCGGCCTTCTCCAATAATGCGAGTGAAAACTCGCTTTGTGTGGTGTGCGTGGTGGTGTTGCGCGAATAGAAGCACGGCTCGCCGCCATGCATGACGCCGGCGCGGCCGCGATTGGGCGATGCGAAGGCGCACAGGCCCGCGCTGGCGATCTTCTGGATCTCGCGTGCGTAATGCACGTCTTCGTTCATGACGACGAGCGGCCCGCGGCCGCGCGCGTCGGGATGGCGCGCCAGCGCCACCGCGTTGTACAGGTTGGCCGGGCCTTCGGCGCCCAGCGCCGTGGCCGGACGCATCGCACCCACCAGCACGACGGGTTTGTCGTGCTGAATCACCAGGCTCAGGAAGTACGCGGTTTCTTCAAGCGTATCCGTGCCGTGGGTGATGACGATGCCGGCCACCGAGGCGTCCTGGCACAGCGTGTCCACGCGTTCGGCCAGCGCGCGCCAGACGTCGTGCGTCATGTTCTGGCTGCCGACGTTGGCGACCTGCTCGGCGCGGATCTCGGCAATGCCGGCCAGCTGCGGTACCGCCGCCAACAGATCGTTGACGGAGAACGAACCGGCTTTGTAGCCCGCCGAGGTCGCGTCCGCCTGCGCACCTGCGATGGTGCCGCCGGTGGCCAGCACCGCGACGACCGGCAGCGCGTGCTCAGGCATCCACGACTCCGGACAGGCCTTGACGTTCCAGCAGCGAATTCAGGTGTTCCCAGCCGTGGAAGTCGATGACGATCTGGCCCTTTTCCTTGGCGCCCACTTTCAGGGCGACCCGCGTGCCCAAGTGATCGGACAGGGCCTCTTCCAGGCGCGTCAGGTCGCGCGAGACGCCGTTGGCCTTCTTGCGGGGCGATGCCGCGGATTCGGTTTCCTTGGCGGTCTTCGCGACAAGCTTTTCGGCCTCGCGCACCGACAGGCGGCGCGCGATGATCTGGTTGGCCAGCTGGATCTGCGTGGCGGCATCGACCGCCAGCAATGCGCGGGCATGGCCCATGTCGACGTCGCCGGCCAGCAGCATCGTCTGCACGGGCGCCGCCAGGTTCAGCAGGCGCAGCAGGTTGCTGGTGGCGGAACGCGAGCGGCCGATCGCTTGCGCGGCCTGCTCGTGCGTCAGGCCGAATTCGTCCAGCAGGCGGCGCACGCCGTGCGCCTCTTCCAGCGGGTTCAGGTCTTCACGCTGGATGTTTTCGATCAGCGCCATGACGGCCGCGTTTTCGTCGGCCACGTCGCGCACAAGCACCGGCACTTCCTTCAAGCCGGCCAGCTGGGCGGCGCGAAAGCGTCGTTCGCCTGCGATGATCTCGTAATTGCCGGGCGCGGTTTCGCCCAGCGCGCGCACAAGAATGGGTTGCATGATGCCTTGCGTGCGGATCGACTCGGCCAGCTCACCCAAGGCGCCCTCGTCCATGCGCGTGCGCGGCTGATACTTGCCGGCGCGCATCTTCGAGATGGGCAAGGTGGATGGCGGACCCTCGGGCTTGGCCGCGACGGCCTTGCCGATGTTGTCGATCGCCGGCGCGTCTGCGCCCAGCAAGGCGTCCAGTCCGCGACCCAATCCCTTGGGTTTCTTGGTGGCCATAGTTAAATCCTCTTTCCTTCTGTTTTTGTATCCCGAGCCAGGCTCAGGCGTCCGTCTGCTCGGCGGGCAGACGGTACCAATACGCGTAACAGTCTTTGAAACCGTAGCGGCCATACAGGGCCCGCGCGGCTGTATTCTCCGGCTCGACCTGCAGGTACGCCGTCGTGGCGCCGCCGGCGGCGCCTTCGGTCAATAGGTAATCCACCAGGGCGTCGGCGTAGCCTTTACGCCGTTGCCCCGGGTCGGTAACGATGTCGAACAGGCCCACGAGGTCATCGTCGCGGACGGCCAGGCCCGCGGCAACACACTGACCCGCCGCGTCCAATGCGAGCACCGGCAGCTTATCCACAGCCAGTCCTTGCAGACGCGCTTCATGTTCCCCGATATGCCCGGGCGCCGAGCCACGCATGGCCCCGACCGCCTGCGCGAAGCGGCCGGTGTCGACTTTCCTGAAATGCAGGCCGCCCCGGACGCTGGGCCTGGGGGCGAGCGACATGCTCATGACTCGGGTCTCACCGGTAAAGGTATAGCCGCGGGCCTCCAGTTCGGCGTCCAGCGAAAAATCTGGGCCGATGGAGGTAATGCGCAGCACCATGGGCAAGCCATGGCGCGCATACAACGAAGAACAATACGCCAGCCGCTCGTCCAGCGGACGTGTGGATAACCCCAGCACATTGACGCTGCGCACACGCTTGGCTTCCGAGTGCGCAAAGCGCACCAGCCAACCATCATAGAGCACCTGCGCGCCGACCGCCGTCGCGTTCAGCGCGGCCTCTTCCAGCCGCGCGCGCAGGCTGTCGCGCACGTCGGCAGGCGGCGTGCGGGGGACATGCGTTGCGGTCGGGGAAAAGAGCGCTGCGACAGACATGGCAAGGCTTACTTCAGATCTTTCCTGACGCGCTCGATCATTTCGGCGCCGAACGAGATATAGGCCTGCGCGCCGCGTGACGCTCGGTCATACACGACGCCCGGCATGCCGTAACTGGGTGCTTCGGCAAGGCGCACGTTGCGCGGCACGACGGTCTTGAAGACCTTGTCGCCGAAGTGGGCCTCGAGCTGCGCGGACACTTGCTGTTGCAACGTCATGCGCGGGTCGAACATCACGCGCAGCAAGCCGATGACGCGCAAGTCGTCATTGATATTGCGATGGACGCGCTTGATGGTGTTGACGAGATCGGACAAACCTTCCAGCGCGAAGTACTCGCACTGCATCGGAATGATGACGCCGTGGGCGGCGGCCAGTCCGTTGAGCGTCAGCAAGGACAGCGTCGGCGGGCAATCGATCAGCACGAAATCGTATTGGCCGGCAACCGTGTCCAGCGCGGCCTTCAATTGGCGTTCGCGCTCGTCCATTTGCACGAGATCGATCTCGGCGCCGGACAGCTCGCGGTTGGCGGGCAGCACGTCATAGCCGCCGGATTCCGACTTCACGCGAGCCTGCTCGATGGTGGCCTCGCCGATCAGCACCTGGTACAGGTTCGATTCCAGCGCATTCTTGTCGATGCCGCTGCCCATCGTGGCGTTGCCTTGAGGGTCCAGGTCCACCAGCAGCACGCGCTGATTGTGCGTGGCAAGGCCCGCCGCCAGATTGATGGCGGTCGTCGTCTTGCCCACACCACCCTTTTGGTTGGCGATGCAGAAGACGCGGGCGGTTGTGCTGGGGGGTAAGTTCTTCATAGGGTTCCTTGACTGCGTCCTTCACCGCGCTCTTCGCCGCGGCGCATCCAGATCAGGCAGCGTTCTGCTTGCAGCTCCGGTACCCGGAGCGGCTGAATATGGTCGACTTGCCATTCCCCGCGCGCATGCAGCGCCTGAATCTCTTCATCGGGGACCTTGCCCTTCATGGCGACGAGGGTACCATCGATGCGCACGTGGCGACCCGCGAGCTGCGCAAAATCGTCCAGCGACGCGAAGGCGCGGGACGTGACGATGTCGCACTCGGCCGGCTCCAGCGTTTCGATGCGCGCATGGCGCGCCTGCAGGTTGGGCAAAGCCAGCGCGCCACTCATCTGGCGCACGAATGCGGTTTTCTTTTCAACGGCGTCGATGCACGTCACCGACCACATGGGCCGCATGATCGCGAGAACGACGCCAGGCAGGCCGCCACCCGAGCCGACGTCGTAGACCTTGGCAGGAGCGCCAGCGGCGCCCAGCGCCTCGCTGAACGGCCCCACGGCGGCCAGGCTGTCGAACAGATGCTGGATCAGCATCTGCTGGGGATCGCGGATGGCGGTGAGGTTGTAGGTCCGGTTCCAGCGCTGCATCTGGGACAGGTAGTTCAGCAGCTTGTCGTGCGCGGCGGCATCGGCAGGCAGCCCCAGCTGCTCGCATGCGCGAGAGAGGCGGCCGGCCATGTCAGCGCCGGCCTGATCGATACGGGCGGTCATGCGGCTTGCTTGCGCGAGCCGTAGTGCAGGCGCTTGAGGTGGATCAGCAGCAACGAGATTGCAGCGGGGGTCACGCCGGAGATGCGTGCGGCCTGGCCGACGGTCTCCGGGCGATGCGTCTTCAATTTCTGGCGCACTTCAAACGAGAGGCTGGTCACGGCGTCGTAGTCCACATCCGCGGGGATGGGCTGTTGCTCGTGCGAAATCTGCTTTTGGACTTCGTCCTGCTGGCGCGCGATATAGCCGGCGTACTTCACCTGGATCTCAACCTGCTCGGCCAAGACCTCGTCTTCCACCACGCCCGGGCCGGCCAGCAGCGAGCCGTCGGCATTACGCGTGGCCATCAATGCTTCATAGGAAACATTCGGGCGTTTCAGCAGGTCAGCTAGTGAGTACTCACGTTCAATTGCCTTGCCCAGCAGCGGTTCCGCGATCTCGGCCGGCAGAATCCGCGGATTGACCCACGAAGACTTCAGGCGTTCGACTTCCGTCGCCACCGCGTCGCGCTTGCGGTTGAACGCGTCCCAGCGTGCGTCGTCGACGATGCCCAGCTGGCGGCCGACTTCGGTCAGGCGCAGATCGGCGTTGTCTTCGCGCAGGCTCAGGCGGTATTCGGCGCGCGAGGTGAACATGCGATAGGGCTCGGTCACACCTCGGGTGACCAGGTCGTCGACCAGCACGCCCAGATAGGCTTCGTCGCGACGCGGCGTCCACGGATCGCGGCCCAGCGACTGCAGCGCGGCATTGACGCCAGCCAGCAAGCCTTGAGCGGCGGCTTCTTCGTATCCCGTCGTGCCGTTGATCTGGCCGGCAAAGAACAGGCCGGCAATCGCCTTGGTTTCGAGCGTGCTCTTCAATCCACGTGGATCGAAGTAGTCGTACTCGATGGCATAGCCCGGGCGCATGATGTGCGCGTTTTCCAAGCCCCGCAGGGAATGGATCAAGTCCAGCTGCACATCGAAAGGCAAGCTGGTGGACACGCCGTTGGGATAGACCTCGTGCGTATCCAGGCCTTCCGGTTCCAGGAACACCTGATGGGATTCCTTGTCGGCAAAGCGATGGATCTTGTCTTCGATGGACGGGCAGTAGCGCGGCCCCACCCCTTCGATGACGCCGCTGTACATCGGCGAACGGTCCAGGCCGCCGCGGATGATGTCGTGCGTGCGGGCGTTGGTGTGCGTGATCCAGCACGGCAACTGGCGCGGGTGCATGGCCACGTTACCCATGTACGAAAACACGGGGATGGGATCGAGATCGCCGGGTTGCTCTTCCAGAATGCTGTAGTTGATCGAGCGTCCGTCGATGCGCGGCGGGGTGCCGGTCTTCAGGCGGCCTTGCGGAAGCTTCAGTTCCTTCAGGCGCTGCCCCAGCGAGATCGCCGGAGGATCGCCGGCGCGGCCACCCGAATAATTCTGCAGGCCCACGTGGATCAAGCCATTCAGGAACGTGCCGGCGGTCAGCACCACCGTCCGGGCACGAAACTTCAGGCCTACCTGGGTTACCGCGCCAACGACGCGGTCGCCTTCCACCATCAGATCTTCGACCGCTTGCTGGAACAGCCACAAGTTTGGCTGGTTCTCGAGGCGGCCCCGGATCGCCTGACGGTAAAGCACGCGGTCGGCTTGAGCGCGGGTAGCGCGAACCGCCGGGCCTTTCGAGCCGTTCAGGATACGGAACTGAATCCCGGCTTCGTCCGTTGCCAAAGCCATTGCGCCACCCAGGGCGTCGACTTCTTTGACAAGGTGGCCCTTGCCGATCCCACCGATGGAGGGATTGCAAGACATTTGGCCAAGGGTCTCGATGTTGTGCGTCAGCAGCAGCGTCTGGGCGCCAGCGCGGGCCGCAGCCAGTGCCGCTTCAGTGCCGGCGTGGCCGCCACCGACGACGATGACATCGAATTCGCGGGGATAGTCCATGATGGGGAGGGGAGATAAGAGAGCGTTCGGTGCTCATTATAGAGGCAGGGGTGGCATGTTTCACGTGAAACATGGATAGGGGTGCAGATGACCTTCCTGCCCTGCCCGCTTCGCGTCGGAATTTGGCAACGAAGGTCCAGGGTACGGGGCGAATATGTCGGCATCTGCCGGTGTTTTTGCGTGTCATGTTTCACGTGGAACAGACTGGAGCGTGGAGTCGTCGGGTGGCCATTTTGTGCGCTTCGCTGCTTCTTGGCATGCGCATGTTTCACGTGGAACATCCTGCGCCTGAGTTCTACCTCCGCTTGAGCGGTAGAGCAGGGATCCACAAGCGCCCTCCTCCGTACACGACGCGAAAATCGGAATCTGCCGACTATTAGTGCGAAATCCGATCAGCGGCACCTGGTGTGGTCGATGGCGAAATAGAGCGTCGCGAACAGCGAGGTTTACTCCCTACGGGATGTTCCACGTGAAACGTCGCACCCTTTTAATCGCTCAGCCCCTAAACTCAACCCGACTGGAACGGTTGATCCCAGGCCGTCCGTACCGGGCTAGGTGCCTGCCAGGAACAAATGTTCCACGTGGAACATCCCGATGGCAGCTAGGATTGCAAACGAAGCGCGAGCCCATCCCCGTGTCTATCGGCGATATGTTCCACGTGAAACGCTGCGCAAATCCGCCAGGGGGACCCGCATCCCTCTCTTACGAGCATGACGAGTAATGTTTCACGTGGAACATTGGCATGGGCCTGACAGTGCCTATGGTGCACGCACCGGATGTTTCACGTGGAACATCCCGTCAGTGCCCCGCGACTCTACGATTCGCCCGCCTCGAAGCGACCGTTACTCCACGTTCGAGCATACTGTTCCACGTGAAACATGTCCCGCATGTCGTTCGTGAAACACGCCAAAGATCCGTATTGAGCACGTTCCACGTGAAACACACCAAATTTAGGGACACGGATGTCGAGTCTCGCGGCCAGAAATCTGTTCCTCTCTCTTCATGATTTACTGAATGCGGACGACTCGGCTCTAAGAAACACGGCAAATGCGGAAACTTTAAGAACCCGAAGACAGGTAAAAAAAACGATTTTCCAACCCCTACCCTACCCCTTGACGGAAATATCGCTAATTTTTTCCGTTCCACGTGAAAGGCCCGCCAGCGTTTAAGTTCGTCGAGCATCCAGGATCGACTCGGAGCGCACACAAGCCAGCAATCAACGCCCGGCAATCATTGCGCGGCACCCGCCGAAATATTCCAAGCTTGCACACGCTCGTGTTTATTCACAGCATGCAGTGGATATCTTGGTGAAGACCAAAACGCCGTGATTTTCTCCGGCCAGAAGCGCTTTCAAGTTATCAACATCCGACCGTCATCCACGCTAGGCCGTACGTCCGAATTCACGTGGAACAACTTTGGGGATAACTCAGAAAACCGGCATCAACGGCCGGGCAAGAATGCCGCGAAAATAAGTCCTCAGGCTAATCGCCCAGATCTTCGAAAACCCACAAATATCCAACGCGTCTCATAGGAGAAAAGCGCCTGACGTCCAATTCCGTGGTCATCTGAAAGGGACTAGGCGGTGCCACTTTCAAGCACTGCAGAGATCGCCAAAAAGGCGTGGAAAACTTTGTGGATAAGATTCGACTATCGGGTCCATAACCCTTACTTAATCACCCCAAAACCCGGCCCGCCGATCAAGGGAACTCCCACGCCTTCGGCCAGTCAAATTGCCGCGATTCACGATGCGGCGGTTTATCAACATAGTTATCCCGCATCGTCTGCGCCCATCGTGACCCGCGTAGTTACCGCAGCACATCGCCTATGCCACACCGGGACCATTGACACCACAACTATCTTGCTCGAGCCCGTGGCGGCGCGCCATCATCCATTTGGCTGAGGCGGCAGATTCCATGTGAATCCCTGTGGAAAACTTGATATCCGGTTTTCAAGAGCGAATTCCACCGAAACGGAATCGGGAAACCCTTTCGCGAGCGACGACGAAGCTCGATAGGTCCGGAACGAACCGCAACTTTAAAGCGGCCCAAATCGTCCGTCGAATAATCGCTATCCCCATTTCTATCCACAGGCAAACATCCCTCGATTTGGACAAATCAAGGGGTGCATCTGTGCATAACCGGCATGGGGATATCTTTGTGAACAACCATCGGATTCGGGCCCCAAAAAGGCTGAGGCCGCCGCCATCCGATAATCGGCATGCTCGCCTATCTGGCTGGGGAGTGGCCTGAAAAATCGCTTGAAAGGCCCGTATTCCCTGGGAAAGAGCCCTGTTTCACGTAGAGCGGTCGCGCTCGGTTCCTGCTGGCCACCGTCAATTTAGCCAGTTTGAATTGCCCCCCCGCAAAACTGAAAATCTGTGCAAAACCTTGCACGCCAAGACGCGCGTGCTTCATTACTGCGCACCGAAATTCAAATTCCCAAAAATAATTATCCACAGACTTATCCAAGGCTGGAGGATATGTTAGTGAACACTAACTATCGTGCCTGTGCGGGCCGAAAACGGAAGCGATGACAACGGAAAAATTCCGGCCCAAATGAAACAACGCCCCAGACTCGGAAGTCTTGGGGCGTTGTAGCCAGGTCGGACCTGGCGGACGGGAAATTGGGATTTCCCGATTTAGAGCGGGCGAATTTCGGCCGCTTGAGGTCCTTTCGGACCATCCTTAACTTCGAATTCGACTTCCTGCCCTTCGTTCAGGCTGCGATAGCCGCGGCCTTGGATGGCGGAAAAGTGTGCGAAAACGTCGGTGCCACCAACGTCCGGCGTAATGAAACCGTAACCCTTGTCAGCGTTGAACCACTTAACTTTGCCCTTCTGAGCCATTTTTTCTAGCGTCCTGTAATTGAATCGAATTGCAATGAATCAAGGACGCCGTGAGAACTGAACGACCGGTAGAAATACCTGCGTTGCTGCTGCGTTCCCGCTCATCGCCAAGCAACAGAACGAGTCCGCGCGCTGCTTGAATCAACTGCGGAATCAGCATACTCACCCCCCATTACCCGCTCATATTGTTGTTTACCCCAATGTCGCTTTTTTCTGACTGGAAGCGAAGTCCCGTTAGGCGGAATTTGCCTGCCTGCGCGCCAGAAACGCGTAGATCGGACCGGTGACGATCACGACGAACACCATGCGCGTGACATGGAAAGCGGTGACCACGGGCACGCCCAACTGCAACACCTTCGCGGTGATCGCCATCTCGGCGATACCGCCCGGCGTCGTCCCCAGGATCAACGTCGGTACAGGCGCCACCGACCAGTACGACAGCAGCGCGCCAAGCCCGAACGCCAACGCCAATGCAACGACCGTGAATGTCGCCACCACGGCGATAAAGCGAGGCGCGGCGCGAAAGAAATCCGGCCGGTAACGGTCGCCCAGCGACCAGCCGATGAACAGCTGTCCGACCTTCGGCACGTAGTCCGGCAAGGCCGAAAGTTCCACGCCCGAAGTGGTCAGAAGCATCGCCACCAGCATCGGGCCCAACACCCAGGGATTCGGCAGGCGCAGCTTCATGAAGAAAAGGCCGCCGATGCAGGTCAGGGCCACCAACGCGGCAAGTCCTGCGCCATCCACGGTCTTCGGGCCCGGCACCGTGGGGTCCAGCCCCGCCACGCCCCACCATTGGAAGATGAACGGCACCGTCACCACCACCAGCAGCACGCGCACACTGTGCGCCGTGGCAACGCGATCAATCCGCGCGCCATGCCGTTCCGCCAGGCTGGCCATTTCGCTGGCGCCGCCAATGGCCGACGAAAACCAGGCCGTCTTGAAATCGGCGTCCGTGAAGCGGCGCAGCATCGCGGTGCCCATGAAGGCCAGCGCCAGCGCGAACAGCATCCCCACGATGATGGGCCCGGCGTTGGCGCCTATATGACCCAGCACCTGCGGCGTGAAGTACAGCCCCAACGACGTGCCGATCACCCACTGACCGCCATTGCGCGCGGGCCTGGGGCAGACCGTGCCCAACCCCGCGATCCGTGTGGCCGCCGTCACCAGCAACGCGCCCAACATCCACGGCAGGGGCATGTGCGCCCATACCGCCAGCAAGGCACCTGCCAACGCAATAGACAAACCACCCAGCACCCTCAACAACATGTTTTGACCCACGATCCCATCCACGTGCATAGCTAATACGAAAAACGAATTATGAGTTAGTGGGATACTTACGAAAACTTTCTTTGCCTACCAGCGTTCATCCTCGCGTCCACCATGATCCGATCCAAACTTCCCGACGTCGGCACCACCATCTTCACCGTGATGAGCCGCCTGGCCATCGAACACAAGGCCATCAACCTGGGCCAGGGCTTTCCGGACTTCGATCCGGATCCCGCGCTGTGCGCGCTGGTGACCCGCGCAATGGCCGAGGGCCATAATCAGTATCCGTACATGCCTGGCGTGGCGCCGCTGCGCGAAGCCATCGCCGCCAAGACGCGCGAACTGTACGGCCATGCCTACGACCCCGAAACCGAAATCACCGTCACCAGCGGCGCCACCGAAGCGCTGATGGCCACGGTGCTGGCCGCGGTGAACAGCGGCGACGAAGTGGTCGTCATCGAACCCTGCTACGACTCCTATCTGCCGGCCATCCGCCTGGCAGGCGGCACGGCGGTGCCTGTACCGCTGCGCGCCCCCACCGAAGCCGACCCCTACTACCGCATCGACTGGCAGCGTGTGCGCGACGCCATCACGTCCAAGACGCGACTGCTGATGCTGAACTTCCCGCATAACCCCACCGGTGCCGTGCTTGATGAAAGCGACCTGGACGCGCTGGAAGCCATCGTGCGCGACACCGGCGTGCTGCTGGTGTCCGACGAGGTCTATGAACACATCGTCTTCGACGGCAAGCCGCATGCCAGCGTGGCGCGCCGCCCCCTGCTGGCCGAACACGCCTTCGTGATCTCGTCCTTCGGCAAGACCTATCACACCACCGGTTGGAAGATCGGCTATTGCTGCGCCCCCCGCCAGTTGAGCGCCGAGCTGCGCAAGGTGCACCAATTCATGGTGTTCACCGTGCCCTCGCCCATGCAGTTCGCGTTGGCCGAATTCATGCGCGATCCCAAACCTTACCTGGACCTGCCGGCGTTCTATCAGGCCAAGCGCGACCGCCTGTCGCAAGGGCTGGCCAAGACGCGCTTCCGTCCGTTGCCCAGCCCCGGCACGTTCTTCCTGCTGGCCGACTACAGCCAGATATCCAAGCAGAACGAAGCCGACTTCGCGCGCGACCTGACCGTCAACCATGGCGTGACCGTGATTCCCGTGTCGGCCTTCTACCGCCAGCCCGACGCCGCGGAATCCAACCATCGCATCGTGCGCTTCTGCTTCGCGAAGAAAGACGCGACGCTGGACGCCGCGCTGGAGCGCTTGGCGCAGGTCTAGCACCCAAGAACAGAATATGAGTATTTACTCATATAAATAAAAAAAGGGGCGCCGCAAAGCGCCCCTTGCAATTTCCGGCCAAGCCACTTGTGGGCAGCAGACCTTTCGGCCCGCCCCTCACCGCAGCGTCAAGCCGGACCAGCGGCAACCTTCCTGGCGCGGCGCACCCGGCGCATCAACTGCGGCACCACCACCACCGCCGCGGCGCCTATCCACATCGACACCGACACCGGGCTTGCGAACAACACACCCACATCGCCATCAGTCATCGACAACGCACGGCGCAAGTTCTGCTCCATCATGTTGCCCAAGACCACGCCCAGCACCAGCGGCGCCATCGGCACGCCGAACTTGCGCAGGAAGTAGCCCAGCGCGCCGATGCCGGCCACCAGCAACAGGTCGAACGTACCCGCGTTGATGGCGTAGACGCCGATGTAGCTGATGCACAGGATGCCAGGCACCATCAACCAGCCCGGAACTGACAGCACCTTCGAGAAGAATCGAACCAGCGGCACGTTCATGATGAACAGCAGCACGTTGGCGACAAAGAGCGATGCGATCAAACCCCACACCAGCTCCGGCTTGGTTTCAAACAGCACCGGGCCCGGCGTGATGTTGTAGAGCGTCAGCGCGCCCATCATGACCGCAGTGGTGCCCGAACCCGGCACGCCCAGCGTCAGCATGGGCACGAAAGAACCGATGGCCGATGCGGTGGCGGCGGCTTCCGGCGCGACCAGTCCGCGCATGTCGCCCTTGCCGAACTTGGCGTTCGGATCCTTGGCCTCGATGATGCGCTTTTCCTGCGAGTACGCGACAGCCGCGGCCACGCTGGCGCCCGCGCCCGGCAGCACGCCCACGCCGAAACCCACCAACGCGCTGCGCACCACGCTCCACCACGTGAACGCCATCTCTTTCAGGTTGAAGAGCTTGCGGCCGCTGGGCTTGACCTCGACGCTGTGGCCCGCCATCACTTTTTCCAGCATCTCCAGCATTTCGCTGACCGCGAACAACGCGATCACCACCACCACGAAATCGATACCGTCGGCCAGGTGCACCGATTCGAACGTATAGCGGTATACGCCCGAGTTCGCGTCCACCCCGACCACCGAGATCGACAACCCGATCATCGCGGCCAGAACGCCCTTGACGGGCTGCTTGCCCAGCAGGCTGGTCAGGCAGCAGAACGCGAAGATCATCAGCACGAAGTATTCGGCGGGGCCAAAGGCCAGCGCCCATTTGGCCAGCAGCGGCGCAAGCAGGATGATGCCCACCACCGACACGATGGCGCCGAAGAACGCCGACCACGCCGACAGCGACAAGGCCACGTTCGCCAGGCCCTGGCGCGCCAGCGGGTAGCCGTCCAGCGTCGTCATGATGGCGCTGGCCTCGCCCGGCACGTTCAGCAGGATGGCCGTGATGCGGCCGCCATACTCGGCGCCCACGTAGACGGCCGCCAGCAGGATCAGCGCCGTCTCCGGCGGCAGGTTCATCGCGAAGGCGATCGGGATCAGCATCGCGACCCCGTTCACGGGACCCAGGCCCGGCAAAACGCCGACCATGGTGCCGATGAACGAGCCGATCATGGCCACCAGGATGTTCGTCAGCGAAAAGGCAACGCCAAAGCCGATCGACAGATGATCGAGAATGCTGCTCATATCAGGACCTCCAACAGTCCGCCCGGCAGGACCACGTCCAGCACCTTGTCGAACAGCACGAAAAAGAAAAGGCTCATGACGACGCCGCCGATGGCGCACTTCACCCAGCCGCCGCCGAACAGGCGGCCGACGAACACCGTCATCAACGATGTCGCGATCACGAAACCCAGCCACTGGAACAGGAAGGCGTAGGCCACGGTAAACGCCATCATCAGCGCGATGCGACCGTTGGCGCCCGGCGGGTTGGCTTCGACCGCATGGCCGCCCTTGTAGACCAGCCACAGGCCGCACAGGCCGATGATGCCGGCCAGCAGCAGGGGAAAGGCGCGCGGGCCCACGGGTTCGTAGGCGAAGGGGGCTTCGATGCCCCACCCCGCCGCCGTCATGAAGGCGGCCAGCGCCAGCGCGCCTACGCCCAGGATTCGATCATTCATGATCCGTCTTCCGTTGTGGTGGGACCGCGCGGCGCAACCGTCCCCGCCGCCGCTCGGCGCAAGCCGGCGGCAGGGGTGCCCGGGCGGGCGCGATCGGGAGGAAAGCCTTGCGGCCGGCTTACTTCTTGACCAGGCCGAAGGAATCGGCCAGTTCGCCGTAGACCTTCACCTGGTTCTTCACGTAGGCATCCAGTTCAGGTCCCGTCTTGTTGAACGGGAACAGGCCCTGTTGCTGGCGCAGCTTGTCGAACTCGGGCGAGGCGGTGGCGGTGTTGAACGCCTTGACCCAGAACAGGTAGTCGTTGTCGGACACCTTCGGGCCCACATAGAAGCCGCGGATGATCGGCCAGACGATGTCGTAGCCCTGCTCCTTGGCGGTGGGCACGGTGCCCAGCTTGCCCGGCAGGCGCTGATCGTTGAACACGGCCAGCACGCGAATGGGCGCGCCGCCTTCCAGCATGGTGAAGGCTTCCGCCGCATCGCCCATGTAGGCCTGGATATGGCCGCCGCGCAATGCGGTGACGGCTTCGCCGCCGCCTTCAAACGCCACGAAACGCATCTTCTTGAAATCCACGCCGGCGGCCTTGGCAGTCAGCGCGGCCTTCATCCAGTCCTGGCTGCCCACGGTGCCGCCGGCGCCCAGCACGATCTTGGTCGGATCCTGCTTGAAGGCGTCCATCAGGCTCTTCAGGTCGGTATAGGGGGAATCGTTGCGCACCACGGCCACGCCGTAGTCGGTGCCGATGGCGGCCAGCCAGCGCACGTCGTCGACGTTGTACTTGCCGAACTTGCCCTGGGCCAGGTTCAAGAGCGACCCGCCCGAGAACGCGACGATGGTGCCGGGTTCGTTGGGATGCTGGGCGACGATGTTGTTGTAGGCCACGGCGCCGATGCCGCCGGGCATGTAGACGATGCGCATGGTGCTCTTGAGCGCCCCGCTTTGCTTGAGCCCCTCGGTGGCCAGGCGGCAGGTCAGGTCGAAACCGCCGCCGGGCTGGGCCGGCGCGATGCATTCCGGGCGGCGCGGCTCGTCGGCCGCGTGGGCGGCGCCCAGGGAAAGGGTAATCGCGCCAAGCGCCGCCAAGGCGGCCATGCGCAGCTTCAGGCTGGTCTGCATTCTTGCGTCTCCGAGTTTTATAGGTCTTGGTCTGGCTGGGTCGCCGCGCGGCGTGGTGACGCCTGATCGGGCCCAGCGGACGCTACCGTACAAAACCGAAGCTTTCCAACACCTTTCAAAATCGGCCGTTTTCGTGATGCGGCGCAGCATCCGGCATGGGTTCAAGGGAAAACACCAACGCCGCCCGCAGCCCGGGCAAGGGGGCGCGGTTCTCCAGGACCAGCCTGGCCCCCAGGATATCGGCGATGGTGCCCACGATGGCCAGCCCCAGGCCTGCGCCGGGCTTGTTCTTGCCTGCCGCGCCTCGCCGAAAGCGGACGCAGGCCCGGGCGATGTCCTCGGCCGACATGCCGGGACCGTCGTCTTCAACGATCAGGCGGGCCAGGCCGTCGCCTGCCTGCACGGTCACCGTGACCTCGCCCGCCGGCGAGGCGTAGCGGATGGCGTTGTCGACCAGGTTGGTGGCGGCTTCGCGCAGCAACCACTCGGTGCCGCTGACCAGGACCGGGCGAACCGCCGCCTCCAAGCCGATGTCCAGCTGGCGGGCACGGGCGGTGGGCAACAAGCCCCGGATCACCCCGTCGGCCAGGTCCACCAGGTCGACCATTTCGGCGGTAAACCCGCCTTCGGCCAGGGAAGCGTCCTTAGCGCGCGCCAGAGCGAGCATCTGATTGGTGGTGCGCACAGCCCTGTCCAACCCCTCTTGCATCGCCAGAAGGGCTGTACGGACCTCCTGGGGGTCTGTTTCGCGCAAGGCATAGGCCGTCTGGGTCCGCAAAACCGACAACGGGGTGCGCAATTGATGGGAGGCGTCGTCCAGGAACTGGCTCTGCACCCTCGCCTGAGCCGCAAAACGGGCCATGTGGAGGTTTACTGCCGCAACCAGGGGCAGGACCTCACCTGGCATCTCCGACGCGCTGACGGGGCTTAAATCGTCTCCAGAACGCCCTTCCACCTCTTGGCGCAGCCGGACAAGGGGGCGCAGGGCCATGAAAACTCCCAGGATGATCACCAGCACGCTGATGAGGATCACCGCCAGGTCGCGCTCTACCGAGCGCACCAGCACCTTGTGCAGGAAGGCCTGCCGGCTTTCCAGGCCCTCGGCGACCTGCACGATAACGCGTCCCCCTTTATTCGCGTACAGCGGGGGATCCATCGGGCGCGCCAGCGCCGCAACCCTGACGGGCGCCCCTTGATAGGTTGCGTAGAAAAAGCGCGGTTCGCCAGACACAAGCGGTTGGTCCGGCATGGGCAGCTCCGGATGCCCGATTTCCGCCAGCCCGTCCTCGGTGGCCACTCGGTAGAACACACTGCCATTGGCCGTCAGCTCGAAAAATTCCAGCATCAGGTAGGGCTGTTCCATGGCTAATCCACCGCTGGCTGTGGATATGTTGTGGTCGATCGCGCGAAGCGCGCCGGAGAGCGAGCGGTCGTACGCAATGTCGACCTGGTTGCGCAGCTGGTGGTTCGACAGCCACAGCGCAGCCATCATCACGAATACCAGGGTGGGGATCAGCCACCAGAGCAACTGCGTTTTCAGCGTCCGATTACGTTTTTTTGCGGTGAAAAAAGCGATTTTTTTTGGACTTCTAGTTGTCAACAAGGTTCTCCAGGCAGTAGCCCATGCCTCGCATGGTCACGATCTGCACACCGGTTTCCGCCAATTTTTTGCGCAAACGGTGAACCAGGACCTCGATGGCTTCCAGGTTGATGTCCGCATCGTCGGTCAGGATGCGGTCAAGGATCTGCTGCTTGTTGATGGGTTCGCCACTTTTCTGGATCAACACCCGAAGTACCGCGTGTTCACGTGGGGATAACTGCAAAGTCTGTCCCGAGACCGTGAATTTTTGCGCTGCAGACTCGAAAACCAGGTTTCCCAGAGCCAAACGCGGATGTTCGCGTCCACGGCTACGCCGAATCAGTGCGATCAAACGCGCTTCCAACTCTTCCACAACAAACGGTTTCGGCAGGAAATCGTCCGCTCCCTGGTGAAGTGTTCCGATTCTTTCGGCTAGTGAATCGCGCGCGGTCAAGACCAGGACCGGCGTACGGTCGTCTCGCGCGCGAATCTTCGCCAGCAAAGTGTGGCCATCCATGCCGGGAAGTCCCAAATCGAGGATGACCGCATCGAATTCTTCGATTGCCAACCTTCTTTCGGCGACAAGTCCGTCGTCAGCCCATTCAACGACAAAGCCCGCATGTCTGGCCAGGCTTCTGGAAAGCCAACGGGCAAGTTCGGCTTCGTCTTCTATCAGGAGGATGCGCATGGACGGAGTCCGGGGGGGAGTGGCTGGACGGAATGGGAAAGCATGTTTGGCTTTTCCTTTATTTCTCTTTATATAAAGACTAATGATTAATAAGGCCTGTGGATAACTACCTTAACCTTGAAAACCTCATTCTTTTCATCAGCTTGCAGCCGTTTTTGCCTGTGCAAGAACTCTGTGTGGGAAAAAAGTTGAAGTTGGACAACATTTCGGCCACCCCCAAAAACCCCCGCTTGTTCAACTTGCCTCCACACAATGTGCACAACCTGGCTACTTAGGAGTTATCCACAGGGCGATTTCTGGAAACGGGGTGGGAAAGCGGCACTTTTACCCCGAAAAAACGCCTGTTGCCTACCCGGTTTTTTGCCCTTGCAGAGGCCCAAAAACGCCCTCTGAGGCGTTCGCGAAACCAGGGATTCGAGGGGCCGTCACCGGGCTTTCTTGACAGGGGACTGAACAAAAAGTGAGCAACTTCCGCCGTAGAATCCGGCCATGGCTACAGAAATCAGAATCAGGAAATTGGGCTGGGCGAAGGGCTTGAGAAGCCGTTTGTTGGCCGACAACCTGCCCGCAACCTTGTGCGCGGCGGCACTGATGGGACTGTTCGGCGCGCTGGCGACGGTGGTGTTCCGGGAACTGCTGGGATGGACACAAATGTTGCTGGCCGGGGAAGACGTTCCCCACGGCATGGTGTCGTTGGCCCGTGGCCTGGACCCCTGGCAGCGTTTGCTGATGCCCGCTGTTGGCGGTGCGATAGCCGGCGTTGTGCTGCAAATGGCTGCAAGATGGCTGCCGAAACGGGGCGCGGCAGACTATATGGAAGCGATATCGGTCGGCCGGGGCGTCATCGGCCTGCGCCAGACGCTTGCGCGCAGCCTGTCGTCCATTTTTTCCATCAGCTCGGGCGCCTCCATTGGCCGGGAAGGCCCGATGGTGCAGTTGGCGGCCATGTTTTCCTCGCTGACCGGGCGATTCCTGCTGTTGCCGCCCCGCCATTTGCGGCTATTGGTGGCCTGCGGGGCCACGGCGGGCATCACATCCGCCTATAACGCGCCGATCGCGGGCGCGCTGTTCATCTCGGAAATCGTCTTTGGCGTGATTTCGTCGGCCACGCTGGTGCCGCTGGTGGTGTCATCGGTGGTGGCCAACATCGTCACGCGCCAGATCCTGCACTACGACGCGGTGTTCCATATGCCGCACTTCGAATTCGTGTCCGGTTGGGAAGTCGTGAACTACCTGGGGCTGGGCGTGGCCGCCGGCCTGGTCGCGCCGCAATTCCTGCGTTTCCTGGATGTGTCGCGCGCTGCCTTTTCCCGGCTGCCCCTCCCCCTTTGGATCCGCATGGCGCTGGGGGGATTGGTCGTCGGTGCGCTGTCGGTGCTGAACCCCGAGGTCTGGGGCAACGGCTATAGCGTCGTCAACAGCTTGCTGCACAACCCGTGGGCATGGCAGGCGGTGGCCGCCATCCTGCTGATGAAGATCCTGGCCACGGGCGCAAGCGTCGGGTCGGGGGCGGTGGGCGGCGTGTTCACGCCGACGCTGTTTGTGGGGGCGGCACTGGGCGCGCTTTACGCAAGCGGGCTGCAGGCCGTGCTGCCGGCGGGCGACGTGTCGGCGATTTCCAGCTATGCCGTCGTGGGAATGGGGGCGCTGTTGGCGGCCACGACCTATGCGCCGCTGATGTCGATCCTGATGATTTTCGAGATGACGCTGAGCTATGAAGTGATGCTGCCGCTGATGCTCGCGTGCATCACCGGCTACGTGATCGCGCATCGAATACGACCGGAATCGGTGTATGCGAAATCACTGGCGAACAACCGCCGCGCGCAGCAAGTCGTATCCGAAGGCGATAAAAACAAAAGCGAGTAAAGGCTCGTATTTAATCAGGTTGCGATTATGCACGCGATGTACGGCCTACAGGCATCTGCTACGATCCGTTAAATACGGCCACGTCGTCGGGCGTGGCGGGCCGTATCACCTTATTTTCCGATGCAGAAGCTGGAAAAAATTTCGCCCAGCAGATCGTCGCTGGTGAACTTTCCGGTGATGCTGGACAGGCTGTCATGCGCCAGCCGAAGCTCTTCCGCGAACAGGTCCAGCACCCGGTCGTCCTGGCCGGCGTGTTCGCCCGCAAGTGCCAGATGTTCGGCCGCGTCCTGCAGGGCATGCAGGTGGCGTTCGCGCGCCAGCCAGGGCGATTCGGCGCCCGGGTTCCAGCCCGCGATGTTCAGCAGTTCAGCGCGCAGCGCGTCCAGGCCTGCGCCGCGCTTGGCGGAAATACCCAGTTCGCCCGGCGCCGGCGTGAAAGCTGTGGATAACAGGTCCACCTTGTTGAACACTTTCAGCACCGGCGTGCGCGGCGGCAGGCGCGCGGTGATCTGCGCGTCCAGTTCGTCGCCCGGTTGGGTGGCGTCCTGCAAGTGCAGGATGACGTCGGCGCGTTCGATTTCTTGCCAGGTGCGGGCAATGCCGATGCTTTCGACGGTGTCTTCGGTTTCCCGAAGGCCGGCCGTGTCCACAATATGCAGCGGTACGCCGTCGATATGGATTTCCTGCACCACTTTGTCGCGTGTCGTGCCCGCAATCGGCGTGACGATGGCGATATCGTCGCCCGCCAGCGCGTTGAGCAGGCTGGATTTTCCGACGTTGGGCTGGCCGGCCAGCACCACGTGCAGGCCCTCGCGCAGGATGACGCCCTGGCGCGCTTGCGCGATCAGGTTGGACAGGTCCGCCGTCAGCGCATCCAGCGTCGGCCGGGCCTGGTATTTCTCAAGGAAGTCGATTTCTTCTTCGGGGAAATCCAGCGTCGCTTCGACCAGCATCCGCAGATGGATGATGCGGTCGGACAGGTCGTTCACGCGCGCCGAAAATTCGCCCGACAACGAGGCGACAGCGCCGCGCGCGGCAGCCACCGACGAGGCTTCGATCAGGTCCGCGACGGCTTCGGCCTGGGCCAGGTCCATCCGGTCATTCAGGAAGGCGCGGCGTGTGAATTCGCCGGGTTCGGCCAGGCGCAAGCCCAGGTCGCGGCCGGCGGCAAGGCAGCTATCGAGCACGCGGCGCAACACGGCCGGGCCGCCGTGGCCTTGCAATTCCAGCACGTCTTCGCCGGTATAGGAATGGGGGGCGCGGAAGTAGATCGCGATGCCTTCGTCCAGCAGTTCGCCGTCCACCGATTTGAACGGCAGGTAGTGCGCGTGGCGTGGCGTGAGTTCGCGCTGGAACAGGCGGCGCACCAATTCGGACAGGTCCGCACCAGAAACGCGCACGACGCCGATGCCGCCTCGTCCGGGGGCGGTGGCAATGGCGGTAATGGGGGAGTAAGCGGACATATCTGAACGGGGGGAGATGCGAGAACAATAGGGGAATATAACTGTTGCGCGGCTCCTTGTTTGCTGGTTAATGTGCCCCAGAGGTTCAAAACCCGAAACAACTCTGGGAGATCACGATGGCATCTCGGTTTTCGCGTGTCTTGGCCTGCGGCTCAGCCGCGGTGATGTTGGCCTTTGGCACATTCAGTTCCGCAATGGCTCGCGATCTGGTGATCGCCCTGAAGACCGAGCCCTCATCGATGGATCCGCAGTATCACGCGCTGACGCCGAATACGCAGATCTCCCAAACCATATTCGATACGCTGGTCGCCACCGACGCGCAACTGAAGCCGCAGCCCGGGCTGGCGGAATCGTGGACCGTGGACGGCAAGGTCTGGACGTTCAAGCTGCGTCCTGGCGTGAAGTTCTCGGATGGCACGCCGTTCACCGCCGAAGACGTTGTGTTCACCTATGACCGCGTGCCCAAGGTGCCGAACAGCCCGTCGCCGTTCACGTTGTATCTGGGTTCAGTAGCGAAGACGGAAGCGGTCGACCCGATGACCGTGCGCATCACCACCAAGGAAGTCGCGCCGAACCTGCTGGTAAACCTGGCGCAGTTGCCCATCATGTCGAAGAAGGCCGCCTCCGGCCCCGCGGCGGAAGGCAAGACCACCACTGAACTGAACAGCGGCGATGGGTTGGTGGGAACCGGCCCGTACAAGTTCGTGTCGTGGAAGCGCGGCGCGGAATTCGTGCTGGCGCGCAATGACAATTACTGGGGCAAGAAGCCCGAGTGGGACCGCGTGGTCTATCGCCCGATCAGCAATGCCGCCGCGCGCGTGGCTGCACTATTGGCCGGCGACGTAGACATGATCGAAGATCCCCCCACCGACGACCTGCCCAAGCTCAAGGGCGACAAGAAGCTGTACGTCGAGGAAACGCCGTCGGTGCGCGTCGTGTACGTGGCGCTGGACCAGTATGCGGAACCTTCGCCCGGCATCCAGGGCACGGACAAGAACCCGATGAAGGACAAGCGGGTGCGTGAAGCGCTGTCGCTGGCCATCAACCGCGACGCGCTGGTCGAACGCGTGATGGGCGGGGTGGCGCTGCCGGCCGGCAACCTGCTGCCCTACCCCATGGTTGGCTCCAGCAAGGAACATTCCAAGGCGCCGAAGGCGGATGTTGAGAAGGCCAAGGCTTTGCTGAAGGAGGCGGGCTATCCCAACGGGTTTTCGATCACGCTGGGTTCCCCTTCGGGCCGCTACGTGAACGATTCGAAAGTGGCGCAGGCCATCGCATCGATGTGGACCCGCATTGGCGTGAAGACCAGCGTGGACGCAATGGCGCCCCCGGTGTTCTTCAAGAACCGCGACAGCTACGCGTTCTCGGCCTATCTGGCCGGCTGGTCGGTGACCAGCGGCGAGATGTCGAACGCGCTGACTTCCCTGCTGGTGACGCGCAATCCGGAAGCTGGCCTGGGTACCACCAACCGCAGCCGCTATTCCAACCCGAAGATGGATGAACTGGTGAAGGAAGCCTCGTCCACGATGGACGATGCCAAGCGCGCCGACCTGCTGGCGAAGGCCAGCAATATCGCCATGGACGATTACGCCATGCTGCCGGTGCACTTCGAGCTGTCGGTCTGGGCCATGAAGGGCGACATCCGTTATCAGGGCCGCCCCGACCAGGTCACGCTTGCGCAGTTTGCAACCCTGAAGAAGTAACGCGCAACGCAGGCGGTCCCTAGTGCTGGCAACAATCGTAAGAAGGCTGCTGCAAACCATCGTCGTCATGCTCGTCATGTCGGCGTTGGTCTTTGCAGGCATCTACATGGTGGGCGATCCGGTGTCGATGCTGGCCAGCCCCGAGGCGACCGAGGCGCAGCGCGCCGCGATCAGCGCATCGCTGGGCCTGGACCAGCCGCTGTGGCGGCAGTACCTGATCTTCATGGGCCAGGCGGTGCGCGGTGATTTCGGCAACAGTTTCCTGACCGGCGAGCCTGCCATGCACCTGATCCTGGAGCGCATGCCGGCCACTGTGGAGCTGGCCTGTGTGGCCATGCTGCTGTCGGTGCTGATCGGCGTGCCGCTGGGCATCCTGGCGGGGCTCAAGCCGCAAGCGCCGGGCTCGCGCGCCATCATGACGGGCTCGGTGCTGGGGTTTTCGCTGCCCAACTTCTGGGTCGGCCTGATGCTGATCATGGTGTTCGCCGTGATACTGGGCTGGGTGCCGGCCGGCGGGCGCGGCAAGACAGTCAGCATCGGTTCGCTGGAGCTGAGCGTCCTGACGCTCAACGGCTGGCTGAGCCTGGCCCTGCCTGCCGCCACCATCGCGTTTGCCAAGTGCGCGATGATCATTCGCGTGACCCGCGCGGCCACGCGCGAGGCGCTGCCCATGGACTACATCAAGTTCGCGCGGGCCAAGGGGTTGTCGGAAAAGCGCGTGCTGGGCGTGCATCTGTTGAAGAACATCCTGATTCCGGTGGTGACCGTCGCCGGGCTGGAATTCGGACAGGTGATGGCGTTTGCCGTCGTGACGGAAACGGTGTTTTCGTGGCCGGGGATGGGCAAGCTGCTGATCGATTCCATCATCAACCTGGATCGTCCGGTGGTGGTCGCGTATCTGCTGCTGATCGTGTTCTTCCTGGTCATGTTGAATCTGGTGGTGGACATCATCTACACGGTGCTGGACCCCCGCGTACGTTTGGATAGCCGCCGATGAACAGCCCTGCCACTGCTGCCGCGCCTGTCGCAGCCATCAAGGAACAGACGCCCTGGCGGCGTTTCGTATCGGATTTCTTCGCCAGCAAACTGGCCACGCTGGGCCTGGTGATGCTTGTCGTGATCGTGGGCGCCGCCTTGCTGGCGCCTTGGATCGCGCCGCAGAATCCGTATGACCTGGCGTCGCTGGATATCATGGATTCCAAGCTCAAGCCGGGCAGCGAAAGCGGCGACGGCTCCATGCACTATCTGCTGGGCACCGACGGGCAAGCGCGCGACCTGTTTTCGGCCATCCTCTATGGCATGCGCACCAGCCTGCTGGTGGCCACCGTGTCGGTGCTGGCGGCGTTTGGCATCGGCGCCACCGTGGGATTGATCGCCGCCTATTTCGGCGGCCGCATCGATGCACTGTTGATGCGGATTGTGGATATCCAGTTGTCGTTTCCCGCCATTCTTGTGGCGCTGATGTTGCTGGCGATTCTGGGCAAGGGTGTGGATAAGGTGATCATCGCGCTGATCGTCGTGCAATGGGCGTATTTCGCCCGTGCGGCGCGCGGCGCGGCGCTGGTGGAGCGCGGCAAGGAATATGTGGAGGCCGCGCGCTGCATGTCCTTGTCTTGGGGGCGCGTGCTGTTTCGCCACGTGTTGCCTAACTGTATGCCGCCGCTCATCGTGATCGCCACGATCGACCTGGCGCACGCGATCGCGCTGGAGGCCACGTTGTCGTTCCTGGGCGTGGGCGTGCCGGTGACCGAGCCGTCGCTGGGCATGCTGATCTACAACGGGTTCGAATACCTGTTGTCGGGCCAGTACTGGATATCGTTCTTTCCCGGCATCGCGTTGGCGCTGGCCATCATCGCCATCAACCTGGTGGGCGACCACTTGCGCGATGTGCTCAACCCGCGCCACGCGAATTGAGGGCGGACGCGATGCAGACGCCCGTTGTGGACAAGCCGCTGGCCACGCCGCCGACCATTCTTCAAGTGCAGGGCCTGAAGACGCATTTCTTCACGCGCAACGGCATCGTCAAGGCGGTGGACGGCGTGGACCTGACGCTCGCCGAAGGCGAGATCCTGGGGCTGGTGGGGGAATCGGGGTCCGGGAAAAGTATCACGGGATTCTCGTTGATGGGCTTGTTGGACGAGCCGGGCCGCATCGTGGACGGCCAGTTGCGCCTAAACGGCGAAGACCTGCGCGGCGCTACGCCGGCGCGGTGGCGCCAGTTGCGGGGCCAGGAGATTGCGATGATCTTCCAGGACCCGATGATGACGTTGAATCCGGTGCTGCGTGTGGACACGCAGATGATCGAGGCCGTGCAGGCGCACCATAAGGTGTCGCGCGAACAGGCGCGCCAGCGCGCCTTGCACACGCTGACGATGGTGGGCATCCCGTCGCCGCAGGAACGCCTGCGCACCTACCCGCACCAATTGTCGGGCGGCATGCGGCAGCGCGTAGCGATCGCCATCGCGCTGTTGAATTCGCCCCGCCTGATCATCGCGGATGAGCCCACGACGGCGCTGGACGTGACGATCCAGGGGCAAATCCTTTTTGAAGTGCAGAAGCTGTGCCGCGAGACGGGCACGGGCCTGATCTGGATCACGCACGACCTGGCGGTTGTGGCGGGCCTGGCGGACCGCGTGTCGGTGATGTACGCCGGCCGCGTTGTCGAGACCGGCAGCACGCGCGACGTAATCACCCATCCCATGCATCCGTATACGCATGGGCTCATTGCGTCCATCCCCACGCCGGAATCGCGTGGCAGGCCGCTGGTGCCCATTCCAGGCATGACGCCGTCGCTCTTGAACCTGCCGCAGGGCTGTGCGTTCCGCGGGCGTTGCCCGCGCGCCACCGACGCCTGTCTGATCGAACCGCAGCCTGTTGAAGTCCGCCCGGCGCAATGGGTGCGCTGCTGGCATGCCGGAGACCCAGACATCAAATGAGCGCAGCAGAACGCGGCGCGGCCGCCCCCATCCTGTCCCTGCGAGGCGTGGAACTGCGCTTCGTGCAGCCCGTGGACCTGGCCGGACGCATTGCGAACCTGCTGGGGGCGGGCCTGAAGACGCAGGTGGTGCACGCCGTGGGCGGTGTGGACCTGGAAGTGCAGCGCGGCGAAGTGATCGGCATTGTTGGTGAATCCGGCTGTGGAAAGTCCACGTTGGGCCGCATCGTGTCGGGCATATTGCCGCCTTCGTCGGGCGACGTGCACTACCAGGGCAAGGCGGTGAAGGCCATGACCGGCGCCGAACGGCGCGCCTACGAGCTGGGCGTGCAGATGATCTTCCAGGATCCGTACGCGTCCCTTAACCCACGCATGCGGGTGCGCGAGATCATCGGCGAGGCGCCGGTGGCGCATGGCCTGATCCGTGCGCGCGACAAGGCGGAGTACGTGGCGGGACTGATGCGTCAGGTGGGGCTGGACCCGGCTTTCGCGCAACGCTATCCGCATCAATTCTCGGGCGGGCAGCGCCAGCGTATTGGCATCGCGCGGGCCTTGGCATTGAAGCCCTCGGTGATCGTTTGCGACGAGGCCGTGGCCGCGCTGGACGTATCCATCCAGGCCCAGGTGTTGAATCTCTTCGAACAGCTGCGCGACGATCTGGACCTGACGTATCTCTTCATCAGCCACAACCTGAGCGTGGTCAGCCACATCTCGGACCGCGTGGCCATCATGTATCTGGGCCGCGTGGTGGAACTTGCGCCCACCGACACCGTGTTCCAGCGCGCCAACCATCCCTACACGCAGGCGCTGCTGAAAGAACTGCCGACGCTGACGCCGGGGCGGCGCAACTACCAGCCGATCAAGGGCGAACTGCCGTCGCCCCTGGACCCGCCCACCGGTTGCGCATTCCACCCGCGTTGCCCACACGCCATGCCGCGCTGCAAGACGGAACGGCCGCTATTGCGCGAGATCGCACCGGGCCAGCACAGCGCCTGCCATTTGAATGATGCGGCGTAGGCGTCATTCGCAGGGCCACTGGACGGTTGGTCGATGTTGCGTGGGCACTGGACGTAGGATGGGTGAAGCGCGAGAATCCCTGGGTAAGAACGCAAGGATCCAGCGCGCGCAACCCATCAATCGACGGTTGTGTTGTGGCGAAATTCGCTAAGGATTCAATGCTGCTTGATGGGTTGCGCGCGCTGGAGCTTGATATTTTTGCTGGGATGTTGCCGCGCTTCACCCATCCTACGTGTGAAGTTTTTCGCCATCACTGAACTCCATTTTTTATCCACGCCATGAAAACTATCGCCGAAATCGAACGCGCGCATCCGGAACTGACCGCGTTGCGCCGGGATATCCATGCCCATCCCGAACTGGCCTTCCAGGAGACGCGCACGTCAAACCTGGTGGCCGAACGCCTGCGTGAATGGGGCCTGGAAGTCCACACTGGGCTGGGCAAGACCGGCGTTGTCGGCGTATTGCGCGCCGGCAGCGGCAAGGCAACCATCGGCCTGCGCGCCGACATGGATGCGCTGCCCATGCCCGAGCACAACCGTTTCGCGCACAAGTCCACCATCAGCGGCCGGATGCACGGCTGCGGCCATGACGGCCACACCGCGATGCTGCTGGGCGCGGCGCAATACCTGTCCACGCACCGCAATTTCGATGGCACCGTTGTGTTCATCTTCCAGCCCGCCGAAGAAGGCGGTAATGCCGGCGCGCGCGCCATGATGCAGGACGGACTGTTCGACAAATTCCCTTGCGATGCCGTGTTCGGCATCCACAACATGCCAGGCATGCCGGTCAACCAGTTCGGCTTCCGCGCCGGCCCGACGATGGCGTCCAGCAACCGCTGGGACATCGTCATCAAGGGCGTGGGCGGCCACGCGGCGCAGCCCCACGCGTCGGTCGACCCCATCATCGTGGCGGCCGACATGGTGCACGCCCTGCAGACGGTGATTTCGCGCAGCAAGAACCCGCTGGACCAGGCGGTGCTGTCGATCACGCAGATCCATGCCGGCGATGCCTATAACGTGATTCCGGGCGAAGCGGTGCTGCGCGGCACGGTGCGCACGTATTCCGTGGAAACGCTGGACAAGATCGAAGCGGACATGCGGCGCATCGCCACCACCCTGCCCCAGGTGTACGGCGGCACGGGCGAACTGGACTTCGTGCGCGCCTATCCGCCGCTGGTCAACTGGGAAAAGGAAACGGCCTTTGCGGCCAAGGTCGCCGAAGACACGTTCGGCGCCGAGAACGTGCTGCGCGACATGCCGCCGTTCATGGGCGCAGAAGATTTTTCCTTCTTCCTGGAAGCGATCCCCGGCGCGTACCTGTTCCTGGGCAACGGCGACGGCGATCACCGGATGGAGAGCTATCACGGCATGGGCCCTTGCCAGTTGCACAACCCGAATTACGACTTCAATGACGCCCTGCTGCCGGTGGGCGCGACGTATTGGGTAAAGCTCGTCGAGGCCTATCTGCCGGCTGCCTGACGGCATTGGAAACCAGCGCTTAACACCGATGCGCTATTTGCTTATAGGTGTTTGGCATGAGGCCGCGGGGGTTTCCCTCGCGGCCTTTTCTATATGACGTGAAGCTTTGTTCAAACGCCAATAACTTCGTTTGAGATACAAGGCGCGCTTTCCATAATCGATCGTTCCAGACATGCCGCAAGGCGAACCGGAGCGATCGATGTCCCAGAGCAACGCCTTGCGGCGCGAAGTAGACGCCGCCCCCGTCCCCCACGCGCAGTCCTTTGAACTGCGCCCCCTGCCCGGCCCCGTGGGCGCCGAGATCATCGGCCTGGACCTGTCGCGAGACCTGACGGCGGCCGATTTTGCCCGCGTGCATCAGGCGCATCTGGACCATCACCTGCTGGTGTTCCGCGACCAGCGCATTACGCCGCAGCAGCATATCGATTTCAGCCGCCGTTTTGGCCGCTTGATGATCCACGTGCTGCACCAATTTCACCTGGCCGACCACCCCGAAATTCTGATCGTCTCCAACATCGTGGAAGACGGCAAGCCGATCGGCTTGGGCGACGCCGGCAAGTACTGGCATTCGGATATTTCGTACAAGGAACTGCCGAGCTTGGGTTCGCTGCTGCACGCGCAGGAGCTGCCGGCCGAAGGCGGCGACACCTTGTTCGCCAACATGCATCTGGCCTACGACACGTTGCCCGCCGCGCTGCGAAACGCGATCGCGGGTAAGCGCGCCGTGCATTCATATCTGGCCCAGTACGGGCAGTTGCAGAAGGAAGGGAACTGGCGCCCCAACCTGAGCGCCCAGCAGATCGCGCAGGTGCAGGAAGTGGTGCATCCGGTTGTGCGTACGCACCCCGAAAACGGCCGCCGCGCGTTGTTCGTGAGTGAAGGCTTCACGACGCGCATCGTCGATGTGCCGGAAGACGAAAGCCGCGCGCTGCTGGCCGAATTGTTCGCGCACAGCGTGCGCGCCGAGAACATCTATCGCCATCGCTGGCAGCCGCACGACCTGGTGTTCTGGGACAACCGTTCGCTGATCCATCTTGCCGGCGGTACGCCGGATCATCTGCGGCGCAAGTTGTACCGGACCACCATCGAAGGCGATACGCCTTTCTGAAAAGCACGCGGTTTCTGACGCAAAGCACTTATCCACAGGGAACACCATGCGTATGTCCTCCGCACTACGGGACCGATTGGTCCAAACCGTTACCGGCGCCGCCCTGGCGTTGATTCTGGGAGTGTTGGCGCTGGCGTCGCCCACGCCCGCCTTGGCCGAAGGGCGCATCCGCATCGCGGAACAATACGGCATCGTGTACCTGCTGCTGAACGTGGCGCGCGATCAGCAGTTGATCGAAAAACACGGCAAGGCCGAAGGTGTGGATATCTCGGTCGAGTGGGCCAAGCTGTCCGGTGGATCTGCCGTGAACGATGCGCTGTTGTCGGGGGCTGTGGATATCGCGGGGGCGGGCGTCGGACCGCTGCTGACGATCTGGGACCGCACGCACGGCAAGCAGAACGTGAAAGGCGTGGCATCGCTGGGCAACTTTCCTTATTACCTCGTCACGAACAACCCCAATGTGAAGACCATTGCCGACTTCACGGACAAGGACCGCATCGCGGTGCCGGCCGTGGGCGTGTCGGTGCAGTCGCGCGTGCTGCAGCTGGCGTCGGCCAAGCTGTGGGGCGACGCGCAATTCAACAAGCTGGACAAGATCTCGGTGGCGCTGCCGCACCCGGACGCAGCAGCGGCGATCATTGCCGGCGGCACGGAAATCACGGGCCATTTCGGCAATCCGCCGTTCCAGGAGCAAGAACTGGCCGAGAACCCCAAGGCGCGCATCGTGCTGAATTCGTACGATGTGCTGGGCGGCCCCAGTTCATCCACCGTGCTGTTCGCGACCGAGAAATTCCGCAAGGAAAATCCCAAGACGTACAAGGCGTTCCAGGAAGCGCTGAAGGAAGCCGCCGCCTTTGCCGCCGCCAATCCGGAGCAGGCCGCCGACATCTACCTGCGCGTCACCGGCGCCAAGCAGGACCGCGACTTCCTGATCAAGGTAATCAAGAACCCCGACGTGCAATTCAAGCTGGAGCCGCAGAACACCTTTGCGCTGGCCGAGTTCATGCACAAGGTGGGCGCCATCAAGAACGCGCCGGCCAGCTGGCGCGACTACTTCTTCGATGATCCGCTGACGGCGCAAGGCAGCTGATATGTCGGTGACCGCCGCCAGGCCTGTGGATAACGTTGACCAGGCGCCGCCGCTGCTGGCTGTGGATAAGGTGACGATCGAATATAAGACGCGTGAAAGGCGGGTTCGCGCCACGCATCAGGTCAGTTTTGAAGTCCACGGTGCAGACCGTTTCATCCTGCTTGGACCCTCCGGTTGCGGTAAATCCACGCTGCTCAAGGCAGTGGCCGGCTTTCTGCCGCCCACCGAAGGACGCATCGCGATCGATGGGCAGACGGTGCAGGGCCCGGGTCCGGACCGTATCGTCGTGTTCCAGGAATTCGACCAGTTGCCGCCGTGGAAGACGCTGCGGCAGAACGTGGCGTTTCCGCTGCTGGCCTCGCGCAAGCTGGGCCGGCGTGAAGCGGATGAGCGCGCCATGCACTATCTGGACAAGGTGGGCCTGGCCGCCTTCGCGGACGCCTATCCCCACACGCTTTCCGGCGGCATGAAGCAGCGCGTGGCGATTGCGCGCGCACTGGCCATGCAGCCGCGCGTGCTGTTGATGGACGAGCCCTTTGCCGCCCTGGACGCCCTGACCCGCCGCCGCATGCAGGAAGAGCTGATGGCCTTGTGGGAAGACGTGCGCTTCACCCTGCTGTTCGTCACGCATTCGATCGAAGAGGCGCTGGTGCTGGGCAGCCGCGTGTTGCTGCTGTCGCCGCATCCCGGCCGCGTGCGCGCCGAACTGAACGCGCACGCCTTCGGCTTGCACAGCCAGGGATCCGCCGCCTTCCAATCGGCGGCCAAGCGCATCCATGACCTGTTGTTCGAGTCGCCTCTGCCTCTGTCCGATTCCGCACAGCCCGAGCGCGCGGCGGCTTGAGTATGAGTATCCCCCCATGAGCACCGCCTACCCCGCCTCGCCCCCCATTCGTCCCGAAGTCGAGTACGAGCTGCCGCCCTTGCCGGCGCAGGCGGCGGAAACGCCGTTACCGTGGCACGAACGGCTGTGGCAGCACGCCAGCCTGCGCAAGCTGGTGATCCTGGCGCTGCTGGCTGCCTTGTGGGAGCTGGCGGCGCGCTACACCGACAATGACCTGTTGCTGCCGGGCGCCTGGCAGACGGCGCAGGCTTTTGTGCAGGGTATCGCCAATGGCGAACTGCCGGCGCGCGCCGGACAGTCGCTGCGTGTGCTGGTGCAGGGGTATCTGGCCGGCGTCGCACTCGCGTTCGTACTGACCACGCTAGCGGTATCCACGCGCTTTGGCCGCGACCTGCTGTCCACGCTGACCGCCATGTTCAACCCGCTGCCGGCTATCGCCCTGCTGCCGCTGGCCTTGCTGTGGTTCGGGCTGGGCGAAGGCAGCCTGGTGTTCGTGCTGATCCATTCCGTGCTGTGGGCGCTGGCGCTGAACATGTATGCGGGTTTCCTGGGCGTGTCGGAAACCCTGCGCATGGCGGGCCGCAACTATGGGCTGACGGGCTTGCGCTACGTGCTGCAGATCCTGGTGCCGGCCGCGCTGCCGGCCATCCTGGCGGGCTTGAAAATCGGCTGGGCCTTCGCCTGGCGCACCTTGATTGCCGCGGAACTGGTGTTCGGGGCGTCCAGCGGCAAGGGAGGTCTCGGCTGGTACATCTTCCAGAACCGCAACGAGTTATACACAGACCGCGTGTTCGCGGGACTGGCCGCGGTGGTCATCATCGGCCTGCTTGTGGAAAACCTGGGATTCGACAATCTGGAGCGTTTGACGGTGAGGCGCTGGGGGATGCAGCGTTGAGGTGATGGGTTGCGCGCGCTGGGCGTTTGCCGGCTTTGGACGGCATTGCCGCGCTTCACCCATCCTACGAAGGATGATCGTGCGTCGTAGGATGGGTGGAGCGCACGGCAGTGTTTGCCCGCAAGCGGCCGCCCAGCGCGCGCAACCCATCACCCGAACCACCCAAAAAAAAAGCGGCCCCAAGAAGGGGCCGCTTTCCTTTCGAGCGACGAGACGCCTAGATCTTCAGTCCCAGCGCCTTTGCCACGCCGGCGGCATAGGCGGGGTCGGCCTTTCTGAAGTGTTCCAGTTGGCGGCGCTGGATTTCTTCGGGCACGCCCGCCATGTGGCGGCCGATGTTACCGAACAGCAGTTCCTGCTGGGCGGGTGTCATCAGGCGGAACAAGGCGCCCGGTTGCGAGTAGTAGTCGTCATCCACGCGGTGGTTCCAGCGCGCGGCGGCCTGGCCGTCCAGGGCCAGCGGCGGTTCGCCGGCGGACGGGGTTTCCTTCCACTCGCCCGCGCTGTTGGGCTCGTAGTTCAGCGTGCCGCCGGCGTTGCCGTCCACGCGGCTGGCGCCGTCGCGGTGGTAGCTGTGGACGGGGCAGCGCGCAGCGTTCACCGGGATCTGGTGGTGATTGATGCCCAGGCGGTAGCGGTGCGTGTCCCCGTACGAGAACAGGCGCCCTTGCAGCATCTTGTCCGGCGAGAAATCGATGCCGGGGACGATATTGGCGGGCGTAAAGGCGGCTTGCTCCACTTCCGCGAAATAGTTTTCGGGGTTCTTGTTCAGTTCCAGCACGCCCACTTCAATCAGCGGGTAGTCGCCGTGTGGCCAGACCTTGGTCAGGTCGAACGGGTTGATGTGATAGGTCTCGGCTTCGGCCTCGGGCATGATCTGCACCTTCAGCGTCCACTTCGGGAAGTTGCCCTGCGCGATGTTGTTGAACAGGTCGCGCTGCGAGCTTTCGCGGTCGTGAGCGACCACTTGCGCCGCTTCCTCGTCGGTCAGACAGGCGATGCCTTGCTGCGACTTGAAGTGGAATTTCACGTAGAAGCGTTCGTTGTTGCTGTTGACGAAGCTGAACGTGTGCGAGCCGAAACCATGCTGCTGGCGCAGGTTGGCCGGGATGCCGCGATCACTCATCAGGGTCGTCACCTGGTGCAGCGATTCGGGGCTGAGCGACCAGAAGTCCCAGGCGGCGGTGGCGCTGCGCAGGTTGGTCTTGGGGTCGCGTTTCTGGGTGTGGATGAAGTCGGGAAACTTCAGCGGATCGCGGATGAAGAAGACGGGGGTGTTGTTGCCCACCAGGTCCCAGTTGCCTTCATCCGTGTAGAACTTGATGGCGAAGCCGCGCACGTCGCGTTCGGCGTCGGCCGCCCCGCGTTCGCCGGCAACGGTGGAAAAGCGCAAAAACAGCGGAGTTTGCTTGCCGACCTGCGAGAAGATGTTGGCGCGCGTGTAGCGCGTGATGTCATGCGTGACGGTGAACGTGCCGTAAGCGCCCGAGCCTTTGGCGTGGACGACGCGTTCCGGGATGCGTTCGCGGTCGAAGTGGGCAAGCTTTTCAATCAGCCAGAAGTCCTGCAACAGCGCGGGACCGCGGGGGCCGGCGGTCAGCGTGTTGTTATTGTCCGCCACCGGCGCGCCTGCTGCGGTGGTCAGATGCTTCTTGTCGGTCATAGCACACTCCCTACGTGATTCTGGAATGCGCGTGCCCTGGTAGGCCCGCGCCGTGTCGTGCATACCCCCGCGTTGCCGCCTGGGGAATATGTCCGACACATCATAGGGGTCATGGTTGCACTTGTGAAGTTGATTGATACGTCAAATTCAATAGTATTTATCTATTATCAACGGCTCGATGCGGCAGCAGGATGCGAGGCGCGCTGGCGCCGCGGGCGAAAAAAAACCGGCCCCTGAGGGCCGGTTCTTCATGCTTGCAACGTCAGGCTCAGCGGTTCGCCAAGGCTTCCGTCTTGCGCTGCATGGCGCGGGTGATGGACCACTGCTGGGCGATCGACAACGTGTTGTTGACGCACCAGTACAGCACCAGGCCGGCCGGGAAGAAGAACATCATCCCGCCGAACACCAGCGGCATGATCATCATGACCTTGGCCTGGATGGGGTCCGGAGGCGTCGGGTTCAGTTTGATCTGCAGGAACATGGTGGCCATCATGATGGCGGGCAGAATGAAGAACGGGTCGCGGATCGACAGGTCATGCACCCACAGGATCCACGGCGCGCCGCGCATTTCCACGCTGGCCAGCAGCACCCAGTACAGCGAGATGAACACCGGGATCTGCACCACCATCGGCAAGCAGCCGCCCAGCGGGTTGATCTTTTCGGTGCGGTACATCTCCATCATGGCGGCGTTGAGCTTCTGCTTGTCGTCGCCGTACTTTTCCTTCAGGGCCTGCAGGCGCGGGGCCACTTGCTTCATGCGGGCCATCGAGCGGTAGCTCGCGGCGGCCAGCGGGTAGAAGATGGCCTTGATCAGCACGGTCAGCGCAACGATGGTCCAGCCCCAGTTGCCCAGGAGCGAATGCAGCCAGGTCATCAGCGTGAACAGCGGCTTGGCGATGATGGTCAGCCAGCCATAGTCCACCACCAGTTCCAGGCCAGGGGCAAGCGCCGCCATGGCCTTCTGGTCTTGCGGACCGACCCACAGGTGCGAGTCAACGCGCGACGCGGCGCCGGGGGCGATTTCGCCGACGGCTTCGATGCTGCGGGCGGCGTACAGGTTCTTCTGTACTTCCAGCAGTTCGTTCGTGCGCGGCTTGCCTTGCGGCGGTACCCAGGCGGTGGCGAAGTAATGCTGCACCACGGCGATCCAGCCGTTGTCCGCCTGCTTGATGTAGTTGGCCTTCTTCTTCTCAATATCGCTGAACGTGCTCTTTTGGAACTTGTCCTGCTCGGAGTAGACGGCGAAGCCGGTGAACGTGTGATAGAAGCTGGACGTGTCGGCCGGGTCGTTGCCGTCGCGCTCAAGCTGCAGATACAGCGCGGGCGTCACGGGGGCGGAACCGACGTTGGCCAGGTCGTGGCGCACGTCGATGTCGTAGCGGCCCTTATGCAGGGTGAACGACTTGGTGACCTTCACGCCACCCGATTCGCCTTCGAACGAGACGACCAGGTTGTCGCCGGTCAGCTGGCGTTCCGACGTCACCAGGCGGAAAGGCGTCTGGTGCGTGGGGAAGCTCTGGCCGTTAGGCGCGCCAACCACGCCGGACTGCACGACGTAGTTCAGGCCGGCCGAACGATCCAGCAGAACCGTGGGCTTGTCCGGCTGGCCGGTTGCCGGGTACTTCAGCAGTTCGGCGCGCACCAGTTGGGCGCCCATCGTGTCGAACGTCAGGCGCAGCACGTCGGTGGTGATGACGACTTCTTCCGAGCGCGCGGCAGCGGGCGTGGCGGCGCCAGGGACCGCCGACGGCGCGGTGGCCGCGGTTGCGGGCGCGCTAGGCACCGAAGGCGTGGCGTTATTGGCGCCGGCCTGCGGATCCGTCGTGCTGGCCGCGGGCGTGGGGCCCCCGAACAGCGACGGCTTGCCGTTATGGATTTGCCAGTTGTTCCAAAGGAGCAACAGCGAAAAGGAAAAAATCATCCAGAGGACGGTACGTCGGATATCCATGGTGCCTACTGAAGTGAATACGGGCCAGCAAAGCCCGCCAGTTTAGCGTCAATCGTGCTCGGTGCGGTGGCTGTGGGAGCAGCACGGGGTGCCTTTGGTTCCCGGGGCCGGTGGAACCGGATCCCAGCCGCCGGGCGACCACGGATGGCATCGGCCAATGCGCCGGACGCCCAGCCAGAAGCCGCGCCAGGCGCCGTGGCGTTCGATTGCTTCAATCGCGTACGCCGAGCAAGTCGGGGTGAAGCGGCACTGCCTGCCTATCCAGGGACTCAGGAAGAACCTGTAGAACCGGATGGGGGCGATGAGCAGTGCTTTGAAAATCATCGCGCGATCCGCTCAAAGTGAGCATCCACTTCGGCTCTAGCCAAGCGTTTAAGCGAGGTAAGCGTGGTGGGAGCGACCTTGCTATGCAGGCGCACGACGTAATCCTTGGCGGGCAGCGCCAGGCGCCGGTGGCGGAACGCTTCGCGGATGACCCGCTTGATGGCGTTGCGCGTACTGGCGTGGGCGGCGAACCGCTTGGCGATGATGAGTCCCAAGCGCGCACAGGCATCCTGGCCGGGGGGCAGATCATTGGGAGCTGAAGTCACAATGAATAACGCCCCTCGGGCAAGACGCCGGCCTTTTAGGGCAGCGGCGAACTCGGAGGGGCGATGCAGCCGCGCCTCCGGGGGAAGCGTGGAGCGCGGCATGGACTGCGGGTCAGGCGTTTGCGCGGAACCGGAACGAGATTGCGAGAGGTCTTGCAATATGGCCGGTCCGTGCAAATAGTCAGGTTTCCGGAAAAACCGGAAATCCCGGACTTAGACGGCCAGACGCTTGCGGCCCTTGGCGCGACGGGCGCTCAGGATGGCGCGGCCAGCGCGGGTTTTCATGCGCACGCGAAAGCCATGGGTGCGCTTGCGGCGGGTAACGGAAGGTTGGTAGGTACGTTTCATGGACGATCCACAAAAAGAACAAAAGTCAGAAGGGACCTGCCCGGAGGGTTCCAGGTCGCGCATTCAGAAGCGGGTATCTAGTGAGCATTTTTGCAACAGGTGCAAAAACAACTCGTAGACGGGGCTCTGGACTGGGAATTTCTTCCCAGGCGACCTATTCAGCAAAGCTAAAAACCGGACAGTGCGGAAAAGCGCCCGACCTATGAAAGGAGGGGTCTTGCCACAACTCCGGCTAAGCTCTCTGTGAAACCTTCTGACAGACAGAATTCGGAAAAGCCCACCATTTCAGCAAGTTTTCCCTGTCTTGTCAAACAGTTAAGCCTGGGCAGTGTAGACGCTTATGTCCTACCCTGTGGATAACCCGTGCTCAGGCAAGGTAGAATCGAGGTTTGAATAAGAGCGACATGAAAGAATTCTGGCAGACCTGCGTCAGTCGTCTTGAGCAGGAACTCCCCCCCCAACAAATCAGCGCGTGGATACGACCGCTGGTCCCGCTTGCGTACGACGAAACGCAGGCGGTGCTGCGCGTTGCCGCGCCCAACCGCTTCAAGCTGGATTGGGTGCGCAAGAACTTTTCCCACCAGATCGAAGCGTTGGCCGCGGAGTGGTTCAAGCGACCGGTACAGGTCTTGTTCGAGTTGCCGTCCCACGGAGCCGCGCCGCGCATGCCGGTCGCTCCCGTGCGTGCGCAGCCGCCGGAACAAACGCACCTGTCCGCTGCTCAGCCCTCAGGCGGCGCGCCGCCCATGCAGGCCGCGGCACCGCCCGCCCCTCCCGCCACGACCGTGGCGGCGCAGGCGGTGACGGCCGACGCGGCCAACATCGTGTACGAGCGCTCGCGGCTGAACACGGACCTGACGTTCGAGAACTTCGTGACGGGTAAGGCCAACCAGCTGGCGCGCGCCGCCGCGCTGCAGGTGGCCGAGAACCCCGGTACCTCGTACAACCCGCTGTTCCTGTACGGCGGCGTGGGCCTGGGCAAGACCCACCTGATCCACGCCATCGGCAACGCCATGGTCGCGGCAGGCACCGGGGTGCGCGTGCGCTATGTGCATGCCGACCAATACGTGTCTGACGTGGTGAAGGCGTACCAGCGCAAGGCATTCGACGACTTCAAGCGCTATTACCATTCGCTGGATCTGCTGCTGATCGACGATATCCAGTTCTTCTCCGGCAAGAACCGCACGCAGGAAGAGTTCTTCTACGCGTTCGAGGCGATGGTGGCCCAGCGCAAGCAGATCATCATCACCAGCGATACGTATCCGAAGGAACTGTCGGGCATCGACAGCCGCCTGATCTCGCGCTTTGATTCCGGCCTGACGGTGGCGATCGAGCCGCCGGAGCTGGAGATGCGCGTGGCGATTCTGCTGCGCAAGGCGGAATCCGAAGGCGTGCCCATGCCCGAGGAAGTGGCCTTCTTCATCGCCAAGCATCTGCGCAGCAACGTGCGCGAACTGGAAGGCGCGCTGCGCAAGGTCCTGGCCTACGCCCGCTTCCACGGCCGCGACGTGCTGACGGTGGATGTCTGCAAGGAAGCCCTGAAGGACCTGCTGTCCGTGTCCAACGGCCAGATCACTGTGGAAAACATCCAGAAGACGGTTGCGGATTTCTACAAGATCAAGGTCGCCGACATGTACTCGAAACGCCGGCCCGCCAATATCGCGTTGCCGCGCCAGGTTGCGATGTACCTGGCCAAGGAGCTGACCCAGAAAAGCCTGCCGGAAATCGGCGATCTGTTCGGTGGCCGTGATCACACCACCGTCCTGCACGCCGTCCGCAAAATTTCCGACGCCCGCGCAAAGCAAGCGGAGCTCAACCATACCCTGCACGTGTTGGAACAAACTCTAAAAGGATGAACATGCAACTCGTACAAACCACACGCGATGCATTGCTGAAACCGCTGTCGACCGTGGCGGGCATCGTCGAAAGACGCCATACCCTGCCCATCCTGGCGAACATCCTGATGCGCAAGGAAGGCAACAAAGTTGCTTTCATTGCGACCGACCTCGAAGTACAGATCACCACGCACGCCGACTTCGGCGTGGGCCAGGACAACGAGTCCACTACGGTTGCGGCGCGCAAGCTGCTGGACATCCTGAAGGCGTTGCCGGACACCGGCGACGTGCGCCTGGCGCTGGCCAGCAACAAGCTGTCGGTGCAGTCGGCCAAGAGCCGCTTCGCGTTGCAGACGCTGGCTGCCAGCGAGTTCCCCACCGTCGCTCAGCCCGAGCAGTGGGACGTCTCGCTCACCATGCCGCAACGCACGCTGCGCCACCTGTTCAACATGGTGCACTTCGCCATGGCGCAACAGGACATCCGCTATTACCTGAACGGCATGCTGCTGGTGTTTGAACCGGGTCGTGTGCGCGCCGTCGCCACCGATGGCCACCGCCTGGCGCATTGCTCGACCGAGGCCGACGGCATTGCCGAACGCCACGAAGTGATCGTGCCGCGCAAGACCGTGCTGGAAATGCAGCGCCTGCTGGAAGACTCCGACGAGGTGGTCTCCATCGATGTGGCGCCCGGCCAGATCCGTTTCCGTTTCGGCGACGTGGAACTGGTGTCCAAGCTGGTTGAAGGCAAGTTCCCCGATTTCACGCGTGTGATTCCCACGAACTACACGCGCCACTTCATGGTGGGCCGCGAAGCGCTTCAGGGCAGCCTGCAGCGCGCCGCCATCCTGACCACCGACAAGTTCAAGGGCGTGCGCCTGCAACTGGCGCAGAACCAGATGAAGATCTCGTCCTCCAACGCCGAGCAGGAAGAGGCGCAGGAAGAAATTGACATCGATTACGGCCATGAAGCCCTGGACGTGGGCTTCAACGTGGGCTACCTGCTCGACGTGCTGGCCAACGTGAAGGTCGACAACATCCAGTGGTCGGTCATGCCCGATGCGAACGCGTCGGCGCTCATCACCTTGCCCGAAGACGACCAGTTCAAGTACGTCGTCATGCCCATGCGGATCTGATCCGCGCCCCATTTGTGGGTTTGTGCCGCTTGCGGGCCTAGGCCTGCGGGCGGTCCGGCCGCCAGGCCGTTCTTTAAAGCGTTATCGATACAGACATGTCAGATCAGCAGAACACCACTCCCGAGAACAGCGGCTACGGCGCTGACTCGATCAAGATGCTCAAGGGGCTGGAGGCCGTGCGCAAGCGCCCCGGCATGTACATCGGCGACACGTCCGACGGCACCGGCTTGCACCACATGGTGTTCGAAGTCGTGGATAACGCCATCGACGAAGCCCTGGCCGGCCATTGCGACGATATCGTCGTCACGATCCACACCGACAACTCGATCTCGGTCACCGATAACGGCCGCGGTATCCCGACCGATATCCACAAGGAAGACGAATTCCACCGCAGCGCGGCGGAAATCGTTATGACCGAACTGCACGCCGGCGGCAAGTTCGACCAGAACTCGTACAAGGTGTCTGGCGGCCTGCACGGCGTGGGCGTGTCTTGCGTGAACGCGCTGTCTGAATGGTTGCGCCTGACCATCCGCCGCAACGGCCAGGTCCACCAGATGGAATTCCGCCAAGGCGCGCGTGTTGCGCCCCTGGCGGTGACGGGCACGACGGACATGCGCGGCACGGAAGTGCGCTTCCTGGCCGACCCGATCATCTTCAACAACATCGAATACCACTACGAGATCCTCTCCAAGCGCTTGCGCGAGCTCTCGTTCCTGAACAACGGCGTGAAGATCCGCCTGGTTGACCAGCGCCAGGGCAAGGAAGAGAACTTCGCGTTCTCGGGCGGCGTGAAGGGCTTCGTCGAATACATCAACCGCACCAAGACCGTGCTGCACCCGAACGTGTTCTCGGTCACCACCGAGTCCGCCGCCGGCGGCGTGTCGGTGGGCGTTGAAGTGGCGATGCAGTGGAACGACAGCTACAGCGAAAGCGTGCTGTGCTTCACCAACAACATCCCGCAGCGCGACGGCGGTTCGCACTTGACCGGCCTGCGCGCGGCCATGACCCGCATCCTGAACAAGTACATCGCCGACAACGAACTGGCCAAGAAAGCCAAGGTCGAGACGTCCGGCGACGACATGCGCGAAGGCCTGGCCTGCGTGCTGTCGGTGAAGGTGCCCGAGCCCAAGTTCAGCAGCCAGACCAAGGACAAACTGGTCTCCAGCGAAGTGCGTCCGGCCGTTGAAGAAGCCGTGGCCCGCACGCTGGAAACCTGGCTGCTTGAGAACCCGAACGACGCCAAGGCGTTGTGCAACAAGATCGTCGAAGCCGCCCGTGCCCGCGAAGCCGCCCGCAAGGCGCGCGAGATGACGCGCCGCAAGAGCGTGCTGGAAGGCGCCGGCCTGCCCGGCAAGCTGGCTGACTGCCAGGAAAAGGATCCGGCGCTGTGCGAGCTGTACATCGTCGAGGGTGACTCCGCAGGCGGCTCGGCCAAGCAAGGCCGTGACCGCAAGTTCCAGGCCATCCTGCCGCTGCGCGGCAAGGTGCTGAACGTGGAAAAGGCCCGCTTTGACCGCCTGATCGCCAGCGAACAGATCGCCACGCTGATCACGGCGCTGGGCACGAGCATCGGCCCCGATTTCAACGTGGACAAGCTGCGCTACCACCGCCTGATCATCATGACTGACGCGGACGTGGACGGCGCGCACATCCGCACCTTGTTGCTGACGCTGCTGTACCGCCAGATGCCTGAACTGGTGCAGCGTGGCTACGTGTATATCGCGCAGCCGCCGCTGTACAAGGTGAAGGTTGGCCGCGAAGAACGCTATCTGAAGGACGACCAGGAAGAAGCGCAGTTCATGCTGCAACTGGCGCTGAAGGATGCGGAGATCATCTCGGGTGGCAACATCATCCGCGGCGAAGAGCTCACCGACCTGGCCAGCCAGTACGTGGCCGCCGACGGCGTCATCGCGCGTTTGGCGAAGGTGTTCGACGTGGGCGCCCTGTCGGCCATGGCCGAAGGCGTCGAGATCAATCTGGAAACGGCCGAGTCCACCGCCGATTCCGCCAAGCGCCTGGCTGACGCCATGCGTGATCCGGTCAGCGGCAACGGCGTGGAAGTGGTGCCGCAGTTTGATGAAGCCACCGAGCGCCATCGTTTGTCGGTGCAGCGCATGCACCACGGCAACGTGCGCGTCAGCATCATCGACGCCGACTTCGTCAACGGTTCGGACTACGGCATCCTGTCCAAGGCTGCCAAGAGCTTCCTGGGCAAGGTCGGTTCGCGGTCGCTGGCCGCCCGCGGCGAAGGCGACAAGCGCAAGGAACAGACTGTGTCCGACTTCCGCGAAGCCATGCAGTGGCTGCGCAGCGAAGCCGACCGCAGCATCTCGAAGCAGCGCTACAAGGGTCTGGGTGAAATGAACCCGGAACAGCTGTGGGAAACCACGATGGACCCGAAGGTGCGTCGTCTGTTGCGCGTGCAGATCGAAGACGCCATCGCGGCCGACGAGGTCTTCACGACGCTGATGGGCGACGACGTGGAACCGCGCCGCGCCTTCATCGAAAGGAACGCGCTGTCGGCGGGCAATATCGACGCTTGATCGCGGCCGCTGTGTCGTAGCGAAGGCCAGCCTTGACGGGCTGGCCTTTGTTTTTTTGTTGCAAGGATGCTGTGATGGGTAATCGGGCGTGGTTGGGTTTGCAGTCGGAACAGGATGGCCAGGTGGTGTCCGCGGAAATCGCCAGCGCCAACGGCAATCTGCCGACCTTGTGGCAGGTGTTGTTGGCCGATGGTGAGTTGTCGCAAGCGGACGCGTCGCAGCGGGTGTTCGGCGACGCCGGCACCGCCGGGCTGGCCGTGCCCGCGCACGCGGCGCATGACCGTTTGTGCGAGGTCGCGGCGTTCTTGCTGTCGCATGCGGCACGCGACGATGCGCCCTACTGCTTGCAGCTGGATGCCGCGGCCACCTATCTTGCCGAACGGATCGACGGGGAACCCGAAGACGCCGACTTGTGGATAAGCGTGAATCTGGACGAACTGGCGTGGATGCACGGCGGCGGCGCGGCGGCGTATGTCGGTCATGTGCGAGAGCTGTGCAGCCAGCGCTGGCAGGCGCTGCGCGAGGGGATGGCGGCGCAAGACGTGGCGGGCGTCCTGCGCTTGCTGGAGGTGCGCGATGTGGATGATGCCTCGGGGTGGGCGTGGCGCTTCGGATTGGGCGGCCTGGATCACCCCTACTTCGCCGAGCAAGAGCCCGCGCGTGCCGTTCGGTATGAAGACTTCGTGGCTGATGTTGGGGAAGGGGGCGACGAAGATCACGACGACACGCACCTGGGCGAAGGATTGCACCGCTTTGTTGTGGACAACTTGTGGGGCGTGCGCGTCGGCCCGGCCGATGGCGGACAGGTGGTGCTGGCGCCGCAGTTCGACGCGATCTGGGCATTTGAGGACGGCGTCGCCACGGTATTGAAGGACGACAAGCTGGGCTTGATCGACACCGGCGGCCACGCGCTGATGCCGTGCGTGCTGGATGAGGTGTGGAGTTATGCACAGGGTCTGGTGATGGCGCGCGTCGGGGAGAACATCGGCTTTGTGGATAAGCTGGGGGCGTGGGCCATCCCGCCGCGTTTCGAATTCGCAGGCGATTTCTCGCCGGGGGGCTTGGCGCCTGCCTGCGAGGCCGGGCAATGGGGCTTGATCGACCAGCGCGGCGCGTGGCGCGTGCCGCCGCAGTGGGACGACATCAACTGGGAAGACGCGCTGCATGCGTATGTGACCCGGCGCGGCGGATTGCAGGGGTTGATCGATACCCAGGGACGCCAGCTGCTGGACGCCGTGTACGAGGCGATGGGACCGGTGGATACCGAGACGGAGGCGGCCGAGCAGTGCGCGCGCGGCCAGATGCGGATTCGTGTCCTGACCGGCGATAACCGGCGCGGGATCGTCGACGGCCAGGGCAACGTGCGGGTGCCGGTGGCGTATACGGATCTGGGCGACATCGTGTGGCTGCCGTCTGAGGATCCTGCCGAAATCACCCCCGCGCCTGCCGGGCAGCCAGGCCGCTACGTGCGCGTGTTGCAGTGCGTGGAGCATGCGGAGTGGGACGCGTGGTTCCAGGGCGTCTATGACATGCGGGAAGGCCGCGAGGTGGTGCCGTGTGCGCACCAGATGGTGTTCGGCTTGAACTGGGGCGTGGCCTACGGGTGGCTGTGCGCGGCGGCGCCCGAGACGCCCTCCTCCCACAGCCCGGACGGTTTGCATGTGGGTATTGCGGCGGCGGATGGCGCCTGGCTGCATGAGCCGGTCTACGCCTGGATCGGCGCGCCGGCCTCGTTGCGGACGGCTGACGGCATCGATGGCGGGCCACCTGAGATTGCGCGGCAGTGGAGCCAGGGGCTGGCCGTGCAGGCGGCACGGGCCGATACGGGCGTGTTGGAGTGGTTGCATCCGGATGGCCGGACGGTGCGCTCCTAGGCGTATTGCCGGGCGCTACATCGCCACGTCGCACACCTGCTTGATGGTCTGCCGCAACCACCGGTGCGCCGGGTCGCTGTCCAGACGCGGCGGCCAGGCCTGCACGACCCGCACGGGCGGCGTCGGCAACGGCACGGGAAAGCTGCGCAGTGCCAATCCCAGCCGTTCAATCCCCGGCATCAGATGCTGCGGCATGGACGGCAGGATCAGGTCGGAATCGGCCAGGGCGAAGATGGCGGCGTGGAAGGTGGGGGTGATCAGCGCGACGCGGCGGGTCAGGCTCAGATCGGCCAGCGCCAGGTCGATGGGCCCTTGCGCCCGGCCGCGGCGCGACACGCTGATGTGGTCGTAGGCCGTCAGGCGCTGCGGGGTGATGGCGCCTTTGAAGATGGCGTGCTCGGCGCGCGCCAGGCCGCAGAACGATGTGGTGAAGAGCGTCTGCACCTTGATGTCCGCGCCGAACTTCTGGGACGAACCAATGTAGAGGTCGGCGTCGCCGCTCAACGCGTCGCTGTCGTCTTCAGCTTCGGAAAGGAAGCGCAACACGCTGTGCGGCGCGTAACGGCGCAGGTGCTCGCGCAGGCGGCCGCCGAAGGCTCCCACGAACACGTCATTGGCGCGCAGGGTGAAGACGCGCGTCAACGTGCCCAGGTTGACGTCCTGGCTGAAGGCGGAGAACACGGTTTGCGCCTGTTCGACCACGCTGCGCACCTGGTCGCGCAGTTCAAGCGCGCGCGGCGTGGGCGCCAGGCCCCGGCCTGACCGTACCAGCACCGGATCTCCCACCGCTTCGCGGATGCGGGCCAGGGTGCGGCTCATGGCCGGCGTGCTCAGGTTGAGCCGGCGCGCGGCGCCGGCGACGCTGCCTTCCTGGATCAAGACGTCCAGGGTCAGCAGCAGGTTGAGGTCTGGCGTATTCATGCCGCCAAGCATAGCGTGCACGCGCGGTACGGCGGCGCGCCCAGGGTTGCGCAAAACGCAATCGTGGATTGCCTGTGCCGGCATTCCCCGTGACGGGAGCGGACGCCACCATGGCGCACCTGGCGGTGCATGGGCGCCAGCCGGACAAACCAAGGAGAGACAAATGGCGCTGGACGTACTGGAGCTGCATCATCACGCGGTGCGCATGCCGCTGGGCAAGGTGGCGGCCATGGGCGCGTTCTATGGAGACGTGCTGGGCCTGGACACGGATAAGGGCCGCTGGGAAATCCCGGGCATTGCGGGGTACTTCCTGGACCTGGGCAACGATTGCCAGATCCATCTGCTGGGCAGCGACGGCCCCTCGCCCTATTCCCAAGGGCCCGGCTGCGACCCGGTGGAAAACCACGTGGCGCTGGCGGTTCGCGATATCGCCGAGGCCGAAGCCGAGCTGCAGCGGCAGGGCGTGGACTACTGGAAGCTGGACAACGTGGCGGCGCCCGAGCTGATGCAGCTGTTCCTGCGCGACCCGGTGGGCAACCTGATCGAACTGCACCAGATCGGCCGCTGCCGCTGCAAGCGTAGCGACCGCCTGTTCGCCGACCAGAAGGCGGCGGCCGGCGCGGCGCCGACCCAAGCGGCCGGGCAAGACTGAGGCGGCCGGGGACAAGCCATGTTCATCGATTTGAATGCGCTGGCGGGCCCGGCCCGCTACAAGCTGCTGACCGCGGCGATCGTGCCGCGCCCCATCGCCTGGATCGTGTCGCGCGACGCACGGGGGGCGACGAACGTGGCGCCCTTCTCGTTCTTCAACCTGATGTCGGGCGACCCGCCGCTGATCTGCGTGGGCATCGGGATGCGCGACGGCGCGCCCAAGGACACTGCCCGCAACATCGCCGAGCGCGGCGAGTTCACCGTCAACCTGGTGTCGGTACGGCTGGCGGCCCGGATGAACGTCACGGCGGTGGATTTCCCGGCCGGCGTGGACGAATCGGTGGAAGCTGGCCTGGTGCTGTCGCCATCCGAGCGCATCGGCGTGCCACGGGTGATGCAGTCGCCCGTGGCGTTCGAGTGCCGGGTGCATGAATTGCTGCGCATCGACGGGCGCAGCCTTGTCGTGGCCGACGTGGTGGCCATGCACGTGCAGGATGACCTGGTGGCGGACCGGGAACACCTGTACCTGGACGGCCCGAAGATGGACCTGCTGGCCCGCCTGCACAACCCGGGCTGGTACAGCCGCCCGCAGCCCGCCTTCCAGATGCCGCAACTGAGCCTGGCCCAGTGGGAGGCGCTGAAGCAGTCCGGCGAAGCGGACCGCTATCTGGAGCAGTCGCTGATATAAGAAAGGCGGCGCGCTCCGGTCCCGTCAGCGTGCCGGCCGCGTCTTCAGGTCGGCCATTTCCTCGTTCATCAGTTGATGGGCGTAGCGCGAGAACACGCTGACCAGCCGCGTGCGGGTGTGATACGGCGGATACAGCAACGCCACCGTGACCGGCACCGACGGGCTGAAAGGCCGGACCTCGACGCCGTTGGCCTCGTACTCCTCGCGGGCGGCCAGCGGGTTGATCAGGGCCACGCCCAGCCCGGCGCCCACCAGCGCGCACACCGACGAACCCAGCCCGGCCTCGGCCACCGTCTGCCGTTCCACCTTGGCGGCCTTGAAGACGGCGTCGATCTTCTCGCGCAGCGGGGTGGCGCTGGGAAACGAGATGAAGGGCTCGCCCGCGAAGTCGGCGGGCTTCAGTTTTTTCAGCTTGGTCAGCCGGTGCCCTTTCGGCAGGACCGCCACGCAGCTCATCGTGAGCACCGGTTCGACCTGGATGCCGGGGCTGTCGCCCGACAGCATGGCCAGCCCCGTGTCGCAGAAGCCTGAACTGATCCAGTTGTGCACCGCGCTGGCGTTGCCGGAATGGATGGAGACCATCACGTCCGGGTATTCCGTCTTGAAGGCCGCGACGATGCGCGCCAGGATGCCGCCGGCCAGCCGGGGCATGGCGGCCACGCTCAGCCGGCTGGCGCTGAACGAGCGGATGCTGGCCGCCGCCGACTCCAGGCCAGCCAGGCCGATGAAGGTCTTTTCGACCTCCTGGAAGAAGCGCGACCCGTCCTGCGTGGGGCTCAGGCGGCTGCCGTTGCGGTCGAACAAGGGAAACTGGGTGATCGCTTCCAATTGCGCTATTAAGCGGCTAACGTGCGGCTGCGAGGTATGCACGCGCCGCGCGGCGGCCGTCATCGAACCGGTCATCATGACGGCTCGGAAGGCCTCGATGTGTCTTAAGCCCATCCGTGGAATGGCCATATCAAATCCGTATAGAGGAATACCTGATTGGAACTGGATAAAACCATACTGCTAGTTGATACTTTTTGCCAGCCGCGGGGCTCATCGCGGGACGCGGCGGCCGCCAAACAGTCTGGCGCCGCCGATCGTGAATACAAACACGCGCCGCACGCACGGCGCCAAGGGAATCAGATGAAAGCATTTGCCGCGATCTCCGTCGCCGCCGCCCTGCTGGGCAGCGCCGCCACCGTTCACGCCGAGGGCCCCAGCCGCCTGGACAAGATCCGGGAAACCGGCGTGATCACCATCGGCCATCCTGAAACCTCGGTCCCCTTCGCCTACCTCGACGGCAACCAGAAGCCGGTCGGTTACACGGTGGAGATCTGCCAGGAAGTCGCCCAGTACGTGAAAGCCGCGCTGAAGCTGCCCAAGCTGGACGTGCGCTACAACCCGACGACTTCCGCCACGCGTATCCCGCTGCTGGCCAACGGCACCATCGACCTGGAATGCGGCAACACCACCAATAACCTGGACCGCCACAAGCTGGTGTCGTTCGCGCCCACGACCTTCGTGGCGCAGGTGGTGCTGGTGGCGCGCAAGGACGGCGGCGTGGATCCCAACAACCTGGAATCGTTCCGCGGCAAGACCATTGCGGCCCAGGCGGGCGGCCAGACCTTCCGCCTGATTTCCGGCCTGAACGCCAAGGGCAACCTGGGCATCACCATGGCGCCCACGAAGGACACCGCCGAGACCATCCTGATGGTGGAATCTGGCCGCGCCGCGGGTTCGGCCAACGATGACGGCATCGCCTACGGCGCCGTGGCCTCGTCGAAGAACCCGGACGCGTTCGTGATCGGCAAGAAGGGCCTGGAAATGGCGCCCTACGGCATCATGGAGCCCAAGGACGACCCCGCCTTCAAGAAGGTGGTGGACGACGCCGTGCTGGACCTGATCAAGACCGGCAAAGTCGCCGCGATCTATGACAAGTACTTCAATTCGCCGATCCCGCCCAAGCAGATCAACCTGAAGTATCCGATGAGCGACGCCTTGAAGCGTGCGCTGGCCAACCCGACGGATTCGGGCGACCCCAAGGCATACGAGTAAGCAGGTTGTCCGCGGGACGCCAGGCGCGTCCCGCGGCGGTTTTGGGGCAAGGCGCCGCGGCCGGCGCCGATCTAGGGCACAGGCATGAATTACAACTGGAGTTGGAGCGTTTTCCTGGAGATGTCGCCTGACGGCGTGCATACCTTCCTGGAAACGATCCTGATCGGCGTGGGCTGGACGCTGGCGCTGGCGCTGACGGCATGGGTCTTTTCGCTGGTGCTGGGATCTTGGCTGGGCGTGATGCGCACGGCGCAGTCCCGGCTGATGAACGTGCTGGGCGCGACGTACGTGGAGATCTTCCGCAACGTGCCGCTGCTGGTGCAGATGTTTCTCTGGTATTTCGTGCTGCCCGAATTGCTGCCGCATGCGTGGGGCCTGGCGATGAAGCAGATGCCGCAGCCCTGGGGGCAGTTCGTGCCCGCGGTGCTGTGCCTGGGTTTCTACGGGTCGGCACGCGTGGCCGAACAATTGCGTGCGGGCATCCAGTCGTTGCCGCGCGGCCAGTTCCAGGCGGGCACCGCGTTGGGGCTGACCGAGGTGCAGGTGTACCGCTACATCATCCTACCCGAGGCGTTCCGCATCGTGCTGCCGCCTCTGACGTCGGAGTTCATGGGCACCATCAAGTATTCGTCGGTGGCGCTGACCATCGGCTTGCTGGAGCTGACCGGCCAGGCGCGCTCCATGCAGGAATTCAGCTTCCACATCTTCGAGGCGTTCTCCGCCGCGACGGTGATCTACCTGATCATCAACGGCATTGTCGTGCTGGGCATGCGCCTGCTTGAACGCCATGTCGCGGTTCCCGGGCTGATCGGTTCGGCCGGCAAGAGTCGCTAGGGGATCGCCATGGGTAAATTCGATTTCGATGTGATCTGGACCGCCCTGCCCTATCTGTTCCAGACGGGCATGACGTTCACCCTGACGTTGACCGTGCTGGCCGCGGTGATGGGGCTGGCGCTGGGCACGCTGCTGGCCATGATGCGGCTGTCGCGCTTCAAGATCCTGTCGGTGCCGGCAGGCATCTACGTGAACGTGATGCGGTCGATCCCGCTGTTGCTGGTGATCTTCTGGTTCTACTTCCTGGTGCCGTACATCGCCGCCTGGGTGGTCGGGTCGCCCACGCCGTTGCGCGTGGGGGCGTTCAATTCGGCGGTGATCACCTTCACCATGTTCGAGGCCGCGTACTTCTGCGAAATCATGCGCGCGGGCATCCAGTCGATTGCGCGTGGCCAGGTGTCGGCCAGCATGGCGATCGGCCTGTCGCCCTGGCAGGGCATGCGCTACGTGGTGCTGCCGCAGGCCTTCCGCAACATGGTGCCGGCGCTGCTGACGCGCGTGATCATCCTGTTCCAGGACACGTCGCTGGTCTACGTGCTGTCGTTGACGGACTTCCTGGGAGCGGCCTCCAAGATCGGCCAGCGCGACGGCCGGCTGGTGGAACTTTATCTCTTCGTGGCGGTGGTGTATTTCGTGATCTGCTTCACGGCATCCCGTCTGGTCAAGCTGCTGGAAAAGCGCACCCGGGTGTTGCGCTAAGCGCCCCGGCCCCGCTCCTACCCGTTATCCACAGGTTCTACGATGCAACTCTCTTCGACGCCTCCGATGATCGAGATCAACCAGGTCAGCAAGTGGTACGGCACCTTCCAGGTGCTGGATGAATGCACGACGAAGGTCGGCAAAGGCGAGGTCGTGGTGGTCTGCGGGCCGTCGGGCTCCGGCAAGTCGACCCTGATCAAGACCGTGAACGCGCTGGAGCCTTTCCAGAAGGGCGACATCGTGGTCAACGGCATTTCCGTGGGCGATCCCCGCACCAACCTGCCCAAGCTGCGGTCCGTGGCGGGCATGGTGTTCCAGCACTTCGAACTGTTCCCGCACCTGTCGGTGACCGAGAACCTGTGCCTGGGCCAGGTCAAGGTGCTGCGCCGGAGCAAGGACGAGGCCCGCGTTCGGGCGCTGTCGCTGCTTGAGCGCGTGGGCCTGTCGGCGCACAAGGACAAGCATCCCGGCGAACTGTCGGGCGGCCAGCAGCAGCGTGTGGCGATCGCGCGCGCGCTGTCGATGGACCCGGTGGTGATGCTGTTTGACGAGCCGACCTCGGCGCTTGACCCCGAGATGGTCAACGAGGTGCTGGACGTGATGACCGACCTGGCCAGCGAAGGCATGACGATGATGGTGGTGACCCATGAAATGGGATTCGCCCGCCGCGTCGCCGACCGTGTGATTTTCATGGACGGCGGCAAGATCGTCGAAGACTGCGTGAAAGACGCGTTCTTCGGCAATGTGGAGGAGCGTGCCCCGCGCACGCGCCAGTTTCTTTCCAAAATTCTGCAGCACTGAAAGCCATGACCCAGCGGACCCCCGCCGACCTTCCCAGCGCCCCTGTCGACCTGCGCAGCGATACGGTCACCCACCCCACCGCGGCCATGTACGAACGCATGCGCACCGCGCCGATCGGCGATGACGGCCTGGACGGCGACCCGTCCGTGCGTGCGCTGGAAGCGCATGTGGCGGCCCGCCTGGGCAAGGAAGCCGGCCTGTTCGTGCCCAGTTGCACCATGGCCAACCTGTTGGCCGTGCTGGCGCAGACGCAGCGCAACGAGCAGGTCGTGCTGGAGTCGTCCGCCCACATGTACACGTCCGAGCGCGGCGCCGCCACCTTCACGGGCCTGTTCTACCAGGGCGTGTCCGGCACCGACGGCGCCATGGACCTGAACCGGCTGGACGACGCGTTGCTGTCCGGCGGCCATCGGCTGAAGACCTCGCTGGTGGCGATGGAGACCTCGCACAACAACGCCGGGGGCGCGGTGCTGCCGCTGGACCACATGCAGGCGGTGTATGGCATGGCGAATGCCGCCGGCATCCCGGTGCACCTGGACGGCGCGCGCCTCTTCAATGCCGCCGTGGCGCTGGGCGTGCCGGCGGCCGAGATCACGCAGTACGCCGACACGGTGTCGCTGTGCCTGTCCAAGGGGCTGAGCGCACCCGTGGGCGCGGTGCTGGCGGGCAGCAAGGCGGTGATGTCGCGCGCGCGCACCTTGCGCCGCATGCTGGGCGGCACGCAGCGCCAGTCGGGCATCATGGCGGCGGCCGGCCTGGAAGGCGTGCAGTCGATGACCGAACGGCTGGTCGAGGACCATGTCCGTGCCCGCCGGCTGAGCGACGGCATCAACGGCCTGGCGCCCGCGCTGTCGGCCACCGTGCCGCAGACCAACATCGTGCAGGTCGAGACCGCCGGTACCGGCATGACGAACGCCGAATGGGTCGCCGCGCTGCAGGCGCAAGGCCTGCTGACCCGGCCATGGGGCCGCACGCGCCTGCGCTGCGTGACCCACCGCCACATCGACGACGAGGACATCGACATCGCCGTGCAGGCCTTTGCGGCGGTGTTGAAAAAGCACTGAGATCGGGCCGCCGAGGGGGCCGGCGATGCGATAATGCAGGGATGTCCACGACTCACCTAACCCGAAAAGACTATTTCTGCGCATTGGCGGTCGTGGTCATCTGGGGGCTGAATTTTGTTGTCATGAAGGTCGGCATGCGGGGCTTGTCCCCCATGATGCTCGGCGCGCTGCGGTTTGCGCTGGCGGCCTTTCCCCTGATCCTCTTCGTGCGCCGGCCGCAGCTGCCGTGGTACTGGATCGCGGCCTACGGGCTGGTGCAGGGGCTGGGGCAATTCGGCCTGTTGTTCACCGCGCTGAAATTCGGCATGCCGGCAGGGATGGCCTCGCTGGTCATCCAGACCCAGGCGTTCTTCACCTTGCTGCTGGCCGCGCCCGTGTTGGGCGAACGCGCCCGCCGCCATCACTGGATCGGACTGGGTGTTGCCGCGGTGGGGCTGGCGGTGATTGCCGGCGGCCGCGGCGAAGGCCCCGGCCAGATGACGATGCTGGGCTTTGCGCTGACGCTGGGCGGCGCGTTCATGTGGGCGGTCTCCAACCTGATCGTGCGCCTGGCCAGCCGCAAGGCGCCCGGTTACGACCCCTTCGCTTTCATCGCCTGGAGCAGCGCCGCGCCGGTGCTGCCCTTCCTGGGGCTGGCCGTGCTGATCGACGGCTGGGACCCCGTAGTGGGCATGGTGACGGGCATGGGCTGGGGCGAGGCGCTGTCCGTGCTGTACCTGGCGGTGCTGGCGACGCTGGTGGCCTACACCTTGTGGACGCAGTTGCTGACGCGCCATCCGGCCGCCAAGATCGCCCCGTTTTCCCTGCTGGTGCCGGTGGTGGGCCTGTGGGCGGCGTCCATGGCCTTTGGCGAACGGCTGCAGCCGCTGCAATGGGTCGGGGCGGGCTGCGTGCTGGCCGGCCTGGTCATCAATCAGGTGGGCGGGCGCTGGATGCGCACCCGCTGACCTTCCGGTTGGCCCTCGGCTGATCGGATTACGCCATCGCTCCTAGGCGGCGATAGGCGTTTGCCCCTGGGCTTACACCTGCTCGAAACGGATGTAACGCTTGTCGGTGTACTCCCGGCGCGTCGTGATTTCCTGCACGGAAGCGCCCGGCGGGCCGCGCCGCAACCATTCCAGCATGTGGTCCACCTGGTCGGGCGAGCCCTGCACCAGGGCTTCGACCGTGCCGTCCAGCAGATTCTGTACCCATCCCGTCACGCCCAGCATGTGGGCGCGGCGCACGGTCGCGTGGCGGTAGCCCACGCCTTGCACCGTGCCGCTGACGGTGACGAGGACGGTTTCGATATGGGTGTCGGATCGAGGGTCTTGCATGGATATTTCCTTCGGATGATGCGCCGCCGACGCAATGAACGTAGGCGGTTGTGGCTACGGCAGATGGTCTATAGGCCCGGTGGGCACCGAAGCGATACGTTAGAGCTCATGTCAAAACGTGCCAACGGGAACACCCGCTACCAGAGCTTGGAGAAGCCATTATGGAAGAGACCAGTTTGTTGTCGGAAGCAGAGACAGCGCGTTACAGGGATCAGGGCTACCTGGCCCTGAAGGATATGTGCCCGCAGGACGAGGTCGGGTACATCCGCCGGACACTGCTGGACCTGTTTGCGAACAAGACCGGATACAACGAAGGGGCGCAGTACGACTTCGTCAGCCGGGACGATCCGTCCAAGCCGGCCAAGTTTCCCAGCCTGCACGATCCGCGCCATTATGCCCCTGGTCTGCTGAAGACGGCCTATCACGAACGCACGCTGGACCTGGCGCGCCAGCTGCTGGGCGAGGACGCCGCGCTGTACGGCGAACACGCGCTGCTCAAGCCTGGCCCGCACGGCCCGGAAACGCCCTGGCACCAGGATGAGGCGTTCCGGTCGCCGGACTTCATCTACAACGAGCTGAGCATCTGGCTGGCCCTGCAGCCGGCGACGATCGAGAACGGGTGCATGCAGTTCATCCCGGGCTCGAACAAATGGGACGTGCTGGAGCACCGTTCGCCCGGCGGCGACAAGACGCTGCATCCGCTGGAGTGCTGCGGCGACTTTGCGCGCGACCAGGCCGTGGCGGAACCGCTGGACCCCGGCGGCATCACCGTGCACGACGCCCGCACGTTGCATTTCACCGGCCCGAATACGTCGCCGTCGCCGCGGCTGGCGTACATCCTCATCTACAACACCCCGCCCGTCTACAAGCCGGGACGGCGCGAATTCCCGTGGCTGGAAGGCCGCTGGACCGACAGCCAGACCCGCAAGAAGCAATGGCATAAGCGCGGCGGGCTGGCCGTGGATGTGATGCGGCGCCTGCCGGGCGCGCGGCTGACCAGCCCGCGCTGGGTGGCGTGGGCGACGATCCGGGCGGTCAGCAAGGTCTGGCCGAGATAGCTTGGGTGGACAGGGGCCGCAGAGCTCCGGTCCGAGGGGGGCGAACGGGGCCGGCAAGCGACGCTTGCCGGCCTCGGCGCGTATACTGGGCGGCGCCGCGGGGCGAAGCCGCCCCTGCGCAGTGGCGAAGCCGCCGCAGCCGGCGGCACCAGACTCTAGAAAAACGAAACGCAGCTGGCGCACCTCTATCACTCCTCAGACCTCCCATGACCGCTAACCTTTCTACGATCACCTGCATCGAAGATTTGCGCGCCATTGCGCAAAAGCGCGTGCCGCGCATGTTCTACGACTACGCCGATTCCGGCGCCTGGACCGAAGGCACGTACCGCGCCAATGAAAGCGACTTCCAGAAGATCAAGCTGCGCCAGCGCGTGGCGGTGAACATGGAAGGCCGGTCGCTGCGCACCAACCTGGTGGGCCATGACGTCGTGATGCCGCTGGCGATTTCGCCCACCGGCCTGACCGGCATGCAGCATGCTGACGGAGAGATCCTGGCGGCCAAGGCCGCCGCCGACTTCGGCGTGCCCTTCACCTTGTCCACGATGAGCATCTGCTCGCTGGAAGACGTGGCCGAAGCCACCAAAAAGCCGTTCTGGTTCCAGCTCTACGTGATGCGCGACCGCGAATTCGTGGCCAACCTGATCGACCGCGCCAAGGCCGCAGGCTGCACCGCGCTGGTGCTGACGCTGGACCTGCAGATCCTGGGCCAGCGCCACAAGGACATCAAGAACGGCCTGTCGACGCCGCCCAAGCCCACGCTACGCAACCTGATCAACCTGGCGACCAAGCCGCGCTGGTGCATGGGCATGCTGGGCACCAAGCGCCGCACCTTCGGCAACATCGTGGGCCATGCCAAGGGCGTGAGCGACCTGTCGTCGCTGTCGGCGTGGACGGCCGAACAATTCGACCCGCGCCTGAGCTGGGACGACGTGGAATGGATCAAGCAGCGCTGGGGTGGCAAGCTGATCATCAAGGGCATCCTGGATGTGGAAGATGCGCAGATGGCGGCCAATAGCGGCGCCGACGCGCTGATCGTCAGCAATCACGGCGGGCGCCAGCTTGACGGCGCGATGTCGTCGATCGCGGCGCTGCCCTCGATTGCCGACGCGGTGGGCTCGAAGATCGAAGTCTGGATGGACGGCGGCATCCGTTCTGGCCAGGACATCCTGAAGGCCGTGGCGCTGGGCGCGCGTGGCGCAATGATCGGCCGGGCCTTCCTGTACGGCCTGGGCGCTTACGGCCAGGCGGGCGTGACCCGCGTGCTGGAGCTGCTGTACAAGGAAATGGATACGACGATGGCGCTGTGCGGCCGTCGCAATATTGCACCGGGCGACCGCAGCATCCTGTTGCCGGGCACGTATCCGACCTGAACCGGGGGCCTGCGCGCGGCGTGCCGGATTCCGGATTCCGCATGATGGGTTACGCGCGCGGGGCAGCGGTATTCTTGCTTAAAGAGTCTCGCGCTTCACCCATCCTACCGGCCAGCGTTGGGGCCTTCGCGACCACCCCCCTCACCCGGCGTTTCCCGCACCCAGGAACTGGCTCGGGCGCCGTAGCGCCGGGTCGAACGGGTTGATCTGCGCGCCGATGGCGTCGGCCTCGCGGCGCAGCATTTCCACGATCAGCGGCAGGCGTTCGTCATTGATGCGTTCGATGGGGGCGGCCACGCTCAGCGCCGCCACGGTCACGCCATTGGCGTCGTAGACCGGCACCGCCAGCCCGGCGATGTTGGGGAACACGCCCTGCCCCTGGCTGCGCGCGTATCGAAGCTCCAGGCATTCGCGGATGCGCACGCGCATCGAGATCTCGTCCACGAAACCCAGGTGGTGCAGCCGCGGGATGTTGAAGCGGATGACCTCTTCGCGTTCGGCTTCCGGCAGGCCGGCCAGCAGCACCAGGCCGCCCTGGCCCATGCCCAGCGGCACGCGACCACCGATGTCGCCCGTGTGCGAGCGCACCGGGAAGGCGCCGTCGACGCGGTCCACGCAGACCGCGTCGAAACCGCTGCGCACCAACAGGAAGATCGTGTCGTTCAGCATGCCCGACAAGCGCAGCAAGGCAGGCCGGTACAACGAGCGCAGGCTGGACTGGTGCGTGCCGGCAGCTGCCGCCAGCGAGAAGAACGCCACGCTGAGCTGGTAACCCTTGCTTTGGGCGGGCTGCTCCACCACGCCCTCCTGCATCAACCCTTGCAGCACGCGATGCACCGTTGCCTGCGCCTGGCCGGTGCGGGCGGCGATGTCGGTCAGGCGCAGCTTTTCCCCTTTGGCGTCGGCCAGCACGCGCAAGACGGCAAAGGCCCGCTGCAAGACGCCCTGGGCGGCAGATTCGTCGCTGGTTTCTGATTTCTTCATTCTTGGGTTCCGATAATCAAAATTACTAGACATGTTTTTATCAAAAAATTCGATTGAATGGAATTGTTAGATAAAAAATTCGATTCTTCGGAAAACCCTAATTGACCCCGGGTTTTGGCCAAACCTAGACTGCCTCATCGAATAAGCCGCCAGGGCGCCTGTGAAGGGGCCACGCTGGGGCGCACGGCCTGCGACGGGCTACGGGGTTTGGAATATGTCATTTCTGCGGCTGGACAACGTCTCCAAGAACTATGGCGACCTGCGCGTCGTTTCCGACTTGAGCCTGGCGGTTGAACAAGGCGAGTTCGTCTCGCTGCTGGGGCCCTCCGGTTGCGGCAAGACGACGACGTTGCAGATGATCGCCGGCTTTGCCGACGTGACCCGGGGCACCATCACGCTGGACGGGCGCGACATCACCCACGCCAAGCCGAACACGCGCGGCCTGGGGATCGTGTTCCAGAGCTACGCGCTGTTCCCGCACCTGACCGTCACCGACAACGTGGCCTTTGGCCTGAAGATGCGCAACGTCGAACGCAGCGAGCGCCAGGCGCGCGTGCGCGAGGCGCTGGCGCTGGTGAAGCTGGACAAGCATGCCGACCGCTTTCCGCGCGAGCTCTCCGGCGGGCAGCGCCAACGCGTGGCGCTGGCGCGCGCGCTGGTCATCCGGCCGCCCGTGCTGCTGCTGGACGAACCGTTGTCCAACCTGGACGCCAAGCTGCGCGAAGAGATGCAGTTCGAACTGCGCAGCATCCAGAAGAAGATCGGCACGACGACGGTGATGGTCACGCACGACCAGGCCGAAGCGCTGTCGATCAGCGACCGCGTCGTGGTCATGCAGGACGGCCGCGCGACCCAGGTGGATGCGCCCTTCCGCATGTACGAGCATCCGCAGACCGAATTCATTTCGCGTTTCGTGGGCAAGACCAATCTGCTGGCTGGCCGTGTCACGCGCTGCGGCGCGCAGGCCGAAATCGAGACCGGCGCCCTGAGCGTCGTGGTGGACGGCGAAGGCCTGCGCCATGGGGATAACGTGCAGCTGTCGCTGCGCCCCGAAAAGCTGGTGCCGGTGCCGGCGGGCCAAGGCAAGCTGTCCTGTGTCGTCAACACGCGCTATTTCCTGGGCAGCCAGTGGATGTACGACCTGGATTCGCCGGTGGGCGCACTGACCGTGCTCACGCCTAACGACGGCCGCCGTCCGCACGACGACGGCGAGGCCATCGGCCTGGACTGGGCCGAAGGCGTCTTGCGCGTGCTGCGCGCGCCCGCGCAGAAAGAGGCCTGACATGGCGACGCTGACGCAACCGGGCGCCGCCACCGGGCCCAAGCCGCGCAATGAAGGGCTGCTTGCCATCCTGGGCTCCATCCCGCTGGCCATCGTCTTTTTGACGCTGGTGCTGACGCCGCTGGCGCTGACCTTCGTGCTGTCTTTCCGCCCGTTCGATTATGGCGCGGGCGTTCTGCCCGGCCTGACCATCGAACACTATCTGGCGGTCGTCACCGACAGCTATTTCCTGGAAATCTTCTGGCGCACGTTTTGGATCGCGGGCGTCACCACGCTGATCTGCGTGCTGATCGGTGCACCCGAGGCCTACATCCTGTCGCGCATGGGCAAGCCCTGGCGCTCAATCTTCCTGTTGGTGGTGCTGTCGCCGCTGTTGATTTCGCTGGTGGTGCGCGCCTTCGGCTGGAGCATGCTGCTGGGCCCGAGCGGGGCCATCGGCCGCGCGGCCGCCGCGTTGGGGCTGGGGCCGCTGCTGTACACGCCCACCGCCGTCATCATCGGCCTGGTGCACGTGATGCTGCCCTTCATGGTCATCCCCATCTGGACGTCCCTGCAGAAGTTGGACCCCACGGTGGAACACGCCGCGCTGTCGCTGAACGCGTCGCGCTTCCAGACGCTGACGCGCATCGTGCTGCCCCAGGCGATGCCGGGCATCCTGTCGGGCAGCCTGATCGTGTTCGGCCTGTCGGCAAGCTCATTCGCGATTCCTGCGTTGCTGGGCGGACGCCGCCTGAAGATGGTGGCAACCGTCGTGTACGACGAATTCCTGACCGAGCTGAACTGGCCGCTGGGCGCGGCCATCGCGATCGTGCTGCTGGTGGTGAACGTGATCATCATGATGGCGTACAACCGCGTCGTGGAACGCTCCTACCGCCGCAGCCTGGGCTAACGCAAAGGAATCGACATGCAGAAGAACGGTCCTATCGCGCTGGCGTTCAACTTCCTGGTGGTGGCGTTCGTGCTGGCGCCGCTCGTCATCGTGTGCCTGGTGGCGTTCACGCCGGACACCACGCTCACGGTGCCGACCACGAGCTTTTCGCTGCGCTGGTTCCGCGCGGTGTTCGACCACCCCAATTTCATGCAGGCCTTCCAGAACAGCCTGTGGCTGGCGTTCCTGTCGGCCACCATCGCGGTGTGCCTGGCGGTGCCCGCGGCGATTGCCATCACGCGCTACCGCTTTCCGGGGCGCGACGTGCTGAACGGCCTGTTCCTGTCGCCGTTGATGATTCCTCACCTGGTGCTGGGCGTAGCCCTGCTGCGCTTTTTTGCGCTGATGGGCATGGCGGGCAGCTTCCCGTGGCTGGTGGCCGCGCACGTGGTGGTCATCACGCCGTACGTCATGCGGCTGGTGATCGGCGCGCTGGTGGGCTTTGACCGGTCCATCGAACACGCCGCGCTGTCGCTGGGCGCCAGCCGCGCCACGGTGTTCTTCCAGGTGACGCTGCCGCTGATCATTCCGGGCGTGTCGGGCGGCTGGCTGCTGGCCTTCATCAACAGTTTCGATGAACTGACGATGTCGGTGTTCATTACCGCGCCGTCGACCATCACGCTGCCCGTGCGCATGTACATGTACGCCACCGAATCCATCGACCCGATGATGGCGGCCGTATCCGCGCTGGTCATCGGGCTGACCGCGGTCACCATGCTGCTGCTGGACCGCGTGTATGGCCTGGACCGTGTGCTGGTGGGGCAGAAATGAAGCGTGCGCTTACGGCGAAGAGAGAGGCGCCGGCATCATGGCAATACTGAAACGCCTGGCCGAAACAGCCCGGCCCCCCGTTCCGTTCACGCTGGACGGCCAGGCCTGTACGGCCCTGGCCGGTGACACGGTGCTGACCGCCGTGCTGACGCAAGCCGACCGCGTACGCCACTCGGAATTTGGCGGTGCCCCGCGCGCGGGCTTCTGCATGATGGGCGCCTGCCAGGACTGCTGGATGCAGCTGGAAGACGGGTCGCGCGTGCGCGCGTGTTCCACGCTGATCGAGCCGGGCATGCGCTTGCAGACCACGCCGCTCGCGCCCGCTGCGGCGCCCGGCACGCTGGCCGCCGCAGCGTGGCCGGAGGATGACGCGCCATGAGCATGGTGATGCCCGTTATCGTCGGCGCCGGACCGGCAGGCGTGCGTGCGGCCGAAGCGCTGGTTGCGCAGGGCCTGCGGCCCGTGGTCCTGGACGAAGCGCCGCGCGCAGGCGGCCAGATCTACCGGCAGCCGCCCCAGGGATTCCAACGCTCCAAGCAGGAACTGTACGGTTTCGAGCACCGCAAGGCCGACGCCGTGCACCGCGCCATGGCCGCCTTGCTGCCGCAGGTGGACTACCGCCCCGGCAGCCTGGTGTGGAACGTGGACGGCAAGACGCTGGACGTCCTGCAGGACGGGGTCAGCACGGCCGTGCCGTACACGCACCTGATCCTGGCCACGGGCGCCACCGACCGCGTGCTGCCCTTTCCCGGTTGGCTGACCCCAGGCGTCTACACCCTGGGCGGATCGCAGGTAGCCTTGAAGTACCAGGGCTGCGCCATCGGCGCGCGAGTCGTCTTCCTTGGCACGGGCCCTTTGCTGTATCTGGTGGCGTATCAATATGCCAAGGCCGGTGCGCAGGTGGCCGCGGTGCTGGACACGTCGCGCGCGGCCGGCCGCCGTGCGGCCGTGCCGGGCATGCTGCGCGCACCCGGCCTGCTGGCCAAGGGGCTGTATTACATGGCGTGGCTGCGTGCGCATGGCGTGCCGTTGCGTAGCGGCGTGCGGCCGGTAGCGGTGCAAGGCAAGGAACGCGTGACGGGGCTGACCTATCGCCAGGGCGCACGCACGCACACGGTCGAATGCGATGCCCTGGCCTATGGGCTGGCATTGCGTTCCGAAACCCAGCTGGCCAGCCTTGCCGGCTGCGAATTCGAATTCAATACGCGTGACCGGAACTGGACACCGCGCCGCGACGCCGCCGGTCGCAGCAGCGTGCCGGGCGTGTACGTGGCGGGCGACGGCGCCGCGATCGCCGGGGCGGATGCCGCGGAACTGGCGGGCGAACGCGCCGCGCTGGCGCTGCTGGAAGATATCGATCGCCCGCATGATGCGCAGCGCGCCCGTACTCTGGAAGCGCAACTGGCTGCCAACAGCCGCCTGCGCACGGCGCTGGAGCGCGCGTTCCCCTTTCCCGAAGATTGGGCCCAAGGCATCGCCGACGACACCGTCGTTTGCCGCTGCGAGGAAGTCACAGCCGGCACGTTGCGCCAGGCCGTCAACGACACGGCCGCGCAGGAACTGAACCGCTTGAAGGCGCTGACGCGCGTGGGCATGGGCCGCTGCCAGGGCCGCATGTGTGGCGCGGCCGCGGCCGAGGTGCTGGCCCATGCATGCGGCCGCTCGCCTGCCGAGGTCGGGCGCCTGCGCAACCAGCCGCCCGTCAAACCCGTGCCGGTGCGCGTGGTGTGCCTGGAACGCCGGGAAAAGGTGCCGTCATGACGCAGCGTATCGACACCGAAGTCGCCATCATCGGCGGGGGCATCGTCGGCGGCAGCGCGGCGCTGTTCCTGCGCCGTCAGGGCGTGCCCGTCGTGCTGCTGGAAGCCGGGCTGTGCGGCGCACGCGCCAGCGGCGTGAACTACGGCGGCGTGCGCCGCCAGGGCCGCGGGATCGAGCAGATGCCGCTGACGCAGCGCGCGCACGAACTCTGGGGCCAGTTGCCGGCGCTGATCGGCATCGACGGCGAGTACGTGCGTTCGGGCCATTTGAAGCTTGCGGCGTCGGAGGCCGACATGGCATTGCTGGAGGCCTACCGCGAACGCACGCGGGGCTTTGGCATGCATCTGGAAATGCTGGACCGCCGCGCCCTGGCGCGCCGCTTCGGCTGGCTGGGCGAGCATGTTGCGGGCGGGTCGTTCTGCCCCGACGACGGTCATGCGAATCCGCGTCTGGTGTCGCCCGCCTTCGGGCGCGCGGCCGGGGCCTTGGGTGCGGACGTGCGCGAAGGCGTACGCGTAGCGTCCGCGGAACATGATGGCGCACGTTTCATCCTGCGCACGGACGACGGGCTGGAAGTGCGGTCGCGCTACTTGCTCAATTGCGCGGGGGCGTGGGCCGGACGCTTTGCCGAAGGCTTCGGCGAGCCCGTGCCCGAAACCTCCATTCATCCGCTGATGATGGTGACCGAACCGTTGCCGGTGTTCATGAGCGTCAGCCTGGGCATACAGGGCGGCGGCATCTATGCGCGCCAGGTAGCGCGCGGCAACTGCGTCATCGGCGGGGGCCGCGGCGTGTCGTCCGATCCCGATTTCGCGCGGCCGGGCCGCGCCGGGCTGGGCACGCTGATGGCCAACGCCACGAAGCTGCTGCCGGTGTTGCGCGGTGCGCAAGTCATCCGATTCTGGACGGGCGTGGAGGGAAACATGCCCGACCACAACCCGGTGCTGGGGCCGAGCGCCACCGTGCCCGGCCTGTTCCATGCCTTCGGGCTGTCGGGGGCGGGTTTCCAGATCGGCCCCGCCGTGGGCGAAGTGCTGTCCGAACTGGTCGTGCGCGGCCAGTCCTCCATTCCTATCGATGCCTTCCGCATTGAACGGTACACGGCCGCCGCTCACGGCGCCGCGGGCCGGCCTGAGAGTGTTCGTGAGCAAACGCTGGAGTCACCATGATGGATAAGAAACAGGGCGCATCGCGCCTGAGCAAGGGGAAGTGGCTGCTGGGCGCGGCGATGATGACGTTGCTGTCCGCGGGCGCCATGGCGCAGCAGAAGACGCTGTACGTCGGCATGAACGGCGGCGACATGGAGCGCGCCTTCACGCAGTACGTGTTCCCGGATTTCGAGAAAGCCAACAACGTGAAGATCGTCGTGGTGCCGGGCACCTCGACGGACGTGCTGGCGAAAGCGCAGGCCTACAAGGACAAGCCGCAGATGCACGTCATGTTCCTGGATGACGGCATCATGGCGCGCGCGATCTCGATGGGCCTGTGCGAACAGCTGAACGACGACCCCGTGCTGAAAGAGCTGTACCCCACCGCCGTGATGAAGGATCGCATGGCGGCCGGCATCGACATCGGCATGACGGGCCTGGGCTACAACACCAAGATGTTCGCCGACCGCGGCTGGGCGCCGCCCACGTCGTGGATGGACCTGGCTGACCCGAAGTACAAGGGCAAGGTCGTGTTCCAGTCCGCCTCCGGCAGCACTTTCGGCCTGCACGGCTTCCTGATGTTCAACCGCATCCAGGGCGGCGACGACAAGAACTACGAGCCGGGCTTCAAGAAGTGGCCCGAGACCATCGGCCCCAACGTGCTGGAATACATCCCCAATTCGGCCAAGCTGGCCGAGATGATCCAGTCCAACGAAGCCGCCATCTTCCCGCTGACGCCCACGGCGATCGCCCGCTTGAAGAAGCGCGACATCCCGGTGGAATACGCGCAGCCCAAGGAAGGCTCGGTGATCCTGATGGTGGGCGAATGCGTCATCGCCAAGAACAGCGAGCCCGAACTGTCGCAGAAACTGGCGCTGTACCTGTTGTCGGCCAGCGCCCAGGCGAAGGCGCTGGAAATGGGCGGACACTTCCCGTCCAATAAGAACGTCCAGGCGCAGGCGGATAACGCCGACGCGCTCAAGCGCTTCCAGGGCTACATGGAAAATGCCAAGATCCTGGACTGGGATCAGATCAACACGACTCGGCCCGCATTCAACGCGCGCTGGAACCGCACTGTCGAACGTTGATAAGATCTTGCGGCGCGCCGCCTGTGGATAAACCGCAGGCGCGCACCGCGCACAGCCTGGGCGCCTGGCGCGCCCGCAGACAGGGGAAAGATCCGCATGCGGCTCATCATCAATTCCGGCGGCCCATCCGCGATCGACGCGTGGCGCGAGCAGTTCCGCGCGTTTGCACCCGACCTGGACGTGGTGGGCTGGCATGAAGACATCGACCCCGCCACCGTCGACTACGCGCTGGTCTGGGCCCCCGACGCCGGCCGTCTGGCCACCTTCACGCGCCTGAAACTCATCATCAGCGCCGGCGCTGGCGTCGACCACATCCTGGCCGACCCGCACCTGCCGCGCCACCTGTCCATCGCCCGCATGGTCACGGCCCGCACCCGCACCGAAATGGCCGAGTTCGTGCTGACCTCCGCGCTGATGCTGACGCGCGACATCAAGCGGGTTGTGGACAACCAGGCGCGCCGCCACTGGGAGCTGTTCGACTCCCTGCGCGTTGCAGCCGACATGCGCGTGGGCATCATGGGCCTGGGCCACCTGGGCGTCGCCGCCGCCCAACTCCTGACCCGCGTCGGCTTCCCCGTCACCGGCTGGTCACGCGGGGCCAGCACGCTGGAAGGCCTGCCCTCCTACGCCGGCCAGGAGCAGTTCGGAGAATTCCTGGCAGGCACCGACCTCCTCGTCTGCCTGCTGCCCGCCACGGACGCCACCAAGGGCATCCTCAACACCGCCACGCTATCGCAATTGCCCCGCGGCGCCAGCCTGATCAACGCCGGCCGCGGATCGCACATGGTCACCCAAGACGTCATCGACGCCCTGGACAGCGGCCAACTGCACCAAGCCGTGCTCGACGTCTTCGAACAAGAACCGCTGGCCGAAGACTCCCCGTTGTGGACCCACCCCGGCATCATCATCACGCCGCATTGCGCCGCGATCCCCGACCGCAAGGAACGCGCGAGACACACTGCATTGCTGATCGAGGCCAACGAACGCGGCGAAGCATTGCCGAACATCTACGACCCGCAGCGCGGGTATTGATTGCGCGGCGGATATTGATCCCGCAAGCATGATGGGTTACGCGCGTTCCGCATCGTCGCAATAACCCGACCGGAACGCGCTCCACCCATCCTACGGGTGAACGGATCGACCGAGCAACGGATCGTCGCCGCGATGGGTCAACGGATCAACGCAGCGGCAGGTCAACGGCTCAACGCAGCGACGAATCAACGATTCAACGGTCCAACAACTCAACGACCCAAGACACCCAACGGCCTTCGAGGGCACGTACCCGCATCCCTCCGACGCAAGACACCGCGTAAGCCCCAAAAAGCCGCCTGCGCGGCCGGCCTGGGGCGGGCACCGCAAGATCCTCCACCATCCCCCGTTCGTGGTGAGAACCCCAAGCAAGAAATCCGCCCCAGCTGACGCGAGATTGCTATTGCCACACCAGGCGTCAAAAGAACACGCCCCTCCCCGACAACTACAACAATTCCCCCAAGAAAAACCGCAAAATCTGCAAACCCCCCAAAGCTACATTGCCCTCCAAGGAGCAAGCATGAAGCCCGAAACCCGAACCCTCTACTCCCAACGCCTCGACCCCGTCCTGCGCTGGCTGGCCTCTCACCCGGACGCCGACCCTGACCTGCACCGTCTGGCTGACCTGGCCTGCCTGTCCCCCTATCACTTCCATCGCGTCTACCGCGCTATGATGGGGGAAACCGTCAACGCCACCGTCCAGCGCATCCGCATGCATCGCGCCGCGGTTGCGCTGGCGGGGTCCCAGGCACCGTTGAGGGACGTTGCGCAACGCGCCGGCTACGAATCCGACGCCGCGTTCAACCGGGCGTTCGGCGCCGTATTCGGCATTTCGCCGGGCCGGTACCGGGCGGCGCGCTCCCAACCCCTCGACTCCCAGGAGCTTGCCATGTACCCCGTTGCCATCGAACACTTCCCCGGCGTCACGCTGGCCGCGCTGCCGCACCGCGGCAGCTATCAAGAAATTGGTACCGTCTTCAGCCGCGCCTTCATGCTGGCCATCGGCCGGGGCATCGCCAACCCGGCGACCGTCGGCTTCGGCGTGTACTTCGACGACCCCGAACAAGTGCCGGAAAGCCAGCTGCGTTCGCTGGCCGGCATGCCGGTCGCACCCGATGCGGAATTGGGCAGTGAGCTGGAACGCTTCGAGATCCCGGCCGGCCGCTGCGCGATTCTTACCTACACCGGCCCCTACAACGAAATGGGCAAGCCCTATAACTGGCTGTTCTCGGAATGGCTGCCCGCCAGCGGCATGGTGCCGGCCGACTTCCCCATGTTCGAGCAATACATGAACGACCCCCGTACCACCCCGCCCGCGCAGTTGCAGACGCGCATCTGCCTGCCGCTGAAATAAGCGCCGCGCCTACCCCAGCACGCCGGCCAGGTACTGCCTGAGCCAGGCGTGCGCGGGATCGTCCTGATAGCGCTCGTGCCAGTACAGCGACACGGCGATCGGCGGCAGTGTCAGCGGTACCTTCAACGTGACGATGCGTGCCGCGCCCGTCATCGCACGCGCGATGCTGACCGGCATCGTCGCAATCAGGTCCGAACCTTCCACGATGAACGGGCAGACCAGATAGCTGGACAACGTCGCCACGATCTTGCGGCTGCGGTTCTGTCCCATCAGGATGCGGTCGATCGCGGTACTGAAATAGCGCGTGTGCGCCGCCAGGTCCAGGTGGCCATAGCGCAGATAAGCATCCAGGTTCCAACGCTTTCGCAGGCACGGATGCCCTTCGCGCACGATGCAGACCGCCGGCTCCTGGTACAGGAAACGCGTGCGCAGATCCGGGGCCGGATCCGGAAAATAGCCTGCGATCAATTCCACGTGATTCGTGTCCAGCATGCTCAGGCCGTGCTGCGGGCGCGCCGGCACGATCTGCAACTGGAAGTGCGGTGCGTCCACCGACAGCCGCGGGATCAGCTTGGGCAACAGCGTGAACTGCACATAGTCCGTGGCATAGAACGTCAGCGTGCGCGACGAATGCGCCGGGTCGAAAGCCTCGCGGGTGCGCGTGGCGCGGTGCCAGCTTTCCAGGAACGGCTTGAAATTCTGATGCAGCTCCATCGCCCGCAACGTGGGCTGCCACGCGCCGCCCTCGCGCACCAGCAAGGGGTCGCCGAACAGCTGGCGCAGCCGGTTCATCGCCGCGCTCATCGCCGGCTGGCTGATGTTCAGTTGCTCGGCCGCCCGTGACACGTTGCGGCACGCCATCAGGGCATCGAAATGCAGAAGCAGATTCAAGTCCGGATTCTTCACGGCCGCACACCTATAAATGGCAGTTATACAAATATAAACCTGTAGGGCTGCTGTCATTGAACCCGCAGGCCTAGCATGGCCTTGTTGTTGCAGCGAACCAAGGCCGGACACGCATGATCCGGCCACAAGGAAGTTCTATCAACAAGGGGAAACCAAGCCATGAACCAAGGGCTGATACGCAGTTGCTGTCGCATTGCCGCCGGGGTCGCGTTGTTTGCGGCAGCCGGATCGGCCAGCGCCGCCTGGCCGGATAAAGTGATTCGCATCGTGGTGCCGTTCGCGGCCGGCGGGTCCACCGACCTGATCGCGCGCAAGGTGGCCGAAGGACTGGGCCAGCGCCTGTCCGCCAACGTCATCGTCGAAAACCGACCCGGCGCAGGCGGCACCGTGGGCACCGAGTACGTCGCCCGGCAGCCGGCCGACGGCTACACCATCCTGATGGGCTCGGTCAGCACGCACGGCAGCGCGCCGTGCGTGTATTCCAAGCTGCCTTACGACGCGGTGAAGGACTTCACGCCGCTGACCGTGGTGGCCACGATTCCCAACGTGATGTCGGTCAACCAGTCGGTGCCTGCCAACACCTTGCCGGAGTTCGTGGCGCTGTTGAAGAAGGACCCCGAGAAGTACTCCTTCGCGTCCAACGGCCAGGGCACGTCCAACCACCTTGCGGCCGAACTCTTCAAGACCACCGCCGGCGTGTCCATGGTGCACGTGCCCTACCGCGGTTCGGGTCCGGCGCTGATCGATCTGGTCGGCGGCCAGATCAACATGATGGTGGACGTGGTGATGACGTCCTACCCGTACATCAAGGACGGCAAGATCAAGGCGCTGGCGGTGACCTCGCCGCAGCGTTCGCCGATGTTGCCCGATGTGCCGACCGTGGCGGAATCCGGCTATCCGGGCTACGAGGCCATGGTGTGGTTCGGCATGCTGGCGCCAGCCGGCCTGCCCGAACCGCTGCGCGCAAAGCTTACCGACGGCCTGGTGCAGACCCTGCACGCGCCCGCCATGAAGACTTATCTGGAGCAGCAAGGCGCCCAGGTCTCGGACGTGGCGGGACCGGCTTTCGGCACGATGATCAAGGACGAAATCAGCAAGTGGTGCCAGGTGGTGAAGAAGGCTGACATCCGCCTGGACTGACCCTTCCCGACCCGTTTGCGCCGCCGGTAGTCAACACGCGCCGGGGCATCAGACCCGCTGGCACGCGCGGCGGTCGGGACTTCTCTTGCCGCACGGTTTGTCCGGGTGGCATGGCAAGACTCTTTTTGGAATGAACGATATGTATCGCATAGGGATAGACGTCGGAGGCACGTTTACCGATTTCACGATGATCGACGAGGACGCTGGCGTGGTGCACTTTCACAAGGTGCCGTCCACGCCGCACGATCCCTCGGAAGCCATCGCCACGGGCATCGGGCAGATGCTCGCCGAACACGGCGTGCCGCCGTCGCAGGTGTCGCACGTGGGGCACGGCACGACGGTTGCCACCAACCTCATCATCGAACGCAAGGGCGCACGCGTCGGGCTGATCACCACGCGTGGCTTTCGCGACGTGCTGGAGATCGGCCGTCAGACCCGGCCGCATTTGTACGACTACAGCGTGGGCAAGCCGCCCGTGGCCGTGCCGCGCGAATTCCGCATCGAAGTCGACGAGCGAGTCAACGCGGCGGGGGAAGTGCTTACGCCACTGGACGATGCGCAGGTGCTGGCGGCGGCGCGCCAGTTCGCTGCGGCCGGCATCGAGGCCGTGACGATCTGCTTCCTGCATGCATACCGTAATCCTACACACGAGCGTCGCGCTGCGCAGATCGTGGCCGACGCCATGCCCGGCGTCTACATCAGCCAGTCATCCGACGTGCTGCCCGAATTCCGCGAATACGAGCGCCTGTCCACCACGGTGCTAAACGCCGCGGTGGGACCGAAGATGGCGCGTTATCTGGAACGCTTCCTGCAGCGGGTGCGCGATCTGGACATCGGCCACGAACCGCACACCATTCACTCCAACGGCGGCCTGATGTCGATCGCCACCGTGCGCCAGTATCCGGTACGGACCTGCCTGTCCGGGCCGGCTGCGGGCGTGGTGGGCGCGGCGGCTGTGGGGCGCGCCATCGGCAGCCTGAATCTGGTTACTTTCGACGTAGGCGGCACCAGCACGGACGTGTCGCTGGTGTGTGATGGCCGCCCGCTGTTCACCTCGCATCGCCACGTGGCGGGCTATCCCGTGAAGACGCCGATGGTGGACATCCATGTGATCGGCGCGGGCGGCGGCAGCATTGCGTGGCTGGACGATGCCGGCGCGCTGAAAGTGGGCCCGCACAGCGCGGGCGCGGTTCCGGGGCCAGTGGGCTATGGCCGCGGCGGCCAGGAGCCAACCATCACCGACGCCGAGATTGCCTTGCAGCGGCTGAACCCGGTGGCGCTGCTGAACGGTCGCATGCCGGTGCATGCGGAGGCGGCGCGGCAGGTGATCGAGCAGCGCGTGGCCAAGCCGCTGGGCCTGGATCTGGAATCCGCGGCCGAAGGAATATTGCGCATCGCGGCGGCGAACATGAGCCGCGCGATTCGTGCGGTGTCCACCGAGCGCGGCTACGACCTGTCGAACTTCGCGCTGTATGCCTACGGCGGCGCAGGGCCCTTGCACGCGGTGGAAGTGGCGGAGGAATGCGGCATCCCGATCGTGATCGTGCCGCAGGAACCGGGCACCATGTGCGCGCGCGGCATCCTGCTTAGCGACATCTCGTTCGACTTCGTGCGTAGCGAGATCTCGCTGGCGGGCGAAGACACGTGGCCTGCGATCGCGGCCATCTTCGAGGGGCTGCGCGCGCAGGCCGAAAGCTGGCTGGCCGAGGAGCGCGTGGACCCCGCGCTGCGCGTGTGCCATAGCGCCATCGACGCGCGTTACGAAGGCCAGAACTTTGAAGTGCAGGTCAGCCTGGACGACACCGGCGCCGGCGGCCACGCGGAATTCGCGCGCCGCTTCGCCGACGCGCACGAACGCGAATACGGCTACACGGTGGATGACCGCAAGGTGCAGATCATCAACTGCCGCATGCAGGCCGTGGGCCAGGTGGTGAAGGCGCCGCTTGCGCCCCGCCATATCGGCGGCGCGCTGGAAGACGCCCGGCTGGGCCAGCGCAAGGCCTACTTCGGTCCGGTGCACGGCTGGCGGGAGACGCCCGTGTACGACCGCGACCGCGTGCCCACGGGCGCGCGGTTTACTGGCCCTGCCCTGCTTGAGGAAATGAGTTCCACGACCGTTGTCGGCGTCGGCCAGCACGCAAGCGTGGACGACTACGGCAACCTGATCATCCGTTTGCAAGGAGGCGACGCATGACTACGCCCGACCATTCCGGCTCCAGCATCGCGCTGGCCGACCCGATCGGCATGGAGGTGTTCTGCAACCGCCTGCTGTCCATCACCGAGGACATGAACAACACGCTGGTGCGCGCCTCGTTCTCGACCAATATCAAAGAGCGCAAGGACTGCTCGGTGGCCCTGTTCGACGCGGCCGGCCGGCTGGTGGCGCAGGGCACGCAGATCCCGCTGCATCTGGGTTCGCTGGACGGCGCGATGGGCGCGATCCTGCGCACGTTCAAGACCGATGACATCCGCGACGGCGACGTCTTCATCTGCAATGACCCCTATCTGGCCGACGGCAGCCATCTGCCGGACATCAACATCGTCACGCCCGTGTTCTGGGAAGGCGTGCTGCGCTTTTTCGCGGCCAATATCGCGCACCATTCCGATGTGGGCGGCGCGGTGCCGGGATCGATCGCGGGCGGGCTGAAATCCATTTTTGAGGAAGGCATCCGCATTCCTGCGTGCCGCATCGCCCGCCGCGGCGAAACGGACGAGGACATGCTGCGCCTGATCTGCGCCAACACCCGCGACCCTGAGGAGCGCGTGCTGGACCTGCGCGTGCAGATGGCCACCAACCGCCGCGGCGCGGCGGCGGTGCAAGGCTTGATCCGGCAGATGGGGCTGGAGGCGGTGCTGCGCTCGGTGGACGACGTGATCGCCTACACGCGCCGCCGCCTGCTCAACCGCATCGCGGAGCTGCAGCAAGGCAGCTATACGTTCCGCAGCGATCTGGACGACGACGGCATGGGCGGCGATCCGGTGCCGATACAAGTGACGCTGACCGTGCGCCGCGACAACCTGCATTTCGATTTCGACGGCTCGGGCAAACAGGCGCGCGGCGCGATGAACCTGCCGTTCAACGCCCTGCGCGCCTGCGTGTATTACGCCGTGAAAGCCATGCTGGATCCGGACCTGGCGCCCAACGCGGGGCTGTTCGACCCCATCACCGTGTCGGCGCCGATAGGCACCATCACCAACCCGGAACACCCGGCGGCGGTCGGGGCGCGGTCCATCACGGCGCAGAAGGTGGCCGGCGCGATCTTCGGCGCGTTCCGCGGCTTGCTGCCGCCGGAAAAGACCATGGCGTCCAGCAACGATTGCTGCCCCGCCATCGTGTTTTCGGGACGCTGGCGCGAACGCGCCGGGCATTTCGTGTACCTGGAAACGCTGGGCGGCGGCGCAGGCGCACGCTTTGACACAGATGGCATGGACGCGGTGCATGTGCACATGACCAACACGTCCAACCTTCCCGTCGAAGCGCTGGAGAACGAGTATCCGCTGCTGATGGACGAGTACGCGATGATTCCGGATTCGGGCGGCGTGGGGCGCACGCGCGGCGGCCTGGCGATTGCGAAACAGATCCGCGCGGTGGGACCGGGCATCGTGTTTTCGGCGCGGTCGGACAGCCACACGGTGGGGGTGGCGGCGGGCGTGGATGGCGGTGGCGACGGACGCCGTGCGCGGCTCATCCGCAACTTCGGCACGCCGCAGGCGGAAGAACTGTTTTCCAAGACGGCCAATATCGCCCTGGCGCCAGGCGACAGCGTGCGCATCGAAACGCCGGGTGGTGGCGGGTATGGCGCGCCCGCCGAGCGGAGCCGGGCGCGCATCGAGCGGGACCTGGCGGACGGCAAGGTCAGCGGGGAGGCCGCGCTTGCCGCCTACGGTTTCGCGCCCGCTACCCCACGTTGAGCGTCATCGAATACTTCATCTTGTCGTGCGGGAAGGTGGTGATGGTGGCCAGCAGCAGCAGGCCACCGTCGCCGTAGTAGCGGCGGGTGATGACGAAGCCCGCCGTCTTGGGTTCGACCTTGAGCTGCTTGGCGATCGTGGCGTTGATGGGCGTGGCCGAGAACTCCTGGTTGACCTCGGTAATGCGGTCGCCGAAGTGGTCTTCGATCAGGCGCAGCAGCGAGATGCGCGACTTGACCTCGACGCGCACGTCCGAGTGTTCGGGGTCGGCGTAGATCAGCGTGCTGGCCGCGGCGGTGTCCTGGTCGTCCAGGGTCTTGATGGAGTTGATATGCAGCCAGGATTTGTCGGCCGCGCAGCCCAGCGCTTCCGCCAGCCGCTTGGGCAGCTTGAGGGTGCGCACGTCCTGCACCAGCAGCGCCGCATTGCGCGCGTACTGCAGCAGGTCGGGGAATTGCGAGATGCGCTGCGTGAACCGGGTGCTGGCGCGGGCGGTTTCGACGCGGGTGCCGACGCCGGGCCGGCGCGAGACCATGCCGGCCACCGTCAGCATGCGGATGGCTTCGCGGATGGTGTGGCGGCTGGCGTTGAACTGGTCGCAGAGCTCGTGTTCGGTGGGCAGCAGCGTCATGACAGGGTAGCGGCCCGTGCTGATGTCCTGAGAAAGCGTTTGAAAGATGCTCTTGTAACGAGGGCCGCCCGCGTCGGCGTCCGGCGCCTGCGATTCCGGTTTGCCGCGTGCTTGCCGTGCTCCGCCAGGGCCGGCCGCGCGCTCGGAAGATCGGGTCATGGGGAGGGCTCCTTGCATTGTTATATGGGGTTTGTACGGACAATAACCGATTGACAACGATGTCTAGTCGGATCCATTATTTGTCCGGACATTCATGTACGGACAAAGTGTACCAACAATCGGGGGTTCTCATGGGCAAGGTACTTGCAGTGATCGCGGCGGCAACGGTGGCCGCCGGGCTCAGCGCCAACGTGGCGGCGCAGCAGAAGTTGGTGGTGGCCGGTTACGGCGGTTCATTCGAAGACATCATGCGCAAGGACATCTTTCCGCCGTTTGCCAAGCAGCACGGCGTGGAGCTGGACTATGTGGCCGGTAATTCCACCAACACGGTGGCGCGGCTGCAGGCGCAGAAAAGCAACCAGCAGATCGACGTGGCCATCATCGACGACGGCCCCATGTACCAGGCCATCGCGCTGGGGTTCTGCGAGCCCATCAAGGGCCTGCCCGCCGACGACATCTACGGCACTGCCCGCTACAAGGACGACAAGGCCGTCGCCATCGGTATCGTGGCTACCGGCATCATGTACAACAAGAAGGTCTTCGACGAAAAGAAGTGGGCGCCGCCCACGTCGTGGAAGGACTTGAAGGACCCCAAATACAAGAAGCAGCTGGTCATCCCGCCGCTGAACAATACCTACGGCCTGCACGCGCTGGTGGAATACGCGCGCGAAGGTGGCGGCAGCGAAAAGAAGATCGACGCCGGCTTCACCACGTTCAAGAACGAGGTCGGCCCCAACGTCCTGGTCTACGAGCCGTCTCCCGGCAAGATGACGGAACTTTTCTCCAGCGGCCAGGCCGTGATCTCGGTCTGGGGCAGCGGCCGCGCCAAGTCGTTTGCCGACACCGGCTTCCCGGTGGGCTTCGTCTATCCGCAGGAAGGCGCCTATGCCCTGCTGTCGTCCGTCTGCCCGGTGGCCAAGTCTGCTACCAACCCCCTGGCCCAGGCCTTCGTGCAGTACCTGGTCACGCCCGAGGTGCAGGAAAAGCTGGCGTCCGCCTACGGCTACGGCCCCGTCAACAAAAAGGCCAAGGTGGAAGACGACCCCCGCGTGCCGCTGCCGATCGGCAAGCGCGCCGCTGACCTGATCGTGATCGATTGGGACACGGTCAACCAGAACCGCGACGACTGGAACAAGCGCTGGACGCGGGAAATCGAGCGCTGACGCGCAGCCGGCAGTGAATACGGGGCGGCGCCGCGCGCCGCCCACGGGAGCTTTCATGACCTATCTAGTGTTGGACCGCCTCTCCAAACGCTACGGCGACACGACCGCCGTCGAAGCGCTGAGCCTGTCGGTGAACCGGGGCGAGTTCATTTCCTTGCTAGGGCCGTCGGGCTGCGGCAAGACGACCACCCTGCAGATGATCGCGGGTTTTGTCGAACCCTCCGGTGGCAGCATCTTGCTGGATGGCCGCGACGTCAGCCGCGTGCCGGCGAACAAGCGCGGCCTGGGCCTGGTGTTCCAGAACTACGCGCTGTTCCCGCACATGACCGCCGCCGAGAACGTGTCGTTCGGCCTGGAGATGCAGCGGGTGAAGAAAGACGAACGCGAGTCGCGCGTGGCTGACGCGCTGAAGCTGGTGGGCCTGTCGCATCTGGCGGACCGCCATCCGGCGCGCATGTCCGGTGGGCAGCAGCAACGCGTGGCGCTGGCGCGCGCGCTGGTCATCCGGCCCAGCGTGCTATTGCTGGACGAACCGCTGTCCAACCTGGATGCCAAGCTGCGCGAGGAAATGCAGCTGGAACTGCGCAGCATCCAGCGCACGATCGGCACCACCACCATTCTGGTGACGCACGACCAGTCCGAAGCGCTGGCGCTGTCGGACCGCATCGTGGTGATGAACCAGGGCCGCGTGGAACAGGTGGCGGACCCCTTCCAGGCGTATGAAGGGCCGGCCAGCCATTTCGTGGGCGGCTTCCTGGGCAAGGCCAATGTGTTCACGCCGCTGTCCGAGCAGTATGGCGACGAGACGCGCGCCCGCGTGGGCGAGGCGCACATTCCGATGGCCGGCGCGCCGGTGCCGCAGGGCGCGGTGATCGTGCGGCCCGAGAAGATCCTGTTTTCCGAACCGGCCGCCTGTGCGTTGCCCGGCCGCATGAAGACGCGCGTGTTCCAGGGCAACCATTGGTTGTGCCAGGTAGAGACGTCGGTGGGCGAAGTGATGGTGATCCGGCAGAACGACGGCGTGCCGGTGCCCGCAGAAGGCGAGACCGTGCACCTGCGCTGGCGCGCGCAGGACATGTGCACGGTGGCGTCTGCGCCGCAAGGCCGCCCGTCATGAGCGCGCGCGCCAACCCCTGGGTGCTGAGCGCGCCGGCGCTGGTGGTGTACGCCACCTTCCTGGTGGTGCCGATGGCGCTGGTGTTCCTGATCAGCTTCTTCGACTTCCAGTTCTACGGCGGCATGCAGGCCACGTTCACGTGGAAGAACTACATCGAGATTCTGACCGACGGCTACTACTACGAGATCTACGCGCGCACCTTCGGCGTGGCGGCCGCCGTCACGCTGGCCTGTCTGGTGCTGGGCACGGCCGAGGCCTACGTGTTGTCGCGCATGGCCAACCCGTGGAAGGGGCTGTTCCTGATGGTGGTGCTTGGGCCGCTCTTGATTTCGGTGGTGGTGCGCACTCTAGGCTGGGCGCTGCTGTTCGGTTCCACCGGCCTGATCAACAAGGCCTTGATGGGTATCGGGCTGATCTCGACGCCCGTGGACCTGATGTACAGCAACCTGGGCGTGGCCATTGCGCTGACGCACGTGCTGGTGCCGTTCATGGTGATCTCGGTGTGGGCGTCGCTGCAGCGGATCAACCCGGCGACGGAAGCGGCCGCGTTGTCCTTGGGCGCGACCCAGTTCACCGTGATCCGCCGCGTCATCGTGCCGCAAGTCATGCCGGGCATTCTGTCGGGCGCGATCATGGTGTTCGCGATGGCGGCCAGCTCCTTTGCCACGCCGGCCATCATTGGCGGACGCCGGTTGAAGAACGTGGCCACGGCTGCCTACGACGAATTCCTGAACACGCTGAACTGGCCGTTGGGCGCGGCGTTGGCGGTGGTGCTGCTGTTGGCGACGGTGGTTGTGCTGCTATCGGCCAATCGGATCATCGAGCGCAGGTACGGCGCCGTCTTCAACCAGTCGGGAGCCTGAGATGCAATTTCGAAACGGCCCCATCGGCCTGATCTTCCATGCGGTATTCATCCTGTTCATCCTGGCGCCCATCGTCATGGTGTGCGCGGTGGCGTTCACCTCCGAGGGCTTCATCTCGCTGCCCACGGGGGGGCTGTCACTGCGCTGGTTCCGAGCCATCCTGGACAACCCGCGCTTTATCGAGGCGTTCTGGTTCAGCTTGGGGTTGGGCACCTTGTCGGCCACGCTGGCGATCGCACTGGCGGTGCCCAGCGCGCTGGCGCTGGCCCGCAATCGCTTCCGTGGCCGTGAGGCGCTGGTGGCCTTCTTCCTGTCGCCGCTGATGATCCCGCACGTGGTGCTGGGCCTGGCCTTTCTGAAGTTCTTCACGACGGTGGACCTGGCAGGTACCTACGTGGGCCTCGTGATCGCGCACGTCATCCTGGTCATGCCGTATGCACTGCGCCTGGTGCTGGCGTCGGCCACCGGCATCGACCCGGCGCTGGAGCGTGCGGCGCAGTCGCTGGGCGCCTCGAACTGGACGGCCTTTCGCCGCGTGGTGCTGCCCTTGCTGCTGCCCGGGGTGGTCAGCGGCTGGGTCATCGCCTTCATCACCAGTTTCGATGAGCTGACGATGTCGATCTTCATCGCATCGCCCTCCACGACCACGCTGCCGGTACGCATCTTCCTGCATATCGAAGACACCATCGACCCGCTGGTGACCGCCGTGTCGGCTGTGCTGATCTATGTCACGATCATCGCCATATTCATTCTGGACCGCGTGGTCGGCCTGGAAAAGCTGTTTGTAGGAAAGGGACGCTAATGACGGACGAGAAAGAATTGGCGCCCCGCGCGCCCGTGCATCGCGGCATCTACGACGCCGCGGTGATCGGCGGCGGGCTGGTGGGCTCCGCGATCGCCTACGGCTTGCGGCGCGAGCTGGAGCATGTGGCGGTGCTGGACGAGGGCGATGTGGCGTATCGCGCGTCGCGCGGCAACTTCGGGCTGGTGTGGGTGCAGAGCAAGGGCATGGGCCTGCCGCGCTACGGCGTGTGGACGATGACGTCGGCCTCGGGCTGGCCGCGGCTTGCCGCGCAGCTGCTGGAGGAAACCGGCGTGGACGTGCATCTTGAGCAGCGCGGCGGCCTGCATGCGCTCTTGAGCGATGAAGAGATGGAGGCCCGCGCCAAGTTCATGCAGACCCTGCTGGCGCAGCCCGGCATGGCGCAATACGACTGGAAGCTGCTGGACCGCGCGGAGGTCGCGGACCTGGTGCCCGGCATCGGCCCCGAGGTGCGGGGCGCGACGTGGACGCCGGTGGATGGCATCGCCAATCCGCTGAAGCTGCTGCGCGCGCTGCACATGAGTTTTGCACAGCGGGTTGTGGATTACCTGCCGCGCCGTCCGGCGCGCAGCATCAAGCAGCGCGACGGCGTGTTCGAGATCGACACGCCTGCCGGCACCGTGCGTGCGCGCAAGGTCGTGCTGGCCTCGGGCCTGTCGAACAAGGACCTGGGCGTGCAGGTGGGCCTGGATGTGCCGGTGCGCCCGCAGCGCGGCCAGATCGTGGTGCTGGAACGCACGCGCCGCATGCTGGAGACGCCGCTGTCCACCCTGCGCCAAACCGACGAGGGCACGTGGCTGATCGGCGACTCGCAAGAGGAAGCGGGCTATGTGGACAACCTGGTGGGCCTGCCGATCCTGGGCACGCTGGCCGATCGCGCCGTGCGCACCCTGCCCGCCTTGCGGGACGTCCGCGTGGTGCGCAGTTGGGCGGCGCTGCGCGTGATGTCCAAGGACGGCTTCCCGATCTATCAGCAATCCGAAACGTGCCCCGGCGCCTTCGTCGCCACCTGTCACAGCGGCGTGACGCTGGCCGCCGCGCACGCCCTCAATCTGGCGCCCATGATCGTGGCCGGCAAGCTTGCCGACGACATGGCGCCCTTCTCGACCCGGAGGTTCCATGTTCAAGAGGCTTGACGAGGCGCAGCGCCAGACGCAAGGCGCGCCGGTGCGCGTGACGGTCAACGGGGCCGAACTGCAATGCCGGCAGGGTGACAGCGTAGCGGCGGCCCTCTTCGCCGGCGGCGTGTCGGCCTGTCGCGATACGGCCGTGAACGAGGTGCCGCGCGGGCCGTATTGCATGATGGGCGTGTGCTACGACTGCCTGGTCACCATCGACGGGCAGGCGAACCAGCAGGGCTGCATGACGGCCGTGCGCGAAGGCATGAAGATCGAGCGCCAACTGGGCGCGCGCAAGGTGCAGGCATGATCGATACGACGCAATGCGATTTGCTGGTGGTGGGTGCAGGCCCGGCGGGACTGGCGGCGGCGACGCTGGCCGCCGGCCTGGGAGTGGACACGGTGCTGCTGGATGAACAGCCGGCGCCGGGCGGACAGATCTATCGGGCCATCACCACCACGCCCGTGACCGACCGCAGCATCCTGGGCGAAGACTATTGGCATGGGGCGTCGCTGGTCGCTCCCTTCCAGCAGTCCGGCGCGCGCTATGTGCCGGGCGCCACTGTCTGGGCCGTGGCGGAACATACGGCCCCGCATCCGGAGAAAGGCTTCGAGGTGGCGTATTCGGTGGCGGGCGAGGCGCGCATCGTGCACGCGCGCCGGCTGCTGCTGGCCACGGGCGCCCAGGAGCGTCCCTTTCCCATCCCGGGCTGGACGCTGCCCGGCGTCATTACGGCGGGCGCGGCGCAGATCCTGCTGAAATCCGCGGGCGTGGTGCCGGCCGACCGCACTGTGCTGGCCGGCAGCGGCCCGCTGCTGTATCTGGTGGCCTGGCAATACCTGAACGCCGGCGTGAAGATCGACGCGCTGCTGGAAACCACGCCGCCCGGACGCATGGGCCAGGCGCTGTCCAAGGTCTGGGGTTTCCTGCGGTCGCCCTATCTGGGTAAAGGGCTGAAGCTGCTGCGCGCCGTCAAGGCCGCCGTGCCCATCGTCAAGGGCGTGACGTCGCTGGAAGCGCTGGGCGAAGACAAGCTGCTTAGCGTGCGCTACACCGCCGGCGGGGTCACGAAGACGCTGCCTGCCGATCAGCTGATGCTGCACCAGGGCGTGGTCCCCAACGTGAACCTGTCGCGCGCGGTGGGCGTGGAGCACCGCTGGAACGACGCGCTGGACTGTTGGGAGCCGCAGGTCGACGAATGGGGGCTGACCTCGGTCGACGGCATCGGCATGGCGGGCGATGGCGCCGGCATCGCGGGCGCATTGGCGGCCGAGCACCGCGGGCGTCTGGCCGCGTTGCAGGCGGCGCATCTGCTGGGCCGCATCGATGCCCGTAAACGCGACAGCGAGGCCGTGGCGCCGCGCGACGCCTTGGCCCGTGCCGTGAGGGGCCGCGAGTTCTTCGACGCGCTCTACAAGGCGCCTGACGCCTTCCGGCGCCCCGTCGGTGACACCATCGTCTGCCGCTGCGAGGAAGTCACGGCCGCGCAGGTGCGCGAGACCGTCAAGCTGGGCTGCAGCGGGCCGAACCAGATGAAGGCTTTCCTGCGTTGCGGCATGGGGCCCTGCCAGGGCCGCTTCTGCGGGCTGACCGTGGCCGAGATCATCGCTGAAGAGCGCGGCGTGCCGACGCAGGAGGTGGGCTATTACCGGCTGCGCTTCCCGACCAAGCCGCTGACCTTGGGAGAGCTTGCGTCGCTGCCGCAGACCGACGATTCCCGTCAAGCCGTCGTCCGACTGAAAAAGTGACGCCATGACCGGTGCAACGCGGTCGGCAGAGGTCATCATCATCGGCGGGGGCCTGCACGGCAGTTCGGCGGCGCTGCATCTGGCGCGCGCGGGCGTGCGCGCCCTGGTGATCGAAAAGAACTACGTGGGGCGGCACGCCTCCGGCGTGAATGCGGGCGGCGTGCGCACCCTGGCACGGCATCTGGCCGAGGTGCCGCTGGCCTTGGCCTCGCGCGAACTCTGGTACCGCATCGGCGACCTGGTAGATGACGATTGCGGCTTCGAACAGCATGGGCAGGTACGGGTGGCGGAGAACGCCGCGGATGCCCAGACCCTGCAACAGCGCCTGCAGACGATGACCGGCCACGGCTACACGCACGAGCAGTGGATCAGCCCCGAGGACTTGCTGGACATGATCCCGGCGCTGGCGCCCACCATCCAGGGCGGCTTGATTGCGCGCGAGGATGCGGCCGCCGACCCGTATCGCACGACGTTGGCGTTCCGCCTGAAGGCTGCCAGCCTGGGCGCGCGTTTCCTGGAGGGCGTCCGGGTGGACGGCGTCACACGCGCAGATGGCCAATGGCGCGTGGACACCGATGCCGGCACGTACACCGCGCCGCAGGTGCTGAACTGCGCGGGCGCGTGGGCCGACCGCATCGCCGCGCAATGGGGCGAGCCTGTGCCGCTGACCGCGATCAGCCCCATGATGCTGGTGACGTTGCGCATGGACCATTTCCTGGATCCCGTGGTGCTGGGCACCGGGCGCGCGCTATCGTTCAAGCAGCGCACGAACGGCACGGTGCTGATCGGCGGCGGGCGCCGCGCCTGGGTCGACCGCGACGCGGAATGGACCGAACTGGATTTCCGTTCGTTGGCCGAAGGCGCCCGCACGGTATGCGACCTGTTCCCGCACATGCGGGACGCCGTGGTGAACCGGGGATGGGCGGGCATCGAAGCGGCCATGCCGGACGAGATCCCGGTGATCGGGCGCAGCAGCCGCCACGAGACCGCTTTTCACGCATTCGGCTTTTCGGCGCACGGCTTCGAGCTGGGGCCGATCGTCGGCCGCATCATGGCCGACCTGATCACCACCGGCGCGACGGACATGCCGATCGCGCCGTTCCGGATTGAGCGTTTTTCGGACGCCGCACTGGCGTCCCCCCCATCGAAAAAGGAGCAAGACGAATGAACGACGATATCGTGCGCAAGGAAACCAACCAGCGCTTGAGCCGCATCGTGATTCACGGAGACACAGTGTACGTGGCGGGCGTGACGTCATCGGCGGCCGGCGGCATCGCCGCGCAGACCCGCGACGCGTTGGCGAAGATCGACGGCTATCTGGCCCAGGCGGGCACGGACAAGTCGCGGCTGTTGACCGTGCAGATCTGGCTGGCAGACATCGACCGCGACTTCGCCGGCATGAACGGCGTGTGGGCAGAATGGGCGCTGCCGGATGCGATGCCCACCCGCGCCACCTGCGAGGCCAAGCTGGCCGCGCCCGAGTTGCTGGTGGAGATCATCGTGACGGCCGCGAAGCGGTGGTCGGGGTACGTCAGCGGGCCGGTGTCTGAAAGCTGACCTGGCCCGGGCGGCCCGGCAGGTTCAAGGTGGCGGTGGCGGGCGGCGTGGTCGCGATCACGTTGCCGCCGCGCAGCACCATCAGGCGGGTGGCGCGCAAGCGTAGTGCTTCGACCGCATCGCGCGCCTGCAGCAGCACCAGGTCGGCGCGCTTGCCGACCGCGATGCCCGTGTCGTCCAGCCCCAGGATCTTCGCGGGCGTGGTCGTCACGGCTTCGAAACAGGCGCGCATGGCGTCCTGGCCCGTCATCTGGGCCACGTGCAGGCCCATGTGCGCCACTTCCAGCATGTCGCCGGAGCCCAGGCTGTACCAGGGGTCCATCACGCAGTCATGGCCGAAGGCCACCGGCACGCCAGCGGCCAGCAGTTCCGGCACGCGCGTCATGCCGCGGCGCTTCGGGTACGTGTCGTGGCGGCCCTGCAGGGTGATGTTGATCAGCGGGTTGGCGATGGCGGCAACGCCAGCTTCGCGCATCAGCGGGATCAGCTTGGACACGTAGTAGTTGTCCATGGAGTGCATGGACGTCAGGTGCGAACCCGTGACGCGGCCTTGCAAGCCCAGGCGTTGCGTGTGATAGGCCAGCGTTTCGATATGGCGCGACAGCGGGTCGTCGCTCTCGTCGCAGTGCATGTCCACGCGCAAGCCGCGTTCGGCCGCGAGTTCGCACAGGATGCGCACGGATTCCGCGCCGTCCTGCATGGTGCGTTCAAAGTGCGGAATGCCGCCCACCACGTCCACGCCCATGTCGAGCGCGCGCTTCAGGTTGTCCAGCGCGCCCGGCGCGCGCAGCACGCCGTCCTGCGGGAAGGCCACCAGCTGCAGGTCCAGATAGGGTTTGACCTTTTCGCGCACGTGCAGCAGCGCTTCGGTCGCCAACAGGCGCGGGTCGCAGACGTCCACATGTGAGCGAATGGCCAGCAGGCCGCGCGCCACCGCCCAGTCGCAATACGCCAGCGCGCGTTCCACCAGCGCTTCCTGCGTCAAGAGCGGCTTGAGTTCGCCCCACAGCGCGATGCCTTCCAGCAGCGTGCCCGACTGGTTCACGCGCGGCAGGCCGAACGACAGCGTCGAGTCCATGTGGAAGTGCGCGTCCACGAACGGCGAGGACACCAGCTGGCCGGCCGCGTCCACGGTCTGCGCGGCCTCGGCCTTCAGGCCCGGCTCCAGCGCCACGATGCGGCCGCCGGCGATGCCGATGTCGATGTCCTTGCGGCCATCGGGCAGCGTGCAGTGTCTAAGAATCAAATCGAGCATACGATTTCCTTGCGGAAGATTTCAGTTATCCATGGTACTGCGCGCCCCGTCGCCGCATGAAGCAAGCGCCCCCAATCCGGGTCGCACGGATCCGGCTTTGCCGGTCCGTAGCGACGCCCCCTTGAGGGGGGAGCGCGCAGCGCTTCGGGGGTGGGTCACCCCTTTTACCTTTCGCCTTTGCGATAGGGCTTCATCAAGGCCTGCGGGTAGGCGGCGCGGCGCGCCATCACCACCAGGGCCAGGATGGACAGGATGTAGGGCAGCATCAGGTAGACCTGGTATGGCAGCTCCGGCAGGCCTGGCAAGGCGGCCCCACCCTGTTGCAGGCGCAGTTGCAGCGCGTCGAAAAAGGCGAAGATCAGCGCGCCCAGCAGCGCCTTGCCGGGCCGCCACGAGGCGAACACCACCAGCGCCACGCACACCCAGCCACGGCCGTTGACCATGTTGAAGAAGAACGCGTTGAACGCCGCCAGCGTCAGGAAGCTGCCGGCCACGCCCATCAGCGCGGAGCCCGCCACGATGGCGCCCATGCGCAGGCGCGTGACGGACAGGCCCTGCCCTTCGGCTGCCGCCGGGTTCTCGCCCACCATGCGGATCGCCAGGCCCACGGGTGTGCGGTTCAGCACCCAGGCAAGGATCGGCACCGCGGCCAGCGCGATCAGCGTCATGGGCGTCTGGCCCGCCAGCACCGGCCCGATCAGCGGAATGCCGTCCAGGAATTTCATTTCGGCAAACGGCGTGATGGTGGGCGGCGTGTTCACGCTGGGGAAGGTCACCCGGTAGGCGAAGTAGCTGAGGCTGGTGGCCAGCAAGGTCACCCCCAGGCCCGAGACGTGTTGCGACAAGCCCAGCGGCACGGTCAGCACCGCATGCAGCAGGCCGAAGACCGCGCCGGCCAACGCCGCCGCCAGCACGCCCACGTACAGCGGCGCGCCCAGGTAGACGACGAGCCAGCCCGTGAAGGCCCCGGCGGCCATGATGCCTTCGATGCCCAGGTTCAAGACGCCGGCGCGTTCGCACAGCAACACGCCCAAGGTGCCTAGAATCAGCGGCGTGGCCAGGCGCAGTACGGCAACCCAGAAGGCCGAGGAACTGATCAGATCCATCCATTCCATGTCGTGCTCCTCAAGCCCGGTTGCGGCGCAGGCGGTACTGCGCAAATAGCGTCGCGACCAGCATGGCAAGCAACGAGGTGGCGACGATGACGTCGGCGATGTAGTTCGGCACCGCGATGGCGCGGCTCATGCTGTCCGCTCCGACCAGCATGCCGGCCACGAAGATGCTGGCCAGGATCACGCCCAGCGGGTGCAGGCCGGCCAGCATGGCGACGACGACGCCCGTGTAGCCGTAGCCCGGCGACATGTCCAGCGTGACGTAGCCCGTGCGGCCCGCCACTTCGATGGCGCCGGCAAGACCCGCCAGCGCGCCCGACAGCATGGCGGTGCCCAGCATCACGCGGTTCACCGGCAGGCCCAGGAAGCGCGAGGCATGCGCGTTGGCGCCAACGGCGCGCATCTGGAAGCCGAACACGGTGTAGCGGTTCAAGAGCCACAGGCCTAGCGCCAGGCCCCCCGCCCACAAGAGGCCGGTGTGGGCGCGCGTGCGTTCGATCAGCTTGCCCAGTTCCAGATCGCCGTTGAGCGCTACGGATTGCGGCCAGCCCATCGCCATCGGGTCCTTCATCGGGCCGTCCAGCATCATGGACACGAACAGCAGCACAATGAAGTTGCCCAGCAGCGTGGTCACGACTTCGTCCACGCCCAGCCGGGTCTTCAGCAAGGCCGGGATCAGCAGCAGCAAGGCGCCCGCCAGGGCCGCCGCCAGCATCATGCCGCCGAACAGCACCGGGACCGGCAGGTCGAAGCCGGTGCCGTCATGCAGGCCGCCGATGGCGACTGCCGCCAGCGCCCCAAGATACAGCTGGCCTTCGGCGCCGATGTTGTAGAAGCGGGCGCGGAACGCCACGGCACAGGCCAGGCCCGTCAACATCAGCGGGGTGGCGCGGGTCAGCGTTTCGGACAGGGCGAAGCGCGACCCGAACGCGCCTTCGAACAGCAGCGCGTAGGTGCGGCCCACGGGGGCGCCGGCCCAGGCCACCAGCAAGGTGCAGACCGCCAGCGTAAAGAGGATGGCCGCGATGGGGGCCAAGGCCAGCGCCATGCGGCTGGGCTCGGGGCGGCGTTCCAGGATCAGTTTCATGCGAGTGATGCTCAATAGAGGGGGCGTCGGCAAGCGGCAGACTGGGCCGTCATGCGCGGGTGCCCGTCATGGCCAGGCCGACGGTGGCGGGCGTCCAGTCGGCCACCGGCTTGACGGCCACCAGCTTGCCGCCGCACAGCACGGCGATGCGGTCGGCCAGGGCAAAGATTTCTTCCAGGTCTTCGGACACCAGCAGCACGCCGGCGCCGCGCGCGCGGGCGGCCAGCAACTGCTCACGCACGTAGGCGACGGCGCCGATGTCCAGGCCCCAGGTGGGCTGGTCGGCCACGATGAAGCGCGGTTCGCGCGCCAAGGTGCGGCCCAGGATCAGCTTTTGCATATTGCCGCCGGACAGGCTGCGCGTGCGCACGTCCAGCGAGGCCGCGCGCACGTCGAACTGCTTGGCCAGCGAGGCCGCATACGCCTTGCCGGCGCGGGCGCGGATCAGGCCGTAGCGCGCGAAGCGCTTGTCCTTCAGGTCTTCGACGATGGCGTTTTCCCAGAGCGGGCTGTCGCCGATCATGCCTTCGCCGTGGCGGTCTTCCGGAATGCGGCCGACGCGGGCCGCGGTCCAGCCGGCCGGTGTGGTCGGCGCGGCTGCGTGTTCGGCGCCCAGCCGGATCGTGCCGTCGGACGGCTGGCGCAGGCCGGTCAGGACCGACACCAGCGCCTGCTGGCCGTTGCCGGCCACTCCCGCGATCGCGACGATCTCGTGCTTGTGGACCACCAGGTCCAGGCTGTCCAGGCGCGGCGCGCCATCCCGGCCGTCGCGCACGGTGACCTGCGACAAGGTCACGACCGGCGCGGCTTGTTCAGCGGCGGCGACCGCTTCGGCGCGCGGCATGACGACCTTGCGGCCCACCATCAATTCCGCCAGTTCGGCGGGGCTGGTGCCGGCGGTGTCGCGTTCGGCCACCAGTTTGCCCTGGCGCAGCACCGCCACGCGGCGCGACACGGCCATCACTTCGTCCAGCTTGTGCGAAATGAAGATGACGGCCAAGCCTTCGTCGACAAAGCCGCGCAGCGTCGCGAACAGGTCTTGCACTTCCTGCGGCGTGAGCACCGCGGTGGGTTCATCCAGGATCAGCACGCGGGCGCCGCGGTACAGCGCTTTCAGGATCTCGACGCGCTGCTTTTCGCCGACGGAAAGCCCGCCCACGCGCGCGTCGGGGTCCACGCCCAGGCCGAAGCGCTGGCCCAGCTCGACCAGCCGGCGGCGCGCCGCGCCGCGGCCGGAGGCCAGCTTCCACAGCGACTCGGTGCCGACCATGATGTTGTCCAGCACGGTCAGGTTGTCGGCCAGGGTGAAGTGCTGATGCACCATCCCCACGCCCGCCGCCAGCGCGGCGTCGGGCCGGCCGGGCGGCAAGGGCTTGCCGAAGACGTCGATACTGCCGGCGTCGGCCACATAGTGGCCGAACAGGATCGACACCAGGGTCGATTTGCCGGCGCCGTTCTCGCCCAGCAGGGCCAAGACTTCGCCTTGCCGAAGCGTCAGCGAGATATCGTCATTGGCCGTCAGGCTGCCGAAGCGCTTGGTGATCCCCGTCAGTTGCAGGGCGAGAGGCGCTTGGTTCATCGTGCCGAGGACTTGGGTTCTTTGTCGACGACTTGCACCGTGAAGCTGCCGTCCAGGATGGCCTTTTGCTTGGCCTGCACGCGGGCGATCAGCTCGGCCGGGATCTTCGACGCAAAGGTGCCCAGCGGCGCCAGCGACGAACCGTTGTGCTTCATCAGCGAGTATTGGCCGAAGTCGGCCGCCTTGAACGTGCCGGCCTTCACTTGCTTGAGCGCTTCGTCGATCGTGGGCTCCATGCTCCACAACGCCGATGCCACCACCGTCTCCGGGTACTGCGGCTGCGTGTCGATCACGTTGCCGATGGCCAGCTTGCCGCGTTCCTTTGCCGCGTCCGACACGCCGAAACGTTCGGCGTACAGCACGTCCGCACCCTTGTCGATCATGGCGAAGGCCGCTTCCTTGGCCTTCGGGGGATCGAACCAGGAACCGATGAAGGTCACGGTGAACTCCGCCTTCGGGTTCACTTCCTTGGCGCCTTCGATGAAGGCTTGCATCAGGCGGTTCACTTCCGGGATGGGGTAGCCGCCGACCAGGCCGATCTTGCCGGTCTTGCTCATGCCGCCGGCAATCATGCCGGTCAGGTAGGCGGGTTCCTGGATGTAGTTGTCGAACACCGAGAAGTTGGGTTGCTGCGGCTTGCCCGAGGACCCCATCAGGAAGGCGGTCTGCGGATAGTCCTTGGCCACCTTACGGGCGGCGGCTTCCACCGCGAAGGCTTCGCCCACCACCAGCTTGTTGCCCTGCTCGGCGTACTGGCGCATGACGCGCTCGTAGTCGGCGTTGGTGACGTTTTCCGAGAAGGTGTATTCGATCTCGCCACGGTCGCGGGCGGCCGTCAGCGCCTTGTGGATGCGCGACACCCATTGCTGCTCGACCGGCACCGTGTAGATGGCGGCGACTTTCGTCTTGGCCGGGGCCTGGGCTTGCGCCGCGCCCGAGAACAGCAAGGCGCCAGCGGCGGCAGCGGCCGCCAGCTTGAGCAGGCCGCGGCGGGCGATGCCGCCGACGGACGGGGTGGACAGGGATTTCATGCGGGAGACTCCTTCGCGGGGATGGAAAGGGGGAACCGATGGGGCGACGATGCGGATGCCTGGCTGCGGCCGCCGGCAGGCAGGGTCGGCGCAAGCGGACGAAAACGTAGGCGTGGGATCAGTCATGGGGATGGGGGCGCCGGGGGCGCGTCCCATCCGAATGGTCGGTGCGCAGCCAGTCCAGGCGAAGCAAGTTGTATGCCATGAGGCATTCCTGCGACAAGTCGGGGAAACCTGATGAACGGGCAGGATTATAGGCACCTCGGCGGGGAAACGTGGCACCAAGATGGTGCGCCGTGTCCCACGGGATGGACGTGCCGCGCGTGAAACGCCGTGTTGCGGTGCATGAAGCGCCGGCAACGCGCCTGACGGGCCGCGGCGCGCCTAAAATCGAGAGATAAGCTGCGCTCCGCGCGGCAAGCTGGAAGGTCCATGCAAGACATTCAATTGCTGCTCGAGCAGTACGGCGGGTGGCTGGTGTTCGCGAACGTCCTGGTCGAACAGGCGGGCCTGCCCGTGCCCGCCTATCCCATGCTGATCGCGGCGGGCGCCTTGGGCGGCGCGGCGGGATGGCTGACCCCCTGGCTGGCGGCCACCGTGGCCTGCCTCTTGGCCGACTCCCTCTGGTATGTTGCCGGCCGCCGTTACGGCGCGCGCCTGCTGGGCGTGATCTGCAAGATGTCGCTGTCGCAGGATTCCTGCATCCGCCAGACGCAGCGCCTGTACCTGCGCATTGGCGTGCGGGCGCTGCTGGTGTGCAAGTTCCTGCCTGGCGCGGGCGCGCTGTCGACCGTCATGGCGGGCCTGACGGGCACCGCCTACCGGCGCTTCCTGCTCTATGACCTGGTGGGCGCCATGATCTGGGCGGGTTCGGCCTTGCTGCTGGGCGGCCTGTTCCACAGCGTGGTCAACGACGTGCTGGAAATCCTGGGCACCTACGGCGCCATGGGCCTGGGCGTGCTGGCGGCGGTGCTGGCGCTGTACATCCTCACGCGTTTCCTGCGCCGCCGGATCCTGCTGCGCAGCCTGCGCGTCATCCCCCGCGTGTCCGTCGACGAACTGATGCAATGGCGCCAGGACGGCCGCAACACGGTGGTCTTCGACGTGCGTCCCGAAGCGCAGCGCGATGCCGAACGCATTCCGGGCGCCATCGCCGTGGACCTGAAGGCGCCGCTGCCGGCGCTGGACCCGGGCGCGCTGGAGTCCGACATCGTGGTGTATTGCGCCTGCCCCAACGAAGTGTCGGCTGCGCTGCTGGCCTCGCGCCTGCGCGCGGCCGGCTATCCCAAGACCTGGGCGCTGCGCGGCGGCTACGAAGCCTGGGCGGAACACAACCACGCAGTCTGAGCCGGCCGCCTCCCGAAAGCGCCTGTCCGGCGTGTGGGCAGCGGGCGCTTGCAGGATGCGCCGGCCGCCGTGCCAAGCGCATAATTCCGTATCAGCCCGCGAAACAGGCGGGCAGCTACAGGAGAGACAAATGCGGTTGTTGTTCTTGGGTGCCGGCGGCACCGGCGGTTATTTCGGCGGACGCGCCGCCCAGGCGGGCGCGGACGTGACCTTCCTGGTGCGCGAACCGCGCGCGGCCCGGATCCGCGAACAGGGCTTGCGCATCCAGAGCCCGTTCGGCGACGCCACGCTGCACCCCAAGCTTGCCACGCAGCAGACCCTGCAAGGCCAGTACGACGTGGTCGTGCTCAGCTGCAAGGCCTATGACCTGGCCAGCGCCATCGACGCCATCCGCCCCGCGGTCGGCCCGGATACGGCGGTGCTGCCCATCATGAACGGCGTGCTGCAATACGACGTGCTGGACCGCGAATTCGAGCCGCACCGCGTCTTGGGCGGGCTGTGCCAGATCAACGCCACGCTCGGCCCGGAGGGCGAAGTGGTGCACCTGGGCAAGCATGCCAGCATCGTCTTCGGCGAACGCGCGGGCCCGGCCCGCAGCGAACGCTGCGTGGCGCTGGAGCAAGCGCTGGCCGGCGGCGAATACGTCAGCCGCCTGAGCGAAGACATCCACCAGGACATCTGGGAAAAGTACGTCATGCTGACGACGCTGGCCGCCGGCACCTGCCTGATGCGCGGCGCGATCGGACAGATCGCGTCCACCGACGACGGCATCGACATCCTGAAGAACCTGCTGCAGGAATCGCAAGCCGTGGCGGCCGCTTCCGGCCATGCGGTCCGCCCCGAAGCCGATGCCTTCGCGCAAAAGCTGATGAGCGACCGCACGCAACCCATGACGGCGTCCATGTTCCGCGACCTGCGCCAGGGCCTGCCGGTCGAGGCCGACCACATCGTGGGCGACATGGTGCGGCGCGCCCGCACGCTGGGCGTGGACGCGACTTATCTGCGGGTGGCGTATTCGCACTTGCAGGTCTATCAGGCGCAGCGCAACGCAGGTTGAATTCGGCCGATTGATGCATGAATTGCAAAAAACTCTTCCAGTTTATTGGGTTTTTTGTTCGGATTTGACCGAATAGTATGGATTCGCCTGAACCGGAGCGTGTTGCGGCGCATCGTGCGCCGCCCGCTCCGGCTTCCCTCCCAAGGAGCAAGACCATGAAAATCGCATTGATCGGAATTACCGGCCGCGTGGGTTCCCGCGTGGCCGACGAATTGATCAAACGCGGCCACCAGGTGACGGGCATTGCCCGCAATCCGGCCGACGTGAACGCGCAGCCCGGCCTGACTATCCAGCAGGGCGACGCCACTGATCCCGAAACCCTGACGCCGTTGTTGACCGGCCACGACGCCGTCGTCAGTGCCACGCGTTTCGTGTCGACCGACGCGCGCCCCTTGCTGGCCGCCGTGAAGAACGCCGGCGTGCCGCGCCTGCTGGTCGTGGGCGGCGCGGGCAGCCTGTTGGTGGCGCCCGGCAAGCTGTTGATCGACACCCCGGAATTCCCCGACGCCTACAAGCCTGAGGCCCGCGCCGGCGTCGTGTTCCTGGATACGCTGCGCCAGGAAAAGGTGCTGAACTGGACCTTCCTGTCGCCCTCCGCGCTGTTCGAGCCGGGCGAGCGCACGGGCACGTTCCGCGTCGGCGACGACTATCTGCTGGCCGACGACGACGGCAAGAGCTGGATCTCGATGGAAGACTATGCGATTGCGCTGGCCGACGAGATCGAGACGCCCAAGCATTCGCGCCGCCGCTTCACCGTCGGATACTGATCCGCCCGCCAGGCAAGGAAAAAGGAGCCCGTCAAGGGCTCCTTTTTTCATTGTGCGGCAGGGTCGGAACCTGCGTTTTTATTTGTAAACTGGCAGGCCGCCAGCCGGCGTCATCCTGAGTTGTCCTGTATGCGTATGAAGTTGAAATCGTTGGCCGCCTGTGCGCTGGTCGCCTCCCACTGCCTGGCAGCCGCGCCAGCGCTTGCGGCTGCGCCCCAGTCGAACAAGGAGATCGTCACGGCGTTCTTCCGGATGATGTTCCAGGACCGCGAGATCGACGAGGCGGTACGCCTGTACGTCAGCCCCAACTACGTGCAGCACAACCCCTACATGCGCGACGGCGTCGGGCCGATGGTGGATTTCTTCCCGCCCTATTTCGACCAGCATCCGCAAGCCATCGTCGAGATCAAGCGCGTGATCGCCGAGGGCGACCTGGTGGTGATCCACAACCAGTGGCGCGATTCGCCGGAAGACCGCGGCCAGGCGGTTGTGGATATCTTCCGTGTGGATAAGGGCAAGATCGTCGAGCACTGGGACGTCAGCCAGGAAATCCCCGAAAACCCCGCCAATCAGAACGGCATGTTTTAAGCCCCCCTGCCATGTCCAACATCCAAGCCGTCGACCTGCCCCGCTCTTACCTGTTGCTGAACCACGGGCCCACGGTGCTGGTGACCAGCGCCCACGGCGAGGCGCGCAACGTCATGGCGGCCGCCTGGGCGATGCCCTTGGACTTCAACCCGGCCAAGATGCTGGTGGTGGTGGACAAGAACACCTACACGCGAGAATTGATCGAAGCGTCGGGGGAATTCGCGCTGTGCATCCCGTCGCGCGCGCAGGCGGCCGCCACGTTGAAGGTGGGCTCGGAATCGGGGCGCGGTGAAGACAAGTTCCAGGCAAGCGGCCTGTCGACGTTTCCCGCCAGCAAGATCGGCGCGCCGCTGGTGGCCGGCTGCCTGGGCTGGCTGGAATGCAAGGTCGTGCCCGAACCGCACAACCAACAGGCTTATGATCTGTTCATCGGCGAGGTCGTCGCCGCGTGGGCGGCGCCGGACGTATTTTCGGACAACCGCTGGCACTTCCCGCACGACGACCGGCGTTCGGTCCACTACCTGGCCGGCGGCTCGTTTTTCGCCACCGGCGAAGCCTTCAACGTTTCAGAACCGGAGTAAGCCCTTATGCGCAGCGTGTATCTCGCGGGTTTCGACGTATTCCTGCCCGATGCCGTGGCGCATGGCCAGCGGCTCAAGGCGCTTTGCGCCACTTACGGTTTCGACGGCCTGTTTCCGTTGGACAACATGGCGCCCAAGGACTTGTCGGGCCCCGCGCTGGCGCAGTGGATCTACCGCGAGAACGTGGCGCTGATCCGGCGCGCCGACATGGTGATGGCCAACCTGAATGCCTTCCGCGGCGCCGAACCCGATTCGGGTACCGCCTTTGAAGTGGGCTACGCCATTGCCTGCGGCAAGCCCGTGTGGGGCTATACCAGCCAGGCCGGCTCGCTGGTCGACCAGGTGGCGGTGGGAGCGGCGGCCGACGACGGCGTGTCGCGCATGGTGGATGCCGAGGGCTACACCGTGGAAGACTTCGGCCTGAACCTGAATCTGATGCTGGCGTGCAGCGCCCGCATCGTGGTGGGCAAGGCATCGGATTGCCTGGCCCGCATGGCCGAAGACGCCAGCCGCTGATCGCTAACCGCTAACTGCGGGCCGGCCGTTTACGCCGCGGTTTTCCGGCGCGTGGCTTTCTTGGCCGCCGCCGCGGGTTTGCCGGCCTTGGCAGCACTTGCCTTCTTGCGCGGCGCGGCGCCGCCCGGCGTCGCCAGATACCCCATCACCGCATCCACTACGGCCCGTTCAAGCTGCGCAGGGGAAAACCCGGCGGGCGGCTCCAGCGCTGCCGCATGCACCAGCGATTCCATGATGCGCAGCACCACATAGGTCGCCAGGTCGCGGTCTTGTTGCGCGATTTCTGCGCGGTGCAGTTCCAGCAAGTGCCGCATGCGGCGATGGATGTCCTGATCGGCCAGGCTGTGTTCGCGCGGCGTGTCGAACAGCGGGAACTCGCGTTCCAGCACGCGGTGCAGCGCGGGCTCCAGCAGGTGCGCGTGCAGCATCGCCTGGACGATGGCAGCCACGCGCTCTTCGAGCGTGGCCGCGGGGTTGCTGTTCAGCACGTTGTCGATGACATCCAGCATCTCGTTGTCGTGGCGCTGATGCAGCGCGGCGATCAACGCGTTCTTGTTCGGAAAGTACTGGTACAGCGACCCGACGCTGACGCCCGCGGTTTCGGCGATCAGGTTGGTGTTGGTGCCCGCATAGCCGTTGGCGGCCAAAACGCGAGCCGTCGCCTGCAGGATCGTGTCGACGGTGTGCTGCGATCTAAGCTGGCGCGGCGATTTTCGGGGCTGTGGGATGTCGGTCATGGATGCGTGGAAAGGCGAGTATCAAACCTGAGCTTCGGCTCATAAAATTTGCAGCAGGCAATCCGATTTGTCACCCGCAAGCGCGGATTATGCCATCGACGAATTCTCCGCGATGGTTTCGGATTGTCATGACCCTTTCAAGGATTTTTCATGTCGAACGTTTCGACGGCCGCGGCATTGCCCGCGGCCCACGGACCCGTGCGCTCCGTGTTTGCGCAGTTGCTGCCCTTGGTCCTGGCGGTGTTCATCGGATTTTTCATGGTCGGCCTGCCGATGCCGGTATTGCCGTTGTATGTGAATGGCACGCTGGGCATGAGTGCGCTGGTGGTGGGCGTGGTGGCGGGCCTGCAGTTCGCCGCCGCCTTGTTGTCGCGGGCGTATTCCGGCGCGCTGGTCGATCGCCGTGGCGCCAAGCGCGCCGTGGTGGCGGGCTTTGTGCTGGGTGTGGCGGCCGGGTTGCTGTATGTGCTGGCCGAGGCGCTCTCGTCGCAGCCGCAGGCGGCGCTGGCCGTCTTGCTGGCGGGCCGCGCGCTGATGGGATGCGCGGAAAGCCTGATCGCCACCGGCGCGCTCAGCTGGGGCGTGGGCCGCGTGGGGCCGCAGAATGCCGGGCGCGTGATGGCCTGGGTGGGCGTGGCCATCTACGCCGCGTATGCGCTGGGCGCGCCCGCCGGCATGCGGTTGTATGACGCGGCGGGATTCGCGGGCATTGCGTGGGCGACGGTCCTGATTCCGCTGGCGGCCTTGGCGCTGGTGCTGCCGCAGCGCGGGGTGGCGGCCGTAGGCGGCGTGCGCACGCCCTTCTACCGCGTGCTGGGCATGGTGCTGTTGCCGGGCATGGGCCTGGCGTTGACGAGTGTGGGGTTCGGCGTCATCACCGCATTCGTCAGCCTGTTCTTCGCGGAGCGCGGCTGGGATGGCGCGGCGTGGATGTTCAGCGCGTTCGGGGTCGGCTTCATCCTGGCCCGGGTGTTCTTTGCCGGCCTGCCGGACAAGCTGGGCGGCGCGCGCGTGGCGCTGGTATGCGTGGTGGTCGAGGCCGTGGGCCAGTGGCTGATCTGGTCGGGCGCCACGCCGCTGTGGGCGTATGGCGGCGCGCTGCTGACCGGCGCAGGCTATTCGCTGGCGTTTCCGTCGTTTGGGGTGGAAGCCGTGCGCCGCGTGCCGGCGGCAAGCCGGGGCGCAGCCATGGGGGCGTATGTGGCGTTCCTGGACGTGGCGCTGGGCATCAGCGGCCCGGCGGCGGGTTGGCTCGCGGGTGCGCAAGGATATGGCGCGGTGTATCTGATGGGCGGGACGTGCGCGTTGGCCGCCGTTGTCGTGGCCTTGGCGTTGAGGCGCCCTGCCCGGGCATGACGCATCGGGTGTTCATGCATCAGGGCCGTGGTTTGCCACGGCCCTGATGCGTTTGCCGGACTTAGACGGTTGCAGCCATTTCCAGGACTTCGTCGTCCACGGTTTCGGCCTGGCCGTCCTTGAGCTTTTGCAGATGGTCGGCCAGTTCGGCGATGGTCAGCGCCACCAGGCCGTGCTGGGCGGCGTAGCGCTCAAGCGACGCGCCGCGCATCATGGTGCCGTCGGCGTTCATCAGTTCGCACAGCACGCCGGCCGGGCGCAGGCCGGCCAGCACGGCCAGGTCGACCGAGCCCTCAGTGTGGCCGCGGCGGGTCAGTACGCCGCCGGGCTGGGCGCGCAGCGGGAACACGTGGCCGGGGCTGACGATGTCTTCGCTTTGGGCCGAAGGCGAGATGGCGGCGCGGATGGTGGTGACGCGGTCAACGGCGGATACGCCGGTGCTGACGCCTTCGCGCGCTTCGATGGAAACGGTGAAGGCGGTGGCGAAGCGGCTCTGGTTGCGCTGGACCATCGGGGGCAGTTCCAGGCGGTCGAGGGTTTCGCCGGGCAGGCACAGGCAGACGATGCCGCTGCCGTCGCGGATCAGCTGGGCCATGACGGGCACGGTCAGCTTGTCGGCGGCGACGATCAGGTCGGCCTCGTTTTCGCGGTCGAAGTCGTCCATGAGGATGACGGGGCGGCCCAGGCGCAAATGATGCAGGGCGCGCTGCAGACGAGCGGCGAAGGGCTGTGAAGCCAGGCTGGGGAGGGACTGCTGGGTATTGAGGGTGGACATTGAAACGCTCTCGCAAATGAAGGGGGCGAAAAACGTTTCAGGGCTAATCGACAGCCGAACGCAATACGGTCGTCCGGGCGCAGGTGCGCCCGGGCAATCGGGAATGTGCCGGCACATCTTCTCTCATCCGGACTATGACCGTCGGCTCTGGCATCTCACCAGATCTGCTGACCCCGATGTCCGTGAAGGACGCCGGGCGCTCGCGGGCTCACCACATTGCATGGCATACCGCCGGTGGGGAATCGCACCCCGCCCTGAAGACGTACTGCATGTCGTGTTAACGACTTTCTGGATTGTACGCCTGTCGGGATTTTGTGTCGGAATATGCTTATTGCGGGTGGGGGTTTGTTCTTTTTGGGACGGGGGATGGGTGGGTTCTTGGGGCGCCGGGGGGGGGGGGGGGCCGGGGGGCGCGGGTCAACGATTGCGGTCCGGAGCCTTCGCTCCGGACTGCCCCTGCGTCATCTTCGTCACTGCCTTTGGCAGTTCCTTCAGATTCCCTTGGGCGCATCGACTCCCCTCGCCCCCCGGCCCGCCCCCGCGCCAGGCTCTGGTTTCGACACTTCACCGCCTCTGGGGCGGGGGGTGTGCTTGGCATTTTTCTGCCGGGCGGTGTGGAGATGGAGGATCTTGCGGGGTCGCCAAAAAAGGCCGCGCGGGCGGCCGTTTTTGGCATTGGGGTGTCTTGCGGGTGCGGGGGGCGCTGCGCGCGGTTGGGGACGCGTCAGCTGGAGGTGGGACTGTCTTTACTTTGCCGTGGCGGGTGTTTTTGCCGCGGTTGCCGATTCGGCGGTTTCGGCCGCTTCCACGACGTTTGCCGTTGCGGGCGTTTCTGCTTTCTTCTTTTTCTTTTTCGGCAGCGCCAGCATCGTGCCGCGGCACGGGGGGGTGCCGCACAGGCAGCGGTAGCCTTCCTTCAGCGCCTTGGTGATGCGGCCGTCCAGGACCAGGCCGTAGTCGTACGACAGTTCCGTGCCGCGCGGCAGGTCGCGCAAGGCGACGATGTAGACGCGCTTGCCGTGCTTGCCTTCCTGGGCCTCGCAGTTGGGCTCACAGGAATGGTTGATCCAGCGGGCGTCGTTGCCTTCGTCGCCGCCGTCGATCACGCGGCCGGAGCTGAGCGCGAAGAAGAAGGTGTGGAAGGGATCGTCGGGGTTGGTCGGGTGGCGGCGGTCGGCTTCCTTGGCGCTGATGCGCGCGCCGCCGTATTCGATGATGCGTGTGCCCGCGGGGATCTTGCGGGCGGCGAAGACGCCGTTGCCGTGCAGCTTGGAGCGGCGGACGACATGCCAGGGCTTGATCGGGGTGTCTTCGGAGGTCATGGAGGCCTGGTGAAAGCGGTGAGACGAAACAGAATTATATCGACGCGTCTTTGACAGGACGACAGGCGTATAGTGAGCGCGCCTTGTCCTTACTTGATATTCATCATGATCGTCCGTCCGCGTCCCTCTGCGCTGGCCTTGTTCTTTATCATGCGCGGCTCCATCATCCCGCGCATATTCAGCCGGATTCTCGTCATCACGCTGCTGTCCTGCGTGGTGGTGTGGATGTACCACCGCCAGCTGTTTTCGCCCGCGCACCTGACCGCGGTGCCCTTCTCGCTTTTCGGCCTGGCGCTGTCGGTCTTCATGGGCTTTCGCAACAACGTCTGTTATGACCGCTGGTGGGAAGCCCGCAAGCAGTGGGGCGACCTGATCGTGCAGGCGCGCAGCCTGGCGCGGGAAAGCGCGGTGCTGCTGGCGGCCAGCACGGCCAACCCGGTGCAGGAACGGCTGGTGCGGCGCTGTATCGGTTTCGGGTACGGGCTGGCGGCGCGCTTGCGCGGCCAGGACATGGTGGAGGCCGTACGCCCCTGGGTGCAGCAAGACGAACTGGACACGCTGGCCGGTTGCCGCAATGTGCCGGACGCGCTGCTCATGGCGATCAACCGCGACCTGGCGGCCTGTCTGCGGCGCGGCGAACTCAGCGACATTCTCTATCAGGGCCTGACCCAGCGCGTGGCGCAGTGCGCCGCCATCCAGGCCGCCTGCGAACGCATCAAGTTCACGCCCTGTCCGTTCGCCTATTCGCTGCTGCTGCATCGCACGGCATGGCTGTTCTGCCTGTTGCTGCCGTTCGGCCTGGTGGGCACGCTGGAATACCTGACCCCGGTGGCGGTCATCATCATCGCCTACACCTTCTTCGGGCTGGACGCGCTGGGCGACGAGCTGGAAGACCCCTTCGGCCTGGAAGAGAACGACCTGCCGCTGTCGGCGCTGGCCCGCGTGATCGAGATCGACCTCCTGGAGGGCCTGGGCGTGCGTCCGCTGCCCGAAGCGGCCGAACCGGTGGGGTTCGTGCTGCGTTGAGGGCGGTTTACCCCGCCGGCCCGGTCAGCGGCAGCATGGTTTCCTTCAGGCGGCGCAGCACGAAGCAGGATTTGCTGTGGCGGATGCCGGGGATGCGGTAGAGCTGTTCGCGCAGCAGGCGTTCGTAGTCGCGGGTGTCGCGCACGGCGATGCGGATGTAGTAGTCGTAGTCGCCCGACACCAGAAAGGCCTCCAGCACTTCGGGGATGGCCGCCAGCGCGCGGCCGAACTCGTACAGCGTTTCCTCGCTGTGGCTTTCCAGCGTGACGTGCACGATCACCGTGTCCATGAAGCCCAGGCTGGCCGGATCGATGTCCACGGTGTAACCGCGGATCACCCCGGCGCTTTCCATGCGCTTGATGCGGTTCCAGCACGGCGTGGACGACAGGCCCACTGCCGCGCCGATGTCGTTCAGGCTGGCGCGCGCGTTCTCTTGCAGCACCTTCAGAATGGCCAGATCAAACTTGTCCAGGTTCATTTTCTTTGATTCCTCTAAATCGAAGATAAATTTACTCCGTTCGGCCGGTAATCGTGGAAAAGAAGATAAAAATTCTTCAAGCCTACGAATAAGATAGATAGCATGAACGATCGCCTGCACCCCACCGCCGCCGCCGCGCTTGCCGCCACTGAACCCGCCGTTTCGAACGGCGCGAAGATTCTGCTCGATACGCTGATTGCGCACGGTGTGGACACCGTGTTCGGCTACCCCGGCGGGGCGGTCCTGCCGTTGTACGACGCGCTGTATGCCGAGCCGCGCCTGCGCCATGTGCTGGTGCGCCACGAACAGGCGGCCGTGCATGCCGCCGAAGGGTACGCCCGCAGCACCGGTCGCACCGGCGTGGTGTTCGTGACCTCCGGCCCGGGGATGGCCAACACCACCTCGGGCTTGCTGGACGCCATGTGCGATTCGATCCCGGTGCTGTGCGTCAGCGGCCAAGTGTCCACCGCGGCCATCGGCACCGACGCTTTCCAGGAATGCGACGCCATCGGCATTTCGCGTTCCGTGACCAAGTGGAACACCCAGATCCGCGCCGTGGACGACGTGGCCAATGTGGTGTCCCGGGCGTTCGAGCTGACCCGCCAGGGCCGTCCGGGCCCCGTGCTGGTGGACTTTCCGAAAGACGTGCAGTTGGCCGTGCCGCGCGATGCGGATGACGACGTGCCCGGCCTGCCCTCGCAGCAAAAGCTGGCCGCGCTGCGTGCGCGCCGCCAGTCGGGCAAGCTGGCGCCCAAGTTGCCGCAGTCGGCCGTGCGCCGCGCCGCCGCGCTGATCGCGCAGGCCAAGCGTCCCATCTTCTACGGCGGCGGCGGGCTGGTGAATGCCGGCCCGGAAGCTTGCGAGGCGTTCGCCGACCTGGTCCGCCACACCGGCGCGCCGTGCACCCTGACGCTGATGGGCCTGGGGGCCTTCCCCGCGTCCAGCCCGCAGTTCGTGGGCATGCTGGGCATGCATGGTACGGTCGAGGCCAACCTGGCCATGCACAACGCCGACCTCGTCGTCTGCATCGGCGCCCGTTTTGACGACCGCATCACCGGCAAGATCTCGGAATTCTGCCCGCATGCGCGCAAGATCCATATCGACATCGACCCGGCGTCGATCAACAAGGTGGTGCGGGTGGACGTGGCGCTGGTGGGCGACTGCCTGCCGCTGGTGCGGGCGCTGCGTGCCGAGCTGGGCGACGAGCCGATGGATGCGGCGCGCCTGGCGCCCTGGTTCAAGCGCATCGATACGTGGCGCAGCCAGGATTGCCTGGGTTTCACGCCCGCCGCCGACGCGATCCTGCCGCAGCATTTGATGGCCAGCCTGAATGCCGCGCTGGCCGACCGTGACGCCATCGTGTCCACCGACGTGGGCCAGCACCAGATGTGGGCCGCGCAGTACCTGCGTTTCGACAAACCGAACCGCTGGCTGACCTCGGGCGGCGCCGGCACCATGGGCTATGGCGTGCCCGCCGCGATCGGCGCGCAGGTGGCGCATCCGGACAAGACGGTGGTCTGCGTCAGCGGCGACGCCTCGGTGCTGATGAATATCCAGGAACTGTCCACGGCCATGCAGCACCAGACGCCCGTGAAGGTCGTGCTGTGCAACAACGGCTACATGGGCATGGTGCGCCAGTGGCAGGAACTGATCCACGGCGGCCGCTACAGCCACAGCTACAACGCGTCGCTGCCCGATTTCGTGGCGCTGGCACGGGCGTTCGGCTGGGGCGCGGCGCGGGTGGACGACCCGGCAAAGCTGGAGGCCGCGCTGGCCGAATGCCTGGCGCATGACGGCCCCTACTTCCTGGACGTGGCGGTGTCAGCGCAGGAAAATTGCTTCCCGATGATGCCCGCAGGCCACGGCCATCAGAAGATGATGCTGGCCGAAGGCGTCTGGTATCAGGACGAGACGACCTGATTCTGGCGGACTGCGGATGATGGGTTGCGCGCGGCAGGCGCTGCCGTGCGCGGCGAGCGTGTCTCGCGCTTCACCCATCCTACGGGGGTGGTGCATCATCCATGGCCGGCATGTCATTCGTAGGATGGGTGGAGCGCGGCCAGCCCTTCCTGTTCCGGGACGGTCGCGGCGGCGCGAAACCCATCGCGCAGGCCGCTGGCCCGCCTTAAAACTGAATCGACAGCCCGCCGTCCACGACCAGGACGTGTCCGTTCACGTAAGACGCGGCCGGGGATGCCAGGAATACTGCCGCGCCGGCGATTTCTTCCGGTTCGCCCCACCGCCCCGTCGGATTGCGGGCCGCGATGCGCGGGCCGACTTCGGGGTCCGCCACCATTTCCGCATTGGTTTCGGTTGCGAAGGTGCCGGGCGCGATCGCGTTGCTGGTGATGTGGTGGCCGCCGAATTCCGCGGCCAGGGCGCGCACCATGCCGGTGAGCCCCTGCTTGGCCGCCGGATACACGGCGTCGCCCGCGCGCGCCAGTTCGCCCACCACCGACGTGATCGCGATCAGCCGGCCGCCACCTTGGCGCACCATGCGTTCGGCCGCGAACTTGGCCAGCAGCATGCCGGCGACCAGATCCGTGTCGATCAGCTCGCGGATTTCGGCGGGGCTGGTGTCGCGCAAGGTCTTGCGGTTGCGGGCGCCCACGTTGTTCACCAGCACGTCCAGGCGTCCATGCTCGTCGTCGATGCGCTGGAACGCGCGCGCCATGTCGGCGTCGTCGCTGACATCGAACGGCAAGGGATGCGCGTCCAGCCCGGCGGCCGTCAGATCGGCCACGGCGGCATCCACGGCCGCGGCGTTGCGCCCGTTGATCAGCACGCGCGCGCCACAGCCCGCCAGCGCCCGCGCAATGCAAAAGCCCAGTCCGCGCGCGGACCCGGTGACCAGCGCAACCTGCCCGGTCAGATCGAAGTTGCGCAGATAAGGTAGTGTCTTCAAATCAATTCTCCATCGCCCTGCGCGTTGGGGGCGAGCCTTGCTATTCCCTGAACTCGGGCGCCCAGTGCAGCAGGCGCCGCTCCAGCCACGTCACACAATAAACCAGCGCGATGCCGACGATGGACAACAGCGTCACGGCGGCGAACATGTCGGTGGCGTTCAGCGTGGCCAGCGCGGTGATCATCAGGTAGCCCATGCCGGTGGTGGATCCCACGAATTCGGCCAGCACCACGCCGATCAGCGCGAAGCTGATGGCGTTGGGCAAGGCGGCGAACGTCCATGCCGCTGCCGTCGGGATGCGCACCCGCCACAGGATCTGGCGCGGCGATCCGCCCAGCGTGCGGCAGAAGTCCACCAGTTCGCGTTCGACGCTGCGGCCGCCCTTGTAGGTGTTGAAGAACACCAGGAAGAACACCACGAACCAGGACGTCACCACCTTGGAGGCCAGCCCCAGGCCGAAGAACATGGTGATGAGCGGCACAAACGCGATGCGCGGCATCGAGTTGAATGCCACGATGAACGGGTTGAATACGTCTGCCAGGAAGCGGCTGCGGCTGAGCGTCATGCCGACGATGAAGCCGCTGCCCACACCCACGATCAGCCCTACCATCGTGGCCTGCAGCGTCAGCCACAAGTGCGGCCAGACCGAGCGCGGCCCGGGCTGCATCCATTCCCACAGCCGTACCGCCACGCGCGACGGCTGGCTGATGAAGAAGGGGTCAAACAGCGTGTTCTGGGTGAACCACGGGATGCGCGTCAGCGTCTCCCACGAGCCCAGGATGACGGCAAGGATCAGCACTTGCCACAAGGTGATGCGCACGCGGCGGGCAATGCCGGCGCGGCGGTCCAGCCGCAGCTGGTCCTGCAGGGAATCAGAGGTTTCAGTCGGGATCATGACGCGGGGGGATTCAGGCGGCGGCGCGGAACTGCTGGCCCAGCACGCTCCAGAGGCTTTGCACGTGGGCGACGAACTGCGGCGTTTCACGCAGCGTAAAGACGTCACGCGGATGCGGGATGCGGATGCGTTCGTCCAGCAGCACGCGGCTGGGCGGGCCGGACAGCACCACCACGCGGTCCGACAGCAGGATGGCTTCGTCCAGGTCGTGCGTGACCATGACGATGGTCTGGCCCAGCTTGCGCCAGATCTCCATCAGTTCGCGGTGCAGGTGCGTCTTGGTGTGGGTATCCAGTGCGCCGAACGGCTCGTCCAGCAGCAGGATGCGGGGTTCGACGGCCAGGCTCATCAAGAGCGCCACGCGCCGGCGCATGCCGCCCGACAACTGGTGCGGGAAGGCGTCGGCAAAGGCGCCCAGGTGGCCCAGTTCCAGCAGTTCGGCCACGCGGCGGTCGATCTTGTCGGCGGCCACGCCCTGGAACTTCAGGCCCAGCGCCACGTTCTTCTTGACGCTGAACCAGGGCAGCAAGGTGTCTTTCTGGAAGATGTAGCCCAGCGCGGGCGGCACCTGCCCGTCCACCACCTGGCCGTCCACGTGGATGGTGCCGGTGGTGGGCCGCAAAAAGCCGGCGATCATGTTCAGCAGCGTGCTCTTGCCGCAGCCCGAGGGGCCGACGACGGACACGAATTCGCCTTGTTCGATCGTCAGGCTGACCTCGCCCACCGCATGCGTCGTGCCCTGGCGCGACTGGTACGCCTTGCCGACTTTGTCCAGCGTGATCATCAGAGGCCCCGCGCTTTCCGCACGAAGGCCATGTTCACGCATTTGGCGTAGGGCACCGTCTTGATCTCGTCGTTGGAGAACTGGCGGCCGTCGCCCATGATGGCCGTCATGCGGTTGTACGCGTCTTCGGTGATGAGGTTGTCCTTCAGGAACACGGTGTCCTTGTAGACACCCAGCGTCTTCTCGATGGCGGCGCGCGGGAAGGCGTTGAGGTAGTCGTCGTAGATGACGTCGGTGATGCCGGCGGCGGTGTTGGCGGTGATGAAGTCCTGCGCCTTGACCATCGCGGTCACAAAGGCCTGCACCACTTCGGGGCGTTTCTGGATGGTGTCTTCCAGCGTCAGCGCCGCGATGCCGGGGACGTCGCCGCCCATGAATTCATTCCACGAACTTTCGGTGGTGGCGTCGAAAATGGGCACCCCCCAGCCTTCCTGGCGGGCCTGCTCCATCATGGACATGGTGGCCATGCTGGCCGACACCGACCCGGTCTTGAGCGCGCCCAGCATGGTGGCAAGGTCGCCCAGCGGGCGGATGTCCACCTTGTCGGCCACGCCGGCCTTCTGCATCAGGTACAGCGCCATCAGCCAGGTGCTGGACTGCGGCTGGGTGGCGCCCACGCGCTTGCCGGCCAGGTCCTTCAGCGACTTGATCTTGCCGCTGTCGAAGTCTTCGCGGCGCACGATGACGTTGGCGTAGGTGAGCTTGCGGTCAAAGCCGAACACAAGCGTCGCGGGCTTGCCGGCGATGGTCAGCGCGGGGGCGGCGGTGGCCGCCGTGGCGCCGAACACGATCTGGCCGGCCGCCAGCAACTGGTTGGTGCGCGGGCCGCTTTGCGAATTCAGGTATTCGACGTCCAGTCCGCCTTCGCTGAAATAGCCCTTCTTCAACGCCACGTAGCCGGCCGCGAAAAAGGGGTCGATGCTGCCCTGGCCGTAGACGACGCGGCCCAGCTTGGGCTGCGCGAACGCGACGCGCCCATTGAGCAGGCTGACGCCGGCCAGCGCCCCGGCAGCGGCCAGCACGCGGCGGCGGGTAGTGAAATCGGGGCTGTGGGTCATGTCGTCCTCGGGATTTGATTGGGTTGCAGCTGTTTGGCGTAAACAATACCCCAGCGTCTGCCGTCCAACAATGGAAAACGCCCGGTTGCCCGGGCGTTGGTCAATTATGGCGGGAGCGGTTAAGACATCACCGCTGCTTGATGGGTTGCGCGCGATATGTGCCGGTGTTCTTGTTGGCACATCCTCGCGCTTCACCCATCCTACGACGCCGTTTTCTTCGGCGCCGCCTTCTTCACGGCTTTCTTGGCGGCGGTTTTCGTTGCCGTCTTGGTTGCCGTCTTCGTGGCGGTCTTCTTCACTGCGGCCTTTTTGGCCGGCGCCTTCTTCGCAGCCGTCTTGGTGGCCGTCTTTGCCGCCGTCTTGCCCGGCGCGCGGCCCGGCTTTTCAGGACGCGGCTCGAACTCGAAGCCCACCTTGCCGTCCGGCTGGCGCACCAGGAACGCCTTGAACTTGCGGTTGGTGCGGCTGGACACGAAGCCGTCCAGCAGGTCGGTGCGGCCGTCGGTCAAGAGCTTGCCCATCTGCTGGGCCGAAATCTCCTGCTGCAGGATGACCTTGCCCGAGCGGAATTCGCAGCTCTTTTCGGGGCCGACGGACTTTTCGCAGACGTAGCTCATGCCGTGCTCGAACACGCGCGACTGGCACTTCGGGCACGGGCCCACCGGCGTGTGGCCGGAGAAGTCCACGGCTTCGGTGTCGTCTTCGTCGTTCTGGCCGAAATCGAACTCCAGCTTGTATTCATCGCTGATGCGCAGGATGGCGGCAAACGGCCGGCCCATCTTGCTGATGAACCCCTGTAGCGGACCGATCTCGCGCTTGGCCAGCAGTTCTTCGACTTCCGGCAGTTCGAACGTGCGGCCGCCCGGGTGCTTGCCGATCGAGAAATCGCAAGCCGTGCAGGCGAAGCGGCGATAGTTTTCCTTCACCACGGCGCCGCACTTGGGGCACGGCGTCTGCAGCGTGGCGTAGTCGCCCGGCACCGTGTCGCGCTCGTATTCCTTGGCGCGCTTGACGATGACTTGCGTCATCTGCGCGATTTCACGCATGAAGGCCTCGCGGCCCAGCCCGCCCTGCTCGATCTGCTTAAGCTTGTGCTCCCATTCGCCCGTGAGTTCGGGCGAGGTCAGTTCGGTGACGTCCAGGCCGGACAGCAGCGTCATCAGCTGGCGCGCCTTGGCGGTGGGCACCAGGTCGCGGCCTTCGCGGCGCAGGTAGACCTCGTTCAGCAGGCCTTCGATGATGGCGGCGCGCGTGGCCGGCGTGCCCAGGCCGCGCTCGGACATGGCTTCGCGCAGCTCTTCGTCGTCGACCAGCTTGCCGGCGCCTTCCATGGCGGACAGCAAGGTGCCTTCGTTGAAGCGGGCCGGCGGCTTGGTCGACAGGCCTACGGCTTCGACGTCTTCCGTGCGCACGGTCTCGCCGTCCGCCACGGGCACCAGGTTGGCGTCTTCGCCCTGGGCTTCCTTGCCGTAGACGGCCAGCCAGCCCGGGGTGACCAGCACCTTGCCGTCAGTGCGGAAGCGATGGCCCTGCACTTCGGTCAGGCGGGTGGTGACGCGGTATTCGGCTGCCGGGAAGAACACGGCCAAAAAGCGCTTGAGCACCAGGTCGTACAGCTTGGCCTCGGCTTCGCTCAGGTCGTGCGGGATCTGCAGCGTGGGGATGATGGCAAAGTGATCCGACACCTTCTTATTGTCGAAGATGCGGCGGTTGGGCTTGACCCACTGCTGGGTGACGACCGTGTCCGCGTGGCGGGCCAGGCCGCCCACGGCGTTCGAGCCGCCCTTGGCCAGCGCGCGCATCGTTTCCTGCACCGTGGTGATGTAGTCCTCGGGCAGATAACGGGAATCGGTACGCGGGTAGGTCAGCGCCTTGTGGCGTTCGTACAGGGTCTGGGCCAGCGCCAGGGTGGTCTTGGCCGAAAAGCCGAACCGGCCGTTGGCCTCGCGCTGCAGCGAGGTCAGGTCGTACAGCGCCGGCGACATCTGGGTCGACGGCTTGGATTCTTCGGTGACGTTGCCTGGCTGGTCGCGGCAGGCGGCCACCACGCTTTGGGCGGCGGCGGCCGACCACAGGCGCGATTCGCGCTTTTCAGGGTCGCGGTCGTCTTTCTTGAATTGGGGGTCGATCCAGCGGCCTTCATACAGGCCGGCGGCCGCGATGAAGGTGGCGCGCACTTCCCAGTAGTCGCGCGGCACGAAGCGGCGGATCCGCTCTTCGCGTTCGGCCACGATCGCCAGCGTGGGGGTCTGCACCCGGCCGACCGGCGTCTTGAAGAAGCCGCCGTCCTTGCTGTTGAAGGCGGTCATGGCGCGCGTGCCGTTGATCCCGACCAGCCAGTCGGCTTCGGCGCGGGAGCGGGCGGCCGCTTCCAGCGGCTTTAACTGGGCGTCGTCGCGCAGGTTGGCGAAGGCCTCGCGGATGGCGGCCTGCGTCATGGATTGCAGCCACAGACGCTGGATCGGCTTCTTCACGCCCGCATACTGAATGATGTAGCGGAAGATCAGTTCGCCTTCGCGTCCTGCGTCACAGGCATTGATGATGGCGTCCACATCCTTGCGCTTGGCCAGGCGGACCAGCAGCTTCAGGCGTTCGGCGGACTTCTTGTCGGTGGGGCCCAGTTCGAATTCCGGCGGAATCACGGGCAGGTGCGTGAAGCTCCACTTTCCCTTGACCGGATCGTTGGGCGCGACCAAGCTCAGCAGATGGCCGATGCTGGACGCGAGTACGTAACGTTCGCTTTCAAAATAGTCGCCCTCGCGCGCAAAGCCTCCCAAGGCGCGTGATATATCAAGGGCCACCGAGGGCTTCTCGGCAATAATCAGCGTTTTATTCATGTGTATCCAGTGGCGGTAGTCCCGCCTTAGTAGCGCGGATAATAAGATCGGAGATTCGCCAGATGCAAGTCGGCACTGAAAGACAAGCGGGATCCGAACTGCACGCTTGGCGCCAATTCCTGGCGCGAAGCACCCTTTGGCTAGGCGTTTTGCTGCTGGGCAGCGCCGCGATTTGCTGGGTCGCCGCCAATTGGCAAGACATGACAAAAGTGCAGCGCTTCGCCGGCACGCAAGGCCTGCTGGCGATTGCCGCACTGGCCGCCGCCTGGGCCGGGCTGCGCCTTCGGGGCACCCCTGGCGTGCGGCGCAGCATCCCTGGCGCGCTCCTGGCGTTGGCCGGCATCCTGTTGGGCGCCCTGCTCGCGTTATTAGGCCAAACTTACCAGACTGGCGCCGATACCTGGGAATTGTTCGCCTGGTGGGCGCTGTTGCTGCTGCCCTGGGCACTGGCCGCGGCCAGCCAGGCCGTGTGGCTGCTGTGGATCCTGGTGCTGAACGTGGCGGCCGCGCTCTGGCTGGGCGAGCGGATGTTCTCGTGGCTGTCGGTGTTTGGCGGATCAGACACCATCACCCTCGTCATGGCAGGGCTGAACCTGGTGTTGCTGCTGGGCTGGGAGCTGGCCGCGCACCGCTGGCGCGCCAGCACGCTGATCGGCCCCCGCATCCTGGCGGCCCTGGTCGTCAGCGCGCTGGTCATGTCCCTGATGTTCGTCGGCTTCTTCTTCGGCCGCGAGCAAGGGCAGAGCGGCATTGCGTGGCTTGCCGTGACGGTGGGGCTGGGCTTTTATTATCAGCGGGTCCGGCGTGACCTGATCATCCTGGCCATTTTGGCGGCTGGCGTCATCTGCGTGTCGCTGCGCTTCGTGGGCGAATGGCTGCTGCGCCTGGAGCCCGGCGTCTGGGCCGCGCTGCCCCTGGCGGCGTTGCTGATGGCCGAAGCCGTGCTGGCTGCGCGCTGGCTGCGCAAGCTGGCGGCCGAACCTCAGGTCTCGGGGCCTGCCGCGGCGGACGCCGAGCCGGCCTCGGCATCGGCCGGCAATGCCGTGGAGCCGGCGGAATCGGGCGCGCCCGTGGCGCAGCTGGCGCCTGCCGCCGCCCCGCACGCCGAACCGCCCTGGTACGTGCAATGCCTGCTGGGCCTGAGCGCCTGGCTGGCCACCCTGCTGCTGCTGGTTTTCGTGGGCTTCTCGGGCATCGTCACGTCCGAAGAAGGCGCGCTGGTGGCCGGGCTGGTCCTGTGCGGTGCGGGCGTGGCGGTGCTGCGCAGCGACGCGGGCCCCTTCTGGCGGCAATGCGGCACGGCCATGGCTTTCGCCGGGCAGTTGCTGATCATTTACGGTTTGTCCGATTCCACTTCGTTCACCAGCGCTTGCGTATTCGTGCTGCTGATGGCCACGGCCATCTACGTGCTGGGTCCCGATGTGATCCTGCGTTTCCTGTCCGGCGTTCTGATTGCGGGAGCCGGCGCCAGCCTGATCTGGCGCGGCCTGTCGCCCCAGATGATGCGCGATGACCTGCTGGAGGCGTGGCTGGATTTCGACCCCGCCTTGTCCAGCGTCGTGTGGCTGCCCATCGCCGTGATCGGCGCCTGGGCCACCGCCGTGATCCTGACCGTGGGCCATCGCGGGGGCGCGAAGCGCGACCATGCCTTGCAGCCGCTGGCCTGGGCGTTCCTGCTGTCGGTGCAGGGCATGGTGTGGCTGGCGGGCGGCATCTCCGTCCTGCATCTGCCCGCCATGTGGCAACTGAATCCGCAGGGCGCCCTGTTCGTCACCGCCGGCGCGTTGCTGCCGGCGGCGGCCGCGATGGCGGTGCTGTGGCCCCGCCGCCATGTGTTGACCGCCGGCGTCACCTGGGGCGTGCCGATTGCGCTGCTGATCCTGGCTGGCTTCTGGCTGCCCAGCCCGGGCGTGGGTTTCGCGCTGGCGTGGCTGCTGTTGGGTTTTGGGCTGAACCAACTGCGCCTGGTCGTCTTCGGCGTGATCAGCCTGCTGGCCTATCTGGGCGTCTACTACTACCAACTTGATGTGCCGCTGCTGCAAAAGGCGCTGTGGCTGGGCGGCGGCGCGTTGCTGCTGTTCGTCTTGCGCGGCTTGGTCTGGCTGGTGCCGCGGCTGATGCGCACGCAGTCGCCCGACCGCCGCGCGCCGCTGCCGCCGGTGTCGGCGCCCTTGCGCTGGCGCACGCTGGCCATCCTGGGCGGCCTGGCGCTGGTGCTGGTGGTGGCCAACGGCGGCATCTGGCAGCGTGAAACGCTGCTAGCCTCGGGCAAGGTCGTCATCCTGGAACTGGCGCCGGTGGACCCGCGGTCGCTGATGCAGGGCGACTATATGGCGCTGAACTTCGCCGCCAGCCGCGACATTACGCGCCTGCGCCTGGGCGGCGACCGTCCGGTTGACGACGAGACCCTGCCCGGCTTCGAGCCGGACGGCTATGTGATGCTCAAGACCGACGCGCGCGGCGTGGCCACGCCGTTGCGCATACAGCCCGACGTGCATCCGCATGCCGACGGCGAGGTGCCGCTGCGCTACCGGGTGCGCGACCGCGGCGTGCGCATCGTGACCAATGCCTGGTTCTTCCAGGAAGGCGAAGCCAAGCGTTTCGAGGTCGCCCGCTATGGCGAGCTGCGCGTGGGCGACAACGGCGAAGCCCTGCTGGTGCGGATGTTGGGCGCGGACCTGCAGCCGCTATAACGGCACGGGGCCCCGCGTCAGGGGAAGCGCCGCGCCCAGTGCGCGGTGGCTTCGCTCAGAAACTGCCCACAGTCGGCGTCGGCGGCAAGCGGCGCAAAGCCCAAGGCCCGCCAGGCGCCCTGTAGCGCCGCCAGAGGCGCTTGGGTGTCAATGGCGGGGGCACCATTCTGCTTGGACAGTTTCAGGCCGCTGGCGGCGTCCAGGATCAGCGGCACATGCAGATAGCGCACGGGGGGCAGGCCCAGCAAGCGGCCCAGCACGCGTTGGCGCGCCGTGGAGCTCAGCAGGTCGGCGCCGCGCACCACGTCCGTCACGCCCTGTTCGGCATCGTCCACCACCACCGCAAGTTGATAGGCCCATAGCCCGTCCGCGCGCCGCAGGGCGAAGTCGCCCACCGCCTGCGCCACGTCCTGTGCTTGCGGGCCCAGCCAGCGGTCTTCAAAGTGTTCGACGCCGTCCGGGATGCGCAGGCGCCAGGCGCGCGCCTGGCGGCCTGCCGGTAAACCGTGGCGGCACGTGCCGGGATAAGGCCGTTCGCCGTCCGCGCCGGGCACGGTCTGGCCACGCAATGCCGAATCGGCGATTTCGCGCCGGGTGCAGCCGCAGCCGTAGATCAGGCCGCGCGCGGCCAGCGTGTCGAAGGCGGATTGGTAGGCGGCGTGGCGCTGCGACTGCCACATGACGTCGCCGTCCCAGTGCAGGCCCAGCGCGTCCAGTTGCGCCATGATGGCGTCGGCGGCGCCCGCGACGGTGCGGGGCGTGTCCACGTCTTCCATGCGCAGCAGCCAGCGCCCGCCGTGGGCGCGCGCATCCAGCCAGCTGGCCAGGGCAGCCACGAGCGAGCCCGCATGCAGCGGGCCGCTGGGGCTGGGGGCGAATCGGCCTACGTAGGTCACAGCAACGGCAAGCGGCCCCAATGCATGGGGCCGGGGCGCAGGGTCATCAATGCAGCAACCGTACGCCTTCTTCGTCCAGCAGCTCTTCCAGGACCAGGTTGTCGATCTCGGCTTCCTGGCTCCAGAGAACCATGAGGGCGATGATCTTGATCTTGGACAGCGGCACGGGCGTTTCCGGCGAAGCCAGGCCCCGGTCGATGACGATTTCGCGCAACGGCGCCGGCAATACGCCGGCCGATTCCAGGAAGGCGATGAAGCCGATGGATTCGGTGCCGAGCTGGCTGTATTCGTTGTCGGTGTAGATCCGGGTTCCCGAGGTGGGAGCCTGAGCGAGGTCGACGCATCGTTCCGTGGTCTCGGCCAAACCGTACAGCCAGCCGAGCGCGTCGTCGATGTCTTCGTGCTCGAAACCGGCGGCGGCAAGCCGCTTAGCGAGCACATCGGCCGCAGGACAGGCTTGCGGCGTGTAGTAATTCTCGAACAGATAAACCAGGATATCGAACATATGGCGCAGTTTTGTGCCTGTTTGCACAGTCGGCCCGCAGATCGGCAGACCAGCAAACATGAATTTTACTTTACGCTGATTTATTTAGCCGGGCAACCGGCGAAAAGGCGGAATGTTGTATGTCGTCACCCTGTGGATCCAGGCCCCTATTTTGCCGGTATTTGCTGCCAAAATCCGAGATTGGGCGAAATAAAAAAGGGGCGGACCGAAGCCCGCCCCTGTTAATTCCGCGCCATCCAGGTCAGGCCGCCTTGGCCGCCGTCTCCAGTTTCAGTTCCGCCAACTGGCGGATGAAGACGGGGATGCAGATGGCCAGGCCGATCAGGCCGCTCGTCAGGCCGGGGATGATCGTGAGCAATGCGCCGACGGTGCACAGCCACCGTTCCCAGCTCTTCATGCCGACCAGCATGTAGCGCGAGAACGCCGCCGACAGCAGCACCAGGCCCACCATGCAGCCGAACAGGGTCACCCAGAAGTCATACCAGGTGAAGCCCTGCACCGAGATCAGCAGCGACGGCGAAAACACGAACACGAAAGGCACGATCAGCTTGGTGATGCCCAGCCTGAACGCCGTGTTCCCGGTCTTGAACGGGTCGCTGCCCGCCATGCCCGCCGCCGCATAGGCGGCCAGCGCCACCGGCGGCGTGATGTCCGCCAGGATGCCGAAATAGAACACGAAGAAGTGCGCCGCGATCGGCTGCACGCCCAGTTGCACCAGCGTGGGGGCGGCCACGGCGACCATGATCAGGTAGTTCGCGGTGGTGGGCACGCCGCAGCCCATCAGGATGCAGACGATGCCCGTCATGATCAGCGCGGCCAGCAAGGTCAGCGTCTGCAAGTTGGCCATGGCGTCGGGAATGAACATGGCCGCGCCGCCGGCCAGCGCCTGCGACGCCGAGATCACGATGTACGAGATCTTGAAGCCCACGCCGGTCAAGGTCACCACCCCGATCACGATGCCCACTGCGCCTGCCGCCGCGCCGACTGCCAGCGCGTACTTGGCGCCGGTCTCGAAGGCTTCGTACAGATCGCGCCAGCGCAGGCGCTGATACGGATTCAACAGGCCCACCAGGATGCAGCCCGTGATGCCCGCGAACGCCGCCAGATACGGCGTACGGCCGCTGGCCAGCACGCCCACCAGCAGGACCAGCGGGATCAGCGTCGGCCAGCGCATCTTGAACGATTGCTTGAGCTTGGGCATTTCTTCGGCCGTCAGGCCGCGCAGGCCTTCGCGCTTGGCTTCGAAGTGCACCTGCATGAACATGCCGAAGAAGTACAGGAAGGCCGGGAAGATGCCGGCAATCGCGATCTGCTGGTACGGGATGCCCAGGAACTCGATCATCAGGAACGCGGCCGCGCCCATGATGGGCGGCGTGATCTGCCCGCCCGTGCTGCTGGCCGCTTCGACGCCTGCCGCGAAGTGCCGCGGATAACCGACCCGGATCATGGCGGGAATGGTCAGCGACCCCACGGTCACCGCGTTGGCCACCGACGACCCCGACAGCATGCCGAACATGGCCGAACCGAACACGGACACCTTGGCGGGGCCGCCGGCATAGCGGCCGGCCACGGTGGAGGCCACGTCCAGGAATAGCTGGCCCAGCCCGATGCGGGTGGCCAGCACGCCGAACAGCACGAAGTGGAACACGTAGGTCGCCACCACGCCCACCGCCACACCGTACACGCCCTGGCTGGTCAGGTACATGTGGTTGACGATCTGCGGCCAGGTGTTGCCCGCATGCTTGAGCAGGCCCGGAAAGTACGGGCCGAACATCGCGTAGGCCATGAAGACCAGCGCGATGATGGGCAGCGGCCATCCCATGGCGCGGCGCGTGGCTTCCAGCAGGCCGATCAAGAGGACCGAGCCCATGAAGACGTCCATCGGCATCGGGTTGCCGACGCGGAATGCCAGGTCTTCGAAAATGTAGGGGATGTAGAGCACCGACAAGGCCAGCGCGATGGCGATGATCCAGTCGTACAGCGGAATGCCGCCGGGCGACAGCCAGGTCGACTTGGGCTCGCGCTGGTAGTGCGACTTGGAAAAGCCGAACACCAGGAAGATCAGGCTCAGCACGAAGGCCAGGTGCACACCGCGATGGGTGGCCTCGCGCAACAGGCCGAAGCCCGCCGTGTAGTAGTGAAAGAGCGACAGCGTGACAAGCAGGCCCGACACGATCCAGGTCGCCGTCTTGTCCAGCGGCCGGAAGCGGATCTCGGAGTCGTATTTCTCCGCCAGCTTCTGGGTTTTCTCGTGATCTATTTCCATCGCTGTGATTCTCAGGAAAATTCAACAAGCAGGGCCGCGCACGGCGGCCCTACTAAGCGCGGCGCAAACGCGCCGCAGGTAGATGAAATGTGCCCGGCCCCTTGCAGCAAAACGGCACGCCCGCCGCACAACACCGCCGCCGCCATTCCGGGCCGCGCGGAGCCGGCTTTGCCGGTCCGCTGCGGCGCCCCTGGGGGAGGCGCCGCAGGCGCTAGGGGGGGCCTACTTCAGGCCTACTTCAGCAGGCCGATTTCCTTGTAGAACTTCTCGGCGCCGGGATGGAACGGGATGCCCGCGCCCTTGATGGCGTTGTCGCGGGTGATCAGCTTGCCCTTGGCGTGGCCCGAATCCAGCGTCTTGCGCGTGGCGTCGCTGTACAGCGCCTTGGTGACGTCGTAGACCGTCTGTTCAGGGATCTTGGCTGACGTGACCATCTGCGCGTTGACCGAGATGGTCTTCACTTCCGGCAGGTTCTGGTACGTATTGGCCGCGATCACGTCGGGCGTGAAGAACTCTTGCTTGGCACGCAGCGCGTCGATCTCGGGGCCCACCAGCGGCACCAGTTCGATGTTGCCCGTGGACGCCAGTTCGGCGATGGCGCCGGCAGGGGCCCCGCCCACGAAGAAGAATGCGTCCAGTCCGCCGTCCTTGAGCTTGTCGCCTGCCTGGTTGGGCTTCAGGTATTCGGCCTTGATGTCCTTGTCGGCCATGCCGTAGGCGCCCAGGATCAGGCGCACGTCGACCAGCGTGCCGGAGCCCGGCTCGTCCATGGACACGCGCTTGCCCTTCAGATCGGCCACGCTCTTGATGCCGGCGCCCTTGCGCGTCACCAGATGGATGCTTTCCGGATACAGGGTGGCAATCAGGCGCAAGTCCTGCGCCTTGGGCTTGCCTTCGAAGGTGCCGGTGCCGCTATACGCCCAGTACGCCACGTCGGATTGCGTGAAACCCGCTTCGAACGAACCGCCGATGATGCCGTTGATGTTGGCCACCGAACCGTTGGAGGCCACCGCCGTGGCGATGAGCTTGCCGGGCTGCGAGACCGCGTTGCCGATGATGCCGCCTATCGGGTAGTACGTGCCGGCGGTGCCGCCCGTGCCGATGCGGAAGAACTGCTGGGCCTGTGCGGAACCCACGGTGCCGACCGCGGCGACCGCGACGGTCAGGGCGGTGATCCAGTGCTTGAGTTTCATGCGAGCTTCTCCGGGACTTTGTGACGGGTTTATCAACGTGACGTCTTGCGTCGGGTCGTTTCTGCCGCGGGCGTTCGCCAGCGCAAAAACGGGCCTCCCCCTGGGGGCCATTTCTATGATGAAATTCTGGCATGTAGGCCATGCGTAGCCAATGGTTACGGGGCTATCGTTTACCAGGGGGTCGCCCGCCCCTTTGGTTATGGCTGGTCGCGCTTTGGTTATGGCGTGCCGTGCCATCCATGCAGTGCTGATAACGGAGTCACCCGATGTCCCAGGAAGTCATACGCGGCATAGCGCTGCCTCCACCCGCGCAACCGGGCGACCCTTTGGCGCGCGTTGACACGCCCAGCCTGGTGCTGGACCTGGCGCCCTTCGAGGCCAACCTGCGCGCCATGCAGGCCTGGGCCGACCGCCACGACGTGGCCTTGCGCCCGCACGCCAAGGCGCACAAATGCCCGGAAATCGCGTTGCGCCAGCTGGCGCTGGGCGCGCGCGGCATCTGCTGCCAGAAAGTCAGTGAAGCCCTGCCTTTCGTGGCCGCCGGCATCCGCGACATCCACATCAGCAACGAAGTCGTCGGACCCGCCAAACTGGCCATGCTGGCGCAATTGGCGCGCACCGCCAAAATGAGCGTCTGCGTGGACAACGCGCAGAACCTGGCGCAGATTTCCCAGGCCATGGCGCAGGCCGGGGCCGAGATCGACGTGCTGGTGGAGGTGGACGTGGGCCAAGGCCGCTGCGGCGTGTCGGACGACGCGCTGGTGCTGGCGCTGGCGCAACAGGCGCGTGATCTGCCGGGCGTGAATTTCGTGGGGCTGCAGGCCTATCACGGGTCGATGCAGCACTTTCGCACGCGCGAAGAGCGGTCGCAGGTCTGCCGGCAGACGGCGCGTATCGCCGCGTCGTATGCGCAGTTGCTGCGGGAAAGCGGCATCGCGTGCGACGTCATCACGGGCGGCGGCACGGGCAGCGCGGAATTCGACGCGGCAAGCGACGTTTTCACCGAGCTGCAGGCAGGCTCTTACGCCTTCATGGATGGCGATTACGGCGCCAATGAGTGGGATGGTCCATTGACGTTCCAGAACAGCCTGTTCGTGCTGTCCACCGTGATGAGCGTGCCCGCCGCCGACCGCGTGATCCTGGATGCCGGGCTGAAATCCACCACCGCCGAATGCGGCCCGCCCGCGGTGTTCAAGGCCGATGGCCTGACCTACGCGGCCATCAACGACGAGCACGGCGTGGTGCGTGTGGCGCCGGGGGCGCAGCCGCCCGCATTGGGCGACGTGCTGCGCCTGGTGCCTTCGCACGTGGATCCCACCTTCAACCTGCACGACGGGCTGGTCGTGGTGCGCGACGGCGTGGTGCAGGATGTGTGGGAGATCGCGGCGCGCGGCTTCTCGCGCTGACCGTTTAGTCCGCCAGGTTCGTCATTCCCAGGAATTGCCGCAGCTCGGGGGTGGCGGGCGCCGAGAACAATTCCTCGGGCGGCCCGATCTCGTGCACGCGGCCCTGATGCATGAACACGACGCGGTCGCACACTTCGCGCGCAAAGCGCATTTCGTGCGTGACCATCAGCAGAGTCATGCCGTCGGCCGCCAGCTCGCGCACCACCGCCAGCACTTCGTTGACGAGTTCCGGATCCAACGCCGACGTGATTTCGTCGCACAAGAGCGCCAGCGGCTGCATCGCCAGCGCGCGGGCGATGGCCACGCGCTGCTGCTGGCCGCCGGACAGCTCTTCCGGCCATGCGTCGAATTTATGCGCCAAGCCCACGCGGGTCAGCATGGCGCGCGCCAGGTCGGCCGCTTGCGCTTCCGGCATGCGCTTGGCCACCATGGGCGAGAGCATCACGTTGCGCCCCACCGTCAGGTGCGGGAACAGGTTGAACTGCTGGAAGATCATGCCCACCTTCAGCCGCAGCGCGCGCAGCCGCAATTCGTCGTCGCCCAGTTGGGCGTCGGCCACCATGATGGCGCCGCCGTCGATTTGCTCCAGTCCATTCACGCAGCGCAGCAGCGTGCTCTTGCCCGAGCCGCTCTTGCCGATGATGGCGATGACCTCGCCGGGTTCGACGCGTAGCGTCACCCCCTTCAGGACTTCGTTGTCGCCGAATTTCTTGCGGACGTCTTCAAGGGCGATGAGGGGCATGCAACTTCCTTTCCAGCCGGAGGCTGAGGCGCGACAGGGGCCAGCACAGCGCGAAATAGATCAGCGCGGCGCAGGCGTAGACGGTGAAGGGGCTGAAGGTGGCGTTGGTGATGACGGTGCTGGCCTTGGACAGCTCCGTGAATCCAATGATGGAGGTCAGCGCGGTGCTCTTGACGATCTGCACCGCAAAACCCACGGTGGGCGCGATCGCGATGCGCAACGCCTGCGGCAGCACTACATAACGCATCTGCTGCACATAACCCAGCGCCAGGCTGGCTGACGCTTCCCATTGCCCCTTGGGAATGGCTTCCACGCAGCCGCGCCAGATCTCGGCCAGGAACGCGCCCGACCACAACGTCAGCGCCGCGCCGGCGGCCAGCCAGGGCGGCACTTCCACACCCAGCAGCGATAAGCCGAAAAACGCCAGGAACAGCTGCATCAAGAGCGGCGTGCCCTGGAACAGTTCGATATAGGCCCAGGTGGCGCGCCGCATCACGGCCACGCGGGACGTCCGCATCATCAGCGCCAGCACGCCCATCAGCGCGCCGCCGGCGAACGCCACCAGCGACAGCACCACGGTCCAGCGCGCGGCCAAGAGCAGGTTGCGGACGATGTCCCAGGTCGAGAATTCAATCATCTTGCCGCCTTGCGGAACAGGCGCCGTCCGGCCAGGCGCAGCAACTGGCGCAGCAGGATGGCCAGCGCCAGGTAGATGCCGGTGGTCACCAGATACACCTCGAACGCGCGGAAGTTGCGCGACTGGATGAAGTTGGCGGCAAACGTCAGGTCTTCGGCGGCGATTTGTGAACACACCGCCGACCCCAGCATCACGATCACGATCTGCGACGACAGCGCGGGCCAGATGCGCTTGAGCGCCGGTTTCAGCACGACGTGCCGGAACACCTGGAAGCGCGTCATCGCCAGGCTGGCGCCGGCCTCGTACTGGCCCTTAGGCGTGGCGTCGATGCCGGCGCGGATGATCTCGGCGCTGTAGGCGCCCAGGTTCAGCGCCATCGCCAGGCAGGCGGCCTGCATCTCGCCCAGTTGCACACCCAGCGACGGCAGGCCGAAGAACACGAAGAACAGCTGGATCAAAAACGGCGTGTTACGGATCACCTCCACATAGGCCGCCACCGGCGCGCGCAGCCACGCCGGGCCCTGCGTGCGGACCCAGGCGCACGCGATGCCCAGCGCCACGCCGGCTACCGCGCCAAATGCGATCAGCTCGACCGTGACGCCGATGCCTTTCACCAGCACCGGCGTGTAGTCGAAAACCGCGCCGAAATCGTATTGATAAGCCATGATGGCCGCCTTCGGGACTTACAGGTCCTTGGGCAGTTCGGCGCCCAGCCACTTCTGCGAAATCGCCGACAGGGAACCGTCGCGCTTCGCGGCAGCCAGGATGTCGTTGACCTTGGCGCGCAGCTTGGGCTCGTCCTTGTTCAGGCCGATGTAGCACGGCGAATTCTTGATCAGGAACTTGGTCTCGGGCTTCTTGGCCGGATTGCGCGCCAGGATGGCGGCGGCGACCACGTTGCCCGTGGCAATCATCGGCACCTGGCCCGACAGGAAGGCGGTGATGGTGCCGTTGTTGTCTTCGTAGCGCTTGAGCGTGGCGGTTTCGGGGGCGATCTTCGACAGCTCGATGTCTTCCACCGCGCCGCGCGTCACGCCGATGGTCTTGCCGGCCAAATCGGCTGCGGAGGCCACCTTCAGGTCGGCCGGGCCGAACACGCCGTTGAAAAACGGCGCGTACGCGTCCGAGAAATCGATGGCCTTTTCGCGTTCGGCGTTCTTGCCCAGGCTGGAGATCACCAGGTCCACCTTGCGCGTCTGCAGGTAAGGCACGCGGTTGGCGCTGGTGACCGGCACCAGTTCCAGTTTTACGCCCAGCTGCTTGGCGATGAGCTGCGCGGTGTCGATGTCATAGCCCAGGGGCTTCATGTCGGCGCCCACAGAACCGAAGGGCGGGAAATCCTGCGGCACGGCGATCTTGATGGTGCCTGACTTGACGATATCGTCCAGCGTGTCGGCGTGCGTCAGCGGCGCGGCCAGCAGGCTGGCGGCGGTGCAAAGGGACAACAACAGGGTTCTGCGGTTCATGAGGGACTCTCCAGGGCGCGCACCGCCCGGAGCGGGTCGGATGCGTTGCACACCAATTCGGTATACAAACCTGGAAAAGCAAGTTCCGTGCCATTTCGCGGCCGCTACGCGGGTGACGCCGGGGACGGATTGCATGCCCTGTTGTGGTGCGGCGGATGCGCTGGATGCGGGCATGTCCGGCACCGGTTTGGGTCGCCCGACAGTGCCGCGTCAGCTGTCCAGATGGGGCTGCATCAGGGCCGCGAACCAGTCATGGAAAACGGCCAGGCGGCGCGAGCGCTGGCGACGGTGCGGGTACAGCAGCGATACCGGCATGGCGGCGGCGCGAAAAGCAGGCATCACCTCGACCAGCTTGCCGGCGTCCAGCAGGTGCTGCACGTCGAAGCGCGGAATCTGGATAAGCCCCAGCCCGGCCAGGCAGCAGGCGATGTAGCTTTCGGCATTGTTCACGACCACGCGGGCGGGCACTTGCGTCAACTGCCCGGCGCCGTCTTCCGACAGGGACTCCCAGGGCAGTTCGCGGCCGGTCTTCGGCGACGCATAGCCGACGGTCCAATGCCCCGCCGGCAGGTCGCCGGGCCGGCGCGGTTCGCCCTGTTCGCGCAGGTAGTCGGGGCTTGCGCAGTTGATCAGGGCGATATGCCCCAGCGGCCGCACGACCAGGCTGCTGTCGTCCAGCGTGCCGATGCGCACCGCGCAGTCGACCCCTTCCTGCACCAGGTCGATGGCGCGGTCGGTTGAGCTGAGCACGAGTTCCAGGCGGGGATGGCGGCGCAGCAGACCGGGCAGCGCCGGTGCGATCAGCCGGCGTGCAACGCGGCTGGGCGCATCGATGCTGAGCCGCCCCGACACCTGGCGCTGGCCGGCGTGGAACAGCTGGTCGATGTCTTCCACTTCCGCCAGCAGCGGCCGCACGCGCTCCAGCAGCTGTTCGCCATCGGCCGTCAGCCGCACCTGGCGGGTCGTCCGATGCAGCAGGCGCACGCCCAACTGCGTCTCCAGTTGCTGGATGGCCGCCGACACCGAGGCGCGCGGCACCTCCAGCGCATTGGCGGCCTTGATGAAGCTGCCCATGTCGGCGACCTGGGCGAACACGCGGTACTGGTCGAATCGGTCCATGCGTCGGCGTCCCCTGCCGTCCACGGGCGGATCGCCCTGTGGATAACGGCAGAAGAGAGAGTAGCCTGTCAGCGCGACAAGGAACCTTGCGCAGGCCGTGGCCGCCTACTTCGTCGTATAGCCGCCGTTGATCAGGATCGTCTGGCCCGTGATCCACCAGCCGTCGCTGACCAGGTGGCGGATGAAGGGCACCACGTCTTCGATGTCCGTCAGCCCCGTCTTGCTGAACGGCGACAGCGCGGCGGCGGTCTTGTGATACGCCACCGCATCGGCGCCTTCGGCCGGGTAGAAGAACGGCGTGTCCATCGGGCCGGGCCCGACGGCGGTCACCGAAATGCCGCGCGCGCCGAATTCCTTGGACGCGGCGCGGGTGTAGTGCTCGACCGGCGCCTTGGTGCCGGCGTAGGCAGCGTAGAACGGCGTGAACGCGCCCAGCAGGGAGGTCACCAGCGTGCAGACCTTGCCGTTGTCGTTCACATGGCGGCCTGCTTCGCGCAGGAAGAAGAAGGCGGTCTTGGAGTTCACCGCCGTCATCTCGTCGTATTCGGCTTCGCTGATTTCGGTGAAGGGCTTCTTCAACACTTTACCGACGGTGTTGATGGCAATGTCGGGCCGGCCCACGGCGGCGACAGCGTCGGTAAACAACTTTTCCACGGCGGCGGCGGTGGTCAGGTCTGCTTGCAGCGCGACCGCTTTAGCGCCGGCCGCCTGGATCGCGGCAACGGTCGCATCCGCTTCGTCTTTGGACGCGGCGCTGTTGTAGTGGATCGCCACCGCGCGGGCGCCCTGCTCGGCCAGGTCGCGCGCGATCAGGCCGCCCAGGTTCTTGGCGCCGCCGGCAATCAGTACGACTTTGCCCTTGATGGAATGGTCTGCCATGGAAAAACCCCTTCATGAATCGATGGAGCTTCGAGCTTAGGCAAGCGCATCCCCGGGATAAACCACCCGGGGCTGGATGGATCATCCAGAAAATCGTCCCAATCGCCATGAAAAAAGCCGTCCCCTTTTTACGGGGACGGCTTTTGCGGCAAGCGGCCGCCCGGTGCGACGGGCGGCGCAAACCCGACTCCTGAATCTTCAATCCACCTGCGCGCCGGACTGCTTGACGGCTTTGCCCCACTTGTCGACTTCGCTGGCGATGAACGCGCCGGTGCCTTCGGGCGTCAACGGCATGGGTTCGGCGCCGCGGTCGCGCAGGAACTTCTGCATTTCCGGCGTGCCCAGCGCATGGCCGATCTGCTTGCTCAGGTAATCGGTGACCGCCGGCGGCGTGTCGCGCGGGGCCAGCACGGCGGCCCAGCCGATGGCTTCGAAGCCCGGGTAGCCGGATTCAGCCACGGTCGGCACGTCGGGCAGCTGCGGCAAGCGCTTGGCGGTCGTCACGGCCAACGCCACGGCCTTCTTGCTTTGCACGTGCGGCAGGCCGGCCGTGACGGAATCCACCATCAGCGGCACCTGATGGCCCAGGAAATCGGCCTGGGCCGGGCCACTGCCCTTGTACGGGATGTGGCGGATGTCGATATCGGCCGCGGCCTTGAACATTTCGGCCGACAGGTGCTGCGTACCGCCGATGCCGGCGCTGGCGTAGGCCAGTTCGCCCGGATTGGCGCGCGCTTGCGTCACCAATTGCTTAAGCGACGTGATGCCGGACGCCGGCGTGGCCAGGAACATCAGCGGCACCGAGAACACGCCCGACACCGGCGCGAAATCCTTGGTCAGGCTGTAGTTGATGGTCTTGTACAGCGTCTGGTTGACCGCGGCGGCACTGCCCGCGATGACCAGCGTGTAGCCGTCGGGCGCGGCGCGCATGGCCTGTTCCATGCCAATGTTGCTGCCGGCGCCCGCGCGGTTTTCCACGACGATGGGCTGCTTGACGGCGGCGCCCAGCTTTTCAGCCAGGGCGCGGGCGAAGATGTCGGTGGCCTGTCCGGGCGGGAACGGCACGATCAGGCGGATGGGGCGTTCGGGGTAGTCGGCATGCGCCGGGGCGCCGGCCGCCGCCAGCGCCAGGCCGGCGGCAAGACTGGAAAGGATACGTTTCATGATTGGTCAGTAAAAAGCGACGACGGGCGACGCGCGGGGGCGCGCCACTTGCATAAAATAGAGCGCCCGAGCAGTCGGCCCTTTTGAGGCGGCCCGGGGCGGATCGGCGGGGGTGCGTCACGATAGCATCCCTCTGTCGGTGCTACATTTGCGTTTTCGCGCTTCCCCCCTTGAAGTTTCCCCTTCATCCCTGTCCTTTTACCCCGCAGGAACCGCCATGGAATTCAGCCAGTTCAACGTCAACACCCTCATGGAGATCACCTCCCGCCCGGACCTCGTGTTCGTGAGCGGCAAGGGATCCTGGCTGGAGGATCACGCGGGCAAGCGATATCTGGACTTCGTGCAAGGCTGGGCGGTGAACACGCTGGGCCACTCCGCGCCGGAAATGCAGCGCGCGCTGGTGGAACAATCGCAAAAGCTGATGAACCCGTCGCCGGCGTTCTACAACATCCCCTCGATCGAGCTGGCCGAGCGCCTGACCGGCGCGTCCTGCTTTGACCGCGTCTTCTTCGCCAACAGCGGCGGCGAAGCCAACGAAGGCGCCATCAAGCTGGCGCGCAAGTGGGGCCAGGTCAAGAAGAACGGCGCCTACAAGATCATCACGATGAACCACGGCTTCCACGGACGCACGCTGGCAACCATGTCCGCGTCCGGCAAGCCGGGCTGGGACAAGATGTTCGCCCCGCAAGTGGAAGGCTTCCCCAAGGCCGAACTGAACGACCTGGAATCGGTGAAGAAGCTGATCGACGACAAGACCGTCGCCATCATGCTGGAACCGGTGCAAGGCGAAGGCGGCGTGATTCCGGCCACCAAGGAATTCATGCAAGGTTTGCGCCGCCTGGCCGACGAGAACCAGTTGCTGCTGATCGTCGACGAAGTGCAGACCGGCATGGGCCGCACCGGCAAGATGTTCGCCTACCAGCACTCCGACGTCGTCCCCGACATCATGACGCTGGCCAAGGGCATCGGCGGCGGCGTGCCGCTGGCCGCCCTGCTGGCGCGCCAGGACGTCTGCGTGTTCTCGCACGGCGACCAGGGCGGCACTTACAACGGCAACCCGCTGACGACCGCCGTCGGCGTGGCCGTGTTTGACGCACTGGCCGCCCCGGGCTTCATGGACGCCGTCAACGCGCGTTCCAAGCAGCTGTCCGAAGGCCTCTTGGCGCTGTCGGCCAAGTACGGCATGAAGGGCGAACGCGGCCTGGGCCTGTTGCGCGCATTGATCATGGACCGCGACGACGGCCCGGCCATTGTCGAAGCCGCCCGCAAGCTGGAGCCGCAAGGCCTGCTGCTGAACGCCCCGCGTCCGAACCTGCTGCGCTTCATGCCGGCGCTGAACGTGACGGCCGAAGAAATCGACCTGATGTTGAGCGAACTGGACAAGCTGATCGCGCAAGTGCGCAAGGCGTGATTCGATTCGATCGGTAGTCTGTTGAAAAGAAGCTGCGGTGTGAACCGCAGCTTTTTTTTCATTAATCAGGCGACGCTACTGCGGCCGTCCCGCCTCAAGCCACTCTTGCACCTGTTCCATCGGCAACCGGTACCGGGCGCAGTTGTACAGATCCAGCAAGAGCAGTTCCTCTGCCAACATCGGACGCAACACATGCGCATCGTCCTCCGATAGGGCCAGCGCCGCTACCGCCGCATCGGCCGTCTGCCGTGCGCGCACCACCCGGCTGATCGCTTCGTTCAGTTTTTCCCGGAAGCGCAGGCGAATGGGATCCGGCACACCCGCCGCGTCGAGCTGGATGGCGTACTTTCGGATCGAGCGCCGATAGGACCACGTGAACAGGTCCACCGCCAGCGTCACATCGCCGCGTTCGTAGACGCCCATCATGGCGTAGGCATAGTCTTGCGCCTCCACGTCCAGAAATGACAGCGGCGCGCAGTTGTAGAGCATCAGCGGAATGTTGGCCGACAGGCGGCTGGTGCGCTTGTTGCCGTCCTCGAATGGCTGTAGATAGGCGAGGTTCACCCAGAGAAAGAATGCCGCTTCCACGGGGTTCTTGATCAGCCGCGCTTTGTCCACGATGTGATCGAAAATTTCCTGCAGCAGCGCGGGCGCCTGGATGGGCAGATAGGTCGTGCCGCCGATGTTGATCACGGTCTGGCGGATATGACCCAGGCTTTTGGTGTTGGGCAACAGGTGCTGCATCAGGATCGCGTGCAGGTTGCCGATGACCGCGGGCGTGAGTCCATGCATGGGCACCGCATCGATCATGAACTCGATGGCGGCCTTGTGGTTAAGCAGCATGACCGCGTCCAGATCCGTTCCCGCCGCGCCGCGCTTGAAGAGTTCTTGCGTGGCCAGCAGCGAATACCGATTGCCTTCCAACCGCGAAGACGACCAAGACAGATCCAGCAACAGCGGTTCCAGCACGCGGCGCGCGTAAGTGCCGGCGGGTTGCTGGCCTTGCATGCGCCCTTCGTCGGCCAAGGTCTGGGCCAAAGCAGGAGGCAATAGGGAGCTCTGGTTCGGGACGTAGGTGTCCACGAAGCTGCGCTGATAGCCCACCGGTGCGCGCGATGCTAGCGGTTGCCGAAGTTGGGCCAGCAATTCCGCCCCCTGTTCGGACCAGATCATTGCGCCGAAGTCAGGCGTCGGTTCCGCCAGCCGCGTGGCGACGTGGGTCGTGGCGGATGTCCAGGCGGGAACCTTGTCCGTGACCCGGTAGCGCGTTGCCCGGCCTTGCCCTTCGCGCAGCACGAGGCCGGCTTTGCGCAGCGCGTCCAGCTGGCGCTTCACCGTGGACCAGCTGGCGCCGGTTCGGCAGGCCAATTCGCTGGAACTCAGCCAGGGCAGATTTTCCTGACATTGGGCGCGGAGCAACTGAAGGAGGTGATCGCGGGTGGTCATGGGGCGTTGGCGGCGACTGAATCAGCTCAATTTATCAGGAATCAGCTCAATATTGAGCTGATTTCGAAGCGGATTGAGCTGAAACGGTCTGATTCTGAGCTGATTTCGGCCTAGCCCGCAGGACGCATCGCCTGATGCCCTATCGGTCGCCTTCAAGCCTGCAACGGTCGCGACGCTGCGGCGCCCACGGCGTCCCATCATGCCAAAACGCTTATGGAAACCTCAGGTTTATTCATTGGGCTGACATGCCCGATCTCCCCATAATCCTCTCGCAGGCTTCAAAAGCCGCCGTCCAGTCGCGACGCAGTTGATGATTCATGGGGATGACATGTTGAGGACAGTACCGGGACGCACCCGCTGCGTAGCAGCAGGGATCGCGCTCTTGCTTTTCGCAGGCGTCAGCGCAGGCGCCGCCGCCGATTATCCGGACAAGCCTATCAAGCTGGTCGTGCCGCAGGCCGCCGGCGGCGGCACGGATGTGATCGGCCGCTTGTGGGCGGACTACCTGGCACGGCAGCTCAAGACGCCGGTGGTCGTTGAGAACCGGCCGGGCGCCAACGGCATCCTGGCATCCAGCTACGTCGCCAAGCAGCCGGCCGACGGGTACACGGTGCTGGTCAGCGGGGTGTCGTACCTGGCCTTCAACCCGCATATGTACAAGAACATGCCGTATGAGCCGGCGCGGGATTTCGACGGCGTCAGCCTCTTGGTGAATACGCCCTTCTTGCTGGTCGCCGGTACGCAGACGGGGATCCGGTCGCTGGACGAACTGGTCGCCCGCGCCAAGGCCGAACCCGAGTCGCTGAATTTCGCATCGGCGGGTAAGGGCAATTCCACGCATCTGGTCGTGGAGATGCTGGCGCAGAAGACGGGCATGAAGCTCACGCATGTCCCGTACAACGGCGCGGCTGCCGGGCTGACCAGCGTGATGGCCAACCAGACCCAGGTGATGGCCGACGTGCTGAACACGGGCGCCGTGCAGGCCAATGCGGGCAAGGTGGTGCCGTTGGCCGTGGTGGGCAACAAGCGCGCGGCAAGCGTGCCGGACGTGCCCACGCTGGCCGAACTGGGCTTCAAGGATTTTCCGATGCCGGGCTGGTATGCGCTGGTGGCGCCCAAGGGCACGCCGCCGCAGGCCATTGCGCGCCTCAACGCCGAGACCCGGCGCTTCTTCGACGATCCCGCGGTCAAGGCGCGTCTGCAGGAGCTTCAGCTTGAGCCCCTGCCCTCGTCACCCGAGACCGTAGCCGAATGGACCGCGCGCGATAGCGCCACCTGGGGCCCGCTGATTCGCCAGCTGGGCTTGAGCAACGACTGAACACCACGACAAAGGACACACCATGCCCAAACTCACCCAGGCTGTCTGGCAATACCGGTTCGACAAGATGACGTCCATGATGGACGAGCTGGCGGTCGATGCCGTCATCTTCACGTCGGCGGACTTCTTCCAGTTCGCCACCAATTTTCACACCGACGTCTTGCCCTGGGAACGGCCGATCTTTGCCGTCGTGCCCCGCAACGGCACGCCCTTCCTGGTGATGAACGAGCTGTCCACGCATCACATGCAGTTCTCGCAGGAACAGGGCAAGGTCTGGATCACCGACATCAGCTACTACGCCGAGCATCCGCGCGTGCAGAACCGGCTGCCGTTGATTACCCAATTGCCCGAGGTGCTGGCGGCCAGGTTGAAAGCGGCAGGCCTGGCGCGGTCGCGTATCGCTGTCGAAGGCGGCAGCCCGGTGCTGGCGCAGTTGGCGCGCTTCCTGCCCGACATCGTCTTGCGCAACGCCACGCCCGAGTGCCGCGCCTTGCGTTGGCAGAAGCACGACGAAGAGCTTGCCGTGATGGCGGCCGCCGCGTCCATCTCCGATTGGATTCAAGACCGCTACCGCGAGAACATCCGGCCCGGCCGGCTGGTGCAGGAACTGGACTTCGCCATGGCGTCGCTGTTTGTGCAAGAGGCCGCCGAGCGCTTTCCGGGCGAGCATTTCGAGGTGATCCGCTGCTGGACCTTGAGTGGCCCCGCATCGGCCTCGCCGCATGGCGATGGCGCGTCATGCGGCGCGCGGATCCAGGAAGGCGACGTGTTGGTGAACATCGTCATTCCGCGCTTGAACGGCCTGACGATCGAGAACGAGCGCACCTGGTTCTGCGGCACGCCCTCTGCCGAGCAGGTGCGGCTGTGGTCCGCGGCCAAGGCGGCCAACGAGGCGGGCATCGCCGCTGCGCGCACGGGCAACCCCGTCTGCGCGATCGACGCGGCCGCGCAGGCCGAGATCGAGAAGGCCGGGTACGCGGACTTCATCCGCCATCGCACCGGGCATGCCGTGGGCATCATTCACCACGAGTACCCGGAAGACATGGCCTTCAACCAGCGCCCCTTGCTGGACAACGAGGTGTATTCGGCCGAGCCGGGCATCTACGCCTACGGCATCGGCGGCTTCCGTCTGGACGACACGGTCGTGGTCGGAAGCACGCCACGCGTGCTGACCCACACGCCCAAGACGCTGGAGTACGCGACCGTCAAGTAGCCGCGTCGCTGGCGGCGCTGCCCTGGGAGGTGCGCTGCGCCTCCTGGCGCAGCGTTTCACGCAAGGCCGGCAACACGATGCTGGGCGAGTCGGCCGCCCACAACATGCCGATGGGACCGAACTCCAGGCGGGACGGCGCGCGCACGATGCTGATCAACTGAAGCCGTTCGTACATGTGCGCGACGGAACTGGCCAAGGTGGCGATGTAGTCGCGGTCCTGCAGCATCGACAACAGCGCAACCAGCGAACTGGTCTCGACGGATGGCTTCGGGGGCGGCATGCCCGCATCCACCACGGCCTGATCCAGCCGTGCGCGTGACAGCGTGCCCAGCGGCGGCAAGATCCACGGATAACGCTGGGCGTCCTCCCAGGAGGGCGCATCCAGTTCCGCCAGCGGATGTCCGCGCCGGGCCACCACGCTGAAGGTGTCGGTCATCAGCCATTCGGTGCACAGGCCGGAGCGGCTGGCGCGCACGTCCAACGGCCCGATGATGAGGTCGATCTCGCGGCGTTCCACGCGTTCAATCAGCGGTTCAAGCAGGCCCTCGACCAGTTCGATCTGCACATTGGGCGAACGCTGGTGCAGCGCGGCGATGGCGCGCGGCAGCAAGACCGGCGCGGCGGAAAGAATGGTGCCGATATGCAGATGGCCGGCCACCCCGCCCTTGACCGCTTCGATCTCCTCGCCGGTGCGCGCAGTGTCGCCCAGCACGCGGCATGCGTAGCGCCAAAGCGCCCGCCCGGCTTCCGTCAGTTCAAGCGACCGGCCGCGCAGGAACAGCGGCGTGCCGACCAGGTCTTCCATGTCGCTCAGCCAGTGCGAGAGCGCGGGCTGCGTCATGTGCATGGCTTTGGCGGCGCCGGTAACGCTGCGAGCGGTTTCCAGGGCGGCCAGCACCTGCAAGTGCCGAAGCTTGAGCCGGCGGGTCCAGGGCGGGTCGATCGAGGTGGCGTCCATGCGGAAATGGTAATGGAACTCTCAGGTTTATTCATTAGCCTCGTATGGCATTGGCAGCCAAAATGCCTTTCCCGATAGACGAGGGCAAGCGGTGACGAATGCAACAGAAAGCATGGCCCAGGCGCGGGCGATAAGCGACATGGCGCAGGCCCTGGCCGCCGCGCCCCAACCCGAGTGCGGACTGCAGGCACTGGCCCGCGCGCTGGCCGCGCGGATCGGCTATCGACTGTTCACGGTATTGGTGCTGGATCGAGAGGCAGAGCAGAGCCGGCGGTATTTCTCAAGCCAGCCCGAGGCCTACCCGCCAGGCGGCGCCAAGCCCATCCGCGAAAACAGCGAGTTCTACGCCACGGTCGTGCTTGAGGGAAAAGCGCGGATCTGCGTCGACCGCGCGGAATGCGCGCGCGCATTTCCAGACCATGAACTCATCCATTCACTCGGCTGCGAGAGCGCCGTGAACGTGCCGGTTCGATGGGACGGTCAGACCATCGCATCGCTGAATCTGCTGCACGAGGCCGGCTGGTATCGCCAGGACATGCTGCCGGAACTGAGCGGGTACGCCGCGATGGCCATTCCCCTCATTCAAAAGATCATTCATACCACCCGCCCGTAGGGAGAGAAAACGATGACACGCCTTTGCACCGCTATCACCGCATTGCTGCTCTCGGTGGGACTGACGCCGGCTCATGCCGCAGACGCCTACCCTGCCAAACCGATCACGATCATCTACCCCTACGCGCCGGGATCGGCGTCCGACACGATGACCCGCCTGCTGGCGGAAGCCATGTCCAAGCGCCTGGGGCAGCCCGTGATCGTCGACGGCAAACCCGGCGCGGGCGGCTCGATCGCCACCGAGCACGTCGTGCGCGCCGCGCCCGACGGCTATACGCTACTGCTCAGCGCAAGCGGCACCATCGCCGTCAATCCGCACATCTACAAGCTGCGCTACAACCCCGTCGAGGACCTGGCGCAGATATCGATCGCCGTGGAAGTCCCGTTCGTGTTTGTCGTGGGCAAGCAGTTTCCGGCGCAGGATTATGCGGCGTTCAAGGCGTTAAGCAGCACCAAGCCCGGCGGCCTCTCGTCGGCGAACGCCGGGCTCGGCACCCAGGCGCACCTGACGCAGGCGGCCTTCGCCAAGCTGGCGGGAGTGAACCTGAGCATCCTGGGCTACAAAGGGGCCGCGCCCGCCGTCAACGACATTCTGGGCGGGCACGTGGATTCCATGATGGACAACGCCGCCTCGCAAATCCCGTATGTCACGTCGGGCAAGACGACTGCGTTGTTCGTCACCAGCGATTATCGGTTCGACGGTTATCCCCAAGTGCCCACGGCGAAGGAGCTGGGCATCACGGGGCTGGTTCCGACCGGCTGGTTTGGTTTGGCTGCGCCCAAGGACACGCCGCCTGCGGTCGTTGAAAAGATACAGGGGGCGGCGGTTGCGAGCCTTAAGGATGCCGAGATGCAGCGCAAGTTGAAGGAGCTGGGCTGGGTGATCGTCGGGAATACGTCGCAGCAGGCCACTGAACGGGCACGCACGGACTATGAGCTTCTGGGGAAGGTGGCTCGGGATATTGAGTTGAAGCCGAATTGAGGGGTTTGTGGCAACAAGGGCCGCATGCCTATGCGGCCCTTGTGCTTTTCGGGCAATGGACCTGCATCCCGGGTCCCTGAACAAGGCCTAGAACGCGTACTTCGCCGTCAACAAAAACGACCGCGGCGCGCCGAAGTGATTATTGTCCTGGTTGCTGCCGATCGCCTGGTAGTAATACTTGTCGAACAGGTTGTACACGTTCAAGCGCAGATCCAGATTCGGCGACGCCCGATATGCCACCACCGCATCCCACACGCTGTAGCCGGGCTGGCGCACGTTGTAGGCGGGCAAGCTGATCGCGCTCTGCACGCGCACCGCCCCGCCTACGCGCCACGCATTCAGCGCGCCCGGCAAGGTGTACATGGTCGAGAGCTTGAACAGATGGCGCGGGGTTTGCGTGTCGTAGGCCGCGCCCGCCCGCAGGCTGCCCGAATCCTCCAGGTACTTGGACTGGTTGTACGTATAGCCGGCCGACACCTGCCAACCCGGCGTGATCGCGCCCGCCACTTCGAACTCCACCCCCCGGCTTTGCACCTTGCCCGATGGCGCATAGCATTCGATTACCCCCGGGCCGCACTCGGACGTGGCCAGCGCAACCGGACGGTTGCGTTGGCGGATCTGGAACACCGCCGCGCTGGCGTTGAGCCGGCCGTCGTAATACTCCCCTTTGATCCCGGCCTCCAGATTGGTGCCGATGACCGGGTCCAGCGGCGCGCCGCTGGTTGACTGGCTGCTCTGCGGCTGGAACACGCTGGTCCAGCTGGTGTAGACGGAATGCTGGCGGTCCAGGTCGTAGATCAGGCCCGCGTAGGGCGTCAGCTCGTGCTTGACCTTATAGTCCGCGGGCGGGCTGACGTAGTCGCCGGACTTCAGCGTCATGTCGTACTCATACCAGTCCAGCCGGGCGCCCAGCATCAGCGTCAGCGGGTCGGCAAGGCTCAGGCGGGTGGTGGCGTAGCCGCTCATCTGGCGCTGGTATCCCTTGCGCGACCAGGGGTAGACGAACGCGGGCTTCTCGACGGCGCTGGAGTCCCAGTGTTCCGGGTCGACCGTCATGTTGTAGTCCAAGGGCCAGCCGCCGGGGCCGTCGTCGTCCTTGTTCTTCAGGAAGCTGCCGCCCAGCACCAGCTCATGCGTGCGGCCCAGCAGCGTGAAGGGGCCGCTCAGATAACCGTCCACGCTGTACTGCGTCTTGTCATAGGCATACTGGCCCAGCCCCTGCCCGAAGAACGTCGAGTCTTCCAGGGGGTACAGATAGCTGCCCAGCATGTTCATCTTGGCGCGCAGCGTGCGGGCGGTCAGTTTGCCGGACCAGCCGTTCTCGAAACGGTGGTCGAGCTCGGCGAAAAAGCTGGTGTTTTCCTTGTTCCAATAGGCCCAGTCCGGCGACAAGCGGATCGAACGATTGAAGTCATAGAAGCTGCCGTCCCGGCGCGTAGGCAGCCCATTCCAGTCCGCGCCCGGGTTGTCTTCCCGGTTGTAGTAACCGCCGATGCTGAGCGTGGTGTTGGCCGTGAGATCGGCTTCGATGGTGCCGTAGAAAAGCTGGCGCTGGTGCTCGTAGGCCTTCTTGAAGGTATTCGAATCCTGATAGGCCACCACGCCCCGGGCGCGCAGGGTGCCGGCCTCGTTCAGCGGGCCCGAGCCGTCGACCTCGCCCCGGTAATTGTCCCAACTGCCGGCGCTGGCCGTCACCGAGAACTGCGGCACCGCCGTGGCGCGCTTGCGCACCAGGTTGATCGTGCCCGAGGGGTTGCCGGCCCCCGTCATCATGCCGGCCGCGCCGCGCAGCACCTCGACGTGATCGTACATGGCCAGCGTCGCCACGCCCTGCGTGTCGTAGTCGTAGCCCAGCGGCACCCCGTCAGCCAGGAACGAACTGATCTCGAAACCGCGAGAGAAGAACTGCGTGCGTTCCCCGCCGCCGATCTGGCGCGTGGTCAGCCCGGTCGTATCACGCGCCACATCGTCCAGCGACTGAAACCCCCGGTCCTCGATCTGCTGGCGCGTCACCACGCTGACCGACTGCGGCGTCTCGCGCGGAGACAGCGCGAACTTGGTGGCCGTGGACATGACCGGCGTGGTGTAGGAATGGGTGCCTTCGGTCACGCCCAGCGTGGCCGCTTCCACCGTCACCGGCGCCAGCGTCGTCGTGCTGGCCGGCGCCACCGTCAGGCTGCCGTCCGGCGTGCGCCGCAGCTCCAGCCCGCTGCCGGCCAGCGCGCGAGCGGTGGCCTCTTCCAAGGACAACTGGCCGGAGACGGCCGGCGCGGACTTGCCCGCCACCAGATCCGCCCGAAACGAGATCACCGCGCCCGCGATGCGCGCGATCTGGGTCAGCGCCACATCCAGCCGGCCCGCGGGCAAATCGTATTGGCGCAGCGCCTGGGCATGGGCGGTGCAGGCGGCGGCTGCGATGACGCAGGCGGCCGGAAACCTCAGGGAAAGCATGGAACACTCCGTGGATGCGTGAGCACGCGTTCCCTGTATGTGCATCGGCGCCATCAAAAAAACACCCGGCGCGTAAAAAAGTTCAGGCCAGATCGATCATCACGTACCAGCCGCTCAACCGCTGCACCCGGATCGGCAAGGTATTCCTCAGCGCCTCCAGTGCCCGGTCGCCATCGTCCAGCGGAAACAGCCCCGTCACACGCAGCCGCGCCGCCTGCGGCGACATCCGCAACCAGCCCGGCCGGTACCGGGCCAGCGCATCCACCACGGTTTGCAGCGGCTCGTCATGGACTTCCAATTCGCCGTTCTGCCAAGCGGCGGCGTGTTCCTGGCCGTTCTGCACCGCATCCACCTGCCGCGCATCGAACCACACGCTCTGCCCCGGCGCCAAGGGCTGGCGCACGCCCGCCAGCGTGGTGACCTTGGCGGCCCCGCTCAAGGCCAGACAGAAGCTGCGCCCAGCCCCGCAGCGCACCATGGCGCGCCCCTGGCCGAGCCTGACCTCGCCTTGCGGCAGCCGCACCTGCAGCCCCTGGCTGCCCTCGACCTCAAAAATCGCCGCGCCCGCCGACACCCGCACCACCTGCGGCCCCTCCCACGACGCCGCGCTGCGCGCATCCAGCTCCATCGTGTTGCCGTCCGGCAAGGCCACCGATCGGCGCTCGCCGGTGCGGGTCACATAGCCCGCCGCCAGGGATTGCAACGGCACATAGCGGTCCGCCACGCCCGCGCCCAGCAGCAGCGCCCCGCCCGCCAGCGCCAGCTTCCCCAGCCGCCGGCGCTGCGCCAGCTGCGGCCCCACCAGCGAACGCCGCAGCGCATCGCCATCGGCCAGCAGCCCCGGCCGCAACGCATGCAACGTACCGTTCAGCGCCGCATTCAGCCGCTGCCACGCCGCGCCATGGTTCGGGCTCTCCGCCAGCCACCGATCAAACGCCGCGCGGTCCGCATCGCTGGCCTGCCCGCTGGACAAACAGACCTGCCATTCAATCGCCGCCTCGCGGGTGCGCGCATCCAAGGCCGTCATATCCCAAACACCTCGCAGCAACGGCGCAAAGCCTGCACGATGTACTTGCGCACCATGGTCGGCGACACCTTCAGCCGCGCCGCAATCTCCACATGAGTCATCCCATCAAGCTGGCTATACAGAAACGCCATCCTCGCCTTGGCAGACAGCACGTCCAGCGCCGTATCCAGCGCCTGCAAGGCCTGCAAGGTCTGCACCCGTTCCTCGGCCGACGGCTCCAGCGGCTCCGGCTGCAAGCGCAACACCTCCAGCCAGGCCTGCTCCAGCTCGCGCCGCCGCCACAGCCGCCACGTGATGCGCCGGGCGATAGTGACCAGCATGGCCCGCGGCTCGTTCAACTGCTCCAGCGCCGGCAGGCACAGCAACTGCGTAAACGTCTCGCCCGCCACATCCTCCGCGTCCTCGCGGTTGCGCAACCCATTGCGCAGCCGCCGCTCCAGCCACGGGTGGTCATTCTTATAAATGGTGGAAAACCGGCTATCGCGTGTCGAGTCCACGGCGTGCGCTATCAATGAATGGGAATCGTTATCAATTATTGCATAGCGAGCGCGGCCGCTTCTAGTCCCACCCCCCGCTTCTAGTCCACCCTGTTCCTACGTAAACCCCCCGCCATGCTACGACTCGACAATCTCAGCAAACGCTACGGCGACTACCTCGTCTTCCAGGGCCCCACCCACCGTTTCACGCCCGGGTGCGTGGCCCTATGCGAAGAAGACAGCACCGGCAAATCCACCCTCCTGAACCTCATCGCCGGAGTCATCGCGCCCGATAGCGGAGACGTGTGGATAGACGGGCATTCCCTGACCCACGCGCCCCAACAAGCCAAGGCCCGCCTGGCCTACGTGCCCGACAACTGCCTCGCGTTCCCCACGCAGACGGGGCGCGGGCTGCTGGAACAGGTCGCGGCGGAAAAGAACGTGGCGCTGGATGAGGCCACCCTGGAGCTGGCCTATGACCTGGGCCTGGAACCGCATCTGGACAAGCGCTTTGAACAGATGTCGACCGGCACGCGGCGCAAGGTGTTCGTGACGGCGGCGGCCTTGGGCGATCCGGCGGTGGTGATCGGGGATGGGCCTAGCAATGGGTTCGATGCGCGGGGGCGGGCGGTGCTGGCGGAGCTATTTAAGGCTTGGGGGAAGGATCGGGTAGTGTTGTTTGCGAGCCATGATGGGGAGTTGGTGGAGGGGTGTGGGGCGGAGGTGATGGATGTTGGGGTGTTGCGGTAGTGGGAACCGGATTTCTATGGGAGCGAAATGTCATGTTAGTTGGCCGCTCTGATCATGCCAAAGTTGTAGTACGACAACATACGTCGGACCCTCCTGATCAGAAGTAGGCGGTAATTGGTCGTGATCATGAAAAATTTAGGGACGGGTGATGGCTTTTTTTCGCTGGTAGCGAAAAAATTTGACTATTGAGCGAAAGATGCCATATTATCCACTCAGCGGTAAACGGAGATTTTTTCTCGCGGTTGTGGGGGTTTCGGCCCCGTGGAGGCTTCGGCTTCTGCCCATTCCCGCGTCTGGCAGCTGGCGGTGCTCCGTCATGGATGACGACATGCTGCAGAGGCGAGGGGATAAGCCGTTTTCGGCGAGAACCGAAAACGGGTGATTAGGTAGGGGGAAAGACGCAATTCGCTCCGTATTTGACAGTCCTGGTTGTATGCGAGATGGCCTAATTTTGGGTCGCAACCGGAGCAGTAAATATGTCAAATAAACAACCCGCTGAATTGCGTTCGCCTAGTGCGAAAAAGGAGCGCTCCCTATTGGGAGTGCTGAAGTCTGCACTGAAGTTGGTCAAATGGTGTGTCATTCTATTTGATTGGGTTGAAAAACTCTGGCAAAAGAGTGAGCCTTTGAGGAGCTTTGTCGCGGACTTGTTTTCGTAGGGGCTTACCCCGCCCTTATTACTCCTTTGGGAGATCGTTATGCTTAACGAAGCCCTACGTCTTATACGTGCCTATCATGATCTGTCTCAGAGCCAACTGTGCTCGGAGTTAGGCATTTCGAATTCTTATTTGTCCGAAATCGAATCAGGTAAAAAATCACCTTCATTAGACTTGTTGAATAAGTACAGCGTTAGATTTGACGTGCCAGTGTCTTCTCTAATGTTCTTCTCTGAGTCACTGGATAGTAAGAAAGTAACGGATAGACTGCGCGTTGGGGTTGCTCGTAAAGTGGTGTCACTTTTGCAATGGGTGGAGCAAAAGAAACCAAAGTCCAATATCTAGAGAAGAATAGGCTATGGCCAAGCGTGAACTGTATGACATTAATCAGTGTGCGCTGTATAGACTAGGTTCCAAGACCAGACTCTCTATACTTATTGGAGTGCCGAAATCTAAGTTGCTCGCTCTGGTTAATAGTTTGGAGAACTACAGGGTTTTTCCCTTGCCACAGGAAGTGTGCCAATTTACGGGCAAGGTTAGAAAAGAGCGGTTAGTGCAGGAACCAAAGCCTGAATTGCGTCGAGTCCATGAGCGCATTCACAAGCTGCTCTCTCGTGTACGTCCTCCTGAATATGGGCATGCAGCTGTTAGAGGTCGTTCCTACCGTTCGAACGCCGAGGCCCATATTAACGGCCGCCGTGTCGCGACATTTGATGTGCGGCGATTTTATCCTTCCACCTCACTCTCCGCCGTCAGGAACTTCTTTGCCGATCAGTTGTGCTGTGCGCCTGATGTAGCAGACATACTTGCTCGGTTGTGTTGCTATAGGAATGTCAAAGAGGCGAGCTCACTTCTCGGGTTACCTACAGGAAGCCCGTTGAGCCCCTTGTTGTCGCTATACGCAAATAAACCACTCTTTGATGCACTGTATCATTATGCTGGACGCCACAAATTAGTCTTTACCTGTTATGTGGATGATCTGACGTTTTCGGGAGCTTTGCTCCCTCGAGGACTTTCGCAGTTTGTGACAAAAATGGTGGAGTCATGCGGGCATACCCTTGCTCAGGAGAAGACTCGATTTTTTCGAAGCAATCAAGTCAAACATGTAACCGGTATTGTTATTTCAGATAATGAAATAAAAGTTCCACATGCTCGATTTTTGAAGGCAAGGGCCATCGCATCGGCGATCGCCAAGCATGCACCTGCAGATGTGCAGCAACGGCTGTTGCTGCAAAGGAAGCTAGCAGGCTTATTGGGTGAGGCAGCGTTCCTGGACGGTCGATACGCCGGTTGGGCGAATCGTTCCTATGTGGATCTGAGAGCGATTCAGGAGGAAGCCCGTGCGGCGGAGTTACATAGTCCTGAGTGAGGGCTTTCGCGCTCTAAAGAACGGACCTCAGAATATGGTTTTGGCAGGCAAATTCTCTGAAGTGAAAGCCTGGTATCCCTTTCAGTACGCAGTGCCGTCCGTGGTAAGAATTTGAACGCCCGCTTAGTGGTTGCTGGTGATCGGAGTCCGAAGGTTGTTTAATGGCAAGCAATACCCCACTCCCGATGGCTGTCTATTTATCACTGACCAAGGTGGTCTAACCCTCAAAGGGTTTGGCGTTCCAAGCGATCTGCTTTATCGACATCGTGGGCGTACTGGCCTTCAACGAGAGAATCCATAGGTGCGATATTCAAGAGGTTTAGTCGCATAGCTATTATCCGACATCCATCATCAAAATTTCAGAAGATCGGCTGGGCGCCCGACATAGGTGCCTTCTAGTGCCTCAATCTGCGACTGGGCGTAAGCGACGGGGGAGACACCACTGAAGACAAGCCATGACGTAAGCTGAGGACTGTCCACGGATGTGAACCGAGCCATATCGGCGATGTTCTCCTTTGCGAGCGTCACGCGCATCAGATGCTTTCTTAGTTTGTCTGGTTTGCCCTTTATGTGATCACCTTGATATTCGGAGAGCTGCGAAGCGACTTCCGAGTAGTTCCGAGCAAGAGACAGATCCTTGCATTCGATGATGAGTATCTGATCACGATCCGATCGCCAAGCGAGAAGATCAATGTCACCAGGGTTGTTTGGTAGATTTCTGCGAAGGATTTCAGGGAAACCGATTCCGCGTCGAACCGTCCAGCCTGCTTCACGGAGTTCTATTTCCAAGGTTTTCTCGAACGTGTGTCCTTCCCGTGCCTCCCCCAGCCAGGTATCTCGCATACCTTCTGTGCGGAAAAAGTCGCGTTTTAACTGTCCAGTATACGCCCCTTCGAAAATATATTTCAGGGACATATTCAGCAGTCCGGGTGCGACGACAATCAATGGATCGTGACTCTCGTCAATCTGCAACAAGGGCCGAGCCGCAACAGAAAGGCGCCGACCATACCGCCAGGGATAGATATCAGAAAGATCAAACCCATCCGGAACGTCATTCCATTTCGGGCGCGTTCTGAGCACGAATTGATTGATAAACGCTGCAATGACGTCCTCGTCGAGGCCGGCCGATTTACCGACATATTCTAGTTGGCTCCGATTCATCTCGAAGATCATCGAATGCTGCTCTATTCCGATTGACTCGAGGGCTTGGACAAATCGCATGCCATCCTCGATAACAAAGCCCATCTCTGCCTTCCAGAATGCAAGGAAAGTTTCGGTGTCGCTGCCGACCTTTGCGACACCTGCTAGGTCTTCTTTGGCGGCCACATCTTCCACTTCGCTAGCCTTAAAGTAGTTCTGTTCGAATCGTGCGGCTTGCGCCTCAAACTGTTCGTTGGTTGCTTTTGACAGCAGTGGCTCAAGCACCATTTCTCCGAGCTCATCGCGAAAGAGAAGGTCTCCTAAGGGAGAGATGCGGACATCGGCAGGCAAAGCACCGAAACGCACTGCATCCGACATGCCACCGATGCGGAAGAGCAATGATGCACGTGCAAGGAGCCGACCGAGTGCCATATCTGAGGGCTCAATTCCGTCGCTTATGGGACATGCGCAGAGAGCCAGTTCAATGACTAGCCGGGAAGTCAGCGCTGCACCCGCATAGCGGGCCATTTGCCTAGCAATCGTCGCCTCAACACCATCCTCCCCTGCATGCAGGCCGAGGACGGCTGCTGCCGTACGATACCAGTGGTTCTCGTCGCTGCGTGCCCGTGCGAAATTTTCGAGAAGACGCAGCACAGTCTGCTTGCGATCAAAGCGGGAGAGCTCGCTCTGCATGTCTTGGAGGAGCACATCAACCACGTCATTGAGGAGCTTTCCAACCGCTTTCTTTCCTTCATACCGTGCGGGCGCGTCTGCAGCAACTGCCCGCCATCCGAGCTCGATTCGTGCTGCAGCCGAATCGATGTCTTCAATGGTCAAAAGGCGCCGGGTCAGCGAACTGCGCAGATAGACACTGAAGTCAAATGTCAACATGAGGTGGAAGCTCCGCGCTGCGTCATTGGGCACTGCCATCTGTTCGACAATGACCCCTTTTTCGACCGGCGCATCCATCCGAAGAAGCGTGGCAAACGCGGTGCCGAGTGCGCGCACCAGAGCGCGCTCTGCACGGTTGTCCGGCGCACGAAAGCCGGCAAGATACCCATCTTTGAAAACTACCCGAATTGTTCTGTGCTCACGGATACGTTCAAGTTGCCAAAAGGTATTCAGATCCTCAAGCGGCTTCTGCCCTTCGAAGCGGCCAATGTCGTCACTACCTGCAAAATGCAGATAGACTTTTAGTGACTTCCTTGTTGACTGCTCACTCATGGCTTCCAGCGCTTCACCAATCCGCCCAAGCCATGTTTGAACCATTTTGGCAAGTTCGATGACGAGCCCGCGATCTTGCATGTCGGGAGCTTCAATCGTCACCCAAGGATTGATCTGCCCCTCATACACGCAGGTCAGACGTTGCGCATCAAGTTCGTCAATGGATACGTAGCACTTGCTCTCCCGTTCGGTCGGGAAAAAATCCTCTGCTGAAGGCCTCATCACTCGGTGCCATTTGCCATTGTTGTCCCTAGTGCGATGTCGGTCGTATCCTATGTCTGCCGCTATCCGCACGTCACGGAGTAAATTCGTCGGAATCATCAGCATCAGCGGGCGCTCGGGCGTAATGCGCTCCTCTGGCAATTGGTCGTGAGGAATCATGTGGCCCTCATTGGCACGTATCCAGCCAACAAGGTTGAGGGTTCCGTTCATGTTGACGAGTCGCACCCCGGCTTGCGCGACTCTCTCTTCCGCATCCTGCACACGCCAAAAGACAAGCGGTGACATCTCGGACAACGACCCTAGCCGGACAAAATCCGCGCCAGACATCCCCTCAAACTGCCAGCCATCGGACAATTTGGGAGCCATACCTGCAAAACCCGCACCCCATCCGCAGCCCACGCGCACAACCATGCCACGCTGGAAGCCGGGTTGTTTGGCGAGGCTAACTGTGGCGTTCATGACAGAAGAGTCTAGGAATTGCGCGGTCACCTCGTCGAGCTGAAGCATGCTGCTGAAACCTGTGTCCGTGTGCTGCTGTGTAGAGGGCAGGACAAACTGGAGCACCATAAGGTGGCCGACATCGACGGAGGAGATAGCAATCGCTGTTCGGATCGTCCTGTACTTCTGCCAAGACAATCTCAACCGCCCGCCACTGCCGAAGACCGGCATCTCGAAGAAGGTTCGCGCATAGGTGTTTGCCAGCGCTTGGTCCAAACTACTCAATTCGCCTGTTCGATTGGCGAACGCAATCACAGCGTGGCGAAGGGCAATGGTGATAGCCGTAGGGAACACAACTACAAGGCCACCTGGCGTGCGAAGCAGCGGTCGCTCCTCAAGTATTCCGGCCCCAGGTGTTTGACTGCCAAGCTTGCTTATCTGTGACGGATCAAGCATGAAAAGTGCAAGGTCTGCAACTACTATCCCCTCTGCTCGAAGCAAACGATCGGGCAACAGGACACGTGAACAGAGCTCGTCCGCATCAAGCCCACCAGTGTCAAGCGAGATAGGGGTGTCGTCCCCTCCGGACTGAAAGCGATGTAGCCCTGAGCGTGCGCAAACGACGTCTGAGAGGCGAAGAAGCGCCTGTATAGCGCGCTTAAGTGAATGATATCGACGGGTATTCGGCATGTCGCTGACAATATTGACCATCAGCTGGGTATAAAAACCCGCGGCCTCCCACACCCCTTCCAGTACGCGGTAATCACCTCTCGCGTTTCCGACTAGGGAAACGAATACGTCTTCTGCTGGATCTTCTCCAATGGCACTGCTCGATTCGCCGACGGCACCATGCCAGCGCCGCGCGTCATCAACCGTGGCAATCTGCTTGCCTTGGCAGTAGATAAGGGCAAGGGCCGCTAGGAACTCGAAGCGCAAGCACTCGGATTGGTGTGCAGGGAGAGTGAGAAGGCTAGCGAGCAAAGCCACCGTGCTGTCTCGCTCAAAGTTGGCAAGCTCGGCGACAACCATAGCGTTGTCCTTCGCTATATCATCAAACGAGCGCTCGAGATTTGCCCAAGTAGTTTGTTCGCTCATTGCATCAAAGAAGGCATGTAAGTCCGAGGGAGGGAAATGCTCGTTCACGCAATGCTCCAAAAAATCTTGCCAATTCGATTTGAAAATAAATAGGGAGGCTGTGCAATTAAAGTTAATAGACGACCGTTATTGGCCGGAAGCAGTCTACGGCAATAGACTACTTACGACCGGTTGAATGCACAGTCGATAGCAGACCAGCCTTAATGAGCATTCGGCACTGACTGTCGCCAAATTGTCTCTCCTGACCGCTAAGGGCTCCGCCATCGCCGTATACTCCCCCCACTACCTCACAACGGTAGCCCGGTTTGGAAGCCGGTAAATTCGTCGGTGCGGACCTTGGGTCCGCATGCCTTTGCACGCCCAATGGGCGGGCCTTGGCAGGGGTGCGCTAGCCGCACGCCGGTTTCCGACGATTCCGGTCTTCCAACCTTGTCCTGTGCCCGCCCACCCCATTTGGAAGTGGGGTAGCGGGATTTCCCACATCGTCGGAGGAAGTCCATGCAATCCCACCCCCTCACCCAAAACCCCTGGTCCGTCGACACCGATCCCGAGTACGGCCTGGTCCCCCTATCCCCTCTCTACCAAATCGACCGAGCCCGCTACGCCATCGCGGCCATGGCACGCATGGTCGGCAACAGCGCATCCGAGCCCGACGCAACCGGCGGGCAGCCGCTAGACGCGTGGACGGTGGCGGCGTTGATGGGTGGGGTAGAAGGCTTGTGCGATCACTTGGGGACCTTGGCGGACGCCATGCTGGAGCAGGCGCGGGCTTGCGGCGCGGATGCGGACCCTTGCGGCGTGTTGCACGACGCGCCGGCGTCGTTGCAGTAGGCGCCCGCCCGAAGACAAAGCCCCGCCCGCGCCGGCGGGCATGGGGGACGAACGCTGGGCTTGGGCCAGTATTCGTCTGGATATAATGGAAACAATTCCCATTCCCAAAATATCCCATGCCCGCCACCCCCAGCGCCAGTTCCGACGCCGGTATCGCGACGCTGTACCGCGACCATCATTCCTGGCTGCACGGCTGGCTGCGGCTGAAGCTGGGCGATGCGCATCGCGCGGCGGATCTGGCGCAGGACACGTTCGTGCGCCTGCTGTCGGCAAACTCCACCTCCCCTTCTGACACCGCGCTGCGCGAGCCGCGGGCCTACCTGCGCACCATTGCGAACCGCTTGCTGGTGGACCATTGGCGGCGGCTGGAGATCGAGCGCAGTTATCTGGCGGTGTTGCAGACTTATCCGCAGAGCCATTGGCCCTCGGAAGAATCGCGGCTGTTGATTCTGGAGTCGCTGGAGCAGGTGGCGCAGATGCTGGGCCGCTTGAAGCCAGAGGTGCGCGAGGTATTTCTGTTGGCGCAGATGGAGGGGCATACGTGCCCGCAGATTGCGCGGCAGGTGGGGAAGTCGGTGGCGACGGTGGAGCGTTATCTGGCGCAGGCGTTGCAGCACTGCTATCGGCTGGTCTATGGGGTTTGATCGGGCGGGCGTGTCGCCCGGGGCGCCAGGCGCCCGTGCGGAGAACGGCGCCGAGGACGGCGCGGAGGGCGCGGCGGATCGGGCGGTGTTGGACGAGGCCATCCGTTGGCGCATCAAGCTGCAATACAACACGGCGGACGCGTCGGCGTGGCAAGCGTTCGATGCCTGGCTGCGGGCGCAGCCGGCGCATGCGTTGGTGTGGGAGCGCTTGCAGGCGCTGGGCGCGCGTTTGCAGCGGCCGGCGGCGGAGATGCCGGGCGAGGCGGCTGCGCAGATTCTGCGGCAGACAGAGGCGGCGCAGGCGCGGCGGTCGCGCCGCAAGGCCTTGATGTCGCTGGGGGCATTGGCGGCGGGCGGTTGGGTGGCGTGGCGGGCGGGGGATGCGCCTGCGGTGCGGCACGCGTTGGCCGATGTGTCCACGTCGCGCGGCGAGCGGCGCCGCGTCACGCTGCCGGATGGCGGCACGCTGGTGCTGAATACGGAGACGGCGGTCGATATCGATTATGGCGGGCCGGTGCGGCGCATTCGTTTGCTGGCGGGCGAGGTGTATTTGATCTCCGGGCAAGACCCGCTGTCGCGGCCGCTGTTCGTGGAGACGCGCGACGGGCGGGCGCAGGCGCTGGGTACGCGGTATCGGGTGCGGCAGTGGGACGACGGCAGCGAGGTGGCAGTGGATGAAGGCGCGGTGGCGTTGCTGCCGCGCGATGGCGCGGGCGAGGCGGCGGGTGCGACGCTGCGGGCCGGGGAGTCTGCGCGGATGACGCCGCAAGGCGTGCGGGCGCTGGCGCCGGTGGAGGGGCGCGTGATGGATGGCGGGGCCTGGGTCGAGGGGGCTTTGTCGGTGCGCGATATGCCGCTGGACGCCTTCTTGCAGGAGCTGTCGCGCTATCACGGGGCGATCGAGTGCGATACGGCGGTGGCGCGGTTGCCGGTGTCGGGCGTGTTCCAGTTGGACGATACGCGCAAGGTGCTGGCGCTGCTGCGTCAGATTCTGCCGGTGGAGCCGCAGGCGGGGCGCTTGTGGTGGGGCGGGCGGGTGACGCGGGTTCGGGCACGCGCACGGGCGCCGGAACGGGCACGGGGCTGAACAAACAAAAAATGCCCCCACGCTGCGCCTGCGGCTTGCTGCCCCCCGAGGGGGCGCTTTTTGTCTTGGGGCGGCCCGGCAACAAAAAAATCTGAGGGGATGGGCGAATTCGTTCGTCATACCGGTTGTAGCAGTGCGCACTGCCCAGCACCGACCGACCCTCATTGGAGTATCCCTTTCGTGAAGACCCATCGTCTCCGGGCCGCGACGCCGTCGTCCGGCGCGCGGGCTTGCTTGCGCGCTTGCCCCCATCCCTTCTTTACCGTGCTGCTGCCGTTGGCGGCGGCCTTGGCCGCCTTGTCGGCGCCGCCGCCCTCCTACGCCCAGGCCGCGCCGGCCAGGGCGGCGCAGTCCGATGCTGCCCGCGTGTACGCGATTGCGCCGGGGCCGTTGAATGACGCGCTGGCCGCGTTTGCGCGGCAGGCGGGGATTTCGCTGGGGTATTCCTCGTCGCAATTGAGCGGGGCGCGCAGCGCGGGCCTGAATGGCCAGTACGGCGTGGCGGAGGGCTTGCGCGCGCTGTTGGCGGGCACGGGCTATCGCGCGGTGAATGTGGACGGCGGCATCCGTGTGGAGGCTGAGCCGCCGTCCGTCACCAGCACGCTGGCGCCGGTGCTGGTGACGGGCGCCTATCATGCGCAGACCGAGGGCACGCAGTCTTACGGTTCCAGCATGGCGACCATCGGCAAGACCGAGCAAGCGCTGAAGGACATTCCGCAGTCGGTCACGGTGGTGACGCGCAAGCGGTTGGATGACCAGAACCTGTCGACGATCAGCGAGGTGTTGGAGAACACCACGGGCGTGACGATCAGCGAGGTGGCCGACGGCGGGCGCAATTTCTACTCTCGCGGGTTCAAGATCACGAATATCCAGTACGACGGCGTGCCGCTGTCGCGCAGTTTCTATGCCGTGGGCAATAGCTTTACCGGCAGCACGGCGTATCTGGACCGGGTGGAGGTGTTCCGCGGCGCGCAGGGGCTGTTCGAAGGCGCGGGGCAGCCTGGCGGCTCGGTGAACCTGGTGCGCAAGCGCCCTACCGCCGAGACGCAGGTGTTGCTGGAGGCGCGCGCGGGCTCGTGGGACCACGTGGGCGGCATGCTGGATGCGGGCGGGGCCTTGAACGCGGATGGCAGCCTGCGGGCGCGGGCGGTGCTGGATCTGGATTCCAAGGGGTCGTTCATTGATGTGGTGAAGGAGCGCAACACCAATCTGTACTTTGCGTTGGATTACGACCTGTCGCCCAGCACGACGGTGGGCGCGGGCGTGCTGGTGTCGCGCCTGCGGTCCACGCCGTTCTTCGGCGGGCTGCCGCGTTATAGCGATGGCAGTTCGCTGGGGCTGAAGCGGTCGACCTTTCTAGGCGCGGACTGGAACCAGTGGGACCGGGACGAGACGCAGCTGTTTGCGGACGTGACGCATCGTTTCAACAGCGATTGGCGCGTGAACGTGGCGGCCACCTACGTGAAGGAGACGAGCCTGACTTCGGCGCTGGACGCGACGGGCGCGGTGGACCCGGTGACCTTGATGGGGCCGATGCGCAACGCGTGGAATTACGACAAGTCGGCGGAGCACATCGGTTTTGATGCGAATGTGAACGGGCGCTTCACGGTGCTGGGCATGGCGCAGGACCTGACGGTGGGCGTGAGCCTGTCGCGGCTGACGTCGACGGACCGCATCGAGTACGCGTCCAACTATCTGCCGCTGGATGTGTTCCACCCCAATCCGCATGTGCCCAAGCCAGACAGCTTTCCGGATTCTCAGCGCACGTCGCGCTATGAACCCCATGTGCAGAAAGGCATTTATGCGCAGCTGCGCAGCAGCCTGACGGAAGACCTGACGCTGGTGTCGGGCGGGCGTTTCAGCTGGTTTGAAAGCCGCTACACCACGCAGGCCGCGACGTGGGACGACGTCAGCACCGCCAAGGCCAGCGCGGAGTTCACGCCCATGGTGGGGCTGGTCTACGCGCTGACGCCGCAATGGTCGGCCTACGCCAGCTATGCGGATATCTTCGAGCCGCAAACGGCCACCACGCTGGACGGCAGCATCTTGAAGCCCATCGTCGGCGCGAACTACGAAGTGGGCGTGAAGGGCGAGCTGATGGACGGCAAGCTGAACACGTCGTTCGCCCTGTACCGCATCGACCAGAAGAACCGCGCGGTGCAGGACTACGAGGCCGGGCCGGTGTGCAACGGCGGCTACTGCTCGCGCGCCGCGGGCAAGGTGCGCAGCCAGGGCTTCGAGACGGAGATGAGCGGCGAGCTGATGCGGGGCCTGCAAGTGGCGGCGGGCTATACCTTCAACAGCAACAAGTACCTGAGCGACCCGGACCGCGAAGGCCAGACTTTCAGCGAGGAAACGCCGCGGCACCTGTTGCGTCTGTGGAGCGAATACCGCTTGCCCGGCCAGTTGAACCGCCTGAGCGTGGGCGCGGGCGTGAACTGGCAGAGCGCGCTGACCAACAGCATTTCGAAGGTGCGCCGGCCGTCTTACAGCGTGTGGAACACCCGGGTCGCGTATGACGTGACGTCGAATTGGACGGCGGCGTTGAACGTGAACAATCTGTTCGACAAGGTGTATTACGAGTATCCGGGCTATGTCGAGAACCGCAACAACTACGGCGCGCCGCGCAGCGTGACGTTGACGTTGCGCGGGCGGTTCTAGTCGGGCGGCCGTCCGTTCTAGAATTTGTGGATCTTCCCGCACAAGATCCGCTTACCGCGCACCATGAACGTCAGCGACCGCCTAAAAGCCTGGGCCAAGCGCATTAAGCGCGACGGCCTGACGCTATGGTTTGCCAGCAAGCACGCCCGCACGCCTTGGGACGCCAAGGCGCTGGGGCTGTTTGTCGTGGCCTACGCGCTCAGTCCCATTGATCTGATTCCCGACTTTATCCCTGTGTTGGGATACCTCGACGATGTGTTGCTATTGCCCGGCCTGATCTGGCTGGCCATCAAGCTGTTGCCGCCGGACGTGCTGAAGGAATGCCGGGGCCAGGCGGATGCCTGGATGCAGTCGCAGGGCAAGACGCCGCGCAGTCTGGGCGGGGCGGCGATGATCGTGTTGCTGTGGGTGGGGATAAGTATTGCGGCGGGGTTCTGGCTTGCGCGGTGCTTTCGATAGTGCGCTGACCCCTTTCATCAGGGTGCCTTCCTCTTCTCCTCCTTTTCTTGCTTCTCCTTTTTCTCTCCATCGTAGTGAGATTTGATGGCGAGAAACATGCCCGTGCCCAACACGAGGAGCTTGAATGTACCGAAGATTACAGGGACCCAAAAATTCATTATTTCCTCAAAACGCCGCTTCAGCAGCTTCATTTACGACTCGTGGCCGGGCAATACGCTCCCAATCGTACCTGCGCTATTCGCCAATCGACCGGATCAGTTTGGCTGGATTTCTAGTGATCAGTCTGTTCGCAGGTACGTTCCTGGTGACAACGCAACTTGCCGCGCCCAGGGCGCAATCGGTCTCAGCGTCGCAGGCGGCGTGCGCGCGGTTTCGAACTGATCGAGGATGCGCGCATCCTTGCAGAAAGGAAGGTTGCGCCTTCGGTCTTTGGTATAGACGAATGTGCCGTGCGAGATTGATGGTCCGGCATCTGCAGGAAGATCCGGCGTGCGGCGGCGCGACGGTGTGGCTGGCCACGCAGACCGGCAGTTAAGCAAGCGGCGGGGCCGACGCGATATCATGGCCTGGCCTTTCCCCGTCGGGGTGTTGCCTGGCTCTGCCGCGTGCAATGCCCCGTTCCTTCCCGCCTCGGACACAGGAACCCAGAACGATGCCGCTTTTCCCCACGCTTGCCCGCGTTAGCCTGCTTGCCCTTCTCGCCCCGGCGCTGGCGCTTGCCCAGCCTGTCGAGCCGGATTTCGCCGCGCGCACCGCCGCGTTGGTGGAGCGCCATCGCGTGAATGTGGATGATTTGCTGGGCAACGCACGGCAGGAGGGAATGGCGCTGCTGGTGATTCCAACCCTGAACCTGGACGTCGGACCCCAGCGCGATTTCGAGGATGACGCGACGCGCGATCGCTTTGTGCGTCAGCGCAGCACGTTCGTGCACTGGAACCACCAGTCGGAGAAGGACACCGCGATCAGCGCCGGCGCGGGGGATCACAAGATGAATTCGGGCGACCCCGGGCCGCAGTTCCAGACGGTGCGCGGCAAGCTGCTGTATCAGGTGATTCCGGTGTGGCCGGGCGAATACAGGCTCAACCGCATCACCTATCACCAGCCCCGCACCGAGCTGCCCGCAACGGTACCGCCGCAAAGCGCCATGGAGCGGTTGAAGAAGATCGGCATCGCGACGCTGGATTACGCGGTGGATCGCGAGTTCAAGATGACCACGCCAAAACCGCCATCCGGGAAAGAGGACGAAGACGGCCTGGGCAAGGGTTGCGAGGTGGTGCTGCGGGCCGGCGGCGGTTGCGACGAAGCGGCGCGCGAGGTGCGCTGGCGCATCAACGGAGAGATCGCATTCAATGCGGGCCAGGCCGATGCCGCGCCGACGCCCGGCATCGACGCCGAACTGATTTTTTCGCCGATCGCCGCCATCAAACTCGAAGCGGGCGAGGCCGTGCTGACGGATGGTTTCGTGTTGCCCGTCGATCAGCCGGTCATGACGCCGGATTCGTGCGAAGAGACTTCCCTCGGCCCCACCTGCACGATGGATTCGCTGACCTTGACGCGCCTGCCCGCCAGCCTGGAAGATTTCCGGCAGGCGCCGAGCGCGGGTAGCTTCAATTTGCCCAAGCTGGATGCGGCGCTGCGTGACCTGAGGTACCGGGCGCCCACGCTGTACTACAAGCCTGCGTCCGAGGCGACGCCGAATCAGATCCGGGCCGTGGGGACGGACTAAGATTTGAATGGAAGCGGAATGGACGCAAAGGAATTCGTCGCCAACTGGAATGCGCTAAGGGCGGAGTTGCTGGCGGCCTTTACGGCGCCGGAGGCAACCAGCGAGGTCGCCGCCAAAGTCCGGGCAATGGGGTTGTCAGCCGGGCAATCCGTTCAGATGCAGGGCGTCCTCGACGCCGTCGTCAGAGACACGATGGTTGCGTTGCTGCTGGGTCTGGACGGGGAGGCCAGCATCGGGGACAGCCAGCAGGCGTTCACGATCACGGATGAAGACGGCAACGTGATTCAGGGCATCGAGGAGGCCGCATGGGAGTGTTTCCATGGTGCCGCCGGGCAATGAGGCAAGGCGCCTGTTGCGGACCTTGCACACTGCGCAAAAAATTCCAGGAAACCTGATCGGGCCGCTGCGGGCCCGAAGCCGTCACGCGCTTTCGCCCGCCCTGCCCGTCGCATCGCGATACGCGACCGCATACATAGCCGTCGCGACGAACGTAGCCAGGACACTAAGCACGACGCCCAACGCGGCATAGGCCACATCAGCGCCCGTCACGAACGTGTACGTCAGCGGGGACAGCACACTCGCGGTGAAGCCGGCCACGACGACCAGCGCCAGCAGCATGAGCATCAGCGGCCAACGCGGGTAGGGCATGGCCGCGCGAATGTGGCCAAAGCCATATTCTCCCGTCGTCGCGACGCGCGACAGGCTCAGCCCATACGTCGCAAGCGCGTACAAGACAGGCAGCCAGATAATCGCCGCGGACGCGATCAACGCGCCCCAGAATCGGATGTCTTCCGCGCCGTTCAGCAGCACATAGACCACAAACGGCAAATCGCCGGTCGCACGACCCAGGGCCGCGACGGCGATGGTGAGCGCGCCGAGCAACACCAGGTGCTTGGCCTCTGCAGTGCCGCCGCGCGCGGTGGTGTCGCGCGGGACGTTCCCCAGGACGACGACCCGATGCCAGGCGAACGTCATGCGCGCGAACGCGATCAGGTTGATCAGCGTGAGCGCGACAAACACCAGATCCGTCAGCTGATATAGCGGGGTGTCCGCCAAGGCGAACGGCAGCGACAGCGTGAACACGGCAAGCGACCACGGCGCGGCGGCCAGCATGGACCGGCCCTGTTGTCGGATGAGCCCAGCTGTCGCGGCGAAAAAGCGACCTGCCCCGAGTTTGCTCGACACGAGATTCCTTTGCTCTGAACTACGGGTTTCGTTATACCCCAGCCACCGCATCACCCTTGTGTGGCGTGCCGGCGCGCTGGAGCTTGCCTCAAACAGGCAGTTCGCGCGGCATCGACGTGCCGGCGTCTTCATCGCCATAGATGAGTCCGGGCAACGGCGATTTGCCCCGCCCGACGTTTGCCCACAGCACTTCGATCCAGTCCGCCGCCGTATCGACGATGGCGTCCTGTACGACAAAGTCGGGCTCGTCCAAGCCGAACGTCGGCACGGCCGGGGTTACCCCGCTGGCGGTGTGGCGGACGTCGAACAAGATGCGATGCGCATCCACCGCCTTGTTCAGCACATAAAGATCGGGGCCTTCAAGGCTGACGACGACAGAGAACGTGCCCTCGCCGTCCTGGTCCGGGAAGATGCCGACACGGATTTCGCGGGCCTTCTCAGGCAGGGCCGCGATCAGCGCGGCCAAGCGCGCTTGCGCCTTCTCGGAATGCCGGTCCAGCACGCGCCGCAGCGCGGCTTGATAGTCTTGCCGATTCATTTGCATCCCCTTATTGCCCCGCGGCCTCATAGCTCACTACAGGCTGGCTACGCGGGTCCTGACGGAAAAACACGATGTTCTCGAACGGGATCGGATCGGCGTCCCAGCGCCAATACGGCTTGGTGGCGCCCGAAAAGCCGCTGTAGCGATGCTCGTACTGGTTGTAGCAACCGACATGCACGGGGTCGCGGCCGGCGCCATGCGTTCGCAGTGCAATGACCAGATCGCCCCATTTCGGATCCTGTCCAGACTCCACCACCGACGCGGGGGCAAACCGGTCGTCTTCAAAACGCTGTCGGGCCGATTGTGAAAAATGGGCTCGCAGGGCCTGCTGGATTTTCTCGCGCAGCGGTTCGTCGTCGGGCGAGGCGTCGCCGCCCATGTCCGCGATCAGTTGTTCGGCTTGCCGGCAGACGCCTCCCAGCTCCGGGCCGATGCGCTCTTCCAGTCCGGCCGCCAAGCCGTCGCGCTGCATGCTGCTGAAGGACAAGCCGGCGATCGCTACCGCCAGCATCGCAGCGCCCGCGCCAAAAGGCCAAGCCGGCGTGCGTCGGCCGGCATAGCGCAACGCCGCCAAGACCAGCAGCAAATGCACCGCCACGAACAGCAGCGCGTAACCGGCCACCATCCAGTAGTGATAGAACGTGAATCCTGTAAGCATCACGGCGTCCCCCTGCTCGCCCGGCGAGACAGCTTTACGCTGCCGATGCTGGCCGCGACCAGCATCAGGCTCGTCAGCGTCGCGATGCAGAAAAGCGGGAAGAGGTCGTCGGTGATGATCCAGCTCAGTTGCTCGCCCAGGCCATACGGTCCGAACGCCCGCGCACGTTCGCGGTCTGCGCCGGCGAAGATGCGGGTCCAGAAGCACGCGGCCAGGGCGCCGTGCAGCCAGATCGCCAGCGCGTAGCGCTTGATGTAGACCAGGCAAAGTATGGCAAGCGCGCCCGTCCAGACGCTGATCACCGATAGCCGGCTGGCTTCGAAGAGCTGCATGCCAGGCTTGGAAAGCAGCCAGATCAGGGCGAATATCGCTATCGCACTGGCCGCGCCGACGGGCCAGGGGATCGGAGTTAGATTGATTTTTCGGGTCATGGGTGCGACGAATATACCTGATCGGACACGGCCAAAATCCGGATGCAGGATCTGGCCGCGGACCGCGTTCGTGCGTACACTTCCGGCATGCTACGCATCGACAATCTCACCAAGCGCTACGGCGACTATCTCGTCTTCCAGGGGCTGACTCACACGTTCGGCCCGGGATGCGTGGCGCTATGCGAAGAAGACAGCACCGGCAAATCCAGCTTGCTGGGCATTATCGCGGGTGCGGTCGCGCCGGATGCCGGAGACGTCTGGATAGACGGGCATTCGCTGACGCATGCCCCGCAAGAGGCCCGGGCCCGCCTGGCCTACGTGCCGGACAATTGCATGGCCTTTCCGGCGATGACGGGGCGTGCGTTGCTGGAACAAGTCGCCTTGGACAAGCAGGTTGCCGTGGACGACGCGGTGCTTGATCTAGCTTACCGGCTGGGGCTGGAACCGCACCTGGACAAGCGCTTCGAACAGATGTCGACGGGCACGCGCCGCAAGGTCTTCGTGACGGCGGCCGCCTTGGGTGACCCGGCGGTGGTGATCGCAGACGGTCCCAGCAACGGGTTCGACGCACAGGGCCGCGCGGTGCTGGCCGAGGTGTTCAAGGCCTGGGCAAAAGATCGCGTTGTGCTGTTCGCCAGCCACGATCCCGAACTGGTTCAGGCGTGCGAGGCCAGAACAATCAACGTTGCCGATCTGCGCTGACTGAACGCGGCCGCAACCAAGCTCTGGCGACAGGCCTGAGACCTGTCAGTGCGGCTTCCAGGTCAACCCGTCTTTCGAACGGTACTCGGGTTGGCCCGAGCAGCACCCGCCTGCGCCGAACGCCTGACGCCCGATGAAGGCCGTGATAAAGCCTTTGCCTTCGGTCAGCGATTGGTTGACGCATATTGTGGGCAGCGGATAGAACTCACCCTCCAATACCAGCGTCCAGGTCACATTCTCGCCTTCGGCCGCGTCCACCTTGTAGACCTTGCAGTTGTTGACAAGCAAGTGAATGGGCTTGCCAGCCAGCACCCCTTTGAACTGGTGGTGCGGCGGCGTTTCGCGCGTGGCAATGGTTTCGGCGGTGAGTGTCGACCCTGGCGGTGGCGGCGGAAGAGAAGGTTCGCAACCCGCCAGCACGCTTGCCGCGCACAGCGTCAGTGCCAATCGGCGGGCAAGGCGCATCATCTTGGAAAACTCCGGTCAGGCGACGTTGGCGAAGCGCTGTTCAAGATAGGCGATGATGTCGCTGGACTCGTACATCCAGCGCGTGCCGCCCGCCTCTTCGATACGCAAGCAAGGCACCTTCACCTTGCCGCCACCGGCCAGCAATTGTTCGCGTGCCTGCGGATCGCGCTTGGCGTCGTGCAGGGCCACCGGCACGTTCAGGCGATGCATGGCGCGTCGCGTCTTGACGCAGAACGGGCAGGCGTGGAATTGGTACAGCGAGAGTGCGGCCGCGTCTTTGTTGACGGCCGCCTGGCCTTGCGGCGAACGCTTCTGCGGGCGCGGCCGCGTCAGGGCGTCGCCCGCGACGATCAATTGACCCAGGCCGACACGCAAGGCTTTAACAATCATGGATTTGGACTCGAAATGCGAAGGGAGGCGGTCAGTCTACTCCCTGCGGCGCATTGGTGCGGCGCGCATTCTTGAGCCCGCTGCAGGTCGCGAGACATTGCGTTCTCTGCCCTTCTCTTCGTCGGATTTCAACTTCCGTGCGTGCTATGGCGGAGCGAGGCCTCGGTCCGGATGGTGAAATGTTCTCAGAGCTTGTAAGCGGTGGTGGTGTTGATCGTCTACGCCAAAGCCAGATTCGTTGACCTGCCGGCCTCATTTCCGGCCAAAATCAAGGAGAGTCTTGATGCCTGAAAATGCCGATGCTGAGATGGCCGAGTTTGAAGCGGCACTGCTGCACAGCATCAAGCAAGCTGCCCAGGGCCAATATGCCCGTGTGCATACGCCTGCTGAGATTGTGCGGGGGCCAGTCCTCTACACTCAGATACACCCCCCTTTTCCAACGCCCGCAATCATGAGATCCCGCGCCGCCTCGCATGCCCCGCCGCCTGCGTCCCCACCGGATCCGGCCGCTACGGAGCCATTGCAGGATGCTGCCCTGCTGCGCCGTTTGCTGCGCGCCAAAGACCGCATGGATGCCGCTTCGCACGAGGCCTGGCCGGTCAGCCGGCTGGCGGAGGTCAGTGGGGTCTCGGAGGCCTATTTCGCGCGTTCCTTCAAGCGGGCTTTTGGCCTTCCGCCGCACCGCTATCTGCTGACGCGCCGGATCGAACAGGCCGTCTCGTTGTTGCGCGATACCGAGCTCAGCATCACCGACATTGCCTTTTCGACCGGCTGGCAAAGCCTGGGCACGTTCGGCCGCATTTTCCATGACGTCACGGGCTTGTCCCCCAGCGCCATGCGCAGCGAGGCGCGGGCGACGATGCCCGACATCGGCCGGGTGCCCGCGTGTGTCGTGAAGGCCGCGCAGCGTCCTGATCTGGGCACCGCAGTTTTGGAGAAGCGCCGCCGCTTGGCCGGCAATACAGTGGGGGCCTCAACCAAGGAGGAGCCATGAACGAAGGTATCAATGTGGTGGGCGTGTACGTCGACGATCAGGACGAGGCGCTGGCGTTCTACGTAGACAAATTAGGATTTCGCATCCACACGGATGTGCGCAATGGCCCGTATCGCTGGCTCACGGTCCAGCATCCGGATCAGCCCGCGTTCCAGCTTGGCTTGTTCGCACCGGGCCCGCCTGTCCATGACGAGGCCACCGCAAAAACCTTGCGTGCCATGGTCGCCAAAGGGGCCATGCCGCCCCTGGTGCTATCGGTGTCGGACTGCCGCGCCAGCTACGCCAGACTGAAGGCGCTGGGTGTGGAGTTCACGCAGGAACCCATAGACCGCTATGGCAGCGTGGACGCCGGCTTCCGTGACCCGGCCGGCAATGGCTGGAAGATGATTCAGGCGCCCACCGGCAAGGCGTAGGCAGCAGCCACCCAGTGACGGTCGGTTGCCGTCCAGGCTAGCTAAAATCCAACGCTTCACTCCATTGGAATTCAGCCTGCCATGACCGACCGACAGATCATCCTCCCCGATTCGATGAAGACGCTTGCTGACCGGGCCGGCTACGCGCCTGCGGTGAAGGTCGGGCACACGGTCTATTGCGCCGGGCAGGTGGGCAGGACGCCTGATCTGCAGGTCATCGCGGATCCGGAGGCGCAGTTCGCCGCGGCCTGGGAAAACCTGCGCGTGGTGCTCGCCGAGGCCGGCTGCACGTTCGAGGACGTGGTGGACATGACGACCTACCACGTCGACATGTCCACCCACATGGACGTGTTCCGGGCCGTCAAGGACAGGACGTTTCCCCGCGGCCGGTGTGCGTGGACGTGCATCGGCGTGAGCGAGCTTGCGCGGCCCGGGCTGCTGGTCGAGATCAAGTGCACGGCGATTGCGAGGCCTGCTGCCGCAGCCTGAGGCGTTGATCCCGCCCCGTCACCGGGCCAGTCAGAAGAAGGCAGCGCCGATACCATCCGTGCCGGTGCACACGGTTTTTTGGATTAGTCCAGGCACCGGCACGGCCATCCTGGTATCAAATGTGGCGGCAAGCTTCACTCCTGCTCAGGTCTTTGACATGGCGAGGTGTATTCATGCCGCAATGCCGATTTCCCCTGCGAATCCTGGCTGCCGTCGGCGCAATGCTGACGCTATCGAGCGGCGTGGCCCTTGCCCAAGGGGCCGGCCAGATGGGCGTGGCCGCGGTGCCGCAGGCGCCGGGAAAATTCTGCGAATGCAGGTTCTCATCAGGGCAGTACGAGGCCTATAGCACCGACGGCACATGCACCGTCCAGCGGTACGGCGGCGGGCGCAAGTGCGAATTCGGCTTCGCGGGCGTCGGCGCCAATCCCGGCGTGCTCAGTTCCCTGCTGGGTCAGGATGCCTATAGCGCGCAATTTCGCCTGGCACCCGAGATTCTGGCCCGCTATCTGGCGTTTGCCCAAACGGGCGACACGACGTCGTTGTCCGACAGCAAGTTCATTGAAGCCGCCCTGCCCGTGCTGGCGCGGGCCAGCCTGTTCCGCGAAGCCGTTGTCCGCGCAGAACTGCCCATCAAGCAGATGGATGCCGAGATCGTCGAGTTCTCAAGAAAATACAGCGAGGTCATTTCCGCAGTGTTCCGCGGCAAGCAGGCGCCTCAAACGATCAAGTGGAGCCCCAACAGCCAGTTCGAGATCGGACAGGGCTTCGTGCAGCTGGATTTTCAACAGCAGTCGCAATTGCTGGTGCTGTTCTTTGCCAACGCGAAACGGTGAGAGACCATGGATCTGACTTGCGTACGGGAATTGCCTGGATTGGACATCACCATGCTGGGCCTGCTTGTCGTGGCGGGATTCGGCTTCCTGTTGCTGGGGGTGTACCTGCTGGTCCGTCGACGGCCTGGCCTGGGCGAGCCTCCGACGGAGGCGGGGACTGAAAAGTACCGTTTGAAGGGTCCCGTTGGTCTTTTCCTGATAGCGCTGGCACTTGCGCTGTGGGGACTGACGTATTGGCAGCTGAACACTCGATTCGCCCCGGACGCGGAAGCCTTCTCCGGCGCGCCCCGCACACTAGGCGCTATCGCGGACGGGCTGCGCCGCAACTCGAACGCGGATATTCAGTTGAAGGGGGACGCGGACACCGTCCTTATTTCACAACCGGTGAGCGGCGCTTGCGCCACCGCGTTGCTGGACAACCTGTGCGACAAATACGCGGGCACGCTGACGTGCAGCAAACAGGGCAATCGAAGGGTGATCGAGCGCACCCGTTGAGCAAACGAATGCGCAAGACACCCGCCTCAGGTGGGCGCCGTTTCGTTCCCGTGCAGCGTTCTGAGCTTCCGCAATTCCGGGAACCACCGCATCCACAACCCGGCCACGGCGATCGTGCCCAGGCCGCCGATCACCACCGCCGGCACGGCCCCGAACAGTTCGGCCGTCACGCCGGACTCGAACTCGCCCAACTGGTTGGACGCGCCGATGAACAAGGTGTTCACGGCGCTGACCCGGCCCAGCATGTGGTCCGGCGTATTCAACTGCACCAGCGATGAACGCACCACGACGCTGATCGAGTCCGCGGCGCCCAGCACGACCAGCGCGGCGACCGACAGCGGAATCGAGGTCGACAGGCCGAACACGGTGGTCGCCAGCCCGAAGAGGATCAGCGAACCAAACAGCAGGCGCCCCACGTTTTCGCCCAGGCTCAGCCGTGCGAGCGTCAGCGACATCAACGCCGCGCCGCAGGCAGGCGCCGCGCGCAAGGCGCCCAGCGCCCACGGACCTGCATTCAGGATGTCTTTGGCGAAGATGGGCAGCAAGGCCGTCGCCCCGCCCAGTAGCACGGCAAACAGATCCAGCGACAAGGTGCCCAGCAGCAGCCGGCGCTGGAAGATGAAGGTGATGCCGGCAAACAGCGTGCGCCAGGTGGTCGGCTCTTTGCGCGGCGGGGCGCGTTCGATGACAAGCGTGGCGATGGACGCGAAGGCGGTCAGGTACAGCGCCGCGGCCACGCAATAGATCCACCCGGCTCCCAATCCGTAGCCGATGCCGCCCAGCGCGGGGCCAGCGATCTGCGCGATCTGGCCGCCGGAGGACGCCAAGGCGGTGGCGCGCGGCAGCCACTCGCGGGGCACGACGGCCGGAATCAGCGTGGATAAGGTGGGCGCTTCAAAGGCGCGCGCCGAACTCATGATGATGATGGTGGCGTAAATCAGCGTCTTGCCGCCCACGCCGTGCAGGGCCGCGATGGCCAGCACCAGCGTGGCCAGGGTTTCCAGCGCCATGCAGAGGGCGACGATCTTGCGGCGGTCGTAGCGGTCGGCCACGTGGCCCACGACCAGCGTGAGCGCGGCCATGGGCAGGAACTGCGCCAGGCCGATCAGCCCCAGGTCGATCGCGCTGCCCGACAGCGCATAGATTTGCCAACCGACGGCGACCGAGACGATCTGGAAGGCCAGCGACGCGCTGACGCGCGCGAACAGGAAGTGCAGGAACGGGGGACGGGAAAGCGGACTGGGGGAGTCGGGGGCGGGCATGGGAGATTGCGCGCCAGGCGCGCGGACGGTGCCGGAATCCGCCATTCTAGTGACAGCCGGCTGACGCCAAACTAAAGCGCCAGCCGGCAGCAGGGGCAATCCGCCCCAGGGCTAGGCGTCGATCGACACCAGTTCGGCGCCTTCGGTGACCTGGTCGCCCACGCCGTAGAACACTTCCCCGACGCGGCCGTCCGCCGGCGCCGAAATCGTGTGCTCCATCTTCATGGCTTCCATCACCAGAAGCGGCTGGCCCTTTTCGACCGTGTCGCCCGCCTTGACCGAGATCGAGATGATCTTGCCGGGCATCGGCGCCGTCAGGCCGCCGCCGTGCTCGCCCTGCGTGTCCTGGGCGTGCGCCAAGGGGTCGTAGAGCTCCAGCACGTGCACGCCGCCTTCGCCGAATACATGGGCGCGGTCGGCATGCAAAACGACCGTACCGGCGTTCTCATGGCCTGCCAGCGTGATGCGCAGACCGTAGGCCAGGTTGGGATTGGCGCTGGCGTGGGAACGCCACAGGAAGGGTTGCGCACCCGAGCCGGCATCCAGCGTCCAGGCGCCGCCCTGGCGGGCGACGGTCACGCGGCGCGTTTCACCGTTGTCCACCCACTGCAGATGGCGCTGGTACTGGTTGCCCAGCCGCCAGCCATCACGCGCGTCCCAGGGGTCGGACGGGCCCTTGCCGGCGGTTTGCGGGCCGGGTTGGGCCAGGCCCTGGCGCACCAGCACGGCGGCCGAGGCCAGCGCCAGCGTGGCGGCGCTGGCCGCCTGCGGCTCCGGCAGCAGCGTGGCGCGCTGGCGCTCGATCAGACCCGTGTCCAGGTCCGCGGCGGCGAAGGCGCTGTCTTGCATCAGGCGCGACAGGAACGCCACGTTGGTCTGCACACCTACGGCCTGCGTCTGGGCCAGCGCCTGGAGCATGCGGGCGCGGGCCTGGTCGCGATCAGCGCCGTGCACGATCAGCTTGGCGATCATGGGGTCGTAGAACGGGGTGATCGTGTCGCCCGTGCGCACGCCGCCGTCCACACGGATGTCGCCGTTGGTGAAGGCGGTGTGCGGCGGCAGGCCCAGATAGGCCAGCGTGCCGATCGACGGCAGGAAGCCCTTCTCGGGGTTCTCGGCGTAGATGCGGACCTCGATGGCATGGCCGTTGATGCGCAGGTCCTCCTGGCGCACGGGCAGGGGCTGGCCGGCGGCCACGCGCAACTGCCATTCCACCAGGTCGTGGCCCGTGATCATTTCAGTGACTGGATGCTCCACCTGCAGGCGCGTATTCATTTCCATGAAGTAGAAGCGGCCGTCCGGCTCGGCGATGAACTCGACGGTGCCCGCGCCCACGTAGCCGACGGCGCGCGCGGCGGCGACCGCTGCTTCGCCCATCGCGCGGCGGCGTTCTTCCGTCATGCCGGGCGCCGGCGCTTCTTCGATGACCTTCTGGTGGCGGCGCTGCACCGAGCAGTCGCGTTCGAAGAGGTAGACGCAGTTGCCGTGCGTGTCCGCGAACACCTGGATTTCGATGTGGCGCGGCTTTTGCAGATAGCGTTCGATCAGCACGCGGTCGTCGCCGAAGCTGGAGGCGGCTTCGCGTTGGCAGGACGCCAGCGCATCCAGGAACGCGCCCGACGATTCCACCACGCGCATGCCCTTGCCGCCGCCGCCGGCGCTGGCCTTGATCAGCACCGGATAGCCGATGCCGTCGGCCTGGGTCTTCAGGAATTGCGGGTCCTGGTTGTCGCCGTGATAGCCCGGCACCAGCGGCACGCCGGCCTTCTCCATCAGCGACTTGGCGGCCGATTTGCTGCCCATGGCGGCGATGGCGGACGCGGGCGGGCCGACGAACGAGATGCCGGCCTTTTCAGCGGCTTCGGCGAACGCTTCGTTTTCCGACAGGAAGCCGTAGCCCGGGTGGATCGCGCCCGCGCCGGTGTCGATCGCGGCCTGCAGGATGGCGTCGGCGCGCAGGTAGCTGGCGCGCGGTTCCGGCCCGCCGATGTGCACGGCCTGATCGCAGGCGGCCACGTGGCGCGCGTTGGCGTCCGCGTCCGAATAGACGGCGACGGTGCGGATGCCCATGCGGCGGGCGGTGGCGGCGACGCGGCAGGCGATCTCTCCGCGGTTGGCAATCAGCAAAGTGTCGAACATGGATGTCATCCTGGCTGTAATTCTTCTTGAACTGCGGTGCTGCGGGGCAAGGGCGAACGCCCTACATCCGGAACACGCCGAACTTCGTGTCTTCGATCGGCGCGTTCAGCGCGGCCGACAAGGCCAGGCCCAGCACGCGGCGCGTATCGGCCGGCGCGATGATGCCGTCGTCCCACAGGCGCGCCGTGGCGTAGTAAGGATGGCCCTCATGTTCATACTGTTCACGGATGGGCGCTTTGAAGGCGGCCTCTTCGTCGGCCGACCACTTGCCGCCACGCGCTTCGATGCCATCGCGCTTGACGGTGGCCAGCACGCTGGCGGCCTGTTCGCCGCCCATCACCGAGATGCGGGCGTTGGGCCACATGAACAGCATGCGGGGCGAATAGGCGCGGCCGCACATGCCGTAGTTGCCGGCGCCGAACGAGCCGCCGATCAGCACCGTGAATTTCGGCACGGCGGCGGTCGCCACCGCCGTCACCATCTTCGCGCCGTGGCGCGCGATGCCTTCGTTCTCGTATTTGCGGCCCACCATGAAGCCGGTGATGTTCTGCAGGAACACCAGCGGAATCTTGCGCTGCGCGCACAGTTCGATGAAGTGCGCGCCCTTTTGCGCAGACTCGGAAAACAGGATGCCGTTGTTGGCGACGATGCCGACAGGCATGCCCTGGATGTGGGCAAAGCCGGTCACCAGCGTGGGGCCGAAACGCGCCTTGAATTCGTCGAATTCGGACCCGTCCACGATGCGCGCGATGACTTCGCGCACGTCGTAGGGCTTGCGCGTATCGGCGGGGATGATGCCGTTCAGTTCGCTGGGATCGAAGCGCGGTTCGCGCACGGGAATCGTGGCCAGCGGTGCGGGCTTCTTGCGGTTCAGGCGGGCCACGGCGTTACGCGCCAGTTGCAGCGCATGCATGTCGTTGGCGGCCAGATGGTCCACTACGCCGGACAGGCGCGTGTGCACGTCGCCGCCGCCCAGGTCTTCGGCGCTGACTTCTTCGCCCGTGGCGGCCTTCACCAGCGGCGGGCCGCCCAGGAAGATGGTGCCCTGGTTCTTCACGATGATGGATTCATCGCTCATGGCGGGCACGTAGGCGCCGCCGGCGGTGCACGACCCCATCACCACGGCGATCTGCGAAATGCCCTGCGCGGACATCTGCGCCTGGTTGTAGAAGATGCGGCCAAAGTGTTCGCGGTCGGGGAACACTTCGTCTTGCTGCGGCAGGTTGGCGCCGCCCGAGTCCACCAGGTACACGCAAGGCAGATGGTTCTGCGCGGCGATCTCTTGCGCGCGCAGGTGCTTCTTGACCGTCATCGGGTAGTACGTGCCGCCCTTGACCGTGGCGTCGTTGCAGACGATGACGCATTCGGTGCCCGACACGCGGCCGATGCCGGTGATGACGCCCGCGCCCGGCGCGTCGCCGTCGTACATGCCGTGCGCCGCCATTGGCGACAGTTCCAGGAACGGCGTGCCCGGATCGATCAGGTTCTCGACGCGGTCGCGCGGCAACAGCTTGCCGCGCGCCACGTGTTTGGCGCGCGCGGCTTCGCTGCCGCCCAGCGCGGTCTGCGCCAGTTTCTGATTCAGGTCATCCAGCTGCGCCTGCATGGCACGCGCGTTGTCGGTGAAGTCCTGCGACCGCGGATTGATGCGGGATTCGATGATGGGCATGGGGTTCCACCCGTCCTGCTTGATTGGAATTTGAAGGCGCTCGTAGAGCGGTTTGTCTCGCTGCCCGGTTGGTCCGGGCATTCTTGTCGATGTGGGTTTTCGTTGCGCCTTTTCCGATCTGGCCCGCGACCGACCCGTCGCGTCCGGTGGCCATGAGAGAAAAGGCGCAGCGAAAAACCACGGGAAGGCGGACGCCTGTCCGCCTTCCCGCGTGTCGTCAGACCATCTCGATCGCCATCGCGACGGCTTCGCCGCCGCCGATGCACAGCGTGGCGACGCCGCGCTTGCCGCCGGTCTTGCGCAGCGCGCCGACCAGCGTGGCCATCAGGCGGGCGCCCGATGCGCCGATCGGGTGGCCCAGGGCGGTGGCGCCGCCGTTGACGTTGACCTTTTCATGCGGCAGCTTGAAGTCGGTCATGGCGGCCATGGTGACCACCGCGAAGGCTTCGTTGATCTCGTACAGGTCGACGTCTTCGGCCTTCCAGCCGGTCTTGGCGAACAGGTTCTTCAACGCGCCCACGGGGGCGGTCGTGAACCAGCCCGGCTCTTGCGAGTGCTGGCTGTGGGCCACGATGCGGGCCAGCGGCTTGACGCCGAGCTTCTCGGCGGTGGAGGCGCGCATCAGCACCATGGCGGCGGCGCCGTCGGAGATCGACGACGAGTTCGCGGCGGTGATGGTGCCGTCTTTCTTGAACGCGGGCTTGAGCGTGGGGATCTTTTCCGGCATGGCCTTGGTGGGGGCTTCGTCGGTGTCGATCACGGTGTCGCCCTTGCGGCCGGCGACCGTCACGGGGGCGATTTCCCACTTGAAGCTGCCGTCTTCCGTGGCGGCGCGTGCGCGGCGCAGCGATTCCAGCGAGAACGCATCCTGCTGCTCGCGCGTGAACTCGTACTTGGCGGCGCAGTCTTCGGCGAACACGCCCATGGCCTTGCCCTTGTCGTAGGCGTCTTCCAGGCCGTCCAGCGCCATGTGGTCATACACGGTGTTGTGGCCGAAGCGGTAGCCCTGGCGCGCCTTCAACAGCAGGTAGGGCGCGTTGCTCATGCTTTCCTGGCCGCCTGCGACGACGACTTCGGCGCTGCCGGCCGCCAGCAGGTCATGGCCGAACATGGCGGCCTTCAGGCCCGAACCGCACACCTTGTGGATCGTGGTGCACGCCACGCCCAGCGGCAGGCCGGCGCCCAGCGCTGCCTGGCGCGCGGGCGCCTGGCCTTGGCCGGCTTGCAGCACGTTGCCCATGATGACTTCATCGACTTGCTCCGGCTTGATGCCGGCGCGTTCGATGGCGGCCTTGATGGCCACCGCGCCCAGCTCATGCGCGGCCAGGCCGGACAGGCTGCCCAGCATGCCGCCCATGGGCGTGCGGGCGATGGAAACGATAACGATGGGATCTGACATGACTAGCTCCTGTGAGGGTCGGGACAGCGTCTGGGTATCGGCACTGCGCGGTTGCCCGAAGGGCGTTCCGGACGCAGGCGTCTGTCCGTATCGTAAGGGAAAAATTCTTCAATCCGGCCCTGCGCCACCTGGGCGCGGCAGGCCTGCCACCAATCCGGTTCCAGCAGGTCGGCGTGGTGGCGCATGAAGGCGCCGCGCACGCGCGCGTCGCCAAGCAGGAAGCGGCCGAATTCTTCGGGGAATACGTCGTTCGGTCCAATGGCGTACCAGGGTTCGGAGGCCATTTCCGCTTCTTCGTTGGGGGCCGGCGGGATGCGCCGGAAGTTCATTTCGGTCATGCGCTGGATTTCGTCGTAGTCATAAAAGACGACCCGGCCCAGCCGCGTCACGCCGAAGTTCTTGTAAAGCATGTCGCCGGGGAAGATATTGGCGGCGGCCAGCTGCCGGATCGCGTCGCCGTACTCGCGCACGGCAGGTTCCAGCAGCGCGTCGGACGCCTGGCGCAGATAGATGTTCAGCGGCGTCATCCGCCGTTCGATGTAGACATGGCGGATGACGACGGTGTCCCCGGTTTCTTCGATCAGGCTGGGCACCAGGCGGCGTAGTTCGTCCAGCAAGGCGGGCGCGAAACGGCTGCGCGGCAGCGCCACCTGCGAATACTCCCAGGTGTCGGCCATGCGGCCCACGCGGTCGTGCAGCTTCACCATCTGGTACTTGCGGCGCACGGTGGCGTGGTCCATGCCATCTTTGTCGATGCGGTCCTTGATCAGCTTGAACACGTACGGGTAGGACGGCAGCGTGAATACGCACATCACCATGCCCTTGATGCCGGGCGCGATGTCGAAGGCGTCGCGCGAGTGGGCCAGGTGGTGCAGGAAGTCGCGGTAGAACAGCGTCTTGCCCTGCTTCTGCAGGCCGATCATGGTGTAGAGCTCGGCCTTGGGCTTGCGCGGCAGCAGCGTCGCCAGGAAGTTCACGACGGCGGCCGGCGTTTCCATGTCCACCAGGAAGTAGGCGCGGGTGAAGCTGAACAGCGTGCTCAGGTCGTCCGCGCCCAGCAGCAGCGCGTCCAGCGTCACCTGCCCCGCCGGATTGCGCGTCAGCGCCACGGCGAAGGGGTAGACGGTGGTCTGGTTGATCAGGCGGCCGACGATGTAGGCGCCCTTGTTGCGAAAGAACAGCGAGCCCAGCGCATGAATCTGGCAGTCGCTGGCGATGCGCCGACCCACGTGGCGCGGCAACAGCGTGCGCAACTGCGCGACGGCGGCCCGCGCAAGCATCCGGGTGTCGCGCGGCAGGTCTTCGAACGGCAGCGCCAGGCCGAAGTCCGCCACCATGCGGATCAGGCTTTTTTCCAGCCCGTCGGTGGCCGGGTAGTACACGCGGTACGACGGCGTGCTGCTGTCCAGGTAGTCGGTCGCAACCGCCGGACGCACGAAGAGGAAATCGTTGTGGAAATAGTCGCGGTGCAGCAGCCGGCACGACACCGAATTGAAGAAGGTTTCGGCACACTCCGGCTGGCGATGGTCGCCCAGCAGGCCGACGAATTCCTGCTTGATCTGCTGCCAGTAGGCCGTCTGGGTGTCGGTCAGGGCCGGCGCCGCTGCGCCGTTGGCGCCGTTGCCGTTGAGGCTTGCCGCGCCCAGCGCGCCCTCGGGGCGGCCACGCAGCACGCCTTCCAACTGGGTGGCGCATTCACGCACCCGCATGTCGTAGTACTCGATGCGTTCGCGCGACAGATGCTGGATGCCGTGCCAGTCGCCAGATTCGAACAGGGCCTTAGCGCGCTGCGCGCTGTAGCGGAACAGCGCGTAGTGGCGGTCGAACCCCGCCAGGATCAGCCGCGCGACGTCCAGCGGCGAGGGCCCCGGGGCGGGGGCCTGCTCGATATGCTGGACATCGGACATGCGGATCATGATGCGGCCCGGAGGATGGCGGATCAGGCGGTTTCGTTGAACAGTTCGCGGCCGATCAGCATGCGGCGGATTTCACTGGTGCCGGCGCCGATCTCGTACAGCTTGGCGTCGCGCCACAGGCGGCCCACCGGGTATTCGTTGATGTAGCCGTTGCCGCCCAGGATCTGCACGCCTTCGCCCGCCATCCAGGTGGCCTTTTCGGCCGTGTACAGGATCAGCGCGGCGCAGTCCTTGCGGACCTGGCGCACGTGCTCGGTGCCCAATTTATCCAGGTTCTTGCCCACCTGATAGCAGAAGGCGCGGCTGGCTTGCAGCGTGGTGTACAGGTCGGCCACCTTGCCCTGGATCAGCTGGAATTCGCCGATGGCCTGGCCGAACTGCTTGCGGTCGTGGATGTAGGGGACGACCACGTCCATCACCGCCTGCATGATGCCAAGCGGCCCACCGGACAGCACGGCGCGTTCGTAGTCCAGGCCGCTCATCAGCACCTTGACGCCGCCGTTGACCTGGCCCAGCACGTTCTCTTCGGGAATCTCGCAGTCCTGGAACACGAGTTCGCCCGTGTGGCTGCCGCGCATGCCCAGCTTGTCGAGCTTTTGCGCAACCGAGAACCCTTTGAAACCCTTTTCCACCAGGAAGGCGGTGATGCCGCGCTGGTGCGCTTCGGGATCGGTCTTGGCGTAGACGACCAGCGTGTCGGCGTCCGGGCCGTTGGTGATCCACATCTTGGTGCCGTTCAGCACGTAGCGGTCGCCCTTCTTTTCGGCGCGCAGCTTCATGCTGACGACGTCCGACCCGGCGCCCGGTTCGCTCATGGCCAGGGCGCCCACGTGTTCGCCCGAAATCAGCTTGGGCAGGTACTTGGCCTTCTGGGCCGCCGTGCCGTTGCGGTTGATCTGGTTCACGCACAGGTTGGAGTGCGCGCCGTAAGACAAGCCCACGGAGGCGCTGGCGCGCGAGATCTCTTCCATCACCACCATATGGGCCAGGTAGCCCATGTTGGCGCCGCCGTATTCCTCGTCGGCCGTCATGCCGAGCACGCCGAGTTCGCCGAATTTGCGCCAGAGGTCCATGGGGAACTGATCGCTGCGATCGACTTCAGCCGCGCGGGGCGCGATCTCGGCCTGCGCGAAATTGCGCACGGCGTCGCGCAGCATGTCCAGGTCTTCGCCCAGGTCGAAGTTCAGGCCGGGAAGATTCATCGATGTCTCCGTGATAGTGGGTACTTACATTCTTATGGGCGCCTGCCATCGGCGCGATGCCGCCATCGGAGGGCTCATCATGCGCCGATCACGCATCGCTGCGCAATGATGCACCGCAAATATTACGTTTACGTAAACGTAAATTGGAGTCGGGTTATCCCTAGGAAATTGCATGTTTCCCAGGGAGCAACGCTGATTACTATTCGACCCTGTCCCTGAAATCCCGCGTCATTGCCTCGGAGTCTGCCGTGCTCGAACTATCCCATCTGGACGAAATTGTGGCGCTGCGGCGCGATATCCACATGCATCCCGAGCTCTGCTACGAAGAGCACCGGACGGCCAAGGTGGTGGCGGACACGCTGCGCGGCTGGGGCATTGAAACGCACACCGGCATCGCCAAGACCGGCGTGGTCGGGGTGATCAAGCACGGCACGTCGGACCGGGCCATCATGCTGCGCGCCGACATGGACGCCCTGCCCATGCAGGAAGAAAACCAGTTCGAACACCGGTCGCGCCACGACGGCAAGATGCACGGCTGTGGCCACGACGGCCACACCGCCATGCTGCTGGCGGCGGCCCGGCACCTGCAGACCGCGGGCGGCTTCGACGGCACGGTGTACCTGTGCTTCCAGCCGGCCGAGGAAGGCGGCGCGGGTGGGCGCGCCATGATCCAGGACGGCCTGTTCACGCGCTTTCCCTGCGAAGCGGTATTCGGCATGCACAACTGGCCGGGCCTGCCGGCGGGCGCCTTCGGCGTGTGCGCCGGCCCCATGATGGCGGCCGCCAACGGCTTCAAGATCACGGTCAAGGGCAAGGGCGGCCATGCCGCCGCGCCCCAGGATTGCGCCGACCCGGTGCCGGCGCTGTTCGCCATCGGCCAGTCGCTGCAGACCATCCTTACCCGCAGCAAGCGTCCGCTGGACGCCGCCGTGCTGTCCATCACGCAGGTGCAAGCGGGCGGCAGCGTCATCAACGTCATCCCGAACACCGCCTGGCTGGGCGGCTCGGTGCGCGCCTACAGCACGGACGTGGTGGACCTGATCGAACGCCGCATGAACGAGATCGCCGGCAATATCGCCGCCGCGCATGGCTGCGAGGCCGACGTGTTTTTCGAGCGACGCTATCCGGCGCTGGTCAACACCGCGGCCGAGACCGAGTTCTGCCTGGGCGTCATGCGCGACGTGGTCGGCGAAGACCGCGCGCTGACCATCGAGCCCGCGATGGCCTCGGAAGATTTCGCCTTCCTGCTGCAGGAAAAGCCGGGCTGCTACGTGTTCCTGGGCAACGGCGACGGCGAGCACCGCATGGCTGGCCACGGCCTGGGCCCCTGCATGCTGCACAACGCCAGCTATGACTTCAATGACGCTTTGATTCCGGCGGGCGCGTCGTACTGGGTTCGCCTGGCACAACGCTATCTGACGGCCTGACCGCCGCGCCTGCTTGATGTGTTTCCCGTTTCACGCTTTATCCAACGCAGTGCTACGCAACATCACTAGGACGATATGAAAAAGAAGACATTGCTGGTCAAGGCCGCGGGGGCGGCCCTGGCAATCGTGGCAAGCGGCGCCATGGCCCAAAGCTGGCCCGCCAAGCCCGTGACGCTGGTTGTGCCCTATACCGCCGGCGGCAGCGCCGACGCGATCGGGCGCCGCCTGGGCGACGTGCTGCGCAAGGAAGCCAACATCACCGTCATCGTTGAAAACAAGCCGGGCGCCGGCGCGTCGGTAGGCACGGACTTCGTTGCGCGCGCGCAGCCGGACGGCACCACCCTGCTGCTGGCTTCCACCAGCCCGCTGACGATCTTCCCGCATCTGGCCAAGACCAACTACGACCCGATGAAGGACCTGACGCCGGTGGCCAGCGTGGCCGTGGCGCCGGTTGCCATCGTGGCGACCAAGGCGTTGCCGGTGAAAGACTTCGCCGGTCTGGTCGAGTACGCCAAGTCGCACCCTGAAGGCGTGCGCTACGGCACGCCGGGCCAGGGCACCGTCGCCCACATCGGCATGGCCGCCGTCACCACGCAGACCAACACCAAGATGCTGCACGTGCCCTACCGCGGCAACAGCCAGGCGCTGACCGACGGCCTGGGCGGCGTGGTCGAGCTGCTTGTCGTCAACAGCGACGTCGTGTTGCCGCACGTGGCCAATGGCGCGCTGCGGCCGTTGGCGGTGATGGCGCCGCAACGCCTGGCCGCCTGGCCGGACGTGCCCACGATGGCCGAACTGAAGCTGCCGCAGGCGCAGTACTACTCCAACTTCGGCGTGTTCGCGCCCGCCAACCTGCCGCCGACGGTGTCGCAGCCGCTGCTGGCCGCGTTGAACAAGGCGGTTGCCAGCGCCGACTTCCAGGACCTGCTGGCCAAGTCCTACCTGCAGCCCGGCACGGCGTCGGGCGAGGCATTCGCCAAGCAGGTGCAGGCCGAGTTCACGAACAACGCCCGCATCATCAAGGAAGGCAACATCAAGGCGGAGTGATCGGGATTCGCGGGCGGGTTGACGGGCGCCGCGTGCTCCACGCCGCCTATCGTTCCGCTCGGAATCGGACCGTAGGATGGGTGAAGCGCGAAAGACTGCGCGCCAGAACATAAACCCCCAACGCGCGTAACCCATCAAGCAGAGGTGATTGCTTGGCAAGGTCCGCCACAACGCAACCTTCGTCCGATGGGTTACGCGCGCTGGGCAGCCGTGTCCTTCCGAAGAATCACTCGCGCTTCACCCATCCTACGTGCCCCGGGGGCCGAACATGATTACCAGCATGCCGGCCAGGCACAGGCCCACGCCGAGCCAGTCGCTTGCGCTGGGGCGCACGCCGTCGACTGCCCACAGCCACAGCAGCGCCATGCCGATGTACACGCCGCCATACGCGGCGTAGACCCGGCCGGATGCGGTCGGATGCAAGGTGAGCAGCCACGCGAACAGCGCCAGGCTGGCAGCGGCGGGCGCCAGCAGCCAGATGGAATGGCCCTTGCGCAGCCATAGATAGGGTAGATAGCAGCCGACGATTTCGGCCAGCGCGGTCAGGATGAACAGCGCGACGGTCTGCAGGGCGCCCATGCCGGCGCCCTAAGGCTTCTGCGCCAGCAGCACGCGGCATTCGCGCTCTTGCTGGGCAATCTCTTGCAGGGTGTCTTCGATGTCGCGGCGCTGCTGCTCCAGCGTGGCGCGGTGCTGTTCCAGGACGCTCAGGTATTGGCGCAGCTGGACTTCGGTGTCCCCCGGACCGTCATACATGTCGATCAGGGTCAGGATTTCGGACAGTTGCAGCCCCAGGCGCTTGCCGCGCAACGCCAGTTTCAGGCGCGTGCGGTCACGCGGCCCGAAGATGCGGTTGCGCCCCTCACGCGCCGGGCTGACGATCCCCTGGTCTTCATAGAAGCGGATCGTGCGGGGCGTGACGTCGAACTCGCGGGAGAGTTCAGAGATGGTCCAGGTTGACGAGGGCATGCGACGTGTGGCAGTTTACGTAAACGTAAATTATGATGACTTGACGGTAACGTCAAGCGTGGAGCGAGAGGCAATGAACCCCAACGAACAGAAACTGCAGTACCCGTGGGCGGACTTCCAGCCCGAAGCCGGTCATGCGCATGTGGTGACGGACGGGGTCAAATGGATCCGGATGCCGCTGCCGTTCGCGCTGGATCATATCAACCTCTGGCTGCTGCGCGACAACATCGACGGCCGCGACGGCTGGACCATCGTCGACTGTGGCATCGCGCGCGACGAGGTCAAGGCGCTGTGGGAAGAGGTCTTCAAGAATGAGCTGGAAGGTCTGCCCGTGCTGCGTGTGATCGTCACGCACATGCACCCCGACCATATCGGCCTGGCCCACTGGCTGTGTGAACGCTGGGATGCGCGGCTGTGGATGACTATGACGGACTTCATGGTGGCGTCCTTGTGGTCGTCGCGCCGCACCGAAGCTGGCGGCGGCCCCGGCGGCCAGTCGGCCGTCGAGCACTTCGCCCGCCACGGGCTGACCGACCCGGATGCCCAAGAGCAGATCCGCCAGCGCGCCAACTATTTCCCGAACCTGGTGCCGGCCGTTCCCGCGCGCTACACGCGCATCATGCATGGCGACCAGGTCCGCATCGGCGAGCGCGACTGGCGTGTGATCGTGGGCTATGGCCATGCCCCGGAACACGCGTCGCTGCATTCGCCCGGCCTGAATGTGCTGATTTCGGGCGACATGGTGCTGCCGCGCATCTCCACCAACGTGAGTGTGTTCGACTACGAACCCGACGCCAACCCGCTGCCCCTGTACCTGCGTTCGCTGGACGGCTACGACGGCCTGCCCGACGACACCCTGGTGCTGCCTTCGCACGGCCGTCCCTTCACGGGCCTGCACGAACGCATCGCGCAGCAGCACGAGCATCACCGTGACCGTCTGGCTGAGGTCCTGGAAGCGTGCGCCGTGCAGCCGCAGTCGACGTCCGACATCGTGCCCGTGCTGTTCAAGCGCAAGCTGGACCTGCACCAGCTGACCTTCGCCATGGGCGAGGCGCTGGCGCATCTGCACGCGCTGTATTTCGAAGGCAAGCTCAAGCGCGCCACCGGCGCCGACGGCATCGTGCGCTTCACGGCGGCCTGATAACAACGCAAGCCGGGTTGCGCCCGACGTTCTTGTGTGACGACCCTTGCGCGTCATCGTCCATGCAATCTGCGCACGCGGCGGGGAGGTAGGATGGGTGGAGCGCGAGAGTCCGTACGCAAGAACACCGGCCTCGAGCGCGCGCAACCCATCAAGCAACGATTGCGCTGTAGCTAACGTTGCCAAGCAATCATCGTTGCTTGATGGGTTGCGCGCGTTGTATATCGAGATGCTTGCGGCCTACGTCTCGCGCTTCACCCATCCTACGAAGGCCCGTCGTAGGTGGGTGGCGAGTGTCCGGTCCGTTACCGCGTCGCGGTCGCCAGCCGCACGGCCAGGCCCACGAACACCAGGGCGGCGATGCGGTTCAGCCAGCGCTTGGCCGGCACCGAGCGCTGCAGCAATTCGCCGAACGCGCCCGAGAAGAACGCGATGGCGCCGAACACCAGCAAGGTCGACACCATGAACACCGCGCCCAGCTGCAGGGTCTGGATACCGACCGGGCCCAGCGCCGGCGAGGTGAACTGCGGCAGGAAGGCGAAGAAGAACAGCAGCACCTTGGGGTTGGTCAGGTTCATGACGATGCCGCGGCGATACAGGGCGCCGGGCTTGAGCGGTTCGGGCGCCTTGCCGGTTTCCGATTCCACCGGCGCGCGCAGGATCTGCCACGCCAGATAGGCCAGGTAGGCGGCGCCCGCCAGCTTCAATACCGTGAACGCCACCGGCGACGCGGCGAATACCGCCGCCAGGCCAAACGCCACGGCGGCCGTATGGCCGAGCAGCCCGGTGCACAGCCCCAGCACGACCAACATGCCCGCCTTGCGTCCCCAAATGGCCGATTGCATCAGCACGAACAGGTTGTCGGGCCCCGGGGTCAGGGCCAGCAGGACGGCAATGCCAAAAAATGCGATCAGGGTATCGAAGGGCAGCATGGGTTTCGCCTGGAACGGGAAAGCTCCGGTCAGCCGGAGAATGGCATCATAAGGGCAAAATCCACCCGGCTCATTCGCGCCGACAACCGGAGAGAGACACACACCATGGCCGCAAACCCCACGCCGGACACGCCCATCCGCGACGATAGCGACGCCCGCCCGGACGCCGCGCTGGAGGCCTGGCTGCGCGCCCGGCACAGCTGCCGCGCCTTTCTGCCCGCCCCGGTGCCCCGCGCGACGATCGAGCGCATCCTGACGCTTGCGCAGCGCACGGCGTCCTGGTGCAACTGCCAGCCCTGGCAGGTGGCGATCACCGAAGGCGCCGGCACCGAACGTTTGCGCGCGGCGCTGCAGGCCCGGGCGGAGCAGGCTGGCGTCACCCCCGGCTTCACTCCGGACTTCCCCTTCCCCCGCGAATACCGCAACGAGTATCTGGCGCGGCGGCGCGAATCCGGCTTCCAGCTGTATGGCGCCGTGGGCGTGGCGCGCGGCGACCGCGAGGCCTACCGCCGCCAGGAAATGCGCAACTTCCAGCTGTTCGACGCGCCGCACGTGGCCATCATCACGACCGACGAGGCCCTGGGCGAATACGGTGCCATGGATTGCGGCGGCTATGTGGCGAACTTCCTGCTGGCGGCCCAGGCCAACGGCGTGGCCACCGTCGCGCAGGCTTCGCTGGCGATGTATCCCGAGGTGCTGCGCGAGGTGCTGGGCATCGGCGCCGACCGCCGCGTCGTGTGCGGCATTTCCTTTGGCTACGCGGACGCCTCGCATCCCGCCAACAGCTACCGCACCCGCCGCGCCGACCTGCCGGAGGCCGTCGCCTGGGTCACGGCCTAGGGACAGGCCGCCTCGCGCCTGATATGGTTCACCCTATCCGCCCTTGTTCCGGCTTCGTTCATTCTTAAGCACTTCCCCTGAAGATGACCACCAAACACATCGATACGGTTTTGCAGCACGCGGGCACCGCCCCGTTCCATCCTGAAACCGGCACCGCGCCGGTGCCGCTGCCACCCATGCGCGCCAGCACGGTGCGCTTCGAGAACCTGGCCGCGCTGGAGCAGGCGCAGCGCACCAAGGCGGCCGGCGGCCGCGCCACCACCTACGGCCGCATGGGCATGGACACCCATGCCGCGCTGGAAGAGGTGTTCACGCAGCTGGAAGGCGGCACGCATTGCTATCTGGCCTCGTCGGGCCTGTCGGCGATGACGATGGTCATGATGGCGCTCTGCTCGGCAGGCGACCACGCGCTGATCTCCGACTGCGTGTACGGCCCGATGCGTGAACTGGACGATGCCGTGCTCAAGCGCATGAACATCGACATCACCTACTTCTCGGCCGACGAAGACCTGGAAGCGCTGGTGCAGCCCAACACGAAGCTGCTGTATGTGGAGTCGCCCGGTTCGCTGTTGTTCGAAATGCTGGACATGGGCGCGATGGCCGCGTTCGCCCAGGACCACGGCCTGGTGCTGGCCACCGACAACACGTGGGGCTCGGGCTATATCTATCGCCCGCTGACGCTGGGCGCGCAGGTCTCGGTCATTGCCGGCACCAAGTACGTGGGCGGCCACTCCGACCTGATGCTGGGGGCGGTGGTCACCAACGACGAAGCAATCGCCAAGAAACTGAACCGCACGCAGTACGCGATGGGTTATTCCATCAGCGCCGACGACGCCTGGCTGGCGCTGCGCGGTGTGCGCACCATGCCGATCCGCATGGCCCAGCACGCGCGCCACGCGTTGCAGGTGTGCGAATTCTTCAAGAGCCGTCCCGAAACCGTGCGCCTGTTCCATCCGGCCTGGCCGGCGGACCCGGGCCATGCGTTGTGGCAGCGCGATTGCACCGGCTCCAACGGCATGCTGTCGGTGGAACTGGGCCTGTCGCCTGCGGCGGCACGTACCTTCGTGGACGCGCTGACCTTGTTCGGCATCGGCTTTTCCTGGGGCGGCTACGAAAGCCTGGTGCAACTCGTGTCGCCCAAGGACCTGTCCAAGCACCGCTATTGGGGCGAAGGCGACAACGCGTTGGTCCGCCTGCACATCGGTCTGGAATCGCCGGAAGACATCATCGCCGATCTGACCCAGGCGCTGGAAAAAGCCGCGGCGGTACGCGAGTAACGCCGCAGCCCGCGGCATGGCAGCCTGATGGCACGGCATCGCGCAATGCGCGCGACGCCGTGCGCTCAGACCGCCGTGGCGCGGATCCAGGCGCCGACGCGCGCGGCAATGTCGTCGCTGTTGTCGTCCATCATCGGCATGTGGGAATTGCCCGTGATGCCCTGCTCCGCCAGCCGCCACACGTCCACCCGTGCGCCGTGGCGCGCCAGCGAATCCGCATAGTCCTGGCCGGCGGCGCACAGGCGCTGCCACAACGGCGTGGCATCCAGATAGTCGCCATAGACGAACAGGAACGGCTTGTCCGCCACGGCGGCGGTGACCACGTCGCTGGAAAAGCCCGAGGGCTCGATGCCGATCACGCCGCGCACCAGATCCGGCCGCGCATGCAACGCGCGGTAGGCCACTTCGCCGCCATGGCTGTGCGCCATCACCAGGCACGGGCCCACGCGATCCAGCACGGCGCAAAAACCCCGCAAGGCCGCATCGTTGTTGCCCAGCCAGCGCGGCACCGCGTGGCGGATGAAGTCGTCGAACGCGTCGACGGGAAAGCGCTGCCCGGCGAACGCGCGCCGCGCCTCGAAATCCTCGGCGCGTCCGAAGCGGAACAGCGACCAGCTTTCTTCCGCGTTGCGGATGATGGGCGGCTCGGGCCAGACCTGCTGGAACGGGGCCCAGCCGGCGCGGCCGCGCTCCACGTTGTCCACCACATACACCGCATGGCCCTGGCGCAGGAAATGCTGCATCCACCCTGCCCGGCCGTCGGGCGTCTGTTCCCACATGGCGCCCGTCATGCCGCCGCCGTGCAGCAGCACGACGGGCAGCGGATGGGTGAGCCGGGCCGGAATGAAGTACTGCACATAGGCCTGTTCGAAGTGGTACAGGCCGTTCGGGTCATAAGCCAGCGACGCGGTTTGCGTGAAGGCGATGTCGCGCTGCGGCAGGCCGGCCACGCGCACGGGCTTGCCGCCAGCGTAGAAGCTGCCAAAGTCCGCCAGCGCGACGGGCTCCGAGGCGGACGACGGCCTGGCCGGCGTCATGGCTTGACCAGCGGGCATTGGCTTTCCGACAGCGGCCAGGCCAGCGTGTCGCCGGGAATGGTGCGCACGATGTTGTAGTAGTCCCACGGCGCCTTGGACTGCTCGGGTGTCTTCACCTGCGCCAGCATCATGTCGCGCACCACCAGCCCGTCCTCGCGGATATGCGCGTTCAGGCTGAAGGGGTCGTCGATGGGCAGCGACTTCATCTTCGCCATCACGGCATCCGAATCCGCCGTACCGGCGGCTTTCACCGCCTGCAGGTAATGCCGCACCGAGCTATACACGCCCGCCTGCAGGAAGGTGGGCGGGCGGCCGACGCGCGCTTCGAACTTCTTGGTGAAGGCGCGTGTGCCGTCATTCATGTCCCAATACGACGGCACCGTCAGATAGGTTTTCTGTGCCGCTTGCAGGCCCAGGCTGTGCACGTCCGTGATCAGCAGCAGCATGGCGGCCAGCTGCTGCGTGCCGCCGATGCCGAATTCCGCGGCTTGCTTGATGGCCGAGATGGTGTCGCCGCCCGCATTCGCGATGGCGATGATCTGCGCCTTGGAGCCCTGCGCCTGAAGCAGGAAGGAGGCGAAGTCAGAGGCATTGAGCGGGTGGAACACCGTGCCCACCACTTCGCCGCCATTGGCTTTGACGACGGTTTCGGTGTCGGCCGCCAGTTGCTTGCCGAAGGCGTAGTCGGAGGCCAGGATGAACCAGCGCTTGTTGCCTTCCTTGACGACGGCGGTTGCCGTGCCGCGCGACAGCGCATAGGTGGTGTAGGTCCACTGCACGCCATACGGCGAGCATTGCGCTTGCGACAGCGCGGTGGTTCCGGGGCTGGAGAACAGCACCAGCTTCTTCTTTTCGCGCGCGATGCCTTGCACCGCCAGCGCGACGGACGAATTGGGCACGTCCACCACGACGTCCACGCCATCGGTGTCGTACCACTTGCGGACCATGCTGCTACCGATGTCGGGGCGATGCTGGTGGTCGCCGGACACCAGCGAGATGGGCTTGCCCAGCACCGTGCCCCCCATTTCTTCGATGGCCAGGCGGGCGGCTTCCACCGACCCCTTGCCGGTGGCGTCGGCGGTGACGCCCGCCATGTCCGTCAGGACGCCGATTTTCACGCCGTCGGCCGTGCTGGCATGCGAGGCGACGGCGCCGAACGCCAGGCACAGGCCCAGGCCCAACGCCGCGCGATTGCGCAGGAATTGCTGTTTCATTTGTCTTCCACCCGTTTGATGCCGTCGATGCGGCGAATTTTTGTGGCGAAAGTGTAGCGCCGGCGTTTGGCGCCCGGCGCGGCTGAAACATCTTCTCCAAAAAGAAAACGCCCCGGCGGTGAGGCCGGGGCGTTTTGCCGTGATTCGCGGACACGGATTACTTGCTGCGCGCCATCGGGATCAACTGGTTGACTTCCTTCAGCGCGCCTTCGTAGCTGTTGCCCGCCATGACCGGCGAGGTCATGAACTTGCCGCCCACGGCAAACGAGGGCGTGCCGTCGATGCGGTAGGCCTCGGCCAACTGGGTGGCGCGTTGCACCTGGGTTTGCACGGTGAACGAGTCGAACACCGAATCGAACTTGGCGCGGTCCACGCCTTGGGAGGCCGCCCACTCGCCCATGGACTTCTTGTCGAACAGGCGCTTGTGCTCGCCGTGGATGGCGGTGAAGAACTTGGCGTGCAGGTCCTGGCGGTCCAGGGCCAGGAACGTGTAGTACACCTGCTGCAGCGGCTTCATGCCGGCGTTGAAGGCGATCGGCACTTGCTTGAGCACGACGTCGGACGGGGCGGTCTTGACCCAGTCTTCAACCATGGGTTCCATGGCGGCGCAATGCGGGCAGGTGTAGGCGAAGAATTCCAGCACTTCCACCTTGCCCGGGGTGTCCGACGGCAACGGCGGGTTGATCGACACATAGGCCGGCGTGCCTTGAGCGTGGCTTGCCTGGCTGAAGAACGCCGTGGCGGTCAGCGCGGCCGCGGCCATGATGCGGATAATCTTGGTGGACAACATGGATGAGAGGTTCCTGGGTAAAAAGTTACAGACAGGCCCGGGGCCGGATAAGTTCAATGCCAAGCGTTCAATGCCAAGCTGCAGGCGCCGCGTTTACTGGCGCACCACGGCGGTTTCAATCTTGTTCTCGCCCAGCCTGCCGCGGGCGCGGTTCATGTCGTCCAGGCGGGCGAACGGGCCGACGCGTACCCGGTTGATCGCCTTGCCGTTGACTTCGGCCTTCTGCACTGCCACCGGCAGCCCCAGCAGGATGATGCGGGCTTTCAGCGATTCCGCGTCATTTTCGCCGCGGAAGGCGCCCGCCTGCAGGTAGTACGTGCCCGTTGCCGCAGACGCCGTGGCGGTCGCGGCTTTGGGGGACGGGGCCGGGTTGGCGGCCGGCGCGGACTTGGAAATTGGCGTGGGTGCCTGGGCGGGCGCCATGGCGACTTGCGCGGGCGGGGTGGACGCCGCCTGCGGTTTGGCGGTTGACGGCAACGTAGCGATCAGCGCACCCAGGTCGTCCAGCTTGGAGGGCGTTTCGTCAGGCTTGGCCGGCGTGCCGCCCGTGCCGGCGCCGGGCAGCGGCGCGGGGGCGGTGGCGGTCGGGCCGGTGGGCGGCGCGCCCGCCGCGCCGTCGCGGCCGTACAGGCCCGCGTTGGGGTCTGGCGCCTGGCGGGGGTCAGGCAGCTTGCCCGCGTCGCCCTGGCGGCTGGCGCGGTCCACGAAAGGCACCGGGGCCTTGGTGACGTAAAACGCCACGGCGGCGGCCACGATCAGGCCGATAAGCAGGCCGGCGAGCGCCCCGTACAGAGTGCTGCCGCTTTCGCCAGAGGAACGGCGGGTGGTTTTGCGCTTGGTTGCCATGTACCGATGTTACATCCGCTCGGGGGCGGACACGCCCAGCAGCTCAAGGCCGTTGGCCAGTACCTGGCGCGTCGTGGCGGCCAGGCGCAGGCGGGCCAGCTTGACGGCCACGTCGTCGATCAGCACGCGTTCGGCGGCGTACCAGGCATGGAAATCCGAGGCGCAGTCGCGCAACCAGAAAGCGATGTGATGCGGCGACAGGTCCTGGGCGGCCAGGGCCACCACGTGCGGGAATTCGGCCAGACGCTGCATCAGCGCGAATTCGGTCGGCGCGGTCAGCAGCGACGCATCGGCGGCGGCCACGTCAGCGGCCGGCATGCCGGCGTTGTTGATCATCGTGCAGATGCGCGCGTGGGCGTACTGGATGTAATAGACGGGGTTCTCGTCGCTCTTGGACAGCGCCAGGTCCACGTCGAACACGAATTCTGTGTCGGCGCGGCGCTGGATCAGGAAGTAGCGCACAGCGTCGCGGCCCACCCAGTCGATCAGGTCGCGCATGGTCACGTAGCTGCCCGCGCGCTTGGAGATCTTGACCTCTTCGCCGCCGCGCATCACCTTGACCATCTTGTGCAGCACGTAGGACGGGTAGTCCTTCGGGATGCCTTCGTTCAGCGCCTGCAGGCCGGCGCGCACGCGGGCCACGGTGCCGTGGTGGTCGCTGCCCTGGATGTTCACGGCGCGGTGGAAGCCGCGTTCCCACTTGGCCTTGTGATAGGCCACGTCCGGCACGAAGTAGGTGTAACCGCCTTCGCTTTTGCGCATGACGCGGTCTTTGTCGTCGCCCGTGCCCAGTTCGGTGGTGCGCAGCCACAGCGCGCCGCCTTCCTCGTAGGTGTGGCCGCCGGCGACCAGCGCCTTGACGGTGGCCTCGACGCGGCCCGACGTGTACAGCGAGCTTTCCAGGTAGTAGTTGTCGAACTTCAGGCCGAACGCCTGCAAGTCCAGGTCTTGTTCGCGGCGCAGGTAGGCCACGGCGAAGGCGCGGATGTCGTCCAGGCTGTCGATGTTGCCGGTGGCGGTGACGGGCTGGCCGTCGGAAGCCTGGAGGGTCTTGCCGGCCTGGAAGTCGCGCGCGATATCGACGATGTAGTCGCCCTTGTAGCCGTCAGCCGGCCATTCGGGGGAATCGGTCGTCAGGCCGCGGGCGCGGGCCTGCACGCTGATGGCCAGGTTTTCGATCTGGTTGCCGGCGTCGTTGTAATAGAACTCGCGGGTCACGTCCCAGCCGCTGGCGTCGTACAGGCGGCACAGGGCGTCGCCCAGGGCGGCCTGGCGGGCGTGGCCCACGTGCAGCGGGCCGGTGGGGTTGGCCGACACGAATTCAACCAGGATCTTCTCGCCGCTGCGGGGGGCGCGGCCGAAGCTGGCGCCCTGTTCGGCCACGGTGCCGATGACGGCCTGACGGGCGGCTGCGGTAATGCGCAGGTTGATGAAGCCGGGGCCGGCGATTTCAGCGCTTTCGACCAGATCGCGGGCGGCCGGGTCGGCCAGCAGGGCCTGCACGATGGCCTGGGCCAGTTCGCGCGGGTTGCGGCCGGCGGGCTTGGCCAGCTGCATGGCCACGTTGGTGGCGACGTCACCGTGGGCGGCGACCTTGGGGCGCTCCAGCAGCACGTTGGGCTGGGCGTCGGGAAGGCTCTGCGCAACGGCGGCCTGGATCAGGGAGATAAGCTGTTTTTGTTGCTCGGGGAGCATGGGCGTCTGGAGAAGTTCTGGGTGAGTGGCCAAGGCGGGGATCTGGCGGACGGCGTCCGGTCCGGCAAGGTCACGGGAATCCCCTGAATGATAGTTGATTTGGCGGCCGAACCGGCGGCCAGGGGCCCCGAAAGCGTCCGGCAAGCGTTCATCGCCGCGGCGGAACTGTCAATAAAATCAAACTCCTAGCCGCGGCTGCCGTCGGCCGGGCGCGCCGGCCGACGGGACAGCGCCAGGATCCCAGTTGGCATCCCGTGGGCGTTGCGGTAGTGTATGTAACGTATTCAATGAAGGAGACCGCAACATGCTGATTACCTTTCACTCCAAGGTCGTGGCCGAGGTCCTGATGCTGTCCGACCACGCGGCCGGCATTTTGCAGGCGGCCGGAAAGTCCATCGGCGACAAGATTCCGGAACGCGGCGTTTTCACCGTGGACCAGCTGGGGCCGGCCATCAGTGGCATCGAAAAAGCGATCGCCAACGCCCAGCACCCCGAAGAGGAAGAAGACGAGGACAAAGCCCCCCGTTCGCCGATGGCGCGCGTGGTTGGCCTGAAGGAACGCGCCTATCCGTTGCTGGACATGATGCGGCAATCGAAGGAGGCCGGCGTCGAGGTCACCTGGGAAGCCTCGCGCGGCTGGTAGGCAATGTCGCCGGGCAGACAATCTGGCCGGCGTTTTTTGCCTACCCTTCTGGCCTGACGCCCATTCAAGGAATTCCCCATGCGCAGCGACATCACGATAGTTTTCGACACCCGGCGTTCGCTGGACCTGACCGCCACCGTGGAAACGTCCCCCCAACGCCAGGCCCAGGCACGCGACTGGTTCGACGGCGCCTGGGAAACCCTGGGTTGCGAACCCTTGCGCCCCAGCGGCAAGGTGCTGCTGCTGGACAAGGTGCTGGGCGTGGCGGATGCCTTGGGCTACGACACCCTGTCCACCGACGAGAAAGAAGCCCGCGAATTCGCCGAGAACCTGGCGCTGGCGCTGGAACGCCCCCGCATCACCGTGGACCTGCCCGGGCTGACGGTCGGCTACTGACCTGGCCGCCGGTGCGGCGCAGCAAGCAAAGGCCCCGCCGTAGCGGGGCCTTCTTCATGGCGGTGCACCCTCAGCGCCCTACCGGATCCCGGCCCGCATGAACGATTGCACGAACTGGCGCTGGAACAGCAGGAAGGCAATCAAGAGCGGCGCGGCCGACATCAGCGTGGCGGCCGTGATGACGGACCAGTCGATGCCCTGGTCGGTCGACGAGAACACCTGCAGGCCCACCGTCAAGGGCCGGGACTCCACCGAATTGGTGATGATCAGCGGCCACAGGAAATTGTTCCAGTGGTGGCTGACGGACACCAGGCCGTAGGCCACATAGATCGGCTTGGCCAGCGGCACGTAGACCTTCCACAGGATCTGCATGGCATTGGCGCCTTCCATGCGCGCCGCTTCCTCCAGTTCGCGCGGCACCGTCTTGAAGGTCTGGCGCAGCAGGAAGATGCCGAAGGCCGACGCGAAGTACGGCAGGCCGATCGCGAACACCGTGTCGCGAATGCCCAGCTGGCTCATCGAGCGGTAGTTCTCCACCAGCAGCACGTCCGGCATGATCATCAACTGCAGCAGCACCAGCATGAAGACGAAGTCGCGGCCGCGGAACTCGAAACGCGCGAACGCGTAGCCGGCCAGCGTCGAGAGCACCAGCTGCGCGGCCAGCACCATCGTCACCAACAGGAAGGTGTTGACGAAGTAGCGCGGAAACGGCGCGGCCTGCCAGGCCCGCGCGAAGTTATCCAGCGTCAGCGGGGCGAACAGTTCAAAGCGGGTGGCGTAGGCCGGCGGGTGGAACGCCGCCCACATGGCGTAAGCCAGCGGCAGGATCCACAGAAGGCCCAGCGCCCACGCGCCCAGGGTATCGAGCTTGTCTTTCATTGATAGTGCGTCCTGCGGTCCAGCCAGCGGAACTTGATCAGCGCGGTCAGCGCCAGCACCACCAGCAACACGACGGTCAGCGTGGCGGCGTAAGCCGTGTCCCAGAAACTGAAACCCACCTGGTAGATGTAATACAGCAGCAAGGTGCTGGCGTTGTCCGGTCCGCCGCGCGTCATGACGACCACGTGGTCCACCAGCCGGAATGCGTTGATCAAGGCGTTGATCAGCACGAACAGCGTGGTGGGCATCAAGAGCGGCCACAGGATGCGGCGGAAATACTGCCAGCGCGACGCCCCTTCCAGCATGGCGGCTTCGCGCAGCGACGGCGACACGGTCTGCAAGGCGGCCAGGTAGAAGATCATGAAAAAGCCCGCCTCCTTCCACACCGTCACCAGCATCAGCGCGGGCAGCGCCGTGTCGCGGTTGCCCAGCCAGTTGGGGCCGGGAGAACCGAACCAGCCCATCACCTGCGCGATCAGACCGTACTGCGGCGTGTAGAAGAACAGCCAGATGTTGGCCACCGCCACCATCGGCAGCACCGTCGGCGTGAAGTAGGCCATGCGCAAAAAGCCGCGGCCCGCCAGGTTGCGGTTCACCCACAGCGCCATGACCAGCGCGATGCCGATCGACGTGGGGATCGTGCCCAGCGCAAACCACAGGTTGTTCCACAGCGATTGCCAGAACACCGGATCGTCGCGCATGACGGCATAGTTCTCCAGGCCCACGAAACGCGCCGGACGCGCGCCCTTGGGCGTGGAGAAGAAGCTGTGCCAAAGCGTCGCCAGCGCCGGGTAATGCGTGAACGCGGCGAGCAGCACGATGGCTGGCAGCAATAGCAGCCAGCCATACAGGGCGTTTAAAGAACGGCTCATCGTGCTTGGCCTGGGGGCTACTTGTAGGAACGCAGGATGCGGTCGGCCTCGCGTTGCGCATCGGTCAGGGCCTGCTGCGGCGTCTTCGAACCGGTCAACGCCGCTTGCAGCGCGTCGTTCAGGGTCTTGGTGACGCGCTGGTTCTCATGCGTGGAGAATTCCGCCACGCTGACTTCCAGCTGGTCGCGCGCCACCGCCGCGGCCGGCACTTCCTGCGCGTACTTCTTCATCTTCTCGGTTTGCCAGGCGGCCGGCGTGACCGCGACATAGCCCGTGGCGATGCTCCAGTCGGCCGCGCGTTCCGGCGTCGTGACCCATTGCGCGAACTTCAGCGCGGCTTGCTGCTGCGCCGGCGTGCCGCTCTTGAAGATGTAGAAGTTGCCGCCGCCGGTCGGGCTGCCGCCGCGCTTTTGCTGCGGCATCATGGCCACGCCGAACGGGAAGTCGGCGTTCTTGCGGATGTTGGTCAGGTTGCCGGTGGTGGTCCATACCATCGCCGCCTTCTTCTCCAGGAAGTCCTTCGGCGTGGTGCCCCAGTCGATCGTGCCGGTCGGCATGATCTTGTGCTTGGCCGACAGGTCGCGCCAGAACTGGGCGGCTTCGACTACCGCCGGCTTGTCCAGGTAGACCTCGTTACCGGCTTCGTTCATCAGGATCGCGCCGTTGGGCGTGGTCAGGGCCTGGAACAGCCAGTACGCGAACGCGCCGCCCGACGGGATCTCGATGCCCCACTGCGTGGTGTTGCCGGAGGCGTCCTGCTTGGTCAGCTTCTTGCCGTAGTCGACCAGTTCCGCCCAGGTGGCCGGCGCGCGTTCGGGATCCAGGCCGGCGGCCTTGAACAGATCCTTGTTGTAGTACATGACGATGGTCGAACGCTGGAACGGCACGCCCCAGGTGTGGCCGCCCGTGCGGCTGTTCTGCATGAAGGCGTCATAGAAGCCGCCCAGCCACTTCTTGTCGGCGTCGGTTTTCGCCAAGGAATCGATCGGGACGATGGCGTCTTCGTCGATCAGCGTGAACATGTCTGTGGACAGCAGCACGGCCAGCTGCGGCGGCGTGCCGCCCTTGAGCGCCGTCAGCGCCTTGGCGATGGAGTCCTGGTACGAACCCGCATAGATCGGCTTGATCTTGATGTCGGGATTTTCCTTCTGGAAATCCGCCACCATGTCGTCGACGATCTTGGTGATGGGGCCGCCGACGGCGACCGGGTAATAGAACTCGACCTCGACGGGCTTGTTCTGCGCCTGCGCAGGCAGGGACAGGCAGGCGGCGGCAAGGCTGGCGGCCAGGGTCTTCAGTACGATGCGTCGCATGGTGCGTTTCCTTATCCGTGGAAGTGAGCGGTTTTTAGCGCTCGGCGGTGTTGATGACCGCCGAGTCGGCGGCAAAGAAATGCTGTTGCCCGTCCTGCCACGACAGGCGCAAGGCCTCGCCCGCGCGGGCGCGTAAATGTCCGCCCACTCGCACGGCTACGCCGCTGGTGTCGCCGATGCGGCACACCACGATGGAGTCCGCGCCGAAGTACTCGACGCTTTCCACGGTGGCGGCAATGCCGCTGTCATCGATGCGGATGTGTTCAGGGCGTACGCCCAGCTTGACGGCGCCGGCCGGGGCGCCCGCGAGTGCGGGACCCTGCGTGCCGGCGATGACCATCGCGCCGTGCAGCGTCGTCACGCCGATCAGATTCATGGGCGGCGTGCCGATGAAGCGCGCAGCAAATTCCGTGGCCGGTCGTGCGTAGAGGGCGTCGGGTGTGTCGTGCTGCTCGATCTGGCCGCCGCGCAACAGCACCACCTGGTCGGCCATGCTCATGGCTTCGGTCTGGTCGTGCGTGACATACACCATCGTGATGCCCAGGTCTTGCTGCAGTGCGCGGATCTCGCGGCGCATTTCGTGGCGCAGCTGCGCATCCAGGTTGGACAGCGGCTCGTCCATCAGGCACACCGGCGCTTCGGAAATCACCGCGCGCCCCAGCGCCACGCGCTGTTGCTGCCCGCCCGACAATTGCGAGGGCTTGCGGTCCAGCAGATGGCCCAGGCCCAGCAGGCCGGCCACGCGTTGCAGGCGGCGGTCGAAGTCGCGCGCCGGCTCCTTGCGCACCCGCAGCCCGAACAGGATGTTCTCGCGCACCGACAGATGCGGAAACAGCGCATACGACTGGAACACCATCGAGATGCGGCGCTTGGCGGGCGGCAGGTCGGTCACGTCGCGGTCGCCGATGCGGATCGTGCCCGAGGTCGGCGTGTCCAGGCCGGCGATCATGCGCAGCGTGGTCGACTTGCCGCAACCCGACGGGCCCAGCAAGACCGTGAAGCTGCCTGCCGGCACGGTGAAGCTCACGCCGTGGATCGCGGCGGCGCCGCCATACTGTTTGGTGAGGTTATCCAGAACGATGGATGACATGCTGTCTCAACGATCTAATAGTTAGATCCGCATTGTTGCCTGTTATGAAAACCTTTTCATTGTGCAGCGCAAACATGACGGATTCGTGGCAATGCCCGGGGCGGTCAGGCCCCGGTCTACGGGTCAGGAAAACGATTCAGGCAAACGGATACGGGCCGGGGTAGTCCCCGATGACGGCGTGGTGCGTGACCAAATTCTTGCCTTGCCACCAATGCAGCTGGTAGCCCGGCGGTTCCATGATGTATTGCAGGGTCGGGCGCGGCCCCAGTTCCAGCGCCAGCTGGTGCGCGGTGCCAGGACAGGTGGACGCGATCGTGCCGCCGAAGCGCTGGAAGATGGTGCGATGCAGATGGCCGCACAGCACGCGTTCCACATGCGGAAAGCGCGACACGATGCGTTCCAGTTCCGGGGCGCCGGCCAACAGGCCGATGGCATCCATGTGTTCGATGCCGGTCAGGAACGGCGGATGGTGCATCAGCACCAGCGTCGGGCGGTCGGGTTGTTCGGCCAGGCGCGCGGCCAGCCAGTCCAGTCGGTCCTGGCACAGTTCGCCGTGGCTCTTCATCGGCACGACCGTGTCCAGCGCCAGCAAGCGCAACGGATAGGTCTCGACGGCGTATTGGATGAACGGGCTTTTGCCTTGCAGATACGCGTGGTCGGGAAAGGCGGCGCGCAGTTGCGTGCGGTCGTCATGGTTGCCGGGCAAGAGGAAATACGGAATCTCCAGCGCTTGCAGGTGGTCGCGCAGCACCTGGTATTCGTGCGGGCGGCCCAGGTCGGTCAGGTCGCCCGTGATCAGCACGCAATCGGGCCGCGGATCCAGGGCGTTCAGCGCGCGCACGGCCGGGCCCAGGAAGGCGGCGGGATCGATGATGCCGTAGGCCTTGTCGCCCGGGGTGCGCATGTGCAGGTCGGTGATTTGTGCGATGAGCATGATGCGGATCAGGTCTCGAAATAGGAGGGGATCAACGGCGCACGGACGCCGCAGTGCCGCCGACCACGATGCAATGCGGCAGCCGGTTCGATTGCGGCGGCTGGCCGTGGATCTGCGCCAGCAGGTTCGAGCAGGCCGTCTGGCCGATACCGTCGCTGGGCTGGGCCACGGTCGTCAGCGGCGGGGTCAGCAAGGCGCCAAAGCGCATGCCGTCAAAGCCGCATACCGAGATGTCGGTGGGCACGGACAGGCCTAGCGCCACCAGATCGGCGATGACGGCCGTGGCCAGCAGGTCGTTCGAGCAGAACAGCGCAGTGGGCGCCTGCTTGCCGCGCAGCGCAGCCTTCAGCGCGTCCGCGTCGCTGCCGGTGTGGGAACTCATGGCGATATGCTGCACCGCATCTAGACCCAGCCGCTTGGCGCACGCGCGCGCACCGGCCAGGCGTCGGCGCGCGCGGTCCGACGCGGTCAGCGGGCCTGTCACCAGCGCGATGCGGCGATGGCCCAGCGCAGCCAGGTGCGCGACCATGTCGCTGGCGGCGGCACGATTGTCGACCGAGGCGAAGGGATGCGTATTCGATTCGTTGTAGACCAGCACGTACGGCATGCCGGCGCTGTCCAGGTCGTCCAGCGTGGCGCTCTTGTTCACGTCCGCCACGGTCAGGATCAGCCCGTCGACCTGATGGTCCATCAGCCCCTGCACTGCCGCGGATTCCACGGCGGGGTCGTAGCCGGTGGCGGTCAGCATGACGCTGTAGCCGGACTCGCGCGCGCGGCGTTCCGCGCCTTCAAAGCACTCGGCGAACACGGGGTTCGACAGCGTCGGCAGGATCAGCCCGATGGTGCGGGTGCTGCCCGAACGCAGGCTGCGGCCCACGCGGTTGGGCCGGAAGCCGGCGCGCTTGGCCACGTTGCGGATGTGCGCCAGCGTGTCGGGATGCACGATGTCCGGCTGGTTGAACGCGCGCGAAACCGTCGCCGGAGACACCCCGGCCTTGCGGGCCACTTCGATGATTGAAAAGCGGGGCGACGGGCGCGTAGCCATATGTTTATTGCTGTCGGTTTACTGAAAACGATTTCATCTTACAAGACAAATATGACCTTTGTATTGCACGGGTTTGCGCTATGCTGGTGGTGACGCAACAACAGAAAGCCATGGCGCGGCGTCGTCGGTTTATCCGGGAAAACACGGTGTTTTCGGTGTTTTTCCCAATTGACGCGACGCGCACAATGGTTGGGATCGGTCCGTTGGAACGCCGTGGCGAAAGCGCCACGCGTCCGGCAAGGACAGACCCTCGGTCAAGGGGACCGGGTGCGGAGTTCAGCTGCCGCGCGTAATGCGCGACACCGGTAAAGAGGAAAGGATCATGTCTACTGCCTTAAACAGACTTGGCGCGCTTGAAGCCGCGCGCAAGCTGCAACGGCGCGAATTAACCGCGGTGCAACTGGTGCGGGCCTGCTTCGCCCGCATCGAGCAACGCGAAAACACCATCCATGCCTGGACGGCGCTGCAGAAGCAGGCGGCCCTGGATCATGCGGCCGTCCTGGACGGCGGCGCGCTGCGCGGCCTGTTGCACGGCCTGCCCATCGGCGTCAAAGACCTGTTCGACACCGTCGACCTGCCCACGCGCTACGGCTCGCCCATCTACGAACGGCATCGTCCCGGCCTGGACGCCGCTTCCGTCGCGCTGTGCCGCGGTGCGGGCGCCGTCGTGGTCGGCAAGACCGTCACCACCGAATTCGCCACCTATCAGGCCGGCCCCACCCGCAACCCGCGCAACGACGCCTACACGCCGGGCGGCTCGTCCAGCGGATCGGCGGCGGCCGTGGCCGACGACATGGTGCCCTTCGCGCTGGGTTCGCAGACGGCGGGTTCCATCATCCGTCCCGCCTCGTACTGCGGCATCGTGGGCTTCAAGCCCACGTTCGGCGCCGTACCCCGCGCAGGCGTGAAAAGCCTGGCCGAATCCCTGGACACCGTCGGCGGTTTTGCGCGGTCGGTGCCGGACGTGGCGCTCTTCGCCTCGGTCATGATGCGCGATCCCCGCATGCTGGACCTGGCCTACGAAGGCAAGCCGCGCGTCGGCATGTGCCGCACGCTGCAATGGCGCCATGCGCAGCCGGAAACCAAGGAAGCCTTCGCGCAGGCCGCAGCCACGCTGTCGCGCGCCGGCGCCGTGGTGCAAGAGGTGCCCCTGCCTTCGCAGGACTGCATGCTGGTGCAGTTGCACGCGGACATCATGGCGTTCGAGGCCTCGCAGTCGCTCGCCTACGAGCGCCTGGAGCACGCCAGCCAGCTCAGCCCGAAGATCCAGGCGGTGCTGGAAGCCGGTTCGCAGATCACGGCCGAGGAACACATCAAGAACCTGGCCCGCGCCGAGGAATCGCGCGCACGCGTGAACAGCTGGTTCCAGGATTTCGATGTGGTGCTGGCCCCCAGCGCGGCCGGCGAAGCGCCGTTCGCCGACCTGGGCACAGGCGACCCGCAGTTCTCGCGCGCCTGGACCCTGTTCGGCCTGCCTTGCTTGAACCTGCCGTTCGCGACGGGGCCCCAGGGCCTGCCCGTGGGGCTGCAGGTGGTCGGGCAACGCTACGATGACCACCGTACCCTGGCGGTCGCTGCGTGGATCCACGAGCGCCTGCTGGCCGCCAATGCGCCGGATATCGGCGCCTCCGACATGTGGCCGCGCGGCTGAACGTCCGCGGCCCGTCGTGCGCAGCTAGCCGCCCGCCCCAGAAAGCAGAAAGCCCGCCAGGTAAGGCGGGCTTTGTTCTTGGCCGGGCCGCTCAGAAGAGAGGTGTATCTTCCGGGGCGCGCAAGCCCATGTTTCGGGCTTGCGGCGTGCGCTTATGGTTGTGCCGGAATGCGGATCACGCGGCCTCGGCGGCTTCCTGTTCGGTCGCCGTCACGGCGCCCGAGTTGATGTGGCGGTTGACGGCGCTCAGCACGGCCTGGAACGACGCCGTCACGATGTCGCGGTCGATGCCCACGCCGAAGCCCGTGCTGGATTCGCCCACGCGCAGTTCCACGTAGGATGCGGCGCGCGTGTCGGTGCCGGTGCCGATGGCGTGCTCGTGGTAGTCCATGATGCGAACCGGCACGTCCAGCGCGGCCACGAAGGCCGAGATGGCGCCGTCGCCCTTGCCCGTCACGATGCGGCGTTCGCCGTTGTATTCGAGTTCGGCTTCGATGCTGAAGTGCTGGCCTTCGCCGGCCGACGGATTGCCGTCGATGCGGTGGCGGATCAGTTTCCACGGGGCCTTCTGCTCAAGGTATTCGCGGTTGAAGATCGTGTGGACGTCGTCGGCGGTGACTTCGCGGCCGGTCTCGTCCGTCACGCGCTGGATGGCGCGGCTGAATTCGATCTGCAAGCGGCGCGGCAAGACCAGGCCGTGCTCTTGTTCAAGCAGGTACGACACGCCGCCCTTGCCCGACTGGCTGTTCACGCGGATCACCGCGTCGTAGCTGCGGCCGAGGTCGGCGGGGTCGATCGGGAGGTACGGCACTTCCCAGACGGCGTCGGCCTGTTGCAGCGCGAAGCCCTTCTTGATGGCGTCCTGGTGCGAACCCGAGAACGCGGTGAAGACCAGGTCGCCGGCATACGGGTGGCGCGGGTGCACCGGCAACTGGTTGCAGTATTCGGCGCAGCGGCGCACTTCGTCGATGTCGGAGAAGTCCAGGCCCGGATGCACGCCCTGCGTGTAGAGGTTCAAGGCAAGCGTGACCAGGTCGACGTTGCCGGTGCGCTCGCCGCTGCCGAACAGGCAGCCTTCAATGCGGTCGGCACCGGCCATCACGGCGAATTCGGCGGCGGCCACGGCGGTGCCGCGGTCGTTGTGCGGGTGCACGCTAAGCACGATGCTGTCGCGGCGCGCCAGGTTCTTGTGCATCCACTCGATCTGGTCGGCGTACAGGTTGGGGCTGGTGGCCTCGATCGTGGCGGGCAGGTTCAGCACCATCTTGTGCTCGGGCGTGGGCTGCCATACATCGGCCACGGCATCCGAGACTTCAAGCGCGAATTCGGGTTCGGTCGTGCTGAACACTTCGGGCGAGTACTCGTAGCTCCACTTGGTTTCGGGGCGTTGCGAGGTGTATTGCTTGATCAGGCGCGTGCCAGTCGTGGCGATGCCCTTGATCTCTTCCTTGGACATGTTGAACACGACCTTGCGGAAGGCCGGCGCACACGCGTTGTACATGTGGACGATGGCTTGCTTGGCGCCTGCCGCGGCTTCCACGGTGCGGCTGATCAGGTCTTCGCGCGACTGGGTCAGCACGATGATGGTCACGTCATCCGGAATGCGCTTTTCGTCGATGAGCTTGCGGACGAAGTCGAAGTCGGTCTGCGAGGCGGACGGGAAGCCCACTTCGATTTCCTTGAAGCCGATCTTCACGAGCTGTTCGAAGAAACGGAGCTTGCGCTCGACGCTCATCGGCTCGATCAGGGCCTGGTTGCCATCGCGCAAGTCCGTGCTCATCCAGATCGGCGCCTTGGTGATGCGGCGGCTCGGCCAGGTGCGTTCGGAGAAGTCGCGGGCAAAGGGGGCGAAGGGGACGTATTTGGTAGCGGGGTTGGCAAGCATCATGACTACACCTCGATCGGTTTCTTTTGAATCCCGGGAGCACTACTCTCGGCGGCATTTGTGACCGGATGACGGTCTTGTGCCAGGGGTTGCCGTGATTGACCGGCAGGATTCACAAATAAAAGGGGGAAATCGCGTGTGGCAAGCGTGGCTGCCGAGCTACCACGGGGACACTAGGCCCGGCAACCGATCGGTAGGTATAGCGATAGCGCGGCAAACGAGGAGGAGCGAGCGCGCAGGCCGGCAACCGGAGCGGCGGAGCGTCCGGTGGCAATCGCGAGGGAGGTGCGGTGTGCGGCCATAGGTTGCTAGTCAAACATACTTTCCGCTGGAGTGCAAACAGAATAGTCCGAAAAAAACGGGGGGCGGAACGCCCCGCCGTGGTTTGCACGCTGCGCTTATTGCGTTTGCATGTGGCCGTTTTTCACGACTTTACCGAGCCGTTCACGTTCGCTTGCCGCGAAATCCACGAAGCTGGCGCGCGAGCCTCCGCCGGGTTCGATGCTGCTCTGGCGCAACGCGTCCTGCACGTCCTTCGATTGCAGGGATTTCTCGACTGCCGCATTCATCTTGTCCAGGACGTCAGCGGGCGTACCCGTGGGTGCGAAGAGACCCGCCCAGTGGCCGATCCGGATGGCCGGAAAGCCCGCTTCCGCGGTGGTGGGGATGTCCGGCGCGCTGGCCATGCGCCTGTCCCAGGTCGTGGCCAGCGCCTTCAGCTTGCCGCTCTGGATCAGCGGCAGGGTCACGATGCTGGCTTCGGAGGTGGCGTCGACCTGGTTGCCGATCACGGCGGTGACGCCTTCCGAACCGCTTTTGTAGGCGATCGGCTCGACCGGCAGGCCCGTTGCTTCTTTCACCATTTCGGCCACGAAGTGCGGCGTGCTGCCGTTGCCGGCGGTCGAGAACGTGATGCGGTCGGTCTTGGCCTGCTTGGCGCGTTCGACGAAGTCCTTCAAGTCCTTGGCGGGATTGGACGGGTTGGCCACGATGACGGACGGCGTGATGGAAAGCAGCGCCACCGGGGTCAGCGCGTCGTCCTTGTAGGGTTGGTCCGAGCGGATCAGGCTGTTGGTGACGGTGCCGTTGCTGCCGACCAGATAGGTGTAGCCGTCCGCCGGGCTGCGCGCCACGTGGGCCGCGCCCACGACGCCGCCCGCGCCAGGGCGGTTTTCGACGATGACAGTCTGGTTCAGGGTGGCGCCCACCGCTTTCGCGATGATCCGGGCGACCAGGTCGTTGGCGCCGCCTGCGCTGAACGGGGCGACGAAGGTGATGGGTTTATCGGGCCAATCGGCCAGTGCCGGGGTGGCGGCGAACGCGGCCGAACAGGCCACCAGCAGGCCGGCGGCATACCGGACGGGGGTGCGGAACATGGGTACAACTCCAGGAGGCTGGCTGCGCATCCGGCAGGTCTCGGCTGCCGATCGAGTTTGACTTGTGTGCGCGGCCCGCGGTTGCGCGAGCCTGGAGCGGCCAGTATAGGACGGGCCTGCTGGCAGGGGACTGAAACAAACAGGCCGCCTGACGGCGGCCTGGAATCAGGAAAAGGGCCGGGCGCTTAGCGGGCCGGGCCGATGCGCGGCTCGACGTAGCGGTCGCCGCGGGCTTCGCCGCGCACTTCAACGCGGGCGGGTTCCCGGCGGCCATCATCACGGGGATCGCGGCCGGGGCGCGCGGCGCTGCCTTCCAGGATTTGCGCCTGTTCGGCCACCATGGCGATCTTGCCGATGCGGTTGTGGCGGATTTCAGACAGTGAGCGGCGCAAATCGCCGACCGTGAAGGGCTCTTGGCGGTCGCCCCAGGTCCAGCGCAGCACGCCCAGCGACTCTTCGGACAGGTTCGGCGCCAGATCGGCCAGCACGTCGGTACCGACCGGCGTGGCCGCGCCCGAGGCCAGGCTGGCGGAGAACCAGGCTTTGACCGAGAAGAAGACGATCAGCGTCCAGATTCCGGCCACGACCCACCAGATGTACGGGTTCACCTTCTGGACCATGTCCATGGTGGGCTGGCCCAGGGAATGCAGGAAGTCGTAGTTCATGCGTCTGCCGAAATCGAGTATCCAGGAGGCGACCAGATACCAGAGGATCACGGCGACGGCGATGACTATCGCGCGCACAGCGAGTCGGGGAAGCGCCAATTTGAGCAGGGTTTGGCCGATAAGTCGGCTGTCCTGGCGAACGCTTGCGGGCGAAGTCAGATTCATCATGCAAAATATTGTACCTATGACCCGCCCAATTTTAGAACTGCGACCTGGCCAGCATCTGACGCTGACCCCTCAGCTACAACAATCGATACGATTGTTGCAGTTGTCTACGCTCGACCTTGAGGCCGAGATCTCGCAAGTGCTCGCGGACAATCCCCTGCTGGAACGCGAAGACGACACGCCCGCGGCCGAGGCGCAAGCCGAATCCGAACGCGAGTCTTCCGTGCAGGACGACGAGCCCGCAGCGGAACGCGAGACGCCGGTGGATGAAATGCCGGGTTCGGGCGGGGTCTATTCGGACGAGGATTTCGGCCCCCCTGAAACGGCGCGGCCGGACACCCTGCGCGAGCACCTGCTGGGGCAGTTGATGCTGACGCGCGCCGCGCCCCGCGACGTTGTGCTGGCGGCACTGCTGATCGACGAGCTGGACGAGAACGGCTACCTGGGATCGCCGCTGGAAGAGATCCTGGGCTGGTTGCCCGCCGACACAGAACCGGACATCGACGAATTGCGCGCCGCGCTGTCCTTGCTGCAATCGTTCGACCCGGTCGGCATCGGTGGACGCGACATGGCCGAATGCCTGCTGTTGCAGCTGCGCAACCCCGACCTGACCCGCCTGCCCGAAGCCGCCGACCCCGCTGTCCTGGCCTGCGCCCGGCAGATCTGCGCCCAGCACCTGCCCTTGCTGGCTACCGGCAATGCCGCCCGCCTCTGTGCGGCCGTGGGCTGCGACGAGGCGACGTTCCGGGCGGCCCACTCCCTTATCCTGTGTCTGGAACCCCGCCCTGGGCGCGCCTGGACGGTGCCAGCGGCCGACTACGCGGTGCCGGACGTCATCGTGCGCAAGACCCGCCGTGGGTGGCAGGTCACGCTCAACAGCGCCGCGGTGCCGCGGTTGCAGATCAACGGGCTGTACGCCCAGATGCTGGGCAACCAGAAGGAATCCGCCCACGCGGGCCTGCAATCCCAGTTGCAGCAAGCCAAATGGATGATCCGCAACGTCGAGCAGCGCTTCGACACCATCCTGCGGGTGGCCCAGGCCATCGTGGAACGCCAGACCGCCTTCTTCAGCCAGGGCCCTTCGGCCATGCGGCCCCTCATCCTTAAGGACATCGCCGGCGAACTCGGACTGCACGAATCGACCATTTCGCGGGCCACAACGCAGAAGTACATGCTCACTCCGTTTGGCACGCTGGAGCTCAAGCGCTTCTTCGGCGCGGGGGTGTCCACCGACGGTGGCGACGCCACCTCCGCCACGGCGGTGCAGACCTTCATCCGCCAGATGGTCGCGGAGGAGAACCGCGCCAAACCCTTGTCCGACAGCCAGATCATGCAAAAACTGGCCGATCAGGGGATAGTGATCGCCCGCCGGACGGTGGCAAAGTACCGCGAAGCGCTGCGAATCGCCCCGGCCACCCTGCGCAAGGCGCAGGCGTCGGCGCGCTGAAATAAGGGACGAATCTTTAAGAATTCGTCCTTTGTTTCAACGGGTTGCGCGTCAACGGTCCGTTGCAAATTTTATTGTGGCAAGGGGCTTGTCATCGGTTGAATAATTTTCGATAATCATTCGCATGTACATTTGCGTATGTAATGCCATCACCGAACGCCAAGTCCGCGCCAGCGTGGACGGGGGCGCGACGACGCTGTCCGACCTGCAATTCGAGCTGGGCGTAGCCACGTGCTGCGGCTGCTGCGCGGCAACTGCCGCCGAATACCTGCCAGGCGGCCGCTGCTCCAGCGTGTGCGACGTCCGTTCCATCGCCGTTCCGGTCAATGCGCCCGCTACGCTGGTTGAATCGGGCGCGGCTGCGAACCACAGCAGCTTCCCCATTCCGCTGGTCGCCGCAGGCTAAGCATCGGCCGTCTTTCCCGGCTCGCTGCCGTCACGCAGCGGGCTGCGTCGTTTTCTTTCGAAATATCCCCCGTTTTCCTGATTCTCCCGACCCGCATCGCGTCGGTTGACGGGTTGCGCCTGACGGGCGGGGCGCGCAGAATGCCTGCTCCACGCGGCATGCGTGGCGCCCTGCTCTCATGGAACCCCGATGAAGGCCACCCCGCCTGCCGTTTCCGCCACCCCGACCGCCCCTCGCGCGCCGGGGATCAGCTGGGTGCCGATCGCCGCCTTCTGCTTTCTGTGGAGTTCCGCTTTCGCTGCCGCCAAGATCGCGGTGCGGGACTGCCCGCCGCTGACCCTGCTGACGATCCGCTTCCTGATTGCCGGGGCGCTGATGCTGGGTATCGCGGCCGCAGGCCGGCAGGGAAAATTGCCTAGCCGCCGCGATGTGATGTCGCTGATCCTGCTGGGCGTCTTGAACAACGCGCTGTACCTGGGGCTGAGCTGGACCGGCATGACCACCGTGTCGTCCGCGTTCACCGCCGTGCTGATCAGCACCAATCCCTTGCTGATCGGCGTGCTGGCCGGACCGGTGCTGGGTGAGAGCCTGTCCTGGCGCAAGCTTGCCGGACTATGCCTCGGGCTGGCGGGGGTGGCCCTGGTGCTGAGGTCGCGGTTAAGCGGCATGCAGGAAGACATGCACGGCACCTTGCTGGTGACGGGTGGCCTGGTGGCGCTGGTCGCGGGCACCCTGCTCTACAAGCGTCTGAAGCCCTCTGCCGGGCTGTGGACGTCGACGGGCATCCAATCGCTGGCCGGCGCCGTCGCCCTGCTGCCGTTCGCGTTGATGCACGAGAGCCTGGGGGATGCGCGTCTGACCGCCAGCCTGGTGTGGAGCATGGCCTACATGATCGTGGCGGTGTCGATGGGCGGCTATTACCTGTGGTTCATGATCCTGGGCCGCGCCAGCGCCACCTCGGCCAGCGCGCTGCATTTCCTGATGCCGCCGTTGGGCCTGCTGTTCGGCTGGCTGGTGCTGCGCGAACCCGTATCCTGGCTGGACCTGTTGGGCATCGTGCCGATCGCCTTCGGCATCTGGTTGACCACGCGCAAAGCCGCTTGATCCGTCCGCGGCCACAATCGCGTTTCGGGTTGCCGATATGCAACGACGCGGCTTGAAGCAATTCCAGGCCCCTTTTCCCTTGCGGATGATGCCTGTGCGCGCCGCCTGCGCCGAGATATCGCGATGGATTCCTCGCCATCGCTTGCGTGCGGGCCGCATAACGCCTGTCTTGTGCCTGCAAGGCATCAAGTACGCATACTCATTCTCATTGTCTTGTCGCTTTCTTGTAGCGGTTCTAAAGCGGTTTACCAAATGCAGCGCAAGGCTAGGCGCGGCCCTGCGGCTGATGGTAGTCTGCCGGGGTTGCGTACGCGCGGCATCGTGCGCTCCTTTGTCGCGATGCATTTGCGTCGCGCCTGACTGCAAGGAGTCCATTATGAAAGGCGACAAAACCGTCATCCAGTTCTTGAACAAGCAACTGACCAACGAACTGACGGCCATCAACCAATATTTCCTGCATGCCCGCATGCTGAATCATTGGGGCTTCGACAAGCTGGGCAAGCACGAGTACGAAGAATCCATCGGTGAAATGAAGCACGCTGATCGCCTGATCGCGCGCATCTTCATGCTGGATGGCCTGCCCAACCTGCAAGACCTGCACAAGCTGCTGATCGGTGAAGACGTGCCCGAGCTGCTGGCCTGTGACCTGAAGCTTGAGCAAGCCGCGCATGCTACCGTCGTGGAAGCGATTGCCTATTGCGAATCTGTGCGCGACTACGTCTCGCGCGATCTGTTCCAGGACATCCTGGACGACACCGAAGAGCACATCGACTATCTGGAAACCCAGATCGACCTGATCGACAAGGTCGGCATCCAGAATTACCTGCAAAGCCAGATGTCCGTGCCTGAATAAACTTTTCGGCCAAAGCAATGGCGCCCCTCGGGGCGCCATTTTTGTTTTTGCCGCCGGCCCGCCCGCCTCAAGGCAATGACGTCCGTTGAAAGCAGCACGCCCGCAAGAGCGGGCGTGAGGGCATTTTCAGCTGAGGCGCGGCGGGAGCGCGCTCACTGTGGGCGGGCCGGGCATTCGGCCATCGTGCCCCAGGCGCGGTTCGGCGCGCAGTACTTGTTGCGAGCCGCCCAGGAACACGAGGGGCGGTCGAAGAAGCCTTGCGAGGCGCATTGCGCCAGTTCGCGCTTGAGAGCGTCTTGCCAGCCGGGCGCGCCGGGGCTGAGCGCCGTATTGGGCGGAGGCGGAGGCGCTTGCACCATTTGCGGGGTGCCGTAACCGCCAGCCTGGGTCTGCGCCTGGCCGCCGTTGATGGCGGTGGAGGTGCCGGGCACCTGCAAGTCCAGCGTGCTGACGTCGGATGTGCCCGAAGGCAGCGGCACTTCGGAGGCGGCTGCGATTTCGCGGGCCTGCTCCGGCGTGATGCGTTCGCGCGAGAGCTTCACGGCGGGATCGCTGACGGTGTCGAACAGCGACACCGTATTGACCTGCCATTCGCGGTCTGCGGGCTTGTCCGGCACGCCCAGGGTGCCGTCGATGCGGGGCTGCGGGGGCTGCGCCACGTAAGGCCGCCCGTTGGCATCCAGAACAGGTTGCTGCGAAGCCGCCGCGTCCTGCCCAGGAGCCGGTGCGGCGGGGGGCGCGTGCGCCACCAGCCAGTCACCCAATTGAATCCCGCCCCAGGCCGACGCGCCAAGCGCGATCAGGAGCGTTGCGAATAATAAACGCCAAGACATTGCTACCCTCATCTGCCGTGCGGAACCCGAACGGGTCTACGCCTTGTCCCCGAAAACCTTGCCGCCGTGCTCGCGCATTGCATGGAATTTCACTTCGGGATACAGGTCCTCGGCTACGCGCAACTGCGCAGGGGAACTGATCAAAAACGCCGCCGCATCGACCACATCATAGGCGATATGGGCCGCATTGGCATCCATGAACTTGCGCAGCGCTTTCGGGTTTTCAGACGTAATCCAACGTGCCATTGTGTAGCGGGAAGGCAGCATTCGGGCGTCTGCGCCGTACTCCGTCTTGAGGCGGTGGGCGACCACTTCGAACTGCAGCTGGCCGATCGCGCCCAGCAGCAGCGAGCCGCCGGCGGCCTCGGGGCGGAACACCTGGATGGCGCCCTCTTCGCCCAATTGGGTCAGGCCGGTGCGCAGTTGCTTGGTGCGCAGCGGGTCCTTGACTTCGACCGCCTGGAAGAGCTCGGGGGCGAAGAACGGCAGGCCCGTGAACTGCAGGGTTTCGCCTTCGGTCAGCACGTCGCCCAGTTGCAGCACGCCGTGGTTGGGAATACCGATCACGTCGCCGGCATAGGCCTCGTCCAGCAGCTCGCGCCGCTGCGACAGGAAAGACACCACGTTGTTGGGGCGCATTTCCTTGTTGGTGCGGGCGACCTTCAGGCGCATGCCGCGTTCGAAGCGGCCCGAGCTGACGCGCACGAAGGCCACGCGGTCACGGTGCGCCGGATCCATGTTGGCCTGCACCTTGAACACCACGCCAGTGAATTTGGGCTCTTCGGGCAGCACTTCGCGTTGCAGCGCCATGCGCGGGCCCGGGGGCGGCGCATGGTCGACCAGCGCGTCCAGCACTTCCTGCACGCCGAAGTTGTTGATGGCCGACCCGAAGAACACTGGGGTCTGCTTGCCGGCCAGGAACTGCTCGCGGTCGAACGCGGGGGCGGCTTCGTTGATCAGTTCGATCTCGCCACTGGCCTGCTCGAATGCCGAGCCGTAACGGCGGGCGATTTCGGGGTTGGTCAGGCCTTCGATGACGTCATCGTTGTCGGAACGGCGTTCCTGGCCCGGGCGGAAGACGCGCATGCGGTCGCGGCGGATGTCGAACACGCCGCCGAACGCCTTGCCCATGCCGACTGGCCACGAGAACGGCACGGCGTCCATGCCCAGGTGGCCTTCGATTTCAGACAGCAGTTCCAGCGGCTCGCGCACCTCGCGGTCCATCTTGTTGATGAACGTGATGATGGGCGTGTTGCGCGCGCGGCAGACCTGCAGCAGGCGGATCGTCTGCGGTTCGACGCCGTTGGCGGCGTCGATCACCATCAGCGCGGCATCCACCGCCGTCAGCACCCGGTAGGTGTCTTCTGAGAAGTCCTGGTGGCCCGGGGTGTCGAGCAGGTTGATGACGCAGTCGCGGTATTCCATCTGCATCACCGAGGACGCCACGGAAATGCCGCGTTGCTTTTCGATTTCCATCCAGTCGGACGAGGCGTGGCGGGACGCTTTGCGCGCCTTGACGCTGCCGGCGATCTGGATCGCGCCTGCGAACAGCAACAGCTTTTCGGTCAGCGTGGTCTTGCCCGCGTCAGGGTGGGAAATGATCGCGAACGTTCGGCGCCGCGCAACTTCTTGAGGGATATTCATGGTCGGAGGATTGTACTTAACGCCGCTTGTTAGGCCGGCGCGGTCCGGCTGCTTGCATGAAAAGCGCGGGGCACGCGTCGTCGCCGACGCGTGCCCCGCGCATGAAGATTCAGGAATGGCGGCGGAACGACGCCAGGAATACGCCAGCCAGGATGAACAGCGACCCGAAGGTGCGGTTCATCCAGCGGATGTGCTTGGCGTCGCGCAGCATGCGCAGCACGCGCGCCGCCAGCAGCGTGTACACGCCCATGGCGACCAGGTCGGTGAAGGCCAGCGTGCCGGCCAGCGCCGCGTACTGCGGCGTCAGCGCGAGCGCCGGGTCGACGAACTGCGGCACCACGGCCAGCAGGAACACCGTGCCCTTGGGATTCATGGTGTTGATCAGGAACCCGCGCATGACGAGTTCGCGGATCGACGCCTGCTTGGGGTCGCCCGCATCGACCGCGACGGGCGCGGCATCGGTGCGGATCTGGCGAATGCCCAGGTAGATCAGGTAGCCCACGCCCAGGTACTTGACCACATTGAAGGCCATTTCGGACGTGGCCAGCACCGCGCCCAATCCCACGGCCACGACGACGAACTGGAACAGGATGCCCATGATGAGGCCGGCCGTGTTCCAGTAGCCGCGTGCAAAACCGTACTTCAATCCCGAGGACATCGCCGAGATCGCGCCCGCTCCGGGTGAGAACGAAATGGCCCAGGAGGCCAGGAAGAACGTCAACCAGGTGGATAAAGGCATGATGGCGCGGGTCCTTGGATCGCAGGATGTGGGAGTGCCGGTGATATTACCTGCTGGGGATTACTTGCCCAGCAACGCCGCGCGGGGGGCGCCGGACGGACGGCCCTGAGCCGGACGTCCCTCAGCCGGGCGCCCCGAGCTGCCGTTGCCGGCCGGGCGGGCAGTGCTTTCCGGACGGCGCTGGCTTTGCTGCGGGCGGCCTTCGCTGCGGCCGGCGTGCGCCGGACGGTCAGCGGGCTTGCCGTCGCGAGCACCGCCGTTGCCGCGGCCTTCGCCGCCTGCACGGGCCGGCGCGGCGGGGGCACGGCCGCCGGCGGCGGCGCGGGGCTGGCCCTGGGCCGGACGCGAACGGCCGGCGCCGGCATTGCCGCCACCGTTGCCGCGACCGGCGTTGCCGCCACGGCCGCCACCGCCGTTGCGGTTGCCACCGCGCGGGCTACGGGCGTCTTCGTCGCGTTCCTGGCGCTCGAAAGCGGCAGCGCTGGTCGGGGACGGGGTCCAGCCTTCGACCGGCTTACGCTCGATCGTCTTCTTGATCAGGCGCTCGATGTCCTTCAACAGCTTGATTTCGCTGTTGTCGACCAGCGAGACGGCGGCGCCGGTGGCGCCGGCGCGGCCCGTGCGGCCGATGCGGTGCACGTAGTCTTCCGGCACGTTGGGCAGTTCGAAGTTCACGACCTGGGGCAGTTGGTCGATGTCCAGGCCGCGGGCGGCGATGTCGGTAGCGACCAGGACCGTCACGGTGCTGTCCTTGAAGCCGGCCAGCGCGCGGGTGCGGGCCGACTGGCTCTTGTTGCCGTGGATCGCGGCGGCGGTCAGGCCGTCCTTGACCAGCTTTTCAGCCAAGCGGTTGGCGCCGTGCTTGGTGCGCGTGAACACCAGCACCTGATGCCAGCCGCTTTCGCGGATGATGTGGCTGATCAGGTCGCGCTTGTGGTGCTGTTCCACCATGTGCACCGTCTGGGTGACCAGTTCGGTGGCGGTGTTGCGCGGGGTCACCGAGACCTCGCCCGGGTTGTTCAGGACGCCGCGCGCCAGCGTGCGGATCTCGTCGGAGAACGTGGCCGAGAACAGCAGGTTCTGGCGTTGCTTGGGCAGCAGCGCGAGGATCTTGCGGATGTCGCGGATGAAGCCCATGTCCAGCATGCGGTCGGCTTCGTCCAGCACCAGGATTTCAACGCCGGACAGGTCCACCGTCTTCTGGCCGCAATGGTCCAGCAGGCGGCCGGGCGTGGCCACCAGGATGTCCAGCGGCTTACGCAGCGCGGAGATCTGGGGGTTGATGTTGACGCCGCCGAACATCACCATGGACGTCAGCGAGGTGTACTTGCCGTAGGTCTGCACCGATTCCGCGACCTGCGCGGTCAGCTCACGCGTCGGGGTCAGGATCAGGCAACGGGGGCGGCCGGGCTTGCGCAGTTCCGGCTTCTGCTGCATCAGCAGGTGCAGGATCGGCAGCGTAAAGCCGGCGGTCTTGCCGGTTCCGGTCTGTGCGGCGGCCAGCAGATCGCCGCCTTTGAGCACTTGCGGAATGGCTTGGGCTTGAATGGGGGTGGGTGCGGTGTAGCCGGTATCGGCAATGGCGCGCAACAGGGAATCAGCCAGCCCGAGGTCGGCAAAAGGGGAAGAGGTAGTCAAAACAACTCCAGCGGCAGCCCGTCGCTCAAGTTGAGAGACTCCAATCCAGGCGGACGAATAAGGAGAAAAGGGAAGCGCCCTGATGGGCGAAGCTTGGCAGCGAAGGGCCTAGCGGACGTGTGCAGATTGGCAAAGCACACGGTGCGATTGTAGCTGATGTGGCATTGCAGCACCGGTGGATTTTTCGTAGGGCGGTATCACCACGTAACATATTGCATCGCCTATGCACGAAATAAGTGTTTTCCCTAGGCGGCACTCCCTATAATCCGTGCGCTTATATCCATTTGAAGAATAAAGGATCGCTATGAAGAAATCGGCGTTAGTGGGTGTCGTTGTCGTACTGGGTGCAGTGTGGACCGGCACGGCCTGGTACACGGGCCAGAAGGCCGAGGACTTCGTCAATCAGTCGATCGCGAATGCCAACGACAGCCTGAAGACGTTTAGCGACAAGTGGGGCATCGCGTCCAAGGTTGAGTTGGTGTCGTTCGAGCGCGGCGTGTTTTCGTCCACCGCGCGCTATCGCGTGAAGTTCACCGCGCCGGCCACCGAAGGCAAGCCGGCCGAAGAGCGCGACGTGCTGTTCGTCGAGCAATTGAGCCACGGTCCCCTGCCCCTGTCCAACCTGAAGACCGGCTCGTTCATGCCGGCCATGGTGGCCAGCGACTTCGCCCTGGAAGAGACCCCGGCGGTCAAGGAATGGTTTGCCGCCGCCAAGGGCGTCACGCCCCTGACCGGCCATTACAGCGTCAGCTACGCGAAGAACATCACGGGCAAGTTCAACCTGGCGCCGGTGGAAGTGGCCAAGGGCGACACGAACCTGAGCTTCTCGGGCATGACCGGCAACGTCGAATACGCCACGGGCACGAAGCACGGCGTCGTCGACCTGAAGACGGACAAGCTGGTGCTGTCCGGCCAGTCGGAGAACAGCGACATCGTCAGCATGGCCCTGCAAGGCATCACGCTGGAGAGCGACCTGACGCCGGCCTCCAACGACATGTACGTGGGCAACCAGAAGCTGACGTTCAAGGACTGGACGATCACCTCCAAGGAAAAGCCGCCCGTCCAGTTCAAGGACACCACGATCGCCGTCGATGTGGCGGAAGCCAATTCGCTGCTGGGCGCCAAGATGGCCCTGGATTTCGGCATGATCAACGTGCAGGCCAAGGACATGGCCGGCATGAAGCTGGCCATCGACGTGCAGAAGCTGGACTCCAAGGCGTTCAAGGCGCTGAACGACGTCTACGAAGCCGCTTCGCGTCGAATGATGCAAAGCAAGGGTGAAGAGCAGACGCCGCAGTTCACGCCCGAAGAGCAGCAGATCCTGAAGACCAACGTCGAGCTGTTGCTGGCCGGCAATCCGACGCTCGCCGTGTCGCCGCTGGAAGTGCGTACGGCCAATGGCACGTCCACGTTCAACCTGAACCTGGATCTGGCCAAGCCGGCCTCCATGGACGGCGAGTTCGCGGATACGCTGACGCAGGCGGTGCGCAAGCTGGACGCCAAGCTGGTACTGTCCAAGGGCAACCTGACCGACCTGATGGCGATCGAACCGCAAATGCGCGGCGTGCCGGCCGAGCAGGCCGCCCAGACCGCCAAGGGCCAGGCTGAAATGGTCGGCACCATGGCTGCCGCGATGGGTGTGGCCAAGGTCGAGAACAACAACATCGTCTCGTACCTGAACTACGCCGACGGCCAGGTCGACTTCAACGGCAAGAAGATGCCGGTCGAGCAGTTCCTGATGATGGTGATGAGCGGCGCCATGGGCGGCGCGCGCTAAGGCGCACTCCCCGCACGCAGCATCAAGGAAAAAGCCGCCGCGCTTCACGGCGCGGCGGCTTTTCTTTTTATCGTCGGGCGCGTTGTCGCTGTCAGAACGGCAAGGCGCCCGCGGCCACTTCGCCGTTGCGCAGCACCGCTACATGGAAGCGCTTGTCGGCCGCTTTCAGGATGTCTTCCGTGGGATCGCCCTGCACCAGCAGCAGGTCGGCCACCTTGCCGTCGGCCAGGATGCCGTGCTGGTCCAGGCCCATGAGGTCGTGGCCGCGCGAGGTGCCGGCGATCAGCGCGTCCACCGGCGTCATGCCGAATTCCACCATGTAGGCCAGTTCCATGGCGTTTTCGCCATGCAGGTTGAACGGCGTGCCGGCGTCCGTGCCCATCGCGATCCGGCCGCCCGCCTTGTAGTACATCTGGAACGATTCGCGGTGGCGCTGTTCCACCGCGCGCGCCTTCTCCACGGCATAGGTCGGGATGCCGTTGTCGGCGTTGGCGATGATGTTGCGCACCGCGGCGATGGTGGGCACCAGATAGGTCTGGGCCTCCAGCATTTCGCGCAGGCAGTCGTCGTCCATGAAGATGCCGTGCTCGATGGAATCGATGCCGGCGCGCACCGCGTTCAAGATGCCCTGGGTGCCTTGCGCGTGGCTGGCCGTGCTTTTGCGAAAGCGCTTGGCCTCGTGCACGCCCGCCTTCATTTCGTCGAAGCTGTAGTGCGCGTCCATCGGGCTGACGCCGGGCGTCATGACGCCGCCGGTCGCCATGATCTTCACCAGGTCGCAGCCGGCGTGCACCTGTTCGCGCACCGCCTTGATCACGTCTTCACAGCCGTCGGCGATGCGGCCGATGCGGTTGCCGTGGCCGCCCGTCATGCAGATGATGCGGCCGGACGCCTTGATGGTGGGGCCGGGGAACACGCCGCGCGCGATGGCGTCGCGCACGCCGAATTCCAGATAGTCCTTGCCGCCGCAGTCGCGTAGCGCCGTGACGCCGCCGCGCAGACTGGCCTGCGCATTCTCCAGCGCGGTCAGCGTGATCTGGGCCGGACCTTGCTTGCTTAGCTGCGCATTGGGATCGGCGCCGCCGGTATAGACCAGGTGGACATGGCAGTCCGCCAGGCTGGGCATCAGCGTCATGCCGGTGGTGTTGACCTGCATGCCGGCGTAGCCTTCGAATTCGGCCGCCGGCGCCACGCGCGCCACCCGCTGGCCGTCAACCAGCACGCCGTGGCCCTGCAGCATCTTGCCCGCGCCATCGAATACCTGTCCGCCGATGAAGAGGGTCTGTCGTGTCGCCGTCATGTCTCGCTCCGGTTGCGCTCGGGCGTCAGCCTTCCACCACGTCCAGCCCCTCGCGGGACATGGATTGCAGGCGGGGCATCAATCCAAGCAGGTGTTGGCTATAGGGGTGTTGCGGATGGTCGAACAGGCTTTCCGTTTCGGCCACTTCCAGCAATTCGCCATAACGCATCACGCCGACGCGGTCGCACATCTGGCGGATCACCGGCAGGTCATGGCTGATGAACAGCATGGTCAGGCCCAGCTCTTCCTGCAGGTCTTTCAGCAGGTTCAGGATCTGCGCCTGGATGGATACGTCCAATGCGGAGGTGGGCTCGTCGCAGATCAGGAAGCGTGGGCGCGTGGCCAGCGCGCGGGCGATGCAGATGCGCTGGCGCTGGCCGCCCGAGAACTCGTGCGGGAAACGCTCGGCCGCGCGGTCGCCCAGGCCCACCACGTCCAGCAGGTCGGCCACGATGCGGCGGGCCTCGGCCTCGCTTGCCGCCAGCTTGTGAAAGCGGATGGGCTCGGCCACGATGTCCAGCACGCGCATGCGGGGGTTCAGCGACGAGAAAGGATCCTGGAAGATCATCTGGATCTGGCGCCGGAACGGGTTAAGGTGCTTTTCGCCCTTGAGCGCGGTCAGGTCCGTGCCGCCGAACGTGACGGAACCTTCCGAGGGCGTGTACAGCCCCGAGATCAGCCGCGCCACGGTGGATTTGCCGGAACCCGATTCGCCCACCAGTCCGAAGACCTCGCCTTCGCCGATCGAGAAGTTCACGCGCTTGACCGCGTCCAGCGTGCGCTGGTTGCGTTTGAACAGCGCGCTTTTCAACACGAAGCGCATGGATAGGTCGCGCACCTGCACCAGCGGACCGTCGGTATGCGCGCCGAAGTCGCGCCGTTGGCCCAGCCAGTGCGTGGCAAGATCCAGGGGCTGCGACGGCGTCTTCACGTCTTCGATGTAGGTGACCAGCGGAAAGCGCTTGAGCTTGATGTCCGGACGCGGCACGGCCGAGATCAGGCTGCGGGTGTAGGGGTGGTCGGGGTCGCCCAGGATTTTGGCGGTGGGGCCTTGTTCCACGAGCTTGCCGTGATACAGCACCGCCACGCGGTCGGTCACGTCCGCGATCACGCCCATGTCGTGCGTGATGATGATCATGCCGACCTGCTCTTCGCGGCACAGCTTTTTCAAGAGCTCCAGGATCTGCGCCTGGATGGAGACGTCCAGCGCGGTGGTGGGCTCGTCGGCGATGATCACCTCGGGTTCGCAGCACAGCGCCAGCGCGATCACCACGCGTTGCCGCATGCCGCCCGAGAACTGGTGCGGGTACTGCTGCACGCGCAGCTCGGGCTGGTCGATGCCGACCTGCACCAGCAACTGCACGGCGCGCTTCTTGGCTTCGGCGTGCGACAGGTTCAGGTGCACCTGCATCGTCTCGACCAACTGGCTTTCCGCCGTCTGCAAGGGGTCCAGCGAGGTCAGCGGATCCTGGAAGATCATGCCGATGCGGCGCCCGCGCACTTTGCGCTTCTGTGCTGGCGTCAGCGTGTCGATGCGTTCGCCGTTCAGCAGCACCGAGCCGCCGGCCAGCCGCCCGGGCGCTTCCAGCAAGCCGATCACCGCGTTGCCGATGGTGGACTTGCCTGCGCCGGATTCACCCACCACGCCCAGGATCTCGCCTTTTTCCAGGGACAGCGATACGCCGTCCACCGCCACCAGCGTGCCGCGGCGGCTGGGGAATTCGATGCGGATGTCTTCGATGTTCAACAGGGCCATGACGTCCTCAGCGCAGCTTGGGGTTGAGCGCGTCGCGCAGCCAGTCGCCCAGCAGGTTGACCGATAGCACCAGCGCCACCAGCGCGATGCCGGGGAAGATCGATATCCACCACATGCCCGAGAACAGGTAGCTGTTGCCGATGCGGATCAGCGTGCCCAGCGACGGCGACGTGACCGGCACGCCGACGCCCAGGAACGACAGCGTGGCCTCGGTGATGATGGCGATCGCCAGGTGGATGGTGGCGATGACCAGCACCGGGCCCATGACGTTAGGCAGGATGTGGCGGCGCAGGATGGTGATGGGGCCGATGCCGATGAGGCGCGCGGCCTGCACGTATTCCTTGTTGCGTTCGACGAGCGTGGAGCCGCGCACGGTGCGCGCGTACTGCACCCAGCCTGAAATGCCGATGGCGAAGATCAGCACGTACAGCGCCAGCTGGTCATGCATGTCGCGCGGCAGGATGCCGCGCGCCACGCCGTCGATCAGCAGCGCGACGAGGATGGCGGGAAACGACAGCTGGACGTCGGCGATGCGCATGATGAAGCTGTCGATGCGGCCGCCGGCGTAGCCGCTGATGAGGCCGAGCGTCACGCCCAGCACCATCGAGAACAGCACCGAGGCAAACCCCACCAGCAGCGACACGCGCGAGCCATACAGCACGGCCGACAGGATGTCGCGGCCCTGGTCGTCGGTGCCCAGCAGGAAGTCGGGGCTGCCGCCCTCTTCCCAGGCCGGCGGCGTGTTGGCGTCCATGATGCTGAGCGACGCCAGGTCGAAGGGGTTATGCGGCGCGATGACGGGTGCGAACAGCGCACCCAGCAGAATGGCCAGCGTCACGGCGGCGGCGATGATGGCGCCGGGCGACCGCTTGAAGCTGTGCCACAGGTCGCTGTCGGCGGCGCGGGCAAACATTGGAGCGATGCGAGCAATCATTTGATTTCCTTTTTTACCGCTGGGCCGTCCCAAGGTAAAAAGCGCCCCCTCGGGGGGCAGCAAGCCGAAGGCGCGGCGTGGGGGCTATTTTTCATTTGCTCTGCACGCGCAGACGCGGGTCTACGGCGAAGTACAGCAGGTCGACCACCAGATTGATGACGACGAACATGAACGCGATCAGCACCAGATAGGCCGCCATCACGGGGATGTCCACCATGCTGATCGCCTGGATGAAGAGCAGCCCCATGCCGGGCCACTGGAACACTGTTTCCGTGATGATGGCGAACGCGATGATCGAACCCAGCTGCAGCCCGGTGATGGTGATGACGGGCACCATCGTGTTCTTCAAGGCGTGGCGGAAATTGATCAGCCGTTCGGGCAGGCCGCGGGCGCGCGCGAACTTGATGAAGTCGGCGCGCAGCACCTCCAGCATCTCGGCGCGCACCAGGCGCATGATCAGCGTCATCTGGAACAGCGCCAGCGTGATGGCCGGCATGATCAGCGCCAGCCAGCCCGACTTGGTCAGAAAGCCGGTGGTCCACCACCCCAGGCTGACGACGTCGCCGCGTCCGAAGCTGGGCAGCCATCGCAGTTGCACGCCGAAGACCAGGATGAGCAGGATGCCGATCAGGAATGTCGGCAGCGAGATGCCGGCCAGCGAGATCGCCATGAAGGCCTTGGACAGCACGCCGTGCCGCTTGAGCGCGGTGTAGATGCCCATCGGAATGCCCAGCGCCAATGCCATGACGGCGGACACGAAAGACAGTTCCAGCGTGGCGGGCATGCGTTCTTCAAGCAGTTCGCTGACGGGCCGGCGCTGGCGGTACGAGATGCCGAAGTCGCCCTGCACCGCATTGCCGACGAAGCGGGCGAACTGCACCACGAAGGGATCGTCCAGGCCGAGCTCGACACGCAGCTGCGCGCGTTGTTCAGGCGTGGTGTCCTGGCCGACCATGCTGGCGATCGGGTCGCCCACATAGCGGAACATGGAGAACGCGATCAGCGCCACCGTCAACATCACCAGCACCGACTGGATAAGTCGTTGCGCAATAAAGGAAAGCATTATCGGATGCCCTCGTTTGCAGATAACGCCGGGCCGCGTTTCCGTTGAAAGCGGGAAGCGGGGCTGGGCCGGGCGCGCCCGGACGGCTTGCGCCGTCCGGGGCTCACATCGTCAGGAAATCAACGCAGGGATTGCGGCAGGCGGTTACGGCAACACCACGTCGCGCAGGTCGAGCACGTCGTCGGCGCGCTGGATGACCTTGATGTTGTCCTTCACGCCCCAAGACATCGGTTGCTGGTGCAGCGGCAGGTAACCGAAGTCGCTGCGCACGATCTCGAACGCTTCCTTGATCATGGCGTTGCGCTTGGTCTGATCGGTTTCGACGCCGATCTTGTTGGTCAGGTCGTCCACCTTCTTGTTGCAGTAGCCGCCCAGGTTGAACTGACCGGCCGCCGTCTTCGCGTCGCGGCAGGCTGCCAGGTTCAGCAGCGCGTTGTGCGCGTCGGTGGAGCTGGGCGTCCATCCCAGCATGTACATGCTGGTCTGGTTGCCCGCCTGCAGCAGGATCTTGCCGAAGTACTTGGACTTGGTCTGCGCCAGCAGGTTGATCTTGATGCCGACGCGAGCCAGCATGCCGGCCACCGCCTGGCAGACCTTTTCGTCATTGACGTAGCGGTCGTTCGGGCAGTCCATCGTCACCGTGAAGCCCTTGGGGTAGCCCGCTTCGGCCAGCAGCTTCTTCGCGCGTTCGGGATCGGGCTTGTAGGGCGCGCCGTAGGAGTCGGCGTAGCCGTTGATGGCGGTAGCCACCAGCGAGCCCAGCGGCTTGGCTGCGCCGCGCATGATCTTCTCGTTGATGGCCTTGGTGTCGACCGCCAGCACCACGGCTTCACGTACCTTGGCGTCCTTGAAGGGGTTCTTGCCCTTCACGTCCGAGAACAGCAGTTCGTCGCGGTCCTGGTCCATGCCGATGAAGATGGCGCGCGCTTCGGGCGCCGTCAGCGGCTTGACGCCCTTGGCGTCTTCCAGGCGCTTCCAGTCCTGCACGGGCACGGGTTGCACCAGGTCCATTTCGCCGGAGATCAGCGCGGCCACGCGCGTGGCTTCCTGCGTGATCGGCTGGAAAATGACTTCGTCGACGTTGGTCTTGATGTCCTTGTTCCAATAGTCGCCATAGCGCTTGAGCACCGTCTTTACGTCAGGCTGGCGCGAGACCAGCATGAAGGGGCCGGTGCCGTTGGCGTTCAGGTTGGCGTAGTTGCCCTGGTTGTCACCCTTGACGTTGGTGGCTTCGGTGGTCTTGTTCTTCTCGGACCACGTCTTGCTCATGATGTACAGGAACACCCATTCGCGCGGCAGGATGGGGTTGGGCGTGGGGGTGGTGACTTCGATCGTGTAGTCGTCCACCTTCTTGATGTCGGAGGCCTTGGCGCCGTAGCCCTTCATGTCGGAGCCCGGGGTCAGGCTGCGCTTCCACGAGAAGACCACGTCGTCCGCCGTGAAGGGCGAACCGTCGTGGAACTTCACGCCTTTGCGCAGCTTGAACACCCATTTGGTCGGCTCGGGGTTTTCCCAACTTTCGGCCAACAAGGGGGTCAGTTTCAGGTTGCCGTCGTAACCCGCCAGCGTCTCGTAGATATTGCCCTGGAAACCGAGCGTGAAGGTTTCGTTCAAGGCCATCGGGTCCATCGACGTGGCGTCGCCTTGATAGGACCAGTGGAACGTCTTGGCGGCCGCGCCGGCGCTGAATGCCAGCGATGCCGCAACGGCAGCCGCCAGCGCAGCCTGCTTCAGGTGGGGAAAAGTACGCATAGCCCTCATGCTCCGTGTGGTGCGCGGATCGCGCGACAGAAGTGACAGGGCCCCGGCCCCATCGGGATCCGGGGCATGGCGTTGCTGCTTACGACGAAAGACGGCGTGGGGTCGGAAGGCGCGCGGCGCGAACTGCGCACGGGCCGTGGAGGGCGATGCCGGGAATCACTGCCGAGGACTTCGACTTCACGATAGACCCAACCCCTTGTGATTGTCATGGCGGGGACGGACCGCGCCGATGCAAAACGAATCTTATAGATCGATTCGTTTAAGCGTCAATCGGTTTGGATTGGGGTTAGTCCGCGCTTGCCGTCGGCCTTGAATGGTGCGTTCCACGCCGGGAACGGCGCGGTGATCAGGCGTCCGGACGAGGCGTGGCGGCAAGGGTTTTCGCCAACTCGTGGACGATGCGCTTCCTGCGGTCGCTGTCTTCGTAATGCTTGCCCAGCGCCGACCATTCCGGGCGGCTGCGCGCTTCTTTCAGGCCGTCGGGCAAGGGCCCCTTCTGCCAGGCGGCGTCATCCGGAAGGGCTAGTTTCAATGGCTCGCGCGCGGCATGGCCGCGGCGTTCCAGCGCGTCGATCAATTGCCGCTGGCGCAGCGCCAGGAGGCGCAGCACGGCATCGTCCACGCTGATCTCGCGCCAGCCGCGCAGTTTGCCCGCCACGCGCTTGCCGAGTTTCTCCACCCCCTGCCACAGGCCGCCGGCGGCCGCGCCGATCAGCATGCCGGTGCCCAGGCTCAGGCCTGCGCTGAAGAGGTCCACCGCCGCGCCCGCCATTGCGCCGGCGGCCGCACCCATGCCGACCTGCACGCCCATGTCTTTGAGCGCCTGCGGATGAAACAGGTCCATGCCCCAGCGTTCGCCTTGCAGCGGCAGCGCATCATCCGAAAAATCAGACGGACGGAAGTTATAGAGCGCCAGCAAGGCGTTCACGCAGGTCTGTTCGCGTTGCCGGACCTGATCGCGCAACTGGTTCGATGCAGCGGCCAGGGCGGCCTCGTCGCTGGCGCTGGACACGTGCAGCGCCGCTACGTCGACCAGCAGATCGGCCAGCAGTTCGTAGGCGGCGGCGTGGCGTTCGCGGCGTTGCGCGGACAGGCTGTCGGACAGCCGCGCCAACGCGCCGGCGTGCCGGTCAAGCAGCACGCCCAGTTTGGCGTACAACTGCTGTTCGCCATCGAGCGGCGGCGCGACCGTGTCGAATTCCACCACCGCATGCAGGCCCAGCCGCGCCATCGCGCCGCGCCATTCGTCGGCACGGTGGGCGAGCGCGTTCACGAAGTTCAGCACCGGGAGCAAGGGCCGGCCGCAGGCGGCCAGGATGGAGAGTTCGTCGCGGTGCTTGCCCAGCACAGGATCGCGCGCGTCAATCACATAGAGCGCGGCGTCGCAGTCCAGCATCTTGGTCAGGACGCGGGCCTCTTGTTCGTAGCGGCCGTGCGCTTCGGGCGTGTCGAGGAAGCGGCGGATGCGCGCCGGGCCGTCCAGCCGTTCTTCGGGGCCATCCAGCCGCTCCAGGTATTCCAGCAAGGCGATGCTGTCTTCCATCCCGGGCGTGTCGAACCATTCGAGCACGGCGCGGCCTTCCAGGCGCAGCCGCGCGCCTTCGACGTGGCGCGTGGTGCCGGGGCTGTCGGCCACCTCGCCGAACGCGGTGTCGCGCGTGAGGGTGCGCAAGAGCGAGGTCTTGCCGGTGTTGGTGTGGCCCACCACCGCGATCTTGATGACGTCGTCAGCCATGGCCGGACTCCAGCCACGTCAGCGGGGCCGTAGGGGTTTGCAGGATGGCGTCGGCAGGCAGGCCCAGGGCCAGCAGCCGTTCGCGCCACAGCGCGGCGCGCGTGCCCGCGCCGGACTCAGCCTCGGGCCCCGTGATGAGCCACACGCCGGTAGCCTGCGCGTGGGCGGACAGTTCGGCGATCAGGGACAGGGTGCCGCGGTCGGGCGTCTGGCGGGCGTCGCAGGCGATCAGCAGGCGCGAGGCCGCGGCCTGCGCAAGCGCGTCCAGCACGCGGTTGCGTTCTTCCCGCGTGTCCAGGTTGCCGGCCATCTGGATGCCCGTGGGCACGTTCGCGGGCGGCCAGGGCAGGTCGGCGGGCAGTTCCAGGCCCAGCAGCACAGCTTGCCCGCCGAGAGCGGCTAGCGATGGCGCGCGGACGCGGGGTTCGTGCAGCGGGTCCACGGGGCGGTCGATGCCGAGGGATTGCGCCGGCGGTTCCAGGCGGTCGCGCAGCGGTGAAAAGCCGGCCAGCATGGGGTCGATGCGTACCCGGCGCAGCGCGCGCAGCGTGGCGGCCACGCACAGCGCGCCCGCCAGCAGGCGCGGCAGGATGCCGTAGACCACCAGCACCCCGATCAGCCACAGCGACCACTGCACCTGCGCGTCGGCGGTCAGGGTCTGCGCGCCGTCGCTGGCGCGGATGACCGCGGCGTCCGGCATCGGGAAACCCAGGTGCGCGGGCAGCCAGCCGATGGCCTGCGTCAGCCCCACGAAGGTGTCGGGGGCCAGCAAGGTGGTGGCCCAGATGAAGCGGTAGCTGGCGGTGGACAGCACCGCCAGCAAGGTCGCCAGCGCGGCGCACAAGGCAGTCAGCCACAGCAGGTGGCTGATGGCGCCGAAGAGCCAGCGCAACGCGCCTGCGCGCGCCAGCAGGTTCAGGAAGGCCTGCGGCACCAGGGCGCCATCGGGGCCGCGCGCCAGCTTGCGGGTGGCCCAGAGCCAGAGGCGGCCCAGCCCGGTCATGGCCGACGCCCTGACGAGGAAACTGGCCAGCCACACCAGGAAGGTCAGCGCGTGCAGGCCGAGCAAGGCGCCCAGCGCCCACAGCACGTTGACCGGCCGCGATCCGTCGCCCAGCGCGCCCAGGGCAACGCCGATGCCCGATATCAGCGCCAGCACGAACAGTACGGCCAGGATGCCGCGCGCGCTGCGGCGCCAGGCATCGACCAGCGGGGTCAGGTTTTCACGTTGCGCCAACAGGTCGGCGCGGGCCAGGATGCGCGAGGGCAGATCGGTGTCCAGCTGCCGCACGTGCCGCACGGCGTCGGCGTCGTCCAGCGGGCCCCAATGGGTTTCGCGCAGGCGGATGAGTTCGGCCAGCCAATGCGCGCGCAGCGGGCGCGGGGCGGCGGGGCCGGCCAGGAGATCGGAATCGCGAGAGGTCGTGGACGGCATCGCGTCGTGGGCAAGCGCGGTGGGACCGCGGTGTCAGGCCGCTAAGGGCGATGGGCCATTGTAGACCGCGTGGGTCGGGAAACGGGGCCGGACGGCGGCCGCCTTCAGTGCTGGCGGCGCGCGCTGCGGTACTGGCCGGGCGTGACGCCGATGGCGTCGCGGAACACCCGCGACAGGTGGCTGGCGTTGCCGAAGCCGCTGGCCTGCGCGATGCCGGCCAGGTCGCCCTTGCCGGCGGCCAGCAGGCTGCGGGCGTGCGCCAGGCGGCGCCCGCGCACCCACGCATGCGGCGGTTCGCCGAACGAGGTGTGGAACATGCGGGCGAAGTGGTAGGTCGACAGCGCGGCGACGCCCGCCAGCTGGTCCAGCGTCAGGGCTTCGTGCAGATGTGCGTCCACGTAATCCATGACGCGCCGGCGCACGGCGGGCGCCAGTCCGCCCCGGGCAGGCGGGGCGGACTTGCGAGCGACGCCCTGGTTCAGCAGGTGGTGCAGCACGGTTTCCGCTGCGCTGCTGGCCGCCAGCCGGTCCGCCGGCTGCGACCAGTCTGTGCCGAGCAACTGCCGGCACACGTCGATCAGAGAGTCGTCCTGGATGTAGGTGCGGTCGCGCAGTTCCAGGGTGCGGGGTTCGCAGTCCAGCCGCATGACGGCTTCGCGCGCCAGCCGTTCGGGGGCGATGTACAGGTGCAGGAAATGCACGGTGTCGTTCATGCACCAGCGCGAATAGTGTTCGGCGGGCAGCACGCAGAATTTGCCGGCGCCGCCGTGCAGGGTGTCGTGGCCGACCCGGAACGACTTGTCGCCGCCATGCAGGTACAGCGACAGCGTGTGGTGACCCGGGGTGTCGTAGCCCAGTGTTTCGTTGGCGCTGCGGCCCCATTGCGAAATCGCCATGCCTTCGCCCAACGGGGAGGCGCGCTCCAGCGTGGCGGTGGAGCGCGACAAGGTGCGAAAGACGGAGAAATCGGCCGGGGCCGAGGCGGTGGTGCCCATAGGACTGAAATGCTACTGCGATCTCGCGCGCGCCGCGCGCGCGACCGTGCAAAAACCGCAAGAACCGGCAATCCGGGGCCGGCCGGGCGGCGCACACTCGCGGCAAGGCGGCTTGTGCTCTGGTTCGCCCGCTTCGTGTCCCCTATTTTTTGCCCATCGCATCGTGAATCTCTTCCTGTATTTCCTGACCGTCGTCATCTGGGGCACCACCTGGATCGCCATCAAGCTGCAACTGGGCGTGGTGGCCATTCCCGTGTCCATCTTCTACCGCTTCGCGCTGGCGGGCCTGGTGCTGTTCGCCGCCCTGTTGCTGACCCGCAAACTGCAGAAGCTGGACCGGCGCGGCCATTGGCTCTGCGTGGGCCAGGGCCTTTGCCTGTTCTGCCTGAATTTCCTGTGCTTCTACACCGCCACGCAGTGGATCCCCAGCGGACTGGTATCGGTGGTGTTTTCCGCCGCGACGCTGTGGAACGCGCTGAACGCCCGGCTGTGGTTCGGCACCCGCATCGCGCCGCGCGTGATGCTGGCCGGCGTGTTCGGCTTTTCAGGCCTGGTGCTGTTGTTCTGGCCCGAACTGGCCAGCCAGCAGGCCAGCCACGAAACGTTGCTGGGCCTGGGCTTCGCGCTGCTGGGCACGTTCTGCTTTTCCACCGGCAACATGCTGTCGTCGTTGCAGCAGCGCGCCGGCATCCGGCCGCTGACGGGCAATGCTTTCAGCATGGTCTACGGCGCGTCGATCCTGTTGGCGGGCTGCCTGGTGGCGGGCCTGCCGTTCCAGTTCGATTCGTCGCCGGCGTATGTGGGCGCCCTGCTCTACCTGGCGATTCCCGGATCGGTGATCGGCTTTACCGCTTACTTGACCTTGGTGGGTCGCATGGGGCCGGCCCGCGCCGCATATTGCACGGTGCTGTTCCCCGTCGTCGCGCTTACCGTGTCGACGGTTGCCGAGGGCTATCAATGGACTCCGTCGGCCTTTGTCGGCCTGGCGCTGGTGATGGTGGGCAACCTGCTCGTCTTCACGAAGTGGTCGCCCTTCATGCGCCGCGCGGTGGCCTGAGGCGGCAAGGGCCGGGCTAGCGCGCCAGTTGCCGCAGCCCATCCAGCAAGCGGGCGACTTCGGCATCGCTCGTCAGATAGCTGACCGAGGCGCGCGCGATCTGCGTCAGGCCGCGCGTCTGCATGTCCAGCGGCGTGTAGGGCACGCCGTTACTGCCGATGGTGATGCCCTGCACCGCCAGGGCGCGCTGCACGGCAGCCGCCTCCTGTCCGGCCAGGTTGAAGGACACCAGGCCGGACAGCTCCCGGCCCTGATCCAGCACGGTGATGCCCGGGATGGCCGCGATCTCCGTTCTGAGCGTTTGGGCTTTGGCATCGATGGTGGCGCGGATGGCCTCCAATCCGATGTCCAGCGCCTCCTGCAAGGCGTGGGCCAGGCCGCAGCGCAACGCCAGCGAGTTTTCGGCGGATTCCAGGCGGGCGGCATCGGCGCGCAATTGCGGCTGGCCGTCCGCGCCCAGCGGGGCCGAATGGGTATCGACGAACGCAGGCGTGAGCTGGTCGAGGAAATCCTGCCGCACGTACAACAGGCCCGTGCCGCGGGGGCCGCGCAAGGCCTTGCGGCCGGCGCCGCTCAGCACGTCGCAGCCGATCTCCGCCACGTCGATGGGCAACTGGCCCACTGCTTGCGCGCCGTCCACGAAATACGGAATGCCGTGCTGGCGCGCCACGCGGCCGATGGCGGCCGCCGGATTGATCAGTCCGCCGTTGGCGGGCAGCCAGGTCAACGCGATCAGGCGCACGCGGTCGTCCAGCATGGCGGCGAGCGCCTCCGGGTCCACGCAGCCGCTGTCATCCGAGGGGATGGTTTCCAGGACGGCGCCAGCGCGTTCCGCCCGTAGCCGCATCGCCGCCAGGTTGCCGCCCCATTCGTGACGGCCGACCAGGATGCGGTCGCCGGGACGCCACGGCGCCATCGCGGCGAAGGCCGCGCCCCAGCCCGGGGAATTGCCGGTGGTCAGCGCGATCTCGTCCGGCTGCGCATTGAGCAGCCGGGCCGCCAGCGTGCGGGCGCTTTCGGTCAGCGCACGCGCGGCCACGCCGGCCTCCATCGGACCCTGCGCCGCTTCGCGCTGCAAATGCCCGTAGATCGCCTCCAGCGTGCCGGCAGACGGCAACGACGAGCCGGCGTGATTGAAGTGGATACTGGTTTTCGCGCCCGGCGTGCGGGCGCGCAACGCGTCGATGGCGTCAGGGGTCAGAGGGGCTGGCATGGCGGCTGGCGATCAGGCGGGGGTCAAGGCGATGACGGCTTCGATTTCCACGGCGACGCCCTGGGGCAGAGAGGCCACGCCGACGGCGCTGCGCGCATGGCGGCCGGCGTCCCCGAACACGTCCACCATCAGGTCGGACGCGCCGTTGGCGATGGCGCTCTGGCGGTTGAAGTCAGGCGTGCTGGCCACAAAGACACCCAAGCGCACGACGCGCGCCACGCGGTCCAGGCGGTCGCCCGTCGCGGCGGCGATCTGCGACAGGATGCTCAGGCCTGACAGCTTCGCGGCTTCGACGCCGTCGGCGTCCGAGATCTGGTTGCCCAGCTGGCCCAGGTAGCGCGGCTTGCCACCCTGCCGCGAGATCTGGCCCGAGATGGTGAGCAGGTTGCCCTCCAGGACGAACGGCACGTAGTTGGCGGCGGGCGCGGCGGCGGCTTCCAGGGTGTAGCCCAGTTCGGCCACGCGGCCGGAGATGGTGCGGGTCATGTCGATTCACCTGCAAAAGGGGTTAGCGAAAAAGCGCGAGCTTCGATGCTATCGGCCACTGCCGCGCGTGACCAATCAATTCTTGCCTTTTACACATGAGTAGAACTAATACGTGTCCGCCGCCGCCTGTGCGGCCTGGACCAGCCAGTCATGCAGGGCCTTTGCCGGGGGCGTCAGGGCGCCACGGGGGGCGACGAACCACCAGCCGATGCGCGGATCCTCCAGCATCGTCTCCGGTAGCGCCTCGACCAGCGCACCGCTGGCCAGGTGCGGGGCGATCAGCCGATGCCGGCCCATGGCCAGGCCTTGGCCGGCCAGCGCGGCTTCGACGACGATGTTGTAGTCGTGCAGGCGCACGGTCTGGGCGCGGCCCAGGTCCATGCCGAACTGCCGCGCCCACGCGTCCCATTCAAATGGCTGCTTGGCATGCGAGGCAAGCAACGGGTGTCGCAGCAGATCGTCCGGCGTGCGCGGGCGCTTGCGGCCGGCGATCAGGCTGGGCGCGCATACGACCGACAGCCGTTCGCCCATCAGCAGCCGCGAGGCCACGCCGGGCCAACCGCCGCGGCCGTAGCGGATCGCCACGTCCACTTCGCCGCCCGCTACATCGGCCAAGCCAATGTCCGGCTGCAGTTGCAGGTCGATGTCCGGATGCGCAGCGGCGAACGCCGGCAGGCGCGGGGCCAGCCAGCGCGTGGCGAACGACGCCAGCAATCCGACCTTGAGCGTGGTGCGCGCGGCCGTCGGTGCGCGGATGGCGTCGGTGCCCTGGCGCAGCAATTCAAAGGCGGCGTGCACGTGTTCGTAGTAGGCCTGGCCGGCAGGCGTGAGCGCCACCGCGCGCGTGCGCCGCTCGAACAGCGCCACGCCCAGCTCGTTTTCCAGGCGCTGGATGTGGTGGCTGATCGCGCTTTGCGTGACGAAGAGCTCTTGGGCGGCCAGCGAAAAGCTCAGGCGCCGCGCTGCCGCTTCGAAGGCGCGCAAAGAAACCAGGGCAGGCAGGGATCGCGTGGAACGCATGGGCAAGGGGAGGAAAGCGTCGAGGCGGGATGCGCGTCATCCTACGCTTTGTGGAGGGCAATGCAAAAAGCCCGCAAACAGGTTGCGGGCTTTTTTAAGGGTACTGCGGGTACTGCTTGTCTTGCGAGCCGTGCGGATGAAGATTGCGCGGCTGAATTCTTGGCTCCCCGAGCTGGGCTCGAACCAGCGACCTGCGGATTAACAGTCCGTCGCTCTACCGACTGAGCTATCGGGGAACAGGTAGAGGGGCCGAATTATGCACAAAAAATCGAAAGAATGCAAAACGGCCTGAAAAATTTCAATCAGGCGTCCTGGATCGCCTGCGCCGTGCGGAACAGCTGCGGCACGATATCGCTCAGCAAGCGGTCGGTGGGATAGTCGTGGCGCGGCGCCCTCACGCTGATCGCGGCCAGCGGGACGTCACGCGCGTCGCGCAGCAGCACCGCCGCGCCGACCTGGTTTTGCAGCACCTGGTCTTCAGTCAGCGCATAGCCGTCTTCGCGTGCCTGGCGGATCAACGCCAGCAAGGCCTCCGGGTCCACGACCGTGCGCGGCGTGAAAGCGCGTGGCGGCGCCCGCAGCAGCGCCTGCCGGATGGCGTCATCGTCTTGCGGGGTCAGCAGCATGCGCCCGCCGCTGTTGCACCAGGCGGGCATGCGGCGGCCCGGCAGCATTTCGGCCAGGGTCAATTGCCGGCTGGGCAGGCGCAGCAGATAGATCATGTCGGTGCCGGCCAGCACGCTCATGTGCACGGCCAGGCCGCAGCGGTCGCGCAGCGCCACCAGATGCGGCGCAGCCATGGACACCAGCCGGTCGCTGCGCAGGAAGAAGTAGCCCAGTTCCACGACGCGGGGCCCCAGCCGGTAACGGCGCGAGGCCGGATCCTTGATCAGGTAGCCCATGCGCTCCCAGGTGTGGATGAAGCGCTGCGCAGCGCTTTTTCCCAAGCCTGTGATCAAGGCGATATCGGTCAGGCCCAGCGAGTCTGAGGCGTCGCGGAACGCGTCCAGCACCCGCATGCCCTTTTCCAGCGAAGCGACAAACAAGGGGTCGTCGCTGTCCACGGCGGTGGTATCGGCAATAGGGGGCGGGCGTGTCGTCATGGGGGTTCCGGGCCGGGCGGCGAAAGGGATCGGAGGCAGCGAAAAGGAGGGCAGTGAAAGCGGGGCAGCGCTAGTTTCCCCGAATTGTCCGGGGGCGGAATACCCACTATAAAGTTGATTATTAAATACTTTGTATCGCATAGCAATAAACCTAAGCTGCAATGACACAGACTTCCTCTTTATGCGACATGACCGCCGTGGCATTGCGCGCCGAGATCGCCGCCGGCCATCTCAGCGCCCGTGACGTGACGGCCGCGCATCTGGCGCGCATTGACGCCTGCAATGCCCAAGTGAATGCGGTGGTGACCGTGGATGCCGAAGGCGCGCTGGCGCGCGCCGCGCAGGCCGATGAACGCCAGGCGGCCGGCCACCCGCTGGGCCTCTTGCATGGGCTGCCCATCGTGCACAAGGATTCGTTCCTGACGGCCGGCCTGCGCACGACTTACGGTTCGCCGCTGTACCGCGACTTCGTGCCCGAGCGCGACAGCCTGATCGTCAGCCGCGAGCGCGCGGCCGGGGCGATTACCTTGGGCAAGACCAACCTGCCCGAATTCGGGGCTGGCTCGCAGACGTTCAATCCGGTATTTGGCGCTACCCGCAATCCCTACGACCTGTGCCTGACCGCGGGCGGCAGCAGCGGGGGCGCCGCCGCCGCGCTGGCCACGCGCATGGCGCCGCTGGCAGACGGCACCGACATGGGCGGGTCGCTACGCAATCCGGCCTCGTTCTGCAACGTGGTGGGCCTGCGGCCGTCGCCCGGTCGCGTCCCGCAATGGCCGACGGCCAATCCTTTCAACGCGTTGACGGTGGCGGGACCGATGGCGCGCACGGTCGCCGACGTGGCGTTGTTGCTGGCCGCGATCGCCGGCGCAGACCCGCGCGACCCGCTGGCCATCGAACAGGACCCGGCTCGCTTTCTCGACAGCCTGACGCGCGATTTCAATGGCGTGCGCATCGCCTATGCGCCGACCTGGGGCGGCCTGCCCGTCGAACGCGCGGTGCTGCAGGCGCTGGAACGCCAGCTGCCTGTCTTCGCGGACCTTGGCGCGGTGGTGGAACCCGCCTGCCCGGACTTCACTGGCGCAGACGCCTCGTTCCAGGCCCTGCGCGGCCAGGCCTTCGCGGTGGGCTACGAAGCGGTGCTGCGCGACCACCGGCATCTGCTGAAAGACACGGTCATCTGGAACGTCGAACTGGGCCTGCAACAGCCGCCGTCTGCCGTCCTCCAGGCCGAGCGCGACCGCGCTGCCCTGTTCGCGCGCATGCAGGCCTTCATGCAGACCCATGAATTCCTGATCGGGCCGGTCAGCCAGGTGCTGCCGTTCCCGGTCGAGCAGGAAACCGTGAGCCGCATCGAAGACACGCCGATGCACAACTACATCGACTGGATGCGCTCGGGCTACTACCTGTCGTTGACCGGCCATCCGGCGATCTCGGTGCCCTGCGGCTTCACCGATGCGGGCTTGCCCGTGGGCATCCAGATCGTCGGGCGCTATCGCCAGGAACACACGCTGCTGCAGCTGGCGCACGCGTTCGAACAGGCCACGCAGTACTGGCGCCAGGCGCCTGTGCTGCCGCACTGATCACCACACCAACAACACAAGGGGAAACCAATGAACCAAACCGTCGCCCGCGCCCTCGCGCTGTGCGTCCTGGCCGCAACGCCGCTGATGGCCTCGGCACAGTCCTATCCGGACAAGCCGATCACCATGGTGGTGCCGTTCCCGCCGGGCGGATCCACCGATGTCATCGGCCGCCTCTTCGCTGTGAAGCTGGGCGCGCGCCTGGGCCAGGCCGTCGTGATTGAAAACAAGCCCGGCGCCAACACGGGCATCGGCGCTGCCGCCGTCGCTCGCGCTGCGCCCGATGGCTATACCTTCATGATCACCGGCGCGCCGACGTTCACGTCGAACCCGCTGCTGTATCCGAACCTGAACTACGACCCGATCAAGAGCTACGAATACGTCGCCGTCGCCGGCAGCACGCCGTTCGTGATCCTGACGAATCCGCAGACCGGCATCGGCACGGTGGCGGACATCACCAGCAAGTCGGCCGCGCAGCCGCTCAGCTTCGGTTCGTTCGGCAACGGCTCCACGCCGCACATGGCGGGCGAGTCGCTGGCCCAGCGCACGGGGGCCAAGCTGCTGCACGTGCCCTACCGCGGCAGCGCGCCGGCCATGACGGACCTGATCGGCAACCAGATCCCGCTGTCGATCGACACCCTGGTGGCGGGCCTGCCCCAGATCAAGGCGGGCAAGGTGCGTGCCGTGGCGTTGACGGGCCGCGCGCGCTCTTCCCTGGTGCCCGAGGTGCCCACCGTTGCCGAAGGCGGCGTGGCCGGCTACGACTTCGAAACCTGGTTCGGCGTCGTGATGCCCAAAGGCACGCCCGCGCCCATCGTCGCCCGCATGTCCAAGGAAATCGAAGCGGTGATGGCGGAACCGGACACCCGGGCCAAGCTGCAGGAGCTGGGCTTTGACGCGACTTACCAGGACCCGGTCGCGTTCCGCCGCAAAGTCGAGACGGAACTGGAGCGCAATGCGGCGATCATCAAGGCCGCAGGGATCAAGCCCGACTGAGCGCTTGGGGGATAGGCTGCGCGGGGCGCCCTGAGGCCTCGCCGCCCGCCCGTCGCCCTGTGACCGGCGGGCGTAAAGCCGATCCCTTATGATGGCACCCAGAAGGTTCGCGACCTCTCTCGTCTTTTCTGGGTTCACACATGTCTTCGTTCGACATTCAATTGCTGCTCACCGCCCTGGTGAGCGTTTTGGTGCTGGTCGCACTGATTGTTTCGCGCATCCGCATGCATCCGCTGCTGGCGCTCCTGATCGTTTCCATCGGCGTCGGCTTCGCCACGGGCATGGAGCCGGTGGCCATCGTCAAGAACCTGACCGACGGCGCGGGCAAGACCCTGGGCGCGGTCGGCGTGGTGATCGCGCTGGGTGCCATGCTGGGCAAGATCCTGGCCGACTCCGGCACCACCGAGCGCCTGGCCAACGCCATCCTGCGCCACACCTCGCCCCGGATGATCCCCTGGGCCATGACGCTGGTGGCGTTCGTCATCGGCATCCCCATGTTCTTTGAGGTCGGCCTGGTGGTGATGCTGCCGCTGATCTTCAGCGTGGCGCGCAAGCTGGAGGGCCAGCAGCGTTTCAAGGGGTCGGCGTATGTGTATGTCGGCGTGCCGGTGATTTCAGCCCTGGCGGCCATGCACGGCATGGTGCCCCCGCACCCGGGCCCATTGACGGCGATCGCCACCTTGAAGACCACGGTCGGTCCGACCATGATCTACGGTTTCATCGCCGCGCTGCCAGCCATGATCTTCGGCGGTCCGCTGTATGGCGCGTTCATCGCCCCGCGCATGACGACCCGTCCGGACGAGGCGCTGCTGGACCAGTTCACCGCTACCCGCGAAGCGGCCGCCGGCAACGGCGCGCCCAGCGTGGGCCTGGGCATCCTTGCGGCCCTGTTGCCGGCGTTGCTGATGCTGGTGCACGCCGTGGCCGAGATGCTGCTGCCCAAGGGTTCAAGCGGCCTGCACGTGGCCGCCTTCCTGGGTAACCCGGTCGTCGCCATGCTGTTGGGCGTGTTGTTTGCCGCCGTCACGCTGGTCTTCATGCGTCGCGGCGACGCGGAAAAACTGCGCGAGGCGCTCGGTCAGAGCTTGAAGCCCATCGCCGGCATCATGCTGATCATCGCCGGCGGCGGCGCCTTCCAGCAGGTGCTGACCAGCGCCAAGGTCGGTGACGCCATCGTGCACCTGACGCACCAGTTTGCCTTCCCGCCCCTGATCCTGGGCTGGCTGATCGCCATGCTGCTGTCGGTGTCCACGGGTTCGGCCACGGTCGGCATCGTGGGTGCCGCGGGCCTGCTGGCGCCGCTGGCCGGCGCCGACCCCTCGTTGAACCTGCCGTTGCTGGCGCTGTCGATCGGTTGCGGTTCGCTGTTCTTCAACTATGCCAACCACGCCGGTTTCTGGATGGTGAAGGAATCCTTCGGTATGACGATGGGCGAAGCCACCAAGACGATTTCGGTGGTGCAATCGATCGTGTCGGTCGTGGGCCTGATCATGGTCCTCTTGTTCAACATGCTGCCCCCGCTGGGCTGAAGCCAAGGGCCGCACACGGCTGTCGAAAAGCAAAAAGCCCAACCGGGAGGTTGGGCTTTTTGTTGGATGCGTTTGGTGCCGGTGAAAGGAATCGAACCCTCGACCTTCTCATTACAAGTGAGCTGCTCTACCAACTGAGCTACACCGGCTTGGCGTGCCAGGGCACGCGCAGGGACTGCATTGTAATGAAAAAACGCTGCCGCCGTGTGCGGGCCGACGCGTGCCGCAATACAGCCTTCCCCATGGCGGCGGTTCAGCGCCGCCGTGCTGGGGCGACGTGCGTAAACGCCGCGCAGCAAAAAGCCCCGCGCGGGCAGGATGGGCATCCTGCCTGGCACGGAGCACGGGAATCAGTCTGGCTTGCAAGGACATTGCGCCAGGCGCGCCGTCCCCGCATCGCGGCGGCTATTTGACGATGGTCAGGCGCGGACGCTTGGGTTCGTCATCATCACCGCCGTCGTCGCCCGGCGTGGCCTCGGCATCGGTGCTTTCGGGCGCGGCGGTGTCCGCCACGCCTTGTGCACCGGCTGCCGGCGGTTCGTAGGGCTGCACTTCGAAGCCCATGCCGGCGCCGGTTTCGCGCGCGTAGATGGCGCTGACGGCGCCGACGGGAACGTAGACGTTTTCGGTCACGCCGCTGAAGCGGGCCTGGAATTCGATGAATTCATTGCCCAGCACCAGACGGTTGGTGGCCAGCGTGCCCACGTTCAGCGTGATCTGACCGTCACGTACATGCGCGACGGGCACCATGGTGTGCTCGTCGACCTGCACGGTGATGTACGGCGTGTAGCCGTTGTCAGTGCACCATTCGTGCAGTGCGCGGATCAGATACGGTTTGGTCGAAGTTTCACCCATCACACAACAGCCTTAACGACGCATCACTTTTTCCGAAGGCGTCAGCGCTTCGATGTAGGCCGGACGCGAGAAGATGCGTTCGGCGTACTTTTGCAGCGGAGCCGCGTTCTTGGGCAGTTCAATGCCGTAGTGGTCCAGGCGCCACAACAGCGGAGCCACTGCCACGTCCAGCATGGAGAACTCTTCGCCCAGCATGTACTTGTTCTTCAGCAGCATGGGGGCCAGCTGGGCCAGGCGGTCGCGGATGTTCTGGCGGGCATGGGCCAGCTTCTTCTCGTCCGGCTTGGCGCTGCGGTCTTCCAGCGTCGAGACGTGAACGAACAGTTCCTTCTCGAAGTTGTAGAGGAACAGGCGGGTGCGGGCGCGCATGACCGGGTCAGCGGGCATGAGCTGCGGGTGCGGGAAGCGCTCGTCGATGTACTCGTTGATGATGTTCGACTCGTACAGGACCAGGTCGCGCTCGACCAGAATGGGCACTTGACCGTACGGGTTCATCACCGAGATGTCTTCGGGCTTGTTGTACAGGTCGATGTCGCGGATCTCGAAATCCATACCCTTTTCGAACAACACGAAGCGGCAGCGTTGCGAAAACGGACACGTGGTTCCGGAATAGAGCACCATCATGGTGAAAGTCCTTTATGAAAAACGAAAGGCCAGCGCCTAAATCTAGCAGGCGCTGGCCCCGATTGCCAGGCGGGATAGGCGTACAGCCCTATCCGCCAATACCGTCCCTGTTTTTAAACGGGGACGGTTGTATGCCTGGCGGGGCGTTGCGGTTAGCGCACGTGCTTCCAGTACGAAGCGTTCAAGCGCCACGTAACCAGGAAGAACAACAGCAGGAACAACATGACACCGACGCCGATACGGACGCGTAACGTCTGGACGGGCTCGGCCATCCAGGACATGAACGCGGTCAGGTCTGCGACGTCGTTGTCGTATGTTGCGACTTGGGCCGGGTTGGCGGCCTTAAATTTGGCATCAAAGGTGGCATGGCCGCGGTAATCAGCTACCGGTTCGGCCTTGACCGTGGAAAAACCTTGAGCATCGTACACCGTCGTGACGCGTTCCCAGGTTTTGGGTGCGCCTTCCTTGGCATCCTTGGCTTCCACTTCATGCATGGCCACGGTCGTCAGCTCGCGCGGACCCTGGAGCTCCCAGAGCGCGTGGGGCATGCCCACGGCCGGGAAAACCAGGTTGTTCCAGCCGGTGGCGCGTGACGAATCGCGGTAGAAGGTGCGCAGGTAGGTATAGATGTAGTCCGCGCCGGACGGGCCGGCGTTGACCGATTTGGCGCGGGCGATCACGGACAAGTCCGGGGGCGTCGTGCCAAACCACTTCTTGGCGTCCTTGGGCGTCATGGCGACAGTCATCATGTCGCCCACCTTTTCGCCGGTGAACAGCAGGCTTTCCTTGATTTGCTGGTCGGTCAGCCCGATGTCCTTCAACTTGTTGTAGCGCATCGACGATGCGCTATGACAGTTCAGGCAGTAGTTGACGAACAGCTTGGCGCCGTTTTGCAGCGACGCCATGTCGTTGACGCGGTACGGCGCCTTGTCCAGCGGGAACCCGCCTTCGGCGGCGAATGCGGCGGTACACGTGAGCATCAAGGCCACGGCACCAATCAGCTTCTTGATCATGGTTAATCCGTTATCTGGTGGGGCTCAGTGGGCGTGGAACGTAACGCGCTCAGGCACTTGCTTGAAGGTGCCAAGGCGGCTCCAGACCGGCATCAGGAAGAAGAATGCCAGGTACAGCAGCGTGCCGATTTGCGACGTGATGTTCAACGGCGGACTGGGCGGCTGCGTACCGATGTAGCCGAGCACCAGGAAGTTGACCATGAAGATGCCGTAGATCCACTTGTGCCACGTGGGGCGGTAGCGGATCGACTTGACCGGGGAATGGTCCAGCCACGGCAGGAAGAACAGGATGACGACCGTGCCGCCCATGGCGACCACGCCCCAGAACTTGGCGTCGATCACGCGCAGCAGCACGGCCACGACGATCAGGATGCCGGGGATGGCCACGCGCAGGATGCCCTTCAGGTTGCTCTTGACGAGCAACGCGATGGCGCCCAGCACCGATGCGCCTGCCAGCACCCACGTGAATTCGTCGGTGGTGGCGCGCAGCATCGAGTAGAACGGCGTGAAGTACCAGACCGGAGCGATGTGCGGAGGCGTCTTCAGCGAGTCAGCAGGGATGAAGTTGTTGAACTCGAGGAAGTACCCGCCCATTTCCGGCGCGAAGAACACGATGAACGCGAACACGAGCAGGAAGCCCGCCACGCCCATCAGGTCATGCACGGAGTAGAACGGGTGGAACGGGATGCCATCCTTGGGCCGGCCGTACTTGTCTTTCGGGCCCTGCTTGATCTCGATGCCGTCCGGGTTGTTCGAGCCGACTTCGTGCAGCGCCACCAGGTGAGCCGCCACCAGGCCCACCAGCACCAGCGGAATCGCGATGACGTGGAAGGCGAAGAAGCGGTTCAACGTGGCGTCCGACACGACGTAGTCGCCGCGGATCCAGATCGACAGTTCAGGGCCGATGAACGGAATGGCCGCGAACAGGTTCACGATCACCTGGGCGCCCCAATACGACATCTGGCCCCAGGGAAGCAGGTAGCCGAAGAAAGCTTCGGCCATCAGACAGAGGAAAATCGCCACGCCGAAGATCCACACGAGTTCGCGCGGCTTGCGGTAGGAACCGTAAAGCAGCCCGCGCAGCATGTGCAGGTACACGACGACGAAGAACATCGACGCGCCGGTGGAGTGCATATAGCGCACCAGCCAGCCCCAAGGGACTTCGCGCATGATGTATTCGACGGACTGGAACGCGCGTTCGGCGTCCGGCTTGTAATGCATGACCAGGAAAATGCCGGTCACGATCTGCAGCACCAGGACCAATAAGGCCAGAGAGCCAAAGAAATACCAGAAGTTGAAATTCTTCGGTGCGTAGTACTCGGACAGATGGGCTTTCCAGGTGGAGGTCACCGGAAAGCGCCGGTCCAGCCAGCCCAACAGGCCTGTCGTCTCGACGGTTTTCTCGCCAGCCATGTAACGGCTCCTTCTCTAATACGTGGCGTATTTGTTTTACTTACGTAATTCGGGAAAAAAGCGCGACGCGAGCGTCAGGCCTTGTTGTCTTCATCAACGCCCACAATGATGCGGGTGTCGCTGAGATATTGGTAAGGCGGTACTTCGAGATTATCGGGAGCAGGCTTGTTCTTGTAGACCCGGCCAGCCAGGTCGAACGTGGAGCCGTGGCACGGACAGAGGAATCCGCCTTGCCAATTGGCGCCCATGCCGCCACCGCCGCCTGTTTCGAAGTGCGAGGTGGGCGAGCAGCCCAGATGGGTACAGATGCCGACACAGACGAAGATCTCGGGCTTGCGCGAGCGAGCTTCGTTTTCGGCGTATTTGGGAGTGAAGCCAGGCCGCTTGGAATCGGGATCGGCCAGTAGAGGGTCCAGCGCTTTCAGGGCGGCGAGCTGTTCGGGAGAACGGTGAATGATCCACACCGGCTTCCCACGCCATTCCACTGTCTTCATGGTGCCGACGGGTATATCGCCGATATCCACTTCTACAGGGGCCCCGGCCGCACGGGCCTTTTCAGAGGGAGAAAATGTGCTCACAAGCGGCAAAGCCGTTGCGACACCTGCTACGCCACCCACAGCACAGGCGGTGGTAACCCAGAAACGTCGCGAAGGATCAGGTGGCAGGTTGGGATCAACCGCACCGTCATCATCGTGCACCAGCGTATCCTGACTCATCTTCCTATCCTTGTTGATGCGCCCGCTCTACGAGTAGCATCATTTCTGCGGCATCGGGTTCGCGGGAATATGTAACAACATAGCAACCGCGTATTATAGCGCCAGCCCACTGACGGGCGTATCACGAAGGGAGTGCTTTTATGAGCAAAGCAACTGGTTTCGTCAAAGAATTCCGAGATTTCGCCGTAAAAGGCAATGCGGTCGACTTGGCGGTGGGTGTCATTATCGGTGCAGCGTTCGGCAGGATCGTCGATTCGCTCGTCAAAGACATCGTCATGCCTTTGGTCAACTTCATCCTTGGCGGCTCGGTCGATTTTTCGAACAAGTTCCTGGTGCTGTCCATGCCGGCCGGCTACAACGGCCCGATGACGTATGCCGACCTCACCAAAGCGGGCGCAAACGTGTTCGCGTGGGGTAATTTCGTCACCATCATCATCAACTTCGTGTTGCTGGCGTTCGTGATCTTCTGGATGGTCAAGGCCATCTACAAGGCCCGCACCAAGGCCGAGGAAGCGCCGGCCGCACCGGCCGCAACGCCGGAAGACGTGGCGCTGCTGCGCGAAATCCGCGACCTGCTCAAAAAGCCCTGATTTGTTTTGCCGCAGCCCCGGGACCCGCCCACGCGCGGATCCCGGCTGCGGCTTGTTGCCCGCGTGCGCTATCGCGCGGCCATTTGCCGTTCGACGCGGCGCGCGAACATGGCGAAGCTCGCCCGCACGATGCTGGGCTTGAGCAGGAAGTCATGCGATTCGGCGGCCAGTGCATCATTCACCGGTTTTACCTCGCCGTAGGCGGCGGCTGCCTGCAACTGATTGCGGGCCGCGCGTTCGATCAGCACCGACAGGTACAGCGCCTCTTCCACGCAGGATCCCGCGGCCAGAAATCCATGGTTGGCCAGCAGGATGCAGCGCTTGTCGCCCAGCGCCGCTGAAATGATCTCGCCTTCCTGGTCGGCGATGGGCAGGCCCGGCCATTCCTTCAGGTGCGCGCAGTCGTTGTGAAACGGAGTCGCGTCCATGTGCGCGACGACCAGCGGCTGGCCCGTCATCGACAACGTCGACACATGCGGCGGGTGCGTGTGGATGATGCATTGCACGTCGGGACGCTGGCGATAGACCCAGAAATGGAAGCGCACGGCGGGGTTGGGCGTGCCCGGGCCCTCGAGCACTTCCATGTCCTCGTTGATGCGGATGACCGAAGCCGGATCGATTTCGTCGAACGCCTGTGCCAAGGGCGTGGTCAGGAACGTGCCGTCTTCCTTGCGCACGGTGATCTGGCCTGCCAGGGTTTCCGAATGGCCTTCGCTGGCGAGAATGCGGCAGCTCAGCGCCACCTTTTCCTTCTCGCCCCAGTTTCCGAAGTCGAGCTTGTTCGCGGAGCGCGCAAAGAAGGCGTCGGCATGAGCTTGTTTTTCCAGCATGGGGTCTCCTTGGGGATAATGGCTCAATTACACGCCCGCCAGCGCGGCCTGCAATTGACCGATCACGAACGCGGGTTGACTCAATGCGACAGGACGGCAGGCGTTTTTCGGCCGTTGTCGGCCGGCCCGACGGAGAATTCCGAGCATGCCCAGCGCCAGCCAGACCGTGAACGCACCCGCCCGGCCCGCTTGTTCCGAGGCGGATCTCAACTTTGCGCCCCAGTTCCGCCCCTTCTACGCGCAAGAGATCGCCGGCTATGAGCGCGAGCTGGACAAGCTCGTCCTGCCGGGCGAGTTCCGGGCGTTGACGGAGCAGCCCAGGCTGCAGTTGCAGGCCTGTCGACTGCGTGCAGGCGGATTGGTGGTCAGCCTGGAATCCACGCCGATCAGCGTGCACCATCGCGCGGAGCACGCGGCCGACCTGGACCACGCGGAGTTCCTGGCAAGCTTCGTGATCGCGGGGCATGGCGTCATCGTTCAGAACGAGGCGACCCTGCCGCTGGAGCCGGGGGACATTATCTTTCGCACGACCGCACTGCCCTCCGAGATCCGGATGTACACCGATTCGCGCATCGTGATGGTGAAGGGGCCGCTTTCGCGCCTGCTGGGCGCGCACAGCCTGGCGATGTCGCAGTTCACCGCGCAGCGCGGGGTGGCCGGCTTGCCGATGGTGCAGACCGCCCATCGCTGCCTGCATCACGTATTTTTCGACAAGGCGGAATCCAATCCCACCTCGTCGCTCTTTGCCGAGCAGGCCCTGCTGGCGCTGCTGGCCTCGATCTACACCAGCCAGGCGTTGGAGAAGATACCGGGCGACGCGCGGGCGCCGGCGGACAACTGGCAGGTGCTGGCGAGCTACATCGATGCCCACGTCACCGATCCGGACCTGTCGGTGCAGGCGGTGGCGGATGTGCTGCGCGTGACCACACGCTGGGTGCACCGGCTGTTCAAGATGCGTTCGCTGCAATACACGAGTTATGTGCGCGAGCGCCGCCTGCAACTGGCCAGGGAGGCGCTGGAGGACCCGCGGCGCTCGCACGTCGAGGTCAAGGAGATCGCCGTCTCTTGCGGTTTCCAGCACGCCAGCCATTTCATCCGGCGCTTCCACGAGCGCTTCGGCATGTCTCCCGCCTTGTATCGGAAGACGGCCAGAAGCGGCAGCGGCGGCGCATAGGTCGCGCCGCCGCTGCGGGACGGCTTGGGCGCGTCAGCCGCGGCGCAAGTCCTGAGCCGTGGGTTTCATGAGGAACGCCGAGGTGCCGGCGACGATGCCCAGGAAGGCCAGATAGACGCCGACGGGAAGGATGCTGTCGAACTTCTGGACGAGCGTGGCCGAGATCAGCGGCGCCAGGCCGCCGCCGATGGCCGCCGAGAACTGGACCCCGATGGACAGCCCGGAATAGCGCAGCTCCGGGGGGAACTGGGCGCTGTAGAGGCTGGACTGGGGCGCGATCATGATCGCGTAGTTCAACGCCATGGCGACGAAGACGGCAAGGCTGTATGCCATGAGCGAACCGCTGCCCACCGCCATGAAGATCGGAATGGCCATGAGCCCCAGCAACATGCCGCCCCAGCCGCAGACGCGGCGCGCCCCGATGCGGTCGGCCAGGACGCCGAACAGCGGGATGGTGAACATCAGCACGCCGGCGCCGTAGAGCAAGGCGTGCAGCGCGTCGGCGCGGCTGAAACCCAGCTTGGACACGGCGTAAGACACCGAGAACACCAGGAAGGTATAGATCCAGGTGACCTCGGCGATCTTGCAGCCGATGCACAGCAAGAGCGATTTGCCGTGCGCGCGCAGCAGTTCGCGCAGCGGCACCTTGTTGGCGAGTGGTTGCCTGGCCTGCGCGCGCTCGCGCTTGACCTGCTCGAACTCGGGCGATTCATCGATGCCGTGGCGGATGAACAGGCCCACGACGATGAGCACGGCACTGGCGAGGAACGGCAGGCGCCAGCCCCAGGACAGGAAGTCTGCTTCCGGCAGCCGCGTCACCAGCGCGAAGGAGCCCACCGACAACAGGATGCCCAGGGGCGCACCCACCAGCGGCAGGCTGCCGAAGAACGCCTTCCACTTCGGCGGCGCGTGTTCGACTGCCATCAGCATGGCGCCACCCATCTCGCCGCCGAACGACAGGCCCTGGCCGATGCGCAGCACGACCAGCAGCACCGCCGCCGAGATGCCGATCTGTTCATACGTGGGCAGCAGCCCGATGAGCACGGTGCACAGGCCCATCAGCAACAGGCTCAACGTCAACATGGATTTGCGGCCGACGCGGTCGCCGAAGTGGCCGAACAGGATGCCGCCGATGGGCCGCGCCAGCATGCCGCTGGCGAATGCGCCAAAGGCCGCCAGCGTGCCGGTCACCGGATCGAACTGCGGAAAGAAGATCTTGTTGAAAACCAGCGCCGCGGCGGTGCCGTAGGCGAGGAAGTCGAAGGCTTCCACGGCGGTGCCGATGACGGTCGCAACGGCGACCCGGAACAGGTTCGGTTTCTTGTGTGAGCGGGCAGCGGACTGCACGGCCGGTATGGCGTCCATGGTTTTTCCTCTTGTCTTGTCGTATTGGTTTTTTGTCGTGGCGTGCGGGGCTCAGGGGCCTGGGGGTACGTATCCCGGCAACTGCCGTATGCGCTCGCGCCACGCTGCAACGGCCGGATAGGCGGTGATGTCGATGGCGGCTTCTTCGGCCAGCGCGGCGTAGCCGTAGCAGGCAATGTCGGCCACGCTCGGTACGTCGGTGCCGGCCAGCCACCGGTTTTCCGCCAGGCGCTTGTTCATGCGGCAGAGGAATCGGTCCGTGCGAGCTTGCATGCCGGGGATGTCGAGCAGTGCTTCGCTGACGCCCAGGTGGTGCGCGGCTTCGGCGTTGCTGACCACGTGCGTCAAGCGCAGCGGCTGCAGGCTGTTGGCGATTTCGTTGGCGGATACCGATAGCCAGGCGTGCATGGCGCCGATGCTGGGCAGCGGCGCCAGCCATTCGGGGGCGTAGTGGTGCGCCAGGTGCAGCAGGATGGCGTGACTGTCCCAGATGGCGGTGGCGCCATCGGTCAGCGCGGGGACCTGCTGGAAGGCGCTGACGCGCTCGAATTCCGCCGTCTGGTTTTTGCGGGCCAGCACGTCGACAAACGTGCGTTGGTAGGTTTTGCCGATGAGGGCTAGAAAGAGGCGGACCTTGTAGCAGTTGCCGGAGCGCGGGTGGTCGTAGAGGGTCAGCATTCAGTGGCTCCGTGTGAAGGAGGCCCGGCCGGGAAGGAGATCGGCTGCGGGCGGCTGCATGGAATGCTAGGGCTGGGGCTGCGGCCAGAATTGACAGGGAGAGAACCGCGATTGACCAGATGCGACGCACAGGCGCTGCTTTGACCGCACCCTCTGGTTTTCCCGGAGCCGAGTGCGGCAGATTCAGGGGCTTGCGACGCCCATGTCGACGTTGGCGTCGTGAAATAAAAACGCCCCCTTTCGGGGGCGGATCACGGGGCGTGCGCGGCGTTTGCTAGGCCGGGTTGTCGATGTCGATGAATTCCACCTTGATGCCGAAGTGCTCGGCGACCGCCTGCCCCAGCGCTTGCGCACCAAAACGCTCGGTCGCGTGATGGCCGGCGGCGATGAAGCCCACGCCGGTCTCGCGCGCCAGGTGCACCGTGGACTCCGAGACTTCGCCCGTGATGTAGGCGCTGACGCCCGCGTCCACGGCATCGGCCAGCATGCCTTGCGCGCCGCCGGTACACCATGCCACGCGCGACACCGGCTGGTCCGGATCGCCCACGACCAGTGGCTGCCGGCCCAGACGTTCGGCCACGCGCGCGCCCAGTTGGCCCAGCGTCTGCACGCCGGCGGCCTCGCCCAGCCAGACGAGGTTGTCCTGGCCACAGGTGCGGGCAGAGCCGTCGTCGCGGCGTTCCGGGGTCAGTCCCAGCACGCGGGCCAGTTGTGCGTTGTTGCCCAGCGTCGGGTGCGCATCCAGCGGCAGGTGATAGGCGTACAGGTTCAGGTCGTTCTTCAAGGCCAGCGCCATGCGCGTGCGGCGCGTGCCGATGATGCGGCGGTCTTCGTTGCGCCACATCCAGCCGTGATGCACCAGCACCGCGTCGGCTCCGCGTTCGACCGCCGTGCGCAACAGGGCTTCGCTGGCGGTGACACCGGTGATAATGTGTCCGACTTCAGATCGGCCTTCCACTTGCAAGCCGTTGGGGCAGTAGTCCTTGAAGCGCGCCGCTTGCAGGGTGTCGTCCAGCCAGCTGGCCAGCACGTGGGAGTCCACTTTTTTCATTGCTTGTCCTATCTAGAATCATGCGCCGATATTGGCTGATCTTCGCTCAGGCCGTCACGGTCTGCCTGGGTATTCTATTCGTGGTCACGACCCTGCGGCCTGACCTGCTGCGCCTGGCGGGGCCGGGGGCGTCGCCGCCGGCCGCGGTGGCCGCCTCTGCGGCGTCCCGCGCGCCCGCAGGCAGCGGCGTGGGGCCGGTGTCGTATGCCGACGGCGTTGCCCGCGCGGCGCCGTCGGTGGTCAACGTCTACACGACCAAGCACGTCAACGTGCCCTTGATTCCGCTACCTGATGATCCCGTGCTGCGCCAGCTGTTCGGCCAGGTGCCGGGCGTCAGCCGCCGCCAGGCCACGACCAGCCTGGGGTCTGGCGTCATCGTGAACCAGGACGGCCACGTGCTGACGAACTACCACGTCGTGCAGGCGGCCGACGCGATCGAGGTGGCCTTGACCGACGGACGCCGCGACACCGCCAAGGTGGTGGGCGCCGACCCCGACACCGATCTGGCCGTGCTGAAGCTGAGCACGTTGCGCGCCCTGCCCGCCGCCACGCTGGCGCCCGACCGGGGGCTGCGCGTGGGCGACGTGGTGCTGGCGATCGGCAATCCATTCGGCGTGGGGCAGACCACCACGCAAGGCATTGTGTCGGCGCTGGGCCGCAACGGGCTGGGCCTGAACACGTACGAAAACTTCATCCAGACAGACGCCGCCATCAACCCCGGCAACTCTGGCGGCGCGCTGGTGGACGCCGAGGGCAATCTGGTCGGCATCAACACGGCCATCTATTCCGAATCGGGCGGGTCGATGGGCATCGGTTTTGCCACGCCCATCGAGATCGCGCGCAAGGTCATGGACGACATCGTCAAGACGGGCGGGGTCAAGCGGGGCTGGCTGGGCGTGGAGCCGCAGGACGTTACGCCCGAACTGGCGCGGGCCTTCGGGCTGGGCGCGGATGCGAAAGGCGCAATCATCGCGGGCGTGATGCGCGACGGCCCCGCGGCGCGTGGCGGCCTGCGCGTGGGCGACATCGTGCAGTCGGTCAATGGCAAGCGCATGACGGATACGGCCCAGCTTCTGGCGGAAATCGCGCAGCAGCCTCCGGGCCAGCGTGTCACCCTGGGCATTCTGCGCGGGGGCAAACCGCAGGACGTGTCCATCGTGGTGGGCACGCGGCCGGGCCAGCCCCGTTAAACCCCTCGGCCGTTAAGCGGTCAGGGCGCGGGACCGGGACCGGGCCCGGGCCCCTCCACCAGCAGCCGTACGACCGACAGTACGGTTTTCTTCGTGCTGTCGGGCTGTTCCCGCAGCAGGGCGCAGATTTCCGCGCAGTAGCCGTCGATGGCCGGCGTGATAGTTTGCGCGGCGGGGCGCAAGCCGTCCTTGCCGGCGGGTAGGCCGTGGGGGCCGGGCTCGGCGCCGCTCAACACGCCGTCGGTCAGCCAGGGCACGCTGGTCTCAAGCGCGGAGGCCAGGCGCAGCAGCGTGCCGCGAGACGGCGAATAGCGGTCTTCGCGGGTAAGAATGCGATGGATGCAGGATTGCGGCACGCGGGAGATGCGTGCCAGTTGATTCTGGCTGTGGATGCCGCGCCACCGCATCAGGGCGCGCAGCCTTTGGGCAAGCGACATGCCTGCAATGTAGGATTGCAGGCAAGGAGCGGGCAAGAGTTAATCAGTCCTATCTTGCCCTGCCATCCCCGCCAGCCGCAGGATCAGTGCCGTTCGGTCAGGGAATCCGCGGTTTCTTCGTCGGTGGCGGCACCCGGTTGGGGTGACACCATGCGCGCGCAGATCAGCCCCACTTCGTAAAGCAGGCACAGCGGTACCGCCAGCATGAACTGGCTGACCACATCGGGCGGCGTGACGACCGCGGCGATGATGAAGGCGCCGACCACGACATAGCCGCGCGCCGCCTTCAGCTTGGACAGTTCGACGATGCCCATCTTCACCAGCAGCACGACGGCCACGGGCACTTCGAAGGTGATGCCGAAGGCCATGAACATCGTCATGACGAAGCTCAGGTAGGCCTCGATGTCCGGCGCCGGCGTGATGGATTGCGGCGCGAACGTGGCGATGAAGTGAAAGACCGTGCGGAACACCACGAAATAGCAGAACGCCATGCCCGCGATGAAGAGGAACGTGCTGGAGATGATCAGCGGCAGCGCCAGGCGCTTTTCGTGCCGGTACAGGCCCGGCGCGACGAAGGCCCAGGCCTGGTAGAGCACCACCGGCAGCGCCACGATGAAGGCGGCCATCATCGTGACCTTGACGGGCACCATGAACGGTGTGATGACGCCCGTGGCGATCATGCGCGTGCCTTCGGGCAGCGAGGCCAGCATGGGCGCGGCCAGCACGTCATAGATGGCGGATGCGCCGGGGTAGATGAACAATACGATGAACACGGCCACCACGGCGCCTACGGCGCGCAGCAGGCGGGTGCGCAATTCGACCAGGTGAGAGATGAAGGTCTCTTGCTGGCCTTCTTCTTGGGAAGCGTCCTGGGTCACGTCGGTGTTCCGTAGGGCGTGACGGGCTGGGCGGCGGGCGCGGCCTCGTCAGCCTTGGGCGCGCTGGGCGCCGGGGCGGGTTGTTGGAGGGCAGCGGGTGCGATCACCGGCCCGTGGACCGGACCCGTAGCCGGAGCCGGGACGGTAGCGGGGGCGGTAGCGGGGGCGGACGCGGAAGCCGAGGTCGGGATGGTGGCCGGCGCGATGGTGCGGGCGGCTTCGGCGGGGGCGTTGGCAGTGGAGGCGTTCACGGCCGAGGCATCCCCCACGATCACCGGCGCGACCTTGCCGCTGGCTTCGCGGGCGACTTCATCGAGTTCCGCACGGAATTGCTGGACGGGTTCCTGCAGCGAGGCGTGCGTGTCGTTCAGCGACTGCTGCACGCCTTGCGCGGCGTCTTCCATCTCGTTTTTGAACTTGCGCAGTTCGTCGAGTTCGATTTCGCGCTGGATATCGGACTTCACGTCATTGACGTAACGCTGCGCGCGCCCAAGCAGGTGGCCGACGGTGCGGGCTACCTTGGGCAGGCGTTCGGGGCCAATGACGATCAAGGCGACGACGCCGATCACCATCAGTTCAGTGAGGCTGACATCAAACATTCGACGGCCGCTCGGGAATTGAAGCAATAAGGGCCGGCCCGTTCAGGGTAGGCCCGGGAGACGAGCCGGGGCTCAGGAGTTGGTCTTTTCCTTGGCCTGCACGTCGATGGTTTCACCGGAAACGCGCTGCTGCGCGATCGGGTCTGCCGGCTTTTCGCCGTTGGCGTCCTTCATGCCTTCCTTGAAACCCTTCACCGCGCCACCCAGGTCCGAGCCGATGTTGCGCAGTTTCTTGGTGCCGAAAATCAGCGCCACGATGACCAGAACGACCAACCAATGCCAAATGCTGAAACTACCCATGATGTTTCTCCGAATTACGCGGTGGGGGCTACGCGCCCTTTCCAGGGCCGCGAGCCGCCGATGATGTGGAAATGCAAATGCGGGACTTCCTGGCCGCCTTCGACGCCAGAGTTGATCATGATGCGAAATCCGCCATCAGGGCCCGGACGGCAACCGTTTTCGGCTGCTAGCCGCGGCGCCAACGACATCATTCTACCCAACCAACCTGCGTCCTCACCCGTAATATCCTGCATGGATGTGACATGACGTCGAGGGATCAGCAGTAAATGCACCGGTGCGGCCGGATTGATATCGTGGAATGCAACAAAGTCCTCGTCCTCGTAGACCTTCTTGGACGGGATGTCGCCAGCGGCGATCTTGCAGAAAAGACAGTTGTCGCTCATTTTCCGGGGCTCCGTGGTCAGTCTTTGGGGCGGCTTGCCTTCTCGGCCAGGCCCGACAGGCCCTCGCGGCGGGCCAATTCGGCCAGCACGTCTTCCGGCCGCAGGTTGAAATGGGTCAGCGCGACCAGGCAGTGGAACCACAGGTCGGCCGTTTCGCTGACGATGCGCTCGGGCACCCCGTCTTTGGCGGCCATGACCAGCTCCGTGGCTTCTTCGCCGATCTTCTTCAGGAAGGAGTCGGGGCCTTTGGCCAGCAGCTTGGCGGAATACGACGCCGTGGGGTCGCCGCCGTTTTCGGGGCGGCGGGTTTCCAGCGTGTCGGCGATGCGCGCCAGGATATCGGCGGCGCTTAAGGCTTGATCGGTCATTTGTAGATCATTTCCGGGTCTTTGAGCACCGGGTCCACCGTGACCCAGGACGCCTGGTCCGTCTGGCCTTCCAGGCGGCGGTAGAAACAGCTGGCGCGGCCCGTATGGCAGGCAATGCCGCCTTCCTGGTGGATTTTCAGCAGGATGACGTCGCCGTCGCAGTCCAGGCGCAGTTCATGCACTTCCTGGACGTGGCCGGATTCCTCGCCCTTGCGCCACAGGCGCTGGCGCGAGCGCGACCAGTACACCGCACGGCCGGTGGCGGCGGTTTCCGCAAGCGCTTCGCGGTTCATCCAGGCCACCATCATGATCTGGCCGTTTTCAAAGTCTTGCGCGATGGCGGGAATCAGGCCGTTTTCGTCGAAAACGACGTCGGCCATCCAGGTGGGTTCATTGCTCATATCAGTCCAACCTTACTGCAATACCTTGTTCGGCCATGAAGCGTTTGCATTCGCCAACGGTGTGCTGGCCGAAATGGAAGATGCTGGCGGCCAGCACGGCGCTGGCGCGGCCGGTGGTGACGCCGTCGGCCAGATGCTGCAGGTTGCCGACGCCGCCGGAGGCGATGACGGGCACCGGCACGGCGTCCGACACGGCGCGAGTCAGCTCCAGGTCGAAGCCCGACTTGGTGCCGTCGCGGTCCATGCTGGTCAAGAGGATCTCGCCCGCGCCATAGGCAGCCATGCGGCGCGCCCAGGCCACGGCATCCAGCCCGGTGGCCTTGCGGCCGCCGTGCGTGAAGACTTCCCAGCGCGCGGGCTCGCCGGCCGCCGACACGCGGCGCGCGTCGATGGCCACGACCACGCATTGCGAGCCATGGTAGTCGGAGGCGGCGCGGACCAGTTCCGGATTGGCCACGGCCGCGCTGTTGATGCTGATCTTGTCGGCCCCGGCATTCAGCAGGCGCTGGATGTCGGACACCTGGCGCACGCCGCCGCCCACCGTCAGCGGGATGAAGACCTGCGAGGCCACCTGCTCGATGATGGGCAGGATCAGGTCGCGGCCGTCGCTGGTGGCGGTGATGTCCAGGAAGGTGAGTTCGTCGGCGCCCTGCTCGTTGTAGCGGCGGGCGATCTCGACGGGGTCGCCGGCGTCCAGCAGGTTGACGAAGTTCACGCCCTTGACGACGCGGCCGGCGGTGACGTCAAGGCAAGGGATGATGCGGCGGGTCAGCGCGCTCTGGACGGGCGCGCCGGCCCCGGGGGTGCTGCTGGAGGTGGTCATTTTGCCAATTCGTCGGCGCGAGTCTGGGCTGCCTGGAAATCAAGCGTGCCTTCGTAGATGCTGCGGCCCAGGATGGCGCCTTCGACGCCCTCTTCCTCGACGGCGCACAGGGCTTCGATGTCCTGGATGCCGGCGATGCCGCCCGAAGCGTACACGGGGATGCGCACGTGCTGGGCCAGGCGGACCGTGGCTTCGACGTTGACGCCCGACAGCATGCCGTCACGGCCGATGTCGGTGTAGATGATGGCTTCGCAGCCGTAGTCTTCGAACTTCTTGGCCAGGTCGAGCACGTCGTGGCGGGTCAGCTTGCTCCAGCCGTCGGTGGCGATCTTGCCGTCGCGGGCGTCCAGGCCGACGATGATCTGGCCGGGGAAAGCGCCGCAGGCGTCTTGCAGGAAGCCCGGGTTCTTGACCGCGGCGGTGCCGATGATCACGTAGGAGATGCCGGCGTCAAGGTAGCGCTCGATGGTGTCGAGGTCGCGGATGCCGCCGCCGATCTGGACGGGGATGTCGTCGCCGACGGCGTCCAGGATGGCCTTGATAGGCGCTTCGTTCTTCGGCTTGCCGGCAACGGCGCCGTTCAGGTCGACCAGATGCAGGCGGCGCGCGCCCTGGTCAAGCCAACGGGTGGCCATGGCGGCGGGGTCTTCGGAGAACACCGTTGCATCGTCCAGGTCACCCTGGCGCAGGCGCACGCAGCGCCCGTCTTTAAGATCGATGGCGGGGATCAGCAGCATGGTGGGCAGCAAAAAAGAAAGAGGGGTTGAATGGGCTGGCGCAGCAGGCTCTAGGCCTACGGCTGCCAGTCTACAAAATTGCGATACAGGCGCAAACCGTGCTCGGCGCTCTTTTCGGGGTGGAACTGCACCGCGAAAATGTTAGCTGCCGCCACTGCGCAGGTAAAGGCGACGCCATAATCGGTTTCACCAACAGTCAGGCCGGAATCGTCCGGGTCGGCGTAGTAACTATGGACGAAATAGAAGTGCGTATCGTCCGGAATGCCGTCCCAGATAGGGTGAGAGCGCGTCTGGCGGACTTTGTTCCATCCCATGTGCGGCACTTTCAGCCGTTCCGGGCGCGTATCGACCGCGCCTGCCGCGCCGGTGTCGGTCAGGCAGGCTTCGTCGTCGGCGGCGATCAGGTCGGCAAAGCGCGGGCCCGAGAAGCGGCGCACGACGCCGGGGAACAGGCCCAGGCAGGACGTGCCGCCCTCTTCAGAGGAGTCGAACAGCATCTGTTCGCCCACGCAGACGCCCAGCAGGGGCTTGTTGCGCGCGGCGCGTACGACCGCTTCGCGCAGGCCGGATTCATTCAGGGTGCGCATGCAGTCCGCCATGGCGCCCTGGCCCGGAAACACCACGCGGTCAGCCGCGTCGATGTCCTGGGGCTGGTTGCAGATGCGGATGTCCGCATCGGGGGCGGCGAACTTCAGGGCGCGTGCGACGGAGTGGAAATTGCCCATTCCATAGTCGACGATGGCGATAGTGGTCACTTCTTTTGCCTGGTGCGGTGGGGTTGGCGAACGTTACAGCACGCCCTTGGTGGAGGGCACGACGTCGCCCATGCGCGGGTCGACTTCCATGGCCATGCGCAGGGCGCGGCCACAGGCCTTGAACACGGTTTCCGCCTGGTGGTGGGCGTTGAAGCCGCGCAGGTTGTCGATATGCAGCGTGATCAGCGCGTGGTTGACCAGCCCCTGGAAGAACTCGCGCGTGAGGTCTACATCGAAATTGCCGATGTGGGCGCGCGTGAACGGGATGTGGTATTCCAGGCCGGGGCGGCCCGAGAAGTCCACCACGACGCGCGACAGGGCTTCGTCCAGCGGCACGTAGGCGTGGCCGTAGCGGCGCAGGCCGGCCTTGGTGCCGACGGCCTTGGCGATTGCCATGCCCAGCGTGATGCCCACGTCTTCCACCGTATGGTGCGCATCGATGTGCAGGTCGCCATCGGCCTTGATGTCGAGGTCGATCAGGCCGTGGCGCGCGATCTGGTCCAGCATGTGGTCCAGGAAGGGCACGCCCGTGTCGATCGTCTGCTTGCCGGTGCCGTCGATATTGATGGCCACGCGGATGCGGGTTTCGTTGGTGTTGCGGGTGATCTCTGCGGTACGCATGTTAAGCACTCAAAATCTCTTGCAGGGCAGCCAGCAAGGCGGCGTTCTCGGCCGGGGCGCCCACCGAGATGCGCAGGCAGTTGGCCAGGAGCGGATGGGCGTTGGAGAAGTTACGAATCAATATTTTGCGCGTTTTCAGCGCAAGATGCACGGCGTTGCCGTCCAGCTTGCCGGAAAAGCGCGCGAGTATGAAGTTGCCGGCGGAAGGGAATACCCTGACGCCGGGCAAGGCGGCCAGGGCGGCGGCCAGCGGTTCGCGGTCGGCGCGCAAGCGCGCGGCCTGCTCGTCCAGCACGTCCTTGTACCGCAGGACCGTCATCAGCGTGGCCTGGGTCAGTACGTCCAGGTTGTAGGGCGGGCGCACCTTGTTCAGTTCGGCGATCCAGTCCGGGTGGCCGGCCATGTAGCCGAAACGCAGCCCCGCCAGGCCGATCTTGGAGACCGTGCGCATGACGACCACGTTGGGCGCGTCCAGCACCTGGGGCATCCAGCTGTGCTCGGCAAAGGGCTGGTAGGCCTCGTCCAGCACCACCAGGCCGGGGGCGGCGGCGATGATCGCCTGCACGTCGTGGTCGGACCAGAGCCCGCCGGTGGGGTTGTTGGGCACGGCCAGGAACACGACCTTGGGCTGGTGTTCGCGGATGGCGGCCAGCATGGCCGGCAAATCCAGGGTCAGATCATCGGTCAGCGGCACGCCGACGAAGCGAGCGTGGTCGAAACGGGCCGCCATGTCGAAATAGACGAACGACGGCCAGGGCGACATCACCGTATCGCCCGGGTTGCAGCAGGCCTGCACGACGATGTGGATGAGTTCGTCCGAGCCGTTGCCGAACAGCACGTCGGCGCCGTCAGGCACCCCGAAGCTGGCCTTCACCGCCTGCTGCAGCGCGGACAGGTCGGCCGCGGGGTATCGGTTCAGCGCCGTGTCGCGCACGGTGCGGGCGATGTCGTCGCGGACGGCGTCGGGCAGCTCGTAGGGGCATTCCATCGCGTCCAGCTTGATGCAGCCTTCCGCGTGGGCCACCGGATACGCGGCCAGTTCGCGGATATCGGCGCGGACCGTGCCGGCGATGCGGCCGGCGACGCTTGCCGCCGGGGCCGCGCTCATGGCTTGTCGATCCGGTACTGGGCGCTGGCGGCGTGCGCCTGCAGGCCCTCGCCCAGCGCCAGTTCGGCGGCGATGCGGCCCAGCGTCTGGGCGCCCGCGTGCGAGACCTGGATCAGGCTGGAGCGCTTCTGGAAGTCGTACACGCCCAGCGGCGACGAAAAGCGCGCCGTGCGGGACGTGGGCAGCACGTGGTTCGGGCCCGCGCAGTAATCGCCCAGCGCTTCCGAGCTGAAGCGGCCCATGAAGATCGCGCCGGCGTGGCGGATCTTGGCGGTCCAGATCTCGGGCTGCTCGGTGGAGATTTCCAAGTGCTCGGGCGCGATGTCGTTGGCGATCTGGCAGGCCTCGTCCAGGCTCTGGACCTGGATCAGCGCGCCGCGGTTGGCCAGGCTGACGCGCAGGATGTCGGCGCGCGGCATCGTGGGCAGGAGGCGCGCGATGGCGGCTTCGACTTCCTCGATGAACGCGGCGTCGGGACAGAGCAGGATGGACTGCGCCAGTTCGTCGTGCTCGGCTTGCGAGAACAGGTCCATGGCGATCCAGTCGGCCGGCGTCTTGCCGTCGCAAATGACCAGGATTTCGCTGGGGCCGGCGATCATGTCGATGCCGACCGTGCCGAACACGCGGCGCTTGGCGGCGGCGACATAGGCGTTGCCCGGGCCGACGATCTTGTCCACGGCGGGCACGGTGCCGGTGCCGTAGGCCAGTGCGCCAACGGCCTGCGCGCCGCCGATGGCGAACACGCGGTCCACGCCGCCGATGGCGGCCGCGGCCAGCACGATCGGGTTGCGCACGCCGTCGGGCGTGGGCGTGACCATGATCAGTTCCGGCACGCCCGCGACCTTGGCCGGGATCGCGTTCATCAGTACCGACGACGGATAGGCGGCCTTGCCGCCCGGCACGTACAGGCCCACTCGATCCAGCGGGGTCACCTGCTGGCCCAGCATCGTGCCTTCAGCGTCGGTGTAGGTCCAGGTCTCGGCGCGCTGGCGTTCGTGGTAGCTGCGCACGCGGTCGGCGGCGGCTTCCAGCGCATTGCGCTGGGCGGCCGGCAGCGCGGCAAGCGCGGCATGCCAGTCGGCCTTGGGGATTTCCAGCGTGGCGGCCGATGCGCCCGGCATGCGGTCGAAACGCTGCGTGTATTCCACCAGCGCGGCGTCGCCACGGGTGCGCACGTCGGCCAGGATGCCGGCGGCGGCGCGGTCGATGGACTCGTCCTCGGTGGCCTCGAAGGCCAGCAGCTTGGACAGGGCGGATTTGAATCCGGGATCGCGGGAGTCGAGACGATTGATCAGGGCCATGGCGTCATGCAGCAAAGCGGAAAGCGGCCGCCGCGCGTCGCGGCGGGCGGGGGTCAGGCGTTGCGGGAGGCGGCTCTTTCGAAGGCGTCCAGCAGCGGTTGCAGGCGGGCGCCGCGGGTCTTCAACGCGGCCTGGTTGACGATCAGGCGCGACGAGATCGGCATGACGTCTTCCACGGCGACCAGGTCGTTGGCGCGCAACGTGCCGCCGGTGGACACCAGGTCGACGATGCAGTCGGCCAGGCCGACCAGCGGCGCCAGCTCCATCGAACCATACAGCTTGATGATATCGACGTACACACCCTTGGCCGCAAAGTGTTCACGGGCTGAGTGGACGTACTTGGTGGCCACGCGCAGGCGCGCGCCCTGGTGCACGGCGCCTTCGTAGTCGAAGCCGTTGCGCACGGCCACGGCCAGGCGGCACTTGGCGATGTTCAGGTCGATGGGCTGGTACAGGCCGCCGGGCTGTTCCTTGGCGTGCTCGATCAGCACGTCCTTGCCCGCGATGCCCAGGTCGGCCGCGCCGTATTGCACGTAGGTCGGCACGTCGGAGGCGCGCACGATGATCAGGCGCAGGCCAGGGTCGCTGGTCGGCAGGATCAGCTTGCGCGAGCTTTCCGGACTTTCCGTCACTTCGATGCCGGCTTCGGCCAGCAACGGCATGGTTTCTTCAAAAATCCGGCCCTTGGACAGGGCCAGGGTCAGGGGTTTCGTTTTGGCATCGTTCATGCCTGTTCCTTGCCGGTAACGCGTTGGATATTCGCGCCCAGGGCGCGCAGTTTGACTTCCATCTGGTCGTAACCACGATCCAGGTGGTAGATGCGGTCGACCAGCGTGTCGCCGTCGGCCGCCAGGCCGGCGATGACGAGGCTGGCCGAGGCGCGCAGGTCGGTGGCCATGACGGCGGCGCCCGACAGGCGCGTGACGCCGCGCACGACGGCGGTGTGGCCGTCGATGTCGATGTCGGCGCCCATGCGGCGCAGTTCCTGCACGTGCATGTAGCGGTTCTCGAAGATCGTCTCGGCGATGACCGAGGTACCTTCGGCGACCGCATTCAGGGCCATGACCTGGGCCTGCATGTCGGTGGCGAAACCGGGGTATTCATGCGTGCGGAAACCCACGGCTTTCGGGCGCGTGGACATCGCGCCGCGGATCCAGTCCGGGCCGGTCTCGATGGTCAGGCCGGCTTCGGTCAGCTTGTCCAGCGTGGCGCCCAGGATGCTGGCGTCGGTGTTCTTCAACAGGATGTCGCCGCCTGCCGCGCCCACGGCGCACAGGAAGGTGCCGGCTTCGATGCGGTCGGAAATGACGCGGTGTTCGGCGCCGTGCAGGCGGGCAACGCCGTCGATCACGATGCGGTCCGTGCCGTGCCCCTGGATGCGGGCGCCCATCTTGATGAGCAGTTCGGCCAGGTCCACCACTTCGGGTTCGCGCGCGGCGTTCTCCAGCACGGTGCGGCCTTCGGCCAGCACGGCGGCCATCAGCAGGTTCTCGGTGCCGGTGACGGTGACCATGTCGGTGCGCACGGACGCGCCCTTCAGGCGCTTGGCGCGCGCGACGACGAAGCCGTGTTCGATGCTGATGTCGGCGCCCAGCGCGGCCAGGCCCTTGATGTGCTGATCCACCGGCCGCTGGCCGATGGTGCAGCCCCCGGGCAGGCTGACGCGCGCCTCGCCGAAGCGGGCGAGCAGCGGGCCCAGCACCAGGATGGAGGCGCGCATCGTCTTGACGAGCTCGTACGGCGCTTCCAGGTTGTCGACGCGGTCGGCCTGCAGCGTCACCACGCCGTCCGTGCCGCGTTCGGCGCGCATGCCCATGCGGCCCAGCAAGCGCAGCATGGTGGCCGTGTCATTCAGGTGCGGCACGTTGGTGAGGGTCAGCGCATCGGCAGTCAAGAGGCCCGCGCACAGGATCGGCAGCGCCGAATTCTTGGCGCCGGAAATCGAGATTTCGCCGTGTAGCCGCGCACCTCCCGTGATGCGGAGTTTATCCATCACTTGCCTGCTTGCTGGTATTCGGCGGGGGTCAGCGTGCGCATCGACAGCGCGTGGATCTCGGCCTTCATGCGGTCGCCCAGCGCGGCGTAGACCAGCTGATGGCGCTGGATCAGGCGCTTGCCTTCGAAGGCGGTGCTGACGATGACGGCATCGAAATGCGAGCCGTCGCCTTGCACGTCGAGATGTTCACAGGACAGGCCGTCCGCGATGTATTGGCGGACTTGCGCGGGAGTGGGAAGCATGGACGTCAGTTCCTGAGTTTGTAGCCGCTGGCCAGAAGCCGCAGCGCATACAGCGATAGCGCCAGGAACACCGCCGTCACCACCGCCAGGCTGCGCCAGGGCGAGACGTCCGACACCGCGAAGAACCCGTAGCGGAATCCGTCGATGGCGTAGAAGATGGGGTTCCAGTGGGACACGCTCTGCCAGAAGGGCGGCAGCGTGTGGATGGAATAGAACACGCCGGACAGGAACGTCGCGGGCATGATCAGGAAATTCTGGAAGGCGGCCAACTGGTCGAATTTTTCAGACCACAGGCCCGCCACCACGCCCAGCACGGCCATGATGCCGCAGGACAGCACGGCAAACACCAGCAGCCACAGCGGGTTGGCGGGGACGAGCGACACGAAGAACAGCGCCACCGCCCACACGCACAGGCCTACGGCCAGGCCGCGCACGACGGCCGCCAGCACGAAGGCGCCGAAGATGTCGCGGTGCGACAGCGGGGGCAGCAGCATGAAGACGAGGTTGCCCGTGATGCGGCTTTGGATCAGCGACGAGGACGGGTTGGCGAACGCGTTCTGCAGCATGCTCATCATCATGAGCCCCGGGATCAGGAACGCGGTGTAGGGCACGGTGCCGTACACCATCAGGCGCCCTTCCAGCACGTGCGCAAACACCAGCAGGTACAGCAGCGCCGTGATGACGGGGGCGGCGATGGTCTGGAAGCCGACCTTCCAGAAGCGCAGCAGCTCCTTGCGCAGCAGGGTCGGAAAACCGGAGCCCGCATCCAGGCGGGGCTGCACCAGCGGCTGGCTGGCGGTCGCGGTGGGCGGCGTCATGACGAAATCTCTTCGGGTTGCAGGGCGGGCGTGGCGGGCTCGTCGCCCTGATGCATGATGCGCACGAACGCGTCTTCCAGGTCGACGCCGCCGACGCGGGCCATCAGGGCCTGCGTGGTGTCCAGCGCCACGATGCGGCCGCGCTTGAGCATGGCGATACGGCCGCACAGGGCTTCCGCTTCTTCCAGGTAGTGCGTGGTCAGCATGATCGTGTGGCCGGCCTTGTTCAGGCGCGAGATGAATTCCCACAGGGTGCGGCGCAGGTCCACGTCCACGCCCGCGGTGGGTTCGTCCAGCACGATCACGGGGGGACGGTGCACCAGCGCCTGCGCCACCAGCACGCGGCGCTTCATGCCGCCGGACAGCGCGCGCATGTTGTTGTCGGCCTTGTCGGCCAGGCCCAGGTTGAACAGGATTTCGTCGATCCAGTCGTCGTTGTTGCGCAGGCCGAAGTAGCCGGACTGGATGCGCAGGGTCTCGCGCACCGTGAAGAACGGGTCGTAGACCAGCTCTTGCGGCACCACGCCCAGCGCGCGCCGCGCCGACTTGTAGTCGGCCACGACGTCGTAGCCACAGACGGTGGCGCGCCCGGACGAGGCGTGCGCCAGGCCGGCAAGGATGGAGATCAGGGTGGTCTTGCCCGCGCCGTTGGGGCCGAGCAGGCCGAAGAACTCGCCGTGCTCGATGTTCAGGCTGACATGGTCCAGCGCCTGGAAGCCGGGAGCGGGCGTGCGCCCGAGCAGCTTCTGCCAGCCGCGCTGGCGCGGCGAGTAGACCTTGGAGACGTTTTCTAGACTGACGGCTGACATGACGGCGGGGAGGTGCCCGGAAAGAGCGAATTGATCATTATATAAGCGCGCCGTGGCGGCAAGCGCCTATGGCCCCGGACGGCGTAGGGATGGAGGCATCATCCGTCCCTTAAATAATTGGCCCGGCGGGCCACTAAGGGCGCGCCGGGCCGACAGCAGCCGGAACCGTGGAATTACTGGTTGCGCTGGTTCAAGGCCTTGATCAGGCCGTCGATGCCGCTCTGGTTGATCTGCTGCGCGAACTGGTTGCGGTAGTTCTCGATCAGCCAGATGCCTTCGACGTTCATGTCGTAGATCTTCCAGCCTTGCGGTGTCTTTTCCAGGCGGTAGTCCACGCCGGTCGGCTGGCCGTTGGCCTGGCTGATCAGCGTGCGCACGACCACGTCGTCGGCCTTGGGGTCGCCGCGGAACGGCAGGGCCTTGACGGTGGTGCTGGGCGTGACGCGGGTCAACGCGCCGCTATAGGTGCGCACCAGCGTGCCGCGGAACGCATCGGCCAGGGCCGTCTTCTGCTGTTCCGACGCCTGGCGCCAGTAGCGGCCTGCGGCCAGGCGCGTCGTCTTCTGGAAGTTGACGTAGGGCAGGATGTGCTGGTTGACCACTTCGTTGATGCGGGTGGTATTGCCGGCCTTGACGGCTCCGTCCGCCTTGAGCACGTCCAGCGCTTCATTGGCGGTCGCGAGGACGAACTGGTCGGGCGAGCCGTTGGGGTCGGGCTTGGCCTGCGCGGCGCCGGCGGCGGCAAGGCCCAGCAGGCCCGCGAAAGTCAGGCGCTGCAACAGGGAAACAAAAGCAAATCGCATCAAAACTCCTTACTGTACCGATGAACGCAAGCCACAGCTTACTTGGTTGCGGGTGCCGGCACGGGGGCGGCCTTGCCGGCGGCAGGGGCATCGCCCTCGTCGTCTTCGTAGTTGGGCAGGGCGCCTTCGTCTTCCACGCGGTGGCCCAGCACCATGGCGTTGCGGCGTTGCAGGTAGGCGTCGCGGATGAAGCTGTACGGATCCAGCGCGACGCGGTCGATCGTGTCGGTGGCGTTCAGCAGGCTGGCGCGCGTGTCGACCAGGCGCAGGCCCCACAGCGAGTTGCGCAGGCGCACGTTGTCGATGGAGTCGACGCCCATGTAGCCGTAGGTCGTGCCGTAGATGTCGCCGACCAGGCCTGCGCCGTCGCGCACCGTGGACGAGCCGAAGAACGGCAGCACCAGGTACGGGCCCTGGCCGAAGCCCCACACGCCCAGCGTCGTGCCGAAGTCGTTGGGGATCTTGCGCGCGCCGTTGGCCGAGGCCACGTCGAAGCAGCCGCCCACGCCCATCGTGGTGTTGAACAGGAAGCGGCCCAGCGTGTTCACGAAGTCGTGGCCGCGGCCCTGCAGGAAGCTGTTGGCGCCGGACCAGAGGTCGCCGACGTTGCTGAAGATGTTGTGCACGCAGCTGCGCACGGGCTGCGGCGTGACGAAGGTATAGGCCTGAGCGACCGGCTTGAAGACCGCGCGGTCGACCGTGTCGTTGAACTTGTAGACGCCCCGGTTGAAGCCTTCCCACGGATCGCGCGGATCCGGGTTCTGCGGCGCGGCGCAGCCGGCCATCAGCGCACCCGCCGCTGCGATGGTGGCAATTCGGGAAATTGCGTTCTTGTTCATGATCAGGGCATTCCTATCGACGATTCTTATGATATTGCGATGGCCAAGTGCAGCCTGTTACGGCTTCTTTCGCATCGTCTTCAATTTGGCGCTTTCGCCGCGGGTTCGGGTTCTGAGGCCGCGCCCTGCTTCTCCGCGGAGCCGTACAGGAACTGGCTGATCAGCTGTTCAAGCACAACCGCGCTTTGTGTATAGCGGATTTTTCCGCCGTCGGTAAAGTTCTCTTCTTCGCTGCCCGCCGTCAGGCCCAGGTACTGTTCGCCCAGCAAGCCGGACGTGAGGATGGACGCCGAGGTGTCCTTGGGAAACTGGTAGGCCTTCTCCAGATTCACCGATACGACCGCCTGGAAAGTCTTGTCGTCAAAGGTGATGCTGGACACGCGGCCCACCACGACGCCAGCGCTTTTGACCGCGGCGCGCGGCTTGAGGCCGCCTACGTTATCGAAATTGGCCGATAGCGTATAGGTCGGGGCGAAGGAAAAGGTGCTGAGGTTGCCAGCGCGCAACGCCAGGAACACCAGCGCGATCGCGCCCAGCAGTACAAACAGGCCTACCCAGAAGTCGGTTTTTTCGCGTGACATGATCGATCCGTTTCAATTTCCAAACATCAAGGCGGTGAGCAGGAAGTCCAGCCCAAGTACCGCCAGGGAGCCCACGACCACGGTGCGCGTGGTGGCGCGGGCGACGCCTTCGGGGGTGGGCCGAGCCTGCCAGCCTTCATAGAGCGCCACCAGCGTCACCGTGACGCCGAACACCAGGCTCTTGATGACCCCGTTGGCCACGTCGTTCCAGACATCGACGCCGCTTTGCATCTGCGACCAGAACGCGCCCGCGTCCACGCCGATCATCAGGACGCCGACGACCCAGCCGCCCAGGATGCCCACCATGGAGAACACCGCCGCCAGGATGGGCATGGCGATGATGCCGCCCCACAGGCGCGGCACCAGCACGCGGCGGATCGGGTCGACGGCCATGACTTCCATGGCCGACAGTTGTTCGCCGGCCTTCATCAGGCCGATTTCGGCGGTCAGGGACGTGCCCGCGCGGCCCGCGAACAGCAGCGCCGTCACGACAGGACCCAGTTCGCGCACCAGCGACAGGGCCACCAGCAGCCCCAACGCTTCTTCGGAACCATAGCGGTTCAACGTGTAATAGCCCTGCAGCCCCAGCACGAAGCCCACGAACATGCCGGACACGGCGATGATCAGGAGCGAATAGTTGCCGATGAAATGGACCTGTTGCGAGACCAGGCGCGGGCGCGAGAACACGATGCCGCTGCGTGCCAGCATGCCGCCGAAGAAGCGGGTGAAGTAGCCGATGCCGGAGACGAGGTTGCGCACCCAACCGCCCAGCGCGCTCACGGGATTGTGGGATCCGCTCATGCTTTGCGCCCTTTCTGTTCGGAAAGCCACTTCTGGAAAGCGGGCGTTTCGGGATACTGGAACGCGACCGGGCCGTCGGGTTCGCCTTTCAGGAATTGCTGGACATACGGGTCTTGCGAGGCCGACAGCGATTCCGGGGTGCCGGCGGCGGCAAGCTTGCCCTGCCCCACCAGGTACACCTGGTCGGCAATGGCGAAGGACTCCTGCACGTCGTGGGTGATCAGCACCGAGGCGCAACCCAGGCGGTCGGCCAGGCTGCGGATCAGGCGGGCGGTGATGCCCAGCGAGATCGGGTCCAGCCCGGCGAAGGGTTCGTCGTACAGGATCAGTTCGGGTTCCAGCACCACGGCGCGGGCGAGCGCGACGCGGCGCGCCATGCCGCCGGAGATCTCGGCCACCTTCAGGTGCGCCGCAGCACGCAGGCCGACGGCATCCAGTTTGTCCAGGACGCGGTCGGTGATGTCGGATTCGGACAGTTTGGTGTGTTCGCGCAGCGGGAACGCGACGTTTTCGAACACATTCAGGTCGGTGAAGAGCGCGCCCTGCTGGAACAGCACGCCCATGCGCTTGCGCAGGGATTGCAATTCGGCGCGGCTGGCGCGGCCGATGTCCTGGCTGAACGCCAGGACCTGGCCCTGCTGCGCGACGAGCTGGCCGGTGGCCGCCCGCAACAGCGTGGTCTTGCCCGAACCCGAGCCGCCCATGACGGCGACCACTTGGCCCGCGCGCACGTCCATGGAGATATCGCGCAAGACGGTGAAATCACCGTAGCCTAGCGCCACACCTTCCAGGCGCAGGGCGAATTCCGGGGTGCTGCTTGTTTGAGCGGGCATGGGCAACGAAATGGGTGTTTCGGTGGCGGAGCTTGCCCTGTTGCCTTGTCGACACGCAGGACGGCTAACCGGGGCGGCGCGGGCAAGACAGGCTGCGTCGGGAAGCGCCCGGTTATCTCAGGTGCGGGGGACCAAGACGGACTCTGGCCCCCAGCGGCGAGGCGCCATTGTAGCCCGACGCTTTGTAATCACAATGCGATAGGTCGCCAGTGGAACAGTGTTTTCGGTATCAGGGACAATCGCCCGCCCCGGCGCGGGACGCCGGGCGAGACCCGCCCGGCGCTCAGCGGCGCGCCTGGGCCGCCCGGGTTTCCCGCGCCAGGCGGTCGACCAGGTCGGCCGTGCGTTCGCGCCGGGCCAGCGGGGCGGCCTGCCCTGCCCACAGGGACAGCACGTTGATATTGCCGGCCTTGCCGCCCGCCGTGCGCATGGGGCGGGTCAGCGCATTCTGCAGCGGATACGGCAGGATGTCGGCGGCGATGGCGTCGGCGTCGCGCATGAAGGCGTTGGAGATGCCGCGCGCGGGCCGGCCCGAGAAGGCGCGGGTCACGCGGGATTGTTCGGCGCGCGATGCCGGCAGCACGGCCTTGTAGGCGTCGCTGATACCCGACTCGTCTGTCGTGAGGAAGGCCGTCCCCATTTGTGCCACGTCGGCGCCCAGCGCCAGCGCGGCGGCGATGCCGCGGCCGTCCATGATGCCCCCGGAGGCGATCACCGGCACGGAAACCGCGTCCGCCATCTGCGGCACGAGCGCCATGGTGCCGATCAGCGATTGTTCGAAATCGTCCAGGAAGGTGCCGCGGTGCCCGCCCGCTTCGGCCCCCTGGGCCACGACGGCGTCCACGCCGTCCTGCTCCAGCGCGACCGCCTCGCGCACGGTGGTGGCCGTACCGACGGTCAGGATGCCCAGTTCGCGGCAGCGCGCCAGCACGTCGGCCGGGATCCGGCCAAAGGTGAAGCTGAAGACCGCCGGGCGTAGTCGCAGCATGGCGTCGATCTGCCCGGGCAGCGGGTCGGCCTGCGGACCGGGTGCGGCCGGGGCCGGCAGGCCCAATTGTTCATGGTAGCGGGCCATCAGGGCCAGCATGCGGCCGGTGTCGCCCTGGGTGGGTTGCTCCGCCACGGATGCGAACAGGTTGATGGCGAACGGGCGCGGCGTGCGGGCACGGATGTCCGCCACCGCCGCCTCGATCTGCTCGGGGCTCATGTAGGCCGCCCCGAGCGATCCCAGGACGCCCGCTTTCGACGCCTCGGACACCAGCTCCACCGTGGTTGCGCCGCCCGCCATGGGGGCCTGGATGATGGGATGGTCCAACTTTAGAAGGTCAAGCAGACGGGTGGCCATGGGAAGACTCCTAGGGGTTATTGAAGCTGGATGTTCCCAGCCTTGATGACGTGGGCCCACTTCTCGGTTTCGCTCTTGATGAAGGCCGCGAATTCTTCGGGTGTGCCGCCGCCGGCCTGGCTACCGGTGTCGGCAATGGCCTTCTGCACATCCGGTTCCTTCAGGATGCGGTTGAATTCGGCGTTCAACTTGGCGATGATCGGCGCCGGCGTGCCCGCCGGGGCCACGATGCCCTGCCAGTTATAGGACTCGAAGCCCGGCAGGCCCGATTCGGCCATCGGGGGCACGTCAGGCAGCACGTCGAGGCGCTTGGCGGACGTGACGGCGATGGGGTGGATCTTGGCGCCCTGGATGGCGGGCAGCGCGGAATAGCCCATTTCGAACATCATCGAGATATGGCCGCCCATCAGGTCGGTCGCGGCCAGGCTGCCGCCCTTGTAAGGGACGTGCACGATGTCGATCTTGGCCTGTTCGCGGAACATTTCGCCCGACAGGTGGTGCGCGCCGCCCACGCCAGACGAGCCGAAGGACAGCTTGCCGGGTTGCTTCTTCGCCAGTGCGATCAGGTCAGCCAGCGTCTTGACCGGCAGCTCGTTATTCACGCTCAGCACCAGCGGGCTGTTTTCGATCAGGACGATGGGGGCCAGGTCCTTTTGCGGGTTGTACGGCATTTCCGTCATTAGCGACGGGTTCACCGCCATGGGGGCCAGGTTGCCTGTGCCGATGGTGTAGCCGTCCGGGGCAGCCTTGGCGATCAGGTTGGTGCCGACCACGCCGCCCGCGCCCGCCTTGTTCTCGACCACGATGGGCTGGCCCAGCGATTCGCCCAGCTTGCGCGCCAGCAACCGCACGCGCGTGTCGGCAAAGCCGCCCGGCGCGTAGGGAACGATCATGGTGATGGGTTTGGCGGGCCAGTCGGTGGTCTGGGCCTGGGCGGTGCCGCTGAAGGCGGCAACGGCCGCCAACGCGGCGATCAGGGGGCGCAAAGATTTCATGCTGGGTGACTCCTCGTTCTTTTCTCTAATGTGTGCAGCCCTGCGGGCCGATCGCATTATGCCCAGCGCCTTTGTCTTCTGTCGTGATTTTTCCCAAGCGCCAGGCCGAGAGCGCGAGGAGGCCCGCGCCGGCGCCCAGCACTTGCGGCAGGCCCGCGCCCCAGTGCGCGGCCCACGAGGCCAGCAGCGGCCCCAGGATCTGTCCGGCGGCAAACGCGGCGGTCATGATGGCGGCGGCCCGGGGGGCGGCGGCGCCGGCGGCGCGCCGGGCGGTCAGCATGCCTGCCTGCGTAATCACCATGAAGGTGCCGCCCACCAGCAACGCGGCCACGATCACGGCGGCGATGTGGTGCCACAGCGCCACGGCCAGCATGCCCAGCGCCATCAGCGCCTGGGCGCCCTGCCAGACGCGCTTGTCGTCACGACCGCGCGCAAGCCTGGGAACCAGCAGGCAGGAAACCGCCGCGGCCAACCCGAACAGCGGCCAGGCCCAGCCGAAGATGGCGGGGTCGGAGATGACTTCCTTGGCCATCGCGGGCAGGAAGGTGGCGGGAATGATGTAGCCCACGCCGAATACGCCGTAGTGCAACGCCAGCCGGGGAATCGCGGGGGACATCGGGGCGGGTCGCGCGGCGGCGGCCGATGGCCGGGCGGAGGCGGCGGGCCGGTTCAGCCCCGGCCAGGCGATGGCGGACAGGGCCAGCGTCAACCCGCCCAGGGCCAGCCACATGCCGTCGGCCCGGACGCCCCAGGCCATCAGCGCCAGACAGGCCAGCCCCGTCAGCGCGATGCCCGCGCCCACGCCGGCATAGGTCAGCCCCGACGCCGCGGGCTCGCGCGGGTCGCCCGCCGGCACGGGTCGCGAGCTGGCCACGCAGATGAAGGCGCTGGCGCTGGCATACCCCGCGGCAAGCCGCAGCGCGCACCAGAACGCGACGTCATGGATCAGCGGCATGGCCAGCGTCAGCAGCGCTACCGCCAGCAGGCTCAGCGCCAATTGGCCGCGCGGGTGGCGCACCGGCCAGACGACGGCCGCCAGGGCGCCCAGCAGATAGCCCGCATAGTTGGCCGAGGCGATCCAGCTGCCCTGCGCCAAAGACAAGCCGCCTTCCTGCGCCATCAGCGGCCAGACCGGGGTGAAGGCGAAACGGCCGATCCCCATGGCGGCGGCCAGCGCCAGAGCGGCGGGCCAGGCCAGGCTGGCGGCGCTGCGGGAGTCGGGAACGGAAGGGTAAGCAGGCGTTGACATGCATCCACTCTACGGCTGTACTAATATCTTTAATAGTGAATTATTAAGAACATAGGTTCTTGAAATGAGAAACTTGGATCTCGACGCGTTGCAGATCTTCAAGGCGGTGGCCGACCAGGGCGGCGTGGCGCGCGCGGCCCAGCACCTGAACCGAGTGCAGTCCAATGTCTCGACGCGGTTAAAGCAGCTGGAAGCCTCGCTGAATGCCCCACTCTTTCGGCGCCAGAACCGCCGTCTGGTGTTGTCGGACCAGGGGCGCGTGCTGCTGTCGTACGCCGACCGTCTGCTGCGCCTGTCGGACGAGGCGCAGGCTGCGGTGCGCGATGGCGCGCCGCAAGGCGTGTTGCGCATCGGCACGATGGAAAGCACGGCAGCCGCGCGCCTGCCGCCGATCCTGGCGGCCTATCACGCGGCGTGGCCGCAGGTGGGAATCGAATTGGTCACGGGCACGTCCGGCGCGTTGGCGGCCAAGGTGCGCAACTACGACATCGACGCGGCGTTCGTGGCCCAGCCGTTTTCGGCGGACGGCCTGGCGGCCATCGATGCCTTCAAAGAAGAGCTGACGCTGATTTCGCCGCTGGCCTGGGGAGCAATCACCAGCGCCCAGGATCTTGGCGACCGTACGGTCATCGCGTTTGCGGCAGGGTGTTCGTATCGGCGCATCCTGGAATCGTGGTTGAACCACGAAGGCCTGGCGCCAGGCAGGGTGATGGAGTTTGCGTCGTACCACGCCATCGTGGCGTGCGTGGCGGCAGGGTCAGGCGTCGCCATCGTGCCGCGTTCGGTGCTGGCGGTGCTGGGTGCGGAACATTCGGTCTGCGTCAGCGCGCTGTCCGGCTCGTATGCGCACGCGCAGACCCAGCTGGTCTGGCGTGCGGATGACGATACGCCTGCGCTGCAGGCGTTGCGCCAGCAGTTGATCGCTTAGAAGCGGTAGCCGACGCCCAGCGTGGCCACCCACGGATCGATGCGTGCGGTGCCGATGTGCTGGCCGTCCAGCTTCACCTTCGACTTGATGTCGATGTAGCGGATGTCGGCGTTCATGAACCAGCGTTCGTTGATCTTGAAGTCCGCGCCCAATTGCGCGGCCACGCCCCAGGAGTCGCCCAGCTTCAGGTTCGAGCCCTTCAGCGCGCCTTCGGCCTTGGTGTCGAAGAAGTGCGTGTAGTTGATGCCGACGCCGATGTACGGCTGGATCATGCTGTCGGGCAGGATGTGCCATTGCAGGCTGAGCGTGGGCGGCAGTTGCTTGCTGGAGCCGATCTTGCCCAGGCCGCTGCCGCTGACGTCGTGTTCGAACGGCCAGGCGCCCAGCAGTTCGATGCCGATGTTGCGCGTGACCATGTAGCCCAGCGTGAAGCTCGGGCGCACGTTGTTGTTGACGTCGAGCTTGACGCTGCCATCAAGCACCGACCCGTTGTTGGATGAAGGACGGACCTGCGTCACGCCCACCCGGAACAGCACGTCGCCTGCCTCATGGGCATGCGCGGGAGCGGCGAGTGCGCCGGCGGCGATCAGGCCGGCGATGGCGGTGGCGCGGAAACGCCCGTTCAGCGAAAACATTTTTCTTCTCCGATCTTTCCATGAGGGTGAGACCACAGGTTCTCAAACCTGGCGCAGGGCCCGGTTGATATGTGTCAAACCGTGAAAAGATGCGGGAGTCGCCGTGGCGGACCGGCAACAGGAAGCAGACAGATCCTATGCAAGCGCCAACAAAAAAACGCCGGCGCCCAGGCCCAGCATGATGAAAGGGCTGATGCGCGTATAGACCAGCGCCGCGGTGGAGGCGGCCGCCACGGCCCAGGCCCACGCGCCGCCCTCGGCTGCGCGCAGGATCGTGCATGACGAGGCCAGGATCATGCCGGCGGCCACCGGCACCAGCCCGGCTTCGATGGAACGGATGCAGGCGGTATGCCGGTAGCGCGCCCAGACCCGCGCCAGCGCGTAGATCAGCAGCGAGCACGGCAGGAAGATGGCGATCGATGCCACGATCGCGCCGGCCCAGCCTCCCACGTGCCAGCCTATCAGGGTCACCAGCAGCGATGCCGGTCCGGGCGTGATGCGCGACAGCGCGAAGTAGTCCAGGAACTGCGCATCGTTGATCCAGCCATAGCTGTCCACCGCCTGGCGATGGATGTCCGGCAGGATGCTCTGGCCACCGCCCACGGTCAGGAACGACAGCGGCGTGAACACCGCGAACAGGTCGTGCAGCGTCGCCAGGTTCATTTGCGCGGCTCCTGCCGGCGGATGCGCGTGTACGCAATGAAGATCGACAACGGCGCCATCACGCCCACCACCCACAGCAGCGGCAGGCGCAACAGAAAGATGGCGATGAAGGTGCAGAGCATGATGGCGGCGGGCACCCGTCCGATCAAGGCCCGCCGCGCGGCGCGCAAGCCCGTCTGCAGCGATACGCCCACCGCAGCGGCGGCCACCCCGGCCATCGCCACGTGCAGGCCGTGCGACTGCGCCATGCTGGCGAACAGCGCCGCCAGCGCAATCGCCACCAGCATGGGCGCCACGGTGATGCCCAGGCCGCCCAGCAAGGCGCCGGGCCCGCCGCGCAGCCGGAAGCCGATCCAGATGGCCAGGTTCACCACGTTCACGCCGGGAAAGGACTGCGCCAGGGCCAGCCCGGACAGGAAATCGGATTCCGACATCCAGCGCCGCTGCTGCACGAATTCCCGCATCATCCAGCCGCTCAAGCCCCCGCCGAAACTCGTCAGGCCGACTTTGGTGAATGCCAGGAAGATCTGCGGCAAGGTGGGCGGAGCGGTGGCGGCGTCGGAGGACATGGCGGGCAAGGGAGGGGGCGATGGCGCATCTTACGGAAACGCGAATGTCGCCAGCCTGAATGCATTCGCCGCCTTGGCGCGGGGGGCGCGAAGGCGGCGAACGGGGCTTTTCAGAAGAAAAGGATCAGCGCGGCAGTTCGCTCGCGCCCATCAGGTAGGCATCCACCGAACGCGCGCACTGGCGGCCTTCGCGGATGGCCCAAACCACCAGCGACTGGCCCCGGCGCATGTCGCCCGCGGCAAACACCTTTTCAACGTTGGTGCGGTAGTCGTCGGTGTTGGCGCGCACGTTGCCGCGCGCGTCGCGGTCCACGCCGAAAGCGTCCAGCACCGTCTGCACCGGCGATACGAAGCCCATGGCCAGCAGCACGAGGTCAGCCTTGATCTCGAACTCCGAGCCTTCGACTTCGCGCATCTTCATCTGGCCGGTGGCGTCGTCCTTGAACCATTCGACGCGGGCGCCGACCAGCTTTTCGACCTTGCCGTTGCTGCCCTTGAGCAGCTTGGTGGTCACGGACCAGTCGCGGTCGCAGCCTTCTTCGTGCGAGGACGACGTACGCATCTTCAGCGGCCAGTACGGCCACGTCATGGTCTTGTTTTCGGATTCGGGCGGCTGAGGCATCAGTTCGAATTGCGTGACCGAAGCCGCGCCGTGCCGGTTGCTCGTGCCCACGCAGTCGGAACCCGTATCGCCGCCGCCGATCACGACCACGTGCTTGCCCTTCGCAAGCGTCTGGTCGGTCAGGCGGTCGCCGGCAACGGCCTTGTTCTGCTGGCGCAGGAAGTCCATCGCGTAGTACACGCCCGACAGTTCGCGGCCCGGCACCGGCAGGTCGCGCGGGGTCTCGGAACCGCCCGTCATGACGATCGCGTCGAATTCCGCCTTCAGCGAATCCGGCGTGCGCACCGTCAGGCCATCGGCCACGGGGTCCTTCGGGTTGCCGATGTAGGTCGACGGCGCGAATTCCACGCCCTCGGCTTCCATCTGCGAAATGCGGCGGTCGATCTGGTGCTTTTCCAGCTTGAAGTCCGGGATGCCGTAGCGCAGCAGGCCGCCGATGCGGTCGCTCTTTTCGAACAGCGTCACGGAGTGGCCGGCGCGCGCCAGTTGCTGCGCGCACGCCATGCCGGCGGGGCCGGAGCCCACGACCGCGACCTTCTTGCCCGTCTTCTTGGCCGGCACCAGCGGGGCGACCCAGCCTTCGGCCCAACCCTTGTCGATGATCGCGTGTTCGATGGACTTGATGCCGACAGCGTCGCTGTTGATGTTCAAGGTACAGGCGGCCTCACACGGCGCCGGGCAGATGCGGCCGGTGAACTCGGGGAAGTTGTTGGTGGAGTGCAGCACGTCCAGCGCGCGGCGCCAGTCCTGCTTGTACACCAGGTCATTCCAGTCCGGGATGATGTTGTTGACCGGGCAGCCGTTGTTGCAGAACGGGATGCCGCAGTCCATGCAGCGCGCGGCTTGCTGCTTGGCCTGGTCATCGGTCAGGTGCAGCACGAATTCGCGCCAGTTCTTCAGCCGCTTCTGCGGGGCCTCGGAGGCCTCCTGCAGACGCTGAAATTCCATAAAGCCGGTAATCTTTCCCATGGTATCCCTCACGCAGCCAGTTGTTGCTGGTTGGCTGCACGCCACATTTCACCCAATGCGCGACGGTAGTCCGTCGGCATGACCTTTACGAATTTGCCGCGCGAGGCTTCCCAGTCGCCCAGGATCTCGCGGGCGCGGTAGCTGCCGGTGTAGCGGAAGTGGTCTTCCACCAGGCGGCGCAGGATGGTTTCATCCGTCTCGCGTTCGCCACCGCGCTGCGCGCTGTGCCAGATGTCGATGTTGTTGCCCGCCTGCTGTTCCGCATGCGGTGCCACGCCTTCCAGTTCCACCATCGACAGGTTGACGCGGTGCTTGAGCGTGCGTTCCGGATCCCACACATACGCCACGCCGCCCGACATGCCGGCCGCGAAGTTGCGGCCCGTCGCGCCCAGCACCACGACCGTGCCGCCCGTCATGTACTCGCAGCCGTGGTCGCCCGTGCCTTCCACGACCGTCGCGGCGCCCGAGTTACGCACCGCGAAACGTTCGCCGGCCACGCCATTGAAGAACGCTTCGCCTGCCAGCGCGCCATACAGCACGGTGTTGCCGGCAATGATGTGGTCGGGGCCGAAGCCGCGGAAGTCGTTGGGCGAGCGCACGATGATGCGGCCGCCGGACAGGCCCTTGCCGACGTAGTCGTTGCCTTCGCCCACCAGGTCCATCGTGATGCCGTGCGCCAGGAACGCGCCGAAGCTTTGGCCGGCGGTGCCGTTGCACTGGATGTGGATGGTGTCGTCCGGCAAGCCGTCATGGCCGTAGCGCGAAGCCACGGCGCCCGACAGCATGGCGCCGATCGTGCGGTTGCGGTTGCGCACCGGCACGATGAACGACACCTTTTCGCCGCGTTCCAACGCGGGGCGGCTGCGGTCGATCAACTGGTGGTCCAGCGCGCCGGCCAGGCCGTGGTCCTGCTCTTCGGTCTGGCGCACGTCGGCATCCGACTGCGTTTGATGGAACACGCGGGCGAAGTCCAGCCCTTGCGCCTTCCAGTGCTCGACGCCCGAACGCATGTCCAGCAGATCGGCGCGGCCGATCAGGTCGTCGAACTTGCGGATGCCCAGCTGGGCCATGATTTCGCGGACTTCTTCGGCGATGAAGAAGAAGAAGTTCACGACGTGCTCGGGCTTGCCCTGGAATTTCTTGCGCAGGACCGGGTCTTGCGTGGCCACGCCCACCGGGCAGGTGTTCAGGTGGCACTTGCGCATCATGATGCAGCCTTCGACGACCAGCGGGGCGGTCGCGAAGCCGAATTCGTCGGCGCCCAGCAGCGCGCCGATGACGACGTCGCGGCCGGTCTTCATCTGGCCGTCGGCCTGCACGCGGATGCGGCTGCGCAGGCGGTTCAGCACCAGCGTCTGCTGCGTTTCGGCCAGGCCCAGTTCCCACGGCGTGCCCACGTGCTTGATGGACGACACCGGAGACGCGCCCGTGCCGCCGTCATGGCCGGCGATCACGACGTGGTCGGCCTTGGCCTTGGCGACACCGGCGGCGACCGTGCCCACGCCCACTTCGGACACGAGCTTGACCGACACCGAGGCCTTGGAATTCACGTTCTTCAGATCGTGGATCAGCTGGGCCAAGTCTTCGATCGAGTAGATGTCATGGTGCGGCGGGGGCGAAATCAGGCCCACGCCCGGCACCGAATAGCGCAGCTTGGCGATGTATTCCGACACCTTGTGGCCGGGCAACTGGCCGCCTTCGCCGGGCTTGGCGCCTTGCGCCATCTTGATCTGGATCTGGTCGGCCGACGACAGGTACTCGGCGGTCACGCCGAAACGGCCCGACGCCACCTGCTTGATCTTCGAGCGCAGCGAGTCGCCCTTCTTCAGCACGACGTCGGCTTCGATGCGGTCGGAACCCAGCAGCGAGGCCAGCGTGTCGCCGTCCTTGATGGTGCTCTTGCCTTCGCGCATTTCGGCGCGGTAGCGCAGCTCGTCTTCGCCGCCTTCGCCGGTGTTGGATTTGCCGCCGATGCGGTTCATGGCCACGGCCAGCACCGAGTGCGCTTCGGTCGAGATCGAACCCAGCGACATGGCGCCGGTGGCAAAGCGCTTGACGATGTCCTTGGCCGATTCGACGTCGTCCAGCGGGATGGCGCGCGACGGGTCGAAGCGGAACTCGAACAGGCCGCGCAAGGTCATGTGGCGACGGCTCTGGTCGTTGATGATCTGCGCGTATTCCTTATACGTGCGGTAGTTGTTGGCGCGCGAGGCGTGCTGCAGCTTGGCGATGGAATCCGGCGTCCACATGTGTTCTTCGCCCCGCACGCGGTAGGCGTATTCGCCGCCGGCGTCCAGGTCGTTGGCCAGCACCGGGTCGGTGCTGAACGCCGCGCGGTGCTGGCGCAGCGCTTCTTCGGCCACCTGGAAGATGCCGATGCCTTCGATGTTGGACGAGGTGCCGGTGAAGTACTTGTTCACCAGGCCGCTTTGCAGGCCCACGGCTTCGAAGATCTGCGCGCCGGTGTAGGACATGTAGGTCGAGATGCCCATCTTGGACATGACCTTGTTCAAGCCCTTGCCGATGGCCTTGATGAAGTTCTTCACGGCCTTTTCGGGGTCATTCATCTTGCCCAGCGATTCCAGCGCCAGGTAGGGGTGAATGGCTTCGGCGCCGTAGCCGCCCAGCAGCGCGAAGTGGTGCACTTCGCGTGCCGAACCGGTCTCCACGACCAGGCCGGTGTTGGTGCGCAGGCCGGCGCGGATCAAGTGCTGGTGGACGGCGGAGGTTGCCAGCAGCGCGGGGATGGCCACGCGCTCGCTGTCGACCAGGCGGTCCGACACGATCAGAATGTTGTAGCCGCTTTGCACCGCATCGACGGCGCGCGCGCACAGCGCGGCCACGCGGGCTTCGATGCCCTCGGGGCCCCAGGCGGCGGGGTACGTGATGTCCAGTTCAAAGCTGCGGAACTTCTTGCCCGTGACCTGCTCGATGTCGCGGATCTGCGCCATGGCGGCGAAGTCCAGCACCGGCTGGGACACTTCCAGGCGCAGCGGCGGGTTGACGTTGTTGATGTCCAGCAGGTTGGGCTTGGGGCCGATGAACGACACCAGCGACATCACCAGCTGTTCGCGGATGGGGTCGATCGGCGGGTTCGTGACCTGGGCGAACAACTGGCGGAAGTAGTTGTAGAACGGCTTGGCGCGGTCCGACAGCACGGCCAGCGGGGCGTCGTTGCCCATCGAGCCGATGACTTCCTCGCCGGTCGAGGCCATGGGTTCCAGGATGAACTTGTAGTCTTCCTGGGTCCAGCCGAAGGCCTGCTGGCGATCCAGCAGCGACACGGACGACTGCGTGGCAACGGCGACCTGGCGCGGCGCCGGCAGCGATTCCAGCTTGATCTGCAGGCGTTCGATCCACTGGCGGTACGGGCGGCTGTTGGCCAGCTGCAACTTGATCTCGGCGTCGTCGATGATACGGCCCTGTTCCAGGTCGATCAGGAACATCTTGCCCGGCTGCAGGCGCCACTTCTTGACGATGCGGTTCTCGGGGATCGACAGCGTGCCGGCTTCCGAGGCCAGGATGACCATGTCGTCATCGGTGACCAGGTAGCGGGCGGGACGCAGGCCGTTGCGGTCCAGCGTGGCGCCGATCTGGCGGCCATCGGTGAACGCGACGGCGGCGGGGCCGTCCCACGGCTCCATCATGGCGGCGTGGTACTCGTAGAATGCGCGGCGCGACTCGTCCATCTGCGTGTGCTGTTCCCAGGCTTCCGGGATCATCATCATCATGGCGTGGGCCAGTGAATAACCCGAATTCACCAGCAGTTCCAGGCAGTTGTCGAACGTGGCGGTGTCGGACTGGCCTTCGTAGACGATGGGGTACAGCTTCTTCAGGTCGTCGCCCAGCACGGCCGACTGCATCATGCCTTCACGGGCGCGCAGCCAGTTGAAGTTGCCCTTGACCGTGTTGATTTCGCCGTTGTGGGCGATCATGCGGTACGGGTGGGCCAGCGGCCAGGCGGGGAACGTGTTGGTCGAGAAGCGCTGGTGTACCAGCGCCAGGGCGGACACCGTGCGGGTGTCGGCCAGGTCGCGGTAGTAGCGGCCCACCTGGTCGGCCAGCAGCAGGCCCTTGTAGACCACGGTGCGCACCGAGGCCGACGGCACGAAGTATTCCTTGCCGTGGGCCAGATGCATGGCCTGGATGGCGTGGCTGGCGGTCTTGCGGATCACGTACAGCTTGCGTTCCAGCGCGTCGGGCACCATCACGTCGGCGCCACGGCCGATGAACAGTTGGCGGATGACGGGTTCGCAGTCGCGCACGGTGGGCGACATGGGCATGTCGACGTCCACCGGAACATTGCGCCAGCCCAGGACGACCTGGCCTTCGGCACGCACGGAACGTTCCAGTTCCTGTTCGCACGCCAGGCGCGAGGCGGTTTCCTTGGGCAGGAACACCATGGCCACGCCGTACTCGCCCGGAGGCGGCAGGATGATGCCTTGCTGGCTCAGTTCGTCACGGTAGAGCGTGTCCGGGATCTGGATCAGGATGCCCGCGCCGTCGCCCATCAGCTTGTCTGCGCCGACCGCGCCGCGGTGGTCCAGGTTTTCCAGGATCTTCAGGCCTTGCTGGATGATCGCGTGGCTTTTCTTGCCCTTGATGTGCGCAACAAAACCGACGCCGCAGGCGTCATGCTCATTCTTGGGGTGGTACAGGCCCTGGGCCGAAGGCAGACCGATGCGGCTGGCATCGATGGGGGTCGCCTTGGCGGTGGGACAGGATTCGATCGGGGTAATTTGGGGCATGGCGCGCTCCGCAGTGGGCCTGCGTCGTAATGTTGCAGTGCAGGAGACGGACAATACCCCCGCTGCAAGTAGGGTGCAATAAGAACAAATAGGGTATGACCCTATTTATATCTATGCTCCATCATAGGGCATAAATATAGGGACATAACAACGGCCGCGCCATTATTGGCTTGCCACGGCGGGGTGTCTGGCCCCTTGCCGTCGGACCTGGTGTAATCCCCAATTTTCGCTTTATACGTCCCCATTTAAATAGGGTGTTCAGCTGCGAAATATCAACCGCGTGATGTGGCGAAAAATGCACAGGCTCGCCCCGGCGGCGCCGAAAGAGGCTGCCGGAAAGAACTCCGCCAAAAAGAAAACCCGCCATAAAGGCGGGTCGGTTGTCAGGAGGTTGTGGTCGGCGTGGATGTCGGCGGGGCGGCGGAGCCGGACTCGGCGTCCGCCGGGGCAGCCGGCTTCTTGCGCGGCCGGCCACGCTGGCCGGGTGCGACGCGCCGGCTGGCCGTATGGGCGAGGCTTGCGATGAAGCTTGCGCCGCCCAGCGCCCATTGGCCCGAAACGGCTTGATCGATGCGCTGCGTTTCCTCGCGCGACAAGCCGTCCTGCAGGCGTTTGCGGTAATTGGCTTGGCGATCGAACGGCGTATTGCCGCACGCCCAGTAATCGGCGTGATCAGATTGCCACTGCGCGGGCGCCGCCGTCGTATTGCCGGTGTGGCTGGCCGCCGAGGACCAGGGCCACGAATCGGGATCTTGCGAGGCGCCGCTGCGCACCGGGTAGGTTTCCAGCCAGACCAGCGCGGGCAAGACCCAGGCACCAGGTTCCAGCAGCGCGGATCGGTATCGGCCCGCGAACACCCGGCCGCCGCGCAAGCGCGCCGCCAGATTGCGGCCCAGCGTCTGCATCAGCCTGGGCAGGCCTTCTTCGTCGGCCGGTGTGGCCAGCAGCAGGATGCGGTCGTTGGCAAGCAGCCAGCCGTGAACCGAGACCCGATGGCGTTGGGCGGATTCGCCCAGCCACGTGGCCAGTTGGTTCAGGATATCGGCGGGCGCGGGCTGCGATGGCGCGGCCAGCGGCGAAATGAAGTTGGCCTGCACCAGTTGGGGCAGCCCGGGGGCGTACAGACGGGGCAGACGGGCCATAGTGTCAGGGCTTGCGTATCTGGAAGAACGGGTTGTCTTCGCTCACGGTATATAAATAGTGCCACGGTGGGCGCTGGTCAAGTCCCGTGATCACAATATGGGCACGGAATCGTTTCTTTTTTTACCGCCGGGCCCGTATGAGGGGCAGGTTAACATTTGGCGACGGAACGTCGTACCGTGGATATACCCTAACCCGCAGACGTTTTTTTCACCCCCTGACCGGAGAAAATCCATGCCTGTGGCCTTGGAACTCATTTCCCAACATCGGTGCTTTGGCGGCACGCAGCGCTACTACCGCCATGACTCCGCCGCCATCGGCCTGCCCATGCGTTTTTCGGTCTACGTGCCGCCGCAAGCCGAGCATGGCCCGGTGCCGGTGCTGTTCTATCTGGCGGGGCTGACCTGCACGGAAGAGACCTTCATGATCAAGGCGGGCGCCCAGCGCTTGGCGGCCGAACTGGGCGTCATGCTGGTTGCGCCCGACACCAGCCCGCGCGGCGCGAATGTGCCCGGCGAAGACGAAAGCTGGGATCTGGGCACGGGCGCCGGTTTCTACGTGGACGCCACCACGCCCGCCTGGCGCGACCACTACCGCATGTACAGCTACGTCACTGACGAACTGCATGGCATCGTCACCGGCGGCGCCCTGCCCGGCGACGCGTCGCGCACAGGCATTTTCGGCCACTCCATGGGCGGCCACGGCGCGCTGGTGCTGGCGCTGCGCAACCCCGGCAAGTTCCGTTCGGTGTCGGCGTTTGCACCCATTGCCGCGCCCAGCCTGTGCCCGTGGGGCAAGAAAGCGTTCGGCGCCTATCTGGGCGAGAACGTCCAGGACTGGGCCGCGTACGACGCGTCGGCCCTGATGCGCGGTCTGACCCGCCCCTTCCCCGACGGCATCCTGATCGACCAAGGCGAATCAGACCAATTCCTGGCCGAGCAGTTGTATCCCGACGTATTCGAGGCGGCCTGCGCCGCCGCCGATCAGCCGCTGACACTGCGCCGCCAGGCCGGTTACGACCATGGCTACTACTTCATCTCGACCTATATCGAGGATCACATCCGGTTTCACGTCGAACGGCTTGGAAAACCGGCAGCCTGAAAACGCGCTTCTATACTGGGGAGCCTGCCGCGGCAGGCTCGTGGCGCCCTGCGCGCGCCGGGCTGGGACCCGCGGTTTCCTTGAATAGGAACGCCTGATTTGATCAACGGTATCGCTCCCTTCGTCTGGATCCTTCTGGGCGCCGTCGTCGTCCTGCTGCCGGGCCTGGCCATGCTGCTGGGCCGGGGCGGCCCCCGCGACGAACGCGGCCGCAAGATGTTCCAGTTCCGGCCGGTGCGGCGCCTGTTCGGCCTGATGCTGGTGTTGCTGGGATGCGTGTCGGGGTTGCTGGCGCTGTCGCTGGTCCAGTTCTTCCGCCTGACCACGGACGAATCCGTGGCCCGCATCGAGGTGCGCCAGCAGGCCGAAGGCCAGTTCCAGGTCACGGCCACGGCGCCGGGCATCAGCCCCAAGCAATACGTGCTGTACGGCGACCAGTGGCAGATCGACGCCCGGGTCGTGCGCTGGAAACTGCCCGCGCTGATGGCCGGCGTGCCGCCGCTGTACCGTCTGGAGCGCTTGTCAGGACGCTATAGCGATACGGCGCGCGAGGCGTCGGCGACCCGCTCGGTCCATGCGCTGGATGACTGGCCGGCCCCCGACCTGGGGTCCTTGAAGAAAAGTTTTCCGAACTGGTTCCCCTTTGTCGATGTCCAATTTGGAAGCGGGGCCTACATGCCGCTGTTCGATGGCGCGAAATACCAGGTGTTCATGGACCCCCGCGGCGCCTTGTTCGTCCGCCCGGACGGCGAAGCGACCGCAGAAGGCCTGAAGCGCCTGGGTTGGTAGGGCCGTCGCACAGGCACCCGCAGTCCACTCACGGCTGAGATGTCGTGCGAATGGACGAGCAAAAAATAAACAGGGACAAAATGTCCCGGTGAAACTTTGACGCACCGCAATAGTCGAATTAGCACTCCCTTTACTAGAGTGCTAACATCGAATCCATGTCGTTACCCCTTCGCTTTCCGGAGACCCCCGCTATGAAACAACCCAGTACCTCGTTGGCCGCTTCCGGCAACGCCCTGGCGTTGGCCATTGCCAATCCGGGCGCACTTGGCACGATCGACGCGTATATCTCTTCGGTCAACCGCCTGCCGGTCCTGTCCGCCGAGCGTGAAACCGAGCTGGGCCGTCGCCTGCGCGACCAGGAAGACCTGGGCGCGGCGCGCGAGCTGATTCTGTCTCACCTGCGCCTGGTGGTGTCGGTTGCTCGCCAGTACCTCGGATATGGCTTGCCGCACGCCGACCTGATCCAGGAAGGCAACGTCGGCCTGATGAAGGCCGTGAAGCGTTTCGACCCCGAGCGCGGCGTGCGCCTGGTGTCGTTCGCCGTGCACTGGATCAAGGCCGAAATCCACGAATACATCATCCGCAACTGGCGCCTGGTCAAGGTGGCTACCACCAAGGCCCAACGCAAGCTGTTCTTCAACCTGCGCAGCATGCGCCCCGATGGCCAGACGCTGGACCCGGAACAGGTCGATCACATCGCGCGCGAACTGAACGTGCGCCGCGAAGACGTGAGCGAAATGGAAGTGCGCCTGTCCGGCCGCGACATGTCGCTGGAAAACCAGGACGACGACGACGATAGCTATGCGCCCATCGCCTACCTGTCCGACGACGGCCGCCAGGAACCCACGCGGGTGCTGGAACGCGCTGCGCGCGACGAGTTGCAGAGCACGGGGCTGAATACCGCGCTGGAAGCGCTGGACGCCCGTTCGCGCCGTATCGTCGAGGCCCGCTGGCTGCAAGACGACGGCGGCGCTACGCTGCACGAACTGGCGCAGGAATTCGGCGTGTCGGCCGAACGCATCCGCCAGATCGAAGCCGCTGCCTTGAAGAAGATGCGCGGCAACCTGGCCGCCTGATCCGCCGGGTTCCACCCGCTGCATCAATCAGCAAGAAGGGCCGCGCAAGCGGCCCTTTTCTTTGCACGCGACCGCCCGGGCATGCTGCGGCGGCACAAGCGCCACAATCGATCAATAAATTGATACAAATTTGGCCCTTAATTTTGCGTGATTGCAGAAACTTAATGGGGATCGCGCCGACTAACTTCATGTAGACCGCGAACTTCGGTTAGCAGTCTTGTCATCCGTCTCGGCTTCTCCTCTTTCCCCTCCCCTATGAGACGGATGCTTGCGGGGCACCATGCATATCTTGGTGCCCCGTTTTTTATGCCCGCTCGTTATGCGGCTTGCGCGTCGTCCGGCGCCAGCGCCGTATGCCATAGCGCGTCCTGCACGCGACGCACGCCGGTGGCCATCGACCCGTCTTCATAGAGTTTGATCCAGCGGTAGCCGGGCGCCATGTTGTCGACCACATGCTTGCCGTCGCGGATGCTGAACTGAAAGCAGGTTGACGGCGTGGCCAGCATGCGCAGGTTGTGGCGGCGGCGGTCGAACTCATGATGCACATGTCCCCACAGCAGCACGCGCGCCTGCGGAAAGCGGGCCAGGCGCTTGAACAGCGCCTGCGGATTGTCGATCATCATCGAGTCATGCCAGTGGCTGTCTATCTGCATCGGGTTGTGATGCATCGCGACCAGGGTGTGGCGGCCGGGCGCGTCCGCCAGGGCGGCCTCAAGCAGGTCCAGCTGGCTGTCGGGCAAGTGGCCGGCATTGGAGCCGGGCACCGTGGTGTCCAGCGCCACGACGCGCCAGGCGCCGACGTCGGTTACCGGCGCCGACCATTGCGGCAATTCCTGGCGCAGCACGGCCGGCTGATCGTGATTGCCCGGCAGGCAGCGGATCTGCGCGCGGGCCAATGCCTCGGACTCGCCCAGGATGGCGGCAAAGCGCCGGTAGGAAGCCGCTTCCCCGTCTTGCGACAGGTCGCCCGTGGCCATCAAGAGGTCGGGGTGCTTGCCGTCGGCCTGGATCTGGCGCAGCACGGCGCGCAGGCTCGCATCGGTATTGACGCCCAGCATCGCGGTGTCGGGTTCGCCGAACAAATGGCAGTCGGTCAGCTGGACGAGCATGGCGGGCGCGTGTTGGCGCCGGGCCAGGGAATGGACGCGGGGCAAGTGCCGCTCCTGCGAAGTGGATACCGTTTGCACATTACCCAAAAAACAGGGCGTGGCGCATATTTCTTGCCCGGCTTGGGGTAACGAAACGTGCGTTCTTCATGATTCTCCTTCGTTTGCCGGCAGGAGCCTGGGAAAAAAGCCGCTATTCTTGGGGAACTTCACACACGCTTCATGATCGGGACGCGGCGCTATCCATGGATGTAGGTTTTCTTGTTTTCGGCTTGGCCGGTTTGCTCACACTGGTCTGCTTCATGCCACCGCTGGCCGGCCGCCTCAAGCTGCCGTACTCGGTGCTGCTGGCTATCGTCGGCTGTCTGCTGGGCATCATCATTCACGTGCACGGCTGGGCGCCCAGCTGGATCGGCGACTTCCTCGATTCGCTGGAACGCTTCGAGATCTCGTCTGAAACCTTCCTGATGGTGTTCCTGCCGGTGCTGCTGTTCGAGACGGCGCTGTCGATGAACGTGCGCCGCCTGATGGACGACATCGGCCCCATCCTGATGATGGCCATCGTGGCCGTGGTGGTATGTACAGTGGTGGTCGGGGTGACGCTGGACGCGATCTCGCCCTACGGCTTGGTGGTCTGCCTGCTGCTGGGCGCCATCGTCGCCACGACCGACCCGGTCGCGGTGGTCGGCATCTTCCGCGAAGTCGGCGCGCCCAAGCGGCTGACGACGCTGGTCGAAGGCGAAAGCCTCTTCAACGACGCGGCGTCCATCGCCTTGTACTCCGTGCTGCTGGCCGTGCTGAGCGGCCACGGCGAACTGACCGTCAGCGGCATCTTCAACGACTTCATCGTGCACTTCATCGGAGGCGGCCTGGCCGGCTTTGCGATGGGGCGGCTGGCCTGCTTCCTGTTCGCATGGCTGCGCGGCTTTCCCACGGCCGAGATCACGCTCACCCTGACGCTGGCCTACCTGTCCTTCTTCATCTCCGAGCACTACCTGAACGTGTCGGGCGTAGTCGCCACCGTGATCGCGGGCCTGGTGGTGGGGTCGACGGGCCGCACGCGCATGTCGCCCACCACCTTCGAATACCTGTCCAGCGCCTGGGAACAGTTCGGGTTCTGGGCCAATTCGCTGATTTTCCTGTTCGCGGCCATGCTGATTCCCAAGCTGATGGCCGCCGCCGATTGGCAGGAACTGGTGCTGGTGGCCGTGGTGTTCGTCGCGACGCTGATCGCGCGCGCCATCGTGGTGTTCGGCCTGCTGCCGCTGCTGGGGCTGACCCGGCTGGGCACCAAGGTCAGCAACCCGTACAAGGTGGTGATGCTCTGGGGCGGACTGCGCGGGGCCGTGTCCCTGGCGCTGGCGCTGGCGGTCACGGAGCAAACCGGGGTGCCTGAAGAGGCGCGCCAGTTCATCGCTGTGGCCACGACCAGCTACGTGTTGCTTACCCTGTTCATCAACGGCATCAGCCTGCGGCCGCTGATCCGCATGCTGGGCCTGAATCAGCTGTCTTCGGTGGAACGCACCATCCGCAATCAGGCCTTGGCCGTGGCGCTGGAAGACCTGCAAGGCAAGACCGACGAAGTGGCCAAGACCGAGCATATCGGCACCGAGGTCCGTGACCGCATCCGCGCCGTGTTCGACGCCAGCCTGACCAGCGTGCATGACGGCCAGGTCGGCCAGATGAGCGACGAACAGCGCGTGGCCGTGGGCCTGGCCATCGTGGCCCAGCGCGAAGAGGAAATGTTCTTCGACATTCTGAAGGCGCAGATCGTGGACTGGCGCATGGCCGAGGCCCTGCTGGCGCGGGCCGAACGGCTGGAGGACGCCATCCGCCTGGGCGGCGTGCCGGGCTTTGAACGCGCCATCGTGGCGGACGTGCGCTATTCCACGGGCTTTCGCCTGGCGCTGCGCATGCATTACCTGTTTGGCTTTCAGGGCTGGTTGGCGCGCGAACTGGGCCAGCGGTTCGCCAACCTGATGAGCAAGCGCTCCGTCGCGCAGCGGCTGATCGTGTTCGCGCGCGAGCAGGTCACGCCCCTGTTGGGCGAAGCGGCCACCCAGCGCATCGTGTCGCTGCACCAGCGCCGCCTGGACTTGATTGAAAGCGCCATGCAGGCGTTGAACCTGCAGTACCCCTCGTACGCGCAGTGGCTGCAGGAAAGCTACCTGGGCCGCGTCGCGCGCGAACTCGAGCGCATCCGCTACCGCGACATGCTTGAGCAGTTCCTGATCAGCGGTGAGGTCTATGCGGACCTGATGGCGCAGTTGAAGAGCCGCTGGGCGCATATCGACACGCACCCGCCGCTGGATATCGAAATGAGCGCGTCCGAACTGATCAAGCGCGTGCCGCTGTTCGAAGGCCTGTCGCCCGATTCGCTGCGCGCGATCAGCAAGCTGCTCAAGCCGCGGCTGTCGTTGCCCGACCAGCGCGTCCTGACCCAGGGCCGCCATGGCGAAGAGATGTGCTTTGTGGCGTCTGGCGCCGTGGCCGTGCATCTGCCCGACCACACGATGATCGAACTGGGCAGTGGCGAGTTCTTCGGTGAATTGGGCTTGCTGGGCGAACAGCAGATCACGCCGGACGTGACGTCGCTGGGCTACAGCAAGCTGCTGATGCTGTCTTCGCGCGATTTCCACGCCCTGCTGGCGCGCGACGAGCACTTGCGCGAGCGCATCCAGGTCGTGGCCAAGCAGCGCCTGCGCGCGATCGAGGTCTGGAAGCAGTTCTCGCAGGCGTCCGCCGCGGCAGCCGCGCCGACTCCCGCGCCGGTCTCGGCCCCAAGCCCGGCCCAGGCTGCCGAAGCGGCCGAAGCCGCGGGCGCCGAGGCGCCAGCACCGAAGGTATCGGACGAGTCTGACGTCAAGGTGGCAGGTCCTCATCCGCAGCCTGCCGCCAAAGCCGACCCATCCGACTCACCGGAGCCGTCGTCCGGCATGCTGGGCGAGCCGGGGGTTGCCCCCCGCTGATTCAGATCTGGCCGGCGGCCTGGCGCTGCATGATGTCTTCGATGATCACCAGCGCCGCTTCCAGCGTGAATTCGCCGTCGGCGACCTGCTTGATGGCGGTCGCCACGTCTACCGTGGCGATCTGCATGACTTCGCCGTCCCGGTTGGCGGGGCGGGCGTCGGCCGCCAGCACGCAGGTGCTGGTCAGCACGTCTTCCACCTGATAGCCCTCGGGCAGCCGGCGGTGGATGCGCAGGATGGTGCGCAAGGGCGTGCGCTGGGCCAGGTCGGGCGCGTCCAGGCCCGCTTCTTCGCCGCATTCGCGCAGCAGCGCCAATTCCAGGTCTTCGCCGCAGCCTGCCAGGCCGCCCACCAGAGTGTCCCACATACCGGGATCGGTGGACTTGCTGAGCGCGCGCCGCGCGACCCACAGCCGCCCGTCGGGCGTCCAGGCGTTCAGGTGCACCGCCTTGGTCAAGAGGCCCAGGGGCCGCACCGCCGCGCGTTCGATCACGCCCAGCGGTTGTTCGCCGTCCATCACGTCCAGGAGTTCGTCGCGCCAGCCGCGCAGGCAGTTGGCCTGGCGCAACAGTTCCGCGGCATTTTCCAGCACGGCGTTCAGCGCGGCGCCCGGGGTCAGGTCCTGGCCGATGCGCAGCGTCGTGTCGTCGCAGGCCACACCGGGTGCGTCGCGCAGCGCGTCGCACGCCGCGTGCGTGGCCCAGCCGCAGCGGCGGCCCGCAATATATAAAGCGTGCGCGCCCTCCGGGGCGGGTTCCTGCGCGCGGGCGCACAGGTCGGCATACAAATCGGGCAACTGCTTGGGCATCGTCGGGCGCCGTGATGAGGTTGGCGGTGATTTTATGCCACCCTGTTTATGGCGTGAGGTCAAGGGGCGCGTGCAGATGGGGGCGAGCCCCATGAAATCAAGAGGCCCGTCTTACATCTGTTTGCGTGTCCGCTATAATCCGCCAGTTTCTTTGTGATTTCGAGTGGGAATGCGGGGGCCGCTCTATCTCCCTGCCTAGCCCTGCCATCTAATAATTGCGCGTAGTCCTGTTGAAGTGACACTCGTGCCACTAGGCGACAAGGGCCCTCGCGCCGTGTTTCGAGGTAAGCATGAAGAAGTGGAGAGGGATACTGGGGGCTTGTGCGATGCTGATTGGCAGCGTGGCCAGCGCTCAGGTGCAAGACATGCCCGGCGGCCCGAAGGTCAATCAGCTGAACCTGCATGAAGGTGTCACGGCGATTTCGCGCGACATCATGTGGCTGCATTGGTTGCTGCTCACGATCTGTATCGTGATTTTCATCGGTGTGTTCGGGGTGATGTTCTACTCCATCTGGGCACACCGGAAATCCCGGGGGCACAAGGCCGCGACCTTCCATGAGCATCTGGGCGTGGAAGTCGCCTGGACGGTCATCCCCTTCATCATCGTCATCGCCATGGCGCTACCGGCCACCAAGACGGTCGTGGCCATGAAAGACACCTCAAGCGCCGACCTGACCATCAAGGTCACGGGCTATCAATGGAAGTGGGGCTACGAATACCTCGACGGCTCCGCCGCCGGCGTCAAGTTCCTGTCCACGCTGTCCACGCCCCGCGCGCAGATCGAGAACCGCGAGCCCAAGGGCGAGTTCTATCTGATGGAAGTGGACAACCACATGGTGGTCCCCGTGGATAAGAAGGTCCGGGTCGTGCTGACCGCGGCCGACGTCATCCACTCCTGGATGATCCCCGACTTCGGCGTCAAGCAGGATGCCATCCCCGGCTTCCTGCGCGACACCTGGTTCCGCGCGGAAAAGCCTGGCATCTATCGGGGCCAGTGCGCGGAGCTCTGTGGCAAAGACCACGCCTTCATGCCCATCGTCGTGGAAGTCCTGGCGCAAGCCGACTACGATAAGTGGGTTGAAGACCAGAAAAAGAAGATGGCGGCAAACGCCGACGATCCTAATAAAGAGTGGACGGAAGCCGAACTGGTTGCCCGTGGCGAGAAGGTTTTCGCCGCCAATTGCGTTGCCTGTCACCAGGCCAACGGCAAGGGCATCCCGGGTAGCTTCCCACCGCTTGACGGAGACAAGGTTGTTCTGGGCCCCAAGGCGGACCAGATCAACACCGTGCTCAAGGGCAAGCCCGGCACCGCGATGGCGGCATTCGGCGGGCAGCTCAATGATGTCGAGATCGCAGCGGTCATCAGCTATACGCGCCATGCCTGGAGCAATGCAGGCAAGGGGCAGGACCCGACGGTTCTACCGAAGGACGTCGCGGCTGCGCGTTGATCGCGCACCCACGTTCCCACCGTTAGAACCGGTTCCGTTTAGTTAGAGATACCCTGCCGTCCCCGTGGAACGGGGGCGGCACTCAGCAGGAAGGAGTCCATCATGAGCAGCGTCACTGTAGACCACGTGTCGCCGGGCCACGGCCACGGTCACGATGACCACCACCACGCCATGCCCACGGGCTGGCGCCGCTGGCTATTCGCCACGAACCATAAAGACATCGGGACGATGTATCTCATCTTCTCGTTTGCCATGTTGCTGGAAGGCGGCACGCTCGCCTTGCTGCTGCGCACCGAACTGTTCGAGCCGGGCCTGCAGTTCTTCCGCCCCGAACTGTTCAACCAGTTCACGACCATGCACGGCATCATCATGGTGTTCGGCGCCATCATGCCGGCGTTTGTGGGCTTTGCGAACTGGATGATCCCGATGCAGATCGGCGCATCCGACATGGCGTTCGCGCGCATGAACAACTTCAGCTTCTGGTTGCTGCCGGTGGCCGCGATCATGCTGACGGCGTCGTTCTTCGTGCCGGGCGGCGCCACCGCCGCGGGCTGGACGCTGTATGCGCCGCTGTCCCTGCAGATGGGTCCGGGCATGGACCTGGGCATTTTCGCGATGCACATCATGGGCGCGTCCTCGATCATGGGCGCGATCAACATCATCGTGACCATCCTGAACATGCGCGCACCCGGCCTGACGCTGATGAAGATGCCGCTGTTCTGCTGGACCTGGCTGATCACCGCGTTCCTGCTGCTGGCCGTGATGCCGGTGCTGGCCGCGGCCATCACCATGGTGCTGACCGACCGCCACTTCGGCACGGGCTTCTTCAACGCGGCCGCCGGCGGCGACCCCGTCCTGTACCAGCACGTGTTCTGGTTCTTCGGGCACCCCGAGGTCTACATCATGATCTTGCCGGCGTTCGGGATCGTGTCGGCCATCGTGCCTGCGTTCGCCCGCAAGAAGCTCTTCGGCTACGCCTCGATGGTGTACGCCACCGCCTCCATCGCCGTGCTGTCGTTCATCGTGTGGGCTCACCACATGTTCACGACGGGCATGCCGGTGACGGGTCAGCTCTACTTCATGTACGCCACCATGCTCATCTCCATCCCCACCGGGGTGAAGGTGTTCAACTGGGTCGCCACGATGTGGCGCGGCTCGATGACGTTCGAGACCCCGATGCTGTTCTCGATCGGCTTCATCTTCGTGTTCACGATGGGCGGCTTCACGGGGCTGATCCTGTCGGTGGCCCCGATCGACATCCAGGTCCACGACACCTATTACGTGGTGGCGCACTTCCACTACGTGCTGGTGGCGGGTTCGCTGTTCGCGCTGTTTGCCGGCGCCTACTACTGGGTGCCGAAGTGGACCGGCCGCATGTACAGCGAAAAGCTGGGCAAGCTGCATTTCTGGTCGACGCTGATCTCGTTCAACGTGACCTTCTTCCCGATGCATTTCCTGGGTCTGGCCGGCATGCCGCGCCGGTATGCCGACTACGCCGCGCAGTTCACGACGTTCCACCAGATGGCCACCATCGGCGCGTTCTGGTTCGGCCTGTCGCAGCTGATCTTCCTGTGGGCGATCCTGCGCTGCTACATGGGCAAGGGTGAAGTCGCCGCCGCGAAACCGTGGGAAGGCGCCGAAGGGCTGGAATGGACGGTGCCGTCGCCCGCCCCGTTCCATACCTTCGAAACCCCGCCCGAAGTGAAGTGAACAAGCCTTTCATGTTCCAGGTAGCACGAGAATGACACCCGAGCAGCGCCGCCGCAACAAAATCGCAGGACTCGTTCTGCTGGCTTTCGTCCTTGCTGTGTTTGCCTGGACCGTGTTGCGGGGTTCGGCGCTGCTGACCGGCAACGCGGTCGGCTAGGCCACGGCCATGAGCGACGACCTGCACGAAACCTCTCGGCGCAAGCTGAGTTTCCTTCAGACGATGAAGGCGGTGGCGTGGGGGTTCTTCGGCGTGCGCAAGGGCGCGGGCTACCGGGAAGACAGCGCCAGGCTGAACCCGGTGCACGTGATCGTGGCCGGGCTGCTGGCAGCGGCAATCTTCGTTACTGTGCTGGTATTAATTGTGCGTTGGGCGGTTTCTAGCCTGACTTGAATCACTTAATCTAAAAATCTGTACCAGGGAGAAAGCCATGAGTGCAAGCCACTCGGTTCAAGGTAAAGAGGCACCGTACTACTTTGTGCCCGCCGACTCGGGGCACCCCGTGCGTACGGCGGTGGCCCTGCTGTTCATGGGGCTGGGCGCCGCAGCCTGGATCAACGGCGTCAGCTGGGCCAAATGGTCCGTGCTGGCGGGATTCATCGGGCTGATCGTCGTGCTGTACTACTGGTTCGGCGACGCCATCCAGGAATCCGAAGCCGGCATGAACAGCAAGCGCATCGACGGTTCGTACCGTTGGGGCATGAGCTGGTTCATCTTCTCGGAAGTGATGTTCTTCGCCGCGTTCTTCGGCGCGCTCTGGTACACGCGCACGATCACCACGCCGTGGCTGGGCGACATCGATCACCGCCTGATGCTGTGGCCCGACTTCAAGGCCGCCTGGCCCAACTTCGGTCCCGCCGGCGTGGTCGAACAGTTCCAGACGGTGGGCCCGTTCTGGCTGCCCACCATCAACACCGCGCTGCTGCTGTCCTCGGGCGTCACGCTGACCATCGCCCACCATGCGCTGCGCGAGAACCACCGGGGCAAGACTATGTTCTGGCTGGCCGCCACGGTCATCCTGGGCTTCATCTTCGTGGCCTGTCAGGCCGCCGAATACCACCACGCGTACACGGAGCTGAACTTGAAGTTCAACTCGGGCGCGTACGGCTCGCTGTTCTACATGCTGACCGGCTTCCACGGGTTCCACGTGATCCTGGGCGCCACCATGCTGACCGTCATCCTGATCCGCCTGATCCGGGGCCATTTCACCGCCGACCACCACTTCGGTTTTGAAGGCGCGGCCTGGTACTGGCACTTTGTGGACGTGGTGTGGCTGGGCTTGTACCTGTTCGTCTATTGGTTCTGACGCAGGTGGGCACGGATCCGCTCTGCGGCGCAGGGCGGGTAAAGCGCGATAGGGGGCCAGGCGGCGACAATGCCGGGCGCCGATCGCGCTTTGTTGCGATGGGGGCGGGAACCGATGCCCCGCGGGCCTATCTAAGCCCGGTGCTTTCGATCCAGCCCATGTGATGGGCGAACAGCACGAACAGGAACAGGGCGACCGACAGCCCGATGCGCACCGTCAGCGCATTGACGGTACGGCTGGTAGTGCCTTTGTCCCGCATCAGGTAGACCAGGGCGGATGCCAGGCTGGCCAGAATACCGATGAAGGCCAGTACGACGAAAACGCGCATGGTGGTCTCCGGACAAAACAGAGTTAGCAACGATACATGGCCCGACCGCATTCAACCCGCTACACGGTAGCCGCCCTACTCCTGCTTGGCATCGCCGTGGTGATTCTGGTGTCGCTGGGGCAATGGCAGTTGCGTCGCAGCGACGAGCGACGCGCCATTCTGGCGGCGATCGAAGCGGGCCGCAAGCAGGCGCCGCTGATGCTGACCCCGGCAACGCCTTCCGACGACATGACCGCGTGGCGCGTGGCCCAGGCCAGCGGCGCGTGGCTGCCGCAATTCAGTGTACTGCTGGACAACCGCAACCACGATGGCAGGCCCGGCTATTGGCTGGCCACGCCGCTGCTGCTGGACGTGTCGTCGCGGCAGGCGGTGGTGGTGTTGCGGGGCTGGCTGCCGCGGGTGATCCAGGGCCAGGGCGACCCCCAACTTCCGGCCACGCCAGAAGGCATGCAGACCATCACCGGCGAACTCTCCGACCGCGTGCCACGCATGTTCGAGCTGTGGTCGATGGGCGGGCAGGACCATTCCGCGCTGCCTCGCGCCTTGCCCGTGGCGGGCGGCAGGGTGCCGCAGGTGCAGAACCTGCCGCTTGCCGACTATGCCCGCGCGACCGGGCTGAACCTGTTGCCGGTCGTGCTCAGCCAGACAGGGCAAGACCCGGCCGCCGCCGACGGCCTGGTCCGCGACTGGCCGCAGCCGTCGGTGGATTTCCAGAAGAACACGTCTTACGCCGTGCAGTGGTTCGCGTTTGGTCTGATAGCCGCCATCGCATGGCTGGTGGTGCTGGGGGGCGCCATCAAGCGCATGCGCCAACGCGCGCAGAGCGGCCCTCGGGCCTGATGCGCACGTCAATGAATGAATCATCCAGGATATAAAGTGGCTCGCGAAATTTCACCTGACAAACCGGCACGCAAGCGCTCATTGATGCCCATGCTGCTGGTGTTCCTGTGTTCGTTGGCGCCGATCGTGGCCGCCTTCGTGGTGTACATGAACCCGCAGTGGTGGCCGGCGGATTCCAGCAATTACGGCACGCTGGTGTCGCCGCAGCGCCCCATGCCGGCCGCGGGCGAACTGAAACTGACGACGCTGGACGGCAAGCCGTTCGACCTGCAAAGCCTGAAAGGCAAGTGGCTGCTGGTGACGGCCGACGGCGCGGCCTGCCCGGAAAGCTGCGCCCGCAAGCTCTACATCACGCGCAACAGCCACGCCAGCCAGGGCAAGAACGTGGACCGCCTGGCGCGCGTCTGGTTCATCACCGACAATGCGCCGGTGCCGGACAAGGTGCTGGAAGCCTACAAGGGCACGGTCATGCTGCGCGCCGACCCGGACCAGCTGGCGCGCTACCTGCTGGCGCGGGATGCGGCCGCCGGCCAGCCCGGGCTGCCGGAGCCGATCTGGGTGATCGACCCGCTGGGCAACCTGATGATGCAGTACCCTGCCGAGGCCGATGGCGTGAAAGTGCGCAAGGACATCAGCAAGCTGGTCTATAACTCGAGGATAGGGTGACCCCACCGATAGTGGGATGGCCGAGTGCCGCGGGATCCGCGCGGCGCGGCAGAGTCATGGTTTAGGGAAATGGAACGTATCAAAGCGCGGTACCGCAAACTTGTTTTTTTCACCTGGTTCCTGACCTTGGACCTGATCATGTTCGGCGCCTTCGTGCGCCTGACGGATTCGGGCCTGGGCTGCCCTGATTGGCCGGGCTGCTACGGCAGCGTGACGCCGCTGGGCGCGCAGGGTGACATCCATCAGGCGTCCCAGGCGATGCCCTTCGGGCCGGTGACGATGTCCAAGGCCTGGATCGAAATGATCCACCGCTACGTCGGGACCATCCTGGGCATGCTCATCATCGGCATCGTCTACATGGCGTGGCGCTATCGCCGCGAACTGGGCCGTTCGCCCGCGCTGGCCATCTCGACGCTGGTGGCCGTGTGCGTGCAGGGCGCGTTCGGCGCCTGGACCGTCACGCACAAGCTGATGCCGGCCGTGGTGACCTCCCATCTGGTGTTCGGGTTGTCGGTGCTGGCGCTGATGACGTGGCTATCGGCCCGCGAACGCCCGCATCTGGCCATCGGCGCCGCGGCTGCCCGGTGGAAACCGTGGGTGGCAGTCGGCTTCGGGCTGTTGCTGGTGCAGGTGACGCTGGGTGGGTGGGTCAGCACTAACTATGCCGCGCTGGCCTGCATGGACTTCCCCATGTGCCACGGGCAGTGGGTGCCGGACATGGACTTCCACGGCGGCTATTCGGTCATCCGCGGCCTGGGTGAACTGCCCTCGGGCGAGATGATCTCGCAGCCGGCGCTGACCGCGATCCACTGGGTGCACCGCAACTTCGCCTTCGTCGTGTTCCTGTACCTGGGCACGCTGGCCTGGCGGCTGCGGGCCGAACCCGGCTTGCGCGGCCCCGCCACGCTGATGCTGGCGCTGCTGGTCGCGCAGTTGTTCACCGGCCTGACCACCATCTTCTTCCAGTGGCCGCTGCTGATCGCCGTGCTGCACAATGGGGGCGCCGCCGGGCTGACCTTGGCTGCGGTGGTGCTGATGGTGCGTTTGTCCACGGCGGGACGCGCACCGGCGGGGGGCTATGGCCCCAATTCGGTGCGCGTTTAAAATAGGGTCCACTATGACCAGTCTTGCCGCTCCTCAACCCGGATTGTTCCGCCAATACTTCGTACTCACCAAGCCGCGCGTCACGCAGCTGGCGGTGTTTTGCGCAGTCATCGGCATGTTTCTTGCCGCACCGGGCATTCCCGATATGCGCCGCGTGCTGTTCGGCACGCTCGGCATCTGGCTGCTTGCCGCAGCCGCTTTCGCCATCAACTGCCTGATCGAACAGGAAGTCGACGCGCGCATGCTGCGCACCGCGCGCCGCGCCACCGCCCAGGGCACCATCTCGGCCTTCCAGGTGCTGAGCCTGTCTGGCCTGCTGGGCGGCGCGGGCATGTTCGTGCTGTACACGCTGGTGAACCCCCTGACCATGTGGCTGACCTTCGCCACTTTTGTGGGCTACGCCGTCATCTACACCGTCATCCTCAAGCCGCGTACGCCGCAGAACATCGTGATCGGCGGGCTGTCGGGCGCGATGCCGCCGGCGCTGGGCTGGGCCGCCGTGGCGGACTCGGTGCCGGCCGAGGCCTGGGTGCTGGTGCTGATCATCTTCATCTGGACGCCGCCGCACTTCTGGGCGCTGGCGCTGTACCGCAACCATGACTACGCCAAGGCCGGCCTGCCCATGCTGCCGGTCACCCACGGCAACCAGTTCACGCGCCTGCACATCCTGCTGTACAGCGTGGCGCTGGTGGCCACGACGCTGTTGCCCTACGCCATCCGCATGAGCGGCGAGCTGTATCTATTGTCGGCGTTGGTGCTGGGCGGCATGTTCGTCTCGTATGCGTGGCGCCTGTACCGCGCCTACAGCGACCAGCTGGCGCGCAGCATGTTCCGTTTTTCCATTCTCTACCTGGCGCTGCTGTTCGGCGCCCTGCTGGTGGACCACTGGGTCGGCCTGCTGCGCTGACCCCCTGGAGGTTGTTGATGTCCGTGTTTTCCGCCAGCCGCCGGCTGGCCCTGCGCTTCGGCGCTGCTGCCGCCTTCGCCGCCGCTCTTGCCGCTTGCGGTGAAAGCGCGCCCACGTTCAAAGGCAGCGACATCAGCGGCACCCAGCTGGGCCGCGGCATGGAGCTGACCGACACCAACGGCAAGACGCGCCAGTTGTCCGACTTCGCCGGCAAGGTCGTCGTGGTGTTCTTCGGGTTCACGCAGTGCCCGGACGTGTGCCCCACGTCGTTGGCCGAACTGACCGAGGTCATGAAGAATCTGGGTCCGGACGCCGATCGCGTGCAGGTGCTGCTGATCACGGTGGACCCGGAGCGTGACACGCAGGAAGTGCTCAAGCAGTACGTGACGGCCTTCGATCCGCGCTTCCTGGGCCTGACCGGCACGCCGGACCAGGTCAAGAAGGCGGCCGCGTCGTTCAAGGCTTACTACGCCAAGGCGCCCACCAAGGACGGCAACTACACGATGGACCACACCGCCGCGTTCTACCTGCTGGACGGCAAGGGCGAGTCCCGCGTGCTGGCCAACAACAATCTGGGCGTGGACGCCCTGACGCACGACATCAAGGCCCTGCTGAAAGGCTGATCAGGGATTGGATGGGGCGCGTGCGCCTGAAGCAGCCCAGCCGGCCAGCGCCGCCTGGGCTTTTTCATTGAGTTCGGCGACCGCGATGTCGTGCCGGTGCGAAATGATCATCAAGGCGTAGGGCGTGGCCAGCGCCGCGGCTTCGGGGCACAGGCGCGATTCTTCGCCGATCGACGGCGAGATGTTGCGCCAATAGTTGATCGCCTGTTCGAGCTGGGGCAGGGAAATGGAATCCATGCGCCTATTGTCCACGAATGGGATGGCCTGTCCACCGGGCTTGCGCCTGCAAAGAAGCGTCACCATCGCAACATGCCGAAACCGCGCCCGGGTGCTATACCGATGCCGGTTAGTTACGATGGAGCTTCGTCATGAATACCACCCGAATCGAGAACCCGCGCCGCGGCCTGCATCCGCTGGTCGCGGCGGCGGCGATTGCCGTCATTGTCATGTGCGCGGTAGGCGTGGCCGCGGTGATGGGCTGGTTGCCCTCGCCGTCGGCCAATCCGCATGCGGATGCGCCCGTGGCGGGCGCCGGCCCGGAAAGCGCCAACCTGGCGCCCGCGCCCCAGGCCGCCGTGCCGCCCGCGCCCGTCCCGGCGCAGACCGGCCGCCCGGCCTCGGCCGCGGCGCCCCGTCCTGCGGCCCCTGTGCCGGCGCAGCAGGCTTGCCAGAGCTGCGGCGTGGTGGAATCGGTCCGCCAGGTGCAGGTGCCTGTGAAGGACAATAGCGACCATCTGGTCGGCACCATTGGCGGCGGAGTGGTGGGAGGCGTTGTGGGTAATCAGTTTGGCGGAGGCAGCGGCAAGACGGCCCTGACCGTGCTGGGCGCGGTCGGCGGTGCTTTGGCAGGCCGTGAAGTTGAGCGTAATATCAGACAGCAACAAACGGTGACGCACTATGAACTCACGGTCCGCATGGGCGACGGTAGTGCGCGCCAGTTCCGTAGCGCGCAGCCGTTCGCCTTTGCCTCGGGCGACCGTGTGCGCGTGGAGAATAATCAGCTGCTGCCGGGTTGACCGGCGGCCGGCGGAAACCATCCGTATTTGGGGAGACCTGGCATGAGCGACCAATTCACGAATCCGTTCGTCCTTCCTGGCATGGGACAGAACTCCGACCTGTCGGGCAATCCCCTTCTGGCCAGCATGGAAATGATGCGCCAGGCCTGGGCCGGCCTGACCGGGCCTGGCGGCCTGGCCAGCAGCCTGCCGATGGCGCCTCCCATGAACCTTGAAGACCTGGACCGCCGCATCGCCGAATTGCGCTCGGTGGAAAACTGGCTGCGCATGAACCTGTCGATGCTGTCTTCCACCATCCAGGGCATGGAAGTGCAGCGCTCCACCATCAGCACGCTGCGCGCGTTTGTGGATAGCGCAGCCAACATGGACCTGGGCGCGGTCCGTGACAGCGGCGCAGCGTCTCCGCTGGAAGTGGTGCTGGGCCTGAAACCCGCGCCCAAGGCCGCTGCCAAGCCGGCATCGAATCCGCCGTCTGGGCAAGACAAGGCCCAGCAGGATCCGGACGGCAAGGAGGCGGACGCCCCCGCGGACAAGGCCGGGCCGGAATCGGCCATGCAAGGCATGAGCGAACAGATGGGCGCCGCCGCGCAATCGGCGTCCAAGGCCTGGTGGGACCTGCTGCAGCAGCAGTTCAACCAGATCGCTGCGGCCACCGCGGCGTCCATGCCGGCCAATCCCGCCGCGCCCGGCGCGGACCCGGGGGCGGATGCCAAGGCCAAACCCGGCGAATCCAAGTCCGCCGCGAAGACCGAGGCCAAGGCGTCCAAGCCTGCGGCACGCAAGCCCGCCGCCAAATCTGCGGCCAAGTCCGCCAAGAAAACGGGGCCTGCCGACGGCAAGCCCTGACCCTTTTCAATCGACACGCGAGACGGCCGCAAGGCCGCTCGACCGTCCCAACCTTTCCTGGAACTTATGCTTAATGTAGTGATCCTTGCCGCCGGACTGGGCAAACGCATGCAGTCCGACCTTCCCAAAGTGCTGCACACGCTGGCGGGCAAGCCCATGCTGGCCCATGTGCTGGACAGCGCGCGCCAATTGAAGCCGGCGCGCATCATCGTCGTGGTGGGCCATGGCGCCGACCGCGTCAAACAGGCGTTCGAGGGCCAGGCCGATCTGCACTTCGTGCTGCAGCAGCCGCAGCAAGGCACCGGCCACGCCGTGCAGCAGGCGGTGCCGCTGTTGTTGGAAGGCGATGGCAAGGACGACGTGACCCTGGTGCTGTATGGCGACGTGCCGCTGGTGCAGCCGGGCACGCTGCAACGCCTGCTGGCCGCGCGCGCTTCGGGCGCAGCGGTACTGACCGAAGTGCTGGCGGACTCCACCGGCTACGGCCGCATCGTGCGCGACGCCCAGGGCAACGTGTGCCGCATCGTCGAACACAAGGACGCCTCGGAAGCCGAACACGCCATCAAGGAAGTGAACACCGGCATCCTGACCGCGCCGACCGCCAAGCTGAAAGACTGGCTGACCCGCATCGACAACAAGAACGCCCAGGGCGAGTACTACCTGACCGATGTGGTCGGGCTGGCGGTCGTCGATGGCGTGCCGGTGGGCGCGGCCCAACCCGGCGCGGGCTGGGAAACGCTGGGCGTGAACAGCCGCGTGCAGCAAGCCGAACTGGAACGCCGCTGGCAGGGTGAGCAGGCGCGCCGCCAGCTGGAAGCCGGCGTCACGCTGGCCGATCCGGCGCGCTTTGACGTGCGCGGCACGCTGTCCTGCGGACGCGACGTGTTCATCGACGTGGGCTGCGTGTTCGAAGGCACCGTGACGCTGGCTGATGGCGTGCGCGTGGGCCCGCACTGCGTCCTGCGCGACGTGACCGTCGGCGCGGGCACGCAGATCGAAGCGTTCAGCCATCTGCAGCAGGCTGAAGTGGGCCGCGACGCGCGCGTGGGTCCGTACGCCCGCCTGCGTCCGGGCGCCGAACTGGGCGACCGCAGCCACGTCGGCAACTTCGTCGAGATCAAGAAGAGCGTGCTGGGCGCCGACAGCAAGGCCAATCACCTGGCCTACATCGGCGACGCCGACATCGGCGAGCGCGTCAATGTGGGCGCCGGCACCATCACCTGCAACTACGACGGCGTCAACAAGCACCGCACCATCATCGAGGACGACGCCTTCATCGGCTCGGATACGCAGCTGGTGGCGCCCGTGCGCGTGGGCCGTGGCGCGACCCTGGGCGCCGGCACCACCCTGACCCGCGATGCACCGGCCGACAAGCTGACCGTGTCGCGCGCGAAACAGCTCACCGTTGAGGGTTGGCAGCGTCCGGTCAAGAAGTCGTGATGGCGGAGAACGACGCCGCAAAGGACACGCCCCAGGGCGGCGGCGCCAAACCCGCCCCGCCCGACGGTTTGCCGGCCCCGCGCCGGTATTGGGCGGCGGCCACGGTGATGACGGGCATCAGCCTGTCGGTGCTGGACACCACCATCGCCAACGTGGCCCTGCCCACCATTGCCGTCGATCTGCACGCCTCGCCCGCCGAAGCCGTCTGGGTCGTCAACGCCTACAACCTGGCGGTGGTGATGACGCTGCTGCCGCTGTCGGCGCTGGCCGAGCGCATCGGCTTTCGCCGCATGTTCACCTTCGGCCTGATGCTGTTCACCCTGGCTTCGCTGGGGTGCGCGCTGGCCGGCACGCTGTGGCAGCTGACCGCAGCGCGCGTTTTCCAGGGCGTGGGCGCGGCGACGCTGATGTGCATGTTCGGCGGCCTGGTGCGCAATATCTATCCCCTGAAAATGCTGGGCCGGGGCATCAGCATCAACGCCACCACGGTGGCCGTGATGTCGGTGCTGGGTCCCACCATCGGGTCCGCCATCCTGTCGGTGGCGCCCTGGCCGTGGATCTTCGCGGTAAACCTGCCGATCTGCGTGCTGGCCATGTTCGGCCTGCGCCATCTGCCCGAAGTGCCGCGCAACGACGTGAAACTGGATTGGGTCAGCGCCCTGCTGTGCATGGCGACGCTGGGCGTTTTCATTTCGGGCGTGGACATGATGGGCCAGGACCTGCTGCGCGGCATCGGGCTGGTGGCGATCGCCTGCGTCGCAGGGCTGGTGCTGGTGCGCCGCGTCAGTAAGCAACCGGCGCCGCTGGTGCCGGTGGACCTGCTGCGCATCCGTCCGCTGGCGTTTGCCGTGGGCGCGTCGGCCTGTACCTTTGCCGCGCAGATGGCGTCTTACGTGTCGCTGCCCTTCTATTTCCAGCAGGTGCTGGGCCGGCCGTATCTGGAGGTCGGCATGCTGATGGGCGCCTGGCCCGTGGGCACGGCCATCATCGCCCCGCTGGCGGGCCGCCTGTCCGACCGCTATTCCGCCGCCACCCTGAGCGGCGTGGGGGCGGCGACCATGGTGGCCGGCATGCTGTGGCTGGCGCTGCTGCCGTCATCGGTGTCCAACTGGCCCATCGTGGCGGGCATGTTCGTGGCGGGGGTGGGCTTCGGCTTTTTCCAGACGCCGAACAACCGCGCCATGCTGTCGGCCGCGCCCCGCTCGCGCAGCGGCGCGGCAGGCGGCTTGCAGGCCACCACCCGGGTCTTTGGCCAGAGCTTCGGCACGGCGTTGGTGGCCATCGCCTTCAGCGTCAGTGTGGCGCATGGCCCCGGGCTGGCGCTGGTGCTGGGGACGGTTTGCGCCGCCCTGGCGGTGGTCGTCAACACCGTCCGGTTCAACAAACTGCGGGTCTAGGGCGGTTCCGCCCCTGGCTTGCGGCCGCTTCTATAATGGCGGCCGGCGCCTGGTCCTGAGGCCAGGCGCGCAAGATTCCCTATTTTGAAGGCGTGCAGGCATGAAAATCACGGTCGTGGGTACCGGTTACGTGGGGTTGGTGTCGGGAGCGTGCCTGGCCGACATGGGCAACGACGTCATGTGTCTGGACGTGGACGCGGCGAAGATCGCCCTGTTGCGCCAGGGCGGCATCCCCATCTACGAGCCCGGTCTGGAAGACCTGGTCCGCCGCAACGTGCAGGCGGGCCGCCTGCATTTCACCGACGACGTGGCGCAAAGCGTGGCCTTCGGCGACGTGCAGTTCATCGCCGTGGGTACGCCGCCGGGCGAAGACGGCTCTGCCGACCTGAAGTACGTGCTGGCCGCCGCCCAGAACATCGCGCGGCACATGACGTCCCGCAAGCTGATCGTGGACAAGTCCACCGTGCCCGTCGGCACGGCCGACAAGGTGCGTGCGGTGGTGAACAAGGAACTGGCCGCGCGCGGCGTCGAGATCCCGTTCAGCGTGGCCTCCAACCCCGAATTCCTGAAGGAAGGGGCCGCCATCAATGACTTCATGAGCCCGGACCGCGTGGTCGTCGGCGCCGACGACGACTACACCGTCGGCGTGATGCGCCGCATCTACGAACCGTTCCAGCGCACGCACGACCGCCTGATGGTGATGGACGTGCGCTCGGCAGAACTGACGAAATACGCCGCGAACGCCATGCTGGCCACGCGCATCTCGTTCATGAACGAGATGGCGAACCTGGCCGAAGCGCTGGGCGCGGACATCGAGCAGGTGCGCCGCGGGATCGGCGCCGATCCCCGCATCGGCTACCACTTCCTGTACCCCGGCGCGGGTTACGGCGGTTCCTGCTTCCCCAAGGACGTGCAGGCGCTGGTCAATACCGCTGCCGAAAATTCCCTGCCCATGCGGGTGATCGAAGCCGCCGAAGCCGCCAACCACGCGCAGAAGTTCCGCTTGTCGGAAAAGCTGGTGCAACGCTACGGCGAAGACCTCCGCGGCCGCAAGATCGCGCTGTGGGGCTTGTCGTTCAAGCCCAACACCGACGATATGCGCGAGGCCCCCAGCCTGACGGTCATCGCCGAACTGACGCGCCGCGGCGCCGACGTGCGGGCCTATGACCCCGTGGCCATGCATGAGGCCGCCCGCGTGCTGGTCGGCCAGCCGGGCATCAGCTTCGCCACCGACATGTACGACGCGCTGGACGGCGCGGACGCGCTCTTGATCGCCACCGAATGGAAGGTCTTCCGCGCGCCGGACTTCGACCGTGTGAAGGCCTTGCTGAAGACGCCGCTGATCATCGACGGCCGCAACCTGTACACGCCGGCCGACGTGCGCGGCCTGGGCTTCGAGTATTCCGGCATCGGGCGCGCATGAAGATCCTGCAACTGAACTTCGAGAAAGGCTGGCGTGGCGGCGAACGGCAGACGCTGTATTGCATGCGCGCCTTCCGCAAGGCGGGCCATGACGTCGAAGTGATGTGCCGCGAGGGCGCGCCGCTGGCCGAACGCGCGCGCCAGGAGGGCTTTGTAGCCCACACCTGCCGCAACGTGCCGGGGCAGCTGGCATTCCTGGCGGGCGCCAGCCGCTACGACATCATTCACGCGCAGACCGCCAACACCATCACCTGGGCCGTCCTGACCAAATGGCTGCACCGCAGCCCGGTGGCGTTCTCGCGCCGCACGTCGTTCGTGGTCAAGCCGGGCGACGAATGGAAGACCGGTTTCAAGTGGCGCCACGCGAACCTGTTCGTGGCCATCAGCGAGATGGCAGCGAGCGAACCACGCCGGCTGGGCATTGAACCGGTCATCATCCGCAGCGCCGTCGAGCCGCACGAGATCAACGCCGACAACGTTGCCAACCTGGTGCGCGAGTTCGATCTGGCCGGCAAGAAGGTCATGGCAACGTCTGCCGCGCTGATCCGCGACAAGGACCCCGTGACGCTGGTGCGTGCGGTGGGGGAACTGGCCAAGACGCGCCGCGACTTCGTCTTCCTGCACTTCGGCGCCGGCGGCGACCGCGAGCAGCAGGCCAAGGACGAGGCGAAAAAGCTTGGCATCGAAGACGTTTACCGTTTCGCCGGGTTCCGCAAGGGCGTCGAAGACTTCTACAGCATCCTCGACGTGTTCGTCATGAGCTCAGAGGAAGAAGCGCTGGGCAGCAGCGTGCTGGACGCCTTCCTGCAACGCGTGCCGGTGGTCTCCACCGACGCGGGCGGCTTGAAGGAAAGCCTGGCCGACGGCCGCGGCGTGCTGGTTGCGGTGGGCGACCACCAGGCCATGGCGGCCGGCATGGCCCGGTGCCTGGACGATGCGGCCTTCCGCCACGAGGTCACCGAGCGCGCCTATGCGTACGTGAAGAGCGAGCACGACGTCCAGGAGATGGGCAACCGTTACCTGGCGCAGTTCCAGCGCCTGCTGGGCCGCCAGTAGGCGCCACCCGCCGCGGCATCACCCCCGCACGTCGATCCGCGTCTCGAACTTGGCGCGGTGCACCGAAAAGAACGTACGCACGTTGCGCACGTTGGCCTGGGCAGTAAAGGCCCGGTGCACCAGCGCGTGATAGGCCGGCATGTCCTTGACCTGCGCGATCACCACGAAATCCGGCCCCGGCGACACCCGGTAGCACTGCAGCACCGCGGGTTCGGCCAGCATGCTTTGCTCGAACGCATCCAGGCTTTCCGCCGCCTGCACGTCCAGCGTGATCTCCACGATCGCCGTCAGCGTGCTGCCCAGTTTCTCGGCGGCCAGGATGGCGACCTGCCGGTCGATCACGCCCTCGTCCACCAGCCGCCGCACGCGCCGCAGGCAGGTCGGGGGCGACGCATGCACGCGCGCGGCCAGATCCTGATTGGTCAGCGCGCTGTCTTCTTGTAACTGTTCAAGAATGCGCCGGTCGAGATCATCCAGTTCCGGTAGCGAAATCGGCATGTTTTGCATTATTAATTCAAAATCGTCGTCTGGAAGAAATATTATTTAATCACAATTATGTAAGAGAATTAAATTCCATTTTTGGCCACATAAAGAAATCAAATTTCTTGGCGGGTCGCGCACAATGCGTCGGTACACGAACTTAGCGGAGTCTCTCCTATGTGCGGCATTGTTGGCGCCGTCGCCCAGCGCGACATCACCCCGATCCTGGTTGAAGGCCTGAAGCGGCTGGAATACCGTGGCTACGACTCCTGCGGCGTCGCCGTCTACGCCGACGGCCATCTGCGCCGCACGCGCAGCACGCAGCGCGTGGCTGAATTGGCCGAGCAGGTTGCCGAGGACAAGGTCCAAGGCTTCACCGGCATCGCCCACACCCGCTGGGCCACGCACGGCGTGCCGGCCACGCACAACGCCCATCCGCATTTCTCGCGCCTGGGCAACGACGAGCCGCGCATTGCGCTGGTCCACAACGGCATCATCGAAAACCACGACGAACTGCGCGCCGAGCTGCAGGCCGTGGGCTATGTGTTTGAAAGCCAGACCGACACCGAAGTCATCGCGCACCTGGTGAACCACCTGTACGCCGGCGACCTGTTCGAAGCTGTGCAAAACGCCGTGCGCCGCCTGCATGGCGCCTACGCCATCGCCGTGTTCTGCCGCGACGAACCGCACCGCGTGGTCGGTGCGCGCCAAGGCTCGCCGCTGGTGGTGGGCGTGGGCCAGAACGAGAATTTCCTGGCCTCCGACGCGCTGGCCCTGGCCGGCACGACCGACCAGATCATCTACCTGGAAGACGGCGACGTCGTCGATCTGCAGCTGTCGCGTGTGTGGATCGTGGACGCCAACGGCAAGAACGTGGACCGCGAAGTCCACACGGTGCACGTGCATACCGGCGCCGCCGAACTTGGGCCCTACCGCCACTACATGCAGAAGGAAATCTTCGAGCAGCCGCGCGCCGTCGGCGATACGCTGCAAGACATCGAAGCCATCACGCCCGAACTGTTCGGCGATGATGCCTTCAAGATTTTCAAGGACATCGATTCGCTCCTGATCCTGGCTTGCGGCACCAGCTACTACGCGGGCCTGACCGCCAAGTACTGGATCGAGTCCATCGCCAAGATCCCCGTCGCCGTCGAAATCGCCAGCGAATACCGCTACCGCGACAGCGTGCCCAACCCGCGTTCGCTGGTCGTGACCATTTCGCAGTCCGGTGAAACGGCCGATACGCTGGCAGCGCTGAAGCACGCCCGCTCGCTGGGCATGGAAAACACGCTGACCATCTGCAACGTGTCCACCAGCGCGATGGTGCGCGAGTGCAAGCTGTCCTACATCACGCGCGCCGGCGTTGAAATCGGCGTGGCGTCGACCAAGGCCTTCACCACGCAGCTGACCGCCTTGTTCCTCTTGACGCTGACGCTGGCGCAAGTGCGCGGCCGCCTGACCGACGAGCAGGAAGCCGAGCACCTGAAGGCGCTGCGCCACCTGCCGGTGGCCATCGGTTCGGTGCTGGCGCTGGAACCGCAGATCATGGCGTGGGCCGACCGCTTCGCCTCCAAGGAAAACGCGTTGTTCCTGGGCCGCGGCATGCACTATCCGATCGCGCTGGAAGGCGCGCTGAAGCTGAAGGAAATCAGCTACATCCACGCCGAAGCCTATCCGGCCGGCGAACTGAAGCACGGCCCGCTGGCGCTGGTGACGGAGCACATGCCCGTTGTGACCATCGCGCCCAAGGACGAGCTGCTGGAAAAGCTGAAGTCCAACATGCAGGAAGTGCGCGCGCGCGGCGGCGAGCTCTACGTCTTTGCCGACGCCGACAGCAAGATCCAAAGCGCCGAAGGCATGCACGTGATCCGCATGCCGGAGAACTATGGCAAGCTGTCGCCGATCCTGCACACGATCCCGCTGCAACTGCTGTCGTACCACACGGCCTGCGCACGCGGCACCGACGTGGACAAGCCGCGCAACCTGGCCAAGAGCGTGACGGTGGAGTGATGTAAGGACTGGGCCGGCCGCCATTGAAAACGAGAAATAAAGTCGGTCGCGAGTCGAACGCGCCATATCTTCACCAATTGTGTGGCGAAGATGGATTCATCGGTTGCTAGGGCGTTAAAGGGGCCGCAGAGCGGCCCTCTTTTTGGTGCACCGATTAGCTTGATGCGCACCAGGCACTGTCCGGCCGGAGTTGGGGACTGCGCGTCTGAGAGCACTAGGGGCTAGCGGCCGTCGACGACTGGCCGCTCTCGACCCTGAGCGGCCAGTCAGCCATTCGGCCTTCATGCCTCAAAGGGGTCACTCCGCACACGACTGCAACTGCTAGAACGCGATCAGCTGATCGCATAGTCGGTCCAACGTAGGTGACGACGCGCCCGCGTCTACAGCATAGGCGAGCTTCGCGCCCACCATCATCGTGTGCTTTCTAGCGCCCGACGCTTGACCGCAACGCACAGCTGCCTTGTTCTTCACCGCCTCAAACACTTCATCGCCGAGGGACTGCCGGAGATCCGCATCGACGCAGTCGGAAAGCTCCTTGGGCCAGATCGCATGCGTGCCAGACCAGAGCGTTTCGTCAGGGAACAAGTTCGCATCGTCAACACCCAGAAACCGGAAAAGAGACTTGTTATCGCGCTCGTGATTTCGCCGATGGGCTTCGTTCGCAATCTTGTCGCCGTCGGCATCAAAAATCAGGAACAGCGGTATGCCCATGTGCCGAGCGATAACCGCCGGCCGCAACAACTCACTCTTTCCGCCTACAGGCACCAGGTGGGTGCCGCGCCGACGGAACTCCAGCAGGCGGTCTTTGAGCGCCAACCATGCATGGATGTACGCGCAGTCCTCAATGCCTTCTACTAGTGCCAGGCGTTGCGTGAAAAACATCTCGGCCAGTTGGGGCTGAAGAAGCTGATAGATCTTCGACAGCGTCGCCAGTTCCGCGACAGGCTGTTCGCCGAGTGCGTGCGCAATCGCATCGCCGATGGTAGCCAGCGTTGGCTGGCAAACAGATGTCGCATGGGAAGCCGCGTCGCGCCTCACCAGCCTGACGCTTTCGAAGGAATCGCCGCCGACGAACAGGGGGCTGTGAGTCGACACCATGACCTGCGAACCCGTGTTGGCCAGTTCTTGGAGAACACCCGCCAAATGCCTCGCCTGCGGCGGGTGCTGATACAGCTCAGGCTCCTCGCAACCCAAGATGAGCTTGGGCGCACCGCTGCCGGTGTCGGCGTTGGCCAGTTCCTGCAGCAGGGCAAGAAGATAGGAGCGCTGGAAACCATGGCCGAAGCGACCCAGTTCACCTTGAAACTCGCCCTCGCCCAGCAGAACTCGCGCGAACGGATCTTCGACGCGAATGGATTTCTCCGAATCCTGATGCCATTGAAGCCGGAGGCTTGCTTCCGGATGTGCCCATTGGGCGAGTCTAGCGTTCAAGGCCGAAGACACCTCCGACAGCTGCTCCTGGCTCTCGTCAAGGAGCTGCTGGTAGCTGCGCCGGGCCGCCAGGGTGAGCTCGCTCAATCCCTCGGCGAAGTTGACCTTGGCACGCACCGTACGCGCAAGCAACTTGCCCAGCGCCGTCGCCTTTCCCTCCGCCTGCTCCGTGCTCGCGTCCTTCACCGCGGGCACGTACACCCACTGGATATGCCGCTGGAGTCGGCCCTGCCCTTTGGTCGCTCCGTAAAACTGATCCTCACTTGGGATCAAGGTGCACAAGTCTGGCCTGGCTGCCTCGAAGGTACGCAGTGCATCCTCCATTGCCGGGCCGGTCGTAGCTGCATTGAGATCCGGAAACTTGGCACGCAGGCCCGTATAGAGCTCTTTCAACTCGGCAACTTTGGCACCGTCGCCCTTTCGTCCGAAGTACTCTGCGAACTCGGCCATCGCCATGCGTTGCCCCAACTGTTTGATCTCGGCTTTGCCCTTCGCTTGATCGAAGGTAGCTGCAGCTGTGACGACCAGGAAACCGTTTCGGTAGTAGTCCTTGAAGTCTTCTTGCGCCTCGGCAGACAGCTGGTCAAACCACACGGTCACCGAGGCGGGCCTCCTGGTATCTCGACGATGGAAGTCCTCCTCCGCCAAGACGGTGAGGGGATTGCCCTGAGCGTCGGTTTCGCGGAACAGGACATTGAGGGCAAACAGGACAGTCGATTTGCCCGCGCCGTTCGCGCCGACCAGGCAGGTGTAGTCGTCAAACTCAACAGTCGCGTCAGCAATGGCTCTCAGATTGCTAATCTGAACTTTGCGAATTCGCATGACCTCTCCCTTTCTTGTAAGGCAGATTATGGTCACCAAGTGGCGTTTTGCCAACAAGCCATGGCTGCGAGATATAAATCGGCTGGAACACTAGAAGGCTAATGGCGGCATCGTGGGCCACTGACTGAGACCGAGCCGCCAAGAGGCATCGCCGGCCACGCTGAAGAGCCGGAGACCTGCCGTTCTGCACCGGCAGGTCGTGGCCGTCGGCGGAACTTCGCCGCCGACCGCAGAGGTCACTATCCGCGAGAACCGGACGCTCCGACGCCGGGTGCATGATCCACGGGGATATGCGGCCCACGATTTAATGAGATGCAACGATTCTTGCAAGCGTCGCGCATGCGGTTTCTATGTTGTCGGGGTGTAGATTGGTCACGCTGAGTAGCAAGCCACGTTGCGCGTGCCCGCGGCTAAGGTGCCAAGCGGAGAGCGCCGAGGGCGCGAGGCCATGTGCGCGGGCGGCACGCACCACGGCGATGTCGTCGGCAATCTGTGGGAGCGGTGCGATTACGCCCAGGCCAGCCGCTAGCGTGCCCGGCAGAACTCTGTTTACATGCGTTAGCGCGAGGTTGCGGCGCTCGGTATAGAGAGCCTTCATCTGCCGCAGGTGCCGCAGGAAGTGCCCATTGGATAGAAACTCCGAAACAGCCAACTGGGCGATCCGGTTCGGAGCCGGGGCCAACACGGCGGCGACCTCGACCAGACGCTCCGCCAGCGAACGTGGGGCGACGACGAACCCGAGGCCGAGCGCCGGACTGAGCGTTTTGCTGAACGACCCGATGTGAATCACACGCTCGGCGCCTGCGCCTGAGGCGAGGGCCGGTGCCGCCCGACCGTCGAGCTGAAGTTCTCCGAGATAGTCATCTTCGATGATCCAGGCGCCACTTGACGCCGCCCAGTCGAGCAAGGCGTGTCTTCGTGCGCGCGATAGGGTCACGCCTAGCGGTGCGTGCTGGCCTGGGGTGACCAGTGCCAGCATGGCGTCTGGGGCCCGGGCGATGCCATCGTCCACGCGCAGCCCCTTGGCGTCAACGGCCACAGGTTCGAGGGTGGCGCCGATCAGCTCGAGCCCGCGCCTACCCAGCGGATAACCTGGCTCTTCGATCCACGCCTTGCGCCCCTGAGCGCGTAGCGCCGTGAGGGCAAGCAGCAGGCCCTGCCGGTATCCACCGGTGACGATGATTTGATCGGGATGGCATTGCATTTGCCGGCTGATGGCAAGGTGGCTCGCGATCTGGGCCCGCAGCACGGGTTCGCCTCGCGGGTCAGCGTAGGCCGTGTCAGTGATCGCGTCGTCGCGTAGGGCACGCGCTCGCATGCGGGCCCAGAGCTTGGCCGGAAACGCGTCGTGAGCGGGTACGCCCATTTGGAACGGCCGTGGGGCGCTCGAAAATGGACGGTTGAAAGCCGCCAAAGGTCTGTCGATTGGCAAGGCGTCGACCGCTTCGATGGTAGGCGGCCGAGCGCTTACGCGCGTTCCAGCGGGTCCGGCGCCGAATACCAGGTTCTCGGCGATTAGCCGATCGTATGCCACGCGGATGGTGCCGCGCGCGACACCAAGCTGCGCGGCGAGGTCTCGACCGGAAGGCAAACGCTGTCCTGGCGCAAGCCGGCCGTCGAGGATCGCCTGTCGCAGGCTCGCATGGATCTGGTCGCCGATTGCCGCGACGGCGGCTCGGTCCACCTGAATCGACAGTGCATCGAACTTACTTAAGTCAGTCATCTTGGGTCAGTCGTTTCGGCAGTTTTTGGGCCTGTTTCTCCAACAGCCGGTGGAGTAACGTCTGCTTATGACATGGATCGCGGTCGAAGTCGATAGGCGGCCTTCGGGGCGCGCTGGCCGCGATCCGAAAGTCATCAACAACAGCAAAGGACTGTGATGACCCGTTTGAACTGGCAAGAGATCGCACCTGAAGGCGCAAAGGCACTTTTCGGTATCCACCACTACGTCACGAGAAGGACGAACCTTCCGGAGGAACTCGTGCACCTCGTGTTCCTCCGCGTTTCGCAAATCAATGGCTGCGCACACTGCATCGATATGCACAGTCGCGATCTAAGAAAAACCATGTCGATCGACAAGATCAGTTTGGTACCGGTATGGGACGAGGTGCACCATTTATTCTCTGAGCAGGAGCGCGCCGCGCTGGCCTGGGCTGAGGAGGTGACCCGTGTCAGCGAGACGCACGCGTCTGAAGAGGCGTATGCCGCCGCCTCGGCACAATTCGCGCCCAAGGATCTGGTTGACCTCACGATCACGATCGCCGCGATGAACGCGTTCAATCGGCTGGGAGCGCCATTTCGAGTTCCTGTCGCTGCTCAGTCGTGATCTGGTTTCCACACGCAGATTGGAAGTGATGCTTCACGGGCTCGAAGATTGCAGAACCCTAGGCGTCGATGATGCATTTCAGTCTGAGCTGCGCGAAGGGCCGCTTTGGAAAGCCGCTTGCGAGCGTCCGCATCTGGCCGATTACCGTCGTAGCGGAAGTTCGATTGGATAGCCGAAGGCAAGCTCAGAGTGCTTATCGGAGGCGAGTATCCACTTGCCGAAGCCGCAAGGGCCCCCCGTAGAGATGGCAAGCCGTTTCACCGTGGGCAAGCTGCTACTGCACATGGCTTGAAACTGAAGACGCTTCAGCGCGTGGGCGCATGAGTCAGATGTGGGCTGGTTTGAGCAACCGGGGAAATCCGGGTGAGTCCAGCCTGACCCCATTGTTTCGCATCTGACTCTCAGCATGGCGCGAATTGCCGTGTATTCGACATTCCCGCCAACACGACATTGGCCTATTCTGCGCTCGCCCAGAACCGTCTTCGAGTGCCGTCATGACCGCGCAGACCGATTCCCGCAGCCGTGACGTCCAGACCGAGCGCCTGCTGACCGCCCCGATTTTGCCTGTGATGTTGTCGCTTGCCGGCCCGACACTGCTGGTGATGCTCAGCCAAACCTTTGTCGGACTGATGGAGGTGTGGTTTCTCTCCCAGCTCGGTGAAGACGTGCTCGCTGGCGTGTCGGTTGTGTTTCCACTGCTGGCATTGACGACGGCGCTTGCGACCGGCGCGGTCGGTGGGGGAATGCTTGGCGCGGTTGCGCGGGCGCTGGGGCGCAACGACCGCGTGCAAGCCAACGCGCTGGTTTGGCATGCTGTCGCCATTGCGGTGGCGTTTGGGCTTGTCACGGCAGGGCTCGTCTTGGCTTTTGGCTCCGCGGCGTTCAGTGCCATGGGAGCTAGCGGCGAAGCGCTTGCGCACGCCGACCACTATGCTGCCGTCGTCTTTGGCGGCGCACCGCTGATATGGCTGTTCAATGCACTGCTGGCGGTCATTCGGGGCAGTGGCAATGTGCGCTTGCCGATGCGGGTGGTGTGCGGCGGTGGCGTCATCCTGATACCGGTATCGTGGCTGCTGATCTTTGGCGCGGCAGGCTTTCAGGGGCTGGGCGTGACAGGCGGCGCGTTGGCAATGGTTTTGTATTACGCCGTTGGTAGCCTGGTTTTCGCAATATATCTTTGGCGTGGCCAAGGGGTGCTGCAGCCGGCCGCCAGACCGGTGCGGCTGCAACGTCGGCTATTTGCCGAAATTCTCAAGGTCGGCGGCGTGTCGGCCCTTATCGCGACAAGTACCAATCTCACCATCGCCATCGTTACCGGCTACGTTGGGGCGTACGGTCTGGCGGCCGTGGCCGGATACGGCGCGGCTGCGCGATTGGAATTCTTGTTGGTGCCGCTCAGTTTCGGCATCGGCGGGCCCGCCGCGATCCTGATTGGCACCAACGCGGCGGCGGGCAGGATCGATCGCGCACGCCGCGCCGCGTTGATCGCAGCCTGTCTGGGGTTCGGCGTTGCTGAGACTATTGGGTTGGTGGTTGCGATATGGCCCGAGTTATGGCTGGGCGCGTTTTTGACGGACCCCGAAAGTGTGGCGACGGGAAGCGTTTACCTGCGCCATGTTGGCCCCTTTTTTGGCTTCTTCGGGCTTGGATTCACCCAGTACTGCGCCGCGCAAGGCACCGGAAAGATGGCCGTACCGTTGGCGGGGGCCTTGGCGCGCACGGTGGTGGCGTTGGGTGGGGGGCTGATCGCCGCCACGCAGACCGGGCTGTTCGTCAGCGTGGGCCTGGGTATGGCGGCTTTTGGTGCGGCGGGGCTTTATGCGCTGCTGCGCGATTGCCGGAAACAGGAATAACGAAGGATGGCTTTCGACGTCCAGATGGCGCAACAAAGTGGGCCGATATTTTTCAACAACGTGGATGCCGTTCCCCGTGCCGGATTAAGCTGATCTTTCATTGCCTGAAAAGGAAGCATGATGCGGCACGTTGGTTTGATCCTGGAAGATGGCTTCCAGCTGATGGGTTTGGCGGCGCTCTCTGCCTTTGAGCTCGCCAATATTGAGCTGGGCGATAAAGGCTATCGGCTGACGGTGCTCTCTGAAAAAGGCGGCACGGTCAGGTCGTCCATGAACGCAGGTATCGAAACGACGCCGCTAGGTGTCATACCCGATACCCTGATGGTTGCCGGCCAATTGGCGCCCCAGGATATTTCGCCCGGGCTGCGTGCGTATCTCGCCCGTGCGGGGGAACAAGCCCGCCGGGTGGCTGGGGTATGCACAGGCGCTTTTGTACTAGCGCACGCCGGTCTGCTTGACGGCCGTACTGCCACCACGCACTGGGCGCATGCGCCGGCGCTTCGGGCGCGCTTTCCGAAGGTCAGGGTCGAAGAGGACCGAATTTTCATCCGTGACGGCAACATCTGGACGTCGGCGGGAATGTCATCGGCCATCGACCTGACGCTTGCGCTGATCGAGGACGACCATGGGGCTGCGCTTTCCCGGGCACTGGCTCGTAGGCTTGTCGTCTACCATCGTCGCCACGGCGGGCAATCGCAATTTTCGGCGATGCTTGCGCTGGAGCCTCGCTCTGACCGGGTAAAGCGCGCGCTGGCCTACGCCCGTGAAAACCTGCGCAATCCCTTGTCTGTCGAAGAGCTTGCCGAGGCTGCCAGCCTGTCACCGCGTCAGTTCAGCCGGGTATTTCGCGAAGAAACCGGGCGGTCTCCGGCCAAAGCCGTGGAAATGCTGCGCTTGGAGGCTGCGCGCGTCATGTTGGAAGACGGTCGTCACCCTTTGGAAATCGTGGCGCGTGACACGGGTTTTGCTGACCGTGACCGAATGCGGCGCGCCTTCCTGCGCAACCTTGGTCAGCCCCCGGCCAGCGTGAAGCGGAGCCTGGTGTCGATGCAAGACCGCGACGCCGCCTGACTGACCTTGGGCGGCCTGCTTATAACCCGTGTCCGTTTTTGCCGGATCTATGGCATTTGAGACTTCACCCGACCCGCGCATAGTACGTCCATCGAAGGCGCCATCCAGGCGCAACACAAGGACAAATCATGCAGATGACGGGCAACACAATCTTTATCACGGGCGGCACCTCGGGCATTGGCCGCGCGCTTGCCGAACAGTTTCATTCCCTGGGTAACAAGGTCATCATCGCCGGGCGCCGTCAGGCGCTGCTGGATGAAGTGGCGGCGGCCCGTCCGGGGATCGAGGGCGTCGCCCTGGACATCTCGGATGCGGCCGACATCGACCGCGTTGCCGCGCAACTGATCCGCGACTACCCGACGCTGAATGTACTGATCAACAATGCGGGGATCATGCCGTTCGACGATCCTTCGGGCCGGATCGATGATGCCGTGTCGCGCCAGATTCTCGACACGAACCTGCTTGGCCCGATCCGGCTGACCTCTGCGCTGATCGAACATCTGAAGGCGCAGCCGCGCGCGACGATCATTCACAACACCTCGGTTCTGGCCTACGTGCCTATCGCCACCAATGCCGTCTATTCCGCTTCGAAGGCGGCGCTGCACTCGTATGCCTTGTCGCAACGCTTCATGCTCAAAGGCACCAGCGTGTGCGTCCAGGAAATCGCGCCTCCGTGGGTCGACACCGACCTGATCAAAAAGAGCGGTGACCCTCGCGCCATGCCGCTGGACGCCTTTATCGCCGAAACGATGAAGGGGCTGGCGACCGACGCACCGGAAGTGTTTGTTGAGGCGATTCGTGCCCTGCGAGACAACCCCGGCATTGGTGAACATGCGCTGATTGACGGTTTCAACACTGAAATCGCCGCCAATCCCATCCCCGTCTAAGACGCCTGATAGTCGGGCTTGCGCCCGCACAGACTGCATTTTTAGGAGAGTTGCGTCATGACCGCAACGCTTGCCGACGATTCGCGCACGGTGTTGCTGCCGGCGGGATTCCTGGCCTTGGGAACGTTCGCCATTGGCACCGAAGGCTTCATGATCGCGCCCTTGCTGCCGGTCATGGCGAAGGACTTTGCGCTGCCGGTTCCCACGGTCGCCCTGTTGGTGATCGTGTTCACGCTGGTGCTGGCATTGTCGTCGCCGGTGACCACCGTGGCCACCGGCCGCATGGCGCGCAAGCAGGTGCTGCTGATTGCGATGGCTCTGTTCGCCATTGGCAACGTCGTGGCCGCGCTGTCTTCGTCGTTCACCGTGCTGATCGCCGCGCGCGTGCTGATGGCCATTGCGGCGGGGCTATATGTGCCCGCCGCCAATGGCCTGGCCGGCGTCATCGTCCCACCCACGATGCGGGGGCGTGCGCTTGCCATTGTCAGCGGGGGGCAGACATTGGCCATCGCATTGGGCCTGCCGCTTGGCGGACTGATCGGCCACGCGTTCGGCTGGCGGGCAACCTTTCTGCTGGTCGGCGCGATGAGCCTGGTGGCCATTGCAGGCATTTTGACTGGCATCGACCGTGACGCGGGGCAGGGCATCGCGGTGGCCAGTTTGCGCGAACGTGTCTCGGTGGTGGCGCAGCGTTCCGTGTTGCGTTTGCTGGCGGTCAGCCTGTTCTGGTCGATCGGCGCCTTTGCTGCCTACCCGTATATCGCCGAGTATCTGAGCGCCGTGTTGGCCTTTGGTCCATTGGAGATCACAGCGTCTGTCTCGCTCTGGGGGCTTTGTGCAGCGGCTGGGGTCATGACGGGTGGGGTCCTCAATGATCGCTTCGGGGCTGACACGGTGGTGCGCGGGTCGCTCGTGCTGTTGGCGTTGTCGTTCCTGGCTTTGGCCGTTGCAACGACGCTGCCATCGGGAGTTTCGTTGGGTCTGGTGATGGTCGCAGTGGCTGTGTGGGGCTTCACCGTGTGGTCATTCTTTCCCGCGCAGATGGCACGGCTTATCGGCGCGGGCGTCCCCTCGCAAGCGCCCGTTGCGCTAGCGCTTAACACCTCGACGATGTATTTCGGATTTTCAATCGGCAGCGCCCTGGGGGCCACCGTGTTGGGCGCTGGCGCCATTTGGGCAATTGGCGTCGTGGCGGCCATGGCGGAACTGATCGCCTTGGGCCTGAACGCCGCCATTGCGCGTAGAGCTTGAATTTCTCTGTATCGGCGGGTTCACCGCTGCCGGTTTTCAGCAACACCAGTTTGAAAGGAACCAAGAAAATGACTTCCCGTATCAATACGCCCACCGCCGCTAGCGCCTCCGGCGAAACCGCCGACGTTTTCGCCGCTATTCGCAAAGCGGTGGGCATGGTCCCCAATGCCTATGCGGCCATTGGCGCCTTGAATACGCCCGCACTTAAGGCGATGCTGTCCGCCGACGCGGTGCTGGCGCAAGGCGTCCTGTCCGCGCAGGACCGGGAAACCATCAAGTTGGCGGTGAGCGCGATTGCCGGTTGTGACTACTGCGTCGCTGCACACAGCTTGGCGGGCAAGGCGTCGGGCCTGGCCGTGGACACCGTGCGCGCCATCAGGGCGCTGCAGCCGACCGGCGATGCAAAGCGCGATGCTCTGATCCAGTTTGTCCGGCACCTTCAAGAAGGCCGAGGCACCCTCGACGCCGAGCAACTCACGGCCTTGCGCTCGGCGGGCTTTCCAGACGAGGCCGTCGTGGATATCGCATTGGCCATCGCCGTCATCACGTTTACGAACGTGTTCAATCGTGCGAATGACACCGTGGTGGACTTTCCAGAACTGAAGTGATGGGAGTGACGGGGGAACGAGAGCAGTAAGGAGGGGCGGTCGAGTCGGGTCGATGACCGTTCCCGACCCATTTCGGTCATTCAATCAGTGCAGGCTGACGTCGGAGATGGAGAATTCTTGGCCCGCTGGTGCCGATAAGGCGTTGAGGTCGAGGGGTATTTAAGTCGTCTCTTTCGCCTCGATGCCCAGCTCAGCGGCATAGCCCGCAAGCTGCTCGCCCACATGCAGCTTCAACGCGTCCACGAACAGCTTGATTTTGGCGTCGACAAACTGACGCGATGGGTACAGCGCATACACGTTGCGCTGGTTCGTGTGGAACCCGGGCAATACCCGCACCAGCGTGCCCCGGCGAAGTTCGTCGATTGCTGAGAAACCCGCCAGCAGGCCAATTCCTGCGCTATCGCGCAGCGCAGTCGCCATGGCGTCCATGTCGTTCACGCCAAGATGCCCGCCCGACGGCCGATGGTTGAACGTGCCTTCCTTACCTTCCAGATGCCACTCGTCCGGGGCATAGTCCACCGTGGTCAACAAGACGCAAGCGTGTTGGGCAAGGTCCTCGGGAGTGTGCACCGGGGGATGCTGCGCCAGGTACTCAGGCGATGCCGCCAAGATGCAGTGGCTGACGCCAATCTTCTGGCTGACGTAGGTGGAATCCGGCAAGGCGCGCGCGATCACGATCCCGACATCCAACTGTTCTTCAAGCAGATTCGGCATGCGCTGCGATAGAAGCAGGTCCACCGAGACGTTGGGGTGGGTCTGTCTATACGCCAAGGCTGCGCGGGCGACCAAGGTGCGCCCCAGGCCGGGGACGGCGTGAACGCGCAACACGCCGCGTGGCGCGACCGTTGCGTGCCCCGCTTCGGCTTCGGCTTGCTCGACGTCGGCCAGGATCGCTATACAGCGGTCATAAAAGCGATTCCCCACGTCAGTGACGACCAGGCGGCGGGTGGAACGCTGAATCAGCCGGGCATTCAGGCCTTCTTCCAGCACCGTGACGGCGCGTGAAATGTTGCCGACCGTGGTGGAAAGATGGTTGGCCACGGCAGTGAAACTGCCCATTTCCACCACTTTCGCAAAAACCGACATGTTGTATAGCTTGTCCATCGTGGGTCCATTGTGTTCGTGCGACTTTTCCTCTGGAAGGGAAAGTCATTCTTCCGCGAGGGGCTAAATCCGCGCGCCCCTCACGCCTAGACTCCGTTCCGAGGTCACCAACAATCTTATCGGAGTTTGCAACCATGAACGGCAACTATGACCCGCTTTACCTCTTCATCAACGGCGAATGGATAGGCGCTAGCGAACGCGACACGGCCAGCGTGGTGAATCCCGCCACACGTCAGGAATTGGGCCGCGTGCCGCTTGCGACGACGGCAGATCTGGATCGCGCGCTTGCCGCGACGCAGCCGGCCTTCAATGCATGGCGTACGACGGCTCCCAACGAGCGCGCTCGCGTTCTCAAGCGCGGTGCGGAATTGATGCGCGAACGTGCCGAGCACATTGCCACGCTGATGACGCTTGAAGAGGGCAAACCCTTGGTTGAAAGCCGTGATGAAGTGTTGCGCGCCGCCGAGTATTTCGAATGGTTTGCCGAAGAAGCCAAGCGGATTGACGGCCGCGTCGTGCCGGCGAATCGCCCCGGTGTGCAGCAACTGGTCAAGCGGCAGGCGATCGGCCCGGTGGCCGCGTTCACGCCCTGGAATTTTCCCGCCATCACGCCGGCGCGCAAACTCGCTGCCGCCCTTGCAGCCGGTTGCAGCGTCATCATCAAGCCCGGTGAAGAAAGCCCGGCCACCGCGCTGGCGTTGGCTCGCGCCCTGGACGATGCCGGCTTGCCCAAAGGGGTGCTGCAAGTTGTCTTCGGCGTGCCGGACGACGTGTCCCGGCATCTGATTGCGTCGCCGGTGATCCGCAAGGTGACCTTCACGGGCTCCGTCCCCATCGGCCGCTTGTTGTCGGCGCGTGCCGCCGAAGGCGTGAAGCCCATCACGCTGGAACTTGGTGGACATGGGCCGGTGCTGGTGTTTGACGATGCCGATGTCCAGCGCGCCGCGGTCGAGGGCGCCGCCAACCGCTTCCGTGGCACCGGCCAAGTCTGCATTTCGTCCACGCGCTTTCTGGTCCAGCGCGGCGTCTATGACGAATTCCGCGAACAATTCGTCAAGGCGACCCGCGCCCTGAAAGTCGGAAATGGGCTTGATCCGGATACGCAAGTCGGGCCGTTGGCGAACCCGCGTCAGTTGGAGAAGATGCAGGCGTTGATTGCCGACGCGGTGGCATGCGGCGCCACGGTACTGACCGGCGGCAAGGCCATTGACGGCGCGGGCTACTTTTTCGAACCGACGGTGCTGGCCAATGTGCCGATGCAGGCCAAGATCATGCACGAAGAGCCGTTCGGCCCGATTGCGGTGCTGATGGCCTTCGATGAACTGGCGCAGGGTTTGCAGGAAGCCAATCGGCTGCCCTATGGTTTGTCGGCCTATGCGTTCACCAGCAATGCCCGCACGGCGATAGACGTGGCCGACGGCTTGGAAGCCGGAATGATCGGCATCAATCAATACCGCATCGTGGCCACGGAACTGCCGTTCGGCGGCATGAAAGAAAGCGGACACGGTTCGGAGGGCGGGGTGGAAGGCATCGAGTACTACCTTACGCACAAGTTCATCAGCCAGGCTTGAACCAGGAGCGCACCATGTCGAATATTGATTTCAGCCATCCGCGCGAAGCCGCGCGTGCCTTCACCCCGGCGCTGTCTGCCTTCGTCGACAACACGCTGTACCCCGATATCTGGAGCGACCCCGCGTTGACGCCTCGAGACCGCAGCCTGATTACCGTGGCCGCCTTGATCGCCGGAGGGCATAAGGATGAATTGCCCGCGCACCTGCGCCGCGCCGTCGGCAATGGGCTGACACAGGAAGAGCTGTCGGCCGTCATCACGCACCTGGCGTTCTACGTCGGGTTTCCCGCCGCAATCACCGCCTCGGCGATTGCGCAAGCCACATTGGCCGCGTCACAAGAAAGCGGCCTGAAGGATAAGCAATGAAAGCGATTATTTTTGAAGAGTTTGGCGACGCCGATGTGCTCCAGGTGGCCGACGTTTCCCCGCCCGACATGCGGCCCGACGACCTCATCGTCCGCGTCCATGCCGCAGGCGTGAATCGCGCCGACCTGACGCACCGCCGTGGCGGCTACGGCCGCCCGAACTTCGGCGACTCGACCATCATGGGTCTGGAGATCGCCGGCGAAGTGACGCAAGCCGGCAGCTCCGTGCGCGGCTTCAAGCCCGGTGACCGCGTGATGGGTGTGGTGGGTGGCGGTGCGTATGCGGAGGTCGCCCGGTTGGATTGGCGCATGGCCTTGCCCATTCCCCAGGAGCTGGACTACGTTCACGCGGCCGCCATCCCCGAAGTGTTCGTCACGGCGCACGAAGCCATGTTGCACCTGGGTCGCCTGAAAGCGGGGGATTCCGTGTTGATTCACGCGGCAGCTGGCGGCGTGGGGTCGGCGGCGGTGCAGCTCGCCCGGGCAACGGGCGCCACCGTGTACGCCACGGCCGAGGCCAGCAAGCTTGAGCAGGTCCAGCGGCTGGGCGCCGACTGCGTCGTCGACTATCGCACGCAGGACTATGCGCAGGTCGTGGCCGAGCGGACATCGAAACGTGGCGTGGACGTGGTGATCGACTTTATTGGCGCGCCCAACTTTGCGCGCAACATTGCCTCGCTGGCTAACGGCGGGCGGTTGGTTCAGGTGGGCATCCTGGGCGGAGGCGGTCAAGTCAGTGTTGCGTTGGAAGACATCCTGTATCGCCATCTGCAAATTTTCGGCACCGTCATGAAATCGCGTCCGCAGGCTGAAAAGCACGCGATGGTGCAGCGGTTTCGCGAACACTGGCTGGACCGCTTTTCCAGAGGTGCGGGCCTGATTCCCGTGGTTGACAGTACCTATCCGCTTGAACTTGCATCGGATGCACATCGCCGGATGGAGTCGGCGCAGAACGTGGGGAAAATTATTCTGACGATGACCGTTTAGCTTGGTCGCATCCGAGGGGCTGTCGGCTAACGGTTTGCTGTGTCGGTGCGAAGTGAGCGGGTATTAAGGAAGCCGGCGCTCGGGCAGAGCAAGTCGATCTTGCAGAATCCTTGACCGTCGGCTTCCGGCCGATGCTGTTGAAAAACTCGATCTCCGGGCGCAATCGCACCGGGATCGAAAAATTGTCCCTTCAGATCGGCGCCAGATCAAGGATCTCATCCCGAGCAAGGGTGAAGCACCTTCAAGAAGTAGTCGAGCATCACTGGAAGGAGGTTTTCAACAGAATCGACCGCCAGCCGCCGCTGGTGAAGGGCGCTATCCGACCCAAAGCGGAAGCTTCAACGTGCGCTCACCAACGGCTGCTGTGTGGCGAGTGCCGCCCGATCGCGCCTCATTGCCTCTTCAACGGCGGATTGCGGCCGGAGATGAAAGCTCCAGACGAGGGCAGGAAACAAAGCGTCGCCCAAGTTCAATGACTTTACGGTAGAGAATGCCAAGTTCAACGGTTCGCGTATGCTCAGAGGCGTCGCTAATTGACCGCATACCTTGGCTCAACCGATACACAGGAGTGCTCATTTGAAAGCGTCCTTGTTTGCCCGAAAGTAAGCCCAAAGGTCCTCCATATCCACCATCTCGAAGACGAACCATCCCGCAGTAAATAGCTGCTGTTGCTTCTTGGATGCGCTGGCGATCATTCTCGCGTCGTCGGTGACTTTGGCAGCAGCGAGTTCATTGCCAGCTTCGGCTGATAAGGTTTGCAGCGTGCCTTGCAGCGCCAAAATGGCACCTCTAAATAGGTCTCGATAGGAAGGATTGCCTACGTATCTGTTCAGGCAGTCTTGCAATCGCTCGACGCAGTCCGGATAGTCCTCGAGCATGTCGCATAATGATTGAGGGACAGAGGGAGGAGGCAGAGGGTGCAAGGAATACTCCATTTCACGTGTTCCGTAAGCGTCCGATGCTTCGATCATTGTGCCGCACTCAATGCCGCAATTTTCGCTGCGCGTCGGTACTGACACGCTGTATATGAATGGCCGGCTCTGGCCGATAGCTGTCTTATGACGGCGGTGCCGGGTGCCCCACGCGCTTTTTGCGCCGCCCCGCTCCAAGACTGCGCGGCTGTTCGCTTGGCACCTAGGCTGTGTGAGCCCCGAGATAGGCTGCCCTTTTCGTAGCTTAGCGACCTAACTTACCGAACCCGAACCTCCTGCGACCGACTTTTGTTCAATTTTCTTGCGCTGAAGGCGGGAAGGCCTGGGGTGCGACCGACTTTGATCCAACTTTTCTAATCTTCGAAGTCTTTCAAGATCAAGGGGTTGCAAGCGGCATCTGCGACCGACTTTATTTCCTACTTTCAGAGCCAATGGCTTCACCGTGCGAAGGCCCGCTGGTAAACATCAGCGCAGCGCGCCGTGACGCGTGTCGCTTAAAGATTGGAAACATTCGGCGCTGATCATCGTGGCTGAGATGAAAGAAGCTGTCCCAGGCGAGCAAGCCATCGAATATCCGATCTAGCGCGAGGCCACGCATATCCGCTACACGCCAAGACCGTTGCGGAAGCCGCTCACGGCAGAGCGCTATCAACGTTGGGGAGCTGTCGATACCATCCACCGCAAAGCCTTGACTGACGAGATATTCCGCCATCGGCGTGCCTGAACCGCAACCAATGTCGAGTACCGCTGATCCTCGTTTCAATAGCGCACAGAATCTGTCGAGCCAAGCGGCTTCGTTCCCGATGCCGTGCCGACGATCCGCGACATAGTCATGCGCATGCCGGTCATACAGATCGATGATCTTGTCCGCGGCTGATTTCATGCGATCCGACTCCGGGGGATTAATGCCGTGAACAGGCCACAACCATCATTCTATGCTTTGTTGCATCTGGTGCGCCCCTGAAGCTTACCTTGCACCGTGAATGGCAGCTTTCGCTCGCGCATTTCTTGTTGGCGAATGTATCAAATTGGCCGATAGCTGTCTTATGACGGCGGTGCCGGGTGCCCCACGCGCTTTTTGCGCCGCCCCGCTCCAAGACTGCGCGGCTGTTCGCTTGGCACCTAGGCTGTGTGAGCCCCGAGATAGGCTGCCCTTTTCGTAGCTTAGCGACCTAACTTACCGAACCCGAACCTCCTGCGACCGACTTTTGTTCAATTTTCTTGCGCTGAAGGCGGGAAGGCCTGGGGTGCGACCGACTTTGATCCAACTTTTCTAATCTTCGAAGTCTTTCAAGATCAAGGGGTTGCAAGCGGCATCTGCGACCGACTTTATTTCCTACTTTCAGGCGGGTGCCGCCCCGCCTGGCCTGAGTTCCACCTTTGGTGCACAGAAGGGCCGCAATCGCGGCCCTTCTGGTTTTGATCATGGATGTGGGGCATGTTCAGCCCTCCGACCCGTTCCTGTCCTTCAATGGCCGAGGCCGCCGGATCACCACAGGTAGGGGTCGTCTTTGAACACCTTCTTCGCTTGCCGGTAGGCATAGGCCAAGGCGCCAAGCGCCGCCAGAATCAACAGCCAGCCGTTGCGCTTTTTGCCCTGCTTGTTGGCCAGGACACTCTGGTACTGGGCAGTCGGGTCCGCCAGCCATGTGCCGTCCTGGCGCAGGCCGTAGACCCCGATCCGCGTGAACACGCTGGCCATCTTCCCGTGATACTCGTTGGCCAGGTTGGCCGCCGGGTCGCGATCGATCAGCAGGTCCAGGCGGATGGGCGGTTCGAATGTGTAGCGGGCGGCCGCGCCGCGCACCTCCAATGCCGCACCGGGGTACGCGTTGGAATAGAGGCAGCGCGGACTGCGCCAACTGGTCTGGCTGCCGACCCGGATCCGGTCTGAATACGGGCATTCGGCCACTTTGTCCACCTGCATCGTCACGCTGTGCAGGGACGCCGGGTCGGGAGGCAGGAGCAGACCCTCCGCCGCGTCAAAGCTCAGCCAGGAGGCATACAGCAGCGCCGCCGCGGCAAGCGCGGCCTGGATCGGACGCTTGAAGCGCGATTTGCCGATGGTCCACGCCTCGCTCACGGGGCCGGCCCTTCTTTTTGTACTGCCGGCCTCATGGGAATCCTAGGTGTCGGGTTAGAGGGTGGGTTGCCTGCAACGGGTTGGCCGTCCCCTGGATTGGCTTCGCGGGTGCATGCTAGCGAATTTCAGGGGGCGCGATTGGCCGCTATTAAACATAAGGTTGATCGATGTTTCAAATTACGAGGCGATCCGGGGCGTGGCGTTCAAATGCGGATTGCCTCGCGGCCCAGGATCGGTTCCGATTTGCGCGGCACAAGGCGAATAATGCGGGGAGATCCCGGTCATTTACGCCGCTATACCCCCGGGTAATTAATAAATAATGCGCGGTAGGGTATTATGTCTTTTCAGTTTGGTTAAACAAAAATAAGAAAAACGCTTTTTCATATTTACTAACAACTCAGCCGCCTGGTTGTGTTGCCGTTTGTGTAATGAATGTAATTATTTGAGGGATATCCCGGGTTTATTACGGGCATCTCTGATTTATTTCCACAGCAATAAAAATTTTTAGAAAAAAGTTTGCTGTCGGGGACCTCTACCATTCGTTGGCTCGTCTCGCCCCACGTATTAAGGGGTATCGAGATGTAATTATTCTTAAGCAATACGTCCGCCCAAATAGCACAAAGTTATTTCGATTTCACGTCGATAACTTGTCGCTGGGCGTCAATTTCTAGTGTCTGCGACACGATGAAGACAGTGAGGTCCCCCGTGGTAAAGAGAATCGCAGTGTGTGGCCTTGGATATGTCGGCCTGCCCGTAGCCGTCGCATTTTCCAAGCGCTTTGATGTCATCGGCTTCGATGTGGACAAGCGGCGAATCGCACGACTGAAAGAGGGTGATGACTGGACAGGCGAGATCGAACGCGACGTATTGCTGGCTTCCCCGATGCAGTTCACCGACCAGGTGACGGAACTGGAAGGCTGCGACTTTTTCGTCGTCGCCGTGCCCACGCCGGTCGACGAGAAAAACAACCCCGATTTTTCTTTGTTGGTCCGGGCGTGCCGCTCGATCGGCCCCGTGCTGCGCCCGGGATGCATCGTGGTTTTCGAATCCACCGTCCACCCTGGCGCCACCGAGGAAATCTGCGGACCGGAGCTGGAAAAAGTATCCGGCCTGCGCTGCGGTGTCGACTTCAAGCTGGGCTACAGCCCCGAACGGATCAACCCGGGCGATCGCGAGCATCCGCTTGAGAAGATCGTCAAGATCGTGTCCGGCCAGGATGAGGAATCCCTGGAAATCATCGCCGGCGTCTACGAAAAGATCATCGACGCGGGCGTGCACCGCGCCTCGTCCATCAAGGTGGCCGAAGCGGCGAAGGTGCTTGAGAACACCCAGCGCGACATCAACATCGCGTTGATGAACGAAATGTCGAAGATCTGCGACCTGGTCGGCATCCGCACGTCGGAAGTGCTGGCGGCCGCAGGCACCAAGTGGAACTTCCTGAAGTTCACGCCCGGGCTCGTGGGCGGGCACTGCATCGGCGTGGATCCCTACTACCTGACGTCCAAGGCGCAGGAACTGGGCTACCACCCCGAGGTCATCCTGTCGGGCCGCCGCATCAACGACGGCATGGCGACCCACGTCGCCTCGCGCGTGGTCCAGACCCTGGCCCGCAACGGCCGCCTGAACGCGTCGACGCGCGTCGGCATCCTGGGGATGACGTTCAAGGAGAACGTCCCGGACATCCGCAATTCGAAGGTCGTGGACCTATACAACGCCCTGGGCAAGTACGGCATTACGCCGGTGGCGTGCGATCCGATGGCCGACGCCGACCAGATGGAACACGAGTACGGAATCAAGCTTGTGAAGCGCGACGAATTCCGGGACATGGATGTGCTGATTCTGGCGGTGCCGCACCGCGAAACCATGGACTCCATCTGGGAAGACATGCCGCAGCTGGTCAAGAGCGGGGGCATGGTGTGCGACCTGAAGTCCGTGCTTGACAGCAAACGTCTGCAATCCGACCTCTTGTACTGGACTCTCTAAGTTCGGTCTCGCGATCCATCTCTACAGGAGAGACCCTCAATGACCGCATTCACTACCGCTCCGATTGGAACCTGCCGCATCCATACGCCGCTGCGCGATGCCGTGGGCCGCTACCCGATCAAGCTGCAACTGGGCCGTAACTACGGTTTCGTGCACACCACCGCCGAAGCGCTACAGCAGGCGCGTTTCATGTTCGGGCAAGCCGATATTCCCGCCGCCGTGCAACGCGTGATCTTCCGGCCCTCGAACGGCGAGCAGGCGCGCCGCGGCACGCATAAGCCGGCAGACCTGTACATGGTCGAACTGTCCTCGCGCAAGCTGCTGACCGTCGACGGCTATCCCATCCAATCCAACTATCTGGTGCGCTACTTCAGCGAATTCTTCGCCGACCGCACGCGCACCCGCATGTTCTGGTCGCTGGCCCACGCCGACAAGCTTGCCGAACGGCGCGCGTTGCTGGACCAGGACCCCGTGTTCAAGAGCCTGTCTTCGGATGATCGCGACCTGCTTTCGCGCATCGTCAAGCGCGACCAGACCGATGACGAGATCGAGACGGAGATGCGCCAGCTGGTCGAACTGCTGGGCCGCGACAAGGTGGTGTTCGTCACGCACGTCAACGCCCTGACGCCGGATAACGTGCCGATCGAACAGCGTGAGCAGTTGATCGCCACGATCACCGCCAGCGCGCAGCGCATCGGCGTGCCGTGCTACGACCCGACGCCGCTGATGAACAAGATCGGGCAAGCCGATGCGATGGAAGACGGCGGCCTGGACCTGACGCACTACACGTCGGCCTTTGCCGAGCGCCTGTACGTCGATTGGTTCAAGAACTTCATGCGCCCGAGAATGAGCGCCTCTACGCCGCAGCTGGCCGTGCCCAAGCTCAGCGCCGACGAAAGCGTCGAACGCATTGAAAAGCTGTGGGATTCGGGCGAACTGCGCGAGGCCTCGCGCCGAGTGCGCGAGGTGCTGCGCCGCCATCCCGGACTGCCCGACCACATGCTGCTGTTCGCGAAGATCCAGGAAGAGCTGGGCGATTACGAAGGATCGCTGGCGCTTCTGGGCAGCGCCGACGGCGCGCTGGCTTCCGGCAGCAAGGCCGAGCAGATCCTGATGCGCAACCACTTCAAGCTGGGACGCCATGACGTGGCGTACTCGCTGGCGGCCGGCCTGCTGGGCGATGAGATCGAGACGCCCGAGATCGTCCGAATCGCGGCAGTCTCGGCGGGTCAACTGGGCCACGGCGACGAGTCCCTGGGCAACTGGAAGCAACTGTTCCGCATTTCCTCGCCGGACGAGGCAGGCGCCGTGGAAGCGGCGGACACGGTGCTGTCGCTGCTGCAGGCAAGCGGCGACATGGAGTCCGCCATACGCTGGGTGCATGAAGTCCGTGCGGCCATCCCCACGTATGGCCGAGGTTTCGCGGTGCTGTGGCGCGACCGGCTGCTGGCCAGCGACCGCGCCGGGCTGCGCGCCCTGGCCTCCGAGTCCCCCGCGCTGGAGGACGTGGACGCGCTGGAACTCGTGAAGGAAGCGTCGTGGCGCGGTTGCATCATGGCGGCAGCGGCGCTTGCCGTGTCGTGCGACCTGGCCAACAGCGAGCAAGAGGACATCCGCGCGTGGCTGGTTGCGCAGTCGACGGCGTGGGCCGAGGAAGGCAATCGCGCCCTGGAAGAAGGACGCCTGCGCGATGCGGCGGAACGCATCTGCGCGCACCGCCTGCTCAATCCCAATGCCTTGGCCGGAGCGCGCGCGCAGCGGGCGTTCGAACGTGCGATGCGCCTAGGCGTGCGCGCCGCGCTGGTGGCGGGCAACCACAAGGAAGTGATCGACCTGACGGACATCGCCATCGACACGCAAGTCGATTTCCCCGAGCTGGACGCCATGCGCGGCCGCGCCGCGGATGCGCTGGGCGACAAGCAAACCGCCATGCGACATCTGGAACAGGCGGCCGCGGGCGAATCCGCTCCGCTCAGCACGCAGCTGTATTTCGCCCGGGTGGCATTCAACGGCGGCTGGTTCGGCGAAGCGATCGACGCCTACAAGTCGGTGCTGGCCCATTCGTCAGCCGACCAGAGCGCCAAGGAAGAAGCCGAGCGCCAGCTGGGCAGGCTCGGCCCCCGCGCCATCCGTGGCGCCCGCGAGATCCTGTCTGCCGGCGACCCGCTGAAGGCGTGGCAGCTGCTGGACCGCGTGGCCCAGTCGTGGCCGGGAATGTCGGAAGTCGACCACGAAAAGCGGCGCATCCTCACCGTCCTGTACGCCGAAGCGCGCGCGCTGGAACCCACCAGCACCACCGAGCGCCTGGCGCTGGGCGAAAAGATCGTGCAACTCGTGCCCGAGGATCCCATCGGCCTGCGTCTAGCCGCGGTGGGCGCCATGCGTCTGCATCGCTTCGAGCAGGCCCTGCCTTACTGGCGAAAGCTGCAGGAACGTTCCGAGAATCCGGCGCAGTTTGACCACTACATCGAACGCTGCCAGGTGTGGATCGAAAAGATCAACCGGAGAAAGGCCGCATGAATCCGCCACTGATAACCGAACGGGCGGACGCCAAGTCCGATCTTCAACGGGTCCAAGCGCAATTGGAGGAGATCGTCGCCGCGTCGGGGCGGGTTCAGGTGGCACAGGAGAACCTGGCTCGGGCGAAAGTGCTGGCCCGGGATCACATGGAAGATTCGAAGGTCCGCTTTCTTCTGCTCAGGCTGCAGGAATCGGCGGGCTTGAACGAGGGCATGGCCGAGCAGTGGGCCACGCTCTTGCAAGAGTGCCCGGACGATCTTCAGATCGTCCGCTACTGCGCGACCCGTCTCGTGAAGGAGCGGCATGTCGACGAGGCCCTGTCGCTCGTCGACCGCCACCTTCCCGAGTCGGCGGAAAGCCCTGACCGCCTGTTTGCGCGGGCCAAGCTGCTGAGCGACATCCGCGCGCACGAGCAATCGGACGCGCTGTTTCGCCGGCTGATCACGCAATACACGGACCGCAACATGCGGGTCGAGTTCGCCAAGCGTCTGCGCAAGCGCGGCCTGCTGGCCGACGCCTTCGAGGCGATCGCGCCCGTTGCGAAACACCTGGCGCCCGGCAGCAAGGCAGCGGAGCTGGCCGACGGGTTGGCAAGCGACTACGCCTTCTACCAGCGCTTTGAAACCGAAGAGGCGTTGGCGGGAAAGGACATCAGGATCGTGTCGATGAAGCATGCGATCCTGCACTTCCGTGACCGACAGATTGCCGAGAATCCCCCGGAAAAGCCCGTATCGGTCGCGCTGGTGACCGGCAGTCTTGGGCCGGGCGGCGCAGAGCGGCAGCTGACGCGGCTGGCCGGCGAACTGACGCGTTGGGCGGAGTCGCCCGACTTGCAGCTGGCCGACGTGCTGATGAAGCCGAAGAAGGTGGAAGTGCTGGTGAAGCAGCACACCGACCCGTCGGGCTCCGCGAAGAAGAAGCAGGAGCTGGATTTTTTCCTGCCCGTGCTGGTCAAGGCGCAGATCCCGGTCACGGAAATCAACAAACTGCCCGCCATTTCGGTGTCTCATCAAACCGTTCCCGAAGGCAGCCTGGGCCGGCTGCTTGAGCAGTTGCCTCCCCCCGTCCATTACGGCGTGACGCGCCTGGCGCCGGTGTTGCGCGCCAACTCGTTCGACGTGGTGAGCCTGTGGCAGGACGGAACGTGCCTGTTCGGTGCGTTGGCCGCGTTGCTAGCCGGCGCGCCGACCATCCATCTGGTTTTCCGCGGGCTGCCGCCGAATATCCGCAAGGACCGTTTCCGCGAAGAGTATCCCGAGCTTTACCAGGCCCTGGCGCAGGTGCCGGGCGTGGTTTTCGTCAGCAATAGCCGCAAGGCCGCGGAAGCGTATGCGGAATGGCTCGACATCCCGATCATGCGTTTTCACATCCTGTACAACGGCGTGCCAGATCTGGCGACCGACGCGTCGCGCGCCGACCAGGAAAAGTGGAAGGCCTTCCAGGAAAGCACGACCGACGCCACCGAGACGATCGGCGGCGTGTTCCGGTTGGAGCCGGATAAGCGGCCGCAATTGTGGATCAAGCTGGCGGCGCTGTATTTGAAGGAGCGCCCGCAAGCCCGCTTTGTCATCGTCGGCGACGGGCGCCTGCGCGACATCATCGAGGCGCTGGCGCAAGAGCTGAGCGTGACCGACCGGTTGTTGCTTGTCGGGCTGTCGAACCACGTCGGCTATTGGTATTCGCAAATGGATGCCAGCGTGCTGCTGTCGCGCTACGAAGGGTTGCCGAACGTCCTGATCGAAGCCCAGCTGCTGGGCGTGCCGGTGATCTCGACACCGGCCGGCGGGGCAGGCGAGTGTTTCGTGGAGGACGAGACGGGTCATCTGCTGAGCGACGTCGATCACCCGGATCTGCACGAGGCCTGCGAGAAGGTCGCCTCGATGGTGGATCGGGTGCGCAGCAATGCGCAACTTCGACAGCAAAGCCGCGAGCGGGCGCAGAAGCTGTTTTCGCTTGACGCGATGCTGACCAAGTTTCTGGGCCTGTGCATGCCGGTCATGGGCATGTCCGAGAACGATGAACGCATGGATGCTGCGCCGCTGTGCCGGATGACGGCCTGATTGCCGGCGTGTCTTTCGGTGTTCTGAAAATAAAGGGTTTTATGCAAATGAACGTCCCGGCCTTGGGCCTGCGGCGCAAGGCAGGCTTGACCATGGTGCTGCTTGCCGCACTTTCACTCTCGGGATGCCAGCTGCCGCGTTCCGGTCCGATGTTGAGCGAGATGACGGGGGCTCACGACGAGAAGGATGTCATCGTGATGCCCGTGTCGCGCCAGCTTGCGCAGGCGAGCCGGGTCCCGGAGGTCGCGGACTTTCCCGTGCGCTACCGGGACCTGACGAAGGCTGGATTCGACAGCCTGGTGCCTGGTGACGGCATCAACGTGAAGGTGTGGGAGCGCGGCGGCCTGGGCGTGTTCGCGGCGGACCCGTCGGGCGTGAGCGACCTGGGCAACCAGGAGATAGACCGGGCGGGGAACGTCAGTTTTCCCATCCTGGGGAAATTCCACGCCGAGGGCATGACGCTGGGCAAGCTGCATGACGCCATCGTTGCGCGTCTGGCCAAGCTTGTCGTCGGCGCCGACGTCAGTGTCACGCGCGCTGCGGACGCGCGCGGGCAGATGGTGACGGTGCAGGGCAACCTGACCAAGCCCGGCATGTTCCCGATCACGCAGACCGCGCAACGCCTGAGCAGTGCGCTGGCGCAAGCGGCGCCCGTGCAGACCAACCCCGAGCAGCTTGTCATCAGCCTGCGGCGCGACAACCAGGTGGCGTCGGTGCGGTTGTCGGATATCTACCGCAACCAGAACAACGACATCCTGCTGCGGCCGGGGGATGTCATTACCGCGTATGACTCGAAAGAGTACCTGACTGTCCTGGGCGCGGCGGGCAATCAGGGGCGCGTGGCCATCAGCAAGCGCAACTACACGGTGCTGGATGCGCTGGCCGATTCCAAGGGGCTTGACGACAAGACCGCGGATCCGCGTTCCGTGTTCCTGTTCACGCCTGCCAAGGCCGGGGCCGAAGGCAAGCCGGACTTGCTGCCGGTCGTCTATCAGTTCGACCTGACCCGGCCGGAGCAGGTGGCGCTGGCGCGTGAATTCAGCGTGCATGAAGGCCAGGCCATCTATATCTCGGATGCGCCGTTCACGCAGGTGCAGAAGGTCTTGTCGGCCTTCCGCGTCACCATGAGTGCCGGCTTCAGCGCCACGCGAGCTATTGATAGCGATTCGGGCCCCAGTTCCGGCGTATCCCAATAGCGTGTCGATGAGTAACGAGGACCGGATCAAGGGCTGGCGCTCGCGCCGCAAAGACAGCAACTACGCGGTGGGAGCGGGCGTCGCGGCCTGGCGCCTGGATCCTGCCGCCCTGTTTGAAGCAAACGCCACGCCGGCGGTTTTGTTCAAGCCGTTGCTCGCCCGCCTGCAGGGCGAGCCGCACGACTCCGTGGCCGCCCGCCGGGCGGTGTACGAGGCCGTGCAGGCGGAGTTGGACGCGGAGATCGCAAGCAGCGCGGTCGACGAGACGCTGGCCGATTTTTCACGGCGGCGCCTGCGTCTCATCGTGCGCCTGCTGGAACAGGATATCCGCGCGGGCGTCGAGGTGTTCGGGCCGGGGTACATGCCGGCCAAGCTGGTGGCGGAAGACGCGCGATTGGCCGCCGCGCACGCGCGGCGCGTGGAGCGTCGCAAGCAGGACGAGGCACGCGAAGCGCGCCGCCATGCCTCACGCAATGACATTGCGCTGGAGATAGCACTGCCCGACAGCGAGGCGGGCGATCTTGCGATCTTGCGTGAACGCTTGCAGGCCTTGCATGAAGGGCATCCCGCAAACGGCGCCGGCAATGTCCGGCCCGTGGGGCGCACGCTGTTGGCGTTGTTCGTCTACCAGCTGCGCGTGATACATGGCGAAAGCCGGATCGCGTTGCTGTGGGCGCTGGTCGGCCCGGTGGTGTTGCTGACGCTGATTTCGTCGTTGTACATCCTGATGGGCACGCACTACATCCTGGGCATGGATGTGCAGACGTTCTCGCTGTTGGGCGCAACGACCTGGATCATGTTCCGGCAGATCATCTTCCGGAGCAGCGCGGCGTACATATCCGCGCGGGGCCTGCTGAATTTCCAGGGCGTGACGCCACTGATGTGCGCGCTGGTGCAGGCGCTGATTTATGTATCGGTGTATCTGGTGGTGTTCGCGGTGTTGATCAGTGCGGGACATGCGTTGGACCTGATCACGCTGCCGGAAAGCTGGGCGGGGTTCATTCTTTTCGTTGTGCTGATGGGGTGTTGCGGCGCGGCGATGGGCGTGTTGTTCGGTTCGATCGCGACCTTCTGGCATTTCTACCTGCGGCTGGCGCCGGTGATCGAGCGGTTTCTCCAGATCTTTTCAAGCGTCTTCTTCGTGTCGGAGCAACTGCCGGAGCACCTGCGCCCCTGGATCCTGTGGTCGCCTTTCGCGCATGGCATGCAACTGCTGCGTTCGGCGTACTTCGAGGCCTACGAGTCGCACGACGCGAGCCTGGGCTATTTCCTGACGTCGCTGGTGTTCCTGATGGTGGTCGCCCTGGCGGCCGAGCGGCTGGCCCGTCCCAATGTCCAGCCGATGTGAGGCAAGAGAATGATTCATCTCAATGGCGTCACTGACGAACCCTATGCATTCGGAAGCCGGCAACCGCTGCTGGCCAATGTCGATCTCGACATTCCTGTCGGGCGCTATGCCTTGCTGTCGCATTCGCCCGAGCTGCATCGCCAGATCGTCGACGTCTTGTGCTGCCTGCGGCCGCCGCGCCAGGGCTTCGTCAAGCACGACGGAAACGTCTCGTGGGCGATCGGCCGGCAAGGCTTCATCCGCGGCAAGGCAAGCGGCCTGAGCATCATCGATTTCGTGTGCGAGATGTACGAGATCGACGTGGATGCCACGTACGAACTGGTCGCGGACCTGATCAGCGACCCGAAAGTCCTGGCCAAGCCCATGGAACATTGGCCGCTCTACGCCCGGCAGGAGTTTTCGTTCGCCCTGGCGCTGGCGCCGGCGTTCGATGTCTACGTGATCGAAGGGGCCATCCCTTTCGAACCTTGCCGTTTCACCCGCCTTTGGCTGGCTCTGTTTGAAGAGCGGCTGATTGGCCGGACACTCATTTTTTCCAGTTACCGCCAGAATCAGATGGCGGATTACTGCCTAAAAGGCTTGATTTATGAACGAAGCGCTCTCAGCATCGAAGACGACCTCGACCAGTGCATCAGCAAGTTCCCCCCGCGACGATCAAGGAGCGAATCCGGCACAGGCGACGACGGCTTCGGAGGCGGCTTCGAGGAAGGGCAGCTCGGCCTCTGAGGGCGGGTCCGAGATCGAACGCCGCCGCCGTGAGCGGCAGTCGTCGTTGCGCGAGCGCCGGCGTCACCGTTGGATCAATGCGATCATCGTGATTGCGCCGGTCGTGTTCGCACTGATCTACGTGCTTTGCATCGCCACGCCGCGCTACGAGGCGGAGTCGCGGTTCTTCGTGCAATCGGGGTCCGGCCAGCAAGGCGGCGGAGGCGGCGCGGCAAGCTTGCTCACCACAGGCAACATGGGCGGCATGCTGGGCGGCTTTGTCGACGGCTGGGCGGTTGCGGATTTCCTGAAGTCGCGCGACGCCATGCAGCAGCTGGACAAGAAGGTAGGTTTACGCCAATACCTGATCCGTGCGGGCATGGACCCGGTAAACCATCTTGCCGAAGACTCGAGCGAAGACGATCTGTATCGTGCCTATCAGGCGTCGGTGCAGGTGTCGTTCAATGCGCTGGAGCAGATCGACGTGCTGCGCGTCAGCGCGTTCTCGCCTGCGGATGCCGCGACGCTGTCGAAGGCGCTGATCGGCCTGGCCGAGGACTTCGTCAGCTCGATGAACGAAAAAGGCGTGGCCGACAAATTGAAGGTCAGCGAGGAATCGGTGAAGCTTGCCGAGCAGAAGGCGTTTGCCGCCCGGGAGGCACTGACGGCGTGGCGCACCACGCACGGCAACATCGATCCGTCCGCCACGGTGGCGATGCTGTTGAACCTGTCCAGCCAGCTTGAAGGCGAGCTCAGCAGTGCGCAGGTCAATCTGGACAAGATCCGCGCGCTGGGCAACAAAGACCATTTCATGCTCAAACCTGCTGAGCTGCAGGTCGCGGCGCTGCAAAAGCGCATCGCGTCATTGCGCCGTCGCCTGAGCGGCGACGGCAATACCGAAGCGAAGCAGCTCAAGTCCTACGAGACGCTGAGGAACACCCAGGCGTTCGCGGATTCGAACCTGACATTGGCGCAACAGACGTACCAGCAGGCCGTGACGGACGCGCTGCGGTTGCAGCGGTATTTGTCCATCATCGCGCAACCGGTGCCGACCGACCGGCCGAGCAGCCCGCGTACGGGAATCCTGCTGCTGCAAGCGCTGGCACTGGGCTTTGTGCTGATGTTCATCTCGCGGGTCGGGATGGCGTTGTTGAGGGGGCTGCGTCATGGTTGATACGGCGATCGAAAACCGTCGTGCCGCGGCCGACGCCACGGCCGGGCTGCGCGAGGTCATCAAAGACATTTATTCCGCGGCCGACCCGGAACAACACATGGCCCGGCTGGCGCCGGCGCTGGCGCAGGTCGGCGACGGCTGGCGCGACGTCCGGCGCTTGCTGGTGTCTCCCTTCGTGCGAGAAGGCAGGTTTGCGCCGGCGATCGCCGCGCTCGAAGTCCTGGCGGCGGCCTACCCCTTGCGCGCCGATGATCGCCGCATGCTGGCGAGCCTGTTGGGGCGCACGGAACAGTGGGACCGCGCCATCGCCGAGGCGGACGCCGCAGCCCGCATCGAGCCCGACGCTGCAGCGCTGCATGCCGCAAGGATTCAATTGCGCGTGCAGGCCGGGCGCGTGGCCGAGGCGGCCGACGTCGCCCGCGCGACCCTCGGCCTGGCGCAGCGCGACCCAGGCGAAGCCTACTTCTGGTTGCTTGCCTTCGTGCGCAACGGCGATGCCGCCGAAGCAGCGGGCATTGCCGCGGCGCTGGAGCCGGACAATCTGCCCAACGAACGCGCGGCGACGATGGCCGTGCGCGCCCTGCTTGAGGACGGCAGGGTGGAGGCGTCGATCCGGCTTGGCGACGCGGCATTGGCCGCGGGCCATGACAGCGCCGCATTGCGCGCCTCGCTGGGGATGTCGCACCTGCGGCGTGCTTCCGAGGACGACCGCAAGGTGCATGCGCTGGCGCACTTCGAGGCGGGCCTGAAGGCGGCGCCGGCGGATGTCAGGCTGCTGACGCTCTATGGTGAGACCTTGCTGCGTGCCGGGCGATACAAGGAAGCGGTGGCGCCGCTTGCGCAGGCGATCGACCTGGCGCCCGAGCTGGAGCAGACGCGGGCCCTGTATGCACGCGCGCTGCGCTATACGCTGCAGTACGACGATGCCGCCGACCAGATGATGAAGCTGGTCGAGAAATCCCCAGACAAGCTGCTCTGGCAGCGTTCGGCCATTGGCGCGCTGTCGCAGGCGGGCCGCAAGCAGGAAGCCGAGGCGCTGTTCGAACAATATGTCGCGAAACGCGGCACGGCGCTGCCCAAGACCTTCCAGGAGGCGTTGAGCCAACTGGAGGATCGCCTGCACACCGCCCCGATCCCGCAGGCGCGCCTGGACTGGGCGTGGTCGCTGCGTGGCGATCCCGATGCCGATCGCGCGCAATGGGAGCGCCGGGCGCGCTGGGGTCATCTGGTGGACCATCTTCTGTTCGATTGGCTCGAATGCCGCGAGGACAACGTCGAAGAGGCCATGCAGGTGTTGGGCGAGCTGGACACGGGTGAGCGCTTTTTCGCGCCGCTGCTGGCGGCGGGCCGCGGCGTGGTGGTGGCCACCGCGCACGTCGGCCCCATGTATGCCGGGCTCATGGCGTTGGAGTTGCTGGGCATTCCGTCGCGCTGGCTTGCGACGGCACCCAGCATTGCCCAGAGCAGTTATGCCGCGGCCTTGATCTCCACGGCCGACCAGACCGAGGCGCAGGTCGCAAAGGCCTGCATGCGTGCGATCGGATCGGGCTACGTGCTTTGTCTGGCGATCGACGGCGCGGCGAATCCGGCTGCGCCGCGGACGACCTTCGAAGGGCAGGAAGTCACGTACTCCAGTTTCGCGTCGCACCTGGCGCATCGCCTTCGCGTGCCCTCGGTGTTCTACGCGCCGCGCTGGGAGAACGGCCACGTGACGTATACGCTGGAAATGTTGCCTGCCGTGGAGCCGGGCGAGGACGCCGAGGCCTATTCGCTGCGCTGGCAGAAGGCGTATTTCGAACGGCTTCGCGAACACCTGGCCGGCCCGCCGGAGAACCTGCGCCTGAGCGGGGGAATCTGGCGCCACGTGCAGTCCGCGGACCGGTCCGCGCAGTGACAGGGAGTAAGCATCGATGAGATCAGGAATGAAGCCGCTGCGTTGGCTGTTGGCCTTGGCCGTATTGCATGGCGGCGCAGCGGCCGCGAATGGAACGTGCGCAAGCCCCGATGAACGCTGCCCGTCCATCGCGTCGCTGCTTTCCCAGCGCGAGGGCTACGGCGCTCGCGCCACCGGCGGATTGGGAGGCCGGTTTGTCGAGGTCACGTCCGATAAAGACACGGGCCCGGGAACGCTGCGCGCCGCGCTGGAGCAAGCCAAGAAAGGGCCGACGTGGATCCGCTTTGCGTCCGACATGACGATCCTGCTGAACTCGCAATTGCGTGTGCCGTCGAACGTCACGATCGACGGACGCGGCAAGCAGGTCACGTTGATCGACGACGGGCTGGGCGTGTATGGCAGCAAGAACGTCATCCTGACGCATCTGACGATCGACGGGCGCCTGACGCGGCTGACCCAGGCCGTGAATGTGGCCAACGGCAGCAGCGACGTATGGGTCGACCACCTTGACCTGTCGCGCATGTCCGACCGCCTGCTCAATGTGAAGAACGGCTCGACCGACGTCACGGTGTCATGGACGAAGTTCCATAACTCGAACAAGGTGATGCTGTTGAACAACATCACCTCGAAAAACCTGTTCGAGAACTACGACCGCGATTCGATCGCGCGCGTGACGTTGCACCACAACTATTTCTTCAACACCGTGCAGCGCAACCCAAGAGGGCAATTCGGCACGTTCCACCTGTTCAACAACCTGCTGGAGAATTGGGATTTCTATGGCATGAGCTTCAGCCTGGAGGCCAAGGCGTTTGTCGAAGGGAACATCTTCAGCAACGATGCGCAGCGCAAATGTGTGGAGCCCGCATTCTTCCCCACGGTGGAAGGCATCAACGTGAATTACTGCCGCTATATTCCCGTTGCGTCCAAGCGCAGCGCGCTGGACAACGGCGAATCCGACCGCGGCGCCTACGAAAAACTGAAGGCGCAGCATGGCTATACGCGCGACTACAAGGCGTTCTTGCGCTTGAAAGACAACCTGTACCTGGGCGACGCGAAGCCGGTATTGCAGGACTACCGGCCCGAGGCGGCGCCGACGCCGCCATATTGCTACGGCTATGAGCGCGCCACGCCGGAACTGGCCGAGAAAATCCGCAAGTTCGCCGGCAACACGGCGGGCGATACGCCGTTGCCTGCGACAAAGGTGGGATCGGGCTGCTGAGCGCCGGGTGCGTTGGCTTCAAAGATGCAGTGCCGGGCTTGCCCCGGCCCCGGACGGCGCGGGCCGGACGCTGACCCGTAGTGCGATCAGTAGCGCAGCAAGCAGCATCAAGATGCCGCCAGCGAGGAATACGCCCGCGATGCCGCTGAAGCTGAACATCGCGCCGCCCGCAGCCGCACCTGCTGCGATCGAGGATTGCACCGAGGCCACGACCATTCCGCCCGCGCTTTCCGCCTGATCCGGCACGGCGCGCGCCACCCAGTTCGACCATGCCACGGGCACGCCGCCGAAGGCCAGGCCCCAGAACGCCACCAGTAGCGCCTGTCCCCCCAACGAAGCCGGCATCAACACCAGGGCCAACCCGGCCACGCCCACCAGCGCAGGCATTACTGCCAACGTCATGTGCAGGCTGCGCTGCATCAGCCACCCGGCCAGCATCGTGCCGGCGAAATTCGCGATACCGAAACCCAGCAACATCAACGCGAGGCCGTCCGTGCCGACGCCCGTCGTGCTTTCCAGGAACGGCCGGATGTAGGTGAAGAGTGCGAAATGGCCGGTATGGGCAAGCACACACCCCAACATTCCGATGGCGATTCCCGGGCGCAGCAGTACATCCAGAACCGTTCTAAGCCGTGCCGGCTGGCGCGGCGCCATCCGCGGGAGCGTGAACCACTGGAAGGCCAACGTAATCAGTCCAACTGCGGCTGCCGCGACGAAAGCGCTGCGCCAGCCATACCTCCCGCCCAGGTAACTGCCAAGGGGCACGGCCACCACGGTGCCTACCGCGATGCCGCTGAAAATGATCGACAGGGCGCGTGGCAGCAGCGCGGGCGGCACCAGCCGCATCGCGACGGCAGCGGCCATGCTCCAGAATCCCCCCAGCGCGATGCCCAGCAGCACCCGCATCGTGAGCAGCACCCACATGCTGGAGGACAAGGCGACCAACAGGTTGGAGGCGATCATCAGCGTGGAAAAGCCAAGCAGGACCACGCGCCGGTCAATGCCCCGCGTCAGCCCCGGCACCAGTAATCCGGCAAACAACGCCACGACGGCCGTCACGGTCACTGCCTGTCCCGCTAAGGCTTCCGACACGCTCAGGGCGGCGGCCATCGGTGTCAGCAGGCTGGCCGGGAGGTACTCCGCCGTCAACAGGCCGAACACCCCCATCGCCAACGAGAACACCGCCATCCAGGCCGCGGAGGTCGGCGCGGCGTCGCCCGCATGGCCCCGCGGGGTATTGGCCAAGGGGTCACAGATACAGTTACTCATCACATTCCTTCCCAGTAAAACAATCTCAGCCCAGAGTCTAGGTTTGAATTTCAGGATGATCTATGATGGTACGTCTTGAATATTTGATCGAAACTCCTGGAATGGATGCGTCGGACAATTTTTCCCTTTCTTCGGACCTCATCAGCGAACTGTTGACCGGCATGCGTCTGCGCGGCGTCCAGTACCGCCGTATCCAGGCCGGGCCGGCCTTCGGACTGAGCTTCGAGGCCAAGCCCGGCCATGGCTATTTCCATTACCTGGCGGTCGGCACCGCCGTGCTACGCACCGCCGACGGCAGCTTGCACGAGTTGTCGGCCGGCAATGCCGTGTTCATTCCTCAAGGTGGCGCGCATCAACTGTTATCCGGGCCGGACGTGCCGGTCCAGGATATCGACAGCTTCGTGGCGGCGCCTCTTGGGGATGCGGTCAGCGCCGTGGATGCGTGTCCCAGCACCCATCCCATTCCCAGCGTCATCCTGTTTTACGGCTGCATGGAATTCGACCTGGGCGGCATGCAGGGTCTTGGCAAGCTGATGCCCGGTGTCATGCAGGTGGATGCGGCCGGCGAGCGCTATCCCGGCCTGATGCCCATCCTGGCTTCCATGAAAGGGGAAATCTGCTCCGGGCGGGTGGGGTTCGCGGGCATTCTGGCCCGCCTGGCCGAAGTGGTGGCCGCCATGATCGTGCGCGGTTGGGTCGAGTGTGGCTGTGACAATGCTTCGGGTCTGGTGGCCGCCTTGCGCGACCCCCGGCTGGCCCGGGCCATCCTGGCGCTGCATCGGCAGCCAGGACGCGATTGGACGGTGGCAGAGCTGGCAGAGGAATGCCATATCTCGCGGTCCGTCTTTGCGGACCGCTTCCAGGCAACGATCGGCACGCCGCCCTTACGATACGCCACGGAGCTGAGGATGCGCCTTGCCAGCCAGTGGCTTACCCAAGACAGGCTTTCGATCGAAGTCGTGGCCCAGCAACTGGGCTATACGTCCCAAGCGGCCTTCAGCCGCGCTTTCAAGCGCATTACCGGTCTGCCGCCTGGCGCAAGTCGACAGCTGCGGTGACCTGCCAACAAAACAGGACATGCGAAATGGATCAACAAGAACGCAACGGCGCATCTTCCGAAGGACGTGCTCCCGCGGGCGGCTTCGCGGCCATGGTGCCGGAACTGGACGTCACTCGTCTGGAAACCAGCCTTGATTTCTGGTGCGGGCTGCTTGGCTTCGAGATCGCCTATGCGCGGCGCGAGGCCGGTTTCGCGTATCTGGAGCGCGGTCCGCTTCAGATCATGCTCTGCGAACTCAACCATGAATGGGACACGGCCCCCCTTGAACGCCCTTTCGGGCGCGGCATCAATTTCCAGATGCAGGTGGACCGCGTGGAACCCATCGTGCAAGCGCTGACCGAAGCCCAGTGGCCGCTCTTTCGCCCCATCGAGGAAAAGCGCTACCGGGTCGGCGCGGGCTGGTCGTCGTGCAAGGAGTTCCTGGTGCAGGATCCGGACGGCTATCTGCTGCGGTTTGCGGCGGATGGGGCGCCGGAGCCCGTTGCCCTGTGACACCGGCGTCGACGGGGCGGCGTGAGGGGTCGGCCCGGTGTACAAATGCCAGGCTGTATTCGCGTTTTACAAACGATAGTTTGTAACCTCGGCCCCCTTGGTCGGGCAGGACTTTCCAGTGTTCTTGTCATTCCCCGTTACCGGGAGGAAAATCCCCGCTTGGCGCGCGGCGCAGCCAGCGCCTGGACGATGCTCGATCCGGCCGCCGGGGGAATTGCACGTGAAGGATGCTGGTCAGTACAAGACGCACGACGCAACCGTACTTGAACCCAGTCCGTCGTCGGACTGGGTGTACCACTGCGCGATGAGCCTGCTGAAATGCCCGGCCGATGATGCGATATCGGAGTTGCTGGCGTTCATGGGCGAGACCTCGGACGTGGACCGGTCCTGGATGATCGAATACCGGCCCGACCTGCTGCGCCTGCGCAATACCCATGAGTGGTGCCGCGGCCAGACGCAGCCGTTCGTGGCCGAGCTTCAGGACGTGCCGACGACGCTGATCGCCTGGCTGCACCGGTTCATGATGAAAGGCCAGGCCGTGGCCATCCACGACGTGAATGACCTGCCGCGGACCGCGCGGGCGATCCAGGTGGAGTTCCAGCGCCAGGGCAACAAGAGTGTGCTGAGCGTGCCCGTCTTCCATGAGAAGAAGCTCTACGGGATCATCGGTTTCGACACCACCGTCAAGCACAGGACCTGGTCGCCCGACGAGGTCCAGGCCCTGTTCCAATGCGCCAACCTGATCGGCCAGGCCAAGTACGCAAACAGCCGGGACCACAGCCGGACGGCGCACTATGAACGGTCGACGGCGGTCATCTATCTGAGCATGCGCGGCGTGGTGCGAGGCGTGCAGCCCGAGGCGATCGTGGGCGTGCGCTCGGCGGGAAACTACAGCGAGATCTGGCTTGAGGACGGGTCGATGGTGCTGGACTCCCGCGCGCTGGGCATGTGGTCGACCCTGCTGCCCGAGAAGACGTTCTTCCGCGTGCACCGGACCGCCATTGCAAACGCATTGCATGTCATGGATGTGGACCGCCGCAGCGTGGACAAATGGCTGATCCGGATGCGCGCGGTGGACAGCAACTGGCCGGTGTCGCGGTCGTACCGCAAGCTGCTGCGCGAGCGCATGGGGATCTGAGGGCGGCGGTCTCCCTTTCATGTCATTCGTCATGCCGGCATGTTGTTTCGTCCTGGCGGGCGCGACCGTTCGTCAAGTTCTTGGGATCATCTCGCATGCGGCGCAATCCCCGTTCCGCGAGCCACCCTGAGAGAACCGGCATGCTGGCGTCCCGCCTTTTTTCCCGCTTTACCCTTCTGGCGTTGTCGGCTGCCTGCATGCTGGGCGCGTCCCCGGCGCGGGCGACCGACCTGGCCCTGCAGGACGCCGTGTCCATGGCCGGCATGCAGCTTTACCTGAACTCGGGCGCACCCGCCGTGATCATCGCCGTGGTGCGCGGCGACCAGATCGTGATCCAGGGGTATGGCGAGACGGCGCCTGGCAATGGCGTCGAACCGAACGCGAATTCCATCTTCAGGATCGCGTCGGTGTCGAAGGTCTTCGCCGCAGACGTGCTGGCCTCGCTGGCCGCCAAGGGCAAGCTGAAGCTGACCGATCCGCTGGCGAAATACGCGCCCGACAATGCCCGCGTCGAGACGAATGGCCGCCCGATCACGCTGCTGGACCTGGCCACGCATTCGGCCGGCCTGCCGCGCGAATTGCCCGACCCGGACGCCAAGCCGTCCGACAACCCTTTCGCTGCCTTCGATCGCGCCTATTACTGGAAATGGATCGGCGGCAATAAGCCGGCCTACGTGCCCGGCACCACCACGCTCTATTCGAACCTGGGCTTTGGCCTGCTGGGCGATGCGCTGGCGAAGGCGGGGGGAGCAGACTATTCGACGGTGCTGGCCAACGAGGTCATCAAGCCTGCGGGCCTGGCCGATACCACCAATGTGCTGAACGACGCGCAAAAGAAGCGGCTGATGACGGGCCTGGACCCGTTCGGCAAGCCGGACCCGAACGCCACGGTGCCCGACGTGATGTACGCGAGCGCGGGCATCTATTCCACAGCCTCGGACATGGCGCGCTGGATGCGTTGGCATCTGGACGGCGCCAAGCAGGCGCAGGAGGCGTTCGCGCTGGACCACGTGATGTGGCTGCCGTATGACGGGCTGAAGTCCGTCGTGGGCACCGAAGTGACGGACGCCGACGGCATGGGACTGGGCTGGGTGGTGACGCTGCCGCGCAACGGCTCGCCGCTGCTGCTGGGCAAGAGCGGCGGGCTGGGCGGCTTCATGAGCTATGCCGTGTTGTCGCCGAACCGTGACCTGGGCGTGTTTGTCGTGGCCAGCCGCGTGAACTTTGCGATGTTCGGCAACATCCATTCCCAGGTACGCGAACTGGCGGCCGAGCTGGCGCGGTGATCGGGTCAGGCTTGTGGACGGCCATGGGCAAGCGTATCGGACTATCGCTCTGCAGCGCTGCGATCTTGGCGGCATGCGTCGTGCAGGGCGCGTCGGCGCAAGAGGCCAGGGACATTTTCAAGACGGAGATCTTCCTTACTCCCTATAGCGAATTGGGCGACGGGCAAGACACGTATCCCCGTTTGAACGGCCGTTTTCTGCTGATGACGGGGTATACCGGTTTCTTCGGGATCAAGGACGACAACGGGCAGATTCCGCGCTCGCATTGGAGCAGCGTGCAGCCGACGGCGGAAGCCGCGCTGGTCTTGCAGCTGACGCGCGAATTCTCGATCCGCACGAAGGCGACGTTCAACTCGTCGACCAACGAAACGAAAGACAACGCGTTTTCCGACCTGGGCGCGGACCTGGACAACCTGTTTGCCGCCTACACCGCCGACAACTACGCGCTGTATGGCGGGAAGATGGACCTGGGCTTCGGCGACGCCTGGCACGTCATTGATGGCCTGTATAGCGGCTTCAACGAGAACTCGGAGTTCCGCGGATCGATCGGCGTGGGCGGACGCTACACCTTCGATACGGCAGGCCAGGGAACGCACTCGGTCGCCGCAGTGCTGTTCAAGCGCGACGACACCGGCTTGAACCACCGGCTGAGCCTGGACGATGGTTTCATCCGGCCGGACCAGCCGCCCGCGTTCAGCGACCAGATGAAGTCGTTCATCCTGTCATACGATTTTCGTGATCTGCCCGGGCTGGAGCGCTTGTCGGGCGGGGTAGATGCCGGCCGCCTGCACCTCGACCCGAACCAGGGCGAAAGCGCCAACACGGTGTCTGCACGGCTGCGCTACGACGCGCCCCTGGGCAATTCGTGGAACCTCGGCTGGTTCAACGAGGCGACGTTTTCCAGCGCCTTCCGGGGCGCGCCGGTGTCCAACGGCAATGGCGTGACGTCGCTGTCGTTTTCGCGCGACCGCTGGCAGCTGACCGCGACCGCCGCCGTGCGCAAGCTATCGGGCAGCGAACAGAAGCTGGCGCAGTTCGGGCTCAAGGATGACGTGGATTGGGCGCTTTCAGGCGCGGTCACCTACGTGACGCCGATCGGCTTCATCGTGCAGGCGGGGTTGACGCATCAGCGCGACCAGACCACACGCATCAACCAGGGTGTTTTTCGCATCGCTTATCAAGCGGGATTCTGAGGGAACCATGACAAGCAAACCATCACTTATTGCCGGCGCATGCGTTCTGGCGCTTGGCGCATCCATGACGGCGTGGTCGCAGCCGGTGGCCATTGAAAGCGCGCCCAATCCGCCGGCCGACGCCGTCGCGATCCCGAAGGGCAGCAAGGAGCGCGCGGTCGAAGACCTGCCGCGCATCGTCGAAGACATCATGAAGCGCAGCCAGGTGCCCGGCCTGGCCGTCGCCGTGGTCATCGACGGCAAGACGGTGCTGGCGCAAGGCTACGGCACGCGCGAGGCGGGCAAGGATGCGCCCGTGGATGCGCAGACCGTGTTCCAGATCGCCTCGATCTCCAAGTCGCTGTCGGCGACGGTGGCGGCGATTGAAGTGTCCAAAGGCACCGTGGCCTGGGACGCCCCGGTCGCGCGGTATCTGCCGGACTTCAGGCTGAGCAATGCCTATGTGTCGGAGCACGCCACCATCGGGGATTTCTTCGCGCATCGATCCGGTTTGCCGGGCACGGCCGGCGACGACCTTGAAGACCTGGGCTTTACGCGCAGCGACGTCATTGCCCGCCTGCGCCTGTTGCCGCTGGACGCCTTCCGGACGTCCTATCACTACGCGAACTTCAGCACGACGATCGGCGCCGAGGCCGTGGCACGCGCCGCGGGCCGCCCCTGGGACGGACTGGCCGATGATTTGCTGTTCAAACCGCTGGGGATGACGGCGACGAGCTATCGGTTCAGCGATTTCATGGCGCGCGACAACCGCGCAGTGCTGCACGGCTACCAGAAGGGCGTGTTCGTGCCCCTGGGGCAGCGCGACGCAGATCAACAGGCGCCCGCCGGCGGCGCGTCATCGACGGTGGTCGATATGGCGCAATGGATCAAGCTGCTGCTTGCCGATGGCCAGTATCAAGGCAAGCCGATGATCGCCGCCGGCGCCCTGCTGCCCGCGCTGACCGCCCAGGCGTTTTCCGCGCGGGCGCACGACCTGAATTCGCGTTCCGGTTTTTACGGCTATGGCTTCAACGTCAATACCGAGTTGGGCGGGAGGCCGTCCATGGGGCATTCGGGCGCCTTCCTGATGGGCACGGGCACGACGTTCAGGATCGTGCCGTCCGCCGGCATCGGCATCGTGGTGCTGACGAACGGCGCGCCCGTGGGCGCGGCCGAGTCCGTGGCGGCGTCGTTCATCGACACGGCGTTGTACGGCAAGCCGACGCGCGACTGGTTCGCGGCCTATAACGGCGCGATGAAGGGTTTCTTCGAACCGCAAGCGGATCTTTCCGCGCAGGCCAGGCCCGCCAAGCCTGCGCCGGCGAAGGTATTGACGGCGTACGTGGGCCGCTTCGAAAACCCGTACTACGGCGCCGCCGACATCCAGCAAGCCGATGGCGGCCTGGTCCTGGTGCTGGGCCCCAAGGGCATGCGTTTTCCGGTCAAGCACTGGGATGGCGATACCTTCGCCTTCGCGCCGGCAGGCGAGGCGGATCTGGTCGACTCGCTGGCGTCCATCGTCTTCAAGACGGATCAGGGCAAGGCCAGCGGGTTCGACATCAAGTTCTACGACGACAATGGCTTGGGGCGCTGGACCCGAAAGTAGCTGCGGCCCCGCCTGCCGTCCGCTCAAAAGCGGTAGGCGGCGCGCAGCGTCAGCGACTGGTCACGGTATTGCCCGTTGCCGCGCAGCGCGTATTCCGTCTTCAGTTCCATGCCCTTGGGCGTGACGTATTCCAGGCCGGCCGACAGGTTGCCGTAGGTTTTCGGCATGCCGGACTTCAACGAGAACGGCGTCGTGTTGAACCCGCTTAGCTGCATGGTCGTCACCACGTCGCCGCCACTCAAAAAGCTCATCCCGGCGGCCGCATAGGATCGCAAGGTCGCGCCGTTGTCCAGGTCATGGCGCCCGCCGATTTCGATCATGGGTGAGACCATGAGCGACGTCGTGTCGTTGCCGCGTACCTTCAGGTTGAATACGCTGGGGCCTTGTTCCCGATAGCCGTCCTGGCGAATGTGGTTTACGTCCACATCCACGTACGGGCGCAGGTACCAGGACGGCTGGCTGAATTCATAGGCAGTGCGCCACCGCGCCGCAAGAAAGGACGAATCGGGCTTGCTCTTGGCCACGCCGTCCAGCGTACCGCGCGACATTCTGCTTTTCTCGACGCCGCCATGCACGGCAAGCGCGATCTGCCACGGCGCGTTGTTGTACTTCAGGGCCAAGCCGCCGGCAAAGGTGTCGCTGTTGCCGGACAGGTCGGAGGACGACGTGGTCTTGCCGTAGGTATAGCTGAGCGATCCCCCCAGGAACCAGTTGGTGGCGACCTCGCGCTGTGCGCCAAGGGTCAGTGCCGTCTGCCGGATGCGGTACCCCTGGTCATTCGACGTGCCTTCGCGTTGCGTCCAGTTCGTGTCCAGGCGTGACCACACGCAATTGCCTTCGCGCAGGATCGTGCTTTCGCCGACAAAGCCCGGGCAGCTCATCATGCGGTTCATCGAGGCGTACGACGCATGCATCTGATTGGAGGCGCGGGCGAATTGCCCGTCGTGCGCGACGCCGTTCAGCGCGTCGCGGTATTGTTCGGCCGTCTGGATGCCGGTGAATTTGTCGAACAGGGACGCGGTGCTTCTATTGCCCTGGTTCCACAGCCCTTGCAGCGAGTTCGCGATGCTGATGCGGTCTGCGCTGATCGGCAGCGCCGACGGCGTGAAATTGGCGTCGACGGAAATCAGCGGGTCACGCAAGGCGCCGGCGCCGTTGTTCTTGATTGCATACTGGAACAGCGGGCTGTCGCTGGCGGTGGCCGGGATGCTGGTTTGCGGCGCATCGAAATGGCCGATGCCCAGCCAGACGTTCTTCACGGGGTTGCGCAACACCGGCTTGACGATGCCTGCGAAGGTCGATGCGCCCGACACGGAAATGAAATCGCTGTTGTGGTCGCCAAAGTCCAGGTCTGGCCGGTAGGTGCCCGTGTTGTTCAGCGTGCCGGTTAGGCGTGTCGCGGTATAGGTGCCCGGCCCGCCCGGGTTCAGGATGCCGGCGTTGTTCAAGTCGCCCTGCAAGCGCGCGCCGCTGTACAGGCTGGCGCCGGCCTGGTTGTTGAACGTGCTGCCGCTGCCCATCACCACATCGCCCGCCACGGTTCCCGTGTTGTTGACGGTGGTCTGGCCCGAGGTGTCGATAGCGGTCTTGGCCTGGATGGTGCCGGCATTGGTGATGCTGGTGCTGGCCAACGGGGCGACGGCAAGAATGGCCGTCCCGGACGTGCTGTTGGCGCTGAGCAGCGCGCTCGGACCCACGTTGACCGCAATCGGGCGGCCGCCGCCGTTTGCGCCATTGCTGATGGCCACGATGGCGGGCGAATTGGCGCCTGTCGTGATCACGTGCGCGGCCTGGCCGATATCGATGGTTACCGGTCCGCCGTACGTCACGGCGTTGTTGGGCGTGCTGTATTGGTAGAGCGTGCCGTCCTTGAAGACGCCGCCGCCGCCCACGCTCATGGCCAGGATCGCGGGTGCGTTGGCGCCGGCGGTCTGGACGGTGCCTCCTGTGCCGATGGTCACGTTGACGGCACTGCCGACGCCGATGCCGCCAGTGAGTCCGGCGCTCTGGATGAGGCTGGTCGTGTAAAGCGCCGAGGACTGGTCGCCGGCCAAGCCGCCGCCGCCACCCACGCTTTGCGCCAGAATGCCGGCGGCGCCATTGCCCGACGTTGCGACAGTGCCTTGGATGCTCAGGTTGACGGTGTTGCCGTCGCCGTCTTCGGTGGAAGACGCCACAGGCTTTAGCGTCGTCAGACCGGGCTGGGTGGCCAACCCAGCGATGCCGCCGCCGCCGCCCACGCTTTGCGCCACGATGCCGTGCGAATTCGTGCCGGCCGTGAACAGGCTGCCGCCGACGTCTTGCGTGACGGTGACCGTGCCGGCGGCGCCACGCATCGGCGAGTTTGCGCCGAAGGTGACGTTCGCGGCGTTTGCCACTGGCGTGACGCCGTTGTCGATCGTGACCAGGCCGCCGCCGCCGCCGATGCTCTGCGCCAGCACGCCGAAGGACAGGGCACCGTAGGTGGCGATGCTGCCCCCGGTGTTGGCGACGGTGACGTTGCCGCCATCACCGGTGACCGTGGTAGGCGTGGGGCCGAAGGTATTGGTCGCGATGCTGCCCAGCTGAATGTCGACACTGCCGAGCGACGCGCCGGACGACACCGTGGCCACCCCGCCGCCGCCGCCCACGCTTTGCGCCAGTATCCCCGGCGAGAACGCCCCTTGGGTCACGATGCGGCCGGTGTTGTTGGCGACGTTCACGGCGCCGCCCGGCACCAGCGAGAAGTTCGATCCTCCGAAGCCGTTCGTCGGATGCTCGCTGCCAAGCGTGATCGCCAGCGTGGCGGTCTGCGTCATCACGGCCTGACTGGCATTGCGCAGGGAAAGTGCGCCCAGGCCGCCGCCGCCGCCGACACTTTGCGCGATGATCCCGGCGGAGCCCGCCGCGTTGGTGCCCAGCGTGCCGCCATGGATGACGTTGACGGCGCCGCCCATGCTCAGCTGGGCGCCTTGGCCTTGGTCGCCCGCCACCCCCAACGCCATCGTCGCGGTGGTGGCGCTGGACAGGAAAAGCGGCTGGTCGACGACTGATAGGCCGCCACCCCCGCCCACGCTCTGGGCCAGGATGCCGGGCGCCTGGACGCCTTGCGTGGTGATCCGGCTGGTCGAGGCGCTGGCGTCGACCGTGACCACGCCGCCCGCGCCGTTCGCGCCGTCCAGGCCGCCATTGCGCACATTGATGAGGGAGCCCAGCAGGGAGCCGCCTTTGGTGCCCAGGATATTGATGATGCGCGTGATCTTGTCGATGATCTCGGGGCTGGTGTCGCCAGCCGCGGCGGAGACGACCGCTTGCAGGTCCTGTCCGCTGGCCGTGCTGCGGCCACCGCCGCCGCCGATGCTCTGCGCCACGATGCCCGCTGACCCCTTGCCTTGCGTGGCGACCGTTCCGGTGTTCACGACGAGGCTCGGGCTGGACGCCGAGCCGCCGCCCGAGCCACCGACGCCGCCGCTGCCGCCGGTTTGGTGGGTGATATTGGTTTGCGGGAGCGCAACGGTGAAGACGTTCTGCACACCCGATTCGGCGGCTTTGATCAGGGCGTCGATACTGGATAGCAGGCTGGATGCCCCGGCCGAATCGATCATGCCGGCGTTGCCGCCGCCGCCGCCGATACTCTGCGCAAGGATGCCGGGCGCATGATCGCCCTTCGTCGTAATGGCGCCGTCATTGCGGACGGTGAAGGCGTTTGCCGCCCCGCCGTCGCCGCCATTGCCGCCGGTCGTCACGCCCACGGACAGGCTGACGGCTTTGCTGAACGCCACTTGCGGACCGCTTTCCAGCCAGCTGGCCGCCTTGTCCAGCAGGCCGGCCAGGTTGGCGGGCGAACCCAGGATGTCGTTGAAGGAATTGGCGTCTTGTGCCTGGACGATGCCGCCGTTGCCGCCGCCACCGCCAATGCTCTGCGCCACGATGCCGGCTGAGCCCGTGCCCAGCGTGGAGAGGGTGCCGGTGCCGGAATTGCCCGCATTCACCCAGCCGCCATTGCCGCCCTTGCCGCCTTGGGCGCCATGCCGCACGCTTAACTGCAGGTCGATCAGCGAGTTGCCGATGGTCGGTGTCTTGACGGGCGCCAGGACGCCGCCGCCGTTGCCGCCGCTGCCGCCGATGCTTTGCGCCACCACGCCGTTGCTCTGCGCGGCGGCTGTGCTGATCGTCCCATCGTTGGCGAAGACGACCGTGCCGCCGTTGCCCGCTCCTTGCCCTGCGCCACCGTTGGAGACCGTCAGCGTGACGGTGCCGCTGGGGTTGTCGCCCACCTGCGGTGCGATCGTGATGGCGCGGGAGTTGGCCACCCCGCCGTTGCCGCCGCCACCACCGATGCTTTGTGCCAGCACGCCGTTGCTCTGCGCGCCCAGCGTCGTGATGGCGCCCTGGCTTGCCTGCGTGAACGACACGGTGCCCGCAGAACCGCCATTGCCGCCCTGGCCGCCGGTCGCCACCGTCACGTTCAGCCCGACGCCTACGCCCACGGCATTGGCCGACCCGCCGCTGCCGCCGCCGCCACCGATGCTCTGGAGGACGACGCCGGCGGCATTGGCCGCGCGCGTCAGGATCTTGCCTTGCGACGAGAACTGGATCAGGCCGCCGTTGCCGGCTGCGCCGCCCGTGCCGCCGATCGCGACGGTGGCGATGACGCCGGTGGCGTTGGCGTCACCGCCAATGCCGCCGCCGCCGCCGATGCTCTGCAGGATCACGGCGGCGCTGTGGTCGCCGGACGTGTCGATGTCACCGGTATTCGTCATTGCCACGCCGCCGCCAGCGCCGCCCGCCCCGCCATGGCCACCGCCCACGCCGATGATGCCGTTGCTGGACGACGCCATCCCGCCGCCGCCGCCCGCGCTATTGGCGACGACGGCCGCGGCGTCGTTGCCGAAGGTGCTGATGGTCCCCGCGTTGGCGATGGTGATCGCCTGGCCGGCGACAGCGCCTGCGCCGCCGTTGCCGCCCGGGCCGAAGGTGCCGCTGGCACCGCCAGGCCCGCCCTCGCCGCCCAGCACGCTGGCCACGATGCCTTTTGCACCGACGGTGCCGGTCGCGCCCGTTGTGATCGTTCCGGTATTGGTGATGGTGATGGCGCCAGGCGTGCCGCCCGCGGCGCCGTTGTGGCCGCCTGCCCACGATCCGTCACCGCCGTTGCCGCCATTGCCGCCTTGCGTCAGCGCGTAGACGCCGATTCCGCGGTTGCCGGTCGTGGTGATCGTGCCGCCGTTGGTGATGTTGACCTGGCCGGCGTTGCCGCCCGCCGCGGCTTGCGTATTGACCTCGTTCGCAGTCGACGCATTGCCGCCGATGGAACGGGCGATCACGCCATACACGCCATCGCCCTGGCCGGTGACCGATGACCCCGCCGACGATACGAACGTGATGGTCGACGCGTCCCCGCCCCGTCCGGCATTGACGTGCCCCCCGAAGTCGCCGCTGCGCGAACCGGTGCCACCGCTGCCGCCCGACGAGATCAGGCCGACGGCCGCGCTGACGTCGTCGGGCCCGGGGCCGCGTGCGGTGATCGATGTGCTGCCCTGCAAGGTCACGTACGCGTCGCCCGCGCTGCCGCCGTGGCCGGCGTTGTCCGCGCCGCCGAACCCGCCGACGATCCCGCTGTCGGACCCCGCGCCGCCCCAGGATTGGACGGCGACGCCGAAGCCGGTGCCGATGACGGTGGCGTTGTTCAGCGTGACCCCAGCGCGGTGGCCGTCGCCGCCGATGCCATAGCCGCCGTTCGGCCCGTCGGCATTGCCCCACAGGCCGCCGCTGCCGCCGGCCGAATACAGGTCGATGCCGCGGCCGGTGGCGGTGACGGAACTGGTCGCCAGGGTGTAATCGATGATCCGCCCGCCACCGCCGTTGCCGCCCCAATGATTCGGGTCGGAATCCCGTCCGTTGCCGCCACGGCCGCCGCTGACATCGATAAGGATGCCGGTCTGGCCGGGCGCCGTCGCGTTGATGCGCTGGTTGCTGTCCTGGTGGACGAAGTCCGAGGGGGCCCATTGGCCGTCGTGGCCGTTGTTCGGGTAACCGCCGCTAGAGCAGCAGGTGCCGTCCGCGCCGCGGTTGACGTAGGACAGCGGCTCCGACTGGGCGTAGCCCGGCCGGCCGAACACATATAGCGTCGATAGTCCGGCCTGCAACAGGACGGCAAGCCAGGGGAACCGGAGGCCGTGGCGGCCCGGCTTCGGGAGATCTTGCAGCGAGGTCATGGCGGCGCGTCGACGTGGAAACGGGGCAGATAAGAAAATCGCCGTTCGGCGCTTGCCGGACAAGGCCAAGATGACGAATCAACCATCCTGTATGACGAGTGCCGGCCGGCCGCCTGTCACGCGTGCTGGACCCCTGCCCCGCACCGGGTGGTATCTTGTGCCTGTTTTCTCTACCCGCCCTGCCCATGTCCGATACTTCGCATTCCGCCGACGCCCAGCACCCAGACGCGCCGGCGGCCATCCACAGGCCATTCGTCCAGAACCACGGCACCCGCCGCACGCTGCATTTCACGCAGAAGGAAATCCAGAGCAGCATGTCCGTGCTCAATCCCGATGCGCTGGAGCTGGAGTACACGCGGATGATGATGGGCTTCGTGCTGTTCAACCCCGAGCCTGGCCGCATCCTGATGGTGGGCCTGGGCGGCGGATCGCTGCCGAAGTTCTGCTATCGGCATCTGCCCCGGGCGGCGATCGAAGTGGTCGAGATCGATCCGGCGGTCATCGCGTTGCGCGACACCTTCATGGTGCCGCAGGACGATGCACGATTTTCGGTGATCCAGGCCGATGCGGCGGCGCATCTGCGTGGCCTGTCGGACCACGCCGACGTGATCTTCCTGGACGGCTTCGGCGTGGGTGGCATTCCCGATGCGCTGTGCTCCGAGGCGTTCTATGCAGATTGCCACCGGGCGTTGCGCGATGACGGCATCCTGGTCATCAACTTCCACGTCAATCACCCGATGCACCATGACTACCTGGACCGCGTGCGCGCGGCCTTCGGGTCTGCGATGTTCGAAGTGGTGGACGACGACATGACCAACAGCATCGTCTTCGCCTGCAAGGGCGATTTGCTGAACGACCCGGCCGCCGCCGAGCTCAAGCGCCCCGCCGCCATCGGCAAGGACGCCTGGCGGCAACTGATGCCGACCTTGCGCGTGATCGGGGCGACGCTGGAGCTCAGGTAATCCCCGAGCTCCGCGCGCGCTAGGCGGCCTTCCTGATCACGACCGGGATGGACTTGTAGCTGGGCGTGCCGCTTTGCTTGTCCTGATAGTCCAGCGGGCAAAGATTGTTGGCCTCGGGGTAGTACGCGCCGACCGATCCAGGAGCGATGTCGTAGGCAATGGCGGTGAGCCGCAGGCGGCGATGGGATTCGCCGGGCAGGCCGGTGCTGATGTCGACCGCATCGCCATGCTCCAGGCCGTGCCGCGCCAGGTCGGCGGCATTCATGAACAGCACGTCGCGCCGGCCGAACACGCCGCGGTAGCGGTCGTCCAGGCCATAGATGGTGGTGTTGTACTGGTCGTGGCTGCGCAGCGTCGTCAGTTTCAGGCTGCCCGATTCGACGGCGCCGGGGTCTTCCTGCAACCCCTTGAAGGGCAGGAATTCGGCCTTGCCCGACTTCGTTTTCCAGATGCGTTCGGTGGGCGGCAAGGGCAGGCGGAAACCACCCGGCTTCAGGATGCGTTCGTTGTATCCCTGGAAATCGGGATAGACCTTTTCGATCAGGTCGCGGATGCGGCCGTAGTCTTCGACCAGGTAATGCCATTGGACGCGCGTGTTGGGCAGCGTGGCGGCGGCCATGCCCGCGATGATGGCGGGCTCCGAGCGCAGGTGTTCGGAGGCCGGCGCCAGCTTGCCGCGCGAAGCATGCACCATGGACATGGAGTCCTCCACCGTGACCGACTGGGCGCCGGTGGCCTGGACGTCGCTTTCGGTGCGGCCCAGCACCGGCAGGATGATCGCGTCGCGCCCGATCATCAGGTGCGACCGGTTCAGCTTGGTGTTCATGTGCACCGCAAGTTCCAGCCGGCGCATGCCGGCTTCGCATTGCTCGGTGTCGGACAAGGCCATCGCCAGGTTGCCGCCCAGGCAGATCAGCACGCGGGTGTAGCCGCTGACCATCGCTTTCATGGCGTCGACCGCGTCGTGCCCGTGGCGTTCGGGCGGGCGGAAGCCGAAGGTCTTTTCGATGTTGTCGAACATCACCGGATCGATCTTCTCGGTAATGCCGACGGTCCGGTTGCCTTGCACGTTGGAGTGCCCGCGCAGGGGGCAGATGCCGGCGCCGGGCCGGCCGAAATTGCCGCGCATCAGCAGCAGCGCGGCGATCTGCTGCACGTTCTGCGTGCCGCGCGCATGTTGGGTGATGCCCATGCCATAGGTGACGATGGCGGCCTTGGACCTGGCGTAGGCCGCGGCAACCTGTTCAAGGTCGGCCTGCGTCAGGCCGCAGGCCTGTTCGATGTCGGCCCATGCGGTGTTGTCCAGGTCTTCGATGTAGGCGTCAAAGCCGTTCGTGTGTTCGGCGATGAACGCGTGGTCAATGGCGCCGGGCGCGCGGCGGTCGGCCGCCAGCAGCGCTTTCATGATGCCTTTGAGCGCGGCCGCGTCGCCGCCGACCCTCACCTGGTAATAGGTGGACGCGATGCGCGTGGAACCCAGGGTGCCCATTTCAATGGCGTTCTGCGGGTCGGCGAAACGCTCGAGCGCCCGTTCGCGCAAGGGGTTGAACACGATGATGGGCACGCCGCGGCGCGCGCATTCGTGCAAGGTGCCCATCATGCGCGGATGGTTGGTGCCGGGGTTGTGTCCCATCGAAATGATCAGGTCGCAGGCGTCGAAGTCGTCCAGCGACACCGTGCCCTTGCCGATGCCGATCGTCTGCGGCAACCCGACGCTCGTGGCCTCGTGGCACATGTTCGAGCAGTCCGGGAAGTTGTTGGTGCCGAATTCGCGCGCGTACAGGCTGAACAGGAAGGCCGCTTCGTTCGAGGCGCGGCCCGACGTGTAGAACTCGACCATGTCGGGTTCGGGCACGCTGGCCATGGCGCTGCCGATGCGCGCGAACGCGGCGTCCCATTCGATGGGCCGGTAGGTGTCGCTGGCGGCGTCGTAGATCAGCGGGTGCGTCAGGCGGCCGGCGTCTTCCAGGTCGTGGTCCGACCAGGTCTGCAACTCGGTCACCGTATGCGCGGCGAAGAATTCCGGCGTGACGCGCTTTTTGGTGGCTTCCCACGTGACCGCTTTCGCGCCGTTCTCACAGAACTGGAAGGTGGACGTGTGGGCCTTGTCGGGCCACGCGCAGCCGGGGCAATCGAAGCCGTCGGGCTTGTTGGTGCGCAACAGCAGCACGGGCGCTTCGGCCAGGCGCATCTGGTCGGCCACCGCCTGGGCGGTCGCCTTGAGCGCGCCCCAGCCGCCTGCGGGCGCGTCGTAACGATGGATACCGGTCAGGTTGCGTGATTTCATGATTAATCTCTTAAGGGGTGCTGCGCGTTGTCCGCTGGGCGGCCGCCGGGGATCGGGCGGCGCGGGACGATAAAAAATGGTGCGCTGCCGTAGAGCCTGCCACAGCCAGGATGATCGGCACCAGAAAACCCTGATCGACACGCGTGAATTCGGCGATCAGCACGATGGCCGTCAGCGGCATGCTCATGGAGGACGCGAGGAACGCCGCCGCACCGACGACGGCGTAGGCGCCGAGCGGCGCGCCCGGCCAGGCCAGGCTCCACAGCCCGCCCAGGACGACGGCCAGCAGCGCGCCGATGGCGATGCCCGGCGTCAGCAGCCCGCCCGAGGCCCCGGCGCGCAGCGAGCTGCTGGTGATGGCGACTTTCAATACCAGCAGCGTGGCCGCCATCCCGATGGTCAGTTCATTGCTGAAGCCCAATTGGGCGGCGCCCTTGCCGTTGCCCAGCAGCGCCGGCAGCGCGATGGCCAGGCAGCCGATTAGGGTGAAGTTGATGAGCGCCGCCACGGGCAGGCGCCAGCCGCGCGCGGCATGGCGCCGGGCGGCCGACGTCAGCCGGACGAAGCCATAGGCCGCAAGGCCGAATACCGGGCCCGCCAGCACCGACCAAGCGATAAGCCCCGCGTTGACCGTTATGGCGGGCAGGGCGTACTGGATCTCGTCGCCCAGGCCGATCCAGGCCACGACGGCGCCAATGCAGCTGGCAGCCAGCGCGGCGGTGGCGGCGGGCCACGCGAAAGTGCCGAGCAGCACTTCCAGCACGAAGAGCGCGGCGCCCAGCGGCACGTTGTAGACGGCGGCCAGGCCCGCGCCCGCGCCGCAGGCCACAATCAGGGGATGCTGATCGGGCGGCAGGCACAGCAGCGTCGACAGCCGGCTGGCCGCCAGCGCGCCCACTTCGCGGGGCGCGACTTCGCGGCCCAGTGGCGAGCCCAGCGCTACGGTGACGATCTGCAGGGTCGCGTGCGCCAACGTCGTCTTGGCGGGCATGCGGGCAGCGGGATCCCGCACGGCCTCGGTCACGCTGACCAGCGGGCGCCCGTAGCGGTAGATCAGCCACCAGCCAATGCCAGCGATCAACCCGCACACGATCAGCACCAGCAGGCGCCGCTTGCCATCAGCGGCTTCGACGCCCTCCAGAAAGGACTCGTGGCTGACGATGCGATCCAGGCTGTAGCCGTAGGCCAGGTGCTGCACCGCGTGCAGCAGCATGCCCAGCAACATGCCGCCCAGGCCGGCCACGAGGCCGGTCAGCAGGACCGCAATAAACAATCTCGCACGCCATCGTGGCGGATCGTCCGCCGAACCCTCATTCATCACTCGACCACTCCTGTCCGGCCCGCGCCGGCAAAGGCTTGCAGGCGTCTTATAGCAGGCAGTGTATGCAGGAGATTGTCAACGAAACGTGATTGGGCCGGTTGGCGTCGTGTACGCAGACAGACGGGGGCGGAATGGTCCGGCCCCGTTTACAGACGGTCCGAGGGCGGCTCAGAGCCGCATCTCGCACTCGATCCAGTCGAGTACGCTGGCGTGCTGCGGCGCCCAGCCCAGTTCCTTGCGCGCCTTGTCGGCGCTGACGCGGCTGTTGGAACCCAGGGCGTAGGCGCCCAGGTCTTTGCCCCAGCACGCGATCGCGTCGGCGGCAGGCCAGGGCTGTGCCGCGCCCAGGCCAAGCCGGTCGGCGATGGCGCCGACGAGGTCGCTGAACGACGCCTCGCCGTTCTCGACAAAGTAGAAACTGCCGGCCGGCGCCTCAGACAGCGCCAAGACATAGAGCGCCGCAACGTCTGCGATATGCACGTTCGACCAGCGGTTCAGGCCACGGCCCACGTGACGCGCGATGCCGCTGGCTTGCGCCTGCGCGACCAGCGGCGGGATCTGCACGCTTTGCGCGCGCGGTCCCAGCGCGTTGCCGTAGATCAGGCTATGGCACAGCACCACGCCGTGCACGCCGGGTGCTGCGGCCAGGATGCGGTCGTTGATCGCGATGCGGGCCGCCTTTTCCGGGACCGGCGTGATGGGTGTGGTCTCGTCAAAGCGCGCCTCTGAGGGTTCGCCCAAGGCGTTGTCGGCGACCAGGCTGGAGCCGCTGGTGTGGATAAAGCGCTTGCCGCTGCCGCGCAACGCTTCAAGCATGGCGTCGACCGCGCCGCCGTGGTCGCTGTCGGCGGCATTGATGACGGCATCGGCCGCACGGGATTCTTCCTGCAGCAGCGCCGAATCGTCCAGCGTGCCAACAACGGGTTCGATGCCGAAGGCGTGTAGCTCGTCCGCGCGCGACGGATCGCGGATCAGTCCCCTGACCGCGTGGCCGGCCTTTGCCAGCGTGGCCGCGACCGCGCCGCCGATGAAGCCGCTGGCGCCAGTGATGAAGATATTCATGAGGGTTGCTCCTGGTTGTGCGGGTAGGCCGGATAGTCAGTCAGCCCCCGGGCGTCGCCGCCGAAGAGGGTCGCGCGGTCATGCTCGGCCAGCGGTTCGTCGTTGCGCAGCCGTTCCGGCAGATCGGGGTTGGCCACGAAAGGTCGGCCAAACGCGATCAGATCTGCCCAGCCTGCTTGCAGCGCATCGCGGGCACGCAGGGCGGTGTACTTGCCGGCGTAAATCAGCACGCCGGGGTAAGCGCGGCGCAGTGCCTGCTTGAAGGCCGCCGGCATGTCCGGCGCATCGTCCCAGTCGGCCTCGGCGATGTGGATGTAGCCCACGCCGATCTCGCCCAGGCGCTTTGCCGCGGCCGTATAGGTGGCCACCGGGTCGGCATCCACGCAGCCGTTCAGGGTGGTCAGCGGCGCCAGCCGGATGCCGACGCGGGACGGATCGCCCACGGCGTCGATCAGGGCGCGCGCCACCTCGTCCAGGAACCGGATGCGGTTCTCCAGCGAACCGCCGTACTCGTCAGTGCGCGCATTGGCGTGCGAATCCAGGAACTGGTTGACCAGGTAGCCGTTGGCGGCATGCAGTTCCACGCCGTCGAAACCGGCAACGATGGCGTTGCGCGCGGCTTGGGCGTATTCCTCGACGATGGCGCGGATTTCGGCCTTGGACAGCGCGCGCGGCACGGAGGCCTGCACAAAGTTCGGGCTGCCATCGGCGTTCTCGACGAAGACGTTGACGCCATCGGCCTGGATTGCGGACGAGGACACGGGCGCGCGGCCGCCCAGCAGGCTGGTGTGGCTCAGGCGCCCCACGTGCCACAGCTGCGCGAAGATGCGGCCGCCGGCGGCATGCACAGCGTCGGTCACGCAGCGCCAGCCGGCCACCTGCGCCGGGGTGCAAAGACCCGGCGTGCCCGCATAACCCTTGCCCATGGGCGAGATATAGGTGCCTTCGCTGACGATCAGCCCGGCGCCGGCGCGCTGGGCGTAGTAGTGCGCCATCAGCGCGTTGGCTTCGTCGCCCGGCTGGGTGGCGCGCGAGCGCGTCATAGGCGGCATCACGACGCGGTTGGGTAGCGTCAGGCCACCCAACGTCAGCGGCTCAAACAAGGGATCGCGTGTCTTCATGGAGGCTCTCTTCGGGGGATTCGGTACGGAAATGGGGCAGGACTTCTTCTGCGATTTCGCGCAGCGTTTCGGCGAGCGGCCGGGTGTTGCGGCGCAGGTGCAGGCCAATGTGGTGCACGCCCGAGGCATGCAGCGCGCGTAGTTCTTCGATCAATGCGCGGCGGCCGGCCTGTGCGCCGAAACGGAACCGGCGCAGCGGCGCGTTGGCGTCCTCAACGAGGTCCAGATGGATGAAGCTGATGTAGGGCTTGTCGCCGGCCACGCGGCGCCAGGCCGCGGCGCGGTGCAGATGGTCGTCCGGCGCGCCGGGGTACGCCAGGCAGCCGTCCAGGTGGGCGCCGATCCAGTCCGGCGTCTGTTGCGCCAGCCCGGCCACCAGCAGCGGCAGCGGGGACGGCGGGCGGGGCAGCATGGCCAGGCCGGGCGGCAATTGTGCGCGCGCGTTGTCGCGCAGCAAGGCGATCTGCTCGCGGAACGCCGCGCCGCGCGACGCGAAGTCGCGGCCGAACAGCGGGTACTCCACCGGACGGTCGCCGCTGGCTACCCCCAGCAGCAGGCGGTTGCCGCTCAGGTGCTGGAGGGTGGAGGCAGACTTGAGCGTCAGCAACGGTTCGCGCAGCGGCAGCACCACGGCCGCCGTGCCCAGCAGGATGTCGCGCGTGATGCCTGCCAAATACCCCAGGTAGCTGAAGATTTCGAAGACCTGGGCGGCATCGCCGAAGTTGGGGTCGTACACGGGCACATCGCGCACCCACAGCGCGCGAAAGCCCAGCTGGTCGGCCAGGCGCGCCAGATCCGCATGCTGCTGCAGATCCGGCTCGCCGGGCAGGCGGCCAGACTGCCGCCGGGACGCCTCGCCGGCGGGGGTCCAGTCATGGTCCAGCGGGGCTTCAAGACCGATGCTGAAGCCGCCCGCCGTCAAGGTGTCCAATGCGGTCGTCATGGCGATTTCCTCTTAGTCCCAGGCGGCGGCCAGGCCTTCCGGGCTGACTTCGCGGCCGTTGCGTTCCAGCGCGGCGATCGCGGCCATGTCATCCGCCGTCAGCCGCAGTTGCTGGGCAAGCAGGTTGCTGGCCAGGTTCTCGCGTTTGGTCGACGACGGGATCACGGAATAGCCCAGTTGCAGCGCCCAGGCCAGCGCGACTTGCGCAGGCGTGGCGTCATGGCGTTCGGCGATCTGGCTGATCACGGGGTCTTTCAGCACCTTGCCGTAGGCCAGCGTCATGTAGGACGTGACGTGGATGCCCTGCTCTTTCAGGAAGGCGGTCAGCGCGGCGTTCTGCAGGTAAGGGCTGAGTTCGATCTGGTTGGTGGCGATCGCGTCGCGACCCACGGCGGCGATGGCGGCGCGGGTTTCGGCGATGGGGAAATTGGAAATGCCGATCTGCCGGGTCAGGCCCTGGGCCTTGGCTTGCCCCAGCGCGGTCATGAATTCCGCAACGGTCACGCCATTGCCCGGTGCCGGCCAGTGAATCAGGGTCAGGTCGACGTAGTCGGTACGCAGCTTGGCCAGGCTGTCTTGCAGGCTGGGCACGAGCTTGCCCTGGGCATAGTTGGGCACCCAGATCTTGGTGGTGACGAACAGGTCTTCGCGGGCCACGCCGGACTCGGCGATGGCTTGGCCGACCTCGGCTTCGTTCTCGTAGATCTGCGCGGTGTCGATGGCGCGGTAGCCGATGTCCAGCGCGTTGCGCACCGAATCGATGACGACCTGGCCTTGCAGGCGGAACGTGCCGACGCCAAATGCGGGAATGCTCATGTAAAACTCCATGGTGGGTATGCGGGGCCGGACGATGTTGCCCGGGAATGCAGCTAGTGTGCCCGCGCGATACTTGCGGAAAAAGCCCTGTATTGGCGAAAGACTTTTGATATAACGTCAATTATGAAAACCACACTCGACGAAATGCAGGTCTTTATCGCCGTGGTCGACAGCGGGTCCATCACCGCCGCCGCCGACGTGCTGGGGCAGACCATTTCCGCCACCAGCCGCACGATGAGCCGGCTGGAAGAGAAGCTGCAGACCACGCTGATGCGCCGCACGACGCGCCGGCTGGAGCTGACCGAAGAGGGCAAGACGTACCTGGAGCAGGTGCGGCGGATCGTGGCGTCGGTGGAGGAAACCGAAGAACTGATGAACGTGCGCCGCAACCAGCCCGCCGGGCTGCTGCGGGTGGACGCGGCGTCGCCCTTCATGCTGCATGTGATTGCGCCGCTGGTGCCCGGCTACCGCAAGCGCTATCCGCAGGTGGAGCTGGAGCTCAACAGCAACGAAGGCAACATCGACCTGCTGGAACGCCGCACGGACCTGGCCATCCGCATCGGGCGGCTGAAGGATTCGTCGCTGCATGCGGTGCCGCTGGGCGCAAGCCGGGTGCGCGTCCTGGCCAGCCCGGCGTATCTGGCCGCGCGCGGCACGCCCAAGCGCGTGGCGGACCTGGCTTCGCATACGCTGCTGGGTTTCTCGCAGCTGGAATCGCTGAACGAATGGCCGTTGCTGGATATCGATGGCCAGCCTTTGCACGTGAAACCGGGCGTGCGCGCCTTCAGCGGCGAAACGTTGCGGCAGTTGGCGTTGAACGATGGCGGCGTGGTGTGCCTGTCGGATTTCATGACGCGTGGCGACCGCGCCAGCGGCGCGCTGCAGCAGGTGCTGGTCAAGCAGACGCAGGACGTCAGGCAGCCGATCAATGCGGTGTACTACCGCAATACGGCGATCTCATCGCGCATCAAATCCTTCATCGACTACGTGGTGGAGACCATCGGCAAGGATGGCTTCCTGGAGCCGGCCGCGCGGTGAGAGATGTGTCCATTGGCGACAGTGGCGCGGCGGACCGAAGGGGCAACCGTATACTGCCCCCGTTTATTTTCCAGGTCCCGAATCATGAGCATCTTCTCCCGTTTCTTTGGCCGCAACGAAGAAACCGCTGACGCCCGCGCGCTGTCCGCCAACCCCGCCATCGAGAATCCCCTGAGCTTGCAGGTGCTGTTCGCCGCGCCGCTGGCGATCGCCGAAGACACGTTGACGGCGGCGCTGCGCGCCTATCACCCGTCGATGGGCCAGGCGCGCGCCGAGATCGCGCCCGACATGCCGGAGTTCCTGGGCCTGGTCGGTTGGGACAAGCATGTCGTGCGGATGGTGGGCTTTAACGCACCCTATCCCAACGACTCGCTGGAAGCCTGCGTGGCGCCCGCGCATTACCCGGGCACGGTGAAAGACGAGATCCGCGGCCACGCCAGCCACATCATCCTGTACTACGCCGGCTTTGAAGAAGACCCGCTGGAGCAATATGTGGCGCTGGCCGCCGTGGCGGGCGCGTTGACGGGCTTCGGGGCGATGGCCGTGCTGAACGAGCATGCGCACACCTCGCTGCCCGCCGGCGTGTTCGACGCCGAATCGCTGGGCGAAGAAAGCCTTGATCTCTTGCGCACGCTGCCGCTGAACATGCTGTATTGCGGCTTGGTGAAATATGAGGTCGAAGGCGTGGACGGCGTTTGGATGCGCACGTACGGCGGCGACGCGTTCGGCCTGCCCGACTTCGCGGCGTTGGCCCGCGGCCACCACGAAGGCGAGACCTACTCGAACATGTTCAACAACATCATGGGATACCTGCGTGAGAGCGGTGCCGAGCTGGCTGCCGGCCACACGATGCAGATCGGCGAAAACGCCTTCATGAAGCTGCGCGATCCTGCCAAGGAAGAGTATTACCTGGACGGCCCCGGCCAGGTGCTGGTGGCCGAGATCATCACGGCCGACGAGATCAACAAGCCGGAATAACGGCCAACGCGTCGCGGGCTGGCCTAGGCCCTACGCCGCGTAGCGGCTGGGGTGGCCGTTGCGGGTGACGCCGGGGCGCAACCGCAGGGCCAGCGCCACGGCCGCCGCGCTGGCTGCGACCAGCGTGACGCCGGTCCATCCCCAGTGCGCCAGCGCCAGGCTGCCCAGCGCGCCGCCGGCGGCCATGCCGATGAACACGCCCGTCATCAGGATGGCGTTGAGCCGGCTGCGGGCAGCGGGGTCGATGCCGTAGACGATGCTCTGGTGCGCGATCAGCGAGGTCTGGATGCCCAGGTCGAAGCCGACGGCGCTGCCCGCGATCAACCACAGTGCGGCATGCGGCGACAGCAGCGGCAAAAACAGCATGGCGGCAAACGACACCATCGTCAGCCCTGCGCCCAGGCTGGCGACGGCCATCGGGCCACGGGTGTCCGCCACGCGTCCGGCCAGTGGCGCGGCCAGGGCGCCGGCTGCACCGGCCAGGCCAAACGCGCCAGCCGCGCCCGCACCCAGATGGAAGGGCGCGCCGTGCAGCATCACGGCCAGGGTCGACCAGAATGCGCTGAAGCCCAGGGACAGCAGGCCTTGCGCCATGGCGGCGCGGCGCAGCCCGGGATGCTGGCGCCACAAGGTCGCCAGCGATCCCAGCAGGGCGCGGTACGCCAGTTGCGTCGAGGGCACGAAACTTGGCAGGCCCCGCGAAAGCGCGACACCCAGCGCCACGATGGTTACGGCAGCCGCCACGAACATCGCTCGCCAGCCGAACTGTTCGGCCACGAAACCGCTGACCACGCGCGACAGCAGGATGCCCAGCAGCAGGCCGGTCATGACCGTGCCGACGATCTTGCCACGGGCTTCAGCAGGCGCCAGATGGGCGGCCGCCGGCACGATGTCTTGCGCCAGCGTGGCCGACAGGCCCACCACGAAGCTGGCCGCCAGCAGCACGCCGATGGACGGCGACACGGCGGCCGACAGCAGGGCCAGGCTCAGCACGGCGGCCTTGATCAGGATGATGCGTTTTCTGTCGTGGCGGTCGCCCAGCGGCGCCAGCATCAGGATGCCGAAGGCATAGCCCAGCTGCGTCAGGGTGGGAATCCAGCCCAGCGTTTCGGCGCTGGCGTGGATGTCGGCGCCCAGCACGCCCAGCATGGGCTGGCTGTAATACAGGGACGCAACCGACAGGCCTGCGCCGACGGCAAGCAGCAGGACCAGGCCGCGCGACAGGGTGGTGGAGGAAGTTCGAGATGACATGATGGCTATCCGGTGGATCAGGTACGGGGCAGATTCTGGGCGCCGCACCGCGGTTTTGGTAGCCGATCCCGAGGTACATCCGTTATACGATAGACGTATGAGCACCCCCGCCCTGAACGCCGCGGCCGGCACGGACCGCCTCCTTTTGATCGAAACGTTCGTACGCATCGTCGAGGCCGGCAGCTTGTCGGCCGCCGCCGCGCAGATGGGCGGCACGCAGCCCACCGTCAGCCGGCGCCTGCAATTGCTGGAACGCACGATGGGCGTGCGGCTGCTGCAACGGTCCACCCACGCGATCCGGCTCACGGAAGACGGCCAGCGCTGCTATGAACGCGCGAAGGAACTGATCGCTACGTGGCAATCGTTCGAAAGCGAGGTGCGCGGCGCGGGCGACGAGCCCATCGGCACCTTGCGCGTGGTGGCGCCGCATGCGTTCGGGCAGGACCAGTTCGTCGAGCCGTTGGCGAAGTACCTGCAGCAGTATCCGAACATGCGGGTGGAATGGCTGCTGCATGACCGCATGCCCGACCTGATCGCCGAGAACGTCGATTGCGCGATCCGCGTGGGGCCGGTGACGGATCCCTCGGTGATCGCCGTGAAACTGGGCCACGTCCCGCGCATCGTGATTGCGTCACCTGACTTGCTGCAAGGCGCGCCGGTGCCGCAGCAGCCCGCCGAACTGGCGCGCCTGCCCTGGCTGGCGCTGCGCACCTTCTACCGAACCGAAGTGAGCCTGACGCATTGCGGTTCAGGCGAGTCTGAACGATTCGGCATCCAGCCCCGCCTGTCCACCGACGGTTTGCATGCGCTGCGCAAGGCCGCGGTGCTGGGGCTGGGCGTGGCGCTGGGGTCGGCCTGGGCGATGCAGGACGACCTGGCCGCGGGCCGGCTGGTGCATCTGGCGCCGCAGTGGCAGGCGGATCCGCTGCCGGTGTCCCTGGTCTATGCGCCGTCGCGTTTCCAGCCGGCGCGGCTGCGCCGATTCATCGAGATCATGCGCGAACACCTGCCGGTGGGATTGGCCGGCGGTTGACGCGACCCGGGAGCCCATCGCATGCGTAATCTGGATTTCAGTTCCTGGCAGGGCCTGCTGTCGACACTGCTGGGCTTGGCGCTGATCACGCTGATCGGCGTGGGCATCCGCTTGCTGGTGATGCAGACCATCCAGCAACGCCGCGCGCGCGAGAACCGACAGATCAACGAACGGCTGCGCACCTTGATCGCGGCCTACAAGACGCTGGGCGGGTCTTTCACTGGCAACCTGGCGGTAGACCCCCGGCATCTGCGCGATGTGAAACGGCAGGCGGCGGGAGAGCCACAGGCGGGGGGCGACGCCGAGCCCGACTGGCCCAGCGGCGAACGCGCGCGCCGCATGCGCGACGCAGCCGAAGCGGCACTGTCCGACATCATCCTGCTGGGCACGGAAGAGCAGGTGCGGCTGGCGGCCAAGGCGGCAGCCGACCTGGTAGCGGGGCGCCCCGTGCACACGGCCGAACTGGTGGTGTCGCTGCGCGATTTCATCCGCCAGGTCCTGGACCTGGAACCGGTATCCGCAACGCTTGAGATCCCCAAGCAGGGCCCCGCGCGGCCATCTTCGACCGCGCGCGGCAAAGGCGACGGCGGCGGCGGCGCGAAATCAGGCGGGGGCGGCGAAGGGGGGGGGCAGGGTGGCGGGGGCGGCATGATGATGGGCGTGAACCTGGATCAACACCCGGACCGCCAGCCCTGATTCCGAACGTGAGCCGCGTCTGCGAGGCCGGTCGTAGGATGGGTGGAGCGCGAGAGGTTCAACGCAAAGACAAGACGCCAAGCGCGCGCAACCCATCAAGCAGCGGCGATACCATGACTGAAGCCGTTTAGAACGGCAGCGCTGCCTGATGGGTTGCGCGCGTTGCACGTCAGCGTTCTTGCGCCTGGACTCTCGCGCTTCACCCATCCTACGATGCTTCGGTACTGTCCGAATCGTGCACCGCTTCATAGACCAGCGTGGCCAGCGTCAGGTCTTCCAGCGCGCTGCCTACCGCCTTGAACACGGTGATTCCCTGCGCATTGCGGCGGCCCGGGCGTTGGCCCGTCGTCAGCTGGTGCAAATCACCCTGGATGGCTTCGCGCGTCAGCACGCCGGCCTCGAAGGCGGCCAGCAGGTCGCCGGACTTGGTGGGCGCTTCGTCGGTGTCCACATAGACCGTCGTGCCGTCGAAACAGGCGGCATCCGTCTCGCGCATTTCCGGCTTGAAGCTGCCGATCAGGTCCAGGTGAGTGCCGGGACGCAGCCAGGCGCCGTGGATCAGGGGCACGGTGGACAAGGTGGCGCAGCTGATGATGTCCGCCTGGCGCGTGGCCGCTTCCAGGTCGGTCGTGGCCTGGGCGTCAAAGCCTTGTTCGCGCAAGCTTGCCGCCAGCGATTCGGCGCCCGCCGCCCGCACGTTCCACACCAGCACGCGCTGGATCGGGCGTACGGTGCGCATGGCCTGCGCGACCAGGCCGGCGATGCGGCCCGAGCCCACGATCAAAAGCGTGCTGGCGTCCTGGCGGGCCAGGTAGTCCGCACCCAGCGCCGCGGCGCCGGCGGTGCGGTAGACGGTGACGATGTCGCCGTCCACCTGGGCAATCGGCACGCCGGTCTTGGCGCTGTACAGGTTGTACGTGGCGTGCAGGCCGGGCAGGCCCAGGTGGGTGTTCTCGGGAAAGATGTTGATGATCTTCACGCCGAAATAGCCGCGGTCGCTCCAGGCCGGCATGATCAGCGAGGTGCCGTGGGCGGTGCCGGACTGGATGGCGTGGACGTGCCGCCCGGGCACCGTGGCGCCCTCGCGGAAGGCGTCGCGCAGGGCGGGGATAACGGCGTCGAAGGACAGGGCGTCCCGGGTCTGTTCCGTGTCGATGAAGCGCATGGGATCACTGCCTGAAAGGGTTCAATCAATCGTAGGGCCGCAGGCAGTCTAGCAGCGCACTCGCGGGGCCGTCCCGGGCGGCCGCTCCCCGGCTATCAATCTTTGCGCAGGCGTCATAACACCCCGTTATCGGATGCGCTTTCCGGTGGCGCCGGAAATTCCGGAAATTCATTAGAAATCAACCGCTTGCGGGGCTTCGGTCGCGCTGCGTCCAAATGGCTCCATAGTGGATTTCCCTGGGTCCACGCGGCCCGGGCGCACTGGCATTCTTCGACCACCGTAAGCCCCCGGGCGCACCAAGAGAGGTTGTTTTATGCCGAGATCCGTTCCCCCTGCCCACGCACAGCCCGCACCGGGCAGCCGCGCCGGCAGGCCGAATCCCGCGACCGGAGCCTGCGTCGCATGATCCGGCAACTGCTCAACCGCCTCACCATTTCCTTGCCGGTTCTGTTGGGCGTGATCGTGGTGTGCTTTGTGCTGCTGCAAGTGGCCCCCGCTGATCCCGCTGCCGTCATCGCCGGTCCGACCGCCACCGCCGACGAGCTGGCACAGGTGCGCCAGGAGCTGGGCCTGGACAAGCCGCTGCTGGTGCAGTTGACCGGCTACATGTGGCGCCTGGCGCATCTGGACCTGGGCCGCTCGATGATCTCGAACGTGCCCGTGATCGACGAGATCGGCGGCACCATCGGGGCCACGGTCGAATTGATGCTGGCCAGCGTGATCTGGTCGATTCCGCTGGCGATCCTGCTGGGCACGCTGGCCGCCTACCGCCGCGGCAAGCTGATCGACCGCTTCGTCATGACCCTGTCCGTCGTCGGCGTGTCGCTACCCGTGTTCTGGGTGGGCCTGCTGCTGGTTCAGCACGTGGGCGGCGCCGGCATCCTGCCCTACATCGGCCGCAACGGCCCCTTGTGGACGCTGGCCGGGCTGGAGTCCATCGCCCTGCCCGCGCTGACGCTGGGGTCGGTGCTGATCGGGCCGGTGGCGCGCATCACGCGCACCGCGGTCATCGAAACGCTTAGCGGCGACTACGTGCGCACCGCACGCGCCAAAGGGGCGGGCGAACCCCGCGTGGTGCTGCGCCATGCGCTGCGCAACGCGCTGCTGCCGATCGTGACGCTGGTGGGCCTGCAAGTGGGCAACCTGCTGGGCGGCGCAGTGGTGACCGAACAGATCTATTCGTGGCCCGGCGTGGGCCGCATGGCGGTGGGCGCCATCTTCGCCGGCGACTTCCCGCTGGCCCAGGGCGCGATCCTGGTGACGGCGCTGGGCTTCATCTTCATCAACCTGATCGTGGATCTGCTCTACGGCTACCTGGATCCGCGGGGACAAAAATCATGAGCGCAGGCTCGACCTCCTCCATGGGCGCATTGCCGCCCCAGGCCATGGCCACGCCGCTGGCGCGCATCGCCGAACGGCTGCGCCGCGATCCCATTCTGCTGCTGTCGCTGCTGGCGGTGATCGCCATCGTGCTGACCGCGCTGTTCGCGCCCTGGCTGGCGCCGCACGACCCGTACGCCACCAACATGGCCATCGCACGCAAGCTCCCGGGCTGGATGTCGTCCGACGGCATCACCTATCTGCTGGGCACCGACGTGCAAGGCCGCGACATCCTGTCGCGCATCATCTACGGCATCCGCGCGACCCTGATGCTGAGCGTGCTGGCGGTGATCGGCGGCTCGGGCATCGGCGCCGTCCTGGGCATCCTGGCGGCGTATTACCGGCCGCTGGAAGGCGTGATCATGCGCGTCGTGGACGTGCTGCTGTCGTTTCCGGCCATCCTGTTCGGCCTGAGCCTGTCGGCGCTGCTGGGGCCCGGCACCTTGTCGATGGTGCTGGCGCTGGGCGTGTCGGCCATCCCGGGCATGGCGCGCATCGCGCGCGGTTCCGCCATGGTGGTGATGAAGCAGGAATACATGGAAGCGGGCCATGCCATGGGCTTCGGCAACTTCTACCTGATCACGCGCTACCTGCTGCCGAACTGCTCGTCCATGCTGATGATCTACGCGACCCTGCAGCTGGGCCACACGATCCTGCTGGGTTCGGTGCTGTCGTTCCTGGGCCTGGGCCCGCAGCCGCCGTTTGCCGAGCTGGGCAGCATGGCCGCCGACGGCCGCAAGTTCCTGCAGATCTTCCCGCACATTTCCACCATACCCACGATGACGATCTTCTTCATCGTGCTGGCCTTCAATCTGCTGGGCGACAGCCTGCGCGATGCGCTGGATCCCAAGCTGCGTTTCTGAATCGCGCCTGACCACCACAACACACCACAACGGGGAAACCACCACCATGACGCTCATCAAAGGCCTGGCCCTCGCGCCCCTGGCGCTGACCTGCCTGCTGGCCGCGCCCACGCACGCCGTCGCCCAATCCGACAAGACGGTGCTGATCCTGCGCGAGCTGGACACCGACAAGTACGATCCGCACCGCACCACCGCGCGCGGCGCGGCGGAAGTGCTGTTCATGGCCGCCGACACCATGGTGGGCCTGGACTACGACATGAAGACGCCGGTGCCGGCGCTGGCCAAGAGCTGGACGGTGTCGCCCGACGGCCTGACCTACACCTTCGCGCTGCGCGACAACGTCTCGTTCTGCAGCGGCAAGAAGATGACGGCCAAGGATGTGGTGGCCAGCTACGAGCGTTGGCTGAATCCGGAAACCAAGGGCCTGGAGCGCTGGCGCGCGGGGCCGGTGGACAGCATCACCGCGCCCGACGACGTCACCGTGGTCTACAAGCTGAAAAAGCCCTACAACGAGTTGCTGCAGCAGATGGCGCACTACATGCACTCGGTCATCAACATCGACCAGGTCAAGGAACTGGGCCCGGACTACGGCGTGAAGGCCTTTGACGGCACGGGCCCGTACTGCTTCCAGAGCTGGTCGCCGCGCAATGAAGTGGTCTTGACCCGCCACGCCGGCTACAACTGGGGCCCGTCCATCTACAAGGACCCCACGCCCAAGGTCGACAAGATCGTCTGGAAGATCGTGCCCGAGGAAAGCACGCGCCTGACCGCGCTGCAAAGCGGCCAGGCTGACCTGTCGCGCTACCTGCCGCAATGGGCCATCAAGGACCTGAAGGGCGACAAGCGCCTGTTCGTCAGCCGCGCCGATCCTTTCTACTGGACGTTCTTCCTGGGCTTCAAGATCGACAAGCCCATGCTGACCGACGTGAACGTGCGTCGCGCCATCAACCTGGCCATCAACCGCAAGGCGTTGACCGAAGCCATCACCTTCGGCGAAGCGCAGCCCGCCACCAGCATGCTGGCCACAGCCACGCCCGCCGGCAGCAATGACGCCTTCCGCTACGACCCCGCCGCCGCCAACAAGCTGCTGGACGACGCCGGCTGGAAGAAGCAATCCGACGGCTACCGCTACAAGGACGGCCAGAAGCTGTCGCTACTGCACTACGGCATCACCGGCTACTGGAAAGACATCATGGAAGCCGTGCAGGGCGACATGAAGAAGGTCGGCGTCGACCTGCGCGTGCAGCTGTTCGATTCGACGTCCGCCTGGGGCAAGCTGGCCACGCAGGAATTCGATGAATTCAGCATGAGCTTCGGCTACATGAGCACGGGCGAAGCGCTCAACAGCTACTTCCTGTCCAACAGCGTGCCCACGCCCAACCGCATGAACTGGAGGGACGCCGAAACCGACCAATGGCTGGCCGAAGGCAGCGAGGCGCTGGACGCCGCGGCGGGCGACGCCATCCTGTCCAAGGCCCTGACCAAGATTTCGGACGGCGCCGCGTGGATTCCGCTGTACCACGACTCGCTCTACCTGGTGGGCGGTCCGCGCATGAAGCCGTTCCGCGCGCACGGCATCTTCGGCGCAGCGGCCTACAAGGGCCTGGACATCGCCTTCAAGTAAGCCACGACAAGGTGGTGCGGCCCCTGCCGCGCCACCGCTACACCCCTTTCACGCCGTACAGAGAGTCTTCCGTGAGCGACACCAATCAAGCCCGCATCACCCATTTCAAGAACCTGTCCACGCTGGTGGCATGGGACGCCGAACTGGGTTCGCACGTCTACATCGAAAACGCCGACCTGGTGATGCGCGGCAACACCGTCATCCACGCAGGCACCGGTTATGCGGGGCCCGCCGACAGCGTCGTGCCGGGCAACGGCCTGATGGCGATGCCGGGGCTGGTCAACGTGCACACCCATCCGTCGTCAGAACCCGGCAATCGCGGCTTGCTGGAAGAGCTGGGCAGCGACAAGCTGGGCCAGAGCTCGCTGTACGAATACATGCCCGTCTTTCGCATGGGCATCGAAACCGCGCAGTACGCCAACCAGGTCGCCGTATCCGAGATGCTGTTGTCCGGCGTGACGACCTTCGTAGACATGTCCTTGCCGCGCCCGGGCTGGGCCGATGTGGTGGCCGGCACCGGCATCCGCGGCGTGCTGGGCCCCATGTTCCGTTCTGCCGCCTGGCGCACGACCGACGGCCATTCGGTGGAATACACCTGGGACGAAGCCGGCGCCGTCAAATCGTTTGAAGCCGCGCTGGACGTGGTGGACAGCGCCATCCACCATCCCAGCGGCCGCCTGAGCGCCATGCTGTGCCCGTCGCAGGTGGACACGTGCTCGCCCGAACTGCTGAAGGAAGCGCAGGCGGCTGCGCGCCGGCTGGGCATCCCGATGCAGATCCATGCCGCGCAAAGCGTGGTGGAATTCTCCGAGATGACGCGCCGCCACGGCCGCACGCCCATCGAATGGCTGGATGACCAAGGGCTGCTGGACCCGGACCTGATCATCGGCCACGGCATCTTCCTGAACGACCACCGCGCGCTGTACTGGCCGCATGCCGACGACTTCGGTCTGTTGCAGCGGTCGGGCTCGCACGTGGCGCACTGTCCCACGGTGTTCGTGCGTCGCGGCATCGCGCTGAGCTTCCTGGGCCGCTATTTGCGCGCCGGCATCAATGTGGGCATCGGCACAGACACCTTCCCGCACAACATGCTCGACGAGATGCGCCTGGCCTGCTACGTGGCCCGGTTGCAGGCCGGCCACTTCCGCGCCGCCTCCACCGAGGAAGTGTTCAACGCCGCCACGGTGAACGGCGCCAAGATGCTGGGCCGCGAAGACATCGGTCGCATCGCGGTCGGCGGCAAGGCCGACTTCTCGCTGGTCGACCTGTCGCATCCCTACATGCGCCCCGGCCGCGAGCCGCTGCGCAGCCTGATCTATTCGGCCGGCGATCGCGCCATCCGCGACGTGTACGTGGACGGTGAACAGGTCGTCAAGAATGGACAACTGCTGACCATCGATATCGAACGCTGCATGCAGGAGGTCGAACGCGCTCAAGCGCAGACGATCGCGACGGTGTCGCAGCGCGACTACGCGGGCCGCAGCATCGACGCGATGTCGCCGCGCGTGTTCCCCAGCCGCGCGTAACGGAGAGCCTTGATGAACGAGACACTACTGGCGGTTGAAGGCCTGAGCGTGGAGTTCGGCGCCCGCGCCAAACCGTACCGCGCGGTGAAGTCGCTGGACTTCACCATTGGCCGCGGTGAAACGGTGGCGCTGGTGGGCGAATCGGGCTCGGGCAAATCGGTGACGGCGCTGTCCATCCTGCGCCTGATCGAACGTGCCGGCGGCCGCATCGCCACGGGTGCCGCCCGCTTCGTGCCGCGCGACGGCCGGGAAGTGGATCTCTTCAAGCTGCCCGAGTCAGATCTGCGCCGCATCCGCGGCAACGAGATCTCGATGATCTTCCAGGAGCCCATGACGTCGCTGAACCCGGTGATGACAGTGGGCGAGCAATTGGCCGAAGTCTATCTGCTGCACCAGGACATCTCGCGCGAGGAGGCCTGGACGAAGGCCGAGGCCATGCTGGTGGCCGTGAAGATGTCGGAACCCCACCGCCGCATGACGCAATACCCTGGCGATTTGTCCGGCGGCATGCGCCAGCGCGTGATGATCGCCATGGCCCTGGCGTGCCGCCCGCAGCTGCTGATCGCCGATGAGCCCACGACCGCGCTGGACGTCACCGTCCAGGCCGAGATCATCGACCTGATCCGGGACCTGCAGCGCGAAGTCGGCATGGCCGTGCTGTTCATCACGCACGACATGGGCGTGGTGGCCGAGATTGCCGACCGCGTGGTGGTGATGCGCCATGGCGACAAGGTCGAGGAGAACGCCACCGTGGCGCTCTTTGACGCCCCGCAGCAGCCCTACACGCGTGACCTGCTGGCCGCCGTGCCCAAACTGGGCGATGGTTCGCCCGACGAGGCCGTGGTGCAGGATCGGCCCAATGTGCTGGAAGTGACGGGCCTGGCCAAGCGTTTCCCCGTGAAGGCGGGCGCGTTCGGCAAGGTGGTGGCCAATGTGCATGCGGTCGAAGGCGTGTCCTTCACCCTGCGCGCCGGCGAAACGCTGGCGCTGGTGGGGGAATCCGGCTCGGGCAAGTCGACCACGGGCCGCCTCCTGATGAAACTCGTGCAGCCCACGGAGGGCGCGATCCGGCTGGTGGGCCAGGACGTCACGCACATGTCGCCCGACAAGATGCGCGACATGCGGCGGCACATCCAGATGATCTTCCAGGATCCGTACGCGTCACTGAACCCGCGCCTGCACGCGTGGGACCTGGTCAGCGAACCGCTCAAGGTTCACGGCGGGTTCACGCGCGAACAGCGCCGTGAACGCGCCGCGCAACTGCTCGAGCGCGTCAACCTGCCGCGCGAATTCCTGGACCGCTATGCGCACCAGTTCTCGGGCGGGCAGCGCCAGCGCCTGTGCATCGCGCGTGCGCTGTCGGTGAACCCCAAGATCATCGTGGCGGACGAGCCCGTGTCCGCGCTGGACGTGTCGGTGCAGGCGCGCGTGATCGAACTGATGAAGGAACTGCAGGCCGAGATGGGCTTGTCGTACCTGTTCATTTCGCACGACATGGCGGTGGTGGAGAAGGTCAGCCACCGCGTGGCCGTGATGGTGATGGGGCAGATCGTCGAGATCGGACCCACGCAGGAAGTGCTGCATCGGCCGCGCCATCCGTACACGCAGCGCCTGTTGTCTGCGGTGCCGATCCCCGACCCGGCACGCCGTCATCAGCGCACCGTGCGCGCCGCGCGCGATATCCCCAGCCCCATCCGCAAGGTGGGTGACAACCCGCAGGTGCCGCAATTGGTGCAGGTTGGCGCGGGGCATTTCGTGCAACAGGCGGCATGATGGGTCACGCGCGTTGGGCGGCGGGGTTTTTGCCCGACGCCCTGCGCGCTGCACCCCTCCTACGGAAGACCCATCCGTCTTCTACCGACCGAACAGCCGCCCCGCCGCCATCGCCACGGCGGCCTGCGTCGGTTCCACTACCGGCAGCCCGCAAGCGTCTTCCAGCCGGTCGCGCAGGTCGGCCATGCCGGCGCATCCCATGATCAGCACCTCGGCGCCATGCGCGTCGCGCAAGGTCTTGCCGACGGTCGCCATGCGCGCAAACGCCAGGTCGGCGTCGGCCAGGTCGCTGACTTTCATATCCAGCGCCAGTTCCGCGCAAATGCGGTCGGCCACGCCCATCTGGCGGAAGTAGCGCAGGTGGCGCGGGACGGATGCGCCCGCGATGGCGATCACGCCAATGCGCGTCGCCATGCTCATGGCCGTCAGCACCGAGCACTCACCGATGCCCAGCACGGGCGCCGCCACCAGGTCGCGCAGGCCATGCAGCCCGGGGTCGCTGAAGCACGCCACGATAAAGGCGTCGGTCTCGGCCGCTTCCTGCAGGAACAGCTGCGCCATCGGCGCGATGCTGGCGTCGGCTTCGGCCTGGGTCTGGATGCCGGCCGGCCCGCCGGTGGAGGTGAGGCAGCGGAACGTCAGCGGCAGGCGCTCGAACGGCGCGACCGCGCGGGCGATGGCGTCCGTGACCTTGGTCAGCGAGTTCGGGTTTACGAGGGTGATGCGGGCGTTGGGCACGATTGAGTAGAATCCCTGCAAAAGAGGCGGACACGCGCAGTGCGCGCAGCGCCCAGGTCAAGAGGAAAGAAAAGCAGCATGTCGGAATTACCCGGGAAGGTCCGGTCTGGCCCGTTGAACCTGCGGCAGATCGAGGTGTTTCACGCCATCATGATCACGGGTTCGCTCAGCGCCGCCGGGCGGCTGCTGCATGTGACGCAGCCCGCCATCAGCCGGGTGCTGGCGTCGATAGAATTGCGCTTGGGCTATGCGCTGTTTGAACGGTTCAAGGGCCGCCTGCATCCCACCAAGGAAGCGCGCAAACTTTTCCAGGAAGTGGAATCCATTCAGGCGGGCGTCAACCGGCTGAACGATATGGCGGCTGGCCTGGCGGGCCATGGCGGCGGCCTGGTCAGCGTGGTGTCCAGCCCCAGCTTCGGCGAATGGCTGATCCCGGCGGCCACGGCGAAGTTCTGCGCCCGCAACCCCGGCGTGCGCATCCGCTACCGGCCGCTGGGCATGGATGCGTTGCTGCCCCAGTTGCTGCTGGGACACGCGGACATCGCGATTTCCACGTTCAAGCCCGAACACCCCAACCTGATCACCAGCGAGCTCGCGCAGGGCGAGATCGTCTGCGTGCTGCCCGCCGGCCACCGGCTGGCGCGCGAGAGCGTCATCGAACCGGCGATGCTGGCCGGCGAGATGCTGGTGGGCTATGGGCGCGACACGCCGCTGGGCGAAACCCTGTTCAACTACCTCGAGCCTCTGGGGCAGGCGGTCGCCCCGGCCATCGAGGTGCGTTCGTCCCAGACGGCCTGCTCGTTCGTGCGCCAAGGCGTCGGTGTGGCCCTGGTGGACTCGTACGGCCTGACGGATGCGCTGATGCACGGCATCGTGGTGCGTCGTATCGAGCCAGCGATTTCGTTGTCGGTGCACGTGTCCCATTCCCGGATCGAACCTCCGCCATCCATCGCCAAGGCGTTCCTGACCCAGTTTTCCCAGATCGTGAAGAAAGAATTGCCTGCGATGACGCAGGCAATCATCAGCCGGGCTTAGACCACTTCCGGCACGGGCAGCGGTTCGCCGGCGCCGGTGCGTTCAGTGATCAGCTTGTAGTGGTGCGGGCTGCGGTGCTTGGCGAAGTTGAAGACGTGGTCGCGGAAGGTCTGGCCCATGCCCAGGTCGATCTTCGCGGTGATCACTTCGTCTTCTTCGCCGCTGGAACGCGCCACGATCTCGCCGGACGGCGCCACGATCATCGAGCTGCCGATCATGTGGTGGCCGTCTTCATGGCCGCACTTGGCGGCGGCGCCGACCCACACCGCGTTCTGGTAGGCGCTGGCTTGCAGCACGATCTCGTGCGTGGTCGTGCGCCAGTGCGCGGGCTCGTCCCAGTGGATGTTCAGGGACGGCGTGTTGTAGCCCAGCACGATCAGTTCGGCGCTTTGCAGCGACATCACGCGATACGTCTCGGGCCAGCGGCGGTCGTTGCACAGGCACATGCCGATCTTGACGTCGTTGGTGTCCCACACGCCGAAGCCCAGGTCGCCCACTTCGAAGAACTTCTTCTCCAGATGCTGGAACGGCGCGTCGACTTTGTGGTCCGAGTGGCCGGGCAAGTGGATCTTGCGGTATTTGCCGATGATCTTGGCGCTGCGGTCCACCAGGATGGCCGTGTTGAACTGGCGGCCTTCCGGCGTCAGTTCGGCGTATCCCAGGTAGAAGCCGATGCCCAGTTCGCGCGCCGTGTCGAACAGCGGCTGCACGTCGGCGTTCGGCATGGTCTTTTCGAAGTAGCGGTCGACGGCTTCCGCGTCTTCCATCCAGTAGCGCGGGAAGAACGTCGTCAGCGCCAGTTCCGGGAACACGACGAATTCCGCCTTGCGGGCGGCGGCCTCGCGCATCATCTCGACCAGGCGGCGCACGACTACCGCGCGGGTGTCGGCCAGGTTCACGGCGCCCATCTGGGCGACCGCCAGGCCCATTTTGCGGGAGGGGGTTGCGTTGCTCACGATATCAATCTCCAGGTGTTCTTATCGAACGGGGTTCAAGTGCAAGGCGCCGCGGGGTCACGGCTCGATCACGTTCGGGAAAATTTTGCGCAGCAAGGCGGCGCGCGGCGAGATCTCGCGCGTCTTCTGCAGCGGGGCGGGCAGGCCGCGGGCGATGAAACGGCCGCGGCCGCGCGCAGCCTGCAGCGCGCCCTCGTCGACGATGACCTCGCCGCGGCTCACTACCGTGGTGGGCCAACCCGTGACCTGGCGACCTTCGTAGGGCGTGTAGCCGACGTTGTCGTGCAGCGTGGTGGCCGACAGCGTCACGACGCGTTCGGGGTCCCAGATGGCGATGTCGGCGTCCGCGCCCACGGAAATCGTGCCCTTCTTCGGGTACAGGCCGTACATGCGGGCGTGATTGGTGGACGTCAGCGCCACGAATTGCTGCAGCGTCAGGCGGCCGCTGCGCACGCCTTCCGAGAACAGCAGCGGCATGCGCACTTCCAGGCCGGGCAGGCCATTGGCGATCTGCTTGAACGTGGTGGCGTCGCCCGCGGGCAGCTTGCCGGATTCGTCGTAGCGGTACGGTGCGTGGTCGGACGACAGCAGCGCCAGCGTGCCGCTGTCCAGGCTCTGCCACAGGGCCTGTTGCGACACCGGGTCGCGCGGCGGCGGGCTGCAGCAGAACTTGGCGCCTTCAACGCCGGGAATGTCGATGTCTTCGGCCGTGAGCAACAGGTAGTGCGGGCACGTCTCGCCATAGACGGGCGCGCCCAGCGTCTGCGCGGCGTGGATGGCCTGTGCGCCGCCCTGCGTGGACACGTGCACGATCAGCACCGGCACCTCCAGCACGGACGCCAGGCTGATGGCGCGCTGCGTGGCTTCGTTTTCGGCGATGGGGTCGTGGCTGACGGCGTGGTATTTCGGCGCGGTGTGGCCGGCGGCCAGCAGATGGCGCGCGATCCAGCTGATCACGTCGTTGTTTTCGGCGTGCACCATGGGCAGCGCGCCCTCGCGCGCGGCGATCGCAAACACGTCCAGTAGCTGCTTGTCGTCCAGCTTGAGCTTGTCGTAGGTCATGAAAACCTTGAACGACGTGATGCCGGCGCGGATCAGCTCGGGCAAGTCGTGGTTCAGCGTCTGCGGCGTAGGGTCCGAGATGATCAGGTGATAGCTGAAGTCGATGACCGATTTCGCCGCGGCGGAGGCAGCGTACTCGTCCGCCACCTGGCGCAGCGATTGCCCGCGGTGCTGCGCGGCGAACGGCACGATGGTGGTGTTGCCGCCATGGGCCGCGGACACGGACGCGCTGTACCAGTCGTCGGCGCACAGCACGCCCATGCTGGAGAGCTGTTCGACGTGGCAATGGCTGTCGATGCCGCCCGGCATCACCAGCCTGCCGGTCGCGTCGATGGCGCGCTTGCCGGCGGGAAGCCGGGTCGAGATGGCGGCGATGACGCCGTCGACGATGCCGATGTCGCCAATGAAATCGGCATCCGCGGTGACGATGCGGCCGTTGTGCAGAGTCAGGTCGAAGTCGGTCATGGGGTGTCTGGACGCAAGGGTTGCTTGCCGCGAGGCGCCTGACGGCGGGCGCGGCTGAAGGTGCAAGCATGCATGCGCCGGCGGAAATCCGATACCGCGCGACGGCGCGCCGCGGCAGGCGGCGGTACGCACGGGAATTTCCGCTAAGACACTGATTGGATTGAGGATTCAGGAGGCGTCGGCATCGGCGCTGGACCCCACGCATAACGCTGGATCATGGACGCTATGCAAACTTTTATATCGGGTTTCCCCGCGCTTTGCGGCGCGGGCTCCCCAGACGGCAAGCGCCTCAGAACGCTTTGAACGTCTTCAAGTGGATGCTGGTTTCGGTGGCCGAGATGCCCTTGAGCGTGCGCAGCCGGTCCAGCACTTCGGACAGCTGTTCGATGGTGGGCACGCGCAATTCGGCCAGCAGGTCCCAGCGGCCGTTGGTGTCGTGCAGGCCGGCCACGCTGGGTTCGCCCATCAGCAGGTTCACGATCTTGCGGGTTTCATGGCCTTCGACGGCGATGCTCATCCAGGCCACGATGTCTTCGGTTTCGACTTCGGGGCGCAGCCGCACGGTGTAGCCGACGATGATGCCCCGCTCTTCCAGCTTGCGGATGCGGTTGTCGATGGTGCCGCGCGAGACATCCAGCTTCTTCGCCAGCGTGGCGACAGACAAGCGGGCATTGGCGCGCAACAGGCCCAGCAGGCTCTGATCTAGCGTATCCATTGTGAAAAATGCTAATTGTGACTGTCGTAATGCCAGAATCTTAGCGTTTCGTGTTGAATGTTGTCACTATGAATTGGTTTGGCCGTCCGCCAGAATTTCTGTTCCATAACTCGGGGAGAAAATTTTGACGACACTGCTGACGACTTCGGACGTAGCCAATATCGTGGCCTTGGAAGGCCCGCGCAAGGTCTTTACCGACCTGCTGGACTATGTGCTGGCCGACTTTCTGCGATGGCAGGAATTCGACAAGTGCGCACGCGTAGCCAGCCATTCCGCCACCGGCGTCATCGAACTGATGCCCACCGCCGACAACGAGCTCTACAGCTTCAAGTTCGTGAACGGCCACCCGGACAACCCGCAGGCCGGCCTGTCCACCGTGATGGCTTTCGGCGCCCTGGCGCAAGTCAGCACGGGCGAACCGCTGCTGATCAGCGAACTGACCCTGACCACCGCCCTGCGCACCGCCGTGACCTCTGCCCTGGCCGCGCGCGCCCTGGCCCGGCCGGATTCGCGCACCATGGCGCTGATCGGCAACGGCGCCCAAGCCGAATTCCAGGCGCTGGCCTTCCACTACGTGCTGGGCATCGACACGCTGCACGTCTATGACGTGGACCCCGACGCCACCCGCAAGCTGGAAAGCAATCTGGCCACCGTGGCCCCGTCCTTGCGCATCGTGCGTTTCGAAAGCACGGCCCAGGCCGTCAAGGGCGTGGACATCGTCACCACGGTCACGGCCGACAAGGCCTACGCCACCATCCTGACCGCCGACATGGTCGAGCCGGGCATGCACATCAATGCGCTGGGCGGCGACTGCCCGGGCAAGACGGAATTGCATGCCGACGTGTTGCGCATGGGCCCGGTCTTCGTGGAATACGAGCCGCAGACGCGGATCGAAGGCGACCTGCAGCAGATGCCGGCCGATTTCGCCGTAACGGAACTGTGGCGCGTCCTGACGGGCCAGAACGGCGGCCGTCAAAGCGCCGCGGAAGTGACCATCTTCGACTCGGTCGGTTTCGCGCTGGAAGATTTCTCGGCCCTGCGTTGGTTGCGCGACAGCGCGGCCCGGCACGGCGTCGGCACCCGCATCGAAGTGGCGCCGCAATTGCAGGACCCCAAGAACCTGTTCAACGTGGTGCGCACGGCCCGTAGCGGCCAGTCCGCCCTGGTGCAGGGATAGGCTCGCGCGGTTTTCGCCAAAAAAAGACGCCCATTCCGAAGGATGGGCGTTTTTTCTTTTGGGCGGAAGGCAGGGTTGCGGTTACATTGCCTTACGCGCCGACCTCTCCTCGGCAGGCGCAGCCAGCCTCTTGCCCCCGATGTCACGTTTCCGAATTGCGGCTGTAGTCCTGTCGATGTCGACGCTGGGTCTCCTGGCGGGACTGGCGGCGGGTCGGCTGATCGAAGTCAACCAGGTCGACGACAGGCTTTCCCGGCACAACAGCCGCTTGCTGGCGCAAGCCGTGCGCGTGTCGCAGGAAAGCCAGCGTTTGATCCAGGCCGCCACGCACAGCACCGACCTGTGCTCGGAATCCGACGTCGCCACGTTGCGGGTGCTGTTGTTCAACGCCACGTTCCTGCGTGACATCGGCCGCCTGCGCGACGGCATGCTGGTGTGTTCCGCGGCCTGGGGCGTGCTGGCGTTTCCCCACCCCCTGCCGCCCGCCTCCTTCACGACGCGCCATGGCACCACCTTGTGGGTGGGGGCGGCCAACATCATCGATCGCCGGATCATCGGCGACATGGCGGCGCGCAACAACGTGGTGGTGTTCACCGCGCCGGGGGCCTTCGACGGGTTTCCAGAACCTGGTTCAGGCATCGATTCCCAACTGGTAACCCGCGATGGCGCGCACGTCTTCCGCCGTTTCGGCCGCACGGACGGCCTGGTGTTTTACGAGGGCGCCAGCCCTTCCGAGAACAATCTGCGGGCCGAGCGCCTGGTGGCGGAATGCGCCCCGCCCACGGCGCCCGACATCTGCGCGGTGTCGCGCGTCAGCTCGCATGACTGGTTCACGCTGCCGGCGCTGATCCTGGCAGGCACGGGCGCGCTCGTGGGCGGCCTGCTGGCGGGCCTGTGCGTGCTGTGGCACCAGCAATCCAAGAGCGAGCGGGCCGCGTTGCGCAAAGCCATCCGCCGCGGCGGCGTGCAGGTCCGCTACCAGCCGCTGCGGGAGCTGTCCACGCGCCGCCTGGTCGGTGTCGAGGCCCTGGCGCGCTGGCGCGGGCGCGACGGGTCGGCGGTGCCGCCGGCGCTGTTCGTGCCGCTGGCCGAAGAGATGGGGCTGGGCCGCGAATTGTCCCGCGTGGTGACGCAGATCGCCCTGCACGATCTGGCGGGCCGGCTGCGCGACGCCACCGGTTTCTACGTCAGCATCAACGTGTCGGCGGAAGATCTTCAGGACGACGCCTACCCCGACTTCCTGCTGCGCACGGTGAACGAGCAGGGCATTGCGCCGCCGCGCGTGGCGCTGGAGATCACCGAAGGCTCGCCGCTGTCGGACGGCCACGTGCGCGGCATCATCCGCACGTTGCGCACCCAGGGGTTCCGGATCCTGATCGACGATTTCGGCACGGGCAATTCCAATCTGAACTACCTGGCTGAAATGCAGGCCGACACCATCAAGCTGGACCGCCGATTCACGCAGGCCATCGGCGCGGAACCGGCGGGCACGCTCATCATCGACCACGTCATCGATATCTCGCGCGCGCTGGGCGTGGGGCTGATCGTCGAAGGCATCGAAACCGAAGACCAGGCGCAATACCTGACGTCGCGCCAGCCCGCCGCCGTGGGTCAGGGATGGCTGCTGGGGCGGGCGGTGCGGGCGGAAGACATCCCCTTGGCGTGACAGCGGGGTGCCAATCCGGCCCCGTATACTGGCGCCATGAAGCCACTGACCCGTACTTTGCTGGCTGTTTCGCTGCTGTCTGCTACGGCCGCCTTATGGCCCGCCACGGGCGTCGCGGCCACGCCCGCCGCCGCAGCCGAAGCCCCTGCCGAAACCTCCCCCGAAACCCTCTCGCCGTTCCTGCACCACATGCAGGAAGCGCACCGCCTGATGGCGGAAAAGGACTGGCCCGCCGCCGATGTCGCGGCAGGCCACGCACTGGAGGCCGCCCGGGCGAACGCGAACAGCTATGAAGAATTTGATGCGGTCGCCACCGTGGTCAGCCTGCTGCGCCGGCAGCAGCGCTATGCCGAGGCGCGCCGCGCCGCCGAAGCGCAGATTGCCATCTTCGACAAACGCGACGCCAGCCAGGATGCGATCTCGCAGTTGCTGGTCATGGCCATTCGCGAGGGCGCGGCAGCGGGCGAAGCCGCCGATGTGGCGCGCTTGCAGGAAAGGGTCTATGCGCAAGGCAACGCCTACCCCGGGCAGTGGACGCGCGAGGCCGACGCGCACCGGCTGGACTATGCGCTGGCCGGCATGAGACTGCCCCTGACGGTAGGCCGCTGGGCGCTGGTCAGTTTCAGGCCGGCGGACCAGCGCGGCGAGCGCGCGCAACTGGACTACGTGCAGACGCTGGATGACGGGCGCGCGGTGACCGCCCGCGTGTGGATCGCCTATCGCGAAGACCTGCGCGCCAAGGACGCGCCAGCGCGGCGCGAGGCCCTGGCCAAACGGATGGAGACGCCGGACGGCGACCAGACGCCCGCGCCGGACGTGGAACCCGCGTTGCCGGATCTGCCATTCAAGGACGCGATCGCGTCCAAGCGCGCGCAGCAGGCAGAGTATCCGCGCGGCGTGGGCGTCGAAGCGCAGTGGATCGCGGTGCGTGGCGACTGGCAAGTGGAGGTGCGGGCGTCGTTCGCGAAGGACAAGCAGGCTGAGGCCGTCGCGCAGTTGCGCGCGTTGTTCGACGCCATGGCGTGGGATCGCGATGTGCGCCTGTTCCGCGACAAGCCCATGGCCGAGCAAAGCCGCGAGATCGAGTCCTATTGGTCGATGGCGCGCGACTGGCCGCAAGCGGCCAAGCTTGCACAGGCCGCGCTGCCGGATGCGGCGTTCCCGCTGGAGATCGCCCGGTTGAACACCGTGACGGGCCGCGCGGCCTACGGGCGCGATGACCTGGCGACCGCGCGCCGCGATCTGGATGTGGCGCTGGCCGCCTGGGCGCACGCCGGCAAGGCGTATCACGACGAAACGCTGTACCAGACGGCGCTGGATGTCGCGGCCGACATCGCCTACCGCCACGGCCGCACGCAGGACGCGGTGGCGTTGAGCCGGCAGTTCGTGGATTGGGTGGGCAGCCTCGGGCCGGCCTGGTCGATGCCGGCGGACGGCGCGGCGCTGCGTAATGCCGAGTCCGGCATGTCGTTGCCGCTGCGCTTGGGCGATTTCCGCCTGGAACCCATCGACCCGAATCGCTTCTACTACCGCAATCTGAAGACCGGCGAACAGCTGGGTCTGGCGGTGGACCAGAACGCCGCGCTGCCGGACGAAACGCTAGAGGCATCCATGCGGGCATTCATCGCAGACAAGCTGGGGCTGCGCATTCTGGACCTGGAGACGGAGGCGTTTTCTCCCGTTGCGCAGGCGGGCATGAACGGCGAACCGCAAGGGCGCAAGTGGACATTCCGGGTCGAGGCCAAGCCGGACGACGGCCGCACGATCGACCTGGGTGGCCCGGCCGCCGCGCCGCCCGCCCAGATGGTGTTCTGGGTGGTGGACCGCGGCAACAGCCGGACCATCCTGCGCGCCCCGTTGCCGGCCAATGGGGCGGCTTCGGGCGCAGCGCAATTCGCGCAGACGCTGGCCTGGTAGTGGCTGCGCCCTCACGCCCGAGGCGGCGCCTCCGCCGGCGGCGAGCCGTCATGGAACATGCCCTTGAGCTGCGTGCGCAGCTCCGGCGAGTCCGTGTGCTTGTGCACCGTGGTGGCGTGCTGCACGGCGGCTTCCAGCAGTTCGTCGTCAGTGTCCGCCGCCAACGCCACCGAGCAATTCATCTCGCTCGGGTATTCGCGGCAATCGATGTATTTACGGGTCATGGCGTTCTCCCTGCGCCGCGCGCTTTGGGGGCGGCTGGCGTGATGGAACCTTCGACGCGCGGGGCGGAAGGCATCGGGTCCGGTGGCGCGTCGCAGCGCACCCGATGATGCAGAAAGTATAGGTCTGCGCGGGCAGGAACGGGGCCTGGAATGCGGGGTCGGCCCCTGTTTGAAAGCGTCTGTGGAAGATGGCTATTGATGGTGGCTATTCGGCGCCGTCTGCAGGCGTCTCGTGCGACACCGGCCGCCCCAGCAGATAGCCCTGGAAGTGCGAGCACCCTTCTTCGGTCAGACGGTCCAGCTGCGCCGCGGTCTCCACCCCTTCGGCGGTGGTGGGAATGTCCAGGCTGCGCCCGATGCCGTTGATGGCGCGGATGATGGCAAGCGCTTCCTTGCTGGATTCGACGTCTTGCGTGAATGACTTGTCGATCTTGATCTTGTCGAATTCGAACGAGCGCAGATAGCCCAGCGAGGAATAGCCGGTGCCGAAATCGTCCAGCGCCACTTTCACGCCCAGCGCTTTCAACTGGTTCAGCGTATTCAGGTTGGCGGCCGAATTTGCCAGCAGCACCGATTCCGTGATCTCCAGCTCCAGCCGCCGCGCCGGCAGCCCCGACTTGGACAAGGCGGATTCCACCAGCGACACCAGCGCGCTGTTGGTGAACTGGCTGGCCGACAGGTTGACGGCCACGGTCTCGTGGTCGTCCCAGCGCATGGCCTCCGCGCACGCTTCGTGCAAGGTGAAGGCGCCCAGTTCATGGATCAGTCCGGTCTCTTCGGCAATGGGGATGAAGTCGTTGGGCATGATCAGGCCCTTGACCGGATGCTGCCAGCGCATCAGGGCCTCGCGGCCCACCACGCGCACGTGGCTGACATCCATGATGGGCTGGTAGTGCAGTTGCAGCTGCTGCCCCATGATGGCCTGGCGCAGGTCCATCTCGACTTCATGGCGCTTGAGCGCCGCAGTCTCCATTTCCGGCTTGAAGAAGGCCAGGCAATTGCGACCGTTGCGCTTGGCCTCGTACAGGGCCATGTCGGCGTAGCGCAGCAGGTGGTCGGCCGAGCAGTCGGGCGTATCTGCCAGCGCGATGCCGATGCTGACGCTGATGGGCACGGTATGGCCGTCGATCTCGAAGGGTTGGCGCACGGTTTCGAGCAGGCGTTCCGCCATCCTGCGTACGTCTTCCTGTTGGCCGATATTGGGCAGCACGATGGCGAATTCATCGCCGCCCAGCCGGGCCAGGGTGTCCTGCTCGCGCAGGCTTTTGGGCAGGCGCTTGGCCAGCAGGCGCAGCAGTTCGTCGCCGTACGGGTGGCCCAGCGTGTCGTTCACGCTCTTGAAGTTATCCAGGTCCAGGCACAGCACCGCCGCTGTGCGGTCGGCACTGCGGCTGTTCAGCGCCTTGAGCAGCTGTTCGCGGAACAGCCGCCGGTTGGGCATGCCGGTCAGGGTGTCGTGATGCGCCATGTAGCGCACCTGCGCATGGGCCGCGTTTTCGTCCGTGACGTCATCCGAGATCAGCAGCACGTAGCGCGACCGCGGATCGTTGCTGTGGAAAACCAGGGTCTTGGTGCGCAAGGTGCGCGTGCCGCGCGCCGTGGCCAGTTCCTCTTCCGCTTCGCGCAGGGCGCCGTCCGAGCGCAGCGCCTCGTTGGTCAGGCGGTCGAAGAATTCGCAGACGGCCGCCGGCAGGCATTGCTGCGCGGTCTTGCCGATCATGGCGGTGCGGTCGGCGCCGAAGGTCGCTTCGGCCTGCCGGTTGGCCAGCAGGATGGTGCGCGACACGGCGTCCTGCACCAGCACGCAAGACGGGATGTGCGACACCACGGCGTCCAGGAAGCTCGATAGCGAGGTCAGTTCGGTGTTGTAGTGTTCGGCCAGTTCCTTGGCGCGCAGCACCTGCTGTTCGCGTTCGCGCCGCTCGGTGTTGTCGCGCGTGACTTTCGCGAAGCCGATCAGGTCGCCCTGGTCGTCATGGATCGCGTCGATCACCACGTGCGCCCAGAACAGCGTGCCGTCCTTGCGCACGCGCCATCCCTCGGCTTCGAAGCGACCCTGTTCGCGGGCGCGGGCCAGCCCCCGCTGCGGCAGCCCCGCGTCCTGGTCGCCGGGCGTGTAGAAGCACGAGAAGTGCCGGCCTACGATTTCTTCCTGCGAGTAACCCTTGGCGCGCTGCGCGCCGGCATTCCAGTTGGCGACCGTGCCATCCGGATGAAGCATATAAATGGCATAGTCGACGACACCCTGCACAAGGTGCCGGTACATGACGTCGGAGTTGTCGATGATCATTGGATGTGGCGGGCAGGCGTGCCCGCCGCATGCATGTGAGCGCGCGCGAGGGCAGTCCCGCGGAAAAGGCTGTGGATATACGGCTTTACGTCGGACGGTTCGCAATATTTAACGCGTCAGCGCAAAAAACGCGAATCTTGCGAATGTTGTCGCAGAAACTCATTTCGTTGCACTGCGGAGCCCGCCGCCGCCCCGATTTGCACCGCCTTCAGGCTAGGCGTAGGACGCGATGATCGCCTTGGATTCCACCAGTTCGCTGACGATCCAGTCTTCCACCAGCTTGACCTGCCGGCGGTGGCGCAGAGCGGGACGGCGCACCAGGTAATACGACACGCCGGTAGGCACTGCCCGGCGCAGCGGGACGACGACCCGGCCATCCTGGATGGCCTGATCGGCCAGCACGACGTCCGCGATGGCCACGCCCAGGCCGGCCTCGGCGGCGCTCAAGGCCATGTCCAGCGCGTCGAAATCGAGGCCGCCCCGGGTGAAGAGTTCGATGCCGGTCTTCTCTGACCACGTGATCCAGTCCTGATGGTCCGGCAAGGGGTGCAGCAGCGTGGACTCGCGCAGGCCGCGTTCGGGGTCGGTTGCATCGATATGGCCCGGTGCGCACACCGGGACGATCCACTCGGCGTAGAGCTCGGTGGCGTCTTCGTGCGAAAAATTGCCCAGCGCGTAGCGGATGCCCAGGTCGGAGTCGGTCTCGTCGGCCGTCATGTCGTTGAGCCGCGTGCGGACCACGACCTTGATCATGGGGTATTGCTCATGGAAGCGCCGCAGCCGGGGGAAAAGCCAACGCAGCGCGAAGGTGGGAATCACCCGCAGCGTGACGATGTCCTGGTCGGTGTGCGTGGGGTCGAGAGCGTTGGCGATATGGTCGAACGCTTCCTTGACGGTCGTGGCCAGCTTGCGCCCGGCCTCGGTGATCTCCAGGCCGCTGTGGGTGCGCAGGAACAGCGTCTGCCCCAGTTGCTCCTCCAGGATGCGGACCTGGCGGCTGACCGCGCTTTCGCTGACGTTCAGGATCTGCGCGGCCTTCTTGACGCTGGTGTGGGCCGCCACGACTTCAAAGCAGCGTAGCGCGTTCAGCGAGGGCAGGCGTCGTTGCATCCCGTTCTCCAGGGCGTTGGGGTTAGGCTCGGCTCGGATCAAGGGGCACCGGCGGGCGCGCCGGCGGGATCATTCACTGGCTGCGCGGCTCGAGTATATTGCGCAGCCCTTCGCCGATGAAATTCACGCTGGTCACGGTCAGCGCAATGGCGACGCCGGGCACGATGGCCAGCCACGGCGCAGACGTCAGGTAGATCTGCGCGTTGTTCAGCATATTGCCCAGGCTGGCCACCGGCGGCTGGATGCCGTAGCCCAGGTAGCTGACATAGGATTCAAGCAGGATGGCGCGGGCCACGTTCAGCGTGGCGACGATGATGATGGGCCCCATGGCGTTGGGCAGCAGTTCGACGACCATGATGCGCAGCCCGGAGGCGCCGGCCGTCCGCGCCGCTGCGACATACTCGGTGTTGCGCAGCGACCGGTACTGGCCTTCGACCAGGCGCGCGACTTCCATCCAGCAGGTGGCCGAGATCAGGATGGTGGTCGACACGATGCCCGGCTTGACCAGCATGGCCAGGGCCAGGATCAGGAAGATGGTCGGGAACGCCAGCATGGCGTCGACGAAGCGCATCAGCAGGGCGCCCACGAAGCCGCGCCGGTAGCCGGCGATCATGCCCACGATGGTGCCGATCACTACCGATATCAGCATCGCTGCGAAACCGATCGTCAGCGAAATCCGCCCGCCGGCCATCAGACGGGCCAGCACGTCGCGGCCCAGTTCGTCCGTGCCCAGCAGGTGGCCGCCGGTCAGCGGGGGCGCAAAACGGTTCAGCACGTCGATATAGCTGGCGTCCAGGCGCAAGACCAGCGGCCCCGCAAAGCACAGAAGCACCATCAGCGCGATGGTCACGACGCCGGCGGTCGCCAGCTTGTTGCGGGTCAGGCGGCGCCAGCCGGCACGCAGCGGGCCGGGCGGACAGTACGGACCGGCGGCCGTGGCCGGATCAGAGATTCCAGGAGCTTTCATCATGCTCAGTCCATCCGAATACGAGGATCGGCGATGGCGTACAGCACATCGGCCAACAGCGAGCCCAGCATCACCATGATGGCGGACAGCATCAGAATGCCCATGACTACGGGGTAGTCGCGGTACTCCAGCGAATCGAAGAACAAGCGGCCCATGCCGGGCCAGCTGAAGACCGTCTCGGTGATCAGCGCGCCGCCCAGCAAGGTCGGGAACTGCAGGCCCACGAGGGTGATCATGGGCAGCAGCGCATTGCGCAGCGCATGCGACAGGATGATGGCGCGCCCGCCCGCGCCCTTGGCGCGCGCGGTGCGGATGTAGTCCTGCTCCAGGGTCTCGATCATGGACGACCGCATGAAGCGCGCCCACACCGCGGTCTCGACCAGCGCCAGCACCATGACCGGCGCGATCATGTGGTGCGCCAGATCCAGGAACGAGCCGTCGCCGAACGTCTGCTGGTTGCCCGCGGGCAGCCAGCCCAGCTTGATGGAGAACAGGTAGATCGCCATCAGCCCGAACCAGAAGGTCGGGATGGACAGCGCGATCATCGCGCCCACCGACGACAGCGCGTCCATCAGCGAATGCCGGCGGACCGCGCCCCAGATGCCGATCATGCCGCCCAGCAGCGCGGCGATGACGGTGGACACGGCCATCAGCGACAAGGTCGCCCCGATATGCGAACCGATGGTGGCCAGCACGCCGATGCCGTCACGGTAGGATGCGCCCCAGTCACCGCGCACCATGCGCAGTAGCCAGTCTCCGTATTGGATGAGGAACGGGCGGTCCAGGCCCATGCTGCGGGTCAAGCGGTCGATATCCTCTTGCGCCATGTTCGACGACTGCGCCAGCTGGGACAGCGGGCCGCCCGGCGACAGGTAGAGGATGCCGAATCCGATCAGGGAAACCAGCAACAGCAGCACCAGGGACTGGCCGCCGCGCTTGAGCAGATACTGGGTCATCAGGAGGCTCCGGCCCGTCAGCTTGCCCAATACCAACTGCGCATGTTCCAGCAGTTGGACGAGCTGTTGATGTTGTTTTCGTAGCCGACGAGCTTTTCCTTCACGGCTTCGATGATGACGGTCTGGGACACGGGCAACAGCACCAGGTCGGTTCGGACGATTTCCTGGATCCGATGATAGATGCGCTTGCGCTCATCCAGGTTGAATTCCCGGGTGCCCTGCACCAGAAGCTGATCCATTTCGGGGTTCTGGTACTGGTAGGTATTCAGGCCGCTGCCGCCCTTGGCGGGAATCGACGCGCTGGAAAAACGCGCGGTCACGTCGGGGTCGCTGCCCTGGAGGAAGTTGGAGGCCACCATCACCGACTGGTATTGCGACTTCTGCCAGAAATTGCCCCAGATGACGGCCGCCGGCATGTTCTCGATGGTCATCTCCACCCCAATCTGCCGCCAGTCCTGCATCAACAGCTGCTGGGACTGCTCGCGCGCTTGCGCGCCCGCCGTCGTGGAATTGGAGAACGCCAGGCGCTGGCCGTTCTTCACGCGTATGCCGTCGCTGCCCGGCACCCAACCCGCCGCGTCCAGCAGGGCGCGCGCGGCCTGCGGGTCATACCGGTGCGCCGGCAGCGCATCGTTGTACGCCCAATGGCCTTTGGGGACATAAGACTCGGTCGGTAGCGGACGGCCCTGATAGATGGCCTGGATGCGGGCTTCCTTGTTCATGCCCAGATACAACGCTTCGCGCACGGACTTGTCTGCGAAGGGGGCGAAACCCAGGTTCAGCGCCACGTGTTCGATAAAGGGGGTGGGCACGGGCATGATGCGCGCACCGCGCAGCTTGGCGGCTTCCTGCTCGAAACTGGGCTGGATGCCCGACAGCCCCAGGTAATCGATCTGACCGCTGCGGAACTGCGTGTACAGCATGGTCTGGTCGGGGATGTACTTGAAGATGACGCGCAGCAGATAGGGGCCCTGGCCGTGGTAGGCCGGGTTGCGTTCCAGCTGGATGTGGTCGCCGGCGCGGCGGGCGCCCCAGCGGAAGGGGCCGGTCCCGACCGGGGCCTGGTTGTAGGGCGCGGTGTTGGGGTCGGCGGCCGTGGCAAGCAGGTGCTCGGGGACCATGAAGGTCTGGGACAGCACCGACATGTAGGGCGTGAAGCTGCTTTCCATGCGCCAGTGGATCTCGTCGTCCGCCACCACGGTGATGTCGCGCACCAGCGCATGGCCCACGCGGTTGCGGGCCCGGAACGCCGGGTTGTTGATCAGTTCCAGCGTGTACTTGACGTCGCGCGCCGTGAACGGCTTGCCGTCGTGCCACGTGGCGTTCGTCTTCAGCTTCACCTTCCAGGTCAGGCCGTCCGCCGACAGCCCGCCATTGGCGACCGACGGCACCTCGCGCGCCAGGTCCGCCACGGTATTGCCCTGCGCGTCGATGAACCACAGGGTGCTGAACAGTTGCCACCAGACGCCCTGGTCGACTTCGCTGCCCGGCATCAGCGGGTTGAATACCGTGGGTTCCTGCGAAATGCCGGCGATCACCTGGCCGCGCGGGGCGGCGGGCGGCGTCGGCGCCGGTTGCGCCCACGCTGGCGCGACCAGCAGCGTGCCGGCGGTGGCCGACAGTTTCAGGAAATCCCGTTTGGAGAGCTTATGGTGGATCATGGCGTCCGTTTCCCCGTTATGGTTTGCTTGCTTGTTCGTTGCGGCAATCAGGCGGATCTGAGCGTGGCGCGGTCTGGCGACAAGGCCTCGGGCGTCAAGCCCTGCGCGCGCAACGCATCGGGCAGCGCCTTGCGCTGGGCCAATGCCGCCACGGCCTGCCCCATCGCGGGCGAGGTCAGCACGCCGCAGCCGCCCAGCGCCGCGTACCAGATGAAATCGGGGCTGTCGCTGCGCGCGCCGCAGACCGGATTGCGGTCACGCACGTAGCTGCGCACGCCGGCCCAGACACTGATGGGCCGCGGAACTCGCAACGTCGTTTCCTGTTCGATGTTGTAGATACCCTGGGCCACATCCAGCTCGTCCGGATAAACCTCGCCGGGCGCAACCGGCTGCGCATCGGCGGGCGAACCCATGAAGCAACCATGTTCCGGTTTCACATACCACTGGTAATCCGCATTGCACACATGCGGCCAGCGGGCGCCTTCGGCGCCTGGCAGCAACGGGAAGGTGAAGGCGGTGCGCTTGTACGGCGTGATGCCGATGGGCGCCACGCCCGCCATGTGGGCGACGGCGTCGGCCCAGCCGCCCGAGGCGTTGACCATCACGCTGGCGGTGTAGTCCTCGTCCTGGGTGCGGATGCGCCATTTGCCTTCCTGCCGTTCGATGGCCAGCACTGGCGTATTTGTCGCCAGCACCACGCCGTTTCGCTTGGCGCCCTTGAGGTAGGCCTGAAGCAAGGTGTTGACGTCGATGTCCTGGGCGTCGGTCTCGTGGACGCCCAGGTCGAATTTGTCGGCCAGCAGCGCGGGGAACAGGGCCATGGCCTGTTCGCGATCCACCCATTCGGCGGCGCCGCCCGCTTGCCCGATGCGTTCGTGCAGCTTGTCCAGCACGGCCTTCTGGCTATGGCGGCCGAGCGTCAGGCTGCCGCGCTGCTCGATCAGGGGCAGTTCGGCGAAACCCGCCGGCGGCGCCTGGAAGAACGCCCGGCTGGCCGCAGCCATGGCGCGCATCTGGTCGGCGGAAATGCCGACGGTGAACTGGCCCGCCGTGCGGCCCGAGCTATGGAATCCGAAATGCGGCTCTTGTTCGATCAACGCCACTTTTCCGGCCTGGGAAAGAAAGTAGGCGGCCGCCGCGCCTGAAATTCCGCCGCCGACGATTGCAAAATCCACGTGCATCCTGTGTTCCCCTGTCATCTGGAAGGCCGCCGGTTCTGTGACGCGGCGCCGGGCTGTTCCCGGAATGACCCGATTGAATCCCAACGCGTTCGGCAGTGTCGAGTCGAATAAATGGAATCGAAACCGCAATAATCTGCACCGTGTCGGAGTTCGCTTGGGCGCGGCGAAATGCGCTACGGGAAAACCATGATCGGCCGCGAGGAATTCCTTGTGACGCACCCGACCGCTGGCCATCAGTCGTTCTATTAATTGCATCCAGCCCTCGATTTTTTGACATCGACGGGGCCGTGCCTTTTGCGCGATCCTGCCTGCCAATGAAGCACTCCTGGATGAAAACCGACATGAACGACAACACGCGCCAACGCGGCGGCCGGCAAGCCATCTACTCGGGTAGCGAGTATGAACGCACTTACAGCTATGCGCGCGCCGTCGCGCTGAATGGCCACGTCCGCCTGTCCGGGACGACGGGCTACGACTATGTCGCCGACGTGCTGGCCGACGGCGCCCGCGCGCAGACCGAGCAGATCTTCCGCAACGCCCAGTCGGCGTTCCAGCAGGCGGGCGCGTCGCTGCGCGATGTGGTGCGGGTGCGCATCTATATCGCCCGGGCCGAAGACTACGACGCCGTCATGGATGTGTACGCGGAAGCGTTCCGTGGAGTGGATCCCGCGTGCACGACCGTGCAGGCGGGGTTGTTCGATCCCGCAATCCGGGTCGAGATCGATATGGACGCCATCGTCGATGCCGCCGCTTAACCTGTTGCGCCATGCGCCGGCGGACGCGGTGTCGCGCCTGCTGGACAGGACCGAGCCGCTGCCCGCGAGCGCCGATGTCGTCATCATCGGCGGCGGCATCATGGGCTGCAGCGCCGCCTGGTATCTGTCCCGCGCCAACTTGAAAGTGGTGCTGCTGGAAAAAAACCGGATCGCCTCGCAGCAGTCGGGACGCAATTGGGGGTTCGTGCGCTCGCTGTACCGCGATCCCGCTGAGCTTGCCTTGGCTGCCCAGGCCCTGTCGCTGTGGCCCGGACTGCGGGCAGAGCTGGGCCACGAGACAGGCTGGCGGCGCAGCGGTTGCCTGTTCCTGTGTGCGGACGAGGCCGAGCGCCGTTCCTACCAGGCATGGCTGGCCGAGGCAGGCGGCCGCGTCAGCGACACGCGGATGCTGAGCGCCGACGAGGTGGCGGCCAGGTTTCCGCTGGTGTCGCCGCGCACGGAAGGCGGCATCATCGCTGAATCGGACGGGCAGGCCGAACCCACGCTGGCGACCTTGGCGTTCGCCCGTGCGGCCGTCGGCGCCGGCGCGGTGGTGCTGGAGGATTGCGGCGTCAGCGCGCTGGACGTCGCGGGCGGCAGCATTCGCGGCGTGCAGACCGAGCACGGCCCGGTACGCGCGCCCATCGTCATCTGCGCGGCCGGCGCGCAAACCTTCCGCCTGTTGCAGGGCCTGGATGTGCAATTGCCGCAAAAGGTCGTGCGCAGCACGGTATCGCTGACTGCGCCCCTGCCTCCCATGGGCCTGCCTTGTTTTGTCGGCTACGGGCTGGGCCTGCGCCAGCGTCCCGATGGTTCCTGCATCATCGCCACCGATGCTGGTACGGACATCGACCTGACGCTGGATTCCCTGCGCGCGTCGCGGTATTTCGTGCGCGAAGTGGTCCGCAACCGCAAGGGTTTTTCGTTCCGCCTGGGCAAACCCTTCATCAATGACCTGCATACCCGGCTGTCGGTGCCGAAGTCGGATTGGGCGATCAAGCCCCGCGATCCGGACATTGCGCCCAACACGCATCGCGTGCGCGACAACCGCAAGCGATTCGCGGACCTGTTCGCGGGCATGCCGCCCGTCGAGATCGTGAAGTCCTGGGCAGGAAACATCGATGTGATGCCGGACGCCTTGCCGGTGATCGATGCGGCCTGGCCCGCCCGCGGCCTGATCATCGCCACGGGCTTTTCCGGGCACGGCTTCGGGCTGGGCCCCGCCGTGGGAAGCACGCTTGCCGCCCTGGCCCGCGGCGCCGAACCCAAGACCGACCTGGCGCCGTTCTCGGCCGACCGTTACCTGCGGGGGGCGTACTCGCGCCCCTACGCGGCCATCTGATACCCGGAGCAATGATGTCCGATACCGCCCTGCCCAACCCCAGCCATGCAGAACTGCTGCGCGTCGCCGCCGGCTTGCGCCTACCCGACCGCGTTTTCATCGACGGCGACTGGTCGGCGTCCGACAACGGGGCCCTGATCGAGACCAGCAACCCCGCCACCGGCGCCGTGCTGAGCACGTTGGCGCATTGCGGCCAGAAGGACGTGGACCGCGCGGTCGCGGCCGCCCGTTGGTCGTTCCGCAGCGGCGCCTGGTCGCGCTGCGCGCCCGAAAAGCGCAAGGAAGCGCTGCTGAAGCTGGCGGCGCTGATCCGGCGCGACGGGGTCAGGCTGGCGGTCATGGAAAGCCTGGAAAGCGGCAAGCCCATCCGCGATTGCCTGCGCGAGATCACGCAGGAAGTCCCGGCCATCTTCCAGTGGTACGGCGAACTGGTCGACAAGAGCTACGGCCACGTGGCGCCGACCGGCCAGGAAGACTGCGCGATGGTCGTGCGCGAACCCATCGGCGTCGTGGCGGCCGTGCTGCCCTGGAACTTCCCCCTGCTGATGGCCACGTGGAAGCTGGCGCCGGCGCTGGCCAGCGGTTGCTCCGTCATCGTCAAACCGGCCGAAGAGACCTCGCTGACCGCGTTGTCGCTGGCCGCGCTGGCGATCGAAGCCGGGATACCGGCGGGCGTGCTGAACGTGCTGACCGGGCCGGGCGAGACGACGGGGCGGCTGATCGGCCAGCATCCCGACATCGATTCCGTGTCGTTCACCGGGTCCACGGACGTGGGCCGGCTGTTCCTGCAATACGCGGGGTCCAGCAACCTGAAGACCGTCGGCCTGGAGATGGGCGGAAAAAGTCCCTTCATCGTGCTCGATGACGCGGACCTGACCGAAGATCTGATCGACAATGCCGTGATGGCCGCGTTCTGGAACGGCGGCCAGAACTGCTCGGCCAACATGCGCCAACTGGTGGCGCGGTCGCGGCAGGACGCCTACGTGGAGAAGATCATCGCCCGCACCAAGCAGATCGTGATCGGCGATCCCCTGAATCCGGCAACCGACATGGGGCCGCTGATTTCCGCGGGCCAGCGCAACCGCGTGCTGTCCTATGTGGCCAAGGGCGTCGAGGAAGGCGCGCGCCGCGTGCTGGACGCCGGCGGCGCACCGGTCGGCCGGGGCCATTACCTTGGTCCCACGGTCTTCGCCGACCTGCGTCCCGAGATGACCATCGCGCGCGAGGAGATCTTCGGACCGGTGCTGGGTGTATTGCCCGTGGACAGCATGGACCAGGCGCTGCAGATCGCCAATGGCACCGACTACGGCCTGCATGCCACCGTCTACACCCGCGACCTGGATCGCGCCATGTACTTCGCGCGCCGCCTGGAGTGCGGCACGGTCGCGGTCAACGGGTTCACGGAAGGCGACATCAAGACCCCTTTCGGCGGCTACCGCCGTTCAGGTTCGCTCGCCCGCGACAAGGGCTTGGAGGCCATGGCGCAATACCAGCAGATCAAGACCATCTGGCTGCGCCTGTCCGCGATGGGGCTGAACGCGTGAACGCGCCCGTGCTTCGCGTCGCCGGCCTGCACACCCGCTTCCGGGTGCCGGACGGCTGGAAGACGGTCGTCAACGGGCTGGACTTCGAGGTCGCGCCGCGCGAGACGCTGGCCGTCGTGGGGGAGTCCGGATCGGGCAAAAGCGTCACGGCCATGTCCATCATGCGCCTGCTCAACCCGCGCGACACGCAGCTGTCGGGCAGCGTGCTGCTGGACGGCCGCGACCTGCTGGCCCTGCCCGAAAGCGAGATGCGCAAGATCCGCGGCGCGGATATCGCCATGATCTTCCAGGAGCCAATGACCAGCCTGAACCCGGTGCGCACGATCGGATTCCAGGTAGCCGAATCGCTGATGTTGCACCGCGGCCTGGACTGGGCCGCGGCCCAGGCCGAGGCGCTGCGTCTGCTGGAGAAGGTGCGCATCCCGGCGGCGGCGACGCGCTTGAAGGATTATCCGTTTCACCTGTCGGGGGGCATGCGCCAGCGCGTCATGATCGCCATGGCGCTCGCGTGCCGGCCCCGGCTGCTGATCGCCGATGAGCCGACCACGGCGCTGGACGTCACCATCCAGGCGCAGATCCTGGCGTTGATCCGCGAGCTGCAGCAGGAAGACGGCATGTCGGTGCTGTTCATCACGCATGACATGGGCGTGGTGGCGGAAGTCGCCGACCGGATGGTGGTGATGTGCGGCGGAGAGCAGATCGAATGCGGCGAGACCGCCCGCATTTTCGAGGCGCCCGCCGAGCCCTATACGCGGGCCCTGCTGGCTGCGGTGCCGCGCCTGGGCGCCATGAAGACCGTGGCGCGGCCGCTGCCGTTCCCGGCCATCGACCGGCAGACCGGCGCCAGGACACCGGCGGCCGAAGCCGCCGACACCGTCCGTGCGGACGCCCCGCCTGCGCTGGAAGTGCAGGGGCTGACGATGCGCTACCGCATGGGGTCGGGTTTCCTGGCGCGGGATCGCGGGATGGTGCATGCGGTAGAGAATGTGTCGTTCAGTGTGCAGCCCGGCGAAACCCTGGCGCTGGTTGGCGAGTCTGGCTGCGGCAAGTCCACGATCGGCCGCAGCATCATGAACCTGCTGACGCCAACGTCGGGCCATGTGCGGGTCAACGGGCAGGATATCCATGCCGCCAGCGGCCGGGACCGCGGCGCCATGGCGCGCCATGTGCAGATGGTGTTCCAGGACCCGTTCTCCAGCCTGAACCCGCGCAAGACTGTCGCGGCGGCCGTGGCCAGCCCCTTGATCGTGAACAAGGTCTGCAAGGGCGAGGCCCTGCGCGCCCGCGTGGCCGAATTGCTGGCCTGCGTGGGGCTGGACAGCGCCGCGGGCAACCGGTATCCGCAGGAGTTCTCTGGCGGGCAGCGCCAGCGCATCTGCATTGCGCGCAGCCTGGCGCTGGGTCCGTCGCTGCTGGTGGCTGACGAAGCCGTGTCCGCGCTGGACGTATCCATCAAGGCGCAGGTCATCAACCTGATGCTGAAGCTGCAGCAGGACATGGGGCTGGCGTATCTGTTCATCTCGCACGACATGGCCGTGGTGGAACGCGTCAGCCATCGCGTGGCGGTGATGTACATGGGCGAAATCGTCGAGATCGGCTCGCGTGCCGCTGTGCTCTACGACCCCCGGCACCCCTATACCCGGCGCCTGCTGGAGGCCGTCCCGGTGGCTGACCCGGGCGCGCCGCGGGCGCCGCGCAACCTTGCCCAGGACGAGATCCGGCACACGTTGCGCCCGCCCGGCTACACGCCGCCCCGACGGCGCTACCAAGAGGTCGCGCCAGGACATTTTGTGATGCGGGACGACTGACGCCGCACAGCGTACACCCGTCTCCCACCCTATGAATTCGAAACCGGAATCTGCCATGCCCATGACTCCCGCCTTGAAATCGCACCTGATGCGGTTCTACGACGGCACCCTGCTTCCCGACGAACTGACGCTGGCGCTGTCGAGCGACCCAGGCTGGTTCGCCTCAGACACGGTGGCGCGCGGCCAGCGCGTACGCGACCTGCCGCTGCGGCCCGGCGGGCTGCCGGGCTTGCGCATCCAGGACCAGGGACGCGTCTTCGACCTGTACGACTACCTGGCGGCCAATGGCGTGGCCGGCCTGATGGTGATGAAGGACGGGCAGGTCGCGTTCGAAACCTACCAGCGCGGCATCTCGCCTGAAACCCGGTGGAACTCGTGTTCGCTCGCCAAGTCGGTGGCGGCCACGCTGGTGGGCGTGGCGCTGAAGGAAGGCCTGATCGATTCGCTGGACGATCCGGTGACGAAGTACGCGGACCTGGGCGGCGTCTACCGCGAGGTTTCATTGCGCCAGATGTTGCGCATGTGTTCGGGCGTGCAGTGGAATGAAGACTACGGCGATCCGGCTTCCGAGCGCCGCCAGTTGCTGGATATCCAGACCCGCTGGCAGCCGGGTGGCATCCGCGACTTCATGAAGCAGTTGCCGGCGCGGCAGCCGGCAGGCCAGGCCTGGGCGTACAACACGGGTGAATCCTATCTGCTGAGCGCGGTGATGGAAGGAGCAACCGGCCAGCGTCTGGCCGACTATCTGCATTCGCGGCTGTGGTCGCGCATCGGCATGGAATCCGACGCGACCTGGTGGGCGGAATGCCCCGGGGGCATGACGATTTCGGGCAGCGGCATGAACGCCACGATGCGCGACTACGCGCGCTTCGGGCAATTCGTGCTGGAAGGCGGGCAGTTGGACGGCGAACGCCTGCTGCCGGATGACTGGGTGGCGCAGGCAGGGGCCCCGTACCGCATCGGCGACACCGAGATTCCGTATGGCTACATGTGGTGGGTGCCGGAACTGAAGGATCCCGCCTTGGCGGGCGCCTTCCAGGCCGAAGGCATCTACGGCCAGTTCATCCACATCAATCCGGCGCATAAGCTCGTCGCGGTGGTGCTGAGCGCGCGCGGCAAGCCCAGCTACAAGAAACGTGTCGAGATCAACGACGACGCCTTCTTCGCCGCACTGGCCAGGGCGTTCTGACCGCAGGGTCGCCTTACAGCTTCACGCGCTGCTTGAGCGCCTGCGCGATCATCCCGATATCGATGTCCTTGCCGGGGTTCTTCTGGCAGAAGTCGTACAGCACCGCCACGTAGGCGTTGCCCAGCAGCTTGGTGATGGCGCCTGCGGTGGTGGCGGCGATGGTGCCGCCCACCGCGCTGCCTGCGCCGGGGATGAATTTCAGCATGCCCGACACCAGCGAGCGGCCGATCAGCGTGGCCGCCGATGCGCCCAGCGTGGACGTGACGAGCGTCGTGATCGCGGTGGTGTCCAGCTCCATGCCGAAGGTAATGCCGATCTTGGCGATCATTCCCACCTGGATGGGCACCAGCGCGAACGCGTCCGAGAACGGGATGGGGGCGGCGGCGGCTGATGCGGCCAGGCCCGCTGCAATGTTCACCTCTATCTCAGCCCGCTTTTTTTTTACTTCCAGGGCCTTCTTGTTGCGGGTGGACAAGGCATTGGCGTAGGCGCGCTGCTGGCCTTCGGGGATGAGTTCGGCGGTGACCCCGATCAGCGCATCCAGCCCCATCGGCGGCAGTTCGGCATCCAGCTCTTCGATCCATTCCGGCAGCGCGCGCACCGCGACGACGTCCTTGGCGCGCGGCAGCAGCTTGCGCGCTTCGTCCACGAAGGGGCTGTTCTTGCGGGCCTTGGTCAGCACCGCGATGACGGGAATGCCGGCGTTGGCCAGCATGTCGCACAGCTCGATCTCGGCGTCTTCCACCCGATGGCTGCTGTCCTGGATGCAGAGCCAGGCCACGTGCAGGTGCTTGTCCTGGTCGTCGGACGCGGCGCGTTCCTGGATCAGGTCGGTCAGTTGCTGGCGCGAACGCGCGTAGTCGCCGACCTCCAGGCCGCGGGTGTCGATGATGGTGAGCGGATGGCCGGGCTTGGTGTAGGCCTGGGTGGACTGGGTGACGGGTTTGCCCGCGCCGGTCTTGGCCAGTTCGCCGCGGAACACCGCATTGATCAGCGTGCTTTTGCCCACGCCCGTCTTGCCGGCGATCAGGATGTTCACGCGGCCGGCGCCACGGGTCGCGGTGCTGATGGCATCGGCGATGGCGTCCTGCAGGGCGGGAGAGTCGGGGCGAAAGGGGTTCATCAGTGGGATGCGCGAGCCTGGGAGGTTACGGGGCAACGATATCAGATGCGTCCGATTTGCGCGTGCTTATCGAATTTCGGGCGCGGCCTGGGAGAAGATTCCTGTGCACATCGATGCCAAGGTTGTCCAAAACACGATAAAGCGGGGGGCATATGAACCAGGAGACTTCGCCATTGCGGCGCGGTTTGAACGAGCGGCATATTCGTTTCATGGCACTGGGGTCGGCGATCGGCACCGGGCTGTTCTACGGGTCGGCGGGAGCGATCCAGCGCGCGGGCCCTTCGGTGCTGCTGGCCTATCTGATCGGCGGCGTCGCCATCTTCCTGACGATGCGCGCGTTAGGCGAGATGGCCGTCAGGACGCCGGTTTCGGGGTCGTTCGGGCACTACGCCACGCGCTATCTGGGCCCCTACCTGGGTTTCCTGACCGGCTGGAGCTACGCGTTCTCGATGCTGATGGTGTGCCTGGCCGACGTCACCGTGTTCGGCCTGTACATGAGCTTCTGGTTCCCGGACACCCCGCGCTGGATCTGGGTGCTGTCGATCGTGTGCTTGATCGGCGCGATCAACCTGTGTTCGGTCAAGGTGTTCGGCGAACTGGAGTTCTGGCTGTCGCTGCTGAAGGTCGTGGCCATCGTCGCCATGATTGCGGCGGGGCTGGGCGTGCTGCTGGCGGGCATTCAGACGGGCGGCGCCACGGCGGCGGACGCCTCCGGTTTCTCCAACCTGTGGCGGCATGGCGGCTTCTTCCCGAACGGCGTGCAGGGCATGATCGCGTCGTTTTCGGTGGTGATGTTCGCCTTCGGCGGTATCGAAGTCATCGGCATGACAGCCGGCGAGGCCCGCGATCCCCAACGCATGATCCCCCGGGCCATCAACTCGGTTCCGCTGCGCATCTTGTTGTTCTATGTGCTGACCTTGACGGTACTGATGGCCATTTTCCCGTGGCCCGGCATCACTGGCGACAGCAGCCCCTTCGTGCAGATTTTCAGCGGGCTGGGAATGGCGTCCGCGGCGTCGGTGTTGAACCTGGTTGTCATATCGGCCGTGATATCGGCCATCAACAGCGACATCTTCTCCACGGGGCGCATGCTGTACGGCATGGCCGCCAACGGTCAGGCGCCCATGGTGTTCTCGCGCTTGTCGCGCTTTGGCGTGCCGTGGATGACGGTGGTGATGATGGGCGTGGCGTTGCTGGGCGGGGTGGTGCTGAACTATCTGTTGCCCGACAAGCTGTTCATGGCCTTCGCATCGATGGTCACGTTTTCGGTCGTGTGGGTGTGGTTGATGATCCTGCTGTCGCAGGTGGCCATGCGGCGCAGCCTGAGCGGGCCCGAAGCCGCCGCGCTGCATTTCCCGGTGCCGTTCTGGCCTTACGGGCAGGCCTTTGCCATCGTCTTCATGCTCTTCATATTCATCGTGTTGGGTGTGTTTCCCGAAACCCGCCTGGCGCTCTTTGTCGGCCTGGGCTGGTTGGCCCTGCTGAGCGCGGCGTACTGGTTGTGGGGGCGGCCTGGCCGTTCCCGCGGCCAACCGCCGTCATTCCAGCATTCGTGATTTTCCAGGAGGAACCCATGTTGTCGAACCGTCATGAATTCGAACTTCCCGCCTCGATGATCGAGGCCTTTCAGGAAGATGGCGCCGTCTGCGTGCGCCAGTTGTTCACGCCTGACGAAGTCGCGCTGTTGACGCGCGGCATCGAATCTAATCTTGCTGCGCCCAGCCCGCGGGCCAAGGTTGCCAGCACGGCAGACGACCCCGGCTGGTTCTTCGAGGATTTCTGCAACTGGACCGAGAACGAAGACTACCGCCGATTCATCTTCGACAGCAGTGTCGGGTCGGTCGCCGCGCAGTTGATGGGCTGCCCAAGCGCACGCCTGTACCACGACCACCTGCTGGTCAAGGAGCCCAACACGCGCCAGCCGACGCCGTGGCATCAGGACCAGCCCTACTACAACGTGGAAGGCCAGCAGAACTGCAGCATGTGGATGCCGGTGGATCCCGTGGCACGCGAGTCCACGCTGGAGTTCGTGGCCGGATCGCATCGGGGGCCGTGGCTGATGCCGCGCACGTTCCTGGACAGCCAGGCAAGGTGGTTTCCCGAAGGCAGCCTGGCGGATCTGCCGGACATAGAATCAGACCGCTCGGCCTGGAACATCCTGGGTTGGGAGCTGCAACCGGGCGACGCGGTGTTCTTTCATATGCTGACCCTGCACGCCGCGGGCGGCGTAGGCGGCAACCGGCGTCGGCGGGCGTTTTCGCTGCGCTTCCTGGGTGAAGACATGCGGCACGCACCGCGCCCGTGGCGGACGTCGCCGGAGTTTCCGGGCCTGGCCGACGCCTTGCCGGCCGGCGCGCCCTTGGCGCATCCATTGTTTCCGGAGCTTTGGCCCCGCCGCGTTGCCTGATTCACTTTCAATATCCTGTCGCTTTAGCGCAAAAGGTAATGGAACGTACGAGCGCGGCTTGCGCTGCGCTCGTACCAGAGGTGCCTGGTAACCGGTGCTTCTGCACGGTAATGGTGCAGATTCCGGGGCGTCGATCTGCTTTATTCCGGAATGTGGGATGCCGCCTGTTTGCGGGGGGTAAACAGGCAAAAAAGGGGCGGGAACAGCTCCCCCCATTGCTGTTACATCTCAAATGTTTCGAACGCGCTTTTGGCGAAAACGCATGAGTAGAATCAGCCGCTCGTAAGGTTTCGCCGCGCTTTCAGCGGCACTGTTCATGCCCCGTTTTGCCCTTGTTCCCCGCTTGCTTTGTTCGCGTCCCTTGACCAAGGGCTTCCGATATCTTTACCGCTATACGCGCGCCGGGGCCTATCGGCACAACGAGACGCTGTGGCCCTTGGTGAAGGTTCGGCGCGAGGGCAGCGAACGGCTGGTGGCATGCGATCTGGTGGGAGTGAAAGGTCCCGGCACGGTGCCGATGGACGACGTGCCGCGCGACATCGCCGGTGACGCGCACCTGATCCTGAGCGGGCCGTCGGTCGCGCAGATCGACTACGCGCAATGCCGGCTTGGCGCTGTCATGGGCGTCAACGGTTCCATCGCGCTGCGCCGCCAGCATCCCACCCTGCGCTTTGACTACTACGCGATGCTGGATGCCGGATTCGTCAAACGCCGGCGTGACCTGGTGGCCGAGGTGCTGTCGCAGGATCTGCTGCTGTTCGTGACGCCCGAGGTGTACCGCTGGATCGCGTTCCTGTTCGCCGCGGACGACATCCGCTGCCGCATTGTTCTGTTTGAAGAAGTGCATCAGCGTGCGCTGCAGGCGCGCGCCACGCCTGAAGCGCTTGAAGCGCAGTTGGCGAATGACCCGGAACTGGTGCTGTTCGACGCGCGCAATCCACAGCACGCGCACGGCTTCAGCCTGAATCCCGCCCGCGGACTGTTCGGCGGCGGAACCGTCGCCTATACCGGCTTGCAGTTGCTGGCCTGGATGGGCGCCCGCACCCTGTATCTGCACGGACTGGATCTGACGGCCAGCGCCGGGCCGCGTTTCTACGAAAGCGCGGGCGCCCAGCTTGCCACCGCGCTGGACCGCCAATTCGCGGGCCACATCGAACCCGCGTTCCGCCAGGCCAGCCGGCTGCTGAGCGCGCGCGGCGTCAAGGTCTACAACTTGTCTGCCGGCAGTCGCCTGGGCGACGACGTGTTCGAAAAATGCCATTGGAGCTGTTTGCTCAATCAAGGGGAATCCCCGCCTTCCCCGCATCCGCTCTCGGGCCTGACATCATGAAGATCCTCTACACCAACTTTCACCAAGGCGACGGCGGCGGGCATACCACCTACGTCATGTCGCTGGCGCGCATGCTGCGCCAGCGCGCCCAGATCACCGTTGCGGCGCCGCGCAGCAGCCGCCTGCTGGCCGAGGCTGACGCCTTGCCCGGCGTGCAGTCGATCGACCTGGAATTCAAGGGGCGGCCGTTCCAGCAACTGAGCGCGTTGCGCCGCTTGCGCGCGCTGCTGCGCAAGGAACATTTCGACGTCATCCATGTGAACGGGTCGGCGGACCATCGCCTTTGCATGCTGGCCACGATGGGCATGGGCGCCAAGCGCCCGTTCATCGTCTATACGCAGCACACCGACCGCACCGCCAACAGCCTGGGCGTGCGCATGCGCGCCAAATGGGGCACCAACCGCGTCATCTGCGTCTGCGGCCACACCTTCCGCCGCATGAAGGATTCCGTCTTCCGCAACGAAGACTTGCGGGTGGTGCACAACGGTGTCGACACCGCGCAGTTCCGGCCGGCCAGTGCCCAGGATGCGGCGCAGGCGCGTGTCGCCCTGCTGCCTGCCGCCCTGCAACGCCGGCTCGTGATCGGCAGCAATGCTGGCACGGCCAGCTACAAGAATTGGCTGGACATGGTCACGGCCGTGTCGCTGCTGCCCGACTATCTGCGCGATCAGGTCGTAATCATGATCGCCGGCAAGGAGCCCGACGACGAGCAGCGCCAGCGCGTGACCGATCTGGGCATGGCCGATCAGGTGGTGTTCACCGGTCTGCTGGAAGACGTCGGCCCTTTCCTGGCCGCGCTGGACGTGGGTTTCGTGCTGTCGTCGCGGTTGGAAACGATCTCGTTTGCGTGCCGCGAAATGATGGCGTCCGGCAAGCCGGTCATCGTCAGCAAGATTGGGGGCCTGACCGAGAACGTCACGGATGGCCGCAATGGCTGGGTGGTGCCCCCGGGGTCCGTCAGCAGCGTGGTTAAGGTTGTCAGCGAGATCCTGAAGAACCGCGACGCGGTGGCACAGATGGGTATCGACGCGCGCAACACGGCGAAGCGGGAATTTTCGCTGGCGCAGTTCGTGGGCCGCACGGAAGAGGTCTACCTGGAACGCCGCCTGGGTACGGGCGGCCACCTGCGGCTGATGTCGTAGCGCGGCCGGCGTCGCTGGCCCCGCCGGGTGATCACGCCACCAGATTGAAGGCCAGGAACATCAGGCACGACCACAGCAGCAAGGCGATGTGAGTCAGTTGCAGCGTGTCCTGGCGTATCCAATACCCGAACCACAGGCCGCTCAGGTGCATGGCCAGCAGGCAGGCGGACAGGGCGGCCAGCGCGCCGTTCAGCCAAGGCCTGGCCGCGGCCAGGTCGCCCTGGATCAGCAGCGCGTAGCACCCTGCCCACGCCAAGGCGGCGCCCGCCGCCTGAAGCAGCAGTACGACGGCCAGGGCTGCGCGGTGCAGGCCGGGCGAACGCTGGGCACGGCTGAGCAAGGGAGTGGGGATGCGGGGTTCCTGCGTCAGCGGCAGCATTGCCATGGTGGCGCCGACCGCAGCGGCGGCTCCGGCGAAATCCCGCCGGTTGTTCAGCGCGGCAAGCGTCAGCCACAGGGCCAGCCCGAGGGCCTGGACGGACAGGAACAGCCAGACGGCAGTAGATGGACTCAAAAGACGGCCCTCATATTATGCAAGAAGTGTCTTGCATAATATGAGGGCCGTCCGGTTCATGCAATAAAGACCCTGCCGCCAGGTCAGGGCCAGTGCGCTTACTCGCTGTACGTCTTGGTGCTGTACAGGCTGACGGGCAGCAGGTTCAGCACCGGCAGGCCGGACACGGGGTCCTTGGCCTGCTTGTCGATATAGCTTTGCAGCACGTCGGCGTCCAGCACACCGATGTCCTGGCGACGCGCGGCGGGGACGTTGGCCAGCGTCTTGTAGCCGTCGCCGCCGGTGGCGTTGAAGCTCAACACGAACAGCTTGTACGTGCGCGCAGCGTCCAGCGGCAGCCAGTTGCCGCTGGCGGCGTCACGCACTTCGATGTTCGTCACGCGGCTGCCCTGGGCTTGCGCGGCGTTCACGTCCCAGCGCAGGCCGCCGGCGTACGGGTACGGGCCCGTCGAGCCGCCGGGGCCGTAGACGGCCTGCATGCCGTCTTCCAGCATGCTCTTGACCTCGGCGCCCGTGACCTCCAGGCGCCAGAGCATGTTGCCGAACGGAACCACTTCGATCACGTTGGCCGCCGTCACGTTGCCCAGCAGGGGCATGCGCACGCCGCCGCCGCTTTGCAGCGAGATGTCCGCGCCGCCGTAGTTGGCGTTGGCCACGTCCAGATAGGCCTGCGCCACCAGCTGCTGGATGTCGCCGCCGCGCAGGCTGACGCTGCCCAGCGTGTTGCACGCCGCGCTCGAACGGCTGTAGTCGCGCGAACCCGGGCCGCCCGGCACGCGGCGCGAGCACAGTTCCTGCGGCACCGAGGCGACCAGGCTGGCGCTGAAGGCGTCGACCTTTGCCTTGAACGGCTGCAGCACGCTTGTGGCTTGTGCGTCCGGTTGCTGGATGCGCAGGAAGCCGCTGGCAGCCACATCGGCCAGGATGGCGGTCTTGTCCGCGGGGGCGGGCGCGGCGCCGGCCACAGTGAACGCGTCGCCCATCAGCACGTGCGGCGTCCCGGCGCAAGCCGTCACGTCGCCATTGGCGTCGAAGCTGACCTTCAGTTCGCCGACCACTTGCGAGTATTCCCAGGCTTGGACGAGGCAGACGCGCTTGCCGTCCTTGTTCTGCAACACGGTCGGGTAGGCGCCCGCGGGCGAACCCACGCCGTAGGCCGTCATCGTGTCCGGGCCCAGCAAGGTGTGCGAATCACCGCCCACCACCACGTCGACGCCGCTCAGATTGGGGATGATCTGCTTGTCGTAGTCGTAGCCGATATGGCTCATCACCACGATCTTGTTAACGCCCTGCGCGCGCAGCGCATCGATCTGCGACTGCGCCGCCGCCGTCTCGTCAGAGAACAGCGTGCCGACATCCGGGCTGGACGATTGCTGCGTCTTGTTGGCGATCGTCAGGCCGACGATGCCGATGGGCTGGCCGTCGCGTTGCAGCACGATGGACGGCTTGACGAGGCCGGGCGCGCGCGACGGGTTCAGCGCCGAGGCGGCGGCAAACGTGACGTTGGCGCTCAGCAGCGGGGTCTGGCACGCACCGGCATGCAGCAGGTCGATAAAGCGCTTCAGGCCGCTGTCGCCCTTGTCGAACTCGTGGTTGCCGAGCGTCATCGCGTCAAAGCAGACCGTGTTCATCATGGCCGCATCGGCCTCGCCGGCTTCACCGGCGCGGTTGAAGTACAGCGTGCCGGTGTTGGCGTCGCCTGCGTGCAGTTTCAGCACGTTGGCCGACTGCGCCGACAGCGCGTTGAAGGCGCCGGTCACGCGTGGAAAGCCGCCGACTTCCACGTTCACCGCCACCGCCGTGCCGGCAGCGTTCTTGAGTTTCAGGTCTTTCTTCCTGCTGTCCAGATTGGAGTGATGATCGTTGATGTGCAGGATCGTCAGCTCCATCGGCCGGCTGGCCGCCGGCTGCTCCGGCGCGGGCTGTTCCGGCGCCGGGGCGGACGTATCGTTGTCGTCGTCATCGCTGCCGCCGCAACCGGCCAGCAACAAGGCGCTCAGCATCGCGGCGCCCGCATTCCTCTTCCACGTAATCATTCGTGTGATCCCTCATTTATGAAGGGCGAATGGTTGCGGCCGAAGATGACGTGAAGATGAATGACAAGGCTGTCATCAACGCGCGTGGCGCTGTCTTGCCGATGTCATGAAAACAGGCAGGCCCGGCGCTTGATGCGCCGGGCCTGCAAGTGACTGCCGAGGGGGGAAAGGCTTAGAAGTGGATCACGGTGCGGATCGACTTGCCTTCATGCATCAGGTCGAAGGCTTCGTTTATGCGTTCCAGCGGCAGCGTGTGCGTCACGAACGGATCCAGGTCGATCTTGCCGCTCATGGCGTCTTCCACCATGCCCGGCAATTGCGTGCGGCCCTTGACGCCGCCGAAGGCCGAACCGCGCCAGACGCGGCCGGTGACCAGCTGGAACGGGCGGGTGCTGATCTCCTGGCCGGCGCCGGCCACGCCGATGATGATGCTTTCGCCCCAGCCCTTGTGGCAGCATTCCAGCGCGGCGCGCATCACGTGCACATTGCCGATGCACTCGAACGAGAAGTCCACGCCGCCGTCGGTCAGTTCGACGATGACGTCCTGGATCGGTTTGTCGTGATCCTTGGGGTTGATGCAGTCGGTGGCGCCCATGGCGCTGGCCAGCACGAACTTGTTCGGGTTGGTGTCCACGGCGATGATGCGGCCAGCCTTGGCCTGCACTGCGCCCTGGATCACGGCCAGGCCGATGCCGCCCAAACCGAACACGGCGACGGTGTCGCCTTCCTTGACCTTGGCGGTGTTGTGCACGGCGCCCAGGCCGGTCGTCACGCCGCAGCCCAGCAGGCAGACCTTTTCGTGGGGGGCGGCCGGGTTGATCTTGGCCAGCGAGATCTCGTTGACCACGGAGTATTCGCTGAACGTCGAGCAGCCCATGTAGTGGTACAGCGGCTTGCCTTCGTAGCTGAAGCGCGACGTGCCGTCGGGCATGACGCCCTTGCCCTGGGTGGCGCGCACCTTCTGGCAGAGGTTGGTCTTGCCGGACAGGCAGAACTTGCACTCGCGGCATTCGGCCGTGTAGAGCGGGATGACGTGGTCGCCCGGCTTGAGCGACGTGACGCCCTCGCCGACTTCCACCACGATACCTGCGCCTTCGTGGCCCAGCACGGCCGGGAACAGGCCTTCGGGGTCGTCGCCGCTGAGGGTGAAGGCGTCGGTGTGGCAGACGCCGGTGTGCGTGATCTGCACCAGCACCTCGCCGCGCTGCGGCGGCGCGACGTCGATTTCAACGATTTCCAGCGGCTTGCCGGGTCCGAATGCGACTGCTGCGCGTGATTTCATAGCTTTACTCCACGAATGTCGGCTGGGGTTATTTCAGATAGGAACGGACGATGCGCATCAGCTGGTCGACTTCGGCCTCGGCGTCGATCGCGGCGTTTTGCGGCCCGCCCTGGGCGGATTGCAGAAAGGTTTCCCGAAGATGGCTTTCCAGCACTTCGGCCATCAGGCCGGTGGCGGCGCCGCGCAAGGCGGCCAGCTGTTGCAGCAACGCGCCGCACTCCGTGCCAACGTTCACCGCGCGTTCCAATGCTAACGCCTGCCCCTGGATGCGGCGCAGGCGGGTAACGACACGTTTTTTTTCTTCCGGCGAATGCGGCACGGCAGGCTCCGAGAGCGATACAGGGGGGGAGTATAGATGAGGCGGCGGCCCGCCGTCCAGCGCGGGGGCCACGCACTGCTGCGGTTCGCAAGACATCTGTACCTGTCTATACTTGATGCCGAACGATTTGCGAATTCTTTCGGCGCCCAACAGGATTTCCCCGTGGCCTCTTCCCCTCCCAGATTGCCCGTCCAGGCCAATGCCCTGCCCGCCCCGCTGTACGCGCAGGTCAAGCAGATGATCGCGCAGCAGATCCGCAGCGGCGCGTGGCCCGCGCACTACCGGGTGCCCTCGGAAAGCGAGCTGGTCGATGAACTTGGGTTCAGCCGCATGACCATCAACCGCGCGCTGCGCGAGCTGACTTCCGAAGGCTTGCTGGTACGCATGCAGGGCGTGGGCACCTTCGTGGCGCAGCCCAAGGCGCGCTCGGCGCTCTTTGCCGTCAACAACATCGCCGACGAGATCGCGGCGCGCAACCATCGCCATCACAGCCGCGTGGTGCGCCTGGCCGAAGAGCCGGCCGGCGCCGAGCAGGCGCAGGCGCTGGAGATCCGCGCGGGCCAACCGGTCTATCACTCGGTCATCGTGCATTACGAAGACGACGTCCCCATCCAGTTGGAAGACCGCTATGTGAATGTGGGCCTGGCGCCCGACTATCTGAAGCAGGATTTCACGCAAAGCACGCCGTACGAATACCTGACGCGCGTGGCCCCGCTGAGCGAAGGCGAACACGTGGTCGAGGCCATCCTGGCCAAGCCCCGCGAGTGCCAGCTGCTGCAGATCGAGCGCGAGGAACCCTGTCTGCTGATCAGCCGCCGCACCTGGTCCGGCGATCGCGCCGTCACGCTCGCCCGTCTGATCCACCCGGGTTCGCGTCACCGTCTGGAAGGCAAGTTCACGACATGAAGCCAGCCGAAGTCCATCTCTACCGCGCCGCCGACTATCCGCGCATGCCGTGGCGCAACGGCGCCGGCACCACGCAGGAAGTCGCCTGCAATCCCGGCGGCAGCGCCGCCGCCTTCGACTGGCGGCTATCCATCGCCGACGTGGCGCAGGACGGCGGCTTTTCAGCCTTCACTGGCTTGCAGCGCATCATCACCGTGCTGGAAGGCCGGGGGATCCAGCTGACCGTGGATGGCCGCGAACAGGCGCCGCTGGCGCCGCGCCAGGCCTATGCGTTTTCGGGCGACGCGCACGTGCAGTGCCGCTTGCTGGACGGCCCGATCCGGGATTTCAACCTGATCTACGCGCCGGCACGCTACTACGCCCGGCTGCAATGGGTGACGGGCGCTGGCCCGTGGACCTTCCATAGCGCCGCGCGCAGCGTGCTGGTGCTGAACGCCGGCGCGGCGCTCACGGTAGGCATCGATGCTGCGGTGCACACGCTGCCGTCGCGCTACGACTGCCTGCACGTCGAGGGGCAGGAAGGCCTGGCCGAATATCGGCTGGAAGGCGCGGCCCCCCTGGACGCCTGCGTGATCGAGCTGTCGCCGCGAAGGGCCTGAGCTCCCTGATCTATCTGAGGCCGCCTTGAGCGGCCCTTTTTTTCGCCATCCGTCCGCAGCCAGGTGCTTGCCATTTTCGTTCCATCTCTAGGGAAATCCCTGACCCAAATTCTGGTCTACCTATCTTGTATATACAAGCATAGGCATCCTATGATGCAGGCAACCGGCGCGCATTCGATACGCGCGCAGCTGAACCGATCAAGGAGAGTCTCTTGGACCAATCGAACCGATACCGCGATGTCGTCATCCGTGCCCCGCGCGGCAACAAACTGACGGCCAAGAGCTGGCTGACCGAAGCCCCCTTGCGCATGCTGATGAACAACCTTGACCCGGACGTGGCCGAGAACCCCAAGGAACTGGTGGTCTACGGCGGCATCGGTCGCGCCGCCCGCAATTGGGACTGCTATGACAAGATCGTGGAGTCGCTCACCAACCTGAACGACGACGAGACCCTGCTGGTGCAATCGGGCAAGCCGGTCGGCGTGTTCAAGACCCATGCCAACGCCCCACGCGTGTTGATCGCCAACTCGAACCTGGTACCGCACTGGGCCACGTGGGAACACTTCAACGAACTGGACGCCAAGGGTCTTGCCATGTACGGGCAGATGACCGCCGGCAGCTGGATCTACATCGGCAGCCAGGGCATCGTGCAAGGCACGTATGAAACCTTCGTCGAAGCCGGCCGCCAGCACTACGGCGGTAACCTCACGGGCCGCTGGGTGTTGACCGCGGGCCTGGGCGGCATGGGCGGCGCGCAGCCGCTGGCCGCCACGCTGGCAGGCGCTTCGTCGCTGAACATCGAATGCCAGCAGGCCAGCATCGATTTCCGCTTGCGCACCCGCTACGTGGATGAGCAGGCCGACAACCTGGACGACGCGCTGGCGCGCATCGCCAAGTACACGAAGGAAGGTCGCGCCGTTTCCATCGCGCTGTGCGGCAATGCCGCTGATGTCCTGCCCGAACTGGTGCGCCGCGGCGTGCGCCCGGACATGGTCACCGACCAGACCAGCGCGCACGACCCCCTGAACGGCTACCTGCCGTCGGGCTGGACCTGGCAGGACTACCGCGAACGCGCCAAGCGCGAACCGGTTGCCGTCATCAAGGCCGCCAAGCAATCGATGGCCGTGCACGTGCAAGCCATGCTGGCGTTCCAGCGCCAGGGCATCCCCACCTTCGACTACGGCAACAACATCCGCCAGATGGCCAAGGAAGAAGGCGTGGCGGACGCGTTCGACTTCCCCGGCTTCGTGCCCGCCTACATCCGGCCGCTGTTCTGCCGCGGCGTGGGCCCGTTCCGCTGGGCCGCGCTGTCGGGCGACCCGCAAGACATCTACAAGACCGATGCCAAGGTCAAGGAACTGATCCCGGACGACGCGCACCTGCACCACTGGTTGAGCATGGCGCGCGAACGTATCAGCTTCCAGGGCTTGCCGGCGCGCATCTGCTGGGTGGGCCTGGGCCAGCGTGCCAAGCTGGGCCTGGCGTTCAATGAAATGGTCCGTTCCGGCGAACTGTCGGCGCCCATCGTCATCGGCCGCGACCACCTGGATTCCGGGTCCGTCGCCAGCCCCAACCGCGAAACCGAATCCATGCGAGACGGTTCGGACGCCGTGTCCGACTGGCCGTTGCTGAACGCGTTGCTGAACACTGCCAGCGGCGCGACGTGGGTGTCGCTGCACCACGGCGGCGGCGTGGGCATGGGCTTCTCGCAGCATTCCGGCATGGTCATCGTGTGCGACGGCACGGACGAAGCCGCCGAGCGCATTGCCCGCGTGCTGGCCAATGACCCCGGCACGGGCGTCATGCGCCATGCGGATGCCGGCTACGAGATCGCGATTGAATGCGCGAAGGAACAGGGCCTGAACCTGCCGATGGTGACCGGCAAGCGTTAGGTCGGTAACCCGGCATGCAGGCAGGGCTGTTCTCGCTGCCCGCATGTCGCCAATCAATACTTTCACGCGGGAATCGCGGCGGCATGACGCCGCTTCCCGCCACCTTCGAGGCAATGCGATGGCTCAGGACAGTGAAGCAGTATCGGCGCCGCTGATCGAGCGGCGTTCGATCGACTACATCCCCGAATCCGAACGGCATGGCAAGCTGTATAGCCAGTTCACGCTGTGGATGGGCGCCAACCTGCAGATCACCGCCATCGTCACCGGCGCCTTGGCCGTTGTGCTGGGCGGCGACGTGTTCTGGTCGCTGATCGGATTGTTCGCGGGCCAGGTCCTGGGCGGCGGGGTGATGGCGCTGCATGCAGCGCAGGGCCCCAAGCTGGGCTTGCCGCAAATGATCTCCAGCCGGGTGCAGTTCGGCGTCTACGGCGCGGCGATTCCCATCGTGCTGGTGTGCCTGATGTACCTGGGCTTCACGGCCACCGGCACCGTGCTGTCGGGCCAGGCGCTGGGCCAGCTGTTCGGCGTCAGCGACACCACGGGCATCCTGATCTTCGCGGCGGTGATCATCGCCGCCACCCTGTTCGGCTACCGCGTGATCCACATCATCGGACGGGTCGCCACAATCCTGGGCATCATCGCGTTCGTGTATCTGTTCAGCCGCGTGATGGCGGTGGGCGACGTGGGCCAGCTGTTGCAGATCCGGCATTTCAGCTGGAGCTCGTTCCTGCTGGCGGTGTCGCTGGCGGCGTCGTGGCAGATCGCCTATGGCCCCTACGTGGCGGACTACTCGCGCTATCTGCCCAGCGCCACGTCTTCCACGAAGACGTTCCTGGCAGTGGGGCTGGGGTCGGTGGTGGGCGCACAAATCGCGATGGTGCTGGGGGTGCTGGCCGCCGCCATGGCCGCCGGCCAGTTCGCGGGGCGCGAAGTCGCCTACATCGTGGGCCTGGGCCGCACCGGCACGATGGCGGCGCTGCTGTACTTCAGCATCGCCTTCGGCAAGATCACGATCTCCACGTTGAATTCCTACGGCAGCTTCATGTGCATCGCCACGATCGCCAGTGGCTTCCGGGGCCAGGTGCAGATCACGCACCGGCAGCGGGCGGTGGCCGTGGTGCTGATCGTGGCGGCGGCGACGGCCGTGGCGTTGATCGGCCAGCATTCTTTCCTGAACGCGTTCAAGTCGTTCATCCTTTTCCTGCTGGCGTTCTTCGTGCCCTGGAGCGCGGTAAACCTGGTGGACTACTACTTCGTGAACCGCGGCCAGTATGACGTGGCGGCGCTGTCGGATCCGAACGGGCGCTACGGTCGCTGGAACATGCCCGGCATCCTCGTCTACGCCTTCGGCGTGCTGGTGCAGATGCCCTTCATCTCGACCAAACTCTATACGGGGCCGATGGTCGAACGGCTGGGCGGCGTGGATATCTCGTGGATCATCGGCCTGATCGTCCCCAGCATCCTTTACTACCTGTTCGCGCGCCGCGGTACGCGGCCCGCCCTCCACGATCCGGTGCGAAAGCCGGCGTGACAACGAATTTGCATGACGCCGGCAACCGGCACAGGAGACCCAGAATGGATTTGCATTTGAAACCCGGCCAGTTGACCTTGTCGGATCTGCGGCGCGTGTACCAGCAGCCGGTCCGCGTGACGCTGGACCCTGCCGCCGGCGGCGCCATCGATGCCAGCGTGGCCACGGTCGAGCGCATCATCGCGGAAGGCCGCACGGTCTATGGCATCAACACGGGTTTCGGGTTGCTGGCGTCCACCAAGATTGCCCGCGAAGACCTCGAGGCGCTGCAAAGCTCTCTGGTGCGTTCGCATGCCGCCGGCGTAGGCGCGGCACTGGACGACGCCATGGTCCGCCTGATCATGGTGCTGAAGATCAACAGCCTGGCGCGCGGTTACTCCGGCATCCGCCGTCACGTCATCGACAGCCTGATCGCGCTGGTGAACGCCGGCGTCTATCCGCACATTCCGCTAAAGGGCTCGGTAGGCGCCTCCGGCGACCTGGCGCCGCTGGCCCATATGTCGATGTTGCTGCTGGGCGAAAGCCGCGCCCGCCACCAGGGCGAATGGCTGCCCGCGAAAGAGGCGCTGGCCCACGCGGGCCTGGCGCCGCTGACCCTGGCCGCCAAGGAAGGCCTGGCGCTCTTGAACGGGACGCAGGTGTCCACCGCCTACGCCTTGCGCGGCCTGTTCGAAGCCGAAGACATGATGGCCGCCGGTCTCGTGTGCGGCAGCCTCAGCGTGGAAGCGATGCTGGGCTCGCGCGTGCCGTTCGACGCCCGCATCCATGCCGCGCGGGGCCAGATCGGGCAGATCGACGTGGCCGCGGTGTACCGCGAGCTGCTGGGCAACGACAGCGAGGTCGGCCACTCGCACGCGGACTGCGAGAAGGTGCAGGACCCCTATTCCCTGCGCTGCCAGCCCCAGGTGATGGGCGCCTGCCTGACGCAGATCCGCCATGCCGCAGAGGTGCTGCAGATCGAATCCAACGCCGTATCGGACAACCCGCTGGTGTTCGTGGACCAGGGCGACGTGATCTCGGGCGGCAACTTCCATGCCGAGCCCGTGGCGATGGTGGCGGACAACCTGGCGCTGGCGCTGGCCGAGATCGGCGCGCTGTCGGAACGCCGCGTTGCGCTGATGATGGACAAGCACATGTCGCAGCTGCCGCCGTTCCTGGTCGCCAAGGGCGGCGTGAACTCCGGCTTCATGATCGCGCAGGTGACCGCGGCGGCGCTGGCCAGCGACAACAAGGCGCTGGCACATCCCGCCAGCGTCGACAGCATGCCCACTTCGGCCAACCAGGAAGACCACGTGTCCATGGCGCCCAACGCCGGCAAGCGGCTCTGGGCCATGGCGGAGAACGTGCGCGACATCCTGGCCATCGAATGGCTGGGCGCATGCCAGGGCCTGGACTTCCGGGAAGGACTGAAGACCTCGCCCCAGCTTGAGCAGGCGCGCCGCGCCTTGCGCGAACAGGTGCCGCACTACGAAGAAGACCGCTTCTTCGCGCCGGACATCGCCGCCGCCAGCGGTCTGATCGCCGCGCAGGTCCTGAACGGCCTGATGCCGGCAGGCCTTTTGCCCAGCCTTTAAGTTCGAATCATGCGGCCCCTTTCCGGGGCCGCGATGAATCCACGCCTTGTGACGACGCCCGCAGATGGCGCGCGCCGGGCGGTTGACGGTGCTCGCGGATAACAAGCGTACGGAGACAGGAATGCAGGCACAAAGACAGGCACAACCCGAGGTAAAGACGCAGGACCTTAAACGCGGGCTCAATGCCCGGCACATCCGCTTCATGGCCTTGGGCTCGGCGATCGGGACGGGGCTTTTCTACGGTTCGGCCAAGGCCATCCAGGAAGCCGGCCCGTCCGTGCTGCTTGCCTACCTGATTGCGGGCGCGGCCGTCTACATGGTGATGCGCGCGTTGGGCGAAATGGCGGTGCACAACCCCGTGTCGGGGTCGTTCGGCCAGTACGCCACCAGCTATCTGGGACCCGTCGCCGGCTTCCTCACGGGCTGGACCTATGCCTTCGAGATGATCATCGTTTGCCTGGCCGACATCACCGCGTTCGGGCTGTACATGGGCTTCTGGTATCCCGACGTGCCGCGCTGGATCTGGGTGCTGTCCATCGTGTGCTTCATCGGTGCGATCAACCTGTGTTCGGTCAAGGTATTCGGCGAACTGGAGTTCTGGCTGTCGCTGCTGAAGGTGGGCGCCATCATCGCGATGATCGCCGGCGGGCTGGGCATCATGCTGTTCGGCTTCGGGCTGAACGCCGACAGCGCGGCGACGGGTGTGCATAACCTGTGGGCGCATGGCGGCTTCATGCCCAACGGCGTGGGCGGACTGGTCGCGTCGCTGGCAGTGGTGGTGTTCGCATTCGGCGGCATCGAGATCATCGGCATCACCGCAGGCGAAGCGAAAGATCCCGGCCGCACCCTGCCGCGCGCCATCAATGCGGTGCCCCTGCGCATCCTGCTGTTCTACGTGCTGACGCTGTTCGTGCTGATGTCCATCTTCCCCTGGACGCAGATCGGCAGCAAGGGCAGCCCGTTCGTGCAGATCTTCGACAGCCTGGGCATCAGCTCGGCCGCCACCATCCTCAACATCGTCGTGATCTCGGCGGCGGTGTCGGCAATCAATAGCGACATCTTCGGCGCGGGGCGCATGCTGTATGGCATGGCGCAGCAGGGCCAGGCGCCGCGCGGCTTTGCGGCGGTATCCCGCAACGGCGTGCCCTGGATGACCGTCGTGGTGATGTCGGTGGCGCTGCTGCTGGGCGTGGTGCTGAACTACCTGATCCCCGAGGGGGTGTTCATGCTGATCGCCTCGATCGCCACCTTCGCCACCGTGTGGGTCTGGTTGATGATCCTGTTGTCGCAAGTGGCGATGCGGCGCAAGATGAGTCCGGAGGCCGTCGCCGCGTTGAAATTCCCGGTGCCGTTCTGGCCGGCGGGGCCGATCGCGGCAATCTTGTTCATGCTGTTCGTGTTCGGGGTGCTGGGTTACTTCCCCCGCACGCAGGCGGCGCTGGCGGTGGGTGTGGTGTGGATCGCGTTGCTGTGCGTGGCGTACCGCATGTGGGTGTACCCCCACCTCCCCGATGGCGGCCTCCCGGTGCCGGTGGCGCAGGGGTCCGATTGATTACGGTTTTCAGGAGAATGGGATGAGACAGGTCTGGCGCAATTGCCATGTCGCCACGATGGCGGATGGCGCTTACTCGGCGATCGAGCGGGCCGCCATCGTGACGCGTGCCGACCGCATTGAGTGGATCGGCCCCGAGGCGGACTTGCCTGCCGCCGACGCCGCGCATGAGCACGACCTGGGCGGCGCTTGGGTCACGCCGGGCCTGATCGACTGCCACACGCACCTGGTGTTCGGCGGCAACCGCAGCCTGGAGTTCGAGCAGCGCCTGCAAGGCGTGGACTACGCCACGATCGCGGCGCAGGGCGGCGGCATCGCCAGCACCGTGCGCGCCACGCGCGACGCCTCCGAAGACGCGCTTTACGTCAGTGCGCGCCGGCGGGCCTTGCACCTGTTGGCGGACGGCGTCACCACGCTGGAGGTTAAATCCGGCTACGGGCTGGACCTGCCCAACGAACGCAAGATGCTGCGGGTGGCGCGGCGCCTGGGCCAGACGCTGCCGCTGACGGTGCAGGCCACGTGTCTGGCCGCGCACGCCTTGCCGCCCGAGTACGCGGGGCGCGCCGACGACTACATCGACGAAGTCGCGCGCCGCATGCTGCCGGTGCTGGCCGCAGAAGGGCTGGTCGATGCGGTCGACGCGTTCTGCGAGCATCTGGCGTTCTCGCCCGAACAGGTAGAGCGCGTGTTCAAGGCCGCGGCGCATCTGGACCTGCCGGTCAAGCTGCATGCCGAGCAACTGTCTTCCTTGCATGGGGCCACGCTGGCGGCGCGCTACGGCGCCCTGTCGGCGGACCACCTGGAATACCTCACGGAAAGCGACGTGGTGGCGATGGCCGGAGCCGGCACGGTGGCCGTGCTGCTGCCGGGCGCTTTCTACGCCTTGCGTGAAACGCAATTGCCGCCGCTGGACCTGCTGCGCCGTCACGGCGTGCCCATTGCGATCTCTACCGACCTGAACCCAGGGACCTCGCCCGTGCTGTCCCTGCGGCTGATGCTGAGCATGGCTTGCACGCTCTTCCGGATGACGCCCGAAGAGGCGCTGGCCGGCGTCACGACGCATGCGGCCCGCGCCTTGGGGTTGCAGGCCACTCACGGCGTGCTGGCCGTGGACAAGGTGGCGGACTTCGTGGCGTGGGAGGTCGCGCATCCATCGGAGCTGGCGTATTGGATCGGCGGGGACCTGCCCAAGCGCATCGTCCGGCACGGCGCCGTGGTGGATGTGGCCGCGTTGTCTTGAGCGGCGGCGGATTCGGACCAATAGGCGTCCGATCCGGACCAGATGCGATGCGGCGGCGCCGTTTGGCGTGGCGGCGTTCTACGATGTGGGCGAAGCCGTCCGATGGCGGACGCGCGAAGACGACAGCGTAGAGGAACACGTATGCGGATCTGCATGATGGAGGGGCCGGTAGACCTGGCGCCGGAAGGCGCCACCTGGGAGGGTATCGCCGATCGCATCAGCGAACTGGCGCCCGACCTGCTGGTCACCAACGAGATGCCCTTCGGTCCCTGGCTGGCGGCGCTGCCCGACTATGACCCGGCGCTGGCCGCCGAATCGGTGCGCATTCACGAGGCCGGGCTGGCGGCGTTGGCGGCGTTGGACGTGCCCGCCGTCGTGTCCTCGCGGCCGGTGCCGGCCGGCGGCCGCCTGGCCAACGAGGCCTTTGCCTTGCAGGGCGGACGCTACACCCGGCTGCATCACAAGCAGTACTTCCCGCAGGAACCGGGTTTTTTCGAAGCCACGTGGTTTGAACCTGCGCTGGCGGGCTTCGACGTTGTCGAGGTGGGCGGCATCCGCCTGGGCGTGCAGTTGTGCACCGAGCTGATGTTCAACGAGCGCGCGCGCCGTTACGGCCGTGACGGCGCTGAACTGATCGTGGTGCCGCGCGCAAGCGGCGCCTCCATCGGTCGCTGGATGACGGCGGGCGCGATGGCGGCGCTGGTGTCGGGCTGCTATGTGGTCAGTTCCAACCGGGCGGGCCGCACGGCCGACGGACAGGTGTTCGGCGGCCGCGCCTTCGCCTTCCAGCCCGACGGCGAGCTGCTGGCGCAGTCGACCGACAGCGAATCGATCGTGGTGATCGACGTGGATCCGGCCCGGTCGCGGACGCAGCAGGCGCTGTACCCGTGCTACGTGCGGGAGTGACGCGGCTCAGGCTGCGATCGCGATCGCCCGCTGGTCCTGGATCAACGAGGGCAACCGGAACGCGCTGACGGCGCCCTGCAGCCGCTGCGCCTGCGTCTCCAACGAGGACGCGGCCGCGGCGGCCTCTTCGACCAGCGCGGCGTTCTGCTGCGTCACCTGGTCCATCTGGTTCACCGCCGTGTTCACCTGGTCGATGCCGGTCACCTGTTCCTGCGACGCGGTCGCGATCTCGCTGACCAGCAGCGTCAGGCGTTCGATGGTCGCCAGGATCTCCTCCATCGTGCGGCCGGCGGCTTCGACCTGGGCCGACCCGGCCTGCACGGTGGCGCCCGATGCGCTGAGCAATTGCTTGATCTCTTTGGCCGCACCCGCGCTGCGCTGCGCCAGCGAGCGGACTTCGGCGGCCACTACCGCGAAGCCCTTGCCCTCTTCACCGGCCCGGGCCGCTTCCACCGCGGCGTTCAGCGCCAGGATGTTTGTCTGGAAGGCGATGCCGTCGATGACGCTGACGATGTCTTCGATGCGGCCGGCGTCCTGCGCGATCTCGCGCATGGTGCTGACCGCTTCTTTCACCGCGTGACCACCACGCTGCACCACATCGCTGGCAACGGCGGCCATCTGGTTGGCCTGGCGGGCGTTTTCGGCGTTGCTGGTTACGGTGGACAGCAGTTGCTCCATGCTGGCCGCGGTCTGCTCCAGAGACGCCGCCTGCTGTTCGGTGCGGCTGGACAGGTCCTGGTTGCCGGCCGCAATCTCGCTGGATCCTGCATTGATCTCGACCACGCCGTCGCGCACCGCGTGGACCGTACGTACCAGGCTGGCTTGCATGTCCTGCAGGTAGGGAATGAGTTGGCCGGCGCAGTTGCGGCCATAGGAGGCGATGGGCGTGGTCAGGTCGCCGCTGGCGATGCGGCGGAAATGGTCCTTGATCGTCTCCAGCGGTTGCCGCACGAACGTCACGACGTAGCGGTCGCCCAGCACCAGCAGCAACAGGCAGATGCCCAGCACGATGCCCATGCCGATGTAGGCATGCTGGCGCTTGGCGGCGGCGTCGTCCCACAGCAGGGTTTCACGCTGCTTGGCGTAGGCCTCGTAGTCCTCGATGCTCTTGCCGAAGGCGCGGCTCGCCGTCACGACGGCGCTGGCGGCGTGCGCGCGGGCGCGCGCAATGTCACCGGTTTCCAGATGCTGGCGCTGCACCGCGATGCCGCCCGTGACCAGGGCGTCGAAGCCCGCCTGCATGGATTCCAGGAGGGCGGCCGGGGCATCCTTGCGCGCCAGCGCCACAAACGCCGTTTGCTGCCGCCGGGCTTCGTCCAGCGCGGCGTCGATGCTGCGGCCTTCTTCCGCCGCCTGGGCGGTCTGGCCTGCGCTTGCATATTCCAGCTGGCGCGACAGCCGCAGCCGCGCGCGCATGACCTGATCGTTGACCCGGGACAGGGCGGAGACTTCGTGCAGGAGTTCGTTGCTGGCAGCGAGCGCTTCGCCTGCGCTGTGCAGGCCGTTGACGCTGATGGCCGACAGGCCGGTGAGCAAGGCGCTGATCATGAGCAGGGTGCACAGGATCATGCGGCGGATGGTGATGTCTTTCAAGAACTGTGTCATGCGAGTCGTATCCCTGATACAGCGAGTGCTGCATCGACAACAACGACCCGGCTTCGGCGATATTTAGCCGCTGTTTCACAACTTACGAATATATCGGCTCGATCGCAGAATATGTCGAAAAATCACGCAACAATGTTGCGTGTTAGCGTTTTCACGCGTTGAAACGCAAGCGGGAAAAGCTGGCGATGCAGGCCAGCCCGGCGCACAAGCCGCCCAGCCACAAGGCGGCGATTGCGCCATGCGTCGAGGACACATGAAAGCACGCGGCCACCAGCGCCGCGCCGCTGGCCTGGCCCAACAGGCGCACGGTGCCGATCATGCCGCTGGCGCCACCGGCCCGCGACGCGGGCGCCGACGTCATGATGGCGCGCAGGTTGGGCGATTGGAAAAAGCCGAATCCCGCGCCGCAGATAGCCATGCGCCACGAGATGTCCCACACCGACGGCGCGGCCGGCATCAGGGCCAGCAGCACCAGCCCCAAGGCCAGCAGCGCCAGGCCGATGCCGCCGAGGATGCCGGCCGGATAGTGGTCGGACATGCGCCCGGCGATGGGCGCCATGATGGCCACCACGACCGGCCAGGGCGTGATCAGGAAACCCGTGTGCACCTGGCTGTAGCCCAGCACGGACTGGAACAGGAAGGGCAGCGACACGAACGCCAGCGCCTGCGCCGCGAAGGCGCAGACCGCCGTGGCGGCCGACAGCGCGAACAAGGGCCGGCGCAGCAGGTCGACGGCCAGGATCGGCGCGGGGTGGCCGGCCTGGCGGCGCATCAGCAGCCACAGGCTGGCGATGGCGCCGCCCCACTCCAGCGTGACGCGCGGCCAGGGCGCGCCGTGCGCCAGTTCATTGGACCCCAGCACGAACAGGCCCAGCGTCAGCGCACACAGCAAGGCGGCGATGCCGTCGAAACCGTGCGGGGCGCGCGCCGTCTCGGGCAGGCCGCGCAGGGCCAGCACCGCGGCCACGATGCCGATGGGCACGTTGATCAGGAACAACCAGTGCCAGGACCCCAGCAGCAGGATGGCGGACGCCGCCGTGGGGCCGGCCGCAAACGACAGGCCGACCACCATCGCGTTCAGGCCCAGCCCGCGGCCCAGCATGTGCGAGGGATAGATGAAGCGCAGCAGCGCCCCGTTCACGCTCATCACGCCGGCCGCGCCCAGGCCTTGCAGGATCCGCGCCACCACCAGCGCCGGCAGCGACGGCGCCAGCCCGCAGGCCAGCGACGACACGACGAACATCACCAGCCCCACGATATAGACGCGCCGGTGGCCCAGGATCTCGCCGAGCGCGGCCGCGGGCAGCAGTCCCGCCACCATGGCCAGCTGATAGCCGCTGATGACCCAGATCGACCCCGCGTCGCTGGCCTGCAGATCGCGCGCGATGGTGGGCAACGCGGTGTTGGCGATGGCCGTGTCCAGGCTGGCCATGCAGACCGCCAGCATCACGGCCAGTAGTGCGCCCAGGCGTTCGGAGCAGGCAAGCCGGCACCGGCCGGATAGACGGTATTGCGGGAGAACGAGAGCATGGGGCGTCGGCGGGCGAGGCGTCCGGGCGGAGCGTCCGGAATCAGGAGGACTGATTCTAATGCCGCATCGGGATTCAACGCTTCGTCAGGGACGGGCGCGGCCCCGCAGCATGGCCGCCAGTTCCGCATAGCAGCGCTGCACGGCCGCGCGTGCCTGCGTTTCGGGGGCGCGGGTCATCAGGCAGATGCGGCGCGTCATTTGCGGGCGTTGCACGGGCACGATGGCCAGGCCGTCGCCGCGCTGGCCCTGGGTGTACAAGCGCGAGATCAATCCCACCCGCAGCCCGGCGCGCACCAGGCTGTAGAGCGTATCGGTGTAGTTCAGCGTGTCGGTCGCGGCCAAATCCGCGCCCTGCTGGCGCAGCGTGGACACGATCATCTCGTAGGTGCTGCCGCGCGACAGCACGGCCAGCGGTTCGTGCTTCAGGTCCTGCCACGTGACCGCGGCGCGGCGCGACAGCCGGTGCGTGTCGGCCAGCACCGCGACCAGTTCGTCTTCGGCCACGAGGGCGGCGGCCACGCCGGACGCCAGGCCGAAATCCAGCCCCAGGCCGATGTCCAGTTCGCCGTTGTTCAGGGCGGCCATCAGTTCGTCGTTCAGGTGGTCGCTCAAGACCAGCACGGTTTCGGGATGGCGCAAGCGCCATTGCGCCACGGCGGGCGCCAGCAGGTGCATGGTGGACGGGATGCAGCCGATGCGCACCGTGGCGGCCTGCGTATCCAGCAGGCGCTGCAGGTCGTCCGCGCCCTGGGTGTAGGTGTTGAGCAGCCATTCGATCTGGGCGCGGGCGGCAAGCCCCGCGGGGGTCAGGCGCACGTGGTGGGTGCTGCGCTCGAACAACGCCACGCCCATCAGCGTTTCCAGTTCACGGATGGCGGATGACAGCGCGGGCTGGCTCAGCGACAGCGCCTGGGCGGCGCGGCTGAAGCTGGCATGGCGCGCCACTTCCTTGAAACCGCGCAACTGGCGCAAGGTGGGCTGGCGCGGCGGCGTGGCCGGGCGGTCCGGCTCGGGGCGCTTGGTCATAGATTTACCTGATGAATCTATAAAAATATACCATTTCAGTTATTACCCGGAGCTGCGTAGGATGGCGCCGTCGCCCTCCTGCGCGCCCCTGCCTGGGCGCGTATCCGCCCTGATCGCCCCTCACCATGTTCAAACGCCTGTTCCTGTCCGTGTCCGCGCTGGCGGCCGCGCTGTGCATCGCCCCTGCCGCCTGTGCCAAAACGCCTTGGCCGGGCGCGAAGCCGCTGACCCTGATCGTGCCGTTCAGCCCGGGCGGCAACGTGGACACCACGGCGCGTTTGGTAGCGCAGAAGCTGTCCGAACGGTTGAACCAATCGATCATCGTGGACAACGTGGCGGGCGCAGGCGGCGTGCTGGGCGTGGCCCGCGCCACCCATGCCGCGCCCGACGGCTATACGCTGGTGATGGGCTTTGACGGCCCCATCAGCGTGGCCCGCCTGATCAATTCGGCCGTGAAGTACGACGCCGAGAAGGACCTGACGCCGGTGGCCCTGGTGACGACCGCGCCGGTCGTGCTGCTGGCCCGTCCTGGCCTGCCGGTGAACAACATGGATGAGCTGATCGCGCTGGCCCGCGCCAAGCCGGACACGCTGACGTATGCGTCCTCGGGCGTCGGCACGGTGCTGCACCTGTCGATGGAAGTAATGCAGGACCAGGCCAAGGTGAAACTGGTCCACGTGCCTTATCGGGGCGGCGCGCAGATCACCAACGACGTGATGGGCGGCCAGGTGGACCTGGGGCTGCTGGTCACCACCAGCGCCACGCCGCTGGTGCAGCAGAACAAGCTGCGCGCGCTGGGCGTGACCTCCGCGGAGCGCGTCGCCACCTTGCCGGGCGTGCAGGCCTTTGCCGAAACCGCCGAGCTCAAAGGGTTTGAACTGAACACCTGGATGGGCGTGTTTGCGCCGACTGGCACGGACCCGCAAGTGGTGCGGCAGCTGAACCAGGCCTTGAATGCCGTGCTGAAGCTGGACGACGTGCAAAAGCGCCTGGCCGAAGGCGGGGCGATCGCGGGCGAAGGCACGCCGGAAGATTTCGCCGCCTTCCTGAAGAAGGAAAAGGCCGTGTACGCGCACATCGTGAAAAGCGCCAACATCCAGCAGGAATAAGGCTGCTGACCTCAAGGATGCCCAACGACATGAACGCTTTCGCGCTTGGCCCCGTGCTGCCTGAAATCCAGGCCATTCAGCAAGAGATGGTGGCGCTGCGCCATCAGATCCATGCGCATCCCGAACTGGCCTACCAGGAAATCGCCACCGGCGACCTCGTGGCCGAACGCCTGGCCGCCTGGGGCTATGAGGTGCACCGCGGCCTGGGCGTGACCGGCGTGGTCGGCACCTTGCGCCGCGGGACGGGCGCGCGCCGGCTGGGGCTGCGCGCCGACATGGACGCCCTGCCCATCCATGAAACCACCGGCTTGCCCTACGCCAGCCAGCACCCGGGCAAGATGCACGCCTGCGGGCACGACGGGCATACGGCCACCCTGCTGGCCGCGGCCCATGCGCTGGCGCAGCGCGGCCAGTTCGACGGCACCGTGCATCTGATCTTCCAGCCGGCTGAAGAAGGCCACGGCGGCGCGCAGAAGATGATCGCCGACGGCTTGTTCGACCGGTTCCCGTGCGACGCTGTCTACAGCTTCCATAACGAACCGGGCTATCCGGCCGGTCATTTCGGGTTCCGCGCCGGCGTCATGTACAGCTCGTCCGATACCGTGGTGCTGACGGTCAGCGGCGTGGGCGGCCATGGCGCGATGCCGCACGTGGCGGTGGACCCCATCGTGGCGGCCGCCAGCATCGTGCTGGCCCTGCAGACCATCGTGTCGCGCGAAGTGGACCCCAACGACATGGCGGTGGTGACCATCGGCGCCATCCATGGCGGCGATGCGCCCAACGTGATCCCGAAGTCGGTGGAACTGCGCCTGACCGTGCGCGCCCGCCGCCCCGAAACGCGCGCCCTGCTGCGTGAACGCATCACCGCCATCGCCACGGCGCAGGCCGCCGTGCACCGCGCCACCGTCCACGTCGACTACCGGTGGCGCTACCCGCCGGTCGTCAACGACCGCGGCGCGACGCAATTCGCGGCCGCCGTCGCGCAGGACTGGCTGGGCGCGGAACGGGTGATCCCCGACCTGCAGCCGTTGCAGGCCAGCGACGACTTCGCCTTCATGCTGGAGGCCGTGCCGGGCAGCTACTTCATCGTCGGCAATGGCGAGGGCGAAGGGGGCTGCATGGTGCACAACCCCGACTACGATTTCAACGACGACATCCTGCCGGTCACGGCCAGCTACTGGGTGAAACTGGCCGAGCGCTTTCTGGCCGCCGATACCCCTGCGTTTTGAATGCCGCTTCAGGCTCCGTATGACTGCTTCCCCTGTATCCCCCGCCGCTCACGAATCAGCCTTCGACGCCACCACTGGCTACTGGCAAGAGATCGTCAGCGCCGATGCGCTGCCCGTGCCGGTTGAACCGCCCTATTCCCGCGGTTATCCGGCACGCTTGCCGGATGGCCGCTACCTGGTGCTGCCGCTGCGCGGCGTGCCCGGGGATCCGGACCGTTGCGTGGCCTCGCTGATCGCCAACCATGCCAGCCTGGATGTGGTCGAGGCGCTAGCCGGGTTCATGGCGGACCGGGCGCGCGCCTTCCAGGCCGACGTGGTCGTGGGGCTGCCCACGCTGGGCCTGGCGTTCGCGCCGCTGGTGGCGCGCGGGCTGGGCTTTACGCGCTACGTGCCCTTCGGTTATTCCCGCAAGTACTGGTATGACGAAAACCTGTCGGTGCCGGTGCAGTCGCTGACCACGCCGGAGGCCGGAAAGTTGTTGTACGTGGACCCGAATCTGGCGGGTAGCCTGCGCGGTCGCCGCGTGCTGGTGGTGGATGATGCCGTCAGCACCGGGCAGACGATGGTGTCCGCGCTGACATTGCTGGCGCGCTGCGGCGCCGAGGTGGCGGGCATCGTCGTGGCCATGTGCCAGGGCACGCGCTGGCGCAGCCGGCTGGTCGACGCCCAAGGCGTGCCGCTGCCAGTGGCCTGCGCGTTCGAGTCGCCGCGCCTGCGGCGGGTCGCGCACGGCTGGGCGCCCGAGCCCGGCGCTTAAGGACGCTCTGGCGCGGGTCGGGGCTTGACCGGCCAGAACAGCGTGGCCGGACGCTGCCAGATTCGCTGGCGCACGCCCGCCGACAGCGAATCGCGGTCGCCGCGGCGCAGGTTGCGCGAGCGCAGCGCCACATTGAACGCCAGCGCGAAGCTCACGCCCACGTTCAGCAGCCCCGTTATCGCGGTGCCGGCCACGGCCATCCAGAACGCTTGCGTGTGCACGACTTCCCATCCCAGCGTGCCCAGCGCCGTGCCGATCTGGCCGGCGCTGAGCGTCACGTGGCGCACTTCCACATGCGGGCCGAAGAAGCTGACGATGGCCGGGCCCAGGCCCAGCATCAGGCCCAGCGACACGTTGCCCGCGATGCCCGAGATATTGCGCTGCCAGAAGCCGGCCCAGCGCACTGCGCCGCGCTCGCCCAGCAGGTGCCGAGCGCGCCGGTTGTAAGCCATCACGTCGTGCACGCGGTGCAGCGCGAACCAGTTGTCGGCCCAGCCGGCGATCAGGCTGGACAGCCATAGCAACACGCCGGTGGCTGCGGCGTAGATGGGAGTGGGCCCCCAGACCGAGAACGAGGCCAGTGTTTCCTGCGCCTTGTCCGCGCTGATCAGCGGCCGGTCCAGGCCGTTCAGGGCGATCCATTGCACGGCCCACGCCAAGGGGAAGACCACCGCCAGATTGCCCAGGATGGCCGCCGCGTTGGAACGGATCATGGCCAGCGTGTCGTCCAGGAAGGCCTCGCGGCCTTGCGGCGTATAGGCGTCGTCCAGCCGATGGGCCAGTGCCGGCCCCGTCATGGCCGGTTGCTTGGTGGCCAGCGTGAAGTGCGCGAAGTGGATCACGAGGAAGCCGCCGGCGTAGTTCAGCGAGGCCAGCAGCCCTTCGATGAACTTGTCCAGGTGCAGCGAGACGATGAAGAATTTCAGGTAGACGGTGAACACCATGATGAAGCCGCCACCCAGCGACGCCTTGAGCATCGTCAGGTATTCCGCGGCGTCGCGCGCGATGTAGTGTTCGCCGGTTTCAGCGGTGCGTTCCATCACCCGGCGCGCCAGCTGCGCGAACGACGAGGCCGCCAGGTGCCGGATGCTGCTGCGGGCCTGGGTGGACCGGATCAGTTCGGCCGTCAGGTGCACGTACTTGTGGCGCTGCGTGGGATCCACCCAGACGCTCAGCAGCAGTTCGATGCGGGCCAGGCGCAGCTTCATACGTTCGATCTGGAACACGACTTCAACCGATACGCCGTTCTTCTCCAGTTCGTCGTAAACGCCTTGGGTGGCGGCGCGGCAGCCGTCCAGCAGGGCGCGGAACATGTTCAGGCGGCGGCCGAAGACTTCGCGCGGCGTGTCGGGCCCGCTGTCGCACAGTTCGGCCGCGGCGCCGGCCAGCGCGAAGAAGGGCGAGTCCTCTACGCGGCCCGGCAGGCGCGACCGGATGTCTTGGGCGAGTCCCGTCGCGCGCACCTGGCTGACCAGCACCTGGATGCTGCTGGTCAGCGCCGCTTCCAGTCGCGGCGCGGGCGGTTCGGGGGCGGTGGGGTCCAGGCGTGCAAGGCCGTCGCCCTGGCGGTACAGCGCGCGCATGCGGGCCAGGGTGTCGTCGTCCAGCGATTCGATCCACTGCGCGTCGCCGGCCCGGCGGAAGATCAGCGAGAACAGGCCGAACATGTCGCTGCGGTTGGGCGGAGGCGGCAATAGCCGGGCCTGCGCGCGGTCCCAGAATTCGCCCCAGAAGCCGGGGTGCGAGGCCACGCCGGTGTCGCACAGCAGCGAGGTGGGATCGTTGTCCGCCACCAGCGAACGCAGCGTGGCGGCGACGGGCGCCGCGCGGTCAGGGTTGTTTTCCAGCACCTGCAGCAGGTAGCGCAGGCGGGCGTGCTGCGGATGGCGGACGGCGTCCGCGTCGGGGGCGGGGGTGCCGGGTGCGGTGGATGCGGCGGGCGTGGCGGGCCGGCCGGGGCGGTCCAGCCACCGGCTCAGGTCCACCATCCACAGGTTGCGCTCGGCTAGCGGGGCGTCGGGATCGGCGCTCGCCAGGATGACGTCCAGCTGCGGGCCGCCATGCCGCGAGGCCCGCCACTTGCGCCAAAGAGAGGTAAGCATGGGCGGGCCTCGCGGGTCACAGGGATTCGGGGTCTCGGCGCAGGGAGAAGCCTTGCGCTTCGTTCATGGCCAGGTAGCTGACGTTGCGCGACACCACCGGCGGCTTGTCGCCGCTGTGCAGGGCGCGCACTTCGTCCAGCACCATCTTGTCGGCCAGCGTCATGCGGTCGATCATGCGCAGGTACTGCATCCAGCTTTCCACCAGGAACACTTCGCGCCACACGCCTTCGCGTTCCAGGTCGCGGAACAACTGCCATTGCTGCGCGCCGTTGCGCAGGCGCAGCAGCCGCAGCGGATGCGCGGCGCTGATCAGCGCCGACAGCTTGTCGCGTTCAATCAGGTATTCCACGGCCACCAGCACCGAGCCGTGCTGGGTGTTGAAACCGGCGGCGGCCATCGCGGGTTCGGTGCTGTCCACGCGCGCGAGCGATTGGGTGTCCACATGTTCGGGCAGGCGCGACCGGTACAAGAGGGCGACGGTGATGCCCAGCATGATGCCCGCGGTGCTGAGCGCGCCGGACACGCCCATGGTGCCGGCGAAGTGGCCCCACATGAACGAACCGGCCGCCAGGCCGCCGAAGATGGCGGTCTGGTACAGCGCCAGCGCGCGCGCCTTGACCCAATCGGGCACCAGCATCTGGACGGTGGTGTTGTAGGTGGCCAGCACGCCGATCCAGCAACTACCGGATATCAGCAGCGCCGGAAACGCGACCCACAGAGTGCTGGTCAGGCCTAGCGCCAGCAGGCAGGCGGCCAGCAGCGCAGCGGCCACGGTGACCAGCCCGCCTGCGCCCAAGGCGGCCTGCACGCGGCGCACGAAGGCGCTGCCCAGGATTGCGCCCACCCCCAGCGCGCCCAGCATGTAGCCGTACAGCAGGGCGCTGCCTTCCTCCTGCTCGTGGGCCAGCAACGGCAACAGCGCCCACAAGGCGCTGGCCGACAGGCCGAAGGCGAACGAGCGCAGCATGACGACGCGCGTCACGGTGGAATGCTGGGTATAGCGCAACGCGGCAACGACGCCTTCGAAGAGGCCTTCGGGCGGCAGGCGACGCTCGGGCAGGTCGCGCTGCCAGCGCCAGATCGCCCAGATCAGCCCGCCATAGCAGAAGCAGTTCAGCAGGAAGACCCAGGGCGCGCCCATGGCGCCCAGCAGCAGGCCGCCGATGGCGGGGCCGACGGCGCGGGCGACGTTGTAGTTGACGCTGTTGAGCAGGACGGCGCTGCCGACATGGGCGCGCGGGACCTGTTCGCCGACGGCGGCCTGCCAGGCGGGGGTGACGATGGCGCTGCCGATGGCGATGCAGAAGACGGAGGCGATCAGCGTGATCGGGTGCAGCAGGCCGGCGAACGCCAGGATGGTGATGAAGACGCCGCCGGTCAGTTCCAGCAGCATGCCGGTCAGCATCACTTTGCGCCGGTCATAGTTGTCGGCAAGCACCCCGGTCAGGATGGACAGGGCCACCAGCGGGAAGGCGGCGGCCACCTGGATCATGGCGACCATCAGGGGGCTGCTCTGTTCGGTGGTGATGATCCAGGCGGCGGCGACGGATTGCGCCCAGGTGCCCAGGTTCGCGAACAGGTTGGCGATCCAGATGATGCGGAACGCGGGGAAGGATAAGGGGGAAAGCGTGCTGACGGTAAGAGGGGCAGCGGGCGCAGCGGGGGCGCCGGGTGGGAGGTCGGCGGAGGGGGAGACGGGGGTGAGCATACGGAGGGCTCTGGGGCGTCTTTTTTGGGGCGCCGGGAGGGCGTTTGGGGTGGGGTAATGGTACGCCTGAATGATGGCGGGTTGTGTTGCGGGGAGTGTCTGTGTGGGGCTGGGTTTATTTGATGATTCGGGGCTGGGTATGTCTGGCGATTGCGGTTCTTGGGCCGCACGGCGTGGCGGGGGCACGGGGTGCGCGGGTCAACGATTGCGGTCCGGAGCCTTCGCTCCGGACTTGCCCCGTCGTCATCTTCGTCCAGGCCTGCGGCCTTCCCTTCAGATTCCCTCGGGCGCATCGACTCCCCGCGCACCCCGTGCCCCCGCCACGCCGCGCTGCGGTGCATCGGAATCGGGCATCGCCGGGGCGGGTGGTGTGCTTGGCATTTTGCTGTCCGGTGGTGGGGTGGGAAGGCGTGTGCAGGGACGCCAAAGTCGGCCGCGCGGGCGGCCTTTTTTGGCTTATGGGGGTGCTGGGTGGGAGGGGGTGCGCTTGCGCGCTGTTGGAGGGCGCGTGGGTATTGCGGTGGATAAGGGTGTGGGTAAGTCGGTGGATTGGGGGTGGATAGCCGGTGGATAGCGGGTGGATAAGGTGGGATAACTTTTGGGGGCATAACCTTTGGTGACGCATGTGTCTCGTGGGGTATCGGGTTTTCCCGTGGATTTCTAGTACCCTGCCCCGTTGCCCCGGCCGTGCTGAGTCGTGGGCTTGATGGACGTGCCTGGCGCGTCCGCCCCTTCACTCTTTGTTGTTTGTTGCCATGACCCTGACGTTCAATGGGCGCGCGTTTGCCGCCCTGCTTGCCGTGACCGCCCTGTTGGCGCTGATTGCCCTGTATGGCGCGCCCTATCCGTTCTTGCGCGGATTCGTGGGGGATGTGGTGGCTGTTGGCTGGGTGTACCTGGTGTACCGGACCTTCATCCGTGCAAGCGTCGGGGTACTGGCGGTGGCGGCGCTGTTGACGGGGTATGCGGTGGAGTTCGGCCAGTATCTGGCGCGGCAGTACGGGTGGCAGATCGAGCAGCCGGTGCTGCGCGTGGTGCTGGGCAGCGTGCCGGACTGGTGGGATGTGGTGGCGTACACAGTGGGGTTCGCGGTGGTGCTGGTGCTGGCGTTGGCCAATGCGCACCGTGCGCGCAATGCCGCGTTGCGGGATGCCCGGGCGCGGGCGAGTCTGCGCGCCCGCCGTTAAGCGGCGGGATGTCCAGGCCGGGGCAAGCGCCCCGGCGTCTTCCGAAGGATCAGGCTTGGCAGATCGGTTCGTCGTCGTTGCGACGGACCGCGGGGGCGCTTGCGCGCAGCGGTTGCAGGCGGGCGTTGCGGAAGGGGGCGAACAGTTCGGCCCAGGACGAGGGGAACAGGGGCGTGGCGTGGCGCACCGCGTCGCGGCGGGCGTAATGCGTCAGCAGTTGCTGACCGATCGGGGCGTCTCCCAGGGGGTGGCGGGTATTCATGGTATTTCCGTATTGCATTGAAAGTGTATTCATTGTACTGGGCGGACCCTTCCTCGTCCACCCTGCCCTGCGCCGGCGTTGCGCCAGGTCAAGTGCTTGATCTGAAAGGGTCCGGCCCCTTTTTGCAGTGAGCGATCGTGGTTCTCCGGGATTGCCCTAGCAGTTGAAAACGGTAGACGGTATACAATGTTCTTCATGGCCGGGCTGACCAGCCTGGAATCCCCTCCCTACTGGACTGGAGCGCGTCATGGCAGAACTGATGAACCGAGATGAATTCCGTACCGCGTTGGAAAACGCGATCAAGGGCAAGAGCGCCAACGCTTCGCCCTTTTCCATCGCCTGGGCTGAAGGCAAGCTCAGCCGCGAGCACCTGTCGCGGTGGGCCGAGAACCACTATCACTATGTGGGTCCGTTCGCCGACTACCTGGGCTACCTGTATGCCCGCACGCCGGATACCTATACCGAGGCCAAGGACTTCCTGCTGGCCAACATGTATGAAGAGGAAATCGGCGGCGATCGCCACACCGATCTGCTGATCCGCTTTGCCGAAGCCTGCGGCACCACCCGCGAACGGGTCACCAACCCCGACAACATGTCGCCCACGACGCGCGCGCTGCAAAGCTGGTGTTACGCCGTGGCCATGCGCGAAGACCCCATCGTGGCGGTCGCGGGCCTGGTCGTCGGCCTGGAATCGCAGGTGCCGTCCATCTACCGCAAGCAGACGCCGACGCTGCGCGAGAAGTACGGATTTACCGATGAAGAGGTCGAATTCTTCGACCTGCATATCGTGTCGGACGAAATCCATGGCGAACGCGGCTATCAGATCGTGCTGGAGCATGCCAACACCGTCGAGCTGCAGCAGCGCTGCCTGAAGATCTGCGAGATCGGCGCCCAGATGCGGCTGCTGTACACCACGGCGCTCTATACCGACTACGTGCAGCACGAGATCAAGCTGCCCGAACTCGGCCTGGCCGCCTGACCCCTGCCCGGCTTTTCCGGCCGCGCGCCATGGCGGGCGCGGCCGGCCCGCAGCTTCTGGATGACAGACCCATGCCCACCGTTGTATTCCATAAAGGCGGCCAGACTTTCACCGACGTGGTGAAGGACAACACCAATCTGGTGGTGCGGGCCGGCATCAAGCAGTTTCCGTATCCGCACTTGCGCTACGAATGCGGCATGGGCAAGTGCGCCAGGTGCGCGTGCCGCGTGCTGGCCGGCGCCGAGCATTTGCCGCCGGTGAACTGGAAAGAGAAAAAGCAGCTGGGCGACCGCATCGACCAAGGCTATCGGCTGGCCTGCCAGTTGTGGTTGAGCAGCGACATCGAACTGCTTCAGGATATGGAGGCATAGCAGCCATGGACTCCGTATACGTCATCCTGACGACCAAGCCCGGTGTGTTTCGCACCGAAGTGGGCAAGGACGTCGACATCATCGAAACCTATGACTACGTGTTCTACGGGCGCGCGCTGGCGGTGTTTCGCATCGCCCGGCTGCATGGCGACACGCGGCTGGTGGTCACGGAAGAGACGCCGCCCTATGTGGTGAACCGTGTGCCGTCCAAGTTCCTGGAGAAGTTCGCCTCGGTCGAGGCGGCCCGCAAGGAACTGGCCCACCTCACGCGCTTCGGCAGCATGGAATCCACGTTGACGCTGCGGGCCGATACCGCAGTGGCGGAGCACTGAACGACATGGTCCAGATCACTTTCATCTCGAACGGCGGCAAGGTGGCGACGGCGCCCGAGAACAGCAATCTGCTGCGCGTGTCACTGAAGGAAAAGGGCGGCATCCCGTTCAAATGCGGGGGCGGCCTGTGCGGCACCTGCAAATGCCGCATCGAGGAAGGGCTTGAAAACACCGATGCGGTCAAGCCGAAAGAGCGCAAGCACCTGCGTCCCGAAGACTTCGAAGCCGGCTACCGCATGGCGTGCCAGACGTTCGTGAACGGCGACGTGAAAGTCTCGTGGGTGGTGCAGAACGGCAAGGGCGTGGTGGTGGGTGCGGCGTCCGACCCCGTCGAAGCCGCCGGCTGAGCGCGCGGGCGGCGATGCCGCCCGGCCTTTGCCGCGTCAGTCCGCCGAGGCGTGCTGCTGGGTGTCGGTATAGGCCTTGGCCGCGTTGTGCACGTGCTGGCTGGCCAGCAGTGCGGCCAGGTCGCCGTTGCCGGCGATGACGGCGTTCAGGATCTGCGAATGTTCGTCCCAGTTCGCCTTGGCGCGGTGCATGTTGCTGGGCGCGAACAGCAGCGCCGTGCGGTCTCGTAGCGAACGCATCAGGTCGGTCAGCACCACGTTGCCGCCGATGGTGGCCAGCATTTCGTGGAACTGCGAATTCAACGCCAGGAACTTGTCCAGCTGTTCGCTGCGTGCGGCTTCCGTGCCTTCGCGCAGGAAGGCTTGCAGGCGTTCGACGGTCTTCGCGTCGCGCCGTTGCGCCGCCAGCTTGGCGTTCAGCCCTTCCAGCGTGGCGCGCACTTCCACCATGTCGTAGGCCACCGCGTCGGACAGCACCGACACGGAGGCGCCGCGGCGCGGCTCGATGGTGACGAGCCCCTCGGCCGCCAGGGCGCGTAGCGCCTCGCGCACCGGGATGCGCGACACGCCCATTTCCTCGGACAGCCGGCCTTCGACCAGGCGGTCGCCCGGTGTGAACTCGCCGCTGAGGATGCGTTCGCGCAACTTATCGCGGATGACGGCGAACAACTGCGGATGCTGCTCGCCGATCTTCAGCGGAGCGGAAGACTGCGTCTCTACGGCTTGCGGGCTGACGGGCGAAGTGGTCATGGCGAGCATGTATGGATTAATGGATACAGTCTCCATTGTATTACCGGGTGTAGCCGCGTGCCGTTGCGAAGGCGCCGCATCAGGCGCCCCAGAAGGCTTTGACCAGCACCCCTACCGCGCCGAGTGCGCACACCGCCAGCAATACGCTGCGCACGGCATGCGGCGGCAACAGGGTGCGCAGCCGGTTGGAGACCGCAAAACCGGCCAGCAGGAAAGGAGCAAGACTAAGCGCCAGCCCGGCGTGGTAAGCCGTATACCGGTTGGCCAGCGCCAGCATGGCCAGCGAGAAGATCGATCCCAGGAACAGCACCACGCCCAGGGTGGCGCGCAGGCGCGGCGGCGCGGTGTGCTGCAGCACGATGGCGATGGGTGGCGCGCCGACGGACGTCATCGTGCCCATGATGCCGGAAGCCACGCCGGCGCCCGACACGCGGCCCGGCGTGGCGGTAAAGCGCAGGCCCGCCACGCTGAGCGCGACGGCCGCCAGGATCAGGCAGGCGAACAGCACGCCCAGCGCCTGCGGCGCAAAGCGCGCCATGGCGTAGATGGCGATCAGCGTGCCCACCACGCGGCCGGCCAGCGCGTACGACACGGCAGACCAGTCGATGAAGGCGCGCTCGCGCAGCGCGGTCAACAGCGAGATGAAGCCGCCCAGCGTCAGCAGCGGCCCGGGCGCCAACTGAGGGAAGAACATGGCGGCCACGGGGGCCGCGAACATCGCGAAGCCGATGCCCCCCACCCCTTGCGCCAGCGCGGCGCCGAACACCACCAGCGCCATGGCGGCGTAGTGCCAGAGATCCGGAAACGGCAGGGTGGGCAGCATGGGGGGTATGTAGCCTAATATGTATACGATAGTCAATCAGTGACAATCGATGGTTCTGATGAAATCAGGAAATGCAAGGGTAAACCCCTGATTTTTCGCCGTTATTCATGGGTTTTTCAGAATTATCGGTTTCCCTAGGCGGTGCATATTTCGATTGGTATGGCTCACAACGAAATATAGTATACCGATTGTGGCGACCTAACAGCCACGTCACAAGGGGAATCGCGCATGCAATCCGACGTCGTGCTCAACGCTGCTCACTGGATGTACCTGCTCAGCGTGGCCGCCATCATCCTGACGATGATCTTGCGGGCCAACGTGGTGGTGCCATCGGTAATCGGCACTTTCCTCGTGGTGCTGGCCATCACGGGCAACCCGATCAGCGCGCTGATCGGCATCTTTTCGGCCAGCTTCGTGGCAGCCAAAGAGCTGTTCAACATCTTCCTGGTCATCACCTTCATGACGGCCCTGCTCAACGCCTTGAAGACCTTGCAGGCGGACGTGCGGATGGTGCAGCCGTTCCGTCGGGTGATGCGCGGCGGGCATTCCTCGTTCGTGATCATCGCCCTCTGTACCTATGTCATTTCGCTGTTCTTCTGGCCCACGCCGGCCGTGCCGCTGGTGTCGGCCATCCTGCTGCCCGCGGCCATCGCTGCCGGGCTGCCGCCGCTGGCCGGCGCCATGGCTATCGCCATCGCTGGCCAGGGCATGGCGCTGTCGTCGGACTATGTGATCGGCGTGGCGCCCAGCATCAGCGCCAAGGCGGCGGGCGCGGCGGTCAGCGCGGCCGTGGTGGCCGACCGCGCGCTGGTGCTGTCGCTGATCACCGGCGCCGTGGCGCTGGTGGTGGCCTACCTGCTGATCCGCAAGCACATCGTGCCCGCGAGCCCCGCGTTGCTGGATGCGTGGCAGGCCCGCGCCCAGGACGGCAGCCTGGCGCGCATCGAACAATCGGGCTCGTTCGACAAGGCGGAACTGGCGCGCGGCACCATGGGCGCGGACCCGGCGCTGCCTCAAGGCCCCGTGCTGGACGACGAAGAACGCCGCCGCGTGCGCTGGTCCAAGACGTTTGCCGTGGTGACGCCCCTGGCGTTCCTGGCCGTGATCGCCGTGATGGTGGTGCCACGCCTGTTCCCGTCGTTGCCCGCCCTGCGTGGCGGCGACGCCGCGGCGCTGGTCGGGGGCGTGGCCTTCGTGGTGATGATGCTGGTGACGCTGGCCGCCGAAGGCCCGCGCAAGATGCTGGACGTGTGCCCCGAGCACGTGACGGACGGCTTCGTCTTCGCCTTCAAGGCCATGGGTTCGGTGCTGCCGATCGCCGGCTTCTTCTTCGTGGGCGCCAATGAAACCGCCGCGCAGATCCTGGGCGTGCCCCAGGCGCAGGCGCCCGGCCTGTTGTTCGAAGTGATCTCCGCCGGCCAGCACCTGATTCCCGAAAACCATTTCCTGGTGGCGTTCGGCGTGCTGCTGGTGGGCATGATCACCGGTATCGACGGTTCGGGCTTTGCCGGACTGCCGCTGACCGGCACGCTCTCCGGCGCCCTGGGCCCGGTGGTGGGCGTGGACCCGGCAACCTTGGCCGCCGTGGGCCAGATGGGCGCGGTCTGGACCGGGGGCGGCACCCTGATCGCGTGGTCGTCGCTGATTGCGGTGGCGGGGTTTGCCCGAGTGAACGTGCTGTCGCTGGTGCGCGCGCTGCTGCTGCCCGTGCTGCTGGCGCTCTTCGTCTCCACCATCTGCGCCGTATTGATCTGGAGTTGATCCCCGGATGGGTCCGGACCCTGCGGAAGGGGCCCTGCGGGGCCCCTTTTCACGCCGAAGGCCTGGGGTTTCCACGTATCGTCATGAAGTGATTAAAGTATACAATGTTCAGAAGCTATCTAAGACGACCGATTTCCGGCCATTCCCGCACAGGTAAAGGACGCGCACCCGTGGACGACCTCTCGCAGCAAGCATTCATGAATCACATCGGCGGCGCCTGGGTGCCCAGCGCCACCGGCCGGACTGCCCCTAACCTCAACCCGGCGGATACGTCCGACGTGGTGGGGCTTTTCCCGGTGTCGGACGCCGAAGACGCCCGGCGCGCGGTCGAGGCGGCCGATGCCGCGTTCGCCGCCTGGCGCGACACGCCGATCTCCAAGCGGGCCGCCATCCTTTTCCGCGCCGCCCAATACCTGGAAGACCACGCCGACGCCTTCGCGCGCGAACTGACCCGGGAGGAGGGCAAGGGCCTGAATCTCGCCAAAGACGAAGTGCTGCGCTCGGCGCAGACGATCCGCTTCTATGCGGTGGAAGGCCAGAGCTTCACTGGCGAGACCTTCGTCAACGACGATCCCGACATGGTCGTCTACAGCCAGCGCGAACCGCTGGGGGTGGTCACGGTGATCTCGCCGTGGAACTTCCCCATTTCGATCCCCGCGCGCAAGATCGCGCCAGCGCTGATCACTGGCAACACCGTGGTGTTCAAGCCGTCGTCCGACGCGCCGCTGTCTGGCTACCGGCTGACCGAGGCGTTCGTGCAGGCGGGGCTGCCTGCGGGGGTGCTGAACCTGGTGGTCGGCCCCGCCGCCGCCGTTGGGCCCGCCATCACCACCGCGCGCGCGGTGCGCGCGATCTCCTTTACCGGCTCTACCGCGGCAGGCGAACAGATCCACCGCGGCGCGGGCCTGACCACCCGCACGCAGATGGAGCTGGGCGGCAAGAATCCGCTGATCGTGCTGGCCGATGCCGACCTGGACCGCGCCGTGGATCTAGCCGTGAAGGGCGGTTTTTCGCTCAGCGGCCAGGCCTGCACGGGCACCAGCCGCGTGCTGGTGGACGCGAAGGTGCGCCAGGCGTTCACCGACAAGCTGGTGGCGCGGGTCAAGACGCTTACGCTCGGCAACGGGCTGGACGGCAACTTCGACCTGGGCCCGCTAGCCACGCGCAAGCAGCTGGACAACGTGCTGAGCTACGTGGCGGTGGGCAAGGAAGAGGCCACCCACCTGTGCGGCGGCGACGTGCTGACCGGCCCGGGTTTCGAGCGCGGCTACTACGTCACGCCCGCGCTCTTTACCGACGTGACGCAGCAGATGCGCATCGCGCGCGAAGAGATCTTCGGCCCCGTCATCGCACTGATCGAAGTCGACGGTTATGACGACGCCATTGCCAAGGCCAATGACACCGAATACGGCCTGTCGGCCGCCATCGCCACCACGGATGCGCGCTATGCGCACCGCTTCGCCCGCGACATCCAGGCAGGCACCGTGAAGATCAACCGCACCACCACCGGCAACCTGATCAACGCGCCCTTCGGGGGGCTCAAGCACTCCAGCACCTCCACGTTCCGCGAGTCCGGCCGCGTGGGCCTGGAGTTCTACACGCAGATCAAGACCGTCTACCGCGCCGGCTAAGGCCGCGGACAACCGAAGAGGCTATCCCTATGAAACAGATTTATCGCCTGGAACTGGAAGAAGCGCGCGTCATGGTGCGGGCGGCCATCGCCAAGTCGGAAGCGATCGGCGTGCTGGAATCCATCTGCATCGTGGACGACGGCGGCTACCCCATCGCCCTGGAACGCATGGACGGCGCGCGCATCACCGGCCCGCAGATCGCCTGGAACAAGGCGTTCACCGCAGCGGGGCACAAGCGATCGACCCATCTTTTCAACACCCCGCCCAATGGCCCCGCGCTGCCCGGTAACGAAGCCTTCGGCATCCAGTGGAGCTTCGAGGGCAAGTTCGCCGTGTTCGTCGGCGGCTTTCCCATCGTGGTGAACGACGAGGTGATCGGCGGTATCGGACTGAGCGGCGGCAACGGCGAACAGGACACACAGGCAGGCGTCGCCGCGCTGGCGGCATTGGCCGAACTGCTGGAGCCGCGCGGCATGAAAGTGCTGGTGCAGGCCGACATCAAGAAATAAGCGAGGCCGGCCATGGCATACCGCGTGCACATCCTGGAAACCGGTGCCGCCTTCGAGGTGGATGCCGGCGAATCGGTGCTGGAGGCCGCCGGGCGCGCAGACGTCAAGCTGCCGCACGAGTGCACCTTCGGCGGCTGCGGCACCTGCCGCATCAAGCTGGCCTCAGGCACCGTGCGCTATGAGGAATTCCCCATGGCGCTGACGCCGGAAGAGTCGGCTGAAGGCTATGCGCTGGCCTGCCAGGCGCGGCCCGAAAGCGACCTGTGCATTAGCGTGGCAAGCAGCCGGCAGGTGTTTCCCGAACCGCGCCGCCTGCCGGCCACCGTGCAGCGCATCGAAGCGGTTACCGAAGACATCGTTCATCTGACGCTGGCGCTGCCGGATGCCGGGCTGGACTTCGTGCCGGGCCAGTACATGAACGTGCTGCTGCCCGATGGCGAGACACGCAGCTTTTCCATGGCGTCGGCATCGGCTGGCCAGCAGGTGGATTTCCATGTGCGGCGCATTCCGGGCGGCCGCTATACCGACCACTGGCTGGGGCAGGCGCAAGCCGGCGCGGCGCTCACGATCGAAGCGCCGCTGGGCGTATTCAGCTATCACGAAGAAGACTGGCGCCCGCTCATCATGATGGCGACCGGCACCGGCATCGCGCCGATCAAGGCGATCCTGGAATCCTTGCTGGATAAAGAGGACTGCCCGCCCGTCAGCCTGTATTGGGGCATGCGCACCGAGGAAGACCTGTATCTGAAAGACGAGATCGCCGGTTGGGCGGGGCGGCTGTACGAATTCAATTTCGTGCCCGTGCTGTCGCGCGCTAGCGCAAGCTGGCAGGGCCGGCGCGGCCATGTGCAGGACGCCGTCCTCGAAGACCACGACGACTTGTCCGAGCACGCCATCTACCTGTGCGGCGCGCCCGCCATGATCCAGCAGGCCAAGCACCTGCTGGCCGGCCGCGGCGCCAGCCTGGACCACATGTACGCCGACAGCTTCACCTTCCAGCACGCGCTGGCCGCCGCGGGCTGACGCGGCGGCGCCCGGTCCGGGCGTGCGGTGGGTCCTAGCGGAACACCAGCACGGGCAGGCGGGTCTTGGCCAGCACGCGTTGCGTCTCGCTGCCCAGCAGGAACCCCGTCATGCCGTGGCGCCCGTGCGAGCCCATGATGATCAGGTCGCACCCCTGGCTCTTCGCGGTTTCGACTATCGCCTCGTGCGGATGGTCGTTGACCACCACGACGATGTTGCAGGGCACCAGCGCATGGCGGGCCTCCATTTCCAGCCCGTCCAGATAGCCTTGCGCGTTCTTGCGCGCCTGGTCGGTATGTGGCGGCTGCGTGGTGCCCAGCATCTCGGCCTGATAGACCAGCAGGTGGTCCTCCGGGATGGCGCGGATGAGGGTGATGGTGGCGCCCATTTCCTTGGCGAAAACGAGTGCGCGCTTGAAAGCCGATTCGGACAGCAGGGAGCCATCCACGGCGATGAGCAAGTGCCTGTACATGTTGCCTCTCCTTTAGGAAAAGGAATGTCGAGCAACGGCGAATTCAGTATAGGCTTGCCGTTGCCCGCAATCCAGTCCCGCATAAGGAGGAGGCGGACCCGCCCGGGCGCGCCGGCTCAGGCGCTCCGGCGTAGCGCGTCGCCACCTGGGGAAAGCCCTTGGGGCAACGCATCGATCAGGCTGCGCGTATAGGGGTGGAGCGCGTTGCGCCACAAGGTGGCGTTGGGGCCTTCTTCGACGATCCGGCCCGCATTCATCACCAGCACCCGATCGGCCAGATAGTGGACCACCGACAGGTCGTGCGAGATGAAAAGGTACGACAAGCGGAATTCGGCCTTTAGGTCCACCAGCAGGTTCAGGATCTGCGCCTGCACGGACACGTCCAGCGCCGATACGGGTTCGTCGCAGATCACCAGCGCCGGGCGCAGCACCAGTGCGCGGGCGATGCCGATGCGTTGGCGTTGCCCGCCCGAGAATTCACTGGGATAGCGCGCCAGCGCCTGGCGCGGCAGGCCCACCGCGTCCAGGATCCGGGCGATGCGCTGGCGGCGTTCCTCGCGGTCCTTCACCCGGTGGATGCGCAAGGCGGCCTCCAGGATGTCGTTGACCGTATGGCGCGGGTTCAACGACGCATAGGGATCCTGGAAGATCATCTGCACGCTCTGGCGGTAGGCCGCCAGGCGGTGCCGGTCCAATTGGGCGGTGTCTTCGCCGCGCAGCAGGATCCGGCCGGACGCCGGGGCAAGCAGGCGCACCAGCGTGCGGGACAGCGTGGATTTCCCGCAGCCGGATTCGCCGACCAGCCCAAGGGTTTCGCCGGGGGCGATCTGGAACGACACGCCGTCCACCGCGGTGCTTGCGCCATGGGCCGTCGGGTACTGCACGCGCAGGTCTTCGACTTGCAGCAAGGGCGTCGCGCCGATGGGAATGGGGTCGTTGGCGGCAACCGGCACGCGGTCAGGGGTCACAAGGCCGAACACCGGGCGTCCCGAGGCGGGGTCGAGGCGCGTGCGGATTTCAGGCAGCCGCAACGTGCTGTAGTGGGTTGCGTCGTCCAGGCGCAGCGACGCCCCGAGCAGGCCCCGGGTGTAGGGGTGGCGCGGCTGGGCGAGCAGCGTCGCCGCGGGCCCTTCTTCGACCTTCTCGCCGCGCACCATCACGGCGACGCGGTCCGCCCATTGCCCGACCACGGACAGGTCATGCGTGATCAGCAGCAGTCCCATGTTCAATTGCGACCGCAGGTCGTCCAGCAGTTGCAGGATCTGCGCCTGGACGGTGACGTCAAGTGCGGTGGTCGGTTCGTCGGCCACCAGCAGCGCGGGCTGGCAGGCGATGGCGGCGGCGATCATGGCGCGCTGGCGCTGGCCGCCCGACAGCAGGTGGGGGTAGTCATCCACGCGGCGCTGCGGCTCGGGCACGCGCACCAGGTCCAGCAGTTCAATGGCGCGCGCCCGGGCGGCGCGGGCGCTGGCGCCCCGATGCAGGCGCAGCGCCTCGCCGATCTGGTCGCCCAGGGTCAGCACCGGATTCAGGCTCGTCATCGGCTCCTGGAAGATCATGGCGATGCGGTCGCCGCGCAGCGCGCAGCGCTGGCGTTCCGACAGCGCCAGCAGGTCCTGGCCTTCGAACAGGATGCGGCCCGACACGCGGGCATGCCGCGGTAGCAGGCCCAGCAGGGCGAGCGCGGTGGTGGACTTGCCGCAGCCGGATTCGCCGACCACCGCCAGCGTTTCGCCGCCGCGCAATTGCAGGTCCAGCCCGTGCACGGCCTGATGGCCGGGAAAGGCCACATTCAGCCCTTGGATATCGATCAGCGTAGTCATGGTCGCCTAGCGCGCGGCGGCGGGCGCGGCGGCCACACGCTGCCGGCGCAGTTTGGGATTGAGCGCGTCGTTGATGGCGTCGCTAAGCAGGTTCAGGGCCAGCACGGTTGCCATGATGGTCAGGCCGGGCAGGGCGGTCATGTACCAGGCGGTGCGCAACGCTTCGCGCCCCGCGCCCACCATGCTGCCCCAGCTGACCACGTTGGGGTCGCCCAGCCCCAGGAACGACAGGCCGGCCTCCGACAGGATGGCCTGGGCGACCAGCACGGCGGTGGTCACGATGATGGGGGGCAGGGCGTTGGGCAGGATCTCGCGGAAAATGATGCGGGCGTGGCCTGCGCCCAGCGTCTGCGCGGCCCGCACGAATTCGCGTTCGCGCAGGGAAATGAACTCGCCCCGGGTCAGGCGCGCGATGCCGGTCCATGACGTGACGCCCAGCGCGAAGATGATGGTCGACAGCGACGGCCCCAGGATCGCCACCAGCACGATCGCCAGCAGGAAGGACGGTACGGTCTGGAACAGTTCGGTGATGCGCATCAGCACGGCGTCGGTGCGTGGGCCGGCATAGCCCGCGAACGCGCCCACCAACAGGCCGATGGCCAGCGCGATGGCAGCCGACGCGCCGCCCACCAGCAGCGACACGCGGGCGCCGTGAAACAGCCCGGCCAGGATGTCGCGGCCCATCAGGTCGGTGCCGGCGGGAAAGCTGGCGTCCTCGCCCGGCCAGGTGAAGGGCGCGCCGACCATCTCCAGCGGGTCATCAGGAAACAGCCATGCGGCGCTGGCGGCGGCGGCCAGCACGATCAGCAGGATGGCGGCGCCGACGGCGGCCGAGGGCGTGCGCAGCAGGTGCAGCGCGGCGCGGGCAATCGGTTTCATGTCTTCCTCACGCGAGGGTCCAGCAGGCCGTAGCAGGCATCCACGGCGATATTCATCAAGGCCACCAGCGCCGCGCTCATCAGCAGGATGCCCAGCAGCAGGTTGACGTCGCGGCTGGCGATGGCCTCGAACGACAGCTGGCCCAGGCCCGGCCACGCGAACACGGTTTCCACCACGATGCTGCCGCCCAGCAGCGCGCTGCTTTGCAGGCCCAGCATCGTGATGACGGGCAGGATTGCGTTCTTCAGCGCATGGCGCCAGATCACCCGCGCTTCGCCGTTGCCGCGCGCGCGGGCGGTGCGGATGTAGTCTTCCTGCAGCGTCTCGATCATTGACGCGCGTGACAGCCGCGCATAGATGGCCACGTAGTAGATCGCCACCGTCGCCACCGGCAGCGCCAGGTGCCGCGCGTAGTCGGCCCACAGCGCCCAGCCCTGGTAGGCCGCGCCCACGTCGCGGATTCCGCCGACCGGCAGCCAGTTCAGGTGCACGCCAAAGCCGACGATCAGCATCAACGCCGTCCAGAACATCGGCGCCGAATAGCCGGCCGTGGCCAGCGCCGACAGCAGAGTGTCCAGCACGCCGTGCGGCCGGCGCGCGGCCAGCACGCCCAGCAGGACGCCCACCGCCACCGACAGCGCCAGCCCGGTGCCAATTAGCGCCAGCGTAGCCGGCAGCCGCCCGAAGATCAGGTCGGCCACGGGTTCGCCATAACGGAACGAATATCCCAGGTCCAGCGACAGCAGGCTTTTCAGGTAGTAGCCCAGCTGCGCGAGCACGCTCTGGTCCAGCCCGTAGGCCACTCGCAGCTGCGCCACGTGTTCCGGCGTGATGCCGCTGTTTTCCGAGGCGATCACATCGACCAGGTCGCCAGGCACCAACTTCAGCAGGAAAAAGTTGGCGATGGCGGTCGCGCCCACCACGAACAGGATTTGCAGCAGGTAGCGGACGGTGCGGGGCAGGCGCATGGCAGGTTCCCGGCGGCCGTCAGGCCTTGCCCAGCCAGACGTTGGCGAAGTTGTTGCGCGAATGCGAGGACGCGTCGGTCACGTTGCGCACCTGCTTGTCCCAGACGCCAAACCAGCGGAACTCGAACAGGCCGATCAGCGGCAGGTCGCGCTGCGCCAGGCGCTGCACCTCGTTGTACTGGTCGATGCGCTTTTTCGGATCCGTCTCGACCTGCGCGGCTTCGATGGCGCGGTCCATGTCGGGGTTGCTGTAGCCGGACGCGTTGTACCAGGGCGTGCCCTTGGCCTCTGCCTTGCTCCAGTAGCGTGTTTCCACGCCCAGCTGCGGATCGATCAGCACCGTGCCCCACGAGCTGATGAGCTGGAAGTTGTAGTCGGTGAAGACATTGCGCGTCCACGTGGCCAGGTCCAGGCCGCGCAACGTCACGTCGATGCCGATCTTGCGCAGCGCCTGGCGCACGAATTCGCCGGTGCGGCGGTAGTCGTCGCCAAACGGGATGTAGTCGTGCGTCAAAGCAAAGCGCCAGCCGTCGGCCTTGCGCGGGTAGCCGGCTTCGTCCAGCAGCTTTTCGGCCAGCGCAGGGTCGTAGGGGTACTGCTGCACATTGGGGTTGTGATAGGGCTTCACCAGCGAGGGAACCGGGCTCACGAAGGGTTCGGCATAGCCGTTCCACACCGTCTTCACCAGCACTTGCTTGTTGACGGCGTGCGCGATGGCCTGGCGGACCTTCAAGTTGGACAAAATGGGATCGCGCAGGTTGGCTTCCAGCCAGAGCCAGGCGGCAAAGCCGTTGTAGCCCGAGGTGTCCACCGCCAGCTTGGGCAGCTTGGACAGCCGCGTGGCGTCGGTGAAGGCGACGGGGTTGCGCTCGCCGTAGGCGACACCGCCTGTCTCCAACGCGGTGGCGCGTCCCGACACGTCGGGAATGATCTTCCAGACGATGCGGTCCAGGTAGGGGCGTTCAGGCTGCCAATACTTGTCGTTCTTCTCCAGCACGATGTAGTTGCCCCGGTTCCATTCCTTGAACACGAAGGGGCCGGTGCCGATCGGCTTGTTGTTGTACGGATTGTTCTGGATGTCCGTGCCTTCGAACAGATGGCGCGGCAGGATGGGCGCACCCAGCGAATCGATGGCGTTCAGCGCCACGGGAGTGGGCTGCGACAGGTGCAGCACGACAGTGTGGTCGTCGGGCGTTTCCACCTTCTGCAGATACTGGAACACCCGGCGCGCGCTCGGCGCATGCCTGAGCCACACCTCTTCGGCGGACCATTTCACGTCGGCCGCGGTGAAAGGCTTGCCGTCATGCCACAACACGCCCTGGCGCAGTTTGAAGGTAATGGTCTTGCCGTCGTCGGACACGCTCCAGCTTTCGGCCAGGACCGGGCGCGGCTTCAGATCGGGCCCGTACTCGACCAGCCCGTCGAAGATCTTGCTGACGACCGCGCCGGTGGGCGTGGACGAATTCAGATAGAAGGCCAGCGTCGGCGGCTCCGGATGCACCACCGCGTTGAGCACGCCGCCGCGCACCGCGCCGTCCACCGTGTTCGGCAGGCTCTGGGTGTCGGCATAGGCGGGGGCGAAGATCACGTTCGGAAATAGCGCGCTGGCGCCCATCAAGGCGCCGGCGCTCATCAACCAGCGACGCAGGGGATTGGCAGGCTCGTCGTCGTGGCCGGGCGCGCCGGCGGGGGGCAATTGCTGCGTCATGAAGGTTTCCTTCTTGCTTGGAGAGGGGCGGCCGGCTGTTTCAGGCGGCCAGGCTGGTCAGGGCGGGAAGATCGTCGGGGTCGCGGCGCAGCAGAGTGGCCAGCAGTTCGCGGCGCCACGCGTCGTACAGCGCGATGTGGCCGCGCGTGTCCAGGCCGGTGGCGCGCTGGTTCAGTTGCCAGGAATCGCGCAGATAGGGGCCAAGCCGGCGTTGGACGTCCTCGTCCGCCTGGATCAGGCCGGCCACCCAGTCTTCACGCTGCGCGGGTTCCGCGCGTTCCAGCTTGTTCAGCCACCATCGCGTGATGCGGATGCGGTGCGCTTCCTCGTCAGGAAGGATGCGGTTTTCGCCGAATTCACGATGGCCGAAGTCCAGTACCCGCGCGGTCCGCCGGTTCACGAACAGGCGCGCCAGGATGTAGTGCTCGTAATGGAACTGCCAGGCCAGGAAGTTCTGCCAGTTGCGCAGCGCAAAGCGGCCGATCAGGTCCCAGGATTCCTGCACGCCTTGCTCGACTTGCGCAAGCGGGTCGGCGCCCAGCAGCGCCGCGGCACGGCCACGCGAGAATTCCGCATGGGCGGCGTCGTCGCCCAGCTGGCGGGCCAGTGCAAACTGGAATTCGGTGTCGTCCTTGAACAGGCCGGCAATCGCGTGGGCTGCGACTTGCGTGATGAAGAGGTCATGCACCGTGTTCCACACCGCGTACTCGGCGGCGTTGCGGCGTTCATCGGCGTCTGCCAGATCGCGCGGCGGGTCAATGCGCGCGGCCGGGATGTGCGGCGCGACGATAACGCGGATGTCGTCGAACAACCTTGTTTCCAACGCGCCGTCGTAATCCAGCGTCAGGGGCGGCAGGGGGAAATCCAGTTCAGGCATGGCGAGTGGCAGACGCGGAAAAGTCTCGACTCTAAGCAAGCGCCAACGCCGTCCGCAAACATTCTTTGGTGATTTCGTTATATGCGCGGCATGGCTGCTAACAGTGGGCGAGCGGGGTGCATCCGGCATATACCGATTTCACATAACCGCATGAGAATTCCGTCCTTCCGCGTGCGGCGCGGCACCGATAGGCTGCATGTTTTCCCAATGCCGGGGCGCAACATGCCGCACGCTTCAAGCACCACCGCAATTCAGGACGGGGACGAGGCGCCGCGCCTGGTCCCTGCCGCCCGCATCCGGGATGATGCCCATGCGATCGAGGCCGCCCACGCGTTGGCGGCCGAATTTGCACTGGGCGCGGCCCAGCGCGACCGGGAACGCGGATTGCCCTGGCGCGAGATCGAACGCTATTCGGCCAGCGGGCTGGGCGGCATCACGGTTCCGCGCGAATTCGGTGGCGCGGATGTCTCGCATGTGACGCTGGCCGACGTGTTCCGCATCATCAGCGCGGCGGATCCGTCGCTGGGCCAGATCCCGCAGAACCATTTCGGCTTCCTGAACCTGCTTCGCCTGACTGGCACGCCGGCGCAGCAGCGCCACTACTACGAGGGCGTGCTGGCCGGGCGCCGGCTGGGCAATGCCGGCCCCGAGCGCCACACCCGACATACCCGCGACATCGAGGCGAGGCTCGTGCCGGACGGCGACGGCTATCGGGTCAGTGGGCGCAAGTTCTATTCGACGGGCGCGCTGTTCGCGCACTGGATACCGACCAAGGTGCTGGATGCCGAAGGCAGGCTGGTCACGGTCGTCCTGGAACGCGGGGCGCCGGGCGTGTCCGTCGTGGACGATTGGTCCAGCTTCGGCCAGCGCACCACAGCCAGCGGCACCGTGCTGCTGGACAACGTGCGGGTGGAGGCCGACAGCATCCTGCCCGCCTGGCTGGCGCAGCAAGCGCCCGTTCTGCTGGGGCCGTTCGCGCAGCTGATGCAGGCCGCGATCGACGCCGGCATCGCCGAGGGCGCGTTAGAGGACGCCGTGGCCTTCCTGCGGGAGCGCTCGCGCCCCTGGGTCGAGGCCAACGTCGAACGGGCCACGCAGGATCCCTACGTGATCGCGGACGTCGGGCAGCTTTATATCGATCTGCACGCCGCCCAGGCGCTGTTGACCGAGGCCGCCCAGGTGCTGGACGACGCCCGTGGCCGGACGCTGGACGCCGATGACGTTGCCGCGGCATCGATCGCGGTGGCGCGCGCCAAGGCGGTGTCCACCGAGGTCGCGCTGGCGGCCAGCGAAAAGCTGTTCGAACTGTCGGGTGCGCGCGCCTCCCTGGCCGAATTCAGCCTGGACCGCCATTGGCGCAATGCGCGCGTGCATACGCTGCACGATCCCGTGCGCTGGAAGTACCACGCCGTGGGCAACTACGTGCTTAACGGCCAGCGCCCCAACCGACATTCCTGGATCTGAGGCCATGCCGACCAACAACATCTCGTCCCTGGCGCAGCGCCGTGCGGCGATCATCGACACCGACGCCCAGGCGCTGGAAGTCGCGCGCGTCCTGGCCGAGGACTTCGCCCGCGAAGCGTCCCAGCGCGACCGCGAACGCCGGCTGCCCTTGCCGGAGCTGGAACGCTATTCGCTGTCCGGCCTGTGGGGTATTACGGTGCCGCGTGAGCACGGCGGCGCCGGGGTGTCGCGGGTGACGCTGGCGGAAGTCACGGCGATTATCTCGGCCGCCGACGGTTCGCTGGGCCAAATTCCGCAAAACCATTACTACGCGCTGGAGGTGCTGCGCGTGAACGGCAATGCGGACCAGCAGCGCCACTTCTATGCCCGCGCACTGGCGGGAGAACGCTTCGGCAACGCGTTGGCCGAGACCGGCACGCGCACGGCCGCCGAACGCCGCACCCGCCTTACCGCCGATCCCGAGGGCGGATGGCGCATCAACGGCAGCAAGTTCTATTGCACGGGCGCGCTCTACGCCCAATGGATTCCCACGGCAACGGTGGATGACGACGGCATCCAGCGCCTGGCCATCGTGCGCCGCGACAGCCCGGGCGTCGAGATCATCGACGATTGGTCGGGCTTTGGCCAGCGCGTCACGGGCAGCGGCACGGTGCATTTCAAGGAGGTGGCGGTGCCGGCCGAAGACGTCCTGCTGCTGGCCGACCCTGCCGCGCCGCCCAACACGATCAAGCCGCTTGCGCAGATCATCCATGCGGCCATCGACCTGGGCATCGGCCAAGCCGCGCTGGCGGATGCCGTGGTGTTTGTGCGTGACCGTTCACGGCCGTGGCTCGACGCCAATGTCGAACGCGCGGCGGACGATCCGCTGACGATCAGCGAGTTCGGCCGCCTGTCCATCCGCCTGGACGCGGCGCGCGCACTGGTCGCGCGGGCGGGCCGCCTGCTGGACACGGCCACCGCCGACGGCACGCCCGCCAACGTGGCGGCAGCCGCGATCGCGGTGGCAGAAGCGCGCGCGCTGACCACCGAAGCCTCGCTTGCCGCCGGCACCAAGCTGTTCGAGCTGGCCGGCACGCAATCCACGCTGGACCATCTGAACCTGGACCGCCACTGGCGTAATGCGCGTACGCACACGCTGCACGACCCGGTGCGCTGGAAGCGGCACGCCGTGGGCAACTACTACCTGAACGACATCGCGCCCGGCCGCGTGGGCACTACCTGATCCTGACGGAACCGCACATCATGGCGAAGAAGCAAATCCTCCTGAACGCGTTCAACATGAATTGCGTGGGGCACATCAACCACGGCTTGTGGACCCATCCGCGCGACACGTCCACGCAGTACAAGACGCTGGACTACTGGACCGATCTGGCCCGGCTGCTGGAGCGCGGACTGTTCGACGGCCTGTTCCTGGCCGACATCGTGGGCGTGTACGACGTCTACCAGGACTCGGCCGACCTGACGCTGCGCGAATCGATCCAATTGCCGGTGAACGATCCGCTGCTGACGATTTCGGCCATGGCGGCCGCCACCCGGCACCTGGGGTTCGGCGTCACGGTCAACCTGACCTACGAGGCGCCGTATCTGCTGGCACGGCGCTTTTCCACGCTGGACCATCTGACCAAAGGCCGCGTCGGCTGGAACATCGTGACGGGTTACCTGGAAAGCGCGGCGCGCGCGATGGGGCTGTCGGAACAGATCGCGCATGACGAACGTTACGACCGCGCCGACGAGTTCCTGGAGGTGGCCTACAAGCTGTGGGAAGAAAGCTGGGACCGCGATGCGGTCAAGGCCGACAAGCGCGCACGCGTCTATGCGGACCCCGCGGCCGTGCGCCGGGTGGATCACGAAGGCAAGTACTACAAGGTGCAGGGCTTCCACCTGTCGGAACCGTCGCCACAGCGCACACCGGTGCTGTACCAGGCCGGCTCGTCGGGCCGCGGCCAGGCCTTCGCGGCGCGGCACGCCGAATGCGTGTTCGTGTCGAGCCAGACCAAAGAGGGCTTGCGCAAACTGGTGGCAGAGGTGCGCGAGTCCGTCGCCCGCGAGGGCAGGAATCCACGCGACATCAAGTTCTTCATGGGCGTGACGGCGGTGGTAGGCAGGACGGAGGCCGAGGCGCGCGACAAGCATGCGGAGTACTTGCGCTACGCGAACCCGGAAGCGGGGCTGGCGCACTACGCAAGCTCAACCGGCATCGATTTTTCGCGCTACGGCTCGAACGAGCCGATCCGGTACGTGAAGAACAATGCGATCGAGTCGGCGGTGAAGAACCTGACGGTGTCACGAACGGATCGCACCGTGACGGACCTGCTGGCGGACATGGCGCTGGGCGGCAGATACCCCGCCCTGGTGGGCAGCGCCGCGCAAGTGGCGGACGAGCTGGAGTCGTGGGTGGCCGAAACGGATATCGACGGCTTCAACCTGGCAAGGACGGTGACGCCGGAATGCTATGGCGACTTCATCGACCTGGTGATTCCGGAGTTGCAGAGCCGCGGGTCTTATAAGACGGCCTACGCCGACGGCCCGTTACGGGAGAAGCTGTTTGGGGCGGGGAGGGCGGAATTGCCGGTGGAACATGTGGGGAGGAGAGGGGTGCTTAGTGCGTTGTAACGGTGCGGGTGGGATTTTGTGCGGGTTCGTCGGCTGGTATTCGTGGGTTTGCAGTGGGCAGGGCTTTGTTGGTTAGCCGTTGTCAGATCTTCGTAGGTCGCCCGTCGGCGCTGTCGGCGTGACGGCGCGCGCCCACGATTGCGGTCCGGAGCCTTCGCTCCGGACTTCCCCGTCGTCATCCTTGTATGGTGAGGGTGCGCCCTCTGCAGTGGGGAGGGCGCTGGGGTATGGGACGTCGTCATCCATCAGCCGGTAGGCGCCGGACTGCCACAACGAGAGCATCCC
>NZ_NJIG01000006.1 GCF_002209535.1 Achromobacter marplatensis | reverse complement strand
TGCCTCCTGTTCCGGACAGATACTGCCTGACTACCTTGAGCTTGAAGTTCTCGTCGTACTTCGCCATGTAAAAACCCCCGAAGGTTGGATCTACGTCCAACTTTCGGGGGTCAGTTCACTTGCGACGGGTTTTTTATTTGGCCTGCCACTGTACTGCGCGTTCTTGTCCCTCTGTACGGGTACGAATGCGCCAGCATTGGCTACCATAGGAACACCATGAAACTATCCATCGATCATCTCGTCATCGCCGCGGCGGACCTTGCCAGCGGCACGCAATACGTTGCAGACCTTCTGGGCATCGCGCCGCAAGGCGGCGGCGTCCACCCGCGCATGGGCACCCATAACCGGGTGCTGGGCATGGCCGACGGCATCTACCTGGAAGTGATCGCCATCGATCCCGATGCGCCGCCGCCCGAGCGTGCACGCTGGTTTGGGCTTGATCAGGGCGACGTGCGCGCACGCCTGGAACAGGAGCCGTTCCTGGCGCACTGGGCGGCGCGGGTTGAAGCGCCCATGGACCTGACCCGCATGCAGGCCGAGCATCCCGAGCGCATCGCGCCCGTCATCCCCATGACCCGGGGCGAGCTGCGCTGGCGCTTGACGGTGCCGGACGATGGCAGCCTGCCGGTCTGGCGCGAAGCCGGCCATGCCGCAGGCGATGGCCTCCTGCCCACGCTGATCCAATGGGACGTGGACGCCTACCCCGGCATCAGCCTGCCGCGCCAACCCTTGAAGCTGGTCCGCCTGACGGGTAGCCATCCGCAGGCCGGCCTGCTGCGCCAGGGACTGACCTGGATGGGCGCAGACACCCTGATCGACCTTGAACAAGCCAGCGGCACCCCGCGCCTGTGGGCGCAGATCGAGACCCCCCAGGGCGTCAAGACGCTGGCATGAGCCCGGCACGACCCCACCCGATAACAACAATTCAACACCCCAAACCGGAGACCACCCTATGCCCGCCACCCGTAAACGATTCGACGACGAGCCCTACCTGGGCCAGTGCGACGCCACCGTCATCGCCGTGAATCCCGAGGGCATCGAACTGGACGAGACCGTCTGCTATGCGCGCAGCGGCGGCCAAGCGGGCGACAGCGGCACGCTGACCCTGGCGGACGGCCGCGTCCTGACGCTGACGGACACCGTCTACGCCGACGACCGCCAACGTATCCTCCACGTGCTGGACGGCGACGCCGCCCCGCAAGTCGGCGACCGCGTCACCGTGGCGATCGACTGGGCGCGCCGCCATCGGCTGATGCGCCTGCACACCTGTCTGCATTTGCTGGGTTCGCTGGTGCCCGCGCCGGTGACCGGGTGCAGCATTTCCCCCGACTCCGCCCGCATCGATTTCGACCTGCCCGAGTCCACGTTGGAAAAGACGGATCTGACCGAACGGCTGAATGCGCTGATCAACCGCGGCCTCGACGTCGCGGTCAACGGCATCACGCCCGAAGAGCTGGCCGCGCAACCCGACCTGGTCCGCACGGTGGGCGCCGCGCCTCCTGCCGGCACCGCGAAGATCCGCATCATCGACATCCCGGGCGTCGACCGCCAGCCCTGTGGCGGCACGCATGTGCGCAATACGACAGAGATCGGCGCCATCGCCGTCACCAAGATCGAAAAGAAGAGCCGCACCAACCGGCGCGTGGTGGTGGGCTTCGCTTAAAGCGGGCCCCATCCGACGCCATGAAAAAAGGGCCGCGAGTGGATCGCGGCCCTATTTATTCGTGCGGACGTTCAGCCCTTTTTCCACCACCGCCACGGCGCGCGCAGCGGCCATTGGTACTTGCTGCACAGCACGCGAGGCGCCAACACGTGGCCGACCAGCACGGCGATGCCGGCTGCGGTCATCACGTCGGACAGGTAGTGGTCCAGATTGACCAGCCGGCTCATCGCCACCAGCGCCGCCAGCAGCAGGAAGGCCGCGCGCCAGCGCGGGGCCAGGATGCCCAGGACGACCGCCACGGCGAACGCGGCATAGGTGTGGCTGGAGGGAAAGGAATTGAACTGCTGCACGCGCGAAAAGGATTCGCCCAGCCCGTAGATGCCTTTCTCGAAAAACAATTCGGGACGGGCCCGCGCCACCGACCGTTTCAGCACCAGCACCACCAGCCCGCCCACGGCCATCGTGGACAGCATCAGCAGGCTGCCGCGCGCCATGCTGGCGTAGCTCATGCGCAAGGGGTTGCGCCAGCCGCGCGCCAGGCCGATCAGGCCCACGACGTAAAAGGCCAGCGCCACGCCGATGTACGGGCCGCTCTCGCCCATTTGCCCCACCCATTCGAAGGACTCGTTCACGCCGTCGGACACCGACTGCTTGATCCAGATGGCCAGCGGCAGATCCACCCAGCGGGCGCAGGCAGCCGCCGCGGCAGCCAAGGCAACGCCCAGCAGCAACCAGGTGGCCAACGAGAACGGATTGCGGACTTCGTCCGGTACGGGCAGGCCAGGCGCGGCGGGGGCCGCAGGAGCGGCGACCGGAGGCGTCATGGGATTGGGTGTCATCGGTACCGCTCAAAGAAAATGAGAAATATTACCGCCCGCTGAAAGCCGGCCGGACCGCTATCGTAACGGCGACCGCCCGCGGCACCAAGGAACAATTTTCGCGCAAGGGTTAAAATTCCGCCTTTCCAGCCCATCAGCCCCCGGGATCTACACCCGTCACGGCGACCATCATGCAAGCTACCTCCCTGAAGCGCGGCAACGCGCCCGACGGCGGCAACGCCGCCTCCCCCCTCGCAGACGCCCTCGAAAACACCGGCGCCGGCTCCCCCCGCAAGCTGTATATCCGCACCTTCGGCTGCCAGATGAACGAGTACGACTCGGACAAGATGGCCGACGTGCTGCGTGGCGACCAGGGCCTTGAGCTGACCGACAACCCGGAAGAGGCCGACGTCATCCTGTTCAACACCTGTTCGGTGCGTGAGAAGGCGCAGGAAAAAGTCTTCTCGGACCTGGGCCGGGTGCAGCACTTGAAGAAAACGAACCCGAATCTGGTGATCGGGGTCGGAGGCTGCGTGGCCAGTCAGGAGGGCGCGGCCATCGTCAAGCGCGCGCCCTATGTGGACGTGGTGTTCGGCCCGCAGACCCTGCACCGCCTGCCCGACCTGATCGCACGCCGCCGCGCCGAAGGCCGGTCCCAGGTGGACATCAGCTTCCCCGAGATCGAAAAATTCGACAACATGCCGCCCCCGCGCGTCGACGGTGCGACCGCATTCGTCTCGATCATGGAAGGCTGTAGCAAGTATTGCAGCTTCTGCGTCGTGCCTTACACGCGCGGCGAGGAAGTCTCGCGCCCCTTCGAAGACGTGCTGGTCGAAGTGGCCGACCTGGCCGACCAGGGCGTCAAGGAAGTGACGCTGCTGGGCCAGAACGTGAACGCCTACCGCGGCAAGATGGAAGGCACGGACGACATCGCCGACTTCGCCATGCTGCTGGAGTACGTGCACGAGATCCCCGGCATCGAGCGCATTCGCTACACGACCTCGCACCCCAAGGAAATGACCCAGCGCATGGTGGACGCCTATGCCCGCCTGCCCAAACTGGTGTCGTTCCTGCACCTGCCCGTGCAAGCCGGCAGCGACCGGGTGCTGGCCGGCATGAAGCGCGGCTACACCACGCTGGAATTCAAGTCGGTGGTCCGTCGCCTGCGCGCCGCCCGCCCCGACCTGACTCTGTCGTCCGACTTCATCGTGGGTTTTCCCGGCGAAACGGAAGAAGACTTCGAAAAGACGATGAAGCTGATCGAGGACGTTGGTTTCGACACCTCGTTCTCGTTCGTCTACTCGCGCCGCCCGGGCACGCCCGCGGCCGACCTGACCGACGATACGCCGCAAGACGTCAAGCTGCGCCGGCTGCAGCGCCTGCAGGCGCTGATCAACGAGCAGGCGGCCACCATCGCCCGCAACATGGTCGGCACGCGCCAGCGCCTGCTGGTGGAAGGCCCCTCGCGCCGCGACCCCAACGAACTGATGGGCCGCACCGAGAACAACCGCATCGTGAACTTCGCCGCGCCCGCGCGGCTCATCGGACAAATGGTCGACGTCATCATCACCGAAGCGCACACCAATTCGTTGCGCGCCCGGGTGGCAGACGTAGACCGCGTTCCCCAAGAGGCCGAATGACCACTCCCCGTTCCCGCGCCCGTCGCAGCATGCCCGCCGTCGTCAACCTGGACGGCGACAACACCCACCTGGCCAATCTGTGCGGCCCGCTGGACGAAAACCTGCGGCAGCTTGCCGACGGCATGGGGGTCAAGCTCTCGCGCCGCGGCAGCCGCGTCACCATCGAAGGCGAACAGGCTGAACTGGCCGGCCGGGTGCTGCGGCGCTTCCATGAGCAGGCCGTGCACCGCGCCCTGTCGGTCGACGACATCCAGCTGGGCCTGGTCGAGATCGGCGTGGGACGGCTGGAAGAGAAGCAGAGGGACGAGCCGGCGCGCGAAGCCGACCCGCTGCCCGCCCTGGACGACGAAAGCGACGGCATCGCGCTGCGCACCAAGCGCAGCGACCTGCGCCCGCGCACGCCGCGCCAGCGCGACTACCTGAACAACATCCTCAAGCACGACATCACCTTCGGCGTGGGCCCCGCCGGCACCGGCAAGACCTGGCTGGCTGTGGCCTGCGCCATCGACGCGATGGAACGCGACACGGTGCAGCGCCTGGTGCTGACCCGGCCGGCCGTCGAAGCCGGCGAGCGCCTGGGATTTCTGCCCGGCGACCTGGCCCAGAAAGTCGACCCGTATCTGCGCCCGCTGTATGACGCGCTCTACGATCTGATGGGCTTCGAGAAGGTGCAACGCCTGTTCGAAAAGCAGACGATCGAGATCGCCCCGCTGGCCTACATGCGCGGCCGCACGCTGAACCATGCCTTCGTCATCCTGGATGAAGCCCAGAACACCACGCCGGAACAGATGAAGATGTTCCTGACGCGGATCGGCTTCGGCAGCAAGGCCGTGATCACCGGCGACCCGTCGCAGGTGGACCTGCCGCGCGGCCAGGACAGCGGCCTGGCCCATGCGGTCAAGGTGCTGCACGACGTCCAGGGCATCGCCACCACCCGTTTCACCAGCCGCGATGTCGTGCGCCACCCGCTGGTCGCCCGCATCGTCGACGCCTACGACCGCGCCTCCGAAAATGAAGCCTGAGCTGTCCCTGTCCGTCCAGTACGGGGTGGAAGAACCCCGCCTGCCCCGCTGGCGCCTGCGCCGGTGGGCTGAACGCGCCCTGGCCGCCGCGGCGCAAGACGGCCTGGTCGAATTCTCGGCCGCCGAACTCAGCCTGCGGCTGGTCGGCGCCGCCGAAGGCCGCCGCCTGAACCGGGATTTCCGCGAACGCGATTACGCCACCAACGTATTGACGTTTGAGTACGGCGTGGATCCCCTGGGCGTGGCCCGCGGCGACATCGTCATGTGCGTGCCCGTGCTGGTGCGCGAGGCCCGGGAACAGCGCAAGCCGCTGCTGGACCACGCCGCCCACCTGACGCTGCACGGCGTGCTGCATTCGCTGGGCTATGACCACATCAAGGCGCGTGACGCCAAGCGGATGGAAGCACTGGAAACCGCCACGCTGGCGCAGATGGGCATTGCCGATCCCTACGTCGCGGCAGACTAGCGCCAACCCGGCGCGGGCACTTCGGGTCTACCCCTAGAAATTGCAGGAAAATGGCGCCAAGCAAGACGCAGATGCCGTCGATTGGCCCCATTTTCATGGCCTCCGTTACAAACGGGAAGCCAGTTTCGGTTATGCTGGCCCCTCCATAACTTGTCCTCCCGGACGATGTCTGACCCTTACCCTGCTCCCGAAGCGACCTCTGCTCGCTCAGCCAAACCCGCCACCAAATCCCTTCTAGACCGCCTGCTTTCCCTTGTGCGCCGAGAGCCCGAGGACCGCGAAGGCATCAAGGCCATTCTGGAAGCCGCGCACGACCGCAACCTGCTGGACGCGGAGTCCTACAAGATGATCAAGGGCGCGCTGGCCGTGTCCGAGGGCACCGTCGGCGACATCATGGTTCCGCGCTCGCGCATGGACCTGCTGGACGTCACCCAGCCCATCCCCTATCTGGTGGCCACGGTGATCGAAACCGCGCATTCGCGTTTTCCGGTCTACGAAGGCGACCGCGACAACATCATCGGCATCCTGCTGGCCAAGGATCTGCTGCGCTGCATGCTGGAACCCGGTATCGAAGTGCGCACGCTGGTCCGCCCCGCCGTGTTCATCCCCGAATCCAAGCGCCTGAACGTGCTGTTGCACGAATTCCGAGCCAGCCGCAACCACCAGGCCATCGTCATCGATGAGCATGGCGGCATTTCCGGCCTGGTCACGATGGAAGACGTGCTGGAGCAGATCGTCGGCGACATCGAAGACGAATTCGACGAAACCGAAGAAGACTCGATCTTCCCGGAAGGCGAAAACCAGTGGCGCGTGCTGGCCGCCACGGATATCTCGCACTTCAACGAGGTGTTCGGCTGCCAGTTGCCCGACGACGAATACGACAGCGTCGGCGGCTGGATGGGCGGCCAATTGGGCCGCATCCCCCGCCGTGGCGACATCGCCGAATTCGACGGCCTGCGCATGGAAGTGGCGCGCGGCGACGCCCGCCGCGCCATCTGGCTGCGCGTCAAGCGCAACACCCCCACCGAAACTTCCCGCCCCACCGACGACGCATGAGCCGTACCCCGCGCAGCCGACTCCTGCGCGGCGCCGCCGGCTTGATGCTGGCGGGCGCCGTGCACGCCCTGACCTTCGCGCCCGGCCCCTTGCCGGATTGGGCGCTGGCCATCACGCAGATCCTGGCGCTGGCGATCGCCGCGCGCGTCACCCTCACCGCCCCGTCGGCCAAACAGGCCTGGGCGCGCGGATGGCTGTTCGCGTTCGTCACCTATGCGGTGGGTCTGTACTGGCTCTTCATCAGCATGCATCGCTACGGCGATCTGGCCGCGCCGCTGGCGGTTGCCGGCGTGCTTGCGCTGTCTTCCTTCCTGGCGCTGTTTCCCGCCACGGCCAGCGCGCTCGCACGCCGCTACACGCCGCTGGAAAACGGCGCGCCGCCCTTCCGTATCCTGGCCGCCACACTGGCCTGGGCCGCGCTGTGGGCAGGCTTCGAATGGCTGCGGGCCGTGCTGCTGACCGGCTTCCCGTGGCTGAATATCGGTTACGCACAGGTCGACAGCCCCATCGCCGGCTGGGCGCCCATCGTCGGGGTGCACGGCATGGCGTTCGTCGCCGCGTTCGTCGCGGCCGCGATCGCCAGCCTGTGGCAACCGTCCCGCAAAAAGGCCATGGACTCACGCCAGGCACTGGCCGCCGGCATCGCCGTCGCGCTGGCCGCCGCCGGCTGGCCGCTGTCGCGCGTGGACTGGTCCTCGCCCACCGGCGATCCGCTCAACGTGCGGCTGGTCCAGGGCAACATCGAACAGTCGCAAAAGTTCGATCCCGCCCTGCTGGAACAAAGCCTGGTGCGCCACCTGGAAATGACGGCGCTGCCGCCGGCGGCGGGCGTTCCCGCGCCGCAACTGGTGATCCTGCCCGAAACCGTGCTGCCGATCTTCCAGGACCAGCTGGATCCGCGCGTCTGGGACGCCTGGCGCGGCGTGGCCGCGCAACGCAACATGACCATCGCCATGGGCGTGCCGCTGCACGACCGCGTCAATGGCCGCGACCGCTACACCAACAGCGTGATGGGCTTTGACGGCAATACGCCGGTCGAACAGCTTGTCGCCGGCAGCACCGCCATGCGCTACGACAAGCGCCACCTGGTGCCTTGGGGCGAATACGTGCCGCCAGGATTCCACTGGTTCGTGGACATGCTGAACATCCCGCTGGGCGATTTCGACCGCGGCGGGGAACGCCAGACGCCCTTCGCGGTGGGCGGCCAGCACATTGCCTTCAACATCTGCTACGAAGACCTGTTCGGCCCCGACCTGCTGCCGGCGCTGCTGCCCGGCCCGAACGGCGAGGCGGGCGCGACCATCCTGGTCAACGTCAGCAATCTGGGATGGTTCGGCGATTCCTGGGCCTTGCGCCAGCATCTGCAGATCGGCCGGCTGCGCACCATGGAAACCGCTCGCCCGATGCTCACGGCCACCAATACCGGCATCACCGCCGCCATTGATGCCAAGGGCCATGTCGCCGCCCAGCTTGCGCCTTTGCAGGCGGGCGTGCTGCCGGTGTCGGTGCAAGGCATGACGGGCCTGACGCCCTACGCGCGCTTCGGCGACAAGATCGCGTTGGCGCTGGTGGGCCTGGCGCTGATCGCCGCCTTCGGCAGCAGCCGCAAAACGCGCCGCGGCTGATCGGGACTCAGGCGAAGAGGTTGGCGGGCAGCTTGCCGCTGTCTTCCGGCGGGCGCAGCGGTCCGGCACCCGCGCCCGTCAATTCGATGGCCTCGGCGACGGCATCCAGGTCGTCGCCATCCAACTCCAATTCCGCAGCGCCCAGCAGCCCGTTGACCTGGGCGGCGCTACGCGCGCCGACGATGGCGCCCGTCACCCCGGGCCACGCCAGCGTCCACGCGGCAGCCACCGCGGCGACGGTCGTGCCATGCCGTTCTGCGATGGGTTTGAGGGCGTCAGCCAGGGCCAGATTGCGCGTCAGATTGGGCGGCATGAATTCCGCATGGCGCGCGCGCCAGTCATCAGCGGGCAACGCGCGGGCGCGCTCGGCCGAAAAACCGCCGGTCAGCAGGCCGGATTGCATCGGGCTGTAGACGATCACACCGACGTCATGCGCCGCGCACCACGGAATCAGGTCGGCCGCGGCTGCGCGCTGGATCGCCGAGAATGGCGGCTGCAGCGAATCCACGTGGCCCAGCGCTTCGGCATCCTGCAATTGCGCCAGGTTATGGTTCGACAAACCGATGGCGCCGACCTTCCCCGCCTGCTTCAAGTCCAGCAGTTCCTGCCAGTAGCGCTCGATCGGCGTGCCGTCGCCCGCCGGCCAATGCATCTGGTAGAGGTCGATACGTTCGACCCCCAGCCGCCGCAACGAGTCCTCGACTTCGCGGCGAATGCTGGCGGGTGCGCCCGTACGGCGCGGCGTCGCCATCGGGTTCTCAGCAGACCACGTCAGCCCGCACTTGGTGAAGACATAAGGCCTGTCGCCGGGCGCCATCTGCGCCAGCGCCCGCCGCACGATTTCTTCGGAATGCCCCAACCCGTACACCGCCGCGGTGTCGATCCAGTTGATGCCCCGGTCCACCGCCAGGCGGATGGCGGCGATGGAATCGGCGTCGTCTTGCGGCCCCCAACCCACCGCCCAGCCATTGCCGCCGATGGCCCAGGCGCCCAGGCCGATACGCGTGATGGCCATGCCGCTGCGTCCAAGCGGCCGGGTGGGAAACGAAGTCTGTGTGCTCATGCCAGGTACCCGAGTGAATTCGACCGAATTTTTTTCACGCGAAAGGCGCATGATGAATAAAAAAATTCACTCCCACCATAGCATTTGCACAAGTCTTTGATTTTCTTGGAATCTGCATCAATCAACCACGGCCCGTGATTCACCGGATCGCGCACAAAATGCGCAAAAATGGCGATCCAACCCCAGTTTTTTTGCCCGTTTTACGCTTTTTGCCGCAAAGCGACTTGCACACCCGATTTTGTTCGTGCATAATCTCGTTTCTTCGCCAACGGCACTAAACAAAACCGGCAACGAACTACGAAAAAGCGCACTATAAAACGTGTGTTTCGATCGTAAAACGTAGCAGGAATTGGTTAGAAGAACGGGGGTATAGCTCAGCTGGGAGAGCGCTTGCATGGCATGCAAGAGGTCAGCGGTTCGATCCCGCTTACCTCCACCAGCCAAAGCGAAGAAAGTAGTTTGTAAGTCCAAGTCCCCTTCGTCTAGAGGCCTAGGACATCACCCTTTCACGGTGAGTACAGGGGTTCGAATCCCCTAGGGGACGCCAGTTTTTCTGGCATGCAGGTCGCAGTAAAGCAGTAGATAAGTGCAGTTGAAGTGACAAAGTAGTTGAGTAAGCCGCTGCGGAGCGGTAGTTCAGTTGGTTAGAATACCGGCCTGTCACGCCGGGGGTCGCGGGTTCGAGCCCCGTCCGCTCCGCCAAAAGCTCTCTTGCTCTGAGTCTTTCAAGAGCTCCGTCTTCGGGGCTTTTTGCTTTTATAGAGTGTGAGACCTTGTTGTCTGTAGCGTGAGACATCAGGGCGCCCTGGGGGGTATAGCTCAGCTGGGAGAGCGCTTGCATGGCATGCAAGAGGTCAGCGGTTCGATCCCGCTTACCTCCACCAGTACGCAGTACCGTAGTAAAGTTGTTTTGCAGTTCTGTTCAGTTCAGGTCCCCTTCGTCTAGAGGCCTAGGACATCACCCTTTCACGGTGAGTACAGGGGTTCGAATCCCCTAGGGGACGCCAGCTTTTTCTGGCATGCAGTACCAAGCTGCCTTGACACCGCAGTGTAGTGATGAAGTTCAAGTAAACCGCTGCGGAGCGGTAGTTCAGTTGGTTAGAATACCGGCCTGTCACGCCGGGGGTCGCGGGTTCGAGCCCCGTCCGCTCCGCCAAGCACTTTGTGCTTGATCGCATGGCAGCACATCGCTGAAGCTCCGGATTCCGGAGCTTTTTGCTTTTCTGCGCCCGCCGCACTCTCTACCCTCCCCCCCGCCGCGAAGACTCGTCCGTTTTGCTCTCTGGACAGCAGCGTCGTGCGCCTTCATCCTGTGGGCTCATGCATGCGAACCGAAGAGGCCTACGTGACCGAAAACGCCGCCACACCCCAAGCGCATCGCCAACACCTGCAAAGCATCATCGCGGGTTTGAATGAAGGCATCATCGTGCTCGAACCCGACGGCGCCATCGCCTGGGCCAACGACAGCGCGCTTGAACTGCACGGCGTCGACACGCTGACGGAGTTGGGCGGTACCCCCGCCGGCTACCGCAAACGCTACACGCTCACCTACCGCAACCATCATCGCGTTGCCGCCCGCCAATATCCCCTGGACCGGCTGGCCGCCGGCGAACCGTTCGACGACCTGCTGGTGGACCTGGGCCGCAAGGACGACGAGGACTTCCTGCGCAACCTGCGCGCCCGCGGCCTGAACCTGGACAGCGACAACGGCGTCGACTACCGCGTGCTGATTCTGCACGACCAGACTGCCCAACTGAACGCCGAGCAACGCTTCGAACGCACCTTCGGCGCCAACCCGGCGCCGGCGTTGATCTGCCGACTGTCCGATCTGCGCTACGTGAAAGTGAACGAGGGGTTCCTGGAGATGACGGGCTACACGCGCGAAGCCGTGCTGGGCAAGTCGGCCTATGAACTGGACGTGCTGGACGGCGGCGAAGACAAGGAAGCCGCGGTCGCCAAATTGAATGAAGGCCAGACCATCGCGCAACGCGAAGGCGTGGTGAAGACAGCCGATGGTGGCGCGAAATTCGTGATGGTGGCCGGTCAACCCATCGATATGCAGGACGAGCCCTGCATGCTGTTCACCTTCATCGATCTGGAGGCGCGCAAGCGCACCGAAGTCGCGCTGCGTGAAAGCGAGGAGCGCTTCTCCAAGGCGTTCCTGCTGGCGCCGGTGCCGATGGCCGTGTGCGAAGGCGATACCCTGCATGTGCTGGACATCAATGAAGCGTTCGCAGCAGTCACCGGGGCCGAGCCTGAAGCCAGCGTGGGCCAGGCCCTGACCGACTTGGGGCTGCAGCCCTACGAGGGTATGGCGGCCAGCCTGAAGCGGGGAGAAAGCGCCCGCAACCGCGAAGCCACGTTAAGCACGCAGGACGGCGGCAAGCTGGACTGCCTGGTGTCGGCCGAACCGGTGATGATCGGCGGCCAGCGCCGCCTGTTGATCGTGATGCAGGACATCACCGAACGCAAACGCTCCGAGACCGAACTGCTTGCCGCGATCGAGGCGGTGATGCAGGACACGTCCTGGTTCAGCCGAGGCATCATCGAAAAGCTGGCGCAACTGCGCGAGCCCGCACCCGCGACCCGTGACGTCGCGGAGCTGGCGCAGTTGACCACCCGTGAACGCGAAGTGCTGGGCCTGTTATGCCAGGGCCATGACGACGACGGCATCGCCAAGAGCCTGAAGTTGTCGCGCAACACCGTGCGCAACCATGTGGCCACGATCTACAGCAAGATCGGGGTACACCGACGCAGCGCGGCAATCGTGTGGGCGCGCGACCGGGGCATAACGGGCCACGAATCGACGCGCATCCGGGCCAAACCGGGCAAGGAATAGGCTGCTCGGTCCGATATTTACAATTGGAATCAAAATATTCGAGGGTGCGGCGTCAGCGAAGATGACGCCGCGTTAATCCTCGGCAACGCCCAAAATCTTCGATTTCTGGAAAATATGGCGCTAACTGCCCTGCATTTTCCGCATCTTCTCCTGCATTGCGCAAACCCTGCGCAGGTTCTTACGATCCGCCGATCCCGCCCTTGCTTCCCGGCAAGCGCGCGATTTCCGGAAAGACCGACAGGAGCCCGTTCATGCAGACCGCCTACATCCCCGTCCCGACGACGTCCAAGCACTTGCCCGCGCCCGCCTGGAGCGCCGTCGACGTCATGGCGCTTTACGAGCTGCCCTTCATGGACCTGGTGCATCGCGCCCAACAGGTCCACCGCGCCCACTTCGATCCGAACACCATCCAACTGTCCAGCCTGCTGTCGATCAAGACCGGCGGCTGTCCGGAGGACTGCGCGTATTGCCCGCAGTCTTCGCACTACGACACCGGGCTGGACGCCGACAAGCTGATGCCGCTGGCGGACGTGGTTGCCGCCGCCCGCGCCGCGCAGGCAGGCGGCGCGCAGCGCTTTTGCATGGGCGCCGCCTGGCGCAGCCCGAAGCCGCATCACCTGGAAGCCGTGGCCGAGATGGTCACCGCGGTCAAGGCGCTGGGCCTGGAGACCTGCGTCACGCTGGGCATGCTGCGCGACGGCCAGGCTGAACAGCTGAAAGAGGCCGGCCTGGACTACTACAACCACAACCTGGACACCTCGCCCGAGTTCTACGGCAAGATCATTTCCACCCGCACCTACCAGGACCGCCTGGATACGCTGGACCGCGTGCGCGACGCCGGCATCAACGTGTGCTGCGGCGGCATCGTGGGCATGGGTGAATCGCGGCGCGAACGCGCCGGCCTGATCGCTCAACTGGCCAGCATGGAGCCCTACCCCGAGTCGGTGCCGATCAACAATCTGGTGCAGGTCGAAGGCACGCCGCTGGCCAACGTGGAAGCGCTGGATCCTTTCGAGTTCGTGCGCACCATCGCCGTTGCACGCATCACCATGCCGCGTGCCGCGGTGCGCCTGTCGGCCGGCCGCGAAGCGATGGACGATGCGTTGCAGGCGCTGTGCTTCATGGCGGGCGCCAACTCCATGTTCTACGGCGACGCGCTGCTGACCACCGCCAACCCGCAAATGGAAGCCGACCAGCGCCTGCTGCAGCGTCTGGGCATGCGGGTGGACGCGTCGCAACATCATCACCAGCCCGTCGAAGGCGCGACGTGCCGCTGACGCCTGGCGTGCTGTATCTGCTGGCCAGCGTCACATGCAGCGTCACCGTCGCGGTGCTGCTGAAGCTGGCCCGCCGGTACGAGGTGGACGTGCGTCAGGCCGTCGCCGTGAACTACGCGGTGGCCGCCCTGCTCTGCTGGGGCGTACTGCGCCCGGATCCGTCCACCTTGGTAACGCCGCACACGCCCTGGGCCGTCCTGGCCGCGCTGGGCGTGCTGCTGCCCAGCGTCTTCCTGGCGATGGCGGCCGCGGTGCGCCACGCTGGCATCGTGCGCAGCGACGCGGCGCAGCGCCTGTCGCTGTTCATTCCCCTGCTGGCCGCGTTCCTGCTGTTCGGCGAACCCGTCAGCGGCCGCAAGCTGGCGGCGATCCTGCTGGCGTTCAGCGCGCTGGCCTGCCTGCTGCGCCGCCCTGCCTCCACCGCACAACCGTCCCCGGACAGCCGGGCGGCCTGGTTATGGCCCCTGGTGGTCTGGGCGGGTTATGGGGTGATCGACATCCTGTTCAAGCAAGTCGCGCGCGCCGGCACCGCCTTTGCCGGCGGTCTGTTGCTGGCCTTCGTACTGGCGGGTGTGCTGATGCTGGGGGTGCTGCTGTGCCGCCGGGTCCGCTGGGAGCGCCGCCACGTGCTTGCAGGCGTGGCGCTAGGCCTGGCCAACTTCGGCAACATCCTGACCTATATTCGCGCCCACCAGTCATTGCCCGAGCACCCGGCACTGGTCTTCGCCTCCATGAACATGGGCGTGATCACGCTGGGCACGTTGGTCGGCGCCCTGGCCTTCCGCGAGCCGCTGACCCGCGTCAACCTGCTGGGCATCGTCCTGGCGCTGGCCGCCATCGTGTTGATGGCGCCCTGGTAGGCGCGCTCGCCTCAGGTGCCGGTACGGCGCTCGCGTTCGACGGCGTCCTCGGCCTCGGGCGGGCCCGAGTCGGCTGCCGCAGCACCGGCTGCCGCAGCATCGGCTGCCGCAGCCTCGGCCGTCGGCTCCTCCGCGGCTGCAGGTTCAACGGCCGCCGGTGTGGGCGCCGCCGACGGATCGGGCTGCACCATTTCCATGGCGATATCGTTTTCGGGGTCCACGCGTGGATCCAGCACGGCCGCCGCGGGCGAGCTTTGCAGCGTGTCGGGCATGGGCACGAAGTGGGTCGGCGCTTCGTCGACCTGATGCGCGCCGGTGACGCGCGTGGGGCGCACCTGCCAGACCAGGATCAGCGCGCAGGCCGAAATGAAGACGTAGTACATGCTGGGCCCGGCCAAAGACATCAGCAGGCCCGCGACCATCGGGCCAATACAGGCGCCCACGCCATAGGTCATGAGCAGCACGGCGGACAGGCTGACGCGGCGCTCGGATTCGACGTGGTCGTTCGCGAACGCGGCGCCCAGCGGATACAAAGTGAACTGCAACACGCCAAAGACGCACGACAAGGCCACCATGGCCCAGTACGGCAAGACCAGCCAGCCCCACATCACGGTGGGCAGCAGCACCAGCAGCAAGGCGTTGAAGCGGATCAGCCCGGCACGGTTGATGCGGTCGGACAGCCAGCCCATCGGCCATTGCGACAGCAGGCCGGCGGTGACGGCGGCGGCGACGAAGATCGCAGCCTGGGACGTGGACAAGCCATGCTTGGCGCCGTAGACGGCCGCCAGGCCATAGAACGCCCCGGAAAGGTTGCCCGCCACGAACAGCACCGTCATCGACAACGGCACGCGGCGCATGAAAAAGCGGATGTCCAGCGGCGCCGGCAGCGGCGTGGGGGGGTGCGAACGCGCCGTGACGGCGATCGGCACCAGGCACAGCACCAGGCACATGGCCACCAGGGTCAACGGCCGCAGGTCCAGCGTGGCATAGGCGGTCAGCGCCAATTGCCCCAGCACCGTACCCAGGCCGGACACCACCATGTAGACGGAAAACACGCGGCCGCGCTGATGGTTTTCCGTCTGTTCGTTCAGCCAGCTTTCGATGACCATGAATTCGGTCACCATCACCACGCCGGAAATGATGCGGAAAACCAGCCAGAGCGGCATGGAATCGACCAGCGTCTGCGCCAGAATCATGCTGGTGGCAATGGCCGCACAGGCGACGAACGCGCGGATATGGCCCACGCGGATGATGAGCCTGTGCCCCAACCGCGCCCCACACACCAGGCCCAGGTAGTAGCCGGCGATCAACACGCCGATCCACACCTCGCTGACCGACTGCGCAGTCAGGCGCAAGCCCATGTAGGTGTTGAACAGACCCGTGCCGATAAGCATCAGCAAGGTCGCGAAATACAGCGACGAGAAAGAAGAGAGGGTGGCGAGCATGGCGTTGGCAACCGCTGCTGGCATTAGCACGGCAGGCTGCAAAGGCAGCCTGCCGCGTTGAGCGGTAAAACAGGAACTACGTTAGATCAGACTTGCGACAACATCGTGGCGGCGTCGCTGACTTCGAACTTGCCAGCCGCTTCCACGTTCAGTTGCTTGACCACGCCGTCGACGATCAGGGCCGAGTAGCGTTGCGAACGCACGCCCATGCCGCGTGCGATCAGATCCAGTTCGAGGCCGAGTTCCTTGGTCCACAGCGCCGAGCCGTCAGCCAGCATGCGGACCTTGCCGTCGGTCTTTTGCTCGCGGCCCCAGGCGCCCATGACGAACGCGTCGTTGACGGACACGCACCAGATTTCATCCACGCCCTTGGCCTTCAGCGCAGCAGCTTGCTCGACGTAGCCAGGCAGATGCTTGGCCGAGCAGGTCGGGGTGAAGGCGCCCGGAACGGCGAACAGCGCAATGGTCTTGCCGCGGGTCAGGTCGGCGACCTGGAACGCGTTGGGGCCCAGCGAGCAGCCGGCGGTTTCGGTTTCGATGAATTCGGTCAGGGTGCCATCCGGCACGCGGTCGCCGACTTTGATCGTCATGTATATCTCCAGGATGTAAGGGTGTTGCATTGAGGCAGGAGCGCCTCACAACCTCCATCATAGTTCCTGTGCGGCCTGCCTGCTGCCCGACAAGGCTCGGGAAAAAAAGAAGCACAGTCTGAAACGACTCCACACCCCCGCATCACCTCATGGAAACGGCTGCTTGCCATAATGATGTAGTAACCCACGCCCGCCGCGGCCGCGTCGACCGGCGCGCGGGCATCAAGCGGAGATTCACCGATGCGCAAGATCTTGACTGGCCTGGCCTGGGTCCTGGCCACCGCCGCCGCCCCGGCCTGGGCGGCCCCGGACGCGAACGAACAGGCCCAATACGATTCCTTCGTCGTCGCCGCAGGCGCCTCCAACGGCGCCGCCCGCGCCTGCGGGGCGTCCGAACCCGACCTGGCCCAACACCAGGCGACCGCCAAGAAGAACCTGACGCAGTACGCGCAGGAATACGGGTTTTCTGCGAGCGGCTACGAGGCCCTTTATCAGAAGGGCTTGAGCGAAGGGAAGACCATGATGGACGAGATGAAGCGGTCCGGCGTGGACGGCTGCCGGGGAGTCCTCGGGAGCTTTCAGAACGAGCGCGTGATCAGTTACGAAGATATGAAGAATGCGCTGGCTGAGGTGAGCGATGGGTTACCGGGGGAGAGTGCGCAGTAGTTTTTTTGGTTGTTTTTGGGTTGTTTTTAGCGTTGAAGGTTGGGTTCTTTATACGCCCGGCGCGGCGGTGGCCCGGGGCGCGGGGGGGCAACGATTGCGGTCCGGAGCCTTCGCTCCGGACTTCCCCCTAGTCATCCTCGTTGTTGCCTGCGGCAACTGCCTTCGGATTCCCTCGGGCTGATCGACGCCCCCCGCACCCCGGGCCACCGCCACGCCGGGCTCTGATAGTTGCAATCTGGCGTCAGCGGGGACGGACGGGGTTCTTGAGGTTCTTGCGCACGGTGGGGTGGGTGGGAAGATCTTGCGGTGCCCGCCCCCGGCCGGCCGCGCGGGCGGCCTTGGGGGGCTTACGCGGTGTCTTGCGTCGTGAGGATGCTGATCGCAGGGCACGTGTGGCATAGCGCCGTCGTCGGCCCCATGATGGGTTGCGCGCGATGCACGTCGCTATCCTGATGCCGGATGTGCCGCGCTCCACCCATCCTACGATATGAGAGGACGCGCACCACGTGTCACGAATAACGATTGGGTCGTCAGATGAGAGACAGTGCGGTAACGCACGACAGTCTCCCTCTTAGACGGGTGGCGCGCGTACGGGTCTGAATCCGCAAGCGGCTGCCCGCCGCGCGCCACCCGTCGCTTTACCTCCCCCAGTGTCTGCGGGGCCATCAGCAAACCACTCCCTGCAAGCGCGCAAGCGACCACTGCCCCGACGCACTACACCACGTATGCCGATTGCAGCCGCCCGCGCGGCTGCGAGCGGCGGGCAACGCAGCACTCGGCATTAAGCCGAGACCTGACAGCGCCCCAGACCGAGACGGCGACAGCTCGTCGGCGGTGTCGGCATGACGGCGCGCAACCTTGATGCGCCCGAGGGAATCCGAAGGGAGCCGAAGGCGGACGAGGATGACAACGGGGGAGTCCGGAGCGAAGGCTCCGGACCGCAATCGTGGGCGCGCGCCGGCATGGCGACGGCGACGATGGGCGACCTACGAAGCCACCCCAGCCGCCACAAATCCCCCTCAGCCAAGGCCGTTTTGCTTGAACCAATCCAGCATCCGCGTCCACGCCTGCTCCGCTTCCGCCTTCCGATAAGACGGCCGATAATCCGCATGGAATGCGTGCGGCGCCTCCGGGTACACGTCGATTCTTGACGCCTTCGCCGGCGCCGGCCCCTTCGCCAGTTCGATCCGCATGCGGTCCACGTCGGTCAGCGGGATGCCGGCGTCTTTGCCTCCGTACGCCCCCAAGACCGGCGCCTTCAGGTCATTCACGAGGCTCAGCACCGACTTCGGCTTCAGCTCGCTGGGCTCGCCGCCCAATTGGCCGTAGAACGCCGCGCCGGCCTTGAGTTTCGGGTTGTGGGCGGCGTATAGCCAGACCTGGCGCCCACCCCAGCAGAAACCTACGATGCCCAGCTTGTCCGCATCGCCGCCGTTGGCCGCCGCCCATTTCGCGGTGGCGTCCAGGTCGCCCTGGACCTGCGCATCAGGCACCTTGCCGATGATCTCGGCCTGCAGCTTGGGGATCTCGGTGTACTTGGACGGATCGCCCTGGCGCGCGAACAATTCGGGCGCGATGGCCAGATAGCCCAGATGGGCCAGCCGGCGGCATACGTCCTGGATGTACTCGTGCACGCCGAAGATCTCGGACACCACGATCACGGTCGGCAGATTCTTCTTGCCTTGCGGCGCCGCACGATAGGCGGGCATTTTGCCGTCCGTCGTGGGAATATCGATCTTGCCGGCGGTAAGCCCCTTGGTGTCCGTCGCGATGGCGGTCTGGGCCACGGCGGGCCCGGCAGCAAGCGAGAAGCCGGCTGCAACCGTCGTCGCGATGAAGCCCCGACGGTCCAGCCGCAGCGGCGGCAACAGGCTGTCGAAGTGCGCGTCCTGGTCTTTCATCGAAAATCTCCTGGCAAAAGCGGGGCCGGGGACGCCCACGCGTACCCCTGGCGGCCCGCCGGGTTCACTTCAGGGAGAAGTCCACGCGCGAGGGTTGCCCCTCATCCTTGATGCCGTCCGCGTCCAGCTGCGGCGCAACGATGAACACACGGTCCGCGAGTCCTTCCTGGGCTTGCAACTTCTCATACACCGCCTGCGCGCGTGCATCGGCCAGTTGGCGTAACTGCTCGTCGCCCACCGGCGCGACGCTGCGCAGCATGGCTTCCATCTGATCCGCCGGCACGGACTTGGCCATGCCGATGAAATTGCGCGGCTTGTCCTTGATGTCGGCGTCGTCGTACACCTCTTCCAGGTACTTGGCCCGCTCGGCGGCAGACACTTTCACGCCCGCCGTATCCGGCTTCTTGCCGCGCGGCGTGGTGGCCGCGGCCTTGGCGGCGCGGATCTGGCCTTCGACCCAGGCTTGGCGCAGGCCTTCCATGTCGGTCTTGGGATCAGCGCGGCCGCTGATGTCCATCTTCAGCGCCGGACGGTCCGTCAACGCTTTGGTCAGCGTGTCGATGCGCTGCTGCGAATCTTCGGTCAGCACCGCACTGCCCGGCTTGAACTCGACGTAGGACAGTTCTTCGCCGCCGCCGAAGGCCGAGGCCAGCAGGCTGAACGGCGACGTCACGGCCTTGACCACCAGGTTCAGCAGCACGCGCACGACGATGCCGCCCACCGAGAATTCAGGGTCGTCCAGCGAACCCGAGATCGGCAGGTTGATGTCGATGTTGCCGCGCGAGTCCTTCAACAGCGCCACGGCCAGCAGCACCGGCAACTTGGTGGCGTCCGGGCTGTTGGTCTTGTCGCCAAAGGTCAGCTGGTTCAGCACCACGTGGTTGGACGCCTGCAGCGCGCGGTCCTTGATCTTGTATTCCAGGTCCACCGAGAGCTTGCCGCGCTTGATCGGATAACCCACGTACTTGGCTGAGTACGTGTTGAAGCGCGGCAGGTCCACGCCCTTGGCCGAGGCCTTCAGGTCCAGCGTCAGGAACTTGGCGAACGGCTGCACGATGCCGCTGATGGACAGCGGCGCCGTGGTGTAGACGCGGCCCGTGACCTTGACCTTGGCCGGTTGGGGATTGGTGGACGACACCGCCGTGATCGCGCCTTCGATCGCCGACAATTCGGCCACGTAATTGGGTTTGACGAAGCGGTCGGTGAAGGTCATGCGGCCGCGCGACAAGGTGACGCTGTTGACCGAGATATCCGGCATGCCCGCGCCTGCACTGCCTTTCGCGGCAGGAGCCGGCGCGGGCGCCGCGGCCTGACGGCCCGGCGTCTGCGTGTCCTGCGTAATGGAGCCGCCGGCCTGCCCGGGCGCGGCCACCAGGTCCATGACGTTCAGGCGGCCCTGCGCATTCAGCAGGATGCGGCCGTAGAAGTCTTCCAGCGCGATGTCGCCCAGCTTGGCGCCGATCTTGTCGCCCGCGACCGAGATGTCCATGCCGGAAAAACCCAGCCGCTTCCAGTTCAGGAAGTCGTCGTTGTTCACCTTGTCTTGCAGGTCGACGCCCGTGACCTCGACACCGCCCTTCCAGTTGATCTTCATCGGCGCGCTGCCGGCTGCGGCGGTGAAGGCCACGTCGCCCTTGGCGCCCAGCGTAATGGCGCGCACGGTGGCGTTCAGGCTGGAGGCCGCATAAGGCGCGAACGTCGCGACATTGAGCTCGGACAGGTCCACCGACGATTTCAGCGTCAGCGGTTGCGGCGTAAACATGCCTTTCAGGTCCAGCTTGCCGTTGCCCTGGATGCCCGAAGCGGCCAGGGTGAAGTTGCTTTGCCCCGGCCCCATCGCCAGCCGGTCGGCAGTGACGTGCAGGCTCTGCAGCGCGACGTCCAGCGCAGGCTTGAGCGAGTCGTCGCGCGCCTTGAACTGCGTCAGGTCGGCCTGCACGGCCGTGGCAGAGGCGTCCACCGCGCCGTTCTTCTCCAGCACGTGCATCTGGGCGGAGGCGCCCAGGCGGCCGTCCAGCAGCACGATCGGGGCCGCATTGCGCACGGCCGGCGCCAATGGCGCCAGGGCCACATTGCCCAGCCGCACGCCCAGTTCCAGCGACAAGGGCTTCAAGACCAGCGGCCCCTTGGCGCGGATCCAGCCCCCATCGGTACTGTTGTCGACCGTCAGCCACAGGTTGACGGGCTGGTCCTTGACCTCGGGGATCGCGACGCCTTCGACGGTCACGGCCATGCCGGTCATGACGTAGTCCAGCTTGCTGATCGCATCCGTGATGTAGAGCTCGCCCTCGTGCAGGTTGAAGGCATCCAGCGTGACCTTCCATTCCTCGGGCGCCGCGGGCGGCGGAGGGGCGGCGGTGTCCGTGCCCGATGCGGCGGGCGTGGCGGGTGCGCCTGTTGTGGCGGTGTCGGGTTTGGCCGGATCGGACGTCGCGGCACCCGGCTTGGCAGGGTCCGGCTTTGCGGCATCCGCGCGGGCGACCTCGGTCTTTGGCGCCACCTTCAATCCGACGTCCCGCTTCAACTTGTCGGCCACGGGCGTCTCGTTGGGCGCCACGCCGCCCAGTTCCTTCAGCTTGGCCACCACGTCCTGCCAGTTCAGGTGCTGGTTGGCGTAGCGGCGCACGTGAATCTGCGGCGCCCACAGGCCCACTTCGCCCACATATACCTGGCGCGCGATCGGCTCAAGTTCCAGCCGGGTGACGGTCAGGGCGCTCCAGGCGGCCAGGCCTTCGCCTGCCGTGTCGCGCAGATCGAAGCGACGCAGCCCCAGGTCGCCCACCACGCGGATCTTGGGCGCGGCGTCCTTGGGCTGCTCGAACACGACTTGCAGGTTGGAATCCAGCAGCGCGCTTTCCAGCTTGAAGGGCAGCGGCATCGGCCAGACGTCGGCCCACTTTTCCAGTTGCAGGCCGTTGAACGCGACGCGCAAGGTCGACGACGGCACCTTGTCGAACGGGCGCGCCACGCCGGTCAGGTCGAACGGGCTGCCGTTGATGCGCAGGTGCAGCCGGGGCTGCACATCGATATCGGTGGCGTAGCCGAAGTTCGAGATGAACGGCACCCCGACGCCCAGCTCGTCCACCACCTGCTTGCGGCCGGTGACCTTGTCGTCCAGCGTGATGCTGCCGCCCTCGATCACCATGTTGTTCAGGGAAAAGCGCGGCAGGCCCTCGTCCGGCTTGGGCGGTTCGTCGGGCTTGGCGGCCGACATTTCGGCCACGCGTTGCTGTATGTCAGAGAAATTGAATCGCGTGACGTCTTCACGGACGATGGCGATGTTAGGCTGGCGCAGCGTCAAACGATCGACAACCGGCGCGAACCAGAACAGGGAGCTCCAGGCGGCGCTGACATCCAGTTCGGCCAGCGACAGCAATGGCGTCTGCGACCCGGGTTGGGCCACCGCCAGGTCGCGGGCGCGGACGGTCAGGGTGAACGGATTGAAGGTGATCTTGCCGACGGAGACCTCGCGGCCGATCATCTTGGCCACATCCCCGGTCAGGGCGTTTTGCAGCACCTTGGGAACTTGCCATGCGGCAATGCCGCAAAGGATCAGCACAACCGCAACGATGCCCAGAAGAATCTTGCCGGCGCGCCGGGTAAATCGAAGCTTTAGGCTCCGCAAGGGCATCGCGAGTCTCCTGATACGAGTTGAAGGCGATTATCGCGCCCCGGTTAGCGCTCGTCTATCATAGGCGTAACAGCGGGCCCTCCCGGCCAGCCGGGACCGCTCTTTTCAAACATTAACAATTCTCGATCCCGAATCCCATGCCAGCCTCCACCCCCACCTTGAGCCACCTGGATGAAGCCGGCCAGGTCCGCATGGTCGACGTCATTGCCAAGACGGATTCCGAACGCGTTGCGATCGCGACCGCCAGCGTGCGTATGAATGCGGTGGCCTACGGCCTGTTGACCCAGCCGGGCCAGGGCAAGGGCGAAGTGCTCAATACCGCGCGCGTCGCCGCCGTCCTGGCCGCCAAGCGCTGCGCCGAGCTGATTCCGCTGTGCCACAGCCTGCCGCTGGCGTTCGTGGGCGTCGACTTCTCGCTGGACGCCGCCGCCCACCGCATCGACATCCTGGCCACCTGCCGCACCAGCTACAAAACGGGCGTCGAAATGGAAGCCATGATGGCGTGCAGCGTGGCCGCGCTGACGATCTACGACATGTGCAAGGCCGCGGACAAAGGCATCGTGGTCGAACAAGTACGCCTTAAGTACAAGGCGGGAGGAAAAAGCGGTGAATGGCGCAACGATTGATCTCCTGTACTTCGCCCGCGTGGCCGAACTGGTCGGCAAGCGCGCGGAAAGCTGGCCCCTGGACGGCGAGTCCACGGGTGCGCAACTGCTGGCCGCGCTGGGTGAACGCTACCCCCAGCTGGAACCCGCCAGCCGCCTGAAACTGGCCATCAACCAGACCCACTCCAAACCGACTGCCCCGATCCGCCCTGGCGACGAGGTCGCGGTGTTCGAACCCGTCACCGGAGGGTGAACGCCATGATCAGCGTCCAGGAAGCCGATTTCGACGGCGCCGCGCTGACCGCCGAGCTGCGCGAACGCGCGGGGGCCGGCGTGGGCGGCATCGTCACCTTCGTGGGGTATGTGCGCGACTATGCGCCCGACTCGCCCACGGAAACGCTCTTTCTAGAGCACTACCCCGGCATGTGCGAGCGCGAGCTTGAAACCATCGCCGAAACCGCGCGGGCGCGCTGGAACCTGGACGGCACGGTGATCGTGCACCGGGTTGGCGCCTTGTCCCGCAACGCCCAGATCGTGTTTGTGGCGGCGGCCAGCGCGCACCGCGGCGACGCTTTCCGCGGCTGCGAATACATCATCGACGCGCTCAAGACCCGCGCGCCCTTCTGGAAGCGCGAAACGCTCTCGGGCGGCAGCAGCTTCTGGGTCGAACAACGCCAATCCGACCAGGACCGCACGGATGCCTGGGATGAAGACTCTGCTTCGAAGAAGGAACACCCATGAGCGAAGAAATCCCCGTTCCCGTGTCGCTGGCCTGCGCTGTACTGACCATCAGCGACACCCGCAGCGCCGGGGACGACACCTCCGGCAACCTGCTTGCCCATAGCCTGGCGCACGCGGGCCACCAGTGCGTGCGCCGCGACATCGTCCGCGACGACATCTATCAGATCCGCCGCGTCATCAGCGACTGGATTGCCGACCCCGAAGTGCAGATCATCCTGACGACGGGCGGCACGGGCTTTTCGCATCGCGACCATACGCCGGAAGCCATCCTGCCGCTGCTGGACCGCGAAATCCCCGGCTTCGGCGAGTTGTTCCGCCAGATTTCCTACACCGAGATCGGCAGCTCCACCATCCAGTCGCGCGCGTTTGCGGGATCGGCCAACCAGACACTGATCTTCTGCCTGCCCGGTTCCAACAATGCCTGCGAAACGGCCTGGGCGCAGATCCTGCGCGAGCAGCTCGACAGCGGCCACCGGCCGTGCAATTTCGCCACGCATTTCAAGCCCAAACAAGAAGACCACTGACCCATGCTGGATTTTGACCAAGCCCAGACCCTGCTGGCCAATGCCGCAGGGCCGTTGCAGCGCCATGAAGACATCGGCCTGAACGACGCCGCCGGCCGCGTGCTGGCGGCTGACCTGACCGCCACCGTGGACATTCCGCCGGCCGACAACAGCGCCATGGACGGCTACGCCCTGCGCGTGGCCGACTGGCGTGCGGGCGGCCGACTGCCGATCCAGCAACGGTGCTATGCGGGCGACGTGCCCGAACCGCTCAAGCCCGGCCACGCGATCCGCCTGTTCACCGGCAGCCTGCTGCCGGACGGCGCCGACACCGTGGTCATGCAGGAAGACACCGTCGAAGCCGACAACCAGGTGGAGATAACCCGCCAGCCCGCGCCCAACCAGCACATCCGCCGCCGCGGCGAAGACACGATGACCGGCACGCCGCTGTTGCCCGCCGGCACGGTGCTGCAAGCCGCGCATGTGGCGCTGCTGGCCTCGCAAGGGCTTGCCCGCGTGTCCGTGGTGGCCCAGTTGCGCGTCGGTATTCTGACGACCGGCGACGAACTGGTGCCGCCGGGCACGCCCCGCGCGCCCGAACAGATCTACAACTCGAACGGCCCGATGCTGGCGGCGCTCGCGCGCGGCCTGGGCGCCTTGCCCGTGCACGTGCTGCATGCGCGCGATACCGAAGCGGATCTGCTGGCGGCGTTCAAGACGCTCTTGGCCGATTGCGACCTGGTGCTGAGCGTGGGCGGCGTGTCGGTCGGCGAACGCGATCTGGTCAAGCCGGCCCTGGCTACGCTGGGCGGTGAACTGTCGCTATGGAAGGTGCGCATGAAACCGGGCAAGCCGGTGGCGCTGGCGCAGATCGACGGCAAGCCGGTCGTCAGCCTGCCGGGCAATCCGGTGTCGGCGTATGCCGTGTTCGCGATGCTGGTGTCGCCGCTCGTGCGGCGCATGCAGGGCCGCGACGAGATCTTCCCGCCGATCAGCCTCCTGCCCCTGCGCACGGAACATCCGCGCCAGGACAGCCGCGAGGAATTCCTGCGCGTCCAGCGCCGCGTGGCCGACGACGGCAGTGGCGAACTGGTGGCCTACGGCCATCAGGGCTCAGGCGTGATCAGTTCGATGCCCTGGGCGACGGGCCTGGCCCGCCTGCCCGCCGATGTGCAGGTCAACGACATGGACCGCGTGCCCTACTACGACCTGCGTCACTGGCTGGCGTAGCGTTCGGCCACGGCCAGCTCTTCGGGCGTATTGACGTTCATGAAAGCGTCGGGCGCGTCGTCAAAGCGTGCCTCGACGCCGCCCGCCCGGGCCTGCCACAGGCCCACCTTGCGGTCGCCCCCCAGCAGATAGGCCCGCAAATCCGATAGCAGCGCCGTGCGCACCGCCATGCAGGCGCTGTGGCGCTGGCTGTTGGCGGCGGCATACGCCAGCGGCGCCCTGGCCGATTCGGCCGCGCCGATCAGCCGCGCGGCCAGATCAGCCGGCAGGAATGGCGTATCGCAAGGCACGACCACCAGCCAGTCGTCTTGGGCGGCAGCGGCAAGCCCCGCCGCGATGCCCAGCAGCGGCCCCTGGAAGGCCCCAAGCTCGGGTTCGCCGTCTTCGACCACCTGTCCGTATTGCGCGTACCGGGCCTGATGACGGTTGGCGCTGATGATCAGCCGGCCCACCTGCGGGGCCAAACGGCGCGCCACGTGAGCCACCATCGGCTGCCCGTGCAGCAGCACCAGGCCCTTGTCTTGCTGGTTCATGCGTGCGCCTTGGCCGCCCGCCAGGATCAGGCCGGCGACTGCGTGCGTTGATGCGGCGTCAACCACCGATATAGCTCATTTCGACTTTGCGGCCCGGGTCCGGCTGGGGAGCCGCCGCGTTGCGGCCGCGCAGTTCAGAGTAGTGGTCATTGCGGGCGCCCCAGATGCCCGACACGATGCCGGCCAGTTCCGCGTCGCTTGCACCCTCGCGCAGCGGCGCGCGCAAGTCGTGCCCTTCATGCGCGAACAGGCACAGGAAGAGTTTGCCTTCCGGCGACAGGCGCGCGCGGGTACAGCCGCCGCAGAACGCGTGGGTGACGCTGGAGATGACGCCGATTTCGCCGCCGCCGTCCCGGTAGCGCCAGCGCTCGGCCACGCGGCCCATTTCAACGCTTTGCACCGGTTCCAGCGGATGCACGGCGCCGATGCGGTCCAGCACTTCCTGGCTGGGCACCACTTCCGCGAGGTTCCAGCCGTTGCTGTTGCCCACGTCCATGTACTCGATGAAACGCAGGATATGGCCGCTGTGGCGGAACCGTTCGGCCATGGGCAGGATCTGCCCGTCGTTCAGGCCGCGTCGCACCACCATGTTGACCTTCACGGGCGCCAGCCCCGCGCTGGCGGCAGCATTGATGCCGTGCAGCACGTCGTCCGGCGTGAAGCCGCTGTCGCTCATGTCCTGGAACATGGCGGCGTCCAGCGCGTCCAGGCTGACGGTGACGCGCGTCAGCCCCGCCGCCTTCAAGGCGGCGGCCTTGCGCGCCAGCACGCTGCCGTTGGTCGTCAGGGTCAGGTCCAGCGGACGGCCGTCGGGCGTGCGCAACTGGGCCAGTTGGCCCACGAGGTTTTCGATGTGTTTGCGCAGCAGCGGCTCGCCGCCGGTCAGGCGGATCTTTTCCACGCCCAGCTTCGTGAAGATGCCGGCCAGCCGGCTGATCTCTTCAAACGACAGCAAGTCCGAATGCGGCATGAAGGTGTAGCTGCTGTCGAACACTTCGCGCGGCATGCAGTAGGTGCAGCGGAAGTTGCAGCGGTCCGTGACCGAGATCCGCAGGTCGCGCAGCGGACGCGCGCGCAAGTCCAGCGCGGGCTGCCCGGCCGGCGGCAATTCGCCGGGTGCGGGCCAGGCCGCGCGGTCGGACCGGCGGTCGGCAAGGAAAATCACTTTGCTCATGGGGTCATCATATCCCGACAGCGGCTTGAAGCCCCTACGCGAACGCCTCTTCCAAGGTTTGTAACCGCCCGGTATCCCGGGCGTCGTAGCCGACCAACTGGCCGACATAGCCCACGTAATCGGGGCTGCGCATGATGGACAGCAGATCCTGCATGGCGGGCGTCTCCAACGACGACTTGCGGATGGCGAAGAAATAGCGCTCGCGCACCAGGGGAATAAAATCCAGGCCGAAGCGGCAAGCGGCCGTCTCCACCCCCACGCCCGTGTCCGCCATGCCGCTGGCGATGTGCGCGGCAATGGCCATATGGGTGAACTCGTTGGTCTCGTAGCCCTGGACCTCGCCGATCGACACGCCGGCGCGCTGCAGCATCAGGCCCACCAGATAGCGGGTGCTGGAGCCGATCTGCCGGTTCACGAAACGGACGTCCGGGCGCGCCAGGTCCGCCATGCCGCGGATCTGCTTGGGGTTGCCGGCAGTGACGAAGAGACCCGTATTGCGCACGGCCAGATGGATGAGCACGTATTCGTCCGCATGCAGCCACTGCGCATAGCGCTCCATGATGGGCGATTCGAAGTCGCCCAGCGGCACCTGGAACCCCGCCAGGTCGCACTCATGGCGCTCCAGCGAGGCCAGCGCCTCGATCGCGGTGCGGTAGCGCAGTTCCAGCCCGGGCTTGCGGCCGCTCATGTGCTGCATCAGCGATTCCACGGCGAAGCCATGGCTGGCGTGCAGCCGCAGGTGCGGGCCGCTTTCGGGCAGCAAGCGCTCCAGTTCTTCCTGCAATTCCGAGGCCATGCTGTCCAGCGTGGGCATCAGCCGCGCCTCGATGCGGCGGTTGGCCCACAGCAGGCGCTGCGCGAACGGCGCCAACTGCGTTCCCTGACGCCGGTTGGTGATCAGAAGCTGGGTGCCGAAGATGCCTTCGAAACGGCGCAGCACGCCCCAGGCATGCCGGTAAGACAGGCCGCAGGCCCGACAGGCGCCCGCGATGTTGCCCGTGGCGTCGATCGCGGCCAGCAAGGCCAGCATGTCTTGCAATGGCACCGGCGCGGCATCGTCGTCGCCGCCCAAGGTCCATTGCGCCCGTAGGCCGATCCGGAACTTATATGTCATTTATTTCTTATTGAAGGCGATCAAGTACGAGGCTAGAGTACACAAATAATGCGGTGGACGGGTTCTTTTTATGTTTTAAAAAGCATATTAAAACTCACAAAACGCCACCCGACACAACGACCCCGACGAGGGGCCCAGCACTACTGGAGGAGACCACCGTGCATCAGCGCGAGGCAAAATCCGACTTGGCGTCCAGCGGCGGAGCGCGGGGCGGCAAACTGGCCCTGGACGCGGCCCAGGCATCGCCCACCCCCGCCATTGCGGCCACCGCCCGCATCGTGGCCCGACTGAAAGACCTGCCCGGCCCCTTGCTGCCGGTCCTGCATGAGGTCCAGCATGAATTGGGCTGTATTCCGGCCGAGGCGGTGCAAACCATCGCCGAGGCCCTGAACCTGTCGCGCGCCGAAGTCCACGGCGTCATCACCTTCTACCCCCACTTCCGCAGCGAACCAGCCGCGCGCCATACGCTGGAAGTCTGCCGCGCCGAATCCTGTCAGGCCATGGGAGGCGAACACCTTGCTGCCCATGCGCGCACCAAGCTGGGCTGCGACTTCCACGCCAGCACTGCGGACGGGAATTTCACGCTGGAACCGGTGTATTGCCTGGGCCTGTGCGCGCAATCTCCCGCCGTGATGATCGACGGCCAGCCGCATGCCCGGGTCACGCCCGACAAGCTGGACCGGCTGCTGACCCGCGCGCTGGAGGCTTCGTCATGAGCGCCCCCGTCATCATCTACGTGCCGCGCGACGCCGCGGCGCTGGCCATGGACGCCGACGTGGTGGCGCGCGATATCGAACGCATCGCCGATGAGCGCGGCCTGTCCGTGCAAGTGGTGCGCAATGGGTCGCGCGGGCTGCTGTGGCTGGAACCCCTGGTGGAGATCGCCACGCCGGACGGACGCGTGGCCTACGGCCCGGTCGCGCCCGAAGACGTGCCTGGGCTGTTCGATGCCGGCTGGCTGACGGGCGGCGCGCATGCGCTGCACCTGGGCCTGACCGAAGACATCCCATACCTGAAACACCAGGAACGGCTGACTTTCGCCCGCGTCGGCGTGATCGATCCCCTGTCGTTGCAGGATTACGCCGCGCACGGCGGCCTGGCGGGGCTGAAGCGGGCGCTGGCGATGGAACCGGCGCAGATCGTCGAGGAAATGGTCACCTCGGGCCTGCGCGGCCGAGGCGGCGCGGCGTTTCCCACCGGCATCAAGTGGAAGACGGTGGCCGGGTCGCCCAGCGACCAGAAATACATCGTCTGCAACGCCGACGAAGGCGATTCGGGCACCTTTGCCGATCGCCTGCTGATGGAAGGCGACCCCTATGTGCTGATCGAGGGCATGACGATCGCCGGCCTGGCGGTGGGCGCGACCTACGGCTATATCTACGTGCGATCGGAATATCCGCATGCCATCGCCACGCTGGAAGCCGCCATCGCGCGGGCGCGCAGCGTGGGCTGGCTGGGGCGCGACGTGCATGGCAGCGGACGCCAGTTCGACCTGGAAGTGCGCACGGGCGCGGGCGCCTATATCTGCGGCGAGGAAACCTCCCTGCTGGAAAGCCTGGAAGGCAAACGCGGCGTGGTGCGCGCCAAACCGCCGCTGCCCGCCATCTCCGGCCTGTTCGGCAAGCCCACCGTCATCAATAACGTGATCTCGCTGGCCACGGTACCCATCATCATGGCCAAGGGCGCGGCGTACTACCGCGACTACGGCGTGGGCCGTTCGCACGGCACGCTGCCCTTCCAGCTGGCCGGCAACTTGAAACAAGGCGGGCTGGTGGAAAAGGCTTTCGGGCTGAGCCTGCGCGACCTGCTCTATGAATTCGGTGGCGGCAGCGCCTCGGGGCGCCCCTTGCGCGCCGTGCAGGTGGGCGGCCCCTTGGGCGCCTATCTGCCGGAATCGCAATGGGACGTGCCGCTGGACTACGAAGCCTATATCCAGATTTCGGCCATGATCGGCCACGGCGGGCTGGTGGCGTTCGACGACACCGTCGACATGGCGCGCATGGCGCGCTATGCCATGGAATTCTGTGCAATCGAATCATGCGGCAAATGCACGCCCTGCCGCATCGGCTCCACGCGCGGCGTCGAAACCATCGACAAGATCGCGGCCGGCGGCGCCGACACGAAACAGCGCGAACAGCAGGTCCACCTGCTGCGCGATCTGTGCGACACGATGATGGGCGGTTCGCTGTGCGCGCTGGGGGGCATGGCGCCCTACCCGGTGCTGTCCGCGCTGAACCACTTTCCGCAGGACTTCGGCATTGAGTCCTCGCAGTCTGCCGCGCACGCGGCCTGAACCCGAGAGACCGACATGCTAGAAACCGTCATCAAACGCGACCGCGACCTGGGCACGCCCGAACGCGTCTCGGAAAAAACCGTCACCCTGACCATCGACGGCCAGGAAATCAGCGTCGCCGAGGGCACGTCCCTGATGCGCGCCGCCGCCGAGGCCGGCATCAACATCCCCAAGCTGTGCGCCACCGACAGCCTGGAACCGTTCGGTTCCTGCCGGCTTTGCCTGGTGCAGATCGAAGGCCGCCGCGGCTATCCGGCCTCGTGCACCACCCCGGCCGAAAACGGCATGGTGGTGTACACCGAAACGCCCAAGCTGCACGACCTGCGCCGCGGCGTCATGGAGCTGTACATCTCGGACCATCCGCTGGATTGCCTGACCTGCCCGGCCAACGGCGACTGCGAACTGCAAGACATGGCAGGCGTGGTGGGCCTGCGCAACGTGCGCTACGGCTACGACGGCGCCAACCACCTGAAGGCCAAGACCGACGACTCCAACCCGTATTTCAGCTACGACGCGTCCAAGTGCATCGTCTGCAACCGGTGCGTGCGCGCCTGCGAAGAAACGCAGGGCACGTTTGCGCTGACGATTTCGGGCAAAGGCTTTGAGTCGCGCGTGTCGCCGGGGCAGGACCAGCCGTTCCTGGACAGCGAATGCGTGTCCTGCGGCGCGTGCGTGCAGGCCTGTCCGACCTCTACCCTGCAGGAAAAGACCGTCATCATGATGGGCCAGGCCGAGCACTCGGTCGTGACTACCTGCGCCTATTGCGGCGTGGGCTGCGGGTTCAAGGCCGAAATGAAGGGCCAGGAAGTCGTGCGCATGGTGCCGTGGAAAGACGGTCAGGCCAACCGCGGGCATTCCTGCGTGAAGGGCCGCTTCGCCTGGGGCTACGCGACGCACAAGGAACGCGTGACGAAGCCCATGATCCGCAAGCACATCACCGATTCCTGGAAGGAAGTGTCCTGGGACGAGGCGATCAACTACGCGGCGTCCGAATTCCGCCGCATCCAAAGCCAGTACGGCCGCGATGCGGTGGGCGGCATCACGTCGTCGCGCTGCACCAATGAAGAGACCTGGCTGGTGCAGAAGCTGGTGCGGGCGGCGTTCGGCACCAACAACGTCGACACCTGCGCGCGGGTGTGCCATTCGCCCACCGGCTACGGCCTGAAGCAGACGCTGGGCGAATCCGCTGGCACGCAGACCTTCGATTCGGTCATGCATACCGACGTCGTCATCGTGATGGGCGCCAATCCCAGCAGCGGCCACCCGGTGTTCGCATCGCGCCTGAAGCGCCGGCTGCGCCAGGGTGCGCGTCTGATCGTGATCGATCCGCGCCGCATCGAACTGGTAAGTTCGCCGCACATCAAGGCCGACTTCCACCTGCAGGTACGCCCCGGCACCAACACGGCGCTGCTGTCGTCGCTGGCGCACGTGATCGCCACGGAAGGGTTGATCGATGAGGCCTTCGTGGCCGAACGCTGCGAGACCAAGGCGTTCAACGAATGGCGCGACTTCGTTTCGCTGCCCGAGAATTCGCCCGAAGCCATGGAAGAGATCACCGGCGTGCCGGCGCAGGCCGTGCGCGGCGCGGCGCGCCTGTTCGCCACCGGCGGCAACGGGTCGATCTACTACGGCCTGGGCGTGACAGAACACAGCCAGGGGTCCACCACCGTGATGGGCATCGCCAACCTGGCGATGGCCACCGGCAACATCGGCCGCGAGGGCGTGGGCGTGAACCCGCTGCGCGGGCAGAACAACGTGCAGGGCTCGTGCGACATGGGTTCGTTCCCGCATGAACTGCCCGGCTACCGGCACATCTCTGACAACGTGGTGCGCGCCCAGTTCGAAAAGGATTGGGGCGTGACGCTGCAGCCCGAACCCGGCCTGCGCATTCCGAACATGTTCGAAGCCGCGCTGGGCGGTTCGTTCAAGGGCCTGTACTGCCAGGGCGAAGACATCGTGCAGTCCGACCCCAACACGCAGCACGTGGCGGCGTCCCTGGCGGCGATGGAGTGCATCGTCGTGCAGGACCTGTTCCTGAACGAGACCGCCAAGTACGCGCACGTGTTCCTGCCGGGCTCGTCGTTCCTGGAAAAGGACGGCACCTTCACCAATGCCGAACGCCGCATCTCCCGCGTGCGCAAGGTGATGGAACCCAAGAACGGCAAGTCGGACTGGGAAGTGACGGTAGCGTTGTCGAACGCGCTGGGCTACCCCATGAACTACAAGCACCCGCGCGAGATCATGGAAGAGATCGCCCGGCTGACGCCGACGTTCTCGGGCGTCAGCTACGAGAAGCTGGACAAGCTGGGCAGCCTGCAGTGGCCCTGCAACGACAATGCGCCGGAAGGCACGCCCATCATGCACATTGACGCCTTCGTGCGTGGCAAGGGCAAGTTCATGATCACCAAGTACGTGCCCACCGACGAACGCAGCACGCGGCGCTTCCCGCTGCTGTTGACCACGGGCCGCATCCTGTCGCAATACAACGTGGGCGCGCAGACCCGACGCACGCCAAACGTCATGTGGCATGGCGAAGACGTCTTGGAACTGCATCCGCAGGATGCCGAAGACCGGGGCGTAGCCGAAGGCGATTGGGTGGGCATCCAGAGCCGCGCGGGCGAAACCGTGCTGCGCGCGACGCTGACCGACCGGGTGCAGCCGGGCGTGGTATACACCACGTTCCACTTTCCCGAGTCCGGCGCCAACGTCGTCACGACGGACGCCTCCGACTGGGCGACCAACTGCCCCGAATACAAGGTGACGGCCGTGCAGGTCACGCGCGTGTCCCAGCCTTCGGAATGGCAGCGCCAATGGTCGCGCTTTGCCGACATCCAGCAAAAGCTGCTGCGCGAGCGATCGCGCGAAAGCGAAGCGGCGCTGACCGGGAAGTAACCCCCTGCCGGCCACGACCGCCCTGGATGCCATGACCACGCCCCCGTCTTCCCGCCCCGATTGCACGCAGACCCAGGTCAAGCGCGTGCGGGGCGGCGCCATCGCCCCCGCCGCCGAAACCGACTTCGTCGCCGAGGAAACCCCGGTGGCATTGGAATTCAACGGCATCAGCCACGCCACCATGCTGGCCACGCCTGCCGACCTGGAAGACTTCGCCGTGGGCTTCGCCCTGTCGGAAGGCATCATCGACGGCGTCAGCGACGTGCGCGGCATCGACCTGCTGCCGCAATGCGACGGCATTGTGATCCAGCTGGAAATCTCCAGCGCCTGCGAGGTGCGGCTGAAGACCCGGCGCCGCGCGATGGCCGGACGCACGGGTTGCGGCTTGTGCGGCGTCGAAACACTGCCGGAAGTGCTGCGCCCCGTGGCGCCGGTGACGAACGGAGCGCCGGTGCGCATCGCCTCGGTGCTGGCAGCCATGCGCGACATGCGCGCCCGCCAGGCGCTGCATGACATCACGGGCGCCACCCATGCGGCGGGCTGGGCCGGCGCCGACGGCGCCGTGGCGCTGGTGCGCGAAGACGTGGGCCGGCACAACGCGCTGGACAAGCTTATCGGCGCGCTGGCGCGCCAGGCCATGCATGCCGGCGACGGCATCGTGCTGGTGTCTAGCCGGGCCAGCTTTGAAATGGTGCAGAAGACGGCGGCCGCCGGCGTGGCGGTGCTGGCGGCGGTATCCGCCCCCACGGCGCTGGCCATCCGCCTGGCGCGCGACGCCAATGTCAGCCTGGTGGGCTTTTTGCGCAACGACGACGCCACGCTCTATTCCCACCCCGACCGCCTCATCCCCTGAACCGGACCCCGACACGCAATGGAAATCGGCAACCTCATCCGCATGGCCAACCGCATCGGCCAGTTCTTCGACGCCATGCCGGACCGGCACGAAGCACTGGAAGGCGTGGCCAACCATATCCACAAGTTCTGGGAACCCCGCATGCGCAACGAGCTGCTGGGGTTTCTGGAGCAACGCCCCGACGGCGATGCTGGCGAAGAACAGTTGCATCCCCTGGTGCTGGACGCGGTGACGCAAAACCGCCAGCGCCTGACGCCCGCGCCCCGCGTGGGATAGCCGGGACCCACCGCTTTACCGCAGTCAGCAAGCAGTGACGGATTCAAAAAGAGGCCGCGCCACCGTTTCAGTTCCGGTCGGCGCGCGCTATAAGACCGCACCCCTGAGGAGACGACATGGAAAGCACCGCCACCCTGGACCTGCCCGGCTCAAGGCCGGGTTTTTTTGACAAAGAACGCACCATCGCCGGCCCGGGATTCTCGCGCTGGCTCGTGCCGCCGGCCGCCCTGGCCATCCATCTGTGCATCGGCATGGCCTACGGTTTTTCGGTCTTCTGGTTGCCGCTGTCCAAGATGGTGGGCGGCGCCAAGCCGCTGGCCTGCCCGGCCGACATGAGCCTGGCCGCCGAGCTGTTCACGACCAGCTGCGACTGGAAGATTTCGACCATGGGGTGGATGTACACCCTGTTCTTCGTGCTGCTGGGTTGCTCGGCCGCGCTGTGGGGCGGCTGGCTGGAACGCGCTGGCCCCCGCAAGGCCGGCGTGGTGTCGGCCCTATGCTGGTGCGGCGGCCTGGTCATCTCGGCGATCGGCGTGTATCTGCACCAGATGTGGATGCTGTGGCTGGGGTCCGGCGTGATCGGCGGTATCGGGCTGGGGCTGGGCTATATCTCGCCCGTCAGCACGCTCATCAAATGGTTTCCGGACCGGCGCGGCATGGCGACCGGCATGGCCATCATGGGCTTCGGCGGCGGCGCGATGATCGGCGCTCCGCTTGCCGACCTGCTGATGCGCCACTTCGCCACGCCGACCTCGCCGGGGGTCTGGCAGACCTTCCTGACGATGGCGGTGGTGTACTTCATCTTCATGATGTCCGGCGCGCTGGGTTACCGCGTGCCGCCCACGGGCTGGAAGCCGGAAGGCTGGACGGCCCCGGCCAAGCAGGCCAACAACGCGATGATCACCAAGGGCCACGTCCACGTGAAGCGCGTCTGGGGCGTGCCGCAATTCTGGCTGGTGTGGCTGGTGCTGTGCCTGAACGTGACGGCGGGCATCGGCATCCTGGGCATGGCGTCGCCCTTGCTGCAAGAGGTGTTCGGCGGCGGCCTGATCAACAAGCCGGAGCTGGGCTTCGCCCAATTGGACAAGGACCAGCTGGCCGCCATCGCCGCCATCGCGGCGGGCTTTACCGGCCTGCTCAGCCTGTTCAACATCGGCGGCCGCTTCTTCTGGGCAAGCCTGTCCGATAAGCTGGGGCGCAAGACGACCTACCTGATCTTCCTGGTCCTGGGCTTCGTCCTGTATTCCGCCATCCCGTGGACCGCGCACATCGGCGCCCTGGCGCTGTTCGTGGCGGCGTTCTGCGTGATCCTGTCCATGTACGGCGGCGGGTTCGCCACGGTGCCGGCCTACCTGGCCGACCTGTTCGGCACGCAGATGGTGGGCGCCATCCACGGCCGCCTGCTGACGGCATGGTCGGCGGCGGGCATCTTCGGCCCCGTGCTGGTGAACTACATCCGCGAATATCAGCTGTCGATCGGCGTGCCGCGCGCGCAGGTCTACGACATCACCATGTACATCCTGGCGGGCATGCTGGTCGTGGGCTTCCTGTGCAACCTGGCGATCCGGCCGGTGAACCCGAAGTACTTCATGACCGACCAGGAACTCGCGCAGGAAAAAGCGCTGGCGCACGAACGCGCGGCTGCCGCCGAAACCCATGGGGTCGGCACCTCCACGTTCCGCACGCCGGTTGCCCTGGTGCTGTTCGCCTGGGCTTGCGTAGGCATTCCGCTGGCCTGGGGCATCTGGATCACACTGCAAAAGGCGGTCGTCCTGTTCCACTAGCAGCCGGTCTAACCGCGCGGCGCCTTGGGGCCTCCTGAGGCGCCGGGCAACGTCCAAGGGCGCGAAACTGCTACATTGGCAGCCCGCGCCCTTTCTTTTTATCTCCTCTGCCCATGATCCTGCCCCGTCCCCCCGTCTTTACCGGAGCGCCGTATTGACCGCCCCTGAATTGCACTGGGAAGAAAACAATGTCCCCCATTCCGCCCGCTGGCGCTCTGAAACCGGCGCGACGCCGCCCAAGCGCGTGGTGGTGGTGGACGACACGCTGACCGCGGACATGGCCTATCGCCAGGCCTGCGAAGGCGTGGGCCTGCTGTGGCGCGGCGACTTCCAGAACGCCCGCCTGCTGCTGCAGGCGATGACCCGGCGCGTGGACAAGCGTCCCCGCAAACCCGTGGAAACCTTGCTGGAAGCATTCAACCAGCACCGCCAGATCCAGTCGCAGCGCGCCCGCATCCTGGGCATGCTGCTGATTCCGTTCGACGCCGGCCACGGCATTTCGCTGCGCCGCGCACCTGACGCCCGCCAAGCCTGCGAAGAAGTCCACGGCCCGGCTGACGAACCCTATGTGGCGTCGCTGCGCGAGTTGCTGGGCCTGATCGGCGCCTTTGAATGGCGCAAGAAGGGCGTGGAGATTCCCGCCCTGAACAACCGCATCCACCCGCACTACGGCGTGTTCTCCCCGCTGCGCGGCGAATACGTGGAACTGGTGGCCAACACCCCAATGCCGCGCGGCGGCGTCGCCTTCGACATCGGCACCGGCACCGGCGTGCTGGCCGCGGTGATCGCGCGCCGCGGCGGCAAGCGCGTCATCGCCACCGACCAGGATCCGCGCGCGCTGGCTTGCGCCCGTGAAAACCTGGAACGCCTGGGCCTGGCCAAGCAGGTCGACGTGGTCGAAGCCGACCTGTTTCCCGAAGGCCGGGTATCGCTGATCGTCTGCAACCCGCCGTGGTTGCCCGCCCGCCCCAGCTCGCCCGTCGAGCATGCCGTCTATGACCCCGACAGCCGCATGCTGCGCGGTTTCCTGAACGGCCTGACCGCCCACCTGACGCCTAACGGCGAAGGCTGGCTGATCCTGTCGGACCTGGCCGAGCACCTGGGCCTGCGCACCCGCGAACAGTTGATGGAAATGATCGAGACGGCCGGGCTGCGCGTCATCGAACGCATCGACACCCGCCCCACGCACGCTCGCGCCAAGGACCCGAGTGACCCGCTGTACGCGGCACGCTCGAAGGAAGTCACGTCCTTGTGGAGATTGGGCGCCGCCGCCTAAAGGCCGCAGTCTCTTCGAGGGGGCAGCAAGCGCGCGTAGCGTGCGCGGCGTAGGGGCTCCTTTCCCCCGCCGGGCCGCCCCAAGGGGGAAAGCGCCCCCTCGGGGGGCAGCAAGCGCGCGTAGCGTGCGCGGCGTGGGGGCCTCCCCTCTTAGGCTTTTCCGGCCGCCACGTTCACGCTGATCGCGATGATGAACACGTTGAAAAAGAATGCGATCACGCTGTGCATCAGCGCCATGCGGCGCACGCGCCGGTTGACGATCTGCACGTCCGACACCTGGAACGTCATCCCCAGCACCAGCGCGAAATACGCGAAATCCCAGTAGTCGGGTTCTTGCGTGCCAGGAAAATCCAGGCCCTTGTGCGTGCCCGAGCGGTGGCCGTAATAGCCATGCGCGTAATGCAGGGCGAAGATCATGTTCATGTACAGCCACGACAGCACGATGGTGGCGGCCGCGGCCAGCATGTCCACCACGCCGCCCGCATTGCTTTCGCCGCGCAGTTCCACCCACAGCGCCACCATCACCATGCAGGACAGCGCCACGCTGCTCCACAGCACGCCCATGCGCCCCACGTCCTGCTGCTTGGCGTGCACGCGCATGGACGCCGGGCTGGCCTGGCCGAACGCGCGGGCCGTCACCACCAGGAACACCAGTGCAGCCGCATCGAAGCCCAGCAGCAGCGCCAGGCTGGGAGAACGGCCCAGCACGTAGGCGACGCCGCCTGCCACCACAAACAGCAGGCCGCACAGCACCAGCCGCCGGTGCGCATGGAAGAAGGGCAGGCTTTCGACGGACGCCGCGGGGTCTTCGGCTTGCGGATCGTCCGGAATGGGCTTTGTCATGGGGACTCCTACGCGGCAAGAGCCCTACGCTAACCGATCGCCAGCAAACCCACCAGCGCGCCGCCGAACAGCAGCCACAGCGGATGAATGCGCGTGGCGCTGCCCAGCAACGCCACCACGGCGGTGATCGCCCCCAGCAGCCAGCTGTGCACCGAAGCCTCGGTGATCAACGCGGCGCTGGCTGCAACCAGTCCGACGGTCATCGGGAAAATGCCCGCCTGGATGACGCCCCGCCACGGGCGGTCCTTGAACCGTTCCCACAAGCCCAGCGCCAGAATGGTGATGAGGGACGACGGGCCGAACTTGGCGATGGTCGTCACCAGCATGCCCCACCCGCCCGCCACATGCCAGCCGACCAGCGTGACCACCATCAGGTTGGGGCCGGGCGCGGCCTGGCCCAAGGCGAACAGGGCGGAAAAGTCCGCGGCCGTCATCCAGCCGTGCACGTCCACGACCTGGCGCTGCATTTCGGGCAGGATGGTGTTGCCGCCGCCGAACGCCAGCACCGACAGCTGGGAGAAGATCAGGGCCAGCGAGATCAGGGTCTGGATCATCGACGTTGCCTCCAGACCAGCAGGATGCTCAGCGGCGTCAGCACCGCCATCGTCGGCAGCAGCGGAATGCGCAGCACGGCGATCGCCACGAAACAGAGCGTGGCCACCACGCCGGCCAGCCAGTCGCGGCGCTTGATCACGGGCACCCCGATCTTGACCGCCATCGAAATCAGCAAGCCCGCGGCGGCCGCCGCCAGGCCGGCGAACAAATGCTGGATGTGGGGATCGTTCTGGAACCGGTCGTACACCATGCCCAGCAGGATGACGATGGCGGAGGGCGCCAGGATCAAGCCCATCAGCGCCGCAAACGCGCCCCGGGGGCCGCGGAACTTCATGCCGAGCGCCACCGACAGGTTGATGATGTTGCCGCCCGGCAGGAACTGGCACAGTCCCAGCAGATCGGTGAATTCGGACCCGCTCAGCCAGCGGTGTTTTTCGACGACCATGCGGCGCGCCAGGGGCAGCGCGCCGCCGAACGCCGTCAGCCCCAGCATCAGGAAACCGTAGAACAACTGCCCGCAAGTGGGGGGAGGCCGCAGTTCGGCCTCGGAGGTGGAAAGTGCTGCATTCATGTTGTGATGGCCGGTCCGGAGACCGGTGGGCGAAGGCCGGCGCGTCGCCGCGCCAAGGGAAAGATAACGAGATGGCAGCCTACTCTTCGCCTCAGATAATGTCTAATATATGACTACTTAACCAATCATATTCATTGCATATGGCTTCAGTCGATCTGCGTCTTCTGCGCTACTTCCTGGCCGTGGCCGAGGAATCCCATCTGACCAAGGCCGCGGCCCGGCTGGGCATCCGCCAGCCGCCGCTCAGCCAGCAGATCCGCGTGCTGGAGCAGGAACTGGGCGTGACGCTCTTTCACCGCCTGCCGCGCGGCATGGAGCTCACCGAAAGCGGCCGGGCACTGGTCGACGACGCGCGCAACATCATCGCGCTGGTGGACCAGGCAGTGGACGGGGTGCGCCGCGTCTCGCAAGGCGAAGCCGGCCGGTTGACGGTTGGCTTCACCGGATCGGCGGCGTTCCATCCCTTCGTGCCGACGGTCATTCGGCGATTCCGCGAAAGCGCGCCCAACGTGCGGCTGGTGCTCGAGGAAAGCAGCACCGGCGAACTGCGCGAAGCCGTCAGCGAAGGCCGGGTAGACGTGGCGTTCATCCGGGGCTCGTACGGACCCGGCCCGGGCGTAGTCGAGGAAACCGTGCTGGAAGAAACCATGCTGGCGGCGTTTCCCGCGGACCATCCCGCGGTCAAGGGCCGCACGCGGCGGCACATCGCGCTGTCCGAGCTGGCCGAGGAGTCCCTGATCCTGTACCGCCGCCACAGCGGCCCCGGGCTGTACGACGCCATCATCACGGCGTGCAGTGCATCCGGCTTCAGCCCCCGCATCGCGCAGGAGGCGCCGCGCATGCTGTCCACGCTGAGCCTGGTGGCGGCCGGGCTGGGCGTGTCCCTGGTGCCCGCATCGCTGCGCCGCGTGAACATCGAAGGCGTGGTGTACGTCAGCGTGACCGATCCGGTCGAGCTGCGCGCCCCGCTGAACCTGATCTGGCGCGACGCACCGCAGTCCGGCGCCACCCGCAAGCTGATCGAAGAGGTACGCCGCCACCGCGAACAGCAGACGAACTAGGGCCGGCGCTACACTGCCCGGCATCCGCATCCCGCACTTCCGACCATGTTCTCCGAATCCCCTATCGGCATCTACGACTCCGGCGTTGGCGGCCTAAGCGTGCTGCGCGCCATCCGCGACGCGCTGCCCCATGAATCGCTGCTGTACGTCGCCGACTCGGCCCATGTGCCCTATGGCGAAAAAACGCAGGCCTTCGTCGAGCAACGCGCCCAGGCGCTGACCGATTATTTCGTGTCGCGCCAGGCCAAGGCCGTGGTGGTGGCGTGCAACACCGCCACTGCCGCCGCCATCGCGCCATTGCGGCGCCGCCATCCCGACCTGATCATCATCGGCGTGGAGCCCGCCATCAAGCCCGCCGCCCACCTGACGCACAGCGGCGTCGTGGGCGTGTTCGCCACCACCGGCACGCTGGCCAGCCCCAAATTCGCCACGCTGGTCCAACGCGAAGCGCCTGAAGTGCGCATTTTGTTGCGGCCCTGCCCGGAATGGGTCGCGCTGGTCGAACAAGGCGAACTGTCAGGTCCTCGGGTTGAGGCTGCCGTGCGCGCCCCTGTCGCGGAATTGCGCGCGGCTGGCGCCGATGTGCTGGTGCTGGGCTGCACCCATTTCCCGTTCTTGCGCGACGCGATCCAGGCCGCCGCCGGCCCCGGCGTTCCCTTACTGGAAACCGGTACCCCCGTGGCGCGCTGGCTGCGGCACCAGTTGCAGGAACGCGGCCTGCTGCGCGAGGCTGGCCCGGGCGAACTGCGGCTGGAGACCACCGGCAGCGCCCCCGCGCTGGCGACGCTGGCCAGCCGCCTGCTAGGCACGACGCTGGAGGCGGCGGCCACGCCCGAGCGCTGGCGCTGACCCGGCACGGGCAACAGGCGAGCGAGTTGATCCTGCGCATGTCCGGGCAGGCAAAACAGGCGAATAATTCGAATAAAGTAGAAGCCTCCGCCTCCCGCGGCTCGCACACAATAAGGAGACGACGATGAAACGCATCCTGATTCCCGTGGATGGCTCGCAACCCGCCATCCACGCCGTCCAGGCCATGCTGACGGCACGCGCCTATGACCCGGTCGAACGCGTGGACCTGCTCAGCGTCCAGATCCCCCTGAAATCCGGCAAGATCGGCCGCGGCCTGTCGCAAGCCGAGATCGACGCCTATTACCAGGACGAGGGCCGTGCCGCGCTGGAAGAAGCCAGCCGCCTGTTGTCGCAAGCCGGCGTGCCCTTCGAGGCACGCGTAGAAGTCGGCGCCGCCGCCGACACCATCGCCCGCATCGCCGACGAAACGGGCGCGGATGAGATCTACATGGGCTCGCGCGGCCTCGGTTCGGTCTCGTCGCTGTTCATGGGATCCGTCGCCACCCGCGTCCTGCACCTGACGGAATTGCCCGTCACGCTGGTCAAGTAACGCATCAAGGAGCATCCATGCTGAATATCCTGGTTCCTGTCGACGGCTCCGACAATGCCAACCGCGCCGTGCTGCATGCCCGCCAATTGGCCGCCGGCGCCACATCCGCACGCATCCACCTCCTGAACGTCCAGACGCCCACGCAAGGGCGCGCCGGCCTGTCGCGGCTGATCACGCAAGACATGATCGACGAGTTCTACGCCCGCGAAGGCCAGGAAGCGACCAACGAGGCGCGCCAGTTGCTGGACGTGGCGGGCGTGGACTACACGAGCCACGTCGAGTTCGGCCATGCCGCCACCGAAATCGCTGGCTACGCCCGCGACCACGGTTGCGCCCGCATCGTGATGGGCACGCGCGGTAACGGCACGCTGGCCAACATCCTGATCGGCTCGGTCGCCAATCAGGTGCTGCAGTTGGCGGAAGCGCCCGTCACGCTGGTGAAGTAAGGCCCGCGCGGGCGCTCAGGCCGCAGGCAGCCACAACGACACCCGCAACCCGCCCAGCGGCGAGCGTCCTGCACGGACCTCGCCGCCGTAGGTGCCGGCCAGATCGCGCACGATATCCAGGCCCAGGCCCGAACCCGGCAACTGTTCGTCCATGCGCACGCCGCGCAGGAAGATGCGTTCGCGCTCGTGGTCTTCGATTCCCGGGCCATCGTCGTCGATGTGCAGCAGCAAGCGTCCGGCAGCGGCCGGCTCTGCCGTGATCCGCACCTGGCTGGCCGCCCACTTGCAGGCGTTGTCCAGCAGATTGCCCAGCATCTCCTGCAAGTCCTGCTGTTCACCGCGAAAAGCCACCCCCGGGGACATGCCCGCCGCCTCGATGCGCAGGCCGCGCTGCGCGTACAGGCGCTGCATGACGCGCACCAGCCCCTGCACCGCATCCTGCAACGGGGCGCGGCCGTCGGCGGCGCCCGATGACGCGGCGGCCCGGGCGCGCGCCAGGTGATAGTCGATCTGGCGATTCGCCATCCCCACCTGCTCTTGCACCAACGAGGCCGGCACGCTGCCGTCGCGCGTCGCCGCGTTGGCCAGGATGGTCAGCGGCGTCTTGACCGCATGCGCCAGATTGCCCGCCTGCGTGCGCGCGCGCTGCACGATCTCGGCGTTCATCGCCAGCACCTTGTTGAAATCGTCGACCAGCGGCTGGATCTCGCTGGGAAAGCGGCCTTCGATGCGGCTGCTGTCACCGGCGTTCTGCTTGGCCAGTTGACGCCGCAGGCGCGCCAGCGGCCGCAACCCGACCACCACCTGGACCACCGCCGCCGCCGTCAGTCCGGCGGCCAGCGCGCCCAGCGCGATGGCCAGCATATGGTTGAAGCGGCTGATGGGTTCGGCCAGCACGCGGCGGTCGGCTGCCACCACCAGCCGCAGCGGCGCGGCGTCGTCTTCCGCCGGAGTCAGGATGCGCGCCACCGCCTCCAGGCCGCGCCCGCCCGGCCCCGCGATGTCATAAGTCTGATCGCCCGCCGCGGCACCCTGTTGCGGCGTGGGCGGCACTTCAAGCGTCTGGTCCCACAGGGACCGCGAGCGCGCCGCGCCGGTCATCGCTGGCCGGCCGCCGTCGGCCAGCCGGTCGACTTGCCAGTACAGGCCGGACAGCGGCTGCTCCAGACGCGGATCGTTCGGCGGCGGGTCCACCACCGGGCGGCCGTCCGAGCCGGCATTGACCGCCGCGGTCAGCTGATTCAGATGCAAGGTCAGTTCGGCCTGCAGTTGCTGGGTGATGTGTTGTCGGAACAGGCTGGCCAGCCCCCAGCCGGCCAGAGCCACGGACACGAGAATCCAGGCCAGCGTGCCGGCAAGCAGGCGCAGCCGCAGCGAGCCCAGCATGCCTTCGCGTGCCGGCATCATCCCTGCGCCGCCAGCCGGTAGCCCAGCCCGCGCACGGTTTCGATGGTGTCGGGCGGCAGTTTCTTGCGCAGGCGGCCGATGAAGACCTCAATCGTGTTGGAATCGCGGTCGAAGTCCTGCGCGTAGATGTGCTCAATCAGTTCCGTGCGCGACACGACTTCGCCAGCGCGCTGCATCAGCACCGACAGCACCTTGAATTCGTGGCTGGTGAGCGTCAGCGCCTGGCCGTCGATCGTGACCTTGGCCTGCCGCGTGTCCAGCATGAGCGGGCCGCAGCGCCATTGCGCGCTGGAATGCGACGTGCTGCGCCGCAATAGCGCGCGCACCCGCGCCAGCAGTTCTTCCATGTGGAAGGGCTTAGTCAGGTAGTCGTCCGCGCCGGCGTCGATGCCGGCGACCTTTTCGTGCCAGTTGTCGCGCGCGGTCAGGATCAGCACGGGCATGTCGCGCTGGGCGGCGCGCCATTGCTTCAGCACGGTCAAGCCGTCCATGACGGGCAGCCCCAGGTCCAGCACCACCGCATCGAACGCTTCCACGTCGCCCAGGAAACGCGCCGACTCGCCGTCGCCGGACACGTCCACGGTGTAGCCCGCGCCGCGCAGCGCGTCGGCCAACTGGCCGGCCAGCGTGGGTTCGTCTTCCACCACGAGTATGCGCATCAGTCCTTGCCCTTGAATTTGATATCGCGGCCCTTGACGGCCAGCAAGGCGCCGTCGCGCGCGTCGATCTTCAGCTTGAGGATGCCGCCGCCGCTTTGCAGCACACGGATCTCGTAGATGAATTCGTCGTCGTCCTCTTCGAACTCGACCTTGACCACCTGGCCGGGAAAATCGCGTTCGACGATATCCAGCACCGCGCCCAGCGGCAAGACCTTGCCGGCTTCCAGGGCCTGGCGTGCGCGCTCGTGGTCGCTATCGCCGGCCAGTCCGCTGACCGGCCCCACGGCCAGCGCAAGCGCCAGCACGCAGGCGGACAACAGGATGCCGCCGCGTTTGCGCCGGGTCGTAAGGGGCTGCCGCAATACCGGACCTCTTGGAAAAATTAGGGGGTGGATCATCTTTTATACCGCGCAGCGGATGAACCTGACATGAACGGCGGCTTCAGAAAAGGTTCATGCGCCAACCCGAATAATGGGCACAGGGTCGCAACAACGGCCTGCTTTTTCCCCTTTCATCCTAGGAGCTACCCATCATGACGCGTATTCAGAAAACCTTGGCCGCCCTGGCAATCGGCGCTTCCTCCCTGGTCGCGGGCACCGCGGTCCACGCCCAGGCCGCTGCGCCGGCCGCCACCGCCCCCGCCGCGGTCACCCCGGCCTCGCCGATGCTGACGATCCGCCAGGTGTACGACAAGATGGAAGCCGCCGGCTACCGCAATATCTCCGAGATCGAACGCTCCAGCAAGCACGGTTACGAGGTCAAGGCGTATGACCCGCAAGGCCAGCGCGTGAAGCTGTACGTTGATCCGCAATCGGGCGCGGTCACGCGCAGCCGCTTCGACGACTGAATCCGGCGTACCGCACGCGGGCCGTGTGAGTATGATGGAACGCACAGATAGCCCTGGAGTCGCATCATGCCTGTCCTGCGTATCCTGGCGGCGGCCAGCCTGGCCCTGGCCGCGTTAAGCGCTTGCGGCGAAGTCGCCACCCTGCCCGTCGAAGCCGGCATGGGCCCGACGCCGAGGCTGCCCCCGCCCAACACCACCCTGATCCCCACCGTCAATACGGCCAAAGCCGTCGGCTGGATCGCGGGCGCCCAACCCGTGGCGGCGGCCGGCCTGGCCGTCAATGCCTTTGCCAGTGGCCTGGACCATCCCCGCTGGCTCTACGTGCTGCCCAACGGCGACGTGCTGGTCGCCGAGACCAATGCGCCGCCCAAGCCCGAAGAAGCCTCCGGTGGGCTGAAGGACTGGGCGGCCGGCCTCGTCATGAAACGCGCCGGCGCCCGCACCGCCAGCGCCAACCGCATCACCTTGTTGCGCGATGCCGACCACGACGGCGTTGCGGAAACGCGCAGCGTGCTGCTGCAGGGCCTGAACTCGCCCTTCGGCATGGCGCTGATCGACAATCAGCTGTATGTGGCCAATGCCGACACCGTCCTGCGCTTTCCGTACGAAACCGGCCAGACGCAGATCTCGGCCGCGGGCGTGAAAGTCACGGACCTGCCCGCCGGCATCAACCACCACTGGACCAAGAACCTGATCGCCAGCCCTGACGGGCGCAAGCTGTACGTCTCGGTGGGGTCGAACAGCAACGTCGCCGAAAACGGCATGGAGATCGAGGAAGGCCGCGCCGCCATCTGGGAAATCGACGTGGCAAGCGGCGAGAAGCGCCTGTACGCCACGGGCCTGCGCAACCCGGTCGGCATGGCCTGGGCGCCCGACGGCCAGACCTTGTGGACCGCCGTGAACGAACGCGACGAGCTGGGCAGCGACCTGGTGCCCGACTACATGACGTCGGTGCGCGACGGCGGCTTCTATGGTTGGCCGTACAGCTATTTCGGGCAGCACGTGGACACCCGCGTCACGCCGCCGCGGCCGGACCTGGTGGCGCGCGCCATCGTGCCCGACTACGCGCTGGGCCCGCACACCGCGTCGCTGGGCCTGGCCTGGTCGGGCAACACCCGGCTGCCCGCCCCCTACACGGACGGCATGTTCGTGGGCCAGCACGGGTCGTGGAACCGCGACCCGCGTAGCGGCTACAAGGTCATCGTCGTGCCGTTCGCCGGCAATGCGCCCGCAGGAGAGGCCCGCGACGTGCTGACGGGCTTCTTGAACGAAAGCGGGCAGGCGCAGGGCCGGCCCGTGGGCGTGATCATCGACAGCCAGGGTGACCTGCTGGTGGCCGACGATGTCGGCAACGTGATCTGGCGCGTCAGCCCGAAACTGTGACGTTTTCGGAGCCGCCGGCGCAAGCCAATGCCGGCGCCCTTGCGTTCGGTCAAACCCCTTGCGGGTGGCGTTGCGCGTTCTGGCGTACAGTGGGGCGAGAATGTGGTGTCGCCGGTCGGCCGCAGCTTGCGCTGGCCGGAAATTCCGCTCCCCTCGAAACATTGGAGGCATGAATATGATGTTCAAGAAACTCTGCGTCGCGGCGGTCCTCGCCGTCGCGTCCGCCCCGGTCCTGGCCGCCGAGTGCTCGGTCGATATCGCCGGCAACGATCAGATGCAGTTCGACAAGAAGGAAATCACGGTCAGCAAGAGCTGCAAGCAGTTCACCGTGAACCTGAAGCACCCCGGCACCCTGGCCAAGAACGTCATGGGCCATAACTGGGTCCTGACCACCACGGCCGACATGCAAGGCGCGGTGAACGACGGCATGGCTGCCGGCCTGGACAACGACTACGTCAAGAAAGACGACGCCCGCGTCATCGCCCACACCAAGGTCATCGGCGGCGGCCAGTCGGATTCCGTCACGTTCGACGTCAGCAAGCTTGCCGCCGGCACCGACTACACCTACTTCTGCTCCTTCCCCGGCCACTTCGCGCTGATGAAGGGCACGCTGAAGCTGGTCGACTGACCCACCCCGGGGCGGCACGCCGCCCTGACGGTTGCCTGCACGGGCCCCGCGCCCCTGGTTCGCCAGGGTTGCGGGGCCCGTTTCCGTGAGGCGCGCGGGCGACATCGCCGCGCCCCTGCCGCCAACGCGGGAACCTGCCCGCGGCGCGATCCGCCCCCCTACAATGGCCGCTTCCTCGACAACACGGAAAAGGAGCAGGCATGAGCACGGAAAAGGTAGCAATCGTGACGGCGGGCGGTAGCGGCATGGGCGCCGCGGCAGCGCGCAAGCTGGCGGCCGACGGATACCGCGTGGCCATCTTGTCTTCGTCCGGCAAAGGCGAAACCCTGGCGCAGGAACTGGGCGGCCTGGGCGTCACCGGCTCCAACCGTTCGCCTGAAGACCTGGCCCGCCTGGTGGAAACCACCTTGCAGAAATGGGGCCGCGTGGACGCCGTGGTCAACAGCGCCGGCCACGGCCCGAAAGGCCCGCTGCTGGAAATCAGCGATGACGACTGGCATCTGGGCATGGAGTTCTATCTGCTGAACGTGGTGCGCATCACGCGCCTGGTCGCGCCGGTAATGAAGCAGCAGAAATCGGGCGCCATCGTCAACATCTCGACCTACGCCACCTTCGAACCCGAAGCGCTGTTTCCGACCTCTGGCGTGTTCCGCGCCGGCCTGGCCGCGTTCACCAAAGTGTTCTCGGACGAGTACGCCGAACACAATGTGCGGATGAACAATGTGCTGCCGGGCTTTATCGACAGCCTGCCGGAAAAGGAAGACCGCCGCGTGCGCATCCCGATGGGGCGTTACGGCACCGCCGAGGAAGTGGCCGACCTGATCGCCTTCCTGGCGTCCGACGCGTCTTCCTACATCACCGGCCAGAACATCCGCATCGACGGCGGCATCACGCGCTCGGTCTGAGTCTCATGCTTTTGGATTAAGCCTCTCGTCCGAATGACGGTATTGAACGCCGCCCGGCGCTTTTAGTACCGTAGGTTTTCGCATTCGACGAGAGGCTTGCGATGACCGTCACCCCAGGCCAGGCGTCGCGCTTTCTGGCGCAAGCCACCTTCGGGCCCACGCCGTCCCAGATCGACGCCGTGGTGCGCGACGGGTATGCCGCGTGGCTGGACGCGCAGTTGGCGATGCCGCCTTCGCAGACCCATTTCGACTGGCTGCTGCAACAGAGGAAGAACACCGAGGCTTTCAAGGGCAACGGTATCAACGCCCCACTGGAATCCACGCTGTGGCGCAAGTTCATCAGCGCGCAAGACCAGGTGCGCACGCGCGTGGCGTTCGCGCTGTCCGAGATCTTCGTCGTTGGGGTGCAATCCATCACGGCGTCGTGGCCGCTGTTCGGCGCGGCGGGTTTCATGGACCTGCTGGCCGAGCACGCATTGGGCAATTACCAGGACTTGCTGACCGCCGTTACCAAGAACCTGTCGATGGGTTGCATGCTGACCTATCGCGGCAACCGCAAGGAAGATCCCAAGACCGGGCGCCACCCGGACGAGAACTACGCGCGCGAGGTCATGCAGCTGTTCAGCATCGGTCTGCTGGAACTGGCCCCGGACGGCACGGTCAGGAAGGTGGACGGCGCCCCGGTCGAAACGTACACGAATGCCGATGTCCAGGGGCTGGCCAAGGTGTTCACGGGATGGGACATCAACGGGCCGGAGACGGATGTGGAATTCCACCGGCGGCCGATGGCCTTGAACAACGCGCTGCACTCGATGACGGAAAAGCGCTTTCTGGGCGCAGTGATCCCACCGGGTACGGATGGGCACCTGTCGCTCAAGCGCGCCATGGACGTCATCTGCGCGCATCCGAACGTGGGCCCATTCATCGGCATGCAACTGATCCAGCGGCTGGTGACCAGCAATCCCAGCCCCGCGTATGTGGCGCGTGTGTCGGCCGCGTTCAATGACGACGGCAAGGGCGTGCGCGGCAACCTCAAGTCGGTGGTGCGCGCGATCCTGCTGGACCCGGAAGCGCGCAACCCTGACCTGAACGACCCCGCCTGGGGCAAGGTGCGCGAACCCATCCTGCGCTTCTCAAGCTGGGCGCGCGCCTTCGGGGCGACCTCCACCAACGGCGCCTGGGCCATGCCCGACACGACGGACAACACGATACGGCTGGCGCAAAGCCCGATGCGGTCGGCCACGGTGTTCAATTTCTTCCGCCCCCGCTATACGCCGCCCGTCACGGAACTGGCCAGACGGCATCTGGTGGCGCCCGAAATGCAGATCACGGACGAGACCAGCATTGCCGGTTATCTGAATTTTTTGGCCATCTACGCCGACCGGGGGTGGGAAGACTTGCAGACGTCCTATGCGCCGGAAGTCGCGCTGGCCAATGACCCGCAGGCGCTGGTGGCGCGCGTCGTGCTGCTGTTGGCGGGCGATGCGTTCAGCGCGCAGACGGCACGGGCCATTGCCGACGCCGTCGGCAGCCTGCCCGCCAGCCGGCCGCGCGACCGCGTGCGCGCCGCGATATTGCTGGTGGCGTCCACCCCTGAATACCTGGTGCAGAAATGACGCAGCCCCACGATGCCGACCGCCGCGCCTTTCTGTTGCGCGCCTGCGCCTTGGGCGCGACGGGCGCGGCCGCGCCCCTGGCGCTGAACCTTGCCGCGCTGGGCGCAGCCGCCGCGCAGTCCGCCCCGCCCGCTTACAAGGCGCTGGTATGCGTATTCCTGTACGGCGGCAACGACCCCTTCAATACGCTGGTACCCTTTGACGATGCCGCGTACCGCGCCTACGCCGCCGCGCGCACTGACATTGCCTTGCGGCGCGACACGCTGCGCGCCACCGCGCTGCGCGGCAAGGCGGCCGCGCCGGGCGGTGCGCAGTTTGCGCTGGCGCCCGCGCTGGCCCCACTTGCGCCGCTGTACGAAAACGGCCAGATGGCAGTGCTGTTGAATGTGGGGCCACTGGTGGTCCCCACATCCAAGGCGGAGTACATCAGCGCCCGCGTGCCATTGCCGCCCAAGCTGTTTTCGCATAACGACCAGCAATCGTATTGGCAGGCGCTGGCGCCCGAAGGCGCATCATCCGGCTGGGGCGGCCGGCTCACGGACTTGTTCGCCAGCGCGAACGCGCAGCGCACCTTTACCGGCATCACGGCAGGCGGCAGCACGGTGCTGCTGGCCGGGCACAAGGTCGCCGGATACCGCGTGGGCATCAACGGATCTACGCCGATCGAACTGCTGCACCGTGACATGTACGGCTCCAGCGCCTGCACGGCGCTGCTTCGACAACTGATCACGCAGCCGCGCGAGCACCTGATGGAACGCGAGCTCTCCCGCATCGCCGCGCAATCCATTGATGCCGACACCCGCTTGCGCGCGGCGCTGGCCGATGTGGCGGTGCCAGGCGATTTCGGATCGCCGCTAGCGCAGCAGTTAAAGATCGTGGCGCGCATCATCGGCGCGCGCCAAGCCTTGGGTGCACGGCGACAGGTGTTCTTCGTATCGCAGAACGGCTATGACAACCACACCGGGTTGAATGACACGCACCCGGCCTTGCTGCGGGAATTGGGGCAATCCTTGGCGGTATTCCAACAGGCGTTGACGACACTGGGCGTGGTGGATCAGGTCACCACCTTCACAGCGTCCGAGTTCGGCCGCACGCTGGGGTCCAACGGCAATGGGTCAGACCACGGCTGGGGTTCGCACCATCTGGTGCTGGGCGGCGCGGTCAATGGTGGCCGCACTTACGGCACGCACCCCGAGATCGCCCTGGACGGCCCCGGATTCGTGGACAACGGCCGCCTGCTGCCGACGCTGGCGGTGGATCAGCTGGGCGCATCGCTCGGGCGCTGGTTCGGCGCCGGCCGCGAGGAATTGCGGCTGGTGTTCCCGAATTTGAAGAATTTTGATGCGGAGGGACTCGCCCTCCTGCCCAGCGCATGATGCGCAAGGCATTGGCCGCCCTGCCCACCGCATCAACGACGACGCCTGGCTACCGGGCCGCCAACTGCCGGCTGGCCGCCAATTGCTTCCAGCGTACGGCTTCGCTTTCGACGAAGGCGCCCAATTCTGCGGGCGTGCTGCGGCGCACCTCGGCGCCTTGTTCGCCGATCTTCTTCACGACTGCAGGATCCGCCAAGGCCTGATTCAAGGCGGTGTTCAACGTGACGACCACCGCTGCATCCGCCTTGGCCGGCGCGAAGATCGCGTACCACTGCGGCACATCCACCCCCGGCACGCCGGCTTCAGCCAGCGTGGGCAAGTCAGGCAGCGCCGCCGTGCGGCGGGAACCCGCCACCGCTAGCGCCTGGATCATGCCGGACTTCAGGTGCGGGTACACGCTGAACAAACTGGGAAACATTACCTGCGTGGTGCCGGAAAGCGTATCGGTCAAGGCAGGCGCCGAGCCTTTGTACGGCACGTCCAGCATCTGCGTGCCGGTTGCCATGTTGAAGAGTTCACCCGCGATCGCCGGCGCGGTGCCAGGCCCGGCGGACGCGAAGCTGAGCGCCTCGGGATGGTCATGGCCGTACTTCACCAGACCCGCCACGTCGTGCACCGGCAGGCGGCTGGTCACGACCATGATGGTGGGGGAGTCCGCCACCATGCCGATGGGGGTGAAGTCCTTGACCGGGTCGTAATTCAGCTTCTGCAGGGCCGGGTTGATCCCGTGCGTGCCGATATAGCCGAGTATCAAGGTGTAGCCGTCGGCGGGCTGGCGCGCCACGTAGTCGGAGGCGATTGCCCCCTGAGCCCCAGGCTTGTTCACGACGATGACGGTCTGGCCCAGCAGCTCACCCACCTTCTGGCCCACCACGCGCGCCAACACATCATTGCCGCCGCCGGCGGCGGTAGGCACGACCAACGTGATCGGGCGTTCGGGATAAGCGGCATGCGCCGTTGCGCTCAGCGCCAGCAGCAGCGCCGCGGCGCAGGCGGTCTTCAGGGAAGGGTATTTCATGATTTGTCTCCAGAGGGAACATCGGCTTTTGTGTAAGGGGCCTCTTTGCGGGCCGCTTCAAAGGTCAAGACGTATCGCTTGCGTCGTCCCCCGCAACTAGGCGGCGGCGCGCGCCTCCTGGCTGCCTTGCGCGCCAGCCAGAACATAGTGGCCCGGGACGTACAACAGGCCTTTCATAATCTTGCGGGCCGTGCGCACCAGGCCGGCCGCGCGCACGACGCCGCTTGCGGGGTCCAGCTCTACATCGATATCCATGACGCCTGACGGATGTTCGATACGCACGCTGCGATAGCCCGTCTGCATGGCCGGGCCGCCGCAATCATGCGCCACCGTACCGGACATGAGGAACGCGCTTGCCACCCCCACGGCCCCCGTCGCCGCATGCGACCGATGGCACGCATGCGGCGTGAAATACCGAGAACGCAACGCCAGCCCGCCGGAGGCATCCGACGGCGCCAGCAACACGGGTTTGGGGATGACGCTTTGGGAAACATCACCCAGGCCCATCCGGCGGCCCGCCTCCAGGCGAATTCGCTCCACGCGTTGCAGCAGCGCGGCATCGGCATCCAGTTGCGCGGGCGTTTCATCGCCGCGCAGGCCGAAATCCTGGGCGCGCATCAACACCATGGGCATGGCGGCGTCGATCAGCGTGACCACAACGCCGTCTACCGTCTCGCGGCGCAATCCGCTGGGAAACAGCTTGCCGGTGACCGCGCCCCAGGCATCCAGGAAATTCAAGCGTACGGGCGCCGCGGCGCCGGCCACGCCGTCGATACGCGCGTCACCTTCGTAGGTCAGGCGGCCACCCGGGGTTTGCACCACCGCTTCGATGACCGCGCCCGTGTTGACGTTGTGCACCCGAACCGGGGTCTCGCCGTGACACGCCGCGATGAGCCCTTCTTCGATCGCAAAGGGCGCGGCGCCCGACAGCATGTTGCCGCAGTTGGGCCGCGTATCGACGGTGGCGCGGTCTACCGACACCTGCGCAAACAGATAGTCGATATCGCAATCGGGACGCGTCGAACGCGACACGATCGCGACTTTGCTGGTCAGCGTGTTGCCGCCGCCGATGCCGTCGACCTGCAAGGCATGGGGCGAGCCCATGGCGTTCAGCAGCAGCTGGTCGCGCTGGACGGGGTCTGCCGGCAGCCAGTCGCCCAAGAAAAAGGGGCCGCGCGACGTGCCGCCGCGCATCAGTACGCAAGGGATTACGGTTTCCATGGACGCCATTCTGCGACGGTGCGGCTATTATTTGAATTGCAACTTACGGATGGATTAATGCATGGCACGCATCAATTTTGATTTGCAGGAATTGCAGGCCTTCGTGGCCGTGGCGGAACGCGCCAGCTTTCGCGCCGCCGCCGACGACCTGCACCTGTCGCAACCTGCGCTCAGCCGCCGTATCGACAAGCTGGAGAGCATCCTGGGCGCGCGTCTTTTGGAACGCACCACGCGGCGCGTGGCGTTGACGCAAGTCGGACGCGTCTTCCTCGAACGCGCCCGTACTGCCATCGACGAATTGGAAAGCGCCGTGCTCAGCATCGGCGACCTGGCGGCGCAGCGTGGCGGGCTGGTGACCGTGGCCTGCGTGCCGTCCGTTGCCTATTACTTTCTGCCGTCCGTGATCCGCGCCTACACCGAACGCTTTCCCCGCATCCGCGTGCGCATCATCGACGAAACCGCCAATACCGTACTGAACAGCGTGGTGACCGGCCGCGCCGACTTTGGCATCAGTTTTTTCGGCACTCAGGAGCCGGACGTCGATTTCAAGGCGGTGCTGCGCGAAGACTTTGTGCTGGCGGTGCGCCGCGACCATCCGCTGGCCAGCCGTCGCAGCGTGTCGTGGGAGGCGCTCTCGCAGGAACGCTTCATGACGGTCGCCAAGGAAAGCGGAAACCGCCTGCTGATCGACGATGCACTGGCCAAAAGCGGCAAACGCACGGTCAGCGCATTCGAGGTCAGCCACATCATGACGCTGCTGGGGCTGGTGGAAGCCGGTCTGGGCGTGGCCGCCGTACCGCAACTGGCCATGCCGCAAGCGGGCCACGCCACGCTGACCAGCGTCAAGCTGGAACATCCGCGCGTCACGCGCACGCTCGGGCTGATCGCCCGCCGCGGCCGCCCCCTGGCGCCCGCCGCCCAACAGCTCTATAACCTGATACATCAAGCCGGCAAGTCGGCCAAACGCAAACCCTCCCCCGCCCCCCTAGTCCCATGACCTTGACCCACTCCCTGGCGTTGCAACCCGCCTCCGACGACGATCTGCCTTTTCTGCTGGCGCTGCGCAAAGCCACCATGCAGGAACACTTGCACCGCGCCGGCGCGCCGCTGGATGATGAGCACCATCTGGCCCGCATCCGTTACCACTTCGACGACGCCCAGATCGTCTGGCTGGACGGCCGGCCCGCCGGCTTGTTCAAGCACTACCGCGATCCGGCGGGCTGGCGCATCGTGCAGATCCAGATCGACCCGGCATTTCAAGGCCAAGGCTTGGGCCGCCGTCTGCTGGAAGGCGTGCTGGACCAGGCGGACGCGGAAGGCGCGCCCGTCACCCTGAGCGTGTTGAAAGGCAACCCCGCCCAACGCCTTTACGAGTCGCTGGGCTTCACCCCCGTCGAGGAGACCCCGCTGGAATTTGAAATGCGTTACGAACCCGGCGCTGTCCGGCCGGCCGGCTGACCTTTGCAAATTCTTTTGGCCAGGGCGGAATAACACCGCGCCGGCCGGCGTCTGTAGAGGGCAGTCCCCCACTTTCCTATCTACGAGGCACAACATGCGCAATCACATCGCCGCCGCCCTGGTTCTCGGTTCCGCCGCCCTGTTCTCGGCCGGCGCCCACGCCCAGGCCGTCAAGACCCAGGATGGCATCCTGGTCAACAGCGCGGGCATGACGCTCTACACCTTCGATAAGGACGCCGGAGGCAAAAGCGCCTGCAACGACCAGTGCGCCAAGATCTGGCCCCCCGTCACCGCCGCCGCCGACGCCAAACCCATGGGCGACCTGACCGTCATTACCCGTGACGACGGCTCCAAGCAGTGGGCCCATAAGGGCAAGCCCATCTACCTTTATGCCAAGGACGCCAAGCCGGGCGACAAGACCGGCGACAACTTCAAGGAAGTCTGGCACGTCATCAAGCCCTGAGCCGGCCTGCCCCGCCCCGTTGTCCCAGAGACCATGCGCGCCGAAGACGAAGCCCTGATCCTGGCTTGCATCCCCAGCCTGCGGCGTTACGCCCGCGGGCTGACGGGCGACCTTCACCGGGCCGACGACCTGGTCCAGGACACGCTCGAGCGCGCATGGAGCCGCTATTCGCGATGGCAACGGCGCGGAGAACTCCGCGCCTGGATGTTCGGCATCATGCATAACCATTTCATCGACGGCGTGCGCGCCAGCAACCGGCGGGCGGATCAGACTGCTCCGGGCGACCTGCCCGACGTCCCGGTGCGCGCCACGCAGACCGACCACCTGGAGGTGCGCGACCTGGACCGCTGCCTGCAAGCCCTGCCGGCCGAGCAGCGGGAAGTGCTGTTGCTGATTTGCGTGGAAGACCTGTCCTATCAGGAGACCGCCCAGGTCTTGGACGTGCCCATCGGCACGGTCATGTCCCGGCTGTCGCGCGCCCGTGAAAAACTGGGCGCACTGATGCAGGGGCGCGACACCGTCAGCCGGCTGCATCGCGTGAAATGACATGAACGACAAACACCTTCATCCCGTCCCCGGCACGGGCACCCCCATCACCGAAGCCGATCTGCATGCCTATGCGGACGGCCAGTTGCCCCCTGCCCGGCGCGCGGAAGTCGACGCCTTCCTGGCGGCCCACCCGCAGGATCAGACCCGCGTGGACGACTGGCAGGCGCAACGCCGCGCGCTGCATGCCCTGTTAGACCCGGTCCTGGACGAACCCCTGCCGTTGCGGCTGCCGCTGAAAGCGCCCGCGCGCCATTTCCCGTGGCGCGCCCTGGCTGCCAGCGTGGCGATCGCCGCCGTCAGCGCCAGCGCGGCCTGGATCACGCGGGGCGCGATGGACGCACGCCACCTGCAGACCGTGCTGGCCACCGCCAGCCCGGAACGCGCCGCCGGCGGCTATGCCCAACGCGCCGCCATCGCGCACGCGGTGTATGCGCCCGACATGGGCCGCCCCGTGGAAGTCAGCGCCGAAAACGAAAAAGGCCTGGTGACATGGCTGACCAAGCGCATGGGTGCGCCGATGCGTGCGCCGTCGCTGTCGCAAGCGGGTTATGAACTGGTTGGCGGCCGGTTGCTTCCCGGCGGCGCCGGGCCCGTGGCCCTGTTCATGTATGGCGCGGCCGACGGCCAGCGCCTGACGCTCTACGTGACCCGTGAAGCCGCAGGCGGACAGACCGCCTTCCAATTCACGCAGGAAGGCCCGGTGCGGGTGTTCTATTGGGTGGAAGGACAGTTCGGCTATGCGCTATCGGGCGCCGTCAGCCGGGATGAACTGCAACGCGTGTCGCAAGAGGTCTATAAGCAGTTGCAAGGGTGACGGGTCATCCCCCCACCCCCGTTTTCCCTGGCCTCGTGCAGCATGTGCAGCGTGATCTTGCGCACTTCGGCCTTGCTCATTTCAATATGCGAACGCAGCATGCGCGTGGCCTCGTCCGCGCGGCGCGCCAACACGGCGCGCAGGATGGCGGCGTGTTCGTCGTAGGTGGCGTCCACGCGGAAATCCTTGGTGAAGTCCAGCCGCCGCACGATGCGGATCTTTTCGGTGACGTCGCGGTGGATCTGCGCCATCTCGGGGTTGCCGGCGGCGGCTACCAGCGAACAATGGAACGCCTCGTCCAGCTGCGCCACCAGCCTGCCATCCAGGATGCGTTGCGGCGGCGGCACCAGCCACACGTCGGTCAAGGCGCCCAGGATGCCGGCGTCGTCCATGTTTTCCCGCGCGCACAGCTTGTCGACCGCCGCCTGCTCCAGCACCACGCGCACGTCGTAGAGCGCTTCGAAACGTTCGAAGTCGAACGGCCGAACTTGCCAGCCGCTGCGCGGGCGCGCCAACACGAAGCCTTCGCGTTCCAGCCGGACCAGGCCCAGCCGCACCGGCGTGCGGCTGACGCCCAGCCGCGCCACCAGATCGGCCTCGGTGAAGCGTTCGCCCGGCAGCATGCGGAAGTCGAACAGGTCATCCTTGATGCGCTGGTAGACCTGGTCGGCCAGCGACCCGGCCAGCGCCGGCGCCTGCCGGATGGCCGGGCTGACCTGAACGGATTCCAGGCGCATCATCCGGCCACGGTGCAGGTGGCGTCTTCGGCCAGCACGATCAGCGGATCGCCCGCATTCACGGGCTTGCCCGGCACGCAGCGGATGGCCGTGACGGTGCCCGAGGCCGGGGCGATGACGGATAGCTCCATCTTCATCGCCTCGACGACGACCAGCGTGTCCCCCGCGGATACGCTTTGGCCCACCTGGACGGGGATCTTCCAGATGTTGCCGCACATGTCGGCGCTGACCAGCCGTTCGCCGTCGCGCAGCGCTGTCTCGGCCTCGGGTTCGGCGACGGCGAGCTCCACCACCGCATCCTCGGTTTTCCACAGCGCCACTTCGGCGTCGAAGGCGCTCTTCTGGCGCGTCTGGAACACGGCGATGCTATCGGCCTGGTCCGCCAGGAAGCGCTGGTGCGCGGCGAAGTCGAACACTTCCTCCTCGATGCGCACCGTGGCCCGGCCTTCACGGAAGTCTTCGCGCAACACGTCCAGTTCGGCCTCCGTCACCGGATAGAAGCGCACCTGATCGAAAAAGCGCAGCAGCCAGGGCTTGCCGTCCAGGAACACGGGGTTCTTCAGGAACTTGTTCCAGATGGGCAGGGTGCGGCCCACCAGTTGATAGCCGCCGGGCGAGTCCATGCCGTAGATGCACATGTACACGCCGCCGATACCCACGGTGCCCTCGGCCGTGAAGGTGCGGGCGGGGTTGTACTTGGACGTCAGCAAGCGGTGGCGCGGGTCGATCGGCACGGCGCAAGGCGCGCCCAGGTACACGTCGCCCAGGCCCATGATCAGATAGCTGGCGTCGAACACGATGTCGCGGACATCATCGCGGCTGGCCAGGCCATTGATGCGCTGGATGAAGTCCACATTGTTCGGCAGCCAGGGCGCGCTGGCGCGCACGGTTTCCTGATAGCGCTGCACCGCGCCCAGGGTGGCCGAATCCTCGAAGGCCATCGGCAGGTAGACCACGCGCGTGGGCACTTTCAGCGTGGCCACGTCGGCCAGGCCTTCCTCGATCTCCAGCAGGCGCGTAATCAGCGCGCCTTGCAGGATCAACCGGCTGTCGTAGCGGATCTGCAATGACCGTACGCCAGGCGACAGTTCCAGCACGCCCGCGATCGGGTCGGCGTTAAGCGCTTCCATCAGCAGGTGGATGCGCATGCGCAGCGCCAGATCGAGCACGTTGTCACCGTACTCCAGCAGCAGGTAACCGTCGCCCGCCTGGCGGTACGACACGGAGGGGCGCGAACCGGCCGCCGGCAACGCCGCGACGATGGTCTCGGATACCGTCGCCGGAACCGGCGACGGCTCGGTCACAGCAGGCGCCGCCGCCGACAGCGCGGCCACGCTCTGATCCTGCGCCGCTTCCAGCGCCACGGCCTGCGGGTAGTCGATGCGGACGAAGCGGATACGGTCGCCCGGCTTGACCTGCCCGACCTTCCAGAGTTCGGCCCGCGCAATGGTGACGGGGCAGACGAAGCCGCCCAGGCTGGGGCCGTCGCGCGTCAGGATGACGGGGCTGTCGCCCGTGAAATTGATGCTGCCGATGGCGTATTCACAATCGTGGATGTTGGAGGGATGCAGGCCGGCCTCGCCGCCGTTCTCGCGGGCCCAGGTGGGCTTGGGACCGATCAGTCGCACGCCCAGCCGATTGGAGTTGTAGTGCACCTCCCAATCGGCGGCGAAGAAGGTCTCGATGGCTTCGGGCTGGAAGAAGTCCGGTGCACCGTGCGGGCCGTACAGCACGCCGATCTGCCACGTGTTGCCGTAGACGGGAATCATGTCGGCCGGCGCTGCCTGCGGCGCAGCCGCGGGCGTTTTCCCGTCGCTCAGTTCCGGCCGCACCACCGGCAGCATGTCACCCACGCGCAGCGTGCGCCCGGCGTGGCCGCCGAACTGGCCCAGCGCGAACGTCGATCGGCTGCCCAGGTAGACCGGCACGTCCAGGCCGTTGCGCACGGCAAGATAGCTGCGGCACCCCGACAGCGCGCGGCCGGTGGCCAGCACCTGGCCCGAGCGCACGGCGATGGGCTGCCACATCGGCACCGGCTCGCCGTCCAGCGTGGCAGCGCACTCGGCGCCCGTCAGCGCCACGATGGTGTCGCCATGAAAGCGCAGCGTGGGGCCGACCAGCGTGGCCTCGATGCCCGCGGCGTCCGGCGCGTTGCCGACGATGCGGTTGGCCATGCGAAACGCGTAGTCGTCCATCGGGCCGGAAGGCGGCACGCCGATATCCCAATAGCCGACGCGGCCCGGGTAGTCCTGCACGCTGGTGTAGGTGCCGGCCTCCAGCACTTCGATGGCGGCCGGCCGGTAGGCAAAGCTTTCCAGGAACCGCGTGGACAGCTTGCCCGCGCGGAAGCGTTCGTCGGCCACGATCTGGCGCAGGTAGTCCAGGTTGGTGGCGATGCCGTGCAGCCGGGTGCGGGCCAGCGCATCCGCCAGCTTGTCCAGCGCAGCCTCGCGCGATTCCGCATGCACGATCAGCTTGGCCAGCATGGGGTCATAGAAGGCCGGCACCTCGGTGCCGGTGGCGACCCAGCCATCCACCCGCACGCCGTTGGGAAAGGACACCTCGGTCAGCACGCCCGGCGATGGCTGGAACTGGCGCAACGGGTCTTCGGCGTACAGCCGCACTTCGATCGACGCGCCTTGCGGCGCGCGCGACATGGCGGCGAGGTCCAGCGGTTCGCCTGCGGCCACGCGCAGCATGCATTCCACCAGGTCCAGGCCCGTCACGGCTTCCGTCACCGGGTGCTCCACCTGCAGCCGCGTGTTGACCTCCAGGAAATAGAAGCTGTCGCGCGCCGGGTCGTAGATGAATTCCACCGTGCCGGCCGACCGGTAGTTCACGGACTCACCCAGCTGTACGGCCGCCGCCAGCAGCGCCTTGCGGGTCGCCGCAGGCAGCAGCGGCGCCGGCGTTTCCTCGATGACCTTCTGGTTGCGCCGCTGCACCGAGCAGTCGCGCTCGCCCAGCGCCAGCACGCGTCCGGCGCCGTCGCCGAAGATCTGCACTTCCACGTGCCTCGCGTTATCCACATAGCGTTCGATGAACGCGCCGCCGTCGCGAAAGAAGTGTTCGCCCATGCGTTGCACGCTGTCGAACGCCACCGTCAGCTCGGCTTCGTTCTCGCAGCGCGACAGGCCGATGCCGCCGCCGCCCGCGGTGCTCTTGAGCATCACCGGATAGCCGATGCGCTCGGCCTGCGTCAGCGCTTCGCCCAGGCTGGCCAAGAGGCCCGTGCCGGGTGTCATCGGCACGCCTGCTTGTGCCGCCAATTCACGCGACCGGTGCTTCAGGCCGAACTCGCGGATCTGCAACGGCGTAGGGCCCACGAAGGCGATGCCCGCGGCTTCGCAAGCGTCAGCGAACTCCGCGCTTTCAGACAGGAACCCGTACCCGGGATAGATGGCCTGCGCGCCGTGCTCGCGGGCCGCGGCCAGCAGCAGGTCCATGCGCAGATAGCTGTCGGCGGCTTTCTCGCCGCCCAGCGCAACGGCCACATCGGCTTCGCGCACATGCGCCGCGTTGCGGTCGGGGTCGGAATACACCGCCACGCTGCGGATGCCCAGCCGCTTCAGGGTGCGGATGGCGCGGACGGCGATTTCGCCGCGGTTGGCAATCAGAACGGTATCGAACACGATGCGACTCCCTTAGGGTCTGGCAGTTATCGGGGGGTGGCGTTCAGGCTGGCCAGGTAGGCGCGCCAGCCGCCAAAGGCGGTGATGTCCCGCGCACCCGCCAGGCCGCGCGGTTCGCAGATGAATCCCTTGACCAGGCGGCCGTCTTCCAGCTCCAGCGTGCCGATGCCCAGGGGCGCGGGAATCTCGGCGACGAAGGCGCCGAACGCCGTCACCGGCACATCCCACAGCTCGACCTCGATGGGCGCGCCGGATTCGGACTTGACCAGGCCGGGCTTGGGCGGCGTCGTGTTGGCCAGCGCGTACAGGCGGTAGTCGGCGGCCGTGCGGGTCTTCTCGGCCAATACCGCATGGCGCGACGTCAGCTGGTGGTTCAGCGGCATGCCCGTCAAGTGGGCGCCCACCACGGCCACGCGTATCGTGTCCGCCGGCGCCTGGCTGGCGGCGATGCCGGCAGGCAACGGTGCGCCGGTGGCGCCCAACGGCAGACCGCGCTGCGCTTGCCAAAGCTTGCCGAACTGCGCCAGCGCGCGGTCCTGCCAGGCCAGGCCGATCAGCGTGATGCCGGACGGCAAGCCGTCGGCGCGCATGCCCGCCGGCACCGCCAGCGCCGACAGGTCGGCCAGGTTGGCAAAGTTGGTGTAGACGCCCAGCCGCGAATTCAAGGTGACCGGATCGGCCTCCAGTTGGGCGATCGTGTAGATGGAGGGGGAGGTCGGCACGACCAACGCGTCGAACCCCGCCAGGGTCTGATGGATCTGGCGCGTCAGTTCGGCGCGGCGGTACTCGGCCTTGAAGGCGTCCAGCGCGCTGTAGTTCGCCGCCTGCTCCACGATGCCGCGCACCACGGGGTTGATGACGTCCGGGCTGTCCTTCCACAACGCTTCCACGGCGGCGAAACGCTCGGCCACCCACGGCCCTTGATACAGCAGCGCGGCCAGCTCGTTGAACGGCGCGAAGTCGATGGGGGCCACTTCCGCGCCGGCAGCCTGCAATGCGTGCACGGCATCGTCGAAGACCGCGGCGGCCTGCGCGTCGCCAAAGAATTCCAGCGTGGCGGGGATCGCGATTCGGGGCGCCGTGGGCCACGGCAGCGACGCGCCAGCTGGCATGGCGCGCGAATACGGGTCGCGCTCGTCAAAGCCGCCGGCCACTTCCGCCACGAGCGCGGCGTCGGCCACGGTCAACGCGAAGATCGACACGCAATCCAGCGTGCGGCAGGCGGGCACCACGCCTGCCGTGCTGAACCAGCCCTTGGTCGGCTTCAAGCCGACGATGTTGTTGAACCCCGCCGGCACGCGGCCCGAGCCCGCGGTGTCCGTTCCCAGCGAGAACGCCGCCAAGCCGCGCGCCACCACCGACGCCGACCCGGAGCTGGAACCGCCGCTGACGTAGTCGGGGTTGAAGGTATTGGCTACGGCGCCGTGCGGCGAACGCGTGCCCACGAGGCCGGTGGCGAATTGGTCCAGGTTGGTCTTGCCGACCAGGATGGCCCCGGCGGCGCGCAGCCGCTGCACCACGGTCGCGTCCTCGCCCGGCGTGTAGGCGAACTCCGGGCACGCAGCCGTCGTCGGCCAGCCCGCGGCGTCGATGTTGTCCTTGATGGCGAACGGCACGCCATACAGGGGCAATCGCGCCAGGTCATCGCCCACGGCTTGCCGCAACAGCCGCAGCCCGTCCAGTTGCTCGTCCAGCGTGGCGCGGTCCACCCGCCGTATCCAGGCGTTGTCCGCCGGGCCGTCGGGCGTGGCGGCGTACTCCGCCAACAGCGTTTCGGGCTGCGCCCCGCCTTCGCGGTAGGCGGCCTGCCATTGCGCAATCGTCCAACCGACGGGGTGCTTCTGCGATGCTGCGGCATTCATGCTGGAATCCTTTCTTGTATACAAGTACGGATTCCCAAGCAATCGCCGTGCCATGTTGGCCGGCTTTTCCGTTTCCCCTCTGAGGCCGCCCCGGATAACGGGTCAACCGCGGTTTTCGGGCTGGATCAGTGCGTTCTCGCACGCACCGCAAGCGGGCAGGCGCCGCACCTGTTTTGTGCATGCGGCACTGTTTTGATCCGGGCGCACCCGCCCCGCGGCCGCGCTGCGCCTTCGCGTAAACACCCCCTCTTCATACAGCGGCATGACCCTGCCTGCGCACTTGGCACGCCTTTTGCTTTGAAGTCCAGGTTGTCGGGTGTTGTTCAGATCGTTCCTGCCGGCCAGGCCGGCACATTCCATCCAGGAGTCACCATGAAACGCAGACTAGCCTTAAAGCAACTGACCGCCGTGAGCCTGTTGGCCATGTCCGGGTGGATGCCGCAGGTACTCGCCGCCGAAGACACCATCAAGGTCGGCATCCTGCATTCCCTGTCGGGCACGATGGCCATCTCGGAGACGTCGCTCAAGGACGTTGCGCTGATGACCATCGACGAAATCAACGCCGCAGGCGGCGTGATGGGCAAGAAGCTGGAAGCCGTGGTCGTGGACCCCGCGTCGAACTGGCCGCTGTTCGCCGAGAAATCGCGCCAACTGCTGTCGCAGGACAAGGTGGCGGTCGTCTTCGGTTGCTGGACTTCGGTGTCGCGCAAGTCGGTGCTGCCGGTGTTCAAGGAATTGAACGGGCTGCTGTTCTATCCCGTGCAGTATGAAGGCGAAGAGCTGGAGAAGAACGTGTTCTACACGGGCGCCGCGCCCAACCAGCAAGCGATTCCCGCCGTGGAATACCTGATGAGCGAAGACGGCGGCGGCGCCAAGCGCTTCGTGCTGCTGGGCACCGATTACGTCTACCCGCGCACCACCAACAAGATCCTGCGCGCCTTCCTGCATTCCAAGGGCGTCAAGGACAGCGACATCGACGAGGTCTACACCCCCTTCGGCCATTCCGACTATCAGACCATCGTGGCCAACATCAAGAAGTTCGCCACGGGCGGCAAGACGGCCGTCATCTCCACCATCAACGGCGACTCGAACGTGCCCTTCTACAAAGAACTGGGCAACGCCGGCCTGAAGGCCACCGACGTGCCGGTCGTGGCGTTCTCGGTGGGTGAAGAAGAACTGCGCGGCGTGGATACCAAGCCGCTGGTCGGCCACCTGGCCGCCTGGAACTACTTCGAATCGGTCAAGAACCCGGTCAACGAGGAGTTCATCAAGAAGTGGAAGGCCTACGCAAAGGCCAAGAACTTGCCCAATTCCAGCACGGTCGTGACGAACGATCCGATGGAGGCCACCTACGTCGGCATCCACATGTGGAAGCAGGCCGTCGAGCAAGCCAAGACCACCGACGTGGACAAGGTAATTGCGGCCATGGGCGGCCAGAAGTTCAACGCCCCTGACGGCTACACCATCGAAATGGACAAGACCAACCACCACCTGCACAAGCCGGTCTACATCGGCGAGATCAAGGCGGACGGTCAGTTCAACGTGGTGTGGAAGAGCAAGGGCCCGATCCGCGCCCAACCCTGGAGCCCGTACATCCCGGGTAACGAAAGCAAGCAAGGCCTCTAAGGGAACCAGCAGCCATGCTCATCGCGGCAATCACACGCTTCTTGCGTCGTTCTTTTCTTGCATGGCTGCTTGCCATGCCGCTGCTGGCCGCCCCCGCGGCGGCGGCCGGCGTGGATCCCGCCCTGCTTGCGCCGCTGGCCGGCGACGACACCGACGCCAAGCTGCAAGCGATTGCCGCGTTGGGCCAACTGCCCGAGCCCGGTGCGGCAGCGGTCCTGCAAGCGCTGGGCAACGACCAGCTGTATGCGACGGCCGACGGCCGCGTGCTGATCGGTGCGGGCGGCACGCGCGCCACCGATCCCGCCACCGGCGCGGCCGTCGACCTGCCCGCAGGCGCCAGCACCGTCACCATCAACAACCGCCTGCGTCGCGCCATCGAGGCCGCGCTGGCGGGTTCCCGCTTGTTCTCCGACAAGCCCAATGAACGCCTGGACGCCGCCCGACGCCTGCAGCAGACTGGCGACCCCGCCCGCCTGCCCATGCTGGAAAAAGCGCTGGCGTCCGAAAAGAACGAGGCCGTGCGCGACGCGCTCCTGATCGCGCAGGCCAATCTGGAATTGAAGAGCACTGACCCGGCCAAGCGGCGCCATGCCGTCGAATTGCTGGGCGCCACCAGCAACGCCGCCTTCCGCCCCACGCTTGCCGCGCTGACGCAGGAACAAGGCGGCGCCTTTGCCGAACCCGATGCCGGCGTGCGCGAGGCTGCCGCCAATGCATTGAAGCGGATCGACCGGCACCTGGCCACCATCGAATGGGCGGGCAACCTTTTCTACGGCATCAGCCTGGGCAGCGTGCTGCTGCTGGCCGCGCTGGGCCTGGCCATCACCTTCGGCCTGATGGGCGTCATCAACATGGCGCACGGCGAACTGCTGATGATCGGCGCCTATGTGACGTATGTAGTGCAGACGCTGTTCCGCGCCTGGCTGCCGGGCTGGCTGGACTGGTATGTGGTGGCGGCGTTGCCGCTGGCCTTCGTCGTGACGGCGCTGGTCGGCATGGCGCTGGAACGCACCGTCATCCGCTGGCTCTATGGCCGCCCGCTGGAAACGCTGCTGGCCACTTGGGGCATCAGCCTGATGCTGATGCAGGGCGTACGTACGCTGTTCGGCGCGCAGAACGTGGAGGTGGGCAACCCCAGCTGGATGTCGGGCGGGATCACGGTGCTGGGCGGCCTGGTGCTGACCTACAACCGCTTGGTGATCATCGGCTTCGCATTCTTCGTCGTGTTCCTGGTGTGGGTGCTGTTAAACCACACGCGGCTGGGTCTCTTCGTGCGGGCCATCACGCAGAACCGGCGCATGGCCGACTGCGTGGGCGTGCCGACCGGGCGCGTGGACATGCTTGCCTTCGGGCTGGGCTCGGGCATCGCGGGACTGGCCGGCGTGGCCCTGTCGCAGCTGGGCAACGTGGGCCCCGACCTGGGCCGCGGCTACATCGTCGATTCCTTCATGGTGGTGGTGCTGGGCGGCGTGGGCCAGCTGGCCGGCACCGTCATCGCCGCGATGGGCCTGGGCGGCGTCAACAAATTCCTGGAGCCCTACGCGGGCGCCGTCATGGCCAAGATCACCATCCTGGTGCTCATCGTGCTGTTTGTCCAAAAACGGCCGCAAGGCCTGTTCGCCCCCCGCGGCCGGAGCGTTGAATGAAACAGACCGCGCTGACCGATCTGAACCTGCTGGCCCGACGCCCCCTGTTCTCGGGCCGCGTCTGGACGGCGCTGGCCGTGGCCGTGGCGCTGCTTGCGTTGCTGCCCCTCTTGAACCTCGTCTTCCCGCCCGGACACGCGTTGCACGTGTCAGCCTATGCCGTGGCGCTGCTGGGCAAGTTCATGTGCTACGCGATGGCCGCGCTGGCGTTGGACCTGGTGTGGGGCTACGCCGGCATCCTGTCGCTGGGCCACGGCCTGTTCTTCGCGCTGGGCGGCTATGCGCACGGCATGTACCTGATGCGCGCCATCGGCCGCGACGGCGTCTACCAAAGCAACCTGCCCGACTTCATGGTGTTCCTGGACTGGAAGCGCTACCCCTGGTACTGGTCCTTCACCGAGCACTTCTGGTACGCCATGCTGCTGGTGGTGCTGGTGCCGGGCGTGCTGGCGTTCGTCTTCGGCTACTTCGCCTTCCGCTCGCGCATCAAGGGCGTGTATTTCTCGATCATCACGCAGGCGCTGACGTTCGCCGCCATGCTGCTGTTCTTCCGCAACGACACGGGCTTCGGCGGCAACAATGGCTTTACCGACTTCAAGCGCATCCTGGGCTTCGACATCACGGCGCCCGGCACGCGTGCCACGCTGTACTGGATCACGCTGGCGGCGCTGGCAGGCGCCTTGGTCGTGGCACGCATGGTCACGCAATCCAAGCTGGGCCGCGTGCTGACCGCCGTGCGCGACGCCGAAAGCCGGCTGCGCTTCATCGGTTACGACCCGCTGGGATTCAAGCTCTTCGTCTGGACCTTGTCGGCCGTGCTGTGCGGCATCGCGGGGGCCTTGTACGTGCCCCAGGTGGGCATCATCAACCCCAGCGAGATGTCCACCGAGACCTCCATCGAAATGGTGATCTGGGTGGCCACCGGCGGGCGCGGCACCTTGATCGGCCCCATCATCGGCGCGGGCGCGGTCAATGGCTTGAAGACCTGGTTCACCAGCGTGCTGCCCGAGTACTGGCTGTACGCGCTGGGCCTGATCTTCGTGCTGGTGACGCTGTTCCTGCCCACCGGCATCGTCGGCCTGGCCCGCCGCGTGGCGGCCCGCTTCCAGGAGAACAAGGCATGACCAGCACGCACACCGAATCCGCCATGCTGGACGGCGGCCCCAGCGGCGAAGCCGGATACGGCCGCGTCAGCCCCAAAGGCCTGGATACCAGCCACGGCGCCATCCTGTACCTGGAAGGCATCACCGTCAGCTTCGACGGATTCAAGGCGCTGAACGACCTGACGCTGGACATCGGCGTGGGCGAACTGCGCTGCATCATCGGCCCCAACGGCGCGGGCAAGACCACGATGATGGACGTCATCACCGGCAAGACGCGGCCAACGGCGGGCACCGCCTTCTTCGGCCAGAGCATCGACCTTGCGACCTTGAACGAGGCGCAGATCGCGCATGCGGGCATCGGCCGCAAGTTCCAGCGGCCCACGGTGTTCGAACAGCACACCGTGTTCGAAAACCTGGAACTGGCGATGAAAACCGACAAGCGCGTGCGGCCCACGCTGTTCTCGCGGCTGACCGGCGAACAGGCCGACAAGATCGGCGAAACGCTGGACCTGATCCGGCTGCGGCCCGAGGTGTGGCGGCCCGCCGGCCTGCTGTCGCATGGCCAGAAGCAATGGCTGGAGATCGGCATGCTGCTGATGCAGGAACCCCAGTTGCTGCTGCTGGACGAACCCGTGGCGGGCATGACCGACGCCGAGACCGAACGCACCGGCGAACTGCTGAACGAATTGCGCGGACGGCATTCGCTGATGGTGGTCGAACACGATATGGATTTCGTCAACCAGATCGCGGGCGACGGCAAAGTGACGGTGCTGCATGAAGGCTCGGTGCTGGCCGAAGGGCCGATGAGCAAGGTGCAGGCCGACCCGCGCGTGATCGAAGTCTATCTGGGGCGCTGAGATGCTGGACGTAAGCACGATCAACCAATACTACGGCGGCAGCCACACGCTGCGCGGCGTATCGCTGTCGGTACGCCAGGGCGAGTGCCTGGCATTGCTGGGCCGCAATGGCGTGGGCAAGACCACGCTGCTGAAATGCGTGATGGGGGTGCTGCCGGTCGCCAGCGGCGGCATCGCGTTCGACGGCGCGGACATCACGCGCCTGGCGCCCCACCAGCGCGCCGCGCGCGGCATGGCCTATGTGCCGCAGGGCCGCGACATCTTCGCCCGGCTGACCGTCGAGGAAAACATCCTGATGGGCATGGCGACCCGGCCGGCGTCGCGGGCGCGCCGCATCAAGGAAGAAGTGTTCGAGCTCTTTCCGGTGCTGAAAAGCATGCTGTCGCGGCGCGGCGGCGACCTGTCCGGCGGGCAGCAGCAACAGCTGGCGATCGCGCGGGCGCTGGTGGCCGAACCCAAGCTCATCATCCTGGACGAACCCACCGAAGGCATCCAGCCGTCCATCATCAAGGACATCGCCCGGGTGATCCACATGCTGCGCCAACGCGGCGACATCGCCATCCTGCTGTGCGAGCAATATTTCGATTTCGCCCGCGAGCTGGCGGACCAGTTCGTCGTCCTGTCACGCGGCGAAGTGGTGGCCAGCGGCGACCGCAGCGCCATCGACGGCGCAGACGTGCGGCGGCACCTGTCGGTCTGAGCCTGCGGCGAAATGCCGCAGGCGGGCCGGGATTTCGCGTGCGGACCGCCGATCTGCTCCGATATAATCCGGCTCCATGTGCTTCGCTTCCTTCCTGACCCGCCCCACCTTGTGGATCGCGCTTGCCGCGATCCTGTGGGCGTCGTTGGCGCCGTCGCTTGCACATGCCCTGAGCCTGTCTCCGGGCGGCCACCACGCCCACCGCATCAGCGTCGACTACTGCGCCAGCGAAGGCGAAGCGCCGTCCACCCTGACGCTGGAAGTGCCGCACGACGGCAGCGGCGACACGCAGGCCGACGCCCATGGCGACGGCCACCATTGCCCGCTTTGCCGCAACCCTCAGGCCGACGTGGGCATCCTGCCCGCGCCCGTGCCCGTGGTGCCCGCCCCCGTCGGCCGCGCCATCACCTACCCGCCGCTGTTCTTCCTGGCGGCCAATCCCCTTCATGCCTGGAGCGCGGCCCAGCCGCGCGCACCGCCCGCGAACTAAGCCGGCGCCGCTCTGCCGCCTGATGGCGGTATCTGTCCGCGTCTGCCCGCCTTCGCCGTCGGCACGTTGCCCCCGCGCGCTTTGCGCGCTCGCTCGCGTGCCGTCACCCCGACCCTTGCGACCCGCCTTGTGATCCGTCGTGCCCCGCCTGTCCCAGGCGGCGTACCGGGCGCCTGGCCGGTCCCCCGGTTCCAGACATGAAAAAGACCACTCGCTACACCCTGCTGCTCGGCGCGCTTGCCAGCGGCTCTGCCCAGGCCCTGACCACCGAACCTGCCGTGGAAACGCTGGCCCCCACCACCGTCTACGGCGCCGGCCAGGCCGACCCCGCCCCCAACGGCCCGATCGACCTGGACGTCCGCGACAGCACCGGCAGCCGCCTGGGGCTCACCCTGCGCGAAACGCCGGCCAGCGTCACGGTGATCTCGCGCGAGCAGATCGACGCGCGCGGATCGCTGAACACGCAGGACATCGCGCGCGGCATCCCCGGCGTGGACAACGCGTCGCCCCCCGGCAACGCCGGCGCCGTCAGCTACCGGGGCTTTTCCGGCGGCCAGGTCACGCAATTGTTCAACGGCATCTCGGTGCAGTACGACTCGGTTGCCGGGCGTCCGGTGGACAGCTGGATCTACGATCGCGTCGAAGCCATCGGCGGCCCCTCGACCTTCCTGTTCGGCGCGGGCGCGGTCGGCGGCGCAATCAACTACGTGACCAAGCTGCCCCAGCGCGACACCTTCTACGACGGCCAGTTCCGGCTGGGCTCGTTCGACAGCCGCCAGATCTCGGCGGGATTGAACCAGCAACTGGCTGGCGACCCCGGCGGCCGCGGCCACTACCTGCGCATCGACGCCAACACCGGATCGAGCCACGGCTGGGTCGACGGCAACCATTCCCGCGCCAGCCAGATCGCCGCCTCGCTGCTGTCCGACCTGGGCGACGACGTGACCCAGACCTTCGCCTTCGAGTACCAGCGCGAACAGGTCGACCGCCCCTACTGGGGCACGCCGCTGAAAGCCGACGCCCGCGGCGTAGTGCAGGGCGCCGGCCGCATCCTGGACGGCACTCGGTTCAAGAACTACAACGTCAACGACGGCCTGTACGAGCAGTCCGTGCTGTGGGCGCGGTCCATGACCGAATGGCGCGCCGGCTCGAACCTCACGCTCAAGAACACGCTGTACTACTACCGCGCCGAGCGCGATTTCCGCAATCTGGAGAACTATCGCTTCAATGGCGACAACAGCCTGGTGCTGCGGTCTGGCGCGCTGTTGCAGCGCCACGAGCAAAGCCTGGTGGGCAACCGCGTGGAAGGCGTCGTCCGTTCGACGCTTGCCGGCCTGCCCAGCGACTGGTCGTTCGGCGCCGACATCAGCCAGAACAAGATCACCCGCTATCCCACCAGCCTGCCCGGCCAGGTGGACGCCGTGGACCCGTACGACTTTTCCCCCGGTGATTTCTACGACATCCCCGGCATGACGCGTGGCCACCGCGCCGACCGCGACAACCGCATCCGTACAGTCGCCCTCACGTTGGAGAACCGCACCGAAGTGCTGCCCGGCGTGGCGATCGTGTCGGCCCTGCGCAAGGACTTCATCGACCTGGATTTAACCAACCGCCGCGCCGTCACGGCAGCGTCGCCCGCCAGCGCGTCGCGCCGATACTCGCCCCTGACCGGGCGCCTGGGCGTGAACTGGGAGGTCACCCCCGAGGCCTCGCTGTACGCGCAATACGCCACGGCGGCGGATCCCCCGTCGGGCCTGCTGGCCACCGCGTCATTCGCCGACGTGCTGAACAACGACAAGCTCACCACGGGCACGCAAGCCGAAGTGGGCGGCAAGTTCAACTTCTGGGACGGCCGCGGTTCGGCCACCGTGTCGGTCTATGAGATCAAGCGCAAGAACATGGCCACGTCCGACCCGGACAACCCCGGCGTCAGCGTGCCCGTCGGCGCGCAGTCGGCGCGCGGCATCGAATTGGCCGGCGGCCTGCAGTTGACGCCCAAGCTATCCCTGCAAGGCAACGTGGCGTTCGTGGATCCGAAGTACGACGATTTCTCGCAATCGGTGGGCGGCGTCGCGGTCTCGCGCAATGGCAATGTGCCGACCAACACGCCCCGGCGCCTGGCCAACGTCTGGCTGGATTACGCCTTCGTGCCCGACTGGAACGCCAGCGTGGCGGCGCGCTACGTGGGCCGCACCTACGCGGACGCCGCGAACACGGTCTGGGCGCCGTCCTACACGGTGTTCGACGCCGCGCTGTCCCACCGGATCAACCGCAACCTGAACGTGACGGCCCGCGTGCGCAACCTGACCGACAAGGTCTACGCCGCGAACGCGACCCCCACCATGTTCTACCTGGGCGCGCCGCGCTCGGTGGAACTGGTGCTGCAGGCGCGATTCTGACCCGCGGAAATGGAGATGCCATGCGCGCCACCTTGACCCGTCCGCCCGGCCGTCCCGCCAGCCCGCCGCTATCCGCCCGCGCCAAGCGCTGGCTGTACCTGATCCACCGCTGGGCCGGCATCGTGCTGTGCCTGTTCTTCGCCATGTGGTTCGTAAGCGGCGTGGTGATGATGTACGTGGGTTATCCCAAACTGACGCCGCAGGAGCGCCTGACGCACCTGGCGCCGCTGGATGCCGCCGCCATCGCCGTCACGCCCGCCCAGGCGCTGGCGGCGGCAGGCGCCGACGCCCACAACGCCTCCGGCCTGAGCCTGGCCGCCACCCGTGGCGGCGCGCCGGTCTACGCCGTCGCCGGTGGCATGCGCGACGCGCCCCGGATCGTGGACGCCGCCACGGGCGCCCTGCTGCCGCCGGCCGATGCCGAGGTCGCGCGGGCCACCGCCATGGCCTGGTTCGGCGGCCAGTACGCCGCGCACTACCAGGGCACCGTGGTGGAAGACGTGTACACGCACTCCGGCGCCCTCAAGCCGCACCGGCCGCTGCATCGCGTGGACATGGACGATCCAGACCGGACGCGGTTGTATATCTCGTCGGCGACGGGTGCCGTGGTGCTGGACGCCACATTCAACGAACGCGCCTGGAACTATGCGGGCGCGTGGATCCACTGGTTGTATCCGTTTCGCGGCAATGCGCTGGACCCTTGGTGGCACGACATCGTGGTGTGGCTGTCGGTGGCGGGCGTGCTGGTGGCGCTGACGGGCACCGTCGTGGGCATCCTGCGCTGGCGTTTTTCACGGCCCTACGCCAGCGGCAGCCGTTCGCCCTACCGCGAGAGCATGATGCGCTGGCATCACATCAGCGGCTTGCTGTTCGCCCTCATCACCATCACCTGGATCTTCAGCGGGCTGATGTCGATGAATCCGTGGAAACTCTTCACCAGCACCGCGGCGCCGTTGGACCGCGCGGCCTACGCCGGCGCGGCGGCGGGCGCACCGCTGGCCTCGCCCCAGGCCTTGATCGCCGCCTTGCCCGCCGCGCCGCGCGAACTCAGCTGGACCCGCGCCGCCGGGCAGGACGTGGTGCTGGCGCGCGGCCCGGCGGGTGCGCCGCAGGTGCTGTCGGCCACCCAGGCAACGCCCCATGCCTTCAACGAGGCGGACCTGCGCCAGGCGGCCGCGCAGTTGCTGCCGGGCGCCGCGCTGCGCGAGGTGCAGGTGTTGCGCGCCTATGACCTCTATTACTACGCGCGCGACGAACACGCCATGCTGGGCCATATCGAAAAACCCCTGCCTGTCTGGCGCCTGGTCTACGACAACCCGCAGGCCACGTGGGTCTACCTGGATCCGCACACCGGCCTGATCCAGGGCCGCCAGGACCGCAGCAACCGCGCAAGCCGCTGGCTGTTCGCCTTCCTGCATAGCTGGGACTGGACGGGCCTGCTGTCGCGCCGCCCGCTGTGGGATGCGCTGCTGATCTTCCTGAGCCTGGGCGGCGCCGCGTTGAGCCTCACGGGTGTGGTCATCGGCTGGCGCCGGCTGGGCAGGAAGCTGCGCGCCTGAAGGCGCGCGCCGGATGCACTATGCTCACCGTCTTGCAGACGAAACCCCGCACCAAGGAGCCCCCATGTCCGATGTAACCATCTATCACAACCCCAAGTGCGGCACGTCCCGCAATACGCTGGCCATGATCCGCAACGCGGGCATCGAGCCGCAGGTGGTGCTGTACCTCGAAACGCCGCCCTCGCGCGCCACGCTGAAGGCGCTGTTCAAGCAGGCGGGCATCAGCGTGCGCGACGCGCTGCGTGAAAAGGGCACGCCCTACCTGGAATTGGGCCTGGACGATACGTCTCTATCGGACGACGCGCTCCTGGACGCGATCGAGCAGCACCCCATCCTGCTGAACCGCCCCTTCGTGACCACGCCGCTGGGCGCCCGCCTGTGCCGCCCCAGCGAACTGGTGCTGGACATCCTGCCAGCGCCCCAGCAAGGCGCATTCACGAAGGAAGACGGCGAACTCGTCATCAACGCCGACGGCAAACGCATCCAGAAGTAAAAGCGCGTACTCCGGCGCATTTTGTAAGCGGACTGACGGGAAACCTCTTTACCATCGCGGCTATTGATTATTACGCCGCGATGACGTGTCATGGATTTCCTGGAACCGCTGAACCAGTCCCTTTTTCTTCTGATCAACGCCGACCCGGCCACCCCGATCTGGCGGATCCATGCCGCCATGCTGGTGGCCAACCAGCTCATCCTGCTGGTGCCCGGAGCGCTGGCCGCGCTGTGGCTCTGGGGCGGCGAAGCGCAACGCAATCTGGCGCTGAAGGTGTTGGCGAGCATCGCCGTGGCGCTGTTCGCCAGCTACATCTGCGGCGCGCTGTGGCCGCATCCGCGCCCCTTCGCCATCGGCCTGGGGCAGGCTTTCTTCCCGCACAAGGCGACGTCGTCGTTCCCCAGCAATCACACCATCATCATCGCCACCTTCGCGTGCGCGCTGATCTTTGACCGGCGCTGGGCGGGATGGGGCTGGGCGACGCTGCTGGCCGCCGCCGTGGTTGGCACCTCGCGCGTCTACCTGGGCGTGCATTTCCCGCTGGATATCGCAGGCGGCCTGATCCTGGCGCCGCTTGCGGCCGGCGTGGCCGTCCCGGTATGGAACCGCGTCGGCGCGCCCCTGACGCGTATCGTGCAGGGCATCTACCGCAAGCTGCTGGCCCTGCCGATCGCGCGGGGCTGGATCCGCGCGTGACGGCAGCGCTCAGTTAATCGCCACCTTCGCGTCCTTCACGAGCTTGGCGTAGTTCTCGGTGTCGGCGCCGATGCGGGCCCGCATCTGCTCCGGCGTATCGCCGATGGGCACGGCGCCGATCTCGGCCATGCGGTGCGAGAAATCCGGCGACTGGATGATGGCCACCATCTCGGCGTTCAATTTCGTGACGATGTCTTTGGGCACGGCGGCCGGCGCCAGCACGCCAAACCAGGTCCCCATGTTGAACGGCTTCAACCCCGCCTCTTCCATCGTGGGCACGTCGGGCAACGCCGCCGACCGCTGATTCGTCGTCACGGCCAGCGCTCGCAGTTTGCCGCTCTGGATATGCGCCAGCACCGGCGTGATGGTGTCGAACGACATATCGATCTGGCCGCCCAGCAGGTCGGTCGTCAACGGGCCGCTGCCCTTGTACGGCACATGCAGCAAATGCACCTGGCCGGCGTGCTCGAACTGCGCGCCGATCAGGTGCTGGCCGGTGCCCATGCCGTTGGACCCGTAAGTCAGCTTGCCCGGCGCGGCCCGCGCCAAGGTCAACAACCCCTGCACGTCCTTGGCGTCCACCTTGGGATTGACCACCAGCACATTGGGCACCAGCGCCACCGTCGTGACCGGCGCGAAATCCTTCTGGAAGTCGTAATGCAGGCTCTTGTAGACGCTGGTGGCGATGGTGTGATGCACGGCGCCCATCAGCAGCGTGTAGCCGTCCGGCGCCGCACGGGCCACATAGTCCGCACCCAGGGTCGACCCCGCGCCCGGCTTGTTTTCCACCACCACCGGCTGGCCCAGGCGCTTGGCCAGTTCCTGCCCCAGCGCGCGCGCCAGCACGTCGGTCGTGCCGCCGGCCGGGAACGGCACGATCAGGTTCACCGGCCGCGCGGGATACGTCTGCGCCACCGCAACGCCACCCGCCAGGGGCAGGCTCAACAGGCACGCGAACGCCAGGGCGCGCGTGCGTAAGGCTTGCTTGGACATGCTTGTCTCCTTGGGATACGAATGGACTTCGCTTCTTTTTGTATTGCCGGAAACCGCCCCGGGTCTGTCGCCCAGGATCGGTTTTTCGGGTAGTGCGTGTGCCTACGCCGCCCGGGCCTGCCCGCCCGCGGCCAAGCGCGCGCATACCGCGGCCGTCACCTGCTCCGTCGTGGCCTGGCCGCCCAGGTCGCGCGTGTGCAAGGCCGGATTCGCCGTCACGCTTTCGATGGCCTGCATCAGCCGCGCGGCCGCTGCGTGTTCGCCCAGATGTTCCAGCAGCATCACCACCGACCAGAACGTGCCGACCGGATTCGCGAGGCCCTTGCCCATGATGTCGAAGGCCGAGCCATGGATCGGTTCGAACATGGACGGATAGCGGCGTTCCGGATCGATATTGCCCGTGGGCGCGATGCCCAGGCTGCCGGCCAGCGCAGCCGCCAGGTCGCTCAGGATGTCGGCGTGCAGGTTGGTGGCCACGATGGTGTCCAGCGACGCCGGACGGTTGACCATGCGCGCGGTGGCGGCATCGACCAATTCCTTGTCCCACGTCACATCCGGGAACTCGCGGCTGACCTGCAGCGCGATCTCGTCCCACATCACCATGGCATGGCGTTGCGCGTTCGATTTGGTGACGACGGTCAACAGCTTGCGCGGACGCGACTGCGCCAGCTTGAACGCAAAGCGCAGGATGCGTTCCACGCCCGCGCGCGTCATGATCGAGACGTCGGTGGCGGCTTCGATGGGGTGCCCCTGATGCACGCGGCCGCCCACGCCCGAATACTCGCCTTCCGAGTTCTCGCGCACGATCACCCAGTTCAGTTGTTCCGGCGTGCAGCGCTTGAGCGGCGCGTCAATGCCGGGCAGGATGCGCGTGGGACGCACGTTGGCGTACTGGTCGAAGCCCTGGCAGATCTTCAGGCGCAGGCCCCACAGCGTGATGTGATCGGCGATGTCGGGGTCGCCGGCCGAACCAAACAGGATCGCGTCCTTGTCGCGCAGGGCATCCAGCCCATCGGCCGGCATCATCACCCCGTGCTTGCGGTAGTAGTCGCCGCCCCAGTCGAAATCCTGGAATTCGAAACGCAGGCCGTCCTGTACGGCCAGCGCTTGCAGGATGCGCTGGCCGGCGGGAATCACTTCCTTGCCGATGCCGTCGCCGGGAATGGTTGCGATGCGATAGGTCTTCATGGCCGACAGGCCTCCTTGCTGATAAGGGTCTGTCGGCACTTTACTGAGCGCCGGCGCCGCGGACGGCGCCGGAATTCACAACATCTTTAACCTGGAGTTGAAAGTGGCGCTCAGTGCGCGGCATGCCGGGCTTCGTGTTCCAGCAGCCAGCGCTTGCGGTGCAGCCCGCCGCCGTAGCCGGTCAACGACGCGTTGGCGCCGATCACCCGGTGGCAAGGAATCACGATGCCAACCGGATTGGCGCCGTTGGCCAGCCCGACCGCGCGCACGGCGGTAGGCCGTTCGATGCGCCCAGCCAGGCTGCCATAGCTGACGGTCTGCCCGCCCGCGATACCGCGCAGCGCCTGCCAGACCTGCCGCTGGAAGTCGGTGCCGCCCAGCGCCACGGGTAGATCGTTGATGGCGGTCACTTCGCCGTCGAAATACGCTTCCAGCGCGCGGCGCGGCACGGAGGGCTGGCCGGCGTCCCGCACCTGCACGGCGTCTTTGCCGTACTGGCGCCGCAGCAGCGTATGCATGCGGGATTCGTAGTCTTGCCAATCGACCGCGCGCAACTGCTGCTGGGCATCCGTCAGCACCAGCATCTGGCCCAGCGGGGTGGAAACGCGTTCCAAAGAGAATGAGTGGATCGGCATGGCCGGCTCCCGGTGAAGTCGCAACAAGGCCAATATAGAACCGTGCAGGGCGTGCCGCTGGCGGTTTTCGGACACCAGTGTGATCGTCACAACCGTGTCCGAAAACCGCTAGATCCCGGCCCGGGCGCGGCAGTAGTATCGGTTCATGGACCTGAACCACGACGCCTGCTATAGCGCCATCCAAGTGCGCGATGCCCGTTACGACGGCCGCTTCTTCACGGCCGTCAAGACAACCGGCATCTATTGCCGCCCGGTGTGCCCGGCGCGTACGCCGCTGTCGAAGAACGTCACGTTCTTCTCGACGGCTGCCGCCGCGCAAGAGGCCGGCTTTCACCCCTGCCTGCGCTGCCGGCCCGAGACGGCGCCGGAAATTGGCCCCGGACACGAATTGCCCGACAGCGTGGCGCGCGCCTTGCAACTGATTGAACTGGGCGCGCTGGACGACGACGGGGTGGATACGCTCGCCCAGCGTCTGGGCGTGGGGGAACGCCAATTGCGCCGCCAGTTTCGCCAGCATCTGGGCGCCTCGCCCGTGGCGGTGGCCCAGACGCGCCGCGTGCTGCTGGCCAAGCAGCTCATCCACGAAACCCATTTGCCCATCGCGGAAATCGCCTTCGCCTCGGGCTTTGGCAGCATCCGCCGCTTCAACGAGATTTTCCTGGACCTGTTCGGCCGTGCCCCGGGCGAGCTGCGCCGCTCGGAAAAACCCGAGGTGTCCGCTGGCCGGCACGGCGAGATCAAGCTGCTGCTGCGCTATCGCCCGCCCTACGACTGGGAGGCCATGCTGGCCTTCCTGCGGTTGCGCGCCATTGCCGGCATTGAACACGTGACAGAGGACAGCTACGCGCGCACGGTCAGCCTGGACGGCCACCAGGGCACCCTCACCGTGCGCCCCGGCACCGGCAATGCGCTGCAGGTCACCGTGCGCTTTCCTCGCCTGCAGGCGCTGCCCGCCATCATTGCGCGGGTGCGGCGCGTGTTCGACCTGGCCAGCGATCCGGTCGCCATCGCCGCGCAATTCGCTGGCGACCCAGTCATGACCTCGCTGATCCAGACCCGGCCCGGCCTGCGCGTGCCGGGTGCCTGGGATGGATTCGAATTGGCGATGCGGGCCGTCCTGGGGCAGCAGATCACCGTCGTCGCGGCCATCCGCCTGGCCGGCAAGCTGGTGGCGGCGTATGGCGCGCCCATGGCCGAACCCGAAGGCGCGCTGACCCATGTCTTTCCAGAGCCCGCGGTCATCGCCGCGGCCGATCTGGCCACGTTGGGGATGCCCCGAAGCCGCGCCGCCACGCTCTCCGCCGTGGGCGCTGCAGCGGTGGCGGACGAGCACCTGTTCGACGCCGGCAGCGGGCTGGAAGAAGCCGTCGCGCGTCTGCGCCAGATCAAAGGCGTGGGGGAATGGACGGCGCAGTACATTGCCCTGCGCCAGCTGCGTGAACCCGACGCCTTCCCGTCGGCGGACATCGGCCTGATCCGCGCGCTGGAAAAACTGGAATCGCGGGAAGTCACGCCCGCGCAGCTATTGGCACGATCCGAACAGTGGCGGCCGTGGCGCGCCTACGCGGCACAGCATTTGTGGACCGCGTAGGCGCTTGCGCGGGCCGCTGCTAGCGCTGGTGGCCCAACGAACGTTCGAAGAAGAACCGCAGCATCTCGGCCGTGGCATCCGGACCGGATTGGTCCGTATAGGATCCGCTTGCCGACCCGCCGGCCCAGGCATGACCGGCGCCATGGATCTCCCAGCGTTCGGCGCTGATGTCGCCCTTGGGGTTGCGGTACAGGTACCGGGTGCTGTGGCGTTTGCCGCCAGCCCCCGGCACGCGGCAGGTCTCCACCGGTGCGGCTGCCCCAGCGCTGGCCGCAGCCACTGCCTGGCCATTGCCCGGATGCACCGTTGCGTCGCGGTCCCCGTGAAAGACGATCGTGGGCACCCCGCTCGCGGCCTGCCCCGCTGTGTGGATGCCCGCGCCCTTCATGGCCGAGAGCGCGGACGGCAGATCAGTCGCCACACCGGCCGCCAGCCCCGAATGCACGCCCGCGGCGGCGAACAGGTCGGGATAGGCGCCCGCCAGGATGGCGGCCATCGCGCCGCCCGCCGACAAGCCTGCCACGTAGACACGCTGCGGGTCGATCGCGTGCGAGTCGATGACGGCGCGCGTCATGCCGGCCAATATTTCAGGTTCGCCCCGACCCCGCTGCTGATGATTGTGCTTGAACCAGTTCCAGCATTTCTGCGGATTGGTCTCGCGCGACTGCACGGGATACAGCACATAGAAGCCCTGCGCTCGCGCGGCCTGGTTCATGGCGGTGCCGGCAGCGAAATCGTCGGCGTCCTGCGTGCAACCGTGAAGCATGACGACCAGCGGACGGGGCTCGGCGCCCGCGTTGGGCGGCACGTAAAGCTTGTAGCTGCGGTGCCCCCCTGCGTTGCGGAAGGATCCCACGGTGAACGTGTCGCCTGCCGTGGCCGGCTTGTCCGCAGGCCGGGCAACGCCGTCGACCGTAGCCGTAGCCGTAGCCGTAGCCGCGGCCGTAGCCCTTGCCGACGGGGCGGCGGGTTCGGGGACCTCCCAAGCCTCGACATCGATGACGTCGGAATCGTCCTCGCGAGCAGGCGCGGCAGTTGCCCCGCCCCGCAACGCGGCCTGGATGGCGGCAGTCGCTGCGGCCAGATCGCCGGAACGTGTGAGCCGGGTGGCCTGGTTCATGAGTTGCTGGAATTCGGGGTGCATGGCGTTACCTTGACGGCTAGGGGGAAAGTCAGCGGATGCGCTGACGCAGGGCAGCTTTGACGGCGGCGCTGGCATGCAAGGCGCCCAGGACCGTCACGGATTCGATGGTGGCAAGCGCCAGTTCGGGGGTGACGTCCGGCGCGATGGTCGCCAGCCCCAGCACCCGGATTTGCAGCATTTCCCCCGCCGCCTGAACCGCACGCAGGTCCTGCGAGGTGTAGTGCTGGATGCCCAGAACCAGCGTCTTTCGGCTGACCGCCTGACGAACGGCTTCGCCGTGCGTGGCCAGTTGATTGCGGATGGCTGTCCGTATCAGGTCGGTGCGGTTCGCATAGAACCCTTCCTGCACAAGAAGATCGATATGGCCCAAGTCGACGTACCCGAGATTGATGGTGATCTTCTCATCGGGGGGCTTGGGAACGGAGGCGAGGGAGGGAGGACGAGGAGGCATGACGGAATATTAAAAACATCCACTTGGATGGTCTATGGATGTTTCAACTTGCCATATTTGAGGCCTTGCCGCCGCGGTTTGCCAGTGCGCAACCCGGTCGGACATTCCCCCGCGCGCCTTGCGGGCTGTCATACGCCCGACGGCCAGCTCTGCTAGACTGCGTTCACTCTTTGGGGAGTAGCCGCCTTTCGGCCTGTTCTGAAAGGGCTTACGTCAACATTCTTGGCCCTAGCCGGCCATGGCGTAAGCGGCATTGCGCTTGGCGAGACCACGGACTTTTCACACGACGCTGGGCGGTGTGAAGGGTCTGTGCCGTTCTCGCCCGGTTGGACCCCTCTCTCCATGAATGCCCTCTCCCTCATTGTTCTTGCGTTCGCCATGTCGACGGACGCGTTCGCGGCCGCGATCAGCAAGGGCGCCGCCCTGCACAAGCCCCGCCTGCCCGAAGCCCTGCGCACCGGTGTGATCTTCGGAGTAATCGAAGCAATCACACCTGTGATCGGCTGGGGACTGGGCTCCGTCGCGGCAAAATTCGTGGCCGACTGGGATCATTGGATCGCGTTCGGGATGCTCTGTATTCTCGGGGTGCTGATGATCCGCAACGCCTTCAAGGAGGAGGACGAAGACGCCGCGCCGGTCGCCCGCCATTCCTTCTGGCTCCTGGCCGCGACCGGATTCGCCACCAGCATCGACGCGATGGCCGTAGGCGTCGGCCTGGCATTCGTCGACGTGAACATCGTGGTGGCCGCCATCGCGATTGGCCTGGCCACCACCTTGATGGTGACGATCGGCGTGATGCTGGGCCGCGCGCTGGGCAGCGTGGCGGGCAAGCGCGCCGAAGTGCTGGGCGGCATCGCGCTGATCGGCATCGGCTCGCTGATCCTGTACGAGCACCTGACGGCAGCGGCCACGGCCTGATGCCCAGAAAGTTCGGGCCGTCACCAGGTACTGTCCGACCCTTTCTGGAAATACCCCACCAGGAAATCCACAAACACGCGGACCTTCGCTGACAGGTGGTGCCGCTCCGGAAACACCGCGTAGATGTCCGCTTGCGGCAGGGCGTAGTCTTCCAGCACGCGCACCAGCCGGCCGCTGCGCAGGTAGCGAGCCAGGTCCCACTCCGCGCGTTGCAGGATGCCCAGGCCGGCCAGGCCCCAGGTCAGCGTGACTTCCCCGTCGTTGCTGCTGAGGTTGCCGCGCACCTTCACGGTTTCGCTGCGGCGGCCTTTCGTGAACCGCCACAGTCCGTAGGCGGCCTCGTTCTGGCGCAGCACGATGCACTGGTGCCTCGTCAAGTCATGCGGTGTGGCCGGCACGCCGTGCGTTTTCAAGTAGGCGGGGGACGCGCAGACCAGCCGCCGGTTGGGCGCGATCTTGCGGGCAATAAGGCGGGTGTCGGGCAGGTCGCCGAAACGGACCGCGACGTCGAACGCGTCCTGCACGAAGTCGGCAGGGCTGTCGGTCAGCTGCAGTTGCAGCGAAACTTCAGGATATTTCGCGGCGAATTCCGCGATGGCAGGCGCGATATAGCTGCGGCCGAAACCTAGCGGCGCGTTGACCTTCAACAAACCGCGCGGGCTCGCCTGGCGGCTGGCGATCAGTTCGTCCAGGTCGTCGATTTCGCCCAGGATGCGGCGGGCGCTTTCCAGGTAGACCTCGCCTTCGGCCGTGAGGCTCAGGCGCCGCGTGCTGCGGTTGAACAGGCGCACGCCCAGGCGCGCCTCGATCTGGGCCAGCCGCTTGCTGACCGCAGCCGGCGTGACATCCAATTCCCGCGCGGCCGCCGACATGCCGCCGGCGCGCGCGAGTTCAACGACAAGTTGCAGCTCCGTGGAATGACCCATGAGCCGGCGACATCAATCGCGGAAGTTCTCAAACTGCAGGGGCAGGTCGACGTCGGTCTTCTTCAGCAGCGCGATAGCGGTCTGCAGATCGTCGCGCTTTTTGCCGGTGATGCGCAGCTTGTCGCCGTTGATCTGGGATTCCACTTTGAGCTTGGCGTTCTTGATGGCGGCGATCAGTTTCTTGGCCACCGGCTGTTCGATGCCCTGCTTGATCGTGACCTTCTGGCGCGCGCCGCCCAGGTTCTCCAGGGGGTCGGCCACGTCCAGGCAGCGCACGTCGATGCCGCGGGCCGACAGGCGGCCGCGCAGGATGTCGAGCATCTGCTTCAACTGGAACGCGCTGGAAGCGACCTGGGTCACGACGAAGCCTTCCAGTTCGAACTTGGCGTCGGTGCCCTTGAAGTCGAAACGGGTGGAAAGTTCGCGGTTCGCCTGGTCGATGGCGTTGGTGAGTTCGTGTTTGTCGACTTCGGAGACGACGTCAAAAGTAGGCATGACACGGGTCCTGTTGGGTGATAAGTGAAAAAGGCGAATACATGCGTATCGCCTATTTTACCGGCCCCACGGCCCGTGTCCCCATCACCCCGTCAACACCAGCAGCCGCCCCGCTTGCAGCGGGTGTGCAATCACTTGCGCGTCGATCCCGTAAGCCAGATACAGGTTGGCCGGCGTCAGCACCTGCGCTGGCGTGCCCAGCGCGATGCCGCAGCCCCCGCTCAGCAGCAGCAGGCGGTCGCACCAGCGCGCAGCCAGGTTCATGTCGTGCAGAATCACCAGTACGCCCGTATTGCCGGCATGCGCCAGTTCCCACGCGCGGCCAAGCAGGTCGCCCTGATGCTTGGGGTCCAGGCTGGCCGTGGGCTCGTCCAGCAGCAGGTAGCGCGCTTCGCCCGGCGCCCGCGCGGCATGGCACTGCACCAGCACCCGCGCGAACTGCACACGCTGCTGTTCGCCGCCGGACAGTTCGGGATAGCGGCGCCCGCCCAGGTGCGCCACGTCGGCCAATTCCAACGCCTGCGTCACCAGCGCACCTACCTGGCCGGGCGGCAGTTCGGGAAACGGGTAGGCGCCCATGGCGACCACCTCGCGCACGTCCAGGTCGAAGGTCAGGCCGGGTTTTTGCGGCAGCACGGCGCGGCGGCGCGCCTGCTCCCGATGCGGCATTGCAGCCAGCGCGGCGCCGTCCAGGCGTGCGTGGCCGGAGTCGGGCGTCAGTTCGGACGCCAGCGCGCCCAGCAGGGTCGACTTGCCCGCGCCGTTGGCGCCCAGCAGGCCCACCACTTCGCCCGGGCGCACGTCCAGCGACACGTCGGTCAGGATGCGGGCGCCCCCGCGGGACAAGGTCAGGTTTTGCGCGGCAAGCGTCATCCGATCCTCCTTCCACGCGCCAGCAGCCACAGGAAGAACGGCCCGCCCACCAGTCCCGTCACCAGGCCGATGGGCAATTCCGCCGGCACGACAACCGTGCGGGCCGCCCAGTCCGCCAATACCAGCGCCAGCGCGCCCGCGATGACGGTAGCCGGCAGCAGCCAGCGGTGGTTGGCGCCCAGCGTGATGCGCACCAGGTGCGGCACCACCAGCCCGACGAACACAATGGTGCCCGTGGCGGCGACCAGCGGGCCGACGATCAGCGCGCTGGCCAGCACCAGCTTGGCCCGCACGCGTTTGAGCGCATAGCCCAGATGCTGGGCCTCGCGTTCGCCCAGCAGCAAGGCGTTCATGACGCGCCACTGGCTGACCAGCCATGCGCTCACAAGCAGGACCCAGGGACCCAGGAACGCCAGCAGCTTCCAGTTGGCGCCGCCCAGGCTGCCCATGTTCCAGAAAGCCAGGTCGCGCAGTTGCGCGTCGGTGGCAATGAAGGTCAGCACGCCGATCAGGCTGAACGCCATGGCGGTGATCGCCACGCCGGCCAAGAGCAGGCCCGCCACGCCGGGCACCCGCCGGCCCACTGCGTAGGCGCAGAGCGTGGCCAGCAGGCTGCCCACGAACGCCATCGGCGCCGTGACCCAGAACCCGCCCGAGAACAGCACGATGGCGGCCACCGCCCCCAACGCTCCGCCTGCTGAAATGCCGATCAGGCCGGGTTCAGCCAGCGGATTGCGAAACAGCGCCTGCATGGCGGCGCCCGATATCGCCAGACCCGCCCCCGTCACCATTGCGAACAGCACGCGCGGCAAACGGATGTCGATCAGCACATTGCGCCACAAGGCGTTTTCGGGCGTGGGCGCGCCCCACAGCAGGGACGGCAGTTCGCGCAGGGGAATTGCTACCGCGCCATGGGCGGTGGCGGCCAACGCCGCCAACACCAGGGCCGCGGTCAAGAGGCCCAACGCCAACGGCGCGCTAACGCGCCATGACATCCGCGACCTCCTTTTTCAGCTGGGTCAGCGCCAGGGGCAGACGGGGCCCCATGCCCAGGATCAGCAAGTCGTCCATCACCACCACCCGCCGCTTGGCCGCTGCTTGGGTGGAAGCGATGCCCGGCAGGCGCAGGAAGGCCTCCATGCCGCCGCCCGCGTCCAGCGACGCTTGCGTCACCACGATCAGATCGGGCGCCAGGGCGCCGACGGCCTCGGCCGACAAGGGCTTGTAACCCTGCCGGTCATGCAGCACGTTGACCAGGCCGGCAAGATGCATGACTTCGTTGGCGGCGGTGTCGCGGCCGGCGCCTTGCGGCGACCCGGTCCGGTTGATCAGCAGCAGCGCGCGCGCCTTCGTGGCAGGCAAGGCCTCGGCGCGGGCCAGCTCGCGCGTGATCTCGTCCACCATGCGTTCGCCAGCCGGCGCCACGCCCAGCGCGTCGGCCACGCCGCGGATGCGCGCCTTCAGCGACTCCACCGAGGGCGCGTCCGACACGGTGACGACCCGCACGCCCACGCCGGCCAGGCGCTTGAGCGCATCCGGCGGGCCGGCCTGCTCGGACGCCAGGACAAGATCCGGTTTCAAGGACAGCACGCCTTCCACCGGCACGGCGCGGTAATAACCCACGCGCGGCAGCTTGGTGGCAGCCTCGGGATACAGGCTGGACAGGTCATCGCCCACCAGCCGGTCGCCCTGCCCCAGGCCATAGACGATCTCCGTCACACTGCCGCCCAGCGTCACCACCCGGCTGGGTTCGGCGGCATGAACCGCTGCCGCCACGACCCAGCCCAATGCAATTGCCAGCCACTTTTTCATCAACGGATCCTCAGGCGGCCAAGGGCGCGCCGCACAGGCTGACCATCAATTCGCGCCAGCCGGTCAGTTCAGGCTTGCCCGGTTTGCGTTCGCCGAAGAACTGCACGATCAGGTCGCCGTTGGCGGCATACACCTCCAGCGACGTCACCCAGCCGTCGGACGTGGGCTTGTTCACTACCCAGGCCGATGCGATGGCGGTCGTGTCCAGGTGCAGGTTGAACTTTGGGTCCAGCACGTTGTACCAGGGGCCGGTGCGGCGCAACTGCTCGACCGGGCCGCTGTGAATCTGGATCATGCCGCGGTTGCCCACGAAGCACATGATCGACAGGCCGGATTCCGCGGCCGACTGCAGCATGCGTTCCACGGAATCCGCGGGCACGGGCTGCGCCAGGTCTTCGCCGGCTGCGGCCAGCGCGGCCAGGCGTGAGACCTTGAACTTACGCAGCAGCGGAAAGAACTCATGCGTGTCCTTCATGCCCAGCCACGCCTCGCGCCAACCCGCCGCGTCCTCGACTGCTTCGGCGTCGGTAACGGGCGCATAGGCGGTGGTTTCCGGCCACTGCGGTTCGCCCGCGAACTTGGCGACCAGCGCGTCGTAGGCGGCGGCGTCCGTCGCGTCGGTACGGTAGACCTTGTGCACGGCCACGCCGGCGCCGTCGAAGAACTGCAAGCTATGGCGCCCGTCCTGCTGGACCGCCCAGGCGGACTTCCAGGCCGTGAAGAACACGCGCAGGTCGATATCGGGCCCCAACACCAGGCCCACCGGGCCGTCGGCCTGGATGTCCAGGTATTCGCCGTGGCGTTCGTGCACGCACCAGTCGTTGCGCGTCAGCGCCATCACTTCGCCCAGCGTGCCCAGTTCGCGAAAGATGGCTTGCGGCGTGCCATGCAGCGCCGTCGCCGTCACGCCGCCACAGCCGGCAGCGACCCATTCGGCTTCGGACACGCCCAGCGCCTGGGCCAGGTTGCGGGCGCGCAGCCCGGGTTGCGAGGCCGCCAATTCGTCGTTGCGGGCGCGCAGCGCTTCTGCGCGGGAGTTGAAATCTTGATTCGTCATCGTGGGCCCTCCGGCCGGAGCAAAGCATTCTTGAAAAACCGCCGCCGCCCACCTGCGGGCGGCGGCGGCGCGAAATCAATACTGGTAGGTCAGCGACACGCGCACGCTGCGGCCCGGTTCCGTGTACCAATCCACCGTGCGCGGCAGCGCCTGGGTACCCGCGGTCGGCACGTTGATGGCCTCCCAGTATTTCTTGTCGAACAGGTTGAACACGCCAGCCTGCACCTGCAGCCCCTTCACCGCCGCGGGGCGCCAATAACCCATCAAGTCCACCACGCCGTAGCCCGGGGCCTGGAAGTCGGCGGTCGCCGCCGTCGGCGTGCTGTCGGGATACTCGACCTTGTCGCGCTTGAGCGCGGTGGTCAGCAAGGCATCCACGCCCCACACGTCACGGCCGTAGCCCACGCCCAGGATGGCCTTCAGCGGCGCCACCGAATTCAGGTACTGCCCCGTGCCTTCGTCCTTGCCCACGGTCCATGCCACTGAGCCCCAGGTGCGCCAACCCGGCGCGAACTTCCAATGCGCGCTGGCTTCGGCGCCGTAGATGCGGACCTTGGCGCGGTTCACGTTACCCGTGATGCCCAGCGGGTACTGCCCGGCCCAGCCCGGCTGCCACTGCGGCGAATCGGGGCTTAGCGGCTGATTCGCATCAATAAAGTTCTGATAACGATTATCAAACAACGATACCGCACCGCCCAGATCGTCGGTGCCCATCTTGGCGCCCAACTCCCAACCCTTGCTGGTTTCGGGCTTCAGATAGGGATTGCCCACGCGCAGATAGGTTCCTGGCCCGCCGTAGTTGGTGTAGAGCTGGCTGACGGTGGGCGCCTTGAATCCGTAGGCGTACTGGGCGTAGACGCTCAACTGCTCCATCGCTTTCCAGGTGCCCAGCAACTTCGGCGAGAAGCGGCTGCCGCTGTTGGACGGCGGCAAGGCGCCGGCGTTGGGATTGCTTTCGTAGCTGGCGGTGGACTGCGGCTTTTGCTCGTAGTGGTCGTAGCGCAGGGCCGGCATGACCGTGTAGCGGCCGTCGCCGAAGGTGAATTCGTCCTGCACCCACAGGGCCCACTGGTTGCCCTTGGATTGCGGCACGTCGGCCTGGTTGGTGTGCAGCATGTCGCACGAACGCGGGCCGAATAGCGCCGGGGTGCCCGGCGGCAGCACGGGGCAATTGTCGTAGCCGCTGGAGTTCTGCTCGGTCTTGTTGCCGTACCACTCGCCGCCCACCGTCCACAGCTGCGACACCGACGCGCCGCCCAGCCGTTTGGTGAGTTCGCCGTTCACGCCGAACAGCGTCTGCTGGATGGAGTTGCTGCGGCCGTAGGGGCCGCTGGGAAAGCCGTAGCGAAACGGATCGCCGGGGATGATGTTCGCGCGGGAATCCACGCTGCGCACGCCGTCCAGGGAATTGTCCAGCCGCACGCGTTGCCAATAGACGACAGCGGTGGCGGTGTCGATCAGGCTGCCTTCGCTGGGGGCCTTGTAGGAATAGTCGAAGGACACGCGCTCGCGCTCGGTTTCCTTCTTTGTGCTGTTTTCGCCGTACAGGTAGCTGGTGCCGGCGCCCTGGTCGTACATGTTGTCGATGTCGGCGCGGCGCTTGAAGTACTCGCCCGTCAGGCCGAAGCGGTGGCCGCCTTCGACGCGCTGCTGCAGCTTCATCAGGAAGCTTTGCTGGTCGTAGTCTTCGGGGCTGGGCTGGCTGCGCTTGGGGCCATAGCCGCCGACGTCGCCGCGATTGTCGATGTCGTGGCCGTTGCGCACGCCCGCCTGCACCAGCCAGAAGGTGTTGCTGTGGATCTGGCCCGCCAGCGCGGCGTTGGCACCCCAGCTGGCGTCAGCGGAATCGTAGTCGGTCTTGGCCAAGGCGCCAAACGTCTTGCCGTCGGTCAACAGGTCGGACGGATCCAATGTGTACAGGTCAGCGGTGGCGGACAGGGCGCCAGAGCCGCCTCCAGTCGCATCGGCGCCGCGCACGATATCCAGCCGCGACAGGCTGTTGAAGTCCACGGCCTCCAGGCCGCCCTTCACGCCGCGCGCGCCATCGTCCAGCCACGGCAGACGGATGCCGTCCACGCGCGTGAGCACGCGGTCCTGGTCGAGGCCGCGGATGTTGATGCTGTTGGTCGTGCGATTGAAGTTCACGCCTGCTTCGGCGCGCTTGCCCAAGTCGCTCCAGTTCTTGATCTGAAGATCGTCCATCCGCTTGCGATCGGTGCTGGTTTCCCAGGCGGGCGTCACGACGGCGCCCTCGCCTTCCACCTGGACCGGCGTCAGCAGCGTCACGCCAGGCTGCGGCGCGGGCAGCAGCACGAACACGCCTGCGGTGCGCTCCTGCACGGCCAGGCCGCTGCCGGCCAGCAGCCGTGCAAAGCCTTCATTCACGGAATACGTACCCGCCAGCCCCCCCGTGCGGCGCTGCCCCACCAGCTGCGCGTCGAACAGCACCGTCACGCCGGCACTGTCTGCAAAGCGCGGCAGGGCCTCGGCCAGGGCGCCGGCCGGGATGCGATAGCCGCGCGCGGCAGCCTGGGCCGAGGCCTGCGCGGTCGATTGCGCTTGCGCGGCGCCCAGCGGCAGCATGGCGCCGGGCACGGCGGCGAACGCCAGCGCGGCATGCATGGCGCAAGTCAGGCGGGTCAGCCGGACCTGCGCGTCCGGAGCGGTTCGGGAGCCGCTTGCGCGGCCGGCGGGGAGATAAGCCATGGTCGTCCTTTCGATCCAACGGGTATCGGCATTCGTTTGCCTATACAGACCATGACCCTCGTGAATCGCGAATCGGACAGCTTGCGCGCCAGTATTTTGTAACAACGGAACGTCACGCCGCTGCCTCCCGCGGCCCGATGGTCACCCAATAGGCCGTGCGGTAGCGCACCTGCACCGGCAAGGTCGCGGGCAAGGCGGCCAGCACGGCATCGGTGTCGTTCAACTGGAAGGCGCCGGAGATACGCAGATGCGCGATCTCCGGATCGCAGCGCAGCACGCCCGAGCGGTATCGCCCCAGTTCGGAAGCAAAGGCGTCCAGGCGCAACTGATTGGCGTACAGCACGCCGCGCATCCAATCACTGGCATGCGGATCGGCGGCCGACGGCGCGGACACGCCGCCCTCGGTAAGGCTGCCTTGCTCACCCGCCACCAGGCTCAGCATGCGGCCGGGATGCGCGCCGCTGCTGACGCGGACCTGCCCTTCCTGCACGCTGACCTGGCATTGCGCCCCATCCTGGCGCACGCAGAAGCGCGACGGCATCGCCTCGATATCGCCCAGGCTCGTACGCACCACGAACGGGCGCGGGTGGGGCGAGGCGTCCGCCACCGCGTGCACGGCGATCTCGCCCGAACGCAGCCGCACCAGGCGGGTCGCGGCGTCAAACGCCACGTCCACGGCACTGGCCGTATTCAGATGCAGGGTGGAGCCGTCGGCAAGCGCCACGTTGCGCCGCTCGCCCGGGCCGCTGCGGTAGTCGGCGGTCCAGTCCAGGGGATCGGCGCGCCAGGCGGCCCAGCCCACGGGGCCGGCCACCACCAGCGCCACCAGCGCCTTCAGGGCCGCGCGGCGCTGCTGCAATTCAGGCCGGTTCAGGGTCGCCATGCCGAGCGCCGCCGGGATCAGGCCAAAGCGTTCGTTCACGCGTTGCGCACGCTGCCAGGCGTATTCGTGTTCGGCCTTGCTGGCGCGCCATTGATCGCAGGCGTGGACGTCCGCGTCGGTTGCGCGGCCCGAACTCAGGCGCAGCAGCCATCGCGCCGCTTCGCGCGCCACGTTGCGTTCGACGGCGGGCAATTCTCCGGCCGGGGCGCTCACATCACCGCCATGATGCATTGCTCGAACCCGCGGGCGATATAGCGGTGCACGGACCGCAGCGACACGTTCAGCCGCGCGGCGATTTCACCGTGGCTCAGCCCTTCCAGCTGCGCCATCAGGAACGCCTGGCGCGCCGGCAGCGACAGGCCGGACAGCATTTCGTCAATTTCTTGCAGCGTTTCCAGGATGATCAGGCGATGCTCGGCGGACGGCGCCACCGCTTCCGGCATCAGCGCCAGCGCTTCGAGGTACGCCTCTTCCACCGAACGGCGCCGGTGATGGTTCAGCAGCAGGCGCTTGGCGATCGTCGTGAGGTAGGCGCGGGGTTCGCGCAGGGCGTCCAGCTCGTGGCGGTGCCGCAGCACCCGCACGAACGTGTCCTGGGCCAGATCGGCCGCATCGAAGGTATTGCCCAATTTCGCGCGCAACCAGTTGTGCAGCCATCCATGATGAGTGCGGTACAAAAGTTGAACGGCGTCGCCTGAAGCGAGCACAGGGTTCGGCACGACGGGCTCCCAGAACGCTATACACAAATAAAAATCAATCTCATTCTAAATGCAAAACCATGATTCTGGTCAAGTTCGCGCCAGATTCTGTTGCGGCGATATGATGGGGACAGACCGGGCCGCACCCCGCGGCCCTTCCCTTGCAGGCAGCCACCCATGTTCTATAGCGTCTTGAAGTTCATCCACGTGATCGCCGTGATCCTGTGGGTCGGCGGCATGCTGTTCGCGCACTGTTTCCTGCGGCCGGCGGCCGCGCAGTTGGAACCGCCCGCGCGCCTGAAGCTGATGGCGTCGGTGCTGGGCCCCTTCTTGAACGCCGTGCTGGCGGCGATCGTGCTGATCCTGCTGACGGGCGTGTCGATGATCGGGCAGGAAGCCAGCCAGGCCGTGCGCACGGGCGGCGCCTTCTTCATGCCGCTGGCCTGGACGCTGATGGCCGGCGGCGGGATCGTGATGATGGCCATCTTCGGCCATATCCGGTTTGCGCTCTACAAGCGCCTTGCCGCTGCCGTGGCGGCGTCCGATTGGCCCAAAGGCGGCCAGGCCATGGCGGGCATCCGCCGCTGGGTCGGCGTGAACCTGGTGCTGGGCATCGCCATCGTGGCCATCGTCTTCCTGGTCTAAGGCCTGGGCGAGCCCCCCTTTCAGGATTGACGGGCCCCAGGCGGATACCATCCGCGGCCGCCACCTATCGGCCAAGCAGCGACTGGTATCGGGATTCTTTCGGCTGGTGCAATACCCCGTACATCCGCAGTGGCCACACTGCGGATGACTCTCGCGGGTCACGTCAACAACGACAAGGGATTCCCCATGATCAAACGTGCATTCCACCTGGCCGCCCTCGGCCTGTTCGCCTCCTCGTTTGCGGCCCACGCCGCAGCGCCCATCGACAACAGCGTCCTGGACAAACCGGAGTTCCGCGCCCACAAGGCGACCTACGGCGTGGTCTACCGCCTGCCTCAGGACGTCAACGCCGTTCTGGACGCCAAGATCACCGGCACGCTCAAGCAGGACCTGCTGGCGCTGGGCCTGAAAACCGAGGCCGAAACACCCAACATGCCGCATGTGACCGTGGTCCATATCCACAACGCCGACCCCGAGACGCCTGCCCGCATGCTGCGCGCGCTGCCCAAGCCGCCCGCCCCCCTGCAAGTCACGCTGAAAACCTTCTACCCGACCGAAGCCGCCAAGGGCGCGGGCCACCCCTGGTGGCTGGACCTGGGCGTCGTCAAAAGCGGCCAGGGGTTCGAAGACATGATGCGCTACAACACGGTGACGACCGCCGCCCTGGCCCCCTTGCGCGACGGCCCGCTGCCGCGCGTGACGGGCCCCGTCTACGCCAAGATGGGCGACGCAGGCAAGGATCTGGTCAAGACGATGGGCGTGAGCGGCGTGAACATCATGCAGGACGGCAAAGAGGTACGCGCCCATAACCCGCACACCACGCTCGTCTACAGCATGGCGATCTACGACACCCGCCTGCAGGACGCCATGAAGCAGGAGTCCGACAAGTTCAACGCCGTGCTGCCCGACGGCATCAACACCACGTTCAAGGACGTGTCCATCGTCGAAATCGGCTTTGCCGGCAACGTCGTGCGCGAGATCTATCGCGTCAGCCTGGAAGACGGCTCGGTGATCGACGTGGCGACGGGCAAGAAGGTCGGCTCCTAAGCCGGCTGAGCTGCAGGAGCCCCCACGCGCTCCTGCAGCACCTCGCGGATCTGGTCGCGCAGCCACGCCTGCTGCGGCGACGTGTGCTGGCGGGCATAGTGGTATGCGTAGTCCGTGTCTGATGATGGACTGCAACAGCCTGGACCTGGCCGGGCGCGTGCATGACTGGCTGATGGACCTGCCGCGGGGCTGACCCAATACTGCCATTTCATGGCAGCATATTGGCATCCGATTCCATCGCCCTGCCCCATGTCCCGCACCGAACGTCTGCTGGAGCTGCTCCAGACCTTGCGCCGCCACCGCCTGCCCGTCAGCGGCCACCGGCTGGCCGCTGAAATGGGCATCAGCCTGCGCACGCTGTACCGGGACATCGCGACGCTGCAATGCCAGGGCGCCGAGATCGAAGGCGAGCCCGGCGTGGGCTACGTGCTGCGCCCCGGCTTCATGCTGCCGCCCCTGATGTTCAGCACCGAAGAGATAGAAGCCCTGGTGCTGGGCACGCGCTGGGTGGCGGGCCGCTCGGACGAACGCCTGGGGCTGGCTGCCCGCAATGCGCTGGCCAAGATCGGCGCGGTGCTGCCGCAGGAACTGCGCGACGAGCTGGACGCCATTCCGTTGCTGGTGGCCCCCAGCGCCAGCGCAGTCGTCGACCGGGTCGACGTGGCGCTGATCCGCCAGGCGATCCGCAGCGAACGCAAACTGGAAATCCAATACCGCGACGACAAGGGGTCGGATTCCGCCCGCGTGATCTGGCCCTTTGCGCTGGGCTTTTTCGATAGCGTGCGGCTGGTCATGGCCTGGTGCGAACTGCGCCAGGATTTCCGGCACTTCCGCACCGACCGCATCGCCGCCGTGACTGCCGGCGACCGCTATCCGCGACGGCGCCACGCCTTGCTGAAAGAGTGGCGTGCGATCCACCAGGAACCCAAAAACACCTGATGCACACTACTGCCAAAAACTGACAGTACCCCTGCCTAACATGAGCGCATCAACCACCAGGAGCGCATCATGTCCGACACCAACTACGTCCTCTTCTACGTCGAAAAGCCCCAGGCCAGCGCGGCGTTCTACAGCGCGCTGCTGCAACGCCAGCCGGTCGAGAATTCCCCCACCTTCGCCCTCTTCGTGCTGGACTCCGGTCTGAAGTTGGGCCTGTGGTCGCGCTATACGGTGGAACCGCCCGCGGCCGGTCGCGGCGGCGCGTCCGAACTGGTGTTTGCCGTGGCCGACGCGGACGTCGTCAACCAGCGCCATGTGGAATGGAGCCTGCGCGGCCTGCCTATCCTGCAAGCGCCCACCGACATGGATTTCGGGCGCACCTTCGTTGCCCTGGATCCCGACGGCCACCGCCTGCGCGTGTTCTCGCCAGCGCCGCAGGCAACGGCCGCGCCCGAACCCGTCATTGCCGCAGCAGCCCAAGCCAGCTGAACCACAGGTAGTCCAGCGGCACCAGCAGCGCAAACGACAGCAATGCGGTCAAGCGGGCCACGTCGCTCACGCCGCCGAATACAGGTCCGTCATGAACTGGGTGGACTTGATGCCCGTTCCGGTCAGCAGGACCACGGTGCGTTCGTTGGCCTGGATCGCGCCGCGCGCTTCCAATACCTGAAGCGCCGCGGCCGCCGTGGCGCTGGTCGGCTCCGCGTACAGGCCCGACAGCGCCAGCCGTTTCACCGCGGCCACGATGTCCGCTTCCGGCACCGCCACCGTCTGGCCGCCGCTGGCGCGCACGGCCTGCAATACCTCGCGCAAGCGCACCGGATGCTTGATGGCCGTGCCTTCGGCCACGGTGGGCAGCGCCTCGCGCGGCACGGCGCTGTCCACGCCCGCATGGAAGCTGGCGTCCACCGGCGAACAATTCAGCGGCTGCGCCACGAAGAGCTTGGGCCGCCGGCGGATCTGTCCGGCCGCCAGCAACTCGGCAAACCCGATGGCGCAGCCCAGCACATTGCTGCCGGCGCCCGCCGGGATCACGACGTTGTCGGGCGCCTGGAAGCCAAAGTCTTCCCACATCTCGTACGCGATGGCCTTCGTCCCCTGCAGGAAGAACGGCTGCCAGTTGTGGCTGGCGTAGAAGATATCGCGCGAGGCGCGGATGGCTTCGGTCTGCGAGTTTTCGCGCGGGCCTTCCACCAGGCGCACGTCGGCGCCGAACGCGCGGATCTGCGCCACCTTGGCGATAGACGTGTAGGCGGGCGCAAAAATGGTGACCCCCATGTCCGCCGCTGCACCGAAGGCCGCGATGGCCGCGCCGCCGTTGCCCGAACTGTCTTCGGCAACAGCGGGGATGCCGATCTGGCGCAGCCATGACAGCATGACCGCCGCGCCCCGGTCCTTGAAGCTGCAGGTGGGGTTGAACCATTCCAGCTTGAAATGGGGCCGCAGGCCGCCCCAGGCACGCTCGACCATCGGCGTGGCGCCCTCGCCCAGGGAAACCGGCTGGGCGATGTCCTGCGGCAAGGCGGCGCGATAGCGCCAGATGGAACGGTCGCGCGTATCGATATCGTCGCGGGATATCCCCGGCAACGGCGAGATCATCAGCGGGGTTTGCGCGTCGGAACACCAGCGGGCATCGGTGATCGGGTAGCGTTCGCCGGAAAGCGGGTCCACATAGCAGGGTTGCGACATGAGGTAGGCAGGCAAGTCAGGAAAGCCGCCAGTCTAGGCTGGGCGTGCGCCGCAGCGTTGCAATATCATGTTGCGGAAAACGCAATGGAGAATCCGCATGGAACGAGGCGCGCTATGGGAATACCAGGTGTTCTGCGCCGTGGCCGAACGCCAGAGCTTCGTGCTGGCCGCGCGCGCCCTGGGCGCCTCGCCCAGCGCCGTGACGCGGGCCGTGCAAGCCTTGGAGCGCCAGGTAGGCGCGCAATTGCTGTTGCGCAGCAAGAGCAGCGTCGTGCTGACCCCACAGGGTGAAAGCTATTTCCAGTCGGCACGCGAGCTGCTGCGCCTGGAGGCCCAGGCCCGCGACGATTTGCAGGACGCACAAGGCGGCGTGCAGGGTCGCTTGCGCTTTTCGGCGCCGGATCTGCTGGGCGTGGCGCTGCTACCCGCCGTGCTGCGCCAGTATGCCGACGCGCATCCCGGCGTCAGCATGGACATCCTGTACACCGATAAATGGGTGGACCCGATCGCCGAAGGCCTGGACTTCGCGATCCGAGGCGGTTTTCCGGCGTCCAGCGACCTGCTGGGCGCGCGCCTCTGGCCATACGACCGGCTGCTGTGCGCCAGCCCGGATTATGTGCGCCGCATGGGCCTGCCCCGCGAACCCGAAGACCTGAGGTCGCATCGCCTGGTGATGCACACCGGGCCGCGCGTGCTGAAGGACTGGCACCTTCGGCAAGACAAGCGCATCGTGCGGCTGCACGCCGAACCCGCCGTGCGCGTCAGCAGCGGCAGCGGCTTGATGGCGATGGTCCTGCAAGGCATGGGGATCGCGCGGCTGGCGGACTGGGCCGCGCAGCCGGAGATCGAACGCGGCGCGCTGGTACGGGTGTGCCCGGCCTATACCGTGACCTCCGCCCAAGGCGCCGCGCCGCAGATGCACGCCGTGTACGCGTCGCGCTCGCTGCCGGCCCGCGCCCGCGCGATGCTGGCGGCGATCCGGCAATGCGGCAACGGCCCGGGGCGCTAGCGCCCCGTCGCCGTGCTGACTACCCGCGCTGGCCGCGCGTCTGCAGCACGACGGTTTCGCCGCGCTTCTTGAACAGCAGGAAGTAGAGCGCCGCCAGGATCAGCAGGAACGGCACGCCAAAGGCCAGCGTCATTTTGAACACGCCGGTGAACGCCGTCGTGATCAGGATTGCCAGCATCGCGACCGCGCCCAGCAGCGTCAGGACGGGGAACCCCGGCATCCGGAACGACAGCGCAGCCCCCCCTTCGCGCGCCCAGCGGCGGCGGAAGAAGTAATGCGTGACGAAGATCATCATCCAGGTGAACAGCGCGCCGAACATCGAGATGGCCATCATTAGCGTGAACGAGGTCTCGGGGTACAGCGCGTTGAGCACGGCCGCGATGGCGATGCCACTGGTCGACAGCAGCAGCGCGTTGAGCGGCGTGCCGCTGCGCGTCAGCCGGCCCAGCACGGACGGCGCATGGCCGGCGCGCGACAGGCTGAACATCATGCGCGTCGTGATGTAGAGCTGGCTGTTCATGGCCGACAACGCCGCCACCAGCACGATGAAGTTGATGACGCCCGCCGCGCCTGGGATGTCCAGCGCCTGCATCACCTTCACGAACGGGCTGCCGCCCTTGCCCGCTTCATCCCACGGCACGATGGCCAGGATCAGCGCCAAGGTCAGCAGGTAGAAGACGACCAGCCGGACGATGGTGGCGCGAAACGCCTTCTTGACGGCGCGTTCGGGGTCCTCGGCTTCGCCGGCAGCCACCGCGATCATCTCCACGCTCAGGTAGCTGAAGATCGAGATCACCACGGCGATCCACATGCCCCACACGCCGTTCGGGAAGAACCCGCCATGCGAGGTGTACAGCGCCGTGCCGTACTGCGGATTGCCCCAGACCACGTAAGCGCCCAGGATGATGAAGGCCACGATCGCCGTGATCTTGATCGTCGAGAACCAGTATTCGATGGTGCCGAACGCCTTGACGCTCATCGCGTTGATGAAGATCAGCGCCGCCGAGAACACGCAGACCCATTGCCAGCCGGGCACTCCCGGGAACCAGTACTTCATGTACTCGGCGACGGCCGTCACTTCGGTGCCTACCGCCAGCACGACGCAGGACCAGTACGCGTAGCGCACCAGGAAGCCCGCCAGCGGGCCGACGTAGTGCTCGGCATAGGCGCCGAAAGACCCGGACGTGGAATGCGCCACCGTCATTTCGGCCAGGCAGCCCATCAGCAGCAGCGTGATCAGCCCGCCGATGGCGTAGCTGATGATCACGCTGGGGCCGGCGAATCCGATGGCGAATTTGCTGCCCAGGAACAGGCCGGTGCCGATGGCCCCGCCGATGGCGATCATGCTCATCTGGCCCGAGGTCAAGCGGCGCTTGAGCCCCTTTTCACGTTCGGCGATTTCGCCGAACCCTTGTTGTTGCCGCATTGTCTCCTCCTTGTACTGCGCTCTCTTTATGGATGTAAGGCCGGTTTGGCCTGCGCGATAAGGCAACGCTTCGTGGCGTTCAAGTCACGGCGGACCGTTGCTTGAATTCGGGCTTGTCCCAGGCGCGGCTGTCCAGCACGTCCTTCAGGATATCCACCGCGTCCCACACGTCCGCATAGCCGAAGTACAGCGGCGTCAGGCCGAAGCGCAGCACTTCGGGTTCGCGGTAGTCGCCGATCAGGCCACGCGCGATCAGCGCCTGCATCACCTCGTAGCCATTGGGATGGCGGAAGCTCACGTGGCTGCCGCGGTCGGCGTGCTTGCGCGGCGTGACGAGCGTAAGCGGATGGCCCTCGCAGCGTTCCTCGACCAGCGCGATGAACAGGTCGCCCAGGGCCAGCGACTTGCTGCGCACTTCGGCCATGTCGGCCTCGTGGGCCACGTCCAGGCCGCATTCCACCAGCGACAGCGACACGATGGGCTGGGTGCCGCACAGGTAGCGGCGGATGCCGCCGGCCGGCTCGTAGGCAACGGCCATGTCGAACGGGCGCGTGTGGCCCCACCAGCCCGACAGCGGCTGCCAGAAGTCCTTGGTGTGGCGCGGCGCCACCCAGATGAAGGCGGGCGAACCCGGGCCGCCGTTCAGGTATTTATAGGTGCAGCCGACGGCGAAGTCGGCGTTGGCGCCGTTCAGGTCCACCGGCACCGCGCCTGCGGCATGCGCCAGGTCCCAGATGGTCAGCGCGCCGCGTTCGTGCGCCAGCGCGGTCACGGCGGCCATGTCGTGCATCTGGCCGCTGCGGTAGTTCACGTGCGACAGCAGCATCACGGCGACGGAGTCGTCCAGCGCCTTGTCCAGCGGCAGCTCGTCGTCGATCAGGCGCATCTCGTAGCCCTGCTGCAGCAGGTCGATCATGCCCTGGATCATGTAGAGATCGGTCGGGAAGTTGTCGCGTTCGGACAGGATGACGCGACGCGTCGGCTGCTTGTCCTGCTGGATGCGCAGCCCGGCGGCCAAGGCCTTGAAGATATTCAGCGACGTGGTGTCGGTGACGACCAGTTCACCCTCGCGCGCGCCCAGCAGGCTGCCCAGCTTGTCGCCCAGGCGGGCGGGCAATTCGAACCAGCCGGCGGTGTTCCAGCTGCGGATCAGGCCCGTGGCCCATTCCTGCGTGATGACGTCGGCGGCGCGGGCGGCGGCGGCCTTCGGGCTGACGCCCAGCGAATTGCCGTCCATATACAGCACGCCGGGCGGCAGTTCGAAGCGCGCCTTCAGGGAGGCCAGGGGGTCTTTCCGGTCTGCGGCGACGCAGTCTTCACGCGTAGTCATGCAATGCTCCTTCGGGCAATATCCTGCAAACAGGATAGCAGCGCCGATGAGCCGAAATATTGCAAATCCGGGCGTGGCTTACCCTAAGATTCCGCAGTAAATTGCACGAAACCCGAATTTTCAGAATTGGATTGCCCATGCAACTAGACGCGATCGACCAGCGCATCCTGTACCGCCTGCAAGAGAACGGCCAGCTCAGCAACCAGGACCTGGCCGAACAGGTGGCGCTGTCGCCCTCGGCCTGCCTGCGCCGCGTGCGGGCGCTGGAGGAAGGCGGCATGATCCGGCAATACCGGGCCGTGCTGGACGCCGAAAAGCTGGGGTTCGAGCTGGAGGCCATCGTCCACGTGTCGCTGGACCAGTCGCGCCCGGGCTGGCACGAAGCGTTCCTGGCGGGCATCGCCGCCCACGACGAAATCACCGAAGCCAGCATCGTGACGGGCGCCTCCAACTACATCCTCACGGTGCGCACGCGCAACCTGTCGGCGTTTTCGCAGTTCGTCGAAGACAAGCTCAGCAAGATCGCCGGGGTGCGCGACCTGTGTTCGCATATCGTCATGAGAAAGGTAAAAGACCGGGGCGGCATGCTGCCGCTGGCCAGCTGGCGCTAAGCCCCCTCCCGCCCGGACGGTCGGCACGCCCCCGTTCAGGCGGGCGTGCCGTAGCGCAGGAAGCCGAACACGGTGACGAAATGGCAGGCCGACCCGCCCATCACGAAAAGGTGCCAGATCCCGTGGGCGTGGCGCCAGCGCTTGTCGTTCACGTAGAACAGCGTGCCCACCGTGTACGCGGCCGCCCCCGCCAGCAGCCAAGCCAGGCCCGCGGACGACAGCGCGCCCGCGATCGGGGCGGCGAACATCACCCCCAGCCAGCCCATCGCCAGGTACAGCGGCAAGGCTGGCGCCGCGCCGCGCGCCCACCAGAGTTCGCGGCTGATGCCGATGGCGGCCAGCAACCAGATCGCCACGCCCATCGCGGCGCCCCACCCGTGCTCCACCGGCCCGAACGCCAGCGGCGTATAGGTCCCGGCGATCAGCAGGTAGATGGCGCAATGGTCCGCCTTGGCCCAGCGGGCCTTGTTGCGGCCGCGGGTGCAGTGGTACAGCACCGACGAGGCATAGACGGCGATCATCGACGCCGCGAACACCGCGCAGCTGACGATCTGTTTCGTGTCCACCTTCAGTTCGGCCGCGCGCGAGATCAGCCAACCGGACGCGCCCACGGCCAGCGCCAGGCCGGCCAGGTGCGTGGCGCCGTTGAATCGTTCGCCTTCGTACATAGAGAGCCCCCAGGACACCGGATGCCCGGTGTCCCCCATGATGTTCCCGTCCTGTGACAATCTGAGGTCAGGCAATGAAGTCCACGGCGGCGGGAAAGCCTTCCACCGCGCGCGCGGCCAGGATGGCGCGCTGCACCGCGATCGCCATGGCTTCCGCCGCCATGACGCCCAGCAGCATCACATTGCCCGGCTTGCCGGAGGTGCCGGTGCCCAGCGCGAAGATCGTGTCGCCGTCCATCATCGTGTGGATGGGGTTGATGGTGCGAGCCAGCCCGTCGTGGGCCATGCCGGCGATTTTCTGCGCCTGCGCCTTGGTCAGCGTGGCATCGGTGGCGACCAAGCCGATGGTGGTCGCGGTGCCGGGGCGCATGGAATTGGGCAGGTCGCCCGCCAGGATGGCCGCCCGCGTATCCAGCAGATGCTTGCCGTCCGGCGTGCGCGCGCCGGCCAGGATGCGCCCGGTAGCGGGGTCCAGCACGTCGCCCACCGCGTTCACGGCCACGATCGCACCCACGGTCACGCCCGCCACCGTCAACGAGGCGCTGCCGATGCCGCCCTTCATGGCGCGCTTGGCGCCGTAGAGCTTGCCCACGGTAGCGCCTGCCCCAGCGCCGACGTTGCCTTCCTGCGGCGCTGCGGTGGTGGCCGACTTGCAGGCCTGGTAACCGGCCGCCGCATCCGGCCGGATGGAGGCGTCGCCCACGCCCAGGTCGAACAGGATGGCGGCCGGCACGATGGGCACGTGCGCCACGCCCACATCGAAGCCGATCTTCTTTTCTTCCAGATAGCGCATGACGCCCGTAGCGGTGTCCAGGCCGAACGCGCTGCCGCCAGACAGCACGATGGCGTGCACCTTTTCCACCATGTTCACGGGATTCAGCAGATCGGTCTCGCGGGTGCCGGGCGCGGCACCGCGCACATCCACCCCACCCGTGGCGCCCGCTTCGGCGATGATGACCGTGCAGCCGGTAGGGCGGCGGGTATCGGTGTAGTGGCCCACGCGCAACCCGGACACCTGGGTGATGCTGCCTCCCCCGGGCGTCAGCCGCAAGCCGTTGGCGCCCTGCGCGGGCATTACCCCGGCAACCGCCGCCGCGCCCGCAGCCGCCATCATGAACGCCCGCCTGTTCCATTGCTGTTCCACACCGATCTCCCTCGCTTTGCAGATTGATTGCGCCCGGCGCAGGTCGCGCCGGGCGGGTGTAACCATATGACTTGCAGCTATATTTTTACTATTCCTTATGCTTTGTGGAAAAATAGGCGCGTTGTTAGAGTGCGGCTACGCCGGAGGGTATTGCACACCCGCAAGCTCTCCAGAATGACACCGTTCATCCGTGGAGCATTGCCATGAAACTCTTCCGCTCGCTGTTCATCGCCGGCCTTATCCAGGCCGCCGCCCTGACCGCTGCCCACGCCCAGTCCGGCCTGGACCAGATCAAATCCGCCGGCACGTTCAAGATCGGCACCGAAGGCACCTACGCCCCCTTCACCTTCCACGACACATCGGGCCAGCTTACCGGTTTTGACGTGGACATTGGGCGCGCCATCGCCGAACGCCTGGGCGTTAAGGCCCAATTCGTCGAAGGCAAATGGGACGGCCTCATCGCGGGGCTGGACGCCAAGCGCTACGACGCCGTGATCAACCAGGTCGGCATCACCGACGCGCGCAAAGCCAAATACGATTTCTCCGATCCCTATATCTCATCGGCTGCCGTGCTGATCGTGCGCGACGACAACACCACCATCAAGTCGTTTGCCGACCTGAAGGGCAAGAAGTCGGCCAACACGCTGACCAGCAACTTCGGCAAGCTGGCGCAAAGCCATGGGGCGGAAGTCGTCGCCGTGCAGGGCTTCAACGAAGCCATCGATCTCTTGACCTCGGGCCGCGTGGAAGCCACGGTCAACGACAACCTGTCGTTCCTGGACTTCAAGAAGCAAAAACCCAACGCCAAGGTGAAGATCGCCGCCACCGACAAGACCGCAGAATTCAGCAACTCCGGCGTGCTGATCCGCAAGGGCAACCCCGAGCTGCAAGCCGCCATCAACAAGGCGCTGGCCGACATCAAGGCCGACGGCACCTACAAGACCATTTCGGTCAAGTACTTCGGCACGGACCTGTCGGCGCAGTAAGCGGCACGCACGCACATGACGCTACCCTCCTGGCTGCAAACCGTCATCCCCGATTGGCTGCTGGCGCAGATCGGGTCGTGGACCGTGCCGGCCTGGGTGCAGTTGATGGCCGACTCGTTCTGGCCGTTGCTGCACGCCGGGCTGGTCTTCACGGTGCCGCTCACGCTGATGTCGTTCGCGCTGGGGCTGGCGCTGGCTTTCCTGGTGGCGTTGATCCGCCTGTTCGGCCCGGCGCCGCTGGTAGCGGTGGTGCGTTTCTATGTCTGGTTGATCCGCGGGACGCCGCTGCTGGTGCAGCTGTTCGTGATCTTCTACGGCCTGCCCAGCGTGGGCATCGTGCTGGATCCGCTGCCCGCCGCGCTGATCGGCTTCACGTTGAACGTGGGCGCCTACAACTCGGAGGTCATCCGCGGCGCCATCGAATCCATCACCAAGGGCCAGTGGGAAGCGGCGTATTCGCTCAGCATGACGCGCGGCCAGGCGCTGCGCCGCACCATCCTGCCGCAAGCGGCCCGCGTGGCGGTGCCGCCCCTGTCGAATTCGTTCATCGCGCTGGTCAAGGACACGTCGCTGGCCGCCGTGCTGACCGTGCCCGAAATCTTCCAGGCTGCGCAACGCATCGCGGCCGTCACCTATGAGCCGCTGATCCTCTACACCGAGGCGGCGCTGATCTACCTGGTGTTCAGTTCCGTCCTGTCCGCCGCGCAAGTCCGGCTGGAAAGGCGCTTTGGCCAGCACGCCGTGTTCTCCGAGAAAAGCCGATGATCCGCCTGCAGAAAATCGAAAAGTCCTTCGGCGGCAATCCGGTGCTCAAGCAAGTGGACGTGAGCATCGCCGAAGGCAGCGTCACCGCCTTGATCGGCCCGTCGGGCAGCGGCAAGAGCACCTTGCTGCGCTGCGTGAACCTGCTGGAGGTGCCCGACCGCGGCACGCTATCCATCGGGCCGGAAACCGTTGAATTCGAGCCCGGACGGAAGCTGGCGCGCGAACAGGTGCAGCGCGTGCGCAAGCAGACCGGCATGGTGTTCCAGAACTTTCAGCTGTTTCCGCACCAAACGGTGATCGGCAACGTGATGGAAGGTTTGCTGACCGTGCAGAAGTGGCCCCTGGACCGCGCCCGCGCGCGCGCCGAGGAATTGCTGAAGAAGGTCGGCATGGCCGAAAAGGCCGACGCCTGGCCTGCCAACCTGTCGGGCGGCCAGCAGCAGCGCGTGGCCATTGCCCGCGCGCTGGCGCCCGCCCCGCGCGTGCTGCTGTGCGACGAGCCGACCTCCGCGCTGGATCCCGGCCTGGCGGCCGAAGTGGTGGATGTACTGCGCCAGTTGGCCACGGAAGGCATGACCATGCTGATGGCCACGCACGACCTACGCCTGGCCGCCAGCGTATCGCGCGAAGTGGTGTTCCTGCTGGATGGCGTCGTCGTGGAATCCGGCGAGTCCCGGACGATCTTCTCGCACCCCGCGGACCCGCGCACCGCCACGTTCATCTCGACCCTGACGCAGGACGCGGCGGTATAGGCTGGGCGCCGCCCGACTATTTGGGCGGCAGGTTCCCCGCCGGGTCGACCGCCTGGCCGTCATAGCGCAATTCGAAATACAGTCCGACCTGCTTGCTGTCGCTATTGCCCATTTCGGCGATCTTCTGCCCCTGCTTCACGCTTTGGCCTTCCTTGACCAGCAGCTTGCTGTTGTGCGCATAGATGCTGAGGAAGCTGGCGTTGTGCTTGACGATGACCAGGTGGCCGTAGCCCCGTAGGCCGCTGCCCGAATAGGCGACGGTGCCGCCCGCCGCAGCCACCACCGGCGTGCCCGAGGAATTGGAGATGACGATGCCGTTGGAACCGCCGCCGTCGTAGCCGCGCGTGACCTTGCCCTGCGCCGGCCACACCAGCGAGATCGCGCCCGGCGGCGCGGTGCGCCGCTTGGCCGTGGAGGTGGAGGTCCGTGGCGAAGAAGTCGTCGGCTTGGACTGCGCCTTGCCGGAACCGGACGTGCTGGCCTGGCCTCCCGGCGCTTGCACCCGCAGCATCTGCCCGACCTCGATCGCGTTCGAATTCGACAAGCCGTTCCACCGCACCAGATTGCTGACGCTGGTGCCCTGCTTGCGCGCAATCTGCGTCAGCGTGTCGCCGGACTGCACGCGGTAGTAGCCGGGCTGGACCTTGGTGGTGCCGCAGGCGGACAACAGCGCCAGCAGCACGACGATGCAGGCGCACATCCATAGCCGCCCGAGCAGGCGGGGCCGTCTGTCGAACTGGGGCGGGCCGGCAGGCGCCGCGCAAGGGAGGGGGCAGGCGGGCACGGACAGGGTCGGGGCGGACAAGGAAAGCACTGAAACCTGGGGCACTGAGATGGCGGTGGAAACGGAAGTGCATTCAAGGGTACCAAGATTTTCGGGTGCCAGTGTGGCGCGGGTGCTTCGCAGCGGCGTCCGGGCCGTGTATAACCCGCTGATCACGGTGAACGCGCTTCGCCACGCCTCAATGCGTTTGCAAGGACCGACATGGGTATGACCGACACGGTTAGAAAGAATCCGCTTTGCCTGCTGTGGACCATCCCCTATCTGCTGTGCGGGGTGTTTTCGCACCTGCTCAGCGACCCGGTCAGCCACGCCTTGTTCGTCTGGCTGCCGCCCGGGGTGGCCGTCGGCGCCTACCTGCTGACCGCCCGCCGCAACTGGCTGCTGCTGGTGGCGGGATTCTTCTGCGCCCAGTTGCTCCTGACGCTTGTGTCGCGCGGGCAGCCGGCCACCGCCATCGTCTTCGCGCTGACGGGCAGCCTGTCTTCGCTGCTGGCCGCGTGGACCGTGCAGCGCCTGTCGCCGCGCGCCGAGGGCCCCGGCTTCGTAGCCGCGTTGCTGGCCGGTGCAGTCGCGGGAGCCGCCAGCAGCGCCTTGATGGGCGGCGGCTGGCTGTGGCTGACGCAGGAAGCGCACGCGCTGGTGCGGCTGCGCACCTGGGTCACGGCGTATCTGGCGGGCGTGCTGATCCTGGCGCCGGCGCTGACCGGCTGGGCGCAGTTCCGGCCCCGCCGCTCGGGCGGCCCGCGCATGCGGGACCTGCTGATCGGCGCGGTGGCGTACGCCTTGATGATCGTGTCGACCTTCATGACGTTCGACGGCGACATGATCCAGAACCTGCCCTATGTCGTGTCCTTCGAGCTGACCTATCTGCCGCTGGTGTTCGCGGTGCTGATCGCGCTGGTCTGGGGCACGCCAGGCGGCACGCTGGCAATGGTGACCCTGATGCTGATGGCGTTGTACCAAAGCGCCCAGGGCGAAGGTCCCTTCGTCGAGGCCAACGACCCCTGGCACGTACTGCTGGCCACCCAGGTCTACCTGGTCGTCACGGCCTTGCTGCTGCTGCTCGTCAACACCCTGCGCGGCGCGCGCGCCCAGGCGCTTGAGAACGCTGAACAATGGCGCGGCCGCTTCGACCTGGCGCTGGCCGGCAGCCACCAGCTGATGTACCGCTTCAATCCCTATGACGGCAAGCTGGAACTGGCGGGCGACCTGCAGGACGCCTTCGGCCTGCCCGCCGGCGCCATCACCGATCTGGAATCCCTGGCCGCTCATGCACATCCGGAAGACCGGTCGCGCCTGGCGATGCACTGGGCGGCCCGCCGCGCGGGCGCCCAGGACCGCACGCCCCTGCTGTTCCGCGTGGCGCACACGGCAGGCGGCTGGCGGCTGGTCAGCGACCGGGGCTCGCCGTTGTCGGACTTCGACGGCAGCGTGGCCGTCGTCGCCGGCATGTGGCGGCTGGGCGAGATCGAGCGCGAGCCCGCCGATGCCATCCAATAGCCCCGACGCGCCGTCCGGCACGGGCGCCCTCCTGATCCACGGATTGGGTGGCACGGAGTACGACCTGGGCTCGATGCACAAGGTCCTGAAGCGCGCCGGCATCCAGACGTACAGCCTGACCCTGCCCGGGCACGGCGCCTCGCCCGAGGACCTGCTGTCGGTGCGCATGGAAGACTGGCTGGACGCCGTGACGCAGAAGTACCACGAAGTCGCCGCGCGCCACGACACCCTGCACGTCATGGGCATGTGCCTGGGCGCGCTGCTGGCGGTCGAGCTATGCAAACGGGTCGGGCACAAGCAGGGCAAGCTGGTGTCGCTGGCAGCCCCCGTCTTCATCGATGGCTGGAGCACGCCCTGGTACCGCGGCCTGCGCAAGCTGGTCTACCGCATTCCCGGCCTGGCCGCGCGCATGCGCGTGGAAGAGGAAGAGCCCTACGGCATCAAGAACGAGCTGGTCCGGTCCATCGTCAAGGCCAAGTTTGAGCGGGGCGAGAACTTCCACTACCGCTGGGTGCCGCTGGCCTGCGTGCGTGAAGTCGACCGGCTGCGCGACGCCGTCAGGCGCGGGCTGGACGGTATTGGCTGCCCCACGCTGATCATGCACGCGCACGAAGACGAGCTCACGTCCGTGCGCTCGGCGCAGCTGTTGCATGAGGCCATCGCGGGCAGCCAGCTGGTCCTGTTGAACAACAGCTATCACATGATCTGCGTGGACAACGACCGCGACCTCGTGGCCGCCACCGTGCTGCAATTCATGGACCGCGACCCTGCCGCCGCCCAGTCCCCGCGCGCCGCCGCACGCGGCGCCCCCATGGGCGCCGCGGATGTCGAACGCATCCTGGGCGCGTACCGCGACTCCCTGCTGGCCGGCGAATTCGAGACACTGTTCCCGCTGTTTGCCGAAGACGTGGTCTGGACCGAAGAGGGCGACAACCCAATCAGCGGCGTCTACGAAGGCCGCGGCGCGCTGATCAACCTGTTCTCACGGCTCATGGACTATTCGCGCAACACCTTCGCGGTCAGCGACGTGGGGCAGCCCGCGCTGGCGGGGCGCTCCATCGCCCTGCCGTTGCGCTTTCAGGTGCAGGACGGCGCCAGCCTGTATCAAGGGGCGTCCACGCATACCCTGCGCCTGCGCAACAACGCCATCAGCAAGGTGACCGCGCGCGCCGACGAGCCCGAACGCGAAGACGCCTTGTGGCGCCGCCTGGCCGCCGCCGGCGGCCACGAACCCGAGGGCGACGCCATGGACGACGCCACGCTGGCGCTCGGCGCGGCCGCCCTGCCCGACGCATTCGAAGCCGCGGTCATCGAATTGCGCTCGCTCTCCGCGCCGCCGTCGGCCGCCGTGGCGATCCGCCTGGCCGCCTACGAGCAGCAAGCGCGCCACGGCGACGCCCCGCTGGCCGCGCCGCCCGATGCCGATGCCCGAGACCAGGTCGGCCACGCCGCCTGGCGCCTCTTGGCCGGGCTGCCGACGGATCAGGCGCAACGCCGCTATATCGCCCTGGTGCGGCGTCTGGACGCAGGGGATTGACCCGCCGGCATGACTAAAATGGCGCGATGCCTGACCTGACCCGCCTCCACCGCCTGGGACGCGCCGCGCGCGCCCACGGGGTGCTGTGGCTGGCGCTTCTGGCCCTGACCTTGCGCGCCCTGGTGCCGGCGGGCTACATGCCCGATGCCCGTGCGTTGCATGACGGCCGCTTGGAAGTCACCTTCTGTTCCGCCGCGGGCGACCTGTCCACGCTCAGCGTGGCGCTGGCCCGCGCAGGCGGCGACGAGCGCCCATCCGGGCACGACACCGCCAAGACGGGCGCGCAATGCCCGTTCGGGCTGCTGGCGCACGTCGCGCCGGCGCCCACTCCGGCGGTAACGCCCATCCTGCTGCCGGCGGGCCGGTACGTGCCCCCCCCGCCCGCCTACCGGGCGCTGCCCGCGCTGGCCGCCCATGGCCCGCCCCTGGGTTCCCGCGCCCCACCTGCTTTGGCCTGACTCCGCCTGACAGCGCGGCCCCGCCGCGCGCCTTGCCGATCCGTCGACCAAAGAGGTTTTCATGCCTTCCCCCTTCATGCATTTCCCCGCCCTGCGCGCGCGCGCCGGCGCGGCGCTCGCCCATGCGCCCGATCCCCGGCGCCGCCTGCTCCTGTCCTCCTTCGCCCTGGTGGCCCTGGCCGGCTGCGGGCCCGAGGCCCCCAAGCTGCACGGCATGGATTTGTCCGGCATGCCGACCGGCGATTTCCAATTGCAGGACACGAGCGGCCAGACGCGCCGCCTGGCCGACTACCGCGGCCATCCCGTCATGCTGTTCTTCGGTTTCACGCAATGCCCGGATATCTGCCCGACGGCGCTGACCCGCGCCATCGAGATCAAGGGCCTGCTGGGCGCCGATGCCGACAAATTGAAAGTCCTGTTCATCACCGTCGACCCGGAGCGCGACACGCCCGAGATCCTCAGCGCCTATACCCAGGCCTTCGATCCGGCGTTCGTCGGGCTGCGCGGCGATGCGGAGCAGACCCGCGCAGCCGCCCAGTCCTTCAAGGTGTTCTATCAAAAGGTCGCCACCGGCTCGTCCTACACGATGGATCACACCGCGCTCACCTACATCATCGACGCCCAGGGCAAGCTGCGGCTGGCCTTGCGCCACCAGCAGACCGCCGAAGAATGCGTGCAAGACCTGCGCACCGTGCTGTGACTCCACGCCGCCAACCCGATAGAGAAGCCACCATGATGAAGAAAATTTCGCTCAAGTCCCTGGCCGCCGCCCTTTCCCTGTGCGCGCTGGCGGGGGTTGCGCCCACCGCCCTGGCGCAGGACGCCGCCTTGAAGGTGGACGACGCCTGGGTGCGCGCCACCGTGCCCAGCCAGCATGCCACCGGCGCCTTCATGCGCCTGACCTCGGCCGTACCCGGCCGCCTGGTGGCCGTGGAGTCCGATGCCGCCAAGCACGTGGAAGTGCACGAGATGGCCATGCAGGACAACGTCATGAAAATGCGCCAGGTGCCCGGCATCGACCTGCCCGCCGGCCAGCCGGTGGAGCTGAAACCCGGCGGTTATCACGTGATGCTGATCGACCTGGCCCGGCAGATCAATCCGGGCGACCGCATCCCGCTGACGCTGGTGGTGGAAGATGCCAAGCAACAGCAGCGCCGCGTGCCGGTGCAGGCCGAGGCCCGCGCGTTGAACGCCAAGGCCGGCTCCGCCCCGGCGACGCAGCACGGCCACTGAGCTATATATAGAGAGCAAGCTGGCGGCGGCCGCGGCCAATGGGGAACGACCCCATGAAAGCCGAATGACACCTGTACTTCAGGCTTGAAATACCTTTCGCGTCCCGCCGCCGATTTCCCTGCAACACCACGGCGCTCGCCCTGTCGAATTGAAAAGACCGGATGCGCGCCGTTTTCACGCACCCGGCCAGGCATTCCCGCATCCAGGAAATCGTCCGTCGGCAACATCGCGGACGACGGCGCGGCCAGACCGGCCGCAGGCTTTGTTTGCCAGGAGCGTTTCATGAAGACCTTCACCACCACGTTGTTGCTTTGCGCCGGCTTGGCTGTCGCGGGAGCTGCCCAGGCCCAAACCGCGGCCCCCACCACCCAGTACAAGCGCGATCTGTACGGCGACTGGCGCGTCGGCTACCCGGCCCCCACCGCCAAGACCTCCGCCCAGGTGGCCGCCGAACTGGCCCAGGCCAAGGCCAACGGCACGTATTCGTTCGGCCAGGAAGACTACCCGCCCCCCGTCGCGTCCACCCAATCCGAAAGCCGCGCCCAGGTCGAGCAGGAATTGCAGCAGGCCCAGGTCCAAGGCCAGATGGCGTCCGACCAGGAAGACTACCCGCCCGCGGCCATGGCCCACAGCGGCATGTCCGATATCCATTGACGCGCAGGACCGCTTGGCGAATATCGGGGACGCACCATCTGACGCCCCCGTCAGCGTGTCAGGCTGAATCGCCATACAATGCCAGCACATCCGCCGTCGTCGCCGTAATCAGGCCCGACGGCAGCCGGCCGCTTGCGCCGCGCGCCGGATGCCTGCGTTCCGCGCCGCCGGGCGCTTGACCCGCCGGCGGGCCCGCCGGCACCTCTGTGTCTGGATATGCCCGGTAGTTCCGCCTTTTCATTCCTGCGTACCTTATGCAGCCTGCGCTGGCTCGCCATCGCGGGCCAAGCCGCCACCATCCTGCTGGCCAGCAGCGTGCTGGGCCTTGCCCTGCCGCTTGAGCCCTTGTGGATCGGCGTGGGCGTGCTGATCGGATTCAACGCCTACGCCAGCCTGCGCCTGCGCCGCCCCCGAGACCTGTCCCACGCCACCGCCTTCGGCCACCTGTTCGTCGACATGGCGGTGTTGTCGTGGATGGTGGGCTGGAGCGGCGGCATCAGCAATCCGTTCGGCACGATGTTCCTGATCCTGACCGCACTGGCGGCCCTGGCGCTGCCGCGCAACTGGGCGCTGGCGGCGGCGGTGGCGGGCATTTCCGGCTATGCGGCGGCGGCCATCTTCGGCCAGCCCCTGCGCGGCGACGTCGACACCCATTCCCTGCTGCTCTGGGGCCTGGGCGTGAACTTCCTGATTTCCGTAGTGGTCGTGCTGGTGTTTTCCACCCGGCTGGCGTCGGACCTGCGCGACCGCGAGCGCGAACTGGCCCGGCTGCGCGAACGCTTCACCCGCAACGAGGGCATCGTCGCCCTGGCCACGCACGCGGCGGCCATGGCGCATGAACTGAACACGCCGCTTGCCACCATGACGCTCCTGGCCGACGAGATCGCCGCCGAGGTCAAGGACGACGACCTGCGCGACGACGTGGCCACCTTGAGCCAATTGCTGGCCCTGTGCCGGGAACGCATCCGCAATCTGGCGGTCCCAACCGCAGTGGACCTGGTGCGTGTGGTGGGGCAATGGCGCCTGATCCGGCCAACGATCGACCTGCAACGCTCGGGCGTCCTGCCGACCAGCCTGCGGGTGGACCCGGCGATCGCGCACCTGCTGCAAGCGCTCTTGAACAACGCGGCGGACGCCGGCGAGGCCGCCGAGGCCCCCCGCGTGGACCTGCATCTGGAATATGGCTATGGCGCCCTGCGCGGCGAAGTGCGGGACTACGGGCGCGGTTTCGACCCCGACCAGACCCTGCTGCCCGCGACCAGCCTGTTCAACAGCGGCAAGCCGGGAGGGTTGGGCGTTGGCCTGGCGCTCTCGCACGCCACCGTGGAACAGCTGGGCGGTGAAATGACCATGACCGCCGCCTCAGGGGGAGGCACCCGCATCCGCTTTTACCTGCCCCTGGGCAACCCCGGAACCTGACAGTGATGAATCCTACCGACCTTGGCCTGTTGATCGACGACGACGAACTGTATGTGCGCACTTTGCAGCGCAGCCTGTCGCGCCGTGGCCTGGAAACCCGCACCGCCACCGGCATCGCGGAAGCGCTGCGCGTGGCCGAGGAGATCCGGCCGGCCTTCGCCCTGGTGGACCTGCGCCTGGGCGAGGACTCCGGCCTGACGCTCATCCGCCCGCTTCGCGCCCTGCGTGCGGACATGCGGATCCTGCTGGTCACGGGCTACGCCAGCGTGGCGACTGCGGTGGAAGCCATCAAGCGCGGCGCGGACGACTACCTGCCCAAGCCGGCCACCGCGCCGATGATCCTGCGCACGCTGGGCCTGGTAAAGCCAGAATCCGTTACGATCGAAACGACCATGACGCCGTTGCACCGCCTAGAATGGGAGCACATCCATCAGGCCCTGCACGAGACTGGCGGCAACGTTTCGGCGGCGGCGCGCCTGTTGGGCATGCACCGCCGTTCCCTGCAGCGCAAGCTGGCAAAAAAACCGGGGCCGGAACGCGAGGTACTCGTCGACTGACTTGTGCAGTTGCGACACATCTTTACAACACCCTCATGTGCACCTGCGACATATCGTCGCACCCCCGTTCTGCTCCCTAGGGCATCTGCTCCCTAGGAAAACCCTGAATGTGCCCCGCTGGGGGCAGAATCCTCCCAGGCAATGCGACCATGTGTCGCAGGCTTGACCGATATCAAGCCGATAGGATGGACGTTGCTGCTTGGCAGCATTCCAGTCTGCTGCCCTGCAGCATTTCCAACCATCCATCCAAGGCTGTACGTGAAACACCCCCTCCTTGCGACCCTAACGCGCATTTTTGGCGTCGGCGCGGTCATGCTGCTTGGCGGCTGCAACATGGAAATCCTCTCCCCCAAGGGAGACATTGGCGCTCAGGAAAAGACTTTGCTGTTCACGGCGACGGGGCTGATGCTCATCGTTGTGATTCCAGTACTGTTCATGATCGTGTCGTTTGCGTGGAAATACCGCGCGTCCAATACCAAAGCCGACTACCAGCCCAAGTGGGCCCACTCCACGGCGATCGAAGTCGTGGTCTGGACCGTTCCTTGTATCATCGTGGCGATTCTTGCCGTGATCACCTGGCGCTCCACGCACGCGCTGGATCCCTACAAGCCGCTTGTTTCCGAACACAAGCCCGTCACCATCGAGGTGGTGTCGCTGGATTGGAAATGGCTGTTCATCTACCCCGAGTACGACATCGCCACGGTGAACGAAATTGCGTTCCCCGTGGACGTCCCGGTCAACTTCCGGATCACGTCGGCTTCGGTCATGAATTCGTTCTTCATCCCCCAGCTGGGTAGCCAGATCTACTCGATGGCCGGCATGGAAACGAAGTTGCACCTGAATGCGACGGAAGCTGGCACCTATGCCGGCATCTCGGCCAACTACAGCGGCGCCGGTTTCTCCGGCATGCGCTTCAAGGCCATCGCGACGTCGCAGGAAGGGTTCGACAACTGGGTCAAGGAAGCCAAGGCTTCGCCCACGGCGCTGACCCCCGAGGTGTATGCCGAACTGACCAAGCGCAGCGAGCGCAACCCGGTCGTCAAGTACTCCTCGGCGCCTCCCGCCATGTTTGATTTCGTCTTGGGCAGCACCATGTCCAAGATGGCCGGCGTGGACTCCGCCACGTGCACCTCCACGTCGAACAATCTGATCGCAGGAATTAACTAACAATGCTCGGGAAACTCACCCTCGAGGCCATTCCGTACCATGAACCTATCGTCATGGTTACGCTGGCCGCCGTGTGCCTGGGAGGCCTAGCGGTCTTCGGCGCCATCACCTACTTCGGCAAGTGGAAGTACCTGTGGACGGAATGGCTGACCTCCGTCGACCACAAGCGCATCGGCGTGATGTACATCATCGTCGCGCTGATCATGCTGCTGCGCGGCTTTGCCGACGCCATCATGATGCGTACCCAGTTGGCGGTCGCGTCCGCCGACTCCGCGGGCTTCCTGCCTCCCCATCACTACGACCAGATCTTCACCGCCCACGGCGTCATCATGATTTTCTTCATGGCGATGCCCTTCATCACCGGGCTGATGAACATCGTGGTGCCGCTGCAGATCGGCGCCCGCGACGTGGCCTACCCGTTCCTGAACTCGCTGAGCTTCTGGCTGTTCGGCGCCGGCGTCGCGCTGATGATGATCTCGCTGTTCGTGGGCGAATTCGCCGCGACCGGCTGGCTCGCCTATCCGCCGCTGTCCGGGTTGGATTACAGCCCAAGCGTCGGGGTGGACTACTACATCTGGGCGCTCCAGATATCCGGGTTGGGCACAACGCTCAGCGGCATCAACTTCATCGTGACCATCCTGCGCATGCGCGCACCGGGCATGAGCCTGATGAAGATGCCGATTTTCACGTGGACCTCGCTGGTCACCAACGTGCTGATCGTCGCGGCCTTCCCCGTCCTGGCCGCAACGCTGGCGCTCCTGACCGCCGACCGCTACCTGGGCACGCACTTCTTCACGAACGACATGGGCGGCAACGTCATGATGTACGTGAACCTGATCTGGATCTGGGGCCACCCCGAGGTCTACATCCTGGTGCTGCCGGCGTTTGGCGTGTATTCGGAAGTGGTTGCCACCTTCGCCCGCAAGACGCTGTTCGGCTACAAGTCCATGGTCTACGCCACGGCCGCCATCGGCGTGCTGTCGTTCCTGGTCTGGCTGCACCACTTCTTCACGATGGGTGCGGGGGCCAACGTCAATGCCTTCTTCGGCATTGCGACAATGATCATCTCGATCCCGACCGGCGCCAAGATCTTCAACTGGCTGTTCACCATCTACCGCGGCCGCCTGCGCATCACGACGCCGGTGCTGTGGACGCTGGGCTTCATGATCGTCTTCGTCATCGGCGGCATGACCGGCGTGATGCTGGCCATCCCCGGCGTGTCGTTCGTGCTGCACAACAGCTTGTTCCTGATCGCCCACTTCCACAACACCATCATCGGTGGCGTGGTGTTCGGTTGTATCGCGGGCATGACCTACTGGTTCCCCAAGGCCTTCGGCTTCACGCTGAATGAGCGCCTGGGCCGCTACTCGTTCTACTGCTGGTTCGTCGGCTTCTTCATGGCCTTCATGCCCCTGTACATCCTGGGCTTCAAGGGCATGACGCGTCGCCTGAACCACTACGACAACCCCGAGTGGCAGCCGTACCTGCTGGTCGCGCTGGCTGGCGCCGCGCTGATCATGCTGGGCATCTGGTTCCTGCTGCAACAAGTGTTCGTGTCGGTCCGCCAGCGCAAGCAAAACCAGGACGTCACCGGCGATCCCTGGGATGGCCGCACCCTGGAATGGGCGATCTCGTCGCCGGCTCCTTTCTACAACTTCGCCCACGTTCCTCACGTTGAAGAGCTGGACCAGTTCTGGGAAGACAAGCAAAGCGGCAAGGCCTACAAGCGCCCGGCCAAGTACGAAGACATCCACATGCCGAAGAACACCGGCGCCGGTGTGTACATCGGCCTGTTCGGCCTGGTGATGTGCTTTGCGCTGATCTGGCACATCTGGTGGCTCGCCATCGCCGGTTTCGTCGGCATGATCGGTTCGTTCATCGCCCGCGCCTACGACCGCGACGTCGATTACTGGGTCCCGGCCGCGGAAGTCGAACGCATCGAAAACGCCCACTTTGAAAAAATGCAGAAGGCCGCCTGAGCCATGATTCAAGCCGTAGCCACTCACCCCCACGCGGGTCACGACGATCACGCGCATCATGACGATGGATCCAAGACCGTTTTCGGTTTCTGGGTCTATCTGATGAGCGACTTGCTGATCTTTTCGGTGCTGTTCGCCACGTTCGCGGTGTTGTCCAACGCCACCGCGGGCGGCCCCACGGGCAAGGAACTGTTCGACCTGAAGTTCGTCCTGGTCGAAACGCTGTTGCTGCTGTTCTCGAGCTTCACCTTCGGGATGGCCAACCTGAACGTGCACGCCAACAACAAGTCCCGCGCCATGGGCTGGTTGATGGTGACGTTCCTGTTCGGCGCAGGCTTCATCGCGATGGAAGTCTGGGAATTCCATCACCTGATCACGGAAGGCGCCGGCCCCGGCCGCAGCGCTTACCTGTCCGCGTTCTTCACGCTGATCGGTACGCACGGCCTGCACGTCACCTTCGGCCTGATCTGGATCATCGTCCTCTTGGACATGATCCGCCGCCATGGCCTGGACTCGATCAACAAGCGTCGCCTGGCGTGCCTGAGCCTGTTCTGGCACTTCCTGGACATCGTCTGGATCTGCGTCTTCACCTTCGTCTATCTTATGGGAGCCATCTGATGTCGCACTCCGCTGCGGCCGCACACGGCCACGACGATCACGCCGCCGACCACGGCAGCCTGAAGTCCTACATCATCGGTTTCGTGCTCTCGCTGCTGCTCACCTTCGGCTCGTTCGGCCTGGTGATGCACGGCGCGCTGTCCCACACCGTCACCATCATCGGCGTGGTGGCCCTGTGCGTGCTCCAGTTGCTGGTGCAACTGGTGTACTTCCTGCACATGGGCGCGTCGAAGTCGGCCCGCGACAACCTGGCCGCGTTCGTCTTCACCGTGCTGATCATCGCCATCATCGTCGGCGGTTCGGCATGGGTGCTGTACAACATGAACGTCAACATGGGTCACGCCATGTAATGACGGCTTGCCGTTGAAGCAAAAAAACAGGCGCCTTCGGGCGCCTGTTTTGCATTGCGGGGCCTGCAGGCCTACTTCGGCGCGGTCACCGTCAAGGCCACGCCCACCTGCCTGATCAAATCGTTGGCCGACACGCCGACGTGCGGCTGCACGCGCGAGACCTGGTTCAGATCGCAACTGGCGGCCCCGGCCGCGCCGTCCAGCACCTGTTTCACGGCACGCGCGCCCGTCGGGCTGAGCGGCCCGCCGTCGTCCAGCTGCCACGCCAGCACATCGGCCACCGCCATGCCGCAACGCCACGGCGTGCGGTACAGCCCGGCGTCATGCTCCAGCAGCATCTTCGCTTTGGCTTCCTTGCCCAGGCGCAGCATGATCACCAGCGGCAAGGCGTCGGCATCGGCCACCCCGTCGATGCGCACGCTCTTGTCGGTCCGGTCCGAGGCGTCGGCGCCCTTCTCCAGCCACTCCCGATACAGGTCATCGGGCAGCCACGGCAAACTGAGCGGCGCGATGTTGTTGTTGGTGACGCCCGTGGCGTCGTCCGCGCGCGTCAACGGCACGCCGGCCGCGAGCAGGCGGTCGGCGGTGGCGCGCAGCTTGGCGCGCTGGCCGTCCCATTCAGGGCCGTTCTGCTTGATGGTCGCGCGGATCTCCACCTGGTTCCACACGCTGAGCAAGCTGGACAGCGATTCCGGCGTCAGCGGCAAACGCGGCTGGCCAGCGGCTTGCGCCAACTGATCCACCAGCGCAGGCTGGAGGGTGCGCGCCGCCAGGCTGAAGGCTTCGTTCAGGCCGTTGCGTTCGGGCGTCTTGCTGGCGCTGTAGCCGCCCACCGCCGCGTCCGCCCCGTGCGCCAGGGCGAAGGTCACCCGCTCCGAGACCGGAAACACCGCCGTCGGCGTCAACTCGCCGCTATTCGATTCGCGCAGCGCTTCCAGCAAAGGCGTTTCCCACATGCCGCGGTTACCGTAATACATCCGGACATAGGCCGCGTTGATGTCCGCGCCCTTGGCCAGCAGTTGCTCGGCGAACCAGAACCGGCTGGGCGAGCCCATGGCGGCGTGTAGCGCGGACCGGCCGTTCTTTTCACGCGCGTTCGGGTTGGCGCCCTTGGCCAGCAGGTAGGTCAGGCTGTCCTTATCTTCGCTGTAGTACGAAATGCGCCGCACCAGCAACGGCGTGCCGTTGTAGTCGCCGGCATCCAGCGGCGCACCCGCCGCGATCAAGGCGTCGGCCAGGGCGTAGCGCTCCGCCGCCGGTCGCGTGTCCTTGGCGTCGGGCAAGGCGCTGGCCAGCAGCACGAAGCCGTTGTTGGGGCCGTCGGCGCGGGCACCGGCTGCCAGCAGGACCCGTACCGTTTCCAGCTGCTTGCCGGACACCGCCACGGCCAGCGCCGACGTGCCGTTCTCGTTCACGCCGTTCGGGTCTTGCCCGCGCGCCAACTCGGCGCGCACCGCGTCCACGTCATCCGCCCGGATCGCCTTGAAGATGGCCAGCCGAGGCCGGCAGACCGCCGGATCCAGCGTCTTTTCATTCAAGGCGGCGCTGATGCGGCTGGCGATATTGCCGGGGATCGGCTCCTTGGCCGCCAGGCGCTGGGCGCAATACAGGCGGTAGTCCTCGCGCGCCAGCGTCTCGAAGTAGCTGCGCCTGTCGCCGGCCTTCGCGCTCTGCGCCCAGCGTGCGTCCGCACGGTTCAGGTACGCCGCCGTGCGCGCCGGGTCGCGCCGCAGCACGTCGCTCAAGACGCGGTCGGCCTGCACGGCGTCGCCCGATTCGGCCAGCCAGAAGCCGTAGTCGTTCAGCGCCGTCAATATCTCGGGATCCTTGCCGCCCGGATCGATCTCTCGAAAGTCCCGCTCCATCACGAAGCGGCGCAGGTCCGCCAGCGCGCGGGCGAACTCCGCGGTCTTGGCGCGCGGGATGCTGCGCGCGACCTGATGCAGCGTGCGGAACGTGGCCGTCACATCCACCGGCGCCTGATGCTCGAAACGCACCGTGGCAGGGAACGCCCTCAGGCGGCCGGGGTAGCTCGTGAGCACTTGCCGCAGCGTGGCCAGGGCCTGTGCCTTGCGGGCCTCGTCCCACGGCTGGTTGGCGGTCACGACGGCCAGGTAGGCGTCCGCGCGAACCGTCGCCGCGTTGCCCGCCGCATCCACCAGGAATCCATCGGACCGCGTGTCATCGGCATCGTTGTAGGTGTAGCCCACCCAATAAAGGGTCTCGTCGTTGCGCGGCGCCCTGACCGCCACGTTCTCTTCGCGCGACGCCTTCCACGCCGCAGGGTCGATTGCCAGGGGCTGGGAACGGAAGTCCAGGTGGAACTCCTGGCCCGTTCCCCGCACGTACCGGTACAGGTACAGGCGGTTCTCCATCTGGCCGACCAGCACCGCATCGCGGACGTTCTCGGTGCCCCAGACGCGCCGCTCGGGCTCGCGCAGCGGGTAGCGCGACAGGCGGATAGATTCGATGGTGGCGCCGATATCGGATGCCACGGCCGGCTGCGGCAGCGCCGCCAGGCCTGCCAACGCCAACAGGAGGGCACCGGACATACGGGAGACTGCGGGACGGAAGCTGCGCGGCATGCGAAGGACAAAACCAGGAAATCAGGGACACCGATCATACCCCCGGGCCACGCCCGTCTCGCGGGTAAGTCCCGAGTCGCATTTGCCCCACATCACGGAATCGCGGGGATCTTTCGTTATATATTCCGCAACATAACGATTTCATTAACAGTTGAACGAATTTAGCGATCGCCCCCCTATGGACGCCGTGCTGACCCCCACCCCCACCCTGGCCGACGTTCCCCCGTCTGCCCAGCGGTTTGCCCGCGCCCTGTTGCATCACGCGCCGCCCGGCCATCCCGACGCCGGCTTTTTCGCCACCGTGATCGGCACCAGCCTGGCGCACCAGGACCTGGCACGCAGCGGCCTGTGCCCCGACGAACTGCAGCAGATGCTTGATCATTTGTTTCCGGGCGCCCTGGCATCGGATGACGCGCGGCTGGCCATCTTGCGCGAACAGGCCGACGTTTACGCGCTGCAAGGCCGGGGCGATCCGCAACCCGGCTTCACCCTGCTGCTGCGCGTGCTGCTGGACGCCTACCGCGCGCCCGAACACGAGACCACGCCCTGGGTCACCGGCGTGCTGGTGCACGCCTGCCTGCGGCCCGACCACCTGTGGCGCGACCTGGGCCTGTCCGGCCGCGAAGACGTGACCTTCCTGCTGGCGCGCCACTACCCGGGCCTGGTGATACGCAACGTGCGCAATCTGCGCTGGAAGAAATTCCTGGCGTATTCGGCCTGTGAACACGCCGGGCTGCCGCCTTCCGCCGCGCCCGGCTGCCCGGCTTGCGAAGACTACGGCGTCTGCTATCCGGAGGCGCCCGACTGACAGCCGCCCCCCGCTAGAACCGGTACGCCACGCCCGCGCCCACGCCCAGGCTGCGTCCAGCGGCGGGCTCGTAATAGCGGCCATTGCTTTCGTTGACGATCACCGAACCTGCATAGCGCCTGTCGAACAGATTGTCCACGCGCGCGTAGGCATTCAATTCCCACGCGCCCAGGCGCTTCACATAGCCGGCGCTCACCGCCGCCACGAAGTAGCCGGGCGCGTCCTGATCGTTCGCGTCGTTCACGTAGATCTTGCTCAGGTAGCGCCCTTCCACCGACGCCTGCCAGCCTTCGGGCGGCGCCCAGGCCAGCGACGCGTACACCGCCTGGCGCGCGATGCCGGGAATCTTGTTGCCGGCGCGGATGTCGCCGGAACTGTCGTCCGCGTATCGCGCATTCAGCCACGTATAGGCGAACTGCGTGCGCCAATGGCGCGCAACCTCGCCCGACCAGCCCAGCTCCACCCCGTCGCGTCGCGTGCGGCCCGCGTTCTGGTAACTGGTGCGCCCGCCTGAACTGCCGGCCGACACGATCTCGTTGTCGGTGCCGGTGTGGAAGACGGCGGCCGTCGCCAGCCCCCCGGCCATGCGCGCCTTCACGCCGGCTTCCAGATTGGTGCTGAGCGACGGCGCCAAGCCAAAATTCAACCCTGGCTGGCCGCCCGGCCGATACGAGATTTCGTTTAGCGTGGGGGTCTCGAACCCGCGTCCATAGGAGGCATACACGCTGACATCCGGGCTGACCGCGTAGCGCAGCGCGGCCACTGGCAGCGCCTTGCGATAGCGTGCGTCGCCGCTGTCGTCGCCATTGCCTGCCGTGACGTAGTGGTCGTTGGAGTCGAAGGCGACCGTGCTGTAGCGCAGGCCGGCATCCACCGTCCAACGCTCAGACACCTTCCACGATGCCTGCACGTAGGGGTCGGCGTTGTACACGGTGTTGGTCTCGTCGCGCCGCAGCGCGCCCTGCACCCCCAACTGCTGATCGGCGCCCGTACCAATGAAATTCTGATAACCCTTGCGCTCTTCGCGCATCGAATCGTAGGAAAAACCGCCGATCAGCGTAAGCGGCCGGCCAGCCAGGTCCAGCTCGGAGGTCCAGCGCAGATCCGCGCCGCCATACCGGCGCGCCAGGTCGATGACCCCGCCCGCCTGCGTGGACGCCATTTGTGCCGCCGGCGGGATCGACTGGTACTGGGTCGTGTCGCGCTGGCCGTAGTAGGCCATCACGCGCCACGTGTTGCGGCTGTCCACGTGCCGCTCGTACACGACGCCGCCCTGCGTCTGCCGCACGGTCTTGCGCGTGTCGTACTGCTCGGCCAAAGGCGCCGCGCGCGGGTCGTCCCGAAACTGCTGGTAGGTCAGGCCCAGGGGATCCTGCGCCTTCAGGTCCACGCTGTTGACCACGATGGTCAGGCGGCTGGCGTCATCCAGCTGCAGGCCCAGCTTGGCGTTGGCCAGGTTCTTGCGCGCCGCGCTGTGATCGCGGTAGCCGTCAGTGGTGAAGCGGCTGGCGTCCAGCACATAGTCCAGCCCGTCCGGCTCGCCGCCGCTGGCCTTTACGCCGTAGCGCCACGTGCCGTCGCTGCCGCCCCAACCGCTTGCGGACAGGGTGGGCGGCGGCGTGCCGTCTTCCGTGTAGACCTGGATCACGCCGCCCGAGGAATTGCCATACAGCGCGGAAAACGGCCCTCGCAGCACCTCGACGCGGTCGATCGAACCGATGTCGATGTTGGACGTCTGCCCCTGCCCATCCGGCATGGTGGCCGGAATGCCGTCCACGTAGAGCCGCACGCCGCGCACGCCGAAGGTGGATCGCGCCCCAAACCCGCGGCTGGATATCTGCAGGTCCTGCGCATAGTTCTGGCGGTTCTGGATCTGCAGGCCCGGCACGCCCGCCAGCCCTTCGGACAGGTTGATCCCGGGCTGCCCGCGGCGCATGGCCGCGCCATCGACCACGTCCACCGACGCGGGCGTGTCCAGCACGGCGGAGCCCAGGCGCGTCCCCGTGACGACCACGGGGGCCAGCGTGGGGCCGGTTTCCTGCGCCCACGCGACGTTGGCCAGCCCTTGCGCCAACCCCGCCGCCAGCGAACCGCGCGCGGCCCAGCGCAGGCTCCAGTGCGCCCCAAGATGCGCCGCCACGCCGCGCCGTCTGACCTGCTTCGTCAAATTCGTCTCCCGTAGAGCCATGGACCCGCAATTGCCATTGGAAACGCAAAGCGGGAATAGGTTCTAATAGCCGCTATGGAACCATCGCAAGACATCGAACGCCGCCTGCTCGAACTGGAGGTCAAGTCCAGCTTCGCGGACGACCTGCTGGAGCAACTGAACCAGATCATCGTCCGGCAGCAACAGCAGATAGACCGGCTGCTGCGTGAAGTGGCGGACCTGCGCCAGCAGGCCCCCGAAGGCGCCGCGCCCTTCCGCAGCCTGCGCGACGAACTGCCGCCGCACTACTGACGCCGCACCCCTAGTACCGGTAGCGCAGCAACCTGCCCAGGCGCCGCAACGGCGCAATCCGCCGCATCAGCCAGATGGCCGCCCGGGCGGGCCAGGAATACCGGGCCCACTGCGTCGCGTCGCTTTCCTCATACAGCCATTGCTCGCTGCGCAACCGCAGCCCGGGCACCTGAGCCTCAAGGTCCAGCGGATCGCCCAGGCTCCAGCACATCACCGCGCCGGTCGCCCGGAACATGCGATTGCGCGACGCCAGCGCCAGCCCCATCCGGCTATAGGCATCGAAGGCGATCTCACCCGAGGGAAACTGCGTGGCAACAGTGCGCAGTAACTGCAGCACTTCGTCCTCGGGCATGTACAGGAATAACCCTTCCGCCACCACCAAGGCCGGCCTGTCGGTAGGAATCCGCGACAGCCACCCCAGATCCGACATCGGTGAACCCAGCATCTGATAGCCCGGTCGCGCCGGATACAGCGCGCGCCGCAGGTCGATGACCTCGGGGAAATCCACGTCAAACCAGTTGACGTCCGGCGCCGGGTCCACCCGGAACACCCGGCTGTCCAGGCCGCAGCCCAGATGCAACACGGTAGCGCCGCGGTGCGCGGCCAGGAATTCGCGCACCCACGCGTCCAGCGTGTAGGCCCGCATCGCCAATCCGATCATCTCGTCGCGGCGCATGCCCAGGGCCGCGAAATCGTGGTCGATGCGTGCCACGGCACAGGCGGCGTAGTGGTCCTGCAGCAAAGATCCGGGCAAGCGGCTTTCTTCTGCCTTGGCGTACAGCGTGATCAGCAGCGTGGCTTTTTCACGCGTTAGATGGACCTTTTCCATGCGGGCTCCCAAGGGGCCGATTCTTGCGCTATCGATTCCATAATTGGTGACTATCTAATAAATCGAACATCTTCATCCCATTTATGGAAATATCTTTTACCGATATACGGGTTTATCCCTATCTCTAATCGGCGCAGAATTCAGTCATCGGGAAACAGCAACGAACCACGACGGATAGGCCGCCTGATTCGCCCCCTAGGCTCTTGAAATCGGAGATTTACCATGAAGAAGACCCTCGCTACCGCTTTGATGTTGTCCTTGGCCGCCCTGAGCGCTGGCGCCTACGCATCGCAAAACATCGAACCCAACAACGTGCCGTTCCAAGGCGTTTACGGCACTCCGTATGAAGGCCCGACCCGCGCCCAGGTGCAAGCCGAACTGGCTGCCGCCAAGGCTGCCGGCCTGGTGACCAACGTCGAACCGAACAACGTGCCGTTCCAAGGCGTCTACGGCGCCCCCCAGTCGGGCAAGACCCGCGCTGACGTGCAAGCCGAACTGGCCGCCGCCAAGGCCGCCGGCCTGGTGAGCAACGTCGAGCCCAACGACATGCCCTTCGCGGGCGTCTACCACGGCAACTGATCTGCCCGGCAACGCTTGACTCCCTCCCCTTGTTGTACCTTGGCCGCCTGCAATCAGGCGGCTTTTTTTGGCGCAGGTCGCCTCAGGTCAACGAACACGCAGGCGGGTGGATTGAAAAAGGAACGGGTTCGCGTACTATCGGCTCAGGTACAAGCACGATAATCTGATCCATCAGACAGGGAGCCCATCTTGAAATCCACCCGCCTTCTCGCCGCATTGCTCGTCGCAGCCGGCATGACGACTGCGGCGGTCGCCGCGCCGCCGGTAATGCTGAACAACTCGCTCATCACGCAGATTCCGAAGGGCGACCTGACGTCGTTCCACGAGGCGATCGCGCAAGCGCTGAACAGCTCGACCGATGGCCAGCGCACCGAATGGACCAGCAAGGCGCAGCCCAAAAGGGCCGCGCCGATCACCGTGCAACTGACGCCCACGCAAACCAGCAAGGTCAAGGACGACCGCGTCTGCCGCTTCCTGGTCGCCGACTTCGCACGCACCAGCACCACCGAGAAATGGCAGTTCTGGTTCTGCAAGCAGCCCGACGGCACCTGGAAGGCCAGCAGCAACTGAGCTGCTCGCGAGCTAGCCAGCCACCCAGCCAAAAATAATGCCCCTTACGGGGCATCTTTTTTGCCTTGGCACTGCCCAAGGCAAAAAGCGCCCCCTCGGGGGCAGCAAGCACGCGAAACGTGCGCGGCGTGGAGGCCCCTACCCTTTCAGGCCGAGGTTTCCACCCGGTTGGCGTCCAGCACGGTCATGGCCGTCATATTGATGATGCGGCGCACGGTCGAGCTGGAGGTCAGAATGTGCACCGGTGCATTCGCGCCCAGCAGGAACGGACCCACCGCCACGTTACCGCCGGCTGCGGTTTTGAGCAGGTTGTAGGCGATGTTGCCAGCGTCCACGTTCGGGCACACCAGCAGGTTCGCTTCGCCCTTCAAGGTGGACGACGGCAGGATGCGCATGCGCAACGCTTCGTCCAGCGCGCAGTCGCCGTGCATTTCGCCATCGACCTCAAGCTCGGGTGCCTGTTCGCGCACGATTTCCAGGGCGCGGCGCATCTTGGCGCCCGAAGCCGAACTGCCCGACCCAAAGTTCGACCGCGACAGCAGCGCCACCTTCGGCGCCAGGTTCATGCGAGCCATTTCCTGCGCCGCCATCACCGTGAATTCGGCGATCTGCTCTGCCGTGGGCTCGTCGTTCACATGCGTGTCCACCAGCACCACCGTGCGCTCGTTGAGCAGCAGGATGTTCATGGCGGCGTACACGTTGTGGCCCGGACGGCGGCCGATCACCTCGTCCACGAAACGCAGGTGGTCGTGATAGGCGCCGACCGTGCCGCAGACCATGCCGTCGGCGTCTCCCAGGTGCACCATCATCGCGCCGATCAAGGTCAGGCGGCGGCGCATTTCCACGCGCGCCATCTCCTTGGTGATGCCACGGCGGCACATCAATTCCCAGTACGTGGTCCAGTACTGGTGGAAGCGTTCGTCGTATTCCGGGTTGGTCACTTCGACGTCTTCGCCCAGGCGCAGGCGCAGGCCGAATTTCTCGATGCGCGACAGCAACACGGCGGGACGGCCCACCAGGATGGGACGCGCCAGGCCTTCGTCGACGATCACTTGCACGGCGCGCAGCACGCGTTCGTCTTCGCCTTCCGTGAACACGATGCGCGACTTGCCGCCGCCACGCACGATGCGCTTGGCCGCCGAGAACAGCGGCTTCATGAACGCGCCCGAGTGATACACGAACTGCTGCAGCTGCTCTTCGTAGGCTTCCAGGTCAGCCAGCGGGCGCGTGGCCACGCCGCCGTCCATCGCCGCCTTGGCCACAGCCGGCGCGATGCGCACGATCAGACGCGGATCGAACGGCTTGGGGATCAGGTATTCAGGCCCGAACGAGATGTCGTAGGTGCCGTAGGCGGCGGCCACGATTTCGTTTTGCTCTTCTTCGGCCAATTCGGCGATGGCGTACACCGCCGCCATTTCCATTTCACGCGTGATGGTGGTCGCGCCCACATCCAGCGCGCCGCGGAAGATGTACGGGAAGCACAGCACGTTGTTGACCTGGTTCGGGTAATCCGAACGGCCCGTAGCCATGACCACGTCGTCGCGCACGCCGTGCGCCACTTCCGGCAGGATTTCCGGCGTGGGATTGGCCAGCGCCAGGATCAGCGGGCGCGGGCCCATCGTCGCAACCATTTCGGGCTTGAGGACGCCACCCGCCGACAGGCCCAGGAACACGTCGGCATCCTGGATCACTTCGGCCAGCTTGCGGGCTTCCGTCTTTTGCGCGAAACGCTCCTTGTCCGGGTCCATCAGCACGGTGCGGCCTTCAAAGACCACGCCTTCCAGGTCCGTCACCCAGATGTTTTCCAGCGGCAGACCCAGGTCCACCATCAGGTCCAGGCAGGCCAGCGCGGCAGCGCCGGCGCCCGAGGTCACGACCTTGACCGACTTGATGTCCTTGCCCACGACCTTCAGGCCGTTGATGAAGGCGGCCGAAACCGTGATGGCCGTGCCGTGCTGGTCGTCATGGAAAACCGGGATCTTCATGCGTTCACGGAGCTTGCGCTCGACGGTGAAGCATTCCGGGGCCTTGATGTCTTCCAGGTTGATGCCGCCGAAGGTGGCTTCCAGGCCGGCGATGATCTCGACCAGCTTGTCCGGGTCGGTTTCGTTGATTTCGATGTCGAAGACATCCAGGCCGGCGAACTTCTTGAACAGCACCGCCTTACCTTCCATGACCGGCTTGGAAGCCAGCGCGCCGATGTTGCCCAGGCCCAGCACCGCGGTACCGTTGGAGATCACGCCGACCAGGTTGCCGCGGGCGGTGTAACGGTAGACATTGGCCGGGTCGGCCACGATCTCTTCACACGCCGCCGCCACGCCCGGCGAGTACGCCAGCGCCAGGTCGCGCTGGTTGACGAGCGGCTTGGACGCCACCACAGAAATCTTTCCCGGGGTGGGGAACTCGTGATAGTCCAGGGCTGCCTGGCGGTCGGAAGGGTTGTTCATGGGGCTGTAGCCTCGCTGTCTTGAATATGCAAAAATTCTAGGCCCCAAGACATAAGACGATCATTCGGATTTAATATTGTCCCATTACCTTTACCTTATGGTCTGTCTATGACAGCCTTTGACCCGGATGCCGTCATCCGGAAACTGACCTCGCGGCTGAAGATGCGCCATCTGATGCTGCTGCTGCAGATCGAGCAGCACGGGTCGCTAACCCGGGTGGCCGAACACATGGCCACCAGCCAGCCGGCGGTGACGAACGCCCTGGCCGAACTGGAAAGCATGTTCGACGTGCCGCTCTTTGACCGGTCGGTTCGGGGCATGACGCCCACCGCGCTGGGCGCCGTGGTGCTGACGCGCGCCCGGGGGCTGGTCCATGACCTGGGCCATCTGGTGCAGGAAATGGAGGCTGTGGCGGCCGGGCACGCCGCCCACCTGCAGATCGGGGTCATCCCGTTCGTGTCGGGGCAGATGTTGTCGGCCGCCATCAGCCGCACCTTGCCGCAAGGCCGCCGGATCACCGCCACCATCCACGAAGGCCAGGGCCCCGCCCTGCTGCGCCAACTGCGCGACCACACCCTGGACATCGTAGTGGGTTGGGCCACGCCGTCCGTGGACCTGAGCAATATCGATTTTGAAGTGCTGTACCACCAGCAACCGCGCCTGATCGCCAGCCGCCGCCTGGCCGCAAGGCTGGGCCGGTCGCGGCTGGAGTGGAACCGGCTGGCCGACCTGGACTGGATCCTGGGCACCCCCGGCAGCCCCATCCGGGAACAGGTGGCCGACATTTTCCTGCGCGCCGGCCTGCCGCCGCCGCCGCCGTCGGTGCAAAGCGATTCCTCCAAGCTGATCGGGGAAATGATCGTGGCAAGCGACCGCGCCGTATCCATCCTGCCCGCCGACATCGCGGACGAACTGGTGCGCATCGCTGGCGCGGCCATCGTGCCCTACTCCTTCGACTGGACGCTGCCGCCGATCTCGCTGTTCACGCGGGCGGATGGATTGCGCCGCAACGTGGACGCCTTGTTCGCCTCCGCGTTGCGCGAGGTCTATACCAAAGGCGCGCGGCCCGGCGCCTGAACCTTGCCGCGCGTGCGTCGGAATGCCAAGAAATGTAAAGGCCGCGCCCGCGCCGTGGCCGCGCCTCCTATACTTGCGGCGCCAAGCAACACGCAGGAGGGCACGCCGTTTGTTCACCATCTCGCCACCCCACGCGAGCCGCCGCGCGCTTGCCCTGATTGCCCTTGCGGCGCTGGCCATGTTGTCCGGCTGCAGCTCGCTGCTTAGCGAAGGCACCGGCGCCGCGGCCGGTATCGCCGGCACCGCCATCGCCAACAAAGTCACCGACAACGCCACCGTCGCCACCGGCATCGGCCTGGGCGTGCAGGCCGGCGCCAAGGCCGCGCTGGCCTATGCCCAGCGCAAGACCCGGGGCGAAGAACAAGACGCCATTGCCACCGCTGCCGGACCGCTCGACGTGGGCTCCGTGGCGCCGTGGCGCGTGAAGCACCAGCTGCCCATCGAAAGCGACGCCCAAGGGCAGGTCGCCGTCAGCCGCGCCTTCGGTGGCGCGGGCCTGGAATGCAAAGAAGTGGTCTTCTCGATCGATACGCCCGCCAGCAAGGCCGGCGACGAACCGCTGCGCGAATTCTTCGTCACGACGGTCTGCCGCGACGGCGCGCATTGGCGCTGGGCGAATGCCGAACCGGCCACCGCGCGCTGGGGATCGTTGCAGTGATGCGCCGCGCATGCCTGCTGGCGCTGGCGGCGGCCCTGGGCCTGAGCGGCTGCCAAAGCTCCTCCATCGGCGGGGCGACGGGCGCCGTGGTCGGTACCGTCAGCGGCGCGGCCACGGCAAATCCGGTGGCCGGTTACGCCATCGGCGTCACGGTGCAGGCCGCGGTCGACGCCACCGTGAAATACGTGCTGCGCGAATGGAAGAACGACCAGCAGAACGTCATGGCCAACGCGGCAGGCGAATTGCCCATCGGCCAGGTGCGGCAATGGCAGATCCGCCACGCGTTGCCCGTCGGCAACGAACGCGGCGGCATCCAGGTGGTACGCGATATCGATACCCCCCTGGCGCGCTGCCGCGAGGTGCTGTTCACCGTGGAGCAGGACGACGCGCCCGCCCCCGCCTACACCAGCACGATCTGCCGGCAACCCGGCGGGCAATGGAAGTGGGCGGCGGCCGAGCCCTCGGTGGCGCGCTGGAACGGGCTGCAATAGGCCTACGGGGAAAAGGCAGCCAGGCATTCCGTTGCAGCGCGTTGAGGGGTTTTCGGCTACGCTGCAATCATCACGGCCTTGGCCGGCAAGGGAATGAAAGACATGAAGAAGATGCTTACCTTGAGCGCCGCACTCACGGCGCTGGCTCTCGCGGCGCCCTTCGCCGCGGCACAGTCTTCCCAGGGCAATATCCGCCTGTCGCCCGCGCAGATGCAGCGTTTGGATACCGACAAGAACGGCGTCGTCAGCCAAAGCGAATATCAGGCCTTCATGGAAGAATCGTTCGCCAAGCTGGACACCAATGGCGACGGTTACCTGAGCAAGAGCGAGTTGCCGAAGGATCTGACCGCGGAACACTTCGCCGCCATGGACACCAACAAGGACGGCAAAATCAGCCGCGCCGAGTTCATCCAGCAGGTCATGAAGGAATACAAGGGCTAAGCCCTTGCGATCGGCCCGCTGATGCAGCCAGGCCAATTCATCATGCCGCGCAGCGCGCTCCCCGGCGTGCAGGCCGTGGCTGCGTGCAGCGGGCACGCCTTTTCGCGCCACACGCATGACCAGTTCGGCATCGGCGTGATCCGCGCGGGCGCGCAGGTCTCGCATAGCGGACGCGGCCGGGTAGAGGCCGGCCCCGGCCACGTCATTACCGTCAATCCGGGCGAAGTCCATGACGGCGCCCCCATCGGCGACGGCATGCGCGCCTGGCAGATGCTGTATCTGGACCCTGGCGTGATTGCGCGCAACGCGGCCGAGCTGGTCGCTGACGGACACCGCTACGAATTCGAACATCCCGCGCAGGACAAGCCAGGCCTGGCGCGCGACGTGCTGGCGCTTTATGCCCACGTCACGGACAAGGCGCCCGACGCGTTGGCGTGCGACACCCTGCTATTGCGCATCGTGGCCGCCGCGCACAGCCCCTATGCGCCGCAGGCGCCCTCCCGCGCGATCCCTGCCGCGATACGCCACGCCCGCGCCCTGATCGACGACGACCCTGCCGCCGCGCTGTCGCTGGCCGACCTGGCAGCGGTCAGCGGCCTGAGCCGCTACCAAGTGCTGCGCGCCTTTGCAGGCGCCACGGGTTTGACGCCCCACGCCTATCAGATGCAACGCCGCCTGCTGCTCGCGCGCCGGCTGATCCGCGAAGGCAAACCGCTGGCGGACGCGGCCGCGGCGGGCGGCTTTGCCGACCAGAGCCACATGACCCGCCTCTTCGTCCGCACCTACGGCGTATCGCCCCGGCGGTACGCGCTGGCGGCGCGCTGACCCGCCTCCCTTCCTTTCCCGCCCTGCAATTTCGTTCAAGACCGGCGGCCCACCCGCGCCCTACGCTGCGCCTTTCTTCATACGCAGTAAATGGACATGAGCGGAAAGATGCAGGGGTATTGCTACCTGGCGGCGGCCATGGTGCTGGTAGGCAGCACGGTCGTGGCCAGCAAGATCATCGGAACCGGGCTGCCGCCCTTCACCGCGACGGCGCTGCGGTTCGCCATCGCGCTTCCTTGCTTTGCACTACTGATGGCCGCGACCGGCGCGCGCCTGCCGCGCCTGGGGCGGCGCGACTGGGCTTTGTTGGCGGCGCAGGCCATCGCCGGCAGCGTGGGCTACACCACGTTATTGATCGCCGGGCTGCAGCGCACGTCCGCGGTGGACGGCGGCGTCATTCTGGGGACCCTGCCGCTCGTCACCGCGGCCATTGCAATCGTGCTGTTGGGCGAACGCCCGGGCAAGGCCATGCTGGCCGCCATCGCCGCCGCGGGCTTCGGCGTCTGGCTGATGACGCGCCATGGCGCTGACGCCAGCGGCGCGCCCTCGTGGATCGGCAATGCGCTGATCCTGGGCGCGGTCCTGTGCGAAGGGCTGTTCATCCTGCTCAACAAGCGGCTGCGCGTGCCCGTGCCGCCGCTTGCGCTATCCACCGTCATGACGGGCTTCGGGCTGGCCTTTTCTGCGCTGGCGAGCGTGGCCGAATCGCCCTGGCAGATCAGCGTGTCCGGCGATGCGTTGGTGGCGGTCGCTTATTACGCGGTGGTGCCCACCGTGGGCGGCTTCCTGCTCTGGTATGCCGGCGCCGCGCGCGTCGATGGGTCCGAAGCTGCGCTCTTCACCGCGTTGGCCCCGGCATCAGCCGTCGCACTGGCGGCTGGCCTGCTGGGCGAATCCCTGACGGGTGCGCAGATTGCGGGGATGGCTTGCGTGCTGGGCGCCGTGGCGCTCTTGGGATGGACAGGCCTCAGGCGGTCCTTGGCCACGCCCACGGGCCGTTAACCGCGACTGAACGCCAGCGCGAATTCGTCGGAAAAGATATCGGCCAGCGCATGCCGCAAGGCGGCCGCGCGTTCTGCGCCATAGGCAGCTTCGAACCGGTTCTGCGCGTCTTTCCACAGGCGTTTGGATTCCGCCAGCTTGGCGCGGCCCGCGTCCGTCAGCGCCACGCGGCGGCTGCGGCCATCGCGTTCGTCGCGCGCCATCTGCACGTAGCCGTCCCGTTCCAGTGGTTTCAGGTTGTGCGCCAGCGCGGAACGGTCCAACACCATGGCGCGCGCCAAGTCAGTCATCGACGGCGTGCCGGCGCGCGCGATATGGATCAGGATGGAATGCTGCGAGACTTTCAGGCCGCAGGGCGCCAGCACCGTGTCATACAACTGCGACACGCGCCGGGTCGCTTTGCGCAGCGCGGCGCCGTTGCAAACCAGGGGATCCGGAACGATGGCGGGGACGGAAGAATCGGCGGCGGACATGGCGGCGGGGACGGCAAGTTGGGAAGGGCAAGGCCATTACGCTACTGCCGGGCCAGGCTCGCGTCCAGCCCAATCTTGACAGGTATTGGCATATGCACGTAAATTTTACCGCATCCTGTTCCGGCCAACCTCCATGTCAGCGACACCTCCGCCACGCCCCGCCAATGCGCGCTTGCAGGCCATGCTTGAGGCGCCCATCGCCCCCACGCTGGCACGCCTGGCCTGGCCCAATATCCTGATGATGTCGGCGCAGTCGGCCACCGGCCTGATCGAGACCTGGTTCCTGGCGCGGCTGGGCACCTCGGTGCTGGCGGGCGTGGCGCTGGTGGTGCCCGTGCTGTTCCTGATGGGCAATATGTCCCAGGGCGCGATGGGCGGCGGCATCTCCGCCGCCGTGGCGCGCGCGTTGGGCGGGGGCCGCCAGCAAGAGGCCGATCAGTTGGTATTGCATGCCGTCGTGCTGAATGCGCTGCTGGGGCTGCTCTTCTGCGTGCTGCTGCTGGCCTTCGGACCGCAGCTGTATCGCGCGCTGGGCGCCGAAGGCGAAGCGCTGGAGGCCGCCCTGGCCTACTCCAACGTCATCTTCGGCGGCATCGTCCTGATGTGGCTGATGAACGCCTTCGCCAGCGTCATCCGGGGCACCGGCAACATGCTGGTGCCGGGCGCCGTGATCTGCGGCGGCGCCTTGCTGCTGATCCCCTTGTCGCCGTGCCTGATCTTCGGATGGGGGCCGTTCCCCGCGCTGGGCGTGGCAGGCGGCGGCTGGGCGCTCGTTATCTATTACGGCGTGGGCGCGCTGATCCTGGGCGCCTATTGCGCCAGCGGGCGCAACCCTGCGCGGCTGGTCGCCAGCCGGCTGCATCTGAACCTGATGCGCAGCATCCTCAGCGTGGGCGCGCTGGCCACGCTGAACCCCTTGCTGACCAACGCGCTGGTGGCGCTGACGGCGGCGCTGGTCGGCGCGTATGCCGGCACCGCCGCCGTGGCCGGCTACGGCATCGCCGTGCGGCTGGAGTATCTGCTGATTCCGATCGCCTTCGGGCTGGGCGCCCCCATGGTCGCGATGGTGGCGTCCAACATCGGCGCGGGGCAGCCTGAACGCGCCATGCGGATCGCCCTGACCGGCGGCGCGATGGCCTTCGTGCTGGCCGAAGGCATCGGACTGGCCGCGGCATGCTTTCCCGAGGCCTGGCTGCGCCTCTTCGGCGCCGAAGACCACATGCTGCAGGCCGGCTCGGACTATTTGCGCATGGTCGGTCCGGTCTACGGGTTCTTTGCCCTGGGGTTCTCGATGTACTTCGCCTCGCAAGGCGCGGGCCGGCTGAAGTGGCCGCTGATCGCCGGCTGCCTGCGCCTGCTGGTGGCTGTGGGCGCGGGTGGTGTCGTCCTGCACCTGACCGGTTCACTGACCCTGTTTTTCCTGACGGCCGCCGTGGCGATGTGCCTGTACGGCCTGATCATCCTGAGCGCGGTCGCGTCGGGGTCCTGGTTCGACCGGGGCCATCTGCGCAGACCTCAGCCGCTGGCGCGTCCGTAGTGCGGGGCGCGTCGCGCAGCGCGTACGCGACCAGTTCGGCGGCGTAGGCCGGCAAGGCGTCGCGCACGCACAGCACCAGGTCGCGCGTGGCCCAGTCATCGGCCAGCGCAACGCGCGCGACGCCCGCGGCGCGGCCGTAGCGCACCGCGGCCACGCGCGGCACGATGGCGATGCCCACGCCCTGCCCCACCATCCGGCATACCGCGTCGAAGCTGCGCAAGCGCACGCGGTACGACAGCGCTTTTCCGCCGCGCCGCGCATGGTGCGCGATGTGCTCCTGCAAGGCGCTGCCTTCCACCAGGCCCACGAACTCCTCGTCCGCCACCTCGGCCAGCATGACGGCCGGACGGCCGGCCAGCGCATGGCCGCGCGGCACGATCAGCGTCAGCGGATCATGGCGGAAGGTAAGCGTATGCAGGCCATGCAGGTCCGTCGAATCCGCCAGCACGCCGATATCGCAGGTGCCCGCGCGCAGCGCATCGGCGATCTCGTGGCTGAGCCTTTCCTCCAGGTCCACCGATACGCGGGGATGGTCCTTCAGGAAATCGCCCAGCACGGACGGCAGGTATTCGCTAAGCGCCGTGGTGTTGCACAGCACACGCACGTGCCCCTTCAGCCCATGACCATAGTGGTCAAGCTCGCCGCGCATGCGATCCATCTGGGCCAGGACCACGCGCGCATGATGCGCTAGCGTCCGGCCCGCCGGCGTGGGTTCCACGCCGCGATGTTCGCGCAGCAGCAAGGGCACCCCCAAGGTGTCTTCCATGCCGCGGATGCGTTCGCTGGCGGAAGCCAGCGTCATGTGCGAACGCTTGGCGCCCGCCGTGATGGAGCCGGTTTCCTGCACGTTCAGGAAAAGCCGAAGGTCGGTCAGGTCGAATCGCATCCGGCCAGCGTAGCACGCGTGCCTCAGGCCAGACCATAGGCAGGGTATGCCACTTCCCGATACCGGCTCGAGGGATTGGCGGCGCAGAATAAGGCATGCCCCCCGGGCTCCCCTGACAACTCTCCGGAATCCGATCATGAAACCCCTGAATCCATGTGCCCGCCGTGCGCAATGGCCAAAGCTGGCACTGCTGTGCCTGGTCTTGCAAACCTCAGGCAGCGCCATAGCCCAGCCTGGCCTTAGCGACTACACCACGCCCGCGCAGAAATACGCCTTGGCGCTGGAAGCCCAGACCGAAGGCGACGTGCCTGCCATGCTGGCATGGCTGCGTGCCGCCGCGCACGACGGCCACGCCCCCGCGCAACGGCTGCTGGGCGTGGCGTTGATCGGGGGACCCGCCTTGTATGGCCCGGCCATGCCTACCGATCTGTGCGAAGCCCGGCAATGGTTGTTGCGCGCGGCGCGCCAGGAGGGCCCGGGCGCCGGGGATGTGGCCTACGCGCTCTTCAGCCGGCCCCGGCCCGCCCAGCTTTCCCAATGCGAGCGCCTGTGAACCCGCTGGACCTGTTCCCCGGCGGCACGCCGGCGCTGCTTGCCGTGACGGTCGCCGTGTTCGTCCTGGCCGGCGTCGTCAAAGGCGTGGTGGGCCTGGGCCTGCCCACCATTTCCATGGCGATGCTGGCCCTGGTCATGGCGCCGGCGCAAGCCGCCGCGTTGTTGATCGTGCCCTCGCTCATCACCAATCTTTGGCAGGCGCGGCCCTGGCCCACGCTCTTTTTGACGCTGCGGCGGATCGGCGCCCTGCAAGTGGGCGTCTGCGTCGGCACGATCGCAGGCGCACTGTGGCTGGGCGCGCCCAGCGGTCATTGGGCGAGCGTCTGCCTGGGCTTGGCGCTGATCGCCTATGCGGCCTGGGGCCTGTTCGGCTCGCCGCCCAGCGTGCCGCGCAGGCACGAACAGATGTTGGGCGCGGTGGTCGGCGTCGTCACCGGCGTGATCACCGCGGCGACAGGCGTGTTCGTGATCCCGGCCGTGCCCTACCTGCAAGCGCTGAATCTGGGCAAGGATGGCCTGATCCAGGCCATGGGCATTTCATTTACGGTGTCGACGGTGGCCCTGGCGGCAGGCCTTGCGTTAAACGGCGGCTACAGTTCCGGCACGGCCGGGGCATCCGTGCTGATGCTGCTGCCCGCGCTGATCGGCATGGCGCTGGGCCAATGGCTGCGCAACCGCCTTTCCGCGCGCACGTTCAAGCTGTGCTTCATGATCAGCCTGGCGTTGCTGGGCGCGTACCAGGTCGTGCAAGGCTGGACCGCCTGAGCGCGGTCCAGCCCCCTTGGCAGGTCACGCCGCCAGACGCCGCTCGTCGACAAAACCGATCGACACCGACATCTCGCGCCAGCGCGCCAGTTCCTGCTGCACCGACTGGATCTTGCCGCGCGCCTGGTCGAAGGCATCCCGGCCCAGGAACAGATGCAGCGGCGCGTACTGCGCCTGCGCCGCGCTGATCAAGGCCTGGGCCGCCTTGACGGGATCGCCGCCCAGCTCTTGCCGCAAGGGATCGCGCGCCGCCATTTCGGGCGCATCACCGCGATCCGGGTGGGATCCCGCGCGCATTGCGCCCGGGTACACCAGCGACACACGCACGCCCCATGCCGACGCCTCGGCCGCCAACGCCTCGGTCAAACCACTGACCGCGAACTTGGCGGCGCTGTAGGCGCCCCATTGCGCGTAACCGCCGTCAAAGCCCAGGATCGACGAGATATTGAACACGTGCCCGCTGCGCTGCGTGCGCATGCGCGGCAGCACCGCGCGGATGACGTTCAGCATGCCGAACACGTTGATATCGAACGTGCCGCGCAAGGCATCGTCGGACAGGCTGTCCAACGATCCCTGCAACGCGTCGCCCGCGTTGTTCACCACCACATCCACGCCGCCGAACGCGGCCATCGTGGCGTCCACCGCACGGCGCACGTTGCGCTCATCGGCCAGATCCACCGACAAGGGCAGGAACTGCCCTTCCAGCTTGGCCCCTACGGCTTCCAGCAATGCATCGCCATCCCGGGCCGTCGCCGCCACCTTGTGACCCCGGTCCAGCAGCATCTTCACCAGAACCAGGCCCAGGCCCGTCGACGCACCCGTCACCAACCAGATTTTTTCGGTATTCATGCGATTCCCATCCCTTGCTAGCCTGCATGCTTGCAGCCGCCGGCAAGAGGCCGGGCGGCCAGGCCGGGTAAAGCATTCATGACTGATGCTTCGGCCCTGAGCCTGGTAGGGATATTAAGAATCGGGCGTGCTGGCGTACAGGCTCGTTCTTGCATGAAACCTGCCTATTTCTACGCTGATGCTTTTTGCGCGGCGATGCGCGCGGTCAGCCCAGCGCGCTGCGGTAATGCTCGCTATCGAAGGCAGGCGCGGTGTCCTGCGCCACGGTGGCGGGCGCCGCCGCCGGTTCGTCTGCCGTCTGCACGCCGAACAACGAGAGTTCCGCGTTGACCAATGCCAGTAAGAAATTCGCCATGATGACTCCTTGAGTGAAGCGTCCCGGCCGGCGGACTGCGCGCCGGCCTCGGTAAGGACATGTGCGTCATGGTGCGGGCCATGGCGCGTGGCGTCCATTTGCTTTACTCAATGGCGGCGATAAAGGCCGGCGATGCGTCGAGGCGCTCAGCGCCCGAAGCGGCGCCGCTGCCCCGTCTGCCGGACTGCCGCCACCAGCGCCTGCACCGCGGGTTCGGCCGAACGCAGATACGCGTAGAAGCGCGTCATCGGCAGGTCGGGCATGCCGTCATCGCGCGACAGGGCGCGCAAGCCCTCGCGCAACTGGCTGCGCGCAACTGGAGCCACGGCAAATCCCGCCAACGCGGCGGCCAGACAACCCGCCATGCTGCCGCTTTCGAATGCCGGCACCCAGCCCTGCTTCGTCTGCCCCAAGGCCGTGATGGCCGCTTCGCGATACACGCAAGGCTCGGGAAACACGGCCAACGGCACCTGGCGCCCAGGCTTCCACGGCTTGTCTTCCCCCCAGGCCCACACCAGGTCTTCTTCCCACAAGAGCTCGCCATCGTCCTGCACGCGCGCGCACTGCTTGCCGAACACCACATCCAGCTTGCCTCGCGCCTGCTGGCGCAGCAGGTCGGCGGTAACGCCTACCTTCAGTTCGATCGAAGCCTCCGGATGGCCGCGGTGAAACGCCTGCAGCACTTCGGCCAGCCACGCGCCCGCGAAATCCTCCGACGATCCGATGCGCAAGCGGCCCTTCAGGCGCGTGCCGCTCAAGCGGGCGCGCGCCTCGCGCTCCAGATCGACGATGTTGCGCGCGTAGGCGTACAGCGTCTCGCCCGCCGGCGTCACTTCAAAGCTACGCGTCGTGCGGTCCAGCAAGGTGGCGCCCGCCAGCACCTCCAGGCGCTTGATGTGGCCGCTGATGGCCGAGGGCGTCAGGGACAGCGCATCGGCGGCCAACGCGAAGCCGCCGCTGTCCACCACCTCCAGGAACGTGCGCAAGAGCGTCAGGTCCAGCACCACGCCGGCGGACTCGTTAGGAATATCCATCGCCTGCCATCCTTATATTCATGATTTATTGATAATAAGCGCTTATTCATCAAGAATCATGACAAGACCTGCCGCTATCGTGACAGCACCGTCACCGAAAGAAGGAACCTCATCATGTCCGCCTACGCTCAGATCCAGACCCCTTTGCTGGATATCGCCTATCTGGAATGGAACCCTGCCGGATCCCGCACCGCCGTGCTGCTGCACGGCTGGCCCGACAGCCCCGAAAGCTGGAACACCGTCGCCGGACGCCTGGCGGCGGATGGCTACCGCGTGCTGTGCCCGGCCCTGCGCGGTTTCGGGCCGACCCGCTTTCGCGCTGCCGCCACGCCGCGCAGCGGCGAACTGGCCGCCTTGGGGCGCGACCTGCTGGACTTCATCGATGCGCTGGGTATCGACCGCCCGCTGCTGGTGGGCCACGACTGGGGCGCGCGTGCCGCCGCCAACGCCTGCGGCCTTCGGCCGGGTGTCGCGCGGCAGCTGGTACTGCTGTCGGTGGGCTATGGCACCAACGACCCGAACCAGGTGTTGTCGCTGAGCCAGGCACGCAATTACTGGTACCACTGGTTCATGGCGACGCCGCGGGGCGCCGAGGCCGTTCGCGGCAACCGCCGCGAGTTCACCCGCACCATGTGGGACACGTGGTCGCCCGGCGCCTGGTACACGCCCGAGGATTTCGACCAGGCCGCGCGCGCCTTCGACAATCCCGACTGGGCCGACGTGGTGCTGCATTCCTACCGCCACCGCTGGGGCTATGCCGAAGGCGACGCCGCCTACCGGGCCGACACGGCGTTGCTCACGCCTGCCCCCGTGCTGACCGTACCCACGCTGGTGCTGCATGGCGGCGCCGACGCCTGCAACCAGCCGGCCACGTCGGAAGGCAAGGAGGCGTTCTTTCAGGGCGGCTATGCACGTCGCGTCCTGGACGGCGTGGGGCATTTTCCCCAGCGCGAAGCCCCGCAAGCTGTCGCCGACGCCATCCTGGCGTTCTGCGCCAAAACCGGCGCCTGACGCCCGCCCGCACGCCTGGCGCGGCGCCCCATTCCGCCCCGCGCGGGCCGCCGGCTGGGCAGCCTGCCCCGGAATGGCGGATAATCCGTCTGTTTCCCGCCGCCGCGCGCGGCGGATTTTCGTGGGCGCCCAGCGCCCGACAGCATTCGGAGTCAGCTATGTATCGCGGCATTCAGGCGATTGAACAATTCATGGAATCCATCGGCCTGACCTGGCGCCCCGGCTCGACGGAAAGCGCCGAACTGCGCGTCAGCTACCGCATCGGCAACACCCGCCCCCTGGGCATCGACCGCACACTGGTGGAATTCCACTGCGACGCGCGGCGCGCCAAAGTCTGGGTGCCCGAGTTTTCCCGCACCAGCTTCCACCAATGGTTCGAAGTGCCGCTGCAGGACTTCGAGTTCACCCCCGGCGGCTCGATGCTGAAGATCAAGGCCGCCGCACGCGGCAATGCGCCCCCTTACAGCGTGGGCATCAAGCCGCTGGCTTGAATGGGCGCTGATTGAATAAGAAAGCCACCCTCGCGGGTGGCTTTTTTGTTGCCCCTTCGGGGGCTGCTTTTGTGGCCGGATGGGTGGCCTATTCCGTTGTCCGTCGGCCTTATCTACACCCGTTTGTACATGATCGTCGTCGCATCCAGCTTGCTCGCATCATGTGGGTCGCGGCTGAAATGCGGGATCTGCCCCACCGTCACATAGCCCAGCGACGCATAAAGGGGCTCGGCGCTGTCGCCGGTGCGTGTATCCAGCGTGATCAAGCTGCGGCCGATGCGCACCGCATGGGCTTCGGCCTCGCGCATCAAGTGGCCGGCGATGCCCTGCCGGCGGAAATCGGGGTGCACCAGAAGCTTGCGCACCTCGGCGCGGTGGGGCTGGTTGGGCGGCGTATCGCTATCCAATTGCACCGAGCCGGCGATGCGACCATCCTGACGCGCCACCCACAGCGCCAGCTTGCCGCCGGCCAGCGCCGGCAGGATCTTGTTGCGCCAGAACGCTTGCGCGTCTTCCGGGGAATACGGCAGGACGAAACTGACGCTGGCGCCGCCTTGCACGCAGGCGTGCAGCAGTTCGCCCAGCGCGGGCAGATTGGCAGCGGCGTCATCCGCCGTCAGCAGGGTCAATTCAAGGGTGGCGGGGTCGTGGGACATGGCGGTTTCAGACGATGAAGAGCAGGTAGCGGGCGCCGCTATGCGGCGGTGTGATGAACTGGCTGGCGCCGAACAGTTGATAGCGCAGGCAGTCGCCCGGCGCCAGGATGTGGGTCTGGCCGTCGACGGTGATATGCAGTTCGCCTTCCAGCATCAGCAGGTGGTGCTCCAGCCCCGGCCGCGGCGATTGCTCGTAGCCGATGCGGGCGCCTGCCGCCAGCTCGCAGGCCAGCACTTCGCCCGCCAACTGCTGCGCCGGCGGAGACACGGAACGCCGCGTGAAGCCCGCACTGTCGTCGACCCACACGGCCTGCGCGTGCTCGGGCACCAAGGGCGCGAAATCGTCTTCCACCATCACCATCAGCCGCGACATGGTCAAGCCGTGGGCCGCGCACAGCTTGCCCAGCACGCTGGCCGTGGGGCTGACCTCGGCGTTTTCCAGCCGCGAGAGCGTGGCGCGGCTAACGCCAGCCATCCCCGCCAATTCGTCCAACGACCACCCGCGCGCCAAGCGCAAGGCTTTCAGGCGCTGGGCGATGCGGCGGTCCAGATCGGCATCAATCGTTGTGTTTTCCATATTAGGGAATTTATTCCAAATATGGAAAATTATCAAGACCCGGTGCCTGCCACTTTTTTCGGCACAATACGGGCATGCTTTTGGCCAAACCCTTTCTTATGACCGCCCTCTGCCTTTCGTTTCTAAGCGGATGCAGCCTGCCCCCGCTCGACAAGCGCAGCGAGTCCCAGGCGCTGACGCCCGAACAATCCGCCGCCACGCCCTTGGGCCGCGGCATCGCGCCGCTGGCGGCAGCGCACCCCGGCAAGTCGGGCATCCACCCGCTGTCCAACGCCTATGACGCTTTCGCCGCCCGCATGATGCTGGCGCGGGCGGCCGAGCGCAGCCTGGATGTGCAGTACTACATCTGGCACGACGACATGACGGGCACGATGCTGCTGGAAGCGCTGCACGCCGCTGCCGACCGGGGCGTGCGCGTGCGGCTGCTGCTGGACGACAACGGCACGTCGGGCCTGGACACGGTGCTGGCCGCGATGGACGAACACCCCAATATCGAAGTCCGCCTGTACAACCCCTTTGTGCTGCGCTGGCCCAAGCCCTTGGGCTACGTCACGGACTTCAGCCGCCTGAACCGGCGCATGCACAACAAGTCCTTCACCGCGGACAACCAGGCCACCATCATCGGCGGGCGCAACGTTGGCGACGAATACTTCGGCGCCGCCAACGGCGTGCTGTTCACCGACCTGGACGTGCTGGCGATCGGCGCGGCGGTCAATGACGTGTCGATGGATTTCGACCGGTACTGGGCCAGCGAATCCGCCTACCCCGTGGACCGGCTGCTGAAGAAGGCCGAGCCGGGCGCGCTGCAAGCGCTGGAGGAACGGGCCAGCAAGGTGGAAGGGTCGCCCGAAGCCGCCGCCTATGCCGACGCCATGAAGCAGTTGCCCTTCATCCGGCAATTGCTGCAAGGCGAGCTGCGCCTGGAATGGGCGAACACCCGCATGGTCAGCGACGATCCGCGCAAGACGCTGGGCACCGCGCCGCCCGAGGCGATGCTGCCGCACCAGTTGCATGAAATCATCGGCGCGCCCGCGACCGATCTGGAACTGGTGTCGCCCTATTTCGTGCCCACGGCCGCGGGCACGGAAGCCTTCGCGAAGATGGCGAAAAGTGGGGTCAAGGTGCAGGTGCTGACCAATGCGCTGGAAGCGACCGACGTCGCAGTCGTGCATTCGGGCTACGCCAAGCGCCGCAAGGACCTGCTGGCAGCCGGCGTGGAATTGTTCGAGATGAAGCGCATGGCGGGCGAGGTCGAGCGCAACAAGAGCATGGGGCCCTTCGGCAGCTCGGGTTCCAGCCTGCACGCCAAGACCTTCGCGGTGGACGGGCAGCGCATCTTCGTCGGGTCGTTCAACTTCGACCCGCGTTCGGCCACCCTGAATACGGAACTGGGCTTTGTGATCGACAGCCCGACGCTGGCGGGCCGCATTGCCGATGCCTTCAAGAACGAGTTGCCCAAGGTGGCCTACCGCGTCTGCCTGGACGATAAAGGGGACTTGTATTGGCTGGAGCAGCGCAACGGGGAAACGATCCGCCATGACACCGAGCCGGGCACGACGGTGTGGAAGCGGTTTTCCGTCTGGTTCGTGTCGCTGCTGCCGCTGGAGCCGCTGCTGTGACCCCGGCGCAACAAGCGGAGTTCGCCTAGCGGCGGGCAGGCGTAGACTGGTTTTTTCTGCTTCGCCTTGCGTGCCCTCGCCCCATGGATATGCCGCCTGCCGCTCCCCTGCCCGACCTCGATTGGGCCCGGATCACCGAGTCGCTGGATGCGCATGGCAATGCCATCGCGCCCGGCCTGCTGACGCCCGCCCAGTGCGCGGCGCTGGCGGCCGGCTACGCCGCGCCGGACGGCTACCGCAGCCGTATCGTGATGGCGCGGCATGGCTTCGGCCGCGGTGAATACAAGTACTTTTCCTATCCGCTGCCGCCGTTGCTGCAGCAGCTGCGCACCGCCTTGTATCCGCAACTGGCGCCGATCGCGAACCGCTGGAACCGGCAGTTGGGCATCAATGTGCAGCATCCCGCCGACCACGCCGCCTTTCTGCAGCGCTGCCATGACGCCGGCCAACGCCGTCCCACGCCCCTGATCCTGGAGTACGGCCCCGGCGACTACAACTGTCTGCACCAGGACCTGTACGGCGAACACGTGTTCCCGCTGCAGGTGGCGGTGCTGCTGTCGCGCCCCGGCCAGGATTTCACGGGCGGCGAATTCGTGATGACGGAAACCAGCAGCCGCGAACAGTGCGCCGAGGTGCTGCCGCTGCAGCAGGGCGACGCGCTGATCTTCACCGTGAACCAGCGGCCCGTGCCCGGCGCGCGCGGTTGGCGCAAGACCGCCATGCGGCACGGCGTCAGCGCGCTGCGCAGCGGCCGGCGCCACACGCTGGGGCTGATCTTCCACGACGCGCAATGACCATGACGACATCGCTGGACCTGTTTGGCGACGACGACACCGCGCAAAGCGGGCGCGAGGCAATCGGGCCGCAATCCTTCGTGCTGCGCGGGTTTGCCTTGCCGTTTGCCGAAGCGCTGCTGCAAGGCGTGGACACCGTCGCCGCGCAGTCGCCCTTCCGGCGCATGCAGACGCCGGGGGGCTACACCATGTCGGTCGCGCTGACCAATTGCGGGCAGTGGGGCTGGACGACGGATGCGCATGGCTACCGCTATACGCGCATCGACCCGCTGTCCGGCCTGCCCTGGCCCGACCTGCCTTCGGCCTTCCTGGAACTGGCGCAGGCTGCGGCGGCCGGGGCCGGCTTTCCCGGTTTTGCGCCCGACGCCTGCCTGGTCAACCAGTACGAGCCGGGGTCGCGGCTGTCGCTGCATCAGGACAAGAACGAACGCGACTACGGCGCCCCCATCGTTTCCGTCTCGCTGGGCATGCCCGCCCTCTTCCTGTTCGGCGGCCACGAACGCTCGGACAAGACCGTGCGCGTGCCCCTGCTGCATGGCGACGTGGTCGTGTGGGGCGGCGTGGACCGGCTGCGCTATCACGGCGTAATGCCCATGAAAGACCTGCCGCATCCCAGACTGGGCAGCCGGCGGATCAACTTCACCTTGCGCAAGGCAGGGGAAAGCGCAGGGCCCGTATGAGGGTTCCCCGCGTCTGGCTGTCCGGACGCGGCCGCCCTACTATGTCGCACCCTTGGCCCTGCGCCCCGCGCCCGCGACCCTCCATGCGTATCCGTCCCTGCCTGTTGCTTGCCAGTTTGCTGCTGTCATCCCCGCTGCGCGCGGCCCCGTCCAGCGAGCCCCCTGCATTGATCGAGAATTCACTGGGCATGGTGTTCGTCGCCATCCCCGCCGGCACGTTCCACATGGGCAGCGACGAAACGCCCGAGGCGCTGGCGCGCGACTACCCGCAATATCCCAAGGACCGTTTCGCGCAGCTGTTCGACGAAGCGCCCGTGCATACCGTGCGCATCACCCGGCCGTTCTACCTGGAACGCACCGAGGTCACGGTCGGACAGTTTCGGCGCTTTATCGAAGCCTCCGGGTATGTGCCCGAATCCGAGGCCGACGGCACGGGAGGCTATGGCTACAACGCCGCCTACGATCCCGACAAGTCCGAACGCGGCGACGCCTTCGAAGGCCGCGACCGCCGCTATTCCTGGCGCACCCCGGGCTTCGCCCAGACCGACGATCACCCCGTCGTGAACATCAGCTGGAACGACGCCCAGGCGTTGGCCCGCTGGCTGACCCAGAAGGAAGGCCGCGTCTACCGGCTGCCCACCGAAGCCGAATGGGAATACGCCTGCCGCGCCGGCACGCGCACGCGCTACCAGAACGGCGACGACCCGGCCGGCATGCCCGATGCCGGCAACGGCTTTGACGCCGACGCCCAACCGCTGTGGCCGAAATGGCAGGCGTTCGCCTCGGCCCGCCACGACGGTTACACGTTCACCTCGCCGGTGGCCACCTACGCGCCCAACGCCTTCGGCCTGTACGACATGCACGGCAACGCCTGGGAATGGGTGGCGGACTGGTACGGCGAGGACTACTACGCGCACTCGCCCACGGATGATCCGCAAGGCCCCGACAGCGGCAATGTGCGCGTGCGCCGGGGCGGCTCGTGGCACACCTGGGCGCTCTATACCCGATCGTCCTACCGCAACTGGAACACCCAGGAAACGCGCTACCCGCTGGTGGGCCTGCGGCTGTTGCGCGAGGCCGACAGCCGGTAAAGGGCCGCGACGGGTTAGCATAGCCGCACGCTTAACCTCAAAGAGAGTCCTGACATGCATTCGCTGGGCCGTCTCGTCCTTCTTGTGAACGACTACGACACCGCCATTTCTTTCTACCAAGACAAGCTCGGCATGGAGGTGTTCGTCGATATGCCCGTGGGCCAGCAACGGTATGTGCACCTGCGCCTGCCGGAACAACCCGCGGTCGGCGTCTGGCTGCTGCAAGCCCTGACCCAGGCGCAACGCGACCGCGTGGGCGACCAGACCGGCGGCCAGCCGGTGGGCGTGTTCTACACCGACGACGTCGTGCGCGACCACAGCAAGTTCGCCGCGCGGGGCGTGCGCTTCACCAAAGAGCCCGTCCATGACGACACCACCGTCTACGCCCACTTCATCGACCTGTACGGCAACGAGTTCGTACTGGTGCAGGTGAAGAAGTAGACCCTGCCGCACGTCCGCCATGACGTTGGCCAAACCGAAGCAGGACTGGATACTGCGCGCCGCGCCCTCGGGCCACGTGGAGCGCATCGAAGCCTACTTCGGCGGTCATGGCTACGACATGCACCGCCACGACACGTACGCCATCGGGCGCACGCTGTCGGGCGTGCAAAGCTTCCACTACCGGCGCTCATGCCGGCACAGCCTGCCAGGCGGCACCATCGTGCTGCACCCTGACGAACCGCACGACGGGCAGGCAGGCACCGAAGCCGGTTTCCACTACCGCATGATCTACGTCGAACCCGCGCTGATCCAGCAGATCCTGGGCGGCCGGCCGCTGCCGTTCATCGCGGGCGGCCTCTCTGCCGACCCGCGGCTGCACGCCGCCAGCGAAGCGCTGCTGCAAAGCACCCGGGCGGCAATCGACCCTTTGCAGGAAGACGACGCGCTCTACGACCTGGCCCACGCGCTGTGCGCCGCCGCCGGCCGCCCTCAGGGACGCCGAACGGCCGACTACCCCGCCGCAGAGCGCGCCCGGCAGTTCATCCATGCCTCGCTCGGCCAGCCGATCACGCTGGACCAGTTGGCGCAGGCCGCGGGCAACGACCGATGGCGCCTGTCGCGCGATTTCCGCGCGCTGTTCGGCACCAGCCCCTATCGCTACGTGATGCTGCGCCGCCTGGATCTCGCCCGCCGGCTGATCGCCGCCGGCCAGCCGCTGGCGGACGCCGCGGCCGGCGCCGGCTTCACAGACCAGAGCCACCTGACGCATCGCCATGTGCAGACCTACGGCATGACGCCAGACCGCTGGCGGCGGATGCTGCACGGCTAGCCCCGCCGTGCCGGGCGGGGCACGGAAAACCTGCAAGAACGTACAAGACGACGCGCGCCCTGCCGCCCTATGCTGCAGGCGTCTTCCCCTTGTTCAGGCTCCGCCATGTCCCCCATATCCTCCATCAATATCGCCGGCAAGCTCACGCTGTTCTCCGAGCACTGGCAGCCCAAGGTCATCGCCCAGATGAACGACTACCAGTTCAAGGTGGTCAAGGTGCAGGGCGATTTCGTCTGGCACAGCCATGCGGACACCGACGAGACGTTCATCGTCGTCAGCGGCCGGCTGCGGATCGAACTGCGCGACGGCCACATCGACCTGGGCCCGGGCGACATGACGGTCATCCCCAAGGGCGTGGAGCACAAGCCCTGCGCGCAGGAAGAGACTCACCTGATGCTGGTGGAACCCTGTGGGGTCGTGAACACCGGCGACCAGGGCGGCGCGCGCAGCGCCCCGAACGACGTGTGGATCTGAGCCTGCGTTCTGCTAACGTGGCAGTCATGCAGGAGAAAACCATGTCCAAAGTCATGCTCGTTACCGGCGGCAGCCGGGGCATCGGCGCCGCCGTCGCCAAACTGGCCGCCCGCCGCGGCTATGCGGTTGGCGTCAACTACCGCACCCATGCGGACGCCGCCGACGCCGTCGTGGCCGAAATCCGGCGCGAAGGCGGCCAGGCGCTGGCCATCCAGGCCGACGTCTCGCAGGAAGACCAGGTGCTGCGCATGTTCCACACGCTGGACGAGCGGCTGGGCCGGCTGGATGCGCTGGTCAACAACGCCGGCATCCTGGAAAAGCAGATGCGCGTGGACGACATGGATGCCGACCGCCTGCTGCGCGTGCTGTCCACCAACGTCATCGGCGCCTTCCTGTGCGCCCGCGAGGCCGTGCGGCGGATGTCGACGCGCCACGGCGGCCAGGGCGGCGCCATCGTCAACGTGTCCTCGGCCGCCGCCCGCCTGGGTTCACCCAACGAATATGTGGACTACGCCGCGTCCAAGGGCGCGCTGGATACGCTGACGATCGGCCTGTCCAAGGAAGTGGCGCCCGAGGGCATCCGCGTGAATGGCGTACGGCCCGGCACCATCTACACCGAGATGCACGCCAGCGGTGGCGAGCCTGGCCGCGTGGACCGGTTGAAAAGCGTGATTCCGTTGCGCCGCGGCGGCTCGGTGGAAGAGGTGGCGGGCGCGGTGATGTGGCTGTTCTCGGACGAAGCCGGCTACACCAGCGGCTCTTTCATCGACGTCTCCGGCGGCAGCTGAACGCCGCTGTCAGGCATTCCCCCCGGACTTCGTGCCGGCGGTGATCAGGTTCTTTTCCTGCCGCGAGGAAATGCGCGCTTCGACGCGGCGCAGCACCGCCAGCACGAACAGCGCCATCAAGGTGCTGACCAGGGCCGTGGCCTCGCGGCCCATGCCGGCTGCCACGCCGATGGCGGCCGTCATCCAGATGCTGGCCGACGTGGTCAACCCATGGATCTCGCGTTCATCGCTCAGTTTGATGATCGCACCCGCGCCCAGGAAGCCAATACCTGCGATCACGCCTTGCAGCACGCGGCTGATGTCGCCGACCTGCATGCCGCCCTGCAACGGCACCAGCACGAAAATCGCCGCGCCCAGCGCCACCAGCATGTGCGTGCGCAGGCCCGCGGCCTTGCCGCTGCGTTCGCGTTCATAGCCCAGCAGGCCGCCCAATATCACGGCCATGCCCAACCGCAGCACGATGCGCGTGGCTTCGCCCACATCGGGAATATCCGCGAATTCACTCCGCACGGTGGTCCAGATTTCCAGCCAGATTTCCGACATCGCCGCATCCTTGTGGCACAGGTGGTTTTCAGCATAGCAGGCGCGCGCCCGGATGCGCCATGCCGCGTTCAAGCTGGCATGCGGCCGGCAAGTGGTTTACAACCTAAGCGTGCGCCGCACAGGCAGGCGCGAATCGACAGGAGCGCTTCATGGATTTGCAGCTGGCAGGAAAACGCGTGCTCATCACGGGTGCGTCCAAGGGCATCGGCCTGGCATGCGCCGTGGCCTTCGCACGCGAAGGCGCGGACCCGATCCTGGTGGCGCGCGACGACGCCGCGCTGCATCAGGCCACCGCCGCCATCCGCGAGCAGACCGGCCGCGCCGCGCAAGCCGTGGCCCTGGACCTGGCCTTGCCCGGCGCCGCGGAAAAGCTGGCCAAGGACACCGGTCCCATCGACGTGCTGGTGAACAATGCGGGCGCGGTGCCCGGTGGCGCGCTGGACCAGGTGCAGGACGAACGCTGGCGCGCCGGCTGGGATCTGAAGGTGCACGGCTATATCAATCTGGCCCGCCACTACTACCCCGCGATGCGCGAAGCGGGCGCCGGCGTCATCGCCAACATCATCGGCATGGCCGGGGCCGCGCCGCGTGCGGACTACATCTGTGGCGCCTCGGCCAATGCGTCGCTGATCGCGTTTACGCGCGCCCTGGGCGGTGAAGCCCCGCGCCATGGCGTGCGCGTGTTTGGCGTGAATCCGTCGCGCACGCGCACGGACCGCGTGCTGACGCTGGCGCGCCAACGCGCGCAGGCCCGCTGGGGCGATGACAGCCGGTGGCAGGAAACGCTGTCGGATCTGCCGTTCGGCCGCCTGATGGAGCCCGAGGAAGTGGCCGACATGATCGTGTTCGGCGCGTCGCCGCGCGCCGGCTACCTGAGCGGTACCGTAATCGACCTGGACGGCGGCGAGCAATACGCCAACCACGCGCGCTAAGCGCGCGTGGGCGACCGGCCGCGTTTAACGCGCGCCGGCCTGCCAGCCCGCCAGCAGCGCGGGCAGTTGCTTCATGTCGGTGAATACGTGGGCCACGCCCACGCCGCGCAGAGCCTCGGCCCCGCTGTGGCCGTTGGCGTCCGGGCTGTACCCGAACACCGTGGCGCCCGCCGCCACGCCAGCGGTCGCGCCCGTGACCGTGTCTTCCACGACCGCGCAACGCTTGGGGTCTACGCCCAGCGCCTGGGCGGCGGCCAGGTAGACATCGGGAAACGGTTTGCTGCGCGGCATTTCATGGCCGCTGAAAACGCGCCCGTCAAAGCACTCGGCAATGCCCACCTTGGCCAGTTGCAGCTCCACCTTGCGGCGGTCGGCGCCCGAGGCCACGGCGATGCGGCCGTCCAGGGTCTGGTGCAGCGCGCGCACGGCGTCCGGCGCGCCGGGGATCTCCAGCAGGTCGCGGTCCAACGCGGCATTGCGGCGCTGGCGGAACACATCGAACCATTCCGGGCCCAGCTTGACGCCGGTACGCGCCTCGATCAGCGGCAGTTCGTCCCTGACGGCTTTCCCGGTAAAGATGCGCATCGTCTCGTCATGCGTGATGTCCCAGCCCAGTTCGTTCAGCATCTGGGTCAGCACATGGCTGGTGATGGGTTCGGAATCAACCAACACGCCGTCGCAATCGAACAGGACGGCGTCAAACGGGAAATCAGTCATTACAGGCGGCATAGAATGGGTTCGTGAAGCCCACAAGCATACTTCAAGGCCCCTGAACGCTGCCCCACACGCCCCGGGTACGCAAGCAAGCACCGGAGTGACGAACGCCCCGCCCGCCCCTATCCTGTGGTGCTCCGAACGCCTTTTGCCGCCATGACGCCTGACCACACCCCGCTTGCCCACTACGATTGGGACCTGATTGCCCGCCAACTAGACGCCGAGGGCTGGGCGCTGCTGCCCGGTTTGTTCCAGAAGGATGCGGCGCGGCGGCTGGCGCGGCCCGGTGCAGAAGCCGCGGCGTTCGATTCACTGCGCGCCCACCTGTACCGGCAGTTGCTTCCTGTCGCGCGATCCTGGGCTGCCGCCTTGCAGCAGGACGCGGCATACCCTGACGATTTCTCCGCCTGGATGCAACGCAACCGCGATGCGGGACAGACCCGGCCGCTGACGGCGCTGCACTGCCTGCGCGCGGACGCGTATCAGCCGCTGATTCAGCATGCGGACGGCGCGCATGTCTTTCCCCTGCAACTCGTCGCCCTGCTGTCCCAACCCGGCACCGACTTTACCGGCGGCGAATTCGTCATGACCGAACAACGCCCGCGCATGCAGTCGCGTCCGATGGTGCTGCCCCTGGAGCTGGGCGACGCGGCCGTGATCGCGGTATCGCATCGCCCCGTCCAGGGTGTGCGCGACATTTACCGCGTCACGGCCCGGCAGGCCGTCAGCCGGGTGCGCTCAGGGGAACGCACCGGGCTGGAAGTGCTGCTGCACGACGGCCCGTAGCCGCGGGCGTATCGCCTGCCCCCAGCGCGGCCTGCATCGCCTGCCCCGCCAGGTCGAACAAGCGCCTGGCCGCCGGCGTGAGGCCCAGCATGTGGATACATGCGTGCACCATGCCCGGCAGACGATGGTCCTGCGCCGCCACGCCACCGTCGCGCAACCGCTGCGCATAGGCCTCGCCCTCATCCCGCAGGGGATCGTACTCGCTGACCAGCACGGTGGCGGGCGGCAGGCCCTTTACGGTTTGCACCCGCAGCGGCGACGCGTAGGGCGACGCCCCATCCGCCTCGTTGACCAGGTACGTGAACCAGCAGTAGCGCATGATCTCTTCGGTCAGGAAGAAGTTGCGCCCGTACGTCTGGTATGACTGCGTCGAAAAGGCATGATCCATCACGGGGTAGATCAGCAACTGATGCGCAATGGACGGCCCGCCGCGGTCCCGCGCCATGATCGCGGCGGCCGCCGCCAGGTTGCCGCCTGCGCTATCGCCGCAGATGGCAAGGCGCGACGCGTCGATGCCCAGCCGCACGGCATTCGCGCTGACCCATTGCAGTCCGGCATAGACGTCCTCGGCCGGCACCGGAAACTTGTTCTCGGGCGCCAGCCGGTAGTCCACCGAAAACACCTTGCACTGCGTCGCGTTGGCCAACGCGCGGCAAGGGTTGTCGTACAGATCCAGCGAACACTGGAACCAGCCTCCGCCATGTGCGAACACGATCGCGGGCAGCGCCTCGTGCTGCGCCAGCCCGGCCGGCGTGTAGGCGCGAATCCGTAACGGATGCCCGTCCTGGCAGCGCGCCTCGTGGTCGGACACGGCGTCCACGGCCTCCGTCCCGCCCTGCAGCGCCCGCAGCCCCGTTTCGGTCGCGGCGCGGATGTCTTCCAGCACCAGCGGTGCGGATGCGCTGGACAGGCGCGTCAGGAAGGCGTTGATACGAGGATCGAGGGACACGTTCAACCCTCTTTCGACAGGAAGGCAAGCAGGTGCTCAGAGAACGCCTCATGGCATTCTTCGGTCACGAAATGCCCGCAGTCGTCAATGATGACGCCGGTCAGGTCGGTAGCGTTGTCGCGCATCGTGATCAGCGGCGCGTCCCGGGTCGCGTGTTCCGTGCCGATGGCCAGCGTAGGCATGCGCAAGCGGGTCTTCGAGCGCTCCTGGTTCTGCCGGATGGTCTCGGGAATGGCCCGATAGTAGGCAAAGCCGCTGCGCAATGCGCCCGGCGCCGAATAGGCGTCGATGTAGACGTCCGCGGCGACGCGGTCCCGCCGATGCGACCACTTGTCGAAAATGAAGCTCAGGTAGGCGCGCTCGCGTCCGGTGATCAGCGCTTCCGGCAGGTCTTGCAGCTGATTGAACATGAAATGCCATAGGAAGATGTTCTCTGCCGGCGGCACGAATATCGGCGGCGCAGGCGCCAGGCCGGGGATGACGGCCTCGGTCAGCACCAGCCGGCAGACAGCCTCGGGATAGTCGCTGGCCAGCGCATACGCCACCCACATGCCGATGTCGTGGCCGACGACCTGATAAGCCGCATGCCCCAATTGCTCCATCAAGCGATGCAGGACGCTGGCCACGGCGCCGGTGTCATAGCCTTGGGCCGGACGCCCGGAGTCGCCCGTGCCGGGAGGGTCCACGGCGATGGCGGTATAGCCCGCCTCTGCCAGCGATTTCATGATGTGGCGCCACGTGAACCACGTCTGTGGCCAACCGGGGATCAGCAAGACGGGCGGGCCGTCACCCGCGATGGCGCAATGGATGCGATGGCCGTCGATCAACGGGTACTGATGCGTCACGCCGTCGGCGGCGGTGAAGAAGGATTCGGTTTGATGCGTCATGGTTGAAGGCTCTGCGTTTACGCGATGCCCAGCAGGGCGTGGATCTGTTGCTTGTCGATGGCGGCGCCGGCGAAGTCGTCGAACACCTTGGACGTGACGGGGATGATGTGGCGGTTGATGAATTCCACGCCTTCGCGTGCGCCCGCTTCCTGGTCTTTCAGGCAGCACTCCCATTCCAGCGTGGCCCAGCCCGCATAGTCGTATTGCGCCAGTTTCGAGAAGATCGACTTGAAGTCGACCTGGCCGTCGCCCAGCGAACGGAACCGCCCCGCCCGGTTGATCCACGACTGGTAGCCGCCATAGATGCCTTGCCGGCCCGTGGGATTGAACTCGGCGTCCTTCACATGGAACATGCGGATGTGGTCCTTGTAGATGTCCAGGTATTCCAGGTAGTTCAGCTGCTGCAGGACGAAATGGCTGGGGTCGAACAGCATGGCGCAACGGGCGTGGGCGCCGACGCGTTCGTGGAACATCTCGAACGTGATGCCGTCATGCAGGTCTTCGCTGGGGTGAATCTCGAAGCACAGGTTCACGCCCTGCTCGTCGCAGGCGTCCAGCACCGGCAGCCAGCGGCGGGCCAGTTCATCGAATGCCGTCTCGATCAGGCCCTCGGGCCGTTGCGGGAACGGGAACAGGTACGGCCAGGCCAGCGACCCCGAGAAAGTGCCCATCTCGGTCAAACCCAGCCGCTTCGAAGCGCGGGCCGAATTCAGCAGCCCCTGCTTCGCCCAGGCCGTCCTGGCCTGAGGATTGCCGCGCGCGTGCTCAGGCGCGAAGTTGTCGACCATCGCGTCGTAAGCCGGATGCACGGCCAGCGACTGGCCGAAGATGTGCGTGGTGAGTTCGCTGACGACCAGCCCGTGGGCCGCCAGCGTTCCGGTGACTTCGTCGCAATAGTCCTGGCTGGCCGCCGCCGTTTCCGCATCGAAGAAACGCTTGTCCCAGGCCGGAATCTGCAAAGCCTTGAAACCCACGCCCGCCGCCCATTGCGCGATGGCCGGCAAGCTGTTGAAGGGCGCCGCGGCGTCGCTGAATTGCGCCAGGTGCAGGCTGGGGCCTTTGATCGTCTTCATATCGAATCCTTAATTATTTGTCGATCGACAAAGAATAGGCGATAAATCGTCGCGATGCAAATGCGATGACGGGCGGTACACTGCGTCCAGATCATTTCACCGAGACCGTGATGGCAGGCAGACCCAGAGAATTCGACCGCGACCTAGCGCTTCAGCAAGCCATGCTGGCGTTCTGGAAACAGGGGTATGAGGGCACGTCGATGGCGGATCTGGTGGCGGCGACGGGCCTGGCCTCGGCGCGGCTTTATGCGGCCTTCGGATCCAAGCAGGACCTGTTCCGCGAAGCCGTGGCGCGGTATGAAGCGGGCGACGGCGCGTTTGCGGAAAAAGCGCTCGAGGCCACCGACGGCGTACGCGACGCCATCGAGAAACTGCTGACCGACGCGGTGCTGACCTACACCCGGCGCGGCCGGCCGCAGGGCTGCATGGTGGTCAGCGCCGCCACCAACTACGCGGCCGAAAACGAAGACGTCATGGCATGGCTCACCACGCATCGCAAGGCGCGTACGCAAGGCATCATCGACCGGCTTGAATCCGCCGTGCAAAGCGGCGAACTCAAACCCGGCACGGACGTGCAGGCGTTGGGCGACTACTACGCCGTCGTGCTGCACGGTCTGTCGGTGCAGGCGCGCGACGGCGTGGGCAAAGCGCGCCTGCTGGCGATGATCCCGCCAGCGCTGGGCGCGCTGGATGCGGTGTTGCGCCAGGGGCCGTCCCGGCCCTAGCGCGCACCGATTTCAGTTTTCGGCCGTGATGTGGCCGTCGGCCACGACCTTGGCGAATACCGCCGTCTGCGCCTTGATGAAGGCGCGGAATTCTTCCTGGCTCATGGGCTGCACTTCTCCACCCAGCTCGCGGATGCTGGCCACGAACTTTTCGTCGCGCAAGGCGCGCCCGATGGCGGCCGCGAGCTTTTGCTGGACATCGGCCGGCGTGCCCGCCGCCACGAATACGCCAAACCAGTTCTCCAGCGCGTAGTCCTTTAACGGCGCGTATTCCGCCACGGCGGGAATATCCGGCGCGAACGAGGCGCGCGTGGCCGACGTAACCGCCAGTGGCTTGACCTTGCCGCTCTTGATGAAGGGCAATGCGCCCGCGAGGCTGACGAAGGTCAGGTCCACGCTGCCCGCCGCCACGTCCACCAACTGCGCGGACGCCCCCTTGTACGGCACGTGCACCATCTTGATTCCCGCCAGCGACTGCAGCAGCTCGCCGTTCAGATGCTGCGGATTGCCCACACCGCTGGTCGCGTAGGTCAGCTTGTCCGGGTGGGCCCGGCCGTAGGCCACCAGTTGCTCCACATTGCTGACCGGCAGCTTGGGGTTGGCGACCAGCACGTTCGGCACGCGGGCGACCAGTGCGATCGGCACCAGGTCCTTTTCCGGCTGATATTGCATCTTGCCCTTGAAGACCAGCGGGTTGATGGCGGTTTCGCCCGCCGACCCAAGCAGCATCGTCGACCCATCCGGCGCCGACCGCACCACCGTCTGCGCGCCCAGCATGCCGCTGGCGCCGGGCTTGTTTTCCACCACCACGCCCTGCGGCATTTCGCTGCGCAGGCGTTCGGCCAGCAGGCGGCCCATGCCGTCCACCCCGCCGCCGGCGGCAAACGGCACGATCAAGCTGACCGGCCGGCCGACGTCGGCGGCCTGGACGGAAGGGAGCGGCGCTAAGGCCGTGGCCGCCAGAGCGGCGGCGGCAAGCAATCGGATGGGGGGCATGGTCTGTCTCCTGATCGGCCTGACCGGATGGCGGCCGGGTTTTTACTTAATTGCATTTTATAGATGCAATATGCAAAACTGGCAGCTATGGAAAACACCAATGCCTTGCTGCGCCACGCCCGCTTCACGCTGAACGGGGCCGCCCATACCTGCGTGGACCTGCCCGCCACGTTCGGCGCCGACTATTTCCGCCTGCCCGTCGTGCTGCGCCTGCTGTTGGAAAACGCGCTGCGCAACATGCAGGGCGACGAGCGCGACGCTGCCGTCAACGCCTTGTTCGGCTGGCTGGCGCACGGCACCAGCGAAGCCGAGATCGCCTTCCAGCCCGGCCGGGTGCTGATGCACGACACCACCAGCACGCCCGCGCTGGTGGACATCGCCGCGATGCGCGACGCGCTGGCTGAGGCCGGCGTGGACCCGGCCTTGCTGAACCCGGTGTTGCCGGTGGACGTGTCGGTGGACCATTCGCTGGCCGTCGAGGCCTATGCGCAACCCGATGCCGCCACGCGCAACCTGGACCTGGAATTGCGGCGCAACGCCGAGCGCTACCGCTTCCTGCGCTGGGCCTCCAAGGCGCTGTCGAACGTGCGCATCCATCCGCCCGGCACCGGCATCATGCACACGATCAACCTGGAGCAACTGGCCACCGTGGTCTGCCAAGGCGACGACGGCGCCCTGCATCCCGACATGATGATCGGCACCGACAGCCACACGCCGATGATCAACGGCATCGGCGTACTGGGCTGGGGCGTCGGCGGCCTGGAGGCGCAGACGGTGATGTTCGGCATGCCCACCTTGTTGCGCATACCGGACGTGATCGGCGTGCGCTTGACGGGCGCGTTGGCGGCGGGCGTCACCGCCACCGACCTGGCGTTGACGGTGACGCAACGGCTGCGCGCCATCGACGTCTCGGGCGAGTTCGTTGAATTCTTCGGGCCAGGCGTCAGCACGCTGTCGGCCGGCAGCCGATGCGTGGTGGCGAACATGGCGCCCGAGTACGGCGCCACCACCGGCTACTTTCCGATTGACGGCGAAACGCTTGCCTACCTGCGCCAGACGGGCCGCCCGGAGGCCCACATCGCGCGCGTCGCCGCCTATGCCGAACGCGCCGGCATCGCACTGGATCCCGAGGCCTCGCCGCGCTATACCCGCGTGATCGAGATCGCGCTGGACCGCGTGCAGATGCACGTGGCCGGCCCCAAGCGGCCGCAGGACCTGCACCCCTACGGCCGGACCCGTGCCCTGTTGTCGGCGCTGGACTTCACGCCGGCGGCGAGTGCCGACGGAGGCCTGCCCCGCCATCCCGTCGCCATCGCCGCCATCACCAGTTGCACCAATACGTCGGATCCCCGCCTGTTGATGGCGGCCGGACTCCTGGCCCGCAAGGCGCGCCAGGCGGGCCTGCGCGTGCCGTCCTGGGTCAAGACGTCGCTCGGCCCCGGCTCGCCCGCCGCGGCCGATTACCTGGCCCGCGCCGGACTGCTGGACGATCTGGCCGCGGTCGGTTTCGACATCGTGGGCTACGGTTGCACCACCTGCATCGGCAACTCCGGCCCCCTGCCCGCCGCGGTCCAGGACGCCATGGCGGCCGGCGCGATCCACCCGGTGGCGGTGCTGTCGGGCAACCGTAATTTCACTGGACGCATCCATCCCGATCTGGACCTGGGCTTTCTGATGTCGCCCCCGCTCGTCATCGCCTTCGCGCTGGCCGGGGACGCCGAACGCGATCTCAGCCAGGAACCGGTGCAGACCACGGCCGATGGCCGGGCCGTGCACCTGCGCGACCTGTGGCCGGACGAGGCCGAGATCGACGCCGCGCTGGCCCAAGGCTTGCGGCCGGACGACTTCCGCGCGGCCTTCAAGATCGCCAGCGCCAACCCGGCCTGGCAGGCCCTGCAATCACCGGATACCCCGCGCTTTCCGTGGGACCCCGCCTCCACCGCGCTGCGGCGTCCGCCGTTCGCCTCGATGCAGGCGGCCGGCCAATTGGGCCGCTACGCCGCGCATCCGCTGCTGGTGCTGGGCGACGACGTGACGACCGACCACCTGTCGCCCGCCAGCGCCATTCCGCCGGACAGCCTGATTGCGGACTTCCTCGCGGCGCGCGGCGACGACCGCAATGACCTGAACGTGTTCGCGTCGCGGCGAGGTAATTGGGAAGTGATGATGCGCGCGGCCTTCTACAGCAAGAGCCTGAAGAACCTGCTCTGTCCGGACGCGCCCGTGGGCCACACGCGGCATGCGGGCAGCGGCCGCGTGGAACCGATCTGGGAAGCCGCCGAACACTACCGCCAGGAACAGCAGCCGGTGGTGCTGCTGGCCGGCGCACGCTTCGGCACCGGTTCGTCACGCGACTGGGCGGCCAAAGGGCAGCGCCTCTTGGGCATCCGCGCCGTCCTGGCCGTCAGCTTCGAGCGGATCCACCGGTCCAATCTGATCGGTATGGGCATACTGCCCCTACGCTTGCCAGAAGGCGTCACGCCCGCCACGCTGGGCGTGCAGTCCGGCGACCGCATCGAGATCGACGCACCGGCGGACACGCTGGCACCGCGCATCGCCGTGCCGGTGCGTATCCTGCGGGCGGACGGCCGCATCGACGCGCTGGCCGCCACCGCCGCCGTCGAGACCCAGCTGGAGGTGCGTTTGTTGCGGATGGGAGGCGTCATTCCCGCTATCCTATCGGATACCCTCCAGCCCTCCTCGCCCCCATGAGCGCGCAAACCAATACCGTCACGAAAATCCTGGACCTGATCCGGCAGGACCGCCTGCCCGGCGGCTCGCACCTGACCGCGCAGAAGCTCGCCGACCGGCTGCGGCTGTCGCGGTCTCCGGTCAACGACGCCCTGGGCGTGCTGGAGCAGCACGGCATCGTGGCGCGCAAGCCCAACCGCGGCTACTTCCTGCAGCAAGACTTCGACGCCCTGCCCGAGGCGCACGCCGGCCTGGCGCCGCCGTCCGCGGACGACATCGTGACGCAAAGCTATTTCAAACTGGCCGACGAGCTGCTGCGAGGCGAATTGCCCATGCAATGCAGCGAGGCCCAGTTGCGCGTGCGCTATGCGCTGACCAACGCGCAGACGCAGGCGTTGCTGGCGCGCGTGTCGCAAGAAGGCTGGGCGCAGCGGCGGCCCGGATACGGCTGGGAATTCTCGTCCATGATGACCACGCCCGACAGCCTGCTGCAGTCGTACCGGCTGCGTCTGGCGCTGGAACCGGCGGCCTTGCTGGAGCCGTCGTTCCGCATCGAAAAGGCCGTGATCGAACGATGCCGCGCGGCGGAAAAACATCTGCTGGACGGCGGCATCGCCACCGACACCGCCGACCAGTTGCACGAACGCGGCGTGCGGTTTCACGAGTCGCTGGTGGAAGCGTCCGGCAACCCGTTCTTCATCGACACGATCAAGCGCGTCAACCGCGTCCGCCGGCTGTTGTCCTACCGGTCCATGCAGGACCGCAGCCGCTACCAGCAGCATTGCGACCAGCACCTGGCCATCCTGGACCTATTGGAGCGCGAACGCAACGAAGACGCCGCTGCCGCCCTGTCCAGCCATCTGCGCAGCACGCTGGACAACCTGGCCCGCATCAGCGGCATCCTGATTTCCTAGGCCCGGCGCCTGGCGCGCATGGCCGCTTTCTTTTCAAGCCGAGGATCGTTCCATGCACGTCTATATCGGTTCCCGCACCACGCGGGAACGCCATGCCCGTGGCGAAGGCATCAGCGTTTTCGACTACGCCCAGGAAACCGGCACGCTGACCTTGACGCAAGTCGTCGGCGGCCTGGTCAACCCCTCTTATCTGTTGCCGCATCCGACGCTGCCCGTGCTGTATACGGTGCATGGCGACAGCCATGAAGTCAGCGCCCTGCATCGCGATCCCCGCAGCGGCGCATTGACGCCGTGGCGGCAACAGGGTTGCGAAGGCCGCAACCCCGTGCACCTGGCGCTGGGGCCGTCCGGCCGCTACCTGATGGTGTCGAACCATCTGACGGGCACGCTGGCCGTGCTGCCCGTGGACGGCGACGGCGCGTTGGCGCCGGTGGCCCAGACGGTGCCCCTGTCCGGCGAGCCCGGTCCGCACCGCAAAGAGCAGCCCTTCGCCAAACCGCACTACAACCTGGTGGATCCGTCCGGCCGCTATGTGGTGGTGCCGGACAAGGGCCTGGACCGCGTGTTCCTCTACGCCCTGGAGGATGGCGGAATCAGCGCCGAACCGGCAAACGTCGCCAAAACGCGCGAAGGCGCTGGCCCCCGGCACGCGGCCTTCCACCCCGCCGGCCGCTGGCTCTACGTCGTCAATGAACTGGACAACACGGTGGCCGCCTACACGCTGGCCGCTGGCGCGTTGCAGCCGTTCCAGGTGCTGCCCACGCTGCCCGACACCTATACCGGCAACAGCCGCGCCGCCGGCATTTCGCTAGATGCGCACGGCTGCCACCTGTACGTGTCGAACCGGGGCGACGACAGCATCGCCGTGTTCCGCATCGACCCGGTCAACGGCCGTCTGACGCCCGTACAGCACGCCCCCTCGGGCGGCAAGACGCCGCGCTTTTTCACGCTGTCTCCCGACGGCCGCTTCCTGTTCGCGCTGAACGAAGACAGCGACACGCTGGTGCGTTTTCGCGTGAACGCGCCCGACGGCGCCCTGACGCGCGACGGCTACGAGCTGCGCGTGGGCAGCCCCGTGTGCATGGTGTTCGCCCGCCGCCGCACCTGATGGCCGGGCAGCGGGCAGCCGGCGATCAGAAGTCCATCGACGCCGACAGCATCAGCGTGCGCGGCACGCCCTGCGACACCGTGCCGTAAGACGCCACCCCCGACCAGTACGCGCGATTGGTCACGTTGACGACGTTGGCGCGGAACGTGACGTCCTTGCCCTGGATCTTCGTGGCATAGCGCGCGCCCAGGTCGAACGTCGTCCACGACGGCACCGACTGCGTATTGGCCTGGTTCACGTATTCGCGGCCCGTGTACATCATGCCGCCGGTCAGCGTCAGGCCCGCCACCCACGGCGTATCCCATTCCGCACTGAGGTTGGCCGAGAACTTCGGCACGCCCACTGGCTGGTTGCCAACGGTCGCCGCATTGTTGGTGCGCGTCAGCTCGGCGTTCAGGTACGTGACGCCGCCCAACAGGCGCAGCCCGCGCACGGGTTCGCCGGACAGGTTCAGTTCCAGGCCGCGGTTGCGCTGTTCGCTGTCGGCGCCGTACACGCCATTGGTCAGTTGGCCGCTGGGTTTCGTGATTTCGAACGCGCTGAACGTCAGCATCGCGTCGTCCAGGTCTACCTTCACGCCCACTTCCTTCTGCTTGGCCTTGTAGGGCTTGAACACCTGGCCCGCGTTGGACGCGGTGGCCGGCGCCACATCGCCCTTGCTCAGGCCTTCGATGTAGTTCGCGTACAGCGACACGTTGTTCCAGGGCTTGATGACGAGACCGGCCAGCGGCGTGGTCGCGCTTTCGTCATAACTGACGGTGCGCACGCCGGTCGTGGCGTTGAAGTTGCGCGATTCGATGCGTTGCTGGCGCACGCCCAGCGTCAGCTGCGCGCGCTCGTCCAAGATGCTCATCGTGTCGGCCAGCGCCAGCCCGGAGAGATCCGACGACGACACTTTGGGCACATTGCCCGGCGCCGGGATGTTCTGCTCGGGGCGCGTGATCGGGTGGTAAATGTTGGACGTCAGCGGCGTACCGGACACGCTGGCCTGCAGGTTGCGGTCGCTGTAGAGCGAGCCCATGAAACTGACCGCATGGCGCACCGGCCCGGTATCGAGCTTGGCGCGCAGCCCCGCGTTGTACGTGCTGCGCTCCACCTTGAAACGGAAGTTGTTGGGCGTGACCAGCGTGTCGCCGGCGCTGTTGATGATAGTGGGCGTCTGGTCCGACAGGCGCGACACATCGGTATCCGATCCGCCCGCGTCGGCGAACACCGTCAGGCGGTCGCTGACGTCGTACTCCACCCGCAGCAACGCCGACTGGCCATCCGACTTCCACCACCCCCAGGGCTGCGTCGCATTGCGGCGGCCATCTGCGGCGCGCGGCACGTCGATGCCGGAGGCAATCAGGAACGGACGCGTCGGCGCGTCGACTTTTTCGTTCTGGGTCAGCAGGTCCAGCGATGCGCGCAGGCGCTCGCCCTGATAGTCCAGCGACAGGGCGCCGATGTCGGTGCGCGAATACAGGTTGTCCAGCGGCGTGTCGCCCTGGCGATGCATGCCGTTGACGCGCACGCCCCATTCGCCGTCGTTGCCGAAGCGGCGGCTCAGATCCACCCGGGCACCGAATTGCGAGTCGCCCACGTAGTCAGCGGACACGCGCGTCAGGTCCTGCGGCAGCGAGCGCTTGGGCACCATATTGATCACCCCGCCCACCCCGCTGTTGGGCGACATGCCGTACAGCAAGGCTGCAGGCCCCTTCAGCACTTCAACGCGCTCGATGTAATCGGTGAAGACGTGATAGTTGGGCGCCACGCCGTAGACGCCGTCGAACGCGATCTCGCCCAGGTTGCCTTCACCGATGGGGAATCCACGGATGTAGAAGGAGTCCGTCACGCCGCCGATCTGGCCCGTGAAGCGCACCGAGGGCTCGGCATTCAGCGCGTCCGCCAAGGTTACGGCCTGGCGGTTGGTCAGCAGCTCCGAGGTGTAGCTCGTGACGTTGAACGGCGTATCCATCACGTCGCGATTGCCCAGCAGCCCCAGGCGGCCGCCGCGGGCCACCTGGCCGCCGGCGAATTCGGCCGGCAAGGCAGACGCGCTGACGCCCGACCCGGCGACCGTGATGCTGGGCAGCAGCGTCGCGGCCTCGCCCTCGCCTTGCGGCAGCTTGCGCAGGGAATAGGCGCCCGCCCCCTGTTCGGCCAGGACATAGCCCGACCCGCTCAACAAGCGCGCAAACCCTTCGCGCACCGTGTAGGCGCCCGTCAGGCCTTCGCTTTGCCGGCCCGCCACCAGCGCTGGATCGAACGACAGCGGCACCCCCGCCGCCGCCGCGAATTGGGCCAGCACGTCGCCCAGCGGGCCGCCGGCGATCGCGTAGGACTGGCGCACGGCCGACGTGCCTGGGCCTGCGGCATCGGCAGCGGCGGCAGGCGTGGGCGCCCCCGCCACGGCCAGCAGCATCAACCCCATGCCGGCGGCCTGCAGCATCGCCGCCAGCGGCGACAGGACGGCCTGGCTGCGGGGCAGGCGTGACGAACGGGAGATTCGGGAAACCATGAAACGATCCTTCGTAGGGGACTGGGTGACGCTCGCATGTCGCGACGATTCACCCGGTACACCGGACGAAGCGGAAAAAAGTGTCAACGGATCGGCGATTAGTTTGTAACAGCCGCGCTGGGCGCGACCGTGACCCAGAACGGCGTCACCCGGCTGATCCGCACGGGTAAGGTCTTTTCGAGCAGGCGCAGGCTGCCGTCGGTATCGGCCAGCGGGAAGGCGCCCGAAACCCGTAATCCGGCCACCGCGGGGTCGCAGCGCAGGACGCCCCGCCGATAACGCGCCAGTTCGTCCACCAGGTCGGCCAGCCGCCAGTTGCGCACGGCCAGCATGCCCTGCTCCCACGACGTGGATGCCGCCTCGGCCGTGGCCAGGGGCTCGACCTCGTGGGCGTTGAACACCGTCTGCTGGCCTGCCGGCACCACCACGGCTGCCGCGCCGGCATCTCGCGGCTGGATTTCCACCGACCCGTCGAACACCGCGACGTGGATGCTGGCGCTTTCATCGCGCACCATGAAACGCGTGCCCAACGCGCGGATCGTGCCCTGCGACGTCCGCACGATGAAGGGGCGATGGACGGGCGACGGGTCGCGGCCAGTGGTCAGCAGGATCTCGCCCGCGCGCAGCCACAGCACACGTTGTTCGGGGGTGTAGAGGATGTCGACGGCGCTGGACGTGTTCAGCACCAGGCGGGTGCCGTCGGCCAGCTCCAGGTGACGCTGCTCGCCCGTGGCGGTGCGCACGTCCGCCGCCCATTCGCGCCACGGCAGCGTGCGCCATCCGGCCCAGGCCGCCGGCCCCAGCACCAGCAAGGCGCCCAACGCGCGGATGGCCTGCCGGCGGCCGGGACGGTCCAGACGGCGCAGGGTGTCGCGCCCGATGGCGGGCGGCACCTGACCGAACCCCCGCAGCATGTCCTCCACCCGCTGCCACGCCGCGCCATGCGCGGCGCTGCGGGCCAGCCAACGGTCGAACGCGGCGCGGTCGGCGGCGGAAAGCGTTTCGGATTGGAAGCGCACGAGCCAGCCGGCCGCCTCTTCCAGAATCGCGGGATCGATCACCGCACTCATGCCGCGTGGACCTGATAAGCGATGAGGCAGGCGGTCAGCGCCTTCTGCATGTGCCGCTTGACGGTCGCCAGCGACACGCGCTGCGTCTGTGCAATGTCGGCGTACGCCATGCCGTCGAACTGCGACAGCAGAAAGATCTCGCGCGTCTTGGCCGGCAAGGTCCGCAAGGTAGCGTCGATGACGTGCAGCGTTTCCAGGATCAGCGCCCGCATTTCGGGTGACGGCACTTCCGGTGCGGGCAAATGCGCCACCGCCGCCAGATAAGCATCTTCCACCGCGCGCCGACGCCAATGGTCTACCACCAGCCCCTTCGCGATGTGCGTCAGCAGCGCGCGGGGCTCGGCGCCCACGCCGTCCTTGCGACGGCCGCTCATCAGGCGCACGAAGGTGTCGTGGGCCAAATCCGCGGCGTCGAACGAGTTGCCCAGCTTCTTGCGCAGCCATATCGACAGCCAGCCGTGATGGTCACGATAGAGCGTTGTGACGGTGTCCTGGGTCAGCGAATCGGACGGAGGCAAGGCGCACCTCATGGGGGCATGTAAATGGGAACGATTTCTATTTTATCTTATCCCAGGCCCAGTTCCATCTCCTGCTGCGCAGTCCCCTGTCGGATAAAATCAGTCACCCTCGGCTACCGTCGCAACCGTCATGCAGATCGACTCCTCCATGCCCTCGTTCCTTGCCGGCTGCGGAGAGATGGGCTTGCGGGTCTCCACCTTCAACTGGGCCGCCACGCCGCTCGGGCCCATCACGGCCTGGCCCAGCGCCTTGCGCGTCGCCGCCGGCATGGTGCTGTCCTCCCGGTTCCCCTGCTGCCTGGTCTGGGGCAAGGAACTGATCACGCTGTACAACGACGCCTTCACGCCGATCCTGGGCACCAAGGCCGATGCGTTGGGCCGTCCATTCAGTGAAGTCTGGAGCGAGGCCTGGCCGATGATCGGCCCCATCGCCGACCGTGCATTCGCTGGCGAAGCCACCTTCATCGAAGACTATCCGCTGCAGATCCTGCGGTCGGGCGAGCCCGAAGACGCCACCTTCACCTTCTGCTACAGCCCGGTGCGCGACGAGCGCGGCGTAGTGGTCGGCATGATGGACACCGTCATCGAGACCACCTCGCGGGTCAACGCTGAACGGGCCCAGGCCGAGGCCCTGCTGCAGGCCGAAGACACCTTGCGCCAAAGCCAGAAGATGGAAGCCGTAGGGCAGCTGGCCGGCGGCCTGGCCCATGATTTCAACAACCTGCTGATGGGGATTTCCGGCAGCCTGGAATTGCTGGGCATGCGGTTGGCCCAGCAACGGCACAACGACCTGGAACGTCACATCGAGGTCGCCCAAAGCGGCGCCCGGAAGGCCGCCGCGTTGACCCATCGCCTGCTGGCCTTTTCCCGTCGCCAGCCCCAAGACGCCAAAGCCACCGACATCAATCGGCTGGTCACCGGCATGGAAGACCTGATCCGGCGCAGCATCGGGTCGCGCATCACCCTGGACCTGGCCTGCGAGCCCGGCCTGTGGCCCGCCTGGGTCGATACCCATCAACTGGAGAACGCCCTCCTCAACCTGTGCCTGAATGCGCGCGATGCGATGCCGGGACAAGGCACGCTGGGTGTCTCGACGCGCAACGTCACGCTGGACGCCGCGCAGGCGGGCAGGCGCGGACTGACGCCGGGCGACTACCTGCGGCTGCGCGTCACGGACACGGGCTGCGGGATGGCGGCGGATACGGTGCAGCGCATCTTCGAACCCTTCTTCACGACCAAGGCGGCGGGCGTGGGAACGGGGCTGGGCCTGTCGATGCTGTACAGCTTCGTGCGGCAGTCCCAGGGCCAGGTGCAGGTCAGCTCGCGCCTGGGGCTAGGCACGGCAATGACGCTGTACTTCCCCCGCCACCAGGGCGCAATGGCGTCGCTGGAACAGGCTGCCCTCAAAGCGCCCCCGGCCGCGGCGCACGGGGAAACCATCCTGATCGCGGAGGATGACCCTTCCGTCCTGGCAGTTGCCGCCGAATCCCTGAAAGAGCTGGGCTACACCGTGGCCGAGGCGGCCGACGGCGCCGCGGCCTTGCGCCGCCTGGCCTCGCCCGAACCGCTAGATCTGCTGATCTGCGACCTGGGACTGCCTGGCGGCATCAGCGGCCATCAAGTCGCCGACGCGGCGCGCCGCTTGCGTCCCGGGCTGAAAGTGCTGCTGATGACGGGTTCGGGCCTGAGCGGCGTCGCCGCGTCCGCCGAAGAACCCGCCCTGCCCGTCCTGCCCAAACCCTTTGCGCTGGAAGACCTGGCAAGCCAGGTCCATGCGTTGATGCGCGGCTAAGCCGCGCAGGCCCTTATAGCTTGGGCTCGTAGCGCACCGTCAACATCACATTGCGCGGCTCGCCGTAGTAGTTGTTGCCGGACACCGTGTTGTAGGAAGGCACGTAGTACTTCTTGTCGAACACGTTGTTCAGGTTCAAGGCGAAGCTCAGCTCCGACGTGGCCTGGTACCCAACGCGCGCGTTCCAGACGGTGAACCCGGCCAACTTGAACTCGCGGTCCGAACTGATCGTGTCGGTCTGCGTGTTCACGCCCGCGCCCACGCTGACGCGGTTCATCATGCCCGGCAGCTTGTAGTTGGCCCACAGGCGCAGCATGTGCTTGGGCGTCCAGGTATTGAAGACCGCGCCCTGGTTGTCGGGGTCCGACAGGTACTTGGTGGTGTTGTAGGTGTAGCCGGCGTACAGCTCCAGGCCCTTGACCACTTCGCCCGAGATCTCGGCTTCCAGGCCCTGGCTGCGCACCTTGCCTGACGCGCGCGAGCAATACCAGCCATCGCACGCGAAACCGGCATCGTAGTCGTTGACCGCGCGGTTCTTGTGGTCGTAGCGGAACAGCGCAACGGACGTGTTGACGCGGCCGTCCATCAGTTCGCCCTTCACACCCACTTCGTAGTTGTTGCCTTCGATGGGCTTGAGCAGGCTGCCGTCCAGGCTGCGTTCGGTCTGGGGTTCGAACACGGTGGTGTAGCTGGTGTAGGCAGACCAGTTGTCGGTCAGCGAATAGACCAGGCCGACGTAGGGGATGAACTTGCCCGACGTCGTCGACGTGGTGGTGGTGCCACCGCTGGAATAGCCGTAGTCGAACCAGCCGACGCGTCCGCCGCCTATAAGCGCCAGCGACTCGATGGGTTTGACGCGCCACGTGCCGTAGAGGCCTTTCTGGCGGATATCGTAGCTGCTGCGCGAGTCATAGCCGCTAGTCGCGGCGATGCTGTCGATGTCCTGCCACGGGCGATGGTGATCGATGTCGAACACATTGCCGCCGGACTCCCAGGCGCGCGTGTAACGGTCGGCCGTGGTCAGCTTGGAATAGCTGGCGCCCACCACCACTTCCTGCTCCATGCCCAGCGCGGTGAAGTTGCCGTTGACCGACATGTCCAGCCCGCGCTGCTTGCTCTTGAAGTCCACGCCGAAATTGCCGTAGTCCAGCCCGCTTCCGTCCGGCAGGATCGGGCCGACCGCGCGTTGGTGCACGGTGGTGTTCTTCTCGTTCATGGCGACACCCGCCAGCCGGAATCGCCACGCGTCGTTGAAGCGGTGGGTCACGTCGGCATTGAAGATGGTCTGGTCGTTCTTCGCCCGGTTCCACGTGGACCCGGTAAACGTCGAGCGCGGCAGATCGATGTCGCCGCCGTCCTCGTAGCGGGGATAGCCCACGAACATCGGCCGTGAACGGCTGTAGCGGTTGCTGATGCCGATGCCCACCGTGGTGTTCTCGGTAACGTCATAGTCCAGGGCGGCATACAGATTGCGCGTCTTGTCCCACACGTAGTCGATGGCGGAATGGCTCTGGTCTTCATCCACCACCACGCGGCCGCGCAAGGTGCCCGCCGCGTTCAAGGGGCCGCCGGCGTCCAGCTGCAGGCCATAGTGGTCCCACGACCCGGCCTTGCCGGTGATGACCACCGACGGCTCCGCCCCGCCACGCTTGCGCACCAGGTTGATCGCGCCGCCCGGGCTGCCCGCCCCTTGCAGCAGGCCCGCCGCCCCGCGCAGGATTTCCACGCGGTCGTAGAACACCAGCGAATCCTGCTCCCAGTTGCCCAGGCTGTAGCTGTTGCGCAGCAGCGCCACGCCGTCGTACTGCAGCAAATCCACCGGGAAGCCCCGGGCGTTGATGGCCACGCCCGGCCCCACACCCTGCACGCCCACCATGCCGGCCGTATTGTTGATGGCGTCGGGCAGGCTCGTCATGTCCTGGTCATCCATGCGCTGCCGGGTCAGCACGGTGATGGATTGCGGGATGTCCTTTAAGGCCTGGGTGGTCTTGCCGATGGTGACGGCGGGCGACGTGTACGACGCCGTGCCATCCGTGGTGGCGTTGTAGCTGCCCGTCACGGTCACGGGCGCAAGCGTGGCGGCCTGTCCCGGCGCGGCGGCTTGCCGCAAGCGGAAGCCGCCCTCGGGCCGCGCCACCGCCTGCAAGCCCGTGCCCGCCAGCAACCGCTCAAGCGCCGCGTCCACCGCGTACGTGCCCGCCACCCCATCCGTCCGGGCGCTGGCCGTCAACGCGGGATCGGAGGCCACCATGACGCCGGCCTGCACCCCGAACGCCCCCAGCGCCGCGCTGAGCGGGCCTGCCGGAATGCTGAACGCCACTGCCCGCTGGCCGGTCGTCGCCTGGGCGTACACAGCCGAGGGCCACGGCGCGGCAAGCATGACGGCGGGCAGCGCAAGGCGCAGCGCGGCGCTCAGACGGGTGCGAGGCAAAGTGAAGCGGGCAAGGACCGCGGCGCGGGCAGGACGAGAAGACATGAAGGGATTCCCTGGCTCTTGAAGGATGGCGCAGCCCGGGCGGGGGATCGTCCGGGCTGCTTTCCTTACATGAAGCGCGAGGTCGGGATTTACGCCGTTGCGGTTACAAATTAAATGAGAAGGGTTCCGGTTCCCCGCTCAGGCCAGCCCCACCGTGACCCAATAACGGGTGTAGTGGCGCACCCGCACGGGCAGCACTTCCTGCAGCATGGCCAGTACCTTGTCGCTATCGGCCAGCGGGAACGCGCCCACCACCCGCAAGGCGCCCGCCGCATCGGAACAGCTCAAGACGCCGGGACGATAGCGCCCCAGTTCGCGCAGGAAATCCGACAGGGGCAGTTCATCGGCGATCAGCATCCCGGTCAGCCAGGCGGACGTCGCAGGTTCAAGCGGACCGGAAACAAAGCCGCCCCCGGCCGAATAGTCGGCCTGTTCGCCGGCCGCCACGCGGCGCGGCGCGTCGGCGGGGTCCAGGCCCCGCACATCCACCGCGCCCTCCAAGACGGCCACCCGCAAGCTGCGGCCCCCATCCAGGTCACGCACCAGGAAGCGCGTGCCCACCGGCGTCAGTACGCCGCTGCGGGTGCGCACGGTAAAGGGCCGGCCTTGCTTGTCCTGCGCGGTGGTCACCAGGATCTCGCCTTCCAGCAGCACCAATTCCCGCTGGCTGGCGGTATAGCGCAAGTCGACGGCGCTGCCGGTGTTCAGTTCCAGCAGCGTCCCGTCCGGCAAGGTCAGCGCCCGGCGTTCGCCGGTGCCGGTGCGCAGGTCCGCGGTCAGGCGGCGGATCGCACCGCGTTCGCCCACCGCCCACGCCCCCAGGCCCAGTCCGGCGGCCGACACCATCCAGCGGATCGCATTGCGGCGCGACTGGATCAGCGGCGCCTGCCGCAAGGTGCGCGCGGCCACGCCGTTGCCGACCTCGGCCACGCCCAGGGCGACATCGCGCGTCAGCGCGCTCATGCGCTGCCAGGCCAGTTCATGCGCGGGCTGTGCCTGGCGCCAGCGTTCGAAGCCCGCGCGGTCGGCATCCGTCGCGTCCTCGCGCAGGCGCGCCCACCAGTCGGCGGCCTGGCGAATGACCTTGGGGTCGATCCGCCCGGCGTCCGGGGCATGCGGGCGCAGCAATTTGGCGCTGTCCATCAGGCCGCGGCTCACCCGTAGACAGCCGTGTAGCAATGCACCAGCGCCCGGGCCAGCGACTTCTGCACCGCGTTGGGCGTGAGGCCCAGTTGCTGGCCGATCTCGGCGTAGGACAGGCCGTCGATCTGCGCCATCAGGAAGATGCGGCGGCTTGCCATGGGCAGGCTGTCGAGCAATTCGCAAACCTGTTCCAGCGCTTCCAGGATCAAGGCGCGCGCCTCCACCGACGGCTCCACCGCCACCGGCTGCAACGCCAGCGATTCGGCATAGGCCGTCTCCAGCGCCGCCCGCCGCGCACGGCCGATCAGTAGCCGCGTGGCGATCGTGCGCAGGTAAGCGCGCGGTTCGCTCAGCGGCTCGCGGACGTTGGCCCGGATCAGTCGTTCAAAGGTGTCGTGCGCCACGTCGGCCGCATCGGACGCATTGCCCAGCTTGCGCTGCAGCATGCCCCGCAACCATTGGTGATGGGCCAGATAGACGGTTTGCACCTCGGCGCGAGGGGCGAATGAAGAGGAAGGCATGACGTTGCGCCCCGGCGTCGCCGCCAGATGTCCACACACAATGAAAATGATTCGCAATTATAATTATCTTCGATCCGTTTACAAGAACCACGAATTCGTATTGGGGGAGCAGCATGAGGAGCGACTGCATTACCTTGCGTGTGGGCGCGGACAACGTGTTCGACAAGCGCTATTAGGCATCGGCCGCCGGCGTCAGCGGCGGTTGGCTGAACATGGGCAGCCCGCGCTCGGTATCGCTGTCGGCGCAGTTCGAGTTCTAAACAGGCTCGGCCTGGGGCGCGCGCGCCCGCAACGCCTCGACCAGCGTGGCCAGCACGGGCTTGTCCAGCGCCTGGACTGCGTAGCACAGGCCCACGCGGCGAAACATCTCCAGTTCGCCGATGGGCCGGCCGGCAACGCCCGCCTGGCGCCGCACCAGGGACTCGGGCGCCACGCAGGCGCCCACGCCTGCCGCGGCCAACTCCAGCGCCAGGCGCAAGGACCCGGCATGCGCGGCCGGCGCGCTGGCCGCTGCGCCGTAGTACGGCAGCAGGCGTTGATGGGTCGGATGAGACGGGCACATGATCCACGGCAGCGCGGCATCGCCGGCGCTGCCTTCCGGCACGGCCAGCACGTAGGGGTCGATGGACAGCGTCAGGAACAACTCGTCTTCGCAGCGCTCGTCTTCCGTCGACAGGCGCGCATCGCCCACGCATCCTTCCGAGAGCTTCACGAACAAGGCCGGCACCGCCTGCCGTGCTGCCTGCACGAAGGCGGCTACGTCCTCGCCGGCGATGTCGGCTTCGACGCCGATCTCGATTTCCGCCGCATTCGCACCCTGCCGGAACTGCTGCGTCATGGATTCCGTTTGCGACAGGAGGCGGCGCGCCTGCGGGTACAGGATGCGCGCGTCTTCCGTGACCGACACGCCGCGCGCCTGCCGTTCGAACAGTTGCGTGCCCAACAGGTCTTCCAGGCTCTTGATGGTGCCCGACAAGGCCGGCTGGCTGAGATGCAACCGCCGCGCGGCGCCCGTGATGTTGCGTTCTTCGAAGACGGCGACGAAGGCTTTGAGTTGACGGCTATCCATAAGTTTTCCCGATTGCTGCGAAAAGAATAAACCATTTTTCAGGCGGAGCGTCCCGCCCTAGAATGATTTCCAACCCTTTCGCATACAGAAAACCAATACCTGGAGCCCCACCATGACCCCCCCCACCAAACCGCTCGTCATCATCACCGGCGCCAGTTCCGGCATCGGACTGGCCACCGCTCGCCTCTTCTCGGCTCACGGCCACCCGCTGCTGCTGCTGGCCCGCCGGCTGGAACCGATGCAGGCGTTGAACCTGCCCCACACGCTGACGCGTTCGGTCGACGTGACCGATCGCCAGGCGCTGGCCGCTGCCGTACAGGAAGCCGAGGCGCGTTTCGGCCCCGCGGATGCCATCGTCAACAATGCGGGCGTCATGCTGCTGGGCGACATCACGCGCCAGGACCCGGAGGAATGGAGCCGCATGCTGGACGTGAACATCAAGGGCGTGCTGAACGGCGTGCACGCCGTGGCGGCCGGCATGGCCGAACGCAAGCGCGGCACCATCATCAACATCGGTTCGGTGGCGGGCCGCAAGACCTTCCCCAACCACGTGGCCTATGTGGGCACCAAGTTCGCGGTGCACGGGTTGTCGGAAAACCTGCGTGAAGAACTGTCGGCCCACAACGTGCGCGTGGTCACCATCGCCCCGGGCGCAGTGGAAACCGAGCTGCTCGGCCATACCACCGACGAGAGCATCAAGACGGGCTATGAAGCCTGGAAGGCGGACATGGGTGGCAAAGTGCTGGCCGCCGAAGACGTGGCCAACGCCGTCCACTACGCCTACGCGCAGCCGGACGGCGTCTGCATCCGCGAGATCGTGCTGGCGGCCACCCGCCAGCAGGCCTGACGCCTTAGAACTTCGCGGTCAGGTTCACGAACACGCTTCGCGGTTCGCCGTAATAGACCTGATTCGCCACGCCGCCCAGGTAGTACTTCTTGTCGAACAGGTTGTTCAGGTTCAACTGGGCGGACAAGCGCGAATTGAAGTCGTAGCGCGCCATCAGGTTGTAGATAGCATAGGCCTTCTGCTTGGCGGTGACGGTGCCGCCGCCCGCGCTGACTTCGCTATACGTCGAAATCTGCCAGTTGACGCCGCCGCCCACGGTCAGCTTGCTGAAGTCGCCCGGCAAGCGGTAGGTCGTGAACAACTTGGCCATGGCGCGCGGACGTTCCGGGTTGACGGACACGCCCTGCGCATCGCGGCTGGTGTAGTAAGTGCCGCCGGCATAGGCGTTCCAGCCCGGGGTCAGTTGGCCGCTGACTTCCAGCTCGACGCCCTTGGTGGTGACGCCGTCTGCAGTGGTGTATGCCTGCTCGAACGACCCCGGAACCAGCGCGTCGCCATCCAGCACGGCGACCTTGCTTTGCTTGACCTTGAACAGCGCGATGGAGGTATTCAGCCTGCCATCCAGGTATTCGCCCTTCACGCCCACTTCGTAGTTCTTGCCCTGCACCGGATCCAGGTAATTGCCGTTGCGGTCGCGGTTGTCCTGCGGCTGAAAGATATCGGTGTAGCTGACGTAGGCCGAATAGGTGTCGTTGATGTCGTACACCACGCCGGCGTACGGAATGAACTGGGAATCCTTCTGGTCGCGCGTATCCGACTTGGATTTCCAGGTCGCGTAGCGGCCGCCCGTAATGGCGGTCAGGCCGTCGGCCAGCGACCAGCGGATGGCGCCGTATGCGCCTTCCTGATGGGTGACGGTCGCGCGCAGGCTGGCGTCCGTCCAGGTGGGCTGCGCAAACGATCCGTCCCACTGATAGAAGTTGCCGGTGCTGGCCAGCGAAGCGCTTTCAAACCCGTAGCGATAGAAGTCTTCGCCGTACCGGCTGCGCATGGCACCCACCACGACCTCGTGCTTGCGGCCCAGCAGCGTGAACGGCCCCTTGGCCTGCACGTCCAGCGACGTCTGCTGCGCGTAGGAATTCCAGTAGCCCGGCAGCGCGCGCAGGCCCGTGCCGGTCTCGCGGTCCAGGCTGCCATACAGGTACAGCAGCTTGGCGTCATACTCGCTCTTGCGCTGGGACCAGTCCGCGCGGACTTCCCAATCGTTCTCGAAGCGGTGTTCCAGCGTGGCGAACATCGTCTGGTTGGTCGTGTGCCAATAGGTCCAGTCCGCCGCCGTGGTCTTGGACCGGCGCCAATCGGTGGCCGTGCCGTCGCTGAACACGACAGGCAGGCTGCCCCAGGTGGAACCGCGCGGCCGCTTGTCCTGATAGTCCGCCCCCACGCTCAGCCGCGTGTTCGGTGTCAGGTCCGCGTCGATCACGCCATAGAAGACCTTCTTGTTCGCGTGGTAAAGGTCGATATAGGAATCGCGGCCCTGGTAAAGCGCCACCATCCGCGCGCGCACGGTGCCTTCCTCGTTCAACGGCGTGGACATGTCCACGGTGCCGCGGTACTGGTTCCACGAGCCGAAGCCCGCGCTGACCGAACCCGTGAATTCCTTGCTGTTGGCGTGCTTGCGCACCAGGTTGATCGACGCGCCCGGGTTGCCCGCGCCGCTCATCAGGCCAGTGGCGCCGCGCACCACTTCAATGCGGTCGTAGATGAACGAGTCGTTGTCGGATTCGCCATACATCGACAGGCCAATGGTGGTCGGCACGCCGTCGTACTGCAAGCTGTCGATATAGAACCCGCGCGACCAGAAGTCGGTGCGGTCGGTGTCTTCGCTGACCACCTGCACGCCCACGACGTTGCCCATCACCTCGTCCAGCGAACGCAGGTTCTGGTCGTCAATACGTTGACGCGTCACGACGCTGACGGACTGCGGCGTCTCGCGCAGCGACAGGGTCAAGCCGGTGGCAGCCGACGTGGCCGGCGTGGTGTAGGAACCGGTGCCTTCGGTAACCGCCGGATCCGCACTGCCCATCACCGTCACCGGCGCCAAGCTCGTCACGCCGCCGTCGCGCGTCAGGATGATACTGTCGCCCTGCCAGCGGTAGGCCACGCCCGTGCCCTGCAACAGGGTCCGCAACGCGTCTTCGGGCGCCAGGCTGCCCCGCAGGCCGCGCGCGTTCAGGCCCGCCACCACGTCGGGCGCATAGAACACGCGCACCTTGGTCTGGGCGGCCCATTGCATCAGCGCGTCGCCCAGCGGCTGCGCGGCAATGTCGACCGACACGGCGCCGGACTGGGCGCGCACGGCATCCGGGGCGCCGGCAAGCGCCAGGCCCAGGGCCAGCATCAGGGAGGAAAGCATGAAGCGCGGTGCCGCGCCTGCGCGGCGCGTCGCCGCGGTGGAATGACTGCTTGCGGGATGGGTCACGAATACCTGCTGTTTCGGTTCGACGGAGGGGATTGCGCGCCCGGCAATGGGCGTGCGGCGCATGCGCCTTCCTTCGTAGAACGCCTCAACCGCAGATAAACCTGAATCTCATTCCCATTTATTTTGTAACAGCGCTGGGCGGCGCTCAGTTCGCGTTGATGTCGATGGGCCCGCCGGGCCGTGGCGTCAAGCGCACCGGGGCCACCGCCGGCAAGGCGTCGACCAGCGCCTCGGGGCGGTCCAGCGAGAACGACGCCGACACGCGCAGTCGGCCCGCCTTGTCATCCGCCAAGCGCAGCGGCGTGGCCAGATAGCGGTTCATTTCGCGCACCACCTCGGTGAGCGGCGTGTTCTTGAACACCACCCGCCCATCGCGCCAGGCCGTGGCCGTCTGTACGTCGGCGGGCGCCGGCACGCCGATTGCGCCGCTGCCCGGCACCCGAATACCGTGGCCCGCGCGCAGCACGGCGCGGCCCAGGTTCCACCAGTGCCCGCCTGATACCTGGACCGTGCCGGACTCCACCAGCACGGCCACCTGATCCGCATCGCGGCGCACGTCGAACACCGTGCCCGTCACGCGCACCACGCCGCTACCGGCGTCCACGATGAACGGGCGCGCGGGGTCGGCGCTGACGGTGAAATTGATCTCTCCGCTTTCCAGTTCGACGTCGCGGCGCCCGGCATACAGCTTCACCTGGGCGCGGGTGCCGCCGTTGATCTCAAGGACCGAGCCATCCGGCAGGGTCATCTGGCGGCGCTCGCCACGTTCCGTGCTGACCATCGAGGTGAACGACGGCGCTTCCACGGGCAGGCTCCACCACACGCCCAAGGCCACCGCCGCCGCCCCCGCACAGGCCATCGCCACGCGCAGCACGAACCCGCGCTCGCGGCGCAGTCGCGGGCGCGGGGGCACTGCGCCGCCCAGCAGGCCTTGCACCTGGTCCCGCGACAATCCGGCGGCCGCCGTTCCCAATTGCTGCATGCGGTCGAATTCGCGCGCGGCATCGGGATGGGCGCGGCGCCACCGGGCGAACTCGCGGCGGTCGCGCCGCGTCAGCTCGCCCGAATGCCAGCGCGCGAACCACCACGCGGCGGTGGCCGGCTCGCGCGCTGCGTCGCGGTCGTTCGGAAAAGGCATGCTCATGGATTGTGTTCGCGCAGCCGGTCGCGCACGTGTTCAATGGCGCGCATGACATAGCGCTCGATCATATTCTTGGACAGCCCCATATGCGCTGCCACCTCGGCCTGCGTCCAGCCTTCGATGCGGTTCAGCACGAAGGCCTCGCGGCACTTGGGGGGCAATTCTGCCAGGACTTTGGCCAGATCGTCTGCCAGGCGCGATGCGCGCACCGGCGCGTCCGGGTCGTCCAGGATCAACTGGTCGGCCTCACCCAGCTGGTCCAGCGGTATGTGTTCAGCCCGGTCCTGCCGGCGCCAGCGGTCGATCAGCCGGTGCCCCGCCGCCTGGAACAGGTAGCCGCGCGCCTTCAGCGCAACGCTGGCATCCGCTTTCAGCAGGCGCTCGATGGCGTCATGCGCCGCATCTTCGGCATCGTGCCGGTTGCCGGTGCGCCGGCTCCATACGCCCACCAGCTCGTCGTAATAGGCGAGCCAGCCGGTGCGGGGCGAGGAAGGGCGGGACATGGACCAATCAAGTGGCGGAAAGCGTCAGGGCTGCGAATTTTACAAATAATTCTCATTATCGCAAGCGCACCGTCGCGTGTCCGCCACAACCTTGGCCGCTCCGCTAGTAATCCATGGGGCAATGGCTTTGCGCCGCCCGGATTTCCTGTATGTGGCGTTCGGCTTCTTCCTTCTCGGCCGCAGGCGGCAATGGCCGCCAACTCACCATGTTGCCGGGTGTCTTCACCGGCATCCAACCCAGCACGCTGTACAGCGTGATGGCAGTGCGTCCCGTGTCGAACCGTGTTTCGTAATAACCCTGCCGTTCCGGCGCGGTATCGCCGGACGTCCAATCCAACTGAGACATCCATGTCTCCTCATTGAAGCTTATTGGCTGGTGCGCCTACCCCGCGAATCGGGTGTGCAACCGCTTGATCGTATAGCGCTCCATCGAGCCTGTACTGCCACCTTGCGCCCGCTTTGCATTTCTTGACAGAGGGGAATCCCTAGGATTCGGCGCCATATCGATTGCTAAATCGGGAAAACAGCGGCTAGGATGTAGCAAAATATTCTTACAAACACGGGACCGAGCACTTGTTCGCCTGCTCGGGACCTTGGGCAGACCTCCATGCCGAAATCGATCTTGCCTCGCAACCCGAAAGATCGGCTGGCCTCTCTGGCAAGCGCCAGCGCGTTGCGCGCCATTCGCGAGGGCCTGCTCTGGACCTTGCCGTGCCTGCTGGTCACCGCCCTGTTCCTCGTCCTGTCCGTCGTCGCCCGCCAATTCGGCATGCCCGCCAGCGTGGTCGAACTGCTGACCGGCGTGCACGACAAGCTGTCGGGGATCATGCCCATCCTGGCCGGCACGTCCATCGGCTACATGCTGTCCTTCCGGTATCGCCTGCCCCATCTGCCCACCGCGTTCCTGTGCCTGTCGTTCGTGGTGATGGCCAGCGGCCTGATGGCGCCTTATCCCCAAGCGGCAGCCACGCTGGTGCTCTTCATCGCCATCGTGTCCCCCTTGCTGACTGTGCCCCTGATGGCGTGGCTGCACCGGCGCCCCTGGACACGGCTGGCGCCCGACGGACTGATCAGCGAAAACGTGCGTGACACGTTGAACATGGTGGTGCCCGGCCTGCTGTCGGCCGGCGTGGTCCTGGTGACGCTGTCCGCCGCGTTGCGCATTCCAGGCGTGGCGCAATTCAACATCCCGTTGAACTTCACCTCGCTGGACAATCCCTTCACCTCCGGTGCGGTGATCGCCGGCCTGGATTCCCTGCTGTGGTTCTTCGGCATCCATGGCTACCATGCGATGGCGCCCGTGATGGACGTGATGGACCAGGCGGCCATGCTCAACGCCGTGACCCAGGCCGCCGGCTATGAAGGCATGTATGCGTTGAACAGCACGCTGCTGGGCGCCTTCGTTTTCATCGGCGGATCGGGCGCGACGATGTCGCTGGTGATCGCCATCCTGGTGTTCTCGCGCAACGAATCGCTGCGCGTGCTGGCCCTGGCGAGCCTGCCGGTGTCGCTGTTGAACGTGAACGAAATCCTGCTGTTCGGACTGCCCCTGATCCTCAACCCACGCCTGCTCGTTCCATTCGTGCTGGCGCCCGTGAGCAATGCGATCATCGCGCTGGCCGTCGTGCAGCTGGGCTGGTTGCCAACCGCCTCCACCGAACTGCCCCTGACCTCACCCGTGCTGTTCAACGCCTATATCGCCGCAGGCGGCAGCCTGGCCGGCGTGGCGTTGCAGATCGTGCTGGTGGGCATCGGCATGTGCCTGTACGCCCCCTTTGTCGTCGCGCAGGAACGCCAGCGCCAGGAAAGCGCGACCGTCTACTTCAAATCCCTGGATACGACCTTCCCCCGGTTGCAGGAAGAATCGCTGCTGTACGCGCACGACCCCATCGTGAAGATCTACGCCGACCGCGCGCACCGGGCCACCGAAAACGCCCGCATCCGCGAGATCAGCCAATACGACTTCTACTTGCAGTTCCAGCCCCAGGTGTCATTGCGCAGCGGACTTTGCACCGGCTGCGAGGCCTTGCTGCGGGCCACCGGCCCGGAAGGCACGCAACAGGCGCCAATGGAATTCCTGCGCTGGCTGGCGCAGGCCGACCTGATGCGCGAAGTGGACTTGTGGGTGGCCAGGCAGGCGGTGCTGCAATGCCTGCAATGGCGCAAGCGCGACTTCGTGCTGCCGATGACCATCAACGTCACGCCAGGCACGCTGACCTCCGACGACTACCTGGAAAAACTGATCAAGGTGCTGGCGCAAGCCGGCGGACAGATCTCGGTGGAGTTGACGGAAGACGCGCTGGTCGAAGACGCGCAGGCGCTGCATACCGCGTTCGACCGCCTGCACGCGATCGGCGCCAGGGTGTACATCGACGATTTCGGTACGGGCTATTCGGCCCTGAGCTACCTGCACCAATTCCAGATCGACGCGGTCAAGATCGACCGCAGCTTCGTGGTCGCGCAAGGCTCCGACCGAGGCGCGCTGGTCATGAGCGGCCTGCTGCGCTTTTGCGAGGCCTTGAACCTGCAGATCGTCGTGGAAGGCGTGGAGACGGACCAGCAGCTGATGGCGCTGGATTCCCCTGCCGAGATCATCGTGCAGGGGTGGTACTACAGCAAGGCATTGTCGGGCGACAGCCTTGTGGACTTCACGCGCCGGCGGCAGGCGGCCCCGCCCATGCCGGCGCCTCCTTACACGTCGGCGCCTATTTGATGCCGATGAACGGCAATGCCGCACCCGGCACCTGCGTGGCCGGCAGCACGCCGTCCCATTTTTCAACCGCGTTCAGGCTGACCAGATTGGTGTTGGCGGCCAGCGCCTCGGCCTTGGCGCGGATGGACGCCGCTTCGGCTTCGCCGCGCATGCGGATACCGTCGGCTTCAGCCGTGAACTGCTGACGGCGCGCATCGGCTTCAGCCTTGGCCTTCACCACCTGGATCTCGGCGTTGATCATCGCCGTTTCCTTCTGCTGGCGCGTGGTCTCGATCTGCACCTGGGCCAGCATGCGTTGTTCGATGGAATGCTCATAGGCTTGCGAGAAGCCCACTTCTTCGATCTGCACGCCCACCACCTGCACCGGCGCACCTTCCATCGTCTTCAACACCGCGTTGTTCACGTCCAGGCCCAGCTTCTGGCGTTCCTGGATGGCGCGCACAGCGGTGTACTGGCCGAACACGTTCTTCACGGCGTCCGGCGTCTTGCGCTCCAGCACGCGCATCTGCAGATTGCCGATGGTGCCGTATTCGGAGTACAGCTCGGCCACATGCTCGGGCGGCACACGGTACGTGACGGACACGCGCAGGTGCGCGGGCTGCTGGTCGTAGCTGTAGGCCTCCAGCTTTTCAAATACAAAAGTGTGGTCGCGCACGGACACCGTCATCACGTTGTCGATGAACGGCGTCTTGAAATCCAGGCCCGGCTCGGACACGCGCACCAGCTTGCCGTTGCGCAGCACGACGCCGCGTTCGCCCTGGTCTACCTGGAACCACGAACCGAACGCCAGGAACAGGATCAGCAGGAAGAGAATGCCGGTGCCAATGGCGACCTTGATGCTGCGCGGCTTGACCGCGCCGATCGTCTTGACCATCTGAATGTCTGTCGGCTTCACTTGGAGTCCCTATCTGTTTTTGAACGTTTACGGTCCGAGAGCACGGCCGCGATGCCGCGGGCCAGCAAGTAGGCGACCACTGCTGCGCCAACCAAGATCAGGAAATACCTCATCGAGCGTCCCCCCCGGGAAAGAAGCATCGGATTCTAGCCCGAGCCGGGGACGGATAGATGGCCCTATCGGGCGCGAGTGTTGCCAGACTTTGCAGAACGTTGCTGAGCATTCGGACTCTGCTACGCTTGGCCGTTTTTCCCCCTGTGAAAGGGACTTTGTCCATGCGAATCGCCTGCCTGCATACCGCCCAGAGCAATATCACCGTCTTCGACCGCGCCGCGCAGGACGTATTCGGCGAGCCCGCACGCGCCACGCTGCAGCATCACGTGCGCGCCGACCTGCTGGAAGCGGCGGAACAGGCCGGCGGTATGACTGACGACGTCGCCTGCGCCACACGGGCTGCGATTCAAGCGCTGGCGGCGTCCGCGGACGTCGTGCTGCTGACCTGTTCCACGCTGGGGCCCGTCGCGGACGAATTGTCGGCAACGCTTGCCGTCCCCGTGCTGCGCGTGGACCGCGCGCTGGCAGAAGAGGCGATACGCGCCGGCCTGTCGATCGTCGCGCTGTGCGCAGTCGCGACGACGATGACACCCACCCGCGCGCTGTTTGAAGCGCTGGCGGAGGACTCGGGTGCGACGGTGGACGTGCGCCTGGTGGATGGCGCCTGGAACCACTTCAAGGCAGGAGACACGGACGCCTATCTGCGCGCCATCGCGAACGCGGCGCAAGAGGCCTACGCGCAGGGCGCGGATGCCGTGGCCCTGGCGCAGTCATCGATGGCCGGCGCAGCCGTATTGACCCGTTCGCATAAAGCCCCTTTAAGCAGCCCGGCCGCCGGCTTGCGCGCGGCGCTGGCGGCAATGAAGGCTGTGGATAGCGCGAAGGACTGAGACAGATTCAAGGCTGAAGGATCGCCCCGTAAACCTGCAACCCCAACCGGGACAACCGGTCGGGATATTCCCAGAATGCGTGGTCCAGCGCTTCCATTTCTTCTTGTTCGGCGTCGGTCATCGCGCCGTAAATGTCGTTCAGCTCCACTACCTCGGGCGAGGCCTCGAAGCGGTCGATCAGCCCACGCATGCGCGACAGCACGGCCAGCATGTGCGTGGCGCCCACCTTGCGCAAGGCCTGCAGGGCCAACTGGCAGGTCGGGTCGCCCCAATTGCACAGGAACTGCATGAAGCCGCCGTTGTTGATGTCGGCTTCCATCCGCCATAGCGCCACCAGCTCCTGGTCGACTCGCGACAGGCGGTCCAGCTGCCATTCGGCCGCGGCCAATCTCGCCATGGCCTGCTCGTAGCATTGGTCCCACAACAGGTCGTGCACATTCAGCATGCCCTCGGCCGAGGGCTCCAGTAGCGCTGGCCAGACCACGCCAAAGCCGTCGTCCACCAATTGCCATTGCTCGCGTTCGGCAGGCGTCGCGTTTTCCAGGCGAATGTGGCGTCTGATCGGTTCAGGCAGCGTGTAGCCGTTGGCCAGCGTCAGCAGCAGATGCGTGTCGGTCAACGCGATGGATTGAATGCGGTACGGGGTCAATGACATGTCAAAACCGAAGAACAGGAACCGGCGAACCTTACCGGCACCGCGCATCCCTGTCGAGGCGCACGCGTAGGCAGCGCTCGCATCAGGCCGCACACTGTTACGTCCTCGGGCCGAAGCCTTCTGCTACCGTAGTCTTGCCTGCACCGTGCCACTGGCCCGGCTCCCACGACAGAGACCGACTATGCCACGTCCTTCCGAGTCCGCCCCGCTGATCGGCGTGATCCCGCCCTACGTGCTGGACCGCCTGGCGCAGCATACTGACGCCCGCGTCAGCATGCCGGCCGTCAAGACGCTGATCATCGACCAGCAACAGCGCAGTTTGCGCGAGATGGCCGAACAGCCGCCACGCGCCACGCTGGCCCCCACCCGCCACGCCGCGCCTGGCGGCACGCCGCAACGTGCCGTGCATGACGCCGACAACACCACCACCCTGCCCGGCACGCTGGCGCGCGCCGAAGGCCGACCGGCCAGCGGCGATGCGGCAGTGGATGAAGCCTATGCGCATCTGGGCGCCACGTACAAGCTGTTCTGGGACATCTACAAGCGCCACTCCATCGACGGCCATGGCCTGCCGCTGGTGGGCACCGTGCACTATGGCGAAGACTATGACAACGCCTTCTGGAACGGCGCGCAGATGGTGTTCGGCGACGGCGACGGCGAAGTCTTCAACCGCTTCACGATCGCCGTCGACATCATCGGCCATGAACTCACGCACGGCGTCATCGATACCGAAGCCGGTCTGCTCTACCAGGGCCAGTCCGGCGCGCTGAACGAATCGCTGTGCGATGTCTTCGGCGCACTGGTCAAGCAGTACGCGCTGGGCCAGACGGCCCGGCAGGCGGACTGGCTGGTGGGCGCCGGACTGTTCACCGAAAAAGTCAGTGCCCGCGGGCTGCGCTCCATGGCCGAGCCTGGTAGCGCCTACGACGACCCGTTGCTGGGCAAGGATCCACAACCCGGGCACATGCGCGATTACGCCGACACCCCGCGCGACAACGGCGGCGTGCACATCAATTCCGGCATCCCCAACCGCGCTTTCTTCCTGGCCGCCACCACGCTGGACGGGCCCGCGTGGAAAGGCGCCGGGCAAGTGTGGTACGACACGCTGTGCGACAAGCGCCTGCGCCACGATGCCGATTTCAAGGCCTTTGCCGCCCTGACGATGACGGTGGCCGCCGAACGCCATGGCGCGGCCGTGCAGAAAGCCATCGGCCAAGCGTGGGCGACCGTGGGAGTGCTGTCATGATCGAGCTGCCTCCGCTGGACCTCGTGCTGCTGGTGCGGCTAAGCCGAGAAGGCGGCCTGGCCTACCTGCCCGGCCTGTCGCAACCCCGCAGTATCAACCTGTCGACCTGCCCGCCCGGCGTGCGCCAGGACGTGTGCGACGCCCTGCAACGCGCCGCCCCGCTGGCCGTGCCCGAATGTGGGCAAGGCGGCGGCGATCAGCGCTACTTCCACATCGAAATGGTGATGGACCGCGACAACCAGACGGCCGTCAGTTTCGACGTGCCGGAAACGGATGCGCCCGATACGCTGGTGCGCCTGTGGAAAGCCCACGCCGAACCCATGTGACACCGCCCGTGCGCGTCAATGCCCGGCTGGCACCGGCCGTGCCGCGTGCTCGCGGAACCCGCCGATCTGCAGCGCGCGTCCGGCATACAGGCCGATGATTGCCATTGCCACGCACAAGGCGGCGCATGCGCCCAGCGCCACGCTCCAGCTGTCCAGCCGGTCGTGCAAGGCGCCCACCACGGCGGGGCCGGAGGCCGCAAACAGATAGCCCACGCACTGCGCCATGCCCGACAGCGCCGCAGCCTGCTGCGCGTGGCTGGCGCGCAAGCCCACAAAGGCCAGGCCCAGGATGATGCCGCCGCCCGTGCCCAGACCCAGCAGCACGATCCAGAGCGTGGCCCAGCCGGGCGCCGCGATCAGGCCGAGCAGGGCCACGAACGAGGCCGCCGCCGAGCAGAACGCCGCGCCGCGCTGATCCTTCAATCGGCGCACCACCGGCGCCAGGAACAAGGCGGGGCCGGCCGACATCAGTTGCAGCAGCCCGTGCAGCGAGCCCGCCCGCTCTGCCGAGTACCCGGCATCGAGCAGGATGGCGGGCAGCCAGCTCACCGCGACGTAGAACACGAAAGAATTGATGCCCAGGTAAAGCGTCACCTGCCAGGCCAGCGGCGAACGCCACAGGCGGCCGCCGTGCGGCGCATGCGTGGTCGTCGAGGCCGGCGCAGTGTGATTGGACAGCTGCGGCAGCCACAGCAGCAGGCTGGCGACGGGCACCACCACCAGGCACAGCGTTGAAAAGCGCCATCCGCCCATCGACAGGTTGGCCAACGGGATCGCGATGGCGGATGCCACGCCCGCGGCGATGCTCATGGTCAGCACGTACGCCGACGTCAACCCGGCCACGCGCTGCGGAAAGTCGCGTTTGACCAGGCTGGGCAGCAGCACGTTGCCGATCGCGATGCCCGCGCCGATGATGGCCGTGCCCGCATAAAGCCCCCAGGCCCCGCCCAGCGTGCGCCCGACGATGCCCCAGGCGATCAGCAGCAGCGCGCCGAACAGCGCGCGCTCCAGCCCGAAGCGGCGGGCCAGCCCCGCCCCGAACAGCGACACCACGGCGAACGCCAGCAGCGGCAATGTGATCAGCATGCCGGCGGCGGTCGACGACAGGCCCAGTTGTTCGCGGATCATGCCGATCAGCGGCGCCACGCCGGTGACCGGCGCGCGCAGCGCCATGGCGATGCAAAGCATGCCCGCGATCAGCAGCACCGGGCGGCTGTTGGGGCGGATGTGGGAAGGAATGTGAGTCATGGCGGCAATCTGTGAAATCCAAAGCCAATGCGGAAAAAACCCGCATTTCAGAGGTCATAGCTTACGCACGCGGCGCTTTACCGAATTTCGAGACAATGACAAACTATCCCTGAATTCTGCCAACCTGCCCCCTCGGCGTCGCCCCATGCATCACGCCCATTCCCCGCCGCCCGCCTTCGATCCCAACGCCGCCGCGCAGTGGACCTTCGCCATGCCGGTCCATGCGGCCGAGCAGGACAGCGAATCGCCCACCCATCATCACCCCATGGGCCAATTGGTGCTGTCGCTGCGCGGCGGGGTGACCTGCTCGGTCCCCCAAGGGCTGTGGATGGTGCCGCCGCAATGCGGCGTGTGGATTCCGGGCGGCGTGCCGCACAGCAATCGCGTCACGGCAAACGGACAGGTCTGCTTTCTGTTCGTCCCGGCCGGCACGCCCGGCCTGCCTTCCGCCTGCTGCACCCTGGCGATCTCGCCCTTGGTGCGCGAGCTGATCGTGCACCTGGCCGACCTGCCGCCTTCCGACACCACCACCGCCGCCAACCGCAAGCTGGCGGACGTGCTGGTGGAACAGCTGTCGCGCATGCCCACCGAGCACCTGCACTTGCCGCTCTCGGACCACCCTCGCCTGCGCCAGATCGCCAGCGCCTTGAACGCCGATCCCGCCGACCGGAGCACGGTCGCGGAATGGGGCAAGCGGGTGGCCATGAGCGAACGCACGCTCGCGCGCCTGGTGCAGCAGGAAGTGGGCATGAGTTTCGGGCGCTGGCGCCAGCAACTGCACATCATCCTGGCCTTGCAACGCCTGTCCGCCGGCGTGTCCGTGCAACGCACCGCCGAAGATCTGGGCTACGAATCGGTCAGCGCGTTCATCACGATGTTCAAGAAGACATTGGGCAAGACGCCCGCGCGTTACTTCGCGGACAAATCGGACGCGATGGGCGGATAGTCCAGCTCACCGGACTTCATCTCGCCGCGGACGCGGGCCTCGCGCATTTCCGCCCGCACCGCTTCGCGGGTCTTGTCGGTGGATGCGGGCACATCGGGCGGATAGTCGAGTTCACCAGACGTCACCATGCCTGCTGCCCGGGCGGCCGCCAATTCTTCGCGGACCTGGCTGGCCGTCTTGCTGCGGGTGGCCCGCACCTCGACCGGGTATTGCTGTTCGCCGTAAGTGACCAGGCCCGCGGCCTTGGCCTCCATCAGTTCGGCGCGCACCTGTTCGCGAGTCTTGCCTTCGGCGTGAGCGGCGCCGCCCGCCAGGGCCAGGCACAGAGTCAGCGTGGAAAGTTGGAACGTGTTCATGGAATTCCTTTGCGGTTATCAAGTGCCGCCATGGTCGTCTGAACGCCCCCCGTGATAAATCCCCTGCCGCGCAATCCAGCGTTGTCCTGCACGCAAGCTTCGCCGCGCCGGGGTGCGCCAACCTTGCACGCGACGCAAGCCTGCATTGCGCCGCGCCCGGTGTTTCGCAAGGACGCATCTCCCTAGACTGAATGGCTCCTGTCTTCCAAGGCGCTATTTCCATGCAGTCTCCCTCATCGGCCTTTGGCCCGCGCATCCTGACCGGCCTGTCCGGCGTGTTGCTGGCCGTCATCCTGGCCGGCCTCAATGAGAACGTCACCAAGATGGCGCTTCCCGACATCCGCGGCGTGCTCGGCATCAGCGTCGACCAGGGCACCTGGTTCGTCGCGGTTTATGCGGCCGCCTCGGTCTGCGCCATGGCCTTCGCTCCGTGGTGCTCGGTCACGTTTTCGCTGCGGCGGTTCACCGTCGCGGCGCTTGCCGCCTTCGCGCTATTCGGTGCCCTTTGCCCCTTTGCCCCCAACCTGCCCGTGCTGCTGCTATTGCGCACCTTTCAAGGCCTGGCCGGCGGCGCATTGCCGCCGATGTTGATGACCGTGGCGCTGCGCTTTCTTCCGGCCAACATCAAGCTGTACGGCCTGGGCGGCTATGCGCTGACCGCCACGTTCGCGCCCAGCCTGGGCATTCCCCTGGCGGCCTTCTGCACCGAAGTGCTGGGCTGGCGCTGGGCGTTCTGGCTGGTAACGGCCCCCGCGTTGCTAGCCATGGCCGCAGTCTGGAAAGGCCTGCCGCAAGATCCGCTCAAGCTCGAACGCTTCCGCCAGTTCGACTGGCGCGGCTTGCTGCTGGGTGCGCCCGCCCTTGCGATGCTGGTCATCGGCCTGCTGCAGGGCGACCGCCTGGACTGGTTGAACTCGCCGCTCATTGCCTGCCTGCTGGGCGCCGGCGCCGTGCTGATGGTGCTGTTCATGGTCAACGAATGGTCCCATCCGCTGCCGTTCTTCAAGATCCAGCTCTTGCGCCACCGCAACCTGAGCCATGCCCTGGTGACCCTGGGCGGCGTGCTGATCGTGCTGCTGGGCGTCATCCTGATACCCGCGAGTTTCCTCGCGCAGTTGCGCGGCTATCGCCCCCTGGAAACCGCGCCCGTGCTGTTGACGATGGGCCTGCCGCAACTGATCGCGCTGCCGCTGGTCGCTGCGCTGTGCAATCTGCGCGCGGTCGACTGCCGCTGGGTGCTGGCGGCTGGCCTGGCGCTGCTGGCCGCGTCCTGCGTGCTGGGATCCCGACTGACCCCCGTCTGGTCGCGCGAACAGTTCTATCTGCTGGAGGCCGTGCAGGTCTTCGCGCAGCCCATGGCCGTCATCCCCTTGCTGATGCTGGCGACCGGCGGCCTCGCGCCCCAGGACGGCCCCTACGCATCCGCCTGGTTCAACACCATCAAGGGATTTTCCGCCGTCGCCGCCACCGGCCTGCTGGACGCGCTGACGACCTGGCGCCGCAACACGCACGCCAGCCAGCTGGCCGACCAGCTGGGCAACTTCCCCTTGAGCCTCGGCGGCGAAAGCGCGGCGGCGCTGTCCCGCCGCGTGCAGGAACAGGCCGCCGTGCTGACCTCCGCCGATCTGTATCTGTGCATGGCCGGCGTGGCCGTGCTGCTGATCCTCCTGATTCCCTTTGTCGCGACCCGGATCTATCCGCCTCGCGCCGCAACCTGACATCGAGTCCCTGATGACGACACCCTTCTTACGCACCCTCCTCCCCCGTACTGCCGCGCTGGCCGCGCTGAGCCTGCTTGCCTACGGCGGCTGGTCGTGGTCCGCCTCGACCGCCACCGAATCCACGGACGACGCCACCATCACCGCCGACCACACCATCGTCGCGCCGCAAGTCTCCGGCTTCATCGACGCCGTGCTGGTGGACGACAACCAGGACGTCAAGCAAGGCCAATTGCTGGCCCGCATCGATGACCGCGACTACCAGGCGGCCTTGACCGCCGCCAGCGCCGAACTGGCCGTCGCCGCCGCCCAGCTGTCCAACGCGGCCGCCACGCTGGAACGCCAGCAGGCCGTGATCGACCAGGCCCGCGCCGTTACCCGCGCCGACCTGGCTGATATCCGTTTCGCCGAAAGCGAGCTCCAGCGGCATCGCCGTCTGGCCAGCGAAGGCGCGGGCACGCAACAGGTGTTTGAACAGGCCAAGAGCCGGCTGGAGATGGCGCAAGCGCGCCAGGCCGAGCACCTGGCCACGTTGCAGGCCGCCCGCAAGCAGCAAGAGGTGCTCGCCGCGCAGCGCGACGCCGCCCGTGCGGGATTGCAACGCGCCCAGGCCTTGAAGGACCGCGCCGACCTGAATCTGTCGTATACCCGGATCACCTCGCCTATCGACGGCACGATCGGGCGCCGCGCGCTGCGCGTAGGCGCCTATGTCAGCCCGGGCACGGCGATCCTTGCTGTCGTGCCGTTGCAGAACGCCTATGTGGTGGCGAACTTCCGCGAACGGCAACTGACCCATATGCGCCCCGGCCAGACGGCGACGATCACCGTCGACGCCTATCCGGACGCGCCGCTGCACGGTCGCGTGCAGAGCATCGCGCCCGGGACGGGGCTGAGCTTTTCCCCCGTGGCGCCCAGCAACGCCACCGGCAATTTCACCAAGGTGGCGCAGCGCCTGCCGGTCAAGATCGTACTGGACGCCCTGCCCGACAACGCGCCACGGCTACGCGCCGGCATGTCGGTCGAAGCCGTGGTCGACACCGTGGCCACGCTGCGCGGGGACGTCCAATGACACACCGCCTGATCTCTCGCGCACTGCTCTTATCCGCGCTGCTCGGCATCGGCGGTTGCGCGGTCGGCCCCGACTTCGTCGCCCCAGAAGCACAATTGCCGGCGCAATGGCGAGCGCCCGCTGCCCCGCCGGCGCCCAGCGTCCCGGTGCAGGAGAGCCTGACCACCTCCTGGTGGGACAGTTTCGGCGACCCGACGCTCACCGCATTGATCATCGACGCCACTGCGGCCAACGTGGACATCCGCATCGCCTACGAACACCTCCGGCAAAGCCGGGCCGCGTTGGGCATCACGGAAGCCGGCGCCTTGCCCCGCGCGGGCGCCGGCGCCAGCTACCAGCGCGGCCAGAACAGCGAGACCGGCCTGGCCGATCCGTCGGGCCGCGACGGCCGCTCGTCCTTCAATCTCTGGCAAGCGGGCATGGACGCCAGTTGGGAACTGGACCTGTGGGGCCGGGTCCGGCGCGAAGTCGAACAGTCGGGCGCACAGTCGCAAGGGGCGCTGGAGGCGCAACGAGGCGTGGTGTTGTCGATCCGCGCCGAGACCGCGCGCAACTACATCCTGCTGCGTGGCGCGCAGAACCAACTGGCCGTCTTGAACAAGACGCTGGACAACGCCAATCACAACCTGGCGTTGACCCGTTTGCGCCAGCGTGAAGGCGTCGCCACCGAACTGGACGTGTCGCAAGCCGACGCGCAGGCGGCGGCGATCGAAGCCGCCGTCCCGCCGCTGGTGCTGCGGGTGGATCAATTGATGAATGCGCTGGCGCTGTTGCTTGAGCAGCCACCGCACGCGCTGCACGAACGGCTGGCGGCCGCGGCGCCGATTCCCGGCGGCCCCGTGCGGGTGCCGGTGGGCATGCCCAGTGAACTGGCTGAACGCCGGCCCGACATCCGCCGCGCGCAGGCCACGCTGCATGCGGCGGTGGCCGCCATCGGCGTGGCCGAGGGCGACTTCTATCCGCGCATCACGCTGTCTGGCAACCTCGGGTTGCAGGCCCTGCAGTTGCGGGACCTGGACACGGACAAGGCCGGCATCTTCGGCGCGGGCCCGGCGCTGCGCGTTCCGCTCTTCGAGGGCGGCCGCCTGCGCGGCCGGCTGCGGCTGCGCGAGTCGCAGGCGCGGCAAGCTGCCCTGCTGTTCCAAAAGACCGTGCTTGCCGCCTGGCATGAAGTCGACAACGCGATGACCGCCTATCAGACCCAACAGCTGGCGCACGCCAGCCTGGAACGCGCCTCGGCCAGCGCGCGCCGCGCCCTGGTCAACGCGCAGCGCCAGTATGCCGCCGGCGCGTCGGACTTCGTCAATGTGCTCAGCGCGCAAAACGCCGTGCTGGCCAGCGATCAAGCCCGCGTGTCCACGCAGGCCGCGGTGTCGCTGGCGCTGGTGGATCTTTACCGGTCGCTGGGTGGCGGCTGGCAATAGCCCTGGGCCCTTACGCCTGCTTCGGACCCGCCACGATAAACAGCCGTGGGAACGGCAGCAGCACCGTGCCATCGGCAAGCGCCGGATAGGCCTCGGCAATCAGCGCCTGATAGCGCGCCAGGAAGCTGGCCTGCTCGGCGGCATCCAGCTTGTCCAGATAGGGGCGCAAGGCCGTGCCCTTGAACCATTCCACCACCGCGGCGGCGCCCGCCAGCGGGTGGTGGTAAGTCGTGCGCCACACGTCCAGCACGCCGCAATGCGGCTTCAGCAATTCGTAGTACCAGGCGGCGCTGTGGCGCGGCGGATGCTTCACCTCGCCCGTCTTCGCGGCCCACGGCGCTTCGCCCGCCACCTGGCGCGCCAGGCGGTGCGCAGGTTCTTCCAGGTTGTCGGGAGTCTGCACGGCCAGGATGCCGCCCGGCGCCAGCTTGCCGACCAACCGGGGGTAGAGCATCGCGTGGTCGGGCACCCATTGCAGCGCCGCGTTCGCCAGGATCACGTCGTACTGCTGCGGCGGATTCCACGTGGCGATGTCGGCCAGTTCGAACTCCAGCGCGGGCAGGCGCTTGCGGGCGGCCTGCACCATGTCTTCCGAGCTGTCCATGCCGATGACTTTCGCGTCGGGATAGCGGCTGGCCAGCACCTCGGTGGAATTGCCCGGGCCGCAGCCCAGGTCCACGGCCAGGCCGACGGACGGATTGGGCAACGCGGCCACCAGATCGCGCACCGGCCGGGTGCGTTCGTTTTCAAAAGCGGAATACTGCTTGGCGGACCAACTGTTGTTGCTCATGACGGCTCCTTACCGAACGACTGTGTACGGTTGGACTCTACGCCTGCCGTATCCATATTACAAATATCTGGATAACAACAAATCCATATTCAAACAATATGGCAAACCTGAAAAGAAAAACCCGCCGGGGCCAGCCGGCGGGTTTTCCACTGCGTTGCTGCGTTGATGGTTTACTGCGCCTTCAGTTCCGCGGACCGGGTCTTCCACAGCGAGAACAGCACGCCGCCCAGGATCAGGCTGAACGTCACGCCCAGCGAAATCGCAGCCGGCACCTTGCCGATGAAGCCGACCAGGAAGATCTTCGTGCCGATGAACACCAGGACCAGCGCCAACGCGTACTTCAGGTAGTGGAAGCGGTGGATCATCGCCGCCAGCGCAAAGTACAGCGCACGCAAGCCCAGGATGGCGAAGATGTTGCTGGTGTAGACGATGAACGGGTCGGTCGTGATGGCGAAGATCGCCGGCACCGAGTCCACCGCGAACACCAGGTCCACGAATTCGATCAGCACCAGGGCCAGCAGCAGCGGCGTCGCGAAACGCACCTTCTTCGACGTGGCCGGATCCGTCTCGGTCACCACGAACGCGTTGCCGCGCAGGCCTTCCGTGACGCGCATGTGGCGCTTCAAGAACTTCAGGATCGGGTTGGTCGCGATGTCGGGCGTCTGGTCCGCGATCATCCACATCTTGATGCCCGTGAACACCAGGAATGCGCCAAACAGGTACAGCAACCAGCCGAAATTGCTGACCAGCGCGGCGCCCAGGCCGATCATGATGGCGCGCAGCACGATCACGCCCAGGATGCCCCAGAACAGCACGCGGTGTTGGTATTGGCGCGGAATTGCGAAGAAGCTGAAGATCAGCGCGATCACGAAGACGTTGTCCATCGACAGCGACTTTTCGATCATGAAGCCGGTGTAGTACGCCATGCCGCTGGCTGCGCCCAATTGCCACCACACCCAGGCGCCGAACAGCAGCGCCGCGCTGATGTAGCCGGCCGACAGCAACAGGCTTTCGCGCACGCCGATTTCGCGGTCTTCCTTGTGCAGCACGCCCAGGTCAAAGACCAGCAAGCTGACGACGATGCCGATGAACAGCAGCCAACTCCAGGTCGGTGTCCCCAGAAAATCGGCCATGAAGAAGGTGATCAAAGTATCCATGAATGCCCCGCTGTGTTCGAAGGTGCCCATCATCCGGATACGGGCCAGATGGAGAAATCAGCCTGAAAGTGAGTTAAGGTTCGAAAAAACCGAAGTGAGCTCGATCATGCTGAACTACCGCCATCTGTACTATTTCTGGATGGTCGCCAAGGAAGGCGGCTTTTCCCGCGCAGCCGAACGGCTGGACATGGCCATCCAGACCATCAGCGCCCAGGTGCGCGAACTGGAGAAGAACCTGGGCCACCAACTGCTCAAGCCCGCCGGCCGCGGCGTGGCGTTGACCGACGCCGGCAAGGCCGCCTTCGCCCGGGCAGAAGAGATCTTCCAGATCGGCCATGTGCTGCCCCAGGAAGTGCGGGCCGCGGCCACCAAGCCCGTCATCCGGCTGTCGGTGGGCTTGTCCGACGGTATTTCCAAGCTGGCCGCGCACGCCTTGCTGGGCCCCGTGCTGGACACCCCGGACCTGCGCCTGACCTGCCACGAAGGCGAGGTCGAGGAACTGCTGGGCGAACTGGCCCAGCACCACCTGGACCTGGTGCTGGCCGGCCAGGGCGCGCCCGCCAACCCCAACCTGCGGCTGACCAGCGACCGCCTGGTGTCCTCCCCTGTGGACTGGTACGGCCCGGCGCGGCTGGTGCGCAAGTTCGACACGCTGGACTTCCCGCGCTGCCTCGAGCGCCTGCCCGTACTGCTGCCCACCGGCCACTCCGTGCTGCGCCAGACCCTGGACCGCTGGTTCAACGAACAAGGCGTCTTTCCCAACGTGGTGGGCGAATTCGAAGACAGCGCGCTGATGTCGGTGTTTGCCGCCCGGGGCCTGGGCGTATTTCCGCTTAGCCGGCTGGGCGGGGACGACATCGGCCTGTTGCGCGGATTGCGCCCCCTGGCCCGCTGCGACGATGTGCAAGAGGAAATCCACGCCATCCGCAACCGCCGCGGGCAGCACCACCCCCTGGTCCAGGCGGTGCTGGCACATGCCAAGACTTCGGTTTTTTCTTAAGGTTTGTCACAGATACTCTGGTTTTTCAGAAATAGAATCCGCTTTATCGTGGACCCTCTTTTGAAATCGGAGTACCACTGCAATGAAAAAATTCATCTGGCTCGCTTTTGCCGTGCTTGCCGCACTCTGGACCGGGCTGGTAGCGCTGACCTTGCAACTGACCGACTGGGTCCTGGCAACCATCGCCACCGCTCAGGTGCCGGGCACGGCGCTGGACACGTCGCAATGGGTGGCGCCCGCCTGGGCCGCCGGCTGGGTCGACCCGGCCTGGCTGCAGTCGCTGCAAGGCGGCCTGGTCTGGGCCGCACAGGGCCTGAACCAGATCCTGCCCGTGGCCGGCAGCCTGGGCACGCTGATCTCGGTGCTGGGCTGGATCATCTGGGGCTTCATCATCGCCGGCCTGCTGGTCCTGGCGCTGATCCTGAGCTGGCTGGCGGGCAAACGCCAGCAAGCGGCCGAGGCTCCGGGACGCCAAGTGGTGTAATAAGGCTGGCAACGCGCCACCCGGCACGCTGCCTCCCTCAAGGAGCGTGCCGTGCCCACCCGATCTGCCTCAGCCCTGACGTTGTCCCTGGCCGCCCTGCTATCCGCAGGCGCCACGGCCTTGGCGCACGCTTCCCCCAGCCCTTCCGACGTGGAAGTCTGCACAGTGACGGGCACCTCGGGGCAGTACAGCGTGCGCGTGCGCAATACCGGTACGGCGCCGCTGACGCGCGTCGACGTCACCGGCGTCCGGCTGGATGGCGGCGGCCAGGCCAAAGAAGCCCTGACCGTCAGCCTGGCCGACATTCCCCCCGGCAAATACAAGACCGCCATCCTGGCGCGCCATGAAGAATCGGCCGCGCTGGACAGCATCGTCACGTATTCCACCGTAGACGGCACGGAAACGCCCCAGCAAGAGCTGTTCGCAGGCAAGGTCGCGCACGTATCGCCCGGCTCGGCCCTGCAGTACACGCTGGCGCCGCTGGCCGTACGCGGCTGGACGGTGGCCTATGGATCCGCAACGTCGCCCAGGCTGGAAGCTGGCAGCGCCGTCCTGCTGTCCTACCCCGTTCGCAGCGGCAAGAAGCCGGCGACCCGACCCGAGGCCGGCCGCACGCCGTCCGCCGTGGAACCGCTGACGCCCTGCCGCGACCCCGGCAAGAAATCCTGATCAGGTGCCGCTCAGCAGATCGCGCTCGTTCAGCAGCGCATAGACGATTTCGGGTTTGTTGTCGAAGCCGCGGCGGATGGCGGCAGGCAGCGCGGTGCGCGTCTTGCGGCACAGGCCCGGCGCGTCGTCCAGCTGGATCGAGATGCCGCGCGACGTGCGCACTTCGTTGTCGCTGGGCGTGATGCGAATCACGATGCCCAACTGCGCCTGGATCCGCCCCTGCATGGCGCGCAAGTCCTCCAGGCTGGCAATGCTTTCCAGCCGCGCCACCAGCCGCTTTTCCTCTTCCTTGGTCAGGCGCAGGATACGGATGTCGGCGGCCGGATCGGCCAGCAGCCGTTCGCGGTCGCACATACAGGCGCCCGGCGGACATTCTTGGCGGATAGGGAACGGCAGGTTCATGGAGGGTGGCGGGACAGCATCTGCGCAGACATTGCGCATCGTTCGATTCTACCCAGGATGACGGGCCGCCCGCGACGGCGCACTGCTCGTTTTCCCGCAATCGGCTGCGGTATATTGCCCCCCTCGATTCGAAGCTGGGGAGAGGCGGGTGAAACGAATACTGCTTGCGGGCGCGATAACGGCACTGGCGTTGCAGGGGCAAGGCGTACAGGCGCAAGCCGCCCCGCGCGACTATCCCTACCCCATCAAGGCCGGGCTGTCGGGCGTGGTGAAGATCAGCGGCGGCGACGCCCAGCGCGCCACCGTGCGCGTGGGCAACGGACCCGAGCAGCAGCTGGGCAGCTTCGACGACGAGGAAGTCGACCAGATGGCATCCGTGGACATCGACCACGACGGCTACCGTGACCTCGTGCTGGGGCAAAGCGGCGGCGGCACGCAGCTCATCACCCGCCTGTTCCTGTACCGGCCCGCCACCGGCACCTTCCAGGAAATCCTGCACCCCGACAAGACCAGTCCCTGCCGGGGCTTCGTCAATCCGGTGTTCGACGACAAGCAGGCCCGGATCAGCGTGGGCTGCCGCTACGGCGCCGCCAGCAACGGCGCTGAGGAATACGTGCTGCGCCCCGACGGCACGGTGCACGCCACGTCGTGGTCCACCCAGGCCTTGTTCGGCCTGGACGACGCGCCGGCCGAATTGACCTACCACTTCCGCGAAGACGGCTCGACTGCACGCATCGACATCGAAGGCGAAGGATCCCCGCTGGAAGACGGCACCGTGCCGGTCAGCAAGCTGGACCTCTACGACACGCCCGACGTGAACGCCAGGCCGGCGATGACCGCCGCCGAAGGCGAGCACCTGGACGTGGTGGCGATCCGCCCGCACGACTGGCTGCAGGTACGCTACGCCAGCAAGACGGCGGGGGACGTCCTCAAATGGGTGCGCTATGGCGATCTGCGCGTGGACAAGCATCAACTGCCGGCGCATCCGCCGCAAGGGGGCCTGGAGCTGGAACTCGCCGACACCCTGGGCGACTGGAACGGCGAGGACGGCGGCATCTTCCTCCTCAGCGTGGCCAACCGCGGCGAAGCGCCGGCGCAATTGAAGGCGCCGCGCGTCTGGCTGTTGCTGACCAACGCGCAAGGCGACCGCATCGTGCACCCGCTGTACCAACGCGAAGGCGACACCCTGTACCCGGCCAACCCGCTGGGCTTTGCCCGCGACCCCGTGGTCTGGAGTCCGGACGAAGACGGCAAGCCGGCCTACATGGTCAACGACAACGGCTACGGCAGCGTCCCCTTCCTGCCCGCGCTGGCGCCCGGCAAGTACCGCGCCGCCGCCGTCGTCACCGACCCGGGCAATCTCGCCCAACCCCTCGTCTCCAATGAAATCGGCTTCGACTACCCGCTGCCGAAGCGGCCGCCCGCGCCGCTGTAAGCGCTACCAGTAGTAATTCAGGCTCAGCATGGCCTCGCGCTCCATGCCGCGGAACGTGTAGGTGTAGTAGCGCTTGTCGAACACGTTGTTGATGTTCAGCGCGACGCGGTAGCGCGGGGTCTCGTAGGCCACCGCCACATCCGCCAGCGTGAACGCCGGGTTGTAGGGTGTGGTGCCATCGGCCGCCGTGTTCAACGGAGCCTTGCCGCGATAGCGCAAGCCGCCGCCCAGCATCAGGCCCTGGATCTGATGCGGCCGGTAGTCCAGCCACAGGCTGGCCGTCTGGCGTGCCGTCTGAGCGGTCTGCCGGCCCACTTCGGCCGGCCGATTGCTCTGCGTCGTGCGCGGATCCAGATACGTGTAGCCAGCCATTACGCGCAGTTCGCGCGTCAGCGGGAACTTGGCTTCCAGTTCCAGGCCCGTCGAGCGCACTTCGCCCGTCTGCACGTTAAAGCGCGGATGGTCCGGGTCCTGCGTCGTCACATTGGTCTGGCGGATATCGAACACCGCCACCGTGAACAGGGCATCGGTGCCCGGCGGCTGGTACTTCAGCCCGGCCTCGTACTGCTTGCCTTCACGCGGCTTGAAGGCGCTACCGTCGAACTGTTGGCCGGTGATCGGATCGAACGCCGTCGAATAGCTGACGTAGGGCGCAAAGCCGCTGTCGAACAGATAGAGCAAGCCCGCGCTGCCCGTCGTGGCGGCGTCCTTGATCTCGGGCTGCGTCGTGCTGCTGCGCGTCGTCGTCGCAAAGTCGCGACGCAGGCTGACGTTACCGACCCAGCGGTTGAACTTCAGCTGGTTCAGCGTGTAGACGCCCGTCTGCTTCAACGCGCTCTGCGACTTGTCCATCTCGGGATGGTCCACGTGCTGGCCATACACCGGCTGGTAGATGTCCAGGTTCGGCACGTCCCAGCCAAAGCCCAGCGCGTCGCGCTCCTGATAGCGCACGAAGTCCACCCCCATCGCGAAGGTGTGCTGCAAGCCCCCCCACACGAAGTCCTTGGACGCGCGGCTATCCACGGCCAACGTCTGCCCGTGGGTGCGCTGCGCAAGGCTGCCGCGCGTGACGGTGCGCTTGTCGGCCAGCAGGTCCATCGCGTAGATGTGCCGGTAATCGATGTCGATTTCCGAATAGCGCAGGTTCTGCCGCAGCCGCCAGCCGCTGTCCGTATCGTGTTCAAAGGCATAGCCGATGGACTTGGTGTCGCGGTCGAATTTGTCGAAGTCCGGGTCCCCCGCCGTGCGGTGCAGGGGCAAGTCCGCGATCTCAGGATACGTGTACAGGTTCGGCCACCAGCTCTTGGGCGTGCCGCGCTCCTTGGAGTAGGTCCCCAGCACGGTCAGCCGCGTCTGGTTCGTGATGTTCCACAGCACCGTCGGCGCCACCGAAATCCGGTCGTCCTTGGACCCGTCGGTGCGCCCGTCGCTCTTGCGGCCCGTGACGTTCAGCCGATACAGCACCTTGTTGCCTTCGTCGAAGGCGCCGCCCAAATCCGCCGTCACCTGGCGACGGTTGTAGGTGCCGTAGCTCAAGCCCACGCTGTTGACCTGCCCGGGCGTGGGACGCTTGGACACCATGTTGATCACGCCGCCGGGCCGGCCTTGGCCGTACAGCACCGACGCCGGCCCCTTCAACACTTCGATGCTGTCCAGATCATCCAGGCTGTCGTTCCACGACCCGTAGGTGCCGGCCGACAGCTGCTTCAGGCCGTCCTTGTAATAGGCGCTGCCGTCGCTGAAGCCGCGGATCACGGCGCCGACCATGCGCACGTCGCTCGACCCCGACACCTCCGTCTGCACGCCCGGCGTGTACGCCAGCGCAGCCTCGAGGTTCCGAGGGGCCTGCATCTTGATCTGCTCCTGCGTAACGATCGACACCGAACGCGGCGTCTCGATCAACGGCACGTCCAGCTTGCCACTGGCGCTGGAAAGCGCCACATAGCTGTCGGCAGTTCCCACGGCCACGCCATGCACCGTCACCGGCTCCAGCTGCGCCGTGCCCGACGACGGCAGGCTTAGCGACACGTTGCGCCCGTCGCGTTGGAATGCGATGCCCGTACCCGCCAGCAGGCTGCGCAACGCGTCGTCCGGGGTCAGGTTGCCCATCACCGCCGGCGCATTGCGGCCGCGCACGGTTTCAGGCAGATAGAAGATCACCAACGAGGCTTGCTCGCCCAGTTGGATCAGCGCATCGCCCAAGGGTTGGGCGGTAATGCTGATCGGCACCGGCGCGGTCTGTGCGACCGCGTCGGCGGGAATACCCCACGCCAGCGCCAGTGCCACGGCCAGGGCATGGCATCCGGCACCCACGCCGGTCCATGCGGTCTTGCGCGCCGTCGATGCGCGCGCTATCACTTGCTTGTCCATGATGCGAAAAAAATTCCAGTACAACTGCCCGCGCGATTTGCGCCCGACACCCTTGGCCAAAGGTTGCTTACAGGGTCGAGATCGACTTTCGTGAACACACCCCGTCCAGGGATAGACGCCACGGCCGGGAAAATTCCGGAATGATTCTCGCTAAATTAATTGAAACAAGATGATTCAACGCGGTGCCAGCACGCGGCCACCATCGGGCGGATACAGGACGATCACGGGCGCGATCTGCGGCAACACCGCCAGCACGGCCTCCGGTTCGTCGATGGGCAGCGAGCCTGCCACACGAAGTTGCGCCAGCTTCCTGTCATCGATCCGTAGCGGCTCGCGCAGATACCGGTTCAGCTCGGCCACCACCTGCGACAAGGGCGTATCGCGAAACACCAGGCGGCCACGCTGCCAGGCGGTGATGGCCGCGACGTTTTCCTGGTGCGGCGCGGCCAGCGGTTCCCCCTGCGCGTGACGCAGCACGTAGCCCGCCGTCAGATGTTGCGTGGTGCGGTTCCACCACGAGCCGGCCGAGAACGCCACACTGCCCTCTTCCACCGCCAGCGCCACGGCGTCACCGTCCCGGCGCACGTTGAATCGCGTGCCGGTCACGCGCACCTGAGCGTGGCCACTCAGGACGGTAAACGGGCGCGCCGCATCGGGGCTGACGGTGAACAGGACTTCTCCGGCCAGCAGTTCCACCTCTCGGCGGTCGCCATACAGCGACACCCTGGCCTGCGTGTCCGTATTCAATTCCAGCAACGACCCGTCGGGCAGCACGACGCGATGGCGCTCGCCCTTGCCCGTCGCCAGCGCCTGAGTGAAATCCGCCTCGGGCGCCCATAGCCGCGGCCCGATAACGCCCGCCGTCGCCATCAACGCACAGGCGGCAGTCAATCCGACGGCAAACCGCCGGCGCCGCGGCGCGGCAGGTTCGCTTTCAGTCCGCTCAAGCATGGCGCGCAACTCAGCCTGCGGCACGGAATCGGCCACGCTCCACGTCGCTTCGACCGAACGGTACTGGCGCTGGTGCTCGGGATCCGCAGCCAGCCACGCGTCGCGCTCCTGCCTGGCATGCGCATCCAGCGTGCCCAGGCGTTCGCGCGAGAACCAGTAGATGGCCTGTTCGCGGGGCGATTCGGCGCGGTGCCGAGAAGAGGATTCAATGCGGGGCATGATCTTGCAACCGGTCATGGATGTGCGCCAGCGCGCGTCGCATGTATTTTTCCACCGAGCTTTGAGTCAGGCCCAGTTTCTGCGCGATTTCGGCCTGGGTATAGCCCTCTAGCTTGTTCCATAAAAAGACCTGCCGGCATTTCAGCGGCAATTCGGCCAGCGCCGCCTTCAGGGCGTCGGCCAATTGCGCTGCGCGAATGGCCGATTCAGGGTCGGACTGTACCGGATGTTCGGCGTCGGGCAATTCGTCCAGGCTCACCTGCTCGCGCCGCGATTGGCGCCGGATCTCGCCGTTCAGCCGGTTCTGGCTGGCGCCGTACAGGTACGCCTTGGGATCCAGCACCGCCGCGTCGCCATTGCGCAGCATGTTCGCCACGACGTCGTGCGCCGCATCTTCCGCGTCCGGGCGGCTGCTTCCACGGCGCGTCCACGACCCGATCAGCTCGCGATAATGGGCGAGCCAACCTTTGTCGGAAGGCGGCGGGCGGGACATGGAAGGGCAATGGCAGAGGCACGGTTGGAAGGCGTGCATTATCAATCATGATTCTCATTACGACAAATGCCGTTCGCGCATGGTGCAGAATGCCATCCGGACTTCCACACTGAAACCGCTACCGTGCCACGACGCCCCCTGCCATCCCGCCTGACGCGTTGCCTCGCCGCCTTGGCCCTGCTGATGATGCTTGCCGCGTTCGCGCTGGCGGCGGCCGGCCTTCTTATTGGCGCCCGCCCCGCCGATGTGGCCGTCGTGCTGGGCAACACCGTGCAAGCCGACGGACGGCCATCGCCCCGGCTGGCCGCCCGCCTGGACCGCGCCTACGAGTGCTATGCGGCCTCGCAATGCCGCATCCTGTTCGTCAGCGGCGGCGTGGATCCGGCCGGCGCGGACGAAGCCGCAGTCATGCGCGACTACCTGCTGGCGCGGGGCGTGCCCGCCGACCGCATCGTGACCGACAGCGCAGGCGTAGACTCCTGGTCCACCGCGCGGCATGCCAGCGCCTATATGCGCGAACATGGCTATACCCGCGCGATGGCCGTCACCCAGTATTTCCACGTTCCGCGAACGATGCTGGCCCTGCGGCGCCAGGGCGTACCGGACGTCAGCGGTGGCTATCCGCGCTTCTTCGAAGGGCGCGACCTGTACTCCGTTTTTCGCGAGCTGCCAGCCGTAGCGTGGTACGCGTTCCGGCCGCTATAGTGGCGCTCTTGCCGTCAAACAGAATGCGTTGAACAACCCAAGGACCCCGACGCCGTGCAGATCTTCCACAACCCCGTCCATGACAAGCATGCTGGCCGCCAGGAGATGTTCCGCGGCAAGCTCGTTCCCTGCCACGAAACGCCGGCCCGGCTGGAATACGTGCTGGATGCGCTGCGCGAACGCGGCATCGGCGATCTGCTGACCCCGTCCGCGCCCGACATGGATCTGATCAAGCGCGTGCACACCCCGCGCTATGTGGACTTCCTGGCCAGCGCATGGCGCGACTGGGTCGCGCTGGATCCGGCCAACGCCGACATCGACATCCTGCCTTCGGTCTGGCCCGTGCGCGGCTTCCGCCACGATATCGAACCCACCAATTTCGCCGCGCGCGTCGGCCTGTTCTCGTTCGACAGCGGCTGCCCGCTGACGGCGGGCACCTGGGAAGCCGCCACCGCCGGCGCAGCCTGCGCCATCGACGCCGCGCGCGCCGTCACCGCCTCCGGTGGCCCGCGTGCCGCCATGGCATTGACGCGCCCGCCGGGCCACCATGCCGGCGCCGATTTCTTCGGCGGCTACTGCTTCCTGAACAACGCCGCGCTGGCCGCGCAAGCCTTGCGCGACGCGGGCGCCGAACGCGTCGCCATCCTTGACGTGGACTACCACCACGGCAACGGCACGCAAAGCATCTTCTATGAACGCGGCGACGTGCTGACGGTCTCGGTGCATGGCGACCCGACCACCGAATACCCGTTCTTCCTGGGCTATGCCGATGAACACGGGGCCGGTGCGGGTGCAGGCGCCAACCTGAACCTGCCGCTGGCCGCGGGCACCGGTTTTGCCGCGTGGACCGACGCGCTGGAACAAGGCATCGCCGCCATCCGGACGTTCAAGGCCGACGCCGTTGTGATCGCGCTGGGCGTGGACACCTACGAAGGCGACCCTATCTCCAAGTTCAAGCTGAAAAGCGCCGACTACCTGCAAGTGGGCCGCCATCTGGCCAGCCTTGGGCTGCCCGCGGTCTTCACGATGGAAGGCGGCTATGCCGTGGCGGACGTGGGGATCAATGTGGCGAACGTGCTGGAAGGCTTCGGCGGCTAAGCCGCCCAAGCCCTTATCCATCAGTCACGCGTTTCCAGCACCTTGTTGATGCGCAGCGCCAGCAAGGTGCACGCAGCGCCCGACAGCAGATAGATGCTGACGGCCACCAAGCCGAAACGCGCCGACAGGCCCAGCGCGACCAGCGGCGCGAAGGCCGCGCCAATCAGCCACGCCATGTCGGAGGTCAGCGCCGCGCCGGTATAGCGGAAGCGGCGCGTGAAGTTCGCGGTGACCGTGCCCGAGGCCTGGCCATACGACAGGCCCAGCAGCGCGAAGCCCACCAGGATGAACGCGTCCTGCCCCATCGGCCCGCCGCCCAGCAGCCACGGCGTGAACAGCGCAAAAACGGCGATCAGCACGGCCAGCAAACCCAATGTGGTGCGCCGGCCGATGCGGTCGGCGAGCCAGCCCGAAGCCACCGTGCCCAGGATGCCGATCACTGCGCCGATGATCTGCACGATCAGCACGTCGGATATCTGTTGCGTGGCGCTGACCGCGATCCAGGACAGCGGGAACACCGTGACCAGGTGGAACAGCGCATAGCTGGCCAAGGCCGCGAACGCGCCAATGAAAAGGTTATATCCCTGCGAACGCAGCATCTCGGCAATGCTGATGGGTTCAAGCTCGCCCTCTTCCAGCAGCTGCGTGTATTCCTCGGTGACGACCAGGCGCAACCTGGCGAAGAGCGCCACCACGTTGATGGCGAAGGCGACGAAGAACGGATAGCGCCAGCCCCACTCCAGGAAGTCGGACTGCGTCAGCGTGACGTGCAGATACAGGAACAGCGCACTGGCCACCATGAAGCCGACGGGCGCGCCCAGCTGGCCCATCATCGAATACCAGCCACGGCGGTTAGGCGGCGCGTTCAGCGCCAGCAACGACGGCAACCCGTCCCATGACCCGCCGAATGCCAACCCTTGCAAGCAGCGGAATACCGCCAGCAAGGTGATCGCGTGCGCGCCGATGGTGTTGTAGCTGGGCAGGAACGCCATGCCCACCGTGGCGGTACCCAGCAGGAACAGCGCGACCGTCAGCTTTGTGGCGCGGCCCCAACGCCGCTGGATCGCCATCGACAGCGCGGTGCCGATGGGACGCATGATGAACGCGAAAGAGAAGATGACGAAGGCCCAGAGCGTGCCTTCCAGCTGCGGTTCGAAGGGGAAGAAGACCTTCGGAAAAACCAGCACGCAGGCGATGCCGAATACAAAGAAATCGAAGTATTCGGAGGCGCGTCCCACCACCACGCCGACAGCGATTTCACCCGGGGCCACCTTGGCGTGGCTGGCCCCGCCGGCCGTTGGCCCCGGGCCGGGAACAGCGGGGGCATGACCGGGATATTGCGTGGTGGTCGACATGGGTTTGCTCACTGTAGGAGGTCCGAAATACGCCACTGCCCTGCACACTTTTGTTCTTTTTACCCTAGATTTTTCGCGGCTTCCAGCGTAGTGTTGCGTTTACCTCCCACGGTTACGTTTCGAGGTATGGCTATGCCGTCCTTCACAAGGCTCCGCGGATTGATCCTGATTGCCGCCCTGCCATTGCTCGCCGGATGCAATGCGGTGCTGCTGTCGCCATCAGGCGATGTCGCGCTTCAACAGCGTAATCTGATCATCATCTCCACCGGCTTGATGCTGCTGATCATCGTGCCGGTGATCTTCCTGACTTTCCTGTTCGCGTGGCGCTATCGGGCCAGCAACAAGGAAGCCCACTACGACCCGGAATGGAACCACTCCACGATGCTGGAGCTGCTGATCTGGGCCGCGCCGCTGCTGATCATCATCGCGCTGGGCGCGTTGACCTGGGTCAGCACGCACCAGCTTGATCCCTACCGGCCGCTTGCACGCTTGTCCGAAGGGCGCGAGGTACCCGCGGGCACCAAGCCGCTTGTCGTCGAAGTGGTGGCGCTGGACTGGAAATGGCTGTTCCTGTATCCCGAGCAAGGCATCGCCACCGTCAATGAGATGGCAGCACCCGTCGACCGCCCCATCCAGTTCAAGATCACGTCGTCGACGGTGATGAATTCCTTCTTCGTGCCGGCGCTGGCGGGCCAGATCTACGCCATGCCCGGCATGCAGACGACGCTGCACGCGGTGATCAACCACCCCGGCGAATACGAAGGCCTGTCCGCCAACTACAGCGGCTCCGGATTTTCGGGCATGCGCTTCAAGTTCCATGGCCTGGATCAGCAGGGCTTCGACAAGTGGGTGGCCGACGCCCGCGCGTCCACCGGCAAGCTCAGCCGCGACGCCTACTTGAAGCTTGAACAGCCCAGCGAACGCAACCCGGTACAGCACTTCGCTACCTTCGCGCCAGGCCTGTTCGACGCCATCGTGAACCGCTGCGTCGAAGGCAACCGCATGTGCATGAAGGACGCGATGGCCATCGACTCGCAAGGCGGCATGGGCATTCCGGGCGCGCTCAACGTCACCACGCTGGACACGGAAACGCGCGAACGCCTGGGCCTGACCGGCACGCCGCCGCGCAAGTATGTAGGCGCCATGTGCACGTCCACCGAAGGGCTCGTGTTGTAGCGGCTTGCCGCGAGTCCGTCGCGACACGGGCCGGCCGATGCAGGGGCTTCATGAAATTGTGGTCTTTACGCTGGAATCGAGATGCCTGATCAACCAGACCTCATCAAGCTGATCTTCGGTCGACTGACCTGGGACGCCATCCCCTTTCACGAACCCATCCTGCTTGCCACCTTCTTCATGGTGGCGGTCGGCGGCATCGTCGTGCTGGGCTCCATCACGTACTACAAGAAATGGGGCTACCTGTGGCACGAATGGTTCACCAGCATCGACCACAAGAAGATCGGGATCATGTATGTGATCCTGGGCATCGTGATGCTGTTGCGGGGCTTTGCCGACGCCATCATGATGCGCTTGCAGCAGGCCGTGGCGTTCGGCGACTCGACGGGCTACCTGCCGCCGCACCACTATGACCAGATCTTCACCGCGCATGGCGTGATCATGATCTTCTTCGTGGCCATGCCGCTGGTCACGGGGCTGATGAACTACATCGTGCCGCTGCAGATCGGCGCGCGCGACGTGGCCTTTCCCTTCCTGAACAACTTCAGTTTCTGGATGACGACAGGCGGTGTCGTGCTGGTCATGATGTCGCTGTTCGTCGGCGAATTCGCGCGCACGGGGTGGCTGGCGTATCCACCCTTATCGGGGATCATGCAGAGCCCGGACGTGGGGGTCGATTACTACATCTGGGCCTTGCAGATAGCGGGGGTGGGAACCCTGCTATCCGGCGTCAACCTGCTGGTCACCATCGTGAAGATGCGCGCGCCCGGCATGACCATGATGCGCATGCCCATCTTCACCTGGACCGCGCTGTGCACCAACGTGCTGATCGTGGCCGCCTTCCCCGTGCTGACCGCGGTGCTGGCCCTGCTGTCCATGGACCGCTACGTTGGCACCAACTTCTTCACGGCGGACTTCGGCGGCAACGCCATGATGTACGTGAACCTGATCTGGATCTGGGGCCACCCCGAGGTCTACATCCTGATCCTGCCCGCCTTCGGCATCTTCTCCGAAGTGGTGTCCACCTTCTGCAGCAAGCGCCTGTTCGGCTATGCGTCCATGGTGTACGCCACCGTGGTGATTACCGTGCTGTCGTACCTGGTCTGGCTGCACCACTTCTTCACCATGGGGTCCGGCGCCAGCGTGAACTCGTTTTTCGGGATCACGACGATGATCATCTCGATCCCGACCGGCGCCAAGATCTTCAACTGGCTGTTCACGATGTACCGCGGCCGCATCCGCTTCGAAGTGCCGATGCTGTGGACGATGGGCTTCATGGTCACCTTTGTGATCGGCGGCATGACGGGCGTGCTGCTGGCCGTGCCGCCTGCCGACTTCGCCCTGCACAACAGCCTGTTCCTGATCGCGCACTTCCACAACGTCATCATCGGCGGCGTGCTGTTCGGACTGATGGCCGGCATCACGTATTGGTTCCCCAAGGCGTTCGGCTACAAGCTCGATCCGTTCTGGGGCAAGTGCTCGTTCTGGTTCTGGCTGGTGGGCTTCTACGTGGCGTTCATGCCGCTGTACGTGCTCGGGTTGATGGGCGTGACGCGCCGCGTAAACCACTTCGAAGACATGTCGCTGCAGATCTGGTTCCAGGTGGCGGCCTTCGGCGCGCTGCTGATCGCGTGCGGCATCGCCAGCTTCATCATCCAGCTGGTGGTCAGCTACCGCCGCCGCGACCAGTTGCGCGACAACACGGGAGACCCCTGGGACGGCCGCACGCTGGAGTGGTCCACGTCGTCGCCCCCGCCCAACTACAACTTCGCCTTCACGCCGCGCGTGCATGACCTGGATGCCTGGTGGCAGATGAAGCAGCACGGCTACCAACGGCCGCAACAGGGCTTCATCCCCATCCACATGCCGAAGAACACGTGGGCGGGCGTCGTGTTGGCGGCGATCAGCGTGGTGATGGGCTTTGCGCTGATCTGGCACATGTGGCCGCTGGCGGTGCTGTCGTTCGTGGCGCTGATCCTGGTGTCCATCGTCCATACCTTCAACTACAAGCGTGACTACTACGTGCCGGCCGACGAGGTCGTGCGCGAAGAAGCTACCCGCACACGACTGTTGGCGAAACATGTCTGATACCTTGGCCCCCACCCTGCCCGGCGGCACCACGCCGCCCCCGGAGCCCGTGTTCTACGTCGCGGGCGAACACCATCCCAAGAACGGCACCCTGCTGGGGTTCTGGGTCTACCTGATGAGCGACTGCCTCATCTTCGCCTGCCTGTTCGCGACCTACGGCGTGCTGGGCCGCAATTACGCGGCGGGCCCATCGGGTGCCGACCTGTTCGACCTGCCGCTGGTGGCGGTGAACACCTCCTTGCTGCTGCTGTCGTCCATCACTTATGGCTTCGCCATGCTGGAGATGCGGCGCAACCGCATCGGCGCCACCCAGCTGTGGCTGGCCGTCACGGGCATCCTGGGGCTGGGCTTCCTGTCATTGGAACTATATGAGTTCGCGCACCTGATCCACCAGGGCGCGGGTCCGCAACGCAGCGCCTTCCTGTCGTCGTTCTTCACGTTGGTCGGCACCCACGGCCTGCACGTCACCTTCGGCATCGTCTGGCTGGTGACGATGATGATCCAGGTGCAGATGCACGGCCTGATCCCCGAAAACCGGCGCCGCCTGATGTGCCTGTCGATGTTCTGGCACTTCCTGGACCTGATCTGGGTGGGCGTGTTCACCTTCGTGTACCTGATGGGAGTGCTGCCATGAGCTCGCACATGGAAAACCTGGCCCATCACGGGCATGGCGGCCACGGCCATGGCGGCGGCCACGATCACCACGACGACGATGACGGCGCCGGCCACGGCACGCTGAAAAGCTACGTGACGGGCTTTGTCCTGGCAGCCATCCTGACCGCCATTCCGTTCTGGCTGGTGATGGACCGCGTCTTCGCCAATTCGCGCACGACCGCGCTGGTGATCCTGGCCTTTGCCGTGGTGCAGATCGTCGTGCACATCGTGTACTTCCTGCACATGGACGCCAAGTCCGAAAGCGGGTGGAACATGTTGGCGTTAATATTCACGCTGGTGCTGGTCGTAATCACGCTCAGCGGGTCAATCTGGATCATGTATCACTTGAACTCCAATATGATGCCCATGTCCACACACGACATGCGGAATATGCCCTGATGGCAGCAGTAAAAGACACTCACTCCGGCGACACCTCCCGTAATCCGCGCAGCAAAACCACCCTGGTCATCCTGGGGGTGGTTGCTGCCGCGCTCTTCGCAGGCCTGTGCGCCCTGGGCACCTGGCAGGTGCATCGCCTGGCCTGGAAGCGCGACCTGATCGCCCAAGTCGACCAGCGGGCCCATGCGGCCACCACGCCGGCGCCAGGCAAACGCGATTGGCGGTCGCTGAGCTTCAACAATGCCGAGTACCGCCACGTGGCCGCCTCCGGCACATATCAGTACGACCGCCAGACGCTGGTGCAGGCCGCCACCGAACTGGGCAGCGGCTACTGGGTCATGACCCCGCTGCAGTTGCCGGACGGCGGCACGGTGCTGGTCAACCGCGGCTTCGTGCTGCCGGAATGGCGCAAGAGCCAGGCCGCGGCCACGCAACCGCCGGCCGAGGGCAGCGTTACGGGCCTGCTGCGCATGGGCGAACCCGGCAGCGGCTTCCTGCGCAACAACGATCCCGCCGCCAATCTCTGGTATTCACGCGACCTGCCGGCAATCGCCGCCGCGCGCGGTCTGACCGACGTGGCGCCCTACTTCATCGACGCCGACGCCGCGTCCAGCCCGGGCCGGGATCCCGCGAAAGCGCCGGTCGGCGGCCTGACGGTGCTGAGCTTCCCGAACAACCATCTGGTCTATGCCATCACCTGGTATGCGCTGGCGCTGATGATCATCGTGGGTGTGGTGATCTTCGTGCGCGAAGAAAGACGCGCACGCCGCAAAGCCTGAGGCCCCGCACCAAAAGCTCCCTCGGGAGCTTTTTTTACGAACCGCGTCGTGCAACGGCCTCGCGGTGGGATCACCCCGTCTGGCCAACCCTTCAACGCCCCGCCCAATCAATGCTACCCAGCTCCGGGCACACCCACGAACCTTGCAGCCGGTCCCGGATCTGCGCCAGGCTTTGCTCCACCAGCAGGCTGCCGTCGCGGAACACCGGCACCAATGCGCCGCCCGCGGCTTGCTCGGGTGTCTGCTGGTCATGCAGCACATACCCCGTAGCCGTTTCATCGACCCGCAGCAGACCCTTGGCCGAGCGCTTCACGCCCGAATCGGTCACCGGGTCCTTCACCAGCTCCTGGGGTTCGCCGTTGACTTCGGCATACGTGGCCTTCAACGCCCAACCGAAGGTGTCGCGCGTCAGGTATTGATAGGTGTAGGACCCGATGCCCAGCACGACGTTGCCCGAGGCGAAGCCCTTCTTTTCCAGCCGGACCAGGATGTCGCGGCCACGGGCCAGCGTGATGGAGTCACCGTAGATCAGGCCCACGTGCGAGTCCAGCAGCTTGTAGCCTCGCTCCGTCACCACGCCGCCGAAGCTATCCCACAGGCACTGCACGGCGCCCTTCACTTCGGCTTCGCGCAGCGATTGGCTTGCGCGTGCATCTTCGTCCAGCAGCCAGTACGCGCCGGTCGCGGCATCGCGCACCGCCTCGAAGCCGTCGCGACGTGCGGCAGCCATTGCCGCAGTGTCTTCCACGCTGGCAACGTCGGTGCAGAAGTAGCCCGTCAGGATCTTCACGGGGTCGCCTGAATCGGGGCGGAACACGACCTTGGCGTTGCCGAAAGCGTCGGGCTGGCGCGCCAGGATCTCCGGCTTCAACGCAGCGGCAAAGTCCGTCACCACCTGCCAGAAGTCCCAGGTATCCGAGACCACCGACACGATGCCCGCCGGATAGACCTGCGTGACCAGGCGACGGATCGTTTCGATTTCGCCCTCCTTGCTGCCCAGGCACATGACCGAGTGCTCAGTGGCCGGAACGGAGCCGCCGATCAGTTCGCGGTCGGAATCCGCGCCGTAGAGATCTTCCAGATAGTCGATGGCCGGAATCGTGTCGGTGCCGGTAAACGACAAGAGGTGACCCGCGCCGCACTTGCGGGCGTCATACAGGCCCGCCATGCCGCGCATCGAAAAGTCATGCCCCTGCCAGTTCACGAAGTCCATCGGGCTGCCCGTCAGGCGGGCGAAGTAGGTCAACAGCTTGCGGTACTCGAAGGCGATCGTGGCCACCGTCGACGCCTTCCACGATTCGCAACTGAACAGCGTTTCGATATAGGTCACCAGCCACGCGAATTCCGGGTGGGTGTTGACGAAGGTCACCGGCGGCACACGGATATCCACCCGCGCGCCCTCGGGCACCGAACGGATTTCCAGCGGCAGGTAGCCCAGTTCATACAGCGCCTGCAGGTGGTCCACGGTAACCGCGCCCTTGCCCAGCGCATTGTCCACACGGCGCTGGTACTGGCGCACGGCAGTGCCGGCGGGCTTGCCGAAGAATTCGCGGTCGAACAGGTCGATCAGGATTTCCTTGATGAAGCCCTGCAGGCCGAACCAGACGATCTTGCCGTCGAACAGTTCGGGCAACACCGGCGCCAGCCGGGCCGAACGCGGCGTGAAGTTGGCCAGGATCTTGTTGGTGCCCTGGGGATACTGGAACGGGTGGCCTGTCTTATAGAAGTCGGCCTGCAGGAAGGGATTGATGCCGTTCTTGACGGTGAGGGAATCGCGGGTATTCATGGCTCGGTTTCCTACTTAATTGACGATTACCGGGGCGCCAGCGCCTTCGGTGCCGGTCCAGTCGAATGCGGTGAAGATGCCTGCGTAGCGGGCGTTCAGCTCGCCCAGGCCCTTGCTGAACAGGCCGTGCGTGACGTACAGGTAAAGCGGCTGGCGCGTCTTGTCGCGCAAGGCGGCAGCCAGTTCCAGGAAGGTGCGGCCGCCGTCGCAGATGTCGTCGACCACCAGCACGGGTTGCGCGGGGATGTCATCGGGCACGCGGGTCTCGGTAATGCGGCCGGTCTGCGGGTCGCGCACCTTTTCAGCGAAGCGCACGTCAGCCACGCCCAGCTTCTTGGCCAGAGCCTGCACGCGCTTGCGCGCCCCGGCGTCAGGCGCCATCAGGGTCACGCCATCGGCAAAGACCGGGGCGGCCAGCGCGTTCTTCAGGAAGGCGGCGGCGTCGACCACTCGCACGCGCTGCAGCAGCGCGGGTGTCACATCGCTGTGCGGTTCCACCACGGTCACCGTGGCGTATTGCTGATCGTTGATCAACTTGCAGAACACGGCCGCCCCCAGCGCCTCGCCCGGATTGCAAACGCGGTCCTGCCGGGCGTACGGCACATAGGGCATGTCCAGATGCACCGGCACCGCCGGGTTCAGGCGGCGCAGCGCGTCCGTCAGCATCAGCAACTGCATGACGTCGTCGGCCGACTTCAACAGGGCGTGGATGCGGAACTCGCTAGCCACATCGGCCCTGGCCTGCAATCCCGCGGGCACCGTGACCTGGCTTTCGCCCCCGGGAAACACGAACGCAGCCGGCGTCTCGCTCTGGCGTTGTCCTTCTACTACCGCAGTGATGGTGAACATGATCAGCCCTTAGTGGCACTTTAAAACTAAGTGAGGCCAGTATAAGCCTACTTATTGTTGATTTGCAACTATGTTGAATCCAAAACGGTCCGACGCTTATCCGACGCTGCGGTCGAACAAGGCAAAGTCCTTCAGGCGATATAGGCGCGCGGGACGCTGCGCGCCCAGCACGTAGTCCTCGGTGGCTTCCAGCACGCCCCACGCCTCCATCTTGCGGCGGAAATTCGATTTCTCCAGCCGCGTCTGCAGGATGGCTTCATAGGTGTGTTGCAGCTCGGTCAGGGTGAAGCGCTCCGGCAACAGGAAGAACGGCAAGGTCGAATAACTGGACTTGCCACGCAAGCGAGCTACGGCGGCCGCCACGATGTCCGCATGGTCGAACGCCAAGGGCGGCAGCGCGTCCACGCTCACAAACCGGAACCCGGCCTGCGTCGCGGCCTCCAGCTCGGCCGCCGGCACCAGGGCCACATAGGAAACGGACAGCGACCACTTGCGCGGGTCGCGGCCCGGCCCCGAGAACACCTGCAACTGCTCGAGGTAGCGCGGCTCGAACCCGGTCTTGTCCCGCAGCACGCGGCGGATGCTGGCTTCGGTGCTGGCGTCTTCGTCCACGTGCACCACCCCGCCCGGCAACGCCATCGCGTCCTTATAGGGCGCACGGTCGCGCTGGTGCAGGGCGATTTCCAGTCCACCCGCCCGTAAGGTGAGCAAGACGGCATCGACAGTGACGAGGGGCAGTGGATAGTCCACGGGCAGCTCCGTAAGTAAGACTTCGGGGCAAGATGCCACTATGGCGAGCGACAGTCAAACAGAGCACGGTGAGGTAAGCCGATCATGCCAAGGACCAGCGCCCAGGAATTAACAGGAATAGCCGGAACATCCTATGCAATAAGCAGAAATTAACGGAAATGTTTTACACTGGGGTCTGGGAACACCGCTTAGCGCTATGCCGAGCGTGCTGTTCCCTTTGTTTTTTCCAACCCAAATCCCCAGGAGATCCCCGGATGAAAAAGACGCTGCTCGCCGCTGCGATGCTGACCGCTTTTACAGGCATCGCTCAGGCAGAACCGTCAGTCACCCTCTATGGTGTCATCGACACCGGCATCGGCTACAACAAGATCAAAGGCGACGGCTACAGTGGTAGCAAGCTCGGCATGATCAACGGCATCCAGGCCGGCTCCCGCTGGGGCCTGCGCGGATCCGAAGATCTGGGCGATGGCCTGCGCGCCGTCTTCAAGCTGGAAAGCGGTTTCGACTCCGGCAACGGCCAGCGCGGACAATCCGGCCGCCTGTTCGGCCGCCAAGCCACCATCGGCCTGGCCAACGACGCCTGGGGCCAGCTGGATTTCGGCCGCCAAGCCACGATCGGCTCGAACTACCTGGCCGACATCGATCCCTTCTACACCAGCTACACCCAATCCAACCTGGGCCTGGGTTTCAGCGCGGCCAATACCATGCGCTGGGACAACATGGTCATGTACCGCACCCCTTCGGTGAACGGTTTTGAATTCGGCATCGGCTACTCGTTCAACGCGGACGACACGACCGCCGACCAGACGGGCTTTCGCACCGCCGACAACACGCGCGGCATCACCGCCGGCCTGCGCTACGTGCAAGGCCCGCTGAACGTCGCGCTGACGTACGACCAGTTGAACGGCTCCCACCGCAGCACGACGATCGACCAGGACGCCACGCCGCGCCAGTACGCGCTGGGCGTGTCGTATGACCTGGAAGTCGTGAAGCTGGCCGCCGCCTACGGCCGCACCACGGACGGCTGGTTCGTCGGCCAGGATCTGCCCGCCGGCACGCCCTTCAGCGACGAGTTCGGCACCAACCGCTTCGTGAACGGCTTCAAGGCGAACGCCTACATGCTGGGCGCGACCCTGCCCGTGGGCGGCGCCAGCAGCGTCTTCGCCTCGTGGCAACACGTCGCCCCGTCCAACGACAAGTTGACGGGCGGCGATGCCAACATGAACGTCTACAGCGTGGGCTACACCTACGACCTGTCCAAGCGCACCAATCTGTATGCCTACGGTTCGTACGGCACGGATTACGCGTTCATCGACGGGCTGAAGAGCACCGCCGCAGGCGTGGGCATCCGCCACCAGTTCTAAGCGTCGCACAGCGTCAACACGCGCCGGCCTCTTAAGAGGCCGGTGTTTTTTATCGCCGGGCCGCCCCAAGATAAAAACGCCCCCTCGGGGGGCAGCAAGCACACGCAGTGTGCGCGGCGTGGGGGTCATTTTTATCGCCGGGCCGCCCCAAGATAAAAACACCCCCTTGGGGGGCAGCAAGCACACGCAGTGTGCGCGGCGTGGGGGTCATTTTTATCGCCGGGCCGCCCCAAGATAAAAACGCCCCCTCGGGGGGCAGCAAGCACACACAGTGTGCGCGGCGTGGGGGTCATTTCCCTTTTTTTCGCCCCGGCGATTCGCCGTAGATGCGGCGGTACATCGCGATGAACGCGCTGTCGCTGGCGTACCCCACCGCGTGTGCGACGGCCGTGACCGACATGCCTTCGGCCAACCGCGCCCGGGCGAACAGCAAGCGGGTCTGCGTGCGCCAGCGGGCAAACGGCAGTCCGGTTTCGGTCAGGAACAAGCGCTCCACGGTGCGGCTGCTGGCGCCCACGCGGCTGGCCCAATCCTCCAGAGACAGCGGGCAAGCCGGGTTCGCCAGCAATTCGCGGGCAATGGGCACAAGCCGGCGGTCGCGCGGCATCGGCAGAGGCATGGGCGCAGCGGGTGCTGCCGCCAATTCATCCAGCAAGGTATCCACAATGCGGCTCTGCGCCGCGGTGAGTCCGACGTCGGCCGACCAATCCGTCACGCGCAGGATCAACTCGCGCAACAGGGGATTGACGTCCAGGATCTGCGGTTCGGCCGGTAATCCCGGATAGGCCTGCACGTCGAAATACAGGCTGCGGTAGGCGAACGTGCCATGCATGGCCGTGCGGTGCGTGCAGCCGGCGGGCAGCCATGCGGCCTGCAGCGGCGCCAGTTGCCCCACCCGGTCCGGCAAGAACAGCGTGACCCCGCCTTCGGCCTGGTAAAGCAGCTGCGTGCGGCGATGCGTATGCCAATCCGAGGCGTGGGCGCGGGTATCGATGGCCAGCCCGACAACGGGGCAAACGGCGCTATCGGGATCCAGGACGGATTCTGGCGAGTAATGCGGCATGTCGGATTATCGATGTTTTATGGCGAAACAGCTTGATTTTGCTTCGCCCAGGCTGGATACGCTAGGCCCTTTTTTCCCCGGACCATGAAACACGCTCCCGCTCGCCGCGATGGCCTGCCGCCGCGCGGCTTGATCCTTGCGCTACTGGCCCTGCCGCAGATTGCCGAGACCATTCTTGCCCCCGCCCTGCCGGACCTGACCCGGCACTGGCAACTGGACGCCGGCGCCGCTCAATCCGTCATGGGCATCTTCTTCCTGGGCTTCGCGCTGGGTGTCCTGCTGTGGGGGCATCTGGCCGACGTCTGGGGCCGCCGCCCCGCCTTGCTCGCCGGTCTGGCCATGGGCCTGGCCGGGACGCTATGCGCCCTGGCGGCACCCAGTTTCGAAGCCTTGTTGTTCGGCCGTTTCGTCCAGGCGGCCGGACTGGCGACGTGCTCGGTCGCGACGCAGACGCTGTTGCGCGACCGCCTGGCCGGCGACGCTCTGACGCGTTATTTCGTGACATTGGGCGCGGTGCTGGCGTGGTCCCCCGCCGTCGGACCCTTAGTCGGCCAACTGCTCTCGGACCGCCTGGGTTACCAGGGCGTGCTGCTGACCATTGCACTGGTCATCATGCTGCTGCTGGGCGTGGGCGGCCGCCTCCTTATCGAGACGCGTGGCGCCGCCATGGCCGCTGTCCCGCTGCGGACCCTTGGCCGCCACATGCTGGCGGACGCGCCGCTGCGGCGCACCGCCGTGCAGGTCGCCGGCTTGAACTTCCTGGTGTTCTCGTTCTATTCCGCTGGCCCGTTCATGGTTGGCCCTCTGCCAGGCCTGGGATTCGGTTGGGTCGGCCTGGCCGTTGCCGCTGCCGGCTGCCTGGGCGCGGCCAGCAACCGGCGTCTGCCGGCCGAAACCGGTCCGGCGCAACGCGTGCGCTATGGCTTGCGCTGCGTCCTGGCCGGCGTAGTGACACAATGCGCCGTGGTGTGGCTATTGCCGCAGCCGGGGCTGGTGTGGGCCCTCGCCGCGTTGCCCCTCTTTGCAGGCTATGGGCTCGCCATCCCGAACCTGCTTGGCCCGGCCTTGAAGCAGTACGGCCACTGCCTGGGACGGGCGGGCGCCTTGTTCGGGCTTGGCTACTACACCCTGTTGGGCGCGGGATTGGCGGCCAGTTCGTGGCTGCCCTTTGACTCGGCCCTACCCTTGTCTTGCGCATGGCTCGCGGTATGTGCGGTGCTGCTGGCCACGCAGCGTCGGCCTCACCCGCGCGCGCCCGCGCGCTCCAGCAACTGAACCGTGGCACGCTGCCCGCGTTGGCGGGCATGCGCAAGCGGCGTGCGGCCATCGCCGTCGGCCAGGTTCACGTCGGCGCCGCCCTCGATCAACAGCGCCACGATCTCCTGATGGCGCGGGCCGCCGTCGCTCAAGAGGATGGCTTCCAGCAACCCAGTCCAGCCCAGCCGATTCACGTGGTTGGGGTCCACCCCAGCCTTCAGCAGCGTCTTCACGATCTCGACGTGCCCGCGTTCGCATGCGGGGATCAGCGCCGTGCCGCCATAGCGGTTGGTGCTTTTCAGGTCTGCGCCGTGGCGTAGCGTCAGGTCCAGGATCTCGCGATAGCCTTGCGCGCCCGCCAGCAGGTAGGCGCTGTCCTGCATCTGGTTCTGCGCGTTCACGTCCGCCCCCGCCTCGATCAGGACGCGCGCAGTTTCAGCATGGTTGCCTTGGGTCGCGCGCAGCAAGGCGGTGTTGCCCTGCGCGTCCCGCGCCTCCAGCGGTGCGCCGATGGCCAGCAATTCGCGCACGCGGGCCGTCTCGCCCTGCGCGGCGGCGGTCCGCAGTTGCGCAGCCGGATCCTCGGCCGCCAGCGCCCCCGCGCCCACTGCGCTCAAGACCGCAACAAAACAAGCCCGCCAGAATTTGATGATCGCCATTGCCGGTATCCTTTTCATGAATCACAGGTAGATTATGGACAAGCACGCCGGCATTGGGAATTTCCCCTAGCCGCCGGCAGTGCAATACGCGGGACATACGCGCCAGTCATGATTCGACACCTTTCGATCGCAGCCCCTGCCGGCCAATGACCCAGACCTCTACCCTCCTGAATCCCGCCCTGATCCACCGCCCCCTCGCGCGCCTGCTGGCCGCGGCCTTGTTGCCCCTGGCCCTTGCCGCCTGCAATGGCGGCGGCGATGACGACGACGACAAGCCCGCCGTTACCCCACCGCCTGTTGTCGTCGACCCGGCGCCGGAACCCGAGACGCCTACGCGCAACACCGCCTATCTGAAGGCCAAGGCCGGCGACGTCATCCAAGTCCGCATCGAAGAGCTGAACCCCACGCAAGCCGCCATCGGCTACGACCAGATCTACTACAAGCTGGGACGCTGGCAAGGCGACTTCAATCGGTCCACGTGGGCGGCCGATCCCGCCTTGCAGCTGGACTATCTGGACCGCACCGTCGGCAAGAAATTCGACGATTACTGCGAAGACATGGGCGGCACCGAACGCGCGCAGAAGTTCGCGGACATCGCCGCGGCCCGCGCCGCGCGGCTGGACCAGCCTGCCACCTTCGCCTGCAAGGACGCGCCGGGCACGCATACGGAAAACCTGAAGACCGTCGTGGTCGGCTGGGACGGCAATCTGTACCTGACCGACGGCCACCACACTTTCTCGTCCTTGCGCACAATTTTCGACGGTGGCCCCAAGCTGCCCGTCTGGGTGAAGGTCGACGCCAACTACAGCGACCTGCCCACTGCGTCTGCATTCTGGCAACGCATGGTCGACGAGCGCCGCGCCTGGTTGCGCGACGGCCAGAACCAGCCCATCACCGTGGACCAGTTGCCCACCCGCCTGGGCATGGCCAACGCCGACGAGGCCGGCGGCATGCAAGAGGACCGCTACCGCTCGCTGGTCTACTACACCCGCGACGTCGCCTACAAGAACGGCAGCCTGCCCGAATTCGCGGAATTCCTGTGGGGCGACTGGCTGCGCCGCCAGGCCGCAGCGGGCCAGTTGCCTGCGCTTGACCAGTACAAGTTGCAAGCGCCCGCCACGCCTGCGCAGATTCTGGCGGCCAGCTCGTTCAACGCGACGCTGGTGCCGGGCGGCGCGAACGACAGCTACGCCACCGCCGTGCGGGACGCATCCTTGAAGATGGGTGCGCTGGCCGCCACCGACATCGTGTTCGACGATCGTACGGCGGCCAGCCTTGGCGGGATTCCGCTGGTGGCGAACGTCGCAGCCGGAGTTTCCATCAAGGGCTCGCGCGACACGCTGGACGAGCTGATCCGTAACGATCTCAAGAGCGACAACACCCCGCGCAACGCCGGCAAGCTGTGGTTCGCCGTCAACTACCGCGCTTGCGGCAAGCCCGCGGCAGGCACCTGCTGGGGCTGGTAGGACGGTGCGCCGCCCTAGGCGGCGATCTGCATGGCCGGCCGGGCATTGACCCGGTCGCACCATGCCCGCACATGCGGGTGGTTCTGCACCGCCCCCAGGAAGGCGCTGTAACCAACCACCGATCCAACGATCAGGTCGGCCAGCGAATACGCCGCGCCCAGGATCCAGGGCTGCTTGGACAGATGACCGTCCAGCACGGCCAGCAGCGCATTCATATCCGCGAGGCCGGCCTCGGCCTGCCTGGCATCCCGGCGCGCTTCCTCTCCGTGGGTCGCGTGATACACCCGCCAGAGCACGGCGCCATACGACACATAGCTCCACGCGCACCAAGACATGGCCAGCAGGCGCGCCGGCGTGTTCGGCGCCGGCCACAGCCCCGCGTCGACGCCGTAGCATTCTCCCAGCCACAATTGGATCGCCAGGGACTCGAACATCGGCGCACCATCCACCGTCAGCGTCGGCACCTTGCCGTGGGGATTGAGTGCCAGGAATTCCGGACGCCGTTGCTCGCCCGCTTCGATGTCGACGACGACACGCTCGTGGGGCACGCCAAGTTCCGTCAAGGCGCTGGCAATGGGAAGCGCACTGGACCTGGGGTGCCAGTAAAGGACGATGGACATGGGCAATTCTCCTACTCATCTGCAAGAAGCTTCGTCCGCGGCGGAATGCCTCGGTCAGCAGGCGCCACTGTAGAAGTCATTGCGGACAGATTCCGCCCTCGATTCGCGGTATCGTAGGCCGATGCTAACCGCCAGCAATCGCCTGCTACGCCTGCTCTCGCTGCTGCAAACCCGCCGCCACTGGGCGGGCGCCGAGCTTGCCCAGACCCTGGCCATCCACCCGCGCACCCTGCGACGCGACATCGATCGGCTGCGCGAACTGGGCTATCCCGTCCAGGCCAGCAGCGGGGTCGCCGGCGGCTATGCCTTCCGCCCAGGCAACGCCTTGCCGCCGCTGCTGCTGGATGACGACGAAGCGCTGGCGGTGGCCATCACACTGCGCACGGCGGCCACGGGCTCTGTAGGAGGCATCGAAGAGTCCGCACTGCGCGCGCTGGTAAAGCTTGAACAGGTCATGCCGGCGCGCCTGCGGCGCCGGGTAGAGGCTTTGAAAGCGGTCATCGTGCCGATAGACCGGGGCGGCCCGACCGTCGACGCGGGCTTGCTCGCCACGCTGGCCGCCGCCTGTCGCGACCAGCTTCTGATCGAGTTCGGCTACACCGACATCCGTGGCAAGATCAGCCGCCGGCATGTCGAACCCCAGGGTATGGCGCACACGGCCCAACGCTGGTATCTGGTGGCATGGGACCCGGCGCGCGACGATTGGCGCACGTTCCGCATCGACCGTATTACCGGCACGCCGAGCGTCGGCGGCCATTTCACGCCGCGCCCACCGCCCGAAGGCGGAGATCTGCGGGCGTTCGTCTCACGCTCGATTCACGTGGCGCCGTATGCGGAACAGGCGCAGATCATTCTGCACGCGCCACTGGCCGTCATGGCGCAGCAGCTGGCCGAATCCGCCAGCCAGCTTCAGCCCTTGGACGAGGCGCGCTGCCTGCTGCAATGCGGCGCCGATTCGCTAGATTCCCTGGCGTACTGGCTGATGACGCTGGACGTGGATTTCGAAGTGCTCGCGCCGGATGCGCTGCGGGACCGCCTGAAAGCCGCTGCGCAACGCCTGGCACGCAGCGTGCAGGCCTAGCCAGGCCCGTGCTCAGAGGACCTTTTCGGTATTGTCGGCCTTGGTCAGTTGCTGCATGGCCAACGACAGCTTGGCGGCAATCGCCAGACGCTCGTCGGCCGACATCGCGTCGTATTCCTTCTTCGAGATGCCCAGCGAGGCCAGCGCGGCATAGAACATCTTTTCTTCCAGCGACAGGGACGCGTAGTCCATGAATTCCTGCTCGGCGCTGGACGGCGCCGATACCGTGCTGCCCGACACCCCGCCCGCCATCGCAGACTGATTGCGCTCGGCAGCGTTCAGGAAGGCAGTGCGGAATGCGCCGTCCGTGCGCGCGGAAGACGTGCCGGCGGAAGGCGCGCCGGATGCCCTGGCGCCCAAGGCGTTCGCGATGTTTGTGGTGTTCATGTCGGTCGTCCAGAAGGCGGGATCTCCCGCAGCCTGACACGGTAACGCCGGCAAACCGTCGGAGATGGGGCGGTCTGACGCCTGATTCTGCCGTTTTTCCCGCTATTGCCGTTTGTGTATTTTTCGCATGCATCGAGTATCTTGTGGCTCTTTCCCGCCCTTTCCGAGACCCGAACAATGAGCATCGATTCCCTCCCCGCCCAGGACAAGCACGCCGCGCCCGGCGCAGACGCCTTTCTTCAATTCCTGGTCAACCTGGTGAACAACGGCAGCCAGATCGAAAGCATCGGGGTCACGTTGCAGATGGGCGGCATGCTGGTGTCCGGCTCGATCGTGTCGGGCGCGGAATACTTCGACCGCTTCGCCGCCAGCTTCACGAATTCGCTCGGCGCGATGGATGCGGACACCCGCAGCACCGTGCACGCTTCCCTGGCCGAACTGGGCGACGTCTTCCGCGTGCCCCAACCCGCTGATCCGCTGCCCAACTACATCCACTTGTCCGACGCCTTGTTCTTCGCGGCCGACGGCACGCCTGTCGCGGGACAACCCACGTTGTGGCGCGGCCGCACCAGCGCGGTGGACGGATTCATCTTGGGCCGTTTGCAATCCGACGCGGCAAGCTGAAGCGCTGTCAGCGAAAACGCCATCACTGCCCGGAGCCCGCTTCGGGCAGAACCAGCTGGCCGGCAATCAGCCTGCAAAGCTTGTCGTACAGGCGTTGAATGAACGCCACTGGCTGCTATCGGCTTGCAGCCAGGTGTCCAGGCATTCCGGGCTAAGCGGTCCGGCCATCGCGGCGCCACGGTAAAGCAGTTGGCCATGCGCGCGCATCCAGGCGAAATCGCGGATGTCGTCGACGCCGCTTGCCACCACTTGCAGGCCGGCGCTCCAGGCACGTTCCATCAATGTGAAGAACCGCCCCTGCATCGACCGGCTTTCGAACAGGCCAGGCGGAATCTCCACTTGCAGCCCGTCGACGCGCAGCAGCCCGTGCGCCGACGCTGCCCCCTGGGCGCGGGGAGCGAGCCGCGCCCGCAAGCGGGGATGAAAATCCGGATAGCGCGCCAGGAGGTCGGCGCGTTTGGACAGTCTGCTGCTCAACGGCACCGTGAACGTGACGTTTGACGCGGGAATGGTCAAGGGCGCAATGTCGTCATGGCAGACCAGTTTATTGACCCAGATCGCGTGGTCTATCAAGCCGATGCCCAGTTCGGCGCACAGGCGTTCTCCCAGACAACCGGAGGCGGTCACATCCAGCGGATGTTCGAACGACAGAACGATCGGCGTATCGAACCTGTTGAAGAACGCCACACCGGCCTGTAGCCCCGCGCCCGGCCCGGAGGACGTGAGACCGCCCCAGAGAGAAGGCCGGGAACGCCCCAGCACTGCGTATTCGTGGACTTGGCCTTGCGCCGTGAAGACGGGCTGAAAGCGCAGCAGGACGGATTGTTCGTGCACGGGCCAGAGTCGAGTGTCGTCCTTCATAGGGTCAGGATCATTCCGTTATCGATTGACGTCTGAATTGACGCCTGCCCGATACTGCCCAACCGTGATCACCAACTGAACAAGAAAGTTCTGAAAGGGCGGGCCCCAGTGCCCGTGGCACGGAAGGAACCCCCTCGAGCGAGCCCGGCGGGAAATCCTCACGACTCCTGTTTACTTTGAGATTTTTCTTATTCTCTTAGTAAGTGGGTGTTTCTATCATCGAAACAATGCTGGTAGAAGACCGTGGCGTTCCCGCCCTTGAACCTCAGGCCGCGCCACGCGCGGCTTCATTGCTGCTGCACTGCCTTGCAGTGGCCCTGCTCGTCTGCATCGCGGCCGGCGCCACGCTCTACCTGTACTGGGCCTTCAACAATGTCGTGTCCTCCCACCGCCGCCACATGAACGCGGCCGCCTACGATGCGCAGCAGTTCTTCGACCAGCGCGAAGCGCTGCTGCGGTCCCTCTCGGCATCGGCCGTGCGCAACGTCGGCAGCGCACACCTGGACGAGGCGCTGGCCCACACGGGCGCCGCCCCACAGGTCGAGGTCCTGCCGCTGCAGGAAGCGGATGGCGCTTACGACTGGGCGCTGGTGCTGACCCACCGCGACCTGCGACGCGTGGCCCTGGCCCGCACCAAAGTGGTCTACAGCTCGCCCCGCCATGCCAGCACGCTGCGCATGGCCGCTCGCGACCAGGTCGCGCTGGCGCCGATCCCTGCCGATACCCAGGCATGGCTGTCACGCACCCTGGCCAACATCACCCTCCGGCCGTCCGCCACGGGACAAACCCGGATCATCTGGCTGCACCCGCCACAAGACACCGACAAGCGCCTCTTCCTGTTCACCCCACTCGACCCCGTTGAACCCGAGGCCGGCTGGATCGGCCTGGAAGTCCAAGGCGTAGAGTCCGCCGTGGATACGCCGCAAGCTGGTACGGGCAACTATGTGCTGTTCGACGAACGCAACCGCCCCGTGCTGCACAGCCCGGACCCCGCCGCCGACCGCGCGCTGGCGCATACCGCGCGCAAAGACGCTTTCGGCCTGCAGGGCCAAGGGTGGATCCCCGACTATCTGGTGCTGAGCAAATCGGTGGGGGACGACGGCTGGCGGCTCGTGTACTACACGCCGCTTATGCGTGTGCTGCAAGACAACGCTTTCGCCTTGCAGACAGCGGCCATCGCTTGCCTGTTGCTGACGTTTGCCGTCGTCCTGCAGATTCGCTACATCCGCCGCCACCTTGTCTTGCCCGCGGTGCGCCAATACGAAACCCTGGCCGGGGACCTATCATCGCTCAGGCGCGCCGAACAATCGCTGCTACAGGCCAAACGCGATGCCGAGGCCGCCAACCAGGCCAAGACCGTGTTCCTCACCACGATGAGCCACGAGATCCGAACGCCGCTATACGGCATCCTCGGCACGCTGGAACTGTTCTCGCTGACCCCTGTCAGCCCCCAACAGGCGCAGTATCTCGAAACCGTCCAGCAATCGTCAGCGACGTTGCTGCGGACGATCAACGACACGCTGGACCTCTCCCGCATCGAAGCCGGCCACACCGCGTTGCAGTGCGCGCCGTTCTCGCCCGTTGAATTGCTCAACAGCGTCGTCGCCAGTTTTGCCGCGCGCGCCCAAGCCAAAGGGTTGCAGACCTATGCCCTGGCCGACCCCGACATGCCCGCCGCCGTGATCGGTGATGCCATGCGCATCCGGCAGATACTCGACAATCTGGTCAGCAACGCCGTCAAGTTCACGGACTCGGGCCGGATCGTGTTGCGCCTGAAGCTGGCCGGCAGCAGCCACGAAGGCATCTGCCTGGGCTTTCAGGTCGCGGATACGGGCGCCGGCATCGCGCCGGAGCATCAAATCAGCTTGTTCGACCCCTATTACCAAGTGTCGACGGACGATCCGGCTGCCTTGCCGGGAACGGGCCTCGGGCTGTCCATCTGCCGTCGCCTTGCGGAGGCGATGCAGGGCCGGATCAACGCCGTCAGCGAACTCGGCCTGGGCACCAGCGTCACGTTCGACGTCCGGCTGCCGCAGGCGTCGGCCCCCCCCGAGGCCGCAGGCCCCGATCTGAGCGGCACGGCCGTGTACGTGCAGGGTGCCGTACCCGAGATCGTCCACAACTTGTGCGGATGGCTGCGCCACTGGGGAGCCGTGGCCTTGCCTTATCCCTTAGCCGGCACAGCGGCCCTGGACCCCGCCGTGCTGGTGCAGGCCTGGCCGCACACGGACAGGCGCGGCGACTGGCACGGCCCGCAAGTCATCATCCATCCGCCGGGCTTGCCTGCGCCAGTTGAAAGCAGTCCGCGCACCTGGTTCGCCAACGCCTACAGTCTTGCCAGCATCCGCCAGGCGGTCCATCAGGCGCACATCGGCCTGGCCCGCAGCATGCCGCATCAGGCCAAAGCCGCCACCGAAGCCCTGAATTTGCGGGTGCTGGTTGCGGAAGACAATCCGATCAGCCAATTCATCCTGCGCGAACAACTGGAACACCTGGGTTGCACTGTCGTCTTGGCAGGCGATGGCCAAGAGGCGCTGAACTTGCCCGGCTTGCTGGATTTCGACGCCGTGCTGACCGACTTGAACATGCCCCTTGTCGACGGGTACGAGTTCACACGCCGACTGCGCAAGCGGGGATATGAAGGTCCCATCCTTGGCATCACCGCGAACGCCTTCGAAGACGAGCAACGCCGCGGCAAGAATGCCGGCATGACGCGTCTGCTGGTCAAGCCGTTGGCACTGTCCGCGATGCGCCAAGCCCTGCAGACGCTGCAAGGTGTCCGGAGCTGACCATGCCTCACGATCCCAAGGTGCCCCAGCGGGGCGGCGAAGCGTCTCGACTTGCTGACCCGGGCCCCACCGTGCCCGCCAGGCTCCGCCGCCTTTTCCTGGACACGATGAGTAGCGACGTGGCGACGCTGGAACAGTCGCTTGCCCAACGCGACGGGCAGGCGGCCCAGCTGATGCTGCATCGCATACGCGGCGCGCTGGCCATGGTAAAACTGACCGAAATATTGACACGCGTCGATGCCTTCGACACGCAGGTCAGGCGTGACGGCTGGAACGAGCACGCGTTTCGGATGGCATCAAGTCTCATGCTTGAACTGCGAGCTTTCCTGGTTCAGGTATGAGTCATGGCGCAGCATAGCCCCGATGTCCCACCTGCTCACGTCGCCGTGCGCCTTCGAATGGAACGACTCAGAATAGTCCTTGCCGATGACCATCCCCTGGTGCTGATGGCCATGCGCGACCTGCTTGATCGCGAACTCAGTTTCGAGATCACTGCGACGCTGTCCAGCCCGACGGCGCTGGTCGAGCATCTGCGCGGCGGCCAGCCGGATGTGATCATCACCGACTATTCCATGCCAGGCGACGACACCTACGGCGACGGCATCCGTCTGGTCCAGTACCTGGCACGGCATTTCCCGCGCGCGCGGCTTGTCGTGCTGACCATGGTGTCCAATCCCATGATCATCTCTGCGCTGTACGACGCGGGGGTGTCCGCCGTGGTGCTCAAGCGCGACAACCTGGCCGAAATCGTGACCGCCTTACGGACGCTGCAGGCCGGCCGCAACTACTACCCTCCCGGCTTTCAGCGCGAAGGCGTCGAGGATTCTCACACCAGGTTCATTGGCGAACGCATCAATAGCCTGTCGCCCAAAGAGTTCGAAGTGCTGCGCCACTTCATCCGCGGCGAGTCCATGATGCAAGTCGCCGAGACGCTGCAACGCAGCGTCAAGACCGTTAGCGGACAAAAGATTTCCGCCATGCGCAAGCTGAATGTGCAGACCGACCAGGAACTGGTAGCGTTCTGCGTCGAATGCGGGATTTTCCAGTAACCCTTTACGAAATCCTATGACCTCGACGACCTTACTAGCTTGGTATCCTAGCGCTTGCCCCGCCGGGCGTGGCGCGTTCCAGCCTCGCCCCCGGAGCACCGAACCGAGACCCGATGCATGACGCAAGACCCGATTGAAACCGTGACCGACTCTCACGTGGACCGCAAGGCAATGGAGGCCTTGATTGAACGTGCGGCGGGCAAACCGCTGTCGTTCCAGGACTGCGATTTTCAGGATGCCGACTTTTCCCGGCTGGATTTACGCGGCGCGCGGTTCACGGCCTGCGCCATTGCGAATGCCTCATTCCAGGGCGCCACGCTTGCCGATACGTCATGGGTGCGTTGCCGCGGCGGCCAAGCCAGCTTCGCCTCGGCCGACGCCAGCGACGCCGTGTTCCAGAACTGCGACCTGAACAACGCCAACTGGCGCCGGGCTCGCTTGGCGGCGGCCCGGTTCCAGGGCTGCAAGCTGACCGGTTCCGATTTCGACGGCATCGCCTGCCTGGGCTGGACCGTGGAGGAATGCCTGCTGGTGGGCGCGCTGCTGCGCGGCGTGTCGTTCCGCAAGTCCAACATCATGCAGCTGGACTTCTCTGATGCCGACCTGGCCGGCAGTGATTTTCGCGACGCCGTGTTCCATGGCGGCAGCCTACGCAACGCCAACTTGAAGAACGTCCGCTTTGAAGGCGCCGACCTGCGTGAAGTGGACTTGAGCGGCATCGACCTGACGGTTGCCGCGCGCCTGGCCGGCGCGACCATCTCTAAAGCGCAGGCGGCCGTGCTGCTGGCCGAATTGCGCATCAGCGTGATCTGACGCGCCCGCGACAGACGGCCGCCCGTAGGCCGCCGCCTGCACGTTCGCGTTGCAAGCCCGGGAGTGATCCCGGGTTTGGCCTTCAGTGCGATCCGATCTATGCCCCCATGGCCGGATCACTCACCGTGTGCTTGCCGGTCTCTACCCGCCCCGCAAAGCGACGGTAGTACGTGGGGTCGCTTGCGCAGGTGACGGCGAAGTCGTACCACTGCGCGCTGCCTTCCAGCGACCAGTGCAACGACGCCTTCGCCTTGCCCGCCACCGCCTCGCGCCAGGGGCCGTCCTGACGGTAGGCCATGGCGGTCACCGTGAAGTCGGCGGTCTTGGCGCCAGTGTTCATGAGCTCGGCATAGACGTCGCCATTTGCGATGTCGTAGCAGACGCGAATCTCGGGCGCGACGTCGGTGTCGGCGATGCGGTTGGTGTCGCCCTTGAAGTGGCGATGCAGGCCGTTGGGACCCAGCACCCACAGGTCGTAACGGCCAAGATTGTCCTGGAACGCGTTCCAGGTATCCGAGAGCGACTTCTCCGCTTCCACGACATAGCGGCGCGGGACGCGGGCCAGGTTCAACTGGTCATACACGTGGAAGACGGCCGCCTGCTTGCCCGTGTTGGAGAACAGCAGTTCCACCATGCCCTCGGCGCTGCAGCGCGCGCTGACATGCAGCTCGTAGGGCAGCGCGCGCGACGGGCGCGTTCCGCTGGCCTGGATGGGCAGTTGCATATCGGTCGGCAACGGCATCGCGGGCAAGGCTTCCTGCGCGGTGCGCAACTGGTCGGCGGCGCTACGCGTGCTGCGGCCGGCCAGGGTCGGCAACGCTTCGGTGTTGGGCGTCTGGAAGTTGAAGGCGGTGGTGAGGTCGCCACAGACCGCGCGGCGGAACGGGCTGATGTTGGGCTCGTTCACCCCAAATCGGGCCTCCAGGAAACGCAGCACCGACGTGTGGTCGAAGACCTGCGAATTGACCCAGCCTCCGCGGCTCCACGGAGAAATCACGAACAAAGGCACGCGCGGGCCGGGGCCATAAACGCGGCCATCCGGGGCGGGCTGGGTGCGGCTGCCTGCCGGCGCCGGATGCGAGAAATACTCGAACCCCATGTCGGCATCGCTCAGGGTGGATTTGCCCGCCTTGCCCAGGCCGGAGTCGGGCGACGGCGCCGACGGCGACGGCACGTGGTCAAAGTAGCCGTCGTTCTCGTCGAAGTTCACCAGCACCACCGTCTTGCTCCAGACTTCCGGCACGGCGGTCAACGCATCCAGCACTTCCTGCAGGAACCACGCGCCTTGCACGGGGCTGGACGGGCCGGGGTGTTCGCAATAGATCGAAGGCGCATTCATCCAGCTGACCTGCGGCAGCTTGCCTTCCCGGATGTCGCGCTTGAACGCGTCCAGATAGTTTTCGGGCGCAGTGCCGGGCAAGGTGTTGGCGATGCCCTTGTAAAGCGGATTGCGCGCGTTGTCGCTTGCCGCGTCGTAGGCATGGTAGGGCAGCGCCTGCCCGGTGTTGGCATACGGCACGCCGGGCTCGCCGCCGCTGGATACCGGGAAGCCCGAGGCCACGTTCGCGCGGCGGAACTGCTGGAACGCGCCCAGCATGTTGTCGCCCCATTCGTCCGGCATGTTCTGGTACGAAATCCAGCTGATGCCTGCCTCTTCCAGGCGTTCGGCATACGTCTTCCAGGTGTAGCCGCGGTTCTGCGTCGAGGCCTGCCCGTCGATCCAGTCCCATTCATTGTTGACGAACGATGCGCCACCGGCCGTGGCGCCGTTGGTGCCCGTCAGATGGAAAGAGCGGTTGGCGTCGGTGCCGGTGTGCATCGAACAGTGATAGGCATCGCACAAGGTGAAGGCGTTGGCGAGCGCGAACTGGAACGGGATTTCGCGCTCTTTGAAGTAACCCATCGAGATATCGGTTTTTTCGGCAGGCCATCGCGTCATGCGTCCATGGTCCCATGCAGCCTGGCTGTCGACCCAAGTGTGATGGGCGCCATCGGCGCGCTGCGCGTTGTTGGCGCTGCCGTCCAGATGGTAGGGCGTAAGCACGGCGCCGTTGGCGCGCTCCTGCTGCCAGACCTTGCGCCCGTTGGCGAGCGGGATCGTGAAGCGGTCTCCGAACCCGCGCACGCCCTTGAGCGTGCCGAAGTAATGGTCGAAGGAACGGTTCTCCTGCATCAGGATGATGACGTGTTCAACATCCTTGATGGTGCCGGTGGCGTTGTTGGCGGGAATGGCCAGCGCACGGCGGATGCTGGGCGGGAACGCGGCCAGCGCGGCGGCGGCAAAGCCTGCGCCCGTGGTGGTCTCTAGGAAATTACGGCGGGAAGTCATAGGCGGAATCCGGAGTCGTTGAGGAGAGGAACAAACACGGCCAAGCGGGTTGGCGCGCGGCGGCTCACGGCGCGCAGCGCAGCAACGGCGCGGGCGGCGTGGGCTGCTCCGTAACGGGAGGCTCAGGATTGGTCGTGGGCGGGTCGTCGCTATCGTCTCCGCCACAGGCGGACAGGGAAACGGCCACGAACAACGTGGCCGCAAGCATCTTTGCTAGGCGTTTGGGGGGCATGGGAAGATCGGTCCAGGGTGGGGGGCAGGCATTCATGCCGCTGTCAGCCGGCATGACCCCCGCGAGTCTAGGAACGCGACGTGACAGCCCCGTGAATGGACGACCCGCCCGGCGACGGTGATGTATCGGTGTATTTCTGCTGCGCGCAGATACGGCCGCCAGAATGAAAAGGACGACCGCGCCTTTATCACGCCCGCCGGTTGGGTGCGCTACCGCGGCGCAGGAACCGCTGCTCGACCACCACACTGCCCCATTGCCGGCCTTCCGATTCGTCGGTCAGCACAAAGCCGGCCGCCTCGTACAGGTGACGGGCCGCGTCCAGACCCTTGAAGGTCCACAGGTACGTCTCGTCGTAATGCGCGTCGGCGTATGCCAGCGCCCGTTCAAGCAGCGCACGGCCCACGCCCATGCCGCGCAGCGACTCGTCCACGATGAACCAGCGCAGATGCGCCTGGCGGCTGGGCGAGTCGCCGTCGATCACGATGGAGGCCAGCACCCTGCCCCCGTCCACATATAGCCACATGCCTTTGCCCTGCGCGGGCAAGCCTTCGGTGAACGCGCCCAGTTCGGTGGCCACCTTGCGTTCGAAGTACACGCCGAAGCCCGAGGCCTGCGCGTAATAGCGCGCGTGCAGGCTGGCCACGTCGCCGATGCATCCCGGCACATAGCCTTCGTGAATCTGGTCGCCGATGGCGGGGGTCGCCCCGGGCGCCACGTTGGGATTCTCGCGAGACAGGGCGTCGGCATACAAGGACATGAAGCGGATCAGGGATTGCTGGTCGTCAGGCGCCAACTGGCGCAGCGCGCGCGACACCTGGTCGGTGGCGAACTGGTCGATCCGAGCGCGCATGGCCAGGCCCGCGTCGGTCAGGGCCAGGCGGGAAGACCGCGCGTCATCGGTGTCGGTTTCTCGTGTGACCAATCCGGCGGATTCCAGTTTGGCCAGTTGGCGGCTGGTGTTGGACTTGTCCAGCCTGAGTATGCCCGCCAGGTCGCGCGCCTGGATGCCCGGCTGCAAGCCGATTTCGATGATGGCGTGCACCGCAGAGGGCGCCAGGTCGCTGCCAGCCAGCGAGGTGCGCATGAAGCCCAGCTCGCGTACCAGCTTGCGAGAAAAGTCCCGCAGGTCGCGGATGGTCTGTTCGCGGGACTGGGAGGGAAAATCGATGAGATCCATGGCGGCCCCAATAAGTTGCGGTTCGCAACCAATATACTTGCGAACCGCAACCAATTCAAGATTTTCTCGTTCCGGCGGGTTACGCCGGCCGGTTGAAGGCGCTACGCGCCTCCTCGATCGCCGGCCGGCAGACGCAGCCGCTCATGTGGTCGTTGACCATGCCGACCGCCTGCATGAAGGCATACATGGTGGTGGGGCCAACGAACGTCCAGCCGCGCTTTTTCAAGGCGCGCGACAACGCCGCCGATGCCGTCGAAGTCGGGTTCTGGTTCCAGTAGTCCAGATCGATCGTGGCTGGCCGCTCGACGGCGGGCGGCTCGTGCCGCCACAGCCAGCCGGACAGAGAACCGGTTTCCTCAGCAAGCGCCACCGCGCGGCGCGCGTTGTTGATGGTGGACACGATCTTGGCGCGGTTACGCACGATGCCCGGATTGCCCATCAAGCGTTCGACGTCCTGTTCGGTGTAGCGCGCCACGCGTTCGAAGTCGAAATCGTCGAAGGCCTCGCGAAAGGCCTCACGTTTGCGCAGGATGGTGATCCAGGCCATGCCTGCCTGAAACCCTTCCAGGCAGATCTTTTCGTACAGGCGGCGGTCATCCGCTACCGGCCGCCCCCATTCATGGTCGTGATAGTCAGGCATGGACGGCTGCCAAAAGCAGCGCGACGCGCCCTGCGCATCCAGGATCAGGCCGCCCTTGCGGGCGGCGTCCGCGACATCCAGCAAGGTCATTGCTTGCCCGGCACGGGACAACTCATATCGCCTTCCTCGCATTTGAGGTAGGCCCGCAATTCCTTCGTGCGTGTCTGCGTCAGCTTGTCCAGGCACTGGCTCAAGACCATCGGATAGGCGCTGCCACCGGTGGTGCCGCCCGACGAAAAAGCGCATTCCGCATCACGGAAAAACAACCACGCTTTCTGTGCCGACTGCAGCTTGGCCAACGTCGTCTGATCGTCTTTCAGGCGTGCGGTCACGGTCCGATAGGCCGCATTCAGTTCGGCGTCTGATTTTCTGTAGGCCTGATCGGCGCACAGGTTCAGATCGGTCTGCGTACTGGCATTGCCGCATTTGATCAATTGCGGTTGCGTCTGTGGTTGCGGCTGCGCGTGCGCGCTGGCCGCGAGGACAAGCGCGGCCGCCAGGGCCGTCACGATACGCATAAACGTTCCTCCGGGTAGTAAGCGGGAAAGACTGATGGGAAAGTGTCGCATGGATAAGGGTTACCGCGCATGTCGCCCTGTCGCCTAAGATATCGGCCATGAAGATCCAATTGCTTTCCGACCTGCATCTAGAATCCGACCCGACCTTCGTGGCGCGCCCGGCTCCGGGCGCCGATCTGTTGGTGCTGGCTGGCGATATCGGCTCCTACCGCCGGGGATCGAAGTTGACCGGCACCGACTTCGGCCTGGGCAGCTACGCACCACGCAACGGCTGGCCGACGCCGGTGGTGTTCGTGCCCGGCAACCACGAGTACGACAACCTGGATTTCGATGACGCGCACGATCGGCTGCGCGAGCTGTGCCACGCGTTGGACATCCAATGGCTGGAGCGTGAAACCTGCGTCATCGACGGCGTGCGGTTGATCGGCACCACGCTATGGACGGACTTCGATGCATTGGCGGCCGACAGCGACAGTATCGGCGTCGCACTGACCAAACGCGCCAAAGCCTTTCGCGCGGCCGACTTCTATCTGGAAAAGGCCGAGATGCGCCGCCACGGCGCGCCCTTCATGGCCGAACAGATGCGTGAACAGGGCCTGGCCTGTCAAACCTGGCTGGACGCGGCGCTGCGCGTGCCGTTCGACGGCCCGACCCTGGCCATCACGCACTTCGCGCCCACGCTGGCCAGCGCCGATCCCCGCTACGGTGTGTCGCCGGGCACGGCGGGCTTTTGCAACGCGCTGGACGCCCTGCTACCGTTGGCGCACACCTGGATGCACGGCCATCTGCACTGCGCGCACGATTATCTGAAGGACGGCTGCCGCGTCGTGGCCAACCCGTTGGGTTACGCCAAGAAGGGCGAGCAGGCGGACTTCGCGCCTGATCGCCTGTGGGAAATCAACGCCTAGGGCTTGAGACCGGCCATGGGTAGCGCGAAGAGCACCACCGCGGGATTGGCCACCACGAACCCCGTGCCGGCCAGGAAGGTGACGGGCGACAGCAGTTTCATGGCTTCCGCGCTGCCTTGCGAATCCATCACGGTGACGCGATAAGGCTTGTCCAGCACGGTTTGCCGGCTTTCGCCGCCCTGCGCCGCGCTGGGCGTGCCCGGCTGCGCCACGTAGCGTCTGCCTTCAAGATGGTAGGTGTAATAGACCAGCCCTTCTTTCGTGGTGCTGTAATGCATGGCATAAGCCTGCTGGCGGTCGCGATCGGTCGCGTTGTCCGCCAGCTGCAGCCGCACATAACCCCAGGTGTATCCGCCGGCGCCCACGTGGAATTCCCGCAGGATCACGGCCGTCAGCCGCGTCCGGAAATCCGATGTCAACGACTGCGCCATCGACGGCGGCATCTGGAACAGGTAGTGGTACTTCGGCCCCAACACCGCAAAGGTCTTGCTGTCCGAAGACACCATCAGGGCCGAGACCTCTTCCGTGTAAGGCTTCGTCGACGCGCAACCCGCCATGGCCATGACCATGGCAAGCGCGGGCAACCGTCGCGATACGCGGATACGTGTCATGAAGGCGGATTCCACCTGCAGCCGGATCAGGGCGCCGGGTTCGGGTGGCGCACGTGGATCTCGTCGATCGCCTTGAGCACGTCGGGCGACAACGTCACGTCGACGCTGTCGATGTTCTCTTTCAGTTGCTCAAGCGTCGTGGCACCGATCAGGTTGCTGGTGACGAACGGACGCTGGTTCACCCAGGCTAGCGCCAGGTGCGTGGGCGACACGCCGTGTTCACGGGCAAGCGCCACGTACTCGCTGGTGGCGGCCTCGGCCTGCGGATTGCTGTAGCGCGTGAAACGCGTGTAGCGCGTCAGGCGTGCGCCTTCCGGGCGGGCGCCGTTCAGGTACTTGCCGCAAAGCATGCCCATCGCCAGCGGCGAGTAGGCCAGAAGGCCCACGCCTTCATGGTGCGTGAACTCCGACAGGCCGATCTCGAAGACGCGGTTCAAGAGGCTGTATGCGTTCTGGATCGATACGATACGCGGCAGGTCCTGGGTGTCGGCATGGCGCAGGAACTGCGAAACGCCCCACGGCGTTTCATTGGACACGCCCACGTGGCGCACCTTGCCGGCGCGCACGAAATCCTGCAACACCGACAGGGTCTCTTCGATCGGCACGGTGTGGTCGTCTTCGACCCAGGGATAGTTCAGTTGGCCGAACGTGGCGGTGGTGCGGTCGGGCCAGTGCAGCTGATACAGGTCCAGATAATCCGTCTGCAACCGCTTCAGGCTGGCGTCCAGGGCGGCCGTCAGGTTCTTGCGGTCAAGAAAGGTCTTGCCGTCGCGGATGTGGCCGGGGCGCTTGGGGTCGCGCACGGGGCCAGCCACTTTGCTGGCCAGCACGATGTCCTGGCGGCGCTTGCTGCGCGCCAGCCAGGTGCCGATATAGGTTTCGGTCAGGCCTTGGGTTTCGGGCTTGGGCGGCACCGGATACATCTCGGCCACGTCGACCAGATTGACGCCGCGCGATAGCGCGTAGTCCAGTTGTTGATGCGCTTCGGCCTCGGTGTTCTGTTCGCCCCAGGTCATGGTGCCCAATCCAATCAGGCTGACATCCAGGTCGGTACGGCCGAGTTTGCGGGTTTTCAAGTTCTGCTCCGTGCGGGGTCTTAGTGGGGAACCGACACCTTACCGCAAGAACTTGGCGTTTCGCTGACAGACCCCGGGCATCCGGCAACTTGCCTCCTTGCCGCAATCCGCATACGCTGGCCTGTCCGCGAGAGGAGGCGCCATGCTCAGGAATTTCGACGAATCCTACCTGTTCTTCATCGGCGTCCTGGTCTTCCTGGGCATCATCGAGCTCTGCTTTCGCCTGGGCCGCGCGCAACGCCGGCCGGCCGACGAATCCCACAAGACGCACATCACCGCCCTGCAGACCGCCCTGCTCGGCCTGTTGGCCTTGCTGCTGGGCTTTACCTTCGCCATGTCGGTCACGCGCTTCGAAGCGCGCAAGAACCTGGTGCTGGAAGAGGCCAACGCCATCGGCAACGCCTATTGGCGTTCGCAACTGATCGCTCCGTCTGCGCGGGCGCAGGTGCCCAATCTGCTGCTGGAATATACGAAGGCCGCGCTGGAATTGCATGACGCGGAAAACGACATGCCCCGCTTCGACGCCGCCAGCGCCACGTCGCGCCGCATCGAACGCCAGATCCGCAGCCTGGCCGCCGCCACCGCCGACAACCCGCCGGCGATCTCGACGATCATGTTCATCCAAGCCATCAACGAGATGGCGCAGGTCAATGAGAAGCGCCGCGTGGCGCTGGAGAACCACGTCCCCGAGCCCGTCTTCTATCTGCTGTTCATCGTCAGCGCAGGCGCCGTGGCCTATATCGCCTACGGCACCGGCCTGTACGGCCGCAGGCGGTTGACGTCGACGGGCCTGTTCTCCGCACTGATAGCACTTGTGCTGACGTTTATCGTCGACATCGATCAACCCGGCACCGGTATGATTCAAGTCAGTCAAGAAAGCATGGAGCGGATGCAGAAGACGCTGGAGCAAGAGCAGTAGGGGCTCGTCCAGACGATTTCTGCGCAGGGCGGAAGTTTAAAAAAGATACTCCAGCACCTCGTCGCCCGCCGCATCGAACGTGCCCGTTGAACGCCATCCCAGGTGGCGATAAAAGCCGTAGGACCGCACGGCGGGGTCGGCGGCGCAACCCAGGAACAAGCGGGCAAAGCCGCGCTTGCGCAGCCCGGCCGTCGTCATGGCCAGGACGGTCTTGCCCACGCCCTGCCCTTCGTATTCGGGCAGCAATGCCAGCACCACGATTTCGCCGGTGTCGCGATGGCCAAAGCAGTAGCCCGCCAACTTGTCGCCATCCAACGCGACCACGCCCGGATACAGCCCGGATTCGATCCCCGCGCCCCAGGTCTCCTGCGTGATCCCGGCGTCAGCCAGTTCTGCGGCGGTCACGGCATTCTCGCGGGTCATGGCGCGCAGCACGATGCAGGCGGCGGCGTCTTCAGGGATGGCAGAACGGTAGGTAAGGCTCATACAGACTCTTGAAACAGTTTTTGGAGGAATGGCGCCGTAACCCCGACGCCGGCCGCGCTGACGGCCTGCGGCGTGCCTTCGGCGACGATGTGGCCGCCTTCGTCGCCCGCGCCCGGACCGACGTCGATCATCCAGTCGCTGCCCGCAACTACGCGCAGGTCATGCTCGACGACCACGACGGTGTTGCCGGCGTCCACGAGCCCGTGCAACTGCGCCATCAGCTTATCCACATCGGCCGCGTGCAGGCCCGTGGTGGGCTCATCCAGCACGTAGAGCGTATTGCCGCGCTGGCTGCGCTGCAGTTCGGTGGCCAATTTGATGCGCTGCGCTTCGCCGCCGGACAGCTCGGTCGCCGGTTGCCCCAGGCGCAGATAGCCCAGGCCGATCTCGTGCAGCAGCGCCAAGGGGCGTTGCACCACGGGTTCATCCTGGAAGAAGGCATGCGCTTCGTCAACCGTCATCGCCAGCACTTGGGCGATGTTGCGGCCGTTCCATTCGATTTCCAGCGTCTTCGCGTTGTAGCGGCTGCCATGGCAAGTGGGGCACGGCGCATAGACGCTGGGCATGAACAGCAGTTCGATATGGACAAAACCTTCGCCCTCGCAGGTCTCGCAGCGGCCTTGGGCGACGTTGAACGAGAAACGGCCCGCACCGTATCGGCGGGACTTGGCAGTGCGGGTCGCGGCGAAGAGTTTGCGGACGTGGTCGAACAGGCCCGTATAGGTTGCCAGATTGGAGCGTGGCGTGCGGCCGATGGGCTTCTGGTCCACGTTCACCAGCCGCTTGATGGCATCAGCGCCCGCGTGGATGCGGCCCGTCGTGCGCGGCAGCGTATCGGGCTGGGGCAGATCGCCCTCAGGCTCTTCCACGATGGGCTCGTGCCCCAGATGTTCGCCGATCAGTTCAACCAGCGCCTGGCTGACCAGGCTGGATTTCCCGGAGCCCGATACGCCCGTGACGGCCGTGAACGCGCCCAGCGGGAAGCGGACATCCAGGCCATGCAGGTTGTTGCGGTGGATGCCGCGCAAGGACAGCCATGCCGCGGGCTCGCGCGGCGGCCGGCGGGGCGTGGTTGCGCGGTCGAACAGATACCGGGCAGTCAGCGACGCCCCGACCTTGCGCAGGCCTTCGGGCGGGCCGCTATACAGCACCTGCCCGCCGTGCTGCCCCGCGCCGGGTCCCACATCCACCAGCCAGTCGGCACGGCGCAAGGTGTCCAGGTCGTGCTCCACCACGAACAGCGTGTTGCCGGCCGCCTTCAACTGGTCCAGCGCGCGATGCAACGCCTGCCCGTCCGCCGGATGCAGGCCGGCAGAGGGCTCGTCCAGCACATACACCACGCCAAACAGGTTGGATCGGATCTGGGTCGCCAGCCGCAGCCGCTGCAGTTCGCCGGGCGACAGGGTGGGCGTGGAGCGGTCCATCGCCAGATACCCCAGGCCCAGCGCCTGCAAGGTCCCGATGCGTTCGACGAGATCGTGGGCAATGCGTTGCGCGGCGATATGGCGCGCACCGTCCGCCGCCGCCCCGTCCGCGTGGCCGTTGGCCGCCGGCGCCAGGACCTGCGCAATGCGGGTGAGCGGCAGCCGGGATAGGGTGCCAATGTCCAGCCCCGCGAACTTGACCGACAGCGCTTCGCGCTTCAAGCGCCGGCCATCGCACACCGGGCACGGCGCGCCGGTCATGAAGCGCGCAACGCGCTTTTTCATCATGGCGCTCTGCGTGGTGGCGAACGTGTGCATCACGTAGCGCCGCGCCCCCGTGTAGGTGCCCATATAGCTGGGTTCCTGCTTGCGGCGCAACGCGGCGCGGGTTTCGGCGGGCGTGAAGCCCGCGTAGACCGGCACCGTGGGCTGCTCATCCGTGTACAGGATCCAGTCGCGCGCCTTCTTGGGCAGGTCACGCCACGGTTTGTCCACGTCGTATCCCAGCGTGACCAGGATGTCGCGCAGGTTCTGTCCGTGCCAGGCCGGCGGCCACGACGCGATGGCGCGCTCCCGGATGCTCAGCGACGGATCGGGCACCATGGACTGCTCGGTCACGTCGTACACGTAGCCCAAGCCATGGCAGTTGGGGCACGCGCCCTGCGGCGTGTTAGGCGAGAAATCCTCGGCGTACAGCATCGGCTGGCGTGCCGGATACGTGCCGGCACGGGAATACAGCATGCGCAACATGCTGGACAGGGTGGTGACGCTGCCCACCGTGGAACGCACGTTCGGCGTGCCGCGCTGCTGTTGCAGCGCCACGGCCGGCGGCAAGCCGTCGATCGCGTCCACGTCGGGCACGCCGACCTGGTCGATCAGCCGCCGGGCGTAGGGCGACAGGGACTCCAGGTAGCGCCGCTGCGCTTCGGCATACAGCGTGCCGAAGGCCAGCGACGACTTTCCCGACCCCGATACGCCGGAGAACACCACCAGCGCATCCCGCGGGATGTCCACATCCACATTCTTCAGATTGTGCTCGCGCGCGCCTCGGACGCGGATGCAGGCGTCGGCGCGCGGCTTGGCGGAGTTCTTTCGCTGGCTCATGCCAGGAATAGTAATGGACGCCGCGAACGGCGGCGATTTACCCCTGATTCAACGCCGCCACCGAATTCGCCAGGTCATGGTACCGGCGGCGCAGGATCGCCTCGGTCTGGTCGCGCGGCTGCCGGCTGTCTGCTTCCTGTCCGTCCAGTTGCGCCGCGCGCAACATGGGCAGCAGATCGTGCGTGACCGTATCGACCGTGGGGATGACGGTGTATTCCACCCGCTCCCCGCCCACGAACTTGGATATCTGCATGGACAGGTTACGCGAGTGCGTCACCGACGCCGAGGTCAATCCGCCGCGCTCGTACGCCAGTTCGGTACGGCTGCTGGTGGAGTCCTTGACCTGGTAGTAGAGGTAGTTCTGGGAAGACTTGTCCGTGCTCAGCGCCAGGGTTTCGTGCGGCGACAAGGGCTTGTGGAAGCTGGCGTCAAGCGCGGACTGCTGGTCCTGCGTGATCGCCAGGTTGGAGCCGGCCCGCCCCGTGACCTTGCTGCTTTGCGACACCCGCATCGAGAACCCGTCGACTTCTTCCAGACGGGCGGGATTGCTGCTCTTGGATTCCTGTTTGATCGACGCCGAGTAGTCCGCCAGGCCTGACAGCAAGGCCCGGTGGGATTCCGAGGCCGGCACACGGACGACGGTGCCTGCCGGCTGCGACCGTTCGGTCAATGCCGCCCCATAGCTGCCATGCACGGCCGAAAAGGCGCTCTTGAACATGGCCATCAGCGCTTCGTCGCCATTGCCACGGCGCTGTGCGCTGTCGAACTGCAGCAAAGCCTTGCTGAGCGCCGCCGCCTGCTGCTCGGCCGTGCCGAACGTGGCGGGCTTGCTCAGGTCGACATTGACGCTGACCTCGCCAGCGGGCCCCGAGTAGGTCACCGACCGCTGCCCGCTGTCAGCCTGGAATTCGATGGTCTGCACCGCGACGCCATCGGCGCGGGTGACCGCGCGCAAATTCACCGACGACAAGACCGAGGCGTCCACATCCGCCAGACCGGCGATATCCAGCCGTGGCGGCACCTGGGACAGTCCGTCCAGCGCGTCTTCGAAAGCGCCGGACAAGGCCGCGATCGCATTGCGCTCGTCCTCGGTCAGCGTGCCGTCGGTCACGTCGATCTGCACCGCCAGGCCTTCCTGGCCGCGAGCCAAGGAAATCTCGACCTTGGCCCCGCTAGCCGTGCCGATCCGTAATGAGACCGTATTGTCGGCTTGCAGGCGCAGCCGGGATTGCAACGCGCTGTCCGATCCGGTTTGGGACGGCACGCCGGGCGCCGTCACCGACTGGGCATAGTTGCCGCCGTCTGTCCGGAAACGACCCAGCAACGCCGCGCCCAGGTCCTGGAACGGGTTGCCGGCGCCCGCCCGCACGTTCCGGGCCATCAACGCCGACAGGGGATCGTCGATCGCGCCCGTCTGCGTATAGATGGTGGAATTGGCAGCCGATGCCGGCTGGCCCAGCGCGACGCGGGTCGACGCGGACGCGACGGTCGCCAGCGTGGCGTCGGGCGTACGCACGACGGTGTTGGCGGTATTGAACGGGAGGGCGCTCTGCAGCCCTCCGGATGAACTGATGGGGGTCATGGTGGCGATGTCGTCCCAGCGCGTGGGCAAGGCCTGCCCTGATTTATCGGGATTTCTCCCAGTCCTAACGGCAGGACGCCCGAAAAATTAAGGGCCGCGCGCAGCGGAGGCCCAAACGCCTCAAACGCCCCGCTGACCCAGGAACACCCGCACCGCCTCCAGCACCGCCTCTTCGCGCTCGCGGTGCGGCACGTGGCCGCAGCCGGACATGGGCAGCATGTCTGCGGGGCCACCGGCCAGCGCCGTCAGTTTTTCGGGGTGGCGCATGGAACCGTATTCGTCGTTTTCGCCATGGATGGCCAGAAGCGGCACGGTAACTTGGGGCAAAACCGCGTCCAGGTTCCAGTCGGCGAATTCGGGGGATTGCCAGGTCTGGACCCAGGCGTCCAACACCCATTGCGCCTTCTCGCCGTGATAGCGCTTCAAGCGGTCCAGTTGCGCCGGGTCCTTGAATTGCTCGCCGGCCACGCGGATGCCTTCCAGGGTGCGGTCTTCGACGAATTCCTGGGCGGATTCGGTGATGACGCCGATGCAGCGGCCGGGATAGGCCGCGGCGATCGACACGGCCATTCCGCCCCCGACGCTATGGCCGAATGCGATGAAGCCGGTCAACTTGAAATGGGCCGCCAGCGCGGCGAAGGCGTCGCTCGCCTCATTGCCGACAAAATCCGCCTGCAGGCGGCCGGGGTGCGGGTCCGACTTGCCGAAACCCAACCGATCGTAGGCGATGACCGCCCGCCCCGTGGCCTGGGCAAGCTTGGCTGGGAAATCACGCCACAGGTCCACGCATCCCAGCGAGTCGTGCAGCAGGACGATGGGCGCGCCAGCCTGCGCATCGGCCCCGCCCGGCCATTGCCGGGCGTGGATCCGCCCCTGTGCGGTGGGGATCAGGCAACTTTCTGGCGCGGGCGCGGCGTGCTCAACCATCATGAGTCCTCTGTTCAGTCCTTGGGCTTCGCAGATTCTGCGGCCAACCGGGCTGACAGGCAACTCCCGCCCGCTTGCCAAGGCGGGTCGAGAGGGGCGCCGAGGGCCCGCTTTAGTAGGCCGGTGCGGCCTGCGGCAAGGCCAGCATCCGAGGCGCCGAGCCGTGGGCGTCGCCCCGCAGCTTGAACAGCGCCACCGTATCGGCCAGCACGCGCGCCTGATCGCTGAGCATGGCCGAGGCCGCGGCGGACTCTTCCACCAGCGCGGCATTCTGCTGCGTTGCCTGGTCCATGTCCGCCACGCTGCGGTCGATCTGGCTGATGCCGACGCTTTGCTCGGTCATCGCGCCGTGGATCTCGGTCACCAGGCGCTGCACGCGCGAAATGCCTTCAACGATCTCGCTCATGGTCGAACCGGCGGCCTGCACGCGTTCGGTGCCGCTCTTGACGTTTTCGACCGACGCCTGGATCAGGGTCCGGATTTCCTGCGCCGACGCCGCGCTGCGTTGCGCCAGGGTGCGGACTTCGCCCGCCACCACGGCAAAGCCGCGGCCTTGCTCGCCGGCACGCGCCGCTTCCACGGCCGCGTTCAGCGCCAGGATGTTGGTCTGGAAGGCGATGCCGTCGATCACGCTGATGATTTCCGTGATGCGCTGCGACGACTGCGAAATCGCGCTCATCGTCGTCACCGCGTCGGTGACGACCAGCCCGCCGCGCTCGGCCGCCGAACTGGCTTCCGTGGCCAGGCGCGTGGCGTGTTCCGCGGCCTCTTCCGTCTGACGCACGCTGGAAGTCAGTTGCGTGAGCGCCGACGAGGTTTCCTGCAAGGAGCCCGCCGAGGTCTCGGTGCGCTGCGAGAGATCGCGGTTACCCATGTCGATTTCGCGGGTTGCGGCCGACATCGAATGCACGCCGGTGCGTACATCCAGCATCACGGTGCTTATTTTGTCGACAAACGCGTTGAACGACGACGAGATCTGCGCCACTTCGTCATGGCCCACGACCTCCAGGCGATGCGTCATGTCGCCGTCGCCCGAACCGATGGTGTCCATTGCGTCGCGTACGGCCGACAGGCGCTTGAAGGCGCGGGACGTCACCACGCTGGCGATCCCGACTGCCAACAGCGTCAGCACCACCAGCGAGATCAGCGTGGCGTTGAGCACCTGCGTCAGGCCGGCAGTGGCCTCGGCGCTGTCCAGCGCGATTGCCAGCGACCAGTCCGTGCCCGGAATGCGGCGGACCTTCAGCAGCTTCGGCACCCCGTCCAGGTTGACCGCAAGGGGCTCGGCGCCGTCGCGCGACATGGCCGAGAGCGCGGCGGGCGTCAGCTCAGGCGCCACGTCGGTGGACGGTTTGAGCGCCAGCTTGTCGTTCACGTGCGCAATGACCTGCCCGTCGGTCGCCACCACGAAGGCCAGGCTGGACGGTGTGGGACGGATTGCGCGGATGATGCTCTGGATGCCGTCCAGCGGCACCGCGCCGCTCAGTACGCCCGTCGTCTGGCCGCCACGGATCATGGGCGTGGTGAACGCCACGTAGAGCTTGCCGGTGCCCGAGTCGCCATAGGGTTTGGTGACCGTCAGCTTGCCGGCCGCCACCGCGCTCTTGTACCAGGGGCGCGCCGTGGGGTCATAGTCAGCCGCCACCTGCGTGGTCGAGAAAAAGGTCTTGTCTGACCAGCCGATGGTGGAAATGGGGAAGCCGTTCGTTTCGCCCATCAATTTGGTCAGGCCGCGCGGATCGCCCTTTTCCACCACGGCCGCGGTGGCGACGACCGCCTGGGCCTTGTCCTCGGACCAGCGTTCGATGGCGCTGGCATTGCCGGCGGCAATGGCGTCCAGGTTGCCCGAGATCGTCGCCATCATGTTGCTGCGGACGATCTGGTAGGTGGTGATCCCGGAGAGGACCAGGGCACCCACAACGGTAAAGCAAGTAATCAACAAGATACGGTTGCGCAACGAGGTAATTTTCATGCCTGCCTTTTTTTCAGCCATTTCCCATATCGGAGGACACGGGTCTGCGGCCCGCTGGCGAAAACCGGCAGCCACCATGGGCTTACGGCATGGCGGGTCGGGACTTTAGGGGTAAACCCTTGAATTTTCGTCAATTACCTGTTTCCAGGGATAGCCGCCCTGGCACCCGCCCCCTCACAATTAGAATCGGGCAATCCTGCCTTTCCCGGTCTTCCCTCCCCCCGCACCTATGTCCGCCACCCTGCAAACTCCCGAGCTCACCCTGCCCGCCCCGGTGCTGCTGGTGGAAGACGAACCGCTGGTCCGCCGGCGGCTGGAGGGCCTGCTGCTACAACTGGGCTATCAGCCCGACGCGCTGGTGCATGCCGGATCCTTGGCCGAGGCTCGCGCCTGTCTGGCCAACCAGCCGGTCGCCCTGGCGCTGGTGGACCTGGGCCTGCCGGACGGCAGCGGCATCGATCTGATCGCCGAGATGCACGCGGCCGATCCCGGCCTGGCCATCCTGGTGATTTCCGCCTGGTGCACGGAAGACGCGATCCTGGCTGCCCTGCGGGCCGGCGCCACGGGCTATGTGCTGAAGGAACGCGACGACCTGGAGGTCTCGCTGTCGTTGCGCAGCGTGCTGCGTGGCGGCGCGCCGATCGACCCCTTTGTGGCCCGCCGCATCATCGACGAACTGCGCCCCCGGCCCACGGAGCAACCCGACACGGCAAGCGGTGAGATACTAAGCCCCCGCGAAAGCCAGATCCTTCGCCTGGTGGCCGAGGGGCTTGCCAATCGCGAAATCGCCGAGCAGTTGTTCCTGTCGCGCTATACCGTCGAATGCCACATCAAGCACATCTACCGCAAACTGGCCGTCTCCTCGCGCACGCGGGCGGTCCATGCCGCGCGCTCGCGCGGCTTATTGGCCTGAGATGGCTGTTTGCGTGCTGGCTGGCGCTGTTGGCGGGACCGGCGCTGTCCGCGCCTGCGACCCCAGCCGCCTGCACGGTCCAATTGCTGTCCATCACAGCCGCCCAGGGCGCGGCCGAGGGCAGCCGGCCTGACGCATCGCCCTGGCAGCCGGTCACGCTGCCCGACGACTGGGCGAAGCGATGGCCGGACTACAGCGGCACGGTCTGGTACCGCATCGACTGGCAACGCCAATGCCCGGATGGCCAAAGCGGATCGGTGGGCCTGACGCTGGAATCCGTGGTCATGGCCGGCGAAGTCTTCATCAACGACGAACTGATCTGGCGCGATGCGCACCTGACCGAACCCCTGTCGCGCAGCTGGAACCTGCCGCGCTACTGGCGCCTGCCTGAATCCCTGCTGCGTGACGGCGTGAACACCCTCTGGCTGCGCGTGGTCGGCGTGTCGCAGCAGACGCCCGGCCTGGGTCCGGTGCACCTGGGCGCAGCGCAGGCCATGCAGGCGCTCCAGGAAGACCTGTGGTGGAACAACCGCACCCTTTACGTCCTGAACCTGATCATCTCAGCCGTCTTGGGCGCCCTGTTCTTCTGCATCTGGATCGTCCGCCGCGAACAGACCACCTACGGCTGGTACGCGCTTATGGCTCTGTTCTGGGTGCTGTTCGTCGCCAACGTGCTGGCGACCAGCCCCTGGCCGTTCGCCACCACGCTGATGGCGGCCCGGGCCAATTCCATGGCGCTGGTGCTGTATACGGCGTGCTTCTGCCTGTTCACCTGGCGTTTCAGCGAACGGTTTCTGCCACGTACCGAACGCGTGCTGTGGGCAGTCGCGGCCGCGATGCTGGCCATGCTGGCGATCACGCCGGATACCGCGTTGCCCGAAGCGCAGCGCGCCGCCGTATTGGGTAGCGCGGGCATTTTCCTCGCCAATTGCCTGCAGTTCTGCGCGCATGCATGGCGTACCCGGCGACCCGAACAACGCATGCTGGCGGCCTGCCTGCTGATCATCTTCGTGGTCATCATCCACGATCTGCTGCGGCTCATGAAACTGATCGGTCCCGGCCCGACCTACACCTCGTTCTCCAGCATCGCCGTCACTCTCTGCATGTCCGCGATCCTGGGATTGCGCCATGCGCGCAACGTGCGCCGGATTGAACGCTTCAACCACGAGCTGGCCGACAGCATCGCAGAGGCGCGCACGGAATTGGCCACCACCCTGGAGCGCGAGCACGCGCTGGCAATGAGCAACACCCGGCTGCAGGAACGCTTGCAGATCGCGCACGACCTGCATGACGGACTGGGCGGATCGCTGGTGCGCATGATGGCCATGGTGGAACAGGCCAAGGCCCCGCTGCAGGGCCAGCAATTCCTGTCCATGCTGAAACTGCTGCGCGACGACCTGCGCCAAACGATCGACAGCGGCTCCAGCGCGGGCGTCAAAGTCCCGGAGACGCCTCCAGAGTGGGCTGCCCCGCTGCGCCACCGCTTCGTGCAGTTGTTCGACGAACTGGACCTGGATTCCAGCTGGCAATTTCCGCCGCAATGGACCACGCCGCCCTCCCCCTTGCAATGCCTGGCGCTGACCCGGCTGGTGGAGGAAGCGCTGACCAACGTGGTCAAGCACAGCCGCGCGCGCCGCGTACAGCTGCAACTGCAGCAGCCTCAGCCCGACCAGCTGCAACTGCGGATCGAAGACGACGGCGCCGGCTTCGACGTGGCCGCGGTGCGGCAGGCCGGTGTCAGCGTCGGCATGCGCAGCATGCACGCCCGCATCACCCGCGTGCACGGGACGCTGGACATCTCGTCCGCGCCGGGCAAGACCGTGTTGACCGCGGTGCTGCAATTGCGCCCCGCCGCGGCGCAATCGGTCTAAAATCCGCCCACGTTCCGAACCGGGGGTCCTCCCGGTACAGGCCCATCCTGCGCGAGGAATACAACGATCCGATCTGGCCGCCCTGCTGCAAGACGCGGCAGAAAAACCCTCGGACGGAGACGTCGAATGAACGCCGTACTGCTTATCGACGACCACGCCATGTTCCGCGAGGCGCTGGTCATGGCGCTGGCGCACGCCATGCCCACGCTGGCGGTGCACCCCGCCGCCAGCGGCCAGGAGGCACTGGCGCTCTTGGACCGCCATGCCGACATCGGCAACGTCATCATGGATTACTACCTGCCGGACATGGCCGGTGCGGAGCTCTTGAAGCGCCTGCGCCAGCGGCGTGCGCAACTGCGGGTGCTGGTGCTGTCCGCCTCGCAGGATCCCGATGACGAACGCCGCGCCATGGAGGCCGGCGCGCGGGGGTTCCTGAACAAATCCGCCAGTTGCCAGGCGCTGACCGCTGCCCTGGAAGCGATCAATGCGGCGGATGCGCCTCGCATCCCGTCTGCCGGAGGCACGCCGCCGCGTTCGCCTGATGACGCCGCCCTGTTGCGCACCCTGACGCCGCGGCAAAGCGAAGTCTTGCGGTTGATCTGCGATGGCCTGCGCAACAAGGAAATATCCGAACGGCTGAACATGACGGAGAAGACCGTCAAGACGCATGTGTCGGCCATCCTGGCCACGCTGGGCGTGCTTAATCGAACACAGGCGACACTTGTGGCTCGGCGCGGCGGCGTGTTCGGCAAGCCGACCTGAGCGCACCGCCGTCCGAGGCGATCTTGCCGCCTGCGAGCGCGATTTCGCGTCCCGCCGCGGCGATGGTGTCGGGCCGGTGCGCCACGATCACCCGCGTCATGTTCAGGCGGGAGATGGCCATGTTGACCACCCGTTCCCGCGTGATGTCCAGATGGCTGGTCGCCTCGTCCAGGAACAGCATCGCCGGCTGCTTGTACAGCGCGCGCGCAAGCAACACGCGTTGCTTCTGCCCACCGGACAGCACCGTTCCCATGTCGCCCACCAACGTGTTGTAGCCCATGGGCATCGCGCAGATGTCGTCGTGGATGGCGGCGATTTCCGCGCACTCCCTGGCGCGGTCGGGATCGTACTGCGGGTCGAAGAAACTGATGTTCTCGCCGATGGACCCGGCGAACAGCACATCGTCCTGCAACACGGTGCCGGCCATCCTGCGCAGGGCGGCCGCGCCCATCCCGCGCACGGCCACGCCATCGACCAGCACCTCGCCTTCGGTCGGCGTCAGGATGCCCAGCAGGATGTTGATCAGGGTCGTCTTGCCACCCCCGGACGGCCCAGTGATGGCGACGGATTCGCCAGGCTCGATGCGCAGGCTGATGCCATCCAGCACATACGGCTCTTGAGGGCTATAGCGAAAGCGCAGATTGCGCACTTCGATGGCCGGCGAGCGCGTCACGGCGCCGTCCGCCCGCGGCATCTCGTCGATGGGCTCCGGCGCCTCGCGCACGATGTCGGCCAGGCGCTCGCCTTGCAGCCGCAGCATCTTCACTTCCACGAACTTGTCCAGCAGCGCCGCCACGCGCTTGTCGAACAAGGTTTTATAGACGATGAATGCCAGCAAGGCGCCCACGGTGAACTGCCCGTCCAGCACCAGCCGCGCCCCCAGCCACAGAATCGCGATCGACGACAGCCCGAACAGCAGGCCGTTGAAGGTCCGAAAGAACAGCGCCCATTTCTGCACGCGCAGATCCGCGTTGATTTCGTTGACCAGCAACGCCAGCCAACGCGAACGCCGGTCGTTCTGATGCTGGAACAGCTTGATGGCCTTGACCCCGCGCACCGTTTCCAGAAAGTGCGACTGCTCTTTTGCAGCATGGATGATGTGCTCTTCGGTGGCATAGCGCAGCGACGCATAGCCCGACCAGCGCGCCAAGCCGTACAGCGTCATGGCGCCCACGGCGATCCACGCCAGCGGCGGGCTGTACAGGAACATCAGCACCAGCGTGATCACCATGACGATGCCATCCAGCAGGGCCTCGAGGAACGACGTGGTGACGGTGCGCTGAATGGTGTCGATGGCGCCGAAGCGCGACACGATGTCGCCCAGGTGCCGCTTTTCGAAATAGCTGACCGGTAGCCGGAGCAGGTGCGTGAAGACATTGCTGCGCCATTGCAGGTTCAGCGTCGTGCCCATGAACATCAGCATCCAGCTACGCGCAACCGACGTCAGCTGCAGCATCACCATCAACAGGCCGAAGGCCAGCGCCAACGTGGTCAGCAAGTCGCGGTCACCGGTGTTCAGCACGTGGTCCACGACCCATTGCAGAAAGAACGGCTGAACCACCGTCAGCACTTCCAGCGCCAGCGCCAGCAGCATCACTTGCAAGAACGCCGCCCCCAGACCCGTGACGCGCCCCGTCAGTTCGCGCAGCCGGACCGGCTTGTTTTCGTTGGCCGTCACGAAGTCCGGCGTGGGCCAAAGCTCCAACGCCACGCCGGTGTAGGACGCCGACAGCTCGCTGTTGGTGCATTTGCGGATACCAGAGGCCGGATCGATCAGCGTGGCCGACCGCGCATTGATGTCGGTCAGCACCACGAAGTGGTTGAATTCCCAATGCAGGATGCAAGGCAACTTCAGTTTGCTGAGCGCCCCCAGGCCCGCCTTGACCGGCCTGGATGCCAGCCCAAGTTGGCCGGCCACGTGGATCAGCGTTGCCAGCGTGGCGCCTTTGAGCGACACGGGGAAACGGCCGCGCAGGCTGGCCAGGCTTTGATGATGCCCATGAAAACCGGCCACCATGCCCACGCAGGCCAGGCCGCATTCAGCGGCTTCGGTTTGCAGGAGCCTGGGCACCCGCCGTTTGACGCCCAGCGTCAGGCGTTCAAGCATGGTCACAATTTCCCCGACAATCGGTAGGCAGGATCGAATGCCCATTGGTACAAGGGGCGCGTCTGCTGAAGCAAATCCGCATCCAGCCGCATGCCGGGCCGCAATGCCAGCGTTTGGCCCTGCGGCCCGCGCACGGGTGCCTCCAGCGACACGGTGATCCGGTACATCGATTCCTTATCGCCCTGCGCCGCGGCACCGTCGTTCATCTGCCCTTCCGGCAACGCGCTGCGCGTCACGGTCTGAACCACCCCACGCTGCTGGCCGAAGGTCTGGTACGGATAGGCGGCCAGGCGGATCAGCACGGCATCGCCCGGCGCCACGAAGCCCACTGCGCGGCTGGGCGCCAGCAACTCCACCAGCAGCTTGGCGCCGTCGGGCACGATGGCGGCCAACGGACGCCGGGTATCCACCGCCTGCCCCACCTCGGCCGTCACAGCGGTCAGCACGCCCGATTGCGGCGCCGTGACGACGATGCGCCGCTTGGCTTCGCTCTGGGTCAGGTCCACCGCCACGCCGGCCAGGTCGCGGTCCAGCTGCGCCAGCTGGTTCTGCTGGCGCAGGGTCAGGTCCGCCAGCGTGGCTTTCCGGTTGGACAGGTCCATGGCGATGCCGATTCGGTCGCGCAGCAGGGCCTGCAACTGGTTGCGCTGCTCCAGCAGCTCGGCCCGCTTCTGGTCGGACTCTTCGGGCGACAGATAGCCCTTTTCCATCAAATTCCGATAACGCTGGGCGCTGTCCTCGGCCAGTTTGATCCGGCTGCGCTGGCCGGCGATCTGGCTGTCTATCGCCGCCAATTGCGACGTCAAGCCGCCAATGCCGGCCGCCAGGGTGTCATGCTCGCTTTGCTGCAGCAGCAATGTCTTCTGGCGGGCCAGGCGCAGGCTGTCTTCGCGCTGCCGTATCTGCCCGCTGATGGCTTCTTGCGTGTCACCCAGCGCGCTTTGCTGGTCGCCCGACACCACGTACAACACGTCGCCTGCATTGACGTGCTGGCCCTCGTGGACCGGACGCTCCAGCACCACCCCGGCCTGCGGCACGTAGAGTTTGAGCAGACCCGTGTCCGGCGCAAGCTGGCCGCTGACGGTGGCGCGCTTGGTATAGCTGCCAAACGCCAGGAACAGGCACACGGCCAGCACGAAGCCGCCCAACACGGCGGTGACGAGCGCGAACGACACCGGCCGGATCAGGACGATGTCACCCAGCCCGACGGAACGTTGCGCGGCAAGCGCCTGTTTGCGATAGAGCGACATCGGATCGAGGCCGAAGACAATTGAAAAAAGCGCGACGGCCAGGCCGCCGCGATTCAAGGTTGCAGTCCCGGCTCAGGTCATTTGAAATAGGGCTGACGACCGGTGCCAAGTCCGGCCGGGGCGCCGGGAGCGCCCGACATCTTGAGGACGATGTTGGGTTTGCCGCCGCCAGCGCCCCCGCTCACGTCCTGGACCTCGGTCTCGCTCAGCGGCTGGATTTTTTCTTCTGCGGCGTTATCGAGAGACGCCAGATTGTCGGTCTTTTCCATTGGAACTCCTGTTCAAGCGCACCATTGCGGTTCGCGATTTCCGGGTCAGCTGCAGTAGATGGTCTTGCCGGGCGCAGCGGCCCCGCGGCTAGCCTGCGAGGCGGGCGTCCGAGCCACCACGCCCGGGGAGCGATTCGGCCCGACGCCGCCGCTGACCTGCTGGATCTCTGCCGCGGTCAGGGGCTGGACGGTAACGTCCGATGCCTTGTCCGATGGATCCGGTTGAGTGGTTTTCTGCATAGGTATCTCCTGCTTGCCGGCAAAGGAGTCCGTGCCGGCATCGGCCGAGCAGCCACAGGCGCCCGGCTCTCGCCGTCTTGCAAAGCCAACGGAAATCCAGAGCCCAATTCGCTGAACTGCTCGGGGAGAACAGTAGCAACGCACAGGTATGAGCGCATCGGTCTTTAGTCGTAGATGCCTGATACAGGGGCACTACCGCCCCGCATCCGGGGCGCGCGGCAGGGCAGCGTTGGCGCCGATCAATGACTATCTACGGGTAGCGTCAAGTGCCGGAGCGGCACCCGACGCTACATTCAAGCGATCGAAGGAGAGGTCGTCGCTGTCGTCGCCTGCTGCGGCGCTTCTGCACGGACCGCGCGCGTTTCCAAGTCTTCCAGCAGTTCGGCGGACGGCACGAAGAACAGGCTGCCCGTCACCGCGCGGCTGTAGTCCAACAGGCGGTCGTAATTGCCCGCCGGGCGGCCCACGAACATGTTCTCAAGCATCTGTTCGATCGGGGCGGGCGAACGCGCATAGCCGATGAAGTACGTGCCGAACTCGCCCACGCCCGCACGGCCGAAGGGCATGTTGTCGCGCAGGATCTTCACTTCCTGCCCGTTCTCTTCCAGCGTCGTCAAGGCGCTATGAGAAGAGGTCGGCTTGATGTCGTCGTCCAGTTCCACGTTCGACAGCTTGTGGCGGCCAATGATGCCTTCCTGGTTCTCCACGGTCAGCGCGTTCCAGCCCGTCATGTCGTGCAGGTACTTCTGCACCAGGACGTAGCTGCCGCCGGCGAATTCGGCGTCTTCATCGCCGATCACGGTGAAATTGACGGCCTCGCGCCCTTCGGGATTTTCAGTGCCGTCGACAAAACCGATGATGGCGCGCCGGTCGAAGTAGCGAAAGCCATGGACTTCATCAACCACGGTCACCGCATCGCCCAGGCCGTTGACCAGCAAGGTCGCCAATTCAAAACAAAGGTCCATGGAATCCGCGCGGATGTGCAGCAGCAGATCGCCCGGCGTGGACACGGCCACGCGCGTGCCCTCGCCGAACACGCGGAAAGGATGCAGGCCCGTGGGCCGCGGCTGGCCGAACAGCGCGTCCCAGGCGTCGGACCCGAATGCACAGACGCACGACAGGTTCTCTTGCGGCGAACGCGTGCCGACGGTGCGCGTCAGCGTGGCCACGCCGGCGCACCAGCCGCGGACGGTTTCGGCGGCGGCCGCGCCGGGGTTCAGCGTGGCGACGATGAATATCGCGTGACGCGTAGGGGGACTGTGGACGGCTTGAGGTTCGGGCGGAAAGTCAGGCATGGGATCGGATCTTCAGGACGTGATGACGGAAATTCTGGCGGAAATTGTATCTGTTCCGCCTGAATATCCGCCCCGATCCGCCCCGATACGCCCCGATCCCCCGCCGTTCATCCCCTCGCGTCAGAAGCGGTACGCCACCCCCACCGAGCCGAACACGTTGGCCTTGCGTTCCGTCAGCGGGCTATCCCGCGCATCTCCCAGCAAGGTATTGACCCCGATCGTGGACACCGTGCTCCAGCTGGGGTTGATGCGGTACGACCACGTCGTGTAGATGCCCGCCGACTTGAAGCCTGAAGACGGCGAATAGGTCGACAAGCCTTCGCGGCTACGTGCGGCCTGCGACGGCGTCACGCCGAACCAGGTCTGCATGTAGTCGCTGTTGGCCCATTCGGTGCGGACGCCGACCTGCACGTTGTGCTGCTCGGTCATCAGCGCGGCGTACGATGCGCGCAGCTCCAACGTGCCGCCGTAGCCGCTGCGCGCCGCCTGCTTGTAGCCGGCCCCCAGCGAATACCGGCCCGGCCGCCACTCCACATAAGCGCCGTAGGCGCCGTGGAACTTGATGTCGTCCAGCCCCTTCAAGCGGTCGGCGTCATCGGCCTTGCGCCCCAGGCTCATCCCCACGAAAACGCCCGCGTCCAGGTCGGAGGCCAGCGACGTCTTCAGTCCCATCGCCGGCAGGCCCATGCGCGGCGTGATGAAGAAATTGCCCGATTGATAGTTGATCAGCGGAACCGGCAGCGCCCGGTACTCGCGGGAACCCTCATAAACGGGGACCGCTCCGACCCCCAATCCGATGAAGTTTGTGCTTTGCGCAGAGGCGGCGCCAGCTGCACTGAAAACCGCGCCCGCGAAGACGCCTCTTGCTAATATACCCATCCGCATCAGGGCTTCCTTCCGTTCTATGACAATGGCCGTGGGCGACCGCCCCCGGGCTTGGCCTGCATTGTCCTGAGCATCTTTTAATAATTCTTTAAGGCTCCGGCGGCACTGCTGGAGACGGCCGTGGAGCTTGCTTGCGTATCCTGCTGGTAGAAGACGATCCCATGCTGGGCGATGCCTTGCGCGCGGGCCTGATTCAAGACGGCGCCGACGTCGACTGGGCGCGCGACATGCCCCAAGCGCACCTGGCGCTGGTGGACCACGGTTATCAAGCCGTCCTGCTGGACCTGGGCTTGCCCGACGGCAGCGGCCTGACAGTGCTCAAGGCGCTGCGCGCCCGCTTCGACACAACGCCCGTGCTGATCATCACCGCCCGCGACCGTTTGAGCGACCGCATCCAGGGACTGGACGCCGGCGCCGACGACTACCTGGTCAAGCCCTTCCAGCTGGACGAGCTGCTGGCCCGGATGCGCGCCGTGCTCCGCCGCAGCAGCAACAGCGTGGTGTCGGCGCTGCGTTGCCGCAACGTCGTGCTGGAACCCGCGCGCCGCACCGTGACGCAGGACGGCAGCGAAGTAAGTTTGAGCGCCCACGAATACCACACGCTGCTGGCGCTGATGCAACGCATGGGCAACACCGTCAGCCGCGATCAGCTGGAAGTCGCCGTCTACGGCAGCAGCGGTACCATCGAAAGCAATACCGTGGCCGTGTACATCCACCAGTTGCGGCGCAAGCTGGGTGACGGGTTGATCGAAACCCAGCACGGCCTGGGGTACCGCATCGTGCAGGACGGTCCGCCATGAAGACGCTGCGCAGACAAGTCGCGGTCACCTTGCTGCTTGCCATGCTTGCGACGTGGCTGACGGTGTTCGCCTTGATCTACAACGAGCAGACGCGCGCCGAAACCGGCATGCTGGACCGGGACATGCGCGACGCAGCCCAGAAGGCGCTGCTGTCCCTGCCCGCCAGCCTGCTGCGGGCCGCGCCTTCCAGTGAAGACCGATTCGAACTCCCCAACTCCAACCGCTTCGACGGAGAGTCCTTCAACTTCCAGGTCTGGTCGCTGGCCGACAAGCGGCTGCTCGTGCAGTCGCCATGGGCGCCTGATGAACCCTTGATCAGCGATTTTCAAAACGGCTTCCAGAACGTCACGCTGGGCGGCGAACGCTGGCGCGCCTACGCGGTGGCGGACAGGGACGGCCGCATACAGGTCCAGTTCGCCAAATCCGAAGCGCAACTGCGCAAGGAAACGACCGAGCGCATGCGTAACGGCCTCGCGTTCCTGAGCGTGCTTTTCCTGATATTGACTGGAATGACGTGGCTGGTCATGCGCCGGGCCTTCCGCCCGGTGGACCGCGCGCGCGACGCCATCCTGAGCCGCCCGGCCATGGACTTGGCCCCCTTGCCGACCTCGGGCATGCCGGGCGAACTGCAACCGTTCATCCAGTCCATCAACAGCCTTCTGGAACGTCTGTCGGCCTCGCTGGACCGGGAGCGGCGCTTCCTGGCCGATGCGGCGCACGAACTGCGCACGCCGCTCGCAGCCTTGAGCGCCTACGCGGAGTTGGCCGTGCGCAGCGACACCCAGCAGGCGCGCGACCAAGCGGTGGACAAGCTGCGCGACGTCGCGACCCGCACCACCCGCCTGGCCGAGCAATTGCTGGACCAGGCTCGCACCGAAGCCCTGAGCGAAGGCCCCGCCGAATCCGTCGCACTGGACCGGCTGGCCGAAATGATCGTGCGCGACAACGAGGCGCTCGCCCACCGCAAGCACCAGCGCATCAGCCTGGATGCCCAGCCCGCCTCCGTGGAGGGCGGCGTCGATGCGTTGGGCGTGCTGCTGCGCAACCTGCTGGACAATGCCTTGCGCTACACCCCCGAGGGCGGCCGCGTGGCCGTGTCCTGCGTGTCGCTAGCGGACGGCGGCGCACAACTGTCCGTGGCCGACAACGGGCCGGGCATCGCGCCCGCCGAGCGCGAACGCGTATTCGACCGCTTCTACCGCAAGGCCGGCACGGTCGAACGCGGCAGCGGCATCGGCCTGTCGCTGGTGGCGCAGATCGCCGCCAAGCACGGCGCGCGAATCGAATGGGGACCCGGGCTGGACGGCCGCGGCGTGGGCATCACGGTGACGTTTCCTGCCGGCGCCTGAAACGTGCGGATGCACGGGTGATTTGGCCTGCCCCCTTCGGGTATAGTCTGGATCTCTTTCGCGCCCTCAGGAATCCTGCGCCACCATGACCAGCGCCCGCGACCTAGTCTATGGGGAACTCCGCCGACGGCTGATGTCCGGCGTGTTCCTGCCTGGCGAGCGGTTGCGCGAAGAGCATATCGCGGCCGAGCTTTCCGTCAGCCGCACGCCGGTGCGCAGCGCCATCGACCGGCTGATCACCGACGGCCTGGTCAAGCGCGAAGGCCACCGCGGTGCGGTGGTGCTGGGTTGGGTGGACCGCGACATCAACGAGGCGTTCGAACTGCGCCTGCTGCTGGAACCCTATGCCGCGCGCAGCGCCGCGGAGCGCGCCACGCCTGAACAGATCGACCATCTGGAACAGATCAACCAGCGCATGCTGGAGGCCATCCTTTCCGACGACACCGACCGCGTGGCGCGGGTCCAGCACTGCAACAACCTCTTCCACCATGCCTTGCTGGATGCGGCGCAATCCGCGCGCGTGCGGACGATGGTGGAAAACCTGCTGGACATGCCGATCATCATCGGCTCGTTCTACTTCTACACGCATGACGACATGCTGCGCAGCGTGGAGCACCATCGCCAGATCATCGCCGCGTTGCGCGCGCGCGATCCGGGATGTGCGGATATCGCCATGCGTTTTCACCTGACCACGACCCACCTGCTTTTCCGCAGCCAGCGCAAGCCGCCGGCCGATGCGCCCGCCGCGTGACGCGGCCCGCGGGTGTCAGTCTTTCCCTATATTCGCTTTCATGTATTCGCCCCAGATCCTTGTCGCCCTGTTCGTCCTGTTGCTGGCCGTGGCCATTCCGCTTGTCACGGTAGCCGTGCAACTGGTGCAGCTCTTGCGCTGGTCATTCAACGCCGACAAGGCGACGCGAGGCGAACGGCCGCATTTCACCGGGCCGGTGCTGGCCCTGGTGTTCAGCGTGCTGGCGGCCAGCGATTTCACGTCCTATGAACCGATGCGGACCATCGCCGAACTGAATCCGGTACCGATGGCCGCACGTGCCTACTTCACCGTGGCGATGCTGGTGCTGGCGGTGCTGTCGTGGGCCTACGGCGGCGCAGTCAAAGACCGGGTCCTGCGCCGCCTGGGCATCGCCCAAGGCTGATTGCCGATAGCTTGATCAGGGCTTCCAGCCCTGCGCCTTCAGCCGCGCATCGATCCACGACGTATCCAGCGTGCCGGCGGCGATCTGCGCCAGCATCTCTTCTTCGACCGCATGCTTGGCCGACGCGGCTTCGTAAAGCGCGGCCACCTGGTCATACGGCAAGGCCAGCAGGCCGTCCTCATCGCCCAGGATCAGGTCGCCCGGTTCGATCGTCATGCCGTCCAGCGCGATGACGCCATTGATCTCGCCCGGGCCATCCTTGTAGGGCCCACGGTGCGTCACGCCGGCGGCATACACCGGGAACGAGCCGCGGCGAATGGTGCCGGCGTCGCGGATCGCGCCGTTGATCACGATGCCGGCCAGGCCGCGCTTCTGCGCGTAGGTGGTCATGATTTCGCCGATGATGGCGTTGGTCAGGTCGCCGCCCGCATCCACCACCACCACGTCGCCCGGCTGCGCCAGTTCCAGCGCCTTGTGCACCAGCAGGTTGTCGCCGGGGCGGGAGCGCACCGTCAGCGCGGGGCCGGCCAGCGGATGGCCGTCATGCATGGGCCGCAGGCGCGCGCCGCCGGCCGTCATGCGCGACATGCAGTCGCTGATGTTGGCGACGGGAATGCGGCGGAACTTCTCGACGAACTCGCTCGCGACCGCGCGTTTGCGCGGGTGAATCTCAAAACCGATCATTGGGGTTCTCCTGATGCGTTGTCTGTGGATCTCGCACGATCATTGTTTGGGGATGCCGGCTTCCTGCACGACCTTGCCGAAAATGTCGTGGTCGGCGCGATGGCGCTTGCCCAGATCCGCCGGCGTGCCCGTCATGACGCTGTAGCCGGAGTCTTCAAGCTTCTTCACGACATCCGCCTGCGCCTGGGATTTATTCAGCGCCTGGTTCAATGTGGCGACCACGTCGTCCGGCGTCTTGCCGGGCGCCATCAGCCCCCACCAGATCGTCTGGTTAATGGTCTTGAAACCGCTTTCCGCGAAGGTTGGCACATCCGGCAGCGCCGGCGAACGCTCGTCGGCCACCACGGCCAGCGCGCGGACCTTGCCGCCGCGGATCTGCGGCAACAGCGATGCCACGGAACCGGTGTAGAGGTCGATGCGGCCGCTGGCCAGATCCGGAAACGCCTGCGACCAGCCGCGGTACGGCACGTGCATCAGTTCCATGCCCGCCGCCTTGCGCCACAGGTGGCCGATCAAGTCGCCGCTGCCGCCGATGCCGGGAATGCCCAGCGATACCTGGCCCGGCCGCGCGCGGGCGGCCTTCACCACGTCGTCCAGCGTCTTGTACGGAGACTCCGGCACCACCACGAATACGCTGGGTGACGAGGCCACCAGGCCGACTGGTTTGAAGTCCTTGAAGGTGTCGTAGCTGAGCTTGTTGTACAGCCACGGGTTCAGCACGATGTTGTCGGTCTGCGCCATGACCAGTGTGTGGCCATCAGGCTTGGCGCGCGCCGTGGCGTCCAGCGCCAGGTTGCCGCCCGCGCCCGGCTTATTCTCGACCACGATGTTCCAGCCCGTGTCCTGCGCGATGGCCGACCCGATCATGCGGGTCAGGGTGTCGGTTCCACCGCCCGGGGGAAACGGGGAAATCAGCGTAATGGGCGCGGAGCCCATGTCGGCCGCGCTGGCCGCGGCGCACGAGGCCAGCAGCGTGGCTGCCAACACAGTCTTCAGGGATTTCATTGTCTTCCTCACTGATGTTTGGGAATTGCACGGCCCTCTGAGGGGCCTTTTGCCGCGATTCAGGATTGGCGCGCCAGGGGCGTCAGCCATGCCAGGCGGTCCGCCACGGAGTCGGGCACGTTGAACGAACCGGCCTCGCGTGCCGTTTCGATGCCCTTGGCCGTACGCGCGAAGAGCCGTTCGACGCCGTCCAGCACCAGCGGCTGCAAGCCGGCCTCGACCAATTGCTCGCGCGCTTCGCGCACTTCGGCCAGGCGGCGCGGTGCATGCAGCACATGCGAGCGGACGAAGGAATCGACGAATGTCGTCAGCGGCGTCCGGTCCATATCGGACAGGACTTCATAGAGGGAGGCGCGCAGGCCCATGCTTTCAGCGGCGACCAGGCACTCGACGGCCAGGCTTTCCATGCCCTTGGTCAGGATGCTGCGCAATAGCTTCAAGCGGACGGCGTCGCCCGCCTGGCCGTCGATCGCCTGCGCGGGGGCTCCCGCGGACAGCGTGAAGGCGGCCACGGCGGGCGCGCCCGTGCCGGCGCACAACAGCGGGGTCCGGGCGCCCAGCAGCGCAATGGCGCCCATGATCGCCACATCGGTAAAGGGCACGCCGCGCTGCGCGGCGATGTCGGCAGCGGCGCGCATGTCGGCAGCACTTGCGGTCGTGAAGTCGGCGTAGGACGCGTCGTCGCGCAAGTGCGGCAGCGCCTGCGTGGCGACTTTCAGCGCCGCGTGGCCGAAGACGGCCGACACCACGATGTCGGCCTGAGCCAGCCACGGGCCGGGCTCGGCATGCAACGCGCTGCCATAGGAGGCCGCGCGCGCCTGCATCTCGGCGTCCTGGCGCAGCTCGCAGATACCCACGATCGAATGGCCGGCGGCCACCCACGCCGCTGCATAGCAGTCCCCCACTTCACCACAACCAATCAGTGCAATTTTCATGTTCATAAATACAAAAAAAATACAAACATGGTTATAGCCTGACTGAAAGGCTGGGAATCACTAGTGTTAACCCGAGTATTTCAGGGTGTCTCAGAACATAAAAAGTACATTTTAGGAACATTGCGGACTCATCCGCCCGGCGCCTTGGCAACCACCGGGCGGGCAGGGTGCGCCTTACTTCACGCTGGCGACTGCATCCAGGATCACGCGGGCCACATCTGCGGGGCGCGATTGCTGCGGCACATGGCTGGACGGCAGGGCCGTCACTTTCGCGCCGATCTGCGCTGCCATCGTGCGCTGCAAGGCGGGCAGGATCATGCGGTCGTTCTCGGCCACGATGAACCACGACGGCTTCGTCTTCCAGGCGGCGGAGGTTACGGCTTCGCCAAACGCCGTCGCCTTGATCGGCCCTTGGGTGGCCGCCATCACGCGGGCCTGAGCGGCCGGCACGTCTTGCGCGAAGTCCCGCGCGATGCCCTGGGGCGGCATGCTCAGCCAGCCATGGCTGTCAGCGGCGATGCTGTCCGTGCCCGGCGCCTTGGGCTCATTCTTGGTCATCGACGCCACCGACTGGCCTGCATCGGGCGCAAACGCCGCCACGTAGACCAGGTTGGCGACCTTCTCGTGCTTGCCCGCCTCGGTAATCACCACGCCGCCCCACGAATGGCCGACCAGCACCACTTTCCCGGGTTGATTGTCGATGGCGCGATTGGCCGCGGCCACGTCGCCGGCCAGCGAATCCAGCGGGTTCTGCACCGCCTGGACCTGCACGCCCTTGTCTTGCAGCAGGGCGATCACCTTCGCCCAATCCGAGCCGTCGGCGAAGGCGCCGTGCACGATCACGACGGAAGGCTGGGCCGCAAAGGCCTGCGAAACCGGGCCTGCGAACAGGCCGGCTGCCAGCAATGAGGCTGCGATAATATGGCGTTTCATACTGAATTTCCTTTAGGTTGGGTGCCAAGCGACGGTGTCGTGCTTGCTGGGTTCCAGTGTCGTCATCCTCCCGCCAGGCCGGTATCGGTTGATTAACCGATAAGGCCGCGATCAGCCTCGCAATCAGCCCGCCCCCTGCCCCTTTGACCGCCCGCCCCCGATGACCGCCGCCAGTACGATGGAACTCACCGATGCCGTGCTGGCCATGGCCTTTGTCGGCGACCTGAGCATGGGGCGCGCCACCGATCATTCGCGCCGCACCGCGTGCCTGGCCGGCAAACTGGCCGCGGCCCATGGTGCGGGCGAGGCCGCCCAGAACCACGCCCGTGCGGTGGCGCTGCTGCGCTGGTCGGGCTGCACGGCCAACGCCAGCGGCTTCGCGGACCTGCTGGGCGACGATGTGGCCTCGCGCGAGGCCATGATGGCGCAGACGCTGCCGCCCCTGGATCCCCGCACGCAATCGCTGATCGTGCCGCTGGCGTTGATCCATTGCGAAATCTCGGGCGACGTGGCCGTCAACCTGGGCATGCCGGACGACGTGGTGGCGGGTCTGCGCCACGCCTTCGAACGCCATGACGGCAAGGGCATGCCGCAGGGCGTGGCCGGGGACGCCATCCCGGGGGTCGTGTTCTACGTGAATGCGGCAAGCGATCTGGAAATCCTGAGCCGTGCGCATGGCCGCGACAGCGCGATGGACTACCTGCGCACGCAGGCCGGCGCCAAGTATCCCGCCGCAGTCGCAGACCTGGCGATCCGCCATGGCCCTGCCTGGCTTGACGACATCGACGCCCACCCGCCGTCAGGCACCGAATGGGCGTTGGCCGACGCCCCGCTCGACGCGCCCGCCGCAGACCTGACGCTGCTGGCGGACGTAGCCGAACTCAAGCTGCCGTGGCTGGCAGGCTATTCCCGCCGGGTCGCGCAGTTGGCCGCCCGTTGCGGCGCGCTGCTGGGCATGGGCCCGGCCGCGCAGGAATCGTTGCAGGCGGCTGCGCTGGTGCACGGCATCGGCCGCGCCGCCTTGCCGAACCGGTTGTGGAACACGCCCGGCAAACTGTCCGCCGACCAGTGGGAACAAGTCCGGTTGATGCCCTATTGGACCGCCCGGGCCGCCCGCCAGATCCAGGGCCTGAGCGAAGCGGCCGAACTGGCGTCTTACGCCTACGAACGCCTGGACGGCAGCGGCTATTTCCGCGGCTCATCCGGGTCCGCGCTAAGCCCTGCGCAACGCGTGTTGTCCACGACGGTCGCGCTGCAGGCGTTGCTGGAAGACCGCCCCTGGCGGCCGGCTTATTCCCTGCAGGAGGCCGCCCGCATCCTGCGCGAGGAAGCCGAGGCGGGCCGCTTCGATGCAGAGGTGGCGGCCGCCGCCATCACCGCTGCATCCGGCGGCGCCCCCGCGGCACGCCGCACGACCAGCACGCTGTCGCAACGGGAGCTGGAAGTCTTGCGCCAGATCAGCCTGGGGGCCAGCAACAAGGAGGCTGCCCGGGCGTTGAATATCAGCCCCAGCACGGTGCGTACCCACGTGGAAAGCGTGTTCCGCAAGCTGGAGTGCTCGACCCGCGTCGCCGCGACCTTGAAGGCCCTGACCGCGGGGATCCTGTAAGCGGCCATCCTGTCGCCAATTGCTGGTAGTCTTGGGCCTGCCGCGCGGGGAGCCCCGCGCCCGCCTCACTCATTTTGCGAGTCCCCTCATGACCACCCCCATGTACGACGCTTCCGTCCCTGTCATCAAGCAAATGCTGTCCGCGCTGTCGGACGTGCTGAAGAAGGCCGAAGCCCACGCCACCGACAAAAACATCGACCCGTCCGCCTACCTGGGCGCCCGCCTGTTCCCGGACATGTTCCCGCTATCGCGCCAGGTGCAGATCGCCACCGACTTCGCCAAGGGCATCACGTCCCGCCTGGCCGGCGCGGAAGTGCCGTCCTGGCCCGACTGTGAACCCACCTTCGCCGAGCTGCAGGCCCTGATCGCCAAGACCCTGGCGCATGTCGGTTCTTTCAAACCGGAACAGTTCGAGCAAAGCGCGTCCCTGGAAATCGTGCTGCGCCCGGGCACGCCGAAAGAAAAGAAGCTGTCGGGCAGCGCCTACCTGCTGCACTACGGCCTGCCGCAGTTCTTCTTCCACGTGACAACGTCCTACGCGATCCTGCGCCACAACGGCATCGAAGTCGGCAAGCGCGATTACATGGGCGCGTACTGATGACACATAAGTGCGTGCGGACCTGACGCCGCACCATTGAAAAAGGCCACGGCGCTGATCCCGTGGCCTTTTTCATTGTGCCGGCACTGGTAAGCCCGTACCGGTCTTCCGATCCCTCAGCCATGCGACGGGCTCCGGAACCGTTGACGAGGGCATCCCGCTTGCTCTAATTTCGCCAGACGCGAATCGCGTGACGCAAGCCCCCCCGCCAATGCCCCCCGCTCAGGGAGATCCATGATGATCGCGACAACCGTTCTGGTCGTAGGCGCGGGCCCAGCCGGCCTGCTCACCGCCGTGGAGCTGGTTCGGCGCGGCGTCCAATGCCTGTTGATCGACGCACACGAGCAGCCCATGGAATGGGACCGCGCCACCGTCGTGCATCCTCGATCAATCGAAATACTGGACGCACTGGGCATCGCCGACCCGCTCTTGCGTCTGGGCGTCAAACAGCGCCATGCCCGTATCCATGCCGATGGCGCCGTGCTGGGCGACATTGACCTGTCGCTGTGCGCCAGCCGGTATCCATTCAATATCGGCATCTCGGAAGAAATGACCGAATCCATCCTCCACGACTATCTCGTCGCACACGGCGGCGCGGTCACCCGCGCCACCACGCTTGTGGGCTTGGTGGCGCAACCCGATGGCGTTGCAGCCACAATCGATCAGCGGGGCGCGCGGTCAGAGGTCCACGCGCAATGGGTAGTCGGATGCGACGGACACCACAGCACCGTCCGCACGTTGATGGGTATCGAACAAGACGGCCACGACATCCACCAGCCTTGGGCCGTGTTTGACGCGGCCATCCCGGCATGGCCGGAATCCTTTGAAGCCAACTACGCCTATCTGGATCCGACGCCGGTCATTCTGACGGCCCTGCCCGACCGCCGCTGGCGCGTGTACCTGCGGCCCCGCTCCGCGCAATCCGATCTGGTCGCCGACGCGCTGGCCACCTTGCAACGCTACCTGCCTGACGCGAGGTTTGACCAGATTTCGCATCCCGCACGCTTCGATTGCCACACCAAGGTTGCCCGGAACTTCCGATCGGGCCGTGTGTTGCTGGCCGGTGACGCTGCGCACACCTGCAGCCCGGCGCAAGGGCATGGCATGAATACCGGGCTGCAAGATGCCTACAACCTGGGCTGGAAGCTTGCGCTGGTTTGCCAGGGACATTGTTCCGACACGCTGCTGGACAGCTATCACGCCGAACGGCGCCCCGTGGCCGATCAGGTGATGGCCTCGGGCGATGCCGCCGAACGCGCACAGATGGTCAAGGGGGAACGCGCCCGCCGCGAACGAGATGCAGCGATCCGGACGGCCTTTGCCGATCCTGGCACGCGGCACCATGAAGCGGTAGCGGAGGCCGAGCTTGATATCGACTACGCAGGATCACCTATCGTCATGGGCGATCCGCACGAAGCCCTTTGGCCGGGCCAGCGTCTGCCTGATCAGATTCCCCTGACGTTCGCATCGGGCGGCGTCGGCCACCTGCATGCCTGCACTCGCCGCCTGGGCCACACCGCCCTGCTGATCGGCTGCGCCGCGACGCCGGAGGACGCCCTGGAGCAGGTGCGCCGCGACATGGACGCGCTAGCTGGCGGAGCCATCATCGAACAAGTGATCGTCCTGACCGCGAATGCCGGGGTATCCGGGGTGCATGCCTACCTGGCGCCCGACATCGCCCATGCGCTGGGCGTGCGCGGCATTGTGCTCGTGGTCGTCCGGGCCGATGGCCACGTCGGCCTGCGTGCCGAACAGGGGCATGCCGAAGCGCTGTCGGCGTACATCGGACGGTTACAGAACTAGGGGTTTTCACTAGCTCCGGCCATGTCGATTTCGTTGTCCTCTGAACGTCGTATGAGTACGACCCTCTCATTCCAAGGCGGACACACCATGACTACCGGCACCGTTACCTTCCACCGCGTCCTGCGCGCCGCGCCCGAACGCGTCTACCGCGCTTTCCTTGAGCCCGACGCCGTCGCGAAATGGCTTCCCCCCTATGGATTCACCTGCCAGGTCCACCAGCTGGACGCCAAGGTGGGCGGCGTCCACAAGATGTCGTTCCGCAATTTCTCGACCGGCAACAGCAGCGGTTTCGGCGGTGAATACCTGGAGCTGGTCCCCTCCGAAAAAATCCGCTACACGGACCGCTTCGACGACCCGAACCTGCCCGGACAGATGCAGACCACGATCACGCTGCGCAAGGTATCCTGCGGCACCGACATCAGCATCGTTCAGGAAGGCATCCCTGCCGTCATTCCGCCCGAGATGTGCTACCTGGGCTGGCAGGAATCGCTGACGCAGCTGGCCAAGCTCGTCGAACCGGAAATTCCCGACTGAGCCGAATCCATGGCGGAAAACCGGCAGATTTGAATCGCACTGTATCCGCCCCTGGGGCCCATACATTCGGACACCCGGCGCGCGCGCCGGACCTCTATAAATCGTTCGCAGCAAGTCCCCAACCCTGCGAACCCTTTATGGAGCCTCCGCCATGACAGACCCTATCGACACCCGGCGTCGCCGCCTGCTCGCCACGACGTCCACCCTGGCAGGCATCAGCCTGCTGAACCTTGGCGTGAGCGGCACGGCGCAGGCCAAGTCCAGCCCTGCGCAACCCGCCAACACTACACCCCGCCGCAGCGCCGCGTCGTTCGACGGCATCCGCCAGATCCGGGCCGGCACGCTCGATGTCGGTTATGTGGACGCCGGCCCCAGCACCGGCCCTGTCGCCATCCTGCTGCACGGCTGGCCTTACGACATCCACGCCTTTGTCGACGTCGTGCCACGGCTGACCGCCGCCGGTTATCGCGTCATCGTCCCGTACCTGCGCGGCTACGGCTCGACGCGCTTCCTGTCGGCCGACACGCCCCGCAACGGCGAACAGGCAGTGGTCGCCGTGGACATCATCGCGCTGATGGATGCGCTGAAGATCGAACGTGCGGTCATTGCCGGCTTCGATTGGGGCGCGCGCACCGCCAACATCATGGCCGCGCTGTGGCCCGAACGTTGCCAGGCGCTGGTGTCCGTCAGCGGCTACCTGATCGGCAGCCAGGAAGCCAACCGCAAACCGTTGCCCCCGCAAGCGGAATTCCAGTGGTGGTACCAGTTCTACTTCGCCACCGAACGCGGCGCAGCGGGCTACGCCGCCAACCGCGACGGCTTCAACAAGCTGATCTGGCAGTTGGCATCGCCGCAGTGGAAGTTCGACGACGCGACGTATCAACGTTCCGCACAGTCATTCGACAACCCTGACCACGTGGCGATCGTGGTGCACAACTACCGCTGGCGCCTGGCATTGGCCGAAGGCGAATCGCATTACGACGAACTGGAAAAACGCCTAGCGGCCACACCGAAGATCACGGTGCCGACGATCACCCTGGAAGGCGACGCCAACGGCGCCCCGCATCCGCCCCCCGCCAGCTACGCCAAGCAGTTCAGCGGCAAATACCAGCACCGCGACATCACGGGCGGCATCGGCCACAACCTGCCGCAAGAGGCGCCTGAGGCGTTTGCAGAGGCGGTGTTGGCGGTGGTGCGGCTTTGAGAGGCGGCGCGGCGCGTGACGTGATGCTCAAGGACGCCGCCCCGCCTCCACCTGGATCTTCAACTCCACTTCCGGCTTGAACCCCATGTCCAGGCCGAACTCCAGCCCGAAGTCCTTGCGGCTGAACTTCGTTGACACGTCGGCACCGCAGACCTCGCGTTTTTCCATCGGGTGCTGGATGCACTTGAAATCGTCGATCTCCATCTTGACGGGCCGCGTGACGCCGCGCAGGGTCAGGTCACCCGTAGCCTCTTCGGGGCGGTCGCCGTCGAACTTGGTGAACTTGCCCTTGAAGGTGGCCGTGGGATAGCGGGCGGCGTCGAAGATGTCGGGCGCGACGGCATGCTGGTTCATTTCGTCGTGGCCGAAATCGACGGAATTGATGTCCACCGTGACTTCCACCGTGCCGGTGCGCGCTTCGCGGTCCAGCACCACCACCCCCTTGGACTTGTTGAACTTGCCGCGCCACGTCGACAGGCCACCCATGTGATCGGCTTCAAAGCTGGGGTAGGTATGCGACGGGTCCAGATCGTAGGTGACCGGCGCAGCGGCGGCCGGTAATGCCAACATCAGCGCGCTTGCGCCCAGCAGCAGGGACGGGATCGACTTCATCAGGGCTCCTCATGACGGGAACGGGGCCGCGCGCGATACAGCGCAGCCACCGATTGGAAGCCAAACCATAACATTCAGCTTGGAGTCAGCCGTAAAAATAGGACTGAAACGTCCTGTCGGCATTCCTGCCAGATTGAAATGAACAAAACTTGATTCAGGCAATAATGCGCCGCATCTCTACCGCGATCACGGAAACGACAATGAAAAAAGTGTTTGCCTTACTGATTTCGGCCGCCCTGCCGGTTGCTGCCCTGGCACAGCCGGACACTGAACCATTGAAGCTGAACCCGGACAACAAGCTTTTCTGCAACGCGCAGACCGACTGGTGCGTCGGCATCAAAACGGACGGGTCCTTCGAAACCAACGGCCCGTTCGCTACCAGCCGCACGCTGCGCTCCGACCGCGCATTCTGGGACTTGCCCGACATTCCGGATTTTTCCAAGTTCACCGTTTGGCCCCAGCTGATCCGCCTGAGCGAAGATCGCGCGCTGGTGGGCGTGGTCGGCCCGGCCGAACCCGACTACAAACTAGAGACGCAATTCTCAGGCGGCAGCTTCATCCGCCAGGACCTCTATCTGTTCGAGGTCACGCTGGGCGAACCTTCCGCCAGCAATCTGGTGTTCATCATGCCGTCGTCGACGGAAGCGACGATCCGCGCCTGCTTCAATGAAGCCGACCAGCGCAAGCGTGATGGCCACTGCATCGATGCCTATCAATTCAAGGCCGCTCTGAAAGCCTTGCCCGGAACCAAGACGGCCAGCGGCGCGGAGTATCCGGACCTGCAAGTCACCACCCAGGCAACGCGCGCGCCAGCGACCGCCAGCCGCTACGCCGACTCCAGCGCGAAGCCGGCGCCGACGAAGGCCGAGGTTGCTCCTGCGGCCGACAAGCAGTGCAGCTACACGGTGACCTACAAATGGAAATCCGACGGTTCGGTCTATGCACCGACGTCGCCGCTGCCCGATTGCGCCGAATTCCTGCAGGCCTCGCCCAAGGCGAAGCCGTAACGCCGCAACCGGATCAGGCAGCGCCCCTAAAAAGAGCGCTGCCGCCGCTTTACTCTGCGTAGCCCGGGTTCTTCCGGTCCAACCGGCGCAGCAGGCCCGGCCACGCCAGCGCTGCCTTGTGCGCCCGGTCGGCCGGGGATTCGACTGCGGCGCGCGCCAGGACTTCCGGCGGAATGAAGATCAGTTCGCTGCCGCCCGCCTGCGCCCGCACCTGCGCCATGCAGGCGGCTTCCAGGCGGTGCATGGCCTGGAACGCTTCGGCCATTGTCTGGCCCACCGTCAGCAAGCCGTGGTTGCGCAGGATCAGGTAGTTGTTGCTGCCCAGGTCGCGCACCAGACGCGGCTGCTCTTCCGGGTTCAGCGCCAGGCCTTCGTAATCGTGATAGCTCAACGAACGCAGCGCAATGAACGCGAATTGCGACAACGGCAGCAACCCCGCCTTCTGCGCCGATACCGCCACGCCGTTGATGGAGTGCGTATGCAACACGCACATCGCATCCTTGCGGGCCGCGTGGATACAGCTGTGGATGGTGAAGCCGGCCGGGTTGATGTCGTATTCCGACGCCATGACCTTGTTGCCGTTCAGGTCGATCTTGACCAGGCTGGACGCCGTGATCTCGTCGAACATCATGCCGTAGGGGTTGATCAGGAAATGCTCGGTGCCTGGCACCTTGGCGGTGATGTGCGTGAAAATCAGGTCGTCCCACCCGAACAGCGCCACCAGCCGATACAGGGCGGCCAAGTCCGTGCGGACCTGCCATTCCGTTGCGCTGACTTGATCGCGCACGCTGGCGCCCTGTTTGCTAATCGTATCCATCCCGTCTCCAGTCCTGGTATCCAGACTTCATGTTGTCCCGCGGCGACCTTGCCGTCGGCTTGTCGGACACTGTATTAGTTTTGGGCGGATCCGGCATGGCGGAAACGGCTGCCGTCCGTCTGGTGGAAACAATTATCCAACCGGCTTCGCTACCAGTTTTCCCCCATGGCGGGCTTGCGCTTGCATAATAAAGGCCGACCGAATCAGGAGACCCCGCCATGTCGCTTGCGCTCTACGGCCATCCGTTTTCCTCGTACACGCAGAAAGTCCTGATCGCGCTGTACGAGAACGCCATCCCGTTCGAATTCCGCTGCATCGGTCCGCAGACGCCGGAGCACGCGGCCGAATGGCTGCGGCGCTGGCCCTTGCACAAGTTCCCGCTGCTGGTGGACGGCGACCGCAACGTCGCCGAAACCAGCATCATCATCGAATACCTGCAACTGGCCCACCCCGGGCCGGCAAGCCTGGTACCCGCCGACCCGGCCGCCGCGCTGGAGGTGCGTTTCCTGGACCGCTTCTTCGACTTGCACGTCATGAACGGGGTGAGGCACGCGGTCAACGGCGCCTTGACGGGCGACGACGCCAAGCGGCGGGAAGGCCTGGCGCTTGCGACGGAACAGCTGGAACTGGCCTACGCCTGGCTGGATGGGCAGCTGGGTGGCCGCGCGTGGGCCACCGGACCGGGACTGACAGGATGACGTCCCTGCGCCCTGGCCTCCCACACCGTCTGCCTGCCTTTTTCCGTTCGCACCTGGAATCGCTGTCCGGGGTCGGCCTGCTGCTGGGCACGCTGTTCTTTGCGGCCTCGCTCACGCCCACCCTGGTTCCCCGCACCTACCTGACCCAGGGCGTGCTGGCCGGTACCTGCCTAGCCGCCGGTTATGGGCTGGGCGTGCTGTGGCACTGGCTATGGGCCTATCTGGAACTGCCTGAACCCAAGGCACGCGCCGCCCGCATCACCAACGCGCTGATCACCGTGCTGTGCCTGTCCGTGCTGGTGCTGTTCCTGTGGCGCGCGGCGGAATGGCAGAACACGATCCGCGCCCTGATGAAGATGGAACCCGTCACCAGCGCGCACCCCTTCAAGGTCAGCGCCACGGCGCTGATCACCTTTGCCGTGCTGCTGGCGCTGGGCCGCTTGTTCAAGCTGCTGGCCCGCACGCTGTCCGCGCAGGTGCGCCGCGTGGTGCCGCGGCGCGTCGCCAACGTGGCCGGCGCGGCCATCGCGATCGTGATCTTCTGGTCGTTGGCCAACAACGTGTTTTTCCGGGCGGCACTGCACGTGCTGGACGCCTCGTTCCGCGAGTACGACGCGCTGATCGAGCCCGAGCGCCCGCAGCCCACTGACCCGGCCAAGACGGGCAGCCCCGACTCGCTGATCGCCTGGAAGCAGTTGGGCCGGGCAGGCCGCGAATACATCGCCTCCGGCCCCAGCGCGCGTGAAATCCGCACGCAGACCGGTCGCGACGCGCTGGAACCCATCCGCGTGTACGTGGGATTGCCCGGCGCCGCCACGGCGCAGGCGCGGGCCCGGCTGGCGCTGGAAGAATTGAAGCGCGTCGGCGCGTTCAAGCGGTCTGCGCTGGTGGTGGTAACGCCCACGGGCACGGGGTGGATCGACCCGGCCGCCATGGACGCCGTCGAATACCTGCTGCACGGCGACGTGGCCAGCGTGGCGATCCAGTATTCCTACCTGTCCAGCCCGCTATCGCTGCTGGCCCAGCCCGAGTATGGCGCCGAAGCCGCACGCGCGCTCTTCGTCGAAATCTACAACCACTGGACCGCCCTGCCCAAAGACCAGCGGCCCAAGCTGTATCTGCATGGCCTGAGTCTGGGCGCCATGAATTCCGCGCGGTCCGCCGAGCTCTTCGAAATGATCGGCGACCCCATCCAGGGCGCACTCTGGAGCGGCCCGCCGTTTGAAAGCCGGGTCTGGCGCGCCATCACCGACGCCCGCAACCCGGACTCCCCCGCCTGGCTGCCGCAACTGCGCGACGGCGCCTTCGTGCGCTTCATGAACCAGGACGGCTCGCCGGTGCCCGCCGACGCGCCCTGGGGCCCGATGCGCATCGTCTACCTGCAGTACGCCAGCGACGCCGTCACGTTCTTCGACTATCGCGACCTGTACCGGCGACCCGCGTGGATGGATCCTCCCTACGGCCCCGACGTCTCGCCCGACCTGCGCTGGGTGCCGGTCGTGACCATGCTGCAACTTGCGCTGGACATGTCCGTCAGCACCCACACGCCGATCGGCTACGGCCATGTGTACGCGCCGCAGCATTATGTGGACGCCTGGCTGGCGGTGACCGGTGCGCCGGATTGGCCGGCCGATGCGCTGGCCGGCCTGAAACAGCATCTAATGGAACGGACCCGCGCCGCGATGGATGACGGGGACGGCAAAGAGGCCGCGTACGACAACCGCGGCGGCTGATCAGTTCGTCTGGACGTCGGCGCTGTCGATGATGCGCTTCCAGCGCTCGGTCTCTTCGCCGGACAGCTTGGCAAGGTCCGCGCTGGTGCCGGCAAACGGCACGGCGCCCTGCTCGGCCAGATGCGCGATCATGGACGGGTCCTTGGCCAGGTCGATGACCGTGTCCTGCAGCTTGCGGATCACCTCGGGCGGCGTGCCTGCCGGCGCCATGACGCCATACCAGGATTCCACCACGGCATCCTTCACGCCGGCCTCCGCCAGCGTCGGCACATCCGGAATCGCGGGGCTGCGCTGCTCGCTGGCCACGGCCAGCACGCGCACCTTGCCCGGCTTGATGTAGGCCAGCACGTTGGGCAGGTTCGCGAACAGCACCTGCACCTGCCCCGACAGCAAGTCGGCCGTCGCCGGGCCCGCACCGCGGTACGGCAAGTGTTCGAACTTGGCGCCCGAGCGGTACATGAACAGCTCGCCCGTCAGGTGGTTGACCGACCCCATGCCGGCCGAAGCCATGTTCAGCCTACCAGGATGCTGCTTGGCGTATTCGACCAGTTCGGCAACGTTATTGGCCGGCAAGTCGGCCGACACGGCGAGCACGTTCGGCACCGTGGAAAACAGCGCGACCGGCGCAAAGTCCCTGATCGCGTCGTACGGCAGGTTCTTGGTCAGCAGCGGTTGGATCGACTGTTGCCCCATCGTCGCCAACAGCAAGGTGTACCCGTCGGCCGGTGCCTTCGCGACGAAGTTCGCCCCGATACTGCCGCCGCCTCCCGGCTTGTTTTCCACGATGACCGTCTGGCCCAGCGCTTCCGACATCCGATTGGCCAGCAGACGCCCCATCAGGTTCACCGTGCCGCCCGGCGCGAACGGCACGATCATGGTGATGGGCTTGGAGGGATAGGTCTGGGCCTGGGCCTGGGCCTGAGTGCCCAGGCTGATCCCCATGGCTACGATAGCCGCCCCGATAGTTTTCAGCATGATGGAATTCCCCTTGATTGTTATGGCCAGTCAAGCTTCCAGGACGGAAGTCACCGCTGACTCGGATGAAATAAGCGTTTGCACGCATTGCCGCAACAGATCCTGCGCATCCGCCACGCGCTGCACCGTCGCGGCGATGGCGCTGCGCTGCTTGGCCAGCTCTGCCTGCTGCTCGCCGATACGGCCGGTCACGAGGCTTGGCGCGGGCCCGCCGAACGACTGGCGCGCCGCCACATTGCGGACCGGGTCCAGGCATGCGGCGATATCGTCTTCGCGCAGCGCGACCCGCCGGCCAAGCTGCTGGGCGGCTGCGGCATTGACCATCTGGGGCGTGATGTCCTTGGCGGGAATTCCCGCTTCCAATGCCTGCCGGACCACGGCGCCGATGATGTGATGCGCGTCGCGGAACGACGCGTCGGCCTTGCGCACCAGCAGGTCGGCCAGGTCGGTGACGGTGGAGAAGTCCTCGGCCGCGCGCGAGGCCATGCGCGCGCGGTTCGGTTCGACCCGTTCCACCAGCAGCTTGATCAGCGCCAACGATCTCAACGCCTCTTCGCAGGCTTCCCAGCACGTCCGCGTGCTCTCGCGGCTGCTGTCGCCCGAGTGCGTGAAATGCGTCGACTTCACCGTTGCGAAAGCCGCCGAGGTCAGGCCGATCAAGTGGCCGGTCTTGCCACGCAGGTATTCCAACACCGCCGGGTTCTTCTTCTGCGGCATGATGCTGGACGTGCTGGCGATGCTGTCCGGGAACGACAGGTAGCCGAACTCCGGCGTCGACCAGATATAGAAGTCCTGCACCATCCTGCTGCTGGTGATCATCATGATCGACAGCGAAGCGCTCAGCTCCAGCGCAAAATCCCGCGATGCGACACTGTCCAGCGAACTCGCCAGCGGGCGGCTGAAGCCCAGCATCGCGCTGGTTGTGTCGCGGTCGATCGGAAACGACGTGCCGGCCAGCGCGCAGGCGCCCAACGGGGACGCGTCCGTGGTTTCCAACACGTGCAGCAAGCGGTCGACATCACGTGACCAGGCGTCGACCAGCGCTGACAGGTAATAGCCATAAGTGATCGGCTGCGCGGCCTGCATATGCGTATAGCCGGGCATCACGCAGTCGGCGTACTGGCCAGCCTGGCGCAGTGCCGCATCGGCGACGTCGATCAAGGCGGTCGCGATCCGGGCCGTGAAATCCCGCGCACGGATGCGGTCGACGGTGGCGCCGATGTCGTTGCGGCTGCGCGCGGTATGCAGGCGCCCGCCCAGCTCCTGCCCCACCAGCTTGATCAGATGGGCCTCGTAGTTGAAATAGGCCTCTTCGCGTGCGGCATCCAACTCCACCGCATCCGGCCCGTCGGCCTGCATCTTGAGCAACGCCTGGGCCAACCGGACCGACGCGTCGTGGTCCAGGATGCCCTGCTCGTGCAGCATCACCAGATGCGCAAGGTTGATCTGATTCAGCATCTCGAAATTGGCGAAGAACTCGCGATTCAAGCGCGGAAGGAAAATATATTGAAGCACTTCCGGGGCAAGCGGTTGCTTCAGGCGGCTGCTGACTTTGGATTCCATTTCAGTCCGGTAGGAACACGAAAACTGTAGTCTCCGTCTGCGCCAAGTTATGCGTCAAATCAGATATTTACGGCTTCAAATACAAAATTGATATGATTATCCGTACGCCGTTTTTCTGGACTGAACGATGAATTTCAAGCAGGTCGAAGCTTTTCGCGCCGTGATGATGACGCGCTCGATGACGACGGCGGCGGGGCTGCTGCACACCTCGCAGCCAAACGTCAGCCGCTGGATCGCGCTGCTTGAAAATACGCTGGGTTTCGTGCTGTTCAAACGCGTCGGCACCCGGCTGATCCCTACCCCTGAAGCCGATGCGTTCTACGCCGACGTCGAACGCGCCTTCATCGGCCTGGAATCGTTGAACGACAGCGCCAGTTCCATTCGCCGCCGGGGCACGGGCCTGCTGCGGGTCGGCGCGGTGGGCTCCATCACGCAATGCGTGCTGCCAGACGCGCTCCGGCTGTTCAGGGACAAGGTCTCGGACATTCCCGTCGTGGTCAGCACGGGTGGGTCTGACGTGGTGGCGAAGTGGATGGCCACCGGCTTTTGCGACATCGGCTTCGCTTCCATCCAGGCCGACGTGCCAGGCTTGCAGTACGCGCGGATCAACGCGGCGCACGGCGTGGCGATCGTGCCGCGCATGCACCGGCTGGCCCGCAAGAAAATACTGAAGCCCGCCGACTTCAACGACGAGAATTTCATCTCGTTGCCGGCAGGCAGTTTCAACCGCGCATCGGTCGACCGGCACTTCCCCGATGATTCGCGGATCCTGTCGATCGAAACGCCTTACGCCACGACCATCTGCTCGATGGTCGGCAGAGGGCTGGGCGTCTCAATCATCAACCCCGTCGTATCGCGGGCGTTGAACATGCCTGAATTGCGCGAAATCCCGTTCTCGGAAAAAATCGAATTCCCTAGCTACGCGGTGACCTCCGACCACTTCCCCGTGGGCGCGCTGGCCAGGAAAATGGCGGACTGCGTGCAGGAAGTGTTCACCTTGCTGAACCAGGCGGCGGAAAAATGATGCCTCTCATCTCCTACTTCTGGAGCGGCAACGCGATCCGCAGCCGCAGCGTGGGCGGCACGGTGCTGTCAGGCACGGTTGACGTGCCCCCGCCCCCCACCCGCGTAGTCGCCGATTGGCATCGCGAAATCACCACCCGGTTGTCCCTGGAGCCTGGCGACGTCGAACAGATGCCGCTGGCCCGAACGCAAGTGCGCTGGCCCGAATACGAGCGCTGCGTGCAGGCCATGGGCACCTGGACACGCGCGCTGGGGTTGGGCGACGTGCTTGCCGACAGCGACATTGCCCTGATGGCATGCCGCGGCGCCAGGTATCACCATGACGGCGAACAATACGGCAGTGCTGCCTTCTGCAACCTGTTCCTGAGCGACGACAAAGGGCTGGACGTGCACTTCCCGTATTCCGGGCATCGCATCCCGCTCGTCCGGGGCACCGCCATCCTCTTCGATACCTGCCAGCCGCATGCCGTGATCCCACGTGGCGGCAACGGTTTTCAAGCTACCGACTTCGCTTCCGATGAGGATCTCACTCAGCTATTCCTGACCTGGGAATTGCCGGTTGAAGCGGCGTGCGTCGCGCAGGCGCTGGGCGTGGTATTCGATATCGACCCGCAACGGGCGGCAGGCATGGCGGATGAGCAGGTGTGGGCGGGCGGCGTGCGCGCGGTGGTGGACCCGGCCTCGGGACGGTGGGAGCCGGCCGCATAAGGCGCGAGCGCGTCCGCCGCGCCACATATCAGTCGAAGAACTTCACGAACACCAGTTCAGGATCGCCGTCGTCCAGGTTATCGATCCGGCCGCTGGCGATGAATCCCAACCGCTCAAGCAGGGCCCGCATCGGAAAATTGGACGTGTTCGTCGACGTGAACAGTTTGGCGCCGTCGCATTGCGAAGCCAAGCTTCGAACAATTGCCGTCGCGACGCCACGGCGCCGCGCAGACGATTTCACGACGACCAGGGCAATGAAGGGGTGGTCGAAGAACGCGCGATTGAGGACCCCGTACCCGAGGGGCGACGCCTCCTGCCCTGGCCCCGTCGCCACCCAGCATTGACCCGCGGCGACGCTTCGTGCGATGAATTCCCGCCGGCCCGATTCGCGATCGGCGATCGGATCAAGTTCCACAAGCAAAAGGATGTCACTGTGTAGGGCCGGACGGATGTTCACGGAATGGGCCTTCTGACTGCAGATCGGGGCTGCGGGCCACCAGTCTACCAATGAAAAAAGGTGACGGACCATACGTCAAACCGCGCCTTTGCAGACTGACACCCTATCCAACACTCTGTTCCGGTTCCTTCGTCAGCCCGCAACACCTGCCCGCTATACTCGTTGAACCAAAAACACACTGCCGCGCCGCGCCTTTTAAGCGACGCCCACCTATGCCAGCTTTGATGGCCTTAGTACGCCCCGTTTGCCGGGCGCTGTTCTGTGCAGTCACCGTTCTAGTCTCCGCGTCCGCGTTGGCCGCCCCGCCGACGCTGGAACAATGCCATGGCATCAAGGACTTGGCCTTCGTGGCCCACCTGGATGACGACCTGCTGTTCATGAACCCCGACATCGCCTCCAACATCGAGGCGGGCGGCTGCGTGCGCGTCGTCTACCTGACGGCCAGCGACGCGGGCGAAGGCGATGGCTACATGCTGGGTCGCGAACGCGGCATCCGCGCCGCCTACGCCTACATGGCGCACAAGCCCGACCAGTGGAAGGAAGATGCCGGCATGGCAGGCGGGCGCGCCATCGCGCGCTTCACCTTGCAGGACAATCCGCGCGTGCAGCTTTGGCACATGCGCCTGAAGGATCCATGGCTGGGCAAGGGCTGGGGTAGCCTCACGCCGCTGAGCCGCACCGAATCGGAACCCGGGCAAAGCGTCGATACGCTGGGCCCCTACCCCCAGGTCTACACGCGCGAACAACTGATCGACACCCTGGCGGACCTGATCCGCCAATACAAGCCGACCACGGTGCGCCATCTGGACGACACCATCGTCGTGCCCTATACGCAGCTTTGCTGGCGTTGCGCGGGCCATGGGCATCCGGACCACATCGCCAGCGCGCGACTGGTGCGCGAAGCCATGCTGCGCGTGCCCGGCAACTATGCCGAGACTGGCTACATCGACTACCCCAGCCAGGAACGCGCCACCAACCTGGCCGACACGGAAATCGCCAGCAAGTCGGTGATCTTCCAGCACTACGCCTGGAACGACTACCACTATTGCGCCGGCCCGACGGGCTGCAAAGAGCCGGCCGGCCCCGCCGCCGCCTGGGTGCAGCGCGCCTATTACGTCTCCAGCCAGGACATCGCGCCGCAGCTGTATCCGGACGGGCGCGGTGGCCTCGTGGTGTTCGCCGCCGGTGAAACCAATGCCGCCGTCAACCGCTGGGATTCCAGCCAGCGCCGCTGGCAAAGCCTGGGCGGGCGCACCAGCGGTCCGCTGGTTTCCTTCACCCATGCCGACGGCACGGCCGGCCTGATGGCGCGCGACCCGCTAGGCGGCGTGTGGGCGAACAAACAGCGCCACGATGGCACCTGGCAAGGCTGGCAGGCGCTGGGCGGCCTGCGCGTCACGCAGATCCCGGCTGTTGCGCCGCGCGGTGAAGCGGCCGCCGTGGCCTTGGGCTATGACGGCGTGCTGCACTGGATCACGCCCTCCGGCATCGACGGCAGCTGGAGCACCTGGCAAGACCTGCCGCCGCTGGACGGCGCCACCGGCGCTCCGGCTGCCGCGCGCGGCGCCGACGGGCGCTATGTGATCTTTGCGTCGGCCGGTGCGGGCGAACTGTTCTACACGCGCCAACTGCCGGCCGCCAAAGGCCATCGGCCGGAATGGCAAGGCTGGCGCCGCGTGCCGGCACCCGAAGCGGCAGGCGGCCTGGCCGCGATCCGCAACCACGAAAACCGCGTGGAACTCTATTTCCGCCAGCGCAGCAACAACCATCTGATCAAGCTGGTGGAAGCCGGCGACACCACCGACCTCGACATGGACTGGAGCACGGCCACGGATCTGGGCGTGCCCTACATCGGGCGCCCGGCCATCAGCGCCGATGCGCAAGGCAACGTCGTCCTGGCGCTGCTGGAACGCACGGGCGGACCGCTCTGGCTCGTCGAGCACGGCAAGCCGGCCAAACTGGACGCCCTGGCCGCGTCGCCCCCGGCGCTCAATATCGTTGATGGCACGCTGTACGTGGTGGCACGCACTGCCGGCGCGCCCCAGCAATACCAGGTGCTATCGCGCCGCGACGGCCTGTGGGCTGGCACCCTGACCCTGGACGGCGTGCCGTCGACGGGCGGCGGCCCCTTCGCGGCCGTGGCCGCCCGCCCGACGGATCTACCCAACCTGGGCGCAAACAATACCAACAAGGCCGTGGTGGTCCGCCCATCGTCCAGCGAACCTGGCACACTGACCCTGGAGCGCATGCCCACGCAGTCCTCGCGCGCCGCAACGCCTACGACGGTGCAGTAGGCGTCAAGAACCCGGCAGCGCCGCCCCCATGGCGGCGAACAGGCCGCCACACACCTTGTTGAAGCGGCGTCCGGTACGCTCCAGCCACGGCCGCACCCGGTGCGCCAGCCGCGCCAGCACATACTCGACCAGGAATTCGATGACGGCGAAGGTGCCCGCCATGATCACGAACTGCGTGAACAGGCTGCGCGCCGGATCGATGAATTGCGGCAGGAACGCGCCGTAAAAGAGCAACGCCTTGGGATTGGAGATCGCGGACAAAAGGCCCTGGCTGAACATCCGCGTGCGACGCGGCCGGGGCATGTCGGGCGCGGGCGTCAGCTGCACGCCCGGCGCACGCCACAGCTGGATGCCCAGCCAGATCAGATAGGCGCCGCCCGCCCACTTCAACACCGTCAGCGCCGGCCCCCAGGCTTTCAAGAGCGCGCTGATGCCCAGCATGGACAAGGCGATCAAGGCGATGAAACCCACCGCGCCGCCGGCGATGGTGCACAACGCCTTGCGATGGCCGTGCAGCGCGCCGTGGGTCAGCGCAAGCAGCGTGTTGGGACCAGGCGTGATCGACAGGCCGATGACGGCGACCAGGTAGATGAGCCAGCTGTGCAGGGCCATGGCTAAGGCGAGCAGATGAAAGGGAGATCAGTCTAGCCCAGGACGGGAAAGATGTGCCAACGCGCCCCGGGCACCTTGCCCCAAGTCCCGATCGGTTAGAATTTCAGCGATCGAGCAGCTCGCTCTCGCCAGCCAGGACGACCTGACTGGCGTGACTTTATCGGGGACGACCCCGCTTATCTTTCATGGAAAGACCAGCGATGCGCGTCCCGCTATTCCCCGCCCTCCTCCCCACCTCTGTCGTTCCTCGCGCGCCTTCGGTTGCCGCGACCGAACCGGAGACTGCCCCGCCCCCTTCGCACGCTCCTCGCATTCCCAAGGCCACCTGGTTCAAGCTGGGCTGGGCCTGGCTTGTCGTGATCGCCTTCACGGTCTATGGCGGCGCATGGCTGGCGGAGCCGCTTGCCCCCGTCGCCGCCATCGCCTGCTTTGCGGTGCTGTTCTTCACGATCATCGCCGCCTCGTTCGGCGTGGTCCATGAAGCCGATCTTCTGGCGCACAAGCTGGGCGAACCCTACGGGACGCTGATCCTGACGCTTTCGATCGTGTCGATCGAGGTGATCCTGATTGCCTCGGTGCTGCTTGGCCCGGGCGAGTTTCCGACCATCGGGCGCGACTCGATCTTCGCGGTGATGATGATCATCGTGAATCTCGTCATGGGGATCTGCCTGGTCGCGGGCGGCCTGAAGTATGGCGAGCAAGAGTTCAACGCCCAAGGCGCCAACGCCTATCTGGCGATGATCGTGCTGCTGACCGGCACGGCGCTGGTCCTGCCCAACTACCTGTCGGGCGCGGGCGAATTCACGACGCTGCAAGGCTGGACGATTGCTGCGATCACCGCCGCGCTGTATGCGGTGTTCCTGCTGCTTCAGATGCGCAACGAGAAGCGGCTCTTCATTCAGCCGCATCCCGGCCTGATGGCCGTGGCGGCGCAGCCCGAAAAAACCGCAGCGCAGACGAAAGACACGGCATCCGCTCCCGGCGAGCGGTCCGCCATCGTGCGCAGCAGCCTGCTGCTGCTTGGCATGATCATTCCGATCGTCCTGCTGGCGCATCACCTTGCCATCGTCATCGACTACGGCGTGGCGACCGCGGGCGCGCCCGTCGCCGTCAGCGGCGTGCTGATCGCCATCATCGTTTTCACGCCGGAATCCCTGACCGCCATCAAGGCCGCCCTGAACAATGAGATGCAGCGCGCCATCAATCTGTGTCTGGGCGCCTTCGTGTCCACCGTCGGCCTGACCGTCCCCGCCGTGCTGGCCATCGGCCTCATCACGGGCAAGCAGGTCGTCATGGGGATATCGCCGTTGGAAACCGTGTTGCTGGCCTTGACAGTGCTGCTGGGCATGCTGTCATTCAACGGGCAGCGGACCTCCATCATGCAGGGCGCCATGCACCTGGCGCTGTTCATCACCTACGGTTTCCTGCTGTTCAACCCCTGACGCAGCAAGCCTTGCGACCGGGCGCCTCGGGCAGACCAAGTGGTCTGCCCATTGTAAAAAAAGTGGCATGAATAGCTATGCCACTCCCCTCCTACACTGCCTCTTTGGCCCAGGCCGGCGCCTGGACGCCATCGTCACTTTTGCAGACGCTAGCGACGCGCCGAAAAGCCGGGCCTGACCGCCCCTCTTTTTGCCGCAGGCATCCATCATGACGACCATTGCACTCCCCGACGGCCCGCTGCCCGTTGTCAGCGCCCTTGCCTTGCCACAGGCCGACCGCGACATCTGGGCCGCCATCGACGCGGAACGACATCGGCAGATGCACTCGATCGAACTGATCGCCTCTGAGAACTTCGCCAGCCGAGCGGTGCTCGATACCCAGGGCTCGGTGCTGACGAACAAGTACGCTGAAGGCTATTCCGGGCGCCGCTACTACGGCGGCTGCATGAACGTGGACGTCGCGGAGAACATCGCGATCGCCCGGGCGAAGCTGCTGTTCGGCGCCGGGTACGTGAACGTGCAGCCCCATTCGGGAAGCCAGGCGAACCAGGCCGTCTATCTGGCGTTGCTGACGCCCGGAGACAAGATCCTTGGCCTGGACCTGAAGGCGGGAGGGCATCTGACGCACGGCGCCAAGGTCAACATGTCGGGCCGCTGGTTCCAGACCCTGAGCTATGGGGTGGACCCGGTATCGCAGCGGGTAGACATGGATGACGTGGAACGCATTGCCAAACGCGAACGGCCCAAGCTGATCGTCGCGGGCGGCTCGTCCTATTCCCGGACGCTGGACTTTGCGCGGTTCCGCGCCATTGCCGACGACGTGGGCGCGGTCTTCATGGCCGACATGGCGCACTTCGCAGGGCTGGTCGCCGGTGGCGTCTACCCGTCGCCCGTGCCGCATGCCCACGTCACCACAACCACCACGCACAAGACGCTGCGCGGGCCGCGTGGCGGCATGATCCTGAGCAATGACGGCGACATCGCGAAGAAAATCGATTCGGCCGTTTTCCCCGGCCTGCAGGGCGGCCCGCTGATGCACATCGTCGCGGCCAAGGCCGTCGCGCTGGGCGAGGCCCTGCAACCGTCGTTCCGCACCTACGTCCGAGCCGTGGTGGGCAACGCGCAAACGCTGTGCGACCGGCTTACCGAGGGCGGCCTGTCCATCGTGTCTGGCGGCACCGACTGCCACCTGGGCGTGGTCGACCTGCGCCCATGGGGACTGGCCGGCAATGCGGCCGAACTGGCCCTGGAGCAGGTCGGCATTACCTTGAACAAGAACGCGGTGCCGTTCGACGATGCCAAGCCGACCGTGACCTCGGGCATACGCGTGGGGAGCGCGGCCTGCACTTCCCGAGGCATGGGCCCCGACGCCTTCAAAGAGATCGGAGACATGATCCTGGCAGTGCTCGGCGACGTACGCGCGGGCACGGTCAACGCCCGCACGGAAGACGCAGTTCGCGCAGGCGTCGCGGATCTGGCCAAGCGATTCCCGCTTCCTTATTAGACGTCCTACCAGCCGGGCAGGCGGAGCAAGACATGGATTTCAGGCAGCTCAAGCAGTTCGTGGTGCTTGCCACGGAGCTGAACTACCGGCGCGCGGCCGAACGCCTCAATATGACGCAACCGCCCTTGAGCATTGCCATCAAGCGGCTGGAAGCCGAGATCGGCGCGCCACTGTTTGAACGCGACCGGCTGGGAGTACGGCTGACGGCCGCGGGCGGCGCCTTCCTGGGGGAGGCCACGCGCCTGTTGGACGGCGCGCAATCTGCGCTTGAGGTCACGCGGGATGCCGCCCATGGCCGCATCGGCACCCTGCGGGTATGCGCGGTTCCCAGCGCGGCGCTGCGGTTGCTGCCACTGATCCTGCCCGAATTCACGCGGCGCTTTCCGCACATCCGGCTGCGCTTGACCAGCGGTAGCACTGTCAACATCTTGGGCGAATTGCAGCGCGGCGAGCTGGATGCCGCGTTCCTGGTTCCCCCCGCGTCCAGGGTGCCAGGCATCGATATGATCACGCTGAACCGGCAGCGACTGATCCTGGCCGTTCCCGGGACGCACCCCACAGCAGGCCAGGGGACGGTAGCCCTGTCCGACTTGGGCGACGACACGCTGGTGACACTGGCCCATTCGGACAGCCCGGGGTTCGCGGGCGAAATCGTGGCAGCCTGCCGGCAAGCCGGGTTTCATCCGAAGGTCATGCAGGAATCCTCCCACGCCTTGATCAGCCTGCCGTTGATTGCAGCCGAACTCGGCGTGGCGATCGTGCCTGAAGCCCTGCGTCAGATTGCGATCGACAACGTGGCCTATGTGGACCTGGTGGACGTGTCCGGCGCGCCGCTGACCTACCCCATGGCGCTGGCGGTACATGCCCATAGCATGAACCCCGCGGTCCGCTGGTTTACCGACACGGCCCGCGAGGTACTGGCCGCGCAAGGCGATGCGCAGCCAGCCTGAGGCGTTCACCCCTATTTCCGCACGCCTGCCAGGATGCCCGCCCACTTCTTCTGTTCTTCGACGACTTTGCGCGCGAACGCATCCTGCGACCTGTCCACAGGTTCACTGCCGCGCGCGTAGATCTTTTCCTGCACCGAAGGCCTGGCCGCCACCACGGAAATGGCGGCATTCAGGCGCGCGACGATTTCCGCGGGCGTGGCCACGGGCACGGCAATGCCTGAAAGCGATCCGCCCTCGGCTTCTTTGCCCAGCACTTCCTTGACGGTCGGAATATCCGGAAGGCTCGCAAGGCGGCGGGAAGCGGTCACGGCGAATGGCCGGATCTGACCCGCCTCGATAAAGCCTACCGCCGTCACTGCGGACACCGCCGTCACATCCGTATTGCGGCTCATCACGGCCGTCAGAGACTCGTTGCCGCTCTTATAGGGAACGTGCAGCATCTTCACGCCGGTCGCCTGCTGCAAAAGCTCCAGCACCTGATAGTTGTCGGACCCCTCGCCTGCCGTGGAAAACGAGATCTTGTCGGCCTGGACTGCCGCCGCATCGACCAGCTCGCGCAGCGACCGATAGGGGCTGTCCGCCCCTACTGCCAGAACGGTAGGCGTGTTGGCGAGCATGGCGACGTAGGTGAAGTCATTGTTAGGATCGTACGGCAGCGTCTTGTAGATAAGCGGGTTGACGGCAACCATGCCGTTGGTGATGACCAGCAGGGTGTAGCCGTCTCCGGCCGACTTCGCCACCGCCCCGGCGGCGATCGAGCCGCCGGCCCCTGCCCGGTTCTCGACCACGACGGGTTGCCCCAATTCCCGAGTCAGCCCTTCGGCGAACACCCGCGCGGTCGTGTCAGTCACTCCGCCTGCGCCGAAAGGAACGATCAGGCGGATGGGTTGCGACGGATATCCGCCCGCCCAGGCGGCCGCGACCGGGACGACGACTCCCAACAGACCTGCCGCGCAGCGTCGCAGTGCATTGTTCATTTCACGATCTCCATGCCTTTAAGGATTTCAAGAAGCGCTTGTTCATGCTCCACGCCCAGCGCGGACAATGGCGCGCGCAATCGTCCCGGCGATACGCCCTGGAGTTGCATGCCCGCAGAGACGGATCTCGGCAGGCCATGCTCGATCAGGAAATCCAACAGATCGATCTGTTTCGCAAACCACGCTTGCGCGCCTTCGCTGTCGCCGGACATCGCACAGCGATACAGGTTCAGCGCGAACCGCGCGCTGACGTTGGGCGACGCCGTGCACCAGCCCGCCGCGCCGTCAGCAAAGCCGCGCAGCGCCATGCTGTTCAGGCCGACGTAGATGGCGGTCTTGTCGGGGCAGGCCTCGCGCAGGCGGGCGATCTTTGTGGCGTCGGGGCTGCTTTCCTTGATCATCGTCACGGTGGGCAGCTCCGCCAGCCTGGCCAGGAACTGCACGGACAGATCGATGCCGGTGGTGAACGGATTGTTGTAGACCATCACCGGCAGAGACACCGCCTCGCTCACCTCGCGGTAATACGCGTAGATCTCGGGTTCCGTCAGCTTCCAGTAGGTGCTGGGCAGCACCTGGATGGCGCTTGCGCCGGCGCGCTCCGCGTACTGCGCGTGCCGGATGGTGCTGGCCGTGGTCAGGCTGGACACGCCCGCCAGCACGGGAAGCCGCCCATTGGCGACACCCACGACCGTGCGGATGACGTCTTCGCGTTCGTGGTCGGCCAGATAAGGCAAACAACCGACGCTACCCAACGGCGCCAGCGCGTGCACGCCTTCGCTGATCAGCCGTTCTGCGTGGCGCGCCAGCAATGCATGATCGACACGGCCGCCGTCGTCGCACGGCGTCAGCAGATACCCGATGATTCCCTTCAAGTGCATAGGTCACCTCTCCATAATTCGATGAAGTCTATGAAGGGTTGGACAGACGGGTCCAATATCAAATTTATAGGCGCCTGATATGCCTTGCCCGCATGCCAGCCAGCCTGCTGTACGCGCGCACTCACCCCAATCTTGTATCCAGTATTTTTGCCGCAAGCTCGATAGACTTTGGCGGCCGCATCAAGAAAAGGAGCTTGCCATGAGCAGCAACAACGCGAACGATCAGACCCTGGTTCACCACATGCCCGAGTACCGGGTGCCCGAAGACATGGAATGGGAAATGGGCCGGTTCAAGAACAAGACGAAATTTCTGTTCCATACCCGCCCGGAACGGCCGACGGAACCGAACGCCGGCTTTCTGCGCTATGAAGCGGGAGCAGGCTTCAAGCTGCACCGGCACGACTTTGCGCAGGTCTGGTACGTGATCGACGGCGAGTTCGATATGGGAGGCAAGCGCTTCGGGCCGGGCACCGTCGTCTTCCATCCGGACCCGCACATCGAAGAGGCGCTCAGCACACAAACCGGCGGCACGATCTTCTTCGTGCAGTACCCGGGCCCCACCACCAAGGCCGGCCCCGTGTACGAAGGCAGGATGAACATCAAGGGCGAATTGCCCGAGATCACCGAAAAGGACCTGGAACACTGAGGCAGAAGCCCCGGGTGCAGCATGTCGGGGCGGGAGCGAACCATGCAACAACCTTTCTCGCCCGGCAGCCGGGCCGATCCGGCGAGGCCGCCGCAATCCCAGGAAGACCTCGTGCAGCAACTCGTTGACGAGATTTCCAGAAAGATCTTCGACGGCACCTACCCGCCCGGACGGAAGCTGCGGCAGGAGGCGTTGGCCGAGGAGTATGACGTCAGCCGGACTCCGGTGCGCGAGGCATTCCGGCAGCTGGAGATCAAGGGCCTGATCGTCCAGCAACCCCGCTACGGCGCTACCGTGGTCGCCCCCACCGTCAAAGACATCGGCCAGAACTATTGGCTGCGGGGAGAGCTGGAGGGAATGGCCGCGGAGTTGGCAGCGCGCTGGATCACCGACGCCGATCTGCATAGGCTGCAATCCGCCCACGCCGCATGCGTGGAGGCGGTCTCGGCGCTATATGCGGAAGTCAACAAGGGCGGCCCCGCCGCCAACCGGCATGCCGCGGGGCCGATGCGGCAATGGGTGACCAGGAACCACGAATTCCATTCCCTGATTTTCCAGGCTTCCGGCAACTCGTCGCTGGAGCGCGTCATCAAGGACCTGCATACCGATTACACCAGGAACATCCTGAACATGACCGTGCTGGGTATGTACGCGTCGCGCATGAAGAAGAATATCGAGCATCATGCGGCGATCGTCGAGGCGCTTGTGGCGCGCGACCCTGCGGCCGCGCGCCAGTCCATGCGCACGCACATCCATGAATCGGGGGAGTTCGTGGTCGACTGGCTCCAGAAGCGCCCGACAGGATCAGCGGCGGTGGTGGTGCCGCCCGTTTGAACGGTTATGGCCTCGGTATCCGTCGTGGCCGCGATAACCGTCATAACCCCGGTAGCCTGCACGACGGTAGGAATGGTCGCGCCCCCGGTCGCGGTCCCAGCCGTGGCGGCGCCCGCCGCGGTCGTCATCGGTGATGACGTGTCCCAGCAAGCCGCCGGCAGCCGCGCCGCCCACGGTCGCCCAAGGATCGCCTTCGGACAGCAATGCCCCCGCCACGCCGCCCAGCCCGGCGCCGATGACGGTATTGCGGGTCTGTTTGTCGGCCTGGGCGGTCATGCTGACGCCCAACGCCAGGACGCCCGCGAGAACCGCCTGAATGAGTCGTTTCGTGATGGCCATCTTTATTCTCCTGTAGCGGGCTGCTTCTGCGATGCAGCCATGCATAACGGCTTGAACCAGAAATCATTCGTCTGGCAAGCAAGTTATCACTTCAGGTATGTGTCAGTCCCGCAGGCCGGGATACGGGGTGTATAAGCGGTTTCAATCGCTTTCTGCGCGGCGACGATCAGCCCGAACTTCCCGGCGTCAAGGGAATCAGACCCGCCTTCTCCAGCCGCCAGCGAGGAATCTGATACTCATACGAGGCGGCTTCCAGCGTCTCGTATTGCTTGAACCAGGGAGTGACGTGCGCGTCGATATCGGCCGGAAGGGTGGCCAGCCAGGCGGCCAACGCTTCCGCGGAAGCGATAGCGATCGAAGCACCGCTGGCGAAGGTGGGTTCGTCGACCAGACCTTGGCCGGGTACCAGATACGCCCGGCGGTACAGACGACCCTTGTCCCAGATTTCGGTGGGCACGTACACCGGCCACTCGCGCTCGCAGGGCACGGATACGTACAGGCCCACGGACACCAATTGCCGGTTGTCGAAAGAGGCCTTGTAGCGGATCAGCTCCACGCCTTGCTGTACGTCGCCAAGCGCGCGCCAAAGGCAACGCTTGCGCTTCTTCTTCCATCCCGCGAAGGCGGAGTGCGCCCGCAACGTGTCCATGAAAACGCTCTCGATCTGTTCGAATTCTATGGGCAAGTCGGGCTCCCGTGGGTTGCTTGGCGCGTTGCCGCGCGCGTGATCCAGATCGAATTAAAGCACGGGGCCCACCGCTCAATTTCCGATCGACGCACCGCTCAAGCATGGCAAAAAGTGTCCGTGCCGCTCCGCATCTACGCCGTGGCACGACGGCGAGCCAAGCACTCGTTTCCTCCCGATACAATTACGACACACATGAACAACGCGCATGCCCTAGGATGCGCCTATCCACGGTCCGCCATCCTCCTTTCGCCTGCCCCGTCAGCGCCCGGAAGGAGCGAAATGCCGCTGGCCCTGCCCCACCACACTTCGCATGGCCGTACAACAACGGCGCTTGCGGACGGCCAGGGCGGCCAGAAATCCAAACGCTGCAGTACGTGGCACTGAACCATCATGAAAAAAATACTTTTGGTCGACGATCAGCCGATGCTGGTCGACATGTTGAGCGAGATCTTGCGCATGGAAGGCTATGACGTCACGACGCATACCGACGGCCTGACCGCGCTTCGGCAGATGCTTGACCTGCGCCCTGACCTCGTAATCACCGACTTTTCCATGCCGGGCATGCACGGCGGCGCACTGCTCACCGCGATGCGCGAAAACGCCTATCTGAGCGAAACGCCCGTGCTGGTGCTGAGCGGCCGGCCCGAGCATGAAATCAGCGAGACCTGCGACGGCTATGCGGCCTACCTGCGCAAACCGGCAGAACCGGAAGAAGTGCTGAAGACGATCCGCCGCCTGACGCCCGCGCCTGCGCGGCAGCCCCGTTACCGGGGCAACCCCGATGCCCTCGCGCGGCCGCACGTCGTTCTAGACGCGGCGCATGTCTGAACATCACCAGTTCCTGTTCCCGCGGTATCCCCATCTGCCGCCGCCGGACTGGAAACAGCTTGAAGCCCGTCTGCTGGAAACCGGCATGGTGCTGCCTCCGTTCGGATGCAATGTGCCGATGCCGGCGCTGGTGGACCTGAGCTTGACGCTGGCACAGACCCTGAACTGCACCTACCGATACGAAGATACGATGCGCAGCCCCGCCGAGGTGCTGGCGTTGTACGAAGGGTGTCCCGCCCTGCCCGCCGGCCTGAAGGCCGCGCCGGACTTCAGCATCGCGCAAACGCTCGAACTGCTGACCGGCCACGGCATCGAACTCGACTGCACCCTTCAGAATGACGAGGGCAGCTCGTGGCGCAGCCCGCATTACCTGGTCGGGCCCGCGGCACGCGCATTCATGAGCCCGCATATCGCCCAGACGTACGACACCGATCCGCAACAATTCGGCTTGATGCTGCTGGCCTATGACGGCCCGAATCCCGCCGTGCATGTCGGCGAAAATCTGGAAGTCCCTAGCCTGCCGGAAACCGGCGAGCCGCTACCGGACCTGCCTCCCTATGGCGACCACGTCGATTTCATTGGGGCGGCCTTCGAAGACCCCGACGTGCAATGGCACTGCCCTGCCACCGGCAAGGCCTATCGAATTTTCGATCTGGATTGGCACTTCAGCCTTGGCCTGGGCTTTCGATCGATACGCACGGCCTGGCTGGACGAAGAAAGCGCAAGAAAGATGGCGGACGCCGTGGGCAAAATGATCGATGCGCCGATGGCGTGCAGCCACCGACATCTTTGACTCCCAACCGACCGGGTGACAACGCGCAGGGCGGATTTTCCCGGCCGGTTACGCCGGACCGTAGTGCGCCAATAGCCGCGCGATTGCGTCGCGCAGCGCCAGCTTGATCATGCGCGCCTCGGGGTCGTCGTCTTCTGGCCGGGCATCGCGCACAGAACGATCCCGCACGGGTGCGCTCAGCTGTTCCGCCCGCAGCGCAATGGCCCCGCCCGCGCCCGGCTGCGTCGCGCTGATACGCACATATTCCGAATGATCGATCTGCCGCACCAGCTCGCGCGCGCCTGCGGCATTCTCGGAATACCGGGCGTGATTCGAGGGGCTGGGCCCGAACCGCACAGATAGCTGCGCCGGGCCCGCGGTGCGCAGCAACGCCGACAGCGTCTGCATGGCCTGCTCGAGTTCGGCCGTGAAGCCGTCATAGACCCCATCGATCGCCTTGCGCGGGCGCAGCAAGGCTTGCGCATCGGCAAGATCCGCCAGGCGCGGTGCAAGCCGCGCATGGCCGCGCGCATCCCGCCGCAACCAGGGCGGCGCCACGATGTCCTCCAGCGCATGCGTGGGGGGATGAAAGCGATAGCTGCGCCCCGGGCGCGACATGACGCGGCTGCGATTGCGGTCAGCGTCGTCGGTCGCCAGCAGGGCGATACGCGGCGCCTCAGTGCAGTACACGTCACCGCCTGCGGCAATCAAGCAATCTGCGCGCAAGGCGCCACGCACCAGCACCTGGCACCGATAGTGCCGGCACAGCAGCGTCGTGGCATGCAGCCCTTCCGTGAACGCGTGCCGTCCCGCGGGCAACATCAGCAGTCCGGCGCGTGCCGGGCCCAATGCAACCACCATCGTGCCAGACCGGGTGTCGGGCCCAGTGTCAGGCCCGGTATCAGGCCCGGCATCAGGCCCAATATTGGCCTCGGATTCGCCGCTTGCCATGTCCGGATTGGCCGCGTTGCCGACACGCAGCACGTCGGCATCCAGACCCGCCGTGAACACCCAGCCGGCCACCCGCAATGCCGGATGGTCCGGCAGTTGCGCGGGCAGGTCCAAAGTCGTTGCCGTCACCGGCGCGTCGGCCACGAGGAACACCCACTGCTGCCCGGCGCTGTCGGGCAGCTGCGCGGCCGCGGCCTCGTCCAGCAGCGTGTAATACGCAGCATTGTCGGTATCTCGGATCCGGCTCAGAAGCGTCTGGGCCTGCGCCAGGTTCACCACCCGCAGCGTCAGGCCCTGCCATGCCACACGGGCCAGGGCCGGCGGCTGCCGTGCCCGTTCGGCCCACGCCCGTTGCCGCGCCGCCTGCGCGTCGAACGCGGCGCGCTGATCGTCGGCTTGTTCCAGACGCTGGGCCCGCTGCTGCTCGCGCCAGCGCTTGCGCGGATCACCGCCCCCGGCTTCGTTCATTTTCCCTTGCGCAGCGACACCGGCACACCCCAGACCGGGTCTTCCATGCCCTGCTTGCCCAGCGTCGTGATCTGCATGGGTTGGAGCTTGGCCAGCAGCTGCTGATGTTCCGCGCTGACGTTCTTGCGTCGCGCGATGAGTTTCTGCGAAAACTCCATCGGCGCCGGGCGGGTGTAGACGGTCATGTCCTCAAGCGGGCACTCGATCATCTTGGCCTCGACTGCGCGGCAGGCGGACTGCCGGTACTTGTAGCTGGGTGTCTTCAAGTGCATGCGCTGGCTCAGCACCAATTGGCCGGCCTTGAGGGTGAAGCTTGCCAACGCCTGTTTGGGCGGAATGCGCGACTGGATCTTGATGGCGGGGATGTCGCGATACTGCGTATCTTCGCGGTAGCCTGCGGCCCCGGTCTGTGTCGTCTGGCTGTATTGCTGCTCGCCCCAGCTCACGCACGCACCCGACGCCGCATGCACGGCGGTGCAGACTGTTCGCGACCCCGTCTGTGTGCCGTAGCTGGCATCGTGCCAATTGGTCTGCTTGTAGAACTCGCGATAGAGCTCCGGCGACAGATAAGACGTGCCGTTCGCGCCGCGGCCCGAGCCCACCGGGCCGCTTTGGGCGCCCACCTCATCCAGCAGCGCATTCAGCTTGTAATCGTCGCCACCGGTCAGAAGATACTTGCCAGGCGGCAGGATATGCACCTCGAACGAATTGAACAGAAGAGGCGTCTTGGTGTCCTTCTGCAGCGAATTGTTCTGGAAGCTGCGGCTGAAGGTCACTTGCGGCGCCGCTTCGTTCATCCAGATCACGCGGGTGGTGTACTTCGTCATGGCCAGCGCGTCGCCCAGCGTGGGGTGCGGCGTCAGATCGGCCACCAGCACCACTGCCATGTCCGATTTCAGCGCTTCGTCGATCAGATCCAGCAGCTGCGCATAGCGCGGATCGTCCATGGTGCCCTCGCTGCTCGAGAATGGCTGGGTGGCGCAGCCGGACAAGGCAAGCGAAAAGGCCAGGGCGGACAGGGCAAGTCGCGGTCGCGGCAACATCATGGAGCGGTCCTTGAATAAGGCGGAATCGGATCGTTGAGCCGGCATACTACTGATTCAGGGCCGGATCGCAATGCCTGCTTGGCAGGCTGAAACATGGCCCGAGGCGGGGCCGCGCGCATCCCGGCGGGCCCGTGCTGTCGCTTCAAAACCACGCCACGGCCAGAACGCCAGCAATGGCGCGGGCCACCGCCGCCCCCCCGCCAAGCCAGCCGCAAGCTGCGCGGGCAAGGACGGCTGCTTGGAACTCGAAAATTATTGTTGCGTTTGTTTCGGGTCTTGATGTTGTGCTAGAGTGAATCCACAACGTCAACACGCCAACCAGCCAAAACCCGTGTCCAGATTCCTGTCGATCGTGATTATTCGCACCTCCGCTGCCATTGGGCGTCGGGGGCGAATTACGTTGGGCGGCTAAGCCCCACCTTCGCACCTCACCTTCCAAAGGGCAGCGTACAGAACGCTGCCCTTTTTGCATTTCTGGAATCGAAACATGTACACGCTGAATCTTTTCAAGCATGAATTCCCGCTGGCCACCACCCACGCCGACAAGGCGGAAACCCTGCGGCGCTGGTCGAGCAAGGCGGTCGTCGACGGCCTGCATCGCACGCAAGGCTCGCGCCCGCTCTTCCTGCTGCACGACGGGCCGCCCTATGCCAACGGCGGCTTGCACCTTGGCCATGCCGTCAACAAAGGCCTGAAGGACTCGGTAGTGAAGTTCAAACGGCTGCAAGGCTACTTCGCGCCGTATGTGCCGGGCTTCGATTGCCACGGCCTGCCGGTTGAGCTGGAGGTCGAACGTGTGGGCCACGGCAAGGACGATCCGCCGGCCTTCGTGGCGGCCTGCCGGTCCTACGCCCGCTCGCAGGTGGATTTGCAGACCGCTCAATTCCGCGACCTGGGCGTGGCCGCCGACTGGGAGCAGCCCTATCTGACCATGGCGCCCGGCTTCGAGTCGGGCGCAGCGAAGGTGTTCCAGGCGCTGCCCGGCGCCGTCAGGCGTCTGCGGCCCGTGCATTGGTGTCCGGCATGCGCCTCGTCGCTGGCCGAAGCCGAGGTCGAATACAAAACCAAGGTGGGCGACAGCCTGGTCGTGCTGTTTCCGGTTGTGGGCCACGAGGATCTGTTCCTGGATGTATGGACCACCACGCCGTACACGCTGCCTGCCAACAAGGCCGTCGCCTACAACCCGGCCCTGAGCTATGTCGCCGTCAGCGACGGCACGCGTAACCGGGTGCGGCTGCGCCAGGCCGGCGACGAGCAACTGCCCGACGTCGACCTGGCGGGGTTGACGGTAGTCAGCCCCTACACACGAGACGCTGTGCCCGTCCTGCCGGCGGATTTCGTGAGCCGGGCGGGCACGGGGCTGGTGCACATGGCGCCGGCCTTCGGCACCGATGATTTCCGCGTCTGCGAGCCGTACGGCCTGGCCGTCGAGCAATACCTGGACGAGCATGGCCGCTTTGTCGTGGCGGGCATGCAAGGCATGGACCTGGCTCAAGCCAGGGCCCACGTGCTGGAACGCGTGGCGCCCTTCGTAGTGTCCGTGTCCACCCTGGAGCACGAGTATCCGCATTGCTGGCGCCACAAGACGCCAGTTTTCTTCCGCGCTTCGCAAGAGTGGTTCCTGGACCTGGCCGACACCCGGCAGCAGGCGCTACGCGCGCTGGACGACGTGGAGTTCGTGCCCGCCGCCGGCCGCGAACGGCTTACCAGCATGCTGGCCGGGCGCGGAGCCTGGTGCGTCTCGCGCAACCGGCTGTGGGGAACGCCGCTCGTGGATCCGGCCGACCCCGATGACCTGCGGCTGGCGGCGCGCGTCGCGACCGAAGGCGTGGAAGCCTGGCAAAGCGAAGGTCCCCGCCGCACACTGGACGTCTGGTTCGACAGCGGCGTCACCCATCAACTGGTGCTGATGCAGCGCTACGGCCGCACGGCCGACGTGTACCTGGAAGGCTCCGACCAGCACCGCGGCTGGTTCCAGTCTTCGCTGCTGACGTGCGCGGCGGCCGGCCACGGCGCCCCCTATAAGCAGGTCGTGACCCACGGCTTCGTGGTGGACGGCACGGGCCAGAAGTTCTCGAAGTCCAGCAAGAACTACCAGCCGCTGGACCAGATGCTCAAGACCCTGAGCCCAGATGTGCTGCGCTTGTGGACACTGCAGCAGGACTTCACGCGCGAACTGAAGTTCTCGGGCGAGGCGCTTGCGCTGACCAAGGAGCGCTTTCGCAAACTGCGCAACACCATGCGCTTCTGTCTGCAGAACCTTCAGGATTTCGATTGGCAGACGCAGCCCGTGTCGCACCCGTTGGACCGGGTTCAAGTGGCCTTGCTGCGCCAGTTGGGCGTCGACGTGTGCCTGGCGGCCGACCGGTATGATTTTGCCGCAGCCGTGTCCCATCTGCTGCGCTACGCGGAAAGCGCATCCAGCGATTACTTTCCGGCGGTGAAAGACAGCCTTTACTGCGACCGGCCGGACGCGCCCCGACGGCGTCAGGCGCAGCAGGTGCTTGGCCTGGTGGTGCGCACATTGGTGCGCCTGCTGACGCCGGTGCTGCCCTACTCTTGCGAGGAGGTCTTTCAGTACCTGCGCGCAGCAGGCGCGGAACAGGGCGATAGCGTGCTGCTGGCCACGCTTGCCGACGTGTCCTTGCCTGTCGCGGAGAACGAAGCCGCGACTCTTGCAGCCTATGGCGAGGCGGTAGAACTGAAAGGCACGCTCAACCGTTGGGTGGAAGCCCACCGGGACGAATGGGTCAAGGGCGCGGCCCAGGTCAACGTCACGTGGTCGCAGGCGAAGGCAGCAAGGCTTGGCGCATTTTCGGACGTTCTGGGCGCCGCGGCGGTCTTCCCCGATGACCGGTCAGATGACGGCGGTGATGTGAGCTTCACGCCCACGAGCTGGCGTGCATGCGCCTGCTGCAGGAAGCATGAGCCGTCCGTGTCGGACGATACCGATCTGTGCACGCGTTGCGCCGCGGTGCAGGGTACCGTCAGCGAGGCCCTGTCCTAGCCGAAAAGGCCTGGGCGCGGGGGTGAAAGGCTCTGGATTCAGCCCCGCTTGCCGAACAGCATCGCCAGGCCGAACAACGCGCCCAGTCCGCCCACGATGGCCAGCGAGATCGACGGTTCCCGCTGGCTCAGCGCCATGACGGCGGAGCCGGCACCCAGCGCGGTGATCAGCAGCCCGACCAGACGGCCGGCGGTGGAACCGTAGAAATGCGTGCGGCGCGCCGCGGCCGTACCGGCAGGCTGCCGCTTCTGCCACGCCTGCAGCGCCTGTTCGAAGTCGCGCAGCAAGCGCTCGCGGCTAGGCAGATCCACCGGGCTTACCAGCACCGTAGGCAAGCCCGGGCGGATGAGTTTTAGGTAGTCGTCGGTGCCCCAGCTTTTCAGATCAGCAAAGGCGATCGGCCCGCGACGGGAGAATTCCAGCCCGTCCGGCGTCACCTTGACCGCGTTGCGGGTGGGAAAGCCCTTGAAGGCCACCAAGGGCGGCACGAGCAGGCCGAGTACCGCCAGCACGGCGGCCAGGCCGATCGGGCCGCGGTTCAGCACCACGAGCATGAAACTGCCGGCCGCCAACGCGAAGGCCAATGGCACCGACAGCTGATGCCAGCGGGTGTAGACCGCCGCCTGGACTCCTTCGTTGCTGTTCATGCTTGAAACCCTGTCAGTTATTGGCTTTCACCAGATTGGATCCGCTGCCGCCCATGGGCAGCGACCGGATGTCGGGCATGCGGTCCGGATCGGGCCAGTATTCCACCTTGAGCAACGCCTCGTGGAAGATATCGTCGTCCACCAGGACCTCGGTCCGCAAAATCCCGCATCCGCTGCTGACGTGGAATTGCACCACATCGTCCCACGGCTTGCCGGTGAATTCGATCGCCTGGCTGCGGTCCTTGCGTATCCAGCGCCACACGTCGGCCCAACCGGGCCGCGCGCTCAGGTTGTCGACATACTGGTCCACGCGGTCGGCCCAGGTTTCCTCCCGCGGCCTGCCTTTCACGAACTGCAGATTCGACGGACCGCGCGGCTGCAATTCGGGATCTTCCGCGCGCACAGATCCCTTGCTTGAGACGACCGCACTGACGCCATCCCCGACCAGCGTGAGGCTATATGCGTAGTCGCTATGGTCGGAGTAGCCCGGCATGATCACTTCCAGCACCAGCCGGTCGCGGCCAAATACCTCGCCCTTCAAAAACCCCTTCCAATCCAGCGTCACCCGCACGCCGAACACCGCGCGATTGAACGCCTCCAACTCTTCCACCCGGTCTTCGAAAGGCGGGCGGTCCTTCACATCCTCGAATTCCGCAGACCGCATGCAGCAGCGCGTAAACCAGATCTCCAACTCGCTGTCCTTGGCGCTGTCGCCCCAGAATTTAAAGTATAGGCCCGCCGCCAACAGGCAAAGGCCCAGCACGATCCAGCCCCATACCGGGATGCCCAGCAGCACCGTACCGCCGCTCGTCAGGCCCACCATGGCGCCTCCCACCCCCCCGGCGCCCGCCACCACGCCGGCAGCGCTGAACGCGCCTCCCAGCGAAACGAGGGCCGTCGCAACGCCGGTCAGGCCGGACAACAACAAGAAGAATGAGGATGTCGCGTAGGCGCCCCCGGCCTCGTAGTTCTTCACGTCGTACTGATCGACCGCGTTCAGGGCATTGTTGGCGCCATCGACGAAGGTGGCCGCCGCGGCGAAGACCGCGCCAGCGGTACGAACTGCCGTCAACCGCAAGTTCAGCTGCAGATTCATCGTGTACGCGGTGTTCGCCCCCACGCGCGCGCCGATCGCGCCCGCCGTCACTTCGATCGCCACGCTGCCCACCCCCAGCACGCCGGAGGTGATGCCGAACCAGGCCTTGCGCGCCGCCTTGGCGTCCTTGATCGCCTCTGCCTTGCTCAGGTCCGATACCGAGGTGTATAGCGCCACCAGCGTCAACACCCCCGTCGCCCCCGCATTGGCGCCGTCTCGCGACTTGGCCCACTTCACCAAACCCGCCAGCGGCGACATCGTCGGCGCGGGCAAGGCCAGGACTGGCGCAGGCGCCGGTAGCGCCAATTGCGGCGAGCCCCCCGCGCCTGGCCGCGGGCGCGCATTGGCTGCCGCCGCGTTCAGTTGCGCATCGACTTCTTCGGGAATGATGTAGTTGGTCGTGATCGATGTCGAACGCTCGGCCTGCGTTCCCATCCAACCGGCCTGCATGTGCTTGTTGGCGTACAGTCCACCGCCGCCGCCCACCGTCACCGAGCTTAGATTGGGTTCCCAGATGATCTGGTGCATGTCCGAAATCATCCGGGGCAGCGTAGTCGTGTGCACGCGCACCGTCATCACGATGTTCATGCGTGCGGCCATCGTCAACGTGACCCGCGCGGCGACGCGCTCGGCGATGGGGTCACCCGACAGGGTCAATCGCAGCAACTGGGTCGCCATGAATCGGCCGATGGCGGCGCCCGCCGCACGCATCGGCGGCAACTGCCCCTTCGACGCACGCTTCTTCAGCCAATCGTTGTAGGCCTTGACCAGTTTGCGGATACTCGAAACCTGTTTCGAGATGACCTTGCCCTTGCCCTCGCGGTTCAGGAAACCCAGCAGCTCGTCGTCGTTGGCCGCCAGTGAGCGCCAGATCGCCTCGTACGTGCCCGTCATGTCCTCGTCTTTCAGCGAGTCATCGATGGCCTTGTGCTCGGATTCCACCGCCCCTGCGCCGTCCACGCACAGGGCCATGTCTTCTTCCAGCCGCACGCCCGCGGCGGCGTCCTTGGACGAATACGCCTTGAGCGCCAGCCAGAACGTATCTCGCCCGTACCACCACGCCCAGTCCTTGCCCGCTCCCTCGATATGTTCGCGCATGCGGGCAATGGCCGCCTTGTTGTCACTGAGCGTCTTACTGACCTTGCCCCTGTCGACGCGCTCTCGCAGACGCTTGCGGTCATCGCCGGACGACTGCATCTGCTTTTCCAGACCTTCGATGATCTGCGCCACGCCCACTTCCCGCAGCCGCGTCGGGTCCAGATGATGGGCAGCCAGATCGCCCATCCACTTGTTTCGCCAGGTGGAAATGTCGGCGAGGATCCCCACCGGGTCCCGCAACGCCAGCACGATGCCGCCCTTGGGTGTCATCTGGCGCATCTTGGCCGCCAACGCCGCGGCCTGACCGCCGAAGACGGTGACGCCCGGCGACAAGGTATTGCTGAACAGGGTCGCCGCCCCCGCGGCATCGCGGAATTCGATCGAGTGCTTCGCCAGATTGGCGCCATCTTCCGCCACGCGGTAGCCGGTATCGGCCTTGGGGTAGCCGCCGGCCCACACCGCCTTGGCGTCCAGCTCCACCATGACCTTCTTGCGCCAGCCTTCGTCGCGCGCCAGCTCGCGGCGGATATCACGCGTCCACCACACGCGCGAGTACCCCACCCACACCGTGCGCGACGCATTGGCGGGCGCCTCCACGTTGATCAGCGCGGATTCCAGGCCGTGCCCTTCACGCGTGCAGGTGAACGTCGGCTGCTGGGACGGCCGGTCGTCGTCATCCACCGGCACTTCCTTCATCTGGCCCGTCGCCGTCGCCGCAAACGCGCGCCAGCCGTAACTGCGGCGCGGATCCCAGATGTACACATAACCCGCCGTGATTGCGCGCAGCATGTATGCGCCCTGGCGCATGGTGTCGTAATACAGCTCGGTATCCAGGTAGACGCCGTCGGGCAGGTCGTTCTTGCCGCCCGGCACATAGGCAATCCGCATCGGCAGGATGGGCAGCCCGGGGCGGCCGCAGAACTTGCCCTTGCAGGGCAGCGCGTCGTAGTCAGTCATGCTTGCAAGTCCTCCCGCGTTTGCGCTTCCTGCGCAAAGCGCTCCCAATCTTCGTCATCCATGTCTTGGGCCGCGTTGCGCAACCGGCCGCCCTCTTCCTGCACCTCGCGCAGCAAGGCCGCAAACGACGGTGCGCGCTCCAGGGGCGCATCCAGACGTACCCGCCATGCCGCGAACAGCGCGACGTCCTCATCGTCATCGATGCCGCATGCCGCGCCGGCGTCCAGCGCCTGGCGCACCGCATCCAGCACCGACGGACCGACACGCAACCCGTCCGCATTCAGCCGTTGCAACACGGCGTTAATGCGGCCCAGGCGCGCCAGGCGCGGCCAAGCCGGCGTGACCGTCTGCATCGGGCCGGGCGTATCCGGTAGCGTTTGCCATCGCGCGAATCCGTCCACGGTCATCCAGGTTGCGCCCGGTATCCACGAGGCCGGCGCCGTGCCGGCGTAGAGCTCGCTTTGATACTGCGTCGTGCGCGGATCCCAGAACCGCAGGATGCGCACGCGGCCTTGCGCATCGCGCAAGCGCGCACGCAGGACCAGGCGCTGCGCCACTTCCGCCAGGGGCAGGTCGGTGGCCAGCCACGCCGACATCGAACGCGGGCGCTTGCCCGCCGGCGCCGGGCGCATGGCCTCGTCGATGGCCAGCCTGATGCTGGCGTTGACCAGGCGCTCATGCCGGATTTCGTCGGGCACCTCGGCCAGATACAAGGGCGGCGCGGTCGCGCCCTGTGAAATCAGATCGACCTCGCGCCGGGCCAGCCCCGCCGCGGCGATGTCGTCGGCCAGCGGGTCGGCCAGCGTCGAGTCGCACAACAGCAGCACGCGCCGGTCGCGGCGCCCGTCCAGCACCGCGCGCAAGCCTGCGATCGCCCGCTCGACGCAATCCTCGGCGCGAGCCGTCCAGGGTGTGGGGTTATGCCGCGTCACGTCCATCGTCACGCCGCCAACGCGCCGCTGCCGGCCGCGTCTTCAAGCGCCGCGGCGCAGCCTTCCATATCCCCCTGCGGCGGCTGGGCCGGTCCTGCTCCGCTTTGCGGCCCCACCCAGTTATGCACACCCGCCTTCAGTTCGACCTTGCCCGGGGCATGCAGCTGAATGCCGCCGCCCTCGATGCGCATATAGGCGCCCGCTGCCGTGGCCAGCACTTTCTTCGACGCGTTCACGTCGACGGCGCCTTGCGCCGATACCAGGGTCACCGCCTTTTCCGCGGCCAGACGCATGCGCGCCTTCTGGCTCTGCAAGCGCAACTTGCCGCCGGCGGCATGCAGACGGATGCCTTGTTCCTCGACCGCGCGGCCACTACCGCCCAGTCCCTTGGTGAAGAGCACCACGCCCTGCGCCACGCAGATGGCCAGGTTCGCGCCCGCGGCCCAGTTCACGTCGGGCGCGACTTGGCACAAGGTGGTTCCGGCTACCGTGAAAGCGTTGTGCGGCGTGTACTGGCCGATGCCTTTGGGTGCACTCACCTGGATGTGCGGCTGCGTATAGGCAGGCACCGTGACGGATTCCTCCGCCTTGGTGCCCTCGATCACTTTGCGCACCGCGTCCAGCTCATTCAACGCGCGCGTCTTGTCGCTATCGCCCGACAGCGTGGCCTCCTGGCGTACGGCCGTGGCGGCTAGCTCGCCCGCCTGTTCGATCGCCTTTTCCATCTGCTTGATGGCCTCTTCGCTGTCCAGCAAGCCGCCGGCAGCACCCTCGCGCTTGTCCGCGCTGATCAGCAAGCCTTCGCCTGCCCGCAGCGCCAGCGCTTCGCTTGTGGCCAACTCGGCGCCGTGGCCAAGGTCAGACAGCCGTTCGTTGTCACGCTGCTGCTTCAAGTGCCCCAGGTTCAACCGCGCCTCGGCCTGCGTGGTGGAAGCGGTCAGGCGCGATTGCCCCGGCGTGTCGTCCTGCACCAGCTGGTTGAACCCGCCCATGCCCCGCCCGCTTTCGGCCAGGGCCTGCGTCTTGAAGCCCGACATCACGACATTGTGCGCATGGCCCGCTTCACTACCCGCAAACCAGGCAGGCGCGTTGCCGGTGGCCTTGGCGGCCCCGCCCTGCACCTGGTTATTCGCGGCGTTCTCGGTGCCCGCGCCGTTGTACAACGCGCCCACCACCACCGGGCGGTCGATATCACCATGCAGGAATTGCACCAGCACTTCCTGCCCCAGTCGCGGCACGAAATGGCCGCCCCAATCGGACCCGGCCACCGGCTCGGCGACACGCACCCACGTGCCCAGCGCATCGCTGGCCGGTGCATTGTCCGCGCCCGCCGGGTGATCCTGGCGATTGCTGGAAGCGCTGCCGCGCTGCCAATGGAACTGGATCTTGATGCGATGGTCACGGTCTGTATGCACCGGGTCGGCCGCGCCCACCACCAGCGCGGTCTGGGCGCCATGCACCGTGGGGCGCGGATGCAGCCGCGCGCCGTGGCCATCCCGGGTACTGGGCCGATACTCCAGCGAGGCGGCAATTGCCTCGAACCGATTCCGGTAGAAGTCCGCCTTGTCGTCCTGGGACTCGCCGGCCGCGCCCAGCGCGTCGGCCACCGCGCGCCCCAAGCTCTCGTCGAAATTGTTGCGCGCTTCGTGGTGGATGCGCAGCACCACGAAATCCGCGCCAGCGCCTTGCGACGGCCCCCAATGGCCCGTCAACGTAAATCGCTGCGCCGCCGCCAGCGTGCGCACGGTGCCCTCGCCTTCATACAGGGCCTGGCGCACGCGTTGTGCGGCCAGCGCGTTGTGGGCCAGTCGGTCGCCTTGATCTCCGTCCTCGAACAGATACTGGCCGGGGTAATCGGAGTCGGCCAGCTCCATGGCGTTGGGCAGCTTGTCGTCGACCTGGGCGCTGGCCTTGCGGGCCTGCATCGCGCGGTAGTCCCAGGTGGCCAGGCGCACGGCATTGGTGCGCCAGGTGCGGCTTTGCCGCCAAGCCTGGATGGTGTCTTCGGTCTCGGTCGCATCCGCGCGCTGGAACTTGACGCTCTCTTGCGGGCCGGCTTCGAACGCTCCGTTGTGGTCGGCGATGACGACAGTATGCGTGCCGGGTTCGCCCTCGCCCGCCTCGTGCTCGACCCAATAGAACAGCCCTTCTTCGGCCAGCAAGCGCTCGACAAAGGCGTAGTCAGTTTCGCGGTACTGGATGGTCAGGCTGCGTTTCGCGTAGGCGTCGCAGTCCTTCACTTCCCAGCGCCATTGCGGCGCCACCGCGCCCTGGCCGTTGTAGTCGCCAAAGACGCTGTCGATGATCTCGATCACCGACAAGTCCTGGAACGCGTAACTGTCGCGCCGCTGGCGCAGCAACGCCAGCCACGGCTCGATGCGCAGCCGATAGCGCGCAAAGCCGCCGTTCGCGCCGTCGAAGCGGGCCTCGGACACCAGGCCGCACCAGGCACGGTGTTCGTCGCGGCCCAAGGCGGTCTGCAGCGTCACCTGCACCGGCTGGCCAATCAGCGACTTCAGCGGGATGTGCGCATCATCGGACAGCGCATCCACGTGCAGGACGAAGCCGCCGTCGCTCAGTTGCTCGGTGCCGTAAAGCCGCTCCGCCAGCAATTTGTCCTGGCCCAGCGGCGTGCTCAGGTCCAGCAGGCGATCGGCCTGGGTGAAGCCTGCGCCCAACAGGCTGGCGGCGGCTAGTTCAAGGGCCATGTCGGCGTCTCCTCTGGTCAGCTCATGCGGAAGCGGAAGTCGCCGTTCTTGCCCGCGCCCACGCGGATCTTGGCGATGGTTTCGCCCTGCGCCATGCGGCTGAGCACCTGTTCAGCGATCTCGGGCAGCAACGCGCCGTTGAGGATATGGTCCACATTGCGCGCCCCGGTATCCACTTCGGTGCAACGCGCCAGCACCGCCTCGACCAGCGCCTCGTCCCATTCGAATACGGCGCGGTGCGTAGCCTGCACCCGGCGCGCAATGCGTCCGAGCTTCAGCCCGATGATGTGCGCCAGCGCGTCGTCGTCCACGGGAAAATAGGGAATGGTCTTCATGCGGCCCAGGAAGGCGGGCTTGAACGCCTTGTACAGCTGCGGCGTCAGCAGTTCCGACAACTGGTCAGGCGACGGGCGTTCGTCGGCCGGCTTGTTCAGGCACGCCTGCATGATCGTGCTGGACCCCACGTTGGACGTGAGGATGATCAGCGTATTGCGGAAGTCGATCTCGCGGCCCTCCGCGTCGTCCATCACGCCTTTGTCGAACACCTGGAAGAACAGCTCCAGCACGTCGGGGTGGGCCTTTTCGATTTCATCCAGCAGCACGACGCTGTAGGGCTGGCGCCGCACCGCCTCGGTCAGGACGCCCCCTTCCCCGTAACCCACGTAGCCGGGCGGCGACCCCTTCAGGCCCGAGATGCTGTGGGCTTCCTGGTATTCGCTCATGTTGATCGTGACCAGTTTGCGCTCGCCGCCGTACAGGATGTCGGCCAGCGCTAGCGCCGTCTCGGTCTTGCCTACGCCCGACGGCCCCACGAACAGGAAGACGCCCTTGGGCTTGTCCGGATCTTCCAGGCCGGCGCGCGCGGTGCGCACGCGCTGCGCGATGGCATGCAAGGCATGGTCCTGGCCAATGACGCGCTCTGCCAGCATCGGCTGCAGCTGCAGCACCGTGCGGATCTCGTCGTTGACCATGCGCCCCAGCGGGATGCCCGTCCACGCCGACACGATTTCGGCCACGATCTGGGCGTCCACGCAGGCGGGCACCAGCGGCTGCTCGCCTTGCAATGCCCGCAGTTCGTCCATCAATCCGGCCAGCCGCTGCTGCTCCGGCGTCAGAGCTGGCGCGGCAGCCTTGCGCCGCGACGAGGACGGCGCCGCGGCATCTGCCACCGGCGCGTCCCGCCCTTGAGCCTCAAGCTCGCCTCGCAACGCGTGGATCCGTTCCACCAAGCTGGTCTCGGCCGCATGGCGCGCTTCGGCGTCCGCCAGCGTCTGCTCGACCGTCGTGATCTCCTGGTCCAGTTCAGCCAGGCGCGCATTTGGCGTACCCGTGGCAGCCTCGCGGCGCAACGCCGCCTGTTCCGTGCGCAGGCGGGTCAGGCGATGGCGCGCGTCGTCGATCAAGGCGGGCGTCGCGCTGCGGCCCAGGGCCACCCGCGCGCAGGCCGTGTCCAGCACGCTGACCGCCTTGTCGGGCAACTGCCTGCCGGTAATGTAGCGATGCGACAGCCGGGCGGCGGCACTGATGGCCTCGTCCAGGATGCGCACGCCGAAATGCCGCTCCATCAGCGGCGCCATGCCGCGCAGCATGGACGCGGCCAACCCCTCGTCAGGCTCTTCCACCTTGACCACCTGAAAGCGGCGGGCCAGCGCCGCGTCTTTCTCGAAGAACTTCTTGTATTCGCTCCACGTCGTAGCGGCGATGGTGCGCAGCTCGCCGCGCGCCAACGCCGGCTTGAGCAGGTTCGCCGCGTCGCTCTGGCCCGCCTGCCCGCCCGCGCCGATCATCGTGTGGGCTTCGTCGATGAACAGGATGATGGGCGACGGGCTTTTCTTGACCTCGTCGATCACGTTCTTCAGGCGGTTTTCGAACTCGCCCTTGACGCTGGCGCCGGCCTGCAGCAAACCCATGTCCAGTACCCGCAGCGTCACGTCGGCCAAGGCCGGCGGCACGTCGCCTGCCACGATACGCAGCGCCAGGCCCTCGACCACGGCGGTCTTGCCCACGCCCGCCTCGCCGGTCAAGATGGGATTGTTCTGCCGGCGCCGCGTCAGGATGTCGATCATCTGGCGGATCTCGGCGTCGCGGCCGATCACCGGATCGATCTTGCCTTCGCGGGCGCGTTCGGTCAGGTTGGTGGTGTACTGGTCCAGCGCGGGTGTCTGGGTCAGCCCCGGCGCCGGCTGCCCGGCCTCGCCTTGGGACGCCGCGCCATCGGAGAAGGCGACGGCCTGCCCGGCCTCCTCCGACCCTTCCGTCAGCGCCGCGAAGTCATGCTTGAGTTCATCCAGCCGGAACGACTCAAACAAGGTAGACCCCCGCCGGGCCAGTTGCGCCAGATCAGGTTCGGTCAGCAGCGCCAGCAACAGGTGCCCGGAGCGGATGCGCGTCGTCTGCGTGTCCAGCGACGCGATCAGCCAGGCGTGCTCGAACAACTTGGGCAGATGTGCCGAAAACACCGGCGTGCGCGTGTTGCCGTTCTTGAAGCGGCCGATCTCGGCTTTCAGGTCGGCTTCCAGCGCGTCGGTATGGATATGGCAGCGCCGCGCGATGATGCTCACGTCGCTGGCCGGCTTTTCCAGCAGCGCCAGGAACAGGTGCTCCAGATCCACCTCGTAATGGCCTTGCGCCATGCACAGGCTGGCGGCGCGTTCGGCAGCCTGGCGGCACGTCTGGTTCAACTTCCCGATCAAGGTCTTCAGCGGTGTAGCCATGAGTCTCTATGTCTGATGGATCAGTGAATGGTGTGCAGTTCGTAGCTGGCGTCGTCGCGGTCCGCGTCGGCCGGGCCGGTGCACAGGAACGAGTTCCAGCCCAGGCGCACCTCGCCGCCTTCGCCCAGTTGGCTGGGGGTGACGCTCTCGCGCGCCAGCACCAGCCGTACCTCGTATTCGAAGGTCATGCCGCCGAACATCGTCAGCAATTTCTCCAACGCCTGGGCACGCTCGCCGCCCGGCAGGAAGTCCGCGAACGCCTGACGCGACAGCGGCCCGATCCACAGGCGGATGCGCAGGTCGCGCTGCCAGATGCGGTCGCCAGCCAGCGCCGACACGCCCAGCACGGCCCCCGGGTGCCCCAGTTGCGTGCGGTTCTGCGGCGGCACGTCGTACCAGCGGCCCACGAACTGTTCGACGCGCAAGGGCACGCCGAAGTAATCCTGAAGCACGCGTTGCAGGAACGGCGCGGACACGGGCCGTTGGCGCGCCGCCGCGGCGTAGTGGGCGACGGATTCGTCATAGACCCGGCCGGCACCGTTGTGCAGTCGGTCGCGCAGCGCGGGGTGACCGATGCCGCCCAGCGCCAGCAGCAGCGGCAGGTAATGATGGTCCTGCTCGGTTTCGTGCCGCAATGGCATGCGGTACTTTTTCCAGGCCGCATAGAACAGCGCCGCCGCCCGGTTCGAGAAGATGTCGAAGAAGGCGCGCGCGCCGCGGTCGCGCCGCAGGCTCTCGCGATTGGCCAGCATCTCGGAATAGTGCAGCGGCAATGCGCCCTGCGCCCCAAGCAGGCCAAAAAACGCCGGGGTCAGGTCCACCCGCCCCAGCCGCCCCTCGGCCACGGCGGCCTTGCGCGCCGCCTCGTCGGCCAGCACGTCGCCGTTCTTGTCGTACGCCACCGCATCGACGATTTCGCTGGGGGGAAAGCCCAGCCCCGGCGAATTGGGAAAGCGCAGATGCACGGGCACCGTGTGCCGCGTGCCGCCCCGCTCCTGGCGAGCAAAACATTGCTCGAGCAAGCGCACCGCCTGGAAGAACTTGAATCGCTGCGGCTCTGCCAGCAGCGTATCCATCACGCTAGGATGGCGTCGCCGTTGCATGGGGGGCATCGTAGTAGTTCCTCTGCGCCGCGGCGCGACAGCACGACCAGTTGCACGAAGCTGTTGGCGTGCACGTAAAGGCCGAAGAATCGGTTGATGACCGCCACGAAGGTATGCAGGCTGGTGCCCACGAAATGGTCTTCATTGACGGTCAGGCGGATCTCGATGCCGCGCACGAAGGTTGCGAAAGGCTCGCCAGGCATCCAGTGCGTGGCTGGCTTGTAGTCCAGGCCCACCAGCCCTTCGATCTGGCGCGCGGCCACGGCCGACCCGGACAGGTCATACAAGCGCAAGGTTTCCTTCAAAGCGGGCAGTCCGCTTTGCACCAGCGACAAGTGGTTCAGCGCCAGATGCGAAATCAACCGCCAGTGCGCGGCACGGCCCTGCTGGAACCGGTGCGAGTTCGTCGGCCGGCGCAGCATGCGGATGGCGCGCGCCACCGTGCCGCCCTCCAGGAACAGGTCGCCGCCCGATTGGCCCACGGCGATGTGCGAAGGCAGGTCACGGTTGGTGCAGGTCAGGTCCAGGCTGAGCGTTTCGGTCTGCGGCACGGACGGGTCGAAATCGATGTCGACGATCGAGATCTCGGTCTCGTAGCCCGGGCTGCGTTGCGCCATGGCCGCATCGCGCCGCATCGTCCAGTAATGGCCGGCGGCCTCCGGCGACTCGCCATGATGCAGCGAATAGAACGGCCGGAAGTCCACCACCGCGTCGCCCTGCGCGTTCTGGCGCACCTGGCGCACGCGGTCGATCGAATAGACCTCGTAGCCAAAAGCGCGCCGCGCGTCGGCCACCACCGGGTACGAGGCGGCCGCATGCGTCACGCGGATGGGGTCGGCGCGCTGCGTGAACAGGTTCACCACCGGCGTGCAGCCCAGCCGCAGATTGTCCACCGTGGTCGACTCCAGCAGGCGCGCGGTATTGGAATCGGCGCGCAACCCGCTGACCGGCAGATGCAGCGTGAACTGCCGCGCCGTGCCCAGGTAGGGGCGCAGCGCGGCCAAGTCGATATCGACGAAATTGAATTTTTCGGAAAAGACGAAGTATTCGGCCAGCAGCCGATAAGCCGGATGCGAGCTGGCCGGAAAATCGATCAGGGCATCGTCCTCGGCAAGACCGACCTGCGCCAGCGGAATCGCGGGCAAGCGGTCCCATCGCCCCGGCTGCAACTCGACATATGCCGCCGCCGTGCGCAGGAACAGCGCATCGCGCAGCGCCGCCACGAATGACGGTTCGCCATGCAGGTACACCCGCAGCTTGTCCACGCCAGGCAGGCCAAAATGCTGGGTTTCGCCCTGACATCCCAGCGTGACCGAGAACCGGCCGGTGACGCCCGCAGGCAGCTTGGCCGTGGCCGGCGCGTTGGCGCTGGACACGAAACCGGCGCGCTGCACCTCGATGGGCGCCAGCGTCACGGCATAGGCCGTGCGGAACCGGCACGCCACCCCGCGCACGGGATGCGATTTCAACTCCGTGCCACGCGCGATGCGCACAGGCGCTGTCAATTGGGCGCCCGCGCCACCCAGGTCGAACTGGGCCACGCTGCAAGACGGAAACGGCCGCAGATAGTGCGGGTACATCACCTCGAACAGCGCCTCGGTGAATTCGGGGTAGTCGTCGTCCAGCTTCTTGTTGATGCGGGCGCTCAGCAATGCGAACGATTCGATCATGCGTTCGACGTGCGGATCCTCGCAGGTCTCGCCAGACAGCCCGAGACGGGCGGCGATCTTCGGATACCGTTCGGCGAAGTCGCGCGACGAACTGCGTAGAAAACCAAGTTCGCGCTCGTAATAAGGCAGCAATTCTTCCATTGTTGTCTTCCCTTCCAGCGCGCCAGTGCATCTGCACTACGGATTGATGCGTCAGACCGTGGCCGGGCTCTTGGCCCAACCCTTGGTCACGGAGTACTGCAAGGTCGACGGCTGCAATGTCGCGTCGAAGGTCACGGGCTCGTGGGCTGGCCCCACGTCCAGCATGGCCGTGATCGCGAAATACAGCACCGACGTCGCCCGGCTGTCGACCTGCAGCATCACCCGCACATGGGTCAACCGGGGCTCGTGCCGCGCGATCGCCTGTTCCAGCGAACGGCAGATGAACTCGCGGTCGTAGTGACTGGCCAGGCTCAATCCGGAAAAGTCGGACAGCCCGTACGTCAGCAACGACCGCTGGCAGTTCGGATAGCGCCTCAAGTCGTCCTCGGTGAACACCATGCGGGTGTTCAGCAAGGCCTCGATGTCGCGCGCCACCGTCTCTTTCATTTCTTCGATCGACAGGCGGCGCAACGCATAGGGCGACTGGCCCTCTCCTTCGAACAGCTTGTCGAACAGACTCGGTTCGAATCCTTTCATCGGGGCCTCAAATAAAAAAGACAGCGACCCGGCACGGGCCGCGGTCTTCTTGCCGACGCAGCCGCGATCAGACCGAGTAGGTCTTGTCGTTCTTGGTCAGACTCCAGGCGCCCTGGGCATTACCGCCCTGGTTTCCGCCCACCTTCTGCTGCGTGTACTTCCACTGCACGGCGGCGTACTTCAGCGAGAACGACTCGTGCGGCAGCCCTTCGGCGACCACTTCGGGCGCGACGCGGGCGATGATCACGTACTTCAGCTTGATCTCGAGGTACTTGACGCGGTTGCCTTCGCCGTCGGCGCGCAGGAAGTCGATGGTGACTTCGTCGAAGGTGGTGCCGCCCGAGGCGTGCTGATACAGCAGCGGGCTGACGACGTCCAGGTCCTTGGTGAAGACCATTTCCCCATGTTCGGTACGCTCAGCGGTATGGCCGCCCGAGGTCGAGGCGGTGGCCGAGCGCGGCTGGATGATCTCGTGGCGCCACGAACTGACTTCGATCCAATCCGGGTGGTCCTTGTCTTGCGACTCGCCCTTGAGCGCCGGATTGCCGAACTTGACGTAGATGTCCTTCATTGTTGATAACCTCTTTTAATGGATGAGTTGTCAGTGCAATGACGCTCAGGATTTCTGGGCCTGGGCCGGCAATTCGGCAACCAGGCGCAACGAGATCGAGAGTTCGTCAAGCTGGAAATGCGGCCGCAAGAACGCCACGGCACGGAAGACGCCGGGACGTCCAGGGACCTCGGCCACCTGCACCGAAGCTTCACGCAGCGGGAACTGCGCTTTTTGTTCCTGCGTCGCGTTGTCGTCCAGCAGCACGTACTGCGACACCCAGCGATTCAGGAAACTCTCTACGGACTGCGCCGACGCGAAGCTGCCGATCTTGTCGCGCATCATCGCCTTCAGGTAATGCGCCACGCGCGAGACCGAGAAGATGTATTGCAACTGCGCCGACAGCACCGCGTTGGCGTTGGCGCTGTCCGTGTTGTATTTCTTGGCCTTCTGCACCGACTGCGCGCCGAAGAAGGCCGCATAGTCGGAGTTCTTGCAGTGCACCAGCGGGATCAGCCCCTGGTCGCTCAATTCCTTTTCGCGACGGTCCGTGATCGCGATTTCGGTCGGGCACTTCAGCGCGATTTCGCCGTCGTCCGTCTTGAAGGTGTGGGTGGGCAGGTTTTCGACCAGGCCGCCGCCTTCCACGCCGCGAATCGCCGCGCACCAGCCGAAGTCCGCGAACGCGGCTGTCAGGCGCGCGCCGAACGCCCATGCAGCGTTGCACCAGAGATACTTGGAATGGTCGGTGCCGTCGACGTCCTCGACGAAATTGAAGCCTTCGACGGTGGTGCCCTCTACGGGGTCATACGGCAGGCGGCCCAGGAAACGCGGCATGGTCAGGCCCACGTAGCGCGAATCTTCCGAGTCGCGGAAGCTGCGCCACTTGGTGTATTCCACGGTGTCGAACACCTTGGCCAGGTCGCGCGGACGGCCCAGGTCAGCGAAGCTGTCCAGCCCCAGCAGCTCGGGCGACGCCGAGGCGATGAACGGCGCGTGCGAGGCCGCGGCCACGTGCGACATCTGTTCGATGAAGTACATGTCCTCGGGTTGGCGCGTGATCTCGAAGTTGCCCAGCAAGGCGCCGAACGGCGCGCCGCCGAAGGTGCCGAACTCTTCTTCATAGACCTTCTTGAACATCAGGCTCTGATCGAAATCGATCGCGGTCTGGAAGTCGCGCACCAAGTCGCGCTTGGTGGTGTTCAGCACCTTGATCTTCAGCATCGGGCTGGTGTCGGTCTCTTGGCACAGGTAGTGCAGGCCGCGCCACGTGCTCTCGAGCTTCTGGAATTCGGGCGCATGCATCACTTCGCTAAGCTGCGCCGAGATCAGGCGGTCCAGCTCGGCGACGCGCGCATCCAGCATCGCCGACAGGTTGTCGGAAACGACCACGGTGCCCTTCATCACTTCGCGCACCAGTTCGCCGATGATGTCCTTGGCGCGATCGTGCTCGGCCGTGGACTTGGCCACGCGGCTTTGCTCGACGATCTGATCCAGCAGCCCGCTCTGGGTATCGGCCGCGGCGGCGGCGGCGGTGTTTTGCGCGGCGGCGGAATTACTCATTGCGGCCTCCCTTGTCGGTCTCGCTGGTCAGCTGTTGCAGTTTTTCCGTGCTGGTCAGCACTTCGCCCAGCAGGTCTTCAAGCTTGTCGTTGCCGGCCAGCTTGTTGCGCAGGTCGGCCAGCTTGGTGCGGATGTCCAGCAGCTCGCGCAGGGGGTCTACCTGCTGCACGACGGCCTCCGGACGGAAATCCTCGATCGACCGGAACTTCAGGTCCACACCGAACGTGCCGCCCTCTTCGGTCAGGCTGTTCTTCACGCGGTACGCGGCGCGCGGCTCCAATCCGCGCATCACGTCATCGAAATTATCGACGTCGATGTTGACGAACTTGCGGTCCTTCAGCCGCGGCAGCTCGGCTTCGGATTGCGCGCTGAAGTCACCCACCACGCCAACCACGAAGGGAAGCTCCTTCTGTTCGATGGCGTCGCCCTTCTCCACGTCATACGTGAGCTGAACGCGCGGCGGGCGAACTTTCTGCAATCGTTTCTGAACGCTTTCTTTCTTGGCCATGGAAGGCTCCGTGCAAAGGATCGTGTCTGTCGGTCAAGCGTGCGCCGCATGGCGCGGCACACGCCGAGGCGAATCACTTGGTAAGCAGGTCGCCGAACGGATTCGGCGCGCGATTAGGCTGCTGGGCGGGCGGGGTGGGGACTTTGGGCGCTGACGGCTGGGCCGCTGGCGGTGCTGCGGGAATGGTTGCGGGCGCCGCACTGGACGATGCGGCTTGCGATGCGGGGGCTGCCCCGCCGGCATCCTGCGCCGCGCCAACGGGCGTGGCGGGTTCCACCTTGCGCGGCTGGCGGGGACGCGGCGGCGGCGGACGGCGGCCTTCGGGGAACAACACGTCCTGCCCCAAGGTCTCGCGCATCGACGCGGCCAGCGCCACGGCATCGGCGCGTGCATTACCGGCCAGCAGCGCGTCCGCGCGCAGGTCGGCCAGCGACTGCATCGCCACCCGCAGGCCGCCCACCGCACGCACGGTCTTGGCGACGAAATCCTGCGGGTCGCGGCTTAGCGTCTCATCGGCGGCGACGATGGCCTGGCCGTATTTCTGTTCGTCGAACCGGATCTTCGCGATGTAAGACCAGGGTTCCCCCTTGGACGGATTGCGCTGCGCGATCTCTTCGAACTGCGCGACAGCCTGGTCAGATCCCTTCTGTTCCAGCGTCTTTTGCGCCGCGTCCATGGATTGTTTGAATTCCGCTTCCGACTGCGGTTTTACCGATGCACAGCCGGCCATTACTGCAACGACACCGGCAAGAACAACGAGGCGGGGAAAGGGCATTGTTAAGCACCTAGCAAGGTTGTAACTAGGGGCCGTATTTCAACAACCTTTTGTTAGTACAGCGCTACAGCGAGTGTCTTCATGTTACTTGCGTCGAATTTGCATTCATCATGCCGCGATCTGTATTGCTTCACACAGTTCCGGTATAAAGGGCCATGTCTAAACATATCCATTTATCACGCTTCTTCGCCGTGATTGCTTGCGCGCTCGCAAGCACCGCCGTTACTGGATGTGCGGCCGTTTCGGCTATCGGCGCAGTGGCCGGTTTGACGGGTAATGCGATGGAGATGGCGGGCTTGAAAAAGCAAGAAAACGCGCCTGTGGAAGTGAAATTGGCGATACACGCCGGAGAAAATTTGAATGCCAGCAGCGGGCAATCGATGGCTGTCGTTACAAAAATATACTACCTGAAGAATCCTGAGCAATTCCAACGTGCACCGCTCACGCAATTGATAGACACTGCGCAAGAGAAAGCGGCGCTAGGTGAAACGTTGTTGGGTTCGCGCGAGCTCACGCTCACGCCAGGACAGCGCTACGAGGGCGTGGAAAAAGTCCCCAAGCAAGCGGATTACATCGCGATAGCAGGGCTGTTCTATGCCCCCGCGCCGATGCGTTGGAAGTACGTATTCAAGGTCGACGGCGTGGAAGACAGTGGCATCGTCCTGGGCGCGCATGCGTGCGCGCTGACGGTCGCCACGGGTAAACCCACGTTGCCGGCGGGCATACCAACCTATGATCCTGCGCGCCTGTCCGGCGTGCAGTGTCCCGGTTGACGCGCACTGCGCGGCCGCCCGCCTTCTATATATAGACATAGAAAGACAAGAGAGGGAGCGCCAACTTGAGTTACTCAGCCAAAGTCCTTTGGGGCGAAGGATTGTTCCTGCGACCGCAGCATTTCCAGCGGCAGGACGCGTATCACGAAGATCGGCTGGCCGAGATGGCCCGCGCATTGCATCCGTATGCGTGGGGCCTGCGCGCGGCGCGCTTCGATGCGTCGGCGCTGGCCAACGGCATGCTGCGCGCGACCGAGATGAGCGCCGTGTTTCCGGATGGCGAGCTCTACAACGCGCCGCACGGCGATGAGCTTCCGCCGCCCGTGGCGCTGACGGCGCTGGACGGCGTGAGCGAAGCGGTGTTCTATCTGGCGATCCATCCCTTGAAGGCGATCGGCGGCAATTATCGCGATGGCCAGGCAGCGGCAAGTTTCGACACGCGCTACACGCACAACAACACGCCCGCGCCCGATCTCTACACGGGCGCCACGACCGCAGAGCTCGCCTTCCTGCGCAAGGACGTGCGGCTGATCTCCGAATTCGAACCGCGTGACGAACTGCTGGCGATTCCCGTCGCGCGCGTGCGGCGCACGGCAAGCGCCGGGTATGAGCTGGACACCACGTTCATCGCCCCCAGTCTGTCGCTGACGGCCTCCGGCGCGCTGCATGAGCAACTGCGCCGCCTGCTTGACGCGTTGCAGGCCAAGGTCAACGCGCTCTACGGCTTTCATCGCGAGCCCAGCAAGAACATCATTGAATTCCGCTCGGGCGACGTTGCGTCGTTCTGGCTGCTGCACACCGCAAACGAAGCCTACGCGACGCTTTCGCACCTGTTCCATCACCCGCAGCTGCATCCCGAACGCCTGTTCCAGGAACTGGCGCGGCTGGCCGGTGCGCTGATGACGTTCTCCAAGGTCCACACACTGGCCGACCTGCCCGTGTATCGCCACGATGCGCCTGGGCCCGCGTTCGCCCGCATGGACGAGATCCTGCGCGACCTGCTTGAAACCGTGATCTCCACGCGTTACTTCTCGATCGTGCTTGAAGAACTGCGGCCATCGTTCCACATGGGACGGCTGGATTCGGAAAAGCTCGACGAAACGACGTCGCTCTATCTGGCCGTGCAAGCGGCGATGCCAGCCGCCGAACTCGCCGAGAGCGTGCCCATGCGCTTCAAGGTGGGCGCGCCGGAAGACGTCGACAAGCTGGTGCTATCCGCCATGCCCGGCGTGCCGCTGAGCTACACGCCGCAAGTGCCGCCCGCCGTGCCGGTAAAGCCGGGTGCCGTGTACTTCGCCTTGCAGACGCGCGGGTCGCTGTACGACCGCATGCTGCAAGCGCGCAGCATTGCCATCTATGCCCCGGCAGGCATTCCCGAACTCAAGCTGGATTTGATCGCAGTGACCCGCTGACAGGAACGACATCGCCATGACCGCTGACGCCCCCTCCCTGATGCCCGGCGCGACACTGCCTCCGCGTGCTGCCGACTTCCACGCCAGCCGCCCCGCCAAGTCATTGCTGGACCTGCTGTACGACGGCTTCCTGATGCTGTTCCTGTTGAAGAGCGGGCAGGAACCCACTGATGCGGCTGCCTTCTCCGCGCGCGTGCAACAGTTCCTGGCGGACTACGAACGCGCCGCCAAGAAGATGGATATCCCCGCTGAAGACGTGTACGCCACCAAGTACGCGTTCTGCGCGGCCGTCGACGAAACGGTGCTGAACTCCGGCTTCGCCATCCGCGATACGTGGATGCTGCAGCCGTTGCAGCTGACCCTGTTCGGCGAGCAACTGGCTGGCGAGAACTTCTTTGCCCGGCTTGAAGACCTGCGCGCCCAAGGCGCGCCGCGCCTGCAATCGCTGGAAATCTATTACATGTGCCTGCTGCTGGGCTTTCAGGGCAAGTACCTGATCGAAGGCCAGGAGAAGCTGGGTTATCTGACGGCGCGGCTGGGCGACGAGATCGCGCTGTTGCGCGGCAAGCGCACCGGCTTCGCGCCGCACTGGCCGCTGCCGGACAAGGTTGCCCACACGCTCAAGCGTGACGTGCCGCTGTGGTCGATCATGGCCGTGTTTGCACTGATGGGCTTGCTGGCATTCCTGGGTATCGGCCACTTCCTGAACACGGAAATGCAAACCGCCATGGCGCCCTATCACGACATCGTCAAGCTAGGCCCGCGCGCAGCGCATCTGACGATATCGCTGCCCTAGCGCGCCCCGCACAACACGCCCCCGTCCCTTCCGGCGCGCGCTGCGCGCCTTCGGCTCCGCCGATCGAATACCGCCAAGCCCTATGAACGCCTTGCCTTCGAACGCCCCGGCCTACTCGTCGCTGAACATCGCCACCCTGTCGCAACAAGCGCGCCTCTTGCGCGTGAGCGCACCGCTGGACGCGGAGCTGGTTGCCGAACGCATGACGCTGCGCGAAGGCGTCTCGCGCCTGTTCTCGCTGACTCTCGACTGCCTGGCCGCCAGCGCCGAGATCGACGTGGCGGCCTTGCTGGGCAAGGAGATCACCGTCAGCCTGCTGCAGGCCGACGGCTCGATGCGGCGCTGGCACGCGGTCGTCGAAGGCGTTGATGCCCTGGGCGCCGATGGCGGACTGGCCCGCTACCGCCTGCATGCCGCGCCGTGGATGGCCGCGTTGGCGCTGCGGCGCGACAGCTTCATCTATCAGGACCTGTCGGTGCAGGACATCGTCAGCGAAGTGTTTGCGGATTATCCCCAGGCCGCGTTCGCCTTTGAGCTGACCGATGCGCCTGCGCCGCGCGCGACGTGCACGCAGTACCGCGAATCCGATCTGGACTTCGTTGCGCGCATCCTGGCCGAAGCCGGCTTGAGCTATCGCTTCGAGCATCAGCAAGATGATGCACAGGCTTCAGGCGGCGGTGCACGCCATCGCGTGGTGATTTTCGATGCGGATGCCGCCCGCCCCGAAGATCCGGCGTCGCCCTTGCGCTTTCACCGCAGCGACGCCACGGAAACCAGCGACAGCATTACGCGCTTCGCGGCGGCCCAGGCCGTGCGTCCGAACGTCGTCGCGCGAGCGGCCTGGAACGAACGCACGCTGACCGCCCACGCCGCACAGACCCGATCGCAGGTCCAGGTCGAAGCCTTGCCCGTGCTTGAGGACTACGACTACGCCGGACACGGCCGCTATGCCGACGACGACGCCGCCGAACAAAGCGTGGCCCGGTCGCTGCGCACCCATGAATCCCGACTGGTGCGCTTCGACGGCGCGGGCACCGTGCGTTCGCTGGCGCCGGGCCGGCTGTTCGCGCTGACCCAGCACGAACGCTACGCGCAAGGCGGCGGCGGGCAGGCGATCGACGAACTGGGCGGCAACCGCTACGCCCTGCTGGAGGTCATCCACGAGGCCACCAACAACCTGGGCGGACAGGCTGCCCAGGTGCTGGACACGCCCGACATGGAGCGTGGCACCTACCGCAACCGCTTCAGCGCGCAGCCCGAGGCCGCGGCGCTGATGCCCGTCTGGCGGCCCCGTCCGACCGCCCCGGAAGGCCTTGCCGCCGTCGTGGTCAGCGCCAGCGACGCATCCATCACGTCCGATCGCGATCTGCGCGTGAAGGTGCAATTCCCCTGGCAACGCGGCGACAAGCCGCTGCCGGGCGGCCTGCCGCACCGCACCCACGGCGACGCCAGCGGCAACGCGCCGGGCGACGAACGGTCCGGCACCTGGTTGCGCGTGGCCAGTGCGCAGGCAGGACCGAACTGGGGCGCGCATCATCTGCCGCGCAGCGGCACCGAGGTCATCGTCGAATTCATCGACGGCGACATCGACCAGCCCGTGGTCGCAGGCCAGCTCTACAACGATGCCGACCTGCCGCCGTGGTCCGCCGGTGAGAACGGCGACGCCAATCACGCGGGCGTCCTGAGCGGCTGGCACAGCCAGGGGCTGGACGGCGCGGGGCGCAACCAATGGGTTTTTGACGACACCAAGGGCAAACTGCGCACGCGCCTGGCTAGCTCCACCGCCGCCACGCAACTGGGTCTGGGTTACCTGGTGGAGCAGGAACTGGATGCCGCCAGCCGTGGGCAATGGCGCGGCACCGGCTTCGAACTGCGCTCGGACGCCTGGGCGGTCGTGCGATCGGGCCAAGGCATGCTGGTGTCGGCCACCGCGCGCGAACAGGGCAAGTCCACGCAGGCGGACGCGCAGGAAGCGCTGTTGCTGCTGCGCGGCGCGCAAGACGCCTCGCGGCGCCTGAACGATAGCGCCGGCCAGCATCAGGCACGCACCTTGGCTGCGGCCGAGGGCTACGACGCATTGCTCCAGGCCCTGGATCCCGATCAAGAAGGCCGCTACACACCGCAGGTCAACGGCCAGGCCGCTGGCAAGGCCGCCAGCGGCCAGCGCACTGGCGATGCCCCCGTCGAACGCATCAATGGCCCCCACCTTTTTGTCGATGCGCCGAATTCGTTGAACCTGGCCACCCCGGCCAGCGCCGTGCTGCATGCGGGCGAGCACCTGCACACCACTGCCCAATCCGACGCCCACGTCGCGGCTCAACAGACGTACGCCGCTGTCTCGGCCCGGTCTGCCAGCGTGTTCGCGCAGCAGGGCCCGATCCGCGCCATCTCGGCGCAAGCGCCCGTCTCGTTGCATGCGCATACCGACATCCTGGAGGCGCTGGCCGGCCAGGACATCACCGTCACCTCGTCCGCCGAGGGCATCGAGATCCTGGGCAACCAGCGCGTCACCTTGCAGGCCGCCGGCGGCAGCGTCACGCTCGACGGCGCCGACATCGTCTTCAAGGGACCCGGCCTGTTCTCGGTCAAGGGCGCCACGCACAACTTTGTTGGCCCGGGCAGCGATGCGGCCAATCTTCCCGCCCTGCCCAGCACCACGGTCGATGACCCGCTCATCGTCAGCGCGGAGCTGGTGCACAAGGATGGCGTCTTCGCCACGGCGGCAAAGAAGGCTGGCGCCAGCCTGATGGCCGGCTTCGGCGGTGCTGGCACTGCTGGCGCCGCGGACAGCGGCGTGGGCGCACTGGGCGCTGCCCTGCCTGCCGGTTTGGGCGAATTGGGCAAGACCGCCGCCGGCGCGGCCTCCAAGCTCTCGCAACTGGCCGGCCAGGCGAACACGCTGGCCGGATTGGCCAAGAATCCGATGGGCGCGCTGTCGGCCGCCCCTGGGCTGCCGGGCGGCGCAAGCCCCGCCGTGGGCGGGCTGCTGAACACCGCCAAGAACACGATGGGCATGGTGTCGCAGGCGCGGGCGATGATCGCGAACCCGATGTCGGCGCTGCCGGCCGCGTCCGGCCTGCTAGGCTCGGTCGCGCCTGGCGCGGGCGGCATGATCGACAGCGCAACAGCGGCCGCCGGCACGGTGACGAAGGCCGCAGAACTGATCAAGAACCCCATGGCGGCAATGCCCGCCGCGACCGACATGCTGGCCTCCGTCGCGCCCGAGGGCGCGTCGAAGATGATCAGCAGCGCGGCGACGTTTGCGGGCGTGGGGACGGGTGCGGGCGCGGCGACGGGGGGGGATGGCGGCGCGGGCGCAGGCTCGGCGCTGCCGGGTGCCTCCTCGACATCGCCGGCCGCATCGGCAGGAGCAAGCCCGACGCCGCAGGCCGACGTCTCGAATGCGGGGACGGCGGGAAGCGCCGCGCCGGCAATGACTGGCGAGGCCAGTGCCGCAAACAGTGCACAAGGCGACAAGGTCGCGCCGCAGACGCCCCAGCCCGATGGCGGAACGGCGGCAGGGGGAGTTACGCCTGTGTCGGGTTCGGGTTCGGCACCCGTCTCGACTTCGGCTCCTGCTGCGGCACAGACACCCGCACAGGCACAGGCACAAGCAGCATCGGCGCCGGTTGCGATGGCTGCTGCGGCTCCGAACTCGGCTCCCGACTCCGCCACGGCACCAGCCTTACAGACCGCCTCTGCCTCCGCCCCGGCGTCCCCTGACGCTTCCGCTGCGGCAACGGCGGCCACATCCCCTTCCGTCGCGACCCACACGGGCGGCCAGAACACGGCCAGCACGCCTCCGGCAGGCGCAGCGAGTGCAAGCTCTCCGGTCGCCCCGTCTACGCTGGCCCCAGAGGCGGGCATCATTGCTAGCCAGGGAGCGGGTGCCAGCGCGAATGCGGGCCTCGCCGCGGGTGCAGGCACCAGCATCGCAGCGAACGCAGCAGCCGCTGGCACAAGCACGACCGTCGCCGCAGGTGCGGCAGTCACTGGTGCAGGCACGAGCATTGCGGGAGCCACAGGCGCAAGCGCAAGCCCGACTATCGCCGCGGACGGGGGCATCGCTGCAACGGGTGCGCTGGCCCCATCCGAAGCCGGTGGCGCCCTCTCGGCCGCCACGCTGAGCAACACATCTGTGCCCACCGGCGTCGACCTCACGCCTCTTGGCAACGCGCCCTTGAACGCACAGAACCTTGCACCGTCGCTCGGTTCGCCGGGACTGGATACGCCGGCCTCGATAGCCTCGGGCACGCTGGCGTCCCCGTCCGCCACGTCAGAAATGTCGGCGTCGGTCGGCAACGCCACAACCACCGCCAGCACGCTCAACGCGCCTGGCCTGCCCGACTGGGCGCACGGCCACGTCGGCCCGGATACCGTGCCGTCGACATTCAGCGCAACCGCCCCGAGTCAGATAGCCGCGAATCCCGAGACGGCGAGCCCGTCAGGCACGGGCTGGATGGCGGCAAGCGTCGTCGGCGCAGGCGTGGTCGGTGCGAGCAATGTCAGCAACACCCAAGCGGTCTCAAACACCCCCCGCGCGACGCCGCAGGCGTCGGCCGCAACCGCCGAGACCACGCACGAGGCCTCGCGTACAGCAGAGCGCCTCGCGCCTCATGCCTTGCCTCTCGGCGCAACGGGCGCCGGCATGATCGCGGCGGTTGCCACGACCATTGCAGCGGCAACGCCGCTACGTGCCCGGGGCGACGCAGATCGTGCCAATGCCATTGCCGATGTCGATGCCAAGGACGCGCAATCGCCTGCGCCAATCGCACAGGGCACGACAGAAGCACAAGTAAGCACAAAGACTGGCGCTCGCGACACACGTCACGACGACGAACGCGCTGAAAACAACGGCCGCACCGAGCAGACCGACCACGACGCACACTACGAAAACACCACGCATCGTCGTGGCGAACCGCCCAACGCCGCCCTGCTCTCGACGCTTGCCGCGGGCGCCGGCGCCCTGTTCAGCGCGACCGCATCCGCTGCCAGCAGCGCGACACGTGCCGCATCAGTTGCCTCGGTCACGGAAGGCGCCTTGCCCGCCACCGTGGACTTGCCGGCCATTGCGTCGCACACCGGCACGGCGCAGCCCGGGCTGCACATGCTTGACGCCATCCCACGCATATCCCCGGATACTGCCTCTGTCGTCGCGACCAATACCGCCATGCCGGCAACGAAGGCTGCGTTGACTAGTGTGCCGACCCAACCTGGATCGGACGCCATGCTGTCCAGCACGCCTTCCCTGCCGAGTTCGGACGCGGCATTAACCGGTACGCCCTCCCTGTCAGACAGCGCCCCCTCCCTCTCGGGTGTCTCTGCACAAACACCCGGTTTCGTGCCGGCTGCCGGTACAAACTTCCCACAAGGTGCTGGTCTGCCTGGCATGCAAGAGGCGGGAGGCATGGCCGTTCCAGGCGCCGAGGCATCGACCAGTGCATCCGCCGCCGTGGGCGCGGCCGGTGCGAGCACGGCGGCGGCCGCCGCCTCGGCCACGACAAGCGCGAGCGCCGCCACGACGGCAACGCCGGCCGTCGCATCGGGCGCCGGTACGACCCTCGGAACAGGCGCCGGCCCGGGTCTCAATACCACTTCCCCCCCCGACACCGGCGCCGTCGCTGGAGCCGGCTCCGCATCCGGCGGCATCGCTGGTACGGCAGGCGCAACCGATTCGAATGCCGGCGCCATCGCAGGCACCCGCGCAGGCACCAGTGCAGACGCAGCCGCAAACAGCACCGCCCCGGGCGCGGCAAGCGCGGGCACGGCCGAATCCCCATCCGGCGCTGGCACCGGAGCCTCCCCGGCCCCGTCCCAAACCGCGGCTAGCGGCTCAGCCGCGACAGGCGGCACGGCGTCGACAACCGGCGCAGGCACTAGCGCCACGGCTGGCAGCACCCCGACCTCCGCAACCGGGGCGACAGGCGCGACGCCAGCCTCTTCCGCAGCTACCCCGCCTGCCACCGCCACGCCAACCGTCGCCACCGCAGCCCCTGCGGGAACCGCGGCCCCCTCTGCCCCGGCCGCGCCCTCGGCTGCCAGCACTTCCGCCGGCAGCCCGGATTCCGTGCTCGGCAACACGACGGCGCGGGCCGCGGGCATGGCCGACAGCACCCCGGCCACCCGTGCCACCGATCTATCCGCCGCCGGTGGCGCGGGGGCAGCCGCCGGCGCCACCACGGGCGCCAGCAGCGCCGGCGTCGCAGGCATCGGCGCGGTCGCGGCGGGCGGTGGGCTGGCGACCTTTGCGCAACAGGCCAGCGCCGCCTCTACCGCGCTGTCCAGCGCGTCCACGTTCGCCGCGGGCGGCGTCAGCGCCAGCGTCAGCGCGGCCATCGTGCCGGTCATGACGCAGGCCCTGAACGCCAGCGGCGACCGCATGGCCGCCTTGGGGTCCGCCGTCGACACGCTGTTCACGCTGCCCGACGTCAAGCAAGCCAACATCCCGTCCGTCGCTGGCGCCATCCTGAGCATGCCAGGCCTGTCGTCGTCCTCGGTGCCGGGCGTGATCGGCGCCATCCTGCAATCGCCCACGCTCGCCACGGAGACGCTGCCCAAGGTGGCCGAGGTGTTGATGAAAATACCCGGCGTTGCGGATTCACCGCTACCGCAGATTGCCCGCGACATATTGGATACGATCGGGCTGGGACCCGTGGCGCGCACGCAAGGCACGAACCTGCCGGGCGACACGCCTGCCCCCTCGGGCTCCGGACGCGTGGTGCCTGGCGTATCGACCTATCGCGCCCGCCAGGACGGCGCGCGCCTGCAATACGTTAACCTGGCTCAAGTCGCCGACCGCTGGAACGACGGCAGCGCGTTGACCACCACGGAACGGCAATCGAACCGTCCCCGCATCCATGTGGAGTTCAACCGCCCCGGCCAGCATCGCTTCACCATCACCGTGAAGCCCGACCCTGCCAATATCCCGTACTCCGCCCGGGAACGCGGCCGGCGCGCCAGCTACCAAGAGCCGCACAGCAATCCACGCAGCTATGTCACGAACGCGGACGGCACCCGCATCGTGGACGACATCACACTGCCGGCCGCCGGGCTGAACCTGTACCTGTTCGAAGTGCGCGACGAACGCGGCCAGCTGATCAAGACCGAACGGGTTGAAACCGTGCGCCGCCTGTACATCCAGGAAGTGATGTGCATGAGCCCGCGCCCGGCCGGCCATCTGGCCGACGTGACGCCCGTCACGGCCGAATTTGCGCTGCATGGCATCGACATGATCCAGCTGCCGCGTGTGCAGTTCCGCGGCCGCTCCGCCGTGAATGCCGCCGACGACGCCGACGCGCAGCACGCCATCATGCAGGCCGTGAGACAGGCCTACACCCCATCGTCCGGCAAACAACGCGAGCCCTACACGTTGGTGGTGTGCCACGTCGATCGGCTGGTGGCGCCGGGCGTCAGCGGCGACATGCGCTTGCCGGTGCCTGCTGGCCCCGGCGGCCGGGTCATGACCGTACCCATCGTCAACGACGACCGCAGCCAATCGCCGCTTTGGTACGAGTTCGACCAAGGCGACGACTGGCTCGTGCACGCGCGATACCTGTACCGGGACGCCTCAGGCGCAGAACGCTCGCTGCCGATCCCCCGCCACCTGATCACGCCGATCCGCGATGAATCGGGCGGCGTCTGGTCGGTGTCGGTGGATTTGACGCAGGTGTCACCTACGCCGCTGACAGGCATGCTCAACATCCAGTTCAACACGGTGGCCGCCAGCTACGCCGGCCTGGCCATCACGGGGACCAACCTGCTGTTCGTCTCCACGCTGGATCCCTTCGTGCCCAACTCGCAGGCCTACCTGACCGAAACGCTCGCCCACGAAATGGGCCACTTGCTGGGCATGGTGCCCAGCGGCCCGGACTGGCCGGGCCTGCGCAACGTGGACACCTCGGCGGACGACTCCAAGCTGGACCCGCCGACGCACTTCTACTACAACATGGGCGGCCACTGCTACTTTGGCCTGCCTGACCAGAATGGCCAGTACAACCAGGAAATCGGGCAATGCGTGATGTACGGCATCACCTGCGCGAACATCCACTTCTGCCCAAGCTGCAGCAAGGCCGTGCGCAAGGTCGACTGCTCTGAAGGCTGGACCTCGTTCTGAGGCAGCCGCCTCGTCACCGACCACCGCCAACGACAACAACCGCCGCCGCTCCTTCTCCGCAAATTTCGATGCCGACATGCCGATCATGACTACCGACTGGATTGAACCCGCCACCTTCGCCTCGGTGCCCACGCACTCGCAGAAGGAGCACGCCTGCATGCCGCCCTTGCAAGGGTACGACGCGCAGATGCGCATCGCCGCGCCCTCGCGCGTGAAGATCCGCGACGGCAAACCCCTGACGATTCCGATATGCGCCCGCGGCATCCTGCCCGTGGTGGAAAACCCGCAACTGCCGCGCTTCGTGGCGGTCGATACGCGCACGGGCAAGGTCTATCGCGGCATCGCCTTCAACTACAAGCGCCCCACGCTGCCCAATGTGTCGGTCGATCCGAGCGAAGGGGCTCGGCCGCCCAAGCTGGCGTTGCCGCCCGGCATGACGGTCGAAACACGCTTCACCACCGACATGGCCGGCGTCCTGCACCTGCCCGCCACGCCGGCGACCTATGAGGTCTATATCGAAGCCGAAGACGTGAAGTCCAACACGGTGACCATCGAGGTCGAAGCCGGGCAGAAGTAAAAGGGCCGGGCAAGGTCCGCAAACCAGCGCCACGCCGCCGCTCAGGGCCGCGCCGGCGTCATCTGCTGGATATTCTGCTCGTTGCGCGCCGCCTGGGCCTCGACCTTTTCCGCGTTACGCATGTCTTTCCCGCGCTGCTCCATTTCCGCCTTGGCGTCGGTCTTGGCGAACACGTCCTTGTCACGCACGCGGAAGTACATCGTGGTGCTGGCCAGCAAATGGTCGGGCCAGCTGCTCAACATGGCGTCGTGTACCAGCCAGTCGAACAAAGTCATCACCTTCGCCGGCAACTGCGTCTTGCCGTCGCGCGCATCGCGCCACACGGCCAAAAGGCGCTTCTGGGTTTCGCGCTCGGCCTTCATGTCGGCCAACGGGTCGGCCATCTTCTGAGGTGTGCCACCTCCCCGCTTGATCAGTTCGTTGCGCATGTTTTCGCGGTCGCGCATGTCCTTGTCCATCTGCTCTATCGCCCGCAGCACTTGTGGGTTATTGCGCTCCAGGTCCGCTCGGCGCCGCTCGGTATCGGCATCGTTCTGCTCGGCCTTTTCCAGATTCTTGTATTCCTCTTCAAGGCGCTCCCATAGCGGTTTGAACCGTTGCGGCGGCAACTCTCCACGGCTTTCTGACGCGCGCTTCCAACGCTCATTCTTTAGCGCTTCAAGTTCGCGCAAGCGCGCGGTGTTCTCGGGCTTGCTCCGTTCCTCCGCAGACAGCGCAGATACGCGCCGCAGCTCTTCGTTGAACTCCTGCTCAGGCGTGTAGAAATCGCGATCCTTGATCCATGCTTCGGCTGGATCCGATAGCTCGGCCCGGAACGTCGCATCCTGATAGCGCACGGCCAACCACCGCAGGAATGTCTCCATGTGCGGAAGGAAGTCGATGCCGGGTTCGTACTTCACGACTTCTCGATACGCGTTGACGAGCTCCAGGATCTTATGGCGGCTGTTGCCGTCCACGATCGGCTCCGACAAGGAAAACTGCAGGTAGGTGTCAGGCTTCAGATCGGCAAGCCGCTCCAAACTGTGAAATGCGCCACCGTGTGACAGGGCCTGGTTCATCATGTCGCGCAGCGGTACACGGGACAGTTCCACGCGCGAATTCAGCGATCCGGGCGGGCTGACGCCTGTCACGTCGCCGCTGGATCCCGGATAGAGGTACTGCAGGCCCCGCGTCTTTTCCAGGCTGTCCATGCGCTGGTTGCGCCGCAATTCGTGTGCCGCCGCGAAATGCACGCACATTTGCACGGCGGCCGGCACCGTCAGCTTCCTATCCTTATGCGTCTGCTTGATGAGGTCGGTAACGGGTAGAAAACCCAGAAACGTGTTCTCGTCCATGATGGACGCAACGGAATCGAACAATCCCATGAAGCGGATCTGGATATCGGCATCGGGCTTGTTCTTGGTAAGGTCGCCCCGTACAGCCAGGTCCGAATCGTGACGCCGGCGGTACTTCTTGACCAGATCATTGACGAATTGACGCGCCACCACCCCACCCCGGTCCCCCCCGAACACGGTGATCTCGATGCGGCGAACATTCTGGCCTTCGCTCACAGCGTCGTAGGCAGCTTTGAATTGCCGCAACGCAGAATCGACACGCACGTCGACCCCCGTGCCCATCAGATAGGCCACCGTTTCCTGATCTCGGATGACCGGAACCGTCTCCATCATGGTCGATTTCACGGCTTCCTTGCCGGCAGTCCAAGCCACCTTCAACGGGTTTTTCTTGAACCCTGCCCAGAAGCCGCGAATCGTCGCCTTCGCTCGGTTCACCAACCTCTCGGGATCCCAGGCGTTCCAGATGCGCACAGCCTTCTCTGGCAATGTCTGCACATCCTTGACGACGTCCTTATACGCCTTGACCATGGGTTGATACGACGATTCCCGCAGCGACTTCTTCACGGCCGCCGTCACGCGGCCGGTGAGATTATGGTTCGGAATCTCGTCCGTGCGAAGCACATTGCCGACGTTGCTTGAAACCGCCTTCTGCGCATTACTCGCCAGCTTCATGCCGGCCTTCGCGGCCGCATAAATCATGTCGTCATTCTCGGCGTCGGCGTTCAGGTCTGTTCCCAGACCCGAATAGTAGAACCGGAACCAGTGATGCTTTTCGGGACGGCCGGGATCGCTCTGGACGTAGTGCGCTTCCCAGAGCCGGCAGATGTTCGAGTAGTAGGTCGGACGCTTCGCATCCTCATCGCGGTTGCGGCCAAATCCGTCGAAGAAGAATCCCATCCGCAGGACCGCGCCGCATTCATTGCAGTCGTCCTTGGGGTACGCCGCCTCGTTCTGGGCCATGGCCTTCAGCACGGATGCCGGCGTACGGTTCTCCTGCGGCAGGTCGCTGGATTGCACGTCAGACATTCTTGTCTCCCGGGGGTGTACCTGTCTTCTTTATCTGATCCAGCTTCGTCTGCGGCAATGCCGCCACTTCCCGGGCAAAGTCACCTGGCGCGCGCCCCGTTTTTTCCAGGATCGCCTTCACCTGCGGATCAGTATCGAAATTCGACGCCACCGTGAAATACAGCAGCATGTACTGGCGCAGGTCCTGTTTGTCTTCGATGCGGTACTTCTTCCATGCGGATTGCAACACCTTGGCCGTGACGCGCAGCAGCTCAGCATCGCTGCGGTAGTCGCCAAGCGAGGCGCGATGGTCGCGCCACAACCAGTCCACGGTGTCCACGAGAGGGATCCGCGTCTGGCCCAGCAGCTTGCGGCTTAACGCCAGTTCCATGTGTTCATCCGGATAAATGTGCAGCTCCAGATACAGCGGGCCGTCCCCAGGCGGAATCTCGGCTGCCGGGAAGTTGATGGCACCCTGCCGGTCGAAATAAAGCGAGTCGGCTTTGCCATCGTGCAGATGCTTGCGCAGCAGCTCTCCATCGACGCCACGCCAGTCGACCGTGAACGCCGTGCCCTTGAGCGTAAAGCAGCAGGTGACCGAGCCTTCGCCGCCGCCAGGACTGACCTGCATCGTCGACGCCACGCCATCGCCCTTGTCCTTGACGCTGATCGACCGGATATTCCACGGGGTGTAGTTGTAGGCAATGAAACTGACCCCTTGGTAGACCGGTTCGCTGTTGCAACCCGCCAACATGCCTAGCCACAATAGCGCGGCGATCAGTCCCTTACGCATCTTCCACTCCCAAGTTCTCCAGGTGCAGCGCCTGCACCTCATCCCACACCGCATCCGGCACGCCTTCCAGCACCTTGGCCAAACCGCCCTCGGCATCTGGCCGATAGGCCAGCAGCCCTTCACGGATCAAGGGATACTCATCGAAGCGCGGTGAGATCGACACGCCCCACGCCACATAATCGAATGTGTCCTTGTCGCCCTTCACGCCGTACGCACGCGCGCGTTCCAGCTGCGCCTCGACGCGCGGCACCAGCGCATCCTGATCGGGGTTGCCGGGCAACAGGCCGGGATACAGACGGCGCAGCTGCACCGCGAGCTTGTCCGGGTAGTCCAGGTCGAACAGCATCTGATGCTGTTCGGGCGTGAAACGTTCGATCCCTTCCGGCCTGTCGGCGGGCAGCCGACCGGCGCCGGCCAGTTCGGCCCCGGCCCCGTCTCGCAACGCATAGCGCAACGTAATCACGGGCGCGGCGAAACGCGCCCGCTGCTCGGCGGTCCACACCTTCAAGGCGCGCGCCAGAATGCGGCTGTCGTACCAGTGCAGGAAGAACTCGCTGGCATCAGGCAAGGCGTAGTCGCAGAAGCGGCCAAAGTGCGCAATGAGCTTTTCCAGCGGCACGGCAGAAGCGAAACTCATCATTGCATAGCGGCCGCTCGTCCGTTCGTGCAGCGCCTCCAGCACACGCACCAGCACGGTATTGAAATTCTCATAACGCGGCCCGCGCAGGACTCCTTGCGAGGCACCGTCCACCTCGATCAGCAACGGCGCCACGTCGCCATAGATGTCCAGGCCGGTCTGCGCCCACACCGAGCCGAAGCTCAGATCCTCGGTGGCGGTGATGCGCGCCAGCAAATCGGGGTGCCCGCGAAAATCCACGATCACGTAAGCCCGCGCGGCTTCCCCGTAGGGGCCACGGTGCTGCGGCAATTCCGCAAACGTGGAAAGCAGGGCTTCTTGCCAGGAATAAGCCATCTTCCTCACGCCTTGTCGGTGATGGACTGCACGCTCTCCTGGGCGTCCAGCACGCAGCTCTTGCAGACGGTGAACTGCGGAAACGGATACGGCATCTGCGTCGGCCCGGCGAATTGTTTGTTGCCGGTCTTCACGTCGATGCGGCCCGGGGCCGTGACGGTGATGTTGCCGCCTTCGATCACGATGCTGGCGCCCGCCGCATTGGCGATGCGAATGCGCTTGGGCGAGGCGTATTCGATGCCGGCGTTGGCGCTGACCATGCGCAGGTCCTGCTGCGCCTGCATGGTCAGAACGTCGTGCTGCGAGATCACGTCGACTTCGCCGGTGCCGGCGATCAGATCCAGGCCCGATTCGGCGCCGCCTTTCTGCACGCCAGCCACGATGCCCAGCGCCTGGCCGGTATGCACGCGCAGCGAACCGATGACGGCCAGGTTGTGGTCCTGGCCCGATGACCAATGCACCAACTCGCCGGCTGTGACCTGCACATTGCGTCCCGCGGCCTGCGTGAGGCCCGCGCGCCCCGCCATCAGCACCAGCGGGTCGGTCAGGTGCGGCACCTTGCCGTCGACCACTTCCGTGTGCTTGGCCGAGGCGTCGCCCGCCGCCCCGCCCACCGCGTCGCCGGCCACCGTGCCGGAAACCGCGTGCGTCATGGCGGCAAGTGGTGCGCGCTCTCCGTCCAGCCGGCTCGCGCCCGCGGAAGTCGTACCCCGCGCCGAGGCCAGCCGCACGCCCTGGTGCGCGCCGACCACGCCGTCGAACGACTGCGCCATGATGTCGGCCTGCCCTGCCAGCGCCAACGGCGCCGCCGCGTCACCCGCAGGTTCACTGGCGCCGGCCGTATAGGTAGAGAGCAGCACGCCGCCGCCGCCGCGCAATGCGCCGAATCCGTCTGTGCGCAGCTCCGCGCCCACGCCACGCACGTTGCCGCGATAGTTGCCGCTCTGGTGGATCAGGTGGCCCAGGTTCAGCTCGCTGGCGGACTGCGTGGACTTGATCTGCATGCGCAGTTGGCCGTCGCTGTCGTCGAACACGATCTGGTTGTAGCCGTCGCCGCCAAACTCCTTGCTCTTGAAGCCGCTTAGCGCGGCTGCGTTGCGATGTTGCTCGTCGCCGCCTGCCGCGCCGTGCCAGGCCGGTGCGTTGCCGCTGGCCAGGTTGGCCTGCGCACTTGGCTTGCCGTCGGTGGCGGCGGCAAACACTTCAGTGTTCATGGCCTCGCCGGACTTGCCGCCGGGGGTCGACGGGATGCCGCCTTCGCCTCGCCCGTTGTAGAGCGCGCCCACGACGAGCGGCTGGTCGATGTCCTCGTCCAGAAACCGCACCAGCACTTCCTGCCCGATGCGCGGCACGAAGCTCATGCCCATGCCCGCGCCGGCCTGGCGTTGGGCCACGCGCGCCCAGCGGCTTTTGGCCAAACCATCGCCATCGGCCTGCCAGTGAAAGCGCACGCGCACGTCGCCGCGCGCGTTGCGGTAGATCTCGTCTTCGCCACTGGCCTCGGTCGCGCCCTCGGCATTGGTCACGATCGCCGTGTGCACACCCACCGCGGACGGCGCGCCGGCAAGCCGTGCTCCGCGCGCCCCGGCAGGCAAGGCCCGCCAGGGTCGATCACAGCGCACGGCGCGGAAGCGGTTGGCATAACCGACCTCGTGCGCCCGCGCCAGTACGGCCGCCTCGGGCCGGCCCACGCCGATCGACGCATCGTCATGGTCGCGTATGTCGTCGGCGGCCTCGCGCGCCTCGTCGTCTTCAAAGCACAGGAAGTCATCCAGCGTACCCAGCTTGGCCGCCATGCTGGCATCGGCCTGGCCGGGCAGGTTGTTGACGCCGGCATGTTCCAGGCGGTCCAGGGCGAAGACGGGCTCGAAGCCCGCTTCCCCCGCCGGCCCCAGCGGCGACATGTCTTGCAACGTGAAGCGCGTACCGGACCGGAACGTGCGCACATTGCCGCGCCCCAGAAACGTCTCGGCATTGGCCTGCACCGCTTCCATCAGCAACGTCGCCTGGAACTGCGCATGCGCCTGATTCAAGAGGCCGCCGTGACCCAGGGGCTCGAACCACTCCAACCCGGCGCCGTCATCACCGGACGCATGGGCGGGGCCGGCCAACGCCTGGCCTGAAATGGCGTGCTTGCCGCTTTCGTGCCAAGCCAGCACCGTCACGCGCTCGACGCCTCTACGGCGCCGGCGCGCCAGCGCCTGCACGCCATCGCGGGATTCCGTCGCATGGGCACGCTGAAAGCGCACACCCGCGCCGGCCGACTCGGCGTCTTCGGCCAGGCTGCGGCTGTCGGCAAAGATCAGCACGGCGTGGCGCGCGGGCGCGGCCTCGTCTTCGACCGTCGTCCAGCCCAGGCCGGATTCCGCAAGCAGGCGTGACAGGAAGGCGTAGTCCGTCTCGCGATACTGGGTGGTGTAGGACCGCGCGGGCAGATCGGCCAGATGGTGCTCGACTCCGGCCGAGACCTTGTAGGTATAACCCTCGTAGCCGTCCAGCACGTGCCGCACAATCTCCAGCACGGGCTGGTTCTCGTAGATGCGGCTGTCACGCCGTTGCGTGGCCAGCCACAGCCACGGCGCCAGCGTGACGCGATAACGCGCCATGCCGGCGTTGCCGCCCAGCATCTCGGCGGCGCGCACGACGCCGCTGCGGCCCGTCTCGCTACCGTCGGCGCGCGTAGTCCACAGCGTGGCCGGACGCGACACCATGTCGTTCAGATCCAGCGCCGCGTTGTCGGCCAGCGCCACGATGCGCATTTCACCGAGCTCGGACAGGCCCTCGCGCGCGACCCACCCCTCGACCTCCAGGGACGACATCGCGCCCTCGCCATCAAGCCGGTAGAGACGGGACTGGGCGCTGAAACTGCCGTTGCTTGCGTTCACAGCCATGGAGCAAAAACCTCTTGGGGGACGTGGGCAACACCGGCCCGGTTCGGACGGTGGAGCGTCAGGGTTCGACGTTGGCCTGCGGCGTCGGGCATTCGATCGCAGTGCCCCATTGGCCCGCGCACACACGCAGGCGGCACTGCTCGCCTTCAATAAAGCTGAGCTTGCGGCATTCCTTCAACCGCTCCGCCAGCGGCGAGCCCGGCATCTCGCGCATGAAGACACCGTCGGATTTGTAAACACGCGTGCCGGGCGGCGAGGCCGGGGGCAGCCCGTAGTTCATCAGGGCCGACAACAACGCAGCATCGGTATCGGACGGTTTTGCGGTCTTGCGCGGCGGCGTGCTGGCAGGCTTGGCCGCGCGCGGCGCGCCCGCCTGTTGCGCACGCTGTTCCGCGGCCTGGCGCGTGGGGCCGGCTGCGGGTGCAGGCGCGGGCGCAGCAGCCGCCGCAGGCGGCGTCATTGCCAGCACGGAAAGCGGATTGGTAGGCGCCGCCAGGGGCTCGGGCTCGCCTCGCCCGACATCTGCGTCTCGAGCGGGCGGCGCTTCATCAATGATGGCGGCCACTGCAGGGGGCTTATCCATGGGCTTCAGCGCAAGTTCGCCCGCCGGCGCGGGCGGACTTGCCATCGAGGCGTGCGGCAGCGAAGCCATCGGGCTGGGCGTGGAAGCGACGGCAGGCGACGGCGCCTGCGCCACCATCGGCACGGCTCCGTCTTCCTGAATGATCCAGGTGATGCCGCCGGCCAATAGCGCCAACAGCAGCGCCAACGCCACCCAACGCCCTGCGCGGGAGTTGCGTGGCGTCGCTAGATGTTTGACCTCGGCTTCCGGTTCGCGTCCTTCCAGTGCAGCAAGGATTCGCGACGACTCGGCCTCGCCGCGCGCGGGCGTGGAGGCGCTGAGCAAACTCGGCGCGGTCATCGTAGGGCGAGCGTCTTCTTTGTCTTCTGCCATGCGGGTTCCCGTGTCAGCAGGAGGCGTGTGCAGCCCCCCTGTAACCAAGCTCGACGAGAATACCCGATAGGCCTATTTCGATCATTGCTCCTTGTTACGATTCCTAAGGGTCGGACGCTGTTTGCAACGCCGGATCGCTTGCCTCATGCGCGAATAAAACAAAAGATTACGCCTTCACATGAGGGACCTAATTTGCTGCTGCTACTGCCCCTGTATTTTTTACTGGCGGTGGGCGTCTCCGCTCTCCTGTTTTTTCCGGCTCTGCGCCAAGGCGCAGTCCGGAGTTTGCGCGCGTGCGTACAGGGCGTGGCAAGGGGCGCAACGCGTGGCGCGAGTCATGCGGGCGGGGCCGTCGGCGGTACGGCAGGTGCCGTCCGGGACGGCATGAGCGCGTCGCTGGATTGGGTCGGAAGGTATCGTTGGCAGGTCGCGATCGGGTTGACAGTTGTGTTGCTTCCGTCACTTTTCGCTTTCTTGATGCGACACAATCACACATTCGTTTACAGCACCCAAACGGCCGGTCCGGACCGCCGAATCCAGGCATTGCTGGAGGGTGAAAGGCTGGCTCCGCCGGCTGCGCTGCCCCCGGAAGCGTTCACCACGCGCGAGGTCGAACTGGTGCGTCCGAAGCTGGGTGGCGCAAGCCGCAACTGGGACCTGTTCGACGCCGATTTCCGTCAGCGCCTGCTGTTGGCTTACCGCATCATGCGCGAGCAGCACGGCTACGAAATGGCGCTGATCGAGGGCTACCGCAGCCCCGAGCGGCAGGAAGAGCTAGCCGGCATGGGCACGCATGTGACGAACGCCGGCGCCTTCCAGAGCTATCACCAATATGGCCTGGCGGCCGACAGCGCGTTCTACCGCGACGGCAAGATCGTCATTTCCGAGAAGGACCCCTGGGCCATGCGCGGCTATGAACTGTTTGGCGAGACCGCGGAACTCGTTGGCCTGACGTGGGGCGGACGCTGGAAGATGATGGACTTTGGCCATGTCGAGCTGCGCCGCCCCGGCGTGATGCAGCGTGCGCGGGAGGCCACGAAATAATGGCGCGCGTGCTGAAAAAAGGGCTGTTGATCCTGGCGTTGTTTGCCGTTGTGTGGCTAGCCGTCATCATCTGGTGGCAGGAATCGCGCACGCTGCCCACCGGCGTGGACATCGGGCTCTATCTTTTCGCATTGCCGCTGGCCTTGCTGGCGGCGCTGTGGCTGGGCGTGCGCGCCGTGCGAGCAGCGCGCGCGCCCAAGCCCGAACCGGTGGCCGAGCCCCAGGCGCAGACGCCGCCCGCGCCGCGCCTTGCCGAATTGCGCGTGGTCGCCGTCGCCGCGCGCGCGGCGGCGGGCGCCGATACCGCCGCCATCGCGCAGGCGCTGGCCGAACAGAAGCGGCCCGAACTGGATGCCGAACTCAAGACGCCCCAGGGCTTTCCCATCTTTGCCGGGCGCGTGCCGGGCCTGAACGACCTGGAGCTGTACGCGGCGGCCCACGAACGCGGCGCGCCGCCGGAGGCCCTGGCAACGGCCACGCTGCGCGTCACGGCACTGCTGACGGATATCGCGCGCACCCTCACCGGCGATGCCCACCGGCGCGTCACTGAACTGGACGTGCCCGCGCGCGACGACGACTGGCCTTTGCTGCGCTTCGAGATACTGCTGTCAGCCGACTGGCCGGAAGCGGCACGCGAGCGTGCGCGCAAGGAAATCCTGGCCGCGGCCGGCGTCTGGCCCGATGCCCGCGTCAGCGTCGCCGAGCACCTGGCACGCAACGCCATGGCTGGCGACCACCTGTTGCGGGAACTGGCATCCGCACCGCCGGATGCCCACGCGCAGCCGCTGTGGCGCATCGTGCTGGCGGGCGACGGCTACATCGACGCCGACCAGGTTGCGCTCTGGGATGGCCTTGCCAAGTTGCTTACCCACGCCAATCCGCAGGGCCGCGTGCCGGGTGAAGCGGCCGCCGGGCTGCTGCTTGGCCCCGCAGATGCCGACGCCGACCTGCGCATCGCCCTGTCTCCGGTATGGCATCGACAGAAGTCCGCCGACGCCCGTGGCGCGCTGGCCGAGCCGCCCCTGGCCGATCTGGCGCGCGAACTGCTGCAACGCGCGGACGTCGCGCCCGAGCGCGTCGCCCACGTCATCAGCGACGCCGATCACCGCGGCAGCCGTCCACTTGAGCCGCTTAACGTCGCGTCTCAACTGTTTGCCCATCTGGACGCCAGCAAGGATTGCCAGGCGGTCGGCGCCGCCTGTGGCCACACCGGCGTGGCCGCGTCGCTGCTGACGCTGGCCGTGGCCGGCGAAGCCTGCGTCCAGCTGGAACAGCCCGTACTGACCCTAACCCTGCAAGACCCCGCATTGCGCTGCGCGGCGCTGGTCTCCCGACCCGCCGCCAGCGCTACCGCCTGACCCCAAAAACAACAGCGAAAACCATGCGTAGCCCATCAGGATTGTTTTCTCGTTTTTCCAGCGCCATGAGCGACTTCCGCTACTGGAGCGCTCGGGTGTTCGCCAACCCACGCACCTTCATGGTGATCGGACTGATCGCGCTGATCGTGTTTCTGTTCCTGTTCGCCGACACCATGCAGATCGCCATGACCTGGGCCGGCGCCTTGCTGGGGGTGCTGCTGTTCCTGTGGCTCTGCGTGTGGCTGTGGCGCCGGCGCCGCACCCGGCGCGCCAACCAGAAGCTGGGCGACATGCTGGAACAACAGGTGCAGACAGGCGCAGCGGCCAGCCCCGCCGCCAACCGCAACGAGGTCGACGCGCTGCGCACGCGCCTGACGCAGGCGGTGCGCACCATCAAGACGTCCAAGATCGGCCAGACCTCTGGCAACGAAGCGCTGTACGAGCTGCCCTGGTACATCGTCATCGGCAACCCCGCCGCCGGCAAGAGCAGTGCCGTGATCAATTCGGGGCTGCAGTTCCCGTTCGCCGACAAGAACGGCGCAGCCGTGCGCGGCGTGGGGGGCACCCGCAACTGCGACTGGTTCTTCACGACCGAAGGCATCCTGCTGGACACGGCGGGCCGCTACTCGGTCCACGAAGAAGACCGCAACGAGTGGATGAGCTTCCTGGACCTGCTCAAGCGCCATCGCCCCAAGGCGCCGATCAACGGCATCATCGTGGCGGCCAGCATCAGCGAACTGACGGATTCCGGCCCCGAGTTCGCCATCAACCTGGCCAAGAACCTTCGCCAGCGCGTGCAGGAACTGACCGACAGGCTGGAAGTCTTTGCGCCGGTGTATGTGATCTTCACCAAGGCCGACCTGATCGCCGGCTTCTCGGAGTTCTTTGCCGACGCCGACGCCCGCGAGCGCGACCGAGTCTGGGGCGCAACGCTGCCGTACGGCGCCGACGAAAACCGCGACGTGCTGACGCTGTTCGACGAGCGCTTCGACGAACTGTATGAAGGGCTCAAGGAAATGGGCACAGCCCAGATCTCGCTGCGGCGCAGCGGCGCCCTGCCCCCGGGCCTGCTGACCTTCCCGCTGGAGTTCGCGGGCGTCAAACCGGCGCTACGCACCTTCCTGTCGACGTTGTTCGAGACCAACCCGTTCCAATACAAGCCCGTCTTCCGGGGCTTCTACTTCACCAGCGCGCTGCAGGAAGGCGCCTCGCGCAGCACCTCCACCGAAAAACTCGCCGAGCGCTTCACCCTGCGCCCGGCCGCGCACGAGGCCGCCCGCAGCGTGAGCTCCCACAACGGCTTCTTCCTGCGCGACCTGTTCTCAAGCGTGATCTTTGCCGACAAGAAGCTGGTGCGCCAGCACGCCAGCCCGAACAAGGTCCGCATGCGCTACCTGACGTTCTTCGGGCTGGTGCTTGCGCTGGGCCTGGTGCTGGGGGGCTGGAGCTGGTCGTACCTGGGCAACCGGCAGTTGGCGACCAATGTGCAGGCGGACCTGGACAAGGTGGTGCGCCTGCAAAGCGAGCGCACCGATCTGCAAAGCCGGCTGGAAGCGATGGAGATCCTGCAGGACCGCATCGAGCAGCTGGATCGCTATTCCTCGAGCCGGCCGCTGTCGCTGGGCTTAGGGCTGTATCAGGGCGACGTGCTCAAGGATCGATTGCTGGCCGAGTACTACAACGGCCTGCGCCAGTTCATGCTGGTGCCGGTCAAGGCCAGCCTTGAGGATTATCTGGGCCGCGTCGACGTCTCTCAGGCGGCGGCAGCCGGCACTCGGCCGGCTGCCCCGCCCCAGGCGCAGCCCGTGCGCGCCAACGCGGGCGACATGCTGTTCCAGGATGCCTCGCCCACCAACGTCGACGACGCCTACAACGCGCTGAAGACGTACCTGATGATGGCCAACCGCGAACACGTGGACCCCACCCACCTGTCCGACCAGATCACCCGCTTCTGGCGGGGCTGGCTTGAGACCAACCGCGGCGCCATGCCGCGCGACCAGCTGATCCGCAGCGCGGAACGGCTGATCTCGTTCTACGTGGCGCGCGCGGCCGACGCCGACTGGCCTCAGATCGACACCAACCTGGCCATGGTCGAGCGCACGCGCGGCAACTTGCGCAGCGTTATGCAAGGCATGCCGGCGCGCGAACGCGCCTATGCCACGTTGAAGGCACGCGCGGCCACGCGCTTCCCCGCCATGACCGTGGCGCGGATCATGGGCGAAGCCGACGCCGCCGTGGTGGCCGGTAGCTACGCGGTGCCCGGCACCTTCACCCGCGAGGCCTGGGAGCAATACATCGAGCCCGCCATCGGCGAAGCCGCGCGCCGCGAGGTGCAGACCAGCGACTGGGTGCTGGGCGTGAACGCGCGCGACGACCTGACGCTGGAAGGCAGCCCGGAGCAAATCCAGAAGAGCCTGGCCACGATGTACAAGACCGAGTACGCGCAGGAGTGGCAGAAGATGCTGCGCGGGGTCACGATCAAGCCGTTCACGAGCTTCGACCAGGCGGTCCAGGGCATGAACCGGCTGGGCGATCCGCAGAATTCGCCGCTGGTAAAACTGATCAACACGACTTATGAACAGACGTCCTGGGACAACCCCTCGCTGATCAACACCGGCATTTCGCAGGCACAGACGGGCGTGGTCGCCTGGTTCAAGCGGGTGATCCTGCGCCAGGGCCAGCCCAAGCCCACCGAAGTTGCGCCGGGCGGGGAGCAGATCCCGATGGGGCCAGTGGGCCGCGAGTTCTCCGACGTGGCCCGCCTGGTGGTCACGCGCGACAACCAGTCGCTGCTGGGCAACTACATGAACGCCCTGTCGAAGATCCGCACCCGTTTCAACCTGATCAACAACCAGGGCGACCCCGGGCCTGGCGCGCTGCTGCTGATGCGCCAGACGCTGGAAGGCAAGGACTCAGAGCTGGCCGACGCGCTCAAGCTGGTTGACGAGCAAATGCTGGCCGGCCTGACGCCGGCGCAACGCGAGACCCTGCGTCCGCTGCTGGTCCGCCCGTTGATCCAGGGCTATGCCGTGGCCATGCAGCCTGCGCAGACCGAGCTGAACAAGGTCTGGAACGCCCAGGTCTACCAGCCCTTCTCACAGACCTTGGCCGACAAGTATCCGTTTTCGACCAAGGCCGGCGTCGAAGCCAGCGGCGAAGAAATCGGACAGGTGTTCGGCCCGCAGGGCAGCATCGCCAAATACGTCAACGACACGCTGGGCCCGCTGACGGTACGCCGCGGCGACATCCTGACCGCGCGCACCTGGGGCGACATGGGCATCGACCTGCAACCGTCGTTCACCGCCAACTTCGCGCAGTGGGTGGCTCCGCTGTCGGGCGGCGCCGCAGGTTCGGGGTCAGCCAGCCAGCCGCAGACGCTGTTCCAGATCCAGCCCAAACCCGCCAGCGGCGTGACCGAGTACACGATCGAGATCGACGGCCAGCAACTGCGCTATCGCAACACGCCGCCGCAATGGGTGAACTTCGTCTGGCCCAACGCGCAAGGCGCACCCGGCGCGCGCATCACGGCCACGGCGTTCGATGGCACCGTCGTCGAGATCGTCAACGAACCGGGCCGCTTCGGCCTGGAGCGCCTGATCTCGGGGTCGCAACGCAAGCCGAACCCGGACGGCAGCTTCGAGATGAGCTGGAGCAAGTCCAATATCACCGTGCCGGTCAAGCTTCGCATCATCAGCAACGCGCAAGCGGCCAGCGCCGGCGGCACCGAGCCGGGCAGCCAAGGCCTGCGCAACCTGCGCCTTCCCGCTACGGTGGCGGGCGCTTCCCCTCAACCTCCCGTCGCCCCGACGCCTGCCGGAGCGCAGCAATGAGCAACCCGCAGTCTCCCATGTTCCGTACGGCCTACTTCGGCAAAATCCCGTCCCGTGGCGACTTCGTCAAAAACACCTCGCATCCCCAGCTGATGTCGACGCTGGACGCGTGGGTGGCCAACACCATGGAGGTCCTGGCCCAGGATCCTCACTGGAAGACCCTGTACGACGAAGCGCAGCCCGTTCCGTTCGCCGTGCTGGGCTCGCGCGGCAAGCTGGCTATTGCCGGCCATCTGCAGCCCAGCCGCGACCAGTCCGGACGTCGCTTCCCGTTCATCAGCGCGACCTCCGTCGAAGTCGCCCGCCCACTGGATTTCATCGCACGCAGTCCGCTGGCCTTCAGCCGCATGTGGAACCGCATGGGCACCGCCGCTGCGCAACTGATGCGCGAAGGGGATCCGGGCCCCGCCCTGCAGACACTGAATGATCTGGAAGGCGAGATCCGGACCGCCGCCGATGACGGCTTCGACGCCTTCATCGACTTGCAGACGGTTGAACGCGTCGAGGCGATGCTGCGCGGCAACGGCCACGCCGCCAGCATGCACGACATCGTGCTGGCGCTGGGCATCCTGCTTGCGCCGGTGATGTCCAGCGGTTCGTCGCAGCTGGACACCGGCCTGGCGCTACCGTTGCCGGACGATCCGCTCTACATCAATCTGGTCGCGACGTACTGGATGACGCTGATCGCGCCGTTCCTCACGCGTGCGGATTTCGAGATCGCCATGTTCATCGGGCAGATCGCCGGCAAGCATCGGCTGGTAGTAGGCTTTCGAGGCGCTTCCCCGCAGACGCTGGCCACCCTGCTGTCCACGCCGCAGACCTTGTCGCAGCACTACATCGTGCTGGAGGACGCGCCGTGGGTGCGCGACCACGTCAGCGCCAGCCACGGCCTGGCCAAGCTGTCGAGCTATCTGGATCAACCGCGGCTCTCCCTGCGCCAGGCGCTGGAGACGTTCCGCGAAGTCTTCATCGGAGCCTAGGCATGCGTACGCTTACCCTCATCCTGGCCGCCGCGTTGTCGTGCACGGCCCATGCCCAGGATGCCGCCACGGTGGTTCCCGCCAACGTCATCCCTCAACCCGGCCAGGTCGTCGCCAGCGGCGCGGTGCCGGACGAGGCCACCAAGGCCGACGTGCTGGCCCGCCTGCAGAAGGTCTATGGCGTGGGCAATGTGATCGACCGCATCGACGTGGGCGGCGTGGTGGCTCCGCCGAACTGGTCCCAGCACGTAGGCAAGCTGCTGGACAGCCCGCTCAAGCAGATCAACCGCGGTCAGCTGGAAATCGACGGGACGCAGATCCGGCTACGCGGCGAGGTCGACAATGAGGCCTCGCGCCAGCAGATCGCCAGCACCTTCGCCACGTCGCTGAACCCCACCTACAAGATCGTCAACGGCCTGCGTGTGTCGGCCGACAAGGACGAGCAGGACGTGCTGGATAACCTGCTGAGCAACCGCGTTGTGGAATTCGAGACCGGCAGCACCCGCCTGACCGCCCGCGGCCGCGAACTGCTTGACCGGGTGGCCGACGCGGTGCCCAAGCTGCGCGCCGACAAGATCCAGATCATCGGCCATACCGATAGCTCGGGCAGCCGCAGCACCAACCTGGCGCTGAGCCAGGCGCGCGCGGATGCGGTTCGGGACTATCTGGTGGACAAGGGGTTGCCGGTATCGCGTTTCGAGGCCATGGGCGCCGGCCCCGACCAGCCCGTGGCGACCAACGCCACCGCGGAAGGACGCGCCAAGAACCGGCGCATCGAGTTCCGCGCGGCCCGTTAAGACCGGGTGACTGGCCGCGGGATGGGCCTTGCGTGGAACTCCAGACGCAAGGCCTGACCGCCCATTGCCGTCGCCGGCATTCTGTCAGTTGCCGTCGCCGGCTTTCTTGATGCCCAGCAGTTCTTCCAGGCCCGACAGGGTCTCGTCGTTCTTGACCACCGTGCGCAACCACAGGTGCAAGGACATCTCGCCCCAGCTCGCGGCCTTGTCGGCCAGATAGGCCACCGGGCTATGCGGTTCGGTGCGCCGGAAGAAATCCGCCACGTCGCGCAACTGCGCCAGCGCCTGTTCGCGCGTCTGGATCGGGCCGCGCACGGCGGGCGTCACGGCAACATGGGGGGTTGCATCGGCGGCAGGGAAATGGTCGGCGGCGGGCAAGGTAGGCTCCACACGGACGGAAACGGCAGGCGTCGCAGGCGCCTGTGCCGGCGCCAGGTCGGCGCGTACCAGCAGGCCGGCGTCGCGCGCAAAACGGTGCGCAAGCTCGGTGACATTGCGCAGCGCATCGCGCACGCGCGAGAACGCCGGGCTTTCATCGCCCAGGCGCTCGTCCAACGTGCGCTCCAGTTGGGCCAAGGCTTGCGCGCAGCCTTCCAGCTGCGTATCGAGTTCGGAATAGAACGAAGGTGGCGTATCGCGCCGCGCGGCATCGAATCGGTCCAGCGTAAGCTTGCCGCGGATCAGTTCGTTGGCATTGTCGGGCGTGCGCTTGACGGCGTTGGCGAGCTGGCTCGCAGCCTCCCAGAGCACGGCGCCATAGCGCGCGCCGTCCGCCTGCGTCAGCGGGATTTCCCCGATCAGCTGCTGGGAGCGCGACAGCAGCCACGCCAGATTGCCCACGCGCTGCTGCACGTCGCCGTCTTCCGGCACCGGGTGCAGTCCTTCCCAATAGTCCCGGCAGAGCCCGTCGATCAGCAGGTAACCGTCGCGCAGGCCCGCGAAGCCGCGTGTCTTGGCCCAGGCTTCCGCCAGCCACGACGCGATACGGATATCCTTGCTGCGCTCGCGCAGCACTGTCGAGCAGATGCGCGCGACTTCCGGCCAGTCGGCTTCTTTCAGATCAATGACCCAGTCGCCCTGGTCGAGCTGGGGGTCATCGTGCCGGCGCGCTTCGCGGATGGCATCGAACTCGGGCGAAAACACCAGGTCGACGCCACAAGGCGCATCGCCGGGGATCGGTTGCAACAAGGCGTTGATGTCGGTCATAGGCTCAGGTCTGTCGTAGGCGCAAATCATCCCACATCTGCTTACGTATAACGTTCAAAGATGACACGTCCTATTACAAGGCGCATCACGATGCTTCGCTATGATTTGCGGTCCCACCCAAGGAGCATTCATGACGACGAAAGCGATCCGTATGTTGCCCGATGGGCACTTCATCTCCGGCACACCACGCCGTGCCCCAGACGGCAGCTACGTGGGCGGAGAAGGCCCGATCACCCGTGCCCCGGACGGCACCTACGTCGCCGGCACGCCGCAACGCGCACCGGACGGCAGCTACAAGGGTGGCGGCGGTCCCGTGCGCATGGCGCCCGATGGCACCTTTGTCGTCGGCCCGGCCCGGCTGGCGCCGGACGGCACGTATCTGTAAACAAATATCTCGCGCCCACCCATGTCCCAACGTTCCGTCATCCGCAAGGGCGACAAGACGTCGCACGGCGGCGTCGTCGTGACCGGCGATGAAACCGTCGTCATCTTCGGCCAACCCATGGCGCGCGTCGGCGACCGCGTCACCTGCCCCAAATGCGGCGATACGCACACCATCGTCGAAGGGGTGCAAAACGTCAGCTCGGACCGCATGACCGCGCTGGAAGGCATGCGCACCTCGTGCGGCGCAACGCTGATCGCCAGCCAGAATTTCTATCAGTTGGAGTACGGTTGAACGCAAGGCCGGAACAAGGCGCGCGATAACCCGCAAGGCTTCAATGGTTTCGGCCCGGCCTGACCTTTCATCGCTGCAGGCAGCGCGCCACGTCTGTCGTCAAACGGGCCATTTCCTTGTCTACACCAAGATCGGTGCAGTAAGCGCCGGCGCCTCGCAACGAGAGATCCAGGGTGGAGGTCTTCTGCGAGACTTCGGCCCGGAACCGCAAGCCCGTCACATTGCTGGAGCCGTAGTGTTCCGTCTCAAGCACGCCTGTCTTGGCATCCCGGATGGCGTAGCCGGCGTCGAAGAGGCTCCCGCGCTCTGCGTTGCCGAGGGTCTCCTTGTCGATGCAGGCAAACACCTCTTCGGCCGAGGCCCCCTGTGGAATGGCGATCGACGCGCGCTTGCTCGGACCAAACCTGTCGCACAATCCGGAAGACACGGAACACCCGCTTAACAATCCAACGATGGCCACCATGACGGCCAGCCCGCCTCGGGATGGCCCAAACGCCAACACCTTGTCCATGCGGACCATATCCCTCTCTCCCGAAAAGCAATCAGCACCGGGCGGCGCGAAAACCCATCCAGAACGACTTGGCAGAAGACGGGGCGTTCGGGTGGCGTTGCCCAGGCACGCCACTCGCAGACCGCCGCGTCGCAGGCGCAAAGTATATGACTCGCTGTGGGGACATGGCTGGGAGGCCTGTGTCAGAAGGATACCTGGGCCCCCGACTTGTATCGGCGTCAGGACCGGCTGGCGTGGCGGCAGTTCATGCGCAGGCCCGGAACTGCCCGCATATCCACCGCTAGGCCGCGTAACGCCGCGCCAGCAGGCACAGGCACTCGTACATCAGGGTCGCACCCAACAAGGCGGTGTTGCCGCTGGGGTCATAGGGCGGAGACACCTCGACCACATCCGCCCCGACAAAATCCATCCCGTCCAGGCCACGCAACAGCGCCAGCGTCTCGCGGGTGGACAGGCCGCCCACCTCCGGCGTGCCCGTGCCTGGCGCGTAAACCGGATCCAGCCCATCGACATCCACTGACAGATACGCAGGGCCGTTTCCCACCACGCGGCGTGCTTCGCGGATGATGGCATCGACGCCCACCTTGTCGAACTCTTCGATGAACACCACGCGCATGCCGCTGTCCAAGGAATAACGCCAGCCCTCGTCCGTGTTCTGGGCGCCGCGGATGCCAATCTGGATGGTGCGCTTGGGATCCAGCAGGCCGGCTTCGACCGCCCGGCGAAACGGCGACCCATGGCTGAATTTCGACCCGACGAAATAGTCCCAGGTGTCGGTGTGTGCGTCGATGTGCACCATGCCCAAGGGCTCGCGCGGCGCAATCGCCTGGAACACAGGAAACGTGATGGAATGGTCGCCGCCCGCGATCAGCGCTTTCTTTCCTGCCGCGAAGATCGGTTCGAAGAAGCGCCGGATGTCGTCGTGCGCCCGTTCCAGATGAAACACATCCGTAAACGGCACATCGCCCACGTCCGCCACCTTGCAGGCCGCAAACGGATTGAAGCCGGTCACATGGTGGATGGCGCGCATCATGGTGGACATATTGCGGATTTCGCGCGGACCGAAGCGCGCGCCCGGCCGCGCCGTCACGCCGCCGTCAAACGGCACGCCCGCCAATGCGATATCGAAGTCGTCCAAGCCGCCGGCCAGCGGCACGCGCATGAAAGTCGGGATCCCGCTGTAACGCGGCAGACCCTGCATCGTCGTATCGGTGCTCATCAGTATTTTCCTGTGGCCGCAGCCGGATCAGAAGGTGGCAGGCGTGTTGACCCACAACACGCGCGCCACGGTCCGCCCCGGGTTGCGGTAGCTATGTGGCACATCACTGGAAAAGTAGAAGGAATCGCCGGCCTGCAGGTGATGGATCTCGGTTCCCAGGCGCAACTCGAACTCGCCCTCGATCACATAACCCATTTCCTCGCCCGCGTGTGCGATCTGCTCGAGGCTTTCCGCCTTGGGTTCCAACTGGTGGATGTCAGCCTGCAGCAACTGGCCGCGCATGGGCACGATCACCCGTTCCAGCTTGACGCCCGGCTTGCGGCCGCGCTGGCTGTTGAACTCTATGATCGGGCGTTCGCCCTGCCTGATCACGGGCGACGAAGGCGGCGCATGCGCAGCAGTAAGTTCCGCCACGTTCGTTCCCAGCGCCCGCGCCAGCCGGTGCAGATTGGCCAACGATGGCATGGCCTGGCCGCGCTCGACGCGCGACAGCAGGCTTTCCGAGCAATCGGCCGCCTGCGCCAGCGCCTTGAGCGTCAGCCCGTGCACCATGCGCGCGTGCTTGAGCCGCGGCCCCAGGGCGGACATGCCCGGATCGCCAGATTCCTGCTCGCGCGGGGCTGCCGCCGATTGCGTACTTTTCTTTGCCATAAGCCTGTACTGCGTTGTCGTCGGGGAGAGCGGGGTCAGGCTTGCGCCAGCACCGAAAAGTGCACTTCGACCGGGCGATTGTCGTTGATCGGCACGATGTCCTGTGGGCAGGCCGACAGCACGACCACACAATCCATTTCAGCGCGCAGATCGACATAGTCGCCCGCCTTGGACACCGGCGGCAGCCATTGCACGCCACCGTCGGTACCCACCGGAATATTCATCCACAGATTCAGCGGCTGGGGCACTTCCCGGGCGCGCAGGCCGATGGCCTTGAGCGCCAGGCGCATATTATCGGCGCAATTGTCGTGGTAGTGCTCAACGCCCAGATTGCGGTAACGATACGCATCGCAGGCCGCCATCAGCGTGTCATGCACGCCAGGCGAGGTGTCGGCCGTCATCGTCATGATGCTGCGGCGACGATTGCTGTAGAGCGGGTCGCCCGCCTTGGGGATGATCCGATCGATTGCGGCACGCGCGTGCTCCATGGACATGAACTCGCTCAAGTCATCGCTCTTGAACGCCCAGGTGTCGCATACCTGGCTTCCGTGCGTATTAATGATGCGAATGACCTGGCCTTTGGCCACGCGCACCGCGCGCCCATGGCGTGCAGGTACTTGATAGACCTTGCCCAGTTCCGGCGTGCCGTCCGGCGAGATCGGTTCGCGGTGCGTGTTGTTCTGGCCGACGGCCTCGCCGTTGTCCAGAACGGCGCTGTGGGCGATAGGGGCGATGTGTTGATCCATGGTGCGTGTCCTTCGGTGTGGGCTGTGAAGAGAAATCAAGATTGGTCAGTGACAGGTTCCGCCAGATGCACCAGGCACCAGGCAAGCGCTCGCGTGCAAGCAGTCAGGTCGGCAATGGCCGTGTCTTCGGCCGGGTGGTGGCTGACGCCCGCAATGCTGGGCGCGAACAACATCGTGGAGGGGCAGAATCCAGCCATCGGCATCGCGTCGTGAAACGCGCCCGATAGCATCTGCCGGTGGGTGAGGCCCAAGGCCTGGCAAGCGGTTGTGGCCAACGCGACCAGGGGCGGCGCAAAATGCACGGTCGCCTTATCTTGCAAAACCTCGATGCGGGCGCCGTCAGGCAACGCGGCATCCATCGCGGCGCGCACGGCATCCAGGGCAGCGGACTCGGGATGCCGCGCATCAATCGTGAAAATGACCCGATTCGCAATGGTGTTGATCGATCCCGGTGCGCAATCCCAGCGGCCGATGGTGACGCGCAGGCGCTCATCGCCGCAATGCGCCGCATGGCTGAGGACGGCATGCGCGAGGGCCACCGCCTTGGCTTGCGCATCGTCGCGGTTGGCCAGCGGCGTGGTGCCGGCATGCGCGCTGCGGCCGGGCACGGTGACGCGATACCAGCGCACCCCTTGGATGGCCGTCACGCAGCCGACTTGCAGCCCTTGGGATTCCAGCACCGGGCCTTGCTCGATATGCGCTTCGATGTAGGCATGCACGGGGGTGGCCAATGGCCGTTCCATCCATGTCCAGCCTTGGCGCCCGGCATGCGTCTTGAAGTCGGATACCGCCGCATCGCGTGCATCCTGGAACCGCACGCCTTGGGCGTCCGTAACCGACAGGAAGGCAGCCAGGCGCTCGGGCGCGGTGTAGGCCACCGACCCCATCAGCCCCGGCGCGAAGCGCGACCCTTCCTCGTTGGTCCACATCACGACGTCCAGGGGACGCCGGGTGGCCGCGCCCAGACTGTCCAGCGCGTCCATGACCTCCAGCCCCGCCACGACGCCAAAGGCGCCGTCCAGCCAACCGCCCAGGGGCTGGGTATCGGCATGGCTGCCGGTCATCACGGGTTCGGCCCCTGCATCACGACCGGCCCGACGCACGATCACATTGGCGGCGGCATCGATGCTCACGCTGTAGCCGGGACGCGCAGCAAAGTCCTGCACCAGCCAGCGGCGCGCGGCAAGCTCCGGTTCGGTCAGCGCCTGCCGTGCGACGCCGCCCGTGGCCACGGCGCCATACGCCGCCAGGCCGCGTTGACGCGATTCCAGGCGGTGTGCGTCGATTGCGCCAGCCACCCGGCCAGCCAGTTCGTCCACCCATTCCGTTGTCATCGCGTCGCCTCCGGTTGTGCTGCGTACTCACGGCCCGAGCCGCCCAGACTGCGCCGTATCCAGGGCTGCAGGAACGCCTGGACGCGCGGATGCTCGGGCCGGTAGACGATCTGTTCGGGCGTGCCGATCGTCACGATCCGACCTTTCTCCATGAAGACGATGCGGTCGGACACCTCTGCCGCAAAACTCATTTCGTGCGTCACCATCACCATGGTCATGCCATCGCGCGAGAGCGACTTGATGACTTCCAGCACTTCATCCACCAGCTCGGGATCCAGTGCCGACGTTGGCTCATCCAGCAGCATGGCCTCCGGCCCCACGGCCAGCGCGCGCGCAATGCCCACTCGCTGCTGCTGACCGCCGCTAAGGTTCGCAGGCAGGGAATCGGCCTTGGCTGACATGCCCACCCGGGCCAGCGCATCCGCCGCGGCCTGCCGTGCGCGATCCGGGCGCATGCCTTTGGCCAACGTCAACGGCGCCATCACATTGGCCAGCGCAGTCATGTGCGGCCACAGGTTGAACTGCTGGAAGACCATCGACAACGGCGCCCGCACTTCCGCCACGACTCGGTCAGACTCCGGCTGCAACTGCCCCGAGGGGTCACGTCGATATCCCAGCAGCGCGCCGCGCACTTGCACCTCGCCTTCGTCATAGGCTTCCAGGAAGTTCATGCACCGCAGGAGCGTGGTCTTGCCAGAGCCGGACGGGCCGATCAAGGTCACGACTTCGCCCTGGCGCACATCCAGGTCCACGCCGGCCAGCACGCGATGGCCAGCAAACGACTTGCCCACGCCACGCAACGACAGCATCGGGACAGTTACGGGAGTATTCATATTCGCGATTCCTCAACGCGCCAGGCAGCGCTTGAACACGATGCCCAGACGATTGATCAGCAGCGCCAAAGCCCAATAGCTCAGCGCCAGCAACAGATAGGGCTCGATGTAGACAAACTGTTCGGACACCACCTTGCCCGCAGTCATCGTCAGCTCCGGATAGGTGATTACCGAGGCCAAAGCCGATTCCTTCATCAGCAAGATGGTCTGGTTCACGATCAACGGCACACTGGCGCGCAAGGCCTGCGGGCATTCGATACGCAGGAACACCTGGCGTCGGGTCAGCCCCATGCAACGCGCGGCCTCGATCTGCCCCTTGGGAATGGTTTGCCAGCAAGCGCGGAATATCTCGGCGAAATAGGCGCCGCCATACACCGACAGGGTTGCCGCCGCGGCCACGAAGGGGTCCAGCGATATGCCGGCGGCGGGCAAGCCAAAGTACACAATGAACAAATGAATCAGGAACGGAACGCCGCGCCAGACGGCTGTGTAGGACCAATACAGCCAACGCAGCGCGGCGACACCGGTTTCCCGCAACACGTGCATCAAGAATCCGATTACCAGGCCACCGGCCAGGCCTGCGGCCACCAGGGCCACGGTACGCCCGGCGGCGGTAGCGAATACGGGCAGCAACTGGCCCAATAATGTCAGGTCTATCATGTCTTGTTGATGGCTACGCGATTCATTACCGCGGCGCTAGCGCGCGGCCCCTGGCCCATCCGTCTGCCCAGCCACGTGCCCAGCATGAAGATCGCGCCGGTCATCAGAAGATACGCCGCACCCACAGTCAGATAGACCTCCAGCGGGCGGAAATTAGCGGCCACGATCTGCCGGCTGCCACGCGCCAATTCGGCCACCGCGATCACCGACACGATGGACGAGTTCTTGACCACATCTATCGCTTCGGACACCACAGCGGGCCAGACGGCGCGCGCAACCTGCGGCAATTGCACATACCGGAACACCTGCCGCGGGCTCAAGCCGAAGATGGCTGCCGCCTCGACCTGTCCCTTGGGCACGGCGGCTAGCCCGGCGCGCAGGATCTCCGACTGGAACGCACCCGAATTCAGGCTCATCGCCAGAATGGCCACCAGCAACGGCGGCATATCCAGGCCCACCGCACTGGGCAGATAGAACAGCATCAATAACTGCACAAGAAGCGGCGTGCCCCGAAAAAAGCTCACGTACAGCGCGACGGCGCGCGGCAGCATCCCTTGGCCGCGGCGGTGCAGAGACAGGCCCAGCAACGCCGCGCCCAGCACGAAGCCGATGACGATGGCCGACGCCGCCACGATCAGCGTCATGCTTGCGCCGTGCAGCAGCACGGGCAGGTATGCCATAAACCGTTCGGTGAAAGAGACGGCGTTCATCAGCGGGGGCTCCGAGGACAGACGGGAATCACAGTTCCGGCGCCGGCACTGCGTCGGTGGGCACGTCCATCGTGAAGCCGAACCACTTGGTCTGCAGCGCCTGCAACTGCCCCGACTTGGCCGCGCGGGCGATACCGTCTGAGAAGAATTTGACCAGCGACGCGCTGTCTGCGTCCTTGCGGCCGACCCAGCCGAAATAGGTCTTGGGACCGATGGGCGTATCGATCACCGCATAGACATCCGACCGCGTCTTCACCAGCGTGGCCAGATTGGCCAGCGACTGCGCAACGGCCGACAAGCGGCCGGCGGCCAGATCGGCATAGGCTTCATCAAAGCTCACGTATTCACGGATGGTCACTGCGGGCTTTCCTTCTGCCTGCAGCTTCTTGGCGTAATCCTGCAGCGCTTTCAATTGGGCTGAACCGGCTTGCGAGCCCACTACCTTGCCGGCGATGCCCGTGGGATCCGTCAATGCCGCGTCGTCCTTGCGTTTGACCAGCGCCGTGGTCGCATCGGCGATCGGCACCGTGAACGCGAACTTTTCGGCACGGTCCTTGGTCATCGTGACGGATGTCACCACGAAGTCGAAACGCTTGGTAGCCAGGCCCGGCAGGATGCCTTGGAACGGCACGTCGAACTGCTTGACCTTCACCCCGGGCGCCTCGGCCAGGATCAGGTTCATCAAGTCGGGGCCGTAGCCCACGATCTTGCCGTCTTGGACGAATTCGAACGGCGCGAACTGTGCCTCGGTTCCCACCACGATCTCTTTCCTGCTCTTGACCGTGTCCAGCAGATCGGCGCTGTGCGCGGCGCCGGCCATGAATAAAGACATCGCCCCAGCGAATACGCGGCGTAGCAGCATGACAATTCCCCTGTGTCTGGATTCCCGGCCTGGGCGCGATTGCCCGGCCATGTAAGTCACTGGCATCATATGCAAGTCACTTGCATGGGTATCAAGCAAGTTTCATGCCAGGCCAGATGCAGGGGAAAGCCGGGGGATAAGCACCGTCCGCAACCCCGCCATGCACCCGAGCGGTGCGAAATGCGGCGCCTGCAGGCACCAATTTGGGGGATGCCGTTCGGGTCCGCGCCGCGCTTCCCGACGGCGCACGGCAGGCTTGGGAAACCTCGGGGCTTTATCATCTAAGCACTAGCGGCGTTGCGACCGCAATCGCGCGCCTCGTTTTTTCCCTTGATCGTAGAGGAGATGTATTAGTGGTTAGACTCGCAACGACAGCATCGATTTCTTTCCCGCCCCGCCCCCCTGCCGCCACCTTCTGGCGGCACCGACGAGAGAGACCCTGGCTGGCGGCCTTGCTGCTGGCGGCGATGCTCAGTTGCCTGTCGTTCGTCTGGCAAGCCGCCGCCATGGCCGCCGCGCCGCTGCCTGCGCCGCAGCCGGCCGCTTCCTCTACCGCACAGACACCGGCCGCGCTCACCCCTGCGGCACTCGCCGACCTGCTGGACAATCCCGAGGCCCGCAAGGCGCTGGTGGACGAGCTGCGCGCGCAGTCGGCCGGCGTCAAGCCGGCGCCGGCCGGCCCGGCTGGCACGGCCGGACACGACAAAAAGCCGACAGAGCCAGGCCTGCAAGAACGCATTGCCGATGGCGTGCAGCGCTTCCTGACGGGCGTGGCCGCCGACATGGGCCAGGGCGTGGACGACATGCGTGCGCTGGCCTCGGGCCGCAGCCTGCGCATGGACGCCGGTACCGCCAGCACGGCCTTGCTGCCCCTGACGCTGGCCGCCATCGCCACGATCATTGCCTTCCTGGTGCTGCGATTGATCGCGATGCGCATCTACACGCGCATCGACCGCTGGGTGGCCGAGCACGGCGCTGAGTCCATTGCCTCGCCGACACGCGGCGCACCGGCATCCATGCGCGTGCTGTACCGGCGCGCCGGGGCGATCGTGGGTGCGCTCGCCATCGATGTGGGCGTCGTGCTGCTCGCCGCCATGGCGGGCGGGGCCGCCGCCCTGTGGACCACGCCGGGGCGCGGCACGCTGGACACGCTGGCTGCGGTGTTCCTGCGGGCCTTCGTGTCGGTGGAGATCGTGAAGGTGGTGGTCCGCACGGTATTTGCCGTGCGGCATCCGCACCTGCGCCTCTTGCCCATGTCCGACGAATTGGCCAAGTACTGGAACGCCTGGCTGGTGCGCATCGTCGCGGCGGCCGGTTACGGCACGCTGCTGGTCGGCCCGGTGATGGCGGCGGCGCTGTCGCCGGCACTCGGCCGGCTGGCCAGCATGGTCATCATGCTGGCGGTGTATGTGTACGCGGTGCGCGTCATCTGGCAGAACCGCCGGTCGGTACGGGAACGCCTGAACCTCCACGCCGCCGGTGCAGCCACCTTCGTGGGTTCGCGGCTGCACTTCCTGTCGCGCGTGTGGCACGTGCTGGGGATCGGCTACTTCACCATCCTGCTGGTAGTCAGCCAGATCGATCCCACCAACGCACTGCCCTTCATGGCGCGCGCCACCGCGCAGACCTTGCTGGTCATCGGCGTGGGCAGCCTGCTGATCCTGCTGCTGAACGCGGTGCTGGCCAAGCCGATCCAATTGTCGGAAGACCTGCGGCGGCGCTTGCCGCTGCTGGAGGCGCGCGTCAACGCCTACGTCCCGGCCATCCTGAAAGTAGTCGGCTGGATCATCCGCATCGTCGTGGTGCTGCTGATTCTGGATGCGTGGCACGCGTTCGACCTGTCGCGCTGGCTGGCTTCGGACGCCGGCGGGGCGGCCATCAAGGTCGTGCTGAACATCGTCATCGTGCTGCTGATCGCGGCGCTTGCCTGGACCGTGATCGCCAGCATCATCGAACACCGCTTGAGCCAACGGGAAGGACGGGGCATGCCCAGCGCGCGCGAGCGCACCCTGCTGGCGCTGTTCCGCAATGCCGCGCTGATCGTGATCGTGGCGATGACGCTGATGGTGCTGCTGTCGCAGATCGGCATCGACGTGGGGCCGCTGATAGCCGGCGCCGGCGTGGTGGGCCTGGCCATCGGCTTCGGCGCGCAGAAGCTGGTGCAGGACATCATCACAGGCGTCTTCATCCAGCTTGAGAACGGCATGAACGAGAACGACGTGGTGCAAGTCGCAGGCGTGTTCGGCACCGTGGAACGCATGACGATACGCTCCGTGGGCATCCGCACGCTGGATGGCGGGTATCACCTGGTGCCATTCTCGTCGGTGGACGTGGTGGCCAACCACATGCGCGACTTCTCGTACCACCTGGGCGAATACACCATTGCGCACCGCGAAAGCGTGGACGACGCGATCGAGCATCTGCGCGCCGCCTTCGCCGAACTGATGACCGATACGGTGCTGGGGCCCGAGATCCTGGAAGACATTACGGTTGCCGGGGTCACGGCCGTCAACGAGAAGGGCGTGACCATCCGGATCCTGATCAAGACCACGCCCGGCATGCAGTGGGCCGTGCAGCGCGGCTACAACCGGCTGTTGAAGAAGCACTTCGACGCGGCCGGCATCGAGCTGCCGTATCCGCACACGGTGGTCTACTTCGGGCAGGACAAGCGCGGCTACGCACCGGCCGCCAACGTGACGTTGCAGGCGGAACGCCCCGACGAAGGCGAGGATGCGCGCGCCGCAGGGCACACGCGCCGTCGCCTGAAGCCGGAAACGAGCGGCGAAGATTCGGCCGAGGTGCTTGGCAACGAACTCGAGGCGCGCGACGAGGCCGAGGCCGCCGCGCCGCCGTCCATGCCACGGCCGATATAGCGGCGCTGCGGAACCTTGCCTAGCGCAGCGGTATCGCCACCGGACGCAGCGGCGCCGCGTCGCCGCCGCGGATCTTCAGCGGGCCGCCGATGAAGGCAAATGCATAGACTGGCCGCGGGACCACTCGTCCCGCGCCGCCAGCTTGATGACTGAGTCCGATTTCTGTTATTTCTGTCTTGACAGAAATAACAGAAACCTCCTACAGTGGCTCCATGAAACTGACTCCGATCGCCGAACGATTCATCCTGCACTGGGGCGAAATGGGTTCGCGCTGGGGCGTGAACCGCACCGTTGCCCAGATCCACGCCCTGCTCTATCTGCTGGGCCGCCCCGTTCCCGCCGAAGAAATCGCCGACACGCTGGGGGTTGCGCGCTCGAACGTCAGCAACAGCCTCAAGGAATTGCAGGCTTGGCGCCTGGCCCGGGTGGTGCACGTGATGGAAGACCGCCGCGACCACTTCGAAACCTCGACCGATATCTGGGAGCTGTTCAAGCTCATTGTCGAAGGCCGCCGGCAACGCGAAATCGACCCCACGCTGACCATGCTGCGCGACAGCCTGGCCAGTCCGGAAATCGAAAACGAAAGCCGCGCCACCGAACAACGGGTACGCGAGACGCTGGAATTTCTGGAAATTCTGACGACCTGGTCCGATGAGATGCTGCGCATGAAGCCCGAGACGTTGATGAAGACGTTGGGCATGGGCGCGAAGATCAGCAAGACCATGCGACGCACCAAGTCGTGATTCCAAAGGGCGGGCCTTGCGCCGTGCCCCTTTTTTTGACCAGTAATTTCTGTCTATACAGAAATTGCAGAAATAAAAGAATAGCGACGCCAACCATGAACGGCTCACTCAAGAAGGCAACGACATGAATATCCTGGTGTGCGGGGCCAACGGCTTTGTCGGCCGCGCCTTTTGCGATGCCTTGTCGCGCGATGGCCATCGGGTGCTGAAAGGCGTGCGCGTGGCGACCCGTCCGGACGAGATCGCCATGGACTACATGGCGGACACCGACCCGGCCGCATGGACGGATCGGCTGCGCGGCATCCACGTGGTGGTCAACGCCGTGGGCATCCTGATCGAAGGGGCCGGCGCCACTTTCGACCACATCCACCGGCGCACGCCGATCGCCCTGTTCGAGGCCGCCCACCGCGCCGGCGTCCGGCACATCGTGCAACTGTCGGCCCTGGGCGCCGAACACGGCGATACCCCCTACTTCCAAAGCAAGCGCGCGGCCGACGATCACCTGCAATCGCTGCCCGTTGCGCACCACATCCTGCGGCCGGCGTTGGTCTATGGCGAGCAAGGGGCGTCGGCCCGGTTCTTCCGTGCCTTGGCGTCGGTACCGGTGCACCTGCTGCCGGCCGGCGGGCGTCAGAGGCTGCGCCCCATGCGGGTGGACGAACTGGCCGAGATCGTCGCCCGGCTGCTGCGCGGCGATGATCATGGCCTAGCCGTCATGAAGCTCGTCGGGGGCAAAGAGGTCGAGTTTCGCCAGATGCTTGCGGTCTACCGGACATCGATGGGATTTCCGCCGGCATGGCAGGTGCCCGTGCCGGCATGGCTGGTGTCGGGCGGCGCGATGTTGCTGAACCGGCTGCCGGGGTCATTGCTGACGCGCGACACCTGGCGGATGCTGCGCGCGGGCAATACGGCCGATGCCGCGACGACGACCCGGGCGCTGGGACGTGCGCCCGCCGGCATCGAATCCTTTATCGGCCCCGCCGACGCGCCGCCACTGCGCCACCAGGCGCTGGCTGCCTGGCGCCCCGGCCTGCTGCGCGGCGCGCTGGCGCTGATCTGGCTGTGGACGGCCGTGTGCAGCGCGTTTCTCTACCCCGTGGCGGGCAGCCTCGCGTTGCTGGAACCCGTCGGCCTGCACGGCGCCGCTGCGCGGGCGGCGTTGTACCTGGCCGCAGCGCTGGATTTCGTCCTGGGCATCGCCACGCTCTGGTGGCCTGGCCGGCGCCTCTGGGCCGCGCAGCTTGCGCTGGTGCTGGGGTACACGGCCGTCATCGCCGTGGCCTTGCCCGAATTCCTGCTGCATCCCTTCGGACCCGTCCTGAAAAACGTGGCCGTCGTTGCGCTGCTATTCATTCTGCTTACCGAGGAAACCAAGCCATGAACCTGTATCTGACGGTCAAGACCCTGCACATCCTCTCATCGGTGCTGCTGGTGGGCACCGGCTTCGGCACGGCGTTTTACCTGTTCTTCGCCAACCGGACGGGTTCCATTCCGGCGATTGCCGCTGTCTCGAAACTGGTGGTGCGTGCAGACCTGTGGTTCACCACACCGGCCGTAGTCTTCCAGCCCCTGTCGGGATTGTGGCTGGCGCATGCCGCCGGCTGGCAATGGACCACGCCGTGGGTCACCCTGTCGATCGCGCTGTATCTGCTGGCGGGCGTGTGCTGGCTGCCAGTCGTGTGGCTGCAGTACGAGATGGCCAAAATGGCGGCCGCTGCCCACGCCGCCGGCGACACCGCCCTGCCGGCGCGCTACTGGCGCTTTGCGCAATGGTGGGAACGCCTGGGCTATCCCGCCTTCCTGGCCATGGTGGGGGTGTACTTCCTGATGGTGCTCAAGCCCGCGCTGTAACCCACCTTGTTTCAAAACGTATACATGCAGCAGGTTTATCCGTCCCTCTCCTGCGGCCACCCCAAGTCCGTCGGGGCCAACAGACGGGCCGCCACGGCTACATTTTGTTAAATCGATTCATAAGCTCATAACAATGGGCAGGGCATATTGCACCCGCCACTTGCGCCGCACAACGGCGCAAGCGGATTTCCCGATGCTTGCGGCCTCTGCAGCCGACCCGCCTACAACCCCGATCCGTTTATCCTCTTGGAGACCTGAATTGCCGATTCTCAAGCAAGCGTGTGCTGTTATTTCTCGCGGCCAGAAGGCCGCTTGGCTGGCCGCCGCCCTCACCTTCGGGAGCGGCGCCGCCGTGGCGCAACAGGCCGTTCCCGGCCAGATGCCCAACCTGGCCGGGCTGAGCGGCCAGATGCATGCCGCCGCCGAATACTGCAATGCCTATACGGCCGCGCAACTTGACCAGATGAAGCAACAGCAGAAGACGGCGGCAGGCGCCCAGGGCATGGCCGCCGCGGACTTCGACGCTGCCTTCTCGCAGTCGTACACCGCGACCAAAGGTCAACTGGGCTCGCTAAGCGCGGCTGATAAGGAAAAGACCTGCGCACAGCTCAAGGCGATTTCGGCAACGCGCCCGCAGTAGTCGCCACGCCCTCATCCCCGACCAGACCGCCCCCTCCCGGATGTCTCTTCCCATGCTCGCACTGGCCGTTCGCCGTCAGCGTTTCCTTCTTGGCGCCGTGGCGCTGACCACCTTGTCGCTGGCTGGCCTGGACGCCCACGCCGCCCAGCGAACCGTCTATCAGGGAACACTGCAAGGCGCCGGCCAGATCGTGCTGGAACTGGACAACGACGCGGGCGCTGACGGGGGGTTGAGCGGACGCTATTTCTACACCAGAAACGGCGTCGATATCCCGCTGCGCGGCACGCAGGAGGTCCTGTTCGAGCCCAAGCTGCACCCGACGCAACCACCGGCCTCGGCCAAGGCCCCGATCAGCCCGACCGACCGCGCGGCCAGCTGGCAGGGCGTGCGCGATGCCAAAGGCTATCGCGGGCAATGGACGGACACCCGCAGCGGCAAGCAACGCCACTTCGACTTGCGCCGGGTCGCCGAGTACGACACCGAGCAACTGGCGCGTGACGGTAACGCCGTACGGGCCGCGCAGGTTGATCTTGGCGACGTCGATATCAAGGCGGCAATCGACGCCACGCGTGCGCCCTACCAGACGCTGAAGCTGGCAGGCCACGCACAACCGGTAGGCAAGGATATCGGCAGCGGTGCGGTGGCCTATCGCATGTGGGTAGACCCGCGCACCAAATTCGCCTACCCGCGGCTGAGCCGGCATCCCGATCCGCAGGTCATGCAGCGCATCAATCACCTCCTGGAGCAACGCCACTGGCGCAAGAGCCTCGGGGCACTGGAGTGCATGGCATCCGCCTACACCGGCGCGAATTCCGGCGCGGGCACATTGGGCGGATTCGACGAGGAAAACGTGAACGTCACGTGGCTGTCGCGCTCGCTCATGACGGTGACCGAAGCGGGCAGCCTGGATTGCGGTGGTGCGCATCCCGACAACCATTTCGAACCGTATACCTTCGACCTGCTGCGCGGCGAATACCTGGACTGGAATCGCGTGTTCGACGCGTACGTGCCGGCCAGCCGCAGCGTCGGCCGGCAAGCCAGCCCCGCATTGCTTGCGGTGGTGAACCAGGTGGTCAAGGCAGGGCCGCCAGAGGACCGCGCCGATCAACATCCCAACCTGGAAGACTGCGCGGATCTCTGGCCGCAGTATCTGGCCCTGGGCGCACAGACGCCGGGCGCGCTAAGCCTGTCGGTGTCCGGCGTGGGCCATGCATCAGGGGCTTGCCTGGGCACGCACGCCACCGTGCCGTTCCAGGCGCTGACGCCTTATCTGAAGCCCGGCGGGCAAGCGTATCTGGAAGATTGAAATCAGTGCATCAGGCGCCCTCTTTCCGCGGGCGGCGCGCACGCTCGCGCGTGCTTGCGTGGGTGCCGAACGCGTCGTCCGTGGCGTTGCGCAACGGCGCGGCATGGGCCACCGGGCCCACGGCAAGCGGTGCAGCGCCTGACACGGCGGCCACCTGCTGCACCATGATCGGCGGAACCCCCGCCACGAAGCGATAGGGTTGCAGCGGCAGCAGGCCCTGGATCGTGCCCAGGTCATTGGCCGCCTCCGCGCGCGCTTGCTGCTCGACCTGTTCGTCCTTTAACGCTTGATTGCCGGCCAGCGCTTGCGCCTCCAACCTGGCCTGCTGGTCATGGAAGGCCTCAATGGCGTGCATCAGACAGTGCGCCGCGTATTGGTCGCGCAGCGGATTCACGGATTGATCCCGATCGTCCTTCCTGACGATGACTGGCTTTTGCGGCGCGGCCGCCGTCGGCGCAGCCGGTGGGCGCGCCGCCTGGATGCGCGCGAACGGCGGTGCCTGCGGACGCGTCACCCGGTCGGCGCGCATCTGGGCACGCAGCCGCTCGGCGCGGTAAGGGTCCCGGACATCGTCAATCCGGGCGGTGTCCATCGGATCACTGGCTCTGGCATTCATGGCAACTCCTTGGCTGGTCGCGCCGGACCGCGCGACGTCCCGGTCATGACGCAAGGGCGGCTACGAAAGCCGCGCCGGGGCCCTCTGGGCGCGCCGTTGCGAACGGATCCACAGCAACTGCGCCGCACAACCCACCAGGAACAGCGCGAACCACGTGGCCAGAGCGCCGCGCACCAGGGGGGATTGCGGCCCCTCGGCAAGCGGATGAGACACCGGCAGGCGCGTGAGGGTCTCGGCAATCCCGGGCACCCACATCAGGAAGAAGCTGAAGGAAAAGCCCAGCTGCGACAGATAGGGATGCGCCCGGGACAGCCATGGCAGCCGCGGTACAAGCAGCGCGCCCGCGACCGAGAGGAGCGCCAGAATGCCCAGCGCATGCCCTGCGTTGAACCCGCCAGAGCTGGATAGCCCGAACGAGGTGAGCACGGCCACGAGCAACCCGACCAGATAGATCTTGCCGGTTCGCGTGGCGCTGTCGATCCCGCGATACCGTGCAAAACTGTATAGGCCGATGGTGGCGGGCACGAGGCTGATGAGGGTATGCGCGGCGCCCAAGGCGGAAATAGGATGTGGCATGGAAGAGGGTTCCTTTCGATAAAACAACCAACTAGTTGATCGGTAGCCAAGTTAAAAAAATGGCGCGCCACATGGGCGCGCTTCCTGATGCGGTCAGGCCGGAACGCTCAACTGCTTGATCGCGCCGCGCGTGATCGATGCGAACACCTCCGTGTCCCCGAACGCCCGGGCGGTCAGCATGGCGCCATGTATGGTCGACATGAAGGCCTGCGCTTCCACCTGGACGCCATTGCGCACATGGAATTGCCCCTTGGCGACGCCGGCCTCAAGCACCGCCGCGAGCCATCCCGTCAACTCATGGAAATAGGCGCGCACTTCGTCCGCGACCGCTTGGGGAATCAAAGGCAATTCGGCGGCCAGCATCGCGCAAATGCACATGGGCATCGAGCCTTCGCGGATGCACTTGGCCCAATATTCCGTGTACGCCGTCAGCCGCGCAAGCGGATCCTGGACCTGCTGGTCAAGCGCCGCCAGCCCCTCGCGGGCCTGTTCGCGATGTTGGGCAACCACCGTCAGGACCAGGTCCGCCTTGGCCGGAAAATGATGATGGATGCTGGGCTTGCCGATATGGACCCGTTCGGACACATCGGCATAGCTGAACCCGTGATAGCCGCCGGCAGCGAGCAGCAGCTTGGTCTGCTCGACGATCTCGAGGGCCCGCGGGGAAAGCGCCAAACTCATAGGAATCCACTCTGATTTGCTGAAAAACGCGCGAAAGCCCCGCTCTTGGCACGCCGTGGCGTCACCCCGGATATTCGCAATGCAGCCAATCTACTAGTTGGTCGGTTGCAAGTCAAGGCCCCGGGGCGGCGGGGCCGCGGGCCGCTCACCGGACCAGCGCTGCCGCCTGCTCGCAGTGCCGCAGCGCCTGGCGCAGCGCGGTATCCACCGACCGCAACGACATGCCCAGCCATTCGGCGGCATCGCCCCGGCTGCGCCCCTCCACCCGCAACGCGATCAACACGGCGCGCTGCCGGCGGGGCAACCCCTCCATGATCCGCGCCAACGCCATCAGGGCCGACCTGCCCTCCGCCACGGCCTGCGGGCCGGGACTCTCGTCGATGGGCTCAGGCAATCCCGTGTCCGGATCATCCAGCGATAGCCATGACGCTTGCGCGCGCAGGCGGTCGATCGCCAGATGACAGGCCATGCGGAACACGTAGGCATCCGCCTGCCGCACGTCTTTCGCCACCGGCCGCGCCAGTCGGAGCCAGGTGTCGTGCAGGCATTCGCGCGCCAGGTCGGCGCAGCCGAACCGCCGCGCAAGCCGGCCATGCAACGTTGCGTAGCTGACGCTCAGATGCGCGCGCAAGCGCGCCGCGGTGTCGATGCCGGCAGCCAGGTCGTCGGCAAGTGCGGGCCGGGCCGCCGGCGCTTCGTCGGGCCTCGCCACCGGCGGGGCCGGCCGCGCCAGGGGACGCGGCGCGCGCCACGCCTCGCCCTCGCGCCAGGGCGGCGGCAAGGCGGGGGCCGGCCGCCGGCTTATGGTCGATATCGGATTCATCATTTCCGCTACAGCCGGCCCAGATTGCTTTGCTCGCGTTCGGTCAGTTGCTGCTGCGCCTGCGCCGGCAGGTCGCCCAGCCCCAAGACCCGCACCGCACTGCCGGGGTCATAGGAGGCTGACGGCGCCGGCGGCCTGGGCGGCGGCGTTTCCCCGCCACTGCCCGCCGGCAGCGGCTCCGTGCCGAAGCCAAGGATCTGCACGTTGAAGACGGACGGCTGATTCTGGCGCGCCGCCGAGCGCTCGCGCTGCATGACGTCCTGCGCTGCGGAGGAAGCGGTGGTCGCCGCCGCGCTGGCGCTGGTCAGCGCATTGGTGTTGACCGACACCGCAATCGGAATGCCCTTGCTGTCGCCCTGCACCTGGATGTTGGCCGCGTTCACCACATGCAGCGCCGCCACGTTGACGTTGCCCGACACACGAATGCCTGCCTCGCCGGCGTCGATGGTGCCTAATGGCGCAATCAGGTCCACGTCGCCTGCCGGCACCTCGGGAATCGGCGCCAGCGTGCCGATGCCCGCGCCGGTGGAAGGCACGGTGGGCGACAGCACCACGTTGCCATAGGCGTCGTACACCCGCCGCGGCGGGGTGTACAGCACCGTCGTCTTGGCGCCGCGGCCCGCGTTGATGTCGCCTTCGGCCGACCAGGCCTGGATGTGCCCGCCGAACGTGGTCATGATGCGGCTTTGGCCCAGCAGCAGGCTGCCTTGCGCAAACAGCTGGATGTTGCCCTGCCCTTGCGTCACCACGCCTGCGCTGGCCGGCGGCGCCACGCCTTCAACGCCCAGCACCTGCTGGCCGCCCGGCGTCAGCAGCTGGATGTTGCCGCCAAAATTGCTGCGCACGCCCGCGCCGCCATACATCGTGAAGCTGCCCTCATAACGCAAGGGTGTGCCTGCGGAGTCCGCATCGGGGAACAGGGCCGCGATGGCGCGGCGCCCGCGCAGGTAGCTGCCGAAACGCGGGCCGCCAACGTCGTTGTACTCGCGCCCGCCCGCCTTCAGTTCGGCGAAGAACAACTCGCGCGCGTAGATGCCGTGCTCGGCTGGCGCCAGCGCCGCCAACGCGGCGCCCGCGCCTTCCTCGCCGCCTGCGTAGCCGTGATGCTTGCGCAGCCAGTTGACCAGATAGGCGCCGCTATCCTGCTCGAAGTCGGCTGCCAGATTCCGCCGGGCCTGGCCGGCATCCGCATCGCGCAGCGCCTGCTGGCGCGCCAGTTCGGCCGGCGCCCCGACGTCATCGCCCGTGTAGCCGAATTCGGCGGCAAGCCATCCGCGTAACGTCTGTTCGCCGCCATAGGCCAGCACGACCTTGTCCGGGTTCGCGCCCAACGCCTCGCCCGCCCGCAGCCCACGCGCACCATCGAGATACCGCGCCAGGAAGCGCGCATAATCCGGGCCCGCCGTGCCGACGCCGGCCAGCACGGCCAGGTCTGCGCCGGGCCGGGTGTCGCCGCGCACGATAGCGCCCAGGCTGCGCACGCTGGCCACATCGTCCTGACGCAGCTGTCGCGCCGCCTGCATCAGCAACGTGCCCGGGCCAGCGACCCGCGCATTGGCGTAAACGATATCGCGGCCGGCTTCGATCAACGACAGGTCGCGCGCGTTGTTGTGCACGGCGGTGATGTCCAGACCCAGGATGTCGCGGCCGGCCCGAACCGATACCGGCACAGCGGCTTCATACCAGGTGTCTATGCTGCGAACGACCGACCCCGTCATGTCGACGACCGAACCGCTTTTCAGACCCACCACATCGCCGGTGGCCGCATAAAAGCGGGCGACGGCGTCATCCCCTGCATGCAATGCGCGGCCCAGCGGCGTGCCGGGTCCGAACGTGAACAGCGGCTTCGCGTACGCGGCCGCCCCTTGCATCACCCCTTCCCTGCTGGTGTTGGTAAGGATGGGATTGCCGTGGATATCGGTGGTGAACGCGCTGAAAGCCGGACGCAAGGGCGTGGGCAATGGCGCGTCGGCCGACGATATCGACACGGTGTATGCGTTCTGCGCCAGGATGGAGCGGCCCGCCAGCATTTCCAGCTGGCCGCTCGCCGACGGCGCCAGCAGCAGCACGGGGTTGGCCTGGTTCGCGGCATTGTCGGCGAGCATGATGCTGCCGTTGGCCGCCACGGCGCGCAGGATCGACGGATAGACGTAGTAGCTGCGTCCCGTCGCGCCGATATGCGTATATTCCGGGTTCAGTTCGTCGCCCGAAAACCGGCTGTTGCTGACGGTCATCGGCGTCAGGTTGCCGCCCGCCGAAAACAGATTGATGGCCGTGTTCGGAGTCCACAACGTGAACCAGCCATTGCCGCCGCCGGTCGCCGGCTGCGGATCGCCACTGCGCTGGTACGGGCTGGAGTTGACCTGCGTGACACGCCCCGGATCGCTGACGCCACCCAGCACCAGGTCCGAGCGCGTATCGATCCACGCCACCGCGTCGCCCAGCACCAGCCTCGGGCCGCCCATGGGCCGGGCTGACGCCACGGCAAAGGGATCCTTGGCGCGCAGGCCCGCGCCGTCACCGTAACGCAATTCCATGCCGCCCAACTGGCCCGCGGACACGGCCAGACGGCCACGCAAGTTGACCAGCACACCGTTCAAGTCCAGATGATCGGTACCGCCGGTATACGGTCCCATCGCGTCCAGTTGGGTGGCGTTCAATGCCGGATTGAGGCTGCCGCCGATGCGCAGATCGAGGTCGCCACCGCCCGTCAGCACGACATTGCCATCGACCACCCGGCCGGTGCTGCCGACCGCGGCAGTCAAGCCTTGCGAGCGCGGTTCCACGCCGTTGACGTACCGGGCCGCGTCGCCGCGCGCGTCGCGAATGCCGGCGTCGCGCCCCGCAGCGATGCTGAGGTTGCCGCCGCCCAGCGTGCCGAACCCGGTAAAGCCGACCAGCCTGGGTTCCGGGTTGTTGCCGCCGATGGCGCCCTCGACCGCATAGGTGCCGAAGTTGATCCACCAACTGGGCGCGATGTCGGCCACGCCCGGTGTGCCGAGGCTGCCCTGGCGCCAGAGCCAGGTGCCGGTCATCGTGCTGGCATAACGCGCGCGGGCGGACGAATAGTCGACCACCACGCCGTTGTCGGCGCCCGAACCTAGCGCATCGCCATAGATGTCGCGCCCGGCCTGCACGACCAGGTTGCCGCCATGGTCGGGGTACCACGCCTGGTAGGCCGCCAGGGCGGCGTCGTACTTGCCGTCCATCTGGATCAATCCCAGCGGGCCGGTATTGATGTCGTAACCACGCGGCAGGTTGAAGCGCGCGTCGGCCGCGCCCAGTGACGATGGCGTCCCCGCGGTGTAGACGCCGTACAGCGAGGCCATGCCCACGTCGCGCCCGGCCAGCAGCGAGAGGTCGCCGGCGCCGGTGCGCAACACGCTGAACGCGGGCGAGCCAAAGCCATACTTGTACTCGCGGGTGACGATGGTTTCCGACTTTCCGCCGCCGACACAATTGCTGGCATCGGCGCAGAATTCCTCCAGCGTCACGCCTAGCTCGGCGATGAGCAGCTCCACCGGTTTGCCTACCCAGCTTAAATCGCCCCACCAGTTCAGCGACCCCGATTCGGACACCGTGCGCGGCGCAGGCGCGCAATAGGCGCCCCAGCCGCACATCTCCTCCCAATCGAAGCCCCATGCCTCGGCCAGTTCCTTGATGGGCTTGCCGACCAGCGTGGAGTCCCCGAACAGATCATCGGCCCCCGACTGCGTCAAGACCATCACACCAACGAAAATCGTCTTGGTGGTTTCGGTCGCTCGTCCCGAGACGCCGTAGTGGGTATCGGCCAGCACCAGGTCGCCCTTGCTGAGCACGTTGCGGGCGAGCACGTCGGCCGAATCCAGGTCGGCGCCGGCCACCGCAGTCAGGCTCCAGGCGCTGGCGCCCGGGCCCAGCATGGGCGCCAGCGCCCAGTTGCGGCCCTGCTTGCCGTCCGGCCCCTTGGGCCGCAGGTCCACCGGCTTGCCGTCTTGCAGCACCACTTTGGTCTGGGACGGAATCAGCGAGCCCTGCGCCAGCACGATCTGCCTGCTGGCGACCAGCTCGGTCGGTAGCGCCACGCCCTTGGGCCACGTGAATGCGCGCATGGAAGCGCTGCTGCGCAGGACAAAACCCGCGCCCAACTGCGCGCCGGGATCGAGTCTGACTTCGCCGGGCAATACCGTGCCGGCACGCAGCACGGTGCCGCCGGCCGTCGTCACATCGCCGGTCAGCACCAGGCCGCCCGGCAGCGACAGGGGCGCGTTCAGCGTCATGGCCACCGGCAGCACCGTGCCCACGGGCAGCGTCGCGGGGCTGGCGGGCAAGTCGTAGTTCAGCGCGCGGCCGGCCGGGAACGAGGAACCCGCTTCCAGCTTGACGCCGTCGATGGGCACCACCAGGTCGCCGCCGTAAGGTGTCACGGCCTGCAAGCCGTAGCGCCCCTCCACCAACTGCCAGCCCGACGCATCGTCAGGCGAATCCGGCGGCGGCGCGAAGCCGTCGTTGATGCTGCCGTAGACGTTGAGGTTGCCGCCGGCGCGCAGCACCAGCACGCCCGGCTCGCCAAAGCCGCGCCGCGCGGGCGTCATGCGGTCTGCGCCCGGCCCATAGCGGTAATTGGACAGATCGATATCGCCGACCACGCTCAGGTCTCCGTCCGACGTGGCGCTGACTACCTCCACGCCGGGACGCAAATGGTAATTGCCGAGGCCGGACAGGCGGCCCGCCAGCGCGGGATTGCCCAGCGCCGCGGTCATGAAGGACTGGCTCTGCAGATCGATGCCGTCCAGATAGCCCTGCGTAATCTGCTGGGGACGCTTACCGGTGACGTCGGGCGCGTCGGACAGCGGCGCGTCGTTGTAACGGCGGAAGGCGTTCACGGCGATCGTCTTCGCGCCCAGGATGGCGGGACTGCCCGCCACCACCACGGCCACGTCGCGGGCGCCGTCGCCCGACCCGGCAATGGCGCCCTGCTCCGCGCCGCCGCCCAGGCGGCGCGCGTTCAGGTCCAGCGTGCCCCGGGCGACGCCGTCGTGGTTCTGCGCCCCGGTGCCGGCGCGCAGGTCCACGCTTGCGCCTGCCCCCAGGGTCAGCGTGCCTTCGCGGGACGTCAGGTCGACGATGGCGCGGTTGGCGCTGTCGATGATCTTGCCGTAGCTGTCCACGCGCAGGCCGGCGCCATGGGCATCCAGCATGCCGTTGATGACCAGGTCGCGCATGGCCGCAAGACGGATGCTGCCCACCTGCGTGCCGCTGGCATCGATGCGGCCATTGACGGTCAGGCTGCCGTCGTCCACCACCAGTTCGACGTGCCTGGCCCGCAGCTCATCGCCGACCACCACGTCGCCACGCTTGATCTGGAAACGCCGAGCGCCGAAGACACCCCCTTCGGTCAGGCGCGCATTCAAGTCGGCAAAGTCGGCCAGAGTCTGCGCCCGCAGCACGGCTTCGGCGCTTTCGTACGCCACCCGCGTGCCGCCCGCGTCGTACAGGCCGGAGGCCGTGCCGCGGAACGCGCCGCGCAGGTCCACCCGGCCAGCGTCCGCGCCCAGCGCGATGGCCTGAATGCGGCCGGCGCGGTTGTTCTGCGCCGACACGTCGATAAGCCCTCCCCGCGCCTGCGTGATGTCGCCTGCCATGCTTTGCAGTTCCACATCGCCGCCCCAGCTGTAGCGCGGCGCGTCCAGCAAGCGCACCTCGCGGCCCGACACATCAATCCGCGAATCTGCGCCCAGCACGATGTCGCCCTCGGCCTTGATCGAGAGCTTGCCCGACGGCAGCGCGACCGTCGTATCCAGGACGACGCTGCGGCCCGCCAGGCTCAAGGTGGCGCCCAGCGCATCACGCACGGCGGGAGCCGCGCCTGTGCCGGAGAGCGTCAACACGCCGCCAGCCGTGATCGCCATCGCCGAACCGGCCTCGCCGGTCAGGAGCGGCGTGCGGATCAGCAGGTCGCCGCCGCGATAGCGCCAGCCCGCTTCGGCGGAGTAGCCGTCCTGCCCCTGATAGACGGACAGGCCGCCACGGGCGCGGCCCGAGATCATCTGCGCAGCATCCAGCGACACGGACGCAAAGCCCAGGATCAGGCGTTCAGCGGGCACCAGCACGTTCGGCAACTGGAAGGGCGAGGACTCCAGCCGTATCACGTCGGCCACGATGTTCAGGCCGCCGTTCCCCAGGCTGTCCAGCATCGCGCCCCCAGGCGCCTGGGGTTTGCTGGAGCCGGCTCCGCTCGCGCCGCTGCGGTCGGCGGCAACCGAACCCGCCCAGACGAATTCGGCGGCGGCGATGGTGGCGGTGTCGCCTGCCGCGCCGTAACCGTAGATGGCCGGCGCGCCCAGCACCAGGCGCTGCAGCGACCGGCCGCCGGCGCCGCGCGCGTCCAGCGATACCGAGCCATACACATTGACGGATTCGCCAGCGTTCAGGATCAGGCTCTCAAGCGCCGGGGCTTCCAGCGCCGTGTTCCCGCGCAGCAAATTGCCCAGCACGTCCTGATTCAGCACCATGCCCGGCGGCAGGCGGCCCGCCGCGCCGGCCTGGGCCAGCGCCTCGGCGCTGCCCATGTTGACGGCCGAGACGCTCAGCGCCAGGTTGCGTGTGCCGTATTGCACCGTGTCGCGCCAGGTGAACGCGCCGTTGGTGGACGCGCCGATGGAACCTTCCGACAACAAGCGGGCCATGCCCGCGCAGTCCGCGATGCAGCCCCCCACGTCCACGGCCGTGCCGGCGCCGTTCGACGGCGGCAACAGGTTTACCAGGCCGTTCGATACGGCCAGCGTGGCACCGGAGATCGACTGGAAATAGAGCCCGGTGCGCGCATCCTGTGCCACGTCGCCACGGCCAAGCGTGGACAGCGTCGCGCCTTGCTCGACCACGATGCCGCGCCCGCCATCGACCGCATACAGGAAGATTTCTGGCGCCCGCAGCACCGCGCCGCTGCGCACCACCACCTGCTGGGCATCGCCGCCCACGTTGCGTGCGCCAGTTTCATAGGTTCCCGCCACGCCCGCCACGCCGCCGATGAACATCGCCCCCGGGGACAGCGCGTTCAGATCCGTGGCGTAAAGGGCCGCAGCTGTCGGGGGCAGGATGGGCGCCTGTCCCGGGGCCAGGATCTCAATCCCGCTGGTCGGTCCCGTCACCGCCAGACGGCCCGCATAGGCGCCGCTGCCTTGGGGAACGTCGAAACGCGCCGTCCCCTTGAACGACAGCGCCGGACTATCCGCCATGCCGGCGCCTTGCGCCAGGCTCAGGTGCAACGTGCGGGCATCCGTGGTCAGCATCCCTCGCTGGGTGCCTTTGCGCGCCGCGTCGGCAAGCACGAAGGCGTTGTAGGTCGTCTCGTTGTATTGCGCATGACGCCGCACCACGTCGGCCGGCGTGATCAAGAGGCGAGTGGGCAGCGCCGCGAGTTGGTCGGTCCGGGCCGTGCCCAACCTCCCGCTGCCCACCCACGAGCCGCCGCGCGTGCGCGCCGCCGCGGATGCATCGTTTACGCCCTGCGCGCCCAGTTCGACGCGGAATGCGCCAGGCAGCAGCGCGTAGGTCGATGGCAGCAACGTATAGGTGCCGGCCGGCAAGCCGGGCACCCCGGCCTCGATCGTCACCTGCCGCCCCACGGCGGGACTGCCGGCGCCCGTGTCAGGAGCCACCGGCGCCTGGCTGCCGCCGAAGCCGGGCACGATGGCATAGACCGCATTGCCCGAGCGGCTGAAGCCGAATCCCGGATTGGCATCGGCCATGGCATAGCGCAGCACGTCGACCGAACCGCCGCGTCCGCGCACGAAGGCGCCGCCCGTCAATTCGCCGCCGCCGGACAGGTCCAGCACAGCGCCTTCGGCCACCTCGATGACCTTGCCCTGGATGTTGATCTTGCGGCCCAGGAGACCGTCGGAGCGGGTCGCATCCAGCTCCACCTCCTTGCCGGCATACAGGTATTTCACGCCATCCACCGTGCCGCCGTAGGGCATGACCAGCCCGGCGCCGCTGATGGAGGTCAGGCTGCCCGGCAGGAACCGGACGGTGCTCGGGGTTTCATTCTTGCTTTCGAACGTAATGGCGCCCAGCGGCGCGCGCAGCACACCACCCTGCTCGATCAGCGGCGCAGCCAACGTGATGGCCCCGAACGCGGAATAGGGCGTGGCCGGTGTGTCGCCCGCGGCGCGCCGAAGCGTCAGGACGGCATCGGGGTTGTATTTGGCGATTTCTCCCTGCGGCCCCTGCACCGTGTATTCGCCCATGGAGATAATGCCACCCGACCGAGTGACCGGGTAGATCTGCGCGGCGGTCAGCGTCAGCCGATTGGGTGCGGCCAGTTTGTTGTTCAAGCCGCGGTCACCGAACCCCGCGGCGCCCAGGCGCACGTCACCCCGCACGTCCAACTGCACATCGTCGAAACTGATCAGGTTCCGGCTGCCCCGCACATCCAGCAGGCCGGCCGACACGTCCAGCCGGTGACCGACGTTGAAATACTTCAACGGCGCGGAAACCAGCTGCAGGAAGAAGTCGGCGCCGTCCAGCGGCTTGTAACGCGCCTGGTTGAGCAAGACGTAGGGCGCGGCCAGGCTCACCTCGCTGGCGGCAGCCGCGGCATCGACCAGCGACAGCGCCCCAGACAGCCGCAGGCTCTGCCGCATGGACAGCGCGACGCTGCCATCAGCGCGCACGTCGGCATTCACCGCCAGGTTGTCAAAGCCCCCGGCCTCGATGCGGTCCACGCCCAGGCGTCCATAGCCGTAGGCCAGCGCCGGCGTGGATTCACCCGGACGCAGGTCCGCGGCCAGCATGCTGTCGCCCTGGTGCTGCGCCAGCACCAGTTGCCGCTCCTTTTGCACCGCCGCTTCTGGCGAAAGATTGCGCTGATAGAACGCGCCGCCGAACGAAATGCCCAGGGTGCCGCCGGCCGCGCGATCGGATCCCGCCGCCGCGCGCATCGTGCCGTCCACGTGCAGGCTATTGGCCGAAGACAACACGATGGTGCCGCCGTCGGAACCCACGACCGTAGCGCCGCGGCCCGACAGATCCAGAACGGCCTGCGTGCCGGACGCGTCCAGCAGCGAACCCGGCCGCAGGATGAGGTGCCGGTCGATAGGACGGCTGGTGGTGTCGACATCGGCCTCCCAGTCGAGCTTGCCGCCGATCTCGATCGTGCCTCCAGCATGCACCAGCCCGTAGCGCAGGCCCTTGGCATCCACCGCGACATGGCTGCGTCCGGCCACGTCCAGCACGGCCTGTTCACCGATCCAGACCGACCGAGGATTGGCCTTGGGCACGTAGGGCTGCTCGCCGATGCGCGGTTCCTGAATCGAAATGCGCCCGCCCCAGGCGTCCAGCCGGCCCAGCACGGTGATCTGGTCGGCGCCCTTGATCTGAATGGAGCGGCCAGGGTCGACACTGACCCGCGCGCCTTCGCCCACGACGATCGGCCCGCCTTGCGCGGCCCGGTCCGAATACAGCGCCAGGTCGGCGCCGACGCGTTGCGTCAACCGGGCGCGCAACGGGTCTTCCGTGTACAGCGGCGGCGTCCACAGCGACAGGACGTCACCGGGTTGGGCGCTGGAACCGGGCGCCTGCGCGGTGCCGCCCTCGAACCGCAGCACCGGCATGGCGACGTCGATTTGCGCGCCATCTGCCACGGCCAGCCCCTGGTAGCCATTGATCTCGTACTTGCCGAAACCGGAGCGGAACAAGGAGGGATCCAGCCGCAACGCCTCCGCCTCCAACGGGTCCGACGGACCGCCCAGCACGATGCGCCCGCCGCTGGAGACGGACAACGTCCCGCCGCCCGTCACGCCGTAGCCGCGCACCTCTGCGCCAAACGACAGCAGGCCGCCGCTGGACTGAACGCTGCTCTGAACATGGGCGGCCAGCGTCACGCTGCCCCCCTTGCCGCCCCGCAGTTTGCCGTCCGCCAGCACCGATGCGCCAGCCGACACATCCAGCACGCTGCCCGCGTCCACGACCACGTCGCCCGTACCGCGCAGCGCTACGCGGCCGCCGTCGCGCACCGGCAGTCCCGCCAGGCCCTCGGCGTCGCGCAGCAAGTTGGCCCAAACGCCACGCGCATCCAGCACCACCCCGGCGGCGACGTGCAGCCGCGCAAGCTGCTGGGGCTGGGGCGCCAGCGCCGCATCCTCGATCCGCGGGGCCAGGAAGCTGGGTTGCAGCAACACGTTGCCCGCCTGGATCAGGCCGCCGCGACTGACCAGGTTGGCCTTGATATCCACCTCGGGCGCATAGAGCGTGATCTCGCCGCCATCGGCGCTACGCAGGGCCGAGTCGACGGTGATGGACCGCCCGGCGGCGATGCGCACCCGGCCCAGCGCAAAGCCATTGAGCCGGTCTACGTCCAGGAACAGCTTGCCCTGGTTCTCTTGCGGCAAGGCGGCTGCAAGATCCAGGCCGTCGGCCAAGCGTTCCCTGCCCGTGCCCAGCGTCACGTCGGCCACCGTATCACCGGTGGCGCCCAGCTGATAGTGCACAAGCTTGGTGACGGGGTCGTAATAGCGCAAGTCGTTGCCCACCACCAGCGCGCCGCGGCGCGCCACCGCACGCTGCGACTGGCTGTAGCCGTCCAGCCCGGCCTGCGGCGCGAGGTCCTGGCGCACGCCCTGGTAGGTATCGCTGGCGAGGTCCCCTTCCAGCACGGCGCTGCGGGTCGCAATGACCAGCGTCCCCGCATCGCGCCCCACCGTGTAGCCATCCTCGTCGCGCGTGCGCGGCGCCAGCAGCGCGTTGTAGAAGCGGCGCGTGGCCTTGTCGCCCCAGCGCTCGGAGCGCTGCTCGTAGCCCCGGTAGATGCCGGTGAACAGCATATCGGCCGGCGCCCGGTCAGCCGAGTAGAGCCGCCCGTCCTGGCCGCGCAGCCAGGTCTGCTGCAAGGTCCCGGACTGCACGTCCAGCGTGCCGCCCGACAGGTTGATGGTCGAACCGGCCTGCGTCACCACCTCGGCGCCTTCGAAGCGGACCAGGCCACCCTGCGCCAGCCAATGGCTTGCCGGCACCGCCAGCGTTCCCAGGTAGCCGCCCACTTCCAGCAGGCCGCCGCCGCTGTACCAGCGGTCGCCCTCGTAGCCGCCTGCCCCGCTGGCCACCTGGATCAGCGTGCGCCGGTCCAGCCACACGTCGGAATTATTGAGCCGGGCGTCGTCGCGGTTCAGCGGCGAATCGCGTTGTTCGTTGCCTTGCAGATTGATCTTGATGTTGTTCGATTCCATCGACACGGCCACGCCGATCGCGCCGGCCACGTCGATCTGCGCGCCATCGCGCACAAGCGTGCGCGCGCCCGCCTTGACCGCGACCTGGCCGCCCGTCGCCAGCGTCAGCGAATCGCCCTGGAAGTCGACCGTGCCGCCGCTGTCGACCTGCACCAGCGACAGGTCGCGCCGATTGCGGTCGGCAAGCGCCAGCGTAGCGGTCGAATTGACGCTGGGCGGCATCAGGTTGTCGCGCTGGCCGTCCAACGCGGTCGCGTTGTCCGCATCCACCAGGATGGCGGTGATGGCCCCCGGCCGCAGCGTCACGGCGGCATCGGCACCCACGCCGCTCAAATGGATCGTGCCGCGCGAGTCCACCGACGTGGTGGACGCCAGCACGCCGGCCTGCTCGACCGTCCGGGCCGCCAAGGTGATGTCGCCCTGCGGCGACAGGATCAGGCCGCGATGGGTCACGACGCCGCTGCCCGTGGGCACGATTTCGCTGCCGCGCGTCGTCGATGCGGCGTTGCCCTCGGTGCCCTGGCCGCGCTTGATCACGAAGCTGTCGCCTGCCGCCAGCGCCGCCTGCCCCTTGGCCGTCACGATGGAACCCGCGTTGTCGACTTCCCGGCCCAGCAACAGCACGTAGCCGCCCGACTGGGTCACGGTCGCGGGACGGTTGGTCTCGATAGCCGCGCCGGGCCGCAATTCCACCTTGCCCAGCGCATCCGTGAAAGTCGGGGTCTTGTCGTCGGGTCCATACAGGCCGTTGTTCTCGAACTGCGCGTCCGTGATGCGCGCGGCCGCCGCCACCAGGTTGCGTGCGTTCACCTGAGACGAGCCGTCGAAGATCACGCCGTTGCGGTTGACCACCATGACCGTGCCGCCGGCCTTGAGCTGCCCTTGAATCACCGAAGGCCGCGCTTGCGGGTCGTTGACGCGGTTAAGCACCGCCCAGGTCGAATCCTGCTGGAATTCCACCGTGGTGCGCGAACCCACGTTGAAGGTCTCCCAGTTCAGAACGGCCTTCGCGCCCGTCTGCTCGATGGCGACCCTGGCGCGCCCGTCCTGAAGGGTCTGCACGGGCGCCTTCGCATTGCGCCAGCCAGCCGTCAGCGGATTGGTGTCCACCTTCAGCCCACCTTCAGCCAAACCGTCTGGCACCGCCACGCCTGACGCCAACGCTGCGTCGCGCGCGGCGCGCTGCGCCGCCTGCTGCGCGGCGATCGCCGCCGCGGTCCGGCCCAGATTGCCGACCGACCGCTGCAACTGCTCGCGCGCCGCCTGCGACTGCCGCGCGCCCGTCAGCGTGGTCACCGGCGCCCCATTGGGCAACCGGCCCGTGGCGGCGGCCTGGGCCTGCGTCGCGCCCTTGGCCGCGAACCAGCCGCCGCTAAACGCCTGCTGGGCCGACGCTGGCGCAGCGACACCCCCCGACACCAGCAACACCGCCAGCGCCGCCGGCAGCGGCTTGAGCCGGCCTGTCCGCGAGCCGGCCGCAACAGAGCGGGTCATAGGGAGTTTGCGGAGACGCGATGTCATAGCGGGCAATCCTGATCCGAGTAGCCAAGGGAGTACGGGCACGTCATCGGCGCAGTCAGGACGCGTGATGGCGGCTCATACTCCAATGACGAAAGGACGCGATGGAAGGGCTACCGGAAACGTCGGGTTTTTTTGTAACAGCGCGATCAGCTCAACAGCACAATGCCGCCGGGCAGGCGCGTCAGCTGCGCGCCATACAGGTCACGCAGCATGTGCAGCGCCAGATCGGTCTGGGTAATCTCGAAGCGCATGCGCACACGCCGGGCAGCCAGGTCGGCGTTGCGCACCAGCACGCGGCCGGCGCGATAACGGTTGATCTCGTCGACCACCTCGGCAAGCGTCTGCCCTGCAAAACTGAGCGTGCCCGTGCGCCAGGCGTCCACTTGCGCGGTATCCACAGCCAGCGCCGGTTGCAGGCCGGTATCGTCGTAGATCACCTGCTCGCCTGGCGCCAGAGTCTGCATTGCGCCCGCCGCTTCCACCTGGACCGCCCCCTGCAAGCACGTGACGCAGACCTGCGGCCCGGTATAGCGCAGGTTGAAGCGCGCCTGCCGTGCGCGCGTGGCGCCCGCCCCGGCGTAGACGACCACCGGCGCGCCGCTGCCGGCGGCTTCGACCTGGGCTTCGCCCGCCACCAGTTCAATGGCCTCGTTGCCGGCTTGCGCGCCACGCTGATTGATGCGCGTCTGCGTGTTCATCTGTACGCGTAGCTGGTCCGACAGCGCAAGCTCGCGCTGCTCCGCCGTGCCGGTACGGAAGTCCGCGGTGAAATCCAGCAATGACGGCCACAAGGACAGCGGCGGCCACACCGCCACCGCGGCGCCGCCGGCGGCCATCGCCCCCAGGAACGCCCGGCGGGCCGGCCGGCTCGGGCCCCGGGCGGGAGGATGGGTCAGCCCGGGATCGCGACTAACGGCCCGCCGCAGTACCGGATCCATGTCCTGCCACAAGCGCGCCACCTCGTTCCAGGCGCGCGCGTGCGAGGGGCTGCGCGCGCGCCATTGCTTCATCGCCTCGGCATCGCCGCGCGTCGCGTCGCGGTCGCGCAGGCGCAACCACCATTGCTCGGCTTCGCGCCGCAAGCGGTCGGGGTCTTCTGAAGGGTTCATGGCGCCGAGCATCGTGTCAGAATTTCCGTCGGCCTACAAGATCGCCATTGGCCACGGCCTCCGTGCCGGCCAGGCGTTCGCGGCAATGCCGCATGGCCGCGGCCAGTTCCTTTTTCACCATGGCCACCGATATCTGGAAACGTTCCGCGATCTCGGCATTGAGCAGTCCGTCCACCCGCGCCGCCGCCAGGATGGCGCGCTGGCGCGGCGGCAGCTCGTCCATGGCCGCCTCAAGCGTTCGCACGTCGCGGCGCGCCGCGACAATCCGCTGCGGGTCCGCAGCTTCGTCCACCACGTGCAGCAAGGCCTCGCGCTCGTCGTCGCCCAGCAATTCGCGGTTGCGCCGCCAATCGTCGGTGGCGATGCGCGCCGCCATGCGCAGCAGGTAGGCATCGGGATTCAGCACCGGACTGGCGGGCTTGGCCACGTCCAGGCGCAACCAGGTTTCATGCAGCGCGGCCGACGCCTGGTCGCGCGATCCGACGATGCGTTCCAGGCTGCGTCGCAGTTCGGCGTAGCGGGTGATCAGGCGCAGGCGCAGCAGCGCGGCGGAAATCATGGACATGCGGTCACTCCGCCGGCCGGCGCGGGGCCGCGCAATGGGTGCCGCCAGGCAGCAGCAATACCGAGACGGGCTGCGGCATGCCCGCAGGCGGCGGCGCCCCGACATCCATCCCGGTGATGGCGCGCGTCACGGCCATATCCACCCGGTCGCTGCCAGTCGTGTCCAGCAGGCGCATCCGCGCCACATGCCCACCGTCATCCAGCCGCAGTTGCAGCGCCAGGCGATAGCCGCCCGGCTTCGCGGCGGCATTGCCGCACAGCGTGCGCAAGATGGCCTTCTGCAAGCGTCCGATATAACCGCTGAAATCCGCGCCGCCGGCCCGCGCCCCCGGAATGTCCTCGACGTTCAGCGGGGCCGCGCCGCTCGTGGGCTGCCGGGCCGTCCCGTCGGCGGCCGGCGCGTAGACCACGATGGCTTCGCCGTCTGTCTGGCGGATGCGCAGCCCCGATCCGTCCAGCAGCCGGCGCAGCGCCTCCATGACCGTATGGCGGCCCGACAGCGCTGGCGCACGTTGCCGCGCGTGACGCTCGTCGACCAGCACCGCCACGCCCGCCAGACGCCCGATGGCCTCCAGGCTGTCGCCCAGTGGCTGCGCCGGCAATGCGAATTCATAGCGCTCGCCGCGCAAGCGGTCCGGCGACGCGGCGGACGCAGACGCGGCGCCGCCCGCCAGGACGGGCATCCCCAAACACAGGAGACACACGCCAACCAGCGCCAACACACTGAGCGGTGCCGGGGTACCTATCATTGCGCGATATGGACGTCGGGAAATGGAATGGGCCGGCGGACGCCCGGACAGGGCTACGCCGGCCAGCAGGCTAGCTCAGCCAGATGACTTGACCGTGACACGGGAAGGGGTACGCAGTGACTACGCTGATGGCGGCGAACGAACGCCGCTCGCGCCTGGGGGTCAATACGGGGATATCCACCGCCAGACAGGCGGCGAGAGGTGGACCGGCATCCTCGCCGGTCCGGCCTTCATTTAATCGGCGTCCACCGCCAATTCCACGGGCGACGCGACGGCGTCCTTTGCCGACTCGGCATTGGCAGAAGCCGGCAGCTTCTTGCCCTGTTTGGCGCGGTAGTCTTCCAGGAACTTGGCGATCCGGCCAATGGCGATCCGCAGGTCTGGCTCGTGCGGCAAGAACACGATACGGAAGTGGTCGGGACGCGACCAGTTAAAGCCCGTGCCCTGCACCAGCATCACGCGGGTCGCTTCAAGAAGCTGCAGGAAGAACTGGCGGTCGTCCTCGATGGGATAGACGTCCGGGTCCAGCCGCGGGAACATGTACAGCGCAGCCTGCGGCTTGACGCAAGTCACGCCCGGAATGGCGGTGATCAACTCGTAGGCCAGGTCGCGCTGGCGGCGCAACCGCCCGCCTTCGCATACCAGGTCATTGATGCTCTGGTAGCCGCCCAGTGCCGTCTGGATTGCCCACTGGCCGGGCACGTTTGCGCACAGCCTCATGTTGGCAAGCATGTTCAAGCCTTCGATGTAGTCGCGGGCGCTGTGCTTGTCACCCGAGACCACCAGCCACCCTGCGCGATACCCGCAGGCGCGGTAGCTCTTGGACAGCGAATTGAAGGTCAGCGTCAGCACATCAGTCGACAAGCTTGCCAGCGCGGTGTGCTGCACGTCGTCGTACAGCACCTTGTCATAGACCTCGTCGGCCAGGATGACCAGCCCGTGTTCGCGCGCGATGGCGATGATTTCCCGCAGCACGTCATCGGGGTAGAGCACGCCGGTCGGGTTGTTCGGGTTGATGACCACGATGCCCTTGGTGCGCGGCGTGATCTTGGCGCGTATGTCGTCCAGGTCCGGGATCCAGCCCTTGTCTTCGTCGCACAGGTAATGCACGGGCGTCCCGCCCGACAGGCTCGTCACCGCCGTCCACAGCGGGTAATCGGGCGTGGGCAGCAGCAATTCGTCGCCATCGTCCAGCAGCGCGTTGGTCGCCATCGCAATCAGGTCGGACGCGCCGTTGCCCAAATAGACGTCTTCCAGCGTCACACCCTGCACGCCCTGCTGCTGGGTGTAGTGCATGACCGCCTTGCGCGCCGCGAAGATGCCCTTGCTGTCCGAATAGCCCGCCGAATTGGGCAGGTTGCGGATCATGTCCTGTTGGACTTCCTCGGGGGCATCGAAGCCGAACACGGCCAGATTGCCGATATTGAGCTTGATGAGCTGCTGGCCTTCGTCTTCCATCTGCTTGGCGCGATCCATGATGGGACCACGGATGTCGTACAGGACGTGCGCCAGCTTGCTGGATTTTTTAATGCTCTTCATAGACGGCTCTTTCCGTGAAATTCTTGTCTCGCAATGTCGGGGCGTTCATTGATTAGCACCTCTATCGCCCGATGGATGCCAATAATAGCCGTCTGACGGAAAGGTGTGGGCCGGGGCGGCCGACTGTTTGCGGCGACAGCCCATCCGGGCGCCCGGGATCAAACCGACCGGCGTCCCGGGCTTATTGGGGACTGATCATTCGGAGAAGGGCTTTCCGCATTCGGCGCAAAGGACACCCAGCACGTCATTGACCAACGCCCCCGCCCCCGCGCGTTGCGCCTATCGCTTCATCCGCATCACCGACCGCATCCCCGTAAGGAACTGCTCATCCGTGCTGTTCCACCGCGCGTTCGCCAGGGCTTCGCTATCCGGCCCGGCGGGAAAGCGCAGGCGGTCACTCACGTCGTTGGCCGCGGCGAAGATGGCGCTGGCAACGTGCTCGGGCAGCGTCACGCTGCCCGCGTCAGCAAAAGACTGGATGAACTGGTCGGCGTAGGCCTGGTAGGCCGGAGGGATAAGGCCTGCTCCCCGGTCCTGGACGTTCGCGGTGAAACGCGTGCTGGGGGCATAGCCCGGTTCGACCAGCTTGACGCGTACGCCCACGGCATCAAGCTCGTAGAACAGGGCTTCGGTGAACCCTTCGACTGCCCATTTGCTGGCGGCGTACGGCGCCACCAGCGGCATGCCGGCAAAGCAGACGCTGGAGGTGACGTTGATGATGACGCCACCCCCCCGTTCGCGCAGATGGGGAATGAGGGCCTGGCTTACGGCCATGACGCCAAAGGTGTTGGTGTCGAACACGGCGCGGAAGGTGGCGGCAGGCGTGGCCTCCACCGCCGAGAACAGGCCGATGCCGGCGTTGTTGACCAGCGCGTCGATCCCGCCAAAGGCCTGGATGCCGTCACGAATGGCGCGCGCGATGCTGGCGTCATCGGTGACATCCAGTTCCACCACTCGCAAGCGTTCGGACGGCGCAAACAGGGTCGAGTCGGGCCGGCGCATGGTGGCAATGACGCTCCACCCCTGCTGCAGGAAATGGTTGGCAGTGGCGTGGCCGTAGCCGGACGAGGCGCCGGTGATAAGGACGGTTTGCATAGAGGCTCCAGTTGATCCAGACCTCATGCTAGGCGCGTCAGCCAAGACGACCAATAGCGTATAGTCTTTGAATTATGCGAGATCGTCTAAATAATGACCCCCTGGCATCCATCGTGGCGTTGCTGCGCCCCCGGACCGTGCTGTCGAAATTCGTCAGCGGGGCGGGCCGCTGGGCCGTCCAATACCCCACTTTCGGCCATCCCAGCTTCGGCCTGATGACGGCGGGCGCAAGCTGGCTGGCGCTTGAAGGCGCGGAGCCCTTCCTGATGCAGACGGGGGACTACGTACTGCTGCCCGCGACCCCGGGTTTCCGGATGGGCAGCGACCTGGACGCCCTGCAATACCCGATCCCACGCGTGGCCGAAGTCTGCGAGATCAACGAGGTCCGTCACGGGGCCGTCGACGGGGAACCCGCGGTGCGGATGCTGGGCGGCCATTTCCTGTTCGACCCGGTGAACGCGCCGCTATTGGTGGGGCTGTTGCCCCCTGTCGTGCACATCAAGGCGTCAGACCCTGGCAGCGCCCGGCTGGGCTGGATCGCCCGCGCGATTGGCGAAGAGACCGCCCAGTCGCGACCGGGCGCCGACGCCATCCTGGTGAGGCTGGTCGAAGTGATGCTGATCGAGGCGTTGCGATGGACACCCACGCAAGAAGCCGCGCCCCTGGCAGGATTACTGGCAGGGCTGGCGGATGCGCGCCTATCGCAGGCATTGCGGCATATTCACGACGACGTGGCCCGACGCTGGACGATTGCGGACTTGGCCGCCAAGGTCAGCATGTCGCGCGCGGCCTTCGCGGCGCGGTTCACGCAGGTACTGGGCGTTGCGCCGATGGAATATGTGCTGCGGTGGCGGATGGCGTTGGCCAAGGACCTGCTGTGGCATGACGGCCTGTCGCTGGGCGAGGTGGCGCACGCCATCGGGTATCAGTCCGCCAGCGCATTCAGTGCGGCGTTCAGTCGGTCGATCGGGATGTCGCCGAGTTCGTTTGCGCGCAAGCGCCATGCGATGGGCGGGGCGGAATGATCTTGCGCTCCATCAGCACCTCCAGCCAGTGCTTGACGCACGCCTCGGTGTCGTAGACCTGCGTGAAACCCGCCTGCTTGATCTTCACCGTGCTGACAAAGGCCGGGGGTGGTGGCGTTTTCAGGCCGTAGCCGAACCGGGCATCGGCGGAATAATGGGATTCACCCAGGATTTGGGCCATGGTCAGAGGGCGCAAGCCATGCCGCTTGACGATCTCGTCCCACAGCCTCGCGCGGCTGGGCAGATAATCGGCCAGACGGACGGGGTGATCCGGACCAGGTTCGACGCCCAGGAACTCCGTCAGCGACGGCCACAGGTCGCGCCAACTGAAGACCTCGCCGTTAGTCAGGTTGAAGTGTTCGTTCCAGGACTGCGGGTTCTCCGCGGTCCAGACGCCCGCATCGCCGATGAGACGCACATCCACGGCTTCGCGCGGATAGGAAATATGCCCGGGATACCCGAACGGCTTGCCTTCGGCGCGGCACACCGCCGCATAGACACCGATGACTGGCACGGTATTCATGGCCACGCCCACGTTGGGGCCGACCACGATAGTGGGACGGAATATCGTCCAGCCGAAGCCGCACCGCGCGGCGGTTTCGCGAATGTAGTCTTCCTGGAACCAGTAAGAGTTCGGATGGTCGTCCCGGGGCTGGCGCTCGCGCGCGGGAATGCGGATGGGGTGCAGGTGCACGCCATAGGCCTTGGTGCCCTGCAGCACCGTGACATGGCGCAGCCCACCGCTGCGGGCCAGCGGCTCGATCACGTTCCTGATCATGGTCAGGTTGGTGGTCATCTGCTCCGGATCCTGCCAGCCCGCAATGAGGCCCGGCTTTTCATAGACGGCCGCATAGAAGACATGGGTGACTTGCGGCAAGGACTCGAAGGCGCGACGGCAGGCCTCGGCGTCCTGCAGGTCTATCTGCAGATGGGTGAACGGCCGTTGGCTGATGATCTCCGGACGCCGCCGGGAGACGGCGATGACTTCCCAGCCGGCGTTCAGGAAGGAGTCGATGGCCGCGGAGCCCACCAACCCGCTGGCCCCAGTGACGATAACGGTACGCGACATGATTGCCTCAGTCCATTACAAGGTTGATCTGCTTGAAGAGCTCCTTGAAGCGCACGTACTCATCCGTCATGCGCTTGCCGAAGACCGCGCGGCTGTCCGTGGACGGAACCACGCCCAGGCTGGCGAACTTTTCCTGCGTTTCCGGGGTATTCACCGCCTTGACGATTTCGTCGTGCAGACGGTCCAGGATGGCCTGCGGCGTACCGGCGGGCGCCACGATTCCGTACCAGGCGACGCTTTCCGCGCCCGGCAGGCCGGCTTCGGCAACGGTGGGAACGTCCGGCAGCAGGGGCGAGCGTTTGGTGTCCGCCACGGCCAAGGCGCGTAGCTGGCCGGACTTCACGAACGACAGGATGGGCGGAACGCCGCTGATGACCATCTGGGTGCGACCGCCCAGGGTGTCGGTGATGGCATCGCTATTGCCCTTGTAGGGCACGTGCAGGATTTCGGTCTTGGACAGGTGCTGGAACAACTCACCGGCGATATGGCCGCTGGTGCCGACGCCCGCCGAGGCGTAATTGACCTTGTTCGGATTAGCCTTGATGTAGGCGATCAATTCTTTCAGGTTCGTTACCGGAATCGAGGCGTTGACCAGGATGACGTTCGGGCCCGTCGCCACCAGGGCGACGGGCGTCAGGTCTTTGAGCGGGTCATAGGGCATCCTGCTGCGCGCATTGGGATTGACCGTGATCGGCCCGGCGGAGGCGAAGCCGATGGTGTAGCCATCCTTGGCGGACTTGGCGACGAGGTCGGTGCCCAGGTCTCCGCCGGCCCCGGACTTGTTCTCGACGATCACGGGCTGGCCGAGTTGCTCGCCCAAAGGCTTGGCGACCAGGCGAGCAATGATGTCGATGGAGCTGCCCGGGCCAAAGGTGGCGATCAGGCGGATGGGACGCGCGGGATAGGAATCGGCAGCCTGTGCGCTCGTGAAGGCCGCCAGGCTCAACGCCAGCCCGGCAATCAATCGGAAAGAAATCATGATCTTGTCTCCGGTGTACGGTGATTTTTATGCGTGAATGGTGTGCGCGGTATGCAGGTCAATCTCTATGCGAGTACATCGGCTTGCCGGGATGCGGCAGGCGGGCCCGCAGAATGACGCCCTGCTCCGCTTCTGTGATATACAAGCTGCGCATGTCCTCGCCGCCGAATGCGACATTGGTGGTGCGCATGCCTGCGCAGGACCGGATGCGGTAGAGGGGTTCGCCCAGCGGGCTGAATAGCCATACGGTGCCGGCCTGCGCGTGGACCACCGCCAGATTGCCGGCGTCGTCGATGGCCATGCCGTCCGGCCCGGCGGTGCTGCCGGACAGCTGGATGAAGCGGCTGGCTTTCTTCATCTGGCCACCGGGTTCCAGCCGCAACGCATAGATCGCGTTGTCGTGCGTGATGGCCACATAAAGCACCGTCTCGGCTTTGTTCATGACCAGGCCGTTCGGCCCAGCCAGGCCATCCATCAGGAGATCCACGGTCTTGCCGTCGGCGCGCAGGCGGAAGACGCGGCCAGTTGGGTTCTCCAGCGCGCTTTCACCCTGATCGGTGAAGTACAGGTCGCCGTTGGATGCGAAGAACAGATCGTTCAAGCCCTTCAGCCCTTCACGCTGCACGTGCTGCAGGTACGGCCGGATGGTGCGGGCCTCGGGATCCAGCAGCATCAGCCCGTGCAGGTGATCGGCAACGAAGATGCGTCCGTCGCGATGGATTTTCAGGCCGTTGGGCTCGCCTTCGTAGCTGACGATGACCTCGAAGTTGCCTGCGGGATCCACGCGCAGGATGCGCCCATGCGCCAGATCGACGCACCACAGATTGCCGGCGCGATCGAACGAAGGCCCCTCCAGAAAAGAGTGCATCTTCACGTGGCGCGCGGCCAGCCAGCTTGAAGCCTGCTCGGTCAGGTACAGGGATTCGGGCAGCCGGGCGAATACCTCGGTGCCCATGGGTTCGGCGGGTGGATACATGGGTGATCCTTTCAGGATTGCGGTTGATTGGCCGGAAGCTCGATTCCCAGGATCAGCGAACTGAGCGACTTGCCGTGCGGATCCAGCCGCAGCGACCGCGTGACGCCGCCGGACAGCACGTTCGGGATGACGAAATTCAGCGCCCTCAGGCTTTCCACCTCGTAACGACGCACCTTTCCTGCTCCCAGATGCGCAAAGGCCCGCTCGACGCGTTCGTCGGTAAGCGCCTGGCGCAGCACCCGCCAACCGTCGTCGTCGTAAGCAATGACGGCGATGCTCGAGGTATTGCCCTTGTCGCCGGCGCGCGCATGCGCCAGGTCATAAACCAGAATGCTCATGGTCAAGCTCCCAAGGTAAGCACTTCCGGGGTGACCCAATCGCGCGGAATCAGCAAGGAATCCACAGCGATGACCTCCTTGGCGCCCAGGTTCACCGGGCCGCCTGCGCCGTAAGGCCCCTGCATATTCAGCTGCCGAACGTGGTCGCCAAGCAAGTGGGCGCTCTTTCTGTCCGGGCAGCGCGCGGCGACCCGCAGCCGAACCTCGTAGGGATGGCCGGCCAGCGCTTGCGCATGGTCGCCATGTAGGCTGGTGATGCCGATCAGGTCGACCTGGATTTCGCTGGCCTCGCCGCCATCGAGACGAAACCGTTCCTTCACCGTGTCGGCTGCCAGCCGGGCCCGCGCGATGGCATTCACGCCTGCGTAGGCCACTTCTCCCGTGCCGATCCAGCCGTCGAAGTATCCGACCACGACCTTATAGCTGTCGGTGCGCGGCGCGGCGTGAATACCGCGCACAGCCACCCGGTCAGCGTTCTGTTCTTCGAAATGCAGGCCATCCAGGTTCAGTACGCAATCGGGCGTGACATAGGCCCTTGGGTCGTGAATTTCGTAGAGGGCCTGCTCGGCGCACGTCATGCGGTCCAGGCGCCCGCCCGAGCCGGCGGGCTTACCGATATAAAGCTCCCCGTCGCTGTATAGATCGGCATAGGGATACGCCAGCTCGGCCAATCGCGGAACGTCTTTCTTGCCGGGGTCGGCGAAGTAGCCGCCGGTGATCTGGGCAGAGCATTCCAACAGGTGGCCCATGATGGTGCCGGCCGCCAGTCTGGGCAGGTCGTCGTAGCCCCAACCGTGGTGATGCAGGGCCACCCCGAGAAACAGCGAGGGATCAGCAACTCGGCCAGTCATGACGACGTGCGCACCGGTGGCCAGCGCATCGCGGACGACATCGGCGCCCAGATACGCATTCGCGGAAGCCAGCTGTGGCAGGATCGATTCCAGCGGCAGGTCGCGGTCCATCAATCGAAGTCCTGGATGCTGGCGCACTCGGTCGGCGACGTCATCGCCGACGATGGCGGCGCATTTCAGGTCGCCCCACCCCAACTCGTGGCCGATCTCCAGCGCGGCCTGGGCGGCGCCCGCCGGATTAGCCGCGCCCATGTTGGACACCAGCCGAACGCCCTTGTCCCGGCAGGCGGGCAGAAAGGCGCGCATGCGCTCCTGCAGCATCGGGTTATAGCCGTGAGCCCCGTCGTGCCTGCGCGAAAGTGTTTCGCGCGCGATGGTTCGCTCGGCCAGGCACTCGCACACCAGATAGTCGATATCGCAGCTTTCCAGCAATGGCATGGCGGGGCCGATGCGGTCATCGGCCATGCCGGCGCCAACGCCGATGCGTAGCCGCTTGCGCGGTTCATTCATGTCTGTCTCCGTCCGTACTTACGTTTCACCCCAGTATGGTTCGACTTTCCTGATATGGAAATTGCTATATTTACATCTTGGTGATAACCCAAACGCATCACGCAAGCGATGACCCTGACCATTTCCGAATTGGAAGCCGTGCTGTTGGTGGCTGAGACGCTGAACTTCCGCATGGCTGCCGAACGCGCGCATATCTCGCAGCCGGCCCTGAGCCGCCGCGTGCAGGCCGCGGAACAAAAGCTTGATGCCAGGCTCTTTGATCGTGACAAGCACGGCGTCGCGCTTACCGCCGCCGGCGCGGAACTGGTGCCCATCGCGACGCGCATGCTGTCGGAATTCCGCGATTCCCTCAGCGATCTGTCGGAGTTCATCGCGGGCCGTCGCGGCAGCATCAACGTGTGGGCGTTGCCCTCGGTAGCTTCCGCCTTGTTGCCAACGGCGGCACGGGCCTTCCAGAAGTCGCACCCCCAGGTGCGGCTGAATATCCACGCCGTGTCTGCGCGCCAGATCACGCAGGCCGTGTCGGAAGGCAATGCGGACATCGGCATCTCCATCGAAGTTCCCGACCAGCCGGCCAGCGTGACCTTCTCTCCGCTGCTGCAAGAAAAGTTCGTGCTGATCTGCCCCATCGACGATCCGCTGGCGCGGAAAAAGCGCGTGGACTGGAGTGTTTTCGCCGACCGTCCCTATATCGCGAGCGGTCCGGCCAGCAGCATTCGCCAGGTAACCGACCGCATCCTTGCCGCCTCGGGGCGGATGCCGGAAATGAACTACGTGTCCGACAATATTTCGGTGGTGGGCGCGATGGTGGCCGCCGGCGTAGGCATCGCGGCGGTACCGCAGTTGGCCCTGCGCCTGATGGATGCCACGCGCCTGTGCAGCTTGGCCCTGCACTCGCCCATCGCTTCGCGCGAAATTGGCATATTGCTCAAGAAGCAGCGCTCCTTGTCGGCGGCAGCCCTGCATTTCCTGGATACGTTGCGGCGGACGGACCCAGCCTAGGAACGCGCAGCACGGACCGGGCGTGCAGGACAGAAAGGTCGGAAGCCGCCCCTTCGCCCCACCTCAGCTCCCCGCAAAATGCGGCGACGGCCCGAAATGCTCGATCAACAGGTCCGTCAAGACGCGTATCTTTCGTGCGGGATGCTGGCCCGGCGGGCGGATCACGTAGGCGCCGGCAGGCGGCGGGGGATAACGGGTCATGATGGGCACCAACGCACCGGCGGCCACGTAGCCATGGGTGAGGCAATCGGGCAGATAAGCGACCCCCAGTCCGGCCGTCGCGGCGGCGACCAAGGCCGCGCCGTTGTCGGCCTTGAAGCGCCCTTGCGGGCGGACCGTGATGGTCTTGTCGCCATCCATGAACTCCCAGGTCTCGGTGCCCTGCATAAGGGCCTCATGCGCGGCGAGTTCGTTTGGCGCCTCGGGCGCCCCATGCGCCTGGATGTAGCCGGGGCTGGCGAGCAGCTTGCCGTGAATGGGACCGACGCGCCGTGCGATCAGGTTGGAGTCCTGCAGATAGCCCACTCGTATCGCACAGTCGTAGCCTTCAGCGATGAGATCGACGAAGCGATCGCTGTAGCAGGTCTGGACATGAAGCTTGGGGTGGCGTCGCGCCAACTCCGCGACCACCGGCGCAAAATGCGTCAGGCCGAACGACACCGGCACGGCAACTCGCAAGCGGCCATGCAGCTCGCCGGCGGGTACGATCGTTTCCCGGGCGATGTCGATTTCAGCGCAGGCCCTGGCCGCATGGTCCCGGAAAATCGCCCCGGCCTCGGTAAGCGCCGCCCCGCGTGTGGTTCGCGCAAGCAACTGGACGCCAAGCTCCGTTTCCAAGCGCAGCAACCGACGGCTGACGATCGATTTGGAAATGCCTAGTCTAAGTGCAGCGGGCGATACGCCGCCCGCATCGGCGACTTCGATGAAGGTCTGAAGTTCTTCGATATCCAATTTGCGTGGCTCCCCGTTTTGCGACGCACTTCGCCGCAGGATAGCACTACGTGACCCGCGTTGAATCAGCCTGCTCCGCGTTGCGACAGCCTACTGTGGTGGTGTTCCCGTTTGTGCGACACAGCTTGCCTTGGAACGGAACTACCGCATCAAGATGCGCGAAAACATAATGCGGGATCCGGGCAACGTCGCCACAAGCGCACGCTTTCCGGAAGGCACTTGCAGCGCGACTCGCAATGCAATCTTCGCAACTACAGCAAACCAGGGATCACTAATGACTTTTCGTAATGGCCTCGATTCGCTTCTCCGTCCTGAGGACTCGGTACTCGTCCTGATCGACCACCAGCCTTATCAACTTACCAACCTGAACAGCCACGACCCGCATGCCGTGGTCAACAACTCGACGGCGTTGGCAAAGGCCGCCAAGGTCTTCGGCGTGCCCACGATTCTGACGAGCGTGATCGCGGCGCGGGGCGGCGTCATCTTTCCCCAGATCACCGATGTCTATCCCGGCCAGGAAGTCATAGATCGCACGTTCATCAACACGTGGGAAGACAAAAAAGTGGTCGACGCGGCCAAGGCCACAGGCCGCAAGCAGCTGATCATCGCCGGGCTGTGGACGGAGGTCTGCGTCGCAATGCCGGCGATCCAGGCGGCGGGCGAAGGTTGGGATGTGACGGTCGTCACCGATGCCTCCGGCGGCGTGTCGGTCGAAGCGCACGAAGTCGCCCTTCAGCGCATGGCGGCGGCCGGCGTGAATCTGATGACGTGGATGGCGGTGGCCGCCGAGTGGCAACGCGACTGGGCGCGCGTCGACACCGCCGCCGGGCTGACCGACATCCTCGTTCAGCATGCCGCCGGTAGCGGCATTGCCTATCTGTGGGAACAGCAGTTGCTGAACACGCCGGTACCCGCCACGGCAGGCTGATCGTGCCGGGGGATGACCCGTTCGCCAGCACCGCGTTTTTCAAGGTGCGGCTTGGTCATCCCTTGCACGCCTGCGCCGGGGCCCACGTCCGGAGGTACCTTGATGACAAAACCTATTTTGTTGATGGGCGGTACAGGCGCTATCGGCCGCTTGAGCGCAGGCGCACTGCGCGCCGTCTACCCTGATGTGCCGCTACTGATCGGCGGGCGCGACGCGGTAAAAAGTGCCCAAGCCGCGAGCGACTTGGGTAACGCCGAGGGGGTGGCGATTGACCCCAGCGCAGAAGACCTTGGCCTGGGTGATCGCCCGGTAGCAGCCGTCGCGGTGTTTTACGCGGATGATCGACTGGCCGGACTGCGCTACGCGCAAGGTCGCAACCTGCCCCACCTGGGCATTTCTTCCGGCATCTATGAAATCGCCCCCAAAGTCGCGGCCTATATGCAGGCGCCCGACGCCGCCGCGATCGTGCTGGGCTACGAATGGCTGGTGGGCGCCACGACCGTCGCCACGTTCGCGTGCGCGAAAGCCTACGCGCAGCTGCACGACATCAAGATCGGTGCGCTTGTCGATGAACAGGATGGCGGCGGCCCCGCCGTCGCCGAGGATTTCGAGCGCCTGAACCGCATGATGCCCGCGGCACTGACGCGTCAGGACGGCCGTTATATCTGGCGCGATGAAGACGATGCCAAAGCCGAATTCCGTGCCATCGATGGCACGACGATGCAAGGGACCGGCTTCTCGTCTATCGATGTTGCCGGCCTGGCGGCCGCAACCGGGGCGCCGAACGTGCAGTTCAACATGGCGACCGGAATCACTTCGTCCCGGCGTCGCGGCGAACCCAAATCGACGGAGATCATCATCGAACTGTCGGGCAAGGATCATGACGGGCTAGCGCAGCACACACGTCATGCCGTCGTCCATCCGCGCGGCGCCGCCAACCTGACCGCACTGGGCGTCAGCATGATTCTTGAGCGGCTGGCGGGCCTGGACGGCAATACGCCGACCCCGGCCGGCTTGTATTTCCCCTTCCAGGTCATCGATCAACGCACGTATCTGTCTCGCTTGCAGGCCGAAGGTGGAAGTCTCGTTCCGTTGGATGCCGAGTGACGCCAGCGCCAGGTCTGCCCCAGGGACGGACGAGTCCATGAACCCGGGGCTTAAGCTGGGTGCAACGGGCTTCGCGCTGATCGCCGTCTGCTACGGGTTTGCCCGCTTCGCGTTCGGGTTGTTTCTGCCCCGGATCGATGCGGACCTGACTTTGTCGTCGACCTTGAGCGGGTTGATTTCAGGCGCAGCGTTCCTGACATATTGCATTGCGGTCACGCTGTCCGCGTGGCTGACCGAACGAATCGGCGCGCGCGCTGTGACCATCGGCGCCGCGCTGATCGCAGCAGCAGGCATGGCGGGCATCGCGGCAGCGCCCTCGCCCGCCTGGCTTGCCGGCGCGGTCATGCTGGCCGGATCAAGCACGGGGCTGGCTTCGCCGCCGTTGGCGGCGGCAGTGGCTGCGGCGGTCAGGCCCGATCGGCAGGACGCGACCAACACGATCATCAACGCCGGCACCGGTGCAGGCGTTGCCTTGTCGGGTGCCGTGGCGCTAATGATGGGCGACCTATGGCGCTTCGCGTTCGCGGGGTTTGCCGCCGCCGCGATCGCCCTGGCATTCGCCGTGGCGCTGACCCTGCCGCGAAACCCACCCCGCACGACAACAGGCGCGCATGGCATGCCATCGCTTGACGGCGTGCTCCAGCGCCTGGTGTTGGCGGCGTTCCTCGCGGGCGCGGCCAGCACGGCGGTCTGGTCCTTTGGCGGGCAACTTGTCGCCCTTCGACTCAACTGGGGCAGCACCGGAGCGGGCCTGCTTTGGATCGCCATCGGGACGGCCGGTATCGCAGGTGCAGGCGCCGGCCATTTGATCGCGCGGTTTGGCATCGACGGGGTGCATCGGGCGTTTCTGACGGCGATGGCGGCAAGCATTCTGCTGATCGGCGTCGAAGGCACTTCGACAGCCCTGACGCTAAGCGGCGGCGTGCTATTCGGCGCCGCCTACATCATGCTGACAGGGGTCTATCTGCTGTGGGGAGTGGCGGCGCTGCCCCACCGGCCCGCCACCGGCGTGACGATCGCGTTTCTGGCCCTGGCTATTGGGCAGACCGCAGGGGCCGCAGGCTTCGGGCTGCTGATGGACCGGCTGACGGCCCATTACGCCGTGATCGCATTTGCATGCCTTGCCCTGTCGGCCGGGGTGGCACGCGCTGACCCAGTGCCTTAACCCGTTCCGTCTCCCCGTGGCAGCCACGCCCCATGGAACCCCGCCGGAATCCGCTGCGGCAACCGCACTGTCGCCAACGGCCCCGCATCCAGATCACGCCCATCCAGCACCACCACGTCACTGGTGTCGCTGGCCTGGCGATACACGCACGCGAGCACCCAGCCATCGTCCTCATCCCGCGCGTCGGGACGCGGCACGAAGACCGGCTCGCTGTTCTGGTCGCCGGGCGGCACGCGATACTGCTGGGTCGGGCCGTTTTCCAGGTCGTAGCGCACCACGCCGCGCATTTCCACGTTGCTAGGCTGCTGCACCGCGTAGGCATAACGGTAAGAGCGCCCGGTGCGGCCCTCGTTGATGCGCGGCAATTCGATGCCGGCCTCGTCCCATTGCCGCTCGCTGACCCCGCCGCGCGCCAGATCGATCACATAACGCCACAGCGCGCCCAAGGGGTTCTCTTCGAAGCCCGCGCCGCTGCGCGACACACGCAGGTATTCCGGGTAGCGCACCACATCCAGCACCAGCGTCGTGGCATCCAGATCGTACGCGTTCACCACGTGCAGGATGAAGCATGGCGCCACCTCGAACCAGCGTATCGGCCCGCCATGGCGCGCAATCACGCCCAGTCGCGACTGCCGTTCGTCGTGCCAGCGCAGCGGCATGCGGTAGCCGCGCGACAGCATGGAAAAGTCGTACGCGACGTTCAGGTCCAACAGGATGCTGTAGCGGCCGGTGATCGCCATGTCGTGCATCATCGACGACGCAGGCATGTCGATCAGTTGGTCCAGCACCGGCTGGCCATCTGCGTCCGCCACGCCATAGCGCAACCAGGGCTGTTCCCAGTGGGAACGGAAGCTCATCAACTCGCCGGTCACGGGGTCCACCTTCGGATGCGCGGTCATGCTGCCCGCCAGGCCTGGATGACGCCGGCTGGTTCCCAGAAAGTCCAATCCCGGCGTCATCGCCAGCGGCGCGCCGCCCTCGGCCAGCGCCAGCGTTTCACCGGCGTGGCGCAGCACGTTGACGTTGGGGTTGGTGTCAGGCAGGTCGGCCGCCAGATGCGGCGCATGTTCGCTCGCCCAGATCCGGGTGCGAGCCCAGCGGTTGCGGTAGCTTGCCGCCCGGCCCTCCCGGAATTCAATGGCGTGCAGCATCGCCGGCTGGGGCCACCACGACAGCACGTCATTGCCCTCGAAGCGCCCGCGCAGCGGATTGGGGCCGTTGCGCACCAGCACCCCGTCCAGCTCGGGCGGCAGCGCGCCCTCCACGGGCAGGTCCATCAGGTCGATTTCATTGGACAGCGGCGCGGTGGCGCCAGCGTTCAAATCGAATGAGCTCATCGTTGCATCCTTGATCGCGATAATCGCTGGACGCATTTTTACCCGGATTAAATAAATCCGTCAATATTACCCGGATATAAATTAGTAAAAAACAGGCCAGGCAAAGGCCCATACCCCATCTTGGGTATGGATGAGCGGGACTCGGTACCCCTAGGCCAAGCTAGACTGAAAGCGTCAGGGTCCCCATCACCTGAATGGAGTTTTTCATGAAAAAGTCCATCTTCCCCGGGGCGGCTCCCCTAGTTCTTTATTGCCTTTGCGCGACCGCACAGACCGTGACGCCAATGAACGGCCAGTCTGCCGAATTGACTCAGCAAGACGTCGCCGCATGCCAATCGCAAGCTGGCGGCACAGGCAACGCCGCGCCGCCGCCATCCGGCGGCCGTGCCCGAGGCGCGGCGACCGGAGCGGTTGCCGGCGCGGCGGTCGCGGGCGTACGTAGCAATCAACACGAAGCGCTCTCTGACCGCGTCGACGACGACGTCAAGCAAGACTATCGACAAGAGAAGGCGAAAAACGCCGCGGTGGCCGGCGCAGTGGTAGGCGGTTCCCGCCAGCGCCAGGATCGGCGCGAAACGGCGCAAACCAACGCCGCCGCGTCTTCGGCCTACACGAGTTGCATGCAACAACGCGGGTATCAGGTCACGCCTTGAGTCATCATCAATCCTTTCCCTGAACGGAAGCCGTTCGCAAAAAGGACAGGACCCGCATCCATAAAGCGATACCATCTCGAACACCGCCAGGAGCCGGAGCCCGGGATGGGAACCAACAAAACGCGCCAGTTGGGCGTATTCATGACCGCTGACGACGAAGTGGCGTTCTTCAATGCGCTTCACACTCGATTGCCGGCGATTCGCTGCATCGATGTGTCCCAACAAACTCATACCGCCACGCCCGTCTATGGGACTGATATTTCCGCTTGCGCGGGCCGCCTCGTCACGCTGGTCGATTCAGACCTCGTTCCGGAATCCGACTTTCACGCGCGGTACGTGGTTCGCCATCCCGGTGGCGATCACTGGATATACGCCATCGTTGGGCGCGGGCTGATCAACCTGCTGCGCGCCACGCCGGCGAACTATGCGCCCGACTGCCTGCTGAACGGCGAACTTCGCGCCGCCATCCCGGCGTCTGACACCGAGACCGCTGCGCTTGCTGACATCGCCTTCGATACTGCGGCGCAGGCGCACAAGGTCTACGGCTTGGACCTTGTCAATGGCGAGACCGCGCGCCGGGCCGAGCGCAAGCTGATAGCCTGGCCCGACGCCGCCGCGCGATTCAATGGCAGCGATGGCCGCTATCTGACTAACCACACCGAAGCGTGGTTCGTGGCGCGTGCGGCAGGCAACAGGCGAGACTGAATCCTCTAGTGAAGATCCGGATCCCGGCTTTACGCCATCAGATACTGCGTCAGCTTCTCCATCATGGCGTCGCACGCTTCCAGCTGCGATAGCTCGACGTACTCGTCGGCCTTGTGCGCCACTTCGATGCTGCCCGGTCCACAGATCAGCACCGACGTCTGCGCCCACAGCTGCTGGAACAACCCGCCCTCGGTGCCGAAAGCGGCTTTGACGAGCGGCGTGTCCGGCGGCAGCCACGAGGCCAGCAGCGTGACGGCTTCCGAGTCGTCCGCCGTGGCAAGGCCGGGATAGGTATTGACGGTCGTGACCTGGGGCGGCTCGGCATCGGGCCGGGCGCCCGCGGCGCGCATTTTCGTTCTGGTAAGCGCCAACACCCGCTCCAGGATCTGGTTCGGGTCATCCTGCGCGACGTTGCGGATCTCGAAATTGACTTCACATTCCGCGGGCACGATGTTCAGCGCCGTGCCGCCCTTGATGGTGCCCGCATGCACTGTCGTGTACGGCACGTCATAGCCGGATTCGCGCGGCCCGTGTTCGGCAAGGTCGTGCTGCACGTCGCGCAAGGCGCTGATCAGATCGCTGGCCGTGTGGATGGCATTGACGAAATGAGGCGCCAGCCCCGAGTGGCCTGCCTGGCCGCAGCACAAGGCCCGGTAGGCCGCTTTGCCCTTGTTGCCGGTGCCGATCTTCATCAGCGTGGGCTCTCCTACGACGCAGAGTAGGGGAGCCGGTTCCATGTGTTCCAGCGCCCGCAGCATATGGCGCACACCCACGCAGCCGATTTCCTCATCGAACGACAGCGCCAGTTGCAAGGGACGCGCAAGCGGCTGGCGGGCGGCGCGGATCATGGCCATCACGGCGCAGGCGACAAAGCCCTTCATGTCGGCGCTGCCCCGTCCATAAATGCGCCCATCGCGCAGGGTTGCCTCGAAGGGCGGCGAGGTCCAGGGCTGACCCGTCACGGGGACCACATCGGTGTGGCCCGAGAGCAAGATGCCGGGCACATCCAACGGGCCTACGGACGCGTACAGATTGCTGCGCCCGGCGTCCTGCGGGTCTGCCACCAGCGTGGACGCGATGCCGGCCTGCGCCAGCAATTCCCGCACACGCTCGATGAGTTCGATGTTCGGCGTCAGCGTGACGGATTGGAACGCGAGCAATTCGCGCAATAGGTCTGGACTGTTGTCCGGAGTCGGCTTGTTCATGGCATGGGCCTGCAAGACTGTGGAAGGCGGCGGCGCGCGCCGTCCGTTCATTTGTTTTCGGGAAGCACGTAAGGATCGAAGAAACTGCCTTCGCTCATGCCGGGAATGTATTGATCCGAGATATAGGAGCGGCAGCGCTGCATGAACACCTCGGTCAGGCGCGACGGCTTCATCGGCTTGTAGGTCGTCAGGCCTAGCAGCATGGGACGGTGTTCACCCACCAGGCGCAGCCGTACCAGCCGCTTGCCATCCAGCGCTTGCGTGGACTTCGGCCGCACGTTGAACAGGGCATAGCCGATCCCGTTGGCCACCATGGACCGCACCACTTCCTCCGAACGCGAACGCGCCACGATGTTTGGTTCCAGCCCGACCTTCGCGAATAGGGACATGAAGTAGTCACGGCTCAAAGGCAGGTCCAGCAACACCATGGGCAGGCGGGCCAGGTCCTCCAGCGTCACCGCGATCTGCTGCGAAAGCGGATGCAGTTCGCTGACCACCACATGCGGCGGCAGGCGCGCCAATGCCTCGAACGATATCTCGTCGCCCAGCCTCAGGTCGTAGCTCAGCGCGACGTCGATCTCCAGGGTATGCAGCTTGTCGATCAGCAACTGCTGGTCGCCTTCGACCATATGCAGCTCGACCTTGTCGAATGCGCGCGCGAAACCGAAGATCACCTCGGGCGCGATCATGGCCGTGAGCGACTGAAAGCAGCCCACGCGCAAAGCGCCCTGAATGGCATTGCTGGAGACGGACGCGATCTTGTAGAGGCGGGACGCGCGGTCGAGCAGGTCTTCGCATTCGCTCATGACCTGTTGGCCTAGCACCGTCAGGGCCAGGCCCTTGGACGGATGCCGGACGAACAACTGCACGTCCAACTCGGTTTCGACATGTGCGATGGCGGCCGAAATCGAAGGCGCCGAAATGTGGATCTGGCTGGATGCCGCGGCGATACTGCCATGCTTGGCCGTGGCGACGAAGTACTCCATCTGGCGCAGCGAAATGCGATTGAGCATAGTTCGAAGTGAGAAAACTGGAGCAGGCTGGAGGGAGATGGCGTTCCGGCTGGCAGACCGTCACCGTGGCCCGGCGCCGGCATGCGCCGCACCGAGGAAAAGTGTCCCACTATGCCCGGACAGCGGCCAGGACGCTCCTCGGGTTTTCTCGCACTCGCCAACTTCCACAGCCTGTCACAGATTGCCGGGCACGCCGAAGCTTGGCGCGGCGCGCGGATCCCGGGCGCGGGTAACGTAGTCCTGGATCTGGGGCTCGTAGACCTTCCAGGCCTCGTAAAGCGTCTCGACGGGGCATTGCTCCACCCAGTCCATGCGCAGGTCGACGATAGGCCAATCCAGCTCCGCAACCACCAGCAGCCCGGCCGAATGCACCGGCCCCTCTTCGCCGCCCGCCGCCTGCCCCGCCAGCATGGCCTGCATCAGGCGTTCAGCCAGCGAACCCGGCGTCTTCTCGAACGCCGACAGCATGGCGGCGGGCACATCCAGCGACGCCAGCATATTGCCCGCGCACGCGGCGTGCTCGCCCTTTGCGCTGGCCAGCCGGCCCAGCGCGTTCGACCCGGTGAAGATGGCCGGCGCCTGCGTGGCATCGATGGCCATCAGTTGCCGGTAGCTGATGAAAGGACGTTCGGCCAGGGACTGCAGCGCGCGTTCAGGCGAGTGGCCCTGGCCCATCGCGTCAAGGATCAGCGGCCCAAGGGCGGGGTCGGTGATGTTCTGGCTGACCGCGGCGCCAACGCCTGCGCGCGCGCGGACGCAACGCGCTGCGACCGCGGGCGACGACGATGAGACGGCCGCGCCGAATTGGCCTGTGGCTGGACAACGGGCAATGATCGAAAAAGTCATGACCTGGGCCTCCTGAGGCGTCAATCCGGAATAACAGCAGTCGCGTCGATTTCCACCAGCCATTCCGGGCGCGCCAATGCCGACACCACGATGCCGGTGGACACAGGGAACACGCCCTTGAGCCACTTGCCGACCACAAGATAGACCGCCTCGCGATAACGGGGATCGATGATGTAGATCGTGATCTTGCAGATGTCCTGCAGTTCGCCGCCGGCTTCCTTAAGCAGCATGTCGATGTTCTTCATCGCCTGCTCCGCCTGGCCGGTGGCATCGCCGATGCAGACGCTCTCGGACGTGTCCAGGTTCTGGCCGATCTGCCCGCGCAGGAAGACGGTGCTGCCGCGCGCGACGACGGCCTGGCACAGATCGTTGTCGAGTTTCTGTTCCGGGTAGGTTGCCTTGGTATTGAAGGTGCGTATGCGCTTGTGCTTCATGGCTCGACTCATTATTAGGGTTTATCCGGGGACCCTGCGTCTGCCTGGCAAGCGGCATCGCATAAGGCCGTGACCTGCCCGCTGATGGTCGGCTCAAGCGGGGCGGCAGCCTATTTGTTTTTTCCGGCGTCCCGTCTCGGAAATCCTGACGCGGGCGGCGCCCCGGCGATGCGCCCTCACCATGGCTTGGGACGCCTCGTCCGGCCATCAGGAAAATCGATCCATGCCAACGGAAAAGGCGACTTGGTCGCTCGGACCCCGTCTCTCATCATTGGTTTTCGCTGGCCGAAGCAACCTCTTATTGCAGGGAAACCGGATGAACACCGCACGAACGCCCCTACCCGCCGCTTACCCCCGATTCCGCTACGACGGCTCTGGCGATCTTGCCCGCATCGGGCTGATCTACATCGCCTCCAGCGTCGTGATGGAAGAAGAAATGTGGGCCATGTCCGGTCCGGGGGTTTCCACCCATACCGCGCGCATCAAGCTGCCCAAGGTCACCGTGCAGGGCATCGAGGAAATGATGAACGCGCCGGAACTCGAACAGGCCGCGCGCCTGGCCGGCGCGGCACCCATCGACGTGTTGCTGTTCGGCGGGACCAGCGCCTCGTTTCTGCACGGCACCGCCTACGACCAGGCGCTGATCCAGAAGCTGCGGCAATGGGTGCCAGGGCCGCAGATCACCACGGCGTCCACCGCCACGCTCGCGGCCTTGAAGCAGGTGAAGGCGGGCAAGGTTGCGCTGGCCACGCCGTATCTGCCGGAAATCCATGAGCGCGCCATCCGCTTTCTGCAGGAAAACGGCCACGAGGTCGTCAAGAGCGCCTGCCTGGGCATTTCGGATGACCATGCGCTGGCCGAGGTGTCGCTAGAGAAGGTCTATGACCATGTGATCTCGGTCGACCACCCCGATGCCACCGCCATCTTCGTTTCGTGCACCAACTTCCGGACCGTCGGGGCCATCGAGGCGCTGGAACAGAAACTGGGCAAGCCGGTGATCTCAGCCATCCAGGCCTCGTTCTGGCACTGCCTGGAACTTACCGGCGCGGCAGGCGCCAAGCCCGGTTACGGGTCGCTGTTCAACGCCCACCTGACCAAGGCCAACACGATGTAAGCACTTCGCCACGGCGGATAACCAATAAACAAGGGGAAAAAAGATGCATCTGCACAAAACCATCACGGCGCTGACACTCGCAAGCGCCTCGTTATTCGTCCTGGCGCCGGCCCACGCCGAGAAGCTGGTGCTTGGCAACGAGGGAAGTTATCCCCCGTTCAGCATGGTCGATCCCTCGGGTCGCCTGACGGGCTTCGAACCCGACCTGGCGCGCGAAATGTGCAAGCGGATGAAAGTCGATTGCGAAATCGTCGTCATGGACTTCAAGGCCCTGATTCCAGCACTGCTGCAGAAAAAGCTGGACGCCGTGGTCAGCCAGACAAAGCCGCTGCCGGAACGCAAGGAAAAGGTGTTGTTTGGCCGCCCGGTGCTGTTCAATCCGGATTCCTACGTGGTGCCGGAAGCGAAGAACTACACCTTCACGCCTGAAGGGCTCAAGGGCGTGCGCATCGGCCTGCAACGCGGGTCGGCGCAAGCCAAATACGTGTCCGAGACGTTCGGCAGCGGGGTGCAGATCGTGTTCTACGACAACCCCGACCAGATCCGGCTAGACCTTGCCAACGGGCGGCTGGACATGAGCCTGGGTCCCAAGATCAGCTGGACCAACGAGTTCCTGTCCAAGCCCCAGGGCAAGGGCTGGAAATTCGCGGGTGGCGACTTGTGGACCGGTGGCGGCGAAGCCGGCTCAAGCTGGATTGCCCGCAAGGACGGCGGCGAACTGCTCAACCGCATGAGCGCCACGCTGGAAACCATTATCAAGGACTGCACCTTCACCACGCTGCGCAAACCCTATATGGAAGTGGAGCTCCTGCCCGAAGAAGCAGCCTGCCGCTAGCCGGATACCCGCGCCCCGCCTGGGCCGTCCGCCACAAGGCCGGCGGGCCAGACGGCATGTTTCATACGCTTGCCAGGGCCTGCGCAAGGCGCCTTTCAATGTGAACAGGCTATAGGAATACCTCATGCCTTCGATGGGTTTCGTGCAGCAACTCGCGACCGGCGCGATGATGACGATCCAGGTCGCCGTCTGTGCCTATCTGCTGGCGCTGGCGATCGGGACGTTCTTCGCCCTGATCACGCTACGGCCGACATGGCTGGCCAGGATCATCTGGATCCCGTATGCCTCCATCTTCACTGGCGTGCCTTCGCTGCTGGTGGGATTCCTGTTCTATTACGGCGGCTCGCAGATCGTCGCCGGCTTGCTCTCGCCGTTTGGCATCGGCCAGCGTATCGAGATCACGCCTTTCATGGCGGCAGTGGCGGCGCTGGGCATGGTGTACGGCGCCTACCTGGCCGACTTGATACGCAGCGCCATCCAGAACGTGCCCCACGGCCAGTTCGAAGCCGCGCGCGTGCTGCTGGTGCCGCGCAGCGCCATCTGGTTGAAGGTGATCCTGCCCCAGATGCTGCGCCTGGCCTTGCCCGGCATGACCAATATGTGGATCGTAGTCCTCAAGGACACCGCTCTCATTTCGTTGATCGGCCTGAAGGAAATCATGGCCTACGCCAAGCTCGCTTCCGGCGTAACCAAGGAACCTTTCGTCTACTACCTGCTCGCGGCGTTCTTCTTCCTCTTGATGACCTGGCTGACCTACTACGTGGCCCGTCGCGTTGAAACGTGGGCCGCGCGCGGCTTCCATCCCATCGTGACCCAGGGAGCGTCTCATGCACTTTGATTTCCAGGTGGCCTGGGAGAGTCTGCCCAAACTGCTGGCCGGCGCCGGCACGACATTCGCCGTGCTGCTGCCGGTGCTTGTCATCGGCCTGCTGCTGGCGCTGCCGGTTGCCCTGGCAAGCTTCCGCGCGGGTCCGCGCGCCCTCTTCGCCAGCAGCTACATCGGTTTTTTCCGCGGAGTGCCCAGCCTGGTGTTGCTGTATCTGATTTATAGCGGACTGCCGCAGTTCTCTTTCGTGCGCGATACCTTTCTGTGGAACGTCTTTTCCAGCGCGTATGTCTGCGCCTGGCTGGGCTTGGCGCTGACGCACTCCGGCTTCATGGCGGAAATCATCCGCGGCGGGCTGGCGGCAATTCCGAAGGGCACCATCGAAGCCGCGCAGACCCTGGGCCTGAAGCCCGCGCAAATCCTGTTCCGACTGCGGCTTCCGCTGGTCGCGCGCTATGTGCTGCGCGCCTATCAGAACGAGTTGCTGATCATGGTGAAAAGCACGGCGGCCGTCAGCGCCATCACCCTGGTCGACCTGACGGCCGCCGCCAATACCGTGTTCGACTACACCTATGACCCGTTCACGCCCCTGATCACGGCGGCGGCCATCTACTGGTGCATTACCAACAGCATACGTCTTGGATTCTCGATCGCGGATCGTAAGTTGAACCGCTATCTTGCCAGAGTCTGAGCCGCCCGGCCGACCGTCCTTCAGAGCGCGAACCATCATGACTGCCATCCTGTCCAGCATCACGCCGCCGTTGTCCTCCGTCCGTTCTGAATGCGCGCCCGCGGTATCCATCTCGGGATTGAACAAGTTCTACGGGTCGTTCCACGCGTTGCGAGATATCCACCTTGAGGTATCCAGCGGCGAAATCGTCATCCTGTGCGGCCCTTCGGGATCCGGCAAGTCGTCGCTCATCCGCTGCATCAACCATCTGGAACAGCACGACTCTGGCGATATCCACGTCAATGGCACGGCGCTCACCCGGCGCCCGGAGAGCGTGGAGCAAGTCCGGCGCCAGCTGGGCATGGTGTTCCAGAGCTTCAATCTCTTTCCGCACATGACGGTGCTGGAGAACTGCACCTTCGCGCTGAAGATCGCCTTGAAGACGCCGGCCGCCGAGGCCGAGCAGACCGCACGGGAGTACCTCGCCAAGGTCAATGTGATCGAACAGGCCGGCAAGTATCCGATCCAGCTTTCCGGCGGGCAGCAGCAGCGCGTGGCCATCGCGCGCGCGCTCTGCCTGCGGCCGCGCATCATGCTTTTCGACGAACCGACGTCCGCGCTGGATCCGGAATCGGTCGGTTCCGTGCTGCGCATCATGGAAGACCTGGCCCAGACCGGCATCACCATGATCTGCGTCACCCACGAGATCGGCTTCGCCCGCAGGGTGGCCGACCGCTGTGTGTTCATGGAGTGCGGCGAAATCATCGAGACCGCGCCCGCTGAACAGTTCTTTGCCTCGCCGAGGAGCGAGCGCCTGAAGCATTTCCTCGAACAGGTTCTGTAGCCAACAACATAGACAAGGGGTTGTCATGATCAAGAAACTTATTTGCGCGGGCATGCTTGCCGGCGCGGCCCTCGCCGGCACGGCGCATGCGCAGGATGCCCTGGTGGTAAGCACCTGGGGCGGCAGCTTCCGGGACCTTATCGATGAGACCATCGCCAAGGAGTTCACGCGGCAGACCGGAGTGCCGGTGAAGTACATCACGGGCGGCACCATCGACCGCTTGAACAAGGCCAAGCTCGCCACCAAGCCGGAAAGCGACATCACGTTCACCACATCGCACATCGGCTGGCTCTACGTCAATGCCGGTCTGTACGAGAAGCTGGACCTGAGCAAAATCCCCAACTATTCGCACCTGGTCGATCGCGCCAAGATCAGCCCGTACCACATCGGCAGCTGGGCGTATGTGTACACCATCGGCTATCGCCCCGACCTGGTTCCCGCCGGCATCACCTTCAACAGCTGGAACGATCTCTGGAACCCGGCGCTGAAAGGCAAGCTGTCCGCGCCCGATTTCGACCCCAGCCATATCATCGACATTTCGGCCTTGCTCTCGGGCGGCGACGCAAGCAGCTGGGAAAAGGGCCAGGACAAACTCAAGGCGCTGAAGCCCAACTTCAAGGCCTTCTACACCAACGATGCCAACAGCCAGCAACTGATCGCCGCCGGCGAGACGCCCGTGCAGATCGTGCTGTCCATGAACGCCTATTACATGATCGGCCAGGGGGTGCCGATCAAGGTCGCGATGCCCAAGGAAGGCGCAGTCCTGGGGGTGGACACCATGGCCATCATGAAAGGCAGCACCAAAGCCGACCTGGCGCACAAGTTCATGAACATTGCGCTGTCGCCGGAAGTGCAGGCCAAGATCGTGGCCGCCAAGAAGGCCAGCCCCGTCATCGACGACGCCAAGGTCTCGCCCGAAGACGCCGCGCTGCCGGGCGTCTTCACGACCAAGCAGCAATGGGATACCCAGGCCATCGTCATCGACGACAAGCTGCGTGCCGAAAAAACCGCTGAGTGGCGCAAGTGGTTTACCGAAAACATCATGAATTGATTGCCGATACCGCGGCCTCGCGGCCTTGCGGGCCGCGGCGCCGCCACGCTTTCACCGTACACGAAGGATGGGTCCACCATGGATGCGCGTTCCACCCTGCGGGGATGGCTGATATCCCCGGCCAGCTTCATCGCGCTGTGCATCTGCGTCGCCATGGCGGCCGTGCTGCAGTACAGCTTGCGCACTTTCATTCCCGGTTCGCTGGATGTCGGCGGCCTGACGCTCTCGAATTTTTCGGGCATGGGCAAGCAGATCTACGTCGATGCCTTTGTCAACACCTTGCGCCTGAGCGTGGAAACGACAGTCTTCTCCCTGCTCGTCGCGTACCCCTTGGCGTATGCCCTGGTCAGGGTGCGAAACCGCTACATCAAGTCTTTCATCCTGATCGTCTCCATCACGCCGCTGTTCCTGGGCGAAATCGTGCGCACCTATTCCTGGATCATCGTGCTGGGCAGCACGGGCTTCATCAATTCGATGCTGCTCAAGCTGGGATTGATCGATACGCCGCTGGCGCTGATGTTCAGCCATCTTGGCGTGCTGGTGGCGCTGGTGCACGTTACCGTTCCAGTGGTCGTGCTGATGCTGGCCACCGCCATCTCGCACATCGACCGTGATTACGAGAAAGCCGCCGAAAGCCTGGGCGCCGGGCCGGTCCGCACTTTCCTGACCATCACGCTTCCCCTGTCGATGCCGGGCATCCTGGCCAGCATCACGACCTCGTTCGCCTGGACGTTCAGCGCCTTCGCCACGCCGCAAATGATCGGCGGGGGCCGCGTTCCGACGGTTTCCACATTGGTCTACCAGCTGGGGTTCTCGTCCATGAACTTTCCCCTGGCGGCCAGCCTGAGCGTCATGGGCCTGGGCCTGACGGCGATTGCGCTGATGCTGCTTGGCCGCGTCACGCGCCGTCTCAAGGTCATTGGAGGACACTGACATGGGTCTCCGTAAATCCCTGCCCCTGTGGCTGCGTATCGGCGCGCCGGTGCTGATCACGCTGATTCTGGCCTTTGTGCTGCTGCCCGTCGTGGTGGTGGTGCTGGCTTCCTTCAATGAAAAAGCCTTGCTCACGTTTCCGCCGCAGGCCTGGTCCTGGCGCTGGTTCGAGCGTGTCTTCACCTACTCCGACTTTCGCGACGGCTTTCACGCCAGCGTGGTGGTGACGTTCTGGTCGTCGTTACTGGCGCTGGTCATCGGCACCGGCCTGGCGATTGCCGTCAAGCGCATGGCGTTTCCCGGCAAGAACATCCTGCAGGCGATTCTGCTCTCGCCGCTGGTGATCCCTCACTTCACGGTGGGATTGGGCCTGTTGATCCTGGTGGCGCAGCTGAACATCGATCGTGGCTACGGCATCGTGATCTTGTGCCACGTCATCCTCGTCCTGCCTTTCGTGCTGCGCAGCGTCTATGTCTCGATGGAGAACCTGGATGAGCGCCTGGAGCAAAGCGCCGCCAGCCTGGGAGCGTCACCCGTGCGGGTCCTGTTCACCATCACCGTGCCCTTGCTGGCGCCCGGCTTGTTCGGCGGCTGGCTGTTCGCCGCCATCATGTCGTTCAGCGAATTCACCGCGTCGCTCTTCGTGACCACTCAGAGCACGCAGACCCTTCCCGTGACGATGTACAACTACGTGCGCGAGTTCGCCGACCCGACCTTGGCCGCGTTGTCGGTGGTGTATATCGTGGTGACAGCCACGTTGCTGATCTTCGCCAACCGCTTCCTGGGGCTGGGCAGGATCCTCAATATCGAGGACAACCACTAGATTTTTTGGTGGAATGTTGAAGGTTGGCTTTGAAATGCCGGAGTTCTGAAGCCGCCGGCGTCCGGACTGCGGGATTCCGATGCTCGGCCCGGTGGTCCTGCGCTTCGGATCCCTCCGCCCGGCCCCCGGCTCACCGCATATACCCAGGAACCAGGGCCAAAACAATCGCATGACGCGGCTGTCAGCCGAGGACCCCGGAGCCATCCGAAGCACAGCCCCAGTGGGGCGAGCATCGGAATGGCGCAGGGCAGCCTCGGCGAGTTCAGAACCCCGACATCCGCAAGCTCTGACATCCACAAGCTGGAAACCTGACCACCAGCGATCAAGATCCCGAATATCAACACCCAAGCAAAAAATTCGCCAGAACGACCGCGAGCGGACGCGCCCAGCCCTTCAATAGCCGCGCGCCGGATCGACGCGGTTGTCGGGCTCCAGACCCTGGCTGACTCGCAGGACGTTGTCGGCGATCTGTTCGGCAGCGGATGCCGGAATGGCGACCGATGCCAGGTGCGGCGTGATCAGCACGTTTTCCATTGCCCAGAGCGGGTCGCCAGGTGGCAGGGGCTCGCGCTCGAAGACATCCAGCGTCGCGCCGTCCAGATGACCACTGCGCAGCAGCTCGGTCAGGGCGGCCTGGTCCACCAGCGCCCCCCGGGCCACATTGATCAGGGCCGCGCCGCGCGGCAGGCGCTGCAGACGCTCACGGTCCAACAGACCACGCGTCTGCCGCGTAAGCGGAAGCATCACCACCAAAATGTCGGCGCGCGACAGTACGGTATCCAGCGCCGCCATGCCGGCGTGGCACTCGACGCCTTCGACGTCGCGCGGGCTGCGCGACCAACCCAGCACGGTCAGCCCCTGGCGGGACAGTTCCCGCGCCGCATAGGCGCCCAGTTCGCCCAGGCCCAGCACCGCCACGCGCACCGTCTCCGGCGAGCGGGGATGGCGATAGGCCCACTCGCCCCGCCGCTGCGCCGCTTCGAAATGTGGAATGTCACGCGCATACCGCAGGGCGGCAAATAGCACATAGCCCGCCATCATGCGCGCCATATTGGGATCGGTGAGGCGGGTGATGGGTACCTCGGCGGGCAGGTCTTCGCGGCCCACGAGTGAATCCACCCCAGCGCCCAGATTCACGATAAGGCGCAGGTTCTTCATGCGGTCGAAGAAGCCCTGCGGCGCCTTCCAGACCAACGCGTAATGGATGTCGGCCGGATCGTACGCGTCGTTGCCGTGCACCACACGCAAACCGGGCAGGCAGGCCTGCATGGCATCGCGCCAGGCCGTGTAGTCGTCGAAATCGCTATAGAAGATCATTGCGCCCGACACGGCGGGACGGGGGGATGCGTGCATGGCCGGTCTACCTCAGGTGCCGCGGTTGATCAGGCGGGACATGGCCTCGATGGCAAGTTCGTAGCCATCGCCGCCCAGCCCCGCGATGACACCATCCGCGGCCTTGGAAATATAGGAATGATGGCGGAAGGCTTCCCGCCGCCAGATGTTGCTCATGTGAACTTCGATGATCCTGCCTGGAAAGGATAACAAGGCATCCAGGATCGGCACCGACGAATAGGTCAGGCCAGCCGCGTTGATGATGACGCCCTGCGCGGCGCCGCGCGCTTCCTGGATCCAGTCGACCAACTGGCCTTCGTGGTTGGACTGGACGAAGTGCAACTGGATGCCCAGCGAGGCGGCCTTGCTTTCGCAACGCTGCTGCAGCACGGGAAAACTGTCGGAGCCATAGGTCTTGTTGGCATCCAGCCCGTAGAGATTGGCGTTCGGCCCGTTCAGAAACCAGACCGTGGAAGAGGTAGTGGTGGCGCTTGGCGTCGTCATGGAGGCAGTCTCAGGCGTCATGGGGAAGGGTCACCTGCATGGCAGGCAATTCGTTGAACACGGAAAACCACGCTGCGGCGCTCGGATGCGCAGTACGCCAGTCCAGTTCAGGAAAGCGGAAATCCAGATACCCCAGGGCGCAGGCGAGGGTCAGGTCTCCGATGCTCGGATGCGTTCGCGGCAGCTCGTCTGCCTGCGACTCGATATCCGCCAGGCAGGCCTGGACTTTGACGAGCTGCGCCTCGCGCCACTGGGGCCACTGGATCTCGGCCGGCCGGGCCGTGTGCTCGTAGCGCGCCAGCAGCGCGGCATCCAGCAGGCCGTCGCCCAGGGCCTGGCGCGTCAACGCCACCCAGCGGGCTGGCCCCGCCGGAAACAACTGCGTATCGCCGGCAGCCTCGGCCAGATACTCGCAGATCACGCGGCTGTCGTAGAGCGCTCTACCGTCCGGCAGGATCAGGGTGGGCACCTTGGCCAGCGGATTGTGGGCGGCGATGCGCGTATCGCGGTTGACCGGATGCGCGGCGCTGGCCAGCCATTCGATCTGTCTGGCCTGGCCGGTCAAGTGCGCGCACACCATCACCTTGCGCACGAAGGGGGACGTCGGGGCATAGAGCAGTTTCAATCCATTCTCCGTTTGTCAGGGTTTGAGGACCAGCTTGCCAAACACCTTGCCGCTTTCCAGCAACTGATGCGCACGCACGGCCTCGGCCAGGGGCAGGCTTTGCGCCATCCTCGGCCGGATACGGCCCGCGGCCACCAACGGCAGCACATGACGTCTGAGCGCAACCGCCATCCGGGCCTTCTCGCCATCGGTCTGCGGACGCATGGTCGAAGAATGCAGGCTCAACTGCTTTTGCATCAGGGTCAGCAGTTCGATCGTGACGGCCGATCCCTGCAGGAACGAAAGGCTCACGTGACGCCCGCCGAAGGCCAGCGCCTGCAGATTGCGCCGCACATAATCGCCGCCGACGATATCCAGCACGACATCCACGCCACGGCCCTGCGTGAAAGTGGCGCAGGCTTCGACGAAATCCGTGTCATGAAAGCAGATCACCTCGTCGGCGCCGAGTTCGCGCAAGGCGTCCAGGCGGTCGCGTTCGCCGTCCGTGGCGATGACCCGCGCGCCGGCGGCGTGCGCCATCTGGATGGCCAGCGTGCCGATACCGCCGCCGCCGCCATGGATCAGCACGGTCTCCCCCATGCGCAGGCGGCCCAGTTCGAACAGGTTGTGCCACACGGTGAACAGGCCTTCCGGCAGGGCGCTTGCCTGCGCATCGTCCAACGCCTCGGGCACTGCCAGCGAGTGATCCACGCGCGCCACGCACCACGGCGCATAGCCGCCGCCCGCAAGCAGGCTCATGAGGCGCCGCCCGCGCAAGGCATCCGGCACGCCTGGCCCGCAAGCCACTACCTCGCCGCAAGCCTCCAGCCCCAGCACGTCGGTCACGCCCGGCGCCGGCTTGCTCACGCCCTGGCGCTGCATGATGTCGGGCCGGTTGATGCCGGCCGAATGCACGCGCAACAACACTTCGCCCGGGCCGGGCGCCGGGACGGGCCTGCCGGCCAGCGTCAATACCGTGGCATCGCCGGGCTCGCGGGCGATGATGGCTTGCATTTCAGCGGGAATTTGATTCATGGCACTGTGCCTCGCGGACGAATGGAAACTCGGCGGCTGCGCAGGCGCCACCGCCAGGAAAGGGCATCGCGTGAAGCCGTCTTCAGGACGGCGCGTTGAAGACACTGACCCCGTGGCCGGGCAGAGCAAGGCCCGCCACGGCGCCCACGGGCCATTCATGCAGGCAATTCAGGTCGAAGGTGCGCACCATGACGTGCTGGCGCCCTTCCACGGGAATGTGCACATCCAGGTACAGATCCACGTGATCGCCCTGGAACACGTGGTTGACGACCGTGCCGCTCAGGACTGATCCGCTATGCAGGGCTTCCAGCTTGATATGTTCTGGCCGTACATAAAGATCAAGCCGGTGGCCCTCATGCGACCCGCCCACCAGACGCTGGCGGGGAATATGCGTCAGTCCCGCGCCCAGGCGCAGCTGGATGGTTTCCGCGCTGGTGCCGTGATAGTGCGCGGGCAGGATGTTGACGTCGCCCAGGAACGATGCCACGAACGGATCCTGCGGATTACGGTAGAGCTCGTCGGGCGTGGCGACTTGCCGGATCACGCCCTGGTTCATCACGGCGATGCGATCCGACATGCTGAGGGCCTCGCCCTGGTCATGCGTGACGAAGATCGTCGTCACGCCCAGCCTGCGCTGGATATCGCGGATTTCCACCTGCATGGCGCCGCGCAGGCTCTTGTCCAGCGCGGAAAATGGCTCGTCGAGCAACAGGACCTTGGGACGGATCACCAGCGCCCGCGCCAGCGCCACCCGCTGCTGCTGGCCGCCTGACAGTTCGCGCGGCTTGCGCTCGCCCAATCCCTCCAGCTTTACCAGGGCCATGGCTTCACGCACCCGCCGCTCGATCTCGGCGGCCGGCACGCGCCGCATCCGCAGGCCGTATGCAATGTTGCGTTCCACGGTCATGTGCGGAAACAACGCGTAGTTCTGGAACACGATGCCGATCTGGCGCTGATACGGCGGCAGCGCCGTGACGGGCGTGTCGTCGATAAAGATCTCGCCCTCGTCGGCGTCGGCGAAGCCCGCAATCAGGTTCAGCAAGGTGGTCTTGCCGCAGCCCGACGGGCCCAGCAGCGTCAGGAACTCCCCGCGCTCAATCTTCAGGGACACCTGTTGGAGCACCGCGTGATCGCGATATTTCTTGACCACTCCCTCCAGGCGGACGGCGCTGGAGCTATCGGAGGAATAGGGACTATTCGGCATGGCTGCTGCACTCACGGAGTTCAGTTTCCCGGCGCGAAGATTCCGGGAAAAACAGGCGGTGGCCGCATGGCACGCAAGGCTGCGGCGCCAGCGTTTCTGGTGCAGTCAAGAATACGGTAAAGCCCTGTTTCCAGTGCGTTGCCGATGCTGATGGGGGCCATCGGAAAAAAGAAATCACGACGGCCCAAGCGCGTTCGCGCGTGCCGCCCGGCTAAACAGACACCTTTGCTTTTTCCTAAGTCAGCCGTCTGAAAAACGAAGTTATCAACTTAGGGCTTCGGGGTCACACTGCGTGCCAATCGGATCGTCGTGTCAGCCTCGAGACGCACCAGGGTCTCGGTATTTCTTAGGATCTTCACATGTCAATTGAAAAAACCAATACGCTGGTGATCGGCGCCGGCCAGGCCGGCATCGCAATGAGCGAGCACCTCGGCGCCATGGGGATTGCGCATATCGTGCTCGAACGCAAGCGGATCGCCGAACGCTGGCGCTCCGAACGCTGGGACTCGTTGGTGGCCAACGGCCCCGCCTGGCACGACCGCTTTCCCGGCTTGAAGTTCGATGACGTCGGACCCGATGTCTTCCCGCCTAAGGAGCGCATGGCCCAGTACTTTGAAGACTACGCCAAGATGCTCAATGCGCCGGTGCGCACCGGCGTCGAAGTCCTGCGCGTCCAGCGCAACGAGAAGCGTCCGGGCTTCACCGTCACCACCTCCGCAGGCACCATCGAAGCCCAGCACGTCGTCGCCGCGACTGGCCCCTTCCAGGTCCCCACCTATCCGAAAATCGTGCCGGAAAGCGCCGGCATCCAGCAGCTTCATTCCTCGGCCTACAAGAACCCGGGGCAATTGGCCGACGGCGCCGTGCTCGTCGTCGGCGCGGGCGCCTCCGGTTCGCAGATCGCCGAAGAGCTCCGCCAGGCTGGCCGCACCGTCTACCTGTCCGTGGGCGAACACTACCGGCCGCCCCGCTCCTACCGTGAACGCGACTACTGCTGGTGGCTGGGCGCGCTGGGCATGTGGGACGAAGTCAAGAAAAAGCCCAAGCGCGAACACGTCGCCTTCGCCGTAAGCGGCTACGAAAACGGCAAAACCGTCGACTTCCGGCGCCTTGCCCGCGACGGCATCCAATTGGTAGGCATCACGACCTCCTACGAAAACGGGGTGCTGCACTTCGCCGACAACCTCGGCCGCGATGTCGCCCAGGGCGATGCCGACTACTTCGAAGTCTTGCGCGAAGCCGACGCCTACATCGAGCAGAATGGCCTGGACCTTCCGCCCGAGCCCGACGCCTGGAAACTGCTGCCCGACCCGGAGTGCCTCACCTACCCCATCCTCAGCCTGAACCTGGCCGAGGCCGGCATCAAGACCATCCTGTGGGCAACCGGTTTCAAGGTCGACTTCAGCTGGATCGACGTCGACACCTTCGACGAAAAGGGCTACCCCATCCACAAGCGCGGCATCTCCGCCGAAAAAGGCATCTACTTCTTAGGTCTGCCCAACCTCACCAACCGCAGTTCCTCATTCATCTGGGGGGTTTGGCACGACGCCCGCTACATCGCCGACCATATCGGGATCCATCAGGACTACCTGGCATACAAGAAGGAATGACGGAGTCCGCGGCGGGCTTGGTTCGGGCCTGACGCAAAAAACCCGCATCCTGATCGGGGGTGCGGGTTTTTTATGCTGATGTGCTGGCTAACCCTAAAACATCGAACCTTCGGGCAGGGCAGGCAGGGTTGTTACGTCGAAGTCGGGAAATTCGCGACGCAGTCGTTCAAGGTTCATAAGGGACGCATAGCGCAGCCGTGGCGCGGCCGGCGATCATGTCTTCGAACAGGGCCGCTAGGCTCGGGGCGACCTCGCGGGTGTCCTCGAATTCCGGCTCGATGCCGTGCACGATGCGGCCCGAGTCGCGTTCTATCGCCAGAAATTCGTATTCGCCGGCAACGCTCATGTAGATCGGCACGCCACCTGCTGTTGAGCGAGCCTTACCTTTTCAATCTTGTCTGCGACCTCTACCAAGGTGACGGGCTCCGCGGCGAGATCAATTTCATGGCCGTGGAAACGCTCCGGGTCCTCGAAGGCAGCGGCTGCGAACGCCCCAATGTCCTGCGCCGCGATCTAGTCGAGCTTGGTATCCGGTTGAATCGCAGTCTCAAACTGACCGCGCGCGGCGAGCGAGGGGAACATGGAATCCGCCATGGGTGGCACCAGATCCTCCATGATCAGAGCCGGCTTCAGAATTACCCAGTGGCGGAAGCCTTGCTTCTTCACCATGTCGTTCACGGCCGCCTTGTTCTTCCAATACAGCGGTTCCCAGTGTCCCTCCTCCCTGCCAACAAAGTTCTCGTGGTCACCCGCGCGGGCGACAGAGGTGTGCACGATTACGCGCACATTTGCGCGGTGCGCAGCCTCGATCAAAGCCCTGTCGGTTTGAATTTCGGTCTCCGGGTCTCCGGGGTGCGATCCCATCTGCATTGAAAAACGCCGTCCACTCCTGCCAGCGCGGCGTCGAGGCTCGTGGGATCAGTAAAGTCGCCCCTTACGACGTCCACGCCCTGCGCTGAGAGGGCTTGGCCCGCTGCCGAGGCCGGATCACGCGTCAAAGCGCGCACTCGACGGCCAAAAGCAGCCCTCAGCGAAAGGTCGCTGCCGACCGAGGCTGGGTGAAAGCGCTCGCAGCTAGCATCGCTTTCATCATCTGCGACACGCCGTAAGGAGACCGCCATCGACTTGATCGCGGGCCTAAAGTCGACGTCGCGTCATCAACCCAGGCCCGCCTGGCGCGCTATTCGGGCGCGCGCACCTATCGCTAACACCAATGGCTGATTGATGGTGTTGAAGCCGAGTCCTACTCTGCGTCTGCGCCTGATCGTCAGGCCCCGACGCCTGCGTGCTAAAGCGCGGCGACGCCCCCTTTCACCCATCGAGAGGGCACGCCCCTCGTTCCCAGTTCCCCGGAGGATTCCATGTGCCCATCCATCGCCCGCGCCGGTGACGGCGGCACGCTGCCCTGCGGTTTCGCGCCGCGCAAACGCAGCTTGCCGATAACGCTTGAGCGGCTGGCAAAGACTATGTTGCTAAGCGGCCAGAACTCCGTCGCCGACGTCGCCCGTGCCTGCAAGCTGTCACGCACGCATTTCACGACAGTATTTCGCGACGCGGAGGGCACTACGCCCCACCATTGGGTGCTTTTGCAGCGTGTTGCCGAAGCCCGCGAACAATTGCAGATACCGAACAAGACGCTGGCTGATATCGCGCTGGATTGCGGGTTTTCCGACCAGGCCCACTTCACGCGCGTGTTTCACAACGTGGTGGGCGTGCCCCCAGGCGCTTGGCGTCGCGCGGCCAAGGCCTGACGCCGCCCGGTAATCGCCGGCGCATCAACACATCGGATTCCACGCCTATACGAAGGCGTTATTGTGCCGCCGAGGGCCGACCCATAAGCTTCGTTTCGTCCGCTGCCGGACGCCTTTTAATGCCACGGGATGCGCGCGCATCCCCTTTCACAATCCGTCTGCTTGCGCCCTGCAATCACGCATCGACAGACCCTTTGATCCTACGCCATGACCCAATCCAAACTTGAAGTTTTGACCCCGCAAAACAGCCAACTGATCTTCATCGACCACCAACCCCAGATGGCATTTGGCGTGCAGTCCATCGACCGCCAGGTTCTGAAGAACAACACGGTCGGCCTGGCCAAGGCCGGCAAGATCTTCAACATTCCCACGACGATCACCACCGTGGAATCCGAGAGTTTCTCGGGCTACACGTACCCCGAATTGCTGGATGTGTTTCCCGACCAAAAGGTGCTGGAACGCACGTCGATGAACTCGTGGGACGACCAGAAGGTGCGTGACGCGCTGGCCGCCAACGGCCGTAAGAAGGTCGTCGTGGCGGGCTTATGGACCGAAGTCTGCAATACGATGTTTTCGCTGTGCGCCATGCTGGAAGGCCAATACGAGATCTACATGATGTCGGATGCCTCGGGCGGCACCAGCAAGGAGGAGCACGACCAGGCCATGCAACGCATGATCCAGGCGCGCGTCGTGCCGGTGACGTGGCAGCAGGTGCTGCTGGAATGGCAGCGCGACTGGGCGCACCGCGACACCTACGACGCCGTGATGGCGTTGGTGAAGGAACATTCCGGCGCCTACGGCATGGGCGTGGACTACGCCTACACGATGGTGCACAAGGCCCCGCAGCGCACCCATACATTGCACGAGGCAATCGCCCGGGTTGCGGCCCGATAAATCTATCTTGCACACAGGACAAACGAACATGAATTCGCAAGCGCAGACCGCCTCCGCATCGGGCACCGCCGGCCAGACCATCGTCACCCGTGACGGCACCCATATCTATTACAAGGACTGGGGCGCAGGGCAGCCGGTCGTTTTCTCGCACGGATGGCCGTTGCACGCCGACGCCTGGGACGCGCAGATGCTGTTCCTGTCGGAACGCGGCTTTCGTGTCATTGCCCATGACCGTCGCGGCCACGGCCGTTCTGGTCAGCCGTCCCAGGGCAACGACATGGACACCTATGCCGATGACCTGGCCGCCCTGCTTGACGCGCTGGACATCCAGGGCGGGACGTTGGTCGGCCATTCCACCGGCGGCGGCGAAGTCGCCCGCTATATCGACCGCCACGGCAGCAAGCGCGTTGCGCGAGTGGTGCTGATCGGTGCGGTGCCGCCCGTGATGGCCGAGACCGCCTCCAACCCTGACGGTTTGCTCGGCGATTTAACGAGAAACAGCGAGGGTTACGCCACTGCCAGATTTTTCTCGAAACTCCCCACGTCGCTTCCTCATACGGCGGCACTCTCAACACCGACCTTAGCTGGGGATGTTCACCTCTGACCCATTTCGGCCAGGAGCAGACCGTTGGCGCGTCCTTGCGTTCGACAGCATGAGCTGTATCGGACGTTCTATTGGGTTTTATTGGGGGAGGCACCCAAAAGAAGTAAATTGAGGCAGGCCGTTGCCGATACCCTGATGGCTGAACCCTTATTGGAGAAAAAGATGAGCGCCCCGACCTTCGCTATGCGCATCGCCGCGATGAACGCAATGTATAAGCTGCCGGCGCAGCCGAGTCCCGCACTCCCCGCTGATCCAGCCGACAGGTTGCGAAAATTCAAAGCGACTCTGCTCGACGAGGTCAATGAGATTGACGAGATCGTCACGGCCATCGAACGGCAGGCGGCACCATTGGAAGTTCTTGTGGCGGTCGCCGATCTCCTCGGCGACGTGATCGTCTATTGCCGTTCTGAAGCGCTAAAGTATGGCATTCCGCTCGAAGAGGTATTAGCGATCATTATGGATAGCAATGAGAGCAAGCTCGGCGCAGATGGCAAACCAATCTATGACGGGAATGGTAAGTTTCTGAAGGGACCGAATTACTGGAAGCCCGAGCCTAAGATCAAGGAACTCTTGCAAACTGCCATCGCCCAGGCCTAAACAACTTCAAGCGGTTACGGCGGGAACCTCGGCCGCCGACATGTTATCGCGCTCAACCATTACCGTGAATCGGTGCCATACGTCGACACCCGACGAACGCTTTTTCTTTCGACGCGGGTGATCAAACAGTAAGCCTACCTGCTCGGGATAGACACTTGCAAAAATCGCAGCCGCGATACCGCAGGGCTTCGGGCCGATAGGCGCAACGAACATCCGCTTGTCGAGACCAAGCGTGTCCCGAGTGCGTTCGAGGCATTCGAACGCCGCCTCGGGGTCATTGGCCGAACAGTAGTCGGGCTGAAGCTTGTGTCCTTCCAGCGCGGCAAGGTGCGGGATAATTGCATCGAGCTCCCAGCCAGGGTGAAAGGCAGGGATTCCGAATACTACCTTTACGTCCTTGGATGCAATCATCTGATATTCCTCGAGCGCACGGTCTAGCCGCTCAGGCTCGAAGCCGAGGAAGAAGACACCCGCCTCCACCTCCTCGCTTGCAAGGTCTACGATAGCATTCGGAATAGCTACATAGCCGCGGGTCGGTTCGGATAGCGCGAACAGGTCAGCGCCCTTTCCCTCGCGCGTGTACTCAGCCGGCTCCACGTAAATGATATTGATCGATGTGGCGCCGTTCGCAAGCAGTGCGTTCGTGGCGCAAAACAGTTCGGCGAAACCAAGTGTGGTCGCTTCTAGTACGACATTGCGCCAGTCATATTCCGACAGTAGCTCCCCAGCCAAATCGCCGGATTCCTTCCGTGTACCGACAGTCAAAGACATGTCGTCCACATCAAAGTGGAGAGGAACCCGGGCATCTTCCGCTGCGCTCTGGCATGCTGATACCCCTCTATCATCGAGCTCTTCACCGTGCAGCAGAATCATGTTCTGTGGCAGCCGAAGGTCCGCAGCACTTTTTCCTTTTTCTGAAAAAAATTTTACTCTCATGATAAATGCAGACCCAGTTGCTGCACGTCGGTATCCGAAAGCTGCCGCGCAAGCCCACGTGCCAAGGCTTTGTATTCGTTCTCGTTCCCTAAGACGAGAATGTGGAACTGTTCCACCGACAGTTCAATCTTGCGTTTTCGCCTATAGCTGATTTGGAAATAAGGCGAGTAAATTGGATTGAGCTGGTAGTCGACGATATCCTGGCCAACGCCGGATTTTGATTTGGTTTCTAACTGCTCTACCAAGATGCCATAGCGCAAAGCCTCCGCGATGAAAGCCAACTCTTCTCCATCGAGGGCGCGTCCGCCAGAATTTATCGTGAACTGATTCTGTTCGGGCTCGCTCATGGTCAGGCTAGCCTGCATAGCGCGGAAGATATTGCCCAGCCTCAATACGAACATTCGCAGCGGCTCTCCGAACCGTCCAAAGGTTCGAATTTCTTTGATCAACTGCTCTGAAGCGTCATAGGCCGCGCGGCATTGGATTTCTACAGCGTAAGGCGAATCGGGCTCGTCTCGCAATTCCGCCACCTCGAGAGTCTTGTAGCAGAGGATCAGGAAATTTCGAAGGTTGTTGTTGGACATCGTGCATAGGGTTTCGAAGCCGCTGTACAGCGGACACTCCCGCCCGAAAGGCCGATACAACTCTAGCAGGGCGCCAAACAAGTTGTTGTGCACCCAACTGGTATTGAACTGACCTTTCTGATCAACCGCAAAACTCTTTAGCTCGGTTAAGACCTTGGCGGGCTGAAGTGTCTCTCGGTTCAAGAGCGCCGGCAATGTCACGATGGCTTCTGCCGGGGCTCCTTCAAACAGAAAGTCATCGACAGTCAGGGCGCTTTTACGGTCTTTCAGGGCCTTGCTTATTCGCTCGTGAATGCTCTTGCGCAAAGGCGCCTGCTGCAAAGCTTGAACCGCGATCTCTTTGTCCGTCATGTGTGGGAAACGCTGGCGCATTTCCGCTAGCACAGCCCTTTGATACGCCGGGGTCTGGCGCTCGGCCAGCCGTGCAGGCGATCTGACGATTCCCAGGCGCTCACTCTCCAGATGGCCAGCGGCAATGTCGAGGTTGCCGAGGAAGACCTCGGCAAAAAAAGGCATCGCAGCTCCGCTAAGAGTGAGGAGGTAATCTAGGTCTAGGAGTCGATAGTCGTGAGTCGCGCTGATTGATTCGGCTCCCGTCGTATCGTTATTCGAAGGGTGTTCCTTCGAAGTGAAACTCACAACCAAGGGGCGCTGGCTGTGTTTCAAGAATGCATTTAGTACGTGGCGCTGGTAGGGCACCAAATTTTCGACTTCATCGACGTATACGAATACTGCAAGCGTCGAAAGCGCTTCATTGGCCTGCAAGTCGGTGATCAAAGACTGAATGAACTCACGCCCCGGCGGCAGCGTCGGGCAGCTCATAGTTTTCACGTTGGACACCCAGGTCGTGAACCTGCGGCGCAGCGATTCGAGGAATTTGGCAAGCTCGCGAACGTCGGTGGGTGCCTCTACCAGATAGTCCGCGGCGCTAAGCAATTTCAGGGCTGCGAGGTCCTCACACGTGAATCCCGGGAAAGCACTTTCGGCAATGGCCTCGATGGAATGCAGCAACTCGGTAGCGATCACCAAGCCGAAATAGCTCTCGAATACCACGCTCCATTCATTGTCCTCGATACCTCGGGACTTAAGCGAACTACAGAACTGTGTGTCGACTCGCCAGTAGATGCCGACATGGTTGATTGCATCAGGCGGAATCTCCTTGCGACGCTTGGAGAACGCAGTGTGGTAGTCGAAGTACTTCAACAGCATGGTCTTGCCGCACCCACGCTTTCCGGTAATGTAGACCGAGCGTGTGGCTGACGTGAGCGCCAGCCGATCGAAGTAGGGAGGAATAAAGAACTCGCCCCACACATCAGCGCTGAGCTCCTCTGCGCGGGTGCGCGCAAGCATGGAAGCATCAATATGCATAGTTAAGCCTATCGTTCTATCAGAGGTTTCCAAGCTGCTGAGACGCCCCAGAGCAACTGAATAGAGTCATCGGGGACGCCGTGACTGAATGCGACCAATGCCCCGATGTCTCCGTAGCCATTTCCTCCGTCGCCTTCATCAAATGGTTGTGCCCGTTTGTGAATCTCAGCGTAGACCTGAAGAGGCGTCTTCTCATATTGCCACTGCCCTGATTCGATCCACTTTTTGGAAAGCGCAGTAAAGCAGGTTTCTGGTGTCAGTAGCTCACCGCGGAACAACTTTACCTGAGGAAACTCGTCGTGCAGATAAGTACAAGCATCTTGGTGCGCGATACCGACGGCGATGGCGACGCGGCCGCTGGAATAGTTCACGTCCCAACTCCGAAGGAAGGTCGCGAGTTGCGTGCCAGTGTAGGTGCCGTCGTCGACGACGATGAACCGCTCCTTATCGCTTAGCACGTTGACGCCCGATGGAAATTGCTTCTTGATGCCGTAGCGCTGGTTGACCGCCCGCGCGATCAGGTCACCGCTTTTGCCAGGTTGACCCATGCCGTACTGGACGAGCGACGGCGGGCCACAATAGAAATCGAGGCCGGCTGCACCTCTCAAAGCATCCGTCCAGGCTACCTTCCCTCGCTCGCCAATTTCGTCAAGGAAGTGAAGCGCAGCCTGTTTCAACGCCTGTCGCATGGATGACTGAAGCTGCTCATTCGTACGGAAGATCAGGTTGCGTAGAATCAACCAAGCCAAAGTCTTTTCTTCGTCTCCACTAAACTGCTTGACCCAAACCTTGATGCGCTCAACGGACAGTGGGTTGCGCACATTCGAACGGCTAAGCGCATGCACTGCTCGTTCCACGCCAAGTAGATCGAAACCTCCGTATTGGGGAATTTGCGACATCGTCTGGCTCGTTTAGAATTGAATTTCAGAAAGATTGGCTTTCGACAAAAACCGGGCAGCAACGCCGTGGGCCGATGTTGCTCGAGCGTGCTGGCCTGCTTTGCTTTCAAAGAAGCGATAGAGCCTTTCTCGATACTTGTCGCTAGTGCGCAGCGCAAAAATGCAATCACTAATGACGCATGGCCCGTGCACCACGAGTGCGAGTCGGTTCTCGAGCCCCCGCCCAACCCGCGCCAGCAAGATGTCGCCGGGTTGCGCAAGGCGCGCAACGCGCTGAGCAATCTTAGCTGCGCGCTCACTGAGGGCGAAGTGCTTTGGGACGATGCGGACGGCGAGTTCACCAGCCGGCGCCGCAAAATCTCCGAGGTGGAACACCGGAGCAGCGAAATCCGCGATCTCTGACGAGCAAATCGTCCCACGGACGATCTCATTTACCACTGTGCCTACGGAGATTAGTTGGTCGTCTCGGATGCCGGTATGCGCGTGAAAGTTGTAGTCAAGCCGCTTAGTCGCCAAATCCTGGGGGACTCCAATGGGCTCGCTCAGACTACCGTCATTTCCCATCTGCCGCAGCTTCACGTAGTGAGTCTCGCCCGCCAGCTTAGAGAGCATAACGAGATAGGTTTGAGCTTCCGTGCCCCTGAACACACGACGCGGAAGTTGCACAACCTGCTCGACGATGTGTTGGCGCAGTAGAGCTTGGCGCACGCCACGGTAGCACTCGGCCGCAATTAGGCCGTCAGGTAATATCAAGCCTAGTTTTCCGTTGCGGCGCAGTAGACGTAGATTTTGGGCTAGGAAGAGCAGGTCGGCGCCTGCGTCATGGATCGAGGTCAGCACACCTGAAAGACCAGCATCCTCTAGAATCTTGCCAAAGTCGGAGCGCCACCGGGGCCGAATGTAGGGAGGGTTGCAGACGGCCACATCCACTGTGCCCATGCGCAACCCGATCTTCTCAGAGAGCGCAGCATCAAGCGCGTCATGCACGAAGTGGCTGTGCCTCAGCCTCGAACCAAAGCGTTTCACATCTAGTCGGTCTGGGGCTTGCCGATCAACGTCCACCGTGACAAGTTGGGCATCATGCCATCGGGCAGCGGCGGCAGAACATAGGGATCCCGAACCGGAACCGAGTTCGACCACTAGCCTCGGCTTTTGCACGTCAATATGCTCAATCAACGAGCGGCTCACGTCCGACGATGTGTAGTATCGCCCCCATGGATCAGAGTGCTGCCCAGGCCGGGCTAAGTGCTGTCTAGGCTCACTTGATAATGCCATCATTTTCCTCGCCTAGCACGGCGCCTTTTTTGAAGCGGCATTGACCTATTTTGGGTTGCGCCGCACACGGAGTGTATCTCAGGCAGAAGCTCCGACGCACCGCAAAGTGCGGTCCCAGGACAGCAATATTCAATGCAAACAACTGCTTTGCGGTCACCGTTTTCTGAGGCGTAGGATCGCTCCGGGCGTTTTCGGCAATGTGCCGCCGCTGGCGCTGTCAAGCGGCAGATACTCAATGCTAACGAAGCTGCGCCGTAGCCGAAGGCGAGGCGTCCTCCTAAGCGACCCAATCAGCGAATATTCATCATTCACCTTCGATGCTAACGGCCGCAGCACCTACCTATCTGCCTGATATGCGCCGGAAATGCGAGACATGACGTCGTCAAAGGAAAACGTCGGATCAAAGTTGGGCTCGAATGATCCTTGCTTGCCGTCAAAAACGTAGGTGGCACACATGCAGGTATCCTCAGGCTCATTACATTCACCACAGTTCGGATTGCAATATTCAATCATCTGCTCAATAGGGTCCTCCCAATCATAGGAGGCCATACTGTCGTCATGCGTGATTTGAATGTTTCCGCGTGCAAACTCAAGAACCTCGTCGTCATCATCGAAATCCAACCCTGAAACGGCACTTATAGCAGGAAGGAGGACGGACCGAGCATAGTCGAATCTATACCCCTCAAGAAAACAAATTACCCGTCCATTTTCTGGAGCAAGGCATTTGAATGAAATCGAACCATATTGATCGATTATATTCTTGTATCTCTCTTCGTTGAGTTGAATATGCTTGAGTGAATTATTAACCGCATCAATCAATTCGAACTTCCTACCGCGAAAGCGCGCTCCCTCTACGCTAAAGTGCTGGTCGAACGCTTTTACAAAGGCAGTTCGGCTCTCATTTAAACCGTCCACCTTTCGGATTGCGTGTATATAGTCAACGGCATGGGCGACAAATAGGTTTACCCCAAAGGCCTCGTGCAAACTAACAGAGTTGCTTGTTACGTTTTTCGAGAACTCTGATGTTACAGGATTGAGTATGCGCGCCACGTATGCGCGGTAATTACTGCAGGCGTCTGCGAGTCGTGAGTCCATAAATCTCAGTGTTGGGCCTAGCATTTACAGTCCAGGGCGGCATTGCGTCGGCTAGTGAACGCTATAAAAGTTCTGCGATCGAATTAGGTAAGCACTATAGCCTGCGTGTCCAGCAATCGTGTGCGCAATGAGTGTTCATGTATATGAACTCGGCTTGCCGTCACGCTGCATGACTGGATCTGGATGGCGGCTCCGGGTCGTAAGAGGCCCCTCATCAAGGACTGCTCGCGGCCAAAAGCGACCAATCCAAGTGGTACTCGGAACCCCCATGGGTATCCAACGGTTTCCACAGCGTCCGCGGTGGAGCAGCCGGCCTTTTCGCCCAAGCCGCGTATTACGGGACGTCCATCAGCGCAACGATGTCCTCTTTAGGTATAGCGGATCCGTTGCCCCTGAAGGTATGAGTAAGGTGGCACTCGCCGTAATCTGATAGCAAATAGGCCCAGAGCGTGGCGCAGTAGTCATCGATGTTCGAGATTGTTCCTTTGAACTTCACTACGACGGGTTTCAGCCGTTCTTCGATGATTCCGCTCAGATCGACCACCCCTCCTTGCCCAATAAAGCTGGGAACCCACAAATCCTGGATAGCCTCTGGAACCCGGTAACGAACTCCGCTTGGACTAGAGCTGGCAGCAGTGAAAGTGTTCCATGCGTAGGGGCCACACTTCTCGGCTGCGGTGCCCTCGAGCTCGCTGCGAAGCTTCACGATTCCCTTAGCATACTGCTTCGCAACAAGTTGCTTCTCAAGAGGGAGCCATTCGGTGATCTTGTCCAAAAAGCGCCCCACACCTTGCGACGAGCCCAGCAGTCCTTCATCAAACCATGAAGGGCAGCCATCGTAGCTTGTCGAATGGTAGTAACAAGCGTGGGTAATATCGGCACGAGGGGAAGCTTTCAGCAGGTGGCATACCACAAAGTGGAACCCCGGCGAATTAATCTGAGAGTAAACATCCGCGATTTTAAGCACTTCCGGATTTCGAAGAACTATGTCGATTTGCTCAGTGGAAACCGCATAGATATCAGAGAGAGATCTAATGGCGTCTTCTCTGTAGTCACAGCTCGGGATAGAGCCCATCGTAGGCACCGGCCTCATCAAAGAAATGAAGCCAAGAGAATATCAGGCTGAGCGCACATAATCCGCTCAGCGTCCAGGCCGTCAGTGGCTGAACCGACTCTTGGATCCTAGACATCTTCGAGTCACAACTTCTGAGCGAATGCGGTCCCTTGCGAGGGTCAGCAAATGGTCGAAAGCGGAAGTTCTCTGAAAGCTGGTCGAGGCTATCGCTCACCCGTGACGACCCGGTGCCAAGAAATTCTCAAAAAACCGGACTCGGGGCTAAGTACCTTTGGGGCTGAAATCGACCCAAGTGCCAGATCTGCTTTGGGCTGACACATTTTGTTTAATCTCAATCCGCATGACGCAAATCCCAAGTTGGGCGGCGTTCGACAGTTGGGTGGCGTTCGACGCCGGCTCCACGCACCCAAATATGTAACAACACGGCCTCCCCCCCTTGAAGCCCGGAACATCATCCCTATAATTAGCACTCGACACCGGTGAGTGCTAACAGCCCTCCCGGGGCTAACCGATCATTCACTTTTTTCAAGTAAACAGGAGTTCCTCATGGCCTTGCGTCCCCTGGGCGATCGCGTGATCGTCAAACGCCTCGAAAACGAGCGCAAGACTGCCTCGGGCATCGTCATCCCCGACAGCGCCGCAGAAAAGCCTGATCAAGGCGAAGTCGTGGCCGTCGGCCCCGGCAAGAAGACCGAAGACGGCAAGATTCTGCCGGTCGACCTGAAGGCTGGCGACAAGGTTCTGTTCGGCAAGTACGCCGGCCAGTCCGTGAAGGTTGATGGCGAAGAACTGCTCGTCATCCGCGAGGACGAAATCCTCGCCGTGGTTCAGTAACCCCCGCCTCAAACGAATTTTCGAAGGAAGCTAAGAAATGGCTGCCAAGCAAGTATTGTTCGGTGACGACGCCCGCGTGCGCATCGTCCGCGGCGTGAATGTTCTCGCCAACGCTGTCAAGACCACCCTGGGCCCCAAGGGTCGCAACGTCGTGCTGGAGCGCTCGTTCGGCGCCCCGACGGTGACCAAGGACGGCGTGTCCGTCGCCAAGGAAATCGAACTGAAGGACAAGTTCGAAAACATCGGCGCACAACTGGTCAAGGACGTTGCTTCCAAGACCTCCGACAACGCCGGTGACGGCACCACGACCGCCACCGTGCTGGCTCAAGCCATCGTCATGGAAGGCCTGAAGTACGTTGCCGCCGGTTTCAACCCGATCGACCTGAAGCGCGGCATCGACAAGGCTGTCGCCGCTGCCGTGGCTGAACTGAAGAAGCAATCCAAGCCGGTCACGACCAGCAAGGAAATCGCTCAAGTCGGCTCGATCTCGGCCAACAGCGATTCCTCCATCGGCCAGATCATCGCTGACGCGATGGACAAGGTTGGCAAGGAAGGCGTCATCACCGTCGAAGACGGCAAGTCGCTGGAAAACGAGCTGGACGTCGTCGAAGGTATGCAATTCGACCGCGGCTACCTGTCGCCCTACTTCATCAACAGCCCGGAAAAGCAAGTTGCCGTGCTGGAAGACCCGTTTGTCCTGATCTTCGACAAGAAGATCAGCAACATCCGTGACCTGCTGCCCGTGCTGGAACAAGTTGCCAAGTCGAGCCGTCCCCTGCTGATCATCGCAGAAGACGTCGAAGGCGAAGCGCTGGCCACCCTGGTTGTGAACAACATCCGTGGCATCCTGAAGACCACCGCCGTCAAGGCTCCGGGCTTCGGCGACCGCCGCAAGGCCATGCTGGAAGACATCGCCATCCTGACGGGCGGCACGGTGATCTCCGAAGAAACCGGCATGTCGCTGGAAAAGGCCGGCCTGGCTGAATTGGGCCAAGCCAAGCGCATCGAAGTGGGCAAGGAAAACACGACGATCATCGACGGCGCTGGCGACAGCAAGTCGATCGAGGCTCGCGTCAAGCAAGTCCGCATCCAGATCGAAGAAGCCACGTCCGACTACGACCGTGAAAAGCTGCAAGAACGCGTGGCCAAGCTGGCCGGCGGCGTTGCCGTGATTCGCGTTGGCGCTGCCACCGAAGTCGAAATGAAGGAAAAGAAGGCTCGCGTCGAAGACGCCCTGCACGCTACCCGCGCTGCAGTGGAAGAAGGCGTTGTGGCTGGCGGCGGTGTTGCACTGCTGCGCGCCAAGCAAGCCATCGCTGACCTGAAGGGCGACACGCCTGACCAGAACGCCGGTATCAAGCTGATCCTGCGTGCTGTGGAAGAGCCGCTGCGCACCATCGTCACGAACGCCGGCGAAGAAGCCAGCGTCGTGGTCAGCAACGTGCTGAACGGCAAGGGCAACTACGGCTACAACGCTGCAACCGGCGAGTACACCGACCTGGTTGAGCAAGGCGTGCTGGATCCCACCAAGGTGACCCGCACTGCCCTGCAAAACGCTGCCTCCGTCGCCAGCCTGCTGCTGACGGCTGAAGCCGCCGTGGTCGAACTGGCCGAAGACAAGCCCGCTGCCCCGGCCATGCCGGGTGGCATGGGCGGCATGGGCGGCATGGACTTCTAAGTCCCGCTTCCCTTGCAACGCCTCCCCGGCTCACGCCGGGGAACGCAGTATCCTGAGAAACCCCCGGACCTTCGCCCCGGGGGTTTTTCTTTTGGGGTCGCCGGACGCCCACTGGCCGAATTACGCCCTGAGCGGTGCGAACACGTTTGCGCACAAACTGTTGGTTTCGCCTGGGCGCATGCGTCCCTACAATAAAGGGTCCACAGACCGAGTCCAGACCCATGCGCCTTCCTCAGAGCCTGCGAGCCTTGCGTCCGTCAGAAATCGGCGGATTGCTGATGGATTCCGCCAACCAATGGTCAAGCCATCGCGCCTCCAGCAAGGGGGCAGCCCTGGCGTTGTACATGGTGTTCTCGCTGGCGCCCATGCTGATCCTGGTGATCGCGGTGGCGGGCGCGTTCTTTGGCGAGGATGCGGTGCGCTCCGAGTTGTTCTCGTCCCTGCGGGACCTGACTGGCGAACGTGGCGCGGAAGTCATCCAGACCGTGCTGGCCAGCGCCCATGAATCGGGTGGCGGCTGGATTGCGGCGCTGATTTCGATCTTTGTGTTGATCTTCAGCGCCACGACGGCGTTTGCCGAACTGAAGGCCAGCCTGGACGACCTGTGGGAAGTGCCGCCTAACCAGAAGGGGGGCATCCAGGGCATGGTGCGCAGCCGCATGCTGTCGTTCGGCCTGGTGCTGGTGCTGGCCCTGTTCCTGCTGATCTCGCTGACCGTGAATGCCGGCCTGGGCGCCGCGCGCAAGTTCTATGGCGACCTCTGGATGGCGTCCACGTTCGCCACGGTGGCAGACTGGCTGTCCAGCCTGTTTTCTTTTTCGGTGGTGGTGGCGCTGTTCGCCGTGATCTTCAAGCTGCTGCCCAGCGCGCGAATTTCCTGGCAGGACGTCATCCCCGGCGCCATCGTGACGGCGGCCCTGTTCCTGGTCGGCAAATGGGGCATCGGAGTCTACCTGAGCCGCGGCGCCGCGGTCTCCGCGTATGGCGCGGCCGGCTCGCTCATCGCCCTGCTGCTGTGGATCTATTACTCCGCGCAGATCTTCTTCTTCGGCGCGGTGTTCACCCGGCAATTCGCGCTGCGCTTCGGCAAGGCGGCGGATGTCGCCCCGACGGAGCCGCCCTCGGCGGATTCCCCACCCCCACCCGCCGCCTGATCCGCTGTCAGGCGGGATCCTGGGGCTCCAGCCCCACCATCAAGCGCAGGCACTTCAAAAATACGGGCCGCAGTTCTGGCGGAATCGGCGCCAGCACCGCGGCCTCGACGTCGGCGTCTTGCGGCAGGATGCGCGCCAGCAGCGCCACCCCTTCCTCCGTGATCTCCAGCGCATAGGCGCGCCCGTCTTCCGTGGACCGCGTGCGGCGCACATATCCCTTCGCGGTCATGCGGGCCATCATTTCTGCAAAGGAATTGCGGTCCAGGGCGATCAGCTCGGCAATGCGGTTCTGCGTGGCGCCGGGGTTCTGATAGACGGTGATCAACAAGGCCTTCTGGCGCGGCGTGAGGTCTTCGTCCGGGAAGGCTTGCGCGAACAGGGCTTCGGCCCGGAAATGCGCGCGGCGCAGCAGGTGCGAGGCGACCTGGGTCAGGTCGAAAGCTTGCAGGTCGCGGGGCGGAGCCGCTGCGGAACGGGCGGTGGCGGTCATCGGGCTTCCATGGGTTGTGCCTGCCGATTGTAGGCGTTGGCTCCCTCGAAAATGCGCATTGACTTGGCGCCGGCCACTGCCTATGATCCAAAATATAGTACGTATACGTATTTATTGACCGCCAACCCGAACACCATCCAAGGGGCCATATCGTGACGATCCGCCAACTGCGCAACTACATCGACGGCCGCTTTGAAGACGGCGCGTCCACCTTCGACAAGCACAGCCCGGTGGACGGGCAGCATATTGCCCAGGTCCATGAAGCGAGCCAGGACCAGGTCAACCGCGCCATCGCGGCCGCGCATCGGGCGCTGCCGGCCTGGGCCGGTTTGTCGGTCGAGGCGCGCACGGACCACCTGCTGGCGCTGGCTGACGGCATCACCCGGCGCTTTGACGACTTCCTGCAGGCCGAGATTGGCGACACCGGCAAACCGGTAGGCTGGGCCGGCAAGATCGACATCCCGCGCGGCGCCGCGAATTTTCGTGCCTTTGCCGAACTGGCCCGCACGCTGGATATGGAAAGCTACATGACGGACACGCCCGACGGCCGGCAGGCGCTGAACTACGCCTACCGCAAGCCGCTGGGCGTGGTGGGCGTGATCTCGCCGTGGAACCTGCCGCTGCTGCTGTTGACCTGGAAGGTGGCGCCCGCGTTGGCGTTCGGCAACACCGTGGTCATGAAGCCGTCGGAAGTCACGCCCAGCACCGCCACCCTGCTGGCCGAAGTGGCGGACCAGGCCGGGCTGCCCGCCGGCGTGCTGAACCTGACGCACGGTTTCGGGCCGGGATCGGCCGGCGAATTCCTGACCACGCATCCGGACATCGACGGCATCACCTTCACCGGTGAATCCGCCACGGGCGCCACCATCATGCGGGCCGTCGCGCCGGGCGTGAAGCCGGTGTCGTTCGAACTGGGCGGCAAGAATGCCGCGCTGGTGTTCGCCGATGCCGACTTCGACGCCGCGGTCGACGGCGTCACGCGGTCGGTCTTCGCCAATTGCGGACAGGTCTGCCTGTGCACGGAACGCGTGTACGTAGAGCGCCCGATTTACGAACGCTTCGTCGCCGCGTTGGCGGCCCGCGCGCGCGACATGCGCATCGGCTGGCCCCTGGACCCCGCCACGGAGATGGGCCCGCTGGTGTCGCGCGAGCATCGCGAGAAAGTGCTGTCGTACTTTGCGCTGGCGCGCGAAGAAGGCGCTACCGTGGTGGCGGGCGGCGGCGTGCCGGTGTTTGGCGACGCTCGCGATGCGGGCGCCTATGTGCAGCCCACCATCTGGACCGGCCTGAAAGAGGACGCCCGCTGCATCAAGGAAGAAGTGTTCGGCCCGGTGTGCCACGTGGCGCCCTTCGACACCGAGGAAGAGGCCATCCGCCTGGCGAACGACACGCGCTACGGCCTGGCCGCTGCGGTCTGGACGCAGAACCTGACGCGCGGGCACCGCGTGGCGCAAGCCATGAAAGTGGGCCTGGCCTGGGTGAACTGCTGGTTCCTGCGCGACCTGCGCACGCCGTTCGGCGGCAGCGGACTGTCCGGCATCGGCCGTGAAGGCGGCCGCCATTCGCTGCATTTCTATACTGAACCCACCAACGTCTGCATCAAGCTCTGACCCTGTCCACAAAGGAACGCAAGATGACCCAGTCCAACGTCAGCGCCACCGTCGTCGCCGGCAAGGCCACGCCGCGCGGCAAGTATCCCCACATCAAACGCGCCGGCGACTTCCTGTTTGTCTCCGGCACCAGCTCGCGCCTGCCCGACAATCGCATCGCTGGCGCTGAAGTCGACGCCATGGGCACGACCACGCTGGACATCCGCGTGCAGACGCGCGCCGTCATCGAGAACATCGGCGACATCCTGGCGACCGCCGGCGCCACGCTGGCCGATGTGGTCGAGATCAGTACTTTCCTGGTCAACATGAACGACTTCGGTGGATACAATCAGGTCTATGGCGAGTTCTTCGACGCCGATGGCCCGGCGCGCACCACCGTCGCGGTGCATCAGTTGCCGCACCCGCAATTGCTGATTGAGATCAAGGCGGTCGCCTACAAGCCGCTGGCGCGCTAGCTTCCGGCTACGCGGCGGGCAGATGATGGGCGACGGCATTTCGCGTTCACACAGGGAACAGGATGACGGCTCGCGGCGCACCGCCGGCGCCGCCCCACGCATGTCGAACTTCCGCATCACGCCCAACGCGCTCAGCCACAAGCTGAAGCTGCACCAACTGCAGATCTTCGAACGCGTGCTGGCGCGCCGTTCGCTGTCGCGCGCGGCCAGCGAACTGCATCTGACCCAGCCCACCGTCACTAAAGCCATCCACGACCTGGAAGCCTTTTTCGGCGCCACGCTCTTCGAACGGTCGAACCGGGGTGTCACGCCCACCGAACTGGCCCTGGTGCTGGGCCGCCGAGTCCACGCCATGATGGCCGAAGTCCGGTACATGGCCGACGACATCGACGCCGTGCTGGGCGGCGCCAGCGGCCACGTCGTCGTGGGCACTCTGATCGCCGCCTCCGCGAAGCTGCTGCCCGAAGCCATCGCGCGCCTGATGACGGAACACCCCGGCATCCAGGTCACGGTGCGCGAAGGTCCGTCCGCCCAACTGCTGCCCGCGCTGGCCACCGGCGACGTCGACATCGTCGTGGGCCGCCTGCCCGGCGCCGACATGGCCTCGATTTCCGGCGTGGCGGTCGACCACCACAAGCTGTACCGCGAATCGCTATGCCTGGTGGTGGGCGCCCAGCATCCGATGGCCCACGCGCAATCGGTATCGCTGCCTGACCTGATCGACCACATCTGGATCCTGCCCGCGCCCACCTCGCCGCTACGCGCCTCCGTCGAACGCACCTTCTTCGACGCCGGCCTGCGCCTGCCCGCGCGCCACGTCGAGTCCTTATCACTGCTGACCAATATCGGCATCCTGATGCACAGCGACGCCCTGGCCCTGATCCCCTACGACGCCGCCGCGCAATTCCTGTCCATGGGCCTGCTCGTCCGCCTGCCCACCGACGTCTTCGGTGACTTCGGCGACGTCGGCTACTCCATCCGCGCCGACCGCCCGCTGACCCCGGCGTGCCAACGCCTGGTGGACTACCTGAAAGCGATCGCATCGCAACGGCCGTAGCACGCGCGCGGCGTCGGGCCTTGCCACGATGATGGGTTACGCGCGAAGAACAGCCGCGTTCTTCTGCCCCGCTTGCCGCGCTCCACCCATCCTACAAATGCCACCGCACGCGTTCGTGCCCAGGGTCATCACCTCGTGATCCCCCACGATTCAATCCGCCATCCCAGTAGCACAACTCAAACGCCACGACGCAAGACACCGCCAAAGCCCCAAAAGGCCGCCCGCGCGGCCGGCCTGGGGCGAGCCCCGCAAGATCCTCCACCCCCACCCCACCCGCGGCGAGCACCCCAAGCACACCTTCCTCCCCCGCTGACGGCCGCTTGCCGCTGACGCAGCGCGGCGTGGCGCGTGCCCGCGGTGCGCGGGGAGTCGATAAGCCCGAGGGAATCTGAAGGCAGCCGCCGTAGGCGGCAACGAAGATGACAACGGGGAAGTCCGGAGCGAAGGCTCCGGACCGCAATCGTTGACCCGCGCACCGCGGGCACGCGCCACGCCGTGCGTCTCAAGAACCAACAACCGCCCCATCAGGGAAACCCCGCGATAGATAACCCGAATGTCCACCCCGACAATTTCTATTATGCAGCCCCCCTCCCCCCGCCTAGACTGCATCAACAACGTCCTCCCCGGAGACCCTCATGCCCGCCTACGGCCCGCCGTTGAATTTCCAGCGCTGGATACAAGACCACGCGCATCTTCTGAAGCCGCCGGTCGGCAACCAGCAGATCTGGCAGGACGCGGACTTCATCGTCACCGTCGTCGGCGGCCCGAACCTTCGCACCGACTATCACGATGACCCGCTGGAAGAATTCTTCTACCAGATCAAAGGCAACGCCTGGCTGTCCCTGTGGGTGGACGGCAAACCCGAACGCGTGGACCTGAAGGAAGGCGACATCTTCCTGCTTCCCCCGCACGTGCGGCACTCCCCGCAACGCCCGGAGACCGACAGCGCCTGTCTGGTCATCGAGCGCCAGCGCCCCGTGGGCCTGGTCGACGGCTTCGAATGGTATTGCCCGCATTGCCGCCACCTGGTGCATCGCGTCGAAGTGCAGTTAAAGAGCATCGTCACCGACTTGCCGCCGTTGTTCCAAGGCTTTTACGCCAGCACGGAAAAGCGCACCTGCCCTGGTTGCGGAGCAATCCACCCGGGCAAAGGCCACGCGCCCTCGCCCCAAGCCACCCCTGCCTAGTCTCCCTGCGAAGCCGCTTCCCATGATCCAGAAAATCGACATGCACGCCCACTTCTTTCCGCCGATCACCCGGAAGGAAGCGGCCGCGCTGGACCCCGTCAACGCGCCGTGGCTGCGGGCTGACGGCGATGGCGCCACCGGCCAGATCATGGCCGGCGACCGGCCGTTCCGGCCCGTAGACGCGACGCTGTGGGACCCGGCGCTGCGCATCGCCCAGATGGACCGCCACGGCGTGGACGTACAGATCCTGTGCGCCACGCCGATCATGTTCGGCTACACCTACCCGGGCCAGGCCGCGGCCGATTGGGCGGCGCGCATGAACGACCTGGCGCTTGAGCATTGCGCCCACGCGCCATCGCGCCTGAAAGCGCTGGCGCAGGTGCCGCTGCAAGACCTGGATCTGGCCTGCAAGGAAGCGTCGCGCTCGCGCGCCGCCGGCCATCTTGGCGTACAGATCGGCAACCACGTCGGTCCGCGCGACCTGGATGACGACACGCTGGTGCAGTTCCTGATCCACTGCGCCAACAACGACATCCCGGTGCTGGTGCATCCGTGGGACATGATGACCGACGGCCGCATGAAGAAATGGATGCTGCCGTGGCTGGTCGCCATGCCCGCCGAAACGCAGCTGGGCATCCTGTCGCTGATCCTGTCCGGCGCCTTCGAACGCATCCCCCGCAGCCTGAAGCTGTGTTTTGCGCACGGCGGCGGCAGCTTCGCCTTCCTGCTGGGCCGCGTGGACAACGCCTGGCGGCATCGCGACATCATCCGCGAAGATTGCCCGCAACTGCCGTCGTCCTACACCGATCGCTTCTATACCGACAGCGCGGTGTTCGACCCGCGCTCGCTGCGTCTGTTGGTCGACGTGATGGGCGAAGACCGCGTGCTGTTGGGATCCGACTATCCCTACCCGCTGGGCGAACAGGAAGTCGGCCGCCTGGTGACGCATGCCGACCTGAGCCCCACAGTGCAGCAGAAGATCCTGCTGCGCAACACGCTGACCTTCTTCGGCCTGAACGCATAACGCGCTTTTCGCACTTCACAACACCACGACCGTGCCACACGGCGACTCAAGGGAAAACACCATGAAACGCACCACCACGCTGGCCGCCGCTGCGGTCATGGGACTGGCCTTATCGGCCACCGCGATGGCCGATGTGAAAATCGGCCTGCTGACGACACTGACCGGCCCCGGCTCCGTGCTGGGCCAGGACCAGCTGGACGGCTTCATGCTGGCCGTGGAGCAAGGCGGCGGCAAGCTGGGCGGCGTACCCGTGCAGGTCATCAAGGAAGACGACCAATTCAAGCCCGAAGTCGGTGTGCAGGCCGCGCGCAAACTGGTGCAAAGCGACAAGGTGCCGATCATCACCGGCGTGGTGTATTCCAACGTAATGTTGGCCGTGGTGCGGCCGGTGACGACCGCCGGCGTGTTCCTGGTGGGTTCCAACGCCGGCCCCACCAATTTGGCGGGCAAGGACTGTTCGCCCTATTTCTTCTCCACGTCCTGGAACAACACGCAGCGCCATGAAGGCAGCGGCGAAATGGCCAACCAGATGGGGTTCAAGAAGGTCTACCTGCTTGCGCCCAACTATCAGGCCGGCAAGGACGCCATGGCCGGTTTCAAGCGCTTCTACAAGGGCGAAGTGGCCAACGAAGTCTTCACCCAGGTCAACCAGCCGGACTATTCCGTGGAACTGGCCGCGCTGGCGGACGCCAAACCGGACGCCGCCTACGTATTCTTTCCCGGCGGCATGGGCGTGAACTTCATCAAGCAATACCGCCAGGCCGGCCTCTTCGGCAAGATTCCGCTGCTGTCGGTGGACACCATCGACGGCGCCACCCTGCCCGCGCTGCAAAAAGACGCGCTGGGCGCCGTGACCAACGTGCCGTACTCGCCCGACCTGGACAACGCCGCCAACAAGGCCTTTGCGGCGGCGTTCCGCCAGAAGTACGGCCGCGAGCCCTCCAGCTATGCGGCGCAATCCTTCGACGCCGCCCAGCTGATCGGCTCGGCCTTGAAGAAGACGGGCGGCAAGACCGACGACAAGGACGCCTTGCGCAAGGCCCTGGAAGCCGCCGATTTCCCATCGGTGCGCGGCGAATTCCGCTATCAGCCCAACCACTTCCCGGTGGCCGGATTCTTCCGCGCCGACGTAGAAGCCGGCGCAGACGGCAAGGTGGCATTCGTGAACAAGGGCCCGATCTTTCCGGACCTGTCCAAAGTCGCCGACCAGTACGCCGCCCAGTGCGTCATGAAGTAAAGCGGGCGGCCAAGACATCTGTCACGGCCGCCGGCAAGAGGTGAACTGATATGTCCACGACGCTGCTGCTGGTGCAGGCCTTGAACGGCCTGCAGCTTGGCATTCTGCTGTTCCTGCTGGCCGCCGGCCTGACGCTGGTGTTCGGCATCATGAATTTCATCAACCTGGCGCACGGCTCGCTCTACATGATGGGCGCCTTCATCGCGGCCACCGTGTTCCGTCACACCGGCTCGTTCCTGGTGGCCGCCGCAGCGGTCATCGCCGGCATGGCGGCGCTGGGCCTGCTGCTGGACCGCATTGCGCTGGCGCGCCTGTATCCGCGCGAACATCTGGACCAGGTGCTGGCCACATTCGGCTTCATCCTGTTCTTCAACGAGCTGACCCGCATCATCTGGGGGCCGGCGCCCATCAGCATGGGCCTGCCATCGTGGCTGTCGGGCACGATCGATATCCTGGGCGTGACGTATCCGCTCTACCGGTTCCTGATCATCGTTGTGGGATTGCTGGTGGCGGCGGGCTGCTACGTGCTGATCCACCGCACGCGGCTGGGCATGCTGATCCGTGCGGGTTCCACCGACCGCATGATGGTCGGCGCGCTGGGGGTGAACATCGCACGGCTGAATACGCTGCTGTTCGTGCTGGGCGCGGTGCTGGCGGGGCTGGCGGGGCTGATGGCCGGCCCCATCCTGTCGGCGCAGACTGGCATGGGCGAGCCCATCCTGATCCTGACGCTGGTGGTGATCGTGATCGGCGGCATCGGCTCGGTGCGCGGCGCCTTTCTGGCCGCGCTGATGGTGGGCCTGATCGACACGCTGGGCCGCGCGCTGCTGCCGACGTTGCTGCGCGCCGCCTTGCCACCCGCCGCGGCCAACGCGGCCGGCCCGGCCATCGCATCGATGCTGATCTACGTGGTGATGGCGCTGGTGCTGGCCTTGCGGCCGCAGGGCCTGTTTCCCGTCAAGCACGGATAAGGGGGAATTCCATGCACAGGCTTTCTCCTCGAACCCTGGTGGCCGGCACATTGCTGCTGTTGCTGGCGCTGGTTCCCGTCTACGCGCAATGGCAAGGCGAACCCTTCCTGCTGGCGCTGTTCGGCCGCGTGCTGGTCTACGGCGTGGCCGCGCTGGCGCTGAACCTGCTGTTGGGATATGGCGGCATGGTCAGTTTCGGCCACGCGTTGTACCTGGGACTGGGCGCGTATTCCGTTGGCGTAATGTCGCACTACGGCATCGAAAGCGGCTGGCTGCATCTGGCGGGCGCGCTCGGCGCGTGCGCCGTGGTGGGGCTGGTCAGCGGTTATGTGGTGATGCGCACCTCGGGCATCGCCTTCATCATGATCACGCTGGCGTTCGCGCAGATGTTCTATTTCCTGGCGACGGGCCTGGACGGCTTCGGCGGCGACGACGGCATGTCGCTGTTCGCAGGCAGCGACTTCGGCGCGTTCCGGCTGGATACGCCGCTGGCTCTGTACTACGCGGCCTTCGGCGTGCTGCTGGCCGTGCTGGGGCTGATGCACCGCATGGTCCACGCGCCCTTCGGCATGGCGTTGCGCGGCTGCCAGGCGAATGAACGGCGCATGCGCGCGCTGGGCTTTCCGACCTTGCGCTACCGCCTGGCTGCGTATGTGATTTCCGCAATGATCTGCGGCGTGGCCGGCGTGTTGCTGGCTAACCTGACGATGTATGTGTCGCCGTCGTACCTGGCCTGGACCACGTCGGGCGAATTGATCGTGATGGTGGTGCTGGGCGGCATCGGCACGCTGTTCGGCCCCGTCGTGGGCGCGCTGGCCTTCCTGTTGCTGGAAGAAGGCTTGAAGCTGCTGACGGACCATTGGATGTTGATCATGGGGCTATTGATCGTCGGCGTAGTGCTGGTGTCGCGACGCGGCGTCTACGGCAATCTGCGCGACACGCCCTGGCGCCGCCGCGCGGCCCGGCCGCTGCGCCAGCCTTCGGGAGAACCGCTATGAGCGCGCTGCGTGTGGAGAATCTGCTCAAGCGCTATGGCGGACTGACCGTCACCGACGACTTGTCGCTGGACGTGCATGCCGGCGAACTGCACGCCGTGATCGGGCCGAACGGCGCGGGCAAGACCACGTTGATCGGCCAGCTCAGCGGCGAACTGCGGCCCGACGGCGGCCGCGTGCTGCTGGACGGCCGCGACATCACCCGCATGCCGGTGGAAAAGCGCGTGCGTCACGGCCTGGCCCGTTCGTACCAGATCACGTCGGTCTTCAAGCCGTTCACGGCCTTGGAGAATGTGGTGATGGCGGTTCAAGCGCGGCGCGGTCACAGCTTCCGCTTCTGGCGCCCGGTGCTGTCCACCGCCGCGCTGACGGACCCCGCCCAAGAGGCCCTGGCGCTGGCCGGCCTGTCCGCCCGCGCCTACACGCCGGCGGGCGAGCTTGCCCACGGCGAACTGCGCCAGCTGGAATTGGCGATGGTGCTGGCCTGCCAGCCGACCTTGCTGCTGCTGGACGAACCGATGGCAGGCATGAGTCAGCACGAGTCCGAAGCCATGACCCGCCTGCTGCTGCAACTGCGCGGGCAATACACGATCCTGCTGGTGGAACACGATATGCAAGCGGTCTTCGCGTTGTCAGACCGCATCACGGTCCTGGTGTACGGCCGGGCGCTTGCTTGCGGCACGGCCGACGACATTCGCAACAACCCGCAGGTGCGCGAGTGCTACCTGGGTAGCGAACGCAGCAGCCGCCGCGCGGCGGGCCAACGCAATCCGGCGGTGCCCGCATGAGCGCCCTGCTGTCACTGCGGGGCGTCACCGCACACTATGGCGCCAGCCAGGCGCTGTTCGGCATCGACCTGGATATCGGGCCCGGTGAATTCGTGACCCTGCTGGGACGCAACGGCATGGGCAAGTCCACGACTGTAAAAACGGTGATGGGGCTGAACCGCGCGTCCCAAGGCAGCATCGTCTTCGACGGACGGGACATCAGCCGGCTACCCGCGTATAAGGTGGCGCAATGCGGCATCGGGCTGGTGCCGGAAGGACGCCACATCTTCCCCAACCTGTCGGTCCGCGAGAACCTGGTCGCCACCGCCCACAACCGCCAGGGCGCGTCGCAACCCTGGACGCTGGACCGGGTGTACGCGCTGTTTCCCCGCCTGTCGGAGCGTGCCCGTCACCTGGGCAGCCATCTGTCGGGCGGCGAACAGCAGATGCTGGCGATCGGCCGGGCGTTGCTGACCAATCCCCGCTTGCTGATCCTGGACGAGGCCACCGAAGGCCTGGCGCCTGTGGTGCGCGAAGAAATCTGGTCCGCACTGGACACGCTGAAGCAGACGGGGCTGGCGGTGCTGTGCATCGACAAGAACCTGGAACCGCTGCTGGCCACGGCCGACCATCACGCCATCGTGGAAAAGGGGCGCGTAGCGTGGACCGGCTCGTCGCAGGCATTCCTGGACGACGAACCGCGGCTGCTACAGTACCTGGGGGTTTAAGGTCTGCGCCCTTAGGTTCGGTGCGCGGGGAGCGCCACGCCCAGGCGTGCGCTCCAGTCCGCCATCTGGTCCCACAGCGCGGGCGGAACGGGGAGGCCGTGCTGCCGCCGTTCGGCCTGCGCGGCGGCCTCCGGGTCGCCCGGCATGCGAGGCGCACCGGGCGCCTGGGACAATTCCATCGCCATCGCCGCCACGACACCGGCCAATGCCGCGCCGCCGGCGAAACGCAACGGATCGATCACAATGAAGAACGCGCCCAACTCGCGCGGGCGATCCAGCGCGTCGTACATGGGCGAGATATGCGGCCCGAACGGATTGCCGTTCAAGGGCCCGCACAGCAGTTCGACCATCATGGCAAGGCCATAGCCCTTGTAGCCGTAGCGCTCGCCGCCCAAGGGGCGCAACGCACGGACGTGATCCGCGTCGACGCAATCATGCCCTTGCGCATCCACCGCCACGCCGGGCGGCAGCGTCACGCCGTCGCGCCGGGCGTTCATGACGCGGTTCCAGGGAATGGCGGTGGTCGCCATGTCCAGGCATAGCGGTTCGGCGCTCGCGCGCGGGAACGCCAGCGAAATGGGATTGGTGCCGAAGAATGCCTGATGGCCCCCAAAAGGCGCGGCGATCGAATCGGAATGCGTGAAGGCGATGCCGATCAGGCCTTGCGCAGCCGCCTTGCGGCTATACAGCCCAATCGCCCCGCAATGCGATGAGTTGCTGACACCGACTGCGGCAATGCCCGCGTCGCGGGCCAGTTCCATCGCCAACGCATTGGCTCGATGCGCCACCACAATGCCCTGTCCTTGGCCGCCATGCAGTTGCGCGGTGCCGGGGCCGGTGCGTTCGATGCGGATCTCGGGGCGGGCCAGGATGGAGCCGTGCGCCACGCGGTTCAGATAATGGGGCAGCCGCGCGATGCCATGGGAGTCGATGCCCCACAGGCTGGTCTGAGCCAGGCTTTCCGCCAGGCACCGCGCATCCTCGTCGGTAAAGCCCTGGGCGCGCAGGCAGTCCTGCCCCCAGCGTCCCCATTCAACAGCATCCACTCGGCATTCCGCATTCATGCAGCACTCCTCAGGTAGCGGCCTCCACGGCGTGCATCACGCCATGCTGACGCAGGGTTTCCAGATGCGCGGCCAGCAGCGAGACGAATTCGGATGCGCCTCCCAGGTCGCCGAACACGGGTTTGAATCCCGACAGCACCATTGCGCGGCGGTGGGCCGCCTGCGACGGCGCCGACGCGCGGGCGGCCACGTCGGCGCGCGCCACCAGCTTGGCCAGGCGTGCCGCCATCGGATCCTGGATCTTGTAGCGGCCGCCCGACTCGTCTTCGCCGCGCAGGTAATGCAGCCAAGCCGCCACCGCCAGCGTCAGGCGCTGGATATCGTCGCCCGTCCGCAAGCGGTCGCGGATCGTGTCCAAGAGGCGCTGCGGGACCTTTTGCGATCCATCCATCGCCACCTGCGACGTCGGGTGCGGCAGCGCCGGGTTGGCGATGCGTGCCAGGAATCGGCGGCGGTATTCCTCCAGTCCGCTATCGGGAATACCCTTCAACGTCGGCGCGATCTCCAGCCGCATCATGGCGTCGACGAAACCGCACAGGGCGGGTGTTTGCACCGACTGGCAGATCGTCTGGTGCCCCAGCAACGCGCCCAGATAGGCAAAGGTGGAATGCGGGCCGTTCACCATGCGCAACTTCAGCCGCTCGTAGGGCGCGGCATTACGCACGAAGGTCGCGCCGCCGTGGCTTTCCCAAGCCGGCCGGCCCGCCGCGAACTTGTCTTCGATGACCCAGTTCATATAGGGCTCGCCGACCACCGGCCAGGCATCCTGCACGCCCAGGCGCTGGGTGATCCGCTGCCGGTCATCGTCGCCGGTGCCCGGCACGATGCGGTCGACCATGGAATTCGGGAAGGTGCAATGCGTGTCGATCCAGTGCGTCAGCCCCACATCCACCCGCAAGGCAAAGGCCAGCACCAGGCTGCGCAAGGTATCGCCATTGCCACGCAGGTTGTCGCAAGACAAGAGCGTGACGGGCGGCAGCCCGCGTTCGCGGCGCAGCGCCAACCCATAGACCAGAATGCCGATCGTGCTGCGCGGGCGGTGCGGGTTGTCGAGGTCGTGCAGGATGTCGGGGTCGTCCCAGCGCAAGTGGCCGGTAGCGGGCTCGTGGCTGTAGCCCTTCTCGGTCACGGTCAGGCTCACGATGCGGGTCTGCGGGTAGGCGATCCGTTCCAGGACGGCGTTGGGATCTTCCTCGGCGACCATCACGCGCAGCACCGAACCCACCACGCGCAGCTGTTCGCGGGTTTCGCCGTCGGGCCCGCCGTCGCGCAGGGCCAAGGTGTACAGGCCGTCTTGCGGCGTCAGCGCATCGCGGGTGGCGGCGCTGCGTAACGAGACACCCAATATGCCCCAACTGAGGTCGCCGCTGGCTTGCATGGCCAGATCCGTCATCACCGCCTGATGCGCACGGTGAAAGGCTCCCAGCCCCAGATGCACGATGCCGGGCGTGAGCCGGCTGCGGTCATAGATGGGTTTTTCCACGTCTGCGGGCAGGCGCGGCAACGACTCCGTATTCAAACGTTCAAGCATGGTTGACCAATGGCGTAAGGCGCCATGCACCTGTCGGATGACCGGCCAGTCGGCGCGCGGATGAGGATATCCGCTGACGCCGATTTCGTCGATATCGGCAGCGTGACCTATTGCAACGCCGGCGCCCGCCATGCCGCCGCTACATCACCGCGCCCAGCGCCCAGGGCACGAATTCGTTCTGGCCGTAGCCGTGCTCTTCGCTGCGCGTACGACGGCCCGAGGCAGTCTGCAGCATCAGCTGGAAGATGCGCTCGCCCATCTGCGCCACGCTCTGCGCACCATCCACAACCTCGCCGCAATTGATGTCGATGTCGTCGCTCTGGCGCTGCCACAGCGCGGTGTTGGTCGACAGCTTCAGGGACGGCGCCGGCGCGCAGCCATAGGCGGAACCGCGCCCCGTGGTGAAGCAGATCAGGTTGGCGCCGCCTGCTACCTGCCCGGTAGCCGACACGGGGTCGTAGCCCGGCGTGTCCATGAACACCAGCCCGCGCGTGCGCACGGGTTCGGCGTACTCGAACACGTCGGTCAGGTTGGTGGTGCCGCTCTTGGCGATCGCGCCCAGCGATTTTTCCAGGATGGTGGTCAGCCCGCCCGCCTTGTTGCCGGCCGACGGGTTGTTGTCCATTTCAGCGTCGTTGCGGGCGCAGTAGTCTTCCCACCAGCGCACCCGGGCCAGCAGCTTGTCTGCCACGGCCGGTGTTTCAGCGCGGCGCGTCAGCAGATGCTCGCCGCCATAGATCTCGGGCGTTTCGGACAGGATAGCGGTGCCGCCGTGCCGCACCAGCAGGTCCACCGCCGCGCCCAACGCCGGGTTGGCGCTGATGCCCGAATAGCCGTCGGACCCGCCGCATTGCAGGCCCACCGTCAGATGGCTGGCCGGCACGGGCTGGCGGCGCACCTGATTGGCTTGTTCCAGCATCCGCTCCGCCAGCTCGATGCCGCGCGCCACTGTCTTGCGCGTGCCGCCGGTGTCCTGGATGTTGAAGGTGTGCAGCAGGCCGCTTTCGCGCAAGCCCTCTTGTTCCATCAGCCCGCCGATCTGGTTGGTTTCGCAACCCAGCCCCACCACCATCAGCCCGCCGAAATTCGCATGGCGCGCATAGCCGCCCAGCGTGCGCCGAAGCACCCGCAAGGGTTCGCCTTCGCTGCCCGTGGCACAGCCCGCGCCGTGCGTCAGCGCCACCACGCCGTCCACGTTCGGACAGGACGCCAGCGCATCGGGGTGGATGTCGCGCCGGAAATGGTCGGCGATGGCGCGTGCCACCGTGGCCGAACAGTTCACGCTGGTCAGGATGCCGATGTAGTTGCGCGTGGCAATGCGCCCGTCGGCGCGCACGATGCCGTCGAACGCGGCCGGTTGCGCCACGTAGTCTGTCGCGTGCGCGCCCTGCCCCACGGCATAGTCGCGCTCGAAGTCCGAGAACTCCAGGTTGTGCGTGTGCACGTGCTGGCCCGGCGCAATGTCTTGCCGCGCCACCCCGATGATCTGGTTGTAGCGGCGCACGGGTTGGCCCGCCGCGATGGCGCGCACGGCCACCTTGTGGCCGGGCGGCACCAGGCCCTGCACCGTCACCCCTTCGCTTTCCAGCCGCGTGCCGCTGACCAGCTGACGCCGGGCGATCACGACGTTGTCGGCCGGGTGGATGCGTATCACTGCCGTGTCGTTCTGGGACATGAGGACTCCGGAAAGTAAGGGGTGCGGATTCAGCGGGCGGTTACCCGTCGATCAGCGCCGGATCCCAGGCATGGACCCGCTGGCGCTGTTCGCCCAGCCCGGCAATGCCCAGCTTCATCTCGTCGCCCGCCTTCAGGTAGACGGGCGCGGGCTTCTGGCCCATGCCCACGCCCGGCGGCGTGCCGGTGCTGATCAGGTCGCCCGGATACAGCGTCATGAAGCGGCTGACATAGGCCACCAATTGCGCCACGCCGAACACCATCGTGCGCGTGCTGCCGTTCTGGTAACGCTTGCCGTTCACTTCCAGCCACATCTCCAGGTCTTGCGGATTGGGGACTTCGTCGGCGGTTGCCAGCCACGGTCCGACCGGGCCAAACGTGTCGCAGCCCTTGCCTTTGTCCCAGGTGCCGCCGCGTTCGATCTGGTATTCGCGCTCGGAAACGTCGTTCACCACGCAGTAGCCCGCCACGTACTTCATGGCGTCGGCTTCGCTGACATAGCGCGCCGTCTCGCCGATCACCACGCCGAGTTCGACTTCCCAGTCGGTCTTGACCGAATCCTGCGGCAGCACGACCGGGTCGTTGGGGCCCACGACGGCGGACGTGGGCTTCATGAAGATGACCGGTTCGGCCGGCACGGCCAGGCCGGATTCGGCGGCATGGTCGGCATAGTTCAGGCCGATGCAGATGAACTTGCCCATCCCGCTCCAGGGCGGCGCCACGCGGCCGGGGTTCGCCACCAGCGGCAGCGCGGACGGGTCCAGCGCACGCAGTTCGGCAAGCTTGGCGCGCCCAAGCGTCTGCGCGGTGATGTCGGGCAGCACGCCGGACAGGTCGCGCACCTTGCCCTGGGCATCGATCAGGCCGGGCTTCTCGGCGCCCTTGGCGCCATAGCGCATCAGTTTCATAGCAGGTTCCTTGTTGCGGAAAGGGTTAAGCGTTCAATTGGACCAGCCGCCGTCGATCACTTGGGTGGTGCCCGTCGTGAAGGCGGATTCGTCGCTGGCAAGATACACCGCCAGCGCGGCGATTTCAGTGGTGCGCCCGATGCGGCCCTTGGGCTGGCGCGCCGTGAAGGCGGCTTCCACCGCGGCAATGGATTGGCCGCTGGCCTGCGCCTGCGCCTCGATGCGCTGGCGCAACGACGGCGACTCTACCGTGCCCGGGCAGATGGCGTTGCAGCGAATGCCCCGGGCCACGAAGTCGGCCGCGACGGCCTTGGTCAGCCCGATGACCGCAGCCTTGGTCGCCCCGTAGGCGCAGCGGTTCGGCGCCCCTTTGATGCTGCCGGCCACCGACGCCATGTTGACGATGGAGCCCGACCCTTGCGCCAGCATGCCGGGCAGGCAGGCGCGGATCAGCCGGTACATGGACCGCACGTTCAGGTTGAAGGAAAAGTCCCAGGCGTCTTCGTCGCAATCCAGGATGGTGCCGGCGTGCACGAAGCCCGCGCCGTTGAACAGCACGTCGATGGCACCCGCGCTGTCGGCCAGCGCCTGGATGGCGCGCCCGTCCGTCACGTCCAGCACCTGGGTGCGGCAACCGGAGAGCGTTTGCAGCGCCCCCGCATTGATGTCCACGGCCAGCACGTCGGCGCCTTCGCGCGCGTACGCCTCGGCCACCGCCCGGCCGATGCCCTGGCCCGCGGCGGTCACGATGGCGGTCTTGCCTTGCAGTCTTCCCGACATGGATGCGCTCCTGTTATTTGCCGGCCATGCCCATTGCAGTGGGCAGCCACAGCGTGATCTGGGGGATGTAGGTGATGGCGATCAGTGCCACGAACAGCGGCACCAGCCAGGGAAGGATGGCCATCGTGGTGCGCTCGACCGACAGGCGCGCCACGCGGGCCAGCACGAACAGCACCATGCCCATGGGTGGATGCAGCAGGCCGATCATCAGGTTCAGGGTCATGATCAGGCCGAAGTGGATCGGGTCGATGCCCAGTTTCAGTACGATGGGTAGCAGGATCGGCACCAGGATCGTGATGGCGGCGATGGTGTCGATGAAGCAGCCGACGATCAGGATCAGCACGTTGGCCATCAGCAGGAACACCCACTTGTTCTGCGTCACGCTCAGGATGGCGTCGGTCAGCGTCTGCGCCGCCTGCGTGGTGGTCAGCAACCAGGCGAAGACGGACGCAGCCGTCACGATGAACAGCACCGAGGCCGTGGTCTCGATGGTGTCGAACGTGGCTTTGGCCAAGGTCTTGAACGTCATCGAGCGGTAGCGCACCAGCCCCAGGAACAGCGCCCAGATGACCGCGGCCACGGCGGCCTCGGTGGGCGTGAACCAGCCCAGCGTCATGCCGCCGATCAGGATCACCGGCGCCATCAACGCCATCACGGCCGAGAAATTGAAACGCCAATCCAGCGCCAGCAATGCGACGAACGCGATGCCGGTCGCCACGTTGGGCGACACGCCGGCCAGCGTCATCAGCCAGATGGATAAGGGAAAGGACAACACGATCAGCACTTCCAGGCCTGCGCCGCCCAGCCGCTTCCAATTGAAGGCCACATCGCCGCCCCAGTTGTTGCGGCGGGCGTAGTAGGCCACGGTCAGCATCATCAGTATCGTCAGCACGGCGCCCGGCAGCAGGCCCGCCAGGAACAGCGAACCGATCGACACGTTGGCCATCATGCCGTAGATCACGAACGGCAGCGACGGCGGAATGATGGGGCCCAAGGTCGCAGACGCGGCGGTGACGCCCACCGCGAATTCGGTCTCGTAGCCATGGTCTTTCATGGCCTTGATCTCGATGGTGCCCAGGCCGGCGGCGTCCGCGATGGCCGTGCCCGACATGCCGGCGAACACCACGGAGCCGATGATGTTCACCTGCCCCAGACCTCCGCGCATCCAGCCCACCAGCGCCACGGCGAAGTTGTAGATGCGCCCGGTGATGCCGGCGATGTTCATCAGGTTGCCGGCCAGGATGAAAAACGGCACGGCCAGCAGCGGGAACGACTCGACGCCCGCGATCATGCGCTGCGCGACCACCACGTCCGGCACGCTGCCGGAGATCAAAACGAACAACAGCGACGCGCCCGCCATGGACACCGCCACCGGCAGGCCCAGGATCATCAACAGTAGAAAGGTTCCAATCAGTGTGCCCATGTCTTGCTCCTGGAAAGGCACTGCGGATTCGTAAGGGTTTCGGTGCTGCGCAGCGATCCGGCGATCTCAGTCCTGCGACTCGTAGGCCGCGGGGTTTTCCAGGATCGAATAACCTTGCCGCCAGTTCTGCACGGACACTTGCAGCGATCGCAGGAACATCATGACGAAGCCCGCCAGCGCGACCCAGTAGACATAGGACTTGTTCCAGAACAGCGTGGTCATGGGCTCGTCGCCCACCAGCACGATGTAGCGGTAGGTCAGCCACACGGCATAGCCGAAAAAGGCCGTGCGCAGGATGTCGATCACCGTCGCCAGCACGCGGCCCACCCGCTTGGGCAGGTAGCGGTACAGGAAATCCACCTGGATATGGCGACAGGCCCGCACGCACATCGCAGAGCCCAGGAACACCACGCCGATCAGGCAGTACACCGCCAGCTCTTCGGTCCAGGCGTAGGAATCGTTCAGCACGTAGCGGGAGAAGAACTGCAGGAAGACCAGCATCGCCATCGTCCAGAACATGGCCAGGCAGATCCAGTCTTCGGGTTGGTAACCCGCCAGGCTGACCTCGTGATGGTCGGCCTCCTCGAAGCTTTGGACGATCTCGTCCACGGACGTCTGGTGCGGGCCTGCCGCAGTGGCAGAGTGGCCGGGCGCAACGCTCGGGCCGTGGCTGGCGGCCGCCATCGGCGCCGCCTTCGCGTTCAAGTGCATGGGGTTCCCCTGGTCGGAATCGGGTGTCGGGCGGCGGGCCGCTAGGGCCCGCCCGCGCGGCTTACTTCACCGCCTGGATCTTTTCCCAATCCGACTTCTGATAGCCGTACTGCTCGAACGGCACCTTCTCCAGCACAGTCTTGCGGAAGTCTTCGACATTGACCTCTGCCACATTCAGCCCGCGCTTCTTGAATACCTCGACCATCTTCTTCTCGCTCTCGGCGACTTCGGACGAGGCCTTTTCCGACGCCTGTTGGGCGACTTCGGAGAAGATCTTCTTGTCTTCGTCGGACAGGCTCTTCCACAGCTTGCCCGAGATCACCGTATTCAGGTGATCGACGATGTGGCCCGTCAGGACGATGTTCTTCTGCACTTCATAGAACTTCTTCGCCTCGATGGTGGTCAACGGGTTTTCCTGCGCTTCCACCGTGCCGTTCTGCAAGGCCAGGTAGACCTCGGCGAACGCGATGGGCGCGGTGTTGGCGCCACAGGCGCGCGGCATCGCCAGGTAGGCCGCCACGTCCGGCACGCGGATCTTCATGCCCTTCATTTCAGAGCATTTGGTGAAGGCGCGGTTGGAGGTCGTCTGGCGCGTGCCGTAATAGGTGGTAGCGACGATGTGGTTGCCGCTTTTCTCGTCGTAGCCGCGGGTGAGCTCTTTGTAGATATCGCTCTTGGTGTAGGCGATCAGGTGTTCGGGATTGCGGAATATGTAGGGGTAGTACGTGACGCCGATGCGGGGAAAGCTCTTGGCGGCAAAGCTGGACCCGGAAATGATCATGTCCACCGTGCCCAAGGTCAGCCCCTGGTTGATGTCGTTTTCCTTGCCCAGCTGAGAGGCGGGATAGACATCGATGTGATAGCGGCCGTTGGTGCGTTTCTCGATCTCCTGGGCCGCCCACACCGACGAGGTATGGAAGGGTTCGGAGGTCTCGTACACATGCGCCCATTTCAGCTTGGTTTGCGCCAGCGCGCTGCCTGTTGCGGCAAGCAGCGCGGCGGCAAACAGCACTTTGATAGCGTTGCCTCGATTCATGATGTCTCCTCTCTCTGAGGTAGCGAGTCCGGCGACTGTCGTCACGCGCCGGCCCGCTTTATGTTTCACATGGGGATTTCACATACAGGTTGCACCTTCGTACAGCGACTACGGTTCCCCGAAGGCGTCAAGACGCCGCCGGTTCTTTGCTATCGGCACGCAACGCGTCCGCGCCCGCCGGCCAACTGGCCGTCAAACGGTCGAACGAGCAAGAAAGATGGTGATGCATGGCGGCCCGCGCGGCGGTCTCGTCGCCGGCCGTGATGGCGGCGATGACGCGGCGGTGCTCGGTGATGGCGACGGCCCAGCTGTCGGGGTTCTCGAAGTAATCGCCCAGCTTCACGGACAGGGGGTTGTGGCGTTCGTCGAACAGTTCGCCCACGACGCGGACCAGGACGGTGTTGCCCGCCATTTCCGCCACGCGCAGATGGAACAGGCGGTCGCCGCGGATGGGCACGCTGCCCGCCTGGGCCTCGTCTTCCATCGCACCCACTGCTTCCAGCAGGCCGTCAACCAGCGCGGGGACGGGGTTGCGGGCCGCCTGGGCGGCAAGTTCGCCTTCGATGGTCCAGCGTGCGCGGATGGTTTCCAGCGGGCTTTCGGCGGTCAGGCTGGCGCGCGGCGCGCCGGCCAGGCTTTGGACGTAGACGCCCGACCCCATGCGCACTTCCACCCACCCTTCGACCTCCAGCGCGATCAGCGCTTCCCGCACCGACGGCCGCGACACGCCCAGCTTCAGCGCCAGGTCGCGCTCGGGCGGCAGCCGGGCGCCGACCGGGAATTCGCCCGCCTCGATCAGCAACCTGAGCTGATCGGCGATCTGGCGATACAAGCGGCGCGGCTCGATAGTCTGGATCGGCATGGGAGTCGGTGGGTGGCAACGACGGAAAGGTAAAGTGGCCTTACCAATTGACCAGAATCGTGCGCCTGCCTTCGATCGGTCACAATTAGGGTTTGCCCATAGCCGCACGTCGCATCACGCGGGCAACCCTTATCTGTTAAAAAGCCGCCACACCCGGCCTTCTTCCGAATCCATGACCTACGACCCGCAACACTCGCCCTTTAAAAGCACCGGCGGCCTGCGCCGCATCCTGAATGCGCTGCGCTACTCCTGGCAGGGCTTGAAAGCGGCCGTCAAATACGAAGCTGCGTTCCGCCAGGAACTGGCGCTGGCCGTGCTGATGATCCCCGCCGCGTTCTTCCTGGGCCGCACCACCGTCGAGGTCTTTTTCCTGGTGGGCACGGTGATCATGGTGCTGGCGGCGGAATTGCTGAATTCCGCGATCGAGGCGCTGGCCGATGCGCTGTCCGTCGAACGCCACCCGCTGCTGGGGCGCGCCAAGGACCTGGGCAGCGCAGCCGTGATGCTGCTGCTGATCTTCGCCGGGGCGGTCTGGATCGGGGTGGCCATCAGCCGTTTCGTCATGCATTGACACGGGCCGCATCCCACGGGGGACGCGCCTGTCTTTATACTGGGAGCCATGATGCCTAAATCGACGTCAGCCCCCTCTCAACGCATCGTCATCGTCGGCGGCGGTGCCGGCGGCCTGGAATTGGCCGCCAAGTTGGGCCGGATCCATGGCCGCCAACACATCGCCCTGGTCGACAGCCGCCCCTTCCATATCTGGAAGCCCTCGCTGCACGAAGCAGCCGCGGGCACGCTGGACATCCACCAGGAAGGCTTGTCCTACCTGATGCTGGCCCACATGAACGGCTTTTCGTTCGCGCAGGGCCGCTTGCTCAGCGTAGACCGGGCGCGCCGCCAGATCGTGGTGGACGCCGTCAACGATTCGCAAGGCCAGGAAGTCCTGCCCCGCCGCGATCTCGGCTACGACACGCTGGTGCTGGCCCTGGGCAGCACCTCCAATTTCTTCAATACGCCCGGCGCGGCCGAACACGCCGTCACGCTCGACACCACCGAAAACGCCGAACAGTTCCGCCTGACCATGCTGAAGGCGATGGCGCAGGTTGACCTGGCCAAGGTGCGCAATCCGTCGGCCCGGCTGGATCTGGTCATCGTGGGCGGCGGCGCCACCGGCGTCGAACTGGCCGTTGAACTGACCGAAGCCAGCCACGTCGTCAGCGCCTACGGCCTGCCGAACTTCCGCGCCGAACGCGACCTGGCCATCACGCTGGTGGAAGGCGCGCCGCGCATCCTGTCGGCGCTGCCCGAAAAGATCTCCGAAGCCGCAACCAACCGGTTGAAGGAACTGGGCATCGGCGTGGAAACGTCCTGCCGCGTCTCGGAAGTGACCGGCAACAGCGTGAAAACCGCGGACGGCCGCGAATTCCCCGCCCAGCTATGCATGTGGGCCGCCGGCATCAAGGGCCCCGCCCTGCTTGCCGACCTGGACCTGCCGCTGAACAAGCTGGGACAGCTGGAAGTGAACGAACGGCTGGAAACCGCCGATCCGCACATCCTGGCGCTGGGCGATTGCTGCTCGGTGCCCTGGCGCGATGGCCGCACGGTGCCCGCCCGCGCCCAGGCCGCGCACCAACAGGCCGATTACCTGGCCAAGAAGCTGACGGCGCGCCTGCGCAACACGGCAGAGCCCACCGGCCCCTATGTCTACCAGGATCACGGTTCGCTGGTGTCGCTGGGCCAGGACGCCGGGGTGGGCAGCCTGATGGGCAAGCTGGCCGGACGGGGACTGTTCGTAAGCGGTACACTGGCGCGCTTGATGTACATGAGCCTGCACCTGATGCACCACAAAGCGGTGCTGGGCATCTCTCGCACCGCCTCCCTGGCCCTGGCCCGCCTGCTTATGCGGCGCACGCGCCCCCGGGTCAAACTGCACTGAACTCCCCCATGAATTTCCTGCAAAAACTCGAACACGCCTGGACCACCAGCAACTCGCTCCTGCAAGTCGGGCTGGATCCCGATCCCCAGCGCTTTCCGCGCGAATTGCAGGACAAGCCGGACGCCATCTTCCAGTTCTGCCGCGACATCGTCGACGCCACCGCGCCCTACGCCTGCAGCTTCAAGCCGCAGATCGCGTATTTCGCCGCGCACCGCGCCGAAGACCAGCTGGAAGCGCTGTGCCAGCACATCCGCGACAAGCACCCGGACCTGCCCATCGTGCTGGACGCCAAGCGTGGCGACATCGGCTCCACCGCCGAGAACTACGCCCGCGAAGCCTACGAGCGCTACCAGGCGCACGCGCTCACCGTCAGCCCCTACATGGGCCTGGATTCCGTCGAGCCCTACCTGGCCTGGCGCGACCGCGGCGTGATCGTGCTGTGCCGCACGTCCAACCCCGGTGGGTCGGACCTGCAGTTCCTGAAGATGGATAACGGCGAACCGCTGTACCTGCACGTCGCAGGCCTGGTGGCCGACAAATGGAACGCCAATGGCCAATGCGGCCTGGTGGTGGGCGCCACGTTCCCGAACGAACTGGCCGCCGTGCGCCAGCGCATCGGCGACGCCCTGCCCCTGCTGGTCCCGGGCATCGGCGCCCAGGGCGGCGACATCACCGCCACCGTGAACGCCGGCGCCAACGCCGCCCGCAGCGGCATGATGATCAACTCCTCGCGCGCCATCATCTACGCCAGCGGCGGCGACGACTGGCGCGAGGCCGCCGGCCGCGCAGCCATGGGCCTGCGCGACGCGATCAACGCGGTGCGTTGAATCTAAAAAAACGGGTTGCTAACAGGCAACCCGTTTTTTTTTCGACCTTAGCGGCGATTGACCGGCGCCCCCACGAACTCCAGCAATCCCCGCAACGCGAATTCCACCGCGGCCTGGCGCACTTGCGTGCGGTCGCCCGGGAACACGTGCGTCACGGCGCGGCTGGTGATGCCCTCGCCCACCCGCATCGCAAAACCGAAGCACACCATGCCAACCGGCTTGCCCGGTGTGGCGCCGCCCGGCCCGGCGATGCCGGTGGTGGACACGGCCACATGCGCGGCAGGCGCCATCAGCAACACGCCATTTGCCATCTCCAGCGCAACGGGTTCGCTGACCGCGCCGAAGTGATGCAGCGCGTCGGGAGAGACGTCCAGCTCTTCCACCTTGGCTTCGTTGCTGTAGGTGACGAATCCCCGCTCGAACCATTCGCTGGAGCCAGCGACCGACGTCATCGCGCCGGCCAGCAGGCCGCCCGTGCAGGATTCCGCAGTGCCCAGCATCCAGCCATGGCGCCGCATCGAATCGCCCAGCCGTTCGGCCAGGCCGACGGTGGTGGCTTCAGTCAACTGGGCGGCCGACAGGTTCGACCGCGATCCCACTTCTTGTTGCTCGTTCATCCCAAGACTCCTGTGCGTGCGACCAGCGCCATCACCAGCAAGGCATAGCCGGCCGCCACGATATCGTCCCACATTACGCCGAAGCCGCCCTTGATATGGGCGTCGAAGAACTTGATGGGCGGCGGCTTGACGATGTCGAACAGGCGGAACAGCCCGAACGCCAGCAACTGCGACAGCCAGCCAGCGGGCGTCAACCAGAGCACCAGCCAGAACGCCACCATCTCGTCCCAGACCATTCCGACATGATCCGGCTGCCCAAGTTCACGGCCGACGCGGTGGCAGGCCCAGCAACCATAAAGAAAGGCCAGCGCCAGGAACACACCGATGGCCATGTCCGACGCGGCGGGCGCGGCCGCCACCCAGATGCCCCAGGCCAGCAAGGTGCCCCAGGTGCCCGAGGCCGGCCGGACGAGGCCGCTGCCCAGGCCAAAGGCGATCAGGCGGCCCGGATCGCGGCACACCCAGGACAGTGACGGATACACGGCCCGCGAGCGTTCACGCATGGACGGGGATGGCTTATCGGTAAGGGACATGGCGTTCCTGGGCCGTTGATAGAGGGGGAATGTCGGTAGGGGAACCGCTGCGGATCAGGCTGCGGGAAAGTGATCGAAACCGGCCGGCAGCGCGGTCATCGGCTGGCCCTGCCCGTCCAGCACGGTGAGGCCCGCCTGCGCCAGCGTGTGGCCCACCCGGGTCACGCGGGCATTGGCTGCGCGGGCGGCTTGCGCCACAGCATCGCGGCGGGCGGCGGGCGCGGTAAAGCACAGCTGATAGACGTCGCCGCCGCCCAGCACCGCGCGGCGCAACAGCGCCTCGTCCAGGCCCGCCAGGGCCGTGGCCGCCGGCATCCGGGCGTACTCCAGGCAAGCGCCCACCCGGCTGGCGGCCAGGATGTGGCCCAGGTCTTGCAGCAGCCCATCGGACAGATCGATGGCGGCGTGCGCGATGCCGCGCAGCGCCAGCCCCAGCGCAACCTGCGGTTGGGGCCATTCCAGTGCGTCACGGGTCGCGGCCAGCAAGGACCCATCGGCCGGATACTGGCCGTCCAGCAGGCGATAGGCCACGTCGGCCGCGCCCAGTTCGCCCGATACCCAGATATCGTCGCCCGCCTGCGCGCCGTCGCGCCGCAGCGCCTGGCCGGCGGGCACGGCGCCGAACACGGTGACGCTGATCGCCAGGTCATGCGCGCTACGCGTGGTGTCGCCGCCGATCAGCGGGCAGCCATGGGCATCGGCCAAGGCGTGAAACCCGTCCGCGAAGGCGGCCAGCCAGGGCTCGTCCAGGCGCGGCAAGGCCAGCCCCAGCACGCAGCCAATCGGCCGGGCGCCCATGGCGGCCAGGTCAGACAGGTTCACGGCCAGGGCCTTGTGGCCCAGGGCGCGAGGATCCACGTCGGGAAAGAAATGGCGGCCTTCCAGCAGCAGGTCGGTGCTGGTGGCGACCTGTTCGCCAGGCGGTACAGGAAACAGGGCGCAATCGTCGCCCACGCCCAGCAGGCCCGCCGGTGCGGTCCGGGTGAAATAGCGCGCGATCAGATCGAATTCGGACGCCACGGCAACTCCGAGAAGCCGGTCGGGAAACCGGCGGTGAAACAAGCCGAAGGGGTCAGACGCAGGCCACGCCTGGCGCACCGGCTAGGGTACGCGCAGGGCGGCATGCGCCTGACCCCTTCGGAGTCCGGCAAGCGCGGGTCAGCGCCGCTGTTGGGCGGCGGCCTGGACCTCGTTCGCACGCACGTCGGCAGCCAGCTTGTCGAGCACGCCGTTGACGAACTTGAAGCCGTCGGTGCCGCCAAACGATTTGGCAAGTTCAACGGCTTCATTGATGGCGACCTTGTACGGCACTTCGACATGATGAATCAGTTCGAAGCTGCCGATCAGCAGGATGCCATGCTCAACGGGCGACAGCTCGGCCAGCGGGCGGTCGACGTAAGGCGTGAACCGCTCGCGCAACGCGGGCGCTTCGCGCAGGACGCCGTGCAGCAAGGTCTTGAACCACTGCGCGTCGGCCTCGGAAAAATCCTCGGTGTCGCGCAGGTGGGCATCGATCTCGCCGGCGTCTTGCGTGCCTTCGCCACCGCGCAGCAGCCACGCGTACACGCCCTGCAGTGCGAATTCGCGTGCACGGCGGCGGGCGCTGCGCGCATTGGCGCGGGCTTGCGCCGCGCTATCAGCGCTGGTCGTCGTCTTCTTCGTCGTCAAAATCTTCGTCCTCGTCTTCGTCGTCTTCGTCTTCTTCCTCAGGTTCCAGCGCCGCCACCAGGTTGGCCATTTCAACGGCCACCTGAGCGCAATCGCGGCCCTTGCCGGCGGCGCGGGCTTGCGCCTGCTCGTCGGTGTCGACGGTCAACACGCCGTTTGCGACGGGGATGCCGGTTTCCAGGGAGATACGGGTGATTGCCATGGCCATTTCATTGCTGACCACTTCAAAGTGATAGGTCTCGCCACGGATGACGGCGCCCAGCGCGATCAAGGCGTCGAATTCAAACGTTTCGGCCATGTGGGACAGGGCCACGCCCAGTTCCAGGGCGCCGGGAACGGTGGCGACCATCACGTCGCGCTCGTCCACGCCCAGTTCGGCCAGTTCCTTCAGGCACGCTTCGAGTTCGGCCTGGCCGATTTCTTCATTGAAGCGGGCGCGTACGATGCCGATGTGCAGCCCTTCGCCGTTCAGGTCGGGGGTAAGGATGTAAGGGTTCATGTGTCGGCCTTCAGTGTGTTGCGGGAGTATTCTGCGGGTCGCAATCGTAACCCGTAATGGTGAGCGAAAAGCCCGCCATGCTGGGCATCTTGCGCGGCCGGGCCAGCAGCTTCATCTGGCCCACATTCAGGTCGCGCAGGATCTGGGCGCCGATGCCGTAAGTGCGCAGGCCGAAACGGTCCGTGCTGGCGGCCGCGTCGGCCTGGGCCTTCGGGTCGTTCCAGCCGGCGATCTGGCCGAACAGGTGCTCGGTGGACGATTGGCAGTTCATCAACACCAGCACCCCGGCCGGAGCGGCTGCAATGGCCTGCAGGGCTTGCGCCACGCCCCAGCTATGCGGGCTGGCGCCGGTATCCAGCACGTCCAGCACGGAGGCCGGCTCGTGCACGCGCACCAGCGTTTCGACGTCGGGGCTCACGTTACCATGCACCAGCGCCAAATGGGCGGAGCCGGTGGCCGCGTCTTCATAGGCCACGGCCTCGAAGGTGCCCCAGGCCGTCTGCATGGGGCGCTTGCCCACGCGCTTGACGATGGATTCGTGTTCGCTGCGGTATTGGATCAGGTCGGCGATCGTGCCGATCTTCAGGTTGTGCTGGCGGCCGAATTCCACCAGGTCCGGCAGGCGGGCCATGGTGCCGTCCGGCTTGAGGATTTCGCAGATCACCGCGGCGGGCGTCAGGCCGGCCATGGCGGTCAGATCGCAGCCAGCTTCGGTGTGGCCGGCGCGCACCAGCACGCCGCCGGGCACCGCCCGCACGGGGAAGATGTGGCCAGGCTGGACCAGGTCGGCCGGCTTGGCGTCGCGCGCCACCGCCACCTGAATGGTGCGGGCGCGGTCGGCGGCCGAAATACCGGTTTCGACGCCCACGGCGGCTTCGATCGACTGCGTGAAATTGGTGCCGTATCGCGTACCGTTACGGGCCGCCATCATGGGCAGCTCGAGTTGGCGGCAGCGCTCTTCGGTCAGCGTCAGGCACACCAGGCCGCGGCCGTGGGTCACCATGAAGTTGATGGCTTCAGGCGTGACGAATTCGGCGGCCATGACCAGGTCGCCTTCATTTTCACGGTCTTCTTCGTCAACAAGAATGACGATACGGCCGGCGCGCAGCTCGGCGATGATCTCGGCAACGGAAGCGATACCGAAGGATTCCGGCTCGGAGCCGGGCAAAGAGGACAACTGGACGGACATGGCGGGCACGCAAACCAGGCGGGAAAGCCCGGATTTTACCGCCCCTGGCGCCGGATCCCCTATCGGGCCGCCAGAACGGCGTCCAGCCGGGCCATCCGGTTAAACTTTCGGCCGGAGATCCCCCCATAAAAATCACGTCCCCAACGAGGAAAAACCCCATGCAAGCCCTTGCGGCCATGCCTTTGACCGTCGCCGCGGCGGTTCGGGTCGTCCTGACCGACATCGACGACACGCTGACCACCGAAGGCCGCCTGCCGGCCGACGCCTACGCCGCGCTGGAGCGCCTGGAACAGGCGGGCATCCAGGTGGTGCCGATCACCGGCCGCCCAGCTGGCTGGTGCGACCATATCGCCCGCATGTGGCCCGTGCGCGCCGTGGTGGGGGAGAACGGCGCCTTCTACTACGCCTACGACCGCCAGGCCCGCCGCATGACGACCCATTACTGGACGGACGCCGCCTCGCGCCAGGCCAGCCGCAAGCAGCTCGACGCGATCCGCGCCCGCGTCCTGGCCGAAGTGCCGGGCTCGGCCGTCGCCAGCGACCAGGACTACCGTGTGGCCGACCTGGCCATCGACTTCTGCGAAGACGTGCCCGCCCTGCCCGACTCGGCCATCAGCAAGATCGTCCAGATCTTCCACGACGCCGGCGCCCAGGCCAAAGTCAGTTCGATCCACGTCAACGGCTGGTTCGGCGACTACGACAAGCTGACCATGACCCGCACCATGTTCCAGCGCGAATTCGGCGCGGACGTGGCCAGCGCCCTGGACAGCACGCTGTTCATCGGCGATTCGCCCAACGACGAACCCATGTTCGCGTACTTCCCGATTTCAGTCGGCGTGGCCAACATCCAGGCCCAGCTGCATCGCCTGACGCATCGCCCCGCCTTTGTCGCCGCCTTCCACGGCGGCGCGGGTTTCGTCGAAATGGCGAACCGGCTGCTGGCGGCCCGCCAGGCCCCGCAGTTGCACGCGCAACCGGCCTGAGGTCCGCACACCGTGGCCACCACCAAGACTCCCGCCCCCGCCGCCAACGACGGCCGCCGCAGCATCCAGTCCATCGAAGTTGGCGTGCCGCTGCTGGCCGCCCTGGTCGACGCCGCCAAGCCCCTGACCCTGCGCGACCTGGCTGCGGGCGCCGGCATGACGTCCGCCAAGGCGCATCCCTACCTGGTCAGCTTCATCCGCGTGGGCCTGGTGCAGCAAGACGCCATCACCGGCCAGTACGAGCTGGGCCCCTTCGCCTTGCAGATGGGCCTGGTCAGCCTGCAACGGCTGGACCCGGTGCGCATCGCCATGCCCGAGATCGCCAAGCTGCAATCCGAGATCGGCCATACGCTGGGCATCGCGGTGCTGGGCTCGCACGGGCCCACCATGATCCACATGACCGAAGCCAGCTACCCGGTGCACGTGAACATGCGCAAGGGCACCGTGATGTCCATGCTGCACACCGCCACCGGCCTGGTATTCGCGGCCTGGCTGCCGCCCAAGGTCAGCGAGCACTACATCGCCCGCGAAGAGGGCGATACGGCCGTCATCGCCAGCGTGCCGCCCCCACGCAAGGCCTCGCGCGCCAACATCGAAGCCCAGTTGGCCGACATCCGCGTGCACGGCATGGCCCGCGCGCTGGGCAACCCGCTGCCGGGCGTGGACGCCTTGTCGGTGCCCGTGTTCGACAACACCGGCAACATCGTCCTGGGGCTGACCAGCCTGGGGCCGACGGGCCTGTTCGACGTGAGCTGGGACGGCGCCATTGCCCGGCCGCTGCTGGCCTGCGCGCAGGAGATCTCGCGCAAGCTCGGCTACCGGGCCTGACACGGAGTTGGCTCGGGTCTGGCCCCCGGGTCCGGCTCGGACCCGGTGTCGGGCTTGTTCGATTGATCGCAAACAAACGAACATAAAGCGAACAATTCGAACAAAACACGAAAAGAAAGGCAGGGACTTTCCCAAGTGTGCCCGTCCCCGCTTGTGTGGTTGAATTCAGCAAATATTCAAATTCATCCCACAAGAGGAGACAAACCATGCACGCAATGCGTCTATTGCAAGCGGCCGCCCTGGCCGCGTTCGCCGTTGGCGGCACCGCCGCCCACGCCGCCGACACCTGCTCCAACCGGGGCGACCTGGACCAGATGTATTGCGACGCCAATAACGATCTGGTGGCCGATACCCCCACCGACGCTTCCAAGCAGAAGACGCCGTCGACCCTGGTGTTCACCTACACCCCGGTCGAAGACCCGGCGGTCTACGAAGACATCTTCAAGCCGTTCACCAAACACCTGTCCGAATGCACGGGCAAGCGCGTCGTGTTCTACCAGGTACAAAGCAACGCCGCCGAAATCGAAGCCATGCGCTCGGGCCGCCTGCACGTGGGCGGCTTTTCGACCGGCCCGACCGCGTTCGCCGTGAACATCGCCGGCGCCGTGCCGTTCGCCGTCAAGGGCTATGCCGACGGTTTCCAGGGCTACAACCTGATCGTCATCGTCAAGAAGGACAGCCCCTACCAGAAGCTGACCGACTTGAAGGGCAAGAAGCTGGCGCACACCGCGCCGTCCTCGAACTCGGGCCACATGGCGCCCGTGGCGCTCTTCCCCAAGGAAGGCCTGACGCCGGACAAGGACTACAAGGTGGTCTTCTCGGGCAAGCACGACCAGTCCGTCATGGGCGTGAACTCCGGCGACTATGACGCCGCCGCCGTGGCCTCCGACGTGTTCAAGCGCATGGTCGAACGCGGCCAGGTCAAGGAAGCCGACTTCCGCGTGATCTACAAGAGCGAGAAATTCCCCACCTCGTCGTTCGCCTACGCGCATGACCTGGAGCCGAAGTTCCGCGACCAGATGCTCAAGTGCTTCTACGACTACCGCTTCCCCGCGGAGATGTCGAAGGCCTTCGACGGCGCCGACCGCTTCTATCCGGTGACCTATCAGAAGGACTGGGCCATCGTCCGCCAAGTGGCTGAATCGGGTGGCGAAAGCTTCAACCGCGCCGCCTACGACCGCGAATCCGCCAAGAGCAAGAAGTAATCCAGCATGACGACGTCGCTACGCATTTCCGGCCTGGTCAAGGAATACCGGGCCGGCCGGCCGGTTCTCAATGGCATCAACCTTGAAATCGCCGGTCAAGGACTGACCGCCATCATTGGCCCCTCCGGCACCGGCAAGAGCACGCTTCTGCGCTGCATCAACCGGCTGATCGAACCCACCCAGGGCGAGATCGTGCTGCAGTCCAAGGACGGTTCCGTGGATCTGGCTCGCGTGCGCGGCGCGTCGCTGCGCCGCGCGCGCCGGCGCATCGGCATGGTGTTCCAGGAATACAACCTGGTCGAACGCCTGACCGTCATGGAAAACCTGCTGACGGGGCGGCTGGGCTACACCTCCGCCCTGAAGGCCTGGATGCGCCGCTTCGAACCCGAAGACATCGAGCATGCCTACAAGCTGCTGGATACCGTCGGCCTGGCCGGCTTTGCCGACCAGCGCGCCGATGCGCTGTCGGGCGGGCAGCGCCAGCGGGTGGGCATCGCCCGCGCGCTGATGCAGCGGCCGCAGCTGCTGCTGGCGGACGAACCGACGTCGTCGCTGGATCCCAAGACCTCGGTGGAAATCATGGAGCTGCTGTCCGTTCAGGGCAGCGCCACCGGTATTCCCGTCATCGTGAACATCCACGACGTCGAACTGGCGCGTCGCTACGCCACCCGCATCGTCGGCATGTCCGGCGGGCACGTGGTGTATGACGGCGACGGCCAGGGACTGGACGCGACCATGCTCAAGACGATCTACGGAGGCGAGTCTTGGCTGGAATGACGCACCCCCGGGGCAACCGCCCCTTCGCCATGTCCGGGCGCGCCAAGGCGGGCCTGGTGTTGCTGGTGATCTACACCATCTACGCCGGCGCGCAGCTGGATTTCAGCTGGGCACGCTTTGAAACCGGCATGGGACACGCGTCGACGTTTCTTTCGCGCATGTTCCCGCCCAATTTCGAAAAACCCGCGACCTTGTGGAAGGGCATCGCGGAAAGCCTGGAAATCGCGGTGCTGGCCTCGGTGCTGGGCATCCTGTTTGCGCTGCCCGTGGGCCTTTTGGGCGCGCGCAACATGATGCCTGCCTGGGTGTCGTGGCCCGCGCGTTCGCTGGTGGCGCTGTGCCGCGCCCTGCACCCGGTCATCGTCGCCATCCTGTTCGTCAAGGCCGTGGGCTTTGGCGCACTGGCCGGCATCCTGGCGCTGACGGTGGCCTCCATCGGCTTTATCGGCAAGCTATTCACCGAGGCCATCGAAGAAATCTCGCTCAAGCAGGTGGAAGCGGTGCGCGCAAGCGGCGCCTCGTTCGCCAACGTCATCATCTTCGGCGTGCTGCCGCAGGTGTTCGCCCGCTTCATCGGCTTTGCCACCTACCAGTTCGACTCCAACCTGCGCAACTCCACCATGGTGGGGATCGTGGGTGCGGGCGGCGTGGGCGGCACACTGTTCTCGGCCTTCCAGCGCTTTGATTACGACTTCGTCAGCGCCATCCTGCTGACGCTGATCGCCATCATCATGCTGGGCGAAATCCTCGCAGGCTTCGTGCGCGCCGTGTTCCTGGACAACCTGGGCTTTGACCGCATCCTGCAAGGCCGTTTCGCGGGTGCCCGCGGCATCGGCTCGACCAAGCCGCCGGCGGCGCGCAAGGCGGAGGTGGAAGAATGAACGTCCATGCCTCCACCCTGAACCCGGCGGGTTCGCCGCGCGTGTGGCAGCGCTACAGCATGGGCCAGCGGCTGCTGCGCTTCGCGCTGTACCTGCTGGTCGTGGCCGCCATCGTCCAGGCCATCCGCGGCGTCGAAGTCATACCGGAGTTCCTGTATGACGCGCCCGAGCAGATGGCCGACCTGTTCCGCCGCATGTGGCCGATCGACTGGGCCTACTACCCGGACGGCGTGCACAACGCGCTGATCGAAACGCTGCACATCGCCACCCTGGGCACCATCCTGTCCGTCTTCATGGCGGTGCCGGTGGGCCTGCTTGCGGCCAACAACCTGACGCCCAGCAAAACCATCAACATGCTGGCCCGGCTGATCCTGGTGTCCAGCCGCTCGGTCAATTCGCTGGTCTGGGCGCTGCTGTTCATCGCCATCTTCGGGCCGGGCGCGCTCGCCGGCACGCTGGCCATCGCGTTCCGCTCGATCGGCTTCGTGGGCAAGCTGGTGGGCGAAGCCATCGAAGAAGCGCAGCGCGGCCCCATCGAGGCGGTGACCGCCACCGGCGCCAGCAAGGCATCGGTGCTGTGGTACGCCTACTGGCCGCAGATCCGCCCGGCGTTCTGGTCCATCGTGCTGCTGCGCTGGGACATCAACGTGCGCGAATCGGCCGTGCTGGGGCTGGTGGGCGCCGGCGGCATCGGCATGGCGCTGGACACCGCGTTGAACCTGTTCCAGTGGGACCGCGTCGCCCTGGTGCTGGCCGCGATCTTCGTGGTGGTCGTATTGGCCGAAATCATCATCACCCAGGCGCGCAAACGCATTCTTTAATCGCGTCCCCTTTTACGCTTGTCGGTTTCCCCTGACCAGCGCTCCTTGGCGCCGCCCTTGCAAAGGGGCGGCGTTTTTTCTTGCGTGGCATGCGCCTTCGCTTGTCCGCGACGCGCGTTCACGTCTATGCTCAATGTGAACAAAATATGAACCGTCATCAAATCCCGCCCCCCGGTTGATTAAGATCTCGGCTTTTGCCGTTGGACACCCACCGCCATGTCGGAACAGGAATTGAAACTGCACGTGCCCACGGCTTCGCGCCAGGCCGTGCTGCGAGAGATCAAGCAACGCGAGGCCACGCGCATCCGCCTGCATGCCATGTATTTCGACACGCCCGAACGCGAACTCGCGCGGGCGCGCATCGCCATCCGGCTGCGCCAGGAGGGCCGCGACTGGGTCCAGACGCTGAAGATGCCCGGCATCAACGCCATCACCCGGATTGAACTGAACCACCCGCGCCCAGGCCCCGTGCTGGACCTGTCGGTGTATGCCGGCACGGAAGTCGAAGCGGCGCTTGCCGCCATCAAGGGCGAACTTGGCCTGCGCTACGAAACCGATGTGCAGCGCCTGCTGCGCAAGGTCCGCACGCGCTTTGGCACCGTAGAGCTTGCGTACGACACCGGCATCCTGCGCGCCGGCCCATTGGAACTGCCCATCTCGGAACTGGAATTCGAACTGGTGTCGGGCCGCCCTGCCGCCATCTTTGCCTGCGCACGCGGCTGGCAGCAGCGCCACAGCCTCGTGCTGGACCCGCGCAGCAAATCCGAACGCGGTGACGCGCTGGCCCAGTTGGCGCAACGCCTGGCCGATGTGGACGCCCTCCCCGGCGACGATCAGGAAGCCCGCCGCGCCCAGGCCATCGCCCAGTTCTGGGCGCCGCGCGGCGCGGCCGCCGTGAAGCTGCGCGACGACATGACGCCGTCGCAGGCAATGGGCCGCATCGCCGCGGAATGCCTGGACCAGATCGCGCGCAACGCTGCGGTGCTGGCCGAAGTGGACACGGAAGGCGTCTATCGCGCCGGCAACTCCGAACACGTGCACCAGCTGCGCGTGGGCGTGCGCCGCCTGCGGTCGGCCTGGAAACTCTTCGACGGCTGGATCGCGCCGGTGCCTGACGCCATGCTGCAAGGCGTGCGCACGCACTTCGCCGCCTTCGGCGCCAACCGCGACCAGGACGTGCTGAACGAAACCGTGGCGCCCGCGCTGATCCGCGCCGGCATGCCCGTGATTCCGATGGAAGCCGCGCCGCCCGAACAAGACGCCCAGACCATTGCCGGCGGCAAGGCCTTCCAGGCCTGGTTGCTGGAACTGCTGGAGTGGAGCCTGGATGTGCCGCCTGCGGTGCCCGCCGGCAATGGCCAGACCATCGCCAACGGCACGCCCAGCGACGCGGCGCCCGAGCCTGCCATCCGCCTGGAAGGCGGCGTGGCCGGCCCCAGCGTCAAGCCCACCATCATCCCCATGCTGGCGCCGGAACCCGATCCGCAGCGCCTGCACAAGCAATTGGCGCGCCGCCTGCATCGCTGGCACAGCAAGGTGGCCGACCAGGGCACGCAGTTCGCCACGCTGGACATCCCCACGCGACACGAGCTGCGCAAGCGCGGCAAGCGACTGCGCTACAGCCTGGCGTTTGCGGAATCGCTGTTGCCCTCGGGCAAGCTGCGCGGCTACCGCAAGCTGCTGTCCAAGGTGCAGGACGTGCTGGGCGAAATCAACGACCTGGCCGTCGCCAAGGAATACTACGAGTCATGTACGGCCACGCACCCGCAAGCCTGGTTCGCGCTGGGCTGGATCAGCGCACGCCTGGACGAGCTGGCCGTCGAAGCGCAGAAAGCCTTCGATAACCTGGCGCGCAGCAAGCCGTTCTGGAAGTAAAACGCCGCATGTCGCGCCATGGCCCGGGCGGCCATGGCGGGCGCGCGCGTTTACCGCAACGGTAAGTCAATCGTTGAATACGTTTTCACTTCGACACGCATCTAGCACCGCGTTTCAAAAAAAGCGGCGCGCACAGCAACGGGTCAGCTGGCTGTCAAAAGAACGACATCCGACGCGCCAATACTGGATCGCTGTCGTCCGGCCAGCATGCGCCGGGCGCTCTCGTGGCCCGCAGCATCCGCCCGACATTCGTCCTGTGTGACGGCAACGGCCCCTGCGGGCCGTCAGCCCATCCACACCTGACCGAACCATGGAACCCACTTCCCACTTGCTCGCCCATGCAAGACGAGGCCTCGCGGCCTTTTGCGCACTGTCGCTCGTGTTTTCGCTGTCCGCCTGCGGCGGCGACGACAACGATTCGGACGAACCGGCTCCTCCCCCGCCTACGACGCCCACCACGCCGCCCGCCGCGTGCGCGTCGCACTGCGCCCCATGAGCCCGTTCCCCTCCGACCCTCAACGACAGAGAAGCCAATGACGTTCGACGCCTCAAAGAGAAAGTTCTTCAAAACCACACTGGGAACCACGGCCGCCGTAAGCGCCTTATCGATGTTCCCGCCCAGCATCCGCCGCGCCCTGGCCATTGAAGCCAGCAGCCCGACCGGCACCATCCAGGACGTCAAGCACGTCGTGATGCTGATGCTGGAAAACCGTTCCTTCGACGGCTACTTCGGCACCTTCCCCGGCGTGCGCGGCTTCGGCGACCGCTTCCCCATTCCGCTGGCCAACGGCAAGTCCGTGTTCCATCAGACGCGCAGCGACGGCACCGAAGAGCTGCCCTATCACCTGGACACCACGCTGGGCAACGCCCAACGCGCCGGCAGCACGCCGCACTCGTGGCCCAATTGCCAGGCGGCCTGGGATCATGGCCGCATGAACAAGTGGCCCAGCGCCAAGCAGCCGTTGTCGATGGGCTATTACGAGAACGCGGAAGTCCCGTTCCACCGCGCGCTGGCTGACGCCTTCACGCTGTGCGACAACTACCACTGTGCGATGCACGCGGGCACCATCCCCAACCGCCTGTTCTTCTGGACCGGCACCAACGGCCCGTCCGGCGACAACGTATCGGTGGTGATGAACGAAATGAACGACGGCGCCGACGTGGGCCCGTCCACCGAAGGCTGGACGTGGACCACCTACGCCGACCGCCTGCAAAAGGCCGGCGTCAGCTGGAAGGTCTACCAGAACATCCCGGACAACTTCGGCTGCAACGAGATGATGAGCTTCCGGCACTGGCGCGCCGAGATCGAAAAGATGCCGGCTGACCGGCAAGTGACCAACCAGGGCGGCCCCGCCTACAACCCCGCCATCGACGACCAGTACAGCCCGCTGGCCAAGGGCTTCGGCAACACCATGCCCGACGGCGGCTTCCTGCAGAGCCTGCGCGACGACGTCATGAACGGCACGCTGCCCGAGGTGTCGTGGATCATCCCGCCGGCCGCATACAGCGAACACCCCGGCCCTTCCAGCCCCGCCAAGGGCGCGTGGTACATCCAGGCCGCGCTGGACGCCTTGACGCAATCACCCGAGGTCTGGAGCAAGACCGTGTTCCTCGTCACCTACGACGAGAACGACGGCTTCTTCGACCACATGCCCACGCCGTCCGCGCCGTCACGCAACGACGACGGCAGCTTGGTGGGCAAGTCCACGCTGACGGACGCCGAGATGGCATTCGAGTACTTCACGTACCCGCCCGCCACGCCCAAGCAACTGACGGCCGACGGCAAGCCGTTCGGTCCCGGCATGCGCGTGCCGATGTGGGTGATTTCGCCGTGGAGCCGCGGCGGCTGGGTCAATTCGCAAGTGTTCGACCACACCTCGGCGCTGCGCTTTCTGGAGCAGCGCTTCGGCGTCGTCGAACCCAACATCAGCGCGTTCCGCCGCGCCGTTTGCGGCGACCTCACCTCAACCCTGAATTTCGTGTCACCCAACAGCGCGGCGCTGCCGACCTTGCCGGGCCGCACGACCAAGACGGACGCCGACGGGCTGACGACCTGGCAGGAAGCGCAGCCCGCCATCGCCGTCCCCACGCAACAGACGCTGGCCAAGCAGGCGCCCGGCACGCGCCCATCGCGCGCCCTGCCCTACGAACTGCATACGAGCGCACGCGAAGACGCGCGCGAGAACCGCGTGACGCTGCTGTTCGCCAACGCCAGCAGCAGCCAGGCGGCGGCCGTCTTCCATGTGTACGACAAGCTGCACCTGGATCGCATTCCCCGCCGCTATGTGGTCGAGGCGGGCAAATCGCTGGACGATGCCTGGGACGTCGCGGGCGACAGCGGCAAGTACGACCTGTGGGTGCTGGGGCCGAACGGTTACCACCGCGCCTTCGCGGGCGACCTGATGCAGACGGGCGGCGCGCAGCCCGAGATCCAGGTTTGCTACGTGCCTTGCGACGACCCGCAGGTGCAGGTCAAGCTGCACAACAACGGCAGCCAGGCTTGCACGTTCAACGTGCGCGCGATGGCGTACCGCAGCGACGGCCCCTGGACCGCCACCGTGCAACCGGGCCAGACCGGCGAACTGAGCTGGCCGGTCGGCGACAGCGGCCAGTGGTACGACTTTGCGGTGGCCTGCGACGGCTACGGCGCATTCCAGCGCCGCTTTGCCGGGCGCATGGAAACGGGCAAAGACGGCGTCAGCGACCCGGCGATGGGCCAAGTCGCCTGAGGCTTGATTCAGCGCCAATAGAAACGGGGCGGCGCTTGCGCGCCGCCCCGTTTCTCTGTTCCTTCTGCGGGTGGCTCAGTCCGCCAGCAAGGCCGCGGCGAACTCGTCCGCCACGAACGGCTGCAAGTCTTCCAGGCTTTCGCCCACGCCGATCCAGTAGACCGGAATCGGGCGTACGCCCTGGCTGCCCGCCGCGACCGCTGCCAAGGTGCCGCCCTTGGCGGTGCCGTCCAGCTTGGTCACGACCAGGCCCGTCAGCGTGATGGCCGCGTCGAACGCGCGGATCTGCGCCAGCGCGTTCTGCCCGGTGTTGCCGTCCACCACCAGCAGCACTTCATGCGGTGCGGTGGCGTCCGCCTTGCCGATGACGCGGCGGATCTTCTTCAGTTCTTCCATCAGGTGCAGTTGCGTGGGCAAGCGGCCGGCGGTATCCACCATGACCACGCCCATGCCGCGCGCGCGGCCCGCGTTGACCGAGTCGAACGCCACGGCGGCGGGGTCGCCGCCATCCTGCGCGATCACGCTGACGTTGTTGCGGCTGCCCCATTCCACGAGCTGTTCGCGCGCCGCGGCGCGGAACGTGTCGCCCGCGGCCAGCAGGACGCTGGCGCCCTGGCGTTGGAACGTGTGGGCCAGCTTGCCGATGGACGTCGTCTTGCCCGCGCCGTTCACGCCGGCGATCATCACCACCAGCGGCTTGGCGCGAGTCAGGTCAAACGCGCGCTCCAGCGGACGCAGGTGATCGGCCAGCAACTGGCGCAGCGCCGTCTTCACCTTGGCCGGGTCTTCGATGCGTTCCTTCTTGACGCGCGCACGCAGCGCGGTCAGCAGCTTCTCGGTGGCCTCCAGGCCGGCATCGGCCATAATGAGCGCCGATTCGAGTTCCTCAAACAGGTTTTCGTCGACCTTGACGCCGATGAAGATGCCGCCAATGCTCTGGCCGGTGCGCGACAAGCCCTGCTTCAAGCGCGACAGCCACGACGCCTTCTTGGGCGCCTCGGCGGCAACAGGTTCAGCGGCGGGAGGCGGCGCAGGCACAGGGGCCGGCGCCGGGGCGATTGCCGCGACAGGCGGCGCTGGAGCCGGCGCTGGAGCCGGCATGGGCGCCGGTGCGGGTGCAGGCGCTGCGGCCGGAACCACGGCGACCGGCGGCGGGCTGATCGGCGCCTGGACGGGGGCCTGGACCGGAGCCTCGGCTCGCGCATACGGCGCTACAGTCGGCGTAGGCGTCGCAGCCGGCGGCGCGGCAGGCGCGGTCGGTGCGGGAGTCGGCTCGAAAGCAGGACGGGAAACCGGCGCAGGCGCCGGTGCAACGACCTCGGGAGTCGGAGCAGGCGCGGCGGGCGGCGGCGGAATCACCGGCGCGGCAGCGGGCTGCGCAGGCGCCACGACGGCGTCTACGACCTCTGGCGGCGGCGCGGGCTGGGCCGGCGCGGCGGGCGGAGGGGTTTTTTTCTTGAAGAAGCGGCTAAACATGGGTAACAAGTATATTCGTATCGTCGGTGGCCAATACAGGCGCACCCCCATCGCCGTGCCCGACGTGGAGACGCTGCGCCCCACGCCCGACCGGGTGCGCGAGACGCTGTTCAACTGGCTGAATCACCTGTGGGCCGGCGAATTCGCCGACAAGCAGGTACTGGATCTGTTCGCCGGCAGCGGCGCCCTGGGATTCGAGGCGGCCTCGCGCGGCGTGGCGCATGTGCAGATGGTCGAGCGGGACAAGACCGCGGCGTCCGCGCTGCGGACACTGCGCGACAAGCTCAAAGCCGACATGATACGCATCCATGTGGGCGATGCGATGCAGGTCGCCGAACGGATGGATGCGTCCCGATTTGACCTCATCCTGTTGGATCCGCCCTTCGGACAGGGCTGGCTGCCGCGCCTGTGGCCGATCCTGCCGGGCATTCTGGCCGAGCATGGGCTAGTCTATGTCGAGGCGGAAACCCCCATCGAAGCCCCCGAAGGATTCCAGATCTTGCGGCAGGACAAGGCAGGCGCGGTCCACTACCATCTGCTCGAATTTGCTGCATTGCGGAAATAGATCAATAATCCGAGCTTCGGAGGATGGTGTACACCACTAATAACGGTACGGAGCTCGCATGATCATCGCTGTATATCCCGGCACTTTCGACCCGCTGACCCGGGGCCACGAAGACCTGGTCCGCCGCGCGGCCACGCTTTTCGACAAAGTGGTGGTGGGCATCGCCCTTAGCCGCAACAAGAAGCCTTTCTTCAGCATCGACGAACGTGTGGAGATCGCCCGTGAAGTCCTGGGCCATTATCCCAACGTCGAAGTGCAGAGCTTCGGCGGCCTGCTGAAGGATTTCGTCCGCGACCAAGGCGGGCGAGTCATCGTCCGCGGCCTGCGCGCCGTGTCCGACTTCGAATACGAATTCCAGATGGCCGGCATGAACCGCCATCTGCTGCCCGACGTGGAAACGCTGTTCATGACGCCGTCGGATCAATACCAGTTCATTTCGGGCACGATCGTGCGCGAAATCGCCCAACTGGGCGGCGACGTCAGCAAGTTCGTGTTCCCGTCCGTGGAACGCTGGTTGCAGGAAAAGGCCAAAGAACGCCGCGAACAGTCCTGGCCGGGCTGATCCGCCACGCCCCGCACCATCCCGGAAGGGCGCGATTTCGCGCCCTTCTTGCGCTTTTCTGCCCGGCAGTACAATGTGGGTCGCCCCCGGCTTTCCTCCGCTGCCCATCATGGCCCTCTTGATCACCGAAGAATGCATCAATTGCGACGTTTGCGAGCCCCAGTGCCCGAACGACGCGATTTCCATGGGCGAGGACTATTACGTCATCGATCCCGACAAATGCACGGAGTGCGTCGGCCATCACGACGAACCCCAGTGCAAGGTGGTGTGCCCGGTGGAGTGCATTGAACTGCACCCGCAATGGAACGAAGGCCAGGAACAGCTCATGGCCAAGTACCGCCGCCTGACCGGTGCCGCATGAGCGACACGACGCAGTCCGGCATCAACCTTCCCTCCCCGTCCCCCGCCCCCCATCACGCCCGCCGCGACATCTCCGCGTCCGCGGTCGCCGCCGGCCTGGTCGCCGTGCTGGTCAGCTTCGGCGGCACCGCCGTCCTGATGGTGCAAGCCGGCCATGCAGCCGGCCTGGACGCGGCGCGCATCGGCTCCTGGATCGGCTCGCTGAGCCTGGCGTTCGGCTTCGGCGGCGCCTTCTACAGCCTGCGCACCGGCCTGCCCATCGTGATGGCCTGGTCCACGCCCGGCGCTGCGCTGCTCGTCACCGCACTGGTCGGGGTCCCGTTCAATGAGGCGATCGGCGCCTACGTGCTGGCCGCCGGCCTGACGTTGATCTGCGGGCTGTTCGGCTGGATCGACCCTATCCTGCGCCGGATTCCCGGTGAAATCGCCGCCGCCATGCTGGCCGGCGTACTGCTCAACTTCGGCATGGGCATCTTCAGCAACGTCGGCAAGCAGCCGGCGCTGGTGCTGGCGATGTGCGCCACCTACCTTGCCTGTCGGCGCTGGGCGCCGCGCTATGCGGTGCTGGTGGTGATGGTGGTCGCCATCGCGCTGGCGTTCGGGCTGGATCTGATCCGGCTGGATCTGCTGGACTGGCACCTGACGGAATTCGTCTGGACCACGCCCGCTTTCAGCGCCCAGGCCGCGGTCAGCCTGGGCATCCCGCTGTTCGTCGTGGCCATGGCGTCGCAGAACCTGCCCGGCCTGGCGATCCTGCAAGCCGCCGGCTATCTCCCCCCTGCCTCCCGCATTGTGGCCGCCACGGGCCTGCTTGGCCTGCTGGCCGCCCCCTTCGGCGCGCACAGCGTGACGATGGGCGCCATCAGCGCCGCCATCTGCACCGGCCCCGAAGCCCACCCGGATCCCGCCAAGCGCTATATCGCGGCGGCCACCTATGGGCTGGGGTATGTCGGATTGAGCGTCGTGGCGGGCGCGGTGGCGGTCTTCTTCCAGGCCTTGCCCGCGGCACTGCTGGCCGCGCTGGCCGGCCTGGCGCTGCTGGGCACGATCGTGGGCGGCATGGCGGCGGCCATGGCCAATCCGCAACGGCGCGAAGCCGCGCTCATCACCTTGCTGGCGACGGCATCGGGTTTCAGTTTCTGGGGAATCGGATCGGCCTTCTGGGGCCTGGCGGCAGGCCTGCTGGCACATACCGCTTTCGAATACAAGCGCGCCAAGGCAGGCGCCTGAGAGCGCGCCGCCGGATCCCTCCGGCAGCTTTCCTGAACCAGTTCAGGCGGGCCAGACGGCCACGGGCGTATCCGGGTGCACCTTCATGATGCGGCAAGGCACCTGCACGAAGTTCGAGATCCAGGCCGCGGCCAGTTCGCCTTCGTCGACCACGTCGATGGTCTGTTCGCCCACCTTCATGCTGTAGCGCACGCTGTCGTCGTCTTCGATGACGTCCAGCGGGATGTCCATGCGCAGCATGCCCGGCGCCTTCAGCACCAGATAACCCAAACGCAATTCCACCGACACATCGGCCAGCCGCGGGCACAGTTCGCGGTTCAGCCACTGGCCGGAATCATTGGCGATCAACCATTGCCGGTGGTAGGCGGCCGCGGCGGGCTGCGGCGTCACGCCGCATTCCGCGATGGGCTGGAAGTCCGAAGTGCTCATTTTCCCAGCAATCCCTTCAAGGCCTTGTCCACGGCCGCGCCGTTCTTGCCCTTGCCCGTCACCGCTTCACGCAGCTTGTTTTCCAGGCTGCGCTTGAGGATGTTGCCGATGGCGTCCTTCCACATCACCGTGTAGGACGGCTTGTCGAAAGGCCCCTTCACGTGCACCGGGATCGTCACGTCCTTCAGGTCGATCAGTTCCTTGCCTTCGGGGTCGGCCGCCGGGTTGACGACACGCACACGCGCCACCAGGTTCAGCTCGTCCTTCACGAAGTCGATGCTGGCCGGATCGCCTTGGGTCACGCGCAGCAACGCCGATACGACGTTCAGGCGCTTCACGGCAGCCACACCCTTGGTGAAGGCCAGGTCGGCATCCATCTCGGAGAACTCCGTCTGCTTGCTGGTGTCGGCGGGCACGGTCTCGTCTTGCGATTCCGGCTTGAACGCCGCCTTGAGCTCACGCAGCGTCTGCGTCAGGTTGATCCCCTTGACCGCACCGTCACGCAGGCGCAATTGCAAGGTACCGCCCAGGCCGCTCTTCATGGCGTAGACATTGGCGCCCGCAGTCTTCAGGTCCAGCGCCAAGCTGCCCGCGCCGGTCAGCACGTTCTGCTTTGCCAAGTCCATCAGCAACGGTTCGATCGAAATTCCGGCCAACGACATCTTGGTGGCCAACTGGTTGCCCTGCGCGGCATCAACCGACAGCGCACCCGCCAGCTTGCCGCCGTACAGGCCGGCTGTCAGGCTGGAGATCTCGAGCTTGCCCTTGTCCAGCTTGACGGCGGCGGCTACGTCATCGGCCTTCAGGCCGCGCACGACCAACTTGCCGACCTTCAGGGTGCCGTTGACGCTGGGGCCGATCAACGCGGACAGGTTGATCGAATCATCCGCCGGTGCAGCAGGCGCAGCCGGCTTGGACTCGTCTTTCTTGCCATCGGCAGGCGGCTTGGCCGGCGCTGCCGCAACAGGCGGCACCAGCTTGTCCAGATCCAGCGTATCCACCGCCAGCGCAAAATTCACCAGCGGCGCATCGGACAGCTTGGTGATGTCGGCGCTGAGGTCGAACTTGCCGCCTTCCAGCACGGCGTTGATCTTGCTGGTGGCCTGGTCTTTCAGCAGGTCCACGTTCAAGCTGCCAATGACGGGAATCTGAAGATTGCCCTTGGGCAGGCCCGGGTCGGTGATGTTCACGTCGCCGCGCAGGCCGGACAGGCCGCCACTGCGCTGCAGCAGGTTCAAGGTCAGCGGCGAAGCGAAATTCAGCTTGACCACGCGCTCGCCATTCTTGGACGTGCTATCCACCTTGGCTTCCTTGATGTCCAGCTCGGCGGCGTTGCCGCTGATGCCGTTCAGGCCGAAGCTGGCGTCCAGGCCGCTGATGCGCACGCGGCCGGTCAGCGCTTCGCCGGTGGCTGACGCGGGCGAAATGTTCAGCGCGGGCGCGTCCACGGCCAATTCAAACGGACCGTCCGGGGAATTGCCCTTGGCGCGCACGGCCAGCTTTTCGATCTGCAGCTGGCTCTTGTGCGGATCGATCGCCAGCTTGGGCATGGCCACGCTGGCTTCCACATTGGTGGCGCGCGCGGCCGGGTCGGTGATGTCGCCCTGGAAAACCACTTCCAGGCCCGCCACGTCCAGCGCCGACTTCTGGCCGTTGAAGGCCAGGTTGCCGCGCATGGCCAGGCTCTTGGCTTCCGCGCCGGGCAGCTTGCCGTCCATGCGCAGATCCAGCTTCTGGGCCGCATAGCGCTTGGCCGAGGGGTCCAGCGTCAGCAGGGCCTGGCCGGTCAGGTTGGCGTCGACACGGGGGTTGCCGCCTTCGACGCGCGCCGTCAGGCGCACATCGAAAGGCTGGTTGAAGGTGACGCGGCCGGTGTTGGCGTTGATCTTCGTCACGGCCACTGCCATGCCCGAAATCGCGTCCTGCAACTGCACTTCGCCGTCCTTCAAGTCCAGGCCGGCGATGTCGATCTGCATGTTGTTGCGTGACGGCGGCAACGTCCCGCTGGTGATGGCCTGCGCCGCGGTCTGGGCGGCTCCCACCAGCGCTTCGGCCGGATTGGAAGGCGCGGAGGTGATCGCGGGCGTGCCGCCCACGAGGTTGCTGAAGTTGAACTGGCCTTCCTTGTCGCGCACCACGCGCGCCTTGAAGCCGCTGATGGCCACGTGGTCCACCACGAAGCTGTTGGACAGCAGCGGCCACACCGCAACCGCCAGGCGGGTGCTTTCGATAGAGGCGAAGGTGTCCGGGCTATTGGGCTCGGACAGCGAGACGCCCTGGACCGACAGGCCGATGCGCGGGAAGAGCGAAAGCTCGATCTCGCCGTCGATCGTGAGGGTGCGGTGATAGCGTTCCTGCACAAGCTCTTCCAGCTTGTACTTGTACGCGTTGGGATCGAATGTCAGCAAGAAGATGGCCAGGCCAACGACGGCCACGACAACCAACACCACCAGGCCTATCAAAATGCGCTTGAACCACGTTTTCATTGCCGCCCCGTCGGTACCTCGACTGGAAATCCTTGAATGCCGCCCACCGCGCCCAAGCGCGGGGATGGTGCTGTAGCGGTGGAAAACCACGCGCCAATTGGAGCTTTATGCCTTTTAGGGCGAGTCCTCGCTCCTGCCGGAAGCCTGTGGCTACGGCGCCAGGAAAGAGGGTCTACCAAGGAAGGCCTGCTGAAGACGCCGGCATGACCAGCGTGCAGATTCCGCTATCGTAACAAATCAGACCGGCTTCGCGATGCCCGATCGGGCCTCAATGCCAAAACCCGGGCCATTCACCCCCGCCGCAGACCGTTGGCGGGGTCATGAAGCTGACGGTTTTCTGTCAGGCGGATTGTAGGACTAGAATGATTGATCTATCAATCGTTGATGCATCCAACAATGCCCGCCCCCACCCCCAGCACCCCGCATTCGCCCGGACAGGTGCTTCCTTTCCGCCAAACCTTGCTGGCCATGCTGGGCATGTGCTTCGTCATGATGATGGTCGCCATCGACCAGACCGTGGTGGGCACCGCGCTGCCGACCATTGTGGCCGAACTCAAGGGATTCGAACTGTATGCATGGGTTGCGACGTCTTACCTGCTGACCTCGGTGATCACGGTGCCGATCTTCGGCAGGCTGGGCGACTACTACGGCCGCAAACCCTTCGTGGTGGCGGCGATCATCCTGTTCACCCTGGCCTCGGTCCTGTGCGGCGCGGCCAACAGCATGTTCACGCTGGTGCTGGCGCGGGCGTTGCAGGGCATCGGCGGCGGCATGCTGGTGGGCACGGCCTTCGCCTCCATCCCCGATCTGTTCCCCGACCCCCACGTGCGCCTGCGCTGGCAGGTGATGCTCAGCTCCGCCTTCGGCATCGCCAATGCGGTGGGTCCGACGCTGGGCGGCGCGCTAACCGAGCACTACGGCTGGCGCTCGGTGTTCTACGTGAACCTGCCCATCGGCATCCTGGGCCTGTGGTTCGTGGCGCGCTACCTGCCGCACCTGCGCAACCATACGTCCGGCAAGGTGCGGCTGGACTGGCAGGGCGCGGTGCTGATTGCACTGGCGCTGGGCAGCCTGCAATTGCTGGTCGAGCTGCTGCCCAAGGAAGGCATCAGCACGGCGATCGTGCTGCTGGGCGTGGGCAGCATCGCCGCCTTTGCGCTGCTGTACTGGTGGGAAAAGCGTTGCCCGCACCCGCTCTTGCCGCTAGACATGTTCCGCAACCGCGGCCTGGCCACGCTCTTCACGCTGGCGCTGCTGGTGGGCGTGACGATGTATTCGCTGCTGTTCTACGCGCCCTTGCTGCTGCAAGGCGGCTTTGGCCTGTCGCCCCAGGACGCCGGCCTGCTGATCACGCCCATGGTCGTCTTCATCACCGTGGGCAGCATCATCAACGGCCGCGTCATCACGCGCATCCGCAACCCCAACCGGATGCTCTACGCCGGCTTCCTGCTGATGGCCTTGTCCTGTTTGGGTATTGTTACCACCCACAGCTATACGTCACATGGGCTGATCGCCGCCTACATGCTGATGGCCGGCCTGGGCATGGGTTTCATCATGCCCAACCTGACCGTCTTTGCGCAGCAGACCGCCGGGCGCACGCACCTGGGCATCGCCACGGCGCTGCTGCAGTCCCTGCGCATGATCGGCGGCATGCTCGGCACCGCGGTCGTCGGCACCATGGTGAGCCACAGCTACTTCAGCGGCGTCGAATCCACCTTGCGCGGCGCCTCGGCGCAATGGCTGCCCGAGCTGAACGACCCGCAGATGCTGGTCAATCCGGCGGCGCAAACGCAGTTCCTGGCACAATTGGCGCATCAAGGCCAGGACGGGACGTCGTTGATCGAGATCGCGCGGGTCGCGCTGGTAGGCGCCATCCACGAAGGGCAGCTCATCGCCCTGGCCGTCGCCATCTTCGCGCTGTGGTGCGTGCGGCGCGTGCCCCTGGTGCAATTGGCCCGGCCTCCGAAAGCGGAGCCCGCAAGCGTCGGAGAGTAGCTTTTGCCCAAACAACAACAAGGCCTGCAAGTCATCCAACACATGGGGCAGACGTACCGTGTGATGCAAAGCGCGTTCAGCAGCAAAGTCGGCCACGCCCTGCCCCGCTGGCGCATCCTGCTGGCGCTGCACGAGTGCGGACAGTGTTCGCAAAAACATCTGGCCGAACGCTGCCGCCTGGACCCCGCCTCATTGACCCGCCAACTGCAGGCCATGCAGAAACTGGGATGGATTTCGCGCGCGGTCGATGCGCAAGACAATCGGCTGACCAACGCCACCCTCACGCCGGCCGGGCAGGCCGTGGTGAACGAAGCCCTGCCCAAGCGCGCGGCCTTCTTCGACGAATCGCTAAAGGGCTTGTCGGCCGCCGATGTCGAGACCTTGAACCGGGTGTTGAGCGTGCTGGAAGAGAACTTCGTGCGTGCGGCGGGCGGCAAGCCCGCTGCCGCGGCATAACGGCCGGCGCCTGGCTATTCTTGCGGATTCCTGCGCTGGCCAATTTCGAGTACGCCAGCTACGCCTTGATCCGCGTGGCGGGGCATGTGCAGGGGGCGCGATCTCTTTTCGACGCGCCACTCATGCGACGCCCTACTCAGACTGCAACGCTCGTGTACGGTAGAGCATATACAACGCCACCGGAGCGCCGACCAGGCCGATGACGGCGTTCAGATGAAGTACGTGCCGGCTCCACGGCAGATGCACGACCAGGTCGGCGGCCAAGCCCAGCGCCGCTCCGGTCAGGCCTGCCGCAGGAAGCAAAACGCGATGGTCCGCCGTACGGGTGAGCGCGCGAGCAACCTGGGCAGCAACCAAGCCGAGAAACGCCACGGGCCCGCAGAATGCCGACACCAGGCCGCAGAGCCACGCGGCGCCCAGAAGCGCGCTGCGCTTTACCGCCGCAACCCGAACGCCCATGGATTGCGCGTACCGTTCCCCCAACAATAGACCGTTCATTGGCTTTATCAGCAAGGCGCAGCCCGCCATGCCCGCCAACAGCCCAGGAATCAGAATTTCAAGCTGCTGGCGCGTCGCCCCGGCGAAGCTGGCGTCATCCCACACCTTGAAAGCGCGAGCCTGGGTTTCGTCGATGAAGTGCATCAATACACTGATCAATCCAACCGCAAGATAACCCAGCATCAGGCCCACAATCAGCAACGTCACAAGCCCGATATGCCGTGACAGCTTGGCCAGCAACATCAGGACAAGCGTCGAGCCCGCGATGGACGCTGCCGCCATGCCGACATCTCCGACAAGGCCGAATTTCAACAAGAGAGCATTACCGGCCACACCAGCGATCGTCACCAGGACGGCGCTCCCCAATCTGGCGCCGTGCACAATGCCCAGGACAAACGGATCCGCCAACGGGTTGCGAAACAGGGTCTGCAGCATGAGTCCTGCGACACCCAGCGCGGCACCGGACACAAGCGCGTTCAGGGCGCGCGGCATTCGAAACCCGAGCACGATGTCGCGCCAAGCCGGGTTCTCAAGCGTCGCACCTGAAAACAACGATTGCAACACTGCCTTAAGCGGAATCGCCACGCTTCCCAGCGCCAGCTCCGCGATGAACAGAAGCACAATTGCGGCGGCAAGCGCCAGGAACACTGGCCACGAGCAAGCGCGCAACCCCGGGCCGGATCGGGGCGTCGCGTGCAGGGTGCGGACAGTTACGGTCATGGAAGCCTCCGCAAGAATTCATACTGGCTGTCGGCCATACCCAGCCTTTCGGGATGCAGGACACTGATGGCTTCGGCGAGCTGCACATGCGGCTTGGTCATGCTCTGATCCTGATAAGGGTTGGCCCATGCGCCGACATAGCCGCGATCCCACGCGTAGACCTCACGCGTGGCGGCGGGTCGAAACCGGCCATGCAACGGGTTGGCGCGGATCCAGGTACTGATCTGAGGCTGACCGCCCAGCGTGCCGAGCCAGACATCGGCACGGGCGCCCTCCGCGTAGATTTTTTCAAAGGGCACATAGATCAGGCTGCTTGGCCGGGAGTCATCCAGCACATACTCGCCGCCCGCATCACGGATCAGTTGTGCACGCTGATTGGCCGAACCGAACGTCTCGAACATGTCGCGGCCCGCGCCAAAGCCGGACATGACTGCCGGGCGCGTGGACACGCCAGCTACCAAGTGGGCTAATCGCTCGTACTCCGCTTCGATGCGCTTATGATGCGCATCCGCGCGCGCTTCGCGATTGCCGAGCATTGCCAGGAACTTCATCCATTCTGCGCGGCCCAGCGGATGCGTCTCGTGGTGATCGGCTTGAGCAATGGCGCGTACGCCCAGTTCCCATAGGCGCGGGTGCATGTTGCTTGCAGGGTACGCAGAGTAGAAACTCAGGTAGACGTCGGGCTTGGCCGCCATGACCTGCTCGATACTGCCGTGGCCGTAGCCCCACATGTCGTGCACCAGCCCGGCTTGAATACGCTGACGAACGGCCGGCACCGTAGCGTTGCGAGTATTTTCCGCCCCGACCAGGACATCCACCATGTCCAGCTCATCAAGGGCGCCCAGGATGGCGGCGGTCCCTGTCACGAGTCGTTGTATGGGGACCTGGATGACGGGCACATTCGGGGCGTGCGCCGGCGTCGGCGTTCCGCATTGGACCAACAGGTATTCAAGCACCTCTCCAGTAGCGACGCTTGGCGTGAAGCGCACGCGCTTGTAGTGAAGACCGTATTGCACCTGCAGTTGCGTCGAATGGTGGAACGCGGTCTTATCGGGAAAATAGTCAACGCCGGGCCGGTAATCGGCAACGCAGGCAGCCTGCAGGTTCTGTGCAGGGCCAGCCGGGCCCACGACCCGAGCGGGCAGCGCGCTTCGTGGCGGCGCGGACACCTGCATGCAAGCTGAAAGCGATACGACGAGGAAAGCGCCCAGGAGTCGGGTTTTCATGGCGGCGGGCTGGCCGGAGACCGCTCATCGCCGGCCGTACGTATCGCTACTGCCAGCTCCGCCAGCGTGTCGTAACGAGTAGTGCCGTCGTGCGGAGACGACAGCGCGTAGCCGTCTGGCAGCACACTCAATGTTTGCCTGGCGTCTTCACCGATGTAGTAGCCCAGACGTTGTAAGGCCCGTTCCGCCCATACTCGCCGCGAGCCGCTGCCAACAACGCGAATCGGGACGGCGCCGCCGCGGCCCACGCGCAGTTCCCCGCGCTCCAGATCGAATGCCAAGCCGTCGCCCGTAAAGGCAGCCGATAGCGCACCATTCAAAGCCAGGTCTTCCGGGGCGCCGGCGTGCAGTTGCCGTTGGGGGTCGATCAACCAGAGCGCGTCGGCGTAACGCAGCGCCAGCTCCAGATCGTGGGTAGAAAGAACGATCGTCAAGCGCTGTTGGCGGGCCAGGTCTTGCAGCAACTGCATGAGTTCAATGCGTCGCGGAAGATCCAGAAAAGCCGTGGCTTCGTCCAAGACCAGCAGGCTGGGCTGCTGCGCCAACGCGCGCGCGATCATTACCCTTTGCCGTTCGCCGTCAGACATGCGCGATACCAGCTTGCCCGACAGGGACGCGGCGCCAGCCTGGTGCAGAGCAGCTTGCACAATCTCGTGGTCGGCGTCGCGCAGCCGGCCGCCCCAGCCGATGTGGGGATACCGTCCCAGGCATGCCAATTCGAAGCCCGTCATCAGCATCGTATCCACTCGGTCGGTGAGCACGACCGCCAGCCTACGCGCACGTTCAAGACTGGATAGCCCTGCCAACGACTGGCCGTCCAGCAGGATATCGCCTGCCAGCGTGGGCTGCATGCCGCACAGTGTGCGGATCAGCGTGGACTTGCCGGCGCCGTTAGCGCCGATCAGGCACAAGAAATATCCCGACGGCACGTGGAGCTGGTAAGGCCCCAGCAACGGCCGCCCTCCGTAGCCGGCCACCAAGTTCCTGGCAACCAAGCTCATCAGATCCGGATCCCCAACGAAACCATGACCGTGCGTGGCGCACCGGCAAAGGTCGGGACGTAAGCCCCCCCGGATTCGTAATAGCGTTTGTTTGTCAGGTTCTGCAGGGTCAGTTGGACTTTGTAGCGCTCGGCCGGCCCAAAACGATAGATCGCGTTGGCGTCCCATCGGGTGTAGGCCGGCAAGTCGAATGTATTCGCCGTGTTTGCCTGCCGCGCACCGACGTAGGTGGCGCCCAGGCCGACGCGCAGCCCCCGAGCCCAGCCGGTAAGATCGTAGGTGGTCCACAGACTCGCCGAGCGCCGCGGTGCGTTGGCGACCCGGTTGCCCACCAGGGTGGCGTCGCTGTCTTCGGTGACTTCAGCGGTCAGATGGGTGTAGGAGGCAAGCAGGCGCCACTGGGGCGTGATCGTGTACGGGATGTCGAGCTCCCAGCCGCGGCTACGTTGTTCGCCGACCTGAATCACGTAATTGAAATCATCCGGGTCGCTCACCACCCCATTGGTACGGCGGATGTCGAATAGCGCGATCGTGGGTTCCAGGCGTCCCTCCAATAGGTTGAACTTGGCGCCCACCTCGAATTGTTCGCCGCGCGAAGGCTCGGGCAGACCTCCGCTTCGCAGCATGCCGCCGCCCGGCTCTGTCAGGAAGGATTTTGACCAGCTGCCATAGACGGACACTTGCTCGGCGGGCGTCCACGTCAATCCGATGCGTGGAGAATAAGCGTCATCCGTGCGCGTCAAAGGACCGTCCGCCACGAGATACTCCGCGCGGCCCTTGGTGCGCGCGCGGTCATAGCGCAGCCCCATCAGGAGGCGCCACTGCGTGCCCAACTCCAATTCATCCTGAGCGTAAATGCCGAAGTTGTGGCTCGTGTAGCGCGAAGAGTCGTAATGCCGCATAGCGCCGGTTTGGACGCCGTGCACCGGATTACGCAAACTGATGGGAAGGTTGACGGGAAACCCGAAGTCGTTCAGGTAGGCGTCCGCCGTAAAGTCCCAGTCTTCGTAGTTGTAGTCCGTACCCACCAAGACTCGGTGCCCGATGCCTCCCGTGGTGAAGCGTCGCGACGCTTCCGCCAATGCGGACATGTCTTTCTGTTCGTCGATGCTGCGCTGTTTACGCCGATTGACGATCGGATCCGCAGAATCCCCGCCGTTCACCGGCGGAAAGCCATAGGCATACCAAAGCGCATCGGACCGTGCCCGCGAACCCTGCAGGCCGGCGCGCATGTCCCAACCGTTCTCCAGCTTATGGTCCAACACCAGGCTGGCCAGCGCACTGTCGTTCTCTAAACTGGCGTCCCGTTCGCCGTAGTTGTAGTGGATAGGCACTTGCAGGAACAGCGGGCTATTGCCGAAGCCGCGGTCGAAAGCCGCTTTCTTCTTTCCGAATTCGAATTCAGCGGTGACGCTGGTACGGCTAGAGGGTGTCCACTGAAACACGGGCGAAATGAACTGCGTGTCGTTGTCGGCGAAATCGCGGAAGCCATGGTTGCTCTGCACCGAGCCCGTCAGGCGATAACCGAGCTGGTCGCCCAGCGGCCCCGTGCTGTCGGCCGTGATGCGATAGAAGTCATAGCGGCCCGCGGTCACCTCGATATCGGTCTGGGCTTTGTCCAGCGGCTTCTTGGTGACAATATTCACCACGCCGCCAGGTTCGAAACGGCCGTAGAGCGCCGACGCGGGCCCCTTCAATACCTCGATCTGCTGAATATTCACCAATTCGTCGACCGGTGCGAAAACACTGCGGCGAAAGCCATTCTTCAGGTTGCTTGTCGTGGCGAAGCCGCGCAGGCGAAAGCGATCATTGCTGCCGCCCCAGCCGACTTGGCTCGTCACCCCCGGCACGGTACTGATCGCGCCGCCCAGCGTGGTGACGCCGCGGTCTTCGATCAACTCGCTCGTGACCGTCTGGATGGAGAAAGGCGTCTCCTTCACCAGCGTGTCACTCTTGTTGGCGGTAGGTGCGACAAACGCACGGTACGGGCGCTCACGCGTGCCGATCACCGTGATTGTTTCAAGGTTCTGAGCCGCTTCTTCCGTTGCTTCGGCCGCGAAACCGGGAACGGGCGCAAAGATCAGTGGCAGGACGGCAAGGCAGGACAGCGGCCGGCGTTCGCTCGCAGCCGCCAAGCCAGGTAGATAGGGGCGCATGAACCTCTCCAAGGGATGCACCGGTTTACGCGGCAATCCCCCTGGATCCCTACCCCGGCACATCGAGCGGCCGATTCGCTCCCCCACAGGAGGCCGGCCGCTCTATTATTAGTTGAATGTTATAACATACTAATAGTGCGAGATTTGCAGCCCAAAAAAATGAGGCCACCCATGGGCGGCCTCTTTGCGACAATATCAGCGCTGACGAACCTAGCCACTCAACGGCTTTTGTTCACATCCCTGACGCCGACGTGTCGTGTGGTCATCGATCAGACGTTGATCGGTCGGCAAAGGGCCGTGAACGCTAGGTTTCGCGGGGAAATCGGGCCACGGGCTTTGCGGGAATCGCTGGAAGTACCCCCAGTTGTACCCCCAAAGGGGGTATCGGGA
>NZ_NJIG01000061.1 GCF_002209535.1 Achromobacter marplatensis | reverse complement strand
TTCCTTCAGCACAGAAACGATCTGGCTCTCGGTAAATCTGCTCTTCTTCAAGGGAATCTCCGACTCAGGGAGGCTCCGAAATTCTACCGGTTGGTGTCTACCTGAAGGGGGAGCTTACGGCCCGCCTTGGCGTCGCCGCCAAAGCCGAAACCTCCCCCAATAGACACCTGGCTGCCGCTGTACTTGGCGGTGTTCTTCAGGTCCTCCGTGACCAGCGTGCCGGTGGTCAGCTTGTTCAAACCGTCAGCCACCGCGCGGTCACTGCTGGCGATGACGCTGCCGATCAGCGTGGTGTTGTTCTTGACGTCGATCAGGAACCCGCCGTCGCCTGCCCACAGGCCCGTCTGCTGCGTGACGGACTTGAAGTCGCTGTTCATCTTGCCGGTGCTGGCATTAGCCGACACGCTGCTTGAACCCGCACAGTACGGCGGGATGCACAGGCTTAGCCCGAACCCGGCGCTCTTGTTCTTGGAGTCGTACTTGCTGCTGTCCTGCAAGCTCTCCAGCAGCAGATTGCCGCCGACCGACGCGATGATCTG
>NZ_NJIG01000005.1 GCF_002209535.1 Achromobacter marplatensis | reverse complement strand
GGTTGTGATCGCTCGAAAGCTGCTACGCATCGCTTACGGAGTCTGGCGTACTGGCCAGCCCTTCGATCCCGGGAAACTGCGTCCGGGTGTAGGTTGACCCAAACCATAGAATCTCGTTGCCGCCTACGGCGGCTGCCTTCGGATTCCCTCGGGCTTATCGACTCCCCGCGCCCCCCAGGCCGCCGCCACCCCGGGCTCTGACAGTTCATGCCTGACGTCAGCGGGGGAGGTTGGGGTGCTTGGCGTCTTGTTGGGGCCTCAGTGCAAGTTCGGAAGATCTTGCAGGGCCGCCCATCGCCTGCCGCGCGGGCGGCGGGCGATGGGCATTTGCGGGGGGAAGGCTGGGCGGATGCTGAATGCGTCCGGGGGAGGGGTGGTCGGACTGGGCGCCCTGAATGGGACGTCGCCGCATTGGTGGATATGACGAACCCGTAGGATGGGTGAAGCGCGATATGCCCGTCACGCGCAATCCATTGCGGATCGCGCGTAACCCATCACCCCGCGCCTGCCTTACGGCACCAACGACAACCCAATCCGGAACTGCGATTCGTTGCGCTGGTTGTATCCAAGCAGCGTTTCGCCGTAGCCGTTGAAGTATTGCAGGTGCAGATACCCGTTCATGTTCAGCCACGTACGCTGCAGCGGCCATGCGAAGTCCAGCTGGGTCGTGCGGCGTTTCTGGTCGCCCTGGCGGTACATCGCCGACACGACGGCGCCGTTGTCTTGCGCCCAGCGCAGTTGCCAGTCGACGCGGCCGGCGTAGTCGGCGTAGTCGCGGTTTTCGTCGGCGACGGCGAAGTAGGCTTTGACCTTGGGGGCGAAGGTCAGGGTGCTGCCGCCGTCGAAGCGGTAGTGGAAGCGCGGCTCGATGTAGCCGTCGTTGAGGGAACGGGAGTCTTCGCCGTCCTTGCCGTTGGAGTTGTGTTCGACGCCGGTGTTCATGCCGAAGCGCCAGTTCTGGTTGGCGGACTGCCAGATGTTGTCCGACAGCCAGAAGGCGCTGGGGTTGAAGGTGGTGTCGATGAAGGGCATGGAGTCGCCCTGCAGGTCCCACAGCGAGGTCTGGGTGTAGGCCAGGTAGAAGTTCTCGCCCCACGTCGCCGGGCGGTCGCCGCTGGGGCTGAAGAGGCGGTACTTGGCGCTGATCTGGAAGCGGGCGGTGGTTTGGCCGCGGGTGCCGATGTCGAAGTAGACGGGCTTGTATTCCGAGATCGAGCTGCGGAACCGGTCGAACGCCGTTTGTTGTGCGACGGTGGGAACCACGGCGGCGCTGGGTGCGGGGCCGCCTTCGGGCGAGGCGCCGACGGCGGTGACGGCGGCTGGCGGCACGGGTTGGCCGCTGCGGGCATCCACCACGGGGCCTTGCGCGGGCGTGCTGGCCAGCGTGCCGCTGTCGCGGCCGGTGGCGTCCAGCGCCATCATGGAGGGTTGGCCTTCGATGGAGACAGCTTGCAGGCCGCGCGCGGTGCTGGGCACGACGGCGGTCCACGCCATGCGCGCGAAATTGTTGACCGGCACGCTATAGCTGGCGCGGTCGCCGGCCAGTTTGGCCAGGCTACGCACGATCTGGCCGTCCTGGCTGCGCCATTGCAGCACGAGCTCCGGCGGCGCTTCCCAGTTGGCGCGCGCGCTGCCTTCATTGAAGTACACCGCTTCAATGGTGACGGTCTCGCCAGGGGCGGCGGACGGGCGGTCCAGGCGGTACGACACGCCGGCGGCGGCTGAGCCTGCGGCGCCCAAGGCGACGATGGCCGTCAGGGTGCGCAGGGAGAATGAGGGGGCGGTGAGACGTCGTGGGGACATGGGCGCAATGTGTTTTTCTTGTGACGAGGCAATGTAGCATCGCGCGCCGAAACTGTTTGTAAGGCAGGCTTATCGGATGTAGAGGGTGTAATAAACGGGTGTTAATCAGAAGGTGATGGCATGGCATGCGGCGCGGGCACCGCTCTATCCGCCGCGCATGCGACAAGGCCCCGTGCATTGTCGACAATGCGCGGGGCCTTGTATTTCAAGCCTTGCGGGGCTTATTCGCCGAACTTGATGCCCTGCGCCAGCGGCAGGTTGCGCGAATAGTTGATGGTGTTGGTCGCGCGGCGCATGTAGTTGCGCCAGGCGTCGGAACCCGATTCGCGGCCGCCGCCCGTCTCTTTTTCGCCACCGAAGGCGCCGCCGATTTCCGCGCCGGAGGTGCCGATGTTGACGTTGGCGATGCCGCAGTCCGAGCCCGATGCCGACAGGAAGGTCTCGGCTTCGCGCAGGTCATTGGTGAAAATGGCCGACGACAGGCCTTGCGGCACGCCGTTCTGCAGCGCCAGCGCATCGGTGAATTCCTTGTAGCGCATCACGTACAGGATGGGTGCGAAGGTCTCGTGGCAGACGACGTCCGTCTGGCCGGGCATTTCGGCGATGGCCGGGCGCACGTACCAGGCGTTGGGGTATTCATCGGCCAGCACGCGTTCGCCGCCAGTGACCTTGCCGCCTTGCTCGCGCGCGGCCTTCAAGGCGTCTTGCATGGCGTCGAACGACACGCGGTCGATCAGCGGGCCGACCAGGTTGCCGCTGTCCAGCGGGTTGCCGATGGGGGCGCTGGCGTAGGCCTTGTGCAGGCGTTGGACCAGTGCGTCGGCGACGCTTTCATGCACGATCAGGCGGCGCGTGGTGGTGCAGCGTTGGCCGGCCGTGCCGATCGCGCCGAAGACGATGCCGCGCGCGGCCATGTCCAGGTCGGCGGTGGGGCCGACGATGATGGCGTTGTTGCCGCCCAGTTCCAGCAGCACGCGGCCGAAGCGTTGCGCCACGCGCGGGCCCACCTGGCGGCCCATGCGGGTGGAACCTGTGGCCGAGACCAGCGCCACCGTGTGCGAATCCACCAGCGCTTCGCCGACTTCACGGCCGCCGATCAGCACTTCTGACAGGCCGGCGGGCGCGTCGCCGAAGCGCTGCATCGCCTGGGCGAAGAGCGCCTGGCAGGCCAGGGCGGTCAGCGGGGTCTTTTCCGACGGCTTCCACACCACGGCATTGCCGCAGACGATGGCCAGTGCGGCGTTCCAGGACCACACCGCCACGGGGAAGTTGAAGGCGCTGATGACGCCGATCACGCCCAGCGGATGCCACGTTTCCATCATGCGGTGGCCGGGGCGCTCGGACGCGATGGTCAGGCCATACAGCTGGCGCGACAGGCCGACGGCGAAGTCGCAGATGTCGATCATTTCCTGCACTTCGCCTTCGCCTTCCGCCACGATCTTGCCGGCTTCCAGGCTGACCAGCCGGCCCAGCGCGGTCTTGTTCTCGCGCAGCGTTTCGCCCAGCAGGCGGATCAGTTCCCCCCGGCGCGGCGCCGGCACGTCGCGCCACGCCAGGCTGGCCTGACGCGCACGGGTGATGGCCGAATGGGCTTGCGCCACCGTGTGTTCGTGCACCTGGGCCAGTTCGGCGCCGTCGATCGGGCTGCGTGCGGTCAGCGTGCCGCCGGTAAGCGCGGCCGCGTTCAGGCCGAGCGCGCGCAGGATGTCTTGGGGGGTGTCCATGCCGGTTCCTTGGATTGCCAGCGAAGCCCATGTCTTCGCTTAAGGGTTATGCCTAAGTGGCGATTCTGGAAAAAAATTTACTATACGAAACTCCAGCGTGAATTGCGAAACTTTTTTTTCTTAACCGGCTTAAGCGCCGCTTCCCTCGGGAGGCCGCCCCGGGCCGGCTTGGAAAACCTCTTTCGGGGTGCATCAGTGGCAGACGCTTTACTTGATGTCCAAGCAGTCACCAAAACCTTCCAGCGCGACGGCCAGCCGCCGCATCGGGCGCTGGACGGCGTCGATTGCCAGCTGAACCGGGGCGAGGTCATGGTGGTGGTCGGGCCTTCCGGCTCCGGCAAGAGCACCTTGCTACGCACGCTGAACGGCCTGGAAAGCATCGACAGCGGCATCATCCGCGTGGACGGCGTGTCGCTGACAGATCCCGCCACCGACGTCAATCGGTGGCGCACTGAGGTCGGCATGGTGTTCCAGCACTTCAACCTGTTCCAACACCGTACTGCGCTGGACAACGTTGCGCTACCCCAGCGCGTGGTCCGCGGGCGCAGCCGCGCCGACGCCGAACGCTACGCCCGCGACCTGCTGGGCCGTGTCGGCATGGGGGATTACGGCGAGCGCTATCCCAGCCAATTGTCCGGCGGCCAGCAGCAGCGCGTGGCGATTGCCCGCGCGCTGGCCATGGACCCCAAATTGATGCTGTTCGACGAAGCAACGTCCGCGCTCGACCCTGAAACCGTGGGCGGCATCCTGGAACTGATGCGCGGCCTGGCGCGCGACGGCATGACGATGGCCGTCGTGACGCACGAAATGGGCTTCGCGCGCGACGTCGGCGACCGGGCGCTCTTCATGGATGCGGGCCGCATCGTGGAAATGGGCACGCCCGACGAGGTGTTCTGTCATCCGAAAGAGCCGCGCACGCGCGCCTTCCTGGAAAAGATTTTGTAGTCCAAGCAAGCCGGTCCGGCTAAATCCGGGCGCTGCCGGCCTTGCGGCAACACCACATGCTTTGCCCGGAATGACAAGGTTTCATCCACCTCTAGGGGATATTGAAATGCTGAAAATCAAACAATGGCTGGGCGTGGCCAGCGTCGCCCTGGCGGCCGCCACCGTGGCGCTGCCGGCGCAAGCCGATGAACTGGGCGACATCATCAAGCGGGGCGAACTGCGCGTGGCGGTGCAGACCTCGGGGCCGCTGATGAGCTTCATGGACAAGACGGGCAATCGCACGGGCCTGGCGGTGGAAGTGGCCAAGCGCATGGCCGACGACCTGGGCGTGAAGCTGGTCCTGCAAGACTATGAATGGAAGGGCCTGTTGCCCGCGCTGCTGTCGGGCAAGGCCGACATGGTGGCAGCCGACATGACGCCCACGCCGCAGCGCGCGGCCCAGGTGCTGTTCTCGGCGCCGATGTTCTATGCCGAAACCGTGGCCGTCGTGCCCAAGGATTCCCCGTACAAGTCGTACGAGGAACTGGACAAGGCGGGTGTGAACGTCGGCGTGCTGGGCGCCAGCACCTACGCCGAAGTGGGCAAGAAGATGCTGCCCAAGGCCACCATGAAAGAGTTTTCGGGCGGCAGCGCCCCGGTCGGCCAGGCCCTGTCCAGCGGCCGCCTGGACGCCGGCATCATGTCCATGTCCACCGCCAACCAGTTCCTGGTCGACTTCGGCAACCTGCGCGTGCTGGACGGCGTGATGGTGCGCGAACCGCTGGCCTTTGCCGTCGGCCCCAACGCTTTCCGCCTGAAGTTCTGGCTGGACAACTGGCAAACGCTGAAGACCGCGGACAACACGCTGCCCGAGCAGGTGAAGTACTGGTACTCCACCGACTGGAAGAAAGACCATTAATCACTTGGGCCTGCGCAAGGCTTCTTAGTGTCAACAGGCTCTAGCATCGCTACGGGGAGACCGGACCGCCCATGGACTGGCTGATCGATTACTACAACTGGCGCATCGTCAGCCAGTACACGGGCCAATTCGCCACCGGCCTGGCCAACACGCTGATCGCCGCGGGCGCAAGCCTTGTGCTGTCGGTGTTGGCCGGTGTGCCGCTGGCGCTTCTGCACATGTCGTCCAAAGCGGCCATCTGGCGCCCCGTGGCGGCCTACGTGCAATTCATCCGGTCTACCCCGTTGCTGGTGCAGATCTACCTGGTCTATTACTCCGTGCCCATGCTTATCCCGGGCGCCAAGGGCTGGAGCGAGATGGTGCTGGGCATCCTGGCGATGACCCTGCACCACGCCGCCTACATGAGCGAAATCATCCGCGTGGGCATCGAGTCCGTGCCGCGCGGCCAGATCGAAGGCGCCAAGGCCTGCGGCATGAACTATCAGCAGCGGCTGCGCTACGTGGTGTTGCCGCAGGCCTTCGTCAATACGCTGCCGCCCTTGCTGGGCCAGACCGCCGTGCTGATCAAGGACACCTCGCTGCTGTCGCTGATCACCGTGTTCGAACTGGTGGCAGCCGGCGTGCAGATGAACAGCGACCGCATCGTGCCCAACGAGAGCTTCCTGACCATCGCCGCGGGCTATCTGCTCATCTACGGCGTCATGCTGTTGTTGTCCCGAGGCGTGAGCCTCTGGCTGGCGGGTCCGGCCTGGAACGCGAGGTAAGCATGCTGGATTCCTATCTTTCCACCGCCGGCGTCGTGCTGCCTTTCTTGCTGAAAGGCTTCTGGGAGACGCTGAAGATCTCGTTCGTGGCCATTATCGCGGGCTCGCTGTTGGGCTTCGTGATTGGCGTGATCCGCAGCTACCGCATCCGCGCCATCCACCAGTTACTCGGCCTGTACATTCATATCCTGCGCGGCACGCCGTTCCTGGTGCAGCTCTATATCTTCTACTTCGTGCTGCCCAGTTCCGGCATCGAACTGCTGCATTGGGATTCTGGTACCGCGGCCTTCGTGTCACTGTCCGTGTACACGTCCTGCTACGTGGCGGAGATCGTCATGGGCGCCATCCAGTCCGTGCCGCGAGGCCAGACGGAAGGCGCCATGACACTGGGCCTGCGACCCCTGCAGATCCTGCGGCTGGTCATCCTGCCGCAGGCCATGCGCCTGATCGTGCAGCCCATGAGCGGCGTCTACGTCATGCTGATCAAAAGCACTGCCATCCTGTCGGTGGTCGGCATCACGGAACTGACCCGGCAAGGCGAGGTGTTCATCATCACGTTCCCGGCTAAATCGCTGTTCATCTACGGCATGATCGCCGCCATCTATTTCATCTACTGCTACCCGTTGCTGCGCCTGGCCAACTGGCTGGAAAAGCGCTTGACGGGTGGTTTGCAGGGCGCAAGCCTGCACTGACACGGACCCCACCGGCATGGCCTCCGAGTACATCGACACCTATTACAAGCGCACGCTGTCAGACAGCGCGACCTACTATCCGCCGCTGGCGGGCGCCTGCAACACGGACGTCTGCGTGGTCGGTGCCGGCCTGGCCGGGCTGTCCACCGCGCTGGAACTGGCTCGCCGCGGGCGCAACGTCACCTTGCTGGAAGGCAAGCGCGTCGCGTGGGGCGCGTCGGGCCGCAACGGCGGATCGGTCTCGCCGGCGTTCTCGGCCGGCGCCGACGCCATCAAAAAGCACGTCAGCGAAGACCATTATCGGCAGCTGTACCGGCTGTCCATGGAAGGCGTGGAGATCATCCGCGACAATATCCGCAGCCTGGCCATCGCCGACGCGCACAAGGTCGACGGCCGCCTGCGGGTGGTGCGCTATGAAGCGACCGATGCGCTGAACCAGTGGTGCGATGGCCAGCGCCGCGACTTCGGCCGCGACGTGCGCTTCCTGACGCGCAGCCAGGTGCGCGAGCGCCTGGTGTCGGACGTCTACCACCAGGGTGTCGAAGACCCCGCCTCGTTCCATTTTCATCCGCTGAACTACGCGCGGGCGCTGGCCCGCGAATGCGCCCGGCTGGGCGTACGCATCCATGAAGATTCCCCGGTCATCGGCGCCGCCCTGAACGGCGCGGTCAAACACCTGCAGACCGAGCGCGGGCAGGTCGACGCCAGCACCGTCGTGCTGGCCACCGGCGGCTACACGGGCGACGTCGTGCCGGCGCTGCGTCGGGCGATGCTGCCCATCGCTACCTACATCATGCTGACCGAACCCCTGGGCGACCGGGTGCGGGAGGCCATCCGCAGCACCGCGGCCATCGGCGACGACCGGCGCGCCGGCAACTATTACCGGGTGCTGGATGGCGGGCGCATCGGCTGGGGCAGTAGAATCACCACCCGAGTCGACGACCCGCCCGATCTGGCCGAGTCCCTGCGCCGCGAATTGCTGTCCGTCTACCCTCAATTGCAGGGGCTGCGCGTCGAGACCGCATGGTCGGGGCGCATGGCCTACGCCCGGCACCTGATGCCGCAGATCGGCCTGTTGGCGCCGGACGTGTGGTATTGCACGGCGTTCGGCGGCCACGGCATGAACACCACGTCGATCGGCGGGCGCGTCGTGGCCGAAGGGATCACGGGCGACACCCAGCGCTACAAGCTGTTCGAACCCTTCGGACTGGCATGGAACGGGGGCAGCCTGGGCACGGCAGCGGTTCAACTGACCTATTGGTCTTACCAGGCGCGCGACTGGTGGCGGGAGCGCACAACGCGGGCATGACAAGGTACACAGGATGCAAGGCAACAAACAGAGCGCATTGGCACAACGGCTGCGAGCCCTGCGCCAGGCGCGCGCTTGGACATTGAAGCAGGCGGCGGCGGCCACCGGCGTCGCCGCGTCCACGCTGTCTAAAATCGAGAACAGCCTGCTGTCGCCCACCTATGACAACCTGATCAAGATTGCCGCCGGCCTGGACCTGGACGTGGCCGAACTCTTCACGGCGTCCGACGCGCACATGGGCACCGGCCGCCGCAGTCTCAGCCGCCAGGGCGAAGGGCGCCAGTACGAAACCCCGTATTACGACCACCGCCTGCTGTGCACCGCGTTGTCGCACAAGCGCATGATGCCGTTCCATACGCGGGTCAAGGCGCGCTCGTTCGACGAATTCCAGGACTGGAGCCGCCACCGCGGCGAGGAATTCGTCTATGTGCTGGAAGGCGAGGTGCAGCTGTATACCGAGTTCTACGAACCGGCCCGGCTGAAGGCGGGCGAAAGCTTCTATATAGACAGCCGCATGGGGCACCGGGTGATCAGCCTGAGCAAGGACGACGCGATCGTCCTCTGGGTGTCGACGCACGCGGATATCGAAGAAGAGTAGGGCGGCATCCGCCCCGCCCACCTTTTTCCGCAACAAGGTAAAATGCGGCGCCCGGGTCTCTTCCGGGGCGTCAAAAGACTGCGCGGCAGTAGCTCAGCTGGATAGAGCACGGGCCTTCTAAGCCCGGGGTCGGGGGTTCGAGCCCCTCCTGCCGCGCCACGTTTCCTAGATAAATCAACGGCTTGGCCATACGCGCACCGCATTTCCAGCGGCGCACCCCCTCAACTGCGGTTGTTCAGTATCTGCAATCGCATGGACGGGGTCTGGCGGGTAACCGCGGCATGCTGCGCGAAATGCTGATCGCGTTGATGGCGGAATTCATCGGCTTCGGCAAGCATCCACCCCTGCAGCGCGGCGATCTGTTCGGACGGCTGGTGCGCGGTCGCGAAGAAGTAGGAAGCGGGTGACGGCGCGAAGATGCCGAACACATCGATCAAACGGCCTGCCAGCACGTCTTCGAAAACGATCGCGGCGCGTCCCATCGCGATGCCTTGCCCGGTCATGGCCGAGCCCACCGCCAATTGCGACAAGTTAAAGCGTTGGCCCAGGTGCAGGTCCGGCAACTCCACGCCGGCATGTTCCAGCCAGGTGCGCCATTCGATCAGGGCGGGTGCTCCCGCCCATGCAGAGTCGTCATGCAGCAGGAAGTTCGGCCGCAGGTCCTGAGGGGTCAGGATTTCGGGGTGCGCTGCCAGGAATTCCGGACTGGCGACGGGGAAGATCCATTCATCAAGCATTGCCACGCCCTTGGCGGGAGCCGTCTGCGCGGGCGTGAAGCAAATCATGGCGTCGATGTGTTTGCCAGGAGGGTGCTTGTCGTCCAAGGGCTGCACTTCGGCCTGCACGCGTAGGGGTATGTCAGGATGGCATCGAAAAAAGTCTCCCATGCGGGGCATCAGCCAGCGCATGGCGAACGAGGGCGCGCAAATCATTTCCATCGGTGCGGTCATGCGTTCCTGGCGGATTTCACCGATGACCGTATCCATGCAGCGAAAGGCATCGCTGACCACGCAATGCAATCGTTCGCCTTCCGCGGTAAGCAGGACTTCCCGGGGTAGTCGCTGGAGCACGGGCACTTCAAGCCAACCTTCAAGCTGCTTGATTTGCTGGCTGACAGCACCCTGGGTGATGTGAAGTTCTTGCGCCGCACGGGTAAAGCTGCCGCAGCGCGCAACGGCCTCGAAGCAGCGCAACCAAGTCAATAGAGAGGGTGAGAAACGCGTCTTCATCATCTGCTTCGTTAGTTGGGTGCCATTCCCCAGCGTGGTGCAGGATTGGCATGAGACGGTGCGAAAAAAACGTCATCGCGGTGCAGCAAATTGTGCGTTGCCCGATCCCGGCGACTGTCTGGCCTGAGATTAGTGCCGCTAATGGGCTGGGCCAGTATAAGTCGTTTGTATCGTCTTCTGATCAAGGTGACTATGCAGCCATCAGCGACCACATGCAGGTCGACTTCACGGAGACGAAGATGGCACGGCACATCACGATCGGCGCGGCGCAGCTTGGCCCGATTGCCAAGGGAGAGGGCAGGGAAGCGGTGGTCAAGCGGCTGATCGCATTGCTTCGGCAAGCCAGTGCCCGCGGCTGCGAACTCGTGGTTTTTCCCGAGCTGGCACTGACCACCTTCTTTCCGCGCTGGCTGATTGAACGCGGCCCCGAGCTGGACGCCTGGTACGAGGCGGAAATGCCGAATGCGCAGACGCAACCGTTGTTCGATGAGGCGCGCGCCTTAGGCATTGGCTTCTACATCGGGTATGCGGAGCTGGCCGTCGAAGACGGCACGACGCACCACTACAACACGTCCATTCTGGTCGGTGCGGACGGGAAAATCATTGGCAAGTACCGCAAGATCCATTTGCCCGGGCATGTGGAGCCGCAGCCCGGCCGCGACTCCCAGCATCTGGAGAAGCGCTATTTCGAACCGGGCAATCTGGGTTTTCCCGTATGGGACGCCTTTGGCGGCGTGGTGGGCATGTGCTTGTGCAATGACCGGCGCTGGCCCGAAACCTATCGGGTGATGGCCCTGCAAGGCGCGGAGCTTGTCGTGCTGGGCTACAACACGCCCAATGACCACACCGGCGACGGCGCGGTGGATGGCTTGTCCAATTTCCATAACCACCTGGCCATGCAGGCAGGGGCATATCAGAACAGCACCTGGGTCGTGGGCACGGCCAAGTGCGGCCGCGAGGAAGGGTCCCTGATGATCGGGCAGAGCGCCATCATCGCGCCTTCCGGCGAAATCGTGGCAATGGCGACGACGCTCGAAGACGAACTCGTGACCGCGCGCTGCGATCTGGACATGAGCAAGGTGTACCGCAAGACATTCTTTGATTTCGCGCGCCATCGCGAGCCGCAGCACTACGGCTTGATTGTCGAGCGCAAGGGCGTGGGTCCGGCCTTGAACAAGAGCGTGGCCACGCGCGCGCATGCCCCCCTTGATGCCTGCGTGAAAGGGATGCCGGGCCTGATCGGGGCGGTGCCCCTCGAGGACATTGCCAAGCAGGGATGGAACGTGTTGCGCGAAGATTTGCCGCTGCCGCTGGCCGTGATCAGGCAAGACGCCTTGCATCACAACAGCGACTGGATGCGCCGCTTCCTGGAAGAGCGTGGCTCGATTTTTGCGCCCCACGGCAAGACCACGATGAGCCCTCAGCTGTTTGATCTGCAACGCCGGGATGGCGCCTGGGGCATCACGTTGGCGACCTGCCATCAGGTCCAGGTCGCACGCCAGTTCGGCGCGAAGCGGATTGTGTTGGCGAACCAGCTCGTCGGCAAACAGTCTGTCGCGTACATCCTGCAGGCATTGCGCGACGATCCGAGCTTCGATTTCTATTGTCTGGTGGACGACGCGGCGCATGTGAAAGCCCTGGCACAGGCCGCCCGCGAGGCCGATATCGGCAGGCCCTTGCAGGTGTTGCTTGAAGTGGGATATGCCGGCGGCCGTACCGGGTGCCGGGACGATGCATGCGTGCAAGCGGTGATTGCCGCGTTGAAGGAGGCGTCCCCTTATCTGGCCCTGCGTGGGGTGGAAGGATTCGAGGGCTTGATCAAGCCCTTGCCCGACCGGGATGTGGAAACGCAGATCGCCGCCTTCCTTGCCCGCATGATCGCGACCGTGCAGACGTGTGAAGCCCAGCAGGTGTTTGCCGACGGCCCGATTCTGCTGAGTGCCGGCGGCTCGTCATTCTACGACCTGGTGACACGGCACTTTTCCCCGCTGCATTTGTCGCGCGAGCACATGGTGTTGACACGCAGCGGCTGCTACCTGACGCACGATTCGCATCTCTACAAAGAGGCCTTCGCTCGATTGAAGGATCGCAGTCCGGATGTTGCCAGCCTGGGGCATGGCTTGCGGCCGGCGTTGGAAGTCTGGGGCTATGTGCAGTCCCGGCCGGAGTCGGGAAAGGTCATCGTCAATCTCGGAAAGCGCGATATTTCGCCCGACCATATGCCCCCCGTGATGGGGTGGTTCAGGCCGGGCACGGATACCGTACCCGCAGCCGGCGCGGCGCCTTCCTCCTTGTCGCCCGGTCACGTCGCAACTGGCCTGGATGATCAGCACTGCCACATGAGCGTTCCCGTCGATTCGCCCTTGCGCGTGGGCGACATGGTGTGTTTCGGCATTTCCCACCCGTGCCTGACGTTCGACAAGTGGGAGGCCATTCTGATGGTGGACGAGCGGTACGACGTGGTGGGAGCCATTCGCACTTACTTCTAAGCAGCTTTCATTCTTTTAGACCAAGGGGAAAAAAACATGGCACAAAAGCAATCGATGGCATGGCGGGCGGTACGCCTGGCGCTGACCGCCAGCGCGGTATTCGGCACCACCGCATTGGCGCCCGTTCAGGCGCAGACGGTGACGGCGGTGATGCATGCCGCCTTGCGTTCATTGGACCCGGTGATCACCACCGGCTATATCGTCCGGAACCATGGCTACATGGTGTACGACACCCTGTTCTCCCTGGATGGCGACAACAAGATCCAGCCGCAAATGCTGGAGTCCTGGAAAGCCTCCGATGATGGCAAGACCTACACCTTCATCTTGCGAGAAGGGCTGAAGTGGCATGACGGCAAGCCGGTGACGTCGGCTGACTGCATTGCGTCGATCAAGCGTTGGGCGTCGCAGGACAAGATGGGCCAGATGATGGCCTCGATGATGTCCGGCATGGAAGCGGTCGATGACAGGACTTTTGTCATGCGCTTTTCCGAGGCCACGGATCTGGCAGTGCGCGCCTTGGCCAAGCCCAGCGCCATCCCTGCCTTCATGATGCCCGAGCGCGTCGCCAATACGCCGCCGTCCCAAGCGATCAAGGAGACTATCGGCTCGGGCCCCTTCCGCTTTGTGACCGAGGAATACAAGCCGGGCGTGCAGGTGGTCTATGTGAAGAACACGGACTATGTGCCGCGCAAGGAGCCTGCAAGCGGCCTGGCGGGGGGCAAGGTCGTCAAGGTGGACAAGGTCAAATGGGTGACCATGCCGGATCAGATGACGGCGGTGAATGCGCTGATCAACAAGGAAATTGATTTCCTCGAAAAAGCGCCCTTCGATCTGTTGCCGATGCTGGAGGGCAATAAAGACATCAACGTGCACGTCCTGACCTCGCAAGGCGGGCAATCCGAGATCCGCTTCAATTTCGAGCAGCCGCCGTTCGACAACAAGCTGATTCGGCAAGCCGCGGTACTGGCGGTCGACCAGAAAGAGGTGCTGCAGGCGCAGATCGGCAATCCCAAGTACTTCCAGACCTGCGCCGCCGTATTCGGCTGCGGCGGCCCCTATGAAAGCAATATCGGCGCCGAAAAACTGGTGAAGGGCGACCCGGTAAAGGCCGCGGCGTTGTTGAAAGAGGCCAAGTACGACGGCACGCCGGTCGTGATATTGATGCCTTCGGATAATCCGGGTTCGGCGCCCATCCTGCAGGTGGTGGCGCAATCGCTGCGCAAGGCCGGCTTCAAGGTGGATCTGCAGTCCATGGACTGGCAGACGGTGCTCAATCGTCGCGCGTCTCACGAACCGGCTGCCAAGGGGGGATGGAATATCTTCGGCACGTATACGGTGATTCCGGATATTCGGGACCCGCTTGCCTTCATGGGCGTGGCGGCGAATGGCAAGGACGCCTGGTTCGGCTGGCCGGACGTGCCCGAGATCGAAAAGCGCCGCGCACAGTTTGCGCGCACGAATGACCCAGCCGTGCTCAAGCGCCTGGCCGACGAGATCCAGGAACTGGTGATCGATGAAGGCGTCATCGTGCCCCTGGGGCAGTTTTCAAACCTGTCTGCCACGGGCAAGCAAATAACAGGTGTGGTGGTGGCTCCGGTTCCCGTGTTCTGGGACCTTCAAAAAGCCGGTAAGTGAGTCGGCCATGCCTGGATTTCTTTTGAAGCGCCTGTTTTCCGTCATTCCGGTATTGGTGGTGGTCGCCATCATTGTCTTTGCCATGTTGCGTCTGACGCCCGGGGACCCCGCCGCAATCATTGCGGGCGACGGGGCCACCTCGGCTCAGATAGACGAAATACGCAAGAACATGGGGCTGGATAAGTCCATCCCGGATCAGTTTTCGATTTGGGTGGGCCGGCTGGCACAGGGAGATCTGGGCACCTCGTTGATTTCCGATGCGCCGGTGTCCAGTCTGATCGCCGACCGCATCGGGCCGTCCATCGCGCTGTCGCTGTCGACCATCGTCTTCACGGTGCTGGTCGCGATTCCACTGGGCATCGTGGCGGCATGGCGGCAGGGGAAATTGGTGGATCGCGCCATCATGGCAGGCTCCGTCGTCGGATTTTCCGTGCCGGTCTTCATCATTGGCTACGTGTTGATCCTGATCTTTTCAATGCAGCTGGGCTGGTTTCCCGTGCAGGGCTATCAGCCGATGTCCGAAGGGGTGTGGCAGTTCGCGCAGCGCTTGATCCTGCCGACCCTGGCCCTGAGCACGGTGTATGTCGCCCTGATCGCACGCATTGTGCGCAGCAGCGTGATTGAAGTCATGCAGGAAGACTTCATCCGCACGGCGCGCGCCAAGGGGCTGCGCGAAAGCGGCGTGTTGCTGCGTCATGCGCTGGGCAATGCCGCCGTTCCCATCGTGACGATCATCGGGGTGAGTATTGCGATGCTCATCGGCGGCGTGGTGGTGACGGAAACCGTGTTCAACATTCCAGGCCTGGGGCGATTGGTCGTGGACGCCGTCTTGGCGCGGGATTATCCCGTCATCCAAGCCATGATCCTGCTTTTCTCATTGGTCTATGTCGGAATCAATCTGGTGATCGATCTTTCGTACACCGTTCTTGATCCGCGCATTCGTTACTGAAGGTGCGCACGCCATGTCTGCTACGACTTCATCTTTGCCGGCGCCTGGCGCGCCTGTCGTCGAGGCCGCCGCCTCGTCTTCGATCCTGGGGCAACTCAAGACCACCATGTCGGCCTGGCCGGCCATGCTGGCTATCGCCTTATTGAGCTTGTTGCTGGTCGGTACGATCTTTGCCCCGTGGTTGGGGACCGTGGATCCCACGCTGATGGATCCGGCCATCCGCCTCAAGCCGATGTCCGCCGAGCACTGGTTGGGCACCGATGCGTATGGCCGCGATGTGTACTCGCGTACGCTTTTTGGCGCGCGCGTGTCGTTGGCGGTGGGGTTGGGCGCGGTGGTGGCCAGCTTGCTGGTCGGCCTGGTCCTGGGGATCCTGGCCGGATACTTCAAGGCTGCCGACACCGTCATCATGCGCTTTCTGGATGGGGTGATGGCCATTCCCGGCATCTTGCTGGCGATTGCGCTGGTGTCCTTGTCAGGGGCCAGTCTGTTCACGGTGCTGGTGGCGATTTCCATTCCGGAGATTCCCCGGGTGGCGCGTATGGTGCGCAGCGTCATCCTGTCCGTCCGCAACGAGCCCTATGTTGAAGCGGCGGTGTCGCTGGGTACCCGGGTACCGGTGCTGGTGCTGCGGCACATGCTGCCCAATACCTACGCGCCGCTCATCGTGCAAGGCACCTATATCTTCGCCGCGGCGATTCTGACGGAGTCGGTACTGAGCTTTCTGGGGGCGGGAATTCCGCCGGAAACGCCGTCCTGGGGCAATGTGATGGCCGAGGGGCGCGTGTACTTCCAGATGCTGCCTGGCCTGATCCTGTATCCCGGGCTCTTGTTGTCGTTGACGGTGCTGAGCGTGAATATTCTTGGCGACGCGCTGCGCGACGCGCTCGATCCGCGATTCTCGCGCCGCTTCTGATGGCTTACCCAGGATTCACGACGTTATGAAAACAACATCCGCTAATCGTGAGACGGGCCAGGCGCCTGCGCTGAAGATCTCGGCGCTCACCGTGCAAGCCGGCCATGGCGCCGCCCGTCGGCCGGTGATCGAGAACATATCGTTCGAGGTCTATCCCGGCGAAACCCTGTGCGTGGTGGGCGAATCCGGGTCGGGGAAATCCGTGACCTCATTGGCCGCCATGGGACTGCTGCCCAAGGGCGTGTTGACCGCGACGGCCGGCAGTATCCTGCTGGGCAATGATGATGTGCTGCAGGCGACGCCTGACCGACTGCGCGCCCTGCGCGCTTCCCGGATCGCCATGGTGTTTCAAGAGCCCATGACGGCGTTGAATCCCGTGCAGAAGGTGGGCAGGCAGATTGATGAGGTGTTGCGCTTGCACAGCCGCCTGGGTGCGTCCGAGCGACGCAAACAGGTATTGGCGATGCTGGAGTCGGTGCATTTGCCGGACATCGAGCGGGTCTACAACGCCTACCCGCATCAATTGTCGGGCGGGCAGCGCCAGCGCATTGTGATTGCGATGGCCTTGATCCTGAAGCCGCAGGTGTTGATCGCGGATGAGCCGACCACCGCGCTGGACGTGACGACGCAAGAGCAGATCCTGACACTGATCCGGGAGCTTCAGGAGCGGCAGCGCACGGCCGTGGTGTTCATCACGCACGATTTCGGGGTGGTGGCCGAGATTGCCGATCGCATTGTGGTCATGAATCGAGGCAGCGTCGTTGAGACCGGCACGCGCGATCAGATCCTTGCCCGGCCGTCGCAAGCGTATACGCGCATGCTGGTGTCATCCGTGCCCAGTCTTGTACCGCAGCAGCGGTCCTTGCCCAGCGGGGAGAAAGTGCTGGAGATCATCGGACTGGGCAAGACCTACAAAGAGAAGCCTTTTTTTGGCGCAGCGCGTGTGGTCGCGGCAGCCAAAGACGTGGCCCTGACGGTAAGGCGCGGTGAAATTGCCGGGGTGGTGGGCGAATCGGGATCAGGCAAGTCGACTGTCGCACGCTGTGTCGTCAGGTTGATCGAGCCGAGCGCGGGCGCCATTTTCCTCAAGGACGAGGACATCGTGCAGGTATCGAGTGCCCAGATGCGGCTGCGGCGGACCCGTGTACAGATGATTTTCCAGGATCCCTATCGTTCGTTGAATCCGCGGCGTCAGGTGGGCGATTCGCTGATTGAGGGCTTGGTCAACTTTGGCGTCGCAAACGCCGAAGCCCGCGAGAAAGCCGCGCAGGCGCTCGAACTGGTGGGTCTTGGGCGCGACGTCATGCAGCGCTATCCCCACCAGTTCTCGGGCGGTCAACGTCAACGCGTGTGCATTGCGCGCGCCGTCGTGATGGAGCCGGATCTGCTGGTGGCCGATGAGGCGGTTTCCGCCCTGGACGTGTCGGTGCAGGACCAGGTTCTCAAACTGCTGGAGGAGATCCGGGTCCGGACGGGCGTGGCGATCCTCTTCATTACGCACGATTTGCGGGTGGCGGCCCAGATCTGCGACAGCATCGTTGTCATGCAGAAGGGATGTGTCGTGGAGTCCGGCCCTGCCGCCCGTGTGTTGACGGCCCCACAGCAGGCCTACACGCGCGAACTGATCGAGGCGGCACCCGGGCGGGATTGGGATTTCCGCAATTTCCGCGCCTTGCGCGCGGCATGAAGCGCTGGCCAAGAATTCAGTTCACAGGGCCAGCCGGATCGAGGCTTGGTCCCTCGTCCAGACATGTCGGTGGTCTAACCGTTTTTCCATTTTCAGAGGAGCGCAAGATGCGCATCATTGTTGGCGGCTTTCAGCACGAAACGAATACGTTTGCACCAAGCAAGGCAGATTGGGACGCCTTCATGCTGGGCGGAGGCTGGCCGGGCATGGCGCGCGGCGAAGCCGTCTTCCCGGCTATCCAGGGCGCCAATATTCCCGCGGCGGGCTTTGCAGATGCGGCGCGTGGACACCAGCACACCTTGATCCCCACGTTGTGGTGCGCCGCCAGCCCTTCAGCGCACGTCACGCGCGATGCCTTCGAGCGCATTGTGGCGATCCTGCTTGCAGACATCGCTGCGGCGCTGCCTGCGGACGGGGTCTATCTTGATCTTCACGGGGCAATGGTGGCCGAGCATTACGACGACGGGGAAGGGGAAGTGCTGCGCCGCGTGCGCGAGCTGATCGGGCCGGAGGTGCCGCTGGTCGCCAGCCTGGACCTGCATGCCAACGTGACCGAGCGCATGTTGAAAGAGGCCGATGCCCTGATCGCCTATCGCACGTATCCCCACGTTGATATGGCTGACACGGGCGCCCGCGCCTTTGCCTTCATGCAAAAGCGGTTTGACGGCATGCCGCGTCCCTGCGTCGCCGCCCGCCGCATCTCGTATCTGTTGCCGACCTGCTGGCAAAGCACGATGGCCATGCCGGCCAAAGGACTATACGAGCGTCTTGAAACGCTGGAGGCCGCGGCCGGTGTGTCCAGCATGTCGTTTTGCATGGGCTTTCCCGCCGCGGACTTTCCGGACTGTGGCGCGCTCGTGTGGGCCTATGCCGACACGCAGTCAGCGGCGGATGCTGCGGCAGATGCGCTGACAGCCGATGTCGAGGCGGCCGAAGCCGCGTTTGCGGGCAAGCTGTATTCACCGGAAGAAGCGGTGGTGCATGCGGCGAAGCTGGCTGCCAGCGCCAATAAACCGGTCGTCATTGCCGACGCGCAGGATAATCCCGGCGCAGGCGGAGACTCCGACACCACGGCCATTCTGCGCGCACTCGTGCGTCACAACGTGCCGGGCAGCGCATTGGGACTGATGGTGGATCCCCAGGCGGCCTTGCTGGCTCACCAGGCGGGGGAGGGGGCGACGGTGCGCATCGCGCTGGGCGGCCACTCGCGGATTCCAGGGGATGCGCCTTTCGAGGCGGATTTCGTGGTGGAGCGGCTGTCCGATGGGAAGTTTGTCGCAACCGGCCCCTTCTACTCCGGCTTTCGCATGGAGCTGGGGCCGAGCGCCTGCTTGCGTATTGGCGAAGTGCGCGTGGTCGTGGCGTCGCATAAAGCGCAGATGGCGGACCAGGCCATGTTCCGCTACGTGGGCATCGACCCCACCCAGCAGAACATCCTGGTGCTCAAGAGCACGACGCATTTCCGGGCGGATTTCACGCCCATTGCGGCAGACATCCTCATTTGCGCTGCCCCGGGACCGATGCCGATGAATCCTTTGGATTTGCCCTGGACCAATTTGCGCGACAGCTTGCGCATGCATCCCGGCGGCCCCACCTTCGCGCAGTTCAGGGCGGGAGCGCGCGAGTGGGAATCGGCTTGAGGTCCCGGAAACGGGCGGCGTCGTGCTTGCGCGCGTGTCGCCGCCCCGTCGCGCTGAAGAAGGCGGCAGATGTGTCATTTCGAAACAGCGATATCTTTGTGGTGGCTAATCACCCATAGTGACCCCGGGAATATTTTTTCCCTGTACATCTAGGACATACATTGAAGATAGAAACTGGCATCGTGAAGTGGTTCAACAACGACAAGGGCTACGGCTTTATTTCGCCGGAACTGGGTGGTAAAGACCTCTTCGCGCATTACTCTGAAATCCAGGGTGATGGGCACAAGTCGCTGGAAGAGAACCAGCGCGTGTCGTTCGTCGCCGGCCAAGGACAGAAAGGTCCTCAGGCGACGATGATCAAACCGATTTAAGAGCTGAACTGCTTGCCGCAAGGCGGGCAGGTCGGTAGCAGTTGTGGGGCCGGATCCTTTGAAACATTGGATCCGGCCCTTTGATTTTGGGGGCGGGCGGCAAGCAGGCGCCATCCGTTGCGGTCAGGCGTCGGATTTGTTCTTCATCACCCCACGGATATTCATCGCCGCCAACCCCAACTGCAATGCGATGAGGGCAATGGCATCATCGTGCAGCCCCCAGGCGATCCACAGCACGTTGCTCAGCAAGAAGACCCAAAAGCCCGCATTGCGTTTGCCTTGTCCGCGCGATGCTACGAGCCAGGCGGCGGCCAGGGACGTGGCCATCGCCGGCCATTGAAGAAGATCCCACGTCAGGTCCATGTCGTGTGCCGGACCTTGCCGAAATCATCGTCCCGCGCCGCTGGGCAGACCGGCGATTGGCGCCTCATTGCCACCCCGCCGACGGACCATACGCACCCAGCCGGTCGATTCCCGGGGTCTGCTGCGGATCCACGCCCGGCATGGGATTCGGGATACTGTCGGGCGGCCACGGTGCTTCTTTACCGCCTTTGTGCTCTCCGGGGGCATCCTGCTTTGGCTTGGAAGGCGGAATTTCTGCCGGGTGTTGCTCGGGCTGTGCGCCGTCGTTATCCGGCCGTGGAGGTGTATCGCTCGCAGGTAAGGTGTTCATGTGTTGCTCCTTGGGCTACCGGGAAGGGGCATGTCGTGGGGGAGGTCCGCCACGATGACACTCACAGCAAACGCCGTGCCGAACACGAGGAACGGACGGCGTTACGCAACGTTGGCTTTGTCAGGGGAGTTTCTTGAGCACGCGCGCCACGCGTGCGATGCCGCCGGTACCGCTGGCTGCCCTGCCGATCAGGGCGCTGCCCACGGTGGTCATGGCCAGACGGGTGAGAAGGGTGCCTCGGCGCATCCCTGCCATCAGCAGCCATGCGCCGAGGCCGAACACGATCAGGTGTTCGCCTGGGAAATCGGGACGCTGCGCATCAATGTCCCGTAGTTGCCGCGCCAGCGATTGAGGAGCGCGGTCATGGGTGGCGGATTCGGCATTTGCATCGGCTTTCATGGGGATCCCCAGTTTTCAAAGGATCCCCGCGTCAGCAAGAGGCATGCCATGTCGGCGTTGCCCGCGCCCGGTTCTCCCTTGCCACGGTTTAGTGGCGGCGTCGTTCGGTTGCGCGCGGCACATACCGGATGACCCCATCGGGCGGTTTCCAGGATTTTGTTTCGGCCATCCAGCCGGCTTCCCAGGCCTCGACCTTTTCGCGCCATTCAACGATCGATTCACCGGTATGCCCAGGCATGACCGCTGCCTGATAGTAGGGACAATCCCACAAGGTCAAACCATCACGGGCGGCTTGGGCGCCCAGCTTTCGGATGTCATCGTGCATTGCCGCAACTCCAAAAGTGGATGAATGGGCAATCAGTATCGCGCCGCCGATTCCTTCACCGCAATAGTGTGGGGGTGCTAGGCGGCCTAGTATGGCCGCAGGGGCTTTCGGTACGGAACTTGCTCAGCGTCAGTCATTCGCTGAAGGGGGATGGGCATGCCAAAAGAAAAGCAGGGTAAAAAAATGAATGCCGTCTCACGGTTTTTCGACCACTTCGCCGCACAGGTCAACAAGTGGGCCGGCTCTCCTATCGCTTTTGGGTCCGCATTGATCGCCGTGTTGATCTGGGCGGCGTGCGGCCCCGCTTTCGGTTATTCCGAAACCTGGCAGCTGGTGATCAACACCGGCACCACGATCGTTACGTTCCTGATGGTCTTTTTGATCCAGCAGAGCCAGAACAAGGACGGGCAGGCATTGCACCTGAAACTGGACGAGTTGCTGATCGCCCTGAAAGGGGCGGATGAAGGACTCGTCGATGCCGAACAGCTGGATGAAGACAAGCTGTTGGCGCTGGCGGCGGCCTGCACGGCGCGCGCCCGGCTTGCCGCGCGGTCGCACCGGCGCAAGGGGCGCGAGGAACGGGTTCCGGGTAAACGCCGCCGTACGGTGCGCGGCAGCTTGCGGGTACGCCGCAAGGCTTTGCGCGCCGGATAGCTGAACAACGCTTTCCGCTACCCTTTGGAACCCCTCTGCGGACCGGGGCTTGCTATAAAGATGGCTATAGCAGCTATCCAGGGCCAGTAAGATGTCCATTCATACGTTGAGCCGATGCAGTGTCGCGCTCGTGCTCGTCGCACTCGTTGCCGGGTGTTCTTCGATCCTTCCGGGGTCATCCAGCTCCAGTCCTGGCACCGGTTCAAGTGCAGCGTCGGAACGGGTAGTCAGCGACAACTGCAAGTTTCTTCGCAGCCGGTGCATTTACGAGGGATCGTACGATGCGGGAGAACGTAACTATGCCGAGCAGGAAGCCAAACGCCTGAATACTGCCGAACTGGAGCGGTTGCGGCGCGCATTTGCCAAATGAGTGAAATGCCTGCATGCGGATCGCACGCGTAATCCGGGGGTAATCGGCTGAACGCACGCGCCGACCTCGCGTTCATTGTCATTGCCGAAATTACCCGGAAAACTATATTGCGGAATAAATCGAAATATAGTTAACGAGTTAGATACTTTCTGTCTGCTTTATTTGCGTTTACTAGCGACGGCGAATCGCATCTCTCTCTACACTTCGCGCTCCGTGTAGAAATGCGAATCCAGGATGCTGAACTGGGCTGTGGTCGTGTCTGTGGCTTCTTTACTTGCGGTCTGGCCATCGCAAAAAATAATGGAAGAGATAATCTGCGTGACGCCGCCGGTCCAGGCAAAAATAATCGTGTTGATGAGAAAAGACGTTTTTCTGCAATGGCGTCAGCCCCCAGTGTCCGGCTGCCGGAACGCCCAGGAAAAAGGCGTTGGGCAAATCCGGCTCGTCACCGGAGTGCGTGGCTGATCCCTGCCTGAACTAGGCCGCTGCCGTCGCCCGCCGGTATGCCTGCAGCGTGCTGAACATCTTTCCGCCCAAGCGGAAATTCGTTTCCGCGAATGCTCTGGCGTTGGCCACGATGGCTTGCGCCTGCCGCGGGTCGTTTCTGATCTGCATAATGCAATCGGCATAGCCCGCGACGTCACCGGGTGCGGCCAGCCAGCCTGTCCGACCGGGGGTGACGATCTCCGGCAGGCCGCCCACGTCGCTGGCCACGACGGGCCGGCCTATCGCGAATGATTCGGGCACGATGCGCGACCAGGCTTCCGTCGCCGACGGCACCAGCACCACGTCGGCCGCCCGGATCATGTCGGGCACATCCGTGCGGTGCCCGGCGAACACCACATGTTCCGTAATGCCCAGATCCACTGCCAGGCGATACAGTTCGTACGCATAGGGCTTGGTGCTGGGGGTAGGCATGCCCACGACCAGAGCCGCGGCGGGCACCCCCTGGCTGCGAAGCCGTTGCACCACGCGCAGCAGATCGGCCTGGCCCTTTTCCCGCCGCAGCATTCCCACGGTCGCGATCACGTAAGCGTCCTCGGGGGCGGCCAACTCCAGATTGCGCCGGATGCGCAAGCGCGCGTCGGGCGCGCCGGCTGGCCGAAAGAAGTCGTCGCCGGCCCACTCGCCCACGACGCTGATCCGGTCTTCGGGAACCAGCCGGGCCGCCAGCAGTTCCTGTTTACCGACGTCGCTGGTCGCGATGACGTGGTCGCAGCCGATCTTCCATTCCAGTCGACGGCGGGGCGAGGTGCGCATGGCTTTGGCGAAATGGCGGGTCCGGACGACCGCGCACAGGTCGCGGCAGAGCGCAGCGGTCTTGCCGTCGGCGCGGCTGTGGCTGTCGATGACCTGGATCCGTAGCGCCTTTATGGCGCGCCGCAGCGCCAGGACGGTCGACGGCGAATACGCAGGCTTGAAGTCGATGTCCACCGTCGTCAAGGCGCGCGCGCGGGCCTCCCGGCTGACGGCGCTGCCTGCGGGCGAGGCGATGGCCACTTCGTAACCGTGGCGTTGCAGCCAGCTTGCTTGCTCCAAAGTGCGGAATTCCAGTCCGCCCAAGCCATGTTCAGCCAGCGTATGCAATATGCGCATGATGCTCCAGTACCTTGCGGCAGGCGCCCAGCACGTCGTCGGGCGTAATGGTGTCGATACCGTCCTCGAGGCGGCGCGGAACGACCGCGGCTGAGCGGGGCCGCTGCCAGAACCATTCGGGATTCGGTTCGTTGAAAATTCCGACGTACGGCACGCAGGCGCCCTGCGCGATATGCGAGGGGCCGCAATCATTGGCCACCACCAGGCGCGCCTGCAGCATGACCGCACTAAGCTCCGGTATTGGCCGGCAATAGGCGATGGCAAAGTCGGGCCGCCGCATCGCCTCCAGCGCATCCCGTTCCGCCGCCTCTTGTCGGCCCAGTACGTAGAGGAACCGGGTGCCGTTGCCCAGCAACTGTTTGAGCCGGTCAGCCAGCCGAACATAGTTCGCCAGGCTCCATCGCTTGAACGCGCCGGCGCCACCGCCCGGAATCATCACCACGTCGGCACGCGGGGCGGCGCGCAGGTGCGGGCGCGCCAGAGACTGGAAGCACTCGCGCGCCGCGCGTTCAAGGTCGAAGGGGCGGTACGAGGCCAGCAAGCGCAGATTGGCCAGGCCGATGTATTCGGCGGTGTCCTTGCGGTGGCAGTGCGTCCAGATCAGGTCGCTGATGCGTGCGTTGCGAAACCCAAGCCGGATCGCCGGCAGCCGCAGCAGATTGATCAGGCCGAAGCGTTCGCTGCTGTGGTGCAGGCTGACGCAAATCCGGGTCTCTTTTTTCAGGCTGCGCAGGTAATCGCCGAACGTCGTCGCGCGCACGAACTCATCGACCCAGGGCAGCGCCCGGTAGAAACTGCCCACATCGTCCCGGGCAACCACCTTGATCCGTTTCGATGACCACCACGTCTTCAGCTGATACAGGGTCGGCAGGGCGACGATCTGGTCGCCCAGTTGCGGCTGGCTTCTGACATACACAACGATTTCCGACACGTGGGCCTCCCTTGCTTACGCTGCGGCCGGGCGACCGCTGGCGGGCAATGTATCGGGAGACGGACGGCAATTTTCCCGGATCCCTTTAAGGAGTGTGAAGAACGAGGCGGGGGCGCTTTAAACAACTACACAATTCAGCGCCAGCCGGCGAACCGGCATGCGAGGCGAGCGGGGGCGCGCGCCCTTCGGGAATGCGGCTTGCTGGCAGTCCCGCCGGATCGCGGCACGGCCCGCGTCGCGGATTAAAGAAGGGGCTGCCTTGGAAAACTCGCTATCAATCAAGATTACCCGGCGTAGCTTGCTGAAGGCGGGCGCGGTCTCGGCGACGGCCATGGCTGCGCCGTCGGTCGCGTGCGCGCAACAAGCCGCCCACGGGGACATGCAGCCGATGGCGGAGACCGTGACGCTGCGTGTCAACGGGACCGCGCGCGAACTGTCGCTGGACATGCGCACGACGTTGCTGGATGCGCTGCGGGAAAATCTACAACTGACCGGCACGAAAAAGGGCTGCGACCACGGGCAGTGCGGCGCCTGTACGGTGTTGCTGGACGGCCGCCGCGTCAATTCCTGTTTAACGCTTGCCGTGATGCACGACGGGGCCGAAATAACGACTATCGAAGGCCTGGGAACGCCCACCGCGCTGCATCCGCTGCAGGCCGCTTTCATCAAACACGACGGTTACCAGTGCGGCTACTGTACGCCCGGGCAAATCTGCTCCGCGTCCGCCATGCTGGAAGAAGTGGCCCAAGGCATTCCCAGCCATGTCAGCGCCAGCCTGACGGAACGTCCGCTACTCAGCGTGGAAGAGATCCGTGAGCGCATGAGCGGCAATATCTGCCGATGCGGCGCCTATTCGAACATCGTCGACGCGATCGTCGAGGTAGCGGGGGACAAAGCATGAGGCCCTTCACCTATGAACGCGCCCGCACGCCGGCCGAGGCGGCCGCCAGCGCTGCCCGGGTGCGCGGCGCGCGTTTCATCGCCGGCGGGACGAACCTGCTTGACCTGATGAAGCTGGAAGTGGAAACCCCCACGCATCTGATCGATGTGAACGGATTGGACTTGGACCACATTGCCGAGACCGCGGAGGGCGGCTTGCGGATCGGCAGCCTGGTGCGCAACACGGACCTGGCCGCGGATGCGCGGATCCGGCGGGATTACGGCGTGCTGGCGCGCGCCATCCTGGCCGGCGCCTCCGGACAGATCCGGAACCGCGCCACGACCGCCGGCAATCTGCTGCAGCGTACGCGCTGCCCGTATTTCTACGATACGAACATGCCCTGCAACAAGCGGGCGCCGGGCAGCGGATGTTCCGCCATTGGCGGCGTGACCCGCCAACTGGCCGTGATCGGCGCCAGCGAGGCCTGTATCGCCACGCATCCCAGCGACATGGCGGTGGCGATGCGCGTGTTGGATGCCCAGATCGAGACCGTAAAGCCTGACGGCGCCCAGCGGGTGATTCCGATTGCGGACTTCTACCGGCCGCCGGGAAACTCGCCGCACATCGACAACGCCTTGAATGCCGGCGAGCTCATCACGGCAGTCACATTGCCTAAGCCCATCGGCGGCGTCCACCTCTATCGGAAAGTGCGAGACCGCGCGTCGTTTGCCTTCGCGCTGGTGTCCGTGGGGGCGGTGCTGCAGCCGGACGGCAGCGGCCGGATCGCGCTGGGCGGCGTGGCGCCGCAGCCATGGCGGGTAGAAGCCGCCGAGGCGGAATTGCCTCGCGGGGCAGCGTCAGTGGCCGGCCGGCTGCTGGCCGGGGCGACGCCTACTGCCGATAACGCCTTCAAGCTGACGCTGGCGACGCGAACCCTGAGTGCAGTGCTGGCGCAAGCGAGGGCCTGACGCGATGAAATTCGATACTCCTGCCACCCAAAACCCCATCGACCAGCTGAAGGTCGTTGGCCAGGGCGTCGACCGCGTCGACGGCCCCTTGAAGACGACGGGCAAGGCCGCCTACGCCTACGAGCGCCATGACGCGGTGCGCGACGCGGCCGTCGGCTACGTGCTGGGCGCCGCCATCGCCAAGGGTCGGATCGCCGCCATGGACATCGAGGCGGCGCGTCGCGCGCCGGGTGTGCTGGCGGTGGTCACCGCGCAAAACGCAGGCAAGCTGGGCAAGGGAAAAATGAATACCGCCACGCTGTTGGGCGGTCCCGACATCCAGCACTATCACCAGGCCATCGCGCTGGTCGTGGCGGAAACGCTGGAGCAGGCGCGGGCGGCAAGCCGGCTGATCCGGGTGCAGTACGAGCGCGCGCCGGGCGCCTTCGACCTGGCCGCGGAAAAAGACGCCGCCGAGAAGGCCGGCAAACTGGCCAAGCCGGACGTGGTGGGCGATTTTGAAGGCGCCTACGCGGGGGCGGCAGTCCACATCGACCACACCTACCGAACGCCCGACCACACGCACGCGATGATGGAGCCGCATGCCTCCACCGCCGCGTGGGAGGGCGACGCGTTGACGCTGTGGACCTCAAACCAGATGATCGACTGGGGACGCGGTGACGTGGCCAAGACGCTGGGCGTGCCGAAGGACAAGGTGCGGCTGATCTCCCCTTACATCGGCGGCGGATTCGGCGGCAAGCTGTTCGTGCGCGCCGACGCGCTGCTGGCGGCGTTGGGGGCGCGCGCCGCGCGGCGTCCGGTCAAGGTGGCGTTGGCGCGCCCGCTGATTGCCAACAACACGACGCATCGGCCTGCCACCATTCAGCGTATCCGCATCGGAACGACAGAGGACGGCAAGATCACCGCGATTGCGCATGAAAGTTGGTCGGGCGATCTGCCTGACGGCAAGCCTGAAGAAGCGGTCCAGCAGACGCGCCTGCTGTATGCCGGCGCCAACCGGCTGACCGCGTTGAACCTGGTGGAGCTGGATTTGCCGGAAGGTAATGCGATGCGCGCGCCGGGTGAGGCGCCAGGACTGATGGCGCTGGAAATCGCCATGGACGAGATGGCCGAAGCGCTTGGCCTGGATCCCGTTGAATTCCGGGTGCGCAACGACACGCAGGTAGACCCTTCGGAGCCCGAACGCCGGTTTTCGCAACGGCGCCTTGTCGAGTGCCTGCGTATGGGCGCCAAGAAATTCGGCTGGCAGGAACGCAACGCGCGCCCGGGTTCACGCCGGGACGGCCGCTGGCTCGTGGGGATGGGCGTGGCGGCGGCCTTCCGCAACAACCTGGTAACGGACTCGGCCGCGCGCGTGCGGCTGGACGCGGCAGGGCAGGTCATCGTGGAAACCGATATGACCGACATCGGCACGGGCAGCTATACCATCATCGCCCAGACCGCAGCCGAGATGCTGGGCGTGCCGCTGGCGAAAGTCATTGTGCGCCTGGGCGATTCGACGTTTCCCGTGTCTGCCGGATCCGGCGGGCAATGGGGGGCGAACAGCTCGACGGCCGGCGTGTACGCGGCCTGCCAGAAGCTGCGCGACGCCGTTCTCGCGAAGCTGGGCTTCGCTGCCGAAGGGGCGGTGTTCGCGGATGGCTCCGTGACGGAAGCCAGCGGCCGGACGGCGCTGTTACGGCAAGCGGCTTCGGACGGAGAGCTGGTCGCCGAGGACGTGCTTGAATTCGGCGACCTGGACAAGACCTACCAGCAATCCACCTTTGGCGCGCACTTCGTCGAAGTGGGGGTGGACGCCGCCACGGGCGAAACCCGTATCCGCCGCATGTTGGCTGTCTGCGCGTCGGGCCGCATCCTCAACCCCAAAACAGCCCGCAGCCAGGTGATCGGCGCGATGACGATGGGCATCGGCTCGGCGCTGATGGAAGAACTCGCCATCGACCAACGGGCCGGCTTCTTCGTCAATCACGACCTGGCCAGCTACGAGGTGCCGGTGCATGCCGACATTCCCTTGCAGGAAGTGATCTTCCTGGATGAAACCGACCCGATGTCCTCGCCCATGAAAGCCAAGGGCGTGGGCGAATTGGGCCTGTGCGGTGTGGGCGCGGCGATCGCCAATGCGATCTACAACGCCACGGGCGTGCGGGTGCGTGACTACCCGATCACCTTGGACAAATTGCTGGCAGGATTGCCGGAACCGGCGTGATCCCATCGTCTAAGGGGAGGAACGCGCCTGGCCGCTTTCCTCCAGCAACCAGTCCCTGAATGCAGCGACGGGCGGGGTCGCAAGCTTGTCCGGCGGCGCCAGGAAAAAATAACCCGCGCCCGTGCTGAAGGCTTCGTCGATGGCGGGCGCCAGCACGCCTTGCTGCAACTCGTCTTCCACCAGGAACGTCGGCAGCAGCCCGATGCCGATACCCGAGGCCACCGCCTGGATCAAGTGGGTGGTCAATTCGAACTGCGCGCCCCAGCGCATGGTGCGCACCGGCAAGCCGTGCGCTTCGAACCAGCGTTGCCACACCGCGGGGCGGGCCGCCACCTGAAGCAGGCTGTGCTGGGCCAGATCTGCCGGCTGGCGGATCGGGTGGCTGGCGGCCAGTTCGGGGCTGATTACCGGGATGACGTGTTCATCCATCAAGCGGTAAGACGCCAACCCGGGCCAGTCGCCGTCGCCCACGGCGATCACGGCGTCGATGCCGGCCAGGTCCAGGTCGAAGCGCGTGACCCGCGAATGCAGGTGGACCAGGATGCCGGGGTGCCGCGCATAGAAGCGGTTCAACCTCGGCATCAGCCATTTCGCGGTAAAGGTGGGCAGCGCAGCCAGATGGAAGGCGCCGCGTCCGGTCCGGTGTGAGATCGCCTGCAGCGACGCGCTGCGGATGCGTTGCAGGGCAGCTTCCAGTTCCTTCTGATACCGCATGCCGGCTTCGGTCAGCAGAATGCGCCGCTTCTCGCGTCGGAACAGCGCGACTTCCAGCAGATCCTCAAGGGCCTGCACTTGCCGGCTGACGGCGCTTTGCGTCAGCGCCAGCTCGGTCGCGGCGCGGGTGAAGCTGAGATGGCGGGCACTGGCTTCGAATGCCAGCAGCAGCGACATGGACGGGGTGAGGCGGCGCGGGTTCATTCTGGAGAGGCATGATCGGAAGAGGTTCACTATACCGTGCTCACCTGCTGCTTCCGATGTTTGTCCGGAAAGCCTGGGCAGAGGCCGATAGGGGTAGATCATTCAAAAAATGAATGATCTGCCTGAGTATTTTCCATTTTCACACTCCCGTTTCCTGACTGAAAATAAGATCAAAGGACGGCAGAAGCCTGCCGGGTCCTGGCAAGTTCAATGACGGAGGTAACGATGGATTTGGGTATCAAGGACAAGACCGCGCTGGTGCTGGGCGCAGGCGGCGGCCTGGGGGGCGCCATTGCTGCCTCGCTGGCGCAGGAAGGCGCGCGTGTCGTGGTGGCGGATCTGAACCTGGAGGCGGCCACCGCCACGGCGGACAGGATCAAGTCGGAAGGGCTGACTGCCATTCCAATGCAATGGGACCTGCGCGCACTGGACGCGATCGACAGCCAGGTCGCGTGGATCGAGGCCCAAGTGGGCCCGGTCGATATCCTGGTCAACAACACGGGCGGTCCGCCGCCCACGCCTTCGTCGGGCCAGACGGCGGACCTGTGGCGCGAGCACTTCGAAGGGATGGTGCTGTCCGTCATCAAGCTGACCGACCGCGTGCTGCCCGGCATGCGTGAACGGCAGTGGGGCAGGATCATCACCAGCACCTCGTCCGGCGTGATCGCGCCGATTCCCAACCTGGGCATTTCGAACGCGTTGCGCATGTCGCTGGTGGGGTGGTCCAAGACGCTGGCGCGCGAAGTCGGCAAGGACGGCATCACGTCGAACATCGTGCTGCCGGGCCGCATCGCCACCGCCCGCATTTCGTTCCTGGACGAGGCGCGCGCCAAGCGCGAAGGGCGCAGCGTGGAAGACGTCAGCCGCGAAAGCACCGGCAGCATTCCGGTGGGCCGCTACGGGGACCCGAAGGAATACGGCGACGCCGTGGCCTTCCTGGCCAGCGCGCGCGCCAGCTACATCACCGGATCGACGATCCGCGTGGACGGCGGCCTGATCGCCAGCATCTGATCGCAAGCCAAGACATTCAAGGACGTTGAAAATGAAACTGACTGCCGACGCCAAGGGCGTCTTCCCCATCGCGCCCACCCCGTTCTTCGATGACGGCGCGGTGGACCACGCGTCGATCGACCGCATGATGGACTTCTACCAGTCTTGCGGCGCGACCGGCCTGACGGTGCTGGGCCAATTAGGCGAAGCGCCGAAGCTGGATTTCGCGGAATCGCTGGACATCGCTTCGCAAGTGATCGGCAAGGCCGGTGGCATGCCCATCGTGGTGGGCGTGTCGGCGCCGGGCTTCGCCTCCATGCGCTCGCTGACGCGCGCCGTGATGGACCTGGGAGCCGCCGGCGTGATGATCGCGCCGCCGAACACGCTGCGCACCGACGACCAGATCGTCACCTACTACCACCAGGCGGTCGAGGCCATTGGCGACGACGTGCCGTTCGTGCTGCAGGACTACCCGCTGACGTTCTCGGTGCAGATGGCGCCGTCGGTCATCCGGCGCATCGTGACGGACCCGGCGTCGTGCGTGATGCTCAAGCACGAAGACTGGCCCGGGCTGGAAAAGATCTCGGCGCTGCGCCGCTTCGAGGCCGAAGGCGCGATGCGCCACATCTCGATCCTGTGCGGCAACAACGGTCTGTTCCTGGACTACGAAATGGCGCGCGGCGCAGACGGCGCCAACACCGGCTATTGCTTTCCCGACATGCTGTGCGACTTCGTCAAATGGGTGGGCGAGGGCAAACGCGAGGCCGCGCATGATCTGTTCGATGCGCACCTGCCGCTGCTGCGCTACGAGCAGCAACCGGGGGTGGGGCTGGCGGTGCGCAAGTACGTGATGATGCGTCGGGGCATCCTGTCCAGCGCCGCGCAGCGCCGCCCGGGCGCCGCCCTGACGCCCGCGGCGAAGGCCGAGGTGGACCATCTGCTGGCCCGCCTGGCCAAGCACGATCCGCGCGCCAAAGACCTGGTCTAGGCGTCTTCTGCGTTTTGCGCGTCCTGGGCGATTCGGCGAAAGGACTCGCCGAATTCCTCCAGGGCGATTTCCAGGCGCTGGGTATAGTCATCAAGGGCCGATGCGGCTGCGGCAGGATCGGCGCATAGCAGTTCCAGCGCAGCGCAAAGCGCGCTTAGCTGGGTGTCGTCCGTCATCTGGGCGGCGCCCTTGATGCGGTGGGCAAGTACGCCCAGCCCGGTCCAGTCTCGGTTCGCCTGCAACGTGCGGACTTGCAGGATGTCCTCGTTGTTGACGGTGCTGAAGGCGTGCGCCAACTCATGGATGCGCGCAGGATCAGCAGAGGTCAAGTCGACCAGCACACGCAACCGTTGCGCGTGGCGCGCGGGTCGGGTGGGGAAGGGCGTGTCGCGGGGAAGGGATGTCTGGCTCATGCAAAGCCATTGTGCCGCATAGTGACTTTCGTACTCTTCCTATTTTTTTGTTGAAGATACGACAGCACTATGTGCTGTATGCCGAAAAGTATTTCCCCTACGGCGACCCCCCCATGCGAGTCATCCTTCATATGCCATCACGATATATTCGCGTCATCGTTGCCGACGATCACCCCGCAGTGGCCCTGGGCATCAGTTACGAGCTAGGCCTGGATCCGGCAATCGACGTTATCGGATGCGCCAAGAATTCCACTAGCCTGATCGCCCAGCTTGACGCGCAGCCGTGCGATGTGGTGGTGTCCGACTACACCATGCCGGGCGGCAAGTATGGCGATGGGCTCGCCTTGTTTGCCTTGCTGCGGCGGCGGTATCCCGATCTGCGTATCGCGGTGCTGACCATGATCGATACCCCAACGCTGATCCGGGCCTTGCTGGGGCACGGCAAGGTTTGTGTATTGAGCAAGTCTGATCCCACCAGCCACATCGTCAACGCAGTCCATGCCGTGTACCAGGGAAAGACCTACTACTCGCCCAAGATCCAAGGAATGATCGTCAATGAGTCGTCCACGATAGGAAGCCTGCAGCTGACCCGGCGCGAGGCCGAGATCGTCCGGTTGCTCTGTGCGGGGGCGACGGTGACCGAAATTGCGCAACAGTCCCACCGTAGCGTGCAGACGGTCAGCTCGCAGAAAAGAAACGCCATGAAAAAGCTGGGTATCGAACGCGACGCCGACCTGATCCTGTATGGCGCCGACGCCGCTAAAGCCTCTCAGGGCGAAGCCGGGCTTCAAGCGTTTACCGAGCCAGACCCGACCGCCTGGCGCAGTACGTGAAACCCCTGCCTGCTTAGAAACCTACTGCCTGCCCATCGCGGCGCGAGTCTGAGGCCGCCATATAACCGCCCTGCGGCAGGCGGCAGATCAACTGGGCCGACCCGAACTCCAGGCTGTCTACAGGCGCCACCGCCACGTTGTGGCCGCGGGCGCGCAGCGCCTCCACCACGTCTGCCGGCAGGTGCGATTCCACATTGACGACCGGGCCCTTTTCCACGCGGAAGCGCGGCGCATCGCTCATGGCCTGCGGGTTTTGGCCGAACGCGGCCAGTCGCGTCACCATCTGCAGATGGCCCTGCGCCTGCATCGATCCGCCCATCACGCCGAACGACATCAGCGGCTGGCCGCCGCGCGTGACGAACGCGGGAATGATCGTGTGCATGGGTTTCTTGCGCGGCGCTACCTGGTTGGCGTGGCCCGGCGTGAGCACGAAATTCAAGCCCCGGTTGTGCAGGCTGATGCCCGTGCCGGGCACGACCACCCCCGAGCCGAAGCCGTGATAGTTGGACTGGATGAAGGACACCATGGTGCCGTTGGCATCCGCGGCGGTCAGGTAGACCGTGCCGCCGGTGGCAGGCGTGCCCGCGGTGGGCACGCTGGCGCGGTCCATCGAGATCAGGCGCGCGCGCTCGGCCAGGTAAGCGCGGTCAAGCAGCGCGCGGGCGTCTGTGCGCATATGGCGCGGGTCCGCCACATGGTGGTGCAGGTCCGCGAACGCCAGCTTCATCGCTTCGATGCTGACGTGGTAGTAGTCGGCGCTGTCGCGGCCCATGCCTTCCAGATCGAACTGTTCAAGCATGCCGAGAGCCATCAGCGCGGAAATGCCCTGGCCGTTGGGCGGAATCTCATGCAGCTCGACGTCGCGGAACGATTGCGAGATGGGGGCGACCCATTCGGGGCGGTGCTCGGCCAGATCGGCGGCGCTTAGCGCGCCACCCGTCTGGCTGGCAAAGTCCGTGATCTTGCGGGCGAGTTCGCCGCGATAGAAGCTGTCGCCGCCGCTTTCGGCGATCTCGCGCAGGGTCTTGGCCTGGGCGGGAAAGCGCCACCATTCGCCGGCTTGCGGCGCGCGGCCTTGCGGCAGGAAGGCGTCGGCAAAACCGGGCTCGTGCGCCAGCTTGGGCGCTTGAGTGGCCCATTGGCGCGCAATGGTGGGCGATACGGCAAAACCCTCTTCGGCGTAGGCGATGGCGGGTTCGAACAGCTTGGCGAACGGCAGCTTGCCGAAGCGCTCGGACAAAGCCTTCCAGCCCGCTACCTGGCCGGGCACGGTGACGGTGCCCCAGCCAGTGCCGGGCATGGCGTCGCGGCCGTTGAAGTATTCGGGCGTCCATGCGGCCGGCGCACAACCGCTGGAGTTCAAGCCATGCAGGCGGCCGTCATGCCAGACCAGCGCGAACATGTCGCCGCCGATTCCGTTCATGACGGGTTCGACGACGGTCAGGGCGATCGCGGTGGCAATGGCGCTGTCAACGGCATTGCCACCGGCCAGCAGCATGCGTAGTCCCGCCTGCGCGGCCAGCGGCTGGCTGGTCGCGACCGCATTGGCGGCCAGGACCGGCATTTTTCGGGAAGCGTACGGAAAAGACCAATCGAAGGGGGAGGACATGGATGCTGGAACTCGTAGAAAGGATTACTGCGGGGTGATGCCGGCTTGGTCGATCAACTGCTTGGTGCGCGGGATTTCGGCCTTGATGAAGGCGGCGAACTCCTCGCGGCTGCCGCCGCGCGGTTCGGCGCCGGCTTCGGCGAGCTTACCGCGCAACGCGGGGTCGGCCAGCACCTTGTTCACGGCGCGGTTCAGTTTGTCGAGGATCGGCGCGGGCGTGCCTTCAGGCGCGACCAGCCCGTACCACGGGGCGATGTCGTAGCCGGCATAGCCTTGTTCCGCGATGGTGGGAATGTCCGGGGCCAGCGACGAGCGCTGCGAATTCGACATGCCCAGGGCCAGCAACGAACCGCTCTTGACCTGGGGCAGGCCGGTCATGATGGTGTCGAAGTACATCGACACCTGGCCGGACAGCAGGGCCGGAATGGCTTCGCCCGCGCCCTTGTACGGCACGTGCAGGATATCGATGCCGGCGATGGACTTCAGCATTTCGCCCGCCATGTGCGAGGTGGTGCCGGTGCCGAACGAGGCATACGTCAGCTTGCCCGGGTTGGCGCGGGCGTACGCGACCATCTCAGGCAGCGTCTTGAAGGGCTGCTGCGGATTGGCCAACAGGATGTTCGGCGTGTAGGCCACCATGGACACCAGCGCGAAGGCGTCCGGGTCATAGGCCAGGCGTTTCTGCAGGAAGCGGTTGGTAACGACGGCGGCGGGACCACCCATCAGCAGCGTGTAGCCGTCCGGCGCCGAGCGCGCTACCGAGGCGCTGCCGATCGCGGCCGCGGCGCCCGGACGGGCTTCCACGACGAAGGGCTGTCCAAGTTCGGTGGCCAGCGCGGCGCCCAGCTGGCGCGAAATCAGGTCGGTCGCGGATCCGGCCTGGAAGGGCACGACGATGCGTACCGGATGTTGCGGCCAATCGGTGGCGGCGGCTGTCTGCGCGCCGGCCTGGGCCGCGAAGGCCACGGCGGCGGCGCCGGCCAGCGTCCGGATGAGACGAAATTTCATGGATTCCCCTTGATCGCGTTATGGAAAACGAGTGCCGCCGGGCGGGTCTGATGCCCGTTCCAGCGCGTAGGGCGCACGACAGCGCCCGGCCAGGACGATTAAACGGGAAGGGGCCATTCCGGCCTATTGGTGTTTGCATCCATGGATCACTGGATCCAGTTTGTGTTATTTTTGCGTTTATCTATCATTGCGGCTTTCCAAGCCCTGGGGACGACGATGCTGCAATTTCAGAAGACAGCGATCAGCGCCGAAGACGAGGCGTACCTGCATTTGCAGCGCGAGATCCGGCTGGGCCGCTATGCGCCCGGCCAGCGCCTCGTGCCGGACGTGGTCGCCAGCGAAATCGGCACCAGCCGCATGCCTGTTCGGGGCGCCTTGCGCCGGCTGGCGTCTGAAGGCCTGGTGGAAATCCGCGCCAATCGCGGCGCGGTGGTGCGCGGCCTGAACCAGCAGGAAATGCTGGAAGTATTTGAGATGCGCTCGGTGCTGGAAGGCTTGGCGATGCGCAACGCCGTGCTGCACATGAATGCCGAACACGTCCGCCGCTTGTCCAGCCTGCTGGACCAGCTGGAGCAGGGCTCCGGCGACTATCTGGACTGGACGACTGCGCACCGCGAATTCCACGAATACCTGTGCGGCTTTTGCCAGCAGCCGCGGCTGCTGCGCCAGATCTCCGAACTGCATTCCGTGGTGGAACCCTATATGCGTCTATGGGCGGCCCAGCCCGGCCGCGTACTGCGCGTGCGCGAATCGCACCAGGAACTGATCGATGCGCTGCAAACGCGCGATCCGGACAAGTGCGAGGCGGCGATGCGCCAGCACGTGCTGAATACGGTTCCCGCCCTGCAGGCATTCCTGGAGCAGGCGGCCTGACCGAGGCCGCTCCGTATCAGGCTTCGTTCAACCGGGTGTTTACGGATTTTTTCCGGCGGAACTTGATTTCGCTGGCAAGCACGCCAGCCACGATCAACGCGGCGCCCACCAGCGCCAGCGCCGGCAGCCGGTCGCCCGCCAGGCGCCCGACGATGCCGCCCCAGACCGGCTCGCCCGCGTAGATGACCGTGGCGCGGGTGGGCGATACGGATTTCTGCGCCCAGTTCATGGTCAGCTGGATAATTGCGCTGGCCAGCCCCAGCCCGATGGCGGCGCCGGCCCACAGCCATGAAAACTTGGGCACGCCTTCGCCCAGCACCGGCATCAGCGCAAACGAGACCAGGCCAGCGGTCAACAACTGCACCGCGGTCACGCGGCGGCTGTCCACGCGCTTGGCGAACATGCCGATCAGGATGATCTCGGCGGCGATCGCCACCGCGCCGGCCAGGGTGGCGACCTCGCCGGGGCTGAAGTTGAGCGAACCCGCTTCGGGGCCTGCCAGCAGGATCAGTCCCGTGAAGGCCAGCGCCACGCCTATCCAGCTCATCAAGCCCGGCGGGCGCTTCAGCACCGCCCATTGCAGCAGCGGCACAATCGGCACGTACAGGGCCGTGATAAAGGCCGACTGGCTGCTGGTGATGGTGCGCAGGCCGTGCGTTTGCAGGTAGTACCCCAGGAACAATGCGCAGCCGATGGCGACGCCCGCGCCGATCTCGAATCGGGTGATGCCCATCATGTGCTTGCGGAACAGCAGCATCGTCACCAGGCCGGCAATGGTGAAACGCACGCCAACGAAGAACAGCGGTCCGCTATGCTGCATGGCGATATGGATAATGAGGAACGTGCTTCCCCACAGCATGGTGACCAGCACCAGGGCGATTTCCTGGCGCGTCAGGGCGAACATCGATTTGGGCTTCACGGCAGATATCAGGTGTCACTAATTTGAGCAATATACTGCACATTACTAATTCCGAGAGCGATGTCCTCACGCACGTCGGGGCCAATCTGAAGCGGCTGCGCAAGGCGGCGGACCTGAGCCAGACGGCGCTGGCCGACGCCTCGGGCATCAGCCGCCGCATGATCGCGGGGCTGGAGGCCGGCACGGCCAACATCAGCCTGTCCAGCCTGGACAAGCTGGCGCATGCGCTGGGGGTGGGTTTCGTGGATCTGGTCAGCGACCCGGCGCGCGAACGGCGTCGCATCGAGGCCCGCGCTTGGCGCGGCAAGCGCCCCGGCAGCCAGGCCGTGCTGCTGGGCGCTGCCCCGGCCAGCTGCGAGGCGCAGTTGTGGCTGTGGGTGCTGGCGCCGGGCGAGACATACGTGGCTGAGCCCGATCCGCCAGGCTGGCACGAGATGGTCTACGTCATGGAAGGCACGCTGCGGCTGGAATTGTCGGGCGTGGTGCAGCAAGTGCAGACCAACGACTTCGCCATCTACAGCAGCGCCCAGCCGTATTCCTATCGCAATGACGGTGACGCGCCGCTGCGCTTCGTGCGCAATGTATTGAGATAGCGCGGTGCAGTACCGGCACCCGGCGGGGCTCTCCCGGCCGGCCGTGGGTTTGCCGCAACGGCCCGATTTTTCCTGTGCCACGGCGGCGGGCCTGTCGGCTAGAATCGAGAATAATATTCATTCTTAAGTCGCTCGGTTGCATGGGCGTCAAGTCCGTCCCATGTCAGACCAGGCTCCCGCCCTCTCTCTCGAAGCGCTGTACAGCGACCACCACCCCTGGCTGGTGGGCATGCTGCGACGCAAGCTTGGCAATCGCGACAACGCCGCCGACCTGGCGCAGGATACTTTCCTACGCGTACTGGCCAACCGTAACGTCGAAGCCATCCTGCGTCCGCGCGAATACCTCGCCACCATCGCCCGCGGGCTGGTGACCGACGCCTACCGCCGCCAAGCCATCGAACGTGCCTATCTGGAAACCCTGGCCGCGCGGCCCGAACCGGTCGCCATCTCGCCCGAGGCGCGCGCCATCGTGCTGGAAACCGTGCTGGCCATCGACCGCATGCTGGACAAGCTGGGGCCGCGCACCCGCGCGATCTTCCTGTTGGTGCAGTTCGAGGAACTGACCTACGCCCAGGCCGGCGCCAAGTTGGGCGTGTCCGTGACCACCATCAAAAAGCACATGGTGCGCGCGCTGACGCAGTGCCTGCTGCTGGCCGCGGACTAGGGGCTTCCTGCCGTGCTGCAACGGATTGATCCATGACGGTTTACGCAGAAGCGCTGGAGGCAGCCGCGCGCTGGTACGTGGCCTTGCAGGACGTCGATGCCGACGAGGCGACGCGCGCCGGTTGGGGCCGTTGGCTGGACGCCGACGCTCGCCATCGTCAGGCCTGGGCGCGCATGCTGGACTTGCAAGAGCGGCTGGGCAGCGTGCCCGGCGACGTGTTGCTGCCTACCCTGCAAGCCGCCCGCCAGCAGCAGCGCCGACGCCTGTTGGCCCTGGCCCTGCTGGCCGGGGGCGGCGCGGCGCTGGGCCTGTACAGCACATCGCCCTGGCGGGTGCTGACCGCGGGGCTGCGTACCGCCACCGGCGAGCGGCGCACGGTGACGCTGCCCGACGGCGGCATGCTCTATCTGAATACCGGTTCAGCCGTCGATGTCGACTACGGGTCCGAACGCCGGCTGCTGCGCCTGTACCAGGGCGAGGTGCTGGTGCAGACCGCGCCCGACAACGCCGGCCGCCGGCCGTTCGAGGTGCTGACGTCGGACGGCAGCGTGCGCGCGCTGGGGACGCGCTTTTCGGTACGCAGCGACGAGGACGCCACCCGGGTCGCGGTCTTCCAGGACGCCGTGCTGCTGCAGCCCGCCGATCCGGGCGCTGCGCCCCTGCGCCTGTCGGCGGGCCAGCAAAGCCTGTTGACGGCGCGTGCCGCCGCGGCGCCCCAGCCCGTGCTTCAGTCGCAGGCGGCCTGGGTCGACGGCCGGCTGGTCGCCATCGACCAGCCACTGGGCGACTTCATCGCCGAGCTGGCGCGCTACCGCAGCGGCAGCCTCACCTGCGATCCGGCGGTGGCTCACCTGCGCCTGTCGGGCGCCTTCCGCCTGGCCGATACCGACGCGGTGCTGGAAAACGTGGCCGCCTCGCTGCCCGTGGCGCTGCGCACCCGCACCCGCTATTGGGTGCGCGTCGTGCCGCGCTGACCCAAAAATATTTTCGTCGTGGGGTTGCTCTTTCCCGTTCTCGTCCGGCCTACCAGATAGGGCCGCCTGGTCCAGGGTCTGCCAACCCTGCCTGGGACCTTGCGGCATGTTCCGTCCTGCCTATGAGAGCCGCCGTGTCCCGCAAGCCGCAAGCCGCCGATTTCCGTTCCGAACCCCGCTCGCCATCCCGTTCTGAAGCCCGCCCTGGGCGCCACGCCGTTGCCGGTAAGACTCGCCGCCTGACGGGCGCCCTGGCTGCACCGCGCCTGTTGCCCGTCCTGCTTGCCGCCGCCGTGTGGTCCGCCTGGGCCGTCGGCCCCCTGGCGCCCGCCGCGCGGGCCCAGTCCGCGCCTGCGGCGCGTAGCTACGACATTCCCGCCGGTCCGCTGGACGTTACGCTGAGCCGCTACGCCGCCGCCGCCGACATCACCCTGTCGTTCAACGCCGACCAGACCCGTGGCCGCCAGTCCGCCGGCATCCGGGGCAGCTACGCCGTGGACGCCGGCCTGGCCTATCTGCTGGCCGGCAGCGGACTGGAAGCACGCCACCGCGGCGGCGGCAACTACGTGCTGCGCGAGGCGCCCGCGGCCAGCGTCACCACGCTGCCCGCCGTCACCGTCACCGGCGAAACAGCCTTCAGCGCGGTGCCCGGCTACGCCGCCAGCCGCACGGCCACCGCCACCAAGACCGACACGCCAATCCTGGAAGTGCCGCAGTCCGTCTCGGTGGTCGGCCGCGACGAAATGGAAGCGCGGGGCGCGCTGGATGTGATGGACGCCGTGCAATACACCCCGGGCGTATCCGGCAATACCTACGGCCCCGACAACCGCGGCTGGGAATACATCAACCTGCGCGGTTTCTCGACCTACTACGTGTCGTTCCGCGACGGCCTGGCGCAGACGCCGACCGGCGTCACCCGGTACTCCACCGAACCCTACGGCCTGGAACGCATCGAAGTGCTGCGCGGTCCGTCGTCGATGACCTTCGGCCAGGGTGACGCCGGCGGCGTGCTCAATCGCATCAGCAAGCGGCCCACCGGCGAACGCATCCGCGAGGTGGCGGTGCAGTACGGCAGCTACGATCGCAAGCAGTTGGCCTTCGACCTGGGCGACGCCTTCGGCCAGGACGACACGCTCAGCTACCGGCTGGTAGGACTGGGGCTGGACAGTGATGACCAGGACAAATACCCCAATGGCGACAAGATCAACCGCAAGCGCCTGTATCTGGCGCCTTCGTTGCGCTGGCAGCCCAGCGCGGCCACGTCGGTGACGTTGCTGGCCGAGTACATCAAGAACAAGACCGGCGAAGATCCCTACTATTTCGCCAAGGACTACAAGCTCACCGATGTGAAGATGGGCGACCCGGGCTTCAGCCGCATGCGCAGCGAGCAGGCATCGATCGGCTACCTGCTGGAACACCGCTTCAACGATGCCTGGACCTTCCGCCAGAACTTCCGCTATAGCCACCTGTCGATGGACCGGCGGGTGATCTGGACGGACGAAGTCAATGAAGACGTCACGGCGATATCCCGCGTTGCCCGCACCTGGGACGACCCGCTGAGCCAATCCGTGGTGGATACCCAGATGCAGGGCAATCTGCGGCTGTGGGGCACCGAGCACACCGTGCTGATGGGGTTCGACTGGAGCGAACAACGCGCCAAGGCCAACCGCTACATCGGCCCGGCGCCCGACCTGGACCTGCTCAACCCCATCTATGGCGTGCCCATCGCCACGCCCACCAATCCGCTGGCCGACTACCGCCAGACGATCCGCCAGGCCGGCCTGTATCTGCAAGACCAGATCAAGCTGGATGACCACTGGATCGTGACGCTGGGCGGGCGGCAGGACCGGGTCACCTCCACCACGAACGACCGCCTGCACAGCACCAGCCAAAAGCAAACGGACAACGCCTTCAGCGGCCGCGCCGGCCTGACCTACCTGGCGGACAACGGCCTGGCGCCTTACATCAGCTATTCGGAATCGTTCGTACCCAACAGCGGCGTGGACGCGGACAACAACGCCTTCAAGCCCAGCCGCGGCAAACAGGTGGAAGTGGGCGTCAAGTACCAGCCGGCGGGTTCGCGCAGCCTGTACACGCTGGCCGTGTTCGACCTGAACAAGACCAACATCGTCAGCTACAACCCCATCACCGACGAACAGCGCCAGACCGGCAAGCAGCGCGCCCGCGGCATCGAACTCGAAGCAAAGGGCGAACTGCTGCGCGGCCTGAACGTCGCCGCGTCCTACACCTATCTGGACATGGAGGTGCGCAGCAGCGGGGATCCATTAGAGGTCGGCAAGATCCCGGTGGGGGTGCCCAAGCACACCGCGGCCCTGTGGCTGGACTACACCTTGGCCCAGGGCCTGGGTGCGGGCGCGGGGGTGCGCTATACCGGCCGGCGCCAGAACGACGAGCACAACACCTCCAGCGAGCCCGGCGTGGCCCTGGTCGACGCCGTGGTGCACTACGAGACCGGGCCGTGGCGCCTGGCGCTGAACGCCACGAACCTGTTCAACCGCGACTACTACTCGATCTGCTACATGGGCGAGTGCTACCGCGGCGCCGAGCGCACTCTGGTGATGACGGCGCGCTATCGCTGGTAGCTTAGAACTCGTATTTCAACGTTGCCACGACATTGCGTTCTTCGCCGTAGTAGCAGTAGTTGAGGCTGGCGCATGACGCCACGTAGGTCTTGTCCAGCAGGTTGTTGGCGGCCACGCGCACGCTCATCCCCTTGAGCGACGAGGACAGCCGGCCCAGGTCGTAGCGCACCGACAGGTCTACCAGCGTGTAGGCCGGCACCTTCAGTGTGTTGGCGCTGTCGGCCCAGCTTGTGCCCACGTAGCGCACGCCGGCGCCCACGCCCAGTCCGGAGTCAAACTGGTAGTCGCCCCACAGAGACGCCATGTGGCGCGGCGCCTGGTACGGCGTGTTGCCGGTCAGACCTTCGGTGGATTCGCGGTAGGTCATCGCGGTGAAGGTGTAGGCGGCCAGCATGGTGAAGTTGTCGGTCAGGCGCGCCTTGCCTTCCAGTTCGATCCCGCGCGACCGCACCTTGCCCGCCGGCGTGTAGTAGGTCTGCGCCAGCACGCGGTTGGCCACGTTGTCCTGCGTCAGGTCGAAGGCGGCCAGCGTCACCATGTTCTCGGTGCCGGGTGGCTGGAACTTCACGCCCGCTTCGTATTGCTTGCTTTGCGTGGGCGGCAGCAGGTTGCCTTGCTGGTCCGTGTAGGCATTGGGGTTGAAGGACTCGCTATAGCTGACGTAGGGCGACACGCCGTTGTCGAACAGGTACACCAGGCCCGCGCGCTTGGTGAACTTGGATCCGCTCCAGCTCTGCTTGGACGCGTAGTCGCCAGTGCGGCTGGATTCGGTCGTGCGGACTTCGTCCTGGCGGCCGCTCAGGGTCAGGCGCCAGCGGTCATAGGCCAACTGGTCTTGCAGGTAGAAGCCGGTCTGCTCCAGGCGGCGGTCGAAGAAGGTGCGGCTGGTGATCTGCACATTGCCATTGGCATAGTCGGGATGGAAGGCGTTCAGGTTGGACGCCGAGCCGGAATCCCATCGGCCGTCGGCGTGGCGGTTCTGGTAGTCCAGGCCCAGCAGCACGGTGTGCTTGACCGCGCCGGTCTCGAACTTGCCTTGCAACTGGTTGTCGATGGCAAACGCGTTGAGCGATTCATCGGCGCCCGAGTAATAGCGGTTCAGCTCCGTGCCGTTGGCCCAGCCGTAGCCGTAGACCTGCTTGAGCGCGACGTCGGACGAGACATACCGCGCGTTCTGGCGGAACGTCCAGCGGTCGTTGAAGCGGTGGTCGAACTGATAGCTGAAGATGCGCTCGTTGCGCTTGAATTCGTTGTTGTCGGGATCGGAATCCACGAAATGGCGCGAGATGCGCTGGCCCGCATGGTCGTTGGTGATGCTGGCGTCCGCCGGCACGCCACTGTGGAAGCCGCCGCTGGGGTCACGCTGCAGATAGGCTTGAAGCAGCAGGCTGGTGTCCGGCGTGAAGTTGAACATTACCTGCGGGGCGATCGCATAGCGCTCTTCGCGCGTATTGTCGAACTGGGTGTCGGTGGAGCGGCCCAGGCCGGTGACGCGATAGGCCACCTTGCCGTTATCGTCCACGGGGCCGGCGACGTCGAAGCCGGCGCTCTTCTGGCCCTGCGTGCCATAGGACACCTCCACCGAGCGGTACGGATCGAACAGCGGGCGCTTGCTGGTCAGCTGTACCAGACCGCCGGGGGCGCTGCGGCCGAACAGTACGGAAGAGGGCCCGCGGAACACGTCGATGCGCTCGACGAAGTAGGGATCGATCTGGATCGAGCTGAAGGTGCCGGAATCGCTCAGCAGCTTCAGGCCGTCGTAGATGGTGTTGTCCGTGCTGTTCTCGATGAAGCCTCGCAGCGCCACATAGTCGTAGCGGTCGGCGGCGCCGACCAGGCCCGTGAAGGCGCCGGGCGTGTAGCGCAGCGCTTCCGTCACGCTGCGGGGCTTTTGTTCGTCGATCTGTTCGCGCGTCACGACCGACACCGACTGCGGCGTCTCGATCAGCGGCGTGTCCGTCTTGGTGGCGCTGGAACTGGTCGAGGCCAGCAGGCCCGATGTCGGGTCCAGCGCGCCCGGTACGCTCTGGCCGCTGACGCGCACGGCAGGCAGCGTAGTCGTCCCGGGCACCGGCGCGGCCACCAGCACGTAGCCGCCCGCACTGCGCGCGGCAGTAAATCCGCTGCCGGCCAGCAGCACGCGGAAGCCCTCATCGACGCGGTAGCGTCCGTTCAGCCCGTTGGTGGTCAAGCCCTGGATGCGGCTGGCGTCCACGGAAATCGCCACGCCGGCCTGCTGCGCATAGCGGTTCAAGGCCGGAGCCAGTGGGCCGGCGGCAATGTCGAACGGGATCGCGGCATCGGTCTGCTGTTGGGCATGGGCGGGCAGGGCGGCGGCCGCGCCCAAGGTGGCCAGCAGCAGGCTGAAGGCCAGCGGGGTGTAGCGGAGATTCAAAGTCGGCAGGGGCATGGAAAGTTCCGTGTGCGTGAGTGTCCTGATTGCTATGACGCACCAGATCGGAAAAGCGGAACTCCGCCGCAAAAGCGAACGCTATCGGCCCGGCCCAGCCCGATCCACGATGACGACCCAGGGCGTCAACGTGCGCACCCGGATGGGGAAGCTGCTGGCCAGCAGCTGCAGGGCGCGGTCGGGATCGTCCAGCGGCAGGACGGCATTGACCTGCAGGCCGGCCAGCGCGTCGCGGTCTACGCGCAGGAGGCCGCTGCGGTAGCGACCCAGTAGTTCCAGTACATCGGCCAGCGGCTTGTCCTGCACGACCAGGCGCCGGTATTTCCAGGCGTCTTCGACGGCGGCGGCGTCCAGCGGCTGCGGCGCGCCCACGCCTTGGGCGGTGATGCGCACCTGCTCGCCGGCCTGCACCTGCCGGGCATGGTCCGGGGCGGTGTCATCGCGGGCGGTGGCCAGCACCTTGGACTCCAGCATGCTCAGCACCGTCACGCCGGATTCCGCGCTGACGACGAAGCGGGTGCCCAGCGCACGCACGCTGCCTTGCGTGGTGCGCACCACGAAAGGCCGCGCCGCGTCATGGGCGACTTCAACCAGGATATCGCCGCGCACCAATTCCACTTCGCGGCGCTGCGGGTCGAAATGCAGGTTGACCGCCGTGCCCGGCTCCAGGGTCACGCGGCTCTGATCGGCCAGCACATGCGTCTGCCATTGGCCGGCACCGCTGCGCATATCCGCCAACAGATAGGACGACGGATAGAAATGCAGGAACACGGCCAGCGGCGTGGCCAGTGCCGCCGCCAGCGCCAGGGTGGCCGCCACGCGCCGGATGCGGCGCCGCCTGCCGCCTGCCCAGCCGGCCTTCAGGCCCGCATGCAAAGGCGTGGTCTGTCCGGCGGCCTCGTCGCGCAATGCGCCCAATTGCGTCAGCACGGCTTCCATTCGCCGCGCCGCGGCGTCGTGGCGCGGGTCTTGGCGCTTCCAGGCATCGAAGCCTGCACGCAAGCGGTCGCGGTCGGCCGGGCTGGCGTCGTCTTCGGTCAGGCGCATCAGCCATTGGGCCGCTTCGCGCGCGATGTCCTGGGAGCCGGCGGCGCTCATGCGTCCACCGCGTCGTGGCAATGCAGCAGCGCGGACACCAGGTATTTGCGCACCATGCGGTCGGTCACGCCCAGCTTGGCGGCAATCTCGGCATGCGTGTCGCCATCCAGGTAATGCAGCAAAAAGGCCTGGCGCGGACGTTCCGCCAGGCCTTCCAGGATGGCGCTGATCTGGACCAACGCCTGCGACGTCATGAGGATCTGTTCGGGCGAGGGCGCGCCCGGGTGATCGGCCATGGCCAGGCTCAGCTCGGCCAGATAGGCCTCTTCCACTTGGCGGCGGCGGGCCTGGTCAATGATGAGCCGGCTGGCGGTCACCGACAGGAAGGCGCGCGGTTCGCGCACCGCGGCCAGCGCGTCGCGCGATGCCAGGATACGGGCAAAGGTGTCGTGCGCCATGTCCGCCGCATTGTGCGGGCAGCCCAGCTTTTTCTTCAGCCAAGCCAGCAGCCAGCCGCCGTGGTCGACGTACCAGGCGTGCAGCTCGGAATCGGGGTGGGAGGTTGCCGAAGGCATGAAGAACGCGCGGTGGCCGGAATGACGAAAGGCCACCCCTCGGGTAGCTTATGAATGAAAATCGATATCAATTATATTTGCTTCGCTGAAATTTGCGAGTCGCGCCAAAGTGTCCGCTGACCGAACCGGAATTCCCGGCGGGCAAGGGTGGTATGCGTATTGGTAGCTTATAGCCAGGAGTAATATGTCGCCTCCGGCGGCTTTCTCCGCCGGCAAGAACAAGCCGATTCACGCCTCGCCCTTCCCACCCGTGTCGATAGCGGATTCTTTCCGCGCCTCCCCTGCGGTGTCTGTAAGCCCTGGCGCATGAACGGCCATAAGAAGACATCGAGGAGAAGCACTTGGACAAGCAAGAGTCGGGCGGCTGGTATTTCGGCTGGAACATCGTCGGCGCCGCCGCGGTACTCACCCTGTTGACGGTCGGCCTGCGCATGGGCATCGGGCCGTTCTTCCTGCCAATGGCGGACGGGCTGGGATTTTCGCGCAGCCTGCTATCGGGCATCGTCGCGATCGGCATGCTGTGCTATGGCTTGGCCATGCCGCTGGCTGGCTACCTGGTCAGCACGCGCGGCACCCGCTTTGTGCTGCTGACCGGCACCGCCATTGTCGTGGCGTCTTCCTTGTGGACGGTGTTCGCCCGGGGCCCCCTCGAATTCCTGCTGTCATTCGGCGTAGCGCTGTCCGTCGGGCTGGCGTTCACCAGCCCCGTGGCGCTGACCCCCGTCATCAGCCGCTGGTTCACCCGCCAGCGCGGCATGGCGCTGTTCTTCCTGTCGACCGGATCGATGGCAGGCATCGCCCTGATGACGCCCACTCTGACATTCGCGATCGAAGCCGTGGGCTGGCAGGAAACACTGCTGGCCTTTGCCGTGCTGTTCGCCTTGCTGACCGTACCGGTCGCGCTCTTCATCATGCGCGACACCGCGCCCGAACACACTGACCTGCTGCCGCATCAGATCATCGACAACAAGTCGTCCGCCAAGCCCGCCGCCCGCGGCCCTGCGCCGAACGTGCGCGATGCCTTGCGCACGTTGCCGTTCTGGCAAGTGGCGCTGGGGTTGTTCGCCTGTGGCTACAGCATGAACCTGCTGGGCACGCACGGCATGCCGATGCTGATGGACCATGGCTTTGACGCCACCACGAGTTCGCTGGGCATCGGGCTGATTGGTCTGGTCGCCATCTTCAGCACGCTAGTGCTGGGTCGCATGTCGGACCAGGTCGAGCGCCGCAACATCCTGGCGGCGATCTATCTGGTGCGAGGGCTGGGGTTCTTTGCACTGGTCATGGTGGGCGCGCACTGGGAGCTTTATGCCGCAGCCACGATCGGCGGCATCGTCTGGGCGGGCAGCATCGCCTTGTCGTCGGCGATTCTTGCCGACGTCTACGGCATCCGTCTCGTCGGCGTGCTGTATGGCCTGACGTATCTAGGCCACCAGGTAGGCGGCATGATCAGTTCGTGGCTGGGCGGGTGGGCGTTCGATACGTTCCACACGCATTGGGTCGCCTTCGGATCGGCTGGCGTGTTGCTGCTGCTGGCCGCGGCGATTTCGCTCCGGCTGCCGGGGCGCGGCCTTGCGCGCGCGCCGGCAGCCGTGGGACGCTGAATCAGCGGTCTTTCAGCAGCGAGACCAGTTCGGGCACGTAGCGGTCACCGCCGCCCTGCGTGACGGCCTGGTCGAAGGTGTGCTGCACGGCGGCGCCGATCTCACGCACCGCGCCGGCTTCCGCCGCCATCGTGTTGTAGTAGGACAAGTCCTTCTGCGCGTTCGACATGAAAAAGCGCAGCGACGACGGGTCCTGCTCCAGCAGATACGGCTTGATGCGTTCCAGCGCCACGCCGCCGCCGCCGCCCTTGGCCAGCACATCGGCGAACACGGCAGGGTCGATATCCGAACGCAGTGCGCAGGCGGCCGCTTCCGACAACAAGGCCACCACGCCCAGCGACACGTAGTTGTGCAGCAGCTTCATGCGGTGGCCGGCACCGATCGGACCCGCGTGCGTGATGTTCTCGGCAAAGCAGGCCAGGATCGGCTTGCATTCTTCAAACAAGGCCGCGTCGCCGCCCACCAGCAGGTTCAGCCGGCCTTCGGCGGCTTCCTTCGGCGTGCGCGTCATCGGCGCGTCCAGGAAGCGCCCGCCGGATTCCGTCACGGCCTGCGCCACCTTCACGGTGGACGAGGGGATGGCCGTCGAGCAGTCGATGATCACGGTGCCGGGACGCAGGCCTTCCAGCACGCCGCCCTCGGACAGCAGTACCGCTTCCACCTGCGGACTGCCTGTCACGCACAGGATGATCACGTCCGACTGGGCAGCCAGCGCAGCGCCGCTGTCCACGCTGGTCGCGCCAGCGGCCTTCAACGTATCCAGGGGCTGATTGCCCGGGTGTTCCAGGACGGTCAGGGTGTGACCGTGCTTGACCAGATTGCTTGCAATGCCGTGGCCCATGAGGCCGATTCCAACCATGCCGACTTTCGCCATCTTCCACTGCTCCTGCCATGTGTAGGGATTTGTTGTGCTGTAAATCTTACTCCGTCTTCCGGAGCGGCCGACGGGCGCTTCGAATACGTCGAATGATGCCTTCGAATCTTTCGGATGGTCAGTGGCGAGCCCCATTCCTAAAATCGTTTCACGTCCCGAGCCATGCCGGACGGACAACGACCTATAACGGAGACATCCGCCTTCCGGGGTGGATACGATCAGCATGCCGCACAATGAAACCGAGCCGGCCGCCAGCGCCGAGCGCCACTATTTCGAACAGCTCGCGCAGGGCCGCTTCGCGATCCCGCAATGCCAGGTTTGCGCCCGGCACCATTTTTACCCCAGGGTAGTCTGCCCCCATTGCGGTGCCGATGCCTTGCACTGGACCGAACCCAGCGGGCTGGGCGAGGTCTATTCCACCACCATCGTCCGCAGCAAAGCCGGTGATTACACGGTGTGCCTTGTCGATCTGGCCGAAGGCCCGCGCTTGATGAGCCGTGTGGTCGACGTGCCGCCTGACGCGGTGCGCATCGGAATGACCGTACAGGCTCGAATCGATGCCGTCGACGGTGAACCGTTGCTGGTGTTCGTCCCCCAATCTGGGGAACAGGCATGAGCGGTCGAAGCTATCGCGGTGCGATCGCGGTCCTGGGCACCGGCATGGCCGGGCTGGGCGACTGCGGCGGGCGCACTGAGCAGGAAATCATCGCGCAGGCGGCATCCCGCGCCGTGGCTGCCAGTGGGCTGAAGATGCAGGACATCGACGGCATCATCACATCCAGCCTCACCTCGCCTTGGTGGGTGATGCGGATGTCTGAATACCTGGGCATCCGGCCGCGCTTTTCCGACAGTACGATGTTTGGCGGATCGTCGTTCATCGCCGACCTGAAGATCGCGGCCATGGCCATCGAAGCCGGACAGTGCGACCACGTGCTGGTGTGTTACGGCGCCAACCCTCGCAGCGCGCCCAGCAGCACGCAGATCAATCAGATGCGCGCGGCGCTGGACCCTCAGCCCTACGAGCATCCCTACAAGCCATTCAACCCGGTGACCAGCTATGCGCTGGCCGCTGCTCGCCACATGCACCAGTACGGCACCACGCGGCGCCAGCTGGCTGAAGTCGCGGTGGCCGCACGCAAGTGGGCGCAGCTGAATCCGGATGCTTTCCTGCGCGGGCCACTGACAATCGACGACGTGCTGGGCGCGAAGATGATTTCGGACCCCCTGACCGTGCGCGATTGCTGCCTGGTGACCGACGGCGCGGGCGCCTTCGTCGTGACGCGCGCGGAGCGCGCCCGTGATCTGCATCCGCGTCCGGTCTACGTGCTGGGCACCGGCCATGCCCATTGGCACCGGCAGATCTCCTCCATGCCTGACGTCACGGTCACACCCGCAGTGGATTCGGGGCGAGCCGCCTTCGCTGAAGCCGGCCTGACGCCAGCCGACATTGATCTGGTCGAGCTGTACGACGCCTTCACCATCAACCCCATCCTTTTCCTCGAAGACCTGGGCTTCTGCGCCAAAGGCGAGGGGGGCGCCTTCATCGGCGGTGGCCGGATTGAACCGGGCGGCGACCTGCCCATGAACACCAACGGCGGCGGCCTGTCGTTCACGCACCCCGGCATGTACAGCATTTTCCTGGTGATCGAAGCCGTGGGGCAACTGCGCCGCGAGGCGGGTGCACGCCAAGTCCCGAAGGCCGACGTCGCGCTAGTGCACGGCAACGGAGGCGTGTTGTCCAGCCAGGCTACGGCCATTCTTTCCCATACTTTGTGATGGAAACACTGATGAACAAGACGGTCCATTGCGCCGCGCAGGCCGTGGCGGATATTCCCGATGGCGCCACGGTTCTGGTCAGCGGCTTCGGCCTGTCTGGCCAGCCCGTGGAACTGTTGGACGCGCTGGTAGAGCAGGGCGCGCGGGATCTCACGGTAGTGTGCAACAACAGCGGCAGCCGCGAGAGCGGCTTGGCCCGCCTGATCGGGCTGGGACGGGTGCGAAAACTGATTGCCTCATACCCGCGCGGCGCGGAGTCCCAGGCGTTTGAATCGGCCTATGCCGAAGGCCTGATCGACTACGAGTGCGTGCCACAGGGCACGCTGGCCGAGCGGCTGCGCGCCGCTGGCTCCGGGTTGGGCGGCTTTTTCACGCCGACTGGATATGGCACGCTGCTGGCACAAGACAAAGAGACACGCGTCATCAAAGGCGTCGGTTACGTGTTCGAAGAGCCCTTGCACGCCGACTACGCGCTGGTTAAAGCTTATCGCGCGGACCCGCTGGGCAATCTGGTCTACCGCAAAGCAGGGCGCAACTTCGGACCATTGATGTGCATGGCGTCGGCGACCGCCATCGTCCAGGTGCATGCGCTGGCCGAAGTTGGCGGATTGGACCCGGAACACATCGTCACCCCTGGCATCTTCGTGCAGCGTGTGCTGCGCATCCCCGACGCCCAGTTGACCGGAGCCCTGCAATGATCCAACGATTCTCACGCGCGGACATTGCGCGCCGCGCCGCCGCCGACATCCCGGCCGGCTCCTATGTCAACTTGGGCATTGGCATGCCCGTCATGGCGTTGGACTATTGGACGCCCGAGAACGGCGTCATCGTGCATAGCGAGAACGGCATCCTCGGCATGAGGGCGCGCTCGGGGGACGATCCGGTCGACCCTGACCTGACCAATGCGGCCAAGCAGAACGTCGCCATGGCGTCCGGCGGCAGCTTCTTCAATCACGCGGACTCCTTCGCAATAATGCGCGGCGGCCATCTTGACTACTGCATCCTGGGAGCCTATCAGGTGTCGGAAAACGGCGACCTGGCGAATTGGTCGCTGGGCCAGCCTGGGGTGGCCGCCGCGGTGGGCGGAGCCATGGATCTGGCCGTGGGCGCCAAGCGCGTCCATGTGCTGATGGAACACACGACGCGTGACGGCAGTTCCCGTTTGCGCCGCGTGTGTGACCTGCCGCTGACCGGCGCGGCTTGCGTTGACCGCGTGTATACGGATCTGGCCACGCTGGATGTGACACCTGATGGGTTTATGGTGCGCAGCATGGCGCCGGGCCTGTCTCGGGAAGCCTTGCAGGCCGTCACCGACGCGCCGCTGCGCTTTGCTCAGGATGTGAACGATGCGGGTTGATACGGACATGGCCGCATTCCGCGACGAGGTCCGCGCCTTTCTGCGTGACGAGCTTCCCGCGGACCTACGGCGCAAAGTGTTGGACCACCAGCGCCTGGACAAGGGGGATTTCCTGCGTTGGCACCGAATCCTTCACGCGCGTGGCTGGGTTGCGCCGAACTGCCCGGCCGAGTACGGCGGCGCGGCATGGGACATTGAGCAGCGCAATCTGTTCGATGAAGAGTGCGCGCTGGCCGGCGCGCCCGAAACCGTGCCCTTCGGGTTGCGGATGGTGGCGCCCGTCATCATGGCCTATGGCTCGGCGTGGCAAAAAAGCCATTTCCTGCCGCGCATCTTGAGCGGGCAAGACTGGTGGTGCCAGGGGTATTCCGAACCGGGCGCGGGCTCGGACCTTGCATCGCTAACGACCCGGGCGCGGCGCGAGGGAGACAACTTCGTCGTCAACGGCCAGAAGACCTGGACGACCTATGCGCAATACGCCGACATGATGTTCTGCCTGGCGCGCACCAATTCAGAGGCCAAGGCGCAAGCAGGCATTTCCTTCCTGCTGATCGACATGCGCAGCCCCGGGGTATCGCTGCGTCCGATCCGGACGCTGGACGGCGGTGAAGAGATCAACGAGGTCTTCCTGGATGATGTGGTGGTGCCCGCGTCGCATCTGGTGGGCGAGGTGGATCGCGGCTGGACGTATGCGAAGTACCTGCTGTCCCATGAACGCTTTGGCGCGGCGAGGGTCGGTCGCGCAAAACGCGAACTGGGCCATCTCCAAAGGCTGGCGGCGCAGCGTGTGGTCGATGGCTTGCCTCTGGCTGACGATCCTGTATTCGCGCATCGGATGGCGCAGCTGGAAATCGACACGCTAGCCCTGGAGCAGACCAATCTGCGATTGATCGCACGCGATCAGCGCGGCGCTGGCCATGGCGCCGAAGCGTCGATACTGAAATTCCTGGGTTCCACGTTGGCGCAGCGCATCAGCGAGGCCCTGGTCGACACCGCGGGGTCAAACGCACTGGCCTATCAATCCCAGGCCTTGGAGCGGGACTATGCGCAAGGCGATCCGACCGTCGAAGAAGAACTGGAGGCGATGCCCGGTTTCTATCTGAACCTGCGCAAGATTTCCATCTATGGCGGCACGGACGAAGTTCAGAAGGATATTATCGCCAAGCTTGGGCTGGGCCTGCCTGACGATTACAACGACGACGAGCGGGCGCTGGATGACGCCGTGGGGCGCTATCTGCAACGGGAATACCCCGTGCCCGCCGGCCGGACACCGCCGCCCGCTGACGCAGACCCGGCGGCCTCGCTGCATTGGCGCGCCTTCGCCGAGATGGGCTTGCTGGGATTGGGCCTGCCTGGATCGTCGGGCGGCATGGATGCCGGGCTGACCGACCTTTGCGTGGTGATGCAGCAGTTCGGCCGCCATCTGGTGACCGAACCCTATGACGTCAGCGCGTTGCTGTGCGGCCAACTGCTGGCGCTAATGCCGGATGGCGCTGCGGTCCAACGCATGCTTGCCGGCATCGCCCAGGGCGCTGCTGCGCCCGTGCTGGCCCTCGCAGGGCCGCAGTCGGATTGGTTGCTTGATGGCGACGGTGTCGTGGCCGAGCGCCAGGGCGACGGCTGGATACTGAACGGCGTCAAACGCCGCGTCCCGTTCGGGGCCGGGGCAAGGCAGCTGCTGGTCGCGGCGCGCGAGGGCCGCGACGTCGCCCTGTTCCTGATCGAAGCCGGGGATCGGGGCGTCATTCCCGGAGTCACCCGTCAGGGGGCGGTGGGCGTAGATGGGCGCAGCTACGCGGACATCGTGTTCAGCGCGTGCCGCGTTTCTGAAGACGCGCGGCTGGGCGTCGCTGGAGCCGCCTTGGAGCAGGCGGCGGACATGACGCGGATCGCCTTGTGCGCCGAAGCGCTGGGCGCCATGCAGGCGCTGTTTGACGCGACCCGCGACTATGCCGACGCGCGTCGCCAGTTCGGCCGGGCGCTCAGTGGTTTCCAGGCGGTGCAGCACCGGTTGGTCGACATGTTGCTGGCATTGGAGCAGGCGCGTTCGCTGACCTGGACGGCCGCCCGCGCGGATCCGGCCGATACACGGCTGCGCGGCCGCCTGGCCTCGGCCGCCAAGGCCCGCTGCGGCGAGGCCGCGCGGTACATCAGCCAGCAGAGCATCCAGCTGCATGGAGGCATGGGCATGACTGACGAGTTGCCCGTGGGCCATTACGTCAAGCGCCTGTTGGCGATCGAATACTCGCTGGGCGACACCCGCTACCATCTCAATCGTTATCAGCGGCTGGCGCAGGCGTAAGCCGCGTCGCCGCAAGGAGCCTACATGACCCTCACTGTTCCTTCATTCGCCGATGCCGTGTCCAGCACGGTCCGCTATGCGCTGCATGGGCGGATCGCAGTGATGTACCTGGACAATCCGCCGGTCAACGGCCTGGGCGACACCGTGCGCAGCGGCCTTTATGCGGGGCTGGCGCGCGCCCGCGCGGACGCTGATGTCGACGCCATCGTCATCGTGGGCGCCGGCAAGGCGTTCTGCGGCGGCGCAGACATCCGCCAGTTCAACACGCCGGCTGCAGTGGCCAAGCCCATGTTGCGCGACGTGATCGCCGCGATCGAGGCTTCGGACAAGCCCGTGGTTGCTGCCATCCACGGCTTTGCCTTGGGCGGAGGGCTGGAGCTGGCCCTGGGGTGCCATTATCGTGTCGCGCAGGCCGGCGCACGCTTGGGCTTGCCGGAAGTGAACCTGGGCCTGGTGCCGGGCGGCGGCGGCACGCAGCGACTGCCGCGGCTGATCGGTGTGGCGCCCGCGTTAAGGATGATCCAGACCGGAACATCGGTGGATGCGGCGGCTGGCCTGGAGTCACATTTGCTGGATGCCGTCACGGAGGGAGATCTGATCGATTTGGCTCTCTCCTACGCCCGGGACCGTGCGGCAGAGGCCCCGCACCCTGTCGCGGGCAGGCGCGACGTGGACGCCAACGGCGTCGACTTCGCCGCGGCGCGCGCGAAGCTCAATTCCAAGGCCCGCAATGCGCAAGCCCAACTGGCCGCGACAGATTGCGTCGAGGCGGCGACTCGCCTGCCGATCGACGCTGGCCTGGACGAAGAGCGCAGGGTGTTCGACCAACTAGTCGCCGGTGACGCCTCGAAGGCCCTGCGCCATCTGTTTTTCGCCGAGAAGGAAGCCCCGCGCGTGGCGGGCGGCGGCCGCGCCGGAGCGGTCGACCACGTCGGCATCCTGGGCGCGGGCACGATGGGCGGCGGCATCGCCATGGCGTTCTCGAACGCGGGTTATGCGGTCACGCTGTATGAGCGGGATCGGGCGGCACTGGACCGTGGCCTTGCGCTGATCCACAAGAACTACAACATCACCGCCGCCAAGGGTAAGCTTGACGCGGATGGCGTGGCCGCCCGCATGGCGCGCATCCAACCTAGCCTGGACATCCAGGATCTGGCCCGGGCCGATCTGGTGATCGAGGCCGTGTTCGAAGACATGGCCGTCAAGCAAGCCGTCTTCCGCGAACTGGACGCCGTCTGCAAGCCAGGGGCGATCCTGGCTACCAATACGTCTCGCCTGAACATCGACGAGATCGCCGCCTGCACGTCGCGGCCCGAGGCCGTGATCGGCCTGCATTTCTTCAGCCCGGCCAACGTCATGAAGCTCCTGGAGGTGGTACGCGGCGCGCGCACCGGCGCCGATGTCATCGCCACCTGCATGGCGGCGGCGCAGCGAATCGGCAAGATCCCCGTGCTGGTCGGGGTATGCGAGGGTTTCGTCGGCAACCGCATGTTGACGGGGTATTGGCGCGAAGCCGGCTTCCTGCTTGAAGAGGGCGCCACCCCGCAGCAGATCGACGGCGCGCTGACGCGCTTTGGCATGGCCATGGGGCCGTTGGCCATGGCAGACCTGGCCGGTATGGACATCAACTGGGCGACGCGAAAACGCCTGGCGCCGAGCCGGCCGGCGCATTTGCGGTATTCCAAGGTGGCGGACCGCATCTGCGAATTGGGGCGTTTCGGGCAGAAGACACAGGCGGGCTACTACCGCTATGAACCGGGCAGCCGCCAGCCGCTGCCCGATCCCGTGGTCGACGGCATCATCGAGGCCTGCGCGCGCGAGGCCGGCATCGTCCGGCGCGCGATCAGCGACGAAGAAATCGTCGAGCGCTGCATGCTGGCGCTGGTCAACGAGGGGGCAAAAATCATCGACGAGGGTATCGCGCAGCGCGCCTCGGACGTGGATGTGGTCTACGTGCATGGATACGGGTTTCCTGGCGCGCGAGGCGGTCCCATGTTCTACGCGCAGACGCTCGGCCTGCCCGCCACACTTGCCAGTATCAGTGCGTTGCGGGAGACCCACGGCGACCATTGGAAGCCCGCCGCACTGCTGGAAAAACGGGTGGCCGAAGGCGCGGCGACATTTTAAGCCGTCCGCAGAGCGGTCAAGGCCGCGGCTGGCTACATGCCGGCCGCGGCCTTCTTTGCGATACTGCTGCGTATTCCGTACGCCTCCGAACCTTATTCAGGATCCTCCCCGGATCCTTTCGCGTGAGTCCATGATAGACACTATTCCTTCGGGCTTCGAGCCCTGGCAGCCCAGTAGTCCCTTCATGACCCATCTGGCCGAACTTGGCGCGCTGTACCGGCGCGATGCGGACTCGGTCCTGGCCATGCGAGTGGCCCACGCCCACACCAACATGCACGCTATCGCCCATGGCGGCCTGCTGGCCACGCTGGCCGACAGCGCGCTGGGGTTCACGATCGCCAAACAGGCGCAAGTGTCGGTGGTGACGGTGCAGATGTCGGTGGAGTACCTGAATCCGGTCACACCGGGAGACTGGTTGGAAGCGCACGTTCGTATCGACAAGCAGGGCAAGCGGCTGATCTACGCCAATTGCCTGCTGCAGGTAGAGGGCCGCGTCATGCTCAAGGCAAATGCGGTGTTTGCCGTACGCGCCGCGCCGACGCCCGCCTCGGATGGTTAAGACATCGGGGATGCGCGTTGCGCGCCTCCCCGCCGCTTACTCGACCTTGACGCCCGTGGTCTTGACCACATCACGCCATTTGGCCGTCTCGCCGGCGACGAATGCTGTCACCTGATCCGGCGTCATCGGACCCAGCGGTTCGCTGTTCTGCCCCGCCAGCCGCTGCACCATTTCTGGGGAATTCATGATGTCGTTGGTGGCTTGGTTCAGCTTGGCCACAATGGCCGGATCCGTGCCCGCCGGCGCATAGAAGCCAAGCCAGGTGTAGACGTCCAGCCCGGGTACGCCCGATTCCGCGAACGTGGGAAGGTCAGGGAACAGTTTGCTGCGTTGTGCGCTGGCCACGCCGATCGGCCGCAACTGGCCCGACTTGATGAACGGGGCCACGCTCATCGCGTCCTGCACGGCCACCTTCAATTCGCCGGACACCACCGCGTTGGTGGCAGGCGACGCACCCTTGTACGGTACGTGCTCCATCGGTACACCGGTGATCTTCTTCAACCACTCGCCGCCCAGATGGGTCGACCCCCCAAAACCCGCCGAGCCGTAAGGCACGCCCGGTTGAGCTTTCCCCCATGCAAGAAATTCGGGGACGGTATTGACCGGCAGGCCGGCATTGACCACCACCAAGTTCGGCGCGCGTGCCAGGATGCCGATCGGGGCAAAGTCGCGGACGGGGTCGTAGCGGACTCGGTCATTGACCGCCGGACCGATCACGTGGCCCGTCGCGCTGACCAGCAGCGTGTAACCGTCATTCTTCTGGCGCGCTACCAGTTCGGTGCCGATTTGGCCGGCGGCGCCTGGCTTGTTCTCGACCACGAAGGTCTGCTTGAAGCGTTTGCCCAATTCGGCCGATAGCAGACGCGCGACGATGTCCGTCATGCCGCCAGGCGCGAACGCCACCACGACGGTGACGGGATGGTCGGGGTACTCGGCGCGAGCGGCGCCGGCGGCGACGCTGCAGAGAAGCAGCGCGCTCAGCGCGCCGCGTCGCAGGATAGTGCGGTTCATGGTTGTCTCCAGGGGTTCTTATCGTCCGGCGGCGCTGCTGCCTATGCGCCTCGGCTGGGCCAGTATGGCCGTGCCAAACGCATTACTCCATCCGAAATATTCGAACTCAACGTTCGCGCTTTTCTAAAGCCTGGCATGTGCTCCCCGGGGGGGAACCCGCTTTGAAACCCCGCGAACGCAGCATTCGAAACTTTCAACTCCTCGTGGGACAGGGCCGCTGACATAATTTTCAAAAAAGCGGTTGAATCACGGAGACACTATGCTTCACAACGCCTTACGCGGCGTCAAAGTCGTGGACTTGTCGCGCATCCTCGCGGGCCCCTGGTGCACGCAGAACCTGTCGGACCTTGGCGCCGAGGTCATTAAGATCGAACACCCGGAACGCGGCGACGACACCCGCGGCTGGGGGCCTCCGGACTTGCGGTCGGCCGACGGCAGCGCGTCCATGTCGGCGTACTTCATGGCCTGCAATCGTGGCAAGCAATCGGTCGCGATCGACTTTGCATCGGAGGCGGGCGCGGCCCGCATTCGAGAGCTGGTCGCGGACGCGGATATCGTTGTCGAAAACTACAAAGCAGGCGGACTTCGCAAGTACGGGCTGGACTACGCCTCGCTTGCCCGTGTCAACCCGCGTCTGATCTACCTGTCCATCACGGGTTACGGCCAGTCCGGTCCGCTGGCCGGAAAGCCCGGATACGACTACGTCTTCCAGGGGATGGGCGGGTTGATGAGCTACACCGGGCAGCCCGACGGTACACCTGGCGCCGGCCCGCTGCGCACAGGGGTCGCCGTCGTGGATCTGATGACCGGCATGTACGCCACGTCAGCTGTACTGGCCGCCTTGCGCCAGCGCGACCACACCGGGCAGGGCATGCCGTTGGACATCTGCCTGCTGGACGTCGCGGTGGCCCTGAATGCCAACCAGGGTGCCAACTACCTGGTGTCGGGCGTGGCGCCCAAGCGCAGCGGCAATGCGCATCCGAACTGCGCGCCTTACGAGGTTTTCGCCTGCGCCGACGGCCACCTGATCCTGGCGATCGGCAATGACGGTCAATTCGCGCGATTCTGCGGCGTGGTCGGGCACCCTGAATGGGCGGCTGATGCACGCTATGCCACCAACAGTGCGCGCCTGGCGAACATGGACAGCCTGCGTCCGCAGGTCGCCGCCGCGCTGGCGGCCGCGCCGCGCCAGCGCTGGACCGATGCGTTCGACGACACTGGCGTGCCATGGGGGCCAATCCACACGCTGGACGAAGTTTTCGCGCATCCGCAGGTCCGGCATCGGGAACTGCTTCAGACCACCACCCATTCCGTGTTGGGCGAAGTACGACTGGTGCGCAATCCGTTATTGGCGGGTACGCCGGCCAGCGCGTTAGGCGCTGCGCCGCCCTTGCTGGGCGAACACACCGACGCCGTGCTGACGAATTCAGCCACGATCTGAATGACCTGAGGAGACAACAATGAGACCTATCAAATTCCCGCTGGCGATCATCCTGGCCAGCTTGGCCTTGCCAGGCCTGGCTGCCGCCGAGTATCCGGACAAGCCGATCCGCCTGGTCGTGCCTTATGCGGTGGGCGGCACCACTGACATCATCGCGCGCGTCGTCGGCAACAAGCTGGGCATGCAGCTAGGCCAATCCGTCATCATCGAGAACAAGCCAGGTGCGGGCGGCAGCATCGGTTCGGCGTACGCCGCCAAGCAGCCCGCCGACGGCTATACGCTGGTGATGGCGGTCGAAAGCTCGCATGCCGTCAACCCCAACGTCTACGCCAAAAGCGCCTACGACCCCGTCCGCGACTTCGCGCCGATCAGCAATCTGGCCGATGTGCCCAATGTGCTGGTGGTCAATCCGGCGCTCCCTGCGCAAGACTTGGCCGCATTCCTGAAGCTGCTGAAGGCCGACCCCAATAAGTACGCGTTCGGCTCGTCCGGCAATGGTGGGCTGAGCCATATGAATGGCGAACTGTTCATGAAGACCACCGGCACGCGCATGCTGCATGTGCCGTACAAGGGCCTGGGGCCCGCATTGAACGACCTGGTCGCCGGGCAGGTCCAGGTGGTGTTCGACAATATTCCGTCGTCCTACCCGCTGATCCAGGGGCAGCGCATCCGCCCGCTGGCTGTGGCAGCCAAGCAGCGACTCAAGGTCCTGCCCGACGTGCCGACCTACGCCGAAGCCGGCCTGCCCGCCATGAATAACCCGTCGTGGTTCGGCCTGGCCGCGCCCGCCGGCACGCCCGCGCCGGTGCTGGACAAACTGAATGCGGCCGTGCGCCAGGCGCTGGCCGACCCTGCGACGATTGACGCCATCGAAAAGCAGGGTGCCGTACCCAGCCCGATGTCGCGCGATGAATTCGGCGCGCTTATCGCGCAGTCCTATGGCCACTGGAAGACCGTGGTCGAGGACATCAAGTTCGAGAAAATGCAATAAGAGGAGCGCATGTGAACACCAGAAATCTGACCTTCCCCCACGCGGGCGCCGAGATCGACGCGACCGGCATCGCCACCTTGACCATGCAGGACGCGGGGGTGCTGAACATCCTGAGCACGCCCGTGATCAACGGCCTGCGCGAGGCGCTTCACCACTTGCGCGAAGACGACTCGGTGCGCGTGCTGGTGCTGCGCGGCGCCAGTGACCGTGCGTTCGTGGCGGGCGCTGATATCGCGGAAATGGCCGCCCTGGACGAGCCCAGCGCCCAGAAATTTATCTCGAACCTGCGCGATCTCTGCAACGCCGTGCGCCATTTCCCAGTGCCGGTGATCGCCCGCATCCCCGGCTGGTGCCTGGGCGGCGGCCTGGAGTTCGCGCTGGCCTGCGACTTGCGCATTTGCGCTGACCACGCGCAGTTCGGCATGCCTGAAGTCAAGGTGGGCATCCCGTCGGTCATCCATGCTGCGCTCATGCCGCAACTGATCGGCGCGGCCAACAGCGCGTGGATGCTGCTGACAGGGGAATTGATTGACGCGCGCCGCGCGCAGGACTGGGGGCTGGTCAATGCAGCCGTGCCGCAAGCAGAACTGGACCAGGCCGTGCGCAAGTTGGCCGAAGGCTTCGCGGCGCTCGGACCGGCGGCGTTGCGCCAGCAGAAGAAGCTGCTGCGCCGCTGGGAGACCATGTCGGTGGATGAGGCCATCGAGGATAGCGTCGCGGAATTCGGCGCGGCCTTCAATACCGGCGAACCCCAGAAATTCATGAACGAATTCCTGGCGAGCAAGCGCGAACGCAAGGGCTGATCAGTCCGACCCGCGTGTCGCCGCGACGATCGGGTCGTCCAGCAGATACTCCGCCACCTGCTCAACGAACGGCGACAGTGGCACGCCGGCTTGCGTCACCAGCGTCAGTTCGCGCAACGCCCAAGGCTCGCTGATCGCCACCGCCGCGATGCGCTTTTCGCGTAGCGCGGTGGCGGCGATGCTGCGCGGCACCAGCGACACGCCTACCCCGGCCTCGACCATGGACAGCACGGCGTCGAAGGTATGCACATGGATTCGGATCTTGGGCGTCTTGCCCGCCAGCTTGGCCATGTCGCGCAGGAAGATATAGTTGCTGCTGGCCCGGCTCATGCACACGAAGTCCAGGTCCAGCACCGCCGGGAAGCGCACCGGCGAACTCTCCACCACGGGATGATTCAGCGGGGCCGCGATGATGAGCTCGTCGATCGCGTAGCGGATGGCGTTCACGCCGGCGGACTTCGCCTGGCCGGCAAAGATGCCGATGTCCGCTTCCTGGCCGGCGATGGCGGCCTCTATCGTGTTGCTGGAGCGCTCTTCCAGCAGGATGTTCACGTTGGGATTGGCCGACAGGAAGCGGCTCAGGCTGGGCACAATGAACCCGTTGAGCGAACTGCTGTTGGCGAACAGCTTGACGCTACCCTTCAGCCCGCTAGCAAAGCCGCTGACTTCGCCGTGCATGCGTTCTACGCCGGCAAGCAGCGACCGCACATGCTTCAGCACAAACGAACCTTCCGCCGTCAATTCCATGCCGCGCGCCTCGCGCTTGAACAGCGGCACGCCCATCGCGAACTCCAGGTTCTTCAGGCGGTAACTGGCGGAGGATGCGGTCAGGTGTACCGTGTTGGCCCCGCCCGACAAGCTTTTTGCCTCGGCAATCGCAAGGAAAAGGCGGAGATCAGTGAGTTCGTAGCGCATGCCGCAAGATTACCGTAGTTGCATCTGCCGCGTCACAGATACGGCGTGGCCAGCCAGATGATCTTGTTGCGCAGCCGCTTGGCAAACGGCGCCTGCGTCAGGTCTTCCAACGCCACGCGTTTGGCCTGGCCGATCAGCCCGTCAACCCGGTCGCCGATCCAGCGGGCAACCGTGGGGTCGTAGATTTCGGTGTCCAGCTCGAAATTCAGCCGCAGGCTGCGCGGGTCGAGGTTGGACGAGCCCACATACGCCCAGGCGTCATCCACCGTCATCAGCTTGGAATGGTCGAACGCGCCATGCGCGCGCCACACCCGGCAACCCGTGCGCACCACCTGGTCCAGCTGCGCCGACATGGCGTAGTCCACCAGCCGCAGGTTGTTCTTGCCCGGGATGACGATGTCCACATGGATGCCACGCCGCGCGGCGGTCGCCAGGGCCCCGATCAGCGTCTGGTCGGGCAGGAAGTAGGGCGACTGGATGCGCACATGGCGTTGCGCCACCGCCAGCGCGCCCAGCAGCATATTGTGCGAACTGCCCAGCGCCCGGTCGGGGCCGGACGGCACACAACGCATCGGCACGTTGCCTGAGGGCGGCAAGGCGTGCGGATCGAACCAGGGCTTGGCGGGCAAGGATTCGTGCGTCGTGAAGTTCCAGTCGTGCGCAAACACCGACATCAGCTGCGTCACGATCGGCCCCTCCACGCGGAAGTGCGTGTCGCGGTTGGTGGCGTCGCCCGCCAGTGCGCTGACAAAGGCCGCGCGCACGTTCATCCCGCCGGTGAAGCCCACGCGCCCGTCGATCACCAGTACCTTGCGATGGCTGCGCAGATTCGCGTAGGGCATGCGCAGCACGCCCAGCGGGTTCGTCATGAAGCGCGCCACCGGCACCCCGCCGCGCGCCAGCATGCGCACGATGGGCGGACGCGAATACTTGGAGCCGATGGCGTCGATCAGCACCCGCACCTCGACGCCGCGCTCGCGGGCTTCGATCAGCGCCTGCGCCAGCTCGCGCCCGATCGCGTCGTTGTCGAAGATGTAGCTTTGCATCGCCACGGCGTGACGCGCGTCGCGGATGGCCTGCAGCATGGCCGGGTAAGTTTCGTCGCCACCGGCAAGCGGCCGCACCGCGTTGCCGCCCAACAGCCGGAAACGGCTGACGCGGTCGCCCAGCACTTTCAGGGACGCAAACTGCGGCCCCGAAATGGGCGCCACGTCCACGGGCAAGGTCTCGACCTGCTCGGCATCCACCACCATCGCTTCGTCGCGCTGCTGCGACAGCCGCGTCTTGCGGATCCGGTTGATGCCCGCTACGAAATAGAACAGGGCACCGAACAACGGCGAGAACAACGCCACCCCGACCCAGCCGATGGCCGCCCGCACGTCCTGCTTGGTCATCGCGGCATGCACCGCCGCGCCCGTGCCCGCCACGATGCTGATGGCAAAAACCAGATGGGGCCAGTAATCGATCAAAATTGCGTGTATGCGATCCATAGCGACGGCGTAAAAGACGGCCTCCAAGTGGGAACCATGCGGAAGGATAGCAAGCTGTGACAGTCAGGCAAGTGAAATTGGGGGCAGGGCGTTTGACGGGCCGAAAAAGTGTGCTATAGTTCGGCCTCTTCGTTGTTGAGCTTCTTTCTGAAGCGCGGCGGCAGAAGAAAAAGCGCTGCGAAAGTGGTGCCCGAAAAGTAACACCAAGCAGTACCAGAGGTGGCTGTAGCTCAGTTGGTAGAGTCCTGGATTGTGATTCCAGTTGTCGTGGGTTCGAGCCCCATCAGCCACCCCAAAGAATTCCTTAGAAATCAGCCGCCTAGAGCGGCTTTTTTCTTTTGTGCGCAAGAAAAATTCTAATAATGCTTTTGCGCCTTCTAATTCGTTGGGCCGCGGGTGTGCCGCGCTCCGGCGCCCGGGCATTACCGGCTACCCAAGAAATGAATCAATCGTTCGGATGCTATCCGGACTGCAGACCAGCCGTTCAGATTCATTGCCTTTGGTTTTATCCATGAATTTCCCCACCGTGTTGTAGACCCGGATCTCTGCGTGGGGGAAGCCGCCTTTCCTGTCTTCGGTGGCGAAGAATGCGTACACGTACGTTCCGCGCACGTATCCGAATGCCGCGACGGCCTGCGTCGGGCTGAACGCGTTCTCTTTGAATGACTCCAGGACGTTGTCGGTTTCAAAGCGCAATTCGGCCGGACCGATGCCTCGGGTATAGGTGTAATAGCCTTCCTTCAGCGCCGGATAGGCGCCGGGATCATCGAGTTTGCAGAATTCCGCATGGGCATCGGAATTTACGATATCGCAGCTGAAAAACGCTTTCCAAGGCGACATGCAATCCGCCGCTGCCGGCATGGACACCGTCGCGATCGCGGCGCTCAGTGCGAGTTGCGTCCAGATGCGCATGGGGTCTACAGCAGCCGCTCATCCACGCCATTGCGCAGATCATAGGGTGACCACAGGATCCGTCCGACGATGCGCACCTCGCATCCGTCTTCCTTTTCCAGCGGAAAGGGCGCGTAAGCGGGATTCAGCGATTTGGCCAGCCATCCGCCTTCGCGTTCGCGCGCGATGCACTTCACGATCATCTTCCCTCCGTGGTTGATCGCGTACACCGTACGCGGGTCGATCTCGCGCGGGTCGGTGACGGGGTCTTCGAAGAACAGCATGGGGCCGCCATTGCGGATGACGGGTTCCATGCTGTCGCCCTGCGCATAAACGATTTTCATGCGGCTGAGCGGCAGCTTGAACGATTCCAGGAATGAGCGGCGGAATAGGATCTCTCCGATCGCCGTTTCCTCATAGTTCTCAATGCCCAACTCCCCGGCAGCCAGCCGCACGTCCAACTCAGGAACGGGCAAAAGGTCCTGATCGTCCGCTGAATAGCCGGCCTTGGGCACATGGCCGACTTTAGGGGTCCGGCTGATGTGCAACTGCAGGAGGCTCTCCTCGTATCTGGTCGTTGTGCCGCCTTCCCATGGATTGTCATGACGTGTAGCAGTCATTGGGAATTCGTCAGGTGCAGTGCCGTTGGCTGGTTGTCCTCCGCGCATCATGGTCACGTGCGTCGAAATCTTCACACCCAGTTTCAGTTGAGCAATAGCCAGGGCCAGCGCACCCTGTAGCGCGTTGATATGCGCTTTAGGCAGCGCCCGGACATCTTCTTCGGAAATGTCGGGAAAGGGCCAAGCCGATGCGATCTTCCGATGATCGGTCTGCAGGGAACTCACAGTGTCTCGTTTGGATCCTGTGCCGTCCACGAGCCATTCCACGTTCACATTCAGCGCGCGCGCCAAGTCAAGGAACAGGGAAGACCCCTTGTTTCGGCCGTTTTCGATGCTCGCGATGGTTGACTGCCCTGCGCCCACGGCTTTCGCTAGCTGAGCTTGGGACAGGCCTGATTCAGTCCTTGCTTCTACAAGGCGGTCTTTTAAAGCTTTCATATCGCAATTGTGATACCTGAAGCAAGCGCAATGGCGCTTGAATTTTAAGCGCAATTGCGATTAAATGAACTGCCCACTGAAACGAGGCCTTTTTTCAACATGTAGGGGCCCACGGTCAGGACGCAAGCCGAAGCCGCAAAGGCGATGGGTGGGAAGCGTCCTTGACGCGGCACCCTGGCCAATGCGTGAAGAGTCAACTCAATATCAACGTGAAATGAGGAATTTATGAAATTCGCACGAAATATCTTGGCGTACGTAACCCTCCTGGTTCCGTGCGTGGCAGCGCTCGCGCAGCCCCCGTCGCAATCTGGGGTGCTTTTTCAGCGCTCTGGATACGACTATGCACCGGCAGTAATCCGGGAAGGGAATTCCATGGATATATGGTGGTGTGGGTCGGGCAATAATGCCGACAATATCTATTATCAAAACATCGATGTTTCAGGGCCGACCTATGGGTCGATTCAGAACGTTTTGCAGCCCGGTAATCAGGGCAGCAATGGTTGGGATTCGGCGCATACATGCGATCCGAGTGTGGTTAAAGGCGATTTCATCTATCCGCTGGGCAGCGCAACACATTACCAATACGCTATGTACTACACCGGCACGAATGATGGATCAAATGGGGGGGTCAATAACGGGGTTGGTGTTGCCTTTTCTAATGACAAGATTCACTGGGTCAAGCATCCCACGCCCATTTATCGCGAGAACTATGGTCAAGCCTATGGGATTGGCCATCAAGTTGCCATTAATGGAACAGGGGGGGCAGCTGTCTGGCTGTTTGTGCTACGTCAAGAGACGGCGGGTGGGCCCCAGCACTATCATCTGTTTCATTCTCCCAATGGTTTGAACCTGGACTACCAATACCAGATTTCTGAGCAAGGCGTCTACGGTGGGTTCATTACTGCAGCCGACTTCGGATATGACGCCACCACCGACAAGGTATACATGGTCACGAATCGGCTAAATGATGAAGGCCGGCTCGATGTCTATCGAATGAAGTGGGGTTCCATGGGTTCGGGTACATGGGAAGCGGTAGACAACGTGACATCGGCGGACACCGGGAAAAGTTGGAATGCGTTTGCGGCATTTCTTAGAAATTCTTATGGAAACATCAATCCGTGGCTTCCGGCATATCAATTGTATTTCGGGGCGGCCACTTCGCAGGGGAGCAGTCGGCCTGCCCCGAGTCTGTGGGACATCTATTGGTATCAGAAGACGATCACACCTTGAAGAGTGATGTTTAGCTGCGTGCGCCTATACGTCGCATCTAGATGAGCCTGAAGAGTTCCCAAGTGGCGGATAAACAGATCAGGGAGATTCTATTAATTCGTCGAGACGAATTCGATAGGCTCGTATAAAACCTGCTCGAAAATGGTGAGGGTCGTTTTATGAGTGATTCAATCAATGTTCTGGATTTTGGGGCTGACCCCACAGGTGCTGCCGACAGCTTTCCTGCAATCATGGCGGCGATAGCTGCAGCAGATCAGCTAGGAGGAGGGATCGTCAATTTTGGCCGGGGCCTATTCCGTATCAGCCAGTCTATCGTCATTGGTGATGGCGCAGATACCCATGTTTCCACTCGGGATCACCGAATTCGGCTCGTCGGCGAGGGTTTCGGAAGTCACGATGGTCAGGATTTTGTACAGCAAAGGGGAGCAACCGAGATCTTGTATGATGGTCCGGCCAGTGACAATGCCGCCGTTGTCTATCTCGCGGGCCCACTCCATGCAATGGGCATTGAACAAATGATGCTGAATTGCAATAAGAAGGCGGGGATTGGCCTACTCGTGAATCACGTTGCAGATAGTTTTTTTACCGCGGTGATGGCTAAGGCATACACCAAGGCCGGGTATGTTTTGACCACTAGGTCTCAGTTTCCGCCCGCTTGCGCGTACGGATGTGGTAATAACACTTTCCTTCATTGCTATGCGGTACTACCTGCAAACGTCAATGCGCAGGGGATAATGCTGACTTCCGGTGTTCTCGAAACAAAGTCTCTGACGGGGCAGCCTGATTCTGCAAATAACGATTTTATTGGTGGAGTCTTTTTCTACGGAGGGTCGGCGCTTTCGAGCGGAATTTATCTGCATGGTGCAGACAATAATACGTTTCAGGGTTTGCAGGTGATTCCGGGCGGGGCTCCCTCTTACGGTTGGTCGGTGTTTTTTCAGCCGTGGTCCGGAGATACCCGGTTTCCCATGGAGAACGTATTCCAGAACATCGGCGCGAGCAATCCGGTCGGAGGCATCTCCGGGTCTCTGGGAAATACCTTCACCATTTTTCAAGAAGGTGATGGAGCCCCTCTTCCCGTTATGCCTTATGTAAGTGTGAGGTCGCATTCCGGCGTTGAGATCGTCCAGGGGAAGCGTGTGTGGCGTACCCGCGATGTTGTACAAAAGACGCTTGTAGATACGGCCGTAGATACGGCAAGCACCTCCTATGTTCCAGCCGGGCCGTTTTCCGTTGTTCTTTCGAATGTAAAGCCCGGTGCCAAGCTTCGTGCCCGATTCTCTGGTCGAGTGGGCAAGCTTAGTACGGGTACCGCCAAATTCATTTTGGCTTTGAACGGAGTTCCTCATCAAAGCACGATGCGCGAGATTCCCTATCACCTGTATTTGCAGTCGATTGACTCAGACGCACTCTTTGATGTGCCAAGTGGTGGCACCTATACTGCCAGCGTGATGTTCGCCAGTAGCGATGGGAATATTGCGCGCGTAACCGATGGCTCGCTGTTGGTCGAGGAGCTTTTCTAACACGGCAACAGCTCATTCAACAACAGACACCTAGGTGTCTGTTGTTGAATCGTTGCCAATAAAACGTGGGTGAGGTAGAAGGCAGTCCCTTATGTCGCCTTGACAGGAGAATGGCGCTGGCGTCAAACCACAGGATGTCTACAGCAGCCGCTCATCCACGCCATTGCGCAGATCATAGGGCGACCACAGGATCCGTCCGACGATGCGCACTTCGCATCCGTCTTCCTTTTCCAGCGGGAAGGGCGCGTAAGCGGGGTTCAGCGATTTGGCCAGCCATCCGCCTTCGCGTTCGCGCGCGATGCACTTCACGATCATCTTGCCACCGTGGTTGATCGCGTACACCGTACGCGGGTCGATCTCGCGCGGGTCGGTGACGGGATCTTCGAAGAACAGCATGGGGCCGCCATTGCGGATGACGGGTTCCATGCTGTCGCCCTGCGCATAAACGATTTTCATGCGGCTGAGCGGCAGCTTGAACGATTCCAGGAATGAGCGGCGCAGCAAGATTTCGCCGATCTCGGTCTCGTGGTAGTTCTCAATGCCAAGCCGGCCGGCGGCCAGGCGCACATCCAGTTCAGGGATGGGCATGAATTCCTGGTCGTTGGCGGAGTAGCCGGCGTTGGCGACGTGGCCGACGTTGGCCGCCGTGCTGATGCGCAAGGCTTGGGCGCGATCAGCCTGATGGGTGGTAAGACCATCAGGATCCCATGGGGCAGCAGCGACCGGCGCCATCGGGAATTCGTCTGCGACGGCGTCGATGTTCATGACGGTGCCGCGTTTGGCTTGCTGAGCCTTGGACTGCGCGGACGATCCCTTGGCCTTCACGCCCATCTGGCCCAGTGCGAGCAGCAACGCGCCTTCCAGGCGCTTGAGCTGATCGTCGGCCAGGCCTCTAACCAGTGATGCGGGTACCGACGGAAAAGGCCATGCCACGTCTGCAGCCGGCGGGGGAAGGGGGGCGGCCGTCGATAGCGACGCTGCCTTTTGGGCTTCGAGGGCCAGGCGCGGGCTGATCGCGGCGAGTGTGCAGCCGAAGCCTTCGGCATAAGCCATTGCGGCCTCGATGCCAATGGGACGCCGACCAGTGATGTGCTGATAAATCATCGCCTGGCCGCCCTTGACCTCGTGGTCGCGAGCGAATGCCGCGCGGTTCACGCCTTCAAAGCGTGCGCGCAGGGCGGCGGCTTCCTCTTCGATCGTCCACATTTTCATATAGCAATGCTATTCAAATAAAACTATAGCATGGCTTGCTTATAAACTGTAGCATCGCTATAGTTTTAGTGATGAAGCTACATGATTATTTCAACCGGGAGGGGGCGCTCACCGCTGCGGCGCTCGCTCGACGCGTGGGGGTATCCCCCGCGCTGATCTATCAGTGGCGCACGGGCCGCAGGCCCGTCCCGGTCAAGCATTGCGCCCTGATCGAGCAAGCCACCTGCGGCGTGGTCACCCGGCGCGACCTGCGTCCCGCCGACTGCATCCGAATCTGGCCTGAGCTGGCCGAAGGGACAAAGGCGCGATGAACTATTACCCCCACCACATTGGCGATTTCAACAGCGCGACCCGTCACCTCACGCGTATTGAACGCAGCGTGTACCGCGACTTGATCGAACTCTATTACGACACGGAGGCCCCCTTGTCCCGGGACGTCGACAAGCTGTGCCGTTTGCTGATCGCGCGGTCCGATGAGGAACAGGCCGCCGTCTCCCAAGTATTGAACGAGTTTTTTGCTGCAACGGAGCACGGCTGGAGGCATGCCCGCTGCGACGCGGAGATCGCCCGCTATCACGGCAACAAGGAGGCGAAGTCCGTCGCAGGCAAGGCTAGCGCCGCAAAGCGGGCACGGCAGGCGCAGCACCGCAAGATCGGCGTGGGCGCCGAGGCTGTTCAACATCCGTTGAACGTCGACGCAACTAACCAGGAACCAGAACTAGAACCAGAAACCAGAAGCCAGCAAGAATCCGTTCCAACGCCGTGCCCTCGCAGAGCCGGATTTGACGCCGCGGCGATTGCGTTGCCTGAATGGCTAGATCCCGCGGACTGGAGAAGTTGGGTAGCCGATCGAAAAGACCGCAAGAAACCGATAACGGAGGAGGGCGCGCGGCGTCAGCTGCAGCAACTTGCGGGTTACCGGGCTGACGGCATTGCTCCGCACGCCGTTATCGCCCACAGCATTGCCAGCGGTTACCTGGGCCTGTTCCCGCCGCGTGATACCGCTCGTGCCGCGCCCGCCAACCGGGCGCGGCAGCGGGCGGATTGGTCGTCGGAGCTGCGTAGCGTGCTGGCTGAAAGTCATGCTCGCAACGAGATCGACATGGGAGTGATCGATGCAAGTCGCTGACGCATCGGCGGGGCTGGGGGCACTGGTCGTTCGTGAAATGCACCTGCTCTACGGCGCGAAGTTCGCGCAGCAGTGGGAAGGCCTGACGCCGCGCGAGCTGAAAGACTCTTGGAACCAGAAATTGGCAGGGCTTGACGAGCCGCAGGTCAGGCGCGGCTTGATGGCGTGCCTGGCGCGGGAGTGGCCGCCGACGCTGCCGGAGTTCCTGAAGCTGTGTTGCCCGTGGTTGACGCCGGAAGTGGCCTATCACGAGGCCGTGCGTGGCATGTCGGCGCGGCGTCGGGGCGAAAGCGGCTGCTGGTCGCATCCCGCCGTTTATTGGGCGGCAGTGGGTGTCAGCACGGTGGATCTTCTGAACAGCAACTACGGGTCGATGAAGGTGCGCTGGGAAAGGACGTTGTCTGAAGAACTGGGCAAGGGGGCATGGCCAGAAATTCCGCCGCCGCGTGCGGCGTTGCCCGCGCCAGGCCAGACCCTGGCCACGCGCGCCCAAGCCGAGGCCGCACTCAGGGCGATGGGCGCGGGGCAGCTGCTGGAGCCCCGCAGCCGGTCGCATCGCGAGTGGATCGATCGATGGGAAGCGCGGATCGCAATGGGAGGACATCCCACGAAAGCGATCGCGGAAATGCTGACGGTCGCCAAAGGCACCTCCCATCCGCAGACCCCATGAGCAAGCGATTCGTATCCGGGCGGCGTATGCGAGAAGGGCTCGCCCGAATTGGCATCAATGGAATTGAGACGAGGTGTGGAATGGAAGAAGGATTGCCACGTTGGGTGGAAGACGAGATCCGCAACTGGATGCGGTCGCAGTGGGAAGGCGATTGGCCAGGCCCGCGTCGGATGGCGCAAGCAATGCCGGACGTGTGCGAGTTTCCGCCGCAGCCCGGCCACGATGACGACGACGAGCCCATACGCATTCCGGTGAACCATGAGCGCGCGTGCAAGGTGCATGCCCTGTACGAAGCGCTGCCGCTGGCCGAGCGTCGCATCATCCAGGCGGAATACACGCGCCGTGCGGAATACGGCGACCTGCCCGCGCATTTGCGTCAGGACAAGGCGTCCCGCGTTATCGGCATCACGCTGCCGTACTACAAGGTGGCGCTGGGAAGTTTCAAGCAGCAGGTATGGAGGGCGTTCAAATGAAGTACGCGCACGAGGTCATTGATCTGTTGGCCGCGTATCCGGGACGGGAATTCAGGATGGCGGAGATCCTGCGCCATGTCAGCCGCGGCATTCCTCTGGCGCCTGCGTCGCAAGAGGCCATGCGCCGAGGCGCCCGCCGTGTGCTGGATCATTTGCTGGATGCGGGCCACGTGCAGCGCTGCGGCGGTAATACGAAGTCCGCCACGTATGCATGGTCGGAATTGGGACACGCACTTCAGAAAAACACGCGCCATTTAGGACCGGATTTGAGACAATAGCCGCGGGGCATTGCGCCCACACGAAATGCAGCCCGCCAACCTCCACGGTTCGCGGGCTTTGTTTTTTCCGATCCATCACCGAGGCCGCCATGACGCCCGAGAACGCAATTCTGACACTGGTGACGGCCGCCGCGGGCGGTGTTCCCGTCATCCCTTCCGACCAGGTGGAGCCTGGCGCCTTGCCGCCTTACATCGCGATGGCGGTGCGGTGGGTAGAGGCGGGTCCGGCCGAAGAAGGCATGGTCCACGATAACGGCAACCAGCCCGTTCATGATCACCGCGATGCCACCGTCGAACTGCGCAGTGTCGGCGCGGCCGCCTACGACGTGCTGGACAAGATTGGCTTGACCTTGCGCCACCCCGTCTACGAGGAACGGGCCGAAGCCCTGGCCCTGGCATTGTTCGACGCCGGCCGCCTGCAGCGGGTACCGCGCGAAAGTGCCGGCGCTGCCAGCGAGCGGCTAGGCGTGCGCGAGCTAGGCATCCGCTATGCGCAGACCTATGTCGATTTCGTGGGCGTCATCGAAACGGTGACTGGCACCCTCACCACGACGGGAGGGCTCCAGCCTTCCCTGCAAACCCCTTTCTCCGCGGAGATCGTGACGGCGCCGTAGCGTCCCCGGTCTTCCTAACGTTGTGCTGCCGCCTTCGGGCGGCTTTTTTTTGGAGCCGCAAATGGCAAAAATCGACCGGATCGTCAATGTGGCGATCTCGCTGAACACCACGGCGATCAAGGAGCAGAATTTCTCTGACATCCTGATCCTCGGCGCGCATGCGCTGGCCGTCAACCGCGTCCTGGCAGTGACCGAGGCGGGCGAATTGCTCGACATGGGCATTGCGCCGACCGACCCCCTGTACGTCGCGGTACGCGATGCCTTCAAGCAGATCCCGACCGTCGCCCGCGTTTTTGTCGGCCGCCGCCAGGTGGATGCCTCGCGCGTGACGGTGACGCGCGCCACCGCATCGGACTACGTGGTCACGCTGTCGTGGCGCGACGCGAACGGCGTGGTGCAAAGCGCTGACGTGTCTGCCACGGGCTTGGCCGACAGCACGCCGCAGACGATCGCCACCGCCCTGGTCACGGCTATCGGCCAGACCAATGCGCCGGCAACCGCGACGGCCGTCGGTGCCGAAGTGTCGGTCACCGCCAAGCAAGCGGGGCAAGCGGTCGCCATCGCCGTCAAGGGCAACCTGCAGTTGTCGGCGCCCGAGAGCACCGAAACCCCGTCCGCCGCGCTGAATGCCTGCCTGCGCGAGAACGGCGACTGGTATGGCGTGGCCCTGGCCAGCCGCGTTGAAGCCGACGTGCTGGACGCCGCCGAATGGGTCGAATCCAACGAGCGCCTGTTCGGTGTGTCCAGCGACCAGGCCGGCATCATCGATGCTGCCGTCTCCAGCGACATCGCCTCGAAGTGCCAGCAGAAGCAATACTTCCGGACGCATGTCTGGTTCCACGGGCAGGCTCGCGCCGAAGCGCTGGAAGCCGCGGTCACTGCCAACCGCTTCACCTTCTATCCCGGCGGCGAAACGTGGGCGAACACGCGGCTCTCGGGCGTCACCTACGACAACCTGAGCGAATCCCAGGCGCTGGCAGCCCACGCGAAGAACGCCAATACGTTCGAGCAGATGCGCAACTTCGCGGTCACCCAGAACGGCAAGGTCGCCGCCGGCGAATGGATCGACGTGATCCGCGGCCGCGACTGGCTGGCCGAGCAGGTGAAGATCAACGTGGCGTCGCAATTGATCAACGCCAACGGCAAGGTGCCCTACACCGACGTGGGCATCCAGATTCTGGTCAATGGCATCCGCCAGGCACTGTTGCTGGGCCAGAGCCGCGGCCTGGTCGCGCCCGACGAGATCGACGAGGCCGGCCGCAAGATTCCCGGCTTCGTGATCAACGTGCCGCGTGCTGCCAGTGTTTCCTCCAACGACAAGGCCAACCGCATCCTGCGCGACCTGACGTTCAGCGCCCGCCTGGCGGGCGCCATCCATGTTGCCGAGATCAAGGGCAACCTCACCTACCAACAACTGTAATCGGGGCCTATCCATGTCCGTCAAAACCTACGCACCCAACCAGGTGAAGATCGTGATGGGCGCGCTGCCCATCTCCGGCCTGGCCGAAGACACCTTTGTCACTGTGACCGAAATCGGTGAAGGCATCGCCTCCGTGGTCGGCGTCGATGGCGAGGTGGCGCGCGCGATGTCGCGCGATTCCCGGCTGCGCATCACGCTGACGCTGATGCAGACCAGCGCCAGCAATGCGGCACTGACCGCGCTGCATCAGGCCGACCGGGCAACCGACGGCAACGGCGCCGTGCCGATTTCTGTGACCGACCTGCGCGGCACGTCGCTGCATGCGTCGGATTCGGCCTGGATCGTCAAGACGCCGGATGCCGGCTACGGCGCCAAGGTCGGCAGCCGCGAGTGGACGATCGAAACCGGCCCGGCCATCAACGTGATCGGGGGCAATACCTGATGAGCGCCGTCAAAGAGGTGGCCATCGGCTCCACGGTCTTCCGGATCTCCCGGTTCGACCCCTTCCGTCAACTGAAGCTGCTGGGCGATCTGCAAAAGGAAGCGCTGCCTGCGGCCGGTTCCATGCTGACCGCCGTTTTCGGCGGCGACGGCGCGGCGGGGGAACGGGACGAGAAGGCGATGCTGCAGGCCTTTCGCGAACTGTCGGCCAGGCTGGGTGGCGACGCCCTGGCCAGTTGGGCCGAACGCCTGATCGATCCGGAACTGGTCAGTTTCGAGCTGGCCGGCCGTGAGCCGCAGAAGCTGACGTCCGCGCATCGAGGCCTGGCGTTCGCCGACTACGCCGAAATTCTGGAACTGCTCTTCCACATTCTTGAGCACAACTTCGCCGGCCCTTTGGTGCGCTGGGCCGGCCGCTTTGGTCCGGCCCGCGCGAAGCTGGCGAGCCTGTCGGGCGGTTCGACGCAGGCTTCGAACGAGAGTTGATCATCTGGCGGCCCATCCTGGCCCGCCATGTCAGTCTGGACGCCGTTAAACGCGGCGACGTCGACTTCCTGGACATCCTGAAGCTGAATGCGCTGATGGACGCCCAGGAGGCCGCACAGATTGCGGCAGAACGAAAGGCGAGGTAACGATGACCGTTGTACGAGAGCTGGTGACGCTGCTGCGCTACCAGGTGGACGATTCGGGGTTGAAGGCGTATCAGCAGGCTTTCGAGCAGATGCTGGCCGCCATGGTGAACGCAAGCGCCCAGGCAAGCGTGGCGATACGCCGCGCATTCTCGAGCGCGTTTGCCAGCATGCAGAACACGCAGCAGGCCGGGTATGCCATGCTCCAGTCGCCACGGCAAGGCCAATCTGTTGCGCAGCAGCACGCCACGGCGTCGGGCGGCCTGCGGGGTGTCGTCCAGCTGACGCTGGGCGACGCCCCGCTCAAACGGATCTTGAGCGATATCGACGCCTGGGTGCAGACGCAGTGGCGGCTGAGGCAAGCGGCAGGGGGCGAGGCGCAGTATGCCGAGGCCGACCGCGAGGTCGCGCGCGTCTCGCGCACAACCCGAACGCCATATGCGGAGAACGTCGGGACTTACACGCGTACGCGGCAGGTCTTGGAAGACCAGGGCCGCGCCGGCCAGGATGCGGCCGGCCTCACCGAGTCCTTGGCGTTGAGCATGGCCTTGTCGGGTACCCCGGCCCAGGATCGCGGCGGCGCCGTCGCGGCGCTGTTGAAGATGATCGAGCAGGACAAGCTTGGCCTGGACGAATACAACACGTTGCCCCGGCGCATGCAGGACGCGCTGGCCGCCGGGCTGGACGTCAACCGCAGCCAACTCCGCGAGCAAGTCCAGGGCGGTCAGGTCACCGCCGACCGCGCATTGCCCGCGCTGCAATCGCAGTTGCCACGGATGCGCGCGGAGATCGAGGCCGCGCCGGCATCCATCACGGGAGCGATGACGGTCTTCAACGATGCCCTGCAGCGCTACTTTGGCGAGACACTGCCCGGCGGCCGCTCCGCACTGCAGGCGGTGACAGTGTCTATCCAGTACCTGGCGGACAACATTTCCACCGTGGTCAAACTGCTTGCGTTGGCGGGGGCGAGCCTGGGACTGGTGTCGTTGGGGGCCTGGCTCCGTCGCGCCACGGTTCTGTCGGGCGGACTCGCGCAGTCGCTGCTTGCTGCGACACGCGTCGCGCTAGGGTTGGATGCGGCGATGTCAATGCGCCGCGGGCCAGCGGGTGCGATGCAGATGCTGTCGGTGTGGGCGCGATCGGTGGCGCCGATCCTGCGCATGGCCGGGGTGTTGGCCACGATTTATCTGATTGGGGAGGATATCGCCAACTGGCTCGGAGGCGCCGACTCCGTGTTGGGAGGCTGGATCGGCGGCGTGGAGCAATGGCAGGTCGAACTCGACGCTGTACTGGCCGCGGTTGCCTATGTGAAGGATTTGCTGGGCGGCGCCGCGCAGGCGTTGGGGCCATGGATCCAGCAGTTCGCGGCAATCGCCGTGCTGGCCTTCGGGCTGTGGCGGATCCTGTCTCCTGTCTGCAGTGTGATCCTGTTCCTTGCCAAGACGGCGGTGCCGATGCTGTGGAACGCGTTCATGTATCTGGCGACGACCGTCGTGCCGATGCTATGGAACGGGTTGATGTACGTGGCGCAGACAGTGATTCCCATGCTGTGGAACGGACTGATGTTCCTGGCGCGGACGGTGATTCCGTACTTGTGGAACGCGTTCGCCATGACCCCCATTGGCCGGATCATCTCGGCGGTCAGCCTGCTCGCGCTGGCCCTCTGGCAGATCTGGGATAACTGGGATGTGATCAAGGCGTACATCGCGGCATCCTGGGGCGAGCTGATGGCGATGGCGAACGACTCCTTCCTGGGGCCGGTGATGGCATATATCGCGGCGATCTGGAATTTCTGGGTGGACCTCGTCAAAGGCGTGATCGCGGCCTTCACCGGAGATTGGGACGGCGCGATCTCGCATTGGCTTGGCGCGTTCAACGGCCTATGGACGTTCTTCTCGGGCATGGGGGAGCGAATGATCGCCACGATCAAGGAGATCGGTGGTGCGATCGAGACATGGGTGCTGGACAAGCTCAAGGCCGCGAAAACGTGGTTCAAGGACCTGCTGCCTGATTGGATGAAGTCTGACGACCAGGCGTCCGTGATGGATGGGCGGGGCGCCCAGCCTGATATGCCGCCGGCATGGTTGGGGGTGGCAAGCGGCGTGCAGATCCCGTCCATTCCCCCTGCCAGTGTGGTCGGGCCGGGCCCGAGTGCCGGTCGCGGGGCGCTCATGTATCAGAACAGCAACGATATCGTCGTCAACGTGGCGCATGCAGACCCCCTGGTCGTGCGTGAGGCGGTGACGCGGGGCGTGGATATCGGCACCCAGCGCAGCATGAACACCTGGGCCCAGACTTTTGATTTGACGCCGACCGTCGAGGCCCGTGGCTAGGAGCAGTGATGAACTTTGTTTCCATGATCTTTGGCTGGAACGGCGGCAGCAGCATTGGCACGGTGGCGCTGGATGCGCTGTTGAGCGAGAAGACCACGCTCAACAGCCGGGCGACCTCGTATGCGGTGGAAGACGGCTCCCCTGTGACGGACCATGTGGTCCAGGAGTCGGAACAACTGACACTGGATGGATGGGTGACAGCCGCCGACATCACGTTGCTGGGTGGCTTGAACCCGCGTGGTCGTGGTTTGGGCGGCGCGTCAGCAGGCGCTGGCCGATCGAAGCTGATCAGCGCGAAGGACGCGTTGCGCAAGATTCATGCCGATCGCCTGCCCGTCACCATCGCGACCGGCCTGGATGTCTATGTTGATTTCGTGATGGAGAGCTGCTCCATCGGGCGCAGCAACGGAGGGGGCGACCGGTTCGAGATTTCCGCGGGTTTCAAGCGGATCCGCAAGGTGACGTTGCGCCAGGCTGACATTCCGCCGGAAAAGACATCCGGCAGCGCCACCGGCAAGGCCGGCACGACCAAGACGAATGCCGGAAAGGCCAACGGAACGCCCGTCAGCCCGACGCAGCGCAATGGCATCAACAACAAACCGATACTTTCAGCATGATCCAAATCCCCATTCCTGACGTCAACGACAGCCTCACCGAAGTCGAGCTGGACGGCGTCACCTACTTCCTGCGCCTGTCGTGGAACAGCGAGGCGGAACTGTGGGCGCTGTCGATCGAAAACGCCTACAACGAGCTGATCGTGGCCGGCATCGCCGTGGTGCCAGGCTCACCGTTGCTGGCGGGTTACCGGCATCTGACGGTGCCCGCCGGGGAGATGGTTGCGCTGGCGCCGGACCGGCGCGACACCATCAGTCGCGATGCGCTGCCGTCAGGCGAAGTCGCCTTGATTTACGTGGATGCCCAGGAGGTGGCCGATGGCCAGGTTTGATCGGGTCTACCGACTGCTTGTCGGCAAGGGCGGTGGCCAGGGACTGGAGATCGTGCCTCCCATCCGCATCACGTTCGACATCGCGAAAAATGCCGAGGAAGAGCCCAACGACGCCAAGATCACCCTCTACAACCTGGCGGCGGACACGCGCCGGGCTTTGGAGGAGCCCGGCCTGCGCTGCGTGCTGTACGCGGGCTATGCGGAAGAGGGCGGCGCTTTGCTGATGGCATCGGGTAGTGTCGTGTTCGCCTATACCCGATTCGAGCAGCCAGACGTTTTGACCGAGTTGACGGTCAAGGACGGCTATACCGAGGTTCGCGACACGGCGGTGTCGATCGGCCTGGGCCCCGGGGCCCAGGCCAGCGCCATCATCCGCGACATCGCGCGCCAGATGGGCCTGCCGCTCGTGATAGCGGATGACGTGCCCGACCGGCGATGGGAGCAGGGCTTTTCCTTCTACGGCGCCGCGCGCACGGCGCTGCACAAGGTCACGCAGGGCACGGGCCTGGAATGGTCCATCCAGAACCAGCAGCTGCAAGTCGTCCAACGGCTGGGCACCACGCGGCGGCAAGCTGTCGTGCTGGCGCTGGACACCGGATTGCTGGGACGTCCTGAGCGCACACGTGAAGCGGCCAATGAGAAGGCGCGATCCAAGCGTCCGACCAACGGGAACGGGGCCGGGTCTCCACCGGGGCAGGGTGCGGTTTCCAGCGCCCAACCGGCCATTGGCAGCCAGCAGCGTGCTGGCTGGAAGGTGACGTCGCTGTTGCTGCCGACGATCAGCCCCGGCGACCTGGTCAAGCTGGAAAGCCGGACGGTCGAGGCGTTTCAGCGTGTTGAGACCGTGCACCATAAGGGCGACAGCGAGGGCGGAGATTGGCAAACAGAGTTGAGCCTGGTCGATCGCAATGCACCGCCCAAGAAGAAGGAACAGAAATGAGCAATGCAGTCACCCTGATCCGCCGCATCATTGCGACGGAACTGGCCGACGTCTACACGACGCTTCCCGGGGAAGTCGTCGCCTATGACGGAATATTCGTGACGGCGAGGCCCACGCTTGCCAAGCGCCTGGCCAATGGCGATGTCTTGCCCCCGCCGCAGGTGGTGCGTGTGCCGGTGTGCTGGCCGGTGGGCGACGTGAAGGGCGCGCAAGCGCTGATTTCGGTGCCGTTGAGGGCGGGCGACGCGATCAAGCTGTCGTTTTCCGCCCGCGCGCTGGAAAACTGGCTGGCGGGCGACAACGGCCCGCCGGACGACCCCAGGCAATTCGATCTGTCCGATGCCTTCGCTACGCCCTTGTTGCGCCCCGGAACGATGGCCGCTGATACGCAAAACGTCAGCATTCAATACGGCCCGGGGACGTTGAAGCTCTCGCCGGCCGGCGATCTGACGTTTCAGGTCAAGACCTGGACCGTGCAGGCCGATCAAGCCACGTTCAACACGCCCGTCACGATCAATGGGCCCCTTCTGTACACGCAAGGCATGGCGGGCGAGGGAGGCGAAGGCGGCGCGTCCATGCGGATCCGGGGCGGCGTGGCCTACGAAGGCGGCGCCATCACCCATAACGGCAAGAACATCGGCGACACGCATCGCCACGCTTATGCCGGCGGCATAACGGAGAACCCTGTCTGATGACTCTGGACCTTGCTCTATCCGCCGACCACGATCTGGATCTGGACCTGCTCGGCCGCACCGCCTTCGTGGAGGGCGCAGACCGCATCGCGCAGCAGATCAAAACTACCTTGCTGGCGTTCCTGGGCGAGTGGTTCCTGGACACCACATTTGGCGTTCCGTACTTCGAGGACGTGCTAGTGAAGGCGCCGGACCGGGCCGGCATCGAAGCCGTCTTCCGCGCCCGGATCCGTGCTGTGCCGGGCGTCGCGCGTGTGCGGGGCCTTGATCTGCAGATCGAACGCCAACTGCGCGTATTGCGCGTCGCGTATGACGTGGACACGGCGGCGGGACGGCTCGAACGCGTCGTCGAACTGCGCCAGTCTTAACCCCTACTTTTTTTTCTTGAGGTACCTATGGCCTACGGTGTCACACCGGACGGGTTCGTACGCCCGCGCCTGCCCGAAATCCGCCAGGAGATCGTGGCGGACCTGCGCGCCCGCATGCAATCCGCCGGCTTCAATGGCGCGGTGGAAACCCGCCCGGACAGCATTACCGGTCTGCTGATCGATACGTTTGCGGAGCGCGAAGCGACGTTGTGGGAGCAGGCGGAAGGCGTCTACTACGCGATGTACCCCGGGTCGGCGACTGGGGTGTCCCTGGACCGATCGGTGTCGTTCACCGGGGTGTCGCGCTACCGCGACGAGCCGTCGCAGGCGTATGTGGTGCTTTACGGCACCCCCGGCGCCACGGTCCCGGCGGGCGCCCTGGTGCGGCACCGTGTCAGCCAGAATCTCTGGGCCCTGGAAAGCACCACGCAGATCCTGGCCGGCGCCGCGGCGGATGTGGTCCTTCAACCTTCCGTCGTTCCGCTGGTGACGTACAGCGTGTCGATCGATGGCATTTCCTATTCCTACGCGACTGGCGCGACGACGAATCTGCCGCAGATCCTGGCCGGGCTGGTGACCGCCCTGACACGCAGTGGCTTGGCCGTATCGAGCGATGGCGCCGCAGTGCGCATTCACACGGACGGCCGAACGGCAGCGGCCTTCACGTGGTCCGCCAACCTGGCGTTGGTCCGTCTGGGATCGCCTGGCCTGGTGGTGACGGCAGGCGCGTCGACGGAAGGCGCTGCGCAGGGGGATCTGGATGCCATCGTCACGCAGATCGACGGCTGGGCGGCGGTGAGCAACCTTCAGGCCGGCGTGGCGGGGCGGTTGGCGGAAAGCGCGGCCGAGCTGCGCGCGCGGTATCCCACCGGCCTGTTCCGCCTGGGAGCGGCGACATTGCCCAGCATTGGGCCCAACGTCCGGGACCGCGTGGCCGGCGTGCGCACCGTGAAGGTGTTCATGAACAGCGCCGATACGCCGGATGAGCTGGGCCGGCCGCCGCATAGCGTGCATGTGGTCGCCGATGGCGGCCTGGACGACGAGGTGGCGAACGCCATCTTCCGCGTGGTGGCGGCGGGCATCGATACGCATGGCCGGCAGCGGGTGGTGGTCAAGGATGAAGACGGCGCGGATCAGGTCATCCGCTTTGACCGGCCAGAACGCGTGTACTTGTGGGTGGGCTGCGCCACGACGTTGCTGCCGCCGTCGGAGCAAGCGTTTCCGCCGGACGGTTTCCAACGGATCGCCGAGGATCTGGTGGCCGTGGGCGAGGCCTCCAGCATTGGCGAGGACGTCATTCTGCAACGGCTCTACGGCGCGATCTATCGTACGCCTGGCCTGGCGTCAGTCGATCTGAAACTGGCGTTTTCCGCGAACCCGGCGTTCACGCCAAGTCCTGCCGACTATCGCGCCGCGAACGTCGCGATTCAGGACTTCCAGGTCGCGGCCTTCGACCTGTCGCGCATCGAGGTGACCTGATGGATCTGACTCAAGACCATGGGCAGGTCGCATGGGGCCACTGGCTCGGCCAGTTCCAGACGAAGCGGCGGTTGGAGGCGTTGGTCAAAGCCCTGCTGAAGCCGGCCGAAGGGCTGCAAGGCGCGTTGCGCGCGCTTTACGAAGACCGCTGGCTGGACACGGCCGTCGGCAGACAACTCGACGGCATCGGCGAGATCGTGGGCCTGCCTCGCGTCCTCGACGAGGCGATCTATATCCGCTTCTTCGGATTCCAGGGGCAACCGAATGTCGGTGGTTTTGGCGACGCGCGCTTTCGCCGGGCCAACGAGCGAGCCGTCGCCGGGTCCACCACACTACTCGATGCCGAGTACCGCAAGTTGCTGTACTGGAAGATCGCCCTGAACAATGGGCATGGCACGGCCCCGGAGATCGCAAGTTCGCTGAAGCCGATCTTCGATGTGAGCCGCGTGGTCGTGCAGAACGCGGGCAACGCAAAGATACGGATCTGGGTCAGCCGGATTCCCGGTCCCAACGACCCACTGATGGCAAACCCCTACAAGTGGGTCCCCCAAGCCGCCGGCGTCGGCGTGCAACTCATCACCGGCTCGACCGAGAAGCCTTTCGGCTTCCGCGAGCAAGGTTTCTTTGGCTTTGGCGTCGGCGTGCTGGCGCGAGGTATCTACTGATGGCAGACCCTACTTTCTTCGACCTCTTCAAATCGACTTGGGCGCAAAACGGCCTGACCGAAGGCATTACCGACCTGCAATACAAGACGGGTTGGTCGTTCATCGGATCCGTTCCGCCTTCCGTCGAACAGTTCAACAAGGTCCAGCAAACGACCGATGAACGCCTGGCGTGGCTGTACAAGCAGCTCGATGGCCTTGCCGCGGTGACGGGCCGGCCGCTGGCGGCGACGGGTATTGATGCGCTGAGCTACGCGCAACAGAACCTGAACGCGACAAACCTGAAAACCGGCACGGTGCCGGTGGCGCGCTTGTCGGGGACGGCCTCGACGCTGACGGCGGGCGCGGCGCAGAAATTGGCGACCGCTCGAACCATCGCCACCTCGGGCGACGCGACGGGCTCCGGATCGTTCGACGGCTCCGCCAACTTGTCGTTGGGCCTGACGCTAAGCCCGAGTGGCGTCACGGCGGGCAGCTACGGCAACGCCAACGCGGTCCCGACCTTCACGGTGGATGCGAAAGGACGCGTGTCGGCGGCTGGAGAAGCCGCCATTGGCAACGCGTCGACCGCGACCAAACTAGCCACTGCACGCACCTTCTCGGTCACGGGCGGCGCAACGGCGGGCGGGGTGGCCTTCGACGGATCTGGCAATGTGGCGCTTAACGTGACGGCGCTGGATGTGTCGAAGGCGAATGCCGGAACCTTGCCCGTGGCGCGCGGCGGCACGGGCGTGGCGACGGTGGCGGCCGGGGCCTATTTGACCGGCGCTGGCACCGGGGCGTTGTTGTCACGCACGCCGGTGCAGGTGCTGGAGGATATTCAGGCCTTGCCGAAGGCGGGCGGCGACGTCAGCGGTCCGGTGCTGCTGGGCACGGGGGCGACGATCGGCGCGCAGTATGGCGTGAACGCGTCGTCGGCGCGCACGGCGCATGTGTTGTTGCCTGACGGCGGCGGATATTCCACTCACACTGGAACGGTTGCTGGCGCGATGAAGATCACGTTGCCCGCGGCCGCAGTCGGGGCGAACACGATGCTGCGCCTTCGCGTCGACATATTCGAGTATCTGGACGGTGTGCCACCGGTATCCGTGCTGATTCACGGTTACGTCCAGACGACGAAGGCGTGGGGGCGATGCGGCGCGACGGTGCTGGCGGGGAACGTGGTTTCCGACCTTCCGGTCCGGTTCGGATCGGACGCGGCGGGAAACCTGTGCATCTGGCTGGGCGATACGACCAAGTCCTGGTCGTACCCTAGCGTGACCGTGTCCGAAGTCCTGGCCAAGTACAACACGGCCGGCGCGACGGTCGCGGCATGGGGTGTCGGCTGGAAGGTTGAGCCGGTTACGGCATTTGAAACCGTGTCGCAAACGTTGGCAGCCGGGAATTTGGCGTTTGGGCGCGCGGACATCGCACGCGTCAATGGGTTGCAGGACGCGATGAATTTGAAGGCCAACGCGGCAGTGTCCCTTGTTGCCGGGAACGGACTGAGCGGAGGCGGCACATTGGCTGCGAATCGTACGCTGTCGCTCGGCACGCCTTCTCGGCTGACCGCGGCAACGGCCAATGCCGTGACGGGGACGAGTCATTCCCATGAACTGGATACGCAGGCTGCGCCGAACGACGCCACACCTGGTCGGATTCTGACGGTGGGTAATGCATTTGGTCTTGGTGCTGATAACCCGCTGGGTACTCTGGATTTGAACGCTGTGGTGGCTTCGGGCTTCTACGGTCAGTTCGCGAATGCCAACGCCACATCGGCGCGCAACTATCCTGTTTCCCTGGCGGGAACGCTTCTGGTGGAATCTGGCGGAACCCAGATTTCGACACAGAAGTACACCGTCTACAACACGGGTGCAATCTATAGCCGTGGTTGCTACAACGGCACATGGTCAGCGTGGAAAGAAGTCGTGACCGTCGACAGTAACCCCATCAACGCGTGGGCCGGCATGATTGCCTATTTTGGGCGTGCGACAGCCCCCACTGGCTGGCTGAAGGCGAATGGAGCGACTGTTTCACGCACAACCTACGCTGACCTCTTTACCTCCATTGGCACAACTTGGGGTGCGGGTAACGGGACTACCACTTTTACGCTTCCCGACTTGCGCGCAGAATTTCTTCGAGGATGGGATGACGGCCGTGGTGGAGATGCGAGCCGTTTGTTGGGAACGTTTCAGGGCAGCCAGAATTTGGCGCACGTTCACGGCGTCGTAGACCCTGGGCATATGCATCAACTGAATTATCAGGTGCCGTTGAACACTGTGGACATTGACCGCGGGCTCGGCAATGCCAGTCACTTCTCGATAGACGACCCTATTATTCCAAATACCTTCAGCAGCAAGACGAACATTACCATCCAGTACGACGGAGGTAATGAATCGCGACCGCGGAATATTGCCCTTTTGGCATGCATCAAATACTGAACGGAGACGCTATGAAGGCGAGTGAAATGAACGAAGAGGCAATGATGGAGAAATTCGGGTTGCAAAAGCGAGTGTCTCAATTGGATGCGCAAGGCTATTTTGTGGGTCCGGTCATGGCTGATCTTTCTCCCCTCGATAAGCCCGGGCACTATCTGATTCCGGGGGGAGCTATAGACCGCGCCCCTCCGAGCTCGATGGAGCGGGGCCGGCTTTATCGCCCCGCCGAAGGCGGAGGTTGGACAAGCGTGGAAGATCTTCGGCAGCGCACGCTTTACTCTGTCACTGATGGTCAGCCGTACCACCTTGGCGCGGAGATCAACGGACAACGATATGAGGGCATTGGCCCGTTTCCAGAATGGTTGACGCTCCAGGCGCGCCCCAATGAATGGAATGTCTGGAGTGGCTCGGCCTGGATTGCAGATGAGTCGTTGCTTGCCGCTGATATGACGCGCCAGCGGGCGGATGAACGGGCGGGAAAGCTGGCTTACGCGTCTCAGCAGATTCTCCTGCTGCAAGATGCCCAAAGCCTGAATATCGCCACGCCAGAAGAACTGGACTTGCTGCAGCGATGGAGGCGCTATCGCGTGGAACTGTCGCGCATCGATCCTGCGGAACCGACTGCCAGTTGGCCAGCCCAGCCAGGTTGAATGATCCATTTCGTCCGCGACGTGTCGTACCACCCGCCCGCATAACGCGGGCTTTTTTCCGTCCCTACAGGAGGTCATCCTGCATACGCTACACAGGAGTACCCTCAAAATGGAACCTGGCTCAACCAGCCTAGGAGGCCTCGCGGCCTTGAAGGTCGCCATGGCGTACGGCATTCCCGCGGCGATTACCGCCATGCTCGGCCTGCTTATCATGCCGCCGCGCACGGTCAGGGAATTCACCGTGCGTACCGTGTCCACCGTTGCGTGTTCGTTCCTGTTCGGGCCCGCGCTGGCCGGCGCCGTCATTGCCTGGAAGCCTGGGCTGATGCAAGCCATGACCTGGCTGGCGCATCACGGCGCCGGCAGCGATGACGCCTTGCTTGCAAAGTTCTACGTGCTTGGCCCCAGCATGCTGCTGGCGGGACTGCCCGCTTGGTGGGTGTTGGGCGCCTATATGCGGTGGATGGCAAGCATACGGCAAAAGGGCGTGCTGGCGTGGTTGGCGGAAGTACGCGCCAAAGTGCTGGGTTTGCGGCAGGGCGGTGGAGACGGCCATGGATCTTGACGTGCTCACGCGGAATGCCATCAACCCGGCACTGGCGTTGCTGCCGCCGCGGATGGACACACCCGAGGCGCGTGTCATGCTGCTGGCCATCGGCCTGCAGGAAAGCCGCTTTCTGCACCGGCGTCAGATCGGGGGCCCGGCGCGCGGATTCTGGCAGTTCGAACAGGGCGGAGGTGTGCGCGGCGTGCTGACGCATTCCGCCAGCCGGGATGAGGCAAGCAGGATGTGCGCTCTGCGCGGGGTGGCGCCGGTGACGGCGGCCGTCTACGCGGCGTTGGAGGCGGACGATGTACTCGCTTGCGCTTTCGCGCGCCTGTTGCTGTGGACCGATGCCCAGCGTCTGCCGCCGTTCGGCGATGCACAAGCCGCGTGGGAGCTCTATCTGCGGACCTGGCGTCCAGGGAAGCCGCATCCGCGGACGTGGCCGGCGCTCTACGCCCGGGCCGCTGCAGGGGTGGAGGGTGAACATGCGCGACTGGCTTAACCGCTTTAAGGCTGGAGTAATTGCCGCGAGCGGGGCGGTCATTCTGCTGGTCGCGGCGTATCTGCGCGGGCGAGGTGCCGGGCGAGAAGACGAGCGCCAAGAACGCGATGCGAGTATTACCAGGCAGGCCGATCGTGCCCGCAAGGAGGCAAGGGATGTACAAGGCCAGACGGCGCGCATGGATGATGCCGCTATTGCTGATGAGCTTAAGCGTGACTGGGTGCGTGGCGCCGGCCCGGGTCGGCGTTGAATACTGCGACCATGCAAGACCGGTCTATTTCGCCGATGCGGGCCAGGTCGACGCCACGCCCGCCGATATCCGTCGGCAGATCCGGGATGGGAATGCCACTTGGCGTGCCCTGTGCGCGGAGCGTTGATTCATGGTCTAGTCGTTATTGTCGATTATGGCTCTATATGTATAGGCCAAGACGGTGCACTATTGAGGCTCCAAATTCATCTATCAGGACCCCACCATGACCTCCCGCCTTGATTACGCCAATGCCTCCCCCGACGGTTACAAAGCCTTTGGCGGCGTCTATGTCTACCTGCAGAAATGCGGGCTTCCTAAAACGCTAATCGACCTGGTCTATTTGCGGGTATCCCAGATCAATGGCTGCGCCTATTGCATCGACATGCATTCCCGCGACCTGGTCAAATCGGGACTGACCGTCGACAAGCTGGTGCTCGTGCCCGTCTGGCACGAGGCGGGCGCCGTGTTCAGCGGCCGTGAACGCGCCGCGCTGGCTTGGGCGGAGACCGTCACACGCGTGTCGGAAACCGGTGTTCCCGACGAAGACTATGCCGCGGCCGCGGCCGAGTTCAGCGACAAGGAGCTTGCCGACCTGACCTACGCGATCGGGCTGATGAACGCGTTCAATCGCCTGGGCATCTCGTTCCGCGCCACGCCGGCTGCGACCGCCGCTGCGGGCAGGGTGTAATTCCACGCCCACGGCATCGAAGTCCTCGCTGTTGTTTTTTTCGGGCCAAGCGAGTTCTGGTGGTTGATCCGCCTTCGGGCGTCACCAGCGAACTCGCCCGGCTGATGGCGTCCCGTCAGCCCTTTGCGGTTCTGGCGCTGGACCTGGACCATTTCAAGCAGGTCAACGATACCTTTGGCCATGCGGCCGGCGACCAGGTCTTGATGGCGCTGGCGGACATCATGCGTGGCAGCGTCCGGGCGGAGGACGCCTGTTGCCGCGTGGGCGGCGAGGAGTTCCTGGTGCTGATGCCGGGCGCATCGGCTGACGCGGCAAGCGCCGTGGCCGAAAGGATCCGCGAGGCCACCCGCGCGCACGCGATGCTGGGCGGCGTGGGCCATGTCACCGTCTCGATCGGAGCCGCCCGCTGGCCGGACGATGGGAATGACCCGGACACGGTTTTGAAGTGCGCGGATCAGGCCTTGTATCAGGCCAAGACGTCCGGGCGGGACAAAGTGGTGGCCTGGGCGGGCTAAGAGGCGCGCAGGTCCGCGTCCAGATCCACGGTGCGCAGCGGCGCGGGTCTAGCGTCGGTGGCGCTGGCGCATAGCGCGCTGGCATTCACGATGGCGATGCGGCCATCCACCGTGCCCACCGCCAGCCTGTCGCCGGCGGCATCCAGCGCGAAGATCAGGGTGGGCAGTCCATCCACGCGCACCTTGGCGTCCAGCCGCAACGCGCCTGTTTGCGCGTCGATCAGCTGCAAGCTGCCATCCAGGAAGGCCGCCGCGATCAGGCCGGCCTCTGGCATAGGGACGATGGCGCTGGCCGATGCGCGGGTAGGCTGGCGCCACAGCTCGCGGTCGCGTTCCAGCGGCTTGCGGTAGAGGAATCCCGTGTACTCGTTGCCAGCTTGGGGCGCGTAGTGTTTGCCGGACACGATCACGCCGGCGCCTTGCGCGTCGTCGACGTAGCAGCCGCAGAGTTCCATCGCATGGCTGGCCGGCGTGCGGTCCGCTTTCAGCAAGGGCCAAAGCCGGCGCACGCTGCCATTAGTCTGGACGATGCACAGATACTTGTGTTCGTGCGAGCTGGCCGGCGTGCCCTGCAGCATGAATAAGCAGGGGGCGTCGCGTATGCCGATGTAGTGGTTGAAGCAGTCGTAATGGCCCAGATCCAGCCGGCGTTCCTCACCGGTAGTCACCTCCAGCAGGACATCCTGCGCCCGCGTGCCTGCAAGATGAAAGCGGTTCTGGCGCCCCAGCAGCGCGCCTTGAGGCGTGCTGGAAAAGGTGAGTTCGCCGTCGTAGGCGCGAGTCAGATGCAGCCCATCTTTCGTCAGGGCGTACAGCCGGGAATCCTGCCGGCCGAAAGTACCCGGATGGTCGGACGTCTGCACGACGTGCACGAGCAGGCCCGGGCACCGGAGGAGTTCAGCGCCGTGGCCGGGGCCGGCGTACGCGGCAAGGCGTTCGCCGTCGCTTCGGTAGATCTCAAGTTGACAGGCATCGTGTACGACGGCGATGCGGTCGTCGTCGAGCCAGGCGATGTCCCTGATGGCGCCCCGTTCGGTCCAGGCGTCCAGCCCGAACCATTCCATGAGGCGTGCCTGCGGCGTGCGCGAATCGGCCGCCGGCTCAATGCGCGGGGCGATGGCTGCGGCATCAAGCTCCAGGTCTACGGGATAACGCGGGGCGGCGGCCGTGCCAGGCGCGTCTGCGCGGACGACGAGCAAGGTGTCGAATGCTGCGTCGGGCTTGTCGTCCGGCGCGCCCCACTCTTCGTCCCAAGGGCGCACCCAGGCTTCGATCTTGTCTCCGGCGGCGTCAAAACGGCAGCGCCTGACTTCTGGGACATTGTTGAACAGGCGCCTGCCGCGTGGCCTTTGCCAGTCCCAGACCACCAGATCGCCTTCGAAGAGGTAACCGCCGTCATAGCTGCCGGCGCCGATCACCACAGACGTGCCGCTGGGATGAAAGCCGACGTCGTTGACGGGAAACGCCAGGTCGTCGAACGCGGCGAAAGGGACAAGGCTGTCGCACCGGTAAAGCGCAACGCGGTAGCGCAGCGTCCGGCCCCCGTAGGCGGCGCGGGCGCGCGGGTTGGCCAACAAGGGGAATTCCGAGGCGACGGCCACCACGTCCTTGTTCGCGTTGAAGAACACGCCGGTGATTTTTCCGCTGCCACGCAGCGTGGGATCCATGATGGTGGTCATTGCAAGCACTTACGAAGATTCTATGCCTGGCACGCCTTGCCGGATAGTCCGCGAAAACGCCGTGGGTATTCCACTGGCACGCGCCCGGTCCGTATAGCGGCCCAGCCGGCGGTATTGCCCGACGTTGTCCGCGCCCTGCAGCACATCCAGGCCGTAAAGATATTCCGGCAGGTAGCCCGATACCAGTTGCCGGTAATCCAGCGGCAGGCCCGGCACGATGCGCCGGGCCATCTGGAACACGATGGTGGTGCAGTTGGCGGTCAGCGTGTGATAGAAACGCGGCGTGTCCCGCAGCCGGTTGGCGCTGTCCACATACGCCATGAATAGCGACCGCGCGGCCTCCAACGGCATGTTGACGCGGTACAGATACCCGTCTTCGCCACGCACATTCGTGCGTACGCGCAGGCTGTCTTCCTCGGTGGAGGCAATGACGCTCAGTTCGTACTGTTTGAAGAAGCCGCCGATCTCTGAAAACTTGTCGCCTTGCTTGCGCCGGATCTCCACCGAGAACACCACGTAGCGCTCGTGGCCGAATCCGAAAGACACCAGGGCGTGGGCGATGGCGGGGCGGTTCCAGTAAGACAGCGCCACATCCACGGATTGCAGTTCGTCCAGCGCGTAATGCCGCGTTTCCCAGCGGGGCGTGAAGTCGGTGCGGGATCGCCACGCGAAGTTGCGCACGTTGTGCAGGGTGACGCGGTTGCCGTCGACCTCGCCGTGCGTCTGCCGCGCCACTTCCGGAATCCAGTCGCGGTCATTGGACGGCCGGATGGTGTGCCACCACACCAGCAACGCCACGACCGCCGCGGCGAATCCGTAGGCAGCAGGCTGCCAGTCCAGCCAGACCAGTGCGGCGATGGCGGCAAGCGCCAAGGCCAGCCAGCCTATCGTCAGCGCAGCGCGTGCGGCGCGAGGCAAGGGCGCGCGTATCCACAGCGCGAGTGCGCCCCAGGCTGCAACCAGCGCGATGGCGATGCCAATCAGAAGGGAAGCAGCCATGGGGGTCCGGCGCGCTCCAGAGAGGGCTCAGCGGTCGGCGACCGTTGTCAGCAAGTCTGAATCGTACATGGCCGCGGGCGAGATGATCGGCTCATCCCAGGGGATGTCGCGGCCGTAGCGTTCCTGCATCTTGGCCTGCACGGCGGGCGAGCTCAAGTCAAAGCCCTTCAGCGGCGCAAGCGCTCCGATTTCCAGGCCCAGCGTGCGCTGGTAGATCTTCCAGACAAGTTCCGAACAATAGATCCGGTCGTCCGACCAGGCGAACACCAGGTCATAAGGCTTGCCCACATAGGCGGCGCCCGCGGTTGCCAGCTGTTCGCGCACGGCGGGTGTCAGCGTCGAAGCGTCACGCAGGCGCTTGACGACGTAGTGGCCGCGTTCCCCTTGCGCCGCCCATTGGTCCAACGGCGTGTAGCTGACGCGGGAAGCCGCCTCCAGCACGTAGGGGCGGCCCTGACGCGTCACGATCATGCCCATGTGGCTGTAGGGGGAGTGGGTGGCTTGCTGGATGGCCAGGCTTTGCGCTGACCGGGATTGCTGGAATACCAGGTCGCCGGTCTGCACATCGGGGGCGGCCACGGCGGCCAGGGAAAGCAAGGACAGCGCTGCCAGGACGGCGGCGCGTGACCAGGCAGACAGTGTCATGAACGCGCCCGGCTGGCGGCCGGCGGTTCTTTTTTGCTACGCGGTTTAGGCGCAGGCTTCGGGGTTTCGGTCGGAGCGTCGAACTCCTGCTTGTTGCGCTCACCACGTGGGGTATTTTCCGGATGGGGTTTGGGAAAAGCCCAGGGCTTCGTTTTCTGATCCATTGCATGTACTCCTTGCACAGGCGGAACAGTAGCATTAGCCGTGGCCGTGAGTAAGTGAGGGTTGACGTCAATATTCATCACATCGTGATTTTTAAGTAAAAATTTCGGGGATTGGACCGCACGGGCGGCCGGAATGTTCCCCGCTTGCGGTGATTGCCCTTTCGGTTCCCGCAAGCCTCGCAACCGCGTGACGCGGCGGCGCATGTTATCGCGGATCCGGCGTGGCGGCGCGGCGCGCTTTGCCGTTCAGGGTGTTGCGCCCTGCCAATTGCGGTCGAACTGCAGGCGCACCTGGCGCGCCCAATCGTCGATCGCCGTGCGCACGTCGTCTGCCGTGGGCTTGCGGTCCGGCGGAAGATTGCTGCCGGTGACGGTGCCCAGCGACGCGATCAGGAGCTCGTTGGTGTTGGCGTCGCGCACCGAAGCCTCGATGAGCAGCCGCGCCGATTCATCGCGGTAGCCGGCGGCCTTGGCGGTCTGCCCGATCACGTAGCCGATCGGAATGTACTCCATCGCCCGGGGGTCTCGGTCGTTCTTGAACGTGCCCGTGATCGCCGCGCGGATGCGCAGCGCATGAGGTGCGGGGGCATTCAGCAATTGATAGCCTGCTTCCGAAAATTCGCGTCGTACGGCCTCGTTCATGTAGGCCAGCACACGCTCGCGTAACGCCGCGTTGTCCTTGAATTCCAGGTCGTCCGGGCGGTCACCGGCAATGTAGGTCATCGGTTCGAGGATGAGCTTTTTCTCGTACACGCTGCCGATCGGCGGGCCCGGGCGGGTCCAGATGCGGCCGGCGCTCCAGCTCGGGTCGGGCTGAAGCTGCGTCTGATCCTCGCCCAGCGAGGTGGAGTAGTCCTGCGCGCGCGGCAGGTTGGTACAGCCCGCCAGGGCGATGGCGACGCAGCCAGCGGCCAAGGTCAATCGAGAGATCATGATCGTTCCTTTCCAGGCAGTGACGGCAACCGTGCCGACGCGTTTGTCGATTATCTGCCGGTTCCCGCCCGGTGGCGCAGGAATCTGCGGCGGCGGCGCCGGCGGCGTTTGGGTAAACCCTCTCGGGAAATGGAGCTCATCCTTTTTTCCGTGGCGACGGCGCGTTCGCGCAGGCGGCGCCAGGACTACGATGGAAGGCGTGCACATAGGGAGGAAACTATGGACACCGCCAAGGAATGGTATGCCGCAGTCAAGGAATGGCAGCGCGCCCGCGACGAGCTCACCGCAGCGATCGCCGCGATCAAATGGCCGAACCCCACGCAGGGGTGCCTGGAGAGCTACGACCTCGCGTACGCGCGGGAAACCGAGGCGCGCGACCGCATGAATCAGGCCTATGAGCGCGTCCGACGGTAGATCGGCGTTCGCGGGTTTGCCGGAACGGCTTGGCTGGCTCCATAAAACACAATTCCGATGGCCCTGTGCATGGGGCCACGAAGGCGGTATGTTGTGTTTTTCTACGCCTTCCTAGCGCCCCATCATGTATCTGCCGTCCGCTTTCCGTGAAGACGATCTTGCCATCCAGCACGACTTCATCCGCGCCCATCCGCTGGGCGTCATCATGACCAGCGGGGAGGGCGGGCTGATGGCCAACCACATCCCCTGTCTGCTCTATCCCGAAGGCCCGCACGGCGTGCTGCGGCTGCACGTGGCGCGTGCCAACCCGCAACTGGCGCAACTGGCGGCGGGCCAGGAATGTCTGGTGGCGTTCCACGGGGCGCAGGCCTACATCACGCCGTCCTGGTACGCCACGAAGGCGGAAACCCACAAAGTGGTGCCGACGTGGAATTTCGTGGCGGTGCACGTCTGGGGCACCCCGGTGATCCAGGATGACCCGGCATGGTTGCGCGCCCAGCTTGAAGCCCTGACGGACAGCCAGGAAAAGGCGCGCACGCAGCCCTGGAGCGTAGATCAGGCGCCGCCCGATTTCATTGCCGCGCAGATGCGCGCCATCATCGGCGTCGAAATCCCGATCTCGCGCATCGAAGGCAAATGGAAGGTCAGCCAGAACCGCACGGCGGCCGACCGGCAAGGGGTGGCCGAGGGCCTGGCCAGCGAGGGAGGCAACGCCGTCATGGCAGGACTGGTGGCGCGGCGGGGCGGGCTGGCCTGAAGGCGGCGACGCCCAGCCCGGCGGCAAAGCAGACGATGGCGGCCGCTTGCAACAAGGCGGCCGTCGCCAGGAAGCCCACCATCGACTGCCCTGTCCCGTCCAGTACGGCGCGCAGCAGGCCGAACAGCGCCGGGGCGAAGGCGTAGGCGCCTTGCGACAGCGCGACGATCAAGGGCACCACACGCATCGTGTCCTCGCGCGCGAATTCCGTTTGCGCGATCAGAGGCGGCAACGATGTGGCGTTGCCGATGCCCGATCCGAACAACACCACGCCGAGCCATATCGCCCAGCCATGGTCTGGGGCCAGCATCAGCGTGAGCGATCCGCAGATCTGGATTGCGTAGGCCAGGCAGGCCACTTTGCGGCGGTCTGCGCCCTGGGGCATCAGCCATCCCACCAGCGTGCGGCCCGCGATGGCGGCCGCGGTGGCCACGCCCATCGCCACGCCCGCCATCTGGGCGCCCAGCAGCGGCGCCAGCAGCGACAACAGATGCGCGATCAACCCGATCTGCGCGAACAGCCCCAGTGCCATGCCGCCGGACAGCGTCAGGAAGGCGCGATCGCGCCATAGGTTTCCCACGCGGGGCAGGGCGGTCGCCGCCACCGATGCCGGCGCTGCCGCACCGTCGCCGTCGGCCAATTGCCCCAGTTGCTGCGGCGTGACGGCGAACACCTTGCGGGACAGCACCGCGATCACGCCCACCATCACTACCCCCACCCACAGCGCGGCCTGCGCGAAGCCGGCCTGCGCGATCAGGAACACCCACAGCGGCGAAAATACGATGCCGCCCACGCTGGCGCCGTTATAGGCCATGCCCAGCGCGGCGGGCCGCCGCCGCACGAACCACGGTGCGATCAGCGCGTTGACCGCCGCCGCGCCCAAGGCCACCCAACCCATGCCGCTCACCACCGCCGCGGCGTACAACTGCCACGGCGCTTGGGCCACGGCCCAGCCCGCGACCCCCAGCGCCAGCAGCACGGCCCCGCCGAACGTGGTTTGTGGGACGCCGGCGCGGCGATACAGGCGGGGCAGGTTGGCGACCACCACCGTGCCCGCCAGAAAGTGCAGGGTGACGGCGCCGGACACCAGCGCCACGCTCCAGCCGGTGCGTTGCACCACGGCATGCAGGAACACGGGCGGGCCGTAAAAGCCGACGCCCCAGCCAAAGATGGCCAGCGTGAATGTGGCGGCAAGGACTTTCCAGCCGAAGAAGGAGTGGGCAGCAGGCATGGGATTTGGGACGAGTCCGGTGTCTTATCGGGATGAGTCGCAGTATGCTTAGGTCTTGCACACAACACTTTGGTCTGCAGCGAATCATGGAATCCGAGTTCGCCGACATCAATCTCTCCGGGGTAGCGGGCGCCATCGCCGACCCGGCCCGCGCGCGCATGCTCTGCCTGCTGCTGGATGGCCGTGCCCGCACGGCGACTGAACTGGCCGCGGCCGCCGACATCGGCGCCTCTACGGCCAGCAGCCATTTCCAGCGGCTGCGCGAGCAAGGGCTGGTCGATATGGCGGTGCAGGGCAAGCACCGCTACTTCCGGCTGGCCAACAGCGAGGTCGCGCATGCACTGGAGGCCCTGCTTGTCGTGGCGGGCGCCGAACGTGTGCCGTTCAAACCCAATACGCCCTCCGCGCTGCGCGAGGCCCGGACCTGCTACGACCACATGGCCGGCACGCTTGCCGTTCGTATCCATGACGCCATGCTGGCGCGCCAATGGTTGGTGGCCGATGGCCGCGACTACGCGTTGACCCCGCTGGGCGAAGCGTCGCTGGCGCAAATCGGCGTGGACGCCGCGCAGGCGCGGCAGCGCCGCCGGCGTTTCGCGTGCGCTTGCCTGGACTGGAGCGAGCGCCGTTCGCATCTGGGGGGCGCGCTGGGCGCGGCCTTGCTGGACGCGCTGGTGCAGCGCGGCTGGATCACCAAGGACCTGGATTCGCGCGCGCTGGCGGTCACGCGCAAGGGCACGCAGCAGTTTCCGGCCTTTTTCGGCAAGGCCGACGCGCAGGCGGCCGGCGGCTGGCAGGAGGGCACGCATGCCGCGGCATAGCCTCAAATCGTCCCTGCTGCGCCATCAAGGTTCCGTCTTGTAGACGGCACTTCGAACACATCCATTCCCAGCCGCGAATGCGGCTTTTTTTTCGTTCATCAACGCTCGTTAATCAACCCTGTACAGGAGGTGGCCTTGCCTACGTTGGCACTGCACGCATTCCGTTCCTTCTCGCGTTTCGTGACGGAACTTCGCATCGACGTCAATCATGCTCCGCAAGACGTGGAGAAAGAACTCGATGCCATACACGATCGGATGCATCGCCCTTTGGATCGCTTGCACGGACTGCCGGAGGTCAAGACCGACATCCCTGGCATCGTGCTTCGCTATCGCGAAGCCGACGGCGAGTACTACGTGTATGTGGTGGATGTGCGGCGGGACCGGGTGGCGGGCTACACGGTGTTCAACCGGCTGATCGAAGTGGGCAGGCGGGCAGATCCGTACGTGCGCGCCCCGCACTCCAAATATGCCGCCGCCTATCAAGGCATGGGCCTGGCTACCGCGGTGTACCGGTGGGGGCTGGATGCGGGGCTGTGCATCTTCAGCGGCGCCCGCCAATCCACCGGTGCGCACCGGCTCTGGATGGGGCTGGCGCGGTATTACGAGCTGGGTCACGTCGATCTGCGGCGCAAGCAATTGCGTTATCTCGGGGCTGACGTGCGGCCCCAGGTCCTGGAGGACCTGCATACCCGGATGTTCCTGCTTGGTCGGGGCTGGACCTTGCCCGAATACATGCAGGCAACAGGCATGACTCCGTCCGAAGATGCGCTTTCGCAACAGGACTTAGGGAAATCCCCGTAAATCAGCGGCTGGGCGGTGCGGCGTATTCGCCGCGCCGGGCTGCGGGCCGCATCAGGCTTGCCGTTGCGGCCGGTCAGCCGTCGGCTTTCTTGCTATTCGAGAATCGGGGACGCACTTGTTGTGCTGCAACAATGTTTCTATTTTCTGCCTGGGTTACAAAACATATCTGAACTGTCATGGACAGGCGAGGTATGCTCGATCGCAGAAAGAGGGCATCCGAAGTGCATCAAAACAACTTGATCTACAAGGGATACCGGCTGACGGCCAAGGTGTCCCGGGGCGCGGACACTGAGATTCCGGCGCTGCCCAGCGGCCCCGTATTCGTCGCATCGGTAATGGTGGTTCAGGCAGGCGCCGTGCTGGAAGGCGGCGACGAATACCCGGTTCCCCGTTTCGCCGAAGGCGGCTTCGTCTTCAGTCCGCGAGAGGCCGTGCACGCGGCCATATTGCATGGCCGCGAGATCGTCGACGGCCTGACGAACATGCCGTCCTAGCCGGAAAAGACTTCCCGCCAGTCCCGCGTCTTGGCCAGCGTCTGCACGGTTGCGGACTGTTCCAGGATGGTCACGGCCTTCTTGAATTCCTCTGCCGACGCGCCGTCTTCCAGGATGACCATGCGCGAATTGCGCGCATCCGCCATCTTCACGTCCGACATCTTGCCGTGGGTCTGGTAGACCTGCGTCCAATCCATCTTCTTGCCGGCCTTGAGCGCGATCGGTTCGATGTAGGTCAGCGCCGTGCTGCCCGCCGCGCGGACGGCGAACGCGAAATCAGCCGTATGTCCGCTGCTGCCTTTGGCGCGCGCGCCCTTGACCATGCGGTTGGGGCCCACGCCTTCAGCCAGCGCGCGGCCGACCTGGGCGCGAAAGCGCAACTGGCTGAATCGGGGCATCCACTTGGCGCATTGGAACGACAGGGCCATGGCCAGTTTCACCGCGTCCCACAAGGCTTCCTGCAGCTGTTCATTGGGGCCCGAGGCGACGATGGCGCCGTCACGGTCGAAGTGCGCCAGGCTCACGCCAGGCGTTTCGTTCAGCAGGTCGATGCGCTTGGCCCCCACGTCGATGCCGTAGCTGGACGCGTGCATCGAGGTCTCACAGGCGTCGGTCAGGTAGAACGACGTGTCGTCAGGGTGCGCGATGAAAAAGGCGGCGTGCTGGCCGTCCAGCCCCAGGGTCATGGGGGACACCGCGCGGATGGCGTGTTCACCGGCCGGCAGGACGGTCCAGCCGGAGGCTTCCAGAAAATTGCTCATAGGATCAGTTCGATTTGGCGGCCTTTGAGGGGATGCGCAAATCCGCCGGCAAGCGTCAGGTTCGCCCGCGGCAGGAAGTACTGCATCAGCGCGCCGATATTGTGCAGGGCGGGCACGATGGGTTCGGCATAGCCTTCGCCTTCGTCCACCCAGATATGTTCATGGCTGCGGTCCGCAAGCGGCTTGCGGTACTGCGGTCGGCCCACGCCCACCAGGCTGGTGTGGAAGGAGTCATCCGTATCCACGCCAAACACCCGATGCGGGCCGACGAAAAGACTGGCACAGAACGCTTCCGTCAGGAAGATCGTGGCCTGGCCGTGTACCGCGGTGCGCGCCCCGCGGTAGATCACGCGGAAAATCACGTCGTCGCGCACTTCGCCCTTGACCTTGCACGCGCTGGCGAACTCCATCCACTGGATGTTGTTGGCGGCGGGCTTCGGGATCCAGGAGATCGGTTTTACGGTTTCCTTGGGTTCGGCAAGGATCTCTTGCACCTCATCAACGGTGATTAACGGTTCGAACTTGTTGGCCATGGAACTGATCTAGGGTCTTGGAATTGCGCTACGGATGCGCTGCGCCGCTCGCCAAGGGCGCAGGGAACTCATGCGCGCAACAGGGCGAGGGGGCGTAATCTTACAAGATGAAGACGGTGCGGACCCTTTAGCTGTATATCCATACAGCTAAAGGGTCCGCGCGTGAAAACGGGTCAGTGGCGGATCAGAGCGAGCTGGCTGCGAACGTGTCGCATTGCTTGATGTTGCCGCTTTCCAGTCCCCGCTTGAACCAGCGCACGCGCTGGGCAGAGGAACCGTGCGTGAAGGAGTCCGGCACGGCATAGCCCTGGGCCTGCTTTTGCAGCCGGTCGTCGCCGATGGCTGTGGCCGCGGCCAGCGCTTCTTCGACGTCGCCGCCTTCCAGGATGTTGCGCGCGGCGTTGGCGCGTTGCGCCCACAGGCCGGCAAAGCAGTCGGCCTGCAGTTCCACCCGCACCGACAGCGCATTGGCTTGCGCCGGATTGCGGCGGCGCAGCTGGTCGACCTGGTCCGAAATGCCCAGCAGATGCTGCACGTGGTGTCCCACTTCATGCGCAATCACATAGGCCTGGGCGAAGTCGCCCGGCGCCTTGAACTTGTTCTGCAATTCGTCGAAGAAGGCCAGGTCGATATAGACCTTGCTGTCGCCGGGGCAGTAGAAGGGGCCCATCGCGGATTGGCCCGTGCCGCAGGCCGTGGGCGTGGCACCGCGGAACAGCACGAGCTTGGGCGCGACGTACTGGCGGTTCAAATCCTTCTGGAAGATCGCGCTCCAGGTGTCTTCGGTTTCGCCCAGCACCTTGGCGACAAAGCGCGCCTGCGGGTCGTCGACCGGCGGCCGGCTGGCGGGCGACTGCTGCTGCGTCTGGGGCGGCCCTTCGGCCATTTGCAGGACCACGTTGGGATCCACGCCAAAGTACATGGCCACCAAGGCAAGTACTATCGTACCGATGCCGATGGTTCCACGGCCGCCGATACGTGGACCACTGGCACGTCGGTCTTCCACATTGTCGCTTTCACGCGAGTCATCGAGGCGCATACTGTTTCTCCGGGCGGGTCGGCGTTCCCGCCATTTTGCATCGCCGCGCCATGTTGGGCGGCATTCAAGAGTGTTAGGATAATCCCATGGCCTTGTATTTATCTATTCATCCTGCGAATCCTCAACCTCGCCTGCTCAAGCAGGCAGCCCAATGGCTGAACGATGGAGGCCTTGTAGCCGTACCCACCGATTCCAGCTACGCCGTCGTCGCGCGTCTGGACGACAAGGACGCCGCGGACGGCCTGCGCCGGTTACGCGGCCTGGACGAAAGACACCATCTGACACTGTTGTGCCGCGACCTGGCTGAAATCGGCCACTTCGCCCGCGTGGACAACAAGCAATACCGCTTGTTGAAGGCCGCGACGCCCGGCCCCTGGACCTTCATCCTGGAAGCCACCAAGGAAGTGCCGCGGCGTGTGTCGCACCCGTCGCGCAAGACCATCGGCATCCGCGTGCCGGATCATGCGGTTATGCTGGGCCTGCTCGAGCAAGTGGGCGCGCCGTTGCTTTCCACCACGCTGATCCCCAAAGACGATACGCAAGCGTTGAATGACGCCGAAGACATCCGCGAACGCTACGACCACGATCTGGCCGCCATCATCGACGCGGGCGCCTGCCCGCAATCGCCGACCACAGTGATCGACCTGACCAGCGATGATCCGGTGGTCGTGCGCGTGGGTCGTGGCGACCCGGCCACGCTTGGCCTTGCCTGAATCAATCCCCCACCGTAGTGCCTTGCGTGCCGGCCCCTGCCGGCACGTGGCTCATCTACAATCCGGCTCGCCATGAACGACATCATCCAAACCATTGCGGTCTACGCGATCCCGATCATCTTCGCCATCACCTTGCACGAAGCCGCGCACGGCTACGTGGCACGAATGTTCGGCGACCCCACGGCCTTCCAGGCCGGCCGCGTCAGCCTGAATCCGATGCGCCACATCGATCCCGTCGGGACCTTGCTGGTGCCCGTCGTCATCCTGCTGGCATCCAAGCTGCTGGGCAGCCCGGGCATGCTGTTCGGCTGGGCCAAACCCGTGCCGGTGGATTTCGGCCGCTTGCGCCGTCCCAAGCGCGACATGTTGTGGGTGGCGCTGGCCGGCCCCGCGGCCAACCTGCTGATGGCGATTCTCTGGGCGTTTTCGCTGCGCCTGATGCTGGAATCCGGCATGCAGGAATCTTTCTGGTTCCAGATGGGCGTGGCCGGCGTGAACATCAACCTGGTGCTGATGGCGCTGAACCTGCTGCCGATCCTGCCGCTGGATGGGGGACGCATCCTGTTCAGCCTGCTGCCGAACCGCCTGGCCTGGCAATACTCGAAAATCGAGCCCTACGGCTTGATGATCGTCATCGTCCTTCTGGTCACCGATGTGCTTTGGCTTCTGATGCGTCCGGTGTACGAATTTGGAACGACTATCGTTCAGTGGTTTCTGTAGGATTTCGGCCAATTTCCGTTAAACTCAGCGGTTTCATTGATTCTGGCCCTGAGGCATCCTGCCGTGGGGCGTTGGAGCCCTACATTTATGGCATCCCCTGCAACCGCCGCAGGCGTTAATTTCCAGGGCAGCTTGGTGGCCCTGGTCACTCCCATGCAGCCCGATGGCAGCCTGGATTACGCTGCCTACCGGTCTTTGATCGACTGGCACGTCCAGGAAGGAACCGACGCGCTGGTGGTGGTGGGCACCACCGGGGAGTCACCCACTGTCTCGATGGAAGAGCACGCGGAATTGATCCGCGTCGCGGTTGAACATGCCGCTGGCCGCATTCCGGTCATTGCTGGCGTGGGCGCCAACTCCACCGACGAAGCCATTCACCTGACGCGCCATGCCAAGGCAGTCGGCGCACAGGCCGGCCTGTCGGTCGTTCCCTATTACAACAAGCCTTCGCAAGAGGGCCTGTATCGCCACTTCCGCACCATCGCGGAAGCCGTCGATCTGCCGACGATCCTGTACAACGTGCCGGGCCGCACCGTTGCCGACATGAGCAACGACACGGTTCTGCGCCTGGCGCAGGTGCCCGGCATCATCGGCATCAAGGACGCCACCGGAGATATCGCCCGCGGCGGCCTCCTGCTGCGCGAAGCGCCGGCAAGCTTCCAGGTGTTCAGCGGGGACGATCCCACGGCTGCCGCCCTGATCCTGCTGGGTGCGCGCGGCAACATCTCCGTGACCGCCAACGTGGCCCCCAAGCTCATGCGCGACCTGTGCGCTGCCGCGCTGGCTGGCGACGTACCGAAGGTCCGTGAACTTAACGCGTACCTGGCGCGTCTGAACAAGGCTTTGTTTGTTGAAGCCAATCCCATCCCCGTCAAGTGGGCGTTGGCCGAAATGGGCCGTAGCGCACTGGGCTACCGGCTTCCGCTGGTTGAACTGGGCACGCAGAACCACGAAGTCGTGCGTCGCGCGCTCCAGGAAACGGGCCTGCTCTAAATATCGTGAGGATACGTATGAACAAGCGTCATGCCGGTTTGTCGGCATTGATGTCTGTGGTGTTGTTGGCCGGCTGCAGCGAGGTCAACCAATTCCTGGGCAATGAAGAATCCGTCAACTACAAGAGCGCCGTCACCCAGCGGGGAGAGCCTCTGAGCATCCCGCCGGATCTGACTCAGGCCAACAGCGATCCGCGTTACCGCGCGCCCGCTTCGGGCTCGACGACGTACTCGCAGTTCCAGCAACAGGGCCAGGCGCAAGCCAGCGCCCCGAAGTCCAGCAACGTGCTTCCCGGCCGCCAGGACATGCGTGTCGAGCGTGACGGCGACCTGCGCTGGCTGGTCGTGGACCGTGCTCCCGAAGACGTCTTCCCGCGTCTGGTGGACTTCTGGACCGAGAACGGCTTCACCGTGGCCAGTAACAACCCCAGCGCCGGCCTGATTGAAACCGACTGGGCGGAAAACCGCGCCAAGATCCCGGAAAGCTGGCTGCGCCAGGCCTTGGGCGCGGTGCTGGAATCGGCTTGGGATAGCGGCGAACGCGAGAAATTCCGTACCCGCGTCGAGCGCGTCAATGGCCATACCGAGGTCTATGTGAGCCATCGCCAGATGCTCGAAAAGCGCGTCGGCTCCGACGGCGGCCAGGTGCAGTGGCAGAACGGCAAGGAAGATCCGGGCCTGAACGCCGCCATGCTCGCCCGCATGATGGTCTACCTGGGTTCGGACGTGGACAACGCCCGCAAGCTGGTGCAGCAGGCGGAAGCCGCGCCGCAGAAGCCGGCGGTGCAGGAAGATGTCCGTGCGCAGGGCGCATCGCTGCTGGTGGCCGAATCGTTTGACCGTGCATGGCGCCGCGTCGGCGTGGCGCTGGACGGCGGCGGCTTTGCCGTGGACGACCGCGACCGCTCTGCTGGCGACTACTTCGTGCGCTACGTCGATACCGACACGGGCGAAAAGAACGAGCAACCGGGCTTCTTCAGCCGCATGTTCTCGGGCGACAAGAAGGCCGAGGCGCCGCAATACCGTATCCACCTGGCCGCCACGGGCGACCAGACCACGGTGACGGTGCTCGATTCCTCGGGCGCCCGCGACAACAGCGCGACGGCCCAGCGCCTGCTGAGCGTCTTGAAAGACAAGATGTAAAGCGCGCCGAACCGGTGCCTGGTCGCCGGTTTGATGCAAAGGCCCCCGCAAGGGGGCCTTTTTCATTGGCGCGCCCCGGCTTCACGACGGGCGCTCCGCGGGTGGGCTGCTGGCGGGCCTATCGCTTTTGAAGTAGCAGGGAATAGGCAGGCGTAAAAAAGCCCCGGCAGTGTCGCTGCCGGGGCTTTTTCACGTCTTCAGAGCGGGGGTTCGTCTCTGTTTTATTAAGACGCCGGAGTGGTCGAGCCGCCCGGGGTGTTCGATCCGCCGCCAGGCGTGGTGCTGGGAGCGGGCGCCGGAGCCGGCGACGTGGCCGGAGGCGTGGACGAGGGAGCAGGCGTGCTTGCGCCCGGAGTGGGGTTGGTCGCGGGCGCCGGGGCATCTTCCTTCTTGTTGCAAGCGCTGAGCGACACTGCCAGCACCGAGGCAATAATCAAGGTTTTGCTCATCATTTTTGGACTCCTGTAGATGACGACTCTTGAAACCCCCTTAGGGGAAACCAGAATCCAGGCTACAGGAAGCTGAAGGCCGATCGCGTGTGAAAGTTAAAAAGGTCGCATCCCAACGGCAACAAACCTTTCAGCTAGGTGTTATGTCTTTCCTTATGTGACTGCGAACACAGACCTGATTGCGTTCTGTGCAAGTCAGATACGTGGACGTGTCCGGATACTACGCCGGCACATAGCGGATCCACCCCGAATCCAACCAGTCCGCTAGGCAAGAACGGGCGTCGTCGGACAGTTTCGCGCAGGCCGGGTCGGCGCAATCCAGGCTGCGGGCATCGGCCAGCGTGCGCAGTGCGGCATCGACGGGTGTCATCGCGGTTTCGCCGTTGATGAACAGCTGCTTGCCGCGATACAGCATGCGGCTGCGGCGATCCAGCACCAGGCGGCCGGAGGTGGGCCAGTCTTCTTCCAGGTCCACGTCCATGCCTTCGGGGGCGTCGAAAACGCTGAGATTGTGCGGTTCGGTCAGCCAGCAGCCCAAAAAGCGCGAGGCCAGCGCATCGTCGAAGCGCAGCTTTTCAACGGTCTCGAGCGTGGCAGCCACCAGAGCGTCGGGCAGTGCAGCCGGCGTGTCGACGGCCGGCTGGCCCGGGTCGCGATAGACGGCGGACAGCTTGGGACCGGGCAGGGCCGGTTCACCGTAAGGCCCGCCCAGCAGGCCGACGCGGGCCATCACCTGGTCGGCGGCGGCTTCCAGCAGCCCGCGCGCAAGCGTGGCCTGCGTGGGGGCGCGGAACCCGATCGAGATGGTCATGCAGCCGTCGCCCACGGCGATGCCGTCGTGGGCCGCCTGCGGCGGCAGATACAGCATGTCGCCGGGGACCAGCACCGCCTTTTCTTCCGGCTGGAAGTTGCTGAGGATCTTCAGCGGCAGGCCGGGTTCCAGGGACAGGTCTTTTTGGCGGCCGTAGCGCCATTCGCGTTCGCCGGCGGCTTGCAGCAGGAACACGTCGTAGCTATCGAAGTGGGGGCCCACGCCGCCGCCATGGCTGGCGATGCTGATCATCACGTCGTCCAGGCGGGCGTCGGGAATGAAGCGGAACAGCCCCATCAGTTCAGATGCCGCGTCGCTGAGCAGGTCCACGCTTTGAATCAGCAGCGTCCAATCGCCTTCGTTGTCTTTGGGCAGGCGCGCGAACGGGCCGTTCTCCATCTGCCATTCGCCGTTCTCGCGCCAAATCAGGCGCGACTCGACGTCGTCGCGGCGCGCCAGCTTTTTGATGGCCGCGATCGTCAGCGGCGGCTTGAAGCCGGGGATGGCCTGGCGGATCAGCAGCGGCTTGCGCTGCCAGTAGCGGCGCATGAAGTCGTTGGGGCTTTGGTTGCCCAGCAGCGGCAGGCGTTGGTCGAGGTTCATTGAAGGTGCTTCTTAAGACGGTAGAGGGCATCCAGCGCTTCGCGCGGGGTAAGGCTGTCGGGATCGATGGCGGCCAGCGATTCACGCAAGGCGTCCAGCGCCTCGATTGCGTCCGAGCGCTCGGTTTCGGCGTAGGCTTGCGCGTCAGCATCCGCCGCAGCCGAGAATAGACCCAATTGCGGCGTGGGCGCACCCTGTGCTTCAAGGCGTTCGAGTTCGCGCGTGGCCTGGCGGATCACTGCTGCAGGCACGCCGGCGCGCTGGGCCACCTGGATCCCGTAGCTGCGGCTGGCGGGGCCTTCGCGCACTTCGTGCAGGAAGACGATGCCGCTGGCCGATTCCGCCGCGGCCAGATGCACGTTGGCGGACGCGGGCTGTTCGGCCGGCAGGCGGGTCAGTTCGAAGTAGTGGGTGGCGAACAGCGTCAGCGCGCGGTTGTGCGCCAACAGACGGCAGGCGATGGCCCACGCCAGCGCCAGGCCGTCGTAGGTAGACGTGCCACGGCCGATCTCATCCATCAGCACCAGGCTGTTGGGCGTGCTGGCCGACAGGATGGCGGCCGCCTCGGTCATTTCCATCATGAAGGTCGAGCGTCCACCCGCCAGATCGTCGGCGGCGCCGATGCGGGTGAAGATGCGGTCGATCTTGCCGATGCGGGCGCGCGTGGCGGGCACGAAGCTGCCGATGCGCGCCAGCAGCACGATCAGCGCCACCTGCCGCATGTAGGTCGATTTACCGCCCATGTTCGGGCCGGTGATCAACAGCATGCGGCGTGCCGGGTCCAGGCGGCAACCGTTGGGCGTGAAGCGCTCGATGGCATGTTCCACCACCGGATGGCGGCCGGCTTCGATATCGATGTCGGCCTGCTCGGACAAGTCGGGCGCCATCCAGTCGTGGCGGCGCGCGTGGTCAGCCAAGGCGGCCAGCGTGTCCAGTTCGGCCAGCGCGGCCGCGCAGTCCGACAGCGGCCGCACGTGTTCGGCCAGCACGTCCAGCAGTTGCTCGAACAGCCACTTTTCGCGGGCCAGCGAGCGGTCCTGGGCCGACAGCACCTTGTCTTCCCACGTCTTGAGTTCAGGCGTGATGTAGCGCTCGGCATTCTTCAGCGTCTGGCGGCGGCGGTAATCTTCCGGCACCTTGGCGGTCTGGCCCTTGGAGACTTCGATGTAGAAGCCATGCACGCGGTTGAATTCCACGCGCAGGTTGTTGATGCCCGTGCGCTCGCGCTCGCGGGCTTCCAGCTGGATCAGGAAGTCGCCGCCGTCGGCCGCAAGGCCGCGCAGTTCGTCCAGTTCCGCATCGAACCCGGCGGCCAGCACGCCGCCGTCGCGGATGGCCACGGCCGGCTCCGGCGCAATGGCGCGCACCAGCAGCGCGGCCAGCGCCGGGTCCACGGACAGGTGCGAGATCAGCTCACCCAGGCGCGGGGAGTCGGCCATGGGTTCGACCAGGTCGCGCAAGGCGGGCAGGGATTCCAGCGCATCGCGCAGGCTGGCCAGCTCACGCGGGCGCACCGAGCGCAGCGCCAGGCGTGCGGCGATGCGTTCGATGTCGGGGAAGGCGTTCAGCGCCGCGCGCAGCGCTTCCAGCAGGCCTGCCGAACCGAACGTCTGCTCAACGTCCATGCGGCCAGCCAGCAGCGCCGAGATGGCTTGCTGGCGCGCCAGCGCCTGCTCGTTTTCGCGCAGCGGATGGTGCAGCCACCGGCGCAGCAGCCGGCTGCCCATGGGCGTGCGGCAGCCATCCAGCAGCGAGAACAGCGTAGGCGAATCTTCGCCCGACAGCGTTTGCGTCAGTTCCAGGTTGCGGCGGGTCACCGGGTCCAGCAACACGTACTGGCCAGGGCGCTCGGCCGACAGGCTTTGCACGTGGGCCAGCGCCTGCGACTGGGTGCGCGCCGCATAGCGCAGCAGCGCGCCGGCGGCGCAGACGCCAGCAGGCATGTCTTCGATGTCGAAGCCGGCCAACGTATCCGTCTTGAAATGCGCCAGCAGGTGCGCGCGCGCGCCGTCGCTTTCGAAGTGCCAGTCCGGCACCCGGGCGCGGGCGCCTTCGAACGGGAAATCGAAGTCGGCGCTGTCGGCGCAGATGATTTCCGCGGGGGCGATGCGGTGCAATTCGGATTCCAGCTGCGCCGGCGCGCATTCGGTCACGCGGAATTCGCCGCTGGCCAGGTTCAGCCAGGCCAAGCCGGCGCGCGGGGCGCGGGCATTGCCGGTGACGAACACGGCGGCCAGCGCGCGGTCAGCCTTGGCGGGCAGCAAGGCGTCGTCGGTCAGGGTGCCCGGCGTGACGATGCGCACAATGCGGCGTTCAACCGGCCCCTTGGACGCGGCCGGATCGCCGATCTGTTCGCAGATGGCAATGGATTCGCCCATCGCGACCAGGCGGGCCAGGTATTGCTCCATGGCGTGCACGGGCAGCCCGGCCATCGGGATGGGAATACCGTTGGACGAGCCGCGCTTGGTCAGCGTCAGGTTGAGCAGACGCGCGCCGCGCTCCGCGTCTTCATAGAACATTTCATAGAAGTCGCCCATACGGTAGAAGAGCAGCAAGGGACCAGCCTCCGCTTTCAGGCGGAGGTATTGCTGCATCATTGGGGTGTGGCCTGCCGTGACTTCGTCAATGTCGGCCGATGTTTTCGACGTTTTGCCTTGTGCTGCTTGCATTTACAGAGGGGTAGCCTTGATTCGTTTGGATGACGGTTGACCCAACGACACCCATCAAAACCCATCGTCACTTGCCGTTTTGGCGTAACTTTTTGGGTGTCGTTTTGAAAAGTTACGCCGCTTCGATTAGCATCCTCTGGAAAGTTACGCCAACGAGACCACCAGACATATGCAATTCGACGCGCGCGCTGCCAAGCTTCTTGAGCCCGGGCAACACCTTACCATTGATGGGTGCCCGGGTTTACGCCTGATCGCCACGGCCACGACACGGACTTGGCTGTATCGGTACAAGAGTCCGGTAGACGGGAAAATGCGTCAAAAGAAAATAGGACGCTGGCCGGAAACTTCATTTCCTGCAGCGGCGGGGGCGTGGGATGCCTTGCGCCGACAGCGGCAGGAAGGCGTCGATCTGGTCAAACTGCAGAAGGAAGCACGATCGGCCGCCGCGGCCGCGCAAGATGCTCTAGTTGCCGAAAAGGCCGCATTACGGTTTACGGTCGCTGATGCCTGCGAAGAATATTTCAAGGGTCATGTGGCTAGGAATCGGACAAAGAAGGGCCAAGATGAGATTAAGCGGACCTTCGCCACGATGCTAGGGCCCCTGGCCAGTCAAGCGGCCAGTTCTGTGACGCGCGCTCAGGCTTTTGAATTGATCGATTCGTATGCCCACATTCCAGTCCAGGCGCAGATCCTACGGCGCGAGTTGGGGGCGGCGTGGGAATATTGCCACGATGCCGGCAGGCTACCGGAGACAGTGCCGAATTGGTGGCGCATCATTTTGCGTGGCAAACTTAAATCCAAGGGCAAGGCGATCAATGGGGTGAAGTCCGGGGTAGTCAAAAGAGTGCTATCGCCGGCAGAGGCTGGTGAACTGATCCGCTGGCTGCCCAATTTTTCCCGGGATATACATGACATCCTGACCCTTTATCTATGGACGGCCGCGCGGGGGGCGGAAATCACGGTTATGGAGGCCGGAGAAATTACCGAGGAGGCTGACGGCCTGTGGTGGACAGTCCCGAAGGCAAAGACCAAGAACGTCAGGCGAGTGGAGGCCACGGATTTCCGGGTGCCCTTAGTAGGCCGCGCAGAGGAAATCGTGCGCCGCCGATTGGAAGCCTATCCGAAGGGCTACCTTTTTCCGTCCTATGGCGCGTCAGGACATTGGGAGCAGAAGTCGGTGCAAACTCGTGTGTATTACCAGCAGCCCTACAGCAACACCGCACCCGAGCGGAAACGGCTCAGGCTAACCGTAACGCATTGGGCGCCCCATGATCTGCGTCGCACCGCGCGCACATTTCTTGCGTCATTGAAATGTCCGCGCGACGTGGCCGAGGTGATCCTCGGTCACATGTTGGAAGGCGTGGAAGGCGATTACAACCGCTATTCCTACGACAAAGAGCGCCGCGTTTGGTTGCGGCGCTTGTCGGACTACTTGGAAAAGCTGGCTGCGCGCGGACGCTAACCGCCTTCCGGTTGGGCGGGTTCGGCCTTCCGCTTTTTCGCCCCAGTGTTAGGGGGTGGAAGCATCGTAGACTTCGGCCGGCTGCGCGCCCACTCCACGATCTCCGCGTACAGATAACCTACACGGCGCCCCGAGAGTTCCCGGGGCGCCGGAAACTCATCCCGCGTGACCATCGACTGGATAGTGGACTCTGCCAACGTTGTGATCGCCGAGGCGGTTGCCAGATCTACATACACGGGCTCGATTCGCACGTCAGTGTTCATCGTGATCCTCCTGCACGAGCCATTCGCCCTCTCTAGTTTCGACGTTCACACTTCGCACGCATCCCTTGCCACAATGCTCCGTATGCGTGGCGGTCACGTCGCTAGCCTTGCTGGTGAAGTAGACCCAGCGGCCGGCATCGTAGAAGCGGAAGACGGTCACGCCGCTATGCGTGAACAACTCGGCTACCGGGATACCCTGGTTGTCCGTGCTGGACACGGAGACCGGATCTTTTGAGCAGCCGGCCAAGGCTAACGTCAATACAGTCAGTGCCGCGTATCGCCTCCAGGTGCTACCGACGCACCAAGCGCGCGAGCGGCCTTCAGGATGCGCTGCTGGATTTCGGCCACTTCTTCCTGCTGCTCCACGATGTACGCCGCCAGGGTGCCCTTCCGTTCCGCGAGCAGGTACTGCTCTTCCACGATGATCTCGTTGCAGATTTCGATGCACTCGTCGCAAATCAGCACCTTTGGCCCCGCAATCAACTTGCTGACCTCGTGGTGTGACTTGTTGCAGAACGAGCAATACAGCGTGTCGGGGTCCTTCTTGCGGCGGCGCGGCTTCTTCGGTTCGTCCATGGGGCGGAAAGGGCCAGCGGAACTGCTTGGCCTGGTCGAAGTGGGAAAAGTGGGACATTAGCATGCCCCGCCCTCCAGTTTTTGCGCGGCCAGGGCTGCACGGATGACTTCATCCACCCTGCGGGCCTTCCATGCGTCTTGTGGCGGATCTGAGAGAAGCACCACACCGTGACTGTCGCGGGCCAATATGAGCGCAGCCCGCAGTTTGTCCACACCGCCCGCACGCTTCGCGCAATCCCCGCCGTCCTTGTTAGCCCGGGTCTTGAGGGCGACGCATCGTTGCAGACCGCGTTCCGCCAGCTCCTTTGCTTGCTGGAAAGTCCCACCAAAGCCAGCGATGGTTCGTAAATGCGCTAGAGCTTCTTCCGTCTCCGCATTGCTCGGGGCTTGAGGCGCTACAAAGACGGCGTAAGCTTTTGTTGGCCACGGGCCAGGCTTCACATCCGCGTATTCCGCTGCCCACTGCTGCGCACATACCTCGGCTTGATGCTTGTCTGTGATGCGCGAGAAATATCGTGCGCCACATGGTGAATGCAGGACCGCCACATGGCCGATGGCGCGGCCCCCCGTTGACACCGCCTCGCTGGCCTGGTGCGCGGTACCCATCCTCCCTTCGAACGGGTCGCCGTGGACAGAGGCACCCCGGCAGGCCGCGCCCGCGCCGCCGGCATCATCCCGGCGAAGGGCAGGGGGCGCCACCGGGGTGTCTGCCGCGTCGGGGCGGTCCTGGAGCGTCTCGGCTGCCGCCTTCGGCAAGCACTCGCGCATTAGCCGGACCGCATACTCCGCGCCGGCCGCCCAGTCCTCCGCGCGTGGGCCCCATACCGTAATGCCGATCTCGGCTAAGCCTTCCTCCATAGCGAGGTCCGAAAGCGGCTGCGCCGGCCCAGCGGTAGCACCAGGAGCAACGTCAATAACGGCGCGGCTTTCGGCGGTGGCGCGGAGCATGGCAGCACCACCTTTAGGCACGTCGTTGGCCGGCCGAATGTTCCTCGCCTTACCCGGCTCAACAACGATAAAACCTAGTGTTGCCAAAGCGCGCACGTGTTCGTCAGCCGCGTTCGCAGACCGGAACCCCATCTCGTTGGCAATTTCCCTGCGCGTGGGCGGGGTTCCTCGTGCGATGCCGGCCTCGATGATTTGTAGGACGCGCTGCTGCTGTGTCGTTAATTCTCGGCGCAGGTGGTTGAGGTCGGGTTGCTTCATGCTGCCTCCCCCTCGACCTGGCGCAGCTTGAACCGCTCCGGGATCATCGGATGCGTGGCGAACCAGGCGGTTTCCTGCGTACACTCGCTCACGAATTGCTTGAACACCCGGGTAACGTCAGCAACGGCCCACACCTCGTAGTGCGACCCCTCGGCACTTTCGTGGTTGTTGCGCACCATGCCGTGAACCTTGAGGCTCAGCGGCAGTTCGCGCATGACCATGTCGACCACCCAGGCCGGCAGACCGTATCGCTTGTTCATCCTGGCGCGGATCTTGGTGATGGGTTCGCAGTTCTGCGGGCAGTGGTCCCAGACGCGGGTTTCAGCGAGCTGGCCGACTTGCTGGCGGACTTCCACGACGGCCTGTTCGGCCTGGCTCAGTCGGCGTTCCTGCTGCAGTAGTGCCTGGGCCTGGGCGACGAGCAGCTCCGCCGGAGACATGGGGGCGCTATACCGTCCCGTCTTGCGGATCGTCGGCAGCACCTCATCAAACACCCAGGCTTCGAACTTCTCTGCCGTCGGCAGATGGCTGTTCACGATCAGGCGGTACATGTCGCCCTCGGAGAGAATACGGGTTTCTTGCACGCGACCGAGGCTGTCGGGGATGGGGTGGTGTTTCGCCACCCCACGGCAATGCTGTTTGATGGCATTGACGGTGTCGGCGTAGCCGAGAGCCAGCGCCACGTCCCTGCCTACAAGATATACCTCTCCGTCAATCTCGACGGCGCGCACCGAGAAGCTGAACTCCGGATTGAAAAGTCGGGTGATGTTGCTCATTTCACACCGCCGTTCAGGTAGGCGCGGACTGCGGTGGCCAGTCGGCGCTTGCCGTTGTATTCGGCCTTCTTGAAGCCAGCCAGGACGGCGTATTCGCCCGATACGGCGTCCATCATGGCGTCCCATTGCGCGCTGTCGCGTTCCAGCCTGCCGAGGTTGTGCTTGCGCTTATAGGCGTTGCAAGCGTCGTCAAACAAGCTGTACGCGTGCCGGCTGGCATCTCCGAGCTTGTGCAGTTCGACAGCGCGTTCAGCGATGCGCAGCAGCGACTGCAGACGGGAAAGGGAAATGTGGTTCATAGTGCGATTCCTTCACAAGTCATCTGCATGGACCGCCGCAGGCCAACATGCCAGAATTCGTATTGGGTGACGGCCGGGCACTCCGCGATAAAGCTGGTGGCCGCCGATATGGCCGGGGGCGTCACGTCGCGGGTGACGTAGAGCGCAAAACCAACCGAGGCGGTGGCAGCCGCAACCACCACCAGGTCGCCGATGTCATCAGCGAGGCTCATAGCGGCCGCCCTCCCGGCGTGATACGCAGCGCGATGCGGACCATGGCGAGAACGACGTCCGGCGCCGTGCCGGTTTCCAGGGCATGGGCCACGTTGCCCAGCGCCGCGGTGGCCTGGGCGTGCTGGATCCGCTCGTTGGTCATCTGCTCGCGGACCTGATCGAGTTCGCGCTTGGCTTCGTCGTAGAGCCGCGTGTACAGCGCGCGGCCGCGGACGGCCGCCGCCAGCTGTTCGGTAGGGGTGCGGGGCTTATTCATCGCGCGGGCCCTCCTGCACGAACCGCTGCTGCTCGGCGGGCGACAGCGAGTACATGTAGATGTCCTCGGTCAGATTTTGTGCGCCGGCCACAGGATCGCTGCTGATTTCGGCGGTGACCAACAGCGCACCGATTGCGTCGAGGAAACCGCTCCGCGCCGCCTCTGGCAGGGCGTCATGCGTTTCGCGCAGCATGGATGGGACGAAGTTGCCGGCGGCAGCGTCGGCACGGGTGACGAGGTCGAGATACCACGCCTCTGCGGCCCGGTGGCCGGCGAGTTCCGCCGCGGTGAAGGTGGCGAGATAGCTCATGCCGCACCTCCCGCGCGCAAGACGTCAAGGGTGTCGTCTATCTCTTCCAGATGGTGCCCCAGCAGATCCCGGGTGGCGTTCATCAGCGTGTCGATGTCAGAGATATCGGGGTTGGGCAGTTTGTCCGCAGCGTCGAGGATGGCCAGGGCATGGACAAAGCCTTGCCGCGCGCGCTCCAGGAATGCGATTTCTTTGGAGGTGGTCATGCTTGACCTCCATTGACTGCGGCAATGGCGGCGCCGGACTTGTCGTTGATCTCGGCTGCCAGGAAGAACGCTTGGGCGATCAGGCTTTCGCGCAGGTCGCCGTCCAGTTCCTCGAAGATCGCATAGCCGTTGCCCGTCATCATGTCGAGCAGGGCACGGAGCCGCAGCGAGGTTTCGCGGATGTCCTCCAGCGCGCTGCTCGCGGCAACCAGAGTGGAGTTGGGGGCGAGGTTCATGCTGCCTCCCCTTCGCTGTTGGACGCGCTGATTACTGCCTGCAGCGCGCAGATCGTGTCGCAGGCCAAACTGGCATTGCGCTCGGCGATGTCGGTTCCGATCCGGGCCAGGGTTTCGAGATGAAGGGCTGCGACGGAGCCTTGTTCCAGGCCGCCGCCGCCATCCATCGCGCGGTCTTCGATCGCGCAAAGCAGCGCGTTCATTTCGTCGATGTCGTTGGTCAGCTTGCGCAGCAAGTCAACGACATTGCCGGCCGTGGTCAGCAATTGGCGGTTGCTCATGCTGCACCTCCGCTCGCGGCGTACGCGGGCAGGCCCAACGCTTCGCGCAACTGGGCCCAGTTCGTTTCGTCCTCGGTCATCTCGAAGGCGAGGCGGTACAGGACGTGCTCATGGGTTTCGGGTGGGATGACGTCGCCGATGGCATTCAGCAGGGAGTAGATGCGAGCATCACGCTGCTGGAGCACATCGACGATCCATTGCGCCATCCCCATGTCGACAGGGGTGGTGTTCGAGGCGGCTCGGGTCATTGCGAAGCCTCCCCGTTCTTGGCAATGCGTGCTGCCTGATCAAGCATGCCCTGCGTGGTCATCTGCACGTAGTGACACAGGCTTTCAACGCCGGCCATCAAGCCCTGGACGGCCCAGGGGTCGAGCGGCTGGCAATCGTTGGCCTCGGGTTCGTAGGAGCTGTTGCCGACCATGCGAGCCATCACGTGGATTGCGGCGATGGTGCGCTCGATGCGGTGGATTGAAGCGAGGTGAACCTCGCCCAGTTCGGGCAGACTGTCCGCGGCCCAGGGATCGGCGACGAGATAGTGATTCATGCCGCACCTCCGCCTGCCGATTTCTCGGCCAGATCGGCCCATTCCTGGGCGCTTTCGGCTTCGAGGCCGGTGAGATCCAGCGCAATGTCAACGATCTCGGGGATGCTGAGGACGTTGACCCTCCCGGACGAAATGCCCTCGCCGATCACTACGAGCAACGCATTAGCGCGGCGCAGCGCCTCGGCGGCACGCCCCAGCGCGTTCGCAACTTCGCTCGGGGAAAGCGCCGGGGTCTTCCCCGATTGTGCGACCTGCTGTATATTTGCAGGCGTAGAAATCCCCTCCATCCCCGTGGGGCGGATTTTTTGCTTGGACATGGATCCCTCCAAAAGTCCGATTGAGGTGCAGCGGGTTCCAGCCGCTGTGCTTCACAAAACCCCGCCTTGTGCGGGGTTTTGCCTTACTGGCCTACGCCAGCGCCATTCCAAAGAGCGTTTCTCGCCTTACCCATGCCGCCTTTCTATGTGTGGTGGCTGTACGTCTCCCGCTTAAGGCGATGCCCTGACTGCTGGCTGCGGGTCCGTGGGTCGAACATTTCATTCAAGTGCGAATCGATAGTAAGCGGTGCCTAATGATTTGTCAATAGGCGTTGCCTAACGTTGTGTGCGACCAAGAAGCTCGCGCAACCGGTTATGATTTGACCGGTTGCGAAACTTTGGAGTTAATTGGGTGTCTTACCTTAGTTACCCGGTAAAGGGTCATGTGCCGCCGCGGCCGATCCCGGCGCCGCAGCCGCCAGCCCCGCCACCGTCGCGATAGGAGGTGCGTATGAGCGAGACCATCATGAAGTCTAAGGACCAGGTCCTTGGAGAGATTCGGTACGCGCAGCGCCTGGCCCAACGGACAGCCAGGCTGTATCGGCGCATCCAGGCCATATCAACCTTTTTGGCAATACTTGGCGGTGCTGGCGTGATGTCGGCCATGGCCACAAATTTTCCTGCTTGGGTTTCTGTTGCGGGGGCGGTAATTGCCGCTGTATTCGGCGCCATGGTGATTGTTATTCGTCCGGCCGACAAGGCGGTGCCGAATGAAATGGACATCAAGAAGTACGACGAACTTCTGACCAAGTCCCAGGGGCTAACGGCGGAACAAATTCTGCCGCTGCTGGCCGAAGCCCGAAAGACTGATGCGCCTGAAATCGAGTCGCTGCGGACCATCGCCTACAACGATGTCATGAGCGAAATAAATCGAGATGACCAAAAGATTCGGCCCAACGCTTACCAGGCGATGCTAGCTGTTATCGCCTGACGGCTTTCGCGTCGTTTGCGGATCTGTATTTAGCCGTCCGTTAGGGACGGCTTTTTCTTGCCCGTCTTGGTGTTAGGGTGCAGCCTCGCCTCGTGTATGCATAGGGGTAACGCTAGGAGCGAATCCAATGCCCTGCCTCATCATCCCTGAGTCGTGCCCCGGCCCACACAACCTGCCCTAGCACCCGGACGTCCACGCCGTTCTCTAAGGCGATGTCGGGATACGCGGGATTGAAAGACCTTGCTACCCAGCGTCCCGTCAATTTGTCCTTGGCGACGGTCTTCACCAGCATCTTGCCTTCGTAGTTGACTGCGTACACACCACCGTTCGCCAAGTCGCGGAGAGTCAGGCTCTCGTTTGGAACGACTAGCAACGCGGCACCGTCTTTGATGACCGGTTCCATGCTGTCGCCTTTTGCATACACCACCCGGCCGCGTCCTTTGTCTGCGCCCACTGAGCGTAGGAACGAACTGCGGAATTGGATCATTCCGGTTGCAAGCTCGTTGTCGTTCTCGATCCCGTCGCCCGCTGCCAAGCGGACGTCCGCTAACTCAGGAACCTTCTCGAACTTGTCGTTAGCAGCGTGAGGCTCGCCAGGACCGACATTGGCTACTACGTCTGCAGCCATGCTGAAACGGCGCAGACCGGATCTGCTCTCCGATTGTTTTGTAGCTTTGCCGCCCGGCTCCCATGGGGCCGGCGGAAGTCCAGGGATTCGCATTGGGAACTCGTCAGCTGCGCTGTCCATGTCGACCAGTCCACTTACTAGAGGGCGTTTCAACGCTCCGGTGAGTGCGGTTGGCTGTTGACTGACTTTGAGGCCTAACTTCATCTGGCCGATAGCTAGCGCCATCGCTCCCCCCAAAGCTGTCAATTGTTCTGATGAAAGCGCACGAATATCGTCTTCGGAAACGAACGGGAATGGCCAAGGCTTGGCTTGTGCGAGTGTTGGTTCTGCCGTGCCGAGATCTGGCCAAGCTTTAAGACCCCAATGCTCGGGGCCAACCACGTCCGAAAAATATCTCCACAGTTCGGGCAGCTTGTCCTTCGATATCGAGCCTTTCTTGATCCAATCATGGATCGAAGGCGGTTTCACATTGAAGTGGCGCGCGATTGCCGCTTGCGACACGGCACCGCCGCTCGCCAGCTTCAATTCGATGGCCGTCTTAATTGCGGCCCCAAGGTCTTTTCCGTTAAGCATCGCCTAATTTTAAAGTGTTTTTCTAGTTAGGCAATACCTATTGACAGTAGATAGGCGGCGCCTAATAATACGGCATGGACACGAAACCTTGCCACGAACCTTTGCTCCGGGCTTGCCACCTTGTTGGCGGGCAAGCTGCACTAGCGCGCCTCTTGGGCGTTGCCCCGTCGACGGTAAATCAATGGGTCACTCTCGTGCGCCCCATACCGTTCGAACGATGCTTGGGAATTGAAGCCGCTGTAGCGGCCCAAGTTGTTTGTGAAGAACTGCTGCCGTCGTTTAACTGGGCGGCGCTTCGTAAACGTGGACGGGCACGCAAACGCCGCGGGGTGGCCGTTTCCGAACTCGCTGCCCTGGACCCTGCCCATGCCTAACGCCGACACCACCCTCATCGACCGCGCCGAAGAGGCCGGGGTTTCGCTGGCCACCTACACCGAGACGCGACAGGTCCAGCACCGCGGCGTGCGCCACGTCGAGTCGCCGCGTGAGGTGGTGGCAAAGCGGTTCGAAGGCTGCGCGCCGCAGTCGTTCGATGGCTTCCCGCGTGCGGAATCTCTGTGGCGCCATGTCCCTGGCGACATCACGACACCGCCAGCACCCGGCGCCATCTGGATCGGCTCGGGGGACGCGTGAACATGGCCACCTTCGACTTCCTCATTCTTGTCCTAGTGCTGGCGGTGCTAGCGCTGGGCAACTGGCCGCCGACGATATGAATACCGCCGTCTCGATTCTGATCCTGATCGCTGCGTTTACGTGGCTGCTGATGTTGATCACTGGATGCTGCGTCGGCGTATGGGTGCTGTGGCGCCGCCGCGGCATGCGCAAGTGGATTGCCGATTTCGATCAAGGTCTGGAGCGCGAAGAGCACGCACGGGCCAACTTTCAACGCCGCCATCGGTTCAGGCCGTAGGCGGATATTGGTGTGCACACGGCTAGGGTAGCTCCCGAAAAGATGGACTCCTCCACCCATCCTGCCGCCGTGCCTTCTTTGTGGAGTGATGGAGGTTCTATGACCCCGCGAATTATTGTCCCGCTGCTCCGATATACCGACGCGCGCGGCAAGGAGCATGAGGTTTCTTTGGTCCAGCATCAGCACGACCAGCCCCCGCGCATCATCACCGGCACCGGTTCAAGCTGCTATGACCTGAATGTGCCCTTAGACGTAATGCTGGGCGTGACGATCAACGATCACCCGATCGTGCAACCGATAGGCGACGGCCCGGAGTGCATCGAACTAGACGCCACACGCGTCCGCGACGTAGCGGAAATGGCACTGCGCACCCTGCCGCCTCTTGCGGGTCGATTCCGCGTGGTCTGGGTTCCTGACGACGGGTTGCCGTTCTGAGGGCAGTGCTTTGACACACGACAGCACTTCTCCGCAGGTCGAGGACGGCCATACGCGCATCGCCAACGAGCTGCTAGAGGCAATGTGCCGGGCGGGCTTTTCGGCACGCCAGTGGGCCGTTGTGATGGCCGTGGTACGGAAGACCTACGGCTACGGAAAGAAGAGCGACGAGATAGGCCTTTCACAGTTGGAACAGATGACTGGTATCGCAAAGACCCATGTAGGGAAGACCGTGCGGGAACTCTGCGCTGCGGGCGTGCTGCGACGAGACTCGGGCGTTCACGGGCATCGTCTGAGCATCAATAAGCGGTACGGGCAATGGCAACTCGCTGCTCCCGGGGTGACTAAAGGAGTCACCGGAGTGACCAAATCAGTCACCCCAAGCGCAGTGACCGAAAAAGTCACCCCCGTGACCAAATCGGTCACCGTTGCCGAGGTGACCGAACCGGCCACCAGAGGTGACCAAAATAGTCACGGGGGTGACCAAATCGGTCACAGTGACCAAATTGGTTCTCAGGGGGTGACCGATTTGGTCACCACAAAAGGAAACTATACAAAAGAAAGAAAAACCCCCCCTATTCCCCCCAAGGGGGATGAGGGCGAGCCGGAAGGATTTGCCGAGGCTTGGGCTGCGTATCCGAAACGTCAAGGCGGCAATCCTCGCGGCACTGCTGTGAAGGCGTGGAAGGCTCGTTTGCGCAGCGGCGTGACGCCAACCGAGATGATCGCTGGGGTGCGGGCATACGCTACGCACTGCCGTGCCGAAGGCAGGGTCGGAACGTCGTTCGTGATGATGGCAGCAACCTTCTTCGGCCCCGACCTGCGATTCCGGGATTTCTCGGAATCCCGCCCTGGTCATAGCCCAGAGGGCGAGGGTCAATCGGCGGGCGTTGCTCCTGGCTCGCCATTGGACATCGATACGAATCCGGCTTGGCTGGCTCAGACGGGCTACGCCAGTGTTTGGGAGGCGATCAGCGACGGGTGCACGGAGCACACGTACCGGTGGTTCCGTGACGGCCAACGCATCCCCAAGGAGGCCGCATGAACGCCGGCGAACTCGCACGTGCCATGGCGGCAGCGGCGTCGGCCCTCGTGCCGTACCTGCTGCCCCAAGGCAAGAAGGCCGGTCCGGAGTGGAAAGTCGGCAGCGTCGGAGGCGAGGCGGGGTCGTCACTGTCGGTGCGCCTGACGGGCAACAAGGCGGGCGTTTGGTCGGACTTCAGCACCGGCGAGTCCGGCGACCTGCTGGACCTGTGGGCTGCGGTGCGTTGCTGCAGCGTGGCAGATGCGATGCGCGATGCAAAATCGCACCTGGGCATTCGAGACGAAATGCCGCCGCGGGCTGCGCCGACGTACAAGCGTCCGGCCAAGCCGCAGTGTCACACCCCCAAGTCCAGAGTCCGGGAGTGGCTGCTTGGCCGCGGCTTGACTGAGGAGACCATTGCCGCGTTCAAGATCGGCGAACAGGAACGGGGAGGGAAAAGCTACGCGGTGTTTCCGTACCTTCGCGATGGCGAGTTGGTGAACGCGAAGCGGCGCAATCCTGACGACAAGAAGGACATGCTGCAGGAGGGAGGCGCAGAGCCCTGCCTGTTCGGTTGGCACTTGATCGACCTGAAGGCGCGGCGAGTGGCGATCTTCGAAGGCGAAATTGACGCCATGACCGGCCACCAGATGGGGATTCCATCCCTGTCGGTGAACGCGGGGGCGGGAAACCATCAATGGATCGAGAATGACTGGGACCGCCTGCAGCAGTTTAGCGACATCGTCCTGTGCTACGACAACGACGAAGCGGGCCAGAAGGGGGCCAGGGAAGTAGCCCAGCGTCTGGGCGTCGAGCGCTGCCGCATCGCCGTGTTCGGCCAGGCTAAGGACGCGAACGAGTACCTGACCGAATACAAGGCCAGCGGTGAGGACTTCGACCACGCTATCCGTGCCGCGCGATACATGGACCCGGAGGAGTTGCGGCCGATTTCCGATTTCATGGGCGACGTGATGGGAATGTTCTACCCATCACACGACGCGCCACGGCTGCCCACCTTGGCGTTTTGCGGAAGAACCTACGACTGGTGGGAATGGCGCCCGGCAGAGGTGAGCGTGTGGACTGGCATCAACGGCCACGGCAAGAGCTTGATGCTGATGCAGGCGCTCATACCGGTCATGCAGGCCGGCGAGCGGATCTGTGTGTTCTCAGGCGAATTGCCTGCGCGAGTGCAGTTGAAGCGCTTGTCCAAGCAGATCACGGGCCTTGATCGGCCATCGCAGCCCTTTTTGCGCCACGTCGCGGACTGGCTGGAAGACCGCGCCTGGGTCTTCGATACGGTCGGCGCGGCAACCATAGACCGACTTTTAGACGTGTTCAGGTACGGCGCTCGCCGATACGGCATCAAGCACTTCGTCATAGACAGTCTGATGACCACGGATGTTCCGGAAGACGGCCCGGGGGCGATGACCGCCCAAAAGACAGCAATGCGCAAGATTGTCGCTTTCTGCCACGCGACGAATTCGCACGTTCACCTGGTTGCCCATCCGCGGAAGGGCCAAACGGAGGACAAGGCACCGGGCAAGCTGGATGTTGCCGGTAGCGGCCATATCACCAATGGTGCTGACAACGTTTTTGTCGTCTGGTCTGCCCGAAAGGAGGTAGGTCACGAAGACGAAAAGCCCGACGCCAGCCTGGAGCTTGTCAAGGATCGGAACGGCGAGGCTGGGCATCGAAAGATATACCTGTTCTTTTGCCGTGAGGCCCAGCAGTTCACGCCGGATAACAACCGGCGAGGTCGTTCATACATCGAGTTCAGCACACAGGCTGAGCCGGCTTAGCAGTTTTATGCGGTACATCGCCACCTGCTTCCAGTGGGCCGGCGTTGCGCTTTACCGAGAGCACCGTCCGAGACGGCTCTGCGGTTGAGCTTGTGGCGCGCTTGCTGCGCGTCCCTCCCTACAACCCTGGAATCGTTTAAGGAACTGATCATGCTCGATCAAAACAATCCCGAAGCTTGGCTGGAAATCCCGTATCAGCAAACTGGCGCAGCCGCGCCCGCGCAAGCCGTGCCGCGCAACTCGCCCCCCGTCGAACATGCCATGGCATACGCGCCGTGCCGCTGCTGGCGCTGCCGCGGGGGCGTGGCCCTTGCTGACCGCCCGACGCTGGATCGGCTCCTGGCTAAACACCTAATGACGCTCAGTGCGCCGGCGCGCGGGCAATGGCTGCTCATGTGGGCCGGACACCCTCGCCATGACGCGGACGCGCGGGAGCAATTGAAAACTTGGGTGCGCATCGCTGGTGGAAGCGGTGAAGCAGAGCCGGAATACTCCGTGTACTCGATGCCGGAGGACGCATGAGCGAACGCAATACGCCGTTCCCGCGCGTGGCCGTTGCGCTGGCCTACGCATTCAGTGACGAACGGCACACCACCAATCGACCCGCAATGGCTCGCGCGGCGGATGATCGCCTTGGTGAGCCGGGGCAACTTTCGGGAATGGATGGAGCAGCCGAAATCGCAAAGGTCCGGCAGTTCCTGGGGCGTGGCCTTGACCCACTGCATTTTGCGGTGCTGTTTGCGCGGTATGGGCAGCGCAAGGCCTGCTGCAAGCACTGCAACACCGAAGGCGATCATCCCGAGTGGGTTGGAGCGATGTACAAGGTCGCAACGGCGCTAGGCGGATACCTCTCGATGCGCACCGCCCATAGCGAGCTTCTGTATGCCATTGTGCGTCGCTATTACGACAGCGGCAGCGTTCGAACCCTTCAGGCCCTGGCCGACGACTACGCGTGCAAAGTTCGCAGTGTCGAGCGGGCAAGCGCCAAAGCGGCCAACTGGTTGCGGGGAACCCGTGAGAAGAAGGGCATCGAGCCGATCTATGGCGTAGAGCAGGCCGCGCATGCTGCAGCCGAAAAGCTGCTACGAGACGGCGGATTTATCCCGTAAACGTTGACACTGGCGAAAACGCCCGCCATAATCCGTCATAACGGGTTTCCTCAGAACTCCGCCTACCCAAAAGCCCGCCAGCGAAAGCAGCGGGCTTTTTGCGTTCTTGGCCCAGGGAAAAGGCACGGCCAGCCGTTGGATGATGGGGTGGGCGTCCGCTAAACTCGGAGCAGTTCAGTAGGAGGCTACAGCGTTATGGCGCGCAGGCAGGAGCTTTCACAGATGTCCCCAAAGGACCGAAGATTGATAGATCGCGTGATTCGGTCTCACGCATACCTGAGGGCGCCAGCGGTCCAGCGTGAACTCACAGGTATGGGTATAGATCTCCCGCTTTGGACGTTGTATCGGCGTATGGGGCAACTGAAGGCGGAGGATGCAGCCGCTCCCAAAGAGTCCGGCACAATCGTGCACGTCATTGATCGCAAAATGGGCACCATGAAGGTGATCGAAGTGGCAGTGGCATCCTCGCGGGTCGAGACGGCTGTACTTCGGTTGGCTCGCCACGCAAAAGTCGGGCGGTAGCGATATGTCGTATCGCTGCGTCTCCCAAAGCCCTCCAGCTGATCCAGCGGGCTTTTGACTTTTTTTGAATGGCCAATGAAGATCTCCAATGACTGGCTGCTGCGTTGGCAGACCCCGAACGGCGGCTACAACAAGAGGCAGCTGACTATATTGGGCGTGCCGTGGCCGCCCAAGCGCGGATGGAAACACGACGTTTTAGATACTGACGTGTCGGATGAGGTCGCACGTGCTTTTGAGGTGGCCGCGGGCCGCCAAGAGGTCAACTAAGTCCGAATGTGTGACGCGACCATCTGAACGATTGTGCCGTCCGGGAGCTGGTAGCGACCAGACCCAAGCCAAGAGACGTGTTGTCCATCGGGCAGGCAGCAGTAGAAAAAGGCGGGATGCTCTTCCCCTGGCAGGAACCGGCATCGCCTTTCTATCCGGTATGTCGTGCCATCGTCGGCTGCCACTATTAGTTCAAGGATGGGCTTGCTGTAGTTGTTCATCATCGCGCACCTCCTTCGTACATTTGCATCGTTTTAGGCAATTGGGGCACCTCTGCCAAGTGGCGTCAATACACCTTTGGGCCACGTCCCGCTCAAAGCGGTGCAGCATTTCCTGTGGTTTTGCGGGCTTGGCCGAGTGGTCAGGCTGCGGCCTTCCACGCCGCCTACGCGGGTTCGATCCCTGCAGCCCGCTCCAGACAAACGAAAGCCCCGATTCGGATTCTCCGGTCGGGGCTTTTTCATTGCAGCTATAGAAGACGGCGACAGCCGGAGAATCGCGAGTTCCCCAGCTGACAGCCGAAACACGGGGAAAGCCGTGATCGACCCAAGGCCGTCCCACCTGTACAGGCGGGGGCCAGTTTACATGGACGCTCACAAGTGGCAAAACCGATCATTCCCTGGCTGGGTGGCAAGCGCCGCCTGGCCGACAAGATTCTTCCCCTTTTCCCAAAGCACTCCTGCTACGTCGAACCCTTCGCCGGGGGCGCAGCCCTGCTTTTTGCCAGGTCCGAGCCGGCCAAGGTCGAGGTGTTGAACGACATCAACGGCGACCTGGTCAACCTATACCGAGTGGTGCAGCACCACCTGGAAGAGTTCGTGCGGCAGTTCAAGTGGGCGCTGACCAGCCGGCAGATGTTCAAGTGGCAGAAGGAAGCACGGCCTGAGACGCTGACCGACATTCAACGGGCTGCGCGCTTCTACTATCTGATGCAGAACTGCTTCAGCGGCAAGCTGGAGGGCATGTCGTTCGGCACGGCCACGACGGCGCCGCCGGGCCTGAATCTGCTGCGCTTGGAAGAGACGCTGTCCGCAGCCCACCTGCGCTTGGCGCGCATCTACGTCGAGCATCTGCCATGGCTGGATTGCGTCAAGCGCTACGACCGGCCGCATACGCTCTTTTACATGGACCCGCCGTACTGGGACACGGCCGGCTACGGCGTGGAGTTCGGCATCGAGCAGTACGCCGCGATGGCTGATTCCATGCGGTCGATGAAAGGTCGCGCGCTGGTCAGCGTCAATGACCACCCGAAGATGCGCGAAGCCTTCGCCGGCTTTTCCATGCAGGTGCTGGACATCCGGCACACGGTTGGCGGGGGCGCGGGCGTGCCGCGCGCCGAGCTGTTGATTCAGAACTGGGCCGACTGACGGCCCCAATCAATCCGAACCTTCGCCATCGAGGGCCGCACGCTGGGCATGGCGTGCGGGTATGGGATCATCGCCGCCGGGCGGTGTGCGGTTGGTGGCACCCGGTACCTTTTACGTGGACCGCAAAATAATCAAGGCAGCGTCGGGCCGCTCGTTGCTCAGAAGCCAAGACCGTAGTTGAGTAGGGGGAGATAGTCAAAATTCCCCTTTGTGGCCTTTTCTTTCCGATCTAGATCAATTACCACCATGCGGTCTTTGGTGGAGTCAAACCTCGTTTCTAGATACAGAGTGCTGCACAGGCCGGCGGCATTGTCGTCGGCTTGGAGGGCGAAGAATGAAGATGTTTCATCCCAGGGCGAGAGCATGGCAAGGTCTTTTACCTTGTCGACAAAAGAATCGTAGCGGTCCTGGTAGGTCGAGTCGTTCTTGAATCTGAAAGTGACGATGAAATGCGCCATGCGAGATCCCAAAGTGAGGTGAAAGTGAAAGCTCTTGCACAACTATTGACGGAGCCGGTTCTTGACGGTGACCGTGTCGCTCGAAATAACTGGGCCAATCTACAGCGCATGATGCGACGGAGAGACGGTTTCTTAATGAGAGGTGAGTGTCTTGTTGAGATTGTGGATGATGTCGTTCCAGTGCAGGCTCTGGAAGAAGGCCTTCCATGGCGTGGGTGCAATGAACTTGAATCCATTTCCGTATCTCCAAACCGGGACGACTGTTCCGGCCAATCCCGCTGACTGAGCGCAAATCTGAAGTTGATCGATGATGTCTTGTTGGACGCCGGGCGGCTTTGTTCCAAACGCTGGATCAAGCGGGACAATGATCATGTCTTGCCCTTGTTGTCTGATATGCGCGATCTTGTAGTCAGCCATATTGGCTCTCCAAAAGGTGGAAGCACCAATCCACCATAGCAATGAATTCTTACGACTTTGTAAGAAATGACATTGGCTGAGGCGAGTGATGATCGAAATCAAGATCACGTCCAACCTGAAAGACGTCCTGCGGCGCATTGACACGTTCACTTCGAAGCAGCTGCCGTTTGCGATGGCGCAGGCCATCAACGCGACCGCTGCACGTGTCCAAGCCGCGGAACAGGACAACATCAAGGCGACTTTCGACAGCCCGACGCCATTCACGCAGAAGTCTGTCGGGGTAAGCAAGGCGCGCAAGTCTTCCCCGGCGGCAGTGGTCTACATCAAGAAGATCGCGGCCGCCTACCTGCTGCCCTACGAGACAGGCGGTGTCCATAAGCTGAATAGCCGGGCGCTGCTGAATCCCAAGGGGGTGAAGCTGAATAGCTACGGCAACCTGTCGCGCGCCGCAATGGGGCGCCTGAAGGCAAGGCCGGACGTCTATGTAGGCTCGATACGCACGCGCAATGGCCAGGCCGTAAATGGGGTGTGGCAGCGCGTTGCGCCCAAGCGGGCGCGTGGCGTGAAGGCAGGTGGGCGGCGCCAGGCGGTGAAGACTGGGCAACTGGCCAACCAGCAGAACCGGGGCGGAAGCCTGAGGCTCTTGATCCGCTTCGGCGATGCGCTCCCCGTGAAGAAGCAATTGAACTTCGGCACGACCGCGCGCGAAGTGGTCGAGCGGCATTTCCCGGGGGACTTCGACGCCGCCCTGGCGCAGGCCCTGAAAACTGCAAAGTGAGGAAGCACATGGAAGGTATGACCGCAATCACCACTGCCCAGCTGCGCGCTGCCGTGAACGCCTGGGAACTGGACGTGCGCGCCGACCGCGACGCATTCGTGCAGGACAGCGAAGCCCGAGCGCTGCCGCTTGGTGAGCAGGTGGACGGCGTCGTGGCGACCATCGTTGGATACGCGGCCAGGTTCAACGCCGATGGGTCCCCTCTGGGGGGGTAAGCACCGCGGGCATTGCGCGCCGCGTTTTGTGCCCAGCGCTGAGGTGCTAAAGGTGTTCGCACCCTGTTCGCACCGACACATCAAACAGGCCAGGAGCGCGCATTTACGCGGCTCTAGCGCATTTCTGGGGGTGCAAACAGGTGTTTGCACTGGTGTTCGCATTCTGTTCGCACGGGCACGTTCGCGCTTTCAGTTGAAACGCAATGCCCGTGCGGGCTTGCGGTGTTTTGCGCCGCTGCAATCACGCCTGGAATTGAGGTGCGAACATGACATTAGGAGGTGTTCGCACCGTGGCAATAGCGGAAAAGGGTCTGTCGATCCGGGAGTTCGCTCGTCGGGAAGGCTGCTCCGACACGCTGGTGCGGCGCGCGATCACGCAAGGGCGGCTGAAGGCGAAGAAGGATGGAACCCTCGACCCGGCTCTTATCGGCTCGCCATGGCGTCAGGCTAATGCGACGGCTTCGAAGCCTGCGGCAAAGGCCGCGAAGCCACCGGCGAGTCGCCAGTCGGTCGATCCCCAGGGCGCCGCAGATGGGGCGGCTGGAGATGGCGATTCGCTGGAGGCCGAGGCCGCCCGGATATTGAACGAGGGCGACGGCGTCGACTACGCCGAGGCCTTGCGTCGAAAGGAAAACTGGCTGGCGCTATTGCGGCAGCTTGAATACGAACAGAAATCCGGGGTGCTGGTGGAGCTTGCCGTGGCTCAGGCCGTACTTTTCGAAGCCTCTCGGGGGCAGCGCGATGCGTGGCTGAACTGGCCCGCGAAGATTGGGCCGCTGCTGGCCGCCGAGCTTGGGCTGGAAGAGGCCGACCGGGTCACCGAGGCTTTGACTGCGCATGTCCACAAACAAATCTCAGAACTTGGCGAACCCGCCGCCGACTTCAGCCCGAGATAAGCGGGACGCACTGTTGCGGGCTGCGCGCCAGGGCTGGACGCCACCACCGCGTATCAGCGTACCGGACTGGGCGGATCGCTTTCGGAAGCTGGCGAAAGAGGCCGGCAGTACCTCGGGGAACTGGTCGACCAGCACTGTAGAGGTCGCGCGTGGCCCCATGCTCGCGCCGACGGAACCTGGCGTGCATGTGATCACGGCCATGGTCAGCACGCAGATGCTGAAGACCGCGTTACTGGAGAACATTTTCGGGTACTTCGCACACCTGGACCCTTGCCCGATGCTGCTGCTGCAGCCCAAGGAAGACGCCGCAGAGCAATTCAGCAAGGAGCGTATCAACCCCATGGTGCGTGTGACGCCGGTGCTGCGCGAACTGGTGGGATCCAGCAAGACGAGAACCGCCGACGAAACGCTGCTGTTTAAGTCGTTCCCCGGTGGCTTCTTGGCTTTGGCAGGCGCCGGTAGCCCTGACAACCTGGCGCGTCGGCCGGTACGGGTAATTCTCGCTGACGAAGTGGACAAGTACCCGGTCACCCGCGAGGGTGATCCGATTTCGCTTGCCGAGGAACGCACCGCGAGTTTCGGCGCCAACTGGCTGTCGGTGCGTGCTTGCTCGCCGACCGTACAGGACGAAAGCCGCATCGAGAAAAGCTACTTGTCATCGGACCAGCGGCGCGCCTCGGTGTGTTGCCCTGGGTGTGGCCATCGTCAGTTCCTGGATTTCTTTCGTCATGTCGACTGGAAGAAGCGCAAGGATGATAAGGGCGTCGTGCAGGAGCATTTTCCCAAGACCGCTCGGATCTTCTGCGAGGCCTGCGGCTTGGGCTGGTCGGAGGGCGATCGACTGCGGGCGCTTCAAACTGTGCGGTGGCACCAGACGCGGCCGTTCAGCTGCTGCGGTGGCCGTCACGTCCCTCTAGATATGTACGAGCGTGCCTGGCGAGATGCCGAAGCCAAGGACCCCGGCAGCGGCGGCATCGCTGCAGTGGATGACGTCTGGGACTGGTGGGTCAGCGATCGCCATGCCGTCTATCGGTCGAAGTGCCCGGACTGCGGTACTTGGGCCGTGGACAATCAGCACGCCGGTTTCCAAGCCAGCAAGCTGTATTCGCCCTGGACGAAGGACAAACCCTCAGACATCGCCGCCAAGTGGTTGGCGGCGAAGGACGATGAGGATCTGAAGCAGGCATGGTGGAACACGCAGATGGGCATGCCCTACCGGGCGCACAGCGGCAAGGATTTGGATCTGGAAACGCTGGCTGCGCGTGGCGAGCTATGGGCCGCTCAGGTGCCCTTCGGCGTTGGGGTGCTAACTGCCGGCCTGGATGTTCAGCCGGACCGTGTTGAGTGTGAGGTGGTCGGGTGGGGCCGGGATGAAGAAAGCTGGTCCATCGATTATGAGGTGTTCGAAGGTGATCCGGAAACGCCAGAACTGTGGGCGCGCGTTGACGCATATCTGCTGAAGAAGTGGTATCGCCACGACGGCAGGCCGTACAGCGTGTCGGCGGCGTGTATCGACTCTGGCGGTCATAACACGCAGCGCGTGTATGAATTCGCCAAGGCCCGATTGGGGAGACGGATTTATGCCATCAAGGGAGAATCTGCACGGAACGGGCAGCGCTCGCCGGTTTGGCCCACGAAGGTGCCCAGCCGACGAAACAAGGCCACGTATCGCCCGACCATCATCGGCGTCAACACGGCAAAGGACACGATTCGGAACCGGTTGAACAAGGACGCGCCGGGGCCTGGATTTATGCACTTCCCAGCGGACCGCGACCTGAATTACTACGCGCAGCTCACGTCTGAGCGAATCGTGGTCAAGGAAGCGAGCGGGCACAAGTTCCGGGTGTGGGAGCTGCCATCGGGACGCGCCAATGAGGCGCTGGATTGCCGGGTCTACGCCTATGCCGCGCTATGCGCGCTGATCCACTTCGGTCTCAAGCTGAATCGAACTGTCGAGGAACTGGCCGAGGTCCTGCATGGAGCGCCTCCTTTGCCTGAGGGCGAGGTCTCCGTCGCGCCGACTCCATCGGCTGGCGTCGTCCAGGGTGGTCCAACGGTGCGAGTCAAGGCAGCGGTTCCAGCGCGCTCGCGGGTGAGCAAACTTGCATAACGAGGTACGCAATGAGCGTCTATGACGGAATGAGCCGGGCGGACATGCAGGCGCGGCTGGCCGCCCTGCAAGCTGCCTATTTTGAACTTCTGACGGGAAAGCAGGTGGCCGCGGCCAGCTACGCGCAGTCGGACGGGTCGAAGTCTGTCACCTATAGGGCGGCGGACTTGAGCCGGCTCCAGGGCGAAATCGCTCTCCTGCAGCAGCTGCTCGGGATTGCCCCTCGGGGGCGCCGGCAGATCAACTTCGTGATGCGCTGATGGAAAACTCAATTTCTATCCTCGACAGGCACGGTAAGCCTTTGCCCACCGTCCGCCGCCGTGGGGCCATGTTGGCGCCAGGTAGCAACGCGCCCTATGACGCTGCCGATCAGAACGGTGGTCACGTTCGCGACTGGCATCCATACCTTGGGTCGCCGGACGGCGAGGTCAATATGTACCGCGACCGCCTGGCGGCGAGATCGCGTGACCTGATCCGCAATGACGGCTGGGCAACGGCTGCGGTGATGCGGACCGTCGACAACGTCATCGGGCCGGACTTCCGACCAATTTCGAAGCCCGACTATCGCTGGCTGCGGACGGTGACTGGTATCAAGGCGTTCGACCATCGCTGGGCCGACGAGTTTGGTCAGGCGGTGGAAGCGAACTGGAGGTCGTGGGCGAACGACCCGGCCTTCTACTGCGATTCGGAACGGATGCTGTCGTTTCCCCAGATGATGCAGCTGGGGTTTCGGCACCACCTCATCGACGGGGATTCGCTCTCGATGTTGCATTGGCTGCCGGAGCGTATCGGGATCGGGCGCGCCCGCTACGCAACCGCTGTGCAGATCATGGATCCGGACCGTCTCTCCAATCCGCAGCAGAACTTCGACCAACAGGTTATGCGGGGAGGTGTGGAGGTCGATGGCTATGGCGTGCCGACCTGGTATCACATCCGCCGCGCGCATCAGGGGGATTGGTTCAGCGCAGGCGACAGCGTGCGATGGGATCGCATTCCTAGAGAGACGGATTGGGGGCGTCCGGTTGTGGTGCATAGCTTCGATCATGATCGGGCCTCGCAGCATCGCGGCGTGGGTTTTCTGACGCCGGTGATACAGCGATTCAAGATGTTGATCAAGTACGACAGCACCGAGCTTGACGCGGCCATCATCAATGCGTTCTTTGCCGCATACATCCAAAGTCCGTTCGATCCCGACTTGGTCGAAGAGGCGCTGTCCGGCTCGGAAAAGGTGAGCGCGTATCAACACGAACGGTCGCAGTTTCACCAAGAACGCCGAACGCGCATGGGCGATGTCGGTATGACGCACCTGTACCCAGGCGAGACCATCGGCACGGTCGCATCAAGTAGGCCGAGCAGCAATTTCGCGTCGTTCGAAAGCGCGATGTTGCGGCATTTTTCGGCCGGCACCGGCTTGGCGGCGCAGCAAATCAGCCAGAACTGGGCCGAGGTGAACTACAGCGCCTATCGGTCCGCCATGCTGGAGGCGTGGAAAACCTTCTCCCGTCGACGGATCGGCTTCGCCTCCGGGCAGGCCCACCCGATCTATTGCGCATGGTTGGAAGAATCCATGGAAGTGGATGACTATCCGATGCCGAAGAACGCGCCGGAGTTCATAGAGGCGCGCGCGGCGTATGCGCGAGCCAAGTGGATGGGACCCGGGCGGGGGCTGGTCGACATCGTGAAGGAACGTCAAGGCGCGCTGCTCGGCATCGACGGCGGCATGTCGTCGCTTGAGGATGAATGCGCCGAGATTTCTGGCACGGACTGGCGAGACGTCGCCGACCGTCGCGCTATCGAAATGGAGCGCTACGAAAGATTGGGGCTTCCCATTCCCGCTGTGCTTCAAGGGGTGGATTCGAAAGAGGCTGCCCAAGTACCGGAGGAAAAATAAATGCGTTTTGCGCACTTGGGACAGCGGCTGTTCAACACGCCGCTGGCAATTCGCCAGGATAAGGCCGAGGTCATCATGGCGGCGCTGGCCGAGCGGCTGGGAGTTAGCCAGATCATGCGCTTGGACGGAGCGAACCTTCGCCCGATGGCCTGGGACGACTATGACGACGACCTGACCAGGCCGGGCGAGACGATTCGCGACGCCGGCTATGACATGGTGGGTGATACGCCGGTGGCCTGCATCAAGGTGCACGGCACGCTGGTGCAAAAGCTCGGCTCACTTCGTCCCTACTCGGGCATGACCGGCTATGACGGGATCCGGCAGAGCATTCTCAGCGCTCACGCGGACCCGAAAGTCGAGGCGATTGTGCTCGATGTGGACTCACCGGGCGGCGAGGTCGCGGGCTGCTTCGACCTGGTCGACACCATCTACGGCCTTCGGGGTGATAAGCCCATTTGGGCCATCCTGACGGAGTCGGCCTATTCGGCGGGCTATGCGATTGCCAGCGCCGCTGACAGGATCATCCTGCCACGCACCGGTGGCGTTGGCTCCATCGGCGTGATCGTGATGCACGTCGATCTATCCAAGGCGCTGACAGCGTCTGGGGTGGCGGTGACCTTCATCACCTACGGCAGTCACAAGGCGGATTTCCGCCCGGAACTCCCGCTATCGGAAGAGGCGCTGAACAGCGTCCAGACCGAAATCAACACCATGGGCGAGCTGTTCGTGGGAACCGTCGCCCGCAATCGGAACATCGCGCCCGAGTCTGTGCGCGACACCCAGGCCGCCTGCTTCATGGGGGCGGTCGGCGTCGGCCGCGGCTTGGCGGACGCAGTCATGGCGCCCGACGCCGCCTTTCTTGAACTGCTGGACCTGCTGGGCCGGTAAACAACCTGTGAGACTACTGCAATGAAGAAGAAAACCTTTGCTTCTGCCCCCTTTGCTTCGCTGCTGGGCCTGGGCCGCGCTCGTAGCGCCCGCGCCGAGCAAGACGACGAGGACGACAAGGACAAGCTCGACGACGAACGCAAGCAGCGGGAGGACGAGTCGGACGACGACTATGCCAAGCGCATGGAAGAACTCGACCGCGAAGACGACGAACGCGACGACGTGCTGGAAAACGGGGAAGACCCGGATGCCGAATCCGAAGACGACGGCGACGACAAGGAAAAGGACCAGTCCAAGAAGGCGGCGCGGGCAGCTGAACGGGCACGCTGCGCCCGGATCGTCGCCCACGGTCTGCGGCTGGGCGTGGTCCGCCAGGCCGCCGTCTTCGCCTTCGACACCGGGATGTCGTCCAAGGCCGCCGTGGCTGCGCTGGACGCCGGCCGGGCGGACCAAACGCCGCCGGCACATCGCGGCTTGTCGGAGCGCATGCAAGCTACGACCGTTCCCAATCCGGGTTCGGGTGGTGGTGGCGGTCAAATGACCCTCGCCCAGAAGATCGTCGCGGCGGGCAAGAAGCGCCGCGGCGAGGCTTAATCCCCGCAATTCAGCCATTCAGGAGCAATACTCATGACGCTTCCCGTCAATCCCGTGGGGAACAGTCCCCAACAGCCCGGCATCCGGGCAGATGTCTTCGTCCCCGATCAACTGATTGCGGGCGGTCTGCAGATCGTTTCGCAGCCCATCATCCTCGCCGCTGGCAAGCTGCCGCGTGGTGCCGTGTTGGGCATGATCGCGAGCAGCACCGCGGTCGCCAATCCCGCCGGCGCCAATACCGGTAATGGCACCATCGGTGCGGTTACTGTCGGCGCCGACGCCAAGCTGGGGAATTACCAACTGACGGCCACCGGCGCCACCACGTTCAAGGTGGTGGACCCGGAAGGGGCCGCGCTCGCCAATGCGACGGTCGGCACGGCGTACACGCTGGGTGGCCTGGGATTCACCATCGCCGCTGGCGCCACGGCGTTTGTGGCCGGCGATTCGTTCGTGATCGATGTCAACGATGCGGTTGGCCAGTTTGTTCTTTCGGTGAAGGGGGCGACCGACGGCAGCCAGGTCCCCTCGGCCATTCTGGCGGATTATTCGGATGCCACGGCCGGCCCGGTCAACGCCGGTGCATATGTGCAGGTCGAGGTGAACGGCCGCGCGCTGCACTACGACCCGAGCTGGACGCTTCCCGCGCTGACCGCCGCCCTGCGCCAGTACGCCATTCACGTCAAGTCATCGGTCTCGGCCGCCGAGCCGACCTAACGCCACGCGCCAGTCACGAGGAATGCCCCGCTAGCGGGGCTTTTTTCTGTCTGGACAAAATTGCACGGAGAGGACGAATGCCTTCCAATTTGATCTACAGCACCATCGACCTGATCCAGGTCGTTCCGAACCTTAAAACCGCGCAGTCCTTCCTGCTGGACCGGTTCTTCCCCAACATCGTGACGTCCGATACCGAAGAGGTCGCCATCGACGTCGACATCGGCAAGCGCCGTATGGCGCCTTTCGTCTCGCCCTTGGTCGAAGGCAAGTTGGTCGAGCAGCGCCGCTTCCAGACCAACAGCTTCAAGCCGGCATACGTCAAGGACAAGCGGGCGCCCGATCTGCTCAAGCCGGTGCGCCGCCTGATCGGTGAACGCGTCGGCGGTGACCTGACGGGCGCCGAGCGCGAGATGGCCAACCTGGAAGCAGAAATGTCCGACCAGGTGGATATCCTGACGCGCCGCCTCGAATGGATGGCCGCCAGTGCGTTGCGTCTGGGGCAGGTGACCATCGAGGGCGAAGGCTTCGAAACCGTGATTGTCGATTTCGGTCGTGCGTCCGACCTGACGGTTGCGCTGACCGCCGGTCGCAAGTGGACAGCCGCCAACATTGCCGCAGGCACGGCTTCGCCGACGAGCGATATCGACGCCTGGGCTACCCGCATCCTCAAGCGTTCCGGTGCGACGGTTTCGGAGCTGGTGTTTACGCCCAGTTCGTGGGCAGGCTTTCAACTCGATCCGAAGCTGAAAGGGGCGACCATTCTGCCGGCGCAGGCGTCGTTTGGTAATGCGATCAATCCGGGAACCGAGGTCAAGCAGGGCGCGGCCTATAAGGGCAAGTGGGGCCAGTTCGACTTGTGGCTCTACAACGACTGGTTTGTGGACGAGAACGACGTCGAGCGGCCGATGCTGTACGACGGTGACCTGGTCATGTCCGGCCCCAACCTGCAAGGCACGCGAGCGTTCGGCATGATCAAGGATCCGGCCTTCAACTACCAATCGTTGCCTTTTGCGCCCAAGACCTGGGTCCAGGAAGACCCGGCGCAGCGCTTCCTGATGATGCAGTCGTCGCCCATCGTCATCCCCAGCCGCGTGAATGCCTGCCTGTCGGCCAACGTCTGCGATCCGGCGGTGGATTGATGAGCGGAGCCACTAACCCGAAGGACAAGGCGCCGGCCGCCCCAAAGCTCGTGACGGCCGTGGTGGCGCACGGGCGGATCCTCCAGGCTGAAGACGGAAAATCGCTGGTGGCCGGCGATGAATTGGAGCTGCCGGCTGACGAGGTCGAGCGGCTGCAGCTGCTCGGCTTCCTGGAAGATCCTGACGCACCCGTGATCCGCCGGGACAACGGCCCGCGCTTCGGTTCGGCCGCTGGCCCGCAGATCCGCCGAGGCTGACATGGTTGATTTTGACCAGGTCAACCAGGCCATCAACGGTGCGTTTGGCGAAGAGCTGGTCTATCAACCCGTGGGCGGCACGCCTAAGCCGGTGCCTGGCGTCTTCACGGATGCCTACAAGACGGCATTCCAAGACGGTCAGGGCGGTGTCGGCTGGGTGACGACTGCGCCTAGCGCGGGCATTCGCCTGGCCGATCTCCCGCGTGCGCCCACGAAGGATGACCGCATCACCCGCAAGAAGACGGGCGAGACATTCCTTGTCTTCGAACAGCAGCCAGACGGCATGGGCTGGGTCCATCTGAAACTGAAAAAGCTATGACCACGACAAATCAACTGCGCGCTTTGGCGGTGCAGGCGCTGACGAACACGACCGCAGCAGGCTCGCGGGTGTATTCGCCACGCGATCAGGCAACCTGGGATGGCGAGTACCCCGTCGTTTTCGTGAGAACGGACGGTGAGGATGGTGTTTCCTTTGGCCGAAGCGGTGCTCCTGCTTTTACGGTGACTTCGGCGCTGGTTGTCGAGTCAAGGGCAGAGCACCCTGGTGAGTTGGACGACGCCGGCGCAGCTGCCCTGCAGGTCAAGCTGGAAGCCCTGCGGGATCAGATCAAGGCCGCTGTCATCAACTTCCCGCCGCTCATGCAGGAACTCAACCAGTTCTCTTACTTCCGCACTCGCATTACGGCTGGCCCGGATGATGCCGGGCACCACCTGGGGGCGGTGACGGTGGAGTTGGGGCTGGAGTTTGTGCAGGGGCCGGAGGACTTCTTCCCCGTGCCGACCAACCCCTTGGAAGGGGTGGATACGCGAATTCAGATGCCAGACGGCACCGCCATTCCCGGCGTGGATATCGACCTTCCGCAATAGGAGCTTCGTATGTACATCAAACCTCGTTCGGGATTGAAGGTGTTCGATCCGGTACGCAAACAGTTCATGCCCGAAGAGGGCATGCCCGTGGACGAAAACGACCTGTACTGGGCTGCGCGGCTGCGCGACGGCGATGTGGTCAAGGCGGACGCCCGTGGTGTTCAAGCTTCGCCGACCACTGACGTGCTTCCGGCACTGCCCAATAAAGGGGGCAAGTAAATGATCCAGTTTCCCAATATCCCGCAGAATTTGCGGGTTCCACTGTTTTACGCCGATATCGACCCCAGTCGTGCGAACACTGGTCAGATCAACCAGCGAGCGCTGATCATCGGCCAGATCACGAGCGCCGGCACCGCGATTCCCGGCAAGCCGGCAATTTCCCAGGGTTCCAACGAGGCTAAGGTACTGGGCGGCCAGGGTTCGATGCTGGCGCTCATGACCGCGGCGTATCGCGCGCGTGACAGCTTCGGCGAGGTCTGGTATCTGCCGGTGGCTGATGATGCGTCGGCGACCGAGGCCAAGGGCGCGATCAGCTTCACTGCGGCAGCGACGGCCACCGGCGTGCTGTCCCTGTACATCGCGGCATTCTCCGGTTCGCCGGTAATCTCGTTGGTTTGCACGCCGAGCATGACGACCGCGCAACTGGCGACCGCACTGGCTGCGCAAATCAACGCAGTGGCGGACCTGCCGGTCTCGGCGGCGGTGGATGCAGGGACCACCACGAAAGTGAACTTGACGGCCAAGAACAAGGGCCTGGCGAGCAACGACATCGACGTGCGCCTGAACTTCTATGGCGCTCTCAGTGGCGAAGCACTGCCTGCGGGACTGGGTGTCACCATTACCCCGATGTCCGGAGGGCAGGTTAATCCGACGCTGACCACGGCGCTGGCGAACCTGGGAGACATGACCTTCGACTTCATCGCCATGCCGTACAACGATGCGGCGTCGTTGAATTCGGTCAAGGCGTTTCTGTCCACGACGACAGGTCGTTGGAGCTGGTCCCAGGGCCTGTATGGGCACGCTTACGGCGGCTTCCGCGGCACGCTGGGTGAATGCCATACCTTCGGCGCCACCCGCAACGACGAGCATGTGTCCATCATGGGGTTCAACAATTCGCCGACGCCGTCGTGGATCCTGGCCGCCGATCTGACGGCGGCGGCGGCGATATCGTGCCGAGCAGATCCGGCCCAGCCGATGCAGACGGTTGCGCTGGCGAGTTTCCTGCCGCCGCCGCTGGAATCGCGGTTCCAACTGACCGACCGCAACACGCTGCTCTACACGGGCATCAGCACCTTCACCGTGGCGGACGACGGTACGGTGGCAATCGAAAACCTCATCACGACGTACCAGCTGAACGCGTTTGGACAGCCGGACAACAGCTATCTGGAGGTCGAGACGATGAACACGTTGGCGGCGGTGCTGCGGCGCCTGAAGCTGGTTGTTACGTCCAAGTACGCCCGCAAGAAGCTGGCAGCAAACGGCACGCGCCCGGCGCCCGGCTCCAACATCGTGACGCCGAGCACCATCCGTGCGGACCTGACAGCGGACTATCAGTCCATGCAGGACGACAGCGGCTGGGTGCAGGGTGCAGATGTGTTCGCCAAAGGTCTGATCGTGGAGCAGAACCGTACCAATCCCAACCGGGTGGACGTGCTGTATCCGGCGATTCTGATCAATCAGCTACGCATCTTCGCCCTGCTCATGCAGTTCAGCAACATCGTGCCGGCCAGCGAGGCCGCCAGCGCGTAAGTACGCGCGGTAGTGGCATTGCGCCGCCCTCGGGCGGCGTGTTCATTTATAGGAGCCGATTATGGCGAATCTGTTGGCCGGCACCGCCCAAATCACGGTGGACGGCAATTCCTACATGCTGGAGGGGGCGGCGAAGTACAGCCCGTCCACTGTCACTCGCACCAGCCTCGTGGGCCAGGACGGGTATCACGGGGTCAAGGAGATGCCCGTCGCTGGCTCGATTTCCTTCACCGCCCGCGATGCTGGGGATCTGACGGTTTACGACTTCAACCGTATGCGTAATGCGACGGTGGTGCTGCAACTCGCCAACGGCAAGACCGTGGTGGGCCGCAGCATGGCCTGCGTTGATGCGCAGGAAGTCGACACTACCGAAGCCACCTTCGATGTCAAGTTCGAAGGTCCCCTCGTCTCCGAACAGACTGCGAACTGACATGCCCAAGAAAGAAATTCCTGAAGAACTGACCATCACCCTGCGCAAGGCCATCACGCTGGGCCAGGGGAATGACGCAGAAACCTTCACCGAAATGGTCTTGCGCGAACCGGTGGTGGAAGAGGTCCTCGCATTCAACAAGGAAAACGCCAAGGATTCTGGCGACGCCCTTCGTAAGATGATCGCCAAGGTCTCCACGCTGCCGCTAGCGGTCATCAACCGCATAGGCGCGCGAGATTTCATCAAGGCGGCCAACTACCTGACTTCGTTCATGGCCGAGGAAGAAGTCGGCGACGAGGCCGTCGACGGCGTCGAGGGCGACACTGCGGGAAAGTAGTCCGGCCAGTGCCAGACTGGGGACTGATCGCTGCGGCAACGGCGAAATTTTATGCCTGGCCGCCGCGAGAGGTCCTCGGCCTGCGGTTGAGCGAACTGCGGTGGTGGTACGACATGGCAGAACGCCTGGAGGCACAAAATGGCCAATGAACTAGCTTTCCGCATATCTGCGATTGATAACGCGTCGAAGGTGGGGGATAAGGTCGGAAATTCGTTCTCACGAATCGGTGACCGCGCCACACGCATGTCGACGCGCCTGACGAGCATCGGCAAAACTGGCGTCACTGCGTTGGGCAAGATCACCACCAGCCTGAACTCGATTTCTCAAGGGGCGCGCACCGCGGCCGACCGCATCTCGTCGATCATTCCCGGCATGTCGGCGCTGGTCGGACTGGCCGGCGCCGCTGGGGTAGGGGCGCTGGCGCAACGGTGGGGCGACCTCGGCACCAGTCTTCAGAGGACATCGCGGCAACTCGGCATGTCCACAAGCCGGCTGCAGGCGTGGCATTACGCGGCCAAGCGAGCCGGTGTGACGGCGGAGCAGTTCGACCAAAGCATGCTGTCGTCGCAAAACACCATCCGAGAGGCGGCGTTCGGAGCCAACCCGCAGGCAATGATGCTCATGAGTCGCCTTGGCGTGCGGATATCGCGTGGCAAGGATGGACAGATCGACTATGAGCGAACCCAGCAAGACATCTTGTCCGCGCTTGGGAAAGTCAAGAACCCTGCCGGCCAACGAACGGCAGCCGACGCTCTCGGTATGGGGGCGTTGCTCCCCATGATCCAGCGCGGGACATTCGACGCAGATCGAAGCGAAGCCGGCCGCAAGGGCTACGTATTCGGCGACGAGGCAATTCAACGGGCCACGGCGTTCAATGACAAGGTCAACGACCTCAAGAGCAGCACGGGGGCACTGGCGAACACTATTGGGGACAAGCTCATTCCTGTGTTGACCCCTATGGTCGAGAAGCTAACCGCCTGGCTCGATGAGAACCGCGTGAACATTGCGGACCGGCTGGCCGACGCGGTGGGCAAGTTGACTACGTGGATTACCAGTGTCGACTGGGGGGCCTGGTACGACCGCGTGAACAAGATTGCCGACGCATTCGGCGGGTGGGGCAATGTGCTGGCAGGGATCGTCGGCATCAAGTTTGTCGCCACCCTGGCCGAGTGGGGGCTTGCCGTCGGGGCATTCGTTGCCAGCCTAACGGCTGCCGAGGCCGCGGCGGCTGCGCTTAAGGCGACTGCAGGCGGTACGGCTGCCGCAGGTGCCGCGGGCGCAGCTGGGGCGGGGGCGGCGGCTGCGCGTGCGCCATGGCTCGCCCGATTCCTGAACCCGTATGCCGTTGGCGCCGGCGCGTTGTTCTACAGCAAGGATCTGAATGGCGGCGAGGCCGCGGTGCTGGAAAGTGCGCGTCGGGCGCAGGGCAAGAGCTACCTGACGCCGGGAGAGTATTCCCCCGGGGGCACGACCGATCCGAAGATTTTGGATATCGCCCAGAAGTTCATGGGTATGGGGTGGACCAAGGAGCAGGCCTCGGGTATCGCCGCGAACATTCTGCAGGAGTCTGGCGGGAACCCCTTCAGCGTCGGGGATGGTGGCAAGGCATATGGGATCGGCCAGTGGCACCCAGACCGTCAAGAGGACTTCAAGCGAGTGTTCAAGCGCGATATTCGCGATTCCACGCTGGACGACCAGTTGAAGTTCTTCGATTGGGAACTGCGCAACGGGCCAGGCCAGCAGCGTGTTGCTGGTGACCTTTTGTCGAGGGCGACCGACGCCAATCGTGCCGCCGCCATCGTGTCCCAGTACCACGAGCGTCCAAAAGACGTAGAGGGGGAAAAGTACAAGCGCGGAATCATGGCGGACCGGATCTTCGGAGCCATGACAGGGGGCGCAGCGGCTTCCGGCCAAGCGGGCAACGTTGCGACGGGAGCGGCCGTGGGTGCGCCTGGAATGGGCAATGGTCCAGGGTTTGATGGCCTGAAGGATGCGCTGGATGCATCTCTGCAAAAGCTGACGTTGCAAGTCAACGTCTCGGCGCCGCCTGGAACTCGCGTTGACGCAACCAGTGGTGATGGCGCAGGAATGTCGGCCCGCGTGAACTATTCAATGGGCCTGGGAGCCATGCCATGAAAATCTCTGACGTTGTAAAGGTCGCGGGCAGTATTGGCGGCGTGGCAAACGCCGTCAGCGACCTCCTTGGACCTGGCGCCGGTAGCTGGGAGGCTTCGCTGCAGCAAGCGTCATACGGTGGCGTTCCGTTCGGCGTGAACGGGGCGCGCCTGCACGCCGGACGGCGCCAGGCCGTCCATGTCTACCCATATCGGGACGAGGTGTGGGCCGAGGATCAGGGGAAGCTGCCCAGGCAGTTCCGGATCCACGGCTTTCTCATCGAGGACAGCGCCATATACGGTGGTGGGGGCGTGGTCGGTCAGCGGGAAGCCTTCCTGACGGTCTGCGAGACGGCCGGCCCGAAGACATTGGTACATCCGACGTTGGGGAATGTCGCGAACGTGGTGTGCCTGGATCTGGAACTGGAAGAGCGTAAAGATCTGGGTCGCGTCTTCGAGTTCACGATGGCTCTTATCGTCAGCGGTGAACGGAAGTATCCGCAGGCCGGCGAATCGACGGGTGATCAAGTGACCAAGGCTGCGGACGCAGTCCGCAAGGGCAGCCTACTGGATATGGCCCGGAAGGTTGCGGTGGCAATCAAGCAGGGGGCGGCGGTTGTCCGCCAGGCGGTCAATACTGCCTTGCGCTACTACCAGACGGCCGTCGGCATTGTGAATAGCGTTCGCCGGGTCTTCAATGCGGTGTCCAGCCTAAGGGGTAACTTCGGGCGGCTGTTCGGAGGTGGCAATTCTGGCTTTTTGACGTCCAACCGCAAGGCGTCTGGTGGCGCTTCGGCTGCTGATCTGTTGGCCGCCAACGTGGCTGCCAGTGCGGCTGTGGTTGCTGCCGGCGCGGCCTTACAACGGGCAGCGGCCAACATAAGCGACACCACAGCATACGGTGATGCGGCGAATGCGTTTGTGCAGTCGGTAGCTGCAACTGCCGTAGATCCTGCTGACGGCATGGCGATGCTGGGCCGTCTGGCGACCTTCCAGCCTGTAGGCGAGTCGACCGAGTCGCCAATCGGGCAAGCCATCAAGACGGCGAATGTGGCGTGCTCGGCTCACCTTCGCCGCGTAGCAATTGCTGCGCTGGCGCAGTCTGCGGTCGATTATCAGCCGTACTCGCAGGAGGATGCCACCAGGGTGCAGACGGACGTGGTTGGGATCCTTGATTCCGAGATATTGATCGCGGGAGATACCGGGGACGACACCAGTTATGAAGCGCTTCGGCAGCTTCGAAAGGCGGTTGTCGCCGATTTGCAGTCGCGGGGCGGCGACCTGGCTGAGATGGGGGTGTTTTCCTTCAATGCCTCCCAGCCTTCACTGGTGCTGGCGAATCGAATATATCGAGATCCAGCTCGGGCTGGCGAACTGGTGCGCCAAGTCAACCCTATTCATCCGGCATTCATGCCACCCGCTTTTGAGGCATTGTCGAAATGACAGGTGACGATCTGACGTTGCGCATTTCCACGTCTACTCGCGTGGGAAACGGCTTTGAGCTTTCCAACACAAGGCTCCTCGGCGGTTGGCAAGAGGTGCGCTTTACGAGAGGGGTGGAGCGCTGTCCCTCAGACTTCCTGGTGAAGATGACCGATCGCTATCCCATCGCCACACGGCCAGATATGCAGGTGCAGCCTGGGGATTACTGCGAAGTCTTCCTGGGAGACGATCGAGTATCCACCGGCTGGGTCGACCGCTTTGTGCCGGCATTCAACGACGGCCAGCATTCCGTCACGCTGATCGGGCGAGGAAAGTGCCAGGACATCGTGGATTGCGCCGCCGTGTTCGACGGCTTTCAGCTCACCAATGCCACAGCGCTGTACATCGCCCAGACGCTATGCGCGCCGTTCGGTATCAAGGCCAGTTTGGCCGAGGGGACGAACCAAGGGGCACCGATCGAACAGGTGGTGATTATTGCAGGAGAAAGTGCTTACGACGTCTTGGAGCGGGTTTGCCGGTATCGGGGAATGCTGCTGTACGACACCCCATCCGGCGACCTGATGTTGTCAGGAATCGGGCTTGAGACTGCTGCTAGCGGGTTTCAGGAGGGGGTGAATGTCGGCTCGGCCGTTGCGTCGTACTCCATGGATCAGAAGTTCAGCGATTACTACGCGATCTATCAAGGTCTGGACCAATTCAGCGATGTCGGTGGCGCGCCCAACCAGATTGCCCATCTGGTAGATGCGAGTGTGCCTCGGTATCGGCCCAGGGTTGTTCTTTCGGAGAACCTGCTGGGCGGCAGCATGGTGGCAGAGGACCGTGCGAAGTGGGAAATGTCCAGAAGGCAGGGGCGGTCGTTCTATGTCCGTCTGAATACCGATTCTTGGCGGGACTCCGCGGGGGCGCTCTATACCCCCAACACGATGGCCCCGCTTGTCCTGCCCTCGCTAAAGCTAGGATCGGTGGCCGCGCCGGCGCCCTGGCTGATCGCCGAGACTACATACAACCGCGGCCGCGCCGGTACGACCTGCGACGTTGTGCTGATGCCGCCGCAAGCGTTCTACCAGCAGCCGTTCATCTGGGCGCAATTTGCGCCCGATCAAGTGGTGGGGTGATATGGAGCAAGCAATTGAGCGGCTGTGGCGCAGGCTTCAGATGATGGTTGGGCGTGGTGTTGTCACGTCCGTGGATGATAGGGGCCCGGTGCAGATGATGCAGGTGCGAGCCAGCGGACTGGAAGTGGCCGATAGACGAGTGCGGCCCCAGGAATTCGGCCTTTCCTCTTACCCGCCCCTCGGATCTGATGCCGCATTGGTATCGGTGTCGGGCGACCGCTCATCCACGATCGTTGTGGGTGTCAATCATCAGGAGAGCCGACCCCGTGATCTGAAGCCGGGTGAGACCAAGCTCTATAGCCAGGATGGCAAGTATGTCTACCTGACCGATGATGGCGGCATCGTCGTCGAGGCCCAGGGCCAAGACGTTGTGGTGAACAACGCTAAGAACGTGACATGGACCTTGAGTGGCAAGCTAACTATCGTTGCGCCAGGCGGGGTCGAGCTGCATGCACCCATGGTGAAGTCGACTGGTGACATGCAGGACAACTTTCAGTCAAACGATCGCACCATGAAAGGCATGCGCGAAGTATTTAACGATCACCATCATCCTGTACGCAATGTGCAGTCCGGTGGCTCGACTGTGACGTCCGATAGGCCTGGGGAGCCGCAATGAGCGATATTCGAATTGTTTGGGATGACGCGGTTGCGCACGGTGACTGGCTGCTTCGACCTCTGTCGAGTAGTACTGAACACGTCGTCGTTTCCGAGCCTGCTGTCTTTGGCACTGGGGATGGAGTGCGAACGCAGTTTCAGCTTAGCAAGCCTCCCGTCATCGATCTGGCGGAAAAAATATTCCGGAACGACTGGCAGGGCAATCGGCGGCTGTACCCGACACCGCGCACGAATCTGTTTCGATACAGCAACGACTTCTCCAATGCCGCTTGGGGAAATGCAACTGCCATTCGGACAACTGGATATCCCGCACCTGACGGTTCGGACAACGGGACATTAATAACGGTCCAACACGCCAACAGCTGCGCCATTTTCCAGTCCGTCGTACTGCCAGAGGCTCAAAGTGCCTTCAGCCTCTATGTCGCGCCGGGGAGCTCCAGCACCTTAACTCTGCGTTACGTAAGCTTCGACACAAACATAATCGTGACTTTCAACCTTGCGACAGGTGGAGTTAGCAATCCGCTCATCGGCAAGATCGAGGCGTCTCAAGGCGGGTGGTACAGATGCTCGATCGCGCCTGCGATGACGGGGGCGGATCTCGACGGGCAGCTGTATGCGTATCTGGCCACCAATGCCGGCACGCAGTTTACTGCTGACATCGGCAACACCATGCGGGTGTTCGGTGCGCAGGTCGAAGTAGGGCTTGCGCCTACACCGTACATCCCCACAGGCAATGCTGCTGTGACGGTTACGGACTATTCCGCCTCTGCCACCGGCCTGATCACCATGGGGCAAGTCCCCGCTATCGGCGCGGCCCTGACCTGGACCGGCAGCTATTCAAAGCCTATATCCGTAGGAACAGGCGATCTTGAGTCGGGCGCGGACCTCGCAACAGCGATGCTTCTCAGCATTTTCACCGACGCGATGGCGGCATCTGACGACGTCATTCCAGATGGAACGGGCGACCCTCGGGGATGGTGGGGTGATCAGTTCGACCCCGATGAACCGCTCGGCAGCAAGCTCTGGCTTCTGCACCGTGAAAAGCAGACCAGGACGACGCTGAATCGCGCATACGACTATTTGGTCGAAGCGTTGAAGTGGCTGGTCGATGACGGGGTTGTGGCTCGCTTTGAAATCACCGTGGAGTGGGTCCGAGAGTCTTTTCTTGGCGCCCAGATCATTGCCTATTCGCCTGACGGTACTTCCCTACATACAGGGAAGTACCTGTGGGCCTGGAACGGAATCAACTGATATGCCTTTTTCTCGTCCTACGCTGTCAGAACTGAGGAATCAGGTTCTGGCAGATATCAACGCGACCCTTGATGGGGCGAACGCACTACTGCGCAAGGCGGTCTTGCGCGTGCTGGGGGTGGCCCAAGCAGGACTTGCACATCTGCACTTCGGCTATATCGATTGGATTTCAAAGCAGGCAGTTCCCTGGACCGCGACAGACGAGTACCTCGCGGGCTGGGGGGCGATGAAGAATGTATTTCGGAAGGACGCTGTAGCGGCTGTGGTAACGGCGCAGTTCAGCGGCACAGTTGGAGTTGTCATCAGCGCCGGGATAGAGGTCAAGCGTGCGGACGGAGGCGCCTACACCGTCGGAGAAACGAAGGAGATTGGGCCGGATGGAAAGGCGGTAGTCGTCCTTCGTGCTGTAGCGGCTGGTATTGAGGGCAACTGCCCCGCGGGTACGCCGGTGACCCTGTCCTCAACCATCAGCGGCGTGCAATCCACGGGCACGGTCATGGGGGCAGTCTCAACCGGGGCCGATGTGGAGTCGCAGGACGCATACAGCGAGCGGGTGATCGCGGCATATCAGGAGACGCCACACGGCGGCAATCGGGACGACTACGTTCGTTGGGCGCTCGCAGTGCCCGGGGTCAGTCGCGCCTGGTGTTCGCCCAACGGTATGGGGCCTGGCACCGTGGTCTTGCGGTTCATGCTGGATACAGCGCAGTCCCAACACGGCGGCTTTCCTCAGGGATCCAATGGCGTATCGCAGCACGATCAGGGGCCTGACGGCCTGCCGCGCGACGTGATCGGGACGGGGGACCAGCTGGTGCTGGCCGACGCTCTGATCGGCCTGCAGCCTGTCACGGCGCTCGTGTTCGCATGTGCGCCAGTTGATAACAGCTTGCACTTCAAACTGTCTGGGTTGTCTGGTGCTGGCGCATCAACTCGAAGCGCGATTGCTGCCGCGCTGGCCGATGTGCTGTTCCGAACAGGCGATGCCCGCGGAGGGGCGATCAACCGTAATGACATCGAGGGGGCGATTAACAGCGTCTCGGGCGCTTCAGGTTGGCTTCTGGTCGAGGTCGCCGGCACGGTGAATGGCGTTGTGACCGTGTACCCGGGCAATGTCACGAACGAAATTGGGCAGCTGGCAACGCTTGGTGGGGTCACCTACCTATAAGGGGCGAGGTATGGGTATGAAACTGCGAGCTGGGGACTTCCTCCAGGCATTCATGAGTCTTCTGCCTCGGGGGCGGGTCTGGTCGCGAGATGTCAGCAGCGTCCAAGGCCGTGCGTTGCTCGGCTTGGTGACGGTCTATGAAACCAGCACGGCTCGTGCAAATCAACTACTTGTCGACGCATTCCCTGGGTCGACCTACGAACTGCTTCCCGAGTGGGAGCTGACCATGGGACTGCCCGACCCTTGCGCCGGCCCTGCTCCCACGATCCAAGCTCGCCGGGCGCAGGTAGTTGCGCGGCTTACCGCCACCGGCGGCCAGTCAATCCCGTACTTCATTGGCTTGGCTAGGAGCCTGGGCTACGGGGTGGCGGTGAGGCAATTTATGCCCTCCCGATTTGGAAAGCGATTTGGGACGCACTTCGGGGGAAAGGACTGGGCACATGCATGGGAGGTGGACGCGCCGACCTTTACCGTCAATCGCCTGCATTTCGGCGATTCGTTCGGCGGTCCTTTTTCATACTGGAACAACAACGTTTTGCAATGTGAGTTGCTGGCCGCCAAGCCCGCGCACACCTTGCTCAATTTCTCGTATTTGGAGCAAAGCTGAATGGATCTCTTGATTGCACCCTACACCGTCATCAAGGAGCAGGCCGACACGGCGCCCGCCGCGGGCACACCCGGGTGGGCGACCGATGGCAATCCGGCGACGAACAAGCCCGCGACGCAATGGCCGGCATATGCGTTTAACGCTATGCAGGAAGAGTTGACCGGGGTCATCCAGGGCAGCGGCCTTGTGCTGAATCGCAGCGACAACACATTGCTGTTAAAGGCGATCCAGAAGATGATTGCCGCGGCTCTCGAAAACCGACCGCCGATTTTCTCCATTACGACGCTCCCCGCGCAAGACATCGGCCCGATCATCGTCGCCGAGTGCGAAGAGGTGTGGCGCTGGTCTGCGAGTGCCTATTTCAACGGCTACCGGTCTTCGCTCTGTGGTCGACCTCTGGATGGGCACACGGCGGTTCCGCTGATAAGCGAGGTGGATGCAATTGGTGGGTTGTTGTCGAAGGCGTCATACGCAAGGCTGTGGGGCTACGCCAAAGAGAATGCACTGGTGGTGACCCAGACAGTTTGGGATGCAAACCGTGGTGCTCACTACTTCGTGGACGTCAACAGCACGCAATTTCGGACCCCTGATTTGCGCAACATGTTCCGCCGTTTCTCCGGCACAGATGTTGACTCTGCAAATGCGAGGGCGCTCGGCAGCAAGCAGGCTGATGCCTTGCAACAAATATCCGGTCAATTGCAATTGCGGCCGGATGACACCGGCAGCGCGCCGATCCTCAATACGCCCAGCGGTGCATTCAACGTCGTTACCGCCGCAGGATCGACCGGAGCGGCCCGCATGGTTTCCAATGCATCACCCCTTACTCAAAACACCGTGAGCTTTGATGCGAGCCGGGTCGCTCGCACATCTACGGAGACACGGCCCGCTAACGCTGCTTACCACCCTCGCATCCACGTCTGATAACTAGGAGACTGCCGTATGCAAAAAATCGTATTCCAGACTGACAACGAAGGTCTGCTCTTGTTCCGGTCCGTCGCCAACGAGTTGGACCTGACGCCCGGCGCGTTCAACATCCCCTATGGAGCTTATGAAGACGAGCCGCCGAAGCCGTCTTCGGGTAAGTGGCCGCGTCGAGTGGATGACGCGTGGGTCATGGTGGAAGACTTTCGCACCACGCCGGTGTGGGTGGTGGAGACGGGCGCGTCGTACTCGATCGGCGCCGTGCTTGATGGGGCCGGCGGCAATGTCAGCTACCCCGGTTGGGGGCCGTTGCCGGATTGGCTGACGCAAGTGGAGCCGGTGCCATCCATACCGGCTTGATCGGTGCGCGATGACACAACCCGCTCCGGCGGGATTTTTTTCGTCCATACGGGAGGCAATCATGCGCACCGTCTACAGGAGCAGTGCAACTATGGAACCAGGTTCTACGGGGCTGGGAGGCCTCGCGGCTTTGAAGGTCGCGATGGCGTATGGCGTGCCGGCGGCGGTGGCGGCCATGCTGGGCTTGCTGATCATGCCGCCGCAGTCCGCGCGCGAGTTCACGGTCCGCACGATTTCGACGGTTGCCTGCTCGTTCATGTTCGGTCCGGCACTCGCCGCAGGCGTCATCGCCTGGAAGCCGGGGCTGATGGACGCAATGATCTGGCTGTCGCAACACGGCGCCGGCACCGATGACGCGTTGCTGGCCAAGTTCTATGTGTTGGGGCCGAGCATGCTGCTGGCCGGCTTACCTGCGTGGTGGGTGTTGGGGGCGTATATGCGATGGATGGCAAGCATGCGCCAAAAAGGGCTGCTTGAATGGCTGGCCGAGGTGCGCACGAAGATTCTCGGCGTGCGACCTGGTGGGGAGGGGTGATTGTGGATCTGAAGACGATTACGGACGAGGCGATCACCCCCGCGCTGGCGATGCTGCCGGCCAAGATGGACACGCCGGCCGCGCGCGTGATGCTGCTGGCCATCGGCTTGCAGGAAAGCCGGTTCGAACATCGCCGCCAGCTCGTGGGCAACCCGCCGCGCCCGACCGGCCCGGCCAAGAGTTTCTGGCAAGCGGAGCAGGGCGGGGGCATGGTGCATGGCGTCCGCCTGCACACCGCCACCAGCGCGGCCGCCGCGGCTCTGTATCAAGCGCGCGGCGTTCCGGCCCGTGATGCGGCTGTGTGGGATGCAATCGAGAACGACGATGTTCTGGCCGCTGGCCTGGCGCGTCTGCTTCTATGGAGCGATCCCGGCCGCCTGCCGGCTGTGGGTGACGCGGATGCCGCCTGGGCGCTGTACCTGCGCACCTGGCGCCCCGGCAAGCCGCACCCGCAGACCTGGCCGGACTTCTACCGCCAGGCCGTGGCCGAGGTGGTGCCATGAGCGCGCTGTCGAACGTTGCCACCTTGGCCGGTTGGAAGGGCTACGCCGCGGCTCTGGCGGTGGGCGCCATCGTGGCCGGCGGAGCGGCTTGGAAGGCGCAGAGCTGGCGCTATGGCGCCGAGATTGCGGCAATGCAGGCCGATCGGTCGGCCCTTGTCGCCGAGGCGCAGCGCCATGCGCGCGAGATCCTGGCGCAGCGCGTCGCGGAAGTTGGCCAGATCAACGAACGGAATGCCAAGGCCGAATGGGCCGCTTACGGGGGGATGCGCAATGCGCAAGTTCAGGATGACGGCCTACGGGCTGATGTTGACACTGGGCGCCAGCGGCTGCACGTCGCTGCCACCTGCCCCGCCGCCGGCAGTGGAGTGCCCAAAACCGGAGCCGGCGCCGGCATGGGTGATGGAGCCCGCGCCGAACTTGCTCCCGCTGCTCGATCGGATTATTTCGCCCTCCGGGCTGGGATCCAGCGAATGACAGCGCAGTTAGCAGCATGCCAGGCGCGCAATCGATAAGGCCAACTCTCCGAGGCGAGGCTCAAACAGCGCGCACAAAGAAATAAAGGCCCAGGGTTTGAGGCGGACGGTGATGAATGCTCGGCAAAAGAAAAAGCTCATTGACGCTCCTAGAGTTAACAGTTTTGGTTTTTGTCTTACTGTTAACGCGTCGGTCTATGAGCTTTCGGCGCTTTCTACGGGGCGCCAGTCTCTTACGCAGCTTGCTCGGAGCTAGACCCTCTCCGCGCGTTGGGCCAGCCAGAACCAATGGCTTGGTTTGCTCTCGTGCCTGGAATTGTACGCAATGGGTAGAATGGGCAATCCCATTTAGCGGCTTAGAACAAACAATATGTCCCGTGAGCTGATTCTTTATTGCGACGAGTCTGATATTTCAGGCAAGCATTTCGCGAATTTTTATGGAGGAGTGTTGGTCGAGTCCGCTCACCTTCATGAAGTGATTACGACTCTGCAGGCGGCCAAGAATCGTCTGAATCTGGGGGCTGAAGTCAAATGGCAAAAAATCACCGAGGCCTATGCCGGTAAGTACATGGAGCTGATGGACGAAACCTTTGCGCTAATGCGCGCAGGCAAGCTAAAAATGCGCGTCATGTTCACTCAGAACTATTTCGGAGCCAAGAAACTTACGCCGGCTCAACGGGAAAATAGTTTCTTTCTGCTTTACTATCAGTTTGTCAAACATGCCTTCGGCTTCCGATATTGTGGCGGCGATCTTGGGCCGGCGAAGGTGCGCATTTATTTTGACAAACTTCCGGATACCGATGAAAAGTGCCTCGCATTTAAGGGGTATGTGTCCGGGCTCAATGGCAGCCAAGCATTCCGAGGCGCCGGATTGACGATCGCTGAGGACCAACTAGCTGAGGTAGATTCGAAGGAACATGTGCTTTTGCAGTGCCTCGACGTTGTTCTCGGTGCAATGCAGTTTCGTCTGAACGAAAAGCACAAGGAGAAGCCGGAGGGCGCTCGAGTACGAGGGAAGCGAACTAGGGCAAAAGAGGCTGTTTACAAGCACATCAACGGCCGAATTAGAGAGATGTATCCCAATTTCAACATCGGGATTAGCACTGGTGGGGAGCCAGAGATGCGTTGGCAACATCCGTATCGTCATTGGCTTTTCAAGCCCGCGGAGCTTGAGATTCGGCCCCAATTTGCCAAGCGGAAATAGAAAAGCCCCGCGCCAGCTACATAAGTGTCCCAAGTGGAACTTGGGCGTTCGCTGAACGAAGGGCTAAGCGGAATTTACTCAAAATTGACGAAGCCGTCAACACGTAACTTTGGCCAGACATTGCGTCTGGGCTGAGTTTGGCCAGCGTGATGAGCAAGCGCGCCGCGCTCAATTGTCCGAGTGATCGCATAGCTTCGCAGCCAAATCTGGCCTACTTGAACACTGCGAGTCAGGCACCTTGTTTCTAACGCGGCGCCATCCCCTTGCGCAGCTTGTCCGGCGTTTCCATCATTTCCTGGACGTCCTTGTCTCGCTCGATGACACAGGGTTCTTCCCGCAGCCCTTTCATGAAGTCGTCGTAGAGGCCGCCCGTGATGCCGGCCGGGCGCTTGAAGTCGTCCGACAGTTGGTAGGCGCGCAGCAGGACCGAGCGCAGCCGCTTGACCTCCCATAGCAGGGCGATCACATCGGGGTTCCAGGGCTGACGCTCGCGGATGGTCCGGAGGTCGGCGTGGGTGAGGGGAGGTTTGAACGTCATGGCGGAGAACACTGGTTATATATCCAGTATAGTCCGCCTCGCGCCGCTTCACTTCATCGGGGTGGCGACCAGCTTATCCGCCGGGAAGGGCGCGAGGAATTCTTTGGCGGCGTCAGCGGGCGCGGTCAGCCAATCGCTGTACGCGCCCTCCGGCAGGATGACGACCATGCGCTTTTCCTTGCCGGCCTGGTGATAGTCGCGGAATAGCGTCCTCGGCCTTCTTGTCGGCCCGGTAAAGCGAGCACATGGCGAATGAGCCAGGTCTATATGCCTAGTGCGAAGCCGCGAAACGCCTTCGTTTGTGGTGCTGTCGAATACTCAACTTTGTACCCACGAAACGAAGAGGGTATTCCTCGCACAGGAAAGCCCGATTGAATCCATACCTGCAAAAAGCGGTTTCCCAAAGGGTCTAAGCCCCACGTCACCGTCAACTGGCCGCGAGGCGTGCCGAGCTTCTCGTAAAGTTCTCTGGCAGCGTCCATGGTTTGGTTCTCACACGTTGTGGCCAGCAACAAGAGTCACGTTGAAGCTGACCAAGATAGGCTCGATGGGCATGATCAGCGAAACGATATTGCCCGGCGCCCGGTTGTCGGTATACCCCGCAACTATGATGCCGACTGCGTAGTCAATCCCATCAGGAGCTTCATGTACCACTAGCGACCCAGAGTCGCCCGGTTCGGAGAAGCGGTCTGCCTTACCCACCACTGCAAACATGCGGTCGAAGTACACGGGGCCGCTGAAAGCGTGCTCCGGTGCTTGATAGTTTACACGGTGGGCGCCCACCATTTCGCCCAACACGACGCCCTCTGTAAAGCCGGAGCTTCGGCCGACCTTTTTGACATGCATGCCGCCCATCAGAGGCATGCTGGCAGCCGGCGTGTCGTAACTATTTTGTTGCATCGACGAGATCCGATCCACCGCCACAATCTTAAAAATACTGGCGTCTTGATTGATCAGCGTATCTACAGTGGTTGGATCCCCCATGTTCATCGGAAGCTGGCGCTGGTGGGTGCCAATGGTGAACGGATGTGGCATGTTCGGGCTGACGTCCATTACGCCAGGAGCCAGAATGGGAAGTCCCCCTGGAGCGTAATTGCAACCTCCCGAGACATGATTGTTCGATAGGCCGTAAAGATCGCCTGCGGCATCACGTACCAGACACCCAAGCGTTCCGGCGGCGGCCGCGTTCCCCACAGAAATGGAACTCCCGCACGTATAAAACTGTCCGCCCGCCTGAGCTTGGTGGACTGCGCACGGGTTGGCTGCTTGACCAACTGCTGACGGTGTGACCGGGTCAGGCTGCCCCTGGTGATACTTCAACTGAATGCCGTCACAAGCAGTCGGCAGTGTTAGTACTTGTCGAACTCCTGGTACCGCCCGCTGGAGAAATACCACTATCTCTGGAACAGACACGTTTATTCCAACGGCGCGTATGAGCTTTGCTCGTAGGAGAGATACTGCAGCATCTGTCGCATTTGCGAGTACCGGTGCCTCGTATCCATCGCCTGGATAATAAGCGTCGGTCGAAAGCAAACCCCGCTGGTGAGCCCAAGCGAGAAACTTCATTGCGGATGTCCGCAGTGATGCTTCATTCACTGGCTGCTCGGCCATTTCAGGGTTCACGGGCAGGTCTTCAGCAACTCGTTGATCCATGTGGTCCTCACTTTTGCGTGAGGATTATGCAGGAAGTAAACGATGTGAGGCAAAATGTTACCAATTGGGTGGGTGCAAGCTGACTTTCTCACCGTCGGATTTAAGGATTTCTGGCGTAACTTTTGGCGTAACCAATACCATAATTGCCAGAAGCTCCCTATGAAACATCCCTATGCATCATTGGGGTGTGGCCCGCGTGGGCGTCGGCGGCAGTGTTTTGTGTTGCTGAATTCATGCCCGTGATTGTATCGGGCCGGAGCGGGGGGCAGGGAGAAGGGCGTGGGACTTGTTTGTCCGGGCGCATCGGACGTTGCGGCGGCGCCGTCCCGCTAGCCCAACTTGCCCCCGCAGGATGCCGGCGTCACAATCTTGCGACGTGGCACTGTGACTGCCGCGGGAGCCGCTGATGCAGGAATACCCTTTTGCCGACCCCTTGGATGCGACCGAGCGCGTCGTCATTTCAGGCGGTGGGCACCAAGCCGAATTCGCGCCCGGTGGCGGTGGACGTCTGACCCGCTTGTCGACTGGCGCATTGGATTGGATCGTACCGCTGACGCCAACCCAATGGCCGGCGGGCAAATGGCCGCGGGCAGGGTCGTACCCGTTGGCGCCGTATTCCAACCGCATCCGCGATGGCGTGTTCACCTTCAATGGCGCGCGGCATGCGCTGCAATCCGTGGCGGGCCGCCCGAATGCGATACATGGCGCCGGCCTGTTCCAGGCGTGGCAGGTGCGCAACCTTGCGGCAGACAGCATTGATCTGGTGCTGAGCCAGCCGGCCGGCGTGCTGGGATGGCCCTGGCCGTTCGAATGCGTGCAGCGCTACCGGCTGGACGCGCGTGGGTTGAGCTTGTCCTTGAGCATCACCAACCAGGGCGACACGCCCATGCCTTTCGGTCTGGGCATCCATCCGTACTTCACCGCCGAGCGGGTCACCCTGAATGCGCGGCGGGTGTGGCCGGCCGATGCCGATGGCATACCGACGGGCAGCCGGGTCAAGCATGTGCGCGAGTTGCGCCAGTCGGCCGAAGGGTGCGATACCTATCTGTCGCAATGGGAAGGGCGCGCCACCCTGCACTGGGCGGACGGGCGTGAATTGGCGTTGCACGCGGATCCCGCGTTTGCGCATCTTGTGGTCTATACCGCGCCGGGCTCGGACTTTCTGTGCGTGGAGCCGGTCACCAATGTGGCGGATGCCTTCAACCGGGCTGCCGACGGCGATACGCGCACGGGCATGCGGACGCTGGAGCCGGGAGCCCGGTTCAGCGCCACCTGTCTGCTGGGCCTGACCCTGCCGCGCGGCCAGCGCTGAACCCTGCGGCGTCAGAACGCAGTGCTTGGAAAGCGCCGGTACCTCCGGCGATAATCCGGGCAAATCCAACCCAGGAGTCCCTACGTGAAAAAGCTCAGCACCGAACAATTGCAGGCCGCAGCCGAGACGTTGCGCCGGGTGCAAGAGAAGCTGGCCCGCTCGGGCAGCCTGCCGCTTGAGCCCACCATCTATGCCAGCGCGAAGGGTTTCCGGCGCAATGTGCCCGACTACCTCTGGAGCTGGTTGTCGGGCCTGCTGGCGCCGCACAAGAGCCTGGCGTCGTGGATGGACACGCATCAGGCCGGCTGGCGCGACGGCAAGACGCCAGCCGCGGTGGTCTACGCGCGCACGGAAAAGGGCTGGTTCGATTGGCTGATCACGGAACTCGACACCGAGATCAATGATCCGCACGCCCGCGCCAAGCGGGAAGGGCGCGGCTAGCCTACCCTTCAGCGTTGAGCACGCCCGGCGCGTATCCGCGCGTACAGGTGGACGGCGGTTTCCAATACAGCTGCCGCCAGCAGGGCCGCCAGCATGGAGCTGAAGACCAGCGAATCCCACAGACGGGGAGGGCCGACGCGAAACTGGATGGTGTCGAACACCATGCCCGCAGCCACGCCGGCGACGATGACGGCCTTCCAGCCCTGTAGCGGAGCCAGCCGAAGCATCAACAGGGTAAACGCGACCATTCCCCACAGGAGCGGCTCTAGCGTTTGATCGATCAAATGGGCAAGCAGGGGAAGCTCCCGGTAATTTTCGTGCGGAACAGTCCGCCCGCGTTTTTACCGCTTTCCGGCCTGAATGGCGAGGGGCCCCGCCCGGGAACGGGCGGAGCCCCTGGGATGCCCCGCAAAAGGCCCGGTTCAGAACCCTTCCAGCACCACCTTGCCCTGCGCCTTGCCGCTTTCGATGAACGCGTGGGCGCGGCGCAGGTTGGCGGCGTTGATCGTGCCGTAGTGCTCGCCCAGCGTCGTGCGCAGGGTGCCGTTATCGATCAGGCGGGCCGCCTGGTTCAGCAGTTCGTGCTGGGCGATCATGTCGGGCGTGTTGTGCAGGGGGCGCGCGAACATGAATTCCCAATGCAGCGACGCGGATTTGCCTTTCAGCAAGCGGACGTCGATGGCGGCCGGGTCGTCGATCAGCGCGATCTTGCCCTGCGGGGCGATTGCTGCCGCCATCTGCGGAAAGTGCTTGTCGGTCTGGTTCAGGCCGGCGATATAGCTGACCTGATCGAAACCGATGCGCTTGAGCTCTTCGGTCAGGGGCTTGCTGTGGTCGATGACATGGTGAGCGCCCAGCTCGCGCACCCACGCTTGCGTTTCGGGCCGTGAGGCCGTGCCGATCACCGTCAGGCCGGTCAGCTGGCGCGCCAACTGCACCAGGATCGACCCCACGCCGCCGGCCGCGCCGATGACAAGCAGGGTTCGCTGGCTGGGCGCAGCGTTGTCCAGCACGCGCAGGCGGTCGAACAGCAGCTCCCAGGCGGTGATCGTCGTCAACGGCAGGGCTGCGGCCTGGGCGAAGTCCAGGGTGTCGGGCATGCGGCCGACGATGCGCTCGTCGACCACATGGCGTTCGCTATTGGCGCCCGGCCGGTTCAGAGCGCCCGCATACCAGACACGGTCGCCGGGTTTGAACAGGCTGGTCTTGGCGCCCACGGCGCGTACGATGCCGGCGGCGTCCCAACCGATGACCTCGGCTTGGCCGTCCTTCGGCGCGCGGTTGGCCCGGATTTTCACATCTACCGGGTTGACGGAAATGGCGTGCACGTCGACCAGCAGGTCATGGTCGCCGGGCACGGGTTCGTCAAGCGTGATGTCTTGAAGGGCGTCGGCGTGGTCGGCGGGCAGGTTCTTGAAATAGGCGATGGCTTTCATGGGGCGGCTCGGTGTGGGGTAAGGGCGGAAATCACAGGATGGAGCGGACGACGCCGCCGTCGACGCGCAGCGCGGCGCCGTTGGTGGCCGAGGCTTGCGTAGAGCAGGTGTAGACGACCATGTTGGCTACCTCTTCCACCGTGGCGAGGCGGCGCAGCAGCGACGTCGGGCGGTGCTGGGCGATGAAGTCGCGTTCCATGTCGTCCTGCGACACGCCTTGTTCCTTGGCCATTTCCGCGAAGAAGTCGGCCACCCCTTCCGAGCGCGTCGGGCCGGGCAGCACCGCGTTGACCGTGACGCCGGTGCCGGCGGTCAGTTCGGCCAAGCCGCGCGACACGCCCAGCAGGGCTGTCTTGCTGACGCCGTAGTGGATCATTTCAGCGGGGATCTGCACGCCGGATTCGCTCGAGATGAAGATGATTCGGCCCCAGTTCGCGGCCATCATGCGCGGCAGGTAGTAGCGCGACAGGCGGATGCCGCTCATGACGTTGGTATCCATCATGGTCTGCCAGTCGTCGTCGGTGATTTCGGTGAAGGACTTGGGCGCGAAGAAGCCGGCGTTGTTGACCAGGATGTCCACATCGGGATGGGCGGCGCAAACCGAGGCCGCGCCATCGGCCGTGGCCAGGTCTGCCTGCACGGTGCTCACGTGGGCAGTAGGGAATTTCCGGGTGATGGCTTGGGCAGCGAGGGCCAGCTTGTCGGCGTTGCGGCCGTGCAGGACGACTTCGGCGCCAGCTTCGGCCAATCCTAGGGCGATGGCCAGCCCGATGCCGCCAGAAGATCCGGTGACCAGGGCTTTCTTGCCGTTCAGTTCGATTTTCATACGGTGACTCCAAAGATGTCGGGGAACAGGGCCATGATTACCCAGTCCGCAGCGATGAAAAACCGGCTAGCATCCGACTCAGTTTCAATATTTTTTTGAAAATGAGGCGATCATGGTCCGGTTCGAGGACTTGAGGATCTTTGTGGCGGCGGCTGACCACGGCAGCTTTTCCGCCGCTGCGCGCGAACTGGACTTGACGCCAGCCGTAGCCAGCGCCGCGCTCAAACGGCTGGAGTTGACGCTTGAGACGCGCCTGTTCGTGCGCTCTACGCGCAGCCTGCGGCTGACGAGCGATGGGGAGCGCTACCTGGAGTACGCCCGGTCGGCGATCTCCACGCTGGAAGCCGGCAAGAACGCGATGGCTCGCGACAAGACCGCAATTTCGGGCACGCTGTCGGTTTCCATCCCCTCGGACCTGGGGCGCAATGTGCTGTTGCCCTGGCTGGACGATTTTCAGCACCAGCATCCGCGCGTCAGCTTCCAGGTGCGCATCAGCGACCGGCTGGCGGATCTGTACCGCCAGCCGGTCGACATCGCCATCCGCTACGGCACGCCGAACGACTCGGCGCTGGTGGCCCTGCCGCTGGCCGAGCACAACCGTCGCGTCGTGTGCGCATCGCCCGCCTATCTGGCGCGCCATGGCGTGCCGCAGGCGCCCGCCGATTTGCGCCGCCACAATTGCCTGTCGTTCGTGCTGGGCGAAACCTTGCATGACCGTTGGACCTTTGAACGCGAGGGCACCAGCACGACGGTGCCGGTCAAGGGCGACCGCGTAGGCGACGACGGCGACCTGGTGCGGCGTTGGGCATTGGCCGGGCACGGCGTGGCCTATAAGTCACGCTACGACGTGCTGTCCGATCTGCGCGCGGGCAGGCTGGTTGAACTGTTGCCAGACTACGTCACCGAGCCATCACCCTTGTATCTGCTGTGCGTGCATCGCATGTTGCTGTCGCCCGCCGTCAAACGCATGCGCGAATTCCTGCAGGAACGCTTCAAGCTTTTCGACGCGGGCTAGGCGCAGCCTCGTTCAATGCGCGGCGCGATGGTGCGCGCCGCCCGCCTGCTTGTTCGCTGCGCGCGTGCGGGCCGCTTTCTTCGCCGCGGCTGACCGTCCCGCCGCACCCTTGGTGGCGGCCGCTTTCTTGGCGGCTGCCGAGCGGTCCGCCGCCGTGCGCCGGCTGGCGGTGTTGGTGGCCTGGCGTGATAGCGCGGCACGCGATGCGGGCGTGGTGCTTTCCTTTTTCAGCGCGGCGGTGGTGGCGCGGGCGCGGGTGGCGGACTTGGCGTGCCCATCTTTGGCCGCGCGGGTGTCCTGTTCAGCCTTGCGCTTGGTCGCCGCGCTGGCGCCCTTCGAAGCCGGCAACTTCACGCCCGCGCGGCGCGCTTCGGACAGTCCGATCGCGATGGCCTGCTTGGTGGACCGCACGCCGTGCTTGCCCTCACGGACGTGGTCGATTTCTTCGCGCACGAATTCTCCGGCCTGCGTCGATGCCGACTTGCCTTGGCGCTTGTCGCGCTTGGCGCGTTCCAGGGTTTTTCGTTCAGGCATGGTGGTCTCCTTGCTGGGTTGCGGGAGCCGATTCCGTCGCCTGTCGAGACCGGGCGACGGAACTCGTAACACCACTCTATCGCTGCGGAGGTATCCTGTGTGTTCGAATGGATTGCCGGTCGTAAGCGCCGGAAAGGCGCTCGGGCCGACGATTGAAGACTCACATCGTTAGCGGAGACGAGCTATGTCGAACCATGTCTACAAGCAAATCGAACTGGTGGGCTCTTCCACCAAGTCCACCGATGATGCAATCGCCAAAGCCATCGAGCGCGCCTCGGAGACCCTGCGCAATCTGGATTGGTTCGAAGTGACCGAAGTGCGAGGCCACATCAAGGACGGCAAGGTGGCGCATTGGCAGGTCGGGTTGAAGATCGGCATGCGGCTGGAAGGCAATGAGTGATGTACGTGCTGCGTCTTTTTTGAGCAGCCCTTCCAAGTGATTGTCGGATAAGGACTTTTCAGGCTTGTTATCTGACTGTTCATAGGCTTGTCCACATTCGATGGGGACAAGCCTGTCTGCTTATCCCCATCGCTTGGCAAGAATTAAGATCGGGACGTTTCACGCGTCTGGCTGAGCGTTTCTTGCCCGCTCGCTCCAAGTCCTTGCTGCATAAGGGGATTTGGCGACTACCCGCACACTGTCCTCAGGCTTATCCACATTTGGCGGGGACAACCCGGGTTGCAAATCCCGCGTCTGGGCCTTTCTTGACCACCCCTTGCAGGGCATTGATATCGCAAGGGATTTCGGACCTGCCCTCAAGCTGTCCTCATGCTTTTCCACAGAATGCTGGGACAAATCCACATGCGGTCTTCATGCCAGTAAAGGCCTGGACAGACATCCAGCCTTTTCGTGGATAAAACCGCCAAAACTCATCCAAAAGGATGATTGGGCATTATCTGACCACCCCCTGCAAGTGCTTGGCAGGACAGGGGATTTCCGGTCTACCCCAAAGCTGTCCTCAACGTTCTCCACAGTTGGCGGGGATAAGTATGCCCCCACGCCGCGCACGCTTCGCGTGCTTGCTGCCCCCCGAGGGGGCTGCGCCGCCTTGGGGCGGCCCGGCGGCGGCGCGGCAATACTTCTGTACGCCGTGGCTTTCTGCTGGGCAAGCCGTGAAATCGTCCGCGTATGTATGCGGGGTCGAGCTTTCTGGATTGATGCGCCAGTCAAAAAAGAGCCCCCACGCCGCGCACGCTTCGCGTGCTTGCTACCCCCCCGGGGGGGCATTTTTGTCTTGGGGCGGGCCGACGAAAAAAAAGCCCCCCGACGCATCGGGGGGCTTGATCGCCCGGAGGTAGATCGGGCGATCGGCGCCGGCCGGGCCGTGGCCCTGGCCGGCAGCGGCGGCGATCAGCTGTTCAGCTTCTTGACCCAATCCACATAGCGGTCAATCCAGCCTTGCAGGAATTTGCGCGTGCCTTCGTTGGTGATGGTGAACTGGTCGTCGACCAAGCCTTCCGAATATTGCAGGAAGACTTCGGGCGTGGTCAGCGCATTGGCGCCTTCGGCGGCCAGGATGTTGCGCAGGTGCTGCTGCATCATCGCGGTGCCTGCGGCGCTGGGCGATGCGCCCACGATGCCGACGGCCTTGCCGGGCCACGAATTCTGGCCCCATGGGCGCGAGCCCCAGTCAATCGCGTTCTTGATGGCGGCGGGCAACGAACGGTTGTGTTCGGGCGAGACGAACAAGATGCCTTGCGCGTCGGCGATCTGCTGCTTGAGCTTGGCGGCCGGCGCGGGCAGATTGTTCTCGTTGTCCTGGTTGTAGAGCGGGATGTCGCCCAGGCTCACGTACTCGAACTTGAAATCGGCAGGAACCAGCTTTTCAAGCGCACGGGCCAGCCGCAGATTGATGGAGGCGGCGCGCAGGCTTCCGACGAAAACAGCAATCTTGTAGGTGCTCATGAGGCGTGTGCTCCAACGGGAAATGGAATACCCAGTGTAGACCTGGACAGCGGCCTGCTCAATGCCGATTCCGAATATCGTTATCGCGTGCAGGCCAGTCGAGTATGTCCGCCTTTGGTGACCACCCTATGTCATCAGGCTGACGTGCGCGGACACCACGCGCCAGCCTGCGGGCGTACGCATCCAGGTCTGGCTTTGGCGACCGATGCGCTCGCTGCCGTCGCGCTGGAATTCCAGGTTGGCGGTGGCGAAGTCGGTGCCGTAGGTGGTGATGGCCGTGCGCAGCACGCGGCGGGCGAGGCCCTGCGGCGAGCGCCCGGCGCGGAATGCGCGGATCGCGTCGTAGCCGTACAGGTTTTCGCTTGCGCCGTAGCGCAAGGTGTGCGGGCTATCCCAGAACAGGGTGTCCAGCACGTCCACCTGGTTGTTGACCAGGGCGGTCTCATAGCGCTCGAACGCCGCTGTCACTTCCGCCACGACGTCGGGCAGGTTGATTTCCATGCGTCTTCTCCATATGCACCGTTCTGGTGCGAGTTCTAGGGTAATCACCAATATGGTGTCTGGTGCGGTGCGTCAATTGTCCGTGTTGGCGTCCGCAACGCCATTCGCCCAGGGGGATTGTTGCGCCGCAAGGCTGGCATGCCGCTTGCTAGGGTTAACACTGCATTCGCATGACATAACACGCTGCACCGCTGCCCAGGAGTTCCGCCATGTCCAGTTCCGCCCTTTCCGCCCCGGTGACCATGCTGGTTACCCGGCACATCGCGCCCGAGCGCTATAGCGATTTCCTGTCCTGGATGCGCCAGGGCGAAATCCTCGCGGCGGGGTTCCCGGGCTTTCTCGGGTCGGGCGTGCTGCAACCGCCCGAAGGCGGCGACCAGTATCAGATAGTGTTGCGCTTCACCGATGCGGCCAGCCTGAACCGCTGGGAAAAATCCTTGCCGCGCCGGATGTGGCTGGAACGCGGGGCAACGCTGGTGCGGGCTAGCCACGAGCACCGGGTCAGCGGCACCGAGGGCTGGTTTGCGCCCAAGGCCGCCAGCGCGCCGCCGCGCTGGAAGCAGGCCGTCAGCATCTGGCTGGCCTACTTTCCGGTCCTGCTGGTGTTCTCGATACTGGTCAGCGAGCACTTGAGCATCCTGCCGATATTCTGGCGCGTGTTGATCACCAGCGTGATCCTGACGCCCATCATGGTGTTTGTCTGCATCCCCGTCATCACGCGCGTGCTGCAGCGCTGGCTGCGGGCGGGTTGAAGACCGTCCTGGACCGCGCCTAGGCCGCCTTGGCGCGGCGCGTGGAATACAGACGGTGCAGCGTGATCTTGCGCACGGCCGTCTGGCTATCCTGGATATGGGATTGCAGCAGCCGGGCGGCGTCGGGCGCATCGCGCGCCAGCAGCGCGCGCAGGATTGCGCCATGTTCCTCGTAGGTCTTGCCGACGCGGTCGGGCAAGGTGAAATCCAGCCGCCGCACGATGCGGATGCGTTCGGTGGCGGCGCGGTGCACGCGCGATATCTCGGGATTGCCGGCCGCGGCCACCAGGTCGATGTGAAAGCGTTCATCCAGGTCGGCCAGCCATTCGCCGTCGCTGGAACGTTCGCTGTCGTCCACCAGCCAGATGTCCGCCAGCGCATGCAACGCACGCAGTGGGTCCGGCACCTGGCCTGGGGTGCACAGCGCGTGCACGGCCGCGATTTCCAGCACGCTGCGCAACTCATAGAAGTGGTCCAGCGTATTGAAGTCCAGCGGCTTGACCAGCCAGCCATTGCGCTGCCGCACCTCAAGATAGCCTTCGCGTTCCAGCCGGAACAGCGCTTCACGCACGGGCGTGCGGCTGACTTGCAAGCGGTCCGCGATCTCGGTTTCCGTGAAGCGGTCGCCCGGGGCAAGCCGGAAATCCAGGATGTCCCGTTTCAGCGACCCGTAGGCCGTGTCGGCCAGCGTGCGCGGCATGTCGATGGCGGTGAAAGCGGTTTCCATAGCGTTGCCTTGAAAGGGAATCGGGAAAGGGGCGGTTCAGGGCGTACGGACCCGGGACACGCCGGCCTGCTCCAGCGCGTAGGCGGCGCCAAGACAGTCGGCTTCGCGCCAGGGGGCGCCGATCAATTGCACGCCCAGCGGCAGATGCCCGTCCTGCTCGGTTTCGGGCCAGGTGGGCGCCGTGCAGACCGGCAGGCCGATGCAAGAGATCGGTTGCGTCAAAAGACCCATGCTGGCGCGTGCCGGCAAAGACTTGCCCGCCAGCGTCAACCAGTCGGTGCCGACTTTGGTGGCGGAAACGGGCGTGGCGGGCGCGATCAGCACGTCATATTGGTCGAACAAGGCCAGCGCTTGGCGATAGACGCGATGGCGCACGCGCTGCGCCTGCTGCACCCAGGCGGCGGGCACGAGGCTGCCCGCGACCAGGCGGTCGCGAGAATGCGGTTCGTAATAGTCGTAGTGCGTGACGAGCCGGCGGCGATGCAGCGCACCGCCTTCGGCCGCGGTGATGATGAAGGCGGCGGCGCGAGCCTGCGCTGCGCCGGGCAGTTCGACGACGGCGGTGGCGTCCAGCGCGCGGGCGGCGATCTCGACGGCGCGACGCGCCTGCGAGCCGGCCCATTCCGCGAAGTACCCGCCCAGCACCGCGACGCGCAGGTCGCGCGCACCGGCGCGTAGGCCAGGCAGGACGGGATCGACGGCGTATTGCGCGCAGGCCGCGTCATCGGCGTCCGGGCCTTGCAAGGCATCGTAGGCGGCAGCCAGATCGCTGGCGCTGGCGGCGAAAGGCCCCAGATGGTCCAGGCTGCCCACAAAGGGGAAGGACCCCGTGCGCGACAAGCGGCCCAAGGTGGGTTTCAGGCCGAAGATGCCGCAAAGCGAAGCCGGCACGCGGATAGACCCGTTGGTGTCCGATCCCAACGTCAGCGGCACCAGACCGCCCGCCACGGCGGCCGCGCTGCCGCCGGACGAGCCGCCCGCAATGCGGGTGGTGTCGTGCGGGTTGCGGCATGCGCCGTAATGGGTGTTCTCGGTGGTGAAACCGTAGGCGTGTTCATCCATGTTCAGCGCGCCGACCAGCACGGCGCCAGCCTCGCGCATGCGGGTTACCAACCGCGCATCCTGGGGGGCCGGCGCGTTGGAGGCGTTGACCCGTCCGCCGGCCAGCGTGACTTCGTCGGCGATGTCGAACAGGTTCTTTACTGCGTAGGGCACGCCTGCCAGCGGCGGTAACGGTTCACCGCGGGCGCGTCGCGCGTCGATAGCCGCCGCCTCATGCCGCGCGCGGCTTTCCGTGACTGCGGTAAAGCAGTTGTAGCGGGGATCGTGCTCGCGGATGCGCGCGAGCGTGGCGTCCAGCACGGCCACGGCGCTGCGCTCGCCGCTGGCGACCTGGCGGGCGATGTCTGCGGCGGGGCCGGTCACGGGCGGAACACCGAAGCCGATTCCAGCTCGACGGGCAGCGCTTCGTCCACGAAGCTGGCCGCAATGTCGTGGATGCGCGAGAACTGCTGCACGACCTCGGCCGTGGTGGCTTCGCGCAAGGCATACCCCGACAGCGCCAAGGCGCTGCGCACGTATTGATCGATGGTTTCCTGGGTCATGGCGGACTCTCCCGGTGGACTGGATGGTGACTGGCTTGCTTACTTGCGCACTTCGCGCTGGAAGATTTCCAGGCTGAGTTTCTTCATCTGGATGAAGCTGGGTTCGGACAGCGTTTCCACGGTGCGGGGGCGGGCGTCGGCGTAGTCCAGGATTTCGGCCACGCGCGTGGGCCGCTTGGTCAGGAGCAGGATCTGGTCGGCCAGGTACACGGCTTCCTCCAGGTCATGCGAGACCAGCAGCATGGTGGTGCCGGTCTGCATGAAGACTTCCTGCAGCTTTTCGCGGATGAACAGCGTCATCTCGAAATCCAGCGCCGAGAACGGCTCGTCCAGAAACAGCACTTCGGGGCCGGGCGCTAGCGCGCGCATGATGGAGGCCGTCTGCTGCTGGCCACCCGACAATTCATAGGGGTAGCGCTTCAAGTCGAACTTGACGTCGAAAGACGCCACCAGTTCTTCCACGCGGGCGTCCACCTCGGCCTTGCTGCGGCCTTCCAGGCGCAGCGGATAGGCGATGTTGTCGATCGTGCGCAGCCACGGGAACATGGCTTCGCGGTAGTTCTGGAAGACGTAGCCGATCTTGGTCTGCGCCAGTGACTTGCCGTCGAACAGGATCTCGCCGGCGTCGATGGGGATCAGCCCCGCGATCATGTTGATCAGCGTGGACTTGCCGCAGCCGTTGGGGCCGAATACCGAGACGATCTTGCCTTTGGGGATGTCCAGGTTGAAATCTTCGTACAGCGGCCAGCCCGCGAAGTACTTGGTCAGGCCGCGGATGGTGATGTGCGTGCCGAGCGGGCCGGGCGCGAACGGTGCTGCGGCAGGCGCGGGGGCGATGATGGGGTTGATGACGGTGGACATTTATCGGCCGCTCCAGTGGACCACGCGCTTTTCCAGCATGAGAAAAAGAATGTTCAGCACATAGCCCAGGGCGCCGGCCGCCAGGATCGACGCGTACATCTCGCGCACGTTCAGCACTTGCTGCGCATTGATGATGCGGTTGCCCAGCCCGCTGTCCGAGCCGATGAACATTTCCGCCACGATCACGATCACCAGCGCCATCGACACGCCGCTGCGCAGGCCGACGAACGTGGGCTGCAGGCTTTCCCAGATCAGCACGTCCTTGAATATTTGCCACCGCGACGCGCCCATCACGCGCGCCGCCATCACGCGCTGCTTGCGCGCATTGATGACGCCGTAGGCGCTGTTGAACAGGATGACCAGCACGGCCGCGAAAGCGGCGATGGCGATCTTGTTCATGTCTGTCACGCCGAAGATCATCAGGAACAGCGGGATCAGCGCGGACGATGGGGTGGATCGGAAAAAATCCACCAGGAATTCAACGCTGCGATAGGCCTTTTCATTGCTGCCCAGCAGCACGCCCAAGGGCACGCCGATGACGCCGGCGATGATGAAGGCCTGCAGCGTGCGGTTCAAGGACGACAGGAAGTCCCACAGCAATGGGCCCCCCGCCAGGCCCTTGACCAACGCCACGACCGTGGCGCTGGGCGTGGGCAAGAGCACGGGGCTGACCAGTTGCAGGCGTACAACCAGATCCCACACCACGAACAGCGCCAGCGGGCCGATCAGCGGCAAGAGACGGGTTCCGTTGAACCTGGCGGGCGGCTTCTTCGCCGTGGCGGCGCCGCTTGCGGTGGTTGCGGTCATGGATCAGCCCTTGTAAAGCATGGTCGATACGTCGACCTTCTGCGCGAAGATTCCCTTGTCAGTGAAGAGGTCGAAGAATTTCTGGAAGTACTGGATGTCGCCGGGCGTGAACTCGTTGTAGAGCGTGTAGGCGGCCAGCGGCACGGCTTCGGTCATCGGGCCTTCGATGGCGGTGTAGCCCTTCATGAAGGGACGCGCCTCTTCGGGCTTGGTACGGATCAGTTCGATGCCGCGCGCATAGGCGGCGATGAATTTCTTGCTTTCTTCAGGATGCTTTTTCAGGAAGGCGGTGGTCAGCGAGGCCGATCCGCCAAACCACGGCGCCATCGGGTCGCCCAGTACGTATTTGGCGATGACGCCGGTTTCCAGCACGCGGGTGGTGCCGTTCAAGCGACCCACGGTGCCCGTGGGCTCCAGCGTGTAGCAAGCATCCAACTGGCCGGCGGCAACCGCGGCGACGTGTTGGCTGATCGCCAACTCGACCACGGTTGCCCCGGTTGCGCCGGCGCGCTCCAGTACTGCTTTGGCCAGCGTGGCGTTCTGGATGCCGGGTCCAGATCCGACCTTTTTCCCCTTGAGGTCTGCGATGGATTTGATGGGACTGTCTTTCGCGACAATGAACTCGTCCAGCACGTTCTTGGCGTTGCTGGGATTGGAGGCGAAAATCTTGAACAGGCCAGGCGAGGCGATTTCGCCGATGGCCAGGTTGGCCGAGCCGGTGCCGTTGGCGCTGCCGTCCGCGCGTCCGGCCAGCATGGCCTCCATGACCTGCTGGGCGCCGGCGAACTTCAGCGGTTCGACATTCAGGCCGGCTTCCTTGAAGTAGCCTTTTTCGATGGCGGCGTAGAAGGGCAGGCCGGCGGCCACGGGCCAGAAGCCGATGCGAATCACTGGCCCCGACTGCGCGCGTACCAGCGCGGGCGCGGCCAGCGTTGCGGCGCCCATCGCGGCCCCCTGGATCAGGCGGCGGCGGGTGGCGTTGAAGGCGTAGGGCGCATTGCGGTTGATCATGGGGGCTCCTGGTGTGCTCTCGGTGTTTCCGGTGACGGCGCTTGCCTTGTAGACAAGCTTGCATACCAGTCATCAAGCAAGACCCGTGCCAACTTTCGCCAGCGTGCCCGCGCCCTATGACGGACGCATTCCCGGGCGTCGCGCTGGTGCCGGGAATGAACCACTTTGGTGCATGGCGCACCATTTAAGGGGACGCAACAGCTTGTGGACGCGGACACGGGCCCGCATCCGGACGGTTAGGCGGTAGCATGTACGCGGACCGGGGCTTGCCGCCCCGGGCGTTTGAAGCAGACGGGAAGAAGGGCGCCGCCCGTCGGCGCAGGTTCAAGATGAATACGCGTTTTGTCGAAGCATTTCTGTGGTCGGCGCGGCTGGGCAGTTTCCGGGCCGCGAGCGACCGTCTCCATATCACCCAGGCGGCGGTGGCCAATCGCATCGCCTCGCTGGAAGAAGACATCGGCGCGCGCCTGTTCGAGCGCGACGCCAAGGAACTGCGGCTGACCGCGGTCGGTACCCGGCTGCTGGACTACGGCGAACGCTTGCTGGAAATCCGCCAGCAGATCCTGTCGCTGGGCAAGCGAGGCGACGAGGTCTTCGGCCTGGTGCGCATCGGCGCCATCGAAACGGTGGTGCACACCTGGCTGATCGGCTTTTTGACGAACCTGAAGTCCACCTACCCGGGCATCGAAGTGCAATTGACCTCCGAAACCACGCGCGGGCTGCACCGGGGCCTGCGCGAAGGCGCGCTGGACATCGCGCTGCAGACAGACCTGCTGAGCGACCCCGGCATCATCAGCACCGCCTGCCTGCCCATGGAAATGGGCTGGGTGGGGCGCGCGGGCGATGAGGATTCGCTGACCGTGCAGCAATTGCTGAGCGAACCCGTGCTGACCATGAGCCCAGGCTCGCAGCCGCATGAAGCGCTGAAGGCGCTGTACCGCGAGGCCGGCATGCCGCTGGGCAAGGTGCATTGCGTCAGCTCCATTTCGGCGCTGGCGCGGCTGGTGAAAAGCGGCTTTGGCCGCGCGCTGGTACCGCTGCCGCCCATCTACGAGTATGTGGCGCGCGGGGAAGTGCAGGTGATCCGCAGCGACATGCCGGTGCCCCCGCAACTGCTCGTGGTGAGCTATGTGGAAAGCGCCGGGTCGGACGCCATCCGGCTGGTCGCCGAACTGGCCAGCCGCGCGTCCGACCAGTTCACGACGTCGGTCGCGGAACCGCGTTTCGGATCGGCGCAATAGTGTTATCCCTAGGGTAGCGCTCAGTAATTCTGTTGCTGGCAGGAAGAATTACTCGTTTGTCCCTGTCCCGCCTGGCGGATGAAGATGTGGCCTTCTGAAATTGAAGGAACGTTGGTCTTCCGCTATGAGCCACTCTGCCGCATCTGCCTCGACTCCCAATGGCCTGCTCTTCGTCGCGTCCGACGTCGGGGCGGCCGATGAACCCGATTTCAACCGCTGGTACGACCGCGAGCATGTCGAAGAGCGCGTGCGCATCCCCGGCTTCCTGTCTGGCGCGCGTTACGTGTCGCGCAGCGGCGGCCGCAAGTACCTGGGCCTGTACCGGACCGAATCGCTGGCTGCCTTCACCACCGCCGACTACCGCGCCGCCTTTGAACGCCAGACGCCGTGGTCGATCGCAAACCTGGACCGCATGCGCGACCCGATGCGCCGCGTCTGCGCCGTCGAGGCCGTGACGGGGTTCGGTAGCGGCAGCCAATTGGTGGTGTTGCCCTTGCCGATGGCGGACGACGCGGCGGCGCTGATTGCCCGGGCCCGCGACGTGGGCTTGGCCTTGTCCCAGGCAGACGGCTTCGTCCAGTCCTACTTGCTGGTGCCCGACACCACGCTCAGCACGCCTTTGCCGCGCGAATCCAAAGACAACCGCCAACTGGCGCCGCTGTTCGTCGTCGAGGCCAGCTTCGAGCCCGCCGCGCATGCCCTGCGAGAACAGGCGGCCAGCGTTTTCAAGACGGATCCGGCGGATGGCTGGCTGCTTGAACTGGGCTGGAAGCTGAACGCCTCTGATCTGCGCTAAATCGCGGCTACGCCCGACTCTCTACCGATACACAACAAGGGGAAATTCATGGCAGAACATGCCTTGCACGCCGCGAAGGCGGCCAACACCGCGGCGACGCCGAACAAGATGCGCCGGCTGGCCATGGCCAGCTCGGTCGGGACCACGCTGGAGTGGTACGACTTCACCATCTACAACCTGATGGCGGCGCTGGTCTTCAATTCCATCTTCTTTCCGTCCTTTGATCCCTTGACGGGCACGATCCTGGCGTTCTCGACCTACGCGGTGGGCTATGTGTCGCGGCCCTTGGGCGGCTTCGTGTTCGGCCACCTGGGCGATCGCCTGGGACGCAAGTTCGTGCTGGTCGCAACGCTGGTCATCATGGGTGTCTCGACCGGTTTGATGGGCCTGTTGCCGACCTATGCCTCGTGGGGCGTGTGGGCGCCGGTGGCACTGGTGGCGCTGCGCTTCGTGCAGGGTGTGGCCCTGGGCGGGGAATGGGCGGGCGCAGTGCTGCTGTCGATGGAACACGGCAAGCCGGACCAGCGCGGCCGGAACGCGTCCTTCACGCAGGTCGGCCCGTCGTGCGGCACGCTGATCGGCACCGGCTTCATCGCCCTGGTGACGGCCTTTGTCAGCGCCGAGGACTTCCAGGCCTGGGGCTGGCGCATTCCGTTCGTGTCCAGCGTGGCGCTGGTGATGTTCGGCCTGTGGCTGCGCCGCGGCGTCGAGGAAACGCCGGTGTTTCGCGAAATGGAAGAAAAGCGCGAGACCGCCAGCACGCCCATCAAAGAGGTGCTGGGCCAGTACTGGCGTCAATTGCTGATCGCGGGCGGTTCGCGCATCGGTTCGGACGTGCTGTATGCGTTGGTCGTCGTGTTCACGCTGACTTACGTGACGACGGTGCTGCACCTGTCCCGACCCATGGCGTTGACGGCCACCATGCTGGGCGCGGCGTTGAATGCGATTGCCGTGCCGCTGTGCGGGGCGCTTTCCGACAAGATCGGCCGCAAGCCGGTATATCTGGCGGGCGCGGTGCTGGGCATGATCTGGGCATTCGTGTTCTTTGTGCTGATGGATACGGCGCATCCCATCGCCATCTGCGCGGCGGTGGTGGTGGGCCTGCTGATCCATGCGTTGATGTACGGCCCGCAAGCGGCGTTCATCACCGAGCAATTCCCGGGACGCGTGCGCTACGCCGGTTCGTCCTTGGCCTACACGCTGGCCGGCATCGTGGGCGGCGGTTTTGCGCCGCTGATCATCGCCAGCCTGTACAAGTCGTGGAGCTCGACATTGGCGATTTCGCTGTACGTGGCCGCTGCGCTGGTCGTGACCGCGATCGCGCTGCTGGCGGCGAAGGAAACGGCCAAGGCGCCTCTGCAGCGGTAACACTGCCGGGCGCCGGCCTGAAAGCTTGGCTGGAACTTTGGCCCGGACGCGATGTCCGGGCTTTTTTTGTTCGCGCCGCAATGCCTCAGCCGGCCAGCTGGTTGGCCAGCGGCTCTGCTTGTGTCCATCGGCGCAGGTTCGCCAGGAACAGGCCGCGCACGCGCGCGCGGTTGCCGTCCGAGAAGCCCGCGCTATGCGGCGTGACGATGGTGTTTTCCAGCGTCCACAGCGGGGATTCCGGCGGCAGCGGTTCCTGCTGGAACACGTCCAGGAAAGCGCCGCCTAGTCGGCCGGCGGCCAGGGCCTCGATCAGCGCGGCTTCATCGATGACATGGCCACGGGCCACGTGGACGATCGAGGCATGCGCGGGCAGGGCGGCCAGCGCCTGGCGGTCCACGAGTTCTCGCGTGGCAGGTGTCAGCGGGCAGGCCAGCACCAGCCAGTCCGCGCCGGGCAGCAGCCCCGCCAGGTCCTTGTAGGTAACGGTATGCCGCGCCTGGCGCACGGGGGCACGACGCCGGTGTGCGTGCGCGTCAACAGCCGCGTTCAGCGTGGATTCGTCCTCGTCTTACGTTCAAAAAAACGTCAGGTATCTGACTTTACGCTGAATATCAAACGAAAATTGTTTACACTCGCATCCACAAAATTGAAGTCGGAACGGCCCGCCGCGGGGGCGGACACCGTTCGAGTTACGGGAGAAAGTCGATGCGCAAGTTGCTTTTGGGTGCGGTGCTGGCCGCCGCGGTATTCGGGGGAACGGCCCACGCCGCGGTTGAGCCCAAGGCCGTGGTCGCCACCTATTCGGATCTGGCGCTGGCGGGCTATGAAGACTCGCTGACTGCCGCCAAGACGCTGCGCACCGCCATCAATGCCCTGGTCGCCAAGCCCAGCCCCGAAACGCTGAAGGCCGCGCGCGAAGCCTGGTTGGCGGCCCGCGTGCCCTACCAGCAGACCGAGGCCTACCGCTTTGGCAACCCCATCGTCGACGACTGGGAAGGCCGCGTGAACGCCTGGCCGCTGGACGAAGGCCTGATCGATTACGTGGACGCGTCCTACGGCACCGAAAACGACGAGAACGCCTACTACGCCGTCAACGTCATCGCCAATTCCAAGATCTCGGTGGGCGGCAAGACGGTCGACGTCAGCAAGATCACGCCGCAGCTGCTGTCCGAAGTGCTGCACGAGGCCGACGGCAACGAGGCTAACGTGGCCACGGGTTACCACGCCATCGAATTCCTGCTGTGGGGCCAGGACCTGAACGGCACGGGCCCGGCGCCGGCCGACCGCAAGGGCACGCCGCAAGAACGCCATTCGGGCAACCGTCCGCATACGGACTTCGACACTAAGCAATGCACCGGCGGCAACTGCGAACGCCGCATCGAATTCCTGAAGGCCGTGACCGATCTGCTGGTGACGGACCTGGAAGAAATGGTGGGCAACTGGAAGAAGGACGGCGCTGCGCGCAAGGCCGTCGAAGAAGACCCCAAGGCTGGCCTGATCGCCATGCTGACCGGTCTGGGCAGCCTGTCGTACGGCGAACTGGCCGGCGAACGCATGAAGCTCGGCCTGATGCTGCACGACCCCGAAGAAGAGCACGACTGCTTCTCGGACAACACGCACAACGCGCACTACTACGACCAACTGGGTATCCGCAACGTCTACCTGGGCGCCTACACCCGCATCGACGGCAAGGAAGTCAAGGGCGCCAGCCTGTCGGAACTGGTCAAGGCCAAGGACCCGAAGCTGGACGCCGAAGTGCGCGCCAAGCTGGACGCCACGGTGGCGGCCATGCAGGCGATGAAGACGCGCGCCGAAACGGTCGAAACCTATGACCAGATGATTGCCGACGGCAACAAGGAAGGCAACGCGATGGTGCAGGCCGCCATCGACCGCCTGGTGGACCAGACCCGCAGCCTGGAACGCGTGATCGCGTTGCTGGATTTGGGCAAGGTCGCCATCGAAGGTTCCGACAGCCTGGATAAACCCGACGCCGTATTCAAGTGAAACTCGTATTAGCCGCCGTACTGGCGGCGTCGGCTCACGCCGGCGCCGCCGCCGCACCTGATGTGCCCGCCGGGCGTGATGACCTGACGCCCGAAGACCAGAAGCGCGTTACCGCGATTACCGCGCCCACGCGCGATTTCTCGAAGGTGGAAACCTTCGAGACCATGCAAGCCGGCGCGGCCACGACCAACAAGCTCATCAACGCCGATATCTTTTCGCAGCCGTCGGCCAACATGAGCTTCGAAGGCCGGCAGGAATTCCAGGTCGGCAACGGCCTGTTCCGCAAGGATTGGGTGTCGGCGCCTGCTTCCACGCAGGCGTCCGACGGTCTGGGGCCGCTGTTCAACGCACGGTCGTGCCAGGCCTGTCATACCAAGGACGGACGCGGCACGGTGCCGGGCTTCGATCCTTTGGAGCGCACGGACGCGGTGGCGCTGTTGCTGCGCCTGGCCGTGCCGAACGGTCCCGACCGCGGGCACCCCAAGCTTGCCGCGGGCGAGCTCGCGGCCTTGCCCGAACCCGTCTATGGCGTGCAGCTGCAGAACTTCGCGGTGGCAGGCCTGCCCGCCGAAGGCCGCATGGAGATCGAATACGAGCCCATCGCGGTCGCGCTCAACGGGGGGGAGACCGCCACGTTGATGAAGCCTACCTACCGCATCGAGAACCTCGGCTACGGGCCGATGCGGGCCGACACGCAGATCTCGCCGCGCCTGGCGCCGCCCATGATCGGGTTGGGATTGCTGGAATCCATCCACGAGGCCGACATCCTGGCCAACGTGGGCGCGGACAAGCGCGACGGCATCGTCGGCAAGGCCAATTGGGTCACGGATGCGCACACGGGCGCGCGTGTGCTGGGCCGCTTCAACCTGAAGGCCGGGCAGCCTACGGTCGAGCAGCAAAGCGCTGCCGCGTTCTCCAACGACATGGGCCTGTCCACGCCGATGTTCCCCAAGCACTCGGGGGATTGCACGCCGGCGCAGAAGCAGTGCCTGGACATGCCGCATGGCGCGCAGCCGCGCTTCGGCCCTGAGGAAGTTCCGGCCAAGCTGATGGACTTCGTCACGATCTATTCCACTAATCTTGCCGTGCCGGCGCGACGCGACGCGGACGATGCGCGCGTGCTGGCGGGCAAGAAGCTCTTCTATGAAGCCAATTGCGTGGCCTGCCACGTGCCCAAGTACGTGACGAGCCGCAATGCCAAGCAGCCGGAGCACCGCTTCCAGCTGATCTGGCCCTACACCGACATGCTGGTGCATGACATGGGCGAAGGCCTGGCCGACGGCGTGTCCGACGGCGAAGCCAACGGCCGCGAATGGCGCACGCCGCCGCTGTGGGGCATCGGCCTGACCAAGACCGTGAATCCCAATGCCACCTGGCTGCATGACGGGCGCGCCCGCACGCTGCTGGAAGCCGTGCTGTGGCATGACGGCGCGGGCAAACCCGCGCGTGACCGCGTCGTGGCGATGACGCCCGAAGAACGCGCCGACCTGATCCGTTTCCTGGAGTCGCTGTGATGGCCCGATCCTTCCAGCCTGTGTTCAAGCATGCCATGGCGGCGGTGCTGCTGGTGGCCGCGCCCGTGGCCGCACAAGCCCGACTGCCCGCCGATTTGGGCGAACGCCTGGCGCGTGACTACGCCCGCCCGGCCGTGGGCAAGATGGCGGACGCCGCTGCCGCGCTCAATCGCGCGTTGGGCGGCTGGTGCGCCAAACCGGATGCGGCGGGCGCCACGCGCGTGGGCGACGCGTTCACGAACCTGGCCCTGGCCTGGTCGGGCGTGGAAATTCTGCGCTTCGGTCCGCTGGTGCAGGCCAACCGTTTCGAGCGCTTGGCCTTCTGGCCGGACACGCGCGGCGTGATGCCCAAGCAAGTGCAGCAGTTGATCGCGGCGGGCGACCCTGCCGTGCTGGCGCCGGGCGCGCTGGCAGGCCGCAGCGTCGCCGTGCAGGGATTGCCCGCGTTGGAATACGTGCTGTATGGCGAGCCTGCGCTTCTCAAGCAGACCAGCGCGCCGACGTTCGCTTATGCATGCGACTACGCCCGCGCCGTGGCCGCCAACGTCGCGACGATTTCCGGCGACGTGGCCCAGGCCTGGAGCGCCCAGGGCGAATTCGGCCGCGAGTTCGCCAAGCCGCAAGCGGGCAACGACCTTTACCGCGATCCGCAGGAAGTGGCGGCCGAGGCCATGAAGGCCTTGTCCACCGGCTTGCAGTTCGCCCGCGACGTGAAGATCCTGCCGGTGCTGGGCGAATCGCCCGAGGCGGCGCGTCCCAAGCGCGCGGCTTTCTGGCGCAGCGATTTGTCCACGCGTTTGCTGGCGGCCAACCTGGACGGTCTGAAGGCCTTCTATCAAGCCGGTGGCTATCCGCTGCCCCGCGGCGACGAGTGGATGGACGTCTCCGTGCGCGGCGAATTGCAGAATGCGGTGCAGACCTTGCAGGCGGTGCCCACGCCGCTTGAGGCGGCGCTGAAAGACGAAGACGGCCGGCGCCAGTTGCAGTTGGCGTCGCTCACGATCAAGAACGCCAAGGCCATCGTCGATCAGGACCTGGCGCCGGCATTGGGCGTCACCATCGGATTCAATGCGCTCGATGGGGATTGATCGCCGACGCTTCCTGTCGCTGGCCGCGGCGCTGGGGCTGTCTCCCGGCGCGGCGCTGGCGGTGCTGCCCGCCGATGGCGGGCCGTTGTACCTGAGCGCGCGCAAGCGCGGCGGGCGCGACGAAGCGGTGCTGCTGGACGAGACCGGGCGCGACCGCCTGGTCGTGCCCATGCCGGCGCGCGGGCACAGCTTCGCCATCGACTCCGCCAGCCAGCGTGCGGTCGTGTTCGGCCGGCAACCCGGGTTCTTCGCCGTGGCTTTTTCCTTGCGTGGCGGCGACGAGCCGCAGGCGCTGCCGATGCCCGACGAACGCCATTTCTTCGGTCATGGCGCCTTCATCGCCGGTGGCCGGCTGCTGGCCGCCACCGAGAACGACTTCGAGGGCGGCCGTGGCGTCCTGGGCATCTACGACGCCTCGCCCGGCGGCGCCTGGCGGCGTGTGGGCGAATTCGATTCCGGCGGCATCGGCCCGCATGAAGTGGTGCTGATGCCCGACGGCAAGACGCTGTGCGTGGCCAACGGCGGCATCCTGACGCACCCCGACTACGGCAAGCTGGAACTGAACCTGGACACGATGCGCCCGTCGCTGGCGTATATCGATGCCGCCAGCGGCCAGCTGCTGGAAAAAGTGGAACTGGCCCCCGAGCTGCATCGCTTGTCGATCCGGCATCTGGCGCTGGCGGCCGACGGTTGCGTGTGGTTCGGCTGCCAGTACATGGGGCCGGCGGCCGACCGTCCGGCGCTGGTGGGGCGGCATCGCCGCGGCGCGCAGCTGGAATTGTTCGAAGGGCCGGTCGAGACCTTGCGCAACATGCGCAACTACGTGGGGTCGGTCACGGTGGACGCGGCGGGCGGCATCGTGGCCACCTCCAGCCCCGTCGGCGGACAGGTGATCTATTGGGACACCGCCAGCGGCCGCTGCCTGGGCACGACATTGCTGGCAGATGGTTGCGGCGTGGCACCCGCCACTGATGCCGGCTTCCTGGTCAGCAGCGGATTGGGCGCGATGCTGCGCACGGATGCCGCGGGCCGGGAATCGCCCGTGCTGCCCCCGTCGCGCGAGGTGTCCTGGGACAATCATTTCCGCATCGTGCCCACCTGACATCTTGCCGCGCGCCTGTCGGGCGTATGCTTACAAAGCTTGACATACCGGGGCCGCATTGCGGCCCTTGGCTTATCGATCATCTGATACAGTTTTCGGTCGCAATTTTTCGCAGGAGATTCCATGGAAGACGCCTTGAGGGAATTTAACGCCTGGGCTCCCAGGATGGTGGATATGGGCATCAATCTGCTTGTTGCCCTGCTGATCCTCGTCATCGGCTGGTGGGTGTCATCGCTGTTGGGCAGTTGGGTCCGCCGCGCGGCCACGCGTTCAAGCAAGATCGATCCCACCATCGTGCCGATGTTCTACAGCACGGTCGTCTGGGCGGTACGTATCTTCACGGTCATTGCAGTCCTGGCGCGCTTCGGCGTGCAGACGGCCAGCCTGATCGCCGTGCTGGGCGCGGCCGGTCTGGCAGTCGGCCTGGCGTTGCAAGGCACGCTGCAGAACATCGCCGCCGGCATCATGCTGCTGATCTTGCGTCCCATCCGCGCGGGCGAGTACATCGCGCTGAGTTCCGGGGCGGAAGGCACGGTAGCCGAAGTGGGTCTCTTCCTCACGCGGCTCATTCAGGGCGACGGCATCCATCTGACGCTGCCCAACAGCACGGTCTGGAACGCCACCATCACCAACTACAGCCGCAACCAGACCCGCCGCCTGGATATTCCGGTGCCGGTGCGCTATGGCGATGACCTGAACGCGGTGGTGGCCAAGCTGCAGAACATCGTGGACGCCCGTCCGGACGCGTTGAAGGATCCGGCGCCGCTGGTGAAGGTGTTCGACTACAAGGAAAACGGCGTCATCGTGAACGTGCGCGTGTGGGCCGAAACAAGCAAGTACTGGGACCTGCGCTGGGGCTTGTACCAGCAGATCCGCAGCAGCCTGGAAGAGGCCGGCTTCCAGCCTCCGATTCCGCTGCGCGAGATCCAGAACCCCAAGACGGCTGGCAAGTCCGACGCGCCCACGGGCGCCGCGACCTGATCCGCGGGGTAGGCAGGAACACAAACGGGCGCCATCGGGCGCCCGTTTTTTTGGCTGTGTGGGGGCAGCGCGGACCGCTCAGGCCTGCATCGCCAGGCGCGCCAGTTCCGCCTTGATCCAGCCGGCGATCTCGCGCTGACGCTGGGCCGGCATGCGGTCGATAATGGCTGTGACGCTGACGGCCAGCAGCGGCGCGCCTTGCGAATCCAGCAGCGCGCAGCCCACGCCCAGCGCACCGCGCACGGCGTGGTTGCCCACCACCGAATAGCCGCGCGCCCGGGTGTTTTCAATCAGCCGGTACATTTCCTGCGGCGTCATGCCGCCGTATTCGTCCAGCCGTCCGGAGTTGCGCTCGACAATGCCGCGGGCCATGTCGTCGGGCAGCGCGGCCAGCAACGCCATACCGCCCGAGCCCACGCCCAGCGGCTGGCGCTTGCCAGCGTACGTGGCCAGGATCTGCACCGGGTAGCTGCCGATCTCGCGATGCAGGCTGATGGAGTCGTCTTCATCGCGCACCACCAGGAAGACGGCATCGCCCGTGCGGTCGGCCAGACGGCGCAGTACGGGCAGCAACTGGCGCACTCGCGGATCGCGCGAGCGCGTGTCCGGGTCCACCGCCAGTTGGGCGCGGTATTTCTTGGTGCCCGTCACCGGCAGCACCAGGCCCGCGTCGAGCAGGGCGGCCAGCAAGCGGTAAATGGTGGGGCGCTGTATGCCCGTCAGGCGGGCGATATCTGTCACGCTGAGGCCGTCGGGCCCTTGGTCGCGCAAGGCGGCCAGAACGGCTAAACCGCGCCGCAACGTGCGTGGGCCTGCGGCCGCGGCATCACTGTCTTGCATGCAAATCTCTGAAAACTGTAGGTTATTGCGGAACGGTCAAGGGAAAACCATTGTCCGTAGCGTGGACTCTACCTTGATGCAACCCGCGTGTATAGCTCAGAATGCATCATCCAATAATTCAAATCGTCCACTAGATGGACAGTACCTGCACGGAGACATTATGACTACAGGTCAAAAGCCTGGCCTGCGGCGTCTGGCCGCCACCCTTCTGGCTACCGCCGCAAGCGCCTTTGCCATGGGTTCCGCCCACGCTGCCTATCCTGACAAGCCTGTCCGTATCGTGGTCGGTTTTTCCGCCGGCGGCACGACGGACGTGATCGCCCGCATCATGGCCAAGGAACTCACCGAGAGCCTGGGCCAATCGTTCGTGGTCGAAAACAAGCCGGGCGCTGGCAGCAATATCGCCACCGACCAAGTTCAGCGCGCTGCCCCTGACGGCTACACGCTGCTGTTCGTGGCAGTGACCAGCGCCATCAACCAGACGCTGTACAAGAACGTCACGTTCGATCTGACGAAGGACTTCGCACCCGTGGCGCTGGGCGCCAAGGTGCCGAACATCCTGGTCGTGAACCCGCAAGTGCCGGTGAAATCGGTGCAAGAGCTGGTCGAATACGCGAAGAAGAACCCCGGCAAGCTGGCGTTCGCCTCGTCGGGCAGCGGCACCTCCATCCACATGGCGGGCGAGTTGTTCAAGATGAAGGCGGGCATCGACGTGCTGCACGTGCCCTACAAGGGCAGCGCCCCGGCCATGACCGACCTGATCGGCGGCCAGGTGCAGTTCATGTTCGACAACATGCCCTCGGCATGGCCGCATGCCCAATCGGGCAAGCTGCGTGCCCTGGCCGTGACCACTAGCGACCGCTCCAAGAGCGCGCCGGACCTGCCCACGATGAAGGAATCGGGCTTCACCGATTTCGACGTGTCGTCCTGGTTTGGCCTGCTGGCACCCGCCGGCACGCCGCCGGAAGTGATCAACAAGCTGAACGCGGCCATGCAGCAAGCGCTGGACAAGGCTTCTGTACAGACCAGCTTCGAGAAGCTGGGCGCCGTGGGCGTGAAGACCACGCCGGCCGAATTCGGCCAGTTCATCAAGTCGGAAGTGGATGGCTGGGCGCCTGTGATCAAGGCCTCTGGCGCCACGGTGGACTGATCATCGGAATTCCCGGCGGCCTGCCGCCGGGAGTTCGATGCACCAGGGACGGGCGATGCCCGTCCCTATTTTTTTGCGCCGCCGTTGCGCTTGGCGGTGGCCAGCATCGCGGTGCAGACGCCGCGCATCATGTCCACCTCGTCGCGGGTCAGCGCCGGGCGCGAAAACAGATGGCGCATGCGCGGCATCAGCTTCTTGGGGTGCGCGGGGTCCAGGAACTGGACGCCGATCAGCGCCTCTTCCCAGTGGGCCAGGAACGCCTGCACCGCTTCGCTGGAGGCCGGCTCGGCACCGCGCGCAGGTTCCTGGGCGGTGGAGGCGGGCAGCAGCGCCGCGCCCTGGTCCACCAGCAACGCGTAACGCAGCTCCCAGGCGGCCAGTTGCAGGGCTTGGGCGACGTTCAGCGAGCTGTACTCGGGGTTGGCGGGGATGTGGCAGATGCGATGGCACAACGCGATCTGGGCGTTGGTCAGCCCGGCGCGCTCCGTGCCCAGCACGATGGCGGCCACGCCCTCTGCGGTATCCCCCAGATGGGCGCAGGCCAGATCCGCGGCCTGCCGGATGTCGCAGGGCGGGGGGCCCAGGTCGCGCACCCGGGCGGTCAGGGCGAACGCCATCGTGACGGGGGCCAGGGCAGCTTCCAGCGACGGATAGATGCGCGCGTTTTCCAGCACGTCGAGCGCGCCGCTGGCAAGCGCCACGGCCTCCGGCTGGCTTGTTACATCTGGGAATTTAGGTTCGACCAGCACCAGTTCCGAGAAGCCCATTGTCTTGATTGCACGGGCCGCCGAACCGACGTTTCCGGGGTGGCTGGGGTTCACCATAACGAAGCGAACACGTGAAAATGCTTGAGTCATTTAAAATGGCACGTTTGGCTTAGTGCCTTCCTGGTTTTTTGGGTCGATTTCCCCGGTTGGGGCAACGACGGACCCGGGGGGGCGGCAAGTGGCCTACCATCACGCGAACCCACCGCATACGTACGGAATTTTATGCACCCGATGCTCAACATCGCCATCAAGGCGGCCCGGCGTGCCGGCACCATTATCAACCGTGCCAGCATGGATTTGGAACGACTCACCGTGGCTCGCAAGGGGCCGCGCGATTATGTCACGGAAGTCGATCGCGCCGCCGAGGAGTCCATCGTCGAAACACTGCATGCCGCTTACCCGGACCATGCTGTGCTGGGCGAGGAATTCGGGCTGCAAGGTCCCGACCAGGCCGAATTCCAGTGGATCATCGATCCCCTGGATGGCACGACGAACTTCATCCACGGCCTGCCCAACTACGCCGTGTCGATCGCGCTGACGCAGCGCGGCCAGGTCACGCAAGCGGTCATCTATGACCCCTCGCGCAACGAACTGTTCACGGCCAGCCGTGGCAGCGGCACCTTCCTGAACGATCGCCGCGTGCGCGTCTCGGGCCGCACCCGCTACCACGAGGCGCTGCTGGGCGCCCACTGGCCCAGCGCCGGCGACCCCGAACAGGGCTCGCAGCGCTTCCGCCAGATGGCCGAAGGCGCGACGGGCGTGCGCCGCCTGGGTGCCACGGTCCTGGACCTGGCTTATGTCGCCTGCGGCCGCCTGGACGGCTTCTGCGGCGTGGGCTTGAAGCCCTGGGACCTGGCTGCCGGCAGCCTGATGGTCCTGGAAGCCGGCGGCCTGATCGCCGACTTCGACGGCGAACAAGGTTGGATGGACAGCGGCAACGTGCTGGCCGCCAGCCCGAAGATCTTCACGCAAATGCTGACGTCGCTGAACCCGCCGTCGGCCGCCTGATCCCGACACGGATCACGCAGTATGAAAACCGGCCTTCGGGCCGGTTTTTTTTTAAGGCGCGCCACTGCCCATCAGGCATACGGACGAGGCGTGTCACCGGCGTGTCATGGCATTTCCATGTACGATTACCGGTCGTGTAACTTCTGGAGCTCCTGATGGAGTGGCTGCTAGACCCCGCTGCGTGGGTCGGCTTGCTTACCCTGGTCGTCCTTGAGATCGTCCTGGGCATTGATAACCTGATTTTCATCGCCATCCTGGCGGACAAACTGCCTCCTGCGCAACGCGATCGCGCGCGCATCATGGGGTTGAGCCTGGCCCTCATCATGCGGCTTGGCCTCTTGTCCGTCATGTCGTGGCTGGTCACCTTGACCACCCCCCTGTTTTCCGTCGGTCCGCTGTCCCCCTCGGGGCGCGACCTGATCCTGATGGTGGGTGGCCTCTTCCTGCTGTTCAAGGGCACGATGGAGCTCCACGAGCGCCTGGAGGGCGGGCAGCACGCCGGCTCGTCCGGGCCGCGCGTGTACGCGAGCTTCTGGGTCATCGTCACGCAGATCGTGGTGCTGGATGCGGTGTTCTCGCTGGACTCCGTGATCACCGCCGTGGGCATGGTGGATCACCTGGCCATCATGATGATCGCCGTCATCATCGCCATCGGCATCATGCTGCTGGCCTCCAAGCCCCTGACGCGCTTCGTCAATGCGCACCCGACCGTGGTGGTCCTGTGCCTGGGCTTCCTCTTGATGATCGGCTTTTCGCTGCTGGCTGAAGCCTTTGGTTTCAAGGTGCCCAAGGGCTACCTCTATGCCGCCATCGGTTTCTCGGTGGCCATCGAAGCGCTCAACCAGGTGGCGCGCCGCAACCTGCTGAAGCTGGACGCCCGCCGCCCCATGCGCGAACGCACGGCCTCGGCCGTGCTGCGCATGCTGGGCAAGCGCCCGCCCGCCAGCGATGAGCCCGACCTGCCCAACGCGGACGGCCCGTCCATGCCGGCATTCGGCGTTGAAGAGCGCAACATGGTGAGCGGGGTGCTGACCCTGGCCGAACGCTCCATCCGCTCGATCATGACGCCGCGCACAGACGTGTCCTGGATCAACATTGACGATGATCCCGAACTGATCCGCCGCCAACTGACCGAGGCCCCGCACAGCTTCTTCCCCGTTTGCCGGGGGTCGCTGGACGAGGTGCTGGGCATTGCCCGCGCCAAGGACCTGGTGGCCGACCTGATCACCGAAGGCCGGGTGCGCCGCAATCGCCTGCGTGACCCCATCATCGTGCACGAGGCCATCGGCATCCTGCGCCTGATGGACACGCTCAAGCGTTCGCGCGGCCAACTGGTGCTGGTGGCCGACGAGTTCGGCGCCATCGAAGGCCTGGTCACGCCCATCGACGTCTTCGAGGCGATCGCCGGTGAATTCCCCGACGAGGACGAACTGCCCGACATCGTCGCCGACGGCGACAACACCTGGAAGATCGACGGGGCGGCCGACCTGCACCATGTCGAGCAGGTGCTGGAAACCGAAGGCTTGGTCGATGAGGCCCAGGACTTTTCGACCCTGGCGGGCTATCTGCTGTCGCGCTTCGGGCATCTGCCCAAGCCGGGCGATGTCTGCGAATACGAAATCCATCACCAGCATTTCCGGTTTGAAGTCCTGGAAATGGACGGCCGCCGCATCGCGCTGGTGCGCGTCGAGAAGCGGCCCCAGGAAATGCTCTCCGATGAAGCATCGCTTGCCAACGATTAACCGGAACTCCTATCTATCGTGACTGAAAACGCGCTCTATCTGATCAAGGCATTCATCCTGGGCATTCTGGAAGGCCTGACGGAATTCATCCCCGTGTCCAGTACGGGCCACCTCATCCTGGTCGGCGACTGGATCAATTTCCAGTCTGGCGACGGCAAGGTGTTCGAGGTGGTGATCCAGCTGGGCTCCATCCTGGCCGTGATGTGGGTGTTCCGCGCGCGGCTCTTGCAGCTGATCCGGGGCGCCTTGACCGGCGTGCCCAGCGAAGTGGCGTTCGCCCGCAACCTGATCATCGCCTTCCTGCCGGCTGCCGTCATCGGCGCGATCTTCATCAAGACGATCAAGTCGGTGTTCTATCATCCGGGCGTGGTGGTGGTGACCCTGGTGGTGGGCGGCCTGATCATGCTGTACGTCGAGCGCAGGACGCACCACACGCCGGGCGATCAGCCGGGCGCGGCGGACGACACGGCCTCCGATGAACGGGCCTCCGCCTACACGCTGGAACAGATCACCTGGAAACAGGCGCTGGGCGTGGGCGCGGCGCAGTGCTTCGCCATGATCCCGGGCACCTCGCGTTCGGGCGCCACCATCATCGGCGGCATGATCGCCGGCATCCAGCGCAAGACGGCCACCGAGTTCTCGTTCTTCCTGGCCATGCCCACGATGCTGGGCGCGGCCGTCTTCGACATGTACAAGAACTTCGGCGTGCTGACGCAGCACGACCTGTCCGGCATCGCCGTGGGTTTCATCGCCGCCTTCCTGAGCGCGATGGTGGTGGTGCGCGCCGTGCTGCGCTTCGTGGCCAACCACACCTACCGCGTCTTCGCGTGGTACCGCATCGTGTTCGGCGCGGTGGTGGCGGCCTGGATCTTCACCCGCTAAGCCTTGGGGCGACGGAATAAAAAAAGGGCCTTGCATGAATTGCGAGGCCCTTTTTGCATCGTGGGATCGGTTGCGCGCGGCATCCATCCTACGTTTCCAGATCGTAGAACTCCAGGCCGTCGCGGTCGATGATGAGCCAGCCGCCCCGGGCCGGCGACACGTGGTCGCAATCCCAGTCGGGCAGTACCCAGCGCTCGCGCTTCTTGCCATCCACTTCCAGCACGTGGCGGGCAGGGCGGTGCGTGTGACCATGCACCAGCACGCGCACGTCCGTCTCGCGGAAGATGGCGTCGATAGCGGCGCTGTTGACGTCCATGATCTCCATGGACTTCGTCTGGTTGGCCGCCTGGCTTTCGCCACGGGCCTGCTGTGCCATCGCCAGGCGTTCCGGAATGGTCTTGGCCAGGAATTCGGCCTGCCATCGCGGATCGCGGACCATCTTGCGGAACTGCTGGTACGCGGCGTCGTCCGTACAGAACTCGTCCCCGTGCGTCAGCAGCACCAGGCCGAAATCCGTTTCCAGCAGGGCGGGCTCGGGCAACAGCTTGGCGCCCACCGTGTTGGCCAGTTCTTCCCCGATCAGGAAGTCGCGGTTGCCACGGCCCAGCCAGACCGGGATGCGTGCGGCGGTTTCCCGCAGCGCCGTCAACACCGTGGCCAGCCACGGCGGTGCGGCGCGGATCACGTCGTCGCCGATCCAGGCATCGAAGATGTCGCCCGGCAGCAGCAGGGCGGCAGCCTCTTCTTGCGCCGCTTGCAAAAAGGCCAGGAAGGCCTCCGAGGTAGCCGGCGTGGCCGGCCCCAGGTGCAAGTCGGACGCCAGCCAGATCGGGCCGGACAGGGAAATCTTATTCAAGAATTTCGGCCTTCTCGATGATCACGTCTTCGTTCGGCACGTTCTGGTGGAAGCCCTTGTTGCCGGTCTTCACGCCCTTGATCTTTTCGACCACGTCCGTGCCTTCGGTGATGGTGCCGAAAACCGCGTAGCCCCAGCCGTTCGGCGTGGGCGACGTGAAGTTCAGGAAGTCGTTGTTCGACACGTTGATGAAGAACTGCGCGGTTGCCGAGTGCGGGTCGCTGGTGCGGGCCATCGCCAGGGTGTACTTGTCGTTCTTCAAGCCATTGTTGGCTTCGTTTTCGATCGGAGCATGGGTCTGCTTTTGCTTCATGCCGGGTTCGAAACCGCCGCCCTGGATCATGAAGCCGTCGATCACGCGATGGAACACGGTGCCGTTGTAGAAGCCTTCCTTGACGTAGGTCAGGAAGTTTTCGACGGTCTTGGGCGCCTTGGCGGCGTCCAGGGTGATGACCATGTCGCCTTGGTTCGTGACGAGCTTGACGCGGGGATTGGTGCTCATGGCTTTTGTGCCTTCAGAGGTGGAGGTGGATGAAGTGGCTGCGGGAGCGGCGCTGACTACGGCCGGGGCAAATGCGGCCAGCGCGAACGAGCACGCCGTGAGGCGCAGCAGGTGGAAGGGGGAGTAACGGGACATCATTTGCCTTGTTTATCCTTCAGCATGGTTTCGACTTCGCGGGCTTTGTCCTGCATGCCCGGCACGCCGTCGCTGGCGGCCTTCTTGTAGGTTTGCAGGGCCTGCAGCAGTTGCAGGTCGCCCAGATTGGCTCGGGCAGCCGCATAGCCGGGGTCGGCGCGCAATGCCATTTGCAGGGCATCTTGCGCTTTTTCAAGTTCACCGCGGCTGGCATATAGAGCCGCCAAGTTGTTCCAAGGTTCCGGAAGCTCCGGGAAACGCGTGGTCATGTCGGTGTAGATGTCGATGGCCTCGTTCGTGCGGTTCAAGGCGGCCAGGGCGCGGGCGTGCTGGAACATCAGTTGCACGTCGGTGCCACGCTGGTCCTTGATCTCTGCTTCGCGTTTTTCGATCAGTGCCAGGGCTTCATCGACGTCGCCGCGGTTCAGCAGCATTTCAATGCGCGCGGTGACCTGCGAAGGCGAGGGCGCAAGCCGCGTGTCGACACCGGGCTTGGCGGCTTCCAGCAGCTTGGCCAGGCCGTCCCAGCCGCCCTCGGGAGGAATCGGGTCCAGCGTGGTGCGGGTGGCGTTGGGACTGGCACCCCCGCCGCCGGCCATCGACTGGGCAAGGGCGGCTCCAACCGGCGCGCCGGCGACAGCCAGGGCGAGCAGGGCGACATAAAAACGCGGCTTGATAGTCACGTGGGTATCCGTTAAAAGTCGTGGCCGGCTTGCACTTACGCGCGCGACCGGGCCGCTTGCTATACTTGACGACCGCCATTTTAGCCCCGGTTGAGTTTTTGGCTCGACATTGGGCGTAGGGCCAGGGTCTGGGACTTAGAGTGTGGGGCAAATGCCGAGCAAAAGCTGAGCAAAAGCCGAGCAAAAGCAGAGCAAATGCCGGGTATTTGCAAGGCATGGAGCCCGGCAAACGCCGACCCGCACTTGAAGGCCAGGCAAGACCAGTCGTCGGTATTCGATGATGATGGTGTTGGCGGCAGGCTGCGAAGGTATTGTCCTTCGCAAGCAACTTTCCGAATCCGCCCCGGAAGCAATTAGACAAATCCTAAAGCGCCATGCTGCAAATCTACAACACGTTATCGCGTACCAAAGAACCGTTCAAACCGGCCCAGGCTGGTCAGGTGCGCATGTACGTGTGTGGCATGACCGTGTATGACTTCTGCCATCTGGGCCATGCCCGCATGCTGGTCTCGTTCGACGTCGTGCAGCGCTGGCTGCGCGCCAGCGGGCTGGCCGTCGACTACGTGCGCAACATCACGGACATCGACGACAAGATCATTCGCCGCGCCGTCGAAACCGGCCGCCGCATCGGCGAAGTCACTGAGTTCTACATCGCCGCCATGCATGCCGACGAGCAAGCGCTGGGCGTCGAGTCGCCCGACCGCGAACCGCGCGCCACCCAGTACGTGGGCGACATGCTGGACATCATCGGCAAGCTGGAGCAGAACGGCCTGGCCTACCAGGCCGACGACGGCGACGTGAATTACGCCGTCCGCGGTTTTGCCGGCTACGGCAAGCTGTCCGGCAAGACGCTGGACGACCTGCGCGCCGGCGAGCGCGTGGCCGTGGGTTCGGCCAAGCGTGACCCGCTGGACTTCGTGCTGTGGAAATCGGCCAAGGCCGAGGAACCCGACGACACCAAGTGGGAGTCGCCGTACGGCCTGGGCCGCCCGGGCTGGCACATCGAGTGCTCGGCCATGAGCAAGTCCCTGCTGGGCCTGCCGCTGGACATCCACGGCGGCGGTCCGGACCTGAAGTTCCCGCACCACGAAAACGAGATCGCCCAGACCGAAGGCGCCTTTGGCGGCACTCTGGCCAATATCTGGATGCATTGCGGCCCCCTCATGGTCGATTCGGACAAGATGTCCAAGTCCCTGGGCAATTTCCGCACCATCCGCCAGACCATCGCCCAGGGCGACCCGGCCGCCGACGTGGCGTCCTACCCGGTCAACCCGCGTGAAGCCGAAATGGTGCGCTTCTTCATTGTGCGCAACCACTACCGCAGCCCGCAGAACTACACGCCCGACAACCTGATCGACGCGCAGAACGCGCTGGACCGCCTTTACCAGGCGCTGCAGAACGTGGCGGCCGACGACCAGGGCATCGACTGGAACGAGCCGCAGGCCCAGGCCTTCAAGGCCGCCATGGACGACGACTTCAACAGTTCAGGCGCCATCGCGGCCCTGTTCGAGCTGGCCTCCGATGCCAACCGCGGCAAGAGTGCGCGTAGCGCCGGCCAGTTGAAGGCGCTGGCCTCGCTGCTGGGCCTTCTGCAACAGGACCCGGCGACGTACTTCCAGTCGCCCACCCGTTATTCCGCTGCCGCCATCGAGCAAGGCCAGCGTGTCACGCTGGACGCCGACGCGATCCAGTCGTTGATCGACGCGCGCGCGGCCGCCAAGGCGGCCCGCAACTTCGCCGAAGCCGACCGCATCCGCGCCGAATTGCGCGATGCCGGCATTGAACTCGACGACAAGCCGGGTGGCTTGACGCAATGGCGCCGGGCGTGAGCCCAGTGGATACGCCCGATATGTCCACCGCCGATCTCGACATTCCCAAGCCCGAGTATTGGGAGGCCGCCGTCGCCCACCTGATGCGGCGCGACCGTATCCTGAAAAAGGTCATCCCCCAGCATCCCGAGGTCTGGCTGACCTCGCGCGGCACGCCGTTCGTGACGCTGGCGCGGGCGATCATCGGGCAACAGATCTCCACCAAGGCGGCCGACGCCGTCTGGACCAAGTTCATCGATGCCGTGGGCAAGCGCCCCACGCCAGTCGCCGTGCTGCGCGTAGGCCTGGACGGGCTGCGCAAGGCGGGCTTGTCCCAACGCAAGGCCGAATACGTGCTGGACCTGGCCGTGCATTTCGGCGAACGCCGCGTCCACCCTGAAAAGTGGGCGGCCATGGACGACGAGGCCGTTATTTCTGAATTGGTCGCCATCCGGGGCATCGGGCGCTGGACGGCGGAGATGTTTTTGATTTTCAATCTACAGCGGCCTGACGTCCTGCCGCTGGATGATCCCGGGTTGCTCAAGGCAATCTCGCTACACTATTTCAGTGGCGAGCCTGTCTCGCGCTTCGAGGCTCGCGAAGTCTCGCTGGCGTGGCAGCCCTGGCGTACCGTGGCAACCTGGTACTTATGGCGCAGTCTGGAACCGACACCGGTTCAATACTGATGCACACCAGGCAGCCCATCTACGGAACCACACTACATGCGCAATACATTTCTGGAATTTGAACAGCCGCTGGCCGAACTTGAAAACAAGATCGAGCAGCTGCGCTACGTGCAGGCCGATTCAGCGGTAGACATCTCCGACGAGATCGGACGTCTGCAGCAGAAGAGCCAGACCTTGGCCAAGGAAATCTACGCCAAGCTCACGCCGTGGCAGACGGCCCTCGTCGCCCGCCACCCCCAGCGTCCCTACACGCTGGATTACGTGCGCGAAATGTTCACCGACTTCCATGAACTGCACGGCGACCGCATGTACGCCGACGACCAGTCCATCATCGGCGGCTTGGCGCGCTTCAACGGCACCCCCTGCATGGTGATCGGCCATCAGAAAGGCCGCGACACAAAGGAACGCGCTGCCCGCAATTTCGGCATGCCGCGTCCTGAAGGCTATCGCAAGGCCCTGCGCCTGATGCGTCTGGCTGAAAAATTCGGCATCCCCGTGTTCACCTTCGTGGACACCCCGGGCGCCTATCCGGGTATTGGCGCCGAAGAGCGCGGCCAGTCCGAAGCCATCGGCCACAACCTGTACGCCATGGCCGAGCTCAAGGTCCCCGTGATCTGCACGATCATCGGCGAAGGCGGTTCGGGCGGCGCCCTGGCGATTGCAGTGGGCAACGCCGTGCTGATGCTGCAGTACGCCACCTACGCCGTGATTTCGCCGGAAGGCTGCGCCTCCATCCTGTGGCGCAGCGCCGACAAGGCGCCTGAGGCCGCCGAAGCGCTGGCCATCATCGCCCCGCGCCTGAAGGACTTGGGTCTGGTGGACCGCGTGGTCAACGAACCCGTGGGTGGCGCACACCGCGATCCCCGCGTCATGGCTCGCCTGCTGCGCCGCGCACTGGGCGACGCCCTGCGCCAGTTGCAGGGCATGACGCCCGAGCAGCTAGTGGAACAGCGCGTCCAGCGCCTGCTGTCCTACGGCGCCTACCAGGAAGTGCGCGCGTAAGGCGGGCAGGGCGCCGGCAAGCCAGCCGGCGCCGCGACCGCGCTACCCGCGCCATCCTCATGAACGTCCGGCCAACGCCCGACACGCCCGTACCGGCCGAGTCGGGCGTTGTGCATTCCGGCCCCTCTTTGCCGCCCGTGTCCCCGGAATTGTCTGCCGCGCTGCGCCAAGCCCTGCTGGCCTTGCCCGAGCGTCCCGCGCGCATGGCGGTCGCCGTCAGCGGCGGCGCGGATTCGGCCATGCTGGCCGTGCATGCGGCGGCCGTGGCCCGCGAGCTGGGCATCGGTCTGTCCTTGTTCCATGTGCATCATGGCTTGCAGGCCGCCGCCGATGCGTGGGGGCGCCAGGTGCATGCGCTGGGCAGCTTGCTGGGCGTGCCTGTCGCCGAGGCACGAGTGCAGGTCGAGCAAGCGGCCGGCAAGGGCATTGAAGCGGCGGCGCGCGACGCGCGTTACGCAGCGCTGGCCCAATTGGCCGATGCTGACGGAATTCGTCATGTGCTGCTGGCCCACCATCGCAACGACCAGGCCGAAACCGTGTTGCTGCGCTTGTTGCGCGGCACCGGGCTGGCAGGCATGGCGGCCATGTCGCCGGCCACGCAGCGCGATGGCGTTTGGTACCTGCGGCCCTGGCTAGGCCAGGACCGCGCTACGGTCCTGCAGGCTGCGGCGGCTGTTGAGGCCGCCTGTGGCTGGCAAGCGGTGCAAGATCCGACCAATTCCGATCCCCGCTATACGCGCGCCGCGGTGCGCGAGCTGCTGGCGCCGGTGCTGGATGGCCGCTGGCCCGGATGGAGGGGCATCGTCGCCCGGCACGCGGCGCACATGGCCGAAGCGGCAGAAATCCTGGACGAGGTCGCGCGCGAGGATTTCGCCCGGCTGGAGCCCAGCCCGGACGGCGCCAGTTTTTCGCTGCAGGCGTGGCGCGGATTGTCGGCGGCGCGCCAGGCCCAGGTGCTGCGCCATTGGCTGGCGCAAAACGGGGCCCGCATGCCCACCGACGCGCGCCTGCGCGACCTGTTGCGCCAGCTGCGAGAACTGCACAGCCTGGGCCATGACCGTCAGCTGCGGGTGGAGCAGGCGGGACATGTGGTCCGATGCCATCGGGGACGGGTCTGGGTCGAGCGCAGAGGATAAAAACGGCTGCTTTGGAAAGAATCCGCAGAAAAATAGCCGCGTAATGAACATAAATTTCCTCAAACTGAGCAAATTTTTACCGCCGCGCTAGAATATATGGTTTTGCCCGCCACCACTTTGCGGCGGGTTCCCAGCCAGAGTACGAGATGTCCCTGATCGTTCACAAATATGGCGGTACTTCGATGGGCTCGGTCGAGCGCATCAGAAACGTGGCGCGTCGCGTCGCGAAGTGGCACGCCGCAGGCCACCAGGTTGTTGTTGTGCCGTCGGCAATGGCGGGCGAAACGAATCGCCTGCTTGGCCTGGCACGCGAAATCGCGCCCCAGCCCGACGGCCGCGAGCTCGATATGATCGCCGCCACCGGCGAGCAGGCCAGCAGCGGCTTGCTGGCTATTGCGCTCCAGGCCGAAGGCGTGCCGGCGCGCAGCTATGCCGGTTGGCAAGTGCCCGTGCGCACGGATTCGTCCTTCACGAAAGCGCGCATCAGCTCCATCGACGACGCGCGCATCCGCGCCGACCTCGACGCTGGCCGCGTGGTCATCGTGACGGGCTTCCAGGGCATCGACCCGGAAGGCCACATCACGACGCTGGGCCGTGGCGGTTCGGACACCTCGGCCGTCGCCGTGGCAGCGGCCATCAAGGCCGACGAATGCCTGATCTACACCGACGTGGACGGCGTTTACACGACCGATCCGCGCGTGGTGCCCGAAGCGCGCCGCATGGCCGTCGTTTCCTTCGAGGAAATGCTGGAAATGGCGTCGCTGGGTTCCAAGGTCCTCCAGATCCGCTCGGTTGAATTCGCCGGCAAATACCGTGTACCGGTCCGGGTCCTGTCCTCGCTGACCGACCCGCTCATCCCGCTCGACGAAGAAATGGTCTCGGGCACGCTGATTACTTTTGAGGAAGACGAAAAAATGGAAGCCGCCGTTGTCTCCGGCATCGCCTTCAGCCGCGACGAAGCCAAAATCACCTTGCTGGCCGTGCCCGACAAACCGGGCATCGCTTTCTCCATCCTGGGCCCGGTCGCCGCCGCCAATATCGACGTCGACATGATCGTGCAGAACCAGTCCGTGGCTGGCACGACCGACTTCTCGTTCACCGTGAACCGCAACGAGTTTGCGCGCGCCGTGGACCTGCTCAAGCGCGAAGTGATCCCGGCCGTTGGCGCGGGCGAACTGTCCACCGACGAGAAGGTCGCCAAGGTCTCGATCGTGGGCATCGGCATGCGCTCGCACGTGGGCGTGGCCAGCTTGATGTTCCAGACGCTTTCGCAAGAAGGCATCAACATCCAGATGATCAGCACCAGCGAAATCAAGACGTCCGTCATCATCGACGACAAGTACATGGAATTGGGCGTGCGCGCGCTGCACAAGGCCTTCGGCCTGGATCAGACGCCGGGCGCCAAGGAATAAAGGCAACGGTTCCGGCACGATTTTTTTGATCGATGGCCCGCTTCTCGGGAAATACTCCAAAAATTCGTGCTAGAATCTCGTTCTCTTTTCGGAGACGTGCCCGAGAGGCTGAAGGGGCTCCCCTGCTAAGGGAGTATGTGGCTAAAAACTGCATCGTGGGTTCGAATCCCACCGTCTCCGCCAGATAAGCTTTAGTACTGGCTTCTGGCCAGTGCTGAAGATAAAAACCCCGCAATCGCGAAAGTGATTGCGGGGTTTTTTCATGGGTTGAGGTTATCTGCGCGGCGGCCTGCCTTGGCCGCGTTTTCCTTCAGGGCGCAAGCACCTTCTTCATCGAAGGCGCCGCATGCAGCTGATAGTTCTCCCGTTCGTAGAACGCAACGGCATCCGGCCGCGCATCGAGAAACACCGCCGTCATGCCGCGAGCGCGAGCGTCGCGTTCAGCGTAGTCCATCAAGGCCCGGCCTGCACCACTGCCACGCACCGCCGCGTCTACGACGAGGTCGTCAACATGCAGGTGGGGGCCGCGCGCCAGTGTGTGCACGGGCCGCATCCCCAAGATCCCGATGATCTTTCCGCCCAGAAAGGCCGCGACAAGTTCGTAACCTGAATGCGATTGGCGGCGCACCCGCGCCAGGAATTCTGCTTCGTCCAACGATCGGAGTTGGGCGATCACGGGGTAGGCGTGACTCCATTCTGCGGGCGTGAGCCGTCTGATTTCCAGCAGGATATTGCTGCGTGGTTCGGTCATGGTTGCCGGGTTCCTTGTGCGAAAGATTGAGAGTTCTGCGGGCGGGGCGTCGTTGATAGATTTACGCCAACGCCTTCAAGAGCGCACGGGCTTGTTCTACTCCGTCAGCGTCATTCGGCCGAAAAGCCATCCGTGTGGCTTGCGGCAATTGCGTGAAGTGCGTGTGGCTGCTGCGAGCGTAGGCGGGGTCGTAGTGGCGGTCGATGAGTTCGCGGGCCAGGTCGATGCGCCGGCCTTCGTCCACCATCTTCAGCCAGCCGTTGATGACGTCGCGGCTGTGCAGGCCCAGCAGGCGTTGCAGTTGGGTTTTCAGCCAGTCCGGGTTTTCGAACAGCTGCGCGTAATCCTGCTGCAGGAACGCGGCGCGGTCTTCGCGCGAGGAGACGACTTCGATGCAGGCGCCGCGGTGCATGGCCTGCAGCAGCGCGGGCGGCAGCGCGACCGAGCCGATCTTGCGGCTTTCCGCTTCCACGTACACGGCTTGGCTGGCGTCGAACGCCCGCAGGCGCGCGGCCAGCAGCGTGTCGAAGCGCTTTTGCGAGGGTTGTGCGATGCCGGGCAGGGCGCCCAGCAGCGAGCCGCGATGCGAGGCCAGCTGTTCCAGGTCCAGCGTCTGCGCGCCCGCCTGGTCCAGCGCGTTGAGCAGCCGCGTCTTGCCACTGCCGGTGGGGCCGACCAGCACTACGCAGCGCAGCGCGGCGGGCAACGTGTCCAGCGCCTGCAGTGTGGCGCCGCGGTAGGTTTTGTAGCCGCCGTCCAATTGGCGCGCGCGCCAGCCGATCATGTTGAACATGACGGTCATCGAGCCGGAGCGCTTGCCGCCGCGCCAGCAATAGACCAGCGGGCGCCATCCTTGCGGCCGGTCGGCGAAGGTGGTCTCCAGATGCCGCGCGATGTTGCGCGCCACGATGGCCGCACCGGTGCGCGACGCTTCGAAGGGCGAGACCTGACGGTACAGGGTGCCGACCTGCGCGCGTTCTTCGTTGCTGAGCACGGGCGCGTTGATCGCTCCGGGAATATGGTCGTCGGCGTATTCCAGCGGCGAGCGCACATCGATGATTTCGTCGAAATCTGCCAGCTTGTCCAAGCTGGCGAGCAGGTGTTTCACGTGAGGAGCCGTTTCGGGGATGCGATGAATGGGAAGAACTCCCTAGGATAAAGCTTTCCCGCCGTGCCGGTTGCTATCATCTGCGCATTCTCCCTGCCTGCCCGGAATATGGAATTCTCATTCAAATGCGCTTCGTGCGATCAGGTCCATCACGGCCTGCCCAGCTTTGGCGCCGACGCGCCTGAAAGCTATTACCGCCTTGCGCCGGAAGAGCGCCAGCAGCGCGGCGACCTGGGCAGCGACGACTGCGTGATCGACGAGGAGCATTTCTTCGTGCGGGGCTGCATCGAGCTGCCCATCCATGGCCATCCCGAGCCCTTTGTGTGGGGCGTATGGGTGTCGGTCAGCCTGGCCAGCTTCGAAACCTGGGTACGCACTTTCGACGCCTCTGAACGCGCGCAGACACCGCCTCTGTTCGGCTGGCTGAATACGCAGTTGGCGCCTTATCCGGATACGTTGAGCCTGAAGACGCACGTGCATTTGCGCGATGGCGGGGTCAGGCCATCGATTGAACTGGAGCCGACCAACCACCCGCTTGCCGTCGAGCAACGCGAAGGCATCACGGTGGAAAGGGTCGCGGAAATCTATGCAATGCTTGTGCACGGCGCGGGCGACGCGCAGATCTAGGAGCCGCCTTTGAAACTCAGCAAGATATTCGACGCCGCGCGCAGCGGCGATGTGAAAGGGGTGCAGGCTTGCCTGGACGCGGGCGCGGACCCGGCGGCGGTCGATGCGTATGGATTCACGGCGTTGCAGCAGGCCGCGATGGGCGCCAACGACACGGAGATCTCCGAGAACCTCGCGGTGTTGAAGCTGCTGGTCGACGCCGGCAGCCCGTTGGAATTTCATCGTGAAGGGCGCACGGCGCTGTATCTGGCGGCCGAGTTCGCGCCCAGCACGGACGCGGTGCAATTGTTGATCGACGCGGGCGCCCGCGCGGATATCCGCGATGCCCATGGCAATCACATCACCGTGAACGCGATGATGCCCGAGGTGCAGGAGCTGCTGTCCGCGCTGACCGGCGTGGCGCTGGAAGTGCCGGAGCCTGAGCCGGAACCCGTCAAGCTCACTGCCGCGCAATGGCGCGACGCGCAAGCGCGGCTGGATGCGTTGTTTGCATCGTTGACGCAGGCGGGGCTGGTGGCCCTCCAGGATGCGGGCACGACGCAGTCGGATGGCTTTGCCGATTGCTCGGAAATCTTTCACGAGCGCGGCGGTGCAGCCGCCGGCCTGCACGGATTCTGCTTCTATACGCGCCAGGACCGCAACCGCGCCAAGAGGGAAGGGCGGCTGGAACTGGCGTTCTGGGGGGCGCCGGAAGGCGGGGATGCCGACATGGTGCGGGTAGGGGAACTGATCGTACGCGCCGCGGAGGCGGCCGGGCTGCCCGCCGCATGGAACGGCAGCAGCGCCCGGCGGCCCACGCTCACGCTTTTCTAGGTCGCCGAAGGCCGACGGCGCACGCGCCGCGCGCGCCGTCGGCAACCGCGCTCAGGCGCTGAACGTCAGCGCATTGCTCAGGTCGCCCATGGGGTGCTGGCCGCGTGCCGACATCGCGTCGTCGCGTGCCTTCAGGCCTTCGAGCATCGGCAGGTCGAACACGCGCGTCGCCAGACGCAGGATCGAACCGGTGTCGTACACCGTGTGGTCGACGGTGCCCTTCTTGGCGAAGGGCGAGATCACCAGCGCGGGGACGCGGGTGCCCGGACCCCAGCGATCGCCCTGCGGAGGCGCCACGTGGTCCCACCAGCCGCCGTTTTCGTCGACGGTGACCACCACCACCATGTTCTCCCACTGCGCGCTCTTGCGCAGGCTGTCGACGATGTGGGCGATATGGCGGTCGCCCGAGTCCACGTCCGCGTAGCCCGCGTGCATGTTCAGGTTGCCTTGTGGCTTGTAGAACGTCAGCGCAGGCAGCTTGCCGGCTTCGGCGTCGGCCAGGAATTTGTTGGTGGACGACAGGTCGCCCAGTCCGCCGTCGCGCAGGTGCGCGGTGCGCGCGGCGGTGCCGGGTGCGGTGCTCTTGAAGTAGTTGAAGGGCTGGTGATGCGCCTGGAAATTAGGCGACGACGGAAAGCCCGTGTTGGCCGTGGAGTCCACGGCGGCTTGCCAGCCGCCCGCGTACCAGGCCCAGTCCAGGCCCTTGGCGGTCATCAGGTCGCCGATGTTGTTGTGAGTTTGCGGCACCATCGTTTGCGGATTGGTGGCGTCCGCCAGCGTCGGGTCGGTGGCGTCGCGGCTGAACGAAGGCCAGTAGGGCGGGGCCATGGTATTCACGCCGTAGCCGTCCGGCGTCAGCGCGCTGGCGCCGAATTGCGGAATGCCAGTCAGCGCGCTTGCGGGCGATGCGGGCTTGGGCTGCAGTCGCGGATCGGCGGGATCGGCGCTTTGCAGTTGCGCGATCTGAGTCTTGGCGACCGAATCAGCCGCATCGGGGTAGAAGGGCGGACGGCCCGCGACCAGATATTGATGGTTCAGGAATGAACCGCCGAATGCGCCCTGGAAGAAGTTGTCGCACAGCACGAATTCCTGGGCAAGCTTCCACAGGCGCAGGTTGTAGGCGGAATCGCTGTAGTGGCCCATGACCAGCGCGCCGGAGTCGGCCCACGCGACGAAGCGGTCGTTCTTGCCGCCGTTGATCTGCATCTGGTTCTGATAGAACACGTGCCACAGGTCACGCGTGACGACGCCCTGGGGCAGCGGTTCGCCCTGCGGTCCCAGCAGCGCAAATGGCGCGTTGGGCAGATTGTTCATGTAGGGTGCGGCTTGAGCGACCTGGTACGTGATGTGGTTGGCCTGTTGCGACGTGGGCACCATGCCGTTCCACACGGGTGGCAGGACGGATAGCGGCGTGCCGTCGCGGTCGTTCTGCGCGTAGTCAGCCGCGGTCAATGCGGACAGCGGTTTTTCCACGCCGGGGAAATTGGCGAACAAGTTGTTGAAGCTGCGGTTCTCGGCAAAGATCACGACCACCGTCTTCACGTTGGCACGCAACTGCTGGGTCAGATCCGGCGCGGGAGTGGGCGTCGGCGTGGGATCCGGCGTGGGCGTGGCGGGGCTGTCATCGTCGTCATCGCTTGAGCAACCGGACAAGGCGCCCATTGCTGCAGCGCTGGCGCCGAGCGCGGCGATGCCGGTCAGGAAGCCGCGGCGCGTGGGGCGTACGGGAGATTCCGCGTCCGTGGTGGCGGCGGACGGCGCGCCGGTGTTCTTTTCTTTGTCAGACATGGGGATGGACTCTTGAGCTTGCGGGTAACGTGGCGCACTGTCATTGCGCCACGGGATCGCCGGATGACAGCCGGCATCGTTAACGGCCGCTAGGCTAAAGAGCCAACGTTCTATCGGTGTGACCATCCGCTGTCAGAAAGCTGTACGCAGGGGAGGCAGGCAGCCGTGTGCAGCGCGCCGCGATGCGGATCGGTATGGAATATTCTCGCCCCTGACTTGCACGTTTTCTGAAACAACGCTATTATTCAAGGCTTGCTTTTTGATGCGCCCGTAGCTCAGCTGGATAGAGTACCTGGCTACGAACCAGGGGGTCGTAGGTTCGAATCCTGCCGGGCGCGCCAAGTTTTCAGTACCCCATGTTCCTTGTGAACGCAGGATGCGAAAAAACCTAAAAGAAAAAGCAAATAGGGGCAGCAGCAGCCCCAACGGCTTAATTATTCTGATATAATTTTGCCTCTTTGTCGGAGCGCCCGTAGCTCAGCTGGATAGAGTACCTGGCTACGAACCAGGGGGTCGTAGGTTCGAATCCTGCCGGGCGCGCCAAAGAAAGAAAATGGAAAGGCCTTTGATCTCGTATCGAAGGCCTTTTTGTTTTTCCGGCGCATGGCGTGCATGCGAGGGGAAGGTCACCCGCATGTCTGCAGTATTGAAACTGCGCATTCAAACTGCGCGTTGAAATTCAGTGCTGTGGCGCCTGTGTGGCCGCAGTTTGCGCGCCATGCCGCGCATCATCGGTGTCTTCGAATCCCCAATCCCCCACGCTTGCCCAATCGTCTCCAAGGAGTTCGATGGGGTGCATGGTGCGGTCGGAGCCGTTGCCGCAACTCATCGCGTCGGTCGGGCAATAGCGGTCGCAGCCCCAGCAGATGCGTTCGGGGTGCTTGGGATACATCGGAAATTTCTTGGCCATGGTTTGCCTGCATGCGCGGTGGGGCAGGACCGGGTCCTGTGTTGCTGCATATTCAGCGTACTGCGCAGGGTGCAGACCATCGTTGATCTGGCGCAAGGCATCGTGGATTCCGGAAAACCGCGGGTTTTCGGCCCCCGATTTGCACGATGGTATTTTTTCATGTTATAAACACGCCTCTTTCGGAGCGCCCGTAGCTCAGCTGGATAGAGTACCTGGCTACGAACCAGGGGGTCGTAGGTTCGAATCCTGCCGGGCGCGCCACCTTATTTTGAACACGCGGTATCAACGATGCCGCGGTTCAGCCGAAAGGCAAAAGCAATACAAAAAGCGGCTTGATGGTCATCCATCAAGCCGCTTTTCTTTTGTCCGGGCGACTGCTGCCAAGTCCGCTGCAGCAGGTCAATCGTGCATCACCACACCCGGATCACCCGCCCCGTCTGCGCGCCTTCGACGCTGCGGCTGTAGGCCAGGGCCACGCGGCTGGCGGGCGCGGCTTCGAAGCCGGGGAAGTAGGGGCCATAGCTTGCCATCGACTCCTGCAACACGGTCGGGCTGACGGAGTTGATGCGGATGCCTTGCAGTTCCACGGCCGCGCCGCGCACAAAACCGTCGATGGCGGAATTGACCGCCGAGGCGTTGGCGCCGAAGCGGATGGGTTCGTCGCTGACGATGCCGCTGGTAAGCGTGATGGAGCCGCCCGCGTTGACGTAGTGCTGGCCGATCAGCGCAAGATCCACCTGGCCCAGCAGTTTGTCGTGCAAGCCGATCTTGAACTGGTCTGCCGTCATTTCGGACAGCGGGCCGAAGTGCAGGGTGCCGGTCGTGGAGACGATTGCGTCCACTTTGCCCACGCGTTCGAACAAGTTGCGAATGCTGTCGCTGCGGGTCACGTCGACCTGGTACTGGCCTTGGGTCTTGCCCACGGCGATGATGTCGTGGCGTTGGCCGAGCTCTTGTGCGACTGCGCGGCCGATGGTGCCGGTGGCGCCGATAAGGATGATTTTCATAAGGGTCTCCCGGGGATTGCCCGAAATCTGTTGGCTTTGGGGCGCACCGGCCGAGCGCCAGTGCATGCAAGCATTCTCGCCGTTCGATTTCCATGGAAAAATCCAGGAATGGTGGAAACACTTCATACTCAGGGTGCGTAATTCATGGACCGGTTGCTAAGCATGGAAGTGTTCGTGGCGGTCGTGGAGCTGGGCAGCCTGACCGCAGCGGCAGCGCGGCACCAGATGTCGGCGGCCATGGCGGCCAAGCACGTCAAGGGCCTGGAGGCCCGCTTGGGCGTGCGCCTGATGAACCGCACCACGCGCCGGCAAAGCCTGACCGAGGCGGGCCAAGCCTATTTCGCGCGCTGCAAGACCATCCTGGCCGAGATCCGCGACGCTGAACAGGGCGCCGAAGCCTTGCGCCTGACGCCTAGGGGCCATTTGCGCATCACCTCGACCGTGACTTTCGGTTCATTTGCGCTGACGCCGGCCATTGCCGACTACCTGTCCATCTATCCCGATGTCAGTGTGGAGCTGGTGCTGAGCGATGTGGTGGAAGACATCGTCGCGGCGCGCTATGACCTGGCGGTGCGGATCGGCGAGCCGGCGGATTCAACGCTCGTCGCGCGCACGATCGGGCGCTACCAGATGATCGTCTGCGCGGCACCCGCGTATCTGGAGCGCTACGGCACGCCCGCCACGCCGGACGACCTGGTGCGGCATCAATGCCTGGATTTTTCCTATTGGAGCCGTCGCACTGGCTGGCAGTTGAACAGCGGGGATGGCAATCAGGTGGGGTATCCCACCGGCCGGTTCGTGTCGAACAATGGCCAGGCGCTGCGGCAAGCGTCGCTGGCGGGCTTTGGGGTGGTGCTGCAGCCCGAACTGTTGCTGGGCGATGACGTGCGCGCAGGCAGGCTGGTGCCGATCTTGCAGCCGTACTGGCCCGCCGCGCGCCCGATCTCGCTGCTGTATCCCAAGGACAGGCAGGCGTTGCCCAAGCTCACGACCTTCGTGGACTTTTTGGTGGATCGATTCACGCGGTAGGGCACGGGCTCACCGCCGTCGTCGGTCGACCGCCGTCAGCGAGATGCCGTTCTTGAGCATCTCGTAGGCCTGGCCGCCAAGCCAGGTGACTTTTTCGCCTGAACTGGTCCGACAGATGCAATGCATCTTCGGATCAAAGCGCGACGTCCCCAGCGCGGAATACGCGTCAAGGTCGGCCACGAAACGTTCAATGCGATACAGGGTGCCATCGGGGGACGTGACCAGCACGTCCGTCAATCGTCTTGCGGTGCCGAGCATACTGCTTACCTCCTGCGCGGGGCCGTCTTTCATGCGGCGCCAAAGTCACGTGGACGCTTCAATTTCCGAAGCCAAGGGGAATCCCCTCGCTGCGCTACTGAAAACGTCCCCCTAACAATGAATCATCGAGTTGGTCGGGTGACACGCCCAATGCTTCCGAAACGCGATCCAGGATGACCTGGCGAGGCCGTGGACGCGGCCGTTCCAATTCAATGTAGATAGAGTGGTCCACGCCAAGCCGGGCAGCCATATCCGCAGTGCTGATATTGAGGTGCTCGCGCCAGGCGCGTATCAGGCTCCAATCGTTGCCGGTTTTTAGATTGACGACAGCTAGTGGTAAAGGGGCGCGCTCCGCAGTCAGTTTCTTGTGCGGGGTTGCCCTGTATGCATCCGGCCCACTTCGCTTTGCGGCGCCGCTTTTGCGGGATTCACCTCGGGGCGTCGTGATATCGGATTCGGCGGTGTAGATCGCACCGCCATTAGTCTGACGATACTGGTTATTTCCTATCCAGGAAAGCGTTTCACCGTTATCAAGCATGCACTCGCAATCCAGGTGGTAATTGCTGGGAACGCTCTCAAGTTTGGCGATGGTTTCGGTGGTCGTGGCGTGGCGCACCACACGATGCAAGACACCGTCTGATGAGCGCACAAAGACATCGGGAAGTCTCCAGGAAAAAGGGATGATGCTCTCCACGGCCGAAACAGCTTGCGCCACTGTAATCCGGTGACGAAGCGGTGAGATTTGGGGTTTCCCCTCGACTGCTGCAGCAACCTTGTTTCTACCCCACAACGGCCCTAAAGATCTTCACAAATCTTCACCAGACATGACGCTATCATCGGCGCGTCGCCCGCTTGAAAGGGCTTGCAGCTTGAGTGTCGAGCATGGTGGGAGAGGCGGCCGCGACGCCACGCGCGCATGTGCTGAGACGGCAATCGCGGAGGATTTCCGGGTGGGCGGCGGTGCTGTCTTGTGCCCTGCATGGGGGCTTGGGGGCGCTGTGGTGGTCCGACCGGCTTGCGCCGACAAGCGCGCGGGAGGCGGAGCCCGCTCTGATCGTGATGGTGCTGCCGGCGAAGCATTCCGCGCCTGCATTGCCCTCTGGGCGGACACCAGCACTGGCACCGGCAACTGCGCCGGGTTCGGCGCCCGCACCCACGCAGGCATCGGAATTCGCCGCTGTACCCGTGCCGCGGTCGGGGCGGGCGGCATTGCCCTCCGCGCGTCCGCCTTCCGCGACCCCATCCGTCCCGAGCAAGGGCGCGCAGCAGTCTTCTGCCGTCGCACCGCCGCATGATTTTCGCTGGCGGGAAGCGGATGCCGAGGCGGTGGGCCTGCCGCGCGCGCGGGGCGAGCCGGTGTTTCGCCTTGCGCCAAAGGCGCGCGAGCAGCCGTCTGCGCTGGCTCAAGGCATAGTCCAAGCTGCGCGGCCCTCCTGTAAGGACGCGCACGCGGGCGGCGGGCTGTTGGCGTTGCCGATGTTGCTGGCGGATACCCTGACGGACCGCGGCTGCAAGTGGTGAGCCGGCGGCTGAACGAGGAGCCGCGCCGATGCGTCCGTCAGCGGCCGGTGGCGCCGAAGGCCGCTGCCAGCAGGCGGGGCATGACGTCGGCGGCAGCGCCGTGCAAATTGCAGTGCGCTTGCCGGTCCAACGGCGTCACGGTCGGGTTGACCTGAACGACCGTGGCCCCTGCGGCCAATGCGCGTTGCGGCAATTCGGCGGCAGGGTAGACCAGCGCCGACGTGCCGATGGAGAAGAGCAGATCGCATTGTTCGGCCGCGCGCAGCGCGTCGCTCCATGCGTCGGCAGGCAGGCTTTCGCCAAACCAGACGACGCCCGGCCGCACCGGCGCGCCGCAACGCGTGCAGGCGGGCGGCGCGAGGCGGCGTCCTTCGTCGGGCTCCTCAGACACGCCGCCGGACAACGCTTGCGGCGCACCGCAAGATGAACAGCGCGGCGCATGCAGGCTGCCGTGCAGGTGCGCTACCTGAGGGCTGCCGGCACGCTCGTGCAGGTCGTCCACGTTCTGCGTGACGACGATCAATTCGGGCACGTGGCGCGCCAACGCCGCAATGGCGCGGTGCGCGGCGTTCGGTTCGGCGCGCAGCGCTTGTGCGCGGCGCCATTCATACCAGCCCCAGACGACATCGGGATGCGCGCGGAACGCTTCGGGCGTGGCCAGCGCTTGCGCGTCAAAGCGCGACCACAAACCGGTCAAGGCATCGCGGAAGGTGGCGATGCCGCTTTCCGCGGAAATCCCGGCGCCGGTGAAGACGACGACGCGCTGCGCGCCGCGTAACGTCTCCACCAGTGTGGGCGGAATATCTTGATAAGTACTCGTCATTTTCAACCTGGAAGATAGTCCGATACGCTGCGCGCTTACGCCCAGGCCTGTCAAGCGCGGCTTGGCTCCCATCGCCGTGACCGCGACAGGGATAAACGTGCGCAAGTATCCCGAATGGTGGATACTGGTTTTCTCATCTGGGATTTTCTCGCCGACACGGAGACACGCAATGCCCGACGCTTCACCCGGTCTGGACCGGCTTCGCCGTTTTATCGCCACCGCGACGCGCTTGGCCACCCCGGACGGGCTGGCGCAGACGCCGGCGCTGGAAGCGGCCTTCGCCGACCTGGTGCGCCACGACGATTGGTTGCCCGAGGCCTGTACCACGCCGCATCCGCAGTACTACCAGCAGTTCCTGCTGCATTGCGATCCGCTGGAGCGGTTTTCGCTGGTCAGTTTCGTCTGGGGACCAGGGCAGTTCACGCCGGTGCATGACCATGAGGTCTGGGGCTATGTGGGCATGCTGCGCGGCGCCGAAATCAATCAGCGCTACGTGCGCCATCCGGACGGCCAACTGACGCCCGCGGGCGAGGCCACCACCTTGCAGCCTGGTGACGTCGAGCGCCTGTCGCCTGTAGAGGGCGACATCCATCGCGTGTCCAACGCCTTCGCGGATCGCGTGTCGATCAGTGTGCACCTGTACGGCGGCAACATCGGTGCGGTGTCGCGCCATGTCTATGATCCACAGACGGGGCAGCCCAAGCCGTTTGTCTCCGGCTATTCGTCGCCCAGCCTGCCGAATCTGTGGGACCGGTCCGCCGCCGTGCGTGCCACCATCCCCGGGCTGAAAGGCTGAGCGCCGCGCCCCGAAAGCGCTGTTCGCGCGCCGCGTCTCATGCTATGTTCCCGTCCTAAATATTAGGAAAAAATAGCATGGACAAGACGCTGCTCAAGGGGCTGATGGTGTTGGAGGCGGTGACCGACGTGGACAATCCGCCGCGCACCATCGATGCGCTTGCCGCGCGGGTTGGCCTCACCCGCAGCAATACGCATCGCACATTGCAAACGCTGATCCACGCCGGCTATGTCATCAAGGACGATGACGGCGGCGGATACCGTGGCGCGGTGCGCCTGTTCGAACTGGCGGCGCGCCAGCTTGCGCAACTTGACGTGCGCAAACTGGCAGCCCCGTTCATGCGCACGCTGGCCGACCAGACGGGTGAAACCGTGCACTTGTCGGTACTGGACGGGTTTGATGTGGTCTACGTCGACAAGATCGACAGCCCGCAGCCCATCCGGGCCTATTCCATGGTGGGCGGCCGCGCGCCGGCTTACGCCGTGGCGACCGGCAAGGCCCTGCTGGCCTACCAGCCTGACGGCTATGTCGAACGCTATGCCGAGCAACTGGTGCGCCACACGCCGTCCACCATCGTGTCCATGGCGCTGCTGAAAGACGAGCTGCGCAAGATCGCCCGCGCGGGCTACGCCGTGAACCGCGGCGAATGGCGCGAAGGCGTGGGCGGCCTGGCCGTGACGCTGTTCAACAGCCTGGACCAGCCCGTGGCGGCCGTGGGCATCTCTGGCCCGCTGGACCGCCTGAGCGCCGCTAGGATGAAGCAGCTGGCGCCGGATGTGTCGGCCTGTGCGCAGGCCATCTCGCAGGGGATGGGCTATCGGCGGGGTTTTCTGGACCAGTAAGCCCCGCCGGCCGCGCGAGCGCCAGTGCGATGCGCTGCGCCTGATCCCGCGCCAAGCGCGCGTTCACATCCATCGACGTGGTCCAGAAGTAGGTGCCGCCGGCCAGGCTGCCCAGCACCGAGATCTGCGTCAGCACCGCGTTCCGCGCATCTTTCAGGCAGCCCGATTCGTAGTCCAGCGCCAGCCCGCCGAACGGGTCCGCCTGCGCATGGCCGTCCTGCAGCAGCGTGGCGACCAATGGATCGCGGGTGGCCGCGGTATCTACCGAGAAGCTCGTGGCATTGACCAGATGGCGGCTGGCCCGCGTGACGAGGCCATCGGCCCCACGCAGGCGCGTTTGGAACTGCTGGTCCGCCGGGTCGTAGCGGCTGTCCACATAACCCGCCCGCACCTGCAACTGGCCGCTTTGGAACAGCGCCTGAAGTTTCAGCGCATTGCGCATCGGAAAGGTGGCGCGACGCGCCATCCACAGGGACCGCCATTGCGATTGGAAAACGCGGCGTTCAGAGGCGGGCATCAAATGCCAGATCTGATCGACCGCCGCGTTGGTGGCGGCGGCCACCGCTTGCCAGGGGCGGGCCGCTTGCGAAGAACGGCGGATCTCTTCTTCCAGCGCCGTGTGCGCGTCTGCGTCCAGGCCCAGCACGTCGTCGGCGTCCAGCGGGCCGCCCATGGCCCGCACCTCGTCCTTCAGCGCTTGCGCGATGACCTCGACGGACAGCGCCCCGCCGTGGCGTGCGGCCAGTTGCAAGGCGCCGTCGCGGCTCAGGTGGCGCAACGCCGCGGGCGGCTGATTGTGGGGGCTGCGCACGGAGGGCAACCGCCCGTTGCGCGATACACAGAGGAGGGGGCCGCGATGGCCGGATTGCTGCAAGGCGGCGATGGCGTCCACGGCGCTGAGGCTGGTGCCCACGACGCACACGGCGTCATCCCGCGCGATCGTGTTTGCCAATTCGGCGACGGGGTAGGGACTGTTGAAATAGCCTGGCGCGCCTTCCAGATGCGGAAAGGCCTGCGAAGGCAGGTTGCCGTTGCACAGTACCGCATGGCGGGCACGCCATGGCGGCCCCTCGTCCGGATTCACGCAGACGCCGCCATCGGGCAGCGGCGACACGCGTTGGACCCGGCTTTGCACATGCAGCAATGTCACGCCCAACGATGGCGCCAACTGGCGGCAACGCGCATGGACGGCGCGCATATAAGCGCCGAACAGCGGCCGCGGAAGGAAGTCCGACGGAGCGACGGTCTCGACGCCCGCTTCGCGCAGCCAGGCGGGATCCTGCTCGCGCAGCCAGTCGACGAAGTCCATCCGCTGATCGGCCCGCGCCGACATGTTGCCGGCGGGGATGTTGAGCAAATTGCTGGGCAGGTCTGACTGGTAGGCGCCGCCCGGGCCCGGCTCCGCTTGCGGTTCGAAAAGCGCAACGCGCAAGGGGAGGGAGGCGGGGCCGCGCCCCGCTGCTTCCAGTGCCAGCAGGAATTGGTAGAGCAGGCTGACGGCGACCGAGCCGCCGCCCACGATGGCCAGGTCCGCGGCCATCGATGGGGAGGATGCGTGGGCAGGCGTCATTTGGCGTTCGACATGCGCACCACGTCCGCCCAGCGGGCGACTTCCTGCTTGAGCACGCGGCTGGTGTCGGCGGGCGATGTGGCCACGGCATCGGCGCCCAGCTTCAACGCGGCCTGCTGCACCGAGGCCATGGCGGCGGCCTTCTGCATGCCAGCCGACAGCTTGTCGACGACGGCAGGCGGCGTGCCGGCGGGCGCCAGCAACGCATAGGCGGTGGCGACGGAATAATCCTTCACGCCTTGCTCCATCAGCGTGGGCAGGTCGGGTAGCGCGGTGGCGCGCGTGGCGGTGGTTACCCCCAGCAGCCGGATCTTGCCGCTGGCGACCTGCGGCAGGAGCGCGGGCAGGGTTTCGATCACCATGTCGATCTGGCCGCCCAGCAAGTCGGTGATGGCCGGGCCGCTGCCACGGTAGGGCACATGCATCAGGCGGGTGCCCGTCACCACCTGGAAGAGTTCGCCCGCCATGTGTTGCGACGTGCCCGGGCCCGCCGATCCGAACGTGATGGTGCCGGGTTTGCTCTTGGCCAGCGCGATCAGTTCCTGCACGTTCGTGGCAGGCACCTTGCTGTTCACGGCGACCGCCATCGGCATGCTGGTCGCCATGGAGACGCCGACAAACGCGGTGGCGAAGTCATAGCCCGGCTTGTCCGGCATGGCGGCGTGGATAGCATGGCTGCCTACGGCCCCCATCAGCAGCGTGTAGCCGTCAGGCGCCGATTTGGCGACGAATTCGGCACCGATCTCGCCGCCCGCACCCGCCTTGTTTTCGACCACCACGCCTTGCCCCAGGAAATCTCCCAGGTGTTGCGCGTAGATGCGCGCGGCGGCATCCGTGGCGCCGCCTGGGGGAAACGGCACGACCATGCGCACGGGTTTCGAGGGCCAGGCCTGGGCTTGGGCAGGGCCGGCGGCCAGCGCCAGAACGGCGCCGGCGAGCGCAATGCGCCACGTTTGCTTCATGGGGAGTCTCCTTGGTGTGGTCGGACCGTCCTGCGCGGGCCCCTGCGGCTGCGGGGGCTTGCGGCGCTGCGATCTTGTTCTATAAGTCCTAAAATATAGGACTCGCATTCCAATAAATGGTTTACGTAGAATTCCACACGGTGATATGCTGGTCAACAATTAAGCGCGTCACCTAGGGATTGCACTAGGAAACACGGGTGAATGGCATAAATCCGTCCGGCATGATGCCATCCTGCAAACCGCGCTCTTATAATATTTTTCGAATCCTAAATATTGAATTTTTATAACGAGAGGTCAGACATGACACCCAGTTCGGCACTTGCCGGCATCACGGTGCTGGAGATTTGCAATGTCGCGGCGGGGCCGTTTTGCGGCATGTTGTTGGCGGATATGGGCGCCGACGTGATCAAGGTGGAAAACCCCGAGGGCGGCGACACCTTGCGCAGCTGGCCGCCCATCTCCGACGGCTACAGCGAGAACTTCGCGTCCCTGAACCGCAACAAGAAGTCGGTGACGCTGAACCTGAAAGATCCGGGCGATCTGGCCCTGGCGCGCGAACTGGCGCTGACCGCCGACGTGCTGATCGAAAACAACCGGCCGGGCGTGATGGACCGGTTGGGGCTGGGCTATGCGCAATTGCGCGAAGCCAATCCCAGGCTGGTCTATTGCTCGATCTCGGCCTACGGCCAATCGGGCCCGCGATCGCAGGAAGGCGGGTTTGACCTGACCATCCAGGCGATGAGCGGCATCATGAGCGTGACGGGCGAGGCGGGCGGCGAACCCGTGAAATGCGGCGTGCCGGTGGCGGACTTTTCAGCGGGGCTATACGGCGCCTTCGCCATCGCTTCGGCGCTACGCGCAGCCCAGGCCAGCGGGCAGGGCACGCACATCGACGTGCCGATGCTGGGCGCAACGCTGGGCATCGCCGCCTTGCAGACGTCGGAGTTCTTCGGCAGCGGCAAGGACCCGGTCAAGCTCGGGTCGGCGCATCCGCGCAACGCGCCGTACCAGGCGTTCCGATGCAAGGGGGGCTACTTCGGCATGGCCGCGGGCAACCAAGCGCTGTGGAAGGGCGTTTGCGCCACCGTGGGCCGCGAGGACCTGCTGGCCGACCCCCGCTTTACCGACACCAGCGCCCGCGCCCGCAACCAGACGGCGCTGCGCGAAATTCTTGAAGCCATCTTCGCCAATGACGATGCGCAGACCTGGCTGGCGCGCTTCCGTGCAGCCGGCGTGCCGTGCGCGCCGATCAACACGTATTCCGAAGTGCTGGCCGACCCGCAGGTGGAGCACATGGGGTGGGTGCAGCCGGTGGAACTGCCCAACGGCGTGCAGACCCGCACCTTTGGCCTGCCGGTGCGGTTCGACGGTCAGACCACGGCGCTGCGCTTGCGTCCGCCGGCGCTGGGCGAACACAACGACGAGGTGCTGGGCGCCTTGCGCGGCGCCAAGAAAGGGGCGACGGCATGAGCGGCGTTCTGCATATCGACAAGCAGGGCGCGCGGCATGTGCTGACGCTCACGCGCGCAGAGAAGATGAACGCGCTGTCGGCCGAATTGGTGGAGGCGCTGATCACGGCGCTGGACGAGGCCGAGGCGCAGGGTGCCAGGCTGATCGTGCTGAAGGGCGAGGGCAAGAACTTCAGCGCGGGTTTCGACTTCGGCGACTGGCAGGCGCAAAGCGAGGGCGACCTGCTGCTGCGCTTCGTGCGCATCGAAACCTTGCTGCAGCGCCTGGCGGCATCGCCTTGCCTGACGGTGGCCTTGGCGCATGGTCGCAATTTCGGCGCGGGCGTCGACCTGTTCGGTGCGTGCAAGTGGCGTATCAGCGCGCCGGACGCCACGTTTCGCATGCCGGGGCTGAAGTTCGGCCTGGTGCTGGGCACGCGCCGCTTTGCCGCGCTGGTGGGCGCCGAACGGGCCCGCACGGTCTTGGAGCAAGCCGCGACGTTCAATGCGGAAGAGGCGTTGCGTGACGGCTTCGCCAGCCGGCTTGCCGAGCAGCAGGAGTGGCCCGAAATCGAGCAACAGGCGGTGGAAACGGCAGCCGCGTTGACGGACGCCAGCCGGGTCCAGCTGTATGCGGCCCTGTCGCTTGAGACGCCGGACGCCGATCTGGCGCGCCTGGTGCGTTCGGCGGCGGCGCCGGGGTTGAAGGACCGCGTGGCCGCCTATCTGCAGGCGCGCTAGGGACCAAGAATCAGCAGGGGAGGACAAGACAATGGCTTCGGGTTTCAATCAAAAGAACAAGCAGTGCTCGGTGGCGGAGCTGGCCGCGCTGGTGCCGGATGGCGCATCCATTGCGCTGGGCGGCAGCTTCCTGCACCGCGGGCCGTTCGCGTTCGTGCGCGAACTGATCCGCCAGGGCAAGCGCGATCTTGAACTGATCAAGCAATCGCCCGGCTACGACGTGGACATCCTGTGCCGCGCCGGCGTGCTGCGCCGCGTGCGCGCGGGCATCGTGGCGATGGAAGGCAACTTCGGACTGGCGCCGTGGTATCGGCGCGCCGTGGAGCGCCGCGAGGTCGAGTTGGAAGAGCATGCCTGCGCCAGCCTGACAGCGGGGTTGCGGGCGGCGGCGTTCGGCGTGCCGTTCCAGCCTTGCGGCGGCCTGCATGGCAGCGGCTTGCCGGCGCTCAATGGCTGGGCCTGCCTGGACGACCCTTATGGCAGCGGCGAGAAGACGTATGTCGTGCCGGCCATTCGTCCGGACTTTGCCGTGATCCAGGCTTCTGAAGTGGACGCGCTGGGCAATGTGCGCGTGCATGGCACGGCGCATTGGGACCGCATCATGTCGCGCGCCGCGGGCAGCGTGCTGGTGGTGGCCGAGAAGGTCGTCGACAGCGCGGTGTTCGAAGCGCAGCCGGAATCCACGCTGGTGCCGTACTTCATGGTGCAGGCCTACGCCGTGGCGCCGGGCAGCGCGTGGCCGGGATCGTGCTGGCCGGATTACGCCATCGACTATCCCGCGGTAGAGGCATACATGGACAAGAACAGCGATCTGCAAGCGCACCTGGCCGCGGCGCCTGAAGCGCAAGGGGGCAATCATGGCTGAGCAATGGTCGGGCTTTTCCTACATCGTCACCAACCTGGCGCGGTTTATCCGCCCCGACGAGATCACGTTCAGCGGCGTCAATTCCACGATGCCGATGCTGGCGTGCCTGCTGGCGAAACGCGCCTATGACTGGGACTTCGTCTACATCAACGTGGCCGGCGGCGTGAATCCGCGGCCGTCGCACATTCCGATATCCAGCTCGGACCCGGTGCTGGCCGAGCACACGGCGTCGATTTTCTCGAACGAGGATTTCTACGATCTGTGCACGCGGGGCCGCATGGACCTGACCTTCTTGGGGGCGGCGCAGATCGACGGCGCGGGTTGCGCCAACAATTCCTGCATCGGCGACTGGCACGAGCCCAAGGTGCGCCTGCCGGGCGGCGGGGGCGGGGCGGTGATGCTGCCCACGGCGCGGCGCGCGTGCACGTGGCGCACGGAACACTCGCGCCGCACGTTCGTGCAGAAGCTGGATTTCATGACGTCCTGGGGCGGCTTCCATGGCGTGGTGACGCCGATCGCCGTGTTCGTGAAGCGCGATGGCAAGCTGGCCTTGCAGTCGTGGCATCCGGAGTCCAGCCTGTCTGAAGTGCGCGAACGCACGGGGTTCGAGTTCGACGCCACCGGCGCCGTGCCGTCCGAACCGCCCACGGCGGCCGAAGCCCGTGCGCTGCGCGAGCTGGATGAGGACGGTCAATTCGAACGCGACGCTGCCGTCGCGCTGCGCTAGGAGGCCGCCATGACGATTGCCGAAGCCACGCTCGCGGCGGCGTGCGAACGCGCGTGGCGCCAGCCTGAATGGTCGGCGCGGCCCGCCATGGTGACGACGGACGAAACGCTGACCTATGCGGCGTTGTATCGCCGGGTGGGGCAGGTGGCCGGCGGCCTGCGTGCCGCCGGTGTGCCGCGCGGCGCCTTCGTGGCGGTGGCGATGGAGCGTTCGTTGGCGCAAGTGCTGGCCATCCTGGGCGTGATGGCGGCGGGGGCCTGCCCTTGCCCGCTGGAGCCGCGCCTGTCGGTCGAGGAGACGGCGCGGCGCGTGTCGGCGGTGGGTCTGGCCTGGATGCTGCACGATGTGGCCAACGCCGCGACGGCGGAGGCTTGCGGCCTGCCGCCCGCGCGCCTGCTGGCAGCCAGCGACATCGAGCAGGGGCCGGTGGATTGGTCGGGCAGCGACGTCGCGGCAGCCGACCCTGGCTTGCTGCTTTTTACCTCCGGCAGCACGGGCAACCCCAAAGGCGTGCTGCTCAGCCACCGGGGCCTGGCGAACAATGCGCGCGGCGTGTTGGCGCACACCGGCTTGACGCCGGGTGACCGCCTGCTGCACGTGATGCCGCTGCATCACACCAACGCCCTGAACAACCAGATTTTCACGCCGCTGCTGGCGGGCGCCAGCGTGGCGCTGGCCGGCCGCTTCCGGGCGGACGACATGCCAGGCCTGCTGCGCGCGTTCCTGCCCACCATCATCACCGGCGTGCCCACCATGTACGCCCGCATGCTGGAATTGACGTTCGACCCGCAAAGCCTGGCGGGCTTGCGCTTCGCACGCTGCGGGTCGGCGCCGATCACCGAGGCATTGCACCGGCGTATCGAGGCCTTTCTGGGCTGCCCGCTGGTGGTGTCCTATGGCTTGTCGGAGGCGACCTGCACGTCCACGATGAATCCGCCCGGGGCGCGGCGCGTGGGCTCGGTGGGCACGGTGCTGGCGGGCCAGCGCGTAACCTTGCGGCTGCCGGACGGCTCGCAGGCCGCACCGGGCGGCGAAGGCGAGATCTGCATCGAAGGCGACAGCCTGATGCTGGGTTATCTGGGCGTGGACGAGGCGGACGGCGGGGCGCCCTTGCTGTTGCGTACCGGGGACCTGGGCCGGTTCGACGAGCAGGGGTATCTGAGCATCACCGGCCGCATCAAGGACGTCATCATCCGGGGCGGCGAGAACATTTCGCCGGCGTTGATCGAAGGCGTCGTCACCGGCTTGGCCGGCGTGGCGGCGTGCTGCGTGGTCGGCGCGCCCGATGAGGACCTGGGGGAAGTCCCGGTGATTTTCGTGCAGCGTGACGGCGATGGCATGGTGGATGACGCGTTGCAGGCGTCGGCGATCCAGGCCGAGGTATTGGCCCGCCTGGGCCGCATCTATGTGCCGCGCGATATCGTGTGGATCGATCGGCTGCCGGAAAATGCGGTCGGCAAGGTGGATCGCAAGGCCTTGGCGCGGCAGGTGGCCGCGCAGGCTGCCAGCGCCTGAAGCATGGCGCGGGCAGGTTGCCAGGCTGGGTAGGGGAAGTCAGGTCGGCAAGCGTCCCGCCCTGGCCCGCAAAATCCGATCAGGACTTGCCGCGCAGCCGGGCCAGCTCGGCCGAAAGTTCCGCCACCAGTGCCTGCGCGCGGGCCAGCGGGTCATGCCCATCGGGCACGATGCCGGCCGGGGCGGCATGGCCGGGTTCGGCTTGGGCCGGGGTGTCCTGCAGCCGGGGCTGCACGCTTTCGTGCCCCACGCTGACATCCACGTCGAACACCAGTTGCTCGGCGCGGTGCCAGGTCGTGAACCATTCCAGCGGCCGCCCGTGCTGGTCCATGCCCTGGCCTTGCAGCATCAGCAGCGGTGTGCCTGCCCGGGTATCCAGCAAGCCGGCCAGCCGGTCGTCTGCGGCAACCGCACGGATCTGGTTGCGGCCGGCACCCGGGCGCAGGCCGAAGCGTCGCGTCAGCACGCCGTGCAAGGACGCATCGGTCAGGTCATCGGCACGCAGGCCGGGCACCGCGTCGGCGGGCAGCCAGGTACGCACGTAGGCCAACGGGGCGTCTGCCACGTGGCGCAGGCGCTCCAGCATCAGCAACTGGGTTGTACCGAAAAAGGAGGCGACGTCATCGGGCGGCTCGGCGCGTGCAAACGCCAGTACTCGGGTCTGCAAGGCGACACCCGATTGGGCAAACTGTTCGTACAGCCCGGTTGAGCGCTGCACCAGCCGCCGGTGTTCCTGGGGCGCCGCCACCGTCGCGGGGCGCCCGGTCTCGCGCTGGATCAGTCCCTCGGTGGCCAGGGCGGCCAGCGCCTGGCGCACCACGCTGCGCGCGACGCCAAAGCGGTCGCACAGCGCGGCCTCGCTGGGCAGCACGGCGCCAGCCGCGAGCTTGTTCGTCCGGATATAGCCCCGCAGCAGGGTCGCCACCTGGGCGTGCAGCGGGATGTCTCCTGTGCGATCAAGAACGGGCAATGCGTCGTGCGTGGCGGGCGCCATGGGAATCAACCTCCGGTTTGTGCCCGCGCAGTTTCCCACACATGCGTCCAGCCCGGGGCTAGATGCGCGGCACGCTCGGCGGCCAGGATCAAACTGTCTTCGCGGGCGATGCCCTTGCCGGCGATGTCGAACGCGGTGCCGTGGTCGACGGACACGCGCACGACGGGCAGGCCTACCGTGATGTTCACGCCGTCGTCGCCATAGACCGCCTTGAAGGGCGCGTGGCCCTGGTCGTGGTAACAGGCGATCACGAACTGCCACTTGCCGCGCACCGCTTGCGGGAACAGGGCGTCGGCCGGGATCGGGCCGGCGGCGAGGATGCCGGCCGCGTTGGCTTCGGCCACGGCGGGCGCCAGGATATCGGCGTCTTCGCTGCCGAAGATGCCGTTTTCACCGGCGTGCGGGTTCAGTCCCGATACGGCCACCGGCTGGTCGCCACGGCCCAGTGCCTTGGCGAACGATCCGGCCAGGCGCAAGACGGCGCGCATGCGGGTCGGAGTCAGGTCGTCGATGGCCTGGCGCAGCGACACGTGGGTGGTGGCGTGGAAGATGTAGAGGTCGCCGGCCGAGAGCACCAGCGAAAACGTCTTGACGCCGAATTCGTGGGCCAGCAGTTCGGTGTGGCCGGGCCACTTGTGGCCGGCGGCGTGCATGGCGGCCTTGTTCAAGGGCGCGGTGACGATGCCGTCGACTTCGCCGGCGCGCGCCAGGGCGCAGGCCGTGGTGACGAAACGCACCGATCCGTCGCCGGCGTCGGCGCTGATTTCGCCCAGCTTGACGTGGGCCAGCGACGGGCCGGCTTGCAGCACTTCGATCGTGCCCGGCGTGTTGGTGCAGTCCGCTGCGCGGTCCAGCTTGCGCACGATGGCGGCGTCGCCGCCCAGGCCCTGCACGGCCTTGATCATGACGTCCACGTCGCCGACCACCAGCAGGCGGGCCTTCTGGCGCAGTTCGTCGTGGCCCATCAGCATCTTGGCCGTGATTTCCGGCCCGATGCCCGCCACGTCGCCCAGGGTGACAGCCAGCAAAGGCAGCTTGTTGGGTTGGGGTTGTGTCATCGCTTGAATCTCCTGTCGCGGATCGCGCGTACTGCGCGAACCAATACGTCTTCGGTGCCAAAGCCGCCGGCCTTGGTCACCACGGGCAGGCCCGCGGCCATGCCTCCGGTCAGCGTGCCCAGGGGCACGCCGCCCATCACTTCATCCACCAGCGCAATGCCGCGGGCGGCAAGCGCCACCAGCACGCTGCGCGCGCCGTCGCCGCCGGTGGCGACCACGCCCGCCGCGCGCGACGTCGTGATCAACTGCGCCGCCAGGCTGCCCAGGCGCTCGGCAACCGTTTCGGAATCCAGCCCCGCGAGTTGCCCTTCGGGCGCCAGCAACAGCACGGTCCCGGCCTCGGCCGGCGCCTGCGCATGGTGTTGCAGCAGCGGCTGGCTCCAGGCCTGCCATGCCGCGTCGTCGGCCAGTTGGGCCAGCGACGGTGTCCAGGTGTCTGCGCCCGAGGCTTGCAGAGCGGCGGCTTGCGCGCGCGCCGCGCTGTGCTGCGAGGTCACGACGACGACGACGGGCGCCGTCTGGTCGGCGCCAGCCCAGACGCGGGCCAGCGGCACGGCCAGGCCGCCCGCGCCCACGGGCAGCGCGTGTTCACCGAGCAGGCCGATGGCGCGCGCCAGGCGTTCCAGGTCGGCATCGGTGGCGGCGTCAACCACGACCGTGTTGCCGGCCTGCCGGATGCGCGCGGCCAGCGTGTCGGGCGTATCGCCCGCTTGCGCCGCGACGTGGGCGCAGCCCAGCAGGGTGGGGATGTGGCTTTCGGTCACCGGCGTGACCGGATCGGTCGCGGCCGAGGTCTCGGTGACCGGCTTGCCGTTCACATACAGAATGCCCTGTTCGACGGTGCGGCCCGTGGCAGGAAAGGCGGGGCAGATCACCGCCACCGTGTCCGGGCCCCAGGCGTCGCGCGCCGCGTCGATCTCGGCCTTGAAGGCCCCGCGCAAGGTGGAGTCCACCTTCTTGTAGAGGCGCGATACGCCGGCGGCGCGCAGTTGTTCGACGTTCTGCCGGATGACCCCGGCGGCGTCGGCGGCGGCCAGGGCGCGGCTGTTGGTCGTGACCGCCAGCACTTCGACACCCTCGGTCGCCGGGCCCGACAGCGCTTCGTCGGCGCCGCCGATGGACAGATGCGTGCTCCAGCCGGCGCGGACGAACTGCACCGCGGTGTCGCCGGAACCGGTCAGGTCATCGGCAACGATGGCGATGGTGGGCGTCAAAGCGCTTCTCCACGGGCCTCGCCCAAGGTGGGCGTGCCGCCGGTTACGTCCGCATCTTCGGACTTGAGTTCACCCGCGCGTTTCAGGAAATACGAGGCCAGGATCGGGGCCAGGATCGAGCTGATCAGCACGCACGCGGCGACCTGTGCAGTGGCGGTCGCGACGTATTGCTGGAAGTTGGGGTCGGCTGCCGCCACCACGGCGGGCGTGGCGATGGCGTTGCCGGCCGTCGTGCCTGCAGCAAAGCCCAGGCCGCTCTTGCCGCCGCGGCGCAGGATCATACGATAGCCCAGGTAGACCAGGCCGCCGGTGATGGGGCTGATGATCAGGCCCAGGATCAGGCCGCTCATGCCGCCGCTGACGACCGCGCCCAAGTTGATGCCGGTGCCCAGCGCAAAGGCGAAGAACGGGATGACGATGTTCGGCACGGGCTTGAGCACGTCGCGCCACTTCGGGTCCAGATTGCCGACCACGACGCCCAGCAGGAACGGCACCAGTGCCGCCACCAGGGCAATCATCGGAATATCGGCCAGGCCCGAGGCGCCCAGGAAAAGCAGGCTGAAGAAGGGGCCGTCGTTGACCGCGCTGGCCACATAGGCGCCGCGGTCGCGGGCATCGCCGTACTGGCCGGTGTAGGCCAGCCACAGGCCGCCATTGCTGTTGTCGAACGCAGCCAGCATGGCCAGGATCGACACGCCCAGCACGCCGTCCAGGCCGACGTAGCTGCCCAGGATGATGATCAACGTGGCGGGCACCAGCGTCTTCATCAACAGGATGGTGCCGGCGGTAGCCAGGATGGGGCCGCCGGTGCGGGTGTTGACTTGCGTGCCGGTTGCGAAGATCAGCAGGGCGATCAGCGGCAGGGCGCTGTTCTTGAAGAGGGCGGTAGTGAAGCCGCCGATGGCCAGTGCATCAGGGGCGAAGGTGCCGATCAGGGAACCCAGGATCAGCGGCACCAGCATCAATCCACCAGGGATTTTCTGCATGGTGCCAAAAAAGGGCGAGCGGGAAGAGGCGGCGGTCGACACTTGCGGGAGTCTCCAGGACGGTTCTGGTGGGTTGCAGAAGTTCGTTGATGCGTCTGTCAGTGGGGGTTGAAAAACCGTAGTGTACACCTGTACGTACAGCCGGTACGTACAGGTTTTCCCCGTCCTGAAGTTCGTGTGCTGCTTAGAAGCGGTAGGCCCCGCTCAACATGACCGTGCGGCGCGCCCCGTAAAAGCAGTCGCCACGGTCCAGGCAGACGACTTCATAGGTACGGTCGGCGATGTTGTTGACGTTCAACGCGTAGCGCCATGGGCCATTGTCGTAGCTGACCATGGCATCGAACAAGGTCACGGCCGGTGTCTGCGGCGCGCCGCCGTCGCGGAATGCCGTCAGGTAGCGTACCCCCGCGCCTACGGCGAATCCCGGTTGTCCAGCCAGGGCGAAGCGGTATTTGCCCCACAGCGACGCCATGTGTTTGGGCAGGCCTTCCAGCTGCGGATCGGGATCGGTATAGATGTAATTGGCGATCACGTCCACGTCTTTGGTGACCCGGCCGCGCAGCTCCAGTTCGACGCCGCGCGTGCGCGTCTTGCCCGCCTGGATCTGGTTGTTGGGGTTGTTCGGGTCGTTGGTCTGCCGGTTCTTTTCCCGCAAATCGTAGGCGGCGGCAGTGAACTCGATGTCGGCATCCTTCGGCATGTACTTGATGCCGGCCTCGACCTGCTTGCCGCGCATGGGCTTCCAGCGCTGGTCGTAGAAGTCGGAACCCGCGATCGGGGTGAAGGATTCGCTGTAGCTCAGGTAGGGAGACCAGCCGTTGTCGGCGGCATACATCAGGCCGAAGCGTTTGGTCGTGGCGTAGTCGGTTTCCTTGTCCTGACCGTCGATGCGGTTGTCGGCGCGGTCGCGCCGGATGCCGGCCAGGAAGATCCAGTTCTTGTCGAACTTGATCTGGTCCTGCGCGTAGAAGCCCAACTGTTGCTGCTTCTGCTTCGGCGTGTCGGACAGTTCGTATTCCGGCAGGTTGCCGTAGACCGGGTGATACAGGTTCAGCGGCGCGCCCAGGCCGCTGGCCGTCTGGCTGGTTTCGCGGTAGTGCGAATAATCCATCCCGAAGATCACGGTGTGCTCGGTGCGGCCCCAGTTCAGCTTGCCTTCGATGTTCTGGTCGGCCAAGAGCGTGCGCATGCGCGGCTTGTTGATGTAGAAGAAGCGATCCGTGGTGGTCTGGTCCGCATCGATGTACGAATTGCCGCGCCGGTCGCCGTAGACGTTCGGATACAGCGACTGGTAGTCGACCCGGCTGACCGTGTTGCGGAAGTTCTGGCGGAACTTCCAGGTGTCGTTGAACTGGTGTTCGAACAGCCAGCCCACGCTGAATTGCTCGGTATCGTAAGCATCGAAACCCGGTTCACTGACGAAGCGGCGGGTCGGGATGCGGCCGTTCGGATTTTCCTGCACCGACCCGCTCCAGGGCAGGAAGGATTGCGTGGTGCCGGCCTTGTCCTTTTGCCACAGGGCCTGCAGGGTCAGTGAGGTGGCGGCGCTGGGACGCCACGTGAGGGAAGGCGCCAGCATCAGGCGGTCGTCGGGCGCGTGCTGCACCTGCGTGTCGCTGTCGCGGCCCACCGCCACGACGCGATACAGCCATTGACCGTCTTCCGTTACCGGCCCGGTCAGGTCCGCCTGGATCTCGCGGCGGTTGTCGTTGCCCAGCACCACGCCGATCTCGCGTTGGGCTTCGGCCTGCGGGCGCTTGCTGACCAGGTTGACGATGCCGCCCGTGCTGCCCTGTCCGTACAGCATGGATGACGGGCCGCGCAGCACTTCCACGCGTTCCATCCCGTAGATCTCGGTGCGAGGGTTGTTGTAGTTGAAGAACTGACGCAGACCATCCAGATATTGCGCCGGTTCCACGCCGCGGATTCGGACGTAATCGCCGCGGTTGTCCACGCCGTAGGCGTTGGGCCGCACGCCGGCCGCGTAATTCATGGCGTCCTGCACGTTCTGCGATCCCTGGTCCACGATCTGCCCGCGGGGTATCACCGTGATGGCCTGCGGAGTTTCGGACAGCGGGGTGTCAGTTTTGGTGCCGGTGGCGCTGCGCGTTGCGACGTAGCCGTCGACGGGGCCTGTCGCGGTTTCACCCGTGCCGGTGACCTGCACGGCGGGCAGCACCGTGGCGGGCTCGGTGGACGGGCCGGGTTGGGCGGGTTGGGCCTGAGCCGCCGCGCCGAAGCAGGCGGCCAGCAGGGCGGTGACGGGCAACAGGGTCTGCGGCCGCGCTCGACGCGCGGTCGGATAAGGGTGGCGTTTCAAGAGATCTCCCCGGCGGCTGCTTGGCAGCCGATCACATATAAGAATGGCAACGATAATTATTATTAATTGGGCGTCGGCCAGACACGCGAAATCAGGGTGCTCGCAGATGTAAAAAAGCCCTGCAAACTGGCTGCGTGGGCAGTTTTAATGCAATAAATCCCATATTTATCAGCGGCTTGGCGCGGGTGCTGGTTTCGGTGCCCCGCAGCGGAGATGTGTTGGCGATGCGCGACAAATGGCGTTTCAGGCGTACCGCGCCCGGCGCGTGCCGCCTTCGCGGCGGCTGGCCTTTTCCGAGACGATATTGTCGTCGGCCATGCGGCGCCCGCGCTGTTCGATACGGGCCAGGAAGTCGCGCAGCAGCGCGATTTCATCGTGGTTCAGGTCCTGCACCAGCAGGTCGTTCAGGCGGGCGACCTCGGGCAGCAGGCGCTGGTAGCGGTCGATGCCTTCGGCGGTGGCCTCCACGCGTACGACCCGGCGGTCGGCGCTGTCGTGAAGCCGCCGCAGCCAGCCCTTTTCGCACAGCGTCCCAAGCGTGCGCGAGGTGCGGGGTAAATCAAGCTTGGCGGCCGCGGCCAGTTCGGCCGAGTTCATGATGCCGCCTTCGACGGCGCAGGCCAGGATCCGCCATTCGCGACGCGTGATGCCGAAACGGCCTTCGCACAGCCGCACGAAGACCGGATTGCTTTGCGACCAGGCCTGATACAGCCGGTACATCAGCATGTCCGCCAGATGTGGCGGCTCGGACAGGGGCGTGGAAGGCATGGCGTGCATATCGTTATGGAAAGTCCTGGATTAGATCAACCAACGGCCGCGTTGCTACAGTCCGCTCACTCAATCGGGTATCGGCCAAGCATGGATAACCATAACCGACAGCGGGCCACTGTCTCCAGGAGAAGACAATGCGTAAATGGATGACGGGCGCCCTGGTGGCGACGGCGTTGACCGGGCTGGCCCCGCTGGCCTGTGCGCAGCAAGCGCCGCTGGACGGCCCGCTGACCATCGTGGTGGGCTATCCGCCAGGCGGCAGTTCGGATCGCATTGCGCGGCTGGTGGCTGACCGGCTGAAAGACCGGGCCGGCGTGCCGGTAGTGGTCGAGAACAAGACCGGCGCCGGCGGCCGTATCGCAGCGCAGGGGTTGCATGCGGCGCCTGCCAGCCAGAACGTGCTGATGCTGGCCAACCCGGCCGTGATGGTGGTGGCGCCTCTGGTCTATGCCCAACCAGGCTACGACGCCCAGCAGGACTTCAAGCCCGTGTCGCTGGCCAGCCGCTACAAGTTCGCGCTGGCGGTGCCGGCCAGTTCGCCGATTCAGGATGTGGCGGCATTGCGCCAGTGGCTGCGACAGAACCCCAAGCAGTTCACGGTGGGCGTGCCGGCCACGGGCAGCCTGCCGCACTTCTTCGCGTTGATGCTCGGGCGCGAGATCGAGCAGGAGCCGGAAGTGGTCGGCTACCGGGGATCGGCCCCGCTGATCTCGGAGCTGATCGGCGGGATCCTGCCGCAAGGCATCGATACGCTGGACACGCTGCTGCCGCAGCACCGCGCGGGCAAGATCCGCATCCTGGCCACGTCCGGAGACACCCGTGATGCGGATCTGAAAGAGGTGCCCACGTTCAAGGAAAGCGGTGTGAACTTGGCGGCCGACGGCTGGAACGCCTTCTTCGCCCCGGCCGCGATGCCGCAGGCCAAGGTCGACCGGCTGGGCGCGGACATCGCGGCCATCTTGCGCGAACCCGCCATGCAGGAGGCCGTGCGCGGCGTGTTCCTGGAACCGGTTTCTCTCGATGCTGCCGGCACCGCCGACGCGCTGGCCGCGTACCGCAAGCAATGGGAACCGGTGGTGCGGGCCTCCGGCTTCACGGCCACGCAATAAGAGGAGCCGGCATGGGCACCGTGCAGAATGTATTGTTCATCATGGCCGACCAGCTACGGGCCGACCACCTGAGCTGTTATGGCCATCCCTACTTGCAGACACCCAGCCTGGACGCGCTGGCGGCCCGCGGCGTGCGCTTTGACCGCGCTTTCGTGAATTCCGGCGTCTGCGGCCCCTCGCGCATGAGCTACTACACGGGGCGCTACCCGTCGCGCCATGGCGCGACCTGGAACCGCGTGCCGCTATCGGTCAACGAGATCACGCTGGGCGAGTACCTGGCCGGGCAGGGGCGGGAGCTGGCGCTGGCGGGCAAGACCCACATCATCCCCGACAAAGCGGGCATGGAGCGGCTGGCAATCGATGGCGCCTCCGAATTGGGCGTGTTGCTAAGCCGGGGCGGCTTCACCGAGCTGGACCGCTATGACGGCCATCACACGCCCGGCAAGGAAAGCGGCTACCCCGCATTCCTGCGCCGCAATGGTTATGACAGCGTGGACCCCTGGACCGATTACGTGATCGCGGGCGTGGATGCTGGCGGCAACGTCGTCAGCGGGTGGAACATGCGCAACGTGCATCTGGCATCGCGAGTCGCCGAGCCGCATTCCGAGACCGCGTACATGACGGACCAGGCGCTGGATTTCATGAAGAGGCGCGGCGGCCAGCCCTGGGTGCTGCACCTGAGCTACGTCAAACCGCACTGGCCCTACATGGCGCCGGCACCCTATCACAAACGCTATACCGCCGACCAATGCCTGCCCGTGCGGCGCAACCGCGAAGAACTGGTGGACGCGCATCCCGTTGTCGCCGCATACCGCCAGCAGGAAGAAAGCGTCAGCTTCTCCACGGACGAATGCGTGCGCGTGGTGCGGCCCGCCTATCAAGGCCTGATCCGGCAACTGGACGACCACCTGGGCCGGCTCTTCGACTATATGGAAGGCGCGGGGCTGATGAAGAACACGCTGATCGTGTTCACGGCGGATCATGGCGACTTCCTGGGCGACCACTGGTGGGCGAAAAGGAACTGTTCTACGACACCGTGCAGCGGGTTCCCTTCATCGTAATGGACCCGTCGGCCGCAGCCGATGCCACGCGCGGCCGCGCCTTGGCGGACATGGTCGAGAGCGTGGACGTGGTGCCCACCGTGCTGCGCGCGCTGGGGACGGCCGGACCGGGCCATCGGCTGGAGGGCCGGGCGCTGCAGGAACTACTGCATGGCCGGGATGCCGCCACGCCTTGGCGGGATTGCGTGTTTTCCGAACTGGACTACAGCTTCCGGCAGGCGCGAGTGCTGCGCGGCAAGACGCCGCAGAACGCGCGCGCCTGGTCGGTGCGGACCGACCGCTGGCGCTACGTGCATTGGCTGGACGAGCCCGAGCAGCTCTTCGACCTGCATGCCGATCCTGACGAATTCCAGGATCTGGGCGTGAGCAGCGCGCACGCGGGGGTGCGCGCGGAATTGCGTGAACGCTTGCTGGACTGGATGCTGCGCGGCAAGCGGCGCACCACGATCAGCGACGAAGCCGTGGAAAACGCCACCAACGCGCACAAGCGCGCCGGTGTGTTTTTCGGGCAGTGGTAGGAGGGGCGGCCCTCAGGCCTTTACCGCGGATCGGGTTTGGGATTGGGGGGCGGCATTCTGCGCCTCCGGCTTCAACTCCCGCCGCAATATCTTGCCCACGTTGGTGCGCGGCAAGTCATCGCGAAACTCCACGTAGCGCGGCACCTTGTAGCCCGTCAGTTGCGTGCGGCAATGGGCGATCAGCGTTTCCGCGTCCAGCCCGGGGTCCTTGCGGATGACGTACAGCTTCACCGCCTCGCCCGAGCGTTCGTCGGGCACCCCGACCGCGGCCACTTCGCGTACGCCGGGATGCAGCGCGGCCGCGTCTTCGACCTCGTTGGGATAGACGTTGAAGCCGGACACCAGGATCATGTCCTTCTTGCGGTCGATGAGGAACACGTAGCCGTTTTCATCGACGTAGCCGATGTCGCCCGTGCGCAGGAAGCCGTCCGGGTACATCACCAGCGCGGTTTCGTCGGGCCGGTTCCAATAGCCTTGCGTGACCTGGGGGCCGCGCACGCAGATCTCGCCGCTTTCGCCGATGCCTTGCTCTTGGCCTTCGTCATTGCGGATGGAAATTTCGGTGGACGGCACCGGCAGGCCGATCGAGCCGGTGAACACCTTGACGTCCAGCGGGTTGACGGTGACGGCGGGCGAGGTCTCGGTCAGGCCGTAGGCCTGCGCCAGCGACTTGCCCGTGACGGCGCGCCAGCGGTCGGCCACGGCGCGTTGCACCGCCATGCCGCCGCCCATCGTCAGGCGCAGGCGCGAGAAGTCCAGCTTGGCAAAATCGGGATGGTTGAGCAGCGCGTTGAACAGCGTGTTGACCCCGGTGAAGGCGGAAAAAGGCACCTTGCCCATCTCTTTGATCAAGCCGGGGATGTCGCGCGGATTGATGATGAGCAGGTTGCTGGCGCCGATCTTCATGAAGGTCAGGCAGTTCGCCGTCAGCGCGAAGATGTGATAAAGCGGCAGGGCTGTCACGACGCACTCTTCGCCTTCTTTTACCAACGGCTTGATCCAGGCATGGGCCTGGCTCAGGTTGGCCACCAGGTTGCCGTGCGTCAGCATCGCGGCCTTGGCCACGCCGGTCGTGCCCCCGGTGTATTGCAGGCAGGCGAGGTCGCGCTGGTCCAGTGGCACCTCGGTGAACGGCATGTTGCGGCCGGCACGCAAGGCGTCGCCCAGCCGGACGGCGCCGGGCAGCGACCAGGCCGGCACCATGCGCTTGACGCGGCGGACGATGAAGTCCACCAGCTGGCCTTTGACGGGCCCAAGCATCCCGCCAATGGACGTCACCAGCACGCGTTCGATCGCAGTCCGTGGCAGGGCCTTCTGCAAGGTGGACGCGAAGTTGTCCGCTACCACGATGGCGCGCGCGCCCGAATCGGCCAACTGGTGTTCAAGCTCGTGCGCGGTATAGAGCGGGTTGCAGTTGACGACGACGCAGCCGACGCGTAGCGCGCCGAACAGGCAGACCGGGTATTGCAGCAGGTTGGGCATCATCAGCGCGACGCGATCGCCTTTGCCCAACCCGTTGGCGTGCAGCCATGCGGCGAAGTCGCGCGTCAGCGCGTCCAGTTCGGCGTAGCGGATCGACTTGCCCATGCTGATGTAGGCGGTCTTGTCCGCAAAGCGGCGGCAACTTTCCTGCACGACCGAGACCAGCGTCGTCACGCCGTCCATCTCGATCTCCGCGGGAACGCCGGAGGGATAGCTCTTGTGCCAGATTCGTTCCATCGTTGTGCCTAGTTGCCCAGGAGGGCTTTCTTCAGGGAAGCCTGCGCAGGGTTGTCGCCCAGCCAGACGCGCAGCAAGGCGCGCGCGAACTCGGGGCTGTCGATACGGCCACGTTGCTTGCCGTTGTCCGTGACCGTGACGCCGCGGGCGTCGAAGTCCAGGTCGACGACATCGCCCGTCTTGGCGGTGCCGATCTCGGCCATCAGACGGGACAAACGGTCTGCCGGCGCTTTCAGCGCGGCAAGCTCCTGCTTCGGCGTATTGTCGCGCAATCCCTCCTGCAACGCGTCGTCCAGGCTTTTGCTGTCTACGTCGCGCAGCAACTGCAGGCGCATGCGTCGGGGTTCCGTGCTGTTGACCAACGCCGCGGCGTCGCTGCTCTTGGCGGTGGCGTACAGCGCGGCTACGTAGACCTTCACGACGAACTTGGTGCGCACGCCGGCGCCGTTGAGCACCAGCGCGCGGCCGCCTTCGGACAGCTGTTCCGGCACGCGCACGCCCGCGACGTCCATGTCGGCGGCGAAAGCGGGCGCACCCGCCAGGGTGGCGGCAACAATGAGGCTCAGGGCGGCGGATCGCCCTCCAGAGATGGGATGCATGGGTCTCCTCCTGTGTTCTTTCGCTTGTAGAACTTCTTGTCGGCGATATAGATCGTGCGTTCCACGACGGCATAGACCACGCCGTCCTTGTCCTTCAACTCCACCGTGTACGTGCGGGTCGTCTCATGGTCCCGCGCCAGGATGCGGCGGATTTCAGCAATCTCTCCAGGCGGCAGCCGGAAGTCCACATACAGCGTCGTATAGGCAGGCTTGCGGAAGCGGATCGACGCCGCCTTGTCCCAAACGATGTGGTCCGCGCCCAGAGCAGACATCAGCATCGTGGGGTGCGCGCCGTCCGTCACCGCGAACAGCGACCCGCCATACATCGAACCGACGATATTGCGCGTGCGCCGCTGCAAGGGCAGCTTGATGCGGATGTGCTGGAAGTCCGGCGACACATGCAGCACGCGTCCGCCGGTGGCGCGAAACGCCGGATGCAGGTTGAACCCCACCCGCATCAGGCGCGCGCGCCATTGCGGCGACAGGCTCTTGAACCAATAGGGCTGGATCACATCGCCTCGAACAGGCCAGCCGCACCCATGCCGGTGCCGATGCACATGGTGACCAGCCCGTACTTGCCGCCAGTGCGGCGCAGGCCGTGCGTGATCGTGGCCGTGCGGATCGCGCCGGTCGCACCCAGCGGGTGGCCCAGCGCAATGGCGCCGCCCAGCGGATTGACCTTGGCGGGATCCAGTTTCAGTTCCCGGATCACGGCCAGCGACTGCGCGGCGAAGGCCTCGTTCAGTTCGATCCAGTCCAGCGCATCTTGCGTGATGCCGGCGCGTTCCAGCACCTTGGGGATGGCGGCGACCGGGCCGATGCCCATGACTTCGGGCGGCACGCCGGCCACCGAGAAGCTGACAAAGCGCGCCAGCGGGCTCAGGTTGAATTCGCGCAGGATCCGGTCGGACACCAGGACCACGGCGGCTGCGCCGTCGGACATCTGCGAGCTGTTGCCCGCGGTGACGCTGCCGCGCGCCGCGAACACGGGGCGCAGCCGGGCCAGCGCTTCCGCGCTGCTGTCCGGGCGCGGGCCTTCGTCCACCTCGACCAGGCGGCGCACCACGCGCACGGCGCCGCTGGCGCCGTCCGGCAGATGCGACACCACTTCGAATGGCGTGGTTTCCGCGCGGAAGTGGCCGGCCGCGATGGCGGCGCAGGCTTTCTGGTGCGAGGCCAGCGCAAAGGCATCTTGATCCTCGCGCGAGACCTTCCAGCGTTCAGCGACCTTTTCGCCGGTCAGGCCCATGCCGAAGGCCATGCCGATGTTCTCTTCGTTGGCGAAGATGGCCGGGTTCATCGACACCTTGTTGCCCATGATCTGCGGCATGGCGCTCATGGATTCGGTGCCGGCGCCGATCATGATGTCGGCTTCGCCCGCGCGGATGCGGGCGGCGGCATCCGCCACCGCTTGCAGGCCGGATGCGCAGAAGCGGTTGACGGTGACCCCGGCCACGCTTTGCGGCAGGCCGGCCAGCAGCAGGCCGATGCGCGCTACGTTCATGCCTTGCTCGGCTTCCGGCATGGCGCAGCCTGCGATCACGTCTTCGATGCGCGCCGTGTCCAGCCCGGGAACCTGGGCCAACGCGCCGTTCAGCGCGGCGGCCAGCATGTCGTCCGGGCGGGTGGTGATGTAGGCGCCATTGCGCTTGCCCACCGGCAAGCGCGTGGCGGCGACGATGTAAGCGTCCTGAATCTGCTTGCTCATGTTCTACTCCTCAGTTCCGTAGAGGCTTGCCGGTTTCGAGGGTGTGGCGGATGCGGGCCTGGGTTTCAGGCGTGCGCAAGAGCGCCACGAATTCGCGGCGCTCCACCGCCAGCAGCCATTCCTCGTCCACCTTGGTGCCAGTCTCGATCTCGCCGCCGCACAGGGCCACGGCGGCGCTGCGCGCCACGCGATAGTCGTGCGCGCTGATCATGCCGCCTTCACGCATGTTGACCAGCACCATCTCGAAGTTGGCGATGCCGTTGCGGCCCGCCACCGGGATGTTCGCCAGGCGGGGCGGCGGCGTGTAGCCGGCCTGGGCCGCGGCGCGCGCCTGGCCGATGGCCACATAAAGCAGCTCGTCGGGATGGAACAGCACGATGTCGTGCTCGCGCGCAAAACCCGTGTCGATGGCTTCCAGGCCGCTTTTGGCCACTTGCGCCGTGGCAATCGTCTGGAAGATGGGTTGCAGGTAGGGGAACACCTCGCCGGGGGTGGCGGTCTTGGCGGCCAAGGCGGCCGCGCGACCAGCGAACTCCTTGCTGCCACCGCCCGCCGGAATCAGGCCGACGCCTGCTTCCACCAGGCCGATATAGCTTTCCAGTGCCAGCACGCGGTGCGAGGCGTGCATCAGGAATTCGCAGCCCCCGCCCAGCGCCATCCCCTGCACGGCAGCGACGGTGGGGATCTGCGCGTACTTGAACGATTGGGAGGCACGCTGGAATTTTTCTACCATGGCTTCCAGCATGTCGAATTGGCCGGCTGCGCAAGCCTCGACCACTTGCTGCAGGTTGGCGCCGACCGCGAAGGGGGGCTCGTGCCAGATCACCAGGCCGTCGAATTCGCGCTCGGCGCGGGCGACTGCTTGCAGCACGCCTTCCAGCACTTCGCCGCCCAGCGTGTGGTTCTTGGACGTGACGGACAGGATTGCGATCCCGGCATCCACGTCGGGCAGATTCCACAGGCGCACGCCCTCGTTCTCCCACACCGTGACGCCGCGGTCGTCGGCCCCTTCGCCGAACACGCGTTCCGGGAACAATTGACGACGGTACACCGGCAGGGTCGAACGCGGATGCAGGCGGCCGGTGCGCGCGGAATACGAGCCTTCCGGCGTGTGCACGCCTTTGCGGCCGGGTTCCAGCGCCCAGGCGGGCAGGGGGGCGTCGCTCATGGCGCGGCCGGCGGCGATGTCTTCGGCCACCGCGGCGGCGATCGCTTGCCAGCCGGCGGCCTGCCAGGTTTCGAACGGGCCTTGCGCCCAGCCGAAGCCCCACCGCATGGCCAGGTCCAGGTCGCGTGCATTGTCGGCCACGTGCTCAAGCTGCACGGCGCTGTAATGGAAGATGTCGCGGAACAGGCTCCACAGGAACTGCGCCTGCGGATGCTCGCTGGCGCGCAGCGCGGCAAAGCGGCGCGCGGGGTCGCGTTCCTTCAGCAGCGCGGCGACCTCATCGGCCAGCTTGCCGGCGCTGGGCCGGTAGTCTTGCGCCTTCAGATCCAGCACCAGAATGTCCTTGCCCTGCTTGCGGTAGACGCCGGCGCCGGTCTTCTGACCCAGCGCGCCTTTCTGGATCAAGGCGGACAACCAGGCGGGCAATGCAAAGTAGCGGTGCCAGGGGTCGTCGGGCAGGTTCTTTTCCATCGTGCCGACCACGTGGGCCAGCGTGTCCAGGCCGACGACGTCCGCCGTGCGGTAGGTAGCGCTCTTGGGGCGGCCGATCTTCGGGCCGGTCAGCGCATCGACCTCGTCAAAACCCAGCCCCAGGCGCGCGGTGTGGTGCATGGCAGCCAGGATCGAGAACACGCCGATGCGGTTGGCCACGAAGTTGGGCGTGTCCAGCGCGCGGACCACGCCCTTGCCCAGCGTAGACGTCAGCCAGGTTTCCAGCTGGTCCAGCACCGCAGGCTGGGTGTGGGACGTGGCGATGATCTCCACCAGCCGCATGTAGCGGGGCGGATTGAAGAAATGGATGCCGCAGAAGCGGTCGCGCAGGCTCGCGGGCAACGCGTTGGCCAGCGCGTCGATGGACAGGCCGGACGTGTTCGAGGCGATGATGGCGTCGGGCGACACATGCGGGGCGATGCGCTCGTACAGCGCCGTCTTCCAGTCCATGCGTTCGGCGATGGCCTCGATGACCAGGTCGCAGCCGCGCAGCGCGTCCAGATGGTCGTCGTAGTTCGCGGGGGTGATCAGGGCGATGCGGGCCGCGCCGGCCAGCGGCGCGGGTTCCAGTTTTTTCAGGCCGGCCAGCGCCTTCTTGACGATGCCGTTGCGGTCGCCTTCGGCCGCGGCCAGATCGAACAGCGTGACGGGCACGCCGGCATTGGCCAGGTGGGCGGCGATCTGCGCGCCCATGACGCCGGCACCCAGGACGGCGACGTGTTTGACGACGAACTTGCTCAAGGGATTCTCCTGGAAAAGCGGGCGGGCGGCGCGGGGCCGCCCGCCCGTGCAAGGCTAGAAGCGGGACGACAGTTGCAGGCCCACGATGTGGCCGCTGCTGTCATAGGTGCCCGCCACGCGGCCCTTGGTCAGCTGATTGCCGGACGTCGTGTCGATGTCCGTCTTGCGCAGGTACAGATAGGTGTAGCCCAGGTCCAGCGTCGTGTTCTTGGTGGCGGCCCATTGCACGCCGGTCGAGAACCAATAGCGGTCGTTGTCGGGCAACGACGTCGGGCGGTCGGCTTCCTTGTGGACCGGCGACTGGTCATAGGCCAGGCCGAATTTCCACTTCCAGTCGGGAGCGAACTTGTAGTTCGCGCCCACGGCGACGCGCCACGTGTCGCGGAAGTTCAGTGGCAGGTCGTCGTCGCGAGCGCCGGCGCCCGAGTTGCGGATCTTCAGGTCGGGGATGCTGCTCCAGCCCGTCCACGACACGTCGCCCAGCAGCTCCCACCGCTCGTTCAGCTGATGCGTGGCGCTGAGGATCAGCGAGTCGGGCAGGTCCACCGAGGCTTTGGCGTCGAACGAGACCGATGCCTTGGTCGGGCCGATGCTGGTGATGTCGGTATCGCCCTTGGCCGTGTGCTTGATCTTCGAGCGGTACGACAGGCCGATGCGCGTGTCTTCCGTCGGTTGCAGCATGAAGCCCACGTTCCAGCCCCAGGCGTCGCCCTTCAGGTTCAGGTCCGCATCGCCGTTGGTGGCCAGCGGCAGGCCGGCGATCGGCACCACCGTTTTCTTCTTGTAGTTGGCGTCGATGTGCTGCCAGTTCACGCCGAAGCCCATCGAGAACTTGTCGTTGACCTTGTAGGCGATCGACGGGTTCACGTTGATGGTCTTGATCTCGAACTTGTTGGAGTGGTACTGGCCGACCCAGCCGTCGTCGTATTCGGTCATCAGGCCGAACGGGGCGCCGACGCCCAGGCCGACGTACCACTGTTCGTTCAACTGCCAGGAGGCGTAGAGGTTGGGAACGACGCCCAGGTTGCCGGCGTCGCCGCCGTTGCCGCCGGTGGGCACCGACCCGTTCAGGCCAGAGCCGGGAATGCCGGGCACGCTGGGGTTGCGGCTGTTGCCATTGTCCGAGAACTTGAACGAGGGCTTGATGAGGTTGACCCCGCCCGAGAAGTTGATGCCGGGCAGATAGGTCATCCCTGCCGGGTTGTAGTAGATGATGCTGGCGTTTTCCGGGTTTGCCGCCGAGCCTGCGTACGCGTTGCCCAGCCCGCTGGCGTTCTGCTCTAAAAGCTGAAAGCCGGCGGCGTAGGACGTTGCGGATGCGCCCAGGCCGACCACAATGGCCGACAAGGTGCTCAGGGACAATGAACGTCTGCGCATGGTACTGCCTCCTCGAGTTGGATGTATGTCTCTATTGCACTGCCGGTCTGCTTGTCGGGCCGGTCTAATCGGCGTGAGCCGTTTCACTGCTGTGCTTCGGGTTGCTGCCTTGGTAATGCAGGGGTCCGCCCGTGAATGGCGCGAACCCCGTTCCGAAAATCACGCCCGCGTCGGCCAGGTCGGCGTCGGCCACGACGCCCGCTTCCACGCGTTGCCGGGTAGCGTCGATCAGCGGTTGGATCAGGCGCTTCGCCAGGCCCGCCGGCGCGGCGGCCGGGCTGGCGCCGCCTTGCTTGACCGGTTTGCCATCACGCCAGGTGTAGAAGCCCTTGCCGCTTTTCTTGCCCAGGTCGCCGCGCGCCAGCCGCTCGGCCAGGCAGCGCGGAGGCTCGGCGCCGCCGGCCAGTTCCTCGCCCGCTGCGCGCGCGATGTCCAGGCCCACGGTGTCGGCCAATTCCAGCGGTCCCATCGGCATGCCGAACGCCACCATGGCGGCGTCCACGGTCTCCGGCGCGACGCCGTCATCCACGCTGCGCATGGCCTGCAGCATGTACGGCGCCAGCACGGCGTTGACGAGGAATCCGGGCGCGCTCTTGACGGGCAGCGCCAGCTTGTCGATCTGGCCGACGAAGGCGCAGGCACGCGTGAGCGCGTCGCTGGCGTCGCCCTCGGCATGCACCACTTCGACCAAGGGCATCTTGGCCACCGGGTTGAAGAAGTGGATGCCGATCAGTTGCTCGGGGCGCGCCAAACCGGCGCGCAGGGTTTCAAGCGACAGGCTGGAGGTGTTGGTGGCCAGCAGCGCGCCCGGCTTCATGCGGGGCTCCAGCGACCGGTACAGCGAACGCTTGGCTTCGGGTTGTTCGCTGATGGCTTCGATGACGATGTCGGCCAGGGGCACGCCATTGCCCGCTGGATCGGGGATCAACCGGTCGAACGCCGCGCGCGCCAGGCGCGGGTCTTTCAGGCGGCGCGCATACAGCGTGGCTGCGCGTTGAATCGCCGGGGCGATGCGTGACATGTCCTGGTCTTGCAACGTAACCGTCAAGCCCTTGAACGCGCACCAGGCGGCGATGTCGCCGCCCATGACGCCGGCGCCCACCACGTGGACGTGGCGCGCGGGCGTGACGCCCGTTTGCTTGCCATTGGCCTTCAGGCGTTCCTGCAGGCGGAATACGCGCAGCAGATTGCGGGCGGTGTCCGACGCGATGATGCCGTCGATCAGCTCGGGCGCCAGCAGGGCGTTGCCGCCATGCTTTTCCCACAGCGTCACGATGGCGGGCGCGGCGGGGTAGTGGCCCAGCGGATCCTTGGCGGTGATCTGCTTGCGGGCCCGGTTGGCCACGATGGATTTGAGCGGCCAGTGGTTGGCCAGCCCGCCCAGGCCGCGCGCACGGCGCGGCGGCTTGTTCGACAGCACTGTCTGGCGGGCAGCCGCCCGCAGCAGGCGGGGCGGTACGCGGGCGTCGGCCAGGCCCAGCGCGGCGGCGCGGCGGGCATCGGCCGCACGGCCGGTCAGCATCATGTCCAGCGCGGCGGGCGCGCCGATGACTTGCGGCAGGCGCAACATGCCGCCCCAGCCGGGGAAGATGCCCAGCATGACTTCGGGCAGCGCCAGCGACGTGCCGGGCTGATCGGCCACCAGCCGATACCGGCAGGCCAGCGCCAGTTCCAGTCCGCCACCGAGGCAGTGACCCTGGATCAGCGCCAGCGTGGGATAGCGCACGGCGGCCAGGCGCTTGAACAGGTTCCAGCCGCGGGCCACCAGCGCGCGGCCCTGTTCGGGCGTGTCCAGGCTGGCGAATTCATTGACATCGGCGCCCACGATGAAGCCCGTGGCCTTGCCGGATTGGATGATCAAGCCCTTGGGCGGAGCGGCGTCCAGCGCGTCCAGCACCTGGGAAAGCTCGGCCATGGTGTCGGCCGACAGGGCGTTGACGGCACTGCCCGCCCGGTCGAACGTCAGCCACGCCACGCCGTCGGCGTCGCGCTCCAGGCGCCAGTGGGAAAGCGAGTCCAACGTCGTCATGGGCGGTCCTCGTCCAGGGTTTCAACCAGCATGGCGCCGCCTTGGCCGCCGCCGATGCAGATGGCCGCCATGCCGCGTTTGGCGCCGCGGCGCTTCAGGGCGTCAAGCAGATGCAGGACGATGCGGGCGCCAGACGCGCCCACCGGATGCCCGATCGCGATGGCGCCGCCGTCCACGTTGAGCTTGGCGGGGTCAAGCGACCCCCATGCTGGCGTACCGAAGTGCGCTTGGCAATAGGCCTCGTCGCGCCATGCCGCCAGGCAGCCTAGCACCTGCGCGGCGAACGCCTCGTTGATCTCCCACAAATCCAGGTCATTCAGGCCCAGGCCGTGGCGTTGCAGGATCGGGGTGGCCGCGTGCACGGGCCCCAGGCCCATCTGCGCCGGATCCAGGCCTGCCCACTGGCTGTCGACGATGCGGCCCAGGGGGCGCAGGTTCCATTTGGCGACGGCCGCTTCGGAAGCCAGGACCAGCATGGCGGCGCCGTCGGTCACTTGCGAACTGTTGCCGGCGGTGATGTTGCCCCAGGGCTTGTCGAACACGGGCTTGAGCTTGGCAAGCTTTTCCGGCGTCGAGTCTTCCCGCACGCCGTCGTCATCGGGATACAGCTTGCCTTGGGTATCGATGAGCGGCGTGATCTCGGTCATGACGCCGGCCGCGCGGGCGGCCAGCGCGCGTTGATGGCTGCCGGCCGAATAGGCGTCCATGGCGGCGCGATCGATGCCGAAGCGGGTGGCGACGTTTTCGGCGGTCTGGCCCATCGACAGGCCCACGACGGGGTCCGTCAGGCCCTTCAACAGGCCGATGACCGGGGCCAGATTCTTCAACCGGAAGCGACGCAAGGCGGCCAGTTTGGCGCCGACCCCGCGGGCCGCGTACCAGCCGGCCAACCAGCGCACCATGTCGTCCGAGAACAACAGCGGCGCGCGCGAGAGGGCATCCGTGCCCCCCGCCAGCACCAGTTCCGAGCGGCCGGACTGGATGTTGGCGATGCCGGAATCCACTGCCTGCATGCCCGACGCGCAATTGCGCATCACCGTCCAGCCGGGCACCTTGTTGCCGCAACCCAGGCGTAGCGCGATGACGCGGCCGATATTCACTTCATCGGGCGAAGGGGCGGCGCAGCCCACGATGACCTCGTCGAAGTCCGTGGGCGCGAAGGGCTGGCGCAGCAGCAGGCCGCGGCCCGCCTGCACGGCCAGGTCGCCCGCGGAGAAGGGGCCGGGCCCGGTGCGCGCTTTCAGGAAGGGCGTACGGGCGCCGTCGACGACGTAAACCGGTTTGAATGCCATCCGTTCCCTCCCTCAGGCGACCTTGAGCTCGGCGGCGGGCCTGGCTGCGCCCGACGCGCCAAGGTCGAAGGGGAAATCATCCACTTTCACGACGGTATCGCGCAAGCTGTTGCGGCGTTTCACCACCGCATATTCTTCGGCGGTGATGCCGCCGGCCGCAAAGGCGGCATCCGCGATGTCGCGCACGTTGGCCTGCGGGTTGCCTTCCAGCGCGCCACGCTTTTCCAGTTCACGTATCTTGGCTTCGATGGGTTCGGCCTCCAGCGTGGCGGCCAGCGCCTGTTCAATGGCGCCCACGGGCTCATCAGCCGTGGCGGGCAGGTGGCAGCCCGCCGTCAGCCGGTCGCGCGTGGCGCTGGGGTTGATCATCAGGCGCGCCACGTCCTGGCCAAGCTGGTCGCAGGGCGGCGACTGCGTGCGGCCCCACGGGAAGATGATGCGCGCCAGGCTCCAGGCCACGAAGCGGTTGGGGTAGTTGGCGAGCACGCCGTCCAACGCTTCCTGCAGCTTGAACAGCGCGTCCTGGATCGACCAGTGCGCAAGCGGCGCGTCGGCGGCCTGGCGGCCTTCGTCTTCGTAGCGCTTGAGCGTGGCGCTGATCAGGTACATCTGGGACAGCACGTCGCCCAGCCGCGCGGACAGGCGCTCGCGGCGCTTCAGGCTGCCGCCCAGCACCAGCATCGAGGTGTCGGCCAGCAAGGCGAAGGCGGCGGAATAGCGGCTAAGCAGCTTGTAGTACCGCAACATGTCCGGCGCGACATCGGCGTTCACGCCGACGTAGCGGGCCCCGGTCAGCGCCGTGCCCAGCGCGCGCAGCTTGTTGCGGGCGACAAAGCCGACGTGGCCCCAGAAGGCGCGGTCGAAATCCGTCAGGCCTTGCTTCCTGTCAGGCGATTGAGCAGCCTGCATTTCGGCCAGCACATAGGGGTGGCAGCGGATCGCGCCCTGGCCGAAGATGATCAGGCTGCGCGTCAGGATGTTGGCGCCTTCGACGGTGATGCCAATGGGGATCTGCTGATACGCCCGGCCCAGGAAGTTGTTGGGGCCCAGGCAGATTCCCTTGCCGCCGATCACGTCCATGCCGTCGTTGACGACCTGGCGAGCGCGTTCGGTCACGTGGTATTTCACGATCGCCGAGACCACCGATGGTTTTTCTCCCAGGTCCACGGCGCCTGCGGTCATGCTGCGCGCCGCATCCATCATGTAGGTATGGCCGCCGATGCGCGCCAGCGCTTCTTCGACGCCTTCGAACTTGCCGACGGGCGTGCGGAACTGGCTGCGCACGCGTGCATAGCCGCCCACGGCGCGAGCCGTCAGCTTGGACATGCCGGTGTTGGAGGAGGGCAGTGAAATCGAACGGCCCGCGGCCAGGCATTCCATCAGCATGCGCCAGCCCTGGCCCGCCATGGCCGGGCCGCCGATGATGAAGTCCAGCGGCATGAAGACATCGGTGCCGCGAGTGGGCCCGTTCATGAACATCGCATTGAGCGGGAAGTGGCGCCGGCCCGTGTCCACGCCGGGGTGGTCGTGCGGCACCAGCGCGCAGGTGATCCCCAGGTCCTTTTTGCCGCCGAGGAGGCCCTCGGGGTCATACAGGCGGAACGCCAGGCCCAGCAAGGTGCAGACGGGCGCCAGCGTGATGTAGCGCTTGTCCCAGGTAACCCGCATGCCGACCACTTCGCGGCCCTGCCATTCGCCCTTGCAGACGATGCCGCTGTCGGGGATGGCTGCGGCGTCGGAACCCGCCCAGGGGCTGGTCAGCGCGAAGGCGGGCACGTCTTCGCCGCGCGCCAGGCGGGGCAGGTAGTGGTTTTTCTGTTCGTCGGTGCCGTAGTGCAGCAGCAGTTCGGCGGGGCCCAGGGAATTGGGCACCATGACCGATACGGCCAGCGCGGACGAGCGCGTGGACAACTTGGTGACGATCTCGGAATGGGCGTAGGCCGAGAAGGCCAGGCCGCCATATTCCTTGGGGATGATCATGCCCAGGAAACCCTGGGACTTCAGATAGGTCCAGACATCGGCGGGCAGGTCGTAGCGTTCTTGCGTGACGCTCCAGTCATTGACCATGCGGCAGGCTTGCTCTGCCTGGTTGTCCAGGAAGTGCTGCTCTTCGTCGGTCAGGCGCGGACGCGGGTAGGCCAGCAGGCGGCTCCAGTCGGGCCGCCCGCGGAACAGTTCGCCTTCCCACCACACGGTGCCGGCTTCCAGCGCATCGCGCTCGGTGTCCGACATCTGCGGCAGCACTTTCCGGTACAGGTTGAAGATCGGCGCGGACAGCAGCGCCCGCCGGATGGGGCGCACGCCCAGCACGACGGCAGCAAGGAGCGCGATGACGACCAGCGCGATGAGGACTGCGTTCATTTCTTTGTCTCCGTATGTGTTCTGTTCTGGCTGCCGGTCCGCGAGGCCCGCTAGGTGCCGGCTACGGGCGGCAGCGGTGCGCGCAGCCCCCCCAGCAGGAAGCTCATCAGCCGGGGCAGCAGCAAGTCGGGGTTGTCGGGTTGTTCGGCTTCGTCCAGCGTCCATCCCGTGACGGACCGCAGCAGGTCCGTGCCGATGATGGCGTACGACGTGGCGCCAAGCATGAACTGGAAGCGCCACACGATTTCGGCCTTGGGCACGTCGGGCAGCGCGGCGAACAGGGCATTGCGGTAGCGCTCCAGCACGTCGGCGTATTCCTCGGCGAACAGCGCGCGGATGAAGTCTGACGGGTCGGTCATGGTGCGTTCAAGCAGCGGCAGGAAGGTGCTGCCCGCCTGCGCGGGATCGGCCGCCAGTCGCAGCAGCGTCCCGAAAAAGGCGTCCACGATGAGCGACGGCTTCAAGGGCTTGCCGCCGGATTGCGACTCCAGTTCATCCAACAGGCGCAGACGTTCGCGATTGAGCACTTCCAGGCGCCGTTTGAGCACCGCCTGCACGAGTGACTCCTTGGAGCCGAAGTGATAGTTCACCGATGCCAGATTGACACCGGCCGCGCCGGTGATCTGTCGCATCGATGTCCCGTCATGGCCTTGTTGCGCAAATAGCGCTTCGGCCGTGTCCAGGATGGATTCGCGGGTGTTGGGAGTTCTGATTTCTTGCATAAGGTTGAATTCAAACGTTCGTTTAAAAGCATTATGCGGTAGCGAAGTGCGAGAAGCGAGCCTCGGCTATCCCCAATAGGGTTTACCCGTAACGGCGCTGCTGCGCCGGTTGGTCTGAACCTTTCAGGTACTGAAGTACCGGTCGCTGTGAACCCTTCAGGTATTGGGGCACCGGGCAAGCTAGATCAGATGGATGAGGCAGCTCGCGCAGTCGGACGACCCGCGCATCGACCGTAGGCGGGGGGCTGAGCCGTTCGCCCTCGGACGGCCGACCTAGGATGAATGTGGTCTGGAATGCACGTCGAAAACGCCGCAGTATCAGCGCGAGGACTTGAACGCATTGCACCGGCGATACGTGACGCGGGCCCGTTTGCCAGACCGCTGCGGCTACCCGTGCGCCCTGACACAGGAGCAGGACAAATGAAGACCTACCGAGTGGGACTGCTGGTTGACGGGTATGAGCAACCCGGCTGGATGCATGAGATGGCGGAGTGGCTGATCCACAGTCAGGACTTCGACATGTCCGCCTTGTTGGTGATACCCCCCGAAGGCATGGGCAAAGCGCCGCGATTGGGCGTGAAGGCGCTGTTCGGCACGCTGTCGCGCTTCGAGGCCAGGTTGCTGCCGGTCAAGCAGCGCCAGATGCTGGCCAATTGCCGCGACATGCGGCAGAGCATGCCCGCCGGCGTGCCGGTCCTGCCGCTGACGCCACGGGAGCCGGAGGGGGCGCCGGGCGAGGACGTGGTGGCCGCCCTGGGCCTGGACCTGGTGATCACGCTGGGCGCGTCGCTGGCCACGCGGGCCCAGATGATGGGGTGGGCACGCCTGGGCGTCTGGCAGTTGAGCTATTCGGATATCGCGGTGTCGACCAGCCGATATGCCGGTTTTTGGGAGGTTTATCAGCGGGAGGATCACACCACGGTGAAACTCTGGCGAGTCGGTCCGCAAGCGGATCAGGATGAGCTCCTGGACCAGCGCAGTTTCAACACGGAAGTGTTTTGGTTGAAAAATCAGGCCCGTGCTTTCAGCCTGGGAAATTTCATGGTCTACGACGCCCTGCAGGCGCTGGCCCGCGCCAGGCAAGCCTTGGCGGCGCCTGAGATGCAGATCATGAGCGGGCCGCGCCGGGCGGATCCGGCGGAGTGGGACAGTGCGGCATATATCGCACGTCAAGCGTGGTTAATATCGGATTTGATTGTGCGCCGCGTCATGAAACGTAATGTCCGATGGCGGATCGGCATGTTTCCATCATCGCGGCAACAGGCGGTGATATCCGAGGCGATGGTTCTCCAACCGCCGAAGGGGCGTTTTTTTGCGGATCCGTTTGTATATACCCACGACAAGAAACCATATATTTTTTTCGAGGATTACGACTTCACTTCACGCAAGGGGACGATTTCGGTCGCGACCTACTCTGACGGGGCTTTCCGGCTGCTTGGCACCGCGCTGAACCTGCCCTATCACCTCTCGTTTCCTTATATTTTCGAACACGATGGCGTGACGTACATGGTTCCGGAAACGTGCGGAAATCGTAGTATTGAATTATGGAAATGCACTGAATTTCCGCTTAAATGGGAGCTTGATGTCACGTTAATGACCAATATATCCGCCGTGGATACTATTATTTTTAAACACGGAGAATACTGGTGGTTATTAACGAATATTGACCGGACTGATGGGCAAAACCACTGCGACGAACTTTTCGCGTTTTTTTCGGATTCGCCGCGTTCCACCGTCTGGACGCCGCACGCATGCAACCCCATCGTGCGCAACCCGATGCGGGCTCGAAACGCCGGAATCGTTGTCTCGCCTAGCGGAGACGTGATCCGATGTGCCCAGTACCAGGGCTTCTGCCACTACGGCAAGGGCGTCTCGTTGAACCGGATCGAGGAGCTCTCGCCGACCACCTACGTGGAAACGGACGGCGAAATCCACTACGCGAGCTTTTTGAGGAAGCGTCATGCTTCAATGCACCATTGGCATCATCAGGGGGGTCATACGGTATTTGACTTCGCCTATATGGAGTAAATGACGTTTCCGGCACAAAAATAAAAATGTTACCTATATTTCGATTGAAAGATGCCTGCACGGGCAGGGTGTGTCCGTGGAAACATATAGATAGGCTTTTCATCCAAAACCGGACTTTCTTGCCGCGGCGGGGGCGTGCCCCGCTGCGGCTTTTTTTCGGGCGCTTGCTCCCCCTCATCCCCGTCCCCATTGCGCTTGCGCACGGTGAGGATGGAGGGGGATCTCCTGGGAACACCGTGGATTCCTGGTGAAAACCCTAGCGGTAAAAAGGGGGAGACGGTCATCTCATCCCTATTTACGAGAGTGATTAAGGCTAACGAATGATTTCTGTTTTTATCGGATTATATCGCCCTGAAACGTCTTGATTTTGGGAGTTTCGAACCATAAGATGGGTTCATGCCATCCGTTATGTTGGCTACCAAAGTTGCCCAGCCCAAACGCCCCGGTCCAGCTTCATTAGATATTCCGGGATAGTGCGGACCACCCACCGCGGGGTTGGAAAAAAAATAGTCTTCAGCACAGCGAAGATCCCTTCTAGGCCCGTCGAAAAACCGGGAGGACACCATGGCCAAGATGGTCCTGATTGAAGCTCATCCGCTATTGCGGTTGGGGTTGTGGCAGATACTTAGCAAGTTGGATGATGTGTGGGAAATCGAGGGGATGGGCCTGGCAGATTTGTCCAAGGCCGACGGCGCGCACGCTGGCGCCGATCTTCTGATCTACGGATTGCCGGTTGAGACCGACGAGGCATGGAGCGCATTGCACGAGATCCAGCGTGTGCTCACCCCGAAGCGGATTCTGCTTCTGACGGATGTGATGCCCTTGCCGATGCCGGTGCAGGGCCTGCCTGGCGCAAGCGTGTATGGCTGCCTGATGAAGACCGCTTCGGTCGAAATCCTGGAAGCCGCGATACGCCTGGTTATGGCAGGCGGGCAGTGCTTCCCCAGCGAGCAGGCATTGCAGGCGCCTGCGGCGACGGTTTGCGCCTTGCCTTCCCGCGATGCCGACGACGCATCTGGAAAGGGCACGATGCCGGTCAGCGCCGGGGCGCAGTTGCTTCAGATCACGCCGCGTCAGTACGAAGTCCTGGTGTTGCTGGCCAGGGGCTATCCGATCAAGACGGTCAGCCGGATGCTCAATATTTCGGTCGCTACCGCCAAGACGCATGCCTGCACGCTTTACCAGCGTCTGCATGTCAAGAACAAGGGAGAGGCCGTATACGCGGCGTTGCAGCGTGGCGCGACCTTGGAATGGCATGATCCCAATGGCAGGGATACGGACGCCGGGCAGATCTATGGGCGCAAGCTGGGGTAGTAGCGGGTTGCGCTGCCTGCCCGGCAGCCTGGAACGCACAGGTTCCGTTGCTGCCGGGTCCTCATAGCCATCCTGGCTAAGGCATACACAGCAGGGCCCGGCGTGCCGCGCGGCACGCCTTTCCTCCACCAATCATCCACCTGACCGAGATTCAGCGGACGTAGCCGCTGATAGCATGGGTTGTGTCCGCAAGCATGGGTTGAGAGCGCGAATCACAACGCCTCGCGATCGCGATCCAATAGCGCGGACGAGATTCCCGTCATGCCGGCGCACCGCCAAAACCTGCCTTGGCAGCCTGATGCGCCGGCGTGACGGGAACCGTGTATGGGCCATGCGTCACAAGGTTCCTCCCGGGATGACAACCGTACTGATCGAAGACTACGCTCTGCTTCGCGTCGCAATCCAGCATGTACTGGAACGTGTCCGGAACGCCGACGACATCCTGGCCATTTCGCCAGCCCACTTGCTCAACATGTCCAGCTCGATCAACCGTCCAGTGGAATTGCTGGTTATCGGTTGCAGCGGCATGGCCGAGCAGGACATCGGGCTCATCTCGCAGGCGATGGCCTTCTTCATGCCGCGGCTGGTCCTGGTGCTTTACTCCGTGCTGGACCCTTCGGTCATGGGCGTGTGTGCGCGTACCGGCGTGGCGGGATACCTGCCTAAGGCCTCAAGCCCCGACGCACTGGCTGCGGCCGTCAGCCTGGTGATGGCAGGCGGCGAGTGCTATCCCCAGCCGGCTGGCCGGCCCCAGGCCGTCTCCCACGCGCCAGTGCAGGAGCTGCGCGAACTGACGCAGCGGCAGGAAGAAATCCTGCAACTGCTGGTGCAGGGCAAGACAATGCGGGAGATCGGCCAACAGGTCGGCATATCGGTCGCCACAGTGAAGAGCCATGCACGCACGCTGTATTGGAAACTGAACGCGCGCAACCAGGCCGAGGCGGCCTATATCGCGGTGCAGATGGGATTGGTCCGAAGCGGCGGCGCGCTGGCACAGGGGAAAGCGGACAGCAATTGACAGGGAGCGGGGCGGGGGCGATTGTTCCCGCCGCGATCACCTGATGGGAAACCGTAGGATGGGTGGAGCGCGAGAGTGCTTAGGCAAGAAAATTTCTGCCCAGCGCGCGTAACCCATCAAGCAACGGTGATTTCTTGGCAACTCCAGCCACAGCGCAGCCGCTGCCTGATGGGTTGCGCGCGCTGAACGCAAGAGTCCTTGCCTAAGCACTCTCGCGCTCCACCCATCCTACAACTCTCGCGCTCCACCCATCCTACGTATCACTCTCGCGTGTACGGCTTTTCAGGGATGCCGGCTTGGCCTTGGCGCCGACTACAGAGGCGAACTCGCGCTCGGCCGCGGCCAGCACCGCATCCACGTGCAGATGGGCCAGCGCGTACTGGCGCGCCGACGCGCCCAGGGTTTGGCGGGCGTGCGCATCGCTGCTTAGCGTGCGCACCGCCTGGGCCATGGCGTCGGCGTCCTCGGGTGGGGTGAGCAATCCGCAATGCGCGACGACGTTGGCCAGTTCCGTGCCGGCCGCGGCCCCGCAGACGACGGGGCGGCCGCTGGCCAGCATGCCGGTCAGCTTGGACGGCATGACGAGATCGGCCGCGCCGGCGCGCTGCGGCAACAGGTGGATGTCCGCCGTGTTCAGCAGCGCGCCCAGTCGGGCCGCCGGTTGCAGATCCAGGAACCGGACGCGCGGCAAGCCTACACAGCGCGCCTGCAGCGGCGCGCGTTCCGGCCCCTGGCCGCAGAATACGAACCAGACCCGCGTGTCGTCCGCAAGCTGCCGGGCTACGTCGGCCAGCGTCTGCAGCCCCTGCTTTCCGCCCATGTTGCCGGAGTACAGCGCAACGATTGCGTCTTGGGGAATGCCGAGCTCGGCGCGATAGTCGCCGCCGTCCGCGCGGGGCGTGATGGCGTTGACGTCGATCCAGTTGGGCAGCAGCACCGCGCGTTCAGGCGCCACGCCTTTGGCCAGCGCCAGGTCCAGCATGCGGTGCGAGATCGTCGACACGCGGTCGAAGCGGCGCATCAGCCAGCGTTCGGCGCGCTTGACCAGGGAGCGCAAGCCAGCGCCCTTGAGCAGGCCCAGCTCGAACGCCGCGTCGACTTCGTAATCCTGGATGTGCAGCCACGCGCGGGCGCCGCACAGGCGGGCGGTCAGCCAGGCGGCGGGCGCGCAGAACAAAGCGGGTTCCACCACAAGGATGAGGTCTGGCCGGCTGGCAGCCGCGCGCAGCAAGGACGGCAGGCTGGACACCGCGAAGCTGGCCAGGTGGATCAGGCGCTTGAGGCCACCGGGGCGGGCCGGCACCCACAGGGGCGCGCGGCGCACCGTGACCCCGGCACGCTCTTCCTTGCGGTAGCGGCCGGCGCGGTAGCCGTCGTGGACCTGCCATTGGGGGTAGTAGGGCGGCGCCGTCACAACACTGACCTCATGCCCGTGCGCAGCCATCCATTCAGCGAGTTCAGCGCTGTACTTGCCGATGCCGGTCAATTCCGGCGCGTAGTTGATACCGTAGATCAGGATCTTCATGGCGGCGTCGGCATGCGTGGGCGGACAGGCCGGCACGGGTTGCCATGGCACACCATCGCGGGGGGCATGTTGCGGAACACCGAACTGCGCGCACCCACCACGGCTTCACGGCCGATCGTCACGCCCGGGCCGACGAATACGTCAGTCGCCACCCAGGCCCCGTCTTCGACACGGACCGCGCGTTCGCGCAAGGGAAAATCCGGCTGGCCCGCATCATGATCGGCCGCGCACAGGTAGCTGCGTTGCGACACCACGGCATGCGCGCCGATGTGGATGGGCCCCAGGCTGTAGATCACGGCGTCGTCGCCGATCCAGGCGTAGTCGCCGATCTGGACCTTCCACGGATAGGTCACCGTGGCGGTCGGCCGGATCAGCACCTTGCGGCCGACCTGTGCGCCGAAGCAGCGCAACAACCAGCGGCGAAAACCGTATGCCACCTGCGGCGACCACCGGAACACCGTGCCTTGCACCATCCACCACAGCTGCACCGTCAACGCGGAGCGGCCGCGTTGGCCGGGGGCCAGCGCAAAGCGATCCAGTTGCTGAAGCGTGCTCATTTGGCGGCTCCCGCCACGGTGTCGGCCTGCGTGTCGCCGGCACGCGCCAGACGCGCCTTCTGGAGTTCTTCGGTCTTGATGCGGATCTGCCAGTAATACATGGCGCGCGCCACCGCATAGTCGTAGCCCGCCTTGCCGTCCAGGAAACCCAGTCGGAAGACATAGGAATGCAGGAAAGAAATCGGCGCCTTGAACGGCATGGCCTGGAAGATGCGCTTGAGCAGTGCGCGCGCGCCCACGTTGGCTTCGCGCGGGTCGTTCATCAGCCCCTTCGTGCGCAGGTTGGCTTCCCAGTCGGAATAGCGGTTGTGCTTGTCGAAATAATGGAAAAGCGAGTCGTGGTCGTTATGCACCATGCGCTGGCGCAGCGCAAAGGTCTCGCCCTTGACTTGCGGCTGGTAGTGGCCTTCGACTTCCCACATGTGGGCGACATCCAGATCGTCGTAGTCGAGGAACCGGGATTGGTCGCGCGCCAGCAGTGCCAGCTTGTAGACGCGGTGGCCGTGTTCCAGCTTCTTGCCGCAGAACACGTAATCGAAGGGCACGAAGGCGCCGCCCGCACCGGCGGCGAAGCGCGGCAGGACCTCGCGGATCTCGGCGGCCAGCTCGGGGGTCATTTCCTCGTCGGCGTCCACGTACAGCACGACCGGGTGCGAGAACGGCAGTTGTTCCAGGCACCACTGTTTTTTCTTGGGGTACTTGCCGTTCCATTGGAAGTTCGAGACGCGGGCGCCAAGCGCCGCGGCCATCGCGCAGGTGGCGTCGGTGCTGTCGGAGTCCACGACGAACACTTCGTCGAATTCCACCAGCGCTTTCAAGCACTTGGCGATATTGCGTTCCTCGTTCTTCGTCATGACCACTACGGAAACCGGTATTTTCTGCATGATGCTGTCCTGTTCAAGGCGTGCCGCGTTGCATCAGCGGCTGGAATAGCGCGATGACGTTGCGGCAATGCCGCTCTAGGGAAAAGGCGTCGGCGCGCTCGGGGCCTTGCGCGGCCAGTTGTTCGCGGATGCTGCCGTCATAGGCCAGGCGGCGCACGGCATCGGCCAACGCCGCGGCGTCGCCGACCGGCACCAGCAGGCCGTAGCGGCCCGCATCCAGGATTTCCGCGGGGCCATGAGGGCAGTCGGTCGAGATCACCGGCACGCCCAGGCACAGCGCTTCGACCAGTACATTGCCGAAGCTCTCACGGATGGAGGTCAACGCGAAGGCGCCCGCGCCCGCGATCACGGGGAAGGGGTTGTCGATGTGGCCAGCCAAGGTGACCGACGTGCGGGAAGGGCGTTCGTCGATGCGCCTTTGCAGCGCGGCGTGTTCGGAACCCTCGCCCAGGATGGTGAAGGCGATGCCGGGATCGTCCAGCAGCGCAGCGGCGTCGATCAGGGTGGCGTAATCCTTCACCGCTTCCAGCCGGCCCACCGCCACCACCTGATACGGAGTATCGCTGCCGCCATCCGGGCGCTGGGCGCCTTGCTTGCGCACATTGTCCAGCGGCACGCCGTTGTAGATGGTGTGCACCTTGCCGCGCAACGGCGGGAACATGCTGACCAAGTCCTCCTTCACGCCGCGGGACACGCCCACCACGGCGTCATGGCGGCGGTAGGTCTGGCTGACCAGCCAGCACTTCAGGCGCCGCATCCGCGATGCGCCGTAATGGATGGCCGGGCTGCTGTGCTCGAACGCGACGGTGCGGAAGGTGCCGCCCAGGAACTTCCTGGCCAGCACCACCAGCATGTTGCACAGCAAGCCGTGCGAGCACACGATCGCCGGCTTGTCGCGCCGGATCTGGGCCACCAGGCGCATGAACGCCAGCGGCAGCATCAGCCTGAGCTTGGCGGGCGATTCGATGACCGGCAGCGCGCGGGTGACCTTCGGGTTGCCGACCGGGTATTCGCGGTTGCGCGAACGCAGCAGGAACAGCGCGGAATCGACGCCCTGTTCCGGCAAGGCGTCCACGATGAAGGCGACGCATCTTCCGACGCCGCCGTGCAAGTCGGGCGCGACAAACAGGACATCAGGCATGGGGAATCACTCGCGGTAGCGCCCGGCGCGCGGCGTCCGGACGATGGCTGGGGGTGAGCGTCGTGCCAGGCGTGTCCGCCTGCGGCACGGGCATGATCTGCGCATTACGCATCAGAGACAGGCAATAGCACAGCAGAAATCCGGTGAACGCGGTCTTGGGCGCGTAGGCCAGGCCGCCCGACAGCGAGTCGATGAAAATGTAGATGGGGGCGGTGGCCAGCAGGTAGCGCCGGTGCATCTCCAGCCCGGGATGGTTGTATCGCTTGAGTAGCGTCAGCAGCAGGATCAGCAGTGGCGGCAGCATGATCATGATGGTGCCCACCACGCCGAACTTCATCAGGTAGAACGCCCAGGAGTTGTGCGCGAAGGTGCTGAGCTCGAAGCCGTTCTCGCCCATCACCCAACTGCGAAAGCCCGCGCCCTTACCGAACACGGGGCTTTCGGCGAAAAAGTCCATCTGCCCCTGCATTTCCTGGATGCGGGCGCCATAGCTGGAGTCCTCGTCCAGCTTTTCCACGCTGAAGATGCGGTTGGTCAGCACGTCCAGATAGCCGATGCTGGCGAATACCAGCACGCCCGCGACGGCGGCCGGCGCGAAGATCAGCACGGCGCGCCGGCGGATCTCGGGGCCCGAGCCCAGCAGCACGGCGATCAGCACCGACACCGCCAATTGCAGGTACTGGCTGCGGTTCAGCGAGAACACCAGCGCCAGCAGCATGTACACCGTCAAGGCATAGGCCTTTGGCCCGGACACGTTCAGCGTGCGGCGGAAGTACAGCAGTGAGACGACGCCGAAGGGAATGGCCCAGACGCCCAACCGCACGTTACGCAGCGGGTTGGCCACGCTGAAGCCCTGCAGCTGCTCCAGCAACATCAGCGTGGCGACGGCCAGGCAGGCCGCAACGATGTACTTCTGCAACACGGCGTAGGCGGCGGGGCTGTCGATGTCCTTGTAGCAAAGAAAGGGCGTGCACAGGAAATAGAACACGATGCGCAAGTCGCGCGCCACGTCGCCCGTCTCGATGCCGGGATGGTGCATCGACACCAGCAGCAGATAGATTACCGACATTGCCTGCAGGCCAAGGAGCGCGCCAAGCAGGCCGCGCGGCAAGGCGTAGGCGCTGGGCTCGGCCAGCCGCAGCGCCTTGACGGCCAGCATGGCGACGAACAGCACGTCGAACGGCGACAGCTTGAAGCTGCCCACGCCCAGGATGAAGCGGTCGTCGTTCAGGGCCAGGGCGGTGAACGCGAACAGCCCCAGCAAGTGCAGGGTGGATAGGCGGCGATGCGGGCTCATGGGGGTGTCCAGGTGGGTGCTCTAGTGGGCGGCCCAGTCGTCGCGACCGAAGATCTTGGTCGTCAGCTTCTCGAATAGATAGGACAGGTCCCCTTGGCGGGCATGGGCTGCGACCTTCGACGCGCGGCAGGACAGTTCGAACAGCCGGCCCAGCCCCGGCTCGGTGCGCCGGATGCGGGTCACGATCTGTTCGCGCTCTTCCAGCAGCACGTCCTGCATCAGCGCGGTCTTGGTTTCGTCATGCGCGGTGTAGACCCCCAGCGCGTCCGGCACGATCAGGTTCTTGCCCTCGCGCAAGAGGCGGCTCCACAGCTCCAGGTCCATGCAGTAGCGCATGCTTTCCTGCAGCAGCCCGTATTTGCGCAGCAGGTCGCGGCGGAAGATGGCCGACTGGTTGGGGATGGATGCCTTCACCACGGTCAGCGTGCCGCGGTTGACGGGCGTGTAGTGAATCTTGCGGAAAATCTGGTTGTTGGCGTCGGCCACGAACAGGTTTCCGCTGACGATGGGCGCCCGGCCCCGGGCGGCAGCCGCGCCCAGCTTGCGCAGCGCACCGGGGAAGTACAGGTCATCGGAGTTCTGCCAGCCGACGTAGTCGCCGGTCGCGCGCTCGAACCCCTTGTTGATGGCGTGCGACTGGCCGCGGTCCGGGGTGCTTTCCCAGTAGGTGAGGTAGCGTTCGTACTTGCGGATGATGTCCACGCTGCCGTCGGTCGACCCGCCATCGATGATGATGTACTCCAGGCGCGGATAGCCCTGGTTCAGCACGGAAAGAATGGTGCGTTCCAGGAACTTGGCCTGGTTGAACGAGGGAGTCACGATGGTCACCTTGGGCAACAGGCCCCCGGCGATCGGCGCGGGCGGGCGTAGCTCGCGGACGAAGTCGATGAGCTGACGTGAGTACTCGTTATGACGCTTGCGCATGTAAGACCTCAACATGTTGGGGTTATCGGGTGGCCGCTGGCAACGCGCCCGGGAAGTCGGGGCGCGATTGACGGATGGCGAGAGCGACGCCAGCCAGCGTGATTGCCGCGTAGGCCATGCGGCCCCAAGCCGCGGCGTGCTCGCCCGCCGCGTGTACCAATCCCGCCATGACGCACAGCATCGCCAGTCCGCCCAGCCCGTTCAGGATGGCGACCGCGCGGGAATTTCCCAGGCCGAGCAGCGAGAAGTGCGCCGCGGCATTCAGGGACAGCAGCCCCGATGCCACGATCAGCAGCCGGAAGGTGGCAAGATGGCCCGTGGCCACGTTGTCACCCAGCAGCAGGTTCAACAGAGGATGGCTGACCGCCAGCACCGCAAGCGTGGCGCTGGTCGACAGCACCAGGTTCCACAGCATCATGCGGCGGATCTCGTGTTCGGCGGCGCCCGCATAGGGCGGCGACACCGACAGGCGGCTGACGCGCGGCATGGCTTTCTGGAAGATCGCCACCGCCGCGGTATGGATGATCTGGCCGACCTGCACGCCGACGGTATAGATCGCCAGCGCGGCCGGGCCCATCAAACTGCCCACCAGCACGCGGTCCACGGACCCGAACGCCAGCGCGCTCAGGCTGTTCAACCAGGACCAGCGCGAAAACTTGAATGCGTCCATCATCGCGGCGCGGTCGCGCACCGGGCGCACCAGCACCCGGCCGTAGGCGCGCGAGAACACGCGCATCTTCACGGTGCCCGCGATCAGCAGTCCGAAGGCTTGCGCCACGCCTGTCCAGGTGGGCGACGCGGTCAGCCAGGCCGTGGCGCAAGCCAGCGCCATCGTGCCGGAACGGCTGAAGACTTCGCACAGCGCGGTGGCGCGGAAATCCTCGCGCCCCTTCAGGCAGCCCGAGAACAGCTGGTCATATTGCTGGGTCAGGTAGATGGCCAGCGCCGGCATGGCCAGCAGCGTCACCGCCACGCCGCCGAACGTCGCGGCGGGCCACCCCAGGCCCACGACCGCCCACAGCAGCACCGCAGCCAGCGTGACCACGCCCAGCGCGCAACCGATCAGCGACATGCTGACGCCCGCCGCGCGGTAGGCGCCGCCCGGTTCGTGCAGCCGTTCGGACACCAGCTTGGTCGCAGTCACGGCCGCACCCAGGTTGGCGGCGTTGCCGAAGCCGGCCAGCGCGATGATCATGGAATACTGGCCAAAGCCCACCGTTCCCAGTTGACGGAACAGGATGGGCAGGGCCACCAGCGCCGCAACGGGGCCGATGCCGTATTCCACCAGCCCCCAGAAAGAGGCATTGCCGGCGATGTGTTTCCTGACGAATCCAAGCATCGGATGGCCTATGGTTCATGCTGGCGCGGCCGTCAGGCCACGGGCAGCGCCTGTTGGGGTTGTTCGGCGCGTTCACGCAGGAAGTGGCCGTATGCCAGCGTGATGCCGTCCACGAGCGATACGTCGGGCCGCCAGCCCAGCGCCTGCACGCGCGACGAGTCCATGAGCTTGCGCGGCGTGCCGTCGGGCTTGGTGGCGTCGTAGACGATGCGGCCGTGGTAACCCACCACCCGCGCCACCAGCGCCGCCAGGTCCGCGATGGAGATGTCCTTGCCCGCGCCGATGTTGTAGATGCCTTCGGCGTCGGGGTGCTCCATCAGCGTGACGCAGGCCTGGGCCAGGTCGTCCACGTACAGGAACTCGCGCAGCGGCGTGCCCGTGCCCCAGATCGTCACGCTTTCCTGGCCCGATTCGCGCCCTTCGTGGAATTTGCGGATCAGCGCCGGCAGCACATGGCTGCTGTGCAGGTCATAGTTGTCATGCGGGCCGTACAGGTTGGTCGGCATGGCGCAGATGAAGCGCGCGCCGTACTCGCGCTGGTAGGCTTCGCACAGCTTCAGGCCCGCGATCTTGGCGATGGCGTACGGCTCGTTGGTGGATTCCAGCGGGCCGGTCAGCAAAGCGTCCTCGCGCAGCGGCTGCGGAGCCTCGCGGGGGTAGATGCATGACGAACCCAGAAACAGCAACTTGCGCACGCCGGCCGCATAGGCGGCGCGGATCACGTTGCACTGGATCATCAGGTTCTTGTACAGAAAATCGACCGGATGATTCTGGTTGGCCAGGATGCCGCCTACCTTGGCCGCCGCCAGGTACACCACGTCGACAGGGGTCGTCGAAAAGAAGCGGTGCACCTGGTTCTGGTTTTCCAGGTCCAGTTCGGCGCGGGTGCGGGTCAGCACATGGGGGTAGCCGCGCCGCTGTAGTTCGCGGGTGATCGCGGCGCCCACCATGCCGCGATGGCCGGCGACAAACACGCGTTGGTCCAGGTTCGTCATGGCGGACTACTCCTTGTAGGCGTAGATTTCGTAGCCGTTCTGCTCGACCAGCGCGTCGCGGCGCGCATCCTTCAGGTCGCTCTCCACCATTTCCTTGACCAGTTGCGCGAACGTGGTGCGCGGCGACCAGCCGAGCTTTTCCCGCGCCTTGGTGGGGTCGCCCAGCAGCGTCTCCACTTCGGTCGGACGGAAGTAGCGCGGATCGACGCGCACGATCACCTGCCCGGGCTTGATGTCATGGACGGGCGAGAACAGCACGGTGGCCGTCTCCTCCAGCCCTTCGCCCTCCCACGCCAGCAGGATGCCCAGCTCGCGCGCCGCCGTATTGATGAATTCGCGCACGCTGTATTGCAGGCCGGTGGCGATGACGTAGTCCTCGGGCGTCTCCTGCTGCAGCATCAGCCATTGCATTTCGACGTAATCCCGCGCATGGCCCCAGTCGCGCAGGGCCGACAAGTTGCCCAGGTACAGGCATTCCTGCAGGCCCAGGACGATGCGCGCCAGGCCGCGGGTGATCTTGCGGGTGACGAACGTCTCGCCGCGCTTGGGCGATTCGTGGTTGAACAGGATGCCGTTGCAGGCGTACATCCCATAGGCTTCGCGGTAGTTCACGCTGATCCAATAGGCGTACAGCTTGGCGGCGGCGTAGGGGCTGCGCGGATAGAAGGGGGTGGTTTCCTTCTGCGGCGTTTCCTGCACCAGGCCATACAGCTCAGAGGTGGAGGCCTGGTAGAAGCGCGCCTTTTCCTCCAGCTTCAGGATGCGGATGGCTTCCAGCAGGCGCAAGGTGCCCAGGCCGTCGGCGTTGGCGGTGTATTCAGGCTCTTCGAACGACACCCCCACATGGCTTTGTGCCGCCAGGTTGTAGATCTCGTCCGGCTGAACGGATTGCACGATGCGGATCAGGCTGCACGAATCGGTCATGTCGCCGTGATGCAGCACGAAATTGCGCGGCTGGTCGTGGGGATCCTGGTACAGGTGATCGATGCGCGCGGTGTTGAACAGCGAAGCGCGCCGCTTGATGCCGTGGACCTCATAGCCCTTGGCCAGCAGGAACTCCGCCAGGTAGGCCCCGTCTTGGCCGGTAACGCCGGTAATCAGTGCCCGTTTTGGCATGGTTGTATCCTTAAGACTTAGTGACTGCACGAAAGGAGCCGAAGGCTGCGGAACCGATGTGCAATGAGATTACTGTTGCACCAGCCGCCGAGATATCGGCCAAAAGGTCTAAGAGTTCAGCCTGTCGGTAGGGAAAAAAGGACTGGATTGATTCGTCCAGGGCACCTAAAGCCGTGATTGCCAGCATGGCCACCAGGGCGGGGCGCCGGTTGACCGACAGGTAGATCAACGCGGTCAGGAAGGCGTAAGCCACAAGGTGCAGACGCTTGTCGCCAAAAGCGTCCGACATGTCCGCCGCCAGCCCGGGCAGGTTGCCCACCGTCACCAGCACGGCGAAGAACAGGCCGGCCAACGGCAGGCATATCCGAGCCAACCCCGGCCGCCAGAAGGGTTCTTTCACCGGGTTTTCAGACACGGCCGTAGAGGTCCTGGAAGCGCACGATGTCGTCCTCGCCCAGATAGGCGCCCGACTGCACCTCGATGATCTCCAGCGGGATCTTCCCGGGGTTTTCCAGGCTGTGGGTCTCGCCCAACGGGATGTAGGTCGACTGGTTCTCGGTCAGCAGGTACTGCTTGTCGCCGTTGTAGATGCGCGCCGTGCCCGACACCACGATCCAGTGTTCGGCCCGGTGATGATGCATCTGGGACGACAGGCGGGCGCCCGGCTTCACCGTGATGCGCTTGACCTGGTAGCGCGGCCCGTGGCCCACCGAGTCGTAGGACCCCCAGGGGCGCTGCACCTCGCGGTGGTGGTTCAGTTCCGACCGATGCTGGGTCTTGAAGATCTCCACCAGGCGCTTGACGTCCTGCGACCGGGATTTATGGGCCACCAGCACGGCGTCGGCCGTTTCGATCACCACGATGTCGTCCAGGCCCACCGAAGCGACCAACCGGCTGGTGGAATGGATCAGGCAGTTGCGGGAATCCTCGACCATGACGTCGCCCGTGGTGGAGTTGCCCTCCACCGTCTTCTGGGCGATGCCCCAGACCGCGTCCCAGGCCCCTACGTCGCTCCATGAGGCCGCCAGCGGGATGACGACGGCGCTGTCCGTGCGTTCCATGATGGCGTAGTCCATCGAATCGCTGGGGCAAGCCTCGAACGACGGCCCGTCCAGATGGAACAGCCCGCTTTCGCCGTGGCCGGTGGCGACGGCGGCCTGCACCTGCTCGAGCATCTTCGGCGCCAAGCGGGCCATTTCAGACAGGAAGACGGAGGCCTGGAAGGCGAACATGCCGCTGTTCCAGTAGTAGCCGCCGTCGTCGATGAAGCGCTGCGCCACCTCGGGCGACGGCTTTTCGACGAAGCGGCGCACGCGGCGGGCCGGCGCCATGACGCCGGGCTCTTCCGCCTGGATATAGCCGTAGCCGCTGAGCGGCGCGGTCGGGGTGATGCCGAAGGTCACCAGCGCACCCTGGCGCGCGGCCTCGTAGGCGGCGGCGAAGGCCGCGCTGAGCACCTCGCCGTCCTCCAGCACGTGGTCCGACGGCATGATCAGCATGATAGGGTCTTCACCGTCCCGCATGGCCCGCAACGTGGCCGCGGCGATCGCCGGGGCGGTGTTCCGCGCGAAGGGCTCCAGGATCACCTCGGCGTCCTTGATGCCCAGTTCCAGGGTCTGTTCGGCGGCGATGTACTGGTGGGCGTCGTTGCACACCAGCATCGGCTTGGCCTGGGCGCCGGCAGATCCCAGGCGCAGCAGCGTGTTCTGCAACAGGCTGCGGGCATCGGTCAAACGGATGAACTGCTTGGGCAGCAGCTCGCGCGACAACGGCCACAGGCGCGAACCGGAACCGCCGCAAAGGATGACAGCCCGGTAGGGGGGAGGGGGATTCGTCATGGCGCTCACTCCTTGAAGTAGGCCTGGGTGTACGGATGCACGCCGGGGTCGGCGGCGATCTCTTCCGCAGGCAGCCAGCGGTAGCTCTGGTGCTGCGCCTGCGGAAGACAAGCGGTGTCCAACGACAACTCGGCCTCGTAGGCGAGGACGACGTAATGGGTGGAGCGTCCGGCTTCACCCGCGAAATTGGTGCCATAGAAGTGTTCGTACACGCCGCGAGGCGTCCAGGCCTCGGCCGCGATGGCCAAGCCCAGCTCGTCATTGGCGATGCGGCGCAGCGCGTTGCGCAGGGATTCGTTCTTGCGGATCCGGCCGCCGGGCACGAACCAGGCGCCGCGGGCCGGCGGATTGGTCCGCAAGCCCGTCAGGTAGCGGCCGTTGGCGTCGCGCAGCAACAGGTCGATGGACACCAGTGGCAGCATCTCCACCGCCTGGCGGAAGTCGGCCTGGGCCAGCATGCCGCCACGACTGATGTCCGTGCGGGCGCTGTGGCCCGGCCATCCCAGAGGCTTAGTAGACATTGCGGCCCGTCCATCCCGACACGGCCGTGCGGGCGATGATCAACAGGTCCATCCGGAACGTCCAGTGCTGGATGTAGTAGATGTCGTGTTCGACGCGGTCGCTCATCTTGCGCAGCGTGTCCGTCTGTCCCCGGAACCCGTTGACCTGGGCCCAGCCCGTAATGCCCGGTTTGACGCGGTGGCGCATCATGTAGCGCTGCACCAGGTCCTTGTACATTTCGTTGTGCTCCAGCGCGTGCGGGCGGGGCCCGACGACGGACATGTCGCCCATCAGCACGTTCAGGAACTGCGGCAGCTCGTCCAGGCTGGTGCGCCGCAGGAAGCCGCCGATGCGGGTAATGCGGGAATCGTTGCGGGTCGCCTGCGTGACCGTGCCATGCTCCTGATGCACGGTCATGGTGCGGAACTTGTAGACGTGGAATACCTTGCCGTCCACGCCCAGCCGCGGCTGGGTAAAGAAAACGGGGCCACGGGACGTCAGTTTCACCATCAGGGCGATGGAGATCATCAGGGGCGACAAGCCGATTAGCGCGCAAAAGGCGAAGCTGCGGTCGAAGACCTCCTTGGCCCAGCCCCGCACGCCGGCGGCCGGCAGGCTGTTGAGCTGGATGGCGGGCAAGCCCAGGAATTCGCCGATGCGGTGGCCCAGCAGCTGGATCGACATCACATCGGGGATCCACCGGATATCCACCAGGTCGTTGCGCAGGTGGTAGAGCACTTCACGCAATTCCTGGCCCGCCTCCATCGGAAGGACGATCCAGATCTCGCGCACGTTGTGTTCATGGACGAAGGCGTGCAGGTTATCCAGGTCCTGCAGGCGGCGCACTTGCGGCGGCAGGCTTTCATGCGGTTCGGCGTAGATGCCGGCCACGGTGTAGCCTGCGCCCCGGTACCGTTCGACGCGGCGCCACAGGTCATGGCCCAGCGCGCCAAAGCCCACCAGCAAGACGTTCTTCTTGTTCAGGCCGCGGTCGCGCGCCGCGCCCAGCGCCGCATAGACGGCGATGCGCACACCCGCCAGCGTCAAGGCCGACATGCCGAACCAGGTAGCCGCCCATATGCGGGATATCGCGGCGGTCTGGTGCATGAGAAAACTGACGAGGATGCCCAGCGCGAAGACGGTGGCCCACGCCATCAGGCTGCGCACCACCAGATCCGTCAGCAGGCGGCCCCGCCACGACACGTACAGGCGGAACGCCGGAAAGATGGCGATGACGCCCAGGCCGCACAAGTAGACGAGGAACAGATGGATCTGCGGCGGGTCCGCCAGAGCATCGTCCGAGAATTTCAAACCGGTGGCAGTCAGGCCGCAGGTGATCACGATCGCGGCATCGAGCAAGCGGTACAGATAACTGGCTCCGCTGAATCTTGCCGACGTGTCCGAGTTGGACGGGTCCATCGCGCACTCCTGTTCGTGGGGAGTCTCTTGCGGCGAAAAAAACGATGCACTGCCGCAAAACATGTGGCTACCGACGAAATCTTATTGAGTGCAAGGCGTACCCGAAACCTCCAAACGATGTAGGAGAAGGCTTAGGGCATCCGTCGAATGTGCGGGGCTTCGAAAAGAGAGTGGAATGTCGCAACCCGTTACGCATCGGGCTCCATTCCAAGCAACGAAGTCATTCACAGTGGATTTGCCATGACGACATTTTTCGGAACGTTGAGCCGAGCCATCGCCGCTATCGCGCTCGTGTCCTCGCTGGGCGCTTGCGCCCTGTCTCCCGGTATGACCTTTAATGCCAGCCACCTCGTAGATCCCCTGGATCCGAACTCCGTGGCCCCGATCAAGGAAATCACGCCGTCGCTGGTCGTGGACGACTTGCGGGCCCGCCAGGCGCTGATCGACAACGACGGCGTGGACCGCCTGGTCGGCAGCGTCGAGCCCTACCGCATCGGCCCGGGAGACATCCTCTCCATCGTGGTCTGGGATCACCCCGAGCTCGTCCTTCCGACGCAAACCTACGCCATCGGGACAGGGGTGACCGAACTAGTCATGGGAGATACCGCCTCGGGCATTCCGGGCTATACGGTGTCATCCACTGGATACATCCAATTTCCCTATACGGGATTGCTGAAAGTGGCGGGGTTGACGGAACTTCAGGCGCGCAATCTCATAGTCAATAGTTCCGGCAAGTACATCCAGGATCCGCAGATCACAGTACGCGTGCTTGGCTATCGCAGCAAGCGCGTCTACGTCGAAGGCGAGGTCAAGTTGCCGGGCACGGTTGCCATCAATGACATCCCGATGACTCTGCTCGAAGCGGTCAACCGCGCGGGAGGTTTGTTGCCCACCGCCGACCGCAGCGCCGTCTATGTGATTCGTGATGGCCGCCGTACCCGCGTGAACCTGCCCGCGCTGATCGAACGTGGCCAGGACTTGAATCAGGTCATGCTGAAGTCAGGCGACATTGTGCGTGTGACGCCGCGTGACGACAGCAAGGTGTTCGTGATGGGCGAAGTGTTCCTGCCCACCACGGTGGTGATGCGCGACGGACGCATGTCGTTGACCGAGGCGCTGGGCATGGCGGGAGGACCGAACCAGCTCACGGCTGACGCGTCGCAGATTTTCGTAGTGCGCAGTACTGAGCAAGCGACGCCGCTGGTGTTCCATCTGAACTCCAAGTCGCCGCAGGCTCTGGCGGTAGGAGCGAAGTTCGAGTTGGAACCCAAAGACGTCGTGTTCGTGGATACGGCAGCGCTGGTGCGGTGGAACCGCTTCATCAGCAACCTGTTCCCGAGCGCACAAACGGTACAGACCGTGAAATCGATCAACTAGTCCGCCTTTCAGGGTCGCCAGACCCTAAACCACGCCTTTGGGGGCGCCGCGACCGCGGCGGCGCCCACGTCTGGAGAGCTGCATGTCGTTGCCCATCGAATCATTCGAGCCGAACGTCCCGGCTCGCCAGCAGGAAACCCCGTTGTCGTCCCACGTGGATGCGATCGTCTCGAACCGGTGGATGATCATCGCCATCACCTTGCTCGCCTTTCTTGGCGCCTTGGCATACGTGATGGTGACGCCATCGGTCTATTCGGCCGACATCATCGTGCAGGTCGAAGAGGAAATGCCCAATGGCCAGGCGCGCAGCCTGCTGGGCGACGTCTCCGCCATGTTCGACACCAAGGCCGAGACGTCCGGCGAAATGGAAGTGCTGCGTTCGCGCATGGTGGTCGGACCTGCCGTCGACAAATTCCTGCTCTACATCCACGCCAAGCCGCGCTATTTCCCCGTGGTGGGCGAATGGCTGGCGCAGCGCTATGAAGCGCTGCCGTATCCGTCCAGCCTGCCGCGCGGCGGGTATGCATGGGGCGGGGAGTCCATCGCGATCTCGCAACTGGACGTGCCCAATGAATGGCTGGGCAAGCCCTTTCGCGTGACCACGCTGGGCGAAGGCCGCTACACGCTGACCGACAAGTTCACCGGCGCCACGTTCAACGGCACCGTCGGCAAGCCGGAACACTTCCTCTTGCCCGGCGGCGGCGCGATGGACGTGCACATCGATGCGCTGGCGGGCCGCCCCGGCACCGAGTTCACGGTGTCCCGCAGTTCGCGCCTGGCAGCGATCGAAGACGTGCAATCGCACCTGGGCATCTTCGAGCGCGGCCGCGCTTCGGGCGTGATCGGCGTCACGCTGGAAGGCAATGATCCGGCGTTGACCACGGCGGTGCTGAACCAGATCGGCCAGGAATACGTGCAGCAGAACGTCAACCGCAAGTCGGCCCAGGCCGAGAAGTCGCTGACGTTCCTGGAGCAGCAACTGCCCATCCTGAAGGGCGAACTGGACGCCGCAGAAACCAAGTACAACGCGCTGCGCAACAAGCGCGGCACGATCGACTTGAGCGAAGAAGCCAAGCTCATCCTGGCGCAATCGGTGGACGCGCAGACCAAGGTGATGGAGCTGCGTTCCAAGCGGCAGGAACTGATCACGCGCTTTGCGCCGACCCATCCCAGCATCGTGGCCATCGATCGGCAGATTACGTCGCTCTCCGGTGACGTCAGCCGCATCGGCAACAACATCAAGCAACTGCCGGATCTGGAGCAGGACGTAGTGCGCCTGGTGCGCGACGTGCGCGTCAACACCGAGCTCTACACGGGCCTCTTGAACAACGCGCAGCAACTGCGGCTGATCCGCGCGGGCAAGGTGGGCAACGTGCGCATCCTGGATGCGGCCGTGCAACCCGACCGTCCCGTGCGCCCCAAGGCCGCGATCATCATCGGCGTGGCGACGGCCATCGGCCTGATCTTCGGCATGCTGTGCGCCTTCGTCCGCAACGCGCTGTTCGGCGGCCTGTCGGAACCCGAGGACGTCGAACGCTACACGGGTCTGCCTGTGTTGGCCGCCATCCCGTACAGCGACATGCAGGACAAGCTGTGGCGCCGCAGCCGCCGCAAGAACGCGACCGTGCCTGCGCTGCTCGCGCAAAGCCAGGGCAACGCGCCGCCCATCGAAAGCCTGCGTTCGTTCCGCAATGTGTTGCAGGCGTCGCTGCGCCAGTCCGCCAACAACATGGTCATGTTCACCGGGCCTGTGGCGGGCGTGGGCAAGTCGTTCCTGTCGGCCAACTTCGCCTTCATCCAGGGCGGCGTGGGCAAGCGCGTGCTGCTCATCGACGCCGACTTCCGCAAGGGCCAGCTGAACCGCTATTTCGGCGTGCCGAAAGAAGACGGACTGTTCGAAGTGCTGTCGGGCACCATCCCGCTGACTCGCGTCAGGAAGCACAGCGTGTCCGAAGGCGTGGACTTCATCGCCACAGGCGCGGTGACCTTCGATCCGTCAGAACTGCTGGCCTCGCCCGTCTTCGGCGCCACGCTGCGCGAACTGGCGTCGCAGTACGACATGGTGATTCTGGATACGGCCCCGGTGCTGTCATCGCCCGACGCGGCGGTGGTGGGCACGCATGCGGCCGCAGTCATGGTGGTGGTGCGCTCCGGCATGAACACCGTGGGCGAGATCCGCGAAACGGCCAAGCGGCTGATCCAGGCCGGAGCGCCCGTGGACGGCGTGTTGTTCAACGGGCTCAAGCTCATGCCGGAGCGCTTCGGCTTCCGGTCCAAGTATGGGAGTTATCGGTATTCCCGTGCGGCGTATTACGGCGATTTCAAACAGAACGGCCCCAAATAACGCCACCCGGAGAAACTGGCATGCACGGAACTTTTGGCTGGGATACCCCGCAAATTCTGGATGCGGTTTTCAAGGCTTATGACATACGCGGCACCGTGCCCGACGAGATCGATGCGCGCTTTGCCCACAGCCTGGGCATGGCGGCAGGCACCCAGGCAAGGGAGCAGGGGGCGCGCTCGATCGTGGTGGGCCGCGACGGCCGGATCAGCAGCGTGGAGTTGGCGGCCGCGCTGCAGGCAGGGCTGCGTTCGGCGGGCATGCACGTCATCGATATCGGCATGGCCACCACGCCGATGGTGTATTTCGCCACGCGCCTGATGGACACCGGCGCCGGCATCGCCGTCACGGGCAGCCATAATCCGCCAGCGCACAACGGCTTCAAGATCGTGCTGGAAGGCGCGTCGCTGTACGGCGAAGGAATCACAGCCTTGCGCGACGCCATGCGGCTGCCCATCGAATCGGCCGCCGTGGCAGGCGGACGTACCCAGATGCAGATCCAGCCCTGCTACGCGGCCCGCCTGCTGGGCGACATCCGCATGGCGCGCCCGATGAAGATCGCCATCGATTGCGGCAGCGGCGTGGCGGGCGCGGTGGCGCCGGCACTGTTCCGCGCGCTGGGTTGCGAAGTGACCGAACTGTTCTGCGAAGTGGACGGCTCGTTTCCTGGCCACCACCCCGACCCGGCAGATCCGCAGAACTTGCAAGATCTGATCTATTGCCTGCGCTATTCCGATTGCGAAGTGGGTCTGGCCTTTGATGGTGACGGCGATCGGCTGGGGGTGGTGACGAAATCGGGACAGATCATCTGGCCCGACCGGCAACTGATCCTCTTCGCCCGCGACGTGCTCGAGCGCAATCCGGGCGCCGAGATCATCTACGACGTCAAATGCAGCCGCCACGTGGCGCGCGCCATCGTCGAGGCGGGGGGGCGCGCCACCATGTGGAAGACCGGTCATTCGCTGATCAAGGCCAAGATGCGCGAGACGGGAGCGCTACTTGCTGGAGAGATGAGCGGCCATATGTTTTTCAAAGAGCGCTGGTACGGCTTTGACGATGGCATTTACGCCGCTGCCCGGCTGCTGGAGATCCTCTCGGCAGCGCCGGATCCGTCAGGCTTGCTGGAAAGTCTGCCTCAATCCTGCGCGACCCCTGAAATCAAGCTGGACACCGCCGAAGGCGAACAGTTCGAACTGGTGGAGGCATTGCGCGCGCAGGGGGAGTTCCCTGGCGCCATCTCCGTCAACGATCTGGATGGCGTCCGGGTGGACTATGCCGATGGCTTCGGCCTGGCGCGTCCGTCCAACACCACGCCGACGGTGGTTTTGCGTTTTGAAGGAGACACCGTGGCCGCATTGGCCCGTATCGAGGAGGACTTCCGCAACGCGTTCCGGCGCATTGCGCCTCACGTTCGTTTACCGTTCTAAGGAGCATCACGCGATGGGTAAGGCCAACTATGCGATTGAGGCGTTAAGGGCCAATTCCGGCCTGGCGCAAAGCCCCGAGTGGCAGGCGTTTGCGCAGGCCGCGCAGAGCGCCGGATTGGATGCCGGCACGTTGAAAGTGATTGAAGCGGCGGGATTGTGCGTGGACTTGACCATGCAGCGGCAGTCCCCCGCCCTGGAGGCGGCGGCGCTGAACCTGCTGCAGGCGCGTGGGCTGGCGGATGCGCGCCACGCGTTGTTCGCAGGCGACCCCGTCAACTGGACCGAAGGCAAGCCGGCCTGGCATACCGCGTTGCGCGCCGGGCGTACCCGCGAGCAGCCTGACGGCCTGGATGCGGAATCCGTCTGCGAGTATTCGCGCATGACCGATTTCGTCCGCAAGGTAGACCAGACGGCCGATTTTTCGTCCGTGCTGCACATCGGTATCGGCGGCAGCGACTGGGGCCCCCGCTTGGCCATTCAGGCCTTCGGCGGCCCGGGGCAACGCCGCCAGATCCGCTTTGTCTCCAATATCGACGGCCATGCTTTCCATGATGCCGTGGCCGGGCTGGACCCGCGCCGCTGCCTGGTGGTGGTGTCGTCCAAATCCTTCACCACGTCCGAGACCCTGCACAACGCGCGTGCCGCCATCGCCTGGCTCAAGCAGGGCGGCGTGACCGACGTGTCCGAGCATCTGGCGGCGGTCACGGCGAACGCGCCTGCCGCGCGCGCCCTGGGCGTGCCGGCCAACCAGGTGTTCAAGATGTGCGACTGGGTGGGCGGACGCTACTCCGTGTGGTCGGTCGCCGGCCTGTCGATCGCATTGACGGTGGGCGCCGACGTACTGATCGGCATGCGGGCGGGCGCCGAAGCGATGGACCAGCATTTCCAGCAGGCGCCGTTCGCCTCGAACGCGCCGATCCAGCTGGCGCTGGCCGGCCTGGTGAACTGCAGCGTGCTGGGCCACAACTCCCTGAACATCGCTGCCTACAGCGCGCGCTTGCTGCACTTGGTGACGTATCTGCAGCAGTTGGAAATGGAGTCGTTGGGCAAGCGGGTCGCCGGCGACGGCACGGCCGTGGGCGTGCCGACGGCGCCGATCATCTGGGGCATGCCGGGTACCGATGGGCAGCACACGTTCTTCCAGTGGCTGCATCAGAGCGAAGACGGCGCACCGGTGGACTTCATCGCCAGCCTGCAAGGCCATACCGACAGCCCCGACGCACACCGCATGCTGCTGGCCAATTGCCTGGCCCAGCGGCAGGCGCTGCTGCGCGGCAAGTGCCTGGAACAGGCGCTCCTGGACGTGGCCCATATCGACGACCAGGAACGCGCGCTCAGCCTGGCGCAGCACATGGTGCATCCGGGCGGACGGCCGTCGACCCTGATCGTCCTGCGCCAACTGGACCCGCGGGGCCTGGGCGCGCTGCTGGCCTTGTACGAGCACAAAGTGTTCGTGCAAAGCGTGGTCTGGGGCATCAACCCCTTTGATCAATGGGGTGTGGAACTGGGCAAACGCCTGGCCACCGGCATCGAACGCGAACTGGCAGTGCCAGTCTCGGCCGGGGTGGTGGACTGGGGCCATGACGCCTCCACGTCGTATTGGATCGACCGCTATCGCGGCCATGCCCAGGCACCGCGTTCGCGGCACGCGTGGGTGCCGGGCGTGGCGGCGCACCTTTGACGGGGGCCGGCATGGCGGACCTGCATGTGCTGGTGACGGGCGGGGCGGGCTACATCGGCACGCACACGCTGGTCGCGATGCTGGCGGCGGGCCAGCGGCCGCTGGTGTTGGATAACTTCAGCAACGGCAGCCGCGAGGCCGTGCGCCGGGTCGAGCGCCTGTGTGGCGTCCCGATTCCGCTGATCGAGGGCGACATCCGTACCCCCGGTCTGGTGGAGTCGGTGCTGGCCGACGCCGCGGGCCGGGGCGAGCCCGTGCAGGCGGTGCTGCACCTGGCCGGCTGCAAGGCCGTCGGGGAATCGGTGGCCGATCCGCTCAAGTACTACGACAACAACGTGGCGGGGTCGCTGGCCTTGCTGCATGCAATGCGCGAGACGGGCGTGGCGCGGCTGGTGTTCAGTTCGTCGGCCACGGTCTATGGCGAACCGCAATACCTGCCGTTCACCGAAGCGCACCCGCTGGCACCGACCAACCCCTACGGCCGCACCAAGCTGATGGTGGAGGAAATGCTGCGCGATGTCTGCACGGCGTCTCCTGCTTTCAGTGCGGTCACGCTGCGCTATTTCAATCCCATCGGCGCGCACCCCAGCGGGCTGATCGGTGAAAGCCCCCGCGACCTGCCCAACAACCTGTTTCCCTTCATCACCCAGGTGGCGGTGGGCCGGCAGCCCTTCCTGCGCGTGTTCGGGGACGATTACGACACGGCCGACGGCACGGGCGTGCGCGACTATCTGCACGTCATGGACTTGGCGCAGGGCCATGTGCAGGCCTTGTCGTATTCCAAGGATCACCCCGGTTTCGTGGCGGTGAACCTGGGCACAGGGCAGGGCACCAGCGTGCTGGAGCTGGTGCATGCCTTTGAACGGGTCAATGGCTGCCGCATTCCGGTGCGCACGCAGGGGCGGCGTCCTGGGGACATCGAGCGGATGTGGGCGGACCCCGCCCTGGCGGCCGCTTTGCTGGGCTGGCGCAGTACGCACGACGTGGCCGCCATGTGCGCCGACGGGTGGCGCTGGCAGCAAGGCAATCCGCAAGGCTACGACGCGCCCGGCCAGTTGCCGCCGGGGCACGGGGAGCCCACCGCTACCCAGGCCGCCGCATAACCCCAATGGCGTGTCGGAGGGGTTACGGAAAAAGGGCGGTAGCGGTTACAGTTGACGGGATTATTGCGTAGCAACATGGCCCGGCGGCCTGGCCGCCCGGGCCATGCACCGTCAGTGAGGCACTTCCATGTTTGAATTCCATCCGTATGCCGGGCAGCACGGCGCCTTGCCGGAGCAGTGGCAATGAGCGGCCCCTCCTACCTGCCGCCGGCCCACTGGAACCTGGACAGCATCGTGTCCGGCCTGCGCGACGCGCGCGTCGCCTGGCGCGGCCCGCGCGGCCGCTTGCGCGAAGACTCGGGTTTGCGCGAATTCCCGTCGCAGGAAAGCCTGCGCCAGATCGTCAAGGATCTCTGTGGCGCCTTGTTCCCGATGCGCCTGGGTCCGATCGACCTGCGCGAGGAAGTCGAAGACTTCTACGTCGGGCACACCATCGGCGCCGCACTGGACGCGCTGCTGCACCAGGTCTGTCTTGAACTGCAATACGTGGGCCGCCATGAACACGTGGACCCCGCTGAAACCCAGCGGCGCGCCATCGAGATCGTGCGCCAGTTCGGCGCCGAGCTGCCGCGGGTGCGCGCCGCGCTCGACCTGGACGTGACCGCGGCCTACCAGGGCGACCCGGCGGCGCACAGCGTCGACGAAGTGCTGCTGTGCTATCCCGGCGTGGCGGCGATGATCCATCACCGCCTGGCCAACGTCCTGTACCGCCTGAACGTGCCGATGCTGGCCCGCATCGTGGCCGAGATCGCCCATGCTGACACCGGCATCGACATCCACCCGGGCGCCACCATCGGCCGCAGTTTCTTCATCGACCACGGCACGGGCGTGGTCATCGGCGAAACCGCCATCATCGGCGACCGCGTGCGGCTCTACCAGATGGTGACGCTGGGCGCCAAGCGCTTCCCGCCCGGTGAAAACGGCGAGCTGAAGAAAGGCCTGCCGCGTCACCCGTTGATCGAAGACGATGTCGTGATCTACGCTGGCGCCACGATTCTGGGCCGCGTCACGATCGGCAAGGGATCGACCATTGGCGGCAACGTCTGGCTGACGCGCAGTGTGGCCCCGGGTAGCAACGTCACGCAGGCCAGCCTGGTCAGCGACATGCCGGATTGCGGCCTGGGCGGCTGAACCGCCTTTATCGATGCACGCAGCGCCGCGTGCGCGGGCGGCCAGGACAGAGGAGTCAGGATGGATACACGAGTCTCGGATCTGGCCGCGCTGCGCGGCTTCGTCGACCGCCACCCGCGGCTGTTCGTACTGACGGGGGCGGGCGTCAGCACCGACTCCGGCATCCCCGACTACCGCGATACTGAAGGCGAATGGAAGCGCAAGCCGCCCATGACGCTGCAGACCTTCATGGGCGACGACCTGGCGCGCGCCCGCTATTGGGCCCGCAGCATGGTCGGCTGGCGCCGCTTCGGCAGCGTCAAGCCTAATGATTCGCACCGCGCGCTGGCGCGGCTGGAGTCGCGCGGCCACGTCACGGTGCTGGTCACGCAAAACGTCGATGGCCTGCACGAAGCGGCGGGCAGCCGCGAAGTCGTGGACCTGCACGGCCGGCTGGACGAGGTGCGTTGCATGAATTGCGACTGGCGCGGCGGCCGCCAGCCCTGGCAAGAGGCGCTTCTGCAGGGCAACCCGGAATGGACGTCCCTGGACGCCACCGATGCGCCCGACGGTGACGCCGACCTCGAGGGCGAGGATTTCTCGCGCTTCGCCGTGCCGCCTTGTCCGCGCTGTGGCGGCATCGTCAAGCCGGACGTGGTCTTCTTCGGTGAAACCGTACCCCGCGATCGCGTGGACCGGGCCAATGCCGGCCTGATGAGCGCCGATGCGGTGCTGGTCGTCGGCTCGTCGCTGATGGTGTATTCAGGCTATCGTTTCGTGACCGCGGCGTCCCGCAACGGCATGCCGATCGCCGCCATCAACCTGGGCCGCACGCGGGCCGATCCGCTGCTGACCCTGAAGGTGGAACAGCCCTGTGCGGTGGCGTTGGATGCCTTATAGGCACACTTTTTGCCGGCCGGTTTTTGACCGGTCTAAGCAAGTGCTTGCCCCGTAAGGGATTTTTCGCTCTGTTACAGACCTTTCCATAGGGTTGTCCACAGGAACTGTGGATAATTCCTAGGGATAACCCCCATTTTTTACGTCTCTAGCGGCTCAAGCCCGTCGCCCAGTAACGCCTTGCGGGCGGCGTGCCAGCTGCCGGCATCCGGCGCATACAGCAGCCCGCCCGTGCGGTGCGTGGGCTTGTAGGGCGAGCCGTCAAAGCGCGCGGCGTACCCGCCGGCTTCCCGGTGGAGCAGCCAGCCCGCCGCATGGTCCCAGGCCGTCAGCTGGTTGTACAGCGCCACATGGCAATGGCCGGCGGCCAGCATCCGGTATTCATGGGCGGCGCAGCGCAGCGATGCGGTGCTGCCCAGGCGCGACAGGTTGCTATTGACGGTGGTGCGCAACGGTTCGGGCAGCGCACCCGTGGCGATCAGGCCATCCATGTCTTCGGGCGGCGCCGGGCTGGCGACTGCCAGCGGGGCCTGCCGGCCATTCTCGTATTCCATCCAGGCGCCTTCGCCGCGCACGGCCAGCGCGCTGTCGCGGTTGACGGGGTCGTAGATGACGCCCGCGATGACGTCGCCGCGATGGCAGGCCGCGATCATCATGCCGAACAGGGGCAAGCCAGCCACATAGTTGCGGGTGCCGTCGATGGGGTCGATCAAAAAGGCCAGGTCGGCGTCGACCAGCATGTTCAGCAGGGCGGGATTGCGCGCGGAGGCTTCTTCGCCGATTAGCACGGCGCCGGGGTGCAGCTTGGCCAGGCGGGCGGCGATCAGGCGTTCAGCCGCCTCGTCCGCGTCGGTCACCAGGTCGCGCGGCGAACTCTTGCCCCGCACCGAGCCTTCCGGCAGGTTGCGATAGCGCGGCATGACCTCCGCCAGGGCGGTTTCGGCCAGCACGACGGCAAGCTTGCGGGTGTCCTCGCGGGTAAAAGTTCTGCTCATACTGACTCATCCAGGGAACGCGCAAATCTATCACGCCTGAGCGGCATTTGATCGTGTTTTGCAAGTCACTGGAATGAAAGGACTTTTTCCGGCTATGCAGGAGTTATCTGCCGGGTTGTCCACAGTTGGTGGGGATAAGCAGGGCAAAGCCCGCTTATCCCGGAGGCGCCGCCGCCCCCTCGGGGGCAGCAAGCACGCGTAGCGTGCGCGGCGTGGGGGCCGCGCCGCCGCCGGGCCGCCCCAAAGCGGCGCCGCCCCCTCGGGGGGCAGCAAGCACGCGTAGCGTGCGCGGCGTGGGGGCCCTTTCTCTTTAGCCCAGGTCGACGCACAAGTACTTGATCTCGAGGTATTCCTCGATACCGTACTTGGAGCCTTCGCGGCCCAGGCCGGATTGCTTCACACCGCCGAACGGGCCGACTTCGTTGGAGATCAAGCCGGTGTTGATGCCGACGATGCCGTACTCCAGCGATTCCGACACGCGCCAGATGCGGGCGTAGTCGCGGGTGAAGAAGTAGGCGGCCAGGCCGAAGATGGTGTCATTCGCCATGCCGATGACTTCTTCTTCCGTTTCGAAGCGGAACAGCGGGGCCACCGGGCCGAAGGTTTCTTCGGTCGCGAAACGCATCGACTGGGTCACGTCGCGCACCACGGTCGGCTCGAAGAACGTGCCGCCCAGCGCATGCGGCTTGCCGCCAGCGATGACCTTGGCGCCGTGCGAGGTTGCCTCGGCGATGTGTTCCTGCACCTTTTCCACGGCGCTGGCGTCGATCAGCGGACCTTGCGTCACGCCGTCGGCGAAGCCGTCGCCCACCTTCATGCCATTGACCTTGGCCACCAGGCGCTTGGCGATCTCTTCATACACGCCGGCCTGCACGTAAATGCGGTTGGCGCACACGCAGGTCTGGCCGGCGTTGCGGTACTTCGAGGCCAGGATGCCGTCCACGGCGCGGTCCAGGTCGGCGTCGTCGAACACGATGAAGGGCGCGTTGCCGCCCAGTTCCAGCGACAGCTTCTTGATGGTCGGCGCGCATTGCTCCATCAGCGTGCGGCCGACTTCCGTCGATCCGGTGAAGCTCAGCTTGCGCACCACCTCGCTCTCGCACAGGGCCGCGCCGATATCGCGCGAGCTGCCGGTGATGACGTGGAACACGCCGGCCGGCACGCCGGCTTCTTCGGCCAGCACGGCCAGCGCCAGCGCGGTCAGCGGGGTCTGCTGGGCGGGCTTGACGACCATGGTGCAGCCGGCGGCAAGCGCCGGGCCGACCTTGCGGGTGATCATGGCGGCCGGGAAGTTCCACGGCGTGATGGCGGCGGTGACGCCAATGGGCTGCTTCAATGCCAGCAAGCGCTGGCCGGCCTTCGGGCTTTGCAGCACGTCGCCGTCGATGCGCTTGGCTTCTTCAGCGAACCATTCCAGGAACGAGGCGGCGTAGGCGATTTCGCCGGCGGCTTCGGTCACGGGCTTGCCCTGTTCGGACGTCATGATGGCGGCCAGGTCTTGCTGGTTCTGCATCATCAACTGCGCCCACTTCAGCAGGATCGCGGCGCGTTCCTTGCCGGTCTTGGCGCTCCAGGCCGGCAGCGCGGCTTGTGCGCTGGCGATGGCCTGTTCGGTTTCCTTGCGGCCCAGCTTGGGCACGGACACGATGGTCTTGCCGGTGGAGGGATTGTCCACCGGGATCGATGCGCCGTTGCCGGCGCCTACCCACTTGCCGTCGATGTAGCAGGCGTCGCGCAGCAGTTCAGGGCGCGACAGGGGATGGGTCAAAGCGGTCATTATCGGAGTCTCCTTGAATGAAATGCAGCAGGGCCAGGAAACGGCTGCGGGCGTGGCGGTAAACCGCAACACGCCCGCAATTGCCATGCCTGCCCAACCGAAGATCGGGTGTTCAGGCCCTGGGCATCAGGCGGCCAGCGCCTCGGACAGGATAACCAGCGCGCGGTCGAATTGCGCGTCGGGGATGGTCAGCGGGTACAGGAAGCGCAGCACGTTGCCGTACACGCCGCAGCTCAGCAGGATCAGGCCTTGCTCCAGCGCGCGCGCTTGCACGCGCTTGACGGCTTCGGCGTCCGGCTTGCCGTTGGCGTCGTTCAGTTCCAGCGCCACCATCGAGCCCAGGCCGCGCACGTCGGCGATGCCCGCCACCTTGCCACGCAGGCCTTGCAGATGGGCGCGCAGCTTGTCGCCCAGCACGCTTGCGCGTTCGCACAGCTTTTCTTCGGCGATCACGTCCAGCACGGCGTGCGCAGCGGCGACCGCCAGCGGGTTGCCGGCGTACGTGCCGCCCAGGCCGCCCGCGGCCGGGCCGTCCATGACGTCGGCGCGGCCGACCACGCCCGAGATCGGGAAGCCGCCGCCCAGGCTCTTGGCCATCGTGATGATGTCTGCCTGCACCGAGTGGTGTTCCATCGCGAACAGCTTGCCGGTGCGGCCAAAGCCCGTTTGCACTTCGTCGGCGATCAGCAGGATGCCGTGCTCGTCGCAAAGCTTGCGCAGGGCGGTCATCAGTTCAGGCGGGGTGATGTTGAAGCCGCCTTCGCCTTGCACCGGTTCGATGATGATCGCAGCCACGCGCTTGGGATCGATGTCGCACTTGAACAGCAGGTCCAGCGCCTTGAGCGAATCCGCCACGGTGATGGACTGGGTGCCGTTGGGGAACGGCACGTGGTAGATGTCGCCCGGCATCGGGCCGAACGACAGCTTGTAGGGGGCGACCTTGCCGGTCAGCGCCATGCCCAGCATGGTGCGGCCGTGGAACGAACCCGAAAAGGCGATGACGCCCGAACGGCCGGTGGCCGAACGTGCGATCTTGATGGCGTTTTCAACGGCTTCGACGCCGGTCGTGAAGAACGCGGTCTTCTTCAGGCCGTCGATGGGGGCCAGGCGGTTGATGCGCTCGGCCAGCGAGATGTAGCCTTCGTACGGCACGATCTGATAGGCCGTGTGCGTGAAGTTGTCCAGCTGGGCGGACACAGCGGCCTTGACCTTGGGGTGCAGGTGGCCGGTGTTCAGCACGGCGATGCCGCCCGCGAAATCGATGTATTCCTTGCCGTTGGCGTCCCACAGCGTGGCGTTTTCGGCGCGCACCGCGTAGAAGTCGCACATGACGCCGACGCCACGCGGGGTGGCCAAGGAACGGCGGGTATTCAGGTCCTGATTCTTCATCTCTGCCTCGGGGAACGTGGTGGGCGGGAAAAACCTTATTTAATGCTACGATGGCCCCATTTGTGGGAACCACTTTAATAAAACAGGTAGAACCAATTGCGGTCCATTGTAGGTGACTTGCTGCTGCTGCGTTTGGCCGATGGGGCGAACGAGCCGATGAACAAGCGGCTGTACCGCGGCATCCGCGAAGCGATCCTGGACGGCGCCATCGCCGCGGACTCGCGCCTGCCGGCTTCGCGCGACCTGGCTGCCGAACTCGGCATCGCCCGCAATACCGTGGTCCACGTCTACAGCCAGCTGCTGGCCGAAGGCTATACGCGCAGCCGCCAGGGCAACGGCACCTTCGTCAACGCCTCGGTACCGGATTCCTACCTGGCCAGCGGCCGCCGGCTGCGCCAGCCGCCGAAGTCGCAGCCGGGCCCGGCCTTGTCGCCGCGCGGCGCGGCCATCGTGGATGGCGTGTCGGCCTCGCCCTACCAATGGGGCGCCTTCATGCCCGGCGTGCCCGACCTGACCGAGTTCCCGCACAAGAAATTCGGCCGCATCTTCAGTTCGCTATGGCGTAACCCGTCGCCCGATCTGCTGACCTATGCCTACGGCGGCGGCCTGCCGGCACTGCGCGAGGCGCTGGCCCAGCATCTGGCGCTGACGCGCTCCATCGATTGCGACCCCGAACAGATCATCATCACCGAAGGGTCGCACCAGGCCATCGACCTGACGACTCGCATCCTGGGCGAAGCCGGCGAGACCGCCTGGGTCGAAGACCCGGGCTATTGGGGTGCCCGCACCATCCTGCAGGCCAATGGCCTGCATACCGTGCACCTGCCGGTCGATGAAGAAGGCATGCGCCTGCCGGACGCCGTGGGCACGCCGCCGCGCTTCATCTTCGTCACCCCCTCGCACCAGTATCCGCTGGGTCCGGTCATGTCGCTGACCCGGCGCCGCCAATTGCTTGCCGTGGCGCGGCAATGTGGCAGCTGGATCATCGAAGACGATTACGACAGCGAATTCCGCTTCTCAGGCCGGCCCATCGCATCGTTGCTGGGCCTGGAGCCGGATGCGCCCGTCATCTATATGGGCACCTTCAGCAAAACCCTGTACCCGGGCCTGCGCGTCGGATATCTGGTATTGCCCAAGCCGCTGACCGCGGCGTTCCAGGCGGCGCATGCGGAGCTTTACCGCGAGGGGCATCTGATGACGCACGCAGCGCTGGCGACGTTCATCGCCGAAGGCCATTACGCGGCCCATATCCGCCGGATGCGCATGCTGTATGGTCGGCGCCGCGCGATGCTGGTCAACCTGATCGAACGCCGGCTGGGTCCGGACTGGCTGCACCGCGACGCCAGCATGGCGGGCCTGCACTTGGTGCTGACTCTGCCGCCGGATATGGATGATTTGCGCGTGGTTGACGTGGCGCGCAGCAAAGGCGTGCTGACGCGCGCGCTGTCGCGGTACTACGTGAATGCGGAAGGGCGGCGGCCGGGCCTGCTGCTGGGCTACGCCTGTGTGCCCGAGCACGACATCGCGCGCAAGTTCGAAGTGCTGTTGGAAAGCCTGGCGGAAGTCGCCCGCAAGCCGGCGGCGGCCTGACCGGCGGCGTCGATACCGCGGCCTTAGAACGGCAGCAGCGCGGACGCGAACGCGGCAGCGTTGCGCATGCCCTGGTCTTCGAAATTGGTGTTGAACACGGCATGCGCCTGGGCGCTTTGCGTCGCCAGCCGCGAAAAGCGCTCTGCCAATTCGGCCAATTCCTGTTCCGTGTATTCATACTGGAAGCGTCCCGACGAGGCCGCCCCGGATACGTTCCAGGCCGCGGCATTGCGGCCGTGCAGGCGTAGCAGCGTCAGTTCGGGATGGCTGCTTTCCCAAACGGCGGGCACCGTGTTGTCGAAGCCCTGGGGGGCATCGACCACGGTATGCACCACGCCCAGGTCGCGTTCGAACGCGAGCGTGTCCGCCGTGGCCGCCGGCGTTTCGAACCAGCTACGGTGCCGGAATTCCACCGAGATCAGGTGTTCTTCCATACGCCGTGCGCAATCGGCCACGTGCGCCCGGCCGCGCGCATCGCGCCGGATCCAGGGCGGAAACTGGAAATGCACCGCGCCCAGCTTGCCCGGCATCCGCAGCGGCTCCAGCGCCATCTGGTAGCGACGCCAGAGCTCGTCGCGCAGGTCTTCGGGCATCTGGCCGTGATAGATGACGGGGTCCGGCCAGTCGGCCAACTCGCGGCCAATGTCTGCGGGCAATGCGGCAAGCGGCGTCTGGTGGCCGGTGAACAGCCGGAACGCCTTGATGTTGAAGACGAAATCATCCGGCGTGCGTTGCGCCCACAGATAGGCATTTTCCGCGGAGGGCAGGGCGTAATAGCTGGAATCGACCTCTGCCATGGCAAAGCGCGACGCGTAGAACCGCAGCCGGGCCTCGGCGCTGCGGACGCCGGGCGGGTAGAAGCGACCGCAGGCCAGTAAGGTGGGATCGGTCCAGGAGGCGGTGCCGGTCAGGATGCGCATGGGAAAGGGCGGGGGGCGTGAAGGGGGGGGGGCCACGCTGCTATGATAGCTGGATATATAGCCAGTCATTTGGCCCGTGGCCGCGCATCGTGCGCGCGGCGCCGCGGCGCGCCAAGCGGCCCCCTACGCGTCATGCCCGAACAGAATCCCGCCCCTTCAAACAGCCGCCCCGACCCCCTGGCCGACCTGAACCCCGCCCAGCGCGAAGCCGCCGAATTCGGCGTCAATGGCGCGCATGGCGCGTCGGGCGATGGAGGCCCCCTCCTGGTCATCGCCGGGGCGGGTTCGGGCAAGACCAATACGCTGGCCCACCGGGTGGCGCACCTGATCCTGAATGGCGCGGACCCGCAGCGCATGCTGCTGCTGACTTTTTCGCGCCGCGCCGCCCAGGAAATGGACCGCCGCGTGGGATCCGTGCTGCAGCGGGTCATGAACCTGCGCGGCTCGCAGCAGGCGCCGTCCTTGCCTTGGGCGGGCACCTTCCACGCTATCGGCGCGCGGCTCTTGCGCGACTGCGCACTGCGCATCGGTTTGTCTGAAGCCTTCACCATCCATGACCGCGGCGATGCCGAAGACCTGATGGGCATGGTCCGGCACGAGCAAGGCCTGTCGTCCACCAAGTCGCGCTTTCCGTTGAAGGGCACCTGCCTGGCCATCTACTCGCGCGTGGTCAACAGCCAGACGCCGGTGGCTGACGTGCTGAAGACGTCCTTTCCCTGGTGCGTCCAGTGGGAAGACGAACTGAAGAACCTGTTCCGTGGCTATGTCGCCGCCAAACAGGATCAGCAGGTGCTGGATTACGACGACCTGCTGCTGTATTGGGCCGAGATGATGTCCGACCCCGGGATCGCCGCTGATGTCGGCGCGCGCTTCGACCATGTGCTGGTGGACGAATACCAGGACACCAATCGGCTGCAGTCGGCCATCCTGCTGGCGATGAAGCCGGACGGCCGCGGCCTGACGGTGGTGGGCGACGATGCCCAGTCCATCTATTCCTTCCGCGCCGCCACCGTGCGCAACATCCTGGACTTTCCCAATCAGTTTCCCGAACCGGCGCGCGTCATCACGCTGGACCGCAACTACCGTTCAACCCAGCCCATCCTGAACGCGTCCAACGCCGTGATCGGGCTGGCGACGGAACGTTTCGCCAAAGACCTCTGGACCGACCGCGCCTCGTCGCAATTGCCCGAGCTGGTGACGGTCAGCGACGAAGCTGGGCAGGCGCGGTGGGTGGCCGACCAGGTGCTGGCACAGCGCGAGGGCGGCGCCACGCTGAAGTCGCAGGCGGCGCTGTTCCGTACGGCCAGCCACAGCGCCGCGCTGGAACTGGAACTGACCCGCCGCAACATCCCCTTCGTGAAATTCGGCGGCCTGCGCTTCCTGGAAGCCGCGCATGTGAAAGACCTGTTGTCGCTCTTGCGTTGGGCCGAAAATCCGCGCGGCCGCATGGCGGGCTTCCGGGTGGCGCAACTGATGCCGGGCATCGGGCCGGCCACGGCGGGCAAGTTGATGGACGCCATGGCCGCGTCCGCCGAACCGTTGCGAGCGCTGCGCGAATTCAAGCCGGGGGCGGCGGCGCAGGAAGAGTGGGGCGCGTTTGCCGACACCTATGCGGCGCTGTGCGATCCCGCCCTGCGTTGGCCGGCCGACGTGGACCTGGCCCTGCGCTGGTATGCCGGCCAGCTGGAACGCCTGTACGACGATGCGCGCGTGCGAAAGACTGACCTGGACCAGTTGGTGCGGCTGGCGGCGGGTTACCCGTCGCGCGAACGTTTCCTGACCGAACTGACGCTGGACCCGCCCGACGCCACCAGCGACGAATCCGGCGCCCCGTCGCGCGACGAAGACTACATGATCCTGTCCACCATTCACTCCGCCAAGGGCCAGGAATGGAAGGCGGTCTATGTGCTGAACGTGGTCGACGGCTGCATCCCGTCCGACATGAGCACGGGCACCGCCGAAGAGATCGAGGAAGAGCGCCGCCTGCTGTACGTGGCCATGACCCGGGCCAAAGAGCGCTTGCAGCTGATCGTGCCGCAACGCTTCTACGTGCACCAGCAGACGGGCATGGGCGACCGCCACGTCTATGGTTCGCGCACGCGCTACATCACCAATGCCATGCTGCCGCTGTTCGACCATCTGCCCAAGCCGCCCGCGCTGCCTGATCTGCCTGGCGGCCAGCCCAAGGAACCGCAGGCGCCCAGCATCGACGTGACCAAACGGGTCCGCAGCCTGTTTTCCTAGGGCCTGTGCGCGGCGCCTTCGAACGTTGACAGGCCCGAGCCTGGGCTATCATCGGCCGATACCCATAAGTTGTCCGGTAGGGATCGCATTGCCTGAGGTAGTCCATGTCCGCTGAAGAGAATTTCGCCGACGCCCACAAGGGCGAGGTCGTCGCGTCGATAGCCTATGTCAACGGGCGTCGCGACCGGGAAGTGCCCATCGACGAGGTGGGGCAGCACATCAGCCGGTACAACAGCCAGCCGCAGGGGCAGCCGCCCGGCATGCTGTGGATCGGCTTGCGCAATCCCACGCCGGAATTGCTGGCCAGGGTTACCGGAGAACTCGGCGCCTGCGGCAAGAACCAGGAAGAAATGCTGGAACCGCACCGGCGCCCGAAGATCATCGACTACGGCAATATGGTCCTCATCGTGACCATCACCGTCGAGGTCGAGGCTGAACGCCCGATCTTCGGCGAGACCCAATTGCTGATCGGCGACGGCTTCCTGGTGACCGTGCGCCGTGGCGCAACGGCCGCCCACAGTCCCTTGCGCGAACGGTTGGAGGCGTCGCCCGACCTGCTCAAGCGCGGCAGCGACTACGTGGCGTCCGAGGTGCTGGACTGGCTGGTCGACCGCTATGTGGCCGCCGCCGGCAAGATCGAAAGCGTGGTGGAAGGCGCCGAGCAGAAGCTGCTGATCCGCGGCGCCAAGGATTCCGACATTCGCAGGCTGTACCGCCAGCGCCGCGACCTGTTGCGCATCCACACCGTGGTGTCACCGATGGCCGAGATCTGCCGCCGCCTGGCGCGGGTCGAGATGTCGGCGGTGGACGAACATGCGCGCCCGTATTTCGGCGAAGTCGCCGACCGCGTACTGCGCGTGGACGAACTGTTCAACGCCCTGCGCGAGTCGCTGGCCTTCGCGTTTGAAGCCAGCCTGATGATCGGCCAGGCCGCGCAGAACGACACCACCCGCAAGCTCGCGTCCTGGGCCGCCATTCTGGCCGTGCCCACGGCGATCGCCGGCATCTATGGCATGAACTTCGAATTCATGCCCGAACTGAAGTCGCCTTGGGGTTATCCCATTACGCTGGGTGTCATCGTGTCGGTCTGTTCCATCCTGTATTGGCGTTTCCGCAAATCGGGCTGGCTGTAGGACCGGACGCAGTCCTTTTCTGCACGCCGGGCGGTTGGCGGCACGCGGCGTGTGGCAAACTTCCAGCGTTTCTAACCTGGAGCCCGGCCGGTGCGTGGCAAACCTTCCTTTCGCGGCGGCAGCAAGCTGACCGCCCTGATCGTCGCCGTGATCCTTGCGGCGGCAGGCGCCATCGTCAATTGGCTGCAGCCCTCGGGGCGTGATGCGCCCCGTCCGCCGGCTACGGGCACGTCGTCGGCTCCTGGCCAAACCCAAACCCAGACCCCCTCCCGCTCTGGCCCTGCGCCGGCGGGCGGCGTACCCCAGGGCAGCTACACACTGACCGGCACCATCGTCAACGTGGCCGACGGCGATACCGTCACGCTGCGCGCGCCGGACGGCCAGCGGCGCATCCGCATGGACAGCATCGATGCGCCGGAGGAAGGCCACGGCGCCGACCAGCCCGGGCAACCGTATGCCGAGGCCGCGCGCAAGAACCTGGCCAGCCTGGTGGCAGGCAAGACCCTGACCGCCCAGTGCTACGAGAAAGACCAGTACGGCCGTGACGTGTGCGCGCTGATCCTTGAAGACGGCCGCTCGGCCAACCGCCTGCAGGTCGAGGCCGGCTACGCCTGGGCCTATACCGCCAGAAAGGGCGACTACCTGCGCGACAAGGCCATGCCGGACCTGCAACGCCAGGCCAAGGATGCCGGCCGTGGCCTGTGGGTGCAGCAGGGCGCCATGCAGCCCTGGAAATGGCGCTACGACTGCTGGCGTCAGCGGCAGTGCGGCTGAGCCTGACTGCGTCGGGCTGCCTGGCGCGGCCGCTAGGGGGATGCCTGGGTACTGGCTCCGTCCCGCGTTTGCTATTCTCTGTCGCAACGATTTGAAGGGAAGGTTTCCATGCGTGCATTCAAGCGGCTCTGGGCGACGGCCACGCTGCTGTTGCTGGCAGTGGCGGGCTGCTCGCAAGAAAGCCCGATCAACAGCCCGTATCCGTCTGGTGCGGAAAGCCAGAACACGTTCTACTCCGCGTTCACGCAGCGTTCGCCGAAGTATCTGGACCCGGCCAGTTCTTATTCCGTGGACGAAACGCCTTATACCTACAACATCTATGAGACGTTGTACGGCTATCACTACCTGAAGCGGCCCTACGAGCTGGTGCCGCGCTCGGCCGAGGCCATTGCCCCGCCGCTCTATTTGGATGCGCAGGGAAAACCGTTGCCTGCCGACGCGCCGGGCGAACAGATCGCCGAAAGCGTCTACGACATCAAGATCCGCCCTGGCGTGCGCTTTCAGCCGCATCCGGCCTTTGCCCGCAAGACCGACGGCAGCTACGACTACTTCCCGCTGGCCGCGGGCGAACTGGACGACAAGTTCTATATCCCTGATTTTCCGCGCACCGGCACGCGCGAACTCACCGCAGACGATTATGTCTACGCGTTCCGCCGCCTGGCCAGCCCGCGCGTGGTGTCGCCCATCTATTCAGTGATGGCCGACCATGTTCAAGGCATGAAGGAATACGGCGACCGCCTGCGCCAACGCGACCGCGACATGCGGCGCGACTTGCCCGGCGGCAGCACGCCGCCCTGGCTGGATCTCCGCGAAGCCGATGGTTTTACCGGCGTCCAGGCGCTGGACCCGCATACCCTGCGCATCCGGGTCACCGGCAAGTATCCCCAATTCAAGTACTGGCTGGCCATGACGTTCACGGCGCCCATCCCCTGGGAGGCCGACCGTTTCTACAACCAGCCTGGCATGGCCTCGCACGACCTGTCGCTGAACACCTGGCCGGTGGGGACCGGCCCCTACATGCTGGCCGAATCGCTGCCGAACCGCCGCCACGTGCTGGTGCGCAACCCCAATTTCCACGGTGAACCGTACCCTTGCGACGGCGAACCCGGCGACAAGGCAGCCGGCCTGCTGGCGGATTGCGGCAAGCCTACGCCATTCATCGACCGCGCGGTGTTCAGCCTGGAAAAGGAAGCGATCCCGCTGATCGGCAAATTCATGCAGGGCTATTACGACGCGCCGCAGATCGAACGCGGCGAGTACGGCGTCGCCATGCTGGTCGCCGCCGGCGACAGCCAGGACAAGGCCCGCCAGTACCGCGAGCGCGGCATCCGCCTGCCCACCACGGTCGAAACCGCCAATTGGTACATGGGGTTCAACTGGCTGGACCCTGTCGTGGGCAAGGGCGATACGCCCGAGCAGGCGGAAAAGAACCGCAAGCTGCGCCAGGCCATCAGCATCGTGTTCGATTGGGAAGAATATGTGGCCGTGTTCGAGAACAGCCAGGCCTCCGTGGCGCAGGGGCCGGTGCCGCCCGGTGTGCTGGGTTATCGCGAACTGCCTGAAGGCTTGAACCCCATCGTGTACGACCTGGTGGACGGCAAACCCGAGCGCAAGTCCGTCGACGTGGCCCGCCGCCTGCTGGCCGAAGCCGGCTATCCCGATGGCCGCAATGCCAAGACGGGGGCGCCGCTGGTGCTGTACTACGACGCCATGCAGGGGGGCGGGTCGAATCCGCAGTTCGACTGGATGCGCCGTCAGATGAACAAGATCGGCGTGCAGCTGGACTTGCGGTCCACCGATTACAACCGCTTCCAGGACAAGATGACGCGTGGCGCGGCGCAGATCTTCCTGTGGGGCTGGAATGCCGATTACCCCGACGCCGAAAATTTCCTGTTCCTGCTGTACGGCCCCAACGCCAAGGCAAAAGGCGGCGGCGAGAACGCGGCCAACTACGACAGCCCCGAATTCAACAAGCTGTTCGAGCAGATGAAGTTTCTGGATGACGGCCCGGAAAAGGAAAAGCTGATTGCCAGGATGGTGGATATCGTGCAGCGCGACGCGCCGTGGATGTTCGGCTTCTTCCCAATGTCGGGCGGCGCCTACCAGCAATGGGTCGGCAACGCCAAGCCGACGCAGATGGTGCGCAACACCCTCCAATACCTGAAGCTGGACCCCGCGCTGCGGCAGCAGAAGATCGACGAATGGAATTTCCCAAGGTGGTGGCCCATCGGCCTGTTCGTGCTGCTGCTGGCCTTGGCGATCTGGCCGTCATACGTCGCGCTCAAGCGCCGCGAACGCCAGACGGCCTTTGGACCGGGCGTCCGTAAGGAGCATCAATCATGATCGGCTATGTGATCCGCCGGCTGCTGTATGGCGTGCTGATTCTGATCGGCGTGAACCTCTTCACCTTCATCCTGTTCTTCGCGGTCAACACTCCGGACGACATGGCGCGCCTGGCCATCGGCGGACAGCGCGCCAGCCAGGATGCGGTGGAAAAATGGAAGGTCGAGCGCGGCTACGACAAGCCGCTCTTCTTCAACGCCAAAGCCGAAGGGGCGGCCCAGTTGACCGATACCGTGTTCTATCAGCGGTCGGTGCCTCTGCTGGTGATGGAGTTTGGTGCGTCTGACAGCGGCCGCGATATTGGCCGCGAGATCAAGACCCGGATGGGACCCAGCCTGGCGCTGGCGGTGCCCACGTTCATCCTGGGACTCTTCGTCAGCATCGTCTTTTCACTGACGTTGGTGTATTTCCGGGCGACGCGACTGGATTTCTGGGGCGTGGTGGTGTGCGTGCTGCTGTTGTCGATCTCCAGCCTGTTCTACATCATCGCCGGCCAATGGGTCTTCGCCAAGCTCATGCGCCTGGTGCCATTCTCGGGCTTCGCGGGCGGGTTGGACGTCGTCAAGTTCCTGGCGTTGCCGGTGCTGGTGGCGATCGTGTCGAGGCTGGGGCCCGAGGCGCGCTTCTACCGCACCCTGTTCCTGGAAGAAATCGGCAAAGACTACGTGCGCACCGCGCGCGCCAAGGGGCTGGCCGAACGCGTCGTGCTGTTCCGGCACGTGCTGCGCAACGCCATGCTGCCCATCCTGACCAGCACGGTCGCCGCCTTGCCGCTGCTGTTCATGGGCAGCCTGATCGCGGAGTCTTTCTTCGGTATCCCCGGCTTGGGCAGCTACACCATCGACGCCATCAACGCACAGGATTTTTCCGTCGTGCGCGCCATGGTGTTCCTGGGCGCGGCGCTTTACATCGTGGGGCTGATCCTGGCCGATATTTCCTACACGCTGGCTGACCCCCGCGTCCGTTTCGAGTAGCCGCCATGCCGAAGATCGTCTTCCTATGGACCGATGTTGCGCTGTGGCTGATGGCGCTTTGCGCGTTGGCCTACGTCTGGCATGTCCGCCGCAGTCCGAACCTGCGCGCGACCTGGGGGCGTGTGGCGCGCGACACGCCCGCCATGTGCTCCGCGGTGATCCTGGTCGCGTTCACGCTGGTGGGCCTGCTGGACTCCGTGCATTACCGTCCGCAGTTGCCTCCCGTTGCGGGCGCCGCGGCCGATGCCCCACCGGTCTATGCGCCTGTCGTCAAGTCGGCGCTGGATGGCCTGTTGGCGGGCACCGTGCTGACCAGCCCCGAAAAGAACTACTCGCAGCCGCTGGCGGCGAACCTGTTCCTGAAAGAGACCATGGTGGTCGATGGCAAGCCGGTGCGCGACTATCCGCGTTTGCGCGGCGCGGCTACCCATCTGACCCACCCCGAAGAACAGCATACGGGCGATGTCCTGAAGCGCTTGGGAATCGGCCTGGCCGGCGGGTTGGGGGTGGCGTTGCTGGCCACGATCATCCTGTACGCCTGCCTGGCGCGGCGCACCAGGTCGGCTTCCGAGGCGGCCAGCCAACTGCTGGGGGGCCATGCCGACATCCCGTGGCGCGCCATGGCGGTGACGTTCACGTTGCTGTGCCTGACGGCCGGCGCGCTGGCCGGCCTGTCCAGCGGCTATCACGCGTTGGGCACCGACCGCATCGGCAACGACGTGCTGTGGCAGGCGCTGAAAAGCATCCGCACGGCGCTGGTCATCGGCAGCCTGACCACCATCGCCATGCTGCCGCCAGCCATCATCTTCGGCATTGCGGCGGGTTACTTCAAGGGCAAGGTCGACGACGCTATCCAGTACCTGTACACCACCATTACCTCGATTCCCGGCGTGCTGCTGGTGGCGGCTTGCGCACTGATGATGCAGGTCTACATCGACAACCACGCCGACCTGTTCGACACCTCGGTCGCGCGCGCGGACCTGCGGCTGTTCCTGCTCTGCATGATTCTTGGCCTGACTGGTTGGGCCGGGCTATGCCGCCTGCTGCGCGCGGAAACACTCAAGCTGCGGGAACTGGAATACGTGCAGGCCGCACGCGCGTTCGGCGTATCGCACTGGCGCATCATGACGCGCCATCTTCTGCCTAACGTGGCGCATCTGGTGCTGATCACCGTGGTGCTGGAATTCTCGGGCCTGGTGCTCTACGAGGCCGTGCTGTCGTATCTAGGCATCGGCGTGGATCCCAGCATGAATTCCTTCGGCTCCATGATCAATGGCGCCCGGCTGGAGATGTCGCGCGATCCCATGATCTGGTGGAGCCTGATGACCGCTTTCATTTTCATGCTGGCGCTGGTGCTGGCGGCCAACCTGTTCGCTGATGCCGTGCGCGATGCGTTCGATCCGCGCACGCGCCGCTACAAGCCCAGCCGCATGGCTCGTCTGGGCGGTCTCTTCGGTCGCCGTCCGGCGCCGGCGCTGGCCGCAGAACCACGTCCATCCAAGTCGGGAGAAGCGCCATGAGCTACGACGCGCCTTTGCTCGATGTGCAGGGCCTTGATGTAGACATCGCCGGCGAAAGCGGCATGACGCACGCGGTCAAGCGCTTGCAGCTGGCCATCTCCCAGCGGCAGACCTTTGCGCTGGTGGGTGAATCCGGATGCGGCAAGAGCATCACGGCGCTGGCGTTGCTGCGTCTGCTGCCGGACGCCGGCCGCATCGTCGGCGGGCAGATCGACCTGGACGGCGAAGACCTGAACCGCCTGCCCGAAAGCGCCATGCGCGGGGTGCGCGGGGGGCGGATCGGCATCATTTTCCAGGAGCCGTCCACCAGCCTGAACCCGGTCATGCGCGTGGGCGACCAGATCATCGAAACGCTGACGGCGCACACGCCCCTGCGCGGTGCGGCCGCTCGTGCCCGTGCGGTGGACTGGCTGAGGCGGGTGGGCATTCCCGAGCCCGAACGGCGCGTGGACGACTACCCGTTCCAGTTCTCGGGTGGGCAGAAGCAGCGTGTCATGATTGCGATCGCGCTGGCGGCGGAACCCCTGCTGCTGATCGCCGACGAGCCGACGACCGCGCTGGACGTCACGGTGCAGGCGCAGGTGCTGGACCTGCTGGCCGACATCCAGCGGGAAATGGGCATGGCCGTGCTGCTCATCACCCACGATCTGGCGGTGGTGAAGAACGTAGCGCATCACGTGGCGCTCATGCGTGGCGGTGAAATCGTCGAAAGCGCCAGTGCCGAGGAATTCTTCCGGGCGCCCAAGCACGCCTATGCGCGGCAGTTGTTCGAGGCCATTCCGACCTTTGAAAAGCGCGGCACTCCGCTGACGGAACAGCGCCGCCAGGCGATGGCGCGCGAAGCCGGCCGCGCGGCGCGCAAGCCCGGCGACGTGGTGCTGGACGTGCAAGACCTCAAGGTGCATTACCCCGTGCGCAAAGGTCCGCTGCGCCGCATCGTATCGTGGGTAAAAGCGGTCGACGGCGTGACGTTCTCGTTGCGGGCCGGGGAAACGCTGGCCTTGCTGGGCGAATCCGGTTGTGGCAAGACCACCACCGGCAAGGCGCTGCTGCGTCTGATCGACGGGGCGCGGATTTCCGGCCGGGCAATGCTGCAAGGCAAGGATGCGCTGTCGGCCGACCGGCGCACGCTGCGCGACCTGCGCCAGGACATCCAGATCGTGTTCCAGGATCCCTACGCCTCGCTCGATCCGCGCATGCGCGTGGGCGACATTCTGGACGAAGGCCTGGCATCCCTGCGCCGTGGCATGAGCAAGGAGGCGCGTGCCGCGCATGCGGCGCAATTGATCGAGCGGGTGGGGCTGCCGGTCAACACGCTGACGCGCTATCCGCATGAATTCTCGGGCGGGCAGCGCCAGCGCATCGCGATTGCGCGGGCGCTGGCGGTCGAACCCAAGGTCCTGATCTGCGACGAACCCACGTCAGCGCTTGATGTTTCCGTCCAGGCGCAGATCCTGGACCTGTTGCGCGAGCTTCAGGACGAACTGGGTATCGCCTATCTGTTCATCACGCATAACTTCGGCGTGGTCGAGTATCTGGCGGACCGCATCGCCGTCATGGACGGCGGACGCATCATCGAACTGGGGCAGGCCGATGCCGTGCTGCACGCGCCTCAGCAGGAACTGACGCGCCGGTTGCTGGCCGCTGTTCCCCGGCTGCAGTTCGGTACGCCGCCCGGCTGAGGCCATGAAAAACACGCCCTGATCCTGTCGGATCAGGGCGTGCGGGGCACTCGGCGTCGTGCGCGCGGATCGGGGTCAGTGATCGTCGTGATGCGCGCTGCGCGTTTCCAGCCAAACCAGCGTGTCGTGCCTCAAGGTGCGGACGCATTGCGCCAGGAAGGCATGCACCGTTTCCAGTTCAGTGGTGTCGTAGCGGCGCGCCATCAGCATGACCGCTTCGGCAATCCACTGGCGCTCCTGCGACAGGTGCTGGCATTGTTCCTCGACCGGCCGGATCACGATCATCCGGCGATCCAGCGGGTGGCGGCCGCGCTGCACGTAGCCTGCCGCCTCCAGCCGGTTGATCAAGGCGGTCGCGCCGCCGGAGCTGATGCCCATCAACTGGGCGAGCTGCCCGGTGGGCAAGGCATCGAACTCCATCACCAGTTCCAGCGCCTTCAGATCCGCCAGGGGGATCCCCAGCTTTTCCGCCAGGGCCGACTGGCATGCGGCGTTGTACACCGAAAACTGCCGACCCAGCATCAGGGCGATATCGTCAAGCATTCCCGGGCGCAGGTCACTCGTGCGAGATTCAGGCATCACGGTCACATGCTCATGGTGAACGATGGTTTCTTGTTGCAGCATGATGTCGCTCCCTTGCGGATGTGGTGGTTTACTTCTTGGCCGACAGGCCGCCCAGCAGGCCACCCAGCAGGCCGCCGTTCGCCGCGCCGCCCGTCGTCGACGAACCGGTCACGCCACCGGTGACGCCACCCAGCAAGCCGCCCAGCAACCCGCCGTTGGTCGTACCGGCACCGGCTGCGCCGCCGGCGCTGGCGCCAGCACTGGCACCCGTACCCGTCGTCGCGCTGACCGAGACACCACCGACCACGCCGCCCAGCAGGCCGCCCAGCAAGCCCCCGTTGGCCGTGCCGCCGGACGTGCCGCCCGAGGTGCCGCCGGTAGTTCCGCCAGTGACACCGCCCAGCAAGCCGCCCAGCAAACCGCCGTTGGCCGTGCCGCCCGTCGCGCCACCCACTGCGCCGGTCACACCGCCCAACAAGCCCGTCACCGGTGCCAGCAGGCCGCCCACGCCGCCTGCCGCCGGCGTACCGCCCACACCACCCACGCCGCCGAGGAGGCCGGTGATCGGGCTCAGCAAGCCACCCGTGCCGCCCGCGCCGCCGGTCAGGCCGCCCGTCACGCCGCCCAGGCCCAGGCCGGAGGTCAGCGAAGCGACTGCGCCCGTGGCGTTGGCCAACGTCGCGCCAAGCGGATTCGGGTTGCCCGGGGTGGCGTTGAGCAAGCCGCCCGCGCTGGCGACTGCGCCGCCCAGCCCTTGCAGCACGCCGTTCAGGCCTGCCGTATTGCCAGGCAAGGAGCTACCGGCCGAGGCCAGGGTGCCGCCCAGGTTCGTCAGCAGCCCGGCGACCGGGGCGCCCAGCTTGGTGGTCGCGCCCAGCTGTTGCGTCAGGCCAGTGACCGTGCCGGCCAGCGGGCTGGCGGTGGGATCAAGCGCGGCGCCAAGGCCTGCCAGCGTGGGCTGCAGGCCCAGCGGCAGCACGTTGTCCACGGTCTTGCCCACATTGCCCAGCGCAGGTTCCAGAATCGGCTTGGAGGGGCCACCCAGCACGCCACCGGTGATGCCGCCAACGGCTTGCGTGACCGGGTTCAACAGGCCGCCTTGGCCGGAGAGGCCGGCGGTCAAAGCGCCCACGGCGTTCGTCGCGTTGCCCAGGATGGTCGTCAAGGGTTGCGGATTGGCGGGGTCTGCGTTCAGCAGGCCGCCGGTGCTGGCCACCGTCTTACCCAAACCATCGACCAAGCCGCCCAGGCCGGAACTCAAGCCGCCCGGCAGGCCGGTGCCCTTGACCGTGGTGCCCAAATCGCTGACCAGGCCGCCCACTTGTTTGGTGACGCCGTCCACCGGTTGGCCCAAGCCGGTTGTGGCACCCACTTCCTGGGTCAGCCCGACCACCGTATTGACGACAGGCGCCAAGGTGGGATCCAGCGCCTTGCCCACGCCGCCCAACGTCGTGCCCAGATTCAGCGGCAGCGTGTTGTCCACGGCTTTGCCGGTATTGCCCAACGTGGTTTGCAGGAGTCCGGCCGTCACGGGATTGACGGGCGTATTCGGATCGGTGCCGCCAGGATTGGTAGGATCGGTACCGCCAGGATTGTTGCCACCCGGATTCGTCGGAATATCGGTGCCAGGCAGGCCGGCCGACTTCTTGCCGCTTCCGCCGCCGCCGCCGCAAGCAGCCAGCGCGCTCATCAGAGCAGCGGCCATGACGGTGGAGGTCAAAATACGTTGAATGCGCTTTGCGTCTACTTTGGTATACATGGCGAGCTCCTCGGGTTGGATAGGTCGGGCGCTGAAACTGCCCGATACGTCTCTCCATGCATAAACCGTGCCAACATTTTTCCCACACCCGGATTTTTGCTTGTGGTTGATATTCGCTACTAAATAAATTCCTTATAAATCATTGCCTTGTAGGCCATCTTGAGGGTTTGTACCAAGCTTGAGAAACCCGCATTTTTGCGACGGCAAAAACCCTGCGAATGTTACGAATGGCAGGTTATTTCCCGTTACGTTACGGGCGACGTTACGTAACGTGGTGTGTGGGATGCGCAAAAAAAAGCGCCTGTGAACACAGGCGCGGGTCAGTCGAGAAGGAATCGTCCCTGGGTCAGAATGCGTCGTAGAACAGGGAGTAGTTGGCATTGAAGCGCACGTCCCGGTCATTGTTGACCGAGGCAGACCCGATCGGTTTGGCGACGTTGAAATCGAACAGATAGTATTTATCGTCCGTGAACCGCAAGCCCAGGGCGACCGATGACAGGTGCCGTTGGTTAATGGCCTGCAAGCCCTTGTTGTTGTACCAAGTGCGCGCATAGTCCACCAAGGCATACGGCTGCACGCTCGACAGGTATTCCCAACCCGTGCCGAAACGGCGGTTGACCTCGGCCGACACGCCCACGCCCTTGTCGCCGCTTTGCTCGCCTTGCGCATACCCCATGGCATACCGCCAGCTCCCGAAGGAGACTTGCTCGGACGAAGGCAGGATATTGCTGGAATATTGCGCGGCCCCCGAAAATGTCAGTCCGAACTGCGCCGGCAACGCAAACGTTTGTTTGGCGTTCAGGTTGTAGCGCGTGAAATCCAGATCAAGAATCGGCGTGGCCGAATACCCATAGTTGGTCGATATGTCCTTTTTCGCACCCGCCGCGTCAAAGCCTTTGGATACGCTTGCAGTAACGTCGGTTGTCTTGCTTTCGGAGACCTGAATATATCGAAGCTCGGCGTTGGCGGCGCGCACTCTTGCGTCCTGCTGCAGCCAGAGGTCCGAGGTGCGCGAGTCGTACCGGTCTTTGGAGTTTGCGGCGTAGACACCCAGTGTGCCCGTCAGGGAACGGGTGTTGTTCAGCAGGAAGGGATAACTGACGCCGATACCGATGCGGTCATTTTTCACCCGCCGCTCGAATCCCAGGTATTCGATCGCATCGTCCTGGGGCTTGGCGTCATAGTGATAACCGTCGACCTTGATCGCCAAACCGTCTGGCCCAATCGGCACGCGGACTTCGCCCATGACGTATTTGACGTCGTCGGTATTGAACGGGACGGATGCGGTCAGTTTCACCTGCTCGCCCAGCGGCGTCAGGCTGTTGGTGCCCAGGTTCACTATCGGCTGCATGCCGGTGCCCAGATCGGCAACGCCGCCTGTCACGCTCACCGGTTGGCGTGATGCCGTCAGCACCAGTTCCGTCGCGCCGTCCGCGCGGCGCGGCAGATCCAGGTTAGGCGTGAACTTCACGCCCGGCACCGTGCGCATCAGATTCAGTTGGCGTTCCAGCGTGGCTTGCTGCAACGGACGGTCTTCTTTCAACGGGCCAGCCAGCGTTTCCAGGCGGTCCAGCGCATTGCCGATATCGCCTTCGATCCGCACGGTACCGATATACCCCTCGACCACGGTCACAACGACCAGTCCATTGGCGAATGTCTGGTTCTGCACCAGCGCAAACGATAGGGGATACCCCTTGTCGCGGTAGAGCTGGGTGATCTTGTCGACCTGCTGCACCAATTCGCCCAGGCTGATTTCCTTGCCGGACAACGGCGCAAGGATGCCGGATACCTCTTCAAAAGGAATGGCGTGGACGCCACTGACGTCGAAATTAAGCGGGACGATGCGTTGCGCCAATCTGGCTTGCAACGCCAATTGTTCGGGCGTGGCCGTCTCTACGACAGGTGGAGGTTGCTGGGCGCCAGGGGGCCTTTCCAACTGCGGCAGCGAGTCGACGGGATTTCCCCGTAGCGGGCCATCCGCGCGTGCATTCGCACTGAAGGCAAGGGCGCAGATAAGGGCGAGGGTAAGCGGACTTGCCGGGTACGAACGTCTCATGCCTTTGTATCTCTCATTTCTTCAGGCGCTGTCCGGCCATGTATTCGATATTCATTAAATATTGAATATATATAGGGACACAACATTGGTAAGTAGTGCTTGCTAACGCCACAGGCGGTTATGGTGCCAGCCGCCCGGGATAATGACAATTTATTTCATTGTGACCGCTTGGAAAGGACAAGATAACAACATTGCGAAATGCTCAGGAACCAATGCATATGCGAAATATCAGGGTTAACTAGAGGTTTTTAATAAGATTGATATAAATTTCAGGATATCCGTTACATGTCTATGGCCTAAGTATCGACAATATTCGCGTAAACCCTGATGTGTATTAAATGTTAATAGATAAGACTATATAAACGTATCAAAACACATCGGTTTTACGGGCAATCGGGGGTCCACAGGATGGATGCGTGTGACTGCAGTACTTCTCGGAAATGCCTGACGGCGGAACGCTGTGATTGCAGGGCATTTCATTGGGGCCGTTCATGAACCCGGGCGACATCGTTCCCCTTTCGTTTCATGCCGGTCTGGTCGCGCTCTCGTTCCTGACGGCGGTGCTTGGCTCGTATGTGGCGCTGCTTGCCGCGGCGGGTATCCGCACTGAAACCCAGGACGGTGAAATGCGCATCGGTTACATCCTCATCGGCGCCGTCGCCATGGGGGGCGTAGGTATCTGGAGCATGCATTTCATCGGCATGCAGGCCCAGGACCTGCCCTTCGAAGTGGGTTATCAGGTCGGCCTCACCCTACTCAGCTTCGTGGTTGCCGCCGGGTTTTCCGGATGGGCTTTCTGGTATGTCGGGCGCGACCGGTTCACCTTCGGGCGTTGCCTGGTCGGTGGACTTGCCGCCGGCCTGGGCGTTGCTGCCATGCATTATCTGGGTATGGGCGCCATGCGCATGCCGGCCGTATTGCTTTGGAATCTGCCGATGGTGGTTTTATCGGTTCTGATCGCTGTAATTGCGGCGTCAGCCGCGCTGTGGCTGGCTTTCAATACGCAGAATGAATTTCAGCGCGGCGGAGCCGCCATTTTGATGGCAATCGCCGTGTGCGGCATGCATTACACGGGCGCGGCTGCCGGCACCGTTATCTGCACGACCCCGCGTGAGTATTCCAGTCTGCAAATCGGCGGGCTCATGCTGCCGTATATCGCTTTTGCGTTGTCCGCCGTCACGCTGCTGATCATGCGCTGGCAGTTGCAGCGGGCATCGACGCGGTTCCGTGCGCGCATGGCGCAGCGGATAGACTCGATTATTGAATCGGCACCGGTGTCGGAGCCTGGCAAGGTGCCAGGGTCCACGCTGGGGCCGGGTTAGCAGGGCCCCGGATTGCTCGCGGGCAAGGAATGCTCCCGCAAGGCAAGCAGTACCGGGCATAGGGGGCTGGTGTCGCTAGACGGCGCAGCTCAATTATCAATCGAGTCTTAGGAGCTCGACATGAAAGCGAAACTTGCGCAGTTCTGGAATGACGAAGAAGGCATCACCGCCCTGGAATACGGGCTGATCGCGGGTTTGATGGCAGCAGCGATCCTTATCGCGATCGGGGCATTTACGGGAGGACTCCAAACTCTGTTCACGGATCTCGCCGGAAAACTGACGGGTTCCACGGGGGGCGGCAGCTAATCCTGCCAGCGCAGGTGCCGTGGTGGCCGGGCGCTGTCCGCTACCACGGTGCGCCTTTGCTTTGATCGTGATTATTGAAGAGATCCGTGCTTGTCTGGACAAGCACAACCGTAATTGAATTCGAATTTTCGGAAGGTCCGGCCTTGTATCCAGGGGATGTATTGTGGTGGCTGCTGTTCGCATGCTGGAATCTGGTGCTGATCTACAACGATCTGCGCTATCGCCGCGTCCCGAATACGTTGATCGTTACGGGGTTCGTGGCACAGCTGCTTTGGCTTTCAGCCGCCTGGGCGGTGCCCGGTTGGGTCTACCCCCCTCATTGGTTCGGATGGGCAATGGCGCTGGCAGGGTTTCTGGCCGCGGTGCCGTTCCTGCTTTTGTGGGGCCGACGCCTGATGGGCGCGGGCGACGTCAAGGCCATTGCGATACTGGGGCTGCTGCTGGGATTTCCGTCTCTGGTGCTGGTGCTACTGGGAGCGAGCCTGCTCGCCGGGCTGCACGCAGTGCTGCACATGACCGTGTCGAAGTACAGGGCGCTGACGAACCGCAGTCGCCAGATTCCCTACGCTGCGTACCTGGGAGCCGCCGCAATCAGCGTGGCGTTTATGCCGTTGAATTCGGCCTGGTATTCGTGGTGTTCTTCCTGGTTTTCTACGCGATTCTGACGTATTCGCTGGTGGCCGCCGCGCAGCAATCCATGGCGCTGGCCGCGCAGGACGGTGCGCGCAAGGTCTTGCAATGGCAGGACGGGCAGACGCCGTTGACGGTGAGGGCCAATGCCGGGCGCGACGCCGCCCTGTATCAGGCGCAATGGATCAGCTCGATGTCCGCCGCGCCGGTTCAAGTGGCAGTTTGCGGCAGTAAAGGCCAGTTGAGCAGTTCGGCCGGCGGCGCTTGCAGCGGGTTGCCGCTGGCGGAGGGGCAGGTCGAGGTGACTGTGTCCTATGCCTATGGCGCGCATCCGCTTATCCCTTCGCTTCCCTTGCTGCAGGTCGTGTTGATGCCGGCCTCCAGTGTCTTGAAAGCCCGGGCGACCGTGCATCTGAACGGGGAAGGTTGATATGTACACGCCTACCCCCCCACGTGCCAGCCCCCGTGCATTCGCGCGGCAGCGCGGCGTCGCGGCGCTGGAGTTCTCGTTGACCTTGATCATGTTGCTGATGTTCATCTTCGGCGTACTGAGCTTTGGCGCCTTGTTCTGGATGCAGCAGCAATTGGCATCGGCGGCGACTGACGGTGCCCGAGCAGCCGTGTTTGCCCAATTCAACGGCCAGGCGAACGTGCCGGCGGCGGCCTGCTCTGCGGCGATGAGTGCGTTCTCGTCCGGCTCCGCCGTCATCTGTTCGACCACCAGTGCGCCGTGCAGTTGGACCGGCTCAGGGGGACAGCAAGCCAATTGCGCCACCGTGGCGTTGACCTACAACACCCAGTCCTGGCCGCTGCTGGCCACCCTGCAAAGCCTGATCAACGCGTTGCCGGGCATGGGTCAGAACTGGATTCCCACCCGATTGCATTCGCAAGCCGTCGTCCAGATATCGCAGGGGACCCCATGAGCAGTTTGAGCAAGATCGTCGCAGGTGTGTTGTTGGTGGCGGGCCTTGTGCTTGCCTTCGTGGCCTGGCGGCTTGCGTCCGCGCCCAATACTCCCCCTGCCAGTGTCGCGCCCGCGTCTTCCGCAGCGCCGGTCGCCGCGCCCGTGAAACTATATCCCGTTGTCGTGGCAAAGGAACCGATGCCGGCAGGCACCCGCATCGACAGCGCAAAGATGTTGACGGTGGCCCAGTGGCAGACGGCATTGTCAGGCGGCTATGACTCGATTGGGCCGCTGGAAGGCACTGTGACGAAAGTCGACATCGCCGCGGGCGATCCGATCCTCCCCAGCCTTCTGGCGCAGGGGCTGGCCCGCCAGCTCAAGCCGGGAGAGCGTGCCGTGGCGATCGCCGTGGACGAAGTGATCGGCGGCGGCAATCGGGTCACCCCGGGTGATTGGGTGGATGTGTTCTTCATGGTCGAAAAGGGCCAGGAAGTGCCCGGAGGTCAGGCGCGGCTGCTCCAGTCGCAATTGCGTGTGCTGGCTTACGGCAAGGACTCCGTCGACGGCCCGGAGGAAAAACCGGTGGGCCAGCCGGGCAACGCATCGAACCAGCCTGCCAGGACTGCCGTGCTGGCGGTTCCGATCGAGCACGTGAACGCATTGATATTGGCCAGCCGTTCCGGCCGCCTGCAACTGGCGTTGCGTCCTCTGAATGATGACAGCGTGCCCGATACCCAATTGTTCGCCCAGCGCGGCACGGTGTTGCAGACGCGCGCGGATTTGACGCCGGAGCAGCGCGAAGCGCTCAAGCAAGGGCCGAACCGCGCATTTGCCGGGGAAAGCCTGCTCCAGCTTGATGGGACGACGCCTGCCGCGCGAGCCTCCGCCGCCCCTGTGCGCGGCGCGAATTCGGGCGGAGGTGCGGGCAGGACGGTGGAAATCTTGCGCGGGGACAAATCCGAACGTGTGCGTTATTGATCGTGGCTCCGCGCGGCGTGCCGCCGCGCGTGGCTGGACTCTCTCTCATGACTAGATTCAGCACAATGAAGAAATATCAGCACACCACCCTGATCTGCATCCTGTCGGCGGCAGCGGCAACGTCCTACGGTGTCATCGCCACCGCACAGACGACGACACCCGCGCCGAGTGCGAATGCGCCAGCGCCAGTGCGCGATCTGGCCTTGTCCGTGAAGGGGCAACAGACATTGCTGCTGGACGGCACGGCGCCGTCGCGCATCGCGATCGGCGATCCTGAGGTGGCGGACGTGAAGGTTTTGCCCGCCTCGGGAAAGCGCGCGGGATCCCTTCTGATTTACGGCAAGAAAGCGGGCACGACGCAGTTGCAGATCTGGAGCGGCAACAACGCGGCCCCGCAAGTCTGGAACCTGCGTGTGGGCGGTAGCGTCCAAGGCGCGCTGGCCACTCGGGGCATCGCGGGGGGGGCCAATGTCGACATCGCGGGAGATCGGGCGGTTGTCTCCGGTCACGCCGAAACGCCGATGGGGCAGGTGGCCTCCGCCGCCATCGCGGCTTCCGCCGTAGGCGGAGAGAAGAACGTGGTGGACGTGTCCTCCGCGGGCACCGGCGGCATCGTGCAGGTTGAGGTCAAGGTCGTCGAGGTGTCGCGTTCGGTGATGAAGGAGGCGGGCATCAATTGGAGCGCGGGCGGCAGCGGCCCCTGGAGCGCGACCAACAGTCTGGTCCCATCGAACCTGGCGTCGGTGGCATCGGGCTTTTCACTGTTCTACGACACCCGGAATTTCTCCGCCAACCTGCGTTTGCTGCAGACCAACGGCATGGCGCGCGTGCTGGCCGAACCCACGCTGGTCGCGATGACCGGCCAAAGCGCCAGTTTCCTGGCGGGCGGTGAACTGCCGATTCCCGAATCCGGCGGTCTGGGGACAGTGTCGGTGACGTTCAAGCCCTTCGGCATTGGGCTGACGGTCACCCCGACGGTGCTGTCGCGTGACCGCATTTCGCTCAAAGTGGCGCCTGAGGCTAGCGAACTGGACTACAGCAACGGCATCGTGCTTAACAGCGGCACGGAATCCAGTTCGATCATCCCGGCGCTGCGCACCCGCCGCGCCGACACGACCGTCGAGTTGGGCGATGGCGAAAGCTTCGTGATTAGCGGCCTGGTGTCGCGCCAGACCAAGGCGATGGTCAGCAAGGTCCCCTTGCTGGGCGATTTGCCGATCATCGGGTCGTTTTTCCGCAGCCTTGATTACACGCAGGAAGAAACGGAGTTGGTGATCGTGGTGACGCCGCGGCTTGTCCGCCCCATCGCACGCGGGGTGAATTTGCCATTGCCGGGGGAAAAGCAAGAGCGTGCGGACAACGGCTTTAACGCCTGGGGCTACTACCTGACGGGTCCCATGGGCGGCCAGCAAATGCCGGGCTTTTCGCGGTGAACAATATGAAGACACATGCAAGCGAGTGGGTTGGCCTGCAAAACAGCAAGCGGTTTCTGTTCTGCTCCAAAGGCGCGGATGTCGCCGTGCAATTGGGGCAGGTGCTGGGCGACATAGGGATGCTGACCCAGGAGTCTCCCGGGACGGAAGAGTTGGCGCGGCGCCTGGCGGAGATTTCGCCACAGGTGGTGTTTCTGGATTTCACACTTAGCGAAGACGAGCCGGGAAAACTGTTCAAGTCGGCCGAGTTGGCGCGCACGCTGGCGCGTATCGCGCCGACATTGCCGCGCGTGGCGGTGGGCCTGTTGAGCCAGCCCGAGGGGGCGATCGCTGCGTTGCGGGCAGGTGTCAGTGATTTTGTCGATCCGACGGTCGCGCCGCAGGAAATAAAGGAGATTGTGCTTCGACTGCTGGACGCGCAGACGGACGGCGGCCGCAGCGATGGCTCGCGGCGCAGCGTCCTGCTGCTCGGCGCGCGGCCCGGCGTGGGGGCCAGCACCCTGGCCGTGCATCTGGCGCATATGGCGCAAGATCGCCTGAAGCAGGCACACGGCGCGCGCGCCATGGCCAACGGAAGCAAGGGCGCCAAGGCGGCGGTGGAATCGGGGGCCTCGCTGCCGCTGTCCAGCCGTGTCGCCCTGATGGACCTTGGCTGGCCCGTGGGCGATTGCCAGCTCTATCTGAACATTGGCGGCGAGTTCGATTTTTCTGAAGCCGCGCGCAACCTGCGCCGCCTGGATTCCACGTTACTGGCCTCTGCCATGCCGCACACGGCAAACGGCCTCAGCGTCCTGTCGCTGCCCCGCGATCTGGGCCTGATGCGCGATGTCTCGCAATCGGACTCGCTCCTGGTATTCGAACGCATGCGCCAGCATTTCGGCGTGGTGATCGCCGACTCGGGCGGCTTTACGAACCCCGAGTTTGTGGCGGGCCTAGCGCGCGCCTCGGAACAGAACTGGATCGTGACCGACCAGAGCGTCGGCGCGTTGGTGTCGCTGGCCGGCCTGCTGCAAGAGCTTGAGCAGTTGCATGTGGATCGCCGCAGCCTGGGGCTGATCGTCAACCGGTACGACGAACGCTACGGCATGACTGCGCAGCAGATTGCCGAGCGCTTTCAACTGGAGCTGGTGGGCACCTTGCCGGATCGCACGCTGGCCTTGATGGTGTGCACAAACCAGGGGCACCTGCTGCATGAAGACGCCGAGCGCGATATCTACGTGCGCGCCGTGCAGGGGCTGGTGGAAAAGCTGGGGGCGGAAGCAAGCACGCCCGGCGGGCGGGCAAGCTGGCTGGCCACCTGGCTGCCCGGCGTACACCGCCGTATGGTCGTCGGTTAACGCAACGACGCAAGGACTGCAACGGAAGCCGACATGATCATGACAGCGACGATAGAGTTTGGCGGTGACGGCGATAAGGGATTTTCGGCGTCGAATCGCTTCCAGGAAGTGAAGACGGCAGCCTACGAGCACCTGCTTTCCCGTATCGAGGAATTGGGCGCGGAGTTCGGCCGGTGGGCGCGCTCGGCGATCCAGGAATTCGTCGATATCGAGGTCGCGAGTTTCGTTCGCCTGCGCCGCGTGCCGATCAACGAAGGGGAAATGCGGCAGATCGCCGAGGCCCTCACCAAAGAATTGGCAGGCCTGGGGCCGCTCGAAGACCTGCTGGCCGACCCGGCTGTCGAAGACATCCTGATCAACGGTTACGACAACGTGTTCGTCTCGCGCCGCGGCGTGCTGGCGCGCGAAACGCTGCGGTTCACCGACAACCAGCACGTGCTGCGCATCGTGCGGCGCATCCTGGCGCCCATCGGCCGCCGGCTGGACGAATCCAGCCCCATGGTGGATGCGCGCCTGCCCGATGGCGGCCGCTTGAACGTGGTGATCGAACCGCTGGCCGTGGATGGGCCGATGGTGTCGATCCGCAAGTTCCGGCAAGACCCGTTGAAGCCCGCGGACTTGCTGACCCTGGGTTCGTTTGACGAAGAGATCTACCGGCTGCTGCATGAAGCGGTCAAGAACCGCTGCAACGTGCTCGTGTCGGGCGGGACGAGTTCCGGCAAGACCTCGCTGCTCAACGCGCTGGCGTTCTTCATTCCGGAAACGGAACGCGTCGTCACCGTCGAGGACACGGCGGAACTGTCGCTGAACCACCCGCACGTCGTGCGTCTGGAATCGCGCCAGGGCGGCTTCGACGGCAGCGGCGCGGTCAGTATCCGCGAACTGATCCGCAATAGCTTGCGGATGCGGCCGGACCGCGTTGTGGTGGGCGAAGTGCGCGGCGCCGAAGTCATGGACATGCTGCAGGCGATGAACACCGGCCATGAAGGATCAATGGCAACCATCCACGCGAACTCTCCGCGCGAATGCCTGTACCGGATCGAAATGCTGGCGGGCTTTGCGGGCTTCCAGGGTAGCGAAGACAGCTTGCGCAGGCAGATTGCCAGCGCGCTGGATTTCATTGTGCAGATCGGCCGCCTGTCCAACGGCAAGCGCCGCGTGCTGTCGGTGACCGAGGTCACCGGCATGGGCGACAACGTGATTTCCACGCAGGAACTCTATCGCCACGAAACGTTCACGACACCCGAAGGTGAAGAAAAGGACCGCTGGAACTGGCTGGGAATCCATCCCCACACGCCCAAGCTTGCCAAGATGCGCACCGAGGCGCGCAACAACGATCCCGCGCCGGGCGACAACGACGGCGGCGGGTTCTGGAGCCGGAGGCGCTGATGATGGAAGCCCTGGTACTGGCAGGCCTGGCGGTGGTGCTGGCCATCGGCGCGGTGCTGCTTTGGCGCCATGCCAACAGCGGCGCGCGCCGGGCGGCGAGTTCGACGTTCCTGGACAATCAACTCAACCGCGGGCGGGAAGCGCTTGCCGCGAGCGATTCATTTTCCAGCAATTCACGGGCGGTACGCAGCGGTCTCCCGAAGTGGGACCGGCTGTTGCTGCTGGCGGGCGTGCGCCAGAGCGCTGGCCTTTACGCGCGGCTGGCCTTGCCCCTGGTAGGCGCGGCTACGCTGGCTTGGCTGTTCCTGGGCGCCTTGTCCGGCGTGGTGGTCCTAGTGCTGGTGGCGATCCTGGAATATTTCCTGTTGTGGTTGCGCGCCGACAAGCGGCAGCGTCGAATGATCTCGCAGTTGCCGGCATTCCTGGACAACATCGTGCGTTTGATCACCATCGGCAACAGTATGGGGTCGGCATTCCAGACGGCGGCTGCGACGACGGACGAGCCCTTGCGTGAGGTGATGGAGACGGCGGCCAGCCTGAGCCGTTCGGCCAAGGAATTGGACGCAGCCCTGGTGCACGTGTCCCGCTTGTACGGGTTGAAAGAGCTGTACATGATTGCCGCCGTCGTTTCCCTGGCAATGCGTTTCGGTGGCCGCAGCGATCAGGTGCTGGAGCGCATGGCCGCCTTTATGCGCGACGTGGCCCAGGCGCGCAACGAATTGTCGGCGAGTTCCGCCGAAATCCGGCTGTCGGCGTGGATCCTGGCCTTGCTGCCGGTGGGCATCGCCGGTTTCATCATGATGGCGAACAACGACCTGTTCTTGGGCCTGTGGCGCGATCCGTCCGGATTCAAGATGCTGGTGACCGCCGTTGTCCTGCAGATCGGTGGCAGCTACTGGTTGTATCGCATGGCCAAGTCCATTTGAAGGGAGACGCGTGATGGATTTCCTGCATTCCTGGAATGTCTCCACCGTGTTGGCGATGGCTTTGATGCTGGTCGCAGCAGCGATGCTGGTGTTGGGCTTTGGCATGGCGCGGCGCCTGCGCGGCCAGAACAGAAGCCGTCAGGTCGTGGACCATGCGTTGGCGCGTCAGGGAGGCGGTGCGGCGCCGCAAGCGTTGCCGGCCCAGGACGCGGAAGGAAAATTCGCGGCCGCCACGCGCGCCGCGGATTCTTTCGGCAAGCGCTTGAGCGAGGGCCGGCTGGCGGAATCCTTGCTGGCCGCCGAGGACCGCAAACTGGTGGATTTGGCCGGTTACGCCGATTCCGCCACGGCACGATCACGCTTTGTCGTCGTCCGGTTCGGCTTGGCGATCTTGCTGCCGCTCGTCGCCGTGGCGCTGGGCATACGTTATCGCCATGTCGATTCAGTGAGCGGAATAGCCATTTCGGCTTTCCTGGGCTTCGCGCTCGGCTACATGCTGCCGAAATGGGTTGTGCGTCGGCGCGTGGCCCGGCGTCGGCGGATGGCGGCGGACGAACTTCCCTTGTTGATCGACCTGTTGCGCCTGTTGCAGGGAGTGGGGCTATCGATCGACCAGAGCATGCAGGTGCTCGTGACCGAATTCGGTCAGGTATTGCCGGTGCTGTCGCAGGAACTGCGCTTGGCATCCGAACTCTACGTGCGAGGACGCACGCGCGAACAATCACTGGCGAGGTTGGCGACGGGTTTCGACAACGACGACCTCTCGGCCATCTGCCGCCTGATCGCGCAGGTGGACCAGCACGGTGGGGCGGTGCAAGAGCCGCTGAATCGTTTCGGGGAGCGGTTGCGCGAATCCCGGCGCTTGGAACTGAAAGAAAAAGTGGGCAAGACGACGGTCAAGATGACGGGCGTCATGATCGTTACCTTGTTGCCGGCGTTGCTGATCATTACCGGCGGGTCGGGGTTTGTGGCGGTACTTCGCGCGTTTGCGCGCATGGGGGGCTCGTGATGGCAAGCGCGACAGGAACCAAGCAGAGCGCGTTGCGCTGGAGCCTTGTGGTGATGGCGGCAATGGTCGGTTTGAGCGGATGCAAGACCAATAGTGCAGAGTCCGCCTGGCAACTGATGCAGCAACAGCAGCAGGAGCAAGCGCTGGCGCGCCAGAAAGAAGACGAGGCTGAAGGGCGGCGCCGACCCAAAGAGCCTGAAATGATGCTGTCTCTGATCGCCGAGGCGCAGCGTCAGGAACGCTATTTCGCCTCGCTGGCCTATATCGACGCCTATCAGCAGAAGTTCGGCAATGACAGCCGCGTGGCGGTGATGCGTGCCGACGCCTTGCGCCAGACCGGGCAGATTGCCTTGAGCGAGCAGGCCTATCGCGCCTTGACCAGCGGTGACCAGGCGGCCGACGGTTGGCATGGTCTGGGCCTGATCGCGGGTGGCCGCGGCCAGTTCGATCAGGCGATCGACGATTTTTCCCGGGCAGCCAAGTTGGCGCCGATGAACGCACGGATCCTGGGAGACCTGGGCTATGCGCGCCTGCGCGCGGGCGACGTGAACGGCGCCCGGGTGCCCCTTGGCCAGGCGGCCGAGCTGGCGCCGGAGAACGGCAAGGTCTTGGCCAACATGGCGGTGTTGCTGCTGGTCGAGGGGGACCCGGTCAAAGCGCAGCAACTGATGGACCGGGCGCGGCTCGGCGATGACGCGCGCAGCCAGGTGCTGCGCCTGGCCTCCGAGATCCGCAGCCATCGCGCGCCGGCGCCGATGCCGGCGGCCGCTGCCGTTGGCGGTGCGGTCCCGACGCGCGTGTCCAGCGGTGAGGGCGCCGTGATGCCAATGATGAGTCCGTTGATGGATGGCCTGGGCAATGGGCCCATCGTGCGTTAACTCCGTGTTCAGGAATATTTTCATGTCTCACACTCGATTGTTCGGTTGCTCCACCCTGGTCATGGCGCTGGCCGCGCTGGCGCCTGTGAACGCGCAGGCCCAGTCGAATGCGCCACTGACCGGCAACATGTCGGGCGGCGCCGCCGGCGGCGGTGCGCAGCCCGCGCCGCCGCCGGCCGCCTCCTTGCCGAACCGGCCGGTGGTGCAACAAGTTCAGACGCCGATGCCACAGGTAGAGGCGCCGGCCGCGCCGCAAGCAGCGGCGCAGGCTGCCCCGCAACCGGCCGCTGCCGACGTCCAGGAAGGCTTTGGCGATGTCACGCGGGGATTGCTGGCGGCGCAGGCCGACGGTCGCCGCGCTGGGGGCGTGCTGCCCATCCTCGGGCCGGTGTCGTCAGCGGCCTGGAACCGCTATGTGGAAAGCTTCAAGCAGCCTATCCCGGACTGGTTCCAGAAGCGGGTCGAAACCAAGAACACCAATTAAGGCTTGGAGACGAGCCGGAGCCGCCAGATCATGCCAGCCGCCCCTTTGCGATCCGCTTTTCTGTTGCGCCAGCGCGGCAGTATTACCGTGGCTGTCGTGTTCGCAGTGCTGGTGGGGCTGGTGCTGCTTGGCGTGGCGCATCTTGCCTACAGCTTCTACATGAAGCGCGAAATGCAGAAGGGGGCGGATCTGGCTGCGCTGTCGGCCGTCCAGGTGCTCGGCATGGGGACGCCGGCGGATTGCGCGCGAGCCGTGACTGCGGGTCGGATTTCGGCATTGGCCAACGTGCCCGGCTTCTTCGCCACGTTCACCGCTGCCGACATCACGGTTGAGTGCAAAGTCTGGGATTCGACGCGGGCCGATGCCTCCGGGATGCATGTGTTCGATGCTGCCAGCGGACAGTCGTTCAACGCGGTGCGCGTGGGCGTACGCAAGCGACTGGCCACAATCATCCCCACTTTCTCGGGTGGTTCAGACGGCGGAACCCTCGTCGCGACGACTGCCGTGGCCACCAATACGCAACCCGTCGCGGCGTTCTCGGTGGGGTCCAGGCTATTGCGCCTGGAGCGGGGCGGCTTGTTGTCTCAGCTGCTGACCTCCGTGGGCGCCTCGCCTGCGCAGCTGGACGTGTTGGACGCGGCCGGCCTGGCGTCCGTCAACATTACGCCGGCGGGCCTGCTGCAAGCGCTCGGGCTGCCGTTGTCCGTCGCCACCGGGGTGGGGACGCCTGAGCAACTTGCCGCAGTCAACAACCTGACGTTGGGTCAGTTGCTCAACGCCACGCTGACCGTCATCGACAAGGCGGGCACGGTCGGTGCCGACGTGGGGCTATTGAAGAATGCCATCAATACGGTCTTGGCGCTGATGCCGCTGAACCTGCCCGTCAAACTGTTCGGCAACGGGGGCGTGCTGGACCTGTCGGTCGTCGGGGGCGGAGCGGCCTCTGCATTGCAGGCCAATGTCAATGCGCTCAACATTCTCGAGACGGCGCTTGTCGTTGCCAACGGGCAGAACCTGATCAATCTGGGGCTAAGCGTCCCGCTGCTGGGCGTGGACGCCCGGGTCCGCATCGTGGAGCCGCCGACCGTGGCGATCGGCGGCGTGGGCACGCAGGCGACCAGCGCGGGCATCCGTGTGTATTTGCGGATCAATGCCGGCAATATTCCTGTTGTGGGGTCAATCCTGGGAAACCTCCTGAATACCAACGTGGACTTGCCCATCATCATCAATGTGGCGCAATCCACCGGCACCTTGACCAAGCTATGTGAAGCGCCGCTGCCCCAGGACCAGGCCACGATCTCGGTGACGTCCTCGGTGGCCAACGTCTGCCTGGGGCGCTTCCCCGGGATGCCTGCCGCGAACGCGCCTCCGGGGGAGTTTGCCTCGCTGACGAATACCTGCGAACCCGGCGCGGCGAGCGCCATCGGGCGATATCGGATACTGCAGGTCCTGGGCCTGCCTTTCACGGCGAAAGCGACTGTGTTCGCGTTCAGTTCATCGCAACCCAAATCCGTGACCCTGACCGAGCCGCCGTCGCCCAACTCCAGCACCACGATCAATGCGACGAGTATCGATCTGGCGGCATTGGCATCCAGCGTCCTGAGTGCGGTGCTCAACGATCTCCTGGGCAATGTGATCAGCACGGACAACCGCGAGTTGGCGGCTACGCTGGTCGGCGGCAGCGCCACGAATGCCGGCAAGAGCATCGCGGATGTGCTCGCAGGCTTGAAAAGCGACGCCGACAAATTGAAAACAGGTCCTATTGGCGGATTGTTGGGCGGCACGTTGCAACTGGTTGGAAACCTCCTGGGCGGAGTTGTGACCATCGTGGCCGACACCACGTGCAATCTGAGTGGCTTGTTCGACCAGGGAAAAATCCGCGAGTGCCGGATCAACTACATCGCGGCAAATGCGCTTGGTGGGGCATCGGGAGGTACGAACGCAGGCTTGCAAACCATCGTGATGACCTTGCTGACGCCCGTGCTCAACACGTTGTCCCTTGTGTTGAACCAGGCGCTCAACGTGCTGGGTGTCAGCATCGGCCAGACCGATGTATCGCTGCTTTCCGTGGATTGCGGCAAGCCCCGTCTGGTGTATTGATGATGAGTTCCGTGATGTTTCTTATGTTTTGCCTGCCAGGGTCCAAGCCATGACCCAGAAATTCGCCCGCGACGAGTTCGACGTGTACGTGTGGGAAGGCACTTCCGATATTGCCTCCCGGGCGGAGCGTTGCCTGGCCGGCATGGATGTATCGCTGGTGCGGGCGGACGCCGGCACCGCGTTTCCGCCGCCGCGCGATCCGACGCGTCCGGCCGTGGCGCTGGTGTCCGTGTCGGTGATGGGCGACAACCGGTTCAGCGGCTACGACTGGCTGGCGGTGCAGGCGCTGCCGGTGATCTGGGTCGCGGCCGAATCCCGGGGACGCGATTCGCGCTATTACCCGCCTGAATATTCCTACACGCTGCCGCTGGCGTTCACGACGGCGGACTTGCGCAAGCTGCTGTTCGAATTGCTGGGAACGCTGGACCAGTTCAACCGTACCGCGCCCAAGCGCGAACAGCCCTTGATCGCGGTGTCCGAGCCGATGCGTGCGTTGCTGGCCGAAGCCGAAATGTTCGCCGATTGCCGCAGCAACGCGCTGATCCACGGCGAAACGGGCGTCGGCAAAGAGCGCATCGCCCGGCTCCTGCATGATCGGGCGGAATGGTCGGACGGCCCGTTCGTGGCGGTCAATTGCGGCGCCATTCCGGAAGGCCTGTTCGAAGCCCATTTTTTCGGCCACGCCAAGGGCGCCTTTACCGGCGCGGTCGGCGCCCACAAGGGGTATTTCGAGCAGGCCAACGGCGGCACGCTGTTCCTGGACGAAATCGGCGATTTGCCCTTGTATCAGCAGGTCAAGCTGCTGCGGGTACTGGAGCAGAGCGCGGTTACGCGCCTGGGTTCCACGGTGGAGATCCCGGTAGATTTCCGTTTGGTCGCTGCCACCAACAAGGATCTGCGGGTGCTGGTGGGCCAGGACGAGTTCCGGGCGGACTTGTATTACCGCCTGGCCGTGATCGAACTGCGTATTCCGAACCTGGAACAGCGGGGGGCGGAAGAGAAGATCGCGATTTTCCGCGCCTTGCTGGAGCGCCTGGGTGGCGAGGGCGACCCGCCGGACTGGCTGCTGGAGCGCGTGGCGCGCACCCGCTACGCGGGCAATGTGCGCGAACTGTCCAACGTGGCCGAGCGCGTGGCCATCATGCGGCGGCAGTTCAAGAGCTGGGATCAGGCGCGCATCGAGCGCATTTTTGACCAGATCGCCGAGCCGCTGCGCGCCGCCGGCACGCTGTGCGAACCGCCTGTCTTCACCGATGCCGAGCGCGCCGAGCGCGCCCGCATCCTGGCCGCGCTCGACGTCAACGGCTGGCGTCGCCAGGACACCGCCAATACCTTGGGCATCAGCCGCAAGGTGCTCTGGGAAAAGATGCGCAAACTGCATCTGGGGGGCGGCCAGGGTGAAACGACGGAAGGGACGGTCGAGGCATCCTGATCGTGCAATAGGGAAAGGCCCGTACGGGGCCACAAATTTGCTTGCGGCGAATGTAAGTGAGTCTGCCGTGAGCGAAATAAATTGCTATAGTTCCGCAACGATTTTTTTGGGGAAGGCATGAACGTCCAATTTATCCGTGCCGCCACTCGCATGGCGCTGTTAGGCACGGCACTGTCCGGCCTGGCGGCTTGCGCCAGCGCGCAATCCGAAGCGCCACGGCCCACGGTTAAGCAGGTCGAGGACAAGCCGGCCGCATCCACCCCGGTGACACCGCCGCCGCCCGCAGCCGCGCCCACGGCTGCCGCCCGGCCGTCGTCCACCGTGGCCGAATTGCAAGGCTTGATCCAGAACCGCCAGGTTTCCGAGTTGCGTACCGCCTATAACGGCACGTACGGCGCCAGCCTGCTGTTCAAGCCGGACGACCTGACCTATTACGTCGCCTTGTTCCAACAGAAAGACTTCTGGCGCGTGCTGAAGACTGTGTCGGAAAAGCAGGCGGAAGCCACGTACCGCGCGTTCGCCACGCAATCCGCGGACCTGGCCGAAGTGGACATCAAGCGTATCAAGCTGCAAGCCGAATACGCGAACGCCGAAAAGCTGTTGGCCAGCCGCAGCGCGCAGCTCAGCACCTTGCAGGCCGACCGCACGCTGCGCATGCAGCAGGAAGAGCAGGTCGCCGCCCGCCAGGAGCAGTCGCGCCAGGAAACCACGGCATTGGCCGATCAGCAAAAGGACGTGCGCCAGCAACTGCGCGATCTGCAGCGCCAGATCGATTCGTTGCAGGCTCAGCAGGCGCAAATCGACGCCAGCCCGGCCGCCAAGCGCGGCAAGTAAGCGGCGCCAATCGTCAGGACGGGCCTTCGGGCCCGTTTTTACTTGGAGGCTGCCCTATCCCCGCCTGAGGCGGGGGGGCGCCCGCCACGGGCGGATTCTTGTATTCTGGCTGCTGGACCCCATATAGCAACCATGGCTCTCAAAGTTTTCGACCTCCAGTGCGAGCACAGCCACATTTTTGAAGGCTGGTTCGGATCGCACGATGACTATGACGCGCAGCAGGCGCGTGGCTTGGTCACGTGTCCCGTCTGCGGGTCGGCCAGCATCACCAAGCGCCTGTCTGCGCCGCGTCTGAACGTCTCCCACCTGCATGCGCCGGCCCAACCGCCAGCCGTGCCGGCCGGTGCGTCGGACGCCGAGAAAATGGCCGCGTTGCAGGCCGTCGTGATGAAGCAGGTGCGCGCGCTGTTGCGCAATACCGAAAACGTGGGGCCGCGTTTCGCCGAAGAGGCGCGCCGCATCCATGAGGGCGACGCCGACGAGCGTCCCATCCGCGGCACGGCCACGCCCGAAGAGCGCGAAGCGCTGGCCGACGATGGCATCGAAGTCATGGCGGTGCCCGACTTCCTGGACGATGAGCGTTTGCAGTAGAAGATGTCGGCAATATGGGCAAAAAAAAGCCAGACCGGAAGGTCTGGCTTTTTTGTACCTGCTGGCCGGATCAGTTGTTGACGCGGCTGCGGTATTCGTTCGTGCGGGTGTCGATTTCGATCTTGTCGCCGATCGCGCAGAACAGCGGCACGTTCAGTTCGTAGCCGGTGTTGATCTTGGCCGGCTTGGTGACCTTGCCCGACGTATCGCCACGGACGGCGGGTTCGGTGTAGGTGATTTCGCGAACGAGCGTGGTGGGCAGTTCAACCGAGATGGCGCGGCCGTCGTAGAAGACCACTTCCACGGGCATCGCTTCTTCCAGGTAGTTCAGGGCATCGCCCATGCTTTCGGCTTCGATTTCGTACTGGTTGTACTCTTCGTCCATGAAGACGTACATGGGGTCGCCGAAGTAGGAGTAGGTGCACTCCTTGCGATCCAGCTGGACGACTTCGAACTTTTCGTCGGCCTTGTAGACCGATTCGCTGGCCGAGGCGGTCAAGAGGTTCTTGAACTTCAGCTTCACAACAGCAGCGTTACGGCCAGACTTGTTGTATTCGGCTTTCTGGACCACGAGGGGATCCTTGCCGACCATGACCACGTTGCCGACTCGCAATTCCTGAGCGGTTTTCATCGATAAAACTCCGGGGGTGATGGGTGCACTCGCCGTGCTTGCAAAAAGCCGCTGCCGCGAAAGACACGGACAAAAGAAAGGGGTCGGAAGACAGGCCGTAAGACCCAGCAAAAGACCCTGCTTGCGGTTTCATGCACACCCCGGGAGGCGTTCATTGTTGAGGCCCGACAAATCCAGGGCGACTCAGAAAACTCTCTATTCTAACGTTTCTTGGCCAAGTCTGCGCAAAAGTCCGCCAGATTTTCAGCCAGATCCGGCTGGCTGGCCTGCGTGGCATCCCACTGCCGGGCGGCGGCACGCCACGCTTGCCAGGCGTCAGGCGCCAGGGTTTGGGCAGTGGCTGCAGCCGTCTGCGCGGTTTCGGGCTGGTTCCACGCCCGGATCAGCGCATGCGCAGAATCGGGGGCCGGATAGCGGGCCAGCCAGGACTCCAGCTTTTCCAGATGGATGTTCTCGTCTTGCGGGTAGATCTGCCACACGAGCGGGCGCGCCGCCCAGGCCGCGCGGATGAAGGAGTCTTCGCCGCGCACGAAGTTCAGGTCCGCGCACCAGAGCAGGCGGTCAAAATCCGGCTGGGCCACGAAGGGCAGGCGCGCCAGAAGGGGGGAGCCGGGCGCGGCGCACGCGGCTTCGAGGCCGGGGGCCACGCCCTCGGGAACCAGCAGCACGCTGGGTTGCGCGTTGGCCGCCAACGCCTGGACCAGCGCGTCGACTGGCGCCGTGGGATAGCAAAACAGGGACACCGTGCGGGCACCGTCGCGGCGACGCAACAACAGGGCTTCGTCCACGCCCAGCGATCGCAGAAACGCATTCTGCAGGTCCATGGACGCCTGCAAGGCGTCGCGTTCGGCATCCAGCCCGGGTTCGCGCAACAGGCCGCCCGTGGCGGGCGTGAAACCGGGAAAGAAAAAATGCTTCACCAGCCCGTCCGGCCGCTGCGACGGCAGGCCGTGGCAGCTTTCCACCCAGGCCTCGGCACTCAGGTATTCCAGATTGATCCAGACCGGATGCACGCGTCGCATGCTGTCCACGAACACCGGCGGGGGATCGCAGGCGAACGCTTCGATGACGACGTCGCGCGCGGTCAGGGCCGGGTCCGGCGCATCGGACCAATGCACGATGTCCACACCGCCCAGTTGCTGCCGTGCCGCTTGGGGTTCGATGCCGGGCTGGATGCGTGCAAAGCTGGCCAGGTCGTCCACCCACAGGCGGATATCCCAGCCGCGGCCTTGCGACAGCCGGCGCGCCAGCCGCCAGCAGACGCCGATGTCGCCGTAGTTGTCGACGACCCGGCAAAAGATGTCTGCTTGCATGGCGGCTTAGTGGAACTTGGCGGGCGCGGCTTCGGCGTCTTCGGGCAGTTCGGCGTGCACCAGTTCGCCCAGTGGGTTCGGGAAGTAGGGCGCGCCGCAGTCTTCGCAGTATTCCGCCGGCAGCACGCCGGGGATGCGTCGCACTTCGGTCACGCCGTATTCCTTGAGCAACGCCGTGATCTCGTCGACCACGTCGGGCTGGCCTTCGTCGGACGGCAGTTCTTCCTCGCGCCCGTACAAGGGCCACACGCAGCCGTAGTAGACGTCATTGTTGTTGCGCGCCGTAAAGCCGATGCGGTATTCGTCGATGCGGCTTTCGCCGCAGCCGGCCACGACCGCGCGCAACTGAGACGCTTCCAGGCTGACCGCGCCTTCCAGCCAGCTGATGGCCGCGCGCAACGACAAGGGACGCACCCGGCGGTCGGCTTCGCGGTTGCTGACGTAATAGGCGTCAGGCAGCAGCGCTTCGAAGCCGCAGCCCGGCATCAGGGCGGCCAGGGTGGGCTGCGCCTGCGCGGCCCACTGTTCCTGGCAGGCGTCGCGGCTGGCGTCGGCTTCGCCCATCTGTTCCTGCCAGCGGAAGATCGGCGCGTTCTCGGGCACCGCCACGGCGCCGATGATGTAGCGCGTGTCGGCCAGCATGTTCGCGGTTTCGGCTTCGGTGTTCAGGGCAGGCTTGGTGGTTTCGGCACCCAGCGCCTGCGAGCCCAGGCGTTGCAGCCATTGCCAGGTTTCGCCGAAGGTGCGGGGCATCTGGTCCACGCTGACCAGCATGGGCATCAACGCCGTGCGCGCCTGGCTGGACAGCACATGGCCATGCAGCTGGGCAAGCAGTGCCTGCTGGGCGGGCGCCGCAACGGGGCCGGTGGGAATTGCGTAACGGGTCCAGGCGACGATGGGCGCGACGATCAGCAAGACGTCGTACAGAACGCCGTTCTTTTCGATCTTCATTGATTCGGACAGGGTTTCCGCCTGTTCGATCAAGACTTCGTAGGCGCCTATGTCGCTTTGCGCGAGGTGGTCCAGGGCTGCTTCCAGCGGGGCGTCCTGCCCAGCCTTGAGCAGCTTGGGAATCGCTTCGCCAAGCTGGTTCTCCCAGAACACGTCTTCGACGCGGCTGCCCGAGCGGTTAAGCGCCTGGGCAAGCGCAACCAGGCGGGTCGCGTCACGGGTCATGCGGGGAGCGGATTGGCTGCGGGATCGGGCCATAACTTCGGAGGACGTCCAGTAAGTGGTGTAACGGTGTAGTTTAACGCCCGCCGCGCGCCTCGGCATTGGGGGCGGACCCGGGCGTGCGGTTCATGCGCTGTCATGGAGACCGGCGGGCATGCGTTTGCGCAGGTGTCTGCATTGATGCCTATATGGCAACAGATTATCCCCGGGAAGGGGGTTTATTGCCGAATAGAAACATCCGAAAATGCTTTCATCGACTTGATCTATGGAGGCATCGCCATGCGTTGGCCTACGCTTTTCGTTTCCCACGGCTCGCCCATGCTGGCCGTCGAACCCGGCCTGACCGGCCCCGTGCTGGCGGACTGGAGCCTTGCGCAAGGCCGCAAGCCCCGGGGCATCCTCGTGGTGTCTCCCCATTGGATGGGGGAGGGGTTGGCGCTGTCCACGCGTGACCAGCAGGTGGCCTGGCATGATTTCGGCGGCTTTCCACCCGAGCTCTACACCCTGCAGTACGCCGCGCCGGGTTCGCCCGAACTGGCGGCGCGAGTGCAGGCCTTGCTGGCCGAATCCGGCATCGCCGCCGACCGCGATCCGCGCCGGCCGCTGGATCACGGCGCCTGGGTACCGCTGCGCTATCTTTATCCCGAGGTCGACGTGCCGGTGGTGCAGTTGTCGCTCGACCTGGGGCGCGACGCCGCGGGGCAGCTGGAGCTGGGCCGCGCGCTGGCGCCCTTGCGCGACGAGGACATCCTGATCATCGGGTCCGGGTCGTTGACGCACAATCTGCGCCACGTGCGGATGCCGCAGAACGCGCCGGCCGTGCCTTACGTGCCGGCATTCCAGGACTGGTATGCACGTAATCTGGCCGAGCACAACGTGCCGGCCCTGCTGGACTGGCAGGCCCAGGCGCCTGGCGCCATGCAGGCCCATCCGCATGACGACCACCTGATGCCGCTGTACGTGGCGCTGGGGGCGGGTGGGTCATCAGCCAAGCGGCTGAACGACGAGATCTCGTACGGGGCGCTGGCGATGGACGCCTATCAGTTCGACGACTGAATCCGCCAATTGCCTGCGAAAAAAAGCCCCGGAACGCAAGGTTCCGGGGCTTTCCCTATTGCGAAGGCCGCGAGCGGACTCAGGCGGCCAGCAGTTGGCGCAGCACGAAGGGCAGGATGCCGCCGTGCTGGTAGTAGTCGACCTCGATCGGGGTGTCGATGCGCAGCAGCACCGTCACGTCCTGCTTCGAACCGTCTTTGCGGGTGATCGTCAGCGTCACGTCCTGCATCGGCTTGATGCCATTTTCCAGGCCCGAGATGTCGTAGGTCTCTTCGCCGGTGATGCCCAGCGATTGCACGCTGTCGGCGCCCTTGAACTGCAGCGGCAGCACGCCCATGCCCACCAGGTTGCTGCGGTGGATGCGTTCGAAGCTGCGGGTGATGACGGCCTTCACGCCCAGCAGCTGGGTGCCCTTGGCCGCCCAGTCGCGCGACGATCCGGTGCCGTACTCTTCGCCGCCGAACACCACGGTGGGCGTGCCGTCGGCCACGTACTTCATGGCCGCGTCATAGATGGACATCTGTTCGCCGGTGGGCTGGAACAGGGTTTCGCCGCCTTCGAAGCGGCTGCCGTCCGGCAGCGACGGGATCATCAGGTTCTTGATGCGCACGTTGGCGAACGTGCCGCGCATCATGATTTCGTGGTTGCCGCGGCGCGAGCCGTAGCTGTTGAAATCGGCCTTCATGACGCCGTTGGCCTTGAGCCACTTGCCTGCGGGCGAGGTTTCCTTGATGGAACCGGCGGGCGAGATGTGGTCGGTGGTGACCGAGTCGCCGAACACGCCCAGCGCGCGTGCGCCCTTGACGGCCGGCATGGCGGCCGGCGTCATGCCGAAGCCTTCGAAGAAGGGCGGCTCAGCGATGTAGGTCGATTCCGGCCAGTTGTAGGTGTCGCCGTTGACGCCCTTGATGTTCTCCCAGAGCTTGCCCGGGTTGCTCTTGACCTGGCCGTAGTTGGCTTCGAAGACCTTCGGGTCCAGCGCATGCTTCATCAGCGCTTCGACTTCTTCGGACGTGGGCCAGATGTCGCCCAGCCAGACGTCGCCGTTCTTGCCGCGGCCCACGGGTTCGGTCATCAGGTCGCGCGTGACGGTGCCGGCCAGCGCGTAGGCCACGACCAGCGGGGGCGAGGCCAGGAAGTTGGCCTTGATGTTCGGGTGGATACGCGCTTCGAAGTTGCGGTTGCCCGACAGCACGGCCGAGCAGACGAGATCGTTGCCGGTGATGGCTTCGTTCAGGTCCGGCGTCAGGTCGCCCGCGTTGCCGATGCAGGTGGTGCAGCCGTAGGCGGCCACGTCGAAGCCCAGCTTTTCCAGGTAGGGCAGGAGGCCCGTCTTGGTCAGGTAGTCGGTGACGACGCGTGATCCGGGGGCAAGCGAGGTTTTGATGTGCTTGGGTACCTTCAAGCCGGCTTCCACGGCCTTCTTGGCCAGCAGGCCGGCGGCCAGCAGCACGTTGGGGTTGGACGTGTTGGTGCACGACGTGATGGCGGCGATCAGGATGTCGCCATTCTTGATCTTGGTGCCGGTGCTGGTGGTGAAGGTTTCACCCAGCTTTTCGGCGGGCTGGTTGAAGCCGTTCTCGGCGATGGGCTTGGAGAACAGGTCAATGAACGTGTTCTTGACGTTGCCGATTTCGATGCGGTCTTGCGGGCGCTTCGGGCCGGCCAGCGACGGGGCCACGGTGGACAGGTCCAGCGTCAGCAGCTTGGTGAAGTTGATGTCCTGGGCGGCCGGGATGCCGAACATCTTCTGGGCCTTGAAATAGGCTTCGAAGGCGGCGATCTCGTCTTCGGTGCGGCCGGTGCCGCGGAAGTAGTCGATGGTGCGTTCGTCGACGGGGAAGAAGCCCATGGTGGCGCCGTATTCCGGCGCCATGTTGCCGATGGTGGCGCGTTCGGCCACCGTCAGGCTGGCGGTGCCTTCACCGCAAAATTCGACGAACTTGCCCACCACTTTTTCACGGCGCAGCATTTCGGTGATGGTCAGCACCAGGTCGGTGGCGGTGACGCCGCCGCGCAACTGGCCCTTGAGTTCCACGCCCACCACGTCGGGCGTCAGGAAGTACACGGGCTGGCCCAGCATGCCGGCTTCGGCTTCGATGCCGCCCACGCCCCAGCCCACCACGCCGATGCCGTTGATCATCGTGGTGTGGCTGTCGGTGCCCACCAGCGAATCGGGGTAGTAGACATTGTTCTTCTTGTCCTGATGCACGCCGCGCGCCAAGTACTCCAGGTTGACCTGGTGGACGATGCCGAAGCCCGGAGGCACGACCCCGAAGGTGTCGAACGCCTGCATGCCCCACTTCATGAACTGGTAGCGCTCCTGGTTGCGCTTGAATTCCAGCTTCATGTTCAGGTCCAGCGCATTCTTGGTGCCGAAGTAATCGATCATGACCGAGTGGTCAACGACCAGGTCCACCGGCACCAGCGGTTCGATGCTCTTGGGGCTCTTGCCCATCTTGTCGGCCACCGAGCGCATGGCGGCGATGTCAGCCAGCAGCGGCACGCCGGTGAAGTCCTGCAGCACGACGCGGGCCACGACGAACGGGATCTCGTCTTCGCGGCGGGCATTGGCCTGCCAGTTGGCGAGCTGCTTGACGTGTTCTTCCGTGACCTTCTTGCCATCACAGTTGCGCAGCACGGATTCCAGCACGATGCGGATCGAAACCGGGAGCCGCTGCACATCGATGCCGAGGGACTTGCCCAGCGCCGGCAGCGAGTAGTACTGACAGGATTTATTGCCGATCTTGAAATTCTTGAGAGTATCGAGGGTGTTGTGCGGCATGATGGACTCCGTGGTTTTGCCTGGCTTACTGTTACCCAAGCGCAGGCGGCATTTTTTGGCGTTTTGGCGCGTTTGTCATTGTAGGGGAGACAGGCCCGTGCGCGTCCTTATGTCTTATATCTTATATAAGACTTGGGTGGCGCGTCAAAGTTCCGCCCCTGTTCCGGAAAGCGGCAGCCGGAACTGCTGCAAAACCCCTACTTTGGCGGACAAGGGCCAAGCCTGCAAGACCCCGCGGTTTTACCAAAGAAGTCCTACCGTTGCATGGCGGGCCGCGCCGGGGGCCGGCGGCCGGCGGGGCGGGGGCGTTTCAGGCGAGGAAATCGCGCAGCAGGGGCTCGAGTTCGGCCTTCAGGTAATCCACCAGCGCCCGCTGGGCGGTGGACGGGTAGGGGGTGGGCGAGGTCAGGATGAAGAGCTTGTCGCCTGGCCCTTCGGCCTTGTAGGCGGGCAGCACCTCGCGCAGCCGCCGGGCCTGCAGGTCGGGCTGCACGATGTAGGCCGGCAGCAGCGCCACGCCCGCGCCGTCGCGGGCCGCCTCGGCCAGGAACGGGAAGTATTCGGATTGCAGCCGGGGCGCCAGCTTGACCTCGTAGCTTTGCCCTTTGCGGTGCAGACGCAGCGTCGCCTGGGGCTTGGGGCCGGGCGGGCAAAGAAAGTCCAGCCGCCCCAGGTCGCGCGGATGCGCGGGCGTGCCGGCGCGCTGCAAATAGGCGGGGGCGGCGCATAGATGCCATTTCACGTCCCCCAGTTCGCGCGCCACGTAGTCCTGCGGGGGTGATGAGACCACGCGCAGGGCCACGTCGATCTCGGACGAGATCAAATCGCTGACCCGGTTGGAAAACAGCACGCGCAGGCTCAGGCTGGGATGCGCCAGCGCGAAGCGCACCAACAGCGGGCGCAGCGCATCCAGTTCGCCCAGCCCGGTCGGCAGCGACAGGCGAACGTGGCCGGTGGGTTCGGCGCCCAGCTTCTGCAAGGCGTGGCGCGCCGATTCCACCTCGCCGGCCATGCGGGCGCCGTGCTCGTACAGCACGGTGCCCTGATGCGTGAGTTCCAGGCGGCGGGTGGTGCGTCGGATCAACTGCGCCCCGAACGCCCGCTCCAGCTTCTGCAGATTGCGGCTGACGTGGGACCGGGTGACGCCCTGGCGCGACGCCGCTTCGCTGAGCGTGCCCGCTTCGACGATGGTCACGAACAGCTGGATCAGGTTCAGGTCTAGCGTGGGCAAGGCGGACATGGGCGTCGTCGATTGTTGCCTGTGAGGAAACAGAGTTTACTCAGGGTGAAGGATTGTCGCGATATCTGTGCGTTGATATTCTGGCCCTGAACCGCATCGGCACCACGCGTCCGGTGCCGGCAATTCCAATGACAACAGGAGACAAACCATGCCGCAAAGCATGTTCCGGGCGGACTTGTTCCGCGGCCAGCGCATCCTCGTTACGGGCGGGGGAACCGGGCTGGGCTACGCGATGGCCGATCAATTGGCGTCCCTGGGCGCCACCGTCCATCTGTGCGGACGCCGCTTGTCCGTCTTGGAGGAAGCTGCTGCCGCCCTGCGCGCCCGGCACGGGGGCGAGGCGCATGCCCACGCGGTGGACATCCGTGACGCGGACGCGGTCGATGCGATGGTGGAGGGGATCTGGACCTCGCACGGAGGCCTGGACGGCCTGATCAACAACGCCGCCGGCAACTTCATCAGCCCGACCGAAAAGCTGTCGGCGCGCGGCTTCAACGCCATTGCCGATACGGTATTCCGCGGCACCTTCTATACGACCCAGGCCGTGGGCAAGCGCTGGATCGCCACCGGGGCGCAGGGCGCGGTGGTGTCCATCGTCGTGACGTGGGTCTGGACCGGATCGCCGTTCGTGGTGCCCTCGGCCATGTCCAAGGCCGGCATCGACGCGATGACCAAATCGCTGGCGGTTGAGTGGGGCCGGCACGGGATCCGCATGAACGCCATCGCGCCGGGTGTGATCCCCACGGAAGGCGCGACCGCGCGGCTGCGCCCGAATGGCGACGGCCAGGACGCCCTGATCCAGCAGAACCCCATGCGGAGACTGGGCACGGGGCACGATATCGGGGAACTGGCGGCCTTTCTGCTGGGGCCGGGCAACGACTGGATCAACGGCCAGACGATTGCGTTGGACGGCGGCGACTATCTGGCCAACGGCGCGTATTTCAAACAGTACTTCGAATGGACCGAGGAAGACTGGGCTGCGGCCCGCGCCGCGATCGAAGCGCGCACCGCGCAGGACAAGGCCCTGCGCGCCGGGAAGCCGGCATGAGCGGACTGATCATCGCGGGCGACCTCCAGCTTGACCGCGACGCGCTCGCCGCGCGAGGCGAGCAGGTGGCGGCGGGGCTGGCGGCCATGGGCATACGCGAAGGCGACGTGATCGCGGTGCTGCTGCGCAACGGCATGCCCTATCTGGAAATCATCCTGGCCTGCAAGCGACTGGGCTGCTACTACTGCCCGATCAATTGGCACTACACGGCCGACGAGGTGGCCTTTCTGGTGAACGACAGCGGCGCGAAGTTGTTGATCGCCGAAGACGACCTGTGGCGCCAGGTATGGGCGGCGCTGCCTGCCGGCTTGCCCGTGCTGCGGGTCATGGCCGAGGCGGGCGCGGCCTTCGAGGCCAACGACTACGAGGCCTGGCGTAACGTCCAGCCCCGGTATGACGGCCCGCTGGTCGCGCCGCGCGGCCACATGGCCTATACGTCGGGCACGACGGGGCGCCCCAAGGGCGTGGTGCGCCAGCCTTTTCCGGTGGACCGGCTTGCCGAGCACCTGGCGGCCGTGGAGGCTGTGGTCGAGCGGGCCTACGGCTTGCGCCCGGGGAGCCGCGCGTTGTTGCCGGCGCCGATCTACCACAGCGCGCCCAGCGTCTTCGCGCAGGTGGCGCTGCGCGTGTGTGACACGCTGGTGCTGACGCGGCGTTTCGACGCGGTCGAGGTCTTGCGCCTGATCGAGACGCACCGCATCGATACGGTCTATCTCGTGCCCATTATGTATGTGCGCCTATTGAAGCTGGATGCGCAAACGCGGGCGTCATTCGATCTGTCTTCGCTGCGCTTCGTGGCTTCGACGGGCGCGCCCTGCGCCCCGGAACTCAAGCGCGCGATGATCGACTGGCTGGGGCCGGTCGTGCATGAAACCTACGCGTCCAGCGAAGCGGGCATGGTGACCGCGATCGATTCGCATGAAGCGCTGGCCAAGCCCGGCAGCGCTGGGCGGCCGATTGGGCCCGCGCAGGTGCGCATTTACGCGGAGGATGGCTCGGTGTGCGCGCCCGGCCAAGTCGGCCGCATCTACGTACGCCAGCCGGCGTATGCCGACTTCACCTACCGCAACCATCCCGAGGCGCGGCAGGCGGTTGAGCGCGATGGCCTGATCGGGCTGGGCGACCTGGGGTACGTCGACGAGGACGGCTATCTCTTCGTATGCGATCGCGAATCGGATCTGGTGATTTCGGGCGGCGTGAACATCTATCCGGCGGAAATCGAGCACCACCTGATGCAATACCCCGGCGTGGCCGATTGCGCGGTCTTCGGCGTACCGGATCCGGAGTTCGGCGAACGCCTGCTGGGCTTGGTCCAGCCCGCGCCGGGGGCCGCGCTGGACCTGGAAGACGCCATGGCTTGGCTGACCTCCCGGATCGCCCGCTACAAGGTGCCGCGCGGGCTAGAAATGCGGCAAGCGCTCCCACGCGACGACAACGGCAAGATCGCCAAGCGCCGCCTGCGGGCGGAATTCTGGGAGGGCCACGCGCGCAAGGTGTAGCGGCCCGGTGCGGCCTTACGAAAGACCGCCTGCGCCGTCGTCCAGTCCCTTCAGGCAGTACCCAATATAAGAGTCGGTAAAGACTCGGGAGACAAGCATGTTGCAGATGAATCGTTGGTTCGGACGCGCCGCGGCCGCCATGCTGGTGTGCGCCGCAGGCGCCCCGCAGGCCCTGGCGGCATTCCCCGACAGGCCAGTCAAACTGGTGGTGCCCTACACGCCTGGCGGCGCGGCGGATCAGTTGTCGCGCGTGTTGGCCGAGCGCCTGTCGCGCGAGCTTTCCCAGTCGGTCGTGGTTGAAAACAAGCCGGGCGCCAACACCATGATCGCCGCCACCCAGGTGGCCCGCGCGCAGCCCGACGGCTATACGCTGTTCCTGGCCAGCAACGCCAGCATGGTGCTTAACCCCATGCTTTATCAGAAGATTTCCTACGACGCGGCGCGCGATTTCCGCGTGCTGTCGGTGGTGGCCGAGTTGCCGCTGGTCGTCGTGGCGAACAACGAGGTGCCTGCCACGACCTGGGCGCAGTTCGTCAGCTATGCCAAGGCGCGCCCCGGCAAGTTGAACTATGCGTCGGTCGGGATCGGCAACCCCTTGCAGCTGGCGACCGAATTGCTCAAGACACGCACCGGCATCGATATTGCCCACATCCCGTACAACGGCAGCGCGCCCGCGCTCAGTTCATTGATGGCCAACGACACGCAATTGATGGTCGACGTCATCAGCACGTCCTTGCCGCTGGTGAAGGAAAACAAGATCAAGGCGCTGGCGGTGACCACGGCTGAGCGGCTGCCCGTGCTGCCGGACGTGCCCACCGTGGCTGAAAGCGGTTTTCCGGGCTTCCGCGCGGCGACGTGGTTCGGCGTTGCCGTGCCGCTGGCCACGCCGGCCGCCGAGGCCAAGGCCCTGCAGGATGCCGTGGCCCGCGTCATGGCGCAGCCGGATTTCCGGGAACGCTTCCAGACCCTGGGGCTGGTGATCCAGGCACCGCGCGACCAGGCCGAGACCGACCGGTACGTCGCCGAAGACCGCGAACGCTGGGGCGCGGTGATCCGGGCGAACCAAATCAAGCTCGACTGAGCACACCCGGGCGTCGGGACGACTGCGGGGAAATGGGGGATTGCGCGGGTTACGCGGAACCCATAAGCTTCGCGTCAGCTAGGGCCTGTCCACGCAAAAGGGAATTTCCTTTTCACGTGTACAGGCCCTAGCGTCACTCCCTCATCAGGCAGCATTTTTTGACTATCCATCTCAGTAGCGTCGTTGCCGGCCAGCCCCAGTCAGTGGGCGAGGCCTGCACCCTCCGCCAGTTCCTGCATACCGATTTTTCCCATAGCCCGTCGCCCGTCGTCATGGTGGATCACTTCATCATGACCGGCCCCACGGCCGCGCCCCTGCCGTACGCCGGCCTGTGCGCCGCTACGCTGCTATTGGAAGATGCCAAAGGCGTCATGCAATGCCGGGACAGCGAGGGCAACGACCATGAGGCGAGGGCGGGCGACCTGCATTGGACGGTCGCTGGCAAGGGCATCCTGCGCACGCAGCAGCCGACGGGCCCGGCCCGCTTGAACGGGCTGCGCATCGCCTTGAACCTGCCGGACCGGTTGAAGACCCTGCCACCGGCCGTGTCGCTGTTGCGCGCCTGGGAGATGCCGGTCATTCAGACGGACGCCGGCCGCTTCCGCGTCGTGGCGGGCAGCCACGGCGGCTGGCAGTCGCCGCTGGCCACCCCCGAGGCGCTGATGATCCTGGACGGCTGGCTGCGCCCGGGCGCGACCCAGTTGCTTCCGCTGCCGCCCGGCTGGAACGCCTGGGTCTACGCCGTGCAGGGCGAGCTGGGGGTGCGCGCCCGGCATCGTCGACATGGAGCGCCGCCCTTGCCGAAGCGGCAGGGTGGGACCCGGATTTTGCCGTGCTCAGAGAGGCGGCCGCGTTGGCGGCATCGGCGACATCCGCCGACGATGAAGGCGTGCTGCTGCTGATGGCGGGCAAGGTGCCCGCCCATTTTGTGTTGATCGCCGGCCCCGCCGTGGACGAACCCGTCTTTCGGCACGGCCCGATCGTAATGGCGAGTCAGCGGGACCTGACGCGGGCACTGGCCGCCTACGAGGCGGGCGACTTCGGACAGTTGCGGCAGGATCAGGCGGCTTGACCCTGCCGCCATAAGGGGCGTTTGTTGCGTGGCGACAACGAACCGTCTTTCTGTTATTGGGGATGTAATAATAATGATTCTCTGTTTGATAAGATTTCCTGCGTAAGACCTCAAGACCCCTTGGTGAACGGGCTCGGCAAGGCCGTTCCGGCCTTGCGGTGGTGCGACTGATCAGCCGTTTTCCGTGCGTGACCCATCGGGATTTTGCGTTTCTTTGCGCAGCGACGCGCTTCTCTTGCCCCCTCTCGATCCCGATATGAAAATCAGAACTCTTGCCTGCGTGGCCGCTACGCTGCCGTGCCTGGGTGTCGTCTACGGTCAAACCGCACCCCAAGCCCAACCCGCCGCGCCCAACGGCTCAGTCGTGTCGATGGAAGCCATCAAAGTCGAGGCCAGCGCCGATGCGTCGGCCGGCGGCCTGGCTGCGCCCTTTGCGGGCGGGCAGGTGGCCACGGGCGGCCGCGTCGGCGTGCTGGGCACGCAAGACAACCTGAGCACCCCGTTCAGCATCACCAGCTATACGAACGAACTGATCCAGGACAAGCAGGCGCGCAGCGTGGGCGACGTGCTGCAGAACGACTCGGGCGTGCGCGTGGCGCGCGGCTTTGGCAACTTCCAGGAGTCCTACTTCATCCGCGGCTTCATCCTGAGCTCGGACGACGTGGCCTACAACGGGTTGTACAGCCTGCTGCCCCGCCAGTACATCGCTACCGAACTGTTCGAACGCGTGGAAGTGCTGCGCGGCGCGTCGGCGTTCCTGACGGGCGCGACGCCTGGCGGCGGCGGCATCGGCGGCGTCATCAACCTGGTGCCCAAGCGTGCGCCGAACGAGCCGCTGACCCGCGTCACCACGGGCATTTCCAGCGGCGGCCAGTTCCAGGTGTCCACCGATATCGCCCGGCGCTTCGGTCCGGACGGCAGCACGGGCATCCGCTTGAACGCGGCGCAGCGCAGCGGCGACACGGCGATCGATGACGAACATTCCCGCACCAGCCTGGTGTCGTTGGGCCTGGATTGGCGCTCGGCCGATACGCGTTTGTCGGGCGATATCGGTTGGCAGGAAAACAAGCTCAAGCGCGCGCGTCCGAACGTGACGATGGGCGCAGGCGTGACCAGCGTGCCTGATGCGCCCGACGCCAGCTCCAACTATGCGCAGCCGTGGTCGTATTCCAACGAGCGCGATGTGTTCGGCACCGTGCGCGCGGAACATGACTTCAGCGACAAGCTGACCGGTTGGGCCGCCTACGGTTTTCGCCGCAGCGATGAAGCGAACTCGCTGGGCAACGTGACCTTGACCAACGGCAGCACGGGCGCGGGCAATTTCTACCGCTTCGACAATACCCGCGAAGACAGCGTCAACACCGGCGAACTGGGTCTGCGCGCCAAGGTGCGCACGGGTCCGGTGGGCCATGAGTTCGTCGTGTCGGCGTCCTTCTTCGATCTGAAGAAGAAGAATGCCTACATCATGGATTACGCGAACACGTTTGCCACCAACATCTATGACCCGGTGTCTTACGACAAGCCTGCCTTCAGCGCCGGCGCGCTGCGCGGCAACGATATCGACAACCCTGCGCTGCAAGGGCGCACGCGCATGAGCAGCTATGCCCTGGGCGATACCTTGTCCTTCCTGGACGACAAGGTGCTGCTGACCCTGGGCATCCGCCACCAGCGCCTGTCGCAACGCGACTACGCCTACAACACCGGCAAGGAAAATGGCGCCTATGACGCCAGCCGCAATTCGCCTGCCGCCGGCATCGTGTTCAAGGTGGCGCCCAGCGTTTCGCTGTACGCGAACTACATTGAGGCGCTGGTTGCAGGACCGACGGCGCCCGCGAACGCCAACGGCCGGCCGGTGCCCAACGTCGGCCAGAGCCTGCAGCCCTACGTGTCCAAGCAAAAGGAAATCGGCGTGAAGTACGAAGGCGACGGGCTGGGCGCCGGTCTGGCGCTCTTCTCCACGGACAAGCCACGCGCGATGTACAACGCCAGCAACGAGCTGACGACCTCGGGCAAGGACCGCCATCAGGGCGCGGAACTGACCGTCTACGGCGAACCCGTCAAGAGCGTGCGCGTACTGGGCGGCCTGACGTGGCTGGACGCCGAGCAGCGCTCGACCGGCACGGCTTCGCTGGACGGCAACCGCGTGATCGGCGTGCCGCGCTTCCAAGCCAACATGGGCGTGGAATGGGATATTCCGGGCGTCCAGGGCCTGGCTGTAGACGGCCGCGTGGTCTACACCGGTTCGTCCTATGCGAACGATGCCAACACCCTCAAGGTGCCGGGCTGGACCCGCTTTGACGCCGGCCTGCGTTACATGATGGACGTCGACGGCCACGTCGTGACCCTGCGCGCGCGCGTCGAGAACATCGCCAACCGCAACTACTGGTCGTCGGTGGGCGGCTACCCGGGCAACGGCTACCTGGTCCTGGGCGGTCCGCGCACGTTCCTGCTGTCGGCCAGCATGGACTTCTGATCGTGGCCGGCATGAGCCGGCATGCATGCAAAACCCCGGCGCCAAGCCGGGGTTTTGCATGGAACTTCCCGTTTTGTCAGGCAGCTTCCTGGTGGATGCGCAGTTCCACATGCAGACCGGCAGCGGCGGCCATGTTGACCAGGGCGTCCAATCCAAACAGGTTTATTTTTCCACGCATCAGGTCGGAAATGCGCGGTTGGGTGACGCCGAATAGTTGCGCCGCTTCTTGCTGGCTCATTTCTGCGTGGGCAATGTGATTCTTCAACGCCAGCATCAGTTCGGAGCGCAATTTCATGTTTTCGGCTTCGGCGGGCGTATCTTCTATCGCGTCCCACACGCTGGCATATCTTTGCTTGGTCATTGGTCCAACTCCTTCAACAAGCTCCGGTATCGTTTGATCGCCAGATCCAGGTCAGGTCTACCAGTTTTCGCCGTCTTCTTTTGAAAGCAGTGCAAGACATAGACGGCGTCGGCCAGTTTCGCGACATAGATGACTCGGAAGGCGCCTAAGTCATCACGAATTCGAATCTCGCGGACTCCCCTGTCCGATGGTCGCCATAGGCTTCCAATCGTCCGGTTCAAGACCCCGTTGCACTTGGTCTATCTGGTGACCCGCGTTACGCCGGGCGGACAAGGGAAAGGTCCGTAGATCGTCGAGTGCCGTGCCAACGAATTCCACGGGTTTGCGGACTTTCATGGCCTGATTATACAAATTTTTGTATATTTAGCCAGACGTAGGCCTTGGCTCGTGTCCGGACGTCACCAGAACCATCCCCCCCGCGTCAGATCCGCCTCGCAGCTCTTGTACTGCGACGTGAACTTCTCCGCGCGCGCCTGCACCCTTTGCGACACCGTCTTCAGCCATGCCTTGCGGTCGTAGCTGCGGTTGCGGTAGCCGGTCCAGCCTTCGTGGTAATTCAGGTATTGGCCGTAGGCATCCCACTTCGACACCCCGTTGATGCGCTGCGACTTGCTCATGTACCAGCCCATGAAATCCAGCGCGTCGGCGAAGTTGTCGCGGCTGGAGCCCCAGCCGCCTGCCTCTTTCTTGTAGTCGGCCCAGGTTTCGTCCTTGGCTTGCGCATAACCGTAGGCGGAACTGACGCGGCCCCAGGGGATAATGCCCAGGAAGTAGTAGCGGGGCGGCACGGCGTCCTGCTTGAACGAGGACTCCTGGTACATCATAGCCATCGGCACCGGGACGGGCGCGCCCCACTTCTTCTGCACTTTCAGGGCGGCGTCATGCCAGTCCGGCTTTTCGCGGAAGATCGCGCAGATGTTCTCGGGATTGGATGGCGGCGCGGTGGCGCAACCGGCAAGCGCCAGCAGTAGCAGCGGCGGCAGCAAAAGCCGGGTCATTGGCAGGCGTCCTCCTGGATAAGGGGGGCGCAGGCGGCAAGCCGCGCCGGGTTAAGGGCTAAGTGTCACAAGGTAGCGCGATTGTATGAAAACGTATCGCCGGAAAAGTTCCGTCCCTTAAATTTTTGGTCCGCTCGGCCGGGATCCGTTTGCGGCGGACAAAGAAAAACGGCCCCGGATCGCTCCGGGGCCGTCGTGCAGGCTGAAAACCTGGCTATCGCGCGAGGCTTAGACCTCGATTACGTCCGCCACGTCCTTGTAGTCCGCGATCTTGTCGAAGTTCAGGTATTGGTAGATCTGGTCGCCGCTCTTGTTGATGACGCCCATATCGCCCATGTACTCTTCCTTGGTCGGAATCCGGCCCAGCTTCGAGCAGATGGCGGCCAGTTCAGCCGAGCCCAGGTACACGTTCGTGTTCTTGCCCAGGCGGTTCGGGAAGTTGCGGGTGCTGGTCGACATGACGGTCGCGCCTTCGCGCACTTGGGCCTGGTTGCCCATGCACAGCGAGCAGCCCGGCATTTCGGTGCGCGCACCTGCCGTGCCGAACACGCCGTAGTGGCCTTCTTCGGTGAGCTGCGTGGCGTCCATCTTGGTCGGCGGGGCAATCCACAGCTTGACCGGGATGTCGCGCTTGCCTTCCAGCAGCTTGGAGGCTGCGCGGAAGTGGCCGATGTTGGTCATGCAGCTGCCGATGAACACTTCGTCGATCTTGGCGCCGGCGACTTCCGACAGCGTCTTGACGTCGTCCGGGTCGTTCGGGCAGGCCACGATGGGCTCGTGCACGTCGGCCAGGTCGATTTCGATGACGGCGGCGTATTCGGCGTCGGCATCCGGAGCCAGCAGCTGGGGATCAGCCAGCCAGGCTTCCATGGCCTTGATGCGGCGGCCCAGCGTGCGCTCGTCTTCGTAGCCGTTGGCGATCATCCACTTCAACATCACGATGTTGCTGTTGATGTATTCGATGATCGGTTCCTTGTTCAGGTGGACCGAGCAGCCGGCGGCCGAACGTTCTGCGGAGGCGTCCGACAGCTCAAAGGCTTGTTCGACCTTCAGGTCGGGCAGGCCTTCGATTTCCAGGATGCGGCCGGAGAAGATGTTCTTCTTGCCTTGCTTGGCAACCGTCAGCAGGCCTTGCTTGATGGCGTACAGCGGGATGGCGTTGACCAGGTCGCGCAGGGTGACGCCAGGCTGCAGCTTGCCCTTGAAGCGGACCAGCACCGATTCCGGCATGTCCAGGGGCATCACGCCCGTGGCGGCGGCAAAGGCCACCAGGCCCGAACCGGCCGGGAACGAGATGCCGATCGGGAAACGGGTGTGCGAGTCGCCGCCGGTGCCGACGGTGTCGGGCAACAGCATGCGGTTCAGCCACGAGTGGATCACGCCATCACCCGGGCGCAGCGAGATGCCGCCGCGGGTGCTGATGAATTCGGGCAGCGTGTGATGCGTCTTGACGTCCACGGGCTTCGGGTAGGCGGCGGTGTGGCAGAACGACTGCATCACCAGATCGGCCGAGAAGCCCAGGCAAGCCAGGTCTTTCAGTTCGTCGCGGGTCATCGGGCCGGTGGTGTCCTGGCTGCCGACCGAGGTCATCTTCGGTTCGCAGTAGGTGCCCGGGCGGATACCGCGGCCTTCCGGCAGGCCGCAGGCGCGGCCGACCATCTTCTGGGCCAGCGTGTAGCCGCGTCCGGTGTCGACCGGATCCTTGGGCAGGCGGAACAGCGTCGACGGGGCCAGGCCCAGCGCTTCGCGCGCCTTGCTGGTCAGGCCGCGGCCGATGATCAGCGGAATGCGGCCGCCGGCGCGCACTTCGTCGAACAGCACGTCGGACTTCACTTCGAATTCAGCGATGACTTCGCCGTTCTTCAGTGCCTTGCCTTCGTAGGGGCGCAGTTCGACCACGTCACCCATTTCCATCTTGGAAACGTCGAGCTCGATCGGCAGGGCGCCGGCGTCTTCCATCGTGTTGTAGAAGATCGGGGCGATCTTGTTGCCCAGGCACACGCCGCCAAAGCGCTTGTTCGGCACGAAGGGGATGTCTTCGCCCGTGAACCACAGGACCGAGTTGGTGGCCGACTTGCGCGACGAACCCGTGCCGACCACGTCGCCCACGTAGGCGACCAGGTGGCCCTTTTCCTTCAGCGATTCGATGAACTTGACCGGGCCGCGCTTGCCGTCTTCTTCCGGTTCGAACGCGGCGCCGTCGCGCTTGTTCTTCAGCATCGCCAGGGCGTGCATCGGGATGTCGGGGCGGGTCGTGGCGTCAGGCGCCGGCGACAGGTCGTCGGTGTTGGTTTCGCCCGGCACCTTGAAGACGGTGATGGTCAGGCTTTCCGGCAGTTCCGGACGGCTGGTGAACCATTCGGCGTCCGCCCAGCTTTGCAGCACGGACTTGGCGTTGGCGTTGCCGCGGTCGGCCTTTTCCTTCACGTCATGGAAGGCGTCGAACATCAACAGGGTCTTTTTCAGCGCATCGGCGGCGATGGTGCCGATTTCCGCATCATCCAGCAGGTCGACCAGCGGGCCAATGTTGTAGCCGCCGAGCATCGTGCCCAGCAGTTCCGTCGCCTTGGCACGGCTGATCAGCGCACAAGCTTCCTTGCCCAGCGCCACGGCGGCCAGGTAGGACGCCTTGACCTTGGCGGCATCGTCCACGCCGGCCGGCACACGGTAGGTCAGCAGTTCGACCAGATTCTGCTCCTCGCCAGCGGGCGGGTTCTTCAGCAGTTCGATCAGTTCAGCGGTTTGTTTAGCCGTAAGGGGCAGCGGGGGAATCCCCAGAGCCGCGCGTTCGGCAACGTGTTGGCGGTAGTTATCCAGCATGTGAGGCCTGCTCAAAGTCGGGTTGGAAGAAGGGTTGTTGGCGGAATTGTAGAGGGAAGAGGGGGGCGCAAGCAAATGTCTTATATCTTATATAAGACCTGGGCCGATAGCTGTTGCTTGCGGGCGACGGCGCGCGGGCGGCTGTGCGGCGCGGGCAAGGAAAAGGCGGCCCTGTGAGCCGCCTTTTTCGTCAGACGCGCAGAGGCGGCGCCCGTTCCCGGCTTAGCGAGCCACGGCGTCGTAGACCAGGCCTACCCGGGCGAAATTGCCGCCGTATTGCTTGACCTGGGCTTCGAATGGCGCGCTCTCACCCGGCTTGAGCTTGGGCAGCCGCAATTCCTTGAACGTGGCGCCGGACAACTGGTCCTGGGCGTCGTACAAGCTGATCCAGACCCGCACGTTGTCGACCTCCGCCTGGTCCTCATTGCGTACCCGGCCGTGGACGGTGACGTACTTGTAACGGTAGCGGTAGCTGAAATTGAGGGTGCCCGTGCCGATGTTGGCCTCGGTGTTCTCCACCGTGACGGCCAGCTTGGGGCGGGGGCCGGGCATCGCGGCGCGCTTGACGGGCCGCCAATCCGCCTTCATCTCGGTCACCCGATCATAGCGGCCGCCCGGCAGCGCCATCGGCACCCGCTCGCCCGGATACAGGTGTGTAGGCAGTTCCCATTCCTGGCGCAAGTCCACCGCGCGCGACCCGTCGAAGACGGCGATTTTCACGCGCGGCGACAGGGCCACATAGGTGTCGCTGGTGTTGACGAGCTCGGTATACAGGACGGGGCGTTCGATTTCGTCCAGCAGCCGGCGCGGCGCGGACAGGCTGAACGCCTTCGGGTCGAACAGGGCAAAGTCCGGGTCCAGCAGTTCTTCGGTGGTCAAGCGCACCTGGTCGATGACCCGGGTATTGGCCGGGCTGACCCGCACGATGCGGCTGGCAGGACCCGCCTCTTTGGGCGGGGTGTCCTTGGACGAGGCGGCGGCTTGCGGCGCGGGGGCGGGCGCGAACTTCTGCATGGCCCAGGGCCGCACGGGGGTGTGCTTGTACAGCGCGAAGCCGATGGCGGCCAGGATGATCAGCACCAGCCCGGCCTTGGCCGGCCGGGACAGGGGTTTCGCTTCGGAGCGGTCAGCGTTCACTTTGCACCATGTAATCGTAGGACGCGACGTTGCCGTCGCCGAGCATCTCGCAGTGCACGTCGAACGACGTCAGCGCGCCGGACGCCAGGGGGCTGGCGGTGGCGTAGCCGTTGCCGGTACCGATCATCGCGCCGTCGTCGCCGTAGAGGATGACGGTGATCTGAGTGCTGTTGGCCTCGGTCGCGCCCTGGTTCTTCAGCAGGCCGACCAGCCGGTACGAGCCGTCGTTGCGCACCAGTTGCACCTTGCTGGGCGCCACATCGTTGTTCTTGCCGCGCGCGGGCGAGGGGGTGGCGACTTCCAGCGTGTAGCGGCTGTAGGCCTTGTCCGGCACGGAAATCAGCACGGGGGCGTATTCGCCGGGTTGCAAGCTACGCGCCGACGGCGACCCCCAGGACGACGACAGCGTCAATTCGCCCTGGAAGAAGGTCGCGGTCACGCGCGGCGCGTCGATCTTTTTGCCGGTCTCGTTGCGCATCATCATGACGAGCTGCTTGCGGCCGCGTTGCTGCACCTCGCGCACGTCGGTCAGCTTCACCAGCGACGCATCGATCGGCGGCGGTTGCACCAGGCGTTGCGGCACCGGTGCACGGCCTGAACTCAGCAGCGAGGCCACCAGGGGAATGGCGATCACCGCCGCCACGGCCAAGCCGATGGCCGCGAGCACCGCGGGCTGGACCTGCGGCGTCGGGCTGGGCTGCTGCATGCCGCGCAGGATCTTTTCCAGCCGCTGGGCGACATCGTCCTCTACCAGCGTCAAGGCGTGGCAGTGGTTGCAGCGATATTCGTTGGGGGCCAATTTGGTGAACTGAGCGCTGCCGCAAGTCGAGCAGGTCAGGGTCACGGTATTGATCGTGGTGTGTTTGGGCGTCATTCAGGCGAGGTCTAACCGGCAAGGACTGACAGGGCGGCAAGAATAGCGGCAGTCCGTCGGGGACGGGGTGCAGGGACGCTTCCATTTGTGACAAGATATGTGATTGCGACACGCGCGGCGCCGGCCGGGGGCGCCGATACCCCGGTGATATCATCGCCGCCTTGGAAAGCCCCGCGCCGCGCACGCCATCCGTGCCCGCCCTCCGACATCCCCGACGCATGAGCATCTCCCAACATCTGCTGTTCCTGGCCTGCGTGGCGCTTGCCACCTATGCCCAGACCATGACCGGCTTTGCGTTCGGGCTCGTTCTGCTGGGGTTGTCAGGCGTGTTCCAGTTGGCGTCGGTGTCCGAAGTGGCGAACGTGGTCAGCGTGCTGTCGCTGGTGAATGCCGCCGTGACGCTGGCGCGCGCCAAGCCGCAGGTGAACTGGTCGCTGATGGGGCCGGCCATGACGGCCAGCCTGGTGGGAGTGGGCGTGGGCGTGGCCGTGCTGACGTGGATCAGCGGGTCGACGACGGTGCTGCTGCAACTGCTGCTGGGCGTCACGATCCTGGCTTGCGCCGTCCTGCTGGTGGCGCGCGCCAAACCGCTGGAGCGGCTGTCGTCCAAGGCGTCATTCGTATTCTTCGGGGGGATATCCGGCGTGCTGGGCGGCTTGTTCTCAAGCGCCGGCCCCCCGATGGTCTATCACCTGTATCGCCAGCCCTTGCCGCTGGCGTCCATCCGCAACAGCCTGCTGGTGCTGTTTTCGCTGAACGCCGTGGTGCGCTTGGGGCTGGTGACCGGACAAGGGGCGTTCATGGCGTCGTCGTTCTGGCTCAGCGTGCAGGCATTTCCGGTCGTGATCGCCGTGACCTGGGTGGCGCGCCGTTATGGTTCGGCAGGTTCGATGAAGACCATCAAGCGCATGGTCTTTGTGCTGCTCTTGGCCGCCGGGTTGGGGCTGATCGTGCCGGCGGCGCGGATCCTGGCGGCGGGCTGACCCGCCGCTTGGCCATCGGCGCCGCGGCAATGCGTCAGGCGTGGCCGCCGCTGATGTAGCGTTCCAATTCGTGGATGATGAACTTCTGTTCACTCATGACGTCCTTGACCAGGTCGCCAATGGACAGCAGCCCGATCAATTTTTCATTGTCGATGACCGGAAGATGGCGAAAGTGCCGCTCGGTCATCATGGCCATACAGTGCTCGCGCGTATCGCCGGGACCCACGTAATAGACCGAGTCCGTCATGATGTCGCGCACCTTGGTGCTGCGCGACGAGCGGTCTTGCAGGACGACTTTGCGGGCATAGTCGCGCTCGGACATCATGCCCAGCACGGTATCGCCCTCTACGACCACCACCGCGCCGATGCTGCGCTCGGCCATGGTCTTGATGGCGTCGTACACCGATGAGTCCGGTGAAACCGTTACGACGGACTGGTTCGGCTTTTCCCTGAGAATCTCAGCAACTGTCTTCACGATGTGCTCCCGAATCGCTGGCAAGGTTCAACTTTGGGCCGCGCGCCGCACGCCCAGCCCCGCGGGGTGCTGTGGCACGACCATGCTCCATCCTAAGCCTGCCGGCCACCTTGCCGCAAGCGCGGCACCGGATATTTGGCGGGCTTGTCTCGGAACGCCTGGCTGGCCATCTCGCGCAGGTTGCGCGCGGCGCTGCGTTCCGTATCGGGATTCCATGCCAGTGAAATGCCGATGGAGGCATCGGCGGGGAAGTCGGCCAGCGTCTTATAGACCACATTGGGCCCGGGATGGCGGCGGCTGCCGGCGGGCACCAGCGCCACGCCCAGCCCGCTTTCGACCAGGCTCAGCAGCGTTTGCACCTGCACCGCTTCCTGCGTGATGCGGGGCGTGAAGCCGCGCAGCTGGCAGGCGTTGATCGCCGCCATGCGCAAGCCCGCGGCTTCCGTCGCGGTGTACATGATGAAGGCCTCGTCCGCCAAGTCGGTCAGCCGGATGCGGCCGCGCCGCGCCAACGGATGCCCCTTGGGCACCGCCAGCGCGAAATTCTCGGTGGTCAGCGGGGCCAGGCGCACGTTTGACCCCATGGCCACCGGCACGCGCACGATGCCGACCTCCAATGTGTCTTCCGCCAGGTCCTGCATGATGCGGATCGAGGTGGCTTCGCGCAGTACGACCGTCACGCCGGGATAACGTTGGCGAAAGAGAGGCAGGATGCGCGGCAGGATGCCGTGCGTGGCCGACCCCACGAAACCGATCCGCACGGTGCCGCCTTCGCCCGCCGCGCCCGCGCGCGCGGCCAGCCGGAACTGCTCGGCATGGAACAGGGCGCGGCGCGCTTCGTCCAGGGCGGCAAGGCCCGCTTCGGTCAATTGCACGCCTTGGCGGCCGCGCACGAACAGCGGCACGCCCACCATCTCTTCAAGCTTGCGGATCGAGACCGACAGCGGAGGCTGCGACATGTGCAGCTTTTCCGCCGCGCGATGGAAGTTCAGCGTCTCGGCAAGAACCAGGAACTGTTGTAGATGGCGGAAGTCCATGAGGGCGGCCCGGGAGGATGGTTCCCGTGGATGATACGGCGCGCAGGTAGGTCAGCGCATCCGCGCCGCTGGCCAGCGCATGGGCGCCGATGCGTTCGTGCCAATAGGATTCCGACCCGCCGGCCAGCCGCCACTCGCGCAGCCGCCGGGTGTACAACTGCAAGTCGTACTCCGCGGTGACGCCGATGGCGCCATGCACCGCGTGCGCGATGTCGGCGACGACAGGCGCAGCCAAGCTGGCGCGTGCCTTGCCCATCGCGGCCAGCATCGCCTGTGGCCGGCCGCCTGCACCTTGGAACGCCAACTGCGCGGCCATGCGGACGGCCCAGACCTGTTCGGCCATCACACTGATCTGCTGCTGCACGGCCTGGAAGCGGCCGATGGGCTTGCCGAACTGCGCCCGCGTGTTGGCGTAGTCCAGCGCCAGCGAGAGCACTCGGTCCATGGCGCCGGCCATCAGGCCGGCATAGGCGGCGGCCGCCAGTTCGTCCAGCGGACTGCCGCTGCCCAGGCATTGCGCATCGGCCAGTGCCCACGAGACCTCGCCGTCCAGGCTGCCATGCACGCCGTTCGGTTCAACCTGGCCGGCTTGCGTGGCCAGCAGCCAGGCTTGCCCGTTGATGTGCGCCAGGACGTTGTCCGCCACGCGGACCCACGGCACGTTGGCGCCCATCACGCGTCTGCCCTGGATCGACAGGCCGTGCGCAGCGATGGCGATCGATCCCGTTGGCCGTGCGCGGCCCGCGCCGGCAAGCCACGCGCGCGCCAGCATCGTGTGCGCGATCGGGTAGGGGCAGAGGTGGCGGCCGGCGGCCAGCATCACGGGCAGCGCATCGGGCAGGTCCAGTCCCGCGCCGCCCTGCGCCTCCGGGACCAGCGCGTCGGCAAAGCCGGCGTCTTCGCAGGCTTGCCACGCGGCGGCGGCTGGTTGGCCTTGTTCAATGCCGCGAATCAGCGCGGGTGAGCAAGTCTGGGCGAACAGGCGTTCGGCGGCGTCGCCAAGCAGAGTGTCCATGATGTTCGTCCTTATCGAAGGCCAAGGCCGCGGGCGATGATGCCGCGAAGTATTTCGCGCGTGCCGCCGCGCAAGGAAAAGGTGGGGCTGACCTGTTCCAGGTACGCCAGCGTGCGTAGCAGCGGCAACGGCGGCGGCACATCGGGGCGGCGGCCCAGCGCATCGCCGATCAAGCGCGGAATAAGCTGTTCCAGTTCGGTGCCCAGGTCTTTGACCAGCGCGGCTTCCGTGGCGGGGCTGCCGCCCGCCGCCAGCTTGCCCGCGACCGACAGCGACATGGCGCGCAGCACCGCCATCTGCGCCAGGATGCTGCCCAGCGTGGCGCGGTCGCCGGCGTTGTCCGACAGGCCGCGGCAATGCGTCAACCAGCACTCGAGCAGCGCGATGCTGGAATACAGGCGCTCGGGCCCACTGCGCTCGAACGCGAGTTCGGCGCTCACCTGGGCCCAGCCCGCACCCGCTTCGCCGATCAGCGCGTCGTGGGGCAGTTCGACGTTGTCGAAGAACACTTCCGAAAAGTGGGCATCGCCCGCCAGGTCTTCGATGGGGCGGATGGAAACGCCGGGCAGCGCCAGGTCCACGATGAGTTGCGACAGCCCTTGGTGGCGGTCGTCTGCGGTGCCGGAGGTGCGCACGAGCGCAATCATGTAGTGCGAGCGGTGCGCGTTGGTTGTCCAGATCTTGCTGCCGTTCAGGCGCCAGCCGTCGGCGACGGGCTCGGCGCGGCTGCGGATGCTGGCCAGGTCGGAACCGGATCCTGGTTCGCTCATGCCGATGCAGAAGAATGCCTCGGCCCGGCAGATGCGGGGCAGGTAGAACGCCTGTTGGGCCGCCGTGCCGTATTTGTGGATCAGCGGCGCGCTTTGGCGGTCCGCGATCCAGTGGGCCGACACCGGCGCGCCCGCGCCCAGCAATTCTTCCGACAGCACGAAGCGCGCGAAGTGGCCGCGCGCCGCGCCGCCATGTTCCCGCGGCAGGGTCAGGCCCAGCCAGCCGCGCTCGGCCAACTGGCGGCTGAAGGCCGCGTCGTATCCCATCCAGGACCGCGCGCGCTCGTCGGGCTCCAGGCCGTCAAGCGCGTCGGCAAGAAAGGCGCGCACCTCGGCGCGCAGGGCTTCATCCTCGGGCGGGATGGCGGTGAGTTCCAGCGTATCGATCATGGGGCCTCCGGTGCCGCGCCGGCCCGCCAGGGGCACACTGACGGGGGCTACGGCCACTATCCCGGAGCGCGGCGGCGGCCGTCCAATATTATTTTTGGGATTTCCGATACCGATCTCGTATCACCCACGCCGAAACTAATATTGGACGACGTCCGCCGCCACGCCTACGCTGCGGAATCGGTCTTCGCACACGGCGGCTGACCCGGCATCTTCAATATGGGGAGACAGGCATGACGGAACTTGTGCACTACGAGCAAAGCGCAGAGGGCGTGGTGACGCTGACGCTGGACGATCCGGCCACGCGCAATGCGCTGACCGGCAGCGGCATCGTGGACCAGCTGCTGGCGGCGTTCGCGCGCATCGAGCGCGACCCGGCCGTGCGCGTGCTGATCCTGACGGCGGCCGGCAACGTGTTTTCTTCCGGCGGCAACATCAACGATATGCAGCGGCAGATCGGCCCCGAGGTCGGCAGCGCCGCCTTACGCCAGGAATACCGCCACGGCATCCAGCGCCTGCCGCTGGCCCTGCATGCCTTGGAAGTGCCGACGATTGCCGCCGTGAATGGTCCTGCCGTCGGCGCGGGTTGCGATCTGGCCTGCATGTGCGACGTGCGCATTGCCGCGGAAGGGGCGAGCTTCGCAGAGAGTTTCGTCAAACTTGGGATCGTGCCCGGGGACGGCGGCGCCTGGTTCCTGCCGCGGCTGATCGGGTCGGCGCGGGCGGCTGAAATGTCGTTTACCGGCGACGCCATCGACGCGGGCACGGCGCTGGATTGGGGGCTGGTGTCGCGGGTGGTGCCGGCGGTCGAGCTGCTGCCCGCCGCCCATGCGCTGGCCGCGCGTATGGCGGCGAATTCCCCCGATGCGATACGGCTGACCAAGCGCCTGCTGCGCGAAAGCCAGCATGTGCGGCTGGATACCTTGCTGGAGCTGTCGGCGGCGTACCAGGCGCTGGCGCACAAGACCGACGCGCACGCGCAGGCGGTGGGCGCCTTCATCGCGCAGCGCGCCGCGCGCAAGCCCCGCGGCTGACGCGGGGAACGATCTGAGGCGGCCGGCCGGCGGTATGATGGAACGCATTACAAGGAGGAAACACCATGAATGAAGTCATCGTCGCTTCGGCCGTCCGCACCGCCATCGGCGACTTCGGGGGCGCGCTGAAAGACGTGCCGCCGTGCGACCTGGGCGCCACCGTCATCCGTGCCGCGCTGGAACGCGCCAGCGTCAAGGGCGACGAAGTCGGCCATGTCGCGGTCGGCCACGTCATCAATACCGAACCGCGCGACATGTACCTGTCGCGCGTGGCCGCCATGAACGCCGGCATCGCCAAGGAAACCCCTGCCTTCAACGTCAACCGCCTGTGCGGTTCGGGCCTGCAGGCCATCGTGTCGGCAGCGCAGACCATCCTGCTGGGCGACGCCGAGATCGCGATCGGCGCAGGCGCAGAAAGCATGAGCCGTGCTCCCTACATCGTGCCGTCGCAGCGCTGGGGCGCCCGCATGGGCGATAGCGTCATGCTGGACATGATGACCGGCGCGCTGTCGGATCCGTTCGGCCGCATGCACATGGGCGTCACCGCCGAGAACGTGGCGGCCAAGTTCGGCATCAGCCGCCAGGACCAGGACGCGCTGGCCGCGGAATCGCATCGCCGCGCGGCAGCCGCCATCGACGCCGGCTACTTCCGCGACCAGATCGTGCCGGTGGTGCAGAAGACGCGCAAGGGCGAAGTCGTGTTCGACACCGATGAGCACGTGCGCCGCGATGTGTCGGCGGCCACCATGGCTACGCTCAAGCCGGTCTTCCAGAAAGAGAACGGCACGGTCACGGCAGGCAACGCGTCGGGTCTGAACGACGGCGCGGGCGCCGTGGTGCTGATGAACGCCTCGCTGGCAGCCAAGCGCGGCATCAAGCCGCTGGCCCGCCTGGTGGCCTACGCCCATGCAGGCGTCGACCCCGACATCATGGGTATCGGCCCCGTACCGGCCACGCAAGCCGCGCTCAAGCGCGCCGGCCTGACCGTGGACCAGCTGGACGTCATCGAAGCCAACGAAGCCTTCGCGGCGCAGGCCTGCGCCGTGTCGCGCGAGCTGAAGCTGGATCCGGCCAAGGTCAATCCGAACGGCAGCGGCATCGGCCTGGGCCATCCCATCGGCGCGACCGGCGCGATCATCACCGTCAAGGCGCTGCACGAACTGCAACGCGTGGGCGGGCGCTACGCGCTGGTGACGATGTGCATCGGCGGCGGGCAAGGCATTGCCGCCATCTTCGAGCGCATTTAAGCGCCTGGCCGGCCAAGCGCTTTGACTCGACCGCGTTCCGCCGCCAGCGGCGGAACGCGCCGCCTCAGACGTGGCCCAGGTAGTCCTGGGCCCACGCCAGGCACTCGGCGCGCAGCAGCGCGCCCATCTGCACCCGGCGTGGCCCGTCCAGCCGGCTGCTGATCGCCCCGAAGCTGAACGCCACCCAGGTCAGTTCCGACACCGGGAACGCCACCCCGACCCCTGATACGCCCGGCGTGATCGTATCCACGATCTCGGAATAGCCGGCCGTGCGCGTCTGCTTCACGGCCTTCATCAAGGCACTGCTGGACACGCCGATCTGCGCGTAGCTGGCTGCGTGGCGGGCGTATAGCGACGCGATGTCCTCGTCCGGCAGGCTGGCCATCAGTGCCAGGCCGCCAGCGCCCACGCCCAGCAGGCGTCGTTCGCCCTGGTCGATCGTGAACACCTTCACCGGAAACGATCCGGCTTCCCGCAACAGGCACAGGGCGTAGTCGCCCTGGCGGATGACCAGGAACACCGTATCGCCGGACAGGCGCGCCAGCTTTTGCGCGAAGGGGCGCAGCGCGTCCAGCAAGGGCGTACGGCGCAGCGCGGCAAACCCCAACTGCATGGAATCCACGCCCAGCCGGTACCGCCGGGTCTTGTTGTCGCGTTCGGCGAACTGTTCTTCCAGCAGGCAGCTCAGCAGCCGGTGCGCGGTCGACCGTTCCAGGCCGGTGGCACCCATCACGCCTTGCAGGTCGATGCCGTCTTCCTGGTGCTGGGCCAGCACGCGCAGCAGCCCGAGCGCGCGGCGCATGCTCTGCGTGCCGTCGGTGGCAGTTAGTTTGTTCATATTATGGGAAATATTGTTCGAATATTTTGTATTCTAGGATTTAAGGTGCGTTAATTCAATCCAGTCGATCCGCGCCGGTGTCGAGCGCGGGCATAGCAAGAGACGAGGAGACTATGGAATACGCCACCCTGGCCGTCGAGCGGTTTGACTCGGTATGCCGCATCAGCCTGGCGCGCGAGTCCGCGCGCAATGCCCAAAGCCAGCAGATGCTGGATGAACTGGACGACGCCCTGACGCGCGCCGAGCAAGACGATTCCGTGCGGGTCGTGGTGCTGGCCGGACGCGGCGCGCATTTTTCGGCGGGCCACGACCTGAAGGAAGCCCAGGCCAAGCGCGCCGACTTCACCGTGGAAGAGCGCTGGGACTACGAGTCGCGCCGCTATTACGGCTATTGCCTGCGCATCTGGGACTTTCCGAAGCCGACCGTTGCCCAGGTACAGGGCGCCTGCGTCGCCGGCGGATTCATGATCGCCAACATGTGCGACCTGGTGGTGTGTTCCGACACGGCATACTTTTCCGATCCAGTGGGCCACACCTTGGCCGCCGCCGCCACCGAAGTGCTGATCCATCCGTGGGTGATGGGCCTGCGCAAGGCCAAGGAAATGCTCTACACCGGCGAGAAGGTCGACGCGCAGGAAGCGCTGCGCATCGGCATGGTGAACCGCGTCGTGCCCGAGGCCGAACTGGATGAGGCCACGCTGGCGTTGGCGCGGCGCATCGCGCAGGCGCCGCCGTTCGGCCTGCGTCTGATCAAGCGGTCGCTGAATCGTACCGCGGACGCCCAAGGGTTCCGCACGGCGCTGTCGGCGCACTTCGACACGCACCAGCTCTCGCACCTGAGCGAGGAATTCCAGGCGGTGCGCGAGCGTGGGCTGGCCCAAGCCATCCAGCGCAACAAGAAGGGCGAGGCCGCATGAGAACGCCCTTGGATTGCCTGCTGAACCCGGGGTCCATCGCCATGATCGGCGCCAGCGCGAATGCCGGCCGCATCGGCGGTATGCCCCTGGAACTCCTGACCCGCTTCGGTTACGCCGGCGGCATCTATCCCGTGAACCCCAAGTATCAGGAAGTGTTCGGCAAGCGTTGCTGGCCGGACATCGAAGCCGTGCCTGAACCGGTGGATCTGGCCGTGCTGGCGATCGGCGCTGCCGAGGTCACGCCCATGCTGCGCCGCTGCCACGCCAAAGGCGTGCGCGCCGCCATTGTCTATGCCGCCGGCTTTGCCGAGGCGGGCGGCGAGGGCGCGCGCTTGCAGGACGAACTGGAAGCCTTCGTCGCGGAAAGCGGTATGGCCGTGGCGGGTCCGAACTGCATGGGATTCGCCAACCTGAACACGCAGGCGCACACGGCGTTCGCTTCGGTCTTCAAGACGGCGCCGGCGCAAACCGGCCCGGGCGTCGTCAGCCTGCTGACGCAAAGCGGCAACGTGTGCGCGGCGGTGTACGCCATCGCGCGCAGGCTGGACCTGCCGTTTTCGCACTTCATCAATACCGGCAATGAAGCGTGCCTGGATTTTTCGCAGTACCTGGAGTATCTGGCGGCCGATCCACAGACGGAAATCGTGCTGGGCTATATCGAGCAGTTGCGCGACGGCGACCGCTTCGTGCGCGCCTGCCGCGAGCTTGAGCGTCATGGCAAGCTGCTGATCGCACTGAAGGCGGGCAACACCGACAAAGGGGCGCAGGCGGTGCGGTCCCACACGTCCGCCCTGGCGGGGGACCGGCGCGTGTACGCGGCGGCCTTCCGCCAGTTGAACGTCATCGAGGCGTCGGACTTCGCGCAAATGGCGCATCTGGCCAGCCTGGCGACGCTGCGCCACCGCAGCGCGGGCAAACGGGTCGCCGTGCTGACGATGTCGGGCGCGCTGGGCGCGATCCTGGCCGACAAGTTCATCGGAGCGGGGCTGGACTTGCCCGATCTGCCCGAATCCCTGCAAGCGGTGCTGCGCGGCGGTATTCCCGATTACGGCATGGTCGGCAACCCGGTGGACGTGACGGGTAACGTAGTCAACGATCCGGACTTCGTGCGTACCGTGCTGCAGGCGCTGGCGACGACGGACGCGATCGACGCGGTGGTGGTCTATGCGCCGGGTTACATGCTGGACCGCATGGCGGACGCGCTGGCAGAGGCTTCGCGCCAGCACGCGCGCCTGTTCGTCGCGATCGATACCGGCCTGGCGCAAAGCCGCGCCGCCTTGCGCGAGGCGGAAGTCGCCGTATTCGAAGACCTGGGGCAGGCCGTGTCCGCCCTGGCGCCGTACCTGCTGTGGTGCGAAGCGCGCGGCGCCAAGCGCATCGCGCCGATGCCGCGCCTGGACGCGGCGCCCGTGCCCGCGCTGCCGTGCAATGAAGTCGAGGCGCGTGCATACGTGGCCGCTTTCGGACTGCCGCAGGCGATGGCGCCTGCCGCGCGCGACGCTGGCGAGGCAGTAGCCCACGCGCGCACGGCGGGCTATCCCGTGGCGCTGAAGATTCTGAGCCCCGACATCGCGCACAAGACCGAAGTCGGCGGCGTGGCGCTGGGGCTGGCCGACGACGCGGCGGTCCAGGCGGCCTGCGCCCAGGTGCGCCAATCCGCCAGCCAGGCGCAGCCCGATGCGCGCATCGACGGCGTGATGGTGCAGAAGATGGAACGCGGCGTGGCCGAAATCATCGTGGGCGCCACGCGCGATCCCGTGTTCGGCCCGGTCCTGACCGTGGGCCTGGGCGGCGTGCTGACCGAGCTGTACCAGGACACCAGCCACCGCTTGCTGCCCGTGGATGAGGATATTGCCTTGCAGATGCTGCGCGAACTCAAGGCGTATCCGCTGCTGGACGGTTACCGGGGCAAACCCCGCGCCGATCTGGCTGCGGCGTGCCGAAGCATTGTCGCCGTGGGCAATGCCCTGCTTGCGGCGCCCGCGGAAGTGGCGGAAATTGAAGTGAATCCATTGCTGATCAAAGAGGCAGGACAAGGCGTCGCGGTGCTGGACGCGCTGATCCTGCCCGCAACCCCGTAGCGCGAACACGCAATCACGCAACCTCGCGCAGCGTATCCCCAGGAGGAGACAAGCATGATGAAGAGACTATTGGCCGGCGTCGCGCTGGCCTGCATCGGCGTCGCGAACCCGGCGCTTGCCCAGGATCCGTATCCCACCCGTCCCGTACGCATCGTAGTGCCGTTTTCGCCGGGTGGCGCGGCGGACATCATGAGCCGGCTGCTGGCCGAGCGCCTGACGGCGAAGCTGGGGCAGACCGTGATTGTTGAGAACAAGCCGGGCGGCGGGACGATGATCGCGTCCGACTACGTGTCGCGCGCCGAGCCCGACGGCTACACCTTGCTGATGGCGGCGTCGTCGCTGGGCATTGCGCCCAGCATCTACGCCAAGGTCAACTACGACCCCATCAAGGACTTCGCGCCGGTGAGCCAGGTGGCGTCGGTCGTGCACGTGCTGGAAGTGCATCCGTCGATCCCGGCCAAGAACGTGGGGGAATTGATCGTCTACCTGAAGGCCAATCCGGGCAAGGTCAGCTACGGCTCGGTCGGCACCGGCAGCTCGACGCACCTGGAAGCCGAACTCTTCAACAGCATGGCGGGCACGCAGATGGCGCATATCCCGTACAAGGGCAGCGCGCCCGCGCTGAACGATCTGGTGGCCGGACGCATCCAGGTGATGTTCGACGCCTGGGCGTCGTCGGGCCCCTTCGTCAAGGACGGCAAGCTGCGTGCGCTGGCCGTGACCACGACGCGGCAGTCGGCCTCGGTGCCGGACCTGCCGACGGTGGCGGCCTCGGGCTTGCCGGGTTATTCGGCCATGCCGTGGCTGGGGCTGGTGGCCCCCGCGCGCACGCCGCAGCCGGTGATCGACAAGCTCTACCAGAACCTGGCGCAGATCCTCGCGCAACCCGATGTGAAGGCGCAGTTCGTGGGACTGGGGTTGGACATCATCGGCAGCGATCCCAAGACGTTTTCCGCCTTCATCCGGCAAGACGTGACCACCTGGGCCAAGGTGGCGCGCGAGTCCAACATCCGCCTGGAGTAGTACGCATGAGTCGAATGGAGAACGCGGCGCAGGATGACACCGCCTTCCGCCAGGCGCTGCGCGGCTGGCTGGCTTCGGCCTACACCCGCTTCGCCCGGGATTGGCCGGGCGGGGCGATGCCGCGCGACCTGGATTTCCGGCGTGCCTGGGAAGACACCCTGTGCGCCAATGGCTGGTCCGGCCTGGGGTGGCCCAAGGCGTACGGCGGGCAGGACTTGCCGCTGTCGCGCCAGGCCGTGTTCCATGAAGAACATGCGCGCTGCGGCGCGCCGCTGGGCGTAAACCTGATCGGCCACGGCATTCTGGCGCCGACCTTGCTGCACTTTGGCACCGAGCCGCAAAAGCGGCGTTTCCTGCCCGGCATCCTGGCCAACCGCGAGGTCTGGTGCCAGGGGTATTCGGAGCCGGGCGCCGGGTCCGACCTGGCATCGGTGCGTACGCGCGCAGAAGCGGTGGCGGGCGGCTACCGGCTGAATGGACACAAGATCTGGACGTCGTTCGCCGACCGCGCGCAGTGGTGTTTCGTGCTGGCGCGCACCGATCCGCAGGCGCCCAAGCACCGTGGCCTGAGTTTCCTGTTGGTAGACATGCGCAGCCCTGGCGTTCGCGTGGAATCCATCCGGCAGATCACCGGCGAAGCTGAATTCTGCGAGGTGTTCTTCGAGGACGTCTTCGTGCCGCAGGACCTGCTGCTGGGAGAGCCGAACCAGGGCTGGAAAGTGGCCATGGCCGCCGCCAGCTTCGAGCGCGGCACCTACTTCATTCCCCGTCTGGTGCGCTTTTCCCAGGAGCTGGCTGTGGTGCGCCGCCTGGCGCTGCGCCCCGATGCGTACGGGCACGTGCTGGCCTCGTCCGCGGCCGTCCGCCACAAGTGGGCGCGGCTGGCGGCCGACAGCCATGTGCTGGCGCTGAAATCGCAGCGCGCGCTAAGCGCCGCCATGCGGGGCGACCCGCCCGGCCCGGAAGGCTCATCTACCAAGATCCACTGGAGCGAGGCGCACCAGCGCCTCTTGGAACTGTCGATGCAACTGCTGGGCGAAACAGCTTGTCTGGCGGAGGGCGCTGACGAGCAAGCGGCGGCGCTGGCGCATGCCTACCTGTGGTCGCGCGCGGAAACGATTCTTGCCGGCACGTCCGAGATCCAGCGAAACATCATCGCCGAGCAAATGCTGGGCTTGCCCAAAGGCTGACATGACTTTGCCCCTGACTGAAGACCAGCGCATGCTGCAAGACGCGGCGCAGCGCTTCCTGGCCGATCGCCACCCGCCTGCCGTGGCGCGCGGCGCGGCTGGCCGCGAGGCTGATGCCCGGCTGGCCCTGTGGGCCGACATCGCGGCGCAAGGCTGGCCCGCGCTGTTGGCGCCCACCGCGTCCGACGGCCTGGGATTGGGCCTGCGCGAAGCCTGGATCGTGGCCGAGGCCGCCGGGCGGCATCTGCTGAGTCTGCCGCTGGTGGCCAATATGGTCGTGCTGCCCACCTTATGCGAGGCCGGCCTTGAGGGCGCGCCCGCGCAATGGGCGCGCACGATGATGGAAGGCGGCGCGTATTTCGCTGACGCGGCGTTGCGCCCGGATGGGTCTGCCTTTTTCGAGGGCGCGGGCGACGGCGTGCCGGCGCTTGCGGTGCGCAACATTGGCCCGCATGCCTTGCGGCTGGAGCGCTATGCACCCGCGGCGGGCGTCGCGGGCCTGGACCCCACGATGCCGGTGGCGCAGGTGGCGCGCCCCGAATTGCTGGACCGCATCGATGTGCAGGTCAATGCCGGCACCTGGCGGCGGCTGCGGACGCGGCTGTGCCTGCTGCGTTCGGCCGAATTGCTGGGCGCGGCATCCGCTGCGCTGGACATGGCCGCGGCTTATGCCCGCGAGCGCCGCCAGTTCGACCGCGCCATCGGCGCCAACCAGGCGATCAAGCATCGCCTGGCCGATGATTGGATGGCGCTGGATGACGCGCGGCTTGCCGGCATGGCGGCGGCGTCGGCGCACGATGCCGGGGATTCTTCCGCCGATCGCGACAGCCTGTACGTGCCCTTGCTGGCGGTGGAGGGGGGACGCCGCGCCGCGCAGAACGCCATCCAGGTGCATGGCGCGATGGGCGTGACCTGGGAATGCGACGTCCACTTGTATCTGAAGCGGGTGTTGCGCCTGTCGGCCAGCCTGCATGCCGAGGCGTCTTGCGCGGAATTGTTGGAACGCATCTGGGAGGGTGCGGCAGAAGAGGGGGCCGCCTGACGCCAGGCGGCGTCCGACCTACAATCCCGCCATGAATAAATCGAACTTCCCCTCTGAACTGGACCAGCCGACGCTGTCCGAAGTGGACGGCGTCCGCTATCTGCACTTCAACACCGAATGGGTCCAGGGTGCGATGCGCATCAAGAACCCGTCGGAACTGGTGCTGGAATACACCGGGCAGATGATGGCCTGGCTGCTGTTCCTGGAACCGCCCAAGGAAGAGGCCATCGGCATGCTGGGCCTGGGCGCGGGATCGCTCGTGCGGTTCTGCGTGAAGCACACGCGCAGCCCGTTGCTGGCGGTGGAATGGAACCCGCGCGTGACGGCGGCTTGCCACATGTTCTTCCGCCTGCCGGGCGAAAACCGGCTGACGGTCGAGCACACGGATGCCGGTGTCTGGGTGGCCGACCCGATGAACGCCGGACGCTGCCCGGTGCTGATGGTCGACCTGTACGACGCCGCGGCCCAAGGGCCGGTGCGCGACAGCGTGAAGTTCTACCGCGACTGCCGCCGTGTACTGGGGGATGTGGGGGTGCTGGCGGTCAATCTGTTCGGCCGCCACGACAGCTTCGGCAAGAACATCGACAACCTGTCCAAGGCGTTCGATGACCGCGTGGTGCTGCTGCCGGAAATCGACGCCGGCAACCAGATCGTGCTGGCTTTTTCGGGCCCCAGCCTGGCGATCACCCCGGCGGAACTGCTGGAACGCGCCGAGGTCGTGGAAGCCAGGTACGGCCTGCCCGCGCGCCGCTGGGCGCGGGCGCTGACCCGCCACGCCGTGGGCGGCGTGCTGCATTTCTAAGGCGCGGGCGCCCAAAATCTTATTAGGGTAGTCACGGGGCGGAAGGGGGTTTACCTTTCCGCCCGCCGGGATCTATCATGGGCTTATTCATAATTATGAATTACGGCGTAATCAAAGCCGTCCCCCATGAGCCAACCTATCGTCCGTCAAGCCCTGTACCTGGAAGTCGCGGATCGGCTGCGCGCCATGATCCATGCGCGCGCGCTGAGCAACGGCGAATGGATCGACGAAATGCGGCTGGCGGGCGAGCTGGGCATTTCCCGCACCCCCCTGCGCGAAGCCTTGAAGGTGCTGGCCACCGAAGGGCTGGTGCGGCTGGAGCCGCGGCGTGGATGCTTCGTCAACGAACTGTCCACGCAAGACTTGGAAGACATTTTTCCGCTGATGGCCATGCTGGAAGGGCGCTGCGCCTTCGAGGCCGCACGCAAGGCCAGCGACGCGGAACTGGCGGCGCTTGAGCCCCTGCACGCCGAACTGGCGGGCCATGCCAAGGCCGGCCGCATCGACGCCTACTACCAGACCAACTACCTGATCCACGAAGCCGTGCAGGCCTTGTCGGGCAACCAGTGGCTGACGGACATGGTGGGCAATCTGCGCAAGGTGCTTAGCCTGTCGCGGCACCGCAGCCTGGCGCGGCCGGGGCGCATCGAACAGTCCTGCGCCGAACACTTGGCCATCTTCGCCGCCTTGAAAGCGCATGACAGCGACGCCGCGCAGGCGCTCGCGCATACCCATTTGATGCGGCAGCTGGAAGCGCTGCGCGCATTAGCCAATGAAGACGCCGCCGATCCGGCGTTATCCGATCCCATCGTCATCCAGGAGCCCGCCCATGTCCGTACCCGCCAATCTCGCGCCCGCGCGGGGCGCACGCACGCCTGAGCCCGAGGCCGAAGCGATCGACGCCGCATCGGCCGCCGAAAGCGCCAGCCTGATGACGCGGCTGGGCCGCCTGTGGGAGCGCGGGCGCCTGCCCAGCGAATCCGAAGTGCGGCGCCTGTTCGAGGCGCGCCTGACGGACGTGGCCGCGAACAAGCTGGCGCGCCGCTGGTGCGAGCAGTACAGCGCAGCCGACAGCAAGGACCGCCGGCTGATGCTGGCCGCGTTGGCGCAGGTGCGCGCCACGTATGCGGGCGAGGGCGGCGAAGGCACGCGCTTGTTCAAGCGCTTCAATGCCCAGGCGCAAGGCCTGCGCTTCCTGGTGGAGCTGCGCGCCGACATGCTGCGCTGGCGCAAGCAGGTCGCGGGTATCCAGAGCCTGGACAAAGAGCTCGAAGGCCTCTTGTCAGCCTGGTTTGACGTGGGCCTGCTGGAGCTGCGTCCTCTCACCTGGGATTCGCCGGCGTCGCTGCTGGAAAAATTGATCCTGTACGAAGCCGTGCATGAGATCACGTCGTGGGACGATCTGCGCCGCCGCGTGTCGCCCGACCGCCGTTGCTATGCGTACTTCCATCCGCAGATGCCCGGCGTGCCGCTCATCTTCGTGGAAGTGGCGTTTGCCAGCCAAATGGCCGACAACGTGCAGGTGCTGCTGGACAGCACGCTGCCGCCGCAGGACCTGGACAAGGCGCGCTGGGCGATCTTCTATTCCATCTCGAACACACAACCGGGCCTGAAGGGCATCAGCTTCGGCAACTTCCTGCTCAAGCGGGTGGTCGAGCAATTGCTGGACGAACTGCCCAAGCTGAAGTCGTTCGCCACCTTGTCGCCGATTCCGGGGTTTTCCGACTGGCTGGGCAAGCTGGACGCCGAATCCGTCGAGGCCATCGTGCGTGAAGACAAGGCGCGCGCCAAGGAACGCAAGCGCGAAGGCGTGCCCGACGGGCAGCGCTGGGTGTCGCGTCTGGCCCAGGCCGCGCAAGGCCGCACGTCGGACGTGGTCAAGCGCGCGGGTTTCCGCCTGGCCGCCAGCTATCTGCAATCCATGAAGAACAATTTGCCGCTGGACGCCGTGGCGCGTTTCCACCTGGGCAACGGCGCGCGCATTGAGCGCCTGAACTGGGCGGCCGACACCTCGCAGAAGGGACTCAAGCAGTCGTGCGGCCTGATGGTCAACTATCTGTACGACCTGGACGAGCTGGACACGAATCTGGCCAAACTGGGCGAAGGCCGCCCGCAGGTCAGCCGGAGCGTGGGCCGCGTGGCCTGACCGCCGGATACCCGGCGCCATCCATCAATAAGAAAAGGGCAGGGGACATGACGGAAGACGTGACTGGCCGCGTGCGGCTGGAACGCGAGGGGGCGCTGGCCTGGGTGACGCTGTCGCACCCCGGTCGCCTGAACGCGATAACGGTGGGCATGTGGCGTGAACTGCAAGATGTGTTCACGCAGCTTGCCGCCGACGACGCCCTGCGCTGCGTGATCGTGCGCGGCGAGGGCGGCAACTTCGCCGCGGGCGCGGACATCCGCGAGTTTCCTGCCCAGCGCGCCGATATGGCAGGCGTGCAACGCTATCACCGCGACATCCTGGCGCCCGCGCTGCGGGCCGTGGCCCAATGCCCGCATCCCGTCATTGCGCAGATCGAAGGCGTGTGCGTGGGCGGGGGGCTGGAGATCGCCAGCCAATGCGACCTGCGCATCGCAGGGGCGTCGGCGCGCTTCGGCGTACCCATCAACCGGCTGGGCTTTCCCATGGCGCCTGATGAAATGCGCGGGCTGCTGGCGCTGGCCGGCCGTGCAGCCACGCTGGCCATCCTGCTGGAGGGCCGCGTGTTCGGCGCCGAAGAGGCGCAGGGCCTGGGCCTCCTGACCCGCATCGTGGCGGATGATCAGGTTGCCGAGGCCACGCGCGGCAGCGCCGACCGCATCGCCCAGGGCGCGCCGCTGGCCGCCCGCATCAACAAGCGCTTGTCCGCAAGGCTGGCCCAAGGCGGCGCCTTGACCGAGGACGAGTATCAGGATTATTTCTCCTATGCCGAAAGCCGGGACCACAAGGAGGGCGTGCGCGCTTTCCTGGCCGGCGTAGACCCTTCCTTTTCCGGAGACTGACCAAGGTGAGCAACGCCAACCTCTATGCTGTCCTGCAAGGCGGCTTTCCCGAAGACCGCAGCAAAGTCGCGCTGGAAACGCCCGACCTTGAATACACCTGGGATGACATCGATCGCGCCACCGCGTGCCTGGCCAATCTGCTGACGTCGCTGGACCTGCCGGCCGGCTCGCGCGTGGCGGTGCAAGTCGAAAAGTCGCCCGAAGCGCTGCTGCTGTACCTGGCCACGCTGCGCGCCGGCCTGGTGTATCTGCCGTTGAACACCGCGTACCGCGAATCCGAGATCGAGTACTTCCTGGGCAATGCCGAGCCGGCTGTGGTGGTCTGCGCCAGCAAGAACCGCGACTGGGTGCAACGCGCGGCCGATCGCGCCGGTTGCGCGCACGTCTACACGCTGGACGAGGACCGCACCGGCACGTTGCTGGCGGCCGCCGGCGGCTTGCCGCAAACCTTCAAGACCGTGGCCCGCAAGCCGGATGACCTGGCTGCCATCCTGTACACGTCCGGCACCACCGGCCGCAGCAAGGGCGCGATGCTGTCGCACGGCAACCTGGCGGCCAACGCGCAGGTGCTGCACGAATACTGGGGATGGCGCGAAGACGACGTGCTGCTGCACATGCTGCCCATCTTCCACGTGCATGGCCTGTTCGTGGCTTCGCACGGCGCCTTGCTGGCCGGCGCCAAGATGATCTGGCTGCCCAAGCTGGATGCCGACCAGGCGCTGCACTACCTGCCGCAAAGCACGGTGATGATGGGGGTGCCGACCTACTACGTGCGCCTTCTGGCGGATCCGCGTTTCGACCGCGCCGTGTGCGCCAAGATGCGCCTGTTCATTTCGGGTTCCGCCCCGCTGCTGGCCGAAACGTTCTCCGACTTCAAGTCCCGCAGCGGCCACGCCATCCTGGAACGCTACGGCATGAGCGAAACCGTCATGCTGACGTCCAACCCCTACGACCCGAAGCTGGGCGAACGCCTGGCCGGCACGGTTGGACGGGCGCTGCCGGGCGTGCAGGTGCGGGTGGTGGATGACGCGGGCACTGCGCTGGCGCCGGGTGAAATCGGCAACGTGCAGGTGCGCGGCCCCAACGTGTTCTCGGGCTACTGGCGCATGCCGGAAAAGACCCGTGAAGAATTCACGGAAGACGGCTGGTTCAAGACGGGCGACGTGGGCCGCTGGGGCGGGGAATCCGCCGGGCGCGACGTGCCGGCCGACTACCTGTCCATCGTTGGCCGCAGCAAGGACCTGATCATCTCGGGCGGCTTCAACGTCTACCCGAAAGAGATCGAGACCCTGATCGACGACATGCCCGGCGTGGCGGAATCGGCCGTCATCGGCGTGCCGCACGCGGACTTCGGCGAAGCCGTGGTGGCCGTGGTGGTGCCCAAGGACGGCGTGTCGCTGGACGCAGGCGCCATGCAGCTTGAGCTGAAGTCGCGCATCGCGAACTTCAAGGTGCCCAAGCGCGTGCACATCATTGACCAGCTGCCGCGCAACACTATGGGCAAGGTGCAAAAGAACGTGCTGCGCGAAACCTATAAGGCGCTTTGACGCCTGCCAGGATGCCGGTCCCGATGGGCCGGCATTTTTTTATTCAAGGAGGTCCATCCCCACCCAACGCAACGCCGTCCTGGCAGCTTCATTCCATAAGAATTTCAAGAGACGAGACGCACAAAACCGCGCCGTCCCCATGATGCAGCAAAGAGGAGACAACATGACATATCGCAAGACCGCCGCGGCCGTATTCGCCGTGGCCGCCCTGGGTTTCGGCGGCATCGCCGCCGCGCAATGGCCCGAGCGTCCGATCACGCTGATCGTCCCGTTCCCCGCAGGCGGGGGCACCGACACCTTCGCCCGTCCGCTGGCCCAGCAACTGACCACGCAGTTGGGTCAGGCAGTGGTCATCGACAACAAGGGCGGGGCGGGCGGCACGGTGGGCGCAGGCGTGGCCGCCAAGGCGCGGCCCGACGGCTACACCTTCTTCATGGGCGGCGCGCACCACGCGCTGGCCCCGTCGCTGTACAAGAGCCTGAACTACAACATCCAGAAGGATTTCGTGCCCGTCGCCCTGGTGGCCCAGCCGCCGCAGGTGGTGGTCATCAACGCCACCAAGCTGCCGGTGAAGACCTTGCAGGAATTCATCGACTACGCCAAGAAGCATCCTGGCGAAATCAACTACGGCACGGCCGGCAAAGGCAGCACGCACCACCTGGCCGGCGAACTCTTCGCCATGCAGACCGGGATCAAGCTGGTCGACGTGCCCTACCAGGGCGCGGGTCCGATGCTGTCGGCGCTGATCGGCGGCCAGGTGGACCTGGCGTTCGACGGCCTGGGTTCGTCGTCCGGCCATATCCGCGCGGGCGTGATCAAGCCATTGGCGGTGGCCGCCACCGAGCGCTCGGCGTCCTTGCCCGATGTCCCGACCGCCGCCGAGGCCGGCGTACCCAACTACGTCGTGTCGACCTGGTACGCCATCTGGGCGCCGGCCGGCACGCCGAAAGAGGCCGTCGACAAGATGGCCGTGGAAATCACCAAGGCCTTGAACACGCCGAAGATCAAGGAAACCTGGGCCGGCAACGGGTCGTCGATTCCCACGCTGACGGGCGCCGATTTCGGCAAGTTCGTCGACAGCGAGGTGGATCGCTGGGCAAAAGTCGTGAAGGATTCCGGCGTCAAGCTGGATTAATGCACTCGCACGGACCGGATTCCGATTACTATTGATAATCGTTATCATTGGTAAATCTGCTTTCCGGTCCGTCGAATGCCATGAATCAAAGCGGTTCCCCAGCCCCCGTCGAGGGGCTCTACATTCAGCACCAGTCATGGTTGCGCGACTGGCTGCGCCGCAAGACGGGGTGCCCGTTCGACGCGGCCGACCTGACCCACGACACCTACCTGAAAGTGCTGGTGCGGGATGACGACACGCGCACCTTGCGCGAGCCGCGTGCCTATCTGACGACCATCGCGCACGGCCTGATGGTCAATCTGTTCCGCCGCCGCGACATCGAACGCGCGTATCTGGACAGCCTGGCGCTGGTCGAAGATGCGTTCGCGCCATCGCCCGAGCGCCGCGCCCTGGCACTGGAAGCGCTGATCGAAATCGACCGCCTGCTTGACGGCCTGCCGGCCAAGGTGCGCAAGGCGTTCCTGCTGGCACAGCTGGAAGGCCTGCGCCATGGAGAGATCGCCGAGCGCATGCAGGTGTCGGTCAGTTCGGTGCGCCAATACCTGGCGCGCGCCATGCAGCACTGCCTGGCGGCCTGGTGAGCCGGCGCGCCACGGCGCGGGCCGAACTGCCGCAATCGGTCATCCGCGAAGCCAGTATCTGGTTCGTCCGCCTGGGCGCCGATGAGGCGACCCCGGAGGACGGCGCCGCCTGTCGCCGCTGGATCGACGCCAGCCCGCTGCATCGGCTGGCGTGGGACCGCGTCGAGATGCTCGGGCGCCAGTTCGGCCAGGTCGAACCGCAGGCCGGGCTGGCAGTGCTGGACCGTGTTCCGTCGCGCGGCCGGCGCCAGGCCTTGAAGGCCTTGTCGCTGGCGTTGGGCATGGGCGGGGCGGCGGCGGCCGGCCTGCCGTGGCGGACCTGGACATCGGACTTTGGCACGGTTGTGGGCGAACGCCGCGTCACCACGTTGTCCGACGGCAGTGTGCTCACCCTGAATACCGACAGCGCGGCCGACGTGCGCTTTGACGCCGCGCAGCGATTGATCGTCCTGCGCAAGGGGGAGTTGCATATCGCGTCCCATGCGGACCCGGCGGTTCCGGGCCGCCCGCTCGCGGTCGCCACGCCGCTGGGGCGGATCACCGCGCTCGGCACCCGCTACGTGGTGCGTCTGCTGGAGGGCGAGGCCTGGGTTGCCGTGACGGAAGGCGCGGTCCGGATCGAACCCGCGGCGGGCGGCGAGGGCGCCGCGCGGGTCGTGGAGGCGGGCGCCGGCACCTATTTCAATGCAAGCACCGTTCAGGCCGCAAGGCCCGCGCCGCACGCCGACGCCTGGGTCCAGGGTGCGCTGTTTGCCGACGCGATGCGGCTGGATGCGTTCGTCGACGAACTCAGCCGCTATCGCAAGGGCCGGTTGGTGTGCGATCCGGCGGTGGCGGGCCTGCGCATTTCAGGGTCGTTCCCGCTGGGCGACACCGACCGCGTCCTGGCCGCCGTCGAGCGCGTGCTGCCGGTGCAGGCGCGGCGGTACACCCGCTATTGGGTGGTGTTTGGCCCGCGAGGGTAAGCGCAAAGAATTTTGCGTGCCACGCTGTCACTTTTGCATTCTCGATTGGCATACGGGTGAAGCAACACATCACTTCGCCTGGAACCCAACGAAATGTCTCTGCCCTTTTTCCCTTCCCATCCCGCCGCGCCGGCGGGTCTGCGCGTCAAGGCGTTCGCCGCGTTGGTGCTGGCCGCGATGGCCGGCGCCGCGTTGCCGCCCGCGCCCGCCCAGGCCCAGTCCTCGGGCGCCGCGGCCGCGGCCCGCCACAGCGTGAACGTGCCTGCGGGCGCGCTGGGGGCGGCCCTGTCCAGCTTTGCCCAGCAAACGCAGGTGCTGCTGTCGTTCGACCCCGCGCTGGCCGTGGGCATGGAGACGGCCGGCCTGCAGGGCGGGTACGGCGTGGACCAGGGCTTTGCCGCGTTGCTGGCGGGCACCGGACTTGAAGCCGTGCGCCGGGCGGACGGCGATTACCTCTTGCAGCGCGTGGATGGCCAGCAGGCGACCCAGCTGGCGCCGGTGGTGGTGTTGGGGGCGGGCGCCACGACCGAAGGCACCGGGCTGTACACCGCAGACTGGATGCGTTCGGCCAACGGCCTGGTGCTGTCGCAGCGCGAGACGCCGCAATCGACCAGCGTGCTGACCCGCCAGCAGATGGACGACCGGTCCATCACGTCGGTACGCGACGTCATGGAAAACGCCACCGGCATGAACGTGCAGCAGGCGGAGTCCGAGCGGCTGAGCTACTACTCGCGCGGCTTTTCCATGGACACGTTCCAGTTCGACGGCGTGGTCAAGCCGCTGAACGGCATCTACCAATTCGGCGACGGCAACCTGGATCCCGTCATCTATGACCATGTGGAGATCATCCGCGGCGCGACCGGCCTGATGAGCGGCACCGGCAACCCCGGCGGCTCGGTGAATTTCATCCGCAAGCGGCCCACGCGCGAATTCCAGGGCGACTTCAAGCTGTCGGCCGGCACCGAAGACACCTACCGCGGTGAAGTGGACCTGTCCACGCCGTTCAATGAATCCGGCTCGGTGCGCGGGCGCATTGTCGGCGCCAAGGAACGGCGTGGCGACACCATGGACCTCTACAAGAAAAAGCGCGATGTGCTCTACGGCATCATCGAGGCGGACGTGGCCGAGGCCACCACCATCAGCGTGGGCGGTTCGGTGCAGCGCACGCGTCCCAGCGGCATCAGCTGGGGCGGCTTGCCGGCCCTGGACGCCAATGGCAAGCCGATCGACTGGCCGAGGGGGCAGGCCATGGGCGCCAAATGGTCGCGCTGGGACACCGATTCGCACGAGTACTTCGCGCAGATCGACCACGGATTCGCCAACGGCTGGAACGCCCGCCTGTCGTACACCCGCCTGGAAAACAAGTTCGACGCGCCGCTGCTGTTCACGTCCGATGTGCCGGTGACCATCGACGGCTTCTCGACGCCGCCGCTGCTGCGCAAGTTCGTGGGTGGCAGTGACCAGGACGTGGTCGGCGGCTCGATGGACGGTGACTTCGACGCTTTCGGCCGCCGCCATCAGTTCAACATGGGCTTTTCGCATTCGGTCATCAAGGCGTGGAACCAAAGCTGGGACACCTCGGACCAGGCGACCTACCCCATTCCCGACGTGAAGAACTGGACGGGCGACTGGCCCGCGCCGAACTGGGACATCCTGGCGCTGTCGCAGACTAACCGCAACGAGCAGACGGGCGTCTACGGCACGCTGCGCCTGGGCCTGACTGACCGCCTGTACCTGTTGACCGGCGCGCGCTGGACCCGTTGGGAATCGACGGAAACCAGCTGGGGCGTGACGGGCTATTCCCACACGTACTCCGAGGTCACGCCGTATGTGGGCGTGACTTATGACCTGAACGACACCTATACCGCCTATGCCAGCTACACCAACATCTTCCAGCCGCAGATGGTGAAGACGCAGACGTGGGAGATGGCGGGGCCGGCATATGGCCACAACTACGAAGCGGGTCTGAAGGCGTCGTATCTGGACGGCCGCCTGAACGCGTCCGTGGCGGTGTTCCAGACCGACCAGAAGGATGTCGCCGAGTACGGCGGCTACGACTATGCGCACGACGACGGCTGGTACTACATCCTGGACGGGACCCGCACACGCGGGTTCGAGGCCGAAGTGGCCGGCGAAGTGATGCCGGGCTGGAACGTCTTCCTGGGCTACACGTACCGCCAGTCCAAGGACAACACCGGCAAGAAGGTGCAGACCACCCAGCCTGAGCAGCTGCTGAAACTGAGCACGGCATACCGCTTGCCGGGCGCGTGGAACAAGCTGACGGTGGGCGGCGGCGTGCGGTGGCAGAGCCAGACCAGCGCGCAGACCTATTACGGCCTGCAATCCGGCTCGATCGTGCAGAAGCCCTATGCGCTGTTCGATCTGATGGCGCAGTACAACTTCTCGGACAAGACGCAGCTGCAACTGAACGTGCGCAATCTGGCCGACAAGAAGTACTACCGCTCCATGGGCTTCTACAACTCGGTCTTCTATGGCGAAGGCCGCGCCGCGCTGGTCACGCTGACCCAGCGCTTCTGACGCCTAGCGCCACTCGCTGGCCTGGCTGAGCTTGGTCAACTGGTCATGCGTCAGCGTCAGGCTGGCGGCCTTGACCAGTTCGTCCAGCTGGGCGATCGAGGTGGCGCTGACAATGGGCGAGGTGATGCCGGGCTGCGCGATCTGCCAGGCCAGCGCGGCCTGCGCAGGCGTGCAGCCGGCGTCCTCGGAAATCTCGTCCAGCGCCTTCAGGATGCGCAGGCCCCGGTCGTTCAAGTACGTGTCGACAATCTTCTGGCCGCGCGCGCTTTTGCCCACGTCGGCCGCGCTGCGGTACTTGCCGCTGAGAAAGCCGCTGGCCAGCGCGTAGTAGTTGATCGTGCCCATCTGCTGGGTCTTCACCAGGCTCTGCAAGCCGGATTCGAAGGGCTCGCGGCTGTACAGGTTGTATTCCGGCTGGATGCTTTCATAGCGCGGCAGGTCGTGCCGTTCCGCCGTGATCAGCGCTTCGGACAAGCGCACGGCCGTGTAGTTCGACGCGCCGATGGCGCGCACCTTGCCGGATTCGATGTGCTTGGCGTATTCCGCCAGCGTGTCGGTCAGTGGCGTGTCGGGATCGTCCTTGTGGGACTGGTACAGGTCCACATGGTCCGTCTGCAGGCGGGCCAGCGACGCTTCCAGCGAACGGCGGATGTAGGCGGGCGCCAGGCCGCGGGCGTCGGGCCCCATCTCCATGCCGACTTTGGTGGCGATCAGCACGCGGTCGCGCTTGCCGGAACGCTTGAGCCATTTGCCGATCAGCGTTTCGGATTCGCCGCCCTGGTTGCCCGGGACCCAGCGCGAATAGACGTCGGCGGTGTCGATGAAATTCAGGCCCGCGTCGACCAGGGCGTCCAGCAGCGAGTACGTGCCGGCTTCGTCGACGGTCCAGCCGAAGACGTTGCCGCCGAAGGTGAGTGGGGGGATTTGCAGGCCGGAACGGCCTAGAGCGCGTTTGATCATGGTAGGGCCTTTGGATGCGGCGGCAGGCTGCCGGGAAAGGGTGGTCCGCCGCCGGTTTAGTATATTGGCGCCGCGTGCCCCGGTGTGGGGCATGCGGTGAGCGGCATGCACCATTTCAGGGATTCCCCCCAAGTTATTTTGCTTGGCGGCAAGTTAGACTATACGGCTTTATGGTCAGCCAAACAGGCGGGAAACCGCCAATGCAGCCATAACGACGAAACCCCCCACGAAACCCCCACGACAACCCCCAAACGAACAACGATCAAGGGTTCAAGGAGCTTAGTATGCTGATCGGAAAAAAACATTTTCTGACGGTTGGCGCCATGGCGCTGGCGATGGCTATCGCCGCGCCTGTGGCCGCGCAGCAGAAGTCGGTGGCAATCACCGCCATCGTCGAGCACCCGGCGCTGGACGCCGTGCGTGACGGCGTGCAAGACGCGCTTAAGCAAGCCGGCTATGAAGCGGGCAAGAACCTGAAGTGGCAATATCAAAGTGCGCAGGGCAATAACGGCACCGCCGCGCAGATCGCCCGCAAGTTCGTGGGCGACAAGCCCGACGCCATCGTCGCGATCGCCACTCCGTCGGCCCAAGCCGTCGTGGCCGCCACGAAGGACGTGCCGGTGGTGTATTCCGCCGTGACTGATCCCGTTGCCGCCCAACTGGTTGCCAGCATGGACGCCTCGGGCACCAACGTGACCGGCGTGTCGGACCTGCTGGCCCTGGACAAGCAGGTTGACCTGATCAAGAAGATCGTCCCCAACGCCAAGCGCGTGGGCATGGTCTACAACCCGGGCGAAGCCAATTCGGTCGTGGTTGTGAAGAAGCTCCAGGAAATCCTGCCCAAGTACGGCATGAGCCTGGTCGAAGCCGCCGCCCCGCGTTCGGTCGACGTGGCTTCCGCCGCGCGCAGCCTGATCGGCAAGGTCGACGTCATCTACACCAACACCGACAACAACGTCGTGTCGGCCTACGAATCGCTGGTGAAGGTCGGCAACGACGCCAAGATCCCGCTGATCGCCTCGGACACCGACAGCGTCAAGCGCGGCGGCATCGCCGCCCTGGGCATCAACTACCGCGACCTGGGCGTGCAGACGGGCAAGGTGGTCGTGCGTATCCTCAAGGGCGAAAAGCCCGGCGCGATCCCGTCGGAAACCATCTCCAAGCTTGAGCTGTATGTGAATCCGGGCGCTGCCGCCAAGCAAGGCGTGACCTTGTCGGATGCCATCATCAAGTCGGCTGCGGTGGTCGTGAAGTAAAGCGGTTCCGCGCGGACCCCGCCACGCCTATCCGGCGTGCGCGGGGTTTTTGTTAGGTTTTTTTGGTGTCTTGCCTTACCCCCAGGTCTTCAGGGCGGCAGCGTTCACAAGATGCTCGCGGCCCGGCGCAGTCTGCTGGTCTTGAATTGCCAGGTGCCCCGCCAATGCGGCGCGTGCCGCACCGGGCGTTTTTGCTCCCTGAACGGTCTTCTACGACTCCGCTTGCGGCATTGCCGACACGCGTGGAGACGCTTTGGCAGGAAACAAGCGAAAATGGCGGCCCGGGAAACGTTTATTGCGAAAGCTGGGGTAAAACTGACCCCCAAACGCAAGAAATCCGACGTTTCAAGTCTTTAATATGCACCTTCCTTACCCTGATTGGATTTGACCCATGTCATTGTTCTCGTTGTTAGGCGCGTTGGAGATCGGGCTGATCTTCAGCCTGGTGGCCTTGGGCGTGTTTATCTCCTTTCGCCTGCTGCGCTTCCCCGACCTGACCGTTGACGGCAGCTTCCCGCTGGGCGGCGCCGTCTGTGCGACGCTGATCGCGTCGGGCACCGATCCGTTTTCGGCCACCATCATCGCCACCTTCGCCGGCGCGGCCGCGGGGCTGGTCACGGGTTGGTTGAACGTGAAGCTCAAGATCATGGATCTGCTGGCCAGCATCCTGATGATGATCGCGCTGTACTCGATCAACCTGCGCATCATGGGCAAGCCCAACGTGCCGCTGATCACCGAACCCACTGTCTTCACGATCTTGCAGCCGGGCTGGATTTCCGACTACGTCGCCCGCCCGCTGATCCTGATCGTGATCGTGATCCTGGCCAAGCTGGCGCTGGACTGGTTCTTCGCCACGCAGACCGGACTGGCCGTGCGCGCCACCGGCTCGAACGGCCGCATGGCCCGCGCGCAGGGCGTCAACACCGGTCGCATGATCCTGGGCGGCATGGCGCTGTCGAACGCGCTGGTCGCCCTGGCCGGCGCGCTGTTCGCGCAGACGCAAGGCGGTTCGGACATCTCGATGGGCATCGGCACCATCGTGATCGGCCTGGCCGCGGTGATCGTCGGCGAAAGCATCCTGCCGTCGCGAAAACTGGTGTTGGCGACGCTTGCCGTCATCATTGGCGCCATCGTCTACCGCTTCTTCATCGCCCTGGCGTTGAACAGCGATTTCATCGGCCTGAAGGCACAAGACCTGAACCTCGTCACCGCGGTGCTGGTCACGGTCGCCCTGGTCATCCCGATGCTCAAGCGCCGCTTGGTCGGCAAGAAAAGTTGATGCCCACCCCTGAAGCGCCTGTGGCGCTTCCCCCTCAAGGGGGCGCCGCTGGCGGACCGGCAAAGCCGGCTCCGCGGCGGCCCCAGTCTAGCTGCGCCAGCCTCGTGCAGCGCGGGTGCTGCGACTGCACAATGGAGTACTGAAATGTTGTCCGCTAAAGATCTCAAGATTACTTTCAACGCTGGCACGCCCATCGAGACCCGCGCCCTGCGAGGCATGTCGCTGGAAATCCCGTCAGGCCAGTTCGTGACCGTCATCGGCTCCAACGGCGCTGGCAAGTCCACGTTCCTGAACGCTGTATCGGGCGACCTGCCAGTCGATTCCGGCCGCATCGACATCAATGGCGTGGACGTCACGCGCCAGCCCGTCTGGGCGCGCGCCGGCCGCGTGGCCCGCGTGTTCCAGGATCCGATGGCCGGCACGTGCGAAGATCTGACCATCGAAGAAAACATGGCGTTGGCGCAAATGCGCGGCGCGCGGCGCGGTTATGGCCGGGCCGTCAAGGCATCGATGAAGGACGGTTTCCGCGAACGCCTGTCCACCCTGGGCCTGGGGTTGGAAAACCGCCTGACCGACCGCATCGGTCTCTTGTCGGGCGGTCAGCGCCAGGCGGTCAGCCTGCTGATGGCGGCCTTGCAGCCGTCGCGCATCCTGCTGCTGGACGAGCACACCGCGGCGCTGGACCCGCGCACGGCGGACTTCGTGCTGCAGTTGACGGCCCGCATCGTCGCCGAGAACCAGCTGACCACCATGATGGTCACCCACAGCATGCGCCAGGCGCTGGACGTGGGCGACCGCACGGTCATGCTGCATCAAGGCCAGGTCGTGCTTGACGTGTCCGGCGAAGAGCGCCGCGGCATGGACGTGCCGGACCTGCTGGCGATGTTCGAACGCGTGCGTGGCGAGAAGCTGTCGGACGACGCGCTGTTGCTCGGCTGATTCCGTCCGGTTCAGGCAAAAGCGCGCGGCCCGCATAGGCCGCGCGCTTTTTTTGTCGCAGGACAGGGTGCGTGTCGCAGCGCCTAGGGCAGTTCGCGCCAGCGCGCCAGAAGCAAGGTTTCGATGTCATGCACGGGCAGGCCGGTGGCGCGGGCAACGGCATCGCGGTAGGGGGGCATGTTGGTGCACTCCAGCACGATGTTGCGCAGGCCGGATTCGCGCGCCGCGAGGCGCCGGGCGGCGTCCACCACGTTGCGTTCGACTTCGGCCAGATCCATCTCGGGGGCGTTCGCCAGGATGCGCGCGTGCATTTCGCAGCCGGGCGCGATGCCCTCGACGACTGCGTCGGCGGGAACGTCCACGGCGTCCAGAAGGGGGCGCGACAGCGACTGCGCATCGAAGGTCACGATGCCGACGCGGTCCAGGCCCTGGCACTGCAGCAGGCTGGAAGTGACGACGGGCACTGGAACGGCCGCCTGCAGCACCGTCTGGTACCTGGCCAGAAACCCGCAGCTGGTTGAAATCAGCCGGGCGCCCTGCGCGGCCAGCGCCACGGCCGCGTCCACAAAGGGCTGCAGGAAGGACGGGTCGGCCTCCTGCACGATCTTGCGCGGCGAGGCGCCTTGCACGGTGACAAAGCGCACCGGGATGCCGGCGCGCGAGTAGGTCTCGCGGTTGCCGACGTCGCCCGGGGGGCGCGGAAAGCGGGTGTCCAGCATCAGTACGCCCAGGAATCCGTCGGTGCGCATGGCTTAGCCTTCCACGCCGGGCGCGCGGTTAAAGCGCGCCAGGAACGCGCGGGTGGCCTCGTTCCGGGAGTTGCCGATCACGACATCCGGGGGGCCGGCTTCCGCCACGACGCCGTCGCGCATGAAGACGACCTGGTCCGCCACTTCCTTGGCAAAGCCGATTTCGTGCGTCACGAGGATCATGGTCATGCCGTCACGGGCCAAGCCCTTGATGACGTTCAACACTTCGCCCACCAGCTCGGGGTCCAGCGCCGACGTGGCCTCGTCGAACAGCATGACGGCGGGCTGCATCGCGAGCGCGCGGGCGATGGCCACGCGTTGCTTCTGGCCGCCCGACAGCTTGTCCGGAAAGTAATCGGCGCGTTCCAGCAGGCCCACCTTGCCCAGCAGTTCGCGGGCCAGCGCCTCGGCTTCCTTTTTCGGCCGGCGCAGCACGGTGACCGGGCCTTCCATCACGTTCTGCAACGCGGTCATGTGCGGGAACAGGTTGAAGTGCTGGAACACCATACCGGCGGATGCGCGAAAGCTGGCCAGCTTGCGTTCGCTGGGCAGCCGCGTGTGCGCGCCCTGGAAAGTCAGCGACTGGTTGCCTACCGTGATCTGGCCGCCGTCGGGGATCGTCAGCAGGTTGATGCAGCGAAGCAAGGTGGATTTGCCGGAGCCGGACGGGCCGATCAACGCCACGACCTGGCCCCGTTCGACTTGCAAGTTGATGTCCTTGAGCACTTCCTGATTGGCGAACGACTTGCGCAAGCCCTGGATGCTGATGATGGGGGTGCTCATGGTCATGCCTCTTTGCTGATGCCGCCGAATTCCAGCTTCTTGGCCCACATCGTGAACGGAAGCAGGATCACGAAATACGCGACCGCGATGAAGGTGTAGATCTCTAGCGGGCGGTACGTATCGTGGGCGATGACCTGGCCCTGGTAGAGCAGGTCCGGCACGGCCAGCACCGAGAGCAGCGACGTGTTCTTCAGCTGCATGATCGATTGGTTCATCAGCGGCGGCACCATCTTCTTGAAGGCCTGCGGCAGCACCACGCGGCGCAGCGCCTGCGATGGCGTCATGCCCAGTGCCTTGGCGGCTTCGGTCTGTCCGGCATCGGTCGAAATGATGCCCCCGCGGATGATCTCCGAATAGAAGGCGCCGCCGTACAGCGCCAGGCATAGCGTGGCCGCCATGACCGGCGACATTTCGATGCCGGTCACGACAGGCAAGGCGTAGTAGAACCAGACCAGCTGCACCAGGACCGGCGTGCAGCGGAACACTTCGATGTAGGCCCGCAGCGGCGCCGTGATGAACACGTTGCGCGACAGCCGCCCAAGACCCGTCACAAGGCCGATCGCCAGGCCCAGGAACACGCACAGGATGGTGAACAGGATCGTGTTCAGCACGCCGGTGGCGATCAGCTTGCGGTACTCCCAGAGCACGCTGAAATCCCAGTCGTAGTTGACGGCGTTTCCGGCGATGCTGTCCCATTTCTTGACGATCGCGAACAGCGCGATCGCGGCGACCGCGACAAAGAGCCAGGTCGTCAGGCGGGATCGGGAGGGAAGGGTTCCATTCTGGTCATTCATGGCGCAGGCCTTAGAACTTGATTTCGGGCGGGAACGCCTCGGGCGGTACGCCGGCGAGCTTTTGCATATTGCCCAGGATCACGCCGCGCACTTCGTCTTTCGCGCGGATGTCGGCCAGCCAGGCGTTGACCGCCTTCTGCAGGGAGTCGTCGCTTTCCTTGCGCAGGCCGATACTGACGGGCGCCGTTTCGACCGGAGCGGGGATGCTCATCGTGCCGATGTTCGGGCGCTTTTCCAGCAGCGGCTTGGCCAGCAGCACGACCAGGATCTGGCAGTCGGCGCGGCCCGAGGACAGCGCCAGGGTGGCGGCGCCAGAGTTCTCCAGGCGCGTCACGTTCGCCTTTTGCAGCACGCGGGTGGCCAGCTGGTCATGGCTGGAACCCACGTCCACGACCACACGGGTCTCGGGCGTGTCCAGTTCGGCCCACGACTTGCCGACGAATCCCTTGCGGCAAACGGTGGTGTAGGTGTTATTGAACAGCGTGTCCGAGAAGTTCACCACTTCCTTGCGGGCCGGGGTGGGCGCCATGCCGAACATCAGGTCGATCTTGTTGGTCTGGACGTCCAGCACCGAGTTGCCCCAGGTGGTTTCCAGGTATTCGGTCTTGACCCCCAGGCGAGCCGCGAACATCTCGGCGAAGTCGGGGCCGAAGCCTTCCCACTTGCCCGTATTCAGGTTCTTGTTGAAGTAGGGGATGGCGCCGGCGATGGCGCCGATGCGGATCGTCTTGGTGCGCATGATGCGCTCCATGGCGGTCTCGTTGGCGGATTGGGCCTGGGCGGCGCTCGGCAGGCCAAGACTGGCCAGGCTGGCCAGGGCAAGGACGGACGCCAGGAAATTACGTTTTGTGCTCATCGACTTCTCCTCAAAAGTGTGCGGGCTGCTAGATGAAGCGGCCGGGGCGGAACGCGTGATGGCGCGCTCGGCTGTTGGCGTCAAACATCAGTTCGCCCAGTATCTTCGCCGTTCCTGGCGCCGTGCTGAATCCGATGTGCTGGTGGCCCAAGGCCAGCCACAGGCCGGGATGGCGCGGGGCCTCGCCGATCATCGGGCGGCTGTCAGGCAGCGTGGGCCGCCGGCCCAGCCAGGCGGCCGGATCCAGCCGTTCGCCCAGCGGGAATGCCTCGCGCGCACGCGCTTCGGACAATTCCAGTTGCACCGGCCTGGCCGGCGCTTCGCAGTCGTCCAGCTCGACCCCCGTCGTCAGGCGCAGGCCGCGCGCCATGGGCGACAGCACATAGCCGCCGCCGGTGTCGTAGACCGGGCGGGATACGCGCGCGCCGTTCTGGCCGCTGTAGTGCATGTGATAACCGCGTTCGAACGCCATGGGCAGATCGATGCCCGTCGTCTTCAGCAGGCTTTTGGACCAGGGCCCCAGCGCCACGACCAGTTGGTCCGCGCGCAGCGTTTCGGAACCCTGCGCGCCGTGCACGGTCCAGCCCTGGCCGTCGCGGCGGATGCCGCTGGCTGTCAAACACCTGAACGTGCCGCCCGAGCGGCGGAAGAGGTCGGCGTAGGCCGCGACCACTTCATGCGGATCGTCTACCGAATACGAACCCTGGATCCACAGCGCCCGATGAAAGATCGGCGCCAGCGCGGGTTCCAGGTCGGCCAGTTCGGCCGGGGCCAGCATCTGGGTCGGAACCTGGAATTGCGCATAGGCCCGGCGGGACCGCTCACCGCCATTCCAGGCCTGTTCGGAGCGATACAGGAAAATCCAGCCGGTGTCGCGCAGGCGATGCCGGGCGCCGCTGGCGTCCAGCAACCGCAGGTGTTCCGGCGCCGACAATCGGATCAGTTCGTCCAGCGCCGCCGCGGTTTCCTGAAAGACCGCCGGTCGGGCGTTCAACAGAAACCGGGCTGCCCAACCCAGGTTCTTCGCCAGGTAGCTGCGGCGGTAGCGGAACTGGACGGTGTCGTTCTTGAGCAATCGGGGCAACTGGCGCCACAAGCCGGGATGGTTGAACGGCATCAGCGAACTGCGCGCCAGGACGCCTGCATTGCCCAGGGACGTTTCCATGCCAGGCTCCTGCCGGTCGACCAGGGTGACGGTGAGGCCTCGGCGCTGCAATTCCAGCGCGCAACAGACACCCACAATGCCCGCTCCCAGGACAATGACGTGCTTTCCCATGTGTCGTTCTTTTAAGCGTCAAGGACGGCGATTGTATTGCAGCCCATACACGGCGATGAAGCACAATTGTGCTAGGTGTCCGTCAGGCCGACGGGGGCTTTTCGCCCAGGATGCGGCCGGCCGCCACGACGCCCCACCACGAGGCTTCTTCGAAGACGGAATAACCCGACAAGTCCGCATGCGCGAACAGGATCGGCCCGTCGACGTTCCGCAGCGCGGCCAGTCCCGGGTTGGACAGATAGCCGCATAGCGGGGAGGCCATCGCGTGGCCCCGCACGGTGATGTCAAGCCGGCGCGCGTTGCGCCAGAACTCGCGGCCATAAGCGGCGACCAGATCGGCGGCGGCTTCGTCGCGCAATGCTTGCGGGCTGGCCGTGGCCAGCCATTGCCGCGCGGCGTTCGGCGTCTGCCCGCTTAGCGCGTGGTAGGCGGTGAATACCGTGCGCGGCGACCGGGTCACGCGCAGCAGTTGGTGCGTGGACACGACGTACCCCAGCGCGCGGCCTTGATAGACCACGTTGTCCCACGACAGCGGTTCGCCGGGCGCTTCCAGCGGGTAGCCTTCCAGCACGAAGTTGGACACCAGCCACGGCGCATGCGACGTGGCATGCACGGCAGGTTCATAGCCGTAAGCGCGGATGTCCGGCAGCAGGCGCTGGGCCACGAATAGCGGCACGGCGCAGACCGTGCGGCCCGATTGCACGGTGTAGGCCCCGGGGGTGGGGCCGTCCGTCACGCAGGTCGTGAGCGGGCCGGCGGGCGTTTCCGTCACCCGGACGGCGGTGCCCGCAAGCAGCCAACGGGTGTGCCCCAACTTGTGGTTGATCGCGTCCCGCATGCGGTCCGTCAGCGCGGCCAGCCCACCGGGCCAGGTCAGCACCGCGCCTTCGCCTGCGTTGGCGGCGTGGCCGTCGCGGCTGGCGAAGTAGTGCAGGCCGGCCCAGGCCGACACTACGTCGTACTGCGCGCCGTAGTCATCGCGGCAGCAATAATTCAGATACCAGTGCAGGGCGGGCGAGGTATAGCCTTCGCGCTCCAGCCACTGCTTGAACGTCATCGCATCCAGCGCGCGCCACGCGGGGTCCTGCGACGACAGCACGATGGGAATGCTGAATACCTTGCGGCCGTCGCTTCCGACTTGCGTGTGCAACTGGTCGATCAGCGCCAGGAACCGGCGGTGCTGCGCCACGTCGGCCTCGGGCAGCCCGGTCATGGGCAGCAGCCCGTCTTCCCAGCGCCCGTTGCGCAGCAAGCGCTCCTGCGGCGAATGCACCAGGATGGATTCGTCGTAGTACGGGCGCAGTTCGCCCGCGCCGCGTTCGATGATGCCGAAGTCGGCCAACATCTCGCGCACGTGGGTCGACGCCATGGACGGCAGCGGCAGATAGTGCGCGCCCAGCGGGTAGTCCAGTTCGCCTTGGCGGCCGGCCGCCGCGTTGCCGGCGAATTCCGGGCCTTGGACCACGACGAAATCGGTGTAGCCCTCCCGCGCCAGTTTCCAGGCGCAGGACAGGCCGGCCACGCCGGCGCCCAGGATGGCGACGCCGTGACGGTAGCTGGCGGCCGGCACGGGCAGCGCTGCGCCGTCGCGCAAGGCGTGGCCGGCCTGCATGCCGGGGTAATGGACATCCGGGGTGGTCTCGACGATGCGTGACCGGTAATAGCCGGCCGTGCCCGCCACCGCCGCCGTGGCGGTGGCGCCCAGCAGGAAGCTGCGGCGTCTCATCAGCGGATGACCTTGCGCCAGTCCTCGTCGAAATAACGCACGAGCGACTGCTCATTCAAGCGATTGGGCGGCATCGCCAGGGCAGGCATGTCGGCCGGGAAATGGAAGAGCTCGCGCGTGGTCGCCGGATCCAGGTAGCGCGTGGGCACGGTGATCTTGTCGGGGGGCGTGTAGTCGCGCCGCTTGCTGGCCAGGATGAAGCCCCAGTCGCCGAAGGACGGCACATAGGTGTGGTACGGCCATGTGTTCAGGCCGGCTTCCTTCAAGGTGGCGTCCACGCTCCAGAAAGAGCGCGGCGCGAAGTAGGGCGACGTGGACTGGATCACCATGTAGCCGTTTTCGGCCAGGTGGCGCGCCATCAGGTGATAGACCGGCACCGAGTACAAGCGGCCAAGGCCGAAGTTCGACGGATCCGGGAAGTCCACCACGATGAAGTCGTAGACCTCGGCGTGGGTTTCCAGCCAGCGGCCGGCGTCGTCGTTGATGACGGTGACGCGCGGGTCCTTCAACGACCCCTGGTTCAGCTTGACCAGCGGTTCCGAACGCGAGAACAGCCCGGTCATGGCGGGGTCCAGGTCCACCAGCGTCACGTGCTCGATGTTCTTGTACTTGAGGATTTCGCGCACCGCCAGGCCATCGCCGCCGCCCAGCACCAGCACATTACGCGCCCAGGGCAGCGTCTGCAGGCCCGGATGCACCAGCGATTCGTGATAGCGGTGTTCGTCGCGCGACGAGAACTGCAGGTTGTTGTTGATGTACAGGCGCAGGTCGTCGTGCCAACGGGTCACGACCAGGCGCTGATAGGGCGTGGTTTCCGCGTGCACCACGTCGTCGCCGTACAGGCCTTTTTCGGCCCAGGCGGTCATGGCGCTGGAATAGATGAAGCCCAGCGCCAGGAAACCGATCACCACGCAGGCGCGGATGGCCTTTTCGCCAGGGCGGCGGATTTCGGTGCGGAACAGCCAGGTGGTCCACAGCGCCACGCTGGCGTTCATGATGCCGAAGAGAAAGCTGGTGCGCAGCAGGCCCAGCTTGGGCGCCAGCAGCAACGGGAAGATCAGGGACACGGCCAGCGCGCCCAGGTAGTCGAACGTCAGCACGCGGCTGACGATTTCGCGGAATTCGGCCTTGCGCTGGTTGAAGACGCGCATCACCAGCGGGATTTCCATGCCGACCATCAGGCCGATGACGAACACCCCCACGTACAAGGCGGCGCGGAAGGGGGCGGACAGCCAGGCGAAAACCAGGAACAGGACGGCGGCGGAAACCCCTCCCAATAATGCGACCAGCAGTTCGACGTCGATAAACCGATTCAAAACGTCTTCGTCTTTTACATATTTTGACAACCACGAGCCGATGCCCATGGCGAACAAATAGCAGCCGATGACGGAAGAGAACTGAAGTATCGAATCGCCCAGTAAATAGCTGGCCAGCGCGCTGCTGATGAGCTCATAGCCCAAACCGCAGGAAGCAACGATCAATACCGATAGGATGAGAACGCGGTCGCGCATGAGGTGTCCGACACGAAAAATGCGTTCGCAGTATATCGAACGCCGCGTATATACTGCGCGCAATTGGGAGGGTGGCAATGGGAGAAGCGATGCATCCGGCGGTGACCTATCTGATCTATATCGTCTCGGCGCTCGTCATGCTGGGCATTTTCACGGCGGTCTACACCGCCGTGACGCGCTACAAGGAATTCGAGCTGATCCGCGAAGGCAATATCGCCGCGGTGCTGTCCTATGGCGGCGCGCTCGTCGGTTTCAGTTTCACTCTGTGCTCCAGCATTGCCGTGCACGCCAGCTTCGTCATGTTCCTGGTGTGGGGCGTTGCCGCCATGGTGGTGCAGATCGTCGTGTACGTCGTGGTCGCGCAGACCATCCGCGGGATGAACGAAGCCATCGAACAAAACAATATCGCCATGGGCGGCCTGATCGGCGCGATCTCGCTGTCCGCCGGCGTCGTCAACGCCGCCTGCCTGACTTAAGGCAGGCGCGCCGCATCCGATCTGACACGGGAGGACAATCCATGAGTCTCGGTTCATTTATCCGCAAGCAGTTCATTGACATCCTGCAATGGAACGAGGATCGCGATGGCGTGCTCGCCTGGCGCCATCCGATGCAGGATTTCGAAATCCAGTACGGCGCCAGCTTGACCGTGCGCGAATCGCAGATGGCGGTGTTCGTTAACGAAGGCAAGGTGGCCGACGTGTTCGGCCCCGGCATGTACAAGCTGACCACGCAGACGCTGCCGGTCCTGACGTACCTGAAGAACTGGGACAAGCTGTTCGAGTCGCCCTTCAAGTCGGACGTGATCTTCTTCAGCACGCGCCTGCAGCTGGGCCGCCGCTGGGGTACCGCGCAGCCGGTGACGCTGCGCGACAGCGAATTCGGCATGGTGCGGCTGCGTGCCTTCGGCGTGTATTCCTATCAGATCACAGACCCCGCCAAGTTCTATCGCGAAATCAGCGGCACGCGTGACGAATACACCGTCGACGACCTGGAAGCGCAGTTGCGCAACATGGTGGTCGCGGCGATGACGACGGCGCTGGGCGGCTCCAAGGTGCCGTTCCTGGACATCGCCGGCAACCAGGGCCTGATGTCGCAAAGCATCAGCGAACAACTGGCGCCGGTGTTCGACCGTTACGGCGTCAAGCTGGACAACTTCACGGTTGAAAACGTGTCGTTGCCCGAAGAGCTGCAAAAGGCGCTGGATACGCGGATTTCGATGGGCATGGCGGGCGATCTGGGCAAATTCACCCAGTACCAGACGGCCACGTCGATCCCGTTGGCGGCGCAGAACGAAGGCGGCATCGCCGGCATCGGTGCGGGCCTGGCGGCCGGCGCCGCGCTGGGCCAGACCATGGCGGCCGGCCTGGGCGTAGGCCAGGGCCAGCCGGCCCAGCAAGCGCAGCCTGCTCAGCAGGCCGCGCCGGCTGCCGCGGCCGTCGACCCGGTCGCCCGGCTGCAGCAGCTCAAGGACTTGCTGGACAAGGGGTTGATCACCGCCGCCGACTACGACACGGCCAAGGCGGAAGTGCTGAAGAAACTCACCAGCTAAGGCCCCATGCAGCAGGTTCTGTGTCCGCAGTGCGGCGCCCCGGTCAAGTTCACGTCCACGGCTTCGGTCATGGCGGTCTGCGGCGCTTGCCGCAGCACCTTGTTGAAAGATGCTGATTCGGTCAGGCGCATCGGCGAAATGGCCGACGTGCTGGAAGACTATTCGCCCCTGTGCCTGGGGGCGACCGGCAAGTCCGACAGCAAGCGTTTCGACGTGGTCGGCCGCATCCAGCTGCGTTTTGACGAAGGCTACTGGAACGAGTGGTATGTCTGGTTCGAAGACGGGACCGACGGCTGGCTGTCGGACGCCTCGGGCCAGTACGCCCTGACGCGCCGCCGCAAGGTCAAGTCCACGCAGGGCATGCCGGCCTTTGCCGACATCGCGCCCGGCGACGAACTGAAGCTGGACGGCCAGCGTTTCATTGCCGCCGACGTGCGTGCCTGCAAGGCGGGCGGGGCGCAGGGCGAACTGCCGTTCGTGCCCGGCGACGGCTGGGAAGCCAAGGTGGCGGATTTCCGCAGCCTGGACGCCTTCCTGACGCTGGATTTTTCCGACGGCCCCGAGCCGGAGCTCTACATCGGCCGCGCGTTCGACCTGTCCGCCATGCAGGCGGGGTCCTTGCGCACCAACGAGCAGGTCCAGGAAACGGCCGGCCGGTTCCGCGGCCAGATCAAGGCGCTGGAGTGCCCGAATTGCGGCGGCCCCATCAGCTTCGTGGCTGCCATGGCCACCCAGGTGGTCTGCCCGTCCTGCGCGGCGACGGTGGATTGCTCGGGCCCCACGGCGGAAGTCATCGAGAAGGCGAACAAGGTCAAGTCGATCAAGACCACGTTGTCGCTCGGCGCGGTGGCCAAGATCGACGGCGCCAGCTTTACGCTGATTGGCTTGATGAAATGCGCCGACCCGGATCCCGAAGAGCCCTCGGACTGGATCGAATACCTGCTGTTCAATCCGCAGAAGGGCTTTATCTGGCTGGTGGAAACGGACGAAGGCTGGGAGCGCGTGCAGGTGTGCGACACCTGGCCCAGCTACAACAACGCGACCAGCGTGCGTTGGCGTTCCAAGCTGTACCAGAAGCTGTACGACTACACCTCGCGCGTGGAGGTGCCGCTGGGTGCGTTCAACTGGCGCGTCAAGGCGGGCGACACCACCAGGATCACCGACTACAAGGCCGGCACGCTGAAACTGACGCGCGAACTGGGCGAGGCCGAACTCGGCTGGTCGGCTGCGGCGCCTGTTGCTCCTGCGCAATTGGCCGAATGGTTCGGCAACGCCGAACTGGCCAAGCAGAAATCCCTGCCGCTGGGCGGCAAGCCGGGTGGCTACGGCAAATGGGCGTGGTTCGCCACGATCGGGATGCTGTTCCTGAACATGGGCAATATCTTCAATGGCCGCTTTGTCCCGATTCTGATCGGGTTGGCGTTCCTGTGGTTCCCCGCCAAGCTGGCGGACAAGCTCTCCGGAAAGGACGAATAGGACGATGGGCAAGTTCCTGTATGCCATCTATGCCCTGGTCGTGGTGATGGCCGCCACCGGCGCCAGCTCCCCCGGCGTCCGCATGGCGGGCGGAAGCGGCGGCAGCAGCAGTAGCAGCAGCTGGGGCAGCAGTTCGTCCGGCAGTTCGGGCTGGTCGTCCGGCGGATCCCACAAGTGACGGTCCATGCCACGCCTGGCCGCCACGTGCTGGCGGACTTCAGCGGCGTCGCGGCCGATCGCCTGACCGATGCCGCCGCGCTCGAGGCACAGATGATCGCGGCCGCCCAGGCCGCCGGCGCCCAAGTCCTGAGCGCCCACTTCCATCATTTCGGCGAAGGCGCCGGCGTGACCGGCGTGGTCATGCTGAGCGAATCGCACATCAGCATCCATTCCTGGCCGGAGCACCGTTACGCGGCCCTGGACATCTTCATGTGCGGGTCGGCAGAGCCTGAACGGGCGCTGGCCTGCCTGCAAGCCGCGCTGGCGCCCGAGTCGGTGCGCGTCACGACGGTCGCCCGCGGCTGAACCCGGCTTTTCCACAGGTTTGATCTGGCTCAATTTGCGCTTTGGCCGCAAATTGACTAGCGTTATATACCTATATATATTTCGTTGCCAATATCGCGATCCCCGAGGAGAAGATCATGTCTTGCAAACGCCCCTTGCTGGCGCTGTCCCTGGCGTTGTCCGCCTTCTGGGGCGCGAGCGCCCATGCCGGCGACCTGGTCGTGTCCGCCGCCGCCAGCCTGACCAACGCATTCAAGGAAGTGGCGCAAGGCTACGAGAAGGCGAACCCCGGCACCAAGGTCGTCCTGAACTTCGGCGCTTCCGATGTGCTGCTGCAGCAGATCGTGAAGGGCGCGCCCGCTGACGTGTTCGCCTCGGCTGACCAGAAGGCGATGGACAAGGCCGTCGAGGAAAAGGCCGTCAAGCCCGCGTCCCGCGTGGACTTCGCCGCCAACCAGATCGTGCTGATCGTACCGACGGACAGCAAGGCCAACATCACGGCCCTGAAAGACCTGACGCGCGACGACGTCAAGCGCATCGCCTACGGCAACCCGGCATCGGTGCCGGTCGGCCGCTACACGCAAGGCGCGCTGGAAGCCGCCGGACTATGGAGCGCCGTGCAGGCAAAGAGCGTGCTGGCCCAGAACGTGCGCCAAAGCCTGGACTACGTGTCGCGCGGCGAAGTGGACGCCGGCTTCGTGTTCGCCACCGACGCCGCCATCATGCCGGACAAGGTCAAGGTCGCCGTGCGCGTGCCGTCGCAAACGCCCGTCACCTATCCCATCGCCGTGACGACGCGTGAAGCCGCCGCCAAGGAAGCCGCAAGCTTCGTGGCCTATGTGCTGTCGCCCGCCGGCCAGGAAATCCTGTCGCGCTACGGCTTCCAGAAGCCCTGAGCCTTGTTCAATAGCAGGAACTGATGACTGATCCGGTTTGGGTGCCCCTGCTGCTTTCGCTGAAAGTGGCAGGCTGGGCAACGCTGTTGGCCACGGTGGCGGGCACCGCCGCGGCGTTCGGCCTGTCGCGCTGGCGCTGGCCGGGCCGCGACCTGCTGGACGCCATCCTGACCTTGCCGCTGGTGCTGCCCCCGACCGTGCTGGGCTATTACCTGCTGGTCTTGCTGGGCCGGCGCGGCGTCATCGGCGAAACGCTGGCGGGGTGGGGCATCGAATTGGTGTTCACCTGGCAAGGCGCCGTGATCGCGGCGTCCGTGGTGGCTTTTCCGCTGGTGTTCAAGTCGGCGCGAGCCGCCTTCGAAAACGTGGACAGCCAACTGGAGAACGCGGCGCGCGTGCTGGGCGTCGGCGAGGCCGGGGTCTTCTTCCGCGTGACCTTGCCCTTGGCTGCCCGCGGCATCGCGGCAGGCGTGCTGCTGGCATTCGCCCGTGCGTTGGGCGAATTCGGCGCAACCCTGATGATCGCTGGCAACCTGCCGGGCCGAACCCAGACCTTGTCGGTCGCCATCTATGAAGCCGTGCAGGCCGGCGACGATCGCACCGCGAACCTGTTGGTGCTGGTCACGTCGGTAACTTGCGTCGTCGTCCTGCTGGTGGCGGGCAAGCTGGTGCCCATCGGCGCCGGCCAACGCAACGGAGGCGGGCGATGAGCGTCAGCATCCAGGTCAATAAGCGCATGGTCTCGGGCGACCGGCATTTCGAATTGGACGTGGCGTTCAGGTCGTCGTCCAAGCGCATCGCCTTGTTCGGGCCGTCCGGCGCGGGCAAGAGCTTGACGTTGCGCGCCGTGGCGGGCCTGCTGCGGCCGGATGCTGGGCGCATCGACATCAACGGCCGGGTGCTGTTCGATGCGCAGGCGGGCATCTGCCTGCCTACGCAATCCCGCCGCGTGGCGTACCTGTTTCAGGACTATGCGTTGTTCCCGCATCTGACGGTGGCGCAGAACATCGCGTTCGGCTTGCGCCGCGGGTGGCTCAACCCGCCAAAGCGCGAAGTCGGGCCAGAAGCGCGACGCTGGGTCGATGCGTTCGAGCTGGGCTCCATCGTAGGCAGCTACCCGAACGAAATCTCAGGCGGGCAAAAGCAGCGCGTGGCCCTGGCCCGCGCGCTGACGCTGCAGCCCGACATCCTGCTGCTGGACGAGCCGTTTTCCGCGTTGGATTCGCAGTTGCGCGGCAAGATGCGCCAGGAACTGAACGTTCTGCAGCAGCAACTGGACGTGCCGATGCTGCTGATCACCCACGATCCGGCGGACGTCGACGCCTTGGCCGACGAAGTCTTCGAAGTGCGCGACGGCAAGGTGGGCCGCCGCGATGAAGACCTGGGCGTTTGAACCCCAGGCCCTAGTCCAGCACGCCCAGGATCACGCTGGAGGCCTTGAAGATGGCCACGGCCGGCGCGCCGACGGCCAGCCCCAGGTCGGTGGCGCTTTCATTGGTGACGATGGCCACGAGCGTCGTGCCGCCATCCATGCCGATCAGGATTTCGCTGTTGACCGCGCCCGGGCGCACGGCGCTGATCTTGCCCTGCAACTGGTTGCGGGCCGACAGCCGCAGGCCGGGGCCGGGCGCGCCGACGATGACGTTGGACGCCTTTACCAGCGCGATCGCTTCCTTGCCGGGCGCCAGGCCCAGTTCCGTCGTGCTTTCGCGAGTGATGGTGGCCGCGATGGTGTGGCCGCCAGCGATGCGCAGCAGGATCTCGTCGTTGACGGCGCCGGCTCGGACTTCGATGACGGTGCCCAGGAGTTTATTGCGTGCACTGGTTTTCAGCATGAAACGCCTCATCAGGTCGATGTCGCCACTGGCATCCAGGCCAGCGCGCGTCAGACTGTCCATGAACTTCCGGTGTTCGGACTCCAGCGCCCGGAACGTCGCGATCAGGCGCCGTGCGCGATCGGTCAACTGCGTACCGCCGCCGCCTTTGCCGCCGGCCGCCCGCACGACGAGGGGTTCGCCCGCCAGATTGTTCATGGCGTCGATGGCGTCCCAGGCTCCCTTGTAGCTCATGCCCACGGCGCGCGCGGCAGCCGTGATGGAGCCTGTGGCGTCAATCTGCGCCAGCAGGTCTATGCGGTTCTTTCCGCCCCAGGTCTGGGCGCCGGAACGAAACCAGATCGAGCCGTCTAGTTCCAACATGTCAAGTGTGTATCGGGTCAGGAGTCATCCCGGAGTGTAATGGACGCGTCGCAGGGGGCAGGGGTATCGCGGGCGTTGAATTTAAGGATGCGAATGAGATTCTGTTGAAACTTTACGGGGTTCGCGGCACTATGTTTACGCCCTGGGCTCTCGGAGATAACGACATGAAAGCGTTCAAAGCGTTGAAATGGGTGGCGGCGGGTTCCATGACGGCACTGCTTGCCGCGTGCGCATCGGGCCCGACGGTGAAAGGCGATTACGATCAACAGGCCGATTTCGTGCAGTACCGCACGTTCGGCTACATGACGCCGCTGGGCACGGACAAGGCGGGCTACAGCAGCCTCTTGACCGAAAGGCTCAAGGACGCGACCCGCGCCCAGATGGAAATGCGCGGCTATGCCTATAGCGCGACCAACCCCGACCTGCTCGTCAACTTCAGCGCCAAGCTCCAGCAAAAGACGCAGGTCACACCGGCGCCGCCGCCCATGGGGCCGTACTATGGCTACCGTTCAGGGTTCTACGGCGGCTGGCCCGGCTACGGCTGGGGCGACGACGTCTACCAGTACACTGAAGGCACCCTCAACATCGACCTCGTCGATACGCGCCGCAAGCAGCTGGTGTGGGAAGGCGTCGCCGTAGGCGAAGTCCAGAATCCCGAAACCGCCGGCTCGCCGCAAAGCGTGGACAAGGCCGTTGCCGAGATCTTCGCCAAGTATCCGTTCCGCGCGGGAGTCGCCGCGCCGCAAGTGCCGGATAAAAGCAAACGCTAGCCAGAGGTAGCTGCATGACCACTCGCCGCAAGGCCCAGTCCACAGACACCGGCGATACGCCTCCCTACGAAACCGTCGCCCTCGTGCTGCAAGGCGGGGGCGCGCTGGGGTCCTACCAGGCCGGGGTGTACCAGGGCTTGCACGAAGCGGGCATCCGGCCCAACTGGATATCCGGCATCTCCATCGGCTCGATCAACGCGGCCATCATTGCGGGTTCCCGCGAGGATGAGCGCGTTGACCGGCTGCGCGGATTCTGGGAAAGCATCTGCCGTCCGGCGGGGTTTGCCTCGGTGCCGTGGGGGGACACGCTGGCGGGCATGTTCGAAGGCATTCCCTTCGGATTCGGATCGCCTGCCATGAACGGCCAGTTGTCGGCGTTCCAGGCCCTGTTCTCGGGGCAGCCGGGCTTTTTCAAGCCGCGCTTCCCCCCGCCTTATTGGGCCCACGGCCGCGGGGCTGCCTCCACCAGCTTCTACGACACGACGCCGCTTGCCGCCACGTTGCGCGAATTCGTGGATTTCGACCTGCTCAACAGCGGGTCGGTCCGGTCCAGCTTTGGCGTGGTGAACGTGCGTACGGGCAATTTCGCCTACTTCGACAGCCTGAAAGACAAGCTGGGCCCCGAGCACATCATGGCCTCGGGCGCCTTGCCGCCCGGCTTCCCGTCGGTGGAAATCGACGGCGAACACTATTGGGACGGTGGCGTCGTGTCCAACACCCCGCTGGCGCAGGTGCTGACCACCGACAACATGCGCGACACGCTGGCCTTCCAGGTGGACCTGTGGCCCGCCCGCGGCGGCCTGCCGACCACGCTTGAAGAGGTGGCCGAGCGGCAAAAGGACATCCAGTATTCCAGCCGGACCCGCCTGGTCACCGACCAGTTGCGGCGCGTGCTGAAGTTGCGGCATGGCCTGCAGCGCCTGCTGGAGCGCCTGCCCGAGAGCGAGCGCAGCGCGCCCGAACTGGCAGAAATCCGCAAGCTGTCGCACACGCCGGCAACCAACATCATCAACCTGATCTACGAGTCCAAGCACCTTGAGCGCTTCTCTAAAGACTACGAGTTCGGCACCGAGGCCATGCGCGAACATTGGGAATCCGGCTTGTCCGACATCCGTCGGACGCTGGCCAAGCCAGGCATCCTGGCCCGGCCCACCGAAGACAGCTGCTTCGTGACGCACGATATCCACCGCAACGGCAAGCGCAGCTAGGGGCAGGAATAAGACCGGTCTGATACTTGCCTCCATACGCCGCCAGATGCCGGAGACCCCGGTAGGCTTTCGGGACAACCTGCAACCTTGTTCCCGGATTCCGCTGCGGCCCTGCCAGGCGCGGCGGTCCTGGTGGAGATACGCCATGAATGCCCGTCAGCCCATTGCCCCTGTCCCCGACCGCATCGACGGCTGGTGGAGCCTGCTTTATCAGGGGTGGACGCTGATGGCGCCCAGCGGCGCCCGCATCGACCTGACCAGCATGGAGCGCGCCTGCTTTCTCTGCCTGCTTGGAAATCCCAGCCGCGAGCTGCTGCGCGATGAGCTGATGGCATTGCACAGCCGCACTAGCATGCGCACCCTGAACGTGGCCATTTGCCGGCTGCGCCACAAGGTTCTGCAGACCGGTACGCGCTTGCCGCTGCATACCGTGCACGGCGTAGGCTATGTGTTCCTGGGCAATCTCCGGAGCATTTCGGCCGGCTGAGCCTGTTACTTATTTGTCTCCTTTGTGTATCGAGTCAAGGCCCGAAAGTACGTAATTTCCCCAATAACTGAGTTACATTATCGGGCTATTCACGTGTCAAGCTTGACGCATGCCTTATCTTGATCGCGCCTCATTGCCGCGGTCGGCAGGCGGTGCGCCGGCCGGACTCGGTCAATTGAAGCGGTTCACTACGCTACGCGGGGGTTTCAATGCGGTTTTCGCCTAAACGTGTTTCAGGTCTGGCTTTTTCCGGTGGCGTCCTCGCACTGATATTGGCGGGATGCGGCGAAAAGCCCCAGATGAACCCCGGCATGCCCCAGGTCAGCGTCATTACCGTGCAACCCGAGCGTGCGCCCATCGTCTCCGAATTGCCGGGCCGCGTGGATGCCGTGCGCGATGCGCAGATCCGTTCGCGGGTGACCGGCATCGTCCAGAAGATCACCTTCGAGCAGGGCGGCGACGTCAAGGAAAACCAGCTGCTGTTCAAGATCGATCCGGCGCCCTACAAGGCCGCCTACGATCAGGCGACGGCACAGTTGAAGCAGGCACAGGCGAATCTGTTCAGCGCCAAGCTGCTGGCGGACCGCTACGCGCCGCTGGTCAAGGCCAACGCCGTCAGCAAGCAGGAATACGACAACGCCGTGGCGTCGTTCCGCCAGGCGGACGCCGCCGTGGCGGCCGCCAAGGCCACGCAAGACAACGCGGCCATCAACCTGGGCTACACCGACGTCACCTCGCCCATCACGGGCCGCATCGGCAAGCCGCTGGTCACCGAAGGCGCGCTGGTCGAAGCCACGTCCGCCACGCAAATGGCCACGGTGCAGCAACTGGACCCGATCTACGTGGACTTCACTCAGTCCACCGCGGAGTTGGCTTCCTTGCGCCGTGCGTTCGCCAGCGGCCAGTTGCAGCAGTTGGGCAAGGACGCGGCGCGCGCGACCATCGTCCTCGAGGACGGCTCAGAATACGGCCAGCCCGGCAAGCTGCTGTTCACCGGCATTACCGTGGACCCGTCCACGGGCCAGGTGAACCTGCGCGCCGAAGTGCCCAACCCCGACGGCATCCTGCTGCCCGGCATGTACGTGCGCGTGCGCCTGGAACAGGGCGTGGACGACAAGGCCCTGATGGTGCCGCAGCAGGCGCTGCAGCGCACGGCGGACGGCTTGCAGAGCCTGATGCTGGTCAAGGACAACAAGATCGAGCAGATTCCGGTCACCACCGGCGGCGCCATCAAGAGCAATTGGCTTGTCACCAGCGGCTTGAAGGCGGGCGACGTGGTTGTGGTGGAAGGGTTCCAGAAGGTTCGTCCGGGTGCGCCGGTGCAGGCCAGCGAGTGGAAAAAGAATGGCACGCCCGCGCCGGGCGGCCAGGCTCCCGCACAACCGGGCGCCAAGCCGGCGGAATCCGCCCCGCAACCGGGCGCCAAACCGGCAGAACCTGCGCAGCAGGACAAGGCCGCAGGCCAGAAATCTTGAGCGGCACGCGGCGCAAACGCCGCGTTCCTCTTTGGTGAGCATCGCTTTCAGAGTCAGCCCACATGCCGCAATTTTTTATTGATAGACCGATTTTCGCCTGGGTAGTCGCCCTGTTCATCCTGCTGGCCGGGGTGCTGGCGATCCCGAACATGCCGATCTCGCAGTACCCGGACGTGGCGCCGCCCGCGATCACGATCACGGCGACCTACCCCGGCGCCTCGGCCAACGAAGTCGCCGAGCAGGTCACCAGTATCATCGAAGACCAGCTAAACGGCGCCAAGGGCCTGATCTACTACGAGTCGGTCAGCGATTCCTACGGCACCTCGACCATCACCGCGACCTTCGCGCCCGGGACCAACCCGGACCTTGCGCAGGTGGACGTGCAGAACCGCGTGTCGAACGTGGTTGCGCAGTTGCCCACCGCCGTGCAGCAGCAGGGCCTGCAATATGAGCAGACCAGTACCGGCTTCCTGATGGTGGCGGCGGTGTCGTCCACCGACGGGTCGCTGGACCAGACCGCGCTGGCCGACTACATCACTCGCAACGTCAAGAACCCGGTGTCGCGCGTGCCCGGCGTGGGCCAGTTCCAGCTGTTCGCGGCGCCGCGCGCCATGCGCATCTGGGTGGATCCCGCCAAGTTGGTGGGCTTCAACCTGAGCATGTCGGAGGTCAACCAGGCGATCGCCAACCAGAACGTGGTGATCTCGGGCGGCAGCGTCGGCGCGCCTCCCAACCCGGATTCGCAGCGCATCACCGCCACGGTCACGGCCAACGGCCAACTGAGCACGGTCGAGGGCTTCGGCAAGATCGTCCTGCGGGCTAACACCGACGGTTCCTCTGTAATGCTGCGCGACGTCGCCCGCATCGAGGTCGGCGCCGACAACTACCAGTTCGGCGCCCGCCTGAACGGCAAGCCGACGGCGGCTTTCGCCATCGTGCTGTCGCCGAACGCAAACGCGCTGGCCACCGCGCAGGGCGTGCGTGACCAGATGGCGGAATTGTCCAAGTACTTCCCCGGCAACATCACGTACTCCATCCCCTACGACACCGCGCCCTACGTGAAGGTGTCCATCGAGCAGGTGTTGCATACCCTGGTCGAAGCCATGGTGCTGGTGTTCCTGGTGATGTACCTGTTCCTGCAGAACGTCCGCTATACCCTGATCCCGGCGCTGGTGGTGCCGGTGGCCATGCTGGGGGCGTTCGCGGTGATGCTGGCGCTAGGCTTCTCGATCAACGTGCTGACCATGTTTGCGATGGTGCTGGCCATCGGGATCCTGGTGGACGATGCCATCGTGGTGGTGGAGAACGTCGAGCGGATCATGTCTACGGAAGGCCTCCCACCCAAAGAGGCCACCAAGAAAGCCATGCCGCAGATCAGCGGCGCCATCATCGGCATCACGCTGGTGCTGGTGACGGTGTTCCTGCCCCTGGCCTTCATGAGCGGCTCGGTGGGCGTGATCTATCGCCAGTTCTCGATCGCGATGGCGGTGTCCATCTTCTTCTCCGCGCTGCTGGCGCTGACCTTCACCCCGGCGCTGTGCGCCACCATCCTCAAGCCGGTGGCCAAGGGACATCACGAGGACAAGAAGGGTTTCTTCGGCTGGTTCAACCGCAAGTTCGACGCCACCACCCACGGCTACCAGAACTGGGTGGCCCGTATGCTGCACAAGGGCGGCCGCATGATGCTGGCCTTCCTGGTGCTGGTCTTGCTGCTGGGCTGGCTGTACCTGCGCCTGCCGTCGTCTTTCCTGCCCGAGGAAGACCAGGGCTACGTGGTCAGCAACATCGAACTGCCCACCGGCGCTACCGCCAACCGCACGGTCGAGGTCATCGAACAGGTCGAGAAATACTTCTCCGGCGTGTCGGCGGTCGAGAACATCATCGCCGTGCAGGGCTACAGCTTCAACGGCAACGGCCTGAACGCCGCTATCGCCTTCGTCACGCTGAAGGACTTCAGCGAACGCAAGGATCACAAGGACTCCGCGGGCGCGATCGCCTTCCAGGCCTTCGAGAAGCAGCTGATGGGCATCCATGACGCACAGGTGTTCACCCTGGTGCCGCCCGCCATTTCGTCCCTGGGCAACGCCACCGGCTTCGACTTCCGCCTGCAGGATCGCGGCTCGGCGGGTTCCGCCGGCTTGGCGGCGGCCACTGGGCAGCTGATGGGCCTGGTCATGAAGAGCCCGGTGCTGTCGCAAGTGCGGATCACCGGTCTCGCGCCGGGCGCCCAGCTCAGCCTGACGATCGACCGCGACAAGGCGGCCGCGTTGGGCGTGGACTTCAACGAGGCTGCCTCGTTGATTTCCACGGCTGTCGGTTCCGCCTACCTGAGCAAGTTCCCCAACCTGGGCCGGATGCAGAACATCTGGGTGCAGGCCGACGCGCCATACCGCATGCAGCTCAATGACGTGCTGCAGCTCAATGCGCGCAACAACCAGGGCGGGATGGTGCCGCTGTCCACCTTCGTCAAGGCCGAATGGAAGCAGGGCCCGGTGCAGGTGGTGCGCTACAACAGCTACGAATCCATGCGTATCAGCGGCAATGCCGCACCGGGCTACACCACCGGCGAGGCAATGGCCGAGATGGAACGCCTGGTCGGGCAACTGCCGCAGGGCTTCGGCTACGAATGGAACGGTCTGTCCTACCAGGAACGCCAGGCCGGCAACCAGGCCCCCATCCTGATGGGCCTGTCGCTGCTGGTGGTGTTCCTGGTGCTGGCCGCCCTGTATGAAAGCTGGGCCATCCCGATCTCGGTGATGCTGGTGGTGCCTCTGGGCATGCTGGGCGCCGTGGCGCTGATCAGCGCCCTGGGCATGTCTAACGACGTGTACTTCCAGGTGGGCATGGTGACGGTGATCGGGCTGGCGGCCAAAAACGCCATCCTGATCGTGGAATTCGCCAAGGACCAGTATGCGCGGGGCATGGGCCTCTACGAGTCCGCGGTGGAAGCCGCGCGCCTGCGGTTCCGGCCGATTTTGATGACGTCGCTGGCGTTCATCCTGGGCGTGGTGCCGTTGGCCATGGCCACGGGCGCCGGCGCAGCCAGCCAGCGCGCAGTGGGTCTGGGCGTGCTGGGCGGCATGTTGGCCGCGACCCCGTTCGCCGTGATCTTCGTGCCGACGTTCTTCGTGGTGGTGCTGGGCTTGTTCAAGACCCGTCCGCGCCTGCTGGGCGCCGAGCTTCGCGTCTGGGAAGAAGAGCAGGCCGCCAAGAAGGCTGCCGGCGGCACGCCGCCCGACGCGCCTGGCGCGACCCCCACTCCCGCACAACCCAACGGTGGCCCGGAGGGCAAGGTATGAAAGCCCTGATGTTCAAACAGACCGCCTTGTCCGCCTTCGTGGCGGTGGCGCTGGCCGGCTGCTCGCTGGCCCCTGATTACAAGCGTCCCGACGCCCCGGTGACGGGCGCCTGGCCCGATCAGCCCAAGGTCCAGTACGGCGGTTACGCCAATCCGACGTCGCTGGGTTCGCAGCCTTCGACGTCGGTGATGCCGCAAGACGGCACGCCCGCGGCGGATCTGGGCTGGCGCGAGTTCTTCCGCGATCCGCGCCTGCAAAGCCTGATCTCGCTGTCGCTCGTCAACAACCGCGATCTGCGCGTGGCCGTGCAGCGTGTCGAAGAGGCGCGCGCCCAGTACGGCGTGCAACGCGGCGCGCAATGGCCGAGCATCGGCGCCGGCATCCAGGGCCAGCGCCAGCATCTGCCCGGCAATATGCGTGCGGGCGGCCCCGATTCCAGCTCGATCTCCAGTTCCTATCAGGCCGGCATCGGCCTGACGACCTTCGAGATCGATCTGTTCGGCCGCTTGCGCAACCTGTCCGAGGCGGCGTATCAGCAGTACCTGTCGACCGAGCAGGCGCAAAAGAGCGTGCAGATCACGCTGGTCGGGTCGGTGGCGCAGTCGTACTTCAATCTGCGCGCCGCCGAAGTCCAGCTGGAACTGACGCAGCGCACGCTGGCCTCGCGCCAGGAGTCCTACAACCTGGTCAAGCGCCGTTTCGATGGCGGCGTGGCGTCCGAACTGGACCTGAACCAGTCCAAGACCTTGCTGGATACGGCATCGTCCGATCTGGCGCAGCTGGCCCGGGCTCGCGCGCAGGCGCTGAACGCGCTGGTGCTGCTGGTGGGCGCACCGTTGCCGGAAGACTTGCCGGCGCCGGCAACGTTCGGCCGCGACCAATTGCTGGCCACGGTGCCCTCGGGCCTGCCGTCCGACCTGCTGGAGCGCCGTCCCGACATCGTCGCGGCAGAGAACCAGCTGAAGGCGGCCAACGCCAACATCGGTGCGGCGCGCGCGGCGTTCTTCCCGACGATTTCGCTGACCGGCCTGCTGGGCGTGGCCAGCCCGTCGCTGGGCGACCTGTTCAAGGGCGGGCAGGGCTATTGGAGCTTTTCGCCGTCGATCACGACACCGCTGTTTGCGGGCGGCAGCATCCGCGAAGGCCTGAACCTGGCGAAGGCGCGCGACAATATCGCGGTGGCGCAGTACGAACAGTCCATCCAGCAGGCGTTCCGGGAAGTGTCGGACGCGCTGGCGGGCGAAGCCACGTACGGCGCGCAGCTTGACGCCCAGCGCGCGTTGCAGGATTCGTCCGCACGCACCCTGGAACTGTCGAATCTGCGCTATACCAATGGTATCGACAGCTATCTGCAGGTGCAGACCGCGCAGGTGGACTTCTTCAATGCCCAGCTTTCGCTGGTGCAAACCGGTTTGGCCGCGCTGATCAACCGCGTGGAGCTCTACAAGGCGTTGGGCGGCGGCTGGGAAGAAACCACGAAAGAACCGACCAAAGTTACGACGACTGCTCAATGATAGAACTTGGTGTAAATATCGATCACGTTGCCACGTTGCGGCAACAGCGCCATACGGCGTATCCGGACCCGGTGGCCGCCGCGCTGCGCGCGGAGGATGCCGGCGCCGACCTGATCACGCTGCATCTGCGCGAAGACCGGCGTCATATCCAGGACGCGGATGTGTATGCCATCCGTCCACTCTTGCGCACGCGCATGAATCTGGAATGCGCGATCACCGCCGAAATGCTCGAGATCGCCTGCGCGGTCAAGCCCAGCGATGTCTGCCTGGTGCCTGAAAAGCGCACGGAACTGACCACCGAAGGCGGGCTGGAAGTAGCGGGTGCGATGGGTCCGGTATCGGACGCCGTGGGGTTGCTGGCTGAAGCCGGCATTCGCGTGTCGCTGTTCATCGACCCGGACCCGGTGCAGATCGCCGCGGCGGCCAAGGCCGGCGCGACGGTGATCGAACTGCACACGGGCGCCTACGCTGAAGCCGAAGGCGACGCCGCCCAGGCCGAATTGCAACGCATCCGCCTGGCGGTCACCGAAGGGCTGCGTCATGGCCTGCGCGTGAATGCCGGACACGGCCTGCATGTGGGCAACGTGTCGCCGGTGGCGGCGATCGACGGCATTTCCGAACTGAACATCGGCCACGCCATCGTGGCGCAGGCGGTCTTCGACGGCTGGGAAAAAGCCGTGCGCGACATGAAGGCGCTGATGGTGCAGGCCCGCCTGCAAGCGCTGCGCGGCCTGTGATGACGCCCTTGGGGCACGCCCATGTCTGACACGCCCAAGCCCCCCGCGCCCGCCGGCGCCATCGCCGGCATCGGCATGGACCTCCTGCGCATCGATCGCATCGAGCGTGCGCTGGAGCGCCATGGCGACCGCTTCGCGGAAAAAATCCTGGGCGTGGAAGAATTGCAGAAGTTCCATGCGCGCCGCGCCCGGGATCCGGTGCGCGGCGTGCGTTTCCTGGCCACGCGCTTTGCCGCCAAAGAGGCGTTCTCCAAAGCGATCGGCCTGGGCATGCGCATGCCCATGACGTGGCGTCGCGTGCAGACCCTGAACGCACCCGGCGGACGCCCGGTGCTGGTGATCGCGCCCGAACTGCTGGATTGGTACAACCAGCGTTTCGGTGCGGCGCACGTCTCCATTACCGACGAATCCGACATGGCCGCCGCGTACGTGGTGGTCGAACGCAAGCCGTGAGGCCTTGCCCCTGTTAGTGTAGGGGCCTGGCATCACCTTGCCTGACATAGACACAAGGACAGCCCCCATGGCCAAGAAAAAATCCAAGGCGGTCCTGCCCCCCGGCCCCGTGATGGTCGATGTGGCGGGATACACGCTGACCAAGGAAGAGAAGGCCCGCCTGCGCCATCCGCTGGTCGGCGGCGTGATCCTCTTCGCCCGCAATTTCGAAAGCCGCAAGCAGCTGACCAAGCTGACGCGCCAGATCCACAAGGCCCGCAACGCGCCGCTGCTGATCCTGGTGGATCATGAAGGCGGCCGCGTGCAGCGCTTCCGCGAGGACGGATTCACCCCCTTGCCCGCGATGCGCGACCTGGGCGCGTTGTGGGACCGCGATCCGCTGCAGGCCATGCGCCTGGCAACCGAGGCCGGCTATGTGCTGGCCGCAGAACTGCGCGCCTGCGGCGTGGACATGAGCTTCACGCCTGTGCTGGATCTGGACTACGGCGTCAGCAAGGTGATCGGCAACCGCGCCTTCCATTCCGATGCGCGCGTGGTCACCATGCTGTCGCGCGCGCTGGTGCAGGGGCTGGCCCTGGCCGGCATGTCGGCCTGCGGCAAGCACTTCCCGGGCCATGGTTTCGTGGGCGCGGATTCGCACCACGAGATCCCCGTGGACCCGCGCGGGCTGGACGAGATCCTGAAGGACGACGCCGCGCCGTATGCGTGGTTGGGCGATGCCGTGCTGCCGTCCGTGATGCCGGCGCACGTGATCTATCCCAAGGTCGACAAGCATCCGGCCGGCTTCTCCAAGCGCTGGGTGCAGGACATCCTGCGCAAGCGCCTGGGGTATGACGGCGTGGTGTTCTCGGACGACCTGACGATGGAAGGCGCGTCGGTCGCAGGCGACATCCTGGACCGCGCCAACGCCGCCCTGCGCGCCGGCTGCGACATGGTGCTGGTGTGCAACCGGCCGGACTTGGCCGACGACTTGCTGTCGCGTCTGAAGTTCGACCATGCGCCCGAATCGGTCGAACGCATCCGCCGCCTGATGCCGCGTTTCGATGCGCCCGACTGGGATACCTTGCAGGCCGAAAGCCGTTATCAGAATGCCCGACGACTTCAATCTCAAATCGTTCCTGGCTGACCTGCCGCATCTGCCGGGTGTCTACCGGCACCTGGATGCGGCCGGTGAAGTCATGTATGTCGGCAAGGCGCGCGACCTGAAGAAGCGCGTCTCGTCGTATTTTCAGAAAAACCTGGCCAGCCCCCGCATCGCCCAGATGGTGTCGAAGGTGGCCCGGCTTGAGGTGACGGTCACGCGCTCGGAAGCCGAAGCGCTGATCCTGGAAAACAACCTCATCAAGAGCCTGAAGCCGCGCTACAACATCCTGTTCCGCGACGACAAGTCTTACCCCTACCTGCTGATCACGGGCCATGAGTGGCCGCGCATTGCCTACTATCGCGGCGCGACGAACAAGCGGGGCCAGTACTTCGGGCCGTTCCCCAACGCCTGGGCCGTGCGGGAAACCATCCAGATCCTGCAGAAGGTCTTTCGGCTGCGTACCTGTGAGGACACCGTCTTCGCCAACCGCTCGCGGCCCTGTCTGCTGCATCAGATCGGGCGCTGCTCGGCGCCCTGCGTGGGCGCTATCGAAGCGTCGGAATACGAACGCGACGTGCAGCGCGCGGTGCGCTTTTTGAACGGCGAAGCCAAAGACGTGATGGGCGAGATCGAGACCCGCATGCAGCAGGCGGCGGGCGAGCTGCGCTTCGAGGAAGCCGCGGCGCTGCGCGACCAGATGGGTTCGCTTGCGCGCGTGCTGCATCAGCAGACCATGGAGAACACCAGCGGCGAAGACACCGACATCATCGCGGTGGCCGTGGCCGGCGGCAAGGTCTGCGTGAATCTCGCCATGGTGCGAGGCGGCCGCCACCTGGGCGACAAGCCGTTCTTTCCGTCGCACGCCGAGGGCGAAGCCGCGCCTCAGGTGCTGGAAGCGTTCCTGGCCCAGCACTACACCGACAACGCCATGCCTCCCGTGCTGGTCTGTTCGCACGCCTTGCCCGACCCGGACCTGATCGGCCTGCTGGTCGAGCAGGCCGGCGGAAGGCCATCCCGGATGCTGACGCGCCCGCAGGGCGCCCGCCGGTCGTGGCTGGAGCAGGCGCTGAAAAATGCCGAGATGGCGCTGGCGCGAGCCCTGACCGAATCCGGCGCCCGCGCGGGGCGCACCCTGGCGCTGGCCGAGGCGCTGGATCTGGACACCGACGAAGCCGCACTGGATGCGCTGCGCATCGAATGCTTCGACATCAGCCATACCGCCGGCGAAGCGACCCAGGCGTCCTGCGTGGTGTTCGAGCACCACGACATGCAACCGTCGCTGTATCGCCGTTACAACATTGCCGGCATCACCCCGGGCGATGATTACGCCGCGATGCGCCAGGTGCTGACGCGCCGTTTCGCCAAAGTCGCCGACGGCGACGCGCAAATGCCCGGCCTCGTCCTGATCGACGGCGGCAAGGGCCAGGTGGAAGTCGCCCGCAAGGTGTTCGTCGAATTGGGCCTGGATATCCAGACGCTGGTGGGCGTCGCCAAGGGAGAAGGGCGCAAGGTTGGCCTGGAAACCCTGGTGTTCGCCGACGAACGGCCCCCGGTCGCCCTGGGCGGCGAGTCCGCCGCGTTGATGCTGATCGCCCAGGTGCGCGACGAAGCGCACCGTTTTGCCATCACCGGCATGCGCGCGCGGCGCGCCAAGACGCGCAATGTGTCTCGGCTGGAAGAGATCGAAGGCGTGGGCGCTCGGCGGCGCCAGCGGCTGTTGGCGCGCTTTGGCGGCTTTTCGGGGGTGGCATCGGCCAGCATCGAAGACCTGGCGTCGGTGGACGGCATTTCCCAGGATTTGGCCGAACGCATCTATGAGGCCCTGCGTGGATAGCTTTCAGCCACCGGCCGGGGGGCGGCCGCCGTGCCGCACCGATACAGCCAGCGTCACCCGGCTGATGTAGCATACGGACACTATGCCAATTAACGTTCCCATTATCCTGACATGGCTGCGCATCGCCATGATTCCGCTGGTGGTCGGGCTGTTCTACCTGCCCGAAAGCTGGATGTCGGTCCCCACGCGCGACACCTTTGCCGCCTGGGCGTTCATCATTGCGGCGCTGACCGACTGGTTCGACGGATGGCTGGCCCGCCGCTGGAACCAGACTTCTGCCTTCGGCGCCTTCCTGGATCCCGTCGCCGACAAGCTGATGGTGTGCGCCGCGCTGATCGTCCTGCTGGACTTGAGCCGCGTCGACGCATTCATCTCGCTGATCATCATCGGCCGTGAAATCACCATTTCTGCGCTGCGCGAATGGATGGCCAAGATCGGCGCCAGCGCCAGCGTGGCCGTGCACCGCCTGGGCAAGTTCAAGACGGCGGCCCAGATGGTGGCGATTCCCTGCCTGCTGTACAACCAGCCCGTCTACGGCATCAGCACCAAGCTGCTGGGTGACGTGCTGATCATTGTGGCGGCGGTGCTGACGGTCTGGTCGATGCTGTATTACTTGCAGCGCGCCTGGCCCGCCATCCGCGAGAAAGCGCTGTAAGCAGTCCCGCAGTATCCTGATTTCCAAACGGCGGCCCGGCTCGCGCAAGACGGCCGCCGTTACAGTTCAAGAGCGATGGCCGGCACGATCCGGCCCGGCTTTGCCGCCGCATTCGCCGCGCACACGACGCCCGGGCTGCCCGGACGTTGCCGGAGACAACCCGCGCGCCGCCTCACGGCGCGCGCCACTTGCCGCTGCCGCGGCCTTTTGCAATGAACACCGCTGCGAATACCTTGCCTTCGGACGCCGATGTCCGCCGACGCGACTGGCAGACCATCCTGCTCATCGGCGTGGCGCATGCCGCGTCGCACTTCTTCCAACTGGTGCTGCCGCTGCTCAACGTGTCGCTTGCCAACGCGTTCGGGCTGGACTTCGCCCGGGTAGGCGCGTTGGTGGCGACGTTCTACGTGGTGTCCGGCATCGGCCAGGCATCGTCGGGTTTCGTCGTCGACCGCATCGGCGCGCGGCCCGTGCTGTGGTTCGGGCTGACGTGTTTCGTGCTGTCCGGCCTGCTGATCGGTTCGGCTAACGGCTACGCCATGCTGATGGCGGCGGCGGTCGTCGGCGGCATCGGCAATTCCGTCTTCCACCCGGCCGACTACTCCATCATCAACCATCGCATCACGGCGTCCCGCCTGGGCCACGCGTTCTCGGCGCACGGCCTGACGGGCAACCTGGGCTGGGCGCTGACGCCGGTGTTCATGACCACGATCATCCTGCTGGCGGACTGGCGCGTGGCGGCCTATAGCGCCGCCGGCCTGGTGGCGGTGGTGCTGCTGCTGACGGTGCTGGGCCGGAACCTGCTTGGCGGTCCCACGGGCCTGGAGACGGACGTCCAAGGCGATGCCAAGACCATCAAGCCGGCGGCCAAACCGCAAGAGGGCGTGCTGGCCACGCTGGCCACGCTGCTGTCCAAGCCGGCCTTGTGGGGCGCGTTCCTGTTCTTCGCCTGCACGTCGGTCGCGCTGTCGTCGGTGCAGAACTACACGATTCCGCTACTGGACCAGTTGTACGGCCTGTCCGAAGTGCTGGCCAGCTCGGCGTTGTCCGGCTATATGGTGGCCTCCGCCGTGGGCATGGCCGCCGGTGGCTTCCTGGTGTCCGCCAACCCGCGCACGGAGCGCACGGTGATGGTGGCCCTGATGCTGGCAGGCCTGACGCTGGTGGTGCTGGCGCTGGGCCTGGTGCCTGCCGCGCTGGCGGCCCCGGTGGTGGGCCTGGCCGGTTTCTGCTCGGGCGTGGCCGCGCCTTCGCGCGACATGCTGATCCGTCGCGTGACCCCCAAGGGGTCGACGGGGTCGGTCTACGGCCTGGTGTATTCGGGCATGGACGTGGGGTCGGCGCTGGGACCGCTGGCCTTCGGCATGCTGCTGGATGCCGGTTTGCGCCAGGGCCCGTGGGTGGGCGCCGGCGTGGCATTCGCCGTGGCCGCCTTGCTGGCGCAATGGATCGCGGTGCAGGCGCGCCGCGCCGATCCCGTCATGGCAGGTGGCGTGGCCGCCCGGTCCTGATCAGGCAGCCGGCAAGCGGCACGCAAAAAAAAGCGCACCCGAGGGTGCGCTTTTTGCTTTCCAGGCTTCAGGCGTGGGACTCGATATGCGCGGCGATCGCGCGGCCGATGTCTTCGGTGCGGGCGGTGCCACCCAGGTCGGGCGTGCGCGGGCCGTCTTTCAGGCAATGCTCGATGGCGGCCAGGATGGCGTCGTGCGCGTCCTGGCTGCCCAGGAACTGCAGCATCAGCGCGCCCGACCAGATCATCGCGATCGGGTTGGCGATGCCTTGGCCATAGATGTCCGGCGCCGACCCGTGCACGGGTTCGAACAGCGACGGGAATTTGCGTTCCGGGTTCAGGTTCGCCGACGGCGCGATGCCGATGGTGCCGGTGCAGGCAGGGCCCAGGTCCGACAGGATGTCGCCGAACAGGTTGGATGCCACCACCACGTCGAAGCGCTGCGGCTGCAGCACGAAGCGCGCCGCCAGAATGTCGATGTGCTGCTTGTCGGTCTTGACGTCGGGGTAGTGCTTGCCCATGGCATCGGCGCGTTCGTCCCACCAGGGCATGCTGATGGCGATGCCATTGCTCTTGGTGGCCACCGTCAGCTGCTTGCGTTCGCGGCGGTTGGCCAGTTCGAACGCGTAGCGCATGACGCGGTCGGTGCCGTGGCGCGTAAAGACGGATTCCTGGATGACGATTTCGCGGTCGGTGTCGGCGAACAGGCGGCCGCCCAGATTGGTGTATTCGCCTTCGGTGTTCTCCCGGACGATGAAGAAATCGATGTCGCCGGCGCGCCGGCCGGCGAGCGGGCAGGGCACGCCGTCGAACAGCCGGACATGGCGCAGGTTGATGTACTGGTCGAATTCGCGCCGGAACTTCAGCAGCGACCCCCACAGCGAGATATGGTCGGGCACGGTCGCGGGCCAGCCCACGGCGCCGAAGAAGATGGCGTCGTAGCCTTGCAGCTGCGCCTTCCAGTCGGCCGGCATCATTTCGCCGTGTTCTGCGTAGTACTCGCAATTGGCCCAGGGGAAGGTGTCGATTTGCAGGGCCAGGCCGAATCGCTTGGCGGCGGCGTGGACGGCGCGCAGGCCTTCGGGCATGACTTCATTGCCGATGCCGTCGCCGGCGATCGCTGCGATTTTGAAAACTTGGGACATGGGGAGCATTGCCTGAGGGAGGGAGAACAAGATGGGCCATGGTAGGCGCGAGGCCCAGGCATTTACAATGGACCATACTGTGAATTGACTGTGTACATATCGTGAATAATGATCTGCTGCCCGCCGACCTGCGCGTGTTCAACGCCGTCGCGCGCGCCTCCAGCTTCTCCAAGGCGGCCGAAGGCCTGGGCATGTCGCCCGCCTATGTCACCAAGCGCATCCGGCTGATGGAGGAAAGCCTGGGCACCAAGCTGTTTCACCGCACCACGCGGCGCGTGGTTATCAGCGAGGCCGGCGAACGCGTCTATCACTGGGCGCAGCGCGTGCTGGACGACATGGACCATCTGGTCGAAGAGGTCAGCGTCACGCGGCGTGAACCGCGCGGCCTGTTGCGCGTATGCAGCAGTTTCGGCTTCGGCCGGCGGGTGGTGGCGCCGGCGCTGTCGGCGTTCGTGGGCCAGCATCCCGCGATGCAAGTGCGCTTTGATGTCGCCGACCGCTTGATCGACGTGGCCGCGGAAGGCTACGACCTGGACGTGCGGGTCGGCGACGACATCGCGCCGCACGTGATCGCACGCAAGATCGCCAGCAACCATCGCGTGCTGTGCGCGGCGCCTGCCTATCTGGCTGAACGCGGCGTGCCTCGCACGCTGGCCGAGCTGCCCGCGCACGACTGCCTGGTCATCAAGGAACGCGACCATCCCTTCGGCGTATGGCGGGTGCATCGCGGGCGCCAGGCGCACACGGTGAAAGTCCGCGGCCCCTTGTCCGCCAACAACGGTGAAATGGTGGTGCAGTGGGCGGTGGACGGCCGGGGCATCATCCTGCGTTCGATGTGGGATGTCGGGCCGCTGATCGCCCAGGGCAAACTCGTGCAGGTGCTGCCGCAGTACCGCCAGGAAGCGAACGTGTGGGCGGTGTATCCCACCCGCTTGAACGCGTCGGCCAAGGTCCGGGCGTGTGTGGACTTCCTGGAAGCGCACCTGCGTACCCAGGCGCCGCTCGACTGATCCGTACCGCCAACTGATCCGCCGGTTGCGGCATATCAAGCCGGCTTCGCATCCCTCGCGCGCCCGCGGCGGCGGTTGACCCGCCGCAAGGCCGGGCGCTATCCCTCCCGATGTAATAACCATAAACAAGTGGTGGTTATTCAACAGGAGAAGCACATGAGAAAGCAGAGTGCGTTGCTGGCGGCGGGCGTGGTTCTTGGGCTGTGGACGGGCCACGCGATGGGCAACCCCCGGCAGGAGCCGATTTCCCCGATCGAGGCGGCCGTGGTGAAGGACCCCGCCAAGGTAGAGCTGGGCAAGAAGCTGTTCTTCGATCCGCGCCTGTCGCGCTCGGGCGCAATTTCCTGTAATTCCTGCCACAACCTGGGCATGGGCGGCTCCGACAACCTGAAGGCGTCCATCGGCCACAAGTGGCAGCAAGGATCCATCAATTCGCCCACGGTGCTCAATTCCAGCCTGAACATCGCGCAGTTCTGGGATGGCCGTGCCAAGGACCTGCGCGAGCAGGCTGGCGGCCCGATCGCCAACCCGATGGAAATGGCGTCCTCGCACGAATTGGCCGTGCAGGTGCTGAATTCGATTCCGGGCTACCGCGCGGAGTTCAAGCAGGTCTTCGGCAAGGACGGCATCACGATCGATGAGGTGACAGGCGCATTGGCCGCCTTCGAGGAAACGCTGGTGACACCGAACTCGCGTTTCGACCAGTGGCTCAAGGGCGATGACCGCGCCCTGACGGTCAAGGAACTGGCGGGCTACACGCTCTTCAAGAACAGCGGCTGCGTCGCCTGCCACAACGGCGTGGCGGTGGGCGGCAATTCATTCCAGAAGATGGGGCTGATCGAGCCCTACAAGACCGACAACAAGGCAGAGGGTCGCGCCGGGGTGACGGGCAAGGACGCCGACCGCTTCAACTTCAAGGTGCCGACGCTGCGCAACGTGGCGCTGACCTATCCGTACTTCCATGACGGCGAGGCCGCCACGCTGACGCAGGCGGTGGATGTGATGGGCCGCCTGCAATTGGGACGCAAGTTCACGCCGGAAGAGAACGCGGACGTCGTCGCGTTCCTGAAGACGCTGACCGGCGACCAGCCGGTGATCCAGTACCCGGTGTTGCCGCCGTCCGAAGACGGCACGCCCCGGCCCGAGCCCTTCATGAAGTAGGGCGGGCGGGGCTGGCGCGCTTATTGGCGGACGGTGCGCACGTCCGCCGGGGGCGCGGTTTCGAAATTGCTGCGCCACGGGTTGATGTCGAGCCCGCCGCGGCGCGTGTAGCGCGCGTAGACCGTCAATTGCTCGGGCGCGCAGGCCTGCATGATGTCGCTGAAGATGCGTTCGACGCAGTGCTCGTGGAATTCCGCATGCTGGCGGAACGACACCACATAGCGCAGCAGCGATTCGCGGTCGATGGGCGCGCCGCGGTAGCGGATCTGCACGCTGGCCCAGTCAGGCTGCCCGGTGACCGGGCAGTTCGACTTCAGCAGGCGCGACGCCAGCGTTTCTTCGACCACGTCCCCGGGGCGGGTGCGCAGCACCTGCGGCGCGGGCTCGTAGGTATCGATCTCGATGTCCAGCTTGTCGATATAGATGCCGTCCATTTCGCCCATGCGCAATTCGGAAAAGCGCTGCGGCAGGAAGAAGTCCAGGCCCACGGGGGCGCCGGCGGCGGCGCTCAGGTCGCGTTCCAGGCGGCCGCGCAGGGCCGCCGAATTGACCAGGCGCGTCTGGTTGAACGAGTTCAGGTAGAGCTTGAACGACTTGGACTCGATGATGTTGGGGCTGTCGGCCGGCACCGAGAAGGTGGCCATGGCCACGCGCGGCTTGCCCTTGGCGTCCAGCCACGAGAGCTCGTAGGCATTCCACAGGTCCACGCCCGTAAAAGGCAGGTTGCCGGCGTTCAGATTGAGCGCCGCGCGGTTGTGCGAACGCGCGATGGGGAAAAGCAGCGAAGGATCGTATTGCGAGGCGTAGGCCACGCTCTGGCCCAGCGGGCCGTGAGACAGGGTCATAGCGGAATCAGGGAATCAGCGGGAATGGGGGCATTGTAGGCGGTCCGAAAACCGGCGATTTTTCGTATTGTGAAATGTAAGTCTCGTCATGTGAAAGTCCCTGCTGCTGTGCAACGAGCGCCCATTTCACAGATGACAATATCGTTCCATAATGCGAAACGTCGAATATAAGATGATGATTTTAAAGAAAAACATTTTTCATCTTCTATAAGACACAAGCCTGCATTGCTCCGCAGCAGAGGCATAGACTTTGTCCAACGATTCACGCAATGCAAGACGCGAATCTTTTGAAGTCTTCTCATCACTGACCAGGAGCATCACCATGAGCACTCGCGAAACCGAAATCCGCAATTTGCAGAAAGACTGGGCTGAAAACTCCCGCTGGCAGGGCATCAAGCGCGACTACAGCGCCGAAGATGTCATCCGCCTGCGCGGTTCGATCAGCGTGCAGCACACGCTGGCCCAGCGCGGCGCCACCCGTCTGTGGGAACAACTGCATAGCGAGCCTTTCGTGAATTCGCTGGGCGCCCTGACCGGCAACCAGGCCATGCAGCAGGTCAAGGCCGGCCTGAAGGCAATCTACCTGTCGGGCTGGCAGGTCGCCGGCGACGCCAACCTGGCCGGCGAAATGTATCCCGACCAGTCGCTGTACCCCGCGAACTCGGTGCCGCAAGTGGTCCGCCGCATCAACAACTCGCTGGCCCGTTGCGACCAGATCCAGTGGATGGAAGGCAAGAACCCGGGCGACGAAGGCTACATCGACTACTTCGCGCCCATCGTGGCCGACGCTGAAGCCGGTTTCGGCGGCGTGCTGAACGCCTTCGAACTGATGAAGTCCATGATCGACGCCGGCGCGGCGGGCGTGCACTTCGAAGACCAGCTGGCGTCGGTGAAGAAGTGCGGCCACATGGGCGGCAAGGTGCTGGTGCCCACCCGCGAGGCCGTGGCCAAGCTGGTGTCGGCCCGCCTGGCGGCAGACACGATGGGTACGCCCACGCTGCTGCTGGCCCGTACCGACGCCGATGCGGCGGATCTGGTCACCAGCGACGTCGACGACAACGACCGCCCGTTCATCACCGGTGAACGTACGGTTGAAGGTTTCTTCCGCACCAAGGCCGGCATCGACCAGGCGATCTCGCGTGGTCTGGCCTATGCGCCTTATGCTGACTTGATCTGGTGCGAAACGTCCACGCCCAACCTGGAATACGCCCGCAAGTTTGCGGACGCCATTCATCGCCAATTCCCGGGCAAGCTGCTGGCGTACAACTGCTCGCCGTCGTTCAACTGGAAGAAGAACCTGGATGACGCGACGATCGCCAAGTTCCAGCGCGAGCTGGGCGCCATGGGCTACAAGTTCCAGTTCATCACGCTGGCCGGCTTCCACTCGCTGAACTACGGCATGTTCGAGCTGGCCCACGGCTACGCCCGCCGCCAGATGAGCGCTTTCGTGGAGCTGCAGCAGAAGGAATTCGCTGCCGCCGAACTGGGCTTCACCGCCGTGAAGCACCAGCGCGAAGTGGGCACCGGTTACTTCGACGCCGTCACGCAGACGATCGAAGGCGGCCAGTCTTCGACCACCGCGCTGACCGGCTCGACGGAAGAGGCCCAGTTCGAACACGGCAAGGCGCAGAAGGCGGCCTGATCGCCTGAGCAGGGATTTGCAGTTGCAGTTGTAGGTGCTGTTGTAGGGTGGATTCAGGGTGCCTTCGGGCACCCTTTTTTTTCACCCCACCTACGCAACGAATGCTACGCGGCGGCCGGTTCCGCGGCCAGCGAGGCCATGTCGATCACGAAGCGGTACTTCACGTCGTTCTTCAACAGGCGTTCGTAGGCGTCGTTGACCGACTGGATCGGCACGATTTCTACATCGCTGACGATGCCGTGTTCGGCGCAGAAGTCCATCATCTCTTGCGTTTCTTCCATGCCGCCGATGGCGGAGCCTGCCAGCGACTTGCGGCCCATGATCAGGTTCGAGCCCGGGATCGGGTCCAGCGGCGTCAGCGCGCCCACCAGCGCCATGGTGCCGTTCAAGCCCAGCAGCGCCATGTACGGGTTCACGTCATGGCTGACGGGTACCGTGTTCAGCAGGAAGTCGAACGTGCCGGCGTGCGCGGCCATGGCCTCGGGGTCGCGCGAGACCAGCACTTCATCGGCGCCCAGGCGCTTGGCGTCGCGCCCCTTGTCGGCCGACGTCGTGATCATCACCACGTGTGCGCCCAGTGCATGGGCGAATTTCACGCCCATGTGCCCCAGGCCGCCCAGGCCGATGACGCCCACTTTCTGGCCCGGCCCCACCTTCCAATGGCGCAGCGGGGAATAGGTGGTGATGCCGGCGCACAGCAGCGGGGCGACGGCCTTCAGGTCCAGCGTGTCGGACACCTTCACCACGAAGTGTTCGCGCACGACGATACGGTCCGAATAGCCGCCGAAGGTCAGCTGGTCGTTACCGCGTTCGTGGTCGTTGTAGGTCAGCGTGGCGCCTTCTTCGCAGTATTGCTCCAGGTTCAGGCGGCAGGCCTTGCAGTGCAGGCAGGAATCCACCATGCAGCCCACGCCGGCGTAGTCGCCCGCCTTGAACTTGGTGACGTTCTTGCCCACCTGGGCGACGCGGCCGACGATTTCGTGGCCGGGCACCATCGGATAGACCGAGTTGCCCCAATCGCCGCGGGCTTGGTGCAGATCGGAATGGCAAATGCCGCTGTAGAGGATGTCGATCAGCACGTCGTCGTCGCCGGGTTCGCGCCGGGTGAAACTGAACGGAACGAGCGGGGTATCGGTGCTGTGGGCGGCGTAGCCTCGGGCTTGGATCATGACGGTCTCGAATAAATTCTGTTGAGCAGGCATTCACAATATTCCGGCGAAACCAGGGGATCAAGCTAGAATTTCCGCATGTTTTATTCGAAGAATTTGCATAATCATGCTGCCCGATAACCTGTCGCACCTGGCCGCCTTTTCCGCGGTGGCCCGTCACAGCAGCTTTCGCCGCGCCGGCGAGGAACTGGGTTTGTCGACCTCGGCGGTCAGCTATGCCATCCGCAGCCTGGAGGAACGGCTGGGAGTGAACCTGTTCAACCGCACCACGCGCAGCGTGGCGCTGACCGACGCTGGCCAGCGGCTGGCCGAGCGCCTGCTGCCGGTACTGAGCGACCTGGGCGACGCGCTCGAGGAAATGAACCACTTTCGCGGGACGGCGTCCGGCACCTTGCGCATCAACACGTCGCGCGCGGCTTCCTACATGCTGTTGATGCCGTTCGCCGCGCGTTTCCTGGCGGCCTACCCGGACATCCGGCTGGAAATCGGCGAAGACGACAGCTTTGTCGATATCGTCGCATCGGGCTTCGATGCCGGCGTGCGGCTGCTGGAGGCCGTGCCGGAAGACATGGTGGCCGTGCCCATCGGCCCCAGCCTGCGCGCCGCCGTCGTGGCGTCGCCCGCGTATCTGGAAGGGCGCGAGATCCCTCGCCATCCCCACGACTTGATGCGGCACGAGTGTGTGCGCTACCGCTTTGCCAGCGGCCGCTTCTACAAATGGGAATTCGAGAAAGACGGCGTGGCGATCGAAGTGGACGTCACGGGCCGCATCGCGCTAAGCGACGTGCATGCCGAGGTGCGCGCCGCGGTCGACGGCATCGGGATCGGCAGCGTGCCGGAATACTACGTGAGCGAACTCCTGGAATCGGGCCGGCTGGTGCGGCTGCTGGATGACTGGTGCCCGCCGTTCCAAGGTTTCATGCTGTATTACCCGCGGCAGCGGCGCGTGTCGTCCGCCTTGCGGGCGTTTATCGACATGGCCCGACTGGAAGGTGGGGCCTGAGCCCCCCCGCGCCGATCTCGCGTTGTGCGCGTGATGCGTTACGGACGCGCGCCTTCCAATAGCGCCTGCACCAGCCGATTGTCCTGGTCGGTCAGCCGGCAGACGAACGAGATCTGACGGTAGGGCGCCTGCTTGCCCAGCGGCAGCACGCGTACCGGATGCACGTTCAGCAGGTTCGGACCCGGCTCGGGCAGCACGCACACGCCCAGGCCGGCGGACACCAGCGCCGTCAGCGCCGCCAGCGATTGCATCTCGATGCGGCAGCGCGCATGGGGCGCATGCTGCGCGACATAGCGCGCGGCCAGCCGGCCGCCGATGGTGGTCTTGTCGAAACGGATCCATTCGTATTGCTGGAACAGGTCGGCGACGCGCGTCTCGTGCGAATCGGGCGGCGCGATCAGCACCAGCGTTTCCCGGAACAGCGGTGTCCAGGCCAGGCGGCTGGAGCCCCCGGTTTCGGGCTGCGTGATGATGGCGGCGTCGATCTCGCCCTTCTTCAGCTTTTCGGTCAGCTCGGTCGCGCGTCCCCGCACCAGGCGCACGTCCAGCAGGGGGTAGCGTTCACGCAGCTTGCGCAGCAACGGGGGCAGCAGCGTCACTTGCAGCGGTTCGATGGTGCCCAGCCGGACGCGGCCTTCGACAGCGGGCGTGCTGCGCCGGCGCAGTTCGTCCAGGCGCGCCAGCGCCTCCTGCAGCACGCCATCGACTTCCGCCGCAAAGGCGTTGGGCCGCATTTGCAGCGCCGAGCGGTCGAACAAGGGCTGTCCGAAGTATTCCTCCATCTGCTTCATCTGCAGGCTGACGGCGCTGGGCGACAGGTTCATGTCCGCTGCGCCCGCCGCGAAGCTGCCGCCGCGCAATACGGCGTTGAGCGTACGGAAAGATTCGATCTTCATCAGAAATCCTCACGTAGTGTTTTAAGAATCCTCGCTTTATATCACCAGGCGAGCGTCCTAGTATTCGCTTCAGACAAAACGACAAGCGGCATGCACGCAGGCGTTGGACGCCCGCCGGACCGCAACCGAGGAGACCCCCATGACGAAGTCCTTTGCCGGCCTGCGTGCCGCCTTATTGCCCGCCTTGGCCCTGACCGTGGCGCTGGGCGCGCCCGGATTGGCTGCGGCGCAGGCGGCGCCCGCCGTCCCCGCGACGATCACGATGGTCGTGCCGTTCCCGCCGGGCGGCAGCAACGACGTGTTTGCCCGCGTGCTGGCCGAAAAGCTGGGCGCGCGCCTGTCCACGACCGTCATCGTCGAAAACCGGCCCGGCGCGGGCGGCGCGATCGGGGCGGAATATGTGGCCCGCGCACCGAAGGACGGCTCCGTGCTGATGCTGTCGTCGTCCACGCTCACGACCAATGCGGCCGTGCAGACCAACCTGAAGTACGACGTCGTGCGCAGCTTCGCGCCGGTAGCGATGCTGGCGCGCAGCCCGATGGCGCTGGTCGTGGGCAAGGATTCACCCTACCAGTCCATGGCCGACCTGCTGGCCGTTGGCCGCAAGGAGCCGGGCAAGCTGACCTACGGCAGCGCGGGCTTGGGCTCGGTCAACCAGATGGCCAGCGAAATCCTGGCCGGGGGTGAGAAGACGTCGTTTACGCACGTGCCCTACAAGGGCATGTCGCATGCGCTGAACGACCTGGCCGGCGGCCGGGTTGATTTCGTGATCGGCAGCTTCGCATCCACGGCCTCGCTGCTCAAGGGCGGCAAGCTGCGCGTGCTGGCCGTGACCTCGCCCGAACGGTCGCAGTTCTATCCGGCGCTGCCCACCATTGGTGAAGGCCAGCCCGGCTATTCGGTGGAACTGTGGTGGGGCGTGCTGGCGCCGGCGGGAACGCCCGCACCCTTGGTCGACAAGCTGAACGCCGAGATCCGCGGCATCGTCAACGACCAGAAGATGCGCGCCATGTTCGCCGAAGAAAGCGCGGTGCCGGCTGCGCTGACCGTGCCGCAATTCGCAGAACTGGTTCAGGCCGATGCCGCCAAGTGGAAGCAGGTGGCCCGCGACCGCAACATCTCCATCCAGTAAGCGCCGACCCCGCATCAACCCTCTTTCCCAGAGTGCAAGCATGAGAAGCAAACTGTTCGTACCCGGATCGCGCCCCGAGCTGTTCGCCAAGGCTCTGGCGGGCGCCGCCGACGCCTTGTCGTTCGACCTGGAGGACGCGGTGGCGCCGTCGCGCAAGGACGAAGCACGCGGCCATCTGGCCCGCATGCTGGCCGCGCCCGAAGCCGCCGCGTCGGGCAAGACGCTGATCGTGCGTGTCAATGCGCTGGATTCCGGGCAGTTCCATGCGGACGTGCAGGCCGTGGTGCGGCCGGGGCTGCACTTGGTGAACCTGCCCAAGGCGGAAAGCGAGGCCGACGTCGTGGCGGCGGCCAGCGCGGTCGAGCAGGCGCGCCGCGCCAACGGCGTCGATCAACCGGTCGGCTTGCTGCTGAACATCGAGTCGCCGCGTGCGCTGCGGCGGGCGGCCCGCCTGGCGGCGGCGCATCCCAGCGTGGCGGGTTTGCAGTTGGGGCTGGGCGATCTCTTCGAGCCGGCGGGCATCGCTCGCCGCGAGGCAGTGGCGGTGCAGCAGGCCATGTTCGCCTTGCGCCTGGCGGCGGCCGAGGCGGGCGTGTTCGCCTACGACTCCGCCTTCGCCAATATCGAGGACGAAGCCGGCTACCGGGCCGAGGCGGAACTGGCCCGCAGCCTGGGTTATATCGGCAAAAGCTGCATCCACCCGCGCCAGGTGCCGTTGGCCAACGCGGCGTTCCGGCCCACCGATGACGAGATCGCGCACGCGGGCCGCGTGGTTGAGGCCGCGCGCGAAGCGTCAGCCAAGGGCGTGGCGGCATTCGTGGTGGACGGCCGCATGATCGATGGCCCCTTCCTGCGCCGCGCCGAGGCGATATTGCGGGTGGCGGCCGGGCTTGGGCTCGCGACGGCGCAAGCGGAGCAGGCGCAATGATGGCGGCGGCAATGCAATCGCCGGGCGGTCCGCTGGCGGGCGTCCGTGTGCTGGACCTGAGCGCCTACATCGCCGGGCCGTATGGCTGCACGCTGCTGGCGGATCAGGGCGCCGACGTCATCAAGGTGGAGCCGCCCAGCGGCGACAACCTGCGCAAGTACCCGTCCACGCTGGATGCCGAAAGCCGCGCCTTTCTTGGCGTGAACCGCGGCAAGCGCGGATTGGTGCTGGACCTGAAAAATCCGGAAGCGCTGGCCGTCCTGCACGATCTGGCGCGGCAGGCGGACGTGCTGGTGCACAACTTCCGGCCCAGCGTGCCGGCCCGGCTGGGCATCGCCTATGAGCAGCTGGCCGAGATCAATCCCAGGCTGATCTACTGCGCCGTCACCGGCTATGGGGAAACCGGGCCGTTGAAAGACAAGGCCGGCTACGACCAGGTGCTGCAGACGATGACTGGCATGTGCGCGTTGCAAGGCAAGGCCGAGGGGCCGCCCGAGATCCTGTACGGATCGGTGGTGGACTACTACGCTTCATCCATGGTGGCCGCCGGCGTGGCCTCGGCGCTGTACGAGCGGGAACGCAGCGGACGCGGGCAGTTCGTGGGCGTATCACTGTTGCGCAGCGCGCTGGCCTTGCAGTCCGCAAGGCTGGTCTGGGCCGAAGGCGAACCGCGCGACATCGGGCGCGACATGCGCTCGGGCGGCATCACGGGCATCCATCCCACAGGCGAGGGGTATCTGTACATCTCGGCCAACACGCCGCATTTCTGGCAGGCGCTGTGCGCCAAGACCGGCTTGCCTGAGCTTGCCGCCAACGAACGTTACGACTCGGTGCGTAAACGCGCCGAACACCGCGACGAGATCGTGCCGCGTCTGCACGAGGCCCTGCGCGCGCGCACGGCGCTGGAATGGGAGGCCTGGTTCGGCGAAGAGGTGCCTTGCGCGGCCGCACGTGGCGTGGAGGACATGTTCGACTTCCCGCAGGTGCAGGCCGAAAACATGGTCACGACGTTTACGCACCCCGTGGTGGGCAGCTACCGCGGGTTCGCCCAAGCCATCAAGTTCGGCCGCAGCCAGCCGGATGCGCCCCGCGCCGCGCCCGCCTTCGGCGAGCATAGCGAAGCGGTGCTGACGGAGGCGGGGGTGTCAGCCGAGCGCTTGGCGGCGTTGCGGGAACGGGGGGCGCTGGGATGAGGCCCGACGCCTAATCCGCCACCGCGGGCGCCCCGCCCAAGGCCGCCAGGCAGTCTTCCAGCGGCGGGATGATCTGCGCCAGTGCGTCGACGGCGGCGGCGTCCACTTTTGACAGGGGCGGGATTTCGGCCAGCACGCGCACGTCGCCGAAGCGTTCAATGGCTTCCTTGTTGCCCGCCGACAGCGGGCCGCTCATGACGACGCCCAGCACGGGGATGCCGCGGCGCTTGAGCGCTTCCAGGCTCAGCAACGTGTGGTTGATGGTGCCCAGGCCGCTGCGCGCCGCCAGCACCACCGGCATGTCCAGGCGGGCGATCAGGTCGATCATCATGTGCGTGTCGTCAATGGGCACGTACAGGCCGCCCGCGCCTTCTACGATCAAGGGGCCGTCGGTCGTCGGCGGCACGATGGTGGTCGCGTCGACCACCGTGTCTTCCAGCGTGGCGGCGGCCCAGGGCGACAGCGGCGCTTGCAGCACGTAGGCCGGCAAATGCAGGCGTTCGGGCGGCAGCCGGGCCAGTTGCGCGACGGTGTCGGTGTCGCCGGGTTCTTCGGACACGCCGGTCTGTACCGGCTTCCAGTAGTCGGCGTTCCAGGCGCGCGCCAGGATGGCGGACACCAGCGTCTTGCCGATGCCGGTGTCGGTGCCGGTCACGAAAACCCCGACGGGGCGTTGAGTCGTTTTTTTCCACATACCGTAGGCCAGGTGATACGTCACCGTGGCTCCTTGTTCGTCAAACGCTGCCAGCACGCGCCGCAGTGCCGCCGCGCTGAGCGGCGGCCGCCCGGGCGCGGGCGTGGTGGCGCCGATGCCTTTCAGGCCCTTCAGGAAAGTCAGGCCGTCAGGATGATTTTGTATCAGCCGTTCGCTGTGCACGCTACCGGCCAAATTGCCCATGGCCGGACGGATGGCGGCGTGCGCGGGGTAGCGTGGCGTGACCGCAACGAGGCCCGCGGCCTGGTGGGCGGCCCGCCATTCGTCGAATGTGCCGTCGGCCAGCGTCGCGACGGCCAGATGGCCGCCCGGCGCCAATAATGTGGCCAGCCGGCCCAGGCCGGCGTTCAGGTCCGTAAACCATTGAACGGCCAGGCTGGAGCAGATCAGGTCGTAAGGGCCGGCGAGCGCCTGGGGGTATTCGCCGTCCAGCACTTCAAACCTTGCCGTGCCCGGCAGCGCCGGGCCGCGCTGCGAGGTGGCGAGCATCGCGGGCGAGATGTCGGTGACCGTCCAGTCGGCCGGCCCCAGCCGGCGGGCCAGCGCCTGAGTCAGCAGGCCGGTGCCGCAGCCGATCTCCAGGATGCGGGGGCGCGGGGGCAGGCGCAGCCGGGCGATATCACCGGCCAGCCGTTCGGCCGTGATGCGCTGGATAGGCGCATGGTCTTCATAGCGGTGCGCGGCCGCGCCGAAACGGGCGGCGACTTGCGGCTTGCGTGGAGCTTGCGTCATGGTGCGTACAGTCAGGCCAGGCAATCAGGCCGCCTGGGTCAGTCGGGCAATGAATCCGGCGATATGGCGCGCGCACCATGACGCGTCCGTCACCGGCAACAGATGGCCGCCCTGTTCCCGCTCATGCCGTTCGTCGCCGGCGCGGCCGCCAAATGCGGCTTGCGTCATCGCCATCGGGACGATCGGATCGTCCTGGCCCGCCAGGATCAGCAGCGAAACGGGCAGGGCCGCCAGCGCGCCGCGCTGGTCTTCATCGCGAAGCGCTTCCAGGTCTTGGGCCAGCGTTTCCAGCTGCGGTGCGCCAAAGGCGGAGGCGTCGCCGCAGCGCTGGCGGAAATCCTGCAGCACCGCAGCCGGATCGGCCGACAGGCGCTTGACCATGCGGTCGAGCATGCGGCGCGGCACGCCGGCGTCGAAGTCCGGCGCCGCGCCAAAACGCGGGAAGCCGTTGATCGACACCAGTCCGCGGCAATCCACTGGCAAGCCGCGCAGCAGCCGCAGCACGCCCATCGAATGGCCGACGGCGATCACCGGGCCGTCGATCGTTGGGAGGTGGGCCGGCCCGAAGTAGCCGGCGTCGGCGGCCACTTGCGGCCAATCGCGCAGTTCGGCGCGCAACGGCGTCCAGACCGAGGCGTCGAAGGCCCAGCCATGGACGAACAGCAGGGTGGGGCGGACGGGCAGGGGGTGGGAGTCCGTCATGCCAGCACCGCCGCAAAGCCGGCGATCAGTTGCGCCACGTCGGCGTCGCGGTGCGCGGCGCTGAGCGTCACGCGCAGCCGGCTGGTGCCGGCGGGTACGGTGGGCGGGCGGATCGCCACGGCCAGCAGGCCCCGCTGTTCCAGATCGGCGGCGATCGCCAGCGCGCGGCCTTCGTCGCCCACCATGGCGGGCACAATCTGGGTGGACGAGGCGCCGGTGTCCAGCCCCATGCCCTGGAACGCGGCGCGCAGATGGTCACCGGCGGCCGCCAGCCGGGCGCGTTCGGCGTCCAGCGTGGGCACCAGGTCCAAGGCGGCGTCCATCGCGCCCAGCACGGCGGGGGGCAGCGCGGTGGTGTAGATGAATCCCGAGCAGGTGTTGATCAGGTAGTCGCACAGCGCGCGGGAGCCGGCCACGTAGGCGCCGAAGCCGCCCAGCGCCTTGCTGAACGTGCCCATCGCCAGGTCGATGCGGCCGGGCGCCAATCCGGCCAGCCCCATGCCGCCAGGGCCGAGCACGCCGGTGGCGTGGGCTTCGTCCAGGTAGACGAAGGCCTGATAGCGGTCGGCAAGTTCGGCCAGCCGGACGACGTCGGTCCGGTCCCCGTCCATGCTGAACACGCTTTCCGTGACGATGAATCGGGACACGGGCTTATCCGACCCTTCTGCGGCCCGGGCCGCGAGCAGGCGTTCCAGATGGTCCAGGTCGTTGTGCCGGAAACGGATCTGCTTCACGCCGGCCGCCTGGCAGCCGTGGTGCAGGCTGGCGTGGTTCAACTTGTCGGCATACAGCTCGACCTCGCCCCGGGTGCCGGCGGCGCGCAGCAGCGCGGGCAGCACCGCGGCGTTGGCCTGCCAGCCGGAGGCCAGCACGAGGGCGGCTTCGGAGCCTTTCAGGCGCGCCAGCTTGGCCTCCACTTGCTCGTGCAGGTCAAGATTGCCGCAGACCAGACGCGAAGCCTGAGCGCCCGCCCCGTGGCGGGCTGCCCATTCCCGGGCACGCTCGATCAAGAGCGGGTGCTTGGACAGGCCCAGATAGTCGTTGCTGGAAAAATTCAGCACAGGCGCGCCGTTCAGCACGATCCGGCCGGGCGGCGCCGCCGTGGCGGTGCGCAGGCGGCGTCGCACGCGGCGGGTGTCGGCCAGGGCCAACTCGGAGGAAAACAGGGAATCCAGCTTTGACATCAATCGTTCCGGCAGCGGCCGGGGGCAGGGGCTGCCCCGCGCCAGGCCGTAGAATGCGGGCCATTGTAGTGGAGGCGCGCGCGGCGGTTTTCGGGGACAAACCTTCCCGGAACCGCCGGGCCGCCGCCGGTTTTTGCGGAGTTCAATCATGCACACGCCCGACTGGGTGGCCCAGGGCCAGCCACATATCTGGCTTCCCTATGCCCAAATGAAGACAGCCACGCCGCCGCTGCCGGTTGTGCGCAGCCACGGCAGCCGGCTGGAGCTGGCCGACGGGCGCAGCCTGATCGACGGCGTGGCGTCCTGGTGGACGGCCTGCCACGGCTACAACCACCCGCACATCGCCCAGGCGGTGCGCGCGCAGTTGGAGGCCATGCCGCACGTGATGTTTGGCGGCCTGACCCACGAACCGGCGTTGACCCTGGCGCGCCGGCTGGCCGGATTGCTGGGCCCGGGGCTGGATCGGGTCTTCTATACCGATTCGGGCTCGGTGGCGGTGGAAGTCGCCATGAAGATGGCCGTGCAGTTCTGGCTGAACCAGGGCGAACGCGGCCGCAGCCGCTTCCTGGCGTTCCGCGGCGGCTATCACGGCGACACGTTCGGCACCATGGCCGTATGCGATCCGGACGAGGGCATGCACAGCCTGTTCCGGGGCATGCTGGCCGAGCACGACATCGTCGACCTGCCGCGCGACGAGGCCTCGATGGCAGCACTGGACCAATTCCTGGAGACGCGCGGGCCGCAACTGGCCGGCATCCTGGTCGAACCGCTGGTGCAGGGGGCGGGCGGCATGCTGCTGCATGAACCGGAAGTGCTGCGCCGCCTGCGTCGGCTGGCGGACCGCCACGGCCTGCTGCTGATCTTCGACGAGATCTTCACCGGGTTCGGGCGCACGGGCACGATGTTCGCGTTCGAGCAGGCCGGCATCCGGCCCGACATCATCACCCTGTCCAAGGCGCTGACGGGCGGCACGCTGCCGCTGGCCGCCACGGTGGCCAGCAACCGGGTATTCGAGGCATTCTGGTCTGATGACCCGGCGCACGCGCTGATGCATGGCCCCACCTTCATGGGCAATGCGCTGGCTTGCGCGGCCGCCAACGCGTCGTTGGACCTGTTCGAGTCCGAGCCCCGGCTGGCGCAGGCGCAACGCCTGTCGACGGCGCTGGCTGCCGGCCTGGAGCCTTGCCGCGACGTGCCCTGGGTGCGCGACGTGCGCGTGTTGGGCGCGATCGGCGTGGTGGAACTGGACGGCATCGCCGACCGCGAGGCCTTGAAACGCCGGCTGGTCGAGGCCGGCGTCTGGGTCCGCCCGTTCGGCAACGTCGTTTACCTGACGCCGGCGCTGACCATCGCCGACGATGAACTGGCAGCCCTGATGCGTGCCGTGGTGGACGTGCTGCGCCAGCAGCGCCCCTGACCCGGCCGCCCCACCTCGGCAAGGGGCGGAAAGCGCCTTGATCCAGATCAAGGCGCCTTGCCAGGGCGGTGGTTACCATCGGCGCATGCGAGCAAAATCGATCTTCGCCGTTCCTGCCTGCCTGCCGGATGCCGACCGCCAGCAGCGCCGCCACGCGCTGGTGCGCCTGTCGCTCGCCTGGCTGGCGATGATGCAGGTCATGATGTTCGCGTGGCCCGGCTACCTGCGGCACGACAGCATGCCCGTCGACGCCCTGGAAACGCTGGACTGGGCCATCGTGCTGATGAACTGGGCCAGCTTCGCGCTGACCATCCCCGTGGTGCTGTATTCGGCGTGGCCCATCTGGCGCCACGCGGGCGACAACTTGCGCCACGGGCGCGCCGGCATGGACGTGCCGGTGGCGCTTGGCATCGTCGCGGCCTTCATCCCCAGCGTGCACGCCACCTGGACGGGGCACGGCGAAGTCTATTTCGATTCCGTCACGATGTTCGTGGCCTTCTTGCTGACAGCAAGATATCTGGAGCTCTGCGCGCGCCAGTCCTTCGGCGCGGCAGGCGGCCTGCGGCACCAGCGGGTCGAGGCCCAGCGCCTGGACCTGGGCGCCCGCGCTGACCGCCTGGCCTCGCGCTTCGTCCTGGCGCAGGTGGCGCTGGCGCTGGCAGCGGCTGCCGCGTGGGCCTACATCGATCCCGCGCACAGCATCCCGGTGATGGTGGCGCTGCTGGTCATGAGCTGCCCCTGCGCCATGTCGATGGCGGTGCCCACGGCCATGGCTTCGGCGCACTCGGCGCTGGCGGCGCACCCGTCCATGCCCGATGCCGCGCTGGACGAACTCTTGCGGCAAGCCCGCCACAAGGCCCGCCAGAACCTCTATGGATCGCTGGTCTGGCATCTGCTCATGACGCCGCTGGCGCTGGTGGGCTGGGTCACGCCGTGGCTGGCCGCCATCACCATGCTGGTCTCGTCGCTGGCGGTAGCCTATAACTCCTGGCGCCTGTGCCGCCGGGACTGGTCTGGCGAACTCTCGCCCTCCGGCGCGCTGGAAGCTGCGCAATGACCATCCTGTACCTGCTGCTGCCCCTGTCCCTGCTGTTCGTGCTGGCCATCGGCATATCGCTGTGGTGGGCCGTCTTCAACGGCCAGTACGACGACACCGACAACGCCGGCACGGCCATCCTGCGCGACGACGACAGCGGTCCCGCCAGCCGCGGCTGAAAGCCGCTGCGCATCGTGGTTCAGGTTCGGGCGATGCGCCCGCCTCGACCGCAACATTCGCCCATCTTCTTGCAGTTCCGTTGCGCGGGCGCCGCGTTCCCCTGCGGGCCATCCAGTGCTTGATCCATATCAACGCCGACTTGTGTGACTAGTCCCATCATCTGAGCCTGGAGCTATTTGTTACTTTGGGGGAAGGGTGATGAACGATTGCGCCGCAATCGCAAGCAAGGCCGATACCTTCAACTACAAGATCGTGAGGCAGTTCGCGCTCATGACGGTGGTTTGGGGCATTGTCGGCATGGCTGTGGGCGTTTTTATCGCCGCGCAGCTGATTTGGCCTCAGTTGAATTTCGATACCGCATGGCTGAGCTACGGCCGCCTGCGCCCGCTGCACACCAACGCGGTGATCTTCGCCTTCGGTGGCAGCGCGCTGTTCACGACGTCTTACTACGTCGTCCAGCGCACCTGTCAGGCCCGCCTGTTCTGTGGCCCCTTGGCCGCCTTCACGTTCTGGGGCTGGCAGATCGTCATCGTCGCCGCCGCCATCACGCTGCCGATGGGATTCACCAGCAGCAAGGAATACGCGGAACTCGAATGGCCGATCGACATCCTGATCACGCTGGTCTGGGTCGCCTACGCCATCGTGTTCTTCGGCACGATCATCAAGCGCCGGTCCAAGCACATCTACGTGGCCAACTGGTTCTTCGGCTCGTACATCCTGACCATCGCCATCCTGCACATCTTCAACAACATCGAAATGCCGGTGTCGTTGTGGAAGTCATATTCGGCGTACTCCGGCGTCCAGGACGCCATGGTGCAGTGGTGGTACGGGCATAACGCGGTGGGCTTTTTCCTGACCACCAGCTTCCTGGGCATGATGTATTACTTCGTGCCCAAACAGGCCGGCCGCCCGATCTATTCGTACCGTCTGTCCATCGTCCACTTCTGGGCGCTGGCCTTCACGTACATGTGGGCGGGTCCGCACCACCTGCTGTATACGTCGCTGCCCGACTGGACCCAGTCGCTGGGCATGACGTTCTCGCTGATCCTGCTGGCGCCTTCCTGGGGCGGCATGATCAACGGCATCATGACCCTGCAGGGCGCCTGGTACAAGCTGCGCACCGATCCAATCCTGAAGTTCATGGTGACGGCGCTGTCGTTCTACGGCATGTCGACCTTCGAAGGCTCGATGATGTCGATCCGCACGGTCAACGCGCTGTCGCACTACACGGACTGGACCATCGGCCACGTGCACTCTGGCGCGCTGGGCTGGGTCGCCATGATTTCCTTCGGTTCCCTGTACTACCTGATCCCGCGCCTGTACGGCCGCGAAAAGATGTACAGCGTGAAGGCAATCGAACTGCACTTCTGGATCGCGACCATCGGCGTGGTGCTGTACATCGCTGCCATGTGGATCGCCGGCGTGCAGCAGGGCCTGATGTGGCGCGATACCGCTTCCGACGGCACGCTGGTCTACAGCTTCGTCGAGGAACTGAAGACGCGCGTCCCGTACTACCTGATCCGCTTGCTGGGTGGCACGTTGTTCCTGTCTGGTGTGTTTGTCATGGCCTGGAACGTGTGGAAGACGGTGCGTGGCGCGCAACCGGTCAACCCCGCCATTCCGCTGGACGATCCCCACGCCGCTCGCCCGCCGGTCGTTGCGACCGCCGCGCCGGCTACTGTTTGACGAGGACATCATGGCCAACAAGAAACCTGGCTTCTTTTCTCACCAGACGCTTGAGAAGAACATCGGCTGGATGATCATCGCCAGCATCCTGGTGGTGTCCTTCGCGGGGCTGGTCCAGATCGTTCCGCTGTTCTTCCAGCACAGCACGACCCAGCCCGTTGCCGGCGTCGAACCCTACAGCCCGTTGCGGCTGATGGGGCGCGACGTATACATCCGCGAAGGCTGCGTCGGCTGCCACTCGCAGCAAGTGCGCGTGCTGGCGGCGGAAGTGCAGCGCTACGGCTCGTACTCGACGGCGGCGGAATCGGTCTTCGACCATCCATTCCTGTGGGGTTCCAAGCGCACCGGCCCGGACCTGGCGCGCGTGGGCGAGCGCTACTCCGACGACTGGCACCGCATCCACTTGCGCGACCCGCGCAAGGTAGTGCCCGAGTCGAACATGCCCGCCTATCCGTGGCTGGAAAAGACGGTCATTACCGGCCAGAACGTGGCCGAGCGCATGCGGGCCCTGCGCGCCCTGGGCGTGCCCTACACCGACGCCGACATCGCGGCCGCACCCAAGGCCATCGAGGGCAAGACGGAAGAGGACGCGCTGGTCGCCTACCTGCAGGAATTGGGCGTAGGCGTGCGCAAGGCCCAGGCCAAGCAGGCCGAGGACGCCCGGAAGGCCGAAGCGGCCAAGAAGGCGGCAGCGCCTACCGCGCAGTCCGCCGTGCAACCCGCCGCGCAAGCGGCCACGGGAGGCTGATCATGGTGGGCTACCTGAGCGCGATCGTCACCGCCATTTCGATGGCAACCTTTTTCGGCATCGTCTGGTGGGCCTGCTCGCGCGGCCGCCAGAGCGCCAACCGCGAATCGGCCATGCTGCCGTTCGCCCTGCCCGACGAGTTCGGCCAGGCACAACAAGATGGAGCGAATCGGTCATGAGCGATTTCGTTAATGGCTTCTGGGGGTATTTCATCTCGGTCGTCGCCGTGGGCGGCGTGGTCTGGTGCGTGTGGCTGCTGTACACGCAGCGCCGCTGGCTTACCAACAAGCCGGCCAACGGCCAGGTCGAAGACACCGGCCACGTCTGGGACGGCGACCTGACCGAGCTCAACAACCCGGTCCCCACCTGGTGGACCTGGATGTACCTGCTGGCGTGCGTGTTCGCGCTGGGTTACCTGTTCTTCATGCCCGGCCTGGGTTCGTACAAGGGCCAATTGGGCTACAGCAGCACGGAAGAAGTCGCGCGCCACCAGGCCAAGATGGCCGAGGCCGTGCGCCCGATCTACGCGCGTTTCGAGACCATGACCGTGCCGCAGGTGGCGCAGGATCCGGCCGCCCTGGAAATGGGCCAGCGCCTGTTCCTGAATACGTGCGCGCAATGCCACGGCTCTGATGCGAAGGGCGGCCCCAGCTTTCCGAACCTGACCGATGGCGACTGGCTGTATGGCGGTTCGCCGGAAATCATCATGGAGACCATCACCAAGGGCCGTCACGGCGTGATGCCGCCCTGGAAAGCGGCGATCGACGCCAAGACTGCCGGCGACATCGCCCAGTACGTGCGCTCGTTGTCGGGCTTGACGTCGGACGACATCCGCGTGTTCCGGGGCAAGCGCGAGTTCGCCAATTTCTGCGTGGCCTGTCACGGCGTGGACGGCAAGGGCAACCCGTTGCTGGGCGCGCCCAACCTGACGGACGACGTCTGGCTGTACGGCAGTTCGGAAGCCTCGATCGTCAAGACGATCCTGGACGGCCGCGACAACCGCATGCCGGCGCATGAGCACATCCTGAACCCCGAGCAGATCAAGGTGCTGACGGCGTGGGTGTGGGGCCTGTCGAACAACAAGCCGGCAGCCGCGGAGAAAGGCGCGGCGGCACCGGCCGCGCCGCTTGCGGCCAACGCGGCGAAGTAAGGCGAACAGCAGGGCTTAGGTGGGGGGCGCGTCTCGCGGCCCCCACATCATTGGACTTACCGTACGGAGCAGCAAATGGAAGATGGGTCAACCGCAAGCGTCGGCACGCCGCCTGGCGGAGACCCGCCGCCCTGGCAACCGTATACGCGGCCGCCGCGTCCCGGCCAGGAAACGCTGGAGCAGACCCTGGCGGGTGTGCGCAGCAAGATCTATCCGCGATCCGTCAGTGGCATCTTCGCCCGCTGGCGTATCGCCTTCGTCTTTATCACCCAGCTGATCTTCTACGGGCTGCCCTGGCTGCAATGGAACGGCCGGCAGGCCGTGCTGTTCGACCTGGGCGCACGCAAGTTCTACCTGTTCGGTCTGGTGCTGTGGCCGCAGGACGTGGTGTACCTGGCCGTGCTGCTGGTGATCTCGGCGCTGGCGCTGTTCCTCTTCACCGCCGTGGCGGGCCGGCTGTTCTGCGGCTACGCCTGTCCGCAAACGGTCTACACCGAAATCTTCATGTGGATCGAGCGCAAGGTCGAAGGCGACCGCATCGCGCGCATCCGCCTGGACGAATCCCCATGGACCTGGCGCAAGGCTCGCCTGAAGATCACCAAGCACTTCTTGTGGATCGCGCTGGCCTGGTGGACGGGGTCCACCTTCATCGGCTATTTCGCGCCGATCCGCGAACTGGGCCATGAACTGTTCGCCTTGCAGCTGGGGCCGTGGCAATGGTTCTGGATGCTGTTCTACGGTTTCGCCACCTGGGGCAACGCGGGTTTCATGCGCGAGTCCGTGTGCAAATACATGTGCCCCTACGCCCGCTTCCAGAGCGTGATGGTGGACCCCGACACCTTTGTCGTTACCTACGACAAGCGTCGCGGCGACCCGCGGGGCGGACGTTCGCGCAAGGTGGACCACAAGGCCGCCGGCCTGGGTGACTGCGTGGATTGCAGTTTGTGCGTGCAGGTCTGCCCCACCGGCATCGATATCCGGGACGGCCTGCAGTACATGTGCATCGGCTGCGGCGCCTGTATCGATGCATGCGAACAGGTCATGGACAAGATGCAGTATGAACCCGGCCTGATCCGCTACACGTCGGACCGCGCCATGCAGGATGGCCTGTCCGCCAAAAGCGCGCGTTCGCATCTGCTGCGCCCGCGCGTGCTGATCTACGGCACGCTGATCCTGATCATGGCGGTGGCGTTCGTGGCGTCGCTGGCGATGCGCAACCCCTTGCGGGTGGACGTCATCCGCGACCGCGGCGCGCTGGGCCGGGAAGTGGCGGGCGGCCAGATCGAGAACGTCTACCGCCTGCAGATCATCAACACGTCTGACACCGCCATGCGCCTGCGCCTGTCGGCAGACGGCATGCCGGGACTGGCTGTGATGACGGGCCAGCAGGGGTCGGACGTGGTTGAAGTGGAACCCGCCGCCAACAAGCTGGTTCCGATGGTGATCCGGGCGCCCGCCGGCGCCACGCCAGGCGCGCATGCCATCACGCTGCGCGCGCGCGGCCACGACGGCGAAAACCATCCGATCGAAACCGACGAACCCGCCAGCTTCTACGTGCCCGATTGAATACGTAAAGGACGAACCTCATGACCCTCGCACAATCCGCTCCGCCGCCCAAGCCCTGGTACTACGAACCGTGGCCCTGGATCCTGATGGCTGGCCCGTTCGTGGCCATGATCGGGTGCTTCATCACGATCTACTTCGCCTACAGCAACTTCACGCACGAGCCGATCCTGGAAGGCGTGGTCAAGCGCGGCCTGGTGATCGAGCAGGCGGCGCCCAAGACCGGCGAAGCCGCGGGCGCCGCGCGCGCCAATCCCTGATGGGAGGACACAAATGGGCTTGCGTTCATTGATGTGGATACTGTGGCCGTCGTTCCTGGCGGCTGCGGCGGGCAGCGCCCTGATCTTCGCGCTGATCGATCCGTTGGACGTGGCGATCTTCGGGCACGTGCCCACGGGGCGCATGGGCTTCTACACGGTGTCGTTCTTCGTGTTGTGGGTGATGGCCGGCTTGTCCAGCACGCTGACGGCCTACCTGATGCCGAAAGCGGCCGAGGAAGACCCGCTGTAATCCCTCGGCCTCCCGGTGGAACGGGAGGAGGGGGGAAAGACTGGGGCTGAGAGATAGGGGGCCCGCCAATCTGGCGGGCGCCGCGTCAGACTTTCTTGACGAACTCCGACTTCAGGCTCATCTGGCCGAAGCCGTCGATCTTGCAATCGATGTCGTGGTCGCTGTCGACCAGGCGGATGCCTTTGACCTTGGTGCCCATCTTGATCACTCCGCCCGACCCCTTGAGTTTCAGGTCCTTGATGACGGTGATGGTGTCGCCGTCATGCAGGACGTTGCCGGCTGAATCGCGGTAGACGCGGGCGTCGTCGTCCGAGGGCGTGGCGTCCTGCGCCGACCATTCATGCGCACATTCCGGGCAGACGTAGCCGCCGCCATCCTCGTAGGTGAATTCGGATTGGCATTTCGGACAGGCGGGCAATGCACTCACGGGTGTACCTCAGGTGAAACGCGCGAATTGCGCAATCCTCGATTGTACTGCTCGCAGTGTCTATTTTTGCCCTAACAGGCGCTTATCTTCACGCATTTTCATGCAGTAAGTCGACAAAGTGCTGCCCCGCCGCGCTTAAGGGGCGGTCGCGCGGCACGATGCTGCCGAACGCCGCCAGCGACTGCCGGATCTGGTAGGGCAGGATCGCCAGCAGGCCATGCCGGGCATACCGGCTGGCGACCGATTCCGGAATCACGCCCAGCATCTGCGACTTCATCGCCAGGTTGGTGGTGGTCAGGATGGAGGCGGATTCGATCAGCCCGGGCGGCAAGGCCGTGTTGTGGGACCGGAACTCATGTTCGATCACGTCCCGCATCGGGCTGCCTTGCGGCTGCAGGATCCAGGGATAGGCCTGCATCGCGTCGAAAGCGACACGCCGCTTGCGGGCCAGCGGATGATCCACCGCCGCGATGACGGACAAGGCCTCGTCGCCGATCGGGCGGAACAGGTAGTTGCGGTCCGACAGGGTCAGCATGCGGCCAATCACCACATCCAGCTTGCCTTCGTTCAACTGCGCGATCAGCAGGTCGCTGGTGCCGGTGGAAATTTCCACGGCCAGCAGCGGGTACGTCTGTTTCAGCCGCAGCAGCGCATCGGTCAGATGGCCGGGCGAGGCCGCCATGATGCTGCCGATGAAGAGCTTGCCGGCGCTGCCCAGCCGCAGTTCATCCAATTCGCGGGCCAGCGACGACACCGTTCCGCGCATGCCGCGGAAATGCCCCATGACGCACTCGCCCGCGGGTGTCAGCGCCAGGCCGCGGCCCACGCGCTCGAACAGCGGCTGGCCCAGCGCCAATTCCAGCTCGTGCAGCATCTTGCTGGCGGCGGATTGGGTCATGTTCAGTTGCTGCGCGGCCGCGCGCAGGGTGCCGCGGTCGTCGATGGCAAGCAGCAGCACGACCTGCCGCATGCGCAGCCTGGCCAACAGGGCCGGGACATTCAGGTTGCGTTCCATGATTGATCGCCTGAGGTGAACGATTGGTGCGAAAGTTTCATTTTACGGAAACGGAGCTTCTCCCTAAGATGCATTCACAACAAATTGCCCGTCAGCGGCAAAGAATTCATCAAGGAGACAACCATGAAGATCCGCGTATTGGCCGCGATGGCGGCCGGCGCCCTGTGCCTGTCCGTCATGGCCCCCGGCCCGGCGCACGCCCAGGCGCAACCGGCCGACTGGCCCACCAAACCGCTGCGCCTGCTGGTCGGGTCGGCGCCCGGCGGCGGCACCGACGCCATGGCGCGCGCCGTGGCCGACAAGCTGGGGCCCATGCTCAAGCAGACGGTCGTGGTCGAGAACAAGCCCGGCGCGTCCAACACGCTGGCGGCGGATCTGGCCGCGAAGTCGGCGGACAGCCACACCATGGTGATGGGCGTGTCGACGGCCCACGCGATTGCGCCCCATCTGCTGAAGCTGGGCTACGACAATGACCGCGATCTGACGCCCGTGGTGTTCGTGGGCGCGGTGCCCAACATCCTGGTCGTCAACAACCAGGTGCCCGCGAAATCGGTGCAGGAATTGATCGCGCTTCTCAAAAGCAAGCCGGGCGAATACAACTTCGCCAGCAGCGGCTCCGGCAGCACCCAGCACATCGCGGCGGAGCTGTTCAAGGACGCCACCGGCGTGCAGATGACGCACATCCCGTACCGCGGCAGCGGTCCGGCCATGGTGGACCTGATGGGCGGTCAGGTGCAGATCGCCTTCGAGACCGCGTCGTCCGTCATCCCCCACATCAAAAGCGGCAAAGTGCGCGCGCTGGCCGTGCTGAGCGCACGGCGCAACGCCCAACTGCCGGAAGTGCCGACGATGGCCGAGGCCGGCGTGCCCGGCGTCGAGATGAGCGCCTGGTACGGCATTTACATGCCCAGCGCCACGCCCGCCGCCATCCAGAAACGCATCCATGACGACGTCAACCAGATCCTGGCGTTGCCTGAAACGCAGACCCGCCTGTTGGCGATCGGAGCGGACATCACCCCGATGAGCCAGGAACAGTTTGCGCAGTTTCACAAGACCGAGAACCAGCGCTACGCCGGCATCATCAAGAAGAACAACATTTCCGTGGAATGAGCCCAGCATGAACCCGCAACCGCAACCCGTTATTGCCCTGACCCTGGGCGACCCCGCCGGCATCGGCGCCGAACTGATCGCCCGCCTGCTTGCCAAGCCGGAGGCCTGCCAGCGCGCCAACATCGTGCTGGTGGGCGATGCCTGGCTATGGCGCGAAGGCCAGCGCGTGGCGGGCGTTCAGGTGGCGACCCAGGCGGTGGACAGCTTCGAGGCGGTGCGCAACCGGCCGGACACCTGCGTGCCGGCGTGGCTGGAGATGGATACGATCCGGCCCGACCAGGTCACCGTGGGCCAGCCCCAGGCGGCGGGCGGCGCATCGGTGCTGCGCGTGCTGGATGCCTGCATGGATGCGGCGCGCGCCGAGCATGTGGATGCGATCTGTTTTGCGCCGTTGAACAAGTTCGCCATGAAGCTGGGCGGCTTGAAGCACGACGACGAACTGCACCACTTCGCGCAGTACCTGGGCGTCACCGGCTACTTCTGTGAATTCAACACGCTGGGCGAGCTGTGGACGTCGCGGGTTTCCTCGCATATTCCGCTGAAGGACGCCGCAGCGGCGCTCAGCATCGACGGCATCAAGGCGGCCACGCGGCTGATCTACCGGTCGCTCCAGGCTAACGGCATCGCCGCGCCGCGGGTGGCGGTGGCCGCCTTCAATCCGCACGGCGGCGACGGCGGCACGTGCGGCCGCGAAGAGGTCGACATCATCGCGCCCGCCGTGCGCCAGCTGAACGAGGAGGGGCTGCCCGTGCAGGGACCGTTCCCCGCCGACACCATCTTCCTGAGAGCGCAGGCCGGCGAGTTCCAGGCGATCGTCACCATGTACCACGACCAGGGTCAGATCGCGATCAAGCTGCTGGGCTTCGCGCGTGGGGTGACGGTGCAGGGCGGCCTGCCGATCCCCATCACCACGCCTGCGCACGGCACCGCTTACGACATCGCGGGCCAGGGCCGCGCCAACGTGGAGGCCACCTGGCAAGCCTTCCAGATCGCCTGCCGCATGGGCGTATCGCACCGTTTCCCGTCTTCCAAGTAGGAACCCGACATGAAGATCAAATCCGTCCGCGCCCGTGTTTTCGAATGGACCGGCAAGACCGTGCCGCCCCAGGGCAACTTCTGCTCCAACGCCATGGACCTGCTGTATTCCAAGCAGGAAACCATGAGCACGTTCCGCTTCCACGGCTGGACCGTCGTCGAAGTGGAAACCGATGACGGCATCGTGGGCCTGGGCAATGTGGCGCTGGCCCCGCGCGTGGCCAAGGCCATCATCGACCAGTACCTGACGCCGCTGGTCGTGGGGCAGGACCCGTGGGACTACGAATACCTGTGGCAGCGCATGTACCGGGCCACGCAAGCCTGGGGCCGCAAGGGCGTGACGATGGCGGCGATATCGGGCATCGATATCGCCATCTGGGACATTCTGGGCAAGTCGGTGAACAAGCCCGTCTTCAAGCTGCTGGGCGGCCGCACCAAGGAGAAGATCCCCGTCTACTACTCCAAGCTGTACCGCACCGACCTGAAGGCGATGCAGGAAGAGGCGCAGACCTATCTGGACCAGGGGTTCACCGCGTTCAAGATGCGCTTCGGTTACGGGCCGGCGCATCTGCAGAAGGGCGTGGTCGAGAACCTGAAGTCGGTCGAGGCCGTGCGCGAAGTCATCGGGTACGACACGGACCTGATGCTGGAATGCTATATGGGCTGGAACCTGGAATACGCCAAGCGCATTCTGCCCAAGCTTGAGAAGTTCGAGCCCCGCTGGCTGGAAGAGCCCGTCATCGCTGATGATGTCGACGGCTACGCCGAATTGAACCAGCTGACGTCGATCCCGATCTCGGGCGGCGAGCACGAGTTCTCGCTTTACGGGTTCAAGCAGCTGCTGGACAGGAAGGCGGTGTCGGTCGTGCAGTACGACACGAACCGCGTGGGCGGCATCACGGCGGCGCACAAGATCAATGCGCTGTGCGAGGCCTACAGCGTGCCGGTCATCCCGCACGCCGGCCAGATGCACAACTACCACCTCACCATGAGCACGCTGGCCTCGCCCATGAGTGAGTATTTCCCGATGTTCGACGTGGAAGTCGGCAATGAGCTGTTCTACTACATCTTCGACGGCGAGCCGGTGGCCAAAGAGGGCTTCATCGACCTGGATGACAATAAGCCGGGCCTGGGGCTGACGCTGAAGACCGAGTACCTGAACGATTTCAACATCATCGAATAGGCCCGCGGATGACAACGACCCCTACGAACCCCACGCCGCGTTACCGCGGCATCTTCCCGGTGGTGCCCACCCCGTTTACCGAGGCGGGCGAACTGGACCTGCCCAGCCAGAAGCGGGCGGTGGACTTCATGATCGACTCGGGGGTGGACGGCCTGTGCATCCTGGCGAACTTTTCCGAACAGTTCGTGCTGTCGGACGAAGAACGCGAGGTGCTCACGCGGACCATCCTGGAACACGTGGCGGGCCGCGTGCCCGTCATCGTCACGACCACGCACTTCAGCACCCAGGTATGCGCGGCGCGCAGCCGGCGCGCGCAGGACCAGGGCGCGGCCATGCTGATGATCATGCCGCCCTACCATGGGGCGACGATCCGCGTGCCCGAAGCGCAGGTCGAGGCCTTCTTCCAGCAGGTGTCGGACGCGGTGGACATTCCCATCATGATCCAGGACGCGCCGGTGGCGGGCACGCCGTTGTCCGCCGCGCTGCTGGCCAAGATGGCGCGCGAGATCCGGCAGGTGTCGTACTTCAAGATCGAAACCGCGGGCGCGGCTTCCAAGCTGCGCGACCTGATCGCGCTGGGCGGGGCGGCGGTGGAGGGGCCCTGGGACGGTGAGGAGGCCATCACGCTGCTGCCCGACCTGGACGCGGGCGCCACCGGATCCATGACGGGCGGCGGCTTTGCCGACGGCATCCGCCCCATCATCGAGGCGCACCGCGCGGGCCGCCGCGATGAGGCCTACCGCCTGTACGAGCGCTGGCTGCCGCTGATCAATTACGAAAACCGGCAGGGCGGCATCCTCACCGCCAAAGCGCTGATGAAGGCCGGCGGCGTGATCGATTGCGAGGCGCCCCGGCATCCGTTCCCGCCCATGCGCCCCGAGGTCCGCCAGGGCCTTTTGGAAACCGCCCGCCGCTTGGACCCCTTGGTGCTGCGCTGGGGGCGTTAATCCCTGAAACGGGAACACTGCGTTCCGCCACGCCGAACAAGCTGTAACGGCGTGGCGGGTAAAATCTCCGGCTATCGATCACGTCGGGGGCTCGTGTGCAGCCGGTTATATCAGTTCAGGGCTTATCCAAACGATACGCTTCAGGGTTCCAGGCGCTCAAGAGCGTCAACCTGGAAATTCAGCGCGGTGAGATCTTCGCCTTGCTCGGGCCGAACGGCGCGGGCAAGACGACATTGATCAGCATCATCTGCGGCATCGTCAATCCCAGCGATGGCCGCGTACTGGCCGACGGCCACGACATCGTGTCGGACTTCCGCGCCGCGCGCTCCAAGATCGGCCTGGTGCCGCAAGAGATTTCCACCGACGCGTTCGAAAGCGTCTGGAACACCGTCACGTTCAGCCGTGGCCTCTTTGGCAAGCCGGCCAACCCCGCCTATATCGAAAAGGTGCTGCGCGACCTGTCCTTGTGGGACAAGAAGGACAGCCGCATCATGGCGTTGTCAGGCGGCATGAAGCGCCGCGTCATGATCGCCAAGGCGCTGTCGCACGAACCGGCCATCCTGTTCCTGGACGAACCCACCGCGGGCGTGGACGTGGAGCTGCGCCGCGGCATGTGGGAAATGGTGCGGCGCCTGCGGGAAAGCGGGGTCACCATCATCCTGACCACGCATTACATTGAAGAAGCGCAGGAAATGGCCGACCGCATTGGCGTGATCCGCAAGGGCGAGATCATTCTGGTCGAAGAAAAGGACGCGCTGATGGCCAAGCTGGGCAAGCGCCAGCTCAGCCTGACCTTGAAAGCGCCGTTGCCGGGCATCCCGACCGCGCTGGACGCCTATCAGCTGGACTTGTCCAGCGATGGCTACAAGCTGGTCTACACCTACGACAACCAGGGCGGCGGTCAGATTTCCCAACTGCTGCACGACCTGAGCCGGCTCCAGATCGAATTCACCGACCTGAATTCATCGGAAAGCTCGCTTGAGGACATCTTTGTCAGCCTGGTACACGGTCAATCATGAACTTCTACGCCATCCGCGCTATCTACCTGTTTGAAATGGCCCGGGCCTGGCGCACGCTGATGCAAAGCGTGTTGTCGCCGGTCATCTCCACGTCGCTGTACTTCGTGGTATTCGGTTCGGCCATCGGTTCGCACATGGTCGAGATCGACGGGGTCAGCTACGGCGCGTTCATCGTGCCGGGCATGATCATGCTGTCGCTCTTGACGCAAAGCATCGCCAACGCGTCCTTCGGCATCTACATGCCGCGGTTCTCGGGCACCATCTACGAAATCCATTCGGCGCCCATCTCGTATGTGGAGATCGTGATGGGCTACGTGGGGGCGGCCGCCAGCAAGTCCATCATCCTGGGGCTGATCATGCTGGCCACGGCGCGCCTGTTCGTGTCGTTTGAGGTCGCGCACCCGATCTGGATGCTGGGCTTCCTGGTGCTGACGGCCGTCACGTTCAGCCTGTTCGGCTTCATCATCGGCGTGTGGGCCGATGGCTTCGAGAAGCTGCAGATCATCCCGCTGATGATCATCACGCCGCTGACCTTCCTGGGCGGCACCTTCTATTCCATCAAGATGCTGCCGCCGTTCTGGCAGACCGCCACCCTGTTCAACCCGGTGGTCTACCTGGTCAGCGGCTTCCGCTGGGCGTTCTACGGCGTGTCGGATGTCAGCGTGGGCGTCAGCGTCGGTATGACGCTGGTGTTCCTCGTGGCCTGCCTGATCGGCGTACGCTGGATCTTCAAGACGGGCTACCGGCTGAAGACCTGATCAGCCAGCGGCTACCGGCGCGCGGCGGGCCATGCCGTCAAAGGCATCAAGCAGCCGTTCGCGCCAGGCATGGACGGGATCGTCTTCGGCCAGCAGCACAAGCGGGCTGGTGCAGCGGGCCCACATGAACATGCCGAACACCGCGTAGTCGGCATAGCCAGGCTGGCTGCCCGCCAGGTAGGGCTGCCTGGCAAGCGTCAGGCGCAGCGGCAGCAGCGCCGCCCGCAACGCCGCGATCTGGTCGGCGTAACCCGCAGGCAGGTCTTCCAGCTTGCCGAAGCGCTTTTCGCGCGATGCGCGGAAGTAGTCCACGTCTTTCTCATGGATCAGGCCGTGGATGGCGGGCAGCAGCAGGCGCGCCAGTACCGGTACCAGCGTGGCATCCGCCCAGGCGTTCGTGAACAGGGTGACGGCGCGCCCGCCCGCGCCGCCAAACAATGACGGCCGCTCGGGAAACGTGTCTTCCAGATAGCAGGCGATCTGCCACGAATCGCTGACGACATGGGTGTCGTGCACCAGCACGGGAACAAGCTTCTGGCCGGAAAAGTCGATCGCTTCCTTTTCGGTGAAGCGCCAGGGCACGGTCTTGGCGGACAGGCCCTTGTGGGCCAGCGCCATGTGCGTTTTCCAGCAATGCGGGCTGAAACGTAGCGACGCGTCGGCGCCGGCCAAATCGTACAGGGTGAGATCCGGGTTCAAGATGCCGTGCTCCTTGGACGTGCCAGTGGATAAGGACGGCAGTCAGGATAACGCGTCCGGCGCGTTGCGGCGCGCAAGAAAAAGCGCCACGCGCCCGAAGACGCGTGGCGCAGGCCGGACAATCCCCGGTCCGGCCCTGGGTTACTTCGGCGCGCCCTGGCTCATGTTCATGACCCGCTGCTTCAACTGCGGGTTCTGCTGCACGGCCTGGCCGATGCCATTGAATTCTTCGACGGTCAGTCCGTCCGCACGCACCAGCTGCACCATCTTGGCGTCCGCTTCCTGCACCACCTTCTGCTTGGCGTCGTCCGACTTCGCGGCGTCGACCTTGGGGCGGTATTCGTCGACCACGCCGGACACCTTCTGCGATGCCGACGCGAAGCGTTGCAGCTGCTGGTCGGTGGGTTGCGAAATGGCGGGGGCCATCTGCGGTTGAGCCGGCGGCTGGCTGGCGTTCTGCGCCAGGGCGGGGGCACCGGACAGCGCCGTCGTCAGAATGGCGGCGGATAGGAATGCGTAAGTGGAACGCTGCATGAAACCTCCTTGTTCCGGTTGAATGTCCGACCATGATGACGACGGGACGTGCCGTGGGACAAGTTTCGCGATGTGTTTTCCTGTGTCGGCAGGCCACGAGATCCAGGCGCGGCGTGGGAGGGTCGCCCCTGGGACGGCCGCAGAAACGTTTTGCGCGGTTTCGTAGTCGCTGCTGGTCGCGATGTGTCTTTAGGTTTGTGCGTTGCAGCGCGGTTCGCGTGCCGAACGGTCAGATCAGCACCATGCTCAGCATCACCAGCGCCAGCAGCAGGACGTAGACGCGGGCGTGCAAGCGGTCAGGAATGCGGGGAATCAACGGCGCGGCCAGCCGGATGCCTGCCAGCGAACCCAGGGCCAATGCCGCGAAAGCCAGCAGATCGACATAGCCGACGATCCACGGCGCGAGCGCGGCCGGCAGGCCGCGCGCCGCCGCCATGTACGCAAGCGTGCCCACGATGGCCACCGGCAGCGTCAGCGGGTTGGCCATTGCCGCCGCCTTGGCCATGGGCAGGCCGCGCCGGCGCAGCAAGGGCACGGTCATCACGCTGCCGCCCACCCCCAGGAAGGTGGCGATGGCGCCAATGACCACGCCGCCGCCCACCACGACGCCCTGTCCCAAGGGCTGCGGCGCCTGCGTCTCATGCTGCTGCGCCAGGAAACCTTGCCGCAGCAGGCAGTCCAGGATCGTCACACCCAGGTAGGCGATGAAGATCCAGCGCACCAGGCCGCCGCTGGCGCGGGTCGCGGCCCACGCGCCCAGCAGGGCACCCACGGCGATAAAGCCGGCCAGCGGCCAGACGTAGGCGCGCACGATGTTGCCGGCGCGCTGATGCTTGCGCGTTGCGGCGATGGAATTCACGATCATGACGCAGGTGGACGTCGCTACCGCGATATGCATGGCGGATTGGCCGATGGCGTCGCCCGCGCCGTGCGTAGCGGTGAGCACGCCGTACAGCACCGGCACCACGACAAAGCCACCGCCGAAACCGAACAGGACCGTGGTGACGCCGCTTACGCAGCCGAACAAAGCCAGTACGAGATAAAGCATGCCGTCCATCCTTTCGCAGAGAAGCCGTCACGATACGGCGCCCCGTATTGGCCTGCTTTATAGGATTGGTCAATAATGTTCGCATTTCGGCCAAGCCGGCCGGGTTGCTCACTCTGTCCGCCATGCGCAATACCCATATCGACCGCTACGATTCGCTGGACCGCGCCGTGGTCGCCATCGGCAACGACTATCCGCCTGGCCAGTTGCTGCCGGCCCACGCGCACCGGCGCGCGCAGCTGCTGTACGGCGCCACCGGCGTCATGCAGGTGGAGACCCGCGACGGCAACTGGGTGGTGCCCCCGCAGCGCGCCGTGTGGATACCCGCGGGCGTGACGCACCAGGTGCGCATGCTGGACGTCAGCACACGCAGCGCGTACATCGAGCCCGGCGCCGCGCGCGCGGATCGCAGCGCCTGCGAGGTGATCGAGGTGTCGCCGCTGTTGCGGCAATTGCTGCTGGAAGCCGTGGACATGCCTGCCGCCTATGAGCCGGACGGCCGTGACGGCGCGTTGGCGGCCTTGCTGCTGCACGAGGTCGATCGCGCGCCCGTGCTGCCCCTGCATATTCCACTGCCGCAAGACAAGCGCCTGGCCTCGCTGTGCCGCGGCTTCATCGCCGCGCCCGATGCGCGTGTGCCGCCCCAGGCATGGGCCGACCGCTTGCACATGAGCCTGCGCACCTTCAGCCGCCACTTCCGGCAGCAGACGGGCATGTCCTTTTCGGCGTGGCGGCAGCGCGCCTGTGTGGTGCTGGCGCTGGCGCGCCTGGCGTCCGGGCAGCCGGTTACCACCATCGCACTGGACTTCGGCTATCAAAGCCCGGCGGCGTTTTCCACGATGTTTCGCCGCGTGCTGGGCAGCCCCCCGACGGAGTACCTGCGGCAGGACTAGTGTGTTGGTACTATCGCCGCACGAATGTCGGCCCGTGACGGGCCGACCGCCGATACGGATTCCATGACCTTGTCGCAATCACCGCTTTCCGTTGGGATCGCCGGCGCTGGCAGCGCCGGGCTGGCGACTGCGCTTGCCCTGGCGCAGGCCGGGCATCAGGTGCGCGTCTTTGAAAAGCACCCGGGTTTCACGACCCTGGGCGCGGGCCTGCTGCTGCAGCCGCCCGGCGTGCGCGCGCTGCGTACGCTTGGGGTGGACGTGGACGCGCTGAATGTGGGCGCGCCGATCGACCGCCTGCTGGGGGTGTCGCATCGCGGCTGGCGCGTTGTCGATATCGATTACGCGGGCGATGGCGCTCGCGCGGTGACCCGGGCGGCATTGGGCGGCGTGCTGTTCGACGCCTGCCGGCGCGCGGGCGTCGCGTTTTCGTTCGGCTGTCCGGTCCAGACGCTGGACAACCAGGCGGGCAGGGCGTGTGTGGTCCATGGCGACGGCGCCAGCCAGGCGGAATCCACCTTCGACGTGTTCGTGGTGGCCGATGGCGCGGCGTCCGCGCTGCGTGAACAGGTTGGATTGGCCAGCAAGTCCCGCGTGTACCGATGGGGCGCGCTGTGGGGGCAGTTCTGGGCGCCGGACTGGCCGGGGGCCACGCAGCTTTTGCAGCGCTTTCGCGGCACGCGTCAGATGATGGGGCTGCTGCCTACCGACATCGGTCCGCAGGGCGTGCGCCTGTCGCTGTTCTGGAGCATCCGCCATGATGCCTTGCCCGCTTGGCGCGCCGCGCCGATCGGGCAGTGGAAAGATCAGTTGCTGGCGTTGTGGCCCGAAGCCGCGCCGGTCGTGGACCAGGTGTCCCGGCATGAGGATCTGTCCGTGGCCACCTACCGCCACACGTGGCCGCGCGGACTGGCCGCCGGACCCTACTGTGCGGTGGGGGACGCGGGTCATGCGATGAGCCCGCAATTGGGGCTGGGCGCGACGCTGGCGGTGTTGGACGCGCTGGCGCTGGCCCGCGCGCTGGGACAGTACGGCGCCGCCGAGGGGCCAGCGCGTTATGCGCGCAGCCGGTTGCTGCCCTCGCGCATGTATCAGACGCTGAGCCGCGCCCTGACGCCGTGTTTCCAGTCGTCGGGCCCGGGCTTGTGGCGCGACCTGCTGTTCGGCGGTTCGCTGCTGGTGCCTGGTGTGCGCGGGTTGATGAAGCGGGGGCTGCTGGCGATGCCGGAGGCGGGCGCGGCCCGCCGCCGTTGACGGCGCGTCAGGCCGCGTACCACAGCACCGCGAAGAAATGGCACACGGTGCCGGCTAGCACGAACAGGTGCCAGATGAAGTGGCTGTAGCGCCAGCGGTTGTCGAACACGAAGAACACCACACCGCCCGTGTAGGCCAGGCCGCCGGCCACCAGCCACCACAGCCCGCCCGTGGGCACGCGTTCGATGAGCGGATTCACGGCGATGATCACCAGCCAGCCCATCGCCAGGTAGAGGCCCGTCGAGACGGCCGGGCGATTCAGGCGCTTGCTGGCCTTCAGCCCCACGCCTAGCAGGGCCAGCCCCCAGACCAGGCCGAACAAGGTCCAGCCCCACGGGCCGCGCAGCGCGCCCAGCGCAAACGGTGTGTAGGTGCCGGCGATCAGCAGGTAGATGGCCGAATGGTCCAGCACGTTGAAGATCTGCTTGGCGCGGCATAGCGGCAGCGCGTGATAGATGGTGGAGGCCAGGTACAGCAGGCACATCGATGCCGCGAAGACGGCGGCGCCTGCGATGAAGGCGGCGTCACCCTGGCGGACGGCGGCAATGATCAGGAAGGGCGCAGCGGCGAGGGCGCCTGCCGCACCCACCCCATGGCTGATGGTGTTGGCGATTTCTTCGCCCAGGGTCTGGGGTCTGTCGTTGGGAAACATGAATGCGTCTTGTTGTGTTGGTGCAAGGCTTACACCATAGGCGCTTTGCGCGGCGCGCTCAAGCGGCCGCGCGCAGGTGGGAGCGATTGATGCGGGCCGGCTTGATCTTGTGCAAATCGGACAAGGGGCGGGCGCGTAGCAATGCGCGGCTGCGAAGTTACTCTGTGATACATTTCACGCAGAAATAAATCCGTCCGCAGAGGCGGTGTACGTTCTTTTTCCCGGGCTCGCGTCCGCGAACTGCGCGACCGCGCGGCCGCAACAGAAACTCTTAGGGGAGGCACCGATGATTCCGGCAATTGGCCTTATGGTTGGGGCATACATCGTTACGCGGATGACAGCCATGTTGACGCGTCCCGACTCCAGTAAAGTGGTCAGGGTATTGTCCATCCTTACGATCGCCGTTGCGTTGATCTCCTGTCTGCAATTGTTGACGGGCGGTCCCGGTCCGGCTCCAAGATTCTGAGATCCAGGCGTCCGTGACCTTGCGGGCGCGATGGCCGGCGTGCCGCAGCGAGCGGCCCCGCGGCGTCTAGACGCCGACGCGAAGTCGAGAAGGTTTACTGGCCGAGGCCTAGCAATGGCGCGCAGTTTTACCAGCCTGTTTTTCAAAGCCGCAAAGAAACTAAGCAAACTCCAGCGCGCCGCGATGCGCATGGCAGCCCCCAAGGCCGCCAGGAAGCGAACCACGTCGGTACGCAAGGCGGCAGCCAAGCCGGCGCCGCCGGCCGCCACGCCCCGCCAGCCGGCCGCGCCTTCATTGGGCGGCGGCCGTTGGGAATCGTCGCGGCAATTCTCTGACGGCGCGGGGCGTCAACTGACCTTCGCGCGCTACACCCCGGTATCTGCGCCACGCGCCGGCATGCCGCTGGTGGTGATGCTGCATGGATGCCGCCAGACGTCGCTGGCATTTGCCCGCGGCTCGCGCATGAATCAGTGGGCCGACGCAGGCAGTTTCATGGTGCTGTACCCGCAGCAATCCATGACGCGTCAGGTCCAGCGCTGCTGGCGGTGGTTCCAGCCCGATGACCCGCATGGGGGCGCCGAGGCCGACCTGATCGCGGCGCTGATCCGATCGGAAGTCGCGCGGCACGGGCTGGACCCGGAGCGGGTCTACATCGCGGGCCTGTCCGCGGGGGCGGGCATGGCGGCGTTGGTGGCATTGCGGCATCCTGCGTTGATCGCCGCCGTGGCCATGCATTCCGGCCCGGTCGTGGGCGATGCCCATAGCGCCACGGGCGGCATCGGCACCATGCGGCGCGGCAGTCTCAAGCCCTTGCTGCCGTTGCTGGAAGGCGTGGCCAACCCCGCTGTATTCCGTCTGGGCATGCCCGCGTTGATTTTGCAAGGCCAGTTGGACGCGACGGTGGCGCCCCGCAACGGCAAGCAACTGTTCGAACAGTTCCGTGCGTTGAACGACCTGAGCCCGGAAAACGTGCCGGTCGAGCGCGTGCTGGGGCTGGGCACCGACAAGGCGTACCGCCGCGTGGACTTGCTGCGCGGACGCAAGACGATCTTGCGCCTATGTGAAATCACGCGGCTGGAGCACGCCTGGAGCGGCGGCGATGGGTCGGTGAAATACCACGCGCGCGGCGGCCCCGATGCCTCGGCGCTGGTGTGGCGATTCTTCCAGGGCTTGCGCCGGACGGGCGCCGGCCAATCGCCGCCGTAGGCACCATTGTTCGCGAATCGGGAATGCAGTTGTCGAGGCCGCCGGCTGCGGAAACGGGGGGCGCGGCGTAAGATCGCCGCATTCCTGACGCAGGCGGAGCGCGTGCTTCGCCCAGGCTGGCTTTTCTGGAAATCTCTGCTATGTCCCTCTCTATTTATCGGGCGTCCGTGCCTGTCTTCGTTCGCGGCATGACCGTGCTGGCCGACCTGCTGGAAAAGGCCGTCGCCCATGCCCAGGCCGAAGGGCTCGACCCCGCCTCGCTCGTCAATGCACGCCTGGCGCCCGACATGTATCCCCTGTCAGGCCAGATCCAGCGCGCCAGCGACGCCGCCAAGTTTGCCGTGCAGCGCTTGTCTCAGGGCCAGGCCCCGAAGTTTCCGGATGAAGAGACGACCTTCGCGCAGTTGCAGCAGCGCATCGCCGACACCATCGCCTACCTGCAAAGCGTGACGCCCGAACAAGTGGACGGCGCGGAAAGCCGCAAGGTCGTCGTGAACTTCGGCGACTTCAAGCCGGAGTTCACCGGCGAGGACTACCTGCTGACGTTTGCGCTGCCCAACTTCTATTTCCACGTCACGACCGCGTACGCGATCTTGCGCAATGCCGGCGTGAAAATCGGCAAGCTGGATTTCCTGGGGCCGTATTCGCAGTAAGCCGCCGTTACTGCTTGGCGGCCGGGTCGCCGCAGCCGGTCATTTCGCCCATCTTTGCCATGTTCTGCTGGATTTCCTCGGGCGAATAATCGAACTGATGCGTGGCGATGGACCAGCGGTGGCCGAACGGATCCACGACCTGGCCATAGCGGTCGCCCCAGAACATGTCAGCCACCGGCATCGTCACGGTGGCGCCGGCCGCCACGGCCTGCTTCATCGCCGCGTCCACGTCTTTCATGTACAGATGCAGCGTCACCGGGGAGCCTTTCAGCGCCTTGGCGCCCAGGCTGCCCCATTCAGGGAAATCGTCCATCAGCATCAGCACGGAATCCCCGATGCGGATGGCGGCATGCATGACCTTGCCGTTGGGCCCCGGCAGGCGCGCGAGCTCTTCGGCGTTGAAGGCTTTCTTGTAGAAAGCGATGGCATCCGAGGCGCCTTCGCACACGATGTGCGCGGTCAGCGTGTGCATGCCGTCGGGGATGGGATTCTTTGCGGGCGTGGCCATGGTGTGTCTCCAGAATCGTGGACTATCGGTGGGGGACAGAGCGCCCGGATGCCATGCGGTTCGGGCGCCTCCTTTCTCTACGACGAACGAGGGCGGCCGATTTCGACAGGCCGCCCGATTTTTATTTGCCGACCAAGGTATTGAAGCCGCCCAGGCACATGCGTTTGAAATCGAAAATGCCTTCGCAGGACATGCCGGTCAACCTGGGATCCGCCATGACGAGGGCGTTGATCCGGTCGCGTTCGGCCTTGTTTTCGAACACGACCCAGGCGAACACCACCGTTTCGTCCTCTTTGGCGCCCGCGGCCGCGGTGAATGAGCCGAAGCCCTCCCTGTCAATGTCTTCCGCCACGCATTCCCGGTAGTCCAGCGCGCCGTGCTCCATCCAGACGGCCATGGCCTGTTCCGCCATGTTCTTGTACGTCGACAGCTTGGCGCGGGGCACGGCAAGCAGGTAACCATCTATGTACTTTTCCATCGAACACTCCTTTGATCCATGTTGTTCTATTGGGCGATGGGCATGCCCGCTGGTCACGCTCGCCACTGGCCGGCCTGGATGCCGGCAGATGTCACTGTATCGGGATTGGGGGCGGTTTCAGATAGGGGATTGCGACATTCTTGCAGGTGGATTGCGACAGTCGGCAGGCGTATGCTTGGCGTCTGGAAAAACGCCGCCGCGCCGCATCCGCTGCGCGGGTTTGTGGCCCTCTTCCCAGGGGGCATCTTCGGAGCTGCCCGGCGATGAAAAACGTCGCTTTCCTTTTGCCGACGGGAGCCAATATCGCTTCCCTGGAAACCGCGCGCCATGGCTTTCTGGTAGCCAATGAGTATCTGGCCGCGCATGGCCGCGAACCGCGGTTCCTGGTGCGCACGCTGGCGTTGACCCGCGAGGTCAGCCTGGACGACGGCCGCATCAAGGTGCAGGCCGACCTGGTGCTGGCCGATCAGCCGGACATCGACATCTGCATCGCGCCGCCGCTGCTGGGCGCGGTGTCCGATGCCGTGCTGTCCAACCGTGAACTCATTGACTGGTTGTCGCGCCATCACCGCGAAGGCGGCGAAGTCGCCAGTTTGTGCATGGGAGCCGCGCTGCTGGCGGCAGGCGGAGTGCTGGATGGCCAGCAGGCGGTGGTGCATTGGGTGGCGCAGAACCTGTACGCCAGCCTGTTCCCGAACGTGGAGTGGGTCTGCGACCGGATCGTCATGGCCGACAACGGCATCTACACCAGCGGCGGCGCGTTTTCGGCGGCGCATCTGGTGCTGCACCTGATCGAGAAATACACCGACCGCGACACCGCCATCTGGTGCGCCAAGTACTTTCAGCTGGACTGGAGCCGCCAGAGCCAGCTGCCGTTCTCGGTGTTCATGGGCCAGAAGGGCCATGCCGACGACGTCGTGCGCGCCGTGCAGAACGACATCGAAGGCCGCTACACGGAAAAGATCACCGTGGAAGATCTGGCCGACCGCCATGCGATGGGCCGCCGTACGTTGGAACGGCGGTTCCGGCAGGCCACCGGAAACAGCATCGTGGAATACGTGCAGCGGGTCCGCGTCGAAGCCGCGAAGAAGCGGCTGGAGACCTCGCGCAAGAGCGTGTCGGAAGTGATGTACGAAGTCGGCTACAACGACACGAAGGCATTTCGGGACATCTTCAGTAAGTACTGCGGCATGTCGCCGGTGGGATATCGCGAACGCTATCAGTGACCCTGCGCACGAATGAGATCCCGGCGCAGATACTCCGCATGGGGAATGCCCAAAAGTGGCTATATGAACTGCTTGGGATTGGCTATCTGACTTAGCGCCAATTGCCCCTATCATCTTTGGCATTGTCCCTAACCGTGGAACATCCATGCCCGAGCTGACCCAAGCGCTGAAAGCGCGCATTCTCGCGGCCGTCAATGACGGCTATGCCGACCAGACCGATACGCTGGCGCAGTTGGTCCGAATTCCCTCGCAGCGCGGCGAAGAGGCGGCCGCGCAGGATTTCATGGCGGCGCAGTACGCGGCGCGCGGCTATGACGTGGACCGCTGGCAGATCGACATCGACGCCATCAAGCACATGCCGGGTTTCTCGCCGGTAGCCATCTCGTACGACAACGCATTCAACGTGGTAGGCACCCACCGCTCGCGCACCCGCCAGGGCCGGTCGCTGATCCTGAACGGCCATATCGACGTGGTGCCCGTGGGGCCCCGGTCGCAATGGAGCCGCGACCCCTACGATCCCGCCATCATCGACGGCTGGATGCACGGACGCGGCGCGGGCGACATGAAATCGGGCCTCATCGCCTGCATGGCGGCGCTGGACGCGCTGCGCCGGGTGGGGCTGCAGCCGGCGGCCGACGTGTTCCTGCAATCCGTGGTGGAAGAAGAGTGCACCGGCAACGGCGCATTGGCCTGCCTGCAGCGCGGCTACCGCGCCGATGCCGCATTCATTCCCGAACCGCTGCTGCCGATGCTGATGCGCGCCCAGGTCGGGCCCATGTGGTTCCAGGTGCAGGTCGACGGCGACCCCCAGCACGCGTCGGCGGCGTTCTCGGGGGCGGGCGCCAACGCCATCCAGAAAGCCATCTTCATGATTCAGGCGATGGACGAACTGGAAGAACGCTGGAATGGCCGCAAATGCGAGCACACTCATTTCTGCAACCATCCGCATCCCATCCGCTTCAACCTGGGCAAGATCGCCGGCGGCGACTGGCCCTCCAGCGTGCCCGCCTGGTGCACCTTCGACATGCGCGTCGCGGTGTTCCCGGGCCAGAGCCTGGAGGCCGCCCGCGCGGAGATCGAAGCGTTCGTCGCGGAAGTGGCGGCGCGCGATCCCTTCCTCGCCAAGCACCCGCCCAAGGTGATCTACCACGGCTTCATGGCCGAAGGCTATGAACTGAAGGATTCCGAGGACGTCGAGGCGGCGCTGCGGGTCAGCCATGAGGCGGTCTTCAACGAACCGCTGCAGGAATACGTCACCTCGGCCGCGACCGACGCCCGGTTCTATGGCCTCTACGCGGATACGCCGGCCATCGTCTACGGCCCGGAGTGCCGCATGCCGCACGGCAACGACGAATCGGTGAACCTGGAATCGGTGCGCAAGGTGACGCAGACCATCGCATTGTTCATTGCCGAATGGTGCGGCCTGGAAGAGATCGCCGCATGACGATCCGCAGCACCGCGACCCCCACGGCCGAACAGGCGCTCTTTGCGGCCGAAGCCCCGAAACTGACCATCGACGATGCCCGCGCGATTGCCTGGGACGTCTTCGGGCTGCGCGCCCAGGCGGAATTGCTCAGCAGCGAGCGTGACCAGAATTTTCACCTGCGCTTGGACGATGGCAGCGCCTATGTCCTGAAAGCCACGCATCCCGCCGAGGATCCGGCGGTGACGGACTTCCAGACGCAGGCGCAGCTGCATCTGATGCATGCCGACAGCAGCCTGCCGGTGCCGCACCTGCTGTTGACGCGCGACGGCCGCTACGTGCATTGGCATGACGGGCCGGCGGGGGGGCGCCGCGCCATCCGGGTGATCACCTTTCTGTCCGGCACGCCGCTCTACAGGACCCCACGCAGCGCGTCGCAGGCGCAGGCTCTGGGCCACGCGCTCGCAGGCTTCGATCTGGCCCTGCGGGGGTTCGAGCATCCGACTGCGAACCACACGCTGCTGTGGGACCTGCAGCACGCGGAACAGGTGGCGGATCTGCTAGCCGGCATCGAAGACGCCGACCAGCGGGCGCTGGCCGAGCGCACCCTGGCGCGGTTCATGGCGCATGTGCAGCCGGCGCTGCCGGGCCTGCGCCGCCAGGTCATCCACAATGATCTGAACCCCTACAACGTCCTGGTGGACGCGGCGCAGCCTGACCGTATCTCCGCCATTCTCGATTTCGGCGACATGGTGCAGGCGCCGCTCGTGCAGGACCTTGCGGTGGCCTGCTCGTACCTGCTGGAAGATTCGGCCAGCCCGCTGGATCGGGCTGCGCTGTGCGTGGCCCGCTACCACCACATGAATCCGCTGACGGATCCGGAGATCGCGCTGCTGCCGGACCTGATTGCCGCGCGCCTGCTGCTTACCGTGGCCATCACGGGCTGGCGAGCCAAGCAGCACCCCGAAAACCGTACCTACATCCTGCGCAACAACGCCCCGGCCTGGATCGGCCTGGCGCGACTGGCGGCCTTGCCGCAAGGGCGCGCCCGGGACATTCTGTCGCGGACCTGCGGCGCCACTTTGGAGAATCCTGCATGAGCAAAGACAAGGCCATGTTGAACGCGTTCGACCCCGCTGCCGCCGGCAGCCTGCCCGCCGCCGAGCGCGCCCTGATCGAACGGCGCCAGCGCGTTCTCGGAACGGCCTATCGGCTGTTCTATGACAATCCGCTGCACATCGTACGCGGCGAAGGCGTGTGGCTCTACGACGCTGGCGGGGAACGCTACCTGGACGCCTACAACAATGTGGCGTCGGTGGGCCACAGCCATCCGCGCGTGGTCGCGGCCATTGCTGATCAGGCCGCGATGCTGAACACGCACACGCGCTATCTGCACGACGGCGTGGTGGAATACGCAGAGCGCCTCGTGGCCACGTTCCCGCCCGGGCTGTCGCAGGCGATGTTCACGTGCACCGGCAGCGAGGCCAACGACCTGGCGCTGCGCATTGCGCGCAGCCACACAGGCGCCAGCGGCGTCATCGTGACGGAACTGGCCTACCACGGCGTTACGGCCGCTGTCGCCGCGGTGTCGCCCTCGCTGGGCAAGACCGTGCCGTTGGGCGTCGACGTGCGTGCCGTGAGCGCGCCCGACACCTACCGGCACGATCCCGCGACGATCGGCGTGTGGTTTGCCGCCCGGGTGCAGGAGGCCATCGACGATATGCTGCGCCATGGCATCCGTCCGGCAGCGCTGCTGGTGGATACGGTCTTCTCCAGCGACGGGGTCTATACCGATCCGGCGCCGTTCCTGGCGCCCGCCGTCGAGGCCATCCGCGCCGCGGGCGGGCTGTTCATCGCCGACGAAGTGCAGGCGGGTTTCGCGCGCACCGGTTCGTGCATGTGGGGTTTCCAGCGCCATGGCCTGGTGCCCGACATCGTCACCATGGGCAAGCCCATGGGCAACGGTCATCCGATAGCCGGTGTGGTGGCGCGTCCCGAGATCTTCGAGCGCTTCGGCCGCGATGCGCGCTACTTCAACACGTTCGGTGGCAATCCGGTGTCTTGCGCCGCGGCGCTGGCGACGCTGGATGTCATCCAGGACGAAGGCCTGCAGGCCAACGCGGCGCGCACGGGCGCCTATCTGCGGGATAAGTTCCGCGAGATGGCGTGCAAGCATGCTTGGATCGGTGATGTGCGCGGCGACGGCCTGTTCATGGGTATCGAACTGGTCAAGGACCAGGCGGCCAAAACGCCGGCCACCGAAGAGACGCATCGATTCGTGAACCTGATGCGCGAACACCGCGTGCTGCTAAGCGCTACCGGCCTGCGCGGCAACGTCATCAAGCTGCGGCCGCAGTTGCCGTTCAGCCTGGAGAACGCGGATCAGTTGATGCAGGCGGCCGACGAGGTGTTTGCCAAGCTGTAGGCAAGGACTCGCGCGGAGGCCAGTTCAGGCCGCCGCCCGGCGGCGCCTGGGCCGGGCGGCGGGCGCGGGGCTGCTGGCGCGGTCAAGCGCGCGCGCGAAGCGTTCCACGCCAGCCGGGATCTGCGATCCCGGCACGCCGCCATAGCCCAGCACCACGGCGTTGCGGTCGCCCTGGGCATGATCGGGCAGGAAGTGGGGCAGGCCCAGCACGATGTTCTCGGCCTGCGCGTGGGCGACCAGCTGCGACGCCGACACCTGCGGCGACAGGCGCGCATATACGTGCAGCCCCGCCCGGGCCTGCGACAGCTCGACCATCGGGCCGACCTGCCGTAACAGTTCTTCCCGCAGCAGGCGCTGGCGTTCCGCGTATTCCAGCCGCATGCGCTTGATGTTCTGCGAAAAATGCCCGTCGTTCATGAAATCCGCCAGCGCGGCCTGTAGATGCAAGTGCCCCGGCCGGTAGATGCGCGCGCAGGCGTTGGAGAACGCGTGCGCGATATGTTCCGGAACGACCATGTAGCTCATGCGCAGGCCGGCGAACATGGTCTTGCTGAAGGTGCCCATGTAGATGACGCGGCCATCGGTGTCCAGGCCCTGCAGGGACGGAATCGGTGCGCCGTCGTAGCGGAATTCGCTGTCGTAGTCGTCTTCGATGATCCACAGCCCGCTAGCGCGCGCGGCTTGCAGCAGTTCCAGGCGGCGCGCCAGCGGCATGACGACGCCGGTGGGATATTGATGCGAAGGGCTGCTGATCACGAGGCGCGCGCGCTTCGGCACCTTGCTGGCGGACAGATTCAGCCCGCCTTCGTCGACGTGGGCGGGCTGCACGCGGATGCCCGCGGCGGTCAGCAGCGGCGGAAAGGCCCAGTGGCAGGGGCTTTCCACCAGCGCGGCGTCGCCGGTGTCGGCCAGCAGGCGCGCGCAGAGGTCGATGGATTGGTGGGTGCCGGCCGTCAGGATGACCTGTTCCGGCTGGCAGACGACCGAGCGCGAAATGCGCAGGTAGTTCGCGATGGCCTCGCGCAGCGGCACGAAGCCCGCACCGTCCTTGGAATACCCTGCCAGCGCCAGGTTGGATTTGCCCAGGTGGCGCGACAGCAGCCGCTTCCAGACATGGAAAGGGAACAGCGTCGCGTCCGCGATGCCCGGCACGAAGGCGCCCGTGTGCTGTCCCAGTCCGCCCGTGCCGCCGCCCGTGACTTCGCCGCGGGTGGACAGCCCCAGGCGCTGGCGGGCTGCCGTTTCCGGGGAAGGCGCCGCCAGCGGACGCTCGCCGGTGTGTTCGACGAAAGTGCCGCTGCCCTCGCGGGCGGTGAGATAGCTCTCGGCGATCAGCCTGTCGTAAGCCAGGGAGATCGTAATGCGCGAAATCCCGAGCTCTTCTGCCAGCGCTCGCGAGGACGGCAGCCGCTGCCCGGCGACCAGGGTGTGGTCGAGCACGCCGCGGCGCACGATCTCGTAGATCTGCCGTTGCAAGGGCAGCTCGGATTCCCGCGAGAGGGCCCCGGCCAGGAGATCAGAGAGAAGCACTTCTTTCATCAAGTGGCCTTAGAACATTGGCATTTGTGGCTATACAAGATATAGCCAGTCGCTGCTATCGTCAATCACAGCCATCAAGGCATACAAGGGGAATTAAATGGACAGCAAGAGCAGCCGGCGCCAGCCGGTTCGCGCAGCTTCGGCAGCATTCTTTGGCACCATGATCGAGTGGTATGACTTTTACTGTTACGCCACCGCCGCGGCGCTGGTGTTTGGCGACGTGTTTTTCGCGACCGACGATCCCTTCATGGGTACGCTGGCTTCGCTGGGCACGTTCGCCATCGGCTTTTTCGCGCGCCCGTTCGGCGCATTGATCTTTGGCCACCTGGGCGACCGCGTCGGCCGCAAGCAGAGCCTGATCATCACTCTGATGGTGATGGGTATTGCGACCACGTTGATCGGGCTGCTGCCGTCGTATCACTCCATTGGCCTGGCAGCGGTCATCCTGCTGGTGGCGTTGCGGCTGGTGCAGGGCATCGCCGTGGGCGGCGAGTGGGGAGGCGCCGTGCTGATCGCGGCCGAGCACGCGCCACCCAAATGGCGCACGTTGCTGGCGTCCGCGCCGCAATACGGCAGCCCCATCGGCCTGATCCTCGCCACCGGCGTGTTCCGTATCGTCTCCGACCTGCCCAAGGAAGACTTCCTGAGCTGGGGCTGGCGCCTGCCTTTCATCGTGAGCGGCCTGCTGGTCCTGGTGGCCTTCATCATCCGCCGCGGCGTGAACGAAAGCCCGGAACTGGAAGAGCGGCTGAAGGAAAAGCGCAAGGAGCACATTGCGCCGATCGGCCTGGTGCTGCGCGAGCGCAAGCGCGCGCTGGCGTTGGGAATCGGCCTGTGCCTCCTGGGAATTTCGGGGTTCTACTTCGTGACGACCCTGATGATCACCTACACCACCACGTACCTGAACATCACCCGCCCGCAGATCCTGGACGTGGTGACCTGGGCAGGCGTGGTCGAATTGATCAGCTTCCCGCTGGCTTCCTACATCGCGATGAAGATCGGCGAGCGCCGCTTCCTGGTGTACGTGACGGCGCTGGCGACGTTGTGGTCCGTGCCGATGATGATGCTCATCCTGACGGGCAATATCACCAACATCGCGATCGGCATCCTCGTGGCCATCTTCCTGATCGGCGCCTATTACGCCGTATTGGCCCCGTACCTGCCGCGCGCGTTCCCGATCGAGATGCGCTATACCGGCATTTCCCTCAGCTTCCAGCTTTGCGGCGCGATTTTCGGCGGCACCACGCCGCTGGTGGGGCTGTGGGTGGCGCACAAGTTCGGCCTGAACTGGCCGCCCCTGGCGCTGATGTTCGCCGTCATCGCCGGCGCGAACTTCCTGTGCGCGGTGTACCTGCCCACGGACGAGCGCGACGCCGCGCGCGCCGCGGCCCGCAACCGCAACCTGACGCCGCAGCGGTCGTGAGTTGGCGGGCTACGCGCTGAGGCGCGCGCGCACTGAGCGTCGATGGATCGCCGGCGTCAGGCCGGCGGCAGCGTCTTCCCGACGCTTGCCGCCAGCATCTGCGCGGTGGCCGCCGACAGGGTCCATCCCAGATGGCCGTGGCCCGTGTTGTAGAACACGCCCGGGCGCTTGCCCGGGCCGACGCGCGGCATCATGTTGGGCGTCATGGGGCGCAGGCCGCACCAGGGCACCACGCGCGATGTCCGGATGTTGGGGAAATGCTTGCGCGTCCAGTCGATCAGCGGCTGCACGCGTTCCGCGCGGATGTCCATGTTGAAGCCGTTGAATTCCGCCGTGCCGGCCACGCGGAAGCGGTCACCCAGCCGGCTGGTGACGATCTTGGCCGCTTCGTCCAGCAGGCTGACACGGGGGGCGGCGTCCCGGCTTTGCGCGTCGTCCAGGTGCACGCTGATGGAATAGCCCTTGACCGGATAGATGTTCAGCGTGTCGCCCATCTGCCGCGCGAACTTGCGGCTGACGGCGCCGGCGCAGATGACGATGGCATCGGTTTCATGCTGCTCGCGCAGAGTGCCGCCTTCGCGCAGGACGTCCAGCACATAGGGACCGCTGTCGCGGCTGATCTGCTCGATGTCGGCGTCCTGCACGAACGTGACGCCATGGCGTTCGCACGCGCGCGCCAGGCCGCTCGTGAATTTGTGGATGTCGCCGGTGGCGTCCGACGGCGTGTAGAAACCGCCGTGGCAATCCGTTTGCAGCGTGGGTTCGATATTGCGGGCTTCGCTGCCGGATACCGCGTACCGCTCCAGGCCGCCTGCCTGCAGCAGCGCATTCGAACGGCGGGCGGCGTCGAAGCTGGCCGCGTCGTGGTAGATGTGCAGGATGCCCCGGCGTTCCAGGTCGAAGTCGATGCCTTCGGCTTCTGCCATGTCGAAGAGATGTTGGCGCGCTTCGATGGCCAACCGCGTGGTGGCGATGGTGTTTTCACGGTAGTTCGGAATCTGCGCCATGAACTGCGCCAGCCACGAATACTTGTGCCAGCTGAACTTGGGGTTCAGCAATAGCGGCGCGTTCTTGCGCCACATCCAGCGCAGGCCCTTCAGGACGGTGGCGGTGCTGTTCCAGACCTCGGCGTTGCTGGCCGACAGCTGGCCGCCGTTGGCGTAGGACGTTTCCATGGCGGGATAGCGCTGGCGGTCGTAGACGGTGACCTGATATCCCAGCTTGGACAAGGCATAGGCGGACGTGACGCCGGTGATACCGGCGCCAATGATGGCGATGCGGGGCATGATGGCTCCAGATTGAGTGGCCGCGGCCCAAACTGGCCGCCGCACCCCATCTGTCTTGGTACCTGAGAGCTTCACCCGCTGCGCTGACGGCGGCGGGATCCCCTTCGGTGGGCGCGCACGGCGCCTCTCTCCAGATTGTCTAGACGCGCGCAGTCCTGTTGCCTGAGAGTTTCCGGGGCGGTTGCTCCGTCGGCGCCGGCCGCCAGGGCCAGTCTCTTCTGCGCGGTTTTGAATCGACGGAATAGAGAATAGCCAAGTTCTTGTCGGATTGGATTCAGGGTAAGTACTATGTCGGGCGGTCGGCAGCGGCTGGAAATGAAGGGATAGGACCATGAGAATGCATGTTGAAAGGACCCGGCGCATCGCCTTGTCGGGGCTGGCGGTTTTGGCGCTGGGCGCAGGCGCTGCGCAGGCGTTTGCCGCGCCGACGCCTCCCGTGGACCCGACCACGGCCAGCCGCAGCATCGACGAAGCCGCGCAGGCCGTGATGCGCGAATACGGCGTGCCGGGCATGGCGATCGCCATCACCCGGGACGGCTGGCAGCAGTTCTACAGCTATGGCGTGGCCTCGCGCCAGACCCAGGCCAAAGTCAGCCGCGACACCCTGTTCGAGGTGGGCTCGATCAGCAAGACCTACACCGCGACCCTGGCGGCCTATGCCGAAGCGCTGGGCAAGCTGTCGTTGAACGACAGCCCCGCGCGCTTCCTGCCCGTCTTGCAGGGGTCGGATTTCGGGAAGCTGACGCTCGTCCATCTGGGCACGCATACCGGCGGGGGCTTTCCGCTGCAGGTGCCCGACGCCGTGCGCAACGACGCGCAGTTGATGGATTACCTGAAGGCCTGGACGCCCCAGTACCCAGCGGGCACGTACCGCACCTATGCCAATCCCAGCATCGGGATGCTGGGGGTGGTGGCCGCCAAGAGCCTGGGCGAACCGTTCACCAACGCCATGGAAAAGACGCTGTTTCCCAAATTGGGTTTGTCGCACACGTACATCGACGTGCCTGCCGCCGCGATGGGCGACTACGCTCAGGGCTACAACAAACAGGATGCGCCGGTGCGCGTGAATCCGGGCGTGCTGGCGGCGGAGGCCTATGGCGTGAAGACCAGCGCGCGCGACCTGCTGCGCTTTGTCGAGGCCAATCTGAATACGGCGGGCGACGCCGCGATCCAGCGGGCCGTCGCCCGCACGCACGTGGGCTATTACCGGATAGGGGACATGACGCAGGACCTGGCCTGGGAGCAGCTTGCCTATCCCGCCACGCTGGATGCGCTGTTGACAGCGAATGCGGGCACGCTGAACAGCCAGAGCCATCCGGCGGCCGCACTGAATCCCCCGCTTGCGCCGCAGGATGCCGTGTGGATCAACAAGACGGGATCGACCAACGGCTTCGGGGCCTATGTGGCGTTCGTGCCGGCCAGGAAGGCGGGCGTCGTGATCCTGGCCAACAAGAACTATCCGAACGAGGCCCGCGTGCGGCTGGCCTACCGGATACTGGAAGAACTCGCGCGCTGAGCGTCGGCGGCGGTTTGGGGCTCGGCAGGGGCTCTGCCCGCCCGCGGCAGCAGCCCCATGATTTCCAGCCGCTGGCACAACTGCCCCAGACGCTCCAATTTGTAGGCGTCCACGTCCACGCCGGCGTAGTCGTAAAAGCCCTGGGCGTCGCGCAGGCCGTTGCGGCCTTCCTCCATATTGCGAGCAATGACTTCAGGTGAGGCGAAGCGGGGGCCGATGGCTTCGGACAGGTAGCGCGAAGCGTAGTAAAGGATGTCGCCGCCGCCCCAATCGATGAATTCCAGCAAGCCCAGCACCGAAAAGCGCAGCCCGAAGCCCAGCCGCACGGCGGTATCGATGTCTTCGGCGCTGGCGACGCCTTCCTCCACCATGCGGGCGGCCTCGTTCATGGCAAGTGCCTGGATGCGGGGCACGATGTAGCCGGCGGACGGCGCGCACTGCACCGGCACCTTGCCCGCTTGGCGCAACGCCTTCAGCAACTGTTGGGCGGCAGCGTCGCGCGTCTTGGGTCCCCGGCTGACTTCCACCAGCGGAATCAAGGCGGCGGGATTCAACCAGTGCGCATTCAGGAAGCGCTCGGGGTGCGGCACCAGTTCGGCCAGTTCGGTGACCAGGAAGGTGGACGTGGTGGATGCAATGACGGCGTCTGGCGCGCAGGTTTCCCCTAGCCACTGGAAGGCATCGCGCTTGGCGTCCAGCCGCTCCGGCACGGCCTCGAACACGATGCGCGCGCTTTGCAGGTCAGCCGCGGCGTCGTCGCGCCGACACAGCCGCACGCGGCCCATCACGGCATCCGCCTGGCCGGCGTCCAGCAGCCCCAGTTGGCCGAACGTGGCGAGCTCGCGGCGCAGGTTGGCCAGCACGCGTGCGTCGTGCGCGGATTGTTCCGCAGGGGGCCGCGGCTTGATGTCGATCAGCGTCACGTCCCGCCCGGCCAGCAGGTATGACAGGGTGATGCCTTCGCCCATGCGGCCGGCGCCGATCACGCAGATTCTGTCGGCCATGGTCAGCATCCTTGTGCCAGCAATTCGGCCATGCCACGGCGCGACAGGGCGTCCAGCCCCAGGCCTTCCAGGGTGCGACCTTCGGCGTACAGATCGCGTCCCGTGATGGCGCTGGCGACGCTCAGCAGCCCTTGCGCCACCGGGGTGGGCACGCCCGCCCAACGGCCGGCAGACACCAGGAACGACAGCCCTAGCCGCGTGTCTTCCAGCATGTAGCGGTGGGTGTGCAGGTCGATGGTTTCGCGCCAGTCGCCGCTATCGGTCAGTTTGCCGTGGGCGCCGCGGCCGTACATCCATTCGTCGCCTTCGCGGGCGTAATGGTCGGCCAGCGGAAAGTGCGGCGCGGCATAGCCCAGCGCGACGCGGATGGCGATGCGTTCGGCGTCCAGCGCGTCGGTTACGCGGCGGATCGAGGCCTGCGTGCCTTCGTTGTGGATGTCCCACTTGTCGAAGTGCTCCAGCGGGCCGGCGTTCATCATGATGAGGGGCGGGTGGATGATGGGGCCGGCATTCATCAGCGCACCGGACAGGCCGTCCTCGATGGGTTCGATGGCCGGATAGGCCTGCCGCAGCAGCGCCAGGGCTTCCTCCGACAGACGGCTGGGGAATACGCCCGTGGGCAGGCGGGTGGCGTAGCCGCTGATCACGACCTGGTTGCCGTGCTTGCGGGCCAGGTAGGGCAGCGTGCCGGTTTCCGCATAGGCGACGCGGGCCGGATTGCCCGCGTTTTTCTGGGCGCGGGCGAAGAGGTAGCTGCCGAAGGTGCCCGGCGGCAGGAACACGACCTGTCCATCGCGCAACAGCGAGCCAAGCGCCGGCGCCAGCGCCTCGTGCGTCGTGGCGGGCAGCGGGATGACCAATAGTTGCGCATGGGTCACCGCGTCTTCCAGAGCGTCCGTCAGTTGCAGATGGCCAGGGCCCGCGCCGACTGGGACCTGGCGTGTGCCGCGGTAGTCGGTGACGGTCAACGCGCCCGCATCCCGCAGGCCCTGGAACGCGCTGCAGTCGCGGCGCCACCAGCGCACCTCGTGCCCCTTTTCCGCCAGCTCGGCCGCCGCCGCATAGCAGCCGTGGCCGCCGCCTATTACGCTGATTCGCATGATCAAGCTCCTTCGATTGAAGCTTGATCCTAGCGGCGGCGTCCGGCGCGGGCTGCGCAAAACGCGCAAGCGCCGTTCCGATCCGGCAAGGGAATGGACTGCGCTTATTCGCGATGTTGCCGCAAGGTGTCCGACGGCAGGCAGCCGTAGCGCTTGCGGTAATGCGTGGCGAAATGGCCGAAGCTCGTCACGCCATGACGCAGCAGGATGTCGGTCACGCTGTCGCCCGTGCGCGCGGATTCAAGCGCCGCGTGCACCAGCGCCAGGCGCTGATTGCGCACGTAGTCGCTGGGGCTTTGCTTGAGGAACTGCGTGAAGCCGTTCTGGAGCGTACGGATCGACACGCAGCAGTGCGCCGCCAGATCCGCCAGCGAGATGGATTCGTCGACGTGGGTTTCGATGTATTCCCGTGCCCGGCGCACATGCTGGGGCAAAGGCTGCCTGCGATCGGCGCGCAGCAGGTCCGAATAATTGTGGGGCAGCTGCGTCAGCAGCAGGGCCAGCAGATAGTCGGAGAAGCCTGCCGCCAGTGTCTGCGTCACGCCGTCGATCGCGGGGTGCTGGTACAGCCGGCACAGGTAGTCCAGCGTTTCGCGCACGGCGGCCAGGCCCGGCGCATCGGGGTCCACTTCCAGGTCGAACACCAGCGCATGGCGGATCGGCCGGTCCAGCAGGCGTTGCAACTGGTGTTCCAGCGCCTGCCGTTCCACGCGCAGGATCAGGTTGCGGCAATCCCGCCCGATGCTGATCACGCTGGGTTCCGAGGGCGACGAGATCGTCAGGCCGCCTTCGCGCATCAGCGCGCGGCGCTTGCCCAGCGTGACCAGGCCGGAGCCTTGCAGCGTGATGCGGATCAGGTAGTAGCTGGCGATGTCGCCGGCATCGATTTCGACTTCCGCGCCGTAGTGCAGATCGAACAGCGCCGCGCTGCCGAAGAACACGCCGTACAGCCGTGACTGCAAGGGTTTCCCCTGAGCGACGCACATGCGGTGCGACCACAGGTGCTGGCTGACCTGGTCCTTGATCTCGGTGGCGTTGCCCGAGTCCAGCAAGCAATGGCGGTTCAGCGGATAGGTGTCGTTGAACATGCTTTCCTGCGCGGTGGGAACAGTCGTTGCGTCCGGCGTATAGAGTCCGATTGCGCAAAGACCTACAACAGATGGACAAACGGGACGCAGCCCGATCCCGGCACACTCCAAGGGAAAAACATGACTGACGCCACCCGGCAGCAAGGGACAAGACGAAGCTACGCCTACGAGTGGTACGTCGTCGTGATATGCATGCTAGCGTACATATTTTCCTTCGTCGACAGACAGATCCTGGCGCTGATGATCGAACCGATCAAGCACGATCTGCAGCTCTCCGACACGCAATTCAGTCTGCTGCACGGCCTGGCCTTTTCCCTGTTCTACGCCTTCATGGGCATTCCGATCGCCTTGCTGGCCGACCGCTATTCGCGGCCGAAGATCATCGCGATCGGGGTGGCGTTCTGGAGCCTGGCCACGGCCGCCTGTGGGCTGTCGCGCAATTTCGCGCAGATGTTCCTGGCGCGCATCGGCGTGGGCGTGGGCGAAGCCGCCTTGTCGCCCGCCACCTATTCCATGCTTAGCGACATGTTCCCGCGTGAAAAGCTGGGGCGTGCGGTGGGCATCTATTCGATCGGGTCGTTCATCGGCGGCGGTATGGCCTTTCTGATTGGCGGCTATGTCATCGACCTGCTGAAAAGCGTGGACACGGTGGTGGTGCCGTGGATCGGTGCGATGCGGCCCTGGCAGGTCACGTTCTTCATCGTGGGCTTGCCCGGCCTGCTGGTGGCGCTGCTGATCCTGTTGACGGTGCGCGATCCGCAGCGGCTGGGCCTGCGCCGCAATGCCGAGGGCCAGGCGCAAAAGCCCACGTTGCTCGACACCGTCCGCTTCCTGGGCCGGCACCGGGGCACGTTCTTCTGCCATTACCTGGGCTTTTCGTTCTACGCCATGGTGCTGTTTGCGCTGCTGGGCTGGACGCCCGCGTTCTACATACGGAAGTTCGGCATGTCGCCGGTGGAGGTGGGCTACATGCTGGGCGTGGCGGTGCTGGTAGCCAATACCGCGGGCGTGTTCTGCGGTGGCTGGCTGATGGACTGGCTGGCCAAGCGCGGCTACAGCGATGCGCCCCTGCGCGCCGGCGTGATCGGCGCGGTCGGCATGGCCTTGCCGGCGGTGGCCTTCACGCAGGTGGACAGCCTGTGGCTGTCGGTGGGTCTGCTGCTGCCCGCGATGTTCTTCGCATCGTTTCCCATGCCGACGTCCACGGCGGCCATGCAGATCCTGCCGCCCAATCAGATCCGCGCGCAGGTGTCGGCCCTGTTCCTGCTGATCTCGAACCTGATCGGCCTGGGGCTGGGAACCACGGCAGTCGCGTTGCTGACCGACCGCCTGTTCAAGCAGCCGGCGGCGGTGGGGCAGTCGCTCTCCATCCTGGTGGGCGGCGCGACGGTGCTGTGCATCGTGTTGCTGGCCGCGGGGTGCGCCCGCTACCGGCGCAGCCTGGCGTTGGAGGACAGCACGCAGGCGGCCTTGCGGCCTGCGCAGGTGATGCCCTGAACGGATAGGAAGGCAGGGCATGGGGGCCGCACGCGACCTGTACAGGCGGACGGCAACGACCTGTACAGTGAGGCCGGCGCGATGCGATTGTGTATTTGCAGGGCGCTGGTACACAGTCAAGAATGGCCCGTACCGATGCCGCATGCCGCGGCCGTCCCCTGAACAGGAACTCCCATGACGCTTGCCTCTGCAACCCCCACCCTGGCCGACCTGCGCGTGGATGGCGCGCGCTTATGGCAATCCTTGATGGACCTGGCCCGCATCGGCGGCACCGAGAAAGGGGGCGTGTGCCGGCTGGCGCTGACCGACCTGGACCGGCAGGGCCGGGACCTGTTCGTCAATTGGGCGATGGACGCCGGCTGTGAGGTGCGCGTCGACGCCATCGGCAATATCTTCGCGCGCCGGCCGGGGCGCGACAATCGCCTGCCCGTGGTCATGACGGGCAGCCATATCGACACCCAACCCACCGGCGGAAAATTCGACGGGAATTACGGCGTGCTGGCTGGCCTGGAGGTGCTGCGCACGCTGAACGACGCCGGGGTGCAGACCGAGGCGCCGCTGGAACTGGCGGTATGGACCAATGAAGAGGGGTCGCGCTTTGTGCCGGTGATGATGGGCTCTGGCGTGTATGCCGGCGCCTTCACGCTGGAGCACGCGCTGTCGCAACAGGACCGGGATGGTGTGAGCGTGCGCCAGGCCTTGAGCGACATCCGCTACGACGGCGACGCCGCCGTGCCGCCGGCGCAGCCGGACGGCGTGGGCGCGTACTTCGAGGCGCATATCGAGCAAGGCCCGGTGCTGGAAGCGGCCGATACCGTGATCGGCGTGGTGACGGCCGCCCTGGGTCAGCGCTGGTACGACGTGGTGCTGACAGGCGTGGAAGCACATGCGGGCCCCACGCCCATGCCGCTGCGCCGCGACGCCTTGCTGGCCGCATCCGACCTAGTGCTGGCCGTGAACGAGATCGCGCTGGCGCACGCGCCGGATGCGCGCGGCACCGTGGGCTGGATGGACGTGTTTCCGAATTCCCGCAATGTCATACCCGGCCGCGTGCGCATGACGGTGGACTTGCGCGCGGCCGACGACGCCACGCTGTCCGCCATGGACGCCGCGTTGCGTGCAGCGGTGGATGCCGCGGCGGCGGCCCGGGGCGTTGCCGCCCAGGTGGAGCAAGTGGTGTACTTCGCGCCGCAGCCTTTCGCTTCCGCGTTGGTGGATTCGGTGCGCGAAGGCGCCAAGTCCTTGTCGCTGTCGGCCATGGACGTGGTCAGCGGGGCAGGGCATGACGCCGTGTACCTGGCGCGCGTGGCGCCCGCCGCGATGATCTTCGTGCCCTGCAAGGACGGCATCAGCCACAACGAGATCGAGGACGCGCGCCCCGAGCACCTGGAGGCGGGATGCAATGTCCTGCTGCGCGCCATGCTGGCGCAAGCCGGCGTGGCGGCATGATCCGCTGACGCGCATGCCCGCACCACGGCGGCGCACGCTGCGCTGACGTGGTGCCGCCGGCCACGGGCCCACGCCGTTCCTGACTGCATTTACCGGGGCCTGCCCCGGGCGCTCCGATGCCCTGCACATGGCACAGAACTTGCTTATACAAATTCTGTGTACTAACTCTGTGCACGTGTACCTGGAGAACCACAATGCAGACACGGAGTATCCGCATCAAATCCCTGGCCGCTGCGCTCGCGCTGACGGCAGCGGGCGCCACCGCCTTCTCGCCGGCCACGGCGCATGCCGAAAAGGTGCTGCGCATCGGCATGACGGCGGGGGACATCCCGCGCACGCTGGGCCAGCCTGACCAGGGGTTCGAGGGCAACCGCTTCACCGGTATTCCGATGTACGACGGCCTGACCCAGTGGGACCTGTCCAAGCAGGACGGCCCCAGTGTGCTGATTCCCGGTCTGGCCCTGTCCTGGGACGTGGATGCCGCCGATAAGACCAAGTGGGTGTTCAAGCTGCGCCCAGGCGTGAAGTTCCATGACGGATCGGACTTCAATGCGGACGCGGTGGTGTGGAACGTGGGCAAGGTGCTCGACAAGAGCGCGCCGCAGTTCGATCCCAGCCAGGTGGGCGTGACGGCATCGCGCATGCCGACGCTGGTGTCTGCCCGGAAAATCGACGACCTGACGGTGGAGCTGACCACGTCGGAGCCCGATTCGTTCCTGCCGATCAACCTGACCAACCTGTACATGGCGTCGCCTGCGCAATGGCAGAAGAAGCTGGCCGCGGTTCCGGCGTCGGTGACGGACGCTGCCGAGCGCTCGCAGAAGGCCTGGGCCGCGTTTGCGGCCGACGCCGCAGGTACCGGCCCCTTCAAGATGGCCAAGTTCGTGCCGCGCGAAAGGCTGGAAGTCGTGAAGTACGACGGGTATTGGGACGAGAAGCGCCGGCCGAAGATCGACCGCGTGGTGATGCTGCCGCTGCCCGAAGCCAACTCGCGCACGGCCGCGCTGATGTCCGGTCAGGTCGATTGGATCGAGGCGCCCGCGCCCGACGCGTTCGACGCGATCAAGGCTCGGGGTTTCGTCATTTATTCCAATGAGCAGCCGCACGTGTGGCCGTGGCAACTGTCGTTCAAGGAAGGGTCTCCGTGGTTGGACCAGCGTGTGCGCCAGGCCGCCAACCTGTGCGTGAACCGGGGCGAACTGAAGCAGCTGTTGGGCGGCATGATGGCCGAGCCCAAGGGCACGGTGCCGCCGGGCCATCCCTGGTGGGGCAACCCCAAGTTCGACATCAGGTACGACCCGGACGCCGCCCGCAAGCTGATGGCTGAAGCGGGGTACTCCAAGGCCAAGCCCGTGAAGGTCAAGGTGCAGACCTCGGCCTCGGGCTCGGGCCAGATGCAGCCCCTGCCCATGAACGAGTTCGTGCAGCAGAACCTGAAAGACTGCTACTTCGACGTGAGCTTCGACGTAGTGGAGTGGAACACGCTGTTCACCAACTGGCGCAAGGGCGCCAAGGACCCGTCGGCCAACGGCAGCGACGCCATCAACGTCAGCTTCGCGGCCATGGATCCGTTCTTCGCCATCGTGCGCTTCGTCAGCACCAAGACTTTCCCGCCCACGTCGAACAACTGGGGCTATTTCGGCAACGCCGAGATCGACGGTTTGATCAAGGACGCGCGCACGACCTTCACGCCCACGGAACGCGACGCCGCGCTCGCCAAGCTGCATGCGCGCGTGGTCGAAGAGGCGCCGTTCGTCTGGATTGCGCATGACGTCGGCCCGCGGGCCATGTCGCCGAAGGTCAAGGGCGTGGTGCAGCCCAAGAGCTGGTTCATCGATATCGCCACGATGTCGATGGATTGACCCTGAACGCGGGAAGGACGGCGCCCGGCGTGGCGTCCTTCCCGCACTAGCCGGTGACGCCTATGCTGTCTTACATTTTCCGGCGCGTGGTGTACGCCCTGCCCATCATGGTGGGGGTCGCGCTGCTCTGTTTCCTGTTGATCCACCTGGCGCCCGGCGATCCGCTGGTATCCATCCTGCCGCCCGACGCGTCCGCCGACCTGCAGCGGCAACTGATGCAGCTCTACGGCTTCGATCGTCCGCTCGTCGAGCAGTTCGCGGGCTGGCTGTGGCGCGCGCTGCATGGCGATCTGGGCACCTCGATCGCCACCGGTCGCCCCGTCGCCGCCGAAGTGCTGAACGCCGTGGGCAATACGCTGCGGCTGGCCTGTCTGGCGACGATGCTGGGTTTCGTCGTGGGAGCGTTCCTGGGGTTCGTGGGCGGCTATTACCGCAACTCGCCGATGGACCGCGTCGCCTCGTTCGTGTCCGTCGTCGGCGTCAGCGTGCCGCACTATTGGCTGGGCATGGTGCTGGTCATCGTGTTCTCGACCCAACTGATGTGGCTGCCGCCTACCGGCGCGGGCCCGGGCGGTTCGGGGGAGTGGGTGGCGGACTGGGCGCATTTCCGCCACATGATCCTGCCCGCCGTGACCATGTCGGTGATCCCGATGGGCATCATCGCTCGCACGGTGCGCGCGCTGGTGGCCGAGACCTTGTCGCAGGAATTCGTGGTGGGGCTGCGCGCGCGCGGGCTGACCGACCTGGGCGTCTTCCTGCACGTGGCCAAGAACTGCGCGCCCACCGCGCTGGCCGTGATGGGCCTGCAGCTGGGTTACCTGCTGGGCGGCTCCATCCTGATCGAAACCGTCTTTTCCTGGCCGGGCACGGGCTTTCTGCTCAATGCCGCCATCTTCCAGCGCGACCTGCCGCTGCTGCAGGGCACGATCCTGGTGCTGGCGCTGTTCTTCGTGGTCTTGAATATGGCCGTCGACATCCTGCAAGGCCTGTTCGACCCGCGTATCGAAAGGAGCTGATCGTATGACCGATTCCCTTGCAAGCCTGGCGGCCGCCCCGGCCGTGGCGCCGGTGGCGCGGTCGCCCGGTTACTGGTCCAACGTGCTGCGCCGCCTGCGGCGCGATCCGGTGGCGCTGGCCGCCGGCGCCGTCATCCTGGCGCTGATCGTCCTGGCGATCCTGGCGCCCTGGATCTCGCCGGCGGACCCCTTCCAGGCGTCCATGCTCAAGCGCTTGCGGCCCATCGGCAGCGAAGGCTATCCGCTGGGCGCCGACGAACTGGGGCGCGACATGCTGTCGCGCCTGATGCTGGGCGCGCGCCTCTCGTTGTTCATGGGCATCGTCCCGGTGATCGCGGCCTTCGTGGTGGGCAGCGCCATCGGCATCCTGGCGGGCTACGCGGGCGGCTGGACCAGCACGCTGATCATGCGGGTGGTGGACGTGTTCTACGCGTTTCCGTCCGTGCTGCTGGCGATCGCGTTGTCCGGCACGCTGGGGGCGGGCATCTTCAACGCCATCGTGTCGCTGACCGTCGTCTTCATCCCGCAGGTGGTGCGCGTGGCCGAAAGCGTCACCGCGCAGGTACGGCGCAGCGACTACGTCGATGCGGCGCGGGCGTCGGGCGCCTCGCCCTTCACGATCGTGCGGGCGCACGTGCTGTCCAACGTGCTGGGTCCGATCTTCGTGTATTCCACCAGCCTGATCTCGGTGTCCATGATCCTGGCCTCGGGCCTGTCGTTCCTGGGCCTGGGCGTGCGGCCGCCGGAACCCGAATGGGGGCTGATGCTCAACACGCTGCGCACCGCCATCTACACCCAGCCCTGGGTGGCGGCGTTGCCCGGCGTGATGATCTTCATCACGTCCATGTCATTCAACCTGCTGTCCGACGGACTGCGGTCCGCCATGGAGGTCAAGGAATGAGCGCACTGATCGAGACGGCACGCGCCGCACACGGCGATGTGGGCGGGCCGGCCCAGCCGCTGCTGAGCGTGCGTGGGCTGGTCAAGCACTTTCCGCTGAAGCGGGACCCGCTGTCGCGCAAGCGGGGCGGCAACGCCGTACGTGCGGTGGATGGCGTCGACTTTGACGTGAAGAAGGGCGAAACCCTGGGCGTGGTGGGGGAGTCGGGCTGCGGCAAGTCCACCACCGCGCGGCTCGTGATGCAGCTGATCGCTCAGGATCGCGGCGAATTGGTCTTTGACGGCATGGCGGTCGGCTCGCGGGCACTGGCGCTACGCGAATTTCGCCGCCAGACGCAGATGGTGTTCCAGGACAGCTATTCGTCGTTGAACCCGCGCATGACCATCGAAGATTCGGTCGCCTTCGGCCCGCTGGTGCACGGCACGCCCAGGAACGACGCCATTGCGGTGGCGCGCGGACTGCTGGGGCGCGTGGGGCTGGAGCCGCAGCGCTTCGCCGGCCGCTATCCGCACGAACTGTCCGGCGGCCAGCGCCAGCGCGTGAACATCGCGCGTGCGCTGGCGCTCCATCCGCGTCTCGTCATCCTGGATGAAGCGGTCTCTGCGCTGGACAAGTCCGTCGAGGCGCAGGTACTGAACCTGCTGCTGGACCTGAAGGACGATTTCGGGCTGACGTACATGTTCATCAGCCACGACCTGAATGTGGTGCGGTACATCTCTGACCGCGTGATGGTCATGTACCTGGGCGAAGTCGTCGAACTCGGCCCCGTGGATCAAGTGTTCGACGCGCCGCGTCACCCCTATACGCAAGCTTTGCTGAGATCCATGCCGTCGATGGAGCCGGGGCAGCGCACCGAATCCGCGCCCTTGTCAGGCGACCCGCCCAACCCCATCGATCCTCCCTCGGGTTGCCGCTTCCATACGCGCTGCGCCCAGGCGCGCGCCGTCTGTGCGCAGCAGGCGCCCGACCTGACGCGGCAGGGCGACGGCCACGCGGTGCGCTGCCTGATCCATCAACCCGATTCCGGCTACGCCGCCTCAGGAGCGCTGGCATGACGTCCGCCCCGCAACCGCTCGTCCGTATCCACAACCTGGAAGTCGCTTTCCAGGCCGGCGCAAAGACCGTGCATGCGCTCAATGGCGTGAACCTGGAAGTCGGGCGCGGCGAGGCCGTGGCGCTGATCGGCGAATCGGGCTCGGGCAAAAGCGTGACGTTGCGCGCGCTGATGCGGCTGCATCCCCCGCGCCGCACGCGCATCCGCGGCGAGATGCAGGTGGACGGGCGCGACGTGCTGGCGATGAACTCGCGCGAACTGGCGGACATGCGCGGGCCGGTGGTGTCCATGGTGTTCCAGGAACCGCTGCTGGCGCTGGATCCGGTTTACACCGTGGGCCGCCAGATCGAAGAAATGGTGCGCCGGCATACGGGCAAGACGGCTGCCGAAGCGCGTGCGCAGGCCTTGTCGTTGTTCGAACGGGTGCGCATCCCCAGCCCGGAGCGCCGCCTGCAGGCCTATCCGCACGAGATGTCCGGCGGCATGCGCCAGCGCGCGATGATCGCGCTGGCCCTGTCCTGCAATCCCAAGGTGCTGCTGGCCGATGAGCCCACGACCGCGCTGGACGCCACCGTCCAGATCCAGATTCTGCTGCTGTTGCGCGAACTGCAGCGCGAACTGGGCCTGTCCATCGTCTTCGTGACCCATGACATCGGCGCGGCCGCCGAAATCGCGGACCGCGTCGCCGTCATGTATGGCGGCCGGATCGTCGAGCAAGGCACGGTCGCCGACCTGTTGCGTGCACCGCGCCACCCCTACACCCTGGCTTTGCTGAAGGGCAGGGCGCACGGCGCGATGCGCAAAGGGCAACGACTTGAAACCATCCCGGGCTCCCCGCCTGACCTGGCTGCCTTGCCGCCCGGCTGTTCGTTCGCGCCGCGTTGCAGCTTGGCGCAGCCCCGCTGCCAGGCGGCGGTGCCCGATATCGAGCCCGTGGCGCCGGGGCACGAGGTACGGTGCATCCGGGTGGCCGAGACCCAGTAGCGGCGGCAAACCTGTTTCAACCTATCACCGGCGCAATCTGTCCCTGATATGGATTTTCATTCTTGGCCGATAATGCTTGCTGTTGCTCCCAGCCGGACCCCTTATGCCCTGCGTTGCCCGTCGTGTTGCTTTGCCTCTGTTCGCCATCCTGTCGGCCGTTTTGGCGGGATGCACCTCCCCTAAACCGGCCTATGAACGCGAGGACTTCACCCAGAACGACGTGTTTTCCCGCACGTTCCCCACCGCCAGCACCACCGCCTGCGACGCCGGCCGCCGCGCCTTGCTGAGCCAGGGCTACAACATCGACCGGTTCGATCCGGCGCGGGTGTCGGGACACAAGAATTTCCAGGGTGAAGACGGGCTGCATACCCAGATCAATTTCAACATCGATTGCGCCTCGGACGGCAGCGCCAACCAGCGCGCCACGGTATTCGCCAATGCCGTGCAGGATCGCTATTCGATCAAGCGCACCAGCAGTTCCGCCAGCGTAGGCGTGAGCGTGCTGGGGCAGGTGTCGATGCCGTTCGGATCCAGCGACGATTCGCTGGTGAAGACGGCCAGCCAGACCGTGTCGCGGCCCAAGTTCTACGAAGGGTTCTTCCAGCTGCTGCAGCGCTTCCTGCCGGACGCCGAAGCCGCCGCTGCGCCGCATGTGCCGTCGCCGGTTCGTGCACGCGCTAACTCGGGCAAGCCGCAGGCGGCGCCGGCGGATCCGGCGGTCACGCCGGACGCGCCGGCCGACACCCTGAACCCGGCTCTCGCCAACGGCACCCCGGCGGCAGCCGACAAGACGTCGCCCGCGGCGGAACCGAATCACGCGGCAACGCCGTCCGCGTCGGGCAATTCGGAAGCGGGGACTGCCGCGCCTGCGACCGCACCGGCCACGGCGCCTGCCGCCACGCCTGCAACCCCGTCCGCAGCCACCCCGGCCGTGCAGGCGCCGGCCCCTGGCGCGACGCCCGCCGCAACGCCCGCTGCGCCCGCGTCCGGCAACTAGCCCGGTCCGCGCGTCGCGCCGGTTTGCCTTGGCGCAATCCGGCGCGGGCTTTCGGCGCCTCAGGCCGCACGCCAGCGGTGATAATGCCGGCCATGACATACCAACTTCTCAAGATGGCCCATGTAGCGGCCGTCGTCGCCTGGATCGTCGGATCGCTGTTCGTCTCCCTGTTCCTGTTGTCGTCGCAGCCGCAAGACGGCGATGACGCGCCCAAAGAACGCAAGATGCTGGGTGCTTTGCGCCGGTGGACGCTGTGGGTGACCACGCCGGCGATGGTCGTCTCCTGGATGATCGGCCTGCACCTGGCGATGACCTTCGGCTGGTTCGCGATGAACTGGATCTGGATCAAGGTCGGCTTCGCGCTGGCTTTGTCCGCCCTGCTGGGCATCCAGAGCGCCGCGTTGCGCCGTATGGCGCAGGGCAGCCCGAAACGGCCGCCGGCGGTGGATCTCTACGCGCCGTTCACCGTCATCGCCTGCGCGGTCATCGTGACGCTGGTCGTCGTCAAACCGTTCTGACGTGTTGCGGGCGGCTTATGCCGCCGGGCCATATCCAAAGATCCCCGTAATAAGGACTCAACGAAGTATTCGTTCGTGCCCGTCGGGGCCCTCCCTAGAATCGTCTCTCTCATAACTGCATTGACTTAGAGGCGATTCCATCATGACTACCCGTTTTCTAGGTGCGCGCAGCGCGCAGGGCAACACCCCGCCCGTCAAGCGGACGCGTCTCGTCCTCAAAACGCTGTTGGGCGCCGTGCTGGCATCCGCCGCGATGTTCCATGGCCCGGCGTTCTCCGCGGATCCCAAGCCTCTGAAAGTGGGCGTGCGCGGCGGGGTGGACGAGCAGATCTGGGAAGTGGTGACGCAGGTGGCCAAGAAGAACGGCCTGGCCGTCGAACCCGTCGTGATCACGGGCACCGCCAGCCCCAACGAAGCGCTGAACAACGGCGACCTGGAAGCCAACGCCTTCCAGCACATTCCTTTCCTGAACGACCAGATCAAGCAGCGCGGCTACAAGCTGGTGCCGGTGGCGAACACGCTGATCTCGCCCATCGCCTTCTATTCCAAGAAGTACAAGTCGCTGAAAGAGCTGCCGGACGGCGCCCGCGTCGGCATCCCGAACGACCCCAGCAACCAGACCCGCGCGCTGGTGATCCTGCGCGACCAGGGTCTCATCACGCTGAAGGACGGATTTGACCCGGCAACCGGCACCGCCACGCTGGCCGATGTGACCTCCAACCCCAAGAAGCTGAATTTCGTTGAAAGCGCCTCGGTCGTGCTGGCGCGTTCGCTGCCGGACGTGGACACCGCCGCCATCGTCAACAGCTTCGCCTACCAGGCGGGCCTGATCGCCACGCGCGACGGCATTGCGGTGGAGAAGAAGGAAAACAATCCTTACGTGAACATCATTGCCGTGCGCGAAAAGGACAAGAACGCGCCGTGGGTGCCTGAGCTGATCAAGGCCTACCACTCTGAAGAAGTCCGCCAGTTCATCCTGAGCAAGTACGAAGGCTCTGTGATCCCGGTCTTCTGAGATGCAGCACGAATTCTCCAACCCCGGCCCGGCGGTAGCGGCCGGGTCGCCTGCTGGGCCGGACGCCCACATCGTTTTCGACGGGCTGCAAAAGCGTTATCAAAGCCCGCAAGGCGCGGTGGCGGCGCTGTCTGATGTGTCGTTCTCGGTGGCGCGGGGCGAGGTCTTCGGAATCATCGGGCGTAGCGGCGCGGGCAAGTCCACGCTGCTGCGGTCCATCAACATGCTGGAACGCCCCTCCGCCGGCCGCGTGCTGGTCGACGGGGTGGACGTGGGCCAACTGGACGAAGACGGGCTGGTGCGCCTGCGCCGCCGCATCGGCATGATCTTCCAGCACTTCAATCTGTTGTCCGCCAAGACGGTGGCCGAAAACGTCGCGCTGCCGCTGCGCGTGGCCGGTGTGAAGCCCGCCGCCGCGCGCGCGCGTGTTGAAGCCCTGCTGGACATGGTGGGGTTGCGGGACAAGGCGGACGTCTATCCGTCCAAACTGTCAGGTGGCCAGAAGCAGCGCGTGGGCATCGCGCGCGCGCTGGTGCATGAGCCGGAAATCCTGTTGTGCGATGAAGCTACGTCCGCGCTAGACCCGGAGACCACGCAATCCATCCTGGCGCTGCTGCAGGACATCAACCGCAAGCTGGGGCTGACGGTGGTGCTCATCACGCACGACATGGCAGTGATCCGCGAAGTCTGCCACCAGGTGCTGGTGCTGGACGGCGGCCGCAAGGTGGAGCAAGGAGAGGTCTGGCGCGTGTTCGGCAACCCGCAGGCGGACGCCACGCGCGCGCTCCTGCGCCCCTTGAAGCACGAACTGCCCGCGGACCTGGCGGCCCGGCTGGTGCCCGACTTGCAGGGCCGCGATGGCGTTGCCGTGCTGCGGCTGCGTTTCACGGGGCAGGGTCGGCCTGACGGCGTGTCGCTGCAGGCCTTGGCGGCAATGGGGCCGGGCGCCACCTTGCTGCATGGTGGACTGGACCGGTTGCGCGGCCATGCGCAGGGCAGTCTGCTGGTGTCGGTGCCCGCGGGCGCATTACAGGAAGAGGCCGCGCGCGCCGCGCTGGTGGCCGATCAGATCAAGGTGCTGGGTTATGTCGCTGCCGATGCTTGATAAATACCTGCAGGCGTTCCTGCAGACCCTGGCGATGGTGAGCGTCTCCGCCGTCATCGCGATCGTGTCGGGCCTGGCGCTGGCCGTGGTGCTGACGGTGACCGCGCCGGGCAACCTGTACCCCAAGCCGCGCTTGAACAAGGCGCTGTCGATCACGGTGAACACGTTCCGCGCTATCCCCTTCATCATCCTGCTGGTGGCCATGCTGCCGTTCACGCGCTTCCTGGTGGGCACCACGTTGGGAACCTGGGCGGCCATCGTGCCGCTGTCGGCCAACCTGGTGCCGTTCTTTGCGCGGATCGCGCAGGTCAGTCTGAACGATGTGGATCACGGGCTGGTGGAGGCGGCGCGCGCGATGGGATGCCGGCGCTGGCACATCGTGCGCCACGTGCTGTTGCCCGAGGCCTTACCCGGCATCATCGGCGGCATGACGGTCAGCGTCATCGCCATGATCAACGCATCGGCCATGGCCGGCGCCGTGGGCGCCGGCGGCTTGGGCGACCTGGCGATCCGCTACGGCTACGAGCGTTATGAAACCCGCGTGATGTTCGAGGTGATCGTGATCCTGATCGCGCTGGTGTCGATCGTGCAGTTCACCGGTGAATGGCTGTCGCGCCGGGCCGACCACAAGCGGTAGGCACGGGGCGGCGATGCGGGCGGGCGGACAAATCGGGTCAGGGCAGCGCCGAGAGGATGCTGGCCAATTGCTGCTTGCCCAGTTGTTCCTGTTCGGCGGACATCTTGCCGATCGCCGCCATGTGCTGGCGGAACCGGTTCAGGTCGTCGTCGCGGTCGAACAGCAGTTCGTCGTGGTCCGCGTACCAGTGCTGGCGGTTGTCGTCCAGCAACGTGATCATCTGGCCGAACTCCTGCAGGATGCGCGTTTCAAGCGTCCAGACCTGCGCAAGGCTGGCGCTGCGCCGCGCCAGCGACGCGTTCAGGCCCGTCAGCATTTTCTGCTTTTCCGGTTCGCGGATCGCCAGCGAACGGATCGTCGCGGGCATGTCCTTCAAGACCTGCAGGCTTTGCTGCTGGTATTTCGGCACCAGACGCTCGGCCTGCTCAAGAATCATCCGGCTTTCCACCAGGCCGGTGTCCCGGGCCAGCCGGTGCGCGTCCAGCAGCCGCGGCATGCCGATGTCGTTCAGGTCTTGAAGGTAGGCCTTGTGCTGCGCCAGCCGCTCGCCGGCCACGGTCTTGATGATGCGTTCCAGCTCGCCGTAGAAGCCGGTGGCCTTGGGCGTGGGGTCGATGACCGGCAGGGCGTCGGGCACGCCTTCCGGGCTCGTGACCATCAGCTGCAAAGTGTCTGCGACCTTGCGGATTTCGGCCGCGGCCACTTTTTCCTGCTCGCGTTCGCAGGCATTGCGCAGGCCGATCACCACGGCCGACACAAGCACCACCAGGCCGGCGAACAGCGCAATGCGCAGCCAGCCAGACCGTGCACGCGGGGATCGCAAAGGCTTGTCCTGGGAAATCATGGCGCACCAGAAATTGGGGACACGGTTTTGAATGTAACGCAGTTTTCCCGCGAGGGCGTGACGCCTTTGCAATATCCGATGACAGGAGTTCAGCTATGTCCGACACCACGCAGCAAGGCTTTGCCACCCGCGCCATCCACCTGGGGTACGACCCGCTGGAGGAACAGGGCGCTTTGTCGCCGCCGTTGTACCTGACGTCCACCTACACCCAGGACAGCATCGAGACCTTCGACCAGATCCGCCTGGGTGAAAAGCAGGGCTATGTCTATGGCCGCACGCGTAACCCCACGCAGGCGCTGCTGGAAGAACGGCTGGCGTCGCTGGAAGGGGCCGAAGCCGGCGTTGTGACCGCATCCGGCATGGCAGCCATTTCCGCCACCTTGTTCTCGCTGCTGCAAAGCGGCGACGAGATCGTGGTGGACCAGATCGTCTACGGCACCGCGTTCACCTTGTTCACGCAAGGGTTGAGCCGCTTTGGCATCCATGCCGTCTTCGCCGACTTTACGCGGCCCGAGACGGTTGCCGCGGCGATCGGTCCCAAGACGCGCGCCGTCTATTTCGAAACGCCGGCCAATCCGAACCTGCGCCTGGTCGATATCGCGGCCGTGTCCGCCATCGCGCGCGGCAAGGGCCTGTTGACCATCGTGGACAACACTTTCGCCACGCCGGTGCTGCAACGCCCGCTGGAACATGGCGCCGACATCGTGCTGCATTCCGCCACGAAGTACCTGGGCGGCCACGGCGACCTGTTGGCAGGCGCCGTCGTGGGCCGCAAGGAACATATTGACGCCATCCGTCTGCAAGGGCTGCGCTACTTCACCGGTGCGACCTTGTCGCCGTTCACGGCCTTCCTGGTGCTGCGTGGCATCAAGACGCTGGAATTGCGGGTGCAACGCCATAGCGAATCTGCCTTGAAGGTGGCCAAGCTGCTGCGCGAGCACGGGGCCGTGGCGGACGTGTTCTATCCGGGCCTGGAAGGCACCGCCGGCGCGGAGATCGCGCGCCGCCAGCAGGCGTCCGGCGGCGGCCTGGTGGCCTTCGAGCTCAAGGGCGGGCTCACTGCGGGGCGGACCCTGTTGAACAGCCTGAAACTGGCGCGCATCGCCGTCAGCCTGGGCGACCCGGAAACGCTGATCCAGCATCCCGCGTCGATGACGCACGCCAGCTATTCGGCAGAAGACCGCGAAAAGTACGGCTTGTCCGAAGGGCTGCTGCGCCTGTCCGTCGGGCTGGAGACGCCGGAGGACATCCTGGCCGATCTCAAGCAGGGCCTGGATCGGGTGTAGGGGACGGGGCGCAGGCCTCACGCCGCCATGCGACCCATTCGCCTGCCCCGTCGAAATGACGCAGGCCGCGGGCGGCGGTTGCCCGCCCTGCGCGCAGCACGTCCATGTCCAGCCCCGGCAGGTTGCGCAGCAGGGCGGGCGGCAGGTGATCGATGTCCAGCACGCGCTCGTCCAGATCCATGCGCATCAGCCCACCGCCGTCGGTAGGCACGCGCACGAACCACAAGCTTTCCATGTAGTCGCCGAACCAGGGGTCGGGGTACATCGCTTGCGTGAAGACGAAGCCGAATTCGTGGATGTCGCTCCAGGGCCAGAACTCCTGGATGCCCATCGCGCGCGCCAGTTCGCTTTCGCGGGTGAGGCCGGCGTCATCGAAGTGCACGGTCTCGCGCAAGGGATCTTCAGGGGGCGGTGGGCCGTTCAGGAAGCGCTTGAGGCGTGACCACATGACAGGCAAGGGGCGGAATCGGAGACAGATGGCGCAGTGTACCGGGCCGGCATTCTGTAAAAAATGTTACAACCTTTGATTCTCGTCAAATCCACGCCTCGGCGCGCACGGTAGGGTTTCGCCTTTGCCTGATGGGGCCGCCGGCGATCTGCCGGCCGGCGTGGGCCAGACGACAAGCGCAGCAAGGACAGGATTCATGACAGACAAGACCCCGCAAGCCGAACAAGCCGTAGCCGCCACGCCGAACAAGCGCGCGGGGGCCGCCGCCAAGCGTACCGCCAGCACCCGCGCCGGCACGGGTTCGCGCCGGGCGCAGCCGACGGCGGCGCCGCCTATCGAACCGGTGGTGCAGGCCCGCAAGCGCGTGGCCGCCCGGGAAGACGCCGCCCGCCAGGAAACCGTGTCGGTGCTATCCGACATCGCGCGCCGCTACACCGTCGGACCCGAGGCGCAGGCCCACGAAGCCTTGCGTTCCGTCATCGAAGACCTGTCGCCCGACGATGCGCGCGCCGTGCATCGCGCGTTGCTGGATGCCAGCACGCAGGGGCCGAGCAGCCGCCGCAATCCCGACGAGGAACTGGCGACTGATTGGCGCGAGGGCATCTATCCCTATCGCCACCGCATGCTGCGCCGCAATTACGAAAAGCAGAAGTACCAACTGCAGGTCGAGCTCTTGAAGCTGCAGGCCTGGGTCAAGGCGACCGGCCAGCGGGTGGTGATCCTGTTCGAAGGGCGCGACGCCGCGGGCAAGGGCGGCACCATCAAACGCATGATGGAACACTTGAATCCGCGGGGCGCACGCGTGGTCGCGCTGGAAAAGCCGTCGGACACCGAGCGGGGCCAGTGGTATTTCCAGCGCTATGTGCAGCATCTGCCCACGGCGGGCGAGATCGTGATGTTCGACCGGTCCTGGTACAACCGTGCCGGCGTGGAACGCGTGATGGGCTTTTGCTCGCAGCAGGAGTATCTGGACTTCCTGCGCCAGGTGCCGGACTTCGAACGCCATCTGGTCACGAGCGGCATCCATCTGGTCAAGTTCTGGTTCTCGGTCAGCCAGGAAGAGCAGCGCCGCCGCTTCCTGCAACGCAAGGTGCACCCGCTCAAGCAGTGGAAGCTCAGCCCGGTGGATCTGGCCTCGCTGGACAAATGGGACGACTACACGCGCGCCAAGGAAGCGATGTTCGCGCATACCGACACCGCGGACGCGCCGTGGATCGTGGTCAAGTCCGACTGCAAGAAGCGCGCGCGGCTCAATGCGATGCGCTATGTGCTGAGCCGCCTGCCGTACGAAGGCAAGAGTGGCGACGCCGGCATGGCGCTGGACCCGCTGATCGTGGGCCGGGCGCTGTAGGCGTTCAGGCGCCCAGCGCCTTCAGGTTCAACGTGTAGCTGCGTCCGATCCACACCGCGCAGTCGCGGTGGTCGCGCAGCGAATCGCCGGTATTGGGATGCATGAAGACATCCAGCGCGCCATGGTTCAGGGTCAGCCAGGTCGAGATCTCGGCGAAGTGCGCGGGGGTAAATGCGATCTGGTAGCTCCATTGCGGATGCGGGCCGACGGGGCGCTCATGGAAGCGCCCCATTTCCATCTTGCCGTCGAACTGCGCGATCACGCGTTCGCGCAGCGCAAACGCGGCATTACGGCTGGCGCCGTCGAAATACACATGGGCGTGCCAACTGGCGACGCTGCTTACGGCGACATCGTTCATGGTGGTCTCGTCAGGTTCAGCCACCGGCGCGCTTGGCGCGATGGCCGCTTTTTATCAGGGTATCGATGATGCGGTCGCAGTGGTCGCCCTGGACTTCGATCACACCGTCCTTGACCGTTCCGCCCGAGCCGCAAGCGGTGCGCAGCTGCTTGCCCAGCACGCCCAGCGCGATCGGGTCCAGCGCCAACCCCCTGACTACGGTCACGCTCTTGCCGCCACGGCCCTTGGTTTCGCGGGATACGCGGGCCACGCCGTCGCCAGCGGGTACGGCAGAGGCGGCCTTGCATTGGCATTGCGCCAGCGCCTGCCGGCAATCGGGGCACATGCGGCCGCTTTCAGTGGAATAGACCAAGCCGCCGGTTGAGCTGCGTTTCATGATGGACGTTGCGGAAATTCAAGGATATGCGCCGGATTATGCCAGCCCGGCGCGCCTTACTTGCCCCGCATCTGGTCGATCAGCCGGCGGTCGCGCTTGGTCGGGCGGCCTGTTTCGATCCCCAGGGCGGGTTCCGGCGCCAGGCGCCGCATCTCGGCCGCGCGCTCGCGCGCCGCGACGCTTTCCGGCGTTTCCTCGTACAACAGGCGGGCGACCGGCGCGGGGCCGCGCACGCCGCTCACCGCAACCACGCGCACCTGCAGCGCCGGGTCTTCCTTGCGGACGGTGACCCGATCACCGGGGGCGACTTCGCGCGAGGGCTTGGCGGCCTGGTCGTTCACGAAGACCCGGCCTTTGCCGATTTCCTGCACGGCCAGGCTGCGCGTCTTGTAGAAGCGGGCGGCCCAAAGCCATTTGTCGAGTCGAATCTTGTCCATTTTGGCTGTCCTAAGCGCAATTCTGCTTCAAGCCATGATGATAGCTGCGCCGGCAGCACGCCGCTGCGCGAAAAAAAGCGGCGCCCGACAAGGGCGCCGCAAGACCGGCAATCCGGCAACCGGGCTGGCTGGCCCGGCAGTACTCAATCCAGCTTCAGGTCCGCTTCCTTCACGACGCGCTGCCACTTGGCGATTTCGGCGCGGCGGAAGGTGTCCAGTTCGGCGGGTGTCGAGCCGATCGGCTCAGCGCCGATGCCGGCCAGCTGTTCGGCGATGGCAGGGTCCTTCAACACCTTGGCCAGCGCTTGCGACACCTGGTCGACGATCGCGGGCGGCGTGCCGGCGGGAGCGAACACGGCATTCCATTCATACGTCTCATAGCCCGGCACGCCGGATTCGGCGATGGTGGGCAGGTCGGGCGCAGTCTTCGAGCGTTCCAGACCCCCGACGGCTACTGCGCGCAGCTTGCCGTTCTTTACGTGCTGCCAGGCCGATCCCATGCTGGCGAACATGACGGGCACCTGGCCGGACATGACGTCGATCATGGCCGGGCCGCCGCCCTTGTAGGCCACATGCTGCAACTGCGTCTTGGCCAACAGGTTGAACAGTTCGCCCGCCAGGTGCTGCGCCGAACCGGGGCCGGCCGACGCGAAATACACGTGGTCCTTGGCGCCGGGCTGGCCCAGCTTGATCAGGTCTGCCACCGTCTTGACCTCGTACGAGGGCGTGACGACCAGCACGTTCGGCACGCGCAGCAGCAACGACACAGGCGCGAACGCGGTCAGCGTGTCGAACTGCATTTTGGAATGCAGCGCGGGATTCTGCGCGTGGTTCGAGGCGTCCAGCATCAGCGTGTAGCCGTCGGGCTGCGCCTTGGCGACGACCGCGCCGCCGATCATGCCGCCGGCGCCGCCGCGGTTTTCAATGACGACGGGCTGGCCCAGTTCGGCGGCCAGCTTGGGGCCGATCAGGCGGGCCACGACGTCCACGGTGCCGCCGGGCGGATAGGTCACGACCAGCGTGACGGCGCGTTCGGGATAGGCGGCGGATGCCGTGCTAGCGGCGCCGGCCAGCAGGCCGGCGGCAACGAGCAGGCCGCTACCGCGCGCCAGGCGTTTGATCAGGTGGGTCATGGTTTGTCTCCTTGGAATTGGAACAGCTGCAACGGCGTGCCGGCAAGCACGGCATGCCGTTGCGTGGGGTCGTCGATCCAGGCGTCCAGCCATTGCGTTGCCGCGGGGTAGGACGCCAGGTGGCGGTGTTCGGTATGGGGCCAGTCGCTGCCCCACATCAGGCGGTCCGCGGTGTAGGCGGCCAGCAATTGCTGCGTGGCCAATCGGCCGGATGCAGCACAGTCCGCGGCCTGCCAGTTGCGGTAAGGCGCCGACAGCTTGACCCATACGCGGCCGCTGCCGGCCTGTTGCAGCAGGTACAGAAAGCCGGGGTCCGCCACGCCGAGTGCCGGGTCGGGCCGGCCGAAATGGTCGACGACCACGCGGCAAGCGGCAGCCAGCAAGGCGGGCAGGATATCCGGCAGGCGAGCCGCCTGGATATGGACTTCGACGTGCCAGCCCAGCGCATTCACGCGAGCCAGCAGGGCCTGCCAGCCAGGGGCGGCAAGCTCGGGCACGGACAAGCCGATCAGGTTCAGGCGGATGCCTACCACGCCGGCGTCGGCCAGCGCCTGCAATTCGCCGTCTGCGATGCCGGGGGCGACGACCGCCACGCCACGCAGGCGTCCAGAAGCAGCGCGCAGGGCGTCCAGCAGGTAGCGGTTGTCGGTGCCTAGAAAACTGGGTTGCACCAGCACGCCGTGACTGAGCCCGTGCGTATCCAGTAGCGCCAGGTAATCGGCCAGCGTCGCGTCGTAATCGGGCGTGTGGCGGCGCGTATCGGCAAGCGCCAGGCCTTGCTGGAATACGTGCGCATGGGTGTCGACGGCAACGCCGGTCGCGAGCGGGGGCAAGGCGGTCTCCTGTTCTGTGCGTGGACGTTGTCCACGCTGTTCTGTAAGGCGGGATTCTAAGAAGTCAGGGTATAGTTTTCTATTGTGGAAAATCGCTTTTTATATATCGGATTAATATGGAAACCCGGCACCTGCGCTACTTCCTGGCGGTGGTGGACCACGGCAGCGTCAGCCGCGCATCGGAATGGCTGGGCATCGCCCAGCCCGCCTTGAGCCAGGCGCTCGCCCGCATGGAAAAGGATCTGGGGGTGCGCCTCTTTGAACGCTCGCGCCAGGGTGCCGCACCCACGCCGGCCGCGCTTGCCATCCTGGAAGACGTGCGGACCAGCGTGGCGCGTATCGATGCGGCGGCGCAGCGGGCGCGCGAGATCGGCCGCGGCAGCGCGGGGCAGTTGACGGTGGGGCTGGTGTCATCGGCGCTTTTCGACACCTTGCCGCGCGCGCTGCGCGAAATGCGGCGGCAGGCGCCTGGCGTGCGCGTGATCTTGCGCGAAATGAGTAACGCCGAACAAGCCGAGGCCCTGCAGACGGGCGAGATCGACATCGGCCTGATGCACACGCCGGTCGCCGTGGGCGGGCGCATGCGGGAACGGCAGTTGTTGCGCGACCGGCTGGTGGCCGCGGTGCCCGACGAGTTCGTCGTGGCGGAAGACGGGCAGGTATCAATGGCGCAGATCGCGCAAGCGGGGCTGGTGATGTATCCGCAGGCGCAGTTGCCGGCGTTCTATGCGGGCATCCTGGACGCCATGCGCAAGGGCGGGCACGACGCCCAGGTGGCGCAGGAGGCCAACCGGACGTTGACCGTCTTGTCCTGCGTGGCGGGCGGGTGCGGCGTGGCGCTCTTGCCCAGCTGGATCCGCACGATGAATTTCGGCGGCGTGCGTTTTTGCGAAGTGCGCGACGGCCACAGCTTGCCCAGCTTCGACCTGAGCGCGATCTGGCCGGCCCGTTCGGTGCCCACGCTGGCTGATCTTTTCGCCAATCTGGACCTCGGTCCGCGCTGATTTTCGCTCAGCCTTTCACTGCGCGTTCAGCCGCGCTTTCAGAACGCTTAAGCCTGGCTTAAAACGGCATTTTCTTCGGAACCCGGGCCATCCGCCCCGTCTAACCAGAAACGGTTATTCGGGGGCTTGCCCATGGATCTGAACTGGCAGCAGCAATTGACGGAAAGCGCGCTGTGGCTCGTGCGCGCCTTCGGCATCACGGCCATCGCGATGGTCGCGATGACGATGGTGCTGGCCCGCAGCACCGATTGGGGCCGGAAATTCTGGCGCCTGGCCTGGCCGTACCTGACGCCGCGGCGCAGTTGGCGCCCCCTGCTGACGTTGGCGATGCTGCTGCTTCTGGCGATGGCGGCGGTACGCATGACCGTGTTGTTTTCCTTTTGGTACAACGGCTTCTACAGTGCGCTGCAGGCACTCGACCCCTCCGCATTCTGGCGCTTTTTGGGCATCTTTTCGGTGCTGGCGTGTGTGCACGTGGTGCGCACCCTGGCCGATAGCTATGCCGGCCAGTCCTTCGACATCCATTGGCGCGTGTGGCTCAACGACCGGCTGACGCGTGACTGGCTGGGCGCGGGCGCCTACTACCGCGGCCATTTCGTCGATGCGCCCGTCGACAACCCCGACCAACGCATCGAGCAGGACATCGCGATGTTCGTCACGGGTTCACGCACGCTGGCCATCGGCGCGTTGAGCGCGATCGTATCGCTGGTGGCGTTCACGGGCATTCTGTGGGGCCTGTCCGGCCCCTTGGCGGTCGCGGGCGTCGAGATCCCGCGCGCCATGGTGTTCGTGGTCTTCCTGTACGTGATCGTCGCGACCTGGTTCGCCTTCAAGATCGGCCGGCCCTTGATTCAGCTGAATTTTCTGTCCGAACGCTTGACCGCCAACTTCCGCTACGCGCTGGTCCGACTGCGCGAAAACGCCGAGAACGTGGCGTTCTACCAGGGCGAAGCGGCAGAGCGCGCCACGTTGTGGACGCGGTTCACGGCCTATATCGCGAACTTGTGGGCGCGGGTCTACCGGGGCCTGAAGTTCGACGGGTTCAACCTGTCGGTCAGCCAGGTGGCGGTGGTGTTTCCCTTCATCCTGCAGGCCCCGCGCTTCTTCAGCGGCGCGATCAAGCTGGGCGATGTGATGCAGACGTCGCAGGCGTTCGGCCAGGTGCAGGATGCCCTGTCGTTCTTTCGCACGTCCTACGATTCCTTTGCGCAATACCGTGCCACGCTGGACCGGCTGAACGGGTTCCTGGATGCCAACGAAGCCGCGCGCGCCTTGCCGTCCGTGCAGACCGAGCCGCTGCCCGACGCGATGGAGATCCACGGCGTCACGGTGACGCGGCCGGATGGCAGCACGTTGCTGCGCGAACTGAACCTGCAGATGCGCGCGGGGCAGAGCTTGCTGATCAAAGGCCCCTCGGGCAGCGGCAAGACGACGCTGTTGCGCGCCTTGGCCGGCTTGTGGCCCTACGCGCAAGGCCACGTGCGCCGGCCGCAGGGCGCGGCGGCGCTTTTCCTGTCGCAGCGGCCCTATCTGCCGCTGGGCGATCTGCGCGGCGCCGTGGCCTACCCTGGAGAGGCGCAACCGGAAGACGATGCACGCCTGGCCGAGGCATTACGCCAAGTCAACCTGGGACATCTGGCCCAGCGCCTGGATGAAGTCGCGGATTGGTCCCGCATCCTGTCATTGGGCGAACAGCAGCGGGTGGCGTTTGCGCGGGTGCTGTTCAACCGGCCCGCCATCGTGTTCCTGGACGAGGCCACGTCTGCCACCGACGAAGGGCTGGAGTACATGCTGTACAGCTTGCTGCGCGGCGCCTTGCCCGATTGCATGCTGGTCAGCGTGGGCCATCGCAGCACGCTGGACCCGTTCCACACGCATCGGCTGGCGCTGGACGGCGCGGGCAACTGGACGGCGGGGCCGATGGCGCCGCCTGCCGCCGGCACGCCGTTGCGCGCTGCGGCTTGAGGCCACCCGGCCGCGTGGGCCGGGCGCCTCGGGTGAGCTTTACGTGCCCACGCGCAGCGGCCCGGTCAGCTTGCGCAGCGCGGCGATCACGCTTTGCGCGGTGATGCGGCCGGTCTTCGGATTGGCCGACGGAATGTTCTGGATCTCCATCGAGAAAGACGCCGAATCCGACACGACTTCAACGCGATGGATATTGCGTTCCAGCGACGGGTCCGCCCAGATTTCCAAGGTGGTGCGGTCCGGCCCGATGCCCGCCAGCGACACGCTGACCGCCACGTTCAGGTTGGCCGGAAAGCCGACGGCGGCCTCGCGTGGCGAACCGCGGAAGATCAGGCGCGGTTCGGTGATGTCCGCGATGTCGATATTGTTGTCGGTCAGGTAAGGCGCGCCCAGCAAGCCGCGCACAGGCTTGCGGGTGATCATCGTGACGGAATGGATCACGCCTTCGGCGGCGGCGGTGATGGCGTCCAGGCCCAGGATGGCGCCCGACGGCACCAGGATCTGGCCGTGGTGCTGGCGTGCCAGTTCGATCAGGTCGTCGTGGCGCAGCAGGGCGCCCGAGCTCAGCACCACCATCTTCTTGCCGCTGCGCAGCACCGGTTCGGCGATGTTGCGGAACACAGCGGCCGGCGCGCATTCCACCACCACGTCGCAATGTTCGTGCAGGGCATCGATGGTGGTGAAGGTCGGGGCGGCTTGCGTCCAGGCGAAGGCCGGCGGAGCCTTGGGGTCGCGCACGGCGACGGCGGCGAGGGTCAGGCCGGGTAAGCCGGCATCCAGGGATTGCGCCACGGCTTGGCCGATGGCGCCGAAGCCGGCGATGCCGACGCGGTAGCTGTTCATAAGGGTCCAGAAGAGGGCTGCGGCGGACCGCGGCGGTTCACGGGGCGGGGGCGCCGATTGACACGGCGCTGGGCTGCCGGCCACTGTAGCTACCGTGCCGGCGGGCGTCAATGCGCAATGAGGGGCCGCGCCCGGCCCGTCACCTATCGCCCGGGATGTGAAATCGCGGCGCCAACGGCCCGGGGCAGGGATCGGACCGGCATCTCGAATTCCACGCCGGCATAGTCCGGCGCGATATCGATGGCGCCTGAGGCCAATTGACCAGCCCAGTCGTCCAGCACACGGCGTTCTTCCGCGCCGACCTTGGCGCCGACCACCAGGCGCAGCGACGCGGCTTCCTCCAGTCCGAAGCGCGTGATCCGGCCAACCGCCAGCGCGCCCGCGGCATGGTCGGCAGCGGCGCGCTCCACGCACAGCCCCGAGTCCGCCAGGGCAGATGCCAGGTACACCTGCGGATCGCGGGCCACCCAGTCCAGTACATTGCCGATCTGCCACACGCCGGTTTCGCGGCATACCCGCGTCACGCCGTCGCGGCCGCCATCCATCATGGCGAACAGCACGCGGGCGTCCCGTGCGGACAGTGCGCGGGTCCAGGCCGCGCCCAGTTCCGGGTCGTGCTGGTTGCCGCAGAATGCGGTCAGCGGGTCCTGGCCGGTCACGCGCCGCACGCCATCGGCATAGGCGGCGCGGCCCTTTAACCCCGGCCGCACGCGCTCGCCCGACAGGTGGGCGGCCCGGCCGTTGCTGGCGCGCAAGCCGGCCAGCACGCCTGCCAGAAAGGCTGAGTGTTCCTGCAGGATCTCGTACGACGCGACATTGGGGCCGGTGTGGTGCCCCTGAGTGATGGCGAATTGCGTGCCCGGAAATCGCGGCGCTACCTCGGCGACGGGCGCGTCGCCCTGGCCGCCATGCACGATGACGAGATCCGGGGCCGTGTCGCACAACTGTGCGATGCGCTCGGCGCGCGTCTTGGCGTCGTTGGCGGCTATCCATTCCCGCTGCAAAGGCAGGCCGGCCTGCGCGGCGCGTTCGGCGCCTTGCACGGCGGCTTCGTTGAATCCGCCACGGCCCGGATGGCCGAACAGCACCAGTATTCGGCGGGGGCTCACAGGCTGGCTCCCGTGGCCCGCACCACCGGCCCCCAGGCCTCGGCCTGAAGACGGACGAAGTCCGTGAATTGGGCGGGCGATTTGCGTGCCAGCACAAAACCTTGCCCTTCAAGCTTCGCACGGATGTCGGGCGTCTCAAGCACGCGGCCGATTTCCTCGTTCACGCGCTGCGACACCGCATCGGGCAAGCCTCGCGGACCGGACAGGCCGACGAAGTTTTCGGCGATCAGGCCGGGATAACCCAGTTCACCGACAGCGGGGATGTCGGGGGCTTGCGGCACGCGCTGCGCGGTGGTGACGGCCAGCAGGCGCAATTGGCCTGTCCGCAGGAACGGCAGGTTTTGCGGCAGGGCGTCGACGGCAACGCGGATCTGCCCGCCCAGCAAGTCGTTGCGCATGGCGCCGGACCCTTTGTAGGGAATGTGCTGCAGGCGTGCGCCCGTCTGTCGGGAATACAGTTCCCCCACGATCTGCCCCACGGAGGCCAGGCCGCCGCTGCCGTACTGCACGGGCTGGTCTTGTGCGCGGATCCACGCGGTCAACTCCGCGAAGGTGGTGACCGGCACCGACGGATGCACGACGAATACGGTGGGCACCGCGCCGACATAGGCGATGTGGTTGAAGCTGGAGAGCGCGTCATAGCCGCCTTGCGGCATCAGCGCGGGCGAGATCGACAAGGGCGCCGAATTCGACATCAGCAGGGTGTAGCCGTCGGCCGGCGCCTGGGCCACCAGGCTGGCGCCGATGGTGGAGCCCGCGCCGGGCTTGTTTTCGATGACGATCGGCTGGCCCAGCCGTTCGGCCAGCACCGGTGCGATGAGCCGCGCGGCGATATCGCTGGCGCCGCCGGGCGGGAACGTGACGACCAGGCGGATGGGGCGGTCGGGCCAGACGGCGGCGCGTGCGGCGCGCGGGCGCGCCAAGGGCAGCGCCAATGCGCTGGCAAGCATGAATTTTCGACGGGAGAGCGGCATGGCGGGGCTTCTACATGGCGGCCGCGCGGGCGGCAAAGGGGCGTAATGTAGAAAACCGGGCAACGCCTGACAAAGAATTTGTAGCCGTTTGCTTATGCCCGCCGCGGCAAGCCGCGGCGGGTTCACTTCAAGGGCGAATGGCCCGATCGTCAGCTGCCTTTCTGCGCGCGGGCCATATAGTCGATGGTCAGGTTCGACAAGGCGCGCACGCCGTTCACCAAACCGGACTCATCCACGTAGAAGCGCGGCGAGTGGTTGGGAGCGGCCTTCTCTACATCGGTGCCCTTGGGCGTCACGCCCAGGTAAAAGAACATGCCGGGCACCTTTTCCTGGTAGAAGGAAAAGTCTTCCGATGCCGTGGACTTCGGCTGCAGGCCATAGTTGCCTTCGCCCGCCACGCGGCGCAACGTGGAACCCATCTGCTCGGTCAGCGCCGGGTTGTTGACGGTGGCGTTATAGAGTTCGACCACGCGCACGTCGGCGCGGGCGCCGGCGCTTTGCGCGATCATCTCGGCGGTGCGGGCGATGCGTTGATGGATGTCCTTCTTCATGCCTTCGTCATACGTGCGGATGGTGCCCGTCATGGCGACGTTGTCCGGCACGATGTTCATGCGGTTGCCGCCGTGGATGGCGCCCACCGTGATGACGGCCGGCTCCAGCATGCTGTTGATCTGGCGGCTGGGAATGGTCTGCAGGCCCAGGATGATCTGCGAGCTGACGACGATGGGGTCGATGCCCGACCAGGGGCGCGCGCCGTGCGTCTGCTTGCCGGTGACGTCGATCCAGAACTGGTCGGCGGCGGCCATGGCCGGGCCGCTACGCCACGACAGCCAGCCGGCCGGGTAGGCGCTGGACACATGCAGGCCGAAGATGGCATCCACCTTGGGATTGTCCAGCACGCCCTCCTGCACCATCATCTTGGCGCCCCAGATCTTCTTGCCGTCGGGTTCGAAGTCGGCCGGGCTTTCCTCGGCGGGCTGGAAAATGAACTTCACGCTGCCGGGCAACTGGTCTTTCATGCCGGCCAGGACTTCGGCGGTGGCCATCAGGATGGCGGTGTGGGTGTCGTGGCCGCAGGCGTGCATCACGTCCACTTCCTTGCCCAGATAGGTGCCTTTGGCCTTGGAGGCGAACGGCACGTCCACTTGTTCCTTGACGGGCAGGGCGTCCATATCGGCGCGCAGCGCCACGACCGGGCCGGGCTTGCCGCCCTTGAGCACGGCGACGACGCCCGTGCCTGCCACGCCGGTCTTCACGTCCATGCCCAGCCCGCGCAGATGGTCGGCCACAAGCTTGGAGGTGCGCGTTTCCTGGTTGCCCAGTTCGGGGTGTTGATGGATGTCGCGGCGCCAGGCGATGAGCTTGTCTTCGATCGCTTTCGCACGCTGGTCGATCTGTTCGGACAGGGCGGCGTTGGGCGCGGGAGCCAACGGGCCTTGCGTGCCGGGCGCGCTTTGCGCGGCGGCGGGGCCGGCCATCAGCAGATGGGCGGCAAGCGCCAATGGGGCCAGCCGGAACACTGTCTTGCGGGACTGCATGGTCTTCTCCTCGTGGTTGTTAACCTGTTATTGGATGAGGATCTTACCCAAGCGCCGCGTGGCCGGCAGCTTTGTTACGGATGCTTAAAATCCGCCCCGTTTGATTCCGAAAGGTGGAATTCCGAACGCCAAAATCGCACATTCAGGCGGCGTGCAGCGCGGGTTTTGCGCCGCGCGCCACGACCCACAGCAGCATGGCTGCCACCACCGATGCACCGCCCGCGATGAGCATCGCGGCGTGAAAGCCGCCGGCCAGCGCATCGGCGAACCACCCGGCGACGCTTGCCGGCTGCTCGGGCATCACATGCCGGGTGACGGCAGCGCGCGCCACGCCGTGCGCATCGCTGACGCCGGCGTGGGCGAGGGTGCGCGTCAACGCGTCGACCGCGCGCCCGCTCATCAATGCGCCCAGCAGCGCGATGCCGATCGTCATGCCGGTCTGGCGCAGCGCATTCATGGTGGCGGACGCCATGCCCGAGCGTTCGCGCGGCACCGTGGCCATGACCGCCATGCTGGTCGACGGCACCGCCAGCCCCATGCCCAGGCCCAGCATCACCATCAGGGAGCCGGTCTCAAGCCAGGGCGTGTGCGCCTCGAACCGCATCATGCCCAGCATGGCCACGCCGATCAGGCCATAGCCCGCGACCATCAGCCGCGGCAGGCCGAAGCGAAGATTCAGGCGGCCGAACACCGTGGACACCAGTCCGGCCGCGACGAACTGCGGCGCCATCCGCCATCCCGCCGCCAGCGGCGACAGGCCCTGCACATGCTGCAGGTACAGGGAAAAGAAGAACAGGCTGCTGTAGCCGGAAAAGCCCAACACGAAAGACGCGAAGTTGGTGGTGGCGAAGCCGGTGTCGCGGAACAGGGCCAGCGGCAACAGCGGCCGCGCCGCGCGATGTTCGACGACGAGGAAAGCGGCCAGCCCCACGGCCGCCACGCAAAGAGAGACCATCGCGTCCACCGCACGCCAGCCGTGTTCGCCCGCAGCGATCAGGCCGTATGTCAGCGCGCCCAGCCACACCACGCTCAGCGCCTGGCCCGCCGGATCGAACGCCGCGTGCTCGGGGTTCGCGCTTTCCTGGATGCCCCATGCGCCCAGCGCGATGGCCAGCGCGCCGACCGGCAGGTTGATCAGGAAGATGCTCTGCCAACTTAGATGCGCCACCAGCAGGCCGCCCAGCATCGGCCCCACGATCAGGGAAATCGCATTGCATGACGCCCACACACCGATAGCCTGCGCGCGGGCCTTGGGATCGGGAAACGCCTGCGTCAGCAGCGACAGCGCGCCGGGGATCAGCAGCGCGCCTGCCACGCCCTGCACGGCGCGCCCGGCCAGCAGCACGGGCAGGGTGGTCGCCCACCCGCACAGCGCCGAACCCACCGTGAACAACAGCACGCCCGCCAGCCACGAACGCTTGCGGCCATAGCGGTCGCCCAACGGCCCCGCCGACAGCATGAAGGCGGACAGGAACAGCGCATAGGCGTCCACCACCCATTGCAGGCCCGCCATGTCGATCCGCAGCGCGGCTTGCATGGTCGGCAACGCCACGTTGACGATGCTGATGTCCAGGATGGTGATGAAGCTGCCCAGGTTGACGGCCAGGACGAGAGCGCGGCGGCGGGAGGGTTGCATGGAAGAAACCGGCTAGGGAAAAGATCATTCTAATTATCGACTGACCGTCGGTCAATTGAAAAGAACGCATTCTCGATACCATCCGGCAAGCGCCGCTACCGGTGCGGCGGCGCTTGCCAAGGGGGTGACGCCTATTGCAGCTTGATGCCCAGTTCCTTGATCAGCGGCGCCATCTCGGTCCGGTCCGCGTCGATGGTGGCGCCCAGTTCCTCCGGCGTGCTGCCGATGGGGATCATGCCCAGCGTCTGCATCTGCGCACGCATCGCCGGGTCTTTCAGGATGTCGGACACCGACTTCTGGATCAGCGCGACGCGGTCCTTGGGAACGCCGGCCGGCGCCATCAGCCCGATCCAGGGTTGCGGCGCATAGTCCAGGCCGGACTCTTTCAAGGTCGGCGTGTCGGGCAGGCCGCCGAATCGTTCCGGGCTGGTGATGGCCACCGCGCGCAGGCGGCCGCTGTCGATCAGGCCCTTGGCGCTGGACGGCGCGTCCAGGCCCACATCCAGCTGGCCCCCGATCAGGTCGTTCTGCGTCTTGCCGGACGAGGACGACGGCACGTACAGCGCCTTGATGCCGGCGCGCCGGGCCGTCTGTTCCCACACCAGATGAAACGCCGTGCCGATGGAGAACGAGCCCACGCTCAGGTTGCGCGCGCGGCTTTCGCGCACGAAGTCTTCCCAGGTCTTGATCGGGCTTTCCTTGGCGACGATGAAGATGAACGGGGTGCGCGCCACCAGCGAAATCGGCTGCAGGTCCTTTTGCGTGTCGAAGGGCAGGGCATCCACGGCGAACGGCACGATCGTCACGGTGGACGCCACCACCATGCCCAGCGTGTAGCCGTCGGGCGCGGACTTGACCAGGGCGCTGGTGCTGATGATCCCGGAGGCGCCCGGCCGGTTCTCCACCACCACCGGCTGCCCCCAGGCGGCGCCCAGCTTGCTGGCCAGCACGCGCAGCATCACGTCCACCGGCCCGCCGGGCGGGTTGGACACGATGATCTTCACCGGCTTGTCGGGATACGCGGCCGCGGCGGCCAATGGCGTGACCAGCGCGAGCGCCAGCGCAGTTTGCTTGAACATGAAATTCCCCTTGTGTTGTTGGTGTGTGCGTTGGCCGCGGAATCAGGCCAGGATGTGCTGGTGTGGCGCCATCGGCCAGCCGGGCGCATCGCCACGGATGAAGGCGATCCAGGCGTCCTGGGTGCGGCGCGTCAGTTGGGCGGCGTGGGCCTCGGGCAATCCGGCAAGCATGGGGGCGGCCGCAAAGGTGTCCACGGTGTCGAAGACGAACGGCAACTCGATGCAGTGGCAGGCGCCGAAGCGCGCGGTCGGCGCGACGTCGAAGCGCGCCAGCCAGGCTTGCCGGCCTTGCGCGACGGCGTCCTCGGCCCATTGGCGCGAGGGCGCGCCGAAGACCTGCTCGCCCACCCGCAGGCCGTCTGCATCGGCCGTGTGGCCGGGAAAGGCGGCCATTTCGTCGCGGGTATAAGCCACCAGCACGTCCGCGCGGGAGGCGCCCTGCTTCAGCGCAGGCGCGATGTCCTGCGGCAGCACCTGGCCGTCAAGCACCGGGCAGAACTGGCTGCGGCTGCTGCCTTCGGCGCGCAGCACGTCCTGCACGGCAGGGGCTTGCTGCGCCGCCAGCAGGGCGGACACCGGTAAGCCGCGTGCCGCGTCCAGGGAGTCGACGCCTGCGGCTTGCAGAAACGCCTGTCCCAGCACGTCGGCCTGCGCGGCGCTGCGAAAACCGCGCCCCAGTGCCGCGCTTTGCAAGATGGCGCGCGAGAAGCGGGGTTGCCGGGCCAGCATGGCGCAGATCGAGGACGCGCCCGCCGACTGGCCCATGACCGTGATCCGTTCAGGGTCGCCGCCCAGGTCCTGGATGTTCTCCAGCACCCAGTCGATGGCCGCTTCCTGGTCGAGCAGGCCCATGTTGGCCGTTTGCCCGGGCACATACAGCCAGCCCAGCGCGGCCAGGCGGTAGTTGACGGCCACGACCACCAGGTCGCCCCGGGCCGCCAGGCGCGCGCCGTCGTACCAGTCCAGCGCGCCGCCGCCGCTTTGCCAGGCGCCGCCGTGCAGCCACACCACCACGGGCCGCCGCGCGCGGTCCGCGCCGGGCGTCCACACGGTCAGGTGCAGGCAGTCTTCGGATTGCGGGGCATCGAAATCGCCCATGGCGCCGCGCAGCCGCGAGGGCAGTTGCGGCGCCACGGGACCCAGACGCGAGGCGTCAAACTCGCCGCGCCATGCCGCGGGTTCCGGCGGCGCGAAGCGCAGGTTGCCCACGGGCGCCTGCGCATAAGGAATGGCGCTATAGCGGCAGATGCCGCCCGCATCGCGCACGCCAGTCAGGGTGCCGGCCCGCAGCACCGCCTGAACGGGTTGATTCATATCCTGCCCCTTGCATCGTTGTCGTGCGGCCGGCGTCCGGAGGACGCCGCAGCCGTGGGGCTATGGTAGGGACGATCGGGGCAGGGCAGCCATGCCGGTTTTGAACATTGCCATGCGCAACCCGCATGGCCGGGGCGTCGCAGGGTTCACGTGCCGCCTATTTGGCGATTCGGGCGTCCAGGCTGTTGTCGGCCAGCGCTTGCGCCTGCGCCTGGGTCATGCCCAGGTGCTCGTACAGCGCATGGAAGTTCTCGTTGACGTAGCCGCCGAAGTAGGCCGGATCATCGGAGTTGACGGTGACCTTCACGCCCGCGTCCAGCAGCGTCAGGATGTTGTGGTCGCGCATGTGTTCAAACACGCGCAGCCGGGTGTTGGACAAGGGGCAGACGGTCAGCGGGATCTGTTCGTCGATCAGGCGGGCGATCAGGTTCGGGTCTTCGGCGGCGCGCACGCCGTGGTCGATGCGCAGCACCTTCAGCAGGTCCAGCGCTTCCCAGATGTACTCGGGCGGGCCTTCCTCGCCCGCATGGGCCACGGCCGGCAGGCCTTCCGCGCGGGCGCGGTCGAACACCCGTTGGAACAGTCGCGGCGGGAAGCCCTTTTCGCTGCTGTCCAGGCCGACCGCGATGAAGGCGTCGCGAAAGGGCAGCGCCTCGTCAAGGGTGCGCATGGCCTGCTCTTCGGGCAGGTGGCGCAGAAAACTCAGGATCAGGCCGCTGGTCACGCCCAACTGCTTGCGGCCGTCATCCAACGCCTGGCGGATGCCGTTGACCACAACGGCGAATGGCACGCCGCGGTCGGTATGGGTCTGCGGGTCGAAGAAGGGTTCGGTGTGCACCACGTTCTGCTCGCGGCACTTCAGCAGATAAGCCCAGGTCAGGTCGTAGAAGTCCTGCTCGGTGCGCAGCACGTCCGCGCCCAGGTAGTACAGGTCCAGGAATTCCTGAAGGTTGCCGTAGTTGTAGGCGCCGCGCAGGGCATCGATGTCGGGCCAGGGCAGCGCCACGCCATTGCGTTGCGCCAGCCGGAAGAGCAGCTCGGGTTCCAGCGAGCCTTCCAGATGCAGGTGCAGTTCCGCCTTGGGCAATGCGTTGAGCCAGTCGTACATGGGTGCTCCGATAAAAATGGGTGATGCAAAGGCAGAGGCCGCGCGCCTACGCGGCCAGTGCGATGTTGTCTGCCTGGATGGCGCGTTCGACCTGCTCGGTGAAGGCGCGGGCCTGCAGCGTACTGGGGCGGTCGCGGCGCCAGATGGCAGCCAGGGGCGATTTTCCGATGGCCGGGCGGGCCGGCAGCACGACGAGTTCGCCGCGGGCCTGGCGCACGGCGGCCACGCTGCCCGGCAGCATCCATAGATACTGCGAGTCCAGCAGTATTTCGCGGCCGAATTCCAGGGATAGGGCGCCGATCATATCCGGAATCGCCAATCCGGCCTTGCGCAGGGACATTTCCAGTTCGCCCCGGATGCGGCTGCCCGGCAGCGCAGTGATCCACGGGTAGGCCACATAGTCCGCCAACGTGGTGCCGGTGCGCCCCGCCAGCGGATGGCCGGTGGCGCAGGCCAGCACCACTTGGTCCTCCAGCAAGGTAGTGGAACGGTAGATCTGCGGATTGACCGTGGACGAGAAGCGGCTGATCAGCACGTCCACGCCGCCTGCGTCCAGGTCTTCGATCAGGCGTTCGTGCGTGCCGATCTCGATAGTCAGGGTGATGCGCGGATAGGCTTGCCGAAAGGCGCGCGCGGCCTGCGCGACCGGCCAGCCGGCGAACATCGAAAAGCACCCTACGGTCAGGCTGCCTTCGTCGCCGCGCGACATGGCGGCCAGATCGATCTCGGCTTTACGGAAGTCGGTCAACAGCAGGCGGGCATGCCGGCACATGGCCTCGCCCAGCGGCGTACAGGTGGTGCCCTTGGCCGTGCGTTCGAAGAGACGGGCGCCCACCAGCTCTTCGATCTCGGCGATCGCGCGCGACAGCCCGGATTGCGTGCTGTGCAACTGCGCCGCCGCCTTGGACAGGTTGCCCAATTCGGAGACGGTCAGCACGATTTCCAGGTGCCGGATGCGGAGCTTGCCTCGGAAGGGTGTCATGGCGCGCGGTCGGAGGGGATGTGCCGATTATTCTCCCGTGCCGGGCGCTTGGCAACGACGGCGCGGGATTCGGATATAGTTCGTCGCCAGGCAAAACAACGGATAACGCGGGGCACGCCAGTGGGAGCGGCCCGCAAGCCGGCTCGTAGGGAGACAGTCATGAATGCAGCGGTATTGGGCGCGCGACGGACGATCCGGCTTGCCGGCGCGGGGCTGATGGCGCTGGCCTTGAGCGCTTGCGGCGTCGCCAAGGTGGACGAGGTCTCCGTCAAGTGGCCGCCTTTCCGGGACGGTACGCCCGTGGTGCTGCCGTCGGACCCGACGCAATGCCCGGATTTGACGGGCACGTACCAGGCGCAGGGCGAATACCGCTCGGGCGACCGCGAAGCAAAATCCTTGAACGATTTGCGCAATTTCCTGATCTACCCGCTGGATCTTCAGGGCATGCGCGACCCTGTGCTGCCCGAATGGCAGTCGACGCCAGCAGCCACCGTGGCCTTCACGCGCGCGGGCGGCGGATGGGACGTGCTGGCGCTTGACGGGCGTGGGGCACGGTCGGCCGCATATCTGCCTGAGCTGAATGGCGCGCAGGATACGGCCGCCCTGGCTCACGATGCCAGGGCCGGCGTGCCGGACGGCATTCGCCGGCATACCGGTTGCGCGCAGGGCCGGCTGTGGGTCAGCGTGCGGCACGATTGGCGCCAGTACGAATCCATGGGCGTGCGGCGGCATGTGGCGCTGTTTCGCCCCGAGGCCGGCGGCCTGCTGGTGACCGTGCGAAGCGAATCCGATTCGATTGGCCTCTTGCCCTGGTATTCCAACGAAGGCAGCGTGTTCCAGTATTGGTTCGCGCCGGCCGCGCGGTAAGCGCGGTTCCTGCTGCCTGCTTGTCTTTCACGTTCGGGCGGCTGTGGTCGCCCTCAACCTGCGTTATCCATGACCCGTAAAAGCCTGTTCATCTCTATTGTCTTCCTGCTTGTCGCCTTGGTGCTGACCGCGCTGTTCTGGCGGCATCAGTTCGCGCACACGCCGCCTTCGCTGCGCCATCAGGTCGAGGGGGAATTGAGTGGCGACACGCACATCTACGGCGAGTCGCCGCGGCAGGACGCCATGGCCCAGCGCGCCTTGCTGGCCGACGCGCAGCGCGGCAATCCTGGCGCCCAGTTCATGCAGGCCGTGATGCTTGAGCCGGTCGATAGGGAAGCCGCGCTGCGCTGGTACGAGGCGGCAGCCGCGCAAGGGTACGAAGACGCCATCGAGCGTTTGCGGCAGCTGCGCGAGCAGCCTGCGCTGCGGTAGGGGGGGCCTTGGACGCTCCTGCCGCCGATCCGCGCGCCCGCTTCGTGTCCGGGCCCCTGGGCCCACATGTGCTGGAAATGATCCTGACGGGCTGGGCCAGCATGCTGGCCGTCTTCGCGGTGGAATTCCTGTCGCTGTTTTACCTGGGCACGTTGAAAGATGAAGCGGTGCTGGGCGCAGTCGGTTTCGGGTCGATGACGCAGTTCACGATCACGTCGGTGTGCATCGGCGTCACCGTGGGCGGCGCGGCGCTGGTGTCGCGTGCGTTGGGGTCCGGCAATGCGCGGCGCGCGCGGACGCTGGCCGGGGCGTCGCTGATCCTGATGGCGGGATCGGCGGTGGCAGCCGGCGCAATCTTCCTGGCGGCGATCGGGCCGTTTACCGCGGCCATCGGCCTGGCGGAAGACGTGCGTGGCCACTTGCTGTCGTATGTGCTGATCACGACGCCCTTCGCGGTGGTGATGGGGGTGGGCATGATGCTGTCGAACCTGCTGCGCGCGGCGGGTCACGGCCGCCAGTCCATGTGGGTGCTGCTGGCGGGCACCGCCACGGTGGCCGCGCTGGATCCCATCGTCATCTTCGTGCTGGATGGCGGCATGGAAGGCATCGCCTGGGCAAGCGGCGTGGGCCGCCTGGCCACGGTGGCGCTGGGCGCATGGCTGGTGTTGCGCAAGCATCGCCTGGTGGCCTGGCCGGCGTTGCGTGCATTGCAGGCCGACCTGGCGGCCATCGGCAAGATTGCGCTGCCTGCCGCCCTGACCACGCTGGCTACGCCCGCAGCGGTGATCTTCACCGTCTCGACGTACGCGGGCTTCGGCCCCAGCGTCATGGCGGGCGCCACGGTGGTGGACCGCGTGCTGCAATTGGCCTACTCGCTGTTCTTCGTGCTGCCCGGCGCCATCGGCCCCATTCTTGGGCAGAACCTGGGTTCGGGGCAGTGGGAGCGGGTGAAACAGACCGTCAGGCTGACTGCGCGCTGGGCGTTGTGCTACGGCTTTGCCGCGGCCACGGTGCTGGCGGTGTTGGCGCCCTGGGTGCCGGACGTGTTCCAGGTCACGGGCCCGGGCCGCGACCTGATCATTTTCTTCTGCCGCTACGGCAGCTTCGCCTGGGCGGTGAACAGCCTGTTCTTCGTGTCGATCGCCGTGTTCAACAACCTGGGCTACGCCACCTATTCCACGGTCATCGGCTGGCTGCGATCCACCCTGGGCACCTTGCCGTTCGTGTGGCTGGGCGCGCACTACGGCGGGCCCGAAGGGGTGATGCTGGGGCAGAGCCTGGGCTTTGCCTTGTTCAGCGTGATTGCCATGATCGTCTGCCTGCGCGTGCTGCGCGAGCCGCCGGCCGCGCTGTTGGCCAAGCGGGGCGCCTAGCGCCAGGTTGCGGTGCGACGGCGCACGGTTCGATTTCGGCGGCTGGTCGCGGTACGATCCTGCCTGACTTCGATTTTTCAGGATTACCATGCGCCAGCGTTCCTCAGGCCCTCGAATCGATACCTTTTCCCGCGCCTTGCTGGCTGCCGCCGTGATGGCGGCAGCCGCCGGCGCCGCCCACGCGCAATCGCCCGAGTCGGCGACCGGTTCGCGCGTCCAATCGCCCGCCCCGGCGCCGGTGCAACCGGCCTTGACGCCCAAGCGCTCCTTCGACGATGTGACGGCCGCGCAAGAGGCGGCGAAAAAGCCCGCCGCCACAGAGGTTCCGGCCGCCACGGCGACCCCGGCCCCGGCCCAAGTGCCCGCCGCGACGGCCACAACGGAGCCTGCCGCGGCGCCCACGGTCATTATCCCGACCGAACTGGACACCAAGGCGTGCATCGCAAAGCTGCGCAAGGGCGCCACGGCAAACGGCCTGACGGTGGCCGACTGGGACAAGTACACCGCCAACGCCAAGCTGTTGCCGACGACCGTGGCATCCGCTAAGGGCCAGCCGGAAGGGCGCGAAAGCTGGTGGGACTACATCGCCAAGACGGTTGATGATGAACGCGTCAACGACGGCCGCGCCGTGATGAAGAAGGTCGGGCCGCAACTGAATGCGATCGGCCAGCAGTATCAGGTGGATCCGGCCACGCTCGTCGCCATCTTCGGTATCGAAACGAACTACGGCCGCCAGATCGGCAAGACCGACGTGCTCAACGCCTGGTTGACGCGCGCCTGCACCGAAAACAAGACGCTGTGGGAAAAGAACGCCTACGCCTCGGTGCGCCTGCTGCGCGACGGCACGGTCCCCGCCGACAGTTTCGTGGGTTCCTGGAGCGGCGCATTCGGCATGACGCAGTTCATCCCGACCTCGTTCTACGAATTGGCCGCGGACGGCGACGGCGATGGCCGTATCGACCTCTACAACTCGCTGCCCGATGCGCTGGCCTCCACCGCCAACCATTTGCGCAAGCGCCGCGCCAAGTGGACGCATGGCCTGCCGGCTGTCGTGGAAGTGCGCGTGCCGGCTGAAATCGCCGCTGCGATTCCGCCCGAGCCCGACGCGGAGTACGTGGGTTCGCAAGACCGCCGCAGCATCGCGCAATGGGCCCAGGCAGGCTTGAAACAAGGCGACGGCTCGGTGCTCAAGCTGCCGTCGGGCAACGACGAGCAGGCCTATCTGTTTGCGCCCACCGGCGCCAAGGGCCCGGTGTTCCTGGCCACGGTGAATTTCGACGCCATCCTGCATTACAACCAGTCGCGCCGCTACGGCCTGGCCGTGTCGCTGCTGCTGAACCGCTTGCAGGGCGGCCCTGGCATCGTCGCGGCCTGGCCCACCGACGATCCCGGCCTGTCGCGCGCCGAGATTAAGCAACTGCAGGAAGACCTCTATGGCCGCGGCTATGACATCGGCGTGGCGGACGGCATTCCCGGCGCCAAGACCCGCGACGCGGTGCGCGCCGAGCAAGAGCGCCGCAACCTGCCGCAGGACGGCCGCGTGGGCAAGCGCATTTTCGACATCCTGAAGGCTGATCCGCCGTTGGCGGCGCGCGCGCTTCCGCCCAAGTAAGCCGGGTACCGTTTTCGGCTTCGACGGCGGCGTAAGACACGGGTCGCACCGGCAGACATGATGCCGGTAGCGGCCCGGCGACGCTATGATGGAGCCGTCACCTCATAGGCCCGTTTGTCATGCCGCAATCCGTGTTTCCTGACATTTTCCTGACTCCGCGGCTGCGCGCGCAGCGCATGCGGCAGGGGCATCTGCCGTTCATCACCGACATGCACGCCAATGCCGATCTGATGGAGACGATGGGCGGTACCCGCGACGCCGCCGCCAGCCGGCTCTACGTGGCGCAGAACGTCTCGCATTGGGACGAGTACGGGTATGGCATGTATGTGCTGGAAGATCGCCACACGGGTGCGCTGGCGGGCCGTGCCGGCCTGAAGTACACGGTGTCCGGCGACCACGGCGCCATCGAGCTTGCCTACGCCTTTCAGCCCGACTGCTGGGGGCAGGGCTACGCGGGCGAGATCGCCGCCTCGTTGATCGAAATGGGGTTCGAATTGTTGCCGGTGGACGTGCTGTCAGCCGTGGCGCTGCGCTCCAATGCGGCGTCTCGCCGCGTCATGGAAAAGACCGGCTTGCGGTATGTGGGCGAAACGGGGGGTGACGATGCCAGCGCCAAGGTCCGCTATGAAATCCGGCGCAGGGAATGGCGGGCCGCCCACGCGCCAGCCAGTGCCTGAGGGCGGGCGGATCGGCGCTAACATTGCGTCATGAGCACGACGACCCTTCCCGAAGACAACGACCCGCAGCCCGTTCCGCCGGAGCGCCCCGCGCCCGAGGAATGCTGCAACAGCGGTTGCATCCCCTGCGTATACGACCGCTATGACGAGGCCATGGAAGCCTACCGCGAGGCGCTAAAGGCCTGGCGCGCCCGCCACGAAGTGCAGGTCAACCTGCCAACTTCATGTGGATGATCGGGAACGGTCGGCCCGCGTCGTCTTGGGCCGACCTGCCCACGTCTTCGAATCCGTAGTGCTTGTAGAAGCCGTGAGCTTGCGGGTTCTGTTCGTTCACATCCACCAGCAGGGTGCCGTGCAGCGAACGCGCGAAGTTCAGCAGCCGGCGGCCGGCGCCTTTGCCGCGCTTGTTGGCGTCCACGAACAGCATTTCCACCTTGTTGCCGGACAGGCCCATGAAGCCGGCGAGTTCACCGGCATCGTCTTCACAGACCCACACGCGTACCGATGGCAGGTAGGTGTTGAGCACCTGCGGGTACATGGCCTGGATTTCTTTTTCGGTCAGGAAGGAATGCGTGGCGCGCACTGAACGGAGCCAGATGTCCGCCAGGACCAGGTCGTCGCCGTGATTGCGTTCTCGGATATTCATTTTCTTATTGATTCTGTTTGTCCAAAGGCGCCGCGGTCCTTGGCCGCCGCGCCTTCATCCTGCCTACAGTCCTGAACGGTAAAGCTCGGTAGCCGCCAGGACGGTTTCCATTTGCACAGTATGCGCGAAAACAAAGCGGTCGCCGTACACGGTTTCATCCGGAAACTCCGAGATCAGCGCCAGCGGCAGCTCTTCGCGATCGCTCTCGGTGATCTGCACCGGAATGCCGTTCAGCACGTCGAAGCCGGATTCGAGCGCGTGCGCATGAAAGAGTTCCAACTGGCGCGCATTGAATTCCACCAGCCCCGGTACATTGCGGGCCAGCCGGGCCGTCACGCCTTCGATCAGGCGGCGCGCGCGTTCGCTCCAGCCCGGATGATGGCGCAACACCAGGAAGAAGCCTTTGGGGACCGTCCACAGTTCGAAATTGCGAGGCAGGTAGCCGGATAGCGGACGCGTCCATTCGTGCGCGGGGTAGCCATGCAGGTTGATGTGCAGCTGCGCACCGCTGATCGCGTGCGCCTGGTGGCGGCCGTCGCGTTCGAAGAATGGGGCGTGTTCGCGGTAGGCGATGTCGTCGCCCAGGGCGCTGTAGCGCGACGCGTGCAGCATGTGGCGCGGATGGTGTTCGCGCAGGCGGTTAAAGAGCGCGTAGCCATCCGGGTTCTCGGCGGCGATCAGCGCAAAGTGCGCGTTGCCGCGGGCGGCCAGCGTCTGCGCGGCGCGCAGGGCGCCCACGACGCCCGAGGTCTCGTTGGCGTGCTGCGCACCGGAAATGAAGACGGCGGGGCCGGGGCCGCGCACATAGGTGCCCAGCACCGGGCGGCCCTGGCGGGAGACGGCCTGGAACGCATCGCCGCCGAACGCCGCCATGCAGCCGGCGATCTGGCCGGCCGTCAGGGGTTCACGGCGCTGGTCCAGCGGGGCGTCAAGCGGGGTGGCCACAACGGGCGCCGGCGCCTCGAACGGTTCGACCGAAATCTGCACGCGCGCGGCGCCGTCATGGCGTCGGATGTCGGGAATGATCTGCCCGGGCTGCAGGCCGCGGTCGCCGGAGGGGCGGCCGGAGTGGTGCTGGAAATGTTCCAGCAACGAAAAATACACATCCTCGTGCAGCGCTTCGAAGGTGCTGACGATCTCTTCGTCCACGGGCAGGGCGAAGTCCATGCCCGGCAGGTCGACGCGGATTTCCAGGCGGTCGAAGTACGGCTCGTGCGCACCCCAGGGGTGGTTGCGCACGGTGTCGACGATGCTGCGGAACACTTGCTGGTATTCGGTGGCCTGGGCGGCATCGGTCTGCACCTGGCCATCGGCGTCGCGTACCCGCAGCCAGCCGGTGGGCGACAGTTCAGGCTTGCCGTCCTGGGCCTGGCCCAGCTGGTTGGGGGCGAAGACGCGCGTCTCTACTTTGCGGCCGTCGGCGTAGGTCAGCGTGACGTCATAGTGCAGGTCGGATGCGCCGGCCTGCATCACCACGCGCACGCCTTCCATCAGGGCGACCAGCGGGTAGGCTTCCAGCGTGAAGCGCTTGGCCTGGGCATGCTCGTGCAACGGGTAACGCACGAGGGCGGACACGAGGCCCTCGCGCTCGACGTCTTCCAGGAAGAAATGCACCAGCGGTTTGTACGCGCTGCGAAAGCGCGCCGTCACACCGGCCTGCGCCAGCCGGGCTTCCGCCGCGCGGCGGGCGTCCACGCCCTCAAACAGCCAACCTTCCACGACCGCCCCGCGCCAGGCGGGCGCCATGTAGGCGTGGGTCCAGGCGTCCAGCGTGCGGTCGAATGTTTTTTCCAGCAAAGACATGCTTTGTGTTCCTTCGGAGTTCTTTCGTCACCCGGCAATGGGAAAAATGCCCCTTGCGGGGCATTTGTGCTTTACACCTTGCCGGTGGGGTCCAGGCGGTCTCGCAGCCAGTCGCCAAGCAGGTTCAGGCCCAGTACGGTCAGCATGATCGCCAGGCCCGGGAAGACGCTGACCCACCATGCGGTCTGCATGTAGGTGCGGCCATCCGCAAGCATACCGCCCCAGCTGGGGATCATCGGATCCACGCCCAGGCCCAGGAAGGTCAGGCTGCTTTCCAGCAGGATGTTGTTGGCCACGTTCAAGGTCATCAGGATCACCAGCGGACCCAGCAGATTGGGCACGATGTGGTGGCGGATCATCGCCAGATCGCGCACGCCAAAGGCGCGGGCGGCCAGCACGAACTCGCGTTCACGCAGCGCCAGGACCTGCGCCCGCACCAGGCGCGCATATTGCACCCATTGCGACACGATCATGAAGAAGATGACGTTGAACAGCCCGCCGCCCAGGATGGCGATGAACGTGATCGCCACCAGGATGAAGGGCAGCGCCAGCTGCACGTCGGCGAAACGCATGACGATCATGTCCCAGAAGCCGCGGTAGTAGCCGGCGATCAGACCCATGATGATGCCCAGCAGGGCGCCGCCCAGGACGGACGCGAAGCCCACCATCAGCGAAATCTTGCCGCCGACGATCACGCGGGCCAGCACGTCGCGGCCCAGCGGGTCGGTGCCGAACGGATGCGCGGCGGACGAGAAGGGCGCCATCAGGCGGGCGGCCAGGTCCATCGATTCGCCGCCGTCCGGGAACAGCCAGCCGGAGGTCAGCACCAGCAGGACCATGACGCCGGTCAGCAGGGCGCCCAGCACGAATTCCAGCGAACGGTAGCGGCTGCGCGGTTTGAAGGGCTTGGGAGCGGCGGCGGTGGGGGTGGTTGTCTGCATGATGCTTACCGCGTGCGGATACGGGGATCGACGATGCCATAGGCGATGTCGACGATCAGGTTGACCAGGACGATGACGGTGGCCAGCACGGTGACCGTGCCTTGCAGCACCGGGTAGTCGCGGCCGGAAATCGCGTCGAACGCCAGCGTGCCCAGGCCGGGCCAGTTGAACACCATCTCGATGACGACGATGCCGCCGATCAGGCCGCCGAACTGCAGGCCCAGGTAGGTGATCAGCGGAATTGCGCAATTGCGCAGCGCGTGCTTGTACAGCACCACGCGTTCCTTCAAGCCCTTGCTGCGCGCCACCATGATGTATTGCGCCGACAGCGTTTCCAGCATGGTCGTGCGCACCAGGCGGATATTGGTGGCGCTGAGGATGATGGCCATCGTCAGGGACGGCAGTATCAGGCTGGCCGGGCCGCTCCAGCCCGAAGGCGGCAGCAGCGGGAACGTGATCGACAGCAGCAGCACCAGCATCAGCGCCAGCCAGAAGTTGGGGAACGACAGCCCCACCAGCGACAGGATGCGGATGGCCTGGTCGGTGGTCTTGCCGCGCTTGATGGCCGCCTGGATGCCCAGCGGCAGCGAGATCAGGATCGAGAAGATCAGCGACGTGAAAGCCAGCATCAGCGTCGCGGGCAGCGCGTCGCCGATCAGCTTGGCGACCGACGTGCCGCCCATGAAGCTGCGGCCGAAGTCGCCGTGCAACAGGCCCTGCATGTACGACAGGTATTGCTCGTGGAAGGGGCGGTTCAGGCCCAGCGCCTGGCGGATGTTGGCCAGGTCCTGTTCGGTGACGCTGCCCGAGCCCTGGCTGAGCATCAGCGCGGGGTCGCCGGTCAGGCGCACGGCATAGGAGACAAGCAGCGTCACGGCGACGATCACGAAGACCGCCTGCAACACGCGTTTAATGAGAAATCCGGTCATAAGGCGCCGCCCCGGCTTGCGCCGGAGAGGGTCGGTAATGTTATTGCTTCACAAGGGGCACAGTGCCAGTGGGATGCCAAGGAGCCGGCTCCGCCGGTCCTTAGGCATGCCCCCTTGAGGGGGAAGCGCGTGAGCGCTTCGGGGGTGGGTTCAATCTACGCTGGCTTCAAGGAAGCGGAAACGGATGTCGCCGGGGACTTCCAGGTTCTTCACGCGCTTGTTCACGCCCACGATCGTATTCAGGCTGTACAACGGCAGTTCCAGCGCCTGGTCGGCCACGTAGCCGGCAATCTCCTGCAGCATGGCTTCGCGCTTCTTCACGTCGTAGACGGTGCGTTGCGCTTCCAGCATGCCGTTGAGCTTGGCGTCGTTGTCGTACGGGTTCCACTTCTGGCCCGTGTGGTACATCAGGTAGGCGGTGTTGTCGTAGTCGTACGTCCAGCCGCCCCACTGGTTCTGCCACATTTCGCCGGTCTTGCCGCCCGGGATGATGTCATTGAGCAGCACGCCGGTTTCGTACGGCTTGATGGTCGCGCGCACGCCCACGGCTTGCAGGTAGCCCGACACGGCCTGGGCCACTTCGCGGAAGTTCGAGTCGCTGCCGCGCACGTCGATCTGCACGGTGGCGCCCGGCTTCACGCCGGCCGCGGCCAGCAGCTTCTTGGCTTCGGCGGGGTTGAACGGCAGGGGCTTCTGTTCGGGGTTGTAGCCGAAGGACTGCGGGCCCTGGAAGCTGGCGATGACCTTGGCCTGGCCCAGCAGCAGCTGCTTGACGATGGCTTCACGGTCGACGGCCATGATCAGCGCGCGGCGCACGTCGCGGTTCTGGGTGATGCCGCCCTTGGTGTTGTAGCGCAGGGCGAAGGCCACGGGGCCGCCGGTCGAGATCACGTCGGCGTTGCCGGACTTCTTCACGGTGTCGATCAGGCCCAGCGGGATCAGCGTGGCGATGTCGATGCGGCCGGCCTGCAGTTCGGCGACCTGGGTGCCGGGTTCGCCGATGAAGCGGTACACGACCTTGTCCAGCTTGGGCTTGCCGCCCCAGTATTCGTCATTGCGCGCCAGGGTCACATTGACCTTGGGCTGGTAGCTTTCGAACTTGAACGGGCCGGTGCCGACCGGGTTCGTGTTGAAGAAGTCTTCGCCCTTTTCCTTGATGTACTTCGGCGGCACGATCATGGCGCCGTAGCCGGCCAGCTTGGTCAGCAGCACGGGGTCGGGTTGCTTCAGGATGAAGTCGACGGTGTGCTCGTCCACGACCTTGACCTCGCCGATCGAGTCGTAGTTGGACTTTTGCGGGCCCTTGGCGCCTTCCGCGCCCAGCAGGCGGTCGAAGGTGAACTTCACCGCTTCCGCGTTGAAGGGTTCGCCGTTGTGGAACTTGACGCCTTCGCGCAGCTTGAAGCGCAGGCGCTTGTTCTCGTCCAGGTATTCCCAGCTGGTGGCCAGGCCCGGCTGCAGCTTCAGGTCGGCGCCGCGCATCGTCAGGCCGTCGTACAGGTTGCCGCCCACGGAACCCCAGAAGGTCACGAAGGTGTCGATCGGATCCCAACTGCCCGGGTCCTGGTTGATGGCCACGCTGAGCGTGCCCGCGGCATGCGCGGTCGAGAAGACGGCGGGCAGCGCGCCGCCCAGCGCCAGGGTCAGGGCGGCGGCGGTGAAGGTGGTGCGTAGGGATTGCATGTTCGCTCCAGGGACGGGAAGTCGGGTCGGGCCGAGGGAAAAAGGGGGATTCAAGCCGCCCGGGCCACTTGGTGGCCGGGCGCGAATTCGATCAGGGGGATGATGGCGGGTTCGTCGCCCACACGGCGGACCGGGCTGGGGATTTCGCCTTCGATCAACGACGTGTCGATGTGGCGGCCGGGTTCAGCGACCGGCACCGCGGCCAGCAGCTTGCGGGTATAGGCATGTTGCGGCGATTCGAAGATCTGCCGGCGCGTGCCCAGTTCCACGATCTGGCCCAGATACAGCACCGCGACGCGGTGGCTGACCTTTTCCACCACCGCCATGTCGTGCGTGATGAACAGGTAGGACAGGCCGCGGTCTTTTTGCAGGTCCATCAGCAGGTTCAGGATCTGCGCCTGGATGGACACGTCCAGCGCCGACACGGATTCGTCGGCGATGATCAGTTTGGGGTTGCTGGCCAGGGCGCGCGCGATGCAGACGCGCTGGCGTTGGCCGCCCGAGAATTCGTGCGGATAGCGCTTGGCGTGTTCGGGCTTCAGGCCCACCTGCTCAAGCAGTTCGCCCACGCGGCGGGCAATGGCGGCGTCGCCGGCGAGGAGGCCGTGCGTACGGATGGGTTCGGCGATGCTGAACTCCACCGTCTTGCGCGGATCCAGCGACGCGTAGGGATCCTGGAAGATGTACTGGATTTCCTGGCGCAGGCGCTGGCGGCCCGCGGCGTCCATCGAAAAGATGTCCTGGCCGTTGTAGCGCACCGCGCCCGAGGTGGGGGCCACGAGCTGCTGCAGGGTCTTGCCGATGGTCGATTTACCACTGCCCGATTCGCCCACCAGCGCGAGCGTTTCACCCGGGTAGACGTCAAAGCTCACTTCTTCCACGGCATGCACGCGGTGCGTGACGCGGCCGAACAGGTTGTGGCCCACATCGAAGCGGGTGGTCAGCTTTTCAACGCGCAGCACCGGTTCGTCGTAGCGCGCCGTGTCCTGTTCGCGCGTTTCGCCCACTTCGCGCAGGGTGTCGCCATCCAGCACGGTCTGCGGCGTGCGCAGCGGCAGGTCGCTGCCGGTCAGGCTGCCCAGCCGCGGCACGGCGGCCAGCAGCGCGCGGGTATAGGGATGCTTGGGCGCGTTGAAGATCTCGTCGACGGTGCCTTGCTCGACCTTCTTGCCGCGCAGCATCACGACCACGTCGTCGGCCATCTCGGCCACCACGCCCATATCGTGCGTGATGAAGATGACGGCCGTGCCCAGGTCGCGCTGCAATTCGCGGATGGTGTTCAGGATCTGCGCCTGGATGGTCACGTCCAGCGCAGTGGTCGGTTCGTCGGCGATCAGCAGGCGCGGCTGGCACGACAGGGCCATCGCGATCATCACGCGCTGGCGCATGCCGCCGGATAGTTGATGCGGATAGCGGTCAAGCAGCTGCTCGGCGTCCGGCAGGCGTACCTTCTCAAGCAGCTTGCGCGCCGATTGGCGGGCGGAGGACCGAGACAGCTGCTGGTGCAGCATGATGGCCTCGACGATCTGGTCGCCGATCGTGAAGACCGGGTTCAGCGAGGTCATCGGCTCCTGGAAGATCATCGCGATGTCGTTACCGCGGATCGCGCGCATCTGCTCGTCAGTGGCCTTCGTCAGGTCGGTCTCGCGGCCGTCGTTGTCGCGGAACAGGATCTGGCCCGTGGCGATGCGGCCGCTCGTGTAGTCGGTCAGCCGCATGATCGCCATGGACGTGACGGACTTGCCCGAGCCCGATTCGCCGACGATTGCCAGCGTCCTGCCGGGCCGGACATCGAAGTCCAGGCCGTCGACGGCGCGGAACACGCCGTTGTCGGTATTGAAATCAACCGATACGCCGCGTACGGACAGCAACGGGGCGGACGAAGAGGCAGTAGTGCTAGACAACGTGGATTCTCACAGCGAGGTGGCGGCGCGGGCAGCCTGGTCGTACAGGCCCGACAGGGTGCGCAGGGTGTTGGCCAACTGGTGGTTGGCGTCGTCCGCGGCGGGGGAGTCGATGAACGATTTGACGAGGCATTGCTCGCGCACTTCGGCGTAGCGCTGGATCGCGGCGGCGCCGGCTTCGGTGGTCGTGTAGATCACTTCCTTGCCCGTCTTGGCGCTTTGCACCACGCCCAGCCGTTCCAGCTTCTTCAGCGAATAGTTCACCAGGTGGGTGTCTTCGACATTCAGCGTGAAGCAGATGTCCGCCAGCTTCTTGCCTCGGCCGCGATGGAACACGTGGTTGAGCACCAGGATGTCCAGCGAGGTCAGTTCGGGCAAGCCGGCGCACGCCATGCAGCGCACCATCCAGCGGTTGAAGGCGTGGGACGCGATGATCAGGCCGAATTCCACCTCGGACAGCTCCGGGGCGGACGAGGCGAGATGGGCGGAGGAAACAATGGCGTCCCGGACGGATACGGACATGGACAAGGTAGCTGAGGGACGGATCGATGACAAAATGTTGGCGAATTATTGACGATTTGTCGATATGGAGGCATTCGGGATAACCCGAGGGAATAAGGGGGCGGGTGCGTCACCTGAGAGATCGGAAACGGCTACCGATATTTTGGAACCCGCGATAAGGCTCGAAATTCGGATTCATCTGATTTCTTTTTCGCGCAAGTTCTTCTAATTTGGGGGGGGGGCGAAAGTTTCAATATAAAAGGAGACAAATAGATACATATCGTCCGTGTGTGGCAAATAAGTAACTATAAATATCCAAAATAGACAAAACATCGCGGTTTTTGCAGTGAGACATACATATGGGAGTTGCTTTTTTCAGGCGAGGGAGAGGGCTGGCTGCAGTCGCCGTGATCGGTTCTTCGGCAGCCGCTTTTGCTCAGCCTCTGCCTGATGGCGGGCGCGCCGCCGAAATCCAGCGCCGGCAGGAACTTGAAATCGATGCACAACGCCAGCGGGCCGCTGAACGCCCTGACGTCCTGACGCCTGAAGGTCAGCCTGCCGCAAAAGCCCTGCAATTTCCGGCCGAGACTCCCTGCTTCGTCATCAAGCAACTGGTTTGGGTTGGCGCACAGCCGCCCGCATTCGTGTTGCAAGCCAGCCGCGCGGTGGTGGATCACTGCGTGGGCGGGCAAGGCTTGCGGACATTGCAGGAATATCTGACCAGTGAACTGATCGACAGCGGCAGGGTGACCGCTCGGGTGCTGGTGCCCGAACAATCGTTGGCGGAGGGCAGGCTGACGCTGCGCTATGTGCCGGGGCGGATATCCGGCGTCAAAGGCGACAACACCGTTGGCTGGTGGCGTACGGCGGTGCCGACGGGCCCAGGCGGCGAACTGAACCAGCGCGATCTGGATCAGGCGTTGGAGAATATTCGCCGGCTGGGCGGTCAGGCAGACGCGACGATAGACGTGGCGCCCGGCCCCGAACTGGGCGATTCGGACATTGTCATTCGCCCAGGCTCCGGCAAGCGCTGGCACGGTTATGTTGGCGGCGACAACGGTGGCATGGATGCCATCGGCAAGTATCAGGTCAATGCCGGGCTGACACTGGATTCACCGTTGTTCCTGTATGACCAATTGTCGGTGTCCTGGAACAGCAACGCGCGCTGGCGCGACTCGAATTCAAACACGCGTGCGGCGTCCATCAACTACAGCATTCCCTTCGGCTATTGGGCGTTCTTCGCGGGCACCAGCAAGTCGACCTACCGGCAAACCGTAGCCGGCTTCGACGAACCCATCATCTACGGCGGCACCACCAAGCAGGTGCAGGCGGGCGTGTCCGCCGTGCCCTATCGCGGCCCTTCCTACAAGGGTTCGTCGTCCTTGACGCTGCTGCGCAAGCGCACGACCAGCACGCTTAACGACGTAGACATCGACGTGCAGCGGCGCGACGTCACGGGCTACGAGTTCAACCTGGGACACCGCCACTATCTGGGCCGGGCAGTGCTGGACGTGGGTGGGGGCGTGCGCGGCACACTGGCGGGCCTGTCGGACAGGCCTGGCTACGTCTACGGTGATCCGGACTGGAACGGCCGCAGCACGATTCTCTCGGCGAATGCAGGCCTGCATCTGCCGTTTGAACTGGCGGACCAGGCCTGGGCTTACCAGGTGAACTGGCAGATCCAGCATGCCAAGACCCCGATTGTGCCGTCCGATTACTTCACCATCGGCAATCGTTACGCGGTACGGGGTTTTGACGGGCAGTTGACATTGGCTGCCGAGGACGGCTGGACGCTTCGCAATGACTTGTCGCTAGGCCTGGACAAGCTCTTGCACGTGCCTGGCCATCAGTTGTACGCGGGTTTGGACGCGGGCCGCGTGGGCGGTCCGTCTGCCGCGTCGCTGTCCGGCCGCACGCTGGTCGGCGCCGTCGCCGGGCTGCGCGGGCGGGTCGGCATGCCCTATGTCAATGCCAGCTACGACCTGTCAGCTGGCTGGCCCTTGAAAAAGCCTGAATCCCTGAAGACCGCCTCGACCGTGTTCGCGGCGGTCCTGATGTTCGAGTTCTGATCTCATTTCCACCGGATGCGCATGATGTTCAAACTACGCTCTCTGATTGTCTGGTCCGTTGTCTTCACGCAGATCTGGACGCCGGTGTTGGCGCAGACCTTGCCGATCTCGGTAGACAAGAGCGTGCCTGGCGCCAAGCCTTCGGTGGGCGTCAACAATGGCGTACCCGTCATCAACATCGCGCCGCCTTCGGCTGGCGGCGTATCCAACAACCGTTACACGCAATTCAACGTTGGCCCGTCGGGCGCCGTGCTCAACAACAGCGGCGGCGCAAGCCAGACGCAACTGGCGGGCCAGGTGGGCGGCAACCCCATGCTGGGCAATCAGCGCGCCAGCACCATCCTGAACCAGGTCACCGCGCCCAATCCGTCCCAATTGCTTGGCATCCTGGAAGTGGCCGGCAACCGGGCCAACGTTATCGTCGCCAATCCCGCGGGCATCACCTGCAATGGCTGCGGCTTTCTCAACGCCGATCGCGCCACCTTGACCACGGGCAAGCCGCAGGTCGGCGCCGACGGCGGCATCGGGTTCGACATCGCCTCCGGCAAGATCCGCGTCGAAGGCGCGGGGCTGAACGGCACCAACCTGAGTCAGGTGGACCTGCTGGCGCGCACGCTGGAAATCAATGCGGACGTCTGGGCCGACCGGCTCAACGTGAGCGCGGGCGCGGCCCGGGTGGATTACGCGTCCGGCGCCGTTTCCGCTCAGGTGGGCGACGGGGCGGTGCCCGAGGTCGCCCTGGATAGCGCGGCGCTGGGCGGCATGTACGCCAACAGTGTGCGCCTGATCGGCACCGAGGCAGGGGTAGGCGTGAACATCGGCGGCAATCTGGTCGCCCTGACCGGCGACCTGCAGGTCAACGCCGCGGGCGATGTCCGCATCGCCCCGCGCGCCACCGTGCAGGCGGCGGGCAATCTGCGCGTGGACAGCGGCCGTGATCTGGCCGTGCAGGGCGCAGCGCAGGCCGGCGGAACCGCCGCGCTCGCCGCGGTGCGCAACGTCTCCGTCCAGGGCGCCGTCGCGGCGGGCGGGGCCTTGAGCGTGGCGGCCGGCGGTGACGCCCTTGTCGGTACGCAGGGCAGCCTGCGCACGCAAGGCGCCTTGCGCATGGCTGCCGGCAAGGATCTGTCGCTGTCGGGCAATCTGCTGACCACCGATCAGAATGTGAGCGCGACCTCTGGCCGCAACCTGAAGGTGGCGGGCCAGGCGGTCGCGCCGCAGCCGGGCCAGGGCGGGACCGGCGGCAATGCCGGCGGAAACGGCTCCGGCACGGGTACGGGCTCCGGTACGGGTACGGGTTCCGGTACGGGTACGGGAAACGCTGGCAGTGAATCCGGTAAAACGCCGGATCCCGTCACGCCCGGTGGGCAGGGGGGCGGCGCTTCCATGGCGGCGGGCATCGTGTCCGCAAAGGAAGGCGTCACGCTGCAGGCGGGTCGTGACCTGGTGTTGCCGAATCAGGTATACGCGTCCGGCACGTTCCAGGCGCAGGCTAGCGCGAATGTCGTGTCCGATGCCGGGGGGCAGCTGCAGTCGGCACGCGGCATGACGATACGGGCGGGCGAGGCCGTCACGCTGGCCGGAGCGGCCCTGACGGATGGTGCGCTGGCCATCGAGGCCGCCCGAGACTTGCGCCTGGACGGTAGCGCGCTGGCCTATGGCGGCGCGCTGAACTTGAAGAGCGGGGGCGATTTGCGCCTGGGCGATTCCAGCAAGGCGCAGGGCACGCGCGTCGGACTGGACGCGGCGCGCGATCTGCGGGCCGGCGGCGAACTGGTGTCCGAGAGCACGGTAGAACTCAAGGCGGGACGCGATGCCGCGGTAGGCGCGCGAGTGCTGGCGCGCGGAGACCTGGATGTGCGTGCGCAAGGTGCCGCGGCGGTGACCGGACAGCTGGAATCGCTAGGCCGCGCGCGGCTGCAAGCAGGTGACGGCGCCACGCTGACGGGCAGCATGAGCGGCAATCAGGGCGTGGAGCTGCGCGCGGCCGGGCCGCTCGTCGTCAGCGGCACGGCCGGCGCGGCCCAAGGCGCGTTGACCCTGGCGTCGGACGGCGACCTGACCGTGGGCGGCAGCGCGCAGGCAGGCGGCCCGGTGACGCTTGACACGAAGGGCGCGTTGAACGTGGCCGGTACCGTGTCATCCCTGGCCGGGCTGACGGCCCAGGCCGCGGGCGATGCCACCGTCAACGGCAAGCTGCTGGCCGGCGGCCCGTTGCTGCTGGACGCGATAGGCCGGGTGGCGGCGGGCGTGGACTCGCGCCTGCAATCGGAAGGTGCGATGCAAGTGCGCGCTGGGAGCGACTTGGCCCTGGCCGGCATAGCGGAAACCAATGCGGGCCTGAACGTGGACGCGAGCCGTGACCTGCGCGTGGACGGCGCCGCCTTGGCCTATGGCGGCGAGTTGTCCCTGAACGCAGGTAACGGTTTGCTGCTGGGCAGCGCCAGCCGTGCGCAGGGCGAAGGCGTGACGGCGCGTGCCGGTGGCGATCTGCAGGCGGATGGCGCAATGACCGCGCGCGGCGATATCGCGCTGAACGCTGGCCGCGATGCCAGCCTGGGCGGCAAAGCCGCGGCCACGAACGACGTGAAACTCGAAAGCGGCCGCAATCTGGCCGTTGCGCAGGGCGCCCAACTGGACGCCGAAGGCAAAGCGGAACTCAAGGCGGGGCAGGATGCGGCGCTGGCGGGCACCGTGCGCAGCAACAACGGAAACCGCATCGAAGCCGCCGGCGCCTTGTGGCTGGACGGTGAAACCTTGGCGGTTTCGGGCGGGATCGATCTGCTGGCAGGAAGTGGCCTGACGGTGGGCAGCCAGGGCAAGGCGCAGGCAGGCGGCGCGTTGCGCGGCGAAAGCGGTGGCGCCTTGACGGTGGACGGCGAACTGGCCAGCCAGGGGGCGTTGACCCTGGTATCGGCGGGCGGCGCAAAGGTGGGCGGAAAACTTCTCTCCGGCGATACCTTGTTGCTGCATGCAGGCACGGATTTGCAGACAGGCCCAGCCGCGCAACTGCAATCGTCCAAGAACATGACGTTGAGCGCGGGTCAGGACGCCAGCTTGGCGGGCACGGCCTTGAGTGACGGCGGCATTACGATCGACGCGGTGCGCGGATTGCGCGTGGACGGCAGCGCGCTGGCCTACGGCGGCGGTTTGGCGATGAACGCCGGCAGCGATCTGCTGCTGGGTGATGCCAGCAAGACGCAGGGCAAGGGTGTTACCGCCCTGGCGGCGCGGGACCTCATCGCCGGCGGCGAGATGGTGTCGGTAGGATCGGCCACCCTGACCGCCGGCCGCGACGCGGTGTTCGGCGCCAAGCTCAGCGTCGATGGCGGGTTGATGCTGCGTGCGCAGGACAAGGCGACGCTCACGGGTCAGGTCGAAACGACGGGAGGGGCCAGCCTGCACGCCGGGGGCGACGTGGCCTTGTCGGGCAGCCTGCTGAGTAACCAGGGCACCGATGTCCGCGCCGGCGGCGCGCTGGATGTCAGCGGCACGGCCGGCGCGGCCCAAGGCGCGTTGACCCTGGCCGCCGAGGGTGACATGGCGGTGGGCGGCAGCGCGCAGGCGGGCGGGCCTTTGTCCATGATCGCAAAGGGCGCGCTGAGCGTCGCGGGCACGGCGTCGTCGCTGGCCGGATTGACGGCTCAAGCGGGAACGGATGGCACGGTCACGGGCAAGCTGCTGGCCGACGGCCCGCTGTTGCTGGAAGCAATGGGACAGTTGCTGGCGGGCGCCGACGCGCGCCTGCAATCCGAGGGTGGCATGGCCTTGCGTGCCGGGCAGGACCTGATCCTTGCCGGCGAGGCCGAAACCAATAAGGGCCTGACGCTGGAGGCCGCGCGCGATCTGCGCGTGGACGGTGCGGCGCTGGCCTATGGCGGCCTGTTGACGATGGATGCAGGCAACGACCTGCGTTTGGGCAACGCCAGCCGCACGCAGGGCAATGGCGTGTCGGCGCGCGCCACCGGCGATTTGCTGGCGGGCGGCGCGATGGCGTCACGCGGCGACATTCTGCTGACCGCGGGACGCGACGCGCGCGTCGATAGCAAGGCTGCGGCCACTGGCAACCTGTCGTTAGTCGCTGGGCGCGACCTCGCCATGGGCACGACGGCGCAATGGGATGCCGAAGGGGCGTCGCAGGCCCGGGCCGGCAACGATATGACGCTGGCCGGTGCATGGCGCGGCAACGGCGACATGACCATGACGGCCGCGGGCAAGCTGTCCGTCGATGGCGCGCTTGCCGCCAACGGCGGCCGCCTGAGTCTGGACGCCGGAGGCGACCTGTCGATGAGCGAACTTGCGCGGGTGGCGGCAAAGGGTCCGGTCAATGTGACGACGCTTGGCGACCTGCGCGTGGCGGGCGCGCTCAGTTCGCTGGACGCCTTGACCATGCAGGCCGCGCGTACCGCGACCTTGGCGGGGCAGGTCTACACGGCGCGCGGCCTGGACATCAGCGCGGGCCAGACGTTGACGGCCGCGGCCGGTTCGCACCTTCAATCCGACGCGTCGATGACGCTGCAGGCGGGGCAGGACCTGAACCTTGCAGGCACGGCGCTGGCCGAAGGCGGCATGACGCTGGACGCCGCGCGCGACCTGCGCGTGGACGGCAACGCGCTCGCCTATGGCAGTGCGCTGAACCTGAAGAGCGGCAACGATATGCGGCTGAGCGCCGCCAGTCAGTTGCAAGGCAAGGGCGTGCAGGCCGAAGCGGGCCGCGATCTGGCGTTGGACGGCATCCTTGTGTCCTCCGCCGATGCGGAGTTGCGCGTGGTGCGCGACGTCCGCGTGGACGGAAGACTGGGCGCCGACGGCGCGCTGGATTTCAGTGCAGGGGGCAACATGCGCCTCGGCGCAGCGGCGCAGCTCGACGCCTCGGAGCAGGCGCGATTGGCGGCTGCGGGCAATCTGGAACTGGCCGGGGCCGTGCGCGGCGACAAGGGCGTGCGCCTGGAAGCTGGCGGCCGGATGGATCTGTCCGGAACGGCCGCGTCGGCCAACGGTACGCTCGATCTGATCTCGGGCCTGGACATGGCGCTGTCGGCCGGTAGCCGGGCGCTGGCGGGCGGCATGCTGCAAGCGCGCGCAGGCGGCACGCTGTCGGCGGCGGGCACGGTTTCCTCGCTGGCGGACGTGATACTGGACGCGGTCTCCGACATCAGCCTTGCAGGGCAGAGTCTGGCCGCGGGCAAGCTGACGATCCTGTCCGGCGGCGCGCTGGCTACCGCGGCGGATTCGCGCCAGCAGGCCGACGGCTCGGTCGACGTGCAGGTCGACAGCGCGACGCTGGCCGGCATGCTGGTGGCGGGGCAATCCGCGACACTGCAAATCGACAAGGACCTGTCGGTGGATGGCACGGTTCTGGCCGATGCTGGAGCGCTCAAGGCCAGCAGCGGCGGCGCCATCAAGCTGGGCAGCCAAAGCGCGTTGCAAGCGGGCGGGCTGCTGCAGGCGCAAGCTGGCGGCAAGCTGCTGGCGAACGGCACGATCTCCGGCCAGCAAGACATCGTTCTGAAGGCCGGCACGGACGCTGAGCTGAACGGCAAGACGGTGGCCAACGGCAGTCTCAGCGCCGACGCGGGCGGCAATCTGACCATCGGCCAGGCGGGCCTGGCCCAGGGCAGCGGCGAGCTGCTGCTGAACGCAGGCCAGGACTTGCGCATCGCCGGCACTGCGGGCACCGCAGCGGGTGCGGGCGGCGGCGGCGGCACGCTGCAAGCCCAGGCGGGCCGCGACCTGTTCATCACGGGCACGGCGACCGCTGGCTCGCCCATCGTCCTGGGCGCCTTGCGCGATATTCGCATCGACGGCATCGCCACCGCGCTTGAAGGCGGCCTGACGGCCAATGCCGGCGAGAACCTGCGCGTTGGCACCGCCGGCAGAATGCAGGCTTCGGGTGGCTTGAGCGCCAGCGCGGGCGCGGACCTGGACGCCGATGGCGTCATTGCCGCCGGCGGCGGCCTGACGCTTACCGCAACCGGCGACGCCCGTTTGGGCGGCGTCGTGGCCGCGTTGGGCGAGAGCGCGGCGGGTAATGCCACGATCACGGCCGGGCGCGACCTGATCGCAAAGCAAAATGGCCAGGTCCAGGCCGCGGGTACGTTGACTGCCCGCGCTGACCGCGACCTGTACGCGGCGGGCGCCCTGAGCTCGGTGGGTGACATGGCGCTGGCTGCCGCGCGCGACGCGCGCGTGGACGGCACCGCAGCCACGGACGCGGACCTGACGCTGACGGGCCGTGACATCGCGGTCGGCGCCACCGGTCTGGCGCAGGCCGGTCGCAATCTGATCGCCACCGCCCAAGATTCGCTGCAAGCGGCCGGACGCCTGCTGGCGGGCGGCGCGCAATCGCTGACTGCGGGCGGCCGCATGACGGTGGACGGCACCGTCGCCGCCTTGCAGGGCGACCTGTCTTTGCACGCGCAGGGCGGCGACCTATCGCTGGGGGCGGATTCGCGCCTGCAGGCGGGAGGATCGCTGACCGCGCAAGCGAGTGGCGCGTTGAGCGCCTTCGGCGCGGCGGCGGCGGAACAAGGCATGACGCTGCGGGCAGGCACGGACGCAACGTTGGGCGGGATTGCCGCTACGCAAGCAGGCGACCTCATCGTCAACGCCGGCGGCAAGCTCTCCGTCCTGGAGGATGCCCGCCTGCAGGCGGGTGCGGCGCTGGACTTGAGCGCCGGCGGCGCGCTGAGCAACGCCGGGGTCGCTTCGGCGGGCACGGACGCCCGCCTGTCGGCCGGATCCATGCTGGACAACACGGGGTCGGTATTGGCGGGCGGCGATCTGGTCGCCACCACGTTGGGGCAACTTTCCAACGCCGGCCGGTTCGTCGCTGGCGTGGGCGCCGACGGCTCGCTCAGTCTGCCGGGCAGCATTGCGCTGACGGCCGGATCCATCGTCCATCGCGGCACCAGCCTGGCCGGCAAGGATGTGACCTTGTCCGCGGGAGGGCTGGATTTGGCGGGCGGCAAACTGTCCGCGGTCGGCAAGCTTGCCCTGGCGACACCGGGCAACATAGACACCAGCAATGCCGTCGTGCAGGGGGCAACCCTGGACATCACCGGCGCCGATCTGCGTAACCAGGGCGGCAAGCTGACCGCGACGGGCGACGCCGCGATCAAGCTGGGCGGGCAACTCGACAGCACCGGCGGGCTGATTGCCGCAGCCGGTGACGCGCATATTGAAGCCGCAAGCATCGTCAACCGCGACGGCACGCTGGCCGCCCGAGATCTTACCCTTACCGCTGCCGGCGCAATCGATAACCGCGGCGGCCTGATCCAGGCAGACAACGCGCTGACCCTGAACGCGGCCAGTCTGGACAACAGCGGTACGCTGGGCGCCGCGGACGCGCCGCCCAAGGGGGTGCTGGGCAAGGTGGTCTCCATCGTGGCGGACCGCGTCAACAACCAGGCGGGCTCCATCGAGGCAATCGAGGACCTTACCCTGACCGCCAAGGAATTGGACAACACAGGCGGTGAAGTCGCCTCGCAGGGCAACGCCAGCATCATCGCCGACACGCTCAAGAACGCACAGGGCAAGTTGCAGGCGGGCAAGAGCCTGACGGTCATTACGCAGGTGCTGCAGGGGCTGGGCACGCTGCAATCGGCGGGCGACCTGTCGTTCCAATACGCCGGGTCCCTGAACCAGGAAGGCGACATCGCCAGCGGCCGCGATTTGAACCTGTCGGTCGGCGGCGCGATGGACAACCGCGCCAAGATCACCGCTGCACGCGACCTGAGCATCACGGCGGATTCGCTGAACAACCAGGCTTCCGGAGCGTTGCTGGCCGGCGGCGTGAACACCATCAAGGTGGCCCAGGGCCTGAACAACGCCGGCCTGATCGACGGCGGCTCGACCCGCATCACCGCGGGCAGCCTGGACAATACGGGCCGCATTTATGGCGATGCCGTCGCGATCCAGGCAGGCTCGCTGGTCAACGGCGCGGGCGCGGGCGGCGGCGCCGTCATCGCCTCGCGCGGCAGCATGGACCTGGGCGTGGGCTCGCTGGTCAACCGCGATCACGCGCTGGTCTACACGGGCGCTGACCTGCGCATCGGCGGCGCGCTGGATGCCGCCGGCCGTGCCACGGGCCAGGCAGTTTCCCTGCTGAACGCCTCGGCCACTATCGAGGCTGCCGGCAACGCCAACATCTCGGCGGCGTCCATCCGCAACCAGAACGATCGCTATGTCAGCGAAACGGTGCAGGTGTCGACCACACCCAAGGTGTACTTCACACCGGCCGGCACCACCGATATGTATGACGCCGAAACGAACTGGCTGTGCGATGAAGTGACGCCCATGTGCAGCAAGGATCCGGCCTGGCTGGACGACGATCCGGAGCGCATGTTCCTGCTGCCGTCGACTACGTATCCGGCGTCGCAGTACGGCCCCCCGTTTGACTACGCGCCTTCCTACAAAGGGAAGGCGGGGCAGGATGCACCGATTGCTCCGGCGCGCATCGCGAATTTGCGCGAATGCCTGGCAAGCGGCGTCAATACCGAGAATTGTGTCGGAAAGACGCGCTATGCGCCGGGAGACAGGATCTGGTCGGTATTCGGGGTGCCACCGCCGGAGGGCAATATTCCGCCGATGGTCGAGTCGTGCCGAGGCGTGCAGTGCGAAATGGTGTCCACGCCGGAGCGTGACGCAGCGATCGCGCGAGACGAGAGCCGGCACGACCTGCTGGACGCGCGCATTCGCGCTTTCAACGCCGACTTCAGCAACCGCCTGGTGGGCACGTTCACCTACTACCGTGTGCAGGAGACCGTCACCGAGACCCGTACCGTTTCTTCCGACCCCGGCAAGATCCTGTCGGGCGGAGCCATGACGCTCACCGGCTCGGTCACCAACGACAAGAGCCAGATCGCCGCAGGCGGCGCGCTCACCGTCGCCGGTCCCGCCATCAACAACATTGGCGCGGGCGGCGAACGCATCGTCACGCGAGTCGGCACCGCTACGGTGACCCAAGCGCGCTCGAGCGATCGCAAGGAATACGCCAGTGCGTACAACGCCACCCTGGCGGGCCAGCCCATCGAGCTTCCGGTCGGCACGTCTGGGGGCTACGTCGCAGTCAAGCTCGACGGTTCCGCACCTGGCGCCAGCAACGGGGGAAGCGGACCCAGGCCGGTGCTGGTCGCCAGCGTCGACCTGCCCGGCGGAACGGTGGTGCGCACCGTCTCCAACCCGGCCGGCATTCCGGACAGCCAGCTCTACACCGTCAACGGCCGGCCGGATGCGCCCTACATCGTCGCCACCGATCCGCGTTTCGTCGGCCAGCGGCCCACCGTCTCCAGCGATTACTTGCTCGACCTGTTGAACCAGCCCGGCGCGCTGCCGGGCACCATCATCGGCGGCGGCGCCGGTTCGGGCGGCGGTCTTGACGGCCTGCGCCAGGACGGCCAGGTTGGCACCGGACCCGTCAACGTCGGCGTGGGCGCCGGCTCGGTCTCGGGTGCGGGCCAGGGCGGCGCCATGGTCGGCGCCAGCGGCAGCCTGGACGGCCAGCGTCTGGACGCACAAGGCGCGTCCGGCCCGACCGGCGCCACGCTGGGCGCGGGCGGCGCGCTCTCGGCGGGCGGCGCAGCCGCCGTCGCCGGCGGCAATAACCTGTCGGGTGCGCGCCTGGGCAGCTGGGACTCCCTGGTCCCCCCGGGCGCCAAGTTCCTGACGCCTTCGGGCCAGCCCAAGCGCCTGGGCGACGGCTTCTACGAGCAAAAGCTGGTGTCTGACCAGATCCTGGCCACCACCGGCCAGCGTTTCCTCGAAAACTACGGCGACAACGACAGCCAGTACAAGGCTCTGCTCGCCGCCGGCGCGCAATTTGCACGCGACAACGGCATCCAGCTTGGCGTCGCACTGACCGAGGAGCAGCAGCGCCATCTGGCTACCGACCTGGTCTGGCTGGTGGAGCAGACCGTCACGTTGCCCGACGGCACCACCGAAAGCGTGCTCGTGCCCCAGGTCTACCTGCTGGTGCGCGACGGCGACCTCAAGGGCGACGGCACGCTCATGGCCGGCCGGGACGTCAAACTGGCGGCCGAAGGCGACATCGTCAACAGCGGCACCATCGGCTCGCGCGACGCCACCGTCATGACGGCGGGCAATATCGTCAACCAGGCCGGCGGCCTGATCCAGGGATCCACCGTCGATCTTGCCGCGCGCGAAGACCTGACCAACCTGGTCTCGCTGATCAAGGGCGACAACGTTGCCTTGAAGGCGGGACGAGACATCGCCCTTACGTCCACCGCGGCCTCAGAGGACTTCGGCAGCACCTGGGGCTCGCACATCAGCGGCGTCGCCCGCGTGGATGCCGGCAACCTCAGCATGCAGGCCGGGCGCGACATCACCCTGACTGCCGCGCAGGTCTCCGTCAAGGACGACGCGCGCCTGCAGGCAGGCCGCGACATCGCCTTGGAAACGCTTACCGAAAGCCACGGCGAATCCCTGGTCTTGAACGCCAAGAACCGCCACGACTTGAGCACCAGCACGGAGATCGGCTCGACCCTGGCCGCGGGCGGCAACCTCACGATGATCGCGGGCCAGGACGTCACTGCGCGTGCGGCCGACGTCACCGCTGGCAAGCAGCTCGCCGTGGGGGCCGGGCGCGACATCAACCTGATCGCCGGCGCAGAAACCGGATCGGCTTACGACGAGGTCCGCTACAAGACCACGGGCTTCCTTTCGTCCAAGACCACGCACACCAAGACAGCCCTCGACTGGGAGCAGTCCTTGGCCACCACCTTCACCGGCGACACTGCCGTGCTGATGGCCGGACGCGACCTGACCGTGGCGGGCTCGAACGTTGGCGCGCAGAAGGACTTGGTGATGTCGGCCGACCGCGACGTCAACATCCTGGCCGGCCAGAACGCAGAGGACGGCTACGACTACAAAATGGTCAAGAAGTCGGGCTTCGGCGCGATGGGCGGCTTCAGCTACGGCACCAGCCAACAGACGGATTCGCTGGATAGCAAGAAGGTCTACCACAACGCCAGCACCGTCGGCAGCGTCGAAGGCGATGTGCTGATCAACGCCGGCAGCGCCCTGAACATCATGGGCAGCAACGTCGTCGCACGGCAAGGCGACATCACGCTGATTGGCAAGGAAGTCAACATCGGCGCGGCGCTGGACACCACGCAGCAGAAGGAATTCCACGAGATCAAGCAGACGGGGGTGACGCTTACCGCCAGTAATCCCATGGTCAGCGCAGTGCAGACCGGCGTGCGCATGGCGGATGCTGCGGGCAAGACGGACAACGCCGTCATGAAGGGCCTGGCTGGCGCCACGACTGGCCTGGCGGCCGTCAATGCGTATGACGCCGTGCAGGCCTCGGCCAAAGCCGCGGCGGCGGCTGAACTTGCCAAGCCCGGTTCCTCCAACGAGATCGACAAGGTTGGCGGCGTCAGCATCAAGCTTAGCCTGGGCACCAGCAAGAGCAGCAGCACGACCGACCGTAGTTCGTCCAGCGCATTCGGCTCGACGGTGTCGGCCGGCAAAGACCTGACGATCGTGGCGCAGGGCGCGGGCAAGGACTCGGACATTACCGTCACGGGGTCGAACCTGTCTGCGGGCAACAATGCGGTGCTCAAGGCCGAAGGCGACATCGTGCTGCAAGCGGCGCGCAATGCGTTCGAGCAGAAGACGGACAGCAAGAGCAGCAGCGCCAGCATCGGCATCGGCTATTCGACAGGTGGCCAGCAGAACGGCTTCACCCTTGAACTGGGCGCCTCGGTCGGCCGGGGCAACGCCAACGGCCGCGATGAAAGCTGGACCAACAGCAACATCACGGCGGGCAACGTGCTGGCGATGCAGTCGGGCGGCGACACCACGCTCAA
>NZ_NJIG01000060.1 GCF_002209535.1 Achromobacter marplatensis | reverse complement strand
TTCGCAGTGATTTATGCAGAGCGCTTCACTGACCCGTATCGCTGAGATAGCATCAACACGCCGGATCCTCTATGGGATCAGGCACTGAGTGCCTTAAACACAAAAAAACTGACACTCCCCACGAAGATGAGCAGCGACCAACGACTAACGACCGCCCCTTGAACATTGACGGCGCCTCAGATGAAAGTCAGTGCCCGCCCACACGACAGTCTCCCTATTAGACGGGTGGCGCGCGTACGGGTCTTGATCAGCAAGCAAGTGCGCCTCGCGCGCCACCCGTCGCTCCACCCCCACCCCGTGACTGCGGGGCACTAGCAAACCACTCCCCGCCCACGCCCAAGCGCCCACCTCACCACCGACACACAATGCGTATGCCGATTGCGCCCGCCCGCGCGGGCGCAATTCGGCGGGCCCCGCAGCACTCGTCAGTAATCAAAGACCTAGCAGCGCCCCGACCCAAGACACGCGTAGCCCGTCGGCGTTGTCGGCGTGACGGCGCGCAACCTTGATGCGCCCGAGGGAATCCGAAGGGAGCCGAAGGCGGACGAGATTCTATGGTTTGGGTCAACCTACACCCGGACGCAGTTTCCCGGGATCGAAG
>NZ_NJIG01000058.1 GCF_002209535.1 Achromobacter marplatensis | reverse complement strand
GCCGAGCGCCAAGGCGCCAAGGGCATCCTGCTGCTGCCCCACTACCTGACCGAAGCCTCGCAGGACGGCATCGCCGCCCACGTCGAACAGGTCTGCAAGTCGGTCAAGATCGGCGTCATCGTCTACAACCGCGCCCAGTCCCGCCTGTCGGCGGACAGCCTTGCGCAACTGGCCGAACGCTGCCCCAACCTGGTCGGTTTCAAGGACGGCATCGGCGACATCGAAGCCATGGTCCGCATCCGCCGCAAGATGGGCGACCGCTTCTCCTACCTGGGCGGCCTGCCCACCGCTGAAGTCTATGCCGCCGCCTACCGTGCACTCGGCGTGCCGGTCTATTCGTCCGCCGTCTTCAACTTCGTGCCGAAGACCGCCATGGACTTCTACCGCGCCATCGCCGCGGGCGATTCCGACACCACCAACCGCCTGCTGGACGATTTCTTCCTGCCCTACCTGGAAATCCGCAACCGCAAGGCCGGCTACGCCGTCAGCATCGTCAAGGCCGGCGCCAAGCTCGTCGGCCATGACGCTGGCCCCGTGCGTGCCCCGCTGACCGACCTGACCGGCGAAGAAATGGAAATGCTCAACGCCCTGATCAAGAAGCTCGGCCCCCAGTAAGCCACCG
>NZ_NJIG01000057.1 GCF_002209535.1 Achromobacter marplatensis | reverse complement strand
GAACGACTCTTTAGGGGGATCAAGTCCCCGGGATACCTAATCTTCAGACGAGTTTCCCGCTTAGATGCCTTCAGCGGTTATCTCTTCCGTACTTAGCTACCCGGCAATGCCATTGGCATGACAACCGGTACACCAGAGGTACGTCCACTCCGGTCCTCTCGTACTAGGAGCAGGCTCCGTCAAGTATCCAACGCCCACGGCAGATAGGGACCAAACTGTCTCACGACGTTTTAAACCCAGCTCACGTACCTCTTTAAATGGCGAACAGCCATACCCTTGGGACCGGCTACAGCCCCAGGATGAGATGAGCCGACATCGAGGTGCCAAACACCGCCGTCGATATGAACTCTTGGGCGGTATCAGCCTGTTATCCCCAGAGTACCTTTTATCCGTTGAGCGATGGCCCTTCCATTCAGAACCACCGGATCACTATGTCCTGCTTTCGCACCTGTTCGACTTGTCAGTCTCACAGTCAAGCACGCTTATGCCATTGCACTATCAGCACGATTTCCGACCGTACCTAGCGTACCTTCGAACTCCTCCGTTACACTTTGGGAGGAGACCGCCCCAGTCAAACTGCCCACCATGCACTGTCCCCGATCCGGATAACGGACCAAGGTTAGAACCGCAAACAAACCAGGGTGGTATTTCAAGGATGGCTCCACGT
>NZ_NJIG01000056.1 GCF_002209535.1 Achromobacter marplatensis | reverse complement strand
CATGGCAAAAGGCAAGTTTGAACGTACCAAGCCGCACGTGAACGTGGGTACGATTGGTCACGTTGACCACGGCAAAACGACGTTGACGGCAGCTATCACGACCGTTCTGTCGAACAAGTTCGGTGGCGAAGCCAAGGGCTACGACCAGATCGATGCGACTCCTGAAGAAAAGGCTCGCGGCATCACGATCAACACCGCCCACGTCGAGTACGAAACGGAAGCGCGTCACTACGCGCACGTTGACTGCCCGGGCCACGCTGACTATGTGAAGAACATGATCACGGGCGCCGCGCAAATGGACGGCGCGATCCTGGTGGTTTCGGCCGCTGACGGCCCGATGCCGCAAACGCGTGAACACATCCTGCTGAGCCGCCAAGTTGGCGTGCCGTACATCATCGTCTTCCTGAACAAGGCTGACATGGTTGACGACGCCGAGCTGCTGGAGCTGGTGGAAATGGAAGTTCGCGAACTTCTGTCGAAGTACGACTTCCCGGGTGATGACACCCCGATCGTCAAGGGTTCGGCCAAGCTGGCGCTGGAAGGCGACAAGGGCGAACTGGGCGAACAGGCCATCATGAACCTGGCCGCTGCGCTGGACTCGTACATCCCGACGCCTGAGCGTGCCGTTGACGGCGCGTTCCTGATGCCGGTTGAAGACGTGTTCTCGATCTCGGGTCGTGGCACCGTGGTGACCGGCCGTATCGAACGCGGCGTGGTCAAGGT
>NZ_NJIG01000055.1 GCF_002209535.1 Achromobacter marplatensis | reverse complement strand
CGTAAGCACCCCCGTCAAGTAGACATTGGTTGATAGACGATCGGAGCGAAGGTTAGCCGAGGCATGAATTGCACCGGCGGGAGGCCACCCAACGATTCGTGCGGGCGGTACTGGTTGTAATCGACCAGCCATTGATCGGTAATCGCTTGGACCTGCTCAAGGTTGGCGAACAGGTGCGCGTCGAGCACCTCGGTTCGATACGTTCGATTAAAGCGCTCGATGAAGGCGTTCTGATTTGGCTTGCCAGGCTGGATATAGCGGATCGCGATGCCCTTTGCGTCAGCCCATTCGGTAAAGGCTTCTGAGATCATCTCCGGACCATTATCCAGGCGTATTGCGTCAGGCGACCCATAGCAGTCGATCAATCGGCTCAAGACTCGAATCAGGCGTGCCGAAGGGATGGACACGCCTACCTCGATGGCCAAGCACTCCCGGTTCGCCTCGTCGATCACGTTCAGAGTTCGAAACCGTCGGCCGCAGTAAAGAGCGTCGTGCATGAAGTCGAGCGCCCAACAACGATTAGGCTCTGTGGCCAGATCCAGTGGCTGTCGCGGCCGGTCGGGTAGCCGTTTTTTGCAGCGTCGAGGCAAATTCAGACCCATGTCGCAGTACACCCGATGAACGCGCTTTTTGTTCCAGCCACGACCGTCGAGCCGCAGCCGGGTAAAACACTTCCAGAATCCCCAGCGCCCATGCCGAGTCACAATGGCATTGAGAGCATCAATGACTTGGGCATCCCGCTCAG
>NZ_NJIG01000054.1 GCF_002209535.1 Achromobacter marplatensis | reverse complement strand
TCTTTACTGCTACTCGCTGAACCCAACCGCTTCGCTGCGGCTTTCGCCTTGCGTCGCTTGCTGTTTTCAGCAGCAGAGAGGCGAGATTATGAAGGAGTTTTTATCGCTTGTCAAGTCAGTGTCGTATTTGTTTGCGCTTTCGCACTGCAACTACTTCACTGCCTGGCACCGCAGCCCCTTCAGGCCTCACCAGCACTTTCGCGCTGGCTTTTTCTCTTCCTAGCAACTATCGAAATGTCGGGGTAAACCCTGATCTTTCGGTAGTAGCCAAGCCCGTAACTATAACATCATTTTTGCAAATTTTGCAACCGGCTTCTGCCTGACTTGCATCTTATCTTGCAAAGTACTGTTCGCTGGATCTCTCCATCTTTACAGCAGAGAAGTATAGGTTCTCACTCTATATAAAAGAGAAACCCCGCAGGATCACCTGCGGGGTTCTCGGAATAAAAGCCTGACGATGACCTACTTTCACAGACGTCCGTCCACTATCATCGGCGCGAAGGCGTTTCACTGTCCTGTTCGGGATGGGAAGGAGTGGTACCACCTTGCTATGGTCGTCAGGCGTAACTGGTTGAGCGGCTGCGGTTTAGGCAACTGCTCCAATCTTGGAAGAAGCACAACGTGTGGTGATCAGAGACTAGCTCGATGATCACGCACAGGGGGATGTAATTGGTGTTGGCTGGCTGCTGACGGTGCAGCCAGATTTTGTATTGAACGACACTTGGAACGCTATATCACCAGGTCAATAACCATCAGTGTTATAGGATCAAGCCTCACGAGCAATTAGTATCGGTTAGCTTAACGCATTACTGCGCTTCCACACCCGACCTATCAACGTCCTGGTCTCGAACGACTCTTTAGGGG
>NZ_NJIG01000053.1 GCF_002209535.1 Achromobacter marplatensis | reverse complement strand
AAGTCGGAATCGCTAGTAATCGCGGATCAGCATGTCGCGGTGAATACGTTCCCGGGTCTTGTACACACCGCCCGTCACACCATGGGAGTGGGTTTTACCAGAAGTAGTTAGCCTAACCGCAAGGGGGGCGATTACCACGGTAGGATTCATGACTGGGGTGAAGTCGTAACAAGGTAGCCGTATCGGAAGGTGCGGCTGGATCACCTCCTTTCAGAGCTTAAGTGCTCGTGTTAAGCGTCCACTCTTATCGGTTGTTTGATATAGCTGGGATCAGTTGTAGGCTTGGGTCGAGGGAATCTTCCCTGGGTCTTCAGCTACCTGACTACTGATCCGAGAAGGTTTTGGGTCTGTAGCTCAGTTGGTTAGAGCACCGTCTTGATAAGGCGGGGGTCGTTGGTTCGAATCCAACCAGACCCACCAAAGTATTTCGCGTAGTGCTGGTCACTGTGTGGGATATGGGGGTGTAGCTCAGCTGGGAGAGCGCCTGCTTTGCAAGCAGGATGTCATCGGTTCGATCCCGTTCACCTCCACCATTGATTCTCAAATACTCACCTGGTGGTGATGTAGAGGCTAACTCATAGCGTCGTTAAATTACGATTCTATGAGTTAGGTTTTACCTAACAGCTATATTCGTTCTTTAACAATCTGGAAGAAGCACAACGAAATGTACTTATCAAGTACTCGGCGCAAGCCGATGAAGATAAGTACGGGTTGTGATTGCATTATTTTGTTCCAAGTTCTCAAGACTGGGGTGAATAACCTCAGACTGCTTTGAAACTTATGAACGGCACAAACGCTAATACTCAGGTCCTATAGCCTACAGCGTTATAGGATCAAGCGACTAAGTGCATATGGTGGATGCCTTGGCG
>NZ_NJIG01000052.1 GCF_002209535.1 Achromobacter marplatensis | reverse complement strand
CGGCCAGCGTCTGATCCCAAAGCTTGTCATCCGAGGGGCGAGGCTGCTCGATCAAATCGCGCATCACGTCGGCGCGGTGCCAGCCCAGATACTTCACGGGCAGCTCGCCGGACGCGATCTGCTTCTGGATGAAGTCGGTCTTGTCGAACCATTCATTCAAAGCGGTGTGCGCCTCCCCGGCTACAGGGGCGCTTGCCAGGGCAGTGCGGTCTCGCTCAGCGATTTCACCCAGGCGATAGCCGCGCTCAAAGGAACGGCCGTCGTATGCGATGCCGTCCGAATCGCTGGCGATGATCCAGCATTCCGAGATTTCCTCATCGTCCGGGGCTATCGGCGGCGATTCCTCATCGCCCGCCTGCACGCCCTCCGCGCGCAGCTTGGATAGCAGGGCCAGCGCGCCGGCAAGCACGTACTCGCCGGGCTGGGTGGCGTCGGACGGGCCGGTCATGTTGTGCGCGTGCTTCACGGCGGCGCGGATTTCGTCGCCCGTCAGGGGCTTGGCGTTCGTCTGGTCGGTCATGTCATTCCTTCGTGGTGGGCTTCGGTGCGATGGCTTGCCGGCCGGCGTCCGTGATGGCGTTCCGATCCATCAGGCCGGCCCGGCGCAGTGATGCAATGGTCCCGGTCAGGCCGCCGAATTCCGACCGGCCCACGCAATGGGAGTCGGCGCGGCGCCCGGCGGCCAGGTTTTCCAGGACGCGGCGCTGATTGGGCGTCAATTTCTTCACGGTCACGCCTCCTTCCGCTGGGACTGCTGGGCAATAGACCGAACTCCGCGCACGGCTTTCCGGGCATCATCCCGAATGTTCTCGTAAGCCATCTCTAAGGCTTCCGCGTAGTACAGTCCGAGGTGCTTTTCGGCGTCGCGCTCAAGCTGTCTTAG
>NZ_NJIG01000051.1 GCF_002209535.1 Achromobacter marplatensis | reverse complement strand
TTCGCAGTGATTTATGCAGAGCGCTTCACTGACCCGTATCGCTGAGATAGCATCAACACGCCGGATCCTCTATGGGATCAGGCACTGAGTGCCTTAAACACAAAAAAACTGACACTCCCGCGGCGGCGTAAGCGCCTGCCGTGCTTCATGGCGCAGCGTCAGTATCCCTGCGTCCCGTGGTCTTGCGCCAGACGCACCGCATGACACGGTAAACGCGATTCAAGCAGCCTTCCCCACATGCCCTCTCGCCCGCGCAAGGCCGCCCCAGAGCAGACGGCGCTGCTAACAGCGGCCTTCCCCGCGCGGCTACAAGCCGAAGCAGCACATATTGCCGAGGAGATCCGCCCCTCGGTCATGTGCGGCGGCGGGTTAACCGTTACGTGCAGGACGAACCATTGGCGCTGCCCTATCGCGTTCAGCACGGGGGTAGCGATTCCCGGTTCCAAGCTGGACGAACCCCAGGCACTGATCTACGCGTGCATACAGTCACGCCATCATGACGGCCACGTACGTCAGTACCAGTTGAGCGGCTGGCTGGGCCGTCCGAGTCTTGGGTTGTGTCGTTCGTGGTGCAGCTCTGCAGCGAATACGTCGTGGAAATCGTGCAGGACATCGAGGCGCGCTTGCCCTTACTGGACAAGCACGTCTATGGAACGGTTCTTCGAGGCAATCCGGCCTTTCTGGATCTGGCGCAGCAATGCATGACCAGCTACTGGGATTGCTACTACCGGCGGCACTGGCTCAGAAGCTAAACCTGTGTCGGATTTCGCTTGTTCAAGCAGTTTCGCGACTGGCAAGCCTCGGGCTAGGACCTCACGATCTTGAAAAACTCGATCCGCGAATCAATTGTCAGAACTGCGGCGCGACCGATCGGAAGAGTTCTTGTTCAAGCGCTTCGCTTCGTCTTCCGCGTAGTCTTCCTCGCCCGCTTCGTACTTGCGTAAGCACCCCCGTCAAGTAGACATTGGTTGATAGACGATCGGAGCGAAGGTTAGCCGAGGCATGAATTGCACCGGCGGGAGGCCACCCAACGATTCGTGCGGGCGGTACTGGTT
>NZ_NJIG01000004.1 GCF_002209535.1 Achromobacter marplatensis | reverse complement strand
TCCCGATACCCCCTTTGGGGGTACAACTGGGGGTACTTCCAGCGATTCCCGCAAAGCCCGTGGCCCGATTTCCCCGCGAAACCTAGCGTTCACGGCCCTTTGCCGACCGATCAACGTCTAAACGTGTGATCAACGTCTATCCCGTGGATGTCGAAAACGCGCTGTCCTCGCACCCCGCGGTGTACGAATGCTCGGTGTTCGGCCTGCCCGACGACAAGTGGGGCGAAGCCGTCCACGCGGCCGTGCAGTTCCACCCCGGCGCACAGGCCGATGCCGACGCGCTGAAGGCCCACGTGCGCGCGCTGCTGGGTCCGGTGGCCACGCCCAAGCAATTCCATATCCATGACAGCCTGCCGCGCTCCAGCGTCGGCAAGGTCCTGAAGAACGCCGTGCGCGACGCCGCGCAAAAGGAGACGCCATGAACACGCCCGAAACCCGCCTCTGCGCCCATCACCTTACCGGGATGTCGTACCGCGACGTCGACCTGGTCGAAGACCTGATCGGCAAGAAGACCTTCACCGAAGTCATGATCATGCAGATCCTGGGCCGCGACGCGCGCCCGGTGGACATGCGCATCGTCGATGCCGTGCTGGTGACGCTGATGGAGCACGGCATGACGCCCAGCGCCATCGCCACGCGCCTGATCTACATGAGCGCGCCCGAAAACCTGCAGGGCGCGGTCGCCTCCGGCCTGATGGCGGTGGGCAGCCAGTTCGTCGGCACCATGGAAAACTGCTCGCGCCTGCTCGACCGCATCAAGCAAGCGCCAGACGGCCGGGCCGAGGCGCTGGCCATCGCGCGCGAATTCCGCGAACAGCGCCGCGCCCTGCCTGGTTTCGGCCACCACCTGCACAAGCCCGACGACCCGCGTTCGATCAAGCTGCTGGCGTTGGCCGAGGCCGAGCCGGATCTGGACGGTGCATCGCTGAACGCGCTACGCCTGCTGGCCGCAGCAGTGGACGAGACCTATGGCAAACACATCACCATCAACGCCACGGGCGCGGTGGCCGCGCTGCTCAGCGAGATCGGCGTGCCGACCGACCTGATGCGCGGGTTCGCCGTGATCTCGCGCGCCGCCGGCCTGGTCTCGCACGTGGCCGAAGAACAGCAGAGCCCGTCGGGCCGCTACATCTGGGAAACCATCGACCACGCCATCCCCTACGTGGGCCGCGGCAAGACACACCAGCAAGACGGCGGGGAATCGGCATGACGACGGCCGGCACCGACACGCGCCTGGCCGGCAAGATCGCGCTGGTGGCCGGCGCCGGCACATCGGCCGCTGGCTGGAGCATCGGCCGCGCCAGCTGCGTGACACTTGCGCGCCAAGGCGCGGCCATCGTGGCGTTGCACGCCAACCTGGCCGCCGCCGAAGACGCCGCGCATGAAGTCGCATTGGCGGGAGGCAGCGCCTTGGCCGTGCAGGCAGACGTGGCCGACCCGGACGCCATGCAGGCCGCGGTGGATGCCGCGCTGCGCCGCTACGGGCGCATCGATATCCTGCAAGCCAACGCGGGCATCGGCAAGGTGGGCGGGCCGGAAGATATTTCGCTGGAAGACTGGGACCGCATCCAGCAAGTGAACGTGACCAGCCTGCTCATCGCCACGCGTCTGCTGGCGCCGCTGATGCGCAATCAAGGCGGCGGCGCGATCGTCACGGTGTCGTCCATCGCGGGCATCCGGTACACCGGCTATCCGCACCTGGCGTACAGCGTCAGCAAGGCCGCCGTGATTCATTTCGCGCGCATGGCGGCGCAGCAATACGCCGCCGACGGCATCCGTGTGAACACCGTCATCCCCGGCCTGATCGATACGCCGCGCGTGGCGCAGAACGTGGCGCGCATGTTCGATCCCGATGATCTCCAGGCGGCGCTGGCCGCGCGCGACAAGCAAGTGCCGATGGGCCGGATGGGCACGCCCTGGGAGGTCGCTAAAGCGGTGGCGTTCCTGGCGTCGGACGACGCGTCTTACATCACCGGCACCGAGCTGCTTGTCGATGGCGGGCTGACGGGGAAATACGCCTGACGGGCCGACCCGCCAGGCGCGGCTCCGCTTACCAGGACGTCGAGTAAGCGCCGGGGAACTGCTTGGCCACGAACGCCTTCACTTCATCCGACTGGTAGGCCTTGATGAAGCGGGCGATGCGCGGATCGTTCTTGTTGTCTTCGCGCGCGGCGATCACCACGGCGGCAAACGGCGCGTCCTTGCTTTCCAGGGCCAGCGCGTCCTTGGCGGGCGACAGGCCCGCGGGGATGGCGTAGGCGGAATTCACGGCCGCCGCGTCCACATCCGACAGCGAATGCGGCAACTGCGCCGCTTCGATTTCGATGAACTTCAGGTTCTTGGGGTTCTCGACCACATCGAACAGCGACGCAGTCACCGTGACACCATCCTTCAGCTTGATCAGCTTGGCGGCCTGCAGCACCAGCAGCGCGCGGGCGCCGTTGGTCGGGTCATTCGGAATGGCTACCTTGCCGCCCTGCGGCAGGTCGTCCAGCGACTTCAGGCGCTTGGAATAGATGCCCATCTGCTGCACCACGGCGGTCGCCACAGGCACCAGCTTGTAGCCGCGCGCCTTGTTCTGCGAGTCCAGGAAAGGCTTGTGCTGGTAGATGTTCAGGTCCAGCTCCTTGGCATCCAGCGCGGCGTTCGGCTGGATGAAGTCGCTGAATTCGATCAGCTTCACTTTCAGGCCGTCCTTGGCCGCCACCTGCTGCACCACTTCGCCGATCTGCGCGTGCGGGCCGACAGTCACGCCCACCTTTAGTTCGGCGTCCTGCGCCATGGCCGGGCCGGCGGCAATACTGATCAACGAGGCAAGAACGGCCAGGGAATGGCGAAGGCGCATGATGGGACTCTACGGAAAGGAAGAATGACCCGCGATTCTAGTGAGCGTCCCTCAAAACCGGAAGCGATGAATATTCATATTGATATGCGCAAAACCATATAAGACATGCCGCCATGACAAGCCCGCGCCATGCGGACACAATAGCGGCTGCATTCATTCATCACGCCAACGCCATGCCCACGTCAAACGAACTCCATCCGCAGGCCCGCGCCCTGCTCGCCGACCACTACGCCGCCGTCGATGAGGACCTGCCTGCGCTGCTGGACCTGCTGTTCGCGCGCAGCGCCGGAGAAGACTGGCACAAGGCGGGCACGTTCAAGCACCACCTGCTGGGCGTGTACCGCACACTGACGCTGTGGAACCAGCCGCGCGAGGTGCGCCTGCTGGGCCTGTTCCATAGCGTCTACGGCAACGAATACGTGGACCTGACGCTGTTCGACCGCGAACGCGAGCGCTCCACCTTGCGCGAGGTGTTGGGCACGGAAGCCGAAGAATGGGTCAGCCTGTTCTGCGCAATGCCGCGCACGAAATTCGTGCAGGCCGTGCTGCAGGGCCAGGGTGCAGGCAACGATGGACTGCCGCTGGAGGGCGCCGACGGCCAGATGTTCACCTTCACACCGCGCCAGGTCGCCGCCTTCATCGTGGTGTCCGCCGCCGACATCGGCGAGCAATGGCACAGCTGGCAGGACGAGATCTTCGCCGGCTATCCGCAGCAGCAGCGCCGCGACCTGAAATCGAATTGGGCCTCGTCGCTGTGGCCCGGCCCGTTGAAGCCGCCGTCGAACATCCTGTCGATGCTGTCGCATCTGCTGGCGCCGCTATCGCGCATGCCCGCAGACACCGGCATCCCCCTCCCGCCCGCGTTCGACCAATGCCGCGCCACGCTCAGCCCGCGCGACGAAGCGGCCGCCAGCGCGCTGTACTGGCAGGTCATCACGCGCATGCATCCGCTGACGGAAATGGACAGCGCCCGCCATCTGCTGGAAGCCGCGGTCGCGCACAACCCGTGGGTGGGCGAACCGCGGCTGCTGCTGGCACAGTTGGCGTTGACGTCGGGTGATTTCGATGCCGCCGAGCAGCATGCGGCCGCCGGACTGGCGGCCTTGCAGGCGTGGGGCACCGCATGGGACAAGCGCATCGAATGGGCAGGCTGGATGGCCTGGGCCCGCATCGAACTGCAGAACGCCCGCGCGCGCCAATGGCCGGAAAACTTGGCCGCGCTGAACGGACTGGGGCTGGTGCAGTAGCCAGCAGCAGTGCCGGCCAGACCAGGGTCCCGCGGGGCCCTGCTACTTCATGCCTTCCCAATGCGGGCCGGGCACGACGATGTCGAAGAGCTCCAGCACGCGCGCCACCGTGTGGTCCACCATCTCTTCGATGGAGGCCGGCCGGTGGTAGAAGGCCGGTAGCGGCGGAAACACGATGCCGCCCATTTCAGTCACGGCCGTCATGTTGCGCAGGTGCGCCAGGTTGAAGGGCGTCTCGCGCACCATCAGCACCAGGCGCCGGCGTTCCTTCAAGGTAACGTCGGCCGCTCGGGTAATGAGGTTATCGGACAGGCCGTGGGCCACGGCCGCCAGCGTACGCATCGAGCACGGCACGATCACCATGCCCGCCGTCTGGAACGCGCCGCTGGCCAGCGTGGCACCCACGTCGCGCACGGAGTGCACGTGGTCGGCCAGCGCATAGATGTCGTGGCGGCTGACATCAAGCTCATGCTTGATGTTCAGCACGCCGGACGCGGACACCACCAGATGCGTCTCGACATCGTCCACGCCGCGCAGCGCTTGCAGCATGCGCACCGCATAGAGCGCGCCGGTCGCGCCCGTGATGCCGATGACCAGTCGCCGCATGGACGACTTAGGCCGTGGCGCCGGATTGCTCCAGCAGCGTCTTCAGTTCGCCGGATTCGTTCATCTCATTCATGATGTCCGAGCCGCCGATGAACTCGCCCGCCACGTACAGCTGCGGGATGGTGGGCCAGCTGGAGAATTCCTTGATGCCCTGGCGGACTTCGTCGTCTTCCAGCACATTGACGGTAACCAGCTTCTTCACGCCACAGCCCTTCAGGATCTGGATGGCCTTGCCGGAAAAGCCGCATTGCGGGAATTGGGCGGTGCCCTTCATGAACAGCACGACGGGGTGCTGGGTCACGGTTTCGCGGATGAATTCTTGAACGTCGCTCATGGTGGTCTCTTGGACAGGCATAACGGAATACGCCAATTATAGGTACAGCCGGGGAAACCGCCCGGATTACCCGGATGCGGCGCCGGCCTATGTCGGGAATTCAGGGGCGGAATCTGTAACAAGCGGCGCCGGTCAGCGCCCGGCGGCCCGCCAGCGCCCGCCAGAAATGCGTTCGATTCCGGCCAGGTCCTGGCAGCTGCGCACGTCTTCGAAGCCGGCGGCGGCCAGTAAATCGCGCACCGCCTGCGCCTGGTCCCAACCATGCTCCATCCACAGCGCGCCGCCCGGCTTCAGGTGCCGGCCGGCCCCCGCCACGATATGGCCCAGGTCCTCCAGGCCGCCAGCGCCATCGGTCAGCGCCCCCCGCGGCTCGAAACGCAGATCGCCCTGGTCCAGGTGCGGATCGTCGCTGGCCACGTAGGGCGGATTGGACACGATCAGGTCGAAGCCTTCGCCCGCAGGCACGGCCTCGTACCAGTTGCCTTCCACGAAGCGCACCGACGCGGTCAGCTCCCAGGCATTACCGGCGGCAACCGCCAGCGCGGCGGCGCTGACATCCGAGGCCATCACCCGTGCATCGCGGCGGGCCAGGGCGATCGAGATCGCAATCGCGCCGCTGCCCGTGCCCAGGTCCAGCACGGCGGGGCCCGCCACGCCGGCCACGCATTCCAGCGCGGTCTCCACCAGCACTTCGGTATCGGGGCGCGGAATCAGTACGTCGGGCGTCACGCGGAACCGGTGCCCCATGAACTCGCGGTGGCCCAGCAGATAGGCCATGGGCTCGCCGGCCACGCGCCGCGCAAGCAAGGCCTCGTAGGCGGCCGCCACCTGGGGCTCCAGCGGATCGGTGTCATGCGCCAGCAGCCACGCGCGCGGCTTGCCCAGCACGTGCTCCAGCAGCATGCGCACTTCCAGGCGCGGCAGCCGGGTGTCGGCCAGCAAGCTGTTCAACTGGGTCTGGGTCATGGCGCGCGCCTCAGATGTCGTCGCCCAGCGCCGCCAGCTGCTCGGCCTGGTGTTCGGCGATCAGCGCGCCGGTCAGTTCTTCCAGATCGCCTTCCATGATCTGCTGCAGCTTGTACAGCGTCAGGTTGATGCGGTGATCCGTCACGCGGCCCTGCGGGAAGTTATAGGTGCGGATGCGCTCGGACCGATCGCCCGTGCCGATCAGGCTCTTGCGCTCGGCGGCTTCCTTGCTTTGCCGTGCTCGCGTTTCCTGATCTTTCAGGCGCGCGGCCAGCACTTGCATGGCCTTGTCCTTGTTGCGGTGCTGCGAACGGTCGTCCTGGCATTCCACCACCAGCCCGGTGGGCAAGTGGGTGATGCGCACGGCCGAATCGGTCTTGTTGATGTGCTGGCCGCCGGCGCCGCTGGCGCGGAACGTGTCGATGCGCAGGTCGCTCGGGTTGATGACGATTTCCGACATCGCGTCAGCTTCCGCCATGATGGCCACGGTGCAGGCCGACGTGTGAATGCGGCCCTGCGCCTCGGTGGCGGGCACGCGCTGCACGCGGTGCGCACCGGATTCGAACTTCAGGCGGCCGTAGGCGCCGTCGCCGTCGATCCGCGCGATCACTTCCTTGTAGCCGCCCAGCTCCGACGCGCTTTCCGACATCAGTTCCACGCGCCAGCCGCGCGTTTCCGCGTACCGCGTGTACATGCGCAGAAGGTCGCCGGAGAACAGCGCGCTTTCGTCGCCACCCGTGCCCGCGCGGATTTCCAGGAACACGCTGCGGCCGTCATTGGGGTCGCGCGGCAGCAGCAACAGCTGCAACGCGCTTTCCAGGCCTTCCAGCTTGCCACGGCCCGATTTGATCTCGTCTTCCGCCATCGCCTTCATATCGGGGTCCGACAGCATTTCCTGCGCGGTCGCCAGGTCTTCCTCGGTCCGAGCGAAGGCGGTGAACGCCTCGACCACGGGTTCCAGTTCGGCGCGTTCGCGCGAAAGCTTGCGGAAACGGTCCATATCGGACGCGGTTTCCGGTTGGGCCAGCAACGCGTCCACCTCGGTCAGGCGGTGACACAGATGCTCCAGCCGGCTGCGCATGGATGATTTCATGGGGGAATGACCAAAGAGAAGACAGGAATAGCGGGCGCCCACAAGACGAACGCCCGCCAGGAGGCGGGACGTGGGACAGATTCGCTAACGGCGGGAGTCGCGGCCGGGGAAAAGGCGCGGCATCCAGGCAAGCAGCTGCTTGCGCTCGTCGCCTTCGCTGCGGTTCAGCGCCGCCAGCGGGCCGTGCAGGTATTTTTGCGTCAAGCCGTGCGCCAGCTGTTCCAGCACGGCTTCGGGCGATTCGCCGCGCGCCAGCAGGCGGCGCGCGCGTTCCAGTTCGGCGGCGCGGACGTCTTCGGCGGCCTGATGCAGGTCGCGGATGACGGGCACCACTTCGCGGGATTGCATCCAGTGCATGAAGCCCTGAACGCGGGTTTCGATGATGGCTTCGGCCTGCACGACGGCGGCGCGGCGGGCGTCAGTGCCGGTCTGCACCAGGCGACCCAGGTCGTCCACCGAGTACAGGTAGACGTCGTCCAGGCGGCCGACTTCGGGTTCGATGTCACGCGGCACGGCCAGGTCGATCATGACCATTGGGCGGTGGCGGCGCAGGCGCGTAGCCCGTTCCACCATCCCCAACCCGAGGATGGGCAGGGAGCTTGCCGTACAGGACACGATGACGTCGAATTCCGAGAGGCGGTCGGTCAGGTCCGACAGCTTCATGGTGCTGGCCGAGAAGCGGTTGGCCAGGATTTCGGCGCGTTCGGCCGTGCGGTTGGCCACGACCATGCTGCGCGGACGCTGCGCGGCGAAGTGCGTGGCGCACAGTTCGATCATTTCGCCCGCGCCGATGAACAGCGTGCGGGCCTGGTCCAGATTGCCGAACACGCGCTCGGCCAGGCGAACGGCGGCGGCGGCCATGGACACGGACTGCGCGCCGATGGCGGTTTGGGACCGCACTTCCTTGGCGACCGAGAAGGTGCGCTGGAACATCTGGTGCAGCAAGGTGCCCAGCGATCCGGCTTCGCCGGCGGCGCGCACGGCGTCCTTCATCTGGCCCACGATCTGGGTTTCGCCCAGCACCATGGAATCCAGGCCGCTGGCCACACGGAAGGCGTGGCGGACGGCGTCGTCTTGATGGTGGCGATACAGGTGCGGGCGCAGCGTGCCGGCGTCCAGGCGGTTGTGTTCAGCCAGCCAGGCGGGCAACTGATCGGCAACGTGGCCGTCAGCAGCGCAGTAGATTTCGGTGCGGTTACAGGTGGACAGGATGGCGGCTTCGCGGACCGAGCCGCCAAACGCCGAACGCAGGCCTTCCAGCGCGGGCTTGACCAGATCGACGGGCATGGACACGCGTTCGCGAACCGAAACCGGCGCGGACGTGTGATTCAGACCGAAGGCGAGGACAGCTACCGACATGAGTAAGCGTGAAGAACTGCCACCAAGAACAATGCGTCAGGTGTGGGGACGATACTGCGGAAAGTTCCCCAAGCCGTAACAGCAGACCGTTAAAGATTATACCCCTGCGGGTTATCCCCAGGCCAATCCGCCCCCTTGCCGCGACCCTGCGTCGCACCCTTGCGTGCCATTCTCCCAACACTTGGCGCAAGCGCTCCGGCCAAAAGGGATAGAGGATTTTTCCGCCCTGGCTGGCGCGCGGCCAGAAATTTGTGTATAGTTGCGGACTTCGTTGGCCTGGTAGCTCAGTCGGTAGAGCAGAGGATTGAAAATCCTTGTGTCGGTGGTTCGATTCCGCCCCAGGCCACCAAAAGAATTATCGGGATCGAATACCGGAGTCGCGGCAGCCAGACAGACAACTGAAGGCAACCGAAGACTACCGACAACAGATCCCGAAAAAGCCCAGCCGCCGCGCTGGGCTTTTTGCAAAGCGTACGTGTTGGCCTGGTAGCTCAGTCGGTAGAGCAGAGGATTGAAAATCCTTGTGTCGGTGGTTCGATTCCGCCCCAGGCCACCAACATTTCCTCCTAGCGCCGATACTCAGCCACTGAGTTCCTCCGGCCTTCCATCGCCAGCGCTGACCACTCCACCTTCACGTCTTGCCCTCGGCTTTGCGCAGAGCGGCGGCGCGGCGTTTGGCGAAGTGGGCTGAGGCCTCTTCATTGGGCACGGCTGGCCGCGTGTCGCTCAAGGCTTCTTGCACTTTGGCGCGAAACCAGGCGTCATGCGCGGCAGGGTCCACGGCAAAATTGAACGGCAGCGTTCCTTCATTGGCCACGCGGGTCAACAGAATACGCACGGCATCCGACACGGTCAGGCCCATGTTGTTGAGCACTTGCGTGGCGCGCGCTTTCAGAACGGGGTCGAGGCGGGTTTGAACAAGAGCGGTGGCGGGCATGGCGGGCCTCCTGGTGGACTAGACTTGGGATTCCCGCATTGTAATTCAATTGAATTACACAAAACCGCTGTCAAATACTTGATCCAAAACCAAGGTGGACATCCTGAACCCGAACCCATGACATGGTTGCCCGGAAAAGGGGGAAGTCCCATTGCAGGGTAAAATCGATCCTGCTCCGGGGTGCACGCCAGTGCTGAGATTCAGACCCGCGAACTTGACCCGGTTCATGCCGGCGTAAGAAGAGCATTCGCCTTGTCCTGCCGCGCCCCTGCGCCGCTTGCGCAGGCGGGCTTCGGAGCTTCCCTGTACTGGAATCAACGAACGCCCATGAACAACGTCGCCCCGCCGGTCGCGGAACTACTCGAATTCATCGCCCAGGACGGCTGCACCGACGAGCAGTTCGATCAGCTCGCGCTGCGCCTCTTCGCCTATCAGTACGGCGCCAGCGCCCCCTATCGCAGTTTCTGCCAGCGCCGCGGCGCGACAGTGCGCAACGTGAAAACGTGGAGCGACATTCCGGCCGTGCCCATCGACGCCTTCAAGGCGATGGAGCTGCGCTGCGAGCCGCCCCGTCCTGACGAGCGCGTGTTCATGACCAGCGGCACGACGCGCGCCGATATGCGCGGGCGGCATTTCCATCCGCACCTGGACGTGTACGACCTGTCCATGACCCGCAATTTCGACAAGCGCGTCATGCGGGGCACGCCTCGTTTGCCGATGGGGATCTTGTTCCCGGATGAAATCGCGATGCCCAATTCGTCGCTGGCGCATTATCTGGCGCTGGCGAAGTCCGCCTTCGGCACGGAAGACAGCCGCTATTTCATGTCGCCGCAGGGCATCGACCTGGACGGCTTGTGGCGCCGGCTGGAAGAGGCCGAGCGCCGGGGCGAACCTTACGCGCTGCTGGGCGCCAGCTTCAGCTTCGTGCATGTGATCGATGCGCTGCGCAAGGAAGGCCGCGCGTTCCGCCTGCCGCCGGGCAGCCGCATCCTGGACACCGGCGGCTACAAAGGCCAGTCGCGCGAACTGCCGTTGGACACGTTCTATTCGGAACTGTCGGACCTGCTGGGCGTGCCGCGCACGCTGTGCATCAACATGTACGGCATGACGGAACTGAGCACGCAGTTCTATGACGACGGCAATGCCGTCGTGCCGTCGGTCAAGTCGGGGCCGCACTGGATCCGTTCGCGCCTGGTCGATCCGGCCACCGGCCGCACCGTGCCGGCCGGTGAACGCGGCATCCTGGCGCACTGCGATTTGGGCAACTTCAATTCGGTCAACACCATCCTGACGGAAGACGTCGGCCTGCCGGCAGACGGCGGCTTCCTGCTGCTGGGCCGCGCCGAGGGCGCGCAGGCCAAGGGATGCTCGCTGGCGGTGGAAGAATTCATCCGGTCGGCAACGCCATGAACACGGTCCGGGTCGAGGCCGGATACCTGCCGGGACTGGCTGCGGCCGACGTCCAATGGCAGACCCTGCCGTTCGAGCAGGATGGCCAGCGCGTCGACGTCGCGGTGCCGGTGTTGACCGCGCTGCAGATGCAGGCGATTGCCGAGCGCGTCAAACGCGCCAGCGCGCAGCACCTGAAGACGATGACGGTGTCGGAGATCATCGCAGTCATCGACCGCGCCATCGCCCGCCTGCTTGACCCCAACGACCCGTACCGGCGGCAGGCCGACGCGCTGCTGCCGATCGTCAGCGGCTACGACGTTGAGATGGTGCGCCTGGGCCTGACCGGCTTTTTCAAGACATTCCGCGCGCCGCAACTGCACCGCTTCGTGGCCGAAGACTTCGCCAACCCCAAAGTACTGGACGGCTTCCAGCCTGCCGCCAAGGGCGGCGCGGTGCGCGCCTACGGTCCGCAGCTGCTGGCGCATAGCTGGGCGGGCAACGTGCCCGCGCTGGCGTTGTGGAGTCTGGTCTGCGGGCTGCTGGTGAAGGCCGGCAACATCGGAAAACTGCCCAGCGCCGAGCCGCTGTTTGCAGGCTGGTTCGCGCGCTTGCTGGCCGAGGTGCACCCGCCGCTGGCCGATTGCCTGGCCGTGGTGTGGTGGCGCGGCGCGGGCGACGAAGACGCGTCGGCGCTCTATGCCCAGGCCGATACGGTCGTGGCTTACGGCGGCAACGACGCGCTGCACGCCATCCAGCGCCGCCTGCCGGTCACGGCACGCTTTCTGGCGCACGGGCACAAGCTGGGTTTCGGCGTGGTCAGCGCAATGGCGCTGGATGCCCAGAAGGCGCCCGCCTTGGCCCGGCGCGCCGCGTGGGACGTGATGCGCTACGACCAGCAGGGATGCTATTCGCCGCACGTGTTCTATGTGCAACGCGGCGGCCCGGTTTCGCCGCGCGATTTCGCGGGCTACCTGGCGGGCGAGCTGTCGAATCTGCAGCGGCGCTTTCCACGGCGCGCGCTGGATTTGGAAGAATCTGCCGCCGCGGCGAAATGGCGGCAGTCGATCGAATGGACGCTGACCCCGGACGGCGCAGACGCGCTGATCGGCGACATGGAAACGGCATGGAGCGTGGCCTACATCGATGAGGCGGCCTCCCTGGCGCCGACCGCTCTGCAGCGCAGCATCACGGTGGCAGGCATCGACGCGCTGGACGAGGTGGCGCCGCTAGTGGCGTGCCGCCGCGAATTCCTGCAGACCGCCGGCGTGGCCGCCACGCCGGAAGAGCTCTACCGCCTGGCCGAACAACTGGGCACGGCAGGCGTCACCCGCGTGAGCGCCATCGGCGCGATGAGCGTGCCCGAAGCCGGCTGGCATCACGATGGCCGCTTCAATTTGCTGGATCTCGTCCGCATGACTGAAATCGAGCAGTCCGCCGAAGCCGCGGCCGATCCGTTCGCGTCCTACGAGCCATGAACGCCGCTGTGACCAGGCCTTTTCTGGACATCGAACGGGCGGTCTATACCTACCCGGGCCGCCCACCCATCGTCGACGGTATCGATTGGCGACTGGAGGCCGGTGGATTTCATTGCCTGGTCGGACGCAGCGGCTGCGGCAAGACGACGCTGCTGAAACTGGCCGCCGGCCTGCTGAGGCCGCAGTCCGGCCACATCCGCCTGTGGGACGGTACGCCCGCCGCCCCCGGGCCGCAGTTGGGCTATGTGTTCCAGGCCCCTACGTTGCTGGAATGGCGCCGCGTGATCGACAACGTGCTGCTGCCCGTGTTGCTGCAACGCCGTCCGTCTTCGGAGGACACCGCGCACGCGCACGAACTGCTGGCGATGCTGGGCCTGTCCGACCATGCCCAGCATTACCCCCGGCAACTGTCCGGCGGACAGCAGAGCCGGGTGGCACTGGCGCGGGCACTGATCCTTGCGCCGGCCCTGCTGTTGTTGGACGAGCCCTTCGCGGCATTGGATGCCATCACGCGCGGCGAGCTGCAGGACGACCTGATGCGGATGTGCCGCCTGCGCAAGACAACGGTGCTGTTCGTCACGCACGACATCAGCGAAGCCGTCTACCTCGGCGACCGCGTCGCGGTCATGCACCAAGGCCGCATGGTGGCCGACCTGCACGTGGACTTGCCCGCGCCGCGCACGCAGTCCATGCGGCACGGCGCCGCGTTCAATGCATATTGCGCACAGGTGTTCGAATTCATGAACGGGGCCCGCCCATGAAGCCCGCCTTCACGTCTCGCTTTTTGGCGGTCGCGCTGCTGGTCGTCCTGATGGGCGCTTGGGAGGCGGTTGTCAGGCAAGCGGGCATTTCCGCGCTGGTGCTGCCCGCCCCTTCCGCCGTGGCCACGACGCTGTGGACGAGCCTTGCCACCGGCTATCTGTGGCCGCACATCGGCGCCACGCTGGCCGAAATGCTGTTGGGGCTGGCGCTGGGCGGCGCAGCCGGCCTGGCGATGGGCGTGGCGTTGGCGGAATCGGCCTTGCTGGATCGCGTGCTCAAGCCCTACGTCATCATCAGCCAGGTCGTGCCCAAGCTGGCGCTGGCGCCGCTGTTCGTGCTGTGGTTCGGCTTCGGCATGGCGCCCACCGTCGTCATGACCGCGCTGATCTGCTTCTTCCCCTTGATGGAAAACACGCTGACCAGCTTGAGGCAGGTGGATCCGAACCGGCTGCAGCTGTTCCGCATGCTGGGCGCCTCGCGCGCGCAGACCTTGCTGCGCCTGAAACTGCCCGCGGGGCTGCCCGGCATCCTGGCCGGGCTGCGCGTGGCCCTGGTGCTGGCACTGGTCGGCGCCGTGGTGGGCGAATTCATCGGCGCCAGCCGCGGGCTGGGCGCCGTCATCATCGCTGCGCAGGGCATGATGGACACGCCCCTCATGTTCGCGGCGCTGACGGCCATCGCCGCCATCGGGCTGCTGGGCTATCAGGCCACGCTGATGCTGGAGCGGCGCTTGCTGCGCCCCTACGCCGATCACTCATGACATTCTTCAGGACTCGACCCATGCTCCCCTCCCCCACCCGCCGCGCGCTGCTGACCGCAGCCGCGAGCCTCGCCGCGGCGTCCCTGGCGCCGGCGGCCGCACGCGCCCAAGACGCCGCCGCAGGCAAGGTCACGTTGGCCGGCTGGAGCAAGCCCATCAGCGAAATCACCAACCTGCTGGCCGAGCCCGACAAGGGCTTCTTCAAGGCGCAGGGCGTGGAGCTGGTCTACCTGCCCGGCGCGGGCGGCGGTGACGCCATCCGCAACATCCTCAGCGGCCAGGCCGACGTGGCTTTCACCGACCCGGGCTCGTTCTTCATGGCCCTGGACAAGGGCGAGAAGCTGCGCGCCATCTATGACATCTATCCGCAGAACGTCTTCAACGTGGTGTCGCTGAAGTCCGCCAACATCACACGGCCGGCAGACCTGAAGGGCAAGCGCATCGGCGTCTACAGCCTGGCCAGCGGCACGCGCCAGAACCTGCTGGTGATGCTGCACCAGGCCGGCCTGACCGAAGCCGACGTTGAAATCGTCGTGACGGGCGTACTGAACTTCGCTCCGCTGCTGCAAGGCCAGGTCGACGCCACCGCGGCCACCGACACCGGCCTGCTCGTGGGGCGCCGGCGCGGCCTGGGCGAGGTCAATGTGATGGAGGTGCGCGACACCCTCAACGTGTCCAGCGACCTGTTCGTGGCGAGAGAATCCGTCCTTCAGCAAAAGCTGCCGCTGCTGCGCGCGTTCCTGAAGGCGTACCGCGACAGCGCCGCATGGATGATCGCCCAGCCGGAAGAAGCCGCAACGCTGGCCGGCAAGCGCGCCATCGACGGCACCGACCGGGCCATCAACCTGGAAGTGATCCGGCTGCGCAATGCGGCCTCGATCGCTTCCGGCGGCCGTCCGCTGGGCACGCTGGATCTGGACCTGCTGCAAAAGGCCGCCGATGCCTACCGCGAGCTGGGCCTGATCCAGAATCGCATCGACGTGGCCGCCGCCGTCGACACCAGCCTGCTGCCGGCAGCCTGACATGAGCGCCGCCCTGAAGTTCACAGGCAAGGTGGTGCTGGTGACCGGCGCCAGCCGCGGCATCGGCGCCGAAATCGCCCGCAGCTTTGCGCGGGAAGGCGCGACGGTGGTCGTCAACTACCTGAGCAATGCCGAGGCGGCCGAGGCCGTGGTCGCGCAATGCCAGGCCGCTGGCGGCGACGCCTGGGCCGTGCAGGCCGATGTCGGCTCGCCGGAGGCGGTGAGCGCCATGGTCGACGGCATCGTGCAGGACGCGGGCCGCCTGGATATCGTGGTCAACAACGCCTTGCGCCATTACGCGTTCGATCCCCGGCGGCGCACCGCGTTCGACGCCATCGGCTGGCAGGACTACCAATCGCAGTTCGACGGCGCCGTCGGTGCGGCGTTCAACGTCTGCCGCGCCGCACTGCCGCATTTCAAGCAGCGCGCGCAAGGCGCCATCGTCAACATCGCCAGCAACCTGGTCGAGCATCCGGTGGTGCCGTATCACGACTACACCACCGCCAAGGCGGCATTGGTGGCGTTCAGCCGCAACCTGGCCACCGAACTGGGCCCCTACGGCATCCGCGTGAACTGCGTCGCCCCCGGGCTGGTCTACCCGACCCAGGCCAGCAGCGATACCCAGGAGTCGTTCCGCGAGCAGTTGATCGCCGCCACGCCGCTGCGACGCATCGCCCGGCCGGAGGACGTTGCCGGCCCCGTGCTGTTCCTGGCGTCCGACTGGAGCGGATTCATGACCGGACAGGTGCTGTTCGTGGACGGCGGACTGGTGATGCGCTAGAGTGGGTAGCCCCCTGGTTCGCCGCATCCCAACGGAGTCGCGACATGCGCGTCCGAGCACGAATCCTCCACTGCCTGTTCGGACTGCTGCTTGGCCTGCCCGGCCTGGCAAACGCGCAAACGGCCTCGACGCCGGCGGCGCCCGCCCCTGCTCCGCCCGAGGCCATCCAGATGGCGGACATCCCGCTGCGGGCGGATACCGACTTGCGGTACGCCGAAGGCGTGCTGCAACGCGTCGCCACGGCCGACCCGGGCGCGGCGTTCACGCCCGCGCTGGACGCCATCGCCAAGTCCGCCGACGAAAAGCTCTATGAATTCCAGCCCGCCCAGCTGCGCACCCTGCCCATCATGCGGGTGGAAAGCCTGGAGCGGCATTGGCTGTTTGACGCCCACCGGCTGGCGCGTTGGCGATCAGACCTGCGTCAGGCCACCTCCTGGTACGCCAGCGACGCGGCGGAATTGTTCCGGCGGCGCGCCGCGTGGCAGGCGACCAAGGACGCCGCGGGTGCGGCCAACCTGCCGCCCGCGCTGACCGACCGCATGGATGCGGTGCTGGCGCAGTTGACCGCGGCCGGGCAGGCCTTGTCCGGGCCGCTGTCGCGGCAAGCCGAACTGGAGCAGCGTGCCGCCGCCATCGAGGAACGGATCAAGGCCGGCCAGCGTTCGGTGACCGACGCCATCGACTACATCGATTCCCGCCTGATGCGCGTGGATTCGCCCCCGTTGTGGGCCCTTAGCCAAACACCGGATTCGAGCCAGGACACGATGGCGCTGCTGCGCACGGGGCTGGACATCGAAGTGCGTTTCGCCCGCGATTACAACGCGGCCGAAAGCGGCAACCAGCGCGCGCTGCGCCTATTGCAGCTGGTGCTGCTGCCGCTGCTGCTATGGCTGGCGCGAAAAAGCCGGGACGCGATCCGGGCGGGCGTCATGAGCGAAACCGCGGCCGGCGTGCTTGGGCGCCCCCTGTCGACGTGGCTGCTGCTATCCATGCTGGGCGTGCTGGCGCTGGAGCCGGATGCCCCCTTAATGGTGCAGCAGGTCGCGCTGGTATTGGCGGCCGTGCCTGTGCTGCGCTTGCTGCCGCCCTCGGTCCGCCGCCAGATGGATCAGTGGCCGCACGTCATCACCGGCCTGTTCCTGGCAGAGCGCCTGGGGTTTCTGTTCCTGGCCAACACGCTGTTCTACCGGCTTTCCACCGTGGCGTTGACTGCCGTCGCGCTGGCCGCCATCCTGTGGTTGATGCGCCGCGGCCACAAGGCGGTGCCCGTCGCCCCCACGCGGCAGATGCGCGCCTTGCGGGCCATCGCCTGGGGCGCCGCGGCGCTGCTGTGCGCGTCGCTGGCCGCCAACCTGTTCGGCAATGTGTCCCTGGCCGAAATGTTGACCAGCGCCGTCATCGGCAGCGGCTACTTCGGGCTGGTGCTCTACGCGGGCGTCACCGTCATCACCACGCTGCTGCAACTGCTGCTAGCGCGTCAGGGGATCTCTCGCTTCCGGCTGGCGCGCGAGCATGCGCCGCCGCTGGTGCAACTGCTGATCCGCCTGTTGACCGCGGCCGCCGCCGTGGGTTGGGCGGTCTACGCGATGGACCGCTTCCGGGTACTGCGGGCGACCTACGCCTTCGTCGCCGAACTGCTGTCTTACACGCTGGCCGTCGGGACGATCTCGATCAGCCTGGGCAACATCCTGGTGTTCCTGATCTCGGTGGTGATCGCGTTCTGGGCCGCGCGCACCATCCGCCTGGTCCTGCACGACGAGGTGCTGACGCGCATGGCGCTGCCTCGCGGGGTGGGCAACAGCATCGCGTCGCTGACCTATTACCTGGTGCTGCTGCTGGGCCTGGGCATCGCGCTGTCGGCGGCGGGCTTCCAGACCAGCCAACTGACCATCGTGTTTGGCGCGTTGGGCGTGGGCATCGGCTTCGGCCTGCAGAACGTGGTGAACAACTTCGTGTCGGGCCTGATCCTGATGTTCGAACGCCCGATCCAGCCCGGCGATGTCGTGGACATCAGCGGCACGTCGGGGCAAGTGCGCGAGATCGGGATGCGGGCCACGCGGATCAAGACTTTCGAAGGCGCCGACGTGATCGTGCCGAACGGCACCTTGCTGTCCGAAAAACTGACGAACTGGACCATGCTGGACCGCAGCCGCCGCATCGAAATCAGCGTCGGGCTGGCATACGGCACCGACCCTGCGCAGGTGATCGCGCTGCTGAACGGCGTGGCGCGGCAAACGCCCGGCATCGTGGCCGACCCGGCGCCCGTGGTGCTGTTCATGGGCTTCGGCGCCAGCACGCTGGACTTCAGCCTGCGCGCCTGGACCACCGATTTCGACCGCTGGATCGATATCCGCAGCGACATGCTGACGGGCATGTACACGGCGCTGAAACAGGCCGGCATCGAGATCCCGTTCCCGCAGCGCGACCTGCATCTGCGCAGCATTTCGGACGAGGCCGGCGCCATGCTGGCGACACGGCCGCCGCCAGCAGCCACCGAATCCGGCTGAACCGTAGCGCCGCGGCTTATGCCGGCATCGCTTCCTTCACCAGTTCCACCCAATAGTGCGCGCCCAAGGGCAGGATGTCGTCGTTGAAATCGTAGTACGGGTTGTGCACAGGCGGATTGTCCCGCCCTGGCCGCGCCGCACCCACGAAGACATACGCGCCGGGGCGCTGCTCCAGCATGTAGGCGAAATCTTCCGAGCCCATCCGCGGCGTGCAGGCCGTGTCCACCTGTTCCGCTCCCACCACCCGCGCGGCCGCCCGGGCGGCCAAGCGCACTTCGGCCTCGGTGTTGATGCATGCGGGATAGCCGCGGAACACCTGCACGTCGATCGTGGTGCCGGAGGTCATGGCCACGCCGGCGCACACCTCGCGCAGCCGGCGTTCGGCCAGGTCGCGCGTGGCGGCCGTCAACGTGCGGCAACTGCCGCGCAGCAGCACGCTGTTGGGCACGACGTTCCACGTGTCGCCCGCGTGAATCTGCGTGAGGCTCAGCGCCAGCGCATCGGTGGGCTTCACGTTGCGGCTGACGATGGTCTGCATGGCGGTGACCACCTGCGCCGCCGCCACGATGGGGTCGACGCCATGTTCGGGCTGGGCTGCGTGGCACCCCTTGCCCGTCACGGTGATCTCGTAGGTATCGCAGTTGGCCATCACGGTGCCCGCGCGGGTTGCCACCGTTCCGAAGGGCAGGTTGGGCGAGTTGTGCAGCGCGAAGACGGCGTCGCAGGGAAACTGCGTGAACAGGCCGTCCCGCACCATCGCCAACCCGCCGCCCGCGTGTTCTTCGGCAGGTTGAAAGATGAAATGCAGCGTGCCCCGCCAGCCGGGATCGCCGGCCAGATGATGCGCCGCGCCCAGCAGCATGGCGGTGTGGCCGTCGTGGCCGCAGCCATGCATCTTGCCGGCGATGGTCGAACGGTGCGAGGCGTCACCCAGCTCTTGCATGTCCAGCGCGTCCATGTCGGCACGCAGGCCGATCACCGGCCCCTCGCCTCGCGTCATCGTGCCCACCACGCCGGTCTGGCCCAACCCGCGGTGAACGACAGCGCCGGCCCGCTCGAGCTCCCGGGCCACCAGGTCAGCCGTGCGGAATTCACAGAAGGCGGTTTCAGGATGCGCGTGCAGATCGCGGCGCCATTCGCGCATTTGATGCAGCAGGTCGGGGCTGACGGGCGATGGGACGATGGCCATGGGGCGGGGTCTCCGTAAGGCGGCTTGGGGGAAATACGGCTACCGACTATAGACAGGCGCGGGTACAAAGCCGATAGCAATGATCAAGTCTTATCGATGCGGTTTTTGCAACGATCCAATCCCACGCCAAGACCGCGGCAAGGAAGCCCTGATGGATGATGTCCTGGAGTTCAAGCGGACGCTGTGTCTGCTGCAAGTCATCGAGACCGGCACGCTGCGCGCCGCGGCCGACCAGTTGAATACCGATCCGTCGGCCATCAGCCGCGCCATCGCCCGGCTGGAGGCGGACACGGGGCTGATCTTGCTGGAACGCCGCGGACGTGGCGTCGTGCCGACCGATGCGGGACGCCTGGTGGCGCTGTTCGCGCGCCGGCAGCAAGACTTGAATGAGTCCTTCCAGGCCGAGGTCAACAACCTGAAAAGCGCCACCCGCGGCCACGTCGAACTGGCGTTGGGCGAAGGGTTCGTCGACATGCTGTGGGAACCCGTCCTACTTTCGTTCGTGCGCGAGCATCCCGACATCACCTACAGCATCCATGTGGCCGGCACCAACGAAACCGTGCGCTGCATCGTGGAGGAACGCGCGCAGATCGCCCTGGCGTTCCAGCCGCCCAACGATATGCGGCTGCGGTCGCACTATTCCCGCGCCGCGCCGATGCGCGTGCACGTGCACAAGGACCACCCGCTGGCGCGCACGCGCCGGGCCTTGCGGCTGGCGGACCTGGCGCCGCACGGCTGGGCCGCGATGGATGAGTCGTTCGGCGTGCGCCAGCACATCCAGGCGGCGGAGCTGGACGAAAACGTCAAGCTCAAGCCGGCGTTGCTGACCAATTCGTTCAAGATCCTGTGGGAGTTCGCCAGCCAGGGGCTGGGCTATGTCGTGAACCCGCTGTCCATGCCGCTGAAAGGCGCGCAGTTTCGCCAGATGGTGTCGCTGCCGCTGGCCAATCCCATCCTGAACAACAGCCGCACGCACGTCATCAGCCTGGCGGGCCGGCACCTGCCGCCCGCGACCGCCAGCATGCTGCGCCACATCCTGAAGACGTTTCCCGCCCTGGAGCCCCGGCGCGCCTGAGCCGTCCGCGCCTGAACCTTACGCACTGATGCAGGCCTCCTCCCAGGCCGGCAGCGCATCGTTGCGGAATTCACAATGATCCGACCGGCCGCCCGACATTGATGCGGGCAAACGCCGCTGCCTAGACTGCGTGAAGCAGTCCGGGAACCCGGCTGCCTCGACAACAGCAATGACAAGGGAGAAGCAGCATGCGTTGGAACCTACCGGCCCGGGCGGCCGCCATTTGCCTGGCGGCCTGCGCTGCCGCCCCGCTGGCGCAGGCCGCGGACTACCCCGGCGACAAGCCCTTGAGCCTGATCGTGCCGTATCCGGCCGGCGGCGCCAGCGATGCCTCGGCGCGGCAGTTCGGCGTGCACATCGCCCATGCGCTCAAGCAGCAGGTCATCGTCGAGAACGTGGGCGGTGGCGCGGGCATGCTGGGCGCGCGCCGCGTGCTGACCAGCGCCCCCTACGGCTACACCTTCCTGCATGGGTCGGCCAACGAAGTCATCCTGAGCCCGTTCCTGAACACGGCGGCCCGCTACAAGCCCGAAGACTTCCGCCTGACCCAGCCCATCAGCGAAGCCACCATCGTGCTGTTGGCGCGCGCTGACTTACCCGTATCGACCGTCGATGACTTCATCGCCTACGCCAAGCGGCCGGGCGCCAAGCCCCTGACCTTCGGCAGCGTCGGGGTGGGTTCCCTGTACCACATCATGACCGAATACCTGGGCCGGCGCGTGGGTGCGGAATTCCTGCACGTGCCCTATCGCGGCGCGGCGCCCGCCTTGCAGGACCTGATCGGCCGCCAGGTCGATTTCGCCGTCCTGCCCTACCAACAGGCGATGGAAGGCATGGCGGCGCAGCAGCAGATAAAGATCCTGACCAGCTTTTCCGACACCTTGCCCCCGCCGCTGGCCAAGCTGCCGCTGATCTCGCAAAGCAAGACCATCCCGGACTTCGTCTACACGATCGCGGGCGGCTACTACGTGCGGCAGGATACGCCGGCGCCAGCCGTGGACACTTTGCGCCGCGCGGTGGGGTATGCGTTGGAGCAGCCCGACCTGCGCGAGCGGATGGAAGCCGAAGGACGGCTGCTGTTGCGGCCGATGAGCCAGTAGGATGCCGACGCCTACGCGGTGGCGCAGGTCGCCAAGTACCGGCAGATGATCGACGCGCTGGGGCTCAAGCCGATGTAGGCATCGGCACCGTCAGCCCGTGCTTCACCCGGTTCATGACCACCAGGGTGGAGAACCGCTTGACGTTGGGGTTGCCCCAGAAGTGGCGCTGGGCGAAGACCTCGTATTCGGCCATGTCGGACATGGTCAGGGTCAGCACGAAATCGACCTCGCCCGTGACTGACAGGCACTGCATGATCTCGGGTGCGCCCGACATCGCGCGCTTGAACTGGTCCAGCTTGTCGGCGCGCTCGCTTTCCAGCGACACCAGCACCACCATCATGATCCCCCGCCCCACGGCGGCGGGATCCACCACCGACACGTCGGCCGTGACCACGCCGGCTTCGCGCAGGCGCTTCATGCGGCGCAGGCATGACACGGGCGACAGGTTCACGCGTGCGGCGACGTCCTGGCTGGTGCGCTGGTTGTCTTCCTGCAGGCTTTGCAGGATCTGAAAGTCAAAATCGTCTAGTTCCATGGGGGCTCGGAACGCGTGGTATCTGGGCGGATAGGGCTACCCGCCAGATTCTAATCCTGCCCGCGACGGAATCCGGCCCCATTTCGACGGGAAACTTCATTTCCGCCCCTGCGGACGCAGGAAATATTCAGGCGGCTTGCTTACACTGGGAGCCTGCCCCCCGCCGCGCGGGATTTCCAGCCGTATCCCGCAATGCCCTCACTCCAGCTTTTCCTGCTTTTCCTTGCCGCCGATGCGGCGCTCAAGCTCACGCCCGGCCCCGACATGGCGCTGACGCTGTCCCGCGGCATGACGCAGGGGTTCCGCCCCGCCTTCCATAGCGTGCTGGGCAATGTGGCGGCCGGCTTCATCCAGGTGCCGGCCGTGGTGCTGGGCCTGGCCTCCGTGCTGCGGGCCTTCCCGGCGCTGTTCGTGGGCATCAAGGCGGCGGGCGGTCTGTACCTGGGTTACCTGGGCATCAAGGCGATCATCCGCTGCGCGCAATCGGCCGAGGTGTCGCTGAGCGCCCGGCCGGGCGACGCCCGCGACGCCTTCTGGCAGGGCTTCATGACGAATCTGCTGAACCCGAAGGTGCTGCTGTTCATGATCGCCTTCCTGCCTCAGTTCACCACGCCGGACAACGGGCCCGTGTGGGTCCAGATGCTGGTGCTGGGCATCACGATGAAGGTGCTGAGCCTGCCCTATGGCAGCTGCTTCGCGTTCGGCGCGTCGCGCATCCGCGGCTGGGTCGGGCGCAATCCGTGGTTCCTGCGGATGCAGCAAGGCCTGCTGGGCGCCATCATGGTCGGCCTGGCCCTGTACGTGCTTTACTCCACCGCCGTGAATCCTGGCCTGTGATGGCTGGACAAGGCCTTTTTTGATCTTGCGCACCGCCCCAACGCTTTGAGCTTCACCTCGCCACCATGACCGCCGCCACCTTGAACACCGGGCAGAACGCCTCGGCCTCCACCCTGCTTCCCACCCTGTCGCTGATCGGCGCCATGGCCTCGCTGTGTATCGGCACCTCGTTCGCCAAGTCGCTGTTTCCCGAAGTGGGCGCGCAAGGCACGACCGCCTACCGCATCGTCATCGGCGCCATCATCCTGATCGCGTTCTGGCGGCCGTGGCGGTTTCCGCTGACCAAAAAGAACGCGGCCAAGATCGCCCTGTACGGCGTCACGCTGGCGTGCATGAACCTGCTGTTCTACATGGCGCTGCGCACGCTGCCGTTGGGCGTGGCGATCGCCATCGAATTCACCGGGCCGCTGACCTTGGCCGTGGTGCTGTCACGGCGCGCGATCGACTTCGTCTGGATCGCTTGTGCGCTGGCCGGACTCGTGCTGCTGATCCCCACCGGCCAATCCATCCATGACCTGGACCCGACGGGCATCGCCTACGCGCTGGCTGCCGCGGTCTGCTGGGCGCTCTACATCATCTTCGGCAAGATGGCCGGCAACGTGCACGGCGGCCAGGCGACGTCGCTGGGCCTGCTGGCGGCCACGATGGTGGCGCTGCCCGTGGGCGCGGCCCATGCGGGCATGGCCCTGCTGGACCCCAAGCTGATCCTGGCCGGCATCGGAGTTGGCATCCTGTCCAGCGCCTTGCCGTATTCGCTGGAAATGGTGGCGCTGCGGCGATTGCCGCAAAAGACCTTCGGCGTGCTGCTCAGCATGGAGCCCGCGATGGGCGCGCTGGCCGGCGTGATCGTGCTGAACGAACACCTGACCCTGACGCAATGGCTGGCTATCTGCGGGATCATCCTGGCGTCGGCCGGTTGCGCGGCCACGGCGCAACGCAGCCGCAAGGCCCAGGTGCCGGCGCCCGACTAAGGGCATGCGCCTTCAGTCGGCCGATATGCCCTTGTGGCGGATCACCGCGCCCCAGCGGTCGCGTTCGTCACGCGCATAGGTGAAGAACGCATCCGGCGTGCTGCCGGCGGGTTCCATGCCTTGCAACATCAATTGCTTGACCACCTCCGGCGACTGCAGTGCCGCCACGATGGCGCGGCTGATTTTTTCCACGATAGGCTTGGGCGTGCGAGCCGGGGCCACCACGCCTTGCCAGGCCGCGGCTTCCAGGGGATAGGCGCCGGCCTCTCCGAAGGTCGGCACGTCGGGCAGCAACGCCGAACGTTGCACGGCCGGCACGGCGATGGCGCGCAGCTTGCCCGCCTGGATCAACGGCCGCGCGGCGGCCAGGTCGGCCATCATCAGGGGCACGACCCCCGACGCCACGTCCTGCAAAGCGGGCGGCGTGCCCTTATACGGGATGGCCGTGGCCTGCCCGCCGAATGTCTGCAGGAACAGTTCCATGGCCAGATGGTGCGGACTGCCCACGCCCAGCGAGGCGTAGCTGGCCTGCTTGCCGCTGCGCAGATACATCAAGACGTCGGTCATGGTGGTCAGGTCGGATGCCGGCGAGGCCACCAGGACAATGGGCAGGTTCACCAGCGTGGACACCATCGACAGATTGCGGAACGGATCGTAAGGCAGGTTCTTGTACAACGACGGGTTCAGCGCCAGGGTGCTCATGCCTGCCGTCATGAGCGTATAGCCGTCCGGCGCGGCGCGGGCCGTTTCCTGCGCGGCGACGATAGTGGCGGCGCCGGGGCGGTTTTCAACCACCACCGTCTGGCCCAGCGTGGCGCCCACGTGCTTGGCGACGATGCGGGTAGCCAGGTCGCTGCCGCCGCCGGGGCTGAACGGCACCAGCCAGCGGATCGGGTGGTCCGGATATTCCGCGGCGGGCGCGCTGGCGGAAAACGCAGCGGCGGCTGACAGCGCCGCCGCCAGCAACGCCCGGCGGATGGTGCTTGTAGTCATGACCTGTCTCCTGAAATAGTCGCGGCCATCAGCCACGGGCGTGGGACAGCCAGCGCAGGCCGGCGGAGGTGTCGCCTGCCGGCCGGTATTCGCAGCCGATCCATCCCCGATAGTCCAGTTCGCGCAACACGCCGAACACCCAGCCATAATCCAGCTCGCCGCGATCCGGCTCGTGGCGCAACGGCACGCCGGCGATCTGCAGGTGCCCCACGCGTCCGGTCGGCAAGTATTCCCGTAGTTTGGCTGTGACGTCGCCTTCGACGATCTGGCAATGGTACAGGTCCATCTGCACCTTCAGATTGGGCGCGTTGACGGCCTGCACGACCGCATGCGCGTCGTCTTGGCGGTTGAGGATATAGCCGGGGATGTCGCGCGTATTGATGGGTTCGATCAGCACCGTGACGCCGGCCGAACGGGCCTGGCGCGCGGCCCAGTCCAGGTTCTCGCGGTAGCAATCCAGCAGGGCCTCGCGCGGCACGTCGGCTGGCGCCAGGCCCGCCATCACGTGGACATTCGAGCAGGACAACGCCGTCGCGTAGGACAGCGCCTGTTCGATCCCGGCCTGGAACTCCGCTTGCCGGCCGGGCAAGGCGGCCAGCCCGCGTTCGCCCTGGCTGACCACGCCGGGCGGCGCGTTGAACAGCACTTGCGACACCCCGGCCGCATCCATGCGTTCCCGCACGAAGGCCGCGGGCGCTTCATACGGGAACATGCATTCCACGCCCAGAAAACCATCCGCCGCTGCTGCGGCGTAGCGGTCCAGGAACGCATGTTCCGGGTACATCATCGACAGGTTGGCGGCGAATTTCAGCATGGCGGGCTCTCCGGGCCGGGCGGCATTCCCGGCAACTTAGCACACCGCCGCCCCGCCGGGGCTACCCGCCGAAGTCGGGCGCCGGATGCAGCGTCAGGCGCGGCCCCGCCTTCAGGATCTGGCTGGGGATGTCGTGCCCGACCAGCGCGGGCAAGGTCGCCGCGATGCCCAAAATTCGGGTCAGGTCCACGCCCGTGTCGTAGCCCATCAGTTCCAGCATGTGCACCAGTTCTTCCGTGCAGACGTTGCCGCTGGCGCCCGGCGCATACGGGCATCCGCCCAGTCCGCCCAGCGACGCGTCGAAGCGGTCGATGCCCGCCTCCAGCGCCGCCAGCGTGTTGGCCAGCGCCATGCCGCGCGTGTTGTGAAAGTGCAGGGTCGTGGTCAGATCCGGAAACAGCCGGCGGACCTCGCGGCTGATCTTGCCCACCTGCGTGGGATAGGCCATGCCGGTCGTGTCGCACAGGGTGATGCCATCCACGCCCAGCGCGGCGAAGCGCCCCACCAGTTCCAGCACGTCGAAGGCGTTGATGTCGCCTTCCATCGGGCAGCCGAAAACCGTCGACAGCGACACGTTGACCGCGACGCGGCTGCCGCGCACCGCGCTGACCACGTCGCTCAGCTGCTCGAACGACTGCTCGCGCGTCATGCGCAGGTTGGCGCGGTTGTGGGTCTCGCTCACCGACATCACCAGGTTGACCTCGTCCACGTCGCACTCCAGCGCCCGTTGCGCGCCGCGCACGTTGGGCACCAGCACCGTGTAGACCACGTCCGGATTGCGTTCGATCTGGTGCATCACGGCTTCGGCGTCGCGCAGTGCCGGAATGGCCTTGGGCGAGGTGAAGGACGTGGCCTCGATCTTGGCGAATCCGCTTTGGGACAACGCGTTGATGAAGTCGATCTTGTCCTGCGTCTCGATGAACTGCTTTTCGTTCTGGAAGCCGTCCCGGGGCGCCACGTCCTGGATGTACAGCTTCTTGCGGGTTGCGCTCGGTTCGTTCATGGCTGTCCTTTTCAGATGATGCCGCGCGCGCGCCAGTCGGCGCGCTTGCCCTCGTCGATGCCCAGGCCGGCCAGCACGTCGTCCGTGTCCTGGCCCAGAGCGGGCGCGGCGCTGCGCACCTCGCCCGGCGTCTCCGACAGCTTGGGCACGATGCCCGGCAGCTTGATCGGCGTGCCATCGGGCAGCGCGCCGTCCAGGATCATGCCGCGCGCCTGGTAGTGCGGATCGGTGGCGATATCGGCCACGTCGTAGATCTTGCCGGCCGGAATCTGCCCTTCGTTCAGGCGGGCGAGAACCTCGTCCAGCGGGTGCTGGCCCGTCCATTGCGAAATGGCGTCGTCCAGCATCACCACGTGCTTCACGCGGCCGGCGTTGTTGGCCAGTTCCGGCGCATCGGCCAGGTCCGGGCGGCCGATCACGCCCATCAGGCGCTTGAAGATGCTGTCGCCGTTGCCGGCCACCAGCACGTACTTGTTGTCCTGGCAGCGGTACGCATTGCTGGGCGCGATGCCTGGCAGGCTGCTGCCCGCCGGTTGGCGCACTTCGCCGAACACGGCGTATTCCGGCAACAGGCTCTCCATCATGTTGAAGACGGATTCATACAGCGCCACGTCGATCATCTGGCCCTGGCCGTTCTGGTCGCGCGCACGCAGCGCCAGCAGGATGCCGATCACGCCATGCAGCGCGGACAGCGAATCACCGATGGAAATGCCCACGCGCACGGGGGTGCGGTCCGGCTCGCCGCTCAGGTGGCGCAGGCCGCCCATGGCTTCGCCGATGGCGCCGAAGCCGGGCAGGTCGCGGTACGGGCCCGTCTGGCCATAACCGGACACGCGCAGCATCACCAGCCGCGGATTGATGGCGCGCAGGTCTTCCCAGCCCAGGCCCCAGCCTTCCATCGTGCCCGGCTTGAAGTTCTCGACCACGACGTCGATGTCCTTGACCAGGGCGCGGATCAGGTCCTGCGCCTCGGGCTGGCGCAGGTCCAGGCTGACCGATTTCTTGTTGCGCGACTGCACCTGCCACCAGACGGAGGTACCCTCGTGGATCAGGCGCCAGTTGCGCAAGGGGTCGCCCTTGCCGGGCGGCTCGATCTTGATCACCTCGGCGCCGAATTCGCCCAGCATCTTGGCGGCGAACGGCCCGGCGATCAGCTGGCCCAACTCCAGCACACGGATCCCGCTCAATGGTTTGGATGACATGATTGCCTCGTCAGCTCTTGTGTTTTCCCAGATAGGCCTCGCGCACGCGCTCGCTGGCCAACAATTCCTGGCCGGTGCCCTCCATCACGATGGAGCCCACCTCCAGCACATAGGCGCGGTCCGATATCGCCAGCGCCTGATTGGCCATCTGCTCGACCAGCAGGATCGTCATGCCGCGTTCCTTCAGCGACTTGATGATCTTGAATATCTCGGCCACGATCAGCGGCGCCAGGCCCAGGGACGGCTCGTCCAGCATCAGGATGCGCGGCTTGCTCATCAGCGCGCGGCAGATGGCCAGCATCTGCTGCTCACCGCCCGACAGGGTGCCCGCGTACTGGTCCCGGCGCTCTTTCAGGCGCGGGAACATGGCAAAGCAGCGCTCGATCTCGGCGGCCAGTTCCGAGGGCGGCTCCGTGCGCAGGAAGGCGCCCAGCATCAGGTTGTCGAACACGGTCTGATCCGGGAACACCTGGCGGCCTTCCGGCACGTGGGCGATGCCCAGCCCCACGCGCTTGTGCGCACTGACGCCACCCAGGTCCTGCCCGGCGAACGCGATGGACCCCGTGGACTTCTCGATGCCCGACAGCGCGCGCATCATCGTGCTCTTGCCCGCGCCGTTGCCGCCGATGATGGTCACGATCTCGTTCGTGTCCACATGCAGCGACACCCGCTTCAATGCGTTGACGGCGCCGTAGCTGACCGCCAGGTCTTTGATATCCAGTAATCGGCTCATGGTGGTCTCCTATGCGGGCGCGCCCAGGTAGGCTTCGATCACTTTCGGGTTCTCCTGGATGTGGTTCGGCAGGCCGGAGGCGATCTTCACGCCATAGTCCAGCACGACGATGTGGTCCGAAATGGCCATCACCAGATCCATGTGGTGTTCGATCAGCAGAATGGTCAGGCCCATGCCCTTGAGCTTGACGATCAGATCGGTCAGCTGGTCGGTCTCGGCCGGGTTCAGGCCCGCCGCGGGTTCGTCCAGCAGCAGCAGGTCGGGCATGGCAGCCACCGCGCGGGCGATCTCCAGCCGGCGCTGCAAGCCGTAGGGCAAGCTGTTGGCGGCATCGTCCGCGTAGCGGTCCAGGTCGAAGAACTTCAGGATGGCGAATGCCTCCTGGCGCATGCGCCGTTCTTCGGCCAGGCTGGCCGGCAACCCCAGCAGGTTCGAGAAGAAGCCGGACTTCTGCACCCGATAGAATCCCACCATCACGTTTTCAAGCGCGGTCAGGCCGTCGAACAGCTTCAAGTTCTGGAACGTGCGGCCGATGCCGGAGGCCGCGATCTCGTTGGCCGACAGGCCCACCATCTGCTTGTTCTTGAACCGGATGCTGCCCGCGTCCGGCGCAACCAGCCCGGACAACAGGTTCAGGGTCGTGGTCTTGCCCGCGCCGTTGGGCCCGATCAGCGACACGATCGAGCCTTGCGCCAGCGAGAACGACACCTTGTTGGTGGGAACCACGCCGCCGAAGGCCTTGTACAGGTCCTTCACTTCCAGGAACTCGGGTGCGGCCCGGCCCTGGCCGGGCTTGGCGGGCGGTGCGGTGCGCTTGGGCGTCCATTCGGCCGCGTTCGTGCTGCGTGCCAGGGCGTCGCGCTGGCCGCGCTGCGGCAAGACGCGGCGCAGCAAACCGGCCAGTCCTTCCGGCATGGCGTACAGCGCAAACAGCAGGATGAGGCCATAGGCGAAATGCTGCACTTCGGGCCAGCGCGCCAGCATGGCGTCCAGCACGGTCAGCACCACCGCGCCCAGGAACGAGCCGACCGGGGTGCGGCCGCCGAACAGCACCAGCACCAGGAAGAACACCGACAGGTTGAAATTGACGAAGTCCGAGTTGATGTACTGGTTCTGCTGCGCGACCAGCCCGCCCGCGATGCCGCAGGTGATGGCGCTGATTGCAAACGCCAGGATCTTGAAGCGGTACACGCTGATGCCCACGCTTTCCGCGGCGATTTCAGAGGTGCGCACGGCAGCGAAGCCGCGGCCGAAGCGACCGTTCAGCAACAGCGAGGTCATCGCATGCAACGCCAGCCCCACCAGCACCACCACGACCACCCACTGGCGGCTGTCCAGCGTGGCGCCGTTGAAGGTCAGGCCGGTGATGCCGTAGAAGCCTTCCTGGCCCTTGAACACGTCCGTCCATTCGGACACGATCTTTTCGATCAGCAGGCCGAAGGCGATGGTGACCATGGCCAGGCTGGGCCCTTTGACCTTCAGCGCCGGGATGGCGATCGCCACGCCGAAGACGGCGGACACGCCCGCCGCGCACAGCAGCGCCAGCCACGGATTGACCTGGTAGTTCACCGTCAGCAGCGCCACGGTGTAGGCGCCCACGCCGAACAGGCCGGCGTGGCCCAGCGACTTCTGCCCGGTCTGGCCGACCAGGATGTTGAAGCCGGTGGCGGCGATGTAATAGACCCCGATGTTGAACAGGATCAGCAGGTAGAAATCGTTCAACCCCGAATAGGCGAAACCCACGGCCAGGGCGGCGATGACGAGCGGAATGAGGAGTTTGGACATGTTCACACCTTCTCCGCGTGCACGCGGCCCAGGATACCGGCCGGGCGGAAATACAGCACGACGATGATCAGCGCGAACACGGCGATCTCGCGCAGGTTCGAATACCAAAGGCCGATCAGCGATTCCAGCAACCCGATCAGGAAGCCGCCGAAGATGCAGCCGCGCGGGTTCTCCAGCCCACCCAGGATGGCGGCGGAAAACGCCTTGAGCGACAGCAGCGTGCCCACGAACACGGAGGCGGTTGCGATCGGCGCGATCATCACGCCGGCGATTGCGGCCAGCGCCGAGCTGATGACGAACACCGCCACCGCCACCGCGTTGGCATTGATGCCCATCAGGCTCGCGGTGGACTTGCTGAACGCCACCGCGCGCACCGCCTTGCCCATCTTGGTCTTGTGCAGCGCCCAGTCGAACACGATCATCAGGACGAGCGTGGTGCAGAACACCAGGATCTCCTGGGGACGCACGCCGGTGCCGAAGATCGTGATGATGCCTTCACCCAGCGGCGAGGCCACCGCGATCGGGGCCGGGCCCCAGATCAGCAGCGCCAGGTTCTGGATGATGATGCCAAAGCCGATGGTGCTCATCACCCACGACAGCCCCGCTTCGCCCACGAAGTGCTTGATGGCCGTGATGTAGAGCACGAATCCCAGCAGGCCAAGGACCAGCATGGCCGCCAGCAGCGCGAACAGGAACGATCCCCAGGTCACGTCCTCGGGGCTGGGAAAGCCGATCAGCTTGCCCTGCGTGACCAGCAGAATCGCGCTGATGCCGATCAGGCTGGCCAGGGCCAGGAACGCGCCCTGGCCGAAGTTGAACGTCTTGGTCGTGGTGTAGGTGATGCTGAAACCGAACGCGACCAGGGCATAGACGCTACCCATGGCCAATCCACTCAATATGGCTTGTAGTATTTGCATGCTGAAGGCCCCCTTTTGACGACTCCCCCGCAGCGCTGCCGCCGCGGGGGAGAGATCCTCGATGTACCGCTTTCCTGCCGTTTACAGCTTCAGGTCTTCGGGCTTGATGGCGCGGGTGACGTCGTCGTCAACCGTCACGACCTTGCCGTCGATCCAGCGCACCAGGCGGAAGTCCTTGACCGACAGGGCTTCGTGGTTGTCCGCCGAGAACGGCTTCTGGTAGGCCTTGATGACGCCTTGCGCCTGCGACAGTTGCTCCAGGGCGGCCTGCACGGCGGCGCCCTCGGTGGACTTGGCCTGCTCCATGGCGGCGGCGATCAGCTTGACCGAGTCATAGGCCTGCGCGGCCATCACGTAGGTCGGCACGCGGCCGTCGCGCTTCATCAGCGTGTCGTACAGCGCCTTGGATTCCTTGGACGAATCTTCAGTGATCGACGCGGTGAAGATCATCTTGCCGGCCAGCTCCGGGCCCGCGATACGCAGGAACGGCGAGCTCAGGTTGGCCCAAGACGCGAGCGTCGTCGGGAAGTAATTGATCTTCTCCAGGCTGCGCATGACGTGCGCGTTGGAGTCGGCCAGCGCATAGACGATCAGTGTGTCCGCGCCCGACGCCTTGATCTTGTTCAGCTGCGAGCTCATGTCCGTGTCCTTGGGACCGAACTTCTCGTTGGCGACCGGGGTGATCTTGTGCAGCGCCAGGATCTCCAGCGCATCCTTTGCGCCTTGCTGGCCGTAGCCGGTGGTATCGGCGATGATCGCCACCTTGCCCGACTTGCTGGCGCGCGCCGCGTAGGCGGCCAGCAGCGCGATCTGGTCGCGGTCGCGCATGGACACGCGGAACACGTAGTTCGGCGGCGACTTGGCGTAACGGCCGGTAATGTCGGTGGCGGTCGCCACCGGCGAGATCGTCGGAATCTTCTTTTGCTGCACGATGTGCAACCAGGCCAGCATGTTGCCGGAGTTCACGCCGCCCAGCATGGCGTTGACCTTGACGTTGTCGACCAGTTCGTTGGTGTTCTGGATCGCCTTGGGCGGGGCGCCGACGTCATCGCGTTCGACGATGACGACCTTCTTGCCCAGCACGCCGCCTGCGGCGTTCAGGTCATCCGCGGCCTGGCGCGCGCCGGCCAGGGCCGAAATGCCGAAGTCCGCCGAGCCGGTGGCCGACATGTCACTGTTGAAACCGATCTTGATGTCGTCGGCAAGCGCGGCGCCGCTGGCGCTCGCAAGCGCCGCCGACAGCAGCAAGGTCTTCATGATCTTGGGGAAATGCTTGGTGTACACGTTGTCTCCTAACGGGTCACTCGAGTGACCGCATCTTGGGTTTTCAGGAATTCCTGATCAGGTCGGCCGCCTTGTTGCCGATCATCATCGTGGCGGCGCAAATGTTCGCCGACGGCATGGCGGGCATGACCGACGAATCGATCACGCGCAGGTTCTCCACACCGTGCACGCGCAGCTGCGCATCCACCACGGCGTACTTGTCGCCCGCCGGTCCCATGCGGGCCGTGCCGTTGACGTGATAGGACGACACGCCGAAACGGCGCGCGAAATCCAGCAGTTCGGAATCCGATTCGCACAGCGGGCCGGGCAGCGCCTCGCTGTCGAAGTACGGCGCCAGTGCCTGCGACTGCAACAGCCGGCGGGCCAGGCGAATGCCGCGCACCAGCGTCTGCTGATCGCGTTCGTCCGCCAGGTAGTTGGCCAGGATCACGGGGTCTTGCAGCGGGTCGGCCGAGCGGATGCGGACCTGGCCGCGGCTGTCCGGGCGGTGCTGCCAGACGCCCGCCGTCATGCCGGGAAAGTCATCCAGCACGCCGACGTAGCCTTCCTTGTAGCTGGCAGGCGTGAACACGCCCTGCAGGTCGGGTGCGGTCAGTTCCGGCCGTGATTTCCAGAAATAGTGCAGCAGCGATGGGCTCAGCGCCATGATGCTGGGCCGCTTGAACAGCCAGCGGCTGATCTGGCCGGCCAGGTTCAGGCCTTTGACCAGTTCATTCATGGTCTGGCTGTTCTTCACGCGCGCCACGATGCGCACGGAATAGTGGTCGCTCAGGTTCTCGCCCACGCCGGGCAGATCGCATACGACCGGGATGCCGTGCTCGCGCAGCAGCTCGGCCGGCCCCAGGCCGGACAATTGCAGCAGCTTGGGCGTGTTGATCGCGCCGCAGGCCACGATGACCTCGCGCTTGGCGCGCACGGCTCGCACCCGGGCAGGATGCGCGGGGTGGCAATAGGCCACGCCCACGGCCCGGGCGCCGTCGAACAGCACGCGGGTAGCCTGCGCATAGGTGCGCACGTCCAAATTCTTGCGCGCCATCGCAGGCTTCAGGAAGCACTTCGCCGTGCTCATGCGCCAGCCGTTGCTGATGGTGCGCTGGAAGTAGCCTACGCCCGCCTGGTCGGCGCCGTTGTAATCGGGATTGCGCGGAAGGCCTTGCTCTACCGCGCCGGCAATGAAAGCCTCGCACAGCGGGTGAATCCAGTCGATGTCGGTGACGGGCAGTTCGCCCTGGCGGCCGCGATAGCGGTCGTCGCCGCCCACCCGGCGCTCCATCGACTTGAAGTACGGCAGCACGTCTGCATACGCCCAGCCGGGGTTGCCCAGGCTTGCCCAATGGTCGAAGTCGGCCGCCTGGCCGCGGTTGTAGACCAGGCCGTTGATGGACGTGGAGCCGCCCAGCGTGCGGCCCTGCGGGATCGGCACGCGTCGCCCGTTGGTCTGCGCCGTGCCTTCGCTTGAGAACTGCCAGGCGTATTTCTTGTTGAATACCGCCTTGATGAAGCCGGCCGGAATGTGCAGGAACGGGCTGTTGTCCGGCGGGCCCGCCTCCAGCACGCAAACGGTCGCGCCGTCGGCCGACAGGCGGTTGGCCAGGATGGATCCGGCAGCGCCGGAACCGACGATCACATAATCGAACGAGTCGGCGTCCCGCAGGGACGCTTGCTGGGCTTGGCTCATGTCAGGGTTCCGGAAGGGTTAGCGCGGCGCGTTGAACGACTTGCCGGCCAGGCACACGTACTTGATTTCGAGGAACTCTTCGATGCCGTACTTCGAGCCTTCGCGGCCCACGCCCGATTCCTTGATCCCGCCGAACGGGCCGACCTCGTTGGAGACCGCGCCGGTGTTCACCCCTACGATGCCGTATTCCAGCCCTTCCATCATGCGCCAGACGCGTTCCAGGTTGGCCGTGTAGAAATAGGCGGCCAAGCCGGAGGCGCTGTCGTTGGCGCGCGCCAGCACGGCAGCTTCGGAGTCGAAGGTGCTGATGCCCACCACGGGTCCGAAGATCTCTTCGTGCGCCAGTTCCATGGCATCCGTGATGCCCGTCAGCAGCGTCGGCTCATACAGCAGGGTGCCGGCCTGGCGCAGCTTGCCGCCCGCCAGCAGCGTGGCGCCGTGCGCGGTGGCGTCGGTCACCAGGCGCGTCACCTTGTCGACGGCGCGCTGGTCGATCAGCGGGCCTTGCGTCACGCCGTCTTCCAGCCCGCCGCCCACTTTCATGCGGCGGATCTCGGCCAGCAACTTCTCGTTGAACGCGTCCGCCACGCTGGCGTGCACGTAGACGCGGTTGGCGCATACGCAGGTCTGGCCCGCGTTGCGGAACTTGGACAGCACCAATCCCTGCACTGCCTCGTCCAGATCGGCGTCTTCGAACACGATGAACGGCGCGTTGCCGCCCAATTCCAGCGACAGCTTCTTGATGTTGGAGGCGCTTTGCTGCATCAGCAGGCGCCCCGTCTGCGTCGAGCCGGTGAAGGTCAGCTTGCGCACCGTGGGGTTCTGCGTCAGTTCCGTGCCGATGGGGGCCGGGTCGCCGATGACCACGTTGAGCACGCCAGGCGGAATGCCTGCCTGCTCGCCCAGCCAGGCCAGCGCCAGCGCGGTGAACGGCGTCAATTCAGAAGGCTTGAGCACGACGGTGCAGCCGGCGGCCAGCGCCGGGCTGACCTTGCGCGTGACGAGCGCCGACGGAAAATTCCACGCGATGATGGCCGCGCACACGCCGACCGGCTGACGGATGGCCAGCATGCGCTGGTCGCTGCGGGTGTGCGGCAGCACGTCGCCGTAGACGCGCTTGGCTTCCTCGGCGAACCATTCCACGAACGACAACGCGTAGTTCAGTTCGCCGCGGGCCTCGGCCAGCGGCTTGCCTTGCTCCAGCGTCAGCAATAGCGCCAGGTCATCGCTGTTAGCCTCGATCAGGGCGTGCCAGCGGCGCAGGATGGCCCCGCGTTCCTTGCCCGTCTTGGCCCGCCATGCCGGCAGCGCGGCATCGGCAGCCGCGATGGCACGCGCGGTTTCGGCCTGGCCCAGATTTGGGACCGTGCCCAGCGGGCTGGCGTCGAAGGGATTGCGCACCGTGATGGTGGCCCGGTTGTCGGCGTCGCACCAGGCGCCGCCAATGTACGCCTGCTGCCGCAGCAGCTGGCTATTCTGCAGATTCATTGCTTTGCGCTCCATCCATCCTTCTTGCGCCGTCCGCTCAAACAGGCGGGCCGGTCGCTATTTTTGGGGAGAATAGCAACGGGCTTGCCGTCCCCAATAGCAGTCATTAACGATGCTGCCATCGCCAAACGCGATGGCAAGCGTGCCGCTCGCTACAATGGCCGTTCCCTTGCCGCCTTCGCCTGCCGCCATGCGTTTAGACCCCACTTCCCTCAAGCTTTTCATCAGCGTGGTCGAACAAGGCACCATCGCGGCGGCGGCCGAACACGAGCACATCGCCGCGGCCGCCATCAGCAAGCGCATCAGCGAGCTGGAAGAGAACCTGAAGATCCGGCTGCTGATCCGCACCAACAAGGGCATCCGCCCCACCCCGGCCGGTATTGCGCTGTCCACCATGGCGCGCCGCGCCCTGCACGAGCTGGACGAGATCGCCGTGCAGATGCGCGACTACTCGCGCGGCCTGCGCGGCTTCATCCGCGTCTACGCCAACATCTCCGCCATCACGCAGTTCCTGCCGCAAGACATCAAGCTGTTCCTGAACGACTACCCCAACGTGCAGGTGGACCTGGAAGAGAAGATCACGTCCACCATCATCAAGTCGGTGGCCGAGAACGCGGCGGACGTCGGCATCTTTTCCGGCGACGCGCCCGACGACGACGTCGAGATCCACCCCTACCGCGAAGACACGCTGGCGCTGGTCGTTCCCGCCGACCACCCCTTGCGCGACAAGCCCGCCTTCCGCTTTGCCGACGCGCTGGAACACGACTTCATCGGCCTGCATCGCGGCAGCGCCATCAACCGCATCCTGTCGAACGCCGCCAGCGACGAAAAGCGCACCATCCGGCTCAAGGTGCAGGTCACGGGCTTTGACGCGCTGTGCTTCATGGTGAACTCGGGGCTGGGCATCGGCGTGCTGCCGCTGGACATCGCGCGCCGCTACTCGGTCATGTTCGACCTGCGCATCATTCCGCTGGCCGAACCGTGGGCGCGCCGCAAGATCCAGATCTGCGTGCGCTCGTTCGAATCGCTGCCCACCGCCGCCAAGCTCTTCGTCAACCACCTGAGCCGCGGCCAGGCCTGAACCGCCCGGCCGCGCGCCCGCTTACTGCTTCAGGTCTTCGGGCTTGATGGCCTGCGTGACGGCGTCATCCACCGACACCACCTTGCCGTCGATCCAGCGCACCAGACGGAAGTCCTTGTACGACAGCGCTTCGTGGTTGGCCTTGGTGAAGGCCGGCGCATAACTCTTGATCACGCCGTCGACCTTGCCCAGGTTCTCCAGCGCCTGCTGGACCTTTTCGCCGTCGGTGGACTTGGCCTGCGTCATGGCCGCCGCCAGGATCTTCACCGAGTCATACGCGTGCGCGGCGAACACATAGGTGGGCAGCTTGCCCTCCTTTTTCATGATGGTGTCGTACAGCGCCTTGGACTGCGGCGTGGAATCCTGCGTGATGGATGCCGAGAAAATCATCTTCTTAGCCAGTTCCGGGCCCGCGATGCGCAGGAACGGGGGGCTGAGGTTCGACCAGGAACCGAGTGTGGTCGGGTAGTAGCCGATCTTCTCCTGGCTGCGCATCAGATGGCCGTTGGAATCCGCCAGCGCGTAGACGATCAGCGTGTCGGCGCCCGACGCCTTGATCTTGTTCAGCTGCGAGCTCATGTCCGTATCCTTCGGACCGAACTTCTCGTTGGCCACCGGCGTGATGCCGTGCAGCTGCAACACGGCGGCTGCGTCCTTGGCGCCCTGCTGCCCATAGCCCGTCGTGTCGGCAATGATGGCGACCTTCTTGTTCTGCGTGGCGCGCGCCGCATACGCCGCCAACAGCGTGATCTGGTCCAGGTCCCGCATCGACACGCGGAAGATGTAGTTGGCCGGTTCCTTGCTGTAGCGGTTGGTGATCTCGGTGGCGGTCGCCGATGGCGAGATGGTCGGGATCTTCTTCTGCTGCACGATGTGCAGCCACGCCAGCATGTTGCCCGAGTTCACGCCGCCCAGCATCGCGACGACCTTTTCGTTGTCCACCAGTTCGTTAGCGTTCTGAATGGACTTGGGCGGGGATCCCACGTCATCGCGCGGCACGATGACGAGCTTTTTGCCCAGCACGCCACCGGCGGCGTTGATCTCTTCGGCGGCCTGCCGCGCGCCCGACAAGGCCGACACGCCGAAGTCGGCCGAGCCGCTGGCGGACATGTCGCTGTTGTATCCAATCTTGATTTCGCTTTGTGCCCAGGCGCCCTGCGCGGCCATTGCCAAGGCGGCAGCCAACGCGAGGCGCGTCAGCGGATTCTGCTTGTTCATTGCTTTGTCTCCAGACTTTATGTAATGGTGCTTCGACTTACCGCCGCCATCGGTCTGTACGCCGTTCGCGGTCCACCCTGCGCGCTGCTGATGTGGACACCTAGAACAACCTTTCCACTCAACCCGCTAGAGAATCAATTCGATGGGATGCTCCATGAAGTGCCGGACTTCCTTCAGGAACCGCGCGCCCAGCGCGCCGTCCACCACGCGGTGATCGGCGGACAGCGTCAGGCTCATCACGTGGCCGATCGTCAGCGCGTCGCCGTCCACCACCGGTTGGCGCGTCACGGCGCCCACGGCCAGGATTGCTGACTGCGGCGGATTGATGATCGCCGCGAACGACTTCACGCCATGCATGCCCAGGTTCGATACCGTCAGGCTGCCGCCTTCGTATTGGTCGGGACGCAGCCGGCCGCTGCGCGCCTGGTCCGCCAATTGCCGGACTTGCGCCGAGAGTTCGCGCAGTCCCATGCGGCCGGCATCGCGCAGGATCGGCGTGATCAGGCCGGTTTCCAGCGCCACGGCGACGCTCAGGTCGACCTGCTCCTGGCGCAGCACACCCTCGTCGGTCCATTGCGCGTTGATCTCGGGCACGCGCGCCACGGCGCGTGCGACCGCCAGCAGCAACAGGTCATTCAGGGAATAGCGGACGGGATCGGGGCTGGCCTGCGCGCTGTCGTTCAATGACTGCCGCGCCGCCATCATCGCGTCCATGCGGCAGTCCACGGTCAGATAGAAGTGGGGAATCTGCTGCTTGGATTGCGCCAACCGGCGTGCGATCGTGGCGCGCATCGGGGTGTGCGGGGTCAGCGTGCCTGGGGCTGTGGCGGACGCCTTGGCTGCCGGCCTGGCATCCGCCGCGGGACGTTTCTGCGCGGCCTGCTCGATGTCTACGCGCACGATCCGTCCGTTCGGGCCGCTGCCGGTCAGCGCATGCAGGTCCACGCCCATGATGCGGGCCAGCCTGCGCGCCGAGGGGCTGGCGAAGAGCCGGTGCGCGGGCGGTTCGACGGCGGTGGCAGGTGGCGCAATGACTGCCTGCGCCGGTTGGGCCGCAGGTGGCGCCGGCATGGCCAGAACGGGCGCGGTCGGTTCAGCGATGGGGGCAGGCGCCTCGCGACGCGCGTCCTGCTCCGCCAGCAAGGTCGCGATGACGTCGCCCACCGGCACGGCGGTGTCGCCCGCTTCGACATGGATACGGTCCAGCACGCCGCTGTCCACGGCCTCCAGCTCAATAACCGCCTTGTCCGTTTCGATTTCGGCCAGAATATCGCCCACCTTGACGGTGTCGCCGGACTGCTTCAACCACTGGAGAATCCTGCCCTGCGTCGTGCCCGCGCCGATCGCGGGCATCACGACTTCGATATCCATGTCTCACTCGCTTCAGGTGATGGCCAAATTGCCCGTCTTCTCGATATAAGCCGCTGCATCGGAAATGTCCGCCACCACCGCGCCGCGTGCGCCATCGGCGTCGCGCCGCCGCAGCGCCGCCAGCAGCGCATCGTGGTGACTGAACGATTCCCAGCTTTCCGACTTCCGGTCCTTGCTGCTCATGCTGAGCGAGAACAGGGGCGCGATCTGCAGCCAGATGTTCTCGATCATCGTGACCAGCAGCGGCATCGCCGCCGCTTCGTACAGCGTGAAATGCAGGTTCCGGTTCGCTTCGATCGTCTTCAAGGTGTCGATCTTGCGCTGGTGCCCCAACTTGTCGAACTCGTGGGCGTGGCGTTCGATGCGCGCCACGGTCTCGTCGTTGATCACTTTGACGGCTTCGGCCGCGGCAAAACCTTCCAGACAGCACCGGATGCGCACGATCTCGCGAAACTTCGGCAGGCTGGGTTTCGGAACGCGCAGGCCGCGGCTGGGCAGCATTTCCAGCGCCCCTTCGGCCACCAGCTTGTTCACGGCTTCGCGCACCGGCATCGGGCTGGTGTTCAAGGCGGCGGCCAGGCCGCGCAAGGTGATCTTTTCCCCGGGCGGCACCGCGCCGCTCATCAGGAGCTGGCGCGTCTGTTGATAGATCTGGTCCGCGACGGTCACGCGTTCCTGCTTGTCGAGCAGGCCTTCCAGGATGCTGTTGTCCATGTTCTTGCGCCTAGTTCATGTAGACGCCACCGTTCACATCCAGCGTGGCGCCGCAAATGTAGCTTGCGCCATCCGAACATAAAAAGGCGATGGGCAAGGCGATCTCGCGGGGCTGGGCCATGCGTCGCAGAGGAATTCTATTCGCATCCAGGGCGGCGCCCTGCACCATGGCGGTGGCGGTCGCGCCCGGCGCCACGCTGTTGACGGTGATGCCCGACTCCGCCCCCTTGCGCGCCAGCCATTTCACGAAAGCGTGCGTGCCGCCTTTCGCCGCCACATAGTGGGGGCTGGCCGCCAGGCCGCCCATGCGCGCCGCCACGGACGACACCAGCACCATGCGGCCGCTGCCCTGCGGCGCCATCTTGGCCAGCGCCGCGCGGGTCAGGTGCATGACGCCCAGCAGGTTGATGTCGATGACCTGCCGGAACACGTCGTCCCAGCCGTCGGCGTTCCAGTCGTCCCAGGGGCAATAGCCCGCGTTGGCCACCAGCGCGTCCAGCCTGTCGAGGCGTTGGACGGCGGCTTCCGCCGCGGCGCGATCGGTCACGTCGAACGCGATCGCCTGTGCCGCCGATCCCTGCGCGCGCAATTCGGCGGCCAGGGCCTCAGGGGCTTCGCGGTCGGCCAGCACCAGCGCGGCGCCCTGTTCGGCGCAGACGCGTGCCGTCTCGCTGCCGATGCCGCCGGCCGCACCCGTGATCAGAATGGTTTTGCCTTCAAGCGCGTAGGGCACGGACATTTCCTTGTGTGAGGTCCAGGGCGCTGTCGCGCCGCATGGCGGCGATCAGCGTGCGTAGGTCGTCCTCGTCCGCCAGCGCCGCGCGCTCCAGCGCCTGCGACACCGTGGGCGGCGCCCAGCGGCCCGTGACGCGCTGCACCGGCTGGTCCAGATAGTCGAAATAGCGGCGCTGGATCTCGTCGGCGATCAGCGCGCCCAGGCTGGCGCCGCGCGTCGTCTGTTCGACGATCGCCACCCGGCCCGTCTTCATGACCGAACGCCCGATGGTGTCGTAGTCGATATCGCGCTGCGACAGCGTGCGCAGGTCGATGATGTCGGCGCGCACGCCGGTTTCCTCGACGACCTGCCGGCAGCGCTCGACCATGCTGAGCGTGGCCAGCAGCGTGATCTGGTCGCCTTCCTGCACGCGCTTGGCGCGGCCGATGGGAATGCAGTAGTCCAGGTCTTTCGGCACCAGCGTCTTGCGCTTGTGCAGCTCCTGCGGCTCGATTACCAGCACCGGGTCCTGGCAGCGCAGCGCGGAATTCATCAGGCCGACATAGTCGAAGGCGTTGGACGGCGCCACGATATGCCAGCCCGGAAACAGCGCGAACACGCCGGCCGGGTCCATGGAATGCTGCGAACCGTAGCCCTCCGCTCCCGGGATGCGCGTACGCAGCACCAGCGGCACGTTGGCCGTGCCGTTGAACAGGTGGCGGATCTTGCCCGCCTGGTTCAGCAGCTGGTCGCCCGCCACCAGGAAGAAGTCGCTGTACATCAGTTCCACCACCGGGCACAGGCCCGACAGCGCCGCGCCCGTGGCCAGGCCGCAGAAGCCGTTTTCAGTGATCGGGGTGTTCACCAGGCGGCCCGCGTAGGTGTCCGTCAACCCGCGCGTGGCGCCGACCGTGCCGCCGCCCATGTTGGCCACGTCTTCGCCGAACACGTAGATGCGATCGTCTTCGGCCATGCGCGCGCCCATGGTGCGCGACATGGCTTCGATGTAGGACAGGCTTTCCATGTCGTCCACATCGAAGTCTTCCGCCTCGGCAAAGCGCGCGCCGTCGAATTCACGCATGTCGCTGGTCAAATGATCGTCCACGCTGGCGGCTGCCGGCCACAGCGCGGCGCGGATACGGGTGGCGGATCCCGTGCCTTCCACGCAAGAGTCCGCGGCCGCTTCCACGGCCTCGGTGACGGTGGCGTCGATGGCAGCCAGGGTGTCGGCGTCCAGGATGCCGCGCGCGGTCAGTTCACGCTGCAGGAACAGCCAGGGATCGCGCGCCTTCCAGGCGTTTTCCTCGTCGCGCGTGCGGTAGCCGAAGGCGCTGCCGGGAATCGACGAGCTCTGATGGTAGTAGCGGTAGACCTCGGCCAGGATGAATGCCGGCCGCCCTTCGCGTTCGATATGCGCCTGCGCCCAGCGCGTGGCCAGCCAGACGGCGAAGGGGTTCATGCCGTCTACCTTGACGGCAGCGATGCCATGCGCCTGCGGACGCGTCAGCAGTTCGGTCTGGAACGTGGATTGCTCCACGCTCATCGACACCGCGTACTTGTTGTTCTCCAGGAAGAAGATCATGGGCAGGCCGTACAGCGCCGCCAGGTTCATGGCCTCGTGCGTGGCGCCCTGATGCACCGCGCCGTCGCCGAAGAACGTGACCATCAACTTGCCCGATCCGTGCTGTTTTTCCGCGAACGCGTGGCCGCAGGCGATGGGGATGCCGCCGGCGACGATGGCGTTGGTGCCCATGATGCCCAGGTCGGCGCGGCGCAGGTGCATGGAACCGCCGCGCCCGCCCGTCCAGCCGTCCTTCAAGCCCAGGATCTCGTGCATCAGGCCCTGGATCTCCTGGCGCATGCGCGGGGTGAGCCCGCTGGCGGCCGGGTCGAAGCCGTCTTCATACAGCGCATTGACCGCCTTGGCGACGCATTGGTGATGCGCGCGGTGCGTGCCGTTCATCAGCGTATCGATAGGCAGGGCCGCGACGCAGCCCGCCGCGCCGCCTTCCTGCCCGATGCTGGAATGCGCCGGCCCGTGCACCAGGTTCAGCTTATCCAGTTGCAGGATCTTTTCCTCGAAGCGGCGCGCCGCCAGGAACAAGGTCGTCAACCGCATGGCCTCGGCGCGCGTCAGCTGCGCCCAATCGCTGTCTTCCACCACCAGCGTGCGCGCTTCTGTCGTCTGCCCGATGTCCTCGAAAAGCATGTCTTCTCCTTGCGCAAGACCGGCCTCTGACGGGCCGGGAGCCTGCCGTTCAGATATGCGCGGTCACGCCGCCGTCCACCACCAGGCTTGCGCCCGTCACGAAGTCGGATGCGGTGCTGGCCAGGAACAACGTCGCGCCGACCAGGTCTTCGGGTTCGCCCCAGCGGCCCAGCGGCGTGGTGGCCACCACCCGTTCGGCGTGGCCGGAAATGTCCACCCGCGCCTGGCGCGACAGCGCCGTGTCGATCCAGCCCGGCTGGATCACGTTGACGGTGATGCCGTCCGCCGCCCAGGCGCACGCCAGCGAACGCGTCAGCTGCAGGACACCGCCCTTGCTGGCGGAATAGGCCGCCGTCACCGCGTTGGACGCCAGCGCCAGGATCGAGCCGATGTTGATGATCTTGCCCTTGCCGCGCAGGCTCATCGGCGCGTGCACGGCCTGGCACATGTTGAACGTGCCCTTGAGGTTGATGTCGACGATGCGGTCCCACACGTCTTCCGCGTACAGCTCGGGCCGCATGCGCGTATTGACGCCGGCGCAGTTGACCAGCACGTCCACGCCGCCGTAGCGCGCCACCACGTCGGCCACCGCGTCCGCGCAGGCCTCGCGGTTTTCCACGCTGAGCGCGATGGCTCCGGTCTTCACGCCGGATTCGCGCAGCTCGGACGCCAGCGCGTCCAGCTTTTCCCCCGCCAGGTCGGCCAGCACCAGCGTCGCGCCGCCTTGGGCGAAAGCCCGGCTGAGCGCAGCGCCGATACCGCCCGCGGCACCGGTAATCAAAACGATCTTGTCTCGAACACTGAATAGTTGTTGGGTCATGCCTGCTTCGCCGCTGCCCGCGTACCGGCGGTTGCCGGGCGCTATTTCTGATATGTGATCACAAATCTGATTCTAGGAACGGCATGTTCGGGCGTCAACAAGATCGGACTTGGGGTCTACCCGTAGAGGCTGTGCGCCCGCAGCGCAGCAAAAAAACGCCGGGGCGCATGGCCCCGGCGTCCGTCTTGCGGCCAGGCGTCCATCTCGGACGCCCTGCCTTGTCAGTACGTCATGCGCACGCCCAGCAGCACGCTGCGCCCGGGCAGCGGCGCCACCGACGAGATGAACGAGGCGTGGTTGTAGGCCAGCTTGTTCAACAGGTTGGTGCCGCGCAGATAGACCTCGTAGCCGGTCGCGCCGTAGCGGCCGCGGTAGGCGACCACGGCATTGACCTGGTTGTAGCCCGGGGTGCTGTCTTCGTACGACGCGATATCTTTTTGCGAGAACACGCGCGCGTATTCCACGCCGCCCGACCATTGCTGCCACGTCACGTTGCCGCGCACGCCCGCGCGCGCCGCCGGGATGCGCGGCAGATTGCCATCGCCGCCCGTCAGCTTGCCGCGCACATAGTCACCGAATACCGCCGCCGAGAACACCGGCGTGAACTGATGGCGCAGTTCGCCCTCGACACCCGTGAATTCCGCGTCGCGCTGCGTGTATTCGATCAGCCGGAAGTCTTCGTAGCGGTCGAGCGTGTTCGCGTAGATGTAGTTCTTCACGCGGTTGTGGAACACGCTGGCCGAGAACGTCGTGTCGCCCGAATGCTTGCGCAAGGTCAGGTCGATGTTGTGCGAGGTCTCGCGGCCAAGGTCTGCATTGCCCAGTTCGTACGTATTGGTGGCCAGGTGGACGCCGTCCGCATACAGCTCCTGCGCATTGGGCAGGCGTTGCGAGCGTGACAGCGACAGCGCCACGGAATACTGTGGCGCAAAGTCCCAGATGGCCGCGGCCGACAGCGACGTGCCCGACAGGCTGCTGCGCGAAGCGCCGCCCGACGGCGAGATGCGCTGCCAGTCCTGGCGCGCGCCCACTTCGAAGCGCCAGTCGTTCAGCTGGTATTCCTCCAGCACGAACAGGCCGTTGGACCGCGTCTTGCTGCGCGGCAGGAAGGCCTCTTCGCCTTCGGCGCGGAAATCGCTATAGGCGTTCTGCACGCCCACCACGCCCCGCCAGCCGGCGATGGGCTTGTGCTGCAGCTCCACCCGCAGGTCGTAGCCCTTGTTCTTGAAACGGGTGCCGACCTGGCCACCTTCGATCTCGTCGTGCTGGTAGTCGGTCAGGCCACCGCGCACGCGGATCTTCTCGAAGCCGGCAAAGGGGTCCTGGTACTCCGCGCGCAGGTCCAGGCGGTTGCTGCGCAGCTTCACGTACGGCACGCCGCCATGTTCATGCTCGTGATCATGGTCATGGCCTTCTTCTTCGTGGTCATGATCGTGCCCGCCGCAATGCAGATGCGTGCCGTGCGGGTGGCAGCCTTCGTATTCGTGGTTATGCCCCGGCAGGCCGTACTTGCTTTCCAGATGTGTGAAGGCCAGGCCGACGTATCCGCGCGGGGTGATCCACGACATCCCGACGGAGCCCTGGGTGGATTCGCTGTACGAACCTTCCAGCTTGCCGCCCGGCCAATCGGGCACGTCGTAGTCGCTGGTGCGCCGCTTCATCCCTTCAACGCGCACCGCGAACTGGCCTTCGCCCGCCGTGATGCCCACCGCACCCGCACGTTCCTTGGTACCGGTCGCGCCGCGCAGTTCGGCTTCGGCCTCGATGCCCTTTTCCGGCACCGCGGTGGGGATCTTCTTGTCCACGACGTTCACCACGCCGCCGATCGCGCCGCCGCCGTACAGCAGCGTCGCCGGGCCGCGCAGCACTTCGATCCGCTCGGCCAGCAGCGGTTCGACCGTCACCGCGTGGTCGGGGGAAATGCTGGACGCGTCCATGACTTCAGAACCGTCGGACAGCACTTTGACCCGCGGCGCGGTCTGGCCGCGGATCACCGGCCGGCTCGCGCCGCCGCCGAAGGTATCGCTGTTGACGCCGGGCAGGTTCTTCAGGGTCTCGCCCAAGGTGCCGGACCGCTGCTCGATCAGGGCATCGCCTTCGAGCACCGAGGCGGGCAACGTCGTGCTGTTCAAGTCCAGCCCCAGCGGGTTGGCGGACACGGTAATTGGGGCCAGCGTCTTGGCGCGATCGGACTCCGTTTCGGCCTCGGCCTGCGCGACCGGCGCGATCAGCATCAGTGAGCAGACCAGCGGTTTCAACGCCCCCCGGCGGCTGGCCCGCCGGGCCTTCGCCCCGCCTCTTTCCTCAACCGCCCCTAGCTTCTTGCCTTTCATCTTCGCTCTCTCAGATGTTATATCATTACAAATAGCTGACGAATGATATAACATTTCAAGATTGACGCAAGATGTCCAGGGTAGATTCATCGGCCGCCCATCGCAGACGGGGACCGATCTGCAATGTCCCTCCGGATGCGGACCGGCCGCATCCGGAAGCGGCGCCTCAACCCGCCTTGAATTCCTTGTTCCAGAATTCCAGCATGTCGGCCTTGCCTTCCGTCAGGCGCTTCAGGTCATAGGCGTGCAAGAGCTTCACTTCCGCCTCCGAGAAACCCACGCGCTTCAAGTTTTCCGGCAAGGACGCGTTGGTCACCGTGGGCGCATAGCCCATTTTTTCGGCGAAACCGATCTGGCCTTGCGGGTCCAGCATGGCGTTCAGGTATTCCCAGGCGGCGTCCTTGTTGCGGCTGTTCTTGGCGATGCCTGCCTCGAACGACACGGGCACCGAGCCCTCCTTGGGAATCACGAAACCCACCGGCAGGCCGCTGTCTTTCCATTGCAGCGCGCGCGCCTTCCACATGCACGCGATGGCGATCTCGCCAGACTTGAAGGCGGCCGCGACCGCCTCGTTGGACGGGTAGATGCGCGGCGCATTCGCCTTGAGCTTGGTCAGGAAGCGCTTGCCCCCGTCAAAACTCTTGGTGTCGCCGCCCGCGCCCAGGCCGACGAAGACGGCGTTGTACAGGTACAGGATGTCCGAAAAGCCCACCTGCCCTTTCAGTTTGGGGTCCAGCAACACTTCCAATGAATCCGGCGGCGTCGGGAATTTTTCGGTATTGTAGACCAGCGTCATCGCGCTGAAGATATGGGGGATCGAATACGCCGTCTTCAACGCGCCGATCGCATGCGCCAAGTTGGGCAGCTTCTTCGCGTCGATCGGTTCCAGCGTGCCGGAGCGCTCGGCGTCGTACATGTCGACTTCACCCAGCAGCGCCACGTCCATGCTGCCGCGCCGCGAATTCTTTTCGGCGCGCAACTTGGTCACGCGGCCCACGGCGTTGCCCGTGTCGTAGACGACTTTCACGCCTTGTTTGTCGACGATAGGGTTGATGATCTGCTGCAACAGGTTCTGGTAGTCGCCGCCCCAGGTCCCCACCACGATTTCTTTTTCGGCGGCGTGCGCCATGCCCGGCACCCAGCCCAAAGCGGGAGCGAGCGCCAAGCCGGAGGCGGTCTTGATGAAGCCACGGCGAGTCAGGTTTTTCTCTTGCATAACGACCTCGTATCGAAGGGGAACTGACGACTTGCTACGGTGCGGACGCGTGGCCGGCTGTGCCCGGCCGCGCGCCCCGGTACGAAAAGTGCTTCAGGCCAGCATGTCCACGGGCGCGTGCGGCGCGGACGCGCGGATCTCGCCCGCATCGATGTCGCGCGCGATCACGATGATGGCGTCGGGCGCATCGGGTTGCCGGGTCAGGCGTTGCGGCGCGCTGAAGGTGGTGCCCACCGATTGGATCAGGATGGGTTCGGCGCATTCGTTGACGCGCACCACCGCCTTGACCCGCAACAGGCGTTCGCCGCAAAGCCCGGCCAGGTTGTCCAGCCATTCTGAAAAATCCGTCCAGCTGATGCCCGCGTGGGCACGGGCCGCCATGACGCGGATGCGGGGGTGCGCGACCCCCTGCCCGCCCGCTGTCAGCATCCGCGCGGCCAGCCCCGCCAGATCCGCCACGCCTTGGGACGGGGCAAACGCGGCTTGCACGGCGCGCCGGCGGTCCGGGTCGGCAATGACGGCCGCCAAGGGGTTCAGGGCGGCGGCGCGCACGGCGCGTGCGTCCAGGGCGCCGTCGGGCAGCAAGTCCGTCTTGGTCAACACGATGCGGTGCGCGGCGCCGAACTGGGCCATGGCTTCGTCCATCTCGGCCAATGCGTCCGGGTCGCGCGCGCAGTCGTCGGTGCAGACCACCGTCAGCCGCAGGCCGCGGCGGGCCAGCTCAGGATCCGCCAGGGACGCGATGATGGGGCCGGGCCGCGACAAGCCGCTGCACTCCAGGATGACCCGCTGCAAGGGCCCTTCGCCGTCGGGGCGCGGCGCGTCCAGCAGCGCGCTCAAGGTATAGACCAGATCGCTGCGCAGCGAGCAGCACACGCAGCCGTTGGCCATCAGCGTCATCGGCACGTTGTCGCTGTCATTGGCGACGATGGCGCCGTCCACGCCAACCTCGCCCGCCTCGTTGACGATCACGCCCGTGTCGCGGGACGCCGGATCACGCAGGTAGTCCACCAGCAGCGTGGTCTTGCCGCTGCCCAGGAAGCCGCAAAGCAGGAAGAGGTCGACGGCCATGTCAGGATGCCTCTTGCCCGCCGTCGCAGGGCGAGCCTGCCGGCGATTCGCCGAACGGCGGGCGCTCGCCGTCCGGATCTTGCTCCCAGCTGTCCTTGACCATCTTGCGCACGTCGGCCAGCAGTTCGGCGGTGTCGTACACCACGCCCGATTTGATGGTGGTTTGCAGGCAGCGCTTCCATTCCACCTTGGCCGTGTCGTCGTTCAGGCGCATGGCGCCGGTGCCGAACAGCAGTTTGAAATCCGTCAGCGGATTCTGGTCGTGGATCAGCAGGTCGGCGCGCTTTTGCACGTCGATGGAGCCGGTGTCGTCATCGATGCCCAGCAGCGCGGCGCTTTGCGACGTGGCCGCGCGCAGCACTTCGATGGGATGGAACCCCGCTTCCTGCAGCAGTTCCAGTTCGCGCACGAAGCCGAAGCCGTAGATCTGGAAGATAAAGCCCGAATCGCTGCCGGCGCACACGCGGCCACCCAGGTTCTTGTATTCGTTGATGAACTGCATCCACAACCGGTAGTTCTGCTTCCACTCGATCTCGTTGGTGGTGCTCCAGCGGTACCAGTACGCGCCGTGCCCGCCGCGTTGCGGCTGGAAGTACTTCCAGACGGCCTTCCAGGTGTAGTCGTCGTGCCAGTCGGCGCGACGCGCGCGCATCAGGTCGCGGTTGGCGTCGTAGATGTTGAACGTGGGCACGAAGGTATGGCCCAGCTCCAGGAACTGGTCCATGACCTGGCGCCACTTGGCCGACCCCGGCTGCGCCGCCTGCATGAAGGTCTGGCCGGCGACGGCGAAGCGGTAGTACTCGTCGCTGTAGTTGTAGTCGGTGGGAAAGGACTGCACGATGCGGTCTTCGAACAGCGCTTCCGGCAAGCCGTAATAGTGTTCGGAACTGGTCAGCCCCCAGCGCGCGGACTTCAGCGCGTTCACCCGCGTGACCGCCATCTGCGCGTGATGGCAGCCGGACCGCAGCCCCAGCTGCGCGGCTTCGTCCAATGCCGCTTCCATGATGGCGGGCGGCGCGCCGAAGAACTTGATGCCGTCCGCGCCGCGCGCCGCCAGCTTGCGCACCCATTCGCGGCCCTGCTCCGGCGTGTGGATCGTCTTGACGCGGTCGTTCACGGCGGGGAACACGGAATGCACCACCATGCGCGGCGCCGCGATCTTGTTGGCGGCGGAAAGCTCGCGCTGCTCCATCGTCCAGCCCAGGCCGCCCATCGCGCCCATTTCGCGCACGGTCGTGACCCCATGCGCCAGCCACAATTTGTAGATGTAGTCGGCGGGCGGGACGATGCCGCTCATGGCGTGGTACGGCGTGCCGATGTGCGCGTGCGCATCGACGAATCCGGGGGTGACGAACTTTCCGTGGCAATCGATCTCGTGGTCACCGGGGCCGGGCCGGCGTTTGGGGTCGATAGCCTTATGCGGCGTGCCCACGTTGACCAGCGCGGTGATGCGGTCGTTCTCGATCACGATGTCCACCGGCCCCCAGGGCGGTGCGCCGGTACCGTCGATGATCGTCGCCCCGCGCAGGATCAGCCTGGGAAACGGGCCCAGGCCGCGGTCGCGCGAGACCGGTGCCGACGGCGGATGCCAGCCTTTGGCGGCGTTGACGTCGCGGGATTCCTCGCCGACTTCGGACTGCGAAAACGTGGGATCGCTCATGGCGCTTACACCCCCAGTGCGTTGTGTTCGATGACCCCGCCCTTCATGATCAGGGCCAGATGTTCGCCCTGCCCCAACAGGCAGGACAAGTCGCGGTACGGGTTGCCGTCCACCAGCAGCACGTCTGCCAAGGCGCCCGCCTGGATGCGGCCCAGCTGCCCCACCTGGTTCAGCACTTCGGCCGCGGTGGTGGTGGCGCACTGGATGACTTCCTGCGTGGACAGGACCTCGTTGCGGATACGGAATTCGTCGCTCTGCAAGCGCTGCGACGGCCCCAGCAGGTCCGATCCGTAGCCGATCTTCACACCCGCCTTCTTGTAGATTTCCAGCGAATGCAGGCCGGCGGTGCGCACCGTGGCAATCTTCGCCACCGAATCCGGCGGCAGGCCATAGTCGGCCCCTTCGTTGGCCAGCGCCTCGTACGTGACAAGCGTGGGCACCACGAACGCGCCCTTCTCGGCCATGAAGCGCGCCACGCGCTCGTCGACCAGGTTGCCGTGTTCGATCGTGCGCACGCCGTTGCGGATGGCACGCTCGATGGCATCGGCCGTGTACGAGTGCGCCATCACATAGGTCTGGCGGCTGGCGGCCTCGTCCACGATGACGCGGATCTCTTCCTCGGAATAGCCGAAGGACGCGATGGGGTCGGTGGGTGACGCCACGCCGCCCGAGGCCATCATCTTGATCTGGTCGGCGCCCATCTGCAGCTCCTGGCGCACGGCGCGGCGCACGTCGTCGATGCCGTCGGCCACGCGGCCGATGTCGCCGGCACGGAAACAGCAGCCGCAAAAGCTCATCGGACGCAGATGATCGGAACGCGGGCGCGGGTCGCCATGGCCGCCCGTCTGGCTGATGGCGCGGCCCGAGATGAAGAGACGCGGCCCCTTGACCGTGCCTTCGTTCACCGCGCATTTCAGCCCCCAGCCCGCACCGCCCGCATCGCGAACGGTAGTGAAGCCCCGGCGCAGCATCGCCGCCATGATGGGCACCGCGCGCATCATGACCAGCGCATCGGGCAGCACGCCTTGCGTGCTGAGGTTCAGCTGGGTCGCCAACACGTGCACGTGCAGGTCGATCAGCCCCGGCATCAGCGTGCGGCCCGCCGCGTCGATCACCTGCGCGGATGCGCTGGACAGGGGCTTGTCCGACACTTCCTTGATGAGGCCGTCCTCGACTAGCACGTGATGGCCTTCCAGTAGGTCGGCCTGCAAGGGATCAAGCAGGTTCGCGTTCTTGAACAATACGGATGCCATGAAAGTTCCTTGTTGGAAATGCGGGGTCAAGACGCCATGGTCTTGATGTAGCGTCGATGGATCAGCCAATTCGAGACCAGTGCGATGGCCAGCGTGCCGCACACCAGGATGACGGCCAGCGCCGCCCCGAACGGCCAGTTCGACGCGCGCGTGATCTGGTCGTAGAGCGCGGGCGCCATCATCGTCAGGCCGGATCCGCCCAGCAGCACGGGCGTGGCGTAGGCGTTCATGCACAGGATGAACACCAGCATCGTGCCGGCCGCCACGCCGGGCGCGGCGATCGGCAACACGATGCGGCGAAACGTCGTGAAGAAGCTGGCACCCACGTTGCGGGCGGCCTCCTCCACCGACAGGTCCATGCCTTCCAGCACGCTTTGCAGCGTCAGGATCAGGTACGGCATGACCACGGCGGTGGTGCCGATGACGACCGCGGTGGGCGTGTACATCAGGGTCAGCGGCTTGTCGATCAGCCCCAGCCCCTGCAGCACGGCGTTCACCACGCCTGCGTTGCCCAGCGCCACCATCCAGCCCGCCGCGCGCACCACGTTGCCCACCATCAGCGGGAACACCAGCAGGATCACGAACAGGCTCTTGTACCGGCTTTGCGTGCGCGCCAGGAAGTACGCCACCGGAAAGCCCAGCACCAGCGCCAGCACGGTGCACAGCCCGGCCACCCACAAGGTCGTGAAGAAGATGTCACGGTAGTAGGGGTCGCCGAAGAACTTGGCGTAGTTCTCGAAGGTGAAGGCGGTCTGCATCAGGTCCGCCGGATCGAAATGGTTGACGCTGTAGCGCGCCAGCTGGAGGATGGGGACCAGGATGATCACCAGCACCACCAGCGACGCCGGAAAGGCCAGCCCCGGCCCCAGCCAGCGGCTGGGCCGCCCGTCTTTTATCGCGGTTGTCATGGGGGCTCCTATTGCGTGAAGGCCACGCAGTCTTCGGGCTCGAAGCATGCGTAGACTCGCGCGCCCGGCGCCGGCTGGGCGCGGCCCGCGCCGCCGTTGACGATCTGGCTGATCATGCGATGGCCGCCTTCGAGCTGCACGCGCACTTCCAGCACCGACCCCAGGTACAACGACGATTCCACCACTCCGGCCAGCGCGTTGCCGCCTTCGGGCTGGGCGGCCAGCCGCACCCGTTCCGGCCGCACGCCCACGTGCGTGGCGCCGGCCCCGCCCGGCGTGGCGATGCGCTGGCCGGTGTCGGTGTGGAACTGGTTGTCGGCCTGCCCACGGCCCGTGAACACGTTCATCTTGCCCAGGAAGTCCGCCACGAAGAGATTGGCCGGACGCTCATACAGGGTGGCGGGCGCACCCACCTGCTGCACGATGCCGTCGTGCATGATGGCCATGCGGTCGGCGATCGCCAGCGCTTCTTCCTGGTCGTGCGTAACGAACACGGTCGTCAGACCCAGGCGCTGCTGCAGGGAACGGATCTCTTCGCGCACTTCCAGGCGCAGCTTGGCGTCCAGGTTGGACAGCGGCTCGTCAAGCAGGAACACCTTGGGCTCGATGGCAAGCGCGCGGGCGATCGCCACGCGTTGCTGCTGGCCGCCGGACAACTGCCGCGGATAGCGTTCGCGCAGTTCGGTCATGCGCACCATGTCCAGCACGCGGCGGATCTTGGCGTCGCGGTCGGCCTTGGGCACCTTGTGCATATCCAGCCCGAACGCCACGTTCTCGGCTACCGTCATGTGCGGAAACAGCGCATAGCGCTGGAACACCATGCCGGTGTCGCGCTTGTGCACGGGCAGCCGGGTCACGTCGGTCTCGCCGATGCGGATACGGCCCGCGGTCGGTGTGATGAAACCGGCGATCATGCGCAGCGTGGTGGTCTTGCCGCAGCCGCTGGGGCCCAGGAACGTCACCAGCTCGCCCTCGGCGATCTCCAGTGAAAAATCCGACACCGCCACCGCCGATCCGAACTGCTTGCGGATATTCTCGATTGAGACCTTCGCCATTTCTTACACCACCTGACTGAGTTTCACGTAGCGGTCGGTCACAAGCATGATGATCCCCAACAGCAAGATTTGCACCGAGGCCACCGAGGCGATGGTCGGGTCCAGATTGAATTCCAGGTACTGCATGATGGCGATCGGCAGCGTCGTTCGGCCCGGCCCCACCAGCGACAGCGACAGCTCCAGGTTTTCGAACGACACCACGAAACTGAACAGCGCCGCCGCCACGATGGACGGGCGCAGCATCGGCAGCGTCACGCGCATGAAGGCGACCGGCGCGCTGGCGCCGAGGTTGCGCGCGGCCTCTTCGATGGAGCCGTCCAGACCGGCCATGCCGGCGGTGACCAGGCGCACCGTCCACGGAATCGTCAGGCACACGTGCGCGATGACGAGACCGCCGAAGGTGCCGATGATGTCCTGGTCCAGCATCTCTTCGGCGCGCAGGTAGAACAGGTAGATGCCCACGCCCGCGACGATACCGGGGATCAGCAGCGGCGACAGCAGCAAGGTGTTGATGCCCTTGCTGCCCTGGAAGCGGTAACGGGCGATGCCCACCGCCGCCAGCACGCCCATCACCACGCCGATGGCGGCGGCCACCAGCGACACTTGCAGGCTGAACAGGAATCCGTTGGCGAACGCCGGGTTCTGCCACGCTTTCACGTACCAGGACAGCGTGTAGCCGGACGTGGGGAAGTAGAGGATGGCGTCCTTGAAGAAGCTCAGCCAGACCACCAGGACGATGGGGCAGAGCATGAACGCATACATGAGGACGACGAAAACGCGGTGCAGCCACGTTGCCCACGGGATCACGCGAATGGGCTTGATCCGGGCGGCCGTGACGGCCGAGTTCAAAGGAGGCGCGCTATGCAAATCCTGGTTCCTTGTCAGCGAGGTGCCGGCTCGGTTTGAAACTCCTCCGGTTAGAACTCTTCGGTTCGCTCGGTTAACCCAAGCATATCGATGGGTTGCTGCCCGGCTCAACTAGGGATAACCCAACACTGCACCGCACTTGCGGGTATTCCCTGGCGCAGCCGGCCGTGCAGGTGCAACCCGCTGCGACAGAAGGCCCGAAGCAGGTGCAACCCAGGGAATCCATACGGACTGCAGGGCCGGCGGAGCTTGGGCTCAGCGCGCGGCTACCAGCCCGCACAATGCTTGCAGCACGGCCACGCGGCTTTGCCCCAGCACCATGCCGTGCCAGTCCGAGGCATCGCAATAAAACGCGTCCAGAATGCCCTGCAGAATGTCCCGGCGCAGCGCGTCGTTGGCGTCAGGGTGCGCAAGCAGCCAATTACGGCCGCGCAACGCCTGCACCATGTCCGGCAACGGCACCGTGCCGAATTCAAGCGATATGGCGGCGGTGCTAGCCGCCGGACATGCCTCGTGCAAGAGCCCGCCGACGTACCCCGTCACGTCGGCCGACGCGGAACTGCCCAGGAAAGGCACGGCCAGGTCCGCCCCCCACCACTGCCTGGCCAGTGCCACGCCGGCGGCATCGCGCTTTCCGGCATAGATCTTTTCGCCGTGGCCGCGCGGGCCCAACCCCGTATGCACGTCGATCCACGCCACCTGCGTGCGCGCTGTGCCGGCATATTCGCCAAGGATGGACCGCAGATTCAGGAGCGATGCCGCCGGGCCGGTTCCTCCGTAGAACAGGCCATCGGGATGGGTATGCTGCCCCGCCGTCACGGCAGCCGCGTAGGCCTGCAGCCCCGCCTCGGCCACGTAGCGCGCAAGGTCCTGCTGATTTTTCCTGGACGGCGGCCACTCCTCGGGCAGCAGCAGGCCGTGTATCCCCGCATATCCGACATTGACCGGCAACGGTCCGCCATCGAATGGCTGCGCATTGCGGTTCAGGTCGATATTGCCCTCGTCTGTGCGGGCAAGCCACGAAAAACCATGGGGATTCACCGCGTGCACCAGCAGTAGCGCCACGCCGGCTCGCCGCGCCCGTTCCAGCATGGGCGCATCGTCAAGCAACGCCAACTGGCAGCCCGAACCGCAGAAACCTTCCACGCCATGGGTGGCCGAACTCACGATCAAGAGCCGACTGGCGCGCGGATCCCCGATCAGGGCAACGTCGGTTGCCAGCGCCTCGCCCTGGCGCCCTCGCGCATCGATGCCATAGGATTGGAAGTGCGTGGCCAGCGGCCTGGCCCGTGTTTCGAAGCGGCCGCGCGACTCGGCGTAGCTGCGGGAAAAATAGCGTGAGGCCGTCTGCATCATGCCTCCCGAGAATCGATATCTTGACCCGTACGGTCACGTATCCAGAACAGCGCGACCGTGGATAGCGCGACCGTCGCCATCAGATACCACGCGGGCGCCATCGGGCTCCCGGTCACATGCAAAAGCCAGGTCAGGAAGAACTGCGCGAACCCGCCGAACACCGAAATTCCCACCCCGTAGACGACGGACATCCCGGTCGCGCGCACGGCTTTCGGGAACAGTTCGGGCAACATCGTGATGACGGGCGTGGTCTGCAAGGCCAGCAACAGGCCCAGCACCGCGATAACCCCCATCAGACGGCCCGTGCTCGGCGCGGAAACCAGCCAGTGAAAGCTCGGCAGCAGAACGGCCACCGTCGCGGCGCGCGACCAGAAAATCACCCGCTTGCGCCCCACCCTGTCCGCCAGCATCCCGATGAAGGGCGCGGTCAGAAAGCCGATGGCGCCCACCACGACGCTGGCAGACAACGTGGACGTCGCCGGCAGGCCCAGTTCCCGGTTGGCGTAGGCCGGCATATAGAAGCTGATGATCTGCGCGCTGACCATGCCGCCAATCACCAGCAATACTCCCTTCAGCACGACCACCTTGTGCTCGGTGAACACGCGGCGCAGCGGCTGATGGCCCGTTCCGGCACGGCTGGCCTCGGGTCCAACAACGCCGGCCGCTACCGGCGCCAGCGTCTCTTCCAGGTTGCGGCGGATGTAGGCGCCGACGGGAACGGTCAATATGCCGATCACGAAGGGCAGGCGCCAGCCCCAAGCCTGCATCTGCTCAGGGCTCAACGCCGCGGTCAGAAGCGTCACCACCAGCGCGCCCAGCATGACGCCCAGGCATTGGCTTCCGAATTGCCAGCTGGAATAAAAGCCCCGCTTCGATGCCGGCGAATGTTCCACCAACAGCGTGGTTGACACCCCGACCTCGCCGCCTGCGGCAAAGCCCTGGATCAACCGGGCCAACACCATCATCACGGGCCCGGCCACCCCCATCTGCGCGTAGGTCGGCGCCGCGGCGATCAACGCACAGCCCGCCCCCATCAGCCAGAGCGTCAACGCCATTGCCGACCGCCTGCCGTGGCGGTCCGCATACGAACCGATCAGCATCCCGCCCACCGGGCGCATCAGGAAACCCACGCCGAACGTCGCGGTGGTCAGCAGCAACTGACCATAGCTGGACGCCTCGGGGAAGAACAGGGGCCCGATGACCAGCATCAGGAACGAAAAGACGGTGAAGTCGAAGAACTCCAACGCATTGCCGATCGTGGTGCCGGCGATAACCCGCCGGCGCATGGACGGTGAATAAAGCCCTTGGCCGCTGGCCCTCGGCATCGTGACAGTGGACATGCTCCTCCCCCTTATTGCGCTGCGCGACGGCAGGCCCCGAAGCCCGTGGATGGCGCCCGCAGCGTGGCACGCAATATACGGACGGCATTCGGCCGGGAGAAGCTCACTTTCTCAAGTTTCGATGGGTCCGGCATGCGCCGGCGCCGATCGGGCGTCAAGCATTCGAACGTCTTGACGCGCCGCCGCGTCCTCTCGCGGCGCATCGCGCCAGCGCAGTGCAACATCGGCCTCGCCGGGATGGGACAACCGGTTTTTCGCGGGGCTTTCCGTCTTCCTGGAATACGTTTTCGGCGATTTTGGCGCTGCGCAGCATCTTCGAAACGGCTGTCGGATCCGGGACATCTGGCGCGATGTCCCGGCGGGCCGCTGGGGTTCGACGATCGGCCTGATCGAGGTGAAAATCAGACCAAGCCGGGTTCGTCAGGCCGCCGCGGACGCTCCCAGCCCGGCGGATTCCAGCCCGCACAGCGCTTGCAGCACCGCCACGCGGCTTTGCCCCAGCACCATGCCGTGCCAGTCGTCGGTGGGGCAGTAGAACGCGTCCTGCGTGGCCTGCAGGATGTCGCGGCGCAGCGCCGCCGGCGCGTCCGGGTTGGCCCGCAGCCAGTTGCGGCCGCGCAGTGCCAGCACGATGTCGTCAAACGGCAAGGTGCCGTACTCCAGCGCCATCAGCGTCGGCGACGACTCGGGGCAGGCCTGGTAGATCAGGCCCGCCAGGTGGCCCGTGATGTCGACCGATGCCGACGTGCCCTGGAACGGCACGGCGATGTCCAGGCCCCACCACTGCCGCGCGCGCGCCACTTCGGCGTCGTTGCGCCGGCCCGCGTAGATCTTCTCGCCGTGCCCGCGCGGGCCCAGGCCCGTATGCACGTCGATCCACCCGATGTGGGCATGGCGGCTGGCCTGCGTTTGAAGGATGCGCCGCAGGTTCGCCAGCGATGCGGCAGGCGCCGCGCCACCATAGAACAGGCCATCGTCGTGCGTGTACTGGCCGCGCGACACGGCTTGCGCAAACGCGGCCTGCCCATGTTCGGCCACGTAGCGCGCGAGGTCCCGCTGGTTTTCTTCCGACGGCGGCCATTGCGCCGGCAGCAACAACGGATGCAGATCGCCATAGCCGGGATTAATAGGCAGCGGCTTACCGTCGAACGGCTGGGCGTTGCGGTTCAGGTCCACATTGCCCTCGTCCGTGCGGGCGATCCACGAAAAGCCGTAAGGATTCACGGCGTGCACCAGCAGCAACGCCACGCCCGCTTGGGCGGCGCGCTTGAGCATCGGCGCATCGTCCATCAATGCGGCCTGGCAGCCTGCGCCGCAGAACCCTTCCACGCCATGCGTGGCGGACGTCATGATCAGCAGGCGTTCGGCACCCGGGGCGCCAATCAGCGCCGTGTCGGTTGCCAGCGCCTCGCCTTCGCGGCCCACCGCCTCGATCGGGTAAGACTGCACGTGGGCGCCCAGGCGCGCGGCGTCGGACAGGAACCGCTCGCGCGATTCGGCGTAGCTGCGGGGGAAGTAGCTCGTACTGCTGGGCATCATGCCTCCTGCTTGTCGATTTCATGGCCGGTGCGGTCCTGGATCCAGAACAGCACCACGGTCGATAGCGTCACGGTCACCATCAAGTACCAGGCGGGGGCCATCGGATTGCCGGTGACGTGCAGCAGCCAGGTCACGAAAAACTGCGCGAAGCCGCCGAACACAGAGATGCCCAGCCCATACACCACGGACATCCCCGTCGTGCGTACCGCCTTCGGAAACAGTTCGGGCAGCATGGTGATGGTGGGCGCCGTCTGCAGCGCCAGCAGGATGGCCAGCAGCGCAATCACCGTCATCAGGCGCGCAGTGCTGGGCGCGGACACCAGCCATTGAAAGCACGGCAGCAACGCGCACACGGTCACCGCGCGCGACCAGAAGATGACCCGCTTGCGCCCGACCCGATCGGCCAGCATGCCGACAAACGGCGCCAGCACAAAACCGATGGCCCCCAGCACCACGCTGGCGAAGAGCGTGGAGGTGGCCGGCAGGCCCAGTTCCTTGCTGGCGTAGGCGGGCATGTAGAAGCCGATGATCTGCGCGCAGACCATGCCGCCGATCACCAGCAGGATGCCTTTGACGATCTGGGCCTTATGGTCGGCGAAGACGCGGCGCAGGGGCTGGTGGGTGGAGGCGGCGCGCGTCGCCGCGGGCGCCTGGGCGGGCTCCAGCGTTTCCTCCAGGTTGCGGCGAATGTAGGCGCCGACCGGCACGGTCAGGATGCCGATCACGAAAGGCACGCGCCAGCCCCAGTCCTGCATCTGTTCCTTGGTAAGCGCGGCCGTCAAGAGCGCCACGGTCAGCGCGCCCAGCATTACGCCCAGTGACTGGCTGCCGAACTGCCAACTGGAATAGAAGCCGCGCTGGTTCGCCGGCGCGTGCTCCACCAGCAGCGTCGTGGACGCACCCACCTCGCCGCCGGCGGCAAAGCCCTGGATCAAGCGCGCCAGCACCATCAGCACAGGCCCCATCACCCCCATCTGGGCGTAGGTGGGCGCCACCGCGATCAGCCCGCAGCCCAGCCCCATCAGCCACAAGGTCAGCGTCATGGCGGCGCGGCGGCCGTGGCGGTCGGCGTAGGAACCGATCAGCATGCCGCCCACCGGCCGCATCAGGAAGCCCACGCCGAAGGTGGCGGTGGTCAACAGCAACTGGCCATAACTGGAGGCGGCCGGAAAGAACAACGGCCCGATGACGAGCATCAGGAACGTGAACACGGTGAAGTCAAAGAACTCCAGAGCGTTGCCGATGGTGGTGCCGGCGATCACGCGCCGGCGCATCGTCGATGAATGCAGATCCTGCCGGCCAGGCGTGGCGGCGATGGCGATAGACATGTTTTCCCCTTGATGTCCGTGCCGGGGTGACCGTTCCGTGGACCCGGACGCTGTGACGACCCCGTGTGGATGAATATACGGATGGCGCACGATAAGGAAAAGACAGTATTTTTGTTCCAGTGAAACCTTTTTCTTATATCCCTGCCCAGTCTTCGGACTGGTCCGGTTCCGGACCCTACCCATGAACCTGCGCCAACTGCGCACTTTTGTCCTGATCGCCGAACACCGCAGCATCCGTGCGGCGGCCCGTGCCCTGTTCGTCACCCAGCCCGCCGCCACGCGCAGCCTGCGCGAGCTTGAGCAAAGCGTGGGCGCCGAATTGGTGCGCCGCAGCGCACGCGGCGTAGAGCTCACGACCTATGGCGAGGCGCTATACAGGCGCGCCGTGCTGATCTTGCAGGAAGCGCGCAAAGCGCAGGAAGAAATCGGGCAGATGCGCGACGGCGAAGGCGGCACGCTGAACCTGGCCATCAGTTCTTCGGCGCTGACGGCGCTGCCCGCCGCGCTGATGGCATTCCGCGCCCGGATGCCGCGCGTGGCGGTGTCGTTCAACGAGGTCGCGCCGCCCTACAGTCACGAACAATTGGAATCGGGCCGCTACGACCTGCTGGTGCAGACGGAATACGACGGCAACATCGACGACGGCTTTGCGCGCCAGACACTGTTCACGCTGCCGATGGCGGTGGGCGCGCGGATCGGCCATCCGTTGCGCCATGCGCGCAGCCTGGCCGACATGCACGACGCGCTGTGGCTGCTGCCCGGCAACATCCAGGCGCCGGCGAACCTGCTGCGGCTGGCGTTCGACGCCCACGGGCTGCCGCCGCCGCGCGACATCATCCCCTGTCAGTCCATCGCCATCGCGCTGGCGATCATGGCCGAAAGCGATGCGCTGGGCATCTTCGTGCGGGCCCTGTTCGACCACCAGCTGATGCCGCGGCCCTTGCGCATGGTGCCGCTGGCGCACGAGCTGCCCGCCGCGCGCGTGTCCATCCTGACGCGCGCCGACTCGCCGCCCACGCCGGCCGCCCAGTGCTTCGTCGATTGCCTGATGGCGGCGCGTGCCGGGCCCGCGGCCTAGGGCCGGCGCGTAGCGCCTTTCAATGCCGACAGGCCCTGCCCCAGGCAACCGGTTATCATTGGCGCCGGACTCAGCCGCAGGCCTTCAGACCGGCCTGCCGCGTCCTCTCTGCGTTCATCATCCATGGCGTTTCCAAGACTTCCTTCCCCTCCCACGCTGACCGACACCGTCGCCAAGCGCCTGCTCGCCGAAATCGACGAGGGGCGCGTGCTGCCCGGTGAAAAGCTGCCCACCGAAGCCATGCTGGCCGAACAGTTCGGCGTCAGCCGCACCGTCATCCGCGAAGCGGTGTCGCGCTTGCGGCAAGACGGCATCGTGGAAGCGCGGCAAGGCAGCGGCGTCTTCGTCACCGGACTGACGGGCAACCGGGCGCTGCGCATCGACGCCACCGAGCTGAGCTCGCTGGAGGCCGTCCTGCACATCGTGGATTTGCGTCGCGCGCTGGAGACCGAAATCGCGGCTCAGGCCGCGGCGGTGCGCAAGAAGCGCGACATGACGGATATCGACCGCGCGCTGGCCGCAATCTCGCAAGCGGTCGCCGATGGCGGCGACGGCGTGAAGGAAGACGTGGCGTTTCACCGCAGCATTGCCCGCGCCACCGGCAACCCGTACTTCCTGACCACCCTGGCTTTCGTCAGCCAGTTCCTGGAAGCCGCCACCCGCGTGACGCGCGGCAACGAGGCCCGCCATGCCAACCTGATGCGCGACGTGATGCAGGAACACATCGCCATCGTCGAAGCCATCCGCAGCCAGGACGTGGAAGGCGCCCGCGAGGCGGCACGCATCCACATGGTGAATGCGGCCAAGCGGCTGAGCCAGGCGCATCGCTAAGCGCGTCGCCTGTTTCGCCCGCACCGCCAGCTCGGAAACTACCTGAACGCCTTGATGAAGAAGTCCGGCGTGCCGAAGTTGCCCGACTTCAGCGCGATGCTGACGTCGTCTTCTGCCACCGGCGTGTAGCCCGCGCACCAGGGCACGCCTGGATCGATCTGTTCGCCGATGGCGATCTGTTCCAGCCCCAGCGCCTGCACCACCGCGCCCGAGGTCTCACCGCCCGCCACGATCAGTTGCCGCACGCCACGTTCGACCAGGCCGACCGCGATGCGCGCGATGGCCTCTTCGATCATGGCGCCCGCCTGCGCCGCGCCCAATGCGCCCTGCGCCTGCTTGACCTGATCCGGTTGCGCGGTGGAATAGACCAGCACCGGGCCGTCCTGCATACGGGGCTCGGCCCAGGCCAGCACTTGCGCGACCACGTCCTCGCCTGCCGCGATCCGCATGAGATCCAGCGCATAGGCCGGGCGGCCGCTTTCAATGAAGGCGGCCACCTGCCCATTGGTGGCGGTGGAGCAGCTTCCTGCCACCACCGCTTGCAGACCGGCGGCGCGGGTCTGGCCGGCGGCGTTGGCCGGCGTCAGGCCCCAGTTGCCCGGCAGGCCGATCGCCACGCCGGAACCCGCCGTGACCAGCTGCATGCCGCGAAGCGCCGGCCCCAGGGCCAGCAGATCGTTGTTGGACACCGCGTCCACGATGGCGATCTCGATACCTTCCGCCTGCAAGGTCTGGATGCGCGCACGGATCGCCTCGCTGCCCGCCGCCACCACGCTGTAGTCGATCAAGCCGACCTTGCGCGACGTCTGCGCCGACAGCACACGGACGAGATTCGGATCCGTCATCGGCGTCAGCGGATGATGCTGCATGCCCGATTCGTTCAGCAGCACGTCGCCCGCAAACAGATAGCCCTTGAAGACCGTGCGCTTGTTGTCGGGAAACGCCGGCGTGGCGATGGTGAAGGCCGTGCCCAGTTGCGTCATCAACGCATCGGTCACGGGGCCGATGTTGCCCAGCGGCGTGCTGTCGAAGGTGGAGCAGTATTTGAAGTAGATCTGCTCGGCGCCCTGCTGCTGCAGCCATTGCAGCGCGGCCAGCGACTGCGCCACGGCTTGCCCCGCCGGCAGCGTGCGGGTCTTCAGCGCCACAACCACGGCGTCCGCGTCATCGCGCAACGGCGCGCCGGGAATGCCGATGGTCTGCACCGTGCGCATGCCGGCGCGCACCAGGTTGTTGGCCAGGTCGGTCGCACCCGTGAAATCGTCGGCGATACAGCCCAGTTTGATGCTCATTTTGCCTCCGGCAGGGTAATGCCCGGGAAGATCTTGATAACGGCGCTGTCGTCCTCGCGGCCATGTCCGGCGGTGGACGCCTGCATGAACATCTGATGCGCGGTCGATGCCAGCGGCAACGGGAATTTGGTGTGCCGGGCGGTGTCCAGCACCAGCCCCAGGTCCTTGACGAAGATGTCCACGGCGGACAGCGGCGTGTAGTCGCCCGCCAGCACATGCGCCATGCGGTTCTCGAACATCCAGCTGTTGCCCGCGCTGTGCGTGATGACCTCGTACAAGGCGTCCGCGTCCACGCCTTCGCGCAGGCCCAGCGCCATCGCCTCGGCGGCGGCCGCGATGTGCACGCCAGCCAGCAACTGGTTGATGATCTTGACCTTGCTGCCCGCACCGGCGCTGTCGCCCAGGCGATAGACCTTGCCGGCCATCGATTCCAGCACCGCGCCGCAGGCCTCGTAGGCGGCGGCGCGACCGGCGGTCATCATCGTCATCTGGCCGGCAGCGGCCTTGGCCGCGCCACCGGAGATGGGCGCGTCCAGGTACAACACGCCCTGCTCGGCCAGCCGCGCTTCCAGCGCGATGGACCAGCTGGGATCAACGGTAGAGCACATCACGAACACGGCGCCGGCGCGCAAGGCGGCGGCAATGCCGCCTTCGCCATACAGCACGGCTTCGGTCTGCTGGGCATTGACGACCACGCTGATCACGATGTCGCACGCGGCGGCCATGTCGGCCAGTGTGGCGCAGGCCACGCCGCCCTGCGCGGCAAAGGCCGCGGCGGCCTCGGCGCGAATGTCGTAGACGTGCACGTCATGGCCGGCGCGGCGCAGGCTTTGCGCGATGCCCGCGCCCATGGCGCCCAGGCCGATGACGCCGACGCGGCGTGAAGAAGGTTGCGTAAGAGTCATGTCTTTCGTCGTCCTGGGAAATCCAAGAAGGCCGCCGTCCGCCGCTTAGCGCGGCAGGTCGTCGGCCTGGTAGGCGCGGATGATGTCCGCGAAACTGTTGTCGCCTTTCAAGCCCAGGCGAGTCGCGCGCGAGGTGTCCCAGCGGCCGGGCCAGCTGCCTACGATGCGTTCGACGCGTTCATCGGCTTGCCACGTGATGCGGTCGGCGACTTCATCGCCCGCCACCTCGCGCAGCGCCTGCGCCATGTCGGCCACCGTGACGGACACCCCCGGCAGATTGATCGGCGCGCGGTCGGCCACGGCGTCCGCCTGCAATTCGCAACCGGCGATCAGCGCCTGGATCGCGCCACGCGGCGACAGCAGCCACAAGCGCGTGTCGGCGCCGACCGGGCAGACCGCCGCTTCGCCATTCAGGGGTTCGCGGATGATGCCGCTGGCGAACGAGGACGCAGCGGCATTGGGACGGCCGGGGCGCACGCTGATGGTGGGCAAGCGCAGCACGCGGCCGTCGACGAAGCCGCGGCGCGTGTAGTCCGCCAGCAGCAGTTCGGCGATGGCTTTCTGCGTGCCGTAGGAAGACTGCGGATTCAGCGCCGTGTCGTCGCGCACGATTTCTGGCAAGGCACCGCCGTAGACGGCCACCGAGCTGGTGAAGATCACGCGCGGCTTGTGTCCCAGCGCGCGGCACGTTTCAAGCAGGGCGCGGGAGGCGTCCAGGTTGATGCGCATGCCCAGATCGAAATCCGCTTCTGCCTGGCCGCTGACGATGGCCGCCAGATGGAAAATGGCGCGCGTATCCGTGTCGATGGCCTGGCGCAGCACCGCCGGGTCGGCGATGTCGCCCACCTGCGAATTCACGCGCGGATCGGTCAGCGCGTCGGATTTCACGACGTCCAGCAAGTCGATCTGCGTGATGGGTTGCGGGCCGCTGCCATCCAGCGTCAGCGTGCTTTGTTCAAGCAGTTTGCGGGCCAGCCGCTGGCCCAGGAATCCGGCGCCGCCGGTGATCAGGATCTTCATGATGGGATGCTCAATGGTTGGCAAGATAAGGTTGGGCCCAGCCCAGCCCGGCGGACGTGCCGGCCTTGGGGCGGTATTCGCAGCCGATCCAGCCGGTGTAGCCCAGCGCGTCGATCCGCTCGAACAGGTAGGGGTAGTTCAATTCGCCCAGGTCGGGCTCGTGCCGCTCGGGCACGCCGGCGATCTGGATGTGGCCGATGCCCGCCATATCGCGCTGCAGCTTCACGGCGATGTCGCCTTCGACGATCTGGCAGTGATAGCAGTCGAACTGCACTTTCAGGTTGGGTGCGCCGACCTCGGCGCAGATGGCTTGCGCGTCGTCTTGGCGGTTCAGGAAGAATCCGGGAATATCACGGGTGTTTATCGGCTCAATCACAATAGTGATATCGGCCGTTGCCGCGGCGCGGGCCGCGAACGCCAGGTTCTTCAGATAGGTGTCATGGTGCGCCGCGCGGTCCTCGCCCGGCCGAATCAGGCCGGCCATCACATGCAGGCTGCGATTGCCCAACTGGGCGGCGTACTCCAGCGCCTGCTCCACCCCACGCTGGAACTCGCTTTCCCGCCCGGGCAAGGACGCGATGCCGCGTTCGCCCGCGCCCCAGTCTCCCGGCGGCGCGTTGAACAGGGCCTGCGTCAAGCCGTTGTCCGCCAGGCGGGCCTTCAAGTCTGCGGCGGCGAATTCATAGGGGAACAGGAACTCGACGCCGGTAAACCCGTCTTTGGCAGCCGCCTGGAAGCGATCCAGGAAGGCATGCTCGGTGTACATCATGGTCAGGTTGGCGGCTAGGCGCGGCATGGCGAATCCTTGGGGTCAAAAGGTAAATAGCGTGGCGGCATCAGCGGTTGACCAGCTTGGCCGGCGTAAACCAGACCGCGATGGCGCCGATGACCAGCACGGCGGCCAGCACGTACATGCCGGATGCGGTCGAGCTGGTCAGGTCTTTCAGGTAGCCGATCATGTACGGGCTGGCGAAACCCGCCAGGTTGCCCACCGAGTTGACGATGGCGATGCCTGCGGCGGCCGCGGTGCCGGACAGGAAGGCCGTCGGCAGCGACCAGAACAGCGGTGCGCACGTCAGCACGCCGGCTGCGGCCATCGACAGGCAGATCAACGACACCACGGTATTGTCGGCAAAGGACGCCGCCGCGGTGAACCCGATCGCGCCCGCCAGCGCCGGCACGATCAGGTGCCAACGGCGCTCACGGCGGCGGTCGGCCGAGTGGCCCAGCAGGTTCATCACGACGATGGCGCAGAGGAAGGGGATGGCGCTCAGCAGCCCGATATTGAAGGCGCCCGTGACACCGGTGGACTTGATCAGCGTCGGCATCCAGAACGTCAACCCGTATTGGCCGGCGACGAAGGCGAAGTAGATCAGGCACATCCACCACACGCGCTTGTCGGCGAACACGGCGCGCAGCGAGTGCTGCTGCGTGCCCGTCTGCTTCTGGTCCTGTTCGATCTCGCGGGTCAGCAACTGCTTTTCCTCGGCCGTCAGCCACTTGGCGCTGGAGATGCCGTTGTCCAGGTACATGACGGTGACCACACCGATCACCAGCGCGGGGATGGCTTCGATCAGGAACATCCACTGCCAGCCCTGCAGGCCGTGCGTGCCGTGGAAGGCTTCCATGATCCAGCCGGACAAGGGGTTGCCGAAAATGCCGGCCACCGGAATGGCGGACATGAACAGCGCGATGATCTTGGCGCGGCGGTGGGCTGGATACCAGTAGGTCAGGTACAGGATCACGCCGGGGTAGAAACCCGCTTCGGCCAGGCCCAACAGGAAGCGCAGGATGTAGAAACCCGTGGGCGTCTCGACGAACATGAACATGCCGGACAAGATGCCCCACGTGATCATGATGCGCGCGATCCAGATTCGCGCGCCCAGCCGGTGCATCAGCAAGTTGCTGGGCACTTCGAACAGGAAGTAGCCGATGAAGAACACGCCGGCGCCCAGGCCGAACACGGTTTCGCTGAAACCCAGGTCTTGCGACATCTGCAGCTTGGCGAAGCCGACGTTGACGCGGTCCAGGTACGCGATCACATAGCAAAGCATCAAGAACGGCACCAGGCGCCAGAACACCTTGGCGTAAGCGCGGGCGGTCTCGCGGGATTCAGGCTGCGTCGCCTGAGCGGGCGCGGTCGACGCCAATTCCATCGGGGGCATGACAAGTCTCCAGGAGGGTGCGCCACCGCGATACGCGCAACACGCGTCCGGGCGGCTTTGTACGAATGGGGGATCTATCTAGTAACGCGCCCCGAAGGTCGCGCGCAGCTCTTCAATGGCGTCGGCGGCCAGCGGCGCGGGCCGGGGGTCGCTCATCAGCCACAGGCGGGCCGTTTCTTCCAGTTCTTCCAGCGCATAGGACGCGTGCGCAACCGAGCGTTCCCACACCACCGGGCCCAGCCGCTCGAACAGCGCGCCGCGCACCTGCCCCGCCACCGCGGCAACCTCGGCGGCGGCTTGCGGGTCGCCGGGCCGGCGATAGCCGATCAGCGGAATGCGGCCGACCTTCATGACCTGATAGGGCGTGATGGGCGGCAGCACTTCATCAGGCCGCCAGACGCCGGCCAGCGTCAGCGCGACCAGATGCGTGGAATGCGTGTGGATGATGCCGCGCGACTCGGGGCTGGCGCGGTAGATGCCCTGGTGCAGCACCAGGGTCTTGGAAGGCTTGGCGCCCGAGACCCATTGGCCGTCCAGATCGACCTTGGCCAGTTCGGCGGGATCCAGCCGGCCCAGGCAGGCGTCGGTGGGCGTGATCAGCCAGCCATCGTCCAGCCGGGCGCTGATGTTGCCGGCGGCGCCCACGGTGTAGCCGCGGTTGTAGAGGCTGGCGCCGACGACGCAGATTTCTTCGCGGACGCGGGATTCTTCAGTCATGGAACACCCCTGGCAAGCAGGGGCGGAACCGCAGGAAGGCCCGCGGGGAAGTCGACTTCACAACCAGCATGATGACGTGTCTCTTGAATAGAAGTTATCGGGTCATCATACAAATTATGGCTTTTGAACAGATACCGGGTAAACCCGTATCTGATGAAAAAAGCTGCCGGCGCGCTTGCGCCGGCTATCGTGCGTCACTCCAGCACGCGCGCCGTCAGCCTCGAAGCCGAGACAGGCTCAATTTACCGTGATGCCGGCGTCCTTGATCAAGGCCGCGAAATTCGGCACGTCGCGGGCGATCAGCGCCTGGAAGGCGGCCGCCCCCTGCTCTTTCTCAGCCGGCGCCTGGGCCGCCAGCTTGTCCAGCGACTCGCGCACGCCAGGGCTCTTCAGCGCCGCGGCCAAGGCCTGTTCCAGCCGCGCGATCACCGCAGGCGGCGTACCGGCGGGCGCGGCGATGCCGTTCCACACGCTCATGTTGAAGTCCGGCACGCCCGCCTCGGCGAAGGTCGGCACGTCGGGGATCTGCGGCAGGCGGGAGGCCGAGGCCACCGCCAGGGCCGTGACGCGTTTGCCCTCGTGGATGGGGATCATCGTGACCGTCTGGTCGATCACCGCGTCCACCGTGCCCGCCATCAGGTCGGCGATGGCCGGGCCCGCGCCGCGGTACGGGATCTGCATCCCTTGCGTGTGGGTCACGTGCATGAAATACGCCGCGGCAATATGGCTAGTGGACCCGGACCCCGCATTGCCGAAGTTCACGTCGGCGCCGTTCTTCTTCAGGCGCGCAACGAAATCGGGCAGCGTGGTGATGCCGCTTTTCTTGCTGACGGACAGCACCATCGGCACGGTCGCCACCAGCCCGACGGCGCTCATGTCGCGGCGCGGGTCGAACTTGCTCTTGGGATACAGCGACGGCGCGATGGCCAGCGAGCCCATGTTGCCGAAGGTGAGGGTGTAGCCGTCGGGCGCGGCGCGGGTCACACGCTGGTTGCCGATCATGGTGCCGCCGCCGCCCAGGTTTTCCACCACCACGGTCTGGCCCAGGTTCTCGCCCATGGCCTGCGCCACGATGCGGGCCAGGCCGTCAGTGGATCCACCCGCGGCGTACGGCACCACCATCGAGATGGCGCGCGTGGGATAGCCCTGCGCGGATGCGTTGGTGCCAAGCGCGATCAGGCCGGCGCCCAGGGTCGCCAGAAAAGTCTTCTTCATGGTTTGCTCCTCGCTGTTTATGCCGGCAGCAGCCGGCCCTCCGCCTTGTCCTGGCGGATTTTTGTGATGCAGGTTGAAAAGGCGGCGCGGCCGTTGCCGCGCCGTGTGCAAGCCGCCTAGCGTTTTTTGGCGGCCAGTTCCACGCCGGCCAACTGCTCGGACAGGCGCGCAACGGCGGTATGGTCCTGTCCCTTGCCCAGGGTCTTGCCCGCAGAGGCCCACAATTCGCGGCATAGCGACGCGAACGGCGTGGGCGTGCCGGTATCGGTGGCGATGCCCAGCGCGATGCCAAGGTCCTTGACCATCAGGTCCAGGCCGAAGCCGGAATTGAACTCGCGGGACAGCACGAACTGCTTGAACTTCTTCTGCGTGGAATTGTTCATGCCCGTCGACGCGTTCAGCACGTCCACGATCACGTTGGGATCCAGGCCGAACTGCTGGCCAATGAGCATGGCTTCGACACCGATGAGGAAGCCGCCTGCCGACACCAGGTTGTTCAGCGCCTTCATGGCGTGGGCGCTGCCTACGTCGCCCACGGCGGTGATCGACGTGCCCATGGCGGACAGCGCGGGGCGCACGCGCTCCAGCGTGGCGGCCGGGCCGCCGAACATGATCGCCAGTTCACCCGTGCGCGCACGCGGCACCCCGCCCGACACGGGCGCGTCCACCATCTGGCTGCCGGCGGCGGCCACGGCCTGGGCCAGCCGCTGCGTATGCGCCGGCACGCCCGAGCTCATCTCCACCACGACGCTGCCCGGGCGCAGGCCCGCCAGCACGCCTTGTTCGCCGCCCAGCACCTGTTCCACGATGGCGCTGGTGGGCAGCATCGTGAAGACGATGTCGGATTGCGCGGCCAACGCGGCGCAGGTGGCCGCGGCCTGGCCGCCCACTTCCTTTGCGAATTTGTCGGCCTGCCCCGGCACGGCGTCGAACACCGTCACGGCATAACCCGCCTGCACGAGGCGGGCCGCCATCGGCCAGCCCATGCTGCCGATGCCAACCAAGCCCACGCGTTCTTGCGGTGCGCTCATGCTTGCTGCTCCTTGAAGGCGCCTTCTTCTTCCAGCACCTGGTTGGCCACCTTGAAGGCGTCCAGGCCGGCGGGAATGCCGCAATACACGGTGGCTTGCAGCAGGATTTCCTTGATCTCTTCGACCGTCACGCCGTTGTTCAGCGCGCCTTTGACGTGCAGCTTGATTTCGGCCGGGCGGTTCAGTGCGGTCAGCATGGCCAGGTTCAGCATGCTGCGCGTCTTCTTCTCCAGGCCCGGGCGGCCCCAGGTGTAACCCCAGCACCATTCGGTCGTGATGTGCTGGAACGCCATCATGAAATCGTTGGCGCGGGCCAGCGAACCGTCCACGTATTCAGTGCCCAGCACTTCGCGGCGCAGGTTCAGGCCTTGGTCGAACAGGGCTTGGGTTTCGGATTTGGTGTCTGCCATGAGTTCCTCGTTGATGATGGGTGACGGGCGTCGAATCGGGCTTCTGCTCGATTTATTTTGTCTGATTGTCAGTCAATTTTTGTCGGATCGTCAATAGTCAGATTGTCGGACAATATGCTTGACTGCTTAAAAAATGCGCACAATAATGCGGCAACGCGCCGGGCTGGCTGCCGTGCGCCCATACCCACAAAAGCCAGGAGACAAGCATGAAAAGCAACCCCAAACAGGCCGTGCGCCACGGGCGCCGGGAATTTGTCGCTGGACTGGGTGCGGCCGCGCTGGCGGCCACCCTGCCCGCCCGCGCGCTGGCCGCTCCGGCCGAGATCAATGTCGGCGTGATCCTGCCGCTGTCGGGCGCCAATGCACAGTTCGGCATCAATTCCCGGCAGGGGCTGGAACTGGCCGCGGACGAGGTCAACGCGGCCGGCGGCATCAAGTCGCTGGGCGGCGCCAAGCTCAAGCTGATCATCGCGGACGCCACCTCGCAGCCCACCACCGCCGCCACGGTCGCCCAGCGCCTGATCACGCAGAACCGCTGCGTGGCCCTGATCGGCGCCTATGCCTCGTCGCTGACGCTGGCTGTGTCCGAAGTGACCGAACGCCGCGGCATCCCGCTGCTGACGATGTCGTTCTCGGACGTGCTGACCGAGCGCGGCTTCAAGCACATCTTCCAGGTGGTGTCCAAAGGCTCGGTGCTGGGCCGCGCCCAATACGACTATGCCGCGTCCGTCGTCGCGGGCGCCTCCGAGATCAAGAAGATAGCGCTGCTGTACGAAGACACGGCCTACGGCACCTCGCAAGCCGTGGGCGTGCGCAACGCGGCCAAGGCCGCTGGCGCCCATGTCGTGCTGGACGAGGCCTATCCGCTGGGCATCACCGACGTCACGCCGCTGATCAGCAAGCTGCGCGCGTCCGACGCCCAGATCGTGTTCCCGATTTCCTACCTGAACGACAGCCTGCTGATCATCCGCGTGATGCGCCAGCAACGGCTGACGGTGCCGATCGTGGGCGGCGCGGCGGGCTACGTGATCCCGGATTTCGCCAAGGCGCTGGGCCAGTATTCGCAAGCCGTGCTGTCGATCGCCCCGGCCAACTATGACCAGGCGCCGGAATACACCGAGCGTTACCGCAAGCGCTTCGGCACCTTCATGCCGCACGAAGCCCTGGAACACGCCGTATGCGCCGGCGTGCTGGCCCAAGCCCTTGAGGTGGCGGCCTCCGACAAGCCCGAGGCCGTATCGAAAGCGCTGCGCGCGCAGAAGTACGACCAGGGCTGGGCCGGCGTGATGTCGGGCGGCGGCGTGCATTTCGACGCCAACGGTCTGAACACCCTGGCCCAACCCGTCATGGTCCAGTGGCAGAACAACGAGTTGGTGTCGGTGTGGCCGCAGGCGCTGGCCAAGGGCCGCGTCATCACCGCCAGCTGAGCGCGCGGCGCGAACCGGAGGACTGTCATGCAATTCTTGCAGGCGCTGGTAGACGGCATTCTGCTGGGCGGCGTGTACGCGGTCATCTCGATCGGGCTGACGCTCGTCTTCGGGGTGGTTTCCATCGTCAACTTCGCCCAGGCCGAGTTCCTGATGGTGGGCATGTTCGTCGCGTACTTCGCCTGGAAGCTGCTGGGGCTGGACCCGCTCTTGGGGTCGCTACTGTCGTTCGCGGTGGCCTTCGTACTGGGCGTGCTGACGCAGAAGTTCCTGATCAACCGGGTGCTGAAGGCCCCGGCGGTGGCGCAGATCTTCCTGACGGTGGGCCTGCTCATCGTGATGGAGAACCTGGCCCTGATCCTGTTCGGATCCGAGTTCCGCTCGGTGCAGACGCCCTATCAGATGACGGCGCTGTCGATCGGCCCGATCCTCCTGAGCGCGCCTTATCTGCTGGCCTTCACGGTGGCGTCTGTCGCCGGACTGACGTTGTGGTGGGTGCTGAAGAAAACCTGGTGGGGCATGGCGGTGCGCGCCACCGCCCAGGACCCGATGGCCGCCCGGCTTTCGGGCATTTCCACCCACCGCGTGCACCAGCTGGCCTTCGGGCTGGGCGTCGGGCTAACCGCCTTGGGCGGCGGCATCATCCTGCCCTACCTGACGGCCTCCACCACCGTCGGCGCGCAGTTCAGCGTGCTGATGTTCACGGCGGTGGTGCTGGGCGGGCTGGGCAGCGTGATGGGCGCGGTGGTGGGCGGGGTGGCGGTCGGCGTGATCCAGTCGCTGTCGTCGCTGGTGCTGCCCATGCAGCTGCAGAACCTGGTGCTGTTCGCCATCTTCATCCTTGTCCTGGCCGTGCGCCCGGAAGGTCTCTTGAAAAGGGCTGCGTAATGACCATGACTCGACAATCCCTGCCATGGGCCGCGCTTTTCGCCATTGCGCTGGCCGCCCCCTGGCTGATGGAAGACCAGGGCTACGGCATCCGCGTCCTGACGCTGGTGCTGCTGTTCGCCGCGATGGGCCAATCCTGGAACATCGTAGGCGGGCTGGCCAACCAGATATCGCTGGGGCACGCGGCCTTCTTCGGCCTGGGCGCCTACACCTCGACCCTGCTGCTGATGCGCTACGGCATTTCGCCCTGGCTGGGCATCGTCGCCGCGATGGCGGTGGCGGCCGTGGCGGGCGCGCTGCTCAGCCTGCCCACCATGCGGCTGCGCGGCCACTACTTCGCGCTGGCCACGCTGGCGTTCGGCGAAGTGCTGCGCGCCATCGCCAACACCTGGGCATCGGTGACGGGCGGGCCGGTCGGCCTGTCCATCCCGTTCTCGGAAGGCGTGGCGCAGATGCAGTTCAAGTCCAGCATCCCGTACTACTACCTGATGCTGGGCGCCGCGCTGGTCACGTCGATCGTCTTCGCGCTGATCAGCCATTCGCGCCTGGGCTACCGGCTGCGCGCCGTGAAGGCCAACCCGCAGGCTGCCGAAGTCATCGGCGTGAACACGGCGCAAACGCGCATCCTGGCCGCCGTGATCTCGGCCGCGCTGATGGGCGCCTGCGGCACACTGTACGCGCAGTTCATCTACTTCTTCGACCCGGACACCGTGTTCTCGCTGGTGGGCATCTCGGTGCGCGTGGCGCTGATCTGCATCATCGGCGGCGTCGGCACCGTCGCGGGCCCGTTGGTCGGCGCGCTGGTCATCATCCCGCTGGAAGAAGTGTTCAACGACTGGCTGTCCGGGCACACCGCAGGCGTGTCGCAGCTGGCGTTCGGACTCATCCTGATCGCCATCATCCTGATCGAGCCGCGCGGCCTGTCGGCGCTGTGGGCGCGGCTCTGTAACCTGACGCGGGGCCAGCATGCCTGACATCCTGAAGGTGTCGAACATCCAGCGGCGCTTCGGCGGCCTGAAAGCGGTGGACGATGTGTCGTTCACCGTGGCCCGGGGCGACATCCTGGGCTTGATCGGGCCCAACGGCGCCGGCAAGACCACGCTGTTCAACTTGCTGGTGGGCCTGTACGCCAGCCAGGGCGGCCGCATCGAACTGGAAGGCGAGGACGTCAGCGGCCTGCGCCCCCATCAGATCGCCGCCCGCGGCATGACCAAGACATTCCAGAACGTGGCGCTGTTTCCCGAAATGACCGTGCTGGACAACGTGCTGGTGGGCGGCCTGCTGCGCCACGACGTGCCGCGCGCGCGTCAGGTCGCCCGAGACAACCTGGACCGTGTCGGCCTGTCCTCCATCGCCGCCAAGCCGGCCGGCGAACTGTCCTTTCCCGAGCAGGCCCGGGTGGAACTGGCCCGCGCGCTGTGCACCGATCCCAAGGTCTTCCTGCTGGACGAGGTGATGGCGGCGCTGAACGAATCCGAGATGGACGCGCTGCTGGACCTGATCCGTACGCTGCGCGACGAATCCGGTATCACTTTCATCGTGGTAGAGCACCACATGCGCGCCATCATGCGGCTGTGCAACCGCATTTTGGTGCTGTCCTTCGGCCAGAAGATCGCCGAAGGCAGCCCCGCCGACATCGCGGCCGACCCGACGGTGATCGAGGTCTACCTGGGCAAATCCATGGAACAGGTGGAGGTGGCCGCATGAGCCTGCTGCAGATCCAGGGGCTGACCGCCTCCTACGACCGCAGCCCGGTGCTGCACGAGGTCTCGCTGGACGTCCCCGAAGGCGGCTTCATCGCCGTCGTCGGCGCCAACACCGCGGGCAAAAGCACGCTGTTGCGCTGCATCTCGGGGTTGCTGGACAAGGTTAGCGGCAGCATCGCCTTCGACGGCCGGGAGATCCTGCGCCTGCCCCCGCACCGCATCCCGGAACTGGGCATCGCCCACGTCCCTGAAGGCCGCCACGTCTTCCCGGAAATGACGGTGGAGGAAAACCTGTACCTGGGCGGCTATACCCGTCGCCAGGACGCGGCCGGCCTCAAACGCAGCTGCGACCGCGTCTACGCCCTGTTTCCCCGCCTGCGCGAACGGCGCCGGCAGCAGGCCGGCACGCTGTCCGGCGGCGAACAGCAGATGGTGGCCTTCGGCCGGGCGCTGATGCTTGAACCCCGCCTGCTGCTGCTGGACGAGCCCAGCCACGGCCTGGCGCCCAAGATCGTCGAGGAAATGCACCAGGCCATGATCGATATCCACCGCAGCGGCCTGACCATCCTGTTGGTGGAGCAGAACACCCGGCTGGCCCTGTCGGTGGCCGAACACGCCTACGTGCTGCAATCCGGCACGATGGTGCTGTCCGGCCCGAGCAACGCGCTGCTGGAAGACAGCCGCGTCCGCGCGGCCTACCTCGGGCTATAGCCATGGCCTGCCGGCGGGATATATTGCGTCTTTACGTTGAACCGGCGGTTCGCCGCAGCCGGGCCAAAAGCCCCCGCTGCCGCTCGCGCCCGCCGTTACGCTAAACGAGAGACAGCCATGCCCACCCCCACCGGCGCAGTATTCGAAAAACCGACCACCTTGCGCACCCGCGTCGAGGAATTCCTGCGCACGTCCATCATGGACGGGCGCATCAAGGGCGGCGAACGCCTGCGCGAAGCCGAACTGTGCGAACAGCTGAACATCAGCCGCAGCACGCTGCGCGAAGCGCTGCGCACGCTGGAGGCCGAACGCCTGATCTCCATCGAGCCGCACCGCGGCCCGACGGTGGTGCGCATCACCGAGAAGGCCGCCCGCGACCTTTATTCCCTGCGGGCCCTGCTGGAAGGCTTTGCCGCGCATGAATTCGCAAGGCTGGCCAGCGACACGGACGTCGAGCGCCTGCGCAAGGCCGTGGACGCACTGCACCGCCAGGCCAAGGGCAGCAACAAATCGGCATTGCTGGCCGCCAAGCGCGATTTCTACGACGTGCTGCTGTCGGGCTGTGACAACGATCTGATCAAGGACATGCTGCCCGGCCTGCTGTCGCGCATCAACCTGCTGCGTGCGACCTCGTTCGCGCGCCCCGAACGGCTGCCGGAAAGCATGGCCGAAATCGATCACATCTTCGAGCGCATCCATGCTCGGGATCCACAAGGCGCCCAAGCGGCCGCACAGAGCCATATCGTGAACGCGGAACGCACCGCGCTCGAGGTGCTCAGGCGCCAACAAGAGGAGGCATCCGCAAGTGAAGGCGATCGTCCAGGAACTGAGGGCCGCGGCGGCCCTGGCGCAGCAGGATAGCGAATTCATCTCCGCAGCCAGGGGCCTGCCGTGCGCCATCTGGCTGCAAGTGGGCGCGGATCCGGAAGACCGGATCCCTGCCTGGGCGGGCCAGCCCGCCGCACCCTCGCAATGCATCGTCATCAGCGCTCCGCCCGATACCTGGCGCAAGCTGCTGGATCCCACCCCGCCTCCGGGCTACCACTCGTTCACCGCCGCACATCGCCAGGCTCAGGGCCTGCGCGTCAAAGGCGACGCCCTGGCCATCGCCCAGGCGCTGCATCCCCTGGAACGGCTGTTCGAAATCCTGCGTGGCCAGGTCGCCGCGGCCCCCTCCCTGCTTGACCGCAGCGCCATCACCGGCCATTACGCCAACCTGGATCTGGGCGCGACCTCCACGTCCCTCTACTATGAAACCAGCGGCTTGGCGGATGGCCCACCGCTGCTGATGCTGCACACCGCCGGCGCCGATTCACGCCAGTACCACGCGCTGATGGCGGACCCCGGCCTGCGCCGCCAATGGCGCATGATCGCCTTCGACATGCCCGGCCACGGCCGCAGCATGCCGCTGCCCGGCCAGGCCTGGACCGAAACGGGCCTGACCCGCGACACCTATCTGCAGACCTGCGTAGCCGTCATCCGCCAGGTGGCAGGCTCCCCCGCCGTCTTGCTGGGCTGTTCGATGGGCGCTGCGATGGCGCTCGTTGCCGCCGCCCGCAGTCCGGAGGATGTGGCGGGCGTCGTGGCGCTGGAAGCCCCCTGGAAGGCCACCGGCCGGCGCACACCCATGCTGTGCCATCCGCAGGTCAACCAAGCGGCGCACAACCCGGCCTACGTGCGCGGGCTGATGGGCCCGGCGGCCACGCTGGCGGCGCGCCGCGACGCCGCGTGGATCTACGCGCAAGGCGGCTTCAACGTCTACGCCAACGATCTCTGGTTCTACAGCGAAGACTTCGACGCCGCCGAACACCTGACGGGCCTGGATACCCGGCGCTTCAGCGTGTCGCTCCTGACCGGCGCCTACGACTACTCCGCCAGCCCCGAAGACAGCCGCCGCGTCGCCGCGCGGATTCCCGGCGCGCGCTTTGCCGCCATGCCCGAGCTGGGCCACTTCCCCATGGTGGAGAACCCGCAACGCCTGCTTGACTACCTGAAGCCCGAACTCGACCACATCCGCACCGCCCGGGGAATCGCATGACGCTGCCGAACCACGAAGTCTATGCCTTGCGCTACGCCACCGTCGCGCGCCGACGCGGCCAGAATTTCATTACCCCGCCCGACCCGCACGACGGCCCCATGCCGATGGATTATTTCGTCTGGGTCATCCGCCAGGGCCCGCGCGTCTGGCTGGTCGACACCGGCTTCAACGAAGCGGCCGCCCGCGTGCGCGGCCGCGATTTCCTGCGCTGCCCCATCGATGCGTTGAAGACGCTGGGCATCTCCGCGGCCGACATCCAGGACGTGATCGTGACCCACCTGCACTACGACCACGCCGGCAATCTGCGCAAGCTGCCGCACGCCCGGCTGCACTTGCAGGAAAGCGAGCTGCATTACGCCTGCGGCTGCAACATGCGCTTCGACATGCTGCGCCACGCCTACGCGGTGGAAGACGTGCTTGACGTGGTGCGCGGGGTCTATGACAAGCGGGTGGATTTCTACCATGGCCACGACGAGCTCGCGCCAGGCCTGCAACTGCTGCACATCGGCGGTCACACGCAAGGCCTGCAGGCCGTACGCGTGCATACGGCGCGCGGTTGGATCGTGCTGGCTTCCGACGCCAGCCATTACTACGACAACATGGGCCTGGACGCGCCGTTTCCCATCGTGCTGAACGTGGCCGACATGCTGGCAGGCTATGAAACGCTGCTAAAGCACGCAGAGTCGCCGCACCATATCGTGCCCGGGCACGACCCGCTGGTCCGAAGCCGGTATCCGGCGTTCAGGGATGGCGACACGGAAGTGGTGGCGCTGCACCTGCCCGGCAACGACGGCCTGTAGCCGCCTACAGCGAATAGCGGTAATCGCAGTGCAGCGTGGCCTTGAGCGGGAGGTCTGTCTGCACCCCGCCCGCCGAACGAGGGCGGGGCCCAGCCAGCTTAGCCCGGAAGCTGCCCGCGATATCGCCGTTGGCCTGCTTGGCCACCGCCACGCTGGACGGCAAGGCATAGAGCGTCAGCGCGCCTCCCGGGGATGGGGCGAGCAGCGTGAACACCGATTGCGGAAAATCTTCTACCACGAGACTGTTGGCGTGCGTGTCAGAGTTGAAGTTCAGGTTCGCGTCGAAATAGCTCAGCGTGATGTTCAGTTCTTCAGATGACGGCGAGGGGATCACCCCTTTCAGCGCGACCTTGCCGCTCTCCGAAGTGCAGGACAGTTCGGCCGGGGCGGACCCGGCCTGGGCGGCGCCCATGAAAAGCATGCAGGACAGGAACCAGGCGGTGCGTGCGGTCATGGGCGTTTCCTTGCGGGAGGTCGGCGAACGAAGAAAGCGGCAAGTGTAGGCGGAAAGCGGGACGGACCGCCAGACGTCCTTCACAGTCCGGCCGCCCATTGCCGCACTGCGGCGGCCAACGCGGCGGGCGCCTCCAGCGGCACGAAATGCCCGACCTGCGGCAGGCGGACCCAGCGGGCGTCCGGAATGCGGTCCGCCATTTCCTGCTGGCGGTCGGCAGGGTTGAGCAGGTCGGCCTCGCCACTGACGATCAGGGTCGGCACGCGCACGTCAGCCAGGCGCGGCAGGCTGTCGGCCCGCAGCACGGCGATGTCGGCCTGACGGCCGAAGGTGTCGGCCCCCACTCGCCGTGCCATGGCAAGAATGCATGACATCAGCGCATCATCATCAAGTCGGCTGGGCGCGACGTAGCTTGGCCACAGCACCCGGCGGACATAGGAGGCCACGCCTTCCCGTTCGGCGTCCACCGCCGCCTGCCGGCGAGCCTGGGCATTGGCCGGCGCGTCTGCGCGGGCATTGGTGGCGATAAGCGCCAGCCCCGCCACGCGTTCGGGCGCCTGCGCCATCATTTCCAGCGCCAGGAATCCGCCTAGCGAAAACCCCGCCACGGCGAAGCGGCCGGGCAGGTCCGGCAACAGGTCGCGGACGGCTTCCTGCGCGGACCGGTAACGGGAATACGCCAAGATCCGCGCATGCGCCGCAAGCGCCGGCGCGGCGTGCAGCATGGGTTGCCACAAGGCTTCATCACACAGTGTGCCGCCAATCAGCACCAGCGGGAGCGGAGAGCCCATCAGGCTCTCAATTCGCCGACGCCGATCGCACTGTCCGGCAGCAGGTGACGCGGCGCGATGTAGCCGTCGGGGTCCAGCGCGCAGTTCTGCCGGGCAGCCTCTTCGATCACCTCGTCAGGCCATTCGATGCGCTTGCGCTGGTCTCCCGCGCACAGCACCGCGACGACAACGGGCGATTCGCCGGCCGAGACCTCCCGCCAGACGCCGGCCGGCACGGAATACACGGCCTGCTCTTCGAGCCGCACGCGAACTTCCTGCCCCGGCGCATTGAGCACCAGGTCCATGGCCCCCTCCATGACCATCAGCACCTGCTTTTCCCGCAACCGGAAACGGCGCGTCGTCTGCCTGGGCGCCAGGCGCATCCAGTCCAGCGAAAACCCATGCGGATTGCCGATGGGTGCCCGCAGCCCGCGCTCTTCACTCATGCCGTAGCCGATCACGGGTGCGAGCTCGCAGCCGCCGCCTGCAGCATTGCCGAGCCAGCCGCTGGCCGACCAGTCGCGCGCGCCGGCGGCAAGGTGGCGTTGACGCATCTGATCGGGTGTGTAGCGCGGAAGCATTTCCATCTCTTGCTCCGTAAGCGGACGGATCAGTTCCGCCGCCGGAGGCAGACCCGGCGCGCCTTCCAGCAAGGTGTTATCCCGCCCCAGGAACAGGCCGTGCGCGGCGGCTGCCGTCAGGATGTCCGGATGCCAGATGATGCCGCCGGTGTCATCCCCGCCCAGGGCGGTAAATATCCAACCCGTGTCCTGTCCGATATTGGAAAAACCCCGGAAGATCCAGGTCGGGATGCTCAGCACGTCGCCCGGGCCGCCCTCGATTTCACCGGCGCCCGGGCCCGAGCCCCAACGGAATTTCCAGCGGCCCGAATAGATCACGAAGACTTCCGCGCTGAAATGCAGATGCAGGTTGTTCGTGACGCCGGCGGGCATCGCCGCCGCACCGACGCTGAAGCCATGCGGCTCGGTCAGGTTCACGACCTGGTCTTCGGATTGCGTCACGCCTGCGCCGATCATGGAGTAGTTCTCCTTCAAATCGGAGCCAGGCAGCTTGCAGTCGATGAAGGCAAGCTTGCACGCCACCATGGCTTCGCGCGGAATCGCCCGCGCCATCGCCGCCTCGCGGTCAAGGACAATCTCAGTCATTACTGTGCTTTCCCAAAAAAAAGCGCCTGCTGGCGCCAGGTTGGATTGAGTTGTGAAGTCAACGCATTCGAATGCAAAATAGGGCCGACCCTATCCATCGTCCTGCCTGCCTCATGCCGCCTGTTGCCAAAAACCGCCGCCCGCGCGCCACCTCCTACGACGTCGCCACGGCTGCGGGCGTTGCGCAGTCCACCGTTTCGCGCTGCTTTCAGCCCGGCAGCAACATCTCGGACGAAACGCGGGAAATCGTGCTGGCCACGGCGGCGCGCCTGGGCTACGCGCCCAACGCGCTGGCCCGCTCGCTCATCACCCGCCGATCCCACGCCGTGGGCGTACTGATCACGCGGTACACCTTGCGCAGCGCGCCGGCTCTGCTCTACACGTTGGGCGACGCCCTCGCGCGCGCGGGCCAGCACATGATCCTGCTGGCCGTCGACGACGACGCGTCGGTCAAGCCCGTGCTCCACGGGCTGGTGGGGTATCCCCTGGACGGCCTGATCGCATGCGCCACCATGGACGACGACGATGTGCGGCGCTTCACGGACCAGGGCGTCGCGGTGTTGTTCTTCAACCGGCAACCTGGGGGCATCGCCGTTGATGGGGTCTCCACCGATCACGCCGCTGGCGCGCAGGCGCTCGCGCAGGGCATGCTGGCTGCCGGCCGAAAGCATTTCCTGTGCCTGGGCGGTCCGCGGGAAGCGCCCGTGGGCCGCGAACGGATCGAAGGCTTCCAGAAAGCGCTGCGCGCGGCCGGTCTTCCCGCGTGCCAAGTGCTTGATGGCGGTTTCTCGTACGATCAGGCGCACGAGGTATTCCTGCAGGCCGTGGACAGGGGCGCCAATCCCGACGCGGTGTTCTGCGCCAATGATCAGATGGCGATGGCCGTCATCGACGCCTGCCGCCATCGGCTGGGCTGGGACATTCCCAAGCGCCTGATGGTCGCCGGCTTTGACGATGTCCCCGAAGGCGCGCGCGCCCCGTATGCGCTGACCACCGTGCGCCAGCCCATCGATGAGATGGCGCGCCGGGCCATGGAAATGCTGCAGGCGCGCCGCCTGCAACCCGGCGGACGCCCCCGCCAGGAGAGGCTGCCCGGTGAAGTGGTCTTGCGGGGATCGGCCTCGTGGCCGGCCTGACCAGAACGCCATGGCTCAATCCACCAGCCGCGCTTGGGTCGCGGCATCGAACAGATGGCAGTGTTCGCGCGGCAGGCTCAGGCCGATGCGCTCTCCGATGCCGTAGCGCAGATGGCGGTCTCCGCGCACGCAAAGCCGAGCAGCACCCACGTCCAGCGTCACCAGCACCGCGTCGCCGGTCAGTTCGAACATGTACACGACACCGTCCAGATCGCCCGCGCCGGCCGGCGTCAGTGTCACGTCTTCAGGGCGGATGCCCAGCACCAGCTCGGTGTTGTCAGGCCCTGCCAGGCCGCTCAGGCGCTGCCCCTCGACGCTCAGCCCACCGTCGGCCATGCGGGCGGGCAACAGGTTCATCGGCGGCGATCCGACAAAGCCCGCCACGAACAGGTTGGCCGGACGGTTGTAGACCTCGGCTGGGGTGCCAACCTGCTGGATCAGCCCGCCTCGCATGACCACGACCCGGTCAGCCAGCGTCATCGCCTCGATCTGGTCGTGCGTCACATAGATCGTCGTAATGCGTAGTTCGCACTGCAGGCGGCGGATCTCGGCACGCATCGAAACGCGCAACTTCGCATCCAGATTCGACAAGGGTTCATCCATCAGGAACACCTGGGGCCGCCGCACAATGGCGCGCGCCAGCGCCACGCGTTGCCGCTGTCCCCCGGACAAGTCGCGCGGTCGACGGTCGAGCAAATGCCCCAACTCGACCTTGTCGGCGACCTCGCGTGCACGCAGGGCCCGCTCGGCACGGCCAATGCCACGCACCTTGAGCGGATAGGCGATGTTCTCGCCCACCGTCAAATGCGGGTAGAGCCCATAGTTCTGAAAAACCATGGCCACATCGCGATCCTTGGGCAAGGCGTCGGTCACGTCCCGTCCGCCGATCCAGATTTCACCTGCGCTGGGTTCCTCCAGCCCAGCCACCATGCGCATCGTGGTTGTCTTGCCGCAACCCGAAGGGCCCAGGAAGACCACGAATTCGCCGTCGGCAATGTCCAGGGACTGCCGCGCGACGCCCACCACGCCGCCCCAGCGCTTTTCCACATCAATCAGTTTTACGGAAGCCATGTTTATCCTCAGCGAATCGCGCCTGCGACCAGGCCCTTTACGAAGTAGCGCTGCACGAAGCGCGAAATGAGCAGCATCGGCGCAATGATGAACAAGCCCATGCTGGCCATGATGTCCCAGGCGTCGCCCTGTTCGGTGCGTGCGCTCATCAGCGCGACCGGCAACGTCACTGCGTGGTCGCGCGTCAGCACGAGCGCGTAGAAAAACTCGTTCCACGAGACGACGAACGAAAAAATGGCGGCGGTGGCGATGCCCGGCAACGCCACCGGCACCACGACATCCCACAGGGCACGCAAACGCGAGGCGCCATCGATCTGAGCGGCTTCTTCCATATCCGGCGGCAAGGCATCGAAGAAGGCCTTGATCATCCAGGTGGCGTACGGGACGACAAACGACAGGTTCGCCACCATCAGCGCCCAGGGTGTATCCAGCAGGCCCAGGTTGCGGAACACGACAAACAGCGGGATGACGATGATGACCGGAGGAAGGAACTGCGTGGCAAGCAATAAAAGCGGCCCCAGTTGTCCGCCCGGGAACCGGAACCGTGAGAACGCGTAAGCCGCCAGCGTCGACAGGGGAATGGCCATGAGCAGCGTGCCCGCCGTCACGAACAGGCTGTTCGCCAGGCGCTCGCCCAGCAGATAGGGGGAACCGAAAGCGGCGATGAAGTTATCCAGCGTGGGTCGGAAAGCCAGCGCAAGGCTGTATACGTCCAGCCGGGGCTTGAAGGCGGTGGCCACGATCCAGACGACCGGCGCGAACCAGACGCCGGCGATCAACCATATGGCCAGCCGGCGCAGGACGCCGCGGCGGCGAGAGGGGCGCGCGGCGGCGCGGGCAGGAAGCGTTGCGGTTTGCGTCATCACGATGGGCGCCCCATGGCAAAACGAGAATAGATCAGCGCCAGCGCCATCATTACGACAGCCAGCAACCAGGCCATCGCCGAGGCGTAGCCGATGTCGTAGAAGCGGAAGGCGGTGCTGTAGACCATATGCGGCAAGGTGTCGGTGGCGGTGCCGGGACCGCCCGCCGTCATCGTCACGACCTGGTCCAGCATCTTCAGCGAGAAAATGGTCTTGAGCAGGATGGCGATGGTGAGCACGGGCTTGAGTTGCGGCAGCACGATTTCGAAGAAGATCCTTCCGCGCCCTGCCCCATCCACTTGCGCCGCATCCAGCGTGTCCTGCGGCAACGCGGCCAACGCGCCAATGAACGTCAGCATGAAGTACGGCGCCCAGTGCCAGACGTCCACGGCGATCAGCGCCGCCATCGCCAATACCGGATCGGCCAGGACCGGCGCGCCGCTCCAGCCAGGCACCAATGTCTTGAGCAGTGCATCGACCACGCCGAACTCCGGGTTCAGCATGAACCGCCATGAGATGCCGACCAACGCGGGCGACATGGCAAACGGAATCACCAGCAGCGTGCGGGCGTTAACCTGCAAGCGGCCGTCGCCCGCCAGCAGCATGGCCAGGCCCAACGCGATCACCATGGTCAACACCACGGAAGGCACGGTGAACACCAGCGTCACCCAGGCGCTGCCCAGGAACTCCGGGTCATGCAGAATCAGATCGACATAGTTGAGCAGGCCCACATAGCCTTGCGGCGTGGGTGAACGGCCCAGGTTCCAGTCGTGCAGCGAATAGAACAACGATTGGCATAACGGATACAGCAGCGTGGCGGCGCACACCACGAGTGCCGGGGCCAGCAGCGCGTACTTCAGATAACGGTCTTTCATGATCGGCTTTCCTGGCTACGCCCACGGCCGCCCGCGCGGCGGGCGATGCGGGCGACCTGGGCCGCGGCGTCATCCAGCGCGGGCCTGACAGGTTTTCCGCTGGACACGATCTCCGAAATGGCGCTTTCCAACGCCGTGGCAATTTGCGGCCACGCGGCCAATTGCGGCACCGTTCGAGCTTGCTGCAAACTCGCCAGGGCAGCGCGGTGCAGGCCGTGGTTGGCTGCGTTGACGGCTTCGTCCAGATAGGTGGCCGTGTGCGTCGCGACGATGTCCGCGCTTTGCGGATCGCTCTTATCGCAGACGATGGCTTTTTCCAGGACAGGGTTGGACACCCATTTCATGAACTCCCATGCGGCCTCCTGGTGGCGCGACTGGCGTGAGATACCGAAGGGCATCACGATCGCGACGGTCGGCGACTGCGCCTGCCCCACGCGCAGCATCGGCGCAAATCCCACCTGTTCGGGCTTCAGGCGGGAACGATCGCCCGTCAACACGGAATACGTCCACCACCAGACCATCATCGTCGCCGCATTGCCTTGGGCCATGGCGTTGACCATGTCGTATTCGTTGAATTGGCTGGAGCCCGGGTTGGCCACCTTATGCTTGAGCAGCACATCCACGTAGGCTTGTGTCGCCGCCACGCCTGCCGCGTTGTTAAAGAGCGGCTTGCCTTCGGCATCCAGCACGTCGGAGCCATGTCCCCAAAGACAGTTGAACCACAGCCACAGGTTCTGAAACCCGCTGCCTTTTACATAGTCCATGGCCACGCCCGGAACACCTGTCTGCTTCTGCACGGCCGCGGCGGACGTCAACATGTCGTCCCAGGTCGCGGGCGGTGAAATGCCAGCCTGCTCGTACAGGTCCTTGCGGTAGAACAGCAACTGGGGATGCGCGCGGACCGGCAAGCCATAGGTCGCGCCGCTGAACTGGCAAGCCTTGCGGTACACGTCCGGATAGCGGCTCATATCGACGCCATCGGCGCGCACTTGCGCATCGATGGGGCTGAGGTAATTGGCCAGCGATGCCAGCCAGCTGTCCTGGTAGGCCACCAGGTCATAAGCCGAACTGCCCCCCACGGCTTCGGTCGTAAGCTTTTCCAGCAATTGGCCATAAGGCACGTACTGGTAGGCCACCTTGATGCCCGAGGCCGCCTCGAATTCCGGCAAGCGCTTTTCCTGTGCGCGGAACTGCGACGAGGGCGGCAGCATGATCGCCAGTCTGGTTCCGGCGTACGGTTTACCTGCCTTCAGGCCGAGCGCGTCGGCAGCGTAACTTCGGAAGGGTAGCGCGCCCAGTCCCGCGCATGCTCCTGCGCCCTGCAGAAATAGCCTTCTTTTCATTGTCGTCTCCTCTGGCGGCTACCTCGGCGCACCGGGCCCGCTCTTTACGCATTCGAATGCATAAAACGATGTTAACGAACATCCCCGCTTGCCGGAGACGCCCGGACAGGGCTTGCGCCCTGGGGATTTCCCTAGCCGGCGCTGCCCGTCCGGCCCTTCCTCACCCCGTCAATACCGCAGTTGCGCATCACGTCCGGCGCAAGCCGCCTGCGCCAGCGCGCGGGTAATGATGCTGGTCGACACGTTGGCGAAATAGCGGGCGCCAAATGCGCCGTACTTTTCCTCGTCAGCGGGCGTCAGCGCAATGATGCCCGGGCACTTCCCCGCGGAGGCGATGGCTTTGAGCCCCTGCTCGATGGCGTGTTGCACAGGCGCAGCCGTCCAATCGCTGCCATGTCCCATCGCGTGCGCCAGGTCATTCGGACCGATGAATACGGCATCCACGCCGTCCACCGCAGCGATTTCCGCGGCAACGGCGATCGCTTCCGGCGTTTCAATCATCGCGATGAACGCGATCCCGTCATTGCTGCGCTGCGTATGGCCGGCGCCGCCAAACGCGCCATAGCCCGCCGCGCGCGTGCTGAAGGCGCTACCCCTGCGCCCCAAGGGTGGATAGCGGACCAGGGACACAAGCCGCCGCGCCTGCTCGACGCTTTCCACCATGGGCACCTGCACAGCACCGGCCCCCATGTCGAGGATGCGTGGCAGATCGTGTTCAAAGCAACGCACCACCGAGGCGATACCCGCTGCCCGGGCCGCGCGCAGCATGTGCTCGGTCACCCCCAGGTCGGCGCTGCCGTGTTCGTTGTCGAGAATGATGAAGTCAAATCCGGCGTAGGCGCACATCTCGACGATGGCCGGGCTGGGCAGGCCGTTGAACAGTCCTCGCAACGGCTTGCCGCTGCGCAGCATGTCCGGCAGACGGCCGTCCAGAGGAAAACGGGATTCGGTCATGCAAGTCTCCTGGCAAAGTTCATTAGCAGCGATCAATCGGCCTGGATGCCGGCATCCTTGATCACCTTGCCCCATTTATCGATTTCGCTGCGCTGGAATTGCGCGAACGGTTCAGCGCCGCGGCCATCCGGCGCGACGCCCAGCATCAGCAGCTTGGCCCGCACGTCCGGGCTGTTGACGATGGCGGCGATCTCGCGTCCCAGACGGTCTACCACCGGCGCGGGCGTGCCGGCCGGCGCGAAAATGCCCTGCCAGGACTGCATTTCAAATCCCGGCAAACCCAGTTGCGCCAGCGGCGTGACCCCGGGCAAGTCCGCCAGCGGCGCCGCCGAGGTCACGCCCAGCACTTTGACGCGCTTGGAATCGATCATCGGACGCGCCGCCGCCACGGTTTCGAACACCATGTCGATTTGACCGCCGATCAGGTCCACCATGGATTGCGAGCCGCCCTTGTAAACGATCTGCCGCAGTCGCGTTCCCGAGATGGACTGGAAAAGCTGGCCCGAAAGATGCTGCGACGTACCCGCCCCGGCGGTGCCGTAAGTCAGGCCATCGGGCTGCGCACGCGCCGCGTCGATGACTTGCTGCACCGTATTGAAGGGGCTGTCGGCGCGCACGACCAGCGCATTGCTGACCATGCCCACCAGTGCCACGGGCGTGAAATCCTTGACGGGGTCATAGCCCAGCGATTTGATGAAGAACGGATTGACGGCATGCGTGGTGATGGTGCCGCCCACCAGCGTGTAGCCGTCCGGCTCCGCACGAGCCACCAGCTGCGTGCCGACGATCCCGGACACCCCCGGCTTGTTCTCGACGATCACCGATTGTCCCAATCGGGCACTCAGTTGCTCGGCCATCAGGCGCGCCACGCCGTCCGATACGCCACCCGGCGAAAACGGCACCACATAGCGAATGGTCTTCGCCGGCCAGGCCGGCGCGCCAGCCTGGGCGTGGGCCAGGGAAGCCGTCAACCCCACCGCCGCAACGGCGGTCAGGGTACGTACAAAAATGCTGCGCATGCGTTTGTCTCCTGCGAACTGCGAATAGTCATGAGCGCGGTCTGCGCGCGCTTTCAAGGTGTTGCTGCAAATTCATTTCCAGGGCCTGCCCGGACGGTGGCGCGTTCAACCAGGCTGCACGGCACGACGATGTCGCGCGGGCGGAGTTCCGCCTGCATCTGCTCGCGCAGCAGCCCCACCGTCGCTTCCACCATCGGTTCGACCTGCTGACGGATCGTCGTGAGCCGGTACGCGCCCCACGAAGCCTGCGGCACGTCGTCAAAGCCCACCACCGCCACGTCCTGCGGGACGCGCAGGCCAAGCTCCTGGCGCAGCACGTCCAGCGCCGCAATCGCCATGTGGTCATTGCCCGCGAACAACGCGTCCGGCGCATCGTCGGCGAACATGCGGCGAACGGCGGCCTGCGCCCGATCGAAATCGTAGTGGCCCGCTTCACGGCGATGCACGGCATGGCCCAATTGGTGCAGTCCATCACGGTAGCCCCGCTCCCGTTCGATGCTGGTCGAAGAGTCTTCCAGGCCCGCCAGAAAGCCGAACCGTCGGTACCCGCGCGCAACCAGCAACCGCGCTGCCATCTGGCCGCCCGCATAGTTATCGGAGGTAACCGAGCTGCTGGCATGCCGCGCCAGTCCGCCCAGGATGGACACCCGGTTGAACTGCACGACCGGCACGCCGACTTCCGCGCAGCTTCGCGCCACGTTGGAAGACAGCATGGCGGAAGCCATGACGATTCCGTCTACTTGGTACTGAAGGATTTCCGCCAGCACGCCGTCGGCTGCCTCATCGACTTCCGCGATGAACATCAGCACGTGATAGCCCTCTTTCTGCAGCTTTTGCGACAGCTTTTCGATCACCAGGGGGTAGAACTGGTTCTCCAGATAGCTCATCACCAGCGCCACGATGCGGCTGCGCCGCGTGATCAGGCTGCGGGCGAGCGCGTTAGGCCGGTATCCCAGCTTTTGTGCGGCCGCAAGCACCTTGCGGCGCGTCTCTTCCGAGACGCTGGCGCCAGGGGTAAACGTCCGGCTGACGGCGGACTGCGAGACTTCCGCCAGATCCGCTACGTCCTGGGCGCGAGGCGCGGTCTTCATGCTGCCGTCCACCCCGCGTCCAGCATCAGCGCGCTGCCGGTCATCAAACTGGATGCCTCGCTGGCAAGGAACACGATAGCGCCCATCACTTCCTCCAACTGGCCCACCCGGCCCAGCGCGTTGCGCGCGCACACCCAGTCGCGAAACCCGGGCTGCTCCAGCATCCCGGCCGTCATGGGGGTTTCGATGAAGGTCGGGCACACGGTATTCACGCGGATTCCCGCCGCCCCCAACTCCCATGCCAGCGCGCGCGTCATACCTTCAAGCGCATGCTTGCTCGCGCAGTACAAGGTACGCCGGGGGCTGCCGACATGCCCCATCTGCGACGACACATTGATGATCGAACCGGGCATGCCCTCCTGCAACAGCCTGCGCGCCACGGCGCGGCTGGTATAGAACGCCGCCTTCACGTTCAGATCGAGCACGCTGTCGATATCTTCATCGGACTGCTCCACCAAGGGCTTGGGACGATTCATCCCCGCGTTGTTCACCAGGATGTCGAACGGCCCGTCTGCCGCGATCGCCCGGTCGACGGCAGCGGAATCCGTCACGTCCAGCACCAGCGGCGCACAGCCGATCGCCTCGGCGCGCAGCGCTTCGCAGACCTGCGCCAACTCGCGTTCGCGCCGCGCCGCCACCGTCACATGCGCGCCGGCGCGCCCCAGCCCGGCAGCCGCAGCCAGGCCGATGCCGCCGCTGCCGCCCGTCACCAGGGCCCGGCGTCCGTCCAGGCGGAAGTCCGGTCCTTTTGGCAGCGCAATCATGCCTGCGCCTCAACCGGCTGGTACCAGGGCAGGTCGGGCCGGTTGCCGTAGCGGCGCACGCGGATGTTGGCCTGCTCGCCATGCCCGGAGAAATTCTCCATGTGGCAAAGCCGCGAGCAATATTCGCCCATCCTGGCGCTGGCCGCATCGGTCAGCACACGCTGGTAGGTGCAGGTCTTCAGGAATTTGCCTACCCATAGCCCGCCCGTGTAGCGCGCGTTCCGGTTGGTCGGCAGCGTGTGATTGGTGCCGATCACCTTGTCGCCGAAACTGACATTGGTGCGCGGCCCCAGGAAGAGGGCCCCATAGTTGGTCATGTTGCGAAGGAAGTAATCCGGGTCGCGCGTCATGACCTGCACGTGCTCGAAAGCCAGGTCGTCCGCTACCTGCAGCATCTCTTCGATGGTGTCGCAGACAATGACCTCGCCGCACTCGGCCCAGGCCTGGGATGCGATGCCGCGGGTGGGCAGGATGGCCAATTGGCGCTCGACTTCGGCCAGCGTGTTGCGCGCCAACGCTTCGCTGTTGGTAAGCAGCACGGCGGGCGACGTGGGGCCGTGTTCCGCCTGGCCCAGCAGGTCGACGGCGCACAGCTCGCCATCCACGCTATCGTCGGCGATCACCAAGGTCTCGGTGGGACCGGCAAAGAGATCGATGCCGACCCGGCCATACAACTGCCGCTTGGCCTCGGCCACGAACATGTTGCCCGGGCCAACCAGCATGTCGACCGGCGCCACGCTGGGCGTTCCGACCGCCATCGCGACGACGGCCTGCACACCGCCCAGCACGAGGATTTCGTCGGCTCCAGCCATGTCCATGGCCGTCACGATGGCCGGGTGCGGCTTGCCTTGATAAGGCGGGGCCGTGGACACAATGCGCTTCACACCCGCTACCTTGGCCGTCAACACGCTCATGTGCGCGGAAGCCAGCAGGGGATATTTGCCACCGGGGATATAGCAGCCAACGGCATTCATTGGCACGTGCTTGTGGCCGAGCACCACGCCCGGGTAGGTCTCGACTTCCACGTCGCGCATCGAGTCCCGCTGGATCTGGGCAAAATTGCGGACCTGGGCCTGGGCGAACGTGATGTCCTCGATCTCGCGCGCCGACAATTGCTTGCGAGCCGCTTCGATTTCCGCACGCGACAGTCGGAAGTCGGCCGGGTCCCAGTTGTCGAATTTTCGGCTGTAGTCTCGTACGGCGTCGTCGCCCCGGGTCTCGATATCGCGGATGATGTCTTCGACGGTCGCGCGTACCTTGGCGTCGTCGTCGGTTTTTACGGCGGCGGTCCGGCCGCGCTTCAGATAACGGATCATGGTCTCCTGGCCCTGCATACGTCGGGGTTCAAAACAAAGTGAGCCCACTTTCGAATCCTTGCATACGTATGCAAATAGGGAGAAACCCGCAGTCCGGGCGCAGATCTCGTCGCCTAACCGCCCATCGTCCGGCAAAACGCCTGCGCGTCACCGTCGATGATCACGCCCGACGGCAGATAGCCTTCCCGCTGGCGGGTCGCACGCAGTTGCTGCGCCAGCGCGGCGTCGCCGCCGACCGCGTAGACGAACACCCGCACCGATTCCGACGCCGCGTCGCGCAGCAGCTGGGGATTGGCAGCTAGCGTCAGGGCGTCCACGTGCACGCCGACCGGCGCGCCCACGGTTTTCGCCAGATTGGCCAGCCACGGACGGGTGAGCCTGGGCGCCGTGGCGCGCTGCGACACGTACTTGCCCAAGGGGTTGGCGCTGACGGATTCGGCATTCCGGGGGTCAAAGACGATCAGCCCCAGATAGCCTTGGCGGTCGGTACCGCGCACGCAGCGCAACGCCTCTGGAAAGGCCGACGTAATCATCCAGTTGCCGTGCGGCAGCGATTGCTTCATGCCAGCGACCAGTTGGCTGACCGGCGCGCAGTCGCGGTAGACGACCTTCAGTTCGGCGTTGAACGTCTTGGCGGGTTGGGCGGCTGCAACCCGCAGCGCGTCGTCCAGGAACGGCGGCGGCGACCCGCCGCCCTGCCCCATCAGCTTTGCGCCGCGCCAATCGGCGCTGTTCAGTTGCAGCACGGCCTTGCGTCCCACGCCGCCCACCGTCCTGCCCGTAAGCACGTCGTGATGCAGCACCCAACGGCCGTCCTGCAAGCGCTGCATGTCGATTTCGACCCCGTCCCAGCCGCCCGCGTAGGCGGCGCTGATCGACGCCAGCGAATTCTCGGGCAACGTCGGCGCGCCGCGATGGGCGTGCACCTGCATGCCCAGGCAGGCGGCGCTGGCGCAGGACACGGGCAGCACGGCGGCAAGCAGCGCCGCGATCAAGCGCTTAACTCGCATCGCCGTGGTATCCATACTTGATGCCGCCCAGCACGCGTGTGCGCACCGCCTCGTTGAAGGGATAGGTATAGGCCTGCCCCACCACCACCACGTGCGCAATGTTGGCCAGCACGCGGCGGCGCAGCGCCTGGCCGGCCGACTCATCATCCCGGCCGGACTCCGCGCGCGACATCTGCTGGAACAGCTCGCTCTGGGTCACGCCGTTCTGCATGAAGGAAAACGCGGTCCAGACGCATACCAGCGTCAACACCAGCGCCAGGCCGGCTGCGCGCGTCGCGGTGCGGCCCGGCTCCTGCCCGGCAGGCGTGCGCACCCACACGACCAGCTTGGCGATCAGATACAGCAGCTTGGCGAAGTGGCCCACCGCGCCCAGCAGGGAGAACAGCAGCGCCACCGGGGGCACGATCGCCGCCCGCGCGGCATCCTGGCCCAGCTTGTAGTGCTGGCCGCCCCGGCCGAAGTCTTCGTTGCGGGCGGAAAAGCGCGGCATCGCCTCATCCACGGCGCGGTCCAACATGCCGTCGTACAGGCGCTTGAAGCTGGCCGCATCGGTGTAGTTGGCGGCCACGCTCATGCTGGCGGGCACCATCAGGGTCTGGCGCAGCAGCCTCTGCACGCCGGGACGCGCCACGAAGTCCTCGTAAGACAGCCCCGGCGGAATCGCGTCCCCTTCCACATGGACGGTGCGGCTGCGCATGGTCTTCCAATATTGCTGGGCCACTGCCTCGTTGAAGGTGGCGCGGTCATAAGGCTGCCAGTCGCCCGGCACCGGAATGCGCTTGCGCACGTCCTGCACCACGCGGCCCTGATAGCGCGCCGGCACGCTCTCCGGCGTCCAACCCCGCTTGGACAGGTTCCTGCGGTAGTCGCTCCAGGCACGGTCCTGCTCGCGCGCCAGGCCGATGTCGTTGCCCACCGGCACGCCCGCATACTGCTTCCAGCGATCGGCGACTGACTGCATCACGCTGGTGTAGACCTGGTGATAGCCGCGGATGCCTGGCGCCGTCATGCGGACGTCGCGGCCATCAAACGTGAAGGTCTTCATCTGCCGTTGCAGATCAGTGCGGATCACCTGGCGCTTCTTGGGTTCGACCTTCTCGTCCAGGTTGTCGATATTGGACAGCAGCACCTGGAACACGGCCAGGAACGCCTTGCCCTCGGGCCGCGCATAGACCTCGTCGTCGACCAGGCCGTCCAGATGCAGGTCGCCCTGCACCAGCGACCGCTGCAGCAAGCCGGCGTTGGCGGCGATACGGCGGAAATCGCCGTCGCGGCTATCCACCAGCACGTTCACCAGCCCCTTGATGGCGCTGAACACCACCAGCGCGGTCACGACGCAGGCAACGCCGATCTTCAGGTATGACGGCTTTCCGCCGGTGCGCAGGCGCCGGGTCAGCAGCAATTGCAGCACTACCAGCGCGGCGGCAATGCCGGACAGCGTGCGGCCGAAGAACTCAAGCTCTTCGATGTCGTGCGGCGTGGCGCGGCTGCCCACCACGTCCAGCAGGCGCGCATTGAATCCCAGCTCGAAGCTGAGATAGATGACCGTCAGGACGATCAGGAAAAGAAGTTGGCGAATCTGGGCTTGCCGCACGTCAGTCCCTCAGGTCAAGACGGGTCGAGGTGATTTCCTCATCGGGCAGGTCCAGCTTGGCGGGCGTACGCGACGCGCTGCCCGCGCGCGGCGCGGGGCTCGCGGTCGCGGCAGGCCCATCGCCTCCCGGCACGCGCTGGGGCGGCGGCGGAACGACCCGGCCGGCGGTCTGCGTTTGGCCCTGGGGCTGGCTGCCCGCCGGGTTGTCGGCGGGCGCCGTCCTGGCGGGCGCGTCCGGCGTGGCAGGCCGTCCGGGCTTGGGCGTTTTGCCCGGCTTGCCGGATTTGCCGGTCTTTGCGGCCGGGGCCGCAGGCGGCGGGTAGACGCCGTACAGGCGCAGCGAGTCCAGGTACCCCGGCGGGTATAACGATTCGTCGGCAAAGGGCTTGGCGCGCGGATTCAGGCCGGCCACCGCCTTGACGTCGCCCCGGCGCATGCGGCCGTCCTGCGTGTAGACGAACCGCTCGATGTTGGATCCCTTCGGAAAATCGAAGGTCATGGCGCTGCGGTCGTCCTGCACCAGCACCGCCGGCCGGTCACGGCAATTGCCCAGGTCCCACGACAACACGTCCGACCCCTCGATCGCCAGCACCGTGTAGCGGTAGTCGCAATTGCGCCGTTGCGTCTCGATGACGACCACGGTGCGCGAGCCCACGTTCTCGGTGCGCGCGACGCGGGCCGAGTCCACGTTGTTCAAGGGCACCACGCGCTGGTTGCCCGACAGCTTGACCGAGAAGTTCTTGCCCTCGCGGCGCAGCGTGCCCTGCCCGCCGTCCTGTAGCGGGAACTGGCCGATTTCGGTACCGAAGAGGGCGGCGGTGTCGACGCCATAGACCAGCCCGCCACGGGAATTGGTCTTGACCGCGCATGCGCTCAACCCTCCCAGCAACAACAGCATGGTCACAAGGCGAAAGATCAGAGAACGGAGTAAGAGCGGGCGCATCGACATCATGATGGTGGCCGGAAATCGCGCAGCGGCAAGGCGCAATTTCCGTCAAAGCCCTGCAATGTATCTCAAAGTTACAGCGCAGGGCCAGGGTTGTTTCAATTCCGCGCGGCCGGCGCGCTTCTCAACCCGCAGCGGCCTGCTTGAGTTCCAGCGCGTCTTTCACCAGTTCGCCAGCGCAGTGGCGGATGGCCGACACGCAACGCGTCACGATGGCGCGCAAGAGCACTTCGGCGGGCAGCGTATCGGACGGGGCAACAAAGCTCTCTACGGATGCCGACACGCGTCCAGGCTTCGGACCGCGGTCTTGCTGCAGGCTCAGCTTGACCGCCTTGCAGCGGTTGTTCACCGCATTGACCACTTCCAGCAGTTGCGCACGGGTCAGGCCCAGTTCGTCCGCGTCCACGAAGCTCGGGTAGACCAGGCGCAGAAATTCCGGATCCGACTCGCTCAGGCTGAAGAACATGGTGCCCAGGTCGGGGTAGCGAAACAGCACGTCGCCATCTTCATCAATACGGGCGACCAGGCCCAGTTCTTCTTGCACTACGGTCTGGTACAGGGCGGTCAGCGGGGTGGGGTTGGACATATTTCGACTCTCCGTGTGGATGGATGGCGACGGGAAAATCCGCGCCCTTGTCCCCTGCTACGCACCAAGCCGGGAAAGGTTCGAAAAATTTCTTCGAAAAATAAATCGAACCTTTTCGTGCGCCGCGCATAGCAACAGATACAGGCATCCCCGCCCGAACCAAAAAGGAAAGACCATGCAAGGCAAAGAGGCACGCGACGTATTGAACCAGGCCAAGACACACGGCGCCCGCTGGGCCGCCACCGCCGCCCAGCGCGTCAATCGGGGCGACGCTGCAGGCGCGCTGCTGTTCCTGCTGGCCACCACGGTGTTCTCGGTGATCACGGTGCGCATCATGGGCTCGAACGCCAGCCTCAGCTTCTATGACATGCTGCGCATGCAGAACGGCGGCAATATCCAGGGCGCGCACGGCACGGGCGCGGGCATCTACGCACTGTTGTGGCTGCTGGCGGTCGTCGGCCCGTTGCTGCCGTCCCTGCTGCCACACCGCGCATCCCGCTTCGGCTATTTCGTGCCGCTGGCCTTGTGGCTGATCGTATTGGCCGGCGTGGTCTCGCAAGTGCGCGAAATCATGGACGCCACCCGCCAGTTCGCCGGCTTCATGGGCAACTCCCGCGCCAGCCGCAACATGGCCGGCGACATGGCGTCGTCGCTGTGGAGCAGCCTGAGCTTCGGTTTCGGCTTTTACCTGTCGTTGGCCATCGTGGTGGCCTTCACCGTCCGCGGCGTTGCCGTGCTGCGCCGCCGCGCTTGATTTTCCGCCCCTGCGCGGCTAAGGTGCCGCAGCCCTCGCCCCGGAGGGCTGCGGCATTTTCCGCCGATGGGCTGACGTTCCGCGTCCAGTTCGACACCAAGAATCTGAACCATGAACACGCTCGACCCCAAGCGCTACGTCATCAACAACGTCGACGCGCTGCTGCGCATCATGCATGCCGATCCCCGCTACGCGCTGGAATTCCGCAACAAGGCCGAGCAGCACATCACGTTGAAGCTGCGCAAGAAATTCTTCAACACCTCGCCCGAAGGCGTGGTGGACGCCTTCAATAACGCGCTCATGAAGTTCCTGCAAACCCGCACGTTCAAGGACGAAGGCTTCCAGCACGGCCAGCCGGCCGGCGGGTGGGCCGCGCACGAACTCGCGGTCAGCAAGCTGGGCGGCTATCTGTATCGGGGCTCGCTGCACGAACTGATCCAGATGCATCGGCGCACGCGGCTTGAAGTGCAGTGGACCCGGCCCGAAGGCGACGGCGGACAGGACGACAACGTCTTCGACGACGCCGAAGACGTGGGCGACCCCTCCCCCTTCGCCGACCCCGCATACGCGTACGAGCACCTGTCGCTCGTCAAGCGGATGCGCGATTGCCTGAACAAACTCAGCGACACCCTGCGCGCCACGATGTTCCTGTATCTGGACGAGATACCCATGGAGCAGATCGCCAAGCAACAGGACCTGCACGTGCCTACCGTCAAAAGCCGCCTGCACGCCGCACGCAAGCTCGTGGCCGAATGCACGCGCAAAGGAATGGACTGATCATGTCTGAAGACCGAGTGCTGTCCTATTTGTCGGGCGAGCTCGACGGCGACGCCCGCCGCGCCTTTGAAGCCGACATGGCGCGCGACCCCGCACTGCAAGCCGAGGTCGACGAATGGCGCAACCTGGCCCAGGCGCGCCAACTGGCCCATAACGACATCGGCCGGGCCGACCGCGATTCCGCGTTCCTGCGCGCCTTGGCCGAACGCCCGCCCCCCGCGCAGCCCTTGCCGTCCCGCGCCCGCCGGCTGTGGCAATGGCTATGGCCCACGCCCGCCAGCCCGCTGATGCCGCTGGGCTGGGCGCTGGCGATCATGCTGTCGGTCATGGTGGTGCAGCAAGCGCCTCTGGACGTGTCGCCGGATTTGCCCGCGTCCGACGGCGTGCTGACGCGTGGCGGCGGTTCCTGCCCGCGCCTGGTGGTGGACCTGCCCGACGCGCTCACCGCCAAACAGCTGCGCAACACCTTGTCCCAGTACGACGTGTCGATTGTGGACGGCCCCGACGCCGACGGCCGATACGTGCTGAGCGCCGCGCGCGACTCCTCGTTGCAAGACGCCGCCCACGCGCTGGGCGTGCTGTCCGCTACCCCCGGCCCGGCCGGCGTTTGCCCCCGTCGATGAGGCCAGTCATGAAGACGAATCCGTTTCCGGTTGCAATGTCCATGGCGATGCCCTTGACCCGCCGGCGGCTGCTTGCCGCCATGTTGGGCGCGGGCTTGTTGCCGCTGCCCGCGGGCGTGATGGCCAACCCGGCCACGGCCCCGTCGGCTACGTCAGTTCCATCGGCTCCGCCCGTACCCACCGCCGCCAAGCGTCGCTACGCGCTGGTCATCGGCAACGCCCGCTACGCGGTGCCCGCCAACGCGCTGGTCAACCCGGTCAACGACGCTCGCCTGATCGCCGAGTCGCTGCGCAAGCGGCAGTTCGACGTCACGCTGCTTACCGACCTGACCACCGCCCAAATGGAAACCGCCGTCGACGAGTTCGCCACGCGCGCGAAAGACGCTGATCTGGCGCTGGTGTACTTTGCCGGCCATGCGGTGGCCGTGGACGATGTGAACTATCTGTTTGGCGTGGACCTGGCGTTGCCCCTGGGCGAAGTCCGCATCCGCACCGCACAGCAAAGCTCGCTGAGCATCAAGCGCGTGTCGCAGGCGCTGCGCCGGGCCGACGTGCGCGCCAGGCTGATGGTGCTGGACGCGTGCCGCACGAATCTCACGCGCGGCGCCCCCTCGGCGGGCCTGGTTCACACCGTGCCGGCGGGCGGCGAACTGATCGCGTTTTCGACGCAGCCTGGCGCCACGGCCGAAGACGGCTTTGGCAACGAAGGGCCGCGCCATAGCCCGTACGCGTATTACTTCGCGCAAGGCCTGGACTCCCTGCCCGCGTCCGCCCCGGTCGAGAATTTCTTCAAGCAGCTGACGGGCGATGTGCAAGTCGCCACCGCTTACCGGCAGATTCCGCACTACGCCAGCAGCCTGGTCGGCACGGTCACCTTCACCACACTGGCCGACGGCCAGACGCCCGCCGTGCCGGGGGGCAAGCCTGGGCAAGCCGGCCGCGGTCCCTCGCCAACGCTGGGCCGCGACTTGATCAAGGCGCGCATGAGCGCGTGGGAATTTGAAATTGAACGGGGCGCGAAGTACTTGGACGAGCCCAGGCTGGCCTCGCTGCAAGCCCGCGCCAAAGCAGGTGACGTGGTCGCCATGACCACCTTGGGCCTCATCGCCGAAAACGGCGAACACGTGGAGCAGGACTACAAGGTGGCGGCCCGGTGGTATCAGCGCGCTGCCGACCAGGGCTTCGCCCCCGCGCAAACGTACCTGGGCGAACTGACCGGCATGGGCCGGGGCGTGCCCAAGAACTACAACGTGGCTGAACGCCTGTTCCGCGAGGCCGCAGAAGCCGGCCACCGCCGCGCCGCGCTGGACCTGCTGGATGTGCGCGCGCGTATGGGTGAACCGATGGACCCGCGCGAATGGATGACCGTGCTGCAAGACGCCGCGCTCAACCCCCTGGGCATGCCCGCCCCAGGTATGCCGCAGATACAGGGGCTGCCCGAAATGCCCTGGATGCGCCCGCCGGTCATGCGTACGCCCGGCCGGCCCTGAACTCGTCGGCGCGGCGCACTTCGGCTAGGATGGAGCTATTGTCCTCGCCAAAGGAAACTGCCATGCCCTTGATGAAGCATCTGGCCTGCGCCGCCGCCCTGGCCTTGTCGCTGCCCTTGGCCGCGCACGCCGAAACCGTCACGCTGCAAGCCGCCAGCGCCACGCCCAGCGCCGACCCGCACACCGGCGCCCGCGTCGTTGACGTGGCATTGAAACCCGATAGCCAAAAGGCCCTGGCCGACTTCACCCGCAACCGCGTGGGCAAACGCATTCAGCTGCGGTCAAACGGCGTACTGCTCACGTCCGCCACCTTGCAAAGCCCGCTGGAAGGCGACAGCTTCCGCATCACGGCGGGCGAACACGGTTTTGCCGGCAAGAGCGCCGAAGAGATCGCGCAAGGCATCATGAAAGACGGCGGGCTGACCGTGGACGACGAGAACGTCGCGAAATAACGCCCTGTGGCCATCCCCTTATGGGGTGATTTCGAACAGGCCGGCGGCGCCCATGCCGCCGCCCACGCACATCGTCACCACCGCATAGCGCACGCCGCGCCGGCGGCCTTCGATCAGCGCGTGCCCCGCCATGCGCGCCCCCGACATCCCGTAAGGATGCCCGATGGAAATGGCGCCGCCGTTGACGTTCAGGCGCTCGTCCGGAATGCCGAGTTGATCGCGGCAATACAGCACCTGGCAGGCAAAGGCCTCGTTCAGTTCCCACAGGCCGATATCGTCGACCTTCAAGCCGTGCCGCGCCAACAGGCGCGGCACCGCATGCACCGGCCCGATGCCCATCTCTTCGGGGCCGCATCCGGCGACCGCCATGCCGCGGTACGTGCCCAGCGGCTTCAAGCCCCGCCGGCGCGCCTCGGCGGCTTCCATGACCACGCAGGCCGATGCACCGTCCGAGAGCTGCGACGAATTGCCGGCGGTGATGTGCTGGCCGACCTCCAACCGCTGGCCGTTCTTGAAGACGGGCTGCAGCTTCGCCAGGCTGTCCAGCGAGGTATCCGGGCGATTGCCTTCGTCGCGCGCCAACGTCACCGACTGGGCCGACGTCTGACCTGTTGCGCGGTCCGTCACCAGCATGACGGCGGCAAGCGGCACGATCTCGTCGTCGAAGCGCCCGGCGGCCTGCGCGGCGGCCGTACGTTGCTGCGAGCGCAACGCATACGCGTCCTGCGCGGCGCGGGGAATGCCATAGCGGCTGGCCACGATCTCGGCCGTTTCCAGCATGCTCATGAAGATTTCGGGTTGCTCGCGCATCAGCGCCTCGTCGAACCAGCGGTGGCGGTTCATCGTGTCGTTCTGCACCAGCGAGATCGACTCCAGGCCTCCGGCCACGACGATATCCATGCCTTCCTGCGTCACTTGCCGCGCGGCCGTGGCAATCGCCATCAGCCCTGACGCGCATTGCCGGTCCAGCGTCATCGCGGCCACCTGCGCGGGCAGGCCCGCGCGCAGTGCCGCCTGGCGCGCCACGTTCATATGCGTCGTTCCTTGCTGCAAGGCGGCGCCCAGGATCACGTCCTCGACCTCGCCCGGCGCCACCCCCGCGCGTGCCACGGCGTGCGAGATCGCGTGGCCGCCCAGCGTAGGCGCGGTCGTGTCGTTGAACGCGCCGCGATAGGCCCGGCCGATGGGCGTGCGGGCGGTTGAAACGATGACGGCTTCTCTCATGATGGTTTCCTGTGTCTTAGCGATGCCAGACGGTGTGGCTTTGTTCGCGTGCGAATTGGGCGACGTAGTACGGCCCCAGGCCGCCCTTGCCGGTCATGCCGGAACCCTTCCAGCCGCAGAACGTCTGGATGCCTGGCCAGGCGCCCGTGGTCGCTCCGCTGGCCCGGTTCACATACAAGGCACCCGCCTGGGCCCGGTTCAGGAACCGGTCGACCTCGTCCTGCTCTTGCGCATAGCAGCCGGCTGTCAGGCCGTAGTCCACCGCATTGCCGTCGTCGAGCGCTACGTCGAAATCGGTGAACGGCAGCACCGAGACGAAGGGCAGGAAGAGTTCCTTGCGGTTCAGCCGGTGGTCGGCCGGCAAGCCGGCCGCGACAGCGGGCCGCACATAATGGCCATAGGCCAGTTCGCCCGCGCTAAGGCGGCGTCCGCCCGCCAATAGCCGGCCGGCCGCCCTGACGTCTTCGCAGGCCGTGCGGTAGCGTCGCCATGCTGCTTCGTCGATCACGGGCCCCATGAAGACGCCGCGCTCGCGCGGGTCGCCCACGGACACGTCCTCCGTGGCGGCGCAAAGCCGGTCCAGGAAGGCGTCGTGGATGCTGTCGTGCGCATAGACCTTGGACCCCGCCGAACACTTCTGCCCTTGCAACCCGAAGGCCGAGCGCACCACGCCTTGCACGGCCGCATCCAGATCGGCGCTGGCGGTGACGTAGGTCGGGTTCTTCCCGCCCATCTCGGCGATGACCGGACGCGCATGGCGGCCCGCCGCCACCGCCTGCAGCAAATCCATGCCCACTTCAAGGCTGCCCGTGAACGCATAGCCGTCGACGCCCGCGTGATGCGCCAGCACCGCGCCCGTCTGCGCCCCGCCGAATACGCCATTCACGCAGCCCGACGGCACGCCGGCACCGTCGCAGGCGCTCAACAGCAACGCGCCGGTCAGCGCGGCGCGGGGCGACGGCTTGTAGACCACGGCATTACCTGCCAGCAGTGCCGCGCACACCATGTTCACGGACAACGCCAGCGGGAAGTTGAAGGGCGCGATCACCGCGAACACGCCATAGGGGCGCAACACGTCGTGCGTGCTTTCATTGTCGAAGGCGCGCGCCAGTGGCTGCCGGTAGCCGTCGCTGCGTTCGGCCTGATCGCAGTAATAGCGGATCAGGTCGACGGCTTCCTCAGCTTCGCCCAGCGCTTCCAGCCGCGACTTGCCGATTTCGATCATCGTCGCCATGGCGAAGTCGTACTTGCGTTCAGACAGCACCATCGCCAACCGGCGCAGCACGGCGATGCGCGCCGCCCACCCCTGCGCGGCCCAGGCTGGTTGGGCGCGGCGCGCGCTGGCAATCGCCTGATCGACTGTGTCGGCGCCCGCACTGGGAAAACGCCCGATCAGCAGCCAGTGGTCGATCGGCGAATATGATTCCTGCAAGGGCTCGCCCGCCACCGCGCGTCCATCGAAGCGATGCCGGTAATCCAACCCCAGCATGCGCGACTCGAAGTCGGGCAGCCGCTTGTCCAGCAGGTCATGCACGGCGGAGAAGTCCGTGTGGATGTTCGAGTACGTGACGCGGGGCAGGGTGTGGTCGATCACGATCGCTCCCGGGCGGCCGTTCAGGCCGGCGCCGACGCGCGCAACAACGGCTCCAGCGCGCGCCGCAAGACAGGCGGCAATTCAACAGGCTGGTTGCTGGCGCGGTCGACATACGCGTGGGTGTAGCTGCCCTGTGCGGCTGCGGTCTCGTCTTCGCCGCGGAACAGTGCGAACTCGTAGGTCACGCTGGTGCGGCCCAGGCGGCCCACGCGCAACCCCAGCACGACTCGGTCGGGAAACGACACGGGACGGAAGTACGAGGTCTGGCTATGCACCACAAGGCCGATCACGTCGCTCTTGTTCAGGTCCAGCACGCCCAGTTCAACCAGTGTCTGGTTGACCGCCGTATCGAAGTATTCGTTGTAGACCACGTTGTTCATATGACCGTAGACGTCGATGTCGCGTAAACGCGTGGTCATCGGCAGCAGGCGCGGATAGTCGCTTCGGGCGTGCGGCGCCGCGCGGGGCGGTTGCGTGGGGGAATGCGACGGGGCATTGGCGTTCATGCCGCCTCCTGCGCACGCTTCAAAATGCGGGCGACGTGCGCCAGGCCCTCGGGCGGCTCGATCAGGCGGCCCAGACTGGCGATCTCGTCGAAATGCGCGGCAATGCTTTCGGGCGTGCGTTCGCCTTCGGGAAAATAGACGCCTTCGCTTTCCACGATGGCAAGGCGCGCATAGGTCCCCGCGCCCGCCAGCAGCGCCGTGCGGCTGGGCGCGCCCTCGGCCACCAGGAACAGGGCGGCGGGCGTCACATAGGCCGGGTCCAGCGCCCGCAGCGCGTCCGCATCGAACATCTCGGCCGTCATGCGCGTGGCGGCGGTGGGCACCAGCGCATTGACGTGAATGCCATGCTTCTGGCCTTCCAGGTGCAGCACGTTCATCAGGCCGACCACACCCGCTTTCGCGGCGCCGTAGTTGGACTGGCCGAAATTGCCGTACATGCCCGACGTGGACGTGGTCATCAGGATGCGGCCGTAGCGCTGCTCGCGCATGATCGGCCACACGGCACGCGCGCAGTTGGCCGAGCCCAGCAGATGCACGTCGATCACTGCGTTGAAATCGTCGGCGCTCATCTTGGCGAAGGTCTTGTCGCGCAAGATGCCGGCATTGTTGATCAGGATATCGACGCGGCCCCAGGCATCCATCGCCCGCGCCACCATGGCGTCCACGGCAGCGCTGTCGCAAACGTTGCCGCCATCGGCGATGGCCTGGCCGCCCGCGGCCAGGATCTCGTCGGCCACGGCCTGCGCCGCGCCCCCGAAGTCGTTGACCACCACGCGGCAGCCGCGCGCGGCCAACTGCAGCGCATGGCTGCGGCCCAGTCCCTGGCCAGCGCCGGTCACGATGGCGACGCGTTCATCAAAGCGAATGCTCATGGGGTTCATCCTTGAAGAATGGTCATGGTGATCCAGTCGGCCACCAGCGCGGGACGCGCGGCGCCCTCGATCTCGACGGTGACGGCATACCGGGTGGTGAACTCACGCGCGTTGCGCGGCGTGAACTCGCTCAGCACGAATCGGCCGCGCACCCGCGCGCCCACCGGCACCGGCGTCAGGAAACGGACCTTGTCGAAGCCGTAATTGATGCCGATGGCGCCCTCGAAGGTCGGCAACACCTTCTGGCTCAGCGCGGTCAGTAACGACAACGACAAAAAACCATGCGCGATCGGCCCGCCGAAGGCGCTTTCACGGGCGGCGCGTGCCGGATCCACATGGATGAACTGGTGGTCGCCCGTGGCGTCGGCGAACAGGTCCACCTGCGCCTGCGAAATGGTCACCCACTCCGACACGCCGATTTCCTGCGACACCTGGTCGGCCAGGGCTTGAGGGCTGGAAGGGGCTTGAACAAGGTCTGTGGTCATGGGCAGCAAAGGGATGGCGAGAAGCGGGCGCGTCGCGGACCGCCACATGGACGCACCAGGACGCGAAAACATACCGAGTAGTATAAACTTCGATTTTCTGATTTGTACAGCCGGTCGGACCGTCCCGCGAGTCCGTGCAAACCCGCCCGCCACGCGGTGTGGGGACAGGCAATTGGCTAAACTGGCGCTTTGCCGCAACGCATGGATGGAGAAAGGCGCATGAATGGGGAACCTACGGTGACGGCTGCACGCGATGACGGCATGGGCAATATCGAACTGCTGACCGCGGCGGCCGAGTGCTTCATGGCGCAAGGGTTCCACGCCTCCAGCATCGACGATGTCGCGCGCCGGCTGGGGGCCACCAAGGGCCGGGTCTATCACTACTACCGGTCCAAGACCGATCTGTTCTTCGACGTGCACCGCGAAGGTATGCGGCGCAATTTCGAAGCGGTGCGCCCGGTGATGAAGGAAAAAGGCACCGCCGCGCACCGGCTGGCGCTGATGCTCAAGCACCATGCGCTGTCGATGATGGAGAACCTGGCGTTCGAAACGGTCGTGGTGCAGGGCGTGCACATGCACCGCCTGGGCGCCACCACACCGGCCCAGCGCCAGACGCTGGCCGAACTCATGACCATCCGCGACGACTTCGAAGCACTGTTCAAGCGTGTGGCCTACGAAGGCGTGGAAGACGGGTCTCTGGCCATTGACGACGTCTCGGTCGCGGTCAAGGCGGCGCTGGGCGCCATCAATTGGCTGGCCGTCTGGTACCGGCCGCGCCTGGGCGAAACGCGCGACGACCGCGAAATCCTGGCCAACAAGGTGGTCCACACCATCATCGCCGGCCTGGGCGCCCGCACCTGAAGGCGGCGGCCCCGCCCCGTCTCGGGGCAGAGGCCGCCCCCCCCTTCACGCCAGCCGTTCGCGGCGCAGTCGTATGCCCGCCGCCTCCCGGTCCCACGTACCGTCGGCCAGCCCCTCGCTGCGCAGCACGTGCTTTTGCAGCTTGCCGCTGGCGGTCTTCGGCAACTCCTCGACCACCCTTACATAGCGCGGCACCATGTAGTGCGGCACGCGCTCGGCCAGCCAGCCGATCAACGCGCCGGGCTCCACCTGCGCCCCCTCCACGGCCGTCACCACCGCCAGCACTTCGTCCTCCCCGTGCTCGCTGGGCACCGCCACGGCCACGGCCTCGCGCACAGCAGGATGCGCGCAGATCTCGCCCTCCAGCTCGAACGACGAGATGTTCTCGCCCCGCCGGCGGATTACGTCCTTCAAGCGGTCCACGAAGAAGAACGTGCCCTCTGCGTCGCGCCGGAACGCGTCGCCAGTATGGAACCAGCCGTTGCGCATTGATGCGGCGGTGGCGTCGGGATTGCGGTAATAGCCGCTGAACAACGCCCAGGGCCGATGCGACCGGATCAACAGTTCGCCCACCTGGCCGTCCGGCACCGCGCGGTCCTGCGCGTCGCCCACGCGCAGCTCGAACCACGGTCGCGGCTTGCCGCAGCGGCCCGCTTCGGTCAGCCCGGGGCCGGCGCTCAAGGGGCTGGCGATTTCAGTCATGTTGTAGACCGTGTACAAGTCCACGCCGAAACGCGCCTGGAATGCCGGGGCGTCTTCCCCGAACGGCACGATGAACGCCTTCTTCAGGGTGTGCTCGCGGTCGCGCGGCGACGGCGGCTGCTTTAGCAGGAAGTTGGCCATGACGCCCAGCAACAGCACCACCGTGCTCTCGGTATCGCGGATCGCGTCCCAGAACTCGGCCGTGCGGAACTCCGGCACCATGGCGATCGATCCGCCGTAGGCCAGCATCGCGTACACGTACAGCGTGCTGCCGCAGTGGAAAATCGGGCCCGCGATCATGCAGCGATCATCGGGGGTGATGCAATCGAAGGCGTCCGGCCCCATGGTGTAGAGCTGCACGTAGGACGTGACGACACCCTTGGACAGACCCGTGGTCCCGGACGTGTACATGATGGACTGCATGTCCCAGGGTTCGATCGGCGCCTCGGTCGCCAGCAGATCCGCCGCGGGTTCCCCCGCCCCGTCCACCAGCGCCGCGAACGACACGCCGGGCGGCGCGGCGGGCGGCGCCTCGCCCTCGCCCGTCAGCAGCACGCGGGTCAGCGCGCCGGGCGACAGCGCCTGCAAGCGTTCGACCAGTGCCCGATGCGCCAGCATCAGCGAAGCCTGGGCGTTCTCCAGCACGTGCTCCAGGGGCCGGCCGCGCAGCGCCGTGTTCAGCGGCACGTACACCGCTCCCAGGTAATTGATGGCGAACCAACTGGCCAGCAGCTCCGGCCCGTTGCCCATCCAGCACAGCACCCGATCCCCCTGCTTGACGCCTTCGCGGCGCAGCGTGGCCGCGCGCTGGCGAACCTGGGCCAACGTCTGCGCATAGGTCCACGTCGGGCCGCCATGAAAACGGACGAAGATTCTGTCCGGTATCTTTTTGGCCTGACTCTCCAGCAGATAGCGCAGCACGCACACCTGGCGTTCGGGAACGGCCGCCCGAGCCTCGTCGTTCATCAATCGTCTCCTCGTTCTGTTATTTCGCTTTATTTTTCATGACTTTTCCGCCGCCATCCAGGACTGGCGAATGCGGACTTACCCGCACACTCCCTGCCAGACAGCCGGCGAAGTCTTGCGACTTTCAACATACTTGGTAGTATATCCACGAACTAAACGCCAAGGACAGCGAATGAGCATGGTTTCAATCGAGCGCGACGAGGACGTGGCGGTGGTGCGCTACGACCGCGGCGGCAAGGCCAACGCCCTGAATCTGGCGGCGATCGACGCCCTGATCGACGCCGCCGGCGAACTGGCGCGCGACGACCGCGTCCGCGCCGTCGTGCTGACCGGCACGCCCGCCGTCTTCAGCGCGGGCATCGACCTGAAAGACCCCGCACTCTGGAACCACGACGATCCCTTAATGACGCAGCGCGCCTTGGCGCGCGGCGAAGCGTTGTGCCGCGCCTGGAGCGAGCTGCCTCAAGTGACCATCGCCGCCATCGAAGGCGCGGCCGTCGGCGGCGGCGCCGTGCTGGCGCTGGCTTGCGACTGGCGCGTGCTGGGCGCCGACGCGTTCCTGCGCCTGCCGGAGGTGCGCTTGGGGCTGCCATTGGCCTGGGGCGGGCTGCCCCGCCTGGCCAGCCTGGTCGGCCCGGCGCGCGCCAAGCGTGCGCTTTTCACCGACTTGCGGCTGGATGCCGACACCGCTGAAGACTGGGGCCTGGCCGACGACATCGCCCCCACCGGGGAGGTGCTACGCACCGCCACGGACCTGGCGCGGGAAGCCGCCGCCTGCCCGCCGCTGGCGCTGCGGCTAACCAAACGCGCCATCGACGCCCAATTCGACGCCAACGCCTACGCCCACGCGCAGACCGATCAATTCCTGTTGTGCCATCTGCTGTCCCCCGCCACTGGCGTTTAGATCCGCCTTTTAGACCCGCCTCAGAGCGGGCACCCATCCTGGAGGAAAGACATGAAACCACTGCTTAGCGCCCTGCTCGTCGCCTGCGCCTTCGCGCTGCCGGCCGCGCATGCGCAGTCCGACAAGCCCATCCGCATCGGCGTCCTGACCGATCTGTCCGGCATGAACGCCGACCTCTCGGGCCAAGGCTCAGTCGAAGCCGCCCGCATGGCGGTCGAGGACTTCGGGTCCACGGTGCTGGGCCGCAAGATCGAAGTCATCGCCAGCGATCACCAAAACAAGGCCGACATCGGGTCCGCCACCGCGCGCCGCTGGATCGACCAGGACAACGTGAAGGCCATCGTCGACGTGCCGACCTCGTCGGTCGCGCTGGCCGTGCAGGAAATCACGCGCACGTCCAACATCGCGTTCCTGGCGTCGACCGCCGGCACCTCGGACCTGACGGGCAAAGCCTGCTCGGCCTCGACTGCCCAATGGACCTACGACACCTACGCGCTGGCCAACGGCACCGGCCGCGCGCTGACGGAGTCCGGCATCAAGAAGTGGTACTTCCTGACGGCCGACTACGCGTTCGGCCACGCCTTGCAGGCCGACACGGAAAACGCCGTCAAACAGGCCGGCGGCCAGACGCTGGGCGCGGTCAAGCATCCCCGCGCCTCAAACGACTTTTCCTCGTTCCTGCTGCAAGCCCAGGCCTCCAAGGCCGAGATCGTGGCGCTGGCCAATTCCTCCGGCGACACCACCATGGCCATCAAGCAGGCCAATGAATTCGGCCTGATCAAAGGCGGACAGAAACTGGCCGGCCTGCTCATGTTCATCACCGACGTCGACGGCGTGGGCCTGGAGCAGGCGCAGGGCCTGGTGCTGACCACCGGCTTTTACTGGGACATGGACGATCGCACGCGCGACTGGACCAAGCGCTACGCGGAACGCATGAAGGGGCGCGTGCCCACCATGGCGCAGGCCGGCGTCTACTCTTCCGTGCTGACCTTCCTGAAAGGCGTGAAGGAAAGCAACTCACTGGAGGGCGACGCCGTCATGAAGCAAATCCGCGGCATGAAGATCGACGACATGTTTGCCCGCAACGCCTACCTGCGCGAAGATGGCCGGCTGGTGCACGACATGTACCTCGTCGAAGTGAAGAAGCCCTCGGAATCCAAAGCGCGCTGGGACTACTACAAGATCCTGCGCACCATCCCGGGCGAGAACGCGTTCCGCCCGCTGAACCAGGGCGGCTGCCCGCTGGTCGCGGCCAAGTAGGCGCCCCGGCCCGGGGTCAGCGCACCGCGAACCAGTCGCCGGACAGGCTGCCGTTCATGCCGCAAAAAGGCGGACCGAAACCATCGTCTTTGACACCGGCGGGCGGCACTTCGCGAACCACCAGTTCAGGAACCGCAGGCGGTGATCCATGCTGGTGGCGATCTCCTTGAACGGCGTGCTGCCCGAAAAAGGTTCGGCATAGACCCTGTCGCGCACGCTCAGGAAGTAACGCTGGTCGGCAGTCAGCGATTTGGCCGCGTCGGCGTCAAGCTTGCCGCGCACCGCGTTGTATTGCTGCGCGACGGCCGCATCCTGGCCGCCCAGCACGGAATTCCCGCAAAGAGATTTTTCGACCGGCGTGGTGGCTTTGGCGCAGTTAAATGAAGGCGCAGCCGCCGCAGCGCTGCTGGCGAGGGCCAACGATGCTGCAAGGACCCGATGACGGATCACGGTGTGAAGTTCTCTAGAGGGTAGAGACGGTCGACAGCTTACTTCCCGCTGCCTATCGACAGCGGCACGCCCCAGATCGGATCCTCCATGCCCTGCTTGCCCAACGGCGTGATCTGCATGGGTTGCAAGGTGGACAGCAGTTGCCGGTGCGCATCGCTCAGGTCGCGTTGCGCGATGAGCTTCTGGGTGAAGTCCATGGGCGCCGGGCGCGTGTAGACCGTGAAATCTTCGAGGGGGCACTCGATCTTCTTCGGATCGACCGCGCGGCAACCCGACTGCTTGTACTGGTAGCTGGGCGTCTTCATGTGCACGCGCTGACTCAGCACAAACTGGCCACCCTTGAGCGTGAAGCTGCCCAGCGCCAGCTTCGGCGCAAGGCGCGACGCCACCTTGATTGCGGGAATGTCCCGCGAATCCGTTTGCTCGTAATAGCCGGCGCGAGAGCCCTGCGTGGTTTCGGTGTATTGCTCTTCGCCCCAGCTGACGCAGGCGCCCGTGCCCCGGTGCACCGCCGTGCAGACCGTACGCGTCTTGAGCTGGGTGCCAGTGGTGCCTTCGTGCCAGTTGGTCTCTTTGTAATATTCGCGATAGAGCTCCGGCGACAGGTATGCGGTGCCCTTGGCGCCGCGGCCCGAGCCTGCCGGACCGCTGCGCGCGCCCACCTGGTCCAGCAAGGCATTCAGCTTGTAATCGTCGCCACCCGTCAGCAGGTATTTGCCCGGAGGCAAGATATGCACCTCGAACGCCTTGAACAGATACGTAGCGTCCTTGTCGCGTTGCAGCGCATTGTTCTGGAACTTGCGGCCGAAGGTGATGTTCGGCATCTGCTCATGCGTGAAGATCACATTGCCGGTCCATTTCATCATGGACTCCGCGTCGTTCAGCGTGGCATGCGGCATCACGTCGGCCACCAGCACCACCGCCATGTTCGACTTCAGCGCCTTATCGATCAAGTCCAGCAGCTGCGCGTAGCGCGGATCATCCATGGTGCCCTCGCCGTGCGAATCCGGCACGGTCACGCACCCCGACAAGGCGAGCGCAAGCATCAGGGTGGAAAGGGCAACTCGCGGTCGCGGCAGCGTCATGGGATCGGTCCTTGGATGAGGCGGAGTCAGATGCGTGATCGCGCATCCTACTGATTTGGAATGACGCCGCAACCACCGGATCGCGCACAGAAACATGGCCCGGCCAGCCATCACGCGCACCTTTTGGCAGGCCCCTGCTTGCCTGCGCGAAGGGACGCCCCGCTGGAATCAAGCCCTGGCGCGGGCTGCGCCTATGCCGGGGGCCACGGACGGCGCCATGCGGGCGCTGACGACCCATCACGAAGGGCGTAATTTATTGTTGCGAGTGTTTCGCACGCGTCGGCGATAGCGGTCCACAGAGGGCCCACTGCGCTCTCGCACCGCCCCTGCCTTGCCCTCTTACATCCGTTCACCCGGCAACTGGCTGGCCTGCCTGACCCAATCGCTGAATTGAGCCTCGTCCAGCACATCGTCTTCGCGAATATCCAGATATCGCGTGTCCTGGCTCTTGGAGGCCCCCGGCGGCACAGGCTGCAGCGACTGCCCGCGGAAGAAGGCGACTTTGACGTACTTGGTGAAGCAATGAAGGCTGAGAAACCAGCCCTCGCCCTTCAAACCGTAAAACGGCGAATTCCATTTGACGGCTTTATGCACGTCCGGAATGGCCTTCACGATCAGCGCATCAAGCCGACGGCCCAGATCGCGCTTCCAGCCCGGCATGGCCGCAATATAGGCTTGCACCGGACCATCGCCTTCGCCTTTGGGAATTTGCGGGTTGCCGCCAGACAGCAGGACGGGTTCAGCAGGCTGCGCGCTGGGACGCTTCGCTGCCTTGGTGGACCTCGCGGGAGGATTTTCTGCCACGGCATGGCTCCGGTCGCTGATAAGCGTCGAAAGTAAACCGAGGGCTGCTGAATGCCAAGTGGGCCATCTATCGGCTTCATTGCGTACAGGCGGGTGCCAACCTTACAATGTATATTCCAAGCGTATATCCCAAGGAGAATACCGTGGACCAAGGATCTGTTTTCAAGAGCAACCGCAGCCAGGCAGTGCGCCTGCCTAAGGCCGTCGCGTTGCCGCCTGACGTCACGCGGGTCGACATCATCGCAATCGGTCGTGCACGTCTGCTGGTGCCCTCCGGCGAAAGTTGGGACACATGGTTCGACGGCGAATCGGTGACCACCGACTATCTGGTCGACCGCGAGCAGCCTGGCGATCAGACACGCGAGGGCTTCTGATGCTGAAGTTCATGCTCGATACGAACATCTGCATTTTCACGATCAAGAGCAAGCCGGATGCGGTGCGGCAAGCCTTCAATCTGCGGCAAGGACAATTGTGCGTAAGCACGATCACCGCAATGGAGCTCATCTACGGTGCGGAGAAATCAGCCGCACCCGCGCACAATCAAGCCGTCGTTGAGGGTTTCCTGGCTCGCCTTGAAGTCCTCGACTACGATCGCGCCGCTGCCGCCCACACCGGCCAGCTCCGGGCGGAACTGGCAAAAATTGGCACGCCCATCGGTCCTTACGACGCAATGATTGCGGCTCACGCCCGGTCTCAAGGCTTCGTCCTCGTGACGAACAATACCCGCGAGTTCGCCCGCGTACCCGGCCTTCGTCTGGAGGATTGGACGGTCTGATTGCCGGGAAACCAGCGCCGCGACCGGCATACCGTCGATCCCGCTGCGGCCATATTCAGGCCGAAACTCATGAAGCTCTACCCGACTCTCCAGATGTCACGTTGGCGGCCGCAATAGCGAGGTAGCCCGCGCCACCAACGACCAGAGGCCGACCGTCATCCCCGGATCGCTGGCCGCCAGCACTGGCACGGGCCCGGCCATCAACGCGTCGAATCAGGCCGACTTGCGCCGCGGTCATACCGCACCGTGTAACGTTCGCGTACCAGCTTTCCCCGACACCCACCTACCTTATGACTCCAGACCAACAACTCCTGCACGCGGCGAGCAAGAACGACACCGCGGCCATCGAACAGGCGCTTCTGCTGGGCGCGTCCGTGAACACCCTCAACGACTTCGGCGGCACCGCGCTGTTCTGCGCCGCCACAGATGGCGCGGCCGATGCCGTCCGCGTCCTGCTCGCCCACGGCGCCAACCTGTCCTGCCGCGCCGGCCACGGGCTGACCGCGCTACATCAAGCAGCAAGCTGGGACCGAGAAGCCGTGGTCGCCTTGCTGCTGGAGGCGGGCGCTGACGTAGACGCCGTCATGGATGACGGCGGCACGCCGTTGATGGCTGCCGCGGCGCGTGGCAATCTGAATATCGCGCGGCTGCTGCTCGCCCACGGTGCCCAAGCAGACGTACGCGACAACGAAGGCTGGAACGCCTGGGCCTGGGCTACCGAAAAAGGCGCCGACGAGCTGGCCGACCTTCTGGAAGAGGCAGGCGCGGAACCCGTGTTCCCAGATGAGTAAGCGCCTGGATCGCTATGTGAAAGGAGAGCAAACGCAAAAAAGCCGGCCCGCTTGCGCGATACCGGCTTTTAGCTAAAAGTGTCGGGAAACACTTTCAAAAATTCGACCACATCAAGTGGTCGGGGCGAGAGGATTCGAACCTCCGACTCCTGCGTCCCGAACGCAGTGGTCTTCGCGGCGCGAGCAAAATCGCCCAGCTGTTGAATCGATACGTCTTTGGTTCCGCCCTGGCCCGATTCCAGGACGAAATCCCGCAAGCGCTCTGAGCGCTTACGTCCAAAAGAACCCGCAACTTTGCGAAAATATCGATTCATGTCAATATGTTATCATCATTTTCTAAATATTTACGAATACCGGTCGTTCGTGTCCATTCCCCGAGCGCTTCCTGCGCGTAACGGCCGGCCACTAACATGGACGATTCTCTCGCATCAGCTCACCACGTTTCCCGTACTTTGGCCCCAGCGCGTCCGCCGATCCATCCCGTGAGCGATGCCGCGCACAACCACGCAGAAGACGGCACTGTCGACGACAATCCTACTTTCGACACCGTAATGCAGGCCTACGTAGCCTCCGGCAAGGATACCGAGCGATTTCGGTACAGCCAACTGCAGCTGGATCGTTTCTTCAAAGGGCGCACAGTCCGCAGTCTGAGGCGGTCCACAATCCATCGATATATCACCCTCCGGCAAACGGCTGGCGTCAGCCCGGCGACGATCAACCGCGAGCTGGACGACATGAGTGCCGCAATCAATTGGTACAACTTCCTGCATGAACTGAACTTACCGAATGCCCTCGTCGGTATGGCATTGCCGGTACCTGAAGGCAGGACGAGGTGGATCACACGGGGCGAGGCACAGCGCATGATCTCTGTAGCCCAGACGATAGCGGTAAGACCGCACCTCTCCTCGTTTATCCAGTTGGCACTGCACACCGGCTGCCGGCGAAACGAACTACTGAGGCTTCGTCTGCAGCGCGTCCGCATCGAGGAGCGACTTATAACCCTCGAAAGTAAAGACACCAAAACCAAGAAGCACCGAGTCATTCCACTCAACGCCCCGGCCCTTCAGGCCCTCGGCACAATGGCCGCATGGCGCGCAGAGCACTGCCCCGCATCGCCTTGGGTCTTCCCATCCCCCCGAGACCACACCAAACCTTTAAGTACCATCCAGAAGAGCTTCCGTACTCTCTGCAGCAAGGCAAAGATTGAAGATTTTCGAATTCACGATTTACGTCATACTTGCGCATCTTGGCTAGTAATGGCAGGGGTTCCATTGTTGGTCGTGCGCGATCTTTTAGGGCATTCGTCCATCGAAATGACGGAGCGATACGCGCACTTGGCGCCGAACCAGGTGCATGACGCCATGCGTCGCTTGGAAGATGCTTGGATTCAATGTGTAGTTCGAACAACTCACACGTGATTCACGCAGTACGCATGTGAAATATCGTCTTTGCATTAGTGCGCTATACAGACCACCTTCAGCGAGTCAACGGGAGCACGGCTGTTACCCCGATAGGGCGCTCCGACTTTTTACACAACGGAGAGCGTTGGCCGACGATACCCTCCCTCCAAGCCATCGCGCGTGAGTACCCATTGCCATAACTGAATATCTCGCGCTCGGAATGCGCCCGCGCACGACAGCAGGTAATAACTCCACATCCGGTAGAACCGTTGCCCCAACTTAGCCTGGAAGCGGGGCCAGGCATGTTCGAAATTTCGATACCAAGCCATCAATGTCTTGTCATAATCCGCTCCGAAGTTGTGCAGATCTTCCGTGACGAACAGGCCCTCTGAAGCAGAACCGATCTGGGTAATTGAGGGGAGGTCGCCGTTAGGAAAAATGTACTTGTCGATCCAGGGGTCAGGCGTGGTGTCCGTCTGGTTCTTGCCGATCGTGTGCAACAAGAACAGACCATCGACGTGCAGGCAACGGTGTGCCACTTCCATAAAGGTCCGCAGGTTCTTTCGTCCAACATGTTCGAACATGCCCACGCTGGCTATGCGATCGAATCGCTCATTTATCGTGCGGTAATCCTGCAAGCGAAACTCCAGCGGCAGGCCTGCGTAAGCATGCTGCGCCCATTGCGCCTGCTCTTTAGATACAGTTACGCCCACGCACTGTACGCCGTAGTGCTCTGCGGCAAAACCCATCAAGCTTCCCCAGCCGCAACCAATATCCAACAAGCGCATCCCGGGACGAAGATCCAGCTTTCTGCAGATCAGGTCCAGCTTTTGCTCCTGCGCGGTGGTGAGATCATTCGCGCCATCCCAGTAGGCGCAGGTATACGTCATGCGCGGGTCGAGCATTGCAGTGTAGAAGTCATTTCCCAGGTCGTAATGCGTCTTTCCTACCTGCCACGCACGCCGCATGCTTTGCCGATTTAGCAGCCGTACCGTAAGCGCGTGGATCAATAACCGCCCAGGAACTACACGCTGGTCCAGCCGGGCGCGCAGAACGCGGTGAAAGAAAGCGTCAAGCTGCTCGGCATCCCACGCCCCGTCCATATAGGCTTCGCCCAAGCCAAGATTACCCTTCGCCAAAACACGATCAAACACGCTGTCATCGTGCACCTGGATATCCCAAGGGTTGGGTCCATTCACCGTTATCCCGGCCTCGGACAAGAATGCGGTCAAGGTGTCGCGCGCTCGTCGTATCGGCGGCGTGCTGGCGTGCGAAGGAAGCGACGCTACGGTCTTGGAGACGTGATTATTCTTCATGCTACTCCGTGATAGCTTCAAAAATTGCTATTTGAGTTGTGGGTTCCCACGTTGAGTCTGGCCGCCAGATACCATCAAGGCGCACCTTGTATCCGGTCCGGAGCGCAACGCCCTGCACCCATTTTCTGAAGCGTGCCTGACACCACTCGAAATGGTGCTCAGCATGGCGTCGATGATGCATGGATAGACCTTTCTCGATGTCGTAACCCTTGTTCGGCGTAGAGATCAGAAGGCGCTTGGGGCGGTAACCAGCGAGAATCGTCTTCTCAATGCGTGAGAGTCTGCGCGGACAGTAATGCTCCAGGGATTCCAGCATGATCGCGACATCGATATCCGGAAATGCCACACGAGCATCTGCGTATGACCCGGCGACAAGCTCCACGACTGCCGCCGGGGCCGGTGTAATCGAATCCAGCGCGGCACGGCAGATTCCGAGCCGCTGCCGGCTCACGTCCACACCGATCAATCGTTCCAACTGCTCCATTGAGGCAAGCGCCAACAAGAGATCACCTTCGCCGCACCCCAGGTCCAGCACGCGGCGGGCGCCGACAAGTTCTATGTAGCCCCTGACGTATTCAATCCGCTTGCGGTGCAGATCACTAGGCCCAAGCGCGTCGTCGACAAGACCACCAAAAGTTGGCTCACGCATCTGTTAGTCCGAAGTGATGGATGCGCGACCAGCCATCTGTCTTCACGCGCATTACGGTTCCATGCATTCTTGGCAGAAGACGGTGGCTGCATCCGCATCGAGACGGGCCGGGTCAATATCTTCACCACACCGGCAGCACAGTCCGAATGTGCCGTTTTCCACGCGCTGCAGCGCCGCGACCACCCTGCGTTGCCGTGTGGCTAGGCGCTCCCGAAAATCAAGCGCCATCGCTTGCTGTTGCATGGCATCCATTCGCGTCAAGCGGCCAACGCTGGATTGGTCCAGATGCACCACCGAAGCGGCCTCCCTGGCGTCGTCAAGCTGAGCGTTCAACGCTGCCAACTCGTGCTCGAGACGGTCCCAGAACACGGTTCGGTTAAATTCAGTCATGTACCTCCCCTGTTCTTACGAACTCGTGCTGTGGCGCGTCTACGACCGCGCAAAGGGTCCCAAGCAAGACACCGGCGGTGCGCGTGGCGACGCGCACCGCGTTCACGACAACATCCACGCTGTCTATCACATTGCGCGCAGCCAGATCACCAAAATCACCGCGCTCCGCGTCGAAGCCGAAAGCACCCTCGCCTTGTTCCACCGCTTCCATAACGACGTGCGGCGCCTCACCGGCGTTACGGGCAATTCGTAGCAACGGCTGGACAAGTGCGACACGGAGGGCCTCCGCTCCCGCCGACTCGTCAGGAGAGGCGTGCTGCAATTCGTTCAGCGACGATCGCGCTCGGACCAGACCCACGCCCGCTCCCGGCACAACGCCCTCACGCATTGCGGCGCGCAAAACCTGCAGGGTTCTCTGAGCCAGATGCACACGCATACGGCCGTGTTCATCGCCCATGTCGGCCAGCGCCAGGGTGCAAGCCTGGCGAGACAAGCGTGCAATTCGCGCTCCGATCAGCTCGCGTTGCGTAGCGTCGGGTGTTGCTTCCAGGTTTGCACGCATGACTTGAATATGGCTTCTAACCATGTCCTCCTCGGGCGGCAACATGCCAACGGCTTGCGTTGTGCCCCGCCCGGATTCAAGGCGCTCGGCCATTCCCCATTGATCGATGCGCAAGTCTCCAAGGCCCTGTCCTGTGAGGCGCTGGACCAGCGTTGCACCTGACACCGTGGCGATGTCTTGCAGCCATTCGGATTGCGCGTTCTCTGGAACGCCAATGGCGCAACAGTTCACCAAGCCAGACGCCCGACTCGACAACAACATCGCCAAAACAGGCGCCGAGATCGCAGGCGCGATGAACGCCAATGGCTGCGTCAGCGGCGCTGCACGCTCCAGCATCAGCGCCATGTCTTCCGTGCTATCCAAGGGATCTTGCGACACGACAATGTAGGGATTGTTCAGGACGACCATGCCTCGCATCGCGTCCGACGCGAAGCGGGAGGACAATGGGCCGGCGTTCCAGCGCAATCCTGTCGGGCGAAGCAAGGTGTCCTGGACTCGCTCTGCGGTTTCTATCGTGATAGCGCCAGGATCCGGGCATTCAAGAATGGCTTGGGCAGATAGGCTAGCGACCCCTTGATCACCATACGAAACAGCCCATGCCAAGCGCTCAAGCGCTGGCAACTGTCGGCACGGTTGAGCAGCATCGCGAAGATGCTCCACAACCGCCCCGGTTGCGCGATCAAGGCCTTGTTTCACCTGCGCCGGATTTGCGCCGGTCACGATAGCCTTGACGCATTCATGCAGCGTCGCGCTGGCCAGCAGCATCGCGGTCGTCGCGCCATCTCCGGTGAGGTCCCTTGATCGAGCACCCGCCTGCAGCAAGGTCTGCGCACCTTGGTTCTCGACAGGATCCTCAAATTCGACAGAACATGCTGCCTCGTAGCCATCTCGGGAAATCATGGGGGTTCCGTGAGCGCGTTCCAGAATGATCGGCCTGCCACGCGGGCCAAGGGTTACCGCTGCCACGCCGGCCATCCGTTCCGCACCGCGAGCGATGCGAATCAATGCATCGATACCAACAACGATCTCTTTTTCTGACATCGTGTTCTCCGCATTAGGAGTTAGACACACGGCATCCAGTCAGAAACGAGCCGAGCACATCCGCGCTCGGATTACGTAATCATCGGAATGCCACGAACCTGGATCTCGAAGCCTCGTTCTGCACGTCAAGAAACGGCAGCCGGACTGCAGCGCGCGGAAGTCTGATCAGGAAGAGAAAAGGGGGAAGCGGACAGCCGTCGACGTGCGCGTGCACGACGAAAGAAAAAGCGAGGTGGGAGGAATACCTGCCGAGAAACCCGCGTTGCGTTCCACATCGAGTCAGACGGCGCCCTAGCGGGCAGCCTGGAACTGACGAACTTCCATAAGACGAGACCCAGGAAGGATGCGGAATAGTGTTTACATCGGTGTAAGTACGACGCGGGATTTGAACTAAGTGAAAACAATTCTATCAGATCGTGGGCGCGCCGGACCGGTTGCCGGCTCGTCCCGATAAGCCGAAGCACGAATAGAAAACATGCGCGCAGGCCTGCCATGTGAACCGCGCGACACATTGGGAATCACAGGAACCACATAAGGCTCAGCCCATCGGCGAAAGTTCTGTTTGTGAACACGCCTCCCCAAAACCGCCTCGGCAATTAGCTGCAATTCCAACAATGTGAATCTGGGTGGAGCAAAGCTAAAGAGCATGACGTGACTGAACAAATTGGCCCGTACACGGGAGACCGCAGTCGCCAGTATTCGGCGATGATCGTGCTCCATTGCTCGCCCCGCGACCGTGTGGTCGTGCAGTGCGCCGCCTTCCATGTCGGATATCAAGCCTGCCGCGTGGAGTAGTTGCAAGCGTGAGAGAGCCCGGTCTTCTCGCCACGTATGGGGCGGCAAACCAAACAAGATCGCTATTCGATTGCGCAATCGTGCTTGGTGTAGAGGAGAGCGCGCGGTAGGACACCACCGCTCTAGGGAGGATACCAACGCGCTGATGTCGAAGGGCGTCCTAGTATCGTTCTCACGACGATCCTCCCAGGGCAAGTAGTCATACCAAGATTTCCAGTCGCGTCCAGGTGTCTTCGATAGATGGATATTTGATAGATAGCTCACCGACAAGACAGGGGCTTCCGGCTCTCCTAGGAGATACCGTTCGGCATGGGTATACAACTGCTCCACGCTGCTAGAAGTGTTCAACCGGTGTTCAAGCCAAGCGCGGACTTGCGCGGATAAAGAGGGGAACTGCGCCGAGACTTTTTCCCACGGCAGCGACTCCGAAGATCCCATAGTGAGTACCAGAGGCTGTTCATGAGCGACTGTAGAGACGACAAATACAATCTCCGGTTCGCCTATACGACTCATACGTCATGGCTCCTGTATACCGCCTTGGTGAGGCTGAAGAGCCCCTGAGCCAAGGAATGGGGGACGATAAGCACCTTGGGCAACGTTTGCACCGATGTCAATGTGCTAGGTAGAATAAACAAAACTCCCTTCCTCATCCCATGTAAATTCAAATTCACTCAGGCAAGACTCCATCTCTGGAGATTTCCTTAAGCGCTGAATCACGCATTCAGTGCCATGCTTGCTTCTGAAGTGATATGCACATTGCGTGAGCAATGTGTCGCTCCCCTTCTCCCTCTAGTAGCCGCTTGGTACGCACCTCAGCGCTTGTTCGTTGACTTAGGAGAACGTGCATGCGCACGCCCTTTGACCAAGTGTTCCATTACGGACAGTTGCCGTGTGCGCTACTGCACGCCAATTTCGACGACCTTGCCGACAAGGCAGTTCAGCTCAAAATCGGCGATATGCTGTTGTCGGCAACGGTGACACGCCGCGCGCCGGACTGGCTCAAGCCCGACGGCCTAGCGTTGAGGGTGGATTACTACGAATGCAATGCTGGGGCGAGCGGTCTTCCCCCCGTCAACACGCGTCGAGAGAGCGGCATGACACCGCGCGAAAGCGGCATAGCACACACCGTCTATCGTGCTATTCAACACTGCTTCGATCCTCACTGCCGGGACGAGATTCAGATAGTCATAAACATAGTGTCCTTGGACCCCGGTTGCGATGCGGAACTCGGCGCCTTGTTGGTGACATCCGCTGTGCTGCGCTTATCGGATCTGCCTGTAATCGCGACGCTAGGCGCAGCTCGGGTAGCTCTGTCGAAAGGGCGCTTTACGCTAAACCCTTCTTCCGATATCCGTGGGCAGGCGGACTTGACGGTTCTGGCGAGTGGGACGGCGCAGACGCTCACAATGGTCAACGCCCAGGCGGCAGAAATGCCAGAAGATGTCGTCATCGATGCAATCGCTTTTGCACACCTGCAAATGCAAGCCTGCATCAAGGAAATTGAGGCCTTCGCCGAGCAGGCGCTGCCGGTCGCTACGGCAAAACAAGCGCTTGCTTCGTTCGATCGCTACCCGCTTTGGCGCGCTGTAGAAGCTATGCGCACGACGGCGCGCTCCCGTGATGCGGCATACGCGCGAATGGCGGCAGCGAAGGCGTTCGATGCTCAACTGGTTCGTACCCGGCTACTGGGCGGTCAATTGCGTACAGACGGCAGGCATGCGCTTCATCTGCTCCCATCATCGACGTGTTTTGGCTTGCTTCCCGAGGCGCACGGTTCCGCCCTTGTCTCGCAAAGCCAAAACCAGACGCTGTGCTCAGTCACCCTCGGAGATGCCAGCGTCCCCCCGCAGCTAAGCTCCCCCTTGAATCGATCAAGAGAGCGATTCCTCGTTCACGTCCAAATGCCCACGCTCGACGCGCGCGAAGTTGAACGTGATCGCATGCTTGAACATCGCGACTGGCAACTGGCGGCATTTATCAAGAATGCGCTGGCTGCCGTTCTGCCGACGAAGAGTGTTTATCCAAGGACATGCCGGCTTGCGGTTGAGGTGCGCGAATCGTCCGACCCGATTCCGATGCATAGCGTGTGCGCGGCGAGCCTGGCATTGCAGAACGCCGGCGTGCCACTACGACATCCGGTCGTTGGCATAAGCGCTGGCGCTCTTCATAACCGTCAGCGCAACTATGTGCTGTTAGATGCGATTGGACCAGAACTGCTCGCCTTGGACGCACAGGCAAGAATGGCAGGCACCGCAGTGGGCGTGACTGCCTTGCAGTTGGACCTTCGTTCGCCAACCCCTCTGACCGTTCTGCATGAACTCCTGGCGAGAGCACGCGACGCCCGCCAAGATCTTGCCGCGCATCTAGCAATGCCATCGCGGCCACCCTTTTCCAGTCCAGGCGCGGAAACAGACGCATCCGCGCCGATGAACCGATCCCCTGTGGGCTTACATGGAGACCCCAATGCTCATTGATATTCCGGACGCCTTGTACGCCGCCGCGGTGAAAAACCAAGATAAGCACTTTTCTCGCCCCGAACAATTGCTTGCGTACTGGTCCACCTTGGGCAAATCCTGCCTGGACAATCCCAGTGTCAATCCGATACTTATCTCGCAGTTATTACTGTCGCAGCTGACCGAGCCATCTGAGTTGGCATGGCATACACGCGCACTAAATGACGAGAAATTGGTTGCTGAGTCCGAAGCCTATCGTTGTGAGGTCCGCACATTGCCAGAGGAAGCCAGGGCAGTCTGCGAGCGGGCATTGCTGCAACTTGCCACTCACCCAGGCGCGGGCATACGCCTCTTCGGAGAGCTGTCATGCTTCTCACTGTTCCAGTGGGCTGAGTACGGTCAATTGGTGCAGATCGGATACGTCAAGGGAGGCAAGCGCGTAGAGCTTCTTCTGGCAGGAATCTGCCGTCAATATGTTGGTGTTTGAGCGTCCCAGCGAGCTGCGAAGTCGACGTCTCTAGCATCTGTGACCTGCCGACGGCGCGACGCCCCTGGACTCGCTTGCAAGCCGATACGCGAGCATGCTTGCCAACAAGCAGTAAATGGCACAAGCCAGCGCTTGATGCGCAAGCCCGACCCCGGCGTCAATCAACAGACCAAGCATTAGCGGTGAAGCGCCGGTCGCCAGTACGTTCATCGCCTCCACGGAGGCGCGCACCGAAGCTAAACGGGTTGGGCCGAACATTTCTACCCAGAGCGCCGTAGCCAGAACATTGACAAGCGCTGAGGTAATACCGAATAGCGTGAAATACGGGATCGCGACCCAGTCACCACCTAGCATTGCAACCAACAAGAGCGCGATCATCTGCGGAATAAGAACAACCGGAAGCACTCTGCTTGCTGCAAATCGATCGATCAAAGGGCCGGCAGCAATCATGCCCGCGACGCGGGCTACTGCATAGGCGACAAATGCCGTGGCAACCCAGGCCATCGACCACCTCATTTCTGAGGCCAGACGCACCTGGTGAAAGAAGAAGCCTGTGGATATGAAGGGCGAAGCCAAGATAGCAGGCATCGAAAGTTGAAACCGGCGATCCCGCCAAAGCGACGGCTCACCGCTAGCCGGCGTGGGCAGTTGAAGTTTCTGCTCCCTCGCCTCTTCCATGCGCGTGCGGACACAGTCCTCTTTAACTTTTCGAGGTTCGCTCAGCAGCCGTAGCGAGACCAACGCCAGCAGCAGCAGGCTGCTTCCCACCAGCATCCACGTGTTCCTCCAACCCAGGGTCAATATCGCGAACACCGTCAAGCTGGGTAAAACTGCCTCGCCGAGCGGCAATCCGAGCGCGACGACGCTGATAGCCGTGCCTCGATTCACGGAGAAAGCACGCGCCGTAGCGGTCAATGCCGTATGCACCATCAAGCCCTGCCCGCAGAGCCGGAGTAGAAAGAATGCGACGACGAGCGAAGCCGGACCCGTACATAGGTACATCGTCAGACATCCCAAGGCCAACATCGATACGACAGCTACCGTGAAACGCGGGACGGTAGTTCTATCGATCCATCGGCCGACGCGACTGAGGGTTAACGCGCTAATCACGGTCGCTCCCGCGTAAAGTGCTCCTAAAGAACCGTCCGTCAAGCTGAACTCGCTACGTAGGCTGACACCGAAGATGGCGATGAAGTAGGTTTGCCCTAGGCTGGACGCCAGCATAAGCGTCATGCCGAACACCAGCGGATTGGGGCAATCAAGCAGGAATCGAATGTAGTTTTTCAATGAAACACCATGTGTTTCGCGTTGTGGAACGTCCTACGAGGGTTTAGAGCTGAGTGAGGGCAAGTCGGCCAATACTCTCGCGCATCTGATGAAAACGGATCATCGGCCACTGCTCACTGATCACGTCCAATTCGGATCGGGTCTTGAAAAGGTAGGCAGGCGCTTGAACTGCATCTTGATAAATCCGCCCCGGATGGTGAGAGACGAACTTGGCAAGTTCTTCCGGGGTTGCCGCAGACACCCATCGGGCTGTACGAAATGCTGTCTCGTGCAATCGAGCCGGAACTCCGTATTCATGGCGCAGTCTCTCCAGCGCAACGTCAAACTGCAATTCGCCAAAAGCGCCAAGCAGTACCGAAGCACCAGAAGTGTCCCGGAATACCTGGATCGCACCCTCTTGCCCAAGTTGAAGCAGGGCGGACTTTAGCTGTTTCACCTTCATTGGATCGTCGATGTCGACCCGCTTGAATATCTCCGGAGCAAAAAACGGAAGTCCAAGAAAATGCAGAGGTTCGCCAGAGGTGAGTGTGTCACCCAACTGGAGCGCTCCATGGTTGGGTAGTCCCACAATATCGCCCGGGTAGGCCTGCTCAATAGCTTCCCTGCGCTGAGATAGGAACGATACCGGTGCGCCGGCACGGATCATCTTTCCAGTGCGCGTCACCAGATACTTGGCATCCCTGCCGAATCGGCCCGAGCAAACACGTATGAATGCGATCCTATCGCGGTGCAGGGGATCCATGTTCGCCTGGATCTTGAACACTACTCCTGTAAATTCGGATTCAATCGCTTCTACCGTGCGTTCAAGTGCCGGCCGCGGCTGAGGGGAAGGAGCGATATCAACCAACGCATCCAGCACCTCTTGAACCCCAAAGTTGTTCACGGCCGAACCGAAAAAAAGGGGGCTCTGCCGACCTTCATGGAACGCGACTTCAGAAAACGCCGGCGCCGACGCCAGTACTAACTCAAGTTCCGTCCGTGCATCACGGATAGCGTCACCCGACGACGTATTAGTGACTTCATGAAAGCCATAGACCGCCTCGGGCGAGATGAGCTTGTCGTGCCACCCCGGAGAAAACGTCTTCACTGTCGCGCGCGCTGCGTCAATGACGCCGTGAAAGTTGCGCCCCATTCCAATGGGCCACGAAAAAGGCACGATAGGAATGCCGAGCACTTGTTCCAACTCGTCAACAAGTTCCAACGGATAGCGCACCTCGCGGTCCATTTTATTGACGAAAGTGATAATGGGAGTCTGTCGCGCGCGGCAAACCTCGATCAGACGCAGGGTCTGAGCTTCGATGCCATTAGCCGCGTCGATAATCATCAGTGCCGCGTCCACTGCGGTAAGGACACGATACGTATCTTCGGAAAAATCCTGGTGGCCGGGGGTGTCAAGCAGATTCAGTACATGGCCGCGATACTCCATCTGCATCACCGAGCTCGCGACGGAAATTCCGCGCTGCTTCTCAATGTCCATCCAGTCCGAGACGACATGACGCCTTCCTTTGCGCGCCTTGACACTCCCGGCGATGTGAATCGCCCCGGAATGAAGTAGTAGTTTTTCGGTGAGTGTGGTCTTGCCCGCGTCAGGATGCGAAATGATCGCGAACGTGCGACGACGTGCGCGCTCTTGCTGCAAAGTAAGCATGATTCTCCGCCTCGGTAGGGCCAAAATCAGGGCCAACGAGACATTCGCCAAGGCGCTGCGGCGTTGCGCATGCGCCATGCAACCATCAAATCGGCCCAGCCCAAATACACTGAAATCCACCGATACCGTCGCAACAGACCGCCAAGCATGGGGTGAAAGTCCGCTCAAAATCGGCGACCGATCGGTAAGGCTACTGGGAGGGGGAGGAAGTGGCTTACATCGGCAAGGAGGGGGGATGGGAATGATTGCAAGGCGCATCAAGCTAAGAAAGCTGTTATGATGATGCGCTCCTACGTCTCACTCTAGACGACATTATCCAATGTAGCAAACCGTCCAACGTGGCTCCGCCCGCGTTCCGCGTCCAGCATTTCCTTCAGCGCCGCATGTAGGCCGCTGAGCTTCCCGTTTCCCAGTCCGTATAAGAACCGCTAGAACCGTTTCGGTTCAGGTTTCATGCCGCGCGCACGCCTCTCTTGGCCGATGTGCCCGGTATGCCTGTACGGACCCATTGCATGCATCCAATGTCCCTAAAAAAAATTCGAGAAGAATGGTTCTCAAACGTCCGCGGCGATGTGCTGGCGGGCATCGTTGTCGCGCTCGCCCTGATTCCCGAGGCGATCGCGTTCTCCATCATTGCGGGGGTCGATCCCAAGGTCGGCCTCTATGCGTCCTTCTGTATATCAGTCGTGATCGCCATCGCTGGCGGCCGGCCCGGCATGATTTCGGCCGCAACGGGTGCAATGGCCTTGTTGATGGTCACCCTCGTGAAAGATCATGGCCTTCAATATTTGCTGGCGGCCACCCTGCTGACCGGCGTGCTTCAGATTCTTGCTGGCGCGTTGCGCCTGGGCGTGCTCATGCGCTTTGTCTCGCGGTCTGTCGTGACAGGCTTTGTCAACGCACTGGCAATCTTGATTTTCCTGGCACAACTGCCTGAGTTGACGAACGTGAGCTGGATTGTCTACGCGATGACGGCGGCGGGCTTGGGGATTATCTACCTGTTCCCCTATGTGACCAAGACGATTCCCTCCCCCCTTATCTGCATCGTGGTTTTGACGGGTATTTCCATGTACATGGGGCTGGACATCAGAACGGTTGGAGACATGGGTGAATTGCCTGACAGCCTGCCCGTTTTCCTGATTCCGGATGTGCCGTTCAACCTGGAAACCCTGCAGATCATTTTCCCGTACGCGGCCACCCTGACGGTCGTGGGCCTGCTCGAATCAATGATGACCGCTTCCATTGTTGACGAACTGACCGACACCACAAGCAACCGCAACCGCGAATGCGCTGGCCAAGGCATCGCCAATATTGCCTCTGGCTTCCTGGGTGGGATGGCGGGTTGCGCGATGATTGGCCAGTCCGTCATCAACGTGAAGTCCGGCGGTCGAGGCCGCTTGTCAGCTTTTGCTGCTGGCGTGATCCTGCTGATCATGGTTGTGTTCCTGGGACCGTGGGTAAAGCAGATTCCCATGGCCGCACTGGTCGCCGTCATGATCATGGTGTCGATCGGTACGTTTAACTGGGCATCAATCAAAGGACTTGCCCAACATCCGAAAACCTCAAGCATTGTGATGGTGGCGACCGTTATCGTGGTGGTCGGTACGCACGATCTTGCAAAGGGCGTGCTTGTTGGCGTCCTCCTGAGCGGCATTTTCTTTGCTCACAAGGTCGGACGCGTGCTGCGCATTACTTCCGAAGTCCGCGAGGAAGGTACGGTGCGGGCGTACACGGTCGTTGGCCAGGTTTTCTTCGCGTCTGCCGAGAACTTTGTGAAATCGTTCGATTTCAAAGAAGTTATAGAACGCGTGCAGATTGACGTCAGCCGCGCGAGATTCTGGGACATTTCCGCAGTTGGCGCACTTGACACCGCGGTGCTCAAATTCCGGCGCGAGGGCGCAGAAGTGGAAGTCATCGGAATGGACGAGGCCAGCACCACGCTAGTTGATCGGTTTGCTATTCACGACAAGCCCGACGCGATGGACAGGTTGATGGGCCACTAAGGAGGAAGATATGGAAAAAATAATCGCATGTATCGATGGAACCGCCAGGTCAACAGCCGTTTGTGATTACGCCGTATGGTCGTCGCTGCGCCTGCAAACGCCCCTGCAATTCCTGCACGTGCTTGATCGTCATCCAGAGCGAGCCGCCGTCAGCGACTATAGCGGTGCCATTGGGTTCGACGCGCAGGAACATCTGCTTCAAGAGTTGACGTCCCTGGACGAGCAGCGCAGCAAACTCGCCCAGCAACATGGACGACAGATTCTGCAAGCCGCGCGAGAGCGCGCCATGGCCGCGGGCGCCGAGAATATAGATACGCTACAGCGCCACGGATCTCTCGTGGAAACCCTTGTCGAGTTTCAGGCAAGTACGCGTTTGGTCGTTCTGGGCCAGCATGTTGCCCCCGCTCACGAAAGCCCATCAATTTGGCATATCGACCATCACGCCGAGCGCGTCGTGCGTACGATTCAGCGTCCTGTCCTGGCAGTGGGCGGGAAATTCGTTGCGCCTCGCCGTTTCCTGCTCGCATTTGACGGAAGCGCAGCAGGCCGCAAGATGGTGGAAACCGTTTCGTGCAGTCCCCTTTTGCAGGGCCTGGCTGGCCGCGTGGTCATCGCCGACGAAGACACACCCAATATCCGTGATCAGGCGCAGTGGGCCAGCAAAACACTGGAAGAAGCCGGATTCGATATTGACACTGCGATCGTGGCCGGTGAGCCAGAGAAGGTGATTACCGCGCAAACTTCAGAGAGCAATTGTGACCTGCTCGTCATGGGCGCGTATGGACATTCTCGAATTCGCCACATGATCCTGGGTAGTACAACTGCGACGATGTTGAGAACAAGTTCGGTGCCGGTTTTGATCATTCGGTAATAGATCGCCAACGTTGAACGGGAGCCGGCCAGAGGCCGGCTCCATCTGAGTTCGACACGTAGGCTGGCGACAATTATCCGGAGGGAGCACCCATGATCATAGGGACAGTGAAATTCGTTGCGCGGTCCGGGCTGTTTGGGATGATTTCACGAGACGACAGGCTGCCGAAGGTGTACGTCTCACTACAGGAATTGCAGCGCGCTGGGGGAAAAGCACTCAAGAAGGGGCAGCGCTTTGGCTTCGAATTATCTACACCTGAAACCGAAGCCCGACCTCAGGCAGTCAACTTGTTCTTCTTGGAAGAAGGCGGCAAATGAGCGGCATGTGCCATCTACACGGCTACGACGCCGAGGTTGTCCACGTTGCCCCCCCGCCGCGTCGGTACACCTCCATATTCGGCTGTTGGCGATCGCATCCCAACTGAGGAAGGTCGTCGGTCCATTCAAACTGGCGTCACGAACGCTTTCAGGAGCATAGATGACATCGAAGCCCCCTTTACTGCGCGCCCTGCACACGGGCAAACAGTCAGCTACTGAAGACGGGCCATCGCACGAGTGGGTCATGCCTGGATCCCTACGATTGGACCGTCAATACACGGGGAGGCAGCCTCGGACTGACTTGCTTCGCATGCATGCCGCGAACGCGACCCATGCCGGCGACATGACGCGGCATATCAACAACGAACTCCCCCCATTGTTTCGATACACTTTTCAGCCCGGTGATGGCCAACCGCCAAGGCTGGTTGATATATGGCACCGCGATGCCGTGCCTGCCCAGACCAAGCAATGCCGATCTCCTTATTACGTGGCTCTGATACGTCCACCAGACCTTGTACGTTCGCTTCATGAAGCCGGTTTTGTTTTTTCCCATGAGCCTACCGAACTCATAGCAAGGAAAGGGTTTACCTCCTTCGCCCTTGTCGTGGGCAATACGACGCCGTGGGGAAAAGTTACAGAGACTGACTGCGTTTATGCCGAAACCCTCTTGTCATACCGTGAAAAACTGATCGATTGCAGCCGGGAAGGGGACTTAGCGTGAACATCAAGGCCCAGCCTTCCTTGATATTGAGTGACGGCAGAGAGCTGCGCGCATGAAGGCGGCCCCATCCAGGTCCCTGCGCGTCATTCATTCGGAAGCCGCTACCGGCTTTGGCGGACAGGAGCATCGCATACTCAAGGAGATGCGAGGCATGCGCGAACGCGGTCATCAAATGGAAGCAATTTGCCAACCCGGCAGTGGACTGTTCTGTCGTTTGACCGATGAAGGGTTTACGGTGCACCCCCTTTCCATGGATGGATCGGTCAATTACGTCAAAGGCGTCTATCGCGTCTGGCGGCTTCTTTCATCGGGGCAATACGACGTTATCAACACGCATAGTCGGCGCGACACCGTCATCGCGGCAGCAGCGGCGCGATTGGCGGGCACACCCTTGATTGTGCGTACCAGACATCTGGCAAAGCGGCCGGGCTCGCTCTGGAGCTACACGGGGCTCCCCCACAAGGTAATTGCAGTCAGCGATTACGTGACGCAGCAACTCCTTGCCCGTGGCGTGCGGCTGAACGACCTTGATACCGTGTTTACCGCGGTTGCCCCGTTGACGCCTGCCATTCAATCCACACTGCGTGCCGAGCTGCGCATTGAGGGTGATGCCCTGGTCATCGGTTGCGTCGGTCACTTGCGTCCGCAAAAAGGGCATCGCTTGCTGCTGACCGCCATTGCCCCTTTGTTGACAAGCGGGCCGGACAACCACCTTGTCGTTGCGGGAGACGGGTCAGAGCTTGAGAGCCTGAACGAGCAAGCACGGGCCCTCGGATGCGAGGGTCGGGTTCATTTCCTAGGACGCCGTAACGATATCGAAAACGTCCTGTCCGGGTGCGATATTTTTGCACTTGCCACTGAGTTCGAGGCGCTAGGTACGTCGTTTATCGAGGCCGCTGCGTGCGGGCTTCCTGTCGTCGCCACCTCAGTCGGGGGAGTCTCAGAAGTCGTCAAACACGGGGAGACAGGCCTGCTTGTTCCTTACGGCGATGTTGATCAGCTGCGAGACGCCCTCGACACACTGGCGGCGGACGGCCCACTTCGAACGCGCATGGGCAAGGCTGGAGCAGCCTACATTCGCAGCGAACGCAAGTTCACAATTGCCGGAATGGCCGAGAGCGTAGAAACCGCTTATTCCCGATGGCTTTCACCGTGATGCGTCAGCGATTTTTGAGCGTATTGACAAGCGCCAGTCCATTGGTGCATCCACATCTGGTATGACGCGGTCTTAAGCCGGAGAAATGGGTAGCGCGTCTGTAGCCGGAGTGAAGGCGGGGAGGAAGAAGGCCTTAATAGCAGCAAAGCGCATGATCCCTTCCCTCCGTTAATCCTGACCGTCTATCGATGGTGTCCGGTTCATAGTTATAAGTACTTCTTGAAGTACTTGGCCATGATCCACACTAGGACCGCGCCACCCACTGCAGCGGGTAGAAAGAACAGCGCTAGAGACATCCGGGCTGGCACTATGAGCCACACCACGGCTACGATAGGCACGATGCCTCGATTCAGCAAACGTTTGGCGCGAGTATGTCTTGTTGCAGACTCATGCCCCCCGCACTCTCGCCGGACGTACCGCGCGACCAGGCCATCCGTTAGAGCAATCGTCAATAACAACCCGAGCGCCGGCAACGCGCTAAACAGCAATACCAGTCGGACACCCAGCAGTTCAACGGCGTGCATGGTCACCAGTATCAGCTCGCGGCCCTGCCCCTGTGTGGACCTTTGCATCGCCCCGCCAAGGAGGCTAGGACCCGGCTTCGCCTCGTCGGACAGCGCAGCGGCCACACCAGGCCAACCGAATACCAATGCCCGAGAAATTCCGGCAGCGTCATTGGCGGCCTTCTTATTTGGAGCTTGCTCCAGGTAGTAGTCGACCAGGTCGCTCATGTACCTGGATGGCGCTTTGTCGGTCTGCAAGGCCACCGCGACCGTGAGAGACACCACGATGGACAGGAACATCACCACGATTAGCCAAACTGATAGATGCAGAACGGCGTGAATAGGCCAAAAGAAGGCACGCACCGCATCCTCGCCGGAAGCTCTGTCCTTAGAAGCCACGGCCGCTACCCTCCACGGTCACATTGGACGAGACCTCGCCCGCACGCTCAGAGGCTGAACCCGTGCTGTCGAAGTCGTGCATGTCGACGGATAGGCCGGCATCAACTGCGTCCGAATACGCCTTATAGGTCGAACGCATGCTCTTAACGACGTCGGCTAAGCCGGCAGGCATGAGGTGATCAGAATCCTTACTTGCCAAAGGTAGCCGCAGCTTTACGAGCTGACCGCCCTCAATAAGGGCGAAGGCCTGCCCCTTTGGCAACTGCACCAGGTCTGACGGGTCTACTAACGGCACCTCCCGCGGCGAATACTTGTCCTGCGTTCGGGATGTGAAATCGGTTACTCCATCATCTGTTCCATCCCCAGTCGCAGAGTCCAACTGGCGCGTGTAGATCTGTACCTTCGGGAGTTGGTCTGTGAGAATTTCAGCTGTGGGCAGGTTCTTCACTCGGAGCATCACGAGCGTGTTGAAATTGCCGAAGATCTGATCCGCCTTCGCTTTCGACCCGATCCTGGATTCCACATCCGAGCCTGTCTGGGTGTACGCCGTGACCTGATAGCCGGCGCCGCCGGCCTTGTTTACCATCGGAATGAACTCGTCCCCGACAAGCTCATTGAACTCGTCCGCATGGATACACACGTTTCGCTTTTTACCGGGAATTGCCTGTCCATAACCGGAGCCGAATTTGTATAGACGCCCGGCAGTAGAGGTAAGGTCGGCAAACATTGAATTTCCGACTGCGCCGGCGACTTCGAAATCGCTGAGCGCGTCCAGTCCCACATAGACGATTCCGCCTGTGTCGATGATCTTCTGCCAGTCGAATACAGTGCGCGGATCTGAGGGATCCGAATAATCTGGAGACAGGAGCTTGGATACTGGTCCAGTGGTTAGCTTTTCCAGCAGTGGATAGAGAGACGACACCAGCTTCTCAAAATACGATCGGTCGTTTGTGAGAACGCTCGCGAGACCGTCCGCGATCTGGTCATGCCAGCCCTTGTCCCGGATTAGCTTGAGGATCTGGAGCGGATACATCGCTCGACCTGTCTTTTGCGCTTGTGCCTGGAGTTGCTTGTCCGGCTCCGACATCTCGTCACGCCAGCCCATGTGATCGCGGTCGAGCCAGTATTCGAAATACTTCAAGCACAGGTCGTCGATGTTTACCGCGTTTTGATAGATGACCTCATAACTGGGCTTCATCCCCAGCGCCACCATCGCGCGCGCCATCACGTTGATGTAGCGCCAAACGAACTCTCTGAACGCAGCGGCTTGTCCCTCGGACGGTAGCTGACCGGCGAGCCGCGTTGCGACTTCCGTAATACGCGAGAAAGTCGCAATTGGTGAATATCTGGACGAGGCATCCGGATATCCGAGGTGGAAAAAGTGGAAGTCCTTCTCGCGGCCCGCGCGGCATGCTTCCGCATACATTCGGAGCAGCAGCTCAACGTCTCCCTTGGGATCAAAAACAATTACAACGTCGCCGCGGCGAATGTCCTGCGTCACCAGCAATTCGCAAAGTCGAGTCTTGCCGACGCGCGTAGTTCCCAGTACAAGCGTATGCCCGACACGCTCCCCCAGGCTGGACCATATATCGCGCTCGTCGGGCTCGACGCCATGAATAACAGGGTCTCCGCCCACTGGCGGCAGCGGCTTGACCGAGTTCCACCACGCGTCCCTCTTCAGCTGATTTGCGATCCAACCAGGGTGCTGTCGCTCCATCCGACGGGCCCATTGATACAGCTCATTGCGGGCCGTCAAGTGCTTGTATTGTGGAAGGCGGGCGGTGTACAGACGCTGCGTGTGTTCTTGCGTCCAATAGAAGCCTTTACCAAGGAACAACTCTGTTGACGAGCACGGGATCTCGTCAGCGGCAAGCGAATAGGTGGGTAGACTCCGGAGGTTGCGTTGGAATCGGATGAGGCGTCTCGCTTGCCGAGCTCGAATGGCGGCCAGCGAAAGCAGTCCTACACTTAAAACTCCCCCTGTCGCAGGGGTAACCAAATACAACCCTTGATAGGTCCAAAGCGCACCGACCGATGCAAGTGCGGCCATCGACGAAACTACTTCATATGGGCGCCGAAAGAGGTTCTCGTAAGGGTGGGACATAGATCAGGCGCTCGCACCGGCGGACGCCGGCTTCAATAACTGGTTGGCCGCAGGGACGGGCTGAAAGAAGCGTTCCGGTCCGGGGATCAAGATCCCCGTCAACTGTTTGCCGCCTGGACCACTGACGTTGTATCGGTGGAGAAAGGAGCCGCTTCCGCTCTTCTGCGGGTACTCCGACTTTTGAAACTGCTGTTGCAGAACCCGCCACGGCTCCTTGGATGGCGCGCCATCCGTAGACGTGGGCATGTCGATCCGCGCCTCGAAGTTGTCCGCGTAGTCCTTGAAGATCTTTGGCGACACCAGAAGCATGCCTTCTTCACAGAAATGCACTGCGGCGTTGGCCTCGTTGTATGCAATTGATCCAGAACTGACACCGGATTGAATCCAGGCCATGAAGCGCTCTACGTTCGCCTTGCGAGCCGGCATGGCAGGCAGCGCCGCCGGAGCTGGCGCAGCCCTCACACGTGGGGCAACTGGCGCACTCATCAATTCGGGTGCTTCAACCTCTGGGGATTGGACCAGCTCCGGAATCGCGCTATCGATATCGTCGAGATACTGATCATCCGCTTCTAATTCGATCGAGGCAGATAACGAATTGCCGTCCTGCACCACGCCAACAACATCTGGATCGAGATCATCCATCTCGGGAAGGTCTTCAACGCCGGGGCTCGTGCCAGCAACAGGCTTGTCATCGCCTGCACCAACATCGGTAGCTTCTATGATCGGCTCTTCGTGCGCAGGCGGCATCTGCTCTGCCGGCGCCGATGGCGCCACAGGCGAGGCGGGCGGACAGTGGTCGTCGGCGTGTCCGCCTGCCGCGCCGCGCGGGGCTTTTACATCAGCTACAGAGACTGCACCAGGCGGCAGGGCCGCCGGATATTGGGCTGGGTCCTGGAACAGAATCGACAAGGGAAATCGAAGGACGGTAAGGCGTTGGGACCACGTCCCAATCGCGATTTTTACGGTCCAGATGGCTGCACCAGCTTCATTTGATATCGCTGCGCCATATTCCTGCCAGGTGTCGAATAGCCGCGAGTTATCGTCGGGAATGCCCGCTGCGCCAGGCCTACGCTGCTCAGTCTGCGCCAGATGGTCTCTGACAAGCTTGGCAATTGACCCGGAAACGCACCATAGCGACTCACCATCACAAAATCCGACTGCCCCAGCCCGATTGATCGAAACAGACCCTTCTGCCAGAACGCGGCGCAGCCCGCCCATCAACCGTTCGATGAGAGGAACGGCGCGCGCCGATGCAAAGCGCGTTCTCGGACCAGTGGCTAAGTTGCTCGCTACCGATTCCCTGTCGGCCCGACCCACGAGCTCGGCGATCACTCCCTTTCTCTGTTCTCCGCCCAAGTAGTCGAAGAGCTCGTCCATAAGGGGACTATGTTCGCCAATCCAAGCAAGCGCTTTACCTGGAACAAGGGTGCGCAACAAGGGCAACCCCAACCGTTCGTGCTTCCGGTACTCTCTTTGAGCCGGGAAATCGACGGTGTACCAGTCAGCCCCTTGCTCTTGCATTGTTCCGCCCAAAGGCACCCAAGGCTTTGATTCTCCAGATGCGCCTTGGAGCTGCACCACGACGTCGGTAACAGGCTTCCCAATGTCGTGCAGCAGGCCCGCGACGAGCACGGCATACGTGTACCGCGCAGCCAGCCGCGTTTGCTCTTCCGGCGCCACACCCAGTGGGAGTTTGTAGGCATCCCGGAAGTGCAGCGCGTGCGCAGCGACCTCAAGCAGATGCACCAGGAGTCCACCTGGTTGCGCGTGATGATGCGACTCAGACGCTGGAAGTAGCTGAACGAATTCCGCAAATGCCGCTAGGAGCGGACGCACGTCACGCTCGAAATTCTCGGGAGTGAATCCCATGCGCTGGCGAATCAACTCTACGAGAGGCGAGGTCCCTGTGACGTCAAAGAGGCGTTGTGCCGGCAACACTTCCAGGTGCCGCGCGCTCGGAGCCGATTGTTGGACTGGGCCAGGCTCCACCTGCGATTGGCTTGACGTGCCCGGCATCGGCCTCCGCAACCAATACAGCGCGCCGGCGGCTGCGCCCGCACAGGCGAGCAATACAACGTCAGACTCGATTGCCAGCATGATTCGTACTCTCAAGCTGCACCAACGCCGCTGCCAGGTAGCCTCTAACGTAACTGCGCCATGCGTCTGCGCCCACGTCCGAGGCGTAAACCACCACAAGCTTGCCCGAAGCGGCTTGAAAGTCTGTAAAGCGCTCGGCGAGGGGGTCCCATTGGCTGGTGGAGTCGATTGTGGCTGCACGCCAACGAGTACACGGCAGGTCGACCAGCCATTCCACGAAGCTAATAGGACTGCTGAACGGGCCACGCAGGCGCCTCAGCTGTTGGCACGCAACGTCGTAGAGTTCCGCACCACCTTCGCCGCTAGTGGCCGTCTGCCAGCCATCAAATCGACCAAGCCAAATAAGGGCAACTGCGAGCTGAGCCCCGTTGCAGACACGCCCTAGCTCGCGGTGCATCTCCGCTTTGGCCTTGTCCGGCAACGGCATTGCCCCGGGCGGCCGAATCGGGCGAAAGGTGGAATGCCGAAGGTATGTCATGGGGCGTGGGCAGCGAGGAAAATGCGACAAGCCTCGCCGCCAGCGTGCTTACGGGTCAATGCGAAAACCAGGCCTCTCCAACACGTAACCTCTTGCGACATGTTGACAAAAGGAGAGCCTCGGTGATCTTCACCGCCCCAAGATCGAGGCGCCCAAAAACCTTTGTCGACCTTTTTGGCCCTTGCGGTTGCCCTTCCCCCTTGGGTTTCGCCCTTAGCCCTTAAGCGTTTGCGCCTTTTGAGGGCACAGATTTAAGTGCCCGGCCTTTGGTTAGGCCCCTTCCCCTTCGAAGCATTTAGTTTCCTTCGTCACGCATCAAGAAACAACTGCTTCGAAGCACTTTGCTTCCAAACGTTTCCGTCCAGTGGCACGGCGTTGGAAACATACGCCTCACGCCGCTCTATAGACACCAGCCGGTATCACACCGTTTAGTGGCTGACAAGCGCAGTCGCAAAGTAACGTTTCGACGCTTTTTAATCCACTAGGTGCCAAATATCCGACGCGCGGCGAAAGTGCTCACGTCGGCTTCCCTCGTTGCCGATCCGCTGGCTTACCCGCCGGGCTCGGTGCCTGGCGGGGCTTTTTCCTTCAAGGTGCGCCGTGCAGTTCCCAACCAGGTATCGATTCGCCGCAGCCATAGCGATGTGGGCCTTCCTTCCCTCGCCGGCGCACGCTGATTGCATCGCAGCAGCAGCCGCCTATCACCGAATAGACGTCCAGCTCTTGCAAGCCATTGTTATGCAGGAATCTTCGGGTAAAGCAGACGCTGTCAATTGCGCCAATGCAAACGCTTCATGCGACTACGGCCTGACTCAGATAAACAGCATGCACCTCGAACGGTTGCAGCGGTTTGGCGTGTCCAAACAGGACCTCTTCAACCCATGCGTATCCGCGTACGTAGGCGCGTGGATCCTTGCCGAGAATTTTGAACGTCTAGGCGTCACCTGGGATGCCGTAGGCGCCTACAACGCCGCAAGCCCCAACAAGCGTGTGGCGTATGCGAACAAGATCCAGGCAAAGCTCAGTGCGATTCGCGCGGGAACCTTGATCCCTGTCCACGTTCCTTTTGTGCCCCGAGGCGAACGGGGCCTGCAAGTAGGCCGGATGCCAGCAACACAGCAGGCTGCCGCGGCTGGCCCGACGCTCGCCGCCACGTCGGCCCAACATCAGCCGCAGTCCCAGGCACAAGATTCCGAGGGGCGCCGTTGATGGATATTTCCACCTCCTATGCCGAAGACATCCTCCGCCAGCATTTGAGCGCGATTGAACCCTACCTCGCTTCCGAAGATATCAATGAAGTGATGGTCAACGCTGCTGACGACATATGGGTGGAGGAGCGGGGCGTCATGCGCCGGGTCGACGCCACGTTGAGCGAAGAACAGGTCGATCGAGCGATCACGTTGATTGCCAGCAAGAACGGAAAACCCAACGCCCCGCTGCTCGATGCGCGCCTGCCAGGTCTCCGAATCGCGGCGGCGCGTAAACCCACAGCACTTCGCGGATCCATGCTCTGCGTCCGCCGCTTTGCTGCCCGGCGGATTTCGCTGGACAGCTACGTCGAAAACGGCGCTTTCGACGTCGTCGCGGTGGATCCTTCGGAAGCCGCCAGCGAGCAGCGTGAGCTCGATTCGCTAAAAGCCGCAATGCGACGTGGTGGCTCAACAATCCGGGACTTCTTTCAGTGGGTTGTGGAGCGGCGTCACAACATTGTTCTAAGCGGGTCCACGTCAGCAGGCAAGACGACACTACTCAACGCATTGCTGGACCTCGTTCCTAGCTCGGATCGGGTCATTACGGTCGAGGATACGGCCGAACTACGCTTGAACGTTCCCAACCATGTCGCGCTTGAGGCAAACCAAGCGCTGGGAATCAGCGTCCGCGACCTCGTGAGGCTCAGCCTTCGTTGTCGGCCTGACCGCATTGTTCTCGGCGAAGTACGCGGTGCCGAAGCCTTCGACCTATTGGATGCATTGAATACCGGGCATCCGGGAAGCCAGGTATCTCTACATGCTGACTCCAGCGCGATGGCACTGCCGCGGCTGGAATCAATGTTGCGGATGGCCCCTGAGACCCAGAACTGGCCCTTGCACGACCTCCGCCGCCAGATCGCATCGACATTCAGATTCGTCGTCCACGCCCAGCGCGTCGGGCCATCCAGGGGCCCGCGCGAGATCAGAGAGATCTTGGGAGTGGACGCGAACGGCTCGTACCAAACCCGACTGTTGTTTTCGAAAATCCAACTCCAGGACCAACACTATGAATAGTCCCCGCCTGAACCAGCTCCAAGTATGGGCCCGTGGTCGCTCCCTCGCCAAGCCTGCAGATCGACTACTGCTAATGAGCTATGCAGTAGTTTCCTTGCTCATGCCAGCACCTGCATCTGCGCAGAGCATTTTTGGCGGGCGACTGTGCAGCGGCTTCCAGGCCGTGGTCAACAACGAGCTGATTTCTGTTGTGGTCCTAGTCGCCTGCGTAGGCGCAATTCTGCTGTGGTTGCTCGACGATGGTCAGTCGAAAGTTAAGGTCTTCGCTCTGCGCCTTGCCGGAGGCATAGCTTCGATATTCGGTATTGCGACCGTCGTGGCACTGATATCCGGGCGAAACCTGATGTGCACCATCGGGGCCTAAGGCGATGGACGAACGCGACCTGGTCGACGAGCTCGAAGTCGAGATCGACAAAGCCCTCATCGAGAAGCGCCGCATCATCGGCCTCGACCGTCGAGCTGCTGGCGCGTTCCTATTGCTCGTGCCGCTCTTTGCAGTCATAAGCCGTAGCTTCTGGTTGGCACTCATAGGCATACCTATTTATTTCGGCCTGCGGTACGTGATGAGCAAGGATCCCGACAAGATCGATGTGTACCAGGCGTACAAGACTCAGCACGACCACTACGCACCTCGCGCTATTGGGACCCAAAAGCGGAACAAGCGCCCCTTCGGCTTCGGCAGAGATTTCCCATGCTATTGACAGAGAAAGAGGGCTACCGCCTCGACGCCGGCACGTTGGGCGAACTGGAAGCAGCCCGGGCAAGCGGCCTTGCGCCCACGGCTGAACTGTTGCCGTGGATGTTCCGATACAACGACCAAATCGTCGTCAACAAGGATTCCTCGTTGATGGCCTGCTTCGAGTACACGGGTCCAGACACCGATAGTCAATCATCTGCGCAACTGCTTGGTCTCATGCAGCAAGCTGAACACGCATTTCAGGTCGCCAGCCGCTACCCGTTGACATTCTGGTTCATCACGCATCGTCGAAAGTGTGACCCGCACACCGCCGCGGTCATGCCGGATCCGTACTCTCAGATCGTCGAAGACGAGCGCAGCAACGCGTTCAAGACTAAATCCAACTTCATAAACCGGCACTATGTCGCCATCGCGTTAAGCGCTTCCGCCGGCTTGGATCGCATCGCGGGCAGGTTCTTCCACGCGATGGCCCATGAAAAGGCTGGCCCTGTCCAAGCGATCGTTCACGCGCTTCGTGGCATATGGTCCGACCAAGCCGACTTCGCCTATACGTCGGTCGAGCTCAGTGCTGCAGTCAAGGAGTTTGAAAACCACCTATCCCGGATGCGAGCCAGCCTGCCGGGGCTGACGCTCACAAGGCTCATCGGCGACACATTGGGCGCCTTCTTGGCGTCGTGCGCAGCTCCAGCGGCGCCACGTCGTGCGGAGGTGGCCATGGTCGATTTCCTCGATGAATCGATGGCTAATGGGGAAGTTATACCGGCTGAGGACTACGTCCTGTTCAAAGCCGAGAGCTACAAGCGCATTGGTGTGGTCACGGGCGTGCCAGCCGCACACCAGTTTTATCCTTCGCGCCTCCGTCCTCATGCGCTGGACGACCTTCTTAAGGTGCCCGGCGAAGTGACGATCAGCCACGTCTATCGAATCCAAGATGCCAGCGCCAGCACTCGAATGATCGAGAAGATGGGGTCATACCACCGCACCAGCGCTTTGGACTTGCGGGCTTTGGCTTCTGTAGCAGCGAACTCCGGCGATCCAAATTACTCGCCGCGCGAGGACAGAGGTCGCGTTGAAGCAGCCGACGAAACGGAAGACCTGAAGAAAGACGTGAACCGGGGAAAGATCGCTTACGGCCAGTACACCCTCAGCGTGACCTCGTTTTCCGCGCCGTTCCAGGGCGAGCGCGTCGAGGATTGGGACGAGGCCATGAAACAGGCCAGAGCTACAGCAGGAAAAGTCGGAGACGCATTGATAAGTGCGAAGTTCTTGCCCCTCGTCGAGACGCTTGGCACCCTATCCACATGGTCTGCGTCCATCCCCGGCGCCTGGCGAGACATCGCGCGCTGGGCACCGCTTCGATCTGAAGTTGTGGCGCGTGCAGTACCGCTGCGCACCGTGTCGCAAGGGTCGAAAGAGAATCGGCACTTGAGCACCACGATGAAGCGCCCATCCCCGGCTCTTGCAGGGCTTCCCACAGATTACGGCACCCCGTATTTCTGGACTGGCTTCTACCATGACATCGGGCACACGCTCGTCTGCGGCGAGACCGGCCTAGGCAAGACAACGATTGTGAACTTAGGCTGGACTTTGTTCCGCAAGTACACCGGATCGGACGTATTCATCTTCGACCGCACATTTTCGAGCCGCATTCCAATCATGATGCAGGGCGGCGTCTACTGCGATCCTGAGGACACCAGCGCAGACCGGCTGACGGTCAATCCACTGTCGTTGATCGGCGAAGTACGACACCTTAAGTTCGTTAAAGACTGGATCTGCACGCTGTCCGAACGACGCGGCTACTCGGCAACCAGCGCCGATCGCGAAGAGCTGGAAAAGGCCCTCCTTGGAACCATAAAGCTGCGGCGCAAAGACTGGAAGCTCCACGCGGTCTACGTCCAACTCCCCGTCGGTTCATTCCGCAATGCACTTTCGGAATGGGTTGGAGATAGCTTAAACGCACGCTGGTTCGATAACGAACTCGATATCTTTGACGAGATCGCCACTGGCCGGGCAGCCGCTGCGTTGGGCATTGAAATGGGAAAGCTCCTGGCTCAGCCAGACGTCCTCGTTCCCTATCTTCTGTATTGCTTCTATCGCATTCAGGACAGGATCGAGAGTCGCAGAAACTCAGGCCTTGTTGCGCCCACCTTCATCGGGTTGCCCGAGGTGTGGGGGTACCTGGAGGAGCCGATATTTGCACGAAAACTGGCGGAATGGATCGACACGTTACGTAAGCTCCTCGGCTGCGTATGGATGGACGCTCAATCGCCTGAGCGCTACATCAACTCCCCAATCTACGCCTCGATCCGCGACAACGTCCCGAACCGAATCGTTCTGCCGTACCCGGCAGCCAAGACGTCACCTTCGCTGCGCAAGGCCTTCACCGAACTCGGCCTGAATCCGCAGCAAATAGACCAATTGGCGGAAGGTACGCCGAAACAAGACTACTTCCTCACGCAGAAGGATGGGTTCATGCGCAAGGTAGCTCTCCGCCTGGACCCGCGATCTTTGGCTGTGCTCAGAAGCGAGCTTGATGCGCAGGCCCTGTTTGACCATCACCGAGCGTCCGGCCGTCCGGACTGGCGTGAGGCATATTTCCAGGAGGTGTCACGTGTCCCAAATCCGTAAGTTCGTTGTCGGAGTCGCAGCTACGTTGCTGCTGGCCTCATTGGCCACGCACGCGGCAGGGGCCCTGCCCCAGCTTCCAGACACATCGGAGTACGAGCCTGGCGGATCTGAATGGGGATGCGGTGTGTTGCTGTGCCTTGCAGGGATGAAGCCTCCCAGCCAATGCAATGGCTATCTCAATCGCCTATGGCGCGTCTTGAACGCGGTTCCCCCGGGCCCGTTTCCGACATGCGCCATCGCGGGAAACAACAATTACGCCAAAAAATCGCGGGAGCCCTATGACCTTTGCCCAACAGGCTATACGCCGGCTCGCCGCAGCCAATTCGTCGCTCAAGGTGCGGCGACTGGCGAGACAAGGCCCTTGCGGCCTAAGTACCTCCTTCAGGGAAGCTACGCCCCTTCGGAGTCGAGCAGCGACGACGGTGGCTCGGCCGGTGCACGTGCGTGCGTGAGCGGGTATGTGGGTCAGTTGGACGTCTGCGATAACTGCGGTCTCGGTGGCGACGCAGGCGGCGGCGTACCGACGACCGTAAACGTGTACAGCAGCGTCGTGTGGTTGCCATACAAGGGGCCACGCGCGATCGACGTAATCATCGACGGTGCAATCTACAACCGTGTTCATTATTGAGGAGCCGAGCATGCAATCACCAACCCGAAGGACGTTCATCCGCGCTGCCACGGCGGTCGCCCTAAGTTGCATCACCGCGGCGCCGAGGGCATCGGGGATTCCGACCTTTGACGGCGCCAACTTCGCGCAACAACTGCTGAGCGTTATGAACCAAACCCAGCAGCTGACTCAACAGACGATGATGGTGCAACAGAACATCACGAACCTACAGCGCCTGGGCGGCAACGTGCTGAACCTGGCGGATCAGGCTTATGGGGGCCAAGGCCTGTCCATGCGCGATCTCGTTTCGAGTGTCTCCGACCTGTACCAGGCGGGGTCGCAGCTTCAGCGCATGTACGACAGCGCCAGCGCTGAGATGAAGTCGCTAGACATGACGCCTGAGCGCTGGGGGACGGCCTATGTTCACCTCGCACAAACTAAAGGCGGGGTCTACCGCAAACAGCTTGACCAGGACTTTGCAACGATGGAGGCCTTCGCGTCTCGCGCCGCGAATCTCCGGCAGTTGTCCCGACAGATACCGGGCATTGAGGGAAACGTCCAAGGCCTGCAGCTGCTGAACCAGCAGTCGAGTGTCTTGGCCGGGGAGCTTCTTGAAATGCGCAGCCTTATGCAGCGTCAGGTCGTCCTCGATCTACAAGACCGAGCGACGAAAGAAGACCTCAACAAGCTATCCGTGGAAGGTGCCCAACTGCGTTACGACGCGGTCGCGAAGGAAGCTGCCAGCAAGCGCTCCGCCATCGGAAAGATGCCGGCACTCGAATTCGGTCTATAGACATGACTGGAAAGCCTCTCCGGCGGGTGCTCTTGGTCCTTTGCCGTAGTCGTCACGAGCTCAGAATCGTGTGCAGGGAGCGGCGTAGGTATCGCGTTGAAATTGCCGCGCGCGGGCGACTTGAGCACAAGCCGCTACGTGCCGCAGCGAAATCCCTGCGCCTTTCGGTGGCCCTCGCCATCGTGCAGATCGACTGCACATCACCCAATGCGCTCGCCGGCTTTATTGCCGTCGTGATTGCGTTGACGGCGCTTTACGCGCTCGACGCCGTCGTGCGAGCGCTCGGCTGGCAATTCGGAGGCTGATGTGGACGTCGCAAGCCTATTCAATCAAGCGTTCTCGGCGGTCAACACGGCAGGCTTTGCCATGGCCGATATCTTCAAAGAAGAAGGCCTGATCATCCTGTCCGTTGGAGCGTCCGGCACAGCCGTGTGGTTCCTGTTACGCGACTATTTTTTAGCCAGCGACACCGTCAAGTTTCTGGTGAGCCTGTTCAACCTGATCTTGAGGATGGGGGTTGTCATGGTAATCGTCCAGAGCATGAACGGGGTACCGCGCGATATGTTCGTTACGGCCACTCAAGAGGCCGCGACCAAGATTACAAAGGGCTCGGCGAATCCCGTCGAAATACTGAAGCTGACGATGGATACCATTTCGCTAATTGCCGACGGCAAGCGGAAGGAATCTGAAAAGTCGCTCTATTGCAAGATCCACGGTGGATGGTCGCTGAACCCTCTGGACTGGATCGTCGACTCCCGTCCTTCAGAATGTGTCAGCAAGGATCAGATTGGCTTCTTCGAGATCCTGAAGAACCTGCCGATTATCTTGGTGATCTTCCTGTGCCAAGTACTTGCCATCATCGCGATGGTGCTGATGTCGATCGCATTCATCGTCGTCTTGCAAATGTCGTATGTCATGTTGCAGCTCGGCCTGGCCCTTGGTCCATTGCTCGTGGGCCTCTCCATCATTCCGGCCGTCTCATTTTTGTTCGATGGCTGGCTGCGTTTCATGATCGCCGCGTCGCTGCAGCAGTTAGTCGCGTGGTTCGTCGCTGTTCTGGTAACGAAAGGGATCGTCCCGACTTTGGTCGGTTTCTACGACAAGATCGACAGTCGAAAAGAAGCTGATCTCTATTTCGCTTCGAATGAGATCGCGATGATCGCTATCGCGCTTCTTGGCTTTATCGCAGCCTTCATGATGTGGCAAGTTCCAGGTCTTGCTCAAGGGCTCGTGTCGGGCGGCAGCTCGAACGCACAGAGCTTCGGGCGCGGAATGCTAGGCCGAGGTGTGGCCGCGAAAATCCTGCGTAGCGGAGGCAAGCGGTAATGCGATCAGCCTTCCCGCGCTTCGCGGTCCCAGTCTTCTTCCCATTCTTTGTCGAAGCGGGTCGCGTAAGTCTCGCCGCCGCCTTCCTCGCGGCCGGCCGAGGCGAACCCCTTCAGGAAGGCGCGCGCCAAGAGCCCGAGAACAACGAAGCCAACAAGTCCGCTCATTTTTTCTCTCCAGCAGCTGCGTTTGCAGGGCAGTCCATGCCCGCCAGGCAAAGCGGTGTCATCTGCTTGAAGGACTCGCGCTTCGCCACGCTGGATTGCTCAATCGACATAGTTGCAGCGCGCTCTTGCGGCTTCTGTAGCGCAAATACCGTCGCGCCGCCGGCGATCGCGACGACTGCGAGCAGCAATACGAGTTTTGCTCTGGACATGGAAAGTACCCCATACGTTTCTTGTTCGACGGATCCGAGTCTACCAAACGGCAATTCGGATCATTCTGGTATGGAGGGCCTCCGCATGGGCGCCCTGCCCGCTGGTTTGGCCAAGATAAATCGAGGCCACGGATCGAACTTTCAGGCCCAGTTTATCCCTTCCTACGGACTTTCTTCAAGAGATAAGTGCATTGGCCTTGCTCACCGCACGGCGCCATCGCTCATCCAACATCGCAGAGCCTAATCATGCCCCTCAAATTCATGAGCCGCTTCATGAGCCGCCGCCGTCCCGATCTTCGCCCTGCGGACACTACAGGCCCCGCTGGTCAAGCACCCGCCACACCAGAATTCGATGCACATGTGCTGCCCTTGACCGAGCGCGCCCATCGACTGTACTACGCGGTTTTTCAGCGTCCCCTACAACAAGCCGATCGATCAGCAATCGTCGCGTTTGGATTTTTCCTCGTCGCGACCATTGAGGGAATTGCGTTATTCCAACTGGTTCCGCTTAAGCAGCAGACGCCCTACTTTGTCGAGTGGGATGCGCGGTCAGGTGCCGTCTGGATCTCTGATCGCGTGGCAGAGCGCTTTACCCCGGAAACGGCTAACAAGACGTTCTTTTTGCGCCAATGGGCGACCTGGCTGCTGACGATTAAGCCCAATCCGTCCGACTCAATCGACGTAGACATTCCCAAGGCGACCAGCTGGACCATCGGCGCAGCCACAGACCAGGTCACGAACTACTTCGCCAAGGTAGATCCCATTGGGGCTCGCATCGCAGACCAGCAGGGCCTTACACGCGAGGTCACCGAGAATTCCACTACGTACAGCGTAGACGGAAAACAAGCCTACATGCTCCTGACGCTTCAGGAGCGCGTCAACGGGAAGGAGTTTGGCGACCCCAAGACCAAGCTCTTGACCGTCCGGTTTTTGCTATCCACAGACAAACAGGGCATCGAAGAGCAACGATCCAATCCACTGGGCGTCAAGGTCGAGTGGTGGACGCTCACCGATTACTTCGGCCCCAGCAGCGTCCGGCCTCTGGGAGCACAGTAATGCGCAGAGTCACTTGCATTCTTACCGCTGTCGTCTGCCTGCTGTGCTCGGGCACCCTCGCAGCACAAGAGAGCGACGTCAGAGCAGAGGTGGCACTTGCTCAAAAGCGGGCCAACGCTGGTCCCAACGCGGCCGTCCCTATGCCCCTAGACGCGAGACTGGTCACGTTCAATTTTGACCGCGACTACGACTATCCCGTGCTGATGCGCCCATTCACGATGGTCCACCTGGAGTTCGCGCCAGGGGAGACCCTCAAGGGCTATTACGCGTCGGACACTAGCGCGAGCCGCTGGACATTCAAGCCGGCGCGCACGAAGCGCGACTTGTTTGTGATGTCGAAAGGCGACAACCTGCTCAATACCGCCACGATTATCACGAACCTGCGCACCTACCAGGTCACGTTCGTCTCTGCCTCGAAAGGTTCGTATTACAAGCGCGTGAATTGGACCGGAGACGCCGACCAAGATCTGGCCTCGGCCGGCCTGGACACGTTCGGCGGCAATGGCGCCATGCCGAGCAAGCAGAATGGGCCGATGGCCCCCTCAGAGTGGGAGGCTCCCGGGCCTGCCGCCCGCCGCCCCGCTCCTAGTGGCCGGTCAGACCACGACGCACGGCCGGCCGATATTGTCGACATCTCCAAGGCGAACTTTGACTATCGCATTGACGGGGATGCACCTTTCAAGCCGGCCATGGTGTTCGATGACGGCAAGTTCACCTGGATCCAGCTTCCTTACGATGTACAGGAGATTCCCGCCATCTTCGCGCTGGGTGCCGATGGAACTGCTGAGCTCGTCAACTTTACGGTACGCCGCAACTACTTTGTCGTTCAGCGCCTGTTTCCCGACGGCGCGCTCCTCAAGCTGCGTAAGGACGAAGTCCGTGTATTCAACCGCCGAGGTAAGGCCTGCGGCCTGTTCGGTTGCGGCGTGTCGGGTGTCAAAAACCTCAACAATGCGTCGTACCAATGAGCGCCGTCACAAATTCTCCTGCCGGGGCGTCTCCGCAGCGTCGCACAGCTGTGTCCCGTGGACTGGTCAAGATCGTGCTGATCACGTTCATTGCGGTCGTTCTCGGCTTTGTCGTGATTCGACGAATCGCCGGCGTGGCACCCGAGTCTGCCGCGGAAGCTCGCGCCAAAAAACAAGAGCAAGATCGCGCAGCGAAGGAAGCTGGTAACCCGTTTGCGGTCCAACGACTGATTGCAGACCAGCTTCGGGACCGCCTGGCTCGCAACGAGGAAGAGACAGTCCATGCGCCCGCGAAGGATCCGAGTCAGCCGGCAGAGCCGGCGGCGCCATCTCAGCCCACACGTACAGAAGCCGATGCCAAACGGATCGAAGAGCACCGCGGCAATACGAGACTGGCACAGCAAGAGGATCTCTCTGGTATCGAAATTGGCTTCTGGGAATCCCAAGAGCAGGATGAACCTGTGGCGGGCGCTTCCGGCCCGTCACCGCGCGCAATGGCTACACCCGAATCCGCCCTTCGCGACGTCACAGCGATCGCCGCCGCGGCCGGCATTGATACCAGCGGATTCGCGCGCCCGAATGTGCCTCCGGTCCCTCCAGGAGGCCAGTCGGCCAACACGGTCGGGCAAGGTGTCGGGCCGCAGGCCGCCCCTGGAGGACAGGTCGGTAACTCTGCCGGCATCAAATCCCCCCTTTTCGCGTCCGCTGCCCCATCCCCGTACTACATCCGAGAAGGCTGGATCATTCCAGCAGTGATTCAACAGTCGTTAAACACTGACGCCCCAGGCACTTTCCGAGCATTGGTGACATCGGATATCTACGACAGCGTTCATGGCACGCACCTTCTGATTGAAAAGGGTACAGCCCTTACCGGGGAGGTAAGCACGGATATAGCCGAAGGCCAAAGCCGCATGCTTATGTCGGTCAACAGAATGGACTTTCCGAGCGGCGCCAGAGTGGCCCTGGGCGGTTGGGACATATCTGATCGCACAGGAGCTGCCGGCATTGCCGCGAAGGTCGACGACCACTTCTGGGAGCGGTTTGGCAGTGCATTTGGCGTGGCTGCTGTGGCGGCATTGGCCGGCCGCTATGACAACAGCCAGAACGTGACAATCAACGTCGGCAGCAGTGGATCAAACAACGGCAGCTCCACGTCGACGCTGACGGGCACTGCTGGCCAGGCCCTCAGCGATACGGTCAGGCAAATCCTGCAGCGGAATCAATCGATCAAGCGAACGCTCACGCTCGAACCGGCCGACAAGATCAACATCGTCGTCGCGCGAGACCTCGTGCTCGACCCGAACATCGTCAGGAGCTACTAAATGGAGCATCGCCTTTCCTCCCTATTCGCGGGCGTCTGCCTCGCGCTGCTCGCGCCGATCTCCGTCGCCGCGCAGCCTGAGTTTGCCGTTGCGAGGCCCGCATTCTATGAATTCAACTGGAAGCAATCGGGAGACAGTGGCATTTCTCCTGTTCAGGTCTTCGACAACGGCCAAAGGGTTTATCTGCAATTCGCGCCAGGCACCGAAATTCCCGCCATATTTGCCGATGCTCCAGGCGGTCGTATCTTGCTGGCATGGGAAGCCCAGTCCCCCTATATCGTCATTCCTCATATGGAAGCCCGCCTCGCCTTCAGGCTGGGGCGACGGGAGGCACTTGCTTGGCGGGCTGGCCTACCCCCGGAGGGTAGCTATACCGGCATGGCGACGCCTTCTAGGCAGACCGGTAGCGCGTCGACGCCCGCCACCAGGGAACAGTTGGCATTTCGCCGCACGGCCGCTGATGCAGCGGCAGGCCCGGATCCGTCCTACAAGCCGATCGTCGTGACGGCCCCGCCCGTCCAGGCAGCCGTACAGCCTCTGACCCCGTCTGTGCCTGACGGGGCGAGTCTCGCGGCATTCATGGGAGTCGCAATCGGAGGGTCTGCGCCGGCCGTTGCGACCGGTCGTTCCCACCCTGCCGAGACGGTGCCTGTAGACACCAAGGGCAGTGGCCCGGTCGTGGCTACCGTCGACGTATCCAGCACCGACGTTCCCATCACCGGCAATGCGGTCGGGCCAGCACCCGTCCAGGAGTGGCATGCCGATGTCGGAAAGACCGTTCAGCAAACGCTCGACGAATGGGCGCAGACGGCTGGCTGGCAGTCCGTGAAATGGCAACCTGACTTCGACTACGCCATTGAAGCTCCGGCCACGTTTCGTGGCGAGTTCTGGGATGCGGCAAACGATCTCTTGTCCGCGTACGACGTCGCGAAAAGGAAGTTTCGAGGTCTCGCATATCGAGACAACAAGGTATTGGAAGTCTGGGAGAAGAAGTAATGAAAAGGGCAATCGTACTGGCTGTGGCTGTAGCGACGACACTCTCAGGCTGCGCCCTGCAGCGGATAAAAGACACAGAGGCGCGCGTTGATGATTCCTATGGCGAACACGCCGCCTCCGCGGCCAGTATGCGCAAAGTTCGCGATCGCGCTGTCGAGGTAATCGATCGTCCTTGGGTGTCCAAAACCCCGATCCTACGGCCATCGACCGCGGCGTATCCAGCACCGCTTCAATGTCCAATCACCTTTGTTCCAGCCGCGCCGATCAGCGTCTTTGAATTCGGGCAGACGGTAACGGCTCTATGCGGCGTTCCCGTCCGAATCACGGCAGACGCTATCGCGGCGCTGAGCGGCGGGAGCCGCGTGGGATCGCGGACGCCCGATATGACACCACCAAGCGGCTCAAGCGGACCCATGCCGCCAGGGGGTGTAGGCGCGCTGGGCGCCGGCGGATCCGCCTCCGCGCCCCTCTCCATGTCTGCTCGTGACACGACGATTTCAGGGATTCGTTGGGACGGCAAGCCTCTGCCTGGCCTTCTTGACGCGGTCACCGCGCGCCTCGGGCTGAGCTGGAGCTTTCGCGACGGCGCCGTGCAGATCCACTACTTAGACACCAAAGTCTTCCGCATATACGCGATCCAGTCGAAAACCAATATGCAGTCGGTCGTCCAGTCCGGCACCCAGCTCTCGTCATCGGGCGCTGGCGGCCAAGGCGCGTCCGGCGCCACTTCGCCCTCCGGGTCGGGCGGAAGCACGGTCTCAGGGGGCTCGACGCAGACCACTATGGTCTCGATTGAGTCGAACTTGGCCGAAGACGTCGATCGCATGATAAAGAGCATGCTGACGCCCGGATTAGGGCAGTCCAGTCTGTCTGTCAGCACGGGGACCGTCGCCGTCACAGACACACCTGACGTGCTCAGCCGGATCGCTGCATATCTCAAGACGGAGAATCGCAATATCACGCGTCAGGCGCTATTCAACATCACCGTCGCGGTCGTACAGCGGACGGAGACCGACGACCAGGGCTTGGACCTGACAGCGGTCTATAAATCGTTGAATGGTAATTATGGGATCACAGTCGCGAATGCATTTACTGCTGCATCGAGTGCTGGGTCTGCATCGATAGGGATCTTGGACACCGCAACCGGCACCGCTGGCCAGTTCGCCGGTTCAAAGGCCATTCTCCGCGCGCTGTCGAGCCAAGGCCGCGTGTCAATCGTGACACAGCCCTCTGTCACCACACTCAACTATCAACCCGTGCCCGTCCAGGTTGCCAAGCAGACGAGCTACCTAGCCGCCGTGTCTAACACCGCAACCGCGCAGGTCGGATCAACTTCGGCCCTGACGCCCGGCACCGTCACGACGGGTTTCTCGATGGACCTGCTGCCGTTCATGATCGACAGCGATCAAATGCTCCTGCAGTTCACGATGAACCTCTCCACAGACCCGCGCTTGCGAACCGTCACCAGTGGCGATAACTCAATCGAGGTTCCGGAGGTTGATAGCCGGATCTTTTCGCAGCGCGTGCGACTGAGATCTGGCCAGACGCTGATTCTCTCCGGCTTCGAGCAGAACGTCGATCGGGGCAATCGCAGCGGCATGTTCAGCGCGTCGAATTGGCTTACCGGTGGCGGCGGCTCCACCAACAACAGGCGTGAAGTGGTCGTCATTCTGATCACCCCGATTGTGCTAGAGGACGATTCCGAGATTCAAGAAATGACGGATACCTCTGGCCAGTACGGCGCGAGGTCTAGCTGAGGTGGCTACTATGGCTCAAACCCAAGCACACGCTGGCAGCGTGACGGTCATCTCTGCTGGCTCGAAGTCGCTCGTGTCCGGGCTTTACTGGCAGACGCTATCGCAGCCTCAAAAGGTGATGAAGGAGGCTCGGGAGATCGGAAAGCGGGACGGGATGGACATCGTCGCTATCCGGCGACTCCCCACGATCATTCAGGCCGGCTTCGTCCGCAAACAAGCGGGCGTTCAGAAAGGCATGTTCAGCCTGGCTTCGATCGTGGCCGACCTGCTCCTACGCAAAGAAGGGCAGTCCACTCTGGACCCCCTTATTGCAGCCTTCGCCGTAGGAGATGGCCGGTTCGCGATTGTCGCGTTTAAGGACGGCGGCGTAGTACCGGATTCCGACGTTGTTTTTCAAACCCTGGAGCAAGCTCAAGAGGCGGTGCGAGCCCTCTACGCCCTTCTCTCATCCAAGGGCAAGGAAGTTACGGTCTACGCACCCCCAGAGCTCGAATTTGGGGGGGATGCGTCCGTCACATTGGCGGCTCTTGAGAAAGCTGCAGCAAGGGAACATAAGCTGAAGCCCCTTCGCTTTGGCCTAAGCCGGCGGGAATGGGTGCTTGTTGCAGCTGGGGTGCTGGCGCTAATTTCATCCGCCATCGCCTTTTACGTGTGGAGTGAGCATGAGCGTGAACGGCAAGAACGCCTGGAACAGCTGCGCCAGGCAGAGCTGGCGCGCGTCAAACTAGATAGCGGCCAAAATGTTCTGCCGGCAGCTCTGGTGCATCCATGGACGACCACGCCGTCCGTGCCGGCCATGATTGCACATTGCGAGCACGCCGCGCGATCAGCTCCACTTTATGTCAGCGCGTGGGAACTCAAAGGTCTCAACTGCACGCCCAGTGGCTTCGAGGCAGCGTACGTGCGACTACCACGCGCGACTGTCCTGGATTTCCGAGCGGCCGCAGCCTCCGCTTTCCCGCCAGGCGCCACCGTTTCTATCCAAGCAGACGCCAACCAGGCGACCGTGCGAGTCATATCCAAAGCACCGGCCGGCGGAGACGACGAGATGGCGGACATCGGCTTCAGAGTCGACAGCCTGGTGTCGCATCTCCAAAAGCAGATTATTCCGATCACGGTCTCGCCAAAGGCTCCGCCCAGTCCGGGAGAACTAGGTAGCCAAGGGACCACACAACCACCGGACTGGGCGACCGCAACCTTCGAAATAACTTCCGACTGGCCCGCAGACTCCATTTTCAAAGGGTTCGACACACTGGGCGTGCGCCTGCTGGAACAGTCTACGACCATCAAGGAGAGAAAGCTCTCCTACTCGATGAAAGGTGAGATCTATGGAAAGTAGGACCGTAGCCGCGCTTTGCGCGGCCGTGACTTTGCTTTTTGCTTCGGCCCCACACGCCAGCGCGCAAGTCGTGCGAACAACTGATCACAGCCCGCCGCCAGCGAGCACGCTTGCGGAACTTGCCGACATTCAACTCCGCCGGCTTACGTACGAAGCGCTCACCGGCATGAACGAAGCAAAGCTGGCCTACGAAAAAACCTCGCGGGTCGAAGACCGCAGCGCGACTGGTGTTCCCGCTGTCCGCTCTGTCCAAGGCGTTGGCAGCCAGCTTTACGCCGTTCTCGTGTATGCCGGCGGCGCCCAGGCGACTGCGCGGCCCGGCGAAGACGTGCCCGGGGGATACCGCGTGAAGGCCGTTTCTGTCGACCGCGTCGTTTTGACCCGCAACGGTCAAGATCTCCGCTTGGGCTTTTCCGCAGAAGCTCCGCAAGCGGTATCCGACGGCCCGGTTCGGCTTAACTCTCCGTTCCCTGGCACTGCCATGCCATTCCAACCCGGAAGGTAAGCGACCATGGACACCACGATCCACGCCCCAAATGCCCCTGGCACCGAGGACCTGGAGCTCCCCTCAGCGGCCGAGCCGCTCCGTCGCGTTCAGAACTTGAGCGCGGTGGGCGGCGCGTGGCAGGCTCCCGAGTACGTCATCGACCGCGTCGTATTGGCCGATGACGGTGTGCTCTACGTCGACGAGGAGCACAGCGATGACATGCGCGTAATGTCCTATATGTCGCGCCTGCGCCTTAACCGTGTGACGTTTTCCCCGCGGCTGGTTAGCCACTCCGAAATCAAACGACTGCAGCAAACCGCCAAGGATGGCGCTTCGCTATCGATCACCGAAGGCCCCGGAAGCACAAAGACAGCGCAGCAAGAACAAATAAATCGAATGATCTCCGAGGCGGCGCGCCTCGGTGCAAGCGACATCCACTTCTTGCCGGACGTGGATAAAACCTATGTGAAATACCGAATCAACGGCATTCCGGAAGCTCGGTTCACGCTCGATCGAGCCGTCGCCGAAGACCTGGTATCGACGCTCTACACGTCGATGTGTGAAAAGCCCGACAACTACGAGCCATCACGAAAGCAGAATGCCCGCCTGATGGAGCGCTACGCTCGCCAGTCCGGCTTATTCGTATGCCGAGTCGCGACCGGCCCTGCAGCCCGCGGGAGGAAGCTCGTCATCCGTCTCTATCCCGACACGGGTGACACCCCGAAGTCGATGGAGGAACTTGGGTATCTGCCGGAACAATGCACGCAAATACGCCAGTTTTCGCGCAAGACGTCCGGGATTGTGCTGGTGACCGGCACGACTGGCTCCGGAAAATCCACCACACTCAACCACTATCTCAAGCAGGCTCTTCTACATGCCGAGGGCGAGCTTATCATCGCCACGGCCGAGGATCCCGTCGAACAGCCCATTCGCGTGGTTACCAAGCGCGATGGCAACGATGTCGTCTATGTCGCTGTCCAAGAGCCAATAATCCCGGCCAGCACCGGTGAAGAAGAGATTGAAGCCGCCTGGGTCGACGCGATCGATCACATGCTTCGATCAGACCCCGACTCGATCCTGATTGGTGAAATTCGTGGCAAGGCGTCCGTACGCTCGGCAATTCGCGCAGCGCTCACAGGCCACCCAACACTGGCCACGCTCCACGTGAAAGACGCAATGAGCTCTTTCGACCGCCTGGAAGACTCGGGCGTCCCGAGAAACCTGCTAACCGACCCGACCCTGTTCATCGGCATCATCAATCAAGCGCTGGTGCCTATCCTGTGCCAGCACTGCAGCGCTCCATTTTGCGACGTAGAGGATCGGCTTGAGGTGGGGCTCCGAGACCGTGTACGGCGCTTCTGCGACGTCTCAGGCGTTCGTGTACGAGGGTCTGGTTGCCCTAGTTGCCGCCGCGGCCTAGTCGGACGCACAGTCTGCGCCGAGGTCGTCTCTCCTAACCCAGCCCTGATGTCGGTCTATCGCAAACAGGGAACCTTCTCCGCCCAAAAGTACTGGGTCCAAAAGATGGGCGGGATCACCCAGTGCGCCCACTTAATTCGCCTGATTGAGGCGGGCCGAGTGGACCCCGACCTCGGTGAGCTGATGGTGCGGCCACTGGATAGTGACGACTGGCTCAACGAAACTGCGCGACCGCAACGACCAGGTCGCTTGCATGGACGTAAGAGCGGATCGCTGTTTAGCCAATGGAGGTCTCGCCATGGCAAAGCTTAGCTCCCGCCGGCGAATGCTCATTTACCGCACCCTGTATTCCATGGCGCGGTCCAAGGTGCCGGTCTACGACGCGTTGGTCGACATTCAAAAGGCGCACAGCCGAAACGGGCGACGCCCCAAGGCGGTAATCGCCGTTTTTGCGCACGAGGTTCTGGTAAGACTGTCCAGCGGCATGAGCGGGGACCGATTTGCAGAGGCGTTCGAAGGATGGCTTCCGCCGACCGAGATCTCTATGCTGGCTTCTGCCCAGAAGGCCGGCGACATTGCCACGGGATGCGACGACGCGATCAAGCACATCAAGCGTCAAGCGCGAGTTCGATCAGCCATCGTCAGCGCTGTTTCCTATCCGTCTGTGATCGTCGTGATGGCGATAGTCCTACTCACATTTGTGTCCTTTAAGGTTGTTCCGATATACGCCAGAGGCTCCGATCCAGCAACATGGACCGGACAGACTGCCGTCGTTTATTGGATGAGCGAGATTGTCCGGCATTACGGCATCTTCATTCTGCTAGGCCTTGTCAGCGTGGGCTACGCAATCCGGTGGTCGTTGCCAAACTGGACGGGGCGTCTACGTCCAGCGTTTGAGTGCCTGCCGCCGTGGTCGACATACAAGACGATGCAGGGTGCGGTCTTCTTCTCCAATCTCGCAATTCTGCTCAATGCCGGCGCTGATCTCCTGCAGACCATGGTGCATATTCACAAGCACGCCAACCCGTGGCTGCAACAGCGCTTGCAGGACACCATGTATGGACTGAGCATGGGCAAGAACCTGGGCGTCGCCTTGGAGCTTGCTGGCCACAAGTTCCCCGACGAAGAATCCATCGCATACATCACCACGATCGCGTCTCGCGAGGGCTTCGCTTTTGCCCTGTCTGAATTTGCGACCAACTCCGCTGAGACTGCTGCAGAGCGCCTTGAAGCCTCTGGGAAGGTCTTTTTCTACGTGGGCCTGATCAGCGTGACCGCACTTGCAGCTCTCATCTTTTTTGGCCTATTCGGACTGCAAACCGCCGCAATGGGCGATCGAGCTTTCTAACCGCGCGCGAATAGCGCAGAGCATCAACTGTTTCATCCTTGGAGCATTACATGACGACCTACGTTAACCCTTCCTCCATCAACCACCACTTGGCTGAATGCGAGCCCGCGCCGGAGCGCGAAGTGACGGTGACCGACCAACACGCCCTGCCTCATGCGGGTACACCGCTCGCCCGCCAGGCAGGAGCTTCCGTTGATAATTTCTTGGCCTGGATGCTCTTGGCGGTTGTGGTGGCTGCGGCGATCTTCGGGGCCTACTACGTCCTCAACAAGGATACCGAGAACAACCAAGAAGCTCAGAACATCGCGCAGCTGGTAAAGGGTGCCAAGCTTCTGCGGGACATGAACGGCTATGGAAATGTGACCACCGCCGCATTGCAGGCCGCCGGCGCAATTCCTAGCAATATGATTGGCGCGACCACCGGCACCCTCTATCACAGCTGGAACGGAGAAGTCACCGTTGTGGGCACAGCGACGCAATTCGTCATCACTTATCGGGCGGTCCCGAGCAGCAACTGCATTCCGCTGCGTGCCAATCTGTCCCGTACGGCTCAGTTCGTCAGCATGACGAATTGCCCGACCACCGGCAACGTCGACCTCGTACTGACTGCGCGCTGATGGAGACGATGCCCGTTACCTTGGAGCAGGCTACAAGCCTGCTTGACCTGCGATTCGTCGACATGATCATCGGCCCTGATTACGCGGAGCTTCGTGAGCTGGAGGGTAGCCAGTCCCTCACCGATAAGGTGCCGGGCCATCTGCAGGCCGACGTCAACTTGCTACGACAGCAATGCAGGCAGGCGCTTCGCACGCTGACAAAATCCGAATTTACCGCCACCTTGGGTGAAGAGAAATTCCGGGTGACGCAGCTCTTTGACGTCGATTCTCAAGACATCTTCATCCTCGCCAGGGCAGACGTAAAGACAAGGCCATTGAAGTCGCTCGGCATGGCAGAGCGGCTATTCAATCACCTAACTCGGCCAAAACTGAGCGGCCTAGTTGTGGTGTCGGGGGGCATGCGGCACGGCAAAACTTCCACGGCCGACGCAATCTTTATTGACCGTCTTGAACGGCACGGTGGCCTTGGCATTGCTCTAGCCGACCCGCCAGAGACGGCGCTGAACGGAATTCACGGAAAGGGACGTGCCATCCAAATCGAGGTGGCGCGCGAGCACGGTGGCTATCAGGAACAGTTAATGCGGGGGCTTCGATCTCGCGCCAACATCTTCTACTTGGGCGAGACACGTGACCCGCCATCAGCCATTGAGGTCGTCCGCGTGAGCGGCAATGGATGGCCTGTTCTGACAACGCTCCACGCCGACAGCCCCGAGCTAACGTTCACCAAGCTGCAGTCGCTATGCGCCGGATCCGGCGCTTCTGTCGAATCCTTCAATGCAATGCTGGCCGACAACATCGCTGCAGTGATCCATCAACAACTTGAAACCGTAAAGACAGCTACGGGTATTGCGAAGCGCCTACAGATCAACTGGCTGGTGTTGGATGGCAAAGAAGACACCGCAATACGCGCGAAGATCCGGAAAGGCGATTTCGCCGGACTGAACACGGAAATTGCGGCCCAGAAGGCGGCAGCGATATTTGGGAATCGAACATGAAACGACACTATCGAGTAGGCGCGACCAGACGCAAGCAAGCTGGCTTCACGGTGCTTGAGGCCTTGCTCGTGACCCTTCTGTTCGCAGCGGTCATGGGACTGTGGAACTGGTATCAAGCCGATTACGTCGCAACGATTACAAGCCGGCAGGCTGCTTTCCATCAAAAGCAAGTCGGTAATGCCGCCGCCGCGTATGTCAAGAACAACTACGCTGCACTTCTGGCCTCTACCGCGGGCGGCCCCGTGACTGTCTCGCTGGACACAATACGGAACGCCGGAAACTTGCCCGCAGCCGTGCCTCTTCTCAACCCCTATGGCCAGGCTTACACGCTCGCCGTGCGTCGGGCCACTCAAGGCGGGCAGGCCGTCCTTGAAGCGCTGCTCGTTAGCGGAGGCGGGGCGGATGTGCCAGAGACGGACCTGCGCCGAACTGCCGCCATGCTGGAAGGCGGCGGCTTCGTACTCACAAGGCAGCCCGCGATCGCTCAGGGGTCGATGGGCAGTTGGCAGGTGCCGGTCGCCAGCTTTGGTCTTTCATTGCCGGGCGGAAACTTGGCCACCGCGTTGTTCTTCAACAGTGCCGGACAGGTAACCGACTATCTCTACCGGAATGCCGTCGCCGGCCGGCCGGAAGTCAACCGGATGAACACAAGCATCGACGTAAACGGCAACGATCTCAACAACGTCCGCACTGTTCGAACACAGACGGTCGAGGCCTCCGGCAATGTCAGCACCAAGGGAGCCCTTATCGTCCAGAGCAGCGACGGTGCAAGCAGCACGGGCTGGTACACCGCCGGCAATGACGGTTGGCTTCGCGTCTTGCACGACAACCACGTGGTCACCAATGGCGAGATTCGAGGCGGCGCCGTGCGTTCAATGGGACAAACCTTTTCGCATGGCCGGCTCAACGCCTACGAGTATCTATACGTCGGCGGTGTTGCCAACGAGGGTTGGGCTTGCGAAGCAAATGGTCTAGTGGCCCGCACAGGAATCGGAGAGCCCTTGGCGTGCCAGTCAGGCGTTTGGCGTAAGTCCGGCGGTGGGCAGCTGCGTTGCGAGTATTACTTCGCCGGCCGTGCAAGCGACAACCTCCCTGCAGATAATTCATGGTGCCCGGCCGGCATGATCGTCACGAGCGTGACGAGCTCCGGCAGCAATCAGAATTTCTATACGGTCATGGGCAAGAGCCTGTATGCCGGCAACGTCGGGCAGGGATACACATGCTGCGGTATTTCATGATCGCCTCTGTCGCGCTAGCTTTCTAACAGGACGTCGACTCTATGGGCCTGCTTATGCTTCCCCTATTCGCCCTGCTGACGCTCTTAGCGGCTTGGGCGTCAAGTTCCGACCAAACCATGGTTGATGTGCTGCTTCACCAGGAGGCGAGCTCCGCCGGCGGAAGCTTGCGGATCTATGCGAATGCAGTCGCGCAGTTTTCCCGTGTAAACCCGGCCTTTTCCGGGCCTGCGCCCAACAGCTCGCTTGATCTACCGACCTGGTTCAAGCCGCAGGCCGGGACTGCCAATCACATCGACGCCGGCAGGGCATACGTCTTCTTCGTTCCCGGCGATGCCCAGCCCGACCTGTATCTGATGTTCCCAGAAGAGGAGACGGGGCTGCCCTACCTGGTGGGCATAGCCCGAAGCGGCCACCTCTACTCGCCATCGGCAGGGGCGGCAGTAGCTGTGCTGCCCGGTGCTATCCCGGAAGGTGCGGTGGTGTACGTCCTCTGACCGCACGTCTCCAACAAAAAACCCCCGCCAGGCAGTGCCGTGCGGGGGTTGATGCGCTCTTGCGCTAAGGTTACAGGCGTTATGGGCCGCTGCAGGCCTGGGATGTAGGGTGGGGGTTGGCGCCCGAGTAAGCTCAATTGTAGGCTTGCCAGAAGCGACGTGATCGCCTCTGGCAAGCCTACTCGGGCTATAAGTGCCCTGCCTTAGCAGAGCGGAGAATCGTAGAGAAAGCCGCGGCCGGTTCAGGGCCGCGACGGGTAGCTCAGTCTCGATCGAGGAACGCCAATTCGCCGAATCGAATGAGGGTGAAGGACACTGCTTTTTTCATCTGGCCTGTTCAGCAGCCTAACCAGATACTCGGGATGCGCCATTTTGAGTGCGGCGCGCACTGAACAACCTGCGAAGTTCTCTTCAATAGGCGCCGGCGGCGTCCATTGAAGAAAACTCCACGTAAGTGGAGTTTCGGGGTTTGGCTTGGACTTAGTTGCCGTCCGTGCCAGTTCGAACACCTTCAGCTGAAGCTTCGGGTTCAACGTACTGATAGACCAACACGCCATCGACTTTCGCCATGTGGATCTTCAGCAAGCGGCCCTTAAGGACTACTCCTGTTTGACCTGCACGAGTGCCGGTCGTGATCTTATAGGTATCGATGTACGGATCGCCGATGGTCACGGACGCCAAGACCTTTCGGTTGGAGTCGTTCGCAGCTTCTTGAAGCTTTTCGGTCATGACCTTGATGGCCTCTTTGCCGACAATCTTGACGTCGCAATTCAGCCAGGTGAGTGAATCCGCATTGCCTTCCTGCGCTTCACCGTGAAAGATGCTGATGCTGCACGACAGGAATGGCGCGCCTTTCTTGGGCTTAACTTCGCGGACGCGACGGACATAGCCGAGGCCACGAAGGTGGGCGTCGAAGTACTTGGGGGTGTTTGCTTGAGCCATGACGGATCTCCTAAAGAAAAGGGGAACCGCCGCCCCAGTCGGGGAGGAAAGTTCCCCGATGGGCTGAAAAAGACACTCCTGGTCGCTAGACCTGCGGTCACCGAATGGTGGAGCCAAACCGCTTTGCTACAAAAGATTCCGACATAAGCAGTCGGAGCGCTTTCTAGCCGATATCTTACGTTTGCGAGGCCGAGAAATCAACGGGATTTGCACCCCGCGGTGGGGAAATTCCAGACCCCCACGAGTCCTTTACTGTGGACTTGCGGCCTTGAATGGCAATATCGTCGCGGTCGCAGTGCGACGGGGCGCCAGGTCCCGGCAAGGGTCTATCTCGCTCAGCTCTGCTGCGGATACAACTTCGATAACCATTAGCGTGTTGCCGTCCGCGTCCAGGAACACTGACTCAACCTCTCGATCTTCCCGCTCCTCACCGCACACGGCAAACACTGTCACGTCACCAAGGCGCGCGTGCATTGCTTTCGAACCCACTGCCAGTTTATTGATCCAGGGAGAGAGAATGTTCATCGCAAATTCCTTTTCAAGTTATTCAATGCTTTGGGGTAGGGGGCCTTGCCGTCCATCGCTAAGGCCGGCTGGCCTCGCGGGCACCTGCCCCCCGTGATATGTGGCGGCACCGGCACGCTGGCCATCGACCGCGCCCCAGTCCAGGTTGGATTCGATTTCCTCCCCGTCGTCCGGATGCGTTGCTGCCTCCGCTTGAGGGCTATCCTCTAACTCGCCACCGGATTCCCGCGGCGGCTGTGCAGGCGCAGTAGATCGGACGACGTCGACCTTCCCTGCTGGCAGCAGCACGGTAAACCGATCGGGCTTGCCCGCCAGAATAATGTAGTTCCCCTGCACATCTGCCGACGCCTGTACGCCTCCTTGCAGATAGATGGGTACAGACCTAATATCGCCTGGCAACGGCCGATCAAGCACCACAACTGTCTTGCCCTGATCCCCGAACGCACGTACAACCCCAAGCGCCGCGCCAGTGTCTACCGTGTAGTCAAAGTCTAAGCCATCGGGCGCCACTTGGAGACCTTGGACTTTCCCAGCGCAACCAGATATACCGATAGCTGCGACAAGGAAGACTGCCGCTGAAGCCTTTCGCTTCATGCGTTTCGGGGATGACAGTTCGAGGTTCAATTTCTATCCTATGTTGCGCCCAGATCGCGGGCCACCGCGCAGCACAACGGGCACATGATAGAACGCTCCGCGGGAGCTAAAAAGCTCTGTAGCGCTCTTGCCAAACCGTGCATGTTGTGTGTAGGATTCCGCCCAGTACGCCCGTCAGAGCTCATCTGACATCTTTTGCAGTGCGCGGTTTGGCTCCACCATTCGGTGACCGCAGGTCTAGCGACCAGGAGTGTCTTTTTCAGCCCATCGGGGAACTTTCCTCCCCGACTGGGGCGGCGGTTCCCCATTTTCATTTTGGAGAACCGACATGAGTTCAACCCTCAGCGTTGCAGCCCTTTCTATCGCTTTTGGCATTTGCGTTGGCTCACTTATCTGGGGCGCCTTTGCGCTCGGCTCAAGGCTCACTGTTGCTGTCCGCGCTCGCGTAGACGGCATAGTGATCATCTCGCAAAAAACACGCCGCGCGGCCGTCGTTACTACGGTAGTGACGGCCGGCCTACTCGCCGGATGTGCGAATCAAAGCGCATCAGGTGGCGTGTACAGCTACCAGCAAGCCCAGCAGGTGCAGCAGGTCCAATCCGGGACGGTCCTTTCGGCACGACCTATCACCATACAGGCCAGCTACAACTCTGGTGCAGGCATGGCTGCGGGCTCCACACTCGGTGGCTTGGCAGGCAGCTTCATTGGAAACCATAAGGGGTCCTATGTCGCAGCGGCCCTGGGCGCTTTGATTGGCGGAATTGCAGGTAATTCCGTCGAGCGCAAGGTATCTCAAGCCGCGGGTATCGAAGTCGTAGTGAGGCTCGATAGCGGCCAGATGCAGGCGGTCGCCCAAGAGGCGGACGTTCCGTTAAAGCCCGGTCAACGGGTAAATGTTCTGAGCGGTGCCGGCGCGACACGCGTCGTCCCGATTTAAGCCCAGGCAGCGGCGTCCACTCGGCGCCCTGCCTCTTCCCAATCCGGGCCCACGCCCGTGGGGCGATAGGGTTCTATTTCGAGGTCTGCAATGAGCAACCATTACTTTGACACCGTTCACAAAGATCATCCCGTTACCGTGAATCTCGGTTGGGACCGCCAATTGAACTACTTCTTCATGGTCATTCTCAGGCCGGTCGAGCTTCTTGATGCCACCCAGGCAGATGAAGCGGATTTCTATCTCTACTCCAATCTTCTCGAATCGAATGCCTTCGGCAAAAATCTCGATTATTACCGCACCGTCCTGAATAATTTTGGGATAGTCGTGCCGGAAAGCATGTTCATCGAGACGTTGCACGACAGTCTCAACAACGTCGGAAACCGTGTCGTCACGCACCAGGCGGACGGCTCCTTCACCGAAAGCTCTAAGTAGGGCTTGCCGTTCTCTCACCCATCGGGGCTTCCCGATCGGGGGCCTCATATTCTTGAAGGCCTTGTTATGACCTACCCTTCCCCCAGCGAACGAATGACGAACGTCGAATGCGTCGCGGACCTGATGGAGTATTCCTCTTTCGGACCGCTTGCCCAGATGTTTGTCGTCGACGCCTTGCTCAAGCACGCAACAACCGTGTCACAGCTCAGCGACGAAGCGCTCGAAGAGTGTCCCGAGAATCCGCTGTTTCACCCGCATTCATGGCGGGGCGTAGCAAAGGAAATTAGGGCGAAGCTTGAACGACATCTTGATCATCCAGCTTCTTCGTAAAGTGAACAGCAATTCACCCAGCCGCACCAGGACCTTCGAACCTCTTAGATCCCGACGCATAGTTTTCAATCCCCCGTGCGGGCTTTTAGCCCGCAGCCCCTCACCTTCATCTTGGCCCCTCCGGGGGCCGCTTTTATTTCTGGAGCAACACCATGATTAAGATTTCCGGCACGCTGGAGGTCAAGACGATTCGAGGCGGCAATGGCGACTTCAACGTCGGCGAGCTGCAAACAGCGATCGGTGAGTTCAAGATCAAAGACAAGATCCTGGAGCAGTTCCAATCTGGCACCTATCCAGGTGAATTCTTGATCTCAAAAATCTATCCGCACTCCTACACGTGGTACGGAAAGATCACGATTGAGATACGGGCTGCGCTGGCCGAAGTCATGCTTGAAAGCGATGAACCCGATGACGCCGAAATGCCGACTCAAGCTAGCGAGCCTGATCCAGCCGACGAGGAACGTACGTCCCCGCCTGTCACGGCTCAATCAGAAGCAGACACCATGCCTGCGCCGGTGTCTGTATCTCTGCCAGCGCCGGCCACTATTGAAGCTATCGCACCCGACGAGCCCGTGGCCTCGATTGGCGATATTGAAGACAGCGAGCTGCAGGAAATCTTCGGCGCAGAGCTCAGCGAGCTAATCAGAGCCCGTCAGCCAGTGAAGCTTGATCCTTCTGTCGACCGCGCGCTATTTCGGTCTCAGCGGGACTGGCTCGGTAAGCGGTTCGACTACAGCTTCCGTGCGGCCTCTCAAACGTGGCATTCCAAGTAGGAACTTTTGCCCTACATCCTGGGCCGGCATCTGCCGGCCTGCCCTATCAACTCTTCCTAGTAGCTCACTATGGCACTTATCTTCCCCAGGCTAGCTCAGAACTTCGTTCGAAACGGCTATTTCCCAACGGACGAAGAAACACTTACGCGGGTTTCATCAGCACTTGAACTTTTGGAGCCCGATGCCGGCGCCAGACTATATGACCCCTGCTGCGGTGAAGGCGCAGCACTTCACTGGATTGCGTCGACTGTAGACACGCTTCATGGGTCGCCAACTACGGAGACGTATGGCGTCGAATTCGACAAAGGTCGTGCCTGGCACGCGAAGAATCTTTTGCGCACCGCACTGCACGCGGATATACACGACGCATTCGTATCTGCTCGCTCGATGGGACTTCTATTTCTGAATCCTCCCTACGGCGCCGTGGTGGCCGACAAGGGCCACACCGGTGATAGGCATTATGACCGCCTAGAGAAAGTCTTCTATCAGGCCTCCGTTCCGGCACTAGCGTTTGGCGGTGTGCTGGTCTTGATAGTCCCGCACTACGTCATGGACAAGCAGTTCGCGACGATGATCTCCCGTAACTTCGAGGGCATACAAGCCTTCCTTGCGCCAGAGCAGGAATTTCGCCAGCTTGTCGTGCTAGGAGTCAAAAGGCGTTCTGAGGCACCAGATCCGGAAGTGGTTAAGCGGCTCAGCACGATTGGTCAGGGCGAGCTGCCGCCAGAGCTTCCCAAGGAATGGAGAACTGCGCCCTACCTGATCCCAAACGTTGCGGGCGAGCTTGCTTTTTTCTCCACGAAGATCGACCCGGAGCAGCTGCACGACGAACTTCAACGTGTTGAAACTGCGACCTTGTGGCCGCAGTTTGGCCGTATCTTCAATACTGGCCAAGTCGCACACAGGCGACCTCTATGCAACCTCTCCGACTGGCATTTGGCGCTCGCACTGGCGGCCGGCCAGATAAGCGGTGTTGTTGAAGGAGACGACGGCACAAAGCTATTGATCCGCGGCGACACCATCAAGGTCAAGGACCAAGAGGTGCAGCTTGAGGAGGCCAGTAACGGCGATGTGCGAACCACGATAGTGCTGCGCGACAAGTTCGTTCCCACGATCGTTGGAATCAACTTCACACCGGGTCCGGATTTGGGCCAGCTCGTCAATATCCGTTGAATGACTTGATGACTGTGGCAAGCGCCACGTCTGTCCAGCCCCTCGCCTTGGCGAGGGTGCTGCCATAAGCGCATATTCGGTGCGCTTATGACAGCGTTTTACGTAGCCCGACGTTCTCGGGCCGCCGCCGGCGTAACCGGCATCCTTTCGGTTTGGCTCCATGGGTTTACGCCCTGACCGTGGTCTCTCTGACCTGGAGTGTCCTTCTAACCCCTGCGGGTAACCCCGCAGGGGGCTCCCGCTGTCGCTTGGATTCGCCCAATGACAACGCTTTCCAAATTCATCGTCACTTTCGAAATTCCTCATATACATAGCATCAAGATCGGCGTGGAAGCATCGAACGTTGGTACTGCCCTCCAATTGGCGGAATCGGCGTTCAACTCCGGTTCTCTATGGGAGACACGCAGTTCCCACAAGCCCCTCCACGACGACTTCCATGACGATGGCGAAGCTATGGAACGGTACGTTGAGCAGTTGGACGGCGCGCCGCTTCCGCTTCCTGACGCCACCGTCCACGAGCTGGAACTACAAACTCGTGCGCGAAGCCTCTTGGACTTCTGCCGCATTGTGTGCGACGCAGCCCCGTCGCTGGAGGAGCAAATCGTAGACCTTGATCGGTTGTTCGAGGTACGCCTTTCCGCTCGATCCATTCAACACATCCGCGACCTGCTGCCGCACCTTACAGCGGTCTAGTTCTTCTGGCCGGCGCGACCGGCTTATGTTTACAGGAGCGCTTCTATGATTTTCCGCATTCGCGAACTGCAAGACTTGTTCGTGGACGCTTGCGTCCGGTTTCCCAATGGCGATCTCGCCTTCCTTTCCTTCTACGGCCGAGATGGTTCCGTACAACAACTTTTCGCATCGCTGCAGCTCGGTACACAGGAGGGCGGGCTACGGCAATTGACACTGGTTACGGCTTCATCTTCAGTGGAAACCGTCATTTCGATCGGCGACGTCAAAAGGTTGGATAAGCACACTGGCAGACTGCCGAAACAGACCCTTTTTGGCGGACTTCTACACTGCTGGATCTATGACCCATCCCTATTGAAGCCATCACGGGCAACGCGCAGTGGTTGGGTTCTACAAGACTGCGTCGACACATCGGAGGCCGACGCGGCGGATGATCGCGTATGGAACCTGGTTAAACAGGTCTCCGAAGTGCCTCTAATGGACCACTGGCGTGAATTTATCTTGGGCGAGCTGAGCACAGAGCTGCTCGTCGATCTTACTGACGAGATGTGCCGGCCGGCCGGAAGAATTCACCCGATCTTTGTGCGCATACCTATCGACTTCTCAGCGCGCATTTCGTCGTACGTCCGCAACGGCCAATTGAATCTCGCCGTCGAGGCGTAAATACCGCTTTCCCTACCCTTCCGGGACACCATCCCGGCCGGGCTTGGTGTCTCTCTTTCTTGGAGCACCACAATGAATGCAACCTTCCATGAAGAAGCCGCCGCCTTGAACGAGGCTGAACCGGATCAAACTCGTCGGATTCCGCTATCGGACTTTATTAGCAAGTTCGGGTCTGGTCTGCTGCAAGCTGTACGCAAACAAAATCCTCCCATCTTTGATGACCTTGAGCGTGCCGACTGGGACGTCATCATCGACTCCTTGTTGAGGACACCTTTTCCTGCACAGCGTCGTGTCGTTCACGCGATCACCACCTTGTTGACCCAGCATTCGCCTGCTGGAATTATCAATGCGGAGATGGGGACGGGAAAGACCCTTATGGGCATTCTCGTAGCCACACTTCTCCATCACGCTGGTCTCCCTAGAACGCTCGTGCTCGCACCGCCTCATTTGGTTTACAAATGGCGACGGGAAATCCGGGCAACTGTGCCCGGTGCGCAAGTTTGGATCCTCAACGGTCCGGACACCCTTCGAAAGCTCCTTCAATTGCGGACAATGCGCGACCGGCCGACTTCGCCTCAGTTCTTCATCTTGGGGCGTGTCCGGATGCGTATGGGGTTCGATTGGCGTCCTGCGTTTGCAACACGGCCGGTACTGTTCGATTCCGAATTGGGACGGGTTTGCAGAAGCGCCGCTTGCTGCCCGCGCTGCGGTCAGTTTGTGTGCAATGAAGATGGCGTGCCGCTTACCCCTGCGCTCGCGACTTCGGCCTTAAACGAACGTCGTGGAGCGTGCAATTGTGGCGAGCGGCTTTGGACCTTGATCCCAAAGCGCGCAACCCCGACGACCTATCGCGATATGGTCAAGAAGGCGCTCGTTCAAATGCCAACGGTGGGTCCCCGCACTGCGGACAATCTCCTGACTCGCTTTGGCGAGGACATGCTTGGTGACATGCTGCAGGACAACGTCTACGAGTTCATCAATCTGATGGATGAAGAAGGTGACTTGGTGTTCTCGGACCGCCAGGCTAAACGCATGGAACGGGCACTTGCCTATACGGAGGTATCTTTTGGACAAGGGGGGTTTCAGCCCACTGAGTTCATCAAACGCTATCTGCCCCAGGGGTACTTCGGGTTGCTTATCGCAGACGAAGGCCATGAGTACAAGAACGAAGGCTCAGCTCAAGGCCAGGCAATGGGGGTGTTGGCACGCAAGTGCTCAAAGGCTCTCGCACTGACTGGCACGTTGATGGGTGGCTATGCCGACGATCTCTACCACCTTCTTTATCGCCTACATCCGCGGATGATGATTGAGGACGGGTTCAACTTCAATTCCAAGGGCTCAATGGCCTCGGCCACAATGGCCTTCATGCGCGAGCACGGCGTCCTGATCGACATCCATAAGGAATCCAATTCAGGATCCCATCGGACGGCGAAGGGGGACAAGAAGACAGTTTCAACCGTGAAAGGACCGGGTTTTGGTCCGAAGGGAATCATGCGATATGTGGTCCCCTACACGGCGTTCTTGAAACTGTCTCAACTGGGGCAAGATGTCCTTCCACCTTATCGCGAGAGCATGGTGGAGGTCGCTATGTCACCGGACATGGAGTCCGCCTATCAGTACCTTGAGCGTACTTTGGTTGAGGAACTTCGTCGCGCGCTTCGCGCCGGCGATAAGTCTCTCATGGGGGTTGTTCTAAACGCCCTTCTGGCATGGCCGGAATGTTGTTTTCGGCCGGAGACTGTGTGGCACCCGCATACCAAGTCGGTGCTGTTGAGCTTGCCGGCTCTATACGGAAACCAGGAGATGACGCCCAAAGAAGGCGCGCTACTGGAACGTGTAAGGCGGGAGGCCGCGCATGGTCGGCGCACGCTGGTCTACACCACGTATACCGGCACGCGCGACACTTCGGCCAGGCTAAAGGCTTTGCTTGACCAGGCTGGCTTGCGCAGTGCCGTGCTTCGTTCCAGCGTGTCCGCCGAAAAGCGGGAGGACTGGGTGATGGAGCAGGTGGATCGCGGCATCGATGCGCTTGTTTGCAATCCCGAGCTGGTGAAGACTGGTCTGGATATGCTGGAGTTTCCGACCATCTTGTTTATGCAGACCGGCTACAACGTCTACACGTTGCAGCAGGCCGCAAGGCGTAGTTGGCGGATTGGGCAAACGCGCGACGTTGACGTTGATTTTCTTGGCTATCAGGGGTCGGCACAAATGCGCTGCCTTCAACTCATGGCACAGAAGATTGCAGTATCGCAGTCCACGTCTGGCGACATGCCTGATTCCGGTCTCGACATTCTCAACCAGGGAGGCGACAGCATTGAAGTCGCCCTTGCGAAGCAGTTGGTAAGCTGACTTCGTCCCTCAAGGAGGACGGGCCACCCCATAAGGGTGGCCCTTTTTTTTCGAAGTTGGTATCTGACGATAGCTGCTACGGAGTGTCAACGAGCGGTACGAACACAGCTTCCTAAGCGAACTGGCCCACAGCTGGGATACGCGGAAAGTTACGATCGCCTAAGCATCCGCGGCGGTCTGAAAAGAACCGATGCACGACGTTGTCTTAGTAGACAGTCAAGAATGCCTAAATTGAGGTTGGCCGCGATGTTGTATATTTCGCCCTGATCACAGCAAAGTGCTCATCCAAAAAATAAGGGGAAGGTGTTGGAGCACCTTCCCCTTATAGGAAGTTCGGGTACCAATCCGACTTCCAGCTCCGAAGGTTAGTCCTTCGGAGCGTTCAGCGGGACGCGCACTTTGGCATATTTGGACTTCTCGATACGCTGCAGTTCCTCGTCGGTCAGGCCAGCGCCGTAACGTTTGAACAGCTCGTTCAGTTCGTGCGCTTCTTCCTTGGTCTTCAAGGTGTATTGACCTTTCGTCATAGATCTCCTTTCGGATCTATAAAGTTACCCGCAGCGCGAATGGCGGCGGGTGTCCGGTGGCGGTGATAACGCCACCGGACCTACCTTGATGGAGGCCAAAGCCAAAAATTCAAGGCCCGCCTATCCGTCCCTTTTTTATTTCGATAGAGGGGCCAGCCCCTGCCAAAGGCGTATTAACGCGGACATCCCCGTTTCACGAAAATCGGGGTTGGACGAGGACGTCCAGGCATGCCCGTAGAACCCGTGCCGGCACGATGGAATTGATTTCGGCCATGCCGTTGTTCGGTACAACGTCGCGGGTGTAGCGCCGCTTCCAGAACCACTCTGGATTTGGTTCATTGAAGACCCCGACATATGGAACGCATAAGCCTCGCGCGATGTGTGATGGACCGCAATCGTTTGAAACGACGAGACGAGCATTGTGCATCAGCGCGGCAAGTTCCTTTACCGTCCGGCAAAACTCGATCTTGAAATCCCTTCGACCTAATCTATGAATGCGATCACGCATATTGCCTTCGTCAGGCCCAAGAACAAAAGTGAAGTCGGCCGAGCCGCCGAGGTGATTCTTAAGGAGGTCAGCAAGGACTAGATAGTGGTCCAACGCCCGACTGGCCAAGACCGAGAGCCATGCAGCTCATGCGACACCTCCTCTCAGGGCGGGCCATTCGTCAGTGTTCGGCGCCTTGAGGTCTGTCATGTGCCCGTATAGGCGCTCCGTCCGTTCAATCGCATAAATAGCCTCCATCATTCCGTCGACGAGCTGCCGCATTGACGCGACATCAAGCTTCGCTGTGACAGGTCCTTCCGCTTTCCCTAGACCCATATCGATCGCAAGTCTGCCAAACGCCCGAGTGCGCCCATCGCCCTCATCAAACGTCAGGGAGACCTGGCCCATCAACCCAATTGCCGATCTGAATCGGATATGCACATCAAGGTTTGCCATTGCCCTTCTCCCATTCGAAGTGGCGGCACTGCGGGAACTTACTGCAGCCTAGGAACCGCTTATCGGAAGTCGCAGATGCGCGGCTAACAAGCCGGCCGGAGCCGCAGGTCGGACACCCGGAGCCCACCGCGCCGGCCGGCACCGTCCTCCTGGCTGATGCCTGAGCCACCTCCCCGGGAGGCATTGACGCTGCGACGGCCGAGGTGCGGACTCCAGGCTTGCCGTCGTCGTCCGGCTGTGTGTGTTTGCACTCTGGATATGCCGCACACCCCCAGAAGGCCCCCTTCGCACCCTGCCGAAGCCTTAGTGGCTTGCGGCACAGCGGGCACGGATAGATCTTCTGGGTGCCGCCTGCAGTGACGCCCGCACCAGTGACAGGCTCCGCACGGGGCTCAAACTCGAACTCCAGCCGTCGTTCTGCAGTCAGCTTAAGCTTGGCGTTGAACAGACGCTTGGCCTTGCTAACGAAGCCTTCAAGGAGGCCTGTATTGCCATCGATGTAAAGCGCAGTCAGTTCAGCATCGGATAGCTCGCGTCCAGCAATCGACCTGGGCTGTCGGTATCCGCAGTCCTTGCTGCACTGCACCTGGCGCGCGCTGGCCTCTAGACCAGCCCCGCATTGCGGGCAGGGAGCGGCAAGGGCCTTCTTTGGCGCCGGCGGAACCGCCGCGGCGCGCGCCTTGAGCGTATCCACGAGACGCCGTGCGAACAACGCAGATTCGGCCATAAAGTTGGAGCGGTCATACTCTGCGCGCTCCATAAGTCGAAGCTTGCACTCCCAATCGCCGGTCATCCTGGGCGACGTCAATTCTTCGAGGCCGTTTGCCTCCAAGAACTGAACGAGCTGGATGCCCTTCTCAGTAGGCACGAGATGCTGCTCCTTGCCTTCCCGTCTTAGATAGGGCTCGATCAGGCGCTTGGCGCGGTCTTGATCTGCAAGAAGCGCCTCTAGAATGGAAGCCCTCGTTGCGGGGGTGCCGAGACCACGATCGCGCATCGCGTCCCGCATTTCTTCGTCCTCCAGCAGTTTTCCCGCTGTCTCCATTGCACCAAGCAATGTCGCCTCGTTGAACCGAGTGGGCGGCTTCGTCTTTTGCGCTACCAGCTTCATGCCCGCGTTTGATGCCTTCTCGCCGACGACAAGGGGACAAAGAGATGTGCCATCATCTTCCGAATCGTGTTTCTTGCCGTACACAGCCATCCAACCCGCCTCCTGAAGCACGCGGCCTGATGCAATGAATGAATCGCCGGCCACGACAGTTGTTCGCTCAGTCTTGGCGAAGACTGCTGAGGGATGGAAAGCCGCAAGAAACCTGCGCACGACCAGGTCGAAAACTTTCGCTTCGCCATCGCTCAGCCCTTCCGGAATTTTCCCTGTGGGGATGATCGCGAAGTGATCCGAGATCTTCGCGTTATTGAAGATTCTCTTATCCGGCCGCACCCAACTGTTGTCGACGATGCGATTCGCGTGCTCAGCGTACGCGCTCGCGCCCAGCGCTTGCACTACAGCTTGTGCTTTGCCAAGGTAGTCTTCCGGCAGCGCGTTGGAATCCGTGCGCGGATAGGTAAGGACCTTATGCTTCTCGTACAGGGCCTGAGTCAGGTCCAACGTCTTTTTGGCGGAGAACTTGAAGCGCCTATTCGCCTCCCGTTGAAGCGTGGTCAAGTCGAACAGCTTGGGCGGTGCGCTCGACACCTCCTTGAACTCGTCGCGCACCGATGTGGGCACCGCGCCCCGGCATCGGGTAAGGAGGGCATCAGCCTTAGATTTATCCCATATGCGGTGCGATATATCCGCTCCGTCCGCCCCTTCTACGGAGGCTCCCCGCCAACGCGCAACATACTCGCCGCCTTGCACGGCGAACGTGCCATGCACTTCCCAGTATGGCCGCGCCACGAAGGCCCGGATGGCGAGCTCTTGGTGAACAACAATCGCGAGTGTCGGCGTCTGGACCCGCCCGACAGAACTACGTTCCCGCCGCTCTGTGAGCGCCTCGGACAATGCAGAAACAGCCCTCGTCCCATTGATGCCAACAAGCCAGTCAGCCTCCGACCGGCTACGTGCTGCATCGCCCAGCCTGGCATAGGCGGCGGCCGGCCGCAGGCCTTTGAAGGCCTCGCGAATCGCGGTCGCAGTCATGGATTGGATCCACATCCGAAAGACTGGCTTTTGCCCGTTGTGAAACTCGTAAATCAAGTTGAATATCAGCTCGCCTTCCCGGCCAGCGTCGCACGCGTTGACCACCCGCGCTACGTCCGGGCGAGCGATCAACTTCCCCAGGAGCTTGAGTTGGTCGATAGTTCCAGGGATTGGGCTGAGGGAAAACCGTTCCGGGATCCGTGGGAGCCCATCGAATCCCGCCACCATTGGGCCAGCTTCTGGATCGCCGAGCTGCACCAAGTGGCCGATCCCAGAGCTCACGATGAACTGCTCCCCCTCCAACCAACTCCCCGCCTGCCGGCATCCACCAATCGCCGCAGCAATGTCGCGCGCGACTGAGGGCTTCTCAGCAATTATCAGCGTCTTCATTTTTTCCCTCCTGAAGAATTTGACGCGGCCAGCCGGGGCGCGTTCCGACGTTGCGTTGAAAGTGGGCTCTGGTCATCTCCTCGCGGCCGAGCCGCCGGACCGACGCAAGCGCGCGCCCGGCGAGCAACAAGGCCGCACATCCGATGAGGTATTTGGCGAGTCGTTCGTACACGGTCCCTCCTGCCGTCGAGGGATGGGCGGCCAAGGCACCCAGGACACCGCAAGACCATACGAGGGCACAAACCATCCACATGATGTGCGGAGGTCTCATCGTCACATTGCGCGCCCTCCTTAACACGACCGCAATCCCCACGACGAGCTCAACAGCGGGCGTCCGCACCCAGCCCAAGCCTCCGAAAACGCGTTTAGTCATGATGACCCCTATGCTGCGCGAGCCACAGGGCCTGCCCCCACGCCCTTGAGTACGACCACACCACCGCTGAGCCTAAGCAAATCCTCGACCCGTCGCTTCGCGTCCTGGAGCGTGTAGGCCACATCCGTTTTATCGGCCGTCTGCCACCAGTACCCGACAGACCCGACAAGGTCCACTCTGCCCAGAACCCGTTGCTCTTTGCCAACGCGCAGGACGTGCGATTCCCGGAACTGTTCCCACTTCGGCCTTCTCGTGCTGATACGCATCTCTACTTTCTCCACGACAGAGGTGGCCTCGCCACCCCTGGGAATATGAAATTTGGTTAGACCGCGGCCGGCGCCGTATCGGGGGCCTTTTGTGCATCAACCTGTGCCTTGGAGCGATACAGCACCGACTCCACCCGTTGAAGCCCCAAGCTCACGCGTTCGGCGTCCATGCACATACCGGCTTCAGCTTGATTAGTTTGCTCATTGACCCAGGGCCGCACGTAAGTAGCCCCGACAACCGTGACCGCGGCGCCGACCCGCACGACTTCATAAACGCGCTTGGCCGTTCCCTCGTGCCAAATCGTCGCCTGAACAGGAAACGTCCGCGCATCGTCCTGCACGTACCCGCCTTGTCCGTCGGATTTGTATTCGGAGCACATCACGCGAAGTTCGCAAACCTGACGGTCTTCGCCCTTCACTTTGACCGTCTTCAAAACGGGGTTCATCAGAACGTTGCCGCTCATTTCGCTTCTCATTGCCATATCACTGCTCCAAAAAAAGTTTGTCCTCGTTAGGTTTGTGAGACGCTGGGACAGGGTCAGTCGCCCCGCTTAAGCGGCATCAAGGTTGCTGGTTTCGTTCATAGGGTTTCGCGTTTTGCCGCAAAACAGTCGCGCGCGCGATCCGATCATCGAATGCGGTGTGGGCCCATGCCGCGAGAACAAGGCAGAGGCACGATCCGACAAAAGGTATGCCCCATATTTCCGCGTCCACCAGGAAAAGGAAGATTGCCCATACGAGCAAGCCGATCGCAGCTAGACCGTTCGCGAACATTGCCGCTGCGAGCAGGAGCAGGATCAGCCGATCCATTGCCGCCCCGCCACCGAGCGTCCCATTAAGCATCGCCTTCGCCATTGCCCGAGCTGTTTTGCAGCAAAACGGCAGAGGGCTCTCCAAAGCCGGTTCTTTGGCGCAGCGCTCCATTTCGTAAATACGACTCCACCTGGTCGACCGCATGGCGCAATACGTTTTCCAACACATTTAGCTCCGCCGCTCTGACTTCGCAGTTCCGAAAGTGCTCTACGACCGACGGGGGTAGGCCGGCCAGAACGTCGCGCAATGCTTCGAAGCGCACGTACCGAGCTTGTCCTCGGATGCACCAGCGCAGTCGGGTGCGACCCAGCGCTCCACGTCCGCGCTCCTCGACCAAACGTAGGTAACACCCTGCCTCGAAACGGGTCGTGTCCAGCGCCAGAGCGTCCATGGCATCCCTTGTCTGCGCCACCGAGTTCGCAAACTGCCGCGACAGGGAGCGGAACGCTCCCTTACCCTTAAAGGCTTTTATGTCCACAGATACGGATGAGAACGAATAAGACGGCAGGTCGGCACCCGTTCTCGACACCAGCAACTCATGACGTGCCGAATAACCTGCTTTGGGGTCCCGCGCAGCATTTACAGAGGGTGATGACATGATCGCCTCCACCTAGGCCAGCAAGTTCTTATCTACGCCTGCCGTGACCTCGTCCGTCAACGGCACAGCATCCAATAGGCGCAGCTCTGCCGGCGAGAGGTTCAGCCGACGCTTCGTGTGTCGAGGCGCGTCTTCGCCCATGAACACCGCCTTGGGCACGTCTCCGAAGATATTCTTGACTGCCTGCACACGCTGCTGAGCGACGACATCGGCCCCGGCTACAAAATCGACGCGGCTAAGCGCTACGAGTTCATCCTTCATCAGGTACTTCTGCCAGTACAAAACACGCTCGAATACGCTCCGGCACTTGTGCTTTACGGATTGCAGCAACGCATGTCCTTGGCGGCCTGATACTAGATCGCGGCGCTGGGCGCTCTTGAGCACGCGGGTGAAATAGTCGACCTCCACGATGAGCAGCGCCACCATGTAGCCGTAAGGAGACGCAAACCCAAGCTGCATCTGCGCTGGCTCGCGCGACTGAAGAACCGAATAGGTCAGGCCCTTGCTCTTCATCTCTTCTAGCTTCTGAAGAAGTTGCGCTTGCTCCGCATTGATGTAAGCACGCACGTCTTCGATCCGAGCCTTGGTTTCAACCAATGCCCAATCAGCATAGGGATTGTCGTTAGACGACAGAGACCAAAGAGAGCGCAGCGCAGCCGCGACCCGCTTTCCGCCCGCGATGGGAGCCCCTTGCTTGCCCGGCTCAACTGCTTTGCCCATAAACAGCCGGAGCGCCTCCAACGTATGAAGTGACATTACGTCTTGGCTTTCCGCGACAAGGGAGGGCAGCGTTCGTATCTGTCGCGCCTCGGAGTTCCCTACCAAGGGATCGGCTCCTGCACGAGCTTCATGAGATTGGCGCATCCGCTTGAACTCCGCTTCTCGCTCGTAGAAGAGCTGCAGGCGCCCGAAGAACGGGTTAGAAGGGTCGGGGTCATTCTCGTCCAGCAAGGGGCCCAGGATGCGACGTTCGCCATCCAGGTCGTAGCGGTCAGGAAAAGGGGAGGTGTCGGCCGTCGCGAACGCAGACAGGGACGAATCAACCGCCATTTTTTTGGGTGCCATCAGGCGCTTCTCCGTTGTTGAATATGTTTATTTGGGTGATGCTGGCCCACTCCAAAAGAACGCTGCTCCACCTGACCGTGATCAACTGGGGAGCGGATTCCTTGGATCAGCTTGTTTTGCTGCAAAACACTCATGCTCGGGCCCTCCGCTCTGCCATCGCTGCTCGCAGTTCTGCCAGGCGGGCGCGGCCTTCTTCTTTTGACGACGGCTGCAAAGCAGGTGCGACGTCACCCGTCACAGCGGCCTCCGCTTCCCTTACCGAGGCGGAGACGGCTGCAAGGTTGCGCCGGCGTTGAGCTTCAAGGTGCGCAAGTTCGGGTACGAAACGCCCTTGTTGGGCCAGGAGCACAAGTCGCCGTAGGTACCCGAGAGGGTTAGCGACAGCCTGTCTCCTCGCCCTGGCACCGTACTCGTCCAACAACGTCTGCCGGACAGCGGCCGGGGCATAGCCAAGGATCGACGTCGCACCCTCTCGGCTTCCAGCTGGGAGAACGTCTGGCCACAGTAGGATGTCCACATCAACCACCACGGACGCGTTTTGCAGCAAAACAGCTTCTGGCGCGCGTGCGTGGGTTGTGGTCGTATCTGTTTTCGAAGATGTATTCGTACCCCTTATAGAAGTGGACGAATCCTGCAAACTGCTACGTACTTTTCCGTCTATCTGCAATGGATCTTTCGCGCAATCTGGCTTTCCCGAATGGGAATTTCCAGCTTGCTCGATTCGTACATTGGCCTGCGGAGATCTTTGATTTTGTTGGAGTTGCGCCCCAACACCTGTGGACATTTGAAATGCTTGGTGGCGACGGGTTGTCGCGATACCTGCCACCTCAGCCCTTTTAGCGGCCGTCGCTTGGGAGGCGAACTGCTCCTGCAGCAGCTCACATAACAACGCCGGATCCACCTGCGTGTAGACGCGTTTAGCGCCTCTATTAAGGTGGAATTCCTGGACCAGCCCAAGCTCTTTCAACCGAGCTTTCGCGTTTTCCAGGGACCGTCGATTCAAGGCCAAGTCTTCCTGCCAGTTGAGCGCGGTCAGACTGAACCAGGGATATCCCGATTCGATCGATCGACGTTGCAGCTGCAGCAAGCGAGACAGCAACAGGCCCGCGTTCACTCCACCAGTCAAATCGGCAAGGATCCGATGGTATGCAGTGGTCGGGCCAAGCAAATCGCGTACGGCACGTTCCGGTGCGCGCATGAATTCGAATGTCAGCTCGACCGGTAGAGCCTCCTTTCTGCAGACTTCTAGAGCCCGTGCGATGTTCGGCAGGTTCATTCGGTACCAGAGTGTCGCCGGCCGGCCGGCAAGCGTTTCCTCAACAAAACCTAAGGTGCGAAGACGGCGCCGCGCCGTGTCCAGCTCAGCGCGGGATAGCCCCGTCTCCATCCACCACTGCTGCTGAGTTTTGAAGATCCAGCCGTTGGTCTGGGCAACGTCGCGCCCCGTTCGCGTCCAGTGCGCGAGTTGGGACAGTACGATCGCCGCCTTTGGATTCCCGGTCATGCGTGCTAGAAACAGACCAAAGGCGATCGGCCGGCTTTGCTTCAATGCCAGCCACAGGCGGTCGTAGGCAATATTTGTCGACATACGACTGTCAGCTGCTCAAGACGGGAAAGGGCTGAGCCGAGGCGGCATTATTCGCCTGGATGCGCAATTCCTTGTCTACGACGAGCCAATTCACGCGCACGGCGGTACGTGGAGGCATTCCTGTCCGAAGGGTCTCAAGGAATCCCTTTCGCTCCAGCAACTTTCTGGCAGTGAGCTGCTCTTTGTAGGACAGCCCAAGGCGTGTATGCCAGTCGAGCGGGTCGAGATAGACCCAGTCTCCCGCTAATTCCGAGAGGTCTCCGCGCGCGGCAAGGTCGCTGAGGATCGCTGCGGCGTTTAGACTGCCGGCGAGCTCCACAAACGCCCGATGAATGGTAATTGGTGCGTCCAAGACCCTGAGAAGGTAGTGCTCATTGGCCTGGTCCCGATGAGGCGAGGGGGCAGCCTCCGCTCTAGCGACGAACTGTCTGCCGAATGGGTCAAGCGCGAAGTCCCAGCTAGTCATTGCGAGCTCCCTGTGGGCGATTCACTCCACTCGCCTGCACCGTACTGCGGGTCGTTCGCCGCACTAGTGCGCAGTCCATAGTGACCGAGAGGAAACCAATCGAGCGTCGTGCCGACATACTGGTCGGCAGCGCCTTTCGCCGGCATCACATAGCAGGCAGGTAGCAAGAAGAGCTTATCCACGACCGCTCCTACCCAAGCCCACTCGGCCCGCCATGGCTTTCATGGGCGGTTGATCCGCTGCCCGCTCCACGACCCGCCGCATTGCGAGCGTGTACGTAAAAGGACGCAGCGCCGGCGTGCCTTTGAGCACAGTGACAGGCACGGCGCCTTCATAGCCAGAGGCTTGAGAGACCGTGGAAACCGCAATTTTTTCCGAACTCATCGACCACCTCCGGTTAGCGTTGGTTAAGTGCGGCAAACAGCGTCAGCAGCGTGTGCTGAGGGAACGCATCGTGAAGCGCGAGATATCGTTCACGAACGTCTACAGTGGTGCTGTGCAGTTCTTTCCAGATGCTATGGACGCGCAGGTACTCGCCAGGATCTAGCTCCACGGCTGGTCCGGGCTGACTCAAACGCATTTGCGTGCGGATCTGCTCCACCTCCGCAGCTGGTATCGAGGGAAATAGCGCTCGGATCAGCGACCCGCTTGCTTGGGCGCGGACGAACTTCCGAAGCTGCTCCATATGCTGCTGGCGTTGCTGGTGTTCGCTTTGCTGCGCCACCAGCGCCTCCTGGTCGACGTAGATCCGCACAGTCACTGCCGGTAGCATGGCGTCGAGCCCGCGGTCGCGAAGGCCGGCCATGAGAAGCTCGGCCGTTTGCTCGGGTATTGCGCCGTCGGCATACGCGCGCCGACGAATTTGCTGATTCAGCTCGCGCAACGCTTTGCGCTTTAGCGTCGGATGGGTCAGCTCCAAGAAGTTCAAGACACACCTCCAATCAGCTCCAGAGGCACGCCAACCGAATGCCAAAATGCATCGCTGGATCGCTCGGGAAAGGCTTCGTTGAACATGCGCACGGCCTGGATCACCCGGAGGTACAACGGGCCCGTGGCGTCGCTTGGATCGGTCATACGCCTCACGACGTGATAGGACCCATCCGCGTAGACGGGATCGCCGAGCAGCGCCTCGCAGGCGTCCTGCCAGGCGTCGGTACTATCGGCATGCCGTTTAAAGTCCGTTTCCGGAATGACCAGCAGTCCTGCTGGCGTGTTCTGTTGCGACAAGAGCACAAGCCACCACCACGCGTAGTAGCGTTCTGCCTTTCCCCCCCCCTGCAGAGCCTGCTCTTGCAGGGAGCCACGGCCCTGCCCTACGTCTGCGGGGACTTCCACCATGAAACGCAAGGGAAGTTCCTCGATGGCCATGAGGCACCCTTGAAGATGGGTCGCTGCGACAAGGTCCTCCAGGGAGTGCCAGAGCTCGCGCTCGGCCGCTTCGCGGCTATCTACGAGTCGTTCTGTCGGCTGCGTGGGGGATTCGGAGGACGCACTACGACGGTCCCGTGGTCGGTCGGCGGACGGTGTCTGTACCTCGTCGCGCGGTATCGGCGGGGCGGTATCCACATCGGTGCTGAGCGACGCCCCTAGCGATGAAACGCTTTCGCCTTGCGTAGTGCCATCCCCGATGGCTGAGCCAGGTATGGTCGAACTTGGCCGCTTCGCTTCGCGCATGAGGGTGATCGCGTCGATGTCCGAGTCAGCCTGGATGAGTAAAACCGCGCGTTGAATCTCGTCCGTCGCGAGTTGGGTACGCTGCCCGAAGTTCTCTTCGAGGCGTGCATTGAATGCCGCAAAGTCCAGAGCTCTTGTGGCGACGTAGCGATCGCGCATGTGGTCGACTGCTAGCGTCCATGCCTGTTCCAGATCAGCGTCGGCGCCGAGCTTGGCCGCAACGGTCGCCAGACGGCTGCGCGCCGGGATGAAGCGGTCCTGTACATCACGCCTAGAGAGATGCGTTGCGGCGCACGCCAGCTCCGAAAGGTGCTTCATGGTGAAGCCGTAGTGGCTAAGAAGCGCCGGCGACGCCTGTATACCCTCCTCGGCTTTAAGCAGCTCAGAGAAATCCCGTAGGGAAAGTGGCGATCCTCGCTCGCGTTCCCATTCCTGCTTTAGGTCAAAAGTCGAGCGAGCAGCGTCCCAAAACAGAAGACCAGAACGTTGGTCGTTTTCCACCATGTGCGCGGCGAGCAAGGCGGCTTCGCTACGGTAAGGAACCATAACGAAGTCCATGTGCAAGAATTGGCTTTCGCCCTCGGCGACCAGCTCCTGCAAGATCTCCAGGCGGGTATTTCCGCCCTTGGCCGGGATGTAGTGCTTCTCTCCTGGCCGCTGCGTCACGGAGATCATCTGATCGAGGCCACGCTTGCGCACGGACTCCTTAATTTCGTCGTATTTCTCATTGCGGACCGTACGCGGATTGCGCTCGTACAGTCGACAATCGTCCCGAACGTTCAGGGTTATGACGTTCGTCAGGGCCGAGTCGATGGCTGCGGGTTCGGGAGACCTCTCGCTCAACCGCGAAGCGATCATTTGGGTGAGGTCGATTCTCTTTGAGGCCGGCTTCATCAGTGCCCCCTCAGGATCGGAAGCTTGTCGTCTTCGCCGGCAAGCGCAGTGGCCATGAAGACCAGGTCATCTTCGCCAAGCACGCCCAGGTTCCTATACGCACTTACCGCGCCCAGAACGATTCCAAGGTGCAGGGCGCGCTCGGGTGATTCGGGCGTTGCACGGTGCAGCAGGCCTAGTTCGGTATCCAAGTGCTGGAGAGCTAATTCCTTGTTTGTAGTCACGGCTCGATCCTCCCGGAGCTGATGGCCGACCACGCGTTCAGATACGGCACAGGGTCGGGCACGATGAATATGGGATGGGGGACGCAGCGGTGGAGGACTGGGTCCTCGAATATGCGAGCTGCTTCACTCTTCGATACGCCCATGCGGCGCATTTCGCTGAAACTGAAGACTTCGGCCGGGGCCGTTGCTGCGGGTTCTAGGCCGATCGGTCGCATAGCGAGGAGGGCCGTTTGAACCACCGCAGCGGCGCGCGCGCGGCGCATTTCAAGCGGTGCGTGATCTGGTGACACCGCCACGTAAAAAGTGAGCGGCGGCTGCTCCCCTGCGGCGGGAGCGGTTGCCCGAAACAGGTCACCGATATCGGGCAGGTCGAGCATTCGAGTGGCGGTTTTCATAGCTCAGGCCTCCACTTCTTCAGCCTGGCCTTGACCGTCCACATAAATGCCGCTCAATGCCGGGAATAGTTCCCAGGCAAGGCGGTGCATCACGTCCCACGGTGCCTTATCGACTTTTCGGCGGTCGTACTGGTGAACAGGGACCCGTGCGGTCGCCGCTGCGGTATAGGCGGCGGCATGCGGCACTACAGTGTTCAGGATTCCTTTGACCTGCTTATGGCCTGCGAAGCTACGGCGGATCTGATCCGCGACCTGGCGTGCATTGTTATTGCGCTCCAAGGCGCTAATCACTACGTACAAGTCTCCGCTGCGGAAGTCGGTACCGAAGTCGGACAGGCTGTTTAACGAGTCCATCATCCTTAGCGTGCCGTCGGCGAATTCAGCCGCCGACAGCACGTCGGGTTTGATGGGCGACAGGATCACGTCCGCCGCCATAGCAGCAGTCTTCTGCAGTTCACCAGCCGCGCCCTGCGTGTCGATGATGATCACGTGGTACTTGTCGACGGCTGCGGAGCGTCGGACCGCTCGGCGCAAAATTAAAAGCCGGTCTTCGCGGTCCTTCAACCATGTCTGCAGATTGCCTGATACCGCGTCCGAGCAAACGATGTCGATACCTGGGATTGACGTCTTGCTGATGCAATCTTCAGTGACGAGGCCGCCACGAGTGACGACGCGCGTCAGGCCATGCTCGGCCCTGTGCTGGATGGGGTAGTACTTGGTCAAGCTGTTCTGTTCATCTGCATCGAACAGCAAGACCTGCATTCCAAAATCGGCGAATATTCCCGCGAGATTGGCGCAGGTTGTCGTTTTCGTGACTCCACCTTTGGTGGACGCGACAGCGATCACGTGTGGCATGGCGTTCCTCTATTTCGGCGTGGGGCCAACGGCCCAGTTGCATACCCGTTCAAGGGCGGTTATCGTTAGCTAAAACACAGTTCTGTGTTACACTATTTTGTGTAATTCAGGGCGACATTACCCGAATCCGTGTAATTCGGCAAGATAGGACTGGCGATGGAATATCAGGAATTCGTAGAAGCTGCGCTCAAGGGGCGCAGCGTGAACAGCATGGCGAAGGCGTGGGGTCTGAAACAACAGACCCTGGATCGCTATGTAAAGGGCACGCACTTGCCGGATTACCGGACTGCTATGCTGATGGCTCAGGAAGCCGGCGTCGCTATCGAGACGACGTTCATCCTGCTGGCGCAGGAAGAGAGCAAACGCAAAAAAGCCGGCGTCGCTTTCGCGATTCCGGCTCTTGCTGCTGGTGTCGAGAACACCACCAAAAATTCGACCACAAATGAGTGGTCGGGGCGAGAGGATTCGAACCTCCGACTCCTGCGTCCCGAACGCAGTACTCTACCAGGCTGAGCTACGCCCCGAGTCTTACTATTTAGGCATCTCTGCCTACTTGCTTGCTCGGCTACGCTCAGTGCAACCAAACATCTTGCTGTTTTTTCACTATCAACAGCGACCGCTATTAGAACCTAAATTCAGTTTTTTTGAAAATCAGGTTTTTCAACCTTGCTTTTCAATTCCCCGAATCAGGTTTCCGCGCTAGCGATCTCTATTCACCGCGAAAGCGCAGAATTCTAGCAGAGAATTCAAGAAAGGGGAAGCGGGGTAGGCGGACAGGGCTTCGCGGGCCCGATCGGCTTCGGCGACGGCGGCCAGACGCGCGTGTTCCAGCGCGTCGGTCGCCTGGATGGCGGCGGCCACGGCGGCGAAGTCGGCGTCGCCCGTCTTGATGGCGTCGCGGATCAGTTGCTGCTGCTCGGGCGTGCCCACTTCCATCACGCGGATCAGCGGCAGCGTCGGTTTGCCTTCGCGCAGGTCGTCGCCCACGTTCTTGCCCAGGGCGGCGGCGTCGCCGCTGTAATCCAGCACGTCGTCCACCAGCTGGAAAGCCGTGCCAACGTGGCGGCCGTAGGCGGCCGCGGCGGCTTCCTGTTCGGGCGTTGCGCCCGCCAGGATGGCGCCGACTTGGGCGGCGGCTTCGAACAGCTTCGCGGTCTTGTAGCGCACCACTTGCAGGTAGCGCTCTTGCGAGACATCCGGGTCGTGCACGTTCAAGAGCTGCAGCACCTCGCCCTCGGCGATCACCGTGGTGGCCTGCGACAGGATGCTCATGATGCGCATCGAGTCGGCCTCGACCATCATCTCGAACGAACGGGAATACAGGTAGTCGCCCACCAGGACGCTGGCGGCGTTGCCGAACACGGCGTTGGCGGTATCCCGGCCGCGGCGCAGGTCGGATTCGTCGACCACATCGTCATGCAGCAAGGTGGCGGTGTGGATGAATTCCACGACGGCGGCCAGCAGTTGGTGGTGCGTCCCTTCGTACCCCAAGGCGCGCGCCACCATCAGCACCATGGCCGGGCGCATGCGCTTGCCGCCCGCGCCAATGATGTAGTCGCCAATCGTGCGGATCAGGACCACATCGGAATTCAGCCGCTCGCGGATGACCGCGTCGACAGCCTTCATATCGTCAGCAATGGGGGCAATAAGCGCGGGGAGATTCAAGACGTATCCGACAAGTGAAACGAGCCGCGTGGGGGCTCTTACCGCTGGGCCCGCCACGTGCGGCGGGGGATTCGACCAGCGATTATACGGGGTGTTACGGGCAGCAGGCGGCCACGGCCGCCCCACCTCCGCCCCACTTGCGCCCCTGCTCCGGCCCCCGATCCTTTTACAGGCCGCGCCCTGCCAGATTGGCGTACAGCGCGCGCACGCCAAAGGTCCAGGGCGCGATCTCGGTGGACAACTGCACCTCGTTGACCAAGGCGCCGATGCGCTCGGAGGCGATCACAACGCGGTCGCCCAGCTTGTGCGTGAATCCCGTGCCCGGGCCCTTGCGATCCTGGCTGGGCGAGAACATGGTGCCCAGGAACAGCATGAAGCCGTCGGGATACTGATGATGCGCGCCGCAGGCCTGGCGCACCAGGTCGAGCGGATCGCGGCTGATTTCCCGCATGTGGCTCACGCCGCTCAACGCGAAGCCGTCGTCGCCGTCGATGCGCAGCGACACGTCGGCCTGGCGCACGCTGTCCATATCGAAGTCGCCGTCGAACAGCCGGATGAAGGGGCCGATGGCGCAGGATCCGTTGTTGTCCTTGGCCTTGGTCAGCAGCAAGGCGCTGCGGCCTTCGATGTCGCGCAGGTTGACGTCGTTGCCCAAGGTGGCACCCACGACCTCGCCGCGGCTGTCCACGGCCAGCACGATTTCGGGTTCGGGGTTGTTCCATTCGGATTCCGGCAGCACGCCGATCTGGGCACCAAAGCCCACCGAGGCCATGGGCGGTGCCTTCGAAAAGATCTCGGCATCGGGGCCGATGCCCACCTCCAGGTATTGCGACCATTGTCCGCGTTCAAGCAATTCGACCTTCAGCTTGAGCGCCTGCGCAGAGCCTGGACGCAAGCGCGAGAGGTCCGAGCCGATCAGCGCCTGCATCCGCACGCGGATCTCGTCCGCGCGGCTCGCGTCGCCGCCGGCTTCTTCTTCGATCATGCGTTCCAGCAGGCTGATGGCAAAGGTGACGCCAGCCGCCTTGACCGGTTGCAGGTCGCACGGCGCCAGCAAACGTGGCCCCTCCCCGCCTTGCAACGTGGCGGCCATCAGTGCCCGCACGTCGCCCAGCGATTCCCCGTCGGCGCTGCGCGCTACCGCCACGCGGTCGGCCCGGTCCAGCAAGTCGGACACGGTGGGCGCCGTGGCGGTAATGTCGAAAACCTCGCCGTCGCGCACCACCACCACGCTGGGGCCGTTGACCGGTGCCGGGCGCCAGACCCGGCCCACCAGCAACGCCTGGGATAGATCGGAAGGCAGTGTGTCGTGCTGCGGATTCATGTTGTCTCCTCGCGTTGTGCCGGTCATCGCCTGGGATGCGGCAGGCCGTTGATGCAGGACGAGTCTAGGAGAATGGCCTTATCATGTCCAATATTATGAATTTCATTCCAACATATTGGAAATAATGCGCCGTGGCTATCGACTATGACGTTCCCGCCATCCGGCGCACGCACGACATCCTGCGGGTCCTTGCCGGCCGCCGCACGCCGGTCAAGGCGGCCGAACTGGCCGACACCTGCCAGTTGGCCAAAAGCACCCTCTACCTGTTGCTGGACTGCCTGGAGCAGCGGCGCTGGATCGAACGCAAAGACGGCGGCTACCTGATCGGGATCGAACTGATGGCGCTGGGCTTTGCCTACCTGCGCCACGACGGCCTGCAAGCCGCCTTCCATGAAGCCGCCAGCGATTTCGTCGCCCGCTGCAACGAGGTAGTGCAACTGGCCGTGCTGGACGGCTTCGACGTGGTCTATATCGCCCGCGAAGACGCCCGCCGCCCCGTCCGGCTGGTGTCGGAACTGGGCATGCGCCTGCCCGCCCACGCCTGCGCTCTGGGCAAGGCGCTGCTGGCCAACCTGGACGCCGACGCCCTGGCCGCCTGTGTGCCGGCTGAGTTGCCGCGCGTCACCGACCGCACGTTGGCCACCCGCGAAGCGCTCTACCAGGAACTGGATCTGGTGCGCCAGATGGGGCTGGGCCAGGATCTTGAGGAAGTGGCGACGGGCCTGGTCTGCTACGCGGCCTACATCGGGGTCACGCCTTTGGGCAAGCGGGTGGCGGTCAGCACATCGATCCCCACCGACCGCCTGGACGACGCCCACCGGCGCGACGTGATGGAAGGCATCCGCCAGGTGGCCCGCGACATCGCGTTGCGGGTGATTCCCGCGGCTTGAAGCCTGGGCGCCACACCTAAGCCCTTAGCCTGCAACGGCTTTTTGACTTTTGAAAAGTCCCGGGCTAATATCCTGGATTCGGTCAGCAATGCCCGAATTACGTCGGTTGTTCGCGTAAACCCTCTGGGTACTTTCCAAGCACTACGCTTGAAAGCACATAGGCGCCTTCCTTCTTGCCAGGTTCTGGCATCAAGACATGAAAGCGATCTTTCCAGGGCGGCAATCCCACCCAGCAGGGCGGGTCGCGCGGATAGACCCATTTACCTATTTAAGGAACACCCCATGTACGCGGTCGTAAAAACCGGTGGCAAGCAGTATCGCGTTGCCGCTGGCGAAAAACTCAAGATAGAACAGATACCGGCAGACATTGGGCAAGAAATCACCCTGGACCAAGTGCTGTCCGTGGGCGAAGGCGACCAACTGAAAGTTGGCACGCCCCTCGTCTCCGGCGCTGTGGTCAAGGCAACGGTTCTTGCGCAAGGCCGCCACGACAAGGTCAAGATCTTCAAGATGCGCCGTCGCAAGCACTATCAGAAGCGTCAGGGCCACCGTCAGAACTACACCGAAATCCGCATCGAAGCCATCACGGCTTAAGAAGCGACTCGGTACCACTTAGCAGGAGCTAAACATGGCACAGAAAAAGGGCGGCGGCTCTACGCGAAACGGACGCGACTCAGAATCAAAGCGTCTGGGCGTCAAGACCTTCGGCGGTGAACTGATTCCCGCTGGTTCGATCATCGTGCGTCAGCGCGGTACTCGCTTCCACGCTGGCGTGAACGTCGGCATGGGCAAGGACCACACCCTGTTCGCGCTGGTCGACGGCAAGGTTCAATTCGGCTTCAAGGGCGCATTGAACAAGCAGACCGTTTCGATCATCGCTGCCGAGTAATCGGACAAGCACGGTCAGCGCAACGCGGTTTACCGCGTTGCCGAACGGCAAAAGCCCTGTCGCATGCGGCAGGGCTTTTTTGTCGCCGGGCCGCCCCAAGACAAAATGCGGCCCCCTTGGGGGGTAGCAAGCACACGAAGTGTGTGCAGCGTGGGGGGCTTTTTTGTTTTAGGGCAATTGGCGAGTAAGCTTTCCAATGCCTCCTGGCGGCGCCCCCTGGGCGCCTGCCCCATTACCCACTACACGCGCAAACACCATGAAATTCGTAGACGAAGCCACCATTGAAGTGGTCGCCGGCAAAGGCGGCAATGGCGTGGCGAGCTTTCGCCGCGAAAAATTCATCCCCAAAGGCGGCCCGGACGGCGGCGACGGCGGACGCGGCGGCACCATCTATGCGGTAGCCGACCGCAACATCAATACGCTGATCGACTTCCGCTACGCGCGCCTGCACCGCGCCAAAGGCGGCGAGAACGGCCGCGGCTCCGACCAGTACGGCGCAGCCGCCCCGGACATCACCTTGCGCGTGCCCGTGGGCACGGTCATCCATGACGCCGAAACCGGCGAAGTCCTGTTCGACCTGGACACGCACGAGCAGAAAGTCGTGCTGGCCGCCGGCGGCCAGGGCGGCATGGGCAACATCCATTTCAAGTCCAGCCTGAACCGCGCGCCCCGCCAGTGGACGCCCGGCAAGGAAGGCGAACACCGCTACCTGCGCATGGAACTGAAGGTGCTGGCGGACGTGGGCCTCCTGGGCCTGCCGAACGCCGGCAAGTCCACGCTGATCACCCGCATCTCGAATGCGAAGCCGAAGATCGCGGACTACCCGTTCACCACGCTGCACCCCAACCTGGGCGTCGTGCGCACCTCGCCGTCGCGCAGCTTCGTCGTGGCCGACATTCCGGGCCTGATCGAAGGCGCCTCCGAAGGCGCAGGCCTGGGCCACTTGTTCCTGCGCCACCTGGCGCGCACCCGCGTGCTGCTGCACCTGGTGGACGTGTCCACGCCGGATCCGGACGCCGACCCCGTCGAGCAGGCCGTGATCGACGCGCGCGCCATCGTTGAAGAACTGCGCCGCTACGACCCGGAACTGGCGGAAAAGCCGCGCTGGCTTGTTCTGAACAAGCTGGACATGGTGCCGGACCCCGAAGACACCAAGCGCCGCTTCCTGGAGCTCTACGACTGGAAGGGCCCCGTGTTCGCCATTTCCGGCCTGACGGGCGAAGGCACGCAAGACCTGCTGTACGCGCTGCAAGACTACCTGGACGCCGAGCGCGAAAAGGAATACGTGTCGCGCGACCAGGCTGAGGGCACCTACGTGGCGCCGGACCCCCGCTTTGACGACACCCGGTCGGATGCCGACAAGCCCGCCGCGCCGCGCGCCGGCGACGAATAAGCCATAATCGCAGTCCTTACGATTACGTCTTTTTTCGCCGCAGCCGGCGCCCATCATGTCTGCTGAAACACCTGCCGTTTCCGTCGTCACCCACGCCCAGCGCCTCGTCGCCAAAGTCGGCTCGTCGCTGGTCACCAACGAAGGCCGAGGCCTGGACCGCGCCGCTGTCGCGCACTGGGCCGCGCAGATCGCCGCCCTGCACAAGCAGGGCAAGCAGATCGTGCTGGTCTCCAGCGGCGCGATCGCGGAAGGCATGGCGCGGCTGGGTTGGCGCAAGCGCCCGTCCGTCATGCACGAACTGCAGGCGGCCGCGGCCGTAGGCCAGATGGGCCTGTGCCAGGCCTACGAAGCGGCGTTCGCCGAGTACGGCCTGCGCACCGCGCAGATCCTGCTGACCCATGAAGACCTGGCCGACCGCCACCGCTACCTCAACGCTCGCAGCACGCTGTTCGCGCTGCTGCGCCTGGGCGTGGTGCCGATCGTCAATGAAAACGACACCGTCGTCACGGACGAGATCCGGCTGGGTGACAACGACACGTTGGGCGCACTGGTCACCAACCTGATCGAGGCCGACACGCTGATCATCCTGACCGATCAGCGCGGCCTGTACGACTCCGACCCTCGCAAGAACCCCGAAGCCAAGTTCATGTCGCATGCGCAAGCCGGCGACCCGTCCTTGGAAGCCATGGCCGGCGGCGCCGGCAGCGGCATCGGCACCGGCGGCATGCTGACCAAGGTGCTGGCGGCCAAACGCGCGGCCCACAGCGGCGCGCACACCGTCATCGCCTCGGGCCGCGAACGCAACGTGCTGACGCGCCTGGCCCAGGGTGAATGCATCGGCAGCGAATTGCGCGCCGTGCTGCCCGTGTGGTCCGCCCGCAAGCAATGGCTGGCCGACCACCTCCGGCTGCGCGGTCGCGTCGTGCTGGATGACGGCGCCGTGCAGGCGCTGCTGCGCGAAGGCAAGAGCCTGCTACCGATCGGCGTGACGGAAGTGGAAGGCGAGTTCGGCCGCGGCGACGTCGTCGCATGCGTGGACAGCCAGGGGCGCGAATGCGCCCGCGGCCTGATCAACTATTCGTCCGTGGATACGCGGCGCATCCTGCGCCAGCCGTCATCCCAGATCGCCCGCATCCTGGGCAGCATGACCGACCCCGAGCTGATGCACCGGGACAACCTGGTCGTGCTCTAAGGGCTTTGCACACGCGGCGTTTCGCGCAGGGTTCCAGCCACCCTGCCGCGTCGTGCCCGGGTCGTGCTGCAGGAAGATGTAGCCCCACCCGCGCACGGCGAGTACCGGCAGGTCGATATCAAGACGGCGCGCCTTGCTGCGCAGCCGCGACACCAGCACATCCACGCTGCGCGCGCCCTCTTGCGGGTTGCCTGGAAAGAACCGTTCGCGCCGCAGGCATTGGCCGGGCGCATTCAACAGGCGGATAAAAAAAGCACGCTCCGTCACGGTAAGCGGCAGCCGTTCACCGGCGGGCCCGGACAGCATCCGTTCGCGTCCAAGCACGCGCCACGCCGGCCCGTCGGTCGCCGGCGGCAGCAACCGCCGGCGCACATTGCGCAGCAACGCGTCCCATTCGGGCGCTTCCATGCGCACCGAGCTGTAGGCATCCACGCCGGCCTCCAGGGCCTCGACACGTTCGCGCGGCGTGGCAGCGGGCGCCTGCCACACCACTACTGCATCCGGCGCCGCACGCCGTAACGCGGCAATCAGCTGCGGGATCCGCTTGCCCCGGCCACGCAGCACCATCGCATGGGCATCCTCCGTCTGCAGGTGCTCCAAGAGTTCGGCCGGCGATTCGAACGCGCTGACCTGCCATTGGAATTCACGCAAGGCAGCGACAAAATTATTGTTCGTCATTTCATCAAGTTGCACGACGAACACATTGCCCCGTTCCTGCATGCCAACACGCCTCCCGAATTATTACTTAAGTGATTCTTATAGCCACCAAAGTAGATGACGAGCAAGCTTCAATCGATGCGTGAAGACATTTTCAGACCGATTGAAGCAAGCCCGTCTTCTGCGTGGTCACACGCAGAAGACGCTCGCGCGTCTGGCGCGGATTTCGCAAAGTGCAATCGCCAGTTACGAAAGCGGGCTTCGGCACTCCAGCCGGTCCGTGCGCAAGCTAGCCCAGATTCTGAAAATCGAAGCGGAATGGCTTGAAACCGGCAAGGGCCCCATGGAACTACCCATGGAAGGCTATGACTTGTCCGATACGCTTCCGCCGGCCGGCGTTGCCGAAACCATGCCGCGCCTGCCCAAGCGGCGCCGCCCGCATGCGCCGTGGCCTTATCCCAATATCGCGCCGTCGCTGTTCGACGGGCTGTCACCCGAAGACCGCGTGCAACTCGAAGCGCTGACGCTGACTTTCATCGAAACCGCGCACGCCCGCCGCGCCGTCAAGCCCCGCGGACGCAAGCCGGGCTGATCGCCGCATCGCCCTGCCCTGAATACCTACGCCTGATTCGGGCAAAAAAAATCCGCATCGAACGATGCGGATTTTTTTATGTCTTGCGTAAGCGGGGCAGGCCCGCCTGAAGATCAGGGCTTGGGCGCGGGCGCCGTACCGTTTGCGGCCGGAGCCGGTGCGGCATCGCCACGGATCTTGGCAGCGATTTCAGAGGCGGCCTGGGCCGATGCCACGCCAAATGCCAGCACGCCGCGGTTCAGCGGTTCTGCGATGCTGGGGGCCGCGACCAGTTCCTGATCGATCACCAGGGCCAGGCGGTTGCCGACGTTCTTGGTGCTGACGTCCGTCAGCTTGCGTGCGCCGGCTTCCGAGAAGCGCAGGCCCACGAAGTTCTGGCCTTGGCGATCCACCAGCGCGGCGGCGTCGGTCAGGTCAGCGCGCGTCAGCACGGGCGTCTGCTGCATGTAGAGCTTGCCGTCAGGCAGCGCGATTTCGCGCAAGCCCGGCGCGGGCTGCTGCTGCGCCAGGTAGAAGTCCACCGACGAGGCGGTGGCCGGCTGCGTTGCCTGCTGGCCGGCTTCGGGCGTGGCCGCAGCACCGGACGACTTCGTCGGGGCGGTCTTGCAACCTGCTAGCGCCAACGTCACAACAACCAGGGCGGGCGCCAATTTGCGTAGGGTCAGTTGCATGCTCGATTCCTTCTTAAGTGGGCTGGTCCCGACAAGACGACTGCCTGCCGGGCATTTCATTGAAAAAGTGTACCGAACCTGAATGACACTGTCGCCCCAGACTGAATCCAAATGTAAAGCAGTAATACCAGCCCTCCTCGCAGTGGCTCTATACTTCGCTTTCGCGCAGGGGTACTCGTCCCGCCTTTCCGGCAGGACGTGTTGAGAGAGTCCCTTCGTACCAGTACGGATAATGCCGATGCTGGGAGCCGTATTTCCGCCACGTGTCCCCGCACGCCTGGCGGAAGTCCATTCCCGATCGGCTCCAACAACTCGCTTGGAGCTTTCCATGAACGCCAATCCCAAATTCCTGGCCGCTACCGCCGAAGTCGACGCGGCGGCCGTCGCACCGCTGCCCAAATCGCGCCGCGTGTATGAAACGGGCTCGCGCCCCGACATCCGCGTCCCTTTTCGCGAGATCGAGCAGGACGACACGCCGACAATGTTCGGCGGGGAAAAGAACCCGCCACTGACGGTCTACGACTGCAGCGGCCCCTACACCGACCCCGACGTCAAGATCGACATCCGCCGCGGCCTGCCCGAACTGCGCCGCGCCTGGATCGAAGAACGCGGCGACACGGAAGTGCTGTCGGGGCCGACCAGCGACTACGGCCGCGAACGCCTGACCGATCCCAAGCTGACGGCCATGCGCTTCGACCTGCAGCGCCCGCCGCGCCGCGCCAAGTCCGGCGCCAACGTATCGCAGATGCACTATGCGCGCCGCGGCATCGTCACGCCCGAAATGGAATACGTGGCGATCCGCGAAAGCCTGCGCCGCGAGCACTATCTGCAAACGCTGCGCGACAGCGGCCCCGATGGCGAAAAGATGGTCAAACGCCTGCTGCGCCAGCACCCGGGCCAATCGTTCGGTGCCGCCATCCCCGCCGCCATCACGCCGGAATTCGTGCGCGACGAGATCGCACGCGGCCGCGCCATCATCCCCGCCAACATCAACCACCCCGAAGTCGAGCCCATGGCCATCGGCCGCAACTTCCTGGTGAAGATCAACGCCAACATCGGCAACTCGGCCGTCAGCTCCGGCATCGGCGAAGAAGTGGAGAAGATGACCTGGGCCATCCGCTGGGGCGGCGACACGGTGATGGACTTGTCCACCGGCCGCCACATCCACGAAACGCGCGAATGGATCATCCGCAACTCACCCGTGCCGATTGGAACGGTGCCGATATACCAGGCGCTGGAAAAGGTGGACGGCAAGGCTGAAGACCTGACGTGGGAGATCTTCCGCGACACGCTGATCGAACAGGCCGAACAGGGCGTGGACTACTTCACGATCCACGCCGGCGTGCGCCTGCCGTTCATTCCGATGACGGCCGACCGCATGACCGGCATCGTCTCGCGCGGCGGCTCGATCATGGCCAAGTGGTGCCTGGCGCACCATAAGGAAAGCTTCCTGTACGAGCGCTTCGAAGACATCTGCGACATCATGAAGGCCTACGACGTCAGCTTCTCGCTGGGCGACGGCCTGCGCCCGGGCTCGGGTTACGACGCCAACGACGAAGCCCAGTTCGCCGAACTGAAGACGCTGGGCGAACTGACGCAGGTCGCCTGGAAGCACGACGTGCAGGTGATGATCGAAGGCCCCGGCCACGTGCCGATGCAGATGATCAAGGAAAACATGGAGCTGCAGCTGGAACACTGCCACGAGGCGCCGTTCTACACGCTGGGGCCCCTAACGACCGACATCGCCCCCGGCTACGACCACATCACCTCCGGCATCGGCGCCGCGCTGATCGGCTGGTACGGCACGGCGATGCTCTGTTATGTGACGCCGAAGGAGCACTTGGGCCTGCCGAACAAGAAGGACGTGAAGGACGGCATCATCACGTACAAGATCGCCGCCCACGCCGCCGACCTGGCCAAGGGCCACCCCGGCGCCGCGATCCGCGACAACGCCCTGTCAAAAGCGCGCTTCGAATTCCGATGGGACGACCAGTTCAACCTGGGCCTGGATCCGGACACCGCCAAGGAATTCCACGACGAGACGCTGCCGAAGGACTCCATGAAGGTGGCGCACTTCTGCTCGATGTGCGGACCGCATTTCTGCAGCATGAAGATCACGCAGGACGTGCGGGATTACGCGGCGGCGCAAGGGGTCAGTGAGAAGGACGCGTTGCAGAAGGGAATGCAGGAGAAGTCAGTGGAGTTCGTTAAGAAGGGGGCTGAGGTTTATCAGCGGCAGTAGGGGTTTTGTTGGTGATGGCGTGCGGCGGGGGTCGAGTTCTTTAGGCGTCCGTCGCGTTGGGGGTCTGGGGTGCGAGGGGCAACGATTGCGGTCCGGAGCCTTCGCTCCGGACTGCCCCGTCGTCATCTTCGTCACTGCCTGCGGCAGTTCCTTCAGATTCCCTCGGGCTTATCGACGCCCCTCGCACCCCAGCCCCCCAACACACCGGACTCCACTAGCCGCAATCTCACGGCGGCTGGGGAGGGCGGCGTGCTTAAGGTTCTTCTCCACGGCGGGGCGTGGTGGAAGATCTTGCGATGCCCGCTCCCGGCCGGCCGCGCGGGCGGCCTTCGGGCGCTTACGCATCGTCTTGCGTCGTCGCGTGTTTCGCTTCGCGTGTGGGTGCAAGGATGCGGATCATGCTCTGTAGGATGGGTGGAGTGCGTTCCGGTTTACGCAAGTACACGGAAGGCATGCCGCACGTAACCCATCATCGATGCATGCCGACACGATGGGTTGCGCGCGGCATGCGTCCTGGTTCTTATGCCGCATTTGCCGCGCTCCACCCATCCTACGATTGACGAGCAATTCGTCAGAGGAACGACACATCGCCGGACCCCATCACCGGCCTCCCATTTAGACGGGTGGCGCGCGGGCGGCCTTCGGGCGCTTACGCATCGTCTTGCGTCGTCGCGTGTTTCCCTTCGCGTGTGGGTGCAAGGATGCGGATCAAGCTCCGTAGGATGGGTGGAGTGCGTTCCGATTTACGCAAGTACACGGAAGGCATGCCGCACGTAACCCATCATCGATGCATGCCGACACGATGGGTTGCGCGCGGCATGCGTCCTGATTCTTATGCCGCATTTGCCGCACTCCACCCATCCTACGATTGACGATCAATTCGCCAGAGGAACGACATCGCCGGATCCCATCACCGGCCACCCGTCGCTCCACCTCCCCCTCTGACTGCGGAGCCAATAGAAAACCACTCGCCCCCCGCGCGCAAGCGACTACCGCCCCGACGCATCAACGACGCGTATGCCTCATGCGGCCGCCCGCGCGGACGCATTCGGCGGGCCCCGAAAATCTCGTCAGTAAACAGCGCTCTAGCAGCGCATCGAACTCAGACGGCGCAGCTCGTCGCCGGGGTCGGGTGGGTGGCGCGCAACCTTGATGCGCCCGAGGGAATCTGAAGGGAAGGCCGCAGGCCTGGACGAAGATGACGACGGGGCAGTCCGGAGCGAAGGCTCCGGACCGCAATCGTGGGCGCGCGCCACCCACCCGACCCCGGCGACGAGCGTCCCACGAAGCCACGACAACGCGATAACGCGATAACCCTCAAGCAGCAACCTACAACACCCCTACAGCAACTTCCCCGGATTCATGATCCCCGCCGGGTCCATCACCTTCTTGATCTCACGCATCAATCGTAACTCCACGGCATCTTTGCTATGCAGGAAATGTTCCCGCTTCAGCTGCCCGATCCCGTGTTCCGCGGAAATGCTGCCGCCATAGCGATTCACTTCATCAAGAACCGCATCCGTGATCGCCGCGCCATTCACCGCCACCCAGTTGCGGTCGGCGCCTGCGGGGCGTGACAGGTTGTAGTGCAAGTTGCCGTCGCCGAAATGGCCGAAGATGAACGGGCGGATATCCGGGTACAGCGCGCGCACGCGCGCTTCTGCCGACACCATGAAATCCGGGATGCGCTCGATCGGCAGCGACACGTCGTGCTTCAAGTGCGGGCCGTCGGCGCGTTGGGCTTCCGAGATTTCTTCGCGCAGCTTCCACAGCGTCTGCAGTTGCGACAACGACGCCGACACCGCAGCATCCAGGCACAGGCCGCGTTCCAGCGCCGTGCCGATCACGTTTTCCAGCAGCGTCGTCAGGCCCGCCTCGTCCGCCGTATCGGCCAGCTCCACCAGCACATAGGCCGGGTAGCGCTGATCGAACGGCTCTTGCACGCCTTCCGCATGCGTCAGCACCAGGTCCAGGCAATCGCCCGAAAAGTATTCGAACGCCTGCAGCCGCGCGCCGCATTGTTCAAACAGAATCTCGAACAACTGCAGCGCCTGCGCGGGCGACTCCACCGCGGTGAGCACCACCGAACGCACATCGGTGCGCGGGAACAGGCGCAACGCCACCGCCGTGATCACGCCCAGCGTGCCTTCGGAGCCGATCAGCAACTGCTTCAGGTCGTAGCCGGTGTTGTCTTTGCGCAGCGTACGCAGGCCGTTGAAGATCTCGCCCGTGGGCAGCACGGCCTCCAGACCCAGCACCAGTTCGCGCGCCATGCCGTAGCGCACCACGTTCACGCCGCCGGCGTTGGTGGCGACGTTGCCGCCGATCTGGCTGGAGTCTTCCGCCGCCAGGCTCAACGGCAGCAGGCGCCCGGCGTCCTGCGCCGCGCGGCGCAGGATGCCCAGGATGGCGCCGGCTTCAGCCACCATCGTGTTGGCTACCGTGTCGATGGAACGCACGGCGTTCATGCGGTCCAGGCTAAGCACCACGTTTTTCGCGCTGCCATCCGGCGTGGCACCGCCGCACAGGCCGGTATTGCCGCCGCGCGGCACCACCGGCACGCCCTCTTGCTGGCACAAGGCCAGGCAGGCGGCGACCTCGGCGGTGGTGCGCGGACGCACGACGGCCTGGGCGTGGCCGTTGTACAGGCCGCGCCAGTCGGACAGCCAGGGCGCGATGTCCGCGTCGGCGGTGTAGACGGTGTCAGGGCCCAGGGCCTGGGTCAGGCGTTGAGTGAAATCGGATGCGCTCATGGTGTCTGCGTTGCCGCGGAAAAGAGGGGATCGAGTTGCAGGCGGCTGGCCGCCTGCTGCAAATGGAAGACCGCCGCCTGGCGGGCCTGTTCGGGATTGCCGGCGCGGATGGCCTCGAAGACGGCGACGTGCTCCTGATGCACGGTCGCGGTCAGGCCGTCCTGCAAACGGCTGTTGGACCGCGCAGTGCGCACCGCCAGCCGCAGTTGCAGGTTCAGGTACTGCAGCAGTTCTTGATAAGTGCTGTTGTGCGTCGCCGCGGCAATGGCCAGGTGGAACGCCACGTCGTGTTCCACCCCTTGTTCGGGATGTTCAAGATGGGCCTCCAGGGCGGCCAGCGCCTCGGCCATGGCGGCAAGATCGGTGGCGTTACGGCGCAGGGCCGCCAACGCGGCCGCGCCGCCCTCCAGTTCCATCCGCAATTCGTAGACGTTGGCCAGCTGGGCGCGGTCCACGCCGATGCCGCTGGACACCTGGAAGCCCTGGGCGCCCGTGCGCGACACCACCGTGCTGCCGGAACCCTGGCGGCTTTGGATCATCCCTTGGGCGCGCAGGCGTTCGGTCGCTTCGCGGATCACGGCGGCGCTGACGCCGTACTGCTCGGCCAGGATACGACCAGGCGGCAATTTGGCGCCGACGGAATGCACGCCGTCGGCGATGTCTGTCGCGATCTGGCGGGCGACCTGTTCGGTCAGGGTCAGGGTCTTGGTCAACATGGGTAGATTATAGGACTACTTTTCAGGTTATCTGATAACTTTGGGCCAAAAAAAGCCACTGATGATCTGCCCGGCCGCCTATCAAGCCGTGGCAGGCTCTCCGTTGCCGCTGGAAAGCGTGGCGACTTCGACTTCGGCGTCCCCGACGATCTCGCAGCAGCGGCCGCCCCGCGCCTTGGCGCGGTACAAGGCGGCGTCCGCCGAATCCAGGGCGGCCTGCGGGCTGCGATTGGCCGCCGAAATGATCGAAATGCCGATCGACAGGCCCACGCTGACCCGCGTGCCGTCCGCCAGCGCAATCGGCTGCGAGGCGTCGCGCAGCAAGTGTTCACCCAAGCGCAGCGCCGCCGTGGCGTCGATGCCGGTCACCAGCACGATGAATTCGTCGCCCCCGATCCGGGCCGCCACGTCATCCACCCGCAGCATGCCGCGCATGCGCTGGGCGATGGTGGTCAGCACCTGGTCGCCCGCGGCATGGCCATAGGTGTCGTTGATCCGCTTGAAATCGTCCATGTCCATGTACAGCAGCGCGGCGTGGCTGTCGTGCCCGCGCGCGCTGGCGCACACCCGCTCCAACGCCACCTGCAGCCCGCTGCGGTTGGCCAGGCCCGTCAGCGCGTCTTCGCTGGCGCGGCGCTCGCTGTCGCGCTCGGCCAGCATGGTGGACACCAGGATGCGGTTCAAGCGATGCGAGGCGATGCTCATACTGACCAGATAGAACGGGATCTGGATGAAGACGATGGCCGTGACGTATTCGCCCGTGAACAAGGCGCCCAGGCACATGGGGCCCAGGCTCAGGAAGATCATGGCGCCAACCAGCCGGGGCGCGCCGTAGTTACGAAAGCAGATGCCGCCGGCCATCGCGCCGCAGGACACGCCCGCCAGGGTGGCGGCCAGCCAATCCCCATTGAGGAAGGTGATGAACACGCCGTAGCCCACGCTGAACGCCCACAGCAGCGCCAGCAGGATGTAGAGATCGGTATGGGTGTTGCCGCCTTTGGGCGCGGCGCGCAAGGCGGACCGCAGGATCGTGACCCGGATGATGGCCAGCACCAGTTCGAGTACCAGCCACGAGATGTACAGGGGTTCAGGGCGACGCCAGGTGACCACGCCGGAAATCATCAGGGTATTGATGACCCCGCCGGCAAAGATGGGAAGCGTGCCGAACAGGCTGGCGATCAGCGCCGCGCGGATATCGGGAGGCGTGTCTTGCCCGGCGTGCGTCAACCACCGCGTCAGGCGCCACCGGGGCAAGCTGAACTTCAGTCCTGTTTCCACACCGTCACGTCCATCGCCATCACCAGAATTAAGTAGGCTGGCTGGCGTTATAGCAGGTATTTCAAGCCTTTAATATTGTCCCCGAGGGCAATAAGGCCACGGCGTGAGACGAATTTTCGCTTGGCGTGAGACGGCTGGGTCAGTGCCCGCGATGGCCGCAGACCGCGCATTCCGGGTCGCGCTGGACGTTGACGCTGCGCCATTGCATGGTGCGCACGTCCAGCCACAGCAGGCGTCCGGACAGGCTTTCGCCCACGCCGGACAGCAGCTTGAGCGCTTCGGCCGCCTGCATGCTGCCGATGATGCCGACCACCGGCGCGAATACGCCCATCGTGGCGCAGTTGGCTTCCTCGACGTCGTCGGCTTCCGGGAACAGGCAGTGGTAACAGGGCGCGTTGTCGTCGCGCAGGTCATAGACGCTGACCTGCCCGTCAAAGCGGATCGCCGCGCCGGACACCAGCGGCTTGCGATGCTGCACACAGGCGCGATTGATGGCGTGGCGCGTGGTGAAGTTGTCGGTGCAATCCAGCACCAGGTCGGCTGCGGCGACGGCGTCGGACAGCGCCTGGTCTTTCAGGCGCTCGACGCGGGCATGGACCTGCGCTTGCGGGTTGAACGCCGCCAGCATGTCGCGCCCGGACTCGGCCTTGGGGCGGCCGACGCTGGCGGTGGTGTGGAGGATCTGGCGTTGCAGGTTGCTGAGCTCGACTACGTCGTCGTCAGCCAGGGTGATGTCGCCCACGCCGGCGGTGGCCAGGTAGAGCGCAGCGGGTGAACCCAGTCCACCCGCCCCCACGATGAGCACACGCGCCGCCAGCAGTTTTTCCTGCCCTTCGATTCCCAGCTCGTCGAGCAGGATGTGGCGGGCGTAGCGCAGCAGTTGCTCGTCGTTCATTTGTCCTTGCTGGGCTCGACTCCGGTCGGCGTAATCTTCATGCGCGTGGGCGTGCCGCCGCCGGCCTTGGCGTCAGCCTTGGCTTGCGCTCGGGCCGAACCCTTTTGCACCGGCTTGCCGGCCAGCACGTTCAGCGCTTGCTGCAGCTGGAAGTCGTCCTTGCCGCCGAATTCGAACACCTTGGTCGGAACGTCGACGTTGTCCTGGTCCGAATTGGACTTCACTTCGTTCGACGTGCCCGGGTTGGACAGGTGGCGTTGCAGGTCGGCTTCGCGCGGCAGGCGGAACAGGTCGCCGTCTGCCGTATCGGCAACGACGTAGTCCGGTTCGATGCCCGTGGCCTGGATGGAACGGCCGTTGGGCGTGAAGTAGCGCGACGTGGTCAGCTTGACCGCGGTGCTTTCCGACAGCGGCAGGATGACCTGCACCGAGCCCTTGCCGAAGGTGCGGTTGCCCAGCACCTTGGCGCGCTTGTGGTCCTGCAGCGCGCCGGCCACGATCTCGGAAGCCGAGGCCGAACCGACGTTCACCAGCACCACCATCGGCACCGTCTTGGTCCAGGCCGGCAGGCCCGCCAGGTAGTTGCTTTCACCGCGGGCGTATTCCGACGGCGTGGCCAGGTACTTGTGGCGGGCGTCGGGCGTGCGGCCGTCGGTGGACACCACCAGGGCGTCGGCCGGCAGGAAGGCGCCGGACACGCCGATGGCGCTGGTCAACAGGCCGCCCGGGTCATTGCGCAGATCCAGAACCAGGCCCTTGAGCGGCTCTTTGGCGCCCAGTTCCTTCAGTTCCTTGGCAAGGTCCGAACCGGTTTTTTCCTGGAACTGCGCGACGCGGATGTAGCCCACGCCGTTGTCCAGCATCTTGCTGCGCACGCTGCGCACCTTGATGATGTCGCGGACGATCTTCAGCACGATGGGCTGGGGACGGTCGGCGCGCATGATGGTCAGCGTGATCGGCGACTTGGGTGCGCCGCGCATGAGCTTGACCGCGTCGTTCAGCGTCATGCCCTTGGTGGGCGTGTCGTCGATCTTGATGATGAGGTCGCCGGCCATGACGCCAGCGCGCGCGGCGGGCGTGCCTTCGATCGGCGAGATCACCTTCACGAAGCCGTCTTCCGCGCCGACCTCGATGCCCAGGCCGCCGAACTCGCCTTGCGTGGCCGTCTGCATTTCGCGGAAGGCGTCGGCATCCAGATAGGCGGAATGCGGATCCAGGTTGGAGACCATGCCCGAAATGGCATTGTCGATCAGGGTCTTGTCGTCGACCGCCTCGACATAGTTGTTCTTGATGGCCGCGAAAACACTGGTCAGTTGCCTGAGCTCGTCCAGGGGCAAGGGACTGCCGCGCTGGGCGACGGCTGTCACGCCAACACTAAGCAATACGCCAGCCACCGCGCCGATGGCAATCAGACCGAAACCGCGAAACTTACGAGTGCCCATGCACACTTCCCGAATTTTGTTTTCGCCGATGGGGTTTGGTAATTCACCAACGGTTTTTTACCAACGACAATTTTGCCAATGCCCCTTACTGGGCCAGCCACTGGGCCGGATCCACAGGAGCGCCACGATGGCGAATTTCAAAGTATAGGCCGGATTCCACTTGGCCGCCGGTTGCCCCTACCGTAGCAATAGTATCGCCACCTGTCACCGAATCTCCCACTCGCTTGAGCAGACTTTGGTTGTAAGCATAGACGGTCAGGTATTGCTGGCCATGATCCACAATGATGAGGTTGCCGAAGCCGCGCAGCCATTCCGCGTAAACGACCGTGCCCGGCGCCACCACCTTGACGGGGGTGCCTTCCGGCGCGCGCAGCACCACGCCCCGCCAGACGCCGCCATCCGGGCGGTCTACCCCGAAACGGCCCTGCACCTGCCCGCGCACCGGCATGGCCAGGCCATGCTTCAAGCCGTTACCGCCGCCAAGCGGGGTGGCACGGGAGGCCTGCTGGGCCGATGCACTGCGGGTTGGAGTGGTTTCGGCTTCGACTGGTTCCGCCTTTTTGGGGGGATCCGCGGGTTTTGCCGGGGCCGGCGTGTCGGCCGGGTCGGTCAGGCGGGTGTGCCGCTGTTCAGCCGGACGTAATCCGGCGGCGTCCGGGTCGGCCACGGCGACCGGGCCGCGGTTTTGGCGCGACGCCGCTTCCACCTGTTCGCGGGCCTGGGCGGCTTCGCGCGCATCGCGGCTGTCGCGGTCGCGCCGGGCGGCGTCGTCGGCTGCCAGCTTGCGGTCCGCCTCGGCCTTCTTGCGGGCGTCGTCCGCGCGGCGTTGCGCCTCGGCGCGCTTTTTGGCCTCTTCGGCGGCGCGTCGGGCTTCTTCCACCCGGCGGGCTTCCTCGGCTTTCTTGCGCGCCTCTTCGGCTTTGCGGGCCTCTTCGATCTGCTTGGTGATCGCCGCGTCCAGATCGGTGATCAGACGCGACAGGCGCTGATCGTCTCGACCCAGCTTATTGGCTTCGGCGCGCTGGGCGGCGATCTGCCCTTCCAGCTGCGCCAGCAGCGTGGCGCGTTCTTTCTGCTGGCCGACGAGCGCGGTCTTCTGCTCGGACGTTTCGGCCACGACTTTTTCAATCTCGCTGCGACGCGCGTCGGCGCGCGTCTGCAGCGCCGCCAGGCGTTCGATGTCGGCCCGCAGCGCCTGCACGGCGTTGGCGCGGGCCTGGGAGACGTAGTCAAGGTAGCCCAGATTGCGGCCCAGCACCTGAGGATCGTCGCCGGACAGCAGCGCCGTCCAGGGCGACAAGCCGCTGGTGTACTGGGTGCGCAGTTGGTCGGCGAGCTCCGCGCGGCGCTTTGCCAGCACCACCTCTTGCGCGCCGATCTGCTTTTCCAGGCCGGTCAGGTCGGCCTGCGCCTGGCGGTTGGCCTCGGCCAGCTCCCGCAAGCGCAGGTTGATCTTGGAAATGGCGGATTCCGACTGCTTGAGCGCGTCGGCCGCTTCCTTGCGGGCAGCCTCACGGCCATCGATATCCTTTTGCAGGTTTTCGATGCGGTCCCGCAAGGCGGCCTGCTGACGTTCGGCGTCGGACTGGCGTCCGGCAAGGTCGTTGGGCGCAGCGCGAGCCGACAGCACCCCACCGGTCAACATGACCGCCAACAACACCCCTGCCGTGCGACGCATAGAAGGACCTGCTCTCACCGGAGGGAGCCTCGCACAGGCTGGAAATCGGGTGCCGGGCTAGGCGCGGCCGACGCCGCGTGGCCTGCACCACGCAAGGAGGCCGCAACGACGCCTGGCGCCCGATTTCCAGCCTGCCCGAAGGGGGATTGCGCAATCATGCGAGGTTCCATCTGGTGTGAACAGGTCCTTTTAGTCCTTCTTGGCCTTGCCTTGAGCTGCTACGGCAGCCATGGCCGCCTCGATCTCGGCGGCATCGCCCAGATAATAGTGGCGGATCGGACGCAGGTCATCATCCAATTCGTAGACCAGCGGCTGGCCGGTAGGAATGTTCAGGTTGACGATGTCGTCATCGGACACATTGTCCAGGTGCTTGATCAGGGCGCGCAAGCTGTTGCCGTGGGCGGCGACCAGCACCTTGCGGCCGGCGCGGATGGCCGGGGCGATGGAATCGTTCCAGAACGGCAACACGCGTTCCACGGTGTCTTTCAGGCACTCGGTGGCCGGCAGCTGGTCGGCCGGGATCTTGGCGTAGCGGCTGTCGAAACGCGGATGGCGCTTGTCGTCCAGCGACAGCGGTTCCGGGGCGATAGCGTACGCGCGGCGCCAGATCAGGACCTGCTCGTCGCCGTACTGGGCGGCGGTTTCAGCCTTGTTCAGGCCTTGCAGGGCGCCGTAGTGACGCTCGTTCAGGCGCCAGTTCACGCCCACCGGGGTGTACATGGCGTCCATGGCGTCCAGCGCGATCCACAGGGTGCGGATGGCGCGCTTGAGCAGCGACGAATAGGCCAGATCGAAGGTGTAACCCTCTTTCTTCAGCAATTCACCGGCCTTGCGGGCCTGTTCGCGGCCGGTTTCGGTCAGGTCGACGTCCGTCCAGCCGGTGAAGCGGTTTTCCAGATTCCACTGGCTTTCGCCGTGGCGCATCAGAACAAGTTTATGCATGGTTTGGCACGCTTTCCGCGCGGGTTAAAGTTAAGGGATGGTTAAAGAATGCGCTCATTTTATAATTGAGTGATTTTGCCCTTGATTTTGCCCCGGCGCACCCGTCCATTTCCCTGGCGCGGCACCTAAGGGGACGCCAAGGGTTCGCCCCTACCAGGCTTGTCGCCGTACTTCAGGATGCCCCGTGGATCTTCTGCAATTCTTGCTCGATAAAAACAACGTCTTCATCGTCGCCGTCGCCGTCATCTCCGGCGTGATGCTGGCCATTCCGGCGCTCCGCAAGGGACGCACCGGCTCGGCCGTCAGCACCGGCGAAGCCATCCAGATGGTCAACCAGCGCAACGCCGTCTGGGTCGACGTGCGCCCCGCCGAGCAATTCCAGGCCGGCCACATCGCCCAGGCCCGCAACGTGCCGGCCGCCGACATCGAACAGAAGGCCGCCTCGCTGCCCAAGAACAAGCCGCTGGTCGTGGTTTGCGACAATGGCCGTGATTCCGCCCGCGCCGCCGCCAAGCTGCGTGCGCAAGGCTTCGCCGACGTGGTGCCGCTGGATGGCGGCATGCGCGCCTGGTCGGCCGCCAGCCTGCCGGTCACCCAGAAGGGTTGAACCGGGGCGCCCGTCCCCTTCCCTTTTCCTACCGAATCGCAGGAGCGCCTATGAATAAAGTTGTCATGTACAGCAAGGACTATTGTCCTTATTGCGCGCGCGCCAAGGCGCTGCTCGAGCAACGCGGCGTGACCGACCTGGAGATCATCCAGATCGACCGGGACCCGTCCCAGCGCGATGTCATGATCGAACGTACCGGCCGGCGCACCGTGCCGCAGATCTTCATCGGCGATACCCATGTCGGCGGTTGCGACGACTTGATGGCCCTGGACCGCTCGGGTGGCCTTGCCCCCTTGCTCAACGGCTAATCGCCTCATTTTTGCCCCCTCCCACCAACGGAAACACTCATGGCTGATCAAGACCAAAACACCCAGCAAGAAGGCGGCAACGACGCGCCCTCGTTCAATCTGCAACGCGTCTACCTGAAAGACCTTTCGCTGGAAATGCCGAACGCGCCCCACGTCTTCCTGGAGCAAGAAGCGCCCCAGGTTGAAGTGAGCATCACCGTGGGCGGCCAGCGTCTGGCCGAAACCGTGTTCGAGACCACGGTCACCGTCACCGTCACCACCCGCATCAACGACAAGGTCGTGTACCTGGTCGAAGGCACGCAAGCCGGCATCTTCGAAGCCGCCAACATCCCGGAAGAGCAGCTGGATCCGCTGCTAGGCATTGTCTGCCCGACGATGCTGTACCCGTACCTGCGCGCCAACATCGCCGACGCGATCACCCGCACCTCGATGCCGCCGTTGCACCTGACGGAAGTGAACTTCCAGGCCCTGTACGAGCAGCGCCTGGCCGAGCTGCAACAGCAGCAAGGCGCCGCCAACGGCAATGGCGCCGGTAGTGACTCGGGCATCATCCTGCCCCCCAGCGCCACCCGCCAATAAGCACGCCGCGCCCCGATGAACAATCCCACTGAGCCGCGCTTGCGCGTCGCCGTCCTGGGTGCGGGAAGTTGGGGCACCGCGCTGGCGGCGGCCTCCAGCCGCCGCCACGCCACCCTGCTTTGGGCGCGCGACGCCGCGCAGGCCGCCAGCATGGCCGCCACGCACGAGAACGCGCGCTATCTGCCTGGCATCGCTTTGCCCCAGGCCTTGAATTTCTCCTCCGATCTCGACGCCACGCTGCGCAGCCTGCAAGACGAGGGTGCGCGCCGCCTGATCGTGCTGGGCGTGCCCGTGGCCGGGCTGACCGCCATTTGCGGCGAACTGTCGCGCCGGCTGCCCGTCCTGGGTTTGCAGGACACCCCCATCGTCTGGACGTGCAAGGGCTTTGAAGCCGACACGGCCAGGCTGCCCCACGAAATCATGCGCCAGGCGCTGCCTGGCGCCATCGGTGGCGCGCTATCCGGCCCGTCCTTTGCCCGCGAAGTCGCGCAGGGGCTGCCGGTGGCGCTGACCGTCGCCAGCACCAGCGCCGCCCTGCGCGAGGCCACCACCACCGCCTTCCATGGCGCCGCGCTGCGCGTCTACGCCAGCGCCGACCTGATCGGCGTGGAAGTGGGCGGTGCGCTGAAGAACGTGATCGCGGTCGCCTGCGGCATCGGAGACGGACTGAAGCTGGGCACCAACGCCCGCGCCGCGCTCATCACCCGCGGCCTGGCCGAGATGACGCGCTTTGGCGTCGCGCTGGGCGCCCGCCCCGAGACCTTCGCCGGCCTGACCGGCCTGGGCGATCTGGTGCTGACCGCCACGGGCGAACTGTCGCGCAACCGCCGCGTCGGCCTGGAAATCGGCGCCGGCCGCAAGCTGGCCGACATCCTGGCCAGCGGCATCACGGCCGAAGGCGTGCGCTGCGCGCGCGCCGCGCTGGACCGCGCCCGCGCCATCAATGTCGAACTGCCCATCACTGAAGCCGTCTGCGCCGTGCTGTTCGACGGCGTGGCGCCCATGACCGCGGTTTCCGCCCTGCTGGCGCGCGACGCGCGCGACGAAAGCGCGGATGCCGGCGGCCCGCTGGACCCGTCGCTGGGCGGCCATCTTTGATCCCTTTCTGACAACAAGACTTCCGCACGATTCCGAGGAGACATCCTTCATGACGCAAACCCGCAAGTTCCGGGTCGGCCCGCTCCTGCGCGGCCTGTGCCTCAGCCTGGCCGCCGTGCTGCCGGCAGCCGCCCATGCCGACTGGCCCGACCACCCCATCCACATGGTCGTGCCCTTCCCGCCCGGTTCGTCGCCCGACATCCTGGCGCGCACGATCTCGGAGCCGCTGTCGCAGGCGCTGGGCCAGCCCATCGTCATCGACAACAAACCAGGCGCGGGCGGCAACATCGGCACGCGCATCGTGTCCCAGGCCAAGCCCGACGGCTACACGCTGCTCTATACGATCAACGGGCCGCTGGTCACCGCGCCCACGCTGTACAAGAAGACGCTGGGCTACGACCCGCTCACCGACCTGGCTCCCGTCTCGCTGGTGGGCACCAGCCCCAACGTGCTGGTCGTGCCGGGCAGCCTGAAGGTCGACAACGTCCAGGACTTCGTCAAGCTGGTCAAAGGCCGCGGCAATTCGCTGAACTACGGTTCGGTGGGCCCGGGCAGTTCGGCCCACTTGGCCATGGAGATGTTCAAGGAAAGCGCGGGCGTAGACCTGGCGCACATCCCCTACTCCGGATTCCCGCAGGTCATCACCGCCATCATCGGCGGCGACGTGCAAGCCGGCTTCATGGTGCCGGCCATCGCCGTGCCGCAGGCCCGCGACGGCAAGGTCAAGCTGCTGGCCGTGACCAGCCTGCAGCCCAGCGAAGCGCTGCCGGGCATCCCGACGATGGCCTCGCAAGGCTATCCCGACTTCGAAGCCATTTCGTGGAACGCGGTGCTGGCCCCCGCCGGCACGCCCACGCCGATCATCGAACGGCTGAACAGCGAACTGGCCCGCATCATCGATAGCGAAGCTGTCCGCAAGCAGCTGGCGCTGCAGTACTTCACCCCCGCGGCGTCCACCCCGGAAGCCCTGACCGCCCGCATCAAGAGCGAAAAGGCGCGCTGGGACCAGGTGATCGAAAAGCTGAAGCTGTCGCTGGATTAAGCGCGGCGGACGCGCCGACGTGACGGCGGGGCTTGCCCGCCCGACGACCGGCCGTAGGATGGGTGCAGCGCGCGCTGCACTCGGAAAGAACGCCGATGGCTAGCGCGCGAAACCCATCAAGCAGCGCCGGATTCTTGGCTGCTTCAGCCACAACGCAACCGCTGCCTGATGGGTTACGCGCGCTGAAGGTCGGAATTCATGGCGCCGCCCCCTTGCGCTTCACCCATCCTACACGCCGCCTTCGAAGCCTTGTTGACGCCAGGCTTCGAATACGGTCACCGCGACGGCGTTGGACAGGTTCAGGCTGCGTTGGCCTGCGCGCATCGGCAGCCGCAAGCGCTGCTGGGGCGCGAACATGGCTTGATGTTCGGCCGACAGCCCGGCCGTTTCGCGGCCGAACACGAACACGTCGCCCGGTTTGAAACCGATGTCCGCCACGCTGCGCTGCGCCTGCGTCGTCAACGCGTAGATGCTGGAGGCGTCGGCGCCGGTGTCGTCCAGCGCCTCTTGCAGCGTGTCGTGCACGCGCACGGGTTGCCACTCGTGATAGTCCAGGCCGGCGCGGCGCATGCGCGCGTCATCCAATTCGAAACCCAAGGGGCGCACCAGGTGCAATTGGGCGCCGGTATTGGCGCATAGCCGAATGGCGTTGCCGGTATTGGGAGGGATCTCGGGGCAGACGAGGATGACGTGGAACATGGCGGATAAGGAACAAGGACGGCTTGCGGCGCCAGATTGGCCGCTCAGGCGAATTGTCGCCGATTTGCCGGCGGGACGCGCTGGCCGGCACGGCAACCCCGCGCCTCAAGGCGTACGCGCCACCACCAGAATGGTCACGCTGGCCGCGCCCGCCGCCAACAAGGCTTCGGCGGCGGCCTGGACCGTGCTGCCCGTGGTCATGACGTCGTCGACGACCGCCACGTGACGCCCCCGCACCCGGGACGATCCGACGAACAGCCCCGCCGCGCCCGTCTGGCGCGCGCGGCGCCCCAGCGACGTCTGCCGCGGGGTTTCGCGACGCCGCCGCAGCGCGCTGCGCGCCAGGGGCAGCGCCAATTCGGCGGCCAGACTGCGGGCGATCTCGCCTGCCGGGTTCATGCCCCGTAGCCGTAGCGACGCGCGGCTGGCGGGCACCGGCACCAGCAGGACGCCGGCGGGCAGTCCCCCTTCGCGCCGGATCACGGCGGCCAACAAACGCGCCAAAACAGGCGCCATGCTCAGGCGCAGACGGGTCTTCAGCATCTGGATCAGGGCGTCGGCAGGCGGCGTGTAATCGAAGGCGGCCATCGTCCGCCCATAGGCCCGTGGCGTACCCAGGCAGGCCGGACAAGCCGACGCGGTGGCGGGCAGCCTCAGCCCGCAGCGGGAGCACCGGGGCCGCTCCCCCGGCGTAGCGGTGATGTCGTCCTCACATCCGCGGCATAGCCGCGCGCCCGCCACCCGCGCGCCGCATAGTGGGCAATCGCAGCCGATCTTGGACCACAGCCGCCGCCCCATGCCCTGTAGGGACAATCGGACCCGGCCGCCGGGATGCGCAATAATGTGTGCCATCCCTCATGAAATCATGTTCCGCCCCGCGGCGAAGACGCGGGCGCGACCGAAATGTCCCTGCCAGAATCCGCACCGCTTCCCTCCCTTCCCCTCGTCAGCGCCGACGTGCCCCGGCAGTTCGCCCGCCGCGGCGACTTGTCCGACGCGCAATTCCTCTATGGGGAAGTGGCCCGCCGCATGCTCGGCCGCCTGCAATACATCCGAGTGCAGCCTCAGGCGATGCTGGACGCGGGCTGTGGCGCGGGCGACAACCTGCCGCTGCTGCGCGAACGCTATCCGGACGCCGGCTATACCGGTCTGGACAACTGCGACCCGCTGCTGGAACAGGCCAGGAAGCGCCATGCGCCCGCGGGCCTGGGCGCCTGGATCGGCAAGCTGGCCCGCCGCGGTCCGGCTGCCCCCGCCTTCATCCATGCAGACCTGGCGGATACCGGCCTGGCCCCCGAATCGCTGGAACTGGTGTGGTCCAACCTGGCCATGCATTGGCACCGTGCCCCGCACGCCGTGCTGGCCGAATGGCGCCGCATCCTCAAGGTGGGCGGACTGGCGATGTTCTCCTGTCTGGGGCCGGCCACCCTGCGCGAACTGCGCCAGGCCCTGACCGATGCGGGCCTCGTGACCGCTACGCCGTCCTTCGTGGACATGCATGACTTTGGCGACTTGCTGGTGGAAAACGGCTTTGCGGACCCGGTCATGGACCAGGAACTGCTGACCCTGACCTATCGCAGCCCTGAAAAGCTGCTGGCGGACGTGCGTGCGCTGGGCGGCAACCCCGCCGAGGGGCGCCGCGGCGGACTGGTCGGCCGCGACTGGCGCGACCGGCTGTGCGCCGCGCTGGAAGCGCAACGCCGGCCGGACGGCCTGATTGCATTGACGATTGAAGTGGCCTACGGCCACGCCTGGCGCGCCGCTGCACACCGCACGGTGGCCGGGGAAACCCGGCTGTCCGTCAGCGCGATCGGCGGCCGGCACCGCGGGAACCCCTGAAACCAGGGGCCCGCGGCGAGCCGCTTAGTGCAGGCGTTCTGGCAGGGGCACGCTGACCCCGGGTTCAGAGGCCGACAGCGGTTGCATAGGCTCTGAATTGGCGCGAATGCGCCGGCGCAGCACGGCCGTGGGTTCCGCCGGGGCGGCCGCAGCCGCCTCGCCGCGCCAGGCGTGCGTCATGGCGTCCACCACCAGCGGCAGATCGCGCAGACGATGGAACTGGCTGCGCAGCCAACGGGCGTCGTTGCCGCTGCGCATGGCTTCGTCGCGCAGCGCGGCGATCATGTCGCCCGTGCCCAGTTCTTCGGCCACCGGCATCAGCCGCTGGAACAAGGCGCGCAGATGGTCCATCAGGCGCATACGCTGGCCTTCCGGCGTGACATAGCTGCCCTGCAGGCCGAAACGGCAAGCCTGGAAGTGGTTGCTGCGATAGGACAGCCAGGCGTTGTCGCTGGGGTCATCCTCGCGCATCAGCAAGACCGCCAGCGCCTGTGCGAAGGCCGCGATCTGGCAGGCGCGCTCGACCGTCAAGGGGGTATCGCAGACGCGGATCTCGACCGTGCCGAACTCCGGCTTCGGGCGGATATCCCAGTACAGGTCCTTGATGCTTTCGGCCAGGCCGTAGGCGCGCAACTGCGACAGGTGCGCCTCGAACTGGTACCAGTCCTTGACCTCGGGCGGCATGTGGCCGGCCAGCGGGAAACTGTTCACCGCGTTCAGACGCGAGCACGAAAACAGGGTGTCAACGCCTTCGCAATACGGGGACGAGGCCGACAACGCGATGAAGTGCGGCACATAGGGCGACAGGCGGCGCAACAGTTTGATGGAATCGTCGCCGCTCTTCACGCCCAAATGGATGTGTTGGCCGAAAACCGTAAATTGACGCGCCAGGTAACCGTACATTTCGGCCAAGTACTGGAAGCGCGGGGTGTCCGAGATGGAGCGCTCTTGCCAGCGCATGAAGGGGTGGGCGCCGCCGCCGGCGACCGATACGCCGACTGCGTCGGCCGCTTCGACCAGGGCGTCGCGCATCTCGCGCATTTCAGCCAAGAGGCCCATGGGGTGCTCATGCACCGAGGAGTTCAGTTCGATCATGGACCGCGTGATTTCCGGTTTAACGCGGTCGGCAATGGGATGGTTGGCCATTTGGGCCAGCAGCTCATCAGAGGCTGCAGTCAAATCAAAACTACGGGGGTCGATCAGTTGCAGCTCGAGTTCGATGCCCAAGGTGTTGGGGGCCGACGAAATGAACGGGATCTGTTCCATCTCGGACTCCTTTGAATGTTTGATGAGGGACGCGCCGTTCGACCTTGAAGCCCGGTAACTTCCCGGGGGGCACTAGACGGCGACTTGTGAACGCATGATAGCCGCAGGTTTGTGGCAAAACGATTGAAAATCGTGACATTTGTGTGCAACATCGCGATGCAATCGGTTTTGCCCTCTGAAGAGAAGTGAGCAAGCGCTTACAACATAGAAACGGCGCGGGTTGCGGGCCGATGGCGGCCGCAATGGCAGTCGGGAAGCGGTTTTCGAGATGGGGTGGGATAACCCTTATTAGGGTTATCCCTTAGGATTTTTCCGACCTGGTGGCCCTTATTTGCGCCAAAAAATGGGCGTGAACAGCACCAGGACGGTTAAGAGTTCCAGGCGGCCGATCAGCATGGCAAAGGTGCAGACCCAGATCTGGAAATCGGACAGCACCGCGAAGTTGCCCATGGGGCCCACGGGTCCCAGGCCTGGCCCAGTGTTGTTGACGCTGGCGAAAACGGCCGAGAACGCCGTGATGGGGTCCAGTCCGGAGAGCAGCAGCAAGCTGGTGAAAACCGCGATAGAGAGCCCGTAGAACAGCATGAAGGCCAGCACGGAAGACATGGTCCGGCTTTCCACTGCCCTGCCGTTGATGCGCACCGGACTGACCGCATGCGGGTGCAACATTGTTACAAGCTCGTTCTTCGCCTGTTTGACCAGGAGGATGGCGCGGATCATCTTGATCCCGCCCCCCGTCGACCCGGCAGACGTCGCGAATCCCGACAGCAGCAGCATGGTCAGGGGCGCGAACAGGGGCCACTGCGCAAAGTCGGTATTGGCATACCCGGTGGTGGTGGCCATGGAAATGGTGTTGAACATGCCGTAGCGCAGGGCTTCCAGCGGCGAGCCGTAGACGCCCTTCACGTACAGGAAGACCGAAATGACGAGCCCGACGCCCAGGACGACGACCAGGTAAGGCACCGCTTCCGGGCAGCGCCAATAGGCGCGCACGCTGCGCTGGCGGAACGCGTTGAAGTGCGTGGCGAAGTTGATGCCGGCGATCAGCATGAACACCATGGCCACCATCTCCACGGCCACCGAGTCGAAATGGGCGAAGCCGTCGTCCCACGTCGAAAACCCGCCCAGCCCCATCGTGGTGGCCATGTGGCACCAGGCCTCGAACCAGGACAGCCCCACAGCCCGGTAAGCCAGGAAACACAGGATCGAAAACACGAAATACACCGCGTACAGGGCCTTGGCCGTGCTGGCGATGCGGGGCGTCAGCCGCTCGTCTTTCATGGGGCCCGGCGTTTCGGCCCGCACGACCTGATGGCCGCCCACCCCCAGCAGGGGCAGAATCGCCACCGCCAGCACGAGGATGCCCATGCCGCCGATCCAGATCAGCGTGGCGCGCCACAGGTTGATCGACGCGGGCAAGGCGTCCAGATTGGTCAGGACCGTGGCGCCGGTGGTCGTCAGCCCCGACATGGCTTCGAAATAGGCGCCGGTGAAAGACAGCGGCAGTCCGGCCCCGTGGAAATACAGCATCAACGGAATGGCCGCCAGCAGCGGCAGCCCGGCCCAGACGGCTGAGACCAGCACAAAACCGTCGCGCGCGCGCAGTTCGCAGCGGCTGCGCCGGGTCAAGGCGGCCAGCCCGCCCCCGATGCCCACCGAAATCAGGAAGCCGTTCAGGAAAGCCTCACGCGCCGCGTCGCCGCCGACATAGGCGACGATGAGCGGAATCAGCATGGTGAGGGCGAACATCACCATGGTCAGGCCCAGGATATAGAGGGTGCCCAGAACGCGCTTCATGGGAGCCTATCCGGCGCAATGCCCGCGGCGGAGCAGGGAAAGGGTGGGCATCAGAAGAACGACGCCGAGACTTGGAACAGCTTTTCCACGCGCGGCATCTGCCGGCGCGAGGGTACGAAGACGATCACGTGGTCGTCCGTTTCGATCACGGTGTCGGCGTCCGGCAGGATGATTTCGTCGCCGCGGACCAGCGCGCCGATGCTGGCGCCCTTGGGCAGGCTGATCTGCCCGACCGGCCGGCCCACCACCTTGGAGGTCGAGCGGTCGCCGTGGGCGATGGCTTCCAGCGCCTCGGCCACGCCCTGGCGCAGGCGATGCACGGCGGCCACGTCGCCACGGCGCACGTGGCGCAGCAGTTCGCTCATCGTCGCCTGCGACGGCGACACGGCGATATCGATATGGCTGCCCTGCATCAATTCGCCGTACGCCTGGCGGTTGATCAGCGCGATCACCTTGCGAGCGCCCAGGCGCTTGGCCAGCAGCGAGGACATGATGTTGTCTTCGTCGTCGCTGGTCAGCGCCAGCCACGTGTCCATGTCTTCGATGTTCTCGCGTTCCAGCAAGGCTTCGTCGGTGCCGCTGCCGTGCAGGACCAGCACGCTGTCGGGCAACTGGGTCGCCAGGTATTCGCAGCGCTTCAGGTCGCGTTCGATGATGCGGACGCTGTACTTTTCTTCGGCCAGCTGGCGCGCCAGGCGCAGGCCGATATTGCCGCCGCCCGCGATCATCACGCGGCGCACGGCGCGTTCGGCTTCGCGCAGCTGGCGCACGGCCCGGCGCGCATCGCGCGAATCCACCACCAGCACGACCTCATCGCCCGGGGCGATCACTGTGCCGCTGCCGGCCCGTAGCGGACGCCCGCCGCGCAGCACGTCGATCACCCGCGCCTTCACGTCGGGCCACACGTCGCGCAGCTTGTCGACGGGAGAATGCGCCATCGGACTGCCATGTCCTACCCGCACGGTCACGACGCAAACGCGGCCTTCGGCGAATTCCACGACCTGCAAGGCCTCCGGGAACTCGATCAGGCTGTGCAGATAGGTGGTGACGCTGCGTTCGGGGCTGATCAGGGCGTCGATGCAGAAGCCGTCTTCGCTCATCAGTTCCGGGTGTTCCGGGAACTCGGCCGAACGGATGCGGGCGATGCGGCGGGGGATGTTGAACAGCTGGCGGGCGATCTTGCATGCCACCATGTTGGCGGTGTCGGAGGCCGCACAGGCGATGAGCAGGTCGGTATCGGCGGCGCCGGCCGCTTCCAGCACCGACACCTGCGAGCCGTCGCCATGGACGACGCGCAGGTCGAAGTGTTCTTGCAGGTATTGAAGCTGCGTGGGATCTGAATCCACCACGGTGATGTCGTTTTCTTCGGACACCAGGTTTTCGGCCACGCTGGTGCCTACGCGACCAGCGCCCATGATCAGGATTTTCATGTGCTGCGCTTGCGCGCCGACTCGATGCCCAATTGCTTGAGCTTGCGGTAAAGGTGAGTGCGTTCCAGCCCGGTGCGTTCGGACACGCGCGTCATGCTGTGGCTTTCGCGGACCAGGTGGTATTCAAAATAGATGCGCTCGAACTCGTCGCGCGCTTCACGCAGCGGCTGGTCCAGCGAAATGCTGCCCAGTTGGCCGTTGGACGTGACCGGCACTTCGTTGGCGGGCGCCACCGTCAAGACCGGGGGATCCAGCTCGTCTTCCAGCGCGACAGTAGCGCTGGCGGCGGCCGGATGCGCGGCGGCAGGTGCCGGATGCGGGGCGCGCCCGCGCGCCAATCCCGCCGCAACGGTCTTCAGCAGACGTTGCAGCGTGATGGGCTTTTCCAGGAAATCCATGGCGCCGATGCGCGTGGCCTCGACCGCCGTATCGATGGTGGCGTGGCCGCTCATCATGATCACAGGCATGTCGAGCAGGCCTTGCGAACCCCACTCTTTCAGCAAACTTACGCCATCGGTGTCGGGCATCCAGATGTCCAGCAACACCAGATCAGGACGCATGCGAAGGCGTGCGGCGCGCGCTTGCGCCGCGTTTTCGGCCAATTCGACCGTGTGTCCTTCGTCGTAAAGGATCTCCGACAAAAGCTCGCGTATACCGACTTCGTCGTCAACCACCAGAATTCTGGCCATAAAGCATCCACCTATTGCGTAGCCGCATTATCCTTTTCTTGCGCGGTCGCGTCCATAGTATCTGCCCCGGGAGCCAACCGGGTCAACAAGATGGAAATCCGCGCGCCTCCTTCCTTGCGGTTGGCAAGGTCGATCCGTCCGCCATGCTCTTCCACAATCTTGCGTACGATTGCCAATCCTAACCCAGTCCCGTGAGACTTGGTGGTTACGTAGGGCTCGAACGCACGCTGCATCACCTGCGGCGGGAAGCCCGGCCCGGTGTCGGCAACGGTAAATCTCAGTGCCTGCTGATCAGCCCGGTCGGGCTGTTCGCTGCGCATCAGCTGAGTCGTGACGCTGACCCGGCCTTCTCCGCCCAACTCGGCGATGGCGTCGCGGGCGTTGGACATCAGGTTGTGGATCACCTGGCGCAGCTGCGTAGGATCGCCCTCGATCGCCGGCAAATCCGCCCCCAGGTTCACGTCCAGGTTCATGGCCTTGCCGGTCAGCCGGGACGCACCGCCCTCCGGCTCCCAGCCATACAGCGACAGTACGTCGGCCACCAGCGCGTTGAAATCGATGCGCTGCATGACGGCCGGCGGCGTGCGGGCATATTCGCGGAAGTCGTCCACCATCTGCTTGAGCGACGCCACCTGGTTGACGATGGTGTTGGTAGACCGCTCGACGATCTGCGCTTCGGCAGGCTGCAGCTTGCCTTCCAGCTTCATGGCCAGACGTTCGGCAGACAGCTGGATCGGCGTCAGCGGGTTCTTGATCTCGTGGGCCAGCCGGCGCGCCACTTCGCCCCAGGCCACGGTCCGGTTGGCCGAAATCACTTCGGTGATGTCATCGAACACCACCAGATAGCCGTTGCCGCGCCCGTCCACTCGCAGGTGGGTGCCGCGCGCCAGCAGGGTCAGCGGCTGCGGCGCGGCGGGCGCGTCGCCCTGGGCCGGGCTGATCTCGAACTGCTGCTGCCAGTGCTGGCGCTCCGATCCCACGGCCGCGTGGGTGGAAAACGCCTGGCGCACGATATTGGCGAACTCCAGCATGCCGTCCACGGTTTCAAGCGGGCGGCCGATCACCGAACGCAGGTCCACGCCCAGGATGGTCTGGGCGCCCTGGTTGACCGTGGTGACGCGGAACGACTCGTCGAACACCAACACGCCGGAGGACAGGTTGGACAGCACGCTTTCCAGATAGACGTTGGAGCGTTCCAGCTGCTGGCGGTTGCTTTCCACCATGCGCCGGGCCTCGTCCAGTTGCCGTGTCATGGCGTTGAACGACCGCGTCAGTTGGCCGACTTCGTCGCGTTCAGGCGGCTCGGGCAGCGGCCGGTAGTCGCCCACGCCCACGGCCTGCGTGCCGCCGGCCAGGCTCAGCAACGGCCGCACCAGCCGCTTGGACAGGGACAGCGCCACCGCGATTGCGCCGAACGCGGCCAGCAGCAGCGCCAGCGTCAGCGTAATGCCATAGAGCTTGCGCAGCCCCAGGCGGGACAGCGCCAGCTCTTGATAGTCGCGAAAGCCCTGCTGCACCAGATTGGCGTTGTGCGCAATCTGCTCGGGCACGGGCTGCAGCAGTTGCAGCCAGCGCGGTTCGGAGGCCGCGCCCAGCAGGTTGTCGTAGCGGTCAGGCCCGGTCAGCGGGATCACCACGCGCAGATGCAGCCCGCCTTCGGCGCCCGCCGTAACGGGGTCATCGGCTTCGGCCGCGGAATAGCCGCGCGCCAGCCGCAGCTGGTTCATGACGGTCGACGGCGGCATCGCCGGCATCAACTGGCCATATTGGCTGGTGGAAAACGCCACCATGCGCCCACTGCCCGTGAACACCATGGCCTCTTGCACGCCGTTGGTCTCGCGCAGCCGGGTCAGGGCCAGCGTCACGCCGCTGTCAGTGCTGCGGTTCAGCTCCATGGCCATGGAGCGCGCGCGGGTATCCAGGTCGGCCAGCAGGGAGTCCAAGGCGGCACGGCCCAGGTTCAGGCCCGCTTCCAACGCCGTATCGACCCGCACGTTGAACCAGGATTCGATGGAGCGCGACATGAACTGCACCGACACGGTGTAGATCAGGGCCCCGGGCACCACGCCGATCAAGGCGAAAGCCAAAGAAAACCGCGCCGTGAGGCGCGCGCCGAATTGCCGGCGCCGGATCTGGCGCGCCAGCCGCACCGTCAGCGCCACCACCCAGATGAACAGCGCCAGGGCGAAAATGCCGTTCAGCACCAGCAACGTGTCGTAGTAGCGCGCAAAGCGCGAGGCATTGCCCGTGGACCATGCCAGCAAACCCAGCAACGCCAGGCCGCTTACGGCACCCACCATCAGGGCCAGCCGGAGCAACAGCCTCATGAGGGATCTTTCTCCTTGCCGCTCAGCGTGAACGAGAAGTCCATCCAGGGAGTCCCCTGCGCCCAGGAGCTGCTATTCAAGGCGTTCACCTGGAACGGGCGGGGCAAGAGCGAGGTGTCCAGGCGCAGCCGGAGCTGGCCGCCGTACAGCACCCCTTCGTCGAATTCGCCGGCGTCCGCCACGGGCCAATTGCGGATGTGGCGGATGACGCTCATGGCGTCGTCCAGCGACGCCACCGGGAAGGACAGTTCGCCCACCCCCGCGCGCCATTGCCGGGTCAATGCGTTATAGACGACCCGCCACGTGCGGGACGTATCCACCAGGGACTTGTCGAACCACCACCAGCGTTCCCGCGTCATGGTGAGATCGGCCGTGAAATACAAGGGGACGCCGCGCTGGGCAGCGTCCCGCAACTGCTGATTCAGTTCGAATTCGATGTCGGCATCGATCTCGAGGCGGCCGTTGCGCACGACGGGATCGACCCGTACGACCTTCGGTTCAGCGCCATATACCTCGCCGCCCGGCACCAGGGAAAGCAAGGCAGATACCAGCAACAACCCAAGAAATAAACGCGAAATAATGGACATACGACACCGAAACACCGTCATGCCCCTATTCTTGGTGATTCAGGACTGCTTGGCAAACAAGGCGTAGAAAAACCCGTCATGTTGGGCTGCCGGTGTTGCATCGACCGCAACTGGCAGCAATTGGCCCGGCGCGTCCAGCCGCTGGGCCTCGGGGTGGCGTTGCAGGAACTCCAGGGCCTGGCGGGCGCCCTCGATCGGGAAGACCGAGCACGTCACATAGAGCAGGCGGCCGCCGGGCGCCACGGTCTGCCACAGGGAATCCAGGATCTTGGCCTGCAGCGTAGCGGTGCGGCGCACGTCGTTTTCGCGGCGCAGCCAGCGGATGTCCGGGTGGCGGCGCACGATGCCCGAGGCCGTGCAGGGCACGTCCGCCAGCACGGCATCAAAGGGCTTGCCGTCCCACCAGGCGTCCAGGTCCGACGCATCAGCCGCTTTCATCTGGACGCGATTGCTTGCCAGACCCAGGCGGTCCAGGTTCTGTTCCACGCGTTCGAGGCGCTCGCCGTCGGCATCCAGGGCCAGCAGATCGATGTCGGCCAGTTCCAGCAGGTGGGCAGTCTTGCCGCCAGGCGCCGAGCAGGCGTCCAGCACGCGCATGCCGTCGGCCGGCGCCAGCAATTCAGCCGCCAACTGCGCGCCGGCGTCCTGCACCGACCACCAGCCTTCGGCAAAGCCGGGCAACTGGGTCACCGGCTTGGGGCTGCTCATCACCAGGCCGGCCTGACCCACGGGTTCGGCCGACAGGCCGGCTTCCTGGAAAGCGGCCAGCACCTGTTCGCGGCTGGCGCGGCGCCGGTTGACGCGCAAGGTCAGCGGCGCGGGCACATTGGCCGAGGCCAGGATCTCGCGCCATTGCTGCGGATAGGCCACGCCCAGCTGCTTGACCCACCAGCCAGGATGGTTCCACTGGGCCTCGGGGCTGTCGGCCACCGCGGCTTCCAGCGCCGCGCGCTCGCGCAGGAAGCGGCGCAGGCAGGCGTTGAGCATGCCCTTGAAGGACGCCAGGGCGCGGGTATTGGAGGCAGCCGTCACGGCCTGGTCCACGACCGTATGCGGCGCGTACACCGGCATGCCGGGCAACGCGGCGGCGGCATCGCCCTCTTCTTTCAGCAAGGTCAGGGATACCAGGAGCAGCGATTCGAACAGCACGCTGGGGTAGCGCTGGACCAGTTCACGGCCCACGGCATCGGCCCAGCCCAGATAACGCATGGCATGGAAGGACACGGCCTGGGTGGCCGGGCGCAGGGCGGAACTCACGTCCGTCAGCGCGTCCGTCAGGGAACGGCCGTCCAGCACGCCCTCGACCACCCCCGCGCTGGAAAGAAGAACGGAGGAAAGCGGGGGAGCCAGATGGGGGGAGTCGGAACGCGTGGACATGGTGGGAATTCAGAGGATAAGACCGATATGGTAGCCGGACCTGGACGAATGGCGGCGCGCGCGTCAAACTGGCCTCTCCCTGGGAGCGCTTTTCTTATGACTACCGCCACGCTGCTGCTGTTCATCCTGGCTTCGGCCGTCGCCATCGTGACACCCGGCCCGACGACCCTGCTGGCCCTGAACAACGGCTCGCGCCACGGCGTGCGCGCCGCAGGCTGGGGTATGGCCGGCGCGGTGCTGGCCGATCTGATCCTGGTGGGCTGCGTGGCGTCCGGCCTGGGTGTGGTGTTGGCGGCCTCCGAAGTCGCCTTCCAGCTGATCAAGTGGGTGGGCGCGGCCTATCTGGCCTACCTGGGCTGGAAGATGCTGCGCTCGGACGCGGCGCTGGTCCTGCCGTCGGCCGCATCCGCCGCGGACCGGCCCGCAGGCCTGACGCTGGGGTTACGCAGCTTCATGGTGGCGCTGACCAATCCCAAGGCGCTGCTGTTCATGTCGGCGTTCCTGCCCCAATTCATCGACCCGCAAGCACCGCTGCTGACCCAGTACGCCATCGTCGCCTGCGTGCTGGCCACCATCAATATCCTGACCATGCTGGTCTACGCCACGCTGGGCGCCCAACTGGTGCGCGCCTTACAGGGATCGGGCCTGCGCTGGCTGAACCGCGTCTGCGGCAGCCTGATGATCGGCCTGGCGGGAACGCTGGCGCTATACCGACGCGGGGCACCGTAAAGGGCAAAAGGGATCAGGGCGCCCAGGCTTTCAATAGCCGAGCTCTTTTTGGTGGCGAAAGGCAAGAATGGTGACGGCGCCAGGATCGATTCGATAACGCGCGACATAGCCGCTGTCTCCGAAATCAATCACCCACTCGCGGAATGCGTCTGGCATATCTTCGATAGGCCGGCCGATCTGCGGTTGCAGGGCAAGCACACGCATGGCCTGGATGATGGTTTGTCCGGCGCGTCTGGCCGCAGCAGGATTCACGGGCCGCAGGAACTCGCGCAAACGTTCCAAATCGCGGATGGCGTTGGGTGCGTATCTGACTACGGCTTGCGACACGGCGGAGCGGGCAGTTCTTCATCAGCGCCCCAACTGGCCAGCCATGCATCCACCTCTTGCGCCGTGGCGTGCAGGCCCGTGCTGCGATATTCCTTCCAGGCCTCGAGCGTGTCTTGCCGAAAGGCGTCGCGCTTTTCTTCGCGTTCGACGTACTGCGTGATCGCCTCGCGCATCAGCCAATGGGCAGTGCGATGACGCGACTCCGCCAAGCGTTTCAATCGTGTCTTGATGTCGTCGTTGATCTTGACTGCAACAGGGCGAGCGGCGACGGCGGGCATGGCAGTCTCCAGAAGGAGGTATTGTGAAGTATTACCTTATCATACCCATATCACCCTTAATAAGGGACGCACCACTACCGGACCATTTCCCGTATGAACGTCCCCGGCGTTGCGAAGACGCCCCTGCACGGCGCCCAGCCTACGCCACACCGCGGAACCCTTTCGCTACCGCCCCCTACGGCATTGCCGTATAATTCCCCGCTTCCCCGCAGTGGCTGCCCCGCGCATCGCAAGAACCCTGGCGATGGCGAGCAGTCGCGCTGCCCGTAAATTGAACGAGTCATGAAGAAAGTAGCACCGCCGGCGCTTCCCGCCCGGTGGCAGGCGTCGCATATCAGCGAAGCGCGCAGCCGCGTTGGTTTGCCGCAAGCGGATTTCGCGGAATTGCTGGGCGTCAGCGTGCGCACCTTGCAGGATTGGGAGCAGGGCCGGCGTAATCCGTCCGGCGCTGCGCAGACCTTGCTGCAAGTGGCCATCCTCCACCCGGAAACGCTGCGCGACCTGCCGCCCCGCCAACCAGGCAAACCCGCCTGAACCCGAACATTTGACGAATACCCCGCCGCACCGCATGAGCCGGTGCGCGAACCTACGGTGAACCAGATTGGAAATTCTTGAGCAATCCCGGCCCGGCAAAGGCGCCGGCACTTCCGCCAGCAATGGCAGCAACTCGACGCTGGAGGCCATCACGGCGGCCGCCCAGGACGCTAATCCGGGTCGCGCGCCGCGTGTGGGCTTCGTGTCGCTGGGCTGTCCTAAAGCCCTGGTGGACTCCGAACGCATCCTGACCCAATTGCGCACCGAAGGATACGAAGTCACGCCCGAATACAACGATGCGGACGTCGTCGTCGTCAACACCTGTGGATTCATCGACAGCGCCAAGGCGGAATCGCTGGAAGCCATCGGCGAAGCGCTGGCCGAGAACGGCCGTGTCATCGTCACCGGCTGTATGGGCGTTGAGGAAGCGGTGATCCGCAAGGTGCACCCCAGCGTGCTGTCGGTGACCGGTCCCCAGCAATATGAAGAAGTGGTGCGCGCCGTGCACGACGCCGCCCCGCCCAAGCAAGACCACAACCCCTACCTGGACCTGGTGCCGCCGCAAGGCGTCAAGCTCACGCCGCGCCACTACGCCTACCTGAAGATTTCCGAAGGCTGCAATCACCGCTGCAGCTTCTGCATCATCCCGTCGATGCGCGGCGACCTGGTCAGCCGTCCGGTAGGCGATGTGCTGAGCGAGGCCGAGCGCCTGGTCAAGGCCGGCGTGAAGGAAATGCTGGTGATCTCGCAGGACACCAGCGCCTACGGCGTGGACGTGAAATTCCGCAGCGGTTTCTGGAACGGCCGCCCGGTCAAGACCCGCATGACCGAGCTCTGTCTGGCCTTGTCCGAAATGGGCGTCTGGACGCGCCTGCATTACGTGTACCCGTACCCGCACGTGGACGAAGTGATCCCGCTGATGGCGGAAGGCAAGATCCTGCCGTACCTGGACATCCCGTTCCAGCATGCCAGCCCGCGCATCCTGAAGGCCATGAAGCGTCCGGCCTTCGAAGACAAGACCCTGGCCCGCATCAAGCGCTGGCGCGAGATCTGCCCCGACCTGACCATCCGTTCGACCTTCATCGTCGGCTTCCCCGGCGAAACCGAGGAAGATTTCCAGTACCTGCTGGACTGGATGCAGGAAGCGCAGCTGGACCGCGTGGGCTGCTTCCAGTATTCGCCGGTGGAAGGCGCGCCCGCGAACCTGCTGGACAACCCCGTGCCGGACGACGTGAAGCAGGACCGCTGGGAACGCTTCATGGAATTGCAGCAGGGGATCTCGACCGCGCGCCTGGCCCGCAAGGTCGGCCGCGAGATCGACGTGCTGATCGACGAAGTGGACGAAGACGGCGCCGTGGGCCGCAGCAGCGCCGACGCGCCGGAAATCGACGGCTGTGTCTACGTCAGTTCGGACAAGCCCCTGAAGGCGGGCGACATGGTGCGCGTGCGCGTCACCGATTCGGACGAGTACGACCTGTGGGGCGACGCGATCTGATCGATGCAGCTAGGCGCTGGGCGCCGCTGCAATGAGAAAACCCGGCCTCGCGAGGCCGGGTTTTTTTATGCCGTCTTGCTTACGGCTTGACCAGAAGGTCCGACATGTCGTCGGCGTGTTCCTCTTCCACCGCCAGGATCTCTTCCAGCATGCGGCGCGTGGTGGAGTCCTGCTCGCCCAGGTAATCGATCATCTGCCGGTAGCTGTCGATGGCGATGCGCTCGGCGATCAGGTTTTCCTTGATCATCTCTTCCAGCGTGGCGCCTTCCACGTATTCCGAATGGCTGCGCTCCAGGAGGCCCTTGGGCGACAGGTTCGGTTCGCCGCCCAGTTGCACGATGCGCTCGGCCAGGCGGTCCGCGTGCTCTTGTTCCTGCATGGCGTGTTCGGCGAACTCCGCTGCCACCGGCTCCGCATTCAAGCCGCGGGCCATGAAGAAGTGGCGCTTATAGCGCAGCACACAGACGATCTCGGTGGCCAACGCTTCATTCAGCAGCTTCAGCACCGTCTGCCGGTCCGCGCGGTAGCTATCGGTGACAGCCCCCGATTCAATGTCCTGGCGCGCCTTGGCACGGATGGCCTTCACGTCCATGTCGAACGGACGGTTTGCCTTCTGGGTGTTTTGGGTTGCTTGTTCCATATCGTTAGCTCCTCGGGTTAGTGAATGCACTACGACGCTGGATTTCCAGTCGTACCGAACAACTCAGTCTACCGATCATGGGCGATCTTGCTGTGTCCAAACATTGCTCCTGCCCCCCATTAGCCATGCCGCCCGGGCCGCGGGAACCCTGCGCAAACCTTGCGTAAACTATCGGCTTCCCGAAATGCCCGTGACGCAATCTGTAACGGGACAGGCAATCTCCGACCTTTTATGACTCTGAAGAACATTTGCGTGTATTGCGGCTCGAACCCCGGCACCCGCCCGGACTACATCGAGCAGGCCCGCGTGCTGGCCCGCGAATTGGTCAAACGGGACCTGGGCCTGGTGTATGGCGGATCGGTCGTCGGCATCATGGGCGTCATCGCCAATGAAGTGCTGGCCGGCGGCGGCCGCGTGATCGGCGTGATTCCCGAGATGCTGCAAAAGAAGGAACAGGCGCACCTGGGCCTGACCGAACTGCATCTGGTGCAGAATATGCACGAGCGCAAGGCCATGATGATCCAGAAGGCCGATGGATTCATCGCGCTGCCGGGCGGCGCCGGCACGTTGGAGGAATTCTTCGAAGTCTGGACGTGGGCGCAGCTGAACATGCATCAGAAGCCCTGCGGCCTGCTGAACATCGCGGGATACTACGATGCGCTGGTGCAATTCGTGGACCATGCCGTCGACGAAGCGTTCATTCGCCCCCAGCACCGCGACATGCTGGTCGTGGAAGAAGACCCCGCCGTCCTGCTGGACCGCTACGCGATCTACGAAGCGCCCAATGTCTCGAAGTGGTTCGACCCCATCAAGGCGTAAAACCGCCCTCTCATGCCCTCAACGGAAGCCTACGCAATGATCCTCGATTCGTTGTCCCCTTCCTCCACCGAGTCCGTGTTGCGCGACTATTTCCACGCCAAGGACGAGAACCGCCCGCACTACATGGCGCGCGCGTTCGCCGACGACGCCGTGCTGAAGATGGCCCTGCGCACGCAGGCCATCGCCTTCCCGCCTGAATCGCATGGTCTGGCCGCGATCGCCGATACGCTGGTGCGCAAGTTCGGCCAGACCTACGACAACGTCTACACGTTCTACCTGTCGCGGCCGGAGCCGGGCGCCCGCTTGCCTGATTACCAATGCGACTGGATCGTGGCCATGACCGAAAAGGCCACGGGCAACGTGCGCGTGGGCTGTGGCCGGTACGACTGGAAATTCCAGGCCGAACCCTACCGCGCCACCGACCTGACCATCACGATCGAAACCATGGTGACGCTGCCCCCGGGCGACATGGCCGCCGTCTTCGGCTGGCTGCTGGCGCTGGACTACCCGTGGACGAACGCCGCGCGCGTCGTGGCCAGCGCCCCGCCGCTTGAAGCGCTGGCACCGGTCGTGCACTATCTGCTTCACCCCAACGGCTTGTAGCCCCGTCTCAGCCGGCTAATGGATTCTTACTTGAAATACGACATCGCAGCTTTTGATTTTGACGGAACCCTGGCGGACACCATGCCCTGGTTCAATTCCATCCTGAACACCGTGGCCGCCAAATACGGCTTTCGCAAAATCGACTTGTCGGAACGCGAAAACCTGCGCCACCGCGAGGCCTCGGAAATCCTGAAGTACCTGGGCATCCCGCTGTGGAAGCTGCCGGCGATCATGTCGCACGTGCGCACGCTGATGCAGGACATCGATCCCAGTGTGCATCTGTTCGACGGCATCCCCGACGTGCTTGCGCGCCTGAAGGCCGCCGGGCTGCGTCTGGCGGTGATCAGTTCGAACTCCATTGAAAACGTGCAGCGCGTGTTGGGCCCGGACGCAAGCGCCTTGTTCGACGACTACGAATGCGGCACCGACCTGTTCGGCAAGGCCGCCAAGATCGACCGCCTGATGCGCCGGCACGAAGTTGCCCCCGAACGCTTCCTGCTGGTGGGCGACGAAATGCGCGACATCGACGCCGCCCGTAAAGCAGGCGTGCAAGTGGGTTCGGTCGCCTGGGGTTATAACCATGTAGATGCCCTGCGCGAACGCGGCCCCGACGCGATCTTCCTGGCCGTCGACGACCTGCCCGCCATCCTGGCCTGAACCCGGACCTCCGCCATGCACACCGATCCCGCCCACCTTGTCACCGACGCCGCCGCCTTGCAGGCGCTGTATGGCTCGCCCGGCGAAGCCTCGCTGAAGAAGGAGGTGGATCACGTGCATCCGCACTATCGCGCCTTCATCGAAGCAGCGCCGTTTGCGGTGCTGGCCACGTCGGGCCCCGGCCGGCTGGATGCCTCGCCGCGCGGCGACCCCGCCGGCTTCGTCGTGGTCGAAGACGAAAAGACGCTGTTGCTGCCCGACCGCCGCGGCAACAACCGCATCGACAGCCTGCTGAACATCCTGGCCGATCCCCGCGTGGCGCTGCTGTTCCTGGTGCCGGGCGTGGGCGAGACCCTGCGCGTGAACGGCACGGCGCGCATCAGCGTGGAACCCGCCCTGCTGGCGCGCTTCGAGGTGGACGGCAAGCTGCCGCGCTCCGTGCTGATCGTCGACGTGCAGACGGTCTACTTCCAATGCTCGCGCGCCCTGCTGCGCTCACGCCTGTGGGACCCGGAGACGCAGGTGCCACGCAGCGCGCTGCCCAGCGTCGGCCGCATCCTGTCCGACCTCACCGCCGGCACCTTCGACGGCGCCACCTACGACCGCGACCTGCCGGCGCGCATCACCAGCACGCTGTATTGATCCACACCGAAGGACGCCCCATGGCCCGCAACGTCGAAATCAAGGCGCAAGTCGACAGCCTGGCGGCCATCGAGCCCCTGGCCGCCGCGCTGTCTGGGCAGGAGCCCGTCTCCATCGCCCAGGACGATACCTTCTTCACCTGCACGCATGGGCGGCTGAAGCTGCGCGCATTCGCCGACGGCACGGGCGAACTGATCTTCTACCAGCGCGCCGACGATATGGGCCCGAAGGAAAGCTTCTACGTCATCTCGCCGACCGATTCGCCTGACACCTTGCGGGAAGCCCTCACGCACGCTTACGGCGCGATCGGCCGCGTGAAGAAGCAGCGGACGGTGTTCATGGCCGGACGCACCCGCATCCATCTGGACCGGGTGGAAGGCCTGGGGGAATTCCTGGAATTGGAAGTGGTGCTGCGCGACGGCGAAAGCGCCGCGGCCGGCATGGAAGAAGCCCGCACCCTGATGGACGGGCTGGGCGTGGCGCCCACCCAGTTGCTGTCGGGCGCCTACCTGGACTTGCTGGCCGGCCGCCAGCCGTAACGCCTTAGTCCGGCTGCCAGCCGCGCACGAACACGTCCACCGGCTGGCGCTTGCCGCCGGCTTTCTGCAATTCAAGCAGCCGCAACACGCCGTTGCCCGTGGCGATATCGATGCCTGACGCATCGGCGCGCAGCACGCGGCCGGGTTCCGCCGTGGTGGGCGTCGCCAGTGCCTGCGCGCGCCAGACCTTCACCGGATCGGGCAAGCCGGGCAGGCGGATGCTGGCGCCGGGCACCGGGTTGAATGCGCGCACGCGGCGTTCCAGCAGTTCGGCCGGCTGGGTGCAATCCAGGGCGGCTTCGGCCTTGTCCAGCTTGGCCGCGTAGGTCACGCCGGCTTCCGGCTGCTTGGTGGGCGAAAGCCCGCCTTGGTCCAGCGCATTCAATGCCTGGACGATGGCTTCGCCGCCGGCCAGCGCCAACGCGTCGTGCAATTGCGCCGCGTTGGTGTCGCCCGTGATGGGCACCACGCGTTCCAGCAGCATGTCGCCCGTGTCCAGGCCCTCGTCCATCTGCATGATGGTCACGCCGGTCTGCGCATCGCCGGCTTCGATCGCGCGCTGGATGGGCGCGGCGCCGCGCCAGCGCGGCAACAGGCTGGCGTGGATATTCAGGCAACCCAGGCGCGGCAGGTCCAGCACCCATTGCGGCAGGATCAGGCCGTAGGCCGCCACCACCATGACGTCGGGCGCGACTTGCTCCAGCAGCGCACGGGCCTCGGCGGCTTCATCGGGATAGCGGCCGTCCAGGCGCAGGCTGCGCGGCTGGGCGACGGGAATGCCCGCGTCCAGCGCGGCCTGCTTGACCGGGCTGGGCGTCAGCTTCAGCCCCCGCCCGGCAGGACGATCGGGCTGCGTCATGACGAGCGCGATGTCGTGGCCCGCGGCCCGCAAGGCGTCGAAGGCGATACGGGCGAATTCCGGCGTGCCGGCAAAGACTAGGCGCATGAGATGAAGAACTAAGAATGAAAGTGGATTCCGGGGCGCCGCGGATCCGGCTTTGCCGGCCAGCCGGCGCCTCCCCTCGGCGGGTAGGACGAGGGATTTCCCGTCAGTCGCGCAGCGCTTCGCGCTCGGCCTTCTTCAGCTTGGTCTTGATGCGGTTCTGCTTCAGGTTAGACAGGTATTCGACGAAGACCTTGCCTTCCAGATGGTCGAGTTCGTGCTGCACGCACACGGCCAGCAGGCCGTCGGCTTCGAATTCAAAAGGCTTGCCGTCGATGTCCAGCGCCTTGCAGCGGATACGCGAGGCGCGTTCGACCTCGTCGTAGACGCCAGGCACCGACAGGCAGCCTTCTTCGTAGATCTTGTGGTCGTCGCTACGCCAGGTGATCTCGGGATTGATCAAGGTCAGCAGCTGATTGCTGTCTTCGGATACGTCGATCACGACGACGCGCTCGTGCACGTCCACCTGGGTCGCGGCCAAGCCGACGCCCGGCGCGTCATACATGGTCTCGGCCATGTCGCGCACCAGTTGACGGATGCGGTCGTCGACTTCGGCTACCGGCTTTGCCTTTTTGTGCAAGCGCGGGTCCGGGTAGCGAAGGATAGGAAGTAAAGCCATTGCAGGGGTGTCGCCGGTGATTGAATGCTTACTTAAGAGTTTAATTCATTAGAGTCTTGATTTCTAATAGTTTTCGGCTAAGTCGAGCATTGCGGGCATTGCTGCGTCCCCGCTTATTGCGACGTTCGACAGAGGCATGGTGTGAGCGTATTGTCCCGCTCGCCCAGCGTCGCCTGCCCCGCATGCGACACTCACGCACCCGTCGACGCTTCACGCGCTTGCCCATGCCGCTTACGCATTCTTCCGCCGAACTGTCCGCCTGGCTGCGGCTGTCCCTGGAACCCAACATCGGTTCCGCCACCGCCTGCATGCTGCTGGGCGCGCTCGGCCTGCCCGAACAGATCTACGCGCAGCGCGCCACGGCGCTGGTCCGCCAGGTTCCCGAAGCGCTGGCTCGCCAGTTGGCCGCGCCCATGCCTGAGGACATGGCGGCCCAGGTGGACAGCGCACTGGAATGGGTCAGCGCCCCCGGCCGGCACATCCTGACGCTGGCCGACCCGACCTATCCGCAAAGCCTGCTGACCATCGCCGACCCGCCCATCCTGCTGTACGTGGCGGGCGACCCGGCCTATCTGCAAGGCCCGTCGCTGGCCGTCGTGGGCGCCCGCAACGCCACGCCCGGGGGCCAGGAAAACGCCCGCGCCTTCGCCCGCCATCTGGCCACGCACGGCTGGCGCGTCGTCAGCGGACTGGCGCTGGGCATCGATGCGGCGGCGCATGAAGGCGCGCTGGACGCCGGCCCGGACGGGGCGGGCACGGTGGCGGTCATGGGCACCGGCATCGACCGCATCTACCCCGCCCGCCACCGCGATCTGGCGCACCACATCGCCGCGCAGGGCGCGCTGGTTTCCGAATTTCCGCTGGGCACGGGCGCCCTGCCCCCGCACTTCCCCAAACGCAACCGCATTGTGGCCGGACTGGCGCGCGGCGTGCTGGTAGTGGAAGCGGCCAAGCAAAGCGGGTCGCTCATCACGGCGCGGCTGGCGGGCGAAAGCGGACGCGAGGTGTTCGCCATCCCCGGTTCCATCCATTCGCCGCTGTCGCGCGGCTGCCATGCGTTGATTCGCCAAGGCGCCAAGCTGGTGGAGACGGCCGCCGACATTACCGACGAGCTGGGCGGCGGCCCGATGCCCGGCGTGCGCGGCGCCCCCCGGCCCGAAGCGTCGCTGCCCGCCCACCCCGTGCTCGAGGCGCTGGGCTTCGACCCGCTGCATCTCGATACCCTGCAGGCGCGCTTGACGCTCAACACCGGCGACCTGCAAGCGCAGCTGGTGGAACTGGAATTGCAGGGCCGCCTCGCCCGTCTGGACGACGGCCGTTATCAGCGCCTGAAGTAGGGCCGCATTCCCCCGCCCCGTGCAAGCGAAGTGCCTCGCGATGGCGCTAATATTGGCGCAAGCGCCGCAGCCTTGCGCGCTGCGTCACCCAATACCGAACCAGGAAGAGACATGGCTTTGCCCTCCCGCGTGAAGATCGTCGAGGTGTCGCCTCGCGACGGTCTGCAGAATGAAAAGGAATTCGTGCCCACCGACATCAAGGTGGAACTGGTCAACCGCCTGGCCGCGGCGGGCTTCCCCAATGTGGAAGCCGCCTCGTTCGTGTCGCCCAAATGGGTGCCGCAGATGGCCGACGGCGCAGACGTGATGGCGCGCATCGAACGCCGTCCCGGCACGATCTATTCGGTGCTGACGCCGAACATGAAGGGCTTTGAAGGCGCACTGGCCGCCGGCGCGGACGAGATCGTGATTTTCGGCGCCGCCAGCGAAGCGTTCTCGCAAAAGAACATCAACTGTTCCATCGCCGAATCCATCGCCCGCTTCGAACCGGTGGTGCAAGCCGCGCGTGAAGCCGGCATCCGCGTGCGCGGCAGCATCAGCTGCGCGCTGGGGTGCCCGTACCAGGGCGACGTTCCCGTGGAATCGGTGGTGGACGTGGCGCAACGCTACCTGGCGATGCAGGTCGATGAGATCGACGTGGCCGACACCATCGGCGTGGGCACGCCGCAGCGCGTGCGCGACGTGATGGCGGCGGTGACGCGCGTAGTCGACCCGGCTCGCGTGTCCGGCCACTTCCACGACACCTACGGCCAGGCGCTGGCCAACATCCTGGCCGCGCTGGAAACCGGCATTTCCATCTTCCATACCTCGGTCGCCGGCCTGGGCGGCTGCCCCTACGCCAAGGGCGCCACCGGCAACGTCGCCACCGAAGACGTGCTGTACATGCTGCGCGGGCTGGACATCGACACCGGCGTGGACTTCGACGCCGTGGTCGATATCGGCCAATGGATGTCGGCCCACCTGAACCGCAAGGGTTCCAGCCGTGCCGGCAACGCAATCGCCGCCAAACGGGCCGCATGACCTCGCCTGACACCGCCCCCGCCGAGCAAGACCGGGCCGCGCTCCTGCGCGAGATCGGCCCGCTGCCGCTGTCGGGCCAGGCATGGCCCGACTGGGTACGCATCCTGGCCTGGGTGATCCTGGCGGTGCTGGGCGTGCAGGTGGTGACGACCGCCATCCGTGCGCCCGCGCAGCCGTTCGATACCGTGCTGGCGGTGGTGGTGGTGCTGTGCTTCGTGGGGCTGCTGTTCGTGTCCTGGCACATGCAGACGTCGATCACCACCATCGATGACCGCGGCCTGCGCCAGACCTGGTTCACGCGCCGCGAAGTCGCCTGGGAAGACGTGCGCTATGCGCGTTTCGTGCCCATGCTGTTCTCGAAACGGCTGGTGGTGTTCACCCACCGGGGACGGCCCGTGATCCTTCAGGGCGGCACACGCGAATTGCGCAGCGCCTTCGTGAAGATCGCGCAGGTGTACCGGCGGGGGTGATGGTTGCGCGCGATCGGCGACGATATCCTTGCCGACGAATCCGCGCGCTCCGCCATCCTGCCGATATTGGCCGTGCCTTGTATGGCCGTGCCTTGTATTTAACGGATCGGCAACGCGTACATCAAACCGCCCTGCGTCCATTGCGCATTCAGGCCGCGCTTGATCTTCAACGGGCTGCCCTGGCCTACGTTGCGCTCGAAACTCTCGCCGTAGTTGCCCACCTGCTTGACGATGTTGTAGGCCCATTTTTCGTCCAGCCCCAGGTTGGCGCCGCCGCCGGGCGTGACGCCCAGGATGCGCTTGATGTTGGGGTTGGCGCTCTTGGCCTGTTCGTCCACGTTCTTGGACGTCACGCCGTATTCTTCCGCTTCGATCATCGCCGACAGCGACCAGCGCACGATGTTCAGCCACGTGTCGTCACCCTGGCGCACGAAGGGGCCCAGCGGCTCTTTCGAGATTATCTCGGGCAACACGACGTAGTCGTCGGGATTCTGCAGCTTCGAGATGCGGATGGAAGCCAGGCCCGATGCGTCCGTGGAAAAGACGTCGCAGCGGCCCGCGGCGAACGCGTTGACCACTTCGTTGAACGTCTCGATCACCACCGGCTTGTACGTCACGTTGTTGGCGCGCGCCCAGTCGGCCAGCGTGTTCTCGTTGGACGTGCCGGTCTGCAGGCAGATCGTGGCGCCGTTGATCTCTTTGGCGCTCTTCACGCCCAGCGACTTCGGCACCAGGAAACCCTGGCCGTCGTAGAAGTTGATGCCGGCGTGGATGATGCCTAAAGCGGTGTCGCGCTGCTGCGTCACGGTGGTGTTGCGCGTCAGCACGTCCACTTCGCCGGATTGCAGCGCAGTGAAGCGTTGCTGCGAATTCAGCGGAACGACCTTGATCTTGTCGGCATCGCCAAAAACCGCCGCGGCGATGGCGCGGCAGAGATCCACGTCCAGCCCCTGCCATTTGCCTTGCGCATCGGGCGCCGAGAAGCCCGCGAAGCCCGTGGTCGTGCCGCACGCCACCGCGCCGCGCTGGCGCACGACGTCCAGTGTTGCCGCCTGCGCGCCTTGTGCCGCCGCCATCAAGAGCGCCGCGCCCACCAACCCTTTTGCAATGTTCATGACCTGGATTCCTGTTATGCCGGGCGCGGGGACGCGCCGAGGCGAGAAGCTTATAGACATGAAGCGCCCGCGCCAAATAACAAGCGCTTATTTAGGTATATCCGCCCGCACCCCGCATGCGGGCGCCGGCGGACAGGTTCCCAGCATAACCAAGGCTTGCGCGGCCGGGCTTGGCCGCGGTCAAGCCACGATCACGCCGCCAGCGAGATCGAGACGGGTTCGTTGGCTTCGCAGGCTTCCAGCGCGCGGCCCAGCCGGACCATGCCCTGGGCGATCTGGCTTTCGTTCATGGTGGCAAACGACATGCGCATAGCGAAGAGATCAGCCTGGTCGGCATTGGCGTAGAAGGCCTTGCCCGGCACGTAGACCACTTCGTGCTCGATGGCGTACGGCAACAGGCGCGTGGCGTCCACGTCACCCGTCAGACGCGCCCAGAAGAACATGCCGCCTTCGGGCTTGCTGAAGCTGATGCGGCCGTTGAGCTCGCGGGCCAGGGACTCGGCCATCGCGTCGCAGCGCAGGCCGTAGGCGGCGCGGATGCGCGGCACGTGCTCTTCATAGCGGCCGTTGGCCAGGTACTGCGCCACCGTTTCCTGGATCCATGCGGACGAGGCCATGTCGTCGGCCGCCTTGGCACCGACGCAGCGGCGGCGGATCTCGGGCGGCGCGACCAGCCAGCCGATGCGCAGCGCGGGCGCCATGGTCTTGGACATGCTGGCCAGGTACACCGCCCAGTGGCGGGCTTCGCCTTCGGCCAGGGCCGCGATGGGCGGCACCGCTTCGCCGGCAAAGCGCAGTTCGCTGTAAGGGTCGTCTTCCACGATCAGGAAACGGTGCTTGACCGCCAGCTCCAGCAGGCGCAGTCGGCGCTGGCGCGTCAGCGTGGCGCCGCAAGGATTCGAGAACGACGCGACCACGCAGACCATCTTGGGCTTGATGCGGGCCGCCAGTTCATCCAGCGCGTCCACATCGATGCCGTCGGGGCCGGAGGGCACCGTATGCACCGTGGCGCCCGTGTAGCGCAGCGCCTGGACGGAATTCGGGAACGCGGGCGACTCGATAATGGCATGGTCGCCGGGTTGCAGCATCACGCGGGTCAACAGCGCCAGCGCCTGCTGCGATCCGCCCGTCACCATCAGTTCCGTGTCGGCGTTGCACTCCAGGCCGCGCGCGGCGGACAGGCGCGCCAGTTCGTGGCGCAGGCTGGCCTGGCCGTCGATGTTGGAATACTGCAGGCAGGCGCCCAGGCGGGCCAGGACCTGCGTCGACGCGATCGACAGGCCCTCCACATCGAACAGCTCTTGCGCGGGGTAGCCGCCCGCAAGCGAAATCGTGCCCGGCCGCATGGCGTAGGGCATGAGCGATCGGATGGGGGATGCAGGGGGATTCAGGAAAGGCGTGGCAAAGGCGTATTCTGGCGCAGCGCTGGACATGGCGGGGGACTGGAAAGGTGGGAGACCGTGTCGCCCGAGGGGCGGCGCCGGGAGGGCATAGAACATTGAAATATAAACAAATCTCGGTAAATTCTAAGCCTGGCGATTACGCAGGGTCAACGGCGAAAGCGGCCGGTGTGGCGAAACGATCCTGCAAGAGTCCTACACTATGGGACATCCTGTTCCTGCAAGAGAGCTGCATGACCGTCGAAGACACCATGGCCGGGCGCCTTGCCCGGATTCAACAACGCATCGCCGACGCGTGCGCGCGCGCCGGACGCGCGCCCGGCAGCGTCGTCCTGCTGCCTGTCAGCAAGACCTTCGATGTGGACGCGATCCGCGAAGCCATGGCGCTGGGCCTGAACCGGTTCGGCGAAAACAAGACGCAAGAGATCCGCCAGAAGGCCGCCGCGCTGGCGGGCCAAGGCCTGGAATGGGTGCTGATCGGGCACCTGCAGACCAATAAATCGAAGGACGCCGCCCGCGACGCGACCGAAGTCCAGTCGCTGGACCGCCCCGACCTGGCTGAAGCCCTGCACCGCCGGCTGCTGAACGAAGGCCGGACGCTGGACGTGCTGGTGCAGGTGAAAACCTCGACCGAGCCCAGCAAATTCGGCATGGCCGCCGAAGACGTGCCTGCCTTCCTGCGCCGCATCGCCACCGAATTCCCCACCCTGAAGGTGAAGGGATTGATGACTCTGGCGGTGAACTCTCCCGACCCTGAGGCGGTGCGCGCGTGCTTTTCCGCCCTGCGCCAGCTGCGCGACCGCTTGCGGGACGAGGACATCGCCGGGATCTCGCTGGACCGCCTGTCGATGGGCATGAGCGGCGACTTCGAACTGGCGATCGAAGAAGGCTCCACCGAAGTGCGCATCGGCACGGCGATCTTCGGCGCACGTACCTACCCCGATCCGCAGTAGCCGGCGGCGTGGTGCACTGCGGGAAAACCGGGGGGCACAAGGTCCCCTTTCGGACGGGCGCGCGAGGCATAATAGCGTCGCAAAAATAGCGACGCAGACCGACGGCGCAAGACACGACGCCGCCGACGTCGCGCTCAATACAGACCCCGCACGAGGAGACACCCCATGCAGAACCCCGCACGGCGCCTAGTGGCGCTGGCCGCCCTGTCGCTGGCCGCCGCCACCGCTTCCGCCCAATCCTGGCCCACGCAGCCCATCCGCTGGATCGTGCCCTACCCGGCCAACGGCGGCGCCGACGTCGTCGCCCGCACGGTTGCCAGCGGCCTGGAAAAGCCCCTGGGCCAGACCATCGTGGTCGAGAACCGCCCCGGCGCCGCCACCATCATCGGCGCCACCGCCATTGCGCAATCCGAACCCACCGGCTACATGATCGGCACGGCCGACTCCGGCACGCTGGCGTTCAACTCGTCGCTGTACGCCAAGCTGTCTTACGACCCGGCCAAGTTCACCTACATCGGCGGCATCGCCAAGTTCCCGCTGCTGCTGGCCGTGAACGTCAACTCGCCCTACAAGACGGTCGACGACGTGCTGGCCGCCGCCAAGAAGGAACCCGGCAAGCTGACGGCAGCCTCCGCCGGCGCGGGCTCGCCCCACCACCTGGCGCTGGAGCTCTTCAAGCAGCGCACCGGCGCCAACCTGCTGCACGTGCCCTACAAGGGCGCCGCCCCGGCCATCCAGGACCTGCTGGGCGGACAGGTGGACGTGATGTTCATCGACCTGGCCTCGGGCCTGCCCAACGTGAAGGCCGGCAAGCTGCGCGTCCTGGCAGCCGCCACGCCCGAGCGCGTATCGGTGCTGCCCGACACCCCGACGATGGCCGAGCAAGGCGTGGCCAACTTTACGGCCTACGCCTGGCAGGGCCTGGTGGGCCCCGCCGGCGTGCCGGAAGCGGTGGTCAAGAAGCTGTCGGCCGACCTGGACGCCACGCTCAAGACCCCGGCCGTGTCGCAGAAGATGCTGGACATGGGCGTGATCCCGATGCCGATGTCGGCGCAGGATTTCAAGGCCTATGCCGAGCAGGAACGCAGCGCCTGGGCCGACGTGATCAAGAAGGCGAACATCAAGCTGGAGTGATCGCGCCGCTGCCCGACCGGCCTAGGAAAAAAGCCGCAGCCCTTTGGGGCCGCGGCTTTTTTTGTGCCTGCCGGCGAGACGCCGGCGTCAGTCCGCCGTGACGGGGATGCGCCGGGCCTGCGCCTCGCGCGCACGCGGAATGCGAAGCGTCAGGACGCCCTGCTTCAGACTGGCGTTGATCTGCGCCCGGTCGAACTCCTGGCCAAGCCGGAACGCGCGCCGGAACACAGGCGCGCGCAGTTCGCCCAACACCAGTTGCAGATCTCCCGGCGTCGCAACAGATGCCTCGCCTTCGATCACCAGCACGTCAGACTCCACGTTGATGTGCAGCCGTTCTTTGGACACGCCGGGCAGGTCCGCCACCAGCGTGATGGCTTGCGGGTCTTCATAGACGTCCACGGCGGGCACGGTGACTGCCCTGTCTTCGCGCTTGGCCGAGTCGTCCGCGGTCACGGTGAGATCTTTACGTTCATTCATGATCGGTACTCCTTATGCGGTTGGCGGAACTTACTGCACGGGTACGACCCGCGGCTTGGACGACTCCTTGCGCTTGATCGAGATGGCCAGGCAGCCGTCCGTGTAGCGCGCCTGCACCAGGTCTGGATCCACGTCGGCAGGCAGCTCGATCACCCGCGTATACCGGCCGACTGCCCGTTCTCGCGCGTAATAGCGGGCGTTCTCCGGCAATGCCGGCGGGGTACGTTCGCCGCTGATGGTCAACACACGCTTTTCGAGCGTGACGTTCAGGTCGTCAGGCTGCATGCCTGGCACAAAGGCGACCACTTCGACCGAGTCGCCAGACACCCCGACATTCACCGGGGGGAACAAGGCTTGCGGGGTGGCGCGCAAGGCCGCCGGCACGCCGGCGCTGCGCAAGACGCGCCCCATATGTTCCTGAATCGCGTCGAAGGCCGACGCGAAGCCGCTATCGCTGAATGGAAAGTTGCTCATGTTGGTCTCCCAAGTGGAAAGGGACAGATCAGGACACGACGCAATCGCGGCTAGTGCGACCGCAGGTCTGATCGCCTCAGGACCAATGATGGGAGCAATTTCGCCGACTTCAAGAGTCGGCGAAATGGGGAAAAAAGGGATCGTCCGCCCTGCGCCACAGCGTGGCGCAGGGGTGTGAAAGCGGCGTGACGCCTACACCAGAACGCGCTCGATGCCGCCCGCGTTGGCGCGCTTCACGTAGTCTTCCATCCAGCCTTCGCCCAGGATGTGGCGCGCCATCTCGACCACGATGTAGTCTGCGTCCATGCCGGTGTCGCCTTCATAGCGCGACAGGCCTTGCAGGCACGACGGGCACGAGGTCAGCACCTTCACGTCGCCGGCAAAGCCGTCGCTGCGCAGCGCGGCATCTCCCTTCTGCAGCTCTTCCTGCTTGCGGAAACGCACCTGCGTGGAGATGTCCGGCCGGCTCACCGCCAGAGTGCCCGATTCGCCGCAGCAGCGGTCGCTCTTGATGGCGTCGTCGCCCACCAGGGCGCGCACCGTCTTCATGGGCTCCTGCAGCTTCATCGGCGTGTGGCAAGGGTCGTGATACATGTAGCGCACGCCCTTGGCGCCTTCCAGCTTGATGCCCTTTTCAAGCAGGTACTCGTGGATATCGATCAGGCGGCAGCCGGGGAAGATCTTGTCGAATTCATAGCCCGACAGCTGGTCGTAACAGGTGCCGCAGCTGACCACCACCGTCTTGATGTCGAGGTAGTTCAGCGTGTTGGCGACGCGATGGAACAGCACCCGGTTGTCGGTGATGATCTGTTCGGCCTTGTCCGTCATGCCGTTGCCGCGCTGGGGATAGCCGCAGCACAGGTAGCCCGGCGGCAGCACGGTCTGCACGCCCGCATGCCACAGCATGGCTTGCGTGGCCAGGCCGACTTGCGAGAACAGGCGCTCGGAGCCGCAGCCAGGGAAGTAGAACACCGCTTCTGTATCGGCGGTGGTGCCCTTGGGGTCGCGGATGATCGGCACGTAGTTCGCGTCTTCGATGTCCAGCAGCTTGCGCGCGGCCTGCTTGGGCAGCCCGCCCGGCATCTTCTTGTTCACGAAGTGCACGATCTGCTCGCGCAGCGGCGGCTTGCCCACGGTGGCGGGCGGCTTGGCCGTCTGCTTCTTCACCAGGCCCGAAAACAGGTCGTGCGCGGCGCGCTGGACCTTGTAGCCCACGCCCACCATCGCCTTGCGGGTGGCGTTGATGGTGGCCGGGTCCTTGGCGTTCAGGAAGAACATGGCGCTGGCCGTGCCCGGGTTGAACGACTTGCGTCCCATGCGGCGCAGCACGGCGCGCATGTTCATCGACACGTCGCCGAAATCGATGTCGACCGGACAGGGGTTGTAGCACTTGTGGCAGACGGTGCAGTGGTCGGCCACGTCTTCGAATTCTTCCCAGTGCTTCAGGCTGACGCCGCGACGGGTCTGCTCTTCGTACAAGAAGGCTTCCACCAGCAGCGACGTGGCCAGGATCTTGTTGCGCGGCGAATACAGCAGGTTCGCACGCGGCACGTGGGTGGCGCACACCGGCTTGCACTTGCCGCAGCGCAGGCAGTCTTTGATGGAATCCGAGATGGCGCCGATGTCGCTTTGCTGCATGATCAGCGACTCGTGGCCCATCAGGTTGAAGCTGGGCGTCCAGGCATGGCGCAAGTCAGCGCCCGGCATCAGCTTGCCGGCGTTGAAGTGGCCGTTGGGGTCGACGCGGCGCTTGTAGTCCTGGAACGGCGCCAGTTCGGCTTCGGTCAGGAATTCGTACTTGGTCAGGCCGATGCCGTGTTCGCCCGAGATCACGCCATCCAGGTCGCGGGCAATCTGCATGATGCGGTCGACGGCCTGATGGGCCTCGCGCAGCATCTCGTAGTCGTCCGAGTTGACCGGGATGTTGGTGTGCACGTTGCCGTCGCCGGCATGCATGTGCAGCGCCACGAACACGCGGCTTTTCAGCACGCGGCCATGGATGGCGACCAGCTCATCGACGATCTTCTTGTAGGCGGCGCCCGAAAACGCGCGCTGCAGCCCGGGCAGCACTTCCACCTTCCAGGACACGCGGATCGTGCGGTCCTGCACGATGTCGAACACGCGGGCGCCGGGTTGCGCGGCCAGGCGCTCGGAGAGCGCGGCATGCACGTCGCCCAGCCCCAGCGCCTGCAGTTCCGGCAGCGCCTGGCCCAGCGGCAGATCCAGGTTGTCCAGCAGCCATTGCCAGCGCTGGCGGGTGGCGCCCAGCAGTTCCAGCGCCTGACGCGTGCGCTCGGCCAGCACTTCGGCGCGGGTGCCGTCGATGTCGGCGTCGTCCGCCTTGCCCACCGGCAGCGGCGTGCACAGGTACGCGTCCAGCGCGCCCAGCAGCTTCAACTTGTTGCTGGTGGAGAGTTCGATGTTGATGCGTTCGATGTGATCCGTGTATTCGCCCATGCGCGGCAGCGGAATCACGACGTCTTCGTTGATCTTGAAGGCGTTGGTGTGGCGCGCGATCGCGGCGGTGCGCGAGCGGTCCAGCCAGAACTTCTTGCGCGCCTCGGGGCTGACGGCCACAAAGCCTTCACCGTGGCGCGTGTTGGCCAGGCGCACGACTTCGCTGGCGGCAGCCGCCACCGCGTCATCGTCGTCGCCCACGATATCGCCGATCAGGACCATCTTGGGCAGCACGCCGCGCTTGCTCTTGGTGGCGTAGCCCACCGCACGCAGGTAGCGTTCGTCCAAATGCTCCAGGCCGGCCAGGATGGCGCCGCGAGCACGGCCTTCGCCGTCCAGGTAACCCTTGACCTCGACGATCGACGGGATGGCGTCGCGCGCCTGCCCGAAGAATTCCATACAGACCGTGCGCGTGTGACGCGGCATGCGGTGCAGCACCCAGCGCGCGGACGTGATCAGGCCGTCGCAGCCTTCCTTCTGGATGCCCGGCAGGCCGGCCAGGAACTTGTCCGTGACGTCCTTGCCCAGCCCTTCCTTGCGGAACACGCGGCCTTTGATTTCCAGCGTTTCGGTCTTGAGCAGGCGCTCGCCGGGCTTGCCCTTGCCGTCGAACCACTTGAGCTCGAAGCGGGCCATCTCCACATCATGGATCTTGCCCATGTTGTGTTCCAGGCGGGTGACTTCCAGCCAGTTGCCGTCCGGATCGACCATGCGCCACCAGGCCAGGTTATCCAGCGCGGTGCCCCACAGCACGGCCTTCTTGCCGCCCGCGTTCATGGCGATGTTGCCGCCCACGCACGACGCTTCGGCCGAGGTCGGGTCCACGGCGAACACGAAGCCGGCGGCCTCAGCCGCTTCGGACACCCGCTTGGTCACCACGCCGGCGCCGGCATGGATGACGGCCACGGGCTCCGTGAGCCCGGGCAAAATACAGGACTCGACCTTACCCAGCTTGTCGAATTTTTCGGTATTGATGACGGCCGACTTCCACGTCAGCGGGATGGCGCCGCCCGTGTAGCCGGTGCCGCCCCCGCGCGGGACGATGGTCAGGCCTAGCTCAATACAGGCGGTGACCAGCGCGGCGATCTCGTCTTCGGAGTCCGGTGTCAGCACCACGAAGGGGTACTCCACGCGCCAGTCGGTGGCGTCGGTCACGTGGGATACGCGCGACAGGCCGTCGAACTTGATGTTGTCGCGCGCCGTGATGCGGCCCAGCACCTTCTGCGCCTGCTTGCGCATCATGGCGGTCTGGTCGAACTCGCCTTCGAAGGCAGCAATGGCGGACCGGGCGCGGCCCAGCAGGCCGACGACTTTTTCGTCGCGATGCGGATCGTGGCCTTCCTCGGTGGGGGAGCCCGGCTCGCGGCGGCGATCGATCTCGCCCAAGCGGTGATGCAAGGCGTCGATGAGCTGCTTGCGGCGCTTGGGATTGTCCAGCAGGTCGTCCTGCAGGTACGGGTTGCGGCGCACGACCCAGATGTCGCCGAGCACTTCGTACAGCATCCGGGCGGAGCGGCCGGTACGGCGTTCTCCGCGCAGGTCGCCGAGCAGGCTCCAGGCGTCTTCGCCCAGCAACCGGCCGACAATCTCGCGGTCGGAAAACGACGTGTAGTTGTAGGGAATTTCGCGCAATCGCGCGGGTGCTGCGGGCGGCATCGCCCCGTTCAAGATGTGGCTAGCGAGTGGGGCGTTCATGGCGGCAAGAGGGGCCCATAAAAAATTATTTTATGCCATCGGGCGGACTTGACCCCAAATACCCCTAGGAAGCCGGCCAAAAGCAGCAGGAAACGGCGAATATCCGTCCCTATTTAAGCGTGGTGTCAGTGTCAGAGTTGGCCGGGAAAGAACCACAGCAGGCTGGCGGTCATGACCAGATAGCGCAGGAATTTTCCGATCGCCATATAGACGACGCATGGCCAGAAGGGCAAGCGCAGCCAACCGGCTACCGCGCACAGCGGGTCGCCGACTGCGGGCAACCAGGACAGCAGCAGCGCCGGCGGACCCATCCGGTGGATCCAGTCGTGCGCGCGCTCGTTCCAGCGTCCGCGCATGCGGCCGCCTTCGGTCGCGTCGGGGTGCGGGTGGGGATAATTCTCCCCGCCGGGCCGCCCCAAGGGGAGAACGCCCCCTTGGGGGGCAGCAAGCCCGCTTCGCGGGTGCGGCGTGGGGGCCTTCGCCTCTTTCCAGCGTTCGACCGCTTTTTCGGCACCCAGGCCCATCCAGTAGCTGATTGCGCCGCCCACGGTATTGCCGGCGGTGGCCACCAGGACGGCCGGCCAGAACATGTCCGGCGACAGCTTGATGTAGCCGAACACCGCGGGTTCGGAGCCCAGCGGCAGCAGCGTGGCGGAAACGAGCGACACCGTGAAGATGGCCGACAAGCCCACCGAGGGCAGTGCCAGCATCCCCAGGAGCCAGTGAACAGCAGATAAGAGGCTTTCTTCCATGATGAGCGAGTGTAGCCGCGCGCAAGAGGACCCAGGTCGGAAACGATTGGGGCCTTTCCCTGCAATAATCGTGCCCACGTCCCCACTCTTGTCCCTACGCGCGGTCCATGTCCACTGATTATCTGAAACGCATCCTGACTTCCAAGGTTTATGACGTCGCGGTCGAGTCGCCGCTGGAAATAGCGCCCCAGCTGTCCCAGCGGATCTCGAACACGGTCCTGCTCAAGCGCGAGGACACGCAGGCGGTTTTCAGCTTCAAGCTGCGCGGGGCCTACAACAAGATGGCCAACCTGACGCCCGCCGTGCGCAATCGCGGCGTCATCGCGGCCTCGGCCGGCAACCACGCCCAGGGCGTGGCGCTGGCCGCGAGCCGCCTGGGTTGCCGCGCCGTCATCGTCATGCCCACGACCAGCCCGCAGGTGAAGATCGACGCAGTGCGCCGGCTGGGCGGCGAGGTCGTGCTGGCGGGCGAGAGCTTCACCGACGCCTATGCGCACGCGCAGATCCTGGAAAAGAAAGAAAAGCTGACCTTCGTCCACCCCTTCGACGATCCCGACGTGATCGCCGGCCAGGGCACGGTGGGCATGGAGATCCTGCGTCAGCATCCGGGCCCGATCGACGCCATCTTCGTCGCCATCGGCGGCGGCGGCCTGATCTCCGGCGTGGCCGCCTACATCAAGCAGTTGCGGCCCGAGATCAAGATCATCGGCGTGCAGACCGAGGACTCCGACGCCATGCTGCGCAGCGTGCGCGCCGGCCGACGCGTGCAACTGAACGACGTGGGCCTGTTCTCGGACGGCACCGCCGTCAAGATGGTGGGCGCTGAAACCTTCAAGCTGACCCGCAAGTACGTCGACGACTTCGTCGTGGTGGACACGGATTCGATCTGCGCGGCGATCAAGGACGTCTTTCAGGACACCCGCAGCGTGCTGGAACCGGCAGGCGCCATGGCGGTTGCCGGCGCCAAGCAGTACGCGGCCGAACACCATCTGAAGGGCAAGACGCTGGTGGCCATCGCCTGCGGCGCCAACATGAACTTCGATCGCCTGCGCTTCGTGGCCGAACGCGCCGAAGTGGGCGAAATGCGCGAAGCCGTCTTCGCCGTGACCATGCCCGAACAGCGCGGCAGCTTCCGCCGCTTCTGTGAATTGGTGGGTGAACGCAGCGTGACGGAATTCAACTACCGCATTTCGGATGCGGACCGCGCCCACGTCTTTGTCGGCATCCAGGTGTCGTCCGCCACCGAACCGGACAAGATTGCCGCGAACTTCCGCCGCCACGGGTTCGACACGCTGGACCTGACGCACGACGAAATGGCCAAGACCCACCTGCGCCACATGGTGGGCGGGCGTTCGGCGCTGGCGCGCGATGAATTGCTGTACCGCTTTGAATTCCCGGAACGCCCGGGCGCGCTCATGCGCTTTCTGAACGCGATGAACCCGGACTGGAACATCAGCCTGTTCCATTACCGCAACCAGGGCGCCGACTACGGCCGCATCCTGATCGGCATCCAGGTGCCGGCGGCCGACAAGAAGCAGTTCCGCACGTTCGTGGCCGAACTCGGCTATCCGCATTGGAACGAGACCGACAACCCCGCCTACAAGCTGTTCCTGTAGCAGCGGCGCCAGGCATCCCACCGCCGCCCCAATGCGAGAGGGCCTCCTTGCGGAGGCCCTTCCCTTCTGACCGTCAAGCGCGATCGACCGGACCCATGTAGGGGGGGCTCGCTGTCACTCGGCGGCTCACGGAGATAAGCCGCGCATTCAGCAAGGTCCGGCCGGGCGCGTTGCCGCTTAGAACCGGTGACGAATACCCATCGCGACGGCGGTGTCGCGCGCATCGTGCTGGAACGCGTAGTTGTCGCCGTAGGAGGCGTACGCGTACAGGTTGGTGCGCTTGGTGAAGTCGTAGGTGTAGCCCAGGCTGTACACGTTGAACGTGGCGTCGTCGCCCGTCAGCTTGTCGTTGCCCGGCGTCGCACGCTGCCACGAACCGAAGATGGCGTGGCGGCCCAGCGGCACGGTGGCGCCGATCAGGTACGAGTTGGCGCGGAAGCCGTCAGCCAGCTTGAACGAACCCAGGTTGTTCATGCCGGCGGGCGTGGTGCCCATGTTCTGGCCCACGAACCAGCCGTCGCGGGTCTGGCCGAAAGCAGCAGCCAGCTTCACGACTTCAAAGTCGTACGAACCGCCGATGATGTATTCCTGGATGCGTGCGGCATTCTTGCCGCCAGCGCGATCATTGGTCGGGTCGAATCGGTCGTACGCGGCCGCCAGATTCACCGGACCGTTGACATATTGAACACCGGCCGTCAGAACGCGGTTGTTGTTGCCGGTAGCGAAGCCGGTTTGACCCGGAGTGACCACGCCCGTCGAGCTAGTCTTCTCCGTCAGCGTGTCGTCCGCGCTGAACGAGTAGCCCACGCCTACCTTGAAGCCGTTCAGGCTCGGGGTTTGGTACAGGACCATGTTGTCCAGGCGCATCGTGTTGGCGCTGCCGAACGTGGTACCCATGTTGGCGGTGTTGTAGCTGATCGAGAACGGGTCGATCGAACCGAAGTATTTCGACGCCAGGTTCGTCTGACGGCCGAATTCCAGGCGGCCCCAGGAATCGCTGTCCAGGCCCACGGTGGCTTGACGGCCGAACAGGCGGCCGTTCTGCAGCGAATTGCCGTTCATGGGACCGAAACCGCCTTCCAGCGTGAACACGGCGCGCAGGCCGTCGCCCAGATCTTCCGTGCCGCGCAGGCCGAAGCGCGAACCGCTGCTCACGCCCTGCACACCGCCGAAGCGGCTTTGCGACACCCCATTGAACTTCACCTGCTCGTAGCCGACACCGGCGTCGATCAAGCCGTACAGCGTTACGGAGTCGGCGGCTTGCGCGGCGCCGGCAAAGCCTGCCAGCAACGCGACGGCCAATAGCGTCTTCTTCATGTAAATCCCCAAAATGGCGAGATGAAAGGCAGCCGCAAACGCGCCGTCCGAACGACGGGGCCTTCGCGTGCCGCTGCGAACCAGCAGGCGGCGTCTGCACTGAATCTAGTGTCCGGCTTGCGGCAACCCGAAGTAACACGGATTTCGACGAACTACTTTCCATGGTTGGGATAATGACGCGCAGCTGACTCTTCGCCAGGCGTGGAAATCCGCGTTAACGCCTTGAAAATAAATATGAATCTTTGCTCGCAAATAGAACAACCGATGCGTTCGGCCCGCTCGGCAGCCTGGATTCATCGACAACACTTGTTGACGCGAGCGCACAGTTTTGCGGCAAAAACGCCACACTGTGTCGCCGCCGCACTGCCTTGCGGGCAATAAAAAATGTCCGCTGTCAAGCCCTTAGTGCGGACATGCAGCGGTGCGAAAGGTCTTATGGGGCGAGAGGTTAGGCCAGATTTCGACCACCATGTGCTCTTGCTGCTTATCGAGCTAGGTGCCGCATAGGCGCTTCGCGGTAGTAAACGCAGGGGCGTCGTAGCGGGCAAGGTCGCGTCGTCATCATAGCCCCAACTTATCGCAAGACGCCCTCAAAAGCGAAGCGCAGCCCGTGGGCTGCGCTTCCGTCATGGGGATGCTAGCGGACTCGTCCACAGCATCAGGGCGGTTTCGGCGGCGAAGCCTTGGCGACTGCCGCTCCCTTCCTGAATCCCCGATCCCCGGCGATGAATGCCTCCAGCATGTGCGGGATCAGCGTCGTTGCATCGACCGTTTCGCCGTAGGTCTGCGCGTGCAGCACCGCATAGCGGTCGAGGTCGGCTTTGAGGCCGGCCGGACAGGCGAAGGTCAGCTTGATGCTCTCGGTCTTGGGCAGCGGCCCGAGCCGCAGCTTCTTGGTCGTACTCATTGCGAAGCTCCCCGATTGAAGAACAGCGGCTGGTAGGGCCGCAGCACCAGGTCGCGGTTGACGATGATGCGCACCGGCAGGCCCGGCCGCTCGGTCAAAGTGGGCTGGATGTTGAGGTTGCGCCGGGTCATCTCCTGCCCGACCTGATTAACGCTGTCCTGCAGGCTGTCGCGGCCGGCGATGATGACGCGATCGCCGTTACGGTTCTCCGGCGCGGCCAGTTCGGCGCCGACGCCCAGCAGCGTCGTCAGCGCCGCACCGGCGAAGACGCGATCCCAATGCCAATCGACGCCATCCTCCAGGCCGGCGTAGCCGGCCGGATCGGTGCCAGCCAGGTTGTCCAGCGTCAGCGAGGACGTGTCGGGCAGGATGATGCGGTTCCAGACGACTTGAACCCGGCTCTGCCCGTAGGCGACCTGGCTGTTGTACTTGCCGAAGATGCGCGAACCCTGCGGGACCAACAGATAGCGGCCGGTGGCGGTGTCGTACACCGGCTCCGTCACCGTGCCGATCACGTCGCCGGGCAAGTCCGACTTGATGCCTGTCACCAGCGCCGCCGCGATTACCGTCCCCGCCATTACCTGATAGGGCGAGGACGGCATTTGCAGGTTGCCGGAATTACGGGTTTCCGTGGTTCCGGCTTTCTGGAACGCCTCTTTCTGGTCTTGCCGGTTCTGAGCTGTGGTCGGGTCGGCAGGCTGCGCCGCCGTCGAGGCCGGCCCAGCGGCCTGCGGGTCGAAGCCGGGCAAGCCAGATGACGGGCCGGCAGCCGCCACTTGCGCAGGCGCAGAAGCGGCACGCTGGTTGCTGGAGCGGAAGAACACCGACGATCCCGCTGCCGCTTCGGCTTCCTTGCGCCTCGCGTCACGCTCGGCTGCCGCCGCATCCTGGCCGGGCGGCGTGTAGCGGGCCACCGCTGGCTGCTGCGAGTTCACGATAGCCGGCCCCAGATCGCCCGGCAGCGGCGGCCCCAACTCTGGCACCTTCGGCGGCAGCTTCGAGTAGTCGGCGGGAAGCTGGTCGAGTCCTTCGGACTTCGACACGCGATCCACGTTGTAAAGCTCGGCCGGCTCGTTGCCGCCGCGCCGGTGCGTCGGCTGCAATGACCACATCGTTGCGCCCAGCACCGCGACGCCGAGGCCGCCAGTCAGCAGCGCCAGCGTGCGCCGATTGAGACGTGTCACCGGGCGTGGCTGCGCCCGCAGCGCCACATTCTCCGGCGCGACCTTCGGCGTGGCATCAGGAATCGGCACGTCCGGGATTCCGTCGTGGCTCATGGTCAGTTCCCCCGCGTGCCATCCGTACGCTCGATGCGCACCATGTCGCCCTTGTCTCCGCCGAGACGCAGTTCGGCCGCGCCAAACAGCCGATCCACGATGTAGTACGGCGAGCGGAAGCGGTAGTTCACCAGTTGCCCGTCGCCCTGCGCGCCGATGACGAACAGTGGCGGCAGTTCGCCTTGGGCGATACCCGGTGGAAACTGGATATAGACCTTCTCTCCGTCATCGAAGGCGCGCAACGGCTTCCACGGTGGATTGCTGCCGCTGATCGCGTAGCGGAAGCGGATCTTTTCCAGCGACAAGCCGGTATCGACCGGCGCGGCCGCTTGCGCGGCTTGATCCTGACGCCGCAACGCGAGCATCTGGTCTTTCGGATACTCCCACGATACCGACGCCATCCATGCCTTGTCGGTCGAGGTAAGCTCGATCAGGTAGGTGCGCCGGCTGGTAGTGATGACCACGTTCGTTTTAAGGCCGGAGCGGATGGGCTTTACCAGCACGTTCACGCGCAGATCGTTGCCGGCGCCGCTGGATGTGTCGCCGACGATCCAGCGCACGGTATCGCCGGCGGCGACCGTTACCAGCTCCTCACCGGGCTGGAGCGAAATCACGGTGACGCGCCCCGGCGCGGCATAGACTTGGTATAGCGCGCCGTCGGTGAAGGGCCAGACCTGAATCGCATTGACGTAGCCCTCGCGCGTTGGCGCGATGCGCGCCTCGGCGTTGGCGCGCGACACGCGCACAGTTTCGTCGGCCGGTTCCGGTGCGGGCTTGGCCTCGTCCGCTTCCGGCAGTGGCTTCATCTGCGCCGGCAGCGGCAACACCTTCGGCACCGTCACCACTTCGACAGGCTTGGGCGGTTCCGGTAGCGCCTGCGCCTGCACCGGCTCATCGAGCGAGATGCGTGGCGGCGGCTTGCCTTGCGAGGCGCAGCCAGCGAGCGCAGCCACCAAGGTCAACAAGCTGACCGTGTAGAGGACTTGGCGATCCAGTCCGAAGCGCGGCGAAAACAGCGGGAAAGCCAGCATCAGCCCATCGTTCAAACGCCGGCGGTATTCGTTTTCGTCGGCGTCTGGTTGGCTGCGCCCAACACGGGTTTTTCTTTCGATACTGCCGGGCTTGGGTAATAGCAGAGGACGGGTTTGCAGTGATTTCATGGTTTGGCTCCTTCGGACGCATCCAGTTCGCGGCTCCACGACAGCCCGTTGACGTAGATGCCCAGCGGGTTCTTGCGCAGGCGCTGCTCGGTGCGCGGGGTTTGCAGGACTATGGAAAGCACGGCGTTCCAGCGTTCGGTGCCGGCCGGTGCGCCATTGATGAATCGCTGTTCTGTCCAGCGCACGTTGAACGACGAATCGCTGGCGCGCGTGACGCTGGTGATCTGCACCGTCACGGATTCTTTGCCGACGCGGGCGAACGGGTCGTTCTTGCTGGCGTAATCGTTGAGTACAGCCGCGCCGCGGTCGGTGGTGTAGTCGTAGGCGTCGAGCCAGTTCTGTCGCACGACGATCGGGTCGATGGACAGCGAGCGAACCAGCGTGATGAAGTGCGCGAGGTGGTAGGCGATCTGCGCATCCGCCGGTCGGTATGGCGTGGCGGCTTCGCCGACGGCGCGAATCTGGCCGGTCTTGTCCACCTCCACCACGTAGGGCGTGACGATGGACTGCGCCGAGCGCCAGACTAGGCCGCCTGCCATCAGCAGGGCGAGCACGAGGCAGCCGAAGGCCATCAGCCGCCAGTTCTTCGCCTGCACGCGGCCCGAGCCGATACGCTCGTCCCACACCTGCGCGGCGGCTTGATACGGGGTGGCAGGCTGCGGTGTATCGGCGTAGCGCACCTGCGGTCGCTTGAATCGCATGGCTCGTTCTCCTCAAGAATCGGAATTGCCCAGGCTTGGGCCTTGCGCCGAGCCACCGCCGTCCCCGCCGCGCAATGTGTGCGCGGCAGTGGTCGCCGCATGGGCGATCTGTTGACGGCGGTGCAGCCGCTTGGCCCAGGCGGGCTGCGACTGCTCGGCAGTGTTGGCTTGTGCTTCGCTCGCGGCCTGACCGGATGCGCTGGCACCGGATGCGGCGGCGCCCGCGCCGTCCGAGCGAAACGCGGCGGCTGCGCGCTGCCCAACTGAGCGCACCCCGGCGGCGGCCTTCTGGCCGACTGCTTGCGCGCCAGTCTTAGCAACATTGCCCAGGCCAGCCATTGCGCCTTTCGCGCCGCCGCCGGCGGCGGCGGAACCGGCTTGGAACGCCGACCGCGCGCCGGTCGCGGTCGAAGCGGCGGCACGGGCGCCGCTGCCGATGGCGCTGGCGGCGGCCGGCGCCATGCGAGCACCGGCAGCAACAGCACCGCCAACGCCGGTAGCGGCAGCGCCGACAGCGACGGCTGTTCCCGCCGCGCCTAGCGCCGCACCAGCCATCGCGCCGGCCCCGAGCTGCGGCGAGCCGGACACAAGGCCCGTGGCGATGCCCGGCCCGTAGATGCCGAGCGCGAGCATGGCGAGCGAGGCCAGCATCACGACCAGCGCATGGTCGATGGAAGGTTCATCGGGCGTGACCTGGAACTCGGCGAACAAGCCCGTACTGATGCCGACAATGACGGCCAGCACCAACACCTTGATGCCCGACGACACCACGTTGCCGAGCACTTTTTCGGCGAGGAACGCGGTCTTGTTCCAGAGCGCGAATGGCACCAGCACGAAGCCGGCGAGCGTGGTCAGCTTGAACTCGATCAGCGTGATGAAAAGCTGCACCGCCAGCACGAAGAAGCAGAGGATGACCACCAGCCAAGCGAGGAACATCACGACGATGGGTGTGAGGTTGATGAACACCTCGGGGAAGCCGGCCATCTCGCTGATCTGGTCGAGGATCGGCGCTGCCGCGTCGATGCCGGTCTTGGCGAGATGCCCCGGTTGCAGGAACGTCTCCATGCTCAAGGTCGAGCCGGTGGCCGTTAGGCCCAGGCCAGCGAACGAGCGAAACACGATGCTCGCCAGCATGTTGAAGCTGCCGATGATGTAGGCGAAGGCTCCGACGTAGAGCACCTTGCGGATGAGCTTCGCCATCACGTCTTCGCCCTGGCCGGTGGCGTGGCCGAGCGCCCAATACAAGCCGGCGAGCGTCATGTCGATCGCCACCAGCGTTGCGGTCAGAAACGCGACTTCGCCGCGCAGCAGGCCGAAGCCGGAGTCGATGTAGGTCGAGAAGACGTTGAGGAAGTGGTCGATGATCGAAACGTCGTTCATGGCCGTTCCTCCAGCGGCGCGTCGGGGCCGTCGAAGCTGGCCGGGATCGGCGGCAGATCGGCGAGCGTCTGATATTCGTCCGGGCCGGCTTGGCCGGAGAGGAGACGGCGTAGGTCGGCTTGGGCGACCTGTGCGCAGAACGCGCCGTCATGTTCGCCATGCCGGCACTGCGCACGCAGCGCATGCAGCCGTGCCGGATTGTCGGCCAGTGCATCGACCGACAGCGCCTGCCGCCGGTCGCAACCCGCCAGCAGGCACACGAAGGCAAACAGGACGGGCGCGTGCTTCATGGCCGTGCCCGTCAGTTGCCGTAGAAGTTGACCGACTGCGGCGTGTACGCCGTGCCGGTGCCGAGAAAGCGTCGCGTCACCTCGCGGCCACGTTCGACGGCGGCGGCCTGACGCGCCAGTTCCAGCGACACCGCGCGCCCCTGCGTGAGCTGGAGCTGCTGCGCCTGAATGGATTGCTTCGCCTGCAAGGCCAAAAGCTGATTGGTCGCCTGCATGGCCTGCAAGGCGCCCGTGGCCGACTGGCTCTGGCCGACCAGATCGGTCAGCACGCCCTCGTCCTCGGTCACGTTCTGCGATACCTGCGCCTGCATCCGCATCGCGGTCTGCAAGCCTTCGAGCGTGTTCTGCCAACGCTGGTGGGCATCTTGGTACATCTGGTTGCCGCTCACGGTCGCGGCGTACTGCTCCGGGTACAGGCGCGCGAACTGCTGATCCATGCTCTGCACCTGAAACGCCAACCCTTGCGCTTGTGCGATGAGCTGCTGGGTGGTCGCCAGCGTCGAGCGCAGCCGGTTGACCACGTTGAACGGCAGGCTCGCCAGGTTGCGCCCCTGGTTAATGAGCATCTGCGCTTCGTTCTGGAGTTGCTGAATCTGGTTGTTGATCTGCTCCAGCGTGCGAACCGCGGTCAGCGTGTTCTGCACGAGGTTGGTCGGATCGACGACGACCCATTGCGCCTGCGCGGTGGACGTGACACCGATCAACGCAGCGATGGCTAGAGAAAGAAGGCGAATCTTCATGGTGAAATCTCCTGTGGTTGGGGAGCGAGAAAGGACGCGGCGGATGGCGCGGACGGCAGCAGGTCAGCCGCCCAATCGAGGCCGCGATGGCGTAGCCAGGCACCGGCGAAGCCCGCCACGCCGGCATCGGTAAGCACGCGGTCGATGTCGCGTTGGTCTTGCGGTGTGGATGCGCCCGCGAACGCGAGCGCGGCCGGCCCCAGGTCGAGGTCGAACAGGCGATTGCCGAGGCGCGATTGGTAGTAGTAGTCGCGCTTGGGCTGCGCGGTTGCGACGATTTCGATTTGCCGGCTGTTGAGGCCGAAGCCCTCGTAGATCGTGCGAATCTGCGGCTCGGTGGCCTGCGGGTTAGGCAAGAAAATCCTGCTCGCGCAGCTTTCGATGATCGCGGGCGCGATGGTCGAATCCTTGATGTCTGCCAGGCTCTGCGTAGCGAAGATGACGCTGACGTTCTTTTTCCTGAGCGTCTTGAGCCATTGCCGGATGCGGGCCGCGAAAGACGGTTCATCGAGGAACAGCCACGCCTCATCGAGAATCAGCAGCGTGGGCGCACCATCGAAACGCTCGTCGAAGCGAGCGAACAGGTAGCGCAGCACCGCTTGCACGGCGGCGGGGCTGTGCATCAGTTCTTCCATCTCGAAGCCCTGCACGCCGGCCATGCCCAGCCGGTCATGGTCGGAGTCCAGCAGCTTTCCGTGCGCGCCGCCCAGGACATAAGGCGCGAGTGCCTGGCGCAGCGCGTTCGATTGCAGCAGCACGGAAAGCCCGGTCATCGTGCGCTGTTCCTGCGGCGCACCGGCGAGGCTGCCCAGCGCCGACCAGATGGCCACCTTCTCGTCCGGGCCGACGGTCACGCCTTCATGCAGCAGGCGACCTTCCACCCATTCGGCGGCCCAGGAGCGATAGCCCTCATGGTCGATGCGGGCGAGCGGCTGGAACGCGATGCCGCCATCGGCGCCCAGGTCGTAGTGCTCGCCGCCCATGCCGAGGATGGTGGCGCGCATGGAGCGGCCCATGTCGAAGGCGAAGATCCGCGAGCCGAAGTAGCGGCGGAACTGCAAGGCTAGTGTCGCCAGCAGTACCGACTTGCCCATGCCGGTCGGGCCGGCGACCAGCGTATGCCCCACGTCGCCGATGTGCGTGACCAAGCGGAACGGCGTTGCGCCATCGGTGCGGGTGACGATCAGCGGCGGGCCGTCGAGGTGGTCGTTCTTCTCCGGCCCGGCCCATACCGCCGACAGCGGCATCATGTGCGCCAGGTTCAGCGTCGAGACGATGGGCTGGCGCACGTTCGCGTAGGCGTTGCCGGGAATGGACGACAGCCAGGCATCCACCGCATTGAGGGTTTCGGGGATGGTCACGAAGCCCCGGCCTTGGATGACGCGCTCCACCATGCGCAGCTTCTCGTCGGCCACGGCCGGGTCGGCGTCGAGCACCGTCACCGTGGCGGTGAGGTAGCCGAACGCGACTTGATCGCTGCCAAGCTCCTGCAAGGCCGCGTCGGCATCGGCTGCCTTGTTGCTGGCGTCGGTATCGACCAGCGGACTTTCCTGCTGGAAGATCGTTTCGCGCAGCAGCGCGACGACGTTCTTCCTTTTCGCAAACCACTGGCGGCGCAGGCGGCCCAGTTCCTTTTCCGCCTCGGCTTTGTCCATGCAGAGGAAGCGCGTGCTCCATCGGTAGGCAAAGCCCAAGCGGTTGAGGTCGTCCAGCAAGCCCGGCCAGGTCGAGGTCGGAAAGCCGCGCACCGACACCACGCGCAAATGCTGGTCGCCCAGCGTGGGAGCCAGGCCACCGACCAGCGCGGAGTCGGCCAGCAGCGCGTCCAGATGGAAGGGCACTTCGGGAACACCGATCCGGTAGCGCCGCGTCGAGACGGTTGCGTGCAGGTAGGTCAGCGTCTGGCTGTCGTCCAGCCAGGCGATTTCCGGCATCACGCCGTCGAGCAGGTCGAACACACGATCGGTTTCCGCCACGAAGGCATCGAGGCGGCCGCCCCAATCCACGCCATCGCCGGGCGAGTTCTCGTAGAGCAACTTCGCGGCGCGGGCGCGGGATTCCTCCGGCGGCAGGAAAACCACCGTCAGGTGATAGGCACTCTCGAAGTGATGGCCCGATTCCTCGAACGCGGCGCGGCGTTCTTCATCGACGAGCCAGGACAACGGTTCGGGGAAGTCGGAATGCGGATAGTCGGCGGCGGATTGGCGCTCTGCCTCGATGAACAAGGCCCAGCCAGAACCCAGCCGGCGCAGCGCGTTGTTGAGCCGTGCAGACGCGGCGATCAACTCGCCTTGCGTGGCGCTGTCGAGATCGGGGCCGCGGAATCGTGCCGTGCGCTGGAAACTGCCGTCCTTGTTCAAGACGACGCCGGGCGCGACCAGCCCGGCCCACGGCAGCCAGTCCGCGAGCAAGGCCGGGCGCTGGCGGTATTCGGCGAGGTTAAGCATTGCGGCGTCCTCCCGTCACACGTCCAGCAGCGGCTTGTGCTTGAGGTGCTTGGCGAACACCTGCATGAACTGCGGATCGACGCGCGCACCCCACACCGCCAGCGAATGGCCGACGATCCAGAGCACGACACCGGGAATCCAGAGTTGCAGGCCCAAGCCCACGGCCGCGGCCAGCGTCCCGTTGGCGATCGCCACGGTGCGCGGCGCACCGCCCAGCAGGATCGGTTCGGTCAGCGAGCGATGCAGAGGCACCTCGAAGCCCGGCAGGTCGGTGGCCGTGCTCATACGACGGCTCCGCCGGAGAAACTGAAGAACGACAGGAAGAAGCTCGATGCAGCGAACGCAATGGACAGACCGAACACGATCTGGATCAGCTTGCGGAAGCCGCCGCTGGTGTCGCCGAACGCCAGCGCGAGGCCGGTGGCGATGATGATGATGACCGCGACGATGCGCGCGACCGGCCCTTGGATAGATTCGAGGATGGATTGCAGCGGCCCTTCCCACGGCATCGAGGAACCGGCGGCTTGTGCCGTGCCGGCGGTCGCCAGCATGACGGCCGCCGACAACAGGCCGTGGTGCGCCGGCCCGACCAGGCGGCGCAGGCGTGCGGGGATGGAAACCGGATTTACGGAAAGGCGGAAAGCATGGGCGTGCGTCTGCGTCATGGCAGTTCTCCAAGGTGGTTAGGGGACGGGGAAGAAAGCGGCACTTCTGGAAGCGGCTGCTCCAGCGCATCCGCCAGGCGATAGCCCACGCCGTCGAAGCCAAAGACGCGGGCGATGCTCTCGATACGACGGCGCCGGCCGCGGCCGGCGATGTGGATGACGACATTGACCGCCTCGGCGACGAGCGCCCGAGGCGGGTTCACGGCGACTTCGAGAATCAGTTGCTCCAAGCGCAGGAGCGCGCCGAGCGCGGAGCCGGCGTGGATCGTGGCGATGCCGCCGGGATGGCCGGTGCCCCACACCTTGATGAGATCCAGCGCCTCGCCGCCACGCACCTCGCCGACGATCACGCGGTCAGGGCGCAGGCGCATCGTGGCGCGTACCAGTTCGGTCATGGACACGACGCCGGCGCGGGTGCGCAGCGGCACGTGGTCGCGCGCCGCGCACTGCAATTCGATGGTGTCTTCGAGTACCAGCACGCGGTCGCCGGTGGCGGCGATCTCTGCGAGCAAGGCATTGGCGAGCGTGGTCTTGCCGGTGCTGGTACCGCCGGCGATCAAGATGTTCTGCCGTTCACGCACGGCGACGCGCAGGAACTCGGCCTGTTCGACGGTCATCATTCCGTCGGTGACGTAGCGATCCAGCGGGATGACGCCGACAGCGCGCTTGCGCAGCGCGAAGGCTGGCCCCGGCGCAGCCGGTGGCAGAATGCCCTCGAAGCGTTCGCCGGTTTCCGGCAACTCGGCGGTCAGCAGCGGCTGCCCGCGATGCACCTCCGCGCCGACATGTGCGGCGATCAGGCGAATGATGCGTTCGCCGTCTTCCTCGGGCAGTTCCGCGCCCAACGGCGCGCGGCCCGAAGAGAGGCGATCGACCCATAGCGTGCGGTCGGGGTTGAGCATGATTTCCACCACGTCGGGGTCTTCGAGCGCGGCGGCGATCAGTGGCCCCATCGCCGTGCGCAACATGCGGATGCGGCGGTCGAGCGACGTGGTGGCGAAGGACAGCGGTTGCGTGCTCATGAGGCACGCTCCTGCGCTTCGGCCAGCGCCGCCGCGTCATCGAGCCGCGCAGCATCGGGATTCAGTTCCTCCACCACGTCCCGCACGAGGCTACGTCCGCGCATCAAGTGGCGGCCGAGCTGTTCGACGAACTGCTCGAAGCGCGCCTTGCCCTGCGCGCGGGCCGCTTCCTGATGCGCCTCGGGAACCGGCGTGCTGACCGTCAGGAAGTAGCGGACGAACAGCGCCAGCGTCTCGATCTCGATGTTCTGATCGCGCTCCAGCCGCTCGAACTGGCGCGTCAGTCGGTCAAGCCGCTTTGCGATAGCGGCCTCGCGCTGGTCGCCCGCGTCAGGCGACAGCCATGACGCAAGCGCTGCCGCGACGATGGACGACTTGGACACACCTTTCTTGGCAGCCAGCTCGTCGAGGCGCTTGGCGTGTTCGTGCGGAATGAATAGGTTGAGGCGGTACTGGCTCATAGCTCGATCCCGTCGTTTTGGTCGAGGGACGCCAGCCGAGCCGTGCGCTGCATGGCCGGATCGAGTTGGCGGGGAAGTGGCAGCGGCAGGTCGTCGTCATCGAGCAGCGCCAGGTCGTTGTCGGCCGGCTGCTGTTCGGGGTTGTATTCGGAGATTTCGGATAGCTCTGGCTGCCGACGCGGCCCGCCGTCGGCAGCGGCAGTGTCGTCGTCCGCCAGGCCAGCGGCAGGCGCGACCGGAACAGCGGGGATAGCCAGCCCGCTCCAGTCGTCGGGCCGAACCGGCGGCGCATCTGCGTAGCGTCCGGCCGCGAGCGCGGGCGGCGGCAGCACGCGGCGCTTGAAATTGGTGTCGGCGTAATAGCGCAGCTTCTTGGCCTTGATCGGCGCAACGCTGGACACCATCACCACGGCGTCGTCGGGCGAGAGCTGCATCACTTCGCCAGGCGTCAACAGTGGGCGCGCGGTTTCCTGGCGCGACACCATCAGGTGCCCCAACCACGGTGCGAGCCGGTGGCCGGCGTAGTTGCGCTGCGCACGGAGCTCGGTTGCGGTGCCGAGCGTTTCGGAGATGCGTTTGGCGGTGCGTTCGTCGTTGGTGGCGAAGGTCACGCGCACATGGCAGTTGTCGAGGATGGAATGGTTCTGGCCGTAGGCTTTGTCGATCTGGTTGAGCGACTGCGCGATGAGGAAGCTGCGGATGCCGTAGCCGGCCATGAATGCCAACGCTGTCTCGAAGAAGTCGAGCCGGCCCAGCGCCGGAAACTCGTCGAGCATCAACAGCAGCTTGTGACGACGCGCGATGCCATCGCTGCCGTCGAGCGACTCGGTGAGGCGTCGGCCGATCTGGTTGAGGATCAGGCGCACCAGCGGCTTCGTGCGGCTGATGTCGGACGGCGGCACAACGAGGTACAGCGAGACAGGATGCTCGGACGCGATCAGGTCGGCAATGCGCCAGTCGCAGCGCGACGTGACTTCGGCCACCGTGGGGTCGCGGTACAGGCCGAGAAACGACATGGCGGTGGATAGCACGCCCGACCGCTCGTTGTCGGACTTGTTCAACACCTCGCGCGCCGCGGACGCGACGACGGGATGCGGCACGTCGCCGAGGTGCCACGTCGTCATCATCCGGTGCAGCGTCAGCTCAAACGGGCACGCGGGATCGGACAGGAAGTTGGCGACGCCGCGCAGCGTCTTGTCCTCGCCCGCATACAGCACATGCAGGATGGCGCCGACCAGCAGCGCGTGCGAAGTCTTCTCCCAATGGTTACGGCGTTCGAGCGCGCCTTCGGGGTCAACGAGGATGTCCGCGATGTTCTGTACGTCGCGCACTTCATGCGCGCCGCGTCGGACTTCCAGCAGTGGGTTGTAAGCGGCCGACTTCGGATCGGTCGGGTTGAACAGCAGGCAGTGCGAGAAGCGTGAACGCCAGCCGGCCGTGATCTGCCAGTTCTCGCCCTTGATGTCGTGGATGACGGCGGACGCCGGCCAGCTCAACAACGTGGGCACGACCAAGCCGACGCCTTTGCCGGAGCGCGTCGGCGCGAAGGTCAGGACATGCTCCGGGCCTTCATGCCGCAGGTATTGACCACGATGAAGGCCGAGAAACACGCCAGCAGGCTTGTCGAGGCCGGCCTTGCGAATGTCTGCGGCGTCGGCCCAGCGCGCAGAGCCATAGGTCGTGACCAGCTTCGATTGCCGCGAGCGCCATACGGACATGGCAATGGCGACCAGCACGGCCACCAGGCCGCTGCCACCAGCGATTGCGCCGCCGGTGTCGAAGATGCGCGGCGCGTATGCGTCGAACGAGAACCACCACTCGAACAAGCGCCACGGGTGATAGACCGGCGTGCCGAGTAAGTCGAACCAGGGCGAGCCAAGGCGTACTTGATAGCCCAAGGCGGCGGCTGTCCACTGCGTGGCGCTCCACACGCCGGCAATTACGATGCCGAACACGACACCGATTTGCCCGAACAGCACGCCTTGACCTTGCATCCCGGCCTCCGCTTTCTCCTCGTTGTCACGCGGCACAAAGGCGTGCCGCACACGTGAGGATCGGAGTCAGGTCAAGGGTTGGTCAAAGACTGTTATCGGCAGGAATATCGCGGAAAAAGCAAGATTTCATGCACGGGCGAATGTACGGAAAACGCCGCCTACGGCGGCGGGTTATGGCGTGTCGAGCGATATACGCGCGGCACATGCGAATGCCCGCATCCTGAGAGTCGAAGTGCAGCACCCATTTCCTCAAAGCCACCCGAAAAATTCGCAAACTGCCTGCCGTTGCGCCAGCGTGTCGCGTTCACCCAGCGCCATTACCTCCTGGGTGAATGGAGCCTCGAACAGCAGATAGCTGACCAGGGCGGCGCCGCTCAAGTCGCCGCTCGCGCTGGACGAGCCGACGCCGCGCAACAGAGCGCGCACGGCCCGCGGTAGGTGCTTTTGGTGGCGTGCCGCAATGTCGTCGATGCGCTCGCTCGGCGCAATCACCAGCGCCTTCACCGGGCGTAGTGAGGTGGCCATGCGCTGGCCCAGCGTCATCATTCCAAGGGTACGGTTGACGCGCTCCATACGCTCGATGTCCACCGTGAGCGCGTCGAGAAAGATGTTCGACAGCACGTGTCCTCCGACTTGGGCCAGTGTCGGGTAGCCGCCGTTACGCACGATTCGCCCGCGAGGTTCATGCATCCGACCGACGCCGACGATGAGCATACGTTGTGCCCCCAGGTGGATGGCCGGAGAGATCGGCGCGGTCTGCCGCATCGAGCCGTCGCCGTACCAGCCGGCATGCTCCGTATGTTCGATGCGTTGTGCCGGGAACACGAATGGGATAGCCGCCGAAGCGAGCAAGTGCGCCAATCCCAGCCGCATAGGCACGGCCAGCCGCTGCGAGCGTTCGTAGCCCGTCATGTCGCCGGTGGACTCAAAGAAGGTGAAGTGCTCGCCGCTGGTGTAACTGGACGCGCCGATCGCCAGCGCACGCAGATGGCGCTGGGCCAACATGTGCGGCAGCAGTTCCAAAGGCGCCCAATGTCGCAGCAGTTCGGCTAGTGGTCCATTGTCCAGTAGTGAATGCGGCCCTTCTTTGCGCCAGCGTGCCAACATCCAGCCTACCGAGATCGCGCTCAGCCACTGTGCGCCACTGCGAGCGATACCAAGCGCGTCGGTGCGATACACCTGACCAGCATTGAAGTTGCGCCAAACTGCGGCAATAGCTTCCACGCCAGCGTCAAAGGAGTCTGCGCGACAGGCTAAAGCGGCGGCGTTGATTGCGCCTGCCGAAGTGCCGCATAGGATACCGAAGGGGTTGGGTGCCCCTTCGCCCAGGTATTCACGGCGCAACGTCACCAAAGCCTGAAGCACGCCGACCTGGTAGGCGGCGCGTGCACCGCCACCGGACAGCACGAGAGCCGTCTTCGCAGCACTAATGGCTGGCCTAGTATGTGGCATCGCGGGCCCGCTTGATAATTAGGTAGGTGATGGCCCGATCAAAACTTCGGCTGCTCTTTCGGCGGTGTATAGGGCACTTTCCCATCGCCAAAGAACCGTCGATTCGTCGCCTCGGCCACACGATTGCAGAGTTCGTCGCCCAGCTTGGCGCGATCCGTCTTGCACTGTTGCCGCAGTTCCTTCAATCGCTCGGGATTGGCGGCAAGTGCCTCTACCGTTTCGGTGGGTTCGGATTTGCCGCAGGCGGTCAGCATCGCAGCAAGCAGAATCAGCACAATCTTGTTCATGGCTCGATTTCCTCCGAAGCATCAAGGTCAGGTAGTACGGTCGGCTTCTTCGTCGCGGATGGTTCAAGAGTGCTTGTTCTCTCGATGAAACGAGCCAACACTTCCGAAGGCTCGTTGCCCCGGCGCAGCAGGTAAGTGGTGAGCATGGGTGTGCGACCAGCCAGAGGCCGCGCGATCACACCCTGTTCACGGCTGGCGGCGATCTGCGAAGCCCCGGCCAGACCAAGGGCGAAACCTGCTGCCACCATTGCCATCATCAGATCAACGGAGGCCACCCGTTCGGCGATCAGCGGTTCTTGATCGACCCTACGCAGCACCCTTTCAATCTGCCGCGTATATCCCTCGCACGCATGGGGATCGCCAAGCACCAGCGGATGTCGCAGAACTTCCTCCAGTGGGATGCGCTTGTACGTCAATAGAGGGTGCCGAGAGGGCACCGCCACCATCAATGGATCGCTCCAGACAGCTTCGGCGACGATGCCGTCGCCAACCTCATCCGACCGAGCAAACCCCACGTCGTAAAGATCGTCGTGCAGCCCTTTGATCTGCTGGGCCAGCGAAACTTCAGATAGACGTATCTCGATTTCCGGTTCTTCTTCGCGACACAATGCCAGAAAGGTTGAGAAGCGCGAAGGCGGGATGCCATCCGATAACGCAACGCGCAACTGGTTATGAAAACCGTTGGCAGCCGCCTTCACGCTGTCGCGCGCCTGCTGCAAAGCCGTGAAGACGCGCGGCACATGTTCCAGAAATAGCTGGCCTGCACGAGTCAGTCGGGTGCTGCGTGTATTGCGCACGAAAAGCTGCGCACCCAAGTCTTCTTCCAGCTCTTTGATCGCGCGCGACAGGGGAGATTGCTCAATGTGCAGCCGCTCGGCAGCGCGAGCAAAATGCAATTCCTCGGCGACTGCAATAAAGCAGCGAAGATGGCGTATTTCCATCGCAGTCTCCTAAGCGGACCGCTCGCGCCTTGCCGGTGCAATTTGCACGGTTCCCATCGTTGTCGCAGGCCACGAAAGCTGTCGGCAGTAGAACCTCGGTTAAGTTAGAAAGCTCTGATTTACAGGTGAATTGCTCAGCTCTTCCGCTGCGCGCGCGTTTAGAAGCATGTGCCTCAAGCATCGCTTGAGAGCATCAACATCGTTCTCATTCATTCCATCGAAGAGGATGGTGTAAGCGCCGTCAAAGACCGACGGCAGTTGCGAAGCTGCTTCCTTGCCATCGCGTGTTGCGAGGATGTACGTCACTCTGCGATCACGCTCGCAAGGAACCCTCTGAACCAACCCTCGACTAACCAGACGATCTATCAGTCGTGTAATGCCACTCGGATAGAGCTTGTACTCACGCGCAAGATCAACGGAGGTCATGCTTTGGCGGCACGCCAACAGCAGCAGCACGCTCGCCTGCATGCCTGTAAGGCCGCCCAGCGCAGACGTTCTCTGAGTGATGAGATGCCAAATCGCCATGTTGGTCCGGCTCATCAGATGAATGAGACCATGTGGCACATCGGCGTTGCTTTCTCTTGCGTACATCAATTGCATGTCACACTCCCGTCGGCAGTATTCACGCTCCTTGGATCAATGCCCCGTGACTTTCTGGAGTGGCCCCTTCGGCCGCTTGACCAGCCAGATAGCGCCGATCGAGAGAATCATCAGCACGGTGGCCAGAGCATAAAAGTCGTTCGTAGCCAGCATCACAGCCTGACCATCGACCAGGCGCGAGAAAAATGCTGTAGAACTCGATGGCGGTATTCCGGCGTGCACTGCCGCAGAAGCGATTTCATGCCCTGCATTCGGGTCGATGATGGAAACCAGCTCGGACCGGCTTGCCTTCGACATGTGCTCCCAATAGGTTTGGGTCAGGGACGATCCAAGCGCCATTGAGAGCACGCGCAGGAAGTTTTGCAGGCCGGCTCCATTCGCAATGCGCTCGGGCGGCAGGTCGGAAACACCCAACGAGGTCAGCGTAATCATGCAGGCGGGAATGCCAGCGCCGAGGACAAACATCGCGATGGCTACCGACATGAAGTCGGCCTGGGTCGTCAGATGCGCCCGCATGAAGAACGAGACGGCCAAAACACCCATGCCATAGGTGACGATCCAACGAGGGTCAACCTTCGGCAGGAGACGACCGACGATCGGTGAAGTCGCCACCGCGAGAATGCCCATCGGCGCGGTGGCGAAGCCCGCCCATGTCGCCGTGTATCCCATCTGTTGCTGGAGCCACAGAGGCGTCAACACGATGTTGCCGAAGAAGATGCCGAACATCAGGCTCAGCGTGATGGAGGAAACCAGCCAGTTGCGCGAGCGGAAGACGCTCAGGTCGATCACAGGATCGGAGTCGGTGAGTTCCCAAATAATCAGATAGATCAGCGAAACGGCCGCAACGATGGCGCACGTGACCACTAGCGGCGAAGCGAACCAATCCAGCTCGCGGCCCTTGTCGATCATGATTTGGAAGCTTGTGACAAAAGCCACCAGAAGCGCCAGGCCGATTCCGTCGATGCGGGAACGCTCCGTGGGTTCGTCCCGGCCTCGAAGCACTTTCATGGCGCCCAGCATGACCAAGATGCCGAACCCGACGTTGATGTGGAATACCCAGCCCCAGTGCCAGTTATCCGAAATGATCCCGCCCAACATTGGGCCGAAGATCGGGGCCACGACCGTCATCATTCCCCACAGCGAGAGCGCGATGTTTGACTTGTTCTTGGGGAACACCGCCAGCATCAACGTCGATGACAATGGAATCAGCGGTCCGCCGGCCAATCCCTGCAACACGCGAAAGAAGACGAGGCTTTCCAGAGACCATGACAGGCCGCAGCACACGGAGAACAGAACGAATGCCACGACGCAGATCATGAACAACCGCACTTCGCCGACCTGGCGAACGAGCCAGCCGGTCAGGGGGATGGTGATGGCCTCGGCAACAGCATAGGACGTGATGATCCAAGTGCCCTGACTCGTCGAGACACCCATAGACCCCGAGATCGTGGGCATGGCTACGTTGGCGATAGTGGTATCGAGCACCACCATGAAATTCGCCAGAGACAGGATGATTGCCGCGATGACCAGATCCATCCCGGAAAGCGGCTTGTGTTCAGAGGAAGTCATGTCACTACCTCGTCGCAACCGGCTGGGACTCACCGTGGTCGCGCAGATCGACGGTAGCCTCCATTGACAGACCGACCCGCAGCGGATGCTGCTTCAACTGCTCGGGATCAATCCAAATCCGGACGGGTAGCCGCTGGACCACCTTGATCCAGTTGCCCGTGGCGTTCTGCGCGGGAATCGCTGCGAAGGCAGACCCTGATCCTCCGGCGAAGCCTTCGACACGGCCCGTATAAACGACATCGCTGCCGTAGAGGTCCGAGGTCAGTTCCACGTGCTGCCCGGGGCGGACCTTCTGCAACTGGCCTTCCTTGAAGTTCGCATCGACATAGATGCGGCCGATCGGCACCACGGTCATCAGTCGCACGCCTGTCTGAACCTGTTGTCCAATCTCCACCGAACGTTGCGCGATGACGCCATCGAAGGGCGCACGCAGCACCGTCCGTTCAAGATTCACGCGCGCCTGGTCAAGTCGCGCCTTCGCCGCGAGTACGGCGGGGTTGTCATCGACCGTGCTATCGACGATCAGCGCCGAGTTGGCCGTCCGGGCGCCGCTTGCAGCTTCCTTTGCGGCCTCGGCAGCGCGAACTCGGGCTTGAGCCTGGTCCAGCGCAGCCCGTGCCTCGCGCAACTGCGTCTGCGCATTCGTGAGCTCTTCTTTCGAGACGGCGCCTTCTTCGACCAGATTCTGCCTACGGCGCTCGTCGATGACCGCTTTTTCATAGGCGGCAGTTACACGGGTCAGATCACTGCGAGCGGTGGCGATTTCCGCAGCCCGCAGGGCCACTTGTCCCGCAAGGCTCTCGTCATTTCCCAGCAGTTGCCGTACTTGGCGCTGAGTACGCGCCAAATCCGCCTCGGCCTGCGCGACAGCAATCTTGGCGTCGGTATCGTCCAGAATCACCAGCACGTCGCCAGCCTTGACGGCCTGCGTGTCACTGACTTTGACTTCCTTTACAGGGCCGGCAACGAGTGGTGTGATCTGGGCCACTTCCGCTGCCGTGTAGGCGTTATCCGTGGTGACGGATTTGCCTGCGAACAGAAGCGCCCACGCACCGTAGAGAACACCGATGGTGACCAAACCAACCGTCGCGATTAAAACGAGACGTTTGCGCTTCGCTCGCTTTTGTGAAGCCTCCGGCGTTGCGGAAGAATCCTGAGGGTCAGGGGGCATCGGAGCACTCATCGGGTCACCTGTTCATTCATTGAGGAATCGGAAAAGCCGCCGCCAAGGGCCTTTGTCAGCGCAATGTCTAGGGATAGGCCGCGCACCCACAGGGCATTGACGGCCATCCGCGCATTGAGCGCGGCATCCTCCGTCGTCAGCACGGTTTGATAGTTGGATAGGCCGCCCTCGTAGCGGCGCTTGGCGAGTTGGTAGGCTTTGTCGCTGCTAACGACCGCCGACTCCGTTGCTTCGAGGCGGATCGGAAGCGCTTGCAAGCTCCTCACTGCGTCCGCGGTTTCTCTCAATGCTTGGACCAGCGCATCGTTGTAGCTGGCTACTGCGAACTCGTATTCGGCCCAGGCTCGGCTGTAATTCGCCCGGAGCCTTCCGCCCTCGAAAATGGGCAGGTGAATGGCGACTCCAGCGCGGCCCGCATCGGAACCTGAGTCGAACAGGCGGTTCAGACCCAGCGACTCGTAGCCAACCAGGGCGACCAGATTGACGCTGGGATAGAAGCCTGCCTTTGCAACGCCGATACGCTTGGCGGCCGACTCCACACGCCATCTCGCTGCCACGATTTCGGGCTTGCGCCCGATCAGATCGCTCTTCAATGTTTCCGGAAGCGCTAGGGACAGGCTCGGCGAAAGATGCGTCTCGTGGATATCCAGACCACGATCCGGTCCACGCCCCAGCAGAGCCGCGATCCCATTGCGAGCCAGTTCTATCCGCTCTTCCACGTCGGCCAAGTCAGCCCGTGCCAGCTTGGCCCTCGCATGTGCCTGTTCCAGTGTTGTCTGTGTATCGAGACCCTGGTCAACGCGCCGCATCGCCATGCGCTCGGAGTCCTCACGGTTTCTGAGCGTGTCTCTCGCCAGATCGCGCTGTACATGCAAGCCATTGAGTTGGACATAGCGGCTTGCAAGCTCCGTCGTCAGCAGGACACGAGCTGCGGCGGCATCGGCTTGCACCGCCAGCGCCTCGGATGTGGCCGCATCCAGTGCGGAGCGGTTCTTTCCCCAAAAGTCGAGTTCCCATCCGAAATTCAGAGAAGCCGCGCCATAGTCGTTCCACCCCTTGGGAACGACATCCCTTGGGAAGATGCTGTTGTACGTCAGCTTCTGCTCGCTGGCGGATGCGTCCAGTGAGACAGAGGGAAACAGCGCTGCGCGCGCACCTTTCGATCGCGCAATAGCGGCATTGAGGCGAGCCTGCGCTTGCGCCATCGACGGCGAGTTAGCCAGCGCTTCGCCCATCAATTGGTCGAGTTGCGGATCGCCAAAGGACTTCCACCACGCCTGCGTCGGCCATTCACCGACAGGCGCCTCAAGGCTCTTGTCGGCCGCAAGCCCGTCCATTGATGCGGGCTTTTCCATCGGCCCCAGGTCCGGGATGGAGGCGCATGACGCCAGGACTGCGCAGCAAATCGCCGCCGCAGCGGTTTTACGCCATGCGGCAGAGGGCTTATCGACGAAGGATGAATATTGGAGCGATGGGCTTGACATGGAGGCACCCGTGACTTGGCATGGCGCTATGTAAACCGAGCGGCTCGGTTTAGTCAAGAGCGGAGCGCAAACATGAAATCAAGCATTTTCAACATGTTGTGGAAAGACGGTGCGGTACCGATCGGTTTGACTTGAACCGCTTATGTGCTATCGTGCGGCTTTACTTTCCGCAGCGGTGGACCGAACACATGACCACTTCGTCAGCGCGCTCGAAGGCGAGCACGCCTTCCAAGCATCCCTCGTCCGTTGGGGGCGCAGTGCAATCAGAAAAAGCACGCCTTGTCCTTGCCGGCGCAAGGACTGTCTTCTTGGCAAACGGCTTTAGCGCTGCGACGACCGACATGATTCAGCAGGCCGCCGGCGTATCGAAATCGACGGTGTATTCACACTACCCGAACAAGGAAGCTTTGTTCGTGGCCGTCGTCGAGGCCGAATGTGAGCGGTTTCTTAGAGCGGTTCGTAAACCCAAATTTCCAGAAGAACGGCTCGCCGATATTCTGAACGCGATGGCGCTCGGCTACTTGGAGATTGTGCTGTCGCGCGACGGGTTGGCGCTATACCGCATGATTGCGGCCGAAGCGCCGAGGTTTCCCGAGCTCGGGAGACGCTTCTACCTGGCCGGCCCCGCCGCCATAAACAACATCGTTGCGGAGACGCTGGAAGTCGCTGCCTCGAAGGGAGAGCTGGATCTTGGAAGCATCGGACTCGACTCCGCGGCCTCATTGTTCGTGAACATGGTGCGCGGTGAGGCCCAGATGCAGTGCGTAATGCACCCTGATGCTCCGGCGTCCGCTGCCCAAAGAGATCGGTGGGCGAAAGACGCTGTAACGACGTTCATGCGCGCCTACGGACGCGATAGGTAAGGACCAGCCATGAAACAGCATCGTTACCGCATAACCGTCGAACACCTTGTCGATGCCCACGATAGCCTGCTGCCCAACAGGCAACCGCTACAGTTCGAGGTAGGCAATCACGACAATATCTTTGCGATCGTTGATCGTGTCCGTGAGCGTGTCGATTTTGACCCCGCCTCCGCAGCAGCCCTCGCAGTGGGGCTCAAGCTGTTCAGCGAAGTGATGCTGGAAAATAGGGAGCATCCGCTTTTCCAGGTGTTCGCTCCGCATTTCCGTGACTTCATGACCACGCTGAAGAAAGGCACCTGATAGCACCATATCGAAAAGCAAAGCCCGTGCACTGGCAGCTAACCAACGGAAAGGGTGTGCTGCCGCCCAACTTCCCAAGATGCGCCGCCACCGCGTACTGTGGCGGCGAGCTTCTGGCCCAGCCGCTGCTCGATCACGGGCTTCCACGGCACCAGCGAGAAACCCATGCCGTCATCGAGCATGGCGTAGCGCCCGCTGGCGAGCATGACGCTACGCCGGTAGATACCAGCGACGCGCTGCCCGTCGGCCACTGGCCGATGCTCCAGGCCGGTTTCGCCGGCGATGTCCTGTCCGATCTTCGCCAGCTCGCGCCCGCGCAGCGTCGCCAGCAGGTTGCGCGCAAGCACGACGCGCTGTCCGCGCTGCTCGGCCAAGCCCTGCTCGGCCAGGAAGTCCGCGCGTTGGCGTAGCGCATCCTTCACCTCGGCCCCAAAGCCCAGGTCGCCCAGCCCCTTGCCGCCACCGATCAACTGCTGGTCGAGCCAGGTGGCGCCGATCACACGCGCCTGCCGCTCGATGGGCAGGTGAGATTTCAGTTCCACCGCCACGCCGCCGCCGAGCCGCTGCGCGTCGTATTGGCGGCCACACTCGGCCAGGTCGCCGGGGACGCGCCAGACGCCTTCGGCCTCGCGCTCCACGATGCCGGCGCGGCGCAGGGCTTCGAGCCGGCGCACATGCGCGGCCACGACCTCGCGCGGGTCGCGGTCGGACGTCGCCTGTCCTTGCGCCACGGCCAGGTGATGATCGGTACGGTACACGCCATCGACGGCCAGCGCGGCGATATTGCGGTCAGCCGCGCGCACGTCGGCCGCGCCTTTGACTTCCACCACGGCGCCGGTCGGGTACTGCTCCAGTTCCGACCGCGGCGGCAGCGCGACATAGTGCGCTTTGCCGTCCGTGCCATCGACGATCAAATAGCCTTTGTCGTACAGCTCATCGGCCAGTCCTTTGCTGGCGACGCGGCCCATGATGGCGCGGCCATCCTCGCCAGCTTGGAACACGGCCAGCTCGCGTTGCTGGCCGCTCATGGCCCGTTGCATGGTGCGGATGATGTCGCCGCGCTCACCCATTGCCCGCAGCGTGGTTTCGGCGTCGGCGTGGACAGCCCAGGTGCCGGGCTGCTGTTCGGTCGCCAGCCCCATACGCTGCAAGCGTTGCAGGCGGCCGATCAACATTTGCCGCTGGCGCTGCAACCGGGGTTCGGCCAACGCCTCCGGTCGCACCAGGCCGTCCACGGCCTCACGTTGCAAGGTGCGATCCAGCCCCGTCCACCGCTCTTGATCGACTTCGCGCTGCATGGCGCGCTGCATCTCCAGTTCGGTACGCGGCCCGAGCCATTCCGTCGCTAGTTCCGATGCTCTGCGGCGCATTCCCTCGGCGATGTAGTCGCGGGAAATGATGAGGTCTTTGCCGGTGTCGTCCTTGCCGCGCAAGACGACGTGCGTGTGCGGGTTGTCGGTGTTCCAGTGATCGACCGCAACCCATTCCAGCCGCGTACCCAAGTCGGCCTCCATGCGCGCCATCAGGTGCCGGGTGTAGGTGCGCAGGTCGTCGAGCTGTTCGGCGTCCTCCGGCGAGACGATGAAACGGAACTGGTGCCGATCCTCGCGCCCGCTCTCCTCGAACGCCTTGGTGTCCGCCTCGTCGGTCGTCGGCCCGTAGGCATGGCCCGGCCCGCCTTGGCGATCGACGCCTTCGCGCTCGATGTAGCGCAGATGCGCGGCGGTCGAACGCAGCCCGGCCTTCGCCAGATTCACCAGCCGCGCCTTGATCGTCACGCGCCGGGCGTTGGCCCCAAGTCCCCGACCGGCGAAGCGCGCCGCGACGTGGCCGCGGCCCAGCCGAGAACCGGGGCGCTGCCCGACCTTGCCGGCCGCCTTGCCGAGCTTCGCGCCGGTCTTGTTGGCCTGCCGCAGCACCTTGTTGATGTAGGCGTCGCCGCGCTGTTTCGGAGCACCAGGCCGGACGCGAAAGTGGTCATCGTCGCGCTGGCTCATAGCGTAGCCCCATCCAAGACCGGCGCAGTCCAGCAGACGAAGCACGCGATTTCGCCAAGGCCAATGCGGCATTGCGCACCTTCGCGGCACGCTGCCGCCCCTGAGCGCGTGCCGCGCTCCCCCCATGTGCAGACAAGGTTTTCAAGCGGCCATGTGCCGCTACCTTTTATCTTGCCTTCCGCCTTTGCCCTGCGCTGACGCTCCGGGCATCGGCGGCCCGGCGGCGCAGGGTTGCTTGCAGCCTGCGCGCCGGGGAACGCAGCCACGGCCATCGGCCGGGCGCGTTCAAGGCAAGATGCCTGCACGGGGGAAAGCGCCGCCGGATGTTGCGCGACGTGCAGCGCGGATGCGCTCGCACGACACGCGCGACGACACGGCGACGGCCAGCGGAAGAACACGCCGGATGGCACGATGAAGCGCAGCGAATCGGCGGCCATCATCGGCGTGTCTCCAGCCAGACCGGATGCGCGACGCCGATCACGGTGGATGCGCTGACCGGGCCGAAATACCGGCTGTCGAACGATGCCGGATTTGTCACGCTCAACAGGAACAGCTCGCCGGGTTCAAGGCGGCGGCAAAGCTGCAAGGATGGCAGCGTCCGGCCCAGCCGGTCGGTACGCAGCACGGCAGCCGAAGGCACGCCGTCGATGCGGACAACACCGCCCGCGATGCACACCTCCTGCGGCGCAATCGCACCCACACGCTTGAGCAGCGGCACGCGCACCGGCAGGTAGCCGCGCTGCGCTGCAAGCGTACCGGCCTCGGCCGGCAGCGGCACCAGCACGATGCTGTCCACGGACAACGGACGTGGCAGCGAGGCGGTGCGCGGGTCGAACGGGTCGATGCGATACCAGCCGACCGCCACGCTGTCGGACGGGTTGTAGGCCAGACGCGGCAGCGGCGACACGAAGGACGCCCAGGCCAGCGCAGCGAAGCCGACGGCGGCCAGTGTCGCCACGACGATGCGAGCGCGCCCGCGCGAGCGAGGATGTGGCGGGACGACAGGTGTGGGAACAGTCGTCATGGCAGCGCCCTCCCGGCCAGCCAGGCGGCGTGCCGCTCGGCGGTGTACGCCGGCAATGGCAAGCGTGCAGCGAGCCGGTTGCCGAGCGTGCGCCAGTACGCGGGCGACACGTCGGCGGGCGCGATGTTCTGCGCCTCGATGGCGTCGAGCTGTGCCAGCACGGCGCGCACGGCGGGTTCACCCTCGGCGTGCAGCAGCAGGCGCGCACCCGGCAACACGCCGGGGATGCGTTGCGCCGCGTCCAGCGGCGTGCAAGCCTGCATCACGATGAGCTGCCAGCGAATCGTGCCGTAGTCGTTGGCTTGCCAGTGGATGCGGCAGAACATCGCACGCGGCAGGAACACCGCGACGCGCCGCCAGCGGTCGAGCCGGATAGTGCGCGCCGGTTCGCCGAAGCGCAGGTACACGTCGATGCGCTGCTCGATGTAGGCAAGCGAAACGCGCGTCAGCGGCGCGATGCCGGCCTGGCCGGCGAGCACCGCGAGCGATGGCGGCGGCGCAGCCGTGGCCGCCAGAGCGGATGCGGTCATGGCAGGTTCTCCGTGCGTCTTTCGGGAAACTCGCGTTCCAGCAACGCGCGCAGCAGTTCGGCCACGGTCACGCCCTGCGTGAACGCCGATACCTTGATGCGCGCCCGCATGGCGGGCGTGATGTCGAGAGTCAGGCGTGCGGTGTAGAGGTCGGCTTTCTGGATGCCGTCGGGATCGCCTTGGCGAACCCACGCCTCGGCGTGCGGGTTCGCCGGTGGACGTGCGCCGATGCCGATGCGCTTGCCGTTGCGCTGGCTCATGTCGGCCACCGCAGCAGCTCGTCGGTCAGCGCCGCGATCTCGCGGGCGGCGGCGCTGTCCGGTGCCGTCTCGCGTGCGAGCCGGCCAGCGGCCACGCTGTCGGCGAACACGATGCGCTGATGCACTTCCGAGCGCAGCGCCGGCAGCGGTTGCTCGGCGAGCGCGCCGCGTGCTTCACGGCCGATGATGGTGGTGCTGACGCGCCGGTTGACGACAAAGGCCGCGCGCAGTGCGGGCCGGAACACCTGTGCCTCGCGGATCAGCGCCACCATCTCGGCCGAAGCCCACAAGTCGTAGGGGCTGGGCTGCACCGGAATCAGTACGCGCTCGGCCGCCAGCAGCGCGGAGCGCGCCAAGGCGGCGATGCGCGGCGGGCCGTCGATGACGACGTGATCGGCGCGACGGGCCAGCTCCGGTGCTTCCTGGTGCAGCGTCTCGCGGGCGAGGCCCACGGCGCTGAACAGCCGTGGCAAGCCCTGCTGGCTTCTGCGCTGCGTCCAGTCCAGCGCCGAGCCTTGTGGGTCGGCATCGAGCAGGATGACCGACTGCCCGCGCATCGCCAGTTCGCCGGCGACATGCGTGGCGAGCGTGGTCTTGCCGACGCCGCCTTTCTGGTTGAGCACCGCGACGATCATGGCGCGGCCCTCCATGTTGGAAAGCCGGGCTTTGGCTGTTGCGTGTGGTGCCGTCTCGCGGTTATCCACCGAAACGGCGCGCTCCTATCAATAGTTAGAGCTTTTAAGTTAGGGAAGTTAGAGGATGACGAAACCCGCGCCAGTATTGGCTTTCCAGCGATTTCGCACGCCTGATAGCACGATAGGGGCACGCCCGATAGCACGATACCCAGCACGCCTGATAGCACGAGGCCGTCCACACGTTGTCCCCGAGTTATCCCCGTGCCGTGGACAGCACGGGCCGGAACGTCAATAGTTCCTCGTTTGTGTCGAGCATCCGCTCGATGCCCAGCACATAGCCGGGCAACGACTGCCGCGCGACCAGCGCGCGCAGGTCGCAGGCGAAGTCGTAGGGCTTCGCCGTGCTGCCTGACTTGCGGTGCAAGTGCCGGAAGTCGAATTGCCAGCCCCCAGGCTGCTTGCCGCCGTGCTTGCGCACCAGGCGGTACAGCCATCGCTCGATGCCGCCGGTGAGCCGGAAATACGCCGGGTCGATGGTCAGCACCAGGGCGGCGTCGAGCACGCCGGCATAGAACCAGTCCGGCAGGATCAGCTCGATGCCCAGCGGCGTGCCGTGGGCGTCGGCCAGTTCCTTCCATTCGTTGATCCACGAGAAGCGATGCAGCCGCCGCCCGGTCATCTCGCGGATGGAAGTCGCCACCGTGGTCGATTGCAGCCGGTCGAGCGCGGCCTTGAGGCGCTGGTAGTCGCGCAGCGATACCCCGCGTCCGATGAAGCGCAGGATCTCGTAGGGCGTGGCCTGCATCAGCCGCGACGGGCGCAAGCCCGCGTCGCGTGCTTCCACGATCTGCGAAGCCGCCCAAATCAGCACGTCCGCGTCCCAAATGGTCGCTATGCCGTGCTCCTGCGTGCCCTCCACGCGGATCGTGACGTTGCCGCTGCGGAAGTCGATCGGCGCCGTGCGCCGCGACTTCGCCAGAGAGAAGAACGGATACGCCATCAAGTCCTGGGCATCGCGCGGCACCATATCGCCCGGCAAGGCGCGGAACAGGTCGAGCTGTTCCCGCTCCCGCGATGGGCTGGACATAGCGACGGCCACCGGCGAGCCACCAATCAGCGCGCACGGCTGTCGGCCGAGTGATGCTCGGCGTATTCGGGATCGGACGTGGTTTCGTAGCTGCGCTGGTCGGCCCAGGCATCGAGGTCGGCCACCGCGTACATGACGCGGCGGCCGAACTTGCGAAACTTCGGCCCATTGCCGATCACGCGCTGCTTTTCGAGCGTACGCGGCGAAAGCCGCAGGTACTCGGCGGCTTCGTCGTTGGTGAGATAGCGTTGGGGTTGTGCAAGTGTGGTGGCGGGTGCGGCGGCAGGCCGCAAGGGAGCGGGACGCATCGGATGAACCTCCATCTGGCAAGGACGCCGGCAGCACGAGCGCAGCCGGATGGAGTCAGTCTCAAGATAGCGATGCGTTGCGCAGAGGGTCGTTTTGCGGTGCAGGCAAAACGACCCTGTGCAGGTCAATCGAGCTGTGCAAGGCGGCGGTAGCCGCCGCGCATCAGCGTTTGGCCGCGCCGCACGAGGCGGCGCACGCGCGAGCGCAGGCCACCGTCGGCATACCAACCGGCGGCCACGGCTTCGGTGCCGAACAGCCCTTCGGCGATTTCGCGCAAGGACGCGCCCGCGAGGGTCGCGTCGAGCGCCTGCAAGGTGTGCAGTTCCAGCAGCGCGGCGGGTGTGGGCCGCGCACGGGCCGCTGCCGCAGGCGCGGCCGTCGCATTCAGCGCCGCCAGCTTGTCCAACTCGGCCGTTATCGTGCGATGGCTTGCGCAAGGCACGGCGCCCGCGCGAACGGCATAGACGTAGGCAAGACCGTCGGCCAAGCCCGGCGCCAGTGCGAGCCTCACGCAGCAGCCGGGCCAGCGCGCCGTCAGTAAGAGGCGCTTGCCGTCGTGAACCAGGTGTTTGTGACCGGGGATGCACCAGAACTCGAAGGCGTGTGCTTTCAGCGGCGGGTCGGCATCAGGGTAGAGCTGGAGCACGGCGGCATGGTCAGGGAACCAGGCTGGATGCGCGTCACGCGCATCCAGCGTCGGGTCTTCCAGCAGGCGCAGCCCCCAGGCGTGCGCGGCCTCCGGCTGCTGGCGACGGCGCAGCCAGTCGCGCCGGTAGTTGGGATGGCGGCGCAGATACTCCCAGGCGAGTGCGGGACCGTCCAGGTGCAACGAATAGAGATACGCAGCGGTGGGATACCAAGAATCGACGCTTCGATCGGCCATGATGCGACCTCCCTGTTGGCAGGAGCGTCGCCACGGACATTGAAATGCAGGGCTACGGCATCATCGGCATTTCGTCATCGAAGAGGAATAAGCTGGCAAGTAGTCAAGACCGATTGGCTCCGAAGCCTTGCATGGATCGTCCTAGTGCGACGGTTGCGCAGCTCGGGAACGGCGCGCAGCATCGGATACCCTGCCGCAAGCTCCGCCGTACATCATGTCTCTTTCGGTCAAGCTCGCACTCGCCTGGTGCAAGAGTTCTCATTCAGACCGAAGCCGTCTTACACGAGATCGAGAAAGACACAATACGCCCCGGTCAATCCGGGATGGAGCCGTCGCGCTGCGCGAGTTGCACGTACTCCGATAGCGGCCGGGTGGCGCGGAAATACAGGTCGCGCCGGATGGGTCGCTGACGCGGCCCGACGATGCCAGCCAGATCGGACAGCTTGACCGTCCCCAGCGCCGGCATTCCGATGCCGAGGTCGATCAAGCCCCAGGCGGTATCACCATCGGCGGGATCGAGCGCAACCAGCAGCCAGGTCGCGTGCGCGTCCGGCGTGAACAGCCGCACGACAGGCAACGGGTCGATGCAATGGCCGGCCGCGCGCGCCTTCCCGGCCGCGAGCAGTTGCGTACGTTGTTCGGTGGTAAGAAGTGGCTGGTTCACGGGTTGAAATCCCACGAAGCCGAAAATGCATGAATACGCTTTGCCACCAAGGCACGTAAGCGTCGAAGCGAATGCGTGCTTTCATGCGAAAACACGAAGTCGCAAGCGACTGAATCCGGACATGCTCGGAAACACAGAAGCGGCATTGCGCAGATCAGGAAAAGCACGAAGGCGGCTCCCTGGTTCTGACGGAAGCCGTCGATACGGATTTCCGTAAAGTCACGAAGAAGGAAAACAATAACGCCAAATGAACACTATAGATTGTAGCCCTATAGGGCGCAATGGGCTGTCATCTTGGTTTTTCAGGGGAAACCATAGGTGGCGGCGAAGCACTCATTGGCGACGGCGATACGGACGGTCAGGAAAGCGCGCGGCTTGAGCCAGGAAGCGTTCTCCGACGTGTCCAGCCGTACCTACATGAGTTCGCTGGAGCGCGACCAGAAAAGTCCGACCGTACACAAGCTGACCGAGCTGTGCGAGGTCATGGACGTGCATCCGCTCACGTTGCTGACGCTGGCCTATTCCGGCGACAGCACGCGCAAGGCCGATCAGCTCCTGGCGCAGGTGCGCCAGGAGCTTGAGGCGGTGTTGAAGGAACGCGACACGCCGTAGGCGCGTGCGTGACGTGCTGCGCCAGCAGCACGGCGCCCCGCCGTAATGGGCGGGGCGCGGTGGGCGCCGTCAGGCCGCCTTGGGCTTGTTGCGCGACCAGATCAGGTCGTGCGTGCCGTCCTCGTTCTCGATCAGGCGGGCATAGACCGTCGCCGGGAACGAAGGATCGTCGAGGGATACGGACACGTAGGGCCGCCCGGCTTCGCTGGTCTTCTTCCACGCCGCGCCGATGTCGTGGCCGGCCGCCTGAAGGCGGAAGTCGGGGGCGTTCTCGGTGTCGCCCTTGTCGTTGGGAATCAGCTTGACCTTGACGTTCAGGGTCAGGGTGCGGAGCTGGCCGGTGAAGCCGTCTTTTTCTGCGGTGAAGGTGCCGATGTTAGCCATGATGTTTCTCCTTTCGGGTTGAACAAGGTCGCGCCAGTGCGTCCTTGTTGTGATCCGGCCGGCGGGGGATGGGCTGGCCGCACCGCGCAGCGGTCGCAACACCGTGGAGAACCTGGAAGCGAAAAGAATTTGTCCCGCGAGGAATGCGCGCAGCGCAGGGGAAATTGTTTTCGCTGGAAGGTTGCGGCCATGAAGCCCAAGGCGCAGCCGTTCCCTCGCCAGGATTCACGACAAGCCAAGGACGCACCGGCCGCCCGCTCCCGAATGGAGACGTGGCCGACTCGGCATCCCCGCATGACGGCTTCACCGGCCTGCGCCCTGACGCGGGCAAGGCCAATACCCCAACGACGAGCGAGAACGCTCCTTGCCGCAGATTGCGACGACGTGGTTGAGGCGTGGCGTGGATGCTCCATAGCGAAGCCGGGTGGCGTGTCGGTGAACCGTCCTTCGTGACGTACAGGCGCGAACCGCCAGCGTCGAGGACGGCACGCTTTGGCACAACCTGCCGCAGCAAGCCGGGGCGTAGCCCCACAAGCCCCGCCCATTGCGGCGGGGCGCCATCGAAACCTTGCCCGCGCCAGCGGGCGCCGATGGCTGTACCGCGTGCAAGGCACTTGCACGTCCGCCACGTCGCCGCCTGGTCGAAGGCGGCGACGTGGCGATTTTGCTCTGGATGCTGGAACCGGGCGCGGCCACCGCCGCGCCCGGATCTTCGACCACCGGCCCCAAGGCGGAACGGCTTGGGGCCGGTGCTGCTCGTTATTCCTTGGTTTCGATGATCCACCACACGGCACGCGGCAAGGCGCGGCCCGTGATGGGATGCAAGTCGGTCAGGTCGGCGCAGGCTGTCCAGCCAGGGGGCGGACGGTAGCCGCGCACGTCGCCTTCGCCGTGCCAGCGGCGAGCGCGTACCGTGCCGGGCGCATAGGTCGCCGCCATGCGCGGGCGGCTGGTGGTGGTGCGGGTCATGGGGGCTTCTCCTTCAAGCAAAGCGCCCCGGTCGAGGCCGGGGCGCTTGCCTTCGGCGCGGGTCAAGCGGCCAGTGCCTCGGCGGGTTCATCCGCCATTGCCTCGGCATCCTCCGGGGCGTCCTGCGCCTGCGCTTCCTCCGGCGCAGCTTCCGGGCCTTCGGTCTTGAAGATGGCGGGCATCCAGCCCGTACCATCGGCCAGCCGTTCCGCCTCGCTGGCAATGTCGGCCTTCTTCAACTTCGCCAGTCGAGCAGCGTGCGACGGTGCGAACTCGCCCACGGCTTCCAGAATCGCGGCCTTCGGCACATGCTGGAAATACCCGTCTGCGGTGGGCTGCCACCATGCGGCCATGTCCAGCCCCACGGCCTGCGCCAGTTCCGCGCCCGGCTGGTGCGCCGTGGCGCGAGGCGTCACCACGTCCACGGTCGCCGCCACGCATACCGCCAGCAGCCGCACCAGTTCGCCTTGCTCCATCGCCAGCAGCGCGGCGAACAGTTCGGCGCTGTCCTGCGGCAGCGCTTCGCCCGCAACCTGCTGCAACTCGCGCAGGGCCACGGCGGCGCGCGATTCGGGCCAGTCGGGGGCCATGCCTTCCAGCCGGTCTTGCACTTTCAGGCTGACGCCCAGCGGCAAGTCGTGGCCGTAGTGGCTGTCCTGCAAGACGGTCTGCGCCATGCCATGCACCAGCGCGGCCAGCGCGACTTGCGGATGGCGGGCCACTTCGATTTGCAGCGCGGCGGTGCGATGTGCGCTCAAACGCTGCGCCAGCCGGTCGGACAGGCTCGCGGCCTTGGGTTGCTCGGCGTCCTCGCCTTCGTCGTCGTTCCCGGCTTCGCCTTCCTCGCTGCCGAAACCCTGCCGCAAGCGTTCCAGCATGCGCAGCGCCTTGGCTTCGGCTTCGCGCAGCAGCCCGCGATGAATCACGGCTTCGCCGCTGCGGTCGAGGGTGACGATTGCACCGGCCACGGCGCGCACGTCCGGGGCGTAGCCCTGCAAGGCTTCCTCCACGGCTTGCAGTTCCCCGGCGACCTGTTCGCGGCGCGGTTCCAGCGCTTCGGTCTTGTCCTCGTCCTCGGCGTCGTAGGCTTCTTCCAGTTCGGCGTCGATCTTGTCGAGGCGGGTTTGCAGCGATGCGATGCGGCGGGCTTCGCGGGCGCTCGGTTCGCGGCGCTGGCGCGGCGCGTTCTGGAACGCCTGCCGCTCTGCATAGCTCATGTGCGGCACGGCTTCGACCCACGCCCAACCCTCGGCGCGCACGTCCCCGGCCAGCGCATCCAGCTTGTCGCGCACCAGCGTTTCCAGCAGCGCGGCGTCGGTCAGGTAGGTTCCGGCATCGCCTTCCGCGAACAGGTCGCGGCGGATGCCACCGCCCGCCGCCGTGTAGGCGTCCAGCCCGGCGAAGCGCACCAGCGGATGCGTGGCGTCGATTTCGCGCTCGGTCAGGCGTTCGCGCAGCGCGGACGCGCCACGCTGCCATTCGGGCGCACCGTAGAACGCGGCTTCCTGCGCGGCGTGGTCGTCCGTGATGGTCAGGGCCATCAACTGTTCCAGCGTGACGGCTGCGGCCCGGTAGTCGGCCAGCAGGCGCGGCGAGACGTTGGCCAGCTTCAAGCGGCGCTGCACCACCAGCGGGGACACGCCGAAGTCGGCGGCAATGTCCTCGATGGGCCGGCCTTCCTTGACCAGCGCGGCGAACGCCTCGAACTGGTCGGCCGGGTGCATCTGCTCGCGCAGCAGGTTTTCCGCGAGGCTGACGGTACGGGCCGAAGCGTCCGGCACCAGCAGGCAAGGCACCTCAAAGTCGGCGGCGATGCGCTTCTTCTTCGCCAGCAGCTTCAACGCGGTCAGTCGGCGGTCGCCCGCCACCACTTCGTATTGCTCGCCATCGGCGGACAGGATGACGACGAGGTTTTGCAGCAGACCGATGCGGGCGATGCTCGCGGCCAGTTCGGGAATGGACAGGCGCGGGGTCTTGCGTGCGTTGCGCTTGGAGCGGCGCGGCAGCAACTGCGAGAGCGGAACCAAAATCAGGTTCTTGGTCGGGTCGGCCACTTCCAGCGGCGCGGCGGTTTCGATGGCACGGGTTTCGATTTGGGTAACGGCGTTCATGGTGATAACTCCTTGCGGTTAGGGATGCAGCAGCGAGAGAAGCGGCAAGGGCTGCTGCCTGCCCCTGCCGCGTGGGGATTCAGGCTTTCAACTGGCGCATGCCATCGGCCAGCAGCCAAAGCGCACGGTTGAGGCGGATGTTCTGGTCGATGCCCTGCACCGGGCGGGTTTGCTGGCGGCGTCCGTTGGCGCTGCGCCCGCGCAGGCCGCCTTGGGTCAGGTTCTCTTGCGTGCGGTTGAACACGCTCCACAAGTCCGGGCGGCGGTCATCAAAGCGGCGCGGCATCAGGATTTGCGATTCCGTGATGGGCGCGGGCTTGTCGGGGTCGTCGTACTTGAGGGCCAGCGCGGCGCGGGCGAACACTTCGGATTCGCCATCGTTCAAGGTGATGGCACGCATGGCATCGCGGGATTCCTGCACGCGGTCGAAGCCGCTCAAGACTTCGTAAGCGCCTTCGATGACCAGTCCGGCCACGTCGCCTTTGTGGGGTACGCGCACGTCTGCCGCGGTGTCGCCGCAGACAAGACCGTTGCTGCACACGAACCGAAACATGCCCGCGAGCATTTGGTAAGAACTCGTGCCGTCGTGGGAATTGAGCAGCACGATTTCATTGGCTTCCGCGCCGTTGATCTGGCTTGAGTGGCGCAGGCGCAGCATGTGTTTGGTGTGTTCGCGTTTGCCTTCGTCGCGCACGCGGGTCTGGCACACCATGAAGGGCTGGAACCCTTCTTTGCGAAGCTCCGCCAGCACGGCGGCGGTCGGGATATAGGCGTACCGCTCGGAACGGCTTTCGTGCGGCGCGTCCGCGAAGATGGACGGCGCGACCCTGCGGATTTGATCGTCGGACAGCGGGTAATCGCTGCGCAGCGACGGGGAACGGGAAGCGAATCGGGATGCGAGTTGCATGGCATTTCTCCTGACGAAAAGGGTTTGCTGTTCAAACCGCACACCGGATTCCTAGATTCGGAGCCCAGCCTTTCGGCTGTTTGGTGCGGTCGGCACGAGGAACCCGGTTGGCCCTGTTGCCACCGTCTTTCCTGAGTTCATCGCCCGCGACGGTCAGGAGCGCGCGGACGGGGGCCGTCAAGGAAACAAGCGCAGGGTTGGTGCGGCCCGCAGGCGCAGCCGAGGACACGGCCTTGCGCGCCTTGACGGCACACGGGCGCGGGCTACAGTCGCGGACAAGGTGATGAAGTCAGGGGAGACGGCTGGACAAGGCAACGGCCATCCCTATGTGCTGACCGCACGGCAAGCGAAGCGCGCAGGCCCGAAGCTGGAAGCCGGGCCGGAGGCGTCAGCCGAGCGGAGCGAGGGAACGATGGAAGCCCGTCAGGGGCGAGACGCCGCAGGCGGCTCGATGCGAAGCACGACAGCGCGACCGGCCGTGCCTCCTGGCCGGGGACGCCCATGCAGTCGTGAAGATGCAGCGTGGATCTTCTGTGGTGGACAAACGGCCTTTGCGGCATCGGTATTTCCGCGCCGGCGCAGCCGGGGCGGCGGTCTTTCAGGGGCGCCAAGCGAAGTGCGGCGGGGATGTGTCGAAGGCACTTCCCCTGGAGTGCAAGCGCCAGCGCGCAGCGCCGCAGGCGCGAAGTCATCGGCACCAGGGCGCAGCAGAAAAAAAGGTGCGCCGCCCCGCAGGGCAGCGCACCGGATGGCACCAGGCGCGATCAGTTCGCCGCCGTCATCGTCTGCAACTGCTCGATCACACCGGGTTCAACGAAGACGCACGGCTGGTCGGCCGCGATCGGCACGTTGAACACCTGCGCGAACGCTTCGCGCTTGAGGTGCGCCAGGCGGCCCGTCCGATATGCCTGTTCGGGCTTCACGCGATTACCGCCGCCCGGCGAGCCGCTGCGCTGCGGGTCGCACTCGACCAGCGCGACAAAGCCATCGTCGGACAGCTTCTGGTGTTCAGGGCACAAGCCCCAGCCGGTCGCCGTATGGCGCTCCATGCTCGCGCGCAGGCGCTTGTCCAGCAGGATCGCGCCGGTGTCGAAGCGAGTGCCGCAGACCAGGCAAACGTGTTGTTCGAGGGAAACATGCGATTTATCGTTCATGACGATCTCCGGTTGCACGGGCGGAATTGCCCGGAACCGTCGCCAGCACGGCGCAGCGCAAGCCGTCACAGGGTCGAAGACGGCCACGGCCGCAAGCGTGCGAGCACGCGCAGCCCTTTACGGCGAGAACGCCGTGGTACGGTGAAGGGAACAGCAAGACCGCCCAGCTACATTCATCGAAGGCTCGGACAGGCAAGCGGAGCGCGCAGGCCCGCAAGGGCCGGAGGCGTCAGCCGAGTGAAGCGAGGGGACGATGGAAGCCCGACAGGGGCGAGACGCCGCAGGCGGCTCGATGCGCAGCACGACAGCGCGACAGCGGCACGCTGGGACGCCCGGCTATTTCTTGCGCTTCTTGAGGAGAAGCGTTCCGCGAGACTCGATCAACAGCCGCGTGTTCTCCAGTTCCTTTTGCAGCACTTCGGCATCCGGCAACACCATCTTGTAGTTCGCCGCCATGACTTTACTCGGCAAGCCTTCGAGCGCATACCGCGCCAAGGCGTGCCCCTTGTCGGCGCACAAGATCAACCCCACGGGCGGGTTCTCGTCGCCGAACGTCCAATGTTCCTTCGCGTAATTGCAATACAAGTGCATCTGTCCCACGTCGGCATGGGTCAACGCACCGAGCTTCAAGTCGATGATGACAAGAGAGCGCAACTTGCGATGGAAGAACAGCAGATCGACGCGATACCAGGTCTGGTCGATGCGCAAGCGACGCTGCCGCCCGACGAAGGTGAAACCATCGCCCAACTCCAGCAGAAAATCCTCCAGCCGGCGAATCAGGGCTTGTTCCAAGTCGGATTCGGAATACTCGTCCTTGAGGTTCAGGAACTCCAGCACATACGGGTCTTTGATGGCGTCGCCGGCGCTGACGGCATCCTCCGGCTTCGGCACGGCGCCTTTGACCAGCATCGCCGCCTTGTTCTTCGACAGCGCCGTGCGTTCGTAGAACTGGCTGTTGATCTGCCGGTCGAGCTGGCGCACGCTCCAGCCGCCGCGCAGGGCTTCGGCTTCGTAGAACCGGCGGGCGTGGTCGTCCTTGACCACCAGCAATCGCGTGTAGGCCGACCACGGCAGCGTGAACACTTGCGCCAGTTCGGCGAGGCCCAATTTCCCAGACGGTGTCTGGGAAATTGCGGAAAGAGGATACGCGAGGAAGAACCGCCGCATGTTCTCTAGGTTGTTCACGCCGAACCCGCGCCCGAATTGCGCGGTCAAGTCAGCGGACAGCCGTTCCATCAACTGCTCGCCGTAGCCCGCGCGTCGCTTGCCCCGTTGCTCGGCTTCGATGATGCGGCGGCCGATTTCCCAATAGCTCGCCGTCATCAGCGCATTGACGCTGCGGGCCGCCGCCTGGCGTGCGGCATCGAGCAGTTCGACGATGCCGCTGTGGATGCCGGCGTAGCCGGCAGGCAAGGCGGCGGGAGTCTTCCCCGCCGCCGATAGCGTCCGCTTGCTCATGCCGTCGCCTCCACGCTGCGCGATGCGCCAGTGATCGTCTTGCGCCGGTTCGCCACCAGCTCGGCGGCCTTGCGCACCGGGTCATCCTCGGTATGGACATAGCGCATGAACATCACGACGGTCTTGTGTGCCGTCAGCGCCATGCCGACCTTGACCGGGATGCCCGAATTGGCAATGTCGGTCGCCGAACGATGGCGGATGCCGTGCGTCCCCACATGCGTCGCACCCGCCGCTTTGAGCGCACGGCTCCAACCGCCGTAATACTCGCCCGTGGTCAGGTGTTGCCCCGGATGGCGTGGCGACGGCAGCACATAAGGATTGTCCTTTTGCCGCGGAGCGGTCGAAAGCAGCCGGTAGGCTTCCTCGCTCATGGGCTTGGACATACCGCCGGTCTTGCTGTCGGGCCAGACGACGCGGCGGTTCTCCAGATCGACCCATTCCCATTCGAGCGTGACGATTTCGGAGCGGCGGCCGGCAAACTCGAATTGCAGGCGGATCGCCAGCGGAATGACGTAGTTCTCCAGCCCCTCGGCCTCGATCTTGTCGAGCTGCCGGAACAGCTTGCCCATGTCCTCGTCACTGATGAGGTGGGTGGACTTGCCGGCAGGGAACATCGGGACATGGCGGCACGGATTGGTGCCGTCAGGCCGATAGCCCCACACTTCGGCCATGTTGAACATCTTGCGCAAGACGCTGAAGACCTTGTTCGCCTCGGTTTGCTTGTATGAGAGCTTTTCCATCAAGCCCGCGATGTCAGGTCGCTTCACGTCCTGAACCTTCCTGCGGCCCAGCAGCGGAATGATGTTGCGGTCAATGACGCCTTGATAGCCGACCTGAGTACTCGGCTTGTTGCGCTTCTTGGAGTAGTCCTCCATGAACTTCTTGCACAACTCCTCGATGGTAGGCGCCTTGCGCGCCTCGGCCTTGTCGGCGGCGGGATCACCACCCCGGCGCACCTGGGCCAGCCACTCCTGCGCGAGCGAGCGCGCCTGTTCGACGGTCAGTTCCCCGTATTGGCCCAAGGCAGGCTTGCGACGTTCGCCGGCGTTCGTCCGATACTGGAGCATGAACACCTTGCGGCCTGACGGGGTAATCTTGCACAAGAAGCCGGGCACCAGCGTATCCCGGAGTTCGATGGCCTGCGCCTGGGGTTGTGCCGCATCGACAGCGGACTTGGTGAGCTTGATCTTTGCCATGATGACTCCTCGGAAAGACCCGGTTTCCAGGAGCCTTGTAGGGGCCAGCAGCAGGAAAGTCGGGTCAAGTTTCGGAAAGCACCGGCATATGTTGAACTCGCCTAAGTCCTTGATAAACCTGCTATAGCGGGCTATGGCGTAGTCCAGCGAAGTACGGTGCGGGAGTCATCCTGAAATAAAAAACCCCTCGGCGTCTCAAGGGGTTTCTCGTGACCATCCCGGGGCGGGACTTACTTGCCCTTAGGCGGGTAGTCCAGTTCACCGAAGGTGTATTCGCCGCGGGCCTTGGCTTCGGCCAATTCCTGGCGGACTTGTTCGCGCGTCTTGCCGCCCGATTGCGACACGGCGGCGCGCGGCGGGTAGTCCAGTTCGGCGGTCGTGACCTGGCCGGCGGCCTTGGCGCTTTGCAGTTCTTGCTGAACCTGGTCGCGCGTCATGCTGGTTTGCGTCGCGGTGGCGGGCGGGTAGTCCAGTTCACCGAACGTGACCTGGCCTGCGGCCTTGGCGGCTTGCAGTTCTTGTTGAACCTGTTCACGCGTCTTGCCATCGGCGTGGGCGGCGGTCATGCCAACCAGGGTTGCGGTAACCATAAGTGCAGTTGCTAGGGCTTTCATTGTGATGACTCCATCCTAAACCTTGCACACCGTCTTCTGCCAGGCTGGCAGGTGCGATGTGACTGTTTGATTGCTGGGACGAAGTATCTGGCGATTGGCGCCTAGTAAAAACCCTTATTTTGGTGAACATATTTTCACCGATGGGACAATTGCACGATGTATCCGGTGCAATCTGCGCGATTATTGCGCAGTCCCCTGGTAGAGCAAGATACCGCAAGCCTTGCGGGCATTCAGCTGGAAGCAAGCTGGGTGACGGAACATGCGCCCACCACCCAAGGCATGGGATGTTCCGTGTGGATAAATAGACATTTCTGCTGGCGGGACAATAATTCCATTTATCATACAAATCTGCCAGAAATGGAAATTTGAGTTTAGAGGGCACTATGGATATCCAGCTTAACGACATCGCGCTTTTTGTCGAAGTCGCCAAGCGCAAGAACTTCAGCCATGCGGCGGAAGCCTTGAATATTCCAACCTCCACGCTCTCGCGCCGCGTCAGCGAACTGGAACGCAGCGTCGGCATGCGCCTGTTGAACCGCAGCACGCGCAAGATCGACCTGACTGAAGCCGGCGCCATCTACTTCGAACGCTGCCGGCACATTGTGGAAGAAGCGCGCATTGCGCACGACCAGCTGTTGGACATGGCGGTGCAGCCCAAGGGCCGCCTGCGCATCTCGCTGCCCACGAGCCTCGCCCAGCTGTTCCTGCCCGCCGTCATCAGCGAATTCCGCGAGCAGCATCCGGACATCGAATGCGATTTCGATCTGAGCATGCGCCCGATCGACCCCATCAGCAATCCGTTCGACCTGATCCTGCGTTTCGGCCAGCAGCCGGATTCCAGCCTGATCTCGCGCAAGATCGTGCTGATGGCGCACCAACTGTATGCCTCGCCCGACTATCTGGCCCGCCACGGCGAACCGCGGGTGCCTGCCGACCTGACGCACCACGAATGCCTGCGGCCGACGATGCGCGAAGAATCATCCTTCTGGATGCTCCATTCGGGCGACAAGGTGGAACGCGTGCAAGTGTCCGGCCGCCTGTCGGCGAACAATGTGGGCATGCTGGGACGCCTGGCCGGCCAGGGCCTGGGCATCACGCCGCTGCTGGTGTTCGATGCAATGGAACGCGCCATCAAGCAGGCAGGGCTGGTGCGGGTGCTGCCCGACTGGAGCCTGACGCCCCTGCCCCTGTTCGCGTTGCTGCCCTCGCGCATGCTGCCCGCCAAGACCAAGGCGTTCCTGGACTTCATCCAGCCCCGCTTATCGGATTCGTAGGATGGGTGGAGCGCGAGGGTTCAGTGCCAAGAACTCCGACCTTCAGCGCGCGAAACCCATCAAGCAGCGGTGGGTTCTTGCCAGCGTCAGCCACAACGCACAGGCTGCTTGATGGGTTTCGCGCGCTGAGCACCTGCGTTCTTGCTTAAGAACCCTCGCGCTCCACCCATCCTACGCCCTGCAATCGGGGTCGCTTACGGCGTTGCGTCGCCGTACTGACAGACCGTATAGAGCGGCGTGCCGGTGGCGGCCACCTTGGCCGAGCCGCCCAGGTCGGGCAAATCGATGATGGCGGCCGCTTCGACCACGTTCGCGCCCAGGCGCTGCAGCAGCTTGATCGCGGCCAGCATGGTGCCGCCCGTGGCGATCAGGTCATCGACCAGCAACACGCGTTGGCCGGTGCGCACGGAATCCGTGTGCATCTCGACGGCGGCATTGCCGTATTCCAGCGAGTATTCCTCGGCTACGGTGCGGTAAGGCAGCTTGCCCTTCTTGCGCACCGGCACGAAACCCAAATTCAGTTCATAGGCCAGCACGCTGCCCACGATGAAGCCGCGCGCGTCCACGCCTGCCACCAGGTCAAGGCGCTGGCGCATATAGCGGTAGACGAACAGATCGATCAACACCCGGAACGCGCGCGGGTCTTGCAGAACCGGCGTGATGTCGCGGAACACGACACCGGGTTGGGGCCAGTCCGGAACGCTGCGGATGGTGCGCCGGATGTACTCGGCGTTGTCGGTCTGCATGGAAGGCGGCCCTGAAGAATTGAAGCAAGGCGAACTATAACCTTGCCACCGCGCTTAAGCCAGGATTGCCGCCGGTGACAAGTCATGTAATTGCGCGCCGCGCAATTCATAGCAGCGGTCGACGGCGCCGGGGGGCAACGCCGCGTGCGTCGCCAGCACCACGGTGCGTCCCCGCACCGCGCGTTCCAGGTCGTTGAAGAAGTCGGCTTGCGCCGCGGCATCCAGGCCGGCCGTAGGTTCGTCCAGCACGATGACCGCTGCCGGCGACAGCAGCGCCCGCGCCAGGCACAGGCGGCGCGCCTGGCCTGCCGACAGTTGCGAACCGGTCTCGCCCGCCCAGGTGTCCAGCCCGTCGGGCAGGCCGCGCACGAAATCGCCCAGCCTGGCCGCGTCCAACGCGCCCCACAGGGCCGCATCGTCGGCCTGCGGGTCCCCGATCAGCAGATTGGTGCGCAAGGTGCCCAGGAAAACGGGCGCGTCCTGGGACAGCAAGGCAATGCGCCGGTGCCAGTCCGCCTGCGCGCAATCGCGCGCGTCGCAGCCACCAAAGCGCACGTGTCCCGCTTGCGGGTCTTCCAGGCGCAGGATCAGATGCAGCAGCGTGGACTTGCCCTGCCCGCTGGCCCCCACGATGGCGACGCGTTCGCCGGGCTCCACCCGCAGGTCGATGCCGTCCAGGACGACCGGGCGCGCACCCTCCGCCCGGGCCGGATAGCGGAACACCACCCCGTCCAACTCCAGCACGCCGGCGGACGGCAAGGCGCGCACCGTGGCCGCGTCCTGCATGTCGGGCTGGGCTTGCGTCACCTCGCGGATCCGCGCCGCCGCCGACATGGCCGAACCCATGCGGGACGCGCCGCGCATGATGGGCCCCGCCACTTCGAAAATGCCGATGACGGCCAGCAGCAGACCCACCAGCACGGGTCCCTCGATCAGCCCCGCTTCATGCGTCCCCAATCCGAACCACAGTAACGCCAACACCGAAACGCCGGCCGCGACTTGCAGGAACCATTGCCCGCGTGCCGCCACCCGGGCCTGGCTGCGGCGCGCCAGCGCGCTGGCTTCGCAAAGCCGTTCGAAATGCGCGGCGGTGGGCGCCTGCGCATGCAACGCCACCATGTCGGCGTGGCCATCCACCGCGTCCAGCGTCGCCGCGCGCAGGCCGGCCGCACTTTCCTGGGCGGCGGCGCCCGGCTTGCGCGCCGCCCGCAGCAACCATGCCGGCACCAGCACACAGGCCGTCAGCAACGCCAGCGCAAACGCGAGCGCGGCGGCAGGCACCCACATGCCCAGCACCGCCGTCAGCACGGCGCCGCCCAGGATCGCGGTGGCCAACGGCGCCAGCACGAACAGGAAGACCGTATCCAGCGCGTCGACGTCGCCCGTCATGCGCGCCACCAGATCGCCGCTGCGGTACTTCGCCAACTGGCGCGGCGTCAGCCGGATCAGCGCCCCGAACACCGTGGCGCGCAGATCCGCCAGCAGGCGCAACGTGGCCGAGTGGCCCACCACGCGGTCGGCATAGCGCGACACGATGCGCAAAAAGGACAAGCCACGCACCAGCGCGGACGGCGCGAACAGGTTGAAGACCCCGCCCGCCCCCGCCAGGGCTGCGCCCGTCAGGAACCAGCCGGACACGCCCAGCAAGCCGACGCCCGCGGCCACCGTGGCCAGCGCACAGAACAATGCGAGTAAAAGCCCGCTTTTCCGGCGTGCGTACAGCGGCAGCAGCAACAACAGATTCTTCATGCGTCTTCCACTTTCCCGCCCGCTACTCGCAGCACGCGGCCGAAGCGGGCCGCCACCACGGGTGCATGCGTCGCAAGCAGCAAGGTGCGGCCTGCGGAGAATTCCAGGATTTCATCCAGCACCCGGGCCTGGGTCGCCTCGTCCAGATGCGCCGTGGGCTCGTCCAGCAGGATCAGCCCGGGATCCCGCAGAAACAGGCGCGCCAACGCCACGCGCTGTGCCTGCCCGCCCGACAGGCCATGGCCCCGGCTGCCCAGCAGCGTGTCCAGGCCCTGCGGCAGCGCGTCCGAAAACTCCAGCACACAGGCGCGCCGGGCGGCTTCCCGCAGATCGGTGTCGGATGCGCCCGGCCGGCCCAGCCGGATGTTGTCGGCGATCGACCCGGCCAGCAATTGCGGCTTCTGCCCGATCAGCGCCACGCGCTGGCGCAAGGCGGCTTCGTCCCAATCGCCCAGCGGCACGCCGTCGATGCTCACCTCGCCATCGAATGGCCGCAACCGGGCAATGGCTTCAATAAGCGTGGACTTGCCGATGCCGCTGGGGCCCATCAATGCCACTTGTTCGCCCGGCACCAGCCGCAACGCGGCGTCGGCCAGCACCAGCTGCCCACGCCCCGGCGCCGTCACGCGCAGGCCCGTCACCTCGACGGGCGCGCCGGCTTCCGACGCCGGCGGCACGACGGTTCCGCGTCCGGCCGCCTTCGGCTCGGCGGCGTCGTCTTGCGGCAGGCCATCGAAGAGCACCGCGATCTGCGTGACGGCGGCAAGTGCCGTGGCGCGGTCGTGATAGTGCGCGGCGAACTGGCGCAGCGGGGCATAGACTTCAGGCGCCATCAGCAGACAGAACAGGCCCGCCTGCAAGGTCAGGGGCGACCACCGCACGTCCAGGAACCCCAGATAGGTCAGCCCGATATATACGGCCACGCCCGCCACGCCCAGCGCGGCGAAGAACTCCAGCACGGCGGACGACAGGAAGGCGATACGCAGCACCGACATCGTGCGCTGGCGCAGCGCGTCGCTGGCGGCCACCACGGAAGCCGCCTCGGCTTCGGCGCGGCCATACAGCTTCAGGGTGGACAGCCCGCGCAAGCGGTCGGCGAAGAAGCCGGACAAGCGGGCGAACGCGCGCAGGTGACGGCGGCTGGCGCCTTGCGCGCCCCACCCCACCAGCGCCATGAACAGCGGAATCAGCGGCGCGGTGATCAGCAGCACCAGGCCCGCGATCACGTCCACGGGCAACAGCAACACGGAAAACGCCACGGGCAGCATGGCGGCAGCGGCCATCGCAGGCAGGTACTTGGCGAAAAAGCCGTCCAGCGCCTCGACCTGGTCCACGACTGCGCTGGCCAGTTCGCCAGACGCCTTGCCGCGGCTCCAATAGGGGCCCTTCGCCACCAGCCGGGAAAACAGCGACTGGCGCACATGGCGCTTGATGCGTTCGGCCGCGTCCGCCCCGGCGCGTTCACCCGCCCAGGTGATGCATGCGCGCAGCAGCATCAAGCCGGCGATGCCCAGGATGCTTGCCAGCAATTCCTGGCGCGGCGCCTGGCGGACGATCGCCGCATCCAGCACGCTGGCCAGCAGCCAGGCCTGCACGACCAGCAAGGCGCCGCTGACCAGCGGCGCAGCGCCCGCCACCATCAGCGGAACCCTCGCCGCCTTGGCAAGCGCCATCAGCCACCCCGACTGTTCGCGCGGCGGTTTCTGCAGGCTGGCGGACGGGTCGTGCTCGAGGGTGCTAGCGCCGCCGCTCACTCGTCGCTACGGCTGGCGCGCGGGTCATGCGAATGCCCTTCACGCAGCTCGAACCACATTGCATTGAGGATAGCGAACGCACACGCCAGACCCAAGCCGAGTATCCACGAGAAATACCACATGGTGGAGGCTCCTTTATCAGTAAGAGTTGGGCGTGTCGCCCACGGAATCATGGGTGACCTTGCCGCGCATCACGCGATACACCCAGGCGGTGTAGAGCGTCACGATCGGCAGGAAGATGGCCACCGCGATCACCATGATCCACAGCGTCAGGTGGCTGGACGACGCGTCCCAGACGGTCAGGCCGGCTTGGGGATTGGTCGACGACGGCATCAGGAACGGGAACAGCGAGAAGCCCACCGTCAGGATGACGCCGGTGATCGACAGCGCGGACGCCAGGAACGACAGGACGTGCGCGCGGACGCTCAACAGCAGCAGCACCAACACCGCACCGGCCACGCCCAACGCGGGCGCGATCCACATCAGCGGCCATTTCGCGTAGTTGGCCATCCAGGCGCCTGTCTGCACGGTCACGGTCTTGAGCATGGGGTCCGACGGACCCTTCATGTCGACCGCGCTGGTAATGACGTGCCCACTCAAGCCGCCCGCCACCCAGAATCCACCCGCCACAAACAGCGCCACCGTCAGCAAGGCCAGCAGGCGCCCCCAATTGCGGGCCCGGGACGAAATCGGGTCCTCCGTGCGCCAGGCCAGCAGCACCGCGCCGTGCATGGCCAGCATCACCACGCTCAGCACCCCGCACAGCAGGGCGAACGGCGTGAAGAGCTGGTAGAAATGCCCCTCGTACACCATGCGCAGCGCCGAGCCCTGGAACGTGAAGGGCACGCCAAGAATGATGTTGCCGACCGCCACACCGAACACCAGCGAGGCGACGACGCCCGAAAAGCACAGCACACCGTCCCAGCTGTTGCGCCAGCGCGTGCCTTCCATCTTGCTGCGGTACTTGAAGCCCACGGGACGCAGGATCAGCGCGATCAGCGCCAGCATCATCGCCAGGTAGAACCCGGAGAACGACGCGGCATACAACAGCGGCCAGGCGGCAAAGATCGCGCCGCCCGCCGTGATCAGCCAGACCTGGTTGCCCTCCCACACCGGGCCCACCACGTTGATCACCACGCGGCGCTCGGCGTCAGTCTTGGCCACCACCGGCAGCAAGGCGGCCACGCCCAGGTCGAAGCCGTCCATGACGGCAAAGCCGATCAGCAAGGCGCCCAGCAGCGCCCACCAGATCACGCGCAAGGTGCCATAGTCAAAAGGAATAAGGGTATCCATCTGCTTCTCCCCCTCAGGCGCGCACGGCGGCGCGCACAGGATCGGCGGCGGCGTTGCCCGCCACCGGCCCATCGGATTTCGGACCCGCCTTGATGGCGTGCAACATCACCTTCACGCCGATGATCAAGAGGACCGTGTACAGCACCAGGAAGATAGCCAGGCTGATCGCCAGGTCGGCAATCGTCAGCCCGGATGCGGCGTAGTACGTCGGCAGCACACCTTCGATCACCCAGGGCTGGCGGCCGTATTCGGCCACGAACCAGCCGCTTTCAATGGCGACCCACGGCAGCGGCAGGCTCCACAGCGCCACCTTGAGCAGGCCGCGGCGGCTGTCCAGCCGGCCGCGCGACGCCAGCCAGAAGGCCACGCCGAAGAACAGGATCAGGTACATGCCCACCGCCACCATGATGCGGAACGCCCAGAACAGCGGCGCCACATTGGGCACGGTGTCTACCGCGGCCTTCTTGATGTCGGCCTCGGTGACCTTGCTCATGTCTTCCTGGTAGCGCTTGACGAGCAAGGCGTAGCCCAGGTCCGGCCAGGTCTTGTCGAAGGTCATGCGCGCATCCGTGTCCTTGGGGTTGGCGCGGATCTTCTGCAAGGCCTCGTAGGCCACCATGCCGTCGCGGATGCGGTTCTCGGCACGCAGGATCAGGTCGTCGATGCCCAGCAGCGGCGTGGTCAGGGAACGCGTGCCGATGATGCCCATGACGTAGGGGATCTCGATGGCGAAGTCGTTCTTGCGCTCGGCCTGGTTGGGGATCGCGATCAGGTTGAAGGACGCGGGCGCGGGTTCCGTGTGCCACATGGACTCCATGGCCGCGATCTTCATCTTCTGATGTTCGGTCGTGAGGTAGCCGCTTTCGTCGCCCAGCACCACGACCGACAGCGCGCCGGCCAGGCCGAAGCTGGCGGCCACCGCCATCGAACGCTTGGCCAGGTCGGTATGACGGCCTTTCAGCAGGTACCAGGCGCTGATCGACATCACGAACATGGCGCCGGCAACATAACCCGCGCTGACCGTGTGCACAAACTTGGCTTGGGCCACCGGGTTGAAGATCACCGCCGCGAAGTCGGTCATCTCCATGCGCATGGTGTCGGGATTGAAGATCGCGCCCACCGGGTTCTGCATCCAGCCGTTGGCGATCAGGATCCACAGCGCCGAGAAGTTCGTGCCGAACGCCACCAACCAGGTCACCACCAGGTGGCTGACCTTGGACATGCGGTTCCAGCCGAAGAAGAACAGGCCGACGAAAGTGGCTTCCAGGAAGAAGGCCATCAGCCCTTCAAGCGCAAGCGGCGCGCCGAAGATGTCGCCCACATAGTGGCTGTAGTAGGACCAGTTCATACCGAACTGGAATTCCATCACCACGCCGGTCGCGACACCGAGTGCGAAGTTGATGCCGAAAAGCGTGCCCCAGAACATCGTCATCCGCTTCCAGATGGGGCGGCCGGTCATGACGTACACGCTTTCCATGATGGCCAGGATGAACGACAGGCCAAGCGTGAGAGGGACGAACAGGAAGTGGTAAAGCGCGGTCGCGGCAAACTGGAATCGCGACAGATTTACGACGTCGAGATCAATCATTGGGGCGCTCCCAAGCAGTTGAGGTGCCGCGGCAACCGGCATGGTTCCCAGGCCGTCTCTCGCGCCATGTTACGGGCGATGGATACAACTTCATAGAGGTTTCCTGAAAAATCGGGGCGCATGGGGATTTAGCTCTTGCCCCGCAATTTGCCGGCGAAGCCCAGCACTTTCTGCACTTGCGAACCCAGTCGCATGAGCTTTTGTACGGTCTCCGGGGGCAGGCGTTGAACCTCATCGAACCATCCGGAAGACAGTTCGATGAGCTCCAGCATTTCGGTCATGCGCTGCTGCGCGTAGGCGTCGTTGGGGCCCGAGGGGGTCTCGAGCAGGGTGTCGCGCAGCAGGGTAAGGGTGGGATTGATTTCGCGTTTGCGCTTTTCTTCCATCAGGATGCGGAAGATCTCCCAGACGTCTTTGGGCGTCTCGAAGTAGTCGCGGCGGTCGCCCACTTGATGGATCAGCTTGACCAGCCGCCAGGACTGCAGCTCTTTCAAGCCCAGGCTGACGTTCGAACGCGAAAACCCGAGGGTTTCGGCGATGTCGTCCGCGTTCAACGGTTCAGGGTGCAGGAACAGCAAGGCGTAGATCTGGCCGACGGTGCGGTTCACGCCCCAACGGCTGCCCATTTCGCCAAAATGCAGCACGAAACGTTCGTTTTGGGGGGTAAGAACCATGAGTATCGACGCCAACAGGTCAGGACAGCGGCTTGGCTGATATACACAGTTACACCGTTTTCAGTAATTCCTGAAATTATCGAACAAACTGTGAGAAAGCGCAAACCACACTGCCCGCAGGGGTAATGGCGCAAGCCTGCCCCGCGGGCCGCCCGGGCTAAGTTACCCACCGGATATGACCGCCGCAGGCGCCCCAATGCAGACAGCCACCGGCTTGTGAGGCGGGTGGCTGTAAAGGAGGACGGCGCCCCCGGCAGCAATTAAAGGGGACGGGCCAGGCCCGCCGGCGTCAGCCGGCCTTGACCGACACGGCGGCGGATACGCGCTTGGCCTTGGCGCGCGCGGTCGCCACGTCCTCGGCAACGGCCAGGCCCACGCCCATGCGGCGTTTCACGAAGGATTCCGGCTTGCCGAAGAGACGGATGTCAGTGCCGGATTCGGTCAGCGCTTCGGCTACGTTGTGGAACGTGACCGTGGCGGCGTCCACCCCGCCATAGATGACGCTGCTGGCGCCCGGCTGGCGCAGGGTGGTGTCCACCGGCAGCCCCAGCAGCGCGCGGGCATGCAGTTCGAACTCGTTCTGGGCCTGCGTGATCATGGTGACCATGCCGGTGTCGTGCGGACGCGGGCTGACTTCCGAGAACCAGACCTGATCGCCGGCCACGAAGAGCTCGACGCCAAAGATGCCCAGCCCGCCCAGGTCGGACGTAACCGCCAGGGCGATTTCCCGGGCGCGGGCCAGCGCGGCGGGCGACATGGGGTGTGGCTGCCAGCTTTCGACGTAGTCGCCGTCGACCTGCTTGTGGCCGATGGGTTCGCAATAACGGGTCTCGATCTTGCCGTCGGCGCCGCGGGCGCGCACGGTCAGCAGCGTGATTTCGTAGTCGAAGCGGATGAAGCCTTCGACGATGGCGCGGCCCCCTCCAACCCGGCCGCCTTCCTGGGCGTAGCGCCAGGATTGCGCCACGTCATCCGCGCTTTTGATCACGGATTGGCCCTTGCCCGACGAGGACATGACCGGCTTGATGACGCAGGGGTAGCCGATGCCGCCATCGATAGCGGCGCGCAATTCCGCCTCGGTATCGACAAACTTGTAGGGCGAGGTAGGCAGGCCCAGGGTCTCGGCCGCCAGGCGGCGGATGCCCTCGCGGTTCATGGTCAGTTGGGCGGCGCGGGCGGTCGGGGTGACGCGCGCCACGCCGGCGGCTTCCAGTTCCACCAGCAAACTGGTGGCAATGGCCTCGATTTCGGGGACAATAACGTGCGGCCGTTCCTGTTCGATGATCTTCTTCAGGGCGTCCGCGTCGGTCATCGAAACCACGTGTGCCCGATGCGCCACCTGATGGCCCGGCGCGTCGGCGTACCGGTCCACCGCAATGACTTCCACGCCCAGCCTCTGCAGGGCAATGATGACCTCTTTGCCCAATTCGCCTGATCCGAGCAGCATGACTCGGGTGGCCAAGGGGGACAGGGGCGTGCCAAGGACGGGGCTGGAAATGCTGGACATGGAGCGGGCCTGGATAGAAGGATTGAAAGCCGTTGAAAACAGCCGCCAGGATGCCATACGCCCCTGCCGGGGGCAAACCCGCATACTGATATTAAAATCGCCGCATGACTGATCATCCCACCACATCGTCCGACACCGCGCTGGCATCTGCGCGCAGAACGCTGCAAATCGAAAGTCAGGGTCTACTGGACCTGTCCGCGCGGCTGGACGACACCTTCACCCAGGTCGTCGCCCTGCTGCTGGCGTGCCGCGGACGCGTGGTCGTCACCGGCATCGGCAAGACCGGCCATATCGCCCGCAAGATCGCGGCGACGTTCGCCTCGACCGGCACGCCCGCCTTTTTCGTGCATGCCGCTGAGGCCGTCCATGGTGACCTGGGCATGATCACGCAGGATGACGTGGTCATCGCCATCTCGTATTCGGGCGCCGGGCAGGAACTCCTGACCATCCTGCCCGTGGCGCGCCGCATGGGCGCCAAGCTGGTGGCGATCACCGGCAACCCCCAATCGGAACTGGCGCTGCTGGCCGACGTGCACCTGGACGGCAGCGTGGCCCAGGAGGCCTGCCCGCTGAACCTGGCGCCCACCGCCAGCACCACGGCCGCGCTGGCCCTGGGCGATGCCCTGGCCGTCGCCTGCCTGGAAGCCCGCGGCTTCGGCCCGCAGGATTTCGCGCGGTCGCATCCGGGCGGCGCCCTCGGCCGCCGCCTGCTCACCCACGTGCGCGACGTGATGCGCCACGGCAGCGCCCTGCCGATCGTGCTGGCCGGCACCCCCGTGTCCCAGGCGCTGGAAGTCATGTCCGCCAAGGGCATGGGCATGACGGTCGTGACCGACGCGCAGCACCGCCCGCTGGGCATCTTCACCGACGGCGACTTGCGCCGCCTGATCGCCCGGCACGGCGATATCCGCAGTCTGACCGTGGAGGCGGGCATGACCCGGTCGCCACGCAGCATCAACCCCGACGCGCTTGCCGTCGAGGCCGCCCAGCAAATGGACGAACAACGGCTCAACCATATGCTGGTGCTGGACAATGACGGCGCGCTGCTCGGCGCCTTGCACATGCACGATCTGATGGCCGCTAAAGTGGTATGACTATGAATCTTCCTGCTTCCGTGACTCACCCGGCCGAAGCGCTGGTCCTTGCCCGTATCCCCGCCACCGTGCGCGACCGCGCCGCGGCCGTGCGCCTGATGGTGTTCGACGTCGACGGCGTACTCACCGATGGCAGCCTTTACTATGGCGAAAGCGGCGAACTGCAGAAGCGCTTCAACGCACTGGACGGCCACGGCCTGCGCCTGCTGATGGAAGGCGGGCTGACGGTGGCGCTGATGACCGGCCGCTCGGGCCCCATCGTGGCGCGCCGCGCCGCGGAACTGGGCATTGCGGAAGTCACGCAGGGCGTACGCGACAAAGGCGCCGCCCTGACAGAACTTGCGCAGCGCCTGGGTGTCCAACTGAACCAGACCGGCTATATGGGCGATGACATCATCGACCTGCCGGCCATGCAGCGCGCGGGCTTCGCCGCCAGCGTGCCCAACGCCCCGGGCTACGTCAGCCAGGCGGCGCATTGGGTATCGACGCAATCCGGCGGCAGCGGCGCGGTGCGCGAATGCTGCGACCTGCTGCTGGCCTCGCAAGGGCGCCTGGGCGCGTTCCTGGCGGCCCCAGGCCTGTTAGGCCCGGGCGCCATCCAATGACCCTCTTGAATACGCATACGCCGTTGCGGCGAACCTGATGAAAGAACGTTTCCCCTCACTGATCGCGCTGTTCCTCCTGCTGGTGCTGGTCACCAGTTCGTGGTGGGCGGCCGATTACGCGCAGCGCGCCATCCAGGTGGACCCGCCGCGGCGCCTCACGCACGAGATGGACGCGTGGTCGCGCAATTTCGTGATGCTGCGTACCGACCCGTCGGGGCGCCCCATCAACCGCCTGGAAGGCGAATACGCCGAGCACTTCCCGGACGATGATTCGTACCACATCACCGCGCCCCGCGCGGTGGGCCAGCGCGAAGCCAACCCGATCACGGTGGGCGTCTCGAAGACCGCCGTGATGGAGCAAGGCGGCAAGCGCATCGTCATGAACGGCGACGCCCACGTGCATCGCCAGCCCGACGCCAACAACGACATGCTGGACGTGCGCAGCCAGCAGTTGATTATCCTGCCCGATGATGACGTGGTCTTTACCGACCTGCCCGCCGAAGTCATCAAAGGCCGTTCGCGCATGAACGGCAAGGGCATGCACTACAACAACAAAACACGCCAATTGCAGGTATCCGCGTCGACGGACGTCGAGATCGCCGGTTCCGAAGGCAAGCAACAGCGCCGGACCGAGATACCCGCCAACAACCCTGATCAGAAGAAACCATGACCGACCTCCGGATTCTCCTTGCCCCGACGACCCGCCTGATTGGCGCCGTCCTGCTGACGGCATCGGTGCTTGCGCCGGTACACGCACAGGACGCCGCCGCCAAGCCCGCGGCCGGCGCCAGCAAGGCGGCAACCCCCGCCGAGGAGCCCAGCACGCTGATCCTGTCGGACACCCTGCACTACGACGACGTGAAGAAGCAAAGCGTCTTCACGGGCAACGTCAACATGACGCGCGGCCTGATGACCCTGACCTCCGACACGCTGGAAATGCACGAGGACGCCCAGGGCGGCCAATACGGCACGGCCACCGCCAACAAGGGCAAGGTCGTGACCATCCGCCAGGAGCGCCCCGAGACCTTCGAACTGATCGAAGGCAAGGGCCTGCGCGCCGAATACGACGGCACCAAGAGCACCTTCGACCTGATCGGCCAGGCCGTCGTTATCCGTTACGTCTGTGGAAAACCGTTCGACACGATTCGCGGCGAACGGGTACGCTACAACGAGAAAACCGGCACGTACGAGGCCCAGGGCGGCCCCAATTCCGCCGCAGCCGGAGGCCGGGTCCGCTCGGTTGCCGAACCGCGCGCCAAGTCGGACGCGGCAGTCGCCGAATGCCGCAAGCAGCAAGCCGCCAAGAAAGGGCGCTAAGCCGCTCCCCACGCAACACCACTCGCAGCCACGATGAACCAACCTTCTGTGCCGACCCCCGTGACCTCCGCCCCCTCGGGGGTCAAGCAGGGCAGCCTGCGCGCAACCGGTTTGCGCAAGACCTATAACGGCCGGACCGTGGTGCAGGACGTCTCCCTGTCCGTGGTCAGCGGCGAAGTCGTGGGCCTTCTGGGCCCCAACGGCGCCGGCAAGACCACCAGCTTCTACATGATCGTGGGCCTGGTGCCCGCGGACGCCGGCCGCATCGAAATCGACGGCTCGGTCATCACGGCGATGCCGATCCACAAGCGCGCGCGCATGGGCCTGTCGTACCTGCCCCAGGACGCCTCGGTGTTCCGCCGCCTGACGGTGGAACAGAACATCCGGGCCGTGCTTGAATTGCAGGTCGGCGAGGACGGCCGCCCGCTGTCCACGCCCAAGATCAACGAGCAGATGGAGTCTTTGCTGGAAGAGCTCCAGATCGGCCACATCCGCAGCAATGCCGCCATCTCGCTGTCGGGCGGCGAACGCCGCCGCGTGGAAATCGCGCGCGCGCTGGCCACCAGCCCGCGCTTCATCCTGCTGGACGAGCCCTTTGCCGGCGTCGACCCCATTGCCGTCATCGAAATCCAGCGCATTGTGCGGTTCCTGAAGGGCCGCGGCATCGGCGTGCTGATCACCGACCACAACGTGCGCGAAACGCTGGGCATCTGCGACCGCGCCTACATCATCAGCGAAGGCAAGGTGCTGACCGACGGCCACCCCGACGAAATCGTGGGCGATCCGGCCGTGCGCCGCGTCTATCTGGGCGAGCACTTCCGCATGTAACAGGCACCTGGGGAAGACCCCTAGCCCTCTCTCGGGCAAGGGACAATACGCCCCAGGGACTCCGCCATAAAAATGCCATGTTCTTGCGCTAGGTCAGCTTGTTTTATCGGCCCGAGTCTATACACTAGTACTTAACGAAGCCACCCAATCAAGGAGAACGCCTAACGACCTCACCGCGCATTTTGCGCACCCTTTTTTCTCTTTTAGAAGGAGAGCACACTATGAACCTGAGCATCTGCGGTCGTCACCTCGACGTCACCCCGGCAATCCGGGAATATGTCATGAACAAATTGGCGCGAGTGCTGCGGCATTTCGATCACGTCATCGATACCCAGGTCATGCTCTCAGTAGAGCCCCTGCGGCATAGAGCCGAAATCACCATGCGTCTAAGCGGTAAGGACATTCATTGTGAAGCAACCGATGAAAACCTCTATGCAGCCATAGACCTTCTTGCTGACAAAGTCGACCGTCAGGTCATCAAGCACAAGGACAAGGTACGAAGTCACTCAGCGGAGTCCGTGAAGCGGCAAGCGGCGAGCCTCTCGCCACCCCAGCAGTAATGCGCTTCATGATCACTCGCCCTGGGCGATCAAGCTAAACAGCGATTGTAAAAATCCTGCCTAAGTCCCGGTGTCCCGCTAGACGTCAGTCCAGCCGGGGCATCGGCAAACTCCCCGCACTACCCCTCCCGCGTCACTCCCCCACGAAGCTTTGTCCCCGAATTCCCGGTTGTTCCAGCGAATCGCAGGCGCGTTGTCGTTTTCCGGCATTTCGGGCCGAATCCGGCCATTTGGACACCGCGTTGCCCCCTGGAATGCCCACAATCCCGCGTGATCAGTCTATGCTGTCGCTCTTGCCGTGCCGTCGTCCGCCCACGCAATGGGCGCGGCGCAAGGCCAATTTATTGCACTGCGTCATATAACCATATAATGATCCGATGAATCATTTGTCGCGCATCCTACCCGCCGGCAACGTCGTGCTCGATATGCTCGCCACGAGCAAGAAACGGGCGTTCGAACAAGCTGGCCTTCTTTTTGAAAACAACCATGGCTTGGCACGCGCGCTCGTGTTCGACAGCCTGTTTGCCCGGGAACGTCTTGGCTCCACTGCCCTTGGGCAGGGCGTAGCCGTTCCCCACGGCCGCGTGAAGGGGTTGGAGCAGGCGCTGGCGGCATTCATCCGCCTGGCGCAGCCCATCACCTTCGACGCGCCCGACGGGCAACCGGTGTCGATGCTGCTCTGCCTGCTGGTGCCGGAAACGGCCACCCAGCAGCACTTGGACATCCTGGCCGAACTCGCTCAACTCATGTCCAACAAGGCATTGCGCGAGGCCCTGGCCACGGAGGCCGACCCGGCCATCGTCCACAAGATGCTCACGACCGGCCAACTCTGACCCCTCCGCGGAAACGCTGCCATGCTCACGGTGCAGGAACTCGTCGACGACAACGCCGACAAAATCCCCTTCAACTGGATCTCGGGCCAAGGCGCCGCTGACCGCGCGATTCCCGATGACGGCATGGCGGCAGCCGACCTCGTCGGCCACTTGAACCTGATCCACCCGTCGCGCATCCAGGTGTTCGGGCAGGAAGAACTGGCGTACTACACGCGGTTCGACCTGCGTCGCCGCATGCACCACATGGACGAGCTGCTGATCGGCGGCGTGCCCGCCATCCTGCTGGCCGACGGACTGACGCCGCCGCAAGACCTGGTCGACCAATGCGACCAGCATCAGGTGCCGCTCTTGTCGACCCCGGTGGCGGCCGCGCAACTGATCGACCTGCTGCGCATCTACCTGGGCAAGAAGCTTGCGCCCACCACCACCGTGCACGGCGTCTTCCTGGACGTGCTGGGCCTGGGCGTGCTGATCACCGGTGAATCCGGCCTGGGCAAAAGCGAACTGGCGCTGGAACTGATTTCGCGCGGACACGGCCTGGTGGCCGACGATGCCGTGGAGTTCTCGCGCACCGCCCCCAACATGATCGAAGGCCACTGCCCGCAGCTGCTGCAGAACCTGCTGGAAGTGCGCGGCCTGGGCTTGCTGGACATCCGCACCATCTTCGGCGAGACCTCGGTGCGCCGGAAGATGCGGCTGAAGCTGATCGTGCATCTGGTGCGCGCCACCGCGCAAGACAAGTTCGAACGCCTACCCCTGCAGGACATCACGCAAGACATGCTGGGCCTGCCCGTGCGCAAGGTGATGCTGCAAGTGGCCGCCGGCCGCAATTTGGCGGTGCTGGTCGAGGCCGCCGTGCGCAACACGATACTCAAGCTGCGCGGGATCGATACGCTGGGCGAGTTCATGGAACGCCAAGCCATGGCGATCCTGCAAAGCAGCAAATGAACGCGCGTCGCCACGCGGCACCGTGAGCCTGTACGAAACACTTGCCGCCGAGATCGCCAAGTCGATCCGTGACGGCGTGATGCGCGTGGGCGACAAGCTGCCGTCCGTGCGCGACGCCTGCGCCGCGCGCGGCGTCAGCCCCTCCACCGTATTCCAGGCGTACTACCTGCTTGAAGCCCAGGGCCTCATTCGCGCCCAGCCGCGTTCGGGCTACTACGTCCACGCCCCCGCGGAATCCCTGCCGCCTGAACCCGGCGCGTCGTGCCCTGGCGGTGACTCCACCGAGCTGGCAATCAGCGAACGCATCTTCGACATCCTGGGTTCCGTGCGCAACCGCGACGTGACGCCGCTGGGCTCTGCCTTTCCCTCGCCCCTGCTGTTTCCGCTGCCGCGGCTGGCACAAGCGATGGCCTCGCACCTGAAACGCCACAACCCGCTGGATACCGTCGAAGACCTGAGCCCTGGCAATCCGGGCCTGCGCCGCCAGATCGCACTGCGTTACCTGATCGGCGGCATCAACGTGCCCGCCAGCGATATCGTCGTGACCAACGGCGCGCTAGAGGCCTTGAACCTGTGCCTGCAAGCGGTCACGCAGCCGGGCGACACCGTCATCGTGGAAGCGCCCACGTTCTATGGCGCCTTGCAGGCGCTGGAGCGGCTGGGGCTGAAGGCGCTGGAAGTACCCACCCATCCGCGCACCGGCATCGACCTGGACGCGATGGAAGCCGCCATCCAGCGGCATGCGCCCAAAGCGTGCTGGCTGATGACGCAGTTCCAGAACCCGCTGGGCAGCCTGATGCCCGACGACAAGAAACGGCAACTGGTCGAATTGCTGGCGCGCCACGACATCCCGCTGATCGAAGACGACGTCTACGGCGAACTGTATTTCGGCGCCGCGCGGCCCGTGCCCGCCAAGGCCTACGACAAGCAGGGGCTGGTGCTGCACTGCTCGTCGTTCTCGAAATGCCTGGCCCCAGGCTACCGCATCGGCTGGGCCTCCGCCGGGCGCTACACGCAACGCGTGCAGCGGCTGAAGCTGACCTCCACCCTGTCCGCCTCCGGCCCCGCGCAAGGCGCCATCGCCGAGTACCTGGAACAAGGCGGCTACGACCGCCATCTGCGCCGTCTGCGCGAAACGCTGCAGGCGCAGCAAGAGCGCATGGCCGACGCGATTGCACGAGAGTTCCCGGCCGGCACGCGCGTGACGCGTCCGCAAGGGGGATTCTTCCTGTGGTTGGAACTGCCCGCCGCGGTGGACGCCCTGGCCCTGCACCGCGATGCGTTGGCGCGCGGCATCAGCGTGGCGCCGGGCCCGATATTTTCGGCAAGCGGCCAGTTCGCCAGCGCCTTGCGCCTGAACTATGGCCACCCCTGGGACGCCGCCCACGACACCGCTATCCGCGTGCTGGGCGAATTGGCGCGGCAAGCCTGCGCGCGCGCCGTCCGATCAAGCTAGCACGGCGTCAATTCAACGTCGATGCCGCCCGCGCTCGTTTGACCTCCAGCGCGGTGACGCCGCCGGCCTCATTGCCCCAGCTATTGCGCAAGTAGGACACCAGCATGGCGATATCGTTGTCGTTCAGGATCTGCCCGAACGGCGGCATGCCGTGCGGCCGGGGATTGGCGGCCGTTGCCGGCGCATAGCCGCCGTCGAGCACCATGCGTATCACGTTGACCGGCGACGGCGCCGTGACCGTGGGATTACCCGCCAGCGCCGGCCAGGCGGTGCCACTGCCCTCGCCCTTGGCCTGATGGCATTGCGCGCACTGCTGTTCGTAGATCTTGCTGCCCAGTTCCATCGCGGCTGGCGCCGCCGCCACCCTCTGCCGCTGCGGGGAGGCCGGCGTGGCCGGCAGCGACTTGATGTAGACGCCGATCGCCAGCGCGTCGTCATCCGTGAGGTGCTGCGTGCTGCCCAGCACCACTTCGGCCATCGGGCCGCTGGCGCTGGAATGCGCCGAAATGCCGGTCTTGAGCAAGGCCGCGATATCGGCCGCCGTCCAGCGGCCCATGCCCGTCTGCATGTCGTTCGTGAGCGGCGGCGCGTACCAGTCCAACACGGGAATGACGCCGCCCGTCAGCGATTCGGACGAACGCGTCGCGCCCAGGCTGTTGCGCGGCGTATGGCAGGCGGCGCAGTGCCCCAGCCCTTCCACCAGATAGCGCCCGCGATTCCACTGCACCGACTGGCCCGCTTCGGGCTCCTGGACGCCCGGCTTGAAATACAGCGCGCGCCACGCGGCCAGCAAGGCGCGTTGGTCGTAGGGGAAGTCGAGTTCGGGTGGACGGTTGGGCTGGCTGACGGGCGCCACGCTGCGCAGGTAGGCATAAAGCGCGTCGGCATCGGCGCGCGTGACGCGCGTGTATTCGGTGTACGGGAAGGCCGGATACAGCAAGGTGCCGTCTTTGGACTTGCCGTTGTGCAGGGCCTGCCAGAAATCGTCGGCGGTCCAGGTGCCGATGCCCGTCTTGTCGTCCGGCGTGATGTTCGGCCCATACACCGTGCCAAACGGCGTCGGTATCGGTGTGCCGCCGGCCAACGCCTTGCCGCCCCGGCTGGTGTGGCAGGCCATGCAGTTGCCCGCCAGCGCCAGGTAGCGCCCGCGCTCGATCAGCGTGGAGGCGTCGGCCGACGCCGCGGCAGGCCCCGTGCTGGTGTCATCGCGCGTGCCCAGCCAATACAGGCTGCCTGCGGTGACGACCGCCGCCAGCAACACCACACCCAGGATTCTCTTTAGCAGTTTCATCGGGGCCCCCTCTCAGCGTTGCGCCTGGCTGCCGCACTCGGCGGGCAGGCGCAGCGATCCGGCGGCCTCGGGCGCATAGGGCTCGACGACCGGTTGCGACGACAGCCACGCCGCCAGGGCGCCGATGTCGGTAGGGGTAAGTTTGTCGGCGATGTCCGCCATGCAGTCGGGCGCGGCGGCGCGGCGCAAGCCGTTCTTCCAGCTGCCGATCTGCGAGCCGATGTAGTCGCGGGGCAAGCCGAGCAAGCCCGGGATGGCCGGCATCAGGCCGCTGAGGGCCGCGCCATGACAGGACGCACAGGCGGGCAGGCCGCGGGCCGCGTCGCCGTTCAAGGCCAGCGTGCGGCCCGCTTCCATCGTGGCGCTGGAGACCTGCGCGCGCACGGGCGCCGGATACGGCACGTGCTGTTCGGAGAAATACGCGGCCATCTCGCGCAGGTAGTCGTCGGGCAAACCGGCCAGCAGATGCGCCATGGGGCGGTACTGGCGCCGGTCATCGCGGAAATTCAGGAGCTGGTGATACAGGTATTCCTGCGGCTTGCCGGCCAGGCGCGGGTAGTAGCCGTCGGTGCCGGCCCGGCCCTGCGCCCCATGACAGGCCGTACAGGCCGCGACCCGGGCCGCCATGGTGTCGGGGCGCAAGGTGTCTGGGGAGGCCGGCTGCGCCAGCGCGGACGTTGTCATAAAGGCAACAACAGCCATGGCCATCACGCGGAAAATCGCCCCAAACCGCGGCAGTGAAACACTACGAAAGGAAATGAGGGCTAACATCTATGTCGAATTCCAATCCCCCGAAGCGCATGACGGCGGGGCGCGTAAGTGAATCGATCAAAGTATCCGGCCCCAAGCTTACGCCAGGGCAGTTGAAACGGTACAGGCGCAGATTCCCAGTTTACGGCCATATCAGATGCCATCCCGCCGGCATCGTCCTGGAAAAAGCGTGCCACAATCATGTCCATGTTGAAAGTCGTCCTTGTCACCGGCATCTCAGGCTCAGGCAAATCCGTTGCCCTGCGCATGCTCGAGGATGCGAGCTACACCTGCGTCGACAACCTGCCCGTGCGCTTCCTGACCGAGTTCATCGCCAACGCACGCGATGACGGCCTGGAGCGCGTTGCCGTCGCCATCGACGTCCGGTCCCCCGGCGAATTGGCGGAACTGCCCGATGTGGTCACGGCCCTGCGCGCCATGGGCACCAGCCTGCGCGTGGTCTTCCTGGACGCCAACACCGCCACGCTGGTGCAGCGCTACTCCGAATCCCGCCGCCGCCATCCGCTGACCGATCGCCTGCAGCGCGGCGGCACCGCGCCCTCGCTGACCGACTGCATCGCGCTGGAGCGCGAACTGCTGGCGCCGCTGCGCGAACAAGAGCACGTGATTGACACCTCGGACCTGACGCCCGGCCAATTGCGCGCCTGGGTCCGCGACCTGATCCAGGCCGACCGCGCGCCGCTGGTGCTGACGTTCGAATCCTTCGCCTATAAGCGCGGCGTGCCCGGCGACGCCGATCTGGTGTTTGACGTGCGCTGCCTGCCGAACCCGCACTACGACCGCAACCTGCGTCCGCTGACCGGCCGCGACGAGCCCGTAGCCACGTGGCTGGCCGGGTACGAGCAGGTCGGGCAGATGATCGACGACATCGCCGGCTTTCTGAACCGCTGGCTGCCGCAGTACACCCAGGACACCCGCAACTACCTCACCGTGGCGATCGGCTGCACCGGCGGCCAGCACCGCTCGGTCTATGTGGTCGAACAGCTGGCACTGCGCTTTGCCGACCACGATCCCCTGCTGGTGCGCCACCGCAACCAATTGCCCGTCGAATCCGCATGACCCTGTCCCGCCCGCTCCACCTGATCCTGATGCTGTTGCTGGCCATTGCCGTGGCCGGATGTTCTTCCACCGGTGGACGCAAAAAGGGCGGCGGGTATTACAAGGACGACGGCCCGGATGCGAATCCCCCGTCGAACCTGGACCAGGTGCCCGATGCGGTGCCGCGCATCGAACCCTACGCCAGCGGCGCCAACCGGCCGTACGTGGTGTTCGGCCAGCGCTATGTGCCCGACACCAGCGGCCAGCCGTACAAGCAGCGCGGCATCGCGTCCTGGTACGGCAAGAAATTCCACGGCAATTCCACGTCCATCGGCGAGTCCTACGACATGTACGCCATGACGGCCGCCCACACGACGCTGCCGATCCCCAGCTATGCGCGCGTCACCAGCCTGGTCAACGGCAAGACGATCGTCGTGCGGGTGAACGACCGCGGGCCGTTCCATAGCGACCGGATCATGGACCTGTCGTACGTCGCTGCGTACAAGCTGGGCATCATCGGGCCGGGCAGCGGTCAGGTGGTGGTAGAGAGCATTCCGCAGGAAGAGATCCGGCGCCTGGCCTCGCAAGGCGCGCCGGCCGCACCGGAACCCGCATCGGCCACGGGCTCGATGCCCGTAATGGCGCCGGTGGCCGCCACGCCCGTCGCGCTGACGGCCGAGCCGCTGCCAGGCCCCGCGCCCGGCTCCGCGCCGGTTCGCCAGGCCCCGTCGGGCGGCGCCGGCACGGTGTATCTGCAGGTCGGCGCGTTCAGCCAGCCGGCCAACGCGCAATCGCTCGTCGCCCGCATCAATTCGCAGTTGGGCGCAGCGGGCGCGCCGCCCGCCCAGGTAGAGCAGTCCAACAACCTGTACCGGGTCAGGATCGGGCCCTACCCCGATCGGCAAAGCGCCATGAACGACGTGCAGTTGGTCTCGGACCGCATCGGCATCCTGCCGAGCATCGCCACGCAATAAGCGACGGGCCCGCCCGCGTCAGCCGCTATGCTTACCAGGGCAATTCGGCCTGCCCGTCGCAGACGCGGCGCGCCCGCGCGTTGCGGCTGACGTACCGATTGCCTTCGTGCGCCAGTAGCGCCTGCTTGCGCGGCAACCCGCCGCCAAATCCCGTCAGCGAGGTATCGGCCCCGATCACGCGGTGACAGGGGATGATGATGATGATCGGATTGCGGCCGACCGCGCCACCGACCGCCTGGGCGCCCTTGGGCCGCCCTACGGTGCGCGCCAGATCGCCATAGCTGGTGAGCTTGCCGAAATCCAGGGCGCACAACGCATGCCAGACCTTGTGCTGGAACGTCGTGCCGACCGGGTCGAGCGCCACGTCGAAACCCTGGCGCTTGCCCGCGAACCACTCTTCCAGCTCGCGCCGCGCCTGTTCCAGGATGGGATCGGTTTCCGTATGCGTCCAGCCTTCGGCCGAGGGCAGCAATTCCTGATCGGTGAACCACGCGCCGCGCAGGCCCTTGGGGCTGGCCACCAGGCGCAGTTCGCCCAGCGGCGTGGCCATGTCGCGGTAAGCGATCGGTTCGAGGGGGTCGGCGGGTTTGTTCGACACGACCGTTGAATACACCATGCCTTACTCCGACGACTTCTTGCGGGCCAGCGCCCGGTTGTACAACACGTCGCGGGCCACGCCCGTGACCTTGGCGGCCACGCGGGCGGCGTCGCGCACGGACATCGATTCCAGCAACGCGTCCAGCAGCACATCGGTGCGCGGGTCGGCTTCCTCGTCGACGTCTTGACCGGCCTGGGCGTGCGCGATCAGCACGAATTCGCCTTGTTCGCGATGCGAGTCGGCCGCCAGCCAGGCCGCGGCTTCGCCCAGCGTAATGGTGGCGATTTCTTCGAACCGTTTGGTGAGTTCGCGCGCCACGGTCAGTTGGCGGTCGGGGCCGCAGACTTCCAGCAGGTCGGCCAGCGTGGCGGCCAACCGGTGCGGCGATTCGAACATGACGACAGGCGCAGGCAAGGCGCACCACGAACGCAGCCAGCGTTGGCGGGCCACGGCCTTGGGCGGCGGGAAGCCGGCGAAGGCATAGGCCGGGTTTTCGTCGGTGGTGACGCCGCTGCCCATCAAGGCCGCGATCACCGCACTGGGACCCGGCACCGGCACGACGGTGAAACCGGCCTCGCGCACCGCGCGCACCACGCGGGCGCCCGGATCGCTGACGGCGGGCGCGCCCGCATCGGACACCAGCGCCACGCGCTGGCCCTGGGCCAGGCGTTCGCAGATGGTTTGGGCAGCGGCGGCCTCGTTGTGGCGGTGGGCCGCCATCAGCGGCGTGCTGACGCCCCAGGCGTCCAGCAGGGTACGGCTGGCGCGCGTGTCTTCGGCCGCGATGACATCGGCGCGTTGCAGGGCATGCCAGGCTCGCAGCCCCAAGTCGCCCAGATTGCCGATCGGCGTGGCCACCACGTACAAGGTCGACGCGGGCCAATGCTGCCCGGCCACGCGTTCGGCAACGCGGCTCCAGGCATCGCCGGCAGGCGGGGGTGAGACATTTTGATTCATTGCAGCCTACTGACACGGAAAACCATGTCAGTGTAGCCGCCAATGCCCGCCTATTTCGGAAGCCCCCCATGACGGACGACACGCTGCGCCTGGCCTGTGAACTGGCGCTGGCGGCCCGCCGCCGGGCCGACAAGCGCCGCCGCCGCGCCCGGCAGCGCGCAGCCCCCGAGGACGCGCCCCCGCGCCGCTCGCCCATGCAACGCCGCGGCGACCAGCACGAAGACGCCGCGCTGCGCCTGCTGCAGGCCCAAGGCCTGGTGCTGCTGGCCCGCAACCTGTGGACGCGGGCGGGCGAGATCGACCTGGCCATGCGGGACGGCGACACGCTGGTCTTCGTTGAAGTCCGGGCACGGGGACGCACGCGCTTTGGCGGTGCGGCGGCCAGCATCGGCCGCGACAAGCAGGCCCGGTTGACCCGCGCCGCGGCGCAATGGCTGCCGGAACTGGCCCGGCGTCACTGGCAGGGAAGGCAGCCGGCGGCGCGCTTTGATGCCGTGGTGTTCGACGCCGGCCAGCCGCAATGGCTGCGCGGCGCGTTCCTGCTGCCCTGATTGCGCTTGCCGCCTGGCGCGTCCCGCCACCGGCCCGGCGCCCCCGTAACGCCCTGCCGCAACGTCGTTACGCATCGACAGAACAGCGCGACCGCCCCGTGAGATAATCGCGCCCATGGATATGACCTCTCGTATGACGTCGCACTTTCGCGACGCCATGGCTGCGTGCGAACAAAGTATGAACGTCCTGGCCGAACCGCTGGCAGTGGCGGTGGACGTGCTATTCGGCGCCCTGGCGAACAACGGCAAGATTCTGGCTTGCGGCAACGGCGGATCCGCCGCGGACGCGCAGCATTTCATCGCCGAACTGGTAGGCCGCTTCGAACGCGAACGCCTGCCGCTGGCGGGCATCGCGCTCAATACGGACACCGCGATCCTCACCGCCGTCGGCAACGACTACGGCTTCGACGAAATCTACGAGCGCCAGGTCAACGCCTTCGGCCAGGCCGGCGACGTCCTGGTGGCGATTTCCACCAGCGGCAATTCCCCCAACGTGGTCCGCGCCATGGAAGCCGCCAGTGCACGCGAAATGCACGTGCTGGCCCTGACGGGCAAGGGCGGCGGCGTCATGGGGGAACTCATTACGCCCATGGACGTCCATCTATGTGTTCCCAGCGATCGCACGATGCGGATCCAGGAAGTCCATATTCTGCTGCTGCACGCACTGTGCGACGGTATCGACGCTCTTCTGCTTGGAGACACCGAATGATTTCTGACGTCAGAACCGCAGTCCGCCCCCTGATGCTCGCGGCCGCACTGTCCACCGCGGCGCTCTCGCTGACGGCCTGCGCGCCCCTGATCGTGGGCGGCGCCGCCGCCACCACCGCGGTCGTGGTCACGGACCGCCGCACGTCAGGCACCCAGCTTGAAGACCAGAACATGGCCTTCAAGGCGCAAAGCCAGATCTCGCAGAAATTGGGTGATACCGCGCGGGTCAACGCCATGGCCTATGGCGGCCATCTGCTGCTGACGGGCGACGTCCCCACCGAGGAAGCCAAATCCCAGGCGACCGCCATCGCGCAAGGCGTCGAGAACGTCAAACAGGTCATCAACCAGCTGAATGTGGGCCCCATCGCCTCGTTCGGCACCCGCTCGAACGACACCTGGCTCACCTCCAAGGTGAAGACCGCGCTGATCAACACCAAGTATGTGCCGTCCGGCACCATCGCGCTGACGACCGACCACAGCGTCGTCTACCTGATGGGCAAGGTCACCCAGGCCGAGGGCGAGTACGCCGCCAACGCCACCGCCGATGTCGGCGGCGTCGCCAAGGTGGTTAAACTGTTCGAAACCATCAGCCGCGAGGAAGCGATCCGGCTGTCCAACAGCAGCACCCGAGACGCCTCCACCGAAACCAAAGCGCCCATTCAAAGCGGCGCCGGCGCAGCACCCAGCGATAACAGCGCGGCCGGCACGAGCAATGGCGTTGAAGCGATGCCCATCAAATGAAAAAAGCCATCGTAGCCCTGGCCGTGCTGGTCGCGGTCGGCATCGGCGCCTGGTTCGTCTGGCGCCCCGCCCAGACGGCGCCCGACGTCACGTTCACCACGCTGGAAGGCAAGACCTTCTCGATGCAGGACTTGCGCGGCAAGGTCGTGCTGGTCAAGTTCTGGGCAACCAGCTGTGTGACCTGCGTGAAGCAGATGCCGGAAACCATTGCCGCCTATAAAGAGTACGCCGCCAAGGGCTACGAGGCCGTGGCGGTCGCCATGGATTACGATCCGCCCAACTTCGTGCTGAACTTCGCCGAACAGCGCAAGCTGCCCTTCCCCGTGGCGCTGGACACCAAAGGCGACATCGCGCGCGCCTTCGGCGACATCCGGCTGACGCCCACGGCGTTCCTGATCGACAAGCAGGGACACATCATCAAGCGCTATCTGGGCGAATACGATGTGGCCGAATTCCACGCCACCGTGAAAAAGGCGCTGGCGGCAGGCTGATGCCCGCCGCATCGCCCGTTTAAGAAGACCGCCCTTTGGGCGGTTTTTTTTCGCCAGGCCGAGGGCAGTTACTCTGCCGCCCGGCGGCCGCTGTCCAAAGAAAAACCGCCCGGCAAGCGGGCGGTTCCTGCGGTAGACAGCGGAGAACGGGCTTAGAAAGCCGGAACCACGGCGCCCTTGTACTTTTCCTGGATGAATTTCTTCACTTCGGGGGTGTGCAGCGCATCGACCAGCTTCTTGATGCCCGGCGCATCCTTGTTGTCCGTGCGGGTCACCAGGATGTTGGCGTAGGGCGAATCGGCGCCTTCGATGAACAGCGCGTCCTTGGTCGGCACCAGCCCGGCTTCCAGCGCGTAGTTGGTGTTGATCAGCGCCAGGTCCACGTCATCCAGCGAACGCGGCAGCATCGCGGCTTCGAGCTCGCGGAACTTCAGCTTCTTGGGGTTCTCGACCACATCGGCGGCGGTCGCCAGGATGTTGGACGGGTCCTTCAGCTTGATCACGCCCTGCTTTTGCAGCAGCACCAGCGCGCGCCCGCCGTTGGACGGGTCGTTCGGGATGGCGACGATGGCGCCGTCCTTGAGTTCGGCCAGGCTCTTGATCTTCTTGGAGTAGCCGCCAAAGGGCTCGACATGGACCAGCGCCACCGGCACCAGCGTGGCCTTGCGGTCCTTGTTGAACGAATCCAGGTAGGGCTTGTGCTGGAAGAAGTTGGCGTCCAGCTGCTTGTCGACCAATTGCAGGTTAGGCTGCACATAGTCGCTGAACACCTTGATGTCGAGCTCGACACCCTGCTTGGCCAGCTGCGGTTTCACCACTTCCAGGATCTCGGCATGCGGCACCTGGGTCGCGCCCACCACCACTTTTTCAGCATGGGCGGCATTGGCTGCCACCAGGAAGGCCGATGCCACGAGGGCAGCGCGGACGAAGTTCAAACGCATGTGTTGCCTCTTATAAGGATAAAAATGGGGGCCGATGTCCACCCGGATGCGGATTCGCCCCCTTTTGCGGGGCGCCACGTTCTCGAAAACGCCCCCAATTTACCTGAATGCCGGTTATTTGTCGGGCATATGGACATAGGTTTTAGGCATATGAAACGCGTGGGTACTACAATCCGTCGTATGCTTGCGCTACCGCGTTCCGAACGCGATTTTGTGCAGGCATTTTTTCTAACCTCTCATACTTATTTTGCCGACTTAGCTGCCATGACCGACACCCCCGACCCTGCTGCCGTTTCGTCCCCCGCTGTCAAAGCCGCTGTGCTGTCTGAAGCACTGCCGTATATCCGACGATTCCACGGCAAGACCATCGTGGTCAAGTACGGCGGCAACGCCATGACGGAAGAGCGCTTGCAGCGCAGCTTCGCGCACGATGTCGTGCTGCTCAAGCTGGTGGGTCTGAACCCGGTGGTCGTCCACGGTGGCGGTCCGCAGATCGACGACGCGTTGCGCCGCATCGGCAAGCAAGGCACCTTCATCCAGGGCATGCGCGTGACCGATGCCGAGACCATGGAAGTGGTCGAATGGGTGCTGGGCGGCCAGGTGCAGCAAGACATCGTCATGATGATCAACGAAGTCGGCGGCAAGGCCGTGGGCCTGACCGGCAAGGACGGCGGCCTGATCCAGGCCCAGAAGAAGCTGATGGCCAACAAGGACAACCCCAACGAACCGATCGACATCGGCTTCGTGGGCGACATCACGCTGGTCGAGCCGGCCGTCGTGAAGGCATTGCAAGACGACCAGTTCATCCCCGTGATTTCGCCCATCGGCTATGGCGAAGACGGCACGGCCTACAACATCAACGCCGACGTCGTCGCCGGCAAGATGGCCGAAGTGCTGGGCGCTGAAAAGCTGCTGATGCTGACCAACACCCCGGGCGTGCTGGACAAGGCCGGCAAGCTGCTGCGCAGCCTGTCCGCCCAGACCATCGACGAACTCTTCGCGGACGGCACGATCTCGGGCGGCATGCTGCCCAAGATCTCGTCGGCGCTGGACGCCGCCAAGAACGGCGTGAATTCCGTGCACATCGTCGACGGCCGCGTGCCGCACTGCCTGCTGCTGGAAATCCTGACCGACCAGGGTGTCGGCACGATGATCAGCTCGCATTGATGCCCCCCCCGCAGCGCTGCGCGCTTCCCCCCAGGGGGCGCCGCTGCGGACCGGCGGAGCCGGATCCGCGCGGCCCGGATCGGGACGGCTGTGCCATGTCTCTCCGGTGGCGTTTTTGATGCAAGCGCGCCGACAATTGTTGCGACCGGCGGTGCGCTTGCGCCGCTCGCGCCGCGAGGCCACGGGCGATTCCGAACGCCTGTGGCTGTTCGATCTGGACAATACGCTCCACGACACCTCGCACGCCATCTTCCCCAAGATCGACCACGGCATGACGATGGCCGTGGCCGAGGCCTTGAATGTCGACATCGACACGGCCAACGACGTGCGACGGCTGTACTGGAAGCGCTACGGCGCCACGATGATCGGCATGGTTCGGCATCACGGCGTGAACCCGCATGACTTCCTGCACCGCAGCCACGACTTCGACGTCAACCCGCTGGTGCGCGCCGAAAAGGCGCTGGCCTACAAGCTGCGGCAACTGCCCGGCCGCAAGGTGCTGCTGACCAACGCGCCGCTGCATTACGCCCGCGCGGTGCTGTCCCGCCTGGGCATCCTGCACCAGTTCGACAGCCTGTGGGCCATCGAGCACATGCGCCTGCACGGCGAATTCCGCCCCAAGCCGTCGCCCGCCCTGCTGCGCTACGTGCTGGCCCGCGAAGGCGTGCCGGCCCACCGCGCGGTCCTGGTGGAAGACACGCTGGCCAACCTGCGCGGCGCGCGCCAGGCGGGTGTACGTACCGTGCACGTCTATCACCCCGGCACGCCCTTTTCCCGCGGCCGCTCGCATCGTCCGGCCTACGTCGACTTGCGGGTAAACTCCGTCAGTGATTTGTTGTTACGCCGACGTCCCCTGCGGGGATAGCGGCGCGCTCCTCCCTCCCCTTCACCGTCAAGCCTGCGCGAGAGCAGTCCCTTCCATGGCGAGCAAACCCGGCGAGCGCAAGACCCAGATTCTGCAGACACTGGCCGAGATGCTGGAGCAGCCGCATGCGGCCCGCATTACCACAGCCGCCCTGGCCGCGCGCCTGGAAGTGTCGGAAGCCGCGCTCTACCGGCACTTCGCCAGCAAGGCGCAGATGTTCGAAGGGCTGATCGAATTCATCGAAACCAGCATCTTCACGCTGGTGAACCAGATTGCCGTCGCCGAACCCTATGGGGTGCCGCAAGCGCACAAGACCGTCTCCATGCTGCTGACCTTCTCGGAACGCAACAAGGGCATGACACGGGTGCTGACCGGCGACGCGCTGGTCACGGAAGACAATCGGCTGCAAGAGCGCATCAACCACATCAATGACCGCATCGAAACGTCGCTGAAGCAGTCGCTGCGCATCGCCATCACGGACGGCGGCCTGCCGCCGGACGCCAATGTGGCCGCGCATGCCAGCCTGCTGACGCACTTGGTGCTGGGCCGGTGGCTGCGGTATGCGCAGAGCGGCTGGCGCGTGGCGCCCACGCTGCACCTGGACGAGCAGCTGCGCCTGGCGCTGGGTTGAATAGCGCATTTGCGCCATAACACGAACGAATTAACGTAAGAATGTCGTGGCCGTCGCGGTGGCTTCGGCACAATTAGGGTGCATTTATGCAACATTCCTAGACTTGCGACCAGCGAGGGCGGACGAGCATAATGCCCCACGTGGGTTTTCCACAAGCGCAAATCTTCTTCGGTTTGACCCACATCAATACGGGTTTTCCTCAATGCCGTCACGATCATCCTGTAGCACCGACACATCGAATTGAATAACCCGTGCTCGCGGGGAGTGTGTCGGTAGTTTGACCTTAACCGGAGATGGATATGACCGCGCCAGCCGCTGTCCCTGCCTCGCAAGCCCCAAAGAAAGCAAAAATCCCAATCGGACTCGTCGCCGGCATCCTGGTGATGATCGGGGTGTTGATGATGCCCCTGCCCGCCGACCTGCCGGTCGCGGGACACCGCATGCTGGCGATCCTGGCGTTTGCCGTGGTGGTCTGGATTACCGAAGCCGTGTCTTACGAAGCCAGCGCGATCATGATCACGACGCTGATGGCTTTCCTGTTGGGCACGGCTCCGACAATCAAAGACCCGAACGTGCTGTACGGCACGTCGGCCGCCATCAGCATGGCGCTGACCGGCTTTGCGAATTCGGCGCTGGCGCTGGTCACCGGCGCCTTGTTCATTGCCGCCGCCATGACCTTCACCGGGCTGGACCGGCGCATCGCGCTGGTCACCCTGTCCAAGGTCGGCACCAGCACGCGCCGCATCCTGATCGGATGTATCGCCGTGACGATCGTGCTGAGCCTGGTCGTACCCAGCGCCACCGCCCGCAGCGCCGCCGTGGTGCCCATCATGATGGGTGTCATCGCCGCTTTCGGCGTGGACAAGCGCTCGAACATCGCCGCCGGCATCATGATCATCGTGGCGCAAGCCACCAGCATCTGGAACGTCGGCATCCAGACGGCCGCCGCCCAGAACCTGCTGACGGTCGGCTTCATGGAAAAGATGCTGGGCGAACGCGTGGCGTGGTCGGACTGGCTGATCGCCGGCGCCCCCTGGTCGCTGATCATGTCGGCCGTGCTGATCATCGTGGTGCTGAAGATGCTGCCGCCGGAAAGCGATAGCATCGCCGGAGGCAAGGAAGCGGTCGAAAAATCGCTGCTTGAGCTGGGCCCCATGACGGGTGCGCAAAAGCGCCTGATGGCGGTGTCGGTCATGCTGCTGCTGTTCTGGTCGACTGAAGGCAAACTGCACAAGTTCGACACCACGTCGACCACCTACTTCGGCCTGGTCCTGCTGATGCTGCCTCGCTTTGGCGTGATGACGTGGAAAGACGTGCAATCGCGCATCCCATGGGGCACGGTGATCGTGTTCGGCGTGGGTATCAGCCTGGGCACCGCCCTGCTGACGACGCAAGCGGGCCAATGGCTGGGCAACCAGGTCGTGGCGCACACCGGGCTGGATCACCTGGGACCGCTGGCCATCTTCGCCATCCTTGCCGCGTTCCTGATCGTCATCCACCTGGGTTTCGCCAGCGCCACCGCGCTGACCTCGGCCATGCTGCCCATCCTGATCTCGGTGCTGGCCACGCTGCCGGGCGACTTCAGCCGCCTGGGCATGACCATGCTGCTGGGCTTCGTTGTCAGCTACGGCTTCATCCTGCCCATCAACGCGCCGCAGAACATGGTGTGCCTGGGCACGGAAACCTTCAACGCCAAGCAGTTCGCCAAAGTCGGCATCATCGTCACCATCGTGGGCTACCTGCTGATGCTGGTGATGGGCGCGACGTACTGGCGCTGGCTCGGCTGGCTCTAAGGAGTACGCATCATGAAACTCTCCATTGCCCAAGCCAATGAATACGGCCGCCGCGTGCTGATGGCGCAAGGCGTACCCGAAGACATCGCCCGCGACGTGGCCGAACACCTGGTCGAGTCCGACCGGGTGGGCTACACCAGCCACGGCCTGTCTATCCTGACGAACTACCGGCGCGTGCTGTCCGAAGGCCTCGCCAAGCCGGACGGCCGGCCCGAACTGGTCAACGACCGCGGCGCCATGCTGGCCTACGACGGCCACCACGGCCTGGGCCAGTACGTCGGCAAAGTCGTCATCGAAAAGGCCATCGAGCGCACGCAGGAACACGGCCAATGCATCGTAACCCTGCGCCACAGCCACCACCTGGGCCGCATGGGCCACTTCGGCGAAATGGTGGCGGCCAAGGGCCTGATCCTGCTGGCCTTCACCAACGTGATCAACCGCTCGCCCACCGTGGCGCCGTTCGGCGGCGCGCAGGCGTGCCTGACCACGAACCCGCTGTGCTTCGCCGGCCCGCTGCCGGGCGGCCGTCCGCCCTTCATCGTGGACATGGCCACCAGTTCCATCGCCGTGAACAAGGCGCGCGTGCTGGCGGCCAAGGGGGAACAAGCGCCCCCGGGATCTCTCATCGACGCCGACGGCAACCCGACGACGGACCCGGGCGCCCTTTTCACCGACCCGCCCGGCGCCCTGCTTCCTTTCGGCGGCCACAAAGGCTACGCGCTGGGGCTGGTGGCCGAACTGCTGGCAGGCGTCCTGTCCGGCGGCGGCACGATCCAGCCCGAACACCCGCGCATCGGCGTGGCGACGAACAACATGTTCGCGCTGCTGCTGGATCCGCAGGTGGACTTCAACACCGACTGGCGAACGATGGAAGTCGGCGCGTTCATCGACTACCTGCACGCATGCAAGCCGCAACCCGGCGTGGAATCCGTGCAGTATCCGGGCGAATACGAAGCCCGCAACCGCGCCGTGAATGCCGATTCGGTGGAATTTGATAGCCGGATCTGGGATGGCTTGAAGAAGCTGGCAGCCGACCTGGGTGTGCCGGAGGCGTTACCGGGTTGACGGTACGTACTTAGTGACGGGTGCTGGTTCTTAGGACGCCCGTCACGACGGAGGCCTGCCGTGCGCGGGTCAACGATTGCGGTCCGGAGCCTTCGCTCCGGACTTGCCTCGGCGGCCCCCCCCTTTGTCATCTTCGTTGTTGCCTGCGGCAACTGCCTTCAGATTCCCTCGGGCTTATCGACGCCCCGCGCACGGCAGGCCTCCGCCGCGACGGGCTCGCGCAGTTGCAACCTGACGTCCATTGGGGGGAGCCGTGTGCTTAGGGTTCTTGCACGCGGTATTGGGGTGAGAGATATCTTGCGGGGCCCGCCCCCGGCCGGCCGCCCGGGCGGCCTTTGGGGGCTTACGCGGTGTCTTGCGTCGGAAGCAAGCCGCTACGCGTGTAGGCCGGAGCGTTGTTCGCCGTTCGTAGGATGGGTGGAGTGCGTGCGGACACCGGCAAGAACACGAGCGTTCAGCGCACGTAACCCATCACGAAGCATGCCAAGAGATGGGTTGCGCGCGATCGAGGCAATCGTTCTTCCAAAAACCCAACCGCGCTTCACCCATCCTACAAGCTTCGTCAGTTGAACCCTGCTGCCGGATGGGCGGCTTGCCGCCCATCTCTACCCCACCCCACGTGATTGCGGACCCATCAGCACGCCCCCCACGCAAGCGCGCAAGCGATCACCACCCCGACGACGCACAGCGCGTATGCCGATTACGGCCGCCTGCGCGGCCGCAATCGGCGGGCCACGCAAACTCGAAACTGAACACAGGTCCAGCACCGCACCAAACCAAGACGGCGCGAGCCCGTCGGTGTGGGCGGCATGGACGCGAGCAACCTCGATGCGCCCGAGGGAATCTGAAGGCAGTTGCCGTAGGCAACAACGAAGATGACGAAGGGGACGTCCGGCGCCCGGGCGCCGGACCGCAATCGTGGGCGCGAGTGGCCATGACGCTCACACCGACGGGCAACCTACGAAGCACGATCCTCAGCAAGACGAATCACGACCTGCAGTAAGACGAACCCGACCCGCAGCGCCACCGAGCCCCTCAAGGAATCACCAGCCCGCCCGACACCAGCAATCAAGCCTTAACCGACCGATGTCGGCTAATACTCATCATGATCCCGAATGCGATCCCCATCGTAAACAACGCCGTCCCCCCGTAACTCATGAACGGCAACGGCACGCCGACGACGGGCAGGATCCCTGTCACCATCCCCACGTTCACGAACACATAGATGAACAGCATCATCGTCAGCGCCCCCGCCAGCAAGCGGCCGAACTGCGACGATGCGCGCGATGCGATCGTCAGGCCGCGCGCCATCATCAGGCCGTACAGCACCAGGATCGCGATGCCGCCGTACAGGCCGAATTCCTCGGCGTACACCGCGAAAATAAAGTCGGTCGTGCGTTCGGGAATGAAGTCCAGGTGCGTCTGCGTGCCCTTCATGTAGCCCTTGCCGTAGACGCCGCCCGAGCCCACCGCGATCATCGACTGGATCGTATGGAAGCCCTTGCCCAAGGGATCGGAGCTGGGATTCAACAGCGTGCAAACCCGGTGCTTCTGATAGTCGTGCAGCACCACCCAGTCCACATCCGGCTCGCATAGCTGGTCTTCGTAATACACCAGCGTCCCAATCGCAATGATGCCCGCCAGCATCACCGGCACCAGCAACTTGAACGACAGGCCCGCGAAATAGATCACGAAGAAACCCGCGCCGAACACCAGCAGTGCCGTGCCCAGGTCAGGCTGCAGCACGATCAGGCCGAACGGCGCGGCCAGCATCGCGGCAGCCGCCAGGAAGTCGCGGATGCGCACGGCGCCTTCGTGGCGCTGGAAGTACCAGGCCAGCATCATCGGCACGGCGATCTTCATCATCTCGGACGGCTGGATACGCGTCACACCCAGGTTCAGCCAGCGGGTCGCGCCCTTGCTGGTTTCACCGAAGAACTCCACGCCCAGCAACAGCACCACGCCCACTACATAGAATGGCAGGGCCAGCTTCATCAGCCACTTGGGCGGGATCAGCGACATCGTCCACATCGCGAAGAACGCGATGATGAAATTGCGTGACTGCTCCGCGAAGCGCCAGTCCGTGCCGCCCACCGCCGAATGCATGACGGTCAGGCCCAGCGCGGCGAACATCATCAGAATCGCCAGCAGCGGCCAATCGAACGCCGTGAACACGCGTAGCAGGATAAGGCCCAGGCGCTTCATTGTTGGCGCACCACGTCGGAAGTAATGGATTCAACGGACGCCAGCGGATCGGCCCGGTCCGGCCGCACGATCTTGTCCTGCCGGTCTTTGGCCAACCAGTAGTCGAACACCTTGCGCGCCACGGGCGCGGCCACGCTGGCGCCCCAGCCTGCGTTCTCGACGATCAGCGACACGGCAATGCGGGGATGCTCCAGCGGCGCAAATCCCATGAATAGCGCGTGGTCGCGCAGACGTTCGTCGATGGCGCTGGCGCGGTAGTGGCCGCCGCGCAGGCTGAACACCTGTGCCGTGCCCGTCTTGCCTGCCGCCTGGTACGGGGCGTTGGCGAAGGCGCGCCGCGCCGTGCCGGCCCGCACCACATCCGCCATCGCGTTCTTGATGACATCCACGTTGGCCTGCTTCAACGGAATCCGGTAATCGGGCGCGGACTCGGTGGGCTTGGCCACGCCCGTGCGCGGGTCGCGTACCGCGTGCACCAGATGCGGGCGGCGATACAGGCCATTGTTGGCCAGCGTCGACGTGCCCTGCGCCAGCTGCAGCAAGGTGAAGGCGTTGTAGCCCTGGCCCACGGCCACGGAAATGGTCTCGCCGGCGTACCAGCGCTGGCGGTCCTTGTCCTTGTAGGCCGAACGCTTCCAGTCGGTGGACGGCAGCACGCCGCGCTTTTCGCCTTCCAGGTCGATGCCGGTGATCTGGCCAAAACCGAACTGCTTGGTGAAATCGTGCAGCGCGTTCACGCCGATCTCGGGGCCCAGCGAATAGAAATACGTGTCCGACGACACCACGATCGCCTTGTGCATGTCAGTCATGCCGTAGGCCGCGCCGCCCGCGTTGCGGAATTTCTGTCCGCCGAATTCGTAATAGCCGGGGTCGGAGATGCGGTCGGTCGCGCGGCGCTTGCCCAGTTCCAGTGCGGCCAGGCCCACGAAGGGCTTATACGTCGAACCGATCGGATAGGTGCCGTACAGCGGGCGGTTGATCAGCGGGTGGTCCGGCGACTCGTTCAGCATCCGCCAGTTGTCCACGTCGATGCCGTCCACGAACAGATTGGGGTCGAAGGACGGTTGCGACACGAAGGCCAGGACTTCACCCGTGTCGGGGTCGATCGCGACGAGCGCGCCGCGCTGGCCCTCGAAGGCCTCTTCGGCCACCTTCTGCAAGCCCAGGTCGATGGACAGCATGATGTCCGATCCCGGCACCGGGTCGATCCGCCGCAGCGTGCGCATGGGGCGTCCGCCGGCAGTGACTTCGACCTCTTCCAGGCCGGTACGGCCGTGCAGTTGCTCTTCCCAGGTCTTCTCGATGCCCTTCTTGCCGATGACGTCGGTGCCGCGGTAGTTGCCCAACTGCCCGGCGCGTTCCAATTCTTCGTTGTCGCCTTCGGCGATGCGGCCGATGTAGCCCACCACGTGCGCGGCCGACAGGCCCTGCGGGTACTCGCGCACCCAGCGCGCACGCAGCTCGACACCCGGGAACTGGAACGAGTGCGCGGCGAACCACGCGGCCTCGGTCTCGTTCAGGTTATTGCGCAGCTGCAAGCTGGCGTAGCGGCTGGACTCCGCCGCGCGCCGCTTGAAGCGCCGCTGGTCGGTGGGGCTGATGTAGACAACTTCAGTCAGCCGCTCGAAGAGCTCGTTCATGTTGCCGGCGTGGGCGGGCACCACTTCCAGCGTGTAGGTACGGTAGTTGCGCGCCAGGATTTCGCCGTTGCGGTCCAGGATTTCGCCGCGGCGCGGCGGGATCGGCACGACTGCGATGCGATTGCGGTCGGCGCGCTCGGACAGGCCTTCGTAGCGGTCGACCTGCAAATACCAGAACCTGCCCACCAGCACGCCGAAGCACGCCAGGGCGAACACGCCGCCGACCCAGGCGCGCAGGCGGAAGCGCTGCTTCTGCTGCTGGCCGGTTTTCTTGAATTCAAACATGAGGCGACGCCGCCATCAGGCGGAGGAGGATTCGGCGTCGTCGGCACCGCGCTGCGGCAAGTGCAGGACCCAGCCCGCCAACGGCCACAGGGCAGCCGTGATGGCAACGCTGATGCACCAGTCCCAGCCCGGCCATTTGCCGGCCAGCCAGGCGTGGATGATCTGGGTCAGGAAGCGGGCGATGAAGAAGACAGGCAGCATATGCATCGCCTGGCTCCAGAGGTCGAACCGTTGCAGGCGGCGATGCAACACGACGGCGCCGTAGGCGACCAGCGTGTACGACAAGGCGTGCTCGCCCAGCGGACCCGCGTCGTGCACGTCCATCAGCAAGCCAAAGAAGAACGCGGTGAAGAGCCCCACGCGGCGCGGCTCGTGCACGCACCAGAAGGCGATGATCAGCAGCAGCACGTCGGGCGCGCCCTGCCACAAGCGCCACGGCAGCAGCGAAACCAGCCACACCAGCAGCACCGTGGCCCAGACGAAAACGCCGTGGGCCGGACCGGACAGGCGGTCTGGATGCACGTTGCTGGGGGTACCCAGGCGGCGCCTGGGTTGCGATTGATTAGTCCGATCCACCGGAATCGACCTCCTGACGGTTGGACTCGGCGCGGGCCACATCCACCTGCAAGACCAGGAAGTGGCGATAGCGTTCGGGGTGGGCCAGCGGTTCACACACGGCCCGCGCAAAACCGGATGCGGTGTCGCGTTCGACCGAGGTCACTTTGGCCACGGGCAGGCCGGCAGGGAACAAACCGCCGACGCCGCTGGTAACGATAGTATCGCCTTCCTTGATGTCGGCATTGGCGGCAAGGTAACGGACTTCCATCTTGCCCGGCGAATTGCCGCCGAACGCGATCAGGCGCAGCCCGTTGCGCAGCAGCTGGACGGGGATGGAGACCTGCTCGTCCGTCACCAGGGCGGCTTCGGCCGTCATCGGCGTTACGCGCACGATCTGGCCGACCACGCCGCCTTCGTCGATGACGGGCATGCCCGGCGCCAGGCCGGCCTTGCTGCCTTTGTTGAACACCAGCCGCTGGGTGAACGCGTTGGTGGGCTCGTACATGACTTCGACCACCACGGCCGATTGCGCCACGGTGTCGGTCACGCCCAGCAGGCGGCGCAGTTGCGCATTTTCGGCGGCCAGTTGCGCCGCATGGCTGGCCACCTGGGCCAGTTCGATGCGCTGGCGCTGCAAGGCTTCGTTTTCGCTGCGGATGAGGTTGGCCGCGTTGACCCACTCATTGACTTGCTGGACGAGGTCGCGCGGCGCCATGACGGCACGCTGGAAGGGGTAAAGCGCCACGGACATCGCACGGCGCGCCGGTTCCAGCATGCGCCATTGCGAATCCATGATGATCAGGGCCAAAGCAAGGACGACCAGAACGACCAGCCGCACCTCCGCAGGTGGGCCGCGCCTGAATAGGGGGGGGGTCCCTTGTCGTTGCATGAATCTCAGCCCGGGCACCCGCGTCCGTCGCTCCCGCAGCGGCCGGAGCCGTGAAAAAGCGAGGCTCCGGGCTGGCGGGCGGTATTAGTCGTTGATGAAGATGGCGCCCAGTTTCTCAAGGTGTTCCAGCGCTTCGCCGCAACCGCGCACGACGCAGGTCAGGGGATCGTCGGCCACCACGACGGGCAGGCCGGTCTCTTCCTGAAGCAGGCGATCCAGATCGCGCAGCAGCGCGCCACCGCCGGTCAGGGCGATACCCTTGTCGGTGATGTCGGCACCCAGTTCGGGCGGGGTCTGCTCAAGGGCGATCTTTACCGCGGACACGATCTGGTTCAGCGGGTCGGTCAGCGATTCCAGGATCTCGTTGGACGAGACCGTGAAGCTGCGCGGCACGCCTTCGGCCAGATTGCGACCCTTGACTTCGATTTCGCGGACTTCGGAACCCGGGAATGCGGACCCGATTTCCTTCTTGATCAGTTCAGCGGTGGGCTCGCCGATCAGCATGCCGTAGTTGCGGCGGATATAGTTGACGATGGCTTCGTCGAACTTGTCGCCGCCGACGCGCACGGAACCCTTATAGACCATACCGCCCAGCGAGATGACCGCCACCTCGGTGGTGCCGCCGCCGATGTCGACGACCATGGAGCCGCTGGCGTCGGAGACGGCCAGGCCGGCGCCGATGGCCGCGGCCATGGGTTCTTCGATCAGGAAGACGTGGGACGCGCCCGCGCCCAACGCCGATTCGCGGATGGCGCGACGTTCAACCTGGGTGGAGCCGCAGGGCACGCAGACGATAATGCGCGGACTGGGCGCCAGCATGTTGCGGGGGTGCACCATGCGGATGAATTGCTTGAGCATCTGTTCGGTGACCGTGAAGTCAGCGATAACGCCATCCTTCATGGGCCGAATGGCCTCGATATTGCCGGGAACTCGGCCAAGCATCTGCTTGGCTTCGTGGCCGACGGCCTGGATGATCTTTTTGCCGTGAGGCCCGCCTTCATGACGGATTGCGACCACGGAGGGCTCATCGAGCACGATGCCCTTGCCGCGGACGTAAATCAGCGTATTGGCGGTACCGAGGTCGATCGCCATATCGCTGGAAAAATAACTGCGCAGGAATCCGAACATGGGAGCTCAGCTAAATTCTGGGGGGAATTGGGTTCATGCCATGGGGCGTTTGGCCCGAAAAACGTCGGGTCCGCCTGTCATCACGGCGATTAAACCGTGAATCATAACTTATAATTTCACCGGAAATAGCGCATAAATGCAGGCTATTCAAGCTTTGTAACGGGTTTGGCGCATGCATACTGCCCAGTCCCGCCCTTCGGCCTTCGCTTATCGATTTTGCAATCCCTATGGCGCTTAATGACACAGATGTGGCCCGCATTGCCCGGCTGGCCAGAATCGAACTGACCCCCGACCAGCGCACCGTCGCGCAGGCCGAGTTGAACGGCATCCTCCACCTGATCGAACGGCTCCAGGCCGTCGACACCCAAGGCGTCGAACCCCTGGCCCACCCCCTGTCCGCCCATGAGGACATCGTGCTGCGCCTGCGTGAAGACGCCGTGACCGAGGCCAGCTCGGAAGCCCGCCGCCAGGCGCTGCTGGCCAACGCCCCCGACGCCCAGGAAGGCTTGTTCCTGGTCCCTAAAGTCCTGGACTGAGCCATGACGAAACCCGCCTTGCACACCCAATTCGAGGGGATCGCCGCTTTGCGCGCGGCCCTCGCCCAACGCCAGGTCAGCGCCGTGGAACTGGCGCAAAGCGCCCTGGCGGCCGCCGATGCGGCCAGCGGCCTGAATTGCTTTTTACATATTGACGCTGAATTGACGCTGGCGCAGGCCCGCGCCGCCGACGCCGCCCTGGCCGATGGTACGGCAGGCCCGCTGGCCGGCGTACCCATCGCCCACAAGGACGCGTTCGTGACCCGCGGCTGGCGCACCACCGCCGGCAGCAAGATGCTGGAAGGTTATGTCAGCCCGTTCGACGCCACCGTCGTCGAACGCCTGGGCGCGGCCGGCGCCGTGTCCATCGGCAAGCTGAACTGCGACGAATTCGCCATGGGCTCCGGCAACGAGAACTCGGCCTACGGCGCCGTGAAGAACCCCTGGGACCACGCCGCCGTACCGGGTGGCTCCTCGGGCGGTTCGGCCGCCGCCGTGGCCGCCCGCCTGGTGGCCGCCGCCACCGGCACCGACACCGGCGGTTCGGTGCGCCAGCCCGCTGCCCTGTGCGGCGTGAGCGGCATCAAGCCGACCTACGGCACGGTCTCGCGCTATGGCATGGTGGCCTTCGGCTCCAGCCTGGACCAGGCCGGCCCGCTGGCCGCCAGCAGCCGCGACCTGCTTGAACTGCTGGATGTCGTCAGCGGCTTCGATCCGCGCGACGCCACCAGCCTGGAAAAGTGCGACGCCGCCGTCAACGAACCGGGCCGCGTCCGCCGCGACTTCGATTCGGCCCAGGCCGCATTTGACGCCGCCGGCAGCCAGCCCCTGAAGGGCCTGCGCATCGGCGTGCCGCAAGAGTATTTCGGCGCCGGCCTGGCCGCCGACGTGGCCGCGGCGGTGGAAGCCGCCCTGGCCCAGTTCGAAGCGCTGGGCGCCGTGCGCGTGCCGGTGTCGCTGCCGCGCACCGAACTGGCCATTCCCGCCTACTACGTCATCGCCCCCGCGGAAGCGTCCAGCAACCTGGCCCGCTACGACGGCGTGCGCTATGGCCACCGTACCGAGCAGTACGGCGATCTCACCGAGATGATCAGCCGCTCGCGCGCCGAAGGCTTCGGCAGCGAGGTCAAGCGCCGCATCCTGATCGGCACCTACGTGCTGTCGCACGGCTATTACGACGCCTACTACCTGCAAGCGCAGCGCCTGCGCCGCCTGATCGCGCAGGATTTCCAGCGCGCCTATGCCGGCCAATGCGACGTGATCATGGGCCCGGTCACCCCGACGGTCGCCAAGAACATCGGCGACAACCGCGACGACCCGACGGCCGACTGGCTGGCCGACGTCTACACGCTGGGCGTCAGCCTGGCCGGCCTGCCCGCAATGTCGATCCCGTGCGGCTTCGGCTCGGGCCGCCCGGTCGGCCTGCAGATCATCGGCAACTACTTCGACGAAGGCCGCCTGTTGGCCATCGCCGACCGCTACCAACAAGTCACCAACTGGCATACGCGGTCCCCGCTCTGATGAGGCCCCCACGCTCACTCCGTTCGCTGCCCCCCAAGGGGGCTGCCAGCGCCTTGGGGCGGCCCGGCGCCGCTGGCGCGCTCCGCCGCGGCACTATTGATTGGAACTACAGATAATGAACTGGGAAATCGTAATCGGCCTGGAAACGCACACCCAGCTTTCCACCGGCTCCAAGATTTTTTCGGGCAGCAGCACTGAATTCGGCGCCGCGCCCAACACGCATGCCAACGAAGTGGACCTCGCCTTGCCGGGCAGCCTGCCGGTCATGAACCGCGGCGCGGCCGAGCGCGCCATCCGATTCGGCCTGGCCGTGGGCGCCACGATCGCGCCGCGTTCTGTCTTTGCGCGCAAGAACTACTTCTACCCCGACCTGCCCAAGGGCTACCAGATCAGCCAGTACGAGCTGCCGGTGGTCGTGGGCGGTTCGCTGTCGTTCTTCGTGGGTGAAGAAGAAAAAACCGTCAACCTGACGCGCGCCCACCTGGAAGAAGACGCCGGCAAATCGCTGCACGACGACTTCACGCTGGCCAACGGCTCGCCTGCCAGCGGCATCGACCTGAACCGCGCCGGCACCCCGCTGCTGGAAATCGTGACGGAACCGGAAATGCGCTCGGCCGCCGAGGCCGTGTCCTATGCCCGCGCCCTGCACAGCCTGGTGGTCTGGCTGGGCATCTGCGACGGCAACATGCAGGAAGGGTCGTTCCGCTGCGACGCCAACGTGTCGGTGCGCCCGGTCGGCCAGAAGGAATTCGGCACCCGTACCGAGATCAAGAACGTCAACTCGTTCCGCTTCCTGGAACGCGCCATCGTCTATGAAGCGCGCCGCCAGATCGAGCTGATCGAAGACGGCGGCACGGTCGTGCAGGAAACGCGCCTGTACGACGCCGACCGCGACGAAACGCGCAGCATGCGCAGCAAGGAAGATGCGCACGACTACCGCTACTTCCCCGACCCCGACCTGCCCACGCTCGTGATCTCCAGCGCCTGGGTCGACGAAGTGCGCGCCGCCATGCCCGAGCTGCCGGCCGCCCAGCGCGCCCGCTTCGAATCGGAATTCGGCCTGCCTGCCTACGACGCCGCCCAACTGACCGTCAGCCGCGATCTGGCCGCCTACTTCGAAGCCGTAGCGCGCGCGCTGCCGGCAGGTCAAGCCAAGCTGGCTGCGAACTGGGTCATGGGCGAAGTCGCTGCCGCCTTGAACAAGGACGAAAAGAGCATCGCCGATTCGCCCGTGCAGGCGCCGGCGCTGGCCGCGCTGATCGGCCGCATCATCGACGGCACGATCTCCAACAAGATCGCCCGCGAAGTCTTCGGCGCCATGTGGGCAGGCGAGAACGGCGGCGACGCCGACGCCATCATCGACGCGCGTGGCTTGAAGCAGATCAGCGACACGGGCGCCATCGGCGCCATGATCGACGAGGTGCTGGCCGCCAACCCGGCCATCGTGGAAGAGTACCGGGCCGGCAAGCAAAAGGCGTTCAACTCGCTGGTGGGCCAGATCATGAAGGCCGCCCGCGGCAAGGCCAATCCGCAGCAAGTGAACGACCTGCTCAAGCAGAAGCTCGACAGCTGATCGTTCCTTCGGGAATCAGACGGATAAAAGGCCGCGGCACATTGCCGCGGCCTTTTCTTTTGCGAAGAATGGGGAGGGTCAACGGTTGAGCGGGCTGGCACGCACCCGCCAGCCCTTTGCCTCCTGTTTACTTCACCCCGTACTTCGTCCGGTACGCCTGCACGGCGTCGCGGTTTTCAGCGAACGATGCGTCGTCTTGCAACAAAGCCATGATGTCCGACAGCGACGCGATCGCCACGACCGGGATGCCGTAGGTCTTGGCCACGTCCTGCACTGCGGAATGCGCCGACAGCGCATCGTCCGGGCCGGCGCGTTCCATGCGGTCCATGGCGATCAGCACGGCGGCCGGTTCGGCGCCCGCGCTGCGGATGATCTCAACGGATTCGCGCACCGACGTGCCTGCCGTGATCACGTCGTCAATGATGACGACCTTGCCCTTAAGCGGTGCGCCGACCAGGGTGCCGCCTTCGCCGTGGTCCTTGGCTTCCTTGCGGTTGTAGGCAAACGGCACGTCGCCACGGCCTTGCATGGCCGGGTGGCCGGCCAGCGCCACGGCCGTTGCGGTCGCCAACGGAATCCCCTTGTATGCCGGGCCGAACAGCATGTCGAATTCCACGCCCGAATCCAGCAGCGCCTGCGCGTAGAACTGCGCCAGCTTGCCGACCGAACCGCCGCTGTTGAACAGGCCGGCATTGAAGAAATAGGGGCTGATCCGGCCCGATTTAACCTTGAAACTGCCAAAGCGCAGCACGCCTTCGTTCAGGGCAAAGCGGACAAAATCGAGGGAGGTGGCGGAAGAGGTGGCGGCGGGCATACGAGGGGGATCCGGTAGATGGCAAACCCCGGCATTTTATCCGGTGTCAGGGCTATTGCCCGACCCCGCCGCCGAGTCGGTTAAATTCCTGACATTGTTCCGGCCCCCACGGCCGCTCTACAGGAGTCTCGCTTTGCTGCGCATCACGTCCATCAATCTCAACGGCATCCGTTCCGCCTTCCGCAAGGGCCTGCAACCCTGGATGGACAAGCATGCCGCAGACGTCCTTTGCCTTCAGGAAATCAAGATCGCCGACGCGGACCTGACCGATGACCTGCGCCACCCGCCCGGCTATACCGGCCACTTCCACCACGCGGTCAAGAAGGGCTACAGCGGCGTGGGCATCTACCTGCGCGATGCCGCCGAACGCGTGAACGTCGGACTGGACTGCGAGGAATTCGACCCCGAAGGCCGCATCATCCGCGCCGACTGGAAGAACCTGTCGGTGATCAGCGCCTACCTGCCGTCGGGATCGAGCGGCGACGAACGGCAACAAGCCAAGTACCGTTTCCTGGACCGCTTCGGCCCCTGGATCGACGCCCTGATGCACGAGCACAAGACCACCGGCCGGGAATTCATCATCTGCGGCGACTGGAACATCGCGCATAAGGAAATCGACCTGAAGAACTGGAAGGGCAACCTGAAGAATTCCGGTTTCCTGCCCGAGGAACGCGCCTGGCTGACCGACGTGTTCGACAAACGCGGCTTCGTGGACGTGTTCCGCACCATCGACGACCGGCCCGACCAGTACACCTGGTGGAGCAACCGCGGCCAGGCCTGGGCCAAGAACGTCGGGTGGCGTATCGATTACCAGATCGCTACCCCCGGCATCGCCGCCCGCGCCCGTAACGTGGCCATCTACAAGGACGAACGCTTCTCGGACCACGCGCCGCTGACGATCGACTACGACGCCACGCTCTGATCCGGCCCGGCGTCGCGGCCCTCCGCATCCGGCAACGACGCCGCAGCCTGCTGGCGCAGCCATGCCAGAAACGCCACCGCCCGGGGATCGTCCCCGTAGGGACGAGACGACAACAGGAAGTACGCCGAACCGTCGCGGATGAATCCGCAAGGCGCCTCCAACCGGTGGTCGCGCAACGCGTCCCGCACCATCAGCGCCGAGCCGATGGCAATGCCTAGACCCGCCGCGGCTGCCTGCAGGCTGAGATAGAAATGTTCATAGACTGGCCCGGCCTTGCGCGGGGCCTTGTGGCCCGAGGCCTGCGCCCATTGCCGCCAGGCGCCCGGCCGGGTTGCGCTGCCCAGGGCCGGCGAACCGTTCCAGGCTTGCTCGCCGGGACTGCCCGCCACGCCCGGCCGGCAGACAGGGCCCGTCCATTCATCGCATACGCGCTCCGCATGCAAGGCCGCGTCCCATTCGAAATCGTTGCGCCGTAGTGCCACGTCCACGCCTTGCGCCGCGAAGTCCACGGGGCCGCCCGCCGCATACAGATGCACCTGGATACCGGGATGCGCCCGCTGGAAATCGGGCAGGCGCGGAATCAGCCACATCATGGCGATCGTCGGTTCGCATGACAGCACCAGCGGCGCGTCGGCAGCAGGTTGACGCAGTTGCGCCAAGCCGGCCGCCAATTGCTCGAACAGGCTGCGCGTCAGAACCAGCAACTGGCGCCCGGCATCGGTCAGAAAAACAGCCCGATTCCGGCGTTCGAACAAGACCAGCCCCAGTGCCTGCTCCAGTTGCTTGATCTGCCGGCTGACCGCACCGTGTGTGACGTGCAACTCTTCTGCCGCCCGGCCGAAGGCTTCATGACGGGCCGCCGCATCGAAGACACGCAGGGATCCCAGCGGGGGAAGTTTCATCGCAATAGGTGATTTTTTCTAACGGATATCAGGCATTAAAAATCGTTTTTCATTGCCGCGCCAGCATCACAGAATGAGCACCCTTTCCGAAGCCTCTATTGCGCGCCTTTTCCGCCGCCGCTGCCATGACCGAACTGATCGCCGTTGCCCTCATCACCGTCCTTGCCGTCATCAGTCCGGGGCCGGACTTTGCAATGGTGACCCGATACAGCTACCTGTTCGGCCGGCGCACGGGCCTTGTCTGTGCGCTCGGCATCGCCCTGGGCGTGCAGGTCCACGTGTTCTATACGATGTTCGGCGTGAGCTTGCTGGCCCATTACGCGCAGCCCGTGTTGCAAGGCATCAAACTGGCGGGCGCCTGCTATCTGGTCTATATGGGTTGGAAGACCTTCTTCAACCGCACGCCGGTCAGCCGGGACCTGTCGGCGCGCCCCCCGATTTCGGCCTGGCAGGCGCTGTACAGCGGCTTCCTGACCAATGCGCTGAATCCCAAGACCACCCTGTTCGTCATCAGCACCTACACGCAGGTGGTGGCGCCGGGCACGCCGTTGCCCCAGCAGTTCGGCTACGGGCTGTTCATGTCCTTCGCACATTGGGTGTGGTTCAGCGTGGTGGCGTGGTCGGTGTCGTCGGTCATCCTGCGCCGGCTGCTGCTGGACCACCAACGCACCGCTGACCGGGTGGTGGGCGCCATCTTGATGGCATTGGGCGCCGCGCTGGCGGTCGTGCAGGTCTGATTCCGCGCCAATTCAAGTGATCTTTCTCAAATAATTAATGGGGACGTATAGTAGAGAAAGAACGGGGCTCAGGACACGCGGATACCGCCGCGAGCCCCTTATTTACTGAGGGATGCGCCATTTCGCAGCCCCCGTACATCAAGACATAAAATGGGGACATATTTATTTTCCCTGTAAATACAAGGCTAACGCCGTCGGATCACGTCTTCACCCCTGTAAACCCTGTTCCGTGTGATTTAATATGTCCCCAATATAAGACATAGAAAAGTGCTTAGATATCAAGGTGATGGCGGCGTTTCCGGCTTTGCGCAGGGCAACAATTTGCCCCTACAATTCCGCACCATGCTGGTGCGATAAATGCACCAGAACAAATAATTCGCGCCCCAAAACGGCGCACACCCGCACCTGTTCGAAGCACCCCCGAGGAGATCATGTTGAAAGTGCAGAGTCTGGACGACTTCCTGCGTGGCGTCGCCGCGCGCGACCCGCAGCAGCCTGAGTTCATGCAAGCCGTCCAGGAGGTGATGCTGAGCCTGTGGCCTTTCATCGAGAAGCACCCTCACTATGCCGAGCACGCGCTGCTTGAGCGTCTGGTGGAACCGGAACGTGTGATCCAGTTCCGCGTGTGCTGGACCGATGATCAGGGCCGTGCCCAGGTCAACCGCGCTTTCCGCATCCAGCACAGCTCGGCCATCGGCCCGTACAAGGGCGGCATGCGTTTCCACCCCTCGGTGAACCTGTCCATCCTGAAGTTCCTGGCATTCGAACAGACGCTGAAGAACTCGCTGACCACGCTGCCCATGGGCGGCGGCAAGGGCGGTTCGGACTTCGACCCCAAGGGCAAGTCCGATGCTGAAGTCATGCGCTTCTGCCAGGCGCTGATGATCGAACTGTATCGCCACCTGGGTCCGGACACCGACGTGCCGGCCGGCGACATCGGCGTGGGTGCGCGCGAAGTCGGCTTCATGGCCGGCATGATGAAAAAGCTGTCGAATTCCACCGCCAGCGTCTTCACGGGCAAGGGCCTGACCTTCGGCGGCAGCCTGATTCGCCCCGAAGCCACCGGCTACGGCACCGTGTATTTCGCTGAAGAGATGCTCAAGCGCGTGGGCAAGTCCTTCGACGGCCTGCGCGTGTCGGTCTCGGGGTCGGGCAACGTGGCGCAATACGCCATCGAGAAGGCCATGTCGCTGGGCGCCAAGGTCGTCACCGTGTCGGACTCCAACGGCACCGTGGTGGACGAAGCCGGCTTCACGCACGAGAAGCTGGTCGCCCTGATGCACATCAAGAACGACCTGCGCGGCCGCCTGGACACGTATGCCCAGCAATTCGGCCTGAAGTACGAAGCCGGCAAGCGCCCGTGGCACGTGCCTGTCGACGTGGCCCTGCCGTGCGCGACGCAAAACGAACTGGAACTGGCCGATGCGCAAACGCTGATCAAGAACGGCGTGCTGTGCGTGGCGGAAGGCGCCAACATGCCGGCCACGCTGGAAGCCGCCAAGGCCTTCATCGCCGCCCGCGTGCTGTATGCCCCGGGCAAGGCCACCAACGCCGGCGGCGTGGCCGTGTCGGGCCTGGAAATGGCCCAGAACTCCGCCCGCCTGGCCTGGACGCGCGAAGAGGTCGACGCCCGCCTGCACGCCATCATGCGCGACATCCACGAGAACTGCGTGCGTCACGGCCACAGCGAGCGTGAATACGTCAACTACCTGGACGGTGCCAACATTGCCGGTTTCGTGAAGGTGGCCGACGCGATGCGTCAGCAAGGGCTGTATTAACCTCCCCCCCCCCGCAGCGCTGCGCGCTTCCCCCCCAGGGGGGCGCCGCTGCGGACCGGCGAAGCCGGCTCCGCGCGGCCCCGATTGGGGTAGACCTGCCTCTGGTCGGGACAGACTTGCCCGATTGAGAGTCTGTTCAGGTGAAACACACCCGCGACAGCAGGCGCGGGCAGCGCGGGCGCTTAGTGTTTCATCGCGCCGTGGTCCATGCCGCCGTGGCTCATGCCGGGGTTGTGCGAGGCCGGCTTGACCTTGAATTGCACCGCGACTTCGCCCGCCTTTTCGAACTTCAAGGTGGCCGGCACGGTTGCGCCGTCAGCGAACGGCGCCTTCAGCTTGATGAACATGACGTGATAGCCGCCCGGGCTGAGCTTGACCTCGGTATCGGCGGGCAGCGCAATGCCGCCTTCGACCTGGCGCATCTTCGACACGCCGTTTTCCGTCTGCACGGTGTGCAGTTCGACCCGCTCGGCGGCCTCTGACGACACCGACAGCAGGCGGTCTTCCGTCTTGGCATCGTTGTCGATATCCATATACCCCGCACCATTGGACTGGCCCGGCGCCGACGCGCGGACCCAGAGGTCGTCGATTTCGATCTGGCCGACCTTGTAGTCCTTCGCCCACGCCGAACCGGCCGTACACAGGCCCAGGGCGGCAATGAGTGCGAACTTGCGGATGTTCATGGGGTGTCCTCCTAGTGGGTTAACGCCGCCGGACCAAGCTGCGGGCGGCCGACAGAACCGAATCGGTCAAGGCTTCCATCGCCTCGGAGTTTACCCGCCAATGCTGCCAATACAGCGGCACATCCTCCCAGGCGCGGCCCCGAAGCAGCATCAGCTGACCGGCATCAAGGTGTTCTTGAACCAGCGGCAGCGGATTCATCGTCCAGCCCAGCCCGCCCAGCGTGGCCTGCACGAACGCGCGCGTGGAAGGCACCCACCAGACAGGCGGCTGCCACGGCGCCGGGTCCGAGATCTTGTGCGCGAACCGCGCCTGCAGGGCGTCCTTGCGGTTGAACACCAGCACCGGCGCTTCCGCCAACGTCTGCGCGTTGACCCCATGGGCGAAATAGCGCTTGTGGAAATCCGGCGTGCAGGTCGCCACGTAACGCATGCTGCCCAGCGCGTGGATGCGGCAACCCTGCACGGGATCGGCCAGCGTGGTCACGGCGCCGAGCACCGACCCGTTGCGCAACAGTGCCGCCGTGTGGTCCTGGTCTTCGGACAGCATGTCCAGCGTGGCCCGCGTCCGGGCCGAAAACTGCAGGGCCGCGTCGACGAACCAGGTCTCCAGGCTGTCGTGATTGACCGCGATGGGGATGCTGGCGTGGGGAACCTCGTCGTCCGACACGCCCAGCCGATTCAGCGCATCGTGTTCCAGCAGCGCCGTCTGTTCCGCCAGTTGCACCAGCACCTGGCCGTCCGCCGTAGCGGCCGCCGGCACGGTGCGCTGGACCAGCAAGCGGCCCATGCGGTCCTCCAGCGCCTTGATTCGTTGCGACACCGCCGACGGCGTCACGCTCAGGGACAGCGCGGCGCGCTCGAAGCTGCCTTCGCGCACAACGGCGGCCAGCGCCCGCAAGTTGCCGTGATCGAGTTTCATGGATTAGTTTTACTTAATATAGTGAAGGAAAATTAGCTGTATTTCATCTGGCGCGCAAGGGAAAATACGCTATCACCAGAGTGCGCAATGCCTCTGGAACCATCATCAAAGCGCCGCCACAGGCGTTGCAGTTACAGGTATTTGCATCATGTTCGCCACCTTGTCATCCCCCCTCTTCCTGACCGCCTGGGCCAGCGGAACCGCCACCGGGCTGGGCCTGTTCGCCGTCGTGGGCGCGCAAAGCGCCTTTATCCTGCGCCAAGGCCTGATGCGGGCGCATCTGCTCAGCGTCGTGGCCATCTGCGCGCTGATCGACGCCGTGTTCATCTTCGCCAGCGTTTCCGGGCTGCAGGCGCTGACGGCCTGGTTCCCCTGGCTGACGACCGCCGTGCTGTGGTTCGGCGTGGCCTTCCTGACCTGGTACGCCGTGCAATCGGCCCGCCGCGCCTGGACGGCCACGGGCGGCTTGGCCGCCGCACGCGACGTAGTACCGTCGCGTCGCGCCGCCATGCTGGGCGCGCTGGGCTTTTCGCTGCTGAACCCCCATTTCTGGCTCGACATGGTGGTGGTGGGCTCATTGGCGCACGGCTTCGAGGACGCCCGCATGGCGTTCGCCGCCGGCGCCTTCACCGCCAGCCTGCTGTGGCTGGCCGTGCTGGGCATCGGCTCACGCCTGTTCGCCCGCTTCTTCGCCAGCGCCTCGGCCTGGCGCATCCTGGACGGCGTCATCGCCGTGGTCATGGCCGGGCTGGCGGTCAGCCTGGCCATCAAGGGCGTCTAAGGCCCGCTTTCCGCATCAGGGCGGCGCGCTCGGACGGTGCGCCGCCATCACTTTTATAATCTCTCCGTTGCCACTTTTTCGTCGGGCGCACGGCCGGCCCGCCAGACGATCATGCGCGGACCCTCTCCTTCCAAAGATGTGCGGCTGCCGCCGCTGGCTGCCATCCAGGCATTCGAAGCGGCCGCCCGCCTGGGCTCTTTCGAACGCGCGAGCGAAGAACTTTTCGTCACCGCCAGCGCCATCGGCAAGCGCATCGCCGCGCTGGAAGCCCTGCTGGACGTCTCGCTCTTCATCCGCAGCAGCCGGGGCGCCACGCTCAGCGCCGCCGGGCGCGACTACCTGAACCAGGTGCGCACCGCGCTGGACCTGCTGTCGGACGCCTCGCTGCACAAGCGCGGCGAACCCAAGCCGGAACCGCTACGCGTCGTCTCGACACCCACCTTTGCCCGCCAGGTGCTGATCCCTTACCTGCCCGGCTTCACCGCCGCGCATCCGGACGTCGAGCTGGAGATCATGTTGTCTATCCCCTATCTGGACATCATGCCGCCCAACGCCGACGTCTGGGTACGGTTCGGTAGCGGCAAGTATCCCGGCCTGCACGCGCGCCAGCTCACGGCCGACCCCGTGTTCGCCGTCTGCTCGCCGTCGTATCTTGCCACGCACGGCCCGTTCAATCGCCCCGCGGACCTGGCTCATGCCGACCTGCTGCGCTGCCCGATGGAGCCCTGGCGCCCCTGGCTGGACGCGGCCGGCCTGGACTGGCCTGAACCCTCGCGCGGGGTCTGGCTGGTGGATCTGGGGATGATGCTGGCCGCCGCCCGCGCCGGCCAGGGGCTGGCACTGACCCGCCGCACCCTGGCCGCGGAATGGCTGGATGAGGGCAAGCTGGTGCGCGTGCTGGACATCGACATCCCCGGTGAATCCCAGTACCACCTGTGCACCGAAATGTCCCGCCCGCCGGGCCGCGCCGTCCAAGCGTTTTCCCTATGGCTCGCAGACGTCTGCAAACAGGCAGCCCAATGGCCATGCGGCCTGCCGGCCCGTCAGGAATAAATTTCCAGTAACGGGCGGAATGAATTTCCGCGCGACTGCTCCCCTCGCTGGCTAGCATGCGGCCAACGCGGCTGTCCGCCCGTCGCACGCCTTGGCCCCCTGCAAGACCCCGCTTGCCGCGCCTGGCCATGCTGCATTGCAACGCCTGGCCCGCGCCCCTTGCGCCCGTACTAGGTATTTACGCGGAAAAACCCCGCCGGGTCAGATTCGCGTAAGCGATTAAGCAGACAGTCACAACACGCAACACAGGAGCGCGCCGCAACATCGATTTCTCGCCGCCAGGCGCCGGCAACCGGTTTTCCACGCAGTCAATCTAATTACAACGGAGACATCCATGGATTTTCGTTTGAAGCTGCTAGCAGGAACCCTTGCATTTGCCGCATCGGCCGCGTCCTACGCCGCCGACCCCATCAAGATCGGCGTGGCCGGCCCGTACACCGGCGGCTCCTCATCCATGGGCGTCAGCATGCGCGACGGCGTGCGTCTGGCCATCGAAGAAATCAATAAGAACGGCGGTGTACTCGGCCGCCAGCTGGTTGCCGTCGAGCGCGACGACGAAGCCAAGAACGAACGCGGCGTGCAGATCGCCCAGGAACTGATCAACAAGGAACAGGTCGCGGCCACGGTCGGGTACATCAATACGGGCGTGGCACTGGCCTCGCAGCGCTTCTACCAGGACGCCAAGATCCCCGTGTTCAACAACGTGGCCACGGGCAGCGTGATCACGCACCAGTTCAAGGCGCCGGAATTCCCCGATAACTACGTGTTCCGCAACGCGGCGCATGACAGCATCCAGGCTCCGATGATCGTGGAAGAAGCGATCACCCGCCGCGGCTACAAGAAGGTCGCGATCCTGGCCGACTCCACCAACTACGGCCAGCTGGGCCGCGAAGACCTGGAAAAGGCCTTGGACGCCAAGGGCATCAAGGCCGTGGCCGTCGAAAAGTTCAACATCAAGGACGTCGACATGACGGCCCAGCTTTTGAAGGCCAAGGCCGCCGGCGCCGAAGCCGTGCTGACCTACGGCATCGGCCCCGAACTGGCGCAGATCGCCAACGGCATGACCAAGCTGGGCTGGAAGGTGCCGATTATCGGCAGCTGGACGCTCTCGATGGCCAACTACATCGACAACTCGGGCACCAACGGCGAAGGCGCGCGCATGCCGCAGACCTTCATCCAGGACCCTGACACCCCCAAGCGCAAGGCATTCATCGACGCCTACCTGGCCAAGTTCAAGCCCAAGAACAACCGCATAGATTCGCCGGTGTCGGCGGCCCAGGGCTACGACTCGATCTTCCTGCTGGCAGCCGCCATCAAGCAGGCCAACTCCACCGACGGCCCGAAGGTCCGCGAAGCGCTTGAAAACCTGCAAACGCCGGTCGAAGGCGTGGTGATGACCTACAACAAGCCGTTCACGCACGACAACCACGACGCGATCACCGCGAAGGAAGTGGTCATCGGCGAGGTCAAGGGCGGCCGCGTCGTCAAGGCCAACTAAGCCTGGAAAAAAGCAGGAAGGCGGCGGCTTCCCGGCCGCCGCCGCCCGCGCCCCGGGCATCGGGTGCGGGGCATGCAGCCGCCTGAAAACAGCGTTCTGCCCAAGGGGGTTGGGACGGAACACAGCGCCTCAAGACACACACCATGATTCTTCTACAGCTTATCTATAGCGGTATCGCGCTAGGCATGATCTATGCCGTCATCGCGTTCGGATACCAGCTTACTTTCGCCACGTCGGGCACCCTGAACTTCGGCCAGGGCGAAGCCCTGATGCTGGGCGCGCTGGTCGGGCTGACGCTGGTCGGCCTGGGCGTGAACTACTGGGTCATGATCCCCATCGTCTGCATATTCGGCTTCGCGCAAGGCGCGCTCGTCGAACGGGTCGGCGTGCGGCCGGCCATCAAGACGCGGTCGGAGTTCGGCTGGATCATGGCCACCATCGCCTTGGGGATCATCTTCAAGAACGTGGCCGAAAACATTTGGGGCCGCGACGACCTGCGCTTCCCCTCCCCGCTGCCCGAGGCGCCGATCCAGGTGTTCGGCGCCAACGTGCTGCCCATGGAGCTGCTGGTCGTATTCGGGGCGCTGGGCATGATGATCCTGGTGGAAATCTTCAATCGCAAGTCCATCTACGGCAAGGCCTTCGTGGCCACCTCCAATGACCGCGACGCAGCCGGCCTGATGGGCATCAACACCGGCATGGTGATCACTTTCTCATATGCGTTGTCGTCGCTGACCGCGGCGTTCGCTGGCGTGCTGGTGGCGCCGCTGACGCTGACCGGCGCCACCATGGGCGCAGTGCTGGGCCTGAAGGCGTTCGCCGTGGCGATCATCGGCGGCCTGTCCAGCGGGATGGGCGTCGTGGTGGGTGGGCTGATCCTGGGGATCGCCGAGACGACCACCGGTTTTTATCTTTCGACGGGGTACAAAGACGTGCCGGGATTGGTGTTGCTGCTGCTCGTTCTGACCTTCAAGCCCGCCGGCCTGTTCGGCAAGACCGCGATCAAGAAGGTGTAAGCGATGAAACCCTTGCACCTGTTGCTATCCATCGTGGCGATCGCATGCCTGGCCGCCGTGCCGCTGGGCGTGACCAACACGTACTACCTGCATCTGATCGAAACGATCATGATCTATTCGATCCTGCTGTTCGGGCTCGATATCGTGGTGGGCTACACCGGGCAGGTATCGCTGGGCCATGCAGGCCTCTTCGGTATCGGCTCGTATGTCGCCGGCGTGCTGTTCTTCCATCTGCAAATGCCCATCTGGGTGATTCTTCCCGCCGCCATTCTGATTGCAGCGGCGTTCGGCGCGGTGCTGGCGCTGCCGGCGTTGCGGGTCACGGGGCCCTACCTGGCCATGGTGACGCTGGCGTTCGGCACCATCATCCAGATCCTGATCAACGAGATGACCTTCATGACCGAAGGCCCCTTGGGCATCAAGATTCCCAAGCCGTCCATCGGCGGCCACATCCTGACCAAGAGCGAGTACTTCTGGCTGGTGGGCGCGCTGCTGGTGATCTCGCTGATCGTCGTGCACCGCATCCTGAAGTCGCACCTGGGCCGCTCCTTCGAGGCCTTGCGCGACAGCCCGATCGCATCCGACTGCATGGGCGTGTCGGTCTACCGGCACAAGGTATTCGCCTTCGTGATCAGCGCCGGTTTCGCCGGTCTGGCGGGCGCGCTGTACTCCTACTCCGAACAGTACATCTCGCCCAACACGTACAACTTCGAACTGACCATCCTGTTCCTGCTGGCCATCATCATGGGCGGCCGCAAGAGCCGCACGGGCGCCCTGCTGGGCGCGTCCATCATCGTGCTGCTGCCCAAGATGCTGGACGACATCGGCACCTTCCGGCTGATCGCACTGGCCGTGGCCATCCTGGTAACGGTGGGCAGCATCGTCGCGGTGTCCAAGGGCCGCGCCGAACCGCGGCGCGTGGTGGTGCCCGTCGTCGGCACCATCGTGCTGGCGGTCTTCTCGTATTGGCTGGACGCCGTGACCGACTGGCGCCTGACCATCTTCGGCGCCATGATCCTGTTCGTCGTGTATTACCTGCCCGACGGCATCGTCGGCTTCGTCCGCAACCTGTTCTTCTCGACCCGCCGCGCGGCGCTGACGGTCAAGTCGGACCTGGTGAAGGAACAAGACGCGGTCCCCGAAGCAGCGGCCGTGGCCGGCAAGGGCGAAACGCTGCTGACGGCCAAGAGCGTGCTGATGCAGTTCGGCGGCCTGAAGGCGTTGAACGAGGTGGACCTGACCATCAAGCGCGGCACCATCCACGGCCTGATCGGCCCTAACGGGTCCGGCAAGAGCACCATGATGAACGTGCTGACCGGCATCTATGTGCCGACCGCCGGCGCGGTGGAGTTCTCGGGCAAGTCGCTGGTTGGCCTGGCGCCCGCGGACATCGCCGCCGCCGGCATCGCGCGCACCTTCCAGAACGTGCAGCTGTTCGGCGAAATGACCGCGCTGGAGAACGTGCTGGTGGGCCTGCACCACACCTTCACCACCGGGCTGGCCGGCATCGCGCTGCGCACGCCGAAGTGGAAGGGCGAAGAGCAAGGCGCCCGGGCCCGCGCGATGGCGCTGCTGGAATTCGTGGGCCTGGAGTCGCTGGCCAGCGAGGAAGCCCGCAACCTGCCGTATGGCAAGCAGCGCCTGCTGGAAATCGCCCGCGCGCTGGCGCTGGACCCGCAGTTGCTGTTGCTGGACGAGCCCGCGGCCGGCCTGACCGCGCCCGACATCGTCGAGCTGCTGGCCATCATCCGCAAGGTGCGCGACCACGGCATCACACTGATCCTCATCGAACACCATATGGATGTGGTGATGGGAGTGTGCGACACGGTGTCGGTGCTGGACTTCGGCCAGAAGATCGCCGAAGGCCTGCCGAACGAAGTGCAAAGCAACGCCAAGGTTATCGAGGCGTATCTGGGCGGCGCGCCCGCCTGACGCCAAGAGGACAACAAGATGCTATCGATCAAGAATCTGGAAGCGGGTTACGGCAAGGTGAAGGTGCTGCACGGCATCAGCATGGAGGTGCCGAAGGCGAAGGTCGTGACGCTGATCGGCTCGAACGGCGCCGGCAAGACGACGACGATGCGTGCGCTGTCCGGCATGATCCGCCCGACTGCGGGCGAGGTCACGCTAAGCGGCAAGCGCATTGACGGCCTGGAATCACACCGCATCGCGCGATTGGGCCTGGCCCATTCGCCGGAGGGGCGTCGGGTGTTCCCGACGCTGTCGGTGACCGACAACCTGCTGTTGGGGGCCTTCCCGCGCCTGACGGGCAGCCGCCCCAAGGGCGACGTGCAGGCCGACCTGGGGCGCGCCATGGACCTGTTCCCGCGGCTGAAGGAACGCCGCGAGCAATTGGCCGGCACGCTGTCGGGGGGTGAGCAGCAGATGCTGGCAATGGCGCGCGCGGTGATGCTGAATCCCGAACTGGTGCTGCTGGACGAACCGTCGATGGGGCTGGCGCCGATCCTGGTTGAGGAAGTGTTCCGGATCATTGCGCGGTTAAAGGACGAGGGAGTGACGATGTTGCTGGTGGAACAGTTCGCGGCCGCGGCGTTGAATGTGGCGGATTATGGGTATGTGCTGGAGAACGGGCGCATTTCTGTTCATGGCAGCGCGGAGAAGCTGCGGGATGATCCGGCGGTGGTTGCTGCTTATCTCGGGGGTGGGCATTAGCAGGGATTTTGTGCGCGGGCGTTTGGGTTCTTAAGGCCGCCCGGCACGTAGGTGGCCTGCGGTGCGCGGGTCAACGATCGCGGTCCGGAGCCTTCGCTCCGGACTGCCCCTTCGTCATCTTCGTTGCGGCCTGCGGCCGCGGCCTTCAGATTCCCTCGGGCTTATCGACTCCCCGCACACCGCAGGCCACCTACGCGCCGGGCTCCATCAGCTGCAATCTCACCGCGGCCGGGGCGAATGGGGTTCTTTGGCTTCGCATCGATCGTGGGGTGTGGTGGAGGGTCTTGCGGGGCCCGCCCCATGCCGGCCGCGCAGGCGGCCTCGTGGGGCTTACGCGAAGTCTTGCGTCGGAGTGATGCCGCTTCGCGTGTGGTGCGTGCGTCTTGCTGTTTTTCGTAGGATGGGTAGAGTGCGTTCGAGTCTAGCTACGAAGACCGCAGCGTGCCGCGCGTAACCCATCATCGACGCAGGACGGACATCGCTTTCATCGGCGCATATCATTCACATCAATCAATGACGGCACGATGGGTTGCGCGCGATGTCTAGCATCGTTCCTGTAACGGATTTGCCGCGCTCCACCCATCCTACTGGTGCGTGCGTCTTGCTGTTTTTCGTAGGATGGGTGGAGTGCGTTCGAGTCTAGCTACGAAGACCGCAGCATGCCGCACGTAACCCATCATCGACGCAGGACGGACATCGCTTTCATCGGCGCATATCATTCACATCAATCAATGACGGCACGATGGGTTGCGCGCGATGTCTAGCATCGTTCCTGTAACGGATTTGCCGCGCTCCACCCATCCTACTGGTGCGTGCGTCTTGCTGTTTTTCGTAGGATGGGTGGAGTGCGTTCGAGTCTAGCTACGAAGACCGCAGCGTGCCGCACGTAACCCATCATCGACGCATGCCGGACATCGCTTTCATCGGCGCATATCATTCACATCAATCAATGACGGCACGATGGGTTGCGCGCGATGTCTAGCATCGTTCCTGTAACGGATTTGCCGCGCTCCACCCATCCTACGGCGACTGCGAGAGACGGGTGGCGCGCAAGCGAGCATCGCCACGACGCCCAGAAGCGCGTATGCCGATTGCGCGCCGCCCGGGCGGCCGCAGTCGGCGGGCGACCTACGAAGCTCACCCACGCGCCCTAAGAGACCCAACGATCAGACAATCGTCAACGTCACGTCAATATTGCCACGCGTCGCATTCGAGTAAGGGCAAACGATATGCGCCGCGGCCACCAGCTTCTCGGCCAACTCGCGCTCCATACCGGGCAGCGAGATCTTCAATTCGACTTCGATGCCGAAGCCCGTGGGGATCGGGCCGATGCCGACGATGCCGTTCACCGACACGTCCGACGGAATGGCGATCTTGTCGCGGCCGCCGACGAACTTCATGGCGCCCAGGAAGCAGGCGGAATAGCCCACGGCAAACAGTTGTTCCGGATTGGTGCCGGCTGCGCCTGCGCCGCCCAGTTCGCGCGGCGTGGTCAGCTTGACGTCGAGGTTGCCGTCATCGCTGACGCCACGGCCTTCGCGGCCGCCGGTTGCGGTGGCATTGGCGCGGTACAGGACTTTTTCGATAGACATGGTGCGTTTCCTTTGTAGGATGAAAGTTGAACTGCCTCGCCGGGCGGGCCCTCCCGCGCTGGCGCTTACCGATGACATGCAAACCTGCTAACTATATTAATAGCACACAACTATATCGTGCGCTATTTATTTAAGCGGATGACGGCGCCCGTCACCCCTCACTTCAAATACTGTCGGCCAGCTTTTCCCGCAGCGCGTGCAGCGTCTTCATCATGCCCTGCGCCTCGTCCAGCGTGCATTGTGCTGCACCGGCGATGGCGTGGGGCACGGTTTGGGCCTGCTCGCGCAGGTCGCGGCCTTGCTTGGTCAGCGACACGATCACCTGGCGCTCGTCGTCCACGGCGCGCTTGCGGCTGACCAGGCCTGCGGCCTCCAGGCGCTTGAGCAACGGCGTGAGCGTCGCGGAATCCAGGAACAGGCGGTCGCCGATATCCGTCACCGTTATCTCGTCGCCCTCCCACAGCACCAGCATCACCAGGTACTGTGGATAGGTCAGGTCCAGCCCGCGCAGCAGCTTGCGGTACACCTTGTTCATCGCCAGCGAGGTCGAGTACAGGGCGAAACACAGTTGGCTGTCCAGCAGCAGCGGGTTGAAAGCGCCTTTGGGTTTGGGTCTGGATTTCATTGCGCAATATTAAATAGCGCGCTATTTAACGTCAAGCGCTTTTTTCAAAAAGAAATCTGCACCCGCTCAGAGCGCCTGTTCGCCCTCGACCGCGCTGCGGTCGGAGCCGTACAGTTTCAGCCCGTCAAGATCCAGCACCCGGACGGCGCCGTACTCCACGTTCAAGAGGCCCGCCTCTTCCAGCTTGCGCAGCGCCTGGTTCGCGCGCTGGCGCGATACCCGGGCCAGATAGCCGACTTCTTCTTGCGTAATGGTCAGGCGCATCCCCATGCCGGGATACAGCAAAGGGTTGAAGAGCTCGGCCAGGCAGCGGGCCACGCGCGCGTCCGGATCCAGCAGACGGTCGTACTCCGCCTTGCCGATGAACTGCGCCACGCGCTCGTTCAGTTGATGGAGCAGATAACGGTTGAACGGGATGCTGGTGTCCAGCAGCCAATCGAAAGTGGGGGCCGGCAAGCGCGCCACCACCGAATCGCGCAGCGCGACGATGTCGTACTTGCGGACTTCGCGCTTGAGCAACGAACCTTCGCCGATCCAGCCGCCGGCGGGCACGCCGGTCAGCGACGCGACCTTGCCTTCCGCATTGCCGACCGACACCTTGACCAATCCGGCCAATACGCCAATCCATGCCTGGGCGAGTTCACCTTTGCGCTCTATGATCGATCCGGCAACGGCTTGCTGCACGGTCAAGTCCCGCTCGACGCGCGTTTGCTGTTCGGCGTTGAGCAAACGGAACCAGGCCGCGGCAAGTTGCAGGGAGTCGGCTAGCTGCATCGGGAATACCCTAAAAGTTCCTTGAATGTCGCGATGGTGACAGTTGGTAGCAACCCAACCTTATACCTTAACTCCTGCCGTAAATCTAAAACCAACTGGTCAAGCCCTTCATCGCCACTGCCGCTCCCGCGGACCCCTGGCGCGATGTGCCCAAACCGGAGGAGACAACGTGGCACATTCATCGCCCGCATCTGCACAGGTGCCGGCGGCGCTGGACACCTTTCCAGCGCTGCTGTTCGCGCATGCCAAAGTTCGTGGGTCGCGGCCCGCGATACGTGAGAAAGATCTGGGGATCTGGCAAACCCTTACGTGGTCCGACGTGGCCGAACATGTCCGGCACGTGGCGAACGGCCTTGCCTCGTTGGGCATCCGGCCCGGCATGCACGTCGCTGTCATCGGTGAAAACCGTCCGCGCCTGTATATGGCGATGATGGCCGCGCAGTCGCTGGGCGCAATCCCCGTTCCGCTCTACCAGGATGCCGTCGCGCAAGAAATGGTCTACGTGCTGCAAGACGCCGAGATCAGCGTGGCCGTCGTGGAAGACCAGGAACAGGTCGACAAGATGCTGGAAGTGCGCGAGCAGTGCCCGGCGTTGAAGCACGTGGTGTTCGACGATCCGCGCGGCCTGCGCCATTACGCGGACCCCATGCTGCTGTCTTATGAGAAGCTGGAGACGCTGGGCCAGGAATACGCCGCCCAGCACGCCGACTACCTGGACCGCGCCATCGCTGCCGTGCAGCCACACGACCCGGCCGCCATGTTCTATACCTCGGGCACCACGGGCAAGCCCAAAGGCGTGGTGCTGACCCACCACGCGTTGATCGACCGCGCACGCGCCGTGTCCGACATGGAGAAGCTGACCGACCAGGAAGACGTGCTGGCCTATCTGCCGCCCGCGTGGATCGGGCAGAACATGTTCTCCTACACGCAGCTGCTGGTCACGGGCTTCACCGTGAACCATCCCGAATCGCCCGACACCGTGTCGATCGACATGCGCGACATCGGCCCCACTTACTACTTCGCGCCGCCGCGCGTGCTGGAAGGCCTGCTGACGCATGTGATGATCCGCATGGAAGACGCGGGTTTCATCAAGCGCAAGCTGTTCGGCGCCTGCATGAACCTGGCGCGCCGCGTGGGCACCAAGATCCTGGACGGCGAATCCGTCAACGCCTGGGACCGCCTGCGCTATGCGCTGGGTAACGTGCTGATCTACGGCCCCTTACGCAACGCGCTGGGCATGAGCCGCGTGCGCGTGGCCTACACCGCGGGCGAGGCCATCGGCCCCGACCTGTTCGTCTTCTACCGCTCCATCGGCATCAACCTGAAGCAGCTGTACGGCTCGACCGAAACGTCCGTGTTCGTCTGCGTGCAGCCCGACGGCCATGTGCGCGACGATACCGTCGGCCCGCCGGTGGCCGGCGTGGAGATCCGGGTGGCGGACAACGGCGAGATCCTCGTCAAGAGTCCGGGCCTCTTCAAGGAGTACTACCGCAATCCGGACGCCACGGCCGAAGCGCGCAGCGCCGACGGGTGGTTCCATACCGGCGACGCCGGCTACCTGGACACCGACGGCCAGTTGAAGATCATCGACCGCGCGAAAGACGTGGGCAAGCTGGCCAACGGCAGCCTGTTTGCGCCCAAGTACATCGAGAACAAGCTCAAGTTCTTCCCGCACATCAAGGAGGCCGTGGCCTTCGGCGCAGATCGCGAAGATGTCTGCGCTTTCATCAACATCGATCTGGAAGCCGTGGGCAACTGGGCCGAACGCCGCGGACTGCCCTACGCCGGCTATACCGACCTGGCGGCCAAGGACGAGGTCTATCAGCTGATCGCGGAATGCGTGGAACAGGTCAATGCCGACCTGGCCACCGACCCGAAGCTCTCGGCCTCGCAGGTCAGCCGCTTCCTGATCCTGCACAAGGAACTGGACCCGGACGACGACGAACTGACCCGCACGCGCAAGGTGCGCCGCGCCTTCATCGCGCAAAAGTACGGCGTGCTGATCGACGCCCTGTTCGGCGGCAAGCAATCGCAGTTCATCGAGACCGAAGTGAAGTTCGAAGACGGACGCTCCGGCAAGATCTCGGCCGACCTGAAGATCCGCCCCGTCAAGACGTTTCCCGCCATCACTGCCAAGGCCGCGTAGAGATCATGAGCAACAACGACCGCGACCAGCGTATCGGCGACGTCATGCTGGACATGCAGAACATCTCCTTGTCCTTTGGCGGCGTCAAAGCGCTGACGGACATTTCCTTCAATGTGCGCGAGCACGAGATCCGCGCCATCATCGGCCCCAACGGCGCGGGCAAGAGTTCGATGCTGAACGTCATCAACGGCGTCTACACGCCGCAGCAAGGCGGCATCGCGTTCCGGGGCGAGCGCTTCTCGAAGATGAACCCGCGCCGCGCCGCCGAAATGGGCATCGCGCGCACGTTCCAGAACCTGGCCTTGTTCAAAGGCATGAGCGTGCTGGACAACATCATGACCGGCCGCAACCTGCGCATGAAGTGCGGGCTGCTGTCGCAAGCCTTCCGGTTGGGGCCAGCCGAGCGCGAAGAGACTCAGCACCGCGAATTCGTCGAGAACATCGTCGACTTCCTCGAGATCCAGGCCTATCGCAAGACGCCCGTCGGCCGCCTGCCCTACGGCCTGCAAAAGCGCGTGGACCTGGGCCGCGCGTTGGCGATGGAGCCGCGCCTCTTGCTGCTGGACGAACCGATGGCCGGCATGAACATCGAGGAAAAGCAGGACATGAGCCGCTTCATCCTGGATGTGAACGACGAATTCGGCACGACCATCGTGCTGATCGAGCACGACATGGGCGTGGTCATGGATATCTCGGACCGCGTGGTGGTGCTGGACTACGGCAAGAAGATCGGCGACGGGCGTCCGGACGAAGTCCGCGCGAATGAAGACGTCATCCGCGCCTACCTCGGCGTCTCGCACTAAGGCGAACAGACATGGGATTTTTTCTAGAGACCTTATTCGGCGGCCTGATGAGCGGCATGATGTATGCGCTGATCGGCCTGGGCTTCGTCCTGATCTTCAAGGCGTCCGGCGTCTTCAACTTCGCGCAGGGCGCGATGGTGCTGGTCGCCGCGCTGTCCATGGCGCGTTTTTCGGAATGGATACCGCGCTGGCTCGGCTTTGACAACATGATCCTGGCCAACGTGCTGGCGTTCATCGTCAGCGCCATGGTGATGTTCCTCTTGGCCGTCGCCATCGAACGCTTCGTGCTGCGCCACCTGGTCAACCAGGAAGCCACGACCCTGTTGATGGCCACGCTGGGCATCAGCTATTTCCTGGACGGCCTGGGCCAGATCACGTTCGGCAGCTCGGTGTATTCCATCAACGTGGGTATGCCCAAGGATCCGATGATGATCCTGGACACCGTCTTCGAAGGCGGGCTGCTCATCAACCTGGAAGACCTGACGGCCGCCGTGATTGCCGCCCTGCTGGTGGCCGTGCTGGCGCTGTTCTTCCAATACACCTCGACCGGCCGCGCGCTGCGCGCCGTGGCCGACGACCACCAGGCCGCGCAATCCATCGGCATCCCGCTGAACCGCATCTGGGTGATCGTGTGGTGCGTGGCGGGCCTGGTCGCGCTGGTGGCCGGCATCATCTGGGGATCGAAGTTCGGCGTGCAGTTCACGCTGTCCACCGCGGCGCTGCGCGCGTTGCCGGTGGTGATCCTGGGCGGCCTGACCTCGGTGCCGGGCGCCATTCTGGGCGGCCTGATCATCGGCGTGGGGGAAAAGCTGTCCGAGGTCTACCTGGGATCGCTCGTGGGCGGCGGTATCGAAATCTGGTTCGCCTATGTGCTGGCGCTGGTGTTCCTGCTGTTCCGTCCGCAAGGGCTGTTCGGCGAGAAGATCATCGACCGCGTGTAACCACCAGGCCCTCTAGGATAAAAACATGTTCTATCGCGAAAACGGCCAATTCAAGACCAGCTACCGGGCCGACCAGCAGATCTTCCCGATCCGCCAGGACCGCATCTTCATCTGGCTGCTGCTGGCCGTGGCGTTCATCGCCGTGCCGGCGCTGTCGTCCGACTACCTGCTGCGCGCCATCCTGATCCCGTTCCTGATCCTGTCGCTGGCCGCCGTGGGCTTGAACATCCTGGTCGGGTACTGCGGCCAGATCTCGCTGGGCACCGGCGCCTTCATGGCGGTGGGCGCCTATGCGGCCTGGAACTTCGGCGTGCGCTTTCCCGGCATGCCGCTGGTCATCCAGATCCTGCTGGGCGGTTGCTTCGCCACGATCGTGGGCGTGATCTTCGGCATCCCCAGCCTGCGCATCCGGGGCCTGTACCTGGCTGTGGCCACGCTGGCCGCGCAGTTCTTCGTGGACTGGGCGTTCCTGCGCATCCCGTTCTTCACCAACTACTCGTCGTCGGGCAACGTGTCGGTGCCGCCGCTGACGGCCTTCGGCCTGCCCGTGCAGAGCGCGCTGGAGAAGTACCTGTTCGTGCTGATCCTGGTGGTGATCTTCAGCCTGCTGGCCAAGAACCTGGTGCGCGGCGCCATCGGCCGCCAGTGGATGGCGATCCGCGACATGGACGTGGCGGCATCGGTCATCGGCATCCGGCCCATGTACGCCAAGCTCACTGCGTTCGCCGTCAGTTCGTTCATCGTCGGCGTAGCCGGCGCCTTGTGGGGCTACATCCACCTGGGTTCGTGGGAGCCGCTGGCGTTCGACCTGACGCGTTCGTTCCAGCTGCTGTTCATGGTGATCATCGGCGGGCTGGGTTCGATCATCGGCAGCTTCTTCGGCGCGGCCTTCATCGTGCTGGTGCCGGTGGCGCTGTCGAACATCCCGCACGCGCTCGGCATCCCGCTGTCGGTCGACACCGCCGCGCACATCGAACACATGGTGTTCGGCGCGCTGATCGTGTTCTTCCTGATCGCCGAACCGCACGGGCTGGCGCGCTTGTGGAGCATTGGCAAAGAGAAGCTGCGCATCTGGCCGTTCCCGCATTGACCGTATTCTGATTTCGCATTGATTTCTGCGGACCGCGGCGGCAAAAGTGCCGTGGCCCACATCCTGAATACCCGGCTCAAGACCGGGCCAATCCCGGTGTCCCAGGGTTTACTGCCCCAAACACCACGCAGGAGGTAAATGGAGATGAAGCGTCTTAACCTGAAGTTGGCGGCAGCCCTGGTGGCCGCAGCCGGCGCCGTCGGCGCCGTGGCCACGCCGGCAATGGCGGCCGAAGAGCAGTTCGTTCCGTTGCTGGTGTATCGCACCGGGTCGTTCGCGCCGCTGGGCATACCCTGGGCAGACGGCAAGCTGGACTACCTGAAGCTGGTCAACGAGCGCGATGGCGGCGTCAACGGCGTCAAGATCACGTACGAAGAATGCGAGACCGCCTACGCCACCGACCGCGGCGTGGAATGCTATGAGCGCCTGAAGGGCAAGGGCACGGGGGCTTCGGGCTTCGACACCCAGTCCACCGGCATCACGTTTGCGGTCAGCGACAAGGCCATGGTCGACAAGGTGCCCGTCGAAACGATGGGCTACGGCCTGTCGCAGTCGGTGGACGGCAGCGTCTTCGAGTGGAACTTCCCGCTCCTGGGCACGTACTGGACCGCGGCCGACGTGATGATCCAGGACATCGCCAAGAAAGAAGGCGGCATGGACAAGCTCAAGGGCAAGAAGATCGCCCTGGTCTACCACGACTCGCCCTACGGCAAGGAACCGATCCCGCTGCTGCAGAAACGCGCCGCCAAGGAAGGCTTCGAGCTGGTGCTGTATCCGGTGACGGCGCCGGGTGTGGAACAGAAGTCCACGTGGCTGCAGATCCGCCAGGCGCGTCCGGCCTATGTGCTGCTGTGGAGCGCGGGCATCATGACGCCGACCGCCATCCGCGAAGCGCAGGCCAGCGGCTACCCCCGCGACAAGATGTACGCGATCTGGTGGGCCGGCTCTGAAGGCGACGTGAAGGACCTTGGCGACGTCGCCAAGGGCTACAACGCCATCACCGTGCACAACAGCGGCGCCGAGCACGACAAGGTCTATGACGACCTGAAGAAGTTCGTCTACGACAAGGGCCAGGGCTCGGACAAGACGGCCAAGAACACGCTGGGCACCATCGCCCACACGCGCGGCATGATGATTTCGATGCTGCAGGTGGAAGCGATCCGCACGGCGCAAGAGAAGTTCGGCAAAGGCAAGGCATTGACGCCCGACCAGGTGCGTTGGGGCTTCGAGAACCTGAACCTGACGCAAGAGAAGCTGGACAAGCTGGGCTTTGGCCAGATCATGCGCCCGGTCAAGACCTCGTGCAGCAACCACAAGGGCGACGACTGGGCCCGCATCGTGCAGTGGGACGGCGCCAAGTTCAAGGTCGCCTCCGACTGGTATCAGGCCGACAAGACCATTCTGGACCCGATGGTCAAGGAAGCCGCGGCCAAGTACGCCAAGGAAAAGAACATCACGCCCCGCACTTGCGAGAACTGATGTGAACCGGCGGCGGGCGCCTTTGCCGGCGCCCGCCGCCACCACGCCGCAGGAATCGTCATGACCGCTGCAACAACTGCTGCATCCATCGCCCCCTCCCCCGCCGAAGCGCCCAACGTGCTGCTCGACGTGAACGGGATCGAGGTGATCTACAACCACGTGATCCTGGTGCTCAAGGGCGTGTCCCTGCAGGTGCCCGAAGGCAGGATCGTGGCGTTGCTGGGCGCCAACGGCGCGGGCAAGACCACGACCTTGCGCGCCATCTCGAACCTGCTCAAGGGCGAGCGCGGCGACGTCACCAAGGGCCATATCCAATACCGCGGCCAGCGCATCGAACGGCTGTCGCCGGCCGAACTGGTCAAGCGCGGCGTCGTGCAGGTGATGGAGGGTCGGCATTGCTTTGCCCACCTGACCATCGAAGAGAACCTGTTGACCGGCGCCTACACCCGCAGCATGAGCCGCGGCGACACCGCGGCCGCGCTGGAACGCGTGTACCAATACTTCCCGCGCCTGAAGCAGCGCCGCGGGAGCCAGTCCGGCTATACGTCGGGCGGCGAACAGCAGATGACCGCTATCGGCCGCGCGCTGATGGCCAACCCCAACATGATCCTGCTGGACGAGCCGTCCATGGGCCTGGCCCCGCAGATCGTGGAAGAGATTTTCGAGATCGTGCGCGATCTGAACCAGCGCGAACGCGTGAGCTTCCTGTTGGCCGAACAGAACACCAACATCGCGCTGCGCTACGCCGACTACGGCTACATCCTGGAAAACGGGCGCGTGATGATGGACGGCGCCGCGCTGGACCTGGCCCAGAACGAGGACGTCAAAGAGTTCTACCTGGGCATTTCCAGCGGCGAAAGAAAGAGTTTCCGCGACAACAAGTTCTACCGCCGCCGCAAACGCTGGCTGGCCTGATCCCTGGAGCGGCAGCGCCGGTGTGGACCGGTGCCCCGCCGGCAACGACACCGCAGTACGGCACACGAGAGGGTGCGATCCCATGTCCGAGTTTTTCGATGTCCTGGAAACCCGAGCGCCCGAGCAACGCGAGCGCGAGCTGATGGCCGCCTTGCCCGGCGCGATTACGCGAGCGATCGCGCGCGCCTCGGCAATCGCCGAACAGCTGCGCGGCGTTGACCCCGCCACCATCACGTCGCGCGCGGCGCTGGCCCGCCTGCCCGTGCTGCGCAAGCACGAACTGCTGGAACGCCAGCAGCACAGCCGAGACGATGCGGCGGCGCCTGCGGGCCCGGCCAAAGCCTTCGGCGGATTCTCCGCGATCGGCTGGGGAGAGGCGATGCGCGTCTTCGCCTCGCCCGGCCCCATTTACGAACCGGAAAGCGCGCGCGCGGATTACTGGCGTTTTGCGCGCGCCCTGTATGCTGCCGGCTTTCGCGCCGGCGAACTGGCGTACAACTGCTTTTCCTACCACTTCACTCCGGCCGGCTCCATGATGGAGACGGCGGCGCATGCCGTGGGCTGCACGGTCTTTCCCGGCGGCACGGGCCAGACCGAACAGCAGGTGCGAGCCATTCAGGACCTGGCGCCCAGCGGCTACACGGGTACGCCCAGTTTCCTGAAGATCATCCTCGAGAAATCCGACGAACTGGGCGTGAAGCTGGATTCGCTGCGACGCGCGCTGGTGTCGGGCGAAGCCTTTCCGCCGTCGCTGCGCGACTGGCTGGCGGCCCGCGGCATCGAAGGCTACCAGGCCTACGGCAGCGCCGACCTGGGCATGATCGCCTTCGAGACGCCTGCCCGCCAGGGGCTGGTGTTGGGCGAAGACATCATCGTGGAAATCGTGCGCCCCGGCACTGGCGAGCCCGTGCCTGACGGCGAGGTCGGCGAAGTGGTGGTTACCACGCTGAATCCGGACTATCCGCTGGTGCGCTTCGGCACCGGCGACCTGTCGGCCGTCATGCCCGGCATTTCGCCTTGCGGGCGCACCAACACCCGCATCAAGGGCTGGATGGGCCGCGCGGACCAGACCACCAAAGTGCGCGGCATGTTCGTCCACCCCTCGCAGGTCGCTGACGTGGTGCGGCGCCACCCTGAAATCCTGCGCGCCCGCCTCGTCATCAGCGGCAGCACCGGTTCGGACCGCATGGTGCTGAAGGTGGACTCGCGGGTACGCGGCGAAGAGCTGTCCAACCGCATCGCCGAATCCGTGCGCGACGTGACCAAGCTGCGCGCCGACGTGGAATGGGTAGACGCCGACGGCCTGCCGAACGACGGCAAGGTCATCGACGACGTACGCACCTACGAGTAGCGCAGATTCAGTTGCCCAGCGGCCGCGCCAGCCATTCGCGGCCGCGCAGCATGCCGTTCCAGTAGATCCACGGCAACAGTGTGGCCTTCAGGAACCACGCGCTCTTGCGAGGCACCGTCGGGTCCAGCGGGAAGGTGGGCAGCAGCTTGCCGCCGTAGCCGAACTCGGCCAGCACGATGCGGCCGCGCTCGACCGTCAGCGGGCACGAGCCGTAGCCGTCGTACGTGACGGGCATGGCGTGGCCTTCGCGCACCGCGATCAGGTTTTCGGCCACGGTGACGATCTGCTTGCGCGCGGCGGCGGCCGTCTTGGCGTTGCTGGTGCTGATGCCATCGCCCAGGCCGAACACGTTGTCAAAGCGCACATGCCGCAAGCTGCCGGGGTCGACCTCGCACCAGCCGGCCGCGTCTGCCAACGCACTGTCGCGCACCACGTCATGCGGCACTTGCGGCGGCACGGCGTGCAGCATGTCGAAAGACTTCTCCACGCGCGACACACGGCCGTCGGCGCCCTTCACATCGAACCAGGCCTTGCGCGCCGGCCCATCCACGGCCACCAGCGCGGAATTGAACGCCAGGTCGATGCCATAGCTCTCGACATAGCGCATCAGCGGCGGCACAAACGTGGGCACGCCGAACAGCGCCGCGCCCGCCAGATCGAATTCAACATGCATGCGGTCCAGCACACCGGTCCGGCGCCAATGGTCGCAGGCCAGATACATCGCCTTTTGCGGCGCGCCCGCGCATTTGATCGGCATGGCCGGTTGGGTGAATAACGCCTGCCCTTGCCTCATCGACCGCACCAGTTCCCAGGTGTAGGGCGCCAGGTCGTAGCGATAGTTGGACGTCACCCCGTTCTGGCCCAGCGCGTCGGACAGGCCGTCGATCTTGTCCCAGGCCAGCCGCAGGCCGGGACATACGATCAACTGCTGATACGTCACGCAGCCGCCGTCGGCCAGGCGCACCCGGTTCGCTTGCGGCTCGAAACCCGCGGCCGACGTATGCAACCACGTGGCCCGCGACGGCATTACCGAACGGGTCGGACGCATGGTCTTCTTCACATCGAACGCGCCGCCGCCCACCAGCGTCCAGGCCGGCTGGTAATAATGCTTGTCGCTGGGTTCGATCACGGCAATGCGCAAATCCGGCCGGCGCCGCAGCAAACTGGCGGTCACGCCGATGCCTGCGGCGCCTCCTCCTACCACCACCACGTCGAAATCGGCGGATGCGGCGGGTGCTGACTGTACCTGGGGCATGCTTGTCTCCGCGCCGGGTTACCGGCTTTTGAATGGTTCAAGGGCGGACCAGTCCGGGTTCACGCCAGTGACTCCATTGCGCGGCCGCAGTACAAACTGGATAGCGTCTTCATGACCTGGCTGACTTCGAAGCTGGCCATCTGGTAGTAGACGTACTTGCCGTCGCGGCGCGTCGTGACGAGCCCCTCGTCGCGCAGCACGCCCAGCTGTTGGGACAAGGTCGGTTGGCGGATGCCGGTCAGCGATTCCAGTTCACTCACGTTGCGTTCGTTCTGCACCAATTGGCACAGCAGCAGCAGGCGGTCTTCGTTGGCCAGCGCTTTGAGCAGCGCGCAGGCCTGGGCGGCGGATTCGCGCAAGACGGCAAGTTCGCAGTCGGTCAGGGCGGCATTCATAAGGCGTATCGGCAATTCGGATAGTAGCGGATCATTATATTGACGGATAAATTATCAAACAATATTATTTAAATATATATATTGTTATTTGCGGGCGGCCATGAATCCTCACATCCAAGCCTTTTTCGACCCCGTCACCGCCACCGTCACCTATGTCGTGCACGACGGCAGCGCCTGCGCCATCATCGATTCGGTGCTGGATTACGACCCCAAATCCGGGCGCAGCAGCACCGCCAGCGCCGACCGCGTGGCGGCCTATGTGCGCCAGGCGGGCCTCACCACCCAATGGCTGCTGGAAACACACGCTCATGCGGACCACCTGTCGGCCGCCCCCTATCTGCAGCGGCAGTTGGGCGGGGTCATCGCCATCGGGCAAAGCATCCGCACCGTGCAAGGCGTGTTCAAGCAGATCTTCAACCTGGAGCCCGAATTCCAGCTGGACGGCTCCCAGTTCGGCCATCTGTTCACCGACGGCGAAACCTTCCGCATCGGCACACTGGAGGCCACGGCCATCCATGTGCCCGGGCACACGCCGGCCGACATGGCCTATCTGGTGGGCGACGCCGCCTTCGTAGGCGACACGATGTTCATGCCGGATGTGGGCACCGCGCGCTGCGATTTCCCCGGCGGCGACGCCCATCAGCTATACCGGTCGATCCAGCGGTTGCTGGGCCTGCCGGGCGGCACGCGGCTCTTCATGTGCCACGACTACCCGCCAGCGGGGCGCGAAGCCCACTGGCAGACGTCGGTGGCCGAACAGCGCGCCGCCAACATCCATGTGCATGACGGCATCAGCGAAGACGAGTTCGTCGCCATGCGCACCCGGCGCGACGCCACCCTGTCCATGCCCACCCTGATCCTGCCCGCCATCCAGGTGAACATCCGCGCCGGCCATTTCCCGCCGCCGGAGGACAACGGCGTGCGCTACCTGAAAATCCCCATCGACGGGCTCTGACTCGGGCGCCCGCGCCGCACTTGCGCGGCGAGCGCTTATCCCGCAAGATCGGCCGATCTCCCGATTGCCGATCAGACGGATTCCCCATGTTCGCAGAAGCCGAAGCCGACCCCAGCCTGTCCAAGGAAGCATTCAAACCGGTGGAAGCGCGGCTGCGCGTCGCCCTGCTGAACGCGCAATACCAGCGCCTTGAAAAGGCAGAAAAGACCCTGCTGATCGTGGTGGCGGGGATCGACGGCGCGGGCAAAGGCGCCACGGTCAACCTGCTGAACGAATGGATGGACCCGCGCCACATCAAGACGCTGGCCTACGGCCCCCCTGAGGGCGACGAGCAGGACCGGCCGCCTTTCTGGCGTTACTGGAAAGACCTGCCGCCCAAGGGCAGCACGGGCATCGTGTTCGGATCCTGGTATGCGCCGCTGATCATTGAATCGGCCCGCAAGAAGCCCAACCAGGACGCCATCGAAGCGCAATCCGCCGCGATCCGCCGCTTCGAGGCGATGCTGGCCGCCGAAGGCGTGCAGATCGTCAAACTGTGGTTTCACCTGTCAGCCAAGGCGCAAAAGGAGCGGGCAGAGCGCCTCCTGGCCAGCCCCGAAACCTCGTGGCAGGTCAGCCCCGTGGACTTGAAGGTCTACAAGAAATATGACCGCATCCGCGCAGGCGGCCAGGTTGTCCTGAACCACACCGACAGCGGCCACGCGCCCTGGGTGGTTATCCCCAGTGCCGACGAGAACTTGCGGTCGGCCCGCACCGCCGAGGCGGTACTGGCGGCGATGCGCCAGCGCGGCGTGCCCCGCATTCCGCAATCGTTCCTGGCGCATTCCGCGCCTGCCCGCATTGTCGACCGCCTGGGCGAACTGGATTACGAAGCCCGCGTCGACAAGGGCGACTACGAGTCCGAACTCGGCCTGCTGCAAGGCCGGCTGGCCCGCGCCGCGCGGTCCAGGAAATTCCAGGACCGTTCGCTGGTGCTGGTGTTCGAGGGGCAGGATGCCGCCGGCAAGGGCGGCGCCATCCGGCGCGTGACCCATGCGCTGGACGCCCGGCAATTCGACATCACGCCGGTCGCCGCCCCGAACAGCTATGAACTGTCACGCCCTTATCTGTGGCGCTTCTGGCGCCAGTTGCCCCGCCATGGCCGCGTCGCGATCTTCGACCGGTCCTGGTATGGCCGCGTGCTGGTCGAACGCGTCGAGAAGCTGACCGCGCCCGCCCACTGGCGCCGCGCCTACGCCGAGATCAACGACTTCGAGGAACAACTGGCGGCCAGCGGCGCGATCGTGCTGAAATTCTGGCTGGCCGTGACCGCCGACGTGCAGCTGGAACGCTTCAAGGAACGCGAAAAATCGCCCTTCAAGAATTTCAAGATCACGCCCGACGACTGGCGTAACCGCGACAAATGGAAGGAATACGCGGCCGCCGCCAACGAGATGCTGGCCCGCACCGACATCGCGCACGCGCCTTGGCATCTGGTGTCCGCCAACGACAAGCGCTACGCTCGGCTGCAAGTGCTGCGACACGTCGTCGAAGCGATGGAAAACCAACTCTGAATCCCGACAGGAGGCCCTGCGCCATGAGTACCGCCGACATCCGCCCCATTGTCGCCGCTGACTTCGAAGTCTGGCTGCCGCTGTGGAAGGGCTACCAGGATTTCTATCGCGTCAGCATCGACGACGCGGTCACCCGCAACACCTGGGCGCGCTTCCTGGACCCCGCCGAGCCCATGCACGCGGCGCTTGCCTACGACAGCGGCCGCGCCATCGGCATGGTGCACTGGATTTTCCACCGCTCCACCTGGACCGCAGGCGACTACTGTTATCTGCAGGACCTGTACGTGGACCCGGACGTGCGCGGCACCGGCGCGGGCCGCAAGCTGATCGAACACGTCTACGGCCAGGCCGCCGCCAACAACTGCGCGCGCGTGTACTGGCTGACGCACGAGACCAACGCGACCGCGATGCAGTTGTACGACCGCATCGCGGACCGCTCCGGTTTCATTCAGTACCGCAAGGTGATGGCTTGAGCGCTCGCGACCCGAACTGCCCCCTGTGCCAGGAAGACGGCGGCACGCTGCTGTGGCGTGGCCCGCACTTGCGCGTGATCGAAGTGGACGATGCCGACTATCCTGGCTTCACCCGTGTGATCTGGAACGCTCACCTGGCTGAAATGACCAGCCTGTCCACGCACGGGCGTGATCTGCTGATGCGTGCCGTATACGCGGTGGAAGAGGCGCAGCAATCGGTGCTGACGCCGGACAAGATCAATCTGGCGTCGCTGGGCAACATGGTGCCGCACCTGCACTGGCATGTAATTCCGCGCTGGCGCGGCGACCGCCATTTCCCCGACCCGATCTGGGCAGCGCCCCGCGTCGCTGTCGGTTCGGAGCCTGCGGAATGGCGCGAACGCCAGGCCCGTACGCAGGCCCTGCTGCCGCGCTATCGCAACCGCGTGATCGAGGCGATGAACGCGTTGCTCATGCACTGAACGCCGGCGCCTGCCGGTAGATAAGACCTCAGGCCACGCGCACGGGTCGGCCCAGTTCGGCCAGCCAATGCGTGTAGGCATGTTCCACCTGGCCTGCGGTGCGCTCAGCGGAAAACAGGCCCTGGCCGCGGATAAGCTCGCGGCCCGCGTCGCCCATGCTACGGCGCAGGGCCGGGTTCGCCAGCAGGGTTTCCAGCGCAACCGCCAGCGCGGCGGGATCGCGCGGCGGCACCAGCAGCCCGGTCTCGCCGGCCTGCATGGTTTCCGGCACGCCGCCCACGTCCGTGCCGATGACGGGCACGCCCATCGCCGCGGCTTCGATGAACACCGTGCCCAGGGCCTCCCGGTGCGTGGGCAGGGCAAAGACGTCCAAAGCCATCAGCACGTTGCCGATATCGTGCCGGCGGCCGGTGAAGTGCACCCGGTCCGCCAGCCCCAATGCCGACACCTTGGCCTGCAGCTGGTCAAACAAGGGCATGCCGTCGCCCACCAGGACAAGATGGGCCGACGGGAAGCGGGAGCAAACCAGATGGAATGCGTCGATCAGATCGCCGTGGCCCTTTTCGGCCCGCATCACGGCAACGCAGCCCACCACCAGCGCGTCCGGGGGCAGCCCCAGCTCATCGCGCACGCAAGCGCCTTCGCGTACCTGCGGCAACACGACCGGCGAATGGATCGTCGCGACCGACTCCGGCCGCGCGCCGCCATCCAGCAATTGCTTGCGCACATAGCGGCTGACGGCAATGACGCGGTGCGCCAGCCACGTATAGGCATAAAGGGAATTGATGGGCTTGGCCAGATGCCGCGTGCGCACGATCAACGGCGTGCCGGCCAGGCGCGCCGCGATGGCGGCCAGCACGGTGTCGCGGCGGCTGTGGGTGTTCACGACGTCGAAACGCTCGCGCCGCAGCAGGCGCCGAATGAACACCACACCGCGCAGGAAGTTGCCCGCGCCATCCATGACGATGCGGTGTACCGTGAAGCCAGCCTCGCTCAAGCGATCTCCGAGCTCCGCTCCGGGCTGGCAGACGAGCTCCAGGTGATGGCCGCGCTCGCGCATGGCGATCATCTCTTTGTAGATGCAGAATTCCTGCCCGCCGAACGACGTGGCAGCCTCCGTGTGCAGGATGCGCAGGCAGGCGCCGGCGTTGCCGGCCTGCGATTCAACGGGTGTGGGCATCATGGGCTGACTCGTCTTCAGCAGCGTTGAGATCGTTCCAGCTGCGGTTCTGCAGCAGCAGGAAGGCTTCGAGGTAGGCAACGTCGTCCGGCTCCAGCGGGAGCGCGGATTGCGCCTGGCACTCGTGCGCGCACTCCGACGCCGCAAGTTCGCGGCCAGTCCACACGCGGATTCCGCCAGTACGGGACAAATCGAATCGTGACCCCTCCCGTTGCCACGTCAATAGGCGCATGCTGGGCGCCAAGCGCTTGACGTAGTAATGGCCATGCGTGGGTTGGCCTGCGGGAAGCGCCAAGGACTCCCCCACTTCGACCAGACGGCTCTTCGCGCCGGAGTTAGCGGGTGTATGGATCAGCACCGATAAGGTAGGCAGGGTCATGTGCTAGAGAGGTCGCCAGGCGGCATCGCAAGCCACAAGCTGGTCAATATGCTCAAGAAAAAAGCTGTTTTAGAAATCGACTGAAATATCTATTACGTGTCGACGCATCAAAGACCGAAATTTAGTCGAAATCCTAAAGGAAGTCATTGGTAGAGGCCGCAATGCCCATCCACACGTTTTCCTTCGAATTCGGCGAGTTTTTAAATATGTTCATCGAAATTGGCCGAAGTTAGCGATCAACGATCCAATCCGAAGAATTTATTCAGTTAAAATTCAGCTTCAAATTGTCATCTTAACAAAACATTACCGAGGAGACCCAGTGGCCCCGCAGGTTCCGGCTCATTCGCACCGCCCCTCTTTCCTCCAGGCTTTCCTGCAATCCGAAGCGCTGGGTGGCTACGTGCTGATGGCCGCCGCCCTGGCAGCCCTGCTCATCGCCAACAGCCCGGCCGCCCCGCTCTACTTCGATGCACTGGGCACCAAACTGGGTTTCCAGACGGGGCCCGTTGTGCTCCGAGAAACCGTGCTGCACTGGATCAACGACGGCCTGATGGCCGTGTTCTTCCTGCTGGTGGGTCTGGAGATCAAGCGCGAGGTGCTGGATGGCCAATTGCGCGGCGCCGCAAGAATCGTCCTGCCGGGCATCGCCGCGCTGGGCGGCATGCTGGTACCAGCGCTGATCTACGTGCTGATCAACCTGGGCAACCCCGACACCCTGCGCGGCTGGGCGATCCCCGCCGCCACCGACATCGCCTTCGCACTGGGCATCCTGGCGCTGTTGGGCAGCCGCGTGCCGACCTCGCTGAAGATCTTCCTGACCGCACTGGCGATCCTGGATGACCTGGGCGCCATCGTCATCATCGCGCTGTTCTATACCTCGCAGTTGAACGTCTTCGCCCTGGTCATGGCGGGCGCCTTGCTGGTGTGCCTGTTCTGCCTGAACCGCTCAGGCGTGCTGCGGTTGACCCCCTACCTGCTGATCGGCGCCGTGCTGTGGTATTTCGTGCTGAAGTCCGGCGTGCATGCCACGCTGGCCGGGGTCGCGCTGGCGCTGACGATCCCGCTGCGTCCCCGCAATGCCGGCCAGCCGCAAGCGCATTCGCCGCTGCATGACCTGGAACACGCACTGCACAAGCCCGTGGCGCTGCTGATCGTGCCGGTGTTCGGCTTTGCCAATGCGGGCGTGTCGTTCGCCGGCATGGGGCTGGACAGCCTGGCGCAACCGGTGCCGTTAGGCGTGGCGCTAGGCCTGTTCCTGGGCAAGCAACTGGGTGTGTTCGGCTTCGCGTGGCTGGCCATCAAGACGGGCGTCGCCAGCCTGCCGCGCCACGCGTCGTTCACGCAGTTGTACGGCGTGGCGCTGCTGTGCGGCATCGGCTTCACGATGAGCCTCTTCATCGGCGCGCTGGCCTTCACCGACGCGGCAACCGTAGACGCCACCAAGATCGGCGTACTGACCGGTTCGCTGGCTTCGGCGGTGGCCGGATTCCTGCTGCTGCGCCTGAGTGGCAAGCCGCTGGAAACCGCCAAGATGAGTCCTCACTGACCCAGTCGCCGCCGCCGACGATCTGGAATTGAAAAATCGAAGGTGGCGGCGCTGTCGCGTGCCTTGCGCTACGGCTGCTGGCAGGCGTGCGCACCATTCGCGATCGCCTGCGCCACCCGCTTGACGACCTCGGGGCGAGCCAGGCGGCGCTCTTCGTCCGGATTCACGATCACCCCCACCTCCACCAGCACGGCAGGCATCGGCGCCGTCTTCAACACCGCCAACCCGTCGAAACGATGCACGCCCAGGCGACGGTCCAGCAGCGGCCGGTTTTCGCCGGCAATCGGTTCGGCGTGGTACAGCGAAGGCTTTTCGCCGGCAGCCACCAGCTCCTCGCCGATGGCGCGCGCGCAACGCAGGCTCTGTTCATACTTGGGATTGCGCTCGGACACGAACACGGAGAAGCCGGCAAACTCGCGCTGGCGGCCCGCGTCGATGTACTGCTGTTGCATCGAGTCATGATGGATCGAGACAAAGAAATCCGCCGTCGGCGCCATGCGCGAACGCTTGCCCAGTTCGACTTCGGCGCCATTGGCTGCCACCTGGGTCACGCGGTCGCCGGCCGCGCGCAGATCGGCCGCCACCAGATTGCTGACATCCAGGTTGTACAGGTACTCCACCCGCCCGCTTGCGCTCGTCGCGCCCGGCCGGTTGGGGGTGTGCCCGGTATCCACCACGATGTGCGCGGCCTGCGCGGGCAACCCCAGCAGGACGCCCGCGCATAACGCCAGGCACGCCGCAGTGCCTTGGAAACGATGGATGAAAGCTGATGCCACGCTGATGACCGCCTGCAAGAAGGGTAGGCATCTGGGAAAGGCCCAGCCGCCAGAATGGGCCAGATGTTACCGGCAACCGGCGGCCCGATGGCATTCAGGCGTTGCTCAAGCTGAAGGACTACCATCCAGGAATGCTCCTTGCGTTGGGGCTGCGCACCTGCGCCTTCCCCCGCAAGGCCTGTTGCCGGCCCCCGCCACGATGCAGCATGCACGGGCCCGCCGGCATTCCTGAACCGGAGGTTGCAGCATGAGCCAGTTGAATGGAAAAGTCGTCGTAGTGACCGGCGCCGCCAGCGGTATCGGCAAGGAAATCGCCCTGACGCTTGCACGCGCAGGCGCGACCATTGCGATCGCCGACCTGAACCAGGCCGGCGCCGACGCCGTTGCCCGCGAAATCGAGCAGGCTGGCGGCAAGGCGATGGGCGTGGCGATGGACGTCACCAGCGAAGACGCCGTGAACCAGGGCATCGACAAGGTCGCGGCTGCCTACGGCAGCATCGACATCCTGATCTCGAACGCCGGCATCCAGATCGTGAACCCCATCGAGAACTACGCCTTTTCGGATTGGAAGAAGATGCAGGCCATCCACGTGGACGGCGCCTTCCTGACGACCAAGGCGGCGCTCAAGCACATGTACCAGGACAATCGCGGCGGCGTGGTCATCTACATGGGATCGGTGCATTCGCACGAAGCCTCGCCCCTGAAGTCCGCCTACGTGGCAGCCAAGCATGCGCTGCTGGGCCTGGCCCGCGTGCTGGCCAAGGAAGGCGCGGCGCACAACGTGCGTTCGCACGTCATCTGCCCGGGCTTCGTGCGCACGCCGCTGGTGGAAAAGCAGATCCCCGAGCAGGCCCGCGAACTGGGCATCAGCGAAGAAGACGTGGTGAAGAAGGTGATGCTGGGCGATACGGTGGACGGCGTCTTCACCACCGTCGAAGACGTGGCCCAGACCGCGTTGTTCCTGTGCGCCTTTCCCAGCGCGGCCTTCACCGGCCAGTCATTCGTGGTCAGCCACGGCTGGTACATGCAATAGGCGAACGGATGCGCCGAAGTTGATACCCTTATGCCGTTGAGCCGGCGCGCGGCGTTGCGCGCTGGCCGTCATAGGCCTGCCTGCGGGCATAAGGAATCCCATGTCTTTCAGCTCTGACGCCTGGGCGCGCAACGCCGCGCTCTATGAAAAAACGCGCGACATGCCGTTCAACCAGGAACTGGCCAGCGGCCGGCTCGACGAGAACGCATTCAAGCACTACATGATCCAGGACGCGCACTACCTGGTGGCGTTCGGGCGCGCGCTGGCGATCGCGGCCGCCAAGGCGGACGACGCCGACGGCGTCGTGCAATTCGCGGACGCGGCCAAAGGCGCAGTGGTGGCCGAGCGTTCGCTGCACGCGGGCTTCATGAAGCAGTTCGGCATCGACGCGGCCACTTTCGAAGCCACCCCGCTGACGCCCGCCAGCCATCACTACACCAGCTTCCTGATCGCCACCGCCTGGAGCGCGCCCTACCCGGTGGCGCTCGCCGCCTTGCTGCCGTGCTTCTGGATCTATGCCGAGATCGGCCGCGAGATCCATGCCCGCGCGACGCGCCCGAATCCCTACGCGGCGTGGATCGACACCTATGCCGGCGACGATTTCCACGCGCTGGTGCGTTCCGTGATCGCCTCGGTAGACCGCGCCGCGGAAACGGCGTCGGCGCAAACGCGCGAGGCCATGCACCAGGCCTACACGCACGCCGCCCAACTGGAATGGATGTTCTGGGACTCGGCCCACCGCCAGGCCGGCTGGCCGGTCTGAGTCCGGAACGGGCGGGGGTCTGCCTGCCCCGTTGGGCGTGCCGGCCCGTGCTTAGAACTGATAGCGCGTACTCAGCAGGAAGCTGCGCGGCGTGCCGTAGTAATTGCCGCCATTGTTGCCCTGCATCGACTCGAAGTAGCGCTTGTCGAACAGGTTGTTCACGTTCAACTGGATATCCAGCTGGCGATTGACCCGGTAGCCCGCCACCAGGTCCACCAGCGCGTAAGGCGATTGCTTGATGACGTACCCGGCGCTGCCGGTCAGCGATTGCGTGGTGATCTTGCTTTGCGCCCGCAGCGCGCCGCCGACGCGCCATTTCTCGTAGGCGCCCGGCAAGTGGTACATCGCGGCCAGCTTGAACTGGTGCTGCGGGATGTAGCTGGCGTAGGGCTGGCCAGCGGCGCCGTCCACGCCGCCGCTGGACACCTTCGCGCGCGTGTAGGAATAGCCAATCCCAACATTCAAGCGCGGCAGCAGCTCACCATTGATGTCGATCTCCACGCCCTCGCTTTTCACCTCGCCCACGGCACGGTAGCAATTGGTGGCGACAAAGCAGGACGCGATATCCGTGACGGCCTGCGGCAGGTTCGTCTGCGTGGTCGAGAACAGCGCGATGGCGGCGTTGACGCGCTCGTCCAGGTAACTGCCCTTCAGGCCGATCTCGTAGTTGGTGCCCTCCACCGGCTTGATCACGGTGCCGGACGTGTCCAGGTAGTACTGCGGCTTGAAGATGCTGGAGTAGCTGGCGTAGACCGAATGGTTGTCGTTCAGGTCGTAGATGAGTGCGGCGTACGGCGTGAAGTGGGCGTCCTCGCCGAACTTGCGGTGGCTGCTCCAGCTGCCTTGGGTCTGCTTGTTGTCGAAGTCGAACCAGTCCATGCGCGCGCCCAGGATCATGCTCAGGGGATCGGCCAGGCTGAAGCGCCCCGTGGCGTAGCCCGAGGTCAGCTCGGAGCGCTGGTCTCGGCGCCACATGGTGTCACGCACAAAGTCCTGGCGGCGCAGCGAATCCGGATTCCACGTGTACGGATTCACGCCGGACACCATCAAGTAGCCGCCCGGCTCGTCCAGATAGCTGTAGCCGTCGTCCAGCCACTTGTCGTTGCGATAGCTCGCGCCCACCGCGATCTCGTGCTCGCGGCCGAACAGCATGATGGGGCCTTGCGCGGACACGTCGAAGCTGCGCTGCTTCTTGTCGTAGTCGTAGCGCCCACCCATCACGTCGTACACGATTCCGCCTTGCGCGTCGTAGTCGCCCGACACGAAGTACGCCCCATCCAGCGACGATTTCCCATTGACCCCGCGGGCCGCTGCGCGCGCGATCCAGCCGTTGTCGAAGGTGTGCTTCAGTTCGGCGAACAGGCTGTACTCGCTCTTGTCCCAGTAGCTCCACGACGGCGAGAACCGACGCGAACGCCGGATGTCCAGCGGCGAGCCATCCGGCGCGGTGGGCACGCCCATCCATTCGGAACCGGGGTTGTCTTCGCGGTTGGAATGCCCGCCCAGCGTCAGCGTGGTGTTGTCGGTGATGTCGATGTCCAGCACCCCGTAATACAGCTGCTTGCGGCTGCTGTAGCCATCGGTGAAGTAGTCCCGCGATTGCTGCGACGTCACGAAGCGGCCGCGCACGGAACCGCTGTCGTTCAGCGGGCCGCTCGCGTCGAATTCACCCGAAAAATTGTTCCAGGAGCCCGCACGCGCGGTAGCGATGAATTGGGCGGCATCGGTCGGCTGCTTGCGCACGAAGTTGATGGTGCCGGAGGGGTCGCCCATGCCGGTCATGAGACCCGTGGGGCCGCGCACGACTTCCACGTGGTCGTACATCGCCGTGGTGCTGTAGGTGGACGTGTCCGTCTCGTACGACACGGGCAGACCGTCCATCAGGAAGGTGTTGATGGTGAAGCCGCGCGAAAAATAGCGCGAGCGATCGTTGCTCCAGTGGTTCACCGTGACGCCGGTGGTGCTATTGGCCACGTCATCGATCGTCTGCATGGCAAAGTCGTCCAGCTTCTGCCGGGTGACCACGCTGACCGACTGGGGCGTTTCCTGGATGGTCAGCGGCAGCTTGGTCGCCGTGTTCATGGCGCCGGTGGTGTAGGAGCCCGTGTCTTCAGTGATCGAGTTGCCTTTGCCCACGACCGTGATGGTGTTCAACATGACGCTGGACGTGTCGCCGACCGTCTGGCGCGACACGGAAACGCTGCTGCCAGACCGTTCGAACACCAATCCCGTGCCCGCCAGCAAGGCCCGCAACGCCTGGTCCGGCGTCAGGGTGCCCGACAACGCGGGCGCCTTCAAGCCCCGCACGGTGTCGGGCGCGTAGGCCAATTCCAGCGCGGCCTGCGTCGCCAGTTGCGTCAATGCGCCTTCCAGCGATTGCGCGGGGATGTTCAAGGACAGCGGCGCCTCCTGCGCCTGGGCGGCAGGCTGCGGGATGGCCAGCGCCAGCAGCACGGACACGGCTAGCACGGTCAACCCGCGCGTCGGCACAGCCAGGCGCGCAGCGGCGCGGGTAGAGGGTCCAGAAGGGATACGGTTCACGGGACTAGCATTCCTGGAGGGGTCTTGAGACAGGGCTCGCCAGTCAGCAGGATGCGGAAGATTCTGGCGGCGCAGCGGCATCGGATCGATGCCCTTGGGAGACAAGACGCCTGTCGCGGTGAAATCCCTGATGGAAAAACGCTGTTGAATAGTAACTATTCGTAATTTCATTCGCCGTGCAAGGTGGCGGCGGACCGTCGGCCTTGCTTGGCTAACGGCGGACGATCAGGGACGAGCCATCCGGGCCGGCTTGCACGCGCACCGGCGCAATCGCGGGCAACAAGTCCAGGAACGCCCGGGGGTTGTCGACGCTGAACACGCCCGACACCCGCATCGCGGCCACGTCCGCGCCGGACACGCGGATCGGCGCGTGGCCATAACGGTTCATCTCGGCCACGGCGTCGGCCAGCGGGACATCGCGGAACACCGCACGGCCGGCATGCCAGGCCAGCAAGTTTGGCACGTCCCATTTTTCGGAGGGCGACAGGCGCCCCTCCTCGACCGTGCGGGTGCCCTGCCCCGCGCTCAACAGCACCTGGCTGCGGTTCCACCAATGCCCGGCCTCGACCGCCACCGTGCCGGCCTCGACGGCCACACGCACGGCGTCGCCGTCGCGCCGCACGTTGAATCGCGTGCCGGTCACGCGGACGGTCGCGCCGCCCGCTTCCACGTAGAACGGCCGGCTGGCGTCCGGCGTCACGGAAAACGTGGCCTCTCCGGCAGCAAGCGCCACCACGCGGCGGTCGTCATACAGCGCCACCGACAATGTCGTAGCCGTGTTCAAGTCGACGACCGACGCATCAGGCAACGTCACGTGCTGGCGGTGCCCCGGCTGCGTGGCGTACTGCGCCGAGTAGCCGGGATCCCCCGCGATCCATCGTGGCAACACCACGGCTGCCACCACAGCGGCGGTACAGGCCACCGCCACGCCCGCCATGACACGGCGGCGCGACGATACGGGCCGGGGCCGGCGGGCAGCAGCGGGCGCCTCTTGCAGCAGCGCGCGCAACCGGTCTTCGCCCAACTGGCTGCTGGCATTCCAGATGCCGCGCGCGCGCCGGTATTCCAGGTCGTGCGCGGGGTCTGCCCGCAGCCACGCGTCGAACTGCTGCCGTTCGGCCTGGCTCATCTGTTCCGAATGCACGCGGGCGAACCAAAAGGCCGCCGCATCGCGGGGATCCGTCAGGGTGTCTGGGTCGATGGGGTCTGTCATTGCGCGGCGGATCAATCCGGGCAGAAGTGTTTCAGCTGTTCGCGGATTTCCCGCGTGGCGTCCATGATATAGCGCTCGACCGTGTTCAACGCCACGCCCATCCGGGCAGCGACTTCGGGCTGCGTATAGCCCTCCAGGCGACACCAGACATAGGCTTGCCGCTTCTTCAACGGCAGGTTGGCCAGCGCGCATTCCAGCGCATCGGCCAATTGGCGCGCACGCGCGTCGGACTCCGGATCATGCCACTGCGCAGGGTCATCTGACGCCCACGCCTCCAGCGACACCTCGTCATGCCGCGTCTGCCGCCGGATCTCACTGATCAGCCGGTTCTGCGCGGCTCGGAACAGATAGGACTTGCCATTCAATACGCCGCTGTTGCCGCCGCTCAACAAACCGGCCATCACGTCCTGGGCCGCGTCCTCGGCATCGCAAGGCCTGGAATTGCGCTTGGCCCACGCGCCCACCAACTCGCCGTAATGGGCGAGCCAGGCTTTCAGGCTGCTGGGGGGACGGGACATGAGGGCCACTGCGGCAAAGGCACGAAGGCGGCAATATTAACAATGATTCTCAATTAATAAACAAATCCCCGTCGTGCCGCCACGCCGGCACGCGGCGCCTTGCCTATGCCAAAATCGCGCCCATGCCGATCGATAACCGCCTCGTTCCCCACGCCCTCGCCGCCCAGACGGCGCAACTTCCCGACGCCTGGGCCGCCGCGTTCGGTAGCCGTGCCGTCGCCGACGCGCTGGCCGCGGTCACCGCCCACGTCGAAATGCGCCTTGCCGAAGGCGCGGTGGTCTATCCCGCCACGCCGTTCCGGGCCCTGCACGGGCTGGCGCCATCGGACGTGCGCGTGGTGATCCTGGGGCAAGACCCGTATCACGGCGCGGGCCAGGCCCAGGGCCTGGCGTTTTCGGTGCCCGACGATTGCAAGCGTCCGCCCAGCCTGCGCAACATCTTCAATGAGATCGCACACGAGTTCCCGGGCACGCCCGTCCCGGCAGGCAACGACCTGAGCCGATGGGCGGACCAGGGCGTGCTGCTGCTGAATACCGCACTGACGGTGGAAGACGGCCAGCCCGCCTCCCACGCCAAGCGCGGCTGGGAAACCGTGACCGACGCCCTGATTTCGCTGGTCGCCCGGGACCCCTCGCCCAAGGCCTTCCTGCTGTGGGGCGCCCATGCCCAGGCCAAGCGGATGTTGCTGCCCGACAACAGCGGCCACCTCGTCCTGATGTCCAATCATCCCTCCCCGCTTTCCGCCCGGCGTCCCCCGGTGCCTTTTCTGGGCTGCGGCCACTTCCGGGCGACCAACGACTGGCTCGTCGACCAAGGGAAAAACCCTATTGATTGGGGACTGGACAAAAAAATAATTCCCTTTCAAGGCGAATTCGGGTTATGATCGCCGCACTGCACAAAACGAGTTCGGCATTTACCGCCTTGATTTAGCGGAATTTTTTGCAGTCTGCCGGGCAGCCTACGCCCCGGCCCCATGCCGAACTATCATCGATTCCTGACCTCCTTTCCTTTCGCCCTGCGTTCCACTCTGTATACGAGAACGCGCCACGCGCACGGTTGATTCGGTCGGCACGATGCTCCATCAACCGTCGCCTGGATCCGGCCGCCTAATCCCCTGGCCCGACCAAGCACTGCGTCGCATTGATTGCGGCAAGGGAAAGTAATGTCTTTCGAAAACCTGGGTCTTGCACCCGCTCTGTTGTCGGCCGTTCAAGAAGCTGGCTTCAGCACCCCCACCTCCGTCCAAGCCGCTGCCATTCCGCAAGCGCTGGCCGGTCACGACCTGATGGTGTCCTCGCAGACGGGCAGCGGCAAGACCGCCGCCTTCATGCTGCCGGCCCTGCACCGTATTGCCCAGATGCCCGCCAACAAGGGCGTCGGCGTGCAAGTGCTGGTGCTGACCCCGACCCGCGAACTGGCTCTGCAAGTCACCGAAGCGACCGAAACGTATGGCCGCAAGCTGGCTGACCTGCGCACCGCTACCGTCGTGGGCGGCATGCCTTACGGCGCGCAACTCAAGGCGCTGTCGCGCCGCGTTGACGTGCTGGTCGCCACCCCCGGCCGCCTGATCGACCACCTGCAATCGGGCCGCGTCAAGCTGAACACCGTGCACACGCTGGTGCTCGACGAAGCCGACCGCATGCTGGACATGGGCTTCATCGAAGATATCGAAACCATCGTCAGCCGCCTGCCGGAAGATCGCCAAACGCTGCTGTTCTCGGCCACGCTGGACGGCACGATCGCCAAGCTGGCTGCCAAAATGATGCGCGACCCGCAGCGTATCGAAATGGCCGGCGCCAAGGAAAAGCACACCAACATCACGCAAAGCCTGCTGTACGCGGACGATGCCAGCCACAAGATGCAGCTGCTGGATCACGTGCTGCGTGACGCCAAGCTGGACCAAGCCATTGTCTTCACGTCGACCAAGCGCGGCGCCGATGACCTGGCCGACCGCCTGGCCGACCAAGGCTTTGCCGCCGCTGCCCTGCACGGCGACATGAACCAGCGCCAACGCACCCGTACGCTGTCGCAACTGCAACGCGGCCAGCTGCGTATCCTGGTTGCCACCGACGTGGCTGCCCGCGGCATCGACGTGCAAGGCATCAGCCACGCCGTCAACTTCGACCTGCCGATGCAAGCCGAAGACTACGTGCACCGTATCGGCCGTACCGGCCGCGCCGGCCGCAGCGGCCTGGCGTTCACGCTGGCGACGCACTCCGAGCGCCACAAGGTTCGCCGTATCGAGCACTACATCGGTCAATCGATCACGCCTGAAGTGATCGCCGGCCTGGAACCCAAGCGCACGCCGCGTCCGTCGGCTGGCGGCAGCGGCGCCCCGCGTGGCGGCAAGCCGTTCGGCAAGCGTCCTGGCGGCTTCGGTGGTTCGCGTCATGAAGGCGGCTACCAAGGCAACCGTGAAAACCGTTCGTTCGGCGGCCCGCGTGACGGCGCCCCGCGTGGCGAGTTCAAGCCGCGTGAAGGCGGTTACCAAGGCAATCGCGACGGTGCGCCGCGCGAAGGCGGCTACCAAGGCAATCGTCCTTTCGGCGACCGCCCGGCCCGTTCGTTCAGCGACCGCCCCAGCTTCGGTGATCGTCCCCAGCGCGAAGGCGGCTACCAGGGCAATCGTCCCTTCGGCGACCGTCCCCAGCGTGAAGGCGGCTTCCGTGGCGGCGACCGCGATGCGCGTCCCAGCTTCGGCGGCGACCGTCCCAGCTTCGGTGATCGTCCCCAGCGCGATGCCCGCCCGTTCAGCGAGCGTGCTCCCCGTGAAGGCGGTTTCCGCGGCGGTGACCGTGATGCCCGTCCGAGCTTCAGCGATCGTCCCAGCTTCGGCGACCGTCCCCAGCGCGAAGGCGGCTTCCGCGGCGGCGACCGTCCGGAAGGCGGTTTCCGTGGCGCCAAGCCCTCGTTCGACAAGCGCCCCGGCGGCCCCGCCAAGCGCTTCGCCAAGCCGGCTGACCGCCGCGGCTAATTCACCCGCTTGACCCCAAACAAACCCCGCGCCCGTCGCGGGGTTTGTCTTTTGAGGCCGGCAAACGCGCGCAGCAGGGCCGTTCTTTTTTTGGGAAAATGCCGCAATGACCACGCCTTCTTCGACCATGCAACGCCCCGCTCCCGCCAATCTTCCCCCGCTGTCCGCCGCCGCCCAGGAACATAGCGACGCCGCTGCCGCGCACCTGCGCGCCGCGATCACGGCCAACGGCGGCTGGCTGCCGTTCGACCACTGGATGGCGGAAGCGCTGTATGCGCCCGGCCTGGGCTATTACGCCGCCGGCAACGTGAAGCTGGCCGACGGCGACGACGACGCCAAGACGCCCGCGGGCGACTTCGTCACCGCGCCGCAACTGACGCCATTGTTCGCCCGCACGATGGCCCGGCAGGCGGCCCAGGTGCTGCGTCAGACGCAGACGCAGGCCGTGCTGGAATTCGGCGCGGGCACCGGGGCGCTGGCCGAAGGCGTGCTGCGCGAGCTGGATGCGATGGGGCTGGACCAGACCCGGTACCTGATCCTGGAAGTGTCCGCAGACCTGCGCGCCCGCCAGGCGGCGCGCCTGGCGCCGTTCGGCGATCGCGTGCAATGGCTCGATGCGCTGCCCAATGCGTTCGCGGGCTGCGTGCTGGCCAACGAAGTGCTGGATGCGATGCCCGTATCGCTGTTCACCTGGGACGCCGCCGGCGCCGTGCAGGAACGCGGCGTGGCGCTGGATGCCGGCGGGGGCTTCATCTGGGAAGACCGCCCCGCCCCGGTCGCGCTGGCCTCGGCCGTTGCCGCACGCATGCCGGCGCTGCCGGGCTACGTGTCCGAAATCAATCTGCAAGGCGAGGCCTGGATCGCCGCGATGGGCAGCTGGCTGGAACGCGGCGCGGCGCTGCTGGTGGACTACGGTTTCCCCCGCAGCGAGTACTACCATCCGCAGCGCGCGGGCGGCACGCTCATGTGCCATTTGCGCCACCATGCGCATGGCGACCCTTTCACCGCGCCGGGTTTGCAGGACATCACCGCGCACGTGGATTTCACCGCCATGGCGGACGCGGCGATGGAATCCGGCTTGCAAGTGCTGGGCTACACATCGCAGGCCCGCTTCCTGATGAACGCCGGCCTGATGGACTTGCTGGCCCAGCTGGACCCGTCAGACGCGCAGCAATACGCGCAAGCCGTGGCGCCGGTTCAGAAGCTGCTGTCGGAAGCCGAGATGGGCGAACTCTTCAAGGTGCTGGCCGTGGGCCGAGGCGTGACCGAGTCGCTGGCCGGGTTCGCGCGCGGCGACCGGCTGGGCAAGCTGTAGCGGCGGGAGGGCCGGGCGGCCTCAGTCCGCCTGCAGCTGTTCCAAACGCTCAAGGCGCGCCTGGCGCACGCTGTCCTTGATGCGGGCCGGGTCGCCCGCACAGGCGCGGGCAATCGCCCCCGCGTCCACGCCGCGCACGGCGCCCGCACGCGACTGCCACGCCGCCATGTCCACGGGTTGCAAGACCGAAGCCGTCTTCAAGAGATCGAAGAAACGTTCGGGCTTGCGCAGCGCGTCGGCGCGCTCCATCAGCGCCAGGTGCGCATCCGCGCCGCCCCCTTCGGCGGCGTCCAGGCCTGCCAGCACCTCGGGCAGCAAGCGGGCGTAATCATTGCATTCGGTGGGCACCCGCATGCGCCGGCCCAGCGCCTCGCGGTCGGGTGTCAGCCGGCACAGCAAGGCATAGCGCCCCGCCAGTGATAACGCCTGCGCCGCTGCGCGGTCCACGTCGGCGCCCACTTCCTTCACGCCTTGCAGTTCGGGCATCACGCGGGCCAGCGCCCCGGACTCCTGCAGCACGCCCAGCATGCGCGACGGTTTCTTCGCCATCAGGCCGCGCGACAATTCCTTCCAGACGCGCTCGGCCACCAGGGCGTCAGCCTCGCCGGCGTCGACCATGCGCCGACACAAGGCCAGCGTTTCGGGGGCCACGGCGAAGTCGGGAAAGCGCGCCGCGAAGCGGCCCAGCCGCAAGATGCGCACCGGGTCTTCTTCGAATGCTTCGCCCACGTGGCGAAAGACGCGCGCGCGCACGTCGGCCTCGCCGCCCAGGGGATCGACCCGTTCGCCGTCCAGCGTCTGGGCGATGGCGTTGACGGTCAGGTCGCGGCGGCGCAGGTCTTCTTCCAGCGTCACGTCGGCGCCGGTGTAGAACGTAAACCCCTTGTAGCCGCGGCCGGACTTGCGTTCGGTGCGCGCCAGCGCGTATTCCTCTTTGGTGCGCGGGTGCAGGAACACCGGAAAATCGCCGCCGACCGGGATGAATCCACGGCGGACCATGTCTTCGGGCGTGGCGCCCACCACGACCCAGTCGTGGTCGCCCGGCGGCAGGCCGAGCAGCGCGTCGCGCACCGCACCGCCCACGATATAGACCTGCAAGCCGTCGATGGCCGGATCCCGCGTCATGGAATCGACGTGCTCTCGGCGCCGATCGGCACGATATTGCCCAGCCGTTCCTTCAGGGACTGCGACTGCCCGCTGAACATCGCCGCGTAATAGACCGCGTTGGACATCACGTTCTTCACGTAGGTACGCGTCTCATTGAACGGGATGGTCTCGGCGAAGATGGCGCCTTCGACCGGATGCGTGAACGTCGAGCGCCAGTTGTGCGGCCGCCGCGGACCGGCGTTGTAGCCGGCGCTAGCCAGCATCTGCGACCCGTTCAGGTCGCGCAGCACCATGTTCAGGTAATTGGTGCCCAGCACGGTGTTGGTGTCGAAGTCGTTGACGCTGGCCGGAGTGAAATCGGTCATGCCGATCTTGCCCGCGACCCATTTGGCGGTGGCCGGCATCAGCTGCATCAGGCCCGAGGCGCCCACATGCGAGCGCGCGTCCATGATGAAACGCGATTCCTGGCGGATCAGGCCGTAGACCCAGGCAGGATCCAGCGCGATGGCGTTGGCCTTGGCGGTGACGCGGCCCTCGAACGGCGCGATGAAGCGCTGGCTGAAGTCGAATTCCTTTTCCGTGCGGTCGGACGTGTTGACGACGCGGTCGTAGATGTTTTCAGCGCGGGCGAGTTCGGCGGCCGCGATCAACTGGCGGTCGCTCATGCCGCGCAACGTGAAGTTCCATTCGGGCACGGCTTCGCCGCGCCAGCCCAGGCGGAACAGCTGGACGGCACGCTGCAGGCCGGGATTGGCGCGGGCCTCGGCGATTTCGCGGTCGCTGACGGGTGCGGGGCGCGGCGGCACATTGATGCGGCGGCCCAGTTCCTCGGCGGACAACTGGCCGTAGAAATCGAAGCGGTCGGCAATGCTGGCGTACAGGGCGTTGGCCTGGTCCTTGCGGCCGGTCGCGGCCAGGCCGCGCGCCTTCCAGTACACCCAGGAGGGGTCATCGCGCTGCGACGCGGGCATCTCGTCGATGGACTCGATGACCCACTTCCAGTCGATCTTCGGTTGGCGCAGCGCGGCGCGCACCTTCCAGCCGGCGTTGTAGTCCGTCATGCGGATGTGGCCGGCTTCGTGATACCAGTCGTCGGCGCGGCTATCCAGCCTCAGGGCGGCCATCAGCGCGTACTGCCCGCGCACCCAGGCCAGGTTCGGCTTGGACATGGACTTGGCCCATTCGCGGCGCAGATAGGAATCGGCCACGCTGACGTCCGAACGCGCCAGGCGTGCCAGCGCGATGGTCACCAGCTCTTTTTCGTTGCGGCCTACCGGCATGCGGTCTTGCCGGGTCAGCCACTTCATCGGATCCTTCATCAGAAGGTCGTAGGTCTTGATGTCGCGCGCCTCGAACATGTATTGCACGAGCTTGCGCGCGTCGGCCGTCTTGTCGGCCTCGATGGCGTCGCGCAGCTGCGGCTCCAGCTGTTCCCAGCCCAGGATGCTGTCGGCCACCAACTGGTCATACAGCGCCCAGCAGGCGCCACCCGGCGCGAACACCGCCGTGGCTTGCGCCGCCGTGGCGCGCTGGCCGGTCATGTGCTTGGCGTCCAGGATGGCGCATTCAATCTGGGCGTTGCTGTTCTTCACGGGCGCCAGTTTGCGCACGGTTTCGAAATCCCCGCTGCGGGCCGCCGCCAACAGCCAATCGCCGCGCAGGCGGTCGGCCAGGTAGGCGTCGCCGTTGCTGCTGATGAAGCGCTGCAGGTCGGCCGTGGGCCGGCCCGTGGCGGGCGGGGTCCAGAGCTGATAGCGCAGCAACCAGTATTCGGGGTACATGCCCAGCGTGTCGGGTTTGGCCTGCGGCACCAGCGCCCCCAGCACGGACCACTGCTTGCGGTTCATCGCTTCGCGCGCGGCCACCACGGCAGCCAGGGCAGGCGTGTCGGCGGTGGGCGGCAGGCCGGCCAGCACGGCGGGCGGCACCGAGATGATGGGTTGCGTCGCCTGGACGGCGGGTTGCGGCTGGGGATTGACGGCGGCGCTGCGCTGTTGCGCGTCAACCGGCGCACAGGCGGCGGTGAACAGGGCCAGCAGCGGCAGCCAGCGGCGCAGCCCCGCACGGGGGTCCGAAGCGACGGCGCCGCCCGGGGATTTCCGGCCGGTTTTCTGATACCGTCGGACTTGCAGAATCTGTGTCATGCCGCGTCCCTCATTTGCCGTCATACACCGGCCCTGCACGCCGGCATGCCGACTGGCGTTTCAGATTCCTGCATGCCCGATTCCAGCATGTTCGCCTTCATTGTCCACCCCCATCACAGCCACTGCATGACTACGCAAAATACTCCAGAGGATACCGCAGTCCAGCACCGCACGCGATTGCGGAAACTGCGTGCCGAAATGCCCGAAGACCAGCGCAGCCGTGGCGGTTTGCTGATGCGAGCGCGTCTGTTCACCTGGCTGAATGTGGCGCGCGACGAAGCGGCCCGAGCCGGCCGTCCGGCGCCTGCCACCGTGGCTGCTTTCTGGCCCATGGCGGACGAGCCCGACCTGCGCCCCCTGCTGTCGCAATGGGTGGAAAACGGCGTCGCGGTGGCGTTGCCCGTGGTGCGCGAACGCAACGCCCCCCTCGCCTTCCTTCCCTGGACCCCTGACGCGGAACTGCGCGCCGGCCCCTACGGCATCCAGGAACCCGTGGCTGGCGCCGAAGTCCTGCCCGACGTGGTCCTGGTGCCGACGCTCGGTTACACGGATCAGGGTGACCGCCTGGGTTACGGCGGCGGCTATTACGACCGCACCCTGGCGGCGCTGCGCGAACGCGGCCACCCGTTCGTCACGATCGGCATCGCCTGGAGCTGCGGCGAACTGGACGCCGACTATGTCCCGGCCGCGCACGACTACCCGCTGGACGCCGTGCTGACGCAGGACGGCTGGGTGCCGCATGCGCCGCTGGAACAAGGCGCCACGAGCGGCACCACGCTACACACGTACCGGATGAACTGACGCACCAGATAGGCCCGGCGGCATGCACCAATACGGTGCATACAGTACCGCTGGTGCTCTACGCGCGGCGGGGGATGGCGTTTCGGCGCCCTTGGGAGGATATTGTGCCCAAGGCCCCGGCTTGCCCGAAAAGCTGGCATGCGGGTTGCTTATTCTTTGGGACTGGCCACGTATCGGCCGGGTAATGACCGTGTGCAAGGCCGCCGCGTGCCGGCTGGCCGCAGCACCCAGCATCGGAGGAGCCATGAAGGACAGATCATCCCGTCCAGCCGCTTTTGACGAAATGCGCGACAGCGCCGGCGGCATACGCTCCCAATACCAGGCCTTCGAGCGCTGGCACCAAGAGCAATCGGCCGAAGCCATGGCCGTGCGACGGCTCGAAGCCGACCTGAGTTTCCGCCGCGTCGGCATCACCTTTTCGGTCGCCGGCGACGCCGCCGGCACCGAACGCCTGATTCCCTTCGACCTGATCCCCCGGGTCATCCCCGCCGACGAATGGCGTCATCTGGAAGCCGGCTTGAAGCAGCGCGTGCGCGCGCTGAACATGTTCATCCATGACATCTACCATGGGCACGACATCGTGCGCGCCGGCATCGTGCCGGCCGAACAGGTGTTCCTGAACGCCCAGTACCGCCCGGAAATGCAGGACGTGGACGTGGCGGAAGACATCTACTGCCACATCGCCGGCGTGGACATCGTGCGCGCGGGCGCGGGCGAGTTCTACGTGCTGGAAGACAATCTGCGGGTACCCTCCGGCGTGTCCTACATGCTTGAGAACCGCAAGATGTCGATGCGCTTGATGCCGGACGCGTTCAGCCGCATCAAGGTCGAACCGGTGGCGCACTATCCCGACCTGCTGCTGGACAACCTGCGCGAGGTCGCGCCGCACGGCGGCGACGACCCCACCGTGGTGGTGCTGACACCCGGCATGTACAACTCGGCCTACTTCGAGCATGCCTTCCTGGCCCAGCAGATGGGCGTGGAACTGGTCGAAGGCCAGGATCTCTTCGTCGAGCAGAACACCGTCTACATGCGCACCACGCAAGGCCCGCGCAAAGTGGACGTGATCTACCGCCGGCTGGACGACGACTTCCTCGACCCCCTGTCGTTCCGTGCGGATTCGGCGCTTGGCGTGCCGGGTCTCTTGTCGGTGTACCGCGCCGGTCGCGTGACGCTTGCCAACGCCATCGGCACCGGCATCGCGGACGACAAGTCCACCTACCTTTACGTGCCGGACATGATCCGGTTCTATCTCAGCGAAGAGCCCATCCTGTCGAACGTGCCGACCTGGCGTTGCGGGCGGCCGGACGAACTGTCCCACGTGCTGACCAACATGCACGACCTGGTGGTCAAGGAAGTGCACGGCGCGGGCGGCTACGGCATGCTGGTCGGCCCCTCCTCCACACGCGCCGAAGTCGATGCGTTCAAGGACCGCGTGCGCGCCAACCCCGCCAACTACATCGCGCAGCCGACGCTGGCGCTGTCCACCATCCCCACCTATGTGGAATCGGGCGTTGCGCCGCGGCACGTGGACCTGCGTCCCTACGTGCTGTGCGGCAAGGACATCCGCACCGTGCCCGGCGGCCTGTGCCGCGTGGCGCTGACCGAGGGCTCGCTAGTGGTCAACAGCAGCCAGGGCGGCGGCACCAAAGACACCTGGGTTCTGGAGGACTGAACATGCTGAGCCGAACCGCCGACAACCTGTTCTGGATGTGCCGCTACACCGAACGCGCCGAGAACACCGCGCGCATGCTGGACGTGAACCTGCAGATGTCGCTGCTGCCGCAAGACACGCAGACGCGCGAGGGCTCGTGGCTGGGCGTGCTGCGCATCTCTGAACTGCAGGGCCTATACCAAAGCAAGTACGCGGCCATCTCGCCGCACGACGTGCTGCAGTACATGGTGCGCGACCCCGAAAACCCCTCGTCCATCTATTCGTGCATGCGTGCCGCCCGCGAGAATGCGCGCGCGGTGCGCGGCAGCCTGACGACCGAAGTCTGGGAGACCTACAACACCACCTGGCTTGAACTGCTCAAGCACCTGCACACCGGCCTGCTGGAGCGCAACCCGGGCGAATTCTTCGAATGGGTGAAGTTCCGTTCGCACCTGGCGCGCGGCGTCACTATCGGCACGATGCTGGAGGACGAAGCGCTGTACTTCCTGCGCATCGGCATGCACCTGGAACGCGCCGACAACACCGCCCGCATGCTGGACGTGAAGTTCCATGAACGCGGCGGCAACGGGTCGCAGAGCGCGTCGCAGAGCGGCACGCAAGAGGCGCGCCCCGAACCAAGCGGCACCGCCGCGCTGCAAAGCGAGTTCTACCGCTGGTCCGCCCTGCTGAGTTCGGTGTCCGGGCTGGAGATCTACCGCAAGGTGTACCGCGACGTGATCACGCCGGACCGCGTGGCCGAACTGCTGATCCTGCACGGCGACATGCCGCGTTCGCTGCTGGCGTCGATGCGGGCGGTGGCCGACGATCTGGCGCGCGTCTCCAACCAGCGCTCGACCGAAACGCAACGCCGCGCCGGCATGCTGTGCGCCGAACTGCAATACGGCCGCGTCGAGGACATCCTCGACAGCGGGCTGCACCAGTATCTGGACCACTTCCTGGACCGCATCAACGACCTGGGCAACCGGATCAGCCAGGACTTCCTGGTCCCGCTGTCGGCATAACACGGAGACAGCAATGAAACAGTTCATCACCCACGTCACCCATTACCGCTACACCGCGCCGGTCACCTACAGCATCCAGACGCTGCGGCTGACGCCGCGCGACGACGAGCACCAGCGCGTGCTGCGCTGGCACATCGAAGCGCCCGGCGCGCTGGAAAAGCAGGTGGACGCCTACGGCAACATCACGCACACGCTGACGCTGAACCACCCGCATACCGACATCGAGCTGCGCGTGGTCGGGCAGGTACAGGTCGCGCCGCTTGCGCGCGGCTTGCTAGGCGGCGAGGACAGCCGCCTGCCCGTGCATGCCTATTGCGTGCAGACGCCACTGACGCAGGCCGACGACACGATCATGGCCTTCGTACGCGAGGTCTTGCCCGGCGGGCTGACGACGCCAGACGACATCCTGGCGCTCGCCAACGCCATCAGTGACCGCGTGGCCTACGAACCGGGCACGACCGATGTGACCACGGCGGCGAGCCAGGTGCTGACCATGGGCCATGGCGTCTGCCAGGACCATGCCCACCTGTTCCTGGCCTGCGTGCGCGGCCTGGGCGTGCCCGCCCGCTACGTCAGCGGCTACGTGCACACCACGACCGAACACTCGGCAAGCCACGCCTGGGCCGATGTCTGGCTGGCCGACATCGGCTGGACCAGCGTCGACATCACCAACCGCCAGTTTGCCTCGGACAGCCATTGCCGGCTGGCCGTGGCGCGCGACTATGACTCGGCCTCGCCGGTGCGCGGCGTGCGCAGCGGCGGCGGCGAGGAATCCATGGAGATCAGCGTGCAGGTCCAGACCTCCGGGCAGCAATAACCGCCGCACCCGCGCCGCAATACAATGCGGCGTGGTTTTTTCAAATTTTCGATCATGACTTACTGCGTAGCAGCCCGCCTCGACGCCGGCTTGGTTTTCCTGTCTGATTCCCGCACCAACGCGGGCGTCGACCAGATCAGCGTCTTTCGCAAGATGACCGTCTTCGAGCGCCCGGGCGAGCGCGTCATGGTCCTGATGACCTCGGGCAACCTGGCGGTCAGCCAGGCCGTGCTGCATGTGCTGACCCGCCAGCACGACGAAGGCGGCGACACCATCTGGAACGCGGCCGACCTGTTCGAGGCCACCCGCTGCGTCGGCGCCGCCGTGCGCGAGGTCTATCAACGCGAAGCCCCCGCCCTGCACGAGCAAGGCGTGGACTTCAACGTCAGCATGATTTTCGGGGGACAGATTGGCGCCGAGCGCTGCCGGCTGTTCCAGGTGTATTCGGCCGGCAACTTCATCGAAGCCGGCCAGGAATGCCCGTACTTCCAGATCGGCGAAGCCAAGTACGGCAAGCCCATCCTGGACCGCGTGCTCCGTCCCGACACTTCGCTGGACGAGGCCGCCAAGTGCGCGCTGATCTCAATGGACTCCACGCTGCGCTCGAACATTTCGGTGGGCCTGCCGCTGGACCTGTTGGTCTACGACACGAACGCGCTGCGCGTCACGCACTTCGCCAGCATCGACGAGCACAACGAGTACTTCCGCATGATCCGCGGCACCTGGGGCGAACGCCTGCGCCAGGTCTTCGCCGAAATCCCGGACCCGCTGTGGACCAACCCGGATGACCCCGGTTCGCTCGTGCCGCCCAGCCGCGTCCACCAGCCGCTGCGCATCGAACCCGTGAACGCCCCGCAGCCCAGCTACCCGACCCCGCAGGTGCTGGCTGAGGATCCGGGCAAGGATCAGGCGAATTAAGGCCGGACCGACGTCGACCGCTTTCGGCTACTGCCGGATACGCTGGGTTCGGATTCGGTCTGATAACGACGATGTTGACTGCTGCATGGGCAATTCTGCGACCTTACCGCTTGCACCTAAGCCCCGGATTCACCTAAAGTCTTCTCAACGCATATGCTCGTCATGTGCCCACCTTCCGAGGCCCGCGCAAGCAATTGTCGCGGGCTTTCGTGTCTTTGCTCGACAGAATGCGCCCGCATGGGAAGAGCAATGGTGACATTTCCGCGCGCTGGCGCAAACCTCCCGATTTTCCACGTCCTACACTGCGTCCAATCGCATGCGCCAAGCATGCCGCGCAGAGGATTTCGCCATGCATTATGTCGTGTATCTGGACGAATTCGGTCATATCGGCCCCTTCGTCTCCCGTGACCACGAACGACACAGAACCAGCCCCGTTTTTGGATTTGGGGGACTGCTTTTACCCGTTGCTGCAGTACGTGACTTTGCCATCTACTTCTACAAGCTGAAATGCCGACTTTTGAAGTTTGAGCTTGAGCGACAGGATCAACCTGCGTATCGATGGGAGAAAAAGGGAGCACAACTCTACACCGTCAAGAATGTGGAGAAGTATCGAGAGCTGAGGACTGGCACCGCACGTTTGCTCAATCAGCTAAGGCAGTTCGGTGGCCATGTGATCTATGGCGGCGAGCACAAAACGACCGACACCGCAGCCCACGAGCCCGCAAAGGTCTTCATGCATCATCTGCTGCAACTCGTCCGTCAGGCAGACCAGTTTTGTGCTGCGCGAGACGCCACGTTCATGGTGTTGCTCGATGAACAGCAAGCCGGCAGCGTCTGGCGAGAAACGAATGTGGAGGCCTGCACGCTCGCAATGTTCGCCGCCGAAACAGACCGGTGCAGAGCACTGGTCGAACCGCCGCTTCAAGGTGAAAGCCACCTATTCCAGACACTTCAATGCGCAGACTGGATATGTGGCCTTATCGGCAGGCTATGCGCCTATCAAGTGGAATCGAGCCAATATGACGATTGGGAAATTTTCCATCATTATTTCCATGATCGCATGAAGGCCGCTGCATTGCCGTATAGCGGGCTGGATGCGCGGGGTATCGCGTAAACCCGCCTTTCCCGCTGCCGAAGCCCGGCTTGTGAAACGGCAAATTCTCATCCTTGGCATGACACGCCACACTGGCTGTGGTCCGCGATGCGTTCGCGGGTCCGAGAAAACCACAAGGAGCGAGACATGCCCCCAATTTTCGCGCGCGCGGCGACGCGTGCCGCCTGGCCCATGCTGGCCCTGTCCTGCCTTGCCTGGGGTTCCGCCAGCGCGCAAGGCGCGTATCCGAACCATCCCATTTCGCTTGTCGTGCCGTTCGCGGCGGGCGGCCCGACGGACGTGGTCGCGCGCAGCCTGGGCGCCTCCATGGCCAAGACGCTGGGCCAAAGCATCATCATTGAAAACCGGACGGGCGCGGGCGGCACGTTGGCATCCCAGCACGTCGCGCGCGCGGCGCCTGACGGTTATACCTTCCTGATCCACCACAACGGCATGGCCACGGCGCCGGCGCTGTACCGCAAGCTGTCGTTCAATCCGCTGACGGACTTTGCGTATGTCGGCCAGGTGGCGGACGTGCCCATGACGCTGCTGGGCCGCAAGGACCTGCCCGCCGACGGCATGGCGGGCTTCATCAAGTACGCCAAAGAGAACGGCAATAAGGTCAACCTGGCCAACGCCGGACTGGGCGCCGTGTCGCAGCTGTGCGGCATGTTGCTGCAAGAGTCGCTAGGGGTGCAGTTCACGACCGTGCCCTACGCCGGTACGGCCCCGGCGATGACCGCCCTGCTGGGCGGCCAGGTCGACGTGCTGTGCGACCAGACCACGCAGACCATCCCGCAGATCAAGGCGGAACGCGTGAAGCTGTATGGCGTCACGACGCTGGATCGCATCAAGGCGCTGCCGGATTCGCCGACCCTGCAGGAAGGCGGCTTGAAGGGCTTCGAGGTCAAGGTGTGGCATGGCGTCTATGCGCCCAAGGGTACGCCGCCCGAGGCCATCGCGAAGTTCAACACGGCACTGCGCACGGCGCTCAAGGATCCGGCCTTCTCGCAGAAGATGGCCGAGCTGGGCGCCGAGATCGTGCCCGAATCCAAGCAGACGCCGGAAGGCCTGCAGACCTGGCTGCAGTCCGAAGTCGACAAATGGGGCGGCATCATCAGGAAGGTGGGCGTGTACGCGGATTGAACCTGGGCCCCCGCCCGCTTCAAGCATGAAAAAAAGGCCGGCATTTCTGCCGGCCTTTCCCATCGCGTACGCGACGCAACGACTACAGCGACAGCTCCTTCCACACCGCCAGCGGAGCTTCCGCGTGGTTCAAGGTGTAGAAGTGCAGGCCCGGCGCACCGTTGTCCAGCAGGGTCTGGCACAGCTCGGTGACGACGTCCACGCCGAAGGCGCGGATGGAAGCCTTGTCGTCGCCGAACTCTGCCAGGCGCAGCCGGATCCAGCGCGGCACTTCCGCGCCGCACATTTCGGAAAAGCGCAGCAGCTGCGTGTGGTTCGTGATGGGCATGATGCCCGGCACGATCGGTACTCGCACGCCCTTGGCCTGGGCCCGGTCGACGAAGTCGAAGTAGGCATCGGCGTTGAAGAAGTACTGCGTGATGGCCGCGTCGGCGCCGGCCTTCACCTTGGCCACGAAATGGTCCAGGTCGGCCGACGGATTGGACGCCTGCGGATGCATTTCGGGATAGGCCGCCACTTCGATGTGGAACCAGTCGCCGGTCTCTTCACGGATGAACGAGACCAGTTCGTTGGCGTAGCGCAATTCGCCCGCATCGCCGCCCATGCCCGAAGGCAGGTCGCCGCGCAGGGCGACCACGCGCCGCACGCCTTCATGCTTGTAGGCCTGGAGGATGTCCCGCAGATCCTGGCGCGTGGCGCCCACGCACGACAAGTGAGGCGCGGCATCGCAACCCAGGTTGCGCAGCGTGCGCACGGCGTCTGCCGTGCCGGCGCGTGTGGAACCGCCCGCGCCGAAGGTCACGCTGACGTACTTGGGCTGGATCGCCAGCATCTGCTTGGCCGCGCGGACCAGCCGTTCCTGACCGGCCAGATCGCGCGGGGGAAAGAATTCCAGACTGAAGGCGGGAGAAGTCGAGTCGGACATTAGGGGATCAGTTTGGTAAGCAGACCAGAGATGATGCTGTACAGAATCGCACCGCCCACGGCCCACCAGAACCCGTTGACCTGGAAGCCCTTCAGCACGGAGCCGACGAACCAGAACAACAAGGCGTTGATGACGATGAGAAAGAGCCCGAGGGTGACGATCGTGATGGGCAGCGTCAGCAGCACAAGCACCGGTTTGACCAGCATGTTCACCAGGCCCAGCACCAGCGCGGCGATCAGCGCAGATCCGAAGCTGGCCACGGCGATGCCGGGCAACAGGTAGGCAACGGCCAGCAAGGCCACTGCATTCAGGATCCAGACGAGTATCAAAGTCACCATGTTCGTTCTCCTGTATTAACGCTCCGCGGCCCCTTGATCGCCAGGCGAGCCCGGGGGAGCTCCGCGGTTCGGAAAGCCCGCGCCAACATGGCGCGGCACCTTCCTATTTTGCTACATGCATCAATAGCGGTAGTGGTTAGGCTTGAAGGGGCCTTCCACCGGCACGTTGATGTAGTCGGCCTGATCCTGGCGCAGCGTCGTCAGCTTCACACCCAGCTTTTTCAGGTGCAGGCGGGCGACCTTCTCGTCCAGGTGCTTGGGCAGCACGTAGACTTCGCCGGACTTGTACGCTTCGTTGCGCGTGAACAGCTCGATCTGGGCGATGGTCTGATTGGCGAACGACGACGACATCACGAACGAGGGGTGGCCGGTGGCGCAACCCAGGTTCACCAGGCGGCCTTGGGCCAGCAGGATGATGCGCTTGCCGTCCGGGAAGATCACGTGGTCGACTTGCGGCTTGATCTCTTCCCACTGGCAGTCGGCCAGGCCGGCGACGTCGATTTCGTTGTCGAAGTGGCCGATGTTGCAGACGATCGCCTGGTCCTTCATGGCGTTCATGTGCTCACGCGTGATGACGTGGTAGTTGCCGGTGGCGGTAACGAAGATGTCGCCGTGGGCGGCAGCATCTTCCATCGTCACGACCTTGAAGCCTTCCATCGCGGCCTGCAGGGCGCAGATCGGGTCGACTTCGGTGACCCAGACTTGCGCGCGCAGCGCGACCAGCGCCTGGGCGCAGCCCTTGCCCACGTCGCCGTAGCCGGCCACGACGGCGATCTTGCCGGCGACCATGACGTCGGTGGCGCGCTTGATGCCGTCCACCAGCGATTCGCGGCAGCCGTACAGGTTGTCGAACTTGGACTTGGTGACCGAGTCGTTGACGTTGATGGCGGCAAAGGCCAGCTCGCCCTTTTGCGACATCTGGTACAGGCGGTGCACGCCGGTCGTGGTTTCTTCCGTCACGCCTTTGATCAGCGCGAGGCGGGTCGAATACCACTTGGGATCACGCTTGAGCGTTTCCTTGATGGCGGCGAACAGGATGCGCTCTTCGTCGCTGCCCGGGTTGGCCAGCACCGAGAGATCCTTCTCGGCCTTGGTGCCCAAGTGCAGCATCAACGTGGCGTCGCCGCCGTCGTCGAGGATCATGTTGGCGTTCTGGCCGTTGGGCCATTCGAAGATCTTGTGGGTGTACTGCCAGTACTCTTCCAGCGTTTCGCCCTTTACGGCGAAGACCGGCGTGCCGGACGCGGCGATCGCGGCGGCGGCGTGGTCTTGCGTGGAGAAGATGTTGCACGAGGCCCAGCGCACTTCGGCACCCAGGGCAACCAGCGTTTCGATCAGCACGCCGGTCTGGATGGTCATGTGCAGGCTGCCGGCGATACGCGCGCCCTTGAGCGGCTGCGCAGCGGCGAATTCCTCGCGGATGGCCATCAGGCCGGGCATTTCGGTTTCGGCGATGGCCAGTTCGCGACGGCCCCAGCCTGCCAGCGACAGGTCGGCAACCAGGTAATCGGAGAAGGATTTATCAGTCACAGCGTTCATGGTGTGTGTAGGCTCCACGTGAATATCGAACGGCGCACGATATGGCCGGACAACGCGAATACACCACGACAGTCGAGTGCTCGCCTTTCCCGCCATATGCGACAAAGGTGAGCGCCGTTGCTGTAGCGACGCGCAGGGCGCGGCGCTTGAACAAGGATTCCTGAGCCTGGCGAGCCGGGTTCCGCGTGGCGTGGCTGTTTTGGATCACAGCACGGCGGGAACCGCAGGGTCGTCGCAACGCTCCTCAGGATTGCGAAGGATTGTACCGGTTTGGGGTGCGGTGCGGAAACCCGTCCCCCAAAAATTTCCCCAACCCTCACCCGGCGCGAGCCAGCGACGGCCGCGACGGCGCGCCCGCCACGAGCGGCACCAGGGAATCCAGCAGGTCCGACGCCACCGAATCCCAGCTGCGGGTCAACGCGTGCGCCCGCACCGCGTGGCGGTCCAGCGGCAGTGCGGCGCGGCAGGCGTGGGCCAGGTCATCGTCCAGGCAACCGGTGACGCCCTGGATCACGACCGCCAGCGGCGCCTCGCTGCGGAACGCCGCCACGGGGGTGCCGCAGGCCATCGCCTCCAGCATCACGAGGCCGAACGTGTCGGTCAGGCTGGGGAACACGAAGACGTCGGCGGCAGCGTAGAACCCTGGCAGCGCATCGTCCTGCTGCATGCCCAGGAACACCGCGCCGGGGAATTTCTTTTTCAGCCGCGCCTCGTCCGGGCCTGCGCCCACCACCACCTTGCTGCCCGCAAGCTCAAGCGAGAGGAAGGCATCCAGGTTCTTTTCCCGCGCGACGCGGCCCACGCTCAGGTAGACCGGCCGCGGCAGGTGCGCGAACGCTGCGCTGTCGGCCGGCTGGAATTTGCGCGGGTCTACGCCGCGCGACCAGACCCGCAGGTTCGCCAGCCCGCGCTGCACCAGGATGTCGCGCACCGTGGGGGTCGGTACCAGCACGCATTGCGAGGGCCGGTGGAACCACCGCAGATAGCGCCACGGCAAAGCCGCGGGGATGCCCATGCGCGCTTGCAGGTAATCGGGGAACATCGTATGGAACGAGGTGGTGAATTGCCAGCCCCGGGCCAGCGCCATCCGGCGCGCGGCCAGGCCCAGCGGGCCTTCGGTGGCAATGTGCAGCGCGTCGGGAATGGTGTCGCCCAGGATGCGCCGCAACTGGCGCCCCGGCTGCAGGCATAGCCGCAGGTCCGGCTCGGACGGGGCCGGAACGGTCCGGCTGCCCTGCGGGTTCACCACGATCAGCTCGTGGCCCCATTCACTCAGGATCTGCTGCATGGTCGTCCAGGTGCGGACGACGCCGTTGACTTGCGGATGCCAGGCATCCGTAACCAGGACGATGCGCATGATAGGGCCGGAAGTGGGCGATAACGCGATTTAGCCCGCGTGATATGACATGCCCAAGACGGCCGGAAAATCCAGGCCGCCGCCCGCGCTCAGTTGTTGCGCCGGGGATACCCTTGCGCCTTGATGCGGATCCAGACTTCGCGCTTTTCCTCTTCCGTCATGAACACCCAATTGGCGACTTCCATGGCCGTACGGCCGCAACCGCGGCAGATATCGTCGAACAGGGTCGAGCACACGGCCACGCAGGGGGAGTCGGTCGCCTTGAAGACGCGTTGGGCGTCTTCAGGCTCGGGCAATTCGGAAAGATCGGCGAAGTAACGATTCATGGGGCGAAGGTTAACACCAGGGGTGTGTCCCCTTTTGGATAGCCCTATCGCCCGCCGTGGCTTGATTGACAGCCGCCCGCTACCGCCATCCGAAGAACGCGCCGGCCTCGGCCAGCAGCGCGTCGGGGGTCTCTTCGGCCAGGTAGTGCGCCCCGGGCAACGGCGCGCCCGAGACTTCGTCGGCCACGGCGCGCCACAGCGCCAGCACGTCGAAATTCTTGCCCACCGCGCCGCGCTCGCCCCACAGCGCCCGCACCGGCATGCGCAGGCGCTCGCCAGCGGCGCGGCCCGCGCGATCGTGATCCAGGTCCAGCGTGGCCGAGGCGCGGTAGTCCTCGCAGATGCCGGTGGCCCAGCCCGGCTGCCGGGCCGCGCGTTCATATTCCGCCATGGCTTCGTCGGAAAAATGCACCAGCCCGCCCGGCCGGCCGCCCATCACCGAGCGCAGGTAGAACACGGGGTCGTGCTCGATCATGGTTTCGGGGCCGGGCGCGGGCTGGATCAGCCAGAACCAGTGGTAGTACGCCTGGGCGAACGCCCGCGTCGTGCCCTCGTACATGTCCAGCGTGGGCGCGATGTCCAGCAGCATCATGCGGGACACGGCGTCGGCATGGTCCAGCGCCAGCCGGTGCGCCACGCGGGCGCCACGGTCGTGCGCCAGCACCTCGAAACGCTCATGGCCCAGCGCGCGCATCACCGCGATCATGTCGGCCGCCATCTGGCGCTTGGAATGGGCGGAGTGGGCCGCCGTGGCTGCGGGCTTGCCGCTATCGCCGTAGCCGCGCAGGTCCGCGGCCACGCACGTGCGGTGCCGCGTCAGTTCGGGCCATACGCGGTGCCAGATGGCATGCGTCTGCGGATGGCCGTGCAGCAACAGCAGCGGCGGCCCCGACCCGTCGATGCGCGCGGCGATTTCAATGCCATCGCCCTGGATGCGGCGCACGGGCAAGTCGAAGAATGCGGTCATGGGTACTGCCTCCTGTTGCGTTTACTCGTGCCCGGCGTCCAGGCGGTCGCGCACCGTGCGCGCCACGTCCTTCATCCAGGGATGGCGCGCCCAGTGGGCGGCTTCAAAGCGTTCCACCTCGGGCAACTGGGCCAGCGACGCACCCACCATGTCCTGGCCTTGCGCGAACATGCGGCGATGCCGTTCGGGCAAGGTGAAGTTCGCCGTCCAGCCGTCGGCGACGCGGACCTGGCCTGCCATCACATCGACAGCCACGCGGTTGCCGCCGGCCAGATCCGTATTGGACACCCGTGCGAGCAAGGCGTCGACCTCGGCCGGCGGCAGGCTGACCAGCAGCAGGCCGTTGTTGACGGCATTGAAGTAGAAGATCTCGCCAAAGCTCGGCGCGATCACGGCGCGGATGCCGAACTGCTGCAGGCCCCACACCGCATGTTCACGGCTGGACCCGCAACCGAAGTTCGGGCCGGCCACCAACACGGACGCGCCCGTGTAGGCCTGCTGGTTCAGCACGAAGCCGGGACGGGGCGCACCATGCTCGTCAAAGCGCAGGTCATACAACAGGCCGCGGTCCAGCCCCGCCTTGTCGATGATGCGAAGGAACTGCTTGGGCATGATCTGGTCGGTATCCAGATTGGAGAACGGCAACGGCGCGGCGATGCCTTCGATCAACGGATTCATTTGGCTTGCTCCCAGTCGCGGGCGTCAACAATACGGCCGGCCAGCGCGGCTGCCGCCGCCATGGCCGGACTCATCAGGTGCGTGCGCCCTGCCCGCCCCTGGCGCCCTTCGAAATTCCGGTTGGTGGTGGAGGCGCAGCGCTCGCCGGGGCGCAGCACGTCGTCGTTCATGGCCAGGCACATCGAACAGCCCGGCTGGCGCCATTCGAAGCCGGCGTCGATCAACTGCGCGGCCAGTCCTTCGGCTTCCGCCTGCGCGCGCACGGCGCCCGAACCCGGCACGACCATCGCGCGCACGCCGGCGGCGACCTTCCGGCCACGCACCATCGCGGCGACCACGCGGAGGTCTTCGATGCGGCCGTTGGTGCACGAGCCGATGAACACGCGGTCGATCGGCACGCCGGCAATCGGCATGCCCGGCGCCAGGCCGATGTAGTCCATGGCCTTTTCCAGCGCCAGCCGGGCCAGCGTGTCGGGCTCGGCCTGCGGATCCGGCACGCGGCCGGTCACCGGCATGGCCTGGTCGGGGCTGGTGCCCCAGGTGACGAACGGCGCGATGTCGGCAGCGTCAAACGCGTGCTCCACGTGGAAGGCGGCGTCGTCGTCGCTGCGCAGCGTGGACCAATAGGTGCGCGCGGCGGCTAGCGTTTCGCCGCGCAGTTGCGGCGCGTGGGCGGTGACGTACGCGTCGGTCACGGCGTCCGGGGCGATCAGCGCGGCGCGCGCGCCGGCCTCTACCGTCATGTTGCACAAAGTCATGCGGGCCTCGGCCGTCAAAGCGTCGATCGCCGTGCCGCAGAACTCCACCGCGTGGCCGCGCGCGCCTTGGGCGCCGATGCGGTGGACCACGTAAATGACCAGGTCCTTGGCCGAAACGCCCGCGCCCAGTACACCGTCGACACGGATGCGCATGTTGCGCGCGACGCGGTAGACCAGCGTCTGCGTGGCCAGGATGTGCTCGACTTCCGACGTGCCAATGCCAAAGCCCAAGGCGCCCAAGGCGCCATAGGTGGTGGTGTGGCTGTCGCCGCAGAGCACCACCATGCCGGGCAGGATCATGCCGTGCTCGGGCGCAATCACGTGTTCGATGCCCTGCAGCGGGTCGGTGGTGTCGAAGAGCGCGATGTGCTGTTCGTCGCAATTGCGCTTCAGGTTCAGCGCCTGGCGCGACGAGGCGTCGTCGGGGATCACGCGCAACGCCGCCGGCACCGGGTGCGTGGGGATGATGTGGTCCACCACCGCCATCTGCTGGCCGGGACGCAGCACGTCCCGGCCGCGTGCGGCCAGGCCGCTAAAGGCTTGCGGGCTGGTGTATTCGTTCATGATGTGCAGGTCGACGTACAGCAGGATGTGCTCGTCGTCGATGCGGGCCACTTCATGGCTGGCCACCAGTTTGTCGTACAGCGTCATGCCGGGCATGTCTTTCGTCCTTGATTGCGGCGCCCGCGGCGGAGCGCGGGCGCATCTTGCGGTCTAGTTGGCCTGGATGCCGGCGTCCTTCACGATGCCCGCCCAGCGCGTCATCTCGGCGGCCACCATGGCGTCCGTCTTGGCCGGCGTGGAGATCAGGGGATCGAATCCTTCCTTCTGCATGCGTTCTTTCAGCGCGGGTGACTGCAACGCTTCGGCCAGTTTGGCGTTCAGGGTATCGATCACCGGCTGCGGCGTGCCCGCCGGCGCACTGACGACGAACCAGGTGTTGAACTCGTAGCCCGGCAAGCCGGATTCCGCGATAGTGGGCACGTCGGGCAACAGCGGCGAACGCGTGGTGCCGGTCACGCCCAGCGCGCGGAGCTTTTTGCCGTCGACTTGCGGCTTGGCCGCGGACAGCACCGGAAAGCTCATCTGCACCTGGCCGCTGATGGTGTCCACCATGGCCGGTCCGCCGCCCTTGTACGGCACATGCAGGATCTGCGTCTTCGATACGGACTTGAACAGTTCCGCGGCCATGTGGAACGTGCTGCCCGTGCCGGCGGAACCGAAGCTCAGGTCATTGGCCGGCCGCGCGCGCACATAAGCCAGCAGTTCGCTCACGCTGGCGACCGGCAAGGCGTTGGTGACGGTCAGCACGTGCTGGGACGTGCCCACCGTGCCCACGGACCGCAGGTCCTGCTTCGTGTCGAACGGCATGTCCTTGAACAGCGCGGGATTGATGGCCAGCGACATGGTGTTGATCGCCAGCGTGTAGCCGTTGGGCTGGGCGCGCGCCACGGCCGCCATGCCGATGTTGCCGGACGCACCGGCCCGGTTCTCGACGATCACGCTCTGGCCGAGAGCACGGCCCCAGGCGTCCGAGATGAGCCGCGCGGCGATATCCACGCTGCCGCCGGGCGCGAACGGCACGACAAGCGTCACCGCGCGTTCGGGAAACGCATTGGCGGCCACCGCCGGAAAGGTCCAACAGGATGCGGCGGCAAGGGCCGCGCACACGGCGCCGGCCACGGGTTTGATCTTCATTCCTGGTCTCCTCGGTTGGCCGCGTCATTGCGGCTCTATGTCGGTAAGGCCAGTGTATAAGCCGGTTTAATTCTTATAATTACTGATCAAACTAAATCTTTATTAAATTAGATTTATAAATAGCGGCTGGAGGCCCCCATGGACGCCCTTTCCGATCTCGCCTTCTTTTCGCTGGTGGTCAAGCACGGCAACCTGTCGGCCACCGCGCGCGAACTGGGGTTGACCCCGCCCGCCATCAGCGCCCGGCTGGCCCGGCTGGAGCAGCGGCTGGGCGTCCGGCTGCTGAACCGCACCACGCGCCGGGTCAGCGTCACGCAAGAGGGCGAACTGTATCTGGCCGAGGGCGGCCGCATCCTGGCCGACCTCGAGGCGCTGGAACGGTCGGTCTCAAGCGCCCGCGCCCAACCCCAGGGCCTGCTGCGGCTGAACGCCACGTTCGGTTTCGGGCGCGCCCACATCGTGCCGGCCGTGTCGGACTTCGCGCGCCAGTATCCGGACGTGGAGGTGTTGATGCGGCTGACGGACCGGCCGCTGAACCTGATCGAAGAAGGCTTCGACGTGGCGGTGCGTTTCGGCGACCTGCCCGACGCCCGGCTGACCGCACGCAAGATCGCGTCCAATCGGCGGCTGCTCTGCGCCTCCCCCCGTTACCTGGATACTTATGGCGAACCGCGCACGCCGGGCGATCTGCAACGCCATCGCTGCATCGTGGTGCGCGAAAACGACGTGGCCTACGGCACGTGGCGGCTGGAATCCGGCCAGCGCGCTGAAACCGTGAAGGTGCGCGGCCCGGTCAGCTCCAATGACGGCCAGAGCGCGCTGGATTGGGCGCTGGACGGCCACGGCATCGTGATGCGGTCTGAATGGGAGACCGCCGCCTACCTGCGCGCCGGCCGGCTGCGCGAGGTGTTGACGGATTGGCGCACGCCGCCCGCCGACATCCATGCGCTGTACCCCGAACGCCTGAACCTGCCGGCCAAGACCGTTGCGTTCGTGGACTTCCTGTCGCAGCGCTTCGCCCGGCATCTGCGCACGCCGGGCGGGCACGACGCCGTGTGGTGAAGGCCGGCCGGCTCAGATCTCGTCGATGGCCGTGCTGGCCGCCGTGCCCGCCGGCGCATCGCCCGCGCCGATCGCGTAGCGGTCCCGCGTGGTGACGTAGAAGCTGGCGCCGAATCGGCCCACAGGAAAATAGTCCTGCAGGCGCACGCGCCAGGTTTCCGTGTCGATCAGGCCGTCGCGCGCGTGTAGCCAGCGCACCTGCCCGATGAAGATCTGCCGGCTGGCGGTTTCCATCGTTTCGTACAGCGTGCATTCGAAGGCCACGGGCGCCTGCACGATGCGGGGCGGCTTGACGTGGTGGCTGGGCGCGGCGTCCAGCCCAGCGTGGGCCAGCTCGCTGACGTCCGCCGGCAGGCGGTCGCCGCAGCGGTGCATCTTCTCGGCCATCGCCTCGTCGGTCAGGTGCACCACGAATTCCTTGTCACGAGCGATGTTGCGCGCCGTGTCCTTCAAGCCGCCGTCTTCCAGGCGGTTGATGCTGACCATGACGATGGGCGGGTCCTCGCCCAGCATGTTGAACATGCTGAAGGGCGCCGCGTTGACCACGCCGGTCTCGGACAAGGTGGTGATCAGCGCGATCGGCCGGGGCACGATCAGGCTGGCCATCAGCTTGTAGCGCTGGTATTCGGTGATTGCGTCGAAATCGATTTCCATGTCAGGCCAGTCCCAGCATCTGGGCAAGGGTTTGGGCGGGCTGCGGGCGCTCCAGGCTGATGCGCCGCTCCAGGTCCGCCAGGTGGTTGTCATTGATCTTCACGGCCTCGGCCACGTCGCCGCGTTCCATCAGGTCGACGATCAGCACGTGCTCGCCGTGTTCGCAGGCGGCGTTGCCGGGCGGTTCGTACAGCGCCACGATGAGCGAGCACCGCGACACCAGTTCCGCCAGGTACCCGTGCAGGATGGCGTTGCCCGACAGTTCGCCCAGCCGCACGTGAAACGCGCTGGCCTGGCGCGCCCACGCGGGCTGGCCGGCCCGATGCAGCAGGGCGTGTTCGTCGCGCAGCTGCTTGCGCAGCGACGCGTAGTCGGCCTTGGTGGCGCGGGCCACGGCCAAGGGCAGCAGCGCCGCCTCCAGCGCGCGGCGCGCCTGGAAGATCTGGCGCGTGTCTTCGGGTGTGGGTTCGGCGACCACCGCGCCGCGGTTGTGATGCAGGTCCACCACGTGTTCGTGCGCCAGCCGCTGCAAGGCCTTGCGCGCCACCGAGCGCGACACGCCGAACAGCTCGCAGATGGCGGCCTCGGGCAGTTTGGTGCCGGGCGTGAGCCGCTGGCTCATCACGCTTTCGTACACCGCTTCGCAGATGCGGCGCTCCATGTCGCTGTCCGGGACCGCCTCGGTACTGCCGGCGGCATCCGTCGCGGCGGGGTCGACGGCGATCCTGCTGGGGGCGGCGGGCTTGGCGCGGGGTTTGGCTGTTGGACGGGTAGGCATTGCGGGACTCGAATGGGCAGACGAAAGAAGGGATCGGAACGTAGGAGGCTCAGCGCGCGCCGGACGGCAAGCTGTCCACATGGCGGCAGATTTCGCCGGGCGTGGTGAACCAGATCTCGCCCCGGTCGCGGGCCGCGGCCAGCGGCGCCAGCGCCCGGCGCAGGTGCCGCAGCCGGTACGGCTGCCCGACGATATACGGATGCAGCGCGATGCCCATCACCAGCGGCTGGCGTGCGGCCTGCGTACGCATTTCCTCGAACTGGTCAAGAATCATATCGGCAAAGTCGCGTGCATCCATCTTGCGGCCCATGATCATCGGGATGTCGTTGAGCTCCTGCGGATACGGAATCGCCCACAGGTCACCCGCGCGGGTCCGCATGCGCATGGGTTGATCGTCATGGCACCAGTTCAGCGTATAGCGGTAGCCCGCTTCGGCCAGCAGGTCGGGCGTGGCGCGGCTTTCCGAAATCCACGGCGACAGCCAGCCCGCCGGCGCGCGGCCCGCGTGCTGGCGGATGCGGTCGCGGCAATGCGCCAGCAGCGCGCCTTCTTCGGCTTCGGGCAGGCCGCCCTGCCGGTGCGCATTGCTGTAGCCGTGCCCGATCAGTTCATCGCCGCGCGCCAGGAAGGCGTCGATCAGTTCGGGGCAATGCTCATACAGCGCGGTGTTGAGCAGCACGCCAGCGGGCAGGCGCAATTCCTCGAACAGCTCCAGGCAACGCCACGCGCCCACCCGGTTGCCGTATTCGCGCCACGCGTAGTTGAGCACGTCGGGATGCGGCGAGGCCGGCCCCAGTTCCGCGCCCAGCCCTTCCCCGAACGCGAAATGCTCGATGTTGAAGCCCAGGTACACGGCTAGCCGCGCCCCGTTCGGCCACGCGTAGTCCCCTCGCCCGGTGATCGGCTGGTAGGCGAAGCGGCCATGGCAGGCCAGCGGCGCGGGCGTCCACGCGGACGCGTCGCCGCGCCCCGGATTAGTGCTTGAAAGCAAGGTTGGATTCATTTTGGTGCAAATCCTGATGCATGATTGTTAACAAAATCCATGAGCCTTTGGACACAAAATTTGAATCTGATGCGGACAAACCACGCCCAAAGACGCTGCATCCGCCTCGTAGCAGGGTGATCGCCGCCCCCGGCGACCGACTTGGACCAGATGGCATGGATCTTGCATAGGGAAGCAAAGCAGCACTTAACCCCATGCAAGATCCGTTCCACTTTTCCAGGAGTGCCCGATGGTCCCGACCCGCCGTTCCTTTCTGCTTCGCGCCACCGCCGCCGCCCTCTTCACGGCCGGCCTCGCCCTGCAACCGGCGCTTGCCGCCGACCCCATCAAGATCGGCCTGATCACGGCGCTGTCCGGCGAGTCGGCGCGCGCAGGTGAAGCCCTGACGCGCGGCATGACGATCGCCATCGACGAGATCAATGCGAAGGGCGGCCTCCTGGGCGGCCGCCAGATCGTGCTGGTGCGGCGCGACGACGAAGGCAATCCCGCCAAGGGCATGGCGGCCGCGCGCGAACTGATCTTCAAGGAAAAGGTCGCCGTGCTGTTCGGCGGCCTGGACACGCCGGTTTCCATGGCGATCGTGCCCATCGTGAACCAGGAAAAGGTCCCCTTCATGGGGCCGTGGGCCGCCGGCACGGCGATCACGCAGAACAAGGGCAACCCGAACTTCGTGTTCCGCGTGTCGGCCATGGACGAGATCGTGGACAGCGCGATGGTCCAGTACGCGCAAAAGACGTTCCAGAGCGCCAAGCCGGGCATGATCCTGGTGAACAACCCCTGGGGCGAATCCAACGAGAAAGGCTTGAACGCGGCGTTGGCTGCGGCCAAGGTCACGCCCGCCGGCGTCGAAAAATTCCAGCCCAACGATCTGGACGTGGTGCCCCAGTTGAGCCGCCTGAAGGCCGAGGGCGCGGACACACTGTTCCTGGTGGGCAACGTCGGCCCGTCGGCGCAGGTCGTGAAATCGCTGGACCGGATGGGCTGGAAGGTGCCGATCGTGTCGCACTGGGGCCCCGCGGGCGGCCGCTTCACTGAGCTGGCCGGCCCCAATGCCAAGAACGTGCATTTCGTGCAGACCTACAGCTTCTTCGGCAAGCAAGGGCCGGTGGGCGACAAGGTGATGCAGGCGCTGAAGGCCAAGTATTCCGACATCAAGGGCCCGCAGGACATCACGCCTGCCGTGGGTGTGGCCAACGCGTATGACGGCATGCAGCTGGCTGCGCTGGCCATCGCGGCAGCCGGTTCGACCGATGGCGACGCGGTGCGCCAGGGCTTCTACAAGATCGGCAAGTACGACGGCCTGATCAAGACCTATGAACAGCCCTTCACGCCGGCCTCGCACGACGCGCTGCGCGAGAACGACTACGTGTGGACGCAGTTCATCGACAACCGCATCCTGCCCGTCAAGGGCGCCCAGTAAACGGCACGTTCACGCGGGAGACGCGCATGTTGTTGATGTCCGCCATCGTCAGCGGCCTGGGTCTGGGAAGCATGTACGGACTGATGGCCCTGGGCTTTTACCTGACCTACGCCGTGTCGGGCACGGTGAACTTCGCCCAGGGCAGTTCCATGATGCTGGGCGCCGTGCTGACCTATACGTTCGCGCAGACGCTGGGCTGGCCGCTGGTGCCTGCCTTGCTGGCGGCCTTCGCGCTGTGTGCGCTGTACGGTCTCGCAGTCGAACGGCTGGCCGTGCGGCCGTTCGCCAGCCGGGGCTCCAACGCCTGGTTGATGTCCACGGTGGCGCTCGGCATCGTGCTGGACAACGTCGTGATGTTCACCTTCGGCAAAGAGCCGCGCAGCCTGCCGTCGCCACTGGCGCAAGCGCCGCTGGAGATCGGCGGGCTGGGCCTGGGCATCTATCCGCTGCAGCTGCTGATTCCGCTGGTCGGCCTGGTGCTGGCGGCGGCGCTGCACACCCTGTCGCGCCGCACTCGCTGGGGCGTGGCGCTCCTGGCGGTGGTGCAGAACCCCGGCGCCGCGCGGCTGATGGGCATCCCGGTGCGCCGCGCCATCATGGCCGCCTTTGCCGTGTCCACGCTGTTCGCCGGCGTGGCGGGCGCCCTGGTCGCACCGCTGTTCAACGTGCAGGCCGACATGGGCACGCTCTTCGGCCTGAAAGCCTTTGTCGTTGCGATTCTGGGCGGCATCACCAGCGCCTGGGGCGTGATGATCGCCGGACTGCTGTTCGGTGTGGTCGAAGCGCTGATCACCGTGGCCCTGGGCTCCGGATACACCCAGATCATCAGCTTCACGCTGGTGATCGTCATGTTGGCCGTGCGTCCCAATGGACTGTTCGGACGCGCCGATGTCAGGAAGGTCTGATGAATAAACGACTTGCATCGCGCTGGCTCCCGCTGGCGCTCTACGCCCTGCTGGCCGTGGCCGGCCTGGCCCTGGCGGCCACCGTCAACGGCTATTACGTGTTCGTGCTGGGCAACGTGGCGCTGCTGGCGCTGGCCGGCATCGGGCTGAACGTGCTGCTGGGGCTGACCGGGCAGATGTCGTTCGGCCATGCGGGCTTCTACGCCATTGGCGCGTATACCGTGGCCATCCTGACCGGCCAGGCCGGCTGGAGCTTCTGGCTGGCCTGGCCGGCGGCGGCACTTGTGGCCGGCGCGTTCGGGTTGCTGCTGGCGCTGCCCGCGCTGCGCGTGAAGGGCCCTTACCTGGCGATGATCACCATCGCCTTCGGTTTCATCGTCGAGCACGCGCTCATCGAAGGCGGCGACGTTACTGGCGGCCAGAACGGGCTGATGGGAATCGTGCAGCCGTCCGTTGCCGGCATCGGCGGGGACCGCGGCGTGGCCATGCTGGCCATCGTGGCGGTATTCGTGGCGCTGGCGGCCTACGCGCTGCTGTCGCGCGGCACCTGGGGTGCGGCGATGCGCGCGGTCAAGGACAGTGAAACGGCCAGTGAATCCATCGGCATCAATCCGCTGGCGGTCAAGGCCGTGGCCTTCATGGTGTCGGCGGCGGTGGTGGGCCTGGCGGGCGGACTCTACGCGCCGCAAGCCGGCATGATCACGCCGCACAACTTCAATTTCATGCAGTCCATCCTGTTCGTGCTGGCGGTGACGCTGGGCGGCGCGGGATCGCTGGCTGGACCTTTGCTGGGCGCGGTCGTCGTCGGCCTGCTGCCGGAAATGCTGTCCAGCCTGGAGGAATACCGCCTGCTGTTCTTCGGCGTCTTCCTGCTGGTGGTGCTGTGGGCTGCGCCGGACGGCGTGGCCGGGTTGGTGTCGCGCTGGCGCCGCCATTCAGCGGGCCACGCGCTGACGCCCCGCCAGGGCGGCGCCATGCCTGCCGGTGGCCGCCCCCGGCGTGTGCTGCGCGCAGACGCGTTGACCATGACGTTCGGCGGCGTGCGTGCCGTGCAATCGGTGTCGTTCACCGTGCCGCCGGCCGCCGTCACGGCGCTAATCGGGCCGAACGGCGCGGGCAAGTCCACGGTCATCAACATGCTTAGCGGCTACTACCAGCCCACCAGCGGCGCGGTCGCGCTGGGCGACGCGCCGCTGGCCGCTATGCCCGCCTACCGCGTGGCGCGCAGCGGCATCGGCCGCACCTACCAGACCTCTCAACTGTTCGACACGCTGAGCGTGGAAGACAACGTGGCGCTGGGCATGGTGCGCGGCCGGCTGGGCGGGCTGCTGGCGTCGCGCCGGTATCTGGCGCCCGACGTGCGCGAACGGGCACGTGCCCTGCTGGCGTTTTGCGGCTACGAGGGCGCGTTGGACGTGCCCGCCGCCGACCTGCCGCACGTTGACCGGCGCCTGGTGGAGATCGCCCGCGCGCTGGCCACCGACGCCGACATCCTGCTGATGGACGAACCCGCTGCGGGCCTGTCGCGCGAAGACAAGACGCGGTTGGCCGGCCTGCTGCGGCGCATCGCCGAGGCCGGCGCGGGCGTGCTGCTCGTCGAACACGACATGGCGCTGGTGATGGGGGTGTCGGACCACATCGTCGCCATCGACGCCGGCCGCGAACTGGCGCAGGGCAATCCTGCCCAGATCCAGCAATCGTCCGCCGTGCGCCAGGCCTATCTGGGCGACGAAGCCGCCCGTCGCGCGCCCGCCGCGCGGCAACGCCCCGCAGGCACCCCCATCGCGCCGGAAGTCCTGGGCGTGGGCAATCTGGTCACCGGCTACGGCGCCAACCCCGTGCTGCACGGCATTGACCTGCAAGTGCGGCAGGGCGAGATGGTGGCCCTGCTGGGCGCCAACGGCGCGGGCAAATCGACGTTGATGCGCACGTTGGCCGGGCTGCACCGGCCGGCGCAAGGCGGCATGCATCTGCAGGGGCAAGAGCTCAACGGCCTGGCGGCCGACCGCATCGTGGCACGCGGCCTGGTGCTGGTGCCCGAAGGCCGCCAGGTCTTTCCGGGCCTGAGCGTGCTGGACAACATCCGGCTGGGCGCTTTCCTTCACCCGCAAGACCGCGAGGCGCGCGTCGAAGAGATGCTGACGCGCTTCCCGCGCCTGCGCGAACGCCTGCATCAACGCGCCGGCCTCTTGTCGGGCGGCGAACAGCAGATGCTGGCGATTGCGCGCGGCCTGATGTCCAAGCCCGTGATCCTGCTGCTGGACGAACCGTCGCTGGGCCTGGCGCCCAAGATCATCGACGAATTGTTCGAGGCGCTGGACCGGCTGCGCGCCGAGTCCATGACGATCCTGCTGGTGGATCAGATGGCCGCGCTGGCGCTATCGCTGGCAGACCGCGCCTATGTGCTGGAGTCGGGCCGCGTCGCCGCGCAAGGCACGGCCGCGGAGATTGCAGAGGACGGAGCACTGGCCCGCGCCTACCTGGGCGCGTAGCGGCGCGAAGTACCGGCTGCGCGCCCCTGGCCGGCGGACGTTATTCGGCGTCCGCTTCCAGCCGCGCGCCGGCGCGCATGATGCCGCAGCGCTTGTGTGCGCGCATCACCACGCCGACTTCACTATTGAGCACGCCGTCCAGTTCCCCCAGCCGGCGCGTCACGACGTCCCACAGATGCAGGCTGTCGCGGCACAGCACGTGCCAGAACAACTGCGACGCGCCGCTGGTGCCGAACAGGCAGCGCGTATTCGGATCCAGGGCCAGATGCGCGGCCAACGCGTCCACCGCTTGTGGGCGCACCTGCACCGAAATCACGGCCTCTACCGGAAACCCCACCAAGGCCGGCTCCACTTCCACGCGGAAGCTCAGCGCGCGCCGCTCGACCAGATGCTGCAGCAGACGCTGCGCCGTGGGTTCGCTGACGCTGGCGTGCTCGGCCAGTTCAGCCAGGCTTGCCCGCCCGTCGCGCATCAGATGGGCGACCATGCGTTGTTCGGGTTCCGTCAGCGCCGCCGGCGGCTGCGCCTGCGGCGCTTCCGGGGCAGCGTCCGGCAGGGCCTGAATGCGCCATTGCCCGGCGCGGCGGAACGGCCGCAGCACCAGCCGCGCCTCCACGTGCTCGACGCCGTCGATGGAGGGCAGCACGCGCGTGACCACATCCGGCATGTCGGCCGCATCCGCCAGCGTCAGTTCGGCCATCAGGTCCGCGGTACCGGCCAGGGTGACCACCAACTGGCTGATGTCCAGCCGCGCCAGCTGATCGGCAACGTCCGGCACGCGGCCCGACCGGCAGCGCACCCAGGCGTGCAGCACCACCCCCTGGCCCATGGCCAGCGGGTCGGGCTCGGCGATGACCCGCAGCGCGTCGGCGTCCATCAGGCGGCGGATGCGGCGCGCGACGGTCCGCTCGGCGATGCCGGTGGCCGCACCCAGTTCGCGCCAGGACGCGCGGGGATCCGACTGCAAGGCAATCAGGCAGGCCAGATCGGTGTCATCGAGCGCTGGCATTAGGGGCTTACCCTTACTTGACGTGACCATATTCATTAATCTAACGTTCGCGCATTGATAAAAACATAAAATTAAACGGTATTTTTGACCAAAAATAAATTCTTATTTTGAGGACGTCATGAGCAGCCCATCCGCGACCTTGCGCAGCAAGCAAGGAGCAAGCGCCGCATCAGCCAGCGCAGCGCCCGTATCCCGCGCCCGCACCATCCTGGCCGGTAGTGTAGGCAATGCAGTCGAATGGTTCGATTGGACCATCTACGCCTCCTTCGCCATCTTCTTCTCCAGCCAGTTCTTCCCGCCTGGAAATGAAACCACCGCGCTCCTGGCCACCTTCGGCATCTTCGCCGTGGGCTTCTTCATGCGTCCGGTGGGCGGCTGGGTCCTGGGCATTTTCTCCGATCGCTACGGCCGCAAAGCCGCGCTCGGCCTGACGATCCTGATGATGGCGGGCGGCTCGCTCATCATCGCCATCACCCCCACCTACGCCACGATCGGCATTGCCGCCCCGCTGCTGCTGACCGGCGCCCGCCTGCTGCAAGGCCTGTCGCTGGGCGGAGAGTATGCCTCGGCTACGACCTTCCTGGCGGAAATGGCCCCGCCGGAAAAGCGCGGCTTCTATTCCAGCTTCGTCTTCTTCAGCGCCGCCGTCGGCATCCTGGCCGCCTCCGCCGTGGGCTGGATCCTGACCTCGACGCTGACCAAGGCCGACATGGCATCGTGGGGCTGGCGCATCCCCTTCCTGCTGGGCGCGCTGGGCGGCCTGGCCGGCATGTGGATCCGCCGCGCCATCCCGGAAACCGAAGCCTTCTCGCACGCCAAGAAGGCCGGCGTCGAAAAGCAGCCGTTGCGCACGCTGCTGCGTGACCACCCGCGCGAAGTGCTGCGCATCGTGGGCTTTTCCATCCTGACGACCTTCGCGTTCTACATCTTCGTGGCCTACGTCCCCACCTACGCCATCCGCCAGGTGGGCGCCGACCCCAAGACCGCGTTCGCCGCCAACACCGTCGCGCTGATCGTGTTCATGCTGGTCCAGCCGCTGTTCGGCATCCTGTCCGACCGCATCGGCCGCAAGCCGCAGCTGATCTTCTTCGCCACCGGCTACCTGGTGTTCTTCTACCCGCTGATGACGACGCTGGGCCCGTCCTTCGGTTCGATCCTGGCAGTGGAGCTGTTCGGCCTGGTGCTGTATGCCATGTACACGGCGATCGCCCCGGCCATCATGTCCGAGCAGTTCCCCACCAGCGTGCGCGCTGTCGGCATCGGCACGCCCTACAACCTGGTTGTCGCGCTGCTGGGCGGCACCACGCCCTACCTGCTGACCTGGCTGCAAAGCAAGGGCATGGAGCGCTGGTTCTTCTACTACGTGCTGGCAGGCGCCGTGATCACGCTGATTACCTTCATCCGCATGCCCGAGACCAAGGGCCAGACGCTGAAGTAGCGGCCAGGCACCCGTGTAAACGCTTTCCGGCTCCGCAAGGGCCGGAGAGCTTTTTCTTTTTCCATGAGACCCATGCCAGAACAAGACCACACCGACCTGCATTTCCGAGACGCCCGCGAACTTGCCCGCGCCATCCGCCAACGCGAGCTGAGTTCGCGCCAGGTCACCACGCACTTCCTGGACCGCATCGAACGCGCCCCGGCGCTTGCGGCCTATAGCGAAGTCACGGCCGAACGCGCCCTGGCGCAGGCCGACGCGGCGGACCGCCTGCAAGACGCCGGCATCCTCATGGGCCCGCTGCACGGCGTGCCGGTGGCGGTAAAGGACAGCATCCAGTGGCAAGGCACGCCGGCCACCGGCGGTTCGCAGACCCGGCGCGGCGTCATCAGCGGCGAGACCTCGGCCGCCGTTCGCGCGCTGGCCGCGCAAGGCATGGTGATTCTGGGCAAGACGCGCATGACCGAATTCGCGTTCGGGCTGTCGGGCCAGAACCCGACCCAGGGCACGGCGCGCAATCCGTGGGACGCCCGCGTCGCGCGTGCGCCAGGCGGGTCCTCGAGCGGATCGGGTGTGGCGGTGGCGGCCGGGCTGGCGCCGATCGCGCTGGGCGGCGACACGGGCGGCTCCGTGCGCGCCCCGGCGGCGTTGAACGGCGTGGTGGGCTACAAGCCGTCGACCGGCGTGATCAGCCGGGCCGGCTGCCTGCCCCTGTCAGACACGCTGGACGTGCTGGGCCCCTTGGCCCGCAACGTGGCGGACGCTCGTCTGCTGACCCAATTGCTGGCCGGCCCTGATGTGGACGACGCCACGACCCTGGCGTTACCCCCCGCCAGCTTCACCGCGTTGCGCCACCCCGCCCCGCGCCGGCCGGGCGCGGTCGCCGTGCTGGCCCCCCAAGCCTGGCCCGCGTCGCTGACTGAAGCCGGGCTGCAGGTCTGGCATCAGGCGCAAGCGCGCCTGGAGCAAGCCGGCCTCACCCCCACCGCCTGGCACCCGCCCGCCTCGCTGTCGTTTGCGCGCATGGCGGACGACAACTCGGTGGTGCTGGCCTACGAGGCCTATCGCTACTACGGCGCGCTGGCCGAGAACCCCGCAGCGCCCTTGTGGGACATCGTGCGTGCGCGCATTGCGGCGGGCGGACGGATATCGCAGGCTGATTACGACGCCGCACTGCGCCGCCGTCAGGCCGACATGGCCGCGTTCGCCAGCGCCATGCGTGGCGTCGATGCCCTGTTGATGCCCGCCTGCGACCAGGCCGCGCAAGCGCTGGACGCCGAAGACGTCCGCCACGTCGGACTGGGCAAGCTGCTGCGCCCCGCCAACTTCCTGGGCGCGGCCGCGATCTCGCTGCCGGCGGGCTTCGACAACGAAGGCATGCCCATCGCCGTCCAGCTGCTGGCCCCCGCCGGTTGCGACGCCGCCCTGCTGGACTGCGCCGCCGCGCTGGAACCCGTGCTGCTGCCCGCGCCGCGCGTGCCGGACCTGTCGGCCTGGGGACTGTAGGCGCGTCACGCGAAAACCGTCTCACCCAGCCTAGCCCGGGCGGGGTGCAAGACGAAAAAAAGCCCCTGCGAACCTTCCGCAGGGGCTTTTTCTTTGAAGAAGCGGCTTACAGCGCTTTCTTCAGGTCCTGGACCTTGTCCGTGGCTTCCCACGAGAATTCCGGTTCCGAACGGCCGAAGTGGCCATAGGCGGCGGTCTTCGCGTAGATCGGACGCAGCAGGTCCAGCATGTTCACGATGCCCTTCGGACGCAGGTCGAAGTGCTCGCGAACCAGCTTGGCGATCTCGTGGTCGGGGATGACGCCGGTGCCTTCGGTGTAGACGGTGATGTTGATCGGCTCAGCCACGCCGATGGCGTAGCTGACCTGCACCTGGCACTGGCGCGCCAGGCCGGCGGCCACGATGTTCTTGGCCACGTAGCGCGCGGCGTAGGCGGCCGAACGGTCGACCTTGGACGGATCCTTGCCCGAGAACGCGCCGCCGCCGTGCGGGCATGCGCCGCCGTAGGTGTCGACGATGATCTTGCGGCCGGTCAGGCCGCAATCGCCTTGCGGGCCACCGATGACGAAGCGGCCGGTCGGGTTGACCAGGAACTTCGTATTCGGGGTGATCAGGCCTTCGGGGAAGCTCGGCTTGATGATGTCTTCAATGACGGCTTCGCGGATGGTCTCTTGCGTGACTTCCGGGGCGTGCTGGGTCGAGAGCACCACGGTATCGACTTCGGCCGGGCGGCCGTCGACATAGCGGAACGTCACTTGCGACTTGGCGTCCGGACGCAGCCACGGCAGGCGGCCATCCTTGCGCAGCTCGCTCTGGCGCTGCACCAGGCGGTGCGCGTACCAGATCGGGGCCGGCATCAGGTCGGGCGTTTCATCGCACGCGTAGCCGAACATCAAGCCTTGGTCGCCCGCGCCCTGGTTCAGATAGTCTTCCGAGCTGCGGTCCACGCCTTGGGCGATGTCGGGCGATTGCTTGTCGTAAGCAACCAGCACGGCGCAGCCCTTGTAGTCGATCCCGTATTCGGTGTTGTCGTACCCGATGCGGCGGATGGTGTCCCGCGCGACCTGGATGTAGTCGACGTTGGCGGTGGTGGTGATTTCACCAGCCAGGACGACCAGGCCCGTGTTGCACAGCGTTTCGGCTGCGACACGCGCGTTGGGGTCCTGCGTGAAGATGGCGTCCAGGATGGAATCGGAAATCTGGTCGGCAACCTTGTCGGGATGCCCTTCAGAGACGGATTCGGAGGTGAAGAGAAAATCGTTATTGGCCACAGATGCGTCCTTAGTGTCCGGCTTGGCCGGCGCATAGGTTCACGAGGCGCGTTGCACCCCGGACTGCATGGCATACGCTAATCTGGGCGCGACGCTTTAGCGGATTCAGCAAAGGCCGCGCATGGCGCCGCACCCTTGCCGTCGCCCCGCAAGTTGTCGGTTAACTCGGCGACTGAGCTCATTTTAAGCGAAAATGCCGTTCTTATGCTTACGGCCAGGGTGTAAACATATTCCCGCAAGCCCGGCATCCCCCGGCATGGCCGTACCCGTCCTTCTCCATTTACCGAATGCTGCTTGCCCTGTTCAGACTCTTCGCCGCCTTGCCGCTACCCGTCGCGCACGCCATCGGGCGCCTGGCGGGGCTTGCGGTCTACGCCTGGCCCGGGAAGTACCGCCGCCGGCTCCAGGCCAACGCGGCCCAGGCCGGTTACCCTGGCGCGGCGTTCGCCCGCCAGGCCGCGGCCGAGACCGGCGCCATGATCCTGGAGAACCCCCGGGTCTGGTTCAAGAATGAGCAAAGCCTGGCGCAGGTAGTGTCTGACGACAACGACGTCGTCACGGCCGCCCGCGCTGAAAACCGCGGCATCCTGTTCCTGACGCCCCACCTGGGCTGCTTTGAAATCACCGCCCGCTACCTGGCGCGCCAGATGCCGATGACGGTGATGTTCCGCCCCCCGCGCAAGGACATCCTGGCCCCGCTGCTGGAAACGGCGCGCAACAGCTCGGACGTCAACGCCGTGCCGGCCACCATGCAAGGCGTGCGCGAGTTCGTACGCGCCCTGCGCCGCGGCGAATCCGTCGGCATGCTGCCGGACCAGGCGCCCAGCGTGGGCGACGGCGTGTGGGTCCCGTTTTTCGGCCGCCTGGCCTACACGATGACGCTGCCCAGCAAACTGGCCACGCAAACCAATGTGCCGATCATCCTGACGGCGGGCGAACGCCTGCCCCATGGCCGGGGCTGGCGCATCCACTATGTGCGCGTGCCGGAGCCCCTGCCTGCCGACCCGCAGGCGCAGGCCGCCTTGATCAACGCCGCGATGGAAACACTGATCCGGCGCTGCCCCCAGCAATACCTCTGGAGCTACAACCGCTACAAGACCCCGCGCGGCGCCCCGGCAGCGCCAGATGCTGGCACGGCGCCCCCGGCCGCTCCCTGAAAGCCCCGCCGTCCCAAGTAGCCCGGTCTTACCCCCACCACTCCATGAACGAATCGAAAACGCGTACGCTGGTCACCCTGCTGAAATGGTTCGGCCGCATCAAGCCGTCGACGCGCCAGCGCATCGGCGCTGTCCTGGGTTGGCTGGCCCCCCGCCTGGCCCGGTCCCGCGCCCACATCGTGCGTCGCAATCTGGAACTGTGCTTTCCTGACCAGCCCGCGTCCGTGCGCGAACAATGGGTTGCTGACCACTTCCGGGCGCTGGCGCAATCCATCGTGGACCGCGGCGTGCTCTGGTACGGCACGCCCGAGGCCGTCAAGGACCTGGTCACGCAAACGGGCGCCGACCGCATCAACGAACTGACGGCCCAAGGCCGTGCCGTGATCCTGCTGGCGCCCCACTTCATCGCTCTGGACGCGGCCGCCACGCGCCTGACCATGGAAGTGCCCAGCGCGGCCACCATGTACACCCCGCAGAGCGACCCGCACATCGACGCGGTCGTGGCCGCCGGGCGCGCCCGCTTCAACGAGGTCTTCCTGGTCAGCCGCAAGGACGGCGTGCGCGACCTGATCCGCCACCTGCGCGCCCCGCGCCCGGTCTATTACCTGCCCGACATGGATTTCGGCCGCCAGGGCTCGGTGTTCGTGCCCTTTTTTGGCGTTCCCGCTGCCACGCTGCTGGCCACCGCCCAGCTGGCCCAGAAGTGGAACGCGGCCGTGTTGCCGGTGGTGGGTTTCTGGAACCCGCAGACCGGCCGCTACCACGTCGACGTGCTGACGGCGCTGGAGGACTTCCCCGGCGAAGACTCGCTGGAAGCCGCCACCGCCCGACTGAACCGCGAGCTGGAATCCTGGGTGCGCCGCTGCCCCAGCCAGTATTACTGGGTGCACCGGCGCTTCAAGACCCGCCCCCCGGGCGAACCGAAAGTCTATTGAGGACCCGGCACGCGCTGCCCGCACCCCAATAATGGGCGATAATCCAGGAATGAACTGGAACTTCACCAAAATGCATGGCGCGGGCAACGATTTCGTCGTGCTCGACGGGGTCCGCCAGACCATCGACATGACGCCCGAACGGGCGCGCGCCCTGGGCGACCGGCACTTCGGCATCGGCGCCGACCAGATCCTTCTGGTCGAACGCGCCACCCGGCCAGATGCCGACTTCCGCTATCGCATTTTCAATTCCGACGGCAGCGAAGTCGAACACTGCGGCAACGGCGCCCGCTGCTTCGTGCGCTTCGTGCACGAGCAAGGCCTGTCCGACCGCAATCCGCTGCGCGCCGAAATCGCCACCGGCATCCTCGTCCTGGACGAAGGTGACGACGAACAGGTCACGGTTGAAATGGGCAGCACCCGTTTTGATCCCGCCGCGCTGCCGTTTGATACCGCCGGCCTGGCCTCGCAACGCCAAGGCGAAGACACGCTCTGGGAACTGGAACTGGACGCGCCCGCCGGCGTGCCCGCCAAGGTGCTGCTGTCGGCCGTGGCCATTTCCAACCCGCATGCCGTGCAAGTCGTCGACAACGTCGACACCGCGCCCGTCGCCGTGCAGGGCCCGCTGATCGAAACCCATCCGCGCTTTGCGCGCCGGGTCAACGCGGGCTTCATGCAAGTGGTGGACCGCCACAACATCCGCCTGCGCGTGTTTGAACGCGGCGCGGGCGAAACCCTCGCCTGCGGCACCGGCGCCTGCGCGGCCGTTGCGGCCGGCATCCGCCGCGGCCTGCTGGAATCGCCCGTGCGCGTGCAAACGCGCGGCGGCGTGCTCACTATTGCCTGGAACGGCGAACAGCTGCGCATGACCGGCCCGGCCGAGTCCGTCTTCACGGGGCAGGTCGACATCGACAAGCTCGTCTTCTCCATGGCGCTGAACCGCTGACCCTATGACTGATACCGCATTCACCGCCCAGGACATCGCCGCCTTCCTGCAAGAACACCCCGGCTTCTTCGACGAGCACGCTGACGTCTTCGCCACCATGCAGGTGCCCCATCCGCACGGTTCGCGCGCGATTTCGCTGGGCGAACGCCAGATCCTCACGCTGCGCGAACGCAACCGCGAATTGGAATGGCGCTTGAACGAGCTGGTGCGCAATGCCACCGCCAACGAAAGCATCGGCACGCACGTGGCCAAATGGTGCAGCCGCCTGCTGTCCGAAAACGACGCCCAGCGCGTACCGGGCGAAATTGCCCTGGGGCTGGCGGAACAGTTCGAACTCAACCACGTGGCGCTGCGCCTGTGGAATCTGTCCGAGTTGCCCGCCACCGGTTACGGCGAACCCGTCTCGCAAGACGTGCGCACGTTCACCGACAGCCTGAAGACGCCGTACTGCGGCACCGATACCGCGTTCGAAGCCGCGGGTTGGCTGGACAGCACGCCGAAATCGCTGGCGCTGGTGCCCCTGCGCCTGGAAGCCGACGGCGCCGCCGTCGGCCTGCTGGTGCTGGGCTCCGACGACCCCGAGCGATTCACCCCGGAAATGGGCACGGCATTCCTCGAATCCATCGGCCAACTGGCTTCGGCGGCGCTGCATCGCCTGAATCCGGCGTCGCCGAAGGCGTAAGACAACGCCAGGGCGGGCGGACATGAATTCCACCACGCGCGACGCGCCCCCGCCCGACTTCCCGCCGCCTGCTGCGGGCGGGCAAGCCTTGCCCGATCCGATGGACGCCTGGCTGCGTCATCTGGAAACCAACCGCCGCTATTCTCCCCACACGCTCGACGGCTACCGGCGCGAACTGCATTTCCTGCGCGAACTCGCCGAAAAGGCCGGTCTGCCGCTGGACAAGATCGCCAACGGCCACATCCGCCAGTTCGTCGCGCGCCTGCATGCCCAGGGCCGCGGCCCGCGCAGCCTGGCACGCACGCTGGCGGCCTGGCGCGGCTTCTATCAATGGTGGGCGCCGTCGATCGAACTGGCCGGCAACCCCGTGGCCGGCGTGCGCGCCCCCAAGGCGCCGCGCGGCTTGCCCAAGGCCTTGTCGGTGGAACAGACGCAGGCGCTGCTGGACCGTGCACCGGCCAAGGTCGCGAACGAGCCCGCCGCGCTGCGCGACCAGGCCATGCTTGAACTGCTGTATTCCAGCGGCCTGCGGCTGTCTGAACTGGTGGGGCTGGATCTGCGCTACACGCGCTCGGCCGGCTATGAATCCCGCGGCTGGCTGAAGCTGGACGAAGCCGAAGTCGAAGTGCTGGGCAAGGGCGGCAAGCGCCGCTCGGTGCCGGTCGGGCAGGCCGCCGTGGCGGCGCTGCAGAAGTGGATCGACGTGCGGGCCCAACTGGCGCTGCCCGCCCCCCAGCCGGAAGACGCTGCGGCCCTGTTTCTGGGTGCCCGCGGCAAACGCATTTCGCCCCGCGTCGTGCAGCTGCAACTGGCGCGCATCGCGCAAGACGCCGAACTGCCCACGCATGTGCATCCGCACGTACTGCGCCACAGTTTCGCCAGCCACGTGCTGCAATCGGCGCAGGACCTGCGGGCCGTGCAAGAAATGCTGGGCCACGCCAACATCTCCACCACCCAGGTCTACACCCGGCTGGATTTCCAGCATCTGGCCAAGGCCTACGACCAGGCGCACCCGCGCGCCGGCCGCAAATCCTGAACGCCTAGCCGCCTGCCGCCACCATGCCGCCCAGCAGCATGACGCCCAGCGACAGCACCGCCAACGCCGCCAGCGCTTCCACGCCGTAGCGCAAGCGCGCCGCGCCCGTGCTGGACAAGCGGTGGCCGATACGCGTTGCGGCGCTGCCGGCCGCCACTGCCAGGCAAGCCAGCGCCGCAACCGTCAGGCCCGTGCCCACGCCCATCGCCAGGGCCGACGCCACGCCGGCCAGGAAGAAGCCTTGCGACAAGGCGAACACCAGCACGATCAGCGCGCCGCTGCACGGCCGCAATCCCACCGCCAATACCGCCGATCCCGCACGACGCCAGTTCAACGGGCCCGCAACCTGATCAGGCGCCGGCACGTGCGCGTGGCCACAACCGCAGTCGTCATCGTGGTGATGGTGATGCGCAGGCGCCGGCGCGGTGGGCGCATGCACGGCAATCGCCCGCAATGCGGCGGCGCCCTTCAGCGCAGGTGGGGGAGGCATGGGCGCAGCGACGGCCGGCGCCGGCGCGACTCCCTGGCCTGCCCGGCGCCGCAGCAACGGCCGGATCGCCTTCACCCACACCAACCATGCGCCCAGCAGCGTCACCAGTGCATAGGACGCCAGCTCCAGCCAACGCGTTGCCTGGTTCATCGTCGCCGCGGTGGCGTTGAACACCAACGCCAGCACCGCCACCATCGCAATCGCAACCAGCGCCTGGATCAACGCGGAAGCCAGCGCCAGCAGCGCGCCGTTGCGCGCCGTCTGCCGATTGGCCAGCACATAGGAAGAGATCACCGCCTTGCCGTGCCCGGGCCCCAAGGCGTGGAACACGCCATAGGCGAAAGACAGGCCGATCAGCGCCCAGGCCGCGCCGCCTTCCGCCTGCCAGGCCCGCACCGCGCCCGTCAGCTGACGGTAGAAATGGCTTTGCCAGACCGACACCTGCCCAAAGAAGCTGGCCAGCCATCCCGGCCCGGCCAACCCCGAACCGCTTTCCGGCACGCCAAAGGGATGTGCACCCTGGGCGACAGCCGCGCCCATGCCGCCCAGCAGCACCAAAGCCACCGCGAACCGCAGCGCGGAAATCACAGCGACGCTCGGACGTCGCACTACGGGCACCGCACTTCGATGCGGTGCGTCAGCCCCTTCGTGATGGCGAAAAGCTCGTCGGGCAACGCGTCCGGGTCGGCCGGGATCGCGGCCAGTTGCTGCATGGTCTTCCAATCCAGTTCCTTGGGCTTGCGGTATTCGGACGTGCACGCTGCGGCAGCCGGGCCGCCCAGCGCCACAGCACCTTTTTCATCGAAGGCGTACGCGACGAAATACGTGGGGTCGTAGATATCAACTTGCGCGCCGTCGGCACCCGGCGCCACGGGCGCGGCCAGCGGCAACGTGAACGACAGCGTCAGCCGCTTGGTCTTCGCGTTCCAATCGACGCGCGCGTCGCGCGGCGCCGCGAACGCGGCCATCTTGCCGTCCGCGGTGACCCGGGTGAAATAGTGCGAGATCGGCTCGCCCAGCGCCTTCATCCAGTCATCGGCCATGCCCTTCAAGGTTGCGGCGGGCAAGGAACCGTCCTTGCCCGTCTTCAGGCCTTGCGTGGCATAGGCGCCGAACATCTCGTCAAACAACCAGACCTGGCGGACTGCCGTGATGCGGTGCTGCGCGTCGATATCGATGGTGGCGCGAGCGTCGATCCACATGTGCGGATGCGCGCTGGCGGCGCCCGCCGCCAGCATGGCCGTCACGGCGCTCAGGGTTGCAAGGCCGCGGCAAGCTGACGTACGTTCCATTCAAACATTTCCAGATAGGTGGCGCCGGGCTGTCCGGACTTGGACAGCGCATCGGAATAAAGCGTACCACCCACCTTGGCGCCGGTCTCGCGCGCGATCTGCTGCACCAGCTTGGGGCTGGTGATGTTCTCGACGAAGACGGCCGGCACGCGTTCGCGCTTGACCTGTTCGATGATGGCGGCGACTTCGCCCGCCGACGGCTCGGCGTCCGTCGACACACCCATTGCCGAAATGAACGCCACGCCGTAGGCGTCGCCGAAATAGCCGAAGGCATCATGCGAGGTCACGACCTTGCGGCGCTCGGCGGGAATGGCGGCAAACGTCTTCTTCACATTGGCGTCCAGCGCTTGCAGCTTGGCGATGTAGGCGTTTGCACGCTGGCGGTAGTTGTCGGCATGCGCCGGGTCGGCGGCGGCCAGGCCCTCGGCCACATTGCGCGCATAGATCACGCCATTGGCCAGGTTCTGCCAGGCATGCGGGTCGGCATCGCCGTGATGATGGTGGCCGCCCTCGCGGTCATGCCCGTGGTCGTGGCCGTGCCCGTGGTCATCGTCATGGCCGTGATCGTCGTGCTTGTCCGCATCGCCGTGCCCGGCGAACTTGCGCGGCGTCACGCCCTGCGAGGCCACCACGGTCTTGCCCGCAAAGCCCGAGGCCTTCGTCAGCTTGGGCAGCCAGGTCTCGAAATCCAGGCCGTTCACGAATAGCACCTGCGCGGCGGACAGCTTCTTCGCGTCGCCCGGAGTGGGTTCGTATTCATGGGCATCGCCGTCGGGGCCCACCAGCGTGGTCAGGCTGACGTCGTTGCCGCCCACTTCGCGCACGATGTCCCCAAGGATGGAAAAGCTGGCGACCGCCTTCACGGGGTCGGCGGCGTGCGCCGCGCCGAAAACGGCCGACAGGCACAGTCCGGCAACGGCCAACAGGGCGCGGCGGCGCGCCGGCAGAATGGAACGCATAGCGAATCTCCTAGTGAACTCAGGCCCGGCGCATGCGGCGCGGCGCCCGCAGCAACCCGCCATGCGGGCCGCCAACGATGGAAAACAGGTAACAGGCGCCGGCGGCCAGGATGATCGAGGGCGAGGCCGGCACGTTGTAGTGGTACGAGACCAGCAGCCCGCTGACGGACGCCAGCACGCCAAACGCCGCGGCCAGCGGAATCTGCCGGGCCGCCGAACGCGCCCAGAAGCGGGCGGCGGCCGCGGGCAGCATCATGATCCCGACCACCATCAAGGTGCCCAGCACCTGAAAGCCCGCCACCAGGTTCACGACCACCAGCACCAGGAAGCCCATGTGGACCCAGCCGCCCCCGCCGCCGCTGGCGCGCAGAAAGCTGGGGTCCAGGCATTCGGCCACCAGCAGGCGGTAGATCGCCGCCAGCACCAGCAAGGTCACGCTGGCCGTGATGGTCACCAGCAGCAGCGCCGCGTCGTCCAGGCCCAGCACCGTGCCGAACAGCACGTGCAGCAGATCCATATTGGAGCCGCGCAACGACACCAGCAGCACACCCAGCCCCAGTGAGATCAGATAGAAAGCCGCAAAACTCGCGTCCTCGCGCAAGGGCGTCAATCGCGCCACGAGTCCCGCCAGGAGAGCCACGGCCAGGCCGGTGGCGATGCCGCCCAGCATCATCGCGCCCAACGACAAACCCGACAGCAGAAAGCCGGCCGCGACGCCCGGCAGGATGGCGTGCGACATGGCGTCGCCCATCAGGCTCATGCGCCGCAGCACCAGGAATACGCCCAACGGCGCGGCGCCCAGCGACAAGGCGCTGGCGCCCGCCAGCGCGCGCCGCATGAAGCCGTAATCCAGAAAGGGCGAGACCACCCATTGCGCCAGACTCATGCGTAGGCCCTCGTGTGCCATTGCCGCGCCATCTTCAGATGCGCGTCGTTCAAGGTGTCTTGCGTCGCGCCCCAGGCCACGACCGATCCGCACAGCAGCAGGCAATCGGGGAAGTGGTCACGCACCAGGTCCAGGTCGTGCAGGACGGCGATCACCGTCCGGCCCTGGCCGTGCAGTCCGCACAGCAACGCCATCAAGTCGTCGGCGGTATGGCTGTCCACGGCCGCGAACGGTTCATCCAGCAGCAGCACCGGCGCATCCTGCATCAGCATCCGCGCAAACAGCGTGCGCTGCATCTGACCGCCCGAGAGCGTATCCACGCCGCGTCCGGCGGCATCCGCCAGCCCCACCGTCTCCAGCGCATCCATGCAGCGGTCAAGTTCTTCGCCGCCATACCGGCGCCATCCGCCGACTCGGCGCCACGCCCCCATCGCCACCAGGTCCAGCACCGTCACGGGGAACGACCGGTCCAGTTCAGCCGCCTGCGGCAACCAGGCCAGCTCGGACCGGCCCGCGCCGCTGATGCGCACGCTGCCCGTCATGGGACGCAGCACGCCCATGATTCCCTTGATCAACGTCGACTTGCCTGCCCCATTAGGACCCACCACGGCCGTCATGCCGCCGGCGGCAAACTGGCCCGACACCGATTTCAACGCCGGATGGCCATGCCAGCCGAACGACGCGTCATCCAGTTCGATGTGCACCGGCGCCACGCTCATCGCGGCCACCAGTCCAGCGCCCAGCCGGTCAGGGCCCAGAGGGCGGCGGCCGCCGCCAGTGCCGCCGCCATGCGGCGCCAGGCGGAAACCAGGAAGGCGGAACGCGGGATGGCGCCTTGCCGGGGTGCGGCGCCGGGCCGCGCAGGCAGAAGCGAGAAGTGAGACATGGGAAAGCGGTGTTCGAAAGGCGGTGGAAATGCGATGCCACGTGGTTTTATTATGTTATATCATAACCAATAAGGCTTGAATCCGCCCTGGACGCCCGCATATCCATGTTTTCTGCTACCTTCCAGGCATCTCGCGCGCGTCGCGCGCGTTCCTCATTCAGGTAAAGCCCGCCATGCCCGCTCCGCCCCGATCCCCCCGCAGCGACACCGTCGGCGCTCAGCTCAGCGTCGCCGAGACGCTGTGCGAGCAGCGCGGACGCCGCCTCACGCCCATCCGCCGCAAGGTGCTGGAACTGTTGCTGCGTCACGGCCGCAGCCTGAAAGCCTACGAATTGCTGGACGCCATGCGCGAAGTCCACCCGGGCGCCGCGCCTCCGACGGTGTACCGGGCGTTGGACTTTCTGATGGACGAAGGCCTGATCCACCGGCTGGACGCCGTCAACGCCTGGAGCGCCTGTCATGACGCCGGTGGCGCCCCCCACGACCTGCTGGTGGTCTGCACCGGTTGCGGCGCCGTGGCGGAAGTGTCCGATCCGGCCATGAGCCGCCAGCTGGCCGAACGCGTCGCCCAAACGGGCTACGCCCTGGCCACCCACGAAACCGAGATCCGCGCGTTGTGTCCCCAATGCCAGCAGAAGCAGCCCGCTGACGCCGGCCATCACCACCATCACCACTAGGCATCGGCGCCATCCGGCGGACGGCGTCCGCCTGGCGCGCCCCGCCCGCGGGAGGAAGGACGCCTCACCGCCGCCCTCTGCCCCTCATCGGGCCAGGGCCGCCGCCGCCCTTGAAATCCGGCAAACCGTCCCAAAATAGTGATATCGCCCGATACTTGACGGCGTACAGCCGCGATCCGGACGGCTTCGGCCCCTGGGTTGACCCGGGGTTTGCCCCCTGCCCCCGACTGTGCTGTAATCCTGCGTCCGGCCGCTGTTGGCGGCCTTCGCAGCCTGTGGCAAACATCATCCTGCACGGGAAAAATCCCCTGCCAGGCCCATGAGTTGAATGCCTAGACTTCAGCCTTGACCTCACGCTAGCAGCTTCGCCATGAACACCCCGCGCAGTTTGGACAAAATGGTTCCCGTCACCATCCTCACCGGCTTTCTCGGTGCGGGCAAGACCACCCTGCTCAAACGCATCCTGACCGAATTCCACGGCCGCCGCGTTGCGGTCATCGAAAACGAATTCGGACCGGAAAGCATCGACAACGACCTGCTCGTGCAAGACAGCGATGAAGAAATCATCGAACTGTCCAACGGCTGCGTCTGCTGCACGGTCCGTGGCGACCTGATGCGCACCCTGTCCGAGCTGCGCGCCAAGCGCGAAGCCGGCGAACTGAATTTCGAACGCGTCATCCTCGAAACGACCGGCATGGCCAACCCCGGTCCCGTTTGCCAGACGTTCTTCATGGATGACGACATCGCCGAGTACTACCGCCTGGATGCGGTGGTGACGGTGGTCGACGCCAAGCACGGCATGGCTACGCTGGACGCGCAACCGGAAGCCCAGAAGCAGGTCGGTTTTGCCGACCGCATCCTGATCTCCAAGCGCGACCTGGTCAACGAAGTCGACTACGAAGCGCTGCGCCACCGCCTGGTTCACATGAACCCGCGCGCGCCGATCACGCCGGTCAACTTCGGCGAAGTCGACCTGAAGTCCATCATCGACATCAGCGGCTTCAACCTGAATTCCATTCTGGACATCGACCCGGAATTCCTGGCCGATGAACACCCCGACGCCGCCCACGACCATGGGCATGACCACGGGCACGATCACGGCCATGCCCACGATCACGACCATGAGCACGACGGCGACTGCGGGGCGCATTGCAATCATGCCCACCATCATCACCACCACCAGCACGACGACGAAATCGGCGCGTTCGTGTTCCGTTCCAACAAGCCGTTCGATCCCGCGCGCCTTGAGGAATTCCTGGGTGGCGTGGTGCAGGTCTATGGTCCCGACCTGATGCGTTACAAGGGCATCCTGTACATGAAGGGCATCAACCGCCGCATGTTGTTCCAGGGTGTGCACATGATGATGGGCGCCGAACCCGGCAAGCCGTGGACCGCGGCCGAAAAACCGTCCACCAAGATGGTGTTCATCGGACGTAAGCTGCCCCAGGAGATTTTCACCCGGGGCTTGGAGCAGTGCCTGGCGGGGTAATCCCCCTTCCCGACGTGACGCGATGCGACGAAGGCAGTACTGTGAGGTACGAATAGCGTAAGCAGCAAGCAACACGGACTGGGAAAGGACGCCCGCGCCAGGATCGATTCATAGTGGAGTGTTTTCATGGCTACCAAGGCAGCAACCAAAAAATCAAGCAAGTCGACGAGCGATACGGCGATTGATCTGCCCAGCGAGAAGGAATTGCTGGCCATGCCCGAGTCCGACTATATGAACGAACGCCAGCTGGCTTTCTTCAAGGAACGGCTCAAACAACTCGAACAGGACATCCTGGCCAACGCCGGCGAAACGACTGAGCACCTGCGCGAAACGCAGTTCGTGCCCGATCCCGCCGACCGCGCCACCATCGAGGAAGAACACGCCCTGGAGCTGCGCACCCGCGACCGCGAGCGCAAGCTGCTGAAAAAGGTGCAACAGTCCATCGCCCGCATCGACAGCGGCGAATACGGCTGGTGTGAAGAAACGGGCGAACCGATCGGCGTACCCCGCCTGTTGGCCCGCCCCACGGCCACCCTGTCGCTGGAAGCGCAGGAACGCCGTGAAATGCGCCAAAAGCTGTACGGCGACTAATCCGTCCCGTATTTCACACCATGCCCTGAAAGGCTATGCTGGTTTCCGGCATAGCCTTTTTTATTGTCCTTTTTGCCGACCCAGAGGATGCACGCCCGCAGCCTTGATTTCCGGTCAACCGCCCCCAGCTAGTCCTTTCAAAGGAAGGAACGCATGGAACAATTTCACGCCACCACCATCGTGTGTGTGCGCCGCGGCAACCGCGTCGCGCTCGGCGGCGATGGCCAGGTCACCCTGGGCAACATCGTCGTCAAGGGCACGGCCCGCAAAATCCGCCGCCTGTACCACGACAAGATCCTGGCCGGTTTCGCCGGCGCCACCGCCGACGCATTCACGTTGCAGGAACGTTTCGAAGCCAAGCTGGAAAAGCACCAGGGCAACCTGATGCGCGCCGCGGTCGAACTGACCCGCGACTGGCGCACCGACCGCGTCCTGCGCCGGCTGGAAGCCATGCTGATCGTCGCCGACACCGAGCACACCCTGGTGTTGACCGGCAACGGCGATGTGCTGGAACCCGAACACGGCCTGGCGGCCATCGGCTCCGGCGGCGCCTACGCCCAATCGGCTGCCCTGGCGTTGCTGCGCAACACCGATCTGTCGCCCGAGACCGTCGTCAAGCAATCGCTGGAAATCGCCGGCGATCTCTGCATCTACACCAACCAGAACCACGTCATCGAAACGCTGGGCGACTGACGCCCGCCACGCGGCGCACCCCGTGCGCCGCGGCCGCCTCCCCAGCCCGCCCTAGCTTCAAGGATTCGCCCTCATGTCCGCATCCAACATGACGCCCGGAGAGATCGTCTCCGAACTCGACAAATACATCGTCGGCCAGAACCGCGCCAAGCGCGCGGTCGCCGTGGCCTTGCGCAACCGCTGGCGCCGCCAGCAGGTCGCCGAGCCCCTGCGCCACGAAATCCACCCCAAGAACATCCTGATGATCGGCCCCACCGGCGTGGGCAAGACCGAGATCGCGCGCCGCCTGGCCAAGCTGGCCAACGCGCCCTTCATCAAGATCGAAGCCACCAAGTTCACGGAAGTGGGCTATGTGGGCCGCGACGTCGACACCATCATCCGCGACCTGACCGAGTACTCGATCAAGCAGACGCGTGAACTGGAAATGCGCCGCGTGCGCACCCAGGCCGAAGACGCCGCCGAAGACCGCATCCTGGACGCCCTGGTCCCGCCCGCTCGCGGCGCCTCCGGCGAACCGGAACGTGGCGAAGACAACAGCGCCCGCCAGACATTCAGGAAACGCCTGCGCGAAGGCAAGATCGACGATCTGGAAATCGAGATCGAAGTGGCCCAGGCCGCGCCGCAGATGGACGTCATGACGCCCCCCGGCATGGAAGAAATGGCCGAGCAGCTGCGCGGCATGTTCGCCGGCATGGCCCGCGACAAGAAAAAGCCCAAGAAGATGAAGGTGCGCGAAGCCTTCAAGCTGATCGTCGACGAAGAAGCCGCCAAGCGCGTCAACGAAGAAGACCTGCGCACCGTGGCCATCAACAACGTCGAACAGAACGGCATCGTCTTCCTGGACGAGATCGACAAGATCGCGGCCCGCCAGGAATCGGGCGGCGCCGACGTATCGCGCCAGGGCGTGCAGCGCGACCTGCTGCCGCTGGTTGAAGGCACGACCGTCAACACGCGCTACGGCATGGTCCGCACCGACCACATCCTGTTCATCGCGTCGGGCGCATTCCACCTGGCCCGCCCGTCGGATCTGATTCCCGAGCTGCAAGGCCGTTTCCCGATCCGCGTGGAACTGGAATCGCTGACCGCCGAAGACTTCGTGCGCATCCTGTCCGACACAGACGCCTCACTGACCAAGCAGTACACCGCGCTGATGGCCACCGAAGACGTGCAGTTGGAGTTCACGGATGAGGGCGTGCGCCGCCTGGCCGAACTGGCCTACGACGTGAACGAGACCACCGAGAACATCGGCGCCCGCCGTCTGTACACGGTGATGGAAAAGCTGTTGGACGAGCTGTCGTTCGACGCGACGTCCAGCCAGGACAAGCACGTAAAGATCGACGCCGCCTACGTCAACTCGCAGTTGGCGGAAGCCGCCAGCAGCCAGGACCTGGCGCGCTACGTGCTGTAAGTCGGGCGGCGCGCCTGGCGCGCTCCCTTCGGATCAACGCCGTTTATCGCAATTTTGCGGTAAACGGCGTTTTTCATGGCGCGGCGTCAGTTCGTTATCGCCGTCACGACATACTTGCCGTCCTTGCGGGTGGCCGTGAAGCGGACCTTGTCGCCCGCCTTGATCTTGGACAGCAGGGCCGGCGGATCGGCCTCATAGACCAGCGTCATGGCCGGCAGGTCCAGGGCCTTGATCTCGTCGTGCTTGATCGTGACCTTGCCCGCGGCCGGATCCACCCGGCGCACTTCGCCGCTGGCGTCGGCCGTTTGCGCGAACGCCAAGGGCGTAGCCAGGGTCACGACGGCCATCGCGGTAGCGATAGCCATGGGCATTGCATATTTGCGGTCAAAAGCCATACAGGCGTCCTCCATTGACAGCGAAAGCCGAGGGGCCGAAACCCGCGCCCTTCCTGCTTTCCACAATGCTAGGATACCGCCGTTATGCAACAGTTCCGGCGGGGTCGACGCAACAATCCTTACAGTTGATTGCGAAGCGGCCGTCCGCCCGGGCGTGCGCTTACCCCCGGACGCAATCCGCCCCTTCCTTTTCCCCGATTCAGGACACTCCCCATGGCCAACCGCTTATCCGTCATTGCCACCCGCACCGGAGACGACGGCACGACAGGGCTGGGGGACGGATCACGCGTTCCCAAGGATGGCCCCCGCATCGCGGCGCTGGGCGACGTCGACGAACTGAACAGCGCCATTGGCCTGCTGCTGACTGACCCCCTGCCGCCCGAGATTTCGCTGGACCTGATGGCGATCCAGCACGACCTCTTCGACATGGGCGCGGAACTCTGCATTCCCGGCCACGCCGCCGTGACTGACGCGCAAATCGCCCGCCTGGATGCGCGGTTGGCGCACTACAACGCGACGCTGGCCCCGCTGCGCGAATTCATTCTGCCGGGCGGCACTCGCGCCGCAGCGCAGGCACACGTGGCGCGTACGGTGTGCCGGCGGGCAGAACGGGCGGTGGTGGCGCTGGCGGGGGCCGAATCTGTGAATCCTCCGGTGCGCCAGTACCTGAACCGGTTGTCGGACCTGATGTTCGTGCTGGCCCGTTGTATAAACCAGCATGCGGGGCAGAAAGACACGTTCTGGGCGGGAGCCCAGGCGCGCCGCTAAGGCGTGGCTGCGACACGCCGGACGTCCCCGGCCTTCAGATTTCCAAGCACATGAGCATTATCGTCACCGGCGGCGCCGGCTTTATCGGGTCCAACTTCGTCCTGGACTGGCTTGCCCGCAGCGACGAACCGGTCGTCACGCTGGACAAGCTGACCTACGCCGGCAATCTGGACAATCTGGCATCGCTGGCGCTCGACGCGCGGCACACCTTCGTCCACGGCGACATCGCCGATCAGGCGGCGGTGTCGGCGCTGTTGCACACGCACCGCCCTCGCGCTCTGATCAATTTCGCCGCCGAGACCCACGTCGACCGGTCCATCGCCGATCCGGGCACGTTCCTGCAGGCGAACGTCGTCGGGACCTTCCACCTGCTGGAGGCCGTACGCCACTATTGGTCGGCGCTGGACGACGGCGACAAGGCGGATTTCCGCTTTGTGCATATTTCCACCGACGAAGTCTATGGCTCGCTGGACGAAGACGCCCCTGCGTTCACCGAGCTGACCTGCTACGCGCCGAACAGCCCCTATTCCGCCAGCAAGGCGGCCAGCGACCACCTGGTGCGTGCCTATCACCAGACTTACGGGCTGCCCGTCCTGACGTCGAATTGCTCGAACAACTACGGCCCGCGGCAGTTTCCGGAAAAGCTGATTCCCCTGGTGATCCACAACGCGTTCGCCGGCAAGCCGCTGCCGATCTACGGCGACGGCCTGCAGCGGCGGGATTGGCTGTATGTGGCCGACCACTGCGACGCCATCCGCCGGATGCTGCAAGCCGGTGTTCCGGGCGCGACTTACAACGTGGGCGGCTGGAACGAAAAGACCAATCTGGATCTGGTGCGAGGCCTGTGCGCGCTGCTGGACGAGCGCCGGCCGCGGGCCGACGGCCAGTCGTACGCATCGCAGATCGTCCACGTGCCGGACCGGGCCGGCCATGACCGCCGCTATGCCGTGGACGCGACGCGCCTGCAGCGCGACCTGGGATGGATACCGGCCGAGACCTTCGAATCCGGCATCCGCAAGACGGTGCAGTGGTACCTGGACGAAGCGCAATGGGTGGCAAATGTTGCCAGCGGCGCTTATCGCACCCACTCCACGATTTAGCGGAACCGCGTGAAGATCCTACTGCTGGGCAAAGCGGGTCAGATTGGTCAGGAACTGCGGCACGCCTTGCCCGCACTGGGCGAGGTCGTCCCGCTTGGCCACGGCGACGTCGACCTGCGCGATCAGGATGCCTTGCTGCGCGCCTTGGCTGCGCACCGTCCCGATGTAATCGTGAACGCGGCGGCCTATACCGCCGTGGACCAGGCCGAAACCGATCGGGAGGCGGCTGGTCAGGTCAACGCGCAGGCGGTCGCCGCGCTGGCGCAGTACGCGAAGGACGCAAGCGCCCTGCTGGTGCACTATTCCACCGACTATGTCTTCGACGGCGACAGCGACCAGCCGTACACGGAAACCGATACGCCCCGCCCGCTGAACGTCTATGGCGCCACCAAACTCGCAGGGGAGTCGGCAGTGCTGGAAAGCGGCTGCGACGCGCTGGTGTTCCGCTGCAGCTGGGTCTACGCGCCGCACGGCCGCAACTTCCCCACATCGATCCTGCGTCTGGCTCGGACCCGGGACCATCTGGATGTCGTGGCAGACCAGATCGGCGCACCGACCTCCGCCTCGCTGATCGCCGACGTCACGGCACAGGCCGTGGCCCGCCACCGACAACAGCGGCTGCCGGCCGGCATCTATCATCTGGCTGCCGGCGGCGCCACCAGTTGGCATGCCTTCGCGCGCTATCTGGTTTCCGGCGCTGCGGCGCGGGGCGCGGCCCTGGCACTGACTCCGGATCGGATCCGCGCCATCGCCTCGAAAGACTACCCCGCCGCGGCCAAACGCCCGCACAATTCAAGGCTGGACACCACGCGGCTCTCGGCCGCACTGGCGCTGCCGCTGCCCTCCTGGACGCAAGGCGCGGACCGCTTCCTGGATCAACTTTCGGCGCGCGGGGAATTCACATGATGCGTAAAGGCATAGTGCTGGCCGGCGGCGCCGGCGAACGACTGCATCCGGCGACGCTGGCGGTCAGCAAGCAACTGCTGCCGGTCTTCGACAAGCCGATGGTCTACTACCCCCTCACCACGTTGATGCTGGCGGGCATCCGCGACATCCTGATCATCTCGACGCCGCAGGACACGCCGCGGTTCCAGCAATTGTTGGGCGACGGATCGCAATGGGGTTTGAATCTTGCCTACGCGGTGCAACCCTCGCCCGACGGGTTGGCGCAGGCGTTCCTGATCGGCGCACCCTTCATCGGGCAAGACCCGTGCGCGCTGGTCCTGGGCGACAACATCTTCTACGGCCACGAACTGCCCCGGCTGCTGCAAAACGCCAACGGACGCCCGGACGGCGCCACCGTGTTCACCTATCACGTGCAGGACCCGGAGCGCTACGGCGTGGCCGAATTCGACCGCGACGGCAAGGTGCTGTCCATCGAGGAAAAGCCCGCCCGCCCCCGATCCGGCTATGCCGTCACCGGCCTGTATTTCTACGACAACGATGTGATCGACGTCGCCCGCGGCATCCGGCCGTCCGCGCGCGGCGAACTCGAGATCACAGACGTGAACCAGCACTACCTGAAGCAAGGCAAGCTGAGCGTGGAGATCATGGGACGCGGCTTTGCCTGGCTGGACACCGGCACCCACGAATCGCTGCTGGAAGCCAGCCAGTTCATCGCCACGCTGGAACACCGCCAGGGATTGAAGGTGGCGTGTCCGGAAGAAATCGCCTTCCGCCAGCAGTGGATCAGCGCCGACGCCCTGGAAAAGCTGGCCGCGCCCTTGTCCAAAAGCGGCTATGGCCAATACCTGATGCGTGTCCTGGTGGATAAGGTGTTCTGATGAAATCCCTTGCGCAAGCCATTCCAGACGTGCTGGTCCTGGAACCCCGCGTGTTCAACGACGCGCGCGGCTTCTTCTTCGAGAGCTTCAACCAGGACGTTTTCGAAGCCGCGACCGGCCTCTCGCGCCGCTTCGTGCAGGACAACCATTCGCGCTCGGCCAAGGGCGTCTTGCGCGGCCTGCACTATCAAGTGACGCAGCCGCAAGGCAAGCTGGTGCGCGTATGCGCGGGCGAGATATTCGACGTGGCGGTCGACGTGCGGCGCACGTCGCCGACCTTCGGGCGATGGGTTGGCGTGGTGCTCTCGGCAGAGAACAAGCGCCAGATGTGGATCCCCGAAGGATTCGCCCACGGTTTCCTGACGCTGTCGGATTCCGCCGACGTCCTGTACAAGGCGACGGACTACTACGCCCCGCACTACGAGCGCTGCATCCGCTGGGACGATCCGGCCGTGGGCATTACCTGGCCGGGCAGCATGACGCCGTTGTTGTCCGCGAAGGACGCTAACGGCGTGTCCCTGAACGACGCCGAAACGGGCTGACTCAGGCTGACTCAGTTCACCCCGGCCGCGTGCGCCTGCTCGTCCGCGTGATACGAAGACCGCACCATCGCGCCCACTGCCGCATGCGAGAAGCCCATTGCATAGGCTTCACGCTCGAACATGGCGAAGGTGTCCGGGTGCACGTAGCGCAGCACGGGCAGGTGGTGCTCCGACGGTTGCAAGTACTGGCCGATCGTCAGCATGTCCACATTGTGTTCGCGCATGTCGCGCATGACTTGCAGGATTTCTTCGTCCGTCTCGCCCAGGCCCAGCATCAGGCCGGACTTGGTGGGCACTTCCGGATGCAGCTTCTTGAATTCGGCCAGCAGTTTCAAGGAGTGCATATAGTCCGAACCCGGGCGGGCCTGCTTGTACAGGCGCGGCACGGTTTCCAGGTTGTGGTTCATGACGTCCGGGGGGCCGGCGTTCAGGATCGCCAGCGCACGGTCCAGGCGGCCGCGGAAGTCAGGCACCAGTACCTCGATACGCGTGGTGGGCGACAGTTCGCGGATGTGCGTGATGCAATCCACGAAATGGGCGGCTCCGCCGTCGCGCAGGTCGTCGCGGTCGACCGACGTAATCACGACGTAAGACAGCTTCAATGCGGCGATGGTGCGCGCCAGGTTCTCGGGTTCTTTGGTGTCCAGCGGGTCGGGGCGTCCGTGGCCCACGTCACAGAACGGGCAGCGGCGCGTGCACTTGTCGCCCATGATCATGAACGTGGCCGTGCCCTTGCCGAAGCATTCGCCGATGTTCGGGCAGGACGCTTCTTCGCACACCGTGTGCAGGTTGTGTTCACGCAGGATGCGCTTGATGTCGTAGAAGCGCGAGCCGGGCGCGGCGGCCTTCACGCGGATCCACTCGGGCTTCTTCAGGCGTTCGGCCGGAATGATCTTGATGGGGATGCGTGCCGTCTTGGCCTGCGATTTCTGCTTTTGCGTCGGATCGTAGGCCGTGTCCGCGGGCGCGGCGGCGGATTCGTTCGAGGGAACAGGAGACTCGGCGAGCGTAGACATTGGGCACCTTCGAAACCGGGGCGCAAGACGGCCCGGTCTGAGACAAAAGAGGCATTTTACCCCCCCGCGCCGGGATCCGCCGCGAACGCCCGCCCGCGCCCGGCGCCACCCGCGCGGCTGGGTTATCGTCACGCCTGACGAATCCCCTGAAATTCCCCCATGTCTTCCCTGCCTACGCTGCGCCCCGTGGCGCTCATCGCGCCCCGCCTGGATGCCTTGCCCGCTGGCCGCGCCATCCAGGCCTGCGCCGAACGCCTGGCGCCCGCGGGCTATTACCTGGCCGCCGGCCCCTGGCACGATGCCGCCATGCTGCCCCAGCTGGCCGTCCTGCGCCCGGCCGCCGCCCTGGTCATCGGCTCCCTGGACGAGCCCGTCCTGCGGGCCGGCCTGGCCGCGCTGGAAATACCGGTGGTGGAAACCTGGAGCGCCTCGGCCCGGCCGCTGGACAGCGCGGTTGTGATCGACAACGAGGAAGCCGGACGCGCCGCGGCGCGCCATCTGGCCGAAAAGCGCCATGCGATGGTGGCCTGCATCAGCGCCGATAACCCCTGGGAGCGCGCGCGGCGCGACGGTTTCCTCAGTACGGCTGCCGCGCTGGGCCTGGACCGGGTTGCCGACATCGTGCAGCCCGAGGTACAGCAGATGAACGACGGCCGCATGGCCTTCCTGCGCTTGCTGGCCACCAACACGATCTTCGACGCGGTGTTCTGCACGTCGGACCTACTGGCCGCCGCCGCGGTCTCCGAAGCACACAACCGCGACCTGCACGTACCGCAGGACCTGGCGGTGCTGGGTTTCACGGACGATGGCAGCGCGGCGCAATGGGCGCAAGGCCTGACGACGCTGGGCGTGGATGCCGCCGACCTGGGCAGGCGGGCAGCCCAATTGCTGCTGGACCGCCTGGCCGGCGTACGCGGCGTCGGCCAGGGCGACACGCTGGAAGCTGTCTTCGAAACCCGGTTGAGCACGTAGGATGGGTGTAGCGCGAGCGTTCTGACTGCCGGGCTACGTCACACCTCGTAGAGCGCCGGGAATCCGCAATCCTGCAGCATGGCGTTGGCTTCCTTTAGAAACGCCGGGGTGGACGTTTCCGGCACGCGAACGAGCCACTGCACCCCCTCTTCTTTCTTGCCTCGCAGCAACAGCAGGCGCCCAAGGTGGAACATGCCCCGGAAGTCGCCGCCTTCGGCGCAACGCTGGTAGCAGTCGAAGGCGCGTTCCAGGTCTTGTTCGACCACATCGCCCGCTTCATAGAAGCGCCCGACCACGCCGATCGACTTCACGTGGCCGGTCTGCGCCGCCTGCTGGTACAGGGCCAGCGCCGCCGCCTTGTTCTGCGTGACCCCGCCCCGGCCGCTGCGCAGCATATGGGCGTAGTTGTACATGCCCCAATCCAGCCCGCGGTCGGCGGCCAGCCGGAACCAGTACGCCGCCACCGTATCGTCGCGCGGCACGCCCCAGCCGTTTTCGTAGCAGCGGCCCACCATGTTGATGGCCATCGGGTGATCGGCGTTGGCGGCGCGCTTGAACCACGCCAGGCCCTCTTCCGGTTGGCGTTCGACGCCCACGCCGTCCAGCAGCATCTGCCCGTAGATGGTCTGCGCTTCGACCAGCCCGAGTTCGGCGGCCGCCCGGATCCAGGCGGCGTAGTCTTCGGGCGGCCCTTCACGCAGGAGCGCCAGCTGTTCCGGGGACGTCGCGGCGACGTCGGCGGCGCTGAATGTCTTCATATCGGGTTCCTTGCGCGGCGCCAGGCGGCCGCCAGATTCTGCGCCAGCGCGTCGCCCACGTCGGTAGGCGTGCGTCGCACGCCACAGGCCGCCATGTCGACGGTGCGCAGCCCTTCGTAGCCACAGGGGTTGATGCCTAAAAAGGGCGCCAGGTCCATCGCCACGTTCAGCGACACGCCGTGATAAGCCCGCCCGTTGCGGATCTTGATGCCCAGCGCGGCGATCTTGGCCAGTTCGCCGCCATCGGGGTCCGGGACGTACACGCCCGGTGCGCCAGGCTTGCGGCAAGCACCGTCGACGCCATGCTGGGTCAGCGTGTCGATGACGGCGCCTTCCAGCAAGTTGACGTATTCCTTCACGTACATGTCCACGCGGCGCAGGTCGAACAACGCGTACGCCATTACCTGGCCCGGGCCGTGGTAGGTCACCTGGCCGCCGCGGTCGCAGTGGACGATGGGGATGTTGCCGGGGTTGAGCACGTGCTGCGGCAGGCCGGCCTGGCCCAGGGTGTAGACCGGCGCGTGCTCGCACAGCCAGATCTCGTCAGGCGTATCGGCGCCGCGCTGGTTGGTGTACGCCTGCATTTCCTGCCAGACCGGCAGATAGTCCGCCGGCCGCGCGAGCCACTTGATCACGGCGATCCCGCTTACAGAACGATGGACACCATCGGGTGGCCGTGCAGCGCCTGGTAGAGGCTGTCGAGCTGTTCGCGCGAGGTCGCGCGCACGGTGAAGGTCAGGCCCATGTAGTTGCCGCCCTTGCTGGGGCGCATCTCGACGGTGGCGGCATCGAAGCCCGGGTCGAACTTCAACACGACTTCGGTCAGCGTCTGCGCGAATTCGGGATGGTGCTTGCCCATGACCTTGATGGGGAAGTCACTGGGATATTCGATAAGCGATTCTTCGGGCGGAATATGCATGATTTGCCTAGAGTGGGTGTTGCCCCTGAATGTTCTTATATGGGGGCAACCGGTGCGTTGGCAAGTGTCCGCTGGGGGCGGGACGGCCCGGAGGGCCGCCCGGAACAACGGTCTACAGCGCGGCGATGCGGGCATCATAACCCGCACGCAATTGCTCGAAAACGGGGCCGGGCTTGCCGGATCCCACCGGTTTGCCGTCCAGCGCCACGATCGGCAGCACTTCCTTGGTGGCCGACGACAGCATCAGTTCGTCGGCGGATTCCACCTCGTCCCGCGTGATGCGGCGCGCCTCGAAGGGGACGCCAGCCTCGGCCGCCAGTTCGCCCATCAGCCCATAGCGGATGCCTTCCAGGATCAGGTTGTTCTTCGGCGGGGCCAACAGCTTGCCGCCGGAAACCACCCAGATGTTGGTGGACGACCCTTCGGTCAGGTAGCCGTCGCGGAACTGCACGACCTCGTCGGCGTCCGCGTCCACGGCCTGCTGCTTGGCCAGCACGTTGCCCAGCAGCGACACCGACTTGATCTCGCAATGCAGCCAGCGCTCGTCCGGGATGCTGATGGCGGTCAGGCCCTGCGTGCGCTGCGCGGCCGACGGCGGCGCCCACGGCGAAATCATGCCGAACACGGTGGGCGTGACCGGTGTGGCCGGGAACTGGTGGTCGCGACGGGCGACGCCGCGCGTCACCTGCAGGTACACGATGCAGGTCTCCAGGTTCGAGCGCGCCAGCAACTGCTCGATCAGGTTGACCCAGCCTTCGCGGTCGAAAGGCTGCGCGATGCGCAAGGCGGCCAGGCTGCGGTCCAGGCGGTTCAAGTGCTCCGCCATGCGAAACGCGTTGCCCTGGTAGACGGGGACGACTTCGTAGATGCCGTCGCCGAAAATGAAGCCGCGATCCAGGACGGAGACCTTGGCCTCGTCCACACGCAGGAACTCACCGTTGAGATACACCTGGCTTTCGCCCGGCACGCCCGGAATCATGAGGCACTCCTGTGAAATGGCGAAGGACGAACCGCCCGGTCCGTCCCAAAATGGAAAACGGGCGTTTCACGTACGAAACGCCCGCTGCTAGCTTACACCCGGGGCCGCGCCTGTGGCGCGCCCGCTTACTGGAACCAGCGCTTGACGGTGTCGACCATGCGGCCGAAGAAGCCGGCGCGTTCGACGGCGTCCTGCACCACCAGCGGCTCGGTGCGCAGCACCTTGCCATCCAGCGTGAATTGCAGCGTGCCGACCTGCTGGCCCTTGGCCAGCGGGGCGATCAGCGGATCCGTGCGCTGCGCCACCGGCTTCAAGTCGCCGGCCTTGCCGCGCGGCACGGCGATCGACACCGGGTTGGGCGGGCCCAGCTTGACGTTTTCAGCCGTGCCTTCCCAGACGCGCGCATCGATGCCTGGCTGGCTCTTGTCGAACAGCTTGACGGTGTCGAAGTTCTGGAAGCTCCAGTTCAAGAGCTTCAGGCTTTCTTCGGCGCGCGTGGCCTCGCTGTCCGTGCCCACCACGACCACCAGGATGCGGCGGTCGCCGCGCACCGCCGTCGACACCAGGCAGTAGCCGGCCGAATCGGTGTGGCCGGTCTTCATGCCGTCCACCGAGGGATCGGCCCACAGCAGGCGGTTGCGGTTGGGCTGCGTGATCTTGTTGTAGGTGTAGCTCTTCTGCTTGTAGTAGTGGAAGAAGTCCGGGTGATCGGTGATCAGGTGCGACGACAAGGTGGCCAGGTCGCGCGTGGACGTCATGTGCTGCGGGTCCGGCAGACCGGTCGCGTTCATGAAGTGCGTGTTCTTCATGCCCAGGCGTTCGGCTTCCTGGTTCATCAGCGACGCGAAGGCGGCTTCGCTGCCGCCCACGGCCTCGGCCAGCGCCACGGAGGCGTCGTTGCCCGACTGGACGATCATGCCCTGGTTCAGCTCGTCGACAGTGACGGGCTTGCGCGGCTCGATGAACATGCGCGAGCCGCCGGTGCGCCAGGCGTGCTCGGACACGGGCACGGTCTGCTCCAGCGTCAGGCGCTTTTCATCCAGCGCGTTGAAGACGACGTAGGCCGTCATGATCTTGGTCAGCGAAGCCGGCTCGACCTTCATGTCGGGGTTGGAGGCGGCCAGCGTCTGGCCGCTGTTCACGTCGATCACGATCCAGGCCTTGGCCGCGATGGTGGGCGCCGGCACGGACGACACGTCACCCACCGGCACCGCACCCGAAGCCGTCGGAGCCGGCGCCGTGGCGCCTGCGGCGGCCGGAGCAGTGGCGGGCGCCTGTTGTGCCCAGACCGGCATGGAGGCCGCGAGCATCGCCGACAGCACCGCGCCAGACAGCAAGCGGCGGGTCAAGACAACGGGGGATTGAGCGGAGTAAGGCAAATTCTTCATCGGCAACGTGGGTCCAGGAAAGACGCCCGCCGGCGCGGGGCTAATGGCTGACAATTATAGGCAGCCCATTGGACCGGTCCGCCCCGCGCAGGGTTCCGCAGCATTTAAATCATGCAACCTGATGCAACCTGCGGCCCGGCCGCAACGGTCGATTAGTCCAGAGCGACCTTCAGGCGCGCCTGCACCAGCTGGCGCAGCACCAGCAGCTTGCCATGGAAAAAGTGCGACGCCCCCGGCACCACCACCACGGGAATTGAACGCGGGCGCGCCCAGTCCATGGCTTCGGACAGCGGCACGACTTCGTCTTCTTCTCCATGCACCATCAGCGTGTCGTCAGGAACCTGCACTTCATGCGACTGGAAGCGGTTCACGGCCGGCCCCATCAGCATCAGCGCCGCCGGCAACACCACGTCGCCGGCCTCAGCCAGCGCCGCATAGGTCTGTGCGGCCACGGCAGTGCCGAAGGAAAACCCGGCCAGCACCCACGGGGCCTCGGCCAATTCAGGGTGCAGTTCGCGCATCTGTGCCACGACCGCCAGCATGTCCTGCGTTTCGCCGACCGATTTGTCGAACGCGCCTTCCGACAGGCCCACGCCGCGGAAGTTGGGGCGCACCGCCACCAGGCCGTGCTGCACGCAGGCGCGGGACAGGGTCGTGACCACCTTGTTCTCGCGCGCACCGCCTTGCAGCGGATGCGGGTGCAGGACCAGGGCCCAGCCTCGCGGCGTGCCCGCGGGCCAGTCGACGGCGCAATCGATGCGGCCGGCGGCCCCGGTAAAGGCGTGGGTATCAGTACGAGCGGAGGACATGGCAGGACTCAACGTGCAAAAAGGAAAATCGATTTAGTTGGCGGACCGCGAGGCGCCGGAGGACTTGGCGGGGATATCGAATGCCGGTTCGTACGACGGGCCTGGTCTGGGGCCGAATCCGCGTCGAGGGGTGGATTCGGGTGCGCCTTGCACCACCTCGGCCAGCCATTGCGCCAGTTGGTCCGCGGCCTCATCCGTGGCTTGCCGCAGCGCTGCAACGCCACCCGCCGCGTCTTGCGTGGGCGCGGGCGTCTGCACCTGAATGCGCTTCTGAGCCACGACGGCGCGGCCATTCAGCAGCACCGCCTGCAACAGGATGCGGCCTTCGCTGGACTGCCCGTCTTCGGCATACACCTGTTCAAACTGCATCAACGACAGCTGCAATTGCGGCATCTGCAGGTTGACGCGATCAGCCAGCACCGGCCCCTGGCGCGACAGACGGTCAGTGATGCGCTGGCGCACCAGCTCCGTGGGCGACGATGCCCAGCGGAACGTCGCGTAGGCCTTGGGCGCGGCGCTGTCGCCCACCCGCCAGATCATGCTGGTGTCCGACAGAACAGGCGCGGCTTGCAGGCTCATGGCGATTGGCGCGCGTGCCGGCAACGCAGGCACGGGCTTGGCGTCCAGCCCCAAATCGAACACCGAGGGCGGCGCGCCCACGCGGCCAATGCTGCAGCCGGCCAGGGCCGCGGTCATTGTCAGGGTCAAGATCAGTACGGCGCGGCGCATCTTCATTTGGGCTGTCTCCCGAAACCGGCAAATCCGGCTTCGCCGGGTCCGGGCGCAACGGGCGCCGGGCCGAACAAAAACGATTGCGGCGTGCTGTCCACACGGCGCAGGGTGTTGGTGGCGCCACGCGCAGCTGCGCTGACGCTGGCGGCCATGTTGGTGACGGCGGGCAGGGTCTCGCCATCCAGCCGGGCCGCGGCCAGCGCGATGTCGTTCAGGCTGCGCGTGGCTACCGACAAGGGGCCGTCGGGTGCATTCAGCCGCGCCAGCGCCTGTCGCGACTGCTGCGCCAGATCGGCGATCTCCCGCGCGGCGCGGTCCGCCTGGCGCGATGTATTGCCTAGCGAATCCATCAGCGGCCCCAGCTTGGCCAGCGTGGGTCCAAGATCACGACTGGCATCGCGCAGCGACTGCGTGATGTCGGTGGCGTTTTGCAGGCTGGCAGTCAGCGCCTGCACGTTCTGTTCGCTCAGCACGCGGCGCAGCTGCTCGGTGGCTTCTTCCACGTTCGAAATCAATTTTCCGCCGCGCTGCTCGATCCGGTCCAGGAAACCCGGACGCAGCGGAATGGCGGCGGGATGCTCGGCCGACGACGCCAGGCGCTTGAGCGACGTGCCGTCGTCACGCAGTTCCACGTTGGCCATGCCGGTCACGCCCTGCACGCCCAGCTCGGCCCAGGTCGACTCGGTGATGGGCGTGTTCGGCGCCACGCCGATGCGGATGCGCACCTGCCCCGGCTTATCGGGGTTCAGCGCCAGCGACTGCACCTTGCCCACCGGCACGCCCTGATAGCGCACGGCCGACTGCGGATTCAGCCCGCTGACCGCCGTGGCCGACACGATTTCGTACGTTTGCAGCTTGGTCCGGTCCCGGCCGATCCAGACGGCCACCAACGCGGCGGCGGCAAGCAAGACCAGCGTAAAAATCCCGGCCATGAGCGCATGACTACGGTTTTCCATGATGCATTCCCTTCGGCGCCAGATCCCCAAGCGCGCGCAAACCGCGTTCGCCCAGGAAAAATGTGTGAATGAACGGGTGGTCGACCTTCAGTACTTCCGGCACCGTGTCGCACACGATCACCCGCTTGTCCGCCAGCACGGCGACACGCGTGGCCAACGCCAGCAGCGTGTCCAGATCGTGCGTCACCATGACGACGGTAAATCCCAACTGCCGGTGCAGGCTGCGCACCAGGTCCACGAATTCGTCCGACCGCAACGGGTCCAGGCCGGCGGTGGGCTCGTCCAGGAACACCAGTTCGGGGTCCAGCGACAGCGCACGCGCCAGCGCCACGCGCTTGACCATGCCGCCGGACAGGTCCGACGGCCGCTTGCCGGCGTCCTGCGCCGACAGGCCCACCATCGCCAGCCGGCACATGACGACGTCACGCACCAGGTCTTCCGGCACCGTGCGCAGCTCGCGCAGCGGCAGGGCCACATTGTCGAACACCGACAGCGCCGAGAACAGCGCCCCCGCCTGGAACAGCATGCCCCAGCGATAGGACAGGCGCCTGCGTTCGGCGGGCGACAGCTCGAAAAGCGAATGCCCCAGCACCTTCACGATGCCGGCCGCGGGCTGGTCCAGGCCGATGATCTGGCGCAGCAGCACTGTCTTGCCCGTGCCCGATCCGCCCACCAGCACCAGGATTTCACCCGGAAACACGGTCAAGTCCAGATTGTCGTGGACCACGTGGTCGCCGAAGGCGGTGCGCAATCCGCGCACCGAGATGACGGGTTCGACCGTGACGCTATCGTCGGTGAATAACCGGTGCTGGGCGGCGCCGTTCATCAGATGCCCACCGAGCTGAAGATGATGGCGTACAGCGCATCCAGCAGGATCACGCCGGTGATCGAGGTCACGACCGACGTGGTGGTGCCGCGGCCCAGGCTTTCCGTGTTGGGCTGGATGCGCAGGCCGAAATGGCACGCGATCAGTGCGATCAAGATGCCGAAGGTCACCCCCTTGAGGATGCCGATCCAATAATTGGTCAGGGAGATGGCGTCCGGCAACGATGTCAGGAACCACTGCGCCGATACGCCCAGCTGCATCTGGGCAGCCAGCATGCCCCCCAGGATCGCCATCGCGTCCGTCCACAGCACCAGCAGCGGCATCGTCACGGCCAGCGCAAGCACCCGCGGCAGGATCAGCCGCTGGCCGTGCGAGATGCCCATGACCAGCATCGCATCCAGTTCCTGCGTCACGCGCATGACGCCAATCTGGGCTGTGATGGCCGACCCCGATCGCCCTGCCACCAGGATGGCGGCCAGCACGGGCCCCAGTTCGCGCACGATGGAGACACCCAGCAGCCGCACGATGAAGCGGTCGGCGCCGATCATCTGCAGTTGCTGCGCCGACAGGTAGGACAGCACCACCCCGATCAGGAAGCCGACCAGCGCCGTGATGCCCAGCGCCTGCGCGCCGGTGCGGTACACCTGCGCCGAGATCTCGCGCCAGGGGCCCAGCCGCGGACGGCGCAGCATGGCGCCGAAATCCAGCACCAGCTGGCCCAGCATGACCAAGAGCGCCCGGCCGTTTTCGGCGCCCCGGAAGATCGCGCCGCCCAGGGCGCGCACCCACCCCCAGGATTCGGCTTTGGGCTCGGGCGCCCGGGCGCCGCCCTTGTTCATGGCCAGCGCGTTGAAAACGTCTTGCTGGCCGGCCGACCAGCGCACCCGTTCGGGCAGCTTTTCGCCCCAGGCCTGCCAGATGAGCAAGGCGCCGATGGTGTCCAGCCGGCTGATGCCGTGCAGATCCCAACGCACGCCGTCCTGGACGGCGCGGGCCAATGCCGAGCGCCGGCGTTCGACTTCGCCCGCCTCGGCCAGGGCCAGGACGCTCCAGTCGCCCGCGACGTGGCAGGCGTTCCCGTCCTGACGGAATGGTGCGGCGGCGGACGCGGGTGAAGCGGTTTGCGGCATGTAGGCAGGGGACCGATGCAAAATGTATCGCCAATCATAAACGCTTGAAGGCCGAAAGGCCGCGTGAGGGGGGCCGCGTGCCCTACAATCGCCGCCATGTCCGATCACGTCCGCCCTATCGACCTGCCCGCGCCGGAAGCCCTGGCCCGGGAGCTAGGCTCGCGCCTGCCCGTATTCCAAGACATTGCCTGGACAGGCAGCACCGGGTCGACCAACGCCGACCTGCTGGCCCGCGCCCGCTCGGGCGCCGGCGTCGGCAAGCCCTGGCTGCTGGGCACCCATCTGCAGGAAACCGGCCGCGGCCGCGCCGGCCGCCCCTGGCAGAACCGATCGGGCTCCACGCTGATGTTCTCGTGCGCGTTCGACGTGCACCTGCCGGCCGCGCAATTGCCCGCACTGTCCCCGCTGGCCGGCGTCGCCGCCTGCGAAGCCCTGCGCGCCGTCGCCGGCCCGGACGCCCGCGGCCTGTGCATGAAGTGGCCCAACGACGTCCAATGGCATGACGCCAAACTGGCGGGCGTGCTGGTGGAAACCACCCGCAACCCCGGCGGCCGCGAGGCCGGCTACACCGTCGTCATAGGTATGGGCGTAAACCTGATCGACGCGGCCGAACTGTCCCGGACGCTGGGCCGCGAGGTCGCCGACTGGACGCAAGTGCAGGCCCAATCGCACCGGCTGGCCACCGCCGCCGACCTGATTTGCGCCAGCGCCACCGCCTGGCACGAAGCCGTCCAGGCGCTGGAGCGCAGCGGTTTCGCGGCATTCCGGCAGCGTTTCGACCAGGTGGACGCCCTGGCGGGCCGTACGGTCAACGTGCTGGAGAAAGGCGATATCCTGCTTAGCGGCGCTGCCAGCGGTGTGGACGAGCAAGGCCGCCTGCTGGTGCGCACGCCCGAGGGCGCCACACCGATTTCGGTCGGCGAAATTTCGATTCGACGCCAAGCATGATTATTCTCATCGACTCCGGCAACAGCCGTCTCAAGGTGGGTTGGCTGGACGCCAGCAACCCCGACATGCCGCGCGAACCGGCGGCGGTCGCGTTCGACGGCCTGGACCTGGATGCGCTGGACCGCTGGCTGGCCGCCCTGCCGCGCCGCCCGGTGCGCGCGGTGGGCGTGAACGTGGCGGGCGACGCCCGCGGCACCGCCATTTCCGCCATCCTGCAAAAACACGGCTGTGCGGTCACCTGGTCGCCTTCACAGGCCAGCACCTTGGGACTCGTCAACAGCTACCGCGTGCCCACGCAACTGGGCGCGGACCGCTGGGCTTCGCTCCTGGGCGTGCTGTCGCGCCTGCCCGGCGCGCACCCGCCCTTCCTGCTGGCCAGCTTCGGCACCGCCACCACCATCGATACGGTGGGCCCCGACAACGTCTTCGCCGGCGGCCTGATCCTGCCCGGCCCGGCCATGATGCGCACGTCGCTCGCCCACGGCACCGCCAACCTGCCCATCGCCGAGGGCCAGGTCGTGGCCTACCCCGTCGACACGCACGAAGCCATCGCCTCGGGCATCGCCGCGGCCCAGGCCGGCGCCGTCGTGCGCCAATGGTTGGCCGGCCGTCAGCGCTATGGCCAGACCCCACAGATCTACGCGGCGGGCGGCGGTTGGCCGGAAGTGCATCAGGAAATCGAGCGCCTGCTGGCGGATGCCGGCGGCGCGTTCGGCGCCGCTCCGGTGCCGGTCTACCTGGATCACCCCGTCCTGGACGGCCTGGCCGCGGTGGCGCGCGCCACCCTGGACGCCAACGCCTGAGCGAGGCCCGCCATGCGAGTGCTTTTCATCCTGATCCTGCTGGCCAATCTGTGGATAGCGGCGCTGGGCCAAGGCTGGATCGGCATACGGCCCGAAGACGAAGGCCGCGACACCCGCCGTTTCAGCCAGGAGCTGAACCCGGGCGCGGTGACGCTGGTTCCCCGTAAAGCGCCGTAGGCCTGCCCCCGGGGCAAGCCCGATCAGGTGCTGCCGGGTCGGTCCAGCCAGGGCGCAAGCGCGGCCAAGGTCCGCCGCGTTGCCCCGGCATGCGAATCAAACCAGGCACGCGCCGCCTGACTCGCTGCCTGCCGGCGCGTCGCATCGGCAAGCACGGCCATCGCGCTGTCCACCGCCTGCCCCGTATCCGCCGCGCGCAAGACCGCGCCCGCTGCGATCGCATCTTCCGCCGCCTGCTTGAAATTGAACGTGTGCGGCCCAACGATGACGGGCACGCCGGCGGCGCAGGCTTCGATCAGATTCTGGCCGCCCAGCGGCGCAAAACTGCCCGCAACGATGGCCACGTCCGACGCCGCGTAATAGAACGCCATCTCGCCCAGCGTATCGCCCAGCACCACCACGGTGTCCGGATCGGGCTCGGTGCCCTCAGAACGCCGCACGAACGCCAGCCCCGCCTCTGCCAACTGGCGCGCCGCCTCGTCAAAACGCTGCGGATGCCGGGGAATCAACAGGAACAACGGGGCGTCCGGCGCCCGCGGCGCGGCGGCATGCCGCTTGATCGCGGCGATGAAACCGCTGTCCTCGCCCTCCCGGGTGCTGGCCACGGCCAGGACGGGCCTGCCCAACTGCGCCCGCCACGCCCGGCCCGCCTGCACCTGCGGTGCCGGCAAGGCCAGATCGAATTTCAGATTGCCCGTGACGATGGGCGCGGCGGCCCCCGCCTGCGCCAGCCTGCCTGCGTCTTCGGCAGTCTGTGCCAGCACCAGGTCCAGGCCGGCCAGCGCTTCGCGCATCACGCCGCCCATCCGGCTCGCCTGGCGCAGCGACGAGGCCGAGAACCGGGCGCTGACCAGCGCCATCGGCACGCGCACGCGCCGGGCCGCCGCCAGCAGGTTGGGCCAGATCTCGCGTTCGATCAGCAGGCCGCACCGGGGGTGATAGCTATCCATGAAGCGACGCGTCGCACCGGGAAAGTCGTAGGGCAGCCACGTCTGGCGCAATTGTCCGCAGGCAATGGCCTGGGGAAACAGGCGCTGGCCCTCGGCGCGGCCAGTCGCCGTCATGTGGGTCAACAAGACGGGCAGGCCGCGGTCCAGCAACGCCTGCAGCAGCGGTTGGGCGGCGCGGGTCTCGCCCAGGCTGACGGCATGCACCCACACGGGCGCCGTCCAGGACGAAAAAGGCACGGCGTCGGCTGCCGCCGGCGACGGCGCTGCGGCACGGCCAAACCGTTCTGGCGAGAAGATTCCCCATTCGCCGCCGGCGCGCTTGGCCCGACGGGCCATCCACAGCCAGACCAGCGGTGACAATGCCCTGAGCGCCAGAGAGTAGACGCCGCGGTTCATGTCACTGGGCGGCCAATGCCTGCTCCACCGCCGCCATCACGGCTTCACGCGACGGCGACGCGCCGCGGTCGCCCAGGCTGGCGGTGTAGTTCGAACCGACCAGCGGAGTTCTCACGGGAGTGGAGGCGCGGTAGATGCCAATGGTGGGGCGGCCCAGGGCGGCGGACAAATGGGTCAGGCCGCTGTCCAGGCCCACCATCAGGCGCGAACCCGCCAGCAGGCGGGCCACCGAACTCAGATCCATGCGGGGCATCACCTCTGCCCCGTCCATGCCCGCCACCAGCAGGCCGGCGCGCTGGGCTTCAGATTCATTTCCTGCCAGCAGCTTCAAGGTGCAACCGGCTTCGCGCAACCGGCGAAAAACCGCCCGCCAGTCCTCTTCGGGCCACAATTTATCGTCGCGGCTGGCCGACGGCATGATCACGGCGTAGCCGCGATCGGTATCCAAATGATGTAAACGTGGCAGATCCGCCACATTATTTTGGTCGACAATATCGGAAACATCGCGCGATTGTGCCGCCAGTCGCGCGAATTCTTGCAATCCGAAATCAGGCAAACCGGCATGCTGGTAACCGAAAGTCAGTGCCGCCAATTTACGTTGCCGAATGACTGCGGGCTGCCAAAACTCCACACGATGTCGCACGTTGTAAAACAACGATGCCAACGGTTCGCGTGCGGATCGCCAATCCAGACCGTGGCGAACGCCGCGTGTTTGACGCACCAGCCAGGCGGACTTCAGTAAGGCCTGCATATCCAGCACGACGTCATATTGCTTTTCGCGCAGGCGTTCGCGCAACGCTTTACGTTCTGCCCGCACCTGCTGCGACCACCAGGCTTTTCGCCACCGGCGGTGTGCCACTTTGATCACGGAACTCACCGCAGGGTGCCACGACGGGATCTCGGCAAAAGCCTCTTCCGCCACCCAATCTATCTCCGCGTCCGGCACATGGCGGGCAATATCGGTAATAGCAGGCAACATATGCACTAGATCGCCAAGTGACGATGTTCGAACGATGAGAATGCGAGTAGGCATCAATAAGAAATTGGATGTTTACATTCGTGGACACCCAGGGGATTCAAGTATTATTACTGTCTAACCCCGGGTGGGTCCAAATAACCCCGGCAATTTACATCAAAACAATCTGATGACCATCAATCCCGTTACTGACCGGAAGCTGCGTTTTGCCATTGTGGGCTGTGGACGCATCTCCAAGAATCACATCGGCGCGATCACCCAGCACGGGGACAGGGCCGAACTGGTAGAAGTTTGCGACACCAACCCTGACGCATTGAAGGCTGCCGCCGAAGCGACGGGCGCTACCCCCTATTCCTCGTTGACCGAACTGCTGGCCAACAGCACTGCTGACGCCGTAATCCTGGCCACGCCCTCTGGCCTGCACCCGTGGCAAGCCATCGAGATCGCCCAGTCCGGTCGCCACGTCATCAGCGAAAAACCCATGGCCACGCGCTGGGAAGACGGCAAGCGCATGGTCAAGGCCTGTGACGAAGCCGGGGTCCGCCTCTTCGTCGTCAAGCAGAACCGCCGCAATGCCACCCTGCAGCTGCTGAAGAAGGCCATCGACCAAGGCCGCTTCGGCCGGATCTACATGGTCACCGTCAACGTCTTCTGGACGCGACCGCAAGATTACTACGACGCGGCCCGTTGGCGCGGAAAGTGGGAGTGGGATGGTGGCGCATTCATGAACCAGGCCAGCCACTATGTCGACCTGCTCGACTGGCTGGTCGGCCCGGTCGAAAGCGTCTATGCCTTCACGGCTACCCTTGCGCGCCGCATCGAAGCGGAAGACACCGGTGTAGCAGCAGTGCGCTGGCGCCATGGCGCCATGGGCTCGATCAACGTCACCATGCTGACCTACCCGCAGAACCTGGAAGGCTCGATCACCATCCTGGGCGAGAAGGGCACTGTCCGCGTGGGCGGCGTGGCCGTCAACCGAATCGACGAATGGAAATTCGCTGACGAGCACCCCGACGACACCAAGATCCGCGAAGCCAACTACGAAACGACTTCGGTCTACGGCTTTGGCCACCCGCTGTATTACGACAACGTCATCCGCACGCTGCGCGGCGAATGCGAACCGGAGACCGACGGCCGCGAAGGCCTGCAGTCCCTGGCGCTGCTGACCGCCATGTACCGCTCCGCCCGCGATGGCGTGCGCGTTCCGCTGCCGCTGGACTGATCCCATGAGCATCCATTCCACTGCTATCGTTGATGACGGCGCCCAAATCGGCACGACCAGCCGGGTATGGCATTGGGTCCACGTCTGTGGCGGCGCCGTTATCGGCGAAGGCTGCTCGCTGGGCCAGAACGTGTTCGTCGGCAACAAGGTCAAGATCGGTGATCGCGTCAAGATCCAGAACAACGTATCCGTCTACGACAATGTGACGCTCGAAGACGACGTGTTCTGCGGCCCGAGCATGGTGTTCACCAATGTCTACAACCCGCGGGCGGCCATCGAACGCAAGAACGAATACCGCAACACGCTGGTGCGCCAGGGCGCCACGCTGGGTGCCAACAGCACGATCGTGTGCGGCGCCACCGTAGGACGCTACGCCTTCGTCGGCGCGGGCGCCGTCGTCAATAAAGACGTGCCTGACTATGCCCTCGTTGTGGGCGTGCCTGCCAAGCAGATCGGCTGGATGAGCCGCTATGGCGAACAGCTCGACCTGCCCCTGACCGGCAACGGCCAGGCCACGTGCGCACATACGGGCGAAACCTATATTTTGAAGGATGGCGTCTGCCAACAGGCGTAAACACCATGCAATTCATTGACCTGAAAAAACAGTACCAAGTCCTGCGCGATCCGATCAACTCCCGTATCCAGAAAGTCCTGGATCATGGGCAGTACATCATGGGTCCCGAGGTCAAGGAACTGGAAACCGCCCTGGCCGCGTACACCGGCGCCAAGCATTGCATCACGGTAGCCTCGGGCACCGAGGCTTTGCTGATTGCGTTGATGGCACTGGGCGTGAAGGCGGGCGACGAAGTCATCACCACGTCGTTCACGTTCGTCGCCACGGCCGAGGTCATCGTGTTGCTGGGCGCCGTGCCGGTGTTCGTCGACGTCGAGCCCGACACCTGCAACATCAAAGTGTCGGAAATCGAAGCCAAAATCACGCCTCGCACCAAGGCCATCATCCCCGTCTCCCTGTACGGGCAGTGCGGCGACATGGACGAGGTCAACGCGATCGGCGCCAAACACGGCATCGCGGTTATCGAAGACGCGGCGCAGAGCTTTGGCGCCTCGTATAAGGGCAAGAAAAGCTGCAATCTGTCGACCATCGGCTGCACCAGCTTCTTCCCGAGCAAGCCGCTGGGCTGTTATGGCGATGGCGGCGCACTGTTCACGAACGATGACGAGTTGGCCCAGGCCATGCGCGAAATCCGCGTGCACGGCCAGTCTGCCCGCTACTACCACACCCGCGTCGGCGTCGGCGGCCGCATGGACACCCTGCAATGCGCAGTGGTGCTCGGCAAGCTGGAACGCTTCGAATGGGAAGTCGAACAACGCCTGAAGATCGGCGCCCGCTACCAGCAATTGCTGGCAGATTTGCCGGACGGGGCGCGTACCGTGACGGTGCGCCCGGACCGCGACAGCGTCTGGGCCCAGTTCACCGTCATCGTGCCGAACCGCGAGGCCGTGATCGCGCACCTGAAGGAAGCCGGCATCCCGACGGCGATCCACTACCCGCGCCCTATTCACGCGCAACCGGCGTATGCAGCGTTCGCTGACGGCGAAGGCGCGACCCCGGTTTCGGACATGTTGGCGGAACGCGTCATGAGCCTGCCAATGCATCCCGATCTTGACGAGGCCACGCAAGATCAGATCGTCGCTACCGTCCGCGCCGCACTCGCCCGTTGAATATGACCAAGAAGATCCTGACCGTCCTGGGGGCCCGCCCGCAGTTCATCAAAGCCAGCGTGGTGTCGGCGGCCATCGCCCGGCACCCGCAGCTATCCGAAGTGCTGGTCCATACGGGCCAGCATTTCGACGCCAACATGTCTGATGTGTTCTTCGACGAACTCGGCATGAAGCAACCCGAGCATCAGCTGGACATACACGGAGGCGGCCACGGCGAGATGACCGGCCGCATGCTGATCGAACTGGAACGCGTCGTGCAGGACGAACGTCCGGACGCGGTCCTGGTCTACGGCGACACCAACTCGACGTTGGCCGGCGCCCTGGTGGCCGCCAAGCTGCATATCCCGGTGGCCCACGTCGAAGCGGGACTGCGTTCGTTCAACATGCGCATGCCGGAAGAGGTCAACCGCGTTCTGACGGATCGCGTATCGCGCTGGCTCTATACACCGACGGATACCGCCACTGCGCACCTGATCCGCGAGGGCATGGATCCTTCGCGCATCATCCAGGTGGGCGATGTCATGCTGGACGTGGCCCGTTTCCAGGGCACCCGAGTCAACGCCGAAGGCGGCGCACTGGCGCGCTTCGGATTAACGCCGGGGCAGTACATCCTGGTGACGATCCACCGCGCCGAAAATACCGACGATCCCCAACGGCTCGGCATTATCGTCAATGCATTGATGCAAGTTGGCGCCGACCATGAAGTGGTGTGGCCGCTGCATCCGCGCACGCGCAACATCCTGGAAAAGCTCGGCCTGCGGGACAAACTCGCAAGCCGCATCAAGCTGGTCGAGCCCGTCGGCTACCTCGACATGGTGCAACTGGAGAAGTACTGCAAGCTGGTCCTGACCGACTCCGGCGGCGTCCAGAAGGAAGCATTCTTCCATGAGCGACCCTGCGTCACTGTGCGCGACGAAACCGAATGGACGGAACTGGTCGACGCCGGCTGGAACCGCTTGGCGCCCCCGACATCGGTGGAGGGCATCCTCTCGGCCATCGGGATGGCACTAACTCATCAGCCTACGCCTACCAGCCCATATGGCGACGGTAGCGCAGCAGACAAAATAGCCGAGAGTCTGGCTGAATAACGCAAGGGCCTTCGGGCCCTGTTTTCCTTCCTGCGACCCCGAATCTTCGCTATCCATGATGGCACTATGCGTCAATTACAAAACTCCATAAGGCACGCATTCGTCAACCTGCCGCGTCGCATCAAGCAAATACTGGCTATTGGGCTTGACGCGTGCCTGCTGCTCTTGGCGTTTCAGCTCGCGCTTTGGCTGCGCTTCGAACTGTTCTTTTTCGACGATCACTACATCCTGTTCTCGATTGTCGCCAGCGGCACCGGCGTGCTTGCGCTTGCCGCGCTGGGCCTGTACCGATACATCCTGCGCTACATGAACGAGCGCGTGGTGTTGTCGGTCATGGGCGGTATCATCGTATCCCTGATGGCCGTGGTCAGCGTCGACCGTTTCCTGGAAATCGGCCGCGGCCTGTCGCGCGGCGTGCTGACCATCTACTGCCTGCTGGCGTTGGTGCTGCTGCTGGGCTCGCGCCTGCTCGCGCGCCGTGTGCTGTTCCCGCGAGCCGGCATGATGTCGGCCGAGCGCTATGTGCCGGTGATCATCTACGGCGCGGGAGGCGCCGGATCCCAGCTTGCGACCGCACTGGACGCCGGCCCGCATTACCGCACGGTCGCGGCGCTGGACGATGACCCGCGCAAGCAGGGGCTGATGATGGCGGGCATCCGCATCCATGCCCCCTCGAAGCTACCGGAACTGATCGAACGCTACACCCCGCACCAACTGCTGATAGCGATGCCCTCTGCTTCGCGCGGGCGCGTCCGCGAAATCGTCGAAAGTGTCGCCGATTACCCGTTACGGATTCGCCTGGTACCCAGCATCCGTGAACTGATCGTCCCGACCGACGGGCCGCGCCTGCGCGACCTGCAGATCGAAGACTTGCTTGGCCGCGACCCTGTGGCGCCGCAGCAGGAACTGCTGGGTCGCTGCGTGACCGGCCGGGTGGTCATGGTCAGTGGCGGCGGTGGCTCGATCGGATCCGAACTATGCCGCCAGATCGTCAGCCTGCGCCCCCGCAAGCTCGTGATCCTGGAAGTTTCCGAGGCCGCGCTCTACCTCGTCGATCAGGCGATCCGTTCACTGCCCGACGCCCGGCTGCTGGAGGTCGTTTCGGTGCTGGGGTCGGTGCGCGACGCCAAGCTATGCAAATCGGTATTCCGCGAACACGGCGTCGAGACCATCTACCATGCGGCCGCTTACAAGCATGTGCCGATCGTCGAGCACAATCCGGCAGAGGGCATTCTGACCAACGCATTTGGCACGCTCACGCTGTCGACGGCGGCAGTGGAATGCGGCGTGCAGGACTTCGTGCTGATCTCGACCGACAAGGCGGTGCGGCCCACCAAAATCATGGGCACTTCCAAGCGCCTGGCCGAACTGATCCTGCAGGCCTTGTCGCAGACACAGACCGGCACCCGCTTTTCGATGGTCCGCTTCGGCAACGTGCTGGGCAGCTCGGGCAGCGTCGTGCCCCTGTTTCAGAAACAGATCCTCGCAGGGGGCCCGATCACCCTCACCCATCTGGAAATCACACGGTACTTCATGACCATCCCCGAAGCCGCGCAGCTGGTGCTGCAGGCCGGGTCAATGGGCGAGTCCGGGTCAGTCTTCGTACTGGATATGGGCGAACCGGTGCGCATCGTCGACCTGGCCTACCGCATGGTCCGTCTGTACGGCCTGACGGTACGCGACGAAGACCACCCCGACGGCGATATCGAGCTCCTCGTGACCGGCTTGCGCCCGGGCGAGAAACTCTATGAAGAATTGCTGATTGGCGGCGACGTGACGGAAACCGAGCATCCTCGCATCCTGAAAGCACGCGAGCGGGACATCCCCTATGCCGAATTGATGGTGGCCCTGGAAGCGCTCGGCCAGTCCCTGGTAACCAACGACCGCCTCGCCATCGTCACCATGCTGCAGCAATTGGTGCCGGAATACCAACCGACGGCGGCAACATGACCCGGGCTTGCACCCACAGCACGGTCAGGAGTTCCGCTTGAGCTTTCGCAAGAACGTCATTGCGATGTTGTCAGGTACGGCCGCGGCCCAAGCGATTCCGCTGGCCATGTCCCCGGTATTGACGCGCCTGTACAGCCCCGAAGCTATCGGGCTGCAAACGCTTTTCATGGGATGGACGGCCGCGCTCGGCGTCGCAGCGACGTGCCGTTACGACCTAGCGGTGGTGCTGCCTGATTCGGATGACGAGGCCGACAGCATCGCCGCCGTTGTCCTGGCCATCGCCACCTTCGTGCTGCTGGCACTGGCTGTAGCCGTAGCGCTTGCCGGCGGTGACCTGGCAAACCTGTCCGGATATGCCGGCCACACTGCTTGGCTGTGGTTGCTGGTGCCCATGGTCTTCGGTACCACGCTCACCTTGCTGGGTACTGCCTATGCGTCCCGCGAGCGCAGTTTCACCCGCATCGCCAAGGCCGCTGTGCTGAATCAAGCGGGCTATGCAGCCATCGCCGTCGGTATCGGCTTGCTGGGCGCGCACGCCGAGGGTCTGGTCTGGGCCAAGATGGGCGGCCAGTTGCTAGGTCTTGCGGTCATCCTGGGCGGTGTCGGATACGCGCTGCGGCGCGTCCTTCAGAACTGGGATTGGACGCGAATGCGCACTGTAGCGCGCAGCTACCGCCAGTTCCTGTACTACAACACCCCGTACAGCCTGATCGGCACAATCGCCCGCGACATGCCCATTTTCGTGTTCGCCGCCATGTCCGCCACGGCTGCCGCCGGCTTTTACGGCCTGACGCGCACGGTGCTGCTGGCGCCCACCTTGCTGGTGTCCGGCGCGCTAAGCCAGGTTTTCTTCCGCGAGGCAGTAGCGCTGAAAGGCACCCCTCGCTTGGCGGAATTGACCGAAGGTCTACTCAAGCTGGGCCTTCTGGCGGGTGCACCATTGTTCGCATTCTGCACCGTCTGGGGCGACGTGCTGTTCGAGAACCTGTTCGGAGCCAACTGGTCGCAGGCCGGTCATTTCGCCATGATCATGGCGCCGGCTGCCTGGATGTCATTGCAGACAGGCTGGCCGGAACGCCTGTTCGAGGTTTCGATGCGCCAGGATGTCTCATTTAAGGTCCAGATCGCCGCGGATATAATCACGGCCGCCGCAGTCATCACTCCGCTGGCGATGGGTATGGACGTCATTGTCTCGATTGCCGCGTTCACTGCGGCCAATCTGCTCTACCACAGCATTTACCTCATCGCGATCTACCGCGTGAGCGGATTCGCGTCCAATCGGCTGGGCCGGCTTCTGGGCCTGGGATGGATGGCTTTCGGGTTATCGTGCCTGGTGCTGGGTGCCTTGCGCCTGCTCCCGGGGCCTAGCCTGGCTATCGCGGTTGGCGCAGCAGTCATCGCTTCCGCTGCGGCGGCCCTGACGGGCCGCAAGCTGTGGCGAAATGTCGCTCTAATCATGCACGTGAAGGAAACAGCAACATGATCGCCATCGTTGATTACGACGTCGGCAACGTCGGGTCCGTCCTGAACATGCTCCGCAAGGTCGGCGCGAAGGCCGAGATCACCAGGGACCCCGCAGCCTTGCGCGCGGCCGACAAGCTGGTGCTGCCTGGCGTAGGCGCCTTTGACGAGGCCATCGCCCACCTGCGCCGCTTCGAACTCTGGGACCTTCTCAATGAACTGGTCCTGACCGAGCGCAAGCCGATCCTGGGCGTCTGTCTCGGCGCCCAGCTGATGACCCGTTCCAGCGAAGAAGGCGCTCAACCCGGGTTTGGCTGGCTGGACGCGCACATCCAGCGCTTCCGCGTTCCTGAAGGGGCGTCCCTGCGAATCCCCCACATGGGTTGGAACATCGTCAAGCCTACTCGGCCCGACATCGGCATCTTCAAAGGCGTGGCCGACCCCATGCGCTTTTACTTCGTCCATTCGTACCACATGGTCGCCGACTCGCCCGACATTGCCCTCGGTACCACCCCTTACGGTCAGGAATTCGTCAGCGTATTGGGTCGGGACAATATCCTTGCCATGCAATACCATCCGGAAAAAAGCCACAAATACGGCCTCCAGATCTATCGCAACTTCGTCGAGCAATTTCAATCGTGCTAAAGACCCGCATCATCCCCTGCCTGTTGCTGCGCGGCCGCGGTCTCTATAAGACCGTCAAGTTCAAGGACCCCACCTACGTCGGGGATCCTGTCAACGCCGTGAAGATCTTCAACGAAAAGGAAGTGGACGAACTGATCCTGCTCGACATCACCGCGACACAGGAAAAGCGCGAACCGAATTTCGAGCTGATCGAAGATATCGCGAGCGAATGCTTCATGCCCCTGAGCTATGGCGGCGGCGTCGCCTCCATGGAGCACATGCGCCGGCTGTACCGGCTCGGCGTCGAAAAGATCTCGCTGAACGCCGCGGCGTTCACCAACCGCCGGCTGGTGCAGGAAAGCTGCGCCGCCTTCGGCAGTTCCAGCGTGATCGCCTCGATCGATGTCAAAAAGACGTTCCTGGGCAAGTACGAAGTGTGGATCAACGGCGGCAAGACCAACACCAAGGAAGACCCGATCCGCTATGCCGAAGACTTGTCCAAGGCCGGCGTAGGCGAGATCCTGGTCAACAGTGTCGACCGCGATGGCACGATGTCAGGCTACGACGTGGCATTCCTGGAAAAAATGTCCGCCGCTGTGGACACGCCGATCATCGCCTGCGGCGGGGCAGGCAACCTCCAGCATATGCGCGAAGCCGTGGACAAGGCCCATGTACCGGCGTTCGCAGCCGGCAGCATGTTCGTCTTCCACGGCAAGCACCGAGCGGTGCTGATCAACTACCCTAGCCAGAAAGAGTTGGACCAGCTGTTTTCATAACGGCCCCTTTTTTTCCAAGTTTCAAATCGCAGCACCCACTTACGCGCTGGATTGGTCCAATCGTTGACGGTCAACGACGGACGCAGACGTAACCGGATGACCGCCACCGCCCGGCGGATCGATACAGGCGGCAAAGGACCCCGGTGGCGCCAGGCGCGACCGCCCCCACCGCCTCGATCCCAAGCGAGCATCCGGAACTCGGCTCCCGGCTTCTACAAATTGCTATGCCCGCACAGCCAATGTGCAACAGGACCTTATGAATACCCGTACCTACCAGAGATGTACGAGCTGTGTCATGGACACCACCGACCCGGACATCACGTTCAACGAGCAGGGCGTTTGCAACCACTGCCAACGTTACGACCTGCTGGTCCGCGACGTTGTCGACCGCGCCACTCGCGGCGAACGCACGCAGGAACTGGACGCCATGGTTGCGCGCATCAAGGAAGCGGGCAAGGGCAAGGATTACGACTGCATCATGGGCTTGAGCGGCGGCGTCGACAGCTCGTACGTGGCCTATACCGCCAAGCGCCTGGGGCTACGCCCACTGGCGGTGCACTTCGACAGCGGCTGGAACTCGGAACTGGCTGTCAACAACATCGAGAACATCGTCAAGCGCCTGGGCATCGACTTGTACACGCATGTCGTGAACTGGGACGAAATGCGCGACCTGCAACTGGCATTCTTCAAGGCGTCGGTGGCCAATTGCGACATTCCGACTGATCACGCTTTCCCGGCCATCCTGCTACGCCAGGCTGCGCGCCATGGTATTAAATATGTGCTGTCGGGCAGCAATTACGCCACTGAATTCATCTTGCCGTCGTCCTGGGGTTACCAGTCGGGTGACCTGAGGCATTTGAAGGATATTCAACGACAGTTCGGCCAAGGCCGACTTCGGGATTATCCTACTATCGGATTCTTCAAACAGTACATCTGGTATCCGTATATCCGCGGAATCAAAACGGTTAAACCACTTAATTATCTGCCGTATAACAAGTTCGATGCCAAGCAGACCATCATGAATGAGTTGGGCTGGCGCGATTACGGCGGCAAGCACTATGAGTCGATATTTACACGATTCTTCCAGGGTTATTATCTCCCCACGAAGTTCGGCTACGACAAGCGCTTGGCGCATTTGTCTTCGTTGATTAAATCGGGGCAGTTGTCGCGCGAAGCGGCGCTGGAGGAATTGCAGCAGCCAACCTATGACCCCGCGCTGCAGGAAGACGATAAGAAATTCGTCGCCAAGAAGCTGGGCGTGACCGTTGCTGAGTTGGAAGAGATATTTGCCCGGCCCAATAAGGACTATACCGACTACGCGTCGTATGCCAAGTTGTTCGATATTGGGCTGCGTGTGAAACGAGCGATAACCAAACTATAAGGGCGCCGTATGCTGGGTCTGCTGTCACGTCACCGCGTTTTTGTCGCGTATTGCGCGTCACTGTTATGGCTGCTGGCCGCAAGCCTGTGGTTCGCGGAATTGACCAATAAGGGGCTGGGCCATGCACCGGTCGTGGCCGCCATTATCGGCGGCGCCGTCATATCGTATGTGCTGATCTGGAAAGCCCTGTCGTTGGCAGCCCCGCGCCTGACCAACTGGCCCAGCGAAACGCACCTCGTCCCCCCGCCGTTATCGCGCACCAAGTCCATGGTGCTTTTGGCGCTGGCCCTGCTGTTTGCGGCCGTGTTCATTGCCCACATGGTGACCCTGGGCAACGTCCCGATCCTCGCGGCACTGTCTTCCTCGGACGACTACGGCATCAGCGTCATCCGGCAGGAAGGCTATTTCGGCTTGCCGCTGTGGCTACGCTACATGAGCGACTACAGCTTCAAGGCGCTTGGGCCGGCACTCCTAGTCATCACCTACCTGTACCGCAAGCCGCTCTTCTGGTTCGTTCTGCTGGTGGGCTCGCTGTATTCCCTGGCAGTGTTCGTGCGCATCCTACCCGCCATTTTCCTCACCCCTCTGCTGCTGTTGCTGCTGTTCCAGCGCCGCTGGCTGCACCTGGTGCTGACCGCAGCGCTGCTGGCTTTGCTCATCACGGTAGCCACCTCGGCGTCCGCGCCCGGGATCCGCACCAGCTTCGTACCGGAAGAAAGCAAACCCCTGATCAGCCAATCCGACAAGGAAGTGGCCTCTGGCTACAACGCCGCAAAGGCGCCCGAAAAAGACTGGCGGACCGGATCGGCCCTATATGCCATCTTTGAACGCGCCCTGTTCGTGCCCGGGCAGGTGATCGACCAGTGGTTTTATTTCTACAGCCGCCCGGAAGTGCGGGAACACGGATGCGGATACCGGACCCTGGCTCGCTTCATGGGCTGCGAATACGTACCCGTTCCCAGCAAGCTGTATCAGGCCTTCTACCAGGAAAACACACAGCGGGGCATGCAGGGCAGCCTGAACGCCGTGTCGTTCATGAGCGATTACGCCAACTTCGGCCCCATCGGCGTGGTCGTTTCCACGATCCTGACCGCCCTGCTTTTCTGCGTGATCACGATCGTCTATCGAGACCATCCGCTCGCACTGCCGCTGAATATCCCGCTGGTCATGGTCTCGATGGAGACCAGTATCATCACCGCCTTGAATTCAGGTGCAGGCTGGCTGGCCATGACTGCGCTGTTCCTATACTTCTTCCGCACAAAATAACGCATGACTTCCAGTCAATTCCTCCAGCGGCCCTATCAGCAATGCACCCGATGCCTGATGGACACGTCCGACCCGGATATCGTCTTCAACGATGAAGGCTGTAACCACTGCACGCGCTATTTCTCGCGCGTGGCCAATGAAGTGCACCGCGGCGCGCAGGGCGAATCCATGCTGGCCCAGGTGGTCGAGCGCATCCGCGCAGAAGGCAAGGGCAAGGACTATGACTGCGTCACGGGCGTCAGCGGCGGCGTGGACAGTACCTACGTCATCTACAAGCTGAAGGAACTGGGCCTACGCCCGCTGGCCGTGCACTTCGACAATGGCTGGAATTCCGAGCTGGCCGTCAACAACATCAAGAACGCGCTGGACAAGCTGGGCATCGACCTGCACACCTATGTGGTCGACTGGGAAGAGTTCAAGGACCTGCAGATGTCCTTCCTGCGCGCGTCTGTGCCGAATTGCGAGATCCCCACGGATCACGCCATCACGGCAACGCTGCTCAATACGGCCAAACGGGTAGGCACGCCTTACGTCATCAATGGCAGCAACGTCGTTACCGAAGGCATCCTGCCGATTTCATGGGTGTATTACAGCCACGATCTCAAGCACATCCGGGCGATCCATTCACGCTTTGGCAAGACCCGCCTGAAGACGTTCCCGCAGATCGGGCTGCCTGCGTTCACCCTGCGTATCCTGACCGGCAAGTACCGCATGGTGAACTTGCTGAACTACCTGGATTACGACAAGGCCGCGGCCATGCGCGTGATGCAAGACGAGCTTGGCTGGCAATACTACGGCGGCAAGCACTACGAATCCATCTACACGCGCTGGTACCAAGGCTATTACCTGCCCACCAAGTTCGGTTTCGACAAGCGCCGCGCGCACTTGTCGGCCCTGGTGTGTGCCGGCCAGATCACCCGCCAGCAGGGCCTGGAAGAGATGGAGCAGGATCCCTACGCGAGCAACGACTTGGCCAGCGACACGGAATTCGTGTTGAAGAAATTCGGCATAACGCGTGCGGAACTCGACGCCATCATTGCCGCCCCCAACCACAAGCACACCGATTACCCGAATCAGAGCCAGTTCATCGAAGGGTTGTCCGGCTTGCGCACGTATATCCGCCGGCGGGCCAAGTCGATCTGATCCGCCATGGCTTCCCTGAATATCCACATCTACCCTTCGCCGTTGACCCACGAGAGCCGGATCCTGCGCATCACCGATGCGCTGGCACGGGCCGAGGTGTTCGATCAGATCGAAATCTACGGTGTCAGCGCACCCGGCCTGCCGGACCGACAACCCGTGGACGCAAAGCGCACCTTCCTGCGTTACCCGCGCAAGCTCTTCGGCACCCGCGACGGGTTCGTCGCCAAGGTCGCCAAGAACCTGGAATGGTCGGCACGTATCCTCGCCAGCCTGCGCGGCCGTAAAGTCACCTGCGTCAACGCGCACAGCCTGGCCGTGCTGCCCCTGTGCTACCTGGCCAGCCGCATGACCGGGGCCCGGCTGATCTACGACACGCACGAACTTGAAACCGAGACTACGGGTTACAAGGGTGTGCGACAGAAGCTGGGCCGCTTCATCGAAAAGCGGCTGATCGGCCGCTGTGACGATGTATTCGTGGTCAGCGACGCTATCGCTGACTGGTATGCAAACCGCTACGGCATTGCACGCCCCCACGTTACGCGCAACATCCCGCAATTCACCGTCCAGGCCTCTGCCGCCGCCGATCAGCATGGCCTGCGTGAAAAAATGGGGGTGAAGCCGGACGATCTGTTATTCATCTACCAGGGTGGCTTCATCGCCGGCCGGGGCATCGAACGGCTGCTCAGCGTGTTTGCGCAGATGCCCGCCAGCACGCACCTGATGTGCATGGGCAGCGGCCCGCTGCGCGATCAGATCGCCGCGGCCGCTCAGGCCAATCCGAATATCCATCTGCTGCCGCCAGTCGCCCCGCAGGAAGTGCTGGGCTATACCAAGGCGGCGGATGTCGGGATCTGCTTGACCGACAACTCCTGCCTGTCCCACTACTATTCCCTGCCCAACAAGGTATTCGAGTACCTGCATGCGGGGCTGCCAATCATCGTGAACCCGTTGCAGGAACAGCAGCGCATCATCGAGCAGTATCAGTGCGGCTGGGTCGCCCCGGAAGACGATGCGGCGTTGGCTGCAATGCTGCGCGGCGCCACGCGTGAACAGCTGGCGCAACGGCAAGCGGGCGTGGCCCAGGCCGCCGCGGCATTCAACTGGGAGATCGAGGCGGCGAATCTGGTGCAACGCTACAGGAGCCTCAACCTTGGCTGAGCACTCCGCGGGCGGCAAGCCCAACATCTGGTACGTACACCCCTACGCGGGCGGTCCGGGCGTGGGCCGATACAGCCGGCCCTATTATCTTGCCCGGCAATGGTTGGAGGCGGGCGCCCGGGCGACGGTATTTACCCCGTCGTTCCATCATCTGCTGGACGCGGCGCAGACCGCTGGCACCCGTGACATCGCCGGCGTGCCCTACGAATTCGTGCCTGCCCGCACCTACCAGGGTAATGGCGCCGGCCGATTGCTGCACATGGCGGCGTTTACGTTGAAAATGCGATTGCATGCGGAAAAATTCGCCCGCCTGCACGGACGTCCGGACATCATCGTGGCTTCCAGCCCGCATCCGTATGTGTTCCTGGCCACCCACGCACTGGCGCGCAAATTCGGCGCGCGTTCGGTCTTCGAAGTACGTGACCTGTGGCCGTTGAGCCTTACAGAATTGGCGGGCGTCTCGCCGACGCATCCACTTGTGCGCTTTACCGGCTGGGTCGAGCGCTATGCACACCGCCACGCCGACACGGTCGTGTCCCTGCTGCCCTGCACGCTTGAGCATATGACGGCTACCGGCCTGGCGCCGGAACGCTGGCGCTACATCCCCAATGGCGTGCACACTGATGAAGGCGCCCCCTCCGCCAGCGCCGAGGAACAGCCCAGCGTCAAACTGGCGCGGCAGTGGCGCGAGGCAGGCCGCAGCGTGGTCGTCTACGCGGGCGCGCTAGGCCGGCCCAACCATGTGGATTCACTGGTGCAGGCCATCGCGCATCTGCGCGACCAAGGTGACGACAAGGTGTCGGCCATCATCGTCGGCCGCGGCGAACTCCAGGATGCGCTACGCACCCAGATCGCCGAACGCAATCTGGGGGACCGCGTCGCCCTATTCGAACAGATGCCCAAGCAGGCCGTCCTGGCGTTGCTGGCACATGCCAGCATTGGCTATATCTCGCTGCGTCCCGAGCCCCTGTTCCGTTTCGGCGTCAGCCCCAACAAGCTGTGGGACTACATGCTGGCACGCCTGCCGGTGCTGTTCGCCCTGCATGCTGGCAACGACCCCGTGCAGGAAGCACGGTGCGGCATCTCGGTCGACCCCGGCGAGGTTGGCGCAATCGCCGAGGGACTGCGCACACTCGCTGCGCTCAGCGAGCCGGAACGCGCCGCCATGGGCGAGCGCGGTCATGCCTACGTTCTGACACATCACAGCTACGAGGCGCTTGCCCAGGCCTATCTGCAGCTGGACCAGCCGCGGGAGCAATGACCATGCGGATTGCAGTGACCGGCGCGTCCGGATACATCGGCCTGGCCCTGTTGCGCTATCTTGACGGCCAGGGGCACGACATCATTGCCTTCACCCGCCACGCGACGCCTGCAGGCACCACGCGAGCCCAATGGCGCATCAAGGCCGACGGCCAGCCTGAAGCGACCGACCTGCTGGGCTGCGACGCCGTGGTCCACCTGGCTGGACGCGCCCATACCCGGCTGGCATTGCAGGACGGCGTCGACCTGTTCGACCAGGCCAACCACCAACTGGCCTGCGCTACAGCGTCCGCCGCGAAAGCCGCCGGTGTGCCGCGGTTCGTGCAGGTCAGCACGCTGGGCGTGCACGGCAGCTGGTCGGCCGATCCGATCACCGAAACCTCGTCGCTCAGCGGCGATACGCCCTACGCGCGGTCAAAGATCGCGGCCGAACGCGAACTTGCCGCCCTGTTGTCCGAGGGCGGCACCCGCCTGACCATCGTACGGCCGCCCATGGTCTATGGCGCGGCCTGCCCAGGAAATTTCCCGCGCCTGATCAAGCTCGTCAAGAGCGGCATCCCGCTGCCTTTCGGCAGCGTGCGAGGCATCCGCTCGTTCATCCACGTCGACAACCTGGCGTCGTTCCTGACTTTCTGCGCCGCTGGGCCAGCGGCGCCGGGCGTGTACATCGCCGGCGACGGGTCGGACTTCGAATTGCCTGACCTGATACGCGCCATCGCCGCCGGCATCGGCGCCCCGGCACGGTTGCTGCCGTTCCCCCCCGCGCTACTGCGCGTGGCCGCAGGGGCAATCGGCCGTCAACGCGAAGTCGACAGCCTGACGCGGCCGATGCCCGTGGATTGGTCCAAGGCGCGCGCCGCAGGCTGGACGCCGCCGACTGCACCGGCTCGCGCCCTGGCCGACTCGCTCAATTCCGTTTCGCCCGCCGTTTAACGACATGTCCACGTTCTATTTCCTGCTTATTGCCGTTTTCGTGGTCGCAGTGGTGGCGACACGGGCCAGCATCGCCTGGGCCCATCATCGCAACATTCTCGACGAACCGAACCACAGAAGCTCGCATTCGCGCCCGACACCGCGCGGTGGCGGCATCGGGGTAGTGACCGCCTGCATTGTCGGCATCGCCGGCGCAACGGCAATGGGGCTCCTGTCGCACTCGGCGGCCGGCGCCCTCGCCTGCGGGCTGCCAATCGCGGTTATCGGCTATATCGACGACCGCCGCTCGCTGTCCGCGCGCAGCCGGCTGCTTGTGCAAGTCGCAAGCGCCGCGGGCGCCCTGTGGTTCCTCTCGCCGCTGCCCGCCCTGACCGTCTTCGGATTCACGCTGCCCATCGGCCTGACGCTCGCCTTCTACCTGATCGGCATCGTCTGGATGACCAACCTGTACAACTTCATGGACGGCATTGACGGCATCGCCGCGGCCCAGGCCATTGCGATCGGCCTGTGCTGGGCCGTCGTGGCCGGTCCGGCGCCCGCCGTTGCCGGCCTGACGCTCGCCCTGGCCGCGGCAGGCTTCCTGGTCTACAACCGGCCGCCGGCCAAAGTGTTCATGGGGGACGTAGGCAGCGCATTTTGCGGCTTCTTTATCGCCGTCGCCGCCTTGCAAATGCAGCAGGCCGTGCAGCAGAGTTTGTTCCTCTGGCTGCTGCCCGCCGCCCCGTTTGTGTTGGACGCCACCGTAACGCTTTTGGTGCGCCTGATCCACAAGCAGCGCCCGAACGTCGCACATCGTTCGCATGCCTACCAGATCCTCGCACGCAAGTGCCGGGCGCACGGTCCGGTCAGCCTCGGCTATTTCCTGGTCGCCGTGCTGTGGTTCGGCGCCGTATTGTGGTGGGGCTATCATCACAATCAAGCCTTGGCGCCCGAGACGCTCTTCCTGTTGGCCGGCTTGCCGTTCGTGATAGTGGCAGCGGCATTGGGCGCGGGCCGTAACAATAACTAGACCGAGAGGCAACACCCGAACGCGCAACCCGCTCAAAGCGCAGCGGGCCAAAAGCCAGCATCTTTGCAGATGCCGACACACCCGATCCTACGTCTTGCTAAATTTTCTAAGAAAGCCATGCAGTTCAGACACCCCGTAGCCATCGCATCAATCGTTGCCATACTTGCATTGGGCATTGGCTACCTTGCTGTCGGCAAATCGGGGGCGCCCGTGCTTGAGCAAACGGCCGAGGCACCCATGCCCGCCCTGAAGGCCCCTGATCATTCTATTGTCCGGTGGTCCGATGAAGCGCTTGCACCGTATCTCTGGACGTGGATGGATGAGGTCACCCTGACGGAAGAAGGGCTTCAAGCTACCGCTGCAAAAAAAGACCCCCTGCGTCCGTTCTTCCTGGCATTTCGTCTGCTTCACATCTACGACCGCACCCATGACGAAAAGGTAGGTGCCGCGGCGAAGCGTGCACTCGACTTCATGCTGGATGAGTATGAGCCCGCCGAGCGCTCACCCAAGGGCTACCGCTGGTTCTACGGCTTCCCTTACGAGAATCTTCCCGCCAACTGGTGGTCGAGCATGGATGCGCTGTTCGGCCCCTTGGTACTCTATGCTGGCTGGCAACAGTTCGGCATCGAACGCTATCGCGATGAAGCCATCAAGAGCGCCAAGCGCAGTCTTGTTCCTCCTACCGAGGGCGGCGTGTTGTGGCGCTCACCTAAAGGATGCTGGCTGTCTGAGTATGCGTGGGCTTCCATGACTCAGGAGCAGGAGTTCCATGTGCTGAATGGGCACTTGTACGGTTTGCAGGCGCTGGCCATGCTTGCGGCGCAGACCCAGGATCCCGCACTGACCGAAGCCTATAGTTGCGCGCGCGACGGCACGATTGCCCGACGCGGCGAGTTCATGAATGCTGACCATTCCTGGACGCTGTATCAAACCACGCCCCCCACGATCAATCCGACGCACTATCTGCTTTTTGAAACGGCGCAATTCCGCGCGCTGGAATTGGTGACCGGCGATCCGGCATGGCGCAAGGATGCCGACGTCCGCTCCCAGGACTTCCAACAGCAGTATCCCTTGCAACTGTCGCAGAATGCCGATAATTCATACACGGTCATGTTCTCGATGGTGGGCGCGCCACATCCATATTGGACGGACACGTATCCGGTCACGGTAAGCTGCAGCGTCGATGGCCGCGAGGTGTCCGCAAAGAGCCGAGGGCACTACAACCAGAGCCTCCCGTTTGACGACAGGTTCTTCGTCTCGCTGCGACTAGACAAGACTCCTCAACAATGCTCGGTCTATGTGCATCCCCTGCCCAGCGGTCGCACGCTTGCCTACACGCAGTCGGCGTTCTCCGTCGAAAAGGTCCTGCAACCGGAGAACCTGCCCCTGGATATGGAAGCCTCCTATAACGCTTCCAAGGCAACCGAGGCGGCGGGAGACCTTCGTATAAACCCGGCGGGAGGGCATACGGAAGGACGCATCGAGCTCAAGTTGAATCGTCCCGTCACTAGCGGCGACACGATTGCCCTGATCATCAACAGCGCGGCAGACCACCAATTGGGAATGTTGCTTTATGACAAGGAAGGGCACTCTGCTACCCGCGAGTACAACGATATCAAGGCGGGTAAGGACAACATCGTTATGCTCAACCGCCTCGGATTCAATCGCGGCGACAAGCTCACGGACAACCTAGGCTCTTTGTATCTGCGGATCTACACGAAAGCGACCGACAAGGCCTTCAACGTCTCGATCAAGCAATTGAACATCTTGAAGGACCCCGCCCAGCTGAAAGCATTCTTCGAACAGCACAAAGACGCTTACTTCCATCAGCAGTAGAGGGTCTGGCGCCGCGTCAACTCAGCATCGGCGCAGGATCCGACCTATGAATCGAATGCTGATTTACGCACGCTCAATGACACTCCCGTGATCAAGTACCGCCCAGATATCGACGGCCTGCGCGCGCTGGCCGTGCTGCCTGTCGTGCTGTTCCATGCCGACATCAATCCGTTCCACGGCGGCTTTGTCGGGGTGGACGTTTTCTTTGTCATCTCTGGCTACCTGATCACGCTGCTGCTGTTGCAGGATTTCGCCGCACAGCGGTTTTCGCTGCGCCATTTCTACGTGCGGCGGGTGCGGCGCATTTTCCCTGCGCTCCTGGCGACCGTGGCGTTCACCTTGCTGGCCAGCGTCTTCCTGTTGCTGCCGGGCGAATTGACGGAAGTCGGCCGTGCCACGCAACGCGTCGCCTACTTTTTCTCGAACCACTTGTTCTGGCACACGCAGAACGATTACTGGCAGCAGAATGCGCTGTCGAACCAGCCCTTGCTCCACACTTGGTCGCTGGCAGTCGAGGAACAGTTCTACGTAGTCGTGCCCGGCCTGCTGGCGCTGTGTTTCTGGCTGGGCCGTCACAGCGACAGGCAAGGGCATGGCCGGGAAGCGCTGCTGTGGACCCTGCTGCTGGCGTCGCTCGGCCTCAGCCAATGGATGCTGGCGCGCGACCCCGCCGGCGCCTTCTATCTGTTGCCGACGCGCGCCTGGGAATTGCTGCTGGGCAGCTTGCTGGCGTCAAGCACTCAGCGGGGCAAAGGGGTACCGCGCAGCGCCGCCATGGCGCAGATCGCGGGCACGCTTGGCCTTTGCCTCATCCTCTGGAGCGTCTTTGCCTATACGGGAAAAACCGTCTTTCCGGGGCTGAACGCGCTGGCACCGTGCCTGGGGGCCTTGCTGATCATCTATTCCGGCGCCCGCCCGGGCGGCAGCTGGGTAAGCCGCATGCTGAGCTTTCGCCCCATTGTCTTCATTGGACTGATTTCCTATTCCCTGTACCTGTGGCATTGGCCTCTGCTTGTGCTCATGCGGTCCACAGGGTGGTATGCCTGGGGGCTACCACCGGTACCGGTCTGGTGGCTGCTAGGGGTCATCCTCGTAGCGTCCTGGGCGTCCTGGCGCTGGATTGAACGGCCGTTCCGCGCCGCTGGCGGTGACGCCCTCGCCGAACGCCGCACGCTGGCTTGGGCGGCATTCGCCCTGGTTGCGTGCTGGGCATTGGGATATGGGGCGCAGCGCGTCGGCGAAGCCGGCCAGCCGTTCGCGCAGCCGCTGCCGCAAGCCATCATCACGCTGGGCGCCGACACGCTGGCTACGCCGGGCGCCCGATGCGAAGGCAATCCCTCGCTGCAGACAATCCGCGACGGCAAAGGCGGCTGCGCGTTGGGCGACGCGGACGCAGGCGCGCCCGCCTTCGCGATCCTTGGAGATTCACACGCCCGGATGTGGACATCGGCCCTGGACGTCCTTGCCTACGAACAGCAGCAACCCGGCATCGGCCTGACCTATTCCAGCTGCGTCCCCTTGGCTGGGGTCGTGCCGCCGACCCGCCGGGAATGCGTGGATATCACCGATGCCGCGCTGGACTATCTGGTGCGTTCGCCGATCAAACGTGTTGTCATCGCCGGCTACTGGACCGACGCCGCGGAAACGGTGACTGAACTGCGCGACGGCCAGGCCGAACCCGGCCGTTCGCTCTTCTACACGGGCCTGGACCGTACCCTGGCGCGGCTGTCGAAGGCTGGAAAGACAATCGATCTGGTTCTGGACGTACCGGAGCTGCCATCGGACCGCACCCCATACGGCAAGGTGATCGAAAGCCTGCGGCACGGCGGCGAAGCGGTTTACGGTCCCACCTTGGCCCAGCACCAGTTGCGGCAACAGGCTGTGAACGCAGATATCGAGGCGCTGAGAGCCAAATATGGCTTCACCGTCCTGGATCCCGCCGCACTGCTTTGTTCCGCTCCCGGCTGCCTGGTCGCCGACCATGGCCGCACGCTGTACCGCGACAAGCACCATCTGACCGATGCGGGCACTCGCCGCTTCCGCGAGGCCCTCGCCCCCGTCTTCCAGCCCCTGCCCTAGTGTCCCCTTGCCCGTGGCCGATACCCGGCCGCGGCAGCCAATACTGGCATCTGCCCGAAATTGGAGCGAGAATAGGTTCACAACGACAGGCATAAGGAGACAGCCATGCGCATTGCCGATGCCCAATGGATTCCTTCGACGCAGCACCAGACATGGGATGCGTTGACCGACCCGAGAGTGTTGCAGAAATGCATACCGGGCTGCGTGGAAGTCGCGATGCGCAGCCCGACCGAGTATGCCGTCACCCTTCGAGCCAATATCGCGGGGATCGATACCGACTACGAGGGCGAGATCCTGCTCTCTGACGTCAATGCCCCCGACAGTTGTACCCTGGTGTTCGAAGGCAAAGGCCGCGCCGCCTGCCTGGCCATCGGCACCGCCCAGGTCAACCTCAGCACCAAAGACCAGGGCACCCGCGTGGCCTACACCGTGGCCGGCATGGCGGGCGGCAAATTGGCCGAATGCGGCGAAGGCCTGCTGCTGAAAGCCGGCGACAAGATCATCCAGAAGTTCTTCGCGGCCTTTATCGACCACATGGCCAAACAACCCCGCGTGGCGCCGCCGCCCCCTCCCCCCGAGCCCGAACCCCGCGGACTGTCCAATTCGCGCTGGTCGTGGGTGCTGGTGCTGCTGGTCGTCGCGGTATTCTGGGGTTACCACTCGTTCTACAAGTGAAAACCCTAGTGGGCCGGTGATATCCTAGGCGGCATGACGCCGCCGCCATCACCGACCCCGCCAGCCACTGACCCCGCCCACTCCCGCAGGGACCTCTTGATGGCCATGGCGGGGGTGTCGGCGACCGTGGTGCTTGCCGCGCTGGATTCCACCATCATCAGCACCACGCTGCCGCGCGTGGCCGAAGCGCTGAACGGCATGGCCCTCTACGCCTGGGTCGGCACCGGCTACCTGCTGGCTACTGCAGCCTCCATCCTGATCTTCGGCCGCCTGGGCGACATGTTCGGCCGCAAGCCGCTGATGCTGGTCTCCGTGCTGATCATTGCGCTGGGGTCCATCGCCTGTGGACTGGCGCAGTCCATGACCCAGCTGATCGTGTTCCGGACCTTGCAAGGGATTGGTGGCGGCATGATGATCGCCACCGCGTTTGCGGCGCCCGCCGACCTGTTTCCCGACGCCAAGCAGCGCGTGCGCTGGATGGCGCTGGTGTCCGCCGCCTTCGCCATGGCCAGCGGCATTGGCCCCGTGCTGGGCGGTGCGGCCACGCAGGCGCTGGGTTGGCGCGCAGCGTTCTTCATTTCCCCGATCGCGGCGGCCGGCGCCTTCTTCCTGCTGGCGCGCTACTTCCCCCGCATCCGCCCCATTCATGACGGCAGCCGCCGGATCGACTGGTTGGGCGCCATCCTGCTGGTGCTGGCCGTCGGCGCGCCGCTGGCAGCCCTGGAGCTGGCGTTCGCGCGCGGCGAACACGCGCACCCGCTACTGGGGGGCATCCTCGCCCTGATCGGCGTGGCCGCCATCGCCATCCTGATCCCCACCGAACGCCGCGTGAAATCGCCCATCTTTCCGCTGCGCGTCCTGGCTGGCGGCGATTCCCGGCTGCTGAACCTGGCCGCGATGATGGTCGGCGCGGTGATGTTCGTGCTGATCTTCTACAGCCCCCTGCTGCTGCAGCAGGTGCTGGGCTACACGCCCAGCGAGGCCGGCCTGCTGCTGACTCCGCTGGTCGCGGCGATCTCGGTCGGCAGCATCGTCAACGGGCGCCTGTTCCCCAAGCAGACCGAGCCGCAGCGACTGATGGTGTTCGGCGGCCTGTTGCTGGCCGCCGGCACGCTGATGGTGCTGCTGATTTCTCCGGGCACCTCCGCCTGGTGGATCCTGGCCGCCTTCTTCGTCAATGGCTGTGCACTGGGCTTCCTGTTGCCCAACCTGACGCTCTTCATGCAGATGCTGAGCGAGCGCCGCGACGTGGGCGTGGCCTCGGCGCTGGTGCAGACCACCCGCGCCATCGGCAGCGCGCTGGGCACGGCCGTAGTGGGCATCATCATTTCCCACAGCACGGTACTAAACGGAGTGCGGGCCGGGCTCGTCCTATGTATCGTCCTTTCATTGGCCTGTGCGCTATTGGCGTATCGGGTCAAGATGAAGAATCTGGTCACTAGCCGGAAATAGGCGCAAGCCCAGACACGCCCCCTAAAGGCAAACCCGAGACAAACCATGCGTCAACGCAATCTGCTGGACCTGCTGCTGCTTGCGGCGGTCTGGGGCGGCTCCTTCCTGTTCATGCGCGTCGCCGTCGGCGATTTCGGTCCGATCGCGCTGATCGAGCTTCGTGTCGGCCTGGCCGCGCTGTTCCTGCTGCCCGCGGCCATGTGGCGCGGCAAGCTGCCGGTGATCGCCCGGCACTGGAAGGCGCTGCTGGTGGTTGGCACCCTGAACGCCGCCATACCCTTCCTGCTGTACGCCTACGCGGCCCAATCCCTGGGCGCCGGCTTCCTGTCGGTGGCCAACGCGGTGACCCCGGTATGGGGCGCGGTCGTCGGATGGCTTTGGCTGAAGGACAGGCTGCCGTGGATGCGTTCCCTGGGCCTGATGATCGGGTTCCTGGGCATCATCGTGCTGGTGTGGGACAAGCTGAACTTCCAGGCGGGCGGCACGGGGCCGGCGGTGCTGGCCGCCGTATCGGCGCCCATCTTCTACGGCATCGCCGCGAACTGGACCAAGCGCTTTCTGACCGGCGTGGACGCCTTGGCCAGCGCCACCGGCAGCATGATCGCGGCGTCGCTCGTGCTGCTGCCCCTGGCCATCTCCGCGTGGCCTGAAACGCCCGCCTCGATGGCGGCGTGGATCTCCACCATCCTGCTAGCAGTCGTGTGCACCGGCGCGGCCTACATCATCTTTTTCCGCCTGATCGCCAACGTCGGCCCGACCGGCGCCGTCAGCGTGACCTTCCTGGTGCCGATCTTCGGCGTGGTGTGGGGCGCGTGGTTCCTGGACGAACGCATCACGCCGTCCATCGCGGTGGGCGCGGCCATCATCCTGGTGGGCACCGCCCTGGCGCTGGGGCTGATCAAGCGACGCGTGTGAACCTCGCGCTTGAGCCGCGCGCTTAGTACTTATCCGACGTGCCCGTCAGCGCCACACCGATGCGCAGCAGCGTGTAGGACGCCGCATCCACCCAGCGCCGCACCCAGCCGCGGCGCTGGTATTCCAACGGACGGATGAAGTGGCCGCCGTCTCGGATGGCCGTTTCCAGGCGTTCCTGCAAGTCCCAGGCGAAGGGCTGGTCGTCCACGACGACGTTGGCCTCGCGCGCCAGCAGCAGGCTGAAAGGGTCCAGGTTGGACGAGCCCACAGTAGCCACGTTGTCGATCACTGCGACCTTGGCGTGCAGGTAGCTCGGCATGTATTCATAGATCTCGATCCCGTCGCGCAGCAGCTGGTCATACAGCGACCGGGTGGCGTGGTACTGCATGCGGTATTCGACCTTGCCTTGCAGCAGCAGCCGTACCCGCACGCCGCGGGCGGCGGCTTTTGCCAGCGCACGGCGAAACTGGCGGCCCGGAAAGAAGTACGCGTTGGCGATCAGGATGTCGCGGCGCGCCTGCGTGATGCCGTACAGGTAGGCGCGTTCGAACGTCTGCCGGTAGCGCAGGTTGTCGCGCAACACCAGCGCCGCCCGCAACGTGCCGCATGGGGCGACAGGGGCATGGTGCGGCTTGGTCAGCCGCATACGGTTCCAGTCGCGCGGATGGCGCCGCAGGCGCGCCCAGTTCAGGCGCACCCACAGCAGGTCTTGCGCGTAGGCCGCATCGGTGACCAGCGGCCCTTCCACCTGCACGGCGAAGTCGAAGCGCGGCGCCGAAATGCCGTCCGTGGGGTCCAGATCGTCGTAGTCGTCGATGACGTTGATGCCGCCGATGAAGGCGATGCTTCCATCCACGATGGTGACCTTCCGATGCAGCCGTCGCAAGCGGCTGCGCGACGGAATAAGGCGCGCGAACCACCGCGGTTCGGGTCGGAAAATGCGGCATTGCGCGCCGGCTTCAAGCAGCCTTGCGCGTACGGCGTCGACGTTCATCGCGCTGCCGAAACCATCCAGCACCACCCGCACCTTCACGCCGCGCCGGGCCGCCGCGGCCAAGCATTCCAGCACCCGCAACCCGGTGCGGTCCAGCATAAAGATGTAGGTTTCCAGATGCACGCTGAACTGGGCGGCATCGATGGCCGCGCACAGCGCGGGAAAGAAGTCGGCGCCGTTCTGCAACAGGCGGATGCTGTTGCCGTCGGTCCATTCCAGCTTGACCTGCTCGGCCTTCACGGGAGTTCCAGTTCGGCCAGCAACGGAGAGTGATCGGATAGCCGCGCCCATTCGCGGCCGCGCAGCACACGGGCGCTGCGCACAGCGAAGCCGCGCTGGTAGATGCGGTCCAGACGGAACCACGGGAACACGGCCGGGAAGGTTCGGGGCGGCGGCAGCAGCAGGCGCGAACTGCCCTCCATGCCCAGCTGATTGTTGCGTTCCATGACGGACAGGCCGCTATTGGGCAGACCTCGCAGCGCATTGCTCAGCCGTTTGACGGAATCACGCAGGCGCGGCAATTCACCGCCATGGCTACGCGGTGCATGCGAGAACACTTCGTACAGGCCAAGCTGCTGCACAAACAGCGGCGCAAGCCGGTCATTCCAGTCGTTGAAATCACCCGCGATCAGGATGGGCTCGCCGTCCGGCACCATGCGCCGGATACGCTCGGTCAACGCCAGGACCTGGCGGGTGCGGCTACCGGCGAACAGGCCCAAGTGCACCACGAAGCAATGCACCGCTCGGCCATCGAGCTCGACGCGCGCATGCAGCAGGCCGCGTTGCTCCAACCGATGGTCGGAGATGTCCAGGTTTTCGTGGTCAAGAATGGGAAAGCGCGACAGCAGCGCGTTGCCATGGTCCGTCGCGTGGCGGATGGCGTTGCGGCCGTAGGCCACATCCAGCCGCAAGGCGGCGGCAAGGGATTCGTGTTGGGCATCGAGCAGGGATTTCTGCTCGTTGCGACCTTGGACTTCCTGCAGGAAGACCAGATCGGGGCGCAGGCCGTAGAGCCCTAAGCGCAGTTCATTCAGGGAATCGCGCCGGCCCAATGCCGAACGGCCCTTGTGGATGTTGTAGCTGACGACACGGATGAGCGACATAAAAGCGATGGCGCCTTTGAAAGCAGAGGAACCACTAGCCAGGCCCAAGAGCGACTCTGGCAAGCACCGCCGGAAAGCGGCGTTTGCCAGATTACTCCAATTCAGCGAACCCTTGCCGCAACAGAACACCAACGAGCAGCGACGCCACAAAAGCAACGCAACACACCGCAAGCAAGTGCCGCCGCACAATCCGGGCCGCCGAGGATCCGGCTCCGCCGGTCCCGCGAGGCGCCCCCCTGGGGGGGAGGCGCCCCGGCGCCTCGGGGGGGATTACTTATTGTCGACGTTACGCAACCGAATGTGCAATTCGCGCAGTTGCTTTTCATCGACTTCCGACGGCGCTTGCGTCAGCAGATCCTGCGCGCGCTGCGTCTTCGGGAAGGCGATCACGTCGCGGATCGATTCGGCGCCGGTCATCATCGTGACGATGCGGTCCAGGCCGAAGGCGATGCCGCCGTGCGGAGGCGCGCCGTACTGCAGCGCATCCAGCAGGTAGCCGAACTTCTCGCGGGCTTCCTCGGCGCCGATCTTCAGTGCGCGGAACACCTTGCTCTGGACTTCTTCGCGGTGGATACGGACCGAGCCGCCGCCGATTTCCCAACCGTTCAGCACCATGTCGTAGGCCTTGGCGAACGCCTTGCTGGGATCGGTTTCCAGGAAGTCTTCGTGGCCATCCTTCGGGCTGGTGAACGGGTGGTGGGCGGCGGTGTAGCGGCCGTCTTCTTCGTCGTATTCGAACATCGGGAAGTCGACCACCCACAGCGGCTGCCAACCGGCTTCGAACAGGCCGGTCTTCTTGCCGAATTCGCTGTGGCCGATCTTCACGCGCAGCGCGCCGATGGCGTCGTTGACGACCTTCTCGCGATCCGCGCCGAAGAAAATGATGTCGCCGTCTTGCGCGCCGGTGCGCTTGACCAGTTCAGCCAGCGCAGCGTCGTGCAGGTTCTTGACGATGGGCGATTGCAGGCCGTCACGGCCCTTGGCCACTTCGTTGACTTTGATGTAGGCCAGGCCCTTGGCGCCGTAGATGCCGACAAATTGCGTATAGGCGTCGATTTCGCTACGCGACATTTCCGCACCACCGGGCACGCGCAGGGCGACCACGCGGCTGCCGGGCGCCGTGGCGGCGGCGGCGAATACCTTGAAGTCCACATCGCGCATCACGTCGGTGATGTCGGTGAATTCGAGCTTCACACGCAGGTCCGGCTTGTCCGAACCGTAGCGGCGCATCGCTTCCGTCCACGGCATGATGGGGAACGGCGACGCCAGCTCGACGCCCTGCACCACCTTGAACACGTGGCGGATCAGGTTTTCGAAGATTTCACGGATCTCGAACTCGTTCAGGAACGAGGTTTCGCAGTCGATCTGGGTGAATTCGGGCTGGCGGTCAGCGCGCAGGTCTTCGTCGCGGAAGCACTTGGTGATCTGGTAGTAGCGGTCAAAGCCCGACACCATCAGCATCTGCTTGAACAGCTGCGGCGACTGCGGCAGCGCGAAGAAGTGGCCGGCGTTCACGCGCGAGGGCACCAAGTAGTCGCGCGCGCCTTCCGGCGTGCTCTTGGCCAGCATCGGGGTTTCGATGTCGATGAAGCCCAACTGGTCCAGGAACTTGCGCGTTTCGATCGACACGCGGTAGCGCAGCATCAGGTTGCGCTGCATCTGCGGGCGGCGCAGGTCCAGCACGCGGTGCGTCAGGCGGGTCGTTTCCGACAGGTTGTCGTCGTCCAGCTGGAATGGCGGCGTGACCGACGCGTTCAGGATCTCGACTTCCTTGCACAGCACTTCGATTTCACCCGAAGCCAGTTCGCTGTTGGCGGTACCGGCCGGACGCTCGCGCACCAGGCCGGTGACGCGGACGCAGAATTCGTTGCGCAGGCGTTCGGCGGTGGCGAAGGCGGCGTTGTCCGGATCGAACACGATCTGGGCCAGGCCCGCGCGGTCGCGCAAGTCGATGAAGATGACCCCGCCGTGGTCGCGGCGGCGGTTCACCCAGCCGTACAGGGTGACGGTCTGGCCGAGATGGTCACGGCAAACCTGGCCGGTGTAGCAGGTACGCATGCGGGATGACTCCGTTGTGTGCTTAGTTTGAGCGTAAGGGTTACGAATCGGCGCGAGGCGCGTCTTGCACGCCAGGCGCCGGAGAGAGCGGGGCCGGCCGGTCCACGGGCGCGGGCGCCTGGGCCGGGGCGACAACGCCCATGGAAACGATGTACTTCAATGCCGCGTCCACGCTCATCTGAAGGTCGATCGCGTCAGCGCGAGGCACCATCAGGAAGAAGCCGGACGTGGGGTTCGGCGTCGTCGGCACATACACGCTGATGTGGTCGCCGGGCAACAGGCTGGCCACTTCACCGCTGGGCGTGCCGGTGACAAAAGCAATGGTCCAGGAGCCCGCGCGCGGGTATTGCACGAGCACCGCGCGGCGGAACGCCTGGCCGTTCGGGGCAAGCACCGTATCGCTGACCTGCTTGACCGAGTTGTAGATCGAGCGCACCAACGGAATGCGGCCCAGCAGGTTTTCCCACTGGTCCACCATGGTACGGCCGATCAGGTTTGCCGCAAACACGCCCGTCATCAGCACCACCACAATGACCAGGACGAAGCGGAAGCCGGGGATGTCGATGCCGAATAGCGATTCGGACGACAGGAAGCCAGGCACGAACCCTTCCAGGGTGGCGACCAGCAGACCCAGCACCCACACCGTGATGACCAGGGGAACCCAGATCAGCAGGCCGGTGATGAAGTACTTTTTGATGAGGCGCATCCGCATGGCGTGCGATCTACGCCGTAGACGATCCGGCGGCCGGCGACCCGGCGGCCGGCGATCCGGCGGCCGGCGCTGCGGCAGCCGGGGCCGGCGTAGCAGCCGGTGCGGCGGCGGGTGCCGCGCCGTCACCGGAGGCGGACGCGGACGTGCTGGCGGCGCTGCCGCCGCCATTGCCGTTGCCGCGGAAATCGGTGACGTACCAGCCGGAGCCCTTGAGCTGGAATCCAGCCGCGGTCACCTGCTTGGAAAACGTGCTTTGGCCGCATTCGGGGCAAACCGAAAGCGGCGCATCGGAAATCTTCTGCAGAACGTCTTTGGCATGGCCGCAGGCGCTGCACTTATAAGCGTAGATGGGCATCAAGGGCTCCCAGGCGCGGGCCCGGCAAATCAAAAGCCGTCAGTCGCCGGACGAAGGCGTCCGGGGCGGCGGGTGGGCAAGGCCGGAAAAAATACGGGGAAAGTCTTGAATTTTAGCGGTTTTTCATGAACCGTCGGTGTCCGGCCCGCCGGGCGGGCGGCAAGCGCCGTCCCGGGGGCTGTCCCCGGGCGCGGCGGCGCCGTTCCCCTAGACGGGAAGCAGGAACATCACGGCCGCCACCAGGGTCGGCCCCAGGGCGGACAGGAACAGCCGGCCGGACGAAATGCTGCCGTCCGGGAAGTGGTTCTTCAGGATGGCGAAACCCGCCGGGTTGGGCGCATTGGCGATCACAGTCAGCCCGCCCCCCGTCACCGCGCCGGCCACCAGCATGTAGCGCCACGCCTCGTTGGTGCCTTCCACCAGCGATCCCAGGTAGGTCAGCGCCGCGTTGTCGGTGATGGCCGTCAGCGCGGTCGCGCCCCAGAACAGCACGAACGGCTCCAGTCCACCCAGCAGGTCCTGCAACCACCATTTCTGCAGACCGCCCAGCACCACCAGCCCGGCCAGGAAGAAGCCCACCATCAGGCCTTCCTTGATCAACAGGCGGTTCTGGTGACGCTTGTAGGCTTCCGAGAAGCCGATGAACATCATCAGCAGGCCCAGGAAGATCGCCGGATGGTGCGCGGTCAGCACCACGGCCACCAGGAACACCAGGTGCACCAGGATGACGATGGCCGGCACCGGGGGACGCGAATCCGCCCCTTCCGGCGCGTCCACGCCCCCGCCCGTGCCCACCGAGCGTTCCATCAGCGCCTTGCGGCAGATGAAGGTGAGCATGGCGGCGTTGACGCAGACCGCCAGCGCGGCGCGCCAGCCGAAGTGCTGCACCATGTAGGTGGAATCCCAGCCGAAGGTGGACGCCACCATCAGCACCGGCGGCGCGGCGTAGGACGTCAGCACGCCGCCGATCGACACGTTCACGAACAGCACGCCCAGGGTCAGGTATTTGAAGCCGGCGCGCCCGCTGGTACGGAAGTACGCGTCGCGCAGCAGGATGGCGGCCAGCGTCATGGCGGCCGGCTCGGTGATGAACGAGCCGCCCAGCGGCACCAGCGCCATCACGACGAAGAACGTGGCCAGCTCGCGCGGCAACGGCAGCACGCGCGCCACGATGCGCACCAGCAGCCCCACCAGCTCCAGGATGGGCCGGCTGGCCGCCACCACCATGATCACGAAGACGAACAGCGGCTCCGTGAAGTTGCGCGTGTCCATGTAGTTGATGGCGGTGGCCGGACCCGACAGCGCCGCCATCGCCACGATCAGCGCAAAGGCCCACACGCCGAACACGGCCTCGACTTCCGAGAACAGATGCCAGAAGCCCGCATGCGGGCCACCGCGATGCGCCAGGCGCGCAAAGACCGGCACCGAAAAAGTATGAAGGACCGCCACGGCGAACAGGACGGTGGCAATAACTTCAATGGGCTGAGGCATGTCGGGCGCTTTCCGTAATAGGGACTCGGACTATAACGCGCACCTTACGCCCTGTAACGCAGGGTCAACACCAAGTCGCTACGCGATCGGCGCCGGCGGCTCCGCCCCCTGCTGCGCGGCCTTCATCTCCATCAACAGGCTATGCAGCATCTCGGTCGACAAGCCGTGCAGCACCAGGCGGTAGCCCGCGCGCAGCGTCGACATGGGCACCAGCGGATGGCTGTTGTTGACCAGGATCAGATGCTGCGGCGCGCCCAGCAGCTTGGCCGCGTAGATGCCGATGGTCTCGTCCAGCTGCAGCGAATTGCACGCGCGCCAGAAATCGTTGTCGGTCAGCATCAACTGATACAGCGGCGTGAACAGCTCGATGGCGCTCTGCAGGTCCAGGAAGTTCAGCTTGCCCTGCGGCATGTCTTCCAGCTTGAGCGGCGGGTCCTGGATCATCGAGAAATCGACGGATTCGGGCGCGTGCATTTCCACGCCCGCCTCGCGCAGCGCCTGGTTCAACCGGATGACGAAGTTGAAGAGGTTCAGGTCGTGTTTGACGAACAGCTCGTCCTTCAAGTCGTCGATCTCTAGCGGTTCCAGTGGATGCGTCGTGATCGGCACGGGCGAATTCGCGGCGATGAACGCCAGCGCCTGCGCGCCCAGATGGAAGTGCCGCAGGATCAGCCAGTTGGCCTCGGGCGACACGAAGCGCTTGAGGCCCCACGCCAGGATGCGGTGCAGCAGCTTCGAATGCGACCAGCGGCGCGGCAGGAACGTCTTGATCACCTGGATCAGGATGATGAAGGCGCGTGCCAGCGGCCGCAGGAACGGCAGCAGGTACTGGCGCGACGCGCAGCTGGAATCCGTCAGCCAGGCCTTCTTCACCTTGTCCGGCAAGGGCGTGCTGCGGTCCAGGTACAAGGCCAGCCACGGGCTGGGGTCAGCCGGATCGTGCGCGCGGGTCAGGAATTCGGGTTCCTTGCTCATGCCGTGTCGCCCTCCATCACGTGATGGAACTGCATCAGGTACAGCGCGGCCGTGCGGCGCGCGGTATCCACGATGCGTTGCTCGGCACGGCCGTCCTCGTCGCAGTCCAGCGCCAGCTCCACCGCCGACAGCCAGCGCGCCAGATGGTGCTCGTCGTTGTGACCGTGGTATTCCAGGAAGCGGAAGGCGTCGGGCGGCAGCGTCAGGCTGGCCTTCAGCAGCGGCAACAGCGCGGGCACGATGCGCTGGCCCGTGCCTTCGATGATGTAGATCGCGCCCAACAGGCCGATCGGATCGCGCGTGGCGGCCAGGCTGTGCAGATACGCGTTCAGCGCCTCGCCGCCCGGGTTGCGGCGCAGTGCATCGATGTTGTCCACCGTACCGCCCGCGTTGCGGTAATCCTGGAACAGGATCTGAAAATCGTTCTGCTCTTCGCCTGCATGCATGTCGATCAGCGCGGCCAGCGGCGCGTACTGTTCGGAGAGCGAAGCCGCGCCTTCGCGCATCCACTTGCTGCCTTCGCGCACCTGCGGAACCCAGTTTTCCATCCAGTTCAGGTAGTCCGCCGTCTGGAACTGGCGGTTGCGCAACCGGCGCACCACCGGCGTGCGCCAGACGCGCGAACGGTAGTCGTGCCAGATGGCGGCCAGCTCGGTCAGCAACTGGCCCAGCCCTTGCGGCGCCATGTCGGGGTCATGCGGCGGCGCGATCGCATCGGCGTCGCCGCTTTGCGCGTCCTCGCGTGCAGCCGCAGGCAACCCCGCTGCCTTGGCGCCCGCGACGACCAGCGGCGCATGCACGGCTTCGGCCTCCAGCAACATGTAGGCGGCCATGAAGCGGCCGGACTCGGGGATGTAGCAGAAGATCTGCTCGCCCGGCTTGACCTCGCGCGTCTCCAGGAATTCGGCCAGCATGATGAGGATGGATGCCGCGCCCGTGTTGCCGCGCCACGCCAGGTTGCTGAACCAGCGTTCGCGCGGGATCACCAGGCCCGCCTTCTCCATCAGGTCCTCGACCACCGGAATGAATTTTTCAGACGAGTAGTGGCACAGAAAGTGATCCACCTGGTCCGGGTCCAGCCAACCGTCGCGCACCAGTTTCGCGTATTCGTGGATGCCGATGTCGAACAGGTGCGGCAAGAGCCGGATGTCCTGACGCAAGGACAGCGCGCCGTCGGCCTCGGCCTCATTCCAGGACGGGTAGTCCAGGTGGCCCTTCTGCCGGTCGGCCGACAGCCCCAGCTGCATGCACACCGGATAGTCGCCCGAGAACGAACGCTGGTGCACCCACTTCAGCTTGAGCCGCACGCCGCTGGAGGCGCCGGGCAGCGCGCGGCCGGTATTGCCCAGCAGCAGCGCGCCCGCGCCGTCCGACAGCATCCAGCGCAGGAAGTGCGCATCGAAATCCGCGTCGTAGCCGCGCGCCGCAAAGCGCGAACGCTTGAACAGCCGCGACGGCAGTTCGCTGGCCACGGCCAGGGCGCTGGCGTGCCCGCCCATTTCCACGCCTTGCGCGGCCACCTGGATGGCCGACACGCCGGCGGCACAGATGCCGTGCACCGACAACGTCTCCATCGGCTGCGCGGCCAGTTCGCCCTGGATCATGTTCGAAAAGCCCGGCATCAACGCGTCGCCGCCCGACGAGCCGCTGGTCAACAGCGACACGGCCGACAGATCGCTGTCGTTGCGCCGCAGGCAATCGCGGATCGCGTTGGCGGCCAACTGGGCGTTGGTGAACACGGTGGCGCCTTCGGGATCGATGGCGTAATAGCGGTGCTTGATGCCGTTCTCGGCCAGGATGCGGCTCTTGATGCGGCTGGACATCCGGTTCAATGGCGCGATGTAGCTGTCCATGGCGTCGTTGGACACGGGCTCGCCCGGCATGAAATAGCCGGCGCTCTCCAGGTAGACACGATTGAACGCGATAGGCATGTGGCGGGTCTCTAGTGGGAGTGTGGATGCGGCGCTAGCGGATGTGCTCGGGCGCCATGCAGGAACGGCTGCGGAACCGCGGCACGAAGGTGCCCAGCACGAAGACGCGGAACATGTAGGGCGTTAGCCCCTTTTCGTTCAGCGCCGGATCGACGTGTTGGCGATAGTGCTCGCGGTGCAGCCGGGTCAGGTCGGACCAATGCGCGCGCGGATGCTCGTGATGCGCGGTATGCAGGCCGATGTTGAACAACAGCGGGTTGACCAGCCCTTCGAAATTGCGTGCGTAGTTCAGCCCGGCGACCGCCCGCGGCCCCCCGTCGGCATGCGCGTGTTGCAGGTAGTTCGTGGCCAATAGCCAGTGCAGCCCATGCAGCTGCGGCACGATCACGAACACCAGCGCCTTCACTGGGTTCACGGCCATCAGGCCGCCCCACAAGCCCAGCCACACGCCGTACTGCGCCATGCAGTAGCGCCATGCGCCGGGCCAATGGCGGCGCAAGCGGCCCAGCCACGCGAAGAACAGCGGGTACAGCACCCAGCCGGCCTGAAGCGGATGGATCAGATAGCCCCACAGGTGGTTCGTATCGCCGCCGAAGCGGTAGGTGCGCGCCACATCGCGCGCGCCGTGCTTGAAGCGGTGGTGATTGGCCACATGCGCGGGGTAGAACACGAAGGTTGGATGCCCCTGCAGCAGCGTGATCCAGAAATCGGTCGCGCGGTTGGTCCAGCGCCCGCGCCACATCCGGATGTGCGTGTGGTTGTGGTGGATGACGCCGATGCCCAGCGTCAAGAACAGCATCAACGCATACAGCGGCCACCAGAATCCGTAGACCCATTGCCAGGCCGCCAGCGCGGGCAGCGCGGCCAGATAAGCCAGGCTTTGCCAGTCGCGTCCGTTGCGCAGCGACGGCAGCCGGCGCTTTGGACTACGCCCGTCCGCCAAGCGATTCTCGACGCTGGAACGCGTCCAGCTGCGGGGCCGCCGCCTCGGCTTTGAGCCGGGTGCGGAACAGGCGGTCCATGAAGGTGAACTGGAAACCGTAGTTGCCGTTGTAGCAGGCATGGTGCAGATGATGCCGGCGGCTGGCGGCGAACCAGTGCGCATACGACACCTTGGGGAAGAAGTCGTAATTGGCGTGCCCGATGCAATTGAAGAACAGGCTGAACAGCGGCACTGACGCCAGCGCCCAGAAGCTGAAATCATGCAGCAGCATGGGCAGCAGGATCACGTTGCCCAGCATCAGGGCCTCGATGGGATGGAAGCTGTAGGTGGAGAAAGGCGTCGTGACGACCGAACGGTGATGCGGCAGATGAAAGCGCCGCAGCGGCTTGGTGTGGAGCAGCCGGTGGTTGATCCAGAAATGCACGTCGTTCCAGGCCACCAGCACCAGGATTTCGACCACCACCTTCTGCCAGCTGGGATCCGGGTCCAGATGCGCCCACCCCAGTTGCAGCAGGCCCCACGGGAAGATCATGCCGGTACCGAACAACAGGATCGACAACCCCGACTGGGCGAACTCGCGCCGCAGCTGGCCTGGCGCCAGCGGCCGCGGGTCCAGCGGACGCCCCATGCCCAGCGCCGGCAACACGTGCTGCGTCAGCAGCCAGGTCGCCGCGCCGAAGACCAGATAGATGCCGCTAAAAAACAGCAGCCCCGCCAGCATTACCTGCCAGGCGGACAAGGCTTCAAAAGCTTGGGCCATAAACGTTTGGTATCACCCTGAGAATGGCCGCATCATAAGCAATCCGTCAGCATCCCGGTAGGCCATTTATTACAAAATGAATCCGGGCACCACAAAGCTGGCTGATGGCGCCCCGGCAACGGCCTAACTTCCGGCTACTGGCAGGGATAGAGTCGGTTCAAGCCCGCAACGGCCGCATCCATGCGCGCCGCCAGCGCCGCGCTTGCGGCAGGCATCGGCAGTCGCAGCTCTTCGCTCAAGAGGCCCTGGCGGCCCAGTTGCGCCTTCAACGGGCCCGGATTCGGCTCGGCGAACGCCAGCTGGATCACGGGAACGAGCGCTTGGAACAGCCTGCGGGCAAGGTCCAGTTGCTGCGCGCGCACGGCCTGGTGCATGGCCACGAACAGATCGGGCCGGATATGCGCCGCGGCGGCAATCATGCCGGTGCCGCCCAGGCACAGCGTCGACAGCGATTGCAGGTCTTCCCCCGCCAGCACGTTCATTTGGCCGTCGGCGATAAGCGCGAGCGTCTTCTCAAGCGACCCGCCGCAATCCTTGATGGCGGCAATGTTCGGATGCGCGGCCAGCGACAGCAAGGTTGCCGTATCCAGCGTCGTGCCGGTGCGGTAGGGAATGTCGTAGAGCACCAGGGGAAAGCGCGAGGCGTCGGCCAGACAGCGGAAGTAGGCGGCGGCGCCTTCCTGCCCGGCGCGCACGTAGTACGGCGCGGGCGCCAGGATGCCGGCCAGCGGCCGGGTGCCGAATGCGGACAGGCGCTGCATCACGTGGCCCTGGTGGTTGCCGGCCAGACCCATGATCACGGGCAGGCGGCCGGCCTCGTTCAGCACCGCGTCCAGAACGGCCAATTGCTCGGCATCATCCAGCGACGCGGCTTCGCCCGTGCTGCCGCACACGACCAGCCCGTCCACGCCGGCTGCGGCATAGTGGCGCACCAGGCGGCGCAAGGCGCCCCCGTCCACGGCGCCGCCGGAAAACGGCGTCACCAGCGGCACCCAGACGCCCTGGAAAAGTGAAGATTGCGATGACATGGGAACACTCCTTCGATGTAAGCGGACCGTGGTGGTTGCCGTACAGAAGTGCTCGGGATATCAGGGGGTGCGCGCGGAGGCGCCAATGCGCCGCCAGGAGGCCGCTGTTCCGTCGCCCATCTGACGGAACAGCATGCTCCGGTCAGATGAGCGGCTGTTTTTTGGATTTCAGGCCGGCAGCAGCCAGCATCACGCCCAGGGCGCGGATGCAGGAAGCGGATTGGAAGGCCTGATGAATCATGAATGAATGGAACGCGCGATAAGCGACGGATGCAGAAATCTACCGGGCGCCCGCCGCCGTGTCAACGGCGGCAAACGCCCTGCCCGGTTCAGCCCAGGCTGGCCAGGAACACGGCGCAGAGCGCCTGCATGCCCTGGCGGTCGTCTTCGTCGAAGCGGTCGGGGATGGGGCTGTCCACGTCCCACACCCCGATCAGTTCGCCCTGATGCACCAGCGGCACGACGATTTCGGAACGCGAGGCGGCATCGCAGGCGATATGGCCCGGAAACGCGTGCACGTCCGGCACCAGCTGCGTCTGGCGCTGGCTGGCGGCCGCGCCGCACACGCCGCGGTCAAGCGGGATGCGCACGCAGGCCGGTTTGCCCTGGAAGGGGCCCAGCACGAGCTCCGTGCCGTCAAAGAAATAGAAACCTGCCCAGTTCAAATCGGGCAGGGCCTGATAAGCCAGCGCGCCCAGGTTGGCGGCGTTGGCGATGCGGTCGGGTTCGCCTTCCAGCAGGGCACGGGCCTGGACGACTAGTTCGGCGTACAGGGCGGCTTTGGAGTCGGCGACGATCGGGGCGGCTTCAAACATGGCGTCAAATGTAACTGTACAGGCGGTTATCGATGCAGGTGATTTTAGGGGTTCCGCGCGTTAAAGGGGCCGGGCTGCTACCGTATGGGACAATAGTTTTTTACCGCAGTCCCCCTCACACGCCTCTCCCTTTACCCTTCTTGATCAAGAAGCAATCCATGGACAAGCCTTTCGAACCTGCGTTTTCCTTCTCGGAACGCGCTCAGCAACTTACCAGCTCCGCCATCCGCGAAATCCTCAAGGTCACCGAGCGCCCCGAAGTCATTTCGTTCGCTGGCGGCCTGCCGGCGCCCGGCGGCTTCCCGGTAGAAGTGGTACGTGCTGCATTCGACAAGGTATTGGCCACCAACGGCCGCGCGGCCCTGCAATACGGCCCGACCGAAGGCTACGCGCCGCTGCGCCAATGGGTTGCTGAAGACCTGAACCGCGCCGGCGCCAATGTCGCCGCCGACCAGATCCTGATCGTCTCGGGTTCGCAACAGGCACTGGACCTGCTGGGCAAAGTGCTGATCGACAAGGACAGCAAGGTCCTCGTCGAAGACCCCAGCTACCTGGGCGCGCTGCAGTCGTTCAGCCTGTATCAGCCCACGTTCGTGCCGGTGCCCACCGACGAAGGCGGCCTGATCCCGGAAGCCATCACCCCTGAACTGGCCGACGGTGCGCGCTTCCTGTATGCGCTGCCCAACTTCCAGAATCCCACGGGCCGCACGCTGAACCTGGAACGCCGCATCGCGCTGGTCAAGCGCGCCGCCGAACTGAACCTGACCATCGTCGAAGATGATCCGTACGGCGAACTGCGCTACGCCGGTGAACCCCAGCCGGGCCTGATCGCGCTGGCCGCCGAACACGGCGCCAACGTCGTGCGCCTGGGCACGTTCTCGAAGGTGCTGGCCCCGGGCCTGCGCCTGGGCTACATCGCCGCCGCGCGTCCGCTGATCAACAAGCTGGTGCAGGCCAAGCAAGCCACCGATCTGCACACGCCCACGCTGACGCAGATGGCCGTGTACGAAATCGTCAAGGATGGCTTCCTGGAAGAGCATCTGCCCAACGTGCGCGAAATCTACCGCGCCCAGGGCAGCTGCATGCTGGACGCCATCAAGCGCGAATTCCCGTCCACCGTCACCTGGACCAAGCCGGAAGGCGGCATGTTCATCTGGCTGACGCTGCCGGAGCACATCGACAGCACCAAGCTGCTGGAGAAGGCCATTGCGCAGAACGTGGCCTTCGTACCAGGTGCCCCGTTCTACAGCGGCGCCGGCCGCGCCAACACGCTGCGCCTTAGCTTCGCCACCGTGCCGGAAGACAAGATCCGCACCGGCATCGCCATCCTGGGCAAGCTGCTGAAAGAGCAGTAGGCCCCCCCCGAAGCGCCTGCGGCGCCTCCCCCCAGGGGGCGCCGCTACGGACCGGCTAAGCCGGATCCGTGCGGCCCCGCTTGCGTTGCAATGGCGGCTTATGGGGGAAGTGCCTCGTAGGGGCACTCGGCACGGCGGAATATTGGGGCGGCCGGGCGTAATGCCCGGCCGTTGTTTTATGCTGTCGGCTTTCCCGACCATTTTCCGACCGTGACAGTGAGCACCCCGCAACAACCTCCCGTCGACTTGAGCGACATCGTCTTCACCGACTGGGTCGAGCGCTGGCTGCCCAAATCGTGGCGGCCCTACGCCCGCCTGTGCCGCCTGGACCGCCCCATCGGCACGTGGCTGACACTGCTGCCTGCCATCGCCGCGCTCGTCCAGAGCGCCGGCGGCCTGCCGGACTTGCAGCGGCTGATCGTCTTCTCGCTGGGCGCCCTGCTGATGCGCGGCATCGGCTGCACGGTCAATGACATGTGCGACCGCAACTTCGACAAGCACGTCGAACGCACGCGCTTTCGCCCGTTGACCAGCGGCCAGCTGACGATGAAGAACGCCGTGTGGTTCCTGCTGGGCCAATTGGTGGTCTGCGGTTCGCTGCTGTTCTTCCTGAACGAAATGAGCCGCTGGCTGGCTGTGGCCGTACTGCCCTTCGTCTTCATCTACCCGCTGTGCAAACGCGTCACCTATTGGCCGCAGGTGGTGCTGGGCATCTGCTTTAACTGGGGCATGCTGATGGCCTGGTCCGACACGCAGAACCACGTACCGCTGGCCGCCGTGGCCATGTGGTTCGGCGCGGTGCTCTGGCAGGTGGGCTACGACAGCATCTACGCCTATGTCGACGTGCGCGACGACCGCAGCCTGGGGCTGCATTCCACCGCCATGCGCTTTGGCGACCAGGGCAAGCTGTGGATCGGCGGCTTCTACGTCGCCACCGTCCTGCTGTGGGCCTGGGGCGGCTACGCCATGGGCTTGTCGTGGGCGTATCAGGTCGGCATGGCCGCCGTTGCGGTGCATCTGGCGTGGCAATTGAAGGTGTTCGACATCCAGCGCCCCGACCGCAATTTCATGCTGTTCCGCGCCAACCTCTGGCTGGGCGCGCTGCTGGTGGCGGCCGCGCTGGCCGGCACGCTGATCCGGTGAGCCGTTGCCGGCAATGTGCAGCGCCATTGACGCTGCACATTGCCGGTAACGCCCGATCGCGCGATCATGGTGTCCCCGCCACGCTTACGGAGACACCGCATGCCCTCTTTGATCAAATCCCTGACAGCTGCCGCCGCCGCATGCGCCCTGTTCGGCGTGTTGCCCGCGCAAGCCGCCACCGACTGCTCAGCGCAGCGCGGTTGCGCGGCCAAGTTCTGCGAGATCGAAAACGACATCGCCGCCGCCCAGGCGCAGAACAACACCCGCCGCGAAGCCGGCCTGCGCAAGGCCCTGGCGGAAGCCAAAGCTCATTGCACCGACAGCCGCCTGCAATCGCAACGCGAGGCCGACGTGCGGGACAAGCAATCCAAGGTGTCCGAACGCGAGCAGGAATTGAAGGAAGCGCGCGCCAAGGGCAAGCAGGACAAGATCGACAAGGCGCAGCGCAAGCTGGAAGAAGCCCAGTCCGAATACAACGCCGCGCTGGTTGAACTGAACCGCTGACACCGGCATCGCAAGTCCATTTCCCCTGCCAGCCCCGGGCTCGTCCCGGGGCTGCGTCTTTTTTGCGCCCCAAAAGCCCTCCCGCCCGCCTGCCTGGACCACCACCTATTGCGTCATGAAATGGAAATATCGCCACCTATGGTGTCATTTGGAAGAATCCAAATCGATTAGTACAGATTTTGGAAAGATGTTTTCAGGTAATAAGGGTTTATCCCAGGGTTGTTTGAGCACAGAATGCATCTCATCGGGACACAGCAAGCGAACCCCCAGCAATGAGGCCAGAGGTTCGGATCCCAAGCTCACAAGACACCGGAGGTCTGCTATGAAAACCCTTGCTACCGCATTGATGCTGTCCATGTCCGTTCTGGCTGCTGGCGCCCAAGCCGCTGAAGCCGACCAAGGCCCGTCGCGCGCCCAGGTTCAAGCCGAACTGCAACAAGCCAAGGTATCGGGCCAGTACACGTTTGGCGAAGAAGGCTACCCCGCCGCCATCGCCCAGAAGTCCAGCCTGACCTCGCAACAAGTGCAAGCTGAACTGGCGCAAGCCAAGACCGCTGGCGAAGTCACCTTCGGCAACCTGGACTACCCGCCCGTCGCCACCGCTGAATCCGCCACGTCGCTGACCCGCGCCCAAGTGGAATCGCAACTGGCTCAAGCCAAGGCAGAAGGCCTGGTCACCTTCGGCAACATGGACTACCCCCCCATGGGCAGCTGATCCCCGGGCCGGCAAAGGCCCTGCGATCACCCCTCGAAAGCCCTTCGGCCCCAAGCCGGAGGGCTTTGTTTTTGACGTTTCGACACCGCATTAAGTCATATCGACGTTAACTTAAGCCGTTACGACACTTTCAGATCTACAAATCGACAGCACTCCCGCATAGGATGAGGCCAACCCATCCCCCCTCATCGCAGGAGTCGCACCATGTCCACCCTCAACCGTCCCATCGTTCTGCTGGGCGCCGGAAAAATCGGTTTCGCCATCGCCCTGATGCTGGAACGCAGCGGCGATTATTCCGTGCTGGTTGCCGACCAGGACCCCGCCCGCCTTGCTGTCCTGGCCGAACTGGGTTGCGAGACGCGCCAGATCAGCGACGACGCCTCGGTGGCGAGCGCGATCGAAGGCGCCTATGCCGTGGTCAACGCCCTTCCGTTCCATCGCGCCACCGCGGTGGCCGGACTGTGCGCGAAGGCCGGCGTGCATTACTTCGACCTGACCGAAGACGTCGCCAGCACCCATGCCATCCAGGCGCTGGCGGAGAACGCGCGCAGCGTGCTGATGCCGCAATGCGGCCTGGCGCCCGGCTTCATCGGCATTGTCGGCAACGCGCTGGCGCGACGCTTCGACACCTTGCTGGATTTGCGCATGCGCGTCGGCGCCCTGCCGCGCTATCCCTCCAACAGCCTGCGCTACAACCTGACGTGGAGCACCGAAGGGCTGATCAACGAATACTGCAACCCGTGCGAGGCCATCGTGGACGGCCAACTGACCAGCGTGCCCGCGTTGGAAGGCTATGAGACGTTCGCGCTGGACGGCGTGGAATACGAAGCCTTCAACACCTCGGGCGGCCTGGGTACCCTGCCCTCCACCCTGTTGGGCCGCGCGCGCAATGTGGACTACAAGTCGGTGCGCTATCCGGGCCACTGCAACATCATGAAGTTGCTGCTCAATGACCTGCGCCTGCGCGACCGCCGCGATCTGCTCAAGGACATTTTCGAATCGGCCATCCCCACCACCGAGCAGGACGTGATCGTGATCCAGGCCTCGGCATCAGGCCACCGCCACGGCCGCCTGGAAGAAGAGTCGTACCCGATCCGCGTGTTCGGCACGGACGTGGACGGCCATCGCTTGAGCGCCATCCAGTTGTCGACGGCCGCAGGCATCTGCGCCGCGCTGGATCTGGTGGCGCAAGGCGCGTTGCCGCAACAGGGTTTCGTGGGCCAGGAAGCCATCGACCTGGACGCGCTGCTGAACAACCGTTTCGGCCGCATCTACGCGGGCAAGCCGCTGGCGCTGACCGGCTGCGCCACCGCCGACCGTTAAGCGCCGGGATCCATACCCCGCCGCGCGGGCGCTACGTCCAGCCTTCCAGGCGTAGCGTCGCGCGCACCAGGCGCTGTTCTTCCTGTTCGATCTCGGCCAGGCTCTGGCGCACGCTGTCCACATGATCGGCTGCGGCCTTGCGCGCCAATTCGGGCTGGCGCCCGGTCACGGCGTTGAACAGACGCGTGTGCTGGCGGTCGATCTGGCGCTTTTCCGGTTCGCGGTGATAGAGGTTGTTCACGCACGCGAACACCGAGCCCAGCAGCAGGTCCGTCAGCGACTGCAGGGTGTGCACCAGCACCGGATTGTGAGAGGCCTCGCAGATAGCCAGATGGAACGCGTGGTCCAGATGCGCGTGCGTGGCCGTATCGGTAGCCGTGCCCTGCGCGCTGACCATCTCGTCATAGCGGCGGCGGATCATGATGAAGTCCGCCTCGGTGCCGCGTATGGCCGCCAGCCGGGCGGACTCCGCTTCCAGCAGCGAACGCACTTCCAGCAGGTCGTAGAGCGTGCGCGGCTGCGAGTTGAACAGGTGCATCAGCGGCCCGGCATCCACCTTCGAAATATGGGCGACGAACGATCCCTTGCCTTGCGCGGTATGGATGATCTCGCGCGCCCGCAACAGCTTGAGCCCTTCGCGCAACGCCGTGCGCGACACGCCCAGTTTTTCGGTCAGGCGTCGTTCGGACGGCAGGGCCTGCCCCGCCTTGAGCACGCCGTCCAGGATCAGGCGTTCGATCCGTTCAGCGACCTCGTCCGCCACCTGGCGGGGTTTCTCTTCGGTTTCCGCGTACATGCACTCTCCGGACCAGTGGTATGACCAAGCGTTCTTCCGGTTCGCGCCGCTTGACCCAGTCTCTGTAAGTAGCTGATATAAAACCATAAAAAGAACGGCTTTGCCGGAGTGCGTAAAAATAAACTGGTATGACCAGCTGGTTTTGATATGGACATTGCTGCAGGTGCGAACGATGATGTCAGGACAGATTCGCCCGGCGCCCGGCGCCGGCCAGCCCTTCTTACGCTAGAGATCCGCATGACTGAACGCATCCAGCACCACGGCCTGCAAGTGGCGGCCAATCTCAACCAATTCATCGAACAGGAAGCCCTGCCCGCCACCGGCCTGGATGCCGACGGCTTCTGGCAAGGCTTTGCCGCCCTGGTACACGATCTGGGCCCCAAGAACCGCGCGCTGCTGGCTGAACGCGACCGCCTGCAAGCCGAACTGGATTCCTGGCACCGCGCCAACCCGGGCCCCATCGCCGACCCCGCCGCCTACCGCAAGTTCCTGGAAGGCATCGGCTACCTGTTGCCACAGCCGGCCAGCGTGCAAGCCACGACCGACAACGTCGACACCGAAATCTCGCAGCAGGCCGGCCCGCAGTTGGTCGTGCCGATGTCGAACTCGCGCTACGCGCTGAACGCCGCCAACGCGCGCTGGGGCAGCCTGTACGACGCGCTCTACGGCACCGACGCCATTCCCGCCACGCCGGGCGACACCGGCAAGGGCTACAACCCCGACCGCGGCGCCGCCGTCATCGCGCGCGCCCGCGCTTTCCTGGATACGGCCGCGCCGCTGGCCCAAGGTTCGCACGCCGACGCCCGCGGCTACACGGTCGAAGGGGGCCAGTTGCGCGTGGCACTGGCCGACGGCGCGACCGGCCTGAAGTCCGCGTCGCAATTCGCCGGCTACCAGGGCGAGGCCGCCGCGCCCACCGCCATCCTGCTCAAGAACAACGGGCTGCACTTCGAAATCCAGATCGACCGCGCCAACGCCATCGGCAGCACGGACGCCGCCGGCGTCAAGGATGTGCTGGTCGAGGCAGCGCTGACCACCATCATGGATTGCGAAGACTCGGTCGCCGCCGTGGATGCGGACGACAAGGTCCACATCTACCGCAACTGGCTCGGCCTGATGAAGGGCGACCTGACCGAAGCCGTCACCAAGGGCGGCAAGACCTTCACGCGCAAGCTCAATGCCGACCGCGTCTACACGCGCCCGGACGGCTCCTCGCTGACCCTGCACGGCCGTTCGCTGATGTTCGTGCGCAACGTCGGCCACCTGATGACCAACCCGGCCATCCTGGACCGCGACGGCCTGGAAATCCCCGAAGGCATCCTGGACGCCGTGGTCACGAGCCTGGCCGCGCTGCAAGACCGCAAGAACAAGCTGAACTCGCGCACCGGTTCCGTCTACATCGTGAAGCCCAAGATGCACGGCCCCGTTGAGGCCGCATTCGCCAGCGAACTCTTCGACCGCGTCGAAGACCTGATCAAGGTGCCGCGCAACACCTTGAAGATGGGCATCATGGACGAAGAGCGCCGCACCAGCATCAACCTGAAAGCGTGCATTGGCGCGGCCGCCTCGCGCGTGGCCTTCATCAACACGGGCTTTTTGGACCGCACCGGCGACGAAATGCACTCCAGCATGGAAGCCGGCCCGATGCTGCGCAAGGGCGACATGAAGTCCACCGCCTGGATCACTGCGTACGAACGCAACAACGTGCTGGTCGGCCTGGACAGCGGCCTGCGCGGCCGCGCCCAGATCGGCAAGGGCATGTGGGCCATGCCGGACCTGATGGCCGCCATGCTGGAACAGAAGATCGCGCATCCCAAGGCCGGCGCCAATACCGCCTGGGTGCCCTCGCCCACCGCCGCCACGCTGCACGCACTGCACTACCACCAGGTGGACGTGCAAGCGGTCCAGAAAGAACTGGAGCGCACCAAACTGGCCGACGTCCGCGACGAGTTGCTGGGCGGCCTGCTGACTGTGCCGGTCGGCGACCGCTCCAAGTGGTCCGCGGCCGACATCCAGCAGGAACTGGACAACAACGTCCAGGGCATCCTGGGCTATGTGGTGCGCTGGATCGACCAGGGCGTAGGCTGCTCGAAGGTGCCGGACATCCACAACGTGGGCCTCATGGAAGACCGCGCCACGCTGCGCATCTCCAGCCAGCACATCGCCAACTGGATTCGCCACGGCGTGACCAACCAAGACCAGGTCATGGAAACGTTCAAGCGCATGGCCAAGGTCGTGGACGGCCAGAACGCCGGCGATGCGGCCTACCAGCCCATGGCCAGCCATTTCGACACCTCGCTGGCGTTCAAGGCGGCGTGCGCGCTGGTCTTTGAAGGGCTGACCCAACCCAACGGCTACACCGAACCGCTGCTGCATAAGTACCGCCTGCAGTTCAAGGCCGCGGCCGCCTGACGGCACCGCACACCCTGCGCCACCAAAACGGACCGCCTCGGCGGTCCGTTTTTTTTGGGCTGCCGACCCTGCCCCGATTAATAAATCCCGGTATTTCGCACGACCGTGCTAAATTCACGTTCATGACAGCCAAAACCGAGAAAAGCGAACTGACTTTCGCGGCCATTGTGGACGCGGCCGTGGACCTGGCCGCCGCGCAGGGCATGGAAAGCCTGTCGCTGGGCCAGGTGGCCAAGCAGCTGGGCATCAGCAAAAGCGGCGTGTTCTCGCGCGTCGGCTCGCTTGAGGCCTTGCAGCAAGCGGTGCTGGACGAATACGACCGCCGCTTCGTGGCCGCCGTCTTCACGCCGGCCATGGCGCATCCCCGTGGGCTGCCCCGGCTGAATGCGCTGGTCTCGCTATGGGTGGACCGCGCCAGCAACGTCGAACTGCTGACCGGCTGCATCTATGTGGCCGGCGCGTTCGAATACGACGACGTCGAATCGCCACTGCGCGCCGTGCTGGAAGGCAATCTGCGGCGCTGGCGCGCGGCCATGGTGCGCACCGTCAACCAGGCGCTGGAAGCGGGCCACGTGCGGCCGGACACCGACCCCGAGCAACTGGTGTTCGAGGTCTATAGCCTGATGATCGGTTTGATGCACGACGCCCGCTTCCTGCGAGACCCCAAGGCGCCCGCACGCGTGCGGGCGGCGTATGAGCGGCTGATCTCGACCTACCGCAGCTTCACCTACGTTGAATAACTGAATCGCGCCGGCGCATGCCGGCGTTTCTTGACCCTAATTTCGCACGCCCGTGCGAATTTATATTTGGAGCTTGCCATGTGGATTCTGATCGCAGCCATCGCCGTCGGCGCACTGGCCCACCTGTGGCGGCAATGGCGCGCGCTGCTGCGCCAATTGCCCGCCTGCGCCGAACACCTTGTGCTGTTCTAGTGAACAAGCAGCATCCCGGTCTATATTCCGGGATAGTCCAATCGAATCCAGCCATGCCGCGTTCCGTCCATTTATTGATCGTCGATCCGCAGAACGATTTCTGCGACCTGCCCGAGGCGTATCTGCCTACGGATCCGTTGACCGGAAACCCCAGCCTGCCGGCGCTGCCGGTAGCGGGCGCGCACGCCGACATGCAACGGCTGGCGCACTTCATCGACGCCACCGCGCATGCGCTGACTTCCATCACGGTGACGCTGGATTCGCACCATCGGCTGGACGTCGCGCACCCCACGTTCTGGCGCACGGGCGACGGCCAGCCCGTCGCACCCTTCACGCCGATCACCGCCGCAGAAGTGCGCGCTGGCGCCTTCCACCCGCGCCACATCGACGACCTGCCTCGCACCCTGACCTATCTGGACGAACTGGAGGCGCGCGGCCGCTACACACTGATGGTGTGGCCCGTGCACTGCGAAATCGGCACCTGGGGGCACAACGTGCATGCGGACGTGCGCGCGGCGTACAGCCGCTGGGAAGACGCGGACCAGTTCATCGTGCGCAAGGTGCCCAAAGGCACGAACCCCTGGACGGAACACTACAGCGCGCTGATGGCCGAAGTGCCGGATCCCGATGATCCCCGCAGCCAGCTCAACCGCAGCCTGCTGGGATCGCTGGACCGCTCGGACCTGATCATCATTGGCGGAGAAGCCGGCAGCCACTGCGTGCGTGCCACCGTAGAACATCTGGCCGAACACCTGCCCGGCGGCAATCTGTCACGCATCGTGCTGCTGACCGATTGCATGAGCCCCGTTGCCGGCTTCGCCGATGCGCAAGCGACCTTCCTGCAACGCATGCGCGATCTGGGGATGCAGGAGCGCACCAGCGTGGACATGGCCCGGGCGCTGCAAGCCTGACCGCGCCAAAAGCAACGGCCGCCTGCGGGAGCCAGGCGGCCGTACGGTTCATCGCTGCAATCGGAGCGCGTCTGCGCTAGGCATCCACAGCAGGTTACGCCGCCTGGCTGCCCTTCACATGATCGCATTCCACATACAAGGCGCTGATCGCCTCGCACAACGCGGGCGGCTGCTGGAACAGGCGCGCCACCAGCAAGCAACCTTGCACCGTGGCGAATACGGCCCGGCCCGCGGCTTCGGCCGTGCCGGAAAACTTCAACGTGCCTTGCGCCGCGCCTTCGGCCAGCACGCGGGCCAGCCACGCTTCGTGCGCACGGAAAAAGCCCTGCAGGGCGCCACGCACGCGGTCGGACAAGCTCATGATGTCGGCGGCCAGCATGCCGCCCAGACAGAGCTCACCGGCGCCGCAGGCGCGCGATTCCATCATCGACAGGTATTGCTCCAGCTGCGCCTGCGCGGGCTGCGCAGTGTCGATGGCGCGCACCGTGCCCAGCGCGCGTGCGCTGTAGGCCTCGACCGCTTCATAGAGCAGGTCGTCTTTGCCGGGAAAGTAATAGTGGATGCTGGACGTCTTCACGCCCACATGCTCCGCCAGGTCGCGGTAGCTGAAACCATTGCAGCCGCGCGTGCGGATCAGCTTCTCGGCGTGCGCCAGCAGCAGGTCTCGAGTGGTGTTGGGGGTCGGAGTGTCCATGGCTGAATATTACCTACTAATAGGTCGGTTCGTCATCGGGGGCCGCCCTAAGTGCGGTCCAAAACGCCCGTGCGGACCCCGGCCGGGAAACATCCCGCCCCCCGGGGTCCGCATGTGCCGGCATCCTGCTTAGCCTTGCACGGGCGGGTAGTCCAGTTCGCCGCTTTCGGTCAGGCCTTGGGCACGGGCAGCGGCCAGTTCCTGCGTCACCTGGGCGCGGGTCTTGTCGTGGCCGACGGCGGCAAACGCGGTGGCGGCGTAGCCTTCTTCGCCGGAGACGAGTTCACCATTGGCGCGGGCGGCGGCCAGCTCTTGCTGCACTTGGGCGCGGGTGACCGTGCTTTCGGTGTTCAAGGCGGGCGGGTAGTCCAGTTCGCCGGCTTGGGCGGCGCCGATGAAGGAAGCGGACAGAATCAGGGCGGATACGAGGGTCTTCATGATTGATCTCCAGTAAGGATCAGTGCTGCATCAGGGTGTTTGGGTAAAGCTATCTATCGCTAGATAGATATGCCCTCAAAAATAAGACTTCAAAAAAACTCAGCCTTGAACGGGCGGGTAATCCAGTTCGCCGCTTTCGGTCAGGCCTTGGGCGCGGGCAGCGGCCAGTTCCTGCGTCACTTGGGCACGGGTCTTGTCGTTGCCAACGGCAGCGAACGCGGTGGCGGCGTAGCCTTCTTCGCCAGAGACGAGTTCACCATTGGCGCGGGCAGCGGCCAGCTCTTGCTGCACTTGGGCGCGGGTGACCGTGCTTTCGGTGTTCAGGGCGGGCGGATAGTCCAGTTCGCCGGCTTGGGCGGCGCCGATAAAGGAGGCGGACAGGATCAGGGCGGATACGAGGGTCTTCATGGTTGATCTCCAGATAACGATTCGATGCGGGTTTCGGTTTAAACTATCTACTTATAGGTAGACAACTTGGGAAATAAAAAAGCGGTCCTACTGTATTTCTGGTTCGGCGGCAGCGGCTTGGTTGGGTTTGCTGCGTCGATGGATGAATCTTACCTACTACTAGATAGATAGCGCAAGCGGGTATTGTGAAACCAAATATTTCATGATGCCTGCGGGCAACAGCCGTTCACCGACTGACGGCGACCAGTACCATCATCGGTCGGTCCTGCTCCTCGGCCAGCGCAGGCTGCGCCGCCAGTTGCTCGGCCGTCGGCGCCCATTCCTCCACGTGCGTGATCGTGAACCCCGTCTGGATCAACAGGTTCAGCGTGGTGCCCAGCATCCTGTGCTGCTTCACCACGCCCTTGGCCAGCCAATCCGTGATGCGCGGCCCTTGCCGCGCGTACTGGTTCAGCGGCCAGATCCGATCGCCCGCCGCATCCTCCACGAAGCCCGGCCGAGCCGGCGCGGTATAGATCGGATGCTCGGCAGAAAACACGAAACGTCCACCCGGCGCGAGCGCTCGGTGGACCGTCGCGAACAAGTCGGCCAGATGTTCGATGTAGTGCAGGGTCAACGAGCTATAGGCCAGGTCATAGCTGGCCGCTGGCAATTGCAGTTGTTCCAGATCGGCACGCTGATAGCGGATCCGGCTGGACTGCGTGGTGGCGCGCGCCCGCTCCAGCATGTTGTGGGAAACATCCAGCCCCAGCACCTCGGCCGCCCCTTGCTGGTCGGCCCACCGGCAAAACCAGCCAAAGCCGCAACCCAGGTCTACGACCCGGCGGTCCCGCAAGTCAGGCAACAATGCGCGCAACGCAGGCCATTCAGGCGCGCCGTCCAGGCCGTGCACCGAACGCGCCATCTGGCTGTAGCCCTCGAAGAATTCAGGCGTGTCGTAGATGTTCTGGGTCATGGCGTGTTCCTGGCAGGGTGCGGCGCCGGAAACGCCGCGCAGGGCTGACCTTACCAGGACCGGGGCGACACGCCATAGCGCGCCTTGAAGACCTTGCTGAAATGGCTCAGGCTGGAAATCCCCACTTCGCCCGCGACCTGCGTCACACTCATGCCGGCCTGGAGCAAGTCGCACGCGCGGGCAAGCCGCACGTCGCTCAGATACGCGTGCACGGACTGGCCCGTGCTTTCGCGCATCAGCTGCTGCAGCCGCTTTTCCGACAAACCCACCGTCCGCGCCAACAGGCCCGGCGGCCAATGCTCGGCGTGGCGTGCCCGCAGCAGGTCGCAGGCCTCGTGCAGCCGCTGGCGTTCCTGCGCCGCCGGGCCATTCAACGCCTCCGGTTGCGACAGCAGCTGCACGAAAGCCGACAGCATTTCCAGCGATTTGGCGCGATACCACAGGCGGCGCGCCTCGGCGGCAGTCGGCGGATTCCGCGCCAGGCTGCCGGCCAGCGCCAACAGGCCGGTCGGGGCGTCCAGCGCCGCCACCAAAGAACCGTGCGCCGGCACGCTGACGTCACGGCGAAACCGCCGCCGCAACATGGCAACCAGCCCAGTGTCGCCCGCGCGGGCCAGCGCCTCGGGCGTGTAGCGGACATCCACCATCCGCACGCGCTGGTTCGCGGGCAGGTGCGTCGCCCAGCGCAAAGGCCGTTCGTGATTGAACAGGAGCGCCGCCCCGGCAGCCACCCGCAGGGGTTCGCCGCCTTCCAAGGCCAGCGTCGCGTGCCCTTCCTGCCATACCTGCATGCCGAACACGGGCGCCCCCGGCGCGGGAATCGTCAACGCGCGCCGCGGGCTGCCGTCCAGGACGACCAGGCTCACGCCCTCGTCCACCCTCAGCACGCATTCGATGACGTCTTCCCAGTCCTGCGTGGCCGGCACGGTCGGCAGGGTGCCGCGCCACCATTCGTGCGGCTTGGGCGGCGCGGTGGACGGGTCGGGCAAAGGCGGAATGAACAAGGGCGCGGCGGCGCGGACGGACATGGGCGAAGCGCAAAAAACGGGGCGGCAGCAAAACCGTCAATCCCCGCCGAAGAATCGTCAGACAGGTGCCGAGAGTTCTGGAATCATGCCGACGCGCAGGAATGATTCTTGTTAATTATAAATCGACCCAGGGGTAATACCGTGTCCTTTTCCGTCAAGCCGCTGCCGTTGGCGCTGCTGGCCGCCCTTGCCGCGTCGGCCCCCGCCGCCGCGCAAACCGTCCAACCCGCCGGCACTGGCGTGACCACGCTGGCCCCCGTCGTGGTGCGGGGCGCGGGCGATTCGTCGCCGGTGTCCGGCGCCGACTACGTGACGACGCGCAGCCGCTCCGGCACCAAGTCGGATGCTGCGCTCATCGATACGCCGCAAACCATCAACGTCATCACCCGCAATGAAATGGACGAACGCGGCGTCACCTCCGTCGCCCAGGCCGTCCGTTACACCCCGGGCGTGTTCGCCCAGTATGGCGACAACGATGTGCGTTATGACTGGCTGACCGTGCGCGGCTTCACGCCCTCGCGCTACCTGGACGGCCTGTTGCTGCCCTTCGGCTCGCGCGGCTATTCGCAGCCGCGGATCGACACCTACGGACTGGAGCGCGTGGAAATCCTGAAAGGACCGTCGTCCGGGCTGTACGGGCAAAGCGCGCCGGGCGGCCTGGTCAACATGACCAGTAAGCGCCCCACCGCTGAACCGTTCAATGAAGTGGTCTTGCAGGCCGGCAGCTTCAACCGGTATCAGGGTTCATTCGACTTCTCGGGCCCGGCCGACGAAGAAGGCAAATTCCTCTATCGCCTGACCGGCACGCTGCGGGACAGCGACACCCAGTACCAGCACGTCGACGACGAACGCCAATTCATCGCCCCCAGCTTCACGTGGCGCCCGTCTTCGGACACCAGCCTGAACCTGAGCGCGCAATATCAGAAGATCACCAGCCACGGCGGCGGCGGCGCCCCCGTGTTGCCCGTGATCGGCACGCTGGAAAAAAGCGTCACCGCCGGCTATATCCCTCGCGACCGCTTCGTGGGCGAGCCGGGCTACGACATCTTCACCAACGAACAGGCCATGGTCGGCTACACGTTGGACCACCGCGTGAACGACATCTGGAGCGTGCGCCAGAGCGCCCGCTACACCAATGTCGACACCAACACGCGCCGCGTGCAGATCGGCGCGATGGTGTCGGACACGCAGGCCGTCCGCTACGCCTGGGCCTTCCCCGAAACGTCGCACACCTTCCAGATCGACAACCAGTTGAACGCCAAGTTCAGCGCCGGCCCGACCCGTCACGACGTCACCTTCGGCCTGGATTACCTGCGCGAAAAATCCCGCTACAACGAGAGCAGCCTGGGTCTGATGCTGCCGCCGGCGTCCCCGCTGTTCAACGTGTTCGATCCCGACTATGGCACCCCGGTCACGCGCCCTGCCACGGCCACCAAGATCAACATGACGCGCAGCCAGCTGGGCCTGTACGCGCAGGATCAGATCGAACTGGACCGCCTGCGCTTCACGTTCGCCGGCCGCTATGACTGGACCGAAGGCACCACCGACAACGGCGTGGCGGGCAGCGGCGGCCAGTGGGCCTGGACGTCGCGCAACGCCGACGCCGACCGCTTCACCGGCCGGGCCGGCGTGACCTACCGTTTCGACAACGGCCTGGCGCCCTACCTGAGCTATTCCACGTCGTTCCAGCCGATGACGGGCGTCACGCGCGACGGCTCGCCGCTCAGGCCCACGACCGGCGAACAATACGAAGCCGGCGTGAAATTCCAGCCAGACGGATACGCCAGCTTCGTCACGCTGTCGGCCTTCCAGATCACGCAAAAGAACGTCAGCACGCCGGATCCGGTCAACACGAGCTTCGTGGTGCAGACCGGTGAAGTCCAGGTGCAGGGGATCGAGCTCGAAGGCAAAGCCAGTTTCGACAATGGGCTGGACCTGACAATGTCCTATGCGCTTAGCGACAGCGAGATCACCAAGACCAACACGGCCGCGCAACGCGGCAACCAGCTCATCTTCGTGCCCCGCCATCAAGCTGCGCTGTGGGCCGACTACACGCTGCGCGACGGCCCGCTGCAAGGCGTGGGCCTGGGCGCGGGCGTCACGTACCGCGGCGGCTTCTACGGCGACCTGAACAACCGGTACGCCATTCCCGCCGTCACGCTGGTTGACGCGGCGATCCGCTATGACCTGGGCCGCGCCAGCCCCACGCTGGCCGGCGCGCAAGTGGCGTTGAACGTCTCGAACCTGTTCGACAAGCGCTACGTCGCCAATTGCCTGGGTACGGCCGTCAGCTGCTACTGGGGCGCGGAACGCACGGTGATGGCGACATTGCGCTATCGCTGGTAGGGCTTCGGCTAGCCACCACCTGGCCGGACGGCGTGCGAAGCGGCCTCGGCCGTCAGCCAGTGCTTCAGGGATTTCACCGCAGCACTGGCGTTTGCACGGAAGTACAGGCTGAACCAGCCTCCCGTTGCCGTGAACCCGAGGGGCGCCACGAGCTTTCCTGCGCGGAGATCGGCCTGCACCAGCATCTCGGGCGCAATGCCGACGCCCAAGCCCACGGCCGCGGCGTCGAGCATGTGGCCCAGTTGATCGAACTCGCGCTTGGGCCGGGCCTCGGCCCGCGCCAGCGCCACGCCGCCAGCCGAGGCCCACTGCTCCCAGGCCGCGGGCCGGGAAGAGGTGTGCAGCAGCGGCATGTCCAGGAGGTCGGCCGGCGTGCTGATGCGCTGTGCCAGCGCGCGGGTGCAGACGGGCCCGATCGCCTCGGGGAACAACGGCACGGCGCCGATGGCCGCAGACGCGTGGTCCTCGGCAACGATCAACACGTCAATAACCCGCCGCTCCAATAGCCCGATGTCGGTCGCGGTCTGAAGCCTGACCTGGACCCCAGGGTGCCTGCGCTCGAACTGTTCCAGCCTTGGGATGATCCAGTTGGACAGCAGGCTGGCCGGGGCGCCCACCACCACGTCGGCCGACGTGGTCCTGCCCCGTAGCTCGACGCAGCGTTGTTCGAGCATGTCGAAGGCCGGCTGGCAGGCGCGCAGCAAATCCTGCCCGGCAACGGTCAACCGCACGCCGCCCGAGTGCCGTTCAAAGAGCTTGCTGCCCACCCAGGTTTCCAGCTGCCGGATCTGCTGGCTGACCGCGCTATGCGACACGCGCAATTCATCGGCGGCAAGGGAAAGGTTCAAGTGCCGGGCGGCGCTGTCAAAGACACGCAGCGAATTCATCGGAGGAAGCGTACGCATGCTCACGATATTAGAAAATCTAATAATCACAGGCAAGAAATCTATGATTTATCAGAGGAAAATCCGTCGCTACCATAGCTCTAACGTATTCAATGGGCTAAGGTCATGTCGCTTGTTTCCCACCCTGATTCCCCCGACGCGCTCGGGCAATTCGGTCCCTACGGCGGCCGCTACATGCCCGAGACCTTGATCCCGGCACTCGATGATCTGGAGCGGACCTATCGCGAGGCGCGGGAGGATCCCGCGTTCTGGAACGAATTCAGGTCGATGCTGGCCGATTACGTGGGCCGCCCCAGCCCGCTGTTCCATGCCCGCGCAATCAGCGAAGCACTGGGGGCCCGCATCTTCCTGAAACGGGAAGACCTCAACCACACCGGCGCGCACAAGATCAACAACTGCCTGGGCCAGATCCTGCTGGCCAGACGGATGGGAAAGACGCGCGTCATTGCAGAAACCGGCGCCGGCCAGCACGGAGTGGCCACCGCCACCGCCTGCGCGCTGTACGGCCTGCAGTGCGTGATCTACATGGGCGCGGTCGACGTCGCGCGCCAAGCCACCAACGTCACCCGCATGAAGATGCTGGGCGCCGAAGTGCGTGCGGTTCCCAACGGCAGCGCAACGCTCAAGGATGCGATGAATGCAGCCATCCGCGATTGGATCGCGCGCCCCGACGACACCTACTACCTGCTGGGTACCGGCGCCGGACCGCACCCTTACCCGTGGATGGTCCGGGAGTTCCAGAAGGTGATCGGCGAAGAGACCCGAGCGCAAATCCTGGAGAAGACGGGCCGGCTGCCCGACGTGATGGTCGCCTGCATCGGCGGCGGCTCCAACGCCATCGGCTTCTTCCACCCCTTTCTGGGTGAGCCCCAAGTCCAGCTGCACGGCGTGGAAGCCGGGGGCCATGGAGTCCACACCGCGCAGCACGCCGCCAGCATTGGCGCAGGCCGGCTGGGCGTGCTGCATGGGTGTTGCAGCTACTTCCTTCAGGATCAGGACGGCCAGATCACGAACGCGCATTCGATTTCAGCCGGGCTGGACTACCCCGGCGTGGGGCCGGAACACGCCCTGCTTCATGACACGGGGCGCGTGAGCTATGCCTCAGTCACCGACGCCGAGGCGGTCGACGCCTATCGCTGGCTGACGGAAAAGCAAGGCATCATCCCCGCCTTGGAAAGCGCGCATGCCCTGGCCTACACCCGAAAGCTTGCCGCGCGCCTGGAGGCGGACAAGACCATCGTGGTCTGCCTGAGCGGCCGCGGGGACAAGGACCTGAACACGGTCCTCCAATTTGCCGGAGCCACGAAATGAGCCGACTGGAAAACACCCTCGCCACGCTGCGCACGGCGGGCCGCGCGGGGCTGGCCGCGTATTTCACGGCCGGCGACCCGTGCTATGACGACTGCCTGAGCCTTCTGAAACGCCTGCCCGCAGCCGGCGCCGACGTGATTGAACTGGGCATGCCGTTCAGCGACCCGGTGGCCGACGGCCCGGTGCTGCAATTGGCCAATGATCGGGCGCTACGCGCCGGCCAGACGATGCGGCGGACCTTGGACCTTGTGCAAACGTTTCGTGAACAGGATCCGCAGACCCCGATCGTGCTGATGGGATACCTGAACCCGCTATTGCGATACGACGTCGCGGCCTTCATGGCCGACGCGGCCCGGGCGGGCGTGGACGGACTGATCATCGTGGACTTGTCGCCGGATCACGCTGGCGAGATCGGCCGGCAGGCGCGCGTGCAAGGCATCGACATCATCCGCATGACGGCGCCGACGACGCCCGCGGCCAGGCTGGACGCCGTGCTGCGCGGCGCCAGCGGCTTTGTCTATCACGTCATGCTGGCGGGCACGACCGGCGGCGCGCTCCCTTCCGATGAGGCCATCGCCGACGCCTTGCTACGGGTCAGGGCCCGGACGCAACTCCCCATCGCCGCCGGGTTCGGCGTGCGCTCCGCCGAGCAGGCACGCGCCGTCGGCCGCCATGCCGATCTGGTCGCCGTCGGCACGCGGCTGGTGGAGGTGTTGGCAACAGACGGAATCGACGCGGCAGTCGACGAGGTGCGGCTGCTGTCCGGGGCATTGCGGGCAGCGGCGTGAACCATAGGCCGTAGAAACTACAGGCCGTAAAAAAAGCCCCGGTTCGTGAAGAGCCGGGGCTTTTTGACTGCAAGAGCGCGTCAGGTCGGGATTAGAACGGAATATCGTCGTCCATGTCCGCCAGGTTGGCGCCGCTGCTGGCCGGAGCCGCTGCGGGGGCCGGGCGCTGTTGGGGCGCCGGGCGTTGCGCCGGTGCGCGTTGCTGCTGCGGACGCGACGGGGCGTCGTCGTAGCCGCCGCCACCACCGTAGCTGGCGCCACCGCCACCGCCGTCTTCGCGGCCGCCCAGCATTTGCATCTGGTCGGCGACGACTTCGGTGCTGTAGCGGTCAGCGCCGGTGTCCTTGTCTTGCCACTTGCGCGTCTTCAGGCGGCCTTCGATGTAGACCGAGCGGCCCTTCTTCAGGTATTCGCCGGCGATTTCAGCCAGGCGGTTGTACATGACGACGCGGTGCCATTCGGTTTCTTCGCGCTTTTCGCCGCTGGCCTTGTCTTTCCAGGACGAGGTGGTGGCAATCGACATGTTGCAGATTGCCGCCCCGTCCGGGCTGTAGCGGACTTCCGGGTCGCGCCCCAGATTGCCCACGAGAATGACTTTGTTAACCGATGCCATGCCGATGTCCCTCTGTTGTTGACAGCCTGCGCCTGTGCGTTGCCGCGAGCGCGCCGGCAACAACATAAAAAGCGATGTTGAAGACCGGCTTCATGAAACACGCCGGTCACCGCAATGATGACCGGCGATACCGGTGAAGCCCGTGTTGGTACGTATTATCGACGAAAAGGGCTTGCCACGCCAAACGCGATTCGTGACAAATCCGTCCAGCCCGGAAAACGAATTCGGGGCAGTTGGCCGCCGTACGCGACACAATCAGCCACTTTTCCGCTCAGTCGGGGACGCATCCCCTGCGCGGGGTCAGGCCAGGGGCCGAAGCGCCCAGGTCACGGCCAGCCAGATCGCCGACAAGATGGCTGCGCCGATGAAGACCGCGCCGGCGCCCGAATGCGACGCCAGCCACCCGCCCAAGGCGCCGCCCGCAAACAGCCCGGCCGCCTGGGCCGTGTTGTAGAAGCCCAGCGCCAGGCCCTTGTAGGCCTGCGGGGCCACGCGCGACACCAGCGACGGCTGCAAGGCTTCCAGCACGTTGAAGGCCACGAAGAAGCCCGTCAGCGCGATAGCCAGTGTGTAGAACCCGTGGCTGGCCGCAGGCAGCAAGGCGCACACCACCACCAGCCCTGCCACGGCGGCGCGCAAGGCGCCCCGATGGGCGCGGCGCTTCTCGGCGATGAACACGACCGGCACCATCAGCACGAACGACACCAGGATGACCGGCAAATAGACTTTCCAGAGCTCGCGGGCATCCAGGCCGCCCACCTTGGCCAGCAAGGCGGGCACCACGACAAACAGCGACACCTGGATCAGGTGCAGCACGAACACGCCGAAATTCAGGCGCAACAGGTCGCGGTGGGTCAAGACTTCGCGCGGACGGGCGGCCTGCATGGTGCGAGCTTGCGTGCGCGGCACCACCGGCACCACAAAGCGCGCCACGCCCAGGCAGATGACGCCCAGACAGGCGATGGTCCAGAACAGGCCGGACAGCCCCCACCAGCCCACCAGCACGGGCGACAGGACGAGCGACACCGCGAACGACAGGCCGATCGACCCGCCCACCATGGCCATGGCGCGCGTGCGGACCTCGTCGCGGGTTGCGTCGGCCAGCCAGGCGGTGACAGCGGCGGAAATGGCGCCGGCCCCCTGGATGGCGCGCCCGATGGTGATCCAGTACACGTCCGTCGCCTGGGCACAGACGACGCTGCCCGCCACAAACAGCAGCAGGCCGAACAGCACGACGGGGCGACGGCCCCAGCGGTCGGAGGCCAGCCCGAAGGGGATCTGCATGAAGGCCTGGGTCAGCCCGTACATGCCCAGCGCCAGGCCGACGCGGGCCGGGTCATTGCCGCCCGGCAGGCCGGCGGCCGCCACGGCGAAAACCGGCAGCAACAGGAACAGCCCCAGCATCCGCGCGGCGAACAGGCCGGCCAGCGCGATGCTGGCGCGGCGCTCGGAAGGGGTCAATTTCAGTCTGGTATCTGCCGGCATGCGGAAATTTCAACAATGACAAGGGCGGGCGCGCGTGGATGTCACACGCTCACGGTCTGATCTAGCGGTGCCGCGCCGGCTCCGGTTCAGTCCAACTTGGCGGACTACCCTGAACGCGGGGGGATTCGGCGCGCTATAGTACCAAGTTGGCCTTTGAAACCGCTTAAAAGAGCCCGATGGACGCGATACGCATTCGGGGTGCACGCACCCACAACCTCAAGAACGTCTCGCTGGACCTGCCGCGCCACAAACTGGTGGTCGTTACCGGCTTGTCCGGTTCGGGCAAGTCTTCGCTGGCGTTCGATACGCTGTACGCGGAGGGCCAACGACGTTACGTGGAAAGCCTTTCCGCGTATGCCCGCCAATTCCTCCAGCTGATGGACAAGCCGGACGTGGACTTGATCGAAGGCCTTTCGCCGGCCATTTCGATCGAGCAGAAGGCCGCCGGGCACAACCCGCGCTCCACCGTCGGCACCATCACCGAGATTCACGACTACCTGCGCCTGCTGTACGCACGCGTGGGCACGCCCTATTGCCCGGACCACGGCCTGCCGCTGCAAGCCCAGAGCGTCAGCCAGATGGTCGACGCGGTGCTGGGCTGGACGCCCGAGACGCGCCTGGCCGTGCTGGCGCCCATCGCGCGCGGCAAGAAAGGCAGCTTCGAGGACGAATGCGCCAGCCTGCAAGCGCAGGGCTACGTGCGCCTGCGCGTCGACGGGCAACTGGTGGAAATCGACGGCATGGCGCCGTTGAAGAAGACCGAGAAACACGATATCGACGTCGTCATCGACCGGCTGCGTATCAAGCCGGAAAGCAAGCAACGCCTGGCGGAGAGTTTCGAAACCGCCCTACAGCTGGCCGACGGCCGCGCGCTGGCGCTGGACATGGACAGCGAACACGAGCAGGTCTTCTCCAGCCGCTACGCCTGCCCGGTATGCAGCCACAGCCTGCCCGAACTGGAACCGCGGCTGTTCAGCTTCAACAATCCGATGGGCGCCTGCCCCAGCTGCGACGGCATCGGCCAGGTGGGCTTCTTCGACCCCAAGCGCGTCGTCGCCTTCCCTGAACTCAGCCTGGCCGCCGGTGCGATCCGCGGCTGGGACCGCCGCAACGCGTTCACGCATTCGCTCTTGACGAGTTTGGCGGCGCACTACGAATTCGACATCGAAGCCCCCTTCGAAGACCTGCCCGAAGCGCTGCGCGACAAGGTGCTGTACGGCTCGGGCGAAGAAGAGATCTCGTTCCTGTACCTGAACGAGAAGGGTCGCAGCACCGTCAAGCGCCACACGTTCGAAGGCGTCATCCCAAATCTGGAGCGCCGCTGGCGCGAAACGGATTCGGCCACGGTGCGCGAAGAACTGGGCAAATACCGCAACATCAAGACCTGCCCGGACTGCGCGGGCTCGCGCCTGCGCCCCGAAGCGCGCAATGTGCTGATCGGCCATGACCCGCGCGGCGGCGAACGCCACGGCCAGGCCATCTACGAAGTCGAGGCGATGCCGCTGTCCAGTTGCCTGGCCTGGTTCCGCGACCTGAACCTGACGGGCGCCAAGCAAGAGATCGCGCAACGCATCGTGCGTGAAATCGAAGCGCGGCTCAGCTTTCTGAACAACGTCGGCCTGAACTACCTGTCGCTGGACCGCAGCGCCGACACGATCTCGGGCGGCGAAGCCCAGCGCATCCGGCTGGCCAGCCAGATCGGCTCGGGCCTGACCGGCGTGATGTATGTGCTGGACGAACCCTCCATCGGCCTGCATCAACGCGACAACGACCGCCTGATCGGCACCTTGCAGCACCTGCGCGACCTCGGCAACAGCGTCATCGTCGTCGAGCACGACGAAGACATGATCCGCATGGCCGACTGGGTGGTCGACATGGGCCCGGGCGCGGGCGAACACGGCGGCGAAGTCGTCTCGCAGGGCGATCCCGAAACCGTGCAGCGCGATCCGAATTCGTTGACGGGCCAGTACCTGAGCGGCGCGCGCGAAATCGCGATCCCTCCCCGCCGTCCGGTCAACGACGAACTTCCCTGGCTGACCTTGACCGGCGCCAGCGGCAACAACCTGAAGGATGTGGAACTGCGCCTTCCGGCGGGCAGGCTGGTGTGCGTGACGGGCGTGTCGGGATCCGGCAAGTCCACGCTCATCAACGACACGCTGGCAGTCGCGGTATCGCGCCAGCTGCACCATGCGCAAAGCGAACCCGCCCCCTACGTGTCCATGCAGGGGCTGGAGAACTTTGACAAGATCATCAGCGTCGACCAAAGCCCCATCGGCCGCACGCCGCGCAGCAACCCCGCCACCTATACCGGCCTGTTCACGCCCATCCGTGAACTCTTCGCCGGCGTGCCGGAAGCGCGCACGCGCGGCTACGACCCCGGCCGGTTCAGCTTCAACGTCAAGGGCGGCCGCTGCGAGGCCTGCCAGGGCGATGGCGTGGTCAAGGTCGAAATGCACTTCCTGCCCGACATGTACGTGCCGTGCGACGTCTGCCACGGCAAGCGCTACAACCGCGAAACGCTGGAAATCCGCTACCGCGGCCGCAACATCAGCGAAGTGCTGGACCTGACGGTTGAGCAGGCGCTGGAGTATTTCGAGTCCGTGCCGGCCATTTCCCGCAAGTTGCACACGTTGATCGATGTCGGTCTGTCCTATATTCGTCTGGGCCAAAGCGCGACCACGCTGTCGGGCGGCGAAGCGCAACGCGTGAAGCTGTCTCAGGAACTGTCGCGCCGCAGCACCGGCCGCACGCTGTACATCCTGGACGAGCCCACGACCGGCTTGCATTTCCGGGATATCGAGCTACTGTTGCAGGTGCTGAACCAGCTGGTCGACAGCGGCAACACCGTCCTCATCATCGAACACAACCTGGACGTCATCAAGACGGCCGATTGGCTGATCGACATGGGTCCGGAAGGCGGCGACGGCGGCGGTTATGTGGTGGCGCAAGGCACGCCGGAAGATGTCGCGGCCACACAGGCCAGCCATACCGGGCAGTACCTGGGCAAGCTGCTGCGCCGCAATGCCGGACGATGAACCAGCACGTTGTAGCGGACAACCTGGCAACCCCTGCGTAAGGAAAAGCGGCATGTACACCCTGATCATCGCCAACAAGAACTACTCATCGTGGTCCTTGCGTCCGTGGATCGCCCTGCGCGCCGCGGGCGTGGCCTTTACCGAGCAAAAGCTCGGGTTTTTCACGGAAGCGTTCACGCGCCAGGTGGGCGCGGTGTCGCCCGCGGGACTCGTGCCCGTGCTGCTTGACGGGGATTTCGCGGTCTGGGATTCCCTGGCCATCTGCGAGTATGTGGCTGAACAACGCCCCGAGGCCAACCTCTGGCCGCAAGACGCGAAGGCGCGCGCCCGCGCGCGTTCGCTGGCTGCGCAGATGCACAGCGGCTTTTCCGCCATGCGCCAGGCCATGCCGATGAACATCGAAGCGCATCTGCCCGGCATCGACCTGCCCGAAGCGGCCCGGCAGGACATCTCGCGCCTGCACGCCATCTGGCGCGACACGCGCGCCGAATTCGGTCAGGGCGGGCCGTTCCTGTTCGGGGCCTTTTCGATTGCGGATGCCTTCTTCGCGCCCGTGGTGTCGCGCTTTACCACCTACGGCATTGCGGCCGCCGGCCCGGTGCGCGACTACATGGACGCGGTGCTGGCGCTGCCCGCCATGCAGGAATGGATGCGCGACGCCCGCGCCGAAGCCACCTTCGTTCCCGAAGACGAGCCCTACCGCAAGCATCGCTGAAAAGCGCTGGCCAATCCTTTCAATCGTGCAGCCGCTGCGCCATGAATTCGCGCAGCAGCGCCATTGCGGGCGCTTCGGTCCGTCCCGTCAGGGTCACCAGCGCGAATAGCGCGTGACTGCGCAGCGGCGGCTCGCTCGGCAATTCCATCAGTTCGCCGGCCGCGATGCCGGCCCGGGCCGCGCCCACAATGCCCAGGAACACCGCGTCCGACACGCGCACCGCGTCAAGCAGGCTGCCGATCTCATCGCAACGCAGGCGCACCGCCGTGCGGGGGTCGGGCTCGATGCCGAAATGCTCGATCAGGATCCGTTCGGTATCGACCGCCAGAAAGGTGGAGGCCAAGGGATAAGCCGCAATGTCCGCGAACCGCGGCGGCTGCGTTTGGCTGGCCAAGGGGTGGCCACGGCGGCAGATGAAGCCTGCGCGCATCTGCGACACGGGTTCAATACGCAAATCGGCCGATGGCGCGATGCCGCGGGTATCGACCACCAACGCGTCCAGGCGCCGTTCGCGCAGCAGCGCCAGATGCGCCTCCAGCGGCCCGCGCATCAGCTCCAGGTGCAATTGCGGGTAACACTGCGCCACATGCGTCAGCAATGGCGTCATCAGCATCGCGCCCGGCCCCGAGCCCAGGCCGATGTTGATCGCCCCCCGGTCCCCGTGGGTCAGCAGTTCGGCGCTGCGGCGCAATTCGGCCGATTCGAATAGGATGCGCCGGGCGCGGTCGGCCACGGTCAGGCCTAAGGGCGTCAACTCAGTGCGCTTGCCCATGCGGTCCAGCAACAGCGCGCCCAGATCTTCTTCCAGCAGCCGGACGCTGCGGCTCAGCGCCGATTGCGTCAGGTGCAGGCGCTCGGCCGCGCGGCTGAACGAACCCACTTCGGCCACCGCCAACAGATGCTCCAGCTGCTTCAGGTTCATGCCCAGGTATGAGTTTTTTTTCTAGCTTCCAGAATAACAATTCGTTAGACAACTAGCGAGGGCTGTCCCTAGCATGCGGATCACAACCACATCACAAGGGGAATCTCGTGAGCATGCTTTCCAATCGCCTGCACCTTGCGGCCTGTGCGCTGGCGCTGGGCGCGGCGATGCTGTGGGCGCCGGGCGCCCGCGCCGCCGACTATCCCAGCCGGCCCGTCATGATGATGGTGCCCTACCCGGCCGGCGGCACTTCCGACGCCATTGCCCGCCTGGTGGCGCCTCCGGTGTCCAAGACGCTGGGCCAGCCGGTGCTGGTCGAAAACCTGGGTGGCGTCAGCGGCGCGCTGGGCGCGCAGAAGGTGCTGGGCGCCAAGTCCGACGGCTACTACCTGTTCCAGGGCTCGCCCAACGAACTGATCCTATCGCCCATCGCCAACCCCGCGGTCAAACTCAAAAGCGAGGACTTCCGGCTGGTGCAGATGATCGGCATGGCGCCGCTGGTGATCGTGGCGCGCAGCGACCTGCCTGCCAACAGCGCCGACGAACTGGTCGCGTTGGCGCGTTCGCGCTCGGCGTCACAGCCGCTCACCTTCGGCAGCGTGGGCGTCGGCTCTCTCTACCATGTGCTGGGCGAACATTTGGCCCACACCATCGGCGCCAGCATGGTCCACGTGCCCTACAAGGGCGGCGCGCCGCTGATGCAGGACATCGGCGGCGGCCAGGTCGATCTGGCCATCCTGCCGCTATCGCAGCAGCAGATGGCCATGGCCGAGCAGGGCCGCATCAAGCTGGTGGCCACGCTCGATGCGCAGCGCAGCCAGCTGCCGTCCCTGGCCGCCGTGCCCTCGGTCAACGAGGGCCAACAGTTGAAAGGCTTCAACTTCACCACCTGGACCGGCTATTTCGTCAAACGCGACACCCCGGAAGACGTGGTGCTGCGGCTGCACGCCGCGCTCAACGACGCCATGCAGGACCCCGCCGTCAAACGCGGGCTGGAATTCCAGAACATCCTGGTCTCCGAGCCGATGGGTGCGGACGCGGCAGAAGCGATGTACCGCGCCGAAACCAGCCGCTTCCGCGAGATCGCCACCCGGGTGGACGGAGCCGCAAAGCCATGACTACCGCCTCCCCCCACAAGGAACACGCCGACATGCATCCGATCCTGCAGACCTTGACCGCCCAGGCCGACGAATTCGTCTCGATCCGGCGGGACATCCACCGCCATCCCGAACTGGGCTTCCAGGAATTCCGCACCAGCGACCTGGTGGCGCAATGCCTGACGCAATGGGGCTATGAAGTGGAACGCGGTCTGGGCGGTACTGGCGTGGTCGGGCAGTTGCGCCGCGGCAACGGCGGCAAGCGCCTGGGGCTGCGCGCCGACATGGACGCCTTGCCTATCCAGGAGGCCACGGGCCTGGACCACGCCAGCCGCAACGAAGGCGTCATGCATGCCTGCGGCCACGATGGCCACACGGCCATGCTGTTGGCGGCGGCGCACCACCTGGCCCGGCACGGGGAATTCGACGGCACGCTCAACCTGATCTTCCAGCCCGCCGAAGAAGGCCTGGGCGGCGCCAAGCGCATGATGGAAGACGGGCTGTTCACGAAATATCCCTGCGACGCCATCTTCGCCATGCACAACATGCCGGGCCACCCGCAAGGCCATCTGCTGCTGCGCGACGGCCCCACCATGGCGTCCTCGGACAACGTGACCATCGTGCTGGAAGGCGTGGGCGGACACGGCGCCGTGCCGCACCGCGCCGCCGACCCCGTCGTGGCGGGTGCCGCCATCGTGATGGGGCTGCAGAGCATCGTCGCCCGCAATATCGATCCGCTGCACATGGCGGTGATCACCGTCGGCGCGTTCAATGCCGGCCGCGCCAACAATGTCATTCCCCAGACCGCGACGCTCAAGCTCAGCGTCCGCGCGCTTGACCGCGGCGTGCGTGACACGCTGCAGGCGCGCATCACGGAGCTTGTCCACAACCAGGCGGCCAGCTACCAGGTCCAGGCGACGATCGACTACGGTCGCGGCTATCCCGTGCTGGTGAACACGCAGGCGGAAACGGATTTCGCGCGGCAGGTGGCCGTGGAACTGGTCGGGGCCGACAAGGTCGACCCGCAGACCCGGCCACTGACCGGCAGCGAAGACTTCGCCTTCATGCTGGAAGACGTGCCCGGCTCCTACCTGCTTGTGGGTAATGGCGACGGGTCGGCGGATGGTTTCAACAGCGGGCATGGCGCCTGCATGGTCCACAACCCGGGCTATGACTTCAACGACCACAGCCTGCCCGTGGGCGCGGCGTACTGGGTGCTGCTGACCCAACGCTACCTGACGCGCTGAGGCAGCTGCAACGGCCCTACCCCATCTCGAACAGGCGCTTGTGTTCGCGGATGGCGTAGCGGTCGGTCATGCCGGCGATGTAGTCGGCGATTGCGCGGGCCTGGTCATTGAAGGCCGGGCGGCGGTAGTCCGGCGGCAAGAGGCGCGGATCTTCCAGGAAGGCCGCGAACAGTTCGCGCACGATGCGGCGCGCCTTGGTGGTCATGCGCAACACCTGATAGTGCCGGTACAGGTTGTCGAACAGGAATTTCTTCAGCGCATCGGCCTCGCGGCGGATCTCGTCCGAAAAGCTCGCCAGCGGCGGCGAGCGACGCACATCGTCGGCGCTGGCCGGTGCCGCATCGCGGATGCGCGCAAGCGAGGTCTGCGTCAGGTCCACGATCAGCGTGTTGATCATGCGGCGGATGGTTTCCGCCACGGCACGGCGTGAGGCCAGTCCCGGATAGCGTTCCAGCACGTAGGCGTGGTGGCGCTCGAAGATCGAGACCTCTTGCAGCTGTTCCAGCGTGATCAGGCCCGAGCGCAAGCCGTCGTCGATGTCGTGGTTGTTGTAGGCCACCTCGTCGGCCAGGTTGGCCAACTGCGCTTCCAGCGACGGCTGCGTGCGGTTCAGGAAGCGTTCGCCCACGTCGCCCAGCTGGCGCGCATGCGCGGCCGAGCAATGCTTCAGGATGCCTTCGCGCGTTTCGAAGCACAGGTTCAAGCCGTTGAAGTCCGCATAGCGTTCCTCAAGCTCGTCGACCACGCGCAGGCTTTGCAGATTGTGCTCAAAGCCCCCGGCCTCGGGCGCCAGCTCGCGCATGCAGGCGTTCAGTTCGTCCTGGCCGGCGTGGCCGAACGGCGTGTGGCCCAGGTCATGCGCCAGCGAGATGGCTTCGGTCAGGTCTTCGGACAGCCCCAGGCTGCGGGCTAGTGTGCGCCCGATCTGCGCGACTTCCAGGCTGTGGGTCAGGCGGGTGCGGAACAGATCGCCTTCGTGGTTCACGAAGACCTGCGTCTTGTACTCCAGGCGCCGGAAGGCGCCCGAATGCACGATGCGGTCGCGGTCCCGCTGAAACTCCGTCCGATTTTCCGGCGGCGGCTCGGCATAGGTCCGGCCGCGCGATTGAGACGGGTCGGATGCGTAGGAAGCCAGTTCTTTCATCTGCAACACCGTCTCCGGTCGCGGTTATTGAGTGGTGCGGGCCAGGACGGCGCGCACCGCGTCGTCCGGGGCGGCCTGCATGAAGGCTTCGCCAATGCGGGGCATGAGTACGTAGCGGATCGAACCGCCCTCCGTTTTCTTGTCCACCTGCATCAGGTCGAGCCAGCGGTCCGCGCCCAGATCGGGCGCTACCACCGGGCAACCGATGGCCGCCACCAGCGCGCGCACGCGCTCGACGTCCGCGCGGTTAAAGCCCGCCACGTCCGCCGACAATTCAGCCGCCTGCACCATGCCGCAACCCACGGCCTCGCCGTGCAGCCAGGCGCCATAGCCCAGGCCGGATTCGATTGCGTGGCCAAAGGTGTGGCCCAGATTCAGGATGGCGCGCAGGCCGGACTCGCGTTCGTCCTTGCCCACCACCTGCGCCTTCAGTTCGCACGAACGGCGGATGGCGTAGGCAATCGCCTCCGGGTCCAGATCGCGCAGCTGCTGCACGTTGTCTTCGCACCAGGTCCAGAAGGCCGGATCCAGGATCAGGCCGTACTTGATCACTTCGGCCAGGCCCGCGGACACTTCGCGCGCCGGCAAGGTATTGAGCACGTCCGTGTCGATTTCCACCGCCACGGGCTGGTAGAACGCGCCGATCATGTTCTTGCCCAGCGGATGGTTGACGGCCGTCTTGCCGCCCACCGACGAATCCACCTGGGCCAGCAGGGTCGTGGGCACCTGCAGGAAGCGCACGCCGCGCATGTACACGGCAGCCGCGAACCCGGTCATGTCGCCGATCACGCCGCCGCCCAGCGCCACCAGCACGCAACGGCGGTCCAGGCGATGGGTCAGCAGGGCGTCGAAGATCAGGTTCAGCGATTGCCAGTCCTTGTAGGCCTCGCCGTCGGGCAGTTCGATGCGCAGCACGCGCTTGCCGGTGCGGGCTAACGCCGCCTCGGCGCGCTCGCCGTACAGCGCCGCCACCGTGGGGTTGGTGACGACCGCAATCGCGGTGGCGTCGGCGGGGATGCATTGGTCCAGGGCATCGATGCGGCCGGGGCCGATATGGATCGGATAACTTCCGCCCGGGGTGTCGACGTCAACAACGTTCATATGCGCTTCTCGAAGGCTTGTAATTGCGGCAGCAGCGCCTTGACCAGGGTGTGGATGGGCGTGGAGCCCGTTTCCACCACCAGATCGGCGACTTCCTTGTAGAGGGGCTCCCGCAGGGTCATCAGGTCCCGCAGGGTGCCGCGGGGGTCGGCGGTGGCCAGCAAGGGGCGGTTGCGGTCGCGGCAGGTGCGGCGGAACAATTCGTCCACGCTGGCCCTCAAATAGACGACGATCCCGCGTTCGTGCAGCCGTCGGCGGTTTTCGGGCGCAAGGATCGCGCCCCCGCCGGTGGCAAGAATAATGTTGCGCCGTTGGGTACACTCTTCCAAGGCGGCGGACTCTCGGCGACGAAAACCGGTTTCGCCCTCGATTTCGAAGATTACCGGCACCCGCACTCCGCAACGCGCCTCGAGCTCATGATCCAGATCCATAAACTCGCGTCCCAACGCACGCGCCAGGCTCCGGCCGATGGTCGTTTTGCCCGCTCCCATCATCCCGACCAGGAAGACGGGCAGGTCGTGCGGCAACGACACGGTCTTGCCTGTGCACTCCAAGGCGCAAGGCAGGTTTTCAGTCCCCTCGTCCGAGGGCGCTGGGTCCGGATCAGCCTCCGGACATGAGTTGGCGGAAAAGTTCATGACGGCATTATCACATCTGCCGCCAGTTGCCCGCGCACCACATTGAACTATCTTGTTACAGAAACCGATCCCCTGCGCTAAGCCGGGCCCGGAGAGTCCCGTAAAATCGCCGCGATGAGCAAGCCCCAGAATTCCTCCAAGAAAGACAAGCCCGCCAAGAGCGGCTCCCCGATACTGCGATTCTTCGTGAAAGCCGGCATCTTCTGTGCCGGCCTGTTCCTGTGCGGCGTACTGCTGGCCGGGATGGCGTTGGCGCTGGCCTGGCCGAACCTGCCGGACCTGAACGCCATGACGGACTATCGCCCGCGGGTGCCGCTGCGCGTCTATACGGCGGACCGCGTCCTGATTGGCGAATTCGGCGAAGAACGCCGCAACGTGCTGCGTTTCAATGAAATCCCGGACGTCATGAAGTCCGCGGTGCTGGCGGCCGAAGACGACCGTTTCTACCAGCACGGCGGGATCGACTGGATGGGCGTGGCGCGGGCCGGCCTGACCAACCTGATCAACATGTCGAAGACGCAGGGCGCCAGCACGATCACCATGCAGGTTGCGCGCAACTTCTACCTGTCGTCGGAAAAGACCTATTCGCGCAAGTTCTACGAACTGCTGCTGACCTTCAAGATCGAATCCGAGCTCACCAAGGACCAGATCCTTGAGCTCTACATGAACCAGATCTACCTGGGCCACCGCGCCTACGGTTTCGCCGCCGCCTCGCGCACCTACTTCGGCAAGCCGCTGTCGGAAGTGACCCCGGCCGAAGCCGCCATGCTGGCCGGCATCCCCAAGGCCCCGTCGCGCTTCAACCCGATTTCGAACCGCCCCCGCGCCGAACTGCGCCAGCGCTACGTGCTGGGCCGCATGCAATCGCTGGGCTACCTGACCGAGCCCGAATACAAGCAGGCGATGGCGCAGCAGATCGTCATGAAGTCGGCGGAAGGCACGCCGGCCGGCGGCTACTCCATCCATGGCGAGTACGTGGCCGAACTGGCCCGCCAGCTCCTGTACAACGTGTACCAGGACAACGTCTATTCGCGCGGCATCAACATCTACACCACCGTGCAGTCCAAGGACCAGGAAGCGGCCTACCGCGCCGTGCGCGAAGGCGTGCTGGAATACACGCGCCGCGCGCCCTACCCCGGCCCCGAAGAGCAGCTGGACCTGCCCGCGGGCACCGAGAACAACCCGGCCGCCCTGGATGAATTCCTGGACGGCGTGTTCGACAAGTTCAGCGACAGCGGCGATCTGCTGACCGCGCTGGTGCTGTCGGCCAGCCCCACCGAAGTGAAGCTGGCGCGCAGCTCGCGCGAAATCATCACCGTCACCGACAAGAAGGTGCTGGGCGTGGTGGCGCGTGCGCTCAACGACAAGGCCAAGCCCGAACAGCGCATCAAGCGCGGCTCCGTCGTCTACATCCGCAAGTTCGGCGACAACTGGGAAATCATCAACCTGCCTTCGGTGCAGGCGGCCTTCGTGGCGCTCGCCCCGCAAGACGGCGCCATCCGCGCCATGATTGGCGGCTTCGACTTCTACCGCGGCAACTTCAACCGCGTGACGCAGGCCTGGCGCCAACCGGGCTCGAACATCAAGCCCTTCATCTACGCCGCCTCGCTGGAACGCGGCCTGACGCCGGCCACGCAGATTTCCGACCAGCCGTTCGAACTGACCGCGGCGCAAACCGGGTCCAAGGCCTGGAATCCCAAGAACTATGGCAACCAGTACGAGCCCATGCTGACCTTGCGCCAGGGCCTGTACAAGTCGAAGAACATGGTGTCGATCCGCATCCTGCAGGCCATCGGCCCGCAGTACGCCCAGGACTACCTGACCCGCTTCGGCTTCGACAAGGCCCGCCAGCCGGCCGTGCTGCCGCTGGCGCTGGGCGCAGGCTCGGTCACTCCCTTGCAGCTGGCCGGCGCATTCTCGGTGTTCGCCAACGGCGGCTACCGCGTCACGCCCTACCTGATCGACCGCGTCACCGACAGCAACGGCAAGGTCATCATGCAATCCAAGCCGGTCGTGGCCGGCGACGCGGCAGCGCGCGCCATCGATCCGCGCACCGCCTGGATCATGGACGACATCCTGCGCGGCGTGGCCACCTACGGCACCGCGGCGCGCGCCCGGGCCCTGCTCAAGCGCAACGATATCGCCGGCAAGACGGGCACCACCAACGAATCCGTCGACGCCTGGTTCTCGGGCTACACGCCGAACCTGGTGGCGACCTCGTGGCTGGGCTTTGATCAGCCCAAGTCGCTGGGCTCGCGCGAAACCGGCGGCGGCGTCGCCATGCCGATCTGGGTCGACTACATGCAGGACGTGCTCAAGGGCGTGCCGGAAGAAAAACCGCGTGCCCGCCCCGACGGCATCATCGTCGAGAACGGCGAGTTCTATTTCTCGGAATTCCCGCCCGGACAAGCGGTCGCCCGCCTGGGCCTCGCCGAAGCCGACACGCTGGGTGAATTCCTGCACGGCCTGGGCAGCGGCAACGAAGAGACGAAGATCAAGGTTGCTCCAGGCGTGGGTTCGCAGAACGCCGCCCCCTGGTCGCAGAAGATCCCGTTCTAATAGAAAAAAGGCCGGCCCATCAAGGCCGGCCTTTTTGTTTGGGCGGTCGGATTCAGAGCTTCAACGTCACGGGGACGCCCGCCGCCGCGGAGCAGATCTGAGACAAGGCGTCAGGCAATTGCGGGCCGCCTCGGGTATCGTTCCAGTGTTGGCCGTCGTAGCGGTAGTGGAAGCCGCCGCTGCGCGCGGCCACCCACAGCTCCTGCATGGCGGCCTGGCTGTTCACCACGACGTGGCTATTGTCCTCGAACACCATCGTCAGCACATTACCGCTGCGGCTGGTTTCGACGTCGACGTCGAGCGAAGCCGCCCAGTCATCGGCCTGGCTTTCGATGCTATCCAGCACCTGGTCGATCAACGCAAGAAATTCGGTTTCGGTCATAATCGAGCCTGCAAGAATTACGGAGTTCCCAGTGTTCCAATTGGCATTCAGCCGCATGGCTCTTCGCATTGTAGCCACGCTCTTGGCCTCCGGCATGGTTGCGGCCTGCGGGTACAAGGGGCCTTTGTATATGCCGACGCCTGACGGCAAGCCGCCGGCGCGCACCCCGTCGCAGCCCACGCAGCAGATTCCACCGGCGCCGACCATCCCATGACGCCCGCCTACCCCGTGCAGCCAGACCTGGCCGGCCATCCCTACTTCCAGTACCGCAATAACGTACTGTACGCCGAGGATGTGCCCCTGGACCATCTGGCGCATGGGCTAGGCACACCGCTGTACGTCTATTCGCGCGCCGCGCTGAAAGCCGCCTGGGAAACCTACCGCAGCGCCGTCGGGCAACGTCCGGTGCTGGTCTGCTACGGCATGAAGGCCAACTCCAACCTGGCGGTCCTGAAGGAATTCGTACGCCTGGGCGCGGGCTTCGACATCGTGTCGGGCGGCGAACTCAAGCGCGCGCTGGCAGCGGGCGCCGACCCATCGAAAATCGTGTTTTCGGGCGTGGGCAAGCAAGCCTGGGAAATGCGCGACGCGCTAGCGGCCCAGGTGAAGTGCTTCAACGTCGAATCCGTGGCCGAACTGCACCGGCTGTCGGAAGTGGCCGAAAACATGGGCGTGCTCGCCCCCGTGTCGCTGCGCGTCAATCCCGACGTCGACGCGCAGACCCACCCCTATATCTCCACCGGCCTGAAAGAAAACAAGTTCGGCATCGCCATCGATGCCGCGCTGGACGCCTACCGCACCGCGCAATCGCTCCCGGGCCTGGATATCGTCGGCGTCGATTGCCATATCGGTTCGCAGCTGACCGACATCAGTCCCTATTTCGATGCGCTGGAAAAGCTGCTGGACCTGATCGACACGCTCGACCAGGAAGGCATCCGGATCGCGCATCTGGACCTTGGCGGCGGCCTGGGCATCCGCTATACGGACGAAACGCCCCCCTCGCCCAAAGCCTTGCTGGACCGCGTCTTCGAACGCCTGAACGCGCGCGGCCACGGCCATCTGCATCTGGTGCTCGAACCCGGCCGCTCGCTGGTCGGCAACGCCGGCGTGCTGCTGACCACGGTCCAGTACCTGAAGCATGCCGAAGCGCGCAACTTCGCGATCGTCGACGCCGCCATGAACGACCTGCTGCGCCCTGCGCTGTACGACGCGTTCCACGGCGTGCGGGCCCTGCGCCCGCGCGCGGGCGACCCGACCCCTTACGACATCGTCGGCCCGGTATGCGAAAGCGCCGACTGGCTGGCCCGGCAGCGCCCCCTGGCGATCCAGCAAGGCGACGTGCTGGCCGTCGAATCCGCCGGCGCCTACAGCATGGCGATGGCCAGCAACTACAACACGCGCGCCCGCGCGGCCGAAGTCATGGTCGACGGCGACAACTACTACGTCGTGCGCCAGCGGGAAACCTTGGACGACCTGCTGCGCGGCGAATCCACGCTGCCGTAGGATGGGTGAAGCGCGAGAGGTCGAAGGCAAGAACATTGCTGCCGAGCGCGCGCAACCCATCGAGCAACGATTGCGTTGTGGCTGAAGTTGCCAAGAAATCATCGTTGCTTGATGGGTTACGCGCGTTGAACGTGTGGGTCCTTGCCTTCGACCTCTCGCGCTTCACCCATCCTACGATGCATCACGATTTATCCAGCGCAAAAAAAAAGGCCCCGAGGGGCCTTTTTCTCTATACCCGCGCCCTCACAGTTCCCCGTAGGAATGCAGGCCGGACAGGAACATGTTCACGCCCAGGAACGCAAAGCCCGTGATCAGCAGACCCATCAGCGCCCAGTAGGCCGCCATGGTGCCGCGCAGGCCCTTGATCAAGCGCATGTGCAGCCAGGCCGCGTAGTTCAGCCAGACGATCAGCGCCCAGGTCTCCTTGGGGTCCCATTGCCAGTACGCGCCCCAGGCATCGGCCGCCCACAGTGCGCCCAAGATAGTCGCCACCGTGAAGAACGCGAAGCCGATCGCGATGGCGCGATACATGATGTCGTCCAGCACTTCCAGCGACGGCAGCGCGGCGGCGATGCGGCGGCGGCCCAGCAGGATGGCGCCCACGATCACGGCGCCGATGCCGAAGTACAGCATCCACGTCGCCGACAGGCCGTCGGTGCGGAACACCATCGGTTCGGCGCACAGCAGCACGCCCAGGATGAACAGCGGCGTGAGCTTTGCCCACGACGTCGTCTGCCCATGCTGCTTGATCAGATAGGCAAAGCCCACCATCGCCGCCAGCGAGAAGGTGCCGTAGCCGATGAAGTTGGCCGGCACGTGCAGCTTCATCCACCAGCTCTTCAAGGCCGGCACCAGCGGCTGGATCTGCCCCGCGTCGCGCGTGAACGAATACCACAGCAGGAACACCACGGCGGACGTCACCACCAGCAGCACGAAGCCGCCGAGTGCGCGCGTGGCGTATTTGCGTTCGTAGTACAGGTAGAACAGCGCGGTGATCAGCGAGAACAGCACGAACACTTCGTACAGGTTGCTGACCGGGATGTGGCCCAGGTCCGGCCCCATCAGATGGCCTTCGCGCCAGCGCACCAGCAGCCCCGTGACGCCGGCGAACACCGCGCCCCAGGTCAGCGCCGTGCCCAGCCATGCGGCCGTCGGGCTGAACACGCCGATCCAGTAGCAGACCATCGCCAATGCGAACAGCGCGCACATCCACAGGATGGCGGACTGAGACGAGAACAGGTACTTCAGGAAGAACACCTGCTCGGCGCGGGCCAGGTCATTGCCGTAAAGCATCAGGGCCAGCCCGGCCGCGATCGCACAGGCGATCATCAGGTGGCGCAGCGGACGCCACAGCCAACCCAGCCACGCCAGCGCGGGCACGGTGCCGCACAGGATGATCTTCTCGTAATAGTCCATCGCGTTGCCGTGGCGGGTCAGCGCGAAGGCGGCGCCCACCGACAGCAGCAGGAAAAAGACAATATCGGTCCAATCGGGCTTGCCGCGCCGGGCGCGGCTGTCGCCGGTTTCCGACAGGCTGTCCTGCCAGAGCGTGTCCGGCGACGCGTTCAGCGCCTTCGGCGACGAGGGATGCGTAGTGGTCGTAGTCGACATAAATAAACCTTAAGACCTCTTCTGGCGCAGCAGCGCCTGCTTGAAGCGTTCGAACTCTTGATTGAAGTCGAGTGTACGCTTCTGAGACGTCATGGCCGCCATGACGCTGCTTCCGCCCTCATGCGGCTTGACCCAGATCCAGACGCGGCGGTCTCGAATATAGAACATCGAGAACACCCCCAGGACCAGCAACAGGCTGCCCAGGTAGACGGTGTTCTTGCCCGGCGTGCGGCTGACCTGGAACACGCTGGCCTGCACGTGATTGAAATCCGCCAGCGACAGGAACACCGGCGCCGGATACACCGTCAGGTCCGACAGCGCGGCCACCGCCAGGCGCGACCATACCGCCGCGCGCTCGCCCTCGGGGCCTTCGACCGCCACGGCGGGCAGGCCCGCGCGCTCGCGTTCAATGGCGCGCAATTCGTTCATGCTGGCGCCGATCAGCCGGATCACGACGTCGGCCGCGCGCTCCAGGTCGGCGGCGGGCGTATTGGCCTGCAGGAAGGCAGCCACGGCTTGCAGGCCCCCAGTTGCGAAGGTCTCCAGCGCGCGCTCGGCGGCCGTCTGCAAGGGCTGTCGGTCGGCGCCCGACGGGCTGTTGCGCTCGGCGAAGCGGCGGGCCGCCTCCTGCCGCGCCGCCGGGTCGGCCAGCGTCGCGCGCAAGCGCATGAATTCGGCAATCGAACTGTCGTCGTCGGCGGGGATGCGCAGGTAGCGGAACGGCTCCGAGGCGTTGTTGCGCACGCCCGCCAGGAACACGCTGGCGCCGTCGAGTTCCATGGGCAGCATGTAGTTCTGGAATTCGTGGGCCTGGCCCGCCTCGTCGATCAGCTTGTATTCGACGCTGGGTCCCACGTTGCGCAGGTTCTCGTTCTTCTTGCCCGCCGCGCTGCCCGACACCGACGCCACGTGCTCGGCGAAGCTGCGGTCCGGGCCCTTGGGCTCGCCGCGCGTCAGGTCTTCCACGTTGATTGGGCGCATCGCCGTGATTTCGACGCCCATGCTGCGCGGCCCGTTTGCTGTGTGAGCGGTTACTTCGGCGGTCTTGCCCACCGTGCCGTCAACGGCGAACGTCGCATCGCCAGAACCTACCAGCGGGTAGCCTTTCAGCACCACCGTGCTGCCGCCGTCGTCGAAGCTGGACTGGTAGACGGTCATGCCCTTGAAGCGCAGCGGTTCGTTGACCTCGATGGTGGAATCAAACGTCTTGCCGGTTTCGGGGTCGGTGACTTCGACTTCGCTCAGAAAGCGGCTGGGCATGCCCGTGGAGTAGTAATCGACGACGAACTTCTTGAGCTTCAACGTGAAGGGCATCGGCTGCACCAGGGCGCCGTCGCCCACCATCACGACCGCCGTGCTGGCCTGGCCGCCTTCGGGCACCAGCACGCTGGCGCGAAAGCTCGGGTTGTCGACCGACAGGCGGCCGCTTTCCGGCACTTCCGAGATCAGCATGTTCTCGACGATGGGCTTCTTGCCGCCCAACATCACTTGCAGGCGCACAGGCAGTTCGCTGTCCAGCAGGCCGCCGATGCAGATGATGACCATCGCCGCATGCGCGAACACATAGCCCAGCCGGTTGGCACTGCCTTTCTTGGCCGCCAGCATCACGCCGTCGTTGTCCGTGCGTTGCCGCACCGCGTAGCCCATGCGTTCCAAGAGGGACTTCAGGCCGGCCGCGGTCTGCGGTACGTCGGTGGGGGCTTCGGTTTCCACGCGGTGCGGAAAACCCCGAAGGCTGCTGGCCCGCACGTGTTCGCGAAACGAACGTGCATCCCGCAGCATCTTGGGCGCGTTGCGGATCAGGCAGACCGAGGTCGATACGACCAGGAATCCCATGATCACCAGGAACCACCAGCTGTTGTAGACGTGCCAGATCGAGAACTTGTCGAACACCTCGAACCAGAACGGCCCGAACTGGTCGATGTAGTTGTTCGACGAGCGGTTCTGCTGCAACACGGTCCCGACCAGACTCGCCACGCAGATGAACATCAGCAGGCTGACGGCGAAACGCATCGAACCGAGCAGTTCGAAGAAATCGCGAGGCAGGCTGCGCAGGGAGGGACGGGTATGGGTTCGTGTTGAATTCATGAAAAAAGGGGGGCCGCGCTATCGGCTACCCCCCTCATAGACAGCGCACGACGGAAACAGGTTCCGTCATGCCCAAGTTGCATGAACGCGGACCAGCCGCGCGTGTTGCAGGCAAGAAGCCTACCGCAGGCCAGCCGCGTAGTCCGACACCGCCTTGATGTCGGCGTCCGACATGCGGTCCGCAATGGCGAACATGATGTCATTCTTGCGGTCACCGCTGCGGAACAGCTTGAGCTGCTCTTCGATGTACATGGGGAACTGCCCCGACAAGCGGGGGTATTGGCCGGGCAAGCCCGCACCATTGGCAGAGTGGCATGCCGCGCACGCAGGGACATTGCGTTCCGGCAAACCGCCGCGCCAGATCTTTTGACCCAGATCAACCAGCTTCTCCTGGCCGGCCGTGGCCGGCTCTTTCAGCGGTTGCTGCGCTAGATACAGCGCGATGTTCTGCATGTCGGCCGGCGTCAGGTTCTGCGCCATGGCCGTCATCGGGGTCGGGTTGCCGCCGGCGCCATTGCGCACAGGCAGCTTCGCGCCCTGCTTGACCTGGAAATCAGCCAATTGCTTGGCCAGGTATTCGTGGGGTTGCGCGGCCAGGTTGGGGTTCACCGGGATGGTGCTGTTGCCCGCCGCGCCATGACAGGACGCACAGGCAATGATGCCTCTTGAGGCGTCGCCTTGGTCAAACAGCTGACCGCCCTTGGCGGCATCTGGCTTGGCCGGGCCCGCAGCGCCGTCAGCGGCGAAACTGGGGGTCGATAAGGCGGAGGCGCCGAGCAACAGCCCGCTCGCAACCAACATCCGGGACAGCACACGCTTCATGAAGACCTCGACGATCACATCGATCAAGGCGCAAAAAGGCGCCCACGCCTGCCCCGCTCACCTTGGAAAACCGTCTCGAACCTGATTTGCCCATTCTGCCTTCCAGGCTGCCGTCGGCAACCCAAAGAGTAAGCAAAAAAGACGGCTCCGCGCACGGGGACCACTGTTGCAAACGCCGGATTATACAATAGGGCTCGAAACCAACCGTATCCAAAGCCCATCCGTGTCCCTCCTACATCGCGCCTCCTTCCTTACCTCCGCAGCTCGCCTCGACCAGTTGCCGGCCGCCGGCGCTCCCGAGGTCTGCTTTGTCGGCCGCTCGAACGCCGGCAAATCCACGGCCATCAACGTGCTGTGCAACCAGCGCCGTCTTGCCTTCTCGAGCAAGACGCCGGGCCGCACGCGCTTGATCAACATGTTCGGCTTGCCCGACCCGCTGGATCCGGAAGGCCACATCGGTTTTCTCGTCGACTTGCCCGGCTATGGCTATGCCTCGGTCGCCCGCAACGAGAAAGAAAAATGGGCCGACATCCTCGGCGGCTACCTGCGTGACCGCGAGTCGCTGGCCGGCATCGTGCTGCTGATCGACATCCGCCGCGGCGTCACCGAACTGGACCGCCGCCTGGCCAACTTCATCGCCCCCACCGGACGCCCCGTGCTGGCGCTGCTGACCAAGGCCGACAAGCTGCCTTACGGCCAGCGCATGCGCACCGTCTTCTCCGTGCGCAAGGACCTGGCGGACATCGGCGCGCTGCACACCATTCCTTTCTCGGCGCCCGAGCGCATCGGTCTGGAAGAAGCCGGCGCCCACATTGAAAATTGGATTTCTCCCAAGGTCGTACCATGAACCCGCAGATCATCACCCCCGAGTTTCCGGTTTCCCGCCCGCGCCGCCTGCGTCGCGACGACTTCACCCGCCGCCTGGTGCGCGAGAACGCGCTGACGGTCAATGACCTGATTTATCCCGTCTTCGTGGCCGAAGGCACGGGCTTGCAGCAAGCCGTGCCGTCGTTGCCCGGCGTCGTCCGCTATTCGCTGGACACGCTGCTGCCCGTGGCCGAAGAATGCGTGAAACTGGGCATCCCGGTGCTGGCGCTGTTCCCCGTCATCGACGCGTCGCTGAAGACCCCCGACGGCATCGAAGCGACCAATCCCCGCGGCCTGATTCCGCGCGTGGTCGGCGAACTGAAGAAGCGCTTTCCGGAACTCGGCATCCTGTGCGACGTGGCGCTGGATCCCTACACCAGCCACGGCCAGGACGGCGTCATCGACGAAGACGGCTACGTCATCAACGAACTGACCGTCGAGATCCTGGTCAAGCAGGCACTGACCCAGGCGGCCGCCGGTGTCGACATGGTCGCCCCCAGCGACATGATGGACGGCCGCATCGGCGCCGTACGCCGCGCGCTGGAAGCCAACGGCCATATCCACACGCAGATCATGGCGTACTCCGCCAAATACGCCAGCGCGTTCTACGGCCCGTTCCGCGACGCCGTGGGGTCGGCCACCAACCTGGGCAAGTCGAACAAAATGGCTTACCAGATGGATCCGGGCAACCTCGATGAAGCGCTGCGCGAAGTGGCTGCCGACTTGCAGGAAGGCGCCGACATGGTCATGGTCAAGCCGGGTATGCCGTACCTGGACGTGCTGCGCCGCGTGAAGGACACGTTCCGCGTGCCCACCTTCGCCTACCAGGTCAGCGGCGAATACGCGATGATCAAGGCGGCCGCCGCCAATGGCTGGCTGGACCACGACAAGGTCATGATGGAAGCGCTGCTGGCGTTCAAGCGAGCCGGCGCCGACGGCATCCTGACGTACTTCGCGATCGAGGCGGCCAAGCTGCTCAAAGCCCAGCGCTGATCGCGCAACGCCTTGCGGGCCGGGCGTTTCCGGCCAGCCCGCAAGGCGTCTTCTTTACCTTATGCCCGCCCGTTGCGCGGCACGGCAGGCGCCGCGCGGCGCAATCCCAACCACGTTCCGCCCAGCACGCAAGCCAGTCCCACGACGTGCGTCAGAGTGACGTGTTCGTCCAGGAACAGCGAGGCGAACAGCAGCCCGAAGATCGGCAGCCAGTTCACGAACAGCGCGGCGCGGCTGATACCCAGGCGCGCGATGCCAGCGTTCCAGATGATGTTGCTGACGCCTGATGCCACTACCGCGGAAAACATCAGCACCAGCCACGGCCACCACGTCATCTGCCAGGTATCGGTCTGATACGACGCCGGCGTCATCGCCGCATGCACCACCAGCATCAGCCCGCCTGCCAGGTACATGTACCAAAGCATGCCCAGCGGATCCATCGTGCGCGACATGCGCTGGATGACCAGGCCGCCGAACACGAACACCAGCACGGCCACGAACACGACCGCGTCGCCCCAGCCCGTCAGGCCGATCTGCGCGCCGCTGCCTGCGACCACCATGCCCACGCCCAACAGGCCCAGCATGGCGCCCGAGATGCGCACCAGCGTCAGTTTTTCGCGATAGAAGATGGCGGCCAGCAGCGCCGACAGCAAGGGGCTCGTGGCCATGATCAGCGTGCCATTGGCCGCCGAGGAAAACCGCAGCCCCGACACTAGTGCCACCTGGTGCGCGTACACCACCAGGAAGCCTGCCAGCGCTACCCAGCCCAGCTCGACGCGGCCCAGCTTGGGGATGCGGCCGCGGCGGGCCTTGATAATGAGGGTGACGGTGATGAACGCAACGACGATCCGCACGGCGGCCAGCGCCTGGATGTCCATGTGCTGCGTCAGGTACTTGATGGAGACGATGTTCAGGCCCCATGTGGCCATGACGAACATCAATTGAACATAGATAAGACCTTGCCGGTCCTGGCTTGCATCAACTGTTGGGGACGTCACGGGCGCCGGCCTGAAGGGAGTGGTGTGCGCCGCCCACGCGGCGCAGCAGCCATGGTATACGCCCAGGCGTCAGCGCACCAGCACCTTGTCCAGCGATTCCGTGAAGCGCTTGGCGTCCTGGAAACCCACCACGCGGGCTTCCGGCAATTCCTTGCCACCCGGCTCGAAGAACATGATCCCCGGCGGGCCGAACAGGCGGAAGCGCTTGAGCAGCGCGCGGTCGTCGGCATTGTTCGCCGTCACGTCCGCCTGCACCAGCAGCATGCCCGACATGCGTTGCGCCACACCAGGATCGGTGAAGGTGAAGCGTTCCATCTCGCGGCACGACACGCACCAGTCGGCATAGAAATCCAGCATCACCGGCTGGCGGCTTTGCGCCAGCAGCGCATCCAGCTCGGCATTGTTGCGCACGCGGGTGAAATGGACTTCCCCGCTTGCGGCCGCGGCATCCGAAGGCGCACCGGCGCGCGAGGCCAGATGCGACAACGGTTGCAGCACATCGCGTCCGCCGCTGGCCGCGCCAACCAGCCATGCAGCCGCTGCCAGCGCCAGCAGCAAGCCCAGCCCCTTGCCGAACATGCGCGCCGCACCCGCGCCCGCCGGCAAGGCGTCGAACGCCCGCAGCATCACGGCCGACACCACCGCCAGGAACGCCCAACCCGTCATCTGCACCCAGGTCGGCACCACGGGGATGAGCATCCACCAGGCAGTCGCCAGCAGCAACATGCCGAACAGGCGCTTCACGCCGTCCATCCAGGGGCCCGCCTTGGGCAGCAGCGCGCCGGACGACGCCCCCACGATCAACAGCGGCACGCCCATGCCCCAGGCCATGGCGAACAACGCCGACCCACCCAGGACCACGTCGCCCGTTTGCGAGATATACAGCAGCGCGCCCGCCAACGGCGCGGCTACGCAAGGTCCGACGATCAGCGCAGACAAGGCGCCCATCACGAGCGCACCGGTATAACGCCCGCCCGGAATGCGCGACGAACGCTCTGCCAGCTTCGCCTGGATGCCCGACGGCATCTGGAACGTGAACGCGTCAAACATCGCCAGTGCCAGCACGGCCAGCAGGATGGCGAACAGCGTCAGGATCCACGGCGTCTGCAGCCACGCGGCCAAGCCCGCGCCGCTCAGTCCTGCGGCCACGCCCAGCGCGGTGTAGACCACCGACATGCCCAGCACATAGGTCGCCGCCAGCGCCAGTCCGCGGCCGCGCGTCGGCCGGGGCTGCGCCACGCCGCCCAGCACGATTGAAGACAAGATGGGAATCATCGGCAACACGCAGGGCGTGAAAGCCAGCAACAGGCCCAGCACCAGGAACACACCCGCGGTCTTGGCCCAGCCCAGACCGCCCAGCGCGTCAGCCAGGCCGGTGTCGCCTGCGGTAAACAGCGCGCTCAGCCCGCCCGACGGTGCGGCCTGCGACGCCTGCGCCAGCGCGGATGCGCCACCTGCCAGCGCGTAACCACCCGCCACCGGCGTCAGTTTCACGCTGCTGTCCATCGGCGGATAGCACAGGCCGGCGTCCGCACAGCCCTGGCCGGTCAAGGTCAGGGTGAAGGGCTGGTCCCCGGTGCCGACCGGCACCCGGATCACCACGTCCTTGTGGAAGACCTCCATGTCTTTCTCGAAGGTTGGGTCGTACTTGACCTCGCCCTTGGGGTAGATGGCTTCGCCCAGCGTCGTCGCCCCCATGGGGCTGATCGTGATGCCGAAACGCTCGCGGTACATGTAGTAGCCGGGCGCGACCTTGTAGCGCAGCTCCAGCGTATCGGGCGCGGCCATCTGCGCGCTGAACACGAAAGCCTTTTCGGGCTCCAGGAACTCGGCCTCGGCATGCGCCGCCGCCTGCCATCCCATCAGCAGCAGCGCCATCGCCAGGAACATCAGGCATTGCCTGAACAGGGCATGGGCCGCGCGGGCAGCGCGGGTGGCGTGAATCGGGCGCCGCGGCGCACCGACAATACCGGCAAGTTGCAACATCAGTCTCTCTTGTTCTGCGTGACGGCCGTCTGCTCGCGCACCCAATCCAGATAAGGCGCCGCGCCGCCGATGACCGGCAGCACGATGATTTCGGGCACATCATAGGGATGCATCTGCGCCAGGGCCTGAACCACTGCCTGGTGGCGCGCGTAGGTGGTCTTGATGTGGATGGGGACTTCTTCCGCCCCTTCGACCTCTCCGTTCCACTGGTAGATGGACAGGCCCGGCGCGCCAAGGTTCACGCAGGCCGCCAACCCGTCTTCCACCAGCACGTGCGCGATGCGCTTCGCAAGCAGCACGTCCGGCGCATTGCTGATGACCAGCACGACGTCGTCATCGCGCAACATGGAGCCTCCTCGGGATACCCGTGTGAGATGTAACTCGGGGTATTTTATCGGTATTGCGGCGGCCGCCCGGATCCTCGGCGCCGGCCATGCCACCCAGCCATCCGTTTTCACCGAGGCACGCATGTCCGACAACTGTCTGTTCTGCCGCATCGCGCGGCACGAGATCCCCGCGCACATCATCCACGAAGACGAGCGCCTGCTGGCCTTCCTGGACATCCAGCCGGTGCGCCCGGGCCACACCCTCATCATCCCGAAGCAGCATTACCCCTATTACGAGGACATGCCCGCCGATCTCGCCGGCCACATCCTGAACCTGGGGCAAAAGCTCGGGCGTCACATGAAGCGGCTGTACGGGGTCGAACGGGTGGGCTTCGCCTTCACCGGCATCCACGTGGCGCACGCCCACGCCCACATCATCCCGATGCATCACACGCAAGACGTGACGTCCACGCAGTACATCGAACAGCAGGACCTGACGTTCCGGATGCCGCCCCAACCGCCTCAGGAGGCGCTGGCGGCCACCGCGGCGCAGTTGCGGGGGGAATTGCACGCCTCGTGATCCAAACGCCGTGGCGGGCGCGCAAATAAAACAAGGGCGGGTCCGAAGACCCGCCCTTGTCGCTTATCGAGCTACCGAGAATTACTCGGCGCTGTCCGCAGCGGCTTCATCAACTTCCGGACGGTCAACCAGTTCCATGAAAGCCATGGGAGCGTTGTCGCCTTGACGGAAGCCCATCTTCAGCACGCGGGTGTAGCCACCGTTACGGGCCGCGTAGCGCGGGCCGATTTCGGCAAACAGCTTCACCACCGCATCGCGATCGCGCAGACGGGCAAATGCCAGACGCTTGTTCGCCAGCGTGGGCTCTTTGCCCAGCGTGATCAGGGGTTCGATGACGCGGCGCAATTCTTTCGCCTTCGGCAGCGTGGTCTTGATGGCTTCGTGGGTGATCAACGAAACGGCCATGTTGCGGAACATGGCAAGACGGTGACTGCTGGTGCGGTTGAGCTTACGCAAGCCATTACCGTGACGCATGATAAGTTTCCTTTGAATCTAAAGATGGCGTTCGCCATCGGGTTGCCGGCTCTTCTATCAACCTGCAATCAGGCCGCGGTCCGGTAGAAAACGGTGCATTTTACGACGATTTCGCAAACGGCCCGGCGGTAAAACCGGGCGCTGCGGGAAACGCCCCGTTTCCGGGGCGTCACCCTCTTAAGACTTACGGACGCTCCAGGCCCAGGGGCGGCCAGTTCTCGAGCTTCATGCCCAGAGTCAGACCACGTGCAGCCAGGACTTCCTTGATCTCGTTGAGCGACTTGCGACCCAGGTTCGGGGTCTTGAGCAGCTCGTTTTCGGTACGCTGAATCAGGTCGCCGATGTAGTAGATGTTTTCGGCCTTCAGGCAGTTGGCCGAACGTACGGTCAGTTCCAGGTCGTCGACCGGGCGCAGCAGCACCGGGTCGATCTGCGGCGTGCCGCGGACCGGGGCTTCGTACGAATCGCCAGCGCCTTCCAGAGCAGCGAAGACCGAGATCTGGTCCATCAAGATGCGAGCCGACTGGCGCACCGCTTCCTCGGGCGAGATGACGCCGTTGGTTTCGATGTCCAGAACCAGCTTGTCCAGGTCGGTGCGCTGTTCCACGCGGGCGCTTTCAACCGCGTAGCTCACGCGGCGGACCGGGCTGAACGAAGCGTCCAGAACGATGCGGCCGATGGTGTGGGTGCGGTCTTCCGACAGCGCGCGCACGTTGCCCGGCACGTAGCCGCGGCCCTTTTCAACCTTGATCTGCATTTCCAGCTTGCCTGCGTCCGTCAGGTTGCAGATGGCATGGCCGGGGTTGATGATCTCGACGTCATGCGGCAGCTCGATGTCGCTGGCCAGCACGGTGCCCGCGCCGGTCTTGCGCAGAACCAGGGTCACTTCGTCGCGATTGTGCAGCTTGAAGACCACGCCCTTCAGGTTCAGCAGGATGTCGACGACATCTTCGCGAACGCCCGGGATGGTCGAGTATTCGTGCACCACGCCCGTCATCTGGACTTCGGTCGGCGCGTAGCCGGTCATCGAAGACAGCAGGATGCGGCGCAGGGCGTTGCCCAGCGTATGACCGTAGCCACGCTCGAACGGCTCCATCACGATCTTGGCATGGTGCGTGCCGACCGGTTCGACTTCAATGGAGCGCGGCTTCAGGAAACCTTGAGTGGACATTTACTGTGTTCCTTTTCAATACCCTCGGCTCGTTACACCGATAAGGCTGATGGACAGGGTGAAACATGAAACTCGGGCGGCGCGAAAACGCCGGCCGATACTTACCGCAAAGCCCGCCCCACCAAAAGGCGGAAAGCGGGCTGCTGCGGGACGTGCAAACGGGTCGCGAGACCAGCTTCGTGCCGGCACACCTGCGAAGGAGGCGCCGGCAGAGACCTGATTAACGCGAGTACAGTTCGACGACCATCGATTCGTTGATGTCGCGAGCGACGTCAGCGCGATCGGGGACCGACTTGAACGTACCGGTCAGCTTGGTCGAATCGACTTCCACCCATTGGGGGATGCCGATGCTGGTGGCCAGGTCGAGCGATTCCTTGATACGGCCTTGCTTCTTGGCCTTTTCACGGATCGAAACGACGTCGCCAGCCTTGACCAGCATCGAAGCGATGTCAGCCGTGTGGCCGTTCAGTTCGATGGCGCGGTGGCTCACCAGCTGGCGAGCTTCGGCGCGCGTCGAGCCGAAGCCCATGCGGTAGACGACGTTGTCCAGGCGCGATTCCAGCAACTGGATCAGGGTTTCGCCGGTGTTGCCACGGCGACGCTCTGCTTCAGCGAAGTACTTGCGGAATTGCTTTTCCAGCACGCCGTACATGCGTTTGAGCTTTTGCTTTTCGCGCAGCTGCAGGCCGTAGTCGGAAGTGCGGGCACCCGAAGTGCGGCCGTGTTGGCCAGGCTTGGAATCCAGCTTGCACTTGGAATCCAGCGAGCGACGGGCGCTCTTCAGGAACAGGTCAGTACCCTCGCGGCGCGAGAGCTTGCATTTGGGTCCAATATAACGTGCCATGTGGATTCCCTTTAGATACGACGACGCTTCGGCGGACGGCAGCCGTTGTGCGGAACGGGCGTGATGTCGGCGATGGACGAAATCTTGATGCCCAGCGCGTTCAGCGCACGGACAGACGATTCGCGACCGGGGCCGGGGCCCTTGATACGCACTTCCAGAGTCTTGATGCCGTACTCCAGCGCGACGCGGCCAGCCGTTTCAGCAGCGACCTGCGCGGCGAACGGGGTCGACTTACGCGAACCCTTGAAACCAGCACCGCCCGACGTGGCCCACGACAGTGCGTTGCCCTGACGATCGGTGATGGTGATGATGGTGTTGTTGAACGAAGCGTGAACGTGCGCGATGCCGTCCGAGACGTTCTTCTTAACCTTTTTGCGCACGCGCGAAGCGCCGCTGGTGGAAGCTTTCGCCATAATCCTGTTCCTCGATTATTTCTTCAGGGACGCAGCTGCACGACGCGGGCCCTTACGGGTCCGTGCGTTGGTGCGAGTGCGCTGGCCGCGCACGGGCAAACCGCGCTTGTGACGCATACCGCGGTAGGTTCCCAGGTCGATCAAACGCTTGATCGAGAGCTGTACTTCACGACGCAGGTCGCCTTCAACCGTGAACAAACCAACATGTTCGCGGACGCGTTCCAATTCAGCGTCGTTCAGATCCTTGACCTTTTTGTCAAAGGGTACGTTTGCCGCTTCGCAGATTTTGCGAGCGCGCGTACGACCAATGCCAAAAATGGCGGTCAGTCCGATCTCGGCGTGCTGTTGCGGCGGGATGTTAATGCCAGCAATACGGGCCATGACTATTCCTTGAATAAATCTGTTGCGTAGTCGCTAACCCGAGTTAGCCTTGACGCTGCTTGTGACGCGGGTCGGTGCAGATAACACGCACCACGCCGTGACGTTTGATAACTTTGCAGTTGCGGCAGATCCGCTTAACCGATGCCATTACTTTCATGGTTGACTCCTAATTTTCCGTAATCCGGTTCCGCTCATTTGGAGCGGAAAACTATCCTGGCTCGCGTCAGATCATAGGGCGTGAGCTCCACTGTGACCTTGTCACCCGGCAGGATCCGGATGTAATGCATACGCATCTTGCCGGAAATATGGCCCAACACCACGTGGCCGTTTTCGAGCTTGACGCGAAATGTCGCGTTCGGGAGGTTCTCAAGAACCTCGCCTTGCATCTGAATGACGTCGTCCTTGGACATTCTTTTGCTTACCGCATCGGCAAACCCGCGCCCTTGAAGTTGGCCTTCTTGAGCAACGAGTCGTACTGGTGAGACATCATGTAGGCCTGAACCTGTGCCATGAAATCCATCGTCACCACCACAATAATCAACAGAGACGTACCACCGAAGTAGAAAGGAACGTTCCAGCGCATCACCAAGAATTCAGGCAACAGGCACACCAAAGTGATGTACAAGGCACCTGCGAGCGTCAGACGCATCAGGATCTTGTCGATGTAGCGCGCTGTTTGTTCACCCGGACGAATGCCCGGAACAAACGCACCACTCTTCTTCAGGTTGTCCGCCGTTTCGCGGCTGTTGAACACCAGAGCCGTGTAGAAAAAGCAGAAGAAAATAATCGCGACGGAGTACAGCGTGATGTAGAGCGGTTGACGAGGCGACAGGGCCGCAGCCAGGTCGCTAAGCCAGCGCATGTTCTCACTGCTGGAGAACCAGCTCGTGATCGTGGCCGGGAACAGAATGATCGACGATGCGAAGATCGGCGGAATCACCCCTGCCATGTTCAGCTTCAGCGGCAAATGCGAGCTTTGACCACCGTAGACCTTATTGCCGACCTGACGCTTGGCGTAGTTCACCGTGATCTTGCGCTGTCCGCGTTCCACGAACACCACAAAAGCGGTAACCAGCACCACCAGAGCCACGATGAACAGTGCCGAAAGCACGGACATCGCGTTGGTGCGGACCAGGTCCAACAGTGCAGCCAGCGCCGCGGGCAGACCCGCAACGATACCTGCGAAGATCAGGATGGAAATCCCGTTGCCCAGACCGCGTTCCGTAATCTGCTCACCCAGCCACATGACGAACATGGTGCCAGTGACCAGAGTCACAACGGTCGTGAAGCGAAACAGCATACCCGGATCGATCACCAGTCCCTGCTGGGACTCCAACGCTACCGAAATGCCCACTGCTTGCACCAGCGCCAGCACGACTGTGCCGTAGCGGGTGTACTGGGTAATCTTCCGACGACCGGCTTCGCCCTCTTTCTTGAGCGCTTCCAGCGACGGCACCACCACCGACATCAACTGCATGATGATGGATGCCGAAATGTACGGCATGATCCCCAGGGCAAAAATCGAGAAACGCGAGAGCGCCCCACCCGAGAACATGTTGAACAGGCCCAGGATCCCGCCCTGGTTCTGACGGAACAAGTCCGCCAGCGCATCCGGATTAATACCCGGTACGGGGATGTGTGTACCCAAACGGTAAACCACCAGGGCGAGCACCAGGAACACAAGACGGCGCTTCAAATCACCGTACCGTGCTCCGGTTTTGCCCAATGCCTGCGCGTTAGCCACTCGTCACCTCGTGATCAAGCAAGCGAGCCGCCCGCGGCTTCGATGGCGGTGCGAGCACCAGCCGTCGCGGTAATGCCCTTGAGCACGACCTTGCGCGAGAGTTCACCCGACTTGATGACCTTGGCGTAACGAACCGCCTGGCCAATCACGCCAGCCGCCTTCAGCACTTGCACATCGATTTCGTCGATGGGCAGGGCTTGCAGGTCCGACAGACGAACTTCGGCATACAGGTGTTGACCGAGCGGGGTGAAACCACGCTTGGGCAGACGACGCTGCAGCGGCATTTGACCGCCTTCGAAGCCAACCTTATGGAAACCGCCCGAGCGCGACTTCTGACCCTTGTGACCACGGCCGGCGGTTTTACCCAGACCCGAACCGATGCCACGGCCGACGCGGCGCTTGGCGTGCTTGCTGCCCTCAGCGGGCTTCAGCGAATTAAGTTGCATATCCGACATGGTGATTCCTTAGGCTTCCGAGACGGAAACGAGATAATCCACCTTACGGATCATCCCACGCACCTCGGGCGTATCGACCAGCACGCGGCTGCTGTTGATGCGACCCAAGCCCAAACCGCGAACCGTATCACGGTGCGATTGCTTGGTACCGATCACCGAGCGCACGAGGGTCACTTTGATCTGCTTCTGAGCCATGATTTACCCCAGGATTTCTTCGACCGACTTGCCGCGCTTGGCAGCAACATCGGCCGGGGTCAGGGAAGCGCGCAGACCGTTCAACGTGGCGCGAACCATGTTGTAGGGGTTGCTCGAGCCCAGGCTCTTGGCAACCACGTTACGCACACCCATCACTTCAAAAATAGCGCGCATCGGGCCGCCGGCGATAACGCCAGTACCTTCAGCAGCCGGCGAGATCAGCACGGTAGCGGCGCCATGCTTGCCAACCACGGTGTGGTGCAGCGTGCCGTTCTTCAGGGCAACCTTGAACATGCCGCGACGGGCCTGTTCCATTGCCTTCTGAACGGACACCGGCACTTCACGCGCCTTGCCCTTACCCATGCCGACGCGACCATCGCCATCGCCAACCACGGTCAGCGCGGCAAAGCTCATGGTGCGACCACCCTTGACCACTTTGCTCACGCGGTTGACCGCGATCATCTTTTCGCGGAGGCCGTCATCGTTCTCTTTTTCCGCGGCGTTCTTGCCTTGTACTTTAGCCATTTGACAGATCCTCGCTTAGAACTTCAGGCCGGCTTCACGCGCGGCATCGGCCAGCGCTTTCACGCGGCCATGGTAACGAAAGCCCGAGCGATCGAAAGCGACCAGTTCGATACCGGCAGCCTTGGCCTTTTCGGCCACGCGCTTGCCGACCAGCGTAGCAGCGGCAGTGTTGCCACCCTGACCGGTTTGGCCGGCCAGTTGCGCACGCACTTCGGCTTCCACCGTCGAGGCGCTGACCAGAACGCGATCGCCTTCCGGCGAAATGATGTTGGCGTAGATGTGCTGGTTCGAGCGGAAGACCGAGAGGCGGTGAACGCGCAGCTCGTTGATCTTCCGGCGGGTCGGAACCGCACGACGCAAACGGGAAACTTTTTTGTCCATGATTCGTCCTTGCGTGCGCCGTTATTTCTTCTTGGTTTCTTTGATGACGACGCGTTCGTCCGAGTAACGCACACCCTTGCCCTTGTAGGGTTCGGGTTCGCGGTACGCGCGGATTTCAGCGGCCATCTGACCGACGACTTGCTTGTTGGCGCCCTTGATGACGATTTCCGTCTGGGTGGGGCATTCGGCCTTGATACCGGCCGGCAACTGATGCAAAACGTCGTGCGAGAAACCGAGCTGCAGCTTAACGGCATCGCCTTGGATCGAGGCGCGGTAACCCACGCCAACCAGGGTCAGCTTGCGCTCGAAGCCCTTGCTCACGCCGGTAACCATATTGGCCACCAGAGCGCGCACGGTACCCGACATGGCATTGGCGTGACGCGTTTCGTTAGCGGCGGCAAACGTGAGCTTGCCTTCGTCCAACGCAACGGTGACGTCGCCAGTCAGGGCTTGGGTCAGGGTGCCCAGCGGGCCCTTGACAGTGATCTGATCCTGCTTGATGTCAGCTTCGACACCCTTGGGCAGTTCGACCGGATACTTAGCGATACGTGACATTAGAATTTCTCCTTAGGCCACGTAGCACAGCACTTCGCCGCCGACGCCGTTGGCGCGAGCCTTACGGTCGGTCATGACGCCGCGCGAGGTCGAAACGATAGCCACGCCCAGGCCGTTCATGACCTGAGGAATGCTGGTACGGCCCTTGTAGATACGCAGACCGGGGCGCGACACGCGTTCAATGCGCTCGATAACCGGACGGCCAGCGTAGTACTTCAGGGTGATCTCGAGCTCAGGCTTGGCCTGGGTGCCCTTGATTTCAAAGCTGTCGATGTAGCCTTCGTCTTTCAGCACAGCGGCAATTGCCGCCTTCAGCTTCGAGGAGGGCATGCTCACCGTAACTTTGTCCACTTGCTGCGCATTGCGAATGCGGGTCAGCATATCGGCGATGGGATCGCTCATGCTCATAATGTATCTCCTACCAGCTGGCCTTGGTGATGCCGGGGATTTCGCCCTTCATCGCCATTTCACGCAGTTTGTGACGCGTCAGGCCGAACTTGCGGAACACACCGCGCGGACGACCGGTGACCACGCAACGGTTACGTTGGCGCGTCGGATTGGCATTGCGCGGCAGCTGTTGCAGCTTGAGCCGAGCTTGGTAACGTTCTTCGTCGGTCTTCGACTGGTCGTCGATGATCGACTTCAACTCAGCGCGCTTGGCAGCGAACTTGTCAGCCAGCTTGGCGCGCTTGATGTCGCGATTGATGAGGGAAAGTTTAGCCACGTCATCAGCCCCTTAGTTACGGAACGGGAAGCTGAAGGCCGTCAACAGCGCCTTGGCTTCTTCGTCGGTCTTCGCGGAGGTGGTGATGCTGATGTTCAGCCCACGCAGCGCGTCGATCTTGTCGTACTCGATTTCGGGGAAAATGATCTGCTCTTTCACCCCGATGTTGTAGTTGCCGCGGCCGTCAAATGCACGACCCGAGATACCACGGAAGTCACGCACGCGAGGCAGCGCGACCGCAACGAGGCGATCCAGGAATTCGTACATGCGTTGACCACGCAGCGTGACCATGCAACCAATCGGGTAGTTTTCGCGGATCTTGAAACCGGCGATAGCCTTCTTGGTCTTCGTCACGACAGGCTTTTGGCCAGCGATCTTGGTCAGGTCCGACACCGCGTGTTCGATAACCTTCTTATCGGACACGGCTTCCGAGACACCCATGTTCAGGGTGATCTTGGTGATGCGCGGCACTTCCATGACGCTCTTGTAGCCAAACTTGGCCTGCAGGTCGCCAGCGACCTTGCTCTTGTAGAAATCTTGCAAACGAGACATGTCTATCGCCCCTTACGCCTTGGCGCCGACAACGGCACCATTGGAACGGAACACGCGGACCTTGCGACCTTCGACTTCTTGAACGCCCACGCGGTCGCCACGACCGGTTGCGGGGTTGAAGAGCGCCACATTCGAGATGTGGATCGGCATGGTCTTTTCGACAATCCCGCCCGGGTTGTTAGCCATCGGGTTGGCTTTCACGTGCTTCTTGACGATGTTGACGCCTTCGACCAGAACGTGGTCGGCATCAACACGAGCCAGCACGGTACCGCGACGCTTCTTGTCGCGGCCGGTCAGGACGATGACTTCGTCGCCTTTACGAATGTTGTTCATCGTAGGGCTCCTTACAGCACTTCCGGGGCCAACGACACGATCTTCATGAACTTCTCGGTACGCAGTTCACGCGTAACGGGTCCGAAGATGCGGGTGCCGATGGGCTCCAGCTTGGCGTTGAGCAACACGGCGGCATTGCCACCGAAACGAATCAGCGAACCGTCTTTACGGCGCACGCCCTTGGCGGTACGAACCACCACGGCATTGTAAATTTCGCCTTTCTTGACGCGTCCGCGCGGAGCCGCATCTTTGACGCTCACCTTGATGATGTCGCCGATACCGGCATAACGGCGCTTGGAGCCACCGAGCACCTTAATGCACATGACATGACGCGCACCAGTGTTATCGGCCACGTCCAGCGTGGTCTGCATTTGGATCATGATTTTTCCTGTTCCAACTTAACTGGAAATACGGTTTTCCCAATAAGGGAACACTGCAATTCCTGCCAGTTTTGGTCCCGTCAGGTCTGCCGCCCTGCTTTATGTGTTGTAGCCCTAGAGCTTTCGCCCTATCTCTACAACTGGTTGGCAACGCAACGACCCTGGGTTGAAATCCTGCGGGTATTCCCCCAACACGCCGACTAGTCTTCGAAACAACTTTCGGTTAACTGGATCGACAATCTGGGAAAGCTGATCATTCTAGCGTGGTTAAATTTTGAGCGCAAGCACTTTGTTGGAATGACGCACAAAACACCACGCCCCCTCAACGAGGGGACGGTTTTCGAGCTATCCGCCCCTTATTTGTGACGGTAAAAGCCCTTCTCCCAGGCGTCATGGTTGGCCTTGCCCCGCCGGATTTCGTCCGTCAAGGGGGCCGCCCTGAGCACCAGGCGATTCAACCATTTTACCGGAACCCGGCAGGGACGTTCAAAGTCCACGAACAACACGGCGCGCAGACCGTCCGTATCGTTGTGCACCTGGTGGGGATAGAGGTCGTCGAACACCACGGCCCGGCCCTCCCGCCAGCTGTAGCGCTCGCCCCCGACCTCGATCCAGCACCGGTCCGCCGGCTCGGGCACGACCAGCCCCAGGTGCAGGCGCAGGACGCCGTTGTACGGGCCGGTGTGCAGCGGGATCCGCTTGCCGGCCTCGAGGATCGAGAAGAAGGCGCTGCGGATGCCCGGGATCCCTTCCAGCGCCCGGGCCGTGGCCGGACAGCTGGCCAGGTTGCGTTCGGAGCGCAGGCCGTAGCCCATGAAGAGGAACGTCTTCCATTGGTCATCCGACGTGATCATGCCCACATCCGGTGATATCTCATGGAAGGCCGGCAGTTGCTGGCGTTGCGCCAGCAGCGCCGTCAGCTCGGCGCGGATGGCGGGCGTCTGGGCTTCCAGGGCGGCGATCCACGGGAACTGGCTGTTCTGGAAAATTGGCCGGTCCCCCACCAGCGACGCTTTCGCGATGCGGTGTCGCAGCCAATCGATGAAGCGGAACAACACGCGGGAGTAGATACTGGACTTGCCGGCGGGGCGCGCGTCGACGGGTTGCACGATGGGTTCGGTGATAGCTGCCAAAGATGCCCCATTGTGTCCATGCCGGCGCCGCCTTGCAAGGCGTGGGGCATAGCCCTGGCCGCCCCCGATTGGCTCCAGGTTTGCGCGCGCGAGTGGCCCTCCCTGGCGCCCACGAGCTGGTTTAGACTGGCGCGGGCGACTGCGGTCGCACTCCACTCCTATTTCGCAAGGAACGACAGGCATGTATGAACAGTTGGCGCTGTATATCGACGGCGAATTCATCTCCGGCGAGGGTAGGCGCACCCAGGACGTCATCAACCCGGCCACGCTGGAAGTGCTTGGCCAGCTGCCCCACGCTACCGAAGCGGATCTGGACCGCGCGCTAGCCGCCGCCCAACGCGCGTTCGAGTCCTGGAAGAAGTCTTCCCCCATGGACCGTTCCGCCATCCTGCGCAAGGTCGCCACGCTGTCGCGCGAGCGCGCCAAGGAGATCGGCCGCAACATGACGCTGGACCAGGGCAAGCCGCTGGCCGAAGCCGTGGGTGAAGTCACCTCCTGCGCCGAGCACGCCGACTGGCACGCCGAGGAATGCCGCCGCATCTATGGCCGCGTCGTGCCACCGCGCAACCCAGATGTGCGCCAGTTCGTCGTGCGCGAACCCATCGGCGTCTGCGCCGCGTTCACGCCCTGGAACTTCCCGTACAACCAGGCCATCCGCAAGATCGCCGCCGCGCTCGGCGCCGGTTGCACGGTGGTGCTGAAAGGCCCCGAAGATTCGCCCAGCGCCGTCATGGCCATTGCCCGCATGTTCCACGACGCCGGCTTGCCCAAGGGCTGCCTGAACATCGTCTGGGGCGAACCCGCCAAGATTTCCGACTACCTGATCCGTTCGCCGATCGTGCGCAAGGTATCGTTCACCGGTTCCGTGCCGGTGGGCAAGCAGCTGGCCGCGCTGGCCGGCGCGCACATGAAGCGCGTCACGATGGAACTGGGCGGCCATTCGCCCGTGCTGGTGTTCGATGACGCCGACGTCGAGCGCGCCGCTGAAATGCTGGCCAAGTTCAAGGTCCGCAACGCCGGTCAGGTCTGCGTGTCGCCCACTCGCTTCTACGTGCAGGAAGGCGCCTACGAGCAATTCCTGGCGCGCTTTTCCGACGTGCTGAAGAACATCAAGGTCGGCGACGGCCTGGAAGCCGGCACCGACATGGGCCCGCTGGCGCATGAGCGCCGCGTGCCCGCCATGAGCGCCTTCATTGACGACGCCAAGAAGCACGGTGGCAAAGTCGTGGTCGGCGGCGGCCCGCTGGACCGCAAGGGCTTCTTCTTCGCGCCCACGGTCGTGACGGATCTGCCCGACGATTCCATGCTGATGACCGAAGAGCCCTTCGGCCCCGTCGCACCGGTCGTGCGCTTCAAGGACACCGATGAAGTCCTGCGCCGCGCCAACAGCCTGCCCTTCGGCCTGTCGTCCTACGTGTTCACGAACTCACTGAAGACGGCGACCAAGGTCTCGAACGGCCTGGAGGCCGGCATGGTCAATATCAATCACTTCGGCAGCGCGCTAGCCGAGACGCCGTTCGGCGGCATCAAGGACAGCGGCATCGGCAGCGAAGGCGGCCTGGAAACGTTCGACGGCTACCTGGTCACGAAATTCATCACGCACATCTGACCCCGTACCCACAGTACGAAAAAGCCCCGCGATTTCCGTCGCGGGGCTTTTTTTGTCTGGGCGGTGCGGGGTTTCACGCCGGCGCGGCTTCCACCTGCAAGCCCGCCGCCTTCCACTCCGGAAAGCCGGCGTCCAGCCGGCGCGCCGCCACGCCATGCGCGCGCAACGCCGCCACGGCGTCGGTGGACAGCACGCAATACGGTCCCCGGCAATAGGCGACGACATCCGCGCCCGCGGGCAGGTCGGCCAGGCGGCGTTCCAGGTCTTCGGTCGGGATATTGATGGCGCCCGGCAAATGGCCTTGGGCGAACTCTTCAGAAGGCCGCACGTCCAGCAGCACAACGCCGCCGCTGTCCAGCATGCCCAGCAGTTCTTCAATGGAGATGCCGTCCAGGCGGTCACGCTGATGGATGCTATCTGCGATGACTTCCCGGATCTCTGCGTGCTGATGCTCGGCATAGCCGCGCAATGCGGCCAAGAGCGGCGCGATCGGCCCCGCCCCCAACCGGTACAGCACTCGCTTGCCGTCGCGCCGGGTCTGCACGAAGCCGGCACGGCGCAGGTGCTGCAAATGCTGCGAGGTATTGGCGACAGACAGCCCGGTCAGTTCGGCCAACCTTTCCACCGCGCGTTCGCCCTGCGCGATGTGTTCAAGCAGGGCCAGTCGATGGGCCTGCCCCAGGGTCTTGGCGATCTCGGCAAGCGCGTCGAAGCGCTGGGAAGGTTGAGGGCTGTCTGGGGGGTTCATTGACATCACGATAGCATCGCTCTAACATTCAATCAATAAATTGAATGTATTAAACAAGGATGCTGCCTCGTGACCCCAGCCCTGATTGAATTCCTGCAACGCGCCGTGCTGATCGGCGCGGGCGCCACGCTGGTGATGGACGTGTGGGCGCTTTTCCTCCAGCGCTGCTTCGGCATCCCATCCCTGAACTTCGCGATGGTGGGCCGGTGGATCGGGCATCTGCCCCGCGGCCGTTTTCGGCACGCGAACATCGGCCGCGCCGAACCCGTGCGCGGCGAAGCGTTGCTGGGTTGGGCCGCACATTACGGTATCGGCATCATCTTTGCCGCGATGCTGCTGAGCGTCGTGGGTGTGGCCTGGACGCAGCAACCCACGCTGGCGCCCGCCCTGCTGTTCGGCGTCCTGAGCGTGGCCGCGCCCTTCTTCATCCTGCAGCCCGGGCTGGGTGCCGGTATCGCGGCCAGCAAGACCCCGCATCCGAACACAGCGCGCCTGCGCAGCCTGATGGCGCATGCCGTATTCGGCGCCGGCCTGTACCTCACGGCGTGGATGTTGACGCACGTCCACGGGGGCTGATGCCCCGCCCGGATCCCGTCGCGCTCTAGGAACTTGCCCGCAGGTCCCGCGGCGTCATGCCGAAACGCTGCTTGAACAGGCGGCTGAAATGCGAAGGATGCGCAAAGCCCACCTGATATGCCAGCTCGGCGATGCTGCGATGGCGATGCTGAGGGCTCAGCAGCAGGTCGCGGCATTTGTCCAACCGCTGATCGAAGATGAAGGACTCGGCCGAGAGGCCGCCTGCGCGCAGGATGCGGTGCAGGTACGCCACCGATACGCCGCATCCCTGCGCCACCCGCTGCGGCGACAACGCCGGGTCGGCCAGATGCTGCCGCATGTAGGCCAGCACGCGCTGCCGGTGTGCCACGGTGACGCTGCTATCTGATTCCGACGCATGCCCCTGCCCCGACTGCACCAGGAACAGCACGATCAGGTCGATCAGGCGTTCACCCAATTCCGTCACTTCGGTGTCGGACCAGCCGTCCATGCCCTTGAACAGGTGATCCATATAGCTGGCCAGCATCGCGCCGCGCGGGGAACCATCGTCGACGCGCAGCTTGTAGAAGGCGCCGATGCGGGAATCCCTTTGCGACAGCGCACTGCGCGGGAACGACACGCTCAGGCTGCGATAGCCCGCTGCCCCCAGCGCCGTCGCCTGGTAAGGCAGGCTCTGGTTCATCAAGTAGACGCAGCCCGGCTCCACCTGGAACTCGCGGCCCAGCTGCCGCACGGCCAGCGGGCCGGCCAGCGGCAGGCCGAAGGTGTAGAACTCCTGGTCCAGCCGCGAGACGTTGCCCGCCGTGCGCTCCAGCTTCTGTCCCTGGTAGTGCAGGTCATTGAACTGCAGGCTGGCGCGGCGCGCGTAGCGCACATGCCCGGCGAAATGGGTCGGCATGCCGCCGTGGACCTCGAACGGACCGAACGCGTCCGACAGGGCCGCGCGCCATTGCTCGCGCCGGTCGGCGCCAGCGCTGGCCGAAATGGCGAATTCCGTATCGGACATGGCGCGGTCTCCTGTACGCGGCGGGAAGCGCAAATTGATCTTGCGTCTACAACTTCTTGACTCACCCTGCTCTGGGGTGGGCGGCGCATTGTGAATGCGTTTGGCAGAAGTCTATAGTCAGCCCAATAAGCACACAACCTGGACAACCCGGGAGGAGACTCATGGCACACGCGCCCGCAACGGCCGCCCGCCACACGCCCGCTTCGCGCTATCTGCGCTGCGAAGGCCGCGAGCTGCACGTGACCGAATGGGGCGACGCGGACGCGCCCCCCATCATCATGTGGCACGGCCTTGCCCGCACGGGACGCGACTTCGACGAACTGGCGAATGCGCTGGCGGACGACTACCGCATCCTCTGCCCCGACACGATCGGCCGCGGCCTGTCGCAATGGAGCCCGGACCCCGTCGCCGAGTACCAACTGGATTTCTACGCCCGCCTCGCCCGCGCTCTCGCGGACAGCCTGTCGCTTGCGCGCGTGCGTTGGGTCGGCACGTCGATGGGTGGCGCCACCGGCATGCACGCGGCCGCCACGACGCTGCGCGGCCGAATCTCGCATCTGGTCGTCAACGACATTGGCCCCGAACTGCCCCAACCCGCCATCGACCGCATCCTGGCCTACGCGGGCAACCCGCCCGCGTTCGACACTGTCACCGAACTGGAAGCCTGGTTGCGCGTCGCCTACAAGCCCTATGGATGGCAAAGCGACGAGCAATGGCGCCGCATGGCCGAAACATCGGTACGCCGATTGCCCGACGGCCGCGTCACGGCGCACTACGACCCTGCCATCGTCGGGCAATTCAGCCATCACCCCAGCGACTACAACCGCTGGAGCGGCTACGACTCCCTGCGCATGCCGGTGCTGTTGCTGCGCGGCGACGAGTCCGATCTGCTGCTGCCCGATGTCGCCCATGCGATGACGCAGCGTGGACCACGCGCAACGCGCATCGACTTCCCCGATTGCGGCCATGCACCCGCGCTGAACGTGGCGCCGCAGATCGACGCCATCCGCCGGTTCCTTGCCACGCCGGACCCCATGCATGACCACACCGCGGCCGGCCACGCCCGCTGATAACAGGAGAGACATCCATGAATCGCATTCTGCTTGCCGCGCTGGCAGCCCTTTGCATGAATTCGGCGGTCGCGGCGAAAGACTTCGTCGTCGCCCACGTGTACGACAAGACGGGCCCGCTGGAGGCCTACGCCAAACAGACGCAGAACGGCCTGATGCTGGGCCTGGAATACGCGACCCAAGGCACGATGACGGTGGCGGGCCGCAAGATCCGCGTGATTGAAAAGGACAACCAGGGCAAGCCCGACGTCGCCCGCGCGCAGCTGGCGTCCGCCTACGCGGACGACAACGCCGACATCGCCGTCGGCCCCACCTCGTCCGGCGTGGCGCTGGCCATGCTGCCGATCGCCGAAGAATACGAAAAGATCTTGCTGGTGGAACCCGCCGTGGCGGACTCCATCACGGGCGAAAAGTGGAACAAGTACATCTTCCGCACGGGTCGCAATTCGTCGCAGGATGCGATCGCCAACGCGGTGGCGTTCGACCAGGCAGGCACGTCCATCGCCATGCTGGCGCAAGACTACGCCTTTGGCCGCGACGGCGTGAAGGCCTTCAAGGGCGCGCTGAAAAACGCCAAGATCGTGCACGAGGAATATCTGCCTGCCAACGCCACCGATTTCACGGCAGGCGCCCAGCGCCTGTTCGATGCGCTGAAAGACAAGCCGGGCCGCAAGATCATCTTCATCCTGTGGGCCGGCGCGGGCAACCCGTTCAAGATCGCTGATCTGGATCCCAAACGCTTCGGCATCGAGATCGCCACGGGCGGCAACACGCTTGCCGCGATGACGCCGTTGAAGTCGTTGGCGGGCATGGAAGGCGCCACGTATTACTACTACGGCATCCCTAAGAATCCGATCAATGATTGGCTCGTTGCCGAACACCAGAAGCGCTACGGCCAGCCGCCGGACTTCTTCACCGCGGGCGGCATGTCGTCCGGGATCGCCATCGTGGCGGCGCTGAACAAGACCGCCGGCGATTCGGATACGGACAAGCTGATCAAGGCCATGGAAGGCATGAGTTTCGACACGCCCAAGGGCAAGATGACGTTCCGGCCCGAAGACCACCAGGCGATGCAATCCATGTATCACTTCCGCATCAAGAACGATCCCTCGGTGCCGTGGGCGGTGCAGGACCTGGTCAAGGAAATCACGCCCGACCAGATGACCGTGCCGATCCAGAACAAACGCTGAAGGCACGTCGCAGCAATGTTGGAAACCCAATCGCTCACGATCCGTTTCGGCGGGCACGTGGCCGTCAATGACGTCAGCTGCAGTTATGCGCCTGGCACGCTGACGGCCATCGTCGGCCCGAACGGCGCGGGCAAGACCACCTACTTCAACTTGATCTCGGGCCAGTTGCGCGCAAGCGCCGGGTCGGTGCGGCTGAATGGCCGGGACCTGACGTCGCTGTCGGCGCCGGCACGCATGCACGCCGGCCTGGGCCGCGCGTTCCAGCTGACGCAGTTGTTCCCACGTTTGTCGGTGCACGAGAACGTGCGCTTGGCGCTGCAATCGCGCCAGCAGGGCATGAGCTGGCGCCAGATCCGCTTCTGGCGCACCTGGGACGATGATCGCCAGCTTTTGGCCCGCGCGGATGCCTTGCTCGAACGCACCCGCTTGTCCGCACGACGCGACCACGCCGCCGCGGACCTGCCGCATGGCGACCAGCGCAAGCTGGAAATCGCGATGCTCATCGCGCTGGAACCGCAGGTGTTCATGTTCGATGAACCGACCGCCGGCATGAGCGTGGACGACGTGCCGGTGGTGCTGGAACTGATCCGCGAGATCAAGAACGATCCGACCAAGACGATTCTGCTGGTGGAGCACAAGATGGATGTGGTGCGCGAATTGGCCGACCGCATCGTCGTGCTGCACAATGGCCAACTGATGGCCGACGGCGACCCCGCCACCGTCATCGCCTCGCCCATCGTGCAGCAGGCCTATCTGGGCATGAGCCCGACGGAGACGCCAGCATGAGCGCCCCGATGCTGCTGGAACTGCAAGGGGTGCATACCCACATCGGTGCGTATCACATCCTGCACGGCGTCGACCTGGCGGTGCCGTCTGCGGGCGTCACCATGCTGCTGGGCCGCAACGGCGCCGGCAAGACCACCACGCTGCGCACGATCATGGGATTGTGGCGGGCCTCGCAAGGCCAGGTAACGTTTGACGGCACCCCCATCGGCGGACCCGGCACACGCAAATCGCCGCCCGACATGGCGCGCATGGGCATGGCCTATGTGCCCGAGAACATGGGCATCTTTGCGGACTTGTCGGTGAAGGAAAACATCTTGCTCGCCGCGCGGCAGGCGCGCAGCGCAGACCAGCTCGACACGGCACGGCTGGAATGGATCTTCGGTTTCTTCCCTGCACTCAAAAAATTCTGGCTGCATCCGGCCGGCAAGCTGTCGGGCGGACAGAAGCAGATGCTGGCGGTGGCGCGCGCCATCATCGAACCGCGCCGGCTGCTGCTGATCGACGAGCCCAGCAAGGGTCTTGCGCCCGCCATCATCCAGAACATGATCGACGCCTTCCTCGAACTCAAGGAAGCGTCCACCACCATCCTGCTGGTCGAGCAGAACTTCAACTTCGCGCAGCAGGTCGGCGACCACGTCGCGATCATGGACAACGGCCGCGTCGTCCATGCGGGCAGCATGCGCGAGCTTGCACAAGACGAAGCATTACAGACACGCCTGCTTGGGCTGTCGTTGGGAAGCCATCAATGAGCACCCTGGATATCGATACCCCGCTGCCCCGCACACGCGCGGACCTGCGCCCCGTACTGCTGGTCGCCGCGCTGGCCGCCATCGCGTTGCCGCTGGTGGGTTCCTTTTCGACCTGGGTCACGCTGACGCTCGCGGGCCTGGCGATGGGCATGATCATTTTCATCGTGGCCTCGGGCATGACGCTGGTGTTCGGTTTGATGGACGTCCTGAACTTCGGGCATGGCCTCTTCATCGCCATCGGCGCCTATATGGCCGCGACGGTGCTGGGCGGCATGGCCGACTGGACCCAGACGGGCAGCCTGTGGATGAACCTGGCCGCCGTGCTGCCGGCCATGATCGTGGGCATGCTGGTGGCGGGCGCCGTGGGCCTGGCGTTCGAACGCGTGATCGTGCGGCCGGTGTACGGCCAGCATCTGAAGCAGATCCTGATCACCATGGGCGGCATGATCATCGGAGAAGAGATCATCAAGATGATTTGGGGTCCGCAGACCCTGTCCCTGCCGCTGCCCGAGGCGTTACGCGGCGCATTCCTGCTGGGGGATGCGGCGATCGAGAAGTTCCGGATCGTGGCGCTGGCCGTCGGCATCCTGGTGCTGGGCGGCATGCTGTGGCTGCTGAACCGCACCAAGCTGGGCCTGTTGATCCGCGCCGGCGTGGAAGACCGCGAGATGGTGGAAAGCCTTGGTTACCGCATCCGGCACCTGTTCGTCGGTGTGTTCGTCGCCGGGTCGATGCTCGCCGGGCTGGGCGGCGTGCTGTGGGGCATGTATCAGCAGTCGGTGGTGCCGCAGTTGGGTGCACAGGTGAACGTGCTGATCTTCATCGTCATCATGATCGGCGGGCTGGGGTCGACGGTCGGTTGCCTGATCGGGGCGCTGCTGGTCGGGCTGATGGCCAACTACACCGGATTCCTCTTGCCCAAAGCCGCCCTGTTCTCAAATATCGCGCTGATGGTCGCCATCCTGTTGTGGCGCCCACAAGGCGTCTATCCGGTCACGAACCGCTAGGAGCGCCGACATGTCTTTCCGCTTGCTCTCCGGCGACCCGCCGCGCAGCACCTTCCTGGCGCTCGTGCTGATTGCCGTCGTCGCCCTGCTTGCCGCAGCGCCGTTTCTCTTTCCCGGTCCCAAATCGCTGGCCGTGGCCGCCAAGATCCTGGTGTTCGTGATTCTTGTCGCCAGCTACGACCTGCTGCTGGGCTACACCGGCATCGTGAGCTTCGCGCACACCATGTTCTTCGGCATCGGCGCCTACGGCGTGGCGATCGCCAGCATCCGGATGGAGCCAGGCTGGACCGCGGTGTTCGCGGGCGTCGGTGGCGCGTTGGTCGTGTCGCTGGCGTTCGCCCTGTTGATCGGGCTGGCCAGCCTGCGCGTACGCGCGATCTTCTACGCCATGATCACGCTGGCGGTCGCGGCTGCGTTCCAGACGCTGGTGTCGCAGCTATCTGACCTGACGGGCGGCGAAGACGGCCTGAACTTCAAAGTGCCCCAGATGCTGCGCCCGGCGTTCCGGCCGCTGTCGGAACCCCTGTTCGGCGTGACGATCGACGGCCGCATCATCACTTACTACCTGATCGCCGCGGTCTGCGCCGTGTTGTTCCTGATGTTGCTGCGCATCGTGAATTCGCCGTTCGGCCGCGTGCTGCAAGCCATTCGCGAAAACCCCTTCCGCGCCGAAGCCATCGGGTATCGCACGGTGCTGTACCGTAGCCTGTCGAACCTGCTGGCGGCCGCCTTCGCCACGCTGGCCGGTGCCATGTACGCGCTTTGGCTGCGCTACAACGGGCCGGACACCTCGCTGTCGTTCGAGATCATGCTGAACATCCTGCTGATGCTGGTGATCGGCGGTATGGGCACCATGTATGGCGCCGTGGTGGGCGCGAGCCTGTTCGTGTTCGCGCAAAGCTATCTGCAGGACGGCCTGCACGTGATCCACGATGCCGTCTCCGGCGTGGCGCCGCTGGCCCTGCTGTTCGAGCCGGACCGCTGGCTGCTATGGCTGGGCATCCTGTTCGTGGTGTCGGTGTACTACTTCCCGACGGGCATCGCGGGACGGTTGCGCGAACTGGCGCGGCGACATTGATTCCGTCGGCGGGGCCGCGCGCGGCACCAGGGCGCAATAGGCCGTCCTACTCCCGCCCTACTTCCCGCCCTACTTCCCGCTCTGCCGCAGCGTGTCGGCTTCGCGCCGCAGGCCGTCCACCCGCCGCTGCATCTCATCGATCTTGCCGCGGTCCAGTTGCGAGCCGGCCGGCGTCGGCGCCAGGGGCTTCATCGTCGAGCCCGTGTTCAACGGCATCATGGCCGGCGGCGCCGTCGCGGCATCCACGGGCTTCTGGTTAAGCAACCGTTCAAGCAACATCAGTTGATTGCGCTGCGCCTGCAGCGCTTGCTCTTGCGAGGCCAGCGCCTGCTCATCCTCGTTGTCCGTGCCGAAAATGGCGGCGTGGTCCGGTGACCCGGCGGGAAGCTTGACGCGCGGCTCGGGCCCCGCATTCAAGACGTTCTTGCCCGCACGCGGGTCATCCACCGGCGAGGCCGCCGTGACGTCCGCGCCCGGATCGCGCTGCGCCACGGCGGCGCCAGCCGCGCATAGCGCAACGCCAAGCACGCCGGCCTTGACGGTGCTGCGCATGATGTCATTTACCCGCATCGGCATAGATCTCAAAGGCGAAAAAAAACGGCAAGGGGTTTAGCCCTTGCCGTTTTATATCAGAACGGCGAACCGTTCCGACGTACTACTTAGATGATACGTGCGGCTTCAACCAGACGCACCACACGCCACGACTTCGAGCGCGAGATGGGACGGCCTTCAGCGATTTCAACCGTATCGCCTTCGTTGAATTGGTTCGATTCGTCGTGTGCCTTGTACTTCGCGGAGCGCACGATGATCTTGCCGAAGATGGGGTGCTTGACGCGGCGCTCAACGAGCACAACGACAGTCTTGTCCATCTTGTTGCTGACGACCTTGCCAACCAGCGTACGCTGGCGCTTGGCCACTTGGGTGTTTTGAGTTTCGCTCATGTTTATTTCCCTGCCTTCTCGGTCAGCAAGGTACGAACGCGCGCGATGTCGCGACGCACGTTGCGCAGCTGGCTGGTGTTGGCCAGTTGCTGCGTGGCCTTCTGCATACGCAGACCGAATTGTGCCTTCAGCAGGCTTTCGAGCTCTTTGCCGAGCTCGGCGGCGTCTTTCGAACGGAGTTCGCTAGCTTTCATGTTAGTACTCCTTAAGCACCGATATGACGCGCGACGAACGTGGTCGAAATCGGCAGCTTGGCAGCGGCCAGGCGGAAAGCTTCACGCGCGATCTCTTCGCTCACACCTTCCATTTCGTAGAGCACTTTGCCGGGCTGAATTTCAGCGACCCAGTACTCAGGATTGCCCTTACCGTTACCCATACGGACTTCGGCGGGCTTCTGCGAGATGGGCTTATCCGGGAAAATGCGAATCCAGATACGGCCGCCACGCTTGATGTGACGATTGATAGCACGACGAGCGGCTTCGATCTGGCGAGCGGTCAGACGGCCACGGCCGGTGGCCTTCAGACCGAATTCGCCGAACGACACGTGGGTACCACGGGTCGCCAGACCGGTGTTGCGGCCCTTCTGCTCTTTGCGATACTTTCTGCGAGAGGGTTGCAGCATGGTTATTCTCCTTCAGGCGCCGGAGCAGCGTCCGCCTTGCGGGGACCACCACGACCACGGCCACCCGGACGACCGGTGCGAGCACCGTCCGGACGATCACCACGCGGAGCGCGGCGCGGACGACGTTCTTCTTCGCGCGGGGCAGCGGTTTCCGGCGGCAATTCGCCGTTGGCCAGCATGTCGCCCTTATAGACCCAGACCTTGATGCCGATCACGCCATAGGTCGTGTGGGCTTCGGAGGTGCCGTAGTCGATATTGGCCTTGAGGGTGTGCAGCGGCACACGGCCTTCGCGATACCACTCGGTGCGGGCAATTTCGATACCGTTCAGACGGCCGGCGCTCATGATCTTGATGCCTTGGGCACCCAGACGCATTGCGTTCTGCATCGCGCGCTTCATTGCGCGACGGAACATGATGCGCTTCTCGAGCTGTTGCGAGATCGAGTCGGCGATCAGTTGAGCATCGGTTTCCGGCTTGCGGATTTCTTCGATGTTGACGTGCACGGGCACGCCCATCAGACGCTGCAGATCAGCCTTCAGGCTTTCGATGTCTTCGCCGCGCTTGCCGATCACCACGCCCGGACGAGCCGAGTAGACGGTGATGCGGGCATTCTTGGCCGGACGCTCGATGATCACGCGACCAACGGAGGCGCTCTTGAGCTTCTTCTTCAGGTACTCGCGAACGCGAATGTCTTCGGCAAGCATCGTGCCGAAGGCCTTGTCGTCGGCGAACCAACGCGAGGACCAATTACGGGTGACCGCGAGACGGAACCCAGTGGGGTGAATTTTCTGACCCATCGTGACTCCTTAAGCTCCGACCTTGACCGTGATGTGGCAGGTCTGCTTCTCGATACGGTTGCCGCGGCCCTTGGCGCGAGCGGAGAAGCGCTTCATCGACTGAGCCTTGTCCACAAAAATCGTGGTGACTTTCAGTTCGTCGATATCGGCGCCGTCGTTGTGCTCGGCGTTGGCGATGGCGGACTCGACAGCCTTCTTCAGGATGACGGCAGCCTTCTTCGGCGAGAAGGTGAGGATCTCCAGCGCACGGCCGACCTTCTGACCACGGATCAAGTCCGCAACCAGACGGGTCTTCTGTGCCGAGATGTGCACCCCACGGATAATGGCAGTAGTTTCCATCGCTTACCTCTTCGCCTTCTTGTCCGCAGCGTGGCCCTTGAACGTACGGGTCAGCGCGAACTCGCCCAGCTTGTGACCGACCATGTTCTCGTTGATGTACACGGGGACATGCTGCTTGCCGTTGTGCACAGCGATCGTCAGACCGATGAACTCGGGCAGGATCGTGGAACGACGCGACCAGGTCTTGATCGGCTTCTTGTCTTTGCCCGCGACGGCCGTGTCCACCTTTTTGATCAGGTGAGCATCGACAAACGGGCCTTTCTTGATCGAACGTGACATAGTGTTCGCCTCTTACTTGCGCTTGCGCCGTTGGACGATCATATTGTTCGTCCGCTTGTTGCGACGGGTCTTGAAACCCTTCGCCGGAGTACCCCACGGGCTGACCGGTTCGCGTGCTTCACCGGTACGGCCTTCACCGCCACCGTGCGGGTGATCCACCGGGTTCATGGCAACGCCACGGACCGTCGGGCGGATACCACGCCAACGCATTGCACCGGCCTTGCCGATTTGGCGCAGGCTGTGTTCTTCGTTACCGACTTCACCAATGGTGGCGCGGCATTCGATGTGCACACGGCGGACTTCACCCGAGCGCAGACGAACCTGAGCGTAGATGCCTTCGCGAGCCAGCAGGACGGCGGAAGCGCCAGCCGAGCGGACCATCTGAGCACCCTTGCCAGGCAGCATTTCGACGCAGTGAATCGTCGTACCCACCGGGATGTTGCGGATCGGCAGGGTGTTGCCGGCGCGGATCGGGGCTTCGATACCCGACAGCACAGTGGCACCCACTTCCAGACCACGCGGAGCAATGATGTAACGACGTTCGCCGTCGGCGTAGCACAGCAGAGCGATGTGCGCCGTACGGTTGGGGTCATATTCCAGACGCTCAACCTTCGCCGGGATACCGTCCTTGTCACGACGGAAGTCGACCAAGCGGTAGTGTTGCTTGTGACCGCCGCCACGATGGCGGATCGTGATGTGACCGTTGTTGTTACGGCCAGAACCACGGGTCTTCTTTTCCAGCAGCGGCGCGTAGGGCTCACCCTTGTGCAGGTTGGGACTGACAACCTTCACCATGCCACGGCGGCCGGCCGAAGTCGGCTTAACTTTTACGAGGGCCATTTACTTCACCTCCGCAAAGTCGATTTCCTGGCCGTCCTTGAGCGACACGTAAGCCTTGCGCTCATTACGGCGACGGCCAACGAATCGGCCAAAGCGCTTGACTTTGCCCTTACGGTTGAGGACCTGCACGGACTCGACCTGCACCTTGAAGAGCAGTTCGACGGCAGCCTTGATTTCCGGCTTGGTAGCGTCAGCCACGACACGGAAAGCGACTTGCTGATTCTTCTCAGCGACGAACGTGGCCTTTTCGGTCACGATCGGAGCCAGAATGACTTGCATCAAGCGTTCAGCGTTCATCCCAGCATCTCCTCGAGTTGAGCGATGGCCGGCTTGGTGATCAGCACTTTCTTGTAGTGGACCAGCGACAACGGATCGGCATAACGGGGCTCGACAACAGCAACGTGCGGCAGGTTGCGGGTGGCGAGGTAAACATTCTCATCAACGCTGTCGGTGATGATCAGGACGGAGTCCAGGCCCAGGCTCTTCAGCTTTGCAGCAGCAGCCTTGGTCTTGGGCGATTCCAGATCAAACGATTCGACAACAGCGATGCGGTCTTCACGAGCCAGTTGCGACAGGATCGAACGGATCCCGGCGCGGTACATCTTCTTGTTGACCTTCTGGCTGAAGTTCTCTTCGGGCGAGTTCGGGAAAATCCGACCACCGCCACGCCACAGCGGCGACGAAGTCATACCAGCGCGTGCGCGGCCGGTACCCTTCTGGCGCCAGGGCTTCTTGGTCGAGTGCTTAACTTCGGCACGATCCTTCTGAGCGCGGTTGCCGGCACGGGCATTGGCTTGGAAAGCCACCACGATCTGATGAATCAGCGCTTCGTTGAAGTCACGGCCGAAGATCGTATCGGGCGCGCTGAACGTAGCAGCGGCCTGACCTTGGTCGTTCAGGAGCTTGAGATCCATTTACTTACGCTCCCTTCTTGGCCGGGGCCTTGATGGCCGGGCGCACGACGATGTCGGCGCCAGCGTGGCCGGGGACAGCGCCCTTGACCAGCAGCAGGCCACGCTCAACGTCAACGCGAACGACGTCGAGGTTTTGAACGGTGCGGGTGACATCACCCAGGTGACCAGCCATGCGCTTACCCGGGAAAATACGGCCCGGATCTTGTGCTTGACCAATCGAGCCGGGAACGCGGTGCGAACGGGAGTTACCGTGCGAAGCGCGTTGCGAGCCGAAGTGGTGACGCTTGATGGTACCGGCGAAGCCTTTACCAATGGTCGTGCCCGTCACGTCGACCTGTTGGCCGGCTTCGAACACGGATTCCACAGCGATCACGGTACCGGCTGCAAATTCAGCAGCGCGAGCGGGATCCAGGCGGAATTCTTTGAGGATGCTACCGGCTTCAACGCCGGCTTTGGCGTAGTGGCCCGTTTGCGGCTGAACCACACGCGAGGCACGACGAGTGCCATAAGTCACTTGGATCGCGGCGTAGCCGTCGGTTTCCTGCGACTTAACTTGGGTCACGCGGTTGTTCGACACGTCCAGCACGGTCACCGGGATGGATTCACCTTCCTCGGTAAAAATGCGGGTCATGCCGACCTTGCGACCCACCAGCCCCAGCCGATGAGCGGCGGGCGTGGGTGTCGAATTCGACATCGTTTTCTCCATTCCCGACTGCGATTGGTCGGGGCTAATCGGGCAAAAGGTAACGGCCTTTGCCCTACGACTATGTTCAACCTGGGTCGGGGAGTAATTTGGGGGGATCAGTTGGGTTTTAGCCCATCCCGCCATCCCGTTCCCATAGTCAGTCTTGCCACAAAATGGCAAGCTTGGCATATTAGCATGATTTTTTCAGTCAGCACAAGCACTTAGCCCGTTTCGGACGTGTGCGGAGCGGCAGTTTTGCCACAGTATGGCAAGGCGCCGCCAGCGACCTTGAAAACAGGTCCCTGCTGGGACAGTGAGCGCCCGCTAACTTGCGGACCGGGCCGCGAAAGTCCGGACGCCATGCCTGGGGCGGATCTCCGCCAGGTGCCGCTGAAAAAACAAAATGGCCGCACTCCCAGGGGAATACGGCCACTTTTCGAGCCTACCGGCGAAGGTAGCAGGCTCGGTACGCCTTACTGCAGCGCGATTTCGACGTCGACGCCGGCCGGCAGGTCCAGACGCATCAGAGCGTCAACGGTCTTGTCGGTGGGATCAACGATGTCCATCAAGCGCTGATGGGTACGGATTTCGAACTGGTCACGCGACGTCTTGTTGACGTGCGGCGAACGCAGAACGTCATAGCGACGGATACGCGTGGGCAGCGGCACCGGGCCGCGGACAACGGCGCCGGTACGCTTGGCGGTGTCGACGATTTCAGCGGCCGATTGATCGATCAGCTTGTAATCGAAGGCTTTCAAGCGGATACGGATCTTTTGGTTTTTCATGGCGTTTCCTAAAGAACGAGAGGCGAAGGCGACGATGCGCCCTCGCTGATTGTTTGCTGCTTAAGTGATCCGAATTACTTCAGGATCTTGGCGACGACGCCGGCGCCGACGGTACGACCGCCTTCACGGATGGCGAAACGCAGGCCTTCTTCCATGGCGATGGGAGCCAACAGCTTGACCGTCATGGCCACGTTGTCGCCCGGCAGAACCATTTCCTTGTCGGCCGGCAGCTCGATCGTGCCCGTCACGTCCGTCGTGCGGAAGTAGAACTGGGGACGATAGCCTTGGAAGAACGGAGTGTGACGGCCGCCTTCTTCCTTGGACAGGATGTACACCTCGGACGTGAAATCCGTGTGCGGGGTGATCGAGCCCGGCTTGGCCAGAACTTGGCCGCGCTGGACGTCTTCACGCTTGGTGCCGCGCAGCAGGATGCCCACGTTGTCGCCAGCTTGACCTTGGTCGAGCAGCTTGCGGAACATTTCAACGCCCGTGCAAGTCGTCTTGACCGTCGGAACCAGACCGACGATTTCGATTTCTTCGCCGACCTTGACCACGCCGCGTTCGATACGGCCGGTCACCACGGTGCCACGACCCGAGATCGAGAACACGTCTTCAACCGGCATCAGGAACGCGCCGTCAACGGCACGCTCAGGCGTCGGGAT
>NZ_NJIG01000050.1 GCF_002209535.1 Achromobacter marplatensis | reverse complement strand
ACCCTGACGGTCAATGGCCAGGACTACACCGGCAAGGTCGTGGACCTGGGTAACGGCTCCCTGGGTTACAGCATCAACGTCCCGGGCTCGGAACTCGCCAAGGACAGCAATGTCCACGCCTCCGTGACCGCTACGGACGATGCGGGTAATTCGAAGACTGCTGAAGCCGACAAGGGCTACAGCGTCGACACCGACATTGACGCCTCGATCACGATCGATACGATCGCGGGCGACGGCGTGGTGAACGCCGAAGAATCCGGCAAGGACGTTGCCGTCACCGGTAAGGTCGGTGGCGACGTCAAGGTCGGTGACACCGTCACCCTGACGGTCAATGATTGACGCCTCGATCACGATCGATACGATCGCGGGCGACGGCGTGGTGAACGCCGAAGAATCCGGCAAGGACATCGCCGTCACTGGTAAGGTCGGTGGCGACGTCAAGGTCGGCGACACCGTCACCCTGACGGTCAATGGTCAGGACTACACCGGTAAGGTCGTGGATCTGGGCAACGGTTCCCTGGGCTACAGCATCAACGTGCCTGGCGCCGAGTTGGCCAAGGACAGCAATGTCCACGCCTCCGTCACGGCGACCGATGACGCCGGCAACAGCAAGACCGCTGAAGCCGATAAGGGCTACAGCGTCGACACCGACATTGACGCCTCGATCACGATCGATACGATCGCGGGCGACGGCGTGGTGAACGCCGAAGAATCCGGCAAGGACATTGCCGTCACCGGTAAGGTCGGTGGCGACGTCAAGGTGGGCGACACCGTCACCCTGACGGTCAATGGTCAGGACTACACCGGCAAGGTTGTCGACCTGGGTAACGGTTCCCTGGGCTACAGCATCAACGTGCCTGGTGCCGAGTTGGCTAAGGACAGCAATGTCCACGCATCCGTGACCGCTACGGACGATGCGGGTAATTCGAAGACCGCCGAAGCCGACAAGGGTTACAGCGTCGACACCGAGATCGATGCTTCGATCACGATCGACACCATCGCCGGCGACGGCGTGGTGAACGCTGAAGAATCGGGCAAGGATATTGCCGTGACCGGTAAGGTCGGCGGCGA
>NZ_NJIG01000049.1 GCF_002209535.1 Achromobacter marplatensis | reverse complement strand
GATCGCGTCCGGCGAGCTGCCCGTGAAGTATCTGGGCTGGCACCGCGCCGACGTGATGCGCGATTTGATCGAGCAGCCTCGCCCCTCGGATGACAAGCTTTGGGATCAGACGCTGGCCGAGCGCGACGAGTACCACGACATGGCCGACAAGCTGGCGAACGCCATTGCTGACCATCTGCTGGTCGAGATCGGCGAGCACAGCAGCAGCAATTGCCCCTGGATGCGCGCCCTTGAAGCAATCGAGAATGCCGCGCCCCAGGCCAGCGACGCGGTGCGCAATCAGGCGCTGGAGGAAGCGGCGCAAACGGCCTACAAGGCGTTGTTTCCAACGAATGACCGGAGCGATTGGACGGAGTTCGCGGAAAGCGCGTCCTTCAATGCGAAATATGCGGCCCAATGCATCCGCGCCCTCAAATCTCAGAGCGCCGCCCTGTCCGCGCAACCGGGAGCGCAGAAGGAGCAGAGCGATGTCTGACGCGACCACCGCATGGCTGCAAAGCCACGCCCATCTGCCCCCGTTCCTGCGCGATTTCCACGATCAGAAAGACCTGTTCCAGGCCATGCACGAAATCATCGACATGCAGAGCAATACGATTGCCCGCAAGGTCGACTGGGTAAAGGGTCAGGTCTACGTCATCGACGTTTTTCTCTGGTTCATGGCGCGACGTGGCTACACGCTCCAGCGCAGCCGCGCCAAGGTCCCCTTCCGTGACCTGCATGAAGACGTGGCGAACGTCCGTGAACGGCGAATGTCTCGTGCCCTTCCCCACCCCAAGCAGCACAACGACGGAGGCGCGGATGAGTGAAATCGAACAGATCGTGCGTACGGCTTACCGGGCTCCTACGCGGGGCCGGACTTACCTCAACCCTCGGTCGGCGGCGAAGGCAGAAGCCGCCGCGATGCTCCAGGACCGATACCCGACTGAGAACGCGGAATATGAAGACGGCCATTGCTACTACCCCGGCTTTCACTGGAGCAGCGACGAACGCCTGATGCGCGTCCACAAGCGGCTGACGCGGCTCATCCTTCGAGCCTTGCGCCGCGCCACCACCGACAACAAGGAGCAGTAATGG
>NZ_NJIG01000048.1 GCF_002209535.1 Achromobacter marplatensis | reverse complement strand
TGTGTGGAACTAAGCGTAAGACAAGTAGGGCGGGACACGTGAAATCCTGTTTGAAGATGGGGGGACCATCCTCCAAGGCTAAATACTCGTGATCGACCGATAGTGAACCAGTACCGTGAGGGAAAGGCGAAAAGAACCCCGGAAGGGGAGTGAAATAGATCCTGAAACCGTATGCATACAAACAGTAGGAGCCTCCTTGTGGGGTGACTGCGTACCTTTTGTATAATGGGTCAGCGACTTACATTCAGTGGCAAGGTTAACCGAATAGGGAAGCCGTAGCGAAAGCGAGTCCGAATAGGGCGATTCAGTCGCTGGGTGTAGACCCGAAACCAGATGATCTATCCATGGCCAGGTTGAAGGCACGGTAACACGTGCTGGAGGACCGAACCCACTAATGTTGAAAAATTAGGGGATGAGCTGTGGATAGGGGTGAAAGGCTAAACAAATCTGGAAATAGCTGGTTCTCTCCGAAAACTATTTAGGTAGTGCCTCAAGTATTACTGCGGGGGGTAGAGCACTGTTATAGCTAGGGGGTCATGGCGACTTACCAAACTATGGCAAACTCCGAATACCCGCAAGTACAGCTTGGGAGACAGAGCACCGGGTGCTAACGTCCGGACTCAAGAGGGAAACAACCCAGACCGCCAGCTAAGGTCCCGAATTATCGCTAAGTGGGAAACGAAGTGGGAAGGCATAGACAGTCAGGAGGTTGGCTTAGAAGCAGCCATCCTTTAAAGAAAGCGTAATAGCTCACTGATCGAGTCGTCCTGCGCGGAAGATGTAACGGGGCTAAGCGATAAACCGAAGCTGCGGGTGTGCACTTTTAGTGCACGCGGTAGGAGAGCGTTCTGTAAGCCTGCGAAGGTGGCTTGTAAAGGCTGCTGGAGGTATCAGAAGTGCGAATGCTGACATGAGTAGCGATAAAGGGGGTGAAAAGCCCCCTCGCCGTAAGTCCAAGGTTTCCTGCGCAACGTTCATCGGCGCAGGGTGAGTCGGCCCCTAAGGCGAGGCAGAGATGCGTAGCTGATGGGAAACTGGTTAATATTCCAGTACCGTCGTACAGTGCGATGGGGGGACGGATCGCGGAAGATCATCAGGGTGTTGGATGTCCCTGTTGCTGCATCGAAGATGGCGCTTAGGCAAATCCGGGCGCGTAAATCAAGGGTGTG
>NZ_NJIG01000047.1 GCF_002209535.1 Achromobacter marplatensis | reverse complement strand
GATTCTATGGTTTGGGTCAACCTACACCCGGACGCAGTTTCCCGGGATCGAAGGGCTGGCCAGTACGCCAGACTCCGTAAGCGATGCGTAGCAGCTTTCGAGCGATCACAACCAGGGCCGCTGTCGAGGCCAAGCCCCGCGCCCGGAGCATGGCGTAGTAGTCCTTGAAGTAGATCGAGCGCGCTGCCGAGCTGGCTGCGTTGTAGAGCAAGGTCCTGGCCGCCTTGTCTCCCTGTTTACTCAGTCGCCGGCGGCCCATCTTTCTTCCGGACTCGTTCGGCCTGGGGTCCAGTCCGCAGAAGGCCACCGCAGCATCGCTGCTAGCGAAGTGGACCCGGTTGAACAAGGTCGTCAGGGCTGCACCATTGATCGGCCCGATGCCGCAGATGCTGGTCAGCAGGCCGTAGGTCTTGGCCCATTCGCTCTGGGCCTTGATCGTGGCGATCAACTCCCGCTCAAGCTGTTCGGCCCACAAGTTCAGGCTGGCCAGGGCCTTCTTCTGATGCCCGCTAGTGCAGCCATGCCGCTGAGCTGACAGCCTCAACGACGTGCCCACGCGTACCACCGTTGATCTCAACGCCTGGAGCGACCTGACCTGTTGCAACTCTGGCGATATCGGCTCGTAGCGATGCAACTTGGCATGTCGCTGCGCGATGTACTGCGCGATAACCTCGGCATCCAGACGATCGGTCTTGCCTCGGTTGCCCAGCGAGATAGCGTAGTGGTGAACGTGAGTCGGGTTCAAGACATAAACCTCAAACCCCCGTTCGTGCGCCGTGCGGGCCAACAACTCTTGGTAGCCTCCGGTCGCCTCCATCGCGATCACGCTGTCGGCAGGCAAACGCTTGAGCCAACCGACGATGCTAGACCGATTGTTGGGCAGAACGCCTGCCACAATCTGCCCCTCATGCCCTGCAACTTGCAGCTCAAACTTACCGACATCGACCCCAATAAAGCAGACAGATATTTGCATGCTGGCTCTCCCTGCGATACGTTAAGTCCGCTGGGGTAGCCTCGCCTCGGGCGTTACCTTGCGATCAATCGGCGGTCTTGGCCGCTAGATTCCTTATCGACGCTGTGAGGCGGGGTGGGATGCTCTCGTTGTGGCAGTCCGGCGCCTACCGGCTGATGGATGACGACGTCCCATACCCCAGCGCCCTCCCCACTGCAGAGGGCGCACCCTCACCATACAAGGATGACG
>NZ_NJIG01000046.1 GCF_002209535.1 Achromobacter marplatensis | reverse complement strand
GGGAGTGTCAGTTTTTTTGTGTTTAAGGCACTCAGAGCCTGAACCCATAGAGGATCAGACATGTCGATGCTATCTCAGCGATACGGGTCAGTGAAGCGCTCTGCATAAATCACTGCGAACTGGTTCATGGCGGCCTTCCAGTCGTGGGTGGCGCTGCCCCAGCCGTCAGTGACGTTGCGCAGGACCAGCCATAGCAGCTTGGTGGCGGCCTCATCGCTGGGGAAGTGCCCTCGCGTTTTCACTGCCCGGCGCAACTGCGCGTTGATGCTCTCGATGGCGTTGGTGGTATAAATCACCTTGCGGATCGCTGGCGGGAACATAAAGAACGGGATCACCCGATCCCAGGCCCGGCGCCATGCTTCTGCGATTGGCGCGTAACGTTGACCCCACGGGCCTTGCTCGAACGCCGCTAGCGCAGCCAACGCAGCCTCCACAGTCGCTGCCGTGTAGATCGGCTTCAAGGCCGCTGCCACCGTCCGACGTTCCTTCCAGCTGGCGTAGTCCAGGCTCGAGCGGATCAGGTGCACGATGCAGGTCTGCAGCGTCGTGGCCGGGAACACGGCGTTCAGCGACTGTTCCATCCCCTTCAAGCCATCCGTGACGGCGATCAGGATGTCCTGCGTGCCGCGGGTCTTCAGTTCGTTGAACACCTTCATCCAGAACTTGGCGCCTTCGGTCTGCTCGATCCACAGGCCCAGGATGTCGCGTGTGCCATCTGGCAGCACCGCCAGCGCCAGGTACACCGCCTTGTTGCGTACCACTCCGTCCTCGCGGATCTTGACCCGCAGCGCGTCGAAGAACACCACCGGATACATCGTCTCCAAGGGCCGTGTCTGCCAAGCCGTGACCTCGTCCATGACCGCGTCGGTCACCGAACTGATGAACTCCGGCGAGACCTCAGTTCCGTACTGCTCGGCCAGGAACCCCTGGATCTCGCGCACCGTCATGCCGCGGGCGTACATCGCAATGATCTTGTCATCGAACCCGGTAAAGCGGCGCTCGTGCTTGGGGATCAGGATCGGCGCGAAGCTGCCGTCGCGGTCACGCGGGATGTCCACCTGCAACGGCCCATCGTCGGTGAGCACCGTCTTGCGGCTTCTGCCGTTGCGCTGGTTAGTGGCTTGCTCGGGGCGATCTCCGCCCGGGGGATACCCCAGATGGTGGCCTAGTTCGGCGCCCAACGCCCGTTCGATCAGCGCCTTCTTGAACGCCATCGACAGGTCCTGCACCGCCTCGGCAGTCATCGGACCTTTAACGAACTGATCAACCAGATCTGCCGGGATCGACGGCAGTTCCCTCAGGGGAGGTTTCTTCTTTGTGGCCATACATGTGCTCCTTGAGCGGTATGTTAGGCCTCAAACACAAAATTTATGACACTCCC
>NZ_NJIG01000045.1 GCF_002209535.1 Achromobacter marplatensis | reverse complement strand
TGAACTGACCCCCGAAAGTTGGACGTAGATCCAACCTTCGGGGGTTTTTACATGGCGAAGTACGACGAGAACTTCAAGCTCAAGGTAGTCAGGCAGTATCTGTCCGGAACAGGAGGCAGCAAGGCGATTGCCGCCCGTCATGGACTTGATCATGCGACGGTGAGGCGGTGGGTGACCCGTTACCAGGCGCACGGCACTTCTGGACTGCGGCGCAAGAGCGCAAGCTATGACGCGACGTTCAAGCTGAAGGTGCTCAAACGGATGTGGCGCGAACAGTGGTCTGAAGCCCAGACAGCGGTGGCGTTCGACATTCGCTGCGCATGGCATATCGGCAAATGGGCGCGCCAGTATCATGCTGGAGGTATCGACGCACTGCGCCCTCTTCGCGGGGGGCGCCCCAAGACTATGAGCACCAAGCCAGCCAAGCCTGAAGTTCCTCTCACCGAACTGGATGACAAGCAGATTATCGCCAGGCAGAACCAGGAGTTGATCGAGTTGCGCGCCGAGGTCGCGTACTTAAAAAAACTCGATGCCTTGATCCAGGAAAAGCGGCGTGCGGCTGCGCAGAAAAAGCGCAAGCCGTGACTGGGTTGAGGCAACACCATCCGCTTGCGGCCTTGCTCAAGGCGGCCAGCCTGGCGCGCAGCACATACTACTACCAGGTCAAGGCGGCTCAAGCCGCCGACAAGTATGCTGAGATCAAAGGCAGGATCCGTGCTGTCTATGCAAGGCACAAGGGCCGGTACGGCTACCGGCGCGTCACAGCCGTGCTGCGCCAGGCAGGGCAGTCCGTGAACCACAAGACGGTGCAGAAACTGATGCAGATGCTGGGCTTGAAGTCGCTCGTGCGCACCAAGAAGTACCGCTCGTATCGCGGACAGTCGCATCACGTGGCGGTCAACGTGCTAGCGCGCGCCTTCGAGGCGGAGCGTCCGAACCAGAAGTGGGTCACCGACGTGACCGAGTTCAACGTGCGTGGCCAGAAGCTGTATCTGTCGCCGGTGATGGACCTGTATAACGGCGAGATCGTGGCCTATGAAACTAGCCGCCGGCCAGTGTTCAAGCTCGTGGGCAGCATGCTGAAAAAGGCATTGGCGCGGCTGCGGCCAACGGAGCGTCCCGTTCTGCACTCCGACCAAGGTTGGCAATACCAGCAACCTATGTACAGGCGCATGCTTGCTGCCCGGTCAGTAACGCAGAGCATGTCACGCAAGGGCAACTGCCTGGACAATGCCGCCATGGAAAGCTTCTTCGGCACGCTCAAGGCCGAGTTCTTCCACCTGAACCGCTTCGAGAGCATCGACCAGTTGCAGGCCGGCATCCGGCAGTACATCCGTTACTACAATCACCACCGCATCAAGCTCAAGCTAAAAGGCCTGAGCCCGGTGCAATACCGAGCTCAGGCCTTCGGGCTTTAGCTTCCTCTGACCGTCCAACTTCTGGGGGTCAGTTCA
>NZ_NJIG01000043.1 GCF_002209535.1 Achromobacter marplatensis | reverse complement strand
CGGCCAGCGTCTGATCCCAAAGCTTGTCATCCGAGGGGCGAGGCTGCTCGATCAAATCGCGCATCACGTCGGCGCGGTGCCAGCCCAGATACTTCACGGGCAGCTCGCCGGACGCGATCCGCTTCTGGATGAAGTCGGTCTTGTCGAACCATTCATTCAAAGCGGTGTGCGCCTCCCCGGCTACAGGGGCGCTTGTTATGCGCTCAGCCGCTCGGCGCAATACATCCTCACGGACGCCAGGAATGCGCAGCATCGGTGGGCGCGGCTTGGTAGGCTCATCTGCTACAGGGACGCTAACTGGTAGCGTCGGGTCTTTCGGCAAAACCCAGGGAGCGCGCTCACGTTCGCGGCGGTGGATTTCTTCCATCGTCTCCGGCTCGGCTACAGGGGCGCTTGCCAGGGGTGCGCCTTCAATGGTGAAGGCCGGCATCCCCAGCGCCTGCGCGATAGAGACTTCCAGGCTGGCCCCCTTTGATTTCTCCCACCCCGGCAGCACCGTGACGGAATGGCAGCCCGCCAGTTTGACCAAATCCCAGCGCATATAGTCGGCCCACCCCAGGCCATCTACCAAGCCATGATCGGCAGGGTTCACTACTTCCATGCCAAACCCACGCAGCCATTCAGCAGCGTCGTGGAATGCCGGGAAATTGTGGTCCTTGTACCCCGTCATCGGCCCGGCCAGATACACGCGGTTTTCGGGGATCGTCAGCGGAAACGAGATTTCCGCACGGCTGAACGCCGCCCGCTCATCGGCTACAGGGGCGCGCAGCTTGGACAGCTTGCGCAGCACGGCCGCCTCGACTTCCCGCGCCATCGCTCGGTCATTCTCGGCTCGCATTGTGGTGTTGGATGCCGGCCAGTCGCAGGCGGCGTTAATCTCTTCGTCCGTCAGCAAGGGCTGCGGGGCGTTGTTCTTGTCGGTCATATGTCCAGTTCCTTGTTGATGGGTGTGCCGGCGCTGCGGGCGATGGCCAGCAACACGTCGCGGAATTCGGGAGGCGTGGCATTGCGGATGCGGGTCTTGTCCTTGCCGCCGACCATGGCCATCATTCCGATGCGCCTGGCCTTCTCGTAGCCGTGCAGTTCAATGGCACGGGGGTGGATGCGCTGAGGGGAGCGGCCCCATTTCAGTTCCGGCAGTTCGGTCCCGCAGGCATAGAGCCACGTCCCTTTGCGCGACAGGTGGCCGTAGTGGCCTTGCTCCACGTGGCAGGTCCAGCCGCCCAGAGCGTCGGCCCGAACCCAGCGGCCGGCCTTGGGTGGCTTGCGCAGGCCGAACCATGCCCAGGCGTGGGAATCAGCGGGATGTTCAATCACGCCGCCGTAATTGCGCACCGCGGTTAGCGCCGCGGCGAAGCATCCGCCGTCCTCGCCCAGGCGAAACTGGTGGGGCTTATTCGGGGCGCCGTGCCAATACCGGCCCCAGCGCTGGCAGGGGGGATGCGCGACGACGGGCAACGGGCCGGCGTAGGTCCTCGCATCCCGGGGCTCATCCCACGGCTGCACGCCAGGCACGCCGAAATAGGTCCCGTCCGTCTCAACGAACAGGGCGGCCACTTCCATCACGCCTCCTTCCGCTGGGACTGCTGGGCAATGGACCGAACTCCGCGCACGGCTTTCCGGGCATCATCCCGAATGTTCTCGTAAGCCATCTCTAAGGCTTCCGCGTAGTACAGTCCGAGGTGCTTTTCGGCGTCGCGCTCAAGCTGTCTTAG
>NZ_NJIG01000042.1 GCF_002209535.1 Achromobacter marplatensis | reverse complement strand
GGCCCGTGAGTGAAGCGGGCGCATGTGTGGCGTGGCTACGCGAGTGGCTGCGGTGATCCGTGTCGATGCGATCTGGCTGGCCACCGAGCCGCTGGACATGCGCGCCGGCACCGAGACGGCACTGGCCCGGGTGGTGGCCGTGTTCGGTTCGGCCCGTCCGCACCACGCCTATTGCTTCGCAAACCGGCGCGCCAACCGCATGAAGGTGCTGGTACATGACGGGATCGGCGTGTGGCTGGCCGCGCGCCGGCTGAACCGCGGCAAGTTCGTGTGGGCCGATGCGCTGCGCGGCCCACACGTCGCGGTCGACAGTGAGCAGTGGCAGGCGCTGGTGCTGGGCCTGCCTTGGCAGCATGTGGGCGCGGCAGGCGCGATCTCGGTGTTGTAGCGCCGGACAATCCGGCAAGACGCCAATATCGCCGCTGCGAACCCTGCGGCATACTGTGGGCCATGAGTACCGCATCCCTGGATCACCTCGACGCACAGCAACTGCGCGCGTTGGCCGAACGCCTGATGGGCGAGGTGGCCGCGCGTGACGCCCAGATAGCGGCGCACGATGCGGTGGTTGCCGAGCGGGATCGCGTACTGCACTTCAAACAGACGCACATCGACCAGCTCATGCAGGAGCTGGCGCTGTACAAGCGCTGGCGTTACGGCAAGCGCAGCGAGCAACTGAACCCTGCGCAGGCAAGCCTTCTGGAAGAAACGATGGATGCCGACATGGCGGCTATCGAAGAGGAAGTCAACGCGCTGCGCGAGGCGATATCCGCCAAGCCTGCGCCGCCGCAAGCGCCGCGCCGCATGCGGTTGCCGCCCGAACTGCCGCGCACCGACATCCATCACGAACCGGCGTCCACGACGTGCCGCTGCGGCTGCGGCTTGAAGCGCATCGGCGAGGACGTCAGCGAGAAGCTGGATTACCTGCCGGGCGTCTTTACGGTCGAACGTCACATCCGCGGCAAATGGGTGTGCGAGCACTGCGAGACGCTCACGCAGGCGCCGGTCCCCGCGCAGGTCATCGACAAGGGCATCCCGACGGCGGGACTTCTGGCGCAGGTGCTGGTGGCCAAGTTCGCCGACCACCTGCCGCTATACCGCCAGGAAGGCATCTTTGCGCGCGCCGGTCTGGCGCTGCCGCGCTCGACGCTGGGCGAGTGGGTCGGCGTATGCGGGCTGCGGTTGCAGCCGCTGGTCGATGCGCTCAAGGCCGAGGTGCTGGGCAAACCCGTGCTGCATGCCGACGAGACGCCAGTGCAGATGCTCAATCCGGGCGCGGGCAAGACGCACCGGGCCTACTTGTGGGCATACACACCGACCTCGTTCGACAGCCTGCGTGCAGTGCTCTACGACTTCGCGCCAAGCCGGGCCGGTGAGCACTGCCGCACGTTCCTGCAAGATTGGCGCGGCAAACTGGTGACCGACGATTATGTGGGCTACAAGGCCGGCTTCGCTGCCGGCATCAAGGAACTTGGCTGCATGGCGCACGCCAGGCGCAAGTTCCATGACCTGCATGCGAGCCACCAGAGCCAGATCGCCGGAGAGGCACTGGATCTGTTCGGCGCGCTCTACGGCGTAGAGCGGGACGTAGCCGACCTGCCTGCCGACGAGCGCAGGCGGATACGTCAGGATCGCGCCAGGCCGATCGCCGAGACCTTGCATCGATGGCTGATCGCGCAGCGCCAGCGCGTGCCCGATGGCTCGGGTACCGCACGCGCCATCGACTACAGCCTCAAGCGCTGGGAGGCGCTCACGCGCTATCTTGATGATGGCGATGCACCGATCGACAACAACTGGGTGGAGAACCAGATCCGGCCCTGGGCGATCGGGCGCTCGAACTGGTTGTTCGCAGGCTCGCTGCGCGGCGGGCAGCGTGCGGCCGCCATTATGAGCCTGATCCAGTCGGCGCGGCTCAATGGGCACGACCCGTACGCCTATCTGAAGGACGTGCTCACGCGCCTGCCCACGCAGAAAAACAGCCAGATCGCTGAGCTGCTGCCGCATCGGTGGCAACCTGCTGCATAAGCAGAACCGTCAAGGGTGTGTTCAGCAGGCGCTTGC
>NZ_NJIG01000041.1 GCF_002209535.1 Achromobacter marplatensis | reverse complement strand
TCGATCGTGATCGAAGCGTCAATGTCGGTGTCGACGCTGTAGCCCTTATCGGCTTCAGCGGTCTTGCTGTTGCCGGCGTCATCGGTCGCCGTGACGGAGGCGTGGACATTGCTGTCCTTGGCCAACTCGGCGCCAGGCACGTTGATGCTGTAGCCCAGGGAACCGTTGCCCAGATCCACGACCTTACCGGTGTAGTCCTGACCATTGACCGTCAGGGTGACGGTGTCGCCGACCTTGACGTCGCCACCGACCTTACCAGTGACGGCAATGTCCTTGCCGGATTCTTCGGCGTTCACCACGCCGTCGCCCGCGATCGTATCGATCGTGATCGAGGCGTCAATGTCGGTGTCGACGCTGTAGCCCTTATCGGCTTCAGCGGTCTTCGAATTACCCGCATCGTCGGTCGCCGTGACGGAGGCGTGGACATTGCTGTCCTTAGCCAACTCGGCGCCAGGCACGTTGATGCTGTAGCCCAAGGAGCCGTTACCCAGATCCACGACCTTGCCGGCGTAGTCCTGACCATTGACCGTCAGGGTGACGGTGTCACCGACCTTGACGTCGCCACCGACCTTACCGGTGACGGCGATGTCCTTGCCCGATTCTTCGGCGTTGACCACGCCGTCGCCCGCGATCGTATCGATCGTGATCGAGGCGTCAATGTCGGTGTCGACGCTGTAACCCTTGTCGGCTTCAGCCGTCTTGCTGTTGCCAGCGTCGTCCGTGGCGGTCACGGAAGCGTGGACATTGCTGTCCTTGGCGAGTTCCGAACCCGGGACGTTGATGCTGTAGCCCAGGGAACCGTTGCCCAGATCCACGACCTTACCGGTGTAGTCCTGGCCATTGACCGTCAGGGTGACGGTGTCACCGACCTTGACGTCGCCGCCGACCTTACCGGTCACGGCGATGTCTTTGCCGGATTCTTCAGCGTTGACGATGCCGTCGCCAGCAATCGTGTCGATCGTGATCGAAGCATCGATGTCGGTGTCGACGCTGTAGCCCTTGTCGGCTTCAGCGGTCTTCGAATTACCCGCATCGTCGGTCGCCGTGACGGAGGCGTGGACATTGCTGTCCTTAGCCAACTCGGCGCCAGGCACGTTGATGCTGTAGCCCAGGGAACCGTTACCCAGGTCGACAACCTTGCCGGTGTAGTCCTGACCATTGACCGTCAGGGTGACGGTGTCGCCCACCTTGACGTCGCCACCGACCTTACCGGTGACGGCGATGTCCTTGCCGGATTCTTCGGCGTTCACCACGCCGTCGCCCGCGATCGTATCGATCGTGATCGAGGCGTCAATGTCGGTGTCGACGCTGTAGCCCTTGTCCGCTTCAGCGGTCTTCGAATTACCCGCATCGTCGGTCGCCGTGACGGAGGCGTGGACGTTGCTGTCCTTGGCCAACTCGGCGCCAGGCACGTTGATGCTGTAACCCAGCGAGCCGTTACCCAGATCCACCACCTTACCGGTGTAGTCCTGGCCATTGACGGTCAAGGTGACGGTGTCGCCGACCTTGACATCGCCACCGACCTTACCAGTGACGGCGATGTCCTTGCCCGATTCTTCGGCGTTCACCACGCCGTCGCCCGCGATCGTGTCGATCGTGATCGAAGCGTCAATGTCGGTGTCGACGCTGTAGCCCTTGTCGGCTTCAGCAGTCTTGCTGTTGCCAGCGTCGTCCGTGGCGGTCACGGAAGCGTGGACATTGCTGTCCTTGGCGAGTTCCGAACCCGGGACGTTGATGCTATAGCCCAGGGAGCCGTTACCCAGGTCCACCACCTTGCCGGTGTAATCCTGGCCACTGACCGTCAGGGTGACAGTGTCACCGACCTTGACGTCGCCACCTACCTTACCAGTGACGGCGATGTCCTTGCCCGATTCTTCGGCGTTCACCACGCCGTCGCCCGCGATCGTGTCGATCGTGATCGAAGCGTCAATGTCGGTGTCGACGCTGTAGCCCTTGTCCGCTTCAGCGGTCTTCGAATTACCCGCATCGTCGGTCGCCGTGACGGAGGCGTGGACGTTGCTGTCCTTGGCCAACTCGGCGCCAGGCACGTTGATGCTGTAGCCCAAGGAGCCGTTACCCAGATCCACGACCTTACCGGTGTAATCCTGGCCGTTGACGGTCAGGGTGACGGTGTCGCCGACCTTGACGTCACCGCCGACCTTACCGGTCACGGCGATGTCCTTGCCGGATTCTTCAGCGTTGACGATGCCGTCGCCGGCGATCGTGTCGATCGTGATCGAAGCGTCGATGTCGGTGTCGACGCTGTAACCCTTGTCCGCTTCAGCGGTCTTGCTGTTGCCAGCGTCGTCCGTGGCGGTCACGGAGGCGTGGACACTGCTGTCCTTAGCCAACTCGGCACCAGGCACGTTGATGCTGTAGCCCAGGGAACCGTTACCCAGGTCGACAACCTTGCCGGTGTAGTCCTGGCCATTGACCGTCAGGGTGACGGTGTCACCGACCTTGACGTCGCCACCGACCTTACCGGTGACGGCGATGTCCTTGCCCGATTCTTCGGCGTTGACGAT
>NZ_NJIG01000003.1 GCF_002209535.1 Achromobacter marplatensis | reverse complement strand
AACCGCCCCGGAGCCCCAAGCAATGCCCCCCTCACCAGAACCCCCCCTACCCAGTAAACGCGGCTTCCTGAAAGGACTCCTCGGCCTGAGCGCCGCCGCCACCATCATCCCCATCCACGCCGAAGCCACGGGCCTGAACGGCCAACCTCCGCGTCGCCCCGGCATCCCCGGCAAGCGCTACGGCATGGTCGTCGACATGCGCAAATGCATCGGCTGCCAGTCCTGTACGGTCAGCTGTTCCATGGAAAACCTGCCCCCCATCGGGCAATTCCGCACCACCGTCCTGCAATACGAAGTCACCCCCGACGACGGCGGCCCCTGCGCCATGGTCATGTTGCCCCGCCTCTGCAACCACTGCGACAACCCGCCCTGCGTCCCCGTTTGCCCCGTGCAAGCCACCTTCCAGCGGGAAGACGGCATCGTGCTGGTCGACAACGAACGCTGCGTCGGCTGCGCCTACTGCGTGCAAGCCTGTCCCTACGACGCCCGGTTCATCAACCACGAAACGCAAACGGCCGACAAATGCACGTTTTGCGAACACCGCCTGGAAGCCGGCCTGCTGCCGGCCTGCGTGGAAAGCTGCGTCGGCGGTGCGCGCGTCATCGGCGACATGAACGACCCCGAGAGCGCCATCTCCAAACTGCTCGTCGAACACAAGGCGGACATCAAGGTCTTGAAGCCCGAAATGAAGACCGACCCCCACGTCTATTACATCGGCCTGCCCGACGCGTTCGTGCACCAGGTCGACGGCCAGGCCGGCGTGCGCCTGGCTGGCGGACATTGAGCCATCACAGGGGACTTTCATGCAGATCTCGGAATTGCTCACACCGGTCTATGACGCCGCTTGGTTGCCTTGGGCCGTGCAGTATTTCTTTCTTATCGGCATCAGCGCCACCACCGCGCTGACCGCCGCCTTCGCCGCTTTCGGCCCGGCCGGATCGTCGGCGCGCCGGCTGCTGCCGGCAGCCGCGACCGTGCTGCTGGTGACCGCCGTCGCCGCGCCGGTGTCATTGCTGGCCGACTTGCACCAGCCAGGCAGGTTCTGGCACTTCTACGCGCATTTCACGCCATGGTCGTGGATGTGGCTGGGCGCCTTGCTGCTGCCCGTGTTCGTGGGCCTGGCCGTGCTGTTTTGCGCCGCGTGGTGGTGGGGCCGCATCGCCTGGGTGCGCCTTCTGGGCGTGGCCCTGGCGCTGTCGGCGGTATCGATCCTTGTCTACACCGGCGCCGAAGTCATGGTGCTGCGTTCGCGGCCTCTGTGGCACACCGTGTTCCTGCCTGTGAACTTCGCCTTGACGGCCTGGCTGGGGGCGCTGGGTGCCATGTTCCTGGTGGGCCGCTGGCTGCCCGGCGGCATGAAGGCCTTGCCGGTGGGCATGCTGCGCCAGCTGAGCTTGGCCGCCGTCGTGCTGATGGCCTTGGGCGCCGGCGCCTGGGCCGTGCTGGGCACGCTGGGCGTGGATCCGTCGTTCGACGCGGCCCTGCGGCTGTTCGCCGAATTCCCGATCTGGCGCATCAGCCTGGCGGGCGCCGTCATCACGGCCTTCTGCATGATTGCACTGCTGCAGCGCCCGGCCCAGGCGCTGGCCGCTCCGCTGCCGTCGGCCACCCTGGCGCTGACCATGCTGGCGGCCGCGTGGATCTTCCGCTGGGTGGTGTTCATGAGCGTGCAGGGCGTGCCCAAGTATGGCGCGGGCCTCTACCTGTACGACATGCCCTGGGGCAGCGACGGCCTGCTGGGCATGGTCGGGGTACTGGGCCTGTGCGTGGCGCTGGTCACCGCAGTGACCTGGGCCCTGGAGCGGTTCCCGGCGCACGCGCGCGGCATGGCGGCCTGAGTGGCCTAAGCGGCAAAATCGGCCGCAAGACGAAAGCACATGGAAGACAAAGCAATGGACAAGCAACACGAAGACGACAAGCCTGGCGCGGCCGACGCGCCGGACAATGCGCTGCGGGACGCGGCGCGGCGCAAGCTGATGGTGCGCGGCGGCATGGTCGCCGGCGGCATGGCGGCCTTTGCGGCCGGCTATGGCGAAACCGTCACCCGCGCGGTCAAGGGCCTGGCGCACGGCACGGCCGGCGTTCCCACCGCCCATGCCGTGCGCGGCAATTCGCTGACGGCGGAGTTCCGCATCGACCCGCTGACTGGCGTGTTGTCTGCCCAGCCGGGCCAGACGGTCAGCCCGTCCAGCTGCCTGGGCTGCTGGACCCAGTGTGGCGTGCGCCTGCGCGTGGACACCAAGGAAAACCGCATCCTGCGCGTGGCGGGCAACCCCTACCACCCGCTGGCCACCACGCGCCCCGCCGCGATGGAAACGCCCGTGCGCGAGGTCTATGCGCAATTGGGCGGCGAGAACGGCCTGGAAGGCCGCGCCACGTCCTGCGCCCGAGGCTCGGCCATGCTGGAACAGATGAACAGTCCGTTCCGCGTGCTGCAACCGATGAAGCGCGTGGGCGGGCGGGGCGAAGGCAAGTGGCAGACCATCTCGTTCGAGCAACTCGTGCAGGAAGTGTGCGAAGGCGGCGACCTCTTCGGCGAAGGCCATGTGGAAGGCCTGCGCGCCATTTTCGACCGCGACACGCTGCTGGACCCCGACAATCCGGAGTACGGCGCCAAGGTCAACCAATTCCTCTTCACCGACGCCTCCAACGAAGGCCGCACGCCCCTGATCCAGCGCTTTGCCGCGCAGTCCTTCGGCACGGTCAACTTCAGCAACCATGGCTCGTACTGCGGCCAGAGCTTCCGCGTGGGTGCGGGCGCCGCCTTGGGCGACTTGAAGGGCATGCCGCACGGCAAGCCGGATTGGGACAACGCGCGCTTTGGTCTGTTCATCGGCGCCGCGCCGGCGCAAGCGGGCAACCCCTTTCAGCGCCAGGCCCGGCAATTGGCCGAAGCGCGGGTGCGGCCGGAGGAAGACAGCTTCACCTATGTGGTCGTGTCGCCCATGTTGCCCGCGTCCTCCAGCCTGTCGGCAGGCTCCGGCAACGAGTGGGTGCCGGTGAATCCCGCCAGCGACCTGGCATTGGCGATGGGCCTGATCCGCTGGATCCTGGACAACGAACGCTTCGATGCCCGCATGTTGGCGCAACCCGGCCCCAACGCCATGAAGGCGGCTGACGAAGCCGCCTGGACCAACGCCACGCATCTGGTGGTGGCTGAACCCGGCCACCCGCGGCTGGGCAGTTTCGTGCGCGGCGCAGACCTGGGCTGGCCGCGGCCGGCCGACGCCGACGAAAAGTGGGAAGACGTCTATGCGGTGCGCCTGGAAGACGGCACGCTGGCGCCGCACACGACTGCGTCGTCGGCCACGTTGTTCGTCGATGAGCGCATCGCCGTGCCGGGTATGGCAGGCGGCGCGGAAACGGTGCGCGTCTGCTCGTCCCTGGCCTTGCTGCGCGAGGAATCGCACCGCAAGTCGCTGGACGAATACGCTGGACTGTGCGGCGTGCCGGCCGACAAGATCGCCTCGCTGGCCAAGCGCTTCACCAGCTACGGCAAGCGCGCCGTGGCCGACGCGCATGGCGGCACGATGAGCGGCGCGGGTTTCTACACGGCTTACGCCATTGCCATGCTCAACACGCTGGTGGGCAACCTGAACGTGGACGGCGGCCTGGTGCTGGATGCCGGTCCGTTCCCGCCTTACGGCCCCGGCCCGCGCTACAACATCGCCGGCTTCGCCAACCGCGCCACGCCCAAGGGCGTGGCCTTGTCGCGCAACCGCTACCCGTATGAGAAGTCCAGCGAATTCAAGCGTAAGAAGGCGGCGGGGCAGCCGGCGTATCCGGCGTCCGCGCCCTGGTATCCGGCCACGGGAGGCCTCAGCTCCGAAATGCTGGCGTCCGCTTTGGCGGGGTATCCGTACCGCGCCAAGGTCTGGTTCAACCACATGAGCAACCCGATTTACGGCATCGCGGGTTTGAAGGGCGTGATCATCGACAAGATGAAGGACCCGCGCATCCTGCCGCTGTCGGTCTCGATCAACCCGTTCATCAACGAAACCAACGCGCTGGCCGACTACATCGTGCCGGACACGGTCACGTACGAAAGCTGGGGCGTGTCGGCGCCCTGGGCCGACGTGGTTGCCAAGGCTTCCACCGTGCGCTGGCCGGCCGTGCAACCGCGCGTGGCACGCACCGCCACCAACGAGCCGGTCTGCCTGGAAACCTTCCTGATTGCCTGCGCCAAGCGACTGGGCATGCCGGGCTTTGGCCAGAACGCGATCTCTGACAAGGACGGCGCCAAGTACGCGCTGGACACGCCCGAGGACTTCTTTCTGCGCGGCATGGCCAACATCGCGTTCTCGGCCGGCCGCGCCGTGCCCGAGGCCAGCGACGACGACATGGCGCTGACCGGGGTGGACCGCTATCGCAGCCTGTTGCAGCACAAGCTCAAGCCTGGCGAATGGCGGCAGGTCGCCATGCTGATGAGCCGGGGCGGCCGCTTCGACAAGATGGAAGATGCCTGGGTCGACAAGGGCCAGAACCGCCAGACCCGCCAGGCTTACGCCAAGCCGCTGCAGGTCTGGAGCGAGGAACTCGCGGGTTTTCGCCATGCGATGACCGGCGAACGCTACAGCGGCTGTCCGACCTGGTATCCCGCGCGCCTGGCCGATGGCCGCGACGTGCGCACGGAGTACCCGGCGCAGCAATGGCCCTTCCTGCTCAGTTCGTTCAAATCGAACCTGATGAGCTCCATGTCGATCGGCGTGAACCGTCTGCGCCAGGTGCATCCGCACAACCCGGTGTCGATCAACCGGCAGGACGGCGAACGCCTGGGGCTGCGCAACGGCGACCCCGTGCGCATCGTGACGCCCGGCGGCGCCGTAACCGGGCTGGCCTTGCTGCGCGACGGCATCCAGCCGGGCGCGGTCGGCATCGAGCACGGCTATGGCCACACCGAGTTGGGCGCACGCGCCCACGTGGTCGACGGCAAACCCATGCCGCACGATCCCGCACTGGCGGCAGGGGTCAACCTGAACGACCTGGGGTTCGGCGATGCCACGCGAGGTGAACACGCCAACGTCTGGATCGACTGGGTGTCTGGCGCGGCCGTGCGCCAGGGCCTGCCGGCGCGGATCGAGCGCGCCTAGGCCGGCGTGGCCGATGCCCAGGCGTGCTAGCGCACGACGGTGTCGGCCACCAGTTCCAGGCCGTCCGCGCGGACGGCCACATCGGGCAGCACGCCGCTCAGGTCGCCAGGCCGGGCGGCGGCCGTGCCGGAACGACTGATGCGGATCTCCACCTGTACGCGGGTCGCGCGCGACAGCGTGGCGTCCGGCGACATGGCGCTGCTGTCATCCAGCACAAACGCGCGCGGCAGGTCCGAAACGCGCAGCTGTAGAATCGCCAGCGGCATGCGCGACCCTTCGACGGGCCGCGCCAGGATGAATACGGTATCGCTGGGCTGGACCTGGCTGCGCAAGGCGTCCGCGATGCGGGCTTGCCCGCTGATGCGGGCAGCCGTGGCATCGCCGGCGGGCGGTGCCGCGGGCGGTGCAACCGGCGCGGCCTGCCGCGTGGCACCCGCCGTGGCACCCCCCGTCGCATTCATCGGGGCGGTCTCCGTGGTGTTACGCGCGGATGGCGCGCCGTTTGCCATCGCGCGGGCCTGGGCGATATTGGACTGGATCTGCCGCGCGGCTTCGGAGTCTGGCGGCAGCAGGGCTTGCAGCCGTTCCCAATGGGCCAGCGCCTCGGCGGCGTCGCCGCGCCGCAACGCCATCATGCCCGCCAGCGCCAAGGCCTTGGGCTGATCCGGCTGCGTGGCCAGCGACTGCGCCACGGCCGCGACCGCATTGGCGTCCGGCACCCCCTGATTGGCCGACAGCAGGGCGTCGGCCAGGTCAGCCAGCACGGCGGGCTGGCCGGGAACCAGGCGCAACACCTGCTGGTAAGCAGCGACCGCATCGGTGTAGCGGCCCAGCGTTTCATAAGAGCGCGCCAGCGTGTACCAGCCGTCCGCATCGTCGGGCGCGTTGCGCAGCCGCTGCGCCAGCGCATTGATGGCCAATGCCATGTCGTCGCCCGTGTCGTCTGAGTGCGGTTCGACGGCGCTTGCCATGACCGACACGTCTGCCGCTGCGCGGGGATTGCCCAGCTTGCCGTAGAGCAGCACGGCGGCTACGGGGATCAGCACGCTAAGCAGGCAGGCAGTCGCCACACCCGCGCGTTGGCCACGCACCGGCGCGGCCTGTCTCTGGCGTTGGGCCAGGTCTTGCAGCAGGTCGCGCTGCAACTCGTCTTCCGCGCGCGCCAGGCCATCGGCGGTGAGGGTGCCGTTCTGCCTGTCGCGCCGCAATTGTTCGAGCTGGGCCAGGTAGAACGCGCGCACATTGGCGTCGGAGGCGGTGTCAACGGGCGGCGCGCGGCGTACCAGCGGCGGGATCAGGCACAGCAGCGTCGCCAACAGCAGCAACAGGACGGCGAGCCAGAGGGTTGTCATGAACCGGTATCCAGAAAGCGGGCGGCACGCGCGCGTTCGTCGGCCGTCAGGGGCGCGCGGGCGCCCGACCGGCGTTTCAGCGTACGCATCAATACCCAGAAGCCCAGCGCCAGCAACGCGAACGGCCCCAGCCACAGCAGCCAGGTGATGGGTTTGAACGGCGGGTCGTAGCGGACGAAATCGCCGTAGCGGTCTTCGAAGAAGCGCATGATCTGCGCGTCGCTGCGGCCCTCGGCCAGTTGGGCATGGATCAGGTTGCGCATGTCGTGGGCGAGCGGCGCATTGGAGTCCGCCAGCGTCTGGTTCTGGCAGACCAGGCAGCGCAGGCCGTGGGCCAGCTTGTCGGCGCGTTGCTGGTCGGCGGAAGACAACGCGGGCAGGGCATGCGGCGCTTGCGCGGCGGACGCCGGCGCCGCTGCCAGGCTCAGCGCCAATGCCAGCACCAGCGACGCGGCGGCAAGCTGGCCGGGCATTCTCATCGCAACCCCTCGATCAATGGCTGGATGCGGTCGCGCCAGATGTCGGGCGTGATCAGGCCTAGCTGTTTGTAGCGGATGCGCCCGGCGCCGTCGATCACGAAGGTTTCGGGCACGCCATAGACCCCGTATTCGATACCGACCCGGCCGTCGGTGTCACTGGCGGATGCAACGTAGGGGTTGCCGTTGCGGGCCAGCCAGGCCAGCGCGTCTTCGGGCTTGTCCTTGTAGTTCAACCCATAGAGCGGAATGCCGTGGCGCTGGGCGGCTTCGCGCAGCACCGGCAGCTCTTCGCGGCAGGGGCCGCACCACGACGCCCACACGTTCAGCAGCCAGACCTGGCCGCGCAACGATTGCACGTCCAATTGCTGGCCGGGCGCTTGCAGCAGCGGCAGGCTGATCGCCGGGGCGGGCTTGTCGATCATGGCCGACGGCACCGCGCGCGGATCGCGCGACAGGCCCATCGCCAGGAAGACGGCCATCGCCATGAAGACGCCTAACGGCAGCAGGTAGCGCAGCATCAGTACCCCTCCCGCGCCGGACGGGGGGCGGGGGCCGCTTCGCCCTCGGGGCGGCGCGCCGATGCTTCCTGGGCGCGTCGGTAGCGCTTGTCGCCTGCGGCCAGCAGGCCGCCCAGCGCCATCAGCAGGCAGCCGGTCCAGATCCAGGTCATGAAGGGCTTGACCTGGATGCGTACCGTCCACGCGCCATCGCCCACGGGCTCGCCCAACGCCACGAACAGGTCGCGGCTAAAGCCGCTGTCGATGTCGGCCTGGCTCAGCGCCATGTCCTGCACGGTGTACAGGCGCTTTTCGGGATACAGCGTCACCACCGGCTTGCCGTTGCGCGTGACGGGAAATACCGCGCGTTGCGCGCTGTAGTTCGGCCCGACGGCGGGCGCCAGGCTGGCGAAGGTGAACTGGTAGCCGCCGGCTTCCTGCGTGGCGCCCAGTTCCATGCGCAATTCGTGCTTGACCTCGTAGCCGTTGGCCAAGGTGACGCCGGCGATGAAAATGCCCACGCCCGCGTGCGCCAGCAACATGCCGTACCAGGCGCGCGGCTGGCGGCCCAGGCGACGCAGCCAATGGCCGTCGCCGTCCGTCAGGCGCTGCCAGGCGTGCGCCGCGGCGCTGGCAACCGACCAGCCCGCCAGCCACAGGCCCAGCATGATGATGGGCGAGCCCAGCCGCAGCGGGCCCGGCATCGCCAGCGGCAGCAGCACGGCGGTTGCCACGCTGACGCCGAATGCCACGCGCAGCCGTCGGCCCAGGTCGGGTATGCCGGCCTGTTTCCAGCGGGCCATGGGCCCCACGCCCATCAGGAAGATGGCCGGCGTCATCAGCGGCACGAAGACGGCTTCGAAGTAGGGCGGGCCGATGGATATCTTGCCCCAGTCCAGCACGTCCAGCACTACCGGATACAGCGTGCCCAGCAGCACCGAGCCGGCCGCCACGGTCAGGACCACGTTGTTCGACAGTAGCAGCGATTCCCGCGACAGCAGCGAAAAGCCGCCGCCCAGCCCGACCGTCGGCGCGCGCCAGGCGTACAGCATCAGCGAACCGCCTACGATCACGGTCATGAAGGCCAGGATATACAGTCCGCGGCCCGGATCCACCGCGAAGGCGTGGACGGAGGTCAGCACGCCGGAACGGACCAGGAATGTTCCCAGGATGCTGAGCGAAAACGTGCAGATCGCCAGCAGCACCGTCCAGCTGCGGAAGGCCCCCCTGCGCTCGGTGACGATCAGCGAGTGGATCAGGGCCGTGCCTGCCAGCCAGGGCATGAACGAGGCGTTCTCCACCGGGTCCCAGAACCACCAGCCGCCCCAGCCCAGCACGTAGTAGGCCCAGGCGCTGCCCAGCAGGATGCCGATGGTCAGGAAGGTCCAGGCGGCCAGCGTCCAGGGGCGCACCCAACGCGCCCATAGCGCATCCAGTTCGCCCGACAGCAAGGCGGCGATGGCGAAGGCGAAGGCAACGGAAAACCCCACATAGCCCATGTACAGCATGGGCGGGTGCACGATCATGCCGGGGTCCTGCAGCAGCGGGTTCAGGTCGCGCCCGGCCATGGCTGGCGGCATCAGTCGTTCGAAAGGGTTGGACAGGAACAGCAGGAACAGCAGGAAGCCCACGCTGATCCAGCCCATCACGGCCAGCACGCGGGCGGCGAAAGCCAGGGGCAGGCGGCGGCTGAACACGGCGACGGCGAGCGTCCAGGCGGTCAGCAGCAGCAACCACAGCAGCAGCGACCCCTCGTGTCCGCCCCAGACGGCCGCGAAGCGGTAGGCGGCAGGCAGGTCGGCGTGGGAATTGCCTGCCACATACAGCACCGAGAAATCGTTGTGCACGAACGACCAGGCCAGGCAGCCGAAGGCCAGCACGGTCAGGCAGAACTGGCCCACGGCGGCGGGCCGCGCCACGCGCAGTCCGGCCTGCCAGCCGGTGGCGGCGCCGATCAGCGGCAGGGTGGCTTGCGCCAACGCCGTCAGCAGCGCCAGGATCAGGCTGAACAGGCCGATCTCGGGGATCATCGGGGCTGCTCCCGCATCGCGTTGGCAGCCGTGGCTTGTCCGGCGCGCTTGATCGCATCGGCCGCTTCGGGCGGCATGTAGTTCTCGTCATGCTTGGCCAGCACTTCCGTGGCGCGGAACACGCCGTCGGCGTCCAGCTTGCCCGCCACCACCACGCCCTTGCCCTCGCGGAACAGGTCGGGCAGCAGGCCTTGATAGGTCACGGGCACGGTATGCGCGGTGTCGGTCACGATGAACCGCAGGGTCAGGCCGTCGGCCTCGCGGCGCACCGAGCCTTGCTCCACCAGCCCGCCCACGCGAAAGCTCCCGGTCCGTGGGGCTTCTTTCGCCACCACCTGCGTGGGGCTGAAGAAGAACACCAGGTTCGATTGCAGCGCATTGAGTACCAGCGCGGTGGCGATGGCCAGCAGCCCCAGGCCGCCCGCGATGGCGAACATGCGGCGCTTGCGCGGCGTCATGGTCGTCCCTCGCCAGCTTGCCTGCGTGCGGCCTGGCGCCGGGCGCGCGCGCGGCGCCACAGCACAAGGGCCTCTGCACCCATCAGCGCCAGGGTGACGCCGTAGGCGCCCAGGATGTAAGGGCTGTGGCCTTGCAGCGAGAACAGCGCGTCCCAGCTCATGGGGCCTCCGGGGCGGGGCGGCCGGCGCGCGCCGCGCCGGGTTCGCGTTCGGCGATGATGCCGCGCACCCGCGCCAGCGCCACGGCCGCGCTGTACAGCCAGAAGGCCGCCACCATCAGCAGCATGGCGGCGACCATGATGCGCGCCATGCTCGGGGCGGACGTCAGGTTGATGGATGCGCCCTGATGCAGCGTGCTCCACCAGCGCACCGAGAAATAGATGATGGGCACGTTGACGACGCCGGCCAGCAGCAGGATGGCGCCGCCGCGGTCGGCGCGGCGCGTGTCGTCGCTCGCCGCCTGCAAGGCCATGAAGCCCAGGTACAGGAATAGCAGGATCAGTTCCGAGGTCAGCCGCGCATCCCAGACCCACCACGCGCCCCAGGTGGGCTTGCCCCACAACGCGCCGGTCCATAACGTCAGGAAGGTGAAGAGCGCGCCGGTGGGCGCCAGCGCCCGCATCATCATGAACGACAGGCGCGTGTTGTAGATCAAGCCCAGCGCGGCATACCCCGCCATCACCAGGTACAGGAACATCGACATCCACGCCGCCGCCACGTGGATGAACAGGATGCGGTAGACCTCGCCCTGCTGGCTGTCCGTGGGCGCGACGGCCAGGCCCACATACAGGCCGGCGCAGGCGAAGAGGGCGGCCGCCAGCGCCAGCACCGGAATCAGGCGGCCAGCCAGCGGATAGAACACCGCGGGCGAGGCATAGCGCAGCCAGCCGGCGCCAGGGGCGGCGGGCGCGGGGGAGTAGGGCGAATCGAAGGCGGGTTGCTTGTGCATGGGGCCTCTCAGTCCAGCGCCACGCGCAGCGCGGCGGACGCGCTCCAGGGGCATAGCAGGATCGCCAGGCACAGGCAGGCGCCCAGCAGCGACAGTTGCGGCCCGGCGCCCAGGCCCGCGTGTGTGGCGGACACGGCGCCCGCCCCGAAGATCAGCACCGGCACGTACAGCGGCAGCACCAGCAGGGGCAGCAACGCCCCGCCGCGCAGGCCCAGCGTCAGCGCCGCGCCCAGACCGCCCACCAGCGCCAGCGTGGGCGTACCCAGCAGCAGGGACAGGACCAGTACGCCGATCGCCTGCGGCGGCAGGCCGAATTGCAGCGCCAGCACGGGGCTGGCCAGGATCAGCGGCAGGCAGCCGCTGACCCAGTGCGCGGCGAGCTTCACGCCCACCAACAGCGGCAGCGGGTGCGGCGACACCAACAGTTGCTCCAGCGCGCCGTTGGCGTGGTCTTGTGCAAACGGGCGGTGCAGGCTCAACAGGATGCCCAGCAACGCGCAGACCCACAGCACGCCCGGCCCGATCGCCAGCAGCAGGACGGGATCGGGGCCGACCGCCAGCGGGAACAGGGAACCCGCCACGATGAAGAACAGCGTGGCGCCCAGCGTATCCGCGGGCCGTCTCCAGGCTAGCCGGATGTCACGCAGCGCCAACTGAGACAGCGTAGCCAGCATCCGCGTAGTCATCCATGTTCAAGGTTTGCGTGCGGACGACGGCGGTGCCGGGCGCGCGGTGCGACGCCACGACTGCGGCGCCGCCGGCATCCAGGTGTGCGTCCAGCGCCCGCCACAACTGCTCAAGGCTGGCGGCGTCCAACCCCGCGTCGGGTTCATCCAGCAGCCACACGGGCTTGCCGCCCAGCACCACGGCGGCCATTGCCAGCCGACGGCCCTGGCCTTGGGACAGCCGGGCCGCTGGCACGTGCACGCTGCCCTCCAGACGCCAACGGTGCAGGCCCGTCGCAATGGCGTCGTCGTCTTGCGGCGTGCCGGCCACATGCAGGCTATAGCGCAGGTTCTCCAGCGCCGTCAGTTCGCCGCACAGGCCGTTGGCGTGCCCCAGGAACGCCACGCGCGCGAAGTACGCCGCCGTGTCGCGGCGCACCTCCTGGCCCTGCGAATAGAGCGTGCCGGCCAGCGGGCGCAGCAGGCCGGCCAACATGCGCAAGAGGCTGGTCTTGCCGCTGCCATTGGCGCCCTGCACATGCAGGAGCTGGCCGGCATGCAGCTCGACGTCCACCGGACGCAGTCCCTCGGGCCCGCTGCAAGGGCCGCCGCGGGGGCTGCGCAGCCCGCGGGCCGCGAGCAGGGGCGGCGGAGCGTCAGCGGGCCGCATTCGCCACCTCTTTGGGCGCCCTGGCCGGCGGCGTCGCGTCAGAGGTCTGGCCAGGCGGAATATGCGGCAGCGTATGGGCGATGCCCTTGTGGCAATCGATGCAGGTCTTGGTCTTGTCGGCCAGATAGGTCGAGTGCATGTTCTGCGCGCGTACGCTTTGGCGCGTGAAGTCCATGTATTCGTAGTTGTGGCAATTGCGGCATTCCAGCGAGTCGTTGGCCTTGAAGCGAGCCCATTCGTGCTGAGCCAGCTCCAGCCGCTTGTCCACGAATTTTTCGCGCGTGTCGATGGTGCCGAAGATCTTGCCCCAGACTTCCTTGGACGCCTGCATCTTGCGGGCGATCTTGTCGGTCCAGTTGTGCGGCACGTGGCAGTCCGAGCACAAGGCGCGCACGCCCGAGCGGTTGGTGAAGTGGATGGTGCCCTTCAGTTCCGCGTACACGTTGTCGCGCATTTCATGGCAGCCCGTACAGAACTTTTCGGTGTTGGTCAGTTCCATCGCCGTGTTGAAGGCGCCCCAGAACAGGATGCCGCCGATGAAGCCGCCGATCGTCAGAAAGCCCAGGCTGAAGTGCACGCTGGGGCGGCGGATGATGTTCCAGTAGCGCTTTAGGAGCTTGAGCATGGCGGCATCGATCCCTTACTTCTTGTCGGTGGCCGGCGCCGTCAGGCGCTTGAGGATCACATCGATGTCCTGATAGGTATTGGACACCAGCGGCTTGGCCTCGGCCTGCGGCACGTGGCACTGCACACAGAAATAGCGCCGCGGGGATACCTCGGCCAGCACGTTGCTGTCGCGGTCCATGTAGTGCGTCACGCTCAAGGGCGGCGCCTGGGTTTCCTCGGTGTTTACCCGCGCATGGCAGGCCAGGCAACGGTTGTAGTTCTTGTCGATCTGGTAGCCGTCGATCTTGTGCGGAATGGTGGGCGGCTGCATCGAATAGGTGCGCATCCGCTTGATGTCCTTGTTTTCGATCGGGCTTATCAGCGGCGGGTTGGCTTCTTCTGCGATCGGGGTGGGCCCGCGCATGGGGTCTTCGACCTCCAGCGGCGGGGCGGCCCAGGCGGCCGAGGCCAGAAGGATGCCGATGGCGATGGTGGCGGCGCGTCGTTTCATGGCTGTCTCCCGGGGCCGCTCAGACCTTGACGATCTTGACCGCGCACTTCTTGAAGTCGGTCTGGAAAGAGATCGGGTCGGTGGCGTCCAACGTGACCTTGTTGATCAGCTGGCCGGCGTCGAACCAGGGCACGAAGACCAGGCCGCGCGGCGGCTTGTCGCGCCCGCGGGTCTCAAGCCGCGTGCGCATCTTGCCGCGCCGCGATTCGATCTCGATTTCCACGCCGCGCCGCAGGCCCATCGCCTGCGCGTCGTCGGGGTGCATGAAACAGACCGCGTTGGGAAAGGCCCGGTACAGCTCGGGCACGCGCCGCGTCATCGACCCGGAATGCCAGTGCTCCAGGACGCGGCCGGTGGACAGCCAGAATGGGTATTCCTTGTCGGGCGATTCCGGAGGCGGCTCGTAGGGCAGGGCGTAGATAATGGCGCGACCGTCCGGATTGCCGTAGAACTCGAAGCCGGCGCCCGCCTTCACGTAGGGGTCGCTGCCTTCGCGGTAGCGCCACAGGGTTTCCTTGCCGTTGACGACGGGCCAGCGCAGGCCGCGGGCCTCGTGGTACATGTCGAAGGGGGCCAGGTCGTGCCCGTGGCCGCGGCCGAATTCGGCGTATTCCTCGAACAGCCCCTTTTGCGCATAGAAGCCGAAAGCCTTCGCTTCCTGGTTTTCGTATTCCGCGTTCAGTTCGCTGTTGGGGAACTTGTTGACGCGGCCGTTGGCAAAGAGCACGTCGAACAGGGTCTTGCCCCGGTACTCGGGCTTCTTGGCCAGCAGGTCGGCGGGCCAGACCTCTTCCACCTTGAAGCGCTTGGAGAATTCCATCAACTGCCACAGGTCGGAGCGCGCGTCGCCCGGGGCGTTCACCAGCTGATGCCAGAACTGGGTGCGCCGTTCGGCGTTGCCGTAAGCGCCTTCCTTTTCCACCCACATGGCTGCGGGCAGGATCAGGTCGGCCGAAATGGTGGTGACCGTGGGGTAGGCGTCCGACACCACGATGAAGTTGTCGGGGTTGCGGTAGCCCGGCAGTCCCTCATTCATCAGGTTGGCCGCCGCCTGCATGTTGTTGTTCACCATCACCCAGTAGGCGTTGATCTGGCCGTCCTTGAGCATGCGGTTCTGCAGTACCGCGTGCGCGCCCACTTTTTCGGGAATGGTGCCGTCGGGCAGTTTCCAGATCTCTTCCGCATGCGCGCGGTGCTTGGGGTTGGTCACGACCAGGTCGGCCGGCAGGCGGTGCGAGAACGTGCCCACTTCACGCGCGGTCCCACAGGCCGACGGCTGGCCGGTCAGCGAGAACGGGCTGTTGCCCGGCGTCGAGATCTTGCCGGTCAGCAGGTGGATGTTGTAGACCATGTTGTTGGCCCACACGCCGCGCGTGTGCTGGTTAAAACCCATGGTCCAGAACGAGGTCACGCGGATCTTCGGGTCGGCGTAGAGCTCGGCCAGGTCCTGCAATTGCTTCTGCGGCACGCCGGTCAGCTTGGACGTGTATTCCAGGTCGTACTTCGAGACGAACTTGGCGAAGTCGTCGTAGGTGATGGGTTTGGAGCCGCCCGCCTTGTCGGCGTTCTTGGCCGCCTTCTGCAAAGGGTGGTCCGGCCGTAGGCCATAGCCGATGTCGGTGTTGCCTTCATGGAACACGGTGTGCTTGTCCACAAAGTCGCGGTTCACGCGCTTGGTCTGGATGATGTAGTTGGCGATGTAGTTCAGGATCGCCAGGTCCGTCTGCGGCGTGAAGGTCAGCGTCAGGTCGGCCAGTTCATACGAGCGGTGCTCGAAGGTGGACAGCACCGCGACCTTCGTCTTGGGGGCGGACAGCCGCCGGTCGGTCACGCGCGTCCACAGGATGGGGTGCATCTCGGCCATGTTCGAACCCCACAGCACGAAGGCGTCGGCGTTCTCAATGTCGTCATAGCAGCCCATCGGTTCGTCGGCGCCGAAGGTCCGCATGAAACCCACGGCTGCCGATGCCATGCAGTGCCGCGCGTTCGGGTCCAGGTTGTTCGACCTGAAGCCTGCCTTCATCAGCTTGAGCGCCGCGTAGCCTTCCCACACGGTCCATTGGCCCGATCCGAACATGCCCACCGCCGTGGGCCCCTTGTCCTTTAACACCCGCTTGAACTGTTCGGCCATCACGTCGAAGGCCTGGTCCCAGGACACCGGTGCGAATTCACCGTCCTTGGCGTACTTGCCGTCCTTCATGCGCAAGAGCGGCGTGGTCAGCCGGTCGTTGCCATACATGATCTTGGACAGGAAGTAGCCCTTGACGCAGTTCAGGCCCTTGTTGACCTCGGCGTTGAAATCGCCGTGCGTGGCCACGACCTGGTTGTCCTTCACCGCGACGTTCACGCCGCAGCCGGTCCCGCAGAACCTACAGGGTGCCTTGGACCATTTCAGCTTGGCGGCCTCGGATTCGGTCACGATGTTCTGCGTGTACCCGACGATCGGGATGCCCGCCACGGTGGCGGCAGCCGCGGCGGCGGATTGCTTGATGAAGTCTCTACGAGCCATGGCCATCGTCAATCTCCTCGTTCATCGCGGCAAGCGTGTCGGCATGCTGGTAGACCAGCGCCGAGGCCAGCACGCCATCCAGGCGCTGGATCTCGGAGATCCGCGCCATCATGTCGTCGGTGGAGGGCGCTTCCAGCGTGACCACCAGTTTTCCGGTGTCGGACGCGCCATGGATTTCGGCTCCGGCTACCGCCAGGATGGCGGCGCGGACGTCGGGCAGGCGTTGGGGCAGGGCATGCACCACCAGGCTGGCAATGTGCAGCTCAGGGGGCGCCGCCAAGGGCGCGGGGGAGGCAAGCGCGGACATGGGAGGTTTTCCGTCGCGTCGCATCAGCTGCCCGGGGGGCCGGCGATCAGCTGATAGAACCAGACGATGAAACCGTAGCCCGCCACGATGATGACCGTAAGGACGGGGGCCATGACGGCCGTCAGGAACAGGAAACTTCGAAGCTCCTGGGGCTTGGTGTACCCATCAGACTCGTTTTGCACACACCACCTCACTACGACAGTTGGGGTATTGCGTTTAACGTGCGGATGTCGAAGTTTTTAGCAGTGCATTTACATGGCGTCAATGTTGCATCACGGCGAAACAATCGCGCGGTCGCGCTATATACAAAGGTGCCTGACGCCTTGCGGGAACACGCTCCGGCAGACGTCAGGCACCTTGTATTGATTCGCGTTGCGGATTAGCCGATAGCGCCGTAGATGCGGCGCGCATCCGCCGCGGTGGCCAACGGACGGCCCAGCGCGCGGGCGCCTTCGGCAGCCTGGCGAACCAGCGCCGCATTGCCGGACGCGATGCTGCCGTCGCGCAGCTTCAGGTTGTTCTCGAAGCCCACGCGCATGTGGCCGCCGAATGCCGCCGCGGTCGTGACGCAGGCGTTTTCCTCGGCGCCGAACGCGCAGATCGCCCAGGGCAGCGATTGGTCGTACGCCGCCAGGAAGGGCAGCAGGTCATAGGCCGACGAAGTCTGGCCCACGCTGTAGCGGCCCAGCACGAACAGCACCGACCAGGCGCCCGGCGGCACCAGTCCGCGGGCGCGCAACGATTGCCAGCGGCGCACGTCGCCTTCGTCGTACAGGATGATCTGGGCCATGATGCGGCGCTCGGCCACCCAGGCCAGGAACGCCGCCAGTTCCGCTTCGGGAACGTCCGGCACGGCGATTTCGCGCAGTCCCATGGACACGGCTTCGGGCTGCAGTTCGCGCACCAGCGCGATCTGCTCGGCCGCCTTGTAGACGCCGGCGGCTTCGCTGGTGACCTGCACCAGCAGTTCGCGGCCCACGGCGCGGTCCACCGCGGCCAGCGCTTCGCGGTAGGCGTGCGCGCACAGCAAGTGGCTGCCATCGGGCTTGCGCACGTGCATGTGCATCATCCCGGCGCCGGCGTCCAGGCAGGCGCGCGCTTCCAGCGCCAATGCCTCGGGCGTCATCGGCACGGCGGGGTGGTCGGCGGCTTTCTTGTAGGCGCCGTTGGGCGCCACGGTGATGATGACGGGGGATTCGGCCAGCGCGGCGCGCGGCAGGGCGGCAGCATTCAAGGCTGGATCTCCGGCAGTTCGGGGCTGATCAGGTCCAGGCCGGCGCGCAACAGGCGGTCGTAGCGGGCGCGCTCGGCGGCGATCGTCTCGGGCGTCCAGGCGTAGAAGCCTTCTCCGGCCTTCATGCCGTAACGGCCGTCGGCGGCGCGTTCGGTCAGGCAGCGCGCCGGGTGGTCCGAATTGCAGAAGGTCGGGTACATGGTCGCGCCCGCGGCAGCGTGCACGTCGATGCCCGCGTGGTCGCGTTGCATGACGGGGCCGGCCGCCAGGAAGCGGAAGCCGAAGCCGAAGCGCACGGCGGCGTCCACGTCTTCCGGCGACGCGATGCCGCGGTCGATCAGGTCGAAGGCCTCGCGCGACAGCGCGTGCTGCAGGCGGTTGGCCAGGAAACCGGGCAGGTCCTGCTTGACCTTCACCGGCACGCTGCCGCAACGACGCATGAAGGCGATCAGCGAATCCGCGCAGGCGTTGTCGCTGGCTTCGCCCAGCACCACTTCCACCAGCGGCACCAGGTGCGCGGGCATGAAGAAGTGCAGGCCCAGCATGCGGCCGCGCGTATCCAGGCCCTGGCCAATGGCGCTGATGGGGAAGCTGGAACTGTTGCTGGCCAGGATGGCGTCGGGCCGGGCGCGCTGCGCCAGGTCCGCGAACAGGGCCTGTTTGATGTCCAGGCGTTCGGGAATGCACTCGATGACGAGATCCACGGTGGACCAGTCCACGGCGTCCAGGCTGGGGGCGGTGGCCAGCAGGGCGGCATTGGCTTCGCGGCCGATGGTCTTCAGGTTTTCGGCGACGCGGGCGGGCAGGCCGGCCGCGCGTTCCGCGTTGGATTCGATCACGGTCGTCCGGCAGGCCGCGCGGGTCAACACCACCGCCACGTCGGCGCCCATCGTGCCGCCGCCCACTACCACTGCATGCGCCGCGCCCGGGTTGGGCAGCGCTTTTGCGTCCGTCTGCATGGTTTGCTCCTCTCTTCGATCGTCGTTGGGGGCGAGTGTAGAGAAGCCGCTTTGATTGATGAATCAGATTTTTTGGATAGAATGATCGTTAAAACAGATCAATAGAGACAGGCAGGCCGGCATGCAGATCAATCTTTCGATGCGCGATATCGACACCACGCTGGTGCTGGGGCGCACGCTCAATTTCCGGCAGGCGGCCGCGCAGCTGCACCTGTCGCAATCGGCGCTTTCCACCCAGATCCAGCGCATCGAAGAGGCGCTGGGCGTGCGGCTGTTCGACCGCACCACGCGCACCGTGCGCCTGACGGCGGCGGGCGAGGTCTTCCTGCAGCAGGCCGCGACCCTGCAGGTGGCGTTTCGCGACGCGATCGCGGCCGTCAGCGGCGTCACCAGCGCCGAGCAGGGCCAGGTGTCGGTGGCCGCCTTGCCGTCGCTGGCTGCCCGGCTGTTGCCGCGCGTGCTGATGGCCTACCGCCAGGCGCATCCGCACGTGGCGCTGAAAGTGCGTGACACGCTGTCCGGTCCCGCGTTTGATCTGGTGCGCGCCGGCGAAGTGGACTTCGCGCTGACCGCCGCCGATCCGCAGCACGCCGACTTGCACTACGTGCCGCTGATGTCCGACAGCTTCCTGCTGCTGATTCCCGAATCCCACCCCCTGGCCAAGACGCGCGGACCGTTGCGCTGGGCCGACACGGCCACCGCCGCGCACGTATCGATGGTGCAGCCCAGCAGCGTGCGGCAGTACACCGAATGGGCATTTCTGCAGAACCGCATCCGCTTCACGCCCGCGTTCGAAGCCGAGCATCTGACAACGATCGTGGCCATGGTCGAGTGCGGTTTTGGCGTGGCCGCCTTGCCCGAGATCGCGGCGGGCGCGGTATCCCAGACGGCCATCGTCCAGCGGCCGTTGACGGGGCCGGTGGCCGAGCGTTCGATCGGTCTGGTCACCTCGCGCAACCGCAGCTTGTCGCCCGCCGCGGCGGCGCTGGTGCAGACCTTGAAAACGTACCTGGCGGCGCATCCGCGCTAGGGCGATGAAGGCGCCGCCCGAGGCCGTTTGATTTCTCTCAAGCGCCCCGTCAAAGCCCCTCGACACCCGGTTGCCGATGGTATTATTCTCAGTACACTAACTAATCGGAGCTGCCTCAACGTGCCGGATGTACAGAAAAAGACGACGTCCCAGAAGCGCGTCGCACCTCAGAAGACAGACAGCAATATTTTCGATCCGGCCAAGCAGGTGCTGTGGTCGCGCCCCGGCTATCTGGTGCGGCGCCTGAACCAGATCCACTACGCCATGTTCTACGAAGAGTGCAAGACGCAGAACGTGACGCCCGTGCAGTACGGCGTGCTGACGGCGCTGTCGCTCAGCCCCTGGCTGGACCAGACCGCCATCGGCATGGAATTGGGGCTGGACCGCACCACGACTGCCGACGTGGTCAAGCGGCTGCAGGAGCGCGGCCTGGTGGAACGCCGCGTGAATCCCACCGACAAGCGTTCGCGCCAGGCGGTGATCACCCAGGAAGGGTTGCGCATCATGGGACTGCTGCAGCAGGGCATGGCGCGGGCACAGCAGCGCTTGCTGGAACCCCTGTCGGCGCGCAACCAGGAAATCTTCATGAAGCTGCTGTCCACGCTGGTCGAAGCCAATAACCAGTACAGCCGTACGACGCTCAAACCGATGTAAGGCAAAGGGGGGCGCCTGCGGCGCGATCCCCCTTTTTCACTCCTTCAACGCATTCGCCTGAGGCACGCTGCGGGCAGCTTGCCCATCCCCCAGCGAATTTCGCACCCAGATCAATTCGGCGGCGATCGCCACGGCAATCTCGGCCGGCGTCTTGCTGGCGATGCGCAAGCCCACCGGGCCATGCAGGCGTTCAATCTGATGATCTTCCAGGTCGAACAACCGCAAGCGCTCACGCCGCTTCTCCTGATTGGCGTGCGACCCTAGCGCGCCCACATAGAACGCTGGGGACTTCAACGCTTCCAGCAGCGCCATGTCGTCAAGCTTGGGGTCATGGGTGACGGCCACGATCGCGGTGCGTTCGTCGGTGCCGATCTCCAGCACGGCATCGTCGGGCATGCTGGTCAGCAGCGTGGCTTGGGCCGCGTTCCAATCGCTGAAGAATTCCTCGCGGGGATCGCACACCGTGACGTGGAATTCCAGCGTTGCGGCGATGTCCGCCAATACGCGGGCGGTATGGTTCGCGCCGATGATCAGCAGCCGCCAGCGCGGGCCGTAAACGCTGCGCAAGCGCCGGCCGTCGAAATCGGGCCCGTCGGCAGGTCCGGCAGGCGAGATCGAGGTGTGGCCATCGACCAGGTCAACCGTGCGTTGGATCAGATGATGCTCGCGGATCGATGCCAGCACGCGGTCCAGCCATACGGTGTCGTGTAGCCGTTCACTGATCAGGCGCAGCGTGCCGCCGCAAGGCAGGCCGAAGCGCGCGGCCTCGTCCCGCGTGACGCCGTAGGTCAGGCGGGCAGGGGCGTCTTCAAGGTCGCCGGCGCGGGCGCGCGCAATCAAATCGTCTTCGATGCAGCCGCCCGACACCGAGCCGACCACCCGGCCGTCGTCGCGCACGGCCAGCATGGCGCCAGCCTGCCGGGGGGCCGAACCCCAGGTCTGCACCACGGTCACCAGGTGCACGCGCTTGCCCGCAGCGACCCAATCCCGGGCTTGTTGCAATACGTCCAGATCCAAAGCGTTCATTGGCTTCTCACACAGGAAAGGCCTGGTCGACGTAGGGGCGTCGGCACGGCCTATGTGTTCACTGTACTGATGATTATCGGGCGTGTCTCTAGTGTCTATCCCTACCCGGGCAGCCTCATTTCAGGCACGGCGCTTGCCCCGGGATTTCCCTAATTGGTCAGTACGCTGACTATAAAGTCAGTATACTGACGTAAATTCGGAAGCCGTGACGGCCCGGGTTCCCATAGGGAAGAGTGCCGTCTGGAGTTCCGGTTGTTCCAATCAAATAGTCAGTGTACTGATAAATACACTGGCATGCCGTGGCGGGGCAGGCGTCGCGCCATCAAACTGGGAGCAGGGGAATGAGCAAAGTGCGCAAGATCGCGTTCGAGGAGCACTACACCGCGGTCGGATTCAAAGACTATTCAAAGAGTTTTGCGCAGCATATCGATCCGGCGGTGCTGGCCGATCTGGCAGCGCGCCTGACGGACTTCGATGAAGTCCGATTGGGCGAAATGGACCGCGCCGGCATCGACTACGTCATCCTGTCGCAGACGGGGCCCGGCGTGCAGGCCGAAGCCGATGCGGCGGTGGCGGTCAACCGCGCCAAGGAGAACAATGATTTCCTGGTCAGCCAGATTGCCCGGCATCCGACCCGGTACGGCGGCTTTGCCACCTTGCCGATGCACGACCCGAAGGTCGCCGCGGCGGAGCTTGAGCGTTGCGTCAGGCAACTGGGCTTCAGGGGCGCGCTGATCAACGGCCACACCAACGGCGTCTACTACGACGACCGCGCCTATGACCCCTTCTGGGAACGTGTGCAGGAACTGGATGTGCCGATCTATCTGCACCCCACCGATCCCTATGTGGTGCCGCAGGCCTACTCGGGCCACCCGGAGCTGGTGGGCGCGTCCTGGGGCTGGGGCGTCGAGACCGCCACCCACGCGCTGCGGCTGCTGTTCGGCGGCGTGTTTGACCGCTACCCCGGGGTCAAGTTGATCCTGGGCCATATGGGCGAGGGCCTGCCGTTCCAGCGCTGGCGCTTTGACAGCCGTTTCGCCGTCTACTCGCACGGCATCAAGCTGGCGCGCGCCCCGTCGGAATACCTGGGCAGCAACATCGTCATCACCACGTCCGGCGTCTGTTCGCCTCCCACCCTGGTCGCCGCCATTGCCGAAATGGGCCGCGAGGCGGTGATGTTTTCGGTGGACTATCCCTACGAATCGACCGCGCTGGCCGCCGAATTCATCGAGCAGACGCCGATGGACGACGCGACCCGCGACCTGATCTGCCACGGCAACGCGCAGCGCCTGTTCAAACTCTGACTTCACCGGAAAAAGGAGCAACCATGCAGAAACCCTTCCGCATCGGCCAGATCGTGCCGAGTTCGAATACCACGATGGAAACCGAAATCCCGGCCATGTTGCTGGCGCGCCAGCAGATCCGGCCGGAGCGCTTCACGTTCCATTCCAGCCGCATGCGCATGAAGAAGGTGGTCAAGGAGGAGCTTGCGGCGATGGACGGGGAATCCGACCGCTGCGCGGTGGAACTGAGCGACGCGCGGGTGGACGTGCTGGGCTACGCGTGCCTGGTGGCAATCATGGCCATGGGCCATGGCTATCACCGGGTGTCGGAAAAACGCCTGCAGGCGCACACGGCCGCCAACGGTGCGGACGCGCCGGTCATCACCAGCGCGGGCGCGCTGGTGGACGCGCTGAAGGTGATCGGCGCCCGCCGTATCGTGGTGGTGGCGCCCTACATGAAGCCGTTGACCGAGCTGGTCGTGGACTACATCCGCAACGAAGGCTTTGACGTAGTCGACTATCGGGCGCTGGAGATTCCGGACAATCTGGAAGTGGGGCGCCATGACCCGGCGCGCCTGCCCGAAATCGTCGCGCAGATGGATACCAGCAACGTGGACGCCATCGTGCTGTCGGCCTGCGTCCAGATGCCGTCCTTGCCGGCCATCGCCAAGGTCGAGGCCCAGACCGGCAAGCCGGTGATCACCGCCGCGGTGGCCACGACCTACGCCATCCTGAAGTCGCTGAACCTGGAACCCGTGGTGCCGGGCGCGGGCGCGCTGCTGTCGGGCGCTTACTGAGGAAGACGGCCATGAGCACTTATCTCTACGGGGCGAATGTCCAGGCCAACGGCATCCGCCAGCACTACCTGCGCTACGGCGGTGCGCACACCGCGGGTCGGGACGCCGTCGTAATCGTGCCGGGCATCACCAGCCCGGCGATCACATGGGGCTTTGTCGGCGAACGTTTCGGCAAGACGTTCGATACCTACATCCTGGACGTGCGCGGCCGCGGCCTGTCGGAGGCCGGCGCCGCGCTGGACTACAGCCTGGACGCGCAGGCCGCGGACGTACTGGCGTTCGCGCAAGCGTTGGGACTGGAGCGTTACAGCCTGGTCGGGCATTCCATGGGCGGGCGCATCGGCGTGCGCGCGGGCCGGACCCAGCCCGCCGGCCTGCGCAGGCTGGTTCTGGTCGACCCGCCGGTGTCTGGTCCCGGCCGCCGGCCGTACCCGGCCAAGCTGCCCTGGTATGTGGATTCCATGGCGCAGGCCCGCCACGGCATGGACGCGGACGCCATGCGCGCGTTTTGCCCGACCTGGACCGATCAACAGCGCCGGCTGCGCGCCGAATGGCTGCATACCTGCGACGAACGCGCCATCGTCCAGAGCTTCGAGGCGTTTCAGACCGACGACATCCATGCCGACCTGCCCCAGCTGAACGTACCCGTCCTGCTGGTGACCGCGGAAAAGGGCGATGTGGTGCTGGACGCGGACGTGGCGGAAATCGCGCAGTTGGCGCCTGGTACGCAGCATCACCGGGTGCCCGCGGCCGGCCACATGATTCCGTGGGACAACGAGGAAGGTTTCTACGCGGCCTTCGGCGATTTCCTGGGCGCGCCGCTGGCGCGGGCCTGAGCCGCCGGACTTTCAAGAGAAGGAGGCAACCATGCCTGTAAGCGACTATGAACTGGTGAAGGCCTGGCAGCAGGTGCTGACCTTGTCCCAACTGCAAGCCGGCCAGACCGTGACGGTGCTGACCAGCGCGGCGACCCACCCGCAGACGCTGTCGACGGCGTTGATCGCGGCGCAATCCATGGGGGCGGTGGTGAACCGGCTGGATTTGCCGCCCGTCAACGGCGAGAAGGCGTTAAGCCGCGATTCGCTGGCCTATCTGGGCACTACGCCGCTGACGGGCAACAAGCCCGCGATCGCGGCGTTAAAGGAAAGCGACCTGGTGCTGGACCTGATGACGCTGCTGTTCTCGCCGGAGCAGCACGAAATCCTGGCGACGGGCACCAAGATCCTGCTGGCGGTGGAGCCTCCCGAGGTGCTGGCGCGGCTGGTGCCCACCGAGGCGGACCGCGCGCGGGTGAAGGCGGCGGCCGCGCGCATCGGCGCCGCGCGCGAGATGAGCGTGGTGTCGGCGGCGGGCACCGACCTGCGCTGCCCGCTGGGCGAATTCCCCGCGATCAGCGAATACGGCTTCGTGGATGAACCGGGGCGCTGGGACCATTGGCCCAGCGGCTTTGTCCTGACCTGGCCGAACGAGCGCGGCGCCAACGGCAAGATCGTGATCGACGTGGGCGACATCCTGCTGCCGCAAAAGCTCTACGTGCGCTCACCCATCGAACTGACGGTGGAAAACGGCTTTGCCACGCGGATCGAAGGCGGCGTCGACGCGGAACTGCTGCGCGAATACGTGGCGTCGTTCCGGGACCCCGAGGCCTACGCGATTTCGCATATCGGCTGGGGCCTGCAACCGCGCGCGCACTGGACCACGCTGGGGCTGTACGACCGCGAGGCCACGATCGGCATGGACGCGCGGGCGTACGAGGGCAATTTCCTGTTCTCGCTGGGCCCGAACAACGAGGCGGGCGGCAGCCGCAGCACCACCTGCCATATCGACATCCCGCTGCGTGCGTGCACCGTGCGGCTGGACGGCGAGGACGTGGTTCGCCAGGGCAAGGTGCTGGACGGCGCTGCCCGGCAGGAATAGGCCATCGCGCCCAGTCACTATCGATCAAGGAACCCGCTTCATGAATGACGATATCTCTGCCTACGAGCGCCAGGGTTTTGGCGCCGCCATGGCGCCCAAGCCCCCCTACGGCCTGCTGATCGTGGACCTGGTCAACGGCTTCGCCGACCCCGCGGTGTTCGGCGGGGGCAACATCGCGCCGGCCATCGCGCAGACGACGCATCTGCTGGCGCACGCGCGCAGCCAAGGCTGGCCGGTGGCCCACAGCCGCATCGTGTTCGCGGACGACGACGCCGACCACAACATCTTCACGTTGAAGGTCCCGGGCATGCTGACGCTGAAGGAAACCCACCCCAACAGCGCGATCGTTCCCCAACTGGCGCCCGCCGCCGGGGAACTGGTGGTACGCAAGACGGTGCCTTCGGCGTTTTTTGGCACCGGCCTGGCCGCCTGGCTGTCGCAGCGCGGCGTCCAGACGCTGCTGGTGGCGGGCGCGGTCACCAGCGGCTGCGTGCGGGCAAGCGTGGTGGACGCAATGCAGTATGGCTTTCGGCCCTTGGTGGTGTCGGACTGCGTGGGCGACCGCGCCATTGGCCCGCACGAGGCCAACCTGTTCGACATGCGCCAGAAGTACGCCACCGTGCTGACTTGTGACGAGGCGGTGCGCGCCACCCGGGGCTGAACGGCCCGGCCATCGTCCAAGGAAAAAGGGGTTGCGCCGTCCGGCGCAAACCCTTTTTTCTTTGGCGCCCCGATGGACTACACGGGATACACCAGGTCGTTGGCCAGGATGGTGGTGTCATACACCACTTGCCGTTCCTTCAGCTTGAGCACGCCGTCCTGCTTCGTGAAGCGGTCGTAGTAGGTGCCGGCAAGGTGCAGCGTCGTGGGGCCTTCCACCAGGGTCTGCATCAGCATGAACGCGGCCTGGGCCTCGATGTCGCCGTCAGGCGATTCGCTGATCACGCGGGTATTGCTGACCAGGTGCAGCATGTAGCGCGGCGCGAACATCTGGGTGCGCGAAATGGCCACGGCGCGGTCGTGCATCATGGCGCGGCCCTCGGAATAGACCAGCCCCACCGGCAAGCCCAGCTCGGCGTTCTCGCGCGCAGTCACGCGGTACAGGCCGTCCTCGGTGAAGAAGGCGGGCCAGGCCTCGACCTGGCCGGCGTCCAGCGTCGCGCAATAGTCGGCGTGGAATTCCTCGATTTCCTGGCGCAACGCAATGGCGCGCGTCGGGTCGATCTTGCGGCGGGAAAATTCGAATCGGGTTCTCATCTGTCTCGGTTCCTGCCTTAGAAGCCCATCACGCCGCGGTAGTAGCTGTACATCGAGCGGATCGCGGCCTCCGAGATCAACGTGTTGGACGTGCCTTGCTTGCCGGATTCCAGCTTCAGCACGTTGACGTCGGTGCTGGCGCGCCGCACGCCTTCTTGCACGAACTTCATGGCCTCGTTGTCTTCCAGGCCCAAAAAGCCGGCCGGTCCCATCAGGTTGCCCTGGCGCAGGCGATGGCGTTCCATCTCGGGCGTATCGTCTTCATAGCCGAACATGGTCCACTGCATGATCATGCTGTCGGGGCCGTTGGGCACGATCTGGCGCACGCCCAGCGTATTCATTTCGCGCTGCACGATCAGGTTGGGCCACACCGTCTGCATGGTGACCGACCAGGGCGAATCGAATTCCTTGACGAACTCCAGGAAGCGGTCGTCCTGCAGGTGCAGGCCGTCGTGGAAAGAACGCATCTCTTTCTTGTTTTCTTCGCTGACGGAGGCGTACTTGTCTTCGCTCTTGGCCGAGGCCATGGTGCCGTGGCGGCCATGAACGGAATCGACCAGCATCGCCGACTTGTTGCCGGCCACCAGCAGCCCGAAGACAACCAGGAAGGAATGCAGCAGGGTCGCGTGGTAGGGGTCCTTCAGATTCTCGTGATACATCTTCCAGTTGCACGGCAGCTCGTTGCGGTAGTAGCCGTGGATCTTGAGCTTCTTGCCTGGAAAGACGGTGTCGAAATCGGTCAGGATCTCGGGCGTCAGGTACTGGTCGATGGGTTCGACCTCGGCGCTGTACGAGGCGAAGATCACGCCGTTGCGCGTGGTCACGTAGAGCTTGCGCAGGCCGTGTTCGTCGTTCTTGAAGTCCTTGGGCATGCCGCCTTCGCGGTTCACGCCGCGCTTGAAGGGGATGCCTTGCAGATTGCCCTTCAGGTCGTACGACCACTGGTGATAGGGGCAGACGAACTCTTTGGCGTTGCCCTGGCTGTTGCGGCAGAACTCGGCGCCGCGATGGGCGCAGCGGTTCTCGAACACGTTGACCGACCCGTCTTCGGCGCGCGAGACCACCACGGGCGTCGGCCCGACGTAAGAGCGCTTGTAGTCGCCCGGATTGGGCAGTTCGGCTTCCAGCGCCACGTAGTTCCAGGTCTTGCCGTGGAAGATCTTCTCGACTTCCTGGTCGTAGACGGCGCTGCTGGTGTAGACCCAGTCGGGGATGTAGTGCAGCGCGTCTTCTGGCCAGACACAGTCGGCTAGCGCTGCATCCTTGGCGGCTACCGTGCGGCCGATGACGGTTTGTGATTGATACATGAAAAGCTCCTGTCGAGGCGGGGCAACAATGGAATTCAGGACGCGGCGGCTGCGCTCTGCTGGCAGGCTTTCACCAGCGGCTTGAGCGCCACGGTTTCGTCGGCGTAGCGCTGCGGATCGATGCGCAGGCCTTGTTCGAACAGCACACGCAACTGGCGCAGGTCGCCGCCGGCGTTGACGGCGATGGCGTGCACGGGGACGCCATCGCGGTGGCCCAGCCAGATGAATTTGGGCGCGTCGCCCTGGCTGTCGGGCACGCCGCGGCAGGCATAGGCCAGGCCGGCTTGCGGCAGGCCCAGCATCTGCACGTTGCAGCCGAACTGGTCCGTCCAGAACCAGGGGTAGGGCTCGCCCGGTGCGGGCAGGCCCAGCATGCCGGCGGCGGCGGCGCGCGCTTGCTCATTGGCGTTCTGCCATGACTCCAGCCGCAGTGCCAGGTTCAGGTGACGCCGGTGCTGGCTGGCGCAATCGCCCGCGGCGTAGACGTCGGGATCGCTGCTGCGGCAGTGGGCGTCGACCACGATGCCGCCGTTGGCGGCGTCCAGCGCCAGGCCCGCCTGCTCGGCCAGCGACACCTCGGGCGCCAGGCCGATGGCCACCACCACCACGTCGGCGTCGATCACGGTGGCATCCTGCAGTTCAAGGGTGAAACGCGCTTGGTGCTTTACCGTCGCGTCCGGGTGGGGATGCGCGCTGCTGCGCGCAATGCGCGCGTCCAGGCGCAGCGCCACGCCGGCATGGCGGGCGCGTTCGGCCAACCAGTCGGACAGCGCCGGCGGCAGCACACGCTCCAGCAGGCGGGGCGCGCTTTCCAGCACGGTCACCGCCGCGCCCAGGGCGCGCGCGGTGGAGGCAACTTCCAGGCCCAGGAAACCGCCGCCGATCACCACGACACGCGCTTGCGGTGTCAGGCCGGCGCGCAGCGCGGCCGCATCATCCAGCGTCCTGATGTAATGCACGCCGGCGGTGCCGCGCGGAAAGGCGGGCAGTTCGCGCGCCCGGCCGCCGGTGGCAAGCAGGCAGCGGCTATAGCTTAAGGCGCGCCCATCGGCCAGATGGACCTGGTGGTCCGCGGGATCCAGACGGACCACTTCGGCGCCCGTCAGCAGCGTGATGCGCCGCTGTTCATAGAAGTCGCCGGGATGGACCGCCGTCTGCGCATGCGCCTCTGCCGATTGCAGCACGGCCTTGGACAGGGGCGGGCGCTCGTAGGGGGCATGCGCTTCGCGGCCGATCAGCGTGATCGGGCCTTCATGGCCCTGGTCGCGCAGGGCGGCGGCGGCCACCGCGCCGGACTGGCCGGCGCCGATGATGAGGATCGAGTCGGCGTCAGCCATGATCAACCCTGCACGTCCGCGTAGATGTCCTGGCCTTCGACCTTGACGGGGTACACGCGGATGCCGCTGGTCGCCGGCGCGCACATGGCCTGGCCGGTGCGGATGTCGAACCTGGCTTGATGCAGCGGGCATTCGATGCAGCCGTCTTCCAGATAACCGTCGGACAGCAGCGCATAGGCGTGCGTACAGACATTGTCCGACGCGAAGAACTCGCCTTCGCTGCGATACAGCGCAAGCTGCTTTTCGCCGGCCGCGACGGGAATGACTTCATCGTCGTCGGTCAGCTGGTCGGTGGAGGCGATGCGGATCCAGTTCATATTGTCTCTAATCAGTATGCTGAGTAATGTGGTCAGTGTACTGCTCAAAAAAACAAGTCTGGAGCTAGGGATTTCCCCGACGTGACGCTCGCAGGCGGTCTGCGGCGCGGGCCTATTATGCCCGCCATGTAAGCGCGCGGGCGCGCCACTTCCTCTATATGGAAGGACTACCCGTAAACGCCGTCGGCGCCGTCCCGCCATGCGCGCCGAATGGGCCGCAAACGCAGGGTTTAAGCGGCTTTCGCAGTGGGGATTTACCTTATTGACACTCAAAATTACTGTCAGTATGCTGATCAACAATTCAGTGTGCTAACGTTTTTTCGGGTGTACGGAAGCGGCGTTGGCATGGGTTGAGGCGGGTCCAAGGGGACTCAATCGAATAGATCGGGAGCAATACATGCAACGACGCCGTTTCCTCGCACAAGCCGCTGGCGCAGCCGGCGCGGGCCTTGCCACCGTGGGCATGCCCGCCATCGCGCAATCCGCGCCGGCGGTGCGCTGGCGCATGTCGACCAGTTGGCCCAAAAGCCTGGACACCATCTACGGTTCGGCAGAAGAGCTGTGCAAGCGCGTGGCGCAATTGACGGACGGCAAGTTCGAGATCCGCGCGTTCCCTGGCGGCGAGCTGGTGCCGGCGGCGCAGAACATGGATGCGGTCAGCAACGGCACGGTCGAATGCAATCACGTGCTGAGCACGGCCTACATCGGCAAGAACACCGCGCTGACGTTCGACACCGGCCTGTCGTTCGGCTTGAGCGCGCGCCAGCACAACGCCTGGGTCCATTCCGGCGGCGGCCTGAAGATGCTGCGGGCGCTCTATAAGAAATACAACATCGTGAACCACGTCTGTGGCAACGTCGGCGTGCAGATGGGTGGCTGGTACCGCAAGGAAATCAAATCGCTTGCCGATCTGAAAGGCCTGAACATGCGGATCGGCGGCATTGGCGGCATGGTGCTGTCCAAGCTGGGCGCGGTGCCGCAGCAGATTCCGCCTGGCGATATTTATCCGGCGCTGGAAAAGGGCACCATCGACGCCGCCGAATGGATCGGGCCTTACGACGACGAGAAGCTGGGTTTCAACAAGGTGGCGCCTTTCTACTATTCGCCCGGCTGGTTCGAAGGCAGCGCATCCATTACCAGCATGGTGCACGACAAGGCCTGGGAGGCATTGCCCCCGGCCTACCAGGCGGCATTCGAAGCCGCCGCGGGCGAACAGACCATGCGCATGCTGGCCAACTACGACGCGCGCAATCCGCTTGCGCTGCGCAAGCTGATCGCGGGCGGCGCCAAGGTCAGTTTCTTCCCCAAGGAAGTGATGGACGCGGCCTACAACGCGTCGCAGGAACTGTGGGTGGAACTGTCGGCCAAGAATCCCGACTTTGCCGCGATCTATCCCGACTGGAAGAAATTCCAGGCCGAGCAGGTGGGCTGGTTCCGCGTGGCCGAAGGCCCGCTGGACAACTACACCTTCGCCGCCGTGGCGAAGGCCCAGGCCAAATAAGACTCAGGAGACAGAGGGTAGTCATGACGACAGAACACGCCAGTACGCACGGCCGGCCGGGTAAGCCGCAAGGAGTGGGCGCGCGGGTGCCGCGCAAGGAGGACGCGCGCCATCTGCACGGCAAAGGCAATTTCGTGGCCGACATGGCCATGCCGGGCCTGAGCGAAGTCGCGTTTCTGCGCAGTCCGCTGGCGCATGCGCGCATCACGGCGGTGCGCGTGGCCGATCAGATCGCGGGCAATGTGTTCCTGCGTCAGGCCATGCCCGATGCGCGCGACATCGTGGCCGATTCCACGCTGCCCACCTATCAGGCGTCGGCCCAGCCGCCGCTGGCCTCGGGCAAGGTGCGTTTCGTCGGGGAACCGGTGGCCATGGTGTTTGCGCCCACGCGCGCCGAAGCCGAGGACTACGCCGAACTGATCGAGGTCGACTACGACGACCTGCCGGTGTATGCCGACGTCGACAGCGCGCAGGCCGCACAGAGCGACTTGCTGCACGAGCAGTGGCGCGACAACGTCTTCGTCACGCTCAATGCCGACAAGCAGTTCGACGAGTATGCGGCGCAGGCCGAGGTGGTGGTGCGTCGCAAGATCGACCTGGCGCGGCAATGCATGGTGCCAATGGAAGGCAAGGCGGTGCTGGCGTATTGGGACCATCAGGCCGACCAGCTGGTAGTGGTCAGCGCCACCCAGGTGCCGCACATGATCCGCAGCGTGCTGGCCCAGTGCCTGGACCTGGAGCAAGGCCGTGTGCGGGTGGTGTCGCCCGATGTGGGCGGCGCCTTTGGTTACAAATGCGTGCTGCAGCAGGAAGAGTTGTGCGTGGCCTGGCTGGCCAAGACCTTCAAGCGGCCGTTTCGCTTCATCGAGGACCGCCGCGAACACCTGACCGCGGGCGCCAACTCGCGCGAGCACCATTATGAAATGGTGGCCTACGCCGACCGTCGCGGCAAGCTCCTGGCGTTGGACGCCAAGATCACCATCGACGGTGGCGCGTACTCGGTATGGCCGTTCACCATCGGCCTGGAGCCGGGGCAGGCCATCGGCAACCTGCCCGGGCCGTACGCTTTCAAAGGCTACCGCTGCGTCACGCGGGCGGTAGCCACCAACAAGCCGGGATTCGTGCCCTACCGCGGCGTGGCGCGCACCGGCGTGTGCTTCGCGATGGAACTGACGATGGACGCGATCGCACGCGAGGTCGGGCGCGAACCGTGGGAAGTGCGCCAGGAGAACCTGGTGCAGGGTGACCAGATGCCGTTCGTCAACGTGACGGGCAAGCACCTGGACAGCGGCGACTATCCAGCCAGCCTGCAACAGGCCATGGACATGATCGGCGTGGCCGCGGTGCGCGAGCGCCAGCGCCAGGGCGAAGCCGATGGGCGTCTGATCGGCGTGGGCCTGGCGACCTATACCGAGCAGGCTGCGCACGGCACGTCCGTGTTCGCCGCCTGGGGAACCCCCGTCATTCCGGGGTTCGACCAGGCCACGGCCCGGGTCACGCCCGACGGCGGGCTGGAACTGCGGGTGGGCGTGCATTCGCACGGACAGGGCATGGAAACCACCTTTGCGCAGATCGCCAATGAAATCCTGGGCGTCGACGTGGGCAGCATCAAGCTGCTGCACGGCGACACCGGGCAGACGCCGTTTTCCACTGGTACCTACGCGTCGCGGTCGCTGGTGATGTCGGGCGGCGCCGTGTCGCAAGCCTGTAAGCGCCTGCTGCCGCGGCTGACCCATATCGGCGCGCACCTGCTGCAGGCCGATCCGGCCAGCGTGGCGTGGAACCAGGATCGCCTGGAGGCGGGCGGCAAATCGGTGTCGGTCAAGGACGTGGCCGACGCCTGGTACCTGCGGCCGCAACTGCTGCCGCCCGACGTGGATCCCAGCGGTCTGGAGGTCACCGTGGGCTACAAGCCCAAAGTCGACACGGGCTGCTTCACCTACGCCACCCATGCGGCGGTGGTGGCGGTGGATCCGGGCACGGGCGGCGTGGAAATCCTGGATTACGTGGTGGTAGAGGATTGCGGGACGATGATCAATCCCATGGTCGTCGAAGGTCAGACCATCGGCGGCGTGGCCCAGGGCATCGGCACCGCCTTCTATGAAGAGACGCCCTACGACGAGAACGGCCAGCCGCTGGCCTCGACGTTGGCGGACTACATGCTGCCCGGCGCCACCGAAGTCCCCAACATGCGCCTGCATCACTTCGAGACGCCATCGCCGCACACCGAATTCGGCGCCAAGGGCATGGGCGAGGGAGGCGCCATCGCGCCGCCAGCCGTGCTGTTCAACGCCGTCAACGATGCGCTGCGTCCTTTGGGCGCGGCGGAACTGCTGCGCACGCCCTTGTCGCCGACGCGCGTATTGGCCGCCATCGCGCAAGGCAAGCAAACAATACAGCCCGCCGCGGCGGAGGTGATGGCATGAAGGCCGCCGCATTCGAGTACACGCGTCCGGGCTCGCTGCAGGAAGCCCTGCGGGCGCTGCGCGAACACGACGGCCGCGCCAAGCTGATGGCCGGCGGCCAGTCGCTTGGGCCGATGCTGAACCTGCGGCTGGCGCGTCCGCCGGTCGTCATCGACATTTCCGGCCTGTCGGAATTGCGTACCGTCACCCGGCAGGACGGCATGCTGCGCGTGGGCGCGGCCGTGACGCACGCCGAGATCGAGGACGGCGTGCACGAGCTGCTGCGCGGCACGCCCTTGCAGCAGGTGGCCCCGGGCATCGCCTACCGCGCCATCCGCAACCGCGGGACGCTGGGCGGCAGCCTGGCGCACGCCGACCCGGCGGCGGATTGGGTGCTGACGGTGGTAGGGCTGGGCGCGACGCTGGAGATCGCCGGCCCGGACGGCGTGCGCAGGGTTCCGGCCGATGGCTACATGCAGGGCGCCTACACCACGGCGTTGCGGGAAGACGAACTGATCGCCGCCGTGCTCGTGCCGGTTCCCAGCCCGCAGGCGCGCTGGGGCTACTACAAGTTCTGCCGCAAGACGGGCGAGTTCGCCGAAGCCAGCTGCGCCGCCTGGTTCGATCCCGTGGCGTGCACGGCGCGCATCGCGGTGGGCGCCCTGGACGGCGCGCCCAGGCTGCTGCCCCAGTTGGCCGCGCGCATCGCGCAGCAGGGGCTGGCCGGCATGGACGAGACGCTGCTGGCCAATGAACTGGCCGGTGTCATGCAGGACAAGGATGAACACCACCGCAAGCTGCACGGGACCGCGGTGACGCGCTGCCTGGCGCAGGCGTTGGGCTGACAGGAAAAACCATGGTTCAGGTGACATTGGAAGTAAACGGCAAGCGCGTGTCGCACGAGGCGCCCGCGCGCATGCATCTGGGGGATTTCCTGCGGGATCAGGCGCGCCTGACCGGCACCCACCTCGGTTGCGAACATGGCGTCTGCGGCGCCTGCACGGTGCTGGTCGACGGAGCGCCGGTGCGGTCCTGTATTTCGTTCGCGGTGGCGTGCGAAGGGCGGCAAGTGACCACCATCGAAGGGTACGACGCCGATCCGGTGATGCAGCGGCTACGCGCCGCCTTCACCCGGCATCACGCCCTGCAATGCGGCTATTGCACGCCGGGCATGCTGGCGACCTCGCGCGATATCGTGCTGCGCCTGCCCGATGCGGATGAAAGCCGGGTCCGGGTGGAGCTGTCCGGCAACCTGTGCCGTTGCACGGGCTATATGGGCATCGTCGCTGCGGTGATGTCGGTGCTGGCCGACTTGAAGGCGCAGCCTGATGCGGCGGTGCAGGCGTTGCGCGCCGCCCAGGCGCAAGGCCGCGGCGCAGCGCCCGTGGCCGAGAAGCCGGTGGCGTTCGCAGGCTTTACCCCAACGATGGCGAGCCCGGCTGAAACGACGGCCTCGGCCACCGCGGGCAGTGCGGACAGCGCAGCAACCCCAACCCCCACGGCGGCGGCGCCGGCGGACAAGAAAGCGGGGCGCGGCAGCCAGATCGACGGCGGCTTCCAGGTGCCGTTCCCGGCGGCGGAAGTCTGGGCCTTCATGGTGGACTTGCCAGCCCTGGCCAGTTGCCTGCCGGGCGCCTCGATCGAATCGCACGAGGGCGACCGCGTCAAGGGCAAGGTCGCCATCAAGTTCGGGCCCATGGCCGCGGCCTTCAACGGCGCGGCCCGCCTGGAACGCGACGACGCCGCCATGCGGGCAGTGTTCCGCGGCGCCGGGCAGGACTCGCTGAGCCAGTCGCGCGCCAATGGCGACATCACGTATCAGCTTGAGGCGCTGTCGCCCACCGAGACGCGAGTCAACGTCAATCTGCTGTATTCGCTGCAAGGGCCGTTGGCGCAGTTCTCGCGGTCGGGGCTGGTGCAGGATTTCGTGCGCCGCATGATCGCCGACTTCGGCAACAACGTGACGGCCCGCTTGCGTCAGCCCGCAGGGCAGGGCGAACCCCTGGCCCAGGCCAGTTTCAATCCCACGGCCATGTTCTTCAGCGTGCTGTGGGCGCGTATCAAGCGTTGGTTCGGCCGCGGCGACTGATCGCGGACGAGGTCAGGCCGCCGCAACAGCGGCCGCATAGTGTCGTCGGATAACGGGGAAGATCATGCATGCGGGTTTCGCAAGAGGTTGGCGCCACGCCATGTGGGGCCTGGCCGCGGTCGCGCTCAGCGCGTCGGCCTGGGCCCAGAATCCAGAGCCGCTGCGGGTGCGGCTGGACTGGACGCCGTGGGGGGTGCACGGCGCGTTCCACCTGGCGCAGCAGAAGGGCTGGTACCAGCAGGCCGGCCTGGACGTCTCGCTGGAGGACGGCAACGGTTCGGTGACCACGGTGCAGATCGTGGGGGCCGGCGATAGTTTCGACGTCGGGCATGCGGCCTTGGCCTCGGTGATGATCGCCCGCGAGAAGGGCATGCCCGTCAAGGCGGTGGCGGTGTTTGCGCGCCAAAGCGATATCGGGCTGCTGGTGCCGGCGGAGGCCGGCATCACCGGGCCCGCCCAGCTCAAGGGCAAGAAGGTGGCCTATACGGCCGGTTCGTTGGAGGCGCCGTTCATCGATGCCTTCCTGGCGGCGGGCAAGCTCAAGAAGAGCGACCTGGAACTGATCAACGTGGACGCCGCCGGCAAGGCGTCGACCTATGCGATGGGCCGGGCGGACGCGGCGTTCTCCACGATCCCGTTCTTCCTGCCGGTGGTATCGCAGAACCGGCCTTCCAGCGCGGTGCGCTTTGCCGACTTCGGCCTGAACATGCCCAGCTTCGGCCTGTTCGCCAATGAATCCAAACTGGCCGCGCGGGGCGAAGCCATCGCGCGCTTTGCCAGCGTCACCGCGCGGGCCTGGGAATACATCTACGCCGGCCATCAGGACGAGGCAGTGTCCGCGATCCTGCAGCAGCGGCCGCAGGCCCGCCTGGACAAGACCGTGCTGCGCGGCCAGATCGACGCCTTGCAGCCGTACTTCGGCCAGCCGGCGGCAGGCGAACGCCTGGGCGCGATCGTGCCGCAGGACTGGACGCAGGCCGTCAAGACACTGTCTTCCGTCGGGCTGATCGGCGCTGGCGCCGAGGCCTCTTCGTTCTATGTGCCCGGCTTGGTGCACCCCGAACGCTACGACAGCCTGGTGCAGCCATGACGCCGTGGGCGGTGTCGGCGCGGGACGTGCGTAAACGCTACCCGGGGGCGGCCGGCGTGGAGGCGCTGGCCTCGGTGTCGGTCGACGTGCCGCAAGGCCGCTTCGTCAGCATCCTGGGGCCGAGCGGGTGCGGCAAGAGCACGTTCCTGCGCTGCGTGGCGGGCCTGGAGACCCTCTCCAGCGGCGAGTTGCAGGTGGCAGGCGTGCCGGTGGACGGGCCGCCGCAAGGCATGGGCATGGTGTTCCAGCGCGATGCGCTGCTGGAATGGCGCAACGTCCGGCGCAATATCCTGCTGCCGATCGAATTCGCCGGCAAGCCTGTGGCGGCGTATGAGGGCAAGGTACGTGAGCTGCTGGCCTTGAGCGGCCTGACGAAATTTTCCGAGAGCTATCCGCGCGAGTTGTCCGGCGGGATGCGTCAACGCGCCGCGATCTGCCGCGCCTTGGTCGACGACCCGCAACTGCTGCTGATGGATGAGCCGTTCGGCGCCCTGGATGCGCTGACCCGCGACCAGATGAACGTGGAGTTGCAGCGGATCTGGATGGAAACCCGCAACACGGTGCTGTTCGTGACCCACGGCATTGCCGAAGCGGTATTCCTGGGCGATGTGGTGATGGTGTTTTCGCCGCGCCCCGGCCGCATCCTGGAAACGATCCACATCGACCTGCCGCGGCCCCGGCCGCTGGCGCTGCGCGAAACCCCCGCTTTTGGCGAATACGTGCGGCATATCCGGGGCATGTTCCAGCAGATGGGTTTGATAGACGAGGGCGCCCGCGCGGCGTCACCCGTGGAGAGCGCCCGATGATCCGGCTATTGCGCAGTGCCGCCCGCCGGATGGCGGGCCTGGTGTCGGTGGTGGTGTTCCTGCTGCTCTGGGAAGTTGCCGCCCGGGTCTTCCACGTACGCGCCATCATGTTGCCGCTGCCGGGGCAGGTGGTGCTGGAACTGGCGTCCGAATGGAGCTGGTACGCCGGCCACGCCGCCTACACCCTGATGACCACGCTGGCCGGCTTTGCGCTGGCGGTGGCCGGCGGCGTGGCGATCGCCATCATGCTGGTGGGGTCGCGCTGGTTCGAGCGATTCATCTATCCCCTGATCGTGGCCTTGAACAGCGTGCCGAAGGTCGCCATCGCACCTTTGTTCGTGATCTGGATGGGCACGGGCGCCGAACCCAAGATCGCCATCGCCTTCCTGATCGCCGTGTTCGCGATCATCGTCGACACCGTCCATGGCCTGCGATCGGTCCCGCAGGACGTGCTGGACCTGGGGCGGGTGCTGAAGGGCTCGCGCCGCGACTTTTTCTTCAAGGTGCGGCTGCCTAGCGCGCTGCCCTCGATCCTGGCGGGCATGAAAGTGTCGATATCGCTGGCGCTGGTGGGCGCCATCGTCGGTGAATTCGTGTCGTCGCAGCGCGGCCTGGGCTACGTGATCATGAGCGCCCAGGGCACGTTCGACACGGTGCGCGTGTTTGCCGCGATCTTCGTGCTGGCGCTGATGGGCATGGTGCTGTTCGCGCTGCTGGTGTGGCTGGAACGCCGCTCGACGCCGTGGCTGCGGCACCACCGGGAAGACGGTTGAGAAGGTTTCCGTGTCCGCGGCGGCAGACCGTGGCGTCGGGTTCGGGCAAACGTGTGATTAGAAACAATTCTGGGGAAAACAGATGCAAGCACTACTCGCCTTGTCGCGCGGCATAGACGCGATCAACCTGCGGATGGGCCGGATCGTGTCCTGGGTGACGCTGCTGGTCGTCCTGGTCAGCGCCGGCAACGCCATCGTGCGCAAGTTCTTCCACTTCAGCTCCAACGCCTGGCTGGAAATGCAGTGGTACATGTTTGGCGCGATGTTCCTGCTGACGGCGGGCTACACGCTCTTGAAGAACGACCACGTACGCGTGGACATCATCGCGTCGCGGCTGTCGCGCCGCGCCCAGGTGGGGATCGAGATCTTCGGCGTGCTGTTCTTTTTGCTGCCGGCCTGCCTCTTGATCATGTACCTGTCCTGGCCGGTGTTCATGGATTCGTACCTGAGCAACGAGCATTCGTCCAACTCCGGCGGCCTGATCCGCTGGCCGGTCAAGCTGTTGATCCCCGTGGGGTTTGCGCTGCTGGTGCTTGCCGGCCTGTCGCACCTGATCAAATGCATCGGCTTCCTGATGGGGCGCTGCCGCGACCCGCGCGAACGCGAGGGCGCCAAGAGCGCCGAAGAGGAACTGGCCGAAGAAATCGCCCGTGAAGCGCAAGCGCGCGAAGCGGCCGCTGTGCGTGAACTGGATAACAAGGGTCGCTGATCATGGAGTTCTTCATTGCCAATCTGGCGCCGATCATGTTCGCGACGCTGATCATCTTCCTGTTGCTGGGCTTTCCCGTGGCGTTCGCCCTGGCGGCCAACGGCATCCTGTTCGGTCTGGTGGGCATGGAACTGGGCCTGCTCAATTCCTCGCTGTTCCAGGCGCTGCCGCAACGGGTGTTCGGCATCATTTCCAACGATACGCTGCTGGCGGTGCCGTTCTTTACGCTGATGGGGCTGGTGCTTGAGCGTTCGGGCATGGCCGAGGACCTGCTTGAGACGATCGGCCAGCTGTTCGGTGCGGTGCGCGGCGGGCTGGCCATCGCGGTGGTGTTCGTGGGTGCGATGCTGGCCGCGACCACGGGCGTGGTGTCGGCTTCGGTCATTTCGATGGGGCTGATATCGCTGCCGATCATGCTGCGCAACGGCTATGACCGCAAGCTGGCCAGCGGCGTGATCGCCGCGTCGGGCACGCTGTCGCAGATCATCCCGCCGTCGCTGGTGCTGATCATCCTGGCCGACCAGCTGGGCCGTTCCATCGGCGACATCTACCGGGCGGCGATGGTGCCGGGCTTTGTGCTGGCCGGGCTGTACATCGTCTACATCGTCATCATGAGCCTGCTGAAGCCGGCGTCGGCGCCGGCGCTGCCCGAAGAGGCGCGCCGCTTCCAGGAGCCGAACGGCACGCGCGGCGGGCGGTCGCTGCTGGTGTTGATGACGATTTCGGCCGTGTCGGCCTACTTCCTGGGCCTCTGGGTCGAGAACAACACCGCGCCGATCGACGAACGCATCGTGGTGGCGCTGCTGTTCTGGGGCGCCACGGCCTTCGTCATCGCGTTGATCAACAAGACGCTGGGGCTGGGCCTGCTGTCGGCGCTGGCCGAGCGGGTGACGTTCGTGATGATTCCGCCGCTGGCGCTGATCTTCCTGGTGCTGGGCACGATCTTCATCGGCGTGGCCACGCCGACCGAGGGCGGCGCCATGGGGGCGGTGGGAGCCATCCTGATGGCGCTGATACGCCGCCGCCTGTCGCTGGACCTGCTCAAGCAGGCGATGGACACGACGACCAAGCTGTCCTGCTTCGTGGTGTTCATCCTGGTGGGGTCCACCGTGTTCGGCCTGACCTTCCGCGCGGTCAACGGCGACCTCTGGGTCGAGCATCTGTTGACGGGCTTGCCCGGCGGACAGTGGGGCTTCTTGATCGTCGTCAGCGTCCTGACCTTCGTGCTGGCCTTCTTCCTGGACTTCTTTGAACTGGCGTTCATCATCGTGCCCCTGCTTGGGCCGGTGGCCGACAAGCTGGGTATCGACCTGATCTGGTTCGGCGTGATCCTGGCCGTCAACATGCAGACGTCGTTCATGCATCCGCCTTTCGGCTTCGCGCTCTTTTACCTGCGGTCCGTGGCGCCGCGGGACCGCTACAAGGACCGGGTCACGGGAAAGATGATCGAACCCGTCACCACGGGGCAGATCTATTGGGGCTCGGTGCCGTTCATCGTGATCCAGTTGCTGATGGTCGCCGCGGTCATGGCGTTCCCGGGCATGGTGATGCACTACAAGAGCGACGCGCCGACGGTCGACCCCAGTTCGGTGTCGCTGGAAGTGGGCGGGGGCGCGGGCGCCGGCGCCTACGGGGCCGATTCCAATCCGTTCAAATAGGACGGGCAGGGCGGCGCAGCGGTAGCGGTAGCGGCGTGCCGGCCTAGCGCCCCGGCCGCACCTGTTCCGAGGCCAGATAGGCGTCGCGCGATGGCAGCAGGTGATCGCGGCACACCGTCATCAGGGCCGCCCGGTCGCCGTCGCGCAGCGCCTGGATCATGGCCCAGTGCTCCTGGCGGGCGCGTTCGCGGTAGCCGGCGGCCACCAGCGTGCCGAAGCGGATGGGGTGGGTGCGCCGGGCGTATTCCTCGATGGCCTGGCCCAGCACGGCGTTGTCCAGCAGCCCGAAGAACTCGCGGTGGAACCGCTGGTTGCTGCGGAACACGCGGCGCGCGTCGCCATCGGCCACCGCCGCATCGTGCTCGCGCTGCACCGCTACCAGCGCTGCCAGCCGCGCTTCGGGCACGGGCAGCGGCATCTGGCTGGCGGCATGCACTTCCAGCACCTCGCGCAGCGCATACAGTTCCATCACTTCGCGGGTGGAAAACGCCCGCACGACGGCGCCGATATTGCGCTTTTTCTCGACCACGCCCAAGAGTTCCAGCTCCGCCAGCACCTGCCGCACGGCATGGCGCTTCATGGCGAAGCGCGCCATCAGCTCGTCCTCGGTCAGGCGTTCGCGCGGGTGCAGCCTGCCGAAGACGATGTCTTCTTCCAGGGCGTCCACCGCGGTCTGCGTGGCGTCAGGGGCCTCTGCTTGCAGGGCGTCGGGCGTGATGGCGTTCATGGGGCGGCGTTACTTCTTCGGCACGGTGTCGTGGGTGACGCCGGCGCGCAGGAAGTCGAAATCGACGCCCTGGTCGGCCTGCGTCACGGTTTGCAGGAACAGCTTGCGGTAGCCGCGTTCGGCGGTGGGCCGGGTGATGGGCTGGGCCGCGGCGCGGCGCGCCAGTTCGGCGTCGTCCACCAGCAGCGCGATTTCACGCTGGGCCACCGACAAGCGGATGCGGTCGCCATTTTGCACGTAAGCCAGCGGCCCGCCAATGGCGGCCTCGGGCGTGACGTGCAGCACGATGGTGCCCGCCGCCGTGCCGCTCATGCGGCCGTCCGAAATGCGCACCATGTCCTTGACGCCCGCACGCGCCAGCTTTTTCGGGATCGGCATGTAGCCGGCTTCCGGCATGCCGGGCGCGCCAGTCGGGCCGATGCGCTTGAGCACCAGGATGTCGTCGGCGGTCACGTCCAGCGCGTCGTCATCGATGCGCCGCGCCATGTCTTCTGCGTCTTCGAACACCACCGCGCGGCCCTCGTGCTCCATCAGCTTGGGGTTGGCGGCGGACTGCTTGATGATGGCGCCGCCCGGGGCCAGGTTCCCGCGCAGCACGGCCAGGCCGCCCACGGGGTAGATGGGCGACGCGGCGGTGCGGATCACGTCCTGCGTGAAGGGCGCGGGAGCGTCGTCCAGTTCCTGGCCCAGCGTGCGGCCGGACACGGTCATCACGTCCAGGTGCAGGTAGGGCCGCAGTTCGCGCAGCAGCGCGAGCATGCCGCCGGCGTCGTGGAAATCTTCCATATAGTGCTGGCCCGACGGCTTCAGGTCGACCAGCACGGGGGTTTCGCGGCTGATGCGGTCCAGGCCCGCCAGGTCGATATCGATGCCCAGGCGGCCGGCGATGGCGGTCAGGTGGACGATGCCGTTGGTGGAGCCGCCGATCGACAGCAGCACGCGCAAGGCGTTTTCGATGGACTTGCCGTTGATGATCTGGTCGGGCGTCAGCCGGGACGCGGCCATGGCGACCGCGGTGGCGCCGGTCCGTTCGGCCACGCGTACGCGGTCGGCTGTGACGGCCGGAGCGGATGCGCCGCCCGCCACCATCATGCCCAGCGCTTCGGTGATGCAGGCCATGGTGCTGGCCGTGCCCATGACTGAACAGGTGCCCACGCTGGCGACCAGCTGGTTGTTCACGTCGGCGATTTCGGGCGCGTCGATTTCGTCGGCGCGGTAGCGGCCCCAGTAGCGGCGGCAATCGGTGCAGGCGCCGACGCGTTCGCCGCGGTGCGACCCGGTCAGCATCGAGCCCGTGACCAGCTGAATGGCGGGCACGCCGGCCGAGGCGGCGCCCATCAGCTGGGCCGGCACGGTCTTGTCGCAGCCGCCAATCAGCACCACGGCGTCCATGGGCTGCGCGCGGATCATCTCCTCGGTGTCCATGGACATGAGGTTGCGCAGGTACATGCTGGTCGGCTGCGAGAAGCTTTCGTGCACCGAGATGGTCGGGAAGTCCATCGGCAGGCCGCCGGCCAGCATCACGCCGCGCTTGACCGCTTCGATCAGCTGGGGCGCGTTGCCGTGGCACGGGTTGTAGCTGCTGCCCGTGTTGACGATGCCGATGATCGGACGGGCCAGTGCGTCGTCGGAAAGACCGGCGCCCTTGATGAAGGCCTTGCGCAGGAACAGCGAGAAACCCTTGTCGCCGTAGTTCGTCAGCCCGCGGGCCACGCCCTGCGCGGTGGCGCTGTCGCTGTCAAAAGGCCCCGCTGCGGGCTTGCCGCCTTTCGTCTCGTCCGTCATTTTCAATCCCGATAATATTATTGATAATCCAGGGCCAAGATCATAGCTACCCTTTGAAGCATCCCGCAAGCGCTTTATGCGCGCCGATATATTGATCTGTATTTCAGATCAGTCGATAGAAAAATTCTGATTCTTCTATCAAGTTCGGACTCCTACACTGGCGCCGTTGACGAGCCGGGCGTCCGTCCATTCCTATACTCATCCCGGCTGGAGAGACCTCAATGTCAGACCTGCGTCTGCGGCCGCGCCGTGCCGTCCTGCTTTCCCTGCTGGCCCTCTGTGCCGGCGTTTCCGCCCCGGCGCTGTCGGCCGACGCGTACCCGGACAAGCCCATCCGCCTGATCGTCCCGTATCCGCCCGGAGGCGCGACCGACGTGATCGGCCGCGTGCTGGCGCAGGAACTGACGGGCGCGCTGGGCCAGTCGGTGATCGTGGAGAACCGTGCGGGCGCTGCCGGCAACATCGGCGCGGACCAGGTCGCCAAGGCGCAGCCCGACGGCTACACCTTGTTGATGGGCGCGCTGACCAGCCATTCCATCAACGCCGCCCTGTATCGCGGCCGCGTTACCTATGACGTGGAAAAGAGCTTCGCGCCGGTGTCCATCGTGGGCACGGTGCCGCTGGTGTTCGTCGTCAACCCGTCGGTGCAGGCCAAGACGCTGTCGGAATTCATCGCGCTGGCCAAGTCCAAGCCGGGCTACATGACCATGGCCTCGGCCGGCAACGGCTCGCCCCAGCATCTGGCCGGCGAAATGTTCAAGCGCACGGCGGGCGTCGACATCCTGCACGTGCCCTACAAGGGCAGTGGCCCAGCCATGACCGACCTGATGGGCGGCCAGGTGCTCAGCATGATCGAAACCGTGCCGGCCGCGCAGGCCAATATCAAGGCGGGCAAGTTGCGTGCGCTGGCGGTGACGTCGCCTGCGCGCGTGGACGCGTTGCCGGATGTGCCGACCGCCGCCGAAGCGGGCCTGAAGGACTTCGAGGTCAGCTCGATGTTCGGCATCGTGGCGCCTGCCAATACGCCGGCTCCGGTCATCGACCGCCTGAACGGTGAACTCAAGAAGATCCTGGCCAAGCCGGAAGTAAAGGCATCGCTGCTGAACCAGGGCGCCATCGCCACCTGGACTACGCCTGCCGACGCCAGCGCCCGCGTGTCGGCCGAACTGGCCCGCTGGACCAAGGTGATCGATGAAGCCGGGGTGAAGGGGGACTGATCCGTCGGGTTGATCCGCCGGGTTGCGCCTTTTACGCGACACGCCGAAGATTTCTTCATGGAATCTTCGGCGATTTTGTTTGTGCGTTGCGGTGCGATCCGGCGCAACAAGGCGTGCGCGCCGGGACGTGGCGGCGAATTAAAGATGTTGTCAGGGATCGGGTTTTCCACACGTCCGTGATAGTCGGTGAAACAATCCGCAATACAGCGTTTGACGCGCTGCACATAGGTGTTGACCCCGCCCAGGCTTGGCCGTAATGTACTTTTCGGTCCAGCTACGACTGGTCATACTAAAGGCGCCTACTTTTAGTGTGGCAGGCCTTAGGACAGTGGGGGGATACCACGATGACAGAGCATCAGGACGAAAGGTCGATCCTGTACACGCATTTCGGTACGCACAGTCCATATTGGCGTCTGGCCGCCGATAGCGACGCCTTTGAGCTCTCCGCCGTCAAGGGAGCGACCAATATCGCGATGGCGCTGCGTCCGGAACAGGCCGACGCCGTCCGTTCGCTGACGGGCATTACGTCCAGCCTGCGCATCGATATCTCGCTATACGGGGATCTGCTGCGGTTGCATCTGGTAGGCCGCAAGATCAATCCCAACGAATGGGCCGGCACCGCATCGGCGCATTCCGACACTGAATCCGTCGCCAAGGACCTGGTCGAAGGGCTGTCGTTTGCCGAAACCGTAGTGTCCGAAGCCAACTCGGTGATCGTCATCGTGGACCAGAACGGTCGCGTGCAACGTTTCAACAAGTTGAGCGAGGAATACACCGGCAAGCGCGAACAGGACATCGTTGGCCGCAGCGTGTTCGAGATGTTCATGACGCGCGAAGAAGCCATGGCCTCGCGCCGCAATATCGCGGAATTCTACAAACGCGGGCAGTCCTATGAGGCCGAACGGTTGATCAATACGGTCAAGGGCCCCCGGCTGTTCCTGTTCCGCAATAAGTTCGTCACCAGCGGCAGCGGCGAAAAGCGCGTGTACCTGATCTGCTCGGGCACCGACATCACCGAAGAACGCCAGGCGCAGGAGCGCCTGCGCGTGCTGGCCAATACCGACATGCTGACCAACCTGCCCAACCGGCATGCCATCACGACGCGCCTGAAGGCGGCGCTGGCGGCCGGCAAGGAAGGGCGGGGCGGCGTGCTGTTCCTGGACCTGGACAATTTCAAGCGCATCAACGATCACTACGGCCATGGCTTCGGCGACCGCCTGCTCAAGGCCGTGTCGGTGGCGATCTCGACCTGCCTGTCCGAAGGCCAGACGCTGGCCCGGCTGGGCGGCGACGAGTTCATCGTGCTGCAGGAACAGGCCCAGGCCTGGGAGCTGGAAGCCACCGCCGAGCGCATCATCGAACGCCTGCGCGAACCTTTCCGCCAGGGGCTGATCGAGGTCTACACCAGTTGCTCGATCGGCATCGCGATGTACCCCGACCACGGCGCCGACCTGGACAGCGTGGTGCGCAGCGCCGACATCGCGATGTACGTGGCCAAGGAAGCGGGGCGCCATACCTACCGCGTGTTCCAACCCGACATGGACCGCCGCAATGCGGACTACGTGTGGCTGGACACGAACCTGCGCAAGGCGCTGGCCGAGAACCACCTGATGCTGTACTACCAGCCCAAGCTCGTCGGGCGGACCGGCGAGGTCGACGGCGTGGAAGCCCTGTTGCGCTGGCGTTCCCCCGAACGCGGCATGGTCTGCCCCAGCGTCTTCATCCCGTACGCCGAGGAATCGGGCCTGATCTCGCCGCTGGGCGTGTGGGTGATGCGCGAGGCCGCCCGCCAGGCGGCCGCCTGGAAGCGTGAAGGCCTGAACATCCGGATCGCCATCAATATGTCGGCGCGGCAGCTGGACGACAAGGGCGTGGTCAGCGACTTCATGAGCGCCATCGGCGACGCGGAACTGGACCCGTGCCTGCTGGACATCGAGCTGACGGAAAGCTGCCTGATCGAAGACGAAGTCGCGGCTATCGACCTGATCAAGCAGTTCCGCCAATTGGGCGCACGCGTGCACCTGGACGATTTCGGCACCGGCTATTCGTCGCTGTCGCAACTGGCCCGCATTCCGCTGGATGCCATCAAGCTGGACGCCAGCTTCGTGCGCGGCGTGAACGAGAACCCGGTGTCGCAGGCGCTGGCGCGGGCTATCGTGGCCGTGGCGCGTACGCTGGAACTGAAGGTGATCGCCGAAGGGGTGGAAACGTCGGAAGAAACCGCGTTCCTGGATACGCTGGGCGTGGATGCCAAGCAAGGCTACCTGTATGCCAAGCCCATGCCCGCGAGCGAGTTTTCGACCTGGCTGGCCCAGCGCCGCCGACTGCATCTGATCGCCTGATACAGCCGGCGTCCGCCCGTGGCGGATCAGTGCATGGTGGCTTCCTGCGTCGCGTCGGCGCTGGAGGCCGTGCGCCGGTTCTGCGCCATGACCAGGCGTTCCATGTAGGCGCGGTCCTTCGGATCGATCGCGAACGCGGCTTCCACCCAGTCCTCGGTGATGTCCATCAGTTCAGAGCGCGACAGGTTCAGCACGCGCTGGCGCGCGCGCAGCATGGCCCGCATGCCGTTGAGCTTGGGGCGCATCACGTCGATGAAGGTGCGCGTGGCGCGGTAGGCGTCGCCCGGCTCGAACAGCGCGTCCACCAGCCCCTTGCCGTGGAACCATTCGGCGGTATGCGATTCGCCCGTGCTGATCAGGTCTTCGGCCAGCTTCATGCCGGAGCGGCGCGCCACCAGCGAGTAGCCGCCCATGCCCGGGAACAGGTTGAACGCCATTTCCGGGAAACCCATGCGGGCGTTGTTCTGCGCCAGCACGAAGTGGTGGGCCAGGGCGGCCTCGAAGCCGCCGCCCAACGCCGTGCCCTCGATCATGGCCAGCGAGATGGCGCCCGTATCGAACCCGCGTGAGGCCGCATGCACGCAATCCACGCATGCCCGCGCATAGGCCCGCAAGGCTTCGCGCTTGCCGGTCCGGATCGCCTCGGCGAAGAAGTTGAGGTCGCCGCCCACGTTGTAGATCTGGGGCACGAGCGAGCCCGTCACCCAGAAGTCGATGGGCAGGCCCGAATCCTTGGCAGCCCGCGCCAGGGTCATGATTTCGTCGATGAGTTCGTGGTTAAAGCAGGGCCGGGGCTGCGCCCGGAGCATCATCCACATGACACGACGTCCCTCCTCGTAAAACGCTGAAATCTGCTTCATGTTGCCCGCTGCGGTAAAGGGGTGGCAGTCTGGATGAATGAGTTGATTCATGTGCTTTCGTCCAATCGATCAAGGTGAGTCGGAGTACTGCCGGATCAGCCTAATACAGAGCTTCCGGCTGTCGTCTCATGCAAACCTCGTTCGAGTGGCCAGACTTGTCAGTAAGTCAAAAGCGCGAGCGAACAATGCAAAAGTCTTGCAGATTGAGGCGGCGTCTCGGCCTCTCGGCGGAGACACGCATCGGCGCAACGGATGAGGACCTTCGCAAATTCGCGCGGATCGGGGCGACGCGCGAAACGCCGTGGGGACGGCGGGACTCATGCGTTCGGATGACGACGTCGCGGCCTGGCGATGGGAAATCGCGGGCTGCGACGGGCCTGTGTCAGGCAACGCCGCCGTTGGCGCGCAGGATCTGGCCGTTGACCCAGCCGCTGTCCGGCCCCGTCAGGAACGACACGACGCCGGCGATGTCGTCGGGCTGCCCCAGCCGTTCCAGCGGCGGCATCTTGGCGAAGTGCTCGATCAGTTCGGGGCTCTTGCCCTTCAAGAACAGCTCGGTGGCGACGGGGCCGGGGGCCACGGCGTTCACGGTGATCCGGCGGCCGCGCAGTTCCTTGGAAAACACGTGCGTGAAGCTCTCGATGGCGGCCTTGCTGGCAATGTAGACCGCATAGCCCGGCAGGTTCAGCGCAATCGTCGTGCTGGACACGTTGACGATGCTGCCGCCATCGGCCAGCCGGGTGGCGGCTTCGCGCAGGGTGTTGAAGGTGCCGCGCGTATTGATGTCGAAGGTCTGCGCGTAGTCCTCGTCGGAGGTGTCGGCCAGCGGCTGCACCTTCAGGACGCCGGCGCTGTTGACCAGTGCGCTGATGCGGCCCAGTTCGGATTCGACCTTGTCGAACAGGGCGCGCACGTCGGCCGCCCTGGACACGTCGGCTTGCACCGCGACGGCGCGGCCACCGGCCTGCTGGATTTCCTTGGCCAGCACGTCGGCTTGCGCGGAGTTGGATGCGTAGTTGATGCCGACCGCAAAACCGTCGCGGGCCAGGCGGCGTACGATGGCGGCGCCGATGCCGCGGGATCCGCCCGTGACCAGGGCGACGCGTTGCGCGGTCGCGGTCGATTGAGAAGCTTGGGTGTTCATGCGCGATCTCCGAGAAGGGAAGGGGGTGAAACGAATGATGGACTATTCCAAACGGAAGATAATTACCCTATATTCGCTAACATAATTCCATTTGCATTAATAATTGGGGCTCGGATGGATCGTTTTCAGGAAATGCAGGTGTTTGTCCGCATCGCGGAGCGCGGCAGTTTTTCCCAGGCAGCCGAAGACCTGCAGATTCCCCGCGCGACGGTCACCAACCTGATTAAACGCATGGAAAGGCGCTTGGGCGCCCGGTTGCTGGAACGCACCACGCGCCAGGTGCGGCTGACGCACGACGGCGAGGCCTATTACCAGCGATGCGTACGCCTGTTGGCCGACCTGGAAGAGGCCGATGGTGCGTTCCTGAACACCGCGCCCAAGGGGCTGCTGCGCGTGAACGCCCAGGGCACGCTGGCCAAGTATTTCGTGATGCCGGGGCTGCCGGGCTTTCTTGAGCGCTATCCCGACATCGTCCTGCACCTGGGCGAAGACGACCGCCTGGTGGATATGGTGCGCGAGGGCGTGGACTGTGTGCTGCGGGCGGGCGCCTTGCAGGATTCGTCGCTGGTGGGCCGGCAGATTGCCCTGATGCCGCAGGTAACGGTGGCCAGCCCCGCCTACCTGGCGCGTTTCGGCACGCCCGCCACCGTGGACGACCTGGCGGGCCACCGCGCCGTGGATTACTTGTCCAGCGCCACCGGCCGTAGCATTGCGCTGGACTTCATGGTCGACGGGCGCAACGTGCTGGTGCGTCCCGGCTCGGTCATCAGCGTGACGGGGGCCGAGCTTTACACCGGCGCGGCGCTGGCGGGGCTGGGGCTGGCCCAGGTGCCGCGCTACCGGGTGGAGCGCGAGCTGGCGGCGGGGCACTTGCGGATCGTGCTGCCCAAGGCGCCGCCCGCGCCCATGCCGGTGTCGGTGCTATACCCGCAGAACCGGCAAGTGTCAGCCCGCGTGCGCGTCTTCACGCAGTGGCTGGCCGACGTGTTCGCCACGGCCTTCGATCAGACGATGCCGGTCAGGTAGTACACCGCGATCACGACGAACACCGACATGGTCGATATCAACGTGATGGCGAAAATGTCGCCGTAGGACTGGCGGTGCGTCAGGCCGGTGACGGCCAGCAGCGTGATCACCGCGCCGTTGTGCGGCAGCGTGTCCATGCCGCCGCTGGCCATGGCGGCGATCCGGTGCAGCACGTCCATCGGGATGCCTGCGGCAACGGCGCCGTCGATGAAGGTCTGCGCCATGGCGGCCAACGCGATGCTCATGCCGCCCGAGGCGGATCCCGTGATGCCCGCCAACGATGTCACGGCGATGGCTTCGCCCACCAGCGGGTCGGGGATCGATTTCAACGCCTCGGCCACCAGCAGAAAGCCCGGCAACGCCGCGATGACGCCGCCGAACCCGTATTCGGCCGCAGTGTTCATGGAAGCCAGCAGCGCGCCCGACACGGCGCTTTTGCTGCCTTCGGCGAAGTGCGCCTTGATGCTGCGAAACGAGAACAGCAGGATGGTGAAGATGCCGGCGATCAACGCGCCCATCACGGCCCACAGCGCGACCTGATCGGCGGCGTTCACGGGCATCGGCTTGGGCAGGCCGGGCAGGTTCACCTCGGCGCCTGCGGGATACCAGCCGGGGATCCAGCGCGTCAGCAGGAAGTTGGCCACGCCTACCACCACCAGCGGCAGCAAGGCGACGAGCGGGTGGTGGTCGCGTTCGCTGGGCGGCGTCGTCGGTTCATTGCGAAGTTCGGTCCCGTAGGTCTCGCCGGCCGCCGCCGCGCGCTTGCGCCGCCACTCCAGGTAGGCGATACCCGCCGTCAGCGTGAACGCCGCGCCGATCAGGCCCAGCCAGGGCGCGGCCCACGTGGTCGTTTCGAAGAAGGTGGTGGGGATGATGTTCTGGATCTGCGGCGTGCCGGGCAGCGCCGTCATCGTGAACGTGAACGCACCCAGCGCGATGGCGCCCGGCATCAGCCGCTTCGGAATGCCGCCCTGGCGGAACATCTCGGCGGCGAACGGATACACCGCGAACACCACCACGAACAGCGAGACGCCGCCGTAGGTCAATACGGCGCACACCAGCACGATGGCGACAATGGCGCGTTCCGCGCCGATCATGCGTAGTACCGCCTGCACGATCGCGCGGGAAAAACCCGACAGTTCGATCAGCTTGCCGAACACGGCGCCCAGCAGGAACACGGGGAAGTAGAGCTTGGCGAAACCGGCCATGCGCTCCATGAAAATGCCTGAAAACACGGGGGCCAGCGCGGAAGGATCCGTCAGCAATACCGCGCCCATGGCTGCGATGGGCGCGCACAGGATCACGCTGTAGCCCCGATACGCCGCCAGCATCAGAAATGCCAGCGCCGCCACCACGATGAACAATCCGGTCATTCGATACTCCAGGAATGAAGAGATAAGGGGTGAAGGGGCTACACCTTACCTCATCCTTTCGGGAGCCTGAATGACGGTCAGTACGTGGCGCGCAAGGTCAGCATCACATTGCGGGGTTCGCCGTAGACGCTGTAGTAGCTGGACGGCACCCGGCTGTAGTAGTTGCGGTCGAACAGGTTGTTCACGGTGATCGACGCGTCCAGGTTGCGGTTGACGCGGTAGCCAACCTGCGCGTCCACCACGGCATAGCCGCCTTGCCACGACGTGTTGTTGCGGCTGGTGCGGCTCTGCACCCGTGCGCCTGCGCCCACGCGCCAGCCCGGCAACACGTCGGGCGTGAAGCGGTAGGTGGTCCAGACTTTGAACAGGTGCTTGGGCGACTCCGGGTTCACGATCTGGTCTTCCTGCGTGGGGTCAGACAGGTAGCGGGTCTGCAGGTAGGTGTAGCCGGCGTATACATCCCAGTTGGGCAGCAGGCGGCCGGTGACTTCGGCTTCGACGCCCTGGCTCTGCGCTTCGCCCTGGGCGACATACCGCCCGGGATTGGCGTCATCCGGCACGGCTCGGTTCTTGTCGCGGATCCGGAACAAGGCCAGGGACGCGTTGGCGGCGCCTTCCAGGAACTGGCCTTTCAGGCCGATCTCGTACTGCTTGCCAGTGCGCGGGGCCAGGGGCTTGCCGTCGGCCGTCATCTGCCAGGCTTCCGAAAACGCGAATACGTCCGAGTAGCTGGCATATGCCGACAACCACGAATTCAACTGGGCCACGGCGCCGAAGTAGGGGACGAACTTGCGCACCTCGGGGTCGCGCCGGGTGTCGCCGGCCTCGGGCAGTACCGGCTGCGTCGCGTTGCGGTACCAGCTTTGGCGGCCGCCAGCGATCAGGGTCAGCGGGTCGGCCACGTTGAAACTAAGCTGGCCATACACGCCCATCTGGCTGGACTTGGAGTTGTTGCCCGACGTGAACGGGATATCCACTTCCGGCACATCGATGTGGTGGATATCGACGCTGTCGATGCCCGTGCCCGACGATCGGCTGTCCTGTCTGCGTTCTGCGTAGTTGGCGCCGACCATCGCCGTGTGCGTGCGGCCGAACAGCGTGAAGGGACCGGAGGCGTGCGTGTCCAGGCCCATCCAGCGGATGCGGTCCTTCTGGAATTGCAGCCAATAGGCCGCTTGGTCCGTGGCGGGGTCGACCGGGCCGTCAACGTAGCCGTACTTGCTGTCCAGGTCGGTGGCCCGGTAATTCATCGACGCCTGGCCCGTCCAGCCGCTGGCGAAGCGGTGGCTCAGTTCCGCGTAGACCTCGGACAGGTCGGTGTCGCCGCGCGCCCAGTCCACGCCGTAGAAGCCGGAGCGGGGGCCGTCGACGAACTTGCCGTTGGAATAGGTCGACAGGCCGTAGTCGAAGGGCGCCATGCGCGTTTTCTGATAAGCCGCCGACAGGGTCAGCAAGGTGTTGGCGGTCAGGTCGAATTCCAGCGAACCGTAGACCAGGCCCTGGCGCATATGGGCTTCGTCCATCGAGTAGTCGCGGTCCTGGGCGGCCAAGCCGGCCCGGGCGCGGACCCGGCCGTCGGCGGTCACGGGACCGGTCACGTCCAGTTCGGTGCGGTAATTGTTCCAGGACCCGGCCATGACGCTGCCCGTCAGGCTGAAGGCGTCCAACGGGCGCTTGCGCACCAGGTTGACGGTGCCGGCCGGGCTGCCGAAGCCTTGCAACAGGCCCGCTGGGCCGCGCAGCACTTCTATCCGGTCATACAGCGCCAAATCGAACTGTGGCAGGTATTGCAGCGCGCCGTTGGCGGGCACGCCGTCGAACTGGACGTCGGTTTCGTAGCCGCGCGCGGTGAAGTACGCGGTGCCGTCGCCGTAGCTCATGGCGCTGACGCCGGTCGTCTCGCGCAGGGCGTCCTGCACGGTGGTCATGTTCTGGTCGTCCATGCGCTGGCGCGTCACCACCGAGACCGAGTTGGGAATGTCGCGCACGTTCGTCGCGCCCTTGCCAAGCGTGACGGTGTTGGCGGTGTAGGACTGCGAACCCTCCGTCTGGCCGGGGTCCGACAGCGAATCGGCGGTGCCGCTGACCCGCACGGGACTCAACTGCGGCACCGGCGCGTCATCGGCGTGGGCGGCCGCGCCCAGGCAGGCTTGCGCCAGCAGCGCGGCGGCAAGCGTCAAACGGGGAAGGTACGGCAGGCGTGGGTGAAATGCGACGGGAACAAGCGCAGAGGCGTTCATTTTTTATTGAAAACAATGGGAATCATTTGCATTAATGATAAAAAGCAAGTTCCCGTCCTGCTGGACAGAAAATGTCGAAAAACGGACATAACTGTCAGGATGGGCGACTTCCTTCCCATTGATATCGAAAACCTGCCAATGCGTGAATTTCCCCAGGATGCGCCTGCCGTGGTCGCGCGGTCGTTCAACTACGAAAATGGCGCCCGCCAGCAGCCGCATTCGCACGAGCGTATCCAGCTGATGTATTCCCCCACGGGCATCATGCGCGTCATGACCGAGGACGGCGCCTGGATGCTGGCGCCGATGCGCGCGCTATGGATTCCGGCCGGCGTCACCCACGAGGTGAAGATGGTGGGCAGCGTCAGCATGCGTTCCGCGTTCATCATGCCGGATGCGGCGCCATGGCTCTGGAAGGAGACCTGCGCGCTGGACGTGAACCCCCTGATGCGCGAGCTGATCCTGACGCTGAACGGCCCGCCCCGCAAAGGGCCCGTGCAGCGGCTCAGTTCGGAGCTGCTGCTGAATCTGCTGGCCGATACCGAACGCCAGCACCGCCAGTTGCCGCTGCCTTTTGACCGGCGGCTGCGCAAGGTGTGCGATGCGGTCTTGCAGGCCCCGGGCAACGACGACACGCTGGAGCAATGGGGTGAGCGCATCGGCGCCAGCGCGCGCACGCTGGCGCGGCGCATGAAGGACGAAACCGGCATGAGTTTTCACCATTGGCGCCTGCAAGTGCGGATCGACGAAGGGATCTGCCGGCTGCTGCAAGGGCAGTCCGTGGTGAACGTGGCGCGCGCGCTGGGCTACGCCAGCGCCAGCGCATTCGTCTACATGTTCCGCAATCTGACGGGGGTGTCGCCGACGCGGTATGTCGAACAGATCACGGCGGCATAGGGCCTCAGGCGCCCGCGTCCAGCAGCCCCTGCGCCTGGCGTGCGATGTTCAGGTCGACCGCGGCATCGTCGCCGTCGCCCAGGTACCAGACGGCCGACAGCCCGCACCACGCCACGATCCATTGCAGCAGGCGGCGGCGGTCCAGGCCGGACTCGGCCACGATGAGGTCCAGGCGCCGCTCGAAGCAGCCGGGCGCGATAGCCACAGGCGGCACGGGGTCCGACAGGTCGGGGTTGCAGAAGATGTTGGCATAGTCGAACGCGCGTTCGCCGTAGAGCCGCTTGGGGTCGATGACCAGCCAGCCGCGTTCGCCGAAGTCCAACACGTTGTCGTGGTGGAAGTCGCCATGCAGCACCGCGAGGTCGCGCGGATCGTCCAGCAGCGCGCGGGCGTGGCGGGCGCTGTGCGCCAGGATGCCGCCTTGCGCCTGGGCCATAGGCCACAGTTCCACGAACCATTCCTCCAGGCTGCGCAGCGGCGGCAGCGGTTTGACGCGCGGGGCGTGCAGCGCCTTGAGCACGCGGCAAAGGATGCGCGTGGCTTCGTCGTCGCGGCCCGTGCGGGCATAGGCTGCCAGCGAGCGCGTGCCGGTGGCGCGTTCCAGCAGGATGGCGCAGTCGTCGTGCGCCAGCACGCGGGCCGCGCCCTGGCCGTCCCACCACGTCATCAGCACGCCGCCCTGGCGCTCGTCTTCTTCGACCGACACTTTCAACATGGCCGGCGTGCCGTCGCGCATGACGGGCAGCAGTTGCGCGGCATGGGTCACGATGGGGGCGCCGTCGGGCACGAGGTTCCAACGGGAGAGGTAGGCGTCGAACATGGGGTAGGAGGGGGAGGTAGACGGGCTGTATATAGTAGGGCCTGTCGTCGCGCCCGCATTCGTGGGGCATCGTGGAGCAGCAAGCATGAGCGGCCCGCAACCGGACCAGGCGCATTGGCGCGCCGTGGCTGATTACATCGCCGCCATCAGCGCCGCCGCCTTGCGCGCCAGCCTGGCGACGCCGAAGCTGGTCGCCAGTTCATGCCCTTCCAGGTCCGCCAGGGCAATCCAGCGGGCGTCGCGCGCATCGTCGCCCGCGACCGGTTCGCCGGATTGCCAGCGGCACAGCACGGCGATCAGGATGAAGTGGCGGCGCAGGGCGCCGACTTCGTCGCGGTCGAAGACGTCTACCGCATCGAACACATGCAGCGGCTCGGCGACCACGCCGGTTTCTTCCAGCAGTTCGCGCGCCGTGGCGGCCTCGATGCGTTCGCCCGCGTCGATCTTGCCGCCGGGAAAGGCCCAGCAGTTCTCGTCGGGCGGGTTGGCGCGGCGCACCAGCAGCACGTGGCCTTCGCGGACGACGGCGGCGATTGTCGCGGGAATGGGGCGGGCAATGGGAGTGGACATGCAGATTTCCGGCGTAGGGGCAAGCTGCAAGGGTACGCTTTCAGGCCCTTAGCGCAAATCCCCGTGGTGCCGGACGGCATCCTTGGGCACACTGTAGCCGCGCCGAATCGAGCGCGTCAGACCGGAATCAAGGGGCAGCACCATGGACACGCCGGACCGGCAGTTGCGTTATTTTTTGCGGATCGCGGAGCTGAAGTCCTTATCACGCGCCGCCGAGGACCTGGACCAGACGCAATCGGGCCTGAGCCGGCAACTGGCGGCGCTGGAAGCGCATGTGGGCAAACCCTTGTTCACGCGTACCGGCCGGGGCGTGGAGCTGACCGTAGCGGGCAGCCGCCTGCTGGAGGGCATTCAGCCCGCCTACCAGAACATCGACCGCGTCCTTGATGCCGTGCGCCAGCAGGAAGGCGTGACCCACGGCACGGTGCGCCTTGCCACCGTGCACACACTTAGCTACTACTTCATGGCCGACGTCGTGGCCAGCTTCGTCAGCAGCCACGAACACGTGAACCTGTCCGTGATGGGGCGCAGTTCGCCCGACGTAGTGGCCCTGGTGGAAAGCGGCAAGGCCGACGTGGGCTTCGTCTATGACGCGGCGGTGGCCTCGGACAATCTGACGTCCACCCCGTTGTTCGACGACGAGATGTGCCTGATCGTGCGCCGGGACGTGCCGCTGGCGGACGCGGTGGATCTGGGCGGCATGCCGTTGCGGCTGGTGGGCTTTCCGTCCCATTACGCCTTGCGCAAGATGATCCACAGCGCAGGGCTGCAGCCCGAGTTCATGGCCGAGGCCGAGACCATCGACGCCATGCTCAAGCTGGTGTCCTCGGGGGTGGGCGCCTGTATCCTGCCGTCGCGCATCCCCGAAAAGCTGCTGACCGACTACGGCTTGCGCAAGGTCGGCATCCGCAGCCCGGTGCTGCGCCGCCGCGTGGTGGCGATCACGCCGGCCCAGCGCCAGCCCTTGCCGCTGGTGGCCGAGCTGTTGGCGTGCGCGCACCGCATCGCTGCGGCTTGACGGGTAACCCCTGCACCCCCGGCGGCCCCGTTCCGCCTTCCGAATAGCTGCTATGAGCCTGGCTGCATGGCTAGTTTGCGCGGTGGTTTCCATACTGTCCTGACCTTGCACGGCGTCCTTCGACGCCGCAAGCCAAGGACATCAAGGGGAACCCATGAATACCGCATTGCGAGAGAAATCGTATTTCGACACCCGTGCCACGCAGGAAATGGCGCGCCATCTGCAGGCCGTGCCGCGCAGCATCCAGGAAACCATGGCCTACGCCTGCCGCATCCTGGCGATGACCGAGCAGGAAGCCGGCCTGGCGGGACAGATCAGCGTGCGCTCGGCGCGCCCGGGCGCGTACTGGACCCTGCGCTTCGGCCTGGGCTTTGACGAGGCGACGCCGGCGGACTTCATCGAAGTCGACCGCGACCTGCACACCCTGACGGGCGACGGTATGCCCAACCCGGCTACGCGCTTCCATCTGTGGGTATACGAAGCGCGCCCGGATGTGCAATCCATCATCCACACGCATTCGCCGTGGGCCTCGGCGCTGGCCGCCGCACGCCAGCCGCTGGTCATTTCACAGATGGACATGACGCCGCTGCACGACGACTGTGCCTTCCTGGGTGAATGGCCGGGGGTGCCGATCGCGGACCAGGAGGGCGTGATCATTTCCGAGGCGCTGGGACGCAAGCGCGCCATCATCCTGGCGCACCACGGTTATCTGACGGCGGGCGGCTCCTGCGAGGAAGCGACGTATCTGTCGGTCTATTTGGAGCGTGCGGCGCGCATGCAGATCCGCGCCCAGGCGTTCGGGCCGTTGACGCCGGTAGACGACGCCCTGGCGCGCGAGGCGCACGACTACCTGCTGAAGCCTTCGATCGTGCGCGCGACCTTCGACTACTGGGCTCGGCAAACGCACGGCATCGCGCCGCTGCCGCTGCCCCAAGCCTGATTCCGCTCGCATCCGATCACGACCTTTTCCAGGGGAGTCACGATGATGACGACCAAGCCTGCTGCTGCGCGTTCGCGCCGCGATTATGTGACGGCTGGCCTTGCCAGCATGATGGGCACCACGATCGAGTGGTACGACTTTTTCCTGTACGGCACGGCTGCCGCTCTGATCTTCAACAAGATCTTCTTTCCCGCCTTCGACCCGCTGACAGGCACGCTGGCGGCGTTTGCGACGTATTCCGTGGGGTTCTTCGCGCGGCCATTGGGCGGCGTGATTTTCGGCCACTATGGAGACAAGATCGGCCGCAAGTCCATGCTGCTGATCACCTTGCTGCTGATGGGCGTGCCTACCATCCTGATCGGGCTGATCCCTTCGTATGAGCAGATCGGCTATTGGGCCGCCGTGCTGCTGGTGCTGATGCGCTTTCTGCAAGGCATTGCAGTGGGCGGCGAATGGGGCGGCGCGGTGCTGATGGCGGTAGAGCATGCGCCCGAAGGCAAGAAGGGCTTTTTCGGCAGCCTGCCGCAGGCCGGCGTGGCGCCCGGGCTGATCCTGTCGTCGCTGGCGATGGGCGCAGTGGCCGCGCTGCCCGAAGCCGACATGCTGTCCTGGGGCTGGCGCCTGCCGTTCCTGGCCAGCGTGGTGCTGTTGCTGGTGGGTTGGTTCATCCGCGTTAAGGTGGCCGAGTCGCCCGACTTCGAGCAGATGCGGGAAAAAGGCGCCAAGGTCGAGGTGCCGGTGGCCGAAGTGCTCAAGCACCACCGGCGCGCGTTGCTGGTGGTGGTCGGCGCGCGTCTGGCCGAGGTGACGTGGTTCTACACGGTCGTGACGTTTTCGCTGGCCTACGCCACGGGCACGCTGGGTATCCCGCGCTCCGTCATGCTGGACGCCACGATCTGGGGGGCGGCGCTAGCCCTGTTCACGATGCCGCTGTTCGGGGTGCTGGGCGACAAGATCGGCCACAAGTGGGTGTTCATGGCGGGCACAGTGGGCATCCTGATCTGCGCGCCGGTCTTCTTCAACCTGCTGGGCTCGGGCGATAAAGCCTGGATCATCGTGGCGGTTTGCCTGGCGGTGGGGCTGGTATACGCTTGCCTGTACGGACCCGAAGGCACCTTGTTCTCCAGCCAGTTTCCCGCGCATGTGCGGTACACCGGCATTTCGCTGGCGGTGCAGGTGTCGGGCGCCATCGGCGGCGGGCTGGCGCCCATCTTGGCGACCTGGCTGCTGGCCAAGGGCGGGGGCGACCCGAAGTACGTGGTCTGGTACCTGAGCGCGCTGGGCGTGGTTGCTTTCTTCAGCGCCTGGCGCATGCAGGGCGAGGCTGCCACGCCTGCCGCCCTGCGCGTGCCCGCGGCGGCAAGAACCTGAGGCTCTCATGAAGACGATCGACTATTACTTCTGGATGAATTCCGACTGGGCCTACCTGGGCGCCGACCGGCTTGAAGCATTGGCGGTCCGCCAGCAAGCGGCGATCCGCTACCTGCCCGTGGACTTGCCCGACGTCTATGCGCGCACCGGCGGCGTGCTGCTTGGGCAGCGCTCGCCCGAGCGCCAGGCCTATCGCGTGGCGGAGCTGGCGCGCTGGTGCGCCAAGCTCGGCATCCACGTCAATCCGCAACCGGCGCACATGTGCCCGGATGCGTCGCTGGCCTCGCGCATCGTCATCGCGGCCGATCGTGCCGGCATGCCGGTGCTGGCGCTGTACAAGGCGATCCTGAAGGCGGAATGGGTGGACGATCAGGACATCTCCGACCCCGCTGTCCTGCGCGGGCTCATGGAGAAACTGGGACTGGCTGCCGCAAGCCTGCTGGCGGCAGCCGACGCACCGGACATCGAGGCCACGTATCGCCGCAACACGGATGAAGCGGTCCAGGCCGGCGTGTTCGGCTCGCCGTCCTACGTGTATCGGGGCGAGGTGTTCTGGGGCCAGGACCGGCTGGAAATGCTGGAGGAAGCCATTGCGGCGTCTTCGGACGAGTAGGCGGGGGCGTAGGGTGGTGGCGCGCTTCACGCGCCGCCGCCCGCCAGGCTGTTCAAGGCAAAGACGCCAGCTTGTCCGGGCCTGCCTGGCCTCGTGCCAAGAAGTCGTTGGCACGGACGATGTCCACGTCGTTGCGGCGGTCGGCATCCATATAGGGCACGTGCTTGCGGAAATCACGCCACAGCGCCGCCGTTCCCGTGCCCAGCTCGTAGCCGGGACGCTGGGCGCGCCGCAGGTCCACCGCCTGGGCGGCGTGCATCAGTTCAACCGCCAGCAGCGTCGTCAGCCGGTCGATCTGTGCGGAGACCCTGCGGCCGGTAGCGGGCGCATTGGTGCCCACATCTTCGATGTTGCCGGCCTGCGCCTGCACGTCGGTCACGATGGGCAGCGATAGGGTCCGCACATCCGCGGCAAGCGACGACACCGTTTTCTGGATCGGTCCATAGCCGATCGCGCCATTGCCGGGACTGAGAAAGCGTGGCAGCGCGGTGAACGCCGGGTCGGTGAGCCGTAAGGTGCGTTGGGCCGACAATTGCGCCGTTTGGGACAAGGCCACGCCGAGGCTTTGCAGCGGCAGTACCCAGGCGCTGGGGTCGAATCCGGCGGATGGCAGGACGGCGCCGCGCACGGGTCCGTCCGTGACGTAGAACTGGGCCGCGTAGGCTTGCGTGCCTGCGGCCGGTTGCGCGTCCAGCGCCACGGTAGGATTGTCGTCGGAACTGTTGATCTGGATCTGAAGCTGGCGCTCCAGCAGGCCCAGCATGTCTCGCGCCGCGCCATGCACCTGGCTGACGGTGCGAAAGCTCAACGGGTCTTGCAGCGCGCGCTTGGGGTCGGGTTGCCACAGGGCGCTGCCGTGCAGCAGCGTCAGCATGTGCCCAGCCGTCCGCCGCTGTCCGTCATAAGGCCGTTGCGCCTGCGTCGCGGCCAGCAGGGGCGCCAGGTTTCCATCCAATCCTTCAAGCGACAAGGCAGCCACCGCATCAGCCTGGTCCAGCAGCCGGGCCGCGTCCAGCGCCGCCAGCGAGGCGACGGCGGCGCCGTAGGCATTGGCGCTGACGATGGCCAGGGCGTCTTTGCCGAACGGGCGTACGGGTTTCAGGCCGGCCAGTTCCAGCGCTTCTGCCGAAGGCATGCGGCGGCCTTGGTAATAGGACTCTCCTTCGCCCATCATCGCCAGCCCGATCTGCGCCAGGATGGTGATGTCGGCCTGTCCGACGGAGCCTTCACCGAACATCACGGGTGTAATGCCGCGATTCAAGAACTCGGCGTACTGGCGCAATATCTCCACCTGCAGGCCGGAGCCGCCGAACAGCGCCGAATTCAACCGGATGAGCATGGCTGCCCGAGTCACGTCCTGGGGGGCTTCGGCGCCATACCCGGCGCTGTGCGAATGCAGCAGGTTCCGGTTGAACTGTTCAGAGACCTTGCGCACGTCGGGCGAGATGTCGCCGCCCTTGAAGAGGGTCTGATCCTTGTTCAGACCCACGCCGCGGTTCAATCCGTATACGGGGCGGTCCAGCTTGGCGTAGGCCAGCAGCAGTTCGAAGGAGCGCTGGGCACGTGCGGTAGCGTCGTCAGCCAGCACGACGCCGCAGCCCAGTCGCGCGACGGCGCCGACCTGCTCCAGGGTGAGCGAGCGGCCGTCCAGCGTGACCGGCTTGCAGGCTGCGGATGCGCTCGTTGGGTGCCATAGCGCTAGCAGCAGGGGCGCCATGGCGGCGCCCCGCCGCAGGGCAGAGGAGAGGGCGGCGAGGCGACCGCGCAAGCGGGCGATGCTGCGGCGGCGAAGCGGGCGGGCAGGGGCGTGCGGCGCGGGATGCATGAGCATGGCGGCTCCAGACAGGCGATGGTGGGGCTTCGAAGGGACGAGAAGGCTAGCGCGGCGGGGGCGCGCCCAGGGGCAGGCGCATCAGGTCTTGCCCCAGCACGACCGGACCCTTGAAGGTCTGGCGCGCCTGCAGCCAGTGTTCGGCGGGGGCGTCGCCCGGCACGAGATGCGACAGCACTAGCGTTTTCACGCCCGCGCGGGTGGCCACGTCGCCGACTTCGAGCGGCGTGGCGTGCGCGTGCAGCAACTGTGTGGCCAGCGCCTGCTGCCGGGCATCCCAGGGCTTGGCGCCGACGATATGGTCCACCCAGGCCGGGTCGATCGCTTCGTGCACCAGGATGTCCGCGCCGCGCGCCAGCTTGACCAGGTTGTCGCTGACCGCCGTATCGCCCGAAAACACGACCGAGCCGGCCGCCGTGTCGAAGCGGTAGGCAAAGTTGGGGTACACCAGTCCGTGCGGCACCAGGATGGCGCTGACCTTGACGCGGGTATCCTGCCAGACGGCGAACGGCTCCATGGGCGGCGCCGGATCGGTGTTCGGATCCTTGACGACGCCGGCCGGCACCACGATGTCGTGCGCCTGGAAGAATTGCCGAATGTCCGGCACGCCTTCGCTGCGCACGCGGATGTTCAGGTCCGCCGCCATGCCGGCGACGATGGACGCCACCAGGTCATGCGTACCCGGCGACGGATTCTCGGCATGAATGACCACATCGTCCTTCATGCCCGGCGCCAGCGGGGGCAGCACGCCGCGCGGGCCGGGCCCGATGATCTGCATGGACGCCCTGGCGCGGCGGCGCGCGCTGGGGTCGTAGGCCAGCAGGTTGGCCAGGTCGATGATGTGGTCGGTGTGCAGATGCGTAAGGAACACCGCTTGTTCGGTGCCGGGCTTGACGCCGGCACGGCGAAGCTGGCGGTAGACGCCCGAGCCCACGTCGACGATGTAAGCCTGTCCATCGACCACCAGTGCGGACGAAATCCCGTGGGGAGAATCTTCACCGTACCAGGTGGGGCCACCCGCCACGCCCACCAACACCAGTTCGGCGGGCGGCGGTTCGGTGGCGGCGGCCGCCCGGGGGGCCGCCGACCAGAAGGCCGCAAGCGTCAGCGCGGCCGCTGCGGCGCCCAGCCGGCGCCAATCGCCCGGACGGCAAGCTCCTGCCTTGCGGGGCTTATCCATGACGGCCCTGCGGCAAGATGGTCAAGGCCACCAGCGCAACGACGCATGCGCCCATGACGTACAGCGCGGGGGCGAAGGCTACGCCGGTGGTGTAGGTGATCCACGTCAGGATGGCGGGCGCAAATCCGCCCAGTATCGTCACCGCCGTGTTGTACGACAGGGACATGCCCGAGGACCGCACCGCCGTGGGAAAGACTTCGGACAGTGCTGCCGGCGCCACGCCCACATACATGGCCACCATCAGGCAAAACATCGACTGCACCACGATCAGCGTGGTCTGCGTGTGCGACACCTTCAGCCACATCATCAGCGGATACACGGCGATCAGCAGGAGCAACGCGGCGGCGCGCAGCACGGTGCGCCGGCCGTAGCGGTCGGACAGCGTGCCGGAGAACACGCAGCCGCCGATCAGGAACAGGTTGCCGACCAAGGCCGCCACGAAAGCCTGAGAGCTGGAGAAGCCCAGGGATTTCTGCACGTAGATGGGCATGAAGATGATTAGCGCGTACGGACCGACCGCCCACAGCACCGACATGCACAGGCCCGTCAGCAGCTCCTTCGGATAGTCGCGCACCACGGCAAGCAGCGGCGTCTTGACGCGGTCGTTCTGGCGCGCCTGGCGAGCCTGCTCTTCGCGGAAGTGCGGCGTTTCGTCCAGCGCGCGGCGCATCCACAGCCCCACCGGCGCGATCGCCAGGCCGATGATGAACGGCACACGCCACCCCCATTCCCCGATCTGCTGCTCGGTCAGGAAGGTGGTGACCAGCGTGGCCACCAGCGCACCCAGCAGATTCGAAATGCCCATGCTGGCCTGCAGCCAAGACGCGTATTGACCGCGCTTGCCCTCCGGGGCGTGCTCGACGAGGAAGGCGGTGGCGCCGCCGACTTCGCCGCCGGCCGAAAAGCCCTGCAGCACGCGGCCGCAGACGATGAGCAGCGGGGCGCCCACGCCAATGGCGGCGTAGGGCGGGGCAGCCGCGATCAGCAGCGTGCCGACGGCCATCAGCATGATGGTCAGGGTCAGCGCGGCCTTGCGGCCGGCGCGGTCGCCATAAGAGCCCAGCACCAGCGCTCCCAGTGGCCGAACCACGAAGCCCAGCCCGAACGCCAGGAACGAGGCCATCAACTGCACGGTCGGGTCTTCGTTGTGAAAGAAGTTCTGACCGATGTACACCGCAAACAGGGCGTAGACGGTGAAGTCATACCACTCCAGTGCGTTGCCTGCCGATGCCGCGATGACGGCCTTGCGGCCGCTGCGCTCTTGCGCGGTGGCCTGGGAAGCGGGGTGGCCCGGCAAGGCCCCGATTCCCGGATTGATGATCACGTCTTTCATTGCATTCCCCATTGAGATCGTTTGCGCTTGATCCGCGCTATCTATTACTGCTGTCCGACTGTCCATTGACTGAATCGCATTGCCCGCCGCGTTACTGGCCGCCTGCACGGCCAGTGGCGGAGGTATCGATGCGAGCGATGCCTTTTTTGCGCACTTCATCCAGTGCTTCCTCGTAGCCTGCGTCCGCGTACCGCAATACGCCGCTGGCGGTGTCGTTGGTCATGGACAGCCGCAGGCGCGTTTCGGCCGCCTCGGTGCCGTCCGCCACCACCGTCACGCCCGCGCTGGTCATGTAGCCGCTGTACCCGCCGCCGCCCGAGTGGATCGCGACCAGGTCGGCGCTGGATGAACAGTTGATCATCGCGTTCAGCAACGGCCAGTCGGCAATGGCGTCCGAGCCGTCGCGCATGTTTTCGGTCATGATGTTCGGGTGCGCCATCGCGCCGGCGTCCAGATGGTCGCGGGTGAACGCGACCGGTGCGCTCAGGATGCCCTCGCGCACCATGCGGTTGACCTCCAGCGCCAGCTCGGTGCGCTCGCCGTGGCCAAGCCATGCGATGCGCGCGGGCAGGCCTTCGAATGGCACTTCCTTGCGCGCCAGCCGGATCCAGTTGGAGACGATGGCGTTGTCGGGAAAGCGCGCGAGCAGGAAATCGTCGATCTTGCGGATGTCGTCGGGGTCGTTGGACAGCGCGATCCAGCGGAACGGGCCGATGGCGCGCGCGAACAGCGGCCGCAGGAACGCTTCAGTGAAGACGGGGATCTCGAACGCGCGTTGCACGCCGCCCTGGCTGGCATGGGTGCGGATCAGGTTGCCGTTGTCGAAGACCACTGCGCCCTGGTCCTTGAAGCCCAGCATGGCGGTGACGTGGCGCACGATCGAAGCGCGGCTGGCGTCCATCAGCCCGGGGATATTGGTGCGACGCAGTTCCGCCACGGCTTCAAGCGTATGGCCGGAAGGGATGTAGCCATAGACCAGGTCATGCGCCGACGTCTGGTCGGTGACGATGTCGGGCACGATGCCGCGCGCCAGGATTTCGGGATAGATGTCGGCGGCATTGCCCAGCAGGCCCACCGACAGCGGTTCGCGGCGTTCCTGGGCCTGGCGGATCAGCGCAAGGGCCTCGTCCAGCGTATCCGCGCGGCGTTCCAGGAAGCCGGCCTTGATGCGCTTGTCGATGCGTTCGGGGTTGATTTCCACCGTCAGGATGGCGGCGCCCGCCATGCGGCCGGCCAGCGGCTGCGCGCCGCCCATGCCACCCATGCCCGCGGTCAGGATGAATCGGCCCCGCAGGTCATTGCCGAAGTGGCGTTCGGCGATGCGTGAAAAAATCTCGTACGTGCCCTGGATCACGCCTTGCGAGCCGATGTACTGCCAGTCGCCCGCCGTCAATCCGCCCCAGCAGATCAGATTGTCGCGTTCCAGCTGGTAGAAGTTTTCGGCGTGGGCCCATTGGCCGACTATGTTGCAGTTGGCCATGATGACGATGGGCGCCATCGGATGCGTGCGAAGCACGCCGATCGGCTTGCCGGATTGGACGATCAGGGTCTGATCCTCTTCCAGTTCCTGTAACTCGCGGACGATTGCGTCGTGCGATGGCCAGTCGCGCGCGGCGCGGCCCAGCGCCGCATAGACCACCAGGTTGTCGGGGTCTTCGCCCACCGCCAGCACATTTTCCAGCAGGCGCAGCAGCGCTTCCTGGCGCCAGCCTTTGCAGCGCAGCACGTTGCCGCCGGGGATGTTGAATGCTCGTTTCACGCCGATGTCCTCAGGAAGCCAACGCGTAGTCGGTGAAGTTCATGCCCAGCGCCTTTTCCACGATGGGGTAGACGGACGGGTCCGTCACGCTGGAGGACAGGGGGAGGTGCTGCTTGCTCACGTGCAGGATGCTGACTTGCAGGCCCTCGCGCAGCTGGCCGGCGCTGACGGGGTTGCCGTCGGCGTCCAGCGTAGTGATCACGTCCGGATAGCAGGCGACGCGTCCGCCTTGCCCATCGGTGACCGCCATGTGTTCGTTCATCACGTGGATCACGCGCTTGGCGGCGCCTTCGCCGATCTCGACCGTGCCGATGTCGAAGGCCTCTTCGGTGTATTTGAGGGTATTGCGCACGACCTTGCCCGAGCCAATGATCTCGCCCTCGGTGGCCTTGCAGATCGCGTCGATCACCGCGCTGCCGCCGCGGGGTTGCGCCGCCAGGATGGCTTCGCCCAGCGCCAGCGCGCGGCTGATGCCGCCCAGCGCGGCGTGGCGGCGCACATACGAGGCGCGGATCGGGTTGCGGCAACTGGCGATGAAGCCGCCGGCCATGTCGGCCGCCTTGCGCAGCACGGGCGAGACGCGCCCGGTGGCGCCATGGATGGTCAGTTCCATATAGGCGTTGTTGGCGCGGTTGCCGCCGACGGCGCACTGGATCATGGGTTCGGGGCTACCGGCCAGGCCCAGCGACCCCATGTCCCCGGTGGGGTGGGCGCGGATATCGCCCACGGCATCCACGACCTTGGTGCCCAGCACGGCGGAAGGCAGCCAACCGTTGAGCGTGCTGGACATGCCGTTCTGGCCGATGATGAGGCCGTAGACGCGTTCGCCCAGGGCATCCTGCAAGCGCTGTGCCGCGCGGACGTAGTCGATGCCCAGCATCTGCCAGTCGGTCAGGCCGCCCGGCGCGCCGATGGCGGCCGCAGTGGCGATCCACGCATCGTCGGGCACCTCGTCCATCGACACCAGCTCAGGCCGGCCGATGGTGACCGCCAGCGAACCCAGTTCGCGCCCATGTTCGGCCCAGCCGCCGCCGCCACAGGCGAACACCGAGCCGCCCCGCACGGCCGCCTCGACATCGCGCATTGTCAAAATCCTACCCATGATGGCCTTCTCCCCGATTGCCGTTTCAATAGCTTCCCGCAAGTTTTGCGGAACAGACGGGGGCATCATAGGAACCAATTTTGATAATGTCGTATTACCTTTTATGCCTGCTGCATAACATCGTGTTAATGGTCTACGGTGGCTCATAGCGCAGCTGCCGCGCCTTGGTGTGGCGCCCTAAGGGATATCCCCAGGGACTGCGCCGCAGCCGCGGGACGTGCCCTAGGGGCGCTGGTCCATCGTATGGAGCACCTGGATGAAAGCCTGCGCCAGCCGTGACAAGGGCTGAAGCTGCAGGTGGAACACGTTGACGGGCGCGTTGACGGTTCCGACGATGGGCACGGTCACCACATCCGACCAGATCGGGCCGGCCACGGTGATCTCGTCCACCAGGGCCACGCCGGCGCCCGCCTGGACCAGGGCGCAGGCCACGTGGGCCTGCTGCACTTCGATACGCGGTTCGGGCTGCGCATCGCCGCCGCCGAACAGCTTGTTGATCAGCATGCCGAACGGGATGTCGGCGCTGTAGCCGATCAGCGGTTCGTCGACTAGATCATTCACGGTCACCTGCTTGCGTGCCGCCAGCGCGTGGCCCTTGGGCAGCACGGCGACGATGCGGTTTTCATAGAGGGGCTGCCAGGCCAGGCTGGGATGGTCCACCGGCATGTACGCCACGCCCAACTCCACCTGCTGCGTCAACAGCGACTGCAGCATCACTGACGGAATCAGTGTCTGCAGCACGATGCGCACCTCAGGGAACTGCCGTCGGAACTGCGCGATGGCGCGCGGCAGCAGGGATTGGCCCAGGCTGGGGCTGCACGACAGGCGCAACTGGCCCTCGCGGTTCTCGGCCAGGTTGTCAGCCACTTCGTTGACCCGCTGCACGTTCTGGTACAGCGCCGTCACCTCGACGAACAGGCGGCGCGCCTCCGGCGTGGGATACAGCCGGCCCTTGATGCGCTGGAACAGCATCAGTCCCAGGCGTTGTTCGGTATAGGCGATCAGCCGGCTGACCGCGGGTTGGGAGACGAACAGCAGCTTGGACGCGCCGCTGATGGATCCGCTGAGCATGATGGCCCGGAAGACCTCGATCTGCCGCAGATTGAGTTTCATATGCTTAACCTGATGTTAATTCCTACGCACATATAAGCATAAGACGTTTTGCTTGGGCCGTTACTACACTTCCAGCACTCAACACAGGATGGAAGCGGTCATGAGCGAATTCGATTTGGTGGTGCGCGGCAATATCGTGGACCCGGACGGGGTGGCGATGGACGGTTGGCTGGCGGTGCGTGACGGCCGCATCGCGCAGCGGGGCACGGGCGTGGCGCCCGCTGGCCATGACAGCGTGGACGCGCGCGGCATGTGGATCATGCCCGGCGTGGTGGATGGCCAGGTGCATTCGGGCAGCCAGCTGAACCAGGAAGGCCTGGGCTGGGCCTCGCGCGCGGCGGCGGCGGGCGGCGTCACCGTCATGGTCGACATGCCCTACGACGATCCGGAACCCGTCGCCTCGCGCCCACAGCTGGACGCCAAGATTGCCGAAGTCGAGCGCGACTGCCATGTGGACGTTGCGTTGTTCGGCACGCTGAACCCCCAGCATGGGCTGCAGGCGGCCGCCGGGCTGATCGAAGGCGGCGTCTGCGCCTTCAAGTTCTCGACGTTCGAAGCCACGCCGGGCCGCTTTCCTCGCATCGAGGAAGACGACCTCTACGACGCCTTCCGCCTGATTGCGCCTTCCGGGCTGGCTTGCGGCGTGCACAACCAGATGCAGGAGATGACGCGCAAGAACATTGCGCGCCTGGTTGACGCCGGCGACACGGGCTGGGACGCGTTCATGCGGGCGCATACGCCGCTGATCGAAAACCTGGCCACCGCGCTGATCTACGAGATCGGGGCGGAAACCGGCGCGCGCGCCCATGCGGTGCACGTGTCGACCTCTCGCGGCTTCGAGATCTGCAACATGTACCGGCAGAATGGCCATCACGCCAGCATCGAGACCTGCGTGCAGTACTTGATGCTGAATCACGAGGAACATACCCGCCGCTTCGGCGCCAAGACCAAGCACTATCCGCCAATCCGGCCCAAGGCCGAAGTGGACCTGCTGTGGACGCACATCGCCAACGACGAATGCACTTTCGTGTCGTCGGACCATGTCAGCTGGGGCCTGGAGCGTAAGCAGAACCCGAACGTCTTCAAGAATTCGTCGGGCGGTCCCGGCCTGGAAACGCTGCTGCCGGCATTCTGGACTGGCTGCGAAGAGCACGGCATTTCGCCGTCGATGGTCGTGCGGCAACTCAGCAGCAACCCGGCCCGGCATTTCCTGCTGGATGACCGCAAGGGCACGCTTGAGGTTGGCAAGGACGCAGACATCGTGATCCTGAAGCCCGAACGCTACGCTTTCGATCCGGCGGGCAGCCTGTCGGCGGTGCAGTGGAGTTCGTTCGAAGGGCGCGAGTTCACCGTGCGCGTCGCGGGCACCTGGTGCCGTGGCCAGCAGGTCTACGACGGCCAGCGCATCGTCAACCAGAAGGGCGATGGCCGCTTCCTGCGCCCGCGCCAGGCATGAGGACGACGATGACTCTCGCCGAACTTCCTTCCTTTCCCCCGCTCAATGCCGACCGCCTGTGGTCGCGCATTGAAGCCTTGTCCCGCTTCACCCTGCCCGACGTCCCGTGGACGCGCCGCGCCTTTTCGCCCTTGTTCGACGAGGCTCGCGCCTGGCTGCGCAGCGAATTCGAAGCCGCCGGCCTGGCCACCCGCCTGGACGCGGGCGGCAACCTGATCGGCACCCGCGCCGGGCGCGACCCGGCCCGCAAGCCGATTGCCACCGGCTCGCATTGCGACACCGTCATGGCCGGCGGCCGCTTCGACGGCATCATCGGCGTCCTGGCCGGCATCGAAGTCGCGCACACGATGCAGGAACACGGCATCGAACTGGCGCATCCGTTCGAAGTCATCGACTTCCTGTCCGAAGAACCCAGCGACTACGGCATCTCGTGCGTGGGCAGCCGCGCGCTCTCCGGCCAACTGACGGCCGACATGCTGGCCGCCCGCAACCCCGACGGCGAGACGCTGGCCCAAGGTATCGCCCGCATCGGCGGCGACCCGGCGGCGCTTCATGCCCCCTTGCGCAACGCGGGCGACACCGCGGCGTTCGTCGAACTGCATATCGAACAGGGCCCCGTCCTGGAAAGCCGCGGCCTGCCGATCGGTGTGGTCACCAACATCGTGGGCATCCGCCGCGTGCTGATCGTGGTGGAAGGCCAGCCTGATCATGCCGGCACCACCCCCATGGACATCCGCCGCGACGCGCTGGTGGGTGCGGCCCGCATCATCGATGCCGCCAGCCGCCAGGCCAGCGCCGCCAGCGGCAATCCGCATTACGTGGTGGCCACGGTGGGCCGCTTGTCGATGACGCCGAACGCCGCCAACGCCGTGCCCGGCCGCGTGGAGCTGACGCTGGAAATGCGCAGCGACAGCAACGCCGTGCTGGACGCGTTCCCGGAAACGTTGATGGCGGGCGTGGCCGACGACCTGAAGGCGCTGCGCCTGACGGCAGGCTTCACGCAACTGAGCCGCGCGCAGCCCACGGACTGTTCGCCGCTGGTGATGGACGCGGTCAAGGCCGCGGCCGACCAGCTGGGTTACGCGTCGATGCGCCTGCCCAGCGGCGCGGGCCATGACGCCGTGTACATGGCGCCCACGGGCCCCATCGGCATGGTCTTCATCCCGTGCCTGAATGGCCGCAGCCACTGCCCGGAAGAATGGATCGAACCCGCGCAGTTGCTGGACGGCACCCGGGTCCTGTACCAGTCGGTGCTGGAGCTGGACCGGGTGCTGCGCGCGTAAGCGGGGTGCTGCCGCCTACTTCTTCACCAGCGGGCAGGTCGACTTCGACAGGGGCATGAACGCCTGGTCGCCGGGTAGCGTCGCCACCAGCTTGTAGTAGTCCCACGGCCGTTTGGATTCAGACGGCTGCTTGACTTCGAACAGGTACATGTCGTGCACCATGCGGCCGTCTTCGCGGATGCGGCCGTTGGTGGCGAAGAAGTCGTTGATGGGCAGGGACTTCATCTGCTTCATGACGGCCACGGGTTCGTCGGTGCCGGCTGCCTGCACGGCCTTCAGGTAGTGCATCACCGACGAATACGTGCCCGCCTGGCTCATGTTGGGCATCTTCTTGAGCTTGTCGTAGTAGCGCTGCGACCAGGCGCGGGTCTGGTCGTTCATGTCCCAGTAGAAGGCCTCGGTCAGGGTCAGGCCGGCGGCGGCTTCCAGGCCGATGGCGTGGATGTCGTTGATGTACAAGAGCAAGCCGGCCATTTTCTGGCCGCCCTTGGTCAGGCCGAATTCGCTGGCGGCCTTGATGGCGTTCACGGTGTCGCCGCCCGCATTCGCCAGCCCGACGACCTGGGCTTTGCTGGCCTGGGCCTGCAGCAGGTAGGACGCGAAATCGCTGGATCCCAGCGGATGGCGCGAGGCGCCCAGCACGGTGCCGCCATTGGCCTTGACGACTTCGGTGGCGGAGGCCTGCAGCGTGTGGCCGAAGGCGTAGTCCGCCGTCAGGAAGTACCAGGTCTTGCCGCCTTTCTCCACGGTGGCGCGCGCGGTGGTGTTGGCCAGCGACCAGGTGTCGTAGGTGTAGTGCACGGAATAGGGCGAGCACAAATCGTTCGTGATGCGTTCGGTGCCGGGGCCGCTGAAGACGACGATCTTTTTCTTTTCGCGGGCCACTTCCAGCACGGCGAGCGCGGGCGCCGAGCCCGCCACGTCCATGATCGCGTCCACCTTCTGGGTGTCGTACCATTCGCGCGCCTTGGCGGCGGCGATGTCTGCCTTGTTCTGGTGGTCCACCACCATCAGGTCGATCTTCTTGCCCAGCACCGTGCCGCCGAAGTCGGCGATCGCCATTTCGGCGGCGGTGGCGCTGCCTTTGCCCGTCACGTCGGCGTAGACGCCGCTCATGTCCAGGATCAGGCCCAGCCGGACGATGTCGTCAGAGACGGCGGCAGGTTGCGCGTGCGCAGGCGCGGCCAGGGCGGCGGCGATGCCCGCGGCAATGGCGGTGGTGGTGAACAAACGGGTAAGCGTGCTGCGGCAATGCGATGAAATCCGGGGCGTGTTGGCGTTAGCCATGGTTTGTCTCCTCTTGTGCCGGATCTGTCTGGAACCTGCTGGCGCTTGATTGGCGTGATGCCGCGCTCTATGTGGGTCTGGGTCGGGCCGCGAAACGGGGGCGTGGTGGCGGGGTAGGCTCCTTGGGCGGTCGGGGTCTGGGGGATCAACGCTGGGTCAGCAGGTCGAATTCCATCCGCACTTTGCGGAACGGGAATTCCAGCCGCGCGAAATACACCACGCGGCCATCGATGCAGGCATAGCGGCGCAACTCGGCCACGGGCGACGACACTGGAATCTGCAAGGATTCCGCGGACTCCTGGCCGGCCTCGATCACGTTCAGCACCTGGCGGGCCTCGGTGATGCGGGCGCCGTAGAACTGGTCCAGCACCGGCGCGACGGTGCTTTTCTGGATGCGGGCGCGATGCTTGCGGAACAGGCCGCTTTCCAGGAAGACCTCGCTATAGCAGAAGGGGCCCGCCTCCGTGGTGTGCACGCGGCGCAGATATTGGAAGCTGCCGCTGCGGTCGGCCTCGCAGGGCATGCCCAGCGTGTCGGGCAGCGGCGAGTCGGCGCTGGATTCCACCAGCGACACCGTGCCCAGCTGATTGCTCAGTTCCACGGTTTCGGCCCAGGTCTTGGGGATCAGCAGCGTAGGCGTTTCCGGCAGTTCGGCGTTGACGAACGTGCCCGACCCGCGCGAGCGCCGGATCAGCCCGTCCTGCTCCAGCAGGCCGAACGCCTGGCGGATGGTCGCCCGCGAAATGCCATAGGTTTCCATCAGCGATTCCAGCGGCGGGATCTGCTGGCCCGGCCGCCAGGTGCGGTTCTGGATATGGCTGCGGAACAGCGCCGCCGCTTGCAGGTAAAGCGGCTGGGGGCTGTGCGAAAAGAGCTTGCGGGCGGACATGGTCAGGGGGCGGGCGGCGGTGAAGGATCCGAGAGCATAGCGTCTGCCATGTCGCGCAGCCGGTGCTTCTGGATCTTGACCGAGTTGGCGCTCTCGACCGAAGGGAAGGCATCCAGCACGGCGAAGCCCGCGGGCGCCTTGAAGCCCGCCATCGCAGCTTTGCAGGCGGCCGTCCAGTCGTCGGGATCGGCCGTGGCGCCCTCGTGCAGCAGCACGAAGGCGTAAGGCACGATCTTGCCCTGGCGCGTGGCGCCCACGACCTGGCAGGCGCGTACGCCGGGCAGGGTCTCGACCACTTGCTCGATTTCAACCGGGTTCACCAGAAAGCCCGACAGCCGCAGGGAATCGCCCATGCGCGTCTGGAACACGAACTGGCGCGGCGTCAGCGTGTAGCCCAGGTCGCCCGTCTTGAAATAGCCGTCGTCCGTGACGGCGTGGCGCGTGGCCTCGGGGTTGTCCAGATAGCCTTGCATCAGGCTGGGCGACAGGATTTCGATTTCACCGGATTGGCCGTGCGGCAGCACCTGCCCGGATTCAGGGTCGCGGGCGCGTACGCGGGCGTCGGGATAGATCAGCGTGCCCCCGGGCTGATGGCGCGCCGAGACATCGCCGTCTGCCGGATCGCGCGGCTGGCCCGCCACCAGCGCGATCAGTTCGCTGGACCCGTACAGGCCGGTCAGTGGCACGCCGGCCTCGCGGGCCAGGTCCAGCATGTTGTCCAGCGCGGGCGTGAAACTGGCGAAGCCAAACAGGCGCGCCGAGGCGAAGGCGCCAGGCGGAGCGGCTTGCATCATGCCGACCAGCGCCTCGTTGTTGGCGTACGTATGGGTGACCGCATGGCGGGCGACGGCCTGGGCCGATTCCGCGGCGTTGAACACCGGCGCGCAGACCACAGGCACGCCTTGCGCCAGGCCGCCCACCAGCGTCGCAAAGCCGAATGCGCCGCAAAACGGCGCGCTGGCCAGCACGCAGCTGTCGTCGTCGTAGCCGAAGGCCTGCGCGACCGCCGCGCCGTGGCGCAATAAGGTCTGCTGGTCATGCAGGACGAACTTGGGTTTGGACGTGGTGCCCGATGTGGTGAAGCACAGCACGCCGGCGTTGCCGTGCGGGGCGGGCGGCGGAGTGTCGGTGGCCAGCAGGTCCGCATAGCGGTGCACCGGTATGCCGGGGACGGCGGCCGGGGCGGCTTCGTCCGGCCCGGTCAGCGCCACCACGCCTTGCAGACGCGTCAATTGAGCGGGGTCGACGCCGTCAAGAATGCCCTGGAAATCGATGCCCTTGAAGCCCGGCCAGAACACCAGCCAGTCCGCTTGCCCGCGGCCCAGGATGTCGGCCACTTCCAACGCGCGAAAGCGCGTGTTGACGGCCAGCACCACGGCGCCCAGGTGCGCGCAGGCCAGGAAAGATTCCACCCAGGCCGCGCAGTTGGGGAGCCAGACGGCCACGCGGTGGCCAGGCCGCACGCCGATGCGGGCAAGCCCCGCGGCCAGCGCCCGGCTTTGCGCGCGCAACTGCGCGGCGCTGATTCGCTGGTCTTGGTCGATCAGCAGGGTCGCCTCGGGGCAGCGCGCGGCCAGCGCGTCGAGGTGGCCGGAAAACGTCGAAGTCGGTACGAACATGGCTTACACCGTGGCGATCGGCGTCACGGGGGAGCCCACCGCGCCCGGCATGCGCAAGGGCGGGGCGGTCAGCAGGAAGCGGTTGCGGCCGTGCGCGTGCAGCCAATCGGCCAGGTCCTTCAGATACCAGAGTTCCGCCAGCGGCACGCCCAGCTTGAACAGGCAATGGTGATGCAGCGGCAGGATCGAATGGCCGGGGCCGGATGTGCGCGCGGGATAGGACTCCACGGCGTAGTTGTCCGCGCAGAGGGCGGCGACCCCGCTGGCGGTGATCCAGTCCAGCAGCGCCGCGTCGGCGCCGTCCAGCACGGCGCCGGTCTGTTCCAGCGCGTGCGGATCGGGCTGCCCGTTCATGGCCACCAAGCGTTCGGCGAAGCCCGTGCGCAGCACCAGCATGTCGCCCGGCTCCACGACGACGTCCTGCTCGCGCATCGCGGTCTGCAACTGTTCGTGGCCCACCAGCGTGCGGCCGGGGCCGAACGCGCGTGCCAGGTCCACCAGCACGCCGCGTCCCTGCATGCCTTTTTCGGCGTAGCGGCTGATGCTCAGCTTGCGGGCATACGAGCCGCCCGGCGGGCAGCAGGCGTCGCCCGACGTGTCGGGGTCGGCGCCGCCGAACACGTCGACGCCGGCGGCGTAGCCGTTGTAATAGACGCGGCGGGCCTGGCCGTCGCCCTGGATGTCGAAGAGGGCGCCTACGTGGCACAGGCCGTCCCACTGCGTGGAGTACTGCATGGAAAGCGTGACCTGGTCATCCGACAGCACGTCGACCGCCTCGGGCTGCACCTGCGACATCGCGAAATTCAGGTAGGGCGTGCCTTCGCGGAACGTGGGCTTGAGCGTGGGTGCATGGCGGCGCGGATTCAGCACGTTGCCGCCGGGCAGGTCCAGCGGCAGCGACAGGCAGAACACCTTGCCCACGCGCACTTCGCGCACCCCCTGCAACACCTTTTCTTCCGTCAGCAGGTTCAGCCGGCCCAGTTCGTCGTCCGGCCCGAAGTCGCCCCAGGTGGACCCTTCCGGGCGTTGCGTCCAGCGTTTCATTTGCTTGTCTCCTATCCGTTTTCTATGTTTTTATAACTATAGTACGTATTTACGTACTTTGAGTATCCGCGAAAGCCTTAAGAAGAAACCCGCAATAAGCGAGTTCGATAGGAGACAAAATTCATGACGCAATTCGTGCATCCGCGCGCCGCGCGGCGCTGGCTTGCCGCCGCCGCCCTGGCGGCTGTGGCGCTGCCCGCGGCCCAGGCCGCCGGCTATCCCGAACACCCCGTCACCGTCGTCGTGCCGTATCCGCCGGGCGGCGGCGCGGACATCTTCGGCCGCGCCATCGCTAATGCGCTGCAACCGGGTTTGAAGCAGACCGTGCTGGTGGAAAACAAGCCGGGCGCTGGCGGCAACATCGGCATGGCGTACGTGGCCCGCGCCAAGGCGGACGGCTACACGCTGGGCCTGGGCACCATCGGCACGCAGACCATCAACCAGTTTCTCTACAGCAACATGACGTTCGATCCCGAACGTGATCTGGTACCGATCGCGCTGGTCTCCACGACGCCCAACGTGATCGCCGTCAGCGCCAAATCGCCGTACAAGACTGTGGCCGACGTCATCAAGGCGGCCAAGCAATCGCCCGACAAGAAGCTGACCTATGCTTCGCCCGGCATCGGATCGTCGGTCCATCTGACGGGCGCGTATTTCGAATCGATGGCGGGGGTGACCATGCTGCACGTGCCGTTCAAGGGCACGTCCGCATCCTTGCCGGCCGTGGCGGGCGGCCAGGTGGATCTGCTGTTCGACAACCTGCCGGGCGCATTGGCGCAGATCAAGGACGGCAATCTGGTGCGCGGGGTGGCCGTCACATCCGGCGAACGCGATCCGTCGGTGCCGAACCTGCCCACCGTTGCGGAGTCGGGTCTGCCCGGGTTCGACGTCACGGCGTGGTTCGCCCTGTACGCGCCGCGCAACACGCCGGCGCCCGTGGTCAAGCAATTGATCGATGCCGCGCGCAGCGGCCTGCAAAGCCAGGCCATCGCCACCAACTTCGCCACCATGGGCGCCAAACCCGGTACGCTTTTCGGCGACGACCTGGCGGCCTTCGAGCGCGACGAGCGCAAGAAATGGGGCGGACTCATCAAAGACAAAGGAATCACCGCGCAATGAACACCCCCATCGCACTTGTCACCGGCGGCAGCCGGGGTATCGGCCGCGCCATCGTGGCGCGCCTGGTGCAGGACGGCTATCAGGTCGTCAATTTCAGCCGCCGCGCGCCCGACCAACTGCTCCCTGGCGAGACCTTCCGCTCGGTCGACCTGGGCGATGCGGCGGCCACCCGCGAGGCGGCGCGCGAGCTGGCGGCCGAGCGGCCGGTGCTGCACCTGGTCAACAATGCGGGGATGATCCAGGTCGCCAACATCGAGGACGTGTCCGAGGAAGACTTGCTGCGCACGATGGCCTTGAATGTCACGGCGCCCGTGCTGCTGTTGCAGGCGTTGTTGCCGGGCATGCGCCAGGCGGGCTACGGACGCGTGGTCAACATCGGCAGCCGCGCCGCGCTGGGCAAGGGCGGGCGAACGGTGTACGGCGCGTCCAAGGCGGGGCTGGCCGGCATGACGCGCACCTGGGCGCTGGAGCTGGCCGCCGACGGCATCACCGTGAACACCGTTGCGCCAGGCCCGATCGCGACCGAATTGTTCAACCAGTCGAACCCACCCGGCCAGCCGAAGACGCTGGCGCTGGAAGCCTCCATCCCCGTGGGCCGGGTCGGGCAGCCGGAAGAGGTGGCGCACAGCGTCGCCCTGTTCCTGGACCGGCGCGCCGGCTTCATCACGGGGCAACTGCTGTACGTGTGCGGCGGCATGTCCGTGGGGCTGGCGGGCTAAAGGCTGTCGTCCAGTTCCCAGGTGAATTCCGGCGTGACCTGCAGCGACAGGCCTTGCGGCCAGAGCAGCTTGTGCAGCCGGATCACCTCGTACGCATAAACGTTTTCCGCCACGGGCAGGCCCTGGTCGAGGATGGCGCGCGCGACGGGGACGCCGGTGCCCAAGGTTGCCGACAGGCGGGCGATGGCGGTGCCGCGCGCGATGCCTTGCGCACGCGCGCGCACCGTGTAGGGCGTGCGGTCATGGAAGGGGTGGTTGGGATTGGTCGTGGCCACCATCCAGCCGCAATGCGCGCATTCCGCAATCAGGCTCATGCCCTGCGTGCGCGTGGCTAGGGGATGGCCGCATTCGGGGCAGGGGCTGTCGGTGATCGGCATTTCAGGAAAGCCGTTCCGGCCTTTTATGCAACGGTCCCACGTGCTGCTCGACGGTCTTGCGCGGCAGCTTGCCGGTGCTTTGCAGCGCGCTGGCCCGTTCTTCGCGCAGGCGCCGCAGCACTTCGGTGGGCGCCACGCCGAAATGCGCCGCGAATTTGCGCTGGAAGGTGCGCCGCGACATATGGCAGGCGTCCGCCATGTCGTCCACCGACCAGCGCGCCGACAAGTGCGCTTCAATCTTTTCGACCAGGTCGCGGAACGGTGCGGCGACGCGGTCTTGCAGCCGCAGGCTCTGGCTGTACTGGCGCTGGTCGCCGTCGCGCCGCATGAAGACGACCAGCCGGCGCGCCACCTGCTGCGACAGTGCCGCGCCATGGTCGCGTTCGATCAGGGCCAGCGCCAGATCGATGCCTGCGGTGACGCCGGCAGAGGTCCAGTACTTGCCGCTTTCGATGAAGATACGGTCGTCCTGCACGCGCAGCGCGGGGTACATCTGGCGCAGCCGGTCCGCCGAGCGCCAGTGCGTGGTGACGGCCAGTCCGTTGAGCAGGTCCGCCGCGGCCAGGACGAACGCACCGGTACAGACGCTGCACGTGCGCGCGGCGCCGGCGTCGCGGCGGCGTAGCCAGGCGCGTGTTTCCGCGTGCGCGCTGGCGCGGTCGACCCCGGGGCCGCCCGGCACCAGCAGCATGTCGACCGGTGCGTCGCCGTCTTCTTCGAAGGTGCCGTCCACCTGCATGCGCAGCCCTTGCTCCCAGGTGCTGACGACGCGTTCGGCGGCAATCGTGTTCAACTGGTACAGCGCCTTTCCCGCCTCTTCGTTTGCCGAACTGAATGCCTGCCAAGGGCCTGCCAGGTCCAGCGGCTGAAAGCCGTCGAACAGCACGAACAGCACGCGTTGTGGCGCGTTTTCCGCCATTTGTGGCGCAACGGACTGGGCGCGTCCGCCTATGCTGGGCGTTGGCGTTCTTGAAGGAGCATCGTCATGCATGTGAATATTCTCTTGTTCGAAGGGCTGACCCAGCTGGATATGACCGGCCCCTATGAGGTCCTGGCGAACGCGCCGGGCTTCACCGTGGATTTTGTCGCAAAAACGCGGGATCCGGTACGGTGCGATCGCGGATTGCAATTCGTGCCCACCCAGACGCTGGCGTCCGCGCCGCCCTGCGATCTGCTGGTCGTGCCCGGCGGGCCGGGCACGGATGATGCCATTGTTGACCCCGATTGGGTGGCATTCACGCGCAAGCAGGGGCAAGACGCGCAATATCTGTTTGGTATTTGCACGGGGTCGCTGCTGCTGGGGGCGGCCGGGCTGTTGCGCGGCAAGCGGGCGTCCAGCCATTGGCGAGCGCGCGAACTGTTGTCGCGCTTCGGCGCCATCCCAACCGACGAGCGCCTGTGCGTGGACGGCAACACCTACACCGCGGGCGGCGTGACTTCGGGCATCGACATGGGCCTGAAGGTCGTGGCGGCGCTTTGCGGCGACGACGTCGCCAAGCTGATCCAGCTGCAGATCGAATACGACCCCAAACCGCCGTTTCCCGGCGGCACGCCCAAGACGTCCGAGCCGGCGGTGGTCCAGCGTTACCTGGAGATGTCGCAGGCGCGGTTCGATCGGCGGCGCGCCGCGGTGGACCGGGCGGCGGCGGCCATGCCCTAGGGCGGGTTACTTGCCCAGATGGTCCAGCGGCAGCGGGCTTTGCGGCTTGACCGTCTGGATGGCGAAGTTGCTGCGGATGTCCTTTACGCCCGGCAGCTTCAGCAGCGTTCCCAGCAGGAAGCGCTCGTAACCGCGCAGGTCCGGCACCACGACCTGCAGCAGGAAGTCGGATTCGCCGGACACCAGGTGCGCGGCGATCACTTCCGGCAGCGCGCTGACTTCTTTGCGGAACTGCTCGGCATCGCGTTCGTGGTGCCGCTCCACCTTGACGCCGACGAATACGGTCAGGCCCAGGCCGACTTCGTCCGGCGCCAGCCGGGCCTCGTAGCCCTGGATCACACCCGCTTCTTCCAGCATGCGCACGCGGCGCAGGCAGGGCGAGGGCGACAGGCCGATCTGCTCGGCAAGCTCCACATTGGTCAGGCGGCCGTTCTGCTGCAAGGCCTCGAGAATGCGCCGGTCATAAGCATCCAGGTCGCGCTTTGGCATAGATTCAAGAAATGAGTGGATAAAGAAGACGAGTATGCCAATCATGGTAATCGGATTGGCATGAATCGCAAGCACATGCCAGTCCGATTTTCCTAGAATGATCGCCTTGAAGAATGCGCGGGAGAGCGCGGTGATGGCCGATATGGCGATGTTTCTTGGGGCCTTGCTGATTGTGTACGTGGTGCCCGGGCCGGACATGATCCTGTTGCTGGAGACGGGCGTATTGCGGGGACGGGGGCAGGCGTTGGCGGTCGCCGTTGGCCTGGCCATTGCACGCGCCGCCCACGTGACGCTGGCGGCATTGGGGCTGGCGGCCCTGTTCAAGACCCACCCGTGGGCGTTCGACGCCGCTCGCACCGTGGGCGGCATCTATCTGATGTGGCTGGGCGTGCGGCTGCTGCGGGCCGGGCCCGTGGTGCTGGACGCTGCCGGCCAGACGCCGCCGCGAGGCTCGGGCCTGGGCGGCGCGTTGATGGCCGGCGTGTTGACCAATGTGCTCAATCCCAAGGCCCTGCTGTTCTGCTCGGTGCTGCTGCCGCAGTTCGTGTCGCCGGACCATGGGCCGATCGGTCCGCAATTCGCGCTGCTGGGCGTCATCCTGGTCAGTCTCGGCTTGGCGTTCGACGTGGTGTGCGCGCTGGCGGGCGGGGCCGTGGGGCGCTGGATGTCGTCCAGTCCGCGGGCGCAGAAGGTGCAAAGCGTGATCTTCGGCACCGCGCTGATCGGTTTCGGCTTGCGGCTGACGTTCGCGCAACGCCCGGCCTGAAACGCATCACGACAAGGCGGGGCAAGATAGACAAAGGGCCTGACGCATTGCTGCGCCAGGCCCTTTTTCTTTCACGGCAGCGCCGCTTACTTGCCGAAGGCGTAGGCGTCTTCGTCCACGTCTTCCTCTTTGGCGGCAGGCGCCGTGGCGCCATCCTGCAACAGTTCCGCCGCCGTCATGCCCTTGGTCAGTTCCAGGGCCTGGCGTTCGAACAGGCGCCGGTACAGGCCGCCCTTCAAACGGATCAGCGCATCGTGGCTGCCTTCTTCGATGATGCGGCCATGGTCCATCACCAGCAGGCGGTCCAGGGCGCGCACGGTCGACAGGCGGTGCGCGACCACCAGCGTGGTGCGGCCTTCCATCAGCCGGTCCATCGCCTGCTGGATCAGCACTTCGCTTTCGCTGTCCAGGCTGGAGGTCGCCTCGTCCAGGATCAGGATGGGCGAGTCCGCCAGGAACGCCCGCGCGATCGCCACGCGTTGGCGCTCACCGCCCGAGAGCTTCACGCCGCGTTCGCCCACCAGCGTGTCGTAGCCCTTGGGCAGCGACATGATGAAATCATGCGCGCTGGCCAGCCGGGCGGCCTGCTCGATCTCGGCCTGGGTGGCGCCGGGCCGGGCGTAGGCAATGTTCTCCGCCAGGGTGCGGTGAAACAGCACCGGGTCCTGCTGCACGATGGCGATCTGGCTGCGCAGCGACGCCTGCTTCACCAGGGCGATGTCCTGCCCGTCGATGGTGATGCGGCCGCCGTTCACGTCATACAAACGCTGGATCAGCTTGATGAACGTGGTCTTGCCCGAGCCCGAATGCCCCACCAGGCCGACGCGTTCCCCGGGCGCGATGCGCGCGGAGAATTTGTCGTACAGCGCGGTGTTGTGCGAGCCATAGCGGAACGTCACGTCCTCGAAGCGGATTTCGCCTTTGGTGATCTTAATCGCACCCGCGCCGGCGCGGTCGGTCACGCCCAGAGGCTGGCGTTCCATCGCCACCAGTTCCTCCATGTCGTTGACCGAACGTTGCAGGTTGCGGATGTGCATGCCCACGTCGCGCAGATAGCCTTGCAGCACGAAGAACATCGTCAGCGTGAAGGTGATGTCGCCTACCGTCGCCTGGTTGCGCGACCACAGCAGCAGCGACGCGCCCAGGATGGCGGCCTGCATCACCACCAGCATCGCGCCCTGGATGCCGCCGTTCAGCGTGGCGCGCACCCAGGTACGGCGGGTGCGGTTGCGCCACTTGTTGACCACGCGGTCCAGCCGGACTTCTTCGCGGGTCTCCGCGCCGAAGGCCTTGACGACCGCGTTGCAGCTGACGGCATCCGCCAACGCGCCGCCCATGCGCGTGTCCCAGGCATTGCCCAGACGCGCGGCCGGCGCCACGAAGCCCAGCGACAGCGCCGCGGTGACGGCGATGTACAGCACGGAACCCAGGCCCACCACCAGCCCCATCAGCGGCCAGTGCGCGCCCAGCAAGGCCGTGGCGCCCACCAGCATCACGACGGATGGCAGCAGCGCGACCAGCAGCGTGTCGTTCAGGATGTCGACGGCCCACATGCCGCGCGTGATCTTGCGCACTGTCGAGCCGGCGAAGCTGTTGGCATGCCAGTCGGTGGAAAAGCGCTGCACCCGGTAAAAGGCGTTGGACACGATGCCGTTCATCATCTTCAACGTGAAGGTGATGATGTTCTGGAACACGGCCTGGCGCAGCAAGGTGCCGCCCACGCCCAGCGCCACCAGCAGCCAGAAAGCCGTGAGGGCGGCGCTCCAGGCCAGATCGTCGCCCGTTGAACCGGACGCGACGGCGTCGACCAGCCGGCCCGCGTACATCGGGGTCAGGATATCGGCCACGGCCGACAACAATGCCAGCACCACGATGACGAGCGTGCGCCAGGGTTGCAGGCCCCAGTGGCGGAAGGTAAAGCCCAGGACATCCTTAAAGGCCTGTCCTCGAAAGTCTATTTTTTTTCTAGCCATAACAATGGCCTGGCGGCACAAGACACGCCAGGATGTCCTTGTGAGGAAAGAGGGGATAACAAGCCAGATGCCAAGGGCACCGGCGACTGCGTTCAGGGGTTTGGAGCGGGCACGGAGGACCGGTCGCTAGGTAACGGTCTAGCGATGGCTCCGCGCGGGCGACGACTTAATGGCGTCGCGGGGACACGCGCGGGACGGCGTTGGGCATGGGGTGAGTCATCATGCAGCCTCCCTGTCGGTGATTTGAGTGGACGAAAAAGGAAATGGGCAAAGGCCCGTATTGCTGATTCTATAGAAGTGATGTAGGCGAATCAACGGGGGCAGGGCGTGCGGCGCGTCGAGTGTGGGTTTTTTTCAACTCGGGCGCCCGCTGGCGGCAAAGCCCTGCTGGCCATCACGCCGACGTGAACAAGTCCGCGGGCAATTGCGCGACCGCGTCGTAAGTCAGGCGGATGTGCGCGGCAAGCAGCGCACAGGCGCGGTCGGCGTCGCGCGCCAGCGTGGCATCCAGGATGCCCTGGTGTTCATCCTGCAAGTCGCGCGCGATGGGCTTGCGCGTGACGGTCAGGCGGCGATAGCGCTCGGCCTGCTGATACAGGATGCCCAGGAAATGATGCATCCAGCGCGACGGACAAGCGCTGATCAGTTCGCGGTGGAACTCGCGGTTGCGCTGCTCCCATTCCTCGAAGCGGGCTTCCGGGTCCGCGGCCAGGCGCTGCTCGGCCTTGCTCAACCGGTGGAAGGCGGCCAGCACGGCGCTTTCCCAGGTATCGTCGCCCACCGCGATCGACTGGCGCAACGCTTCGGTTTCCAGCAGCACGCGGTTCTCGGTGATGTCGCGGAAGTCTTCCAGCGAAATGGGCGTGACGTGAAAGCCGCGCTGCCCCTGTGCGATCACCAGCGCGTCCGACACGAGCAGCGCCAGCGCTTCGCGCAGCGTGCCCGCGCCCACACCGTAATCGTCTTTCAGGTGTTCGACGCGCAGGCGTGAGCCGGGCGGATGCTTGCCCTGGATGATGTCGCGCCGCAGGTTGACATAGGCCGTGCCCACCAGGGTATTGGCCGAGGCGGTGTGGGCAAGCGAGGGGAGCGGGGTTCCGTCAGACATGAAGAGCACTGTAGCACTACGCCAAGAAAATCTCGATAAAAATTGTTGACTTCGAGATTTACGCTGCCTATCGTAGAAAAAAGCGCCGCCAATCCAGCGGAAAAATTCCCCCGGCACGATGCCGGCGGCAGGCGCACCTGGAGACAAGCAGTGATACGGCTACATGACATCCGGTACGTCCGGCTGGGCACCCGTGATCTGGACGCTGCGGTGCGCTACGCGACCGCGGTGCTGGGACTGGAGCTTGCCCGCAAGGAACACGGCGCGGCGTATTTCAAGTCCGACTCCCGCGACCACACCCTCTGCTATTTCGAAGGCGATCCGCGCGACCACACCGCCGCGTTCGAAGTGGATTCGCCCGACGAACTGGAGCGTGCCGGCGCCGTGCTCGAGCGCAGCGGCTACCAAGTCGCGGCCGGGCGGCGCGAGGATGCCGAGCAGCGCTACGTGCGCGATTTCCTGCAATTCACCGACCCCTCCGGCAATCGGATCGAACTGGTGCTGGCGCCGCAACATAGCGGGCGGCGCTACTTCCCCGGCCGCGATGCCGGCGTCACGGGCTTCTCGCATATCGGCCTGCGCACACTGGACCCGCGGCGCGACGAGGCCTTCTGGACGGGCCTGCTGTCTGCCCGGGTCAGCGACCGCATCGGCGAGGCGCCGTTGCTGCGCATTGATGAAGTCCATCACAAGATCGCGCTGTTCCCGTCCTCGTACCCGGGCGTGCAGCACATCAACCATCAGGTCGAAAGCATCGACGACATCATGCGCGCCTGGTATCAGCTGCGCGAATGGAACGTGCCGATCCGTTTCGGCCCCGGCCGGCATCCGACCTCGGGCGCGATGTTCCTGTATTTCGACGGCCCGGACGGGATGATCTACGAATACTCCACCGGCGTCAGGCTGATCAGCGCCGAAGAGGAAAAGACCCATCGGCCGCGCAGCTTCCCCGCCGTGCCGTCGTCGTTCTGCATGTGGGGCGCCAAGCCCGATATCCCGGAGTTCAAGACATGAGCGCATCGCGCAAGGACGCCAGCGCCGGGCAGGAGGCGCTGGTGCGCGTCGCCGCGCGCGCGCTGGCCCGGGCCAATCTGGTCCACGCCTACGGGCATTGCAGCAGCCGGCTGGATGCCGACCATTTCCTGGTGTGCGCGGCGCGGCCCATGGGCCTGATCGCACCCGGTGAGGCGGGCACGGTAGTGCCGGTGCATGGCGACCTGCCCGAAGGCGTGCTGGGCGAAGTGCGCATCCACCAGCACATCTATCGGCTGCGGCCGGACGTGGGCGGCGTGATCCGTTCCATGCCGCCCACTGTCATGACCCTGTCTTCGGCGCGCGTCACGCCGGCCGCGCGCCACGGCATGGGCTCTTATTTTTCGCCCGCCGTGCCGTTGTGGGACGACCCGCAACTGGTGCGCAGCGATGCGCAGGCGCGTGGCGTGGCCGAAACCCTGGGGGGCGGCCAGCGCGATCGCGATGCGCGGCAACGGCGCCGTGGTGGCCGCCGAGTCGCTGCTGCACGCCACCGTGCTGACCTGGTATCTGGAAGACGCCGCCCGCATCGAATGGCAATTGCGCGCGGCGGGGCTGGCCGACGGCGCGCCGGTGCTGTCGCCGGCAGAGGCCGCGGCCCGCGCGGTAGGCACCGGCCGCATCTATGAACGCATGTGGGAATACCTGACCGCCGGCGACCCCGAAGGCGCGCTGGCCGACCTGTCACAACCGAGGGCGCAATGACCGATTTCCGCAATTTCATCGACGGCCGCTGGGTCGAGACCGGTAAGACCTTTGACAACCGCGATCCGGTCGACAACCGGCTGATCGGCCGGGTGCATGAAGCCGGCGACGCTGAAGTGGACGCCGCGGTGCGGGCGGCCAAGGCGGCGCTGCGCGGCCCGTGGGGCGCGCTGAAGACGCAGCAGCGCGTAGAACTGCTGCACGCGGTGGCCGACGGCATCACCCGCCGTTTCGACGATTTCGTCGACGCCGAGATCGCCGACACCGGCAAGCCCTACGACCTGGCCAGCCATCTGGACATCCCGCGCGGCGCGGCCAATTTCAAGATCTTCGCCGACCTGATCCGCAACGTTCCCAACGAGACCTTCGACCTGGAAACGCCGGACGGCGGCCACGCCTTGAACTACGGCGTGCGCGTGCCGCGCGGCGTCATCGGCGTGATCTGCCCGTGGAACTTGCCGCTGCTGCTGATGACCTGGAAGGTCGGGCCGGCGCTGGCCTGCGGCAACACGGTCGTGGTCAAGCCGTCCGAAGACACGCCGGGCACCGCCACGCTGTTGGGCGAAGTCATGAACGAAGTCGGCGTGCCGGCCGGCGTCTACAACGTGGTGCACGGCTTCGGGCCCGATTCCGCTGGCGAAAAACTCAGCCGCCACCCGCTGGTGGACGGCATCACCTTCACGGGCGAAACCCGTACCGGCCAAGCCATCATGCAGGCGGCGGCAGTGGGCGTGCGGCCCGTGTCGTTCGAGCTGGGCGGCAAGAACGCGGGCATCGTCTTCGCGGATGCCGACTTCGACCGCGCGGTGGCGGGCATCGCCCGCGCCGCGTTCGACAACACGGGGCAGGTCTGCCTGGGCACCGAGCGCGTCTATGTGCAGCGGCCCATCTTCGAGCGCTTCGTCGCGGCGCTGGGCGAGCGGGCGCGGGGTTTCAAGCTAGGACGGCCCAAGGACCCCGGCGTGAACCTGGGGCCCCTGATTTCGCAGCGCCATCGCGACAAGGTGCTGAGCTACTACGCTCGCGCCCGCGAAGAGGGCGCGACGGTGGTGGCGGGCGGCGGCGTGCCGGACATGCCAGACGGGCTGGCCGCGGGCGCCTGGATCCAGCCCACCGTGTGGACGGGCCTGCCGGAATCGTCCGCCGTCATCCAGCAAGAAATTTTCGGACCGTGCTGCCACATCGCGCCGTTCGATACGGAAGAGGAAGCCATTGCCCTGGCCAACGCTACGCCTTACGGCCTGGCCGCGACGGTATGGACCAGCAACGTCGGCACGGCCCATCGCCTGGGCGCGGCGCTGGACGTGGGCATCTGCTGGATCAATTCGTGGTTCCTGCGCGACCTGCGCACGGCGTTCGGCGGCGCCAAGCAATCGGGCATCGGCCGCGAGGGCGGCGTGCATTCGCTGGAGTTCTATACCGAGCTGCGCAATGTCTGCGTGAAGCTCTGACGCATCAAGGCAGGCGCCGCGTAGAACGGCGCCGCCGCTCAACCCCCAAGGAGACATCAGATGCAAGCAATCCCAAGCGGCCTTGCCGCACTGGCTGCGGTGGCGACCCTGGCCGTAGCTGCGCCGCAATCGGCGCGTGCCGACATCCGCATAGGCTTTACGGGCGTGCTGTCCGGACCGCAGGCGGCGCTGGGCCAGGACCAGTACGACGGGCTGATGCTGGGCATCGAGCAGTTGGGTGGCAGCCTGGGCGGGCAGAAGGCGGTGGTGATCCGCGAGGACGATCAGCTCAAGCCTGACGTGGGCGCGCAGGTCGTGCAGAAATTCATCGAAAAGGACAAGGTCGACGTCATCGTCGGCCTGGGTTTTTCGAATGTGCTGATGGCCGAACTGCGGCGCATCAAGGAATCCGGCGTGGTGGCGCTGTCCACCAACGCCGGCCCCGCGCCCATCGCCGGCCGCATGTGCCTGTCGAATCTCTTCGTGCTGGGGTGGCAGAACGACAGCATGTCGGAGGCCATGGGCAAGTACGTCAAGGATCAGGGCTACAAGCGCGCCTACCTGATGTCGGCCAACTATCAGGCGGGCAAGGACAAGCTGGCGGGCTTCAAGCGCTTCTATGGCGCGGAGCCGTCCGACGAGGTCTATACGCAGCTGGGGCAGCTGGACTATTCGGCCGAGATTTCGCGCATGCAGTCTGCCGGCCCCGATGCGCTGTTCGCCTTCTACACGGGCGGCGTGGGCGTGAATTTCGTGCGCCAGCTGCGCCAGGCCGGGCTGATGGAAAAGCTGCCCTTCTTCTCGGAAAGCCTGATCGATTCCAACACGCTGACCGCGCTGAAAGAGCAGGCCGTGGGCGCGATCTACGGCACGCCGTGGGCGACCACGCTGGACAATCCGCAGAACCGCAAGTTCGTCGAATCTTTCAAGGCCAAGTACGGCCGCCTGCCGTCGGAGTACGCCGTGGGCGGCTACGACGCGGCCTATCTGCTGGACGCCGCCGTGCGCGCGCAAGGCGGAAAAGTGGGCGACAGCAAGTCGCTGGCCACGGCCGTGAAAGCGGCGGGCGCCACCTTCCCGTCGGTGCGCGGCACGTTCCGGTTCAACACCAACAACATGCCCGTGCAGAACCTGTATGCCTACCAGGTGGTGAAAGAGGGCGAGGGCGTGGGCGTCAAGCAGTTGGCCACCGTGCTGAAGGACCACCAGGACGCCTACGTGGCGGACTGCCCGCTGAAGTGACGGGGCGACCGCCCTCGGGAGACGTCCGATGAATGGATCGCTGCTGCTGTCGCAATTGCTCAATGGCCTGCAACTGGGTGCGTTGCTGTTCTTGATGTCGTCGGGGCTGACCCTGATCTTCGGCATCATGAACTTCATCAACCTGGCGCATGGCTCGCTCTACATGATCGGCGCCTTCCTGGGGGCCACCGCCTACAACGCCAGCGGCTCTTTCACGTTCTCCATCCTGGCCGCGGTGGCGGGCAGCGGATTCGTGGGTGTGGTGCTGGAACGGCTGATCGCGCGTCCGCTGTACCGGCACGACCACCTGTACCAGGTGCTGGCCACGTTCGGGCTGATGATGTTCTTCAACGAGCTGGCCTCGGTCATCTGGGGCAGCCGGCCGTATTACGCGGCGGTGCCCCAGACGCTGGAAGGGGCGGTCAGCCTGTTCGGCAACGACTATCCCGTGTATCGGCTGATGATCATCGGGGTGGGCGCGCTGGTGGCAGTAGGCGCATGGTCTTTGATCCAGCGCACGCGCTTTGGCATGCTGATCCGCGCTGGCGCCAGCAACGCGCCTATCGCCAGCGTGCTGGGCGCCAATGTGGACCTGCTGAAGACGCTGCTGTTCCTGCTGGGTTCCGTGCTGGCCGGCGTGGCCGGCGCCTTGGCGGGTCCGATCCTGTCGGTGCAGTCGGGCATGGGCGAACCGGTGCTGATCCTGGCGCTGGTGGTCATTGTGGTGGGCGGCATCGGCTCGGTGCGGGGCACGCTGATCGCCGCGCTGCTGATCGCCATGATCGACACGCTGGGGCGCGCCTTCCTGCCGGACCTGCTGCGCGCCGTGTTCGACGCGCCGGTCGCCAACGCGGTCGGGCCGGCGTTGGCGTCGATGCTGATCTACGTATTGATGGCCGTGGTGCTGGCGTTTCGCCCGCAAGGCCTGGTCTTTTCGGCGCGCCGCTGATCCGCGCGCCAATGAAAAAGGGCAATCCATCATGCAAGAACCTTCGTACCGGCGCTGGGTGCTGCCGCTGCTGTTCCTGGTCCTGGCCGCCGTCCCGTTCGTGGCGCAGTGGCTGGGCGAACCCTTTTACGTGACGCTGGGCGCGCGCATCCTGATCTACGCGCTGGCGGCGCTGGCGCTGAACCTGGTGCTGGGCTTTGCGGGGCTGGTCAGCTTCGGGCACGCCATGTTCCTGGGCCTGGGTTGCTACGCCGTGGGCATCCTCAGCTTCTACGGCATCGGCAACGGCTGGGTGCAGTTGGTGGTGTGCATCGTGGTGTGCGCGCTGGTGGCCCTGGTGGTCGGGACGGTATGCCTGCGCACGTCCGGCATCGGCTTCATCATGATCACGCTGGCCTTTGCGCAGATGTTCTATTTCCTGGCGGTCAGCCTGCGCGAATACGGTGGCGACGACGGGCTGAACATCTACGACGCCAGCGCCTTCGGCCTCTTTGACCTGGGCGGCAGCCAGCCGGTCTATTGGGCGGCATGGGGGCTGCTGCTGGCCGCAAGCCTGGGCATGCTGCGGCTGCGGCGCTCGCCCTTCGGCATGATCTTGCGCGCCACGCACGCCAATCCGCGTCGCGTGGACGCGCTGGGCTATTCGGTGTTCGGCGTGCGGCTGACGGCTTATGTGGCCTCGGGTGTGCTGACCGGCATCGCCGGGCTGCTGTTGGCCAACCTGACGGCCTTCGCCTCGCCCAGCTACATGTCGTGGCCGGTGTCGGGCGAGCTGATTGTCATGGTGGTGATCGGCGGCCTGGGCAATGTGCTGGGTCCGATCTTCGGCGCGGTGGCCTATCTGCTGATGGAAGAGGCCTTCAAGAGCGTGACGCAGCATTGGATGCTGCTGATGGGGCCCGTAGTTGTGGTGATCGCGATGCTGGCCCGGGGCGGCTACGGCCGCTCGCTGGCGTGGCTGTGGCCGCCGGGACAGGCGCCGGTCAAGAACGTCCAGGCCAGCAAGGCCGAGGTCAAGGAGGCGTCGGTATGAAGGCCGCTACGATGGCCGCGCCCGCCGCGCTGGCCACCCGCGATCTGGTGCGCCGCTTCGGCGGGCTTGCTGCGACCGACGGGGTGTCGCTGGATGTCGCGCCGGGCGAATTGCACGCGCTGATCGGCCCGAACGGCGCGGGCAAAACCACGCTGATCAACCTGTTGTCGGGTGAACTGCGGCCCGACGGTGGCGCGGTCACGCTGGGGGCGGCGGATGTCTCGCGCGCCACCGTGCAGGAACGCGTGGCGCTGGGCATGTTGCGCTCCTATCAGGTGACGTCGGTGTTCGACAGCTACACGGTGCTGGAAAACGCCTGCCTGGCGGCGTTGCGCAAGCGCCGGCGCGGGCTGTCGGCCTGGACTGCGCTGCGCGATTGCGCCGACGTGGTGGAGGCGGCTCGCGAGGCCCTCAGCGCCTGCCGGCTTGACGCGGTGGCCGAGGCGCCGGTGGAAAGCCTGGCCTACGGGCAGCGCCGTCAACTGGAAATTGCCATGGCGCTGGCGGGCCAACCGTCCGTCCTGCTGCTGGACGAACCCATGGCGGGCATGAGCGCGGCGGAAAGCGCGGGCGTCATCGCCTTGCTGCAAAGCCTGAAGGGCCGCTACACGATCGTCCTGGTGGAACACGACATGAACGCCGTCTTCGCGCTGGCCGACCGCATCAGCGTGCTGGTCTACGGCAAGATCATCGCGACCGGAACCGCCGACGCGATCCGCAATCACCCCGACGTGCGCCGCGCCTATCTGGGCGACGACGCCGACGCATGAAGGAGCCGCCATGTTGACGATACGCGGGTTGACGGCGGGATACGGCCATTGCCAGGCGCTGTTCGGTGTGGACCTGGACGTGGGTCAGGGGGAGGTGGTGGGACTGATCGGACGCAACGGGATGGGCCGCAGCACCGTCATCAAGTGCCTGTTCGGCCTGCTGCCCGCCAGCCAGGGCAGCATCCAATACGGCGATCGTTCGTTGCGGGGCATGGCGCCATACCGGATCGGCAGGCTGGGGCTGTCGCTGGTGCCGGAAGGGCGCCAGATCTTTCCCACGCTGACCGTCGAGGAAAACCTGGTGGCCACGGCCAGCGAACGGGGCCGCGCCTACGCCTGGACGCTGCCTCGTGTCTACGCGCTGTTTCCCCGGCTGCAGGAACGCCGCAGCAACCTGGGCACGCAACTATCGGGCGGAGAGCAGCAGATGCTGGCGCTGGGGCGCGCGCTGATGACCAACCCCAGCCTGCTGGTGCTGGACGAAGCCACCGAAGGCCTGGCGCCCGTCGTGCGCGCCGAGATCTGGCGCGTGCTGGCGCAATTGAAAGCGGAAGGCTTGTCGATGATCGTGGTGGACAAGAACACCACGGCCTTGCTGCGGCTGTCCGACCGCAACGTCATCCTGGACAAGGGGGCGACGGTGTGGCGCGGCAGCTCAGTGGAACTGTCAGCGCGGCCCGACCTGGTGGCCGCCTACGTGGGAGTCTGAAATGAGATTGCAGGACAAGGTAGCGCTGGTCACTGGCGCGGCGGGCGGTATCGGGCTGGCGATAGCGCGGCGTTTCGTGGACGAGGGCGCCTACGTGCTGCTGGCGGACCGCAAGGAAGCCGAACTGACGGCGGCCGTGCGCGGGCTGGGCGCGCGGGCGGCGGCCTTCGTGGCCGACGTGACCGACCCGGCCGCGGCCAAGGCGCTGGCCGAGGATTGCGTTGCGCGCTGGGGCGGTCTGGACATCTGCGTCTGCAATGCCGGGGTGATCCGCGCGGCGGACTTCCTGGACCTGACGTTGGAAGACCTGGACGCCGTCATGAATGTGAACGTGCGCGGCACCTTCCTGGTGGCCCAGGCTGCGGCGCGTGCGATGGTGGCCGGCGGCCGGCAGAACGGCGCGATCGTGACGCTGTCGTCGATGACGGCGGAACTGGCGATGCCGGACCAGCTGGCCTACGGCGCCAGCAAGGGGGCGGTACGGCAGATGACCAAGTCGATGGCGTTGTCGCTGGCGCCGCATGGCATACGGGTGAACGCGATCGGGCCGGGCAGCATTGACACCGAGATCCTGGCCACCATCACGAGCGACCCCGCCGCCCGGCGCACGGTCCTGTCCCGGATTCCGATGCAGCGCCTGGGCCAGACGGACGAAGTGGCAAAGGTGGCGGTATTCCTGGCGGGAGACGACGCCAGCTACGTCACGGGGCAGACGGTGTACGTCGACGGGGGGCGGCTGGCGCTGAACTATACGGTTGCCGTGCCGGAGTGAACGTCGCGAAGTCCGCCCAGCACTGTTGCGTGAAGGTGTACAGCGCGTCTTGCGCGGTCAAGGGCGTGCGTCCGGCCAGGCGCGCCAGCACGTAATGGCCCTGGCGCTGCCGGTCTGGCGGGATCGGCACTTCCACCAGTCGCCCGGCCGCTTGCTCGCGGCGGGTGACGCAGATCACGCCCAACAGCAGCGTGTCGGTGTGCAGGGCCAGATCCACCAGCGGATCCAGGCTTTCGCAGCGCGTCGTCACCATGACTTCGGGCGCGCCACCGGGCCCCAGCGTTTCGGCCAGCCGTAGCGACACCTCGGGGCTGAGGGTGCTGGATGCCACCGGATACTGCCGGATCTGTTCGATGCCGACGCGTTTGTGCGCCAGGATGGGGTGGCCCGCGCGGCACACCATGCCGGCGCGCAACGGCGCGAGCGGACGGGCGTCGATGTCGGCCGCGTCATACAACATGCGCGCGTCGCAGACCATCGCGTCGATGCGCTCGCCGCGCAGCATGTCCAGCAGCGTCGCCGTGGCGCCCAGCTCGACGCCCACGCGCACTTGGGGATGGTTGGCCGCCATGTGGGTCAGGAAGGGCGAGAGCAGCAGGGAGGCCGGCGTGGGGCTCAGGCCGATGGTCAGCGTGCCGGATTCGCCGCTGTGCAGCGTCTTCAGTTCACGCTGCAGCTCGGTTTCTTCGAAGCGCATGCGGCGGGCCCGTTCGGCCACGCAGGCGCCGTACGGCGTCAGGCGGACCTGGCGCGTGCCGCGGTCCAGCAACGGCAGGCCAAGCTCGGCTTCCAGCGCCTGGATGCTGCGGCTAAGGGCTGGCTGCGACAGGTTCACCTTTTCCGCCGCGCGTGAAAACGTGCCGTATTCAACGACGGCCAGCAGATGCTTGAGTTTCTGGAAGTCCATGTGGGAAGCGCATGAAAGCTATGAAATAAATGCATTGGAATTATAGTTTGGCGCTTCGTATCATGGTTCGTAGACGGTGCCCGCAAGAGGCGCCGCACTCCGCGCCCGGGTCTCGCACCGCGGCGCGGCCTATCAATACGGAGACAGATTCACATGAAGCAGCACTTGTTGTCGGCCGCCATCCTGGCGGCCTGCGCCGGCGTGGGCGCCGCCCACGCGCAACCTTCCGCCGCCGCCAATGCCTCGGCCACAGCGGCCGACGCCCGCGCAGCGCGCCCGGCCAGCGGCCAGGTGACCATCCGCCGCGACGAATACGGCATGCCCCACGTCTATGCCAGTACCGTGTACGGCATCTTCTATGGTTACGGTTACGCCGTCGCCCAGGACCGCCTGTTCCAGATGGAGATGGCGCGCCGCAGCACCCAGGGCAAGGTGGCCGAAGTGTTGGGCGAAAAAATGGTGGCGTTCGACAAGTCGATCCGCGGCAATTTTTCGCCGGAACGCATCCAGCGCCAGTTGGCGGCGTTGCCGGCTTCTGAACGCCAGATCCTGGACGGCTACGCGGCAGGCATGAATGCCTGGATCGCACAGGTGCGCGCCAAGCCGGACAGCCTTACCCCCAAGGAATTCAACGACTTGCAGTTCCAACCGTCAGACTGGACACCCTACGATGTGGCGATGGTGTTCGTGGGCACCATGGCTAACCGGTTTTCGGACGCCAACAGCGAGATCGACAACCTGGCGCTGCTGACCGCGCTGAAGGACCGGCACGGCGACACGCGCGCCATGCAGATCTTCAACCAGCTGCGCTGGATGACCGACAGTCGCGCGCCCACGACGGTGCCGGAAGAAGAGGGTGTCTACCAGCCCGAAGTAGCGACGGCGCCGGCCAGGCTGTCCTACGCGCTGCCGCGTTACGACGGCACGCCGCCCATGCTGGAGCGCGTGGCACGCGACCCGCAGACGCGCGGGGTGCTGGACGAGGCGCCCGCGGCCGTGCCCGCGCGCCTCCTGGCCCAGTTCGCGGATTCCGGCCAGCCCGGGATCGCGGGCTTTCCGACCACCAGCAACATGTGGATCGTGGGGCGCGACCACGCCAAGGACGCGCGCGCCATCCTCTTGAACGGCCCGCAGTTCGGATGGTGGAACCCTGCCTATACCTACGGCATCGGCCTGCATGGGGCGGGTTTCGATGTCGTAGGCAATACGCCCTTTGCCTATCCCAGCATCCTGTTCGGCCACAACGCGCACGTGACATGGGGCTCGACGGCGGGCTTTGGTGACGACGTGGACATCTACGCCGAAAAGCTCGACCCCGCCGACCGCACGCGGTACTTCCACAACGGCGAGTGGAAGACCATGGAAAGGCGCACCGAGCTCATCGCCGTCAAGGACGGCGCGCCCGTCCTGATGGATGTCTACCGGACCGTGCACGGCATCGTCACCAAGTTCGACGACAAACAACATGTGGCCTATGCCAAGGCGCGCGCCTGGGAAGGCTACGAGCTGCAATCGCTGATGGCCTGGACGCACAAGGCGCAATCGCGCAACTGGGACCAATGGAAGCTGCAGGCCGCACGCCATGCGCTGACCATCAATTGGTATTACGCCGACGACCGCGGCAACATCGGCTACGCGCATACGGGCTTCTACCCCAAGCGCAAGCCCGGCCATGACCCGCGCCTGCCCGTGCCGGGCACCGGCGAGATGGACTGGGACGGCATGCTGCCGTTCGCGACCAATCCCCAGGTCTACAACCCGCGTCAGGGCTTCATCGCCAACTGGAACAATCAGCCCATGCGCGGCTATCCGTCCACCGACCTGTTCGCCATCGTCTGGGGCCAGGCCGACCGCTACGCCGAAATCGAGACCCGCCTGAAGGCCATGACCGCCAATGGCGGCAAGGTCAGCCCGCAGCAGATGTGGGACCTGATCCGCACCACCAGCTATGCTGACGTCAATCGCCGCCACTTCCTGCCGTTCCTGCGACGCGCGGTGGCGGGGCTGCCGGCCGACGACGCCCGGGTGAAACTGGTTGCGGGGCTGCAGTCGTGGGACGGGATGAGTACCAGCGATAAGCAGCCGGGCTTCTATGACAATGCCGGGCCGGCGGTGATGGACGCGTGGCTGCGCGCCATGCTGAAGGCGACGCTGGCTGACGAGATGCCTGCCGACTTCTTCAAGTGGTACAGCGCCACGGGCTATCCCACGCCGGCCGCACCGGCGACCGGATCGGTCAACTTGACGGTGGGCGTCAAGGTGCTGTTCAACGCGTTGGCCGGCCCGGACGCCGGGGTGCCCCAGCAGGTCGATTTCTTCAACGGGCAGCGCCCGGAAGCCGTGAGCCTGGCCGCGCTGGACGAGGCGCTGGCCACCTTGCAGAAAGCGTATGGACAAGACCCCGCCGCCTGGCGCATCCCTGCGCCGCCGATGGTGTTTGCGCCCAAGAACTTCCTGGGCGTGCCGCAGGCGGACGATAAGGCGGTGCTGAGCTACCCGGCTACCCAGAACCGCGGCACCGAAAACAATATGACGGTGTTCGACGGCAAGGGTGTGCGCGCCGTGGATGTGGTGGCGCCGGGGCAGAGCGGCTTTGTGGCCCCGGACGGCACCCCGTCCGTCCACACCCGGGACCAGTTCGACTTGTACAACCGCTTCGGCAACAAGCGCGTCTGGTTCACGGATGCGGAAGTGCGCGCCAACGCTACGTCGGTACAGACGCTGCGTTATTGACCGCGTAGCCGCCCTGGTGGCTGGCCAGGCGCGCATAGGCCCCTTGCTTTCTCAGCAACTGGTCATGCGTGCCGGCTTCCGCCAGGGTGCCGCGCTCCAGCACCAGGATCAGGTCAGCGTCACGAATGGTGGACAGCCGGTGCGCGATCACGAGCGTGGTGCGGTGGCGCATCAAGGTGTCCAGCGCCCCGCGCACCTGCATCTCGGACAAGGTGTCCAGATGCGAGGTGGCTTCGTCCAGGATCAGCACCGGCGCGTTCTTCAGGAAGGCGCGAGCGATCGAAATGCGCTGGCGCTGGCCGCCTGATAACTGCATGCCGCGTTCGCCCACGCGGGTCGCCAGGCCATCGGGCAGGGTCCGTACGAAGTCGGTCAGCGCCGCCTGGTCCAGCGCGCGGGCCAGCTCTTCGGGCGTGGCTTCGGGGCGAGCCAGCCGGATATTGCCTTCCAGCGTGTCGTTGAACAGATAGGTGTCTTGCGTCACCAGCGCCACGCGCTCACGCAGCCCGTCCAATTGCAGTTGCCGCACGTCCACGCCGTCCAGCTTCACCACGCCTGTGCGCGGATCCCAGAAGCGCAGCAGCAGGCTGGCTACTGTGCTCTTGCCGGCGCCCGACGCACCCACTACCGCGACCGTGGCGCCGGCCGGCGCCTTGAAACTCAAGTCCTTCAACGTGTCTTCGTCTTTGCCGGGGTAGGCGAAGCTGACGTGCTCGAACGCCAGCGACAGGCCGTGCGTGGCTACGGGCGGCGCCAGCGGGCCGTCGGTGACGGGCTCGGGCTCGTTGGCCACGACATGCAGGCGGCGCGTGGCGGCGATGGTGTCGGCCAGTTGCCGGCTGACCTGCGAGATCTCGGACACAGGCAGGAAGGTCGCCAGCGCAATCAGCACCAGCAACGGCAGCATGCTGGCCGACAGCGCGCCGGCCGATACCTGCAAGGCGCCCACGACGGCCACGGCCAGGCCGCCCAGGCCCATCGCCACTTCAAACCATGCGGTCTGCCGGGATAGGTCGCGCAGGATGTCCAGGCGGCGGATGCGGTACTGGTCTGCGACTTTCAGGAACTGCTCGCGCCGGCGGCCTGTGGCCTGGAACGCGGTCAGGTCGGCCAGACCCTGGATGGTGTCGGTGGTGTGGGCGCTCATTTCGCCCAGGGCGTGGCGGGCCTTGTCGCCCAGCGCATCGACGTGGCGGCGGCCACGCACCGGCGACACCAGCGCATAGGCCAGGAAGGGCAGCAGCGCCAGCGCGACGGGCCAGCTATAGATGCCCAGGAAGCCCAGCACCGACAGCGGCACCAGCACCGACACGATGGCGGGCGCGATGGTGTGCGCGTAGAAATACTCCACCATTTCCACGTCCTGCGTCGCCAGCGCCACGAGGTCGCCCGAGCGGCGTTGCAGCAGATACGCCGGCGCCAGGCGTTCCAGCTTGTCGTAGAGCTTGACCCGCATGTCTGCCAACAGTTGGTAGGCCATGGCGTGCGCCAGCCAGGACTCCAGCCAGTGGAACAGCGCGGCCAGTGGGGCGGCGATCAGCAGCCCGACGATCAGCCCGGAAACGTCCCGGCCGTCCCGGATGGCGGCCACGATCAGGGCACTGAAGATGCCCACCCCGATGAAGGCGGCCACGCGCGCCAGCCCGAGCAGGATGGTCGCGGTCAAGGTGCCACGCCACGGCCTGACGACAGACAGCAGTGTGCCCAGGGTGGCGCGCCAGCCGACCTGCTCGGCGTCCTGGTCCAACGATCGCAGGGCGGGGCCCTGCTTGTCGTCGGAGGCAACGGCGGGCGCCTCTTGCGGCTGCGCCAAGGCGGCCTGAGCGGGCGCGGGCGATCCGGCCGACGGGTTCTGGTGGGCGGCGGCCTGCTCATGCATCAGGCGGTAGTACAGCCCGCGCTGCGCCATGAGCTCCGCATGCGGGCCGGCTTCCACGACACGGCCCTGGTCCAGCACCAGGCTGCGATCGGCGCCGATCACGCTGGCCAGCCGGTGAGCCAGGATCAGCGTCGTGCGGCCCGCCATCAGGCGGTCCAGCGCCTGCTGGATCAACGCCTCGTTTTCGGTATCCACCGACGACAGCGCTTCGTCCAGGATCAGGATGGGCGCATCGCGCAGCAGCGCGCGGGCAATCGCCACGCGTTGGCGCTGGCCGCCCGACAGTTGCAGGCCGCGCTCGCCGATGCGGGTGCCGTAGCCGTCCGGCAGCGCCATGATGAAGTCGTCAATGTTGGCCGCGCGGGCCGCGGCACGCACCTGTTCGTGCGTGGCGTCGGGGCGTCCCAGCCGCAGGTTGTCGTCGATCGTGCCGTGGAACAGCGTGATGTCCTGGCTGACCAGTGCGATGTGCGACAGCAGCGTCTGCGTATCCAGTGTGTTCACGTCATGGCCGCCCACTCGGATGCTGCCCGACTGGGGCACGCATTCGCGCAGCAGCAGGCGCACGATGGTGGACTTGCCTGCGCCGCTGGGGCCGACGATGCCGACCCGTTCGCCGGCCGCGATGCTGAACGCCAGGCCCTGATGCGCACGACGTTCGGGCGTGTACGAGAACGCCACCTCGTCGAACTCGATGGTGGGCGCCAGGCGGGCAGGCGCGGCGCGTGCCGCGCGCGTATCCGGTGCCGGCGTCAGCGGTTGCGCATCCATCAGCGCGTGGATGCTGACCGCGGCGGATTGGCCCAGCATGCCGCGGTGCAAGACCGAACGCAGATCGCGCAGCGGGCGGAAGATCTCGGTGCCGGCCATCAGCACGATCAGCAGCGCTTCGACGCTCATGTCGCCGGCGGCCACGCGCCAGGCGCCCAGCGTCAGCGCCAGCGCGGCGCCCAGCGCCACGCCCAGGTCACTGATGCCGCGCGTCAGCAGGCTGACCGACAGCACCCAGAAGGTGTTGTCCGACAGGCTGCGTGCGCGGGCGGCCAGCCGTTGGCCCCAGGCCTTGCCCTGCCCATAGGATTTCAGGGTGGGCAGGCCCTGCACCGCGTCCAGGAAATCTTCGCCAAACGCGTTCAGCGCCCGGGTGCGCGCCTGGCTGGCGCGGCGGTCAAGCATATGGACCGCCATCGGGCCGAACAGCGCGAAGAGCGCCGCCGCCAGGAAGACCAGCGCAGTGGGCACGTCCCAGAATGCGATCACGGCAAAAATGGCGAAGGGCGCCGCCGCCGCGATGGCGACTTGCGGCAGGTACTGGCCGAAGAAGGTCTGCAATTGTTCGACGCCGTCCACCACCGTCAGCATGACGCCGCCGGTGCGCTGGTTGGCGAACCAGGCCGGCCCCAGGGAGACGATGCGGTCGTACAGTTTGCCGCGCAGCGTCTGCTGGATCGATGCCGAGGTGCGGTTGGCCTGCACGGTTCGCCAGTGGTCGAACACGGCGCGCAACAGCACCATCGCGCCGACGCACAACGCCGGGGTGATCCAGTCCTGCCAGGGCGCGCCATCGAACACGCGGGCCAGCAACTGCCCCAGGAAAACGTAGCGCGCGATGCCGGCCGCCAGCGCCAGCAGGCCCAGGAAAATCCCGCCCGCCATGCCGGCGCGCAGCCCCGCCGTCAGTTGCCACAATCGAGAGTCGAAATACATATCAATGCTCCATCCAGAGCTTGCATGGTCACTGATACAACGCGCGTGCGAAAGCGATAGTTTTTCAATCATGGGTTGAGATAAACTCAACCCATGGCCGATCTTCCCAACCATACTCCACCGCTGGCCGCTCTGCGCGCTTTCGAAGCCGTTGCCCGCCTTGGCAGCTTGAGCCGCGCCGCCGCGGAACTGCACGTCACCAAGAGCGCCGTCAGCCATCAGCTGCGCGCGCTGGAAACCGACCTGGGCGTACCGCTCTTGCGGCGCGGGGGCACGGTGCGCCGCGCCGAAACGACCGAAGCCGGTGCCGATCTGCTGGCTTCCGTACAACAGGCCTTGACCCTACTGGACACCGCCTGCCGCAATGCTCGGGCCACCGCGCGCGGCCGTCGGCGTTACACGCTGAACGTGTCGGCCAACCCGTCGCTGGCAGCGCTATGGCTCGCGCCGCGCATTGGCCGCTTCATTGAATTGCACCCCGACATCGGGGTCCAGGTCTACCTGCACGCCAGCCAGGACCCGGCCTGGAAGGCCCAGGACATCGACCTGGCCTTTCTGCACGTGCGCACCCAGGGACCACATCTGGCCGCGCCGGGCGACATTCCGCTGATGACCGAAACCGTCGTGCCGGTCTGCAGCCCCGCCCTGATCGCCGAAGCCGACCGCAACGACCCGCGCATCTTCCTGCGTCACCGGTGGCTCGAGGAAAAGCATATCGACAGCCCCGAGACCGATTGGCGGACGTGGAACGGCCGGCTGGGCCTGGCCGACGCGGACTGGCAGGAGCCCATGGTGTTGAGCGGCCTGAGCACCGTCGTGGCCGCCGCGGCGGCTGGCGTCGGCATCGCGTTGGGCCGCGCGCCGCTGATCGATGAAGACCTGGCCAGCGGCCGCCTCGTCCCCCTGATGCCGCAGTTGCGGATGCCGGGTTCCTGGGGTTACGTAATGCGCATCCACGCCAACCGTCCGATGGACGCGTCGTTGCCCGCGCTGGTGGAGTTCCTGGCCGAAGAAGGGCGCAGCACTGGGGCATGGCAGGACGTAACGCCGCTGACCGTCGACCCGATATCTAGGCTGCCATGAATGTGATATTGCGCCCGGCCTGGCTGGCCTGGGTGGTATTGCCGCTTTGCCTGTTGGCGCTGGCAGCAGGCAAAGCGTCGGCGCAGACGTCGACCCCAGGCGACGCGCTGGCCGACTGGGTTGCCAACGGCCGTGCCCTGGGCCTGGTGCGGCCCGACACGCCCTGCCAGGACTTCCTCAAAACCCTCGGAAAGAAGCCGGACTACGTCGAATACCTTGGATGCGAGCAGGACGACGATTCCTACATCCAGCCCATGGAGGCCCGTTATCGCGTGAGCGGCGCCTTTGCGGCGGAGATGGAAGCCTACCTAGGCCAGACTTTCGGCATGCCGCCGCTGGAATACGTCTGTTGCGGCTGGGCGACTCGCGGGCCGTTCTTTTGGCGCGATGGGCCCGGCAGCGTCAGCTATGAAATCAGCATGGGTGTCGAAACGTTGCGGATCCCGCGCAGCCAGTGGCAGGAAATTCCCAGCTTCAGCGTCCGGGTGGGCGTGATCAGGAAGAGCCCGTAGCCGAGCGTTGGCCGGCTCAGTCCGCGCCGCCCTTGGCGCGGGGTGGGGTACTGATGGTCACGGCCGACGTAACGATCAGCTCCATCAGGATATTGCGGGCCAGATTCTCGGCGTAGTCGTTGCGGGCTTCCGCGGTGGCGATAGCGCGTTCCACCGAGCCTTCCACGATGGCATTGACTTGCTGAATGTGCAGTTCGCAGATTTGCACCAGATCGGGATGACGCTTCTGATGGAAATACAGGAAGCGACGCGCGAGCGTCTGCAGCATGGCGTGGAACTCGGCCGCGTAGCTGTTGCGTGACGCGGCCCCGATCTGGCTAGTCAGCGCAAAATGCAGGCGCATGTAGACGCGCATGTCGTTGACCGCCTTCAACTCTTCCAGCTCGCGCGCCAGTCGGGCCAGTTCGGCGCGTTCCGAGTCGTCGGCCCATTGCGCCGCCTGGGCGACTATCAGCCGTTCGATCTCGCGTCGTGCCTGGATGATCTTCAGCTGCCCCTGGTAGTCGATCTCCGAGATGAAGATGCCCTGGCGCGGGGCGATTTCCACCAGCCGCTGGAATGCCAGCTTCTGCAAGGCGTCGCGTACCGGCGAGCGGCCGATGCCCACGCGCTCGCTAAGCGTCGTTTCCGACCATTGGCTGCCCGGAGGCAGCTCGCCTGTAACGATCATTTCCTCCAGCGCGCTGTAGGCTTTTTCCGTCTGGCTGACTGCCGTGCGGACAAAGAGGGGGGAAGACAGGTTCATGGAGTGGGAAGCGCGTGTTGTTGAAGTTCGCGTTTTAACACTTTGCCGGTGCTGTTTTTCGGCAATTCGTCCAGAAAGACATAGCGCTTGGGACGCTTGAAGCGCGCTATGGATGCGAGACACAGCTGATCCAGATCCCGTTCCAGTACGAGGGCGCCTGGTTTAAGTACCACGAAAGCCAATACTGCTTCCCCCCATTCCGGGTCGGGAGCGCCCACTACCGAGACTTCCCGCACGGCATCGTGGCGCATCAGCGCCTCTTCCACCTCGCGCGGATAGATATTGGTGCCGCCGCTGATGATGACGTCCTTGGAGCGGTCTTTCAGATGCAGCAGTCCGCGCGCGTCCCTGAGGCCGATATCCCCGGTATGCAACCAGCCGTCGACCACCGTGTCGGCGGTGGCTTGCGGATTGTTCCAGTAGCCCAGCATCACGGTAGGGCCGCTAACGGCCACCTCGCCCAGTTCGTCCTGCCCCACGGCCTGGCCACGGGCGTCGCGCAGTTCGACGTCCATCGACGTCTGGACGTAGCCCACCGATCCCAAGAGCGCATCGTCGTTCGTGCGCACGGCTTCAGCAATCTGCGAGGCGGACAGGGCGGATATCGACATGGGGCTTTCTCCTTGACCGTAGATCTGCGCCACACGTGCGCCGAAGCAGGCGACGGCATCCTTGATGTCTTCGATATAGAACGGCGCGCCGCCAACGATCAGGGCGCGCAGGCCGGGAGGCGGCCCGCCGGCCTGTCGAGCATGGCGCACCATGCGCTGCACGATGGTCGGCGAGGCGAACAGGCTGACGTTGCGGTAGTGCGTCAGCAACCCATGCAGTTCGACCTCATCCAGGCCGCCGCTGTCCGGAACGATTTGCAAGGCGCCATGCAGCCAGTACGGGATACTGTAGAGACCGCCGCCGTGCGATAGGGGCGCTACGTGGACCATGGCGTCTCCAGGCTGCACTGCCTGCACGTCGGCATAGAAATTCAGGCACATGCCAACCAGGTTGGCGTGGCTGAGCATGACGCCTTTGGGCTTGCCGGTCGTGCCGCTGGTGTAGAACAACCAGGCGAGCTCCTGCGGGGAACGCTGCTCCAGGGGCAGCGCGGGGCCGCGTGTCGCCGCCGCGTAGTCGTCGGACTCCACGTCCACCACGCGCATCGCGTCCAGGCTACGGGCGACGGGCGCCAATGCGGCGTGGATCTCCCCTTGCGACAGGCATAGGCGGGCGTCGCAATCGCGCAGTATGTATTCCAGTTCGGTGGCGTGCAGTTTGGCGTTGACGGGTACGGCACACAAGCCGGCATGCCAGACGGCCAGCATGGATTCGATATAGCTGGGATGATTGCGCAGCGCCAGCATGACCCGTTGGCCGGCTTGCAGGCCCATCGGGCCGCGCAACCAGCCGGCCAGCGCTTGCACTCGGGCTTGGAGGCCGGCATACGTAAGGGGAGTGCGCAGACCGGCGGCCAGCGCGGGCTGGTCGGCATACGTGGTGGCGCTGCGCTGGAAAAGAGAGCTGAGATGCATGGTTGTCTAAAAGTTGAACAGGCCGCAATCAGTGGCCAAGCAGCGTGATGCAGGTGACCGCTTCTTCCACGCCGTTGAAGCCGCCGCCGTTTTCCGCGATAGCGAAACGCGCGCCGTCGACCTGCCGCGCGCCGGCTTCCCCGCGCAGCTGGACCACCATTTCGTGAACCTGGGCCAAGCCGGTGGCGCCGATGGGGTGACCGCGCGACAGCAGCCCGCCAGACACGTTGATAGGGATGCGGCCGCCCAGGCTGGTGGCGCCGGATTCCGCCAGGAGGCCGCCTTCGCCGAACGTGCAGAATCCCAGGGCTTCGGTCTGTTGAATTTCGGCGAATGCGGTGGCGTCGTGGACCTCGGCCAGAGACATGTCCTGCGGGCCGACGCCGGCGCGTTCGTAAGCCTCGAGCGCGGCCAGGTGGCACAGGTGGCGGTCGTACCTGTCCGCGGGGCGGTCAGTCGCGGTGCGTAGAACACTAGCGTACAAGCGTACCGCCCGTGCCTCCCGAAGCCGCTTCAAGCCTTGCGCGTTGCAGACGATGGCGGCTGCCGCGCCGTCACTGATGGGGGCGCACATTGGAAGCGTCAGCGGCCAGGATACGGGACGGGCGGCGAGCGCCTCATCGATGGTCAGCGGGTACTGGAACTGGGCGAGCAGATTGCGCGTGGAGTGCATGTGGTTTTTGGCGGCCACGGCGGCAAGCTGTCGCTGCGTGGTGCCGAATGTCTTCATGTGCAGGCGCGCCAAGCTAGCGTAGATGTCCATGAACACGCTGCGTTTGCCAGGCTCTTCGAAGCCGGGCGGCGGCGTGACGTCAGGAGCAAGGGCCATCAGCCGCGCCATCTGTGCCGGTGCGTCATGTACGTCCCAGGCACCGTCGAACACGGCGAAACTCTTGGCCTTGTCTTCGGCGTACAGCTTGTCCACGCCCACGGCCAGGCAGATGTCGCCCGCGCCGGACGCCACATACAGGTGCGCGGCGTTCAGCGCGGTACTGGAACTGGCGCAGGCGTTCTCGATATTGGTGACTGGAATTCCGACGATACCCATCACCTTCAGCGCCACTTGGCCCGCGACCATATATTGGCCTTCGATGGGCCCCTGGCCGGCCGTCGCGAAGTAGGCCGCTTGAAGGTCGGCAGCGTCGCAGCCGGCGTCGGCCAATGCTTGTGTGACGGCGTCCCGAACCAGGTCCTTGACGCTTTTTTCAGGTTGCTTGTCGAAGCGGGTGATGCCTACGCCCGCGATAAAGGTCTTGCCGTCGCTCATGCTCTGACCCCGGTTGTGAGGATGGATTCGATGATGTCCCGGTCGGCTCGGACGTCGGCCGCCGATCCGCTCCAGGCGATTTCGCCATGGTCCAGCACGTACTGGCGATGCGCCAGCCGCGCGGGGACTTTCAGGTTCTGTTCGACCAGGACGATGCCCGTGCCCTGGCGGTGTACCTCTGTGAATACGTCTATCAGGTCAGTGACGATACGGGGCGCCAGGCCTTCGGTCGGTTCGTCCAGCAGCAGGATGCGGGGGTTGCCCAGCAGCGCGCGCGCGATCGACAGCATCTGCTGCTCGCCGCCAGACAACTGGTCGCCGTCAAAGCCGATGCGCTCGCCAAGGCGTGGGAACACCTGCAGTACGCGTTCCAGGGTCCAATAGCCGGGCCGGTGCGCCAGCGCACCCATGCGCAGGTTCTCACGCACGGTCAGGTTGGGAAAAATGCGGCGGGTATCAGGTACCAGTGCGATGCCGTCGCGGCTGATCTGCTCGACCGCGCGCCGTGTGGCATCCTGGCCGCCATTGCGCCGGCTTCCCGATGACAGCGGCAGCAGTCCGATCAGTGCCTTGAGAAGGGTGGACTTGCCGGCGCCGTTGCGTCCGACGATGGCGACGATCTCGTCTTGAGCCGCGCGCAGCGTGATGTCTTTCAGCGCCAGTGCCTGGCCGTAATGCACCTCGGCATGCAGCAGTTCGATCATGCTGCCACCTCTTCGCCCAGGTAGACCGCCCGCACGGTGGCGTCGTCACGGATGGCCTCTGGCGGTCCTTCGGCCACTTTTCGACCGTTTGACAGCACGACGATATGCTCGGACAGCGTCATGATCACATCCATATTGTGTTCGATGAGCAGCACTGTGCGGCCGGCAGCGGCATGACGGATCAGGCGGGTGGCCGCGGCGATCTCATGGTGGCCCACGCCGGCCAGTGGTTCGTCCAGCAGCAGGATGCGCGGATTGGGCAACAAAGTCAGACCCAGTTCCAACGCACGCTGCAGCCCATACGACAGCGTGCCGGCGATCGTGTTTCGCCAGGGCGCAAGATCTGTCAGTTCGAGCATGGCGTCGATGGTGGGGGCCAACCGGCGGTCGTAGCGTGGAGCCAGCCAGAAAGGCAGCAAGCGCGAATGGCTGATCTGCGCGGCGATGCGCATGTTCTCCAATACCGTCATTTCGGGAAAGATCTTGGTGATCTGGAAGCTTCGGCCGATACCGTGCCGGGCGCGTTCATAGGCACGTAGACGCGAAATGTCCGCGCCGTGGCACAGGATGCGTCCGCCATGGCCTGGAAGATGTCCGGCCAGGACGTTGAGCAAGGTTGTCTTGCCTGCGCCGTTGGGGCCGATCAGGCCATAGACTCGGCCCGTCTCGAAGGCATAGCTGAAATCCTCGATGGCGCGCAGCGCACCGAACGTAACGCTGACTCTGTCGCACTGCAGGGCGAGGCGGTTCATGACGGACTCCCTTCGCCAGGCGCCAGGGGGGCGTCGGATGCTGTCTTGGGGGCAGGTTGGGACGTTGGAGCCGCGCGGTGGGCCAGGCGCAAGCGGGTTTGAAGGGCGCCCAGGACTCCTTGCGGGAAGTACAGCGTGGCCAAGATGAAAATCAGCCCCAGGATGCCGTACCAATAGGGGGTCCAGCCGCTAAGCCACTCCTTCAGTACCTCAAACAGCAGCACGCCGGCCACCGGTCCCCATAGCGTGCCAGCGCCGCCCAGCAACGTCATGATGATGACATCGCCCGAGGTGGTCCAGTGCAGCATTTGCGGATTCATGTACATCAGGACGGATGCCAGCAGCCCGCCCGCCAGCCCGCCCACGGCGCCGGAAACCAGGAAGGTGACCTGCTTGAGGCGCTGCACGTTGTAGCCCAGTTGGCTGGCTCGGATCTCGTTCTGGCGCACTCCCGCGACGGCCCGCCCGAAGGGCGATGCGCGCAGCATCGACATGAAGGCCATCACCAGGGCAAAGACCGCGGCGACGTACCAGTAGAAGTTCACGGTGTCGAAGAAGTCGATGCCGGCCAGTTCCGGTCGGCCGATGCCGGGCAGGCCGTCCGCGCCGCCAGTCCATTCGCGCAGTTTGCTGTCGGCCAGGATGTACATCAGTTGCGATAGCGCCAGCGTGACCAGCGCGAAGAAGATGCCAGATACCCGCAGCGCGAACACGCTGAAGAGCCAGGCGCATGCAGCGCCCGCCAGGATGGCAAGCGCGAGCCCTGCTTCGAACGGCAAGCCGTAGCGTTGCGTGGCCAGGGCCAACGCGTAGCCGCCGGTGCCCAGGAAGGCGGCGTGGCCGAAGGACACCATGCCCAGCAGGCCGAATACCAGATCGAAGCCTACGGCGAATATCGACCACACCATGATCAGGATGGTCAGGTTGAGCAGAAAGTCGTTCTGTGTGAGAAACGGCACCGCCAGCACTGCGGCGGCAACGCCGACGGCAATGGCGGCATCTTGGCGGAAGATCGTCATGCTAACCTCGCTTGGCGGGAAAACAGCCCTTGCGGACGGGTGAGGAGCGTGGCGATCAGCATGGCGAATGTCAGGATATCGACCCAACTGGGCATGAAGGTGTAGCCCACCGCGCGGACCATGCCGATCAGTAGGGACGCGGCGACCACGCCGCGGATATTGCCCAGCCCGCCCAGGATGACCACGATGAAGCAGTCGATGATGGTATTGGTGGCCATGCCCAGCTCGATCGGAAACAGGGGGGCGGAGATGGCGCCAGCCAGGCCTGCTAGCGCGGCGCCCACGCCGAACACGGCACTGCGGATGGTGGCAGCGGGCAACCCCAGGATGCGTACCATTTCGCCGTCGCTGCTGGCGGCTCGCACGAGCATGCCGAAGGTGCTTTTCTCAAGCACGAAGAAGAGCGCCACCGAGACCAGCAGGCCGAAAACGATGACAAACAGCCGGTAGACGGGAATGGTGCTGCCCGCCAGATCCACCGTGCCCGCCAGCAACGCCGGCATCGGCGTTTCCTGATAGCCCAGGCCCCAGACGAACTTCACGGCTTCGCTGATGACGAGGATGAAGCCAAACGTGAGGATCAACTGGTAGAAATGGGGGCGGTTGTAAAGCGGCCGCAGGGCCAGGCGCTCCATTGCCACGCCCACCAGACCCACGCCGGCCGTCGCTACGACTAGGCCGGCGACGAAAGATCCGGTGCGCAGATGGATGTCGAAGGCAAGATAGGCGCCCAGCATGTACAGCGCGCCATGGGCGAAGTTGATGACGCCCAGCATGCCGAAGATTAGCGTAAGGCCAGACGCCAGCAGGAATAGCAGCATTCCCAAGCTCAGACCGATGATCACAGTGGACATGGCAGCTATCCGTCAGCCTGCGCAGGGTTCGAATACTTGGTCCGGCGGAAAGACGCGGACGATATCCATGACATAGGCCGGCTGGGGAGCCTTGCCTGCGCTCACGACGCCCCACAACCCGTTTTGCATCGCCTGGTGGTCGCAGGCGCGCATGATCTTCTTGCCTTCCACGGAGTTGTCGCGGACGCTGCCGGCAAACGCCTCTACCCACTTCTCCTTATCCCAACTGCCGGTCTTTTCCACCACGTCCAGCCACCAACTCATGCCGTCATAGGCTTCGCCCGCCGCAGCGGAAGGATATTCGTTGTACTTCTTGCGAAACGCCTCGACGAATGCCGTATTGGGTTCGTTGTCCACGGTGAAGTGATAGCGCACGCCGGATTGCACGCCTATCGAGGTGGGTCCCACGCCGGCTGCCATGGTCTCGTCGGCAATGACAGGGCCGAAGATCTTGCGCGTCTTGCCCAAGTCGATCTGTCCTGCCTGCTTGACCATGGTGACGGCATCCGAGCCTGTCATGAAGAGCGCCACGCCGTCCGCATTCGAACGCGCAATCTTGTCGGCGATGGATGAATAGTCTCGGTTGCCCAGCGGCGGGAAGTCCGCCCCGACGATCTCGATCCCGGCCTTCTCGGCTTCGCGGCGGTACCAGTCCCAGCTGTCGCGCGTGGCTTGGTAGTCAGCTGTCACGCCATAAATGCGCTTGAGCTTTTGTTCCTTGGTGTAAGCCAGCGCCATGCGTTGTTCCATGCCCAGCGTATTGGAGGTGCGGAACGTATAGCGGGAGCCGCCGGGCACCGTGATCTTGTCGTCCGCTGACATGGTGACCAGGTGCGGGATCTTGCGCTGTTTGGCGATGTTCATGATGGCCAGCGTGCTGGCCGAACTGACCGCGCCGAAGATCATCTGCGACCCGTCGGAGATGAGACGCGTGGTCTTCTGCACCGCGGGCTGTGGCTTGGTCTCGTCGTCCTCCCATGTGACCTGGATGGGCTTGCCCAGCACCTTGCCCCCGCGCTGTTCGATCGCGACGGTGACCCCCTTGCGCATGTCTTCGCCGAAGATGCCATAGGTGCCGGACAGCGACACCACGCCTCCAATTTTGAACGTGTCAGGTTCGGCCGCTTGCGCGCCCGTCATGAGCGCGGCGTATAACGCCAGCGCGCCGCATCCGGCGGAACTCCATGTCTTCATTTTCGTCTCCTCGTATTTTTCGTTATTGCTCGTAATGTTTTACGTAGCTTGATTGATATACTACGTTGGTCGATGTGATGTGAATAATTGGGGTAAACCCGCTACATCTGGACGAAAAGAAACCGCCCCAAAGCCAGTAGGCATTTGGGGCGGTTCAGCGTTCAGCGGAGGGCAGGGGCGGCGGGCAAGCCCTTTTGGATTTAGTCGCTTGCCAACTCCATGCTGCGCGTGACCTCTTCCTGCACGCGTTCCCAGATGGAGCGCTTCAGTTCCACGAAGCGCGGCGACAACTGCACGTCGGCGCTGCGCGGATGGGGCAGGTCGTTGTGGATGTCCTGCACGATACGGCCGGGCTTGGACCCCATCACTGCCATGCGGGTGGACAGCGTCAGCGCTTCGTCGATGGAGTGCGTGATGAAGACGATCGTCTTGCCGCTTTGCTCATAGATCGACAACAACTGGTCCTGCAGCACCTGGCGCGTCATGGCGTCCAGCGCGGCGAACGGTTCGTCGAACAGCATCACGTCCGGGTCGTTGGCCAGCACCCGCGCAATCGACACCCGCTGCTTCATGCCGCCCGACAGCGCGTGCGGATACTTGTCCGCCGCCGCCTTCAACCCGACCATTTCGATGTACTTGCGGGCAATCGGCGCGCGTTCCTGCCTGGACATGCCGCGCATCTTCAGGCCGAACTCCACGTTCTCCTGCACGGTGCGCCAGGGAAACAGCGCATATTGCTGGAACACCATGCCGCAGGCGGCAGTCACGTCGGTGACGGCGCGGCCGTTGATGGTGACGGTGCCGGTATTGGGCGTGATGAAGCCCGCCATCAGGTTCAGCAAGGTGGACTTGCCGCAACCGGATGCGCCCAGCAGCACCAGGAATTCGCCGCGCTTGACCTCCAGGTCCACGCGGTCCAGCACGGGCACGTCGCCATAGGACTTGGAGATGCCCTTCAGCTGGATCATCGTGTCGTTCATCGTTGCCATGCCAGCACCCATCGCTCAAGAAGCCGCAAACACAGATCCGTCACCAGCACGGTGAAGCTGATCAGCACCATGCCCAGCACCACAGTGTCGGTCTGGAAGAATTCCTTGCCGTTCATGATCATGAAGCCCAGGCCTTCCTTGGACGCCACCAGTTCAGCCGAAATCACACAGGTCCAGGACAGGCCCAGGATGATCTTCATGCCCGACAGGATCTGCGGCAGGCAACCGGGGAACAGCACTTCGCGCATGACCTGCCAGCGGTTGGCGCCCAGGTTGCGCGCCGCCCGCACCAGCACCGGGTCGATGCTGCGCGACGCTTCCATCACGTAAAGCAGCGCCGGCACGAACGACCCCATGAACACGATGCTGTACTTCTGGGTTTCGGTGATGCCGAACCACAGCAGCGACAGCGGGATCCAGCTCATGGACGGCAAGGGGCGCAGGAACGAGATGATGGGGTCGAACACGGCGCGCGCCACCTTCGACGTGCCCAGCAGTATGCCCAGCGGAATGGCCACGATGACCGCCGCCAGGAAGCCCACCATCACGCGGCGGGTGGAGGCCAGCACGTTGTAGAACAGCGTGCCCTGGTCGGACATGGACCAGGCCCGCGCCAGGACCTGGGACGGCGCGGGCAGGAAAATGGGATCGACTGCGCCGGCGCGGCACAGGCCTTCCCACAGCAACAAGAAGCTAAGAAGCGAAAACACGCTGACCCAGATCAGCCGTGTTTCCCTTGAAGACGAACGCGAGGACATAGGCGAGGCGTCCCGTGCTTACCGGGTCGCGGCCGGGAGGTACGAAGCCTGGACCCAGTCTTTCACCTGGGGCGCCTTGTCGATCTGCTTGAGCGACACCAGCATCTCGGCCAGTTGCTGCATGCCGGTGACAAAGTTGCCCGGTTCCACCATCAGCCCCTTCTGATCCGCGGCGGAATACCACTGCGTCTGCTTGATGACGGCCAGTTGCTCGTCCCTGGACAGGCCGGTCAGTTCCAGCAGCACGCCGGCGGCCTCGTCGGGTTGCTGGCTCAGCATCGCGTTGGCCTCGAAGACGGCGTGCAGGAATTTCTTCACCGCTTCCGGGTTTTCGCGCCCCAGCTTGGCATGCGTCAGCAGCACGTCTGGCCCCGGGGTGATGGCGTACTGCTTGTAGAGCGAGAACGCGGTGTCGTCCAACAGCACGTGCGTGCCCGGCACCGCCTTGATGCGGTCGAAGGCCGGCGTCCAGGCCACCGCGGCGTCGATCTGCTTGCCCTGATAGGCGGACAGCAGGTTGGTGGCCGGCAGATTGATGATGGAGACGTCGCGGTCGGGATCAAGACCCGCCTGGCGCAGCACGTCCAGCAGCAGCACGTGGGCGCTGGACGCGTAGGTCACGCCGATCTTCTTGCCCTTCAGGTCCGTCACTGACTTGACGTCGTCGCGCACCAGCACGCCTTCGGCGCGGCCGAAGTTGTTGGGCGTGGCGATCACCTGGAACTGGCGTGCCCCGGCGGCCATCAGGGCCAGCGACGACACGACGCCGGTGCCGGCCAGGTCGATGTTGCCGGCCATCACGGCGCTCATGCGGTCGGACGACGTGGCGAAGCTCTGCCACTTGATGTCCAGGCCCTGCTTGGCGAAGAGGCCCGTTTTCATCGCGATGTAGGCCGAATAGTGGCCCAGCCAGGCCGAACCGCCGTAGGTGTACGAGGCGTTGGCGGCGCGGCCGACCATGGGAAACCCCAGGGCGCTGGCGCCCGCCAGAGCTGCGGTGCGCACCAGCATGGCGCGGCGAGTCATGTTCATATTTTTCCCCTACTGGAATGTAGATTGACCGATAGATGTCATGTCGCCGGCACTCTGGGGTGCGGCAGGCCAGACTGTCACCCGGCCATCGCTTCGCGACGTGAATATAAGGAGCGGCGATGGTCAAAATTCGCCGTGCTTAAGCAATCCGGTTTTGCGGACGCCGTTTCATCGGCCGCTTTTATTAAGTATTCGCGCTGCTTATATTGCGGCGGCCAGGAGACGGCAGGTTCACACTCGCGCCACTTGTCCTTGGAGCCTTGTCCGTGAAAAGTTTTGACGTGATCGTGATTGGTGCCGGCGTGATCGGCAGTTCGGTAGCCTTCCATCTGGCCGAGCTGGGCGCAAAGAATGTGCTGGTGCTGGACCGGGCCACGATCGGCGCCGGCACGACCTCTCAATCGTCCGGCATTTTGCGCACCCACTATTCGGTGCGCGAGAACGTAGAGCTGGCCCAGCGCTCGTGGAACGTGTTCAACAATTTCGCCAGCTATGTGGGCGACGAGGAAGCTTCTTGCGGCCTGGTCAAGTGCGGCTACCTGATCAGCGCGGCCGACAACGACAAGCTGGAACCGTTGCGCGGCGCGCTCGAGCAACAGCGCGCACAAGGCATTGCGTTGGAACTGCTGGACGCCGCCCAGGCGCGCGAGCTGTTGCCCATTGCTTCGTTCGACGATGCCGCGCTGATCGGCTTTGAACCCGAAGCCGGGTTTGCTGACGCGTATCTGGTGGCCACCAGCTTTGCCCGCGGCGCGCGCCGGCGGGGCGTGATCATCCGCGAAAACGTCGACGTCCGCAAATTGCTCATCGAGCATGGTCGCGTGGTCGGCGTGTCCACCTCTGAAGGCGACTACGCCAGCCCGCTGGTGATCAGCACGCAAAACATCTGGACATCGGAATTGGCCGCGTGGACGGGCGTTGCGATGCCCGTCGTGCCCGAGCGCCACGCGGTGCTGGCGCTGGAATGCGACACCGCGCCCTACACGTATTCGATGCCGGTCTATAAGGACCTGGCGTCCCCCGGCATGCTGTATTGCCGCAGCTATGGCGGCAACCAGATGCTGGTCAGCGAGGGCATCGTGGGCGAGGCCCTGCAAAAGAGCGACGCCGAACAGGGTGACATTCCGCTGGATTACGTGGCGGAAGTGGGCGAGCAGGTGGCCGCGCGCTTCCCCGCCTACGAGACCGCGGGGCTGGCCTCATCCTGGACCGGCGTGTACGACGTGACGCCCGACTGGAACCCTGTGCTGGGCCGCGTGCCTGGCGTGCAGGGCCTGATCGTGGGTTTCGGTTTTTCGGGCCACGGCTTCAAGTTGTCGCCGACCGTGGGGCGCGTGCTGGCGCAGGAAGCACTGGGCTTGCCGACCGATGTGTCGCTCAAGCCCTATGACATTGGCCGTTTCGAAAGCGGCGCATTGCTGACCGGGAAGTACGGCCTTGGCGCCGTCTCCTGATCGCATGCGCTGGACACAGGCAGCCTGGCAGGCCTTGCCGCCCGAGCCGTGGAAGAACGGCGGGGGCGTCACGCGCACGCTGGCGGTGGACGGGCAGGCGGCGGTGCCGCGCTGGCGCGTCAGCATCGCGGACATCGAGCAGGATGGCCCGTATTCGCGCTTTCCGGGCTATGACCGCGTTTCGGTCGTGCTGTCGGGCCAGGGCCTGGCGCTGCAAGGAGAGGGCGGCGGGCTTGATCTGCTGCCCGGCGTGCCGACGGCGTTTGCCGGCGACCTCGCGCTGCAGTCCCGTCTGCTGGGTGGTCCCGTTCGGGTGTTGAACCTGTTCGTGCTGCGCGGTGCGGCCCAGGCAACGGTGTCCTGTGCCGGCTCGGCACCGGCCCCGTTAATTGTCGGCGCGCTTGCCGCCGTCCCCGCTTTGGTTCAGGCGTTCAGCATGAGCGTGGAGGTGGACGTCGGGCCGGGGCTGGACGCCGTGTTGCTGGACTTGCGCGGGGCGGCGATTCCTGCCGCCTGACCGTTCTTCTCTTCGCCTCCTGCCGGGGGCATTGATTGATTCCTTAATCCAGGAGTGTTCGCATGAAGGTATTAGCCGCGGTCAAGCGCGTGGTTGACTACAACGTCAACGTGCGCGTCAAGGCCGACCAGAGCGGCGTGGACATCGGTAACGTCAAGATGTCGATGAACCCGTTCGATGAAATCGCCGTCGAAGCGGCCGTGCGCTTGAAAGAGCAAGGCGCGGCGGCCGACGTGGTCGCCGTGTCTTGCGGCACGGCGTCGTCCCAGGAAACGCTGCGCACCGCGCTGGCGATCGGTGCGGATCGCGGCGTGCTGGTGCAGACCGACGTCGCGCTGCAGCCACTGGCCGTGGCCAAGCTGCTGCGCGCCGTGGTGCAACAGGAGCAGCCCGCGCTGGTGATCCTGGGCAAGCAGGCGATTGACGACGACGCGTGCCAGACCGGGCAGATGCTCGCGGCGCTGCTGGGCTGGCCGCAGGCCACCAACGCCAGCGCCATCGAGGTGGACGGCGCCGTGGCACGCGTCACGCGCGAGGTGGACGGCGGCCTGGAAGTGCTGGCGCTGACGCTGCCCGCTATCGTCACCGCCGATTTGCGGCTGAACGAGCCGCGCTATGTCACGCTGCCCAACATCATGAAGGCCAAGAAGAAGCCGATGGATGTCCTGACGCCGGAGGCGCTGGGCGTGGATCCGGGGTCGCGGCTGGAAACGTTGCGGGTGGAAGAACCCGCCGCGCGCGCACCCGGCGTCAAGGTGGCGGATGTGGCCGCGCTGATCGACAAACTGAAAAACGAAGCGAAGGTGATCTGATGGCGGTCCTGGTTATTGCCGAACACGACAACCGCGGGCTTGCCGGTGCCACGCGCAACGCCATCGCCGCCGCGGGCAAGCTGGGCATGCCGATCCACGTGCTGGTGGCGGGCGCGGGTGCGCAAGCCGTGGCGGACGCCGCCGCACGTATCGCGGGCGTCCAGAAAGTGCTGCTGGCCGACGCGCCGCATCTGGGGGATGGCCTGGCCGAAAACCTGGCCGCGCAGGCGGTGGCGGCAGCAAGCGGCTACACGCATCTGTTCCTGGCCGCTACCACGCAAGGCAAGAGCGCGGCCCCGCGTGTGGCTGCTTTGCTGGACGTGGCGCAGGTGTCCGATGTGATCGAGGTGGTGTCGGCCGACACGTTCAAGCGCCCCATCTATGCGGGCAACGCGATCGCCACGGTCAAGAGCGGCTACCCCGTCGTCGTGGCGACGATCCGGCCGACGGCCTTCGACGCCGCACCCGCCGAGGGCGGCGGCGCGCCGGTCGAAACGGTGGCAGCCGTGCCCGATGCGGGCCGGGCGCGTTTCGTCAGCCGCGAACTCGCGGTGTCGGAACGCCCGGAACTGGGTGGCGCGCGCGTGGTGGTGTCAGGGGGGCGCGGCCTGGGCAGCGCCGAAAACTTCAAGCTGCTGGACCCGTTGGCGCAGAAGCTGGGCGCAGCCCTTGGGGCTTCGCGCGCTGCGGTGGATGCGGGGTATGCGCCCAATGATTGGCAGGTGGGGCAGACCGGCAAGATCGTGGCGCCGGCGCTGTACGTGGCGGTCGGGATCTCGGGCGCCATCCAGCACCTGGCCGGTATGAAGGACTCCAAGACCATCGTCGCCATCAACAAGGACGGCGACGCGCCGATCTTTGGCGTGGCGGACTACGGGCTGGTCGGCGATCTGTTCGAGGCGGTTCCCGCCTTCACCGCCGGGCTGTAGTGGCGCGTCAACGCCGCATGCTGCGCCACAGCGTGGCAGGCGGCAGCCCCAAGGCCGGGGCGATGTCTTTCTGAATCAGGCGTTCCACCGCCATCAGGATCACGTCCCGCGCCTCGGTGGGCAGCTTGCCCACTTCCTGTTGCCGCGCCGCCAGATACAGCGTGCGCGACAGGCTCGCGTCGTCGCTGCGCGCGGCGCCCAGGTAAGGCGCCAGCGGCAGCACGCGCAACTGGTCCACGAAATGGCGCGACTGCCAGATGCACAGCGGCGTGCTGATCGCAAAGCCGATGCCCGCCGTGACCAGGCTCAGCAGGGGATCGGTGTTGTCGAATTCAAAGGTGCGCTCGATCATCACGTCGTGCGATTCGATCAGGCGATCGATCTCGGCGCCGATGAACGAACGCGCGCTGTAGCGGATGAACTGCATGCGCTTGCCCAGTTCCTTGAGCGTGGCGATCTTGTCCATGTCCATCGTGCGCGGCACGATCAGCACATAGGGTTCGCTGAACAGGCTGATCTTCTTGATGGTGGGCTTGCCAGCCAACGCGCTGGTGGTGACCACCAGGTCCAGTTGCCGGTCCTCCAGCTGCTTGTCCAGCACGGGCGTGATGCCCGACCACAGCCGGATCTGGCGCGACGCGCCGGACAGGCCGTGGATCAGCGTGGGCCCCAAGGTGCCCGCGAAGGAATCCACGCAGCCGAAGCGGACGATGTTGCGCTTGGCCCGGCTCAGGTTGCGCACGCTTTCCGTCATGTCGCCTGCCTGGGCCAGCAGGCGCGCGGCATGGTCAAACAACAGTTCGCCTGCGGGCGTGGGACGCGCCGGCCGCGTGCTGCGGTCCAGCAGTTCGGTCGACATGGCGCCTTCCAACTGCTTGATCCGCTGCGACACGGCCGCTTGTGACAGGCCCAGCAGGCGTGCCGCGCCGGAAACGGACGCGGCTTCCACCACCGCCACCCAGGTCAGCAGCAGGCTCCATTCCGGATAGTTTTCCGTCGTGGTGAAGGAAAATCGGTTCATTGCCTGGCCTGTCCTGGACGGAGGTGCGAGGGATCAGCGCTGGCGCGCCGTGGTCTGCCGCAGGGCGGCCTGCACCATGCCTTCGACCACCGGGATGACCTTGTCGGCCAAGTCGACCCGCCATCCGTAGGGATGCGTTTCGTCCATATAGGTGGACTGGCACATTTCCAGCTGGATGGCGTGGACGTTGTCGGCCGGCGCGCCGTAGTGGCGCGTGATGTAGCCGCCCTTGAAGCGGCCGTTGATGGCCCAGGTGTAGTCGCGGCAGCCGTCCAGCTGTTCCTTGACCGCCGCCAGGATGTCCGGTGCGCAGGCGGCGCCGTCGGAGGTCCCGATGTTCAGGTCGGGCAGCTTGCCCTCGAACAGGCGCGGCAGCACGCTGGCGATGGAATGCGCTTCCCACAGCAGCACCGTACCGTGCTCGGCCTTGATGCGATCCAGCTCTTCGCGCAGCTTGGCGTGATAGGGCTGCCAATAGGTTTGCAGGCGGTGCGCGCGCTCGGCGTCCGTCAGCACGGCGTCGTTCTGGTAGAGCGCGTCGCCGCGGAATGTCTGGGTCGGGCACAGGCCGGTCTTGGTCTGGCCGGGGTACAGGCTTTCGTCATTGGGCGGGCGGTTCAGGTCCACCACATAGCGCGAATAACGCGCGCCGATCACCGACGCGCCCAGCGCCTGGGCGAATTGGTACAGCGTGTCCAGGTGCCAGTCGGTATCGCCGGACTCCAGGCCCAGCGGCGTCATCTGTGCGCGCTGCGTATCGGGGATCTGGCTGCCCAAATGGGGAATGGAGATCAGCAGCGGGGCGGTGCCGCGGCTGAAATGATAGATGTCGCTCAAGGGAAAACTCCGGGTAACAAAGACGGTGCGCTGCGGCGTGCTGCCGCAGGCGATGGGCGCTTGTATGCTAGGCAGCATGGCCCGTCGCGGTAATTGCATCAGTTTAATGGATATTGATGATCAGGCTGGCTGATGCAAAGAACTATGGACGTGACGGCTGCGCATAGGGCCCCCATGGCGGGGCCGTGTTCCAGACGCCGGCGATCTCATCGATCAGCATGCGCACCTTGGGCGACAGATGCCGCCGGTGCGGATACACCGCACACACCGGGGAGCCCGTCGGGGCCACGGCTTCCAGCACGGGCATAAGCTGGCCCGCGCGCAAGTCGTCGGCCACCAGGAACGCGCCCAGTTGCGCGATCCCGTCGCCTGCCAGCGCGGCGTCGCGCAAGGCTTCGGTATGACCCAGCCGCAGGCGGCCGGCGACGGGCACGTGGCGTTCCTCCCCCTGGACGGCAAAGCGCCATGGCACCAACTGCCCCACGTGCGTGAAGGCCAGCGTCTGATGCTGGCTCAAGGCATCCGGCGTGGCCGGCACGCCGTGGCGCGCCAGGTAGCCCGGCGCGGCGCAGGTGATCAGCCGGTGCGGTGCCAGCACCCGCCTTACCAGCCGGCTGTCCACGTCGCCGCCGATGCGGATCGCCACGTCGATGCCGTCGCGCACCAGATCGGTGTAGTCGTCGGAAAAGCTGACGTCCGCCTCCACGTCGGGCCAGCGTCGCAGGTAGTCGCGCAGCAGCGGCATCAGGTGCAGCCTGCCCAGCGACACTGGCAGATCGATGCGCAGGCGGCCGCGCGGGGCCTGCTTGCGGCTGGCCATGGCATCGGTGGCGTTGTCCACTTCGGACAGGATGCGCTGCGCATGGTCGTAGAAGATCCGGCCGTCGTCGCTCAGGCTGACGCTGCGCGTGCTTCGGTGCATCAGCCGGGCGCCCAGGTTTTGCTCAAGCCGCGCGATGCATTTGCCGATGGCCGACCGCGACAGGCCCAACTTTTCGGCGGCTGCCGTGAAGCTCTGCGCATCGGCTACGCGCACGAACGCCAGCAGATCGCCGATGTGATCCAGACGACTGGAAGGGGCGGCGTTATTGTCTACGAATTGTCCCTTGTGTATCGCTATACGCCTACTTTATCAGCAGAATGGAAACAGTAGACTGTGTAGGGGTCGGCCTGGCAACGGGCCTTTTCCGGATAGCGTCATCCTATGTCCCGCAGCACACCTTCATCTTCTGACTCCCGTTCCGACCCGCTCATCCAGACCTCCCGGCGCGCCTGGCTAGGCGTTCTTGCCGTAGGCTTGGCCACGTTCAGCGTCGTCACCACCGAAATGCTGCCGGTGGGCCTGCTGGTGCCCATCACCGGCGACCTGCACGTGTCGGTGGGCGAGGGCGGGCTGATGCTTTTCGTACCCGCTATCCTGGCGGCGCTGTTTGCACCTCTGGTCGTTGTCGGCGCCAAAGGCGCTGACCGCCGCTGGCTGCTTTGCGGTCTGCTGGCGATGCTGACCGCCGCCAATCTGGCCAGCGCGCTGGCGCCGTCCATGCCCTGGCTCCTGGGGGCGCGGATGCTGGTGGGAATCTGCATCGGCGGCATCTGGGCCATCGCCGGTGGCCTGGCGGGCAGGATCGTCCCGCCCCAGTCGGTGGGAACGGCGACCGCCATCATCTTCGGCGGCGTGGCCGTGGCCTCGGTGCTGGGCGTGCCGCTAGGCGCCTTCATTGGCGACCTGGCGGGTTGGCGTGCCGCGTTCGGCGCGATGGCGGCAGGGTGCGCGGCCGTGCTGCTGCTGGTCGCCCTGGCCTTGCCGCCGCTGCCTGCGCCGCGCAGCTTGTCCGCACGCCAACTGGCTGCGCAACTGGCCAATCCGGCGGTGCGCCTCGGCCTCGCGATCACCCTGTTCCTGGTGGCGGGGCATTTCATGGCCTACACCTTCGTCCGGCCGTTGCTGCAATCGCATGCAGGCTTTGGCCAGCCGTGGATCGGCCCGCTGTTGTTCGCCTATGGCGCGGCCGGGGTGGCGGGCAATTTCGTGGCGGGGGAGGCCGCTGCGCGCCAGCCGGGCCGCGTCCTGCTGACGATCACGCTTGCCTTGCTGCTGACGCTGGCGTTGCTGGCCGCATTGGGGCATCTGCGATTTGCCGGCGGTGTCTTGCTGGTGGCGTGGGGGCTGGCGTACGGCGGCGTGTCGGTATCGCTTCAGGCCTGGATGATGCGGGCGGCCCCGGGCGCCGTCGAAGCGGCCACGGCGCTGTTCGTGGCGATGTTCAACCTGGGTATCGCTGCCGGCTCCTTGCTGGGCGTACCCAGCGTGGACGCGCTGGGCTTGCGGGCGAACCTGTGGCTGGCGGCCGCGTGCATGCTGCTGCCGGCGGGCGCGCTGTGGTGGTGGCAACAGGCAGTGCGGGCGCGTGAAGCCGGTTCGGCATTTCGGTAGAATCCCCACATCTTCAAGGAGCGCATCGAAGTGATCCTCTAAAGCCGACAAGAATCAGACTGTCGTGCCCGGCCTTTGCGCTGCGGGCCGCGGTCGCAGCCGGCCCGCTCTACGGAGCCGGCCGTCATTCTCAGGCGTGCCTGCCGCCCCGTGCGGCGTCGCGCCAGTTGCTTTACAGGATCCTTCATGACTGCCTCTTCTTCCTTCGATTTTCTTGCCCACAACCAGGCCGCCTGGGACCAGCTTGCCGCCCAAGACTGCGAGTGGTCGCGCCCCGTCACGGCCGAGATCATTGCCGCCGCGCGCGCGGGCAAGTGGTCGGTGCACTTGACGCCGGGGCCGTTGCCCCAAGGTTGGCTCGATCACCCCCAAGGCCTGCGCATCCTGTGCCTGGCGTCGGCGGGCGGCCAGCAGGCGCCGGTGCTGGCTGCGGCCGGCGCGCAGGTGACCGTGTTCGACGCGTCGGAAAAGCAATTGGACCAGGACCGCCGCGTCGCCGCGCGCGACGGACTTGCGCTGGACGCGGTGCAGGGCGACATGCGCGACTTGTCCGCGTTTGACGACGCGTCATTCGACGTGGTGTTCCACCCGATCTCGAACCTGTACGTGCCGGACGTGCGCCCCGTGTGGCGCGAGTGTCACCGCGTCTTGCGCCGCGGCGGACGTCTCTTGTCCAGCTTCTACAACCCGATCGTGTTCGTGGGGGACCGCGACCCGGCCTACGCGAAGCAGGGTGTGATCCGGCCGGCCTATGCCTTGCCCTATGCCGACACCCGCGACCTGGATGCCGCGGCGTTGGCGGCCAAGCTGGCGCGCGGCGAGGCGGTGGTGTTCGGGCACAGCCTGGCCGACCAGATCGGCGGGCAGTTGGAAGCGGGATTCCTGCTCGCGGGCTTTCACGAAGACCACCAGCCCAATCCCCGTTTCCTGATCGACCGCTACGTGCCGACCTTTCTGGCCACCTACGCCGTCAAGCCCGGCTAGGCGTCGACGCGCGGCTCAGCCCGCGATCTTGCGGTTGCTGCTGTCGCGCACGACCAGTTCGGGCGCCAGCCGCAGGCTGTCGGGCTGGCCGCCCGCCAATTTCTGCAGCAGCAGTTCCAGGCCCAGCCGGCCCATCTGGTGCATGGGCGAATGGATCGTGGTCAGGCCGATGGGCAGGGCCCCCGCAAGCGGCGTGTCGTTGTAGCCCACGATGGCGACGTCGCGGCCGGCTTCCAGGCCCTGGTCGCGGGCAGCGCCCATGACGCCCACGGCCAGGAAGTCGTTGACGGCGAAGATGGCGGTGGGGCGGTCGGCGGGCGACAGCAACCTGGCGCCGATATCGCGGCCGGCGTCCGTGTCGAACGGGCTTTCAATGCGCCAGTGCGCAGGCACCTCCACGCCGTGCTGCGCGCAGTAGCCGAAGAAACCCTCGGAGCGGTCGCGGCCGGTGCTGGCGAAGGGTTCGCCCACCATCACGGCGATGCGGCGGTGGCCCATGTCCAACAGGTGCTTGGCGGCCAGCCGGCCGCCTTCCAGGTCGTCGCAGGTGACCGCGCAATGGTGGTCGGCATGGCGGCTGACCAGCACGAAGGGCACGTCGCGCCGCGCCAGCTCGGCCAGGAGCGGATTGGGCGTCGCGTTCGCGGGCGCGCTGTGCGCGTCACCCAGGATCAGGCCGTCCACGCGGCGCGCCAGCGCCATGTCGATCAGTTTGCGCTGCTTGTCCGGTTCGTCCTGCGTGTTGGACACGAAAGTCAGGTAGCCGTGTTCGGCCGCGGCCTCGTCGATGCCTTCGTAAATGGTGGCCAGCACCATGTCCGACAAGCGCGGCACCAGCACGCCGATCGTGCGGCTGCGCCGCGTCTTCAGGCTGGCCGCGTGGGGATTGGTTTGGTAGTGCAACTCGGCGGCCAGCGCCCGGATGCGTTTCACCGTGTCCGGCGCCGCGGCGCCGCGCGCATCGTCTGCGGATCCGTTCAGGACGCGCGATACGGTGGAAACGTTCAAACCGAGCTGCCGCGCCAGGCTTTGCAGCGTGACAGGGCGCGATCTATTCATGGGGCTGGAGGATACACGCGGAAATAGCGCAGCAGGGCATATCCCGGCAACCTAGGGTTTTCACTGAATCGATTTTTGCGTTTGGACCCCTTAGCATTGCTTAACCCAAACGTTTGGGTAAAACGACTGGATCGAATCGCAATGACAACTGAAAGCCAGAATTCCCGGTTCCGGTACCGGATCTTCACCATGGTCGTGCTGCTGGCGCTGATCAACTACATCGACCGCGGCGCCATGTCCTACGCAGCCGCGCACATCACCGGCGAGTACGGGCTGGACCGCGGGGCCTGGGGCTCGGTGCTGGGCTACTTTGGCTACGGCTACATGGTCGGTGCGCTGTTCGGCGGCATGCTGGCCGACCGCTACGGCCCGCGCAAAGTCTGGATCGTGGCCGGTGTCGCCTGGTCCGTGTTCGAAATCGCCACCGCCTGGGCGGGGGATTTCGGCCTGGCGTTCCTGGGCGGCTCGGCGCTGGCCGGCTTCGCCACCATTCGCATCCTGTTCGGCGCGGCCGAAGGGCCGGCGTACTCCATCATCAACAAGACCATCGCCAACTGGGCGACCACGCGCGAACGCGGCTTTGTGGTCGGGTTCGGCCTGCTCAGCACGCCGCTGGGCGCCTTGTTGACGGCGCCGGTGGCCGTGGGCCTGCTGACGCTGACCGACAGCTGGCGCGCCATGTTCTTCATCCTGGGCGGCGCGGGGTTGCTGGTGCTGGTGTTCTTCATGCGCATCTTCACCGATCGCCCCGAAACGAACCCGCGCGTGTCCCCGCAGGAACTGGCCGAAATCCAGTCCTCGCGCGCCCAATCGGCCACTGGCGCCCAAGGCGCCGATGCACCCGTGCTGCCGTGGTGGAGTTTCTTCCGCAGCAAGACGTTGATGCTGAACACGCTGGGCTATTTCGCCTTCATGTACGTGAACTTCCTGCTGTTGACCTGGACACCCAAGTACCTGCAGGACAACTTCGGCTACAGCCTGTCGTCCCTCTGGTACATGGGCATGATTCCCTGGACCGGCGCCTGCATCACCGTGCTGCTGGGCGGCCGCATTTCGGACCTGCTCTTCAAGCGCACGGGTAGCCTGAAGATCGCCCGCAGCTGGTTCGCCGCCGCCTGCCTGCTGGCCACTACCCTGTGCTTCCTGCTGGTCTCGCAGGCGCAATCGGTGTTTGCCGTCATTGCGCTGATGACCCTGGCCAATGCGCTGAACGCCTTGCCCAACTCGGTCTACTGGGCCGTCGTGATCGACACGGCGCCCTCCAACCGCGTGGGCACCTTCAGCGGCCTGATGCACTTCTTCGCCAACATCGCCTCCATCCTGGCGCCGACCCTGACGGGCTACCTGACGGCGCGCCATGGCTATTCGGTGATGTTCATCGCCGCATCGGTGGCGACAGCCGTCGGCATGGTCGCTATGCTTCAGGTGCGCCCGGGCGTGGGCCCGCGCATGCCCGCCAGTCCGGCCCAGCCTTCGGGAGCTTCCCAATGACCCAATCCCACCCGACTTCCCCGCAGCTTGCCGTCGAACCCGGATTCTTCCGGGGGCGCCGCATCGCCGACTTGCAACAGGCCATGGCCAGCGGCAGCCTGACCGCCGAGGATCTGGTGCGCCATGCGGGCGCCGCCATTGAACGGCTGAACCCGCAGCTCAACGCCTTTGTCCACGTCGACATCGCCGCCGCGCTGGCCATCGCCCGCGAACGCGACGCCGAACGGGCAAGCGGCAAGGTGAGGGGGCCGTTGCACGGCATTCCCGTCGCCATCAAAGACAACGTCGATACGGCCGACATGCCCACGACGATGGGCGCCGCCCATTTCCTCGGCCACCGGCCGCAGGCGGACGCGCGCTGCGTGGCGCTGCTGCGCGAAGCCGGCGCCATCGTCGTCGGCAAGACGCTGACGCATGAATTCGCCTACGGTCCGACCGGCGACCGCAGCGTGCAAGGCGCGGCGCGCAACCCGTGGCGCACCACTCAGATGACGGGCGGTTCCAGCGCCGGGAGTGCCGCCGCAGTGGCTGCCGGCATGGTGCCGGTGGCGCTGGGCACGGATACCGGCGGTTCCGTGCGCGTCCCTTCCGCGCTATGCGGCCTGGTGGGCTTCAAGCCGACGCATGGCCGCGTCTCGGATGCGGGCGTGTTCCCCTTGGCGCCTACGCTGGAAGACCCGGGCGTGCTGGCCAACTGCGTGGAAGACGCGCAGGTTTTCATGCAGGCCTTGAGCGGCGGCGCGATTGCTCCCACTCCCGCCATCGCCGCCACGGCCAGCCTGCGGATGGGATGGGTGGTCAACGTCCCCTTCGCCATCGATGACGCGGCCGTCACCGCCTGCGTGCGGGCGGCAGCGGAACGCTTTGCGGGCGGTGCCGTGCAAGCGGCGCCCGAGGTCACGCCGCACGCGCGTGCCTTGCAAAGCGCGCTGGGCGCCATTCAGCGCGCGGAAGCCTATGAGGTGCACGCCGAGCGCGTCGAATCCGAACCCGGCAAGTTCGATCCGGAAGTGCTGGAACGCCTGCGGGCCTCGCGCCCGGTGCTGGGGTGGGAGTATGTGCGGGCCCTGAAGGAAAGGGCACGCCTGCAAGCCGAATTCGCGCGGCTGTTCCAGCAGGTGGATGTGCTGGCGTTGCCCGCCGTCGCCATCACCGCGCCCGCCTTGCAGCAACGCAGCGTGGCGGGCCCCGGCAGCGCCGGTGTGCGCGAGACCTTGCTGGGCTTGACCAACCCGTGGAACGTGCTAGGCCTGCCCGCCATCAGCCTGCCTGCGGGCTGGGTGAACGGCATGCCGGTGGGCTTGCAACTGGTGGCCGCGGCGGGCGCCGACGAGGCCCTGCTGGCGCTGGCCGCCAGCCGCTGGCAAGCGCCGTCGTTCTAGATCGGCCCGACCGAGGTCCCGAAACGGATGGCGCGGCGCTTGCCCTGCACGGAGAATTCCTCTTCGGCGCCGTCCGCTTCGGAAGAACGCACCCACATCATGGCCGACAGGCCGGATTTCGCGTCGTAGCTGCCGAACCAATCGATCAGCCGTCCAACATAGCAGCGCGCGCCGACGTGCACCGCGACATCGGCCACGGTCTCGTAGGAATAGTGTCCCGGGCCGTATTGGTAGTAGCGGTCCCGCTCGTCCTCTTTCACGCCCGCGGGAATGGGGCACAGCGGCCGGGCCGGCGCGCCGGGCTGGCTGGTCGAGCCTTCTCCACGCGCGGATTCGGGGTCGATCCGGGCCAATGCCTGCGTCAGGCCGGCATGCATGGCGCCATCCAGCACCACGACCTGGGCTTTGTCGGAACGCTTCTGTTCCTTCGGCACCTGCAGTTGATAGCGGTATTGCACGGTCAGCGTGGGCACCTCGCCCACCGCGTGGAAGGGGCGCAGCAGGTGGATGTGATCCACGCCGTAGGTGCTGTTGCGGTACGCCGCGTAGACGCGGCCGCGCAGGCGGATCCACTCGCCCGCCTGGTTCGAGCCGCGGCCGTTCAGTGTGTACAGACCGGACGCGGCTTCGCCATGTGCGCCGACAGCCTCGGTATAGCGCCCACCATTGCGGCGCAGCGCGCTGATGTCCGAGAACAGGCCCGTGCCGCCCGTGTACGAATCCACCACCAGGTCGCGCTGGCCATCGCCATCCAGATCCATCAAGGTGTAGGACGCGACGCCGTTCTCGCCGCCGGCGTCGATGCCGGAGGCCTGCAAGGCCTGCCATTCGTCCGGCGTGACGCCCTCGGGTCGCTTGATGGGGAATTTGGCCAAGTCGTCATCGTCGTTTTCGCGCACATTGGCGAAGGTCGTCGCGCCGGTCTTGACGGATAGCGCCGCCAACGTGTCTTCCACGGGAAACTCGGCGTTCGTCCGGCTGGCGGCTTCCATGGCCTGGCGCAAGTCTTCCAGCGCCAGGCGGTCGGTCTCGTCCGGCACGTAGGCGGTGGCGCTGCGCAACATGTCCTGCAACGCGCTCAGGCGCAACAGATATTGGTCGCGGATGCAGCTGGCCTGGGCGCCGCATCGGTTGCGCGCGCGGAGCCAGTCGCGCTGGTCCTGGCGCAAGGCCTCGCGTCCGTCGGGGCGGGCAGCCCCCAGTTTGCCGTATGCCGCCGACAGCTCGCTGTCTTGGCGCAGCAGGTCCGCGTCGGCGCAGATGGCCAGTTCGGTTGGGGTCTTGGCTTGCACGCAATTCATGCCGGCGGCAAGCGCGGGCTGGGCAATCGGCGCCAGCGCGAGTAGCGCGCCAAGCAGGGGTTTGGGGATCAGCGTCAAAGTTCGGCGAGAAGTGTGTAAGGTAGAGTGCATTACACGATTGAACCGTTGAATCCGGCAAGCCGCCCGTTGCGGCGCGCGCCAATTTTTGTTGTGAGTTCCATGATTGATGACCTGATCCAACTGGGCAAGCTGATCAGCCTTGGTTTGGCGCTGATGCTGCCGCTGGCCAATCCGCTGACTTCCATGACGCTGCTGTTGTCCCTTGGCCAGCAGATCCCCTACAAAGAGCGTGAACGCCAGGTTACCCAGGCCGCCTTCTATGTCGTCGGCATCATGCTGGTGACCTATTACGCGGGCGCGTGGATCATGCACACCTTCGGCATATCAATCCCGGGCTTGCGCATCGCCGGCGGCCTGATCGTGGTCAGTATCGGGTTCAGCATGCTGTTTCCGCCTGCCGAGTCGCGCACGCTGGAATCCGAGGCGGCGGCCGACGCGCAGCAGCGGCAAACACCGAACATCGCGTTCGTACCGCTGGCGCTGCCCGGCACGGCGGGGCCGGGCACCATCGCCATGATCATCAGCGGCGCTGCGTCGGTGGATACCGCGATCACGCCCGACTACGCGCCGTGGGTGATCGCGGTGACACCCGTCATCGTGTTCGCGTTGCTCGGTGTCTTCTTCTGGGTGTGCCTGCGTTCGGCAGGCCGCATCGTGGCCGTGATCGGCCAAAGCGGCGTCGAAGCGATCTCGCGCGTCATGGGCTTCCTGCTGGTCTGCATGGGCGTCCAATTCGTGATCAACGGCGTTCTGGAAATCGTGAGCCAGCATGCAGGCGGCTAGCCAGTCGGCCGGCGGCGGTTGGCTGCGCCGTGGCGCCTCCTTCGCAGGCCGCCTCATCGGCAGCCTGCTGGTCGCGGCATCCGCCGTGTGGGGCGTCTTGGCGCTGGTTTATCAGGCGCCGGGCGGACGATGGGGCAAGGCGGCGGCCATCCTGCTCTGGGCGGTGCTGTGCATCGGGGCGCTGATTGCCTTGTGGCGGGCGGGCCCATGGCGCCGGCGCGCCGCATGGGCTTACGTGGCCGGCTTGGTTGCGCTGTGCGGATGGTGGCAGACGCTTGCGCCGTCCAATGACCGCATCTGGGCCGATGATGTGGCGAAGATGCTGCGGGGCACGGTCCATGGGCCGATCGTCACGCTGGAGAATGTGCGCAATTTCGATTGGCGCTCGGACAACGACTACACCGTACGCTGGGAAACCCGTCAATACGACCTGGACCAACTGGAGTCGGTAGACATGGCGCTGTCGTACTGGGCAGGCCCCGCGATCGCCCATACGCTGGTGTCGTTCGGTTTCGCGGACGGCCGTCACGTGGTGTTCTCGGTCGAGATCCGCAAAGAGCGCGGCGAGCAATTCTCGGAGATCGGCGGATTTTTCAAGCAGTTTGAACTAAGCGTGGTGGCCGCCGAAGAGCGCGACATCCTGTATGTCCGCGCAGGTCCACGCGGCGAAAGCGTCTACCTGTATCCGGTGCGCATGCCCGTGCCCGCCATGCGCGAGCTGTTCCTGTCGTACGTCTCGACCGCCAACGCACTGGTCGATACGCCCCGCTTCTATCACACGGTGACCGCCAACTGCACGACGCTGGTCTATCAAATGGTGCGCGCCATCGTACCGGGCTTGCCGCTGGACTCCCGCATCCTGTTATCGGGCTATCTGCCTGAGTACCTGTACGAGCAGGGTGGGCTGGATGCCAGCGTGCCGTTGGAGGTCTTGCGCCGGCAGGCCGCAGTCGGCCCGCTTGCCGCCCCGGGTGGTGACGCCGTGGCGTTTTCCCGTCAGATTCGCCGGCATGATGCCCCCCCGGGCGCCACGCCATAGCGCCGATGGCAACTACGCCTGATAGGCGCGCAGCAGAGTCTCGACGCCGTAATGACAGGTGGCCAGATGGTCGGCGTGCGGGCCCTCGGCATAACCGCCAACCAACCGGGCATGGAACGCAATGCCATTGATCAGGTTGCCCAGGGTCAGCGCGGCCTGGCGCGGATCGTCGATCTTGAGTTCGCCCCGTTCGCAGGCGTGCCGCAGGCACTGTTCCAGCGGCGTATGGACCTGGCGGTCCACCGCCTCCTGCAAAGCCGCGGCCAGTTGCGGCATCCGGTGGCATTCGGACACCAGCAGGCGATGCAGGGCGGCCGACCTGGGTTGGACGGCGTAGGCCAGCAGGCGCACGGCCAGATCGTGCAGGGCCGAGCCAACGGCTTGACCGCAGGGGGTCGCCAGGAACACCGCGGTCCGCAAATTGTCCAACTCGTACTGCAATACCGCGGCCAGCATGCCTTCTTTGTTGCCGAATAGCTGATAGGCGGTCGCGGCGGACCCACCGGCTTGCTGCACGATGCGTTGGATGGACGTCTGCGCATAACCGTGTTCCAGCAGGGACTGGCTGGCGACTTCAAGCAGCCGCAGCCGCCGGGCTTCGCCCTTGCTGGTCAATGCGCGTGAGGTCGAATCGGTCGAATCGCAGATCACCTGTTTCTCCCTGTTTCCGAAGCGTGATGTCAGACGAATTTACTGGACTTTGAGCTTGTAATGTAGAGTACATTACATTCTTAAGCGCTTCACGCGTGCGCATTCTCACGTGGGTTTTGGGTCTGGTATCGAAACCGGGCTGTTTTGAAGGAGGGCGCCAAGATGTTGTGGTTGGCCCTGAGTATTGCCCTGATTGTCGCGGTCGCCATCGGTGCGACCCTGTTACGCCACCCCGGCGTTGTCCTTTACGACTGGATCGCCACTCGTCAAGCTGCCGCTCGCGCGCGTCCTGCCACGGGCGCCCCGCAGACGCAGCCCCGCCCCGCCAAACACGCCGAACCCGCCGCCCTGGCGGGATAGCTCTGGCAGCTTATTCCCTGGCGGCCACTACCCGCAAAGACGAAAAAAAGGCCATCCCGTTTGGGATGGCCTGAAGTCAGAAAGGGCGCCCCGACTCTGCTCAGTTAGGGCGGCCCGTCGCCTGCTTAGAAGCGATGGCGGATACCGACGCCAACCGTGCTCATCTTGTTGCCGTCGATGAAAGCGGCGCCATCGGCGTAGGACGCCAGGGCGTACAGGTTGGTCCGCTTGGACAGGTCGTACGTGTAACCCAGGCTGTAGATGTCCATGGCGTACAGGTTCTTGTTCGGATCAGCACGCTGCCACGACGCGAAGACGTTGCTGGCGCCGCCGATCGGCGCGCTCACGCCGACCATGTACGAGTTGATGCGCAGGCCGTCCCACGTGAAGCGGCCATTGGTGAAGCCTTGGCCGGTGGCGGAGCCGCCGACGTGCTGACGGCCGCCCATCAGTTCGAAATCCTGGCCAGCGAACACGCCGTCTTCCGAACGGCCATAAGCCAGCGACAGCTTGACCACTTCGAAGTCGTAGGCGCCGCCGATGATGAATTGTTGCGGCTTCGGCTGGTTGGGCTTGCGGTATTGCACGTCGTACGACAGCGCCAGCTTCAGGGGGCCGTTGTCGTAGCGCACGCCGGCCGTCCAGGCGCGGTTGTTTTCCTTGGTTTTGAAAGCGGTCGGGCCTTCGACGTCATCCGTCGAGAACGAGTAGCCCACGCCGCCCTGGAAACCGCTCCAGACCGGGGTCTGGTACATGACCATGTTGTCATAGCGGACCGTGTTGGCCGCGCTGAATGCCATACCCATGTTCGCGTTCAGATAGTCCAGCGAGAACGGGTCGATGTCGCCGAAGTACTTGGATGCGATGTTGGTCTGACGACCCAATTCGAGCAGACCCCATTGGTCGCTGTTCAAGCCGATCGTGGCTTGGCGGCCGAACAGGCGGTCGCCTTGCGAACGGTTGCCGTTATTGGCCGTGAAGCCGCTTTCCAAGGTGAAGACCGCCGAGAGGCCGTCGCCCAGATCTTCGGTGCCGCGCAGGCCGAAGCGGGAACCGTTCTGGATGCCGTCATTCATACCGATCTGGGATTGATAGCTACCGCCATGCTCGCCGCGATTCGAATCGGTGGTGCCCACCTTGCCGCGTTGGTAGGTCAGACCCAGGTCGACGATACCGTACAGGGTGACAGACGTCTCAGCCTGTGCTGCGCCGGCCATGCCAGCCAGAATCGCGCCTACGAGCAAAGTTTTTGTTAGTTTCATATCCACATCCGGTTCTAAGGCTTGTATTGCCTGCTTTCAGCGCCGTGAAAGCAGCCCAGGCCTCAACAATAGGCAACGCTGCGGGAAAACATGAAACTGAAAATTACATAATGGTTCGGAATATACAAATCAGGGTCAGATTTAAGTGCGCTCTCTCTGACGCTCGGCTGACTTGAAAAGAATTAGTTACTTGGCTCACATCTAAAAACTGAGTGTTTATGGCTTAAGAACAACACTTGCCACGAAACTGCTCATTCCGAATTCGGAATCCTACGACTAGGCATTGATATTGTTCAAGAAAAACTTGTCAGGCTGTTGCGTACAAATTGATAAAGTGTGTCTATCATTTCGTTGCGATTGAGACGGCATCGCATCTGTATGCGATCGTTCATGTTCGTCCAGCCATGAAAAAGCGCATCGCGCCGGTCCGGCGGATGCGCAGTTACAGGGCCAGATTTCGCCCCGGTGTGCGGTGATTGGCTGCCGATCAGCGGCCCGGTCTTTGCAGTCCCAGATGGCCGCGCAGCGTGCTGTGTTCATACTCGGTGCGAAACAGCCCGCGCTTCTGCAGGACGGGAACGACGTGGTCGACAAAGTCGTCGATGCCGCCCGGCAAGGCTGGGGGCATCAAGTTGAAGCCGTCTGCTCCTTCGTTTCTGAACCAGGTTTCCATCTGATCCGCGATCTGCTCGGGCGTGCCGACCATGGTGCAATGGCCGCCGCCGGCGGCTAGCCGGCCCAGCAACTGGCGCACGGTGGGCTGCTCGGTCTCGATGATCCGCAGAATGGTCGCGTAGCGGCCTTTCGGTCCCTTGAAATCGGACAAGGGGGGAAGCGCGGGGACCGGCGCGTCCAGTTCCCACGCCGAGCAGTCCTGCAGCACGAAGGTTCCTAATTGGCGCAGCGACGCATCGCTGGGCAGCAGGACGTCAAGCTCGCGTTGCTTGGCGCGGGCTTCGGCTTCGGTAGCGCCGACATAGGTGACCAGGCCTGGCATGATCGGGACAAAGACGTCGCGGCCTGCGGCGCGCACGCGCTGCTTGATGTCGCGGTAATAGGACTGCGCCGCGGGCAGGTCGTACGCCACGGCGTAAATGGCCTCGGCGCGCCGGGCGGCCAGATCGCGACCCTGGTCGGAGGCGCCGGCCTGGAACAGCACGGGGTGGCCCTGCGGCGGGCGCGGGACGGTCAGCGGGCCGTCGACCAGGAAATGGTCGCCGTGATGGTGAATCGGATGAACCCGTTCAGGCACGCCGTACACCCCCTCGCGGTCGATCGCCAGCGCCTCGTCTTCCCACGAGTCGAACAGGCGCAGCGCGACATCCACGAATTCTTCGGCGCGGGCATAGCGCCAGTCGTGTCCAGGCATGGCTTCGTAGCCATGGTTGCGCGCCTCGGCGTCGAACATGGAGGTCACCACGTTCCAGCCCATGCGGCCGCCTGAAATGTGGTCCAGGGACGCGACCATGCGGGCGGCGTGGAAGGGCGTGAAGAAGGTGCTGGAGACGGTGCTGATCAGGCCGATGCGGGTCGTGGCCCGCGCGATGGCCGCCATGGTGGTCAGCGGTTCCAGATACCAGCGCGGTCCATCGCCGATATTGTCCATCGACTGTCCGTCGGCGAAGAAAATGGCATCCAGCTTGCCGCGCTCGGCGGTGCGGGCCAGGGCTTCGTAATAGCTGATGTCGCCCAGACGTTCGGCCGCGGAATCCGGGTGGCGCCACGCTGCGCGGTGGTGGCCGCAACCGAAGATGAACAGGTTCAGGTGCATCATGGCGGTCAATTCTTGACGAGCCCGCCGTCCACGACCAGGTTCTGGCCGGTCACGCTGCGCGACCAGGGGCTGGCGAAGAACAGCACGGCGTCGGCGAATTGCTCGGGCGTGGTGACGGTGCGCAGCGGCGTGCTGGCGGCGATCAGGTCGAACACCGCTTCGGGCGTGGCGGCCGACGCGTCGGTCGTGCGCAGCAAACCGCCCGACACCATGTTGACGGTAATGCCGTCGGGGCCAAGGTCCTGCGACAACGTGCGCGTGAACGACAGCAGGGCGGCTTTGGCGGCCGTGTAGTCGTGGTAGGGCACCACGGGGTTCTGGACCAGGTTGGTGCCGATATTGATGATGCGGCCGACGCCGGCGCCGCGCATGCCGGGCAGGGCCGCCTGCGTGGTGTTCAGCGCACCGCGCACGCTGCCTTCGATCTGCTGGTTCAGGTTGTCCCAGGTCAGCGTGTCGGCGTGCGGGCGGGCGTCGCCATTGAACTGGAAGGCGGGCAAGGCATTGTTGACGACGGTCGTGACCGGCATGCCGAAGTGGCTTTGCGCCTGCGCGACCATGGCTTGCACCGCCTGCGCATCGCGCACGTCGGCCTGGATGGCTAGCGCGCGACCCGGCTCGGTGGCGGCCAGCGCCTGCGCGGCGTCGGCGCTGTTCAGGTAATTGATGACCACACGGGCGCCTTCGCGCAGGAAGGCGCGCGTGATGTGCGCGCCCAGGCCGCGGGCGCCGCCCGTGACAATGACCAGTTGTTCGTTCAGGGCGGGGGCGGAGTGTGCAGGTGACATGATCGGGCTCGTCGTTTCCATCGGCAGGCACGCAAACGGGTGCCGCAAGCGGGCGAACTTAGCATGAAACCATGCGTTGACATTGCCTCGCCGCTCTCCTAATCTTGCGGCAATTCCTGGGGGAGCCCTGTTTCGGGCTGAGACTCCGCGTCGTCGCGGTAACCCTTTGAACCTGATCCGGGTAATGCCGGCGAAGGGAAGGACATCGCACGACTCGTGCGCCCTCCCTAGCTTTTCATCCATCTTGCGGCCCCAGCATCCAGTCGGGCCGCTTTGTCGCGCGCCCGGCTGCCGGCCGGTCGCGGGAGGGCTGTACCACCATGTTGACCCAATCCACCGCCTTGATGTGGCTGCTGCTGTTTTCAGGCGGTTTCGCGCTGGCCAGCGTGCTCTACACGCGGCGCAAGCGCGGCACGCTGGAAGACTACATCGTGGCCCGCAACAGCCAGGGCGCCTTCGGCACCATCCTGACGCTGATGGCATCCACCTTGGGCGCCTGGATCCTGTTCTCGCCGGCACAGGCCGCGACGTGGGGCGGCCTGGCCGCGGTGATCGGCTATGCGCTGGGTTCCATGTCGCCGCGCCTGGTGATGATTCCGCTGGGGCGGCGCATGCGCGAACTGATCCCGCACGGGCACACGCTGACTGAATTCCTGATGGCGCGTTACGGGCGGCCCATGTACGGGCTGGCGCTCTTCATCATGCTGTTCTATCTCTTCATCGCCTTGTCGGCCGAAGTGACCGCGATCGCCAAACTGGTCACCATGCTGGCGCCGGTGCCGCTGTGGGCGACCGCGGCCATCGTGATGGGCACGACCCTGCTGTACACGACGTACGGCGGGTTGCGTTCGTCGATCTTCACGGACCAGGTGCAGATGATGGTCATCGTGCCCTTGCTCGTGATTCTGTGCGTGGTCGGCTGGCAGGCGGCGGGCGGCGCGTTGCCGACGATCGAAGCGTTGCAGGCCAAGGCGCCCCAATTGCTGGACGTGACGGATCCGGGTGGCGTGAAGGCCGGGCTGACGTTTTTCGTGGCGATCCTGCTGACGGGCATTTTTCACCAGGGCAACTGGCAGCGCATCTATGCCGCGAAAGACGCGCGGGCGATGCGCAACGGCTTCCTGTTGGGAGGCATCCTGGCTGCCCCGTTCATCTTTTTGATGGGTTTGTTCGGCCTGGCCTTCGTGGGGCTGGCCCCGGCGGGCGACAGTTCGATCGCGCTGTTCAGCGTCATCATGCCGCATGCACCCGCGTGGTTTGTCATCGCGCTGATTCCGCTGGGCCTGTCGCTGGTGATGAGCACGGCCGACACGGCGATCAGCGCGGTGTCCAGCATCGTCGCCGTAGACATGCGCCGCCTGATGCCCAACGCGAACGGCATGGACATGAAGCGGCTGGCCCGCTGGGCGGTGCTGCTGCTGGCCATCCCGGTCATGATCGTGGCGTCCCAGGGATACAGCGTGCTGTACCTGTTCCTGTTGGCCGACCTGCTGTGCTCGGCTGCCGCCTTCCCGGTGTTCTACGGCTTGTTCAGCCGCAAGCATGACGGCCTGACCGCGACCACCGCGACGGTCTCTGGCCTGGTGGCGGGCCTGTTCTTCTTCCCCGCGCCCGGCGACAAGCCGACGTTCCTGTTGGAATCCTTCTTGTTGGCGGCGTTCGTTCCAGTCGCAACGACCGTGCTGATGCGCTTGTTGCGGCGCGGCCGCCAGGAATTCGATTTCGCGACGCTGAGCGCGGCCGTGCGCCGGCTGGATCAGGACGCGGTGTAGGGCAAACGCGGCGGTAAAACAAAAAAGCCTTGGACCACATGACGTGTCCAAGGCTTTTTTGTCTGGAATTTGGTGGAGCGGAGGAGGATCGAACTCCCGACCTTCGCATTGCGAACGCGACGCTCTCCCAGCTGAGCTACCGCCCCATGAAGCAAGACCAAAACTATACAGGAACAATCTGGCGGCGCGCAACACGCCGCCAGACAAAAATTTTCAGACGAATTCCAGGGTGGCGATCACCGGTGCGTGGTCCGACGGCTGCTCATTGCGGCGGGGTTCCTTGTCGATCACGCAGGCGACGCAGCGCTTGACCAGCGGGGCCGACAAGAGCACGTGGTCGATCCGCAGGCCGGCGTTGCGGCGGAAGGCGAACTGGCGGTAATCCCACCACGAAAACGACTTTTCCGGCTGTTCGAACAGGCGGAAGGAATCCGTCAGGCCCAGGTCGAGCAAAGCACGCAGCGCGGCGCGTTCCGGTTCGGACACAAGGACCTGGCCTTCCCATTTCTCGGGGTTGTGCACGTCTTCGTCGGCGGGGGCGATGTTGTAGTCGCCCAGCACGGCCAGGCGCGGGTACTGCTTGATCTCTTCGGCCAACCAGTTGTGCATGGCCTCGTACCAGGCCAGCTTGTAGACGTACTTGTCCGAATCCAGCGACTGGCCGTTGGGGCAGTAGGCGCACACGACGCGCACGTCGCCTTCGGGGCTGGGAAAGGTCAGGGCCAGGACGCGTTGCTGGGGGTCTTCGTAGCCGGGGATATTGCGCACCATGGAGGTGCCAGGCACGCGCGAAATGATGGCGACGCCGTTGTACGTTTTCTGGCCAGCCCAGACCGCGTGGTAGCCGGCTTCCTTGAAGGCGGCCTCGGGGAACTTGTCGTCAGTGAGCTTCAGTTCCTGGATGCACAGCACGTCGACCGGATTGGCGGCCAGCCAATCCAGCACTTGCTGCAGGCGCACGTTCAGGGAGTTCACGTTCCAGGTGGCTAATTTCATGGTTCTTATCGGTCGTTGACGAGTGCTGTGGCGCTTGCGCCAGCAAGTTCCGGAAAGACGCCGCTGGCTTGGATGCAGCATGCGCGACTGGCCGTGGCGGGCCATCCGGGCGAACGACGAATGATACCTTGCGTGGCCCAGGGTGTAGCGGGGCGCCGCGCTCCGTTTGCCGGGCCTGCGCGGCAAACACCGAAGCAACAATCTAGTGAGAATTGCTGAACATTATCGCCGGTATCATTTTGTAGTATCTCCACTGAAAGAATAATGAAAGGTGGAGAAAATGGCGATTTGCAGTGACTGCGAGGGCATCGTGCAGCAAACGCGCGGGGCGGCCGGCCATGCCGGGCTGATCAGCCTTGGGGCTGTGCGCAGCCTGGCGGCCGTCACCCGCAAGGCGAACCACGAAGCTTTTGTCTGCGGGGTTTGCGATACCGAATGGGACTACTTGCACGACAAGCGCGACCCCAAGGCCGGGTGGACGCGGAATTGAGGGGCGCAAACCCGCCGCGCAAGCGGGTCAATGCTCCGAGCCGCTGTTGAGCATCCGGCTTTTGGCCTTTTCGATATGCGCGCGCATGACGTTGCGGGCGCCGTCGGCGTCCTGGTCCCGGATCAGGCGGTAGATGTGACGGTGTTCTTCGATTGCGGCGCGCGTGCGCTTCCAGGGTTCGCTGTGGACCAGGTGGCGCATGACGTTCACGGCGTGGCTGACGTCGTACTCCAGCGATTTCAGGACCTGGACGAAGCGCTGGTTGCTGGTGGCCGCCGCGATGGCACGGTGAAAGCCGTAGTCGTGGTGGTGGGCGATGGCGCCTGAGGCGTCGGCCTCTTCGTAGCCCGTCAGCATGCGGTCCATCTCGCGCAGGTCGTCGGTGGTGCGGCGCAGGGCGGCCAGGTAGGCGCATTCGGGCTCGATCACCATGCGCAGCTCCAGGCCCTCCAGGATGTGGCCGACGCGGCGCGCAGGGTCCACGGCGGGCATGCCGCCCATCAGGTCGGGCTTGGCGCGCACATAGGTGCCTGATCCGCGGATGGAGTCGACCAACTGGTCTTCGCGCAATCGGTCGAGTGCTTGCCGGACCACAGGGCGAGATACCTCGAACAACGCCGCCAGTTCCAGTTCGGTGGGCAGCTTGTTGCCGGGCGCGATCTTGCCGGTGGCGATGGCGTAGAACAGGCTTTCATAGACGCGTTCGGCAAAGCGCTCGGCGCGCACATAGCCCAGGCCAGAGGCCACTTCGGCCAGCACGTCCAGTTCGGGACGGGGGCGGGCGGTGGCTTCCAACAACGATTCCAGCTGCGGGTCACGCACGTCGCTCATCGGCGCGCTCCTGATGAATATGCCGGGTTTGTCATTCGTGATGACAAGCCGCGGCGGGGTGGGATTCCGGTCTAAATCCCTGAAATATTAGGGATTACCCGAGGCTTCAGGAAAATGTCCTGAAGCTTGGGACAAAAGCTGTCAATTCAATTGACAAGTTACGGCGGCCTCTCGTACCTTGCTTGAAACCTCATGGATTCCTGCCCGAGACGCTGCACGCGCGTCGGCGCCTTTTCCGCAACCGGCCGTTCGGCCGCTACTTTACTCCGCACATCGTGACTCAGAAGAACTTTATCGCCAATGAATGGGTGGCTGCTGCTGCCGGTGAAACCATTCCCGTCCTGAACCCGTCCGATGGCAAGGCCTTCGAGGCGATCGCCCGGTCGGGCGAGGCAGATATCGACCGCGCCGTGCAGGCCGCCCGGCAGGCGTTTGAAGGCGAGTGGGGCCAGATGGCGCCCGCCGCGCGCAGCCGGTTGCTGATGCGCATCGCGTTTGCGCTGCTGGACCGCCAGGAAGAACTGGCGCAGCTGGAATCGGCCGATACGGGCAAGCCCATCAAGCAGGCCCGCGCGGACGCCGCGGCGGTTGCACGCTATTTCGAGTTCTATGCCGGCGCGGTCGACAAGCTGCATGGCGAGACCATTCCTTACACCCCGGGCTTCACCGTGCTGACCGTACGCGAAGCGCATGGCGTGACGGGCCACATCGTGCCCTGGAACTACCCTCTGCAGATCTTCGGCCGCAGCGTCGGCGCGGCGCTGGCCGCGGGCAACGCCTGCGTGGTCAAGCCCGCCGAAGACGCGTGCCTGTCGCTGTTGAAGCTGGCCGAGATCGCCGCCGAAGTGGGCCTGCCCGCCGGCGCGTTGAACATCGTCACCGGCTACGGCCATGAAGCCGGCGCTGCGTTGACCGCGCATCCGGGCATCGACCACATCTCGTTCACCGGTTCGCCGCAGACGGGCAAGATGGTGGCGCACGCCGCCGCGGAAAACCATGTGCCGGTCACGCTGGAACTGGGCGGCAAGTCGCCGCAGGTCGTGTTCGACGACGCCGACCTGGATGCCGCCATGCCGGTGCTGCTGGCCGCCATCATCCAGAACGCCGGCCAGACCTGCTCGGCCGGCAGCCGCGTGCTGATTCAGCGCGGCGTGTATGAGACCGTGATCAAGCGTCTGTCGGAGGCCTTCTCGGCCACCGTCACCGGCCCGGCCGCGCAAGACCTGGACGTGGGCCCGCTGATCAGCGCTCGCCAGCATGACCGCGTGCGGGGGTTCCTGGCCGAAGCAGAAAGCGAAGGCTTGAAGGTTGCCGCGCGCGGCAAGCTGAAGGACGGCACGCCGGAATCCGGCTACTACCAGCCGCCCGTGCTGTTCCGTGACGTGCCGCCCGACAGCCGCCTGGCGCAGGAAGAAGTGTTCGGCCCGGTGCTGGCCGCGATGGTGTTCGACACCGAGGAAGAAGCGCTGGAGATCGCCAACGGCACGCTGTACGGCCTGGTGGCCGGCGTGTGGACCCGCGATGGCGCGCGCCAGATGCGCCTGGCCCGCAAGCTGCGCGCCGGCCAGGTGTTCGTCAACAACTACGGCGCCGGCGGCGGCGTGGAGCTGCCGTTCGGCGGTTCGCGCCAATCCGGCTATGGCCGTGAAAAGGGCTTCGAAGCGCTGTACGGCTTCACCACGCTGAAGACCATCGCGATCCGTCATTGATCGCGCGGCGGGTGGCGTCCGCCACCCGGCCTTGCGGGGCGGCTCCTGGCAAAATATCGGTTAACGTTGATGTTTTGCTTCAGGGGCCTGCCGCCCCGTATTCAGGATCCGTATGTTCACCGGTATTGTTCAAGGCACCGCGAAGATCGCAAAGATCGCGGATCGCGAAGGCCTGCGCACCTTCACGCTGGATTTCCCCCCTGGTTTCTGCGTTGACCTGGCCATTGGCGCCAGCGTCTCGACGGACGGCGTTTGCCTGACCGTCACGGAACTGCTGTCAGATAACCAGGCGACCTTCGATGTCATGCTGCAAAGCCTGGCCATCACCACGCTGGGCAGCTACGTCGAAGGCGATCGCGCCAACGTCGAGCGCGCCGCCCGCGACGGGGCCGAGATCGGCGGCCACCCCTTGTCGGGCCATGTGGACTTCACGTCCGAAGTGGTCATGGTGAAGTCGTCCGACACCAATCGCCTGATGCGTTTCAGCATCCCTGAAGACTTCCGTAAGTACGTGTTCGCCAAGGGCTATATCGCCATCAACGGCGCCAGCCTGACCGTGTCGGAAGTGAACCGCGCCGAAGGCTGGTTCGAGGTCTGGCTGATTCCCGAAACCCGCCGCATGACGGTCTTCGAAGACAAGCAGGTGGGCGACTTCGTCAATATCGAAATCGAACGCAGCACCCAGGTGGTGGTGGATACCGTACGCGAGACGGTGCAGGAAAGCCTGGGCAAGCTGCAACCGCTGCTGGAGGCCATCCTGAAAGAGAAAGGGCTGACGCTGGAAGATTTCGTCAGCCCTCAGGGCAAGCTCAAGTAAGCCTGCCGGGCCAGGCGCCGTTTATCGGCTGGCTACCGGCGGGCGAAGGGCTGCCCCAGCGGCCGGACGCGGATGCCCGGCTGCAAGCGGGTCCAGGGCAAGTCCGCCGGGTCGGCCTGCATCGGGCCCGGCGCCTTGGCCACCAGCACCTCGTGCGCGATGGGCTGGAAGTCGGCCCGGAAATGCACGGAACTCTTTACTACCAGGATCGCCATGTCTTCGGGCTGCACGCCGCCCACGCGGAACAGGTTGCGGTCCAGCATCTGCGCCTTGCTGGCGCTGACCACGACGCGCACGCCGCCGATCCGCAAGCCCGCGACCGCTCCCAGGTCCACATCCATCCCATGCATCATCGGCCCGTCAAAGCGCAGCTTGCCGGGCGATAGCGTTTCCACCACGAATTCGCCTTCGAATGCCGTGTCGCCCGCGACGCCCGATTGGCCGCCCAGGCGTAGCGACACCGTCTTGCCGACGCCAGCGGCCGTCGCGGCTTGCACGGCTGCCGGATCATAGAAGAGGCCAAGCGCCGCGTTCTGCGCATCCGCTTCGACCAGCGCGCGCAGCATGCCCGTCGTGTTGGCGTCGCCGCCTGCGCCGGGATTGTCCTGGGTGTCGGCAATGACGACGGGGCGCGATGCGCCCGCCGTCAAGGCCTGCGCGCGTCGTACCGCGTCGGCCGGTTCCAGGAAGTCGGGCGACCATTGCGGTTCGAGTTCCATCACGCGCTGGTACAGCGCTTCGGTGACCTGTTCCACCGCCGCGGCATCCGTGCCGTAAGCCCAGACCACCGGGCCGCATTCCGGAAAGTCCGCCGCCGGAAAGCCGGGCGCGAACGAGATCGAGGCGACGCCCGGCGTCTGTTCCAGTTGCGCCAGCACCTCGTACACGCCCTGAGACGGCTGCAGCATCGTGCACATGCCGTTGATGGGGATCAGGAAGGGAAGGCGGCGTTCGCTGCGAGCCCATTGGCTGCCGGCCGCGATACGGGCCAACAGCAAGCGCGCGGCGTGTTCGCCGGTGTCGGCCATGTCCACATGCGGGTACGTGCGGAAGGCCGCCAGCCCGTCGGCCTCGTGCAGCATCTGCGCCGTGACGTTGGCGTGCAGGTCCAGGCTGGCGATGACCGGCACGTCCGGCCCCACGATCCCGCGCACGCGGGCCAGCAACTCGCCTTCGCCGTCATCCAGGTGTTCGGTGACCATGGCGCCGTGCAGGTCCAGGTAGACGGCGTCGTAAGGGCCCTTGCGCGCGGCATCCACGATTTCGCCGGCGATGCGCTCGTAGGCGTCGCGGGTGACGTGGGCGGACGGGCTGGCCCCGGCCCAGATCACGGGATTCACGGTGTGGCCCTGCGACTCGATGGCGTTGATGAAGCCGCCCGCGGGAATATTGACTGCGCGCAGCGCCAGCACGTCTTCGCCACGCACCATGGCGGGAAAGCCTTCACCCCGGACGAAGTTGTCGTAGCCCGCCTTGGAGGGCGCAAAGGTATTGGTCTCGTGCTGAAAGCCTGCCACCAGGATATGCATGTCTTTTCCTCTTGTTCATTGTGATAGCGCGCAACACCCGGCAGTGTGGCATGAGAGAGGCAGGCAAGCACCGAAAAAAAACGGCCAGGGTCGTGACCGCGTGGACGGACGATTCCCGCGTTCCGTGCCGGGTTCGGCGCGTCGCATGGCGTTACTTTTTCAATGGTTATTTATTTTCAGATCAAGCAATGGCAATGCTTTTAAGCCAATTATGGGCTGGGAGCCGCATAAAATGCCGATAAAATACCAAAACACCCATGAAAAGGTCGTCTTGAGGCGGATTCGACTACAATGACGCCACTTTCGGAGGTTTCTATGTCGGTAATATCCGATATCAAAATACGCCCCCTGGAGCGCGGCGACCTGCACTTCGTGCACAAGATCAACAATAACGACGTCATCATGCGTTATTGGTTCGAAGAGCCCTACGAGGCCTATGACGAACTGGTTGCCCTCTATGACCGCCACTTGCACGACCAGAACGAGCGGCGTTTCATCATCGAGCACGACACCGGCCAACCGGCCGGCCTGGTGGAGCTGGTGGAAATCGACTACATCCACCGCCGCGCTGAATTTCAGATCATCATCGCGCCCAGCTATCAAGGCCGGGGCTACGCCAAAGCGGCGACCCGCATCGCGGTGGGCTACGCGTTCCGCGTGCTGAACCTGCACAAGGTCTACCTGGTGGTGGACAAGGACAACATCGCGGCCGTGCACGTGTACGAACGCTGCGGCTTCCAGATCGAAGGCCTGTTGAAGGAAGAGTTCTTCTCCAACGGCGCTTATCGCGACGCCTATCGCATGGCGCTGCTGCAGCACGAGCACCTGCGTGATGTCGGCCCCGGCGCGCCGGACGCGCCCGTGCTGCGCGACTGGCCTCAGGAAGAACAGACGGGCTGAGGCCCGTCCGTCTTCCGTATTATTGTTTCCCGTCCTCTCGCGCTTCGGCTTACGCCGCGGCGCGCAGCAGGCGCAGGCCATTGGCGACCACCAGCAGGCTGGCGCCTACATCGGCGAAGACCGCCATCCATAGCGTCGCCTGGCCGGTCATGGCAAGCGTCAGGAACACCACCTTGATGCCGAGCGCCAGCGTGATGTTCTGGATCAGCACGCGATGCGTGGCGCGCGACAAGCGCAGGAAGGTGCCGATCTTGCGCAGGTCGTCGTCCATCAGGGCCACGTCGGCCGTTTCGATGGCGGTGCCCGTGCCGGCCGCTCCCATGGCAAAGCCGATATCAGCGCGGGCCAGCGCGGGGGCGTCGTTGATGCCGTCGCCCACCATGCCCACCCGCCCGCTGGGCGCCAGCTTGCTTTCGATGGCGGCCAGCTTGTCTTCGGGCAGTTGATCGCCCCGGGCTTCGTCGATGCCCACTTGCTTGGCGATGGCCTGCGCGGTGGGGGTGTTGTCGCCCGTCAGCATCAGGGTCCGCACGCCCAGCGCATGCAGGTCGGCAATGGCGGCCGCGCTGGTCGGCTTGACGGTGTCGGCCACGGCGGCCAACGCCAGGACGCGAAGGCCGTCGGTCAGCGCGATCGCGCTTTTGCCTTGGTGTTCCAGTTCATCCAGGCGCGCTTCCAGCTTGGGGCTGGACACGCCCAGTTCGCGCATCAGGCGGCGGTTGCCCAATTGATAGGTCACGCCGTCGATCTGCGCGCTGACGCCGCGCCCGGGCAGGGCCGTGAAAGCCTCGACGTCCAGCAAGATCTTGCCTTCATCGCGTGCCGCATTGGCCACCGCCAACGAGACGGGGTGGTCGGAACGGGCGGCCAGGCTGGCGGCGATCAGGGCCGCAGGCTGACGGGTCTGGTCGGACACGTCCCAATCCTGCAGGTCGGTCTGTACCGGTTTGCCGTGCGTCAGGGTGCCGGTCTTGTCCAGCGCCAGCCACTTCAGGTTGCGGCCTTCTTCCAGATAGACGCCGCCCTTGACCAGGATGCCGCGCCGCGATGCCGCGGTCAGGCCGCTGACGATGCTGACCGGCGTGGAGATCACCAGTGCGCACGGGCAGGCGATGATCAGCAGCGCCAGGGCGCGATAGATCGCGTCGAACCACGGTTGGTCCCACAGCAGGGGAGGCACTACGGCGACCAGCAGCGCCACGCCCACCACGGCGGGCGTGTAGATGCGCGAGAAGCGGTCGATGAAGCGCTGGGTGGGGGCGCGCGCGTCCTGGGCCTGCTCGACCGCGTGGATGATGCGGGCCAGCGTCGTGTTGCCGGCGGCCGCGGTTACGCGGTATTCGAACGAGCCGGACGCGTTCACGGTGGCGGCGAAGACGGGATCGTCCTGCCCTTTTTCCACGGGCAGGCTTTCGCCGGTGATGGGCGACTGGTCCACGGCCGAGCTGCCGCTGACGATGATGCCATCGGCAGCGATGCGTTCGCCCGGACGCACGCGCACCACATCGTCCACCTGCAGCTGCGCGGCAGGCACTTCAAGCCAGCGGCCGTCGGCCTGGCGCACGGTCGCCGTTTCCGGCGCCAGGTCCAGCAGGCCGCGGATGGCGTTGCGCGCGCGGTCCAGCGACCGGGCTTCGATCAGTTCGGCCACGTTGAACAGGAACATCACCATGGCGGCTTCGGGCCACTGGCCGATCAGCACGGCGCCGGTCACGGCGATGCTCATCAAGGCGTTGATGTTGAGGTTGCCGTTGCGCACGGCGATCCAGCCCTTGCGATAGGTAGTGACCCCGCAAGCCAGAATGGCAGCCACGGCAAATGCCGCCGTGATGCCCAGCGGCCAGCCGGCGAAATGCGAAAACTCGGACAGGGCGGCCAGCACGCCCGAACCGCCGATCAGCCACCAGTTCACGGGCTTGGCGGCGGGGGCAGGGGTGCGGGGCACCCCGTCGGCCAGCGGTTCCGGCGTCATGTCCAGCGACTTGATGGCAGCCATGATGCGGTCCAGCGCGCCCTCCGCATGGACGACCGTCAGCACGCGCTGCATCAGGTTGAAGTCCAGCGCATGCACCCCGTCCAGCCCGTCGAGCTTCTTGCGAATCAGTGTTTCCTCGGTGGGGCAGTCCATCTGCCCGATGCGCAGGCGGGCCAGCAACTGGCCGGGGCCGGCGGCAAGCGTGGCGCCGCCGTCGCTCGACAGTGAGAGGTTCTCCATGCTGTGGGCGTGGCCGCAGCAGGCGGCTTCCGGTTGCGCATGGCGATGGCCGTGATCATGGGCATGGTCATGCTTGTGGTCATGAGCGTGCTCGTGCTTGTGGTCGGCGTGATCGTGCCCCGCCTTGCCCCCCGCGTGTCCGCTGCCTGCGCAGCAGGCGTCTTCTTGCTTGGCGGGCAGGGGTGGTAGGGATTTGACTGGTGGGAGGGACATCTTCTTCGCCTTGTGTAAGCAGATGGTGGTATTCCACACCTTGGAGTTACTATAGGGTCAACCCCTTAATTCACTCGGATGCGATCCAGGGAGGCGCGATGCGTATTGGCGAATTGGCCACGGCGGCCGGTACCACGGTCGAAACCGTCAGGTACTACGAAAAAGAAGGGCTGCTGCCCGCGCCGGAGCGCGGCCTGAATAACTACCGTAGTTATGGGCAGCCCCATCTGGAAAGGCTGCGCCTGATCCGCAACTGCCGGGCGCTGGACATGACACAGGACGAGATCCGCGCCATCCTGTCCCTGGCCGACAATCATCAAACGGGATGCGGCCCTATTAATGAGCTGTTCGACGAACACATTTCCCACGTGGATGAACGCATCGCCGAACTGACGCAATTGAAGACGCAACTGACCGAATTGCGCCAGCGCTGCCTGTCGGCGCGGCCCGACGCGGAAGACTGCGGCATCCTGCACGGCTTGTCCGAAATGCAGGTCGAAGAGCGCCAGGAGCGGCATACGCACTTGGGCTGATGCCCTTGCTGCGGGGCGGGGGATACCCGCTCAAGCCGCCCTCATCGCTTAATATGAGAATCTGTTTCTTTCCCATTTGCGCCCGAATCAATGACCGTAACCACTACCGCCACTCCGCTGCACGCCCTGACCACGCGCCGTTCCGTGAAGTTCTTGCGGGGTCCGGCGCCCAAGCCCGACGAACTCGAACAAATCCTGCAAGCCGCCATGTCGGCTCCCGATCACGGCGCGCTGCGTCCGTGGCGTTTTGTCGTCATCCAGGGCGAGGCCATCGGCAAGCTGGCTGATGTCGCGCTGGAAGCGGTCAAGCGCAGCGGCGACCCGCGCATGACGCCTGAAAAGGAAAAATCGGTGCGCGAATGGATGGCCGGCGTGCCGCTGTTCGTCGCCGTGGCGCAGAAGATCGCGCACGACAACACCAAGATCCCCGAACACGAGCAACTGCTGGCCACGGGCTGCTCGGTCATGAACATCTTGAACGCCGTGCACATGCTGGGCTACGGCGCGTTCTGGAGCACGGGCGTAGGCACCTACGTCGAAGACGTGCAGAACGCGCTGGGCCTGGACTCGCTGGACTACCGTTTCCTGGGCTATCTGGCGATCGGCACGCCCGCTTGCGCGGTAGCGCCGGCCAATCGGCCCGACTACCGCGACTTCGTCACGGAGTGGACCGGTCCGGTCTGACCGCAAGCCAGGCATGTTGGGGGCGCCCGAGACAGGGCGCTTGCGTGCCGGGCAATAAATGACAATAATTCTTATTGTTAATTAGCCTGGCGCCTTTCCATGTCCTCATCCGCACAGCCCACGGAGCCTTCCGCTGCCGAGCTGTATGAAGCGCATCACTCCTGGTTGCAAGAGTGGCTGCGTCGCCGGCTGGGGTGCCGCCATGATGCGGCCGATCTGGCGCACGATACGTTCGTGCGTGTCCTGGCCGGCCGACAGGCCGACACCATCCGCGAACCTCGCGCGTTCCTGACCACATTGGCGCAGCGTACGCTGTTCACCTTCTGGCGCCGCCGTGAACTGGAGCGCGCGTATCTCGACAGCCTGGGCGCGTTGCCGCCCGCCACCGCGCCCAGCGAAGAAAGCCGTGCGCTGGTGGTCGAGGCCCTGATGCATATCGACCGCGCGTTGCAACGCCTGCCGCTCAAGGCGCGCCAGGCTTTCCTGTACAGCCAGCTCGACGGACTCGGCTATGCCGAGATCGCCGTGCGTGTCGGCGTATCCGTCATCACGGTGCGGCGCTACATGAAGCAGGCCATCACGCTATGCGTGGCGGCGCGCTTGGCTGAATGACCGCGCCGTTGCTGCCGGCCGATCTGGAATCGGCCGTGGATTGGATGGTGCTGTTGTCCTCGGGCAGCGTGGCCGCGGCCGACCGTGCGCGGTTCGAGCAGTGGCGGCTGGCGGATCCCCGCCATGGCGCGGCCTGGGATCAGGTCAATGCCGCCGTCAAGGATTCCTTTGCGGCGCTGGGCGGGGGCGAGCAGCGCCAGGCGGCCGGCCGCGCCTTGCTGACCCCGCCAGCCAGGCGGCGGATGCTGCGCAACGCGCTGGGCCTGGCGCTGGCGGCGGGCGGCCTGGCCGCGCTGGTCGACCGCCAGACCCCGCTCGGTACGCTGTCCGCCGACCTGCGCACGGGCACGGCCGAACGTCGCACCTATACCTTGCCGGACGGCAGCGAATTGACGCTGAATGCGCGCTCGGCCGTCGATCTGGATTTCAGCGCTGGCGTGCGGCGTGTGCGCCTGAAAGCGGGCGCGGTTTACGCACGTGTGGCGCCTGACGCCGAGAGACCGTTCATCGTCTCGACCGCCGAAGGCGAGGTGCAGGCGCTGGGCACGGTGTTCAGCGTGGCGCGCGGGGAAGAGGCTTGCGTCGCCAGCGTGGTTGAACATCGCGTCGAAGTGCGTGCCGCCGGCCAGCGCCGCGTGCTGCAGGCAGGCGAGGGCTTGCGGTTCGATGCGCAAGGCCTGGGCCAGCCGGAAACCGTACTGGCTGACGCTGCCGCCTGGCAAAGCGGCATGCTGGCCGTGCATGACGAGCCATTGGGCGCGGTGGTGCAAGCGCTGCGGCCCTATCGGCGGGGCCTCATCCGCATCACGCCGGCCGCCGCGCGGCTGCGCGTGTTGGGGGCGTTTCCGCTGGACGACACCGGCCGCGCGCTGGAGTCGCTGCGCCAGACCTTGCCGATCGACATCACGTCGCTGGGGGGCTGGCTCGTCAGCATCGATGTACGCGACCCCCGCGCTGAAAATAAATGATCACTTTTGTCCGCGTCGTTGGACATCCCTCCTGAAACACCAAACTGTTGCAGGAGAATCCATGTTTCATCGTCGCCCGCTCCGGCCTTTAGCCGCCGCGCTGTTCATCGCCTTGGCCGTGCCCGCGGTCCATGCCCAAACCCAGCAGGGTGGTCCCGCCGCCGCCCGAGCCGTGCTGCGCTTCGATCTGCCCGCAGGCGCCCTGGGCGATACGCTGACCCGCATCGCACGCCAGAGCGGGCGCGCGGTGTCCGTCGATCCCGCCCTGGTGGCGGGGCGCACTGCGCCGGCCATCGCCGGGGATTTCACGGCCGAAGACGCGGCGCGGCGCGCGCTTGCCGGCAGCGGCCTGGAACTGGCCGTCACCGCCAATGGCACGCTGAGTGCGCGCCGTGCCTCTCAAGATGCGACGCTGCTTGAGCCGGTCCGCGTCACCGGTTCCATCGAATCGCCTACCGGGCATGTGGACGGCTACGTGGCGCAGCGCGCGCTGTCGGGCACCAAGACGGACACGCCGCTGATCGAAACGCCGCAATCCGTGTCGGTCGTCACCAGCGATCAGATCCGCGCGGTCAAGGCAGGGTCGGTGGCGGACGCGCTGGGCTACACGCCGGGCGTATCGGCGCAGTCTCCTGCCTTCAGCCGCATGGTGGATGACCTGATGCTGCGCGGTTTCAATGTGGCCGCGGGGAACTCCGGGCAATTGCGCGACGGCTTGAAACTGCAGTCCAGCGTCTACGACGGCGGGCAGGAACCGTATGGGCTGGAACGGGTGGAAGTGCTGCGCGGCGCGTCGTCGGTGCTGTATGGGCAACTGAGTCCGGGCGGTGTGGTCAACACCGTCAGCAAACGCCCCTCGGCCGACGCGCTGCGCGAGCTGAACCTGGATACCGGCAGCTATGGCCGCCGGCAGGTGTCGGGCGACTTCACCGGCGCCCTGTCAGAGGACGGCGCCTGGATGTATCGCCTGACGGGCCTTGCCCGCAACGCCGACAATTGGGTGGACCATGTGCCGGACGACCGGACCTATCTGGCGCCAGCCTTGACGTGGCAGCCCTCGGCGGCGACTTCGCTGACGCTGTTGGCCAGCTATCAGCGCATCCGCACGCGCTTTGCCGCGCCCATGCCGGCCGCCAATACCTTGAATGGCCAGATCCCCCGCGACCTCTTCATCGGTGAACCGGATTTCGACCGATACGACACCGATACCTACACCGTCGGCTACGCGTTCGAGCACGCGTTCAACGACCGGGTGAAGCTGCGCCAGAGCGCCCGGTACTTCACGGCGGACGGCACGTGGGACTATCTGAGTTTTGGCGGCTTGCAGGCCAACGGCCAGACCTTGCGGCGCGGCGTGGTCAGCCGCAGCGAACACTCGTATGGCGTCGCAACCGATACCTCGCTGGAACTGAAGCTGGACGGCGGCCCCCTGCAGCACACCGTGCTGGCGGGGCTGGACTACTACCGCAGCGGCTATGACTCGCATCGGCATTCCGGCACGGTGGCGGCGTTGGCGGACATCTACCACCCCGTGTACGGCGCGGTGCCGGTGCTGAACACCGCCGCCGACTACGGCATCAATACGCGTTCCGATTCGCTGGGCCTGTATCTGCAAGACCAGATCAAGATCCAGGACAAATGGGTGCTGGTGCTGGGCGGCCGCCAGGATTGGGCGGACACCGACCAGAAGAACTACGCCAACGGCGCCACGACACGCCTTCGCGACAGCGCCACGACCGGCCGCGTGGGCCTGGTGTACCTGGCCGACAACGGCCTGGCGCCTTACCTCAGCGCCAGCCAGTCGTTTGCGCCGACCATCGGCGTGGATCGCGCGGGCAACGCGTTCAAACCGACCAAAGGCACGCAGTACGAATTGGGCCTGCGCTACGAGCCGCCGGGCGGCAACATGCTGTACAGCGCGGCGGTCTATGACCTGACCCAGACCAATGCACTGACTAGCGATCCGGCCGACGCGACGTACTCCGTGCAGACCGGCCGGGCGCGGTCGCGCGGTCTGGAGCTGGAAGCCAAGGCGCGCCTGGGCGCCATGAACCTGACGGCCAGCTATGCCTACACCGACGCTCGCACCACGCGCAGCACAGTCCCCTCGCTGGTTGACCAGCGCATTGCGCTGGTGCCGCTGCACAGCGCCTCTGTCTGGGCCGACTACAACCTGACCGCCGCCGGCGTGCCCGGCCTGACCCTCGGCGCGGGGGTGCGTTATGCCAGCTCGACGAACCTTCCTGGCTATCCCGCGAACGTGCCCGGCCAGTTCCTGGTCGACGCCCTGGCCGCCTATGACTTCGGCGCGCTGGACCCGGCCATGTCCGGTTTGTCGTTGACGGTGAACGCGCGCAATCTGTTCAACCGCGGCTACCTGGCTTGCGCGGGTGCGACCGGGTGCCGCTACGGCGATCCGCGCACGCTATATGCCACCCTGAGCTACCGCTGGTAAACGCTGGAAAACCCCTAGTGGGATGCGGGCCCGCGTGAATGCTGGCTCGCCTCAACGACCCCGTCCCCTGTGCTAATCTCGTCGACGGCCACGCATATTTATCCCTATGCGCGGGCCGACGATGGCAGCGCTTGAGGTCACACGCCTTTGGCAATGTCTTGGTAGGAAGAAAACGCATGACACGATCAAGCGTGGAGACAATATATGAGCCAATATGGGCCGTTGAAGTTGCACGTCCCCGAGCCTACAGGGCGTCCGGGTTGCAAGACCGACTTTTCCTATCTGCATCTGTCGCCGCCCGGCGAGGTGCCCAAACCCCCCATTGATGTTGCCGCAGTTGATACCGGCGCCTTGGCGTACAGCCTGGTCCGGGTGATCGATGACGACGGCCGCGCGGTGGGCCCGTGGGCGCCCGAGATCAGCAACGATCAGCTGCGCGCCGGCATGCGGGCCATGCTGAAAACGCGCATCTTCGACGGGCGCATGCTGACCGCACAGCGCAAGAAGAAAATCTCGTTCTACATGCAGAGCCTGGGCGAGGAAGCGATCGGCTCCGCCCATGCGCTGGCGCTGGAGCAGGGCGACATGTGTTTCCCGACCTACCGCCAGCAAAGCATCCTGCTGTCGCGCGACGTTTCGCTGGTCACCATGATGTGCCAGCTGATGTCCAACGAACGCGACCCGCTCAAGGGGCGTCAGCTGCCGGTGATGTATTCCGACCGGCAAAACGGCTTCTTCACGATCTCCGGCAACCTCGCCACGCAGTTCATCCAGGCGGTGGGCTGGGCGATGGCATCCGCCATCAAGGGCGACACACGCATCGCGTCGGCCTGGATCGGTGACGGCGCGACGGCCGAGGCCGACTTCCACACCGCACTGACGTTCGCGCATGTGTACCGCGCGCCGGTCATCCTGAACGTGGTCAACAACCAGTGGGCCATTTCCACCTTCCAGGCGATTGCCGGCGGCGAAGGCGCGACCTTCGCGGGCCGCGGCGTGGGCTGCGGCATCGCGTCGCTGCGGGTGGACGGCAACGATTTCCTGGCGGTCTATTCCGCCTCGCGCTGGGCCGCCGAACGCGCCCGCCGCAACCTGGGCCCGACCCTGATCGAATGGGTGACGTACCGCGCCGGTCCGCACTCGACTTCCGATGACCCTTCCAAATACCGCCCGGGCGACGACTGGGCGCATTTCCCGCTGGGCGACCCGATCGAGCGCTTCAAGAAGCACCTGATCTCGCTGGGCATCTGGTCCGACGCCGAACACGAGGCCGTGCGTGCCGAGCTCGACGCCGAGATCGTTGCAGCCCAGAAGGAAGCGGAAAGCTACGGCACGCTGGTGGACGGACACGTCCCCAGTGCGGCCAGCATCTTTGAAGACGTCTACAAAGACATGCCGGAGCATCTGCGCCGGCAGCGCCAGCAGCTCGGAGTCTGATCATGGCAATTGATAACAACGCTGGTCCGGCCTCTGCGCCGATGACCATGATCCAGGCATTGCGCTCCGCGATGGATGTGATGCTGGAGCGCGACAACAACGTGGTGGTGTTCGGGCAGGACGTCGGATATTTCGGCGGCGTGTTCCGTTGCACCGAGGGCTTGCAGACCAAATACGGCAGCTCGCGCGTGTTCGACACGCCGATCTCGGAAGGCGGCATCGTGGGCGTGGCGGTGGGCATGGGCGCCTATGGCTTGCGGCCCGTGTGCGAGATCCAGTTCGCCGACTACTTCTATCCCGCCTCCGACCAGATCGTGTCGGAGGCCGCACGCCTGCGCTACCGCTCGGTGGGCGAGTTCATCGCCCCGATGACCATCCGCATGCCTTGCGGCGGCGGCATCTATGGCGGGCAGACACACAGCCAGAGCCCCGAAGCCATGTTCACGCAGGTCTGCGGGCTGCGCACGGTGATGCCGTCCAACCCCTATGACGCCAAGGGCTTGCTGATTGCTTCAATCGAGAACGATGATCCCGTGATTTTCCTGGAGCCCAAGCGGCTCTACAACGGCCCGTTCGACGGCCACCACGACCGTCCGGTGACGCCGTGGACCGGGCGTCCGGGCAGTGTGGTGCCCACCGGCTACTACACCGTGCCGTTGGACACCGCCGCCATCGTGCGGCCGGGCAAGGCGCTGACGGTGCTGACCTACGGCACCACGGTGTATGTGTCGCTGACCGCCGCGGAAGAGACCGGCATTGATGCCGAAGTCATCGATCTGCGCAGCCTGTGGCCACTGGATCTGGAAACCATTGTGAATTCGGTGAAGAAGACCGGCCGCTGCGTGGTGGTGCACGAAGCGACCCGCACCTGCGGGTATGGCGCGGAACTGATTTCGCTGGTGCAAGAACACTGCTTCCATCACCTGGAGGCGCCCGTCGAGCGCGTGACCGGTTGGGATACTCCCTACCCGCATGCGCAGGAGTGGGCGTACTTCCCCGGCCCGCGCCGGGTCGGCGAAGCGTTCAAACGCGCGATGGAGGTGTGAGATGGGGATCCATATCATCAAGATGCCCGACATCGGCGAAGGCATTGCCGAGGTCGAACTGGTGGGCTGGCACGTCAAGGTGGGCGACACCGTCGCCGAGGACCAGCCGCTGGCCGATGTGATGACCGACAAGGCCACGGTGGAAATCCCGTCGCCCGTGGTCGGCAAGGTGGTCGCGCTGGGTGGCGACGTAGGGCAGGTCATGGCCGTGGGCGGAGAACTGATCCGCCTGGAAGTCGAAGGCGAAGGCAATGTCCGCGCCGGTTCGGCGGCGCCGCAGAAAGCGGCGCCTGCCGCTGCCGATACCCCCGCGCTTGCCAAGCAGGACGGGGCCGCGAAGGCGGCTGCAGGGGGTATCGCCGGCCAGATCGCGGCATCTGTGTCGCAGCCGGCTAGTCCGGCGCCGGCCAAGCCGCAGGCCGCGTCGCGTCCGGCCGCCGCAGCGCCGGTCGTGGCGCGCACGGCGGGCGACAAGCCGCTGGCGTCGCCCGCCGTGCGCAAGCGCGCGTGGGACCTGGGTGTGGAGCTGCGCTACGTGCAGGGCAGCGGCCCGGCCGGCCGCGTCATGCACGAAGACTTGGACGCCTATCTGCATTCGCAAGGATCGGGCAGCGCCGCACGCGGCGGCTCGGCCTATGTGCAGCGCAATGACGAAGAAGCCGTGCCCGTCATCGGGCTGCGCAGGAAGATCGCGCAGAAGATGGCGGAGTCCAAGCGCCGCATTCCGCACTTCAGCTACGTCGAGGAAATCGACGTGACCGAGCTGGAGGACTTGCGTGTCCAGCTCAACCAAAAGTGGGGCGAGTCGCGCGGCAAGCTGACGTTGCTGCCGCTCTTGGCGCGGGCCATGGTCGTGGCGTTGCGGGACTTCCCGCAGATCAATGCGCGCTATGACGACGAAGGCGGCGTGGTGACGCGCTACGGCGCCGTGCACATCGGCATCGCCACGCAAAGCGACGGCGGGCTGATGGTGCCGGTGATGCGCCACGCCGAGGCGCGCGACCTCTGGTCCATGGCGGCCGAGATCGGCCGGTTGGCGCAGGCGGTGCGCAGCGGTACGGCCGGACGCGATGAGCTGTCGGGCTCGACCATCACCATCACCAGCCTGGGGCCCTTGGGCGGCATCGTCACGACGCCGGTGATCAACCATCCCGAGGTCGGCATCGTGGGAGTGAACCGCATCGTCGAACGGCCCGCTTTCCGCAATGGCGCCGTGGTGGCGCGCAAGCTGATGAACCTGTCGTCGTCGTTTGACCACCGCGTGGTGGACGGCATGGACGCGGCGCGATTCATCCAGGCGGTGCGCGCGCTGCTGGAACAACCCGCGCTGCTTTTCGTGGAGTAAGCATGAGCCAGATCACAAAGACAACGACCTTGCTGGTGATCGGCGGCGGCCCCGGCGGCTATGTGGCCGCCATCCGCGCCGGCCAATTGGGCGTGCCGACCATCCTGGTCGAAGGCGGCCAGTTGGGCGGCACCTGCCTGAACATCGGCTGCATTCCTTCCAAGGCGCTGATCCACGCGGCCGAGGAATTCGACAAGGCGCGCCACTACGCGGACAAGTCGCCGCTGGGCATTTCGGTACAGGCGCCGGCCATCGACATTGCGCAGACCGTGGCGTGGAAAGACGGCATCGTCGGCAAGCTGACGGGCGGCGTGGCCGCGCTGTTGAAGAAGAACGGCGTGGAAGTGGTGCAGGGCTGGGCGAGCCTGCTGGACGGCAAAACCGCCGAAGTGGCCACCGCTGACGGCGGCAGCCTGCGCATCCAGTGCGAACACCTGCTGCTGGCGGCCGGCTCCGAGCCGACGCCGCTCGTGTCCATGCCGTTCGGCGGCATCGTGGTGTCGTCCACCGAAGCGCTGTCGCCTGCCAGCATCCCCAAGCAATTGGTGGTGGTCGGCGGTGGCTACATCGGCCTGGAACTGGGCACCGTGTACCGCAAGCTGGGCGCAGAAGTCGCCGTGGTGGAAGCGCAGGACCGCATCCTGCCGACCTACGACGCGGAATTGACCAAGCCCGTGGCGAACGCGCTGGCGAAGATGGGCGTGGCGCTGCATGTGAACCGCAAGGTGCTGGGCTTGAACGCTGCGGGCGACGCGGTGCGCATTCAAGACGCATCCGGCGCCGAAACCCTGTTGCCGGCCGACCGGGTGTTGATCGCCGTGGGACGCCGTCCGCGCACGCAAGGCTGGGGGCTGGAAAGCCTGCAGCTGGACCGCAAGGGCAATGCGCTGCGCATCGACGACCAGTGCCGCACCTCCATGCGCGACGTCTGGGCCATTGGCGATATTGCCGGCGAACCTATGCTGGCGCACCGCGCCATGGCGCAGGGCGAGATGGTGGCCGAACTGGTGGCGGGCAAGCGCCGCCATTTCCAGCCGGCATCGATTCCTGCTGTGTGCTTCACCGATCCCGAGGTCGTGGTGGCGGGCCTGTCGCCCGCCGAGGCCGAAAGCGCGGGGCTGGATTGCCTGACGGCATCCTTCCCGTTTGCCGCCAATGGCCGTGCCATGACGCTGGAGTCCACCGACGGCTTCGTCCGTGTGGTGGCCCGCCGCGACAACCACCTGATCGTGGGCTGGCAGGCGGTGGGGCGCGGCGTGTCGGAACTGTCGACGGCGTTTGGCCAGTCGCTGGAAATGGGCGCCACGCTGGAAGACGTGGCGGGCACCATCCACGCGCATCCGACCTTGGGTGAAGCGGTGCAGGAAGCGGCGCTGAAGGCGCTGGGCCACGCACTGCATATCTGACGCCTGGCCTGCTTCGGGCCGTCTCGAAGCGCCGCGTTCCTGGTCTGCCCGGGCGCGGCGGGGTGAGGCAGGTATGCCGGGCATGAAACGCCCGGCATGCCGTCAGTGCAGTCCTTACTTGCTGCCGTCGATATAGGGCCGCGACTGCAGGATCAGGATCTTGTCGCCTTGCACGGCCCATTCGATGTCCTGGTCCACGTTGCCCAGCCGCACCTTGATCTGGTTGCCCACGGCAGCCAGCCTGGCGACCAGCGCGTCGTTCAGCACCTGGCGTGAGCCTTCGATCGGCACTTCGCGCACGCCGCCCGCGGCATCCGCTACCAGTTGCGTGTCTTCGGCCGACCGGCTCAGCACCTGCACCGCCTTGGACCAGCTGGAATACATCAGCTGTTCGGCCTGGCGCTTGCCTTCCACCACCTTGATGCCCAGGCCGCGCTTGGCCGAGATGTACGTGACGTAGCGGCGCGAGGCATCGAATGGATCACGCGTGATCATCACGCCCGAGCTGTCCGAGGCTGCGGCCTGTTGCACCAGCACGCCCATCACCACGCCATCCTGACCGATGCCGGCTGCGCGCCGGGCCTCGTAAGCTTCGAAGTTGTAGATGGATGCCCACACCGTCAGCACGGCTTTGGGCAGCGCATCGGCTTGCGTCACGTTGGGGACGGTGGTGTAGAGCCCCGCGCCGCTGAAACCCGGCAGGTCTTCGGAATTCGACGAGCTGCGCACGAAGACGCCGCGGCCGTGCAATTGCTGTTGCCAGCGTTCGCGCCATGCCGCCGCAAGCGCCGGGTCGGGCTGCGCCTGGATGATGTCCTGGCGCAGCGCGGCGAGCTCGCTGCGGCGAACGTTGGCGTCGCTGGCGAAGTCCGGCCGTTTCTCCAGCGCGGCGATGCGTTCGGGCACATGCAGCTGCTGCATGAATGCCGCGTATTGCGCGAAGGGAATGCAGAAACCGTCCGGCACGCTGGCCAGCGGCGCCAGGGCGGATTTCAGCGCGCCCAGGTTGGCGGCCTTTACGCCGCAATGGCGGCTGTCGCGGGTGGCCATGCCGGTCAATGGCTTGAGCGCTTTGACGGTCAGATCGGGCTTGGGCAGCGGCAGGCCGGCAGCCTTGGGAGGCGGCGTCGCGGGCGCGCCGGGTTTGGCCACGGGGCGCACCTGATAGCCATTGCTGGAGACATCCAGCTCCACCCATTGGCCGTCGTATTGGCGTAGCGCGGCCACGCCATCACGCACATAGGCGTTGGGGATGCGCCAGCCCTTGGCCAGCAGGTTCACGTGCGACAGCAGGGTGGAGGGCCGCTGCGTGACCAATCCCGCGACGGGCGGCAGCGCGACGGGCACTTCGTCCAGCACCAGAATATCGGTGGGCGCCAGATCGTGGGTGTCATCCACCGAGGCCACGATGCGCAAGCGGCCTTGGGCGTGCCCGGTGTTCAGTGGCAGGAAGGTCTGTTCGCGCAGCAGGGCCTCCTGGGTGACGAAGTCCAGGCCCGCGCGTTGCGCGGTCTGTTCGTGCATCGTGGAGTTGGCCTTGAAGCGCAGCGGCGCGTAGAAGGTCGCGCGCAGCCGCTCGCCGGTCAGGGCCAGCAGTTCGGGCGTCAGCCGGTCGCCTTCCCAGAATTCATAGGTGTAGCCCGGCAGATCGCGTTGCCAGCTCAGGGTGCCGAACAGCAGGCGGCGTTGCGGGTCCTTGTACTGGGCGATCAGCGTGGCCTTGTCCGTGCTGGGCAGCAGCCGGCGTTCGCGGGCGAAGGTCTCGTGCAGCGTATAGCGCGGCGTGTCGATGTAATAGATGCGGTCGGCGTGCTTGCGGTCGATCACGAACAGCACATGCGGGATCTCAAGCGGCGTGCCGGGGTTGTACACGCGGGCCAGCTGCTGGAATTCCGCCTGGGTACGGATTTGGCCCAGGAACGCGGGGCCGCCGCGCTTGGCGTCTTCGGCTTTGCGCGCTTCGATCTCGTCCGGCCGCAAGGGCCGGGCGTTTTCATAGGGGGAGGGCTTGCGGGCGGTTTGCGCCTGGGCGGCGGAACCGATGCCGACGGCAGCCAGGCCAAGTGCGGTAAGGGCGATCAGGCTGGGTCGGCGCAGCGGGTCAAGACAACGTGATGCAAGCGATAGGCGCATGAAAAGGCGGGCAGAACGCAGGGAGTTGCGATGATATCGGAGCACCTGCGCGGCGCCGTAGTTGGAGGTGTCCGGATGTATCCAGTCACTGCTTAACCGTCCTTCGGGCTTACAAATACCCAGTTTCAGTGATTCGCGGGCGGGCTCGATTGCCGTGTAATCCGGGTTCGGCTTTAAGTCGCGCCGGCGACGTGAGGACCCGACCGTCAAACACGCCCGACGGAACGGGTTCTTGTAGGGCCTTTGCGCAGGGACAGCAAATGCTGTCCCTGTTTTTTTGGCGGATTTTGCCGCCCGGCGCAGGCGTTGTGCCAGATGCAACAAGGCCCCCAAAAGGGGGCCTTGCTTTATTGCCCGCGTGGGCCGGAATCAGCCTTAGGCGGTTTCGTCCAGAATGCGCTTGGCTTCTTCAGCCACGCGCTCGGGCGCCGTGCCGCCAATGTGCTTGCGGGCGGCAACCGAGCCTTCCAGCGTCAGCACCTGGTGCACGTCGTCGCCGATCTGGGCGTGATAGGCCTTCAGTTCGTCGGTGGACAGGTCGGCCAGGTCGCAACCGCGCTGTTCGCAGTCGCGCACGGCGTGGGCCACCACTTCGTGGGCGTCGCGGAACGGCACGCCGCGCTTGACCAGGTAGTCGGCCAGGTCGGTAGCGGTGGCAAAACCCTGCAGGGCGGCGGCGCGCATGTTGTCTGCCTTCACCTTGATGCCGGCAGCCATGTCGGCAAAGATGGTCAGCGTGTCGCGCACGGTGTCCACGGTGTCGAACAGGCCTTCCTTGTCTTCCTGGTTGTCCTTGTTGTAGGCCAGGGGCTGGCCTTTCATCAGGGTCAAGAGGGCGACCAGGTTGCCGTTCACGCGACCGGTCTTGCCGCGGGCCAGCTCGGGCACGTCGGGGTTCTTCTTTTGCGGCATGATCGAGCTGCCGGTGCAGAAGCGGTCGGCCAGATCGATGAAGCCCACGCGCGGGCTCATCCAGAGCACCAGCTCTTCGGACAGGCGCGAGACGTGCGTCATGATGAGCGCGCCGGCGGCGCAGAATTCGATGGCGAAGTCGCGGTCGGACACGGCGTCCAGCGAGTTGCGGCACACGCCGTCAAAGCCCAGCGTCTTGGCGACGCGTTCGCGGTCGATGGGGAACGACGTGCCGGCCAGGGCGGCCGCGCCGAGCGGCAGGCGGTTCACGCGGCGGCGGCAGTCGGCCAGGCGCTCGGCGTCGCGGCCGAACATTTCAGCGTAGGCCAGCAGGTGATGGCCGAACGTGACGGGCTGGGCGACTTGCAGGTGGGTGAAGCCCGGCATGATGGTGCCGGCGTTGTCCAGAGCGACCGCAGCCAGCGCGTGGCGCAGCTGGCGCAGCAGGTCCTGCAGGTTGTCGATTTCGTCGCGCAGCCACAGGCGGATGTCGGTAGCGACCTGGTCGTTGCGGGAACGGCCGGTGTGCAGGCGCTTGCCCGCATCGCCCACCAGTTCCACCAGGCGCTTTTCGATGTTCAGGTGGACGTCTTCCAGATCCAGCAGCCATTGGAAGCTGCCAGCGTCGATTTCAGACAGGATCTGGGTCATGCCGCGCTGGATGTCGGCCAGGTCCTGGGCACCGATGATGCCCTGGGCGGCCAGCATGTCCGCATGCGCGAGCGAGCCCTGGATGTCGTGGCGCGCCAGGCGCTTGTCGAAATCCACGGACGCCGTATAGCGTTTGACGAGTTCGGAAACCGGTTCCGAGAACCGGGCGGACCAGGCCTGCGCCTTATTGGCGAACTGGTTTTGATCGGAGGAGGGAGTGTTTGCCATGATGGGCGGAATTATAGGGCCTGCCGCCGGCGCGGCGCACGCGGCAGGCTTGCGGGGCCGGGATCGGGCCGCGGCGGAACGTCCGCCGGGCGCGACTTGTTGGATAATCCCCCGTTAGTTTCAAGAACTTAGAACGAGAACACGAGATATGCCCCTGGAATGGGAAGAACTGGTTACCCAACTTGATACCCACATGCCGCGCGAGGCCTGGGCGCAGACGCTGGTCGGCATCGGCGTGCTGATCCTGACGGCGCTGTTCGTACAGTGGGTTGTCGCCAGGGTGGTGCTGTTGCTGGCGCATCGGGTGCTGGTGTTGAGCGGGCGGAAGGACTGGGACCAAGCCTTGCAGCGCCGACGCGCCTATCAGAACCTTTGGTACGCGGTGCCGTTCGCGGTGGTGTCGCTGGGCATCGGGCTGGTGCCGCACGTGGAAAAAGCAGTGACCATCGTGGGCCGGCTGGCGCACGCAGGCGCGTGGATCTGCGTATTCATCGCGTTCTCGGGGGTGTTGAGCGCCTGGCAAGACACCTATTCGGCCACGACGCGGGCGCAGACCCGGTCGATCAAGGGCTATATCCAGATCAGCAAGCTGATCCTGATGGCGGTATGCACCGTTTTGGTGCTTTCCATCCTGATTGACCGCTCGCCGCTGTGGATGATCTCGGGCCTGGGCGCGCTGTCGGCGGTGTTGCTGCTGGTGTTCAAGGACACGCTGCTGTCGCTGGTGGCCAGCACCCAGCTGACCAGCAACGACATGCTGCGCATCGGCGACTGGATCGAAATGCCGCAGTCCAACGCCGACGGCTTCGTCAAGGACATCGCCTTGCATACCGTCAAGGTGCAGAACTGGGACAACACCGTCACCACGGTGCCGACCTACAAGCTGTTCTCGGAAAGCTACCGCAACTATCGCCACATGTTCGAATCCGGCGGCCGGCGCATCAAGCGCACGCTGCGGATCGACGCCTCCACCGTGCGCTTTTTGACCGACGACGAAGCGCAACGGCTGATGCGTTTCCGTCTGCTGCACGACTATCTGCAAGCCAAGACCCAGGACATCGCGCAGACGAACCAGACGATGGGAGAGCTGGCCAGCGTGCCGGCCAACCGGCGGCGCCTGACCAACATCGGCACCTTTCGGGCCTACGGCCTGGCGTTCCTGAAGCAGAACAAGGAAGTCCGCCAGGACATGGCGATGATGGTCCGAATGATGGAACCCACCGCGGACGGCATCCCGGTCGAGGTCTATTGCTTTACGGCGGTGACGGCCTGGGTCGAGTACGAACGCATCCAGGGCGACATCTTCGACCATCTGCTGGCCATCCTGCCGGAACTGGGCCTGCGCCTGTACCAACAGCCGTCCGGCGCCGATATCGGCGCGATGGGCACCCATCTGCGCGAAGGCGCCATCCAGGCCGCCTTGGCGGCCGAGCGCGACCGGCAGGCGCTGGCCCCGCCCATGGACGGCATGGCGGCCGAGCGGGGCATGAGCGACGGCAAGATGCCCCGCTAGGCAGTGTGCCCCGGGGTAGCGTGAGATAATCCGGCGGTTGGAACTTAGTCTTCATTGACCCAGGCGATCACCCCGATGTCGAACCCGTTCTTCAACCTGTATTCCCACGGCTTCGCCCGGGTGGCGGTCGGCGTGCCCGAATGCCGGGTCGCCGACCCGGCGTTCAACGCCGCGCAGACCATCGAGCTGGCGCAGCAGGCCGCCCAGGGCGGCGCCGTGCTGGTGGCGTTTCCCGAATTGGGCCTGTCGGCCTATACCTGCGACGACCTTTTCCACCAGAAGGCCTTGCTGGACGAATGCGAGGCGGCGCTGGCCCAGGTGGTGCAAGCCACGGCCGAGCTGGATATCGCCGTCATCGTCGGTGCGCCGCTGCGCGTGTCGCACCAGCTGTTCAATTGCGCCGTGGTGGCCGCAGGCGGGCGCGTGCTGGGCGTGGTGCCCAAGAGCTACCTGCCCAACTACGGCGAATTCTACGAAGCCCGCCAATTCAGCGCCGCCGATTGCGCCGCCGCGACCGAGATCCGACTGCTGGGCGAAACGGTGCCGTTCGGTCCCGAGCTGCTGTTCCAGATGGAAAAGCTGCCGCTGTTCCAGTTCCACGTCGAAATCTGCGAAGACGTCTGGGTGCCCATCCCGCCGTCCTCGTTCGCGGCGCTGGCCGGGGCGACCGTGCTGGTGAACCTGTCTGCCTCGAACATCGTCGTGGGCAAGTCCGAATACCGCCATCAACTGGTGGGGCAGCAGTCGGCCCGCTGCCTGTCGGCCTATATGTACACGTCGGCGGGGCGCGGTGAGTCGTCCACCGACCTGGCCTGGGACGGCCAGGCGCTGATCTACGAAAACGGCGAGCTGCTGGGCGAGTCCGAGCGCTTCCTGAACCATTCCCACCTGCTGTTCTCGGACGTGGACCTGGACCGCCTGTCGCGCGAGCGCATGCGCCAGACCACCTTCGGCCAGTCGGTGCGCCGCCACCAGGACGAGGTGCGCAAGTTCCGCACCGTGGGGGTGCCCGTGAATCCGCCGCTGGACGATGCCGAACTGCCGCTTGAGCGGCGCGTGGCGCGCTTTCCCTATGTGCCGGCCGACCCGCAGCGCCGCGACGCCCGTTGCAAAGAGGTCTACAACATCCAGGTGCAGGCCTTGGTGCAGCGCCTGTCCGCCAGCAAGATGGCCAAGGTCGTCATCGGCATTTCCGGCGGGCTGGACTCCACCCACGCGCTGCTGGTCTGCGCCCAGGCCATGGATACGCTGGGCCTGCCGCGTTCGAACATCCTGGCCGTCACGATGCCGGGCTTTGCCACCAGCACCCGCACGTTGCAGCAGGCGCGCCGCTTGATGGCGGTGGTTGGCTGCACGGCGTCCGAGATCGACATCCGCCCCAGCTGCCTGCAGATGTTGAAGGACCTGGGCCATCCCTATGCAGAAGGCAAGCCGGTCTACGACATCACGTTCGAAAACGTGCAGGCGGGCGAGCGCACCAATCACCTGTTCCGGATCGCGAACTTCAGCGGCGCCATCGTCATCGGCACGGGCGACCTGAGCGAGCTTGCACTAGGCTGGTGCACGTATGGCGTGGGCGACCACATGTCGCACTACAGCGTCAACGCCAGCGTGCCCAAGACGCTGATCACGCACCTGGTGCGCTGGGTGGCCGAATCCGGCCGTCTGGGCAAGGAGGGCGCCGAGGTGTTGCTGGACGTGCTGGGCACGGACGTCAGCCCCGAATTGGTGCCAGGCGGCGCCGACGACAAGCCGGTTCAGAAAAGCGAAGACGCCATCGGCCCGTACGAGCTGCAGGATTTCAACCTGTACTACACGCTGCGCTATGGTTTTGCGCCGACCAAGGTCGCCTTCCTGGCGCTGGCGGCCTGGCGCGACCGCGAGGCCGGTGCGTGGCCGGATGCCGGCCATGTGGCGCGCAACCAGTACGATCTGGCCGCCATCAAGCGCAACCTGAAGATCTTCCTGGACCGGTTCTTCCGCACGAGCCAGTTCAAACGCACCTGCGTGCCGAACGCGCCGAAGGTCGGGTCGGGCGGTTCGCTGTCGCCGCGGGGCGATTGGCGCGCACCCAGCGACTCTGAATCGGTGGTTTGGATGCGCGACGCCGAACGCATTCCGGACGCCGCGCCCGACGCCTGATACGGGTTCTCCCGCTACTGCGCTGCGATGCCGGTGGTATTCTCTTATTCATTGCGCCTTGCCTGCCGCGACGGCATGGCAAGGCGCCGCAACAGATCAAAAACCCAGGACGACCAACGTGAAACAAGTCACCGCCATCATCAAACCCTTCAAGCTCGACGAAGTCCGCGAAGCGCTGGCCGAAGTCGGCGTTAGCGGCTTGACCGTGACCGAGGTCAAGGGTTTCGGCCGTCAGAAAGGCCATACCGAGCTCTATCGCGGTGCGGAATACGTGGTGGACTTTCTGCCCAAGATCCGCGTTGAAGTCGTGCTGCCCGACGACCAGGTCGACGCCGCCATTGAAGCCGTGGTCAAGGCCGCGCGCACCGGCAAGATCGGCGACGGCAAGATCTTCGTCAGCCCGGTCGAACAAGCCATCCGCATTCGCACCGGCGAAAGCGACGAAGAGGCCCTGTGAGCCTCTCCTGTCTTCCCTTGCGGTGAGCGGCGGCGGTTCCTCCGCCCGCGCTCACCCGCAACGCTGCGGCACCTTGCGCAGGTTTTCCGTATATCCCAGTGCCGCCACGCGCTCCGCCAGCTTGGCATAGGCCGCGTCGCTCAGGCACGGCACGCGCGCCATGATCCACACGTAGTCGCGCTTGGACCTGCCAATAATGGTGGTCTGGTAGGCGTCATCCAGATAGGCGATGACGTATTCCGCTTCGATCGGCCAGAAAAACTGCATGCCCCAGACGGCGTTGCCCGTGTCGGGCCGCACCGTCGCCACGGGATGCATCGTGTCCTCCTTCGCGTCGAAGCTGCCTTTGCGGTAGCGGAAGTCGGTCTGGATCCTGCCGTCCGGCAATAGCCGGTAGCTTTCCACGGCGTCATAGGCATGGCGCTCGGGCCAGCTGGGAATATGCGCGATCACATACCAATCGCCCATGAAGCGGGGCAGGTCCACGTGCTCGACCGGCGGCATGGGCGCGGGCGCGGCGCACCCCGTCAACACGCCGACCACGCCGGCACACAGCGCGCGCAACAGGGCGGGCCTCATGATGGTCGCGTGAACCGGTAGTGGCCCACTCCCCATTGTTGTCCGTCGTCATAGCCGAAGAGTTCCGCGCAAGCCATCCAGAACATGCGCCAGCGCTGGTTCCACAGGCCGGCGTGCGGCCCATAGGCCTGAGTCAGCACCGTCCTGGCCTGCTCGCGGCGTGCGTCCTGGTTGGCCAGCCAGTGGTTGGCCGTGCGCGCGTAGTGCGTGCCGTTGAGAAACCATTTCGCTTCCAGCTGCAGATCCCGCTGGAAGTGCAGCAGCGTATCGGCCGCCGGCATGATACCGCCCGTGAAGAAATGCCTGCCCATCCAGTTGCCGGCGCCGCCGGTTTCGAACGGATAAGCCCGTTCGCGGTGGGCGAAGATGTGCACGAACAGTTTGCCGCCGGGACGCAGCCATCGGCCGATGCGCGCCATCAGGTCCTGGTAGTTGCGCATGTGTTCGAACATCTCGACCGATACGCAACGGTCGTAGGCGCTGGTGGGCAGCGACAGCACGTTCACGTCGCAGGTGATGACCTGCACATGCCGCCAGCCGCGTTCGCGGCAGCGTGCCTCGATGTGCTGGCGTTGGGTTGCGGAGTTCGAGACTGCGGTGATGCGGGCGTTGGGAAAGTGTTCGGCCATCCACAGCGTCAGCGAGCCCCAGCCGCAGCCCAGTTCCAGGATGTCCTGGCCGTCGGCCAGTTCCGCGCGTTCGGCATACAGGCTCAGCATGGCCGCCTCGGCCGCATCCAGCGTCTCGGCGCCCGTCGGGTAATAGCAGCTGGAATACTTCATGCGCGCGCCCAGGCAAAGCTGGAAGAACGCGGTGGGCAGTTCGTAGTGCTGCGCGTTGGCGGCGTCGGGATGGATCGCGACCGCGCTGGCGCGCAAGCTGGCGATCAGTTGCTGATCGCGCGCCGTCCAGGCGTCGATGCCGCCGGCGTATTCCTCGGCCAGGCGCTCGGCGCACAGGCGGCGTATTCCCAGGCGCAGCAGCGCGTCGGGCACCAGGCCGCGTTCGGCCAGGCCAAGCAGGCCGGGGGCGGGGCGGTCAACGGCGAGGGGAGTGTCGTGCAGGGTCGCGGTCGTCATGGCGTGCCTCGTCAGGATTTGGGAAACCACGGAAAGAAAGCCGATGTGCGGCGCTGGTACTCGCGGTAGTCGTCGCCGCGTGTGCGCAAGGCCTGCTGCTCGGTAAAGGGGATGCCGCTGATCCAACGCAGGAACACATACATCAGCACGGGCCCCAGCCAGGACAGCCAGGCCAGGGGCGAACCCCAGGCCAGCGCCACGTAGCCGAACCAATGGCACCATTCGAAGAAATAGTTGGGATGCCGCGAGTAGCGCCACAGGCCATCGCGGCAGGTCTGGCCGCGATGCGCCGGGTCATCGCGAAAGCGATCCAGTTGGCGATCGGCGACCCCCTCGCCGGTCAATGCCGCCAGCCAGACGGCAAGGCCCAGCGAGACGGGCAGGCCCTGCGCCGGGCTGGCGCCAACCGCCAGAAAAGGCAGGCTGAACAGCATCACCAGACCGGCCTGGAACATGAACAGGCCGAAGAATTTGCCTTGATGGCCGTGCCAGCGCTCGCGCAGCGCGCGGTATCGGCCGTCTTCTTCCTGGCGCACGCGCCGCCACACATGCGAGGCCAGGCGCAGGGACCACACGCCGGCCATCACGGCCAGACAGGCCCGGGGCACCCAGGCCCCTTGCCCGGTGGCCGCGATCAGCAACGCGCTGCCGCCCATGCCCAACGCCCAGACCACGTCGACAATGCCCGCATTGGCATGGCGACGTTGCCAATGCCAGGCCAGCGCCATGGCGGCGACCATGAAGACCGCCATGGTCAGCCATTGTTGCAAGGGGCTCATGCCGCCTCCGGTACCCAGCGTTCACCCGTGCTGCGGGCGCCGGGATGTGTCAGCAGCAGGTGCGAGACGCCGATCGAACGTTCGAGAAAGCCCCCCTCGCAGTACGCCAGATAGAACTCCCACAGGCGGCAGAAGCGGGCGTCGAAACCTTGCGCCTTGACCTCGGCCAGGTGCGCCAGGAAGCGCTCGCGCCACGCCTGCAGGGTGCGGGCATACGACTGGCCGAAATCTTCCAGGTGCACAAGGGCCAGGTCGCAGGCGCGGGTTTTGGCGCGCAGCATGGCCTCGATGGAGGGGATGAAGCTGCCGGGAAAGATATGGCGCTTGATGAAGTCCACCGAGCCCAGCGCCTGCCGGTAGCGGTGGTCTTCGATGGTGATGGCCTGGATCAGCGCGCGGCCTTGCGGGTTGAGCAGGCTGGCGACCTTGCGGAAGTAGGTCTCCAGATACTGGGCGCCGATGGCCTCGATCATTTCGATGGAGACCACCTTGTCGTACTGGCCTTGCAGGTCCCGGTAGTCCTGCAGCACGACGCTGACGCGGTCCGCCAGGCCGGCGGCGCCGACGCGCGCGGCGGCCAGGTCATGCTGCTCGCGCGAGATGGTGGCGGTGGTGACGTGGCAGCCGTAGTGGCGCGCGGCATGGATGGCGAAGCCGCCCCAGCCGCTGCCGATTTCTACCACGCGGTCGCCTGGCCGCAACGCCAGCTTGCGGCAGATGGTGTCCAGTTTGCGCCGTGACGCGTCTTCCAGCGTGTCGTTCGCGTCCGCCCACAACGCTGACGAATACATCAGGTCCGGGGACAGGAATAGCGAGAAGAAATCATTGCCCAGGTCGTAGTGGGCGGCGATGTTGCGGCGGCTGCCCTCAGGGGTATTGCGGTTGCCGGCATGCCAGCGCTTGAGCGCCCACCCGGCCAGCCGCGCCAGCCCGGATTCCATGCCGTCCAGCGTATCGCGGTTGCGCACCAGCAGGCGCACCAGGCCGACCAGATCGTCGCAGGTCCACATGCAGTCACCGTACGCCTCGCCGGCCCCGACACTGCCTTGCGTGGCGACGAGCCGGTAGAAGCCCATGTCCCTGACGGTCAGGCGCACGAGCGCCGCGCCGTCGCCCAGCGTCTCGCTGCCCAGGCTGTCTTCGATTGCCAGCCGGCCGCCGGTCAACTGCGAGAGGCCCGCAATCAGGCGCTTGCGCAGCAGGCGGTCCAGCGCGCTGACGGGGCGGCTTGCCGAGACGGCGGCGAGTTCGGATGGCGTCATGGCTTTCATTGCGGTTCTCCGTTGGGTGTGCGGGGATGGTCGTGGATGGGGTTGCGCTTGAGCCAGAGGCGCAGGGCTTGCCAATGGATGCCGCCAATCACTTGCAGCGTCATCAGGGGAAAGCGCCACAGCAGGCGCGCCAGCGCCGCGCCGTCCAGCTCGCGGCGCTGCAGGGTCAGGTGGGCGTCGAATTGCGCCTGGTCTTGCCGGCTGACGCGCATGTGAACCCGAAGATCCTCGCCCGGCGGGCTGAAGCGCCAGTCATACGCGCAATCCATCGGCATGAAGGGCGACACATGAAAGCGTTTGTCGAAGCGCCAGATCAGGGATTCGTCCTGCCGTTCGGCGGTATCGGCCGGCAGCACGATGCAGTGGCGCTGCTTCCAGGGGGTGTTGGTGATTTCGGCCAGAATGGCGGCCAGGGTCACGCCGTCGGCTTCGTAGCAGTAGTAGAAGCTGACCGGGTTGAAGACATAACCTGCATAGCGCGGATGCGCCAGCAGCCGGATCGGCCCGTCGGGCGCATCACGCATCGTGGCGCGCAGGCGCGCGCGGACCGCCTGCGCCAGCGGCAGGCCCGAGGCGCCGTCCAGATAATCGCTGCGCCGCCATTCGGCCAGGTTGCGCCGATTGGCCGACCACAGCCAGCGGTGCTGGAAGACCTGATCGATTTCGTCCAGATCCAGATACAGCTGCGCCATGCGGTAGCTGAAGCCGTGCGGGTGCGGCACGTGGCGCCTGTGCGTCACGCGGCCTTCATAGAGGGCGCTTTGGGGAATCATGCCGCCGCCCGAGACAATGGCGCGGCCCGCGACTGGATGCCGCGCACCACGTCCAGCGCGCTGGCCACGCCGTCTTCATGAAACCCCCAGCCCCAGTACGCGCCCGCATACCAGGTGTGGCGATGGCCGGAGACCTCCGCGCGGCGCGCTTGCGCGGCGACCGACGCCAAGGTGTAGACCGGGTGGTGGTAGCGCATGCGGGCCAGCACATGCGCGGGGTCGATGGCCTCGCTGCGATTGAGCGTCACGATGAAGGGCAGGCGTGAGGACATGCCCTGCAGCAGGTTCATGCAGTAGCTGACGGAACAGGGCGCGGACGGATCCGCCGGTACGTAGGCGTTCCAGGCGGCCCAGGCCTTGCGTCGATGGGGCAGGAGGCGGGCGTCGGTGTGCAGCACCACGTCGTTGTCCTGGTAGGGAATCGCGCCCAGCACCTGGCATTCGGCAGGCGTCGGGTCCCCCAGCAGCTTGATGGCCTGATCGCTGTGGCAGGCGAAGACCACTTCGTCGTAATGCGGCTGGCCGTCGGGCGAGCTGACCACCACGCCTGTCGCCTGGCGCATGACCTTGTGCACCGGGCAGTTCAGGCGCTCAAGCACGTTCCACCGTTCGCGCATGGCACGGATATAGGTGCTGGATCCGCCTTGCACGACGCGCCATTCGGGTCGTTCGCTGACCTGCAGCATCTGGTGGTTGGCCATGAACCGCACCAGATAGCGCGCGGGAAAATCCAGGATGCTCGCCGCGGGCGACGACCACAGCGCAGACGCCATGGGAATCAGGTGATCGGTCCGGAATGCGCTGCCATAGCGGTGCAGGGCAAGGTAGTCGCCCAGCGTCGGGCCGGGATCTTCGGTGGCCAGCAGCGCGGGCGACTCGCGGTAAAAGCGCAGCAGGTCGCGCACCATGCCCAGAAAGCGCGGTGACACCATATTGCGGCGCTGGCAGAACAGGGTGTCGAGCGAGGTCGCGTTGTACTCCAGCCCGCTCGCCTGCTTGTGCACCGAGAAGCTCATGGTGGTGGGTTGCGACGGGACGCCAAGCTCGTCCAGCAAGGCCGTGAAATGCGGATAGTTGACCGGGTTGTGCACGATGAAGCCGCTGTCCACGGCATAGCGCCGGCCATCCTGCTCCACCGAATGGGTATGGGTATGGCCGCCCAGATAGTCGTTGGCCTCGTACAGCGTCACGTCATGGTCGCGGCCCAGTTTCCAGGCGCAGACCAGACCCGCGATGCCGGAACCGATGATGGCGATGCGCATGGTCATTTCTTGGCGCGCGCCAGCACCCAGGCCGGCACGGGTTTCAAGTCCCAGATCAGGCCGGCGGCCGCCAGCAGGCGCAGGCCATACCAGGTGATGTCGATCTCCTGGGCGCGGAAACCCTGGCGGGCCGAGCCGGGATAGAAATGGTGGTTGTTGTGCCAGCCTTCGCCAAAGGTCAGTAGCGCCAGCCAGGCGTTGTTGCGGCTGTCGTCCAAGGTGTCGTAGCGGCGTTTGCCGTAGCGGTGCGCCAGCGAATTGATGGTGACCGTGGCATGGAACAGCACGACGGTCGAGATGAAAAAGCCCCACACCAGCATCTGCGGGCCGCTGGTGCCCAGCCCGGGCGCCAGGCGTTCCAGCACCGCGCCCAGCGCATAGCAGGCGAGCGCCAACGCGACGGGCACGGCGGCATCGAAGCGGTCCAGCCACAGCAGTTCGGGGTAGCGGCGCAGGTCGGGAACGCGCGCCATGTCGGTGGCGAAGGCGCGCGGCGTCAGGAACCAGCCCATGTGGCTCCACCAGAAGCCATGGCGGGCGGGCGAATGCAGATCCTGTTCATCGTCGGCGTGGCGGTGGTGGTGGCGGTGGTGGGCCGCCCACCACAAGGGACCGCGCTGGGCGCACGAGGCGCCCAGCACCGCAAAGGCCAGTTGCACGCCGCGCGAGGTGCGGAAGGTGCGGTGCGAGAAATAGCGGTGATAGAAACCGGTCAAGGCGAACATGCGCACGGCGTACAACGCCGCCGCGACGGCCAGGGCCACCGGCGAGACGCCTGTCCATAGGGCGCCCAGGCAACCCGCGTGCAGCAGGGCGAAGGGCAGCGCCCGCGCCCAGTCGATGCGGCCAGGGTCGCCCTCAGGCGCACCGTCGGCCTGGGTGTCTACCCAACGGCGTATCGAGGCGGTCCAACCAGTGAATTCGGGGCGCATCATCGTGTCCTGTTCGAGACGTGCAGGGATATACGGGTGCGGACGCGCATCGGATGCACTGGTGGAAACCCTAGTCGCAGCCGTCGGTCTGCGGCAGGGTCGATAGATGCGGGGCGGGGGACGCGGCGACGAATGCGCTCAGGTCGTCCAGTACCGGCGCGCGCCAGCGCAGCGGCCGCGCCAATGCGCCGACCAGCAGCTTGTGGCCCAGCCCGGGGTATTCGACCAGGCGCGCGCAGGCGCCGGCTGTGCGCAACGCCCGCGCCAGGCTGGCGCTGTTGCGCTGCGGGTCGACCGTGGTGTCCGCCGCGCCAGTCAGCAGCAGGCCCGGGGGCGCTGCGGCGCTGACGTGGTGGACGGGCTGTGAATCCGCCGGCGTATCGGGAAACTGGAACACCGGCCGGACGTCGCGTGCGACGATGGGCAGGAAGTCGTAGGGGCCTGCCAGCCCGATCCAGCCGGCCAGCGTGCCGGGGGCGGTGCCGGCGCCTCGCAGCCAGCGCGGGTCCAGCGCCAGCATGGCGGCGATATAGCCGCCCGCGCTGTGCCCGGCCACGAAGACCCGGCCAGGGTCGCCGCCGTAGCCGGCGATGTGCTGCTGCGTCCAGGCCACGACCTGGGCGGCGTCTTGCAGGAAGGTTGGGTAGCGGGCTTCCGGGTAAAGGCGGTAGTCGGCGATGACGGCGACGATGCCGCGCGAGGCCAGCGCATCACCCGCGAACCGGTAGTCGGCCCGGTCGCCGCTGCGCCAGCTGCCGCCATAGAAGAACACCACCACCGGCGCCCGGTCCGCGTCCGGCGGGGCATAGATGTCCAGGCGCTGGCGCGGCAACGGACCGTAGGCGACGTCGGGTGTAGCCCGGCTGGCGGCGTCGGGCACGGCGCCGTTCAGCAGCGTCAGGGGGGAGCAGGCGGCCAGCAAGACCAGCACGGCGAGCGCCAGGCTCGCGACCAGCAGGATGTCGAGCAGGCCGCGGGGGGCGGCGCCTGTCCAGGAAGGCATGGGGTGCTCCGCAATGGGGACACCCCTCTATACGGGCCGGGGCCCGCGCTGGATGCAGGTCAGATCTTCAGGACGTCGCCGCTCATGATGACCGGGCCCGTGGGCGCGCCGGTGGGCGAACCGCCCGGCGGCTCAAGCGTGATGGCCAGTTGCTGGATGCCATCCAGGCCCTGGGCGCGCCGCAGTGCGGTCTGGCCCTCGGGCGACACCAGGCCGACCGATTGCGGCGCCTGGCCGGGAGGAATGACCCACAGTTCCAAGGCCTTGTCGCCGGCGCGTGTGGCCAGGTTCTGCAGCGCGTGGATGTGCAGGCCGCCGGCTTCGTCGGCGCGCACCACCAGCATGGCTTGCGCTTCGGGGCTTTGCAGCACGGCCATCAGTTGCGCCCGGGCGGCGCGGTCGACCTGCGTGGGATAGACGATGACGCCGGCCACCAGCAGGGCGGCCAGCGCGCCGCTGGCGACGCGCCAGAAGGCCAGGCCCCGCCACCACGGGGCGGCCCCGGGCCGCAAGCCGGATTCGATGGCGCGCCAGACGCGCCGGGGCGGCGTCTTGGGCGGCAGCGACCAGAGCAGGGGATAGATGTCGCCCTCCCACTCGCGCACTTGCCGTCGCAGGTTGGCGTCGGCGGCCATCAGCCCCTCGAAGCGGCGGCGCGCGCCGCCGCGCATGGCGCCGGCGACATAGTCGGCCGCCAGCCGGGCGCGTAATTGCGGATCGCGGTAGTTCATGACAGGCACCTCTTGAGCCGTTCCATGCCGCGGCGCACCCAGCTTTTGATGGTGCCCAGCGGCGTCTGCAGACGGCTGGCGATCTCGCTGTGGCTCAGGTCATCGAAGAAAGACAGCGCGATGGCCGCGCGCTGCTGACCCTCGAGTTGCTTCAGGCAGTCGGCCAGGCGCCGGGCATCCTGATCGGTCTGCAGGCGTTCGAACGGGCCCGGCGCGTCGTCCGCCCATGCCAGCGTCAATTCGCCGTCGGCGTCGGGGCGCTCCAGGTCCGGCCTGCGCAGCAGGTCGATACAGCGGTTGCGCACGATGCGCGTCATCCAGGTCATGACTTGGCTCTGCTCGGAAGAATAGCGGGCGGCGTTGCGCCAGATATTGATGAAGCTGTCCTGGAGGACCTCCTCCGCCCAGTCGCTTCGTCGCAATATACGTACGGCAAGCGCAAACAGATGCGGGGACGTCTGGCGATAGAGTTCGGCCAGCGCGGATTCCTGGCCGCGCGCGCAATCCTGTATCAGGGCCTGCAGACGAATCGGGTCGGGCATGGCGAATATCCGGGGTCACATGGCGTGCGGTCGCGGAAGGCGACGGGGTCGAGGCAGCGGCAAAACGAACGGCCAGGCCATTGCGCAATATTACAGAAACGCGCGGCCTTGTCCTGCTGCGCGGCCTCTGCCCCCCGGGGGAAGGGGGAACGCCCGTCAGCGGATAAGCTGATTCATTTCCAGGATCGGCATCATCACCGCCAGCACGATCAGCAGTACGAATCCGCCCATCAGCAGGATCAACGCCGGCTCCAGCAAGGCCGTCATCGCCATTGCGCGCCGTTCCAGGTCGCGCGACAGGTTTTGCGCGCCGCGGTCCAGCAGTTCGGGCAGGCGGCCCGTCTTCTCGCCGCTGGCGATCAGATGCACCAGCAGAGAGGGGAAGACTTTCTGCGCGCCCAGCGACGCGGACAGCGCCGCGCCTTCGCGTACGCGCTCCGACGCCTCGTCCACGGCCTGGCGCAGCACATCGTTGCCAAGCGTGCGGCGGGCGGCTTCCAAGGCGGTCAACAGCGCCACGCCGCTGCCGCACAGGATCGCCAGCGTGGACGCGAAGCGCGCCGCATTCACGCCCAGCACGAAGCGCCCTGCCAGTGGCAGCCGCAGCACGCGCGCGTGCCAGGCCCGCCGCGCCGCCGGCGCCCGCAAGGTATAGCGCCACAACGCAATCAGCAGCACCAGCGCAACGCCCGTCACCATGCCCCATTCGCGGACATAGTCGGACAGGGCCAGCATCACGCGGGTCAGCATCGGCAACTGCTGCTTGGCGTGGTTGAAAGCGGACACCACTTGCGGCACCACGTAGCCCAGCAGGAAGATGACGATGATGACCGATACGCTGGCCACCACCGCCGGGTAGATGAACGCCGTCATCACTTTGCTGCGCAGCGTGTTGCGTTCTTCGATGTAGTCCGCCAGCTTTTCCATCACCTGCGCCAGGTCGCCGGATTCTTCGCCCGCGCCGATCAGCGCGCGGTAGATCTCGGGAAAGTCGCGCGGGCGCGCAGCCAAGGCGGTGGACAGGCGATGGCCGGCGCGCACGTCGTCGCGCACGCTGCCCAGGGTGGCGGCGATGTGCTTCTTTTCGGCTTGCTCCAGCGTGGCGGACAGTGCGGCGTCCAACGGCAGGCGCGCGGCCAGCAGGCTGGCCAGCTGGCGCGTCAACCAGGCCAGGTCGGCGTCCGACAAGCGGGTGCGCAAGCTGGCGCCCAACCCCTCCGCCCGTGCCGCCAATGCGGTGGACAACGGCAACAGTCCGCGGCCGCGCAACTGGTTGCGGGCACCGCGCTCGGAGTCGGCATCGATCGTGCCGCGCACGATTTTGCCAAGCGCGTCGGTCGCTTCGTAACGGAAGGAAGGCATGGTTGAGGCAAGGGGGCGCACGCAAATGCGAAACGTGAAAAAGCCCCGAATTTAAAGGGTTTCCAGCCAGTATGTTGCATGTCAAATATGACCGTAGTGTTGCACTGTCACCCCGTATACTCCGACGCGCTTTCACGTTTTTTCACACGATTTCACGTCTCAGGCACCTATCTCGTCATGCGTCATCTCGCGCAGTTCAGCCTTGCGGTCTTGCTTGCAGCAAGCCAAATCGGACCGGCACTCAGCACGGCCCACGCCCAACAGGCAGACAACCGTGTCAGCCTGAATTTCGTCGACACCGATATCCCCGCCGTGTTGCGCGCGCTGTCGCTGTTCACGCAGCGCAACTTCCTGGTCGACCCCCGCGTCAAGGGCAAACTCACGCTGGTGTCGGACCGGCCCGTCGATAGCGGACAGGCGCTGGCCATGCTGACCGGCGCATTGCGCCTGCAGGGATTTGCGATCGTTGATGTGGACGGCGTGACACGAGTGGTGCCCGAAGCCGATGCCAAGCTGCAAGGCAGCGCGGTGGTAGGCAATACGCGGCCCGCAGCGCCTGCATCCGGCACGCCGACGGGTGGCGCCGCGCGCGCGCCGGTGCCGGTGTCGACGTTTGCAAAGGGCGGGAGTAGCGGTGAAATGCTGACGCGCGTGTTCCCGCTGAAGTACGAGAACGCCGCGAACCTGGTGCCGGTGCTGCGGCCGATGGTGCCGCCGAACAACCCCATCAATGCCTACCCCGGCAACAACACGCTGGTGGTGACGGACTACGCGGACAACCTGGAACGGATCGCGCAGGTCATCGCGCGCATCGACGTGCCCAGCTCGATTGACACGGACGTGGTGCCGGTGCAGTCCGGCATCGCGACCGACATTGCTATCCTGGCCTCGCAACTGCTGGATACGCAAAGCAGTGATCCGACCCAGCGCATCGCCGTCGTGGCCGACCCGCGCAGCAACAGCGTGCTGGTGCGTTCCGGCAGCCCAGCGCGCACGCGGCTGGCTCGCGACCTGATCATGAAGCTGGATGCGCAGCAGAACCGTGCGGGCAACCTGCATGTGGTGTACATGCGCAACGCGCAAGCCACGCGCATCGCCGAAGTGCTGGGCGGTCTGCTGACCGGCCAGGCGAACGCCGCGCCGGGCGCCAACGGTGGCGCCGCCGGCGCTTCAGGCCCCACAGGCGGCGCTTCAGGCCCCACAGGCGGCGCCCGCCCGCAGAACACCGCGTCCAACACCGGCGGCCAGATGGGGCAGGGCATGTCGGGCTCGTCCAAGGGCGGCCTGTCGGGTGAACAGGAACGCATCTCGCGCGAAGACAACAGCACCCAGGCCGTGTCGTATTCGGCAGGCGGCGCCACCATCCAGGCAGACCCGGCGACCAACTCGCTGATCATCTCGGCGCCGGAGCCGCTGTACCGCAGCCTGCGCGAAGTGATTGACCAGCTGGACCAGCGCCGCGCACAGGTGCTGGTGGAAAGCCTGATCGTGGAAGTCAGCGAGCAGAAGGCTGCGGAATTCGGCATCCAGTGGATGACGGGCGCGGGCAACATCAACAGCGGCGGCACCAGCTTCATCGGTGGCACCAACCTGGGCGGCAGCGGCATCACCGGCACGGGCCCGACGTCGATCGACGCGCTAGGCGGCGGCTTGAGCCTGGGCGTGGTCAAGGGCACGGTGGACGTGCTGGGCAACAAGGTCATCAACCTGGGCGTGCTGGCGCGCGCCATGCAGAACTCGGGCGAAGCCAACATCCTGTCCACGCCGAACCTGCTGACGCTGGACAACCAGTCTGCCAGCATCCTGGTCGGCAAGACCGTGCCCTTCGTGACGGGGCAGTACGTGACCTCGGGCAGCAACGGCAGCTCCAATCCGTTCCAGACGATCGAGCGCGAGGACGTGGGCTTGAAGCTGAACATCCGTCCGCAGATTTCGGAAGGCGGCGCGGTCAAGCTGGACATCTACCAGGAAGTCAGCAGCATCGACGAAAGCCGCTCCAACGCCACCACCGGCATCGTGACCAACAAGCGCGCCATCGACACCAGTGTGCTGATCGACGACGGCCAGATCATCGTGCTGGGCGGCCTGCTGGAAGACAACGTGACACTGACCACCAACGCCGTGCCGGGCCTGAGTTCGCTGCCGCTGATCGGGTCGCTGTTCCGCTACGATTCACGCAAGCGCACCAAGACCAACCTGATGGTCTTCCTGCGCCCGTACGTCGTGCGCGACGCGAACCGCAGCGCCAGCGTCACCATGGACCGCTACGACTACATGCGCCGCGCGCAAGCCGCCACGCAGCCCGGCGAACATTGGGTGCTTCCCGACATGCAGGCGCCGATGCTGCCGCCGCCGGGTTCCGCGCCGTCCGTGTCGAACAACGCCTATGACCTGCGGCCGGAACAGCAGGCGGCCACGATGCGCCGTCCGCCGCCCGCCACCGTGGAATCCTTCGCGGTGCGCCAGTATCCGGGCATGGCGCCGCAGCGCGACGCGTCGATGCCGATGCGCGTGTCGCAGTCGGTCACCATGGGCGTCGCGGTGGACCCCGAGTCGCTGCTATGAGCGCGCACCCCTTGCCCTATGCCTGGGCGCGCGCGCAGCGCGCCGTGCTGTCGCTGCGTGCGGGGCAGGTGCAGTTGACGGTCAGCCCGCGCACCCCCGATTGGGCGGTGCGCGAGATCCGGCGCTGCCACGGCGATATCGCGCTGGCGCATGTCGACGACGAGGTGCTGGAGACCTTGCTGACGGCCGCCTACAGCCATTCCGAGGACGCGGCGTCCGTCATGGGCGTGGCCGAAAACGAGATCGATCTGGACCGGCTGCTGCAGGACATGCCCGAGGTGGCGGACCTGCTGGAGGCGCAGGACGACGCGCCCGTCATCCGCATGATCAATGCGCTCTTCGCGCAGGCGGCGCGCGACGGCGCCAGCGATATCCACATCGAGCCCTTCGAGACGCATTCCGTGGTGCGCTACCGCGTGGACGGCACCTTGCGCGATGTGGTGTCGCCGCGCAAGGCCCTGCATGCCGCGTTGATTTCGCGCATCAAGATCATGGCGCATCTGGACATCGCGGAAAAGCGCCTGCCGCAGGACGGCCGCATTGCGCTGCGCGTGGGCGGACGGCCGATCGACGTGCGCGTGTCCACCTTGCCGACCGGGCATGGCGAACGCGCCGTGCTGCGCCTGCTGGACAAGGAGGCAGGGCGCCTGCAGCTGGAACGCCTGGGCATGTGCCCGGAGGTGTTGACGCAGCTGGATCGCCTGATCCGGCAGCCGCACGGCATCGTGCTGGTGACGGGGCCGACCGGCAGCGGCAAGACCACCACGCTCTATGCCGCGCTGAGCCGGCTGGACGCGGCCACCAGCAATATCCTGACGGTCGAAGACCCGATTGAATACGACCTGTCGGGCATCAGCCAGACCCAGGTCAACGCCAAGATCGACATGAGCTTCGCGCTGGCCCTGCGCGCCATCCTGCGCCAGGACCCGGACGTGATCATGATCGGCGAAATCCGCGACCTTGAAACCGCGCAGATCGCCGTGCAGGCCTCGCTGACGGGCCACCTGGTGCTGGCCACGCTGCACACCAATGACGCCGTGTCCGCCGTGACGCGCTTGACGGACATGGGGGTCGAGCCTTTCCTGTTGGCCTCATCGTTGCTTGGCGTGCTGGCGCAACGCCTGGTGCGCAAGCTGTGTCCGGAATGCAAGAAGCCCGCCATGCTGGACGGCAGGCAGGTGTTCCACCCGGTGGGATGTCCGACCTGCAATCACACCGGCTATAGCGGACGTTCGGGTATCCACGAGCTGTTCACGGTGGATGACGACGCGCGGCGGCTGATCCATGAGGGCCGCGACGAACGCGAGCTGCGCCTGGCCGCCGTGGCGGCAGGGATGCGGACGATGCGGCAGGACGGCCAGCGCTGGGTGGACGGCGGCCAGACGTCGCCGGAAGAAATCGTGCGCGTCACGCGCGACGCCTGACGTCGCGCGCGCGGGCACCGGCAAGGTTCACTTACCGGTGCCGAACAGCACCGTATCGTTCGAACGCCGGCCAAGGGTCGACATCAATCCGTCCAGCGCGGCGCGCTGGGCGTCGGTGGCCGACGCGGCAAACGTGGCCTGGCCCTCGAAATTCACCCCCCGAGCCGTCACATTGCCCTGGCCGGACACCGCCAGCACGCCGCTTTCCGTACTGAGCGCCAGCGCGGCGCCCGGTTTGCCGGTGCCTTGTACCCGCAGCAGGTAGGTGCCGACAGGCGCGACGGAGGTCAGTGCCGTGCCGGCATTGCGCCAGCGCAGATCGGCGATCGGGCCGGTCGGCAGGGGCCCGCCCAGCCGCAGGGCCTGCCAGCTGATCTCCAGCATGCCTTCGGGCGCCAGCGTGTTCCAGGGCGCGCCCAGCGCGGGCAAGACCGAGGCAGGGACGCGCAGGGACTGCGCCGGCAGCGACAGGCCCGTCCAGCCGACACGGGCGCGCAGCGGCCCTTGCAGCCAGGGGTGAGTGATTTCCAGCGCCATCGCATTCCAGCGCCATTGCCATTGCACCGGCTGCGGCAGCACGCGCTGCGACCCCTTGGGCCCCAATGCGATCCAGGCGCTGCCCTGCCACACGGTGCCGCTGGCGTCGGCCAGCGCCACCAGCGATTGCTCCGGCTGCAGCGCCAGCAGCCACCGCGCAGGGAGCACGCTGACGCCGGCGGCCAGCGCACAGGCGCCGCTGGCCAGCAGCAGGGCGGCCGCGCGCTTGTTGATCCGGGGTAGCGGCATCAGCGGGCTCCCGCCTTGTCCGGCAGGGCCAGGGTTACCTGGCCGTTCACCAAACCAGGCAGCGGCCGGCCATTGGGGTTGGCGGCGCGGGTCAGGTCGACCTTGTGCGTGGCCAGCCCCCAATCGCGGCCCGCGCCGTCCAGCCAGCGCAGTAGCGCGGACGACGGGGCCTGATTCAGGGCCAGTTGCACGCCGGCGCCGGATTCCGGCTGACTCAATGTCCACATGCCCGCCGGCAGGCCGGCGCGTTCCAGGCTGGCGCCCAGTTCCGCCGAGGTGGGCATGGCCGTGGCTGGGGTGGCGGACCGCTGGCGCAGGGATAGGGCTTGGGCCGTCAGGTCGGCGACGCTGGCGGCCTGGGTGCGCAAGGCCGGCAATTCAGCCTGGAGCTTGCGCATCGCATTCAAGGGCGGTTCGATCAAGGTGACGAAGACCAGGGCCGAACCCAGCAGCGCGGCCGCACCCGTGACCAGCCGGCGTTCGCGCGGCGCCAGCGCTTCGTAGCGTTGCCGTGCCCGGGCCAGTGCCGGGTCCACAGGCTTGCGGAGGGATTGCCAGGCGTGTTGCAGGCGTTGGTTCAGTGTCATGGTTGCTTGCGCAGGATGCGCCAGGTGTTGTCGGTATCGCCGCGTTCGAGTTTCAGGCCCAAGGCGGCCGCCTGCTGGATCAGCGCCGGCGTTTCCGCAACGCGTTGCGCTTGTTCGCCGGCATCGGCCAGTTGCAGGGTCAGCGCCTGGTCGGCGTACGTCAGGCGCGCGACCTTGTCGGCCGCGAAGGGCAGGGTCTGCGCGGCGGCGCGCGCCAGCGGCAGGAAGTCCGCGGCGCTGGCCGCGCCCCGGTTGGCCTGCAGCGCGTCCAGGCCCTGCTGGGCCTGGCGTGCGGGGTCCAGCACCACGGGCAGATCGGGGAACGCGGCCAGCACTTGCTGGCGCATCCCGTTTTTCAGCGCGTCGGCTTCGGCGCCCAATTGCGCGGCATGGATGTTCAGGCCGGCGATCCACACGGCGGCCGCGGCCGCGCTCCAGCGCCAGACCGGGCGCCAGCGCGATACGCGCGCCGGAGCTAATTGCGGCATGGCCAGCGACCAGGACGGCGAGGGCGCGCGCCAGCGCGGATCGGCCGGGTCGCGCAACGGCGCGTCGGATTCGGGCGCCAGGGTCTGCGGCGCGATGAGCGCATGCGCGCGCAAACCCTGCGCATTCAGCAGGCTCCACGCCCGCCGCACGGGTTCACGCGGCGCCCAGGCCAAGGGCACCTTGCCGTCGGCGCCGCGCGCACCGTAGCCGATCGCCAGCGCGTCCAGGTCGCTCAGCACCAGCGGTTCCAGCGCGCTGTGCACCGCGGCGGCGAAGCGTGCACGGGCAACGGCAGGAATCTGCACCGTGGTGGCGATGACGTCGGCCGGATGCAGCACGGCCTCGCACGCGGCGTTGGGATAGGCATTGCCCATGGCCTGCAAGGTCAGTTCGCCCTGCTGCGCGCAGCGTCCGCGCCGGTCGAACCAGGCATAGGGCAAGGGCGAGCTGGCGCTGAACTCATCCAGGGGCGGCAGCGCGATTCTCAGGGAGTTTTTGGGGCAATTCATGGGATTTCTCGTGTCCATATCGTGTCGGGCGCGGCGGGCGGGGCGCTGCGCACCAGCGCCTGCATGGATACCCGGGCCCGCTCATAGACCACCGTGCCGCTGGCCAGGAACCAGCCGCTGGCAGTCGTGACAGTGGGCGCGGGCCCTTCCACGCCGGTGCCGGCAAGCCGGTTGGCGAAGTCGCCCGCGTTGTTGAACCAGTTGCCGCGGTCGCGTTCGCCGGTCATCGCGCGCGCCTGGCTGAGCGACAGGCCCGGCACCAGCGCGGCGATGACCTCGGCGGGCGCGGTGTTGACGTTGACGCTGGTGGCGACCGGCAGCACGGTCATCGTGCGGCGCAGCGCATTGCGCACGGGCGGTTCCAGCCCGAGCTGGGCGGCGATCTCGTCCACGCCACGCGGCAGCGGCGCGCGCGCGTCGGGTGCGGGGACGGGCTGGCCGTTCGACGAGGCGGGGGAATCCGCCGCCAGCGCCGGCGGTTGCGCGGCAGCCACGATGTCAATGAGGTGTCCGGCCAGGGTGTCGGGCAACTGCTGCACGTTCAGCAGCCGGCGCAGCACCTTTTCCTGTTCGGGTTGCGGCACGCCGTTGCGGGCAAGATTGCTCAGGTTGTATTTGCCTTGCTCGTCCTGCACGCGGCCCGAGAACACGGCCACGCGGTCGTCGCCCGGCCGTTCGATGCGGGTGTCCAGCACGGGCGTCGCCCAGATCTGGTCGCCGCGTGTGGTGGACTCGCGCTTGCCGTGATCGCGGATGACCAGGCGCGCCCAGTCGATGCCGCCGGCCAGCATTACGCGGGCCTGTACGCGGGCCAACTCGTTTTCCACGCGGCGGGTGCTGGCGGTCTGGCGCTGGAAGAGGCTGGTGGTCAGTGCCGCCACGATCGCGACGATGATCAACGCGCTGATGACTGCCGCGCCGCGTTCGCGGGCCGGGGGAAGCACCGTCATGGCAGCTCCAGGATACGGGTGTAACGCTGCGGCGCGTTGGCCGCGCCGCGTTCCAGCATGATCTCGATGCCGGTGGGCGCGGTGGCGAAGCTGGCATTGGCGTCGACCCAGCCCGTGCCCGGGATCCAGGCGCGCACGCTCATTACCCGCACGCCGGGCAGGAGCCGCACGCCGTCGGTCGCGGCCGGCAGCGGGCTGCGCGGCGCCGACGGGCCGCTGGCGCGCCACAGGCCGTCCGCCCGCACTTGCCATTGCACGCGCTGCCACAGGCCGTTGCCGTCGGGATCGGGGCGCAGCAGCTCCAGGGTGTTGCCGCCGCTCGCCCGGCGCAACAGGCGCAGGCCGCTCGTCAATACCAGCGCGTCCTTGCCGGCGGCATCAAAGCCCGGTCCGGTGTAGGACAACTCGACGTCGCGCCCCATCTGCCCCAGGGTGCGCGCGATGGCGTCCGTGTCCTCGGCCTCCTGCTCGATCCAGTCCCGCGCGCTGGACACGCTGGCCAGGCCGCGCCACGCCATCAGGCTGACCAGCGCCATCAGCGCCAGGGCCACCAGCACTTCGATCAGCGTAAAGCCGGCCTGGGCGGCGCGGGCGCGGGCGGGCGGGGTAGCGGCGCGGCGCATGGTCATCGCAGGCTGGACAACAGCCCGTCCAGTTGCAGCAGCACGGCGTCCGGACGCGCGGAGCGCGTGTCATGGACATTGACGGAAACCTGCCGGAAGCTGCGGTTCATGGAATTGGTGAAGACCAGTTCGCATTGCAGCGCGCGGCCGCCTTGCGGGCAGGGCACGGTTTGCGAACCGGCACGCGGCAGCACCTGATCCAGCCGAAGCTGGGTCAAGGCGTTCTGCGCGGCCAGCAGCGCCAGCGTCTTGTCCTGCAAGGCGCGGTTGTTGGCCGACATGACGCCGGTCGCGCGCAGGGCGGCGGCCATCGCCACGGCGATGATGGCCAGCGCCACCAGCACTTCGATCAGGGTGAAGCCGCGCTGGCGGTCGGCGGGGCGGGGCAGTTCAGCGGATGTCATAACGGCCGGAGGCGTCGCGTTGCAGGGTGATGCTGGCATCCCCCGCGTGAAGCGTAAGCGTCATTGGGGCGGCGACCCATTCGGTGTTGAAGACAAGCGGTCGGTCGGGATCCAGCCGCAGCTGGACCGCACCGGCCGCCCAGGTTTGCGGGTGCAGCATATCGTCGTGTTCCAGGTGGTCGACGGGCACGGGTGTGTCTTCTTCCGCGCTGGGGCCCGGCAGGCGCCCCTGGCGCTCGAATGACCAGCCTTGGCCGTTGGCCAGCCAGCGGATGGGGCGGCCGTCGCTGCGGGCTTCGCTTTGCGCCACCGTGAAGGCGTCCGCCAGGCGATGGGCGTCGCTGCGCAGGCCGTTGTCGCGCTTGCCGATGGACAGGCTGACCATGCTGGCCGCGATGGCCACGATCACCAGCACCACCAGCACTTCAACCAGCGTGAAGCCGCGTTCAGAGCTCCCAGGAACCGATGTCGGCATCGCCGTTTTCTCCCCCGGGCTTGTTGTCGGCGCCGAACGAGAAGACATCGATGTCGCCCTTGACGCCGGGGCTCAGGTATTGATACGGGTGACCCCAGGGGTCATTGGGCAACTTGTCCAGATAGCCGCGCCAGTTGTTGGCGCCGTCGGGCTTTTCGGCCAGCGCGCGCAGGCCTTGCGCCGTGGTGGGATAGCGGCCGTTGTCCAGCCGGTACAGCTTCAAGGCCTGCATGATGCCCGCGATGTCCTGGCGCGCGGCGACTTGCCGGGCCTGGTCGGGGCGGTCCAGCACGCGCGGCACGATCAGGGCCGCCAGGATCCCCATGATCACAATTACCACCATGATCTCGATCAGGGTGAAACCTTGCTGGCGGGCTAGCCCACGCGGTAACTGACGCACTTTGCAACTCCGGTCTTTTGCTAGAAGCACGGGATTGTGGACATGAAATATGACAGTAATGCGTTGCCGGGCCGCCCGCCTGCTACCATGGCCCTTCTACAAGGAGCGGTAATGGCTACAAAAGAGAAGTCTTCGACTGGATTGGCGGCGTTAGTGGAAAAGGCGCTTCAACAGAAGAAGCAGGCTGCCGCCACACAGAAACCGGCAGGGTCTTCCCTGTCGAACCTGGCAGGCCGCAAGCAAATGGGCCGCCCCGCGGGCCGCAAGCGCTGATCGGCGGGCGCTGGAAAGGAAGCGCCGCCTGACCCGCAAGCATTCGACCAATTCCCCACGTTCAATTCACCTGTGCGATCCCCGCTGGCGCCGCCAGCGCGGCGGGCGTTGCCAAGCGGTTCAATCTCCCCCCTTGCTCCACCGTCACGGCATCCACGGCGATATCGCGCAACACGATGCCTGGAGCCACTTCGCCGCCCGCGCGGTAAGCCAGGGGCGGACCCCCATCCACGCTTAGCACCACTGCGCCATCCGGACCGGCCGCGATCAGGCCCAGCACGCTGATCTGCGTGCGCATCACCTCATCTTTTCCGAACCACAGCGCCACCGGCGTGTTGTCGGCTGCGCGTGGCGCGGCGGCGGATACGGCGGGAGGCAGCGGGCCCGGGCGCGGCGCAAGCAGCACGGCGGCCCATACCCCCACGCCGGCGGCCAGCGCCAGCACGGCAAGGACGCGCAGCGCGGCAGGCGCGGAGGGCAGGGAGGGGCGCAAGGAAAGAGGCATGAGGACGACAAAGGATTCGAAAAGCGACGCGCCCGACTATAGCGGTCGTTCATGACAATGCCGATATCAAAAAACCGCCTTCGATTCAGCTTCCGTACAGCTTTCTGTCATTGCGCTTACACGGCGCCTGTCTAGCATGCCGGCAACGCTCAACCCTTCGGGGCGAGCATTCATCCGATCCAACTGGGACACCCGCATGCAAGATACGAATCAAGCCAATCGCCGCCGACTCCTGAAAATGCTGGGAGGCGCGCCGATGCTGCCGATCGGCGGCGTCAGCATGGCTGCGCTGCTGGCCGGCTGTAATTCGAGCGACGACGATGACGACAGCGATGGCTCGACGAATCCGAATCCCAACCCGCCCGTCACGCCGGTGACGTTCACGTCCGCCGCATTCACGTCGATGCCCGCGCCCACGCTGGCCACGCCGCAACTGATGGCGCGCACGACCGTCAGCTCGGCGCTGGCGCTGACTTTCAGCGACGGTTCCAAGCGCACCGTCGAACTGGGCTACGAGCCGTTCTTCATGACGGGCGACGCGGTGCCGGACGGCAAGGGCGGCACGATGGTGGCCGGCGGTTACTTCAACCTGGCCGGCGCGCCCATCATGGACAACTCGGTGCCTGCGAAGGCGCGCCAGTTCTTCTCGAACTGTCCGGACGGCACGTCGCTGCTGGCGTTGTCGGAGCCGACGCAGGTTGCCGGCGTCGCTGGCAACGCGGTCTACGCCGTGGTGCAGTTCGAATACCAGTCGATGGATCAGGCCGGCAACGACATGTATGGCCTGCTGCCGTCGCCGATCGCCGTGCTGACCCTGTCGCAAGACCCGAACACCGGCAAGCTCAGCCTGGTGAAGTACAGCAACGTCGACACGTCGTCGGTGCATGGCCTGTGGATCACCTGTGGCGCCAGCCTGTCGCCCTGGGGCACCCACCTGTCCAGCGAAGAGTACGAGCCGGACGCGACGGTCGCCCGCACGCAGGCGGCCTTCCAGACCTACAGCCAGAATGTCTACGGCGACCCCGCCAAGGCGAATCCCTACCACTACGGCCACATGCCGGAAGTGACCGTGCATCCGGACGGCACGGGCACGGTCAAGAAGCACTACTGCATGGGCCGCATCTCGCACGAACTGGTGCAGATGATGCCCGACCAGCGCACCGCGCTGATGGGCGACGACGCCACCAACGGCGGCCTGTTCATGTTCGTGGCCGACCGCAAGGCGGACCTGTCGGCGGGCACGCTGTATGTAGCGCAATGGACGCAGACCTCGGGCACGGGCCCGGGCGCCGGCACGCTCAAGTGGATCAAGCTGGGCCACGCCACCAGCGCCGAAGTCAAGGAGCTGGCCGACCAGCTGGTGGCCGCCGACATCATGGACGTGCGCACCGTTGACCCGACCGACGCGTCGTTCACCAAGATCCGCTACAGCGGCAAGGACAACTGGGTCAAGCTGCAGCCGGGCCGCCGCCAGGCCGCCGCTTTCCTGGAAACGCATCGCTACGCGGCGATGGTGGGGGGTACGCTGGCCTTCACCAAGATGGAAGGCACGACCGTCAATGCCCGCGACAAGATCGCCTACAGCGCCATGTCGCGCGTGGAATCGTCGATGATCGACGGCAAAGTCCCGGGCCTGAAGGTCGAAGGCAATTCGGCCGGCGCCGTGTACCAGCTGCACATGAAGGCGGGGCAGGTGGATACCGACGGCAGCACGATCGACAGCGAATGGGTGCCGGTGGACATGGGCGCCGTGACTGAGCTGATCGGCAAGCCGCTGGCCACACCGGACGCGTTGGGCAACACGCATGACGCCGATTTCATCTCGAACCCCGACAACCTGAAGTTCTCCGAAAAGCTGCGCACGCTGTTCGTGGGCGAAGACAGCGGCGGCCACGTCAACAACTTCATGTGGGCCTACAACGTCGACACCAAGGCATTGTCGCGCTTGCTGTCCTGCCCGGTGGCGGCGGAATCCACGGGCCTGCAGGCCGTGGACGAGATCAACGGCTGGACCTACATCACCAGCAACTTCCAGCACGCGGCCGACTGGGGCGCCATCCACGCGGTGGTACGTCCGACGTTGGAACCGCTGGTCAAGGCCAACTACAAGGACGGCTTCGGCGCGGCGGTCGGTTATCTGACCGGCGTGAAGATCGGCGCGTAAACCGCGCGCGTCTGCGCATGCGGGACGGGGCGGCGCAGGCGCCGCTTCCGCTGCAGTTCCAAAGGACCGGTACGCCGGTCCTTTTTCATGGGCGTCGCAACCGCTTTTTTTCGCAAAAGAATCCTGATCCGTCGATCAAGCTTTCTGCCCTTTGTTTCATGGGGCCTTCACGTTGAACCGCCACTATGTGCGCAGCGTAAAACCCTGTTCATGAAACGAGAAGATAAGCATGCAAGCATTGAATTGGAGAAGATGGTGCGCCATGTTGCTGGCTACCAGCGCATTGGCTGGCCGTGGGGGCAGCGACGATGACGACGACACCGAGGCGCCTCCCACGACGCCGCCAGTGACCGAGCCGGGCAAGCCGGCCGTCGAGAAGGTGCTGTTCATCGGCGTCGATGGCTTGACGTATGACGCCATGCGCAGCGGCGTTGCGGACAAGACCTTGTCCAACATCGGGCAGTTGACGGTCACGCGCGCCTGGACGGGCGGCGTGACGGGCGGTGTGACCCAGCAGCCTACGCTGGCCGCACCGGGCTGGGCCACCTTGCTGACCGGCCAATGGGCCGACGTGCACGGCGTGCGGTCCGACGCGGCGGGTCAAGCGATGAAAGCGCCCAGCCTGTTCCAGCGCGTCAAGGCAGCGCGCCCCGATGCCCGCCTGGCGGGCGCCTTCAATTCGACATTGCTGGCTGGCCTGGTCGGCAGCGATCGCGACGCAGGCTACGTGCAAGCGGTGACCGACTGCGCGGGCGTTGACGACTGCGTCGCCACGCAGGCGCGTGACCGCATCACGGAAGGCTACGACGTGGTCGTGGCCCAGTTCGGCGCCGCCGAGCGCGCCGCGTCCGACAGTGGCTTCGGCGCCAATTACCAGGCCGTGATCCGCAAGACGGACACCGCCGTGGGCGTCCTGGCCAAGCAGATCGCCGACCGCCGTGCGGCGAACCCCAACGAGAACTGGCTGATCGTCGTGGCGACGAGCCACGGCCTGGGCAAGACGGGCACCGTCGACGGCCTGCCGCTGTCGTCCAACAAGACCATCATGCTGGCGACGAACCAGCCGGCGATGCTGGGCGGCACCGCCGACGATGCGTCGTTTGACGGCGTCTGGGACAGCAACTGGTACGCGCTGCCCAGCGCTGCCGACGTTGCGCCGACGATGCTGGCGCATCTGGGCGCGCTGCCGGCCGACGGCCAGTACGACATGGCGGGCACGCCGTTGTCCGAGCCGCTGGCGCTGCGGCGGCTGGCGACCCGCACTTCGATGGACAACAAGACCGTGACGCTGTCCTGGGTGCGCGTTGGCGAACCCGACGGCGAGATCGTCGTCAGCCGCGACGGCGCCGAAGTGGCGCGGCTGCCCGGCACGGCCACGGAATACGCGGATACGGGCTTCACGTTCGATACCGAAGGCGTGCACACGTTGAACTACAGCGTGTCCGCAGGGCGCGCCGTCAGCGCCACGCGCGCCACGGTGGTCTATGCCAAACCCGTGGTGCTGTTGCCGTCGTTGCGCACCGGTCTGACGATGCTGTTCCCGTTTGAAGGCAACGTGACCGACATCGCGGCGGGCGGAGGCGTGATCACGCCGTACGACGGCGTGCAAGCCCCAGCCTTCGCCGATGCGGGCGTGTTCGGCAAGATGTTCAAGAACGAGCGCGGTTCGGCCGCCCTGGGCGCCTTCAAGCTGGACTACCCGGCGGGCCTGCTCGACAGCCTGCAGGTCTTCACGATCGGCTTCTGGTTCCAGTCCGACGGCACGGCCAACGACCGCTCGATCCTGGGCAACAAGGACTACAACTCCGGCGGCAACCCCGGCATCACCATCGCGCAGTGGGCCGGCCCCGAGCTGCGCTTCAACCTGGCGGGCGGCGGATCGCGCGTCGACATCAACGGTGTGAAGTTCACGGCCAACAAGCCGGTCTACATCGCCATGACCGTCGACAAGACCGCCAAGACCATGACGGCCTCCGTCTACGACAGCGAACTGGGATTCACGCGCCGCTCTACCGCCACGGGTTCGGTGAACCTGGCGCAAGTGGCCGGCGTCTTCGGCCCCCACATCGGCTTGAACGAAGACGGCCGCGGCACCTACGGCATCTGCTGCGCCGGCACGAAGGGCCCGTACACGATGAATTTCGACGATTTGGCTTTCTGGTCGCGTGCCTTGACCGAGGCCGAAGTGAAGTCGCTCGCCATGTCCGGCAAGTCCGTTTCCGAACTGTTTCCCTGATGTTCCTAGGATAGAAAACCATGAGCAACTCCTTGATCTTGCGCGGTTTGCTGCGCGTCGGCGCGGTGCTGATGCTGACCGCCACGCTGGCCGCCTGCGGCGGCGATGACGGCGACGACAGCAAGCCCGACAACGGCGGCGGAACCGAAACCCCGACGCCCGTGCCGCCCACGCCGGCCAAGCCCGAACTGCGTTGCGCGCCTTGAGCCGCGCTCCCTACCGAGTCATAGGAAACGAAACCGTGAAGTCCGAAAAAGACCCGATCCACGCCGGCAAGCGCCGCTTCCTGCGCAACGCCGCGGCGTCCACCGCCGGCCTGACCGCGCTGTCGATGTTCCCGCCCGCCATCCGCCGCGCGCTGGCCATTCCGGCCAACAACCGCACCGGCACGATCAACGACGTCGAGCACGTGGTTATCCTGATGCAGGAAAACCGCTCGTTCGACATGTACTTCGGCACGTTCAAGGGCGTGCGCGGCTTTGGCGACCGCATCACGATCCCGCTGGCGCAGAACCGTTCGGTCTGGGAACAGACCAATGGCACGCGCGTGGTCATGCCATATCACCTGGACAGCACGCAGGGCAACGCCCAGCGCGTGTCGGGCACGCCGCACGACTACGTGGACGCGCAGATGGCCTGGGACGGCGGCCGCATGAACCAGTGGCCGCGCTACAAGCAGAACCAGTCGATGGGCTACTACCGCCAGAAAGAGGTGGAGTTCCAGTTCGCGCTGGCTGAAGCGTTCACGCTGTGCGACGCCTACCACTGCTCCACGCACGGCGGCACCAACACGAACCGCCTGTTCCACTGGACCGGCACCAACGATCCGCTGGCGCAGGGCAATGGCCCGTCGACCCGCAACCAGTGGGACAGCCTGGGCGCGTCCACCACCGGCTGGACCTGGACGACCTATCCGGAACGGCTCCAGAAGGCCGGCGTCAGCTGGACGGTCTACCAGAACCTGCCCGAGAACTTCGGCGACAACCCCTTGGCCGGCTTCCAGCAATATCGCCGCGCCAATGAGCAGGCCGGCAATTCCGCCAACGGCGCGCCGTACCCGGCCTGGACCCCCAGCATGGATGCGGCCAATCCGCTGTACAAGGGCACGGCCAACACCATGCCCGACGGCGGCTTCCTGCAAGCCTTGCGCGACGACGTCAACAACGGCAGGCTGCCGCAGGTGTCGTGGATCGTCGCGCCCGCCACGTATTCCGAACACCCCGGCCCGTCCAGCCCCGTCCAGGGCGCGTGGTACATCCAGGAAACGCTGGATGCGCTGACGTCGAACCCGGACGTATGGAGCAAGACCGTCCTGCTGATCAACTTCGACGAGAACGACGGGTACTTCGACCACGTGCCGCCGCCCGCCGCCCCGTCGCTGAACCCGGACGGTTCGATGGCCGGCGCGTCCACCGTCAACACCGACCTGGAACGCCACACGCACGCCTCGGCCCAGGACGCGGCCGACAACCGCGTCTACGGCCCCGGTCCGCGCGTGCCGATGTACGTGGTGTCGCCGTGGAGCCGCGGCGGCTGGGTCAATTCCCAGGCGTTCGACCACACGTCCGTACTGCGTTTCCTGGAAGCCCGCTTCGGCGTGAAGGAAGAGAACATCAGCCCGTGGCGCCGCGCCGTGCTGGGCGACATGACGTCGACCTTCAACTTTGCCACGCCCAATGACGAGAAGCTGCCGGACCTGAACATCCTGACCCGCTCGGGCGCGGACCAGGAGCGGGACGCGCAGCAGGCGCTGACGGCGGTGCCGCTGCCCGACCCCAGCACCCAGGCCAAGCCGGTGCAGGAAAAGGGCATACGCTACTCGCGCGCCTTGCCGTATGAACTGCACACCAGCGGCCGCAGCCAGCCCAGCACGGGCAACATGTGGCTGGTGTTCTCCAACACGGGCAAGCAGGCGGCAGTGTTCCACGTCTATGACCGCCTGCACCTGGACCGCCTGCCGCGCCGCTATACGGTGGAAGCCGGCAAGCAGCTGGAAGGCAGCTGGGATACGGCGGTCGACGGCGGCAAGTACGACCTGTGGGTGCTGGGCCCCAACGGCTATCACCGCCAGTTCGCGGGCGACCTGGCCTTGGCGCGCACGGCGCAGCTGGATCCGGAAATCCGCGTCTGCTACGACATCGCCAACGGCGACGTCTACGTCAGCTTCATCAACAGCGGCAAAGACGCCTGCACCTTCGAAGTCACGCCCAACGCGTACTACAGCAACAATGAGCGTTGGACGCTGACCGTGCCCGCCGGCAGCAAGGTCGAGCAGCACTGGGCGCTGGAGGCCAGCGGCCATTGGTACGACTTCACGGTCCGCCTGGCCGAAGACCCGTCCTACCTGCGCCGCTTCGCAGGCCGCGTCGAAACCGGCAAACCGTCGGTGACCGACCCGGCGATGGCGACCTAAGGGTCAGGCAGCGGTCTGCGGTTCGCGCGCCCGGAAGGCCGTGGCGCACGCTTCGCAGATCGCCGCTGTGATGCCCTGGCGCGCATGCTCGCGCCGTTCGAGCATGCCGATGGCCCGCGAAAGCGGGCCTAAGTCTTGGGGCAGCGTCAAAATCCGCAGTTCCGGGCTGTGCTGCCAGTTGGCCCCGTTGATCAGGGGCAGCAGGGTCACACCCACCTCCTGGCGCACCAGCTCCACCAGCGTCTCGATGGCGTTGAGTTCCAGGAATTCATTGAGCGGTACCGCCAGGCGCCGCAGCAGGCGGTCGATCTGCAGCCCCGTGCGCTGGGTGCGGTCAAAGCGCAGGAAGGGGTTGTTCGCCAATACCTGACGGGCGTCCTTGCCCGCGGCGGACGCCGGGGCGATCACCACCAGTTGCTCTTCATATAGCGGCGTCCAGCGCGTGCTGGCCATCTTGCGGCCGGCTTCCACGAGGAAGGCCGCGTCCAATTCGCCGTCTTCGACCTTGCCGGCCAGTTCGCTGGCCTTGCCCGACAGGATGCGCACGTCCAGCTTCGGGTGGGCCTTCTTCAGGCCTGACACCACCTTGGACAGGGTCCCCATGCAGGACACGATGCTGCCGACCGATACCGCGCCGGCCAGTTCGCCAGGGACGGTGCGAGGCAAGCGCATTCGGTCGTATAAATCCAGTAAATGCTTGATTTCAGGTAGCAATTCCCGGCCGGCTGCGTTAAGAATGGCAAGACGCCCGCTGCGGTCGAACAGTTCGCGGCCCAGCTCCGCCTCCAGTGAACGCATCTGGAAGCTGACGGCGGCCTGGGTCAGCGCCACTTGCTCGGCGGCTTCGGAAAAGGAACCGTGGTGGGCGACGGCCAGGAAAGTGCGCAAAAACCGGATCGTACTCATAAAATTTTCTTTTATGACGGAACAAAAAATCAAATTGATTTAATTAGATCACGAGAGTACCTTCGCCTGCTTAACCGTTCAGACCGTTTAGAGACAAGCCGATGAAAACCTTTGACTGGGTCAACCCGTATCCTTCCGTACGCATCCCGCTGTTTGCGCGCAACGTGGTGTCCACGTCGCATCCGCTGGCAGCCCAAGCCGGGTTGCGCATGCTGCTCAAGGGCGGCAACGCCGTGGATGCCGCCATTGCGGCTGCCGCCACGATCGTGCTGGTTGAACCGGTTTCCTGCGGCCTGGGCGGCGACTGCTTCGCCATCGTCTGGGATGGCAAGGAACTGCATGGCTTGAACTCGTCGGGCGTGGCACCCGCCGCCTGGAACACCGAATACTTCAAGGCCAAGTACGGCACGGGGCCGGACGGCCTGGCCATCCAGCCCAAACGCGGCTGGGACGCGGTGACGGTGCCGGGCGTGGTGGCCGGCTGGGCCGCGCTGCACGAAAAGCTGGGCAAGCTGCCGTTCGAACAACTGTTCGAACCTGCCATTGAAATCGCCGAGCGCGGCTATGCCGTGCCGCCGGTGGTGGCGCACAAGTGGGGCGCCGCCGCCGAAGAACTGAAGTCGCAGCCGGGCTACGCCCAGGCGTTCATGCCGGAAGGCCGCGCACCCAAAGTCGGCGAACACTTCCGGTTCCCGGACGCCGCCAACACGCTGCGCCGCATCGCCGAATCCAAGGGCCGCGACTTCTATGAAGGCGAACTGGCCGAACGCATTGCCGCCTTCAGCAAGGAATGCGGTGGCGCGATGACGCTGGAAGACCTGCGCAACTATCGCCCGGACTGGGTCAAGCCGATTTCCAAGTCGTACCGCGGCTACGAGCTGCACGAGATCCCGCCGAACGGGCAGGGCATCGCTGCGCTGATCGCGCTGGGCATCGTCGAACGCTTCGATATGTCGGACATCCCCGTGGATTCCGTGCAGTCGCAGCACATCCAGATCGAAGCCATGAAACTGGCGTTTGCCGACCTGTACAAGTATGTGGCCGACCCGCGCGCCATGCAGGTCACGCCCGAGCAGATGCTGTCGGACGCCTATCTGGACAGCCGCGCCAAGCTGATCCGCCTGGATCAAGCCACGCACTTCGAAGCTGGCCGCCCGCATGCTGGCGGCACCATTTACCTGACCGCTGCCGACGAAAACGGCATGATGATCTCGTTCATCCAGTCCAACTACATGGGCTTCGGGTCGGGCGTGGTCGTGCCGGGCACCGGCATCAGCATGCAGAACCGCGGCGTGGGTTTCTCGATGGACCCCAAGTCCGCCAACGTGGTCGAAGGCGGCAAGCGCCCGTTCCACACCATCATCCCGGGTTTCCTGACGCGCGGCGGCAAGCCGGTCATGAGCTTCGGCGTGATGGGCGGCGACATGCAGCCGCAGGGTCACATGCAGACGGTCGTTCGCATGATCGACTACCACCAGAACCCGCAGGCCGCGTGCTGCGCGCCGCGCTGGAAGGTCAACCGCGACTTCACGCTGGACATCGAGACCAACATGAAGGCTTCCACCATTGCGGGCCTGAAAGACCTCGGGCATGCTTTGAAGTCCGTTGACGATCCCTACATGGACTTCGGCGCCGGCCAGTTCATCTGGCGCATGTCCGAGACCGACAACGAACTGGGTTATGTCGCCGCCAGCGACAGCCGCCGCGACGGCCAGGCGGTCGGCTTCTAAACGTTAAGCTCGCAAGCAACAAGGGGAAAAACACAATGAAACGCTTGACCATGACCTTCGGCGCCAGCTTGCTGGCGCTGGCTGCGGGGGCGGCGTGCGCCCAGAACATCCGGATCGGCCTGCAGGAAGACCCGGACGTCCTGGACCCGCACCGCGCCCGCACCTACGTCGGCCGCATCGTGTTCACGTCGCTGTGCGACAAGCTGGTGGACATCGATCCCAAGCTGCATTTCGTGCCGCAACTGGCCACGTCGTGGTCGTTCAGCCCCGACAACAAGGTGCTGACCTTCAAGCTGCGCGAAGACGCGCTGTTCCATGACGGCACGAAGTTCGACGCGCCGGCGGCCAAGGCCAACCTGGAACGCGCTATGAGCCTGCCGGACAGCCTGCGCAAGGGTGAACTGGCTTCGGTCGAGAAAGTGGACGCGCCGGATGCGTCCACGCTGGTCCTGACCTTGAAGAAGCCGGACGCCACCTTGCTGGCCCAGCTGTCCGACCGCGCCGGCATGATGCTGTCGCCCAAGACCTTCGCCGACGCCGACGTGGCGTCGGTGGGCCGCAAGCCCGTGTGCTCCGGCCCGTACAAGTTCGTCGAACGCATCCAGAACGACCGCATCGTGCTGGAGAAATTCGACCAGTACTACGACGCCAAGGACTACGCCTTCAAGCGCGTGACCTTCCTGCCCATCCCCGACACCACGGTTCGTCTGTCGAATCTGCGTGCGGGCGACCTGGACATGCTGGAGCGCCTGAATCCGTCGGACGCGCCGCAGGTCAAGAACGACGCCAGCCTGACGTTTGCGCCGGTGGCAGGCCTGGGTTTCCAGCAGTTCATGTTCAACGTGGGCAACGGCAAGCGGGCCGAAGACAACCCGTTCAAGAACAAGCTGGTGCGCCAGGCGTTCCAGTACGCGCTGGACCGCAACGCCATCAACGACGTGGCAGGCGGCGGCATCTTCGAACCGGCCCAGCAGCCGTTCCCCCCGGCCAGCCCCTATCACAGCGACAAGTTCCCGGTCACCAAGCGCGACGTGGCCAAGGCCAAGGCGTTGCTCAAACAAGCCGGATTCGACCGCGTGAAGGCTGAACTCGTGTTCGGCAACAACACCACGACTTCGTCGATTGCCGAGATCGTCCAGGCGATGGCCTCCGAAGCGGGCTTCGACCTGTCCTTGCGCCCGACCGAGTACGCGGCCTTGCAGAAGGAATCGTCGGCGGGCAATTTCCAGATCGTGATGCTGGGCTGGTCCGGCCGGGTCGATCCCGACGGCAACGTGCACGCCTTCGTGACGTGCAAGGGCGCGCTGAACGATGGCCATTACTGCAACCCGGAAGTGGACAAGCTGCTGAACGAGGCCCGCACGGTGCCCGACGAAGCGCGCCGCAAGGAAATCTACGACCAGGCGCAGACCATCATCCAGGACGAGCTGCCGGGCGTGTACAACTACTACCAGCCGTGGCCGTTCGCCATGGGCAAGAAGGTCAAGGGCTTTACGCCGTATCCTGACGGCATGATCCGCCTGAAGGGTGTGACGTTCGCGCAGAAGTGACGACGAGGCGCGGCGTCCTCCCGGGGGCGCCGCGCACGTTGGAGGCGGCGACGCGTCCAACGGTTCTTTGCGGCGGCCGCGCGCCAGGTGATGTTGGCCTGACGCCGTCCGCCGTTCCTGTTCTACGGTTTTTCCCACATGCTTAAACTCATCTTGCGCCGCGTGGTCGTCGCGATACCGACACTGATACTGGTGTCGATGATCGTCTTCATGCTGCAAAAAATCCTGCCTGGCGATCCGGTGCTGACACTGGCCGGCGAAGAGCGCGACCCGGCTGTCCTGGACTACCTGCGCGACAAATACCGCCTGAACGATCCCTTACCCGTGCAATACGCGGCCTGGGCCGGCCAGGTGCTGCAAGGCGATCTGGGCAAGTCGCTCCGCACCGACGTGCCCGTCACGACGCTGATCGCGCAAAAGCTGCCCGTCACCCTGCAACTGGCTGCGATGGCGATGTTCTTTGCGCTGCTGATCGGCATCCCGATGGGGATCATCGCAGCGGTGCGCAAAGGCAAGCCCATCGAAATGGGGGCCAACATCGCGGCGCTATCCGGCATGTCGATCCCCAACTTCTGGCTGGGGATCATCCTGATCATGGTGGTGTCGGTGCAGTGGAAGCTGCTGCCGGCCTCGGGCTACGTGTCGCCGGCGGAAGATTTCTGGCTGTCGATCAAGACGATGCTGATGCCCTCGCTGGTGCTCTCCACGGCGATCGCGGCCTACCTGATGCGGCACACGCGTTCTTCCATGCTGGAGGCGCTGTCCGCCGACTACGTGCGCACCGCGCGCGCCAAGGGCGTGTCGCCGCGCCGCGTGGTGCTGCGCCACGCCTTGCGCAATGCGCTGATGCCGATCGTCACGCTGGTGACCTTGCTGTTCGGCGAATTGCTGGCCGGCGCCGTGCTGACCGAGCAGGTCTTCACGATTCCCGGTTTCGGCAAGCTGGTGGTGGACGCGGTGTTCACGCGCGACTACGCGGTGGTGCAGGGCGTGGTGCTCTGCGTGGCGGTGGGCTTTATCCTGATGAACCTGCTGGCCGACATTCTGTACATCCTGGTCAACCCCCGCCTGAGGCACTCATGAGCGCACTTCCTGCAACGGCCGCAGCCGTCACGCCGCCCCGCAGCCGCAACCGCGCCTGGGGCAAATTCAAACGCAACCACATTGCGATGCTGGGTCTGGGCATCGTGGCGTTCTTCGTCCTGCTGGCCGTCCTGGCGCCGTTCATCGCCAATCACGACCCCCTGCAGACCAGTTTCACCACCATCCGCAAGGCGCCGTCGGCGTCCTATTGGCTGGGCACGGACGAACTGGGCCGCGATATTTTCAGCCGCATGGTCTATGGCGCCCGCGCCTCCCTGATGGCGGGCCTGGTGTCCGTGCTTATCGCGCTGGTCGTGGGCGTGCCGTTCGGGCTGGCGGCCGGTTACTTCGGCGGCTGGACCGATAGTTTCATCTCGCGCGCCACCGAGGCGCTGTTGGCCATTCCGTTCCTGATCCTGGCCATCGCGCTGGCCGCCTTCCTGGGGCCCAGCCTGACCAACGCCATGATCGCCATCGGCGTGTCGGCGGCGCCCAAGTTCGTGCGCTTGACGCGTGGGCAGGTGCTGGCGGTGAAAAACGAAGACTATGTGCAAAGCGCCCGCGCGCTGGGCGCATCCGACTTGCGCATCATCGGCCGGCACGTGTTCCCCAACGTCATGCCGCCGCTGATCGTGCAGGCCACGATCACCATCGCCACGGCCATCATCGCCGAGGCCAGTCTGTCCTTCCTGGGCCTGGGGCTGCAGCCGCCGACGCCGTCGTGGGGCTCGATGCTGAACACGGCCAAGAACTTCATGACCCAGGCGCCCTGGATGTCGATCTTCCCCGGATCGGCCATTTTCCTGGTGGTGCTGGGCTTCAATCTGCTGGGCGACGGGCTGCGCGACGCGCTCGATCCGCGTCAGGAAAAGTAATCACTATGGCAACCATGGATCCCAAACGCGTCGTGCAGGTCAATGACCTGACCGTGCGCTTCAAGACCCCCGAGCGTACGGTCGAAGCCGTGCGCAACGTGTCGTTCCACGTCGATCGCGGCGAAACCCTGGCCATCGTGGGCGAGTCCGGTTCGGGCAAGTCCGTGACTTCGCTGGCGCTGATGCGCCTGGTGGAGTACGGCGGCGGCAAGATCGTCAACGGCGACATGTTCCTGCGCCGCCGCAACGGCGAGGTGCTGGACCTGGCCCACGCACCCGATTCCACGCTGCAACGCGTGCGCGGCGCCGACGTGGCGATGATCTTCCAGGAACCGATGACGTCGCTGAACCCCAGCTTCACTGCCGGCAACCAGATTGCCGAAGCCCTGCAGCTGCACCAGGGGCTGGACGCGGCCGGCGCGCGCGCCGAAACGCTGCGCATGCTGGAACGCGTGCGCATACCCGAGGCCCGCGCCATCCTGGACCGCTATCCGCACCAGTTGTCGGGCGGCATGCGCCAGCGCGTGATGATCGCGATGGCCTTGTCGTGCAAGCCCCAGCTGCTGATCGCCGATGAGCCGACGACGGCGCTGGACGTCACCATCCAGGCCCAGATCCTGCAACTGATCCGCCAGTTGCAGGAAGAGATGGACATGGGCGTGATCTTCATCACGCACGATATGGGCGTGGTGGCTGAAGTGGCCGACCGCGTGTTGGTGATGTATCGCGGCGACAAGGTGGAAGAGGGCGGTTCGGACGAGATCTTCGCGCGTCCGCAGCACGCCTATACACGCGCCTTGCTGTCGGCCGTGCCGCGCCTGGGCGCCATGCACGGCACCGACGAGCCGGCGCCGTTCCCGCTTCTGAAAGTGGAGGAAGCCGCCCACGTCGCCAATCCGGCCGCGCTGGTGGACGCGCCCGTGGCGGCGCCGAGCACCGTTCGCCGCGAAAACGGGCCGGTGCTGAAGGTGCGTGACCTGACGACCAGTTTCGATATCACCGGGGGCATCCTGGGCCGGGTGCAGAAGCGTGTGCATGCGGTCGAAAGAGTCAGCTTTGACCTGTACCCCGGCGAGACGCTGTCGCTAGTGGGCGAGTCCGGTTGCGGCAAGACCACGACGGGCCGGTCGCTGCTGCAACTGGTCAAGAGCAAGAGCGGCACGATCGAGTTCGACGGCAAGAACATCGGGGCGCTGCGCGGCAGCGCGATGCAGACCTTGCGTCAGCACATTCAGTTCATCTTCCAGGATCCGTTCGCGTCGCTGGACCCGCGGATGACGGTGGGCTATTCCATCATGGAGCCGCTGTTGATCCACGGCGTGGCCCGAGGCAAGGCCGCGCAGGATCGCGTGCGCTGGCTGATGGACAAGTGCGGCTTGCTGCCTGAAATGATCGACCGCTATCCGCACGAGTTCTCGGGCGGCCAGCGTCAGCGTATCTGCATTGCGCGGGCGCTGGCGTTGAATCCCAAGGTCGTGATCGCGGACGAGTCGGTGTCGGCGCTGGACGTGTCGATCCAGGCGCAGATCGTGAACCTGCTGCTGGATCTGCAACGTGAGCTTGGCGTGTCGTTCCTGTTCATCTCGCACGATATGGCGGTGGTGGAGCGCGTGAGCCACCGGGTGGCGGTGATGTACCTCGGGCAGATCGTCGAGATCGGACCGCGCCGAGCGATCTTCGAGAACCCGCAGCATCCCTATACGAAGAAGCTGATGGCGGCAGTGCCGATTGCGGATCCGCAGCGGCGGCATCGCGAGCGTTCACTGCTGGTGGATGAGATTCCCAGCCCGATGCGTAAGTTGGGGGATGATCCGTTAGTCGAGCCTTTGGTGGCCGTAGGTGACGGGCATTTTGTGGCGCGGCATGCCATTGGGGTTTATTGAGGCTTGATCGGTTGTTCTTGAGACGCATCTGGCGGCTGGGCGGGGCTGATCGCGGGTCAACGATTGCGGTCCGGAGCCTTCGCTCCGGACTGCCCCGTCGTCATCTTCGTCACCGCCTTTGGCGGTTCCTTCAGATTCCCTCGGGCGCCTCGACTCCCCGCGCTCAGCCCCGCCCAGCCGCCAGATGCTCCGTCAGTTGCCGGTGCCGGCCTGCGGGACGGGCGGTGTGCTTGGCGTTTTTGCCTCGGACGAGGTGAGTTGGAAGGGCTTGCGGGGTCGCCAAAGACGGCCGCGCGGGCGGCCTTTTTTGGCATTCGAGAGTCCTGCGTCGGGGCGATGGCGCTTCGCGAATACGGCGGTGCGCTGGATGATCGTACTTTTAGGATGAGTGGAGCGCGGCAGGGCCGTGTTTACTGGTGACTCGTCAAGCGCGCGCAATCTTCCTCTTTCGCTCTAGCGCTTCTCCAGCGCCAGCTTCAATCCGAACGCAATGAACACCGCGCCCGTTATGCGGTCCAGGCCGCGCATCACGGCGGGGCGGGATAGCCATCTTGCCAAGGGGCGGGTGGCGGCGACCAGCAAGGTGAACCAGAGTACGCCCAGGACGGCGTGGATTGCGGCCAGCAACAGGCTGAAGGTCAGCACGTCCGCGCCCGCGGGGATGAACTGCGGCAGGAACGTGATGTAGAAGATGCCGACCTTCGGATTCAAGGCATTGGTCAGGCAGCCACGCAGGAACCAGCCCGTGGCGCTGGTCGAGGCGGATGACAAGGCGGATGCGGGGGCGGCACTTTCGTTTGCCGCCACCTGCGTGGCCGGGCGGCCAGGCAGGGTGCGCCAGAGAAGCTTGGCGCCCAGGTAGAAGAGGTAGGCGGCGGCGCAGATGCGCAGCGTGTCATACGCCAGTGCGGAGACGGCCAGCAGGGAACCCAGGCCGAATGCCGCGATGGCGCCCCAAAGCAGGCATCCCGCACAAATACCCAGCCCCGCCATCAGCGCCCGGCGTCCGCCTTCGACGGCGGCGGTGCGCAAGACAAGCGCCGTATCGAGACCCGGGGTAATTGTGAGGATAGCGGCGGCCAGCGTGAAGGCGAGTAGAGCGGCGGTGGCGGTCATGGTCGGAAGACGAGGGCGCAGAGGAAAAGGGGATGTCGATGCGGGCAAATCCTACGAGAAGTGTAACGCTGCCACCCGCCATTTAGCTCCGACGCCGGATGGGCGGCGCGCGCGCAAAGTCCCCATGCGCAAGCCGCCGCGTGCCGCGCGCCGGCCATCTCTACCACCCCCCCGATGGCGGCACCCCTAGCAATCCAGCCCCCGCATTCGCGAAGCGTCCACCTTGCCGACGACGCACGATGCGTATGCCGATTACGGCCGCCCGGGCGGCCGCAATCGGCGGGCCCCGCAAGCCTCGACACCGACCACGGCTCCAGCAGCGCATCAGGCCCGGACGGATCCAGCTTGTCGGCGTGGGTGGCATGGGCGCGAGCAACCTCGATGCGCCCGAGGGAATCGGAAGGGAGCCGCAGGCGGACGACGATGACGACGGGGCAGTCCGGCGCCTGCGCGCCGGACCGCAATCGTGGGCGCGAGTGCCCATGCCACCCACGCCGACAAGCGACCTACGAAGTCCTTACCGGCGGCCACCAAGAACCGCAGCTCCAATGAGGCCCCGAGGATCCCCCCAAAGCACCACCACCGTCGCCAAGCGTTATCATGGCGGCCTTCACGCAATCTGCACGATTTCAACGGATTTTTCACCATGGCCCTGCGCGCCACCATCTACAAGGCCGAACTCAACGTCGCCGATACGGACCGCCACTACTACGGCAGCCATTCGCTGACGGTCGCCCGCCATCCTTCGGAAACCGACGAGCGCCTGATGGTTCGCCTGGTCGCCTATGCCCTGCATGCGCAGGAAGAACTGGCGTTCACCAAGGGCCTGAGCGACACCGACGAGCCCGACTTGTGGGTCAAGGACCTGACCGGCGCGGTCAAGCTGTGGATCGAAGTGGGTCAGCCCGAAGAACGCCGCATCTTGCGCGCCTGTGGCCGCGCCGATGAAGTCATCGTGTACTGCTATGGCGGGTCGGCCAGCAAGATCTGGTGGGACGGCGTGCGCAACAAGCTCGAGCGCACCCGTAACTTGAAGGTCATCAACCTGCCGTCGGACCAGACCCGCGCGCTCGCCAAGCTGGCCGAGCGCACGATGCAGCTCAACGCCAACATATCGGACGGCATCGTGTACTTTTCGGCCGACAAGGGCGAAGTCAGTGTCGAGCCGGAGGCCTGGCGCTAGGCGCCGTGCCTGCATCGCCGCGTTACAAATTCACCCCGTATTTTTCTTGCACGGGGTCTTTTTGCGGGATTAATATGATGATCATCATATTTCGGATTGCCGACCATGCCTGGCCCGTCCTCCCGTAAAGCGCTTTCTCACGAACGCATCGTCGACGCCGCGGCGCGCGCGATTCGTCGCGAGGGCTATGCGGGCGTCGGCGTGGCCGACGTCATGAAAGAGGCTGGGCTGACCCACGGCGGCTTTTACGCGCATTTCCCGTCGCGGGATGCCTTGCTGGCCGCCGCGATGGAACGCGCCGGTCGCGATGGCGCGGCGCGCATGTCCAAGAGCATGGAGCAACGCCGGGCCGACGGGGCAAGCCCCTTGCGCGCCTGGGTTGAAGCGTATCTGGGCGAGGCGCATCTGAAAGGTTGTGAAGGGGGCTGCCCGGTGTCGGCACTGGCTTCCGAGATCCCGCGCCAGTCGTCCGAAGTGCGTGAAGCCTCGGCCTTGCGTGTGCAACGCTTGATGGAAGCCGTGCGGCAGGCGCTGCCGGCAACAGCAGGCAAGCATGCCGCCGCCGCGGTGACCAGTACGCTCGTGGGCGCGTTGCAGCTGGCCCGGGCGCTGGGCGACAACCCCGAAGGGCGCGCGGTGCTGGCTTCTGCCCGCCACGCCATCCTGGACCAATACGACCGCGAGGCCAACGCCCCGTCTGCCTGACCCGAACCGCATCCCAAGGCCGCATTGCGCGGTCTTTTTACCGGCCGTAAATATGATGATCATCATATTTAGCCAACACCAGTTGCTCTATCTACCCCCCAAGGACATCCCATCATGGATCTCAAGAATGCAGTGGTTTTGATTACCGGCGCCAACCGCGGTTTAGGGTTGGCCTTTGCCCGCGAGGCGCTGGCCCGCGGTGCGCGCAAGGTCTATGCCGGTGCACGCGATCCGTCGACCGTCACCTTGGCGGGCGTCGAAGCGATCAAGCTGGACGTGACGAATCCGCAAGACGTGGCGGCCGCCGCGGCGCATGCGTCGGACGTGACGCTCGTCATCAACAACGCCGGCATCGCAGCCATCGGCGGATTCATGGCGGAGGGCAGCATTGAATCCGCGCAGCGTCATCTGGACACCAACCTCTTCGGCTCGTTGCGTGTGGCGCAGGCGTTCGCGCCGGTGCTTGCCGCCAATGGCGGCGGGGCGCTGCTGAATGTGCTGTCGATCGCCAGCTGGATCAACGGCCCGCTGCTGGGCGTCTACGCCATGAGCAAGTCGGCCGCATGGGCCATGACCAACGGGCTGCGTAACGACTTGCGGGCGCAGAAGACGCAGGTGCTGGGCCTGCACATGGGCTTTGTCGATACGGATCTGACCAAGGGCATCGACGGCCCCAAGTCCACGCCGGAATCCATCGTCAGCCAGGCGTTCGACGGGCTGGAGGCGGGCGCTGAAGAAGTGCTGGCCGACGACCGGACCCGTCAAGTCAAGCAGGGTCTGTCCGCCGAACCGGCGGTGTATCTGAAGGCGCTGGGATAAATCCATCATGCACGCTACCGCCCGCTCCGCGCCGGCATCTCCGCCGGCCATCTCTGCAAACGAACCCGACTCCGCGAACGACCCCGCCATCGCGCCCGCCGCGGCCTCTCCGTGGCCGATCTTCTGGGTTGCCAGCATCGCCGTGTTCCTCGTGTCGCTGGATAGCACCATGCTGTACGCGGCGTTCGGCGCCTTGCGCGCCGGCTTTCCCGAGGCATCGGCCGCGGACATGTCGTGGGTGCTCAACGCCTACACGGTCGTGTTCGCCGCCATGCTGATCCCTTCCGGCGGCCTGGCCGATACGCATGGCCGCAAGCGCATGTTCATGGTCGGGGTGGTGCTGTTCCTGGCCGCCTCGGCCGCGTGCGGCCTGGCAGGCAGCGTGGGGTGGCTGATCGCCGCCCGGGTGCTGCAGGCCGTGGGCGCGGCGCTGCTGACGCCGGCGTCGTTGTCGATCGTGCTTGCCGCCTTTCCGGCCTCCCAGCGCGCCGTGGCGGTCAGCCTGTGGGGCGCCGTGGGCGGCTTGGCTGCGGCGGTCGGCCCCAGCCTGGGGGCGTTCGTCGTGGACATGGCGGGCTGGCCCTGGGCCTTCTACATCAACCTGCCGTTGGGCGCCTTGTCGCTTTGGTACGGCGCAGGTTTGCTGAAGGAATCCGTGAAGGCTGATGCGCGCCGCCGCGTGGACGGCGTCGGCATGGCGTTGCTGATGGTGGCCGTGGGCGCGTTGGCGCTGGCGATCGTGCAGTCGGAATCGCCGTCCTGGAGCCGACTGGAGTTGGGCGTGGTGGCCGCCGTGGGTGTCGTGTCGCTGGGGGCATTCGTGGCCTGGGCGCGTGCCACGCCGCACCCGCTGGTGGATCTGTCGCTGTTCAAGCATCGCACCTATCGCTATGTGAACCTGGCCACGCTGAGCTTCGGCATTGCGTTCGCGATGATGTTCTTCGCGTTCTTTTTCTACATGACGGGCGTTTGGCATTACAGCCTGCCGCGCGCCGGCCTGGCCGTGACGCCGGGGCCGCTGCTGGTCATGCCGACGGCGATCCTGACCGGGCGCCTGGCCGCGCGGATGGGCCACCGTCCGTTCCTGGTGGGCGGCTCCTTGATCTACGCGGCCAGCGGATTGTGGTTCCTGCTGGTGCCGGGCGAGCAGCCCGCGTATCTGACGCAATGGCTGCCGGGCCTGCTGCTCAGCGGGATCGGCGTCGGCATGGTGTTGCCGTCCTTGTCGGGCGCGGCCGTCAGCAAGCTACCCGCGCAGCACTATGCTGTGGGCAGCGCCGTCAATCAGGCGACGCGGCAGATCGGCGGGGTGATGGGTGTGGCGATCACGGTGCTGATGCTGGGCCATGGCGCGGTCAGCCACGCCGCCTTCTCGCCGCTGTATGTGGCGCACGTGGCGCTGGCCTTGGTGACGGCGTTGCTGTGCCTGGCGGTGGACACCCGGCCAGGCAAGCGCTGACCGTCATTGCGTGCAGGCGTCCGGCGCAAGGTTGGCCGGATCGCCGCAGGCATTCCATTGCGCGGGCGTCATGGCGGGCACCAGCGCGACGCGCCCCATCGGGTCGAAATAGAAAAGGACGCGGCCAGGGTGTTTTTGCATGGCCTGCCAGATCTGCTCCTGGGCCTGCGGCGTGACGTGCGCCGCGCCTTGTGCGTCGGTTTCGCCCTTGGCCAGCACGGTCTGCACGGCGGGGTCCCAGGACGACTGGTCGTCGCCGTCCATCGGCACCTCGTCGGCGATACGCACGATGCGCCATTCCACACCGGGAATTTCACCTGGGAATGCGGCCAGGTGTTCGCGCAGGCGCGGATACAGGCGGTCCGGGCGCGCGGCGGGTTCCGGATAGGCGTAAGGCCCCTGGCTGTCGTTCGGTGCGACAAACGCGGAGTACTGGCGTACGTAGCGCTGCGCCGGCTTGCCCTGCGCGTCCAGGATCTGGACGGCCAAAGGCTGGCCCGGCGATAACGTGTCGATCACGCGCAACAAGCGGCCCGAGGCGTCGCGCACGTAATGCCGGCTGGCGCCGGGGCCTTTGGCGTCGCCGCAGCCGTCATCGATGAAGGTGCTCAGGACGCCCCGCGCATCGCGTTGCAGGCACGCGCGCCGGGTTGCGGCATAGGGCTGCGCATCGGACGAGCCCGACAGGTCGTATTCGGTGTAGGCCGCCAGCGCACCCGCCGTGTCGTAGGCCAGGACATACCCGCCTTCCAGCACCGTCCTGCCGCGGATCTTGCCATACCGTTCCACGCGGCACAGCCTGCCGTCCGGGCTGAAGTAAAGCCGGGTCGGGGCGACCGTGCCCGGCGTTTCCCGGGTCCGGTAGGCCGACCAATCGACCTTGTCCGTCCAGGTGTGCGGATCCGGGTCGCCGCGCTCGTTGGTCCAGGCAAGTTTGCGGTTCGTCGGCACGCGTTCCCCGTGTTTGCCGAGCAGCACGCGGTCGTTCGCCAGGTCGACGGACACCGGCACGGCGGGCAGTGTGGAGGGCTCGGAAAAATCGGTAACGGCCGGGCCGCAATCGGCAAAGGCGGGGGGGGCAAGCAGCGCCTGGGCGGCGGCCAGGGCAAGGACGATCGGCAGCTTACGCATATTGTTGCGCGTCCATGTACTTCACCAGATCCCAGAATTCCTTCGATACCCCGCCCAGGCGCAGCTTGCCCTGTGCGTCTTCGAACAGCAGGAAGGGGTAGGCGTCGCGCGTCAACACGCCGGGGTCCGGCAGCCGGTAAGGCTTGAAGATTTCCGGGTTATTGAAGTAGTTCTCCAGCCGCCCGCCGCCATCTACATGCATGTAGCGCACGCGCAAAGTGTGCTGTTTGAACGCCGCCTGGGTTTCGGGGTAGACGCCGCCATCGCCCGCGACCACCGAATTGGACAGCGCCGCCATGAACACGCGCTGGATGCCCACAAACCGGATTTCACCGTGGGTGCTGTCGCCTTGGGCGCGGGCCAGTTCCTTGACCACCTGCGAGGCGCGTGAACCAGGCACCAGCGTATCGGCAAAAAGTTTATCCACGTCCGCATTTTCCCGATCGGGCGTTTGGCGGAACTGTTGGAAATCCCGACGGAAATCCTGCAGCCATTGCTGGTAGCGCTGGTTTTCCGCCTGCCGGTCGAACGTCTGCGCAAAGCTGGCGCCGGCATGCAGAGTGATCAGGCTGGTGATTGCCAGCAGCCAGAAGCGTCGGAACCAAAGGGTAAGCATGGGAGGGGACATGTCGGTGACCGGGCTGCCAAGGAAAGGGGGAAGGGGACGCGTGAAGGCGATCATTGTGGGGGATCCGCCGCCTCTGGCGTCGCATCCGTTGCCGGCGCGCGTGGGCGGCCGGGCCTGCCGAAGAACCAATAGGTGCAAAGCAGCGAGCCCACGATGCCGGGCAGGGCGCCCACGCTCAAGGGGAACAACAGGTCCGTCCATCTGAAGTCTTGGCTGCCGAAGGCGGCCAGGAACAGGAATCCGTACAGGCCGCCCGCCACCGTCATCATGCCTAAGGCGGGCCAGGTCGGAAGAACGGGTTTGAGCGCGCCCGCCACGATGCCGCACAGCAGCGCCGGCACGATGCCGAAGACGTAGAACCACGGCAGGCCAAGGACGGCCACGACCAGGTTCTGGGGATCCCGGGTCACCGCCGAGAGGGCCAGCATGAGCGCGGCGCCGCCGATGGCCGGCGCGATGAAGGCGTACATGAGGCCACCGGCGACAAGGTCGCTGACGATGCGGCGCCGGGTGTCGTCGGGCTTGGGGTGCCGGAAGCGGTAGGCCACGGCAGCCAGGGTGCCAAGAAGGAGCAGGCCGAGAACGAGGTAGGGTCTCATTACCTTATTCTGGCATAAGCGGCCCCGCGCGGCGCGAGCCTCCTTGGCGCCGGGCGGGAGCCAGCCTTCCGCGCCTTAGCGCGGCGTGCGCTGATGCGGGACCAGCGGCGGCACGGGCCGGTCCGCGATCAGTTCCCAGAAGCCGGGCAGGAAGCACTCGGCCACCAACAGCGGCTGGCCCTGGCGCCAGAACACGGATCGGCGCGCCCAGATGCGGGCCGCGTCGTGGTCCCGCTGTTCAGGCGGCAGGACGTCACGTGCCGTGGCGTGAAACGGCACCGGGCGCGCCAGGCGGCGGCAGGCGAAGGGCGACCGGATGACGGTGCTGTCGTGATACAGCATGTCGGCCAGCGGCCGGGTCAGCAGCCGGCGCATGCCTTGCCAGGCGCCGTGCGACGCGCCCAGGGGCGTGAGGCTGCGGGCCGGCACGCTGTCCACGCCGTTCACCGACATCAGCACTTCCCGGATCCACACGGGCGTGCCGGGGGCGATGCCCATGGCGCGGGCCTCATCCAGCGGGGCGCCGTCGGCGTATTCGGCCAGCACGCGCAGGCGGACCTGGCCGACTTGGCGCAGGCCGGCGGTCAGCGCGCCGGGGCGGAACAGCCAGTGGCGCACGGCCGGCGACAGGATGGGCGGGGCGACGGGGAGCCAGCCAGCGGCAAGGGGAGGGTGATGTGCTGCGGGTTTCATCATGGCTGCGTATTATGCCAAGCTCGGCTGACGGCCCCAATGCGTCGCAATGACGCAGCGGCAAGGGCGACGCCGTAAAAAGGACTGCGCGGCTAGCGGCCGGCCCGCGATTCCTGCGTCCGGGAAAGCACTTATTGTCCCGGGATCGGCGCGATCTCTATTATCTGCCCACGGTCAAGATTGACCGGAATGCCTTCCCTCCCGTTGACGGGACCCGCAATCGGCTTTGGCCGTTTCGAGCAAGGCATGCAGTACCCCGCAGCAATAATTGCTGCTTGAACATTTGGTATGGCTATAGAAGCCCCCGACTTGCACGCGATGCGTGGTCGGGGGCTTTTTCGTTTTCAATTTTCAAATTGGGAGATCGCATGCAAGCGTCGGACACGCAGAGTTCCCCGGCCACGGCCATCTGGGTAGCCAGTGTGCAGATGGCCCCCGTGATCGGCGACGTCGCCGCCAATGTGGCCCGTTCGACCGAGCTGGTGGAGCAGGCCGCCGCAAAAGGCGCGCGGCTGGTGGTGCTGCCCGAATTGGCGAACACGGGTTACGTGTTCGAGAGCCGCGAAGAGGCTTATGCACTGGCCGAAGCGGTGCCCGACGGCCCCAGTTCGCAGGCCTGGATCGCGCTGGCGCAGCGCCTGGGCATCTACCTGGTGGCGGGCATTGCCGAACGCAGCGGCGACCGCCTGTACAACGCCGCCCTGATCGCGGGCCCTTCCGGCTACATCGGCACGTATCGCAAGCTGCATCTGTGGGGCGACGAAAACTTGTATTTCGAGGCCGGAGACCTGGGCCTGCCGGTGTTCCATACCGAGCTGGGCCGCCTGGGCGTGGCCATTTGCTATGACGGCTGGTTCCCCGAGGTCTACCGGCTGCTGGCGGTGCGCGGCGCGGACATCGTGGCGGTGCCGACCAACTGGGTGCCGATGCCGGGGCAGACGCTCGACGGGCCGGTGATGGCGCATGCGCTGACCATCGGGGGGGCGCACAGCAACGGCTTGACCGTGGTGTGCGCCGACCGCGTGGGCACCGAACGCGGCCAGCCTTTCGTGGGCCGCAGCCTGATCGTGGGATCGCAGGGCTGGACGGCCGCGGGCCCCGCCAGCGTCGATCAGGAAGAAGTGCTGCTGGCGTCCATCGACGTGCAGGCCTCGCGCCGGGCGCGCCAATTGAACGATTTCAACCACGTGCTGCGCGACAGGCGCTGCGATATCTACGACGAGCAACTGGGCGCTGATGGCGCCCCGCGGCAACGTTAAGCGATGGCCCATGGCCGACTCCCAAGGAGCAACCTCATGAAACCCCTGTTCAGCAGCTTCCGCCTCCGCCTGTCGATCGTCGCGTTACTGGCGGGTGTCGCCAGCGCGCACGCGGCAGAACCTTTGCGCATCGGCGTCCCGGTCGGCCTGTCGGGTGCCAACAGTGTCGTGGCGCCCGGCGTGGTGCAGGCGTCCCAACTGGCGGCCGACGAGATCAACGCGGCTGGCGGCATATTGGGCCGCCAGATCGTGCTGGAGATCGCCGACGACGCCTCGGGCGCCGTGGGCGCGCAAAAGGCCTATGACACGCTGGTCTTCCAGAAGAAGGTCGATGCCATCATCGCCATGGAAACCAGCGCGGCGCGCAATGCCGCGCTGCCCATCGTGTCGCGCGGCAAAGTGCCCTATATCTACACCTCGTTCTATGAAGGCCGTTCGTGCAACCGCTGGATGCACGTGAACGGCTGGGTGCCGGAGCAGCAGGTGGCGCCGGTGGTGGACCACTTCATGAAGGAGCGCGGCGCCAAGACCTTCTTCCTGGTCGGCAGCGACTACGCCTTCGGCCGCGGCATGCTGAAGTTCACGCGGGAATACATCGAGAAGCAGGGCGGACGCGTCGTGGGCGAGGAATACCTGCCCATCGACGGTTCGGACTGGACGCCCGTGGTGTCGAAGATTCGTTCGGCCAACCCGGATGCGCTGATCAGCTCGACGGCGGGGGGCGGCCCGAACGTCAGCCTGGCCAAGCAGGTCAAGGCGGCGGGGCTGTCCATGCCCTACGGCAACCTGGCGATCGACGAAGGCACGGCCAAGACCATGGGCGACACGGCGGTGGGCATGTACATGTCGGCGTCGTACCTGACCAGCATCGATACGCCGCAGAACCGCAAATTCCTGGACGGCCTGAAGGCGAAATTCGGCAACGACGCCAAGACCGCGAATGAATTCTCGGGCCCGCAGTACGAAGCCTTCTATCTGTACAAGGCGGCGGTCGAGAAGGCGGGCGGCATGGATCCGCAGAAGGTGGTGCAGGCCTTGAGCGAGGTGTCGTTCGACGGCCCCCGCGGCCCCGTCAAGATGGACCGCCAACGGCACGCGGCGCTGACCATGCGCCTGGGCCAGGTGCAGCAGGACGGTTCCATCAAGATCCTGCAGACGTTCAATCAGGTGGACCCGGGTGCGCAATGCCCGGATCTGAAGTGACGCCGCAGTAACGTGATACGCGCCGCCGGCCCGTTCGGCGGCGCCGGAGATCGATATGGGTTTGCTGCTGGACATCTTGAGCACGGCCGCCATGCTGTTCATCGTGACGTCGGGGCTGATGATCATCTTCGGCGTGATGAAGATCGTCAATTTCGCGCACGGGGCGATTCTTACGCTGGGAAGCTATGCCAGCCTGGTCGTGACGCAGTTGGGCCTGAACCCCTGGGTGGCCCTGCCGTTCGCGTTGGCGGTCGGCGTGCTGGTGGGCATGGGCGTTGAACGCCTGATCGTGCAGCCGCTGTACAAGCGGCCGCTGGACGCGATCCTGGCCACGTGGGGGCTGGGCATCGTGATTGGCCAGCTCATCACCGTGGCATTCGGGCGCGAAGTGCAGTTCGTGGATTCGCCGATCCAGGGCGCCGTGTCCTTCCTGGGCACGGAGTACTCGGCGTACCGCCTGTTCCTGGTGCCCGGGGCGCTGCTGATCTACGCCGCCATGACGCTGCTGCTGAACGGCACCCGCTTCGGCGTGCGGACCCGCGCCGTGATCATGAACGAGGACCTGGCGCGTGGCCTGGGCATCAACGCCGAGCGCATACGCTTCACGACCTTTGGCCTGGGGGCGGGGCTGGGCGCGCTGGCCGGCGCGCTGATCACGCCGTTGTCCAGCGTCGATCCGAACATGGGCCTGCCGTGGCTGGTCAGCGCCTTCATGCTGGTCATGGTGTCTGGCCATTCGATCACTGCATTGCTCCTGACCTGCCTGGTCTATGGCGCTTGCCAGGTGCTGGTGAGCATTTTCGTCAGCCCGATCCTGGGCGGCGTCACCATCGCCGTATTGGCCGCGCTGACGCTGCGCCTGCGTCCCCAAGGATTCGCCCATGACTGACCATACGCTTGCCCAAGACGCGCAGGCGGCCTCCGTGCCGGCCTCGCGCTCGCCGCGCGGCCACGCGCTGCCGTTGCTGGCGGCCATGTGCCTGGTCCTGACCGTGGCCGGCCCCTGGCTGTTCGACACCTACTTGCTCAACGTGCTGATCAAGGCGCTGTTTTTTGCGATGGCGGCCGTGACGGTGGATGTGCTGTGGGGCTACACCGGCCATCTGACGTTCGGCCAGTCTGCCTTTTTTGGCGTGGGCGCCTATGCTGCCGGCCTGGCCTTCACGCATTATGGGTTTTCGCCTGGCACCGCTGCGCTGGCCGCATTGGCGGCAGTGGGTACCGCGGCGTTGCTTGCGCTGGTGACGGGGTGGCTGTCGTTCTATCGGGGGGCGTCGCCATTTTTCGCGACGGTCATCTCGCTGGTGCTGCCCATCGTGCTGATGCAGCTGGTGTTGGCCGGCGGCACCTATACCGGGTCGTCGTCCGGCCTGACGGGCTACGAGACGTTCGACCTGTCTCTTGAGGCCTGGTATGTAATTGCGGCGGGAACGCTGTCGGTGGTGGCCTTGTTGGCGTGGGTCGTGGTGCGCAGCGACGGCGGGCGCATCCTGGTGGCGCTACGCGACAACGAATCGCGTTGCAGCTACCTGGGCCTGAACACCGCCCACTGGCGCATCGTGCTGCTGGTGGTGTGTGGCGCCGTGGCCAGCCTGGCGGGCTTCGGCTATGGCGCGTTCAGCGGCGTGGTGGCGCCGGAGCTGACAGGATTCGTGTTCGGCACGGAGTTGATCATCTGGGTGGCCCTGGGCGGACGCGGCACCATCTGGGGCCCTGTACTGGGCGCCATCCTCATCAATGTGGCGGGTTCTTACCTGAGCGGGAATCTGCCGTTCCTGTGGCAATTGTTGCTGGGCGTGACGTTCATCCTGGTGATCCTGCTGTTGCCGCGCGGGCTGTTGCCGTTGCTGACGGCGCCGTTCCGGGGGCGCGGCGCGGCAGCTCCCGTGCCCACGCTTGGTGTGCGCACCGGGCAGCCGCAACCGGCCAGCGGGGCATCGTGGGCCTTGAACCTGTCTGGCGTGGCCAAGCGCTTCGGTAGCCTGAAGGTGCTGGAGGGCATCGACCTGCGGGCCAAAGGCGGTGAGCTGGTGGGCCTGATCGGCCCCAACGGCGCGGGCAAGACCACGCTGATGCGCTGCATTGCCGACGGCGCCGAACGGTCCGAGGGCGAACTGGAGCTGTACGGCCACCGCGTCCTGCGGGATGGTCCGGAGCAATGCGTGCGCTACGGCCTGGGGCGCAAGTTCCAGAATGCCAACGTGTTCGACACGATGACGGTGGCCGAAAGCCTGCGCATCGCCACGACGCTGCGCGAGCAGCCCTCGTGGTGGCGCCGCGCGTCCACCTTGGATCTGCCGCCTTACGCGCTGGAAGTGCTGCGCGTGACGGGGCTGGACCAATGCCTGGGCAGCGTGGCCCGCGACCTGTCACACGGGCAGCAACAGGCGCTGGAACTGGCGATGGTGCTGGCGCTGGAGCCGCGCATCGTGCTGCTGGACGAGCCTACGGCGGGCCTGTCGAAGGCTGAACGGGCGCAGATCGGCCAGATGCTGTCGTCGCTGGCGCACAAGTACGGGCTGTGCTGCCTGCTGGTGGAGCATGATCTGGACTTCGTGAAGGAAGTGGCGACGCGGATCGTCGTCCTGCATCAGGGGCGGATCGTCATGGACGGGAGCTTCCGCGACGTCGTGGAATCCGAACTGGTGCGTACCATCTACTCGGGCAGCGCGCAGGCTGCGCAAGGAGCAGGGCAATGACGGGTACTGCGCCGGCATTACGCCTGGACGGCGTGTCCAGCGGCTACAAGGGCTCGGTGGTGCTGAACGATGTTTCCCTGTCGGTCGAGCGCGGCGCCTGCGTGGCGCTGCTGGGCAAGAACGGCATGGGCAAAAGCACGCTGCTCAAGACCATCATGGGCTACCTGCCCAAGTGGCGGGGGCGCGTCAGTGTGGGCGGGGTGGACGCTACGCGCTTGCGCCCGCACGAGGTGGCGCGCTGCGGCGTCGCCTACGCGGCGCAGGAACAGCCTCTGTTTCCCGACCTGAGCATCCGCGACAACCTGCGGCTGGGCCTGCCGAACGAGAAACTCTTCGACGAGCGCTTCGCCGACATCACCGAGCTGTTCCCGGTGTTCGGGGCGCGGCTGCGCCAGCACGCCGGCACCTTGTCGGGCGGCGAGCAGAAGATGCTGCTGGTGGCGCGCGGACTGATGCAGCGGCCCGAACTGCTGTTGCTGGATGAAATCACCGAAGGGCTGCAGCCCTCGGTGATCGAACGGCTGGCCCGCGCCCTGAACTGGGAGCGCGAACGGCGCGGCACGTCGATGTTCATCGTCGAGCAGAACGTGGCTTTCGCGCTGGGCGTGGCCGACCGCTATCTGGTGCTCAAGCAGGGTGCCATCGTGGACGCAGGCGACGCTGGTGCGCCCCAGGCCATCGGCAATATCATTGACCATCTCAAGGTATGAACGCCGCCATTTCGGTTTCCTCCCTGGCCGGCACGCTGGATTCACGCTCAAGGACGTCATCATGACCTCGCTCCAGGACAAGGACGCAGAACGGCCCGGCTGGCGCATCGGCGTGCTCTATTCGCGCAGCGGCGTGACGGGCACGACCGAGTCGCAGCATTTCTTCGGGACGGTGCTGGCCGTGGAAGAGATCAACGCCTTGGGCGGCGTGCTGGGCCGGCCGCTGGAACCCGTGGTATACGACCCGCGCAGCGATGCCGAGGAATACCGGCGCCTGGCGGCCCGCCTGCTGCTGGACGACGAAGTCAGCGTCATCTTCGGCGGTTGCACCTCGCATTGCCGCAAGGCGATGCTGCCCGTCGTGGAGCGCACCAATTCCTTGCTGTGGTACGGCTCGGTGTACGAGGGCTTCGAGTATTCGCCCAACGTCATCTACACCGGCGCGGCGCCCAATCAGGGCAGCATGCAACTGGCCGCCTACCTCATCCAGAACTGCGGATCGCGCATTTTCCTGGTGGGGGCGGACTATATCTATCCACGCGAAACCAACCGCATCATGCGCGAGACCGTGGAGGAGCACGGCGGCGAGATCCTGGACGAAACCTATCTGCCCTTGGGCTGCGACGAAAGCGACATCATCGACGTCGTGGCGGACATCCGCCGCATCCAGCCCGATGTGGTCTTCTCCACGCTGATCGGCGCGGACGCGCAGCGCTTCTACCAGCGCTACCACGAGGCCTGCCAGCAGGCGGGGGCGCAGACGGCCCACATTCCCATCGCCAGCCTGACCATGGCGGAGTCCGAGGTTGCTGAGATCGGCCCGCAACGTTGCGTGGGCCACATCACCGCCGCCACCTATTTCAATACCGTCGATACGCCCGCCAACCAGCATTTCCTTGCGCGCTGGCGCGAGCGCTTCGGCGAGCATCCCGCCAGCGTCTATGCCGAAACCTGCTATAGCCAGGTGCACCTGTTCGCCCGCGCCCTGCAACGGGTGGGCAGCATGGACACGCGCAAGCTCGTGCGGGCGGTGCATCAAGTCCAGTTCGACGCGCCGGACGGACAGATGTCCATCCTGGCCGAAAACAACCACTGCGTGCTGACGCCGCGCATCGGCGTATGCCGGGCGGATGGGCGGTTCGACATCGTCTGGGAGAGCGACCAGCCGGTGAAGCCCGACCCCTATCTGACGGCGTTCGGTCTGGACGAATTCTGGTTGAAATGAGCATGGACCATAGCCTACGCCGCCTCTATGAGGACCTGCGCAGTGTGGCCGTCGCGGTGGTGTACCCGCCCGGCGAGGACCGCGACGTGCTGGTCGAGCAACTCAAGCGCATCGGTTGCCGCATCCATTTGCATTGGCCATTCCCGGACGCCGCGCCCGCCGGTGCGGACGTGATTTTCTTCCAGGTGTCGCAGTGCGTGCAGAACAGCTCCGCCTGGTCGGCCAGCGAAGTCGAGGCCACCTTGATCGCGCTGTCCGAATACGAAACTCCCACGACGCTCAAGCAATTGCTGAAGACCAACGCGCACGGCGTGCTGACGCGGCCGTTCCGCTCGGCCGGCATCTTGAGCACGCTGGTGCTGGCGCGCTCGGCCAAGCAGTTCCAAAGCCGGCAGCAGGTCAAGATCGACAAGTTGGAAAACACCATCAAGGCGCGGCGCGTCATTGAAAAGGCGATCCGCGTGCTGATGGACCATCAGCGGCTGGACGAGCGTGCGGCCTATGAACACATGCGGACCCGCGCCACCGGGTTGCGGGTCAGTGTGGCGGAAGTCGCCGCCATGATCATCGAGGCCAGCGAGGCCATGGAAAAGCTTGGCCTGGGCGGCTCGCGCCCGGGGCCGGGGCAAAACGGCTAAGTGCCGGCCAGCAAAGAGGAAAACAATGAAAGTCATGATCGCCCGCCTGAACCACGAGACCAATACGTTCTCGCCCGTGCCCACGCCGCTGGCCGCGTTCGGCAACGACGGACCCGCATTTGGCGCGCAGGCCTACGAGGACAACAAGGGCAAGCGCACGGCCATGTCCGCTTTCATGGATCTCGCGGAGGCGAACGGGGCGTCGCTGGTCACGCCGGTATCGGCCACCGCCTATCCCAGCGGCCGGGTGGATGCGGCCGCCTATCGCACGCTTTGCGATGCGATCGTGGCCGGCGCGCGAGGGTGCGGCGCGATCCTGCTGGATCTGCACGGCGCCATGGCGGTCGAAAGCACCGATGACGGCGAAGGCGACCTGCTGGAGCGACTGCGCCAGCAGACGCCCGACGTGCCGATCGCGGTGGCGCTGGACCTGCATGGCAACGTTACGCCCAAGATGATGGCCAACGCCGACGTGATCGTAAGCTTCAAGACCTATCCCCACGTGGACATGTACGAGACCGGCGAACACGCGGGCCGCATCCTGTTCGACTGGCTCAACGGCGGACCGCGCCCGGTGATGGCGTGGCGCCGCCTGCCCCTGATGACCCACACGCTGCGCAGCGCCACGGCCGAAGGCGCCATGCGCGAGGCCGTAGAGGCGGCCCGGCGTGCCGAGGCCGCCGGCATGCTGGGCGTGTCGGTGCTGGCCGGGTTCGCCCTGGCCGACATTCCCGCGCCATGCCTGAGCGTCGTAGTAGTGGGCGCGGGCGAACAGGCGCAGGCCGAGCAGGCGGCTACCGAGATGGCGCAGAGCATCTGGGCGGCGCGTGACGGCTTCTTCTACGACAGCGAACCCCTGGCCGATTCCCTGGCCCGGGCCGCCGAACTGGCGGGCGGCGCCACCAAGCCGGTGCTGTTGCTGGACCATGGCGACAACTGCATGTCCGGGGGCACGTGCGACACCATGGAGGTCCTGATGGCCGCGGTCGATGCCGGACTGACGGGCATCGTCGCCGGCCTGTATTGCGACCCCGAGGCGGTGGCGGCGCTGACGACGGCGGGCGAGGGCGCGCGGGTCGAGATCCTGATAGGCAACAAGCGGCCCATCCCGGCGATCGGCCGCCCCGCGGCGCCGGTACGGCTGCGGGGCGTGGTCGGGGCGGTGACGGACGGCCAGTACGTCATCACGGGGCCGACGTATACCGGCCAGACCGCCTGCATGGGCCGTAGCGCGGTGCTGGACATCGGCGCCGCCAAATTGGTGATCACGGAGCGCACGCACGAACCCTGGGATCTGGGCGTGTTCGAAAGCATGGGGCTGGACCCGCGCCAGGCCCACTTCGTCCTGGTGAAGTCCCGGATGTACTGCCGCCCGGTCTTCGAACCGATCTCGCAGGCGCTGGTGGAATGCGGTAGCGCGGGCGTCACCAGTTCGGACTTCTCGCTCTTTCCCTACGAGCGCCGGCGCCGTCCGCTCTATCCGCTGGAATCCATGGCGCCGTCCGACTACGATCCGGCGGCTTGAGCGGCAGGCCGGTTGGCGTCCGCATACAATACCGGCCATGGAAAAAGTACGCATCTCCAAGCTCATGTCCGAGCGCGGACTCTGCTCGCGCCGCGAGGCCGACAGCTATATCGAACGCGGCTGGGTCCGCGTGGACGGCGCCGTGGTGTCCGAACTGGGCGCCCGGGCCTATCCCGACCAGGTGATCACGCTGGAGCGCGCCGCGCAGGCGCGCCAGACCTCGCGCGTCACGATCCTGATCAACAAGCCGGTCGGTTACGTGTCCGGCCAGGCCGAAAAGGGCTACACGCCCGCCGTGGCGCTGATCGATTCGCGCTCGCGCTTTGCGGGCGACCGGTCGCCGCAGCGTTTCGAACGCGCCCATCTGGACGGTCTGGCCGTGGCCGGCCGGCTGGACATCGATTCCCAAGGCCTGCTGGTGCTGACGCAAGACGGCCGCATCGCCAAGCACCTGATCGGCGAAGATTCCAGCGTCGACAAGGAATACCTGGTGCGCGTGCAGGGCGACCTGACGGACCACGGGCTGGAACTCCTGAATCACGGCCTGTCGCTGGACGGCCGCGCGCTCAAGCCCGCCCATGTGCGCTGGCAGAACCACGACCAGTTGCGGTTCGTGCTGCGCGAGGGAAAGAAGCGCCAGATCCGCCGCATGTGCGAACTGGTGGGTCTGAAGGTCGTGGGCTTGAAGCGCGTGCGCATCGGCCGCGTGTCGCTGGGGGATCTGCCCCTGGGCCAATGGCGCTATCTGCGTGACGACGAAGGGTTTTGACCCCTATTTATTGTTAACGCTGCGGCCGTTTCGGCTTGCAGACCCGGTGGATGGCGACAGATTTTTCAATCTGTTTCCGCGACCCCGCTAAGTCATGAAAGCGGGGGTATCCTTCGCTTGCCCGTCGCTGCCCAGGCGCTCCATCAGGAATTCGATAAAGATCCGGGTCTTGGCGGGCAGGAGCCGGGTTTCGGTGACCGCGTAGACAGGGAAGGGCCCCAGTTGCCAATCCGGCAGCACCCGCCGTAACTGGCCGGACTGCTGTTCTGCCGTCTGGCCGCCGACTAGCACCGCGATGCCCGCGCCCAGCATGGCCAGTCGGCGCGCCATGGCCACGCCATTGACCGAAAACCGGTTGCCCGGGGTGAATTCGATGTGCTGGTCGCCGTTGGACAATGGCCAGCGGGTCACGCGGCCAGCGCCTTCGGCGCGGAACTCGATGCACTCGTGGCGGGTCAAGTCACTGGGGTGCCGGGGTTCGCCGTGCTTGTCCAGGTAGTCGTGCGAGGCATAGAGGTGGGCCGGCAGCATGCCCAGCAGCCTTGCGATTTGCGTCGAGTCGGGCAGATCGCCGATTTCGATGGAGATGTCGCAGGTCTGGAACACGCGGGACGCGTGGTCCGGATTGGCCAGATCCAGGAAAAATGTGACGTCGGGATAGCGGCGGGAGAACTCCATGAACGATTCAGCCAGGAAGTCCGTGCCGAAATCCGCAGGCATGTTCACCCGCAGCGGCCCGGTTGGGGTATCGACGAGTTTCTGCAGTTCTTCGTGGGCGATCTGCGCTTCGGCCACGATGCGCTGGCAGCGCTCGAAGTACAGCCGTCCGGCGTCGGTCAACTCTACCTTGCGCGTCGTGCGGCTGAGCAGCCGCAGGCCAACGGATCGTTCCAGTTCGGCCACCTGGCGAGACAAGGTCGACTTGGGGACACCCAGCGTCGCCGCCGCGCGGCTAAAACTGTGCGTCTTGGCCACTTCTACGAAGAGTTCCATGCCTTGTAAGCGTTTCATGGCGAGATTCTGTCACATGCGAGGGTCTTGGAATTGTCCCATAAATGGAATGATGTTTTCTTAATGCGCCCCTTTGTTTCCAGGGCGGGATAACGCAGAATGCGTGTTCTGCAATGCAGCAATGCGATAAAGCCCACCTTGCGTATTCAACGCGAATCCACCCAGTCGATGCGCATGACCCGCCCTAGCCGCGAAAGCGAGCATGGCGTGGGGGCATAACTTTTTTGTCAGAATTCGGGAATGCAATCTATGAATAAGAAAAGCGCTATGTGGCGCAGCGCGGCGGTTGTCACGCTGACGGCATCGGCTCTCACCTTGGCCGCTTGCGGCAAGAAGCAAGACGCGCCGCAGGCGGGCAAGCCGCAAGTCTCGGTCGTGACCCTGACCACGCAGCCCGTTTCCCTGACCACCGAATTGCCGGGCCGCACGTCCGCATTCCGCGTTGCCGAAGTCCGGCCACAGGTCAACGGCATTGTCCAGAAGCGCCTGTTCACCGAGGGCGGCGAGGTCAAGGCGGGCGAACAGCTCTATCAGATCGACCCTGCGCTCTACCAGGCCAGCGTCGACAGCCAGAAGGCGGCGCTTGCCCGCGCCCAGGCGCAGCAGAAAACCGCCGCCTTGCTGGCCGAACGTTACAAGCCGCTGGTGGCCACGCGCGCCGTCAGCCAGCAGACCTATGACAACGCCGTCGCCTCGCGTGACCAAGCCGCCGCCGACGTGATGTCGGCCAAGGCTGCGCTGGACACGGCGCGCATCAACCTGGTCTACACCAAGGTGTTGTCACCGATCGACGGCATCATCGGCCGGTCGTCCGTGACCGAAGGTGCGCTCGTTACGGCCAACCAGACCGGCGCGTTGGCTGCAGTGCAGCAAATTGACCCGATCTATGTCGACGTGACCCAGTCCAGCGTCCAGCTGCTGCGTTTGCAAGACGCGTTGGCCAGCGGCCAGCTGAAGAAGGCCGATGGCGAACAGGCTGCGCTGGTGACGCTGACGCTGGAAGACGGCTCGCAATACAAGTAGACCGGCAAGCTCCAGTTCTCGGAAGTGACGGTGGACCAGGGCACAGGCTCGATCACGCTGCGCGCGGTGTTCCCGAACCCGGACCGCCGCCTGCTGCCGGGCATGTTCGTGCGCGCCCGCCTGGCTGACGGCGTGGCCGCCGACGGCCTGCTGGTCCCGCAACGCGGCGTGACGCGCAACCAGCGCGGCCTGCCGACGGCGCTGGTGGTCAATGCCAAGAACCAGGTCGAATTGCGTGAATTGAAGACCGACCGCGCCATTGGCGACAAGTGGCTGGTCACCGACGGCCTGGCCGCCGGCGACAAGGTCATTGTGGAAGGTCTGCAAATGGTGCGGCCGGGCGTCGAAGTCGTCGCCACCGAAGCCGGCGCCAACGCGCAGCAGCCGCAGGCGGCGAACGCCGCGCCGGCCAAGCAGTAATCAGGGAGCCATGCATGGCAAAGTTTTTTATCGATAGGCCGGTTTTCGCCTGGGTGATCGCGATCGTGCTGATGATGGCCGGCGCGCTGTCCATCCTGCAATTGCCGGTCTCCCAATACCCCAACATCGCGCCGCCGGCCATCGGCATCGCGGTGACCTACCCGGGCGCGTCCGCGCAGACGGTGCAGGACACCGTGGTGCAGGTGATCGAACAGCAGATGAACGGGCTGGACGGCTTGCAGTACATCTCGTCGGAAAGCAACTCCGACGGCAGCATGTCCATCACGCTGACCTTCAAGCAAGGCACCAACCCGGACACGGCGCAGGTGCAGGTGCAGAACAAACTGGCGCTGGCGCAGCCGCTCTTGCCGCAGGAAGTGCAGCAGCAGGGTATCCGCGTCACCAAGGCCACGAAGAACTTCCTGATCGTGGCGGGCTTCGTGTCCACCGACGGCACGATGACCAAGGACGACCTGGCCGACTACGTCGCGTCCTACGTCCAGGATCCGATCAGCCGCACGCAGGGCGTGGGGGACTTCCAGCTGTTCGGCTCGCAGTACGCGATGCGCATCTGGCTGGATCCCGCCAAGCTCGTCAACTACGGGTTGACCACGGTCGACGTGGTGGCGGCGATCAAGGAACAGAACGTGCAGGTGTCGTCCGGCCAGCTGGGCGGCCTGCCGTCCGTGCGCGGGCAGCAGTTGAATGCCACCATCATCGGGCCGTCGCGTCTGGAGAAGGCCGAAGACTTCGGCCGCATCCTCTTGAAGGTCAATGCCGACGGGTCGCAAGTGCGCCTGGGCGATGTCTCGCGCATCGAACTCGGCGGCCAGACCTACGCCATCGACAGCTTCTACAACGGCAAGCCCGCCTCGGGCCTGGCAATCAAGCTGGCGCCGGGTGCCAACGCGCTGGATACGGCGCAGGCGGTGCGCGACACCATCAACAACCTGAAGCCGTATTTCCCGCCGGGCATGGACGTCGTCTATCCGTACGACACGACGCCGTTCGTCAGCCTGTCGATCCATGAAGTGTTCAAGACGCTGGTGGAAGCCATCATCCTGGTCTTCCTGGTGATGTACCTGTTCCTGCAGAACTTCCGCGCCACCATCATTCCCACGCTGGCCGTGCCGGTGGTGCTGCTGGGCACCTTCGGCGTGCTGGCCGCCTTCGGCTATTCCATCAACACCTTGACGATGTTCGGCATGGTGCTGGCCATCGGCCTGCTGGTGGACGACGCGATCGTGGTGGTCGAGAACGTTGAGCGGGTGATGGCCGAAGAGGGGCTGACACCCAAGCAGGCCACTCGCAAGTCCATGGGCCAGATCACAGGCGCGCTGATCGGCATCGCCATGGTGCTGGCCGCCGTGTTCATCCCGATGGCGTTCTTCGGCGGCTCCACGGGCGTGATCTACCGCCAGTTCTCGATCACCATCGTGTCCTCGATGGTGCTGTCGGTGCTGGTGGCCATCGTCTTCACGCCGGCCTTGTGCGCGACCTTGCTCAAACCCATCCCGAAAGGCCATCACGGCACGAAGAAGGGCTTTTTCGGCTGGTTCAACCGCACGTTCGAACGTAGCAGCAACGGCTATGCCAACAGCGTGGCGCGCGGCCTGAACCGCACCAAGCGCCTGATGGTGGTGTACCTGGCGCTTGTCATCGCCATGGGCTGGCTGTTCACGCGCATCCCGACGGCGTTCCTGCCGGCGGAAGACCAGGGCATCCTGTTTGCCCAGATCCAGACGCCGGCCGGCGCTACCGCGGAAGCCACCAAGGCCGTCATCGACGACGCCACGAAGTATCTGCTGACCGAAGAAAAGGACGCCGTGACCTCGGTGTTCGCGGTCAACGGCTTCAACTTCGGCGGCCGCGGCCAGAACGCGTCCATCCTGTTCATCAAGCTGCGCGACTGGGAAGAACGCGGCGACGCGAAGCTGAAGGCCGGTGCCGTGGCGGCGCGCGCCAACGCGCATTTCGCCAAGACCGAACGCCGCGCGCAATTGTTCGTGGTGCCGCCGCCCTCCGTGATGGAACTGGGCAACGTGACGGGCTTTGACTTCCAGCTGATGGACCGCGCCGGCGTGGGCCATGAAAAGCTGCTTGCCGCGCGCAACCAGTTGCTGGGCGAGGCCGCGAAAAGCCCGGTGCTGATCGGCGTGCGCCCCAACGGCATCGAAGACGCGCCGCAGTACCAGCTGGACATCGACCGCGAGAAGGCGCGCGCGCTTGGCGTGGCCGTGTCGGACATCAACAGCACGCTTGCCACCGCCTGGGGGTCGTCGTATGTCAACGACTTCATCGACCGCGGCCGCGTGAAGAAGGTGTTCGCGCAGGGCGAGGCGTCGTCGCGCATGCTGCCGGAAGACCTGAACAAATGGTACGTGCGCAACAACGCGGGCGACATGGTGCCGTTCTCAGCGTTCTCGAAAGCGACGTGGAGCTTCGGCCCGCAAAAGCTGAACCGCTATAACGGCGTGCCGTCCTACAACATCCAGGGCCAGGCGGCGCCGGGCTACAGCTCGGGCGCGGCCATGGACGAGATGGAACGGCTGGCGGCCAAGCTGCCCGTGGGTGTGGGCTTCGAATGGACGGGCCTGTCCTTCGAAGAACGCCTCTCGGGTTCGCAAGCACCGGCGCTATACGCGATTTCGCTGATCGTGGTGTTCCTGTGCCTGGCGGCGCTGTATGAAAGCTGGTCTATCCCGACCGCGGTCATGCTGGTGGTGCCGTTGGGGATCATCGGCGTGCTGCTGGCGACCTTGATGCGGGGCTTGTCCAACGACGTGTACTTCCAGGTGGGGCTGCTCACCACAGTGGGGCTGGCGGCCAAAAACGCCATCCTGATCGTGGAGTTCGCCAAAGAGCACTTCGAGGCTGGGGCCAGCCTGACGGAATCGGCCATTCACGCCGCCCGCCAGCGCCTGCGTCCGATCCTGATGACGTCCCTGGCATTCATCCTGGGCGTGACGCCGCTGGCGATCTCGTCGGGCGCCGGTTCCGGCAGCCAGAACGCCATCGGCACGGGCGTGATCGGCGGCATGCTGACCGGTACGTTCCTGGCCATTTTCTTTGTCCCCGCGTTCTTCGTGATCATGCTGCGCATGTTCAAGGTCAAGCGCATGAGCGAAAACCGCGATAAGCACGACACCAGCGCCAACGGCCCGCAGGAAGTGTCTGCCGAGGGACAACCGTAATGAAACTTCAGATGAGAACCTTATTGTCTGTTTCCCTGGCGGCGGCCCTGGCGGGCTGCTCGCTGGCCCCGACGTACGAGCGGCCGGACGCGCCGGTCGACGCCGCCTATCCCACCGGCCCGGCGTATAAAGCGGACGGTTCGCAAGCGGCGCAAGGGATGTCCACGGCTGATATCGGCTGGCGCGACTTCTTCGGCGACCCGCTCCTGCAACAGCTGATCGAGCTGTCGCTGGCGAACAACCGCGACTTGCGCGTGGCGGCCCTGAACGTGGAAGCCGCGCGGGCGCAGTACCGCATCCAGCGTGCCGATCTGATGCCCAGCGTGGGCGTCGCCGGCCAGGAGTCGGCGCAGCGCACGCCGGCGGACCTGTCCGCCAGCGGCCGGGCCACGACCAGCCACAGTTATCAGGTGGGCGCCGCCATGTCCGCCTGGGAGCTGGACCTGTTCGGCCGCATCCGCAGCCTGAGCGACAAGGCGCTGGAATCCTATCTGGCGCTGGACGAAACCCGCACGGCGACCCAGCTGACGCTGATCGCCGAGGTGGCCAATGCCTATCTGACGCTGCGCGCCGACCAGGAGCTGCTGAGCCTGACGCGCGACACGTTGAAGAGCCAGGAAGATTCCTTCAAGCTCACCCAGCAGAGCTATGACCAAGGTTTGTCGACCGCACTGGACCTGAGCCAGGCCGAAGTGTCGCTGCGCACGGCCCAGCGCAACCTGTCGCAATACACGCGCCAGGCCGCGCAGGACCGTAATGCGCTGACCCTGCTGGTGGGCCAGCCCATGTCGCCCGAGATCACGGCCGCGCTGGATCAGGCCACCAGGCTGGACGACAGCATGCTGCCGACCACCTTGCCAGCCGGCCTGCCGTCAGACCTCTTGGCCCGCCGCCCGGACATCCGCGCCGCCGAGCACCAGTTGAAGGGCGCCAACGCCAACATCGGCGCGGCGCGTGCCGCGTTCTTCCCGACGATCAGCCTGACGGGCCAGGCGGGCACCGCCAGCGCCAGCCTGGGCGGCCTGTTCGAAGGCGGTTCGGGCGCCTGGAGCTTCGTGCCCCAGATCACGGTGCCGATCTTCGCGGGCGGCTCGCTGCTGGCGGGGCTGGACTTGGCGAAGGTGCAGAAGAACATCCAGGTCGCGCAGTACGAAAAGTCCATCCAGACGGGCTTTCGCGAAGTGGCGGACGCCTTGGCCGGCCGCGGCACGCTGGACGACCAGATCCAGGCGCAACGCCTGCTGGTGGACGCCAACCAGCGCGCCTACGACGTGTCCGATCAGCGTTTCCGCCAAGGCATCGACGACTACCTGAGCGTGCTGGACTCGCAACGTTCGCTGTACAGCGCGCAGCAGGCGCTGGTGGACACGCGCCTGGCCCGCCTGTCGAACCTGGTGACCTTGTACAAGGTGCTGGGCGGCGGCTGGACTGAGCGTACGGCCACCGCGCAAGCTACACCGGCCACCGGTTCGTAGGATGGGTGAAGCGCGAGAGCCCATGGCGAAGCACTCGCTTGCCCAGCGCGCGCAACCCATCAAACGGCGATGGCGCAATGGCCGAATTGGCTAGGAACCCACCGCCGCATAGCCAAGAAAAAACGGGCCGATCGAAAGATCGGCCCGTTTTCTTTGATGCTTGCCTAGCGGAACGTCAGGCTCGCTTTTTGGCGATCATGCCAACCACGAACAGCACGATGATGGCGCCCACGACCGATGCGATCCAGCCGGCGGGTTCGCCTTCCGCGTACCAGCCCATCGTCTGGCCCAGGAATCCGGCGACCACAGCGCCCACGATGCCCAGGATGGTGGTCATGATGATGCCCATGTTCTGGTCTCCGGGCATGATGGCCCGGGCGATCAGGCCCACGATGAACCCGACGATGATCATGATGATGAAGCTCATGCGCGTACTCCTTACTAGGGGGAAAAGGGGCAATGTGCACTGATGATACTCACGCTCCGAATCGCCCCGCTGTAACAACTGGTATGTGGCGCACGCCCGCAACATGTTGCGGCGCATTGTTGCAGCCCGCCCTGGGTCAGGAGGTCAGGTCGATCAGTTGGCGTACATCCTTGGTCAGGGCTTCGATGCTGTCGGTGTCCGAGGCCAGCAGGCGCGCGCGGCCCTCTTTGTCGAAAATGTACACGCCGCGGCTGTGCGTCACTTCGTACATGTCGGCGTCGTCGCCGGGGCGGGGCTTTTCGATCTGGTAGGCGACGCGGTAGCGGCGGGCCAGGTCGGCGATCTGTTTTTCGTCACCGGTCACGCCGATGGCGTTGTTGTTGAACGCATTGACGTAGGCCTGCAGGATGTCGGGCGTGTCGCGGTGCGGGTCCACGCTGACGAACAGGATGCGCACGTCGCGGGCCTTGTCGCCCAGGTTCTGCAGCACGGCCGTCAACTGCGCCATGGTGGTGGGGCAGATGTCCGGGCAACTGGCGTAGCCGAAGAACAGCAGCACTGTCTTGCCCTTTAGGTCGTCGCTGCTGACCGTCTTGCCGCCCGCGCCGGGCAACGAGAATTTCAGGTCGGGCAAGTGGCCCTTGACGTTGTAGAGGGTCCAGTCGACATTCCGGTCGCCGCACGCGGCAAGCAATACGCACAAGGCCAGCAGCAAGCCACGCCAGGCGCGGCCGGTAATGAGGTGTCGCATAAGTCCAGGGGCCGAAAGGGTTGGAAGGGGAAAGCCCGGCAAACCTGTCGATTCTACCCGCAAGCCCCGGGCAGGGCGGCGCCCCCCCCAGCCGCTGGCGCGGTGCCGCCAGCACGCTTCTTGTCCTGGCGCAAACTTCTGGTGCGAGAAAGGGCACGCGCCGACTTGTGAAGCTTTGTCTGAATATTGTTGGAGAACTGGCAAATTCGCCCCGCCGGGCCATACCGGCGCACTACATTCAGGGCCTTGTCAGTGCAGTGTTTCAGGGAAGCTTCGAACGTGGACATGGCCGTGGGCACCGCCCTTCGTTATCCGTACTATCCGTATTACCCGGTGGTGGTGGACATCCTGCGTAGCCGGGTCGCCGATCGGGTGCTGGACGCGCCTTGCGGGCTGGGCTGGCTGGGCGACACGCTGCCGGGCGCCAGTGGCCGGCAGGTGGTGCTGGACGGCGTGGGGCTGTGGGAGTTTCCGCCGGCAAGCGCGGGCTATCGTTCCGTGACCGAACACGACCTGGAAACGCCGCTGGCTGTCGCCCAGGAGTACGACGCAGCCGTCTGCTGCGAGGCCATCCACCTGCTGACCAATCCGGGCGTGCTGGTCCAGAGCCTGCACCGTGCGCTGCGTCCTGGCGGCACGTTGATCCTCACCACGCCGAACACCTGGAATCTGCGCTCGCGCTTTCAGTTCCTGATACGCGGGTTCCATTCGGGCTTCCGCCCCATGGTGGGCCGCCAGCGCGGTGCGGACTACATCACGTATTTCCCTTGGAGCTTTCCGCAACTGCATCTGCTGCTGTCGCACTATGGTTTCGTGGACATCACGCTGCACGAGGTCGACGAGGTCAAGCCCAAGCGGAGGATCGAGCACTTGCTGGCCGTGCCGTCGCAGTTGTACTACCGGCAGCGGATCAAGCGCGCGGAAACCGAGGAAATCCGTGATTTCTGGAAGCAGGCGGCGTCCAGGCAGTCGGTGCACGGACGCTGGCTGGTTGTATCGGCGCGCAAGCCGGCGGACGAAAAATAACGGCCCCCACTCGGCGGGCCGTTCCAGGGAAAGACGCGGGCTCTAGTTGCCGCTCATGCCGCTATGGCGCAGCAGGGCGTCAATGCGCGGCGCGCGGCCGCGGAAGGCCGCAAACGATTCCGCTGCCGGACGCGAGCCGCCCACGGCCAGCACTTCGCGGCGGAAGCGCGCGCCGGTTTCCGGATCCAGCGTGCCCAGGGCGTTGCCGGCCTGCTTGGCTGCCGCTTCCTCGAAGGCTTCGTACGCGTCGGCGGACAACACTTCCGCCCACTTGTAGCTGTAGTAGCCCGCGCCGTAGCCGCCTGCGAACAGGTGCGAGAAGGCGTGCGGCAAGCGATGCCATGCCGGCGGGAACAGCACCGCCACTTCCTGGCGCACTTCTTGCAGCAGCGCCAGCACTTCGGCGATGGTGGCGCCCTTCGCGCGGTCGTGCATCAGCATGTCGAACAAGGCGAACTCGATCTGGCGCACCGTCTGCATGCCGCTCTGGTAGTTGCGGGCAGCCACCAGGCGGTCGTAGAGCGCGCGCGGCAGCGCTTCGCCCGTGTCCACATGGGCCGACAGCTTTTGCACCACCGCCCATTCCCAGCAGAAGTTCTCCATGAACTGCGACGGTAGTTCGATGGCGTCCCATTCCACGCTGGCGAACGCCGCGGCGCCCGGTTCGTCCACTTCGGACAGCAGTGCGTGCAAGGCGTGGCCGGTTTCGTGGAACAGGGTGATGACGTCGTCATGCGTCAGCACGGCGGCGCGGTCGCCATTGGGGCGCGAGAAATTGCAGGTCAGGTAGACCACCGGCGTCTGCACGCGGCCAGCCACGACGCGGCGCGTGCGCTCGCTGTCGACCCAGGCGCCGCTTTGCTTGCCGGAGCGCGCATACAGGTCCAGGTACAGGTAGCCGATCAGATCGCCCGTGGGGCTTTCCACGCGCACGCCGCGGGCATCGCTGTGCCAGGTGGACACCGGCGTTTCCGTCAGGCGCACGTCGAATAGTTTTTCGATGACTTCGTACAGGCCTGCCAGCACGCGCGGCTCGGTGAAGTACTGCTTCACCTCGTCTTCGGAATAGGCGTAGCGCGATTCGCGCAGGCGCTCCGAGGCGAAGGCCACGTCCCAGGGCTGCAGCCCGTCCAGGCCCAGTTCGCCGGTGGCGTAGGCGGTCAGTTCGGACAGGTCGCGTTGGGCGTAAGGCTTGGCGCGGGCGGCCAGGTCGCGCAGGAAGACGGTCACTTCGCGGGCGTCGCGGGCCATGCGGGTCTGCAGGCGCAGCGCGGCGAAAGTGCCCAGGCCCAGCAGGCCGGATTCTTCGGCGCGCAGCGACAGCAGTTCTTCGATCAGCGGAGAATTGTCGAACTGGCCGTCGCCATGTTCGGACGCCACGGTGCCATAGCCGCGGTACAGCGCTTCACGCAGCGAGCGGTCTTGCGCGTACTGCATGACGGGCAGGTAGCACGGCATCTTCAGCGTCAGCTTCCAGCCCGGCTTGCCGTCTTCCTCGGCGGCGGCGCGGGCCGCGGACAGGACATCGGCCGGGATGCCGGCCAGACGGGCTTCGTCTTCGACCAGCAGCGACCAGGCGTCGATGGAATCCAGCACGTTTTCCGAGAACTTCTGCGAGGCCTGCGCTTCGCGGTCAGAGATCTGGGCGTAGCGCTCGCGGTCGGCGCCCTGCAGTTCGACGCCGCTCAAGCGGAAGTCGCGCAGCGCCATCTCGACGATGCGGCGGCGCACCGGCGACCACGACGCGAAATCGGGGGCGGCGGCCAGGCGCTGGTATTGCTGGTACAGGCCTTCGTGCAGGCCGACCCAGGTCGAGAACTCGGTGATCAGCGGCAGGGCGGCGTTATAGGCTTCGCGCAGCTCTGGCGTGTTGACGACGGCGTTCAGGTGGCCCGCCACCGACCAGGCGCGCCACAGGCGCTCAGAGGCGGTGTCCAGCGGTTCCACCACGGCTTCCCAGGTGGGCGCCAGCGCGGCATCGGCGGCGTGGTCGACGGCCTGGCGGGCGATGCCCAGCAATTCCTCGATGGCGGGCACGATATGCCCGGGCTTGACGGCCGCATAGTCGACCAGATCGGAGACGGGAGCGAGCAGGGGGTTCTGGGTCATGGTGTTACCGGCGTGAGCAATAGCGGGCGGCGCGCGGGGCATGCACCCGGGCGCCGACGGAGGTCATAGGGATCAGGTAGGGGCGATCCGCCCGAATGCAAGGGCGCAAGGGCGCCCCAAGGGGGCGGCAGGGGCGCGTCCGGGCGGGAGCCGCCCGGACAGCCCGGCGGGGATCAGGCGGCAGCCCGTTCCGCGGCTTCAACCGTATTGACCAGCAGCATGGCGATGGTCATGGGGCCCACGCCGCCGGGGACGGGGGTGATGGCGCCGGCCACTTCGCGGGCGGAAGCAAAGTCCACGTCGCCGCACAGCTTGCCGTCGTCACCGCGGTTGATGCCCACGTCGATGACGACCGCGCCGGGCTTGATCATGGAGCCGTCGATCATGCCGGGCTTGCCCGTGGCAACCACCAGGACGTCGGCGCGGCGGGTCTGGGCCGCCAGGTCGCGCGTCTTGGAATTGCAGATCGTGATGGTGGCGCCGGCTTGCAACAGCAGCATGGCCATCGGCTTGCCGACGATGTTGCTGGCGCCGACGATCACGGCTTCAGCGCCGCGCAGCGTCACGCCTTCCGATTCCAGCATCTTCATCACGCCGTACGGCGTGCAGGGGCGGAACAGCGGCTGGCCGGTCATGAGCAGGCCGGCGTTGCTGATATGGAACCCGTCCACATCCTTCTCGGCCGCGATGGCTTCGATGACCTTGTGCGAATCCATGTGCTTGGGCAGGGGCAATTGCACCAGGATGCCGTGGATCGTCGGGTCCTGGTTCAGGACGGCGATGCGGGCCAGCAGTTCGGCCTCGGTCATCTCGGCGGGGTACTGTTCCTTGACGGAATGCAGGCCGGCCTTCTCGCAGGCGGCAACCTTGTTGCGCACGTACACCTGGGACGCGGGGTCCGCACCCACCAGCACCACGGCCAGGCCGGGGCGGGTGCCCTTGGCGGCCAGGGCGGCGACGCGCTGGGCGACTTCTTCGCGAATGCGCAGCGACAGTGCTGCGCCATCGATAATCCTAGCGGTCATGCGTGGGCCTCGGGTTTGGCCAAGGCCACTTTCATCAAATCAGCAACGGTAGTCACTTCCAGTTTTTCCATAATGTTGGCGCGATGCGCCTCGACGGTCTTGATGCTGATGCCCAGGTCGTCGGCGATCTGCTTGTTCAAGCGGCCGGCGACAATGCGCTCCAACACCTGCTGCTCGCGCGCGGTCAGGCGCGCCAGCATGGCTTCGTGATCCTTCTGGGCCTGGTGCTTGCTGACGCGTTGCGTGGCCTGTTCCAGCATGCGTGCGACGATCTCGCGCAGGTCGGACTCGTTGAAGGGCTTTTCCAGGAAGTCGACCGCGCCTTTCTTCATCGTGGACACAGCCATGGGCACGTCGCCGTGGCCGGTGATGAACACGATGGGCAGAGGCGCGTTGCGGGCGATCAGTTGTTCCTGGAGTTCCAGGCCGCTCATGCCCGGCATGCGCACGTCGGCGATCAGCACGCCGATCTGGCTGGCGTCGTAGTCTTCCAGGAAGGATTCGCCGCTGGCATAGGCGCGAACGCGGTAGCCATTGGCTTCCAGCAGCCAGCGCAACGAATCGCGGACCGCTTCGTCGTCGTCAACAATGAATACCGTGCTCGACAGGTGGGGCGTGTTCATGCGTGCAACTCCTCGGACTGATCATTCTGGGCCTGCGTCTGGGACGCAGCGCAGGGCAGGGTAAAGCGGAAAATAGTACCGCCGGCGGGGTTGGGGTCCGCCCACAGGCGGCCGTGGTGCGATTCGATAATGGTACGGCAGATATTCAGCCCCATGCCCAGGCCCTGGGATTTGGTGCTGAAGAAAGGTTCGAACAGGCGCTCGGGCTCGGCCAGGCCATGGCCGCGGTCCACCACGGCGACTTCGATGTGCTGATCGTGCAGGATGACCGCCACCTTGAGCTCGTCGGACTCGCTCTTTTCCATGGCTTCCAGCCCGTTCTTCAGCAGGTTCAGCAGCACCTGCTCAATCAGGATCGGGTCGGCCAGCACATCCGGGGCGTTCGAGGGCACGAAGCTGTCGATGCGGATGCGGCGCTTGCGGGCGTCGATTTCGGCAAAACCGATGGCATTGTCGACAATGCGGCCGATGGCCACGCGCTGGCGGCGCGGTTCGCTGCGCTTCACGAATTCGCGGATGCGGCTGATGATCTTGCCGGCGCGCTCGGCCTGGGAGGCGGCTTTTTCCAGCGCCGGCAGCAGCATGTTGGGGCTGGTGTGGCCTGCCTTGACCAGGGCGACGGCGCCCATGCTGTAGTTCGCGATGGCGGTCAGCGGCTGGTTCAGTTCGTGCGCCAGCGATGAGGCCATTTCGCCCATCGTCGTCAGGCGGCTGGTCAGCTGGATCTTCTCTTGCTGCACGCGGGACGCCTCTTCGTGGCCGCGGCGCTCGGTGATGTCGCGCGCGACCTGCATGCGCACCCGGCGGCCGTCGGTCCAGGCCAGCATCCGGTGGTGCACTTCGAACCAGCGCTGCACGGAGGGCGCGAACACTTCCACCGATTCGTCGGTGAAGCGGCCGCGGCGGCCGGCCAGCAATTCGTCGTGGCCGCCCGTCTGCGCGCCGAACACGCGGCGGTAGGTGCGGTTGGCGAACAGCAGCTCCAGGCCGTCATGGGTGTCGGCCGTCACCGAAATGGCGTCATCCAGGCCTTCCAGCACCGTCATGAAGCGCTCGTGCGCGGCGGTGAGCGCCTCGCGGATGCGCTTGGGTTCGGTGATGTCCGTCATGGACGTCATCCAGCCGATCTGGTTGCCGTTGGGGTCCAGCAGCGGCGACACATACATGCGGGCGGTGAAGCGCGAACCATCGCGGCGCTGCGCTTCGACTTCCAGGCCGCTGCTGGGCGTCTTGCCCGACATCAGCACGTCCAGCGTGTGCTGGTGCTGTTCGTGGCGGCCGGGCACCCAGTAGGGGAAGGGCGGGCTGCGGCCGATCAGGTCGGCCTCGTTCCAGCCGATCATGCGGCAGAACGCCGGGTTCACGTAGGCGATGCGGCCTTCCATGTCGAGCACGCGCATGCCGGTGGACATCGAGTTCTCCATGGCGCGGCGAAAGCCCGTTTCGGCGATCAGCGCGGCCTCTGCGGAGGAACGGAAGCGGGTATAGCGCCACAGCATCAGCAGGCTGATGACGATCACGCAGGACAGGGCAAGCACCACCCAGATCAGGCGTTGCTGACGCATTTCCTGGTCGATCGTCACAAACATGACGCTATCGTCATGGATGCGTTGCAGCCAGAAGAACACCCCCATCACACAGATGTACAGGATCAGCACCATGGCAGGCGTGACCCAATACACGCCGCGGCGGCGGGTGCGGGCGTGATCGTGGAACGGCGTAGGTATATTGGACTTGGGCGCGCTGGACATGGAATTCGGGCCAGATAGACCGCGCATTTTAGTGCGGGTTGGCATGGAATTGCCGGGAATCAACCCCGGCTTTTGGTGTAAGGCATAAAAATTACCCCTACACGGCGCTCGTTGGGCGCTTTTGGTGCCGCGGGCGGGCATATTTTTCCCTTGGCGCGGCCGAGGCGAGAAAATCGGCTTGCAGTCAGGATACATTCAGCTTGTGGTCAACATTTCGCATTATGAAATGCCGTACCGCAACATGAAATTTTCCTTGCGAGCGGTTAATCTTCTTTCTTAGAATGCCGGCTGATAGGGAACCGACCCAAAGCAGGTCTCTAGAAAAACACCCCGACCCATGCCTGACATGGTAGCCCGGATGATCCCGGCTACCATGCAGAGTCCGCGAGTAGATAAGCGGGTGTGGTCACGAACGAACCCCAACAGGAGACACACGATGTCCTCTTTCGCCCAGGCTGGCGCCCCGCAGGCTGCCAACGACGAAGACACCCTTGAAACCCAGGAGTGGCTCGAAGCCCTGGCGGCAGTCCTTGATCGCGAAGGGCCGCAGCGCGCGCACTACCTGCTGGAACGCCTGATCGACGAAGCCCGTCGCTCCGGCGCCCACATCCCGTTCTCGCCGAATACCGCTTACGTCAACACGATTCCCCCGGGCCTGGAGCCCGCGCACCCGGGCAACCTGGAGCTGGAATCGCGCATCCGTTCGTACGTGCGCTGGAACGCCATGGCCATGGTCGTCAAGGCCAACAAGCACAATCCGCCGGACGGCGGCGACCTGGGCGGCCACATCGCGTCGTTCGCCTCGCTGGCCACCATGATCGGTTGCGGCCAGAACCATTTCTGGCACGCTGAAGACGAAAACCACGGCGGCGACCTGGTCTACTTCCAGGGCCACACCTCGCCCGGCATGTATGGCCGCGCCTACCTTGAAGGCCGCCTGACCGAAGACCAGCTGAACCACTTCCGCCAGGAAGTGGACGGCAAGGGCCTGTCGTCCTATCCCCACCCGAAGCTGATGCCGGATTTCTGGCAGTTCCCGACGGTGTCGATGGGCCTGGGCCCGCTGATGGCCATTTACCAGGCCCGCTTCCTGAAGTACCTGCACGCCCGCGGCATCGCCGACACCAGCAACCGCAAGGTCTGGGTGTTCTGCGGCGACGGCGAAATGGACGAACCCGAATCGCTGGGCGCCATCGCCCTGGCGGCCCGTGAAAAGCTCGACAACCTGATCTTCGTGGTGAACTGCAACCTGCAGCGCCTGGACGGTCCGGTGCGCGGCAACGGCAAGATCATCCAGGAACTGGAAGGCGACTTCCGCGGTTCGGGCTGGAACGTGATCAAGCTGATCTGGGGCGGCTACTGGGATCCGCTGCTTGCGCACGACAAGGAAGGCATCCTGCGCAAGATCATGGAAGACACCGTGGACGGCGAGTACCAGGCGTACAAGGCCAACGACGGCAAGTTCGTCCGCGAACACTTCTTCGGCAAGCACCCCAAGCTGCTGGAAGCCGTGTCGCGCATGAGCGACGAGGACATCTGGCGCCTGAACCGTGGCGGTCATGACCCCCACAAGGTGTATGCCGCGTTCGACGCCGCGACCAGCCACACCGGTCAACCCACCGTCATCCTGGCCAAGACCATCAAGGGTTACGGCATGGGCCACGTGGGCCAGGCCAAGAACCCGACTCACCAGCAAAAGAAGCTGGAACTGGAGTCGATCCGTGAATTCCGCGACCGTTTCGGCATCCCGATCCCCGACGACCAACTGGCGGACCTGCCGTACTTCAAGCCGGCCGAAGATTCGCCGGAAATGAAGTACCTGCACGAGCGCCGCGCCGAGCTGGGCGGCTACCTGCCGCGCCGTCGCGCCCGCGCTGACGAGCAACTCAAGGCGCCCGCGCTGGATGCTTTCAAGGCCGTGCTCGAGCCCACCGCCGAAGGCCGCGAGATCTCGACCACCCAAGCCTTTGTGCGCATCCTGAACCAGGTGCTGCGTGACAAGGAACTGGGCCCGCGCGTCGTGCCGATCCTGGCCGACGAATCGCGCACCTTCGGTATGGAAGGCCTGTTCCGCCAGATCGGCATCTACGCGCCGGAAGGCCAGAAGTACACCCCGGTCGATAAGGACCAGGTGATGTACTACAAGGAAGCGGCCGACGGCCAGCTTCTGCAGGAAGGCATCAACGAAGCGGGCGCGATGAGCTCGTGGATTGCGGCGGCCACGTCGTACTCCTCGAACAACCGCATCATGATCCCGTTCTTCATCTACTACTCGATGTTCGGGTTCCAGCGCATCGGCGACCTGGCTTGGGCAGCGGGCGACATGCAGGCGCGCGGCTTCCTCCTGGGCGGCACCGCCGGCCGCACGACGCTCAACGGCGAAGGCCTGCAGCACGAGGACGGCCACAGCCACATCCTGGCGTCCACCATCCCGAACTGCGTGTCCTACGACCCGACGTTCGGCCATGAGTTGGCCGTGATCATCCAGCATGGGTTGAAGCGCATGGTGGAAGACCAGGAAAACGTCTATTACTACCTGACGGTGATGAACGAAAACTACCCGCAGCCCGGTCTGACCCAGGGCGACGAGGAAGGCATCATCAAGGGCATGTACAAGCTGAAGTCGCATGGCAAGGGCAAGAACCGCGTGCAACTGATGGGTTCGGGCACGATCCTGCGCGAAGTCATGGCTGCGCAAGAGCTGCTGGAAGCCGACTGGGGCGTGGCCTCGGATCTGTGGAGCGTCACCAGCTTCACCGAACTGCGCCGCAACGGCCTGGACGTCGAACGCCACAACATGCTGCACCCCGACGAGAAGAAGCCGCAAGTCGCTTACGTCACGGAACAGCTGGCCAAGACGGAAGGCCCGATCATCGCGTCGACCGACTATATGAAGCTCTTTGCCGACCAGATCCGTCCGTTCGTGCCCAAGGGCCGCGAATACAAGGTGCTGGGCACCGATGGTTTCGGTCGCTCGGATTTCCGCTCGAAGCTGCGCGAGCACTTCGAAGTGGACCGCCACTTCGTCGTCGTCGCCGCGCTGCGCGCGTTGGCCGACGAGGGCAAGGTGCCGGTTGCCAAGGTGGCTGAAGCCATCAAGAAGTACGGCATCAATCCGAACAAAGCCAACCCGCAATACGCCTGAGGGTAAAGAGACATGAGCAACATCGTGCAAATCAAGGTTCCCGACATCGGCGACTTCAAGGAAGTGGAAGTCATTGAAGTGCTGGTGGCGGTGGGCGACACGATCAAGGCCGAACAGAGCCTGATCACCGTCGAATCCGACAAGGCCTCGATGGAGATCCCCGCGTCGCAAGGCGGCGTGGTGAAGTCCATTACCGTGAAGGTCGGCGACAAGGTCGCCGAAGGCGCGGTCGTGCTGGAAGTGGAAGCGGCTGACGCCGCTGCCGAGGCGCCCAAGGCGGACGCCAAGGAAGCGCCCAAGGCCGAGGCCAAGGAAGCGCCGAAGCAAGCCGCTGCTGCCGCGCCGGCCGCCCGTGCCGAAGCCGCCGCGCCGGCTGCCGCCAGCGGCCCGATCGAGATCGAAGTGCCGGACATCGGCGACTTCAAGGAAGTGGAAGTCATCGAAGTCATGGTCGCGGTCGGCGACACGATCAAGGCCGAGCAAAGCCTGATCACCGTCGAGTCCGACAAGGCCTCGATGGAGATCCCGGCCTCGCAAGGCGGCGTGGTCAAGGAAGTGAAGGTCAAGGTCGGCGACAAGGTCGCCAAGGGCTCGGTCGTGGTCGTGGTGGAAGGCGCTGCCGCCGCGGCGGCTCCGGCCGCCAAGACCGAAGCTGCGGCTGCCGCCCCGGCGGCCAAGGCAGAAACCAAGGCCGAGGCCCCGGCTGCTGCTGCGCCGGCGTCGCGCCCGGCTCCCGCCGCCGCGCTGGAAGATCCCAACCTCAAGCCCGGCCAACTGCCGCACGCTTCGCCGTCGGTGCGCAAGTTCGCCCGCGAACTGGGCGTGAACCTGAGCAAGGTCAAGGGTTCGGGTCCGAAGGAACGCATCACCGCTGAAGACGTGCGCGGTTTCGTCAAGCAGGCGCTGGCCGCCGGTCCGGTTGCCGCCGCAAGCGGTTCGGGCGATGGCGCCGCCCTTGGCCTGCTGCCGTGGCCGAAGGTCGACTTCACCAAGTTCGGCCCGATCGAAGCCCGCCCGTTGTCGCGTATCAAGAAGATTTCCGGCGCGAACCTGCACCGCAACTGGGTCATGATCCCGCACGTCACCAACAACGACGAAGCGGACATCACCGACCTGGAGGCGCTGCGCGTCACGCTGAACAAGGAAAACGAGAAGTCGGGCGTGAAGGTCACGATGCTGGCCTTCCTGATCAAGGCCGTGGTTGCGGCCCTGAAGAAATTCCCCGAGTTCAACGCGTCGCTGGATGGCGACAACCTGGTGCTCAAGCAGTACTACCACATCGGTTTCGCTGCCGATACGCCCAACGGGCTGGTGGTGCCGGTGATCCGCGATGCCGACAAGAAGGGCATCCTGCAGATCGCGCAGGAAATGACCGAACTGTCCAAGAAGGCCCGCGACGGCAAGATCTCGCCTGCGGAAATGCAGGGCGGCTGCTTCTCGATCTCGTCCTTGGGCGGCATCGGCGGCACCTCGTTCACGCCGATCATCAACGCGCCTGAAGTGGCCATCCTGGGCGTGTCGCGTTCGTCGCACAAGCCCGTCTGGGACGGCAAGCAGTTCGTGCCGCGCCTGATCGTGCCGCTGTCGCTGTCGTACGACCACCGCGTCATCGACGGCGCCTCCGCTGCCCGCTTCAACGCCTATCTGGGCGCCTTGCTGGCCGACTTCCGCCGCATCGCGCTGTAAACGGGGAGCCCTATGAGCAATACCGTTCAAATCAAAGTGCCGGACATCGGCGACTTCAAGGAAGTGGAAGTCATCGAAGTGCTGGTCGCCGTGGGCGACACGATCAAGGCCGAACAAAGCCTGATCACGGTCGAATCCGACAAGGCCTCGATGGAGATCCCCGCGTCGCAAGGCGGCGTGGTGAAGTCCATCGCAGTGAAGGTCGGCGACAAGGTCGCTGAGGGCGCGGTTGTGCTGGAAGTGGAAGCGGGCGGCGAATCCGCCGCGGCGCCCGCCAAGGAAGCGCCCAAGGCCGCCGAGGCCCCCAAGCAAGCCGCTGCCGCACCGGCGCCGGCCGCCAAGGCCGCTGCACCCGCCGCAGCCACCTTCAAGGGTTCGGCTGACGGCGAATACGACATGCTTGTGTTGGGCGCGGGGCCTGGCGGCTATTCCGCCGCCTTCCGCGCTGCCGACCTCGGCCTGTCCGTGGTGCTGGTCGAACGCTACGAAACGCTGGGCGGCGTCTGCCTGAACGTGGGCTGCATTCCGTCCAAGGCGTTGCTGCACAACGCCGCGGTCATCGATGAAGCCCGCGAGCTGGCTGCCCATGGCATCAGCTTCGGCGAACCGAAGATCGACCTGGACAAGCTGCGCGGCTACAAGGACAGCGTGGTTGCCAAGCTGACCGGCGGTCTGGCCGGCATGGCGAAGGCGCGCAAGGTCACCGTGGTGCACGGCGTGGGCGAATTCGCCGATGCCAACCACCTGACCGTGAAGGCGGCCGACGGCAAGAGCCAGACGCTGCGCTTCAAGCAAGCCATCATCGCCGCCGGCAGCCAGTCGGTGAAGCTGCCGTTCATGCCCGCCGACGACCGCGTCGTCGACTCCACCGGCGCCTTGCTGCTGCGTGAAGTGCCCAAGAAGATGCTGATCATCGGCGGTGGCATCATCGGTCTGGAAATGGGCACGGTGTACTCGACCCTGGGCGCCCGCCTGGACGTCGTGGAAATGCTGGACGGCCTGATGCAGGGCGCCGACCGCGACCTGGTCAAGGTATGGCAGAAGAAGAACGCCTACCGCTTCGACAACATCATGTTGAAGACCAAGACCGTGGGCGCGGAAGCCAAGAAAGACGGCATCTACGTCACCTTCGAAGGCGAGGGCGCACCCAAAGAGCCGCAACGCTACGACCTGGTGCTGCAAGCCGTTGGCCGCAGCCCGAACGGCAAGAAGATCGGCGCTGACCGCGCCGGCATCGCCGTGACCGACCGCGGATTCATCGAGGTCGATCGCCAGATGCGCACCAACGTGCCGCACATCTACGCCATTGGCGACATCGTCGGCCAGCCGATGCTGGCGCACAAGGCCGTGCATGAAGGCCACGTGGCGGCGGAAGCCGCGGCCGGCCAGAAGTCGTTCTTCGACGCGCGCGTCATCCCGTCGGTGGCCTATACCGATCCGGAAGTGGCATGGGTCGGCCTGACCGAAGACGAAGCCAAGAAGCAAGGCATCAAGATCGAGAAGGGCGTGTTCCCGTGGGCGGCTTCCGGCCGCGCCATCGCCAATGGCCGCGACGAGGGCTTCACCAAGCTGATTTTCGACGCGGAAACGCATCGCATCCTGGGCGGCAGCATCGTGGGCACCCACGCTGGCGACCTGATCAGCGAACTGGCCCTGGCCGTGGAAATGGGCGCGGACGTCGTCGACATCGCCAAGACCATCCACCCGCACCCCACGCTGGGTGAATCGGTGGGCATGGCAGCCGAAGTGGCCGAAGGCGTGTGCACCGACTTGCCGCCGATGAAGAAGAAGTAATTACGTCGCGGCGGCATTGCCGTCCGCGCGTAAAAGCAAAAGCGCCGGCCCTGTTCAAGGGGCCGGCGCTTTTTTTATCGGTTGCGTCAAGGCGGCGCGACGGGAAATCAGGCGTGGGTGTTGATGCGCGAACCCAGCGTGCTGTCGATGGCCGTCGGGGCAACGGACTGCATCAGCGTCGCAATCGTGTCGGCTTGGGCGTTCAACGCTTTCTTCAGCACACGGGCCTGCACTTCCTGAACGAGGTTTGCGTCTTTCAGGGCCAAGGCGGTATTGACGGTGTTGTTGACGGAGTCCATGGTCGCGGTGTCCTAATCGGAAAGAAGGTGGGGCCAGCCCCGAAGTCTACGCATTATTGCGCACGTTTCCAGTTCGATGCAAAGGATTGTCACAGGCCCAGTGGCCAGCGGCGCCAAGCCTGAACGTTGGGTTAGGGCTGCTTCGGGCATTCCTTGACCATGCCCCAGCCCTGGTTCGGTTCGCAGAACTGCTTGCGTGCCGCCCAGGCACAATCCGGCCGTTCGAAAAATCCCAATTGGGCGCAACGGGCCAGTTCGCCCTTCAACGCATCCACCCAGGCCATGGGGTTCTGGGCGGGGATTTCGGTGATGCGCAGCGTCGACTGCGGCCCGCGGGCGGGCGGCGGAGGATCTGCCGAGACATGCGGGCGCGGGGCTTCGGGGCGGGAAACCGGGGCGGTGCTTGCGGCAGGCGCATGCGGCCCAGCCCCGGATTCGGGATCTGCCGTCGGGACGGGTGCCGTTTCCGGAGCCGATCCGGCTGTTGCCGCGGTCGACGCGTCTGGATCGGCTTTTGCCGGCGGGTCGGTCTCCCAGTCGGACGGTGCGTCTTCGGGTGCACGAGGGGGCAAAGGCAAAAGCGGCACGCGGACCGGGCTGGCGGACGTGGCGCCAGTGATCCCGTTGTTCGGCGCGTTCCACGATACGACCAGCAGCACCAGCGCGCCATAGATCGCCAGGGTGTAGAGCACGGTCAGGGTGGCTGACCCGACGCGTCGCCCGGTCATCGGCGCAGCGTCGTCTCGGCCCAACAGGGCGCGCCAGCCGACCAGGGCGGCGCCCGGAGCGGAAATCAACCACCAGCCAATCCGGCGTAGGCAGCCCGGCGCTGGCAAGGGGTGAGCCGCCTGTACTTGAGCGGCCAGCAATTCGCGCAACGCGCGGTTCTCTTCGCGCAGACGTAACGTCTGCGGATCCACCGGTGCCTCAGGGTTTGGATCCGGGGTGCCGTCGTGCTGCGTAGTACGGGAGGCTGTTGGCGTTTCTGTCATATTTCGGAAACTATAGATACATAATCCTGCGAAGTGAATTATGAGGCAATAGAGGCCTAGCCGAAATCGAGAACAGTCGTGTAAAACCGCCGCATGGCCTGAATTGGTCTTCACTCAGTCAGGCGAAGCGTCGCGATGCGATATCTCTTCCGTAGGCTTGAGAGGACCCGGAGGAGGCAAGGTCACCAGGCTAGCTAGCGTGTTGTCGATATAGAGGACGCAGGTCAGGCGGTTGTCCGTAAACTTGTAGTCCGCATCCATATAGGGGTGATTGCAGATCAGCCTGGCGCGTCCGAACGAGAAATTCTGGTAGCCGCAGAGCCAATGCCCTGCGATGGCGCGGACGACGGTTTGCGAATCTCCGTTGACGGGGCAGCTGTTCTTATTGAACGCCACCGTCACCATTGCTTTGTCCTGCTCGGTCCAACTATCCGGCAGCCTATACAAGCGCGGGCTTGTGGGGTTGCCAACTATGCCGGCTGCCACCAAGGTTAGTTGCCGGACTTCCCTCGACGCCGAGTACGAGATCATGAGCATCAGGAAGGCGGCCGTCAGCAGCAATACCATGAATTGCCGCTTGTTCATGCCAGTGGAGCCTACCCGGTTGCTCCACATGTAGATCAAGCCAGGGCCCATTGCAATGAGGAAGGCGATCAGTAGCGGCAGCGCCGTCCGCCCCCAACTTGGCAGCAGCCCGGTGGCGTGGTCATCGGCCAAGTGCTTGAGGGGAATTACCAATAGCAGGAATGCCAGAAGTCCACAGACACCGTTTCCGATACCCAGGGCCAGAGGATTTTTCAGGAAGGCAGTGACTGTAGTTGATGTCGTGCACCGACTATTGGCGCGTGGATAGGCCGCGCAGACGTTCCATGCCCCAATGAGCGCACCAGCGGCTAGATGCGCGGGCCAAAACATGAAGGCCGACTCAAAGCTTGGTTTCAATGCGGAGATGAACCAGACGACCACGAGTAAGCCGCCGCTGGTCGCCCAGGCGGCGACTGTCGCCTCCGGGATACGCCCATGCCCGTGCTGGGCGGCTGCCAGCGCGATGATCACCGATGGCAGGGCCACGGACAAGAGCGAGTACGTAAGCATCATCAGCCCGACCAGCAGCACGATTCCTAAACTGGCCGCTCCTACTGACGAAAGCGATACGATTTCCAGATAGTGAAGCTCGCTCAGGTGAAACCAGACCAGCAATAGGGCAGGGATCAACGCCAGGGACATAAACAGCGGCAACAGGCCGAGCAGGCTAGCGCTTTTATCCGAGGCTACGCGCCGCGTATGGGCAGCGCGAAGAAAGCGTCGGTGCGGTAGCGATTGCGGGGGGCTAGCGTCAGCTGGGGGCGCATGAGGAGGGCTTGGCATGACAGACTCGCGTACGTCCGCCGGGCAAGAGCTTGCCGTCGGGCTAAAAACCATGATGGCGACGGGCAGCTCGAAGTGGCGGGCCGGAAATGAATCAATTCAGAAAAAGCACAAGCCGGCTGGTGCCGGCTTGTGTGGAGCGCCGGAATAATTCCGGCTTTGCGTGTTGCAGGGCGGGCCGATCAGGCCCGCTCCTGCACTACCGTCAGGTGTAGCGGCGTGATTAACGCAGCAGCGACAGGACGGATTGCGGGACTTGGTTGGCTTGTGCCAGAACCGAGGTGCCAGCCTGTTGCAGGATTTGGGCCTTGGTCATGTTCGACACTTCCGTAGCGTAGTCGGCATCTTCGATACGCGAACGAGCGGCGGACAGGTTATTGACCGTGTTGTTCAGGTTGGCAACGGTCGATTCGAAACGATTCTGGACAGCGCCAAGATCGCTGCGTAGTGCGTCGACATTAGCCAGGGCAGCATCAATCTTTTCCAGCGGATTGCGCGAGGCTATTTGCGCCGTCGAGCTATCGATGAGCTTTTCGTTCGCCTTGCCGGCATTTTGGATGTACATAACGCGGTTGGCCGCATTGTCATCTGTCACAACACCATTGGCATCAACGGTGTAATCGCCGGTGGTGCCAATTTCGAGCTTGCCGCCAGTCTTTACGGCACCAGCACTCTCCAACGATGCCACGGTGGCCTTTTCGTTGGTTTGGTGGTTAGTGAACTTGGTGGTGCCGCCGACGTACGCGGCATCATCCATGTACAAACTGCCCGACGAGACCGCCAGGGTGCCACCGGTGCCAGAAGTACCGCCGGTGATCGTCACTTCGACTTGCGCGCCATTGATCGTTGCGCGATAGGTACCTTCGCCTTCGGCGCTGGTACCCGTCGTGACACGCTCCCAACTCGCTCCGCCGATGGTGGCGGTGTCGCCCTGAGCCTTGCCGTCAAAGGCAGTGCCGAATGCGTCGGCAACTGCGCCGGCGCCGGTTACCGCATTGTTCGTGTTAGAGGCGGTAATTTTGTTGGTAGTAGCGCTGACGTACAACTGGGCGTCGGCACTGGTGGTTACTTTTCCGGAGTTCGCGTCGACTTTGACACCAGTCGCCGCAGCGCCATCGATATCCACGGTAAAGGTCGAGTAGCCAGTAGCTCCGAAGCTCTTAACCATGTCGTCCATCGTGGCGGTGCGGTCGCCACTGACCGTGAAGTTGCCCAAACCGAGAGATTGCTTAGTGATGGACTTCAGATCAATGCTGATGGTTTCATTGTCATTGGCGCCGACTTGGATCTTCAGCGTGTTGTCCGCAGCCAGAACCCGAACGCCGTTGAATTGGGTTTGGTCGGACACACGGTCGATTTCTTCGAGGCGTTGTTGGATTTCAGCTTGAATGGAATCCAGGTCGGAGGTGGAGTTCGTGCCGGTTGAAGCTTGAACCGACAACTGACGAATACGCTGCAGGTTGTTGTTGATCTCGTTCAGCGCGCCTTCGGTCGTCTGGGCGATCGAGATGCCATCATTGGCATTACGGGCGGCTTGGTTCAGGCCATTGACGTTAGCGGTGAAGCGGTTGGCGATGGCTTGGCCAGCGGCGTCATCCTTGGCGCTGTTGATGCGCAGGCCCGACGACAGGCGCTCGATGGCGGTGCCCAGGGTCGATTGCGACTTGTTCAGGTTGTTTTGAGCAACCAGCGAGAGGTAGTTGGTATTGATAACGGCAGCCATGTCGGTGCTCCCAAGAGAGAAAGGCTTCTTCAAACTGGGCAGCAAGGCCGCCCACTGGTGTTAACGGGAAAGTTCGTCGACTTCTTGTCTAGGAATCTCTCCGTTGCAAGGATTACGGCAGTCCCAAATCATTCTTTAGGCCTATTTCGCGAAAGTCGTATTTATTGTTGTATCAGCCGGGAAGGCCTGGGCGCCAGGCGCGACGGGCGGGCAGGCGATGCGTTGTGGTCGCCACGGAAATGGAAACGGGCGCCTCAGGCGCCCGTTCGTATTGCAGTATCTGGTTTTGCAAGCGCGCGTTCTACCTATATATAGAAGCGCGCTTGACCGGCACCTAGATGATTTGCGCGATCTGCCCTTCCTGGGGCAATTCCTGCCAGGCCTGGTCTTTCAGCTTGGCGCGAATGCGAGCCGTGGCCTGCGAGCGCAACTGGCACACCCGCGCTTCGGTGACATTCATGATCGCGCCGATTTCCTTCAGGTTGAGCCCTTGCTCGTAACAGAGCGACAGCAACAATTTTTCGCGGTCGGGCAGGGAGTCGATGGCGTGGATCAGCGCCTGGCGGAAATCGCCCGCAAGCAATGCGTCCAGCGGATTGCCGCCGGCGGATCCGTGGTTGAGCGTCGCGGTCCAGTCCGATTGGCCGGAGGCCGAATCGGGCTCCACCGTGAAATCTTCGTAGTGCACGATCTGCACGCCCTGGGCGTCGTGCAGCAGCGTCTGGTATTCGCCGATCGGCATTTCCAGCTGATGGGCGATCTCCGCCTCGCTGGGCGCGCGCATCAAGCGCTGTTCCAGTTGCTGGATAGCTTGTTCGATCTTGCGCGCCTTGGCACGGACGCTGCGCGGAAGCCAGTCCTGGCCGCGGAGTTCGTCCAGCATCGCGCCACGAATGCGGGTCGTGGCGTAGGTCTCGAATTGGGCGTCTGCCGTTTCCTGATAGCGCCTTACGGCGTCAAGCAGGCCGATCATGCCGGCCTGTATCAAGTCGTCGAGCTCAACGCTGGCGGGTAGCCGGGCGAGCAATTGCAGGGCCAGCTTCCGCACTAGCGGGGCATATTCGACCAAGCTGTCATCTGCGTGGGGCATTGCGGGAATGTCAGGCGGTGTCCATCGTGACGCATTGTCTGACGTTGTCAATTTACGACATTGTCGACAAACGCGCGGCTGCGCTAAAGCTACAAATTAAGTGATCGGCAAGGTGTCATTGTCGGGACTGCACAACATTTCATTCCTCGAAGTACGCAATGTTTTGAATGCTTATTTGCCAAATTGACGTAAATTCGCGTCGAACAACTATGTCAAGGTGTATCTATTTTCGTAAGTTGCGCAATATCAACAAAGATTTGTCATATAAGTCATAGAAAATGACATCACCTGTGGTAAATTTTACTTAAATTGCGAACAAATGATACATTTCGCATTAAAACAGGATGCAGCAAGCCGCCAGGCAATCCAAATTGCCGGCGCTTTTAGTTATCGAGCCCCGTGGGTGGGATAGGGATAGGGAGTAGGGCGTGCAACAAGTCGAAAATTCATTGCTGGCAGATATTCGCGAAGTGAATCTGTCATATCTGTTACTTGCGCAACGTATGTTGCGTGATGACTATGCCGCATCGATGTTCCGTCTGGGGTTCAGCAACGAAGTTGCCGACATCCTGATGCGTCTGTCGCCGGCCCAACTGGTGAAACTGGCTAGCTCCAGCTCGCTCCTCTGCCGATTCCGTTTTGACGATTACAGCCTGTTGTCCGCGCTGACCCATGACGTTCTGGGTGGTGCGCTGCAACAAGCGCATGCAACCATCCTGCTGGCCAAGCAACCTGTAGAAGAACTGGCCTGAAGGCCGTTCGAAACCCAATCGGACTCTCGCGCAATGGCCTCGAAAAGCGTTTCTCAGGAAGCGGACGATATCCTGCTAGCTAGCTCCATGATCACGCTGGGAGCGCGGCTTCAGGTGCTGGAGGCTGAAACCAGCCTCAGCCACGACCGTCTGGCGCGCTTGTATCGCGAAATCCGCGGCTGCTCGCCACCCAAGGGCATGCTGCCTTTTTCGGTCGATTGGTTCATGACCTGGCTGCCGAATATCCATTCGTCGCTGTTCTACAACGTGTATTCGTTCCTGAACTCGCGCACCAGCAGCAAGGGTATACGTGCCACCATCGACGCATACCGCCTGTATCTAGAGAACGCGGGACTGGATGCTTCGGAAAATGCCGAACCCGTCCTGAGTTTCACGCGCGCCTGGATGCTGGTGCGCTTCTTCGATAGCGGCATGTTGCAACTGTCCGCTTGCCGCCAGTGCGGCGGCCATTTCATTGCCCACGCCCACGATCCGCAATCGGATTTCGTATGCGCGATCTGCCGGCCGCCACCTCGCGCCGGCAAGACGCGCGCAGCGGCCAAGGCACGCGCCGGCAGCCGTCCGGCGCCCGTCGTCGACGCCGCCCGGCCTTGACTGCCCGCACCCGGGTTGGGCGCGTCTGCACCGCCCGCGCCTGGGCCTGCGACGGCCAAATACATCAAAAGCCCTGGAAAACTCCCCGTAACCCGCCTTTTTGGGTCGGGGGGAACAGGGGATCATTGACGCCAGTTTTAGACTTCGTTGGCAGGGGCCTGATGTGTTGATTGTTATCGGTTTTCTCGTGGTGATCGTGTCGGTCGTCGGTAGCTTCATAGCGCTGGGCGGCCATTTGGGCGCGCTTTACCAGCCCTTCGAGCTGACGCTGATTTTTGGTTCGGCTATGGGAGCATTCCTGGCCGGCAACAGCAAAAAGTCGCTGATGCTGGTCAAGAAGGCGCTGCCTGACGCGCTTAAGAGTTCGCGCTACGGCAAGGATGTGTACATGGAGCTGATGGCGCTCCTGTACGTATTGCTGAATAAAGCGCGTCGCGAAGGCCTCATGGCCATCGAATCGCATATCGAAGATCCGGCCTCCAGCCCGATCTTCAGCGAATATCCCCGCATCGCCAAAGACGCGAAGCTCATGGAGTTCATTACGGACTACCTGCGCATCATGATCAGCGGCAACATGAGCTCGTTTGAAATCGAAACGCTCATGGACGAGGAAATCGAGACCTACCGCCATGAGCGCGAAGTCCCGGCGCATGCGTTGCACCAGATGGCAGACGGCCTGCCCGCATTCGGCATCGTGGCCGCAGTGCTGGGCGTGATCAAGGCGCTGGCCGCCGTGGACCAGCCGCCCGCGATCCTGGGCGACCTGATCTCCAAGGCCATGGTCGGCACGTTCCTGGGCATTTTGCTGGCCTACGGCTTCGTGGGGCCGCTGGCCTCGCGGGTTGAGCGCCGTACGGACGAAGCAATGAAAGTGCTGGAATGCATCAAGACCACGCTGCTGGCCAGCATGAACGGCTACCCGCCCCAGTTGGCGGTGGAGTTCGGCCGCAAGGTGCTGTTCTCGTCCGTGCGTCCGACCTTCGGTGAGCTGGAAGAGCACGTCCGGCAAACCAAGTCGACCGCGACCGGCAAGGCCTGACGGAGCGGGCCATGAGCACGGTAAACAACCACCGTGTGGTGATCCGCCGCAAGAAGGTCAAGGGCGGCGGGCACCACGGGGGCAGCTGGAAGATCGCTTACGCCGACTTCATCACGGCGATGATGGCGTTTTTCCTGGTGATGTGGCTGATCAGCATCGTGCCGCGCGAAGAACTCAAGGGCATTGCGGAGTATTTCCGTATGCCGTTGCGCGTGGCGATCATGGGCGGGCCCAACAATTCGGCCGAAACCAGCGCGGTGCCGGGGGGAGGGCAAGATCCCCTGCGCAGCGAGGGCGATGTGCGCCGCGCCCAGGGCAACCGCGTGGAAGCGCAGCCCATGGGCGACGCGGAACGCCGCGAACAGCACCGCCTGGAAAACCTGAAGAAGCGGCTTGAGAACGTCATCGATACCAGCCCCGTCTTGAAGAGCTTCAGGCCGCAGCTGCTGATCGACCTGACGACGGAAGGCCTGCGCATTCAGATCATCGACAACCAGAACCGTCCGATGTTCGCGACCGGCCGCGCGGAAGTGCAGCCTTATATGCGCGACATCCTGCGGGAATTGGGGCCGGTACTGAACGAGCTGCCGAACAAGGTCAGCATTTCGGGTCACACCGACGCTTCGCAGTATGCGCGCGGCGAGCGTGCCTACAGTAATTGGGAGCTTTCCGCCGACCGTGCCAACGCGTCCCGCCAGGAGCTGGTGGCCGGCGGCATGAACGAAAGCAAGGTCATGCGCATTCAGGGGCTGTCTTCCAGCATGAGTCTGGTTAAAGATGATCCTTACGCGGCCGTTAATAGACGTATCAGCCTCGTGGTGCTCAATATGAACACCCAGAAGCGCATCGAAAACGAGAACGCCGCCGCGGCGGACGTCAGCGCGAAAGATGCCCGCGAGGTGGGAACGGCCGTGGAGGCGGTGCAAGCCGCCGCCCAGGCTGCGAGGGCAACCAAGCAAGGCGAAGCGGCGAATGCGCCGCCCGCCGAAGGGGTTCGATAGCAATGGCGGCAACGATTCTGGTGGCGGACGATTCAGCGACGATGCGGATGATCGTGCAGGCGACGCTGACGGGCGCGGGATGGAAGGTATTGACGGCCGGTAATGGCCAGGAAGCACTGGAAGTGGCGAAGAACCACCCGGTGGACCTGGTCGTCAGCGACTGGAATATGCCGGTCATGGGCGGGTTGCAACTGATCCAGGGCCTGCGCGAGCAGGACCAGTACCTGGACGTGCCTGTGCTGGTGCTCACCACCGAAGATGACGTGGGTAGCAAGATGGCCGCTCGGGATCTGGGCGTTTGTGGCTGGCTGTCCAAGCCGGTCGACCCCGATGTGCTGGTGGAATTGGCGACCGAACTGCTCGATGAGCAGGCCGGCGCGTAAAGCAGGTTCATTTATGAAGGCGTACGGGTCATGAGTTCTGGTTTGGACCTCAGTCAGTTTTACGAGACCTTTTTCGACGAGGCGGACGAGCTGCTCGCGCAGATGGAGCAGTTGCTGCTGGAACTGGATGTGGGCGCGCCCGACATCGAGCAGCTCAACGCCATCTTCCGCGCGGCCCACTCGATCAAGGGCGGTGCGGCGACATTTGGCTGTTTCACACAGCTTGCGGGCACCACCCATCTGCTGGAAAACCTTCTGGACGCAATCCGTCGCGGCGAAATGGCGCTGCGTACGGACATGATTGATATCTTCTTGGAAACGAAAGACGTGCTCAAAAGCCAACTGGATGCCTACCGGGCCTCCGAAGAGCCCGATGAAGCCGTGTTTGAGCGTATCTGCGCCGTGTTAAGGCAGCTGGCGCTGGAGCATAAGGATCCTGCCGCGGCCGCGGCTGTCCCCGCTGCGGCGGCGGCGCCTGCACCGGCACCGGTTGTCGCGGCACCGACGCCTGTGCCGGCACCGGCCCCGGCTCCCGCGCAATCGGCTCTGGAAGCCGGCAATTTGCCGCTGAAGGTACGGATCACCAAAGTGTCCGACAAGGACGCCGCGTCCCTGCTGGAAGAAATGGGCAACCTGGGCACGGTCAAGGCCAGCGAACGCGCCGACGGCGTCCTGACGGTGTGGGTGGACAGCACCTGCACGCCGGACGACATCGAAGCGGTGTGCTGCTTCATCGTCGACGGCGATCAATTGAACATCAGCCGCGAAGCGGCCCCAGCAGCCCAAGTGGCGCCGGCGGCGGCGGAACCCGCAGCCGTCGCTGCGGTCGCGGCTGCGCCCGCCCCGGTGGCGGCTCCTGCGCCTGCGGCGCCGGTGGTCGCGGAATCGGCGGCTGCCGCCGAAGCGATCACTCAGGCCGCAGCGCGCGCGTCCCGTCCGGCGGCTCCGGCGCATGCCGACAAGGAATCCACGTCGATCCGCGTGGGTGTGGAAAAAGTCGACCAGGTTATCAACCTGGTGGGCGAACTGGTCATCACGCAAGCCATGCTGGCGCAGACGGCCTCCACGCTGGATCCGGTGCTGCACGACCGCCTGCTCAACGGCATGGAACAGCTGGAACGCAACGCCCGCGATCTGCAGGAAGCGGTGATGTCAATCCGCATGATGCCGATGGACTACGTGTTCAGCCGCTTCCCCCGTCTGGTGCGCGACATCGCCAGCAAGATGGGCAAGCAGATTGAACTGCAGACCTACGGCCGCGCGACCGAGCTGGACAAGAGCCTCATCGAACGCATCATCGACCCGCTGACGCACTTGGTGCGCAACAGCCTGGACCACGGCATCGAAACGCCCGAAAAGCGTATCGCCGCCGGCAAGGATCCGGTGGGTCAACTGGTGTTGTCCGCCCAGCATAACGGCGGCAACATCGTCATCGAAGTCAGCGATGACGGCGGCGGCCTGAACCGGGACAAGATCCTGAAGAAGGCCATGGCCCAAGGCCTGGCGGTCAACGAGAACTCGCCGGATGACGAAATTTGGCAACTGATCTTCGCGCCGGGCTTCTCCACGGCCGAAAAGGTCACGGACATCTCCGGCCGCGGCGTCGGCATGGATGTCGTGCGCCGGAACATTCAGGACATGGGCGGCCACGTGCAGCTGTCTTGCGAGCCGGGCAACGGCACCACGACCCGTATCGTGCTGCCGCTGACGCTGGCCATCCTGGACGGCATGTCGGTGCGCGTGGGCGAAGAAACCTTCATCCTGCCGCTGAACCACGTGACCGAATCGTTGCAACCGACCAACGACCAGATCTATTCGGTGGCGGGCAACGAACGCGTGATGCATGTCCGCGGTGAATACCTGCCGCTGGTCGAGATGCACCGCGTGTTCTCCGTCAACGACGCCCAGACGGATCCCACGCAGGCCATCGCCGTCATCATGCAGGCCGAAGACCGTCGTTTCGCGCTGCTGGTCGATCACCTGATTGGACAGCACCAGGTCGTGGTCAAGAATCTTGAGTCGAATTACCGCAAGGTCCCCGGCATCTCCGCCGCCACCATCCTGGGCGATGGCAGCGTGGCGCTGATCGTCGACGTATTTGCGCTTGCGCGCGCCAACCGTGAACGTTGGTCGCAGCCCGAAGCCATTCTGAATTGATGGAGCACTGAAAAATCATGGCAGCCAAACCGCAAGCGCAATCCGCGCGCAACGAAGATGTCGGCAGCGAATTCCTGGTCTTCACGCTGGGCGATGAAGAGTACGGCATCGACATCCTGAAAGTGCAGGAAATCCGCGGCTACGACGCCGATACGGTGACCCGCATCGCCAACGTCCCTTCGTTCATCAAGGGCGTGACGAACCTGCGCGGCATCATCGTTCCGATCGTCGATCTGCGTATCAAGTTCAACCTGAACCGGGTCGAATACAACGAGCAGACCGTTGTGATCATTCTGAACCTGGACCGCCGCGTGGTCGGCATCGTGGTCGACGGCGTGTCCGACGTGCTGATGCTCAACGCCGGCCAGATCCGTCCGGCGCCGGAGTTCGGCGCCACGCTGTCCACCGAATACCTGACCGGTCTGGGCACGGTGGATGAGCGCATGCTGATCCTGGTGGATATCGAAAAGATGATGACCAGCGATGAAATGGCGCTGGTGGAGAAAGCCGCTTCCTGATCGGAATCCGGCCGGAATGCGGGGTAGAGGCGCCATATTGAATCCGATGTGGCGCTTTCCTTTAACGATTGCAGTCAAGGGATGGTTCTTGTGATGCGCAAGTTTTTCGCGAACATGACGATACGCAGCAGCCTGTTGTGGGTGCTGGCGTTTTTCTCATTCATGTTGGTGATCGGGGCGGCGCTTGGCGTGCTGTCCCTGCGCATCAGCAACGGGACCCTGGCCGAAATCAAGCAATCGCAGGAACTGGACGACGCGGTGGGCCGCGTGGTCTCCAGCTACAAGGACTCCATGAATGGTCTCGCCCGTGCGGCGACGGCCAACTATGCGGATATCGTCAGCAACGTTGGTCAGGCCACCTTGCTGACGCAGGGCCTGTCCTCGGAGGCCACCGGCCTGCTGGAGCGCGCCAAAGCGGCCATGAACAAAGGCCAGGCGGAATTTGAGTATTACAAGACGCTGCCGCAACCTGTCGAGGCTGCCGACTCGCTCAAGGAAATCGAGGCCTCGTATGGCGCGCTGGTGCAGCAAGGCCTGACGCCGCTGGTCGCCGCCCTGGAAAAGGCCGACATGCCGGCCTACCAGAAGCAGGTGCAGACGGTGCAGGACGCGCTGGAAGGCCGCTTCGCCCGTGCGGTCGAAGGGTTCGATTTCTGGCGTGCCAGCAAGATGCTGGACGCGCATGAAGTGGCGCAGGTGCGCTATCAATTCGTGCTGATCGCCGTCAGTGCGGGCGGCGTCATCGCCGCGCTGCTGGTGTTTGCGACCTATGTGTTCTTGCGCCGCCGCGTGCTGCAGCCGCTGAAGGAAGCCGGCCATCATTTCGACCGCATCGCAGGCGGCGACCTGACCACCCGCGTGGACGTGCGCAACACCAACGAGATTGGCCAACTGTTCGCGGCGCTCAAGCGCATGCAGGAAAGCCTGACGCGCACGGTCTCGACGGTGCGTCGCGGTGTGGACGAGATCAATGTGGGCTCGCATGAAATCGCGGCCGGCAATACCGACCTGTCCAGCCGCACCGAGCAACAGGCGGCGTCCCTTGAGGAAACCGCGGCCTCGATGGAACAATTGGCCTCCACCGTGAAGCAGAACGCCGACAATGCGCGCCAGGCGAACCAGCTGGCGGCAAGCGCCTCGGACGTGGCTGAGCGTGGCGGCGCCGCGGTGTCGGAAGTGGTGAACACCATGCACGGTATTTCGGCCAGTTCGCGCAAGATCTCGGAAATCGTGTCCGTCATCGACGGCATCGCGTTCCAGACCAACATCCTGGCCCTGAACGCGGCGGTGGAAGCCGCGCGCGCAGGCGAGCAGGGTAAGGGCTTTGCGGTGGTCGCGGGCGAAGTGCGCTCGCTGGCGCAGCGCAGCGCGCAGGCGGCCAAGGAAATCAAGGGCCTGATCGAAGACTCGGTCACCAAGGTGGGCGCGGGTTCGCAGCAGGTGGAACGCGCGGGCGCGACCATGCAAGAGATCGTGGCCTCAGTCAAGCGCGTGACGGACATCATGGGTGAGATCTCCGCAGCTTCCGAAGAACAATCCAGCGGTATCGACCAGGTTAACCGCGCCGTCTCGCAGATGGACGAGGTGACGCAGCAGAACGCGGCCCTGGTGGAAGAAGCGGCCGCTGCCGCAGGTTCCTTGCAGGAACAGGCCCAACGGCTGGCGGAAGCGGTTGCGGTATTCAAGATCAATGCGGGCGAAGTCATCGAAGTGCCGGCGCATCGCCTGTCTTCGGCGCGCTCGTCCGATGACGACTCTCGCTTGCAAGCGCCCGACGCGTTTGCGCTCGGGCACTGAGGAGCGTAGTGGCAACCGCAGCAACTTCGGCGCCGTCCATCCCGGTGGACCGCCAATTCGATTTCCGCGACGCGGACTTTTCCCGCGTGCGCAAGATGATTCATGCGCGCGCCGGCATTTCGCTGGGCGCGCATAAGCGCGAAATGGTCTACAGCCGGCTGGCGCGGCGCTTGCGCGCCCTGGGCCGGCAGGATTTCGGCAGTTATCTGGACCAGCTGGAAAATGAGCCCGACGCGGCCGAGTGGGAGGACTTCGTCAATGCGCTCACGACCAATCTGACGGCATTCTTCCGCGAGTCGCACCACTTTCCCATCCTGGCCGACTTTGCGCAGAAGCGCGGCGGCCCGGTGTCGGTATGGTGCTGCGCCGCCTCCACGGGCGAAGAGCCGTATTCCATCGCCATGACGCTGGTCGAGGCGATGGGGCCGCGCGCCAGCGCCTGCACCGTGCTGGCCACCGACATCGACACGAACGTGTTGAACCGGGCGCGGGCGGCGGTGTACCCGGCCGAACGGGTGGCGAAGATGGAAGACGAGCGCCTGAGGCGCTTCTTCCTCAAGGGCCGTGGCGCCAACGCGGGCCAGGTCCGGGTGCGCCCCGAGATCGCCGACATGGTGCGCTACGAAACCTTGAATCTGTTGGCGCCGTCCTGGGCGATCAGCGAAAAGTTCGATGTGATCTTCTGCCGCAATGTCATGATCTATTTCGACAAGCCGACCCAGGCGAAGATACTGGAGCGTTTCGTGCCGCTGCTCAAGCCGGGTGGACTGCTCTTTGCCGGGCACTCCGAGAACTTCACCTACATCAGCCGGGATTTTCGTCTGCGCGGGCAGACGGTCTACGAATGTGCGAGTAAGGCCTGAACGGGCCAAGGCAGCAAACAATGAAAAAAATAAGCGTTTTGTGTGTGGACGACTCCGCGCTGGTGCGCGGGCTGATGACGGAGATCATCAACAGCCAGCCGGATATGGAAGTGGTCGCGACCGCGCCGGATCCGCTGGTGGCGCGCGAGCTGATCAAGCGCCATAACCCCGACGTGCTGACGCTGGACGTCGAAATGCCGCGCATGGACGGGCTGGATTTTCTGGAAAAACTGATGCGCCTGCGGCCGATGCCGGTCGTGATGGTGTCGTCGCTGACGGAGCGCGGCGGCGAAATCACGCTGCGCGCGCTGGAACTGGGCGCCATCGACTTTGTGACCAAGCCGAAGCTGGGCATTCGCGACGGTTTGCTGGAATACACCGAAATCATCGCGGACAAGATTCGGGCGGCATCGCGAGCCAAGCTGCGTACGCCGACGCCGCATGCGCCGCAAGCCGCGCCCGCGCCGATGCTGCGCCGGCCACTGGCAAGCTCGGAAAAACTGGTGATCGTAGGCGCCTCCACGGGCGGCACCGAAGCCATCCGTGAAGTCCTGCAACCCCTGCCGCCGGACAGCCCGGCCATCCTGATCACGCAGCACATGCCCGCCGGCTTCACGCGATCGTTCGCGCAGCGCCTGGACGCGCTGTGCGCCGTAACGGTGCGCGAGGCGGTTCACGGCGACCGGGTGTTGCCCGGCCACGTCTACCTGGCGCCGGGCGGCGATACGCACATGCGGCTGGGCCGCAGCGGCGCCAACTATGTGATCGAGCTGGAAGCCAGCGAACCGGTCAACCGCCACCGTCCGTCCGTAGACGTGTTGTTCAATTCCGCCGCCATTGCCGCCGGCAAGAACGCCATCGGCGTCATCTTGACCGGCATGGGCAAGGACGGCGCCGCCGGCATGCTGGCGATGCACCGTGCGGGCGCCCATACGATCGCGCAAGATGAAGCCAGCTGCGTGGTGTTTGGCATGCCCCGGGAGGCCATCGCCATTGGCGCTGCGGACGAAGTGGTAGCGCTGTCGGCAATCAGCGAACGCATTCTGACTCGCCTGGGCGACCGTGGGCACCGCGTTTGACGCGGATGTATCCACGATCGGTCTCAAGCAAATTTTTTCTGGAGTGAAAGATGGTAGACAAGGGCCTGAAGATTCTGGTGGTGGATGACTTCCCCACGATGCGGCGGATCATCCGCAACCTGCTCAAAGAGCTGGGTTTCGAGAACGTGGATGAGGCCGAAGACGGTGCGATCGGGTTGGAAAAGCTGCGTAACGGCGGCTTCCAGTTCGTCGTGTCCGACTGGAACATGCCCAACCTCGACGGCCTGGAAATGCTCAAGCAGATCCGTGCCGACGCCTCGCTGGCCTCGTTGCCGGTGCTGATGGTGACGGCCGAAGCCAAGAAGGAAAACATCGTGGCGGCGGCTCAGGCCGGCGCCAACGGGTACGTGGTCAAGCCTTTCACCGCGGCGACGCTGGAAGAAAAGCTCACCAAGATCTTCGAGAAAATTGCCGGCTGAGGTGTGCAATGAGCACAACGCAAAACGTTGAACCCGCAGCGGAGAATCCTGACCTGATCCACCGCATTGCCTCGCTGACGCGCATGCTGCGCGACAGCATGCGCGAACTGGGCCTGGATCAGGCGATCAAGGACGCGGCCAATGCGATTCCCGATGCCCGCGATCGCCTGCGCTATGTGGCGCAGATGACCGAGCAGGCGGCCAATCGCGTCTTGAACGCAACCGAGCAGGCGGGCCCCATCCAGGACAATATGTCGCGTTCGGCGCAGGCGCTGGATTCCCGTTGGCAGCAATGGTATGACCAGCCGCTGGAATTGCCGGAAGCGCGCGAGCTGGTGAAGGACACGCGCTCGTTCCTGGCGGATGTGCCCAAGCAGACGCAGCAGACCCAGTCCAAGCTGATGGAAATCATCATGGCGCAGGATTTCCAGGATCTGACGGGCCAGGTCATCATGCGCATGATGGACGTGGTGGGCGCGATCGAACGCGAACTGTTGCAAGTGCTGCTGGACAACGTGCCGCAAGAGCGCCGCGACGAAGCCAACAGCCTGCTCAACGGGCCGCAGATCAGCCCGCAGGGCAAGACGGACGTCGTCACCAGCCAGGACCAGGTCGACGACCTGCTGGCCAGCCTGGGCTTCTGATCCTTCGCTCCGCACCGCTTGGCCTTGGCGCCGGCGGTGCGGGGCGCGGGCAGTCCGCGCGCATGAACGTATTCCCTAAGGGCGCAATCAGCGCCTGATCGATAGACTTCCCGCCATAAGAAAAAACGGGGCCTTGCAGCAAGAGACACGGCGCGCGCAAAGCGCGCCAGGCAACGGATGCCCATAGAAGGCGATCCGGGCCAGCACAAGGAGGTCCATCTTGGCCAGATCCGTATTCCGCTTGGGCGGCATGTGGGGGTTGTTGCGCCGGCTTAACCGCGGCGACGCCATGCTGTCGGATCGCACGCTGCCGATCAGTCCCGCCGTTTTTCCACTGCATCGCTTTCTGGGGCAGATCCGCCGGCGGATCATGACCGTGCGGCAATCCAGCATTGAAATCGCACTGAACGCGGCCCGCACGCAGTTCCAGGCGGGACGCTGCTCGCTGCTTGCGCAGGAACAGGCGCGGGCGGCCGGCGCGCTGGCCGACAGCGGTACGCAGATCGCCGCGTTGTCCACCTCCACCTCCAGCCATGCCCGCGAGATTGCCCAGGTTTCGGGCCGCAATCTGCACGCGGCCGAGCAGGCCCTGGCGGAGCTGTCTGAGGTGAAGGCCCGCGTGGACCGCATGACGCGCGAGATGGCCGCATTCACCGAGGTCGTGGGGCAGTTGACCGGGCGCGCGCGTTCGGTGGGCGACATCAGCAAGCTGATCAAGGACATTGCCTTGCAGACGCAGTTGCTGGCGTTGAACGCGGGCGTGGAGGCGGCCAGGGCAGGGGACGCCGGCCGCGGTTTCGCGGTGGTGGCCAGCGAGGTCGGCCGGTTGGCCGAACGCGTGAACGCCGCTACCAGCGATATCGGCCGGCACACGGCAGAGATGCTGGACCTGGTGGATACCACCCAGCGGCAGACGGGCACGTTGCGCGACGACGTGGACGCCTCCGGCGTGGTGCTGGACCGCACGTGCGCCGACTTCCAACGTTTCGTGCGGGACTTCGACAGCATGAACCGCCAGGTGGGTGAGGTGGTGCAGGCGATCGGTGACGTCGACGCCACCAACCACGGTATGAGCCAGGAAGTCGGACGCATCGCGGCGCTGAGCGCCGACGTGCTGGAACGTGTGGGCCACATGTCGGGCGAGATCGACCGCATCCGCCGCCAGACCGAAAGCGTGCAGGAAGTGCTGGCTGACATGCGCACCGGCAATACCGCGTTCGACCATTTGTCCGAGGCCGTGGACGACTTCCGGGCTGCGGCCGTCCGCCTGCTGGAAGACGCGCGCCGTCAAGGGGTGGACGTGTTCGACCGGCATTACCAGCGCATCCCCGGCAGTGAGCCGGCGCGCTACCACACCCTGTACGACCGGGCCATCGACGGGCCCCTGACCCGATTGCTGGACAGCGTGCTGGAAGCGGTGCCCGGCGGCATCTACACGATCCTGGTGGATAGCCGGGGTTACGCACCGGCGCACAACAGTCGGTTCTCGCACGCGCCCACGGGCGACGCGGCGATCGATATCGCGCGGGTGCGCCACAAGCGGATTTTCGACGACCCCGTCGGCGCCCGGCTGGCCGCCAATACGGGGTCGATGTTGTTTCAGACCTATTCGCGGGACACCGGTGAAATCGTGAACGACATTTCAATTCCCATTTATTTGGGGCCGGAACACTGGGGCGCCGTGCGCATCGGCCTGGACTACGTGCGCTTCCAGGCCGCGCTGGAAGGCGCGGCGCCACTGCAAGAGGCCGTTTCGGCGGGGCGCTGACCGGGCGCGGGGCCGGCCGCCGCCGGGCAGCCGGTCAGGGGCGGAGCGCCAGGCCCGTTTCGCATCCGGGAATAGCGCCGCTTTCCCCCCGTTTCTTGGGTGATCGCCAAACCCCGGGGCCTCCTAGAATCTCGGCGGGCAGCTCGTAATCCGAAAATCCGCGAGCCGCAACGACACCGCAGAGCATGGCCGAAGAAAGCGACCTCGAAAAATCCGAAGCCGCCTCTCCCAGGCGCCTGGAAAAGGCGCGCGAGGAGGGGCAGATTGCGCGTTCCCGGGAATTGGGCACGTTCATGATGCTGGCCGCCGGTGTCGCGGTGATCTGGATGAGCGGCGGCGCCCTCTACCAGGGCCTGAGCGGCGTATTGCGCAACGGCCTGGCGTTCGATCAGCGCATCGTGACCGACCCCGGCGTGATGGTGGAACAGGCCGTCAGCGGTTTTGGCCACGCGTTGCTGGCGACCCTGCCGGTGTTCGGCGTGCTGGTGGTGGTGGCGGTCCTGTCCAGCGTCCTGCTGGGGGGCATCGTCATTTCGGGCAAGCCGCTGCAGGCGAATTTCTCGAAGCTCAGCCTTTTTGCCGGCCTGAAGCGGATGTTCTCGTCGCAGACCGTGGTGGAATTGATCAAGGCCTTGGCCAAGGCCATGCTGGTGGGCGGCGTGGCCGTCTGGGTCATCTGGCGTTACCACGACGATATGCTCAGCCTGATGCACGTGGCGCCGTCGGCCGCTCTGACCAAGGCGCTGTCGCTGGTGGCGCTGTGCGTCACCTTCATCGTGGCGTCCCTGCTGATCATCGTGATGCTGGACGTGCCGTGGCAGATCTGGAGCCACTTGAAAAAGCTGCGCATGTCCAAGGAAGACGTGCGCCAGGAACACAAGGAAAGCGAAGGCGATCCGCACGTGAAGGCGCGCATCCGCCAGCAGCAGCGCCAGGCGGCGCGGCGCCGGATGATGTCGGAGGTGCCGAAGGCGGACGTCGTGGTGACCAACCCGACGCATTACGCCGTGGCGCTGAAGTACGACGAGGAAAAGAGCGGCGCGCCGCGCGTGATCGCCAAGGGCACGGGGCTGATCGCGGCCAAGATCCGCGAACTGGCCGCCGAGCACCGCGTTCCCACATTGGAGGCGCCGCCGCTGGCGCGCGCATTGCATCAACACGTCGAACTGGGGCAAGAAATCCCGGGCGAGCTATATACCGCGGTGGCGGAAGTGCTGGCGTGGGTCTTCCAGCTGCGTTCGTGGCGCTCGGGATGGGGGGTCGAACCGACCGCTCCGACCCGACTGGCCGTGCCCGCCGCACTGGACCCGCAGGCAAACACCGCAGCACAAGGAGTTTAAGGAATGAGCGCTTTGCTCACCATGTTGAAGAGTAGCGGGGCCGGCCACGCGCGGCTTCTGGCGGGTCCGGTCCTGATCGTGATGGTGCTGGGCATGATGGTGCTGCCCCTGCCCACATTCCTGCTGGACTTGCTGTTCACCTTCAACATCGCGTTGTCCGTGATGATCCTGCTGGTGGCCATGTTCACACGCAAGCCGCTGGATTTTGCCGCGTTCCCGGCCGTCCTGCTGTTCGCGACCCTGCTGCGCCTGTCGCTGAACGTGGCGTCAACCCGCGTCGTGCTGCTCAACGGCCATACCGGCCCGGACGCGGCGGGCAAGGTGATCGAGGCGTTCGGCCACTTCCTCGTGGGCGGCAACTTCGCCGTCGGGATCATCGTGTTCGTGATCCTGACCATCATCAACTTCATCGTCATCACCAAGGGTGCCGGCCGTATCGCCGAAGTGGGCGCGCGCTTCACCCTGGACGCCATGCCCGGCAAGCAGATGGCGATCGACGCCGACCTGAACGCGGGCCTGATCGGCGAAGACGAGGCCCGCCGCCGTCGCGCCGAGGTTTCTCAGGAATCGGACTTCTTCGGCTCGATGGACGGCGCCAGCAAGTTCGTGCGCGGCGACGCCATCGCCGGCCTGCTGATCATGGCGATCAACATCATCGGCGGCCTGATCGTGGGCGTGGCGCAGCACGACATGTCGATGAGCGATTCGGCCCGCGTTTACACGCTGCTGACCATCGGTGACGGCCTGGTTGCGCAGATCCCGGCGCTGGTGATCTCGACCGCCGCTGGTGTGGTCGTGTCCCGCGTGTCGACCGACCAGGACATCGGCCAGCAGATCATCAGCCAGCTGTTCTCGAACCCCGCCGTGCTGTTCCTGACGGCCGGCATCATCGGCATCATGGGCCTGATCCCCAACATGCCGCACATTGCCTTCCTGTCCTTGGCCGGCGCGCTGGGCTGGGGCGGCTGGATGCTGCACAAGCGCCGGCAGAAGGCGGCGCAGGCCGCCGAGCAGATTCCGCCGCAAGCGGTCACGCAGGCCCAGGCCGCGGCTGCGGAGGCGAGTTGGGATGACGTGTCCATGGTCGACCAGCTGGGCCTGGAAGTGGGCTACCGGCTGATTCCGCTGGTGGACCACGCCCAGAATGGCGAACTGCTGCACCGGATCCGCAGCCTGCGCAAGAAGTTCGCGCAGGACGTCGGCTTTCTGCCGCCGGTCGTGCATATCCGCGACAACCTGGAGCTCAAGCCCAACGATTACCGCATCCTGCTGTCGGGCGTGGAAGTGGGGCATGGCGTGGCGATGCCGGGCCAGTGGCTGGCCATCGACCCGGGCGGCGTCACCGTCCAGATCAAGGGCACACCCACGACCGACCCCGCGTTCGGCCTGCCGGCGCTGTGGATCGACGGCGGCCTGCGCGACCAGGCCCAAGTGGCGGGCTATACCGTGGTGGATGCCGGCACGGTGGTGGCGACGCACTTGAACCACTTGATGCACCGCCACGGCTCGAATCTGCTGGGCCGCCAGGAAGTGCAGCAACTGCTGGACCGTATCGGCCGCGATGCGCCCAAGCTGGTCGAGGACCTGGTGCCCAAGACGCTGTCGCTGACCGCGTTGCAGAAGGTGCTGCAGGGCCTGCTGTCCGAAGAAGTGCCGATCCGCGATATGCGGACCATCATCGATACGCTGTCCGAACACGGGCCGCGCCTGGCGGCGCAGGCGGCCGGCTCGGGCGGCCAGCCCGATATCAACGAATTGATCATGCTGACCCGCCGTTCGCTGGGCCGGGCGATCACGCAGCAATGGTTCCCCGGCGAGGGCGAGCTGCGGGTCATCGGCCTGGATGTGAAGCTGGAGCGCGTGTTGTCGCAGGCCATGACCAGCACCGGCGGGTTGGAACCCGGCCTGGCAGATACCTTGCTGCGCGAAACGCAGGCGGCGGTCGAACGCCAGGAATCGCAGGGCAATGCGCCGGTGCTGCTGGTGTCGCCGGTGCTGCGCGCGCCGCTGTCGCGCTTCCTGCGCCACCACCTGCCGCAGCTTGGCGTGTTGTCGAATACTGAAATACCCGATGAGCGCATGGTCCGCGTGACCGCGCTGATCGGCGGGAGCAATGGGCCATGAAGATAAGCCGCTTTTTTGGCGTCAACAGCCGTGAAGTGATGCGCCAGGTGCGCCAGGTGCTGGGGCCGGATGCGCTGATCGTGTCGAACCGCAGCGTGGACGGCGGTGTGGAAGTGCTAGCCACCGTCGAGGGCGCGTTTGACGATGCGGCCACCGAGACGCCGCAACGGGAGGCCGCCCCGTATTCCCCGGCGCCCGCCGAGCGGTCCTATGCAGCTCCCGCTGCTCCCGTCGCGCCTGCCGCCATGCCGCAGACAGGCTATGCCGCGCCGTCCCGGTCGATCGCTGCCTACCAGTCTGCCTTTGCGTCGTCGGCATTGCCGGACGAGGACACGGGCCCTGAAGACGTCGCTGGCGCTACCTCCGCCCCGGCCGTGCCGTATCCGACGGCGCTGCAACCTGCGCCCACACAACCGGCAGCGGTTGCGACGCGGGTGGAGTTGCCCGCATTGCCGCCGGCCCGCCCGATGGCGTCCGCTACCCCGGCGCCTGCTGCTGTGTCCATGCCAGTGTCTGCCGCTGTGCCTACGGCTGCCGCTGCCGCGCCCATGCCTTCGCCTGTCGCCACCACGCCTTCCATGGCCCAGACGCCGGATGCGCCGTTGCGCCAGCCGCCGGCCATGCCTGCCGCCGCGCTGCCGGCAGACACCGCCGCGGGTTTGCAAGATGCCATCAGCGCGTTGCGCGGCGCACTGGAAACCCGCATGGACGGCTTGCTGTGGGGCGGCCGGCCGGGTTCGGGCCGCGAACCCGCCGCCGCCGCGCTGTTCCGCAGTCTCCTGGATGCGGGGTTCAGCACGAAGCTGGTGCGGGCGCTGGTGGACCGGCTGCCGCAGGGCATGACGGCTGACGCCGCCCAGTCCTGGGCACGCAATGAACTGGTGACGCACCTGCCGGTTGTCGCTTCCGAAGACGAATTCCTGGCCGGCGGCGTCTACGCGCTGGTGGGGCCGACCGGCGTGGGCAAGACCACGACGCTGGCCAAATTGGCTGCCCGCTGCGTGGCCCGGGAGGGGCGAGACCAGGTCGCGATGCTGACCACGGACTTGTTCCGGATCGGCGCGCTGGAACAATTGCAGATCTATGGCCGCCTCATGGGCGTGCCGGCGCACTCGGTGCGCGATGCGGCCGAGTTGCGCCGCATCCTGGCTGAATTGGGCAACCGCAAGATCGTGCTGATCGATACCACCGGCATCAGCCAGCGTGACCGCCTGGTCGCCGAGCAGGCTGCCATGCTGTGCAACGCCGGCAAGCCGGTGCGGCGCCTGCTGGTGCTGAACGCCGCCAGCCAGGGCGACACCCTGGACGAAGTGGCGCATGCCTACCGCAACGGCGTGGGCGAGGACGTGGCCGGGTGCATCATCACCAAGCTGGATGAGGCTACACGGTTGGGTGCCGCGCTGGACACGGCGATCCGCCATCGGCTGCCGATCCACTACATGTCCGTTGGGCAGAAAGTGCCGGAGCACATGGAGCTTGCGCGCGCCGACATGCTGATTGACCGCGCCTTCGCGATGGTGGAGCGTGCCCGCGCGCTGTACACGCCCAGCGAAGCAGATCTGGCGTCGTTGGCGCCGGCCGCCCGCGAGGCCGACGCGGTGGACCCTGCGCGCCGCCGCCAGTTGCTGGCGTCCGCGATCCTGCGTCCGCAGGGCGGGTCGGCGTCTATCGCGGCCGCGCAGAATCTTGACGATACGATCGCCATGCTGGACAGCGATCCGGCGTGCGCGCAGGCGCGAGCGTCGTGGCGCGAGTACGTCGGCGACGGGGCGGGCGCAAGCCTGGCCGCGCTGGGCGATGAGCCGTTGGCGATGGTGCGGCGCGAATTCTCGGCCACCTGCCACCGCCACCTGCTGGCCGTGCATGGCAAGACCACCATGAAGGGCGAAGGCTTGCCTGGGGGAACGCTGTTGGGCGCGTTGCTGATGAGCGACCGTGGCGCCGCCCTGGCCGCGCCCGCGCAGCAGCTGGCGCTGGCGCATGGCATGTTGACGTCGTTTGCGCCTGCCGCGCCGGGCCAGCCGGATGCGGCCCTGGCGCTGGAGGCCCGCGTGCGCTGGCTGGGCGAACAATTGCCACGCCTGCCGCTGGTGCACTTGCTGGAGGCGGGCACGTCCGGCCTGTGGCAGTCCTTGACCGGGCAGGGCGCATCGTGGGTGGCGCGTTGCCCCGGCGGCATGCGGGTGATCCAGGACGAATGCCCCACCAATCTGAATGCAGTCGGCAAGAGCGTGGGTTATCTGCCGGTGGGCCAGCCGGGCGACATGCCCGGCCTGTTGACCGAAAAGGCCGGCAAACGGGTGCCGCTTGCGCTATGGGCGTCGGGCACCGAAGTCTCCTTGTCGGGCAAGAACAGCGACGGCGCAGCGATGCGCCTGGTGTGCGCGCGGCTGATCGATACCGAAAGCGGCGAGATCGCCGCGCAGCTGTTCGGTTTGACGAACTTGCCGGCGTCCCAGGCCGATGCGGCCACCGTGGCACGCTGGCTGGTGCTGCAGGATGAGGCGCGCGCCGGGTTCCGCTATATGGCCAATGCCTGGCAGGCGTTGCCGGCGGTGGATGGCGCGCATACCTTGGCGCGGCAATCCTTGATGGCGGGACAGCTGGGCGCGGCGTGCTGGCAGATGGCGCACTCGCCGTCCGCCGATGTGGTGCGGGGGCCGTTGTCGGGCATTGTGGGTTCGGAGCGCAAGCTGTCGGGTCGGATGTTGCCCGTGGCGATCCTGAAGATGTTCGCGATGCTGGAAATGACCGGCGGCGCCTGATCCCAAGGCGGGTCCGCACCAAGCGAAAGGCGGCGCATTGCGCCGCCCTTTTTTTTCGCCGAAGCGAAGAAGCCCCGAATGGGCGGTCAGCCCGCCACGATGGGCTTGCGGCCTGGGGCACCGCGCGCTCCACGGCCCTGAGCGTCGTACGTGGTGGCGACGCCCACACCGTTGATGTTGCGCAGCGCGTCCAGCGACTGCTGGGTATAGCGCAGGTGTACGTCGATCAGCGCACCATTGCGCATATTGATTTCGTTGGCCGAGGCCGACTTGGTCAGCAGCGCTTGCCAAATCTCGGACAGCTGCGGGTGCAGCACGGCGGCTTGTTCGGTGCCGGCATGCCCGACGGGCAGGCCGATTTCGGACAGCAGGCCGTTCCGGGTGTCGCTCAGGTCGACCAGTTGTTGAGCAATGCGCCCCTTGCGTTCGGTGATGGCCTGCAGCGCGCCGACGTTCCCCGGGCCCACCAGCACTTCGGTCTCTTCTTCCAGAATGGTCGAGAACTCGGAGATCAGGGCATCTTCCTGCCGCATGCAGGACTGGAGGGAATCGACGGGGTTCATGATCGTGCTTCGAAGGCGGGAGGGCGGTGAACGGGGAATTACTTCAGCAGATCGCGCGCGCTGGCGATCAGGCTGTCGGCAATCTTGCCGGTGTCGATCTTCAACTGGCCTGAAGCAATCGCGGCGCGAATGGCGGCCACGCGCTCGACGTTGATGTCGTTCGAGCCGTCTTGCAGGGCCAACATCTTGCGCGACGCCGAGCTCAGCGCCACTTGCGAGCTGCTGGAGCCGCCGCCATTGCTGGCGCCGTACGCCTGCGCAACCGCGGAATCCGGGCGTTGGGCAACGGCGTCGGCAGAAATGGGCCGGTTGGTGGTCGAATTGATTTTCAAGGTTTTCTCCGCAGGGCGTCCTGGGTCGGTTTGCGACGGATCCGCCTACTTATGTCTCTGTAACGGCAGGGCCGGAACGAACTTTAGGGCAGGCCGTCGCCTGGCGCAGCGCGATTTGTAACATTACCTACAGTTGTATTTCAACCAGCCCCGCATTCTTGACCACCCCGCTGACCACCTGGCCGCTGGCCGTGCGTACCTGGACCATCGCGCCGGGCGCGGCGTTGTCCAGCGCCTGGCCTTCGCTGCTGACCACGAATCCGTTGCCGCGCGCATTGATCCGGACATTGGATCCGCGGAGGACGGAATGGGCGTTGCGCAACGACGATCCGCGCACCGGTTGCCCGGCATTGATCCGGAATGCCGCTGTCATGCCGACGACGGTCTGGGGGTCAGTGATAGCGCCGGGCGGAAGCGACACCAGATCGCCATCCCGGGGGGAAAGATCGTCCGGCGTCAATGCCTGGCCGGCCGAGATCATCCGCGATGCGACGTAGTAGTAGCCGGGGACGCTCACGGTCGCCTGCACGTAAGTCGTCCAGGGCTTGGGCGCATTGCAGCGCACGCCGACGGTCATGCGCGACCGCAGCTTCATACCCGGCGGCATAAATGGGGACATGGCGTCGCAGGGCGCCAGACGCTCGGCGCGCGGCGGGTCGATGGAGACGGCGGGTTGTCCAGGCAGTCCGGCCAATTGGTCCAGCAGATAACTTTGTGCCGCGACGGCAATCGCTTCGGGCGCCTGGCTGGCGGCGTCCTGCGCCAGGGCCTTCCCGGAGGAGGCCAGGGCCAGGGCGACCAGGCAGCCGGCGCGCGCGCGGAGATGTCGTGCGGAGATTTTCATGATGGATGAATTGTAGGAGTCCGGGCCGTTCGGCAATACGGGAATTGGATGAGAAATGGCGGGTTATTTGGCTGATTGTGTTTTGCCGCCGGCCCCTATGATGCCGTCATCCAATGGGATAACGGTGCGTCCGAAGTCCCTTGCTCTATCCGTATTGCAACGCATGAAGGCGCCACGATGCTAGACAGGCTTAACGAAGATTTCCGGTTCTACCAGCAGGCCTTGGGACTGCGCGCGCAGCGCCAGGAAGTGCTGTCGTCGAACATCGCCAATGCCGACACGCCCAACTACAAAGCCCGCGACTTTGACTTTAAGGCCGCGATGCAGACCGCGATGGAAGGCACCATGCGCCTGCCGGATACGTCGCTGGCGCTGACCTCGGCCCGCCACATCCCGGCCAAAGCCGTGTCCCAGGGGCCGACCGAGCTGCTGTACCGCCTGCCGTACCAGCCCAGCATGGACGGCAACACGGTAGACATGGACATCGAGCGCGTGCAGTTCGCCGACAACACGTTGCATTACCAAAGCACGATGCAGATGATCTCCGGTCGTATCCGGACCATGCAGACGGCTATTCAGGATTGATTCATAAAGGGAGCGACAGGCAATGTCCTTGTTGAGCATTTTCGATATCGCCGGTTCGGCGCTCAGCGCGCAATCGCAGCGCATGAACGTGTCGGCCAGCAACATGGCCAACGCCGACAGCGTGGTGGGTCCGGACGGCCAGCCGTATCGCGCCCGTCAGGTCGTGTTCCAGGTCAACCCGGCTGCTGGTCAGGCGCTGGGGCAGGAGATCGGCGGCGTCCGGGTGGCTGGCGTCATCCAGGATCCGTCGCCCCTCAAGCAGGTCTATGACCCCAAGCATCCGCTGGCCGACGCCCAGGGCTACATCAGCATGCCCAACGTCGACCCGGTGGCCGAAACGGTCAACATGATCGCGGCATCGCGGTCCTACCAGGCGAACGTCGAGGTCCTCAACACCGCCAAGGCATTGATGCAGAAGACGCTGACCATCGGCCAATCCTAATTTCCTGACAGAGTGAATCCATGACCACCGTCGACCAGAACACCAGCACCACCGGCCTGGGCCTCGCGCAAAGCGGCGCCAACGGCTCCAGCACGGCGCAGGGCTTGCAGGACCAGTTCCTGAAGCTGCTGGTGACCCAGCTGCAGAACCAGGATCCGCTGAACCCCATGCAGAACGCCGAGCTGACCTCGCAGCTGGCGCAGATCTCCACGGTGGAAGGCATCAACAACCTGAAGAACACCATGCTGGCCATCAGCGGCCAGATCGACGTGTCGCAGTCGATGAACGCTGTGGCAATGATCGGCAAGGGCGTGCTGATCCCCGGCACCAAGGTCAAGGTCGGCGTGGATGGCGACAACGCCGCCGAACGCGTGGTTACCCCTTACGGCCTGGATCTGCAAGGCGACGCACAGAAGGTGCAGGTCCGCATTTCGGACTCGAACGGCGCGGTCGTGCGCACCATCGAAATGGGCGAACAGAAGACCGGCGTCTACACGCTGAACTGGGACGGCAAGAACGACAGCGGCGTGGCGCTGGATGCGGGCGCGTACACCGTGTCCGTGCTGGCGACCGACGGCGATGGCAAGAAGGTGAATGCGGAAGTGCTGAGCTACGGCCAGGTCAAGAGCGTGGCGTATTCCACCAACGGCTTGCGTCTGGATCTGGGCCTGGATGGCCAGACCAGCATGCTGGACGTGCGTAAGGTAATCGGCGCCTGAACCGGGCGGATTTGAATCGGCGCCGGCGCATGCGCGGCGGCTTCACTAGATAAAGATTAGCGAGAGAAAACATGGGCTTCGGACAAGGATTGAGCGGCTTGAACGCCGCATCGCAGAACCTGGACGTGATCGGCAACAACATCGCCAACTCGGGCACCGTCGGCTTCAAGTCGTCGACCGCGTCGTTTGCCGACGTGTACGCCAGCTCGCGCGTGGGCCTGGGCGTCAAGGTGTCGGCGATCACGCAGCGCTTCACGGTGGGTACGGTGCAGGGCGGCGGCGGCGAATACGACATCGCCATCGACGGCGCGAAGGGCATGTTCCGCGTGACCGACCAGAGCGGCGCGGTGATGTACACCCGCAACGGCGAATTCCTGGTCGACAAGAATAATTTCATCGTGAATGCGCAGGGCTACCGCATGACGGGCTACCCGGCCGGCGCGATCGGTGCGAATCCCGTTGAACTGCAGTTGCCCACCGCCAACGTCGCGCCCAAGGCGACCAGCACGGGCACGACTGTTGCCAACCTGGATGCGAATGCGAAGGTAATCTACACCGTCGATACTGAAACGGACCCGGGCACAGTTGGAAAGGCGAATCTGGGCGGGACTGTCTATTCTTTCCGTCGCGCCGCAAACGGCGATGCGGTTTTCGACATCGCGCCCGTTCCTGCCGACGGCGCTTATCCCAATGCCGCTGGTACTGGCAACATCACGATCACGGGTGGTCGAACCAACGAGGACTTGAGCGGGATGGCTGACTATGTCGCCTACGTCGCTCCGACGATCGAAATCGGTAAACCTTTCGATCCGACGATTTCCGGCAGCTACACCAACGCGTCGCCCATGACGGTGTTCGACTCGCTGGGAAATTCGCACCAGGTGATGCAGTATTTCGTGAAGCGTCCCGCAGATGCGGGGACGAGTGTCTATGACGTCTACTACACGATGGACGGCAAAGCGATGACGCCGACATCTGAAGCCAGCGGCGTGTGGACAAGCACGACCAAATTCACGTTCAATAACGCGGGTGCGTTAACCAGCGCCCCTGTCGTGAACTTGCAGTTCGAGCAACCGGGTGGTACGACGACTCCTGCGAATCCGCTGAATATTGCGATGGATTACACCGGCACCACTCAGTACGGCAGCAATTACAAGCTGGTGGCCAAGCCCGATGGCTACACGTCCGGCGAATTCAGCGGCATCAACATCAGCGGCGACGGCAGCCTGGTGGCTCGCTACACCAACGGCGAAACCCAAGTCGTCGGCACGATCGTGCTGGCCGACTTCTCCAACCTGCAAGGGTTGCAGCCGGTGGGCAACAACGCCTGGACCGAAACGGCCGCGTCCGGCCAGCCGATCCTGGGCCAGCCTGGCACCAACGGGCTGTCCAAGGTCGTGGGCCAGGCGACGGAAGCGTCCAACGTCGACATGAGCAAAGAGCTGGTCAACATGATCATCGCCCAGCGCACCTATCAGGCTAACTCGCAAACCATCAAGACCCAGGACGAAATCATGCAAGTCCTGATGAACCTGAAGTAAAGCCTGACAGGCTTGCGACGACACCGACGGAATAGGCAATGGACAGAATCATCTACACCGCCATGAATGGCGCAGCGCGTATCACTGAGCATCAGGCGGCGCTCGCCAACAACATGGCCAACGTGAACACGACGGGATTCCGCGAGCAGATCGCGCTGTACCGGTCGGTTCCGATGACGGACGGAGTGAGTCTGCCTACGCGCGTTTCGACGGTGGCGTCCACGCCCGGCAACAGCTTCCAGATGGGCACGATGCAGACCACGGGCCGCGACCTGGACGTGGCGCTGGCCAGCGAAAACGGCTGGATCGCAGTGCAGACCCCGCAGGGCGAAGCTTATACCCGCGGCGGCAGCCTGCAGGTCGGCATCAATGGCCTGCTGCAGACCTCGCTGGGCCAGCCGGTACTGTCCGATCAGGGCGGCCCCATCGACGTGCCGGACCAGGCCGCGCTGACGATCACTTCCGACGGCACGATCACGGCCATCGGCGCCGGCGACGGTCCCAACAACATCCTGAACCTGGGTCGCATCAAGCTGGCGAACCCGAACAACGCGCAGTTGGTGCATGGCGATGACGGCGTCTTCCGCCTGGCGCCGGTCAACGGCCAGCCGGCGCCGCCCGCGCCCGCCGACCCCGGCCTGCGCGTGTTGTCCGGCGTGCTGGAAGGCAGCAACACGAATCCCATGAAGGTGATGGTGGGCATGATCGAAAACGCGCGTCGCTTCGAGCAGCAGATGCAGGTGATCCAGCAGTCGGACCGCAACGCGGAACGCGCCAACGGGATTCTGTCCGTCGGTTGATCCCGCGGCCTGATTTAAACAATTTTCGCGCGCGGCCAAGCCGCGGCACCAGGAGTACTTCATCATGATGCGTTCGTTGTGGATTGCAAAAACGGGCCTGGAAGGTCAACAGACCTCCATGGACGTCATTTCCAACAACTTGGCCAACGTTTCCACCAACGGGTTCAAGCGCGGCCGCGCCGTGTTCCAGGACCTGATGTACCAGACGCTGCGCCAGCCCGGCGCCCAGGTGGGCGACGCCACGCAACTGCCGTCCGGCCTGCAATTGGGTACGGGCGCGCGCGTGGCCGCCACCGAGCGCATCCACACGGAAGGCAACCTGAACAATACCGGCAGCGAAATGGACATCGCCATCAACGGCCGAGGTTTCTTGCAAGTCGAACTGCCTGACGGCACCCAGGGCTACACCCGCGACGGCGCGCTGCAACGCGACCAGAACGGCCAGTTGACGACCGTCAGCGGCTACGTGATTCAGCCGCCGATGAACGTGCCCGACAACGCGCTGTCGATCTCCATCGGCAAGGACGGCATCGTTTCGGTGACGCAGCCCGGCGCCGCTGGCGTGAACGTGCAGATCGGCCAATTGCAGATCGCCACTTTCATCAACCCCACCGGCCTGCAAAGCATCGGCGAGAACCTGTACCTGGAAACCGACGCGTCGGGTCCGGCCAATCTGCTGCAGCCAGGTGTGGACGGCGCAGGTTCGATCATGCAGAACTACGTCGAAACGTCCAACGTGAACGTTGCCGAAGAACTGGTCAATATGATCACCACGCAACGCGCCTATGAAATGAACAGCAAGGCCGTCAAGACCTCTGACGAGATGCTGGCCCGCCTGTCCCAACTGTGATGCCCATGTCTGTCCTGCGTCTGGTATTCGCTGCGTCGCTGGCTATGCTGGCGGCCGGTTGCGCCATGATTCCGCCCGAGCCCATCGTGACCGGGCCGACCACGGCCGCACCGCCGCCGCCGCCGATGCCCATGGCGCAGCCCACGGGCTCCATCTATCAGCCGACCACGTACGGCAATTATCCCTTGTTCGAGGACCGCCGGCCGCGCAACGTGGGCGACATCGTCACCATCGTGCTGAACGAGCGGACGAATGCCTCCAAGAACGTCGCGACCAATACCAACCGCACGGGGTCGACCTCGCTGGGCATCGCTGCCGCGCCGTCCTTCATGGACAGTTGGGCGGGTGCAAACCTGAATACCGACGCCAAGGGCGGCAACGTCTCGCAGGGCAAGGGCGACAGCACGGCCAACAATGCCTTTACCGGCACCATCACCACGACGGTCGTGGGCGTGATGTCCAACGGCAACCTGCAAGTGGCGGGCGAAAAGCAGATCGCCATCAACCGCGGCAGCGAATACGTCCGCTTCGCAGGCGTGGTGGATCCGCGTTCCATCACTGGCACGAACACCGTGTCGTCCACCCAGGTGGCCGACGCCCGCATCGAGTACCGCAGCAAGGGCGTCATGGACGAAGTCCAGACCATGGGCTGGCTGCAACGCTTCTTCCTGATCGCTTCGCCGTTCTGACCATGACACAACCGACTCCGATATCCGCCTTGCTGTCCCTGTTCGTCCGCGTCTGCGTGGCGGTCGGACTGGTCGCTGGCGCCGGCGCGGCGCAGGCCGAACGGCTCAAGGACCTGGCGACGATCCAGGGCGTGCGGGGCAACCAGCTGATCGGCTACGGTCTCGTCGTGGGTTTGGACGGCAGCGGCGACCAGGTGCGGCAGACCCCGTTCACGCAGCAAAGCCTGACAAACATGCTGTCGCAATTGGGCATTACCGTGCCCGCCGGCAGCAACATGCAGTTGAAGAACGTGGCGGCGGTCATGGTCACGACTACCTTGCCCGCGTTCGCCCGGCCCGGCCAGACGCTGGACGTGGTGGTGTCTTCGATGGGCAATGCCAAGAGCCTGCGCGGCGGGACCTTGCTGATGACGCCCATGAAGGGCGCGGACAGCCAGGTCTACGCCATCGCCCAGGGCAACATCCTGGTGGGCGGGGCCGGCGCTTCCGCGGGCGGTTCCAGCGTGCAGATCAACCAGTTGAACGGCGGTCGCATCAGCGCGGGTGCCATTGTCGAGCGCGGCGTGCCCACCACGTTCTCGCGCGACGGCTACATCCATGTGGAGCTGAACAATACCGACTTCGGCACGGCGCAGAACGTGGCGACGGCACTGAACAAGAAGTTCGGCCAAGGCACGGCGACCGCGCTGGACGGGCGCGTGGTGCAGGTGCGCACGCCGATGGAGCAGGCTTCTCAGGCGCGTTTCCTATCGCTGGTCGAAGATCTGCAGGTAGCTCGCGCGCCGACCGTGGCCAAGGTCATCATCAATGCGCGCACCGGCTCGGTCGTCATGAACCGCACGGTCATGATCGAAGAGGCTGCGGTGGCACACGGCAACCTGTCGGTCATCATCAACCGCCAGAATCAGGTGTCGCAGCCGGATACGCCTTTCACGGAAGGCCAGACGGTGGTGGTGCCCAACACCCAGATCGAAGTGCGCCAGGACAATGGCTCGCTGCAGCGCGTGAGCACCAGCGCCAATCTGGCTGACGTGGTCAAGGGCCTGAACGCCCTGGGCGCGACGCCGCAGGATCTGCTGGCCATTCTTCAGGCCATGAAGACCGCTGGCGCCTTGCGCGCCGAACTGGAAATCATCTGACGATGGCTGTCTCAAACGACGCGTCCCGGGGCGCCGCCCGGCAAGACTCGGTCTTCGACATGGGTCGCCTGTCGGACCTGAAGCGGGACGTCAAGAAAGACCCCGAAGGCACCGAACAGCAGAAGCAGGTCGCCAAGCAGTTCGAGGCCTTGTTCCTGCAGATGATGGTCAAGCGCATGCGCGAGGCGACGCCCAAGGAAGGGCTATTCGACTCGCAGCAGACGCAGATGCTGCAATCCATGGCCGACGAGCAGTTGGCGCTGCACCTGGCGACGCCTGGCATCGGGCTGTCGCAGTCGATCCTGGCGCAGATGCAGCAGGGCAAGCCGGCCGACGTGTCCGATGACGCCGTGCGTGCGATCGGGCAGGGGGCCGACCTGGATTTCCGCACCGGCGGTTCTCGGGAAGTGTCGGCGTTGCTGAACGTGATGCGCAACAACCGCGCCAGCGACCGCGCGCTGGCCGCCGCCGAGGGCGCGCCGGAGCACGTCGTGGACTTCGTGTCGAAGATGTCGCGCGCAGCCAATCTGGCGTCGCAGCAAAGCGGCGTGCCCGCGCGCCTGATCATGGGCCAGGCGGCCCTGGAGTCCGGCTGGGGCCAACGCGAAATCAAGCACCCCGATGGCAGCACGAGCTACAACCTGTTCGGCATCAAGGCGGGCGCTAGCTGGAAGGGCAAGGTCGTCAATGTGCTGACCACGGAATACGAAGACGGCGTCGCGAAAAAGGTGACGCAACCCTTCCGCGCTTATGCGTCGTACGAGGAATCGTTCGCGGACTACGCCCGCCTGATCGGCAACAGCCCGCGTTACGAGGCCGTCACCCAGGCACGCAACGAGGTTGACGCGGCGCGCAAGATCCAGGACGCGGGCTATGCGACCGACCCGCGCTATGCGCAGAAGCTGATTGGCATCATGGGCCAGCTCAGAGGGGCGGCCACGCAGGTGGAAAATTCTCGCCAGATGTTGGAAGGACTCTAAATTTTGATGATCTCCTGCCGTTAATGGAGTATCCAGAGATAACAGCTGCGGTTACACACGGGGCATTGTCAGCATGAATTTGTATAAAACGGCATTGGGCGGGCTGAACGCCGCACAGGCGGGTTTGGCCACCACCAGCCACAATATCAACAATGCCACCACGGTCGGCTACAACCGTCAGCGCGTCATGACGTCCACCGCGGGCGCGCAAGCCACCAGCAACGGATACATCGGCCGCGGCGTCCAGGTCGACACCGTCGTGCGCAGCTACGACAGCTTCTTGTACAAGCAGCTGGTCGGCGCGCAGGGCAGCGGTGCGCAACTGCAGGCTCAACTGGATCAGGTTTCGCAGGTCAATAACCTGTTTGCCGACCGCACGGTTGGGATCGCCCCAGGCCTGACCAACTTTTTCACCAGCATGAACGCGGTGGCCAGCAAGCCCGCCGACCCGGCCGCGCGGCAGGATTTGCTGGGCAAGGCGAACAGTCTGGCCACGCAGATCCGTTCCGCCTACACGGAAATGCAGAATCAGCGCGAAGGCTTGAACACGCAGATCACGTCCACGGTCGAGCAGGTCAACAGCTATCTGACCCGTATCGATGATCTGAATACGCAGATTTCGCTGGCGACCGGCAAGGCCGGTAATGGCCCCCCCAATGATCTGCTGGACCAGCGTGATCTGGCGGTGGCTGAACTGAACCAGCTCGTGGGCATCACCACGTACGAGCAAGGCGACAAGATCAATATCTCGTTGGCAAAGGGCGGCCAGGCGTTGCTGTCCGGCACCACGATTTATCCGCTGCAAGCCGTCCCGTCGACCAAGGACGCCGGCCGCACGGTCCTGGCCTACACGTTGCCGGCAGGCGCCGGCAAGACCGTATCCGTCGAGTTGGCCGACAGCGAAGTCACCGGCGGCAAGCTGGGTGGCCTGTTGCAGTTCCGCTCGTCCTCGCTGGACGTCATGCAGGCCCAACTGGGCCAGATGGCGGTTGGCCTGGCGATGTCGTTCAACGAACAGCACAAACAGGGCCTGGACCAGAACGGCAATCCGGGCACGGACTTCTTCAGCGTCGCGTCGCCGGAAGGTGTGCCGAATACGCAGAACAAGAGCAACGCGCAGATTTCGGGCCAATTCACGAACCTGTCCAACATCAACGCGAAAGATTACGAAATCTCGTTTGACGGCACGAACTATCAGGTCGTGCGCATGCCGGAGGGCTCTCAGGTCTACAACGGCCCGGCTACCGGCACGCCGCCCAATGCGACGTTGAACATGGAAAGCGAGATGGGTGTGACGCTGACAATCAGCGCACCGCCCCAGGCGGGCGATAAATGGTCGCTGTCGCCCACGCGCAACGCCGCGCGCGACATCGATGTCCTCATCAAAGACCCGGAGCGCATCGCCGCAGCGGACGCTGAAGGCGGTGACGCCAACGGCAAGAACGCGCTGAAGCTGGCGCAGTTGCAGACCGCCAAGGTGCTGGGCCACGGCACGATGAGTACCACTGACATGTTCGCGCAGGTCGTGAACACCGTGGGTGTGCAGACGGCGCAGGCCAAGTCGGCTGCCACGGCGCAGGCCAATCTGATCAAGCAGACCGCGGCGGCCCAGCAATCGGTGTCGGGCGTCAACCTGAACGAAGAATACGTGAGCCTGTCGCTGTATCAGGAGCAGTACCAGGCCAGCGCCCGCATCATCGATGTGGCGAGCACCGTTTTTGACACGCTGTTGGGCCTGCGTGGCTGATCAGACCGTTGAATTGTGATGACTAAAAAGCATTTCGGAGTTGCACCATGCGCCTGAGCACCACGATGATGTACACGAACGGCCTGAGCGGCGTGCTCTCTCAGGAATCGGACATGAACCGCTTGGTCGAGCAAGTCGGCAGCGGTAAAAAGTACCTGACGCCTGCGGATGATCCTCTGTCGGCATCGCTCGCCATCGGCGTGGCGCAAACGCAGAGCATCAATTCGACGTACGCGATGAACCGCCAGACGGCCAATACGAACCTCGGCCAGGAAAGTAACACGCTGGATTCCATCAAGAACGCCTTGCAGGAAGCGCGCACGCGTGTGATCCAGGCAGGCGGCGTGATGTCCGACAGCGATCGCCAGACCTTGTCGACGGCGCTCAAGAGCACGCGCGAAGCCCTGATGGGCTTGGCCAATACGACGGACGGCAGCGGCCAGTACCTGTTCTCGGGTAATGACGGTAGCGTCATGCCCTACACCAAGGACGCGTCCGGCAAGATCCAGTACAGCGGCTCCGTGGGCGAACGCACCGTTCAGGTCGACCAAAGCCGCCAGCTGTCGACCAGCGATCTGGGCGTGGACATTTTCGGCCGCGCCAACCCGGGTTCTCAGGCATATGTCGCGTCGACGCCCGCCGCTAATACCGGCACTGCGCAGTTCAGTGCCGTGTCGGTCACCCCGGGCAGCGGAAATCTGGATAAGAACTTTTCCGTGACTTTCGAGGCTGATGCAACGGGCGCGATCGGCTTTCGCGTCACGACGACGGACGCCAACGGCGGCAATCCGGTCACGGTGCCGGATGTTTCGCAGCCTGCGACTGCGTACGCCTCAGGAACTGCAATCGACTTCGGTGGCGTTTCGGTGGTAGTCACGGGTGAACCCAAGGCGGGGGACGTCATCAAGGTCGAAAACGTGCAGTCCACCGACATGGACGTCTTCTCGACCCTGGATAACCTGATCTCGGCATTGGATGCGCCGAGCAGCGGCGATCCGGCGGCTACCGCGCATTTGAACAACGCGCTGGCCACCGCCAACAAAAAATTGTCGAACAGCTACGACAACGTGCTGACCGTGACCGCTTCGGTGGGCGCCCGCATGAACGAGCTGGAAGCGCTGGATGCCACCGGTACGAAGAAGGGCCTGACCTACGCCAAGTCCCTGTCCGACCTGGAAGATCTGGACTACTACGCCGGCGCCAGCCAGCTTGCGTTGCGCCAAGTGGCGCTGCAAGCCGCTTCGGCGGCATTCATGACCATTCAGGGGTCCAGCCTGTTCAGCCGCAAGTAACGCGGCGGGACCCCAAAAAGCGCACGGATCGCGTGCGGAGATTTGCGCCCTTACGGACGCTTCTGGCCAAAGGCCGGGGCGTCCGTGGTTGCGTGCAGGGTAGGTAGTGTCGTTTCACGTTGCTTAACGCTCGGATATTTCATGCTTGTCAATTTGAAAGTTCGCACCTGTATCGTTCTGGTGCTGTTGCTCTTCACGGGCGCCATGTTCATATCCAATGGCGTGGCCTGGATGGGGTTGAATTCCAGCAACAATAAGCTGGAGCAGGTCAACGACGCCTATTCCAATCAGGGTACGCAGCTCAACCGCGCCAACGCCGCCTTGCTACGTGGCCGGTTGCTGTTGGCGACCTCGCTGATGGACATGCAGCAAGGCAAGACCGAACAGGCCAATGACCAGACCAAGCGCGCCGACGTCCTCATGCAGGAAGGCGCCAAGTGGCTCGATGAGTTCCGCAAGGCGCCGCGCATGGACGGTTCCGAGGCGCTGATGGCCAAGCTTGAAGCGGCCTACAAGCAGTTCGATGACGTTTACAAACGCCAAGCCGCAGCACTGTCCAAGATGGCAGTGCAGGACTACCTGGATCTGAATGATGCGGGCAGCGCCGCCAACACGGCCTTCCGCGAAGCCGTGAATGCAGTATTGGAGTTCCTGGACAAGCGTACCGACGAACTGGTGGTTCAGGCTGAAGTCGACCACAACATCTCGCGCACTGTGACCATCGCGTTGCTGGCGATCGCGCTGGTCCTGGCCCTGGGTTGCTGGGTGTTCATCAACCGCACCGTCCTGCGTCCGCTGCATCAGGCGGGAGACCACTTCGACAAGATCGCGGGCGGCGACTTCACCGGCCGGATCGAAGTGCGCAGCACCAACGAGATCGGACAATTGTTCGGCGCCATCAAACGCATGCAGGAAAGCCTGACGCGCACGGTGGCGATGGTGCGTCGTGGCGTGGACGAGATCAATGTGGGCTCGCGCGAGATTTCCGCAGGCAACACGGACCTGTCCAGCCGTACCGAACAGCAGGCAGCGTCGCTTGAAGAGACGGCCGCCTCGATGGAGCAATTGGCTTCCACAGTGAAGCAGAATGCGGACAACGCGCGCCAGGCGAACCAGCTGGCGGCAAGCGCCTCGCACGTGGCCGAGCGCGGCGGTTCGGCGGTGGCTGAAGTGGTCAACACGATGCAGGGTATTTCCGCCAGCTCGCGCAAGATCTCCGAAATCGTGTCCGTCATCGACGGCATTGCGTTCCAGACCAACATCCTGGCCCTGAACGCCGCGGTGGAAGCCGCGCGTGCGGGCGAACAAGGCAAGGGTTTTGCGGTGGTGGCAGGCGAAGTACGCTCGTTGGCACAGCGTAGCGCCCAGGCGGCCAAGGAAATCAAGGGCCTGATCGAAGACTCGGTCACCAAGGTGGGCGCGGGTTCGCAGCAGGTGGAGCGCGCAGGCGCGACGATGCAAGAGATCGTGTCCTCGGTCAAGCGCGTGACGGACATCATGGGCGAGATCTCGGCGGCGTCCGAAGAGCAGTCCAGTGGCATCGACCAGGTCAACCGTGCCGTGTCGCAGATGGACGAGGTAACGCAGCAGAACGCTGCCTTGGTGGAAGAAGCGGCCGCTGCCGCAGGCTCGCTGCAGGAACAAGCCCAGCGTCTGGCCGAAGCGGTTGCGGTATTCAAGATCAACGCGGGCGAAGTGATTGAAGTGCCGGCGCATCGGTTGGCACAACAGCCGGATGCGCCGCGTATGCCGGCACCGCGCGCGCAGGCTCCGACGTCCCGACCGGCGGCACCTGCAGCCCGCTTGGCCAAACCGGCCGCGGCGCCCGCGCAGAACGCTGCACAAACTGTTTCGCAGGCGCCTCAGGCCCCACAGGCTGAAGCTGAAGCCGATGCGGGCGAAGCGCAGGCTCCAAAGCCCGCGCCTCGCAAGACACAAGTGGCCCGTCCCAAACCCGCGGCCTCGGCCGCCACGGTGGCGCGTCCCTTGCGCCGCCCGGCCACTCGCGCGGACAGCGCCACGGATGCCGCGCCAGCGGCGTCCGCCGCCAGCCGCAGGCCTCCACCCGCGGATGATGATTGGGAGTCCTTCTGACGGGTCGACCCGCTCAGTGCATTGAACAGGCAGTAGCACACGCATTACCCCCCTTTACGGTCCGGTGGCCACAGCGCGCCGCCGGGACGACTACCGGAACTATCGGAAAATGTTCAGCAATCTGAAGGTGCGCACGGGCTTGATGCTCGCTCAGTTGGCAGTTGCCCTGGCCGCACTGGTTGCCATTGCCCTGGGCTGGAACAGCATGCGTTCCAGCGCCGACACGATCAACGCCCTGGACTCTTTGAGCGTCCAGCAAAGCAACCTGATCAAGGACGCCTACACGCAGATGCTGCGCGCGACCATACGCGCCGACATCACCGCGGCGCAGCGCGCGGCGGGCGACGCCAACGGCGCGGCTGAAAACTCGCGGACGGTGCAGCAATTGATCGCCGACGCCAAGAAGAAGATGGAAAGCTTCAAGGCGATTCCCAAGGTGACGGCGCTTGGCAAGGCCGCCGAGGGCGACCTGCTGACGTCGTTCAATACCTTCTCCGAAGCGTTGCAGTCCATGATGGGCGCGCTGGACAAGGGTGATTCGGCCGCGTATCTGTCTTTGAAGAACACCAAGGCGGGCGCGGCCAGCGGCGCGTTCTCCAAGCAGTTGACCGAATTCGCCAATGACATCAACGCCTTCAGCGAACAGCAGGTCCTGTCCGCGCGCAGCCAGACTTCGACGATGGCCTTTGTGTATCTTGCGCTGGCCGCGCTGATCCTGGTGGTGTCGCTGGGCGCGTTCCTGTTCATGAACCGCGTGATCCTGCGTCCGTTGCGCACGGTCAGCGACAGCTTCGACAAGATCGCTGGCGGTGATCTGACGGTGCGGGTCGATGTCAATTCGTCCAACGAGATCGGCCAGTTGATGGCGGCGGTCAAACGCATGCAGGAAAGCCTGGCGCGCACGGTGTCGACGGTGCGCCGCGGCGTGGACGAGATCAACGTGGGCTCGCGCGAGATTTCCGCGGGCAACACGGACCTGTCCAGCCGTACCGAACAGCAAGCGGCGTCGCTTGAAGAGACGGCGGCTTCGATGGAGCAACTTGCCTCCACGGTGAAGCAGAACGCGGACAACGCACGCCAGGCGAACCAATTGGCAGCCAGCGCGTCGGACGTGGCCGAGCGCGGCGGTTCGGCGGTGTCTGAAGTGGTCAGCACGATGCAGGGCATTTCCGCCAGCTCGCGCAAGATCTCCGAAATCGTCTCCGTCATCGACGGCATTGCATTCCAGACCAACATCCTGGCGTTGAACGCCGCAGTGGAAGCTGCACGTGCGGGCGAGCAGGGCAAGGGTTTTGCGGTGGTGGCGGGCGAAGTGCGCTCGCTGGCGCAGCGCAGCGCCCAGGCGGCCAAGGAAATCAAGGGCCTGATTGAAGACTCCGTCACGAAGGTGGGCGCGGGCTCGCAGCAAGTGGAACGCGCCGGCGCGACGATGCAAGAGATCGTGGCCTCGGTCAAGCGCGTGACGGACATCATGGGCGAGATCTCGGCGGCGTCCGACGAGCAGTCCAGCGGCATCGACCAGGTCAACCGCGCCGTGTCGCAGATGGACGAAGTGACGCAGCAGAACGCGGCCCTGGTGGAAGAGGCAGCTGCTGCCGCGGGCTCCCTGCAGGATCAGGCCGAGCGTCTGGCGCAGGCCGTGGCCGTGTTCAAGATCAATGCGGGTGAAGTGATTGAAGTGCCGGCCCGCCAACTGGCGCAGCAGCGGCCCGCTCCGCGCGTCGCCGCTCGCGTGTCGGCGCCTGCCACGGAGGCACCCGAAGCGCCGGCCGTCGAGGCATCCGCCAAACCGGCGCCTGCCGCACGCCTGACGCATGCGGCGCGCGCCAAGCCGGCGGCAGCCGCCGAGGGTGCCACGGCGGCGCGTCCGCTGCGCCGTCCTGCGCCGCGCGCGGCAACGGCTGCCAACGACGCCAAGCCGGCGCCGGCCGCAAGCCGCCGCCAGGCGCCGTCGGACGACGATTGGGAATCTTTCTGATACCGGCGTTGCCGGTGAATGGGTAAGGTATGCGAGGCTATATACAACTTCTGGCGACTGCCGCCATCGCGGTACTGCTGGCCGGCTGCGCGGCGACTGGTCATAACTTCGACCCGGGCAAGTTGTCGACCCTGACGCCGGGTCAGACGACGCTGGAAGAAGCCTCGCGGGCGCTGACCGCGCCGCCGGACAAGTTATACAAGCAGACCGACGGCACGCTTCTGGCCCTCTGGTCCTTCAAGATCACGTTTGTCGCCGACGGCCTGTACAGCCGCAAGGAAGCCCTGCTGCAGTTCGGCCCGGACGGCCGTTTGATGCGGCTGGTCGACAGCACCAATATTCTGCTGGAACCTTGGGAACGCCAGAAGTTGTTGGGGCCGGCACCCGCGCCTGAGTTGAATCAGGCCTGGCCGCCGGCGCCCTTGGCCGAGCCCGAGGTGCAAACCATCTACATACCCGGCCCGGGCGAACCGGCCGGGTTGGCGCCTGCGAGCAAATAAGTCTTGTTGTAGTTCGGCAGAGAGCATTGCGGCGCCAGCCGCAATGACCGTCGCCCTGAATGTACACCCCATGTAACAGGGCGTGTCGGCAGGGTGGTTTTTCATTTGGTCAGAGCAGTTCCTGAGGGATGGGGAAAAAATATGGAAGCGAGTCTCGAATCCGGCGCGAAGGCCGGCAAAGGCGGCAAGAAAAAGGCCGCGCGCGCGCCCAAGGTGAAGCGCAAGCTCCGGTTGCGCGATGCCCGCGTCGGTACGATGCTGCTGTGGGTCATGGCGTTCTTCGCGATCTTGATCGCGGCGGTAGGCGGCCTGGCTGCGTTTTTCCTGCAGCACAATTACGAATCCATCCGCGAAGTCAACGCACTGACCGAGCGCGCCAAGCAGGTTGAAGTGATCAACAGCGACATGCTGCGCGCCCGCGTGAGCCTGATGGTGGCGGCGCGCCACCTTCAGGAATCCGGCTGGGGCAGCGGCGAGAACTCCGCCCGCGACGCGGCTGCGGCCCTGAAGGGCGCGACTGACCTGCTGACGGGCGTGCGCGCCCGCTTCGCGGACTTCCAGAAGAACATGCTGCAGGACGACACGGGCCGCCAGCTGTCGATGAACCTGGTCCGCCGCTATCGCTCGTACATCGACGACGGCGTGGACACTATGGTGGAGGCCCTGCGCAGCGAAGACTATTCGACGTTCTACATGGTGAACAACGAATACGGCACGCCGCGCAGCGCCGCCTTCATCGAGGCGCTGAACGATTTCGGCAAGTACATCGGCGATCAGCAACAGGCCACGATCGACCAGGCCGAGGCGAACTTCAACCGCGCCATGGTGGCCGTGGGCATCGCAGTCGGCCTGGCGCTGGTGCTGATGGTGTTCTGCCGCATCTTGTTTGGCCGCCTGGTTGTGCGCCCGCTGGTCGAAGCCGGCCAGCATTTCGACAAGATCGCCGCTGGCGACCTGACCAGCCGCGTTGAAGTCCGTTCGCACAACGAAATCGGCCAGTTGATGGCGGCGGTCAAGCGCATGCAGGAAAGCCTGACCCGCACGGTGGCGACGGTGCGCCGCGGCGTGGACGAGATCACGGTGGGCTCGCGGGAAATCGCCGCCGGCAACACGGACCTGTCCAGCCGGACGGAAGAACAGGCCGCGTCCCTTGAAGAGACCGCAGCCTCGATGGAGGAACTGGCCTCCACGGTGAAGCAGAACGCCGACAACGCGCGCCAGGCGAATCAGCTGGCGGCGAGCGCCTCGGACGTGGCCGAGCGCGGCGGTTCGGCGGTGTCTGAAGTGGTCAGCACGATGCAGGGCATTTCCGCCAGCTCGCGCAAGATCTCCGAAATCGTCTCCGTCATCGACGGCATTGCGTTCCAGACCAACATCCTGGCGTTGAACGCCGCAGTGGAAGCTGCACGTGCGGGCGAGCAGGGCAAGGGCTTTGCGGTGGTGGCGGGCGAAGTGCGCTCGTTGGCGCAGCGCAGCGCCCAGGCGGCCAAGGAAATCAAGGGCCTGATCGAGGATTCGGTCACCAAGGTGGGCGCGGGTTCGCAGCAGGTGGAGCGCGCGGGCGCGACCATGCAAGAGATCGTGGCCTCGGTCAAGCGCGTGACGGACATCATGGGCGAGATCTCCGCAGCTTCCGAAGAACAATCCAGCGGTATCGACCAGGTCAACCGCGCCGTGTCGCAGATGGACGAGGTGACGCAGCAGAACGCGGCCCTGGTGGAAGAAGCGGCCGCTGCCGCAGGTTCGCTGCAAGATCAGGCTCACCGCCTGGCCGAAGCCGTCGCGGTGTTCAAGATCAATGCCGGTGAAGTGATTGAAGTGCCCGCGCATCAACTGGGCGGCTATGCCGCACCGACGTTGACGCAAGGCTGACGTGTCGGTGGTGCCCGAACCGGCCGCGCGATGGGCGCGGCAGGTTGGGCGGCTACCGCGGGCATGACCACGGCCGCGCCTGAGCGCGGCCGTGTTTCTTGTTGGGCAACGGCAATGGGATGGGGCGTGCGATTCCTACGCACGTTAAGTTTTCGAAAATTTGGCCGTAAACAAAAATAACGCCTGAAATGGGCGGTGAACAGTGTTTGACGGCAGCGGATCCTGCCCGACAAACCGGGCGGGTACAGGTCGATGCGGGGCGTCAGGTCCGGTTGCTCGCTGCCATTCATTCGCTGCTCTTATGAAGTAACCGGAGACTAGCTGTGCGCGTGAACCTACCCGTCCATGACGTGGAAACCAAGCTGCGTGAAGATCAGTACCTGATCTCGCGTACCGATACCAAGGGCCGCATCGTCTACGCGAACCCGGCGTTCGTCGAAGTCAGCGGCTTCACCCGCGAAGAACTGATCGGCAAGCCGCACAATATCGTGCGCCACCCCGACATGCCGTCCGAAGCCTATGCGGATCTGTGGGACACGCTGGAATCGGGCGAATCGTGGCTGGGGCTCGTCAAGAACCGCCGCAAGGACGGGGGCTATTACTGGGTGCTGGCCAACGCCACGCCGATTGTCGAAAACGGCGAAGTCGTCGCGTATTCGTCGGTGCGCGTGCGTCCGTCGGACGAGCAGGTGGAGATGGCCGAGGAACTGTACGCCCGCATCCGCGAAGGCACGGCGCGCGGCGTGCGCATCCACCGCGGCCGCCCCGTGCGCGCCGGCTGGCGGCGCGGACTGGACTTCGTGGCGTTTCCCTTCAAGCGCAGCGTGCGCAGCCGCATGCTGCGCCAGGCGCTGCTGTCCGGCGGCATCGTTGCGGGCGCCGGCGCCTACGGGCTGCATGCCAACTGGGCCACTATGGATACCCTGGGCGCCAGCCTCGGCTGCGGGGTTATCGCGCTGGGCGTAATCGCCATTTTCGGCATGGGCTGGAGCCTGTCGCGGTCTCTGCTGGATCCGATGGTGGATGCCGCCAACATGGCGCGCCAGGTCGCCGCCGGCAACCTGACCACGCAGATCGTGGCGGATTCCGACGATGAAGTGGGCAGCCTGAAGTTTTCGCTGGAAGTCATGCGCAAAAGCCTGATCGGCATTGCACAGGACGTCTACCGGGGCATCGAGGGCACCACGCACGCGGCCGTGCATATCGCCCGTGGCAACCAGGAACTGGCGGGTCGCACGGAAGGGCAGGCGGCCTCGCTGCAGCAGACCGCTGCCAGCATGGAACAGCTGACCTCGACGGTGCGTCAGAACGCCGACAATGCCCGCCAGGCCAATCAATTGGCCGCCAGCAGCATGGACGTGGCGCGCCGCGGCGGCGTGGCGGTGGGCCAGGTGGTCAACACCATGCACGGCATTTCTGACAGCTCGCGCAAGATCGCGGACATCGTCAGCATCATCGAAGGCATCGCGTTCCAGACCAACATCCTGGCGTTGAACGCTGCGGTGGAAGCCGCGCGTGCGGGCGAGTCCGGCAAGGGCTTCGCGGTCGTCGCCGGCGAGGTGCGCAGCCTGGCGCAAAAGAGCGCGCAGGCCGCCAAGGAAATCAAGGGCTTGATCGAAGATTCGGTCGACCGCGTGTCGGAAGGGTCGGCACAGGCCGAGCAAGCCGGCGCCACGATGGAAGAGATCGTGGCCGCCGTACATCGCGTCACGGACATCATCGGCGAGATCTCGCAGGCCTCGCAAGAGCAGTCCAGCGGTATTGAACAGGTGGATTCCGCCGTGTCGCAGATGGACGTGATGACGGTGCAGAACACCGCGCTGGTGCAGGAACTGGGCGGTGCAGTGATACAGCTGGGCAACCAGTCCGGCGCACTGCGCGAAACGATCCGTGTGTTCCGCTTGACCGGTCAGCCCTGATCTGCCCGAGCGATCAACATCCTCCTAAAGAAGCGGCCGCTGAAAAGCGGCCGTTTTGCATGATGTGCTGGTAAAAGCTGGCGAACCCGGGGTGCTATCGGCCCGCCAAGGCGTCGACCACCCGGCTCATGGCGCCCAGCCCGGATTCGAACAGCGATTCCAAAAAAGGCCCGGCATGCGGCAGCACCACGGTCAGCATCGTGACGCCGACGATGAGGGTGACCGGAAAGCCCACCGAAAACACCGACAGCTGCTGCGCCGCACGGTTCAGGATACCCATCGCCAGGTTGATGGTCAGCAGCGCGCAGATCAGCGGCAACGCCAGCAACAGGCCGGAAACGAATACGGTCTTGCCCCATTCCACGACCACTCCCCAGCCGTTCTGATGCAGCTGGATCATGGCCACGGGCAGTGTGTCGAAAGACCGCACCAAGGCCGCCAGGACCAGCAGATGGCCGTCCAGCGCCAGGAAGGTCAGCATTGCGACGATGTTGAACAGGCGCGAGAGCACAGCGGTGTTGGCGCCGGAGCTGGGGTCGAAGAACGACGCGAACGACAAACCCATTTGCAGGCCCACGAACTCCCCCGCCGTCTGCACGGCGGCGAACACCAGCCGCATTGTGAACCCCATGGCGATGCCGATCAGCACCTGCTGCATCACCATCCACAGGCCCGCGAACGACCCAGGCGCGATCGGCGGCATGGGGTCCAGCGCCGGGCTGACGGCGACGGCCAGCACAAAGGCCAGACCGACCTTGACCTTGACGGGGATGATGGATTCGGAGAACAGGGGGGCCGTGCCCACCAGCGCCAGGATGCGCACGAACGGCCAGAGGAACTGGCCGATCCAGCCGTTGAGCTGTTCGAGCGTGAAGGCGATCATGGGAGGAGCGTCTGGCGTCTGGCGGGGTGGGCCGCTCAGGACACCAGCATGGGGATCTGGCCGATCAATTGCCGGATGTAGTCGACCATGACGCCGATCAGCCACGGGCCCAGCAGCACCAGCACGCCGCACATCGCCAGCAGCTTCGGAATGAACGACAGCGTCATTTCGTTGATTTGCGTGGCGGCCTGGAAAATGCTGATGACGAGACCCACCACCAGCACGACCAGCAGCAGCGGGCCGGCCATCGCCAGGACGATCTTCATCGCCTGGTAGGCCATGGTCATGACGGTTTCGGCTGTCATGGCGATTCTGCTCCGGGCGTTATTGGTAGAAGCTCTGGGCGAGCGAGCCCATGAGCAGGTTCCAGCCGTCGGCCAGCACGAACAGCATCAGCTTGAACGGCAGCGCCACGGTGACGGGCGGCACCATCATCATGCCCAGCGCCATCAGCACGCTGGCGACCACCAGATCGATGATCAGGAACGGAATGAAGATGGTGAAACCGATCTGGAACGCGGTCTTCAGTTCGCTGGTGATGAACGCCGGCACCAGGATGCGCAGCGGCACTTGGGAGGGATCTTCCAGTGCCGGCTGCTTGGCCAGGTTGGCGAACAGCGACAGGTCGTTCTCGCGGGTCTGGTGCAGCATGAAGGTACGCAGCGGCCCCGCGGCCCGTTCGACGGCGGTCTCGAACTGGATCGAGCCCTCGGACAGCGGCTTGTAGGCGTCGGCGTAGATCTTGTCGAACACCGGCGACATCGTATAGAAGGTCAGAAACAGCGCCAGCCCGATCAGCACGTGGTTGGGTGGCGACATCGCCGTGCCCATTGCGCTGCGCAACAGGCCCAGCACGATGATGATGCGGGTGAAGCCGGTCATCATCAGCAGCGCGGCCGGCAGGAACGACAGCGAGGTCATCAGCAGCAGCGTCTGCATGCTGAGCGAGTACGTCTCGGAGCCGTTGGGGCCAGGGGTGGTGGTCAGTGCCGGCAGCGTGGCCTGGGCGACGACGCCGGCGGGAAAGAAGGCCAGGGCCAGCACCGCGGCGGCAGCCAGCAACGGCAGCGCGTTCTGACGGGCGCGGGTGGAGGTCGTGCGGGTGAGCAAACTCATGGGTATCGCTTGGATCGCGCGGGTGGCGCTAGCGGCGCTTGAGCGCCTGGCCCAGCTTGGCCGCGAATGCTGCGGCGGGCAAGGGCGAACCCTCCGGCAACTGGCCGGCGGGCAGGGTATGCAGGGTGCTGATCTGGTTAGGGCTGACGCCCACCACCAGCCAGGTGTTGTCGATTTCGACGACGACGATGCTTTGGCGCGCACCGACCGGCAGGCTGGCGACCTGCTTGAGCAAGTTGCCGCCGCCGCGCTGGGTCAATCCGGCGCGCTTGGCGAGCCATGCCGAAACCAGGATGGCGGCCACCACCAGCACAAGGCCGATGATGACGCGCAGCAGGGAGGATTCGGTCATGGCGCCGGTGCCGTCAACGACGGTTGTTCAAGCGGTTGATCCGCTCGGACGGGGTGATGATGTCGGTCAGGCGGATGCCGTACTTGTCTTCGACGACGACGACTTCGCCCTGGGCGATCAGGTAGCCGTTGACAAAGATGTCCATCGGCTCGCCGGCCAGGCCGTCGAGCTCGACCACCGAGCCCTGGCCCAGCTGGAGCAGGTTCTTGATGGTCAGTCGGGTGCGACCCAGTTCGACCGTCAACTGGACGGGCACGTCCATGATCAGGTCGATGTCGGTGCCGGCGCCGGCGGTAGCGCCGGCCAGGGGCTTGAACACCGACTGGGCCGCGGATTGCGCGGCAGGCTTTGCCGGCGCCGGTGCCGGGGCAGCAGGCGCGGCGGGCGCGGCCTGTGCGGGGGCTGCCGGCGTGGCGGCGGATTGTTCAGCCATCGCGGCTGCCCAGTCGTCCTGCGGCTTCAAGCCATCGGCCTGGGTGGGCGGATTGGCGCGGGATTGTTCGGCGAGCGCGTCGGCCCAGTCGTCGGCCGGGGACGAGCCGGTGCCGGGCTCGTTCTTGTCAGTCATGGTCGGGGGCCTCGTGTGAATCGGTATCGTAGGTAAACATGTTCTGTACGCGCAGCGCGTACTGGCCGTTGAAGACGCCGTAGCCGCATTCCATCAGCGGCACGCCATCCACGTTGGCAATGATGGTTTCGGGCACGTCCACGGGAAGGACGTCACCCACTTTCAGGCTCATCAGCTCGCGGATCGACGAGGGGATGCGCGCGAATTCCGCGACCACGTCGATGTCGGCGCTGCGAACCTGGCGCGACAACTGCTGCGACCAGCGTTGGTCCACTTCTTCCAGCGTGGTTTCCTGCAGTGGCCGCGTCAGCAGATCGCGCACCGGCTCGATCATGGAGTAGGGCAGGCAGATGTTCAGGTCGCCGCCGGTCGCGCCGAATTCGATATGGAACGAGGTGACGACCACCACTTCATTGTTGCCGGTGATGCTGGCGAACTTGGTGTGCATCTCCGAGCGCACGTACTCGAATTCGATCGGATAGACGGGGTCCCAGGACTTGCCGTAGCTTTCCAGGGTCAGGTTGAGCAGGCGCCGGATGATGCGCTGTTCGGTCGTGGTGAAATCCCGGCCTTCGACGCGCGTGTGGTAGCGGCCATCGCCGCCGAACAGGCTGTCGATGACCAGGAACACCAGGTTCGGGTCATAGGTGAAGAGCGCCGTGCCGCGCAGGGGCTTCATCTGAATCATGTTCAGATTGCTCGGCACGGGCAGGTTGCGTTCGAAGTCTGCGTACTTCTGGATCTTGATCGAGCCGACCGTGATGTCCGCGCTGCGGCGCATGAAGTTCAACAGCACGTTGCGCATATGGCGCGCGAAACGTTCGTTGATCAACTCCAGCGTCTGCATGCGGCGGCGCACGACGCGTTCGGGCGAGCTCAGGTCATAGGCGCGCGCGCCATCGTTGGTACTGGCCGCCTCGGACTTGCTGTCGCTCTCGCCGGTGACGCCGGCAAGCAGCGCATCGACTTCGTCCTGTGAAAGGAATGCCTCGTAGGCCATGCTTATTGCACCACGAACGCCGTGAACAGTACGTCGGTGACATACTGGCCGTCCGGCAGGGGCGAGAAGGGGCGGTTGACCGCCTGCTTGATCGCGGTGGCCATATCCGTCTTGCCTTGCTGCGTCTGCACGCCGGTGGGCGATTGCGAGGACAGCACCATCAGGATGCGGCTGCGCACTTCAGGCATGTACTTTTCAAGCCGGGTGCGGGTCTGTTCGTCGCTCACGCGCAGGGTCAGGCCCACGTGCATGATGCGTTCGGTGTCGGCGTTCTGCAACGTAACGGTGAATGCTTCGATCGGCACGAAGATCGGCGCAGGCACGGCGACAGGAGCGGCGGGCGGGGCGACGAAGGTCGTCGGCGCTGCCTGCGGGCCTTGGCCGGGCTGGCCCGGCTGACCGGGTTGGCCAGGCTGGCCGCCCGGGACCTGGCCCACGCCCAGTTGCACCGCGGCGCCGGGTTGCGGCTGCTGCATGCGTTGGGTGATGAACCAGGTTGCGCCGGCGCTGGCGGCCGCGACGAGGAGCAGGACCAGTATGGCCAGGATCGGGCGAAGGATGCGGCCGATGCCGCCGGAGGTCTTCGCGCCCGACGGCGCGGATAAGGTTTTGGAAGTCGCCATCTCGGTTTCGATGCGTATTGGGCCGCTGGTGAAAACGGATACTTAGTGGATGAAAGCATTCTGCCCCAATTCCCGCCTCGGCTTGGAGGCGAAAAACAGGGCGAAAGCCGCGTATCTCAAGCTATTGCTGCACTGCCCGCATCCATTGCTGGCTGCGGGCCGCCTGTTTGCTACGCGAAGGTGTCGACCAGGGCGTTGGCATTGCGCGGCGAGGGCACTACGGGCGCGGCGTTGCCGGCCGTCGCATCGGCAACCACCGATCCGCCGCCGTTCTGACGTTGCGAGCCATTGCCGCCCTGCTGTTGCGCGAATTCCTGCTGCGCGGCCTGTTCACCGACACTGGTCTGGCCCAATGAAATGCCGGCTTGCGCCAGCGCTTGCTGCAATTGCGGGATGGCGGTTTCGATCGCCTGGCGCACCGACGCGTGAGCCGACACGAACGAGGCGCTAGCCACGCCATCGGCCAGGTTCAGGCTGACGCGCAGGGGGCCCAGGTCGGGCGGATCCAGGCGCAGTTCTGCCGTTTGCATGCCTTGGCGCGCGTTGGTGCTCATCATCACGACTTGCTGGCCCAGTTCAGTACCCCAGTGCGTGCCGCCCACGGGAGTGGCGATCTGCATCACGACGGGCACGGCCGGTGCGGCAACTGCGGCTTGATTCACCACGGGCACGGCCTGGCGCTGCGTAGCAGCGGCCAAGGCCTGGGCCAGATGATCCTGGGCCGAAGCGCCGTGTTGCGGCGCCTGGAATTGTTGCGCTGTGCTGGTCAACGCCGCGGTCAGTTCTTCTTCGGTGCGCGCCGGCAGCGTAGTTGTGTGTTCGGTCTCGGCGCGGGCATCGCGCGGTACGCGCGGCAGCGTAAGGTCGGTGGCAAGACGAACCGACTCGGTCTTCGCCGCAGGCTTCGCGTTGGCGGGCGCGGCTTCCACGGCCGGGGCCGCGGCGCTGCCCGGCTTGACGGCGGCGGTCACCACCGGCAAGGCGGCCTGGGCATCGCGCGCGGCAAGCGCGGCGGCCGCTTCGGCCTGTTGGGCCGTTGCGGCGACCGGCGTGCCAGGCGCAGCGGCGGCGCCGGCGTTGACGTTGGCGGCATTCAGCGTGGCGGTGAGCACGGCCGCGCCGGAACCCAGCGCCGCCGCGGCGGCTTCGGCGTTGCCGCGGGCAAGCTGCACTTGTTCAGCCGCCTGGGCGGCGATTTCAAGCGCTTGCTGCGGCAAGACCGGCGCGGCCGGTTGTTGGGTGGCGGCAACAGCCATTGCGCCGGCTTCCGCGGCAGCGGCGGTCTTCACCGCATCGTCGATTGCGCCGGCGGCAGCGTTTTCAGCCTTGCTGGCCGGGTCGTTGGCAGTCGTGTTCTTGCCGGGCGTCTTGGCGCCATTGTTCGCAGGGCGCGAATCGGTGGACGGCTTCGGACGCTGCTGGGCCAGCACGTCGGAAAAGCTCGGACCTTTCTTGTTCGCGGACGCGGATTTGTTGGCGCCAAGCGCGTCGGCGATCGACGTCGGCGCGACGGGTGCGATCGTGGGCAAGGGCAGGGGAGCGGTCATCTTGGGCTTCCTGTGAGGTATTGCTTAATGCAGGCCGGCCTGGCGCTGGACCAGGCGGGCGGAGTATTCATCGTTGGCGCGCTGTTCGCGGCGGGATTCCACGACGGCCTGCGCGCGCATTTCGCGCTGCGCCAGGGCGTCGTAGGAATTGAGCTTGCGTTTTTCCTGCTGCCAGTACTGGCGGCCCTTGGCCAGGTTCTCGTCCGCCTGGCGCAGTACGGTCTGCTGTTGGCCGATCGCGTCGTCCAGGGTGCCGATGAAACGCTGGTAGTTATGGCAGTCGCTCGCCGACATTCCCGTCGTCATCGCCTGTTGCAGGCGCTCCAGGTAGTCTTGGCGGTAGTCGTTCAGCATGCCCAGCTGGCGCTCGGCATTGGTGCGTTCGGCGCTGAGCCGGCCCAACAGGCGCGCGGCTTCATCCGTGCTTTCCTTGGCCAGGTTGATCAGCATGTCCAAAGGCAATTGGCTAGGCATAGGTGTCCCTTAACTCGAAACTGGCGCGCAACTGGTTGACGGCGTCGTCGTAACCGACGTTTTCACCGATGTCCTGCTGCAAGTACGCCTCCAGACGGGGATAGCGCGCGATGGCTTCGTCCAGTTGCGGATCGTTGCCGGCGGCATAGGCGCCTACGGCGATCAGATCGCGGTTACGCTGGTAGCGCGACAGGTTCTGCTTGAACCGGCGCACGACGGCGAACTGCTGCGGCGTGATCAGCGAGGTCATCGCACGGGAAATCGACGCCTCGATGTCGATGGCGGGGTAGTGGCCGGCTTCAGCCAGATGGCGCGACAGCACCACGTGGCCGTCCAGGATCGCGCGCGCCGAATCGGCGATAGGATCCTGCTGGTCATCGCCTTCGGCCAGCACCGTATAGAACGCGGTGATGGATCCGGCCTTGCCCGACGGGCCGGGCGCACCCATCCCGGCGCGTTCGACCAGCATGGGCAGCTTGGCGAACACCGACGGCGGGTAGCCTTTGGTGGCAGGCGGTTCGCCGATGGCCAACGCGATTTCCCGTTGCGCCATGGCGTAGCGGGTCAGCGAGTCCATGATGAGCAGCACATCCAGGCCTTGGTCGCGGAAGTGTTCGGCCAGGCGCGTGGCGTAGGCCGCGCCTTGCAGGCGCAGCAGGGCCGACACGTCGGCAGGCGCCGCCACCACGACCGAGCGCGCCAGGCCCTCGGGGCCCAGGTTGTGCTCGATGAATTCCTTGACTTCGCGGCCCCGCTCGCCAATCAGGCCCACGACGATCACGTCGGCCTTGGTGTAGCGGGCCATCATGCCCAGCAACACGGATTTCCCCACGCCCGAACCGGCGAAGAGACCCATGCGCTGCCCGCGCCCGACGGTCAGCAACCCGTTGATGGCGCGCACGCCGGTGTCCAGCACGGTGTCGATCGGTGCGCGCGACAAGGGGTTGATGGGCAGGGCGGACAGCGGCGCCAGTTCAGCGCCCGTCAACGGACCCAGCCCGTCCAGCGGGCGGCCCGCGCCGTCCAGTACGCGGCCCAGCAGGGCGTTGCCCACGGGCAGGTGGCGGCCAAGCTGAGGCTTGGCGTTGCCGTTCAGTTCAGCCTTGCGCGGTAGCGGGATCTGCCGCTGTACGGGCGGTTCGCCGGGCACGACGCGCGCGCCGGGCGGCAGGCCGGAAATGTCGGCCTGCGGCATCAGGTACAGCGTGTGGCCGTCGAAACCCACGACCTCGGCGTCGGCCCAATGGTCATGGCCACGCGCGATTTCAATGCGGGCGGCTGCGCCGACGGGCAGGCGCAGGCCGGTGGCATGCAGCACCAGGCCGGTCGCGCGGGTGATCTTGCCACTGACCAGCCACGGGTCGGTCGACGCGGCGCGGATCGAGCCGATCTCCAGCTGCGTCTTCCAGCGGTCGATGACCGGGACGGCAGGTGCCGCAACGGCGGGCGCGGACGACGTCGGCGCGGCCGTCTGGCCGGGCTGTGCCGGAGCCGGGTGGCTGTTCACGCCGGCTCCTCCCAGGAGACATTGCGGCCCAGCGAGGCCGCCACCCGGCGCCAGCGCGTCTGCAGCGTGGCGTCGATGTCGCCGTAAGGCGTTTCGGCGCGGCAGCCGCCGCGCGCGATGGATTCATCGGCCAGCACGCGCCAATGGCCTTCTTTCAGTTCGTCCGCCAGGTGCAGGCGGATCAGCTCGATGTCGTCGGGGTTCGCCCACAAGCGCATCTGGCCGCCGGCCGACGGGTTGATGTGCAGCACGTCGCGCACGGCGGCGGCAACCGTTTCAGGCTGCTCGGCCAGCGTCGTGCGCACGACTTGCTGCGCGATGTCCAGCGCCAGCGTCAGCAGGCTCTGGCCCATTTTTTCTTCCAGCGAACCCAGCGACGCGGCGCACGCTTCGACCAGCGCGTGCAGGCGCTGCGCTTCGGCCGCGCCCTGTTCGCGCGCCTGGGCCAGGCCCTCGGCGAAACCGGCTTCGCGACCTGCGGCGAATCCTGCATCGTGTCCCGTTTGCTGGCCTGCTTCCATGCCGGCCGCGTGGCCGTGCGAGTAGCCTTCCTCGCGCCCTTCGGCCATCGCCTGGGCGCGCAGCTGCGCCATCACCACGGCGGGATCCGGACCCGGATCGGGTTCGGGCTCCGGCTCGACTTCGACGGCCGCCGGCTCGTCGAACGACAGCATCTGCCAGCGCCGCCAGGCGGCGCTGCGCGAGATGAGCGTCGTCGCGCCGTTGTCCGCTTCAGACATACGCATCGTCTCCGGAGTTGCCCAGGACGATCTGGCCGCTTTCGGCCAGGCGGCGGGCGATCTGCAGGATCTTCTTCTGCTCGGCCTCGACCTTCGACATGCGGATCGGACCCTGGGCTTCCAGGTCCTCGCGCAGCATTTCGGCGGCGCGGCTGGACATGTTGCGCAGGAACTTCGCGCGCAGCTCTTCCTGGGCGCCCTTGAGCGCAACCATGAGCGTGTCGTTGTCGATTTCCTTCAAGATGAGCTGGATGGCGCGGTCTTCGACGTCGAGCAGGTTGTCGAACACGAACATCTCGTCGATGATCTTCTGCGCCAGGTCGTTGTCGCGTTCGCGCAGGCTGGCCACGACAGTTTCCTCGTCCGAGGAATTCATCATGTTCAGGATCTCGGCCGCGGTGCGCACGCCGCCCATCTTGCTGCGCTTGGCGCCCTGGCCGGCCAGCACGGAATTCAGCACTTCAGTCAGTTCGGACAAGGCCGCGGGCTGCACGCCGCCGAAGGTGGCGATGCGCAGCATGACGTCGTTGCGCAGGCGATCGGTCAGCAAGGCCAGCACACCGGCGGCGCGGTCGCGCTCCAGGTGGACCAGGATGGTCGCGATGATCTGCGGGTGTTCGTCGCCGATCAGCTCGGCCACGGTGTTCGGGTCCAGCCAGTTCAGCGCGTCGATACCGCTGCCGCCGTCGCCGGCTTCCAGGATGTCTTCGATCAGGCCGGCTGCGCGGTCGCTGCCCAGCGCCTTGGTCAGGACGCTGCGGATGTAGTCGTCCGAGCCCAGCGTGACGGCCATGAACTGGTCGGCTTCCTGGCGGAATTCTTCCAGCACGACAGCCACGTCATTGCGCGTGACCTGCTTCAGGCTGGCCATCGCCGCGCCGACCTGCTGCACTTCACGGGCGCTGAGGTATTTGAAGACCTCGGCTGCCGCGTCCTCGCCCAGCGACATCATCAGGACGGCGCTGCGCGTCATGCCGTCCATCGGGGTGGAATCATTTTTCATCTTTGCTCATCCAGGTGCGCAGAACCATTGCGACGGCGCGCGGATCCTTATTAGCCATCGTGCGGGCGCGTTCCAGGTTGTCTTCGTAACGGCTGACTTCCTTCGAGCGGGCCACGTCCTGGGCCTCGCGGGCTGCTTCGACGCGCTCGGCCTCAGCCATTTCCGGATCAACCGGCGGATACAGGTACTCGGTGACCGAGCGGCGAACCTTGCGGTACAGCCACAACGCAACCACCAGACCCACCAGCCAGGCCAGGATGGTCTTGAATAGGGCGATCATTTCCGGGTCGCGCCACATCGGCACCGGCGGCGGGCCATCGTTGAACTGGCTGTTGACCAGGTTGAGGGAGTCGCCGCGCGTTTCGGAATAGCCCATGGCTTCGCGGACCAGATTGGTCAGCTTGTTCAGTTCTTCGGGCGGCAGGGCTTGGGGCTCGCCGTCCTTGTCGCGGATGTAGTTCACCACCACGGCGACTGACAGGCGCTTCAGATTGCCCACCGGCTGCTTGATGTGGCTGATGGTGCGGTCCACTTCATAGTTGGTAGTGGCGTCGCGACGCTCGTTCAGGTTTGTCGTGGCCGTCTGCGTGCCCGTCTGCTGTTGCTGCGCATTGGCGGGCTGTTGCGGCTGGCCGGGGCGGGGCGGTTGCGGCGCGGGCGGGTTGGCGATCGGGGCCTGTGCGTTGGCCGGGGCCTGATTCGACAGCGCGCCGGGCACGCCCTGGGCGGGGTTGACGCCGCGCTGGGTGGAATCGCTGGTCTGCTGGCTGCGGATGGCGGATTGGCCCGGTTCCTGGTTCGGGCGATAGACTTCGGAGGTCTCTTCGCGGCGCGCGAAGTCGACGTCGGCGCTGGCCTGGGCGTGGACGTTGCCCGGGCCGACCAGCGGATTCAGGATGGTCAGGATGCGTTCGACCGTGCGCTGTTCCATTTCGCGCACAAAGCGCATCTGGTCAGCGTCCATGCCGCGGCCTTCGCCCAGCGGCGCGGACAGCAGGCGCCCGTTCTGGTCGACGATCGATACATTCTCAGCGGTCAGTTCGGGCACGCTGGAGGCCACCAGCCACGAGATCGCCGATACCTGGGCGTCGCTCAGGCTGCGGCCCGGGTAGACGTTCAGCAGCACCGACGCCGTGGGCGCCTGGCGTTCGCGCACGAACAGCGATTGGCGCGGCATGGCCAGGTGCACGCGGGCGTGCTGCACGGTGTGCATCGCTTCGATCGAACGAGCCAGCTCGCCTTCCAGGCCGCGCTGGTAGTTGATCTGCTCAGCGAACTGGCTGGCGCCGAAGCGGGCGTTGTCCATCAGCTCGAAACCGACCGAGCCGCCGCGCGGAAGCCCTTGGGAAGCCAGTTGCAACCGGGCGTCGTAGACGCGGTCGGCCGGAACCAGCAAGGCAGTGCCGGTCTCGTTGTAACGGTAGGGCACGTTCATTGTGCCGAGCGCCGTCACAATGGCACCGCCATCGCGGTCGTCCAGGTTCGAGAACAGGACCTTGTACTTGGGTTCGCTGCCCCACATCACGGCAGCAACGACCAGCGCAACGACGGCGGCCGCCGCGCCAAGCAGGATAGGCTTGGGCAGCGCGCGTATCTTTTCCAGGGCGGGGAACTTCGCCAGCAGCGACGAACTCAGAGTGGCCTGCTGATTCATCGATGGCTCCCGCTGGCTACGCGGAGCAGGGAAAAGGACTTCATGTCTGGGTAGGGCAGATTACACATGCAACGTGCTTCTGGTCTGGGGAGAGCCTGGATTATTGCCGTTGGTACGACAATCCCAATCGATGAAAACAGCCGGTTTTTGGCGTTACTTATCCTCTATGTCGACGGCAAGGCGAAGGCCGCGGCCATGGGCTTGCGCCAGGCTGGCGGCATTCGAGGAAATGTCGGGGTTTTTGGCGGTTTTTATCGGCTATGGGCGCGCGCGATCGGCGTTACGCTCTGCACAACATTGGCGTCATGCCCCACCAGCAAGGAATCAGGTAATGGCTGTATCAGGCTTGTCCGGCATCGAAAGCATGCTCCAGCAGATGCGCTCCGTCGTGAGCAAGGCGGAAACCGGCAATCTCGCCGCCGGTGAAATGGTCGGCCAGCCCGACGGCTTTGCTGCCGAGCTGCAGCGCTCGATCCGCCGCGTGACGGCTGCGCAGAACGCATCGTCCGCTCAGGCGAAGGCCTTCGAAATGGGCGCGCCCGACATTTCGCTCAATGATGTGATCATCGATATGCAGAAAGCCAGTATCGGCTTTCAGACGGCGGTGCAGGTGCGCAACAAGCTGGTTGCCGCCTACAAGGAAATTTCCTCGATGGCCGTTTAAGGCCAAGGAAAGAAACGGGGGCTTTGCTTGCTGCCCCCTCGGGCGTATCAGTCGCGCTGCGCGCCTTTCTCAAGGCGCCACACCACTTTCTGCAGCCAGTTCTCCTGGCGCGCATCCAGATTCAGGAATACGGCGCCCACGTGACTCATCGGCGGTTCGCCGGTCAGCGAGACGTGCCTGGGCGCCTCGTCTTCTGGTGTTCCCGGCTGGATCATCGGCTGGCCTGAAATCGGGTAGACGTTGCGCACTTCCAGATCGGCGCTGAGCTTGCCCAATTCGCCGAAGTCCAGCTGCACGGCTTCCATCACCGTGCCGCGCACTGGCAGCACCGGCACCGCCAGTCCGACCCGCAGGCCCACGCCCTCGACCGACAGGTCGCGCACCGTGAAACTGTACGGCTTCTCTTTTGGCACGGGTTGCCAGCTGGCCTGGCACAGGTTGGCGCTGCCGGCCAGTGAGGCACGGAACATCTTGCGCCGCTGGATGCGAGCGAGCCGATCGGGAAAGGGCGACACCAACGCCGCGCTGCCGTCGTCGAATTGGATCACCTCGGGACGCTGCACGCGGAACCGGATCTGCACGCCGCCGTAAGCAGTGGCGTGAAAATGGAAAGTGGTGCCGCTCAATAGGCCCATGCTGTCGGACTGTTCGAAGTCGGCGCCCGCGTAGTCGCGGGGCCGCCAGAAGAACTGGCGGGTGTGCTTGTCCGCGCCCAGGACAAGCACGGCCATCTCGCGGTCGGCGGCATCGCGTACGAGGATGTGGCTGTCGGGGTGCGTCAGTTCAAACAAGGCTGAGCGCATGTCTTCCGGCCGGGTCAGCAGGAATTCCGGGTCGCTGGCATCCAACACGATGGTGGTCCTTAGAGAGTGAGGTCAGGCGGGTGGCGCGGTTTCGGGAAGCTCGCGCGATTCCAGGCGATAGAGCCAGGCCAGCAATTCTGCCACTGCTACGTACAGTTGGGGGGGAATATGTGCGTCCAGGTCCACCTGCATGAGCAGCCCGACGAGTTCGCGAGACTCGTGCACGTACAAGCCATTCTCTTCGGCGGCACGGACGATGGTGTCGGCCAACTGGCCGTAGCCCTTGGCGACGACGCGCGGAGCGCCGTCCTTGTCGTCATACGAAATGGCGACTGCTGCGTTGCGGTTGGCGTTGGGGCCGTTGTCCTCGGCGTAGGAGGTGGTGCTCATCAGAGGTCGTTCGGGTCGATGGCGCGGGGTTCCGTCACGCTGACCGCCAGGTTGCTCAAGGTCAGGCCCGCGGCCAGGAGGCGTGATCGCAGCTGGTCGGACGAGTCATTGATCTCGGCGGCCGCCAGGGGGGCAACCAGTTGCAGGACGATCTGGTCGCCAGCCAGGTTCAGCCGGGCGTCCACCAGGCCAAGCCGGGGCAGATCCAGCTTCAGGCGCGTAGCCCAAGTGGGCGTCGCCGAGTCGGGATCCCCGCCGTAAGGGTCGCGTTCCACTTCCCATTCCATCGGCGTGCCCGGCCAGGCTTCGCCTTGCCAGGTCAGCGACTGGTTGGCCAGCACGTCCAGCTGCTGACGCACCAGCACCGTCAGGTCCTGGTGGATGCCGGTAATCGGTGCACCCGGTGCTGAGGTGGAGGACGAGCCGGCGCCGGAGGGCGCATCCGCGCCGCCGCCAGCCCGGCCCGAGGCAGGGGCCTCCGGCCGGGCGCGTGTCGGCATGGTGTTCTGCGGGATGTCGTCCTTGCTCAGTTTGGCCTGGGGCTCGTTCTGCAGCGACGACGGGCTGAGTCGCCCGAAGACCATGTTCGTCAGATGCGATTCGTAGAACAGGCCGCTGGTTTGCAGGGCCTGGCGCAACGCCTGGCCCAGCAAACGGGCTGACGGGCCGCTTGCCGCCTGCGAGGCGTGAGCAGCGGCATCGGCGCCGCGGGCGGCGTTGGCGTCCGCCGGGCCAGCCGGTCGCACAAGCTTGGTGGCTGCGGCGGCATCCGCGGCCGTGGCGAGGTCGGCTGAGGGTGCCGGCTGGGCAGGCGCCGGCGTCGCGGCAGGCGTGGGTTGGCCCGCAGTCGCTGCGGCCTGCTGTCCGGACGGGGCTTGACCAGCGGTTTGGCCCGGCGCGCCGCTGGCGTTCCAGAGCGGTGCGCGCCCCTGCACGGCAGGCGCGGCCTCGGGATACTGGGCCAGCAAGGCAAGAATCGTCCGGGCGGTCGTGCCCAGCGTGGTCGGGGCCGACGCAGTAGTGTCGCTGCTGGTGACGAGTCCACGGGCAGCCAGCGCCAGGGCGGCGGCGGTCTTGGCGTCGACAACAGTATTCTGGCGGTCGCCTCGGGCGCCGCCAGTCTGTATGCCTTGCCGGGAATCGCGGGTGGAACCATCCGACGAGCCGGGCTTATCCAGGCCTCCGGGCTGGCTGACCGCGTCCGGCCGTGCGCCGGAGACCTGATTGGCGGTAGCGGCGGACATCGTCGTGCCAAGCACGGCGTCCAACCGCTGCACCAGGACGTTGCCGAGTGCGGCGGGACCTACGCTCATTCTTCAGGCGTCCGGTTACCGTAGGCGGAGAGCAAGGTCTGCTGGCGCTTCATGCGTCCCAGCAGCTCGCCCAACCGAGCCAGTTGCGGCAGGGCCAGGTCGCGCGTCAGAGCGTCGTTTTCCAGGATGCGCACGAGCAAGTCATATTTCATGGCGCGCGCGGCGTCATCCAGCGGAACCGTGCGTTCAGTCATGCGCAGGCGCTCGACCTGCTCGCAATATTGTTGCCCATGGACCATCGCGGCATCCCAGTCGCCGGCTTGGGCGGCTGCAAGCATTTCGCCCGTGATGAAGGCGATTTCCTGGTAGCGTTCCAGGATGGGAGTGGTGGGCTGGGTAAGGGACGTCATGGAAATCTCGGGCGTTTGCTGGCGGGCTGGGTTCGTTTGCGCCGTGCCATCAAGGCTGCGTGCCGCCGACAGGGCGGTCGATGGAAGTCTGCCAAGCCTCGGCCAGATCCGCCAACAGGCGGTCGGCAATTTCAAGCTGCTCGGGGTCTGCCTTGAGATTCGCCATCAAAAGCGTACGGACGATGTAATCGTAGAGGCGGGCGAGATTCTCGGCGATCTCGCCGCCTGCCTCCATGTTCAGTCCGGTCTTCAGGCCCTCGTCGACGATCTTGATCGCCTTGGAAATGGCCGTGCCGCGCTCCGTCACCCTGGCTTCCTGCATGTGGATGCGGGCCTGCCCGATAGCTGCACGCGCGCCAAGATATAGCAAGGAGATCAGCCGTTCCGGGCTCGCGCCAACGATCTGCGTTTCCAGGCCGATGTCGGCATAGGAGCGCACAGAATGGGAGCCTGTGGGACGGCGGGCGGCGTAAGTCATTAATGCATCTTCTATAAATTACTTGGATTTGGCCAAGGCGGCGAACTGTTGGGTGAGGTAGTTCGCCGTGACGGTTTGCTGCGATACGAACTTGTCCAAGGCAACGAACTGAGCGCGCATCTGCGCCATTTGTGCCGCGCTGGACGTTTTGGCGCGATCCAATTGTTCTTTCACATCTTCGATCGATTTGGTCAGGCCATCTTTGCTTGCCTTGATCGATCCGTTGTCGCCCAGGACGTTCTTCGTGGCTGCGGCGAATTTCGCCGCAAGGCCATCGGGCGAAGTCATGAGCTGTTTGACATCGGCGGGGTTAGCTGCCAGCGCCTTGTCCAGTTTGGCTTGGTCCAACTTCAACTGGCCGCTTTTCGGGTCGGTTGAAATACCCAGGTCGGCGAGGGAGCGTACTGTCCCGTCAGTCGTGAATGCTTGCAAGGCGTTGGACATCGCCGACTGAATGCTGCGCGTGGTACCGTCGCCGGTCAGGGCTTGATTTGTTTGTGCTGCGACGTCAAACGCCGTCAGTTTCGTGATTGTGTTTTGCAGCGCGTTGTAAGCGTTGACAAAATCTCCCACGGCTTTGCTTGCAACGGCGGTATCGCTGCTCAGCTTCACTGTGATGGGTTTGCCATCCTCAGTCTTCGCGGTGAGATTCAACGTAATGCCGTCAATAGCCGTGGAAATGTTATTACTGCCACTCTTGACCGCGATGCCGTTGATCTCGATCTCCGCATCAACCGCTGCGGTTTGTTGCTTCAGTTTGGTGCTGGTGTCGGCGGGATCGGTGTTGTAATTCAGGATGTTCTTGAGATCGGAGTTGCCAGCAACGGTAATGGATTTCACCGCGGCCTTTTCGCCGGTATCTTTGGCGCTGAGCATCAGATAGCTTGCCCCATCGCCGTTGGTGATGATGGTGGCGCGTACGCCAGCCTTGTCGTCGGAATTGATGGCTTTGGCGATACCGTCCAAGGACGTGTCGGTCAGGTTGATGGTGCGCTTGTCGCCATTGACAAGTTCGATTTCGAATGAGCCAGACGCGCCATTGGCCGCCTTGCGATCGGCGACAACGCCCGATTGCAGTGTTTGGGCCGTAGCGAGTTTGTTTACATTGATCGAGTACTCGCCCATCGTGGCGCCATTTTCTCCGATAGTCACGGTCAGGCCATCACCGGTTACGGTCGACTTGACCGCATCCAACGTCGACGACTTCCCCAACGCTTCGGCAGCCTTTTGCAAGGCTTCCACAGCGCTTTGCACTTGGCCGAACGCGCTCACCCGGGCTTCGTAGCTGGCCTGGCGGGTCGAATAAATGCTCAGTCGTTTGTCCTCGGCGGCCTGAAGATCCGTCAGGATCTTTTCCAGGGGCAAACCGGTGGTCGAGCCGAGGTTAGTGATGGAAGCCATGTGAAATTCCTTTCTTGCGAAGCGATTCTGTCAAAAATACGGTGCCGGCGATTGGCCGGGTAAGGGCATAAGGCGGGCCTAATTCGGTGCTTCTCTCACAGATTGGCGCCAAAATAAGCGATAAACGCCGTTTTAAGTGGCGTATCAAGCTGTGGTTTTGATGCCATTGCCTTGCATGTTCACGATCATTTTGGCGATTTTCAGCACCGTTTCGCTGGGGATGGTGCGAAGTACGTCACCGGTTTCCGCATCCACCACCGACACGACGACCTGATGTACGTTGGGATCGATCTCAAACTGAAGTTGCGTGGACCAGGCCTTCATCTGGTCGTTGATTTCATCAAGCGCCTTGTCCAGGGGCAGCTTCTGCGAGTCCGATTGGTCCGACGTGGCGCTGTCGGAAGCGCCGCTATTAGTCGTTGCGGCGGCGGGCGTGACGCTCACGGCCGGTTCGGCCACGACGTGCGCCTGGGTCATCGCAGCAGGTGCGTACGTAGCGGGTGCTAAAGGGGTTACGGCCATGATCACTCCAGCGGCGATGTGGGCGTCTCGGAGGAACGCGCTGTTTTCAGGGAATTCTCAGCTACCATAACGGCATGCCCGCAGGGAACTTTAGCCCTCGGCGAGGCAGATGTTTCACGTGCTAAATAGTTCGGATCGGGCAATGAGTGTCAAGACGGCGCTGCGAGTTATCGAAATCATCGAAACCTTTGCCCGCGAAAAGCGCGCGCTGCCCTTGTCGGAGCTTGCCCGGCTGCTGGACGTCCCGGTGTCCAGCTGCCTGGCGCTGATCCGCACGCTGACCGGCCTGGGCTACCTGTACGAAACCGGCCGCCGGCAGGGCTACTACCCCACGGGCCGTCTCTTGGCCATGGCCCAGCGCATTGCCCGAGCCGATCCCGTTCTGGATCGGGTCTATCCCAGCTTGGTCGAATTAAGGGACGCCACGCGCGAGACCGTCGTGTTCGCCAAGCTGACGCAGGACGGGCGCGTGGTCTATCTGGATGTGCTGGATTCCCCACATACCATCCGATATGCGCCCGTTGCCGGCGAGTTCAAAGACGTTCACGCCAATTCGCTGGGTAAAGCGTTGATGTCGCTGATGGACGAATCCGTGCGCGATACGATGCTGGCCGGCATGGCAATGACCCGCTACAACGAGCGCACGCTCGTCACGCCGCAAGCGCTGCAGGACGATATCCAGCGGTCGCGACAGCGCGGTTGGTTCATGAACAGCGGAGAATCCATCGCGGACGTGGGCGCCATCGCCTGGCCCGTCACCCTGTCGGGCGAACACTATGCGATTTCGGTCGGCGGCCCGATCTACCGGATCGAGCCGCAGCAGGAAGCCTATGCGCGCATCCTGCGGGCGGCCTGCACCGGGCTGGAACAGCAGGCCTGAGACGCTATCGCGCCACGCAGCGCAGCGGCGCAGCGGCGATGGCGTCAGTACGACTTCGGCAGCCCCAGCACCTTTTCCGCGATGAAGCACATGATCAGCTGCGGGCTGACCGGCGCGATGCGCGGGATGAAGCTCTCGCGCAGCAAGCGCTCCACGTGGTATTCCTTGGCGTAGCCCATGCCGCCCAGCGTCATTACGGCGGTCTGGCAGGCGTTGTAGCCGGCCTCGGCCGCCAGGTACTTGGCGGTATTGGCATAGGGCCCGCAAGGCTGGCCGGCGTCGTACAGGCTGGCGGCCTTGAACACCATCAGGTCTGCCGCTTCCAGCTGCATCCAGGCCTGGGCAAGCGGGTGCTGGATACCCTGGTTCTGCCCGATGGGCCGGCCGAACACGGTGCGTTCGCCGGCGTACTTCACCGCCCGGTCCAGCGCGGCGCGGCCGATGCCTACCGCTTCGGCGGCGATCAGGATGCGTTCCGGGTTCAGGCCATGCAGGATGTATTCAAAGCCGCGGCCTTCCTCGCCGATGCGGTCGGCCACCGGAATGCGCAAACCGTCGATGAACAGCATGTTCGAGTCCACGGCCTTGCGACCCATTTTCTCGATCTCCCGCACTTCGATCTTCTCGCGATCCAGATCGGTATAGAACAGTGACAGCCCCTGCGTGGGCTTGTCCACCTCGGACAGCGGCGTGGTGCGCGCCAGCAGCAGCATCTTGTTGGCGACCTGCGCCGTCGAGATCCAGATCTTGCGGCCATGCACCACATACTCGTCGCCTTGGCGGACGGCCCGCGTGGACAGCTTGGTGGTGTCCAGCCCGGCGTCCGGCTCGGTCACGGCGAAGCAGGCCTTCTCGCGGCCGGCGATCAGCGGCTCCAGCCAACGCGCACGCTGCTCGTCGCTGCCGAACACGACGACCGGGTTCAGGCCGAAGATATTCATATGGACGGCGGACGCACCGGTAAACCCCGCGCCGGAGGCCGCGATGGTCTGCATCATCAGTGCGGCCTCGGTCATGCCCAAGCCGGCGCCGCCGTATTCCTGCGGCATGGCGATGCCCAGCCAGCCGTCGCGCGCCAGGTCGGCGTGCAGCGGCTCGGGAAAGCCGCCTTCGCGGTCGCGTTCCAGCCAGTATTCGTCGGGGTAACGGCCGCAGATGCGCGAAACTGCGTCACGCAGCGCCAATTGATCGGGGGTGAAGGCAAAGTCCATCAGTTATTTCCATCTTGGGTAATGCCGCGGTCGACCAGGGCGTCGATCCGGGCGGCGTCATAGCCGGCTTGCTCCAGCACTTCGCGGCTGTGTTCGCCCAGCCTGGGCGCGTGCCGACGCAGGGATGTGGGCGTGCCCTGGTACTGGCCCAGCGGAGCAGTCGTGCGTATCCGGCCTTCGGAGGGGTGGTCCATTTCGCGGATGAAGCCGGTGGCGGCCAGATGCTCGTCCTGCAGCAATCCGTCCACCGTGTACAGCTGAGACGCGGGGATGTCCGCGCGCGCCAGATCGTCCAACCATGCCTGGCTCGGGCGCGTGCTGATCACCTCCGCCACAAAGGCGTAGACCTCGCTGATATGCGCGGCCCGCGCCCCGTGCGTGCAGAAACGGGGATCCTGCTCAAGCTCCGGCCGGCCAATCAGGCCGAAGAAATTGCGCCAGTGCTTATCGTTGTAGATCAACAGGCAGATATAGCCGTCGGCTGTTGCATAAGGTCGGCGATGCGGCGCCAGCAGGCGCGCGTAGCCGGTCGGGCCCAGCGGCGGCTCGAAGGTGGCGCCGCCCAGGTGGTCCCCCAATACCAGGTGCGCCATGCCTTCGAACATGGGGATCTCGACCTGTTGTCCGCGTCCCGTCGCCCTGGCGTGCAGCACCGCCGACACCAGGGCAATGCCCACGTGCAGGCCTACGGCACGGTCCGCCAGCGTCAGCGGGGCATAGCGCGGCACGTCGCCGCTTTGCTGGGCCGATAGCGCGGCGATGCCGGTCTGGCCCTGGATCAGGTCGTCGTAGGCGGGCCGTCCGGCGTACGGGCCGGCCTCGCCGAAACCGTAGGCGCCCAGGTAGACGATGCGCGGGTTGCGCGCGGCCACCGCTTCATACGACAAGCCCAGGCGGGCCATCGCCTGCGGCCGGATGTTGTAGAGCAGGGCGTCGCAGCTTTCGGCCAGTTTCAGGCACGCGTCCAGGCCCTCGGGCGTCTTCAGGTCCAGCACGATGGACCGCTTATTGCGGTTCAGGTGCAGGTACAGGTGGCCCATCCCGGGGTTGCGCATGGGGCCGACGGCTCGCATGTTGTCGCCCGAGGGCGGCTCCACCTTGATCACGTCGGCGCCCAGGTCGGCCAGGATCTGCGTGGCGTAGGGGCCCATCACGACTGAACTCAGGTCCAGGATGCGCACGCCGCTCAGCGGGCCGGCGCCGGATGTCGTCTCAGAGGGGTTGTGCTGCGTCATTGCTGTTCGATTCCCGCGTCGCGGATCAGCTTGCCCCACAGGTCGCGTTGTTCGCTGACGAACTGCGCAAACGCCTCGGGCGTGCTGGAGAAAGCGTCGAAGCCCAGGCCGGCCAGGCGCTTCTTCACTTCCGGTTTGGCCACGACCTGATTGATCGCGGCGTTCAGTTTGGCCACGACGTCGGGCGGCAGTCCGGCCGGGCCGAAGTAGCCGTTCCAGGAATTCAGGTCGAAGTCCTTCACGCCGGACTCGGCCATGGACGGCAGGTCGGGCACGATGGCGCTGCGTTCGGCGGTGGACACGGCCAGCGCGCGCAACTGGCCCGATTGCACGAAGGGCAGGCCGGAGGCCAGGTCGGTGAACATGAAGTCCACCTGCCCGCCGACCACATCGGTCAGGCCTTGCGGCGTGCCCTTGTAAGGCACGTGCAGGATGTCGATCTTGGCGCGGTCGGCCAGCGTGGCGCCGGCGACGATGCCGGTGCTGTTGCCGCTGGCGTAGGTGATGCGTCCCGGGTTCTTCTTGGCGTCCGCCACCAGGTCGGCGACCGTCTTCCAGGGGCGCTTCGGATTCGCGACCAGGATGAAGGGCAGGTTGCCGCCGCGCGCGATGGGAGTGAAGTCCTTGACCGGGTCGTAGGGCACGTTCTTCATCAGCCAGGGGGCGGCCGAGTGCGACGTGTTGGTGGTGACGAAAAGGGTGTACCCGTCAGGCTTGGCGCGCGCCACGTAGCTGGCGGCGATGGTGGCGTTGGCGCCGGGTTTGTTCTCGACGACGATCTGCTGGCCCAGGATGGCCGACAGTTCGGATCCGAATATCCGGCCGACGGCGTCGGTGCCCGAACCGGCCGGGAAGGGCACGATCAGGGTGATGGGTTTGTTGGGATAGTCGGCGGCGTGGGTGGCGGGGGCCGCCATCACGGCCGCTGCGCCAAGTAGGGCCGCGCCCAGCAGGCTCAGGTTTCGCATGGTTTGTCTCCAGTTTTTGTGGGGTCAAGCGCGGCTCTTTGTCCGCTGCCTGTTGCTGCGCCGTCAGGCGGCAGGGGGTGATGCCGGGAAATCGCGGATCACGCGATCGGGGGATTCTTCATAAGGCGGCGTGTAGATCACCAGCAGGCGGGCGGGCTCGTCGCTGGTCACGGTGAAGACGTGCGGGATGTCGGGCGGGAAATAGCAGCAATCGCCCGGGCCCATGTCGGCCCATTCGTCCTGCACCTGGGCGCGTGCCGTGCCCGAAATCAGATAACAGACCTGTTCGATGCCGGGGTGGGCATGGGGCAGGGCGCCTTTGCCCTTGTCGATGACACCCAGCAGCACTTCCACGCCACGAGCACCGACCGTTTCGGGGCTGATCAGCCGGCGATTGAGCGTGCCGGTGTGGTTGGCGGGGTGGTAGCCCGGGACGTCGGCCTCGCGGACCAGCCAGTGGGGGGGGTTCGGTTGCGTCATGGTCATCCGTTTAAATTCTCATACATAAATTTATTTTCACGTATGAAAAAAACATCGGCAAGCGCTTTTTCGGTCGAGATACCGTGCCGCGCCCTAGGGGATTAGGGAAAACACCGTGCACGGACTGCTAAAATCCAAGGCTGATCTCACTTCGCGACCCCGCCATGTCCCTTGTTCGCCCGCCCGACGCTTCCGCCACCCTGTCCGATTGGCTGCGGTACCTGGAGTCCATCCACGCCACTGCGATCGACATGGGCCTGGACCGCGTCCGCGAAGTGGCTGCGCGCATGGGGCTGGAATTGTCCGGCGTGAAATTCGTCGTTGGCGGGACCAACGGCAAGGGTTCCACCTGTGCCATGCTGGAAGCCATTCTGCTGGCGGCCGGCTACAAGGTCGGGCTGTATACCTCCCCGCACCTGATCGACTTCAACGAACGCGCCCGCGTCAATGGCCAGATCGCTTCCGACGCCGCCCTGATCGAGCAGTTCCAGGCCGTGGAAACCGCCCGCGGCGAGGTCTCGCTGACGTACTTCGAATTCACCACGCTGGCCATCCTGCGCCTGTTCTCGCAATCGCGCCTGGACGCCGTCGTACTGGAAGTGGGCCTGGGCGGCCGTCTGGACGCCGTCAACATCGTGGACGCGGATTGCTCCATCGTCACGAGCGTCGACCTCGACCATATCGACTGGCTGGGTGACACCCGTGAAAAAATCGGCTTCGAAAAGGCCCATATCTACCGCGCAGGCCGCCCCGCCATCTGCAGCGACCCCGTGCCGCCGCAATCGCTCCTGGATCACGTCGAGCAGATCGGCGCCGACCTCTGGCTGTTCGGGCGCGACTACAACTATTCCGGCGACCGCCAGCAGTGGGCGTACGGCGGCCGCGAACAGCGCCGCAGCGCGCTGGCCTATCCGGCCCTGCGCGGCGCCAATCAATTGCTGAACGCCTCGGCCGCGCTGGCCGCGCTGGAATCCGTGCGGGACCGCCTGCCGGTGCAACAGCAGGCCGTGCGGCTGGGCCTGCTGCAGGCCTCGCTGCCGGGCCGTTTCCAGATCCTGCCGGGCCAGCCTTCGGTGATCCTGGACGTGGCGCACAATCCGCATGCCGCAGCCGTGCTGGCGCAGAACCTGGATAACATGGGCTTCCATCCGTATACCCATGCGGTGTTCGGCATGCTGAACGACAAGGACCTGGCGGGCGTGGTGGCCAAGCTGGGCACCCGTATCGACCACTGGTATTGCGCCGGCCTGCCCGGGCCGCGCGGAACCGCCGGCCAGGCGCTGGCCGAGCAGGTGGCCGCGGCGTTACCGCCGTCACCCGCCGGGGCCGAAAGTCCCAGCATCGCGGCCTATGCGGATCCCGCGCAGGCCTTCGCTGCGGCGCGCGAACGGGCGGGCGAGAATGATAGAATCGTGGTGTTCGGGTCGTTTCTCACCGTGGCCTCGGTTTTGCAGGCACTGGGTCGCAAGGCATAGGCAAATCGGGTCTTGGCGGCCCGCCGCCATATTGCCGCAAGGCGCCGCAAGGAATTCTCTTCCATGGGTTTTTTCAAACGCAAAGATCCTGCCGATCAGGCGCAGTCCTCCAAACGGGCGGCAGTGCCTAGCGAGGTGCAGGCTGCGGAGCTGCGCGGCCGCGCGCGGCGCAGGTTGGCAGGCGCCGTCGCCCTGGTGCTGGCGGCTGTCATCATTCTTCCCATGGTGCTTGATTCGCAGCCCGTGCCGGTTGCCGACAACATTCCTATCCGCGTGCCGGAACGCAATACGCCGTTCCAGCCGCAGGTAAGCGAACCGCAGGCCACCACGCCTGCCACGCCGGAGTCTGGCACCCCGGGCGCGGCCCCCACGGATCCTGCCGCTGTCCCGACGCCGCCGCCCGTCACATCGGTGCCGCCCGTGGCCGTTGCGCCGACAACGCCGCCCGCCACACAAGTGACGCCGCCCGCCACGCCGCCCAAGCCCGAAGTCAAGCCGAAGCCTGAACCCAAGCCGGAACCGAAGCCGGCCACGGCGCCCAAGCCCGACACGCGTTCCGACGACGGCGCACGCGCCCTGGCTCTGCTGGAAGGCCGTTCCGCGCCGGCTGCCGCCGCCCCGGCGCCCAAGCCCGCCGCCGCCAAAGGCAACTTCGTCCTGCAGATCGCGGCCTACACGACATCGGAAGACGCCCAGTCGCGCCGCACCAAGCTGCATCAGGCGGGCGTCACCAACGCATTTGTGGAACAAGCCTCCATCGGAGGTAAACAGCAGTACCGTCTGCGCGTGGGGCCGTTCCCTTCGCGCGAGGCGGCGCAGGCGGCCCAGGCGCGTTTGCGCACCTTGGGCTATGACAATGGTTTCATCGCCGCGCAATAGTGACCGGCTTCGACTTCGTCGTGCTGGCCATCCTGGCGGTCTCGGGTGTGCTGGGCCTGGTGCGTGGCCTGCTCAAAGAGGTGCTGTCGCTGGTCGCCTATCTGCTGGCCTTCGTGGCCGCGATATGGTGGGGCCCCACGGTCTATACGTGGCTGGAGCCCTATATTGAAACGACGCTGCTGCGCATGGGAGTCTCATACGCCGTGGTGTTCATCCTTGTGCTGCTTGGTGTGGGTTTGGTCAACATGACGCTCGCCGCCTTGATCCGCAGTACCGGACTCAGCCCCGCCGATCACGGCCTGGGCGGCATGTTCGGGCTGGCCCGTGGTCTGGTGATCGTCCTGGCGCTGGTCGCCGCCGCCGGCTATACGCCGCTGCCCCAAGAGCCGTGGTGGAAGGACGCCATGTTTTCGCATTCGGCCATCGAGGCCATCAAACATATCAAAACGTGGCTGCCGCCGTCTTTGGCGACATGGCTGCCGTATTGATTAGCTTCAAATCAACCAGGAAATCTCACCATGTGTGGAATCGTAGGGGTCATCGGGCGCGGGCCGGTCAACCAGCTGCTCTATGACAGCTTGCTGCTGTTGCAGCATCGCGGGCAGGACGCCGCGGGCATCGCGACGTCGCAAGGCAACCAATTCAATATGTACAAGGCTCACGGGCTGGTGCGCGACGTCTTCCGTACGCGCAACATGCGCTCGCTGCCGGGTACGTCTGGCGTCGGCCAGGTCCGCTATCCCACCGCGGGCTCCAGCGCCAGCGAGGAAGAGGCCCAGCCGTTCTACGTCAACGCCCCGTTCGGCATCATGTTCGCCCACAACGGCAACCTGACCAACTGGCGTGAACTGCGCGAATCGCTCTACCGGGTCGATCGCCGCCACATCAACACCAATTCGGATTCCGAAGTGCTGCTGAACGTGCTGGCGCACGAGCTGCAATCGTCGGCCAACGGCGTGTCGCTTGACGACGACGCCATCTTCCGCGCGGTGTCGGCCGTGCACAAGCGCGTGCGTGGCGCCTACGCCGTCGTGGCGCAGATTTCCGGCTACGGCCTGCTGGCCTTCCGCGACCCCAACGGCATCCGTCCGCTGTGTATCGGCCGCATGGAAACCGACGAAGGCACCGAATGGATGGTGGCGTCGGAATCCGTGGCGCTGGAAGGCAGCGGTTTCGTCTTCGTGCGCGACGTCGACCCGGGCGAAGCCGTGTTCATCGACCTGGACGGCCGCTTCGTCAGCCGCCAGTGCGCTGACAATCCGCAACTGGTGCCCTGCATTTTCGAATACGTGTACTTTGCGCGTCCGGATTCGCTGATCGACGGCGTGTCGGTCTACGACGCCCGCCTGCGCATGGGCGAATACCTGGCCGACAAGGTTGCGCGCAACATGCGCCTGGGCGATATCGACGTCGTGATGCCGATTCCGGATTCGTCGCGTCCTGCCGCCATGCAGTTGGCTGCGCGCCTGAACCTGGACTACCGCGAAGGGCTCATCAAGAACCGCTACGTGGGCCGTACGTTCATCATGCCCGGTCAGGCCGTGCGCCGTAAGTCCGTGCGCCAGAAGCTCAACGCCATCGGCATGGAATTCAAGGGCAAGAACGTGCTGCTGGTCGATGATTCCATCGTCCGCGGCACGACCAGCCGCGAAATCGTCGACATGGCGCGCGCCGCCGGCGCCAACAAGGTGTACTTTGCCTCGGCTGCGCCTCCGGTCCGCTTCCCCAACGTGTACGGCATCGACATGCCCACGCAGTCGGAACTGATCGCCACCGGCCGCACCGACGAGGAAATCGCCCGCGCCATCGGCGCCGACTCGCTGATCTACCAGGACCTGGCAGACATGCAGCAATCGGTGCGTGACCTGAACCCCAAGATGTCGCGTTTCGAAGCCTCGTGCTTCGACGGTGAATACGTCACCGGCGACATCACTGCCGAATACCTGGCCCGCCTGGGCCAGTCGCGCGCGGAGCCGGGCCAGGAGGAAGGCGCCAGCGGCCTGCAGTTCAATATGGGTTACGCCGCTAACGACGCCTGATCCGTTACTGTCAGGCTGATTGAAAAATGCCGTCCCGAGGGACGGCATTTTTTTCGCCGGGCCGTTTACCCCTTCGCCTCCCAGAGGGTTTCCCGCGTCGCCTCCAGATGCGTCAGATACAGGCGCAGGTCGAATTCGTACTGGTGATAGTGCGGTTCCATTCGCAGGCACATGTTGTAGAAGGCCTTGTTGTGGTCCTTCTCTTTCAGGTGCGCCAGCTCATGCACCGTGATCATCTTCAGGAACTCGGCAGGTACCGTCTTGAACAGCGTCGCCACGCGGATCTCGTGCTTGGCGCGCAGCTTGCCGCCTTGCACCCGCGAGATGTACGTGTGCTGCCCCAGCGCATGCTGGATCACGTGGATCTTGCTGTCGTAGGCAACCTTGTTGATCAGGTCGCCATTGCGCATATAGGTGTTCTTCAGGTCCGTCACGTACTCATACAGCGCGCGGTCGGTCCGCACGGCATGCGGGCCGTCCGGGTAGCGCGACAGCAGTGCGGCGCCCAGTTTGCCTTGGTCTAGCAGTTTCTGGGTCTGGAGCAGCAGGGTTTCCGGGTAGCCGGTCAGGTATTTCAAAATGATCTTGCGCGAGGCGCGCCGCTTACTGGGAGCGGCTGCGCCCGAAGACGACAGGCAGCGCCATGAAGAACAGGATCACGAACAGCGCCAGGCTCCACAGGGCGTACTCGATACCCAGCACCGGCACCTTGGCGTCCATGCAGGTGGCGAAGATGCCGAACAGCCAGGGAATCGCGCCTTCCAGGCCGATGCCGGTCATGAAGCGGTCGGCAAAGGTCTGGTCGCAGGACAGCATGTTGGCGGCGACGCTGTATTGATACCAGGCGGCGGCTACGCCGCCGAGGGACAGCAGGGCCGCCAGCGCTGCGGCGATGCGCGTCAGCGCGCGCCCGCCGCCGAAGCTGCCGATCAGGGCGATTACGCCGATCACCAGGTAAATCAGGCGCTGCATGACGCACCAGGCGCAGGGCGGCATGTCGAAGACGTGCTGGGAGACGAGGGCCACGCCCACCGCGCCGAAGCAGAATAAGGCGATCAGGCGAAGCAGGCGTTCAGAGCGAGTAGTCATTGTTGTTGCGGATTCGGGTTGGTCGGGGCGGGATCCATGTCCAGCCAGGCTCAGGGCTTAGGCCTTGGGAATCGGAATTGGTTGCATGACTTGCGTCAGCACGCCAAGCATCAGGTCGCGCGCGCCTTCCCAGAAGATCTGTACGCCCAGGCACAGCATGATGAACGCCGACAGCCGCATGAACACGGCGGTGCCGTTGTCGCCCAGGCGGTGCAGCATCTGGGCGGCAAAACGCAGGCAGATATAGAGCGTCAGCGACACGGCGATGATGCCCGGAATCGAGCCGCCCAGCCGCACCAGGCTCAGCACGTGGTTCTGGTCGCGCAGCGAAACGCCCACGGTGATGGCCGCCGCGATCGAGCCGGGGCCACAGCTGATGGGGAAGGTCAGCGGATAGAAGGCGCGGGCCTTGGCCATTTCCGGGGTAAAGGATTCGGCCATGCGCGCTACGCGTTCGGTATCGGCGTCGGGGGAATTCACCAGCCGCCAGGCGCTGGCGATCACCAGCATCCCGCCGCCGACGCGCACGATGGACAGCGAAATGCCAAAGAAACTCAGCAGCACGTTGCCGGCCACCATGGCCACGATCAGCATCAGGCAGACGTTGATCGCCACCCGCTTGGCCAGCACCATCCGCGTGGAGGATGACGCGCCTTCCGTCAGCGACAGGAAGATCGGCGCGATGGCCGGCGGGTTCAGGAAGGGCAGGAGCGTGGCCAGCGCGAAGAAAAAGCTGCCACCGAAAACGCGCAAATAGTCATTGAGCTGCATGGAGCGGGCGTCGCCTGGCCGAAAACCCGGATTGTATGCGGTCCGGGGTGGTCTGGCGATGCCTTGCGGCGCGATCAGGCGACGCGCTGCTGCGCCTCTTCGCCGGCCAGCGCGTCCAGGACGTCACGCTCGAACTGCATCTGGCTGCGGGGGCGCGCCAGCGCCGAGCCGTCCACGATGAACACGTCCTCCACGCGGTCGCCCAAGGTCATGATCTTGGCCATCAGCAGGTTGACTTCGTGCTGGGCAAACACGCGCGCCAGCGCGTGCAGCAGGCCGGGGCGGTCAGTCGCGGTGACCGACAGGCGCCACGAGGTGCTGCGCTCGTCGGGCTGCAATTCGGCTTGCGGCATGACGGGAAACACCCGGGACACCCGGGACTGTCGGCTGCGGCCGAAATAGCCGCCGCGGCTGGGCTGCGTCTGGGCGGCCGCGTGCGGGTCTTTCAGGCGTTCCGCCAGTTCATGCTCGACCAGCGTGGCTTGCGCGCGCAGGTCGCTGGCGCCTTCGGGCAGCAGCACAATGAAGCTGTCCAGCGCCCAGCCGTGCCGCGTGGTGTGGATCCGCGCGTCCTGAATGGATAGGCTCTTGGCGTCGAAATAGCCGCAAATGGCCACGAACAGGTCGGGCGCATCGCGGGTATAGACCATGATCTGCAGGCCTTCCCCTTGTTCGGTGGGGCGAGCCTTGACGACTGCCTGCGCGGGCGCGACCTGGTGATACAGGTGGCGCGTGTGCCAGGCGATGTCCGAGGCGTCGTGACGCAGGAAATAGGCCACGTCCAGCTGATTCCAGAAGGCCTCGCGGGCATCGTCGCGCAAGCCGACCAGCCGGGTCAGGCGGGCGGCTTCTTCCTTGCGTTCCGTCAGCACCGTGTGGGCGTCGGCATGGGCGCCGCCCAGGGCCGCCAGCGTCAGCTTGTACAGGTCTTCCAGCAGCTTGCCCTTCCAGGCGTTCCAGACTTTGGGACTGGTGCCGCGGATGTCGGCCACCGTCAGCAGGTAAAGCGCCGTCAGATGGCGTTCGTCTTTGACGGTGGCGGCAAATTCCTGCACCACGGCCGGGTCCGACAGGTCGCGCTTTTGCGCGACGGCCGACATCAGCAGATGCTGGCGCACCAGGAACTCCGCCAGCTTGGCGTCCTCGGGATCCATGCCATGGTCTTGCGCAAACTTGCGCACTTCGCGAGCGCCAAGCTCGGAGTGATCGCCGCCGCGGCCCTTGGCGATGTCATGGAACAGCGCCGCTACATACAGCACCCAGTGCCGGTCCAGGCCCGCGATCAACTGACTGGCCAGGGGATATTCCTGAGCGTGCTCGGGCATCGTGAAGCGGCGCAGGTTGCGCACGACCGCCAGCGTGTGCTGGTCCACCGTATAGGCATGGAACAGGTCGTGCTGCATCTGGCCCACGATGCGGCGGAACACCGGCAGGTAGCGCGGCAGGATGTTCAGCATGGTCATGCGCCGCAGTTCGTGCACGATGCCGCGCGGCTGCTGCAGGATCTGCAGGAACAGCTTGCGGTTGACCGGGTTGCGGCGGAACTGCGCGTCGATGCGGTGGCGCGAATGCCAGATGGCCCGCAGCGTGCGGGCCGACATGCCTGTGAGCTCAGGGTGCTGTTGCATCACCAGGAAGGCGCGCAACAGCAGCGTGGGATTGCGTTCGAAACCGTCGTCGCGAATGATGTCCAGGCGGTCGCGCAGATTGCGAAAATCATCGTCGATATCGCGCGCATCGCTGTCGGGGCGCGGGAACAGGCGTTCTTCGATGTTCTGCACCAGAATGCCGTTCAGCTGCGTGACCAGGCGCGCCGCCCAGTAGTAGCGCTGCATCAGCAGTTCGCTGCCGCGCCGCGTGGCGGTGGCATGAATGCCATAGACCTCGGCCAGCGCCGGCTGCAGGTCGAACAGCACGCGGTCCTCGCGGCGGTTCGACAGCAGATGCAGTTCGATGCGCAGGCGCTTGAAGGCTTGTTCGGCCTTGCGCAAGTCGCGTGCCTCTGACGAGGTCAGCAGGCCCGCCTGGGCCACCGACCGCCAGCTGTCGCCGAAACCGGCCGCGCGCGCCATCCACAGGATGACCTGCAGGTCTCGCAAGCCCCCCGGCGACTCTTTGCAGTTCGGCTCCAGCGCATAGGGCGTGTCGTGATAGCGGGCGTGGCGTTGCTGCATCTCCACGCGCTTGGCGCGGAAGAAGGCGCGCGGGTCCAGTCGGGATTTGGTCGCGGCGTCGAACTTCTTCATCAGAGAGCGGCTGCCGGCCAGCCAGCGCGATTCCAGCAGCGCGGTTTCCACCGTGATGTCGGCGTCGGCTTCGCGTTCGCAGTCTTCGATGGTCCGCACGCTGTGGCCGGGCTCCAGGCCCAGGTCCCACAAGGACGCCACCAGTCGTTCGATGGCGGATTCGTCTTCACGTGTCGGGACGTGCGGCAGCAGGATCAGCAGGTCGACGTCGGAATGCGGAAAGAGTTCGCCGCGGCCATAGCCGCCCACGGCCGCCAGTGTGGCGCCCGCCGGCAGCGGGCAATGCTTGACCAGGTCGCGCAGGGCGGCATCCACGATGCGGCGCAGCTCGGACAACAAAGTGTCCGGCCGTTCGTGTTCCCGGAATTGGGCCACCGCGGCCCGCCGGGATTGCTGGATGCGTTCACGCAGGGAACTCAGGATTTCGGCAGTCATGGCGGCGGGCGGCAGGGCCTCAGACGGCGGGGATGACGATGGGCTCGGTAATGAAGGCAGGCGGGGGCGGCATGCCGGGCGACAGGGTCAGGACTTCGTAACCGGTGTCAGTCACGCAGACAGCATGCTCCCATTGCGCCGACAGGCTGTGATCGCGGGTGACAACCGTCCAGCCGTCGGACAACTGGCGGATCTCGCGGCGGCCAGCGTTGATCATGGGTTCAATGGTGAACAGCATGCCCGTCACCAATTTCACGCCCGTGCCGGGTTTGCCGTAATGCAACACCTGGGGATCTTCATGGAAACGCTGGCCGATGCCGTGCCCGCAGAACTCGCGCACCACGGAAAAGCCGTTCGATTCCGCATGCTTCTGGATCGCGTTGCCCACATCGCCCAAGGTGGCCCCGTTTTTCACCTGCTGGATGCCTTTCCACATGCACTCAAAAGTGATGTCGGTCAGGCGGCGCGACAGGATGGATTGCTCGCCCACGGCGTACATGCGGCTCGTGTCGCCAAACCAGCCGTCCTTGATGATGGTGACGTCGATGTTCAGCGAGTCGCCGTTCTTCAGCACCTTGTCGCCGGGAATGCCGTGGCAGACCTGGTGGTTCACGGACGTACAGATGGCGCCGGTGAAGGGAGGGTAGCCGGGCGGGGCGTAGCCCACGGTGGCGGACTTCACGTGTAGGACGTCAGTCAGGTATTCCAGGCAAAGGCGGTCCAGCTCTCCGGTTGTTACACCCGGCTTCACGTAGGGGGTGATGAAATCGAGGACTTTGGCCGCGTCTTGGCAGGCGGCGCGCATCTTGGCCAGGTCGGCCGGGTTGGTAATTGTGCCCATGAAGTAACTTGACGATCTCTCGCTTGAATGTCTGCTTGAAAGAATAGTAGAATTATAGGCTTCCCTAAAATTTTGGGGAAAGCTCGGCTGTGGCGCGGTAGCAATGCCAATCACTGCCGATAGTTGTAAATCGGGTAGTAGTAAATCGGGTAACGGCAAGAGCCGATCCCGGCGGAAGGTTAGGCTTTTGAAGCCGCTTTCTCAAGGCCGCAGTTGGCCCAAACGATCCTGACGTGTGATCGGCAACAAGCCCTGAAGTTTCACCGCAAGCGAAGGTTGTGGAGCGAAATCGGGCAGGTTGTCAGGTTCTGGAGGGGGCGGGCGGGGCGGCGTCGGTCATGGGGCAGGCGGGTAAAAGGGCTTTATCGAAGCTGGGGCGCGGCGTACTTGCAAACCTGGTCATGTTTTAGAGCGGCGATGCAGGTTCGGTATGGATGTCGGATTAAGTTCTTGAAAACCTTCGGGTTTTTTTAAGAAATGCCCCGGTGGTCTGATGCGCGTGTCGGCGTTGAGCCGAAGCGCGAAGAGCTGGATTTCGCTGCCAACAAAACAAGTCCGGGGTGCGCTGAGCGGGAAACCGCCGGAAACTTCCAGGAATCTCCTGGAGTGTCCGGGTCAGCGCCAGGCAAGTGTGCGGTGCAAGGCTCTCGTCGTGACGGCCGTCTGGGTTTATCGCGGCAGCGTAGTTTGTTTATTGCGGCAGTGATCGGTCGGCCCGGTTAAAATTTTGTCCATCCCGCGTGTTGCGGGAAATCGCGCGCAACACCACCCAGGGTGTCAGCCAGATGCTGATGCAGGTGCGGCGCAAGAAATCAACCCTTGGAGAATTACATGTCTTTGATGCGCGAAATGCTGGAAGCGGGTGTCCACTTTGGTCACCAAACCCGTTACTGGAACCCCAAGATGGCTCAGTACATCTTCGGTCACCGTAACAAGATTCACATCATCAACCTGGAAAAGACGGTTGATAAGTACCAGGAAGCCACCAAGTTCGTGAAGCAGCTGGCTGCTCGCGGCGGCAACATCCTGTTCGTCGGCACCAAGCGCGCTGCACGCGACCTGGTTGCTTCCGAAGCTGCCCGTTGCGGCATGCCCTACGTCGACGCCCGCTGGCTCGGCGGCATGCTGACCAACTTCAAGACGGTCAAGACCTCGGTCAAGCGCCTGAAGGACATGGAAGTCATCGTCGCCGACGGCGGCGCTGAGCGCATGATCAAGAAGGAAGGCCTGCTGTTCCAACGCGAACTGGACAAGCTGAATAAGTCGATCGGCGGCATCAAGGACATGAACGGCTTGCCCGATGCCATGTTCGTCATCGACGTCGGCTACCACAAGATCGCCATCGCTGAAGCCAAGACCCTGGGCATCCCCGTGGTCGCCGTGGTTGACACCAACCACTCGCCCGACGGCATCGACTACGTCATCCCCGGCAACGACGACTCGGCCAAGGCCATCGCGCTGTACGCCAAGGGCATCGCCGACGCCGTGCTGGAAGGCCGCGAACAGAACCTGAACGGTCTGGTCGAAGAGCAGGGCGAAGGTCAGGAAGAGTTCGTCGAAGTGCAGGACAACCAGGCCTAAAGCCTGCTGTCATGTCCGGCGGTTAGTGTCTGGGAGCGGCTCTGAACAAGGTCCGCTCCCGCCTCGCCGGCACTGCGAAGGTGGGCTCCCATCTTCCGAACCCGCCACTCGCGGGCGTCCCATCGAATCAAATCACTGCCCCGGCGAGCCGGGGCGTGTCTTAGCAAAATTGGAGCAAACATGGCTGAAATTACCGCTGCCCTGGTCAAGGAACTGCGCGAGAAGACCGACGCGCCCATGATGGAGTGCAAGAAGGCCCTGACGGAAGCCGAAGGCGACCTGGTTCGCGCCGAGGAAATCCTGCGCGTCAAGCTGGGCAACAAGGCCAGCAAGGCTGCTGCCCGCGTCACCGCCGAGGGCCTGATCGGTCTGTTCATCTCCGCCGACGCCAAGCAAGGCGCCGTGATCGAAATCAACTGCGAAACCGACTTCGTCGCCAAGAACGACGACTTCGTCGGCTTCGTGAACAAGCTGGCTGAGCTGGTCGCCACGCAGAACCCGGCCGACGTGGCCGCTCTGTCGGCACTGCCGTTCGGCGACAGCACGGTTGAAACGACCCGCACCGCCCTGATCGGCAAGATCGGCGAGAACATCTCGATCCGCCGCTTCGAGCGCATCCAGACCCCGAACTCGCTGGCCAGCTATGTGCACGGCGGCAAGATCGGCGTGCTGGTGGAATACACCGGCGCCGAAGAAGTGGGCAAGGATCTGGCGATGCACATCGCCGCCACCAAGCCCAAGGCCCTGAACGCCGACGGAGTGAACCCGGCCGACATCGCCGCCGAGCGCTCGGTTGCCGAACAGAAGGCCGCCGAGTCGGGCAAGCCCGCCGAAATCGTCGCCAAGATGGTTGAAGGTTCGGTTGCCAAGTTCCTGAAGGAAGTGACCCTGTTGTCGCAGCCGTTCGTCAAGAGCGACAAGCACACGGTCGAGCAGCACCTGAAGGAAAAGGGCGCTTCGATCAGCAAGTTCGTGCTGTTCGTTGTCGGCGAAGGTATCGAGAAGAAGACCAGCGACTTCGCCGCTGAGGTTGCCGCAGCCGCCGCCGGCGCAGCCTGACCTCGGGGTAGTGCTTAAAGGCCGGCACTAGATTAAATTCTAGTCCGGCCTTTTTCGCCGCAGGCCATCCCAAAGCGCAGGTCGCCGAGGGGCAGCAAACCCGAGTAGCGGGTGCGGTGTTGGGGGTCTCCCCCATTCTTGTCTTACACTTTCGTCGGATTGTTCTTCGGGATATCACCTATGAGCAGCAGAGCATACAAACGGGTTCTTCTCAAACTTTCCGGCGAGGCGCTGATGGGCGATGATGCATTTGGCATCAATCGCGCCACCATCGTCCGCATGACCGATGAGATCGCTGAGGTCGCCGCCACGGGCGTCGAACTGGCCATCGTCATCGGCGGAGGTAATATTTTCCGTGGCGTCGCCCCGGGTGCGCAGGGCATGGACCGCGCCACCGCCGACTACATGGGCATGATGGCTACCATCATGAACGCGCTGGCGCTGCAAGACGCGCTCAAGCACAAGGGTATCGACACCCGCGTACAATCCGCCCTGAACATCGATCAGGTCGTTGAGCCCTACATCCGCCCGAAGGCCTTGCGTTACCTGGAAGAGGGCAAGGTAGTCATCTTCGCCGCGGGTACCGGCAACCCCTTCTTCACCACCGATACGGCCGCCGCCCTGCGCGGTGCTGAAATCGGCGCTGAGATCGTGTTGAAGGCCACCAAAGTGGACGGCATCTATAGCGCGGATCCCAACAAGGATCCCACCGCTACGCGTTATGCGCGCATCAGCTTCGATGAAGCGATCGTTCGCCGTCTGGAAGTCATGGACGCCACCGCGTTCGCGCTGTGCCGTGACCAGAAACTGCCGATCAAAGTGTTTTCGATCAATAAGTCCGGCGCGCTCAAGCGAGTCGTCAGCGGCGAAGACGAAGGCACGTTGGTACACGTTTAAAGAAAAGGAAATTCCATGAGCGCCGCAGAAATTCGCAAATCCGCCGAAGACAGGATGTCCAAGTCGCTTGATACCCTCAAGATCAACTTGGGCAAGATCCGTACGGGCCGCGCCCATACCGGCATCCTGGACCACGTGCAGGTCGAGTATTACGGTTCGCCGGTGCCGGTTGGCCAGGTCGCCAACGTGAACCTCGTGGACGCCCGCACCCTGAGCGTGCAGCCCTACGAAAAGCAGATGTCCGGCCCGATCGAAAAGGCCATCCGCGAATCGGATCTGGGCCTGAACCCGATCTCGATGGGCGACACCATCCGCGTGCCGATGCCGGCGCTGACGGAAGAGCGCCGCCGCGACCTGACCAAGGTCGTGCGCAGCGAAGGCGAAGATGCCAAGATCGCCGTGCGCAACCTGCGCCGCGAAGCGAACGAAGCATTGAAGAAACTGGTCAAGGACAAGGAAATCTCCGAAGACGACGAGCGTCGTTCGCAGGACGATATCCAAAAGCTGACCGATCGCGCCGTGGCCGACATCGACAAGATGGTCGTCCAGAAAGAAGCGGAAATCATGACCGTATAATTCTGAAGCGCCCTGGAGCCAAGCGGCTTGCCCGTTTTGCTCCGGCGTAAGGATTTCTTGCCTATGCGCCGTCCTTTCCATTGCCCCGCAGCACCGCTATGCAGCAGCGATGGAACGACGGCGCAGGTTTTTCTCCCGCATTTTTGATTTTCGCCGGTCTACCGCGCATTTCCCGATCCATGGCAACCAGTTCGACCCAGGCGGTTCCCGATACTCGCGACATCCCCGAGCACGTCGCCATCATCATGGATGGCAATGGCCGGTGGGCAACGCGTCGGTTGCTTCCCCGCACGGCCGGACACGCCAAGGGCGTGCAGGCAGTGCGCCGCGTCGTCGAGGCCTGCGGCCGCGCCGGCGTGCGTTACCTGACCTTGTTCGCGTTCAGTTCCGAGAACTGGCGCCGGCCCGCCGAAGAAGTGTCGCTGTTGATGCGCCTGTTCGTGCAGGCGCTGGAACGCGAGATCGGCAAGCTCGAAGAGCAGGGCGTCCGCCTGCATGTGATCGGCGACCTGAGCGCGTTCGAGCCCCGCTTGCAGGAGCTCATCGTCGCGGCCCAGGCGCGTACCGCGCACAATGACCGCCTGCACCTGACGGTGGCCGCCAACTACGGTGGCCGCTGGGACATCCTGCAGGCCACCCGCGCCATGCTGGCGGCTGAGCCGGCGCTTGCCACCCGCCCCGAGCTGGTGGACGAAGAGCGCTTGGCCAAGCACCTGTCCATGTCCTGGGCGCCGGAGCCCGACCTGTTCATCCGCACCGGCGGCGAACAGCGCATTTCCAACTTCCTGATCTGGCAGATGGCCTACGCGGAGTTCTACTTCACGGACCGCTATTGGCCGGATTTCGGCGCCGCAGAGCTGCAAGCGGCTTTTGACTGGTATCGCACCCGCGAACGGCGCTTTGGCCGCACCAGCGCGCAAGTCAGCGAAAACGGCGCGCAATAAGCAGACGGCGACCAGCGCGTCTTTCCAAAGCAGCACACGAGGAGACCGTCATATGTTGGGCCAGCGTATCGTTACCGCCGTCATTCTGTTGGCCATTCTGGCGGCCGCGATGATCAGCGCCAATCCCTGGTGGTTCGTCGCCTTGCTCGCCTTGGCTGCCGCGTGCGCCAATTGGGAGTGGCTGCGCCTGACGTTGCCGCAACCCCCGTCCCCCCTGATTTCCGTCGGCGTCGCCGTGCTGCTGTTTGCCGGCATGCTGGCGCTGACTTCCGCCTGGCTGACGGGCGACGGAACCGGTGCGAGCGACCCGGCCTGGGTGCTGTACTACGTCGTGCCTGCCGTGGCCGCCGTCTGGTTGTTCGGCGGCGTGACCGCGGTGGTCCGCGGGCGCTCGGACGCCGCGCCCGCCAGCCTCGGCTGGTCGACGTTTTCGGTGCCGGCGGCATTTGCCGCGTGGGCGGTGCTGGCGCAGATGTTCATGGCGCGCGGTGCGGGCTTCGTCGTGTCGCTCCTGGCCTTGGTCTGGGTTGCGGACATCGCAGCCTATTTTGCCGGCCGCGCCTTCGGCAAGCGTAAACTGGCTCCGCGAGTCAGTCCGGGCAAGACCATCGAAGGCGCCATCGCGGGTGTGCTGGGCGCCGTGGTCTGGATTGGTCTGTCCAGTTTGTGGTCGGGTTCGTTCGGCGCTGCCTTGGTCGAGCGCTGGAGCTTCTGGCTGGCTTTGCCGATCGCCGCGCTCCTTGGCGTGCTGTCCATTGTGGGGGACCTGTTCGAGTCGCTGCTCAAGCGCCGGGCTGGCCGCAAGGATTCCAGCACGCTGCTGCCCGGCCATGGCGGGGTCTATGACCGTATCGACGCGATTCTTCCCGTCGCGCCGTTCGCGCTACTTTTGTCTGGAGTGTTGTTTTGAGGGCTTTTCAACGCGTCGTCGTGCTGGGGTCGACTGGTTCGATCGGTGAGAGCACGCTGGATGTGATTGCCCGCCATCCTGAGCGGCTGGCGGTCTACGCGCTGTCCGCGTACAGCCGCATGGAGCGTCTGGCGGAGCAGGCTGAGGCCAGCCGCGCCGCCGTCGTGGTGGTGCCCGACGAGGCTGCCCGCAAGCGGTTTGTCGCGGCATGGGCCGGATCCCTGCCCATGCCTGAAATTCGCGTGGGCGCCCAAGCGCTTGCCGACACTGCCGCCGACCCGCAATGCGATTCGGTCATGGCTGCCATCGTCGGTGCTGCCGGCCTGCCGGCGGCGCTGGCCGCCGCCCGCACGGGCAAGCGCGTGCTGTTGGCCAACAAAGAGGCGCTGGTTGCCGCAGGCTCGCTCTTCATGCAGGCAATTCGCGACAACGGCGCAGAATTGCTGCCTATCGACAGCGAACATAACGCCATCTTCCAGTGCATGCCGCATGGCGGGCGTGCTGGCGCGCCCGACGCGCAGGCCCCCGGTGTTCGGCGCCTGCTGCTTACGGCGTCGGGCGGCCCCTTCCGGAACCATGACCTGGAAGACCTGCACGAGGTGACCCCGGACCAGGCGTGCGCCCATCCCAACTGGAGCATGGGACGCAAGATTTCGGTCGATTCGGCCACCATGCTGAACAAGGGCCTGGAAGTGATCGAGGCGCATTGGCTCTTTGCCATGCCGGCCGACCGCATCGAGGTCGTGGTGCATCCCCAAAGCGTCGTGCATTCGATGGTGGAGTACAGCGACGGATCCATCCTGGCGCAACTGGGCCAGCCCGACATGCGCACGCCCATCGCCTACGGCCTGGGATTTCCCGAGCGGCTCGATAGCGGCGTGGGGCCGTTGGACCTGACCCGACTGGGCCGCCTGGACTTCGAAAAACCCGATCTGGCCCGCTTCCCGTGCCTGGCGCTGTCGTTCGCCGCGTTGCGGGCGGGGCAGGCGGCCTGCGTGGCGCTCAATGCCGCCAACGAGGTCGCCGTCGAGGCGTTTTTGGGCGGACGGCTTGCCTATACCTGGATTCCCCGAGTGATCGAGGCCTCCCTGGAGTGGCAGGCGCGGCAGGCATCTGTTACGCTCAACAGTCTTGACGATGTGCTTGCGCTGGATTCCGACGCGCGCCGCTTCGCAGGTAACCTGGGGCTGGCCTGAGGGCCGGCCGCGCTTGCTTTCAGATTTTCTAGATCCCGATCCCGATGCTTTTCACCCTGCTGGCCTTTGCGGTTGCGCTTGGCTCCCTGATCATCTTCCATGAGCTGGGACATTACTGGGTAGCCCGCCTGTGCGGGGTGAAAGTGCTGCGTTTTTCGGTGGGCTTCGGCAAGGTCATCCTGCGCCGCACGGATCGCCACGGCACGGAGTGGGCGGTTTCCGCCTTGCCGCTGGGCGGCTACGTCAAGATGCAGGACGATCCCCCTCCGGGCGCCTCGGCTGCCGAGGTGGCCAGCGCCTTCAACAACAAGTCCGTCGGCAAGCGTATTGCCATCGTTGCCGCGGGTCCCATTTTCAACCTGATCCTTGCGGTCTTCCTGTATGCCGGCCTGAACATGGCCGGCACGGATGAGCCGCAAGCCATCATCGCTCAACCCGCGGTGGATACGCCGGCTGCCCGGGCCGGCCTGCTGCCCGGCGACCGCATCCTGGCAATCGACGGCCAGGAAGTCAGCTCCTGGTCGGATGCCCGCTGGCGCCTGATGGATGTCATGGCCACGGGCGGCCGCGCCCAGATCGAGGTCACGACGCCATCTGGCGCCGTCCAGCAGCGTGAACTGAATCTACCCGCCAACGCGATGGACCCGTCCGGCGGCGATCCGCTGGCTGCGGCCGGTATCCGTCTGGCCCAGCCCAAGCCTGCCGTGCGCGCCGTCAACGACGGCGGTGAAGGGCAGGCGGCAGGCCTGCGCCAGGGCGACCTCGTCATCGCGGTCAACGGCCAGCCCACGCCGGACACCGGCGCATTGGTCAAGCAGATCCAGGAAAGCGCCGGCAAGACGCTGTCGCTGACCCTGGTGCGAGACGGCGCCAATATCTCGCTGAACGTCACGCCGCGCCCTGAATTGGTCAACGGCCAGGAAATCGGCCGCCTGGGCGTGCAGCTCGGCGGCGATATTCCGATGGTCACCGTGCGCTACGGCATTTTCGAAAGCGTGTGGCGCGGCGCCGTCCGCACCTGGGATACCGCCTGGTTCTCGTTGCGCATGATGGGTCGCATGGTGACGGGCGACGTGTCGTGGCGCAATGTCAGCGGCCCCGTCACGATTGCGGATTACGCCGGCCAGACCGCCAGAATCGGCATTGTTGCGTATATCGCCTATATCGCGTTGATCAGTATCAGTCTGGGCGTACTAAATTTGCTCCCCATTCCTATGCTGGATGGTGGCCATCTGCTGTACTATCTCGTCGAAATTGTGCGGGGTAGCCCGCCGCCAGCGAGGTGGATCGATATCGGACAGCGCGCCGGCATAGGTTTATTGGCAGGCCTTATGGGGCTTGCGCTGTTCAACGATTTCACGCGTTTGTTCACTTAAACGCGATTTAGCATAAAATCCCCCGCCATTTGCACGACCGAGGATACTCAAGGATGTCTTTTCGCCGGATGTTTCATCACAAAAAGGGTGTACTGCCGGGTCTGATCGCCGCATTGCTGCTGCCGGCCATGGCCCAAGCCTTCGACCCTTTTGTCGTGCGGGATATCCGCGTAGAGGGTATTCAACGGACAGACGCCGGCACGGTGTTCGGCTATCTGCCCGTCAAGGTCGGCGAAAAGTTCACGGAAGAAGAAGCGACCGAAGCGATCCGCCGCCTGTACGGCACGGGTTTCTTCACCGACGTGCAGATCCAGACGGACAACAACGTGGTCGTTGTGGTCGTGCAGGAACGCCCGACGATCGCCTCCGTCAACTTCAACGGCATGCGCGAATTCGATTCCAAGGCCATCACCACCTCGCTTGGCCAGGTAGGATTCGCCGAGGGCCGCATTTTCGACCGTTCGATGCTTGAACGCGCGGAATACGAACTGAAGCAGCAGTACCTGTCCAAGGGCAAGTACGGCGTCGAAGTGACGTCCACCGTGACCCCGCTGCCGCGCAATCGCGTGGGCGTGAGCTTCGACGTGTTCGAAGGCTCCGTGGCGCGCATTCAGCAAATCCGCTTCGTCGGCAACAAGGCCTTCTCGGAAAGCGATCTGCTGGACGAGTTCAAGCTGACGACGCCGGGCTGGCTGACCTGGTACACCGACACCGACAAGTACTCGCGCGAAAAGCTCGAGGGCGATCTGGAACGCCTGCGCTCGTTCTACCTGGACCAAGGCTACCTGGAATTCTCGGTCGAGCCGCCGCAGGTCACGATCTCGCCGGACCGCAAGGACATCAACATCACGATCACCGTTCACGAAGGCGAACCCTACAAGGTCCGCAGCGTGAAGCTGGCCGGCAATCTGCTGGGTCTGGACAAGGAAATCAACGCGCTGGTGCAGACCAAGCCGAATGAAACGTTCTCGGCTGCCAAGGCCAACGATTCGGCCAAGGCCATCACCGACTACCTGGGCGAGCTGGGTTACGCGTTCGCCAACGTCAACCCGAACCCGCAGCTGGACCGTGCCAAGCATGAAGCCGATCTGACGTTCTACGTCGACCCGAGCCGCCGCGTTTACGTGCGCCGGATCCAGATCGGCGGCAACACCCGCACGCGCGACGAAGTCGTGCGCCGCGAAATGCGCCAGCAGGAAGCGGCCTGGTACGACGCCAAGGACATCAAGACCTCGCGCGACCGCGTCGATCGCCTGGGTTACTTCAGCGACGTCAACGTCAAGACCGATCCGGTCCCGGGCTCGCCCGACCAGGTCGACGTCAACGTCGACGTGAAGGAAAAGCCCACCGGCATGATCAACCTGGGTGTGGGCTACGGCTCGTCCGAAAAGGCGATTCTGTCGGCCGGTATCAGTGAAGACAACGTTTTCGGCAGCGGCACCAACCTGACGCTGCAGTTGAACACCAGCAAGACGAACCGCGCGATCGTGCTGTCGCACACCGATCCGTACTGGACCAAGGACGGCATCAGCCGCACGACGTCCGCGTACTATCGCGTGACCGAACCCTGGAACAACAACGACGGCGATTATCGTGTCAAGGCGATCGGCCTGGGCATGAACTTCGGCATTCCGATTTCGGAATACGACCGCATCTTCCTGGGCGCGAACTTCGAACACAACCAGATCGACCTGTTCACGAATTCGCCGCAGGCCTACAAGGACTTCGTCGGCCAGTACGGTGATTCGACGAATTCGGTGATCTTCAGCACGGGCTGGTCCAACGACACGCGTGACAGCGCGCTGGCGCCGACCAAGGGTTCGTATACGCGCCTGAAGGCGGACGTGTCCACGGTCGACCTGCAATACACCATGCTGACCGGCCAGCAACAGTACTTTGTGCCGCTGGGCGGTTCCTACACCCTGGCGCTTAACGGCATGGTGGATTGGGGCCGCAGCTACGGCAGCAAGAACTATCCGATCATCAAGAACGTGTATGCCGGCGGTATCGGCACCGTTCGCGGCTACGAAGGTTCGTCGCTGGGTCCGCGCGATACGCTCACGGGCGATTATCTGGGCGGTACGCGCCGCGTGATTGCCAACGCGCAGTTGTACCTGCCGTTCCCGGGCGCCTCGAAGGACCGCACGCTGCGCTGGTTCATCTTCAGCGACGCGGGTCAGGTGGCGGCGGGCAGCGGTTTGAGCTGCACCCGCGGACGTAACAACACCGAGGTCGAAGATCCTTGCGGCTGGCGCTTCTCGGCCGGTGTGGGCTTGTCGTGGCAGTCGCCGATGGGTCCGCTACAGCTGTCCTACGCTCGTCCGCTCAATTCCAAGGCGGGTGACGACAAGCAAAGCTTCCAGTTCCAGATCGGGACAGGTTTCTAAGCGCGCCGTTACGCTTGAAAACAAGGGAGGGGCCTACCGGCCCGGCTCCCTTGCTGTTTAGTGGCACAATACATACTTTGGCTTTGCCTTACTGGAAGGTGAGATTTTCATGATGTCTGATTTCGCACTTAAATCATCGAATACGCCGGGTGCCAAGCGCCGTGGCAAGCTGGGCGGCTCCATTGCCCTGGTGGGTGCGCTCATTCTCGGTTCGGCTGCTGCGATTCCCGCACAAGCTCAAAACACCAAGATCGGCTTCGTCAACACCGAGCGGATCCTGCGTGAGTCGGGCCCGGCGAAGACGGCGCAAAGCAAGATCGAAGCTGAATTCAAGAAGCGCGACGACGAACTCCAGCGCCTGAACAACAGCCTGCGTTCGCAAGCCGAAAAGTTCGACAAGGACGCGCCTGTCCTGTCGGAGTCGGACCGCGTCAAGCGTCAGCGTGAACTGTCGAACCTGGATACGGACCTGCAGCGCAAGCGCCGCGAATTCCAGGAAGACTTCAATCGTCGCCGCAATGAAGAATTCTCGGGCATCGTGACGAAGGCCAACGAGGCCATCAAGCGCATCGCCGAGCAAGAAAGCTACGACCTGATCATCCAGGACGCCGTGACGGTCAACCCGCGCATCGACATCACCGACAAGGTGATTCAGAGCCTGGGCAAGTAAGCAGTACCCGTCGAGTTATGCCGGTTTTACTGGATCTTGCCCGCGCGCCGACGCTTGAAGCACTGTTGAGCGCTGCCAATACCCAGGGCATGGACTGGCGTATCAGCACGGCCCCCGGCGCGGACCCCTTGCGGGTCTGCGGCATCGGGACCCTGTCTTCGGCAGGCAGCCAGGAAATCGCTTTCCTGGCTAACCCCCGCTACCAGAGCCAGCTTGGCTCGACGCAGGCAGGGGCGGTCATCGTCTCCGCCGACGTCGCCGAGGCCCTGGAAGCCGAAGGGGCTGTCCGGCCGCCGTTCGCGCTGGTCGTCTGCAAACATCCCTATTTGCTTTACGCGCGTGTGGCGCAGTGGTTCGATGCGGCCCGGCGGCCTGCGGAGCCTGCCGCCACGCATCCTTCGGCGGTTGTCGCGTCCGACGCGGTGATCGAGGAAGGCGTGCGTATCGGCCCCAATTGCGTCGTGGAAGCCGGTGCACGCATCGGCCGCGATACGGTATTGGGGCCGGGTTGCGTCATCGGCGCCGGATCGTCCGTCGGGCCGGGAAGCCGGCTGCATGCGCATGTCACACTGTACGAAGGCGTGAAGGTGGGCGCGCGGGCGATCATCCACAGTGGCGCCGTGCTGGGCGCGGACGGATTCGGCTTTGCGCCGGATCCCACGCTGGGCAAGGGCGCCTGGGGCAAGATTCCCCAGCTGGGCGGAGTGACGGTCGGCGCCGACGTTGAAATCGGGGCCAACACCACGATCGACCGCGGCGCGCTTGACGACACCCTGGTGGCGGACGGCGTCAAGCTGGACAACCAGATCATGGTGGCGCACAACGTGCGCATCGGCGCGCATACCGCTGTGGCGGCGTGCGTCGGGATCGCGGGTTCGACCACCATCGGCGAACGCTGCACCATTGGCGGCGCGGCGATGCTGTCGGGCCACCTGGTCCTGACCGACGACGTCCACATATCGGGCGGCACTGCGGTGACGTCCAGCATTTCGAAGCCTGGCCGCTATACCGGGGTGTTCCCGTATGCGGAACATGGCGAATGGCAGCGCAACGCAGCCGTGATACAACAGTTGGCGCAACTGCGCCGCCGCGTGCGGACGCTGGAAAAAGACTAGGGCGCGCGGTTGCCGCCCTGGCGTGCACGCGCCAAAATTATTTCATTTCGCAGGAAAGCATAGAAAAATGGAACTCGACATCAAGGGGATCATGGAGAGGCTGCCGCATCGTTACCCGATGCTGCTGATTGATCGCGTCGTTGAAATGGTGCCTGGCAAATCCATTGTCGCCATCAAGAATGTCTCGATCAACGAACCGTTTTTTAACGGTCACTTTCCTCACCATCCGGTGATGCCGGGCGTGCTCATCGTGGAAGCCATGGCGCAAGCCTCGGCTTTGTTTTCGTTTACGGACGAGAACGGCGGCCTGAAGTGCGAAGGCTCCAAGACGGCGTACTACCTGGTCGGCATCGACGGCGCGCGTTTCCGCCGCCCCGTGGTGCCGGGTGACCAACTGCGCATCGAAGTCGAAGCCGAACGCCTGAGCCGCAGCATCTGTAAATACGCCGCGCGCGCGACAGTCGACGGACAGGAAGTGGCGTCCGCCAAGCTGATGTGCGCGATTCGCAGCCTGGAAGAGTAAATGGCAGGACATATCCATCCTACCGCTGTCGTTGATCCGGCGGCAAAAATCGACCCGACTGCCGTGATCGGACCGTTCGCGGTGGTGGGGCCTGATGTGACCATCGGCGCGGGCACCGAGATCGGCCCGTACTGCATGGTCGACGGTGTCACGACCATCGGGCGCAACAACCGTTTTTACCGCTACTGCTCCATCGGCGGCATGCCGCAGGACAAGAAGTACGCGGGCGAAAAGACGCGCCTGACGATCGGCGACGGCAACACGGTGCGCGAATTCGTCACGCTGAATACCGGTACCGTGCAGGATGGCGGCGAGACGACGCTGGGCAATGACAACTGGATCATGGCCTATGTGCACGTCGCGCATGACTGCCACATTGGCAGCCACACGATCCTGGCCAATTCGGTGCAACTGGGCGGCCACGTACACGTGGGCGACTGGGCCATCATCGGCGGCTTGACCGGCGTGCACCAGTTCTCGCGCGTGGGCGCGCACACCATGACGGGCGGCAATAGCTCGCTGATGCAGGATTCGCCGCCGTTCGTGCTGGCGGCCGGTAACCCCTGCCGTCCGGTAGGCATCAACGTCGAGGGCCTGAAGCGCCGGGGCTTTACCCCGGTGATGATTTCGGCCCTGCGCGAAGCGTACAAGATCATTTTCCGCCGCGGGTTGTCGCTGGATGCGGCGCGCGCCGAATTGCGCAAGCGCCAGCAGGAAATCCCCGAGGCGGCCGAGCATCTGCAAACGTTGCTCGAATTCCTTGACGTCGCATCGCGCGGCATCATTCGTCCATGAGCACGCGGATCGGCATGGTGGCCGGCGAGCCTTCGGGCGACTTGCTGGCCGGTCGTATCATTGCCGGTCTGCAAGCGCGCGATCCCGGCGTCCACTGCGAAGGCATCGGCGGGCCGCAAATGCAGGCCCGCGAATTCGATGCCTGGCATCCGATGCATGCCCTGACGGTGTTCGGCTACGTGGATGCTTTGAAGCGGCTGCCCAGCCTGCTGGGCACCTATCGCGACGTCAAGCGCCGCTGGCTGGCGGAACCGCCCGCCGTATTTGTCGGTATTGACGCGCCCGATTTCAACCTGCGGCTGGAGCATCAACTCCGCCTGGCCGGTACCCCTACGGTGCATTTCGTCGGACCCTCCATCTGGGCCTGGCGCTACGAACGCATCCACAAGATCCGCGAATCGGTGTCGCACATGCTGGTGCTGTTCCCGTTCGAGGAAGAGATCTACCGCAAGGAAGGCATTCCGGTCACGTATGTGGGCCATCCGCTGGCCGGCGCCATCCCGATGGAGCCGGACCGCGCAGCGGCGCGCGCGCGGCTGGGCATCGATCAGGACGCCCGGGTGCTGGCGATTCTGCCCGGCAGCCGCTCGTCCGAGATCCGGTTGCTGGCGCCGCGTTTCCTGCAGGCCGCGCAACGGCTGCTGAAAAAGGATCCGGCCCTGCAATGCGTCGTGCCTATGGTCAATGACCAGCGGCGCGCGGAATTCCAGGCCATCCTGGCCGAGCACCCGGTGCCCGGCCTGCGCTGCATTACCGCGGATGATCTGCATGGCGCGGGCGGCGACCGCAAGGCGCCGGTGGCGTGGTCGGTCATGGAAGCCGCCAACGCGGTGCTCGTCGCCAGCGGCACCGCCACGCTGGAGACGGCGCTCTACAAGCGGCCGATGGTGATTTCGTACGTGCTGTCGCCCTGGATGCGCCGGATCATGTCGTGGAAATCCGGGCAGCAACGGCCGTACCTGCCTTGGGTGGGGCTGCCGAACGTGCTGTTGCGCGACTTCGCGGTGCCCGAGCTGCTGCAGGACGACGCCACGCCCGAAAAGCTGGCGGAGGCCACGTGGGCGTCGCTGACGGACGATGCGTTGATTGCGCGCGTCGAGGCCCGCTTTACCGCCATGCACCAGGAGTTGCTGCGCGACACGCCAGCCCTGGCGGCTCAGGCGATCCTGGAGGTGGCCGGTGGAGCAGCCTGACCTGTTCGCGGCCCCCGAACAGCCGGCGATGCTGACGGCCGGCGTCGACGAGGCTGGCCGCGGTCCGTTGGCCGGCGCCGTCTATGCGGCCGCAGTCATTCTGGACCCTGATCGGCCGATCGAGGGGTTGGCGGACTCGAAGGTGCTGAAAGCCGCCCGGCGCGAGGCGTTGGCATTGCAGATCCAGGAGCGCGCGTTGGCCTGGTGTGTCGCAAGCGCCAGCGTTGGCGAGATCGATTCCCTGAATATCCTGCGCGCCACCATGCTGGCGATGCAACGGGCCGTCCAGGGCCTGTCCATGCCGGCGCAACTGGCGCTGGTGGACGGCAACCAGGCGCCCAAGCTGGCCTGCACAGTGCAGACCGTGATCAAGGGCGACGCCCTGGTGCCGGCGATTTCCGCTGCGTCCATTCTGGCCAAGACCGCGCGCGATGCCGACCTGATGCGCCTGCACGCGCTGTATCCGCAATACGCGTTCGACCAGCACAAGGGATACGGCACGGCGCTGCATCTGCAGCTGCTGCGCGAGCATGGGCCCTGCGCCGAGCATCGCCGCAGTTTCGCTCCCATCAAGGCTTTCGGCCTGGTCTCATGAAGCACATCAGTTCCCGCGACAATCCCGCGGTCAAGGCGCTGGCCAAGTTGGCGGGCACCGCGGGCAAGCGCGGCGCGCCCGTGCTGCTGGACGGGGTTCACCTGTGCCAGGCCTGGCTGCAGCATCATGGCGCGCCCGATCAGGCCGTCTTCGATGTTGACCGCCTGTCTCAAGCCGATATCGCCGCGCTGGCGGCGGCCGTCCCCGATTCCCGTTGCCTGGCCCTGGACGCCCGGTTGATGCAATCGGTGGCCAGCGTGGAAAGCGGGCAGGGCGTCGCATTCCTGGTAACGCCTCCGGCGCTGGAGCTGCCGGTGGCGGTGGAAGAAAACTGCGTGCTGTTCGATCGTATCCAGGACCCTGGCAACGTCGGCACGCTGTTGCGCACCTGCGCGGCAGCCGGCGTCAAGCGGGTGTTCCTGGCGACCGGTACCGCAGCCGCCTGGTCGCCCAAGGTGGTGCGTAGCGGCCAAGGCGCGCATTTTGCCCTGGCGATCCACGAGCACGTCGATCTTGCTGGGTTGCTGCCGCGGCTGCGAGTGCCGTTGGTGGCCACCGCGCTGGACGGCGCCCAGAACCTGTATGCCGGGCGCTTGCCCGCGCAATGCGCATGGGTGTTCGGCCATGAAGGGCAAGGCGTCGCGCCGGCGCTGCTGGCCGCGGCGAAACTGAAAGTCTGGATTCCCCACGACGCCGTGGCGGTGGAGTCCTTGAACGTCGGCGCGGCGGCCGCCATCTGCCTGTTCGAGCAACGGCGGCAAGCGTTGGGAGAACGTGCATGAAAGCGTTTGGTTCACTAATTCCGGCTGCTTGCCTGGCGGCGTTGCTGGGCGCGTGCGCCTCAACGTCGCCAGTGAGCGCCGTATTCGTGCCGGTCGTGGCGAGCGAGGCGTCCAGCGTGTCGCAACTGTCGCGCGACGTCATCGCGCATGTGCCGGACGGCGAGGCCTACACGTTGCCCGAGGGCTCTCGGTGGCGGCGAGTCGGGGCCTTGGTGCAGGGCGACGTCTATCGGCCCCTGGGCGAACCGCTGCGGGTCGGCCAACGCGGCGGGTCGGACGCCTATCTCGTGGCGTCTTCGGGCAAGCTGTTGGGCTTTTATTTGCCCAGCGGCAGCATGTTCGTGCCGCTTGGCAAGCCGGTCGTGCTGCCATTCTCGCAGCGCCAATGATCAAATAAAAAGGGGGCCGCTTCTTATGCGGCCCTTTTTTCATGTGCAGCGTTTGGGTAAGGACGGGGCGTCAGCCTCGGTCCAGGCCCACTTCCTGCAATACCGTCGTCGCGATTTCTTCGATCGACTTGGTGGTGCTGGACAGCCAGGAAATCCCTTCGCGGCGCATCATGCGTTCCGCTTCCGCGACCTCGTAACGGCATTGCTCCAGCTGCGCGTAGCGGCTGTTGGGGCGGCGTTCGTTGCGGACTTCGGCCAGGCGCTCGGGTTGGATGGACAGGCCAAACAGCTTGGCGCGGTGCGGCGCGATGGTCGAGGGCAGGGTGCCGCGCTCGAAATCGTCGGGGGTCAGCGGGAAGTTGGCCGCCTTGATCGCGTATTGCATGGCCAGGTACAGGCTCGTCGGCGTCTTGCCGCAGCGGGATACGCCAACCAGGATCACGTCAGCCTCGTCCAGCTGGTTCACGAACTGTCCGTCGTCGTGCGCCAGGCTGAAGTTGATGGCGTCGATCCGGTTGCGGTATTTTTCCGAATTGGCCTGCATGTGCGAGCGGCCGATGGAGTGACTGGACTTCAGGCCCAGCGCCTGCTCGATATGGCTGACGAAGGTGCCGAACAGATCCATGAAAATCCCGTTCGCCTGGCGAACACGGGCCAGGATCTCGGGGTTGACCAGGGTGCTGAACACGATGGGGGGTACACCGGCTTCCAGGGCGCTGCGGTCGATGCGCATGGCGACCTCGGCGGCTTTCTCCAGGGTGTCGACGAAAGGCAGGCGGATCGGCTTGAAATCGACCTCTTCGAACTGGGAAAGCACCGACTGGCTGAAGGTCTCAGCGGTGATGCCGGTACTGTCGGAAACGATGTATACCGTGCGTACGATCGGGGTAGATGTCATGTGTAAAAAATTCCAACCAGTCAGATAGCCGAGGGTACTCCACCGAGTACAATCAGGCCCCTATAAGTCACCCCAAGGGCGGTCCAAGGCCAGTTTGGTCAGCGTGTGGAAGGGCGGTTTTCTACGCCTCTTCATGCATTGACCAAACTCGCTTTCATTCCATTGTAAAAGGTGACTTCAATGTCGTACGTTGTTTTGTTCGAGCAGCTCCGCATGACGGACGTGGACTCGGTAGGAGGCAAGAACGCATCACTAGGCGAAATGATCAGCCAGCTGTCTGGCGCGGGTGTCCGCGTACCGGGCGGCTTTGCCACGACCGCTGACGCCTTCCGCGACTTCCTGAAGGCTTCGGGCCTGGACAAGCGCATCGCTGAACGCCTGACCACGCTGAACCCTGAGGACGTCCGCGAACTGGCCAACGCCGGCGCGGAAATCCGTCAATGGCTGGTCGAGGCCCCGTTCTCGCCCGAATTCGAAGCCCAGATCCGCGAAGCCTTCGCCAAGCTCGACGCTGACGGCAAGGGCTCGTTCGCCGTGCGCTCGTCCGCCACGGCCGAAGACCTGCCCGACGCCTCGTTCGCCGGCCAGCAGGAAACCTACCTGAACGTCGTCGGCATCGATGACGTGCTGGACAAGATCCGCCACGTGTTCGCGTCGTTGTACAACGACCGCGCCATCTCCTATCGCGTGCACAAGGGCTATGCCCACGCCGACGTCGCCTTGTCGGCCGGCATCCAGCGCATGGTGCGTTCCGACAAGGGCAGCGCCGGCGTCATGTTCACCATCGACACCGAATCGGGCTTTGAAGACGTCGTGTTCATCACGTCGTCCTACGGCCTGGGCGAAACCGTCGTGCAAGGCGCGGTCAACCCCGACGAGTTCTACGTCTTCAAGCCGACGCTGGCTCAGGGCCACTACCCGATCGTCGGCCGCCGCATCGGTTCCAAGCTGATCAAGATGGAATTCGATCCCGAGCGCCCCGAAGGCCGTGCCGTGCGCACCGTCGACGTGCCAGTGTCCGAGCGCAACCGCTACTCGCTGACTGACGACGAGGTCAATGAACTGGCCCGCTACGCCGTCATCATCGAAAAGCACTACAAGCGCCCGATGGACATCGAGTGGGGCCGCGACGGCGTCGACGGCAAGATCTACATCCTGCAAGCGCGTCCGGAAACGGTGAAGTCGCAGCAGGGCGCCAACGACGTGCAGCAGCGCTACCGCCTGAAGGCCACCGGCCAGGTCCTGATCACCGGCCGCGCAATCGGCCAGAAGATCGGCGCCGGTCCGGTCCGCGTCGTGGGCGACATCTCCGACATGGACAAGGTCCAGCCGGGCGACGTGCTGGTCACCGACATGACGGATCCCAACTGGGAACCCGTGATGAAGCGCGCCTCGGCCATCGTCACGAACCGCGGCGGCCGTACCTGCCACGCGGCGATCATCGCGCGCGAACTGGGCATTCCGGCGGTTGTCGGCTGCGGCAACGCCACCGACCTGTTGAAGGAAGGCCAGGCCGTGACCGTATCTTGCGCGGAAGGCGACGAAGGCCGCATCTATGACGGCCTGATCGAAACCGAAGTGGAAGAAGTCCGCCGCGGCGATATGCCCGCCATCGATCTGAAGATCATGATGAACGTGGGCAACCCGCAACTGGCGTTCGACTTCGCGCAGATCCCGAACAGCGGCGTGGGCCTGGCCCGTCTGGAATTCATCATCAACAACAACATCGGCATCCACCCGAAGGCAGTCCTGGACTACCCGAACGTGGACGGCGAACTGAAGAAGGCCGTGGAATCGGCGGCCCGCGGCCATGCCAGCCCGCGCGCCTTCTTCGTCGAGAAGATGGCCGAAGGCGTGGCGACGATTGCCGCCGCTTTCTACCCGAAGCCGGTGATCGTGCGCATGTCGGACTTCAAGTCCAACGAGTACCGCAAGCTGGTCGGCGGTTCGCGCTACGAGCCCGAGGAAGAGAACCCCATGCTGGGCTTCCGCGGCGCGTCGCGCTACATCGCTGAAGACTTCGCCGAGTGCTTCCGCATGGAATGCGAAGCGCTGAAGAAAGTGCGCGACGACATGGGTCTGACCAACGTCGAGATCATGGTGCCGTTCGTGCGTACCGTGGGCCAGGCGGAAAAGGTCGTCAACCTGCTGGCCAAGCACGGCTTGGCACGCGGCGAAAATGGCCTGAAGCTGATCATGATGTGCGAAGTGCCGTCCAACGCCATCCTGGCCGATGAATTCCTGCAATTCTTCGACGGCTTCTCGATCGGTTCCAACGACATGACGCAGCTGACGCTGGGTCTGGACCGCGACTCGGGCATGGAACTGCTGGCTGCCGACTTCGACGAACGCGATGAAGCCGTGAAGTTCATGCTGCGCCGCGCGATCAAGGCTTGCCTGGCCGCCAACAAGTACGTGGGTATCTGCGGCCAAGGCCCCAGCGACCACCCGGACTTCGCGCAATGGCTGAAGGACGAGGGCATCCTGTCGATGTCGCTCAACCCCGACACCGTTGTCGATACCTGGCAGCGTCTGGCCAAATAACGATAGGCTGGATGATCGAAAAAGCCCCGCATCGGAAACGATGCGGGGTTTTTTTTTGCGGTCAGGGCAGACGAGGTGGAAGCGAGGCGGCGGTGCCTTCACGCCAACCGATGCACTTCCATGTACTGCGTGGGCGTTTGCCCGAGGGTCCGGCGAAAGGCGGAGGCGAACGCGCTAGGGCTGGCATAGCCCAGGTCCAGCGCGACCCGGGTCACGGACTGGCCGCGGCTTAAGCGTTCGATGGCGGTGAGCAGGCAAACCTGCTGGCGCCATGCGGCGACGCTCACGCCGGTCTGCTCACGGAAGAGGCGGGTGAAGGTGCGCCGGCTCATGCCTGCCTGGTCAGCCAGGGTGTCCAGGCTTACCGCCACCGACGGCGCATCGAACAACTGCCGGCATGCTCGGGCCAGGCGAGGATCTTGCGGCAGCGGCGCATGCAGCGATAGGCGGGGCATGAACGCGATTTCCGCCACCAGCATCGCCATCAGCTTGCCGGCGCGTCCCTGGACGTCGTACATGGCCGGTAGATCAATGGCCTCTTCCAGCAAATGCCTGAGCAGCGGCGAAACGCCGTAGACGCAGCAATGCGCGGGCAGTTGCGCGGCGTCCGCGTCGCGCGGGGACACGAAGGCATTGAGCATCGTGACTTGGCCGGACATGGTCATTTCGTGCGCCATGCCGGCGGGCAGCCAGCACGCGCGCTGGGGCGGCACGAGCCATCTGCCTTCGGGCGTGGCAACGCTGATCGCGCCACGGGAAGCAAAAGCGAACTGGCCCCGCCGATGCGCGTGAAGCGGAAACGTTGAGCCGGCGGGATAGTCGTTCGCGGTTACCACCACGGCGCGCGGAATATCTTCGAAGGGATCAAGCAGCGTATTGCGCATGGCCCAAATTCTACAACTTATAGCCCGATAGCGAAGGCGGGCCACCTCCGCCGCACTTATGATCCCAGCCAGCTGTCGTCCCCTGCCGGGCGGCTTTTCATTTGCATCGGAGGCGTCATGCGCAAACCTTTTCATCGCGTGGGGACGGGTCCACATACCGTTTTCGTCTTGCACGGCTGGTTCGGCGACGCGCACGCGTTCGAGCCGATCGAGCCCTGGCTGTCGGGCGACGCCTACAGCTATGTGTTCATGAATTACCGGGGCTATGGCGGCAGGCGCGACGTGCCCGGTGCCTACACGATTGACGAGATCGCCTTGGACGCGCTGGCGCTGGCCGACGAACTGGGATGGCGCACCTTCAGCCTAGTGGGCCATTCTATGGGCGGCATGGCGATCGAACGAATCGCCACGTTGGCGCCGTCCCGAGTGCGCGGTCTGGTCGCGATCGCGCCTGTTCCCTGTGGCGGCATACGGTACGAAGCGGCGACGCGGCAGTTGCTCGAGGGCGCCGCCGATCGCGCCGATCTGCGCCGGACCATCATCGACCGCAGCACCGGCGGCCGATTGCCGCCGGTCTGGGTCGAATGGAAGGCCGCGTATTCGGCAGCGTGTTCTTTGCCGGAAGCCTTTGGCGCGTACCTTCGCGCGTGGGCCGATACGGACTTTGGCAGCGAGATTGCGGGACTGCATCCCGTGAAGGTGCTGGTGGGCAAACATGACCCCACGTTCAATGCGGCGTTGATGGCCGGCACCTATCTGCGCCGCTACCCGATGGCCAGTCTGCAGGTGCTGGAGGACGCCGGCCATTACCCCATGAACGAGACGCCGCTTGCCTTGGCCGCGGCCATCGAGACGTTTCTGGCCGCCCTGGCGGAACGCGCCGATGCGCATGCCGCTAGCCCTTCATGACGCTGCGCGACGGGCATTCGGCGCCTCAGGCGGCTTGGGCTTCCCGGGCCAGCAGGGCGCGTTTGCGATCGATGCCCCAGCGGTAGCCGGCCAGCGAGCCATCAGTGCGCACCACGCGATGGCAGGGGATGGCAAGCGCGATATTGTTGGTGGCGCAGGCGCGGGCCACGGCGCGCACGGCGCGCGGCGAGCCGATGCGTTCGGCGATGTCGGTATAGGTGGCGGTCGTGCCGGCCGGAATGTCCCGCAGGGCCTCCCAGACGCGGCGCTGAAACGCGGTGCCGCGCACGTCCAGCGGCAGGTCCAGGCCGCGGGACGGGTCTTCCACAAAGCCCACCACGGCGGCCACCCACGCTTCGAACTCCGTATCCGCGCCGATCAGCCGCGCGGCCTTGAAGCGGTCTTGCAGGTTGTGCACCAGTTGCTCGGGGTCGGCGTCCAGGGCGATTTCGCAGATGCCGGTGCTGCTGGCCGCCACCAGCAGCGCACCGAGCGAACATTGGGCCACGGCGAAGCGGATCTCCACGCCTTCGCCGTCCTTGCGGAAGGCCGTGGGCGTCATGCCCAGAATGGCCGGCGCGGCTTCGTAGAACCGGCCGCTGGAATTGAAGCCGGCGTCATACATGGCGTCGGTGACGCTGGCGCTTTGCTTGAGTTGCTGGCGTGCGCGGCTGGCGCGCAGCGCATTGGCGTAGGCCTTGGGCGTGATGCCCGTGGCGGCCTTGAAGACACGGTGGAAATGAAAGCGGCTCATGCCGGCCTGTTCGGCCAACGTGGACAGGTCGGGCGGCTGCTCGGCCTCCAGGGCGCGGCAGGCGCGCTCGACGGCGGCGGCGTGCTGTTTGCTCAAGGGGGCGGCGGCTGGACTCATTCGGAACTCCTGTCGTGCGCACGATCAGATGCGCGATGACCCCATGGTCTCAAAGGCGCGCGGACGCCACACTCCGGATGTTGCGCGCGGGCAGGGGCTCAGGCAGGCGCGTACACATCCAGGAACCGGCGCAGCAATCCGCCCGCCACGGGCGTCGCGCGGACGTTGGCCGACAGGTCGGGAATGTCCAGGTTTTCGGCGGCATAGCGGCGGCCGTAGCGCTCCAGGTGGGCGCGCACGAAGTCCGGGCCGAATTCCGGGTGGAACTGGGTAGAAAACACGTTGCGGCCGATGCGGATCATCTGGTGCTCGTCCAGGTCGGAACGCGCCAGCACGGCCGAGCCGGGAGGCGGCTGCAAGACGGTCTGGGCGTGCAGCATCTGCGCGGGAAAGGTGGCAGGCAGGCCGGCCAGCAGCTTGTCGCCCGAAGCCGGGGGCAGCAGTTCGACCGTCTGCGTGCCCACTTCGCGCCCGGCGGGGTTATAACCCACCTTGCCGCCCAGCGCGTGCGCCAGCAGCTGGTGGCCGTAGCACACGCCGAACATGGGCAGGTCGGCGGCGGCGGCCTCGCGCAGCCAGGCAGCGGTTTCCTCGCTCCAGGGTTCCTTGTCGGTGACCATGGCGGGCGATCCGGTGATCAGCGCGGCACGGTAGCGGGCGGGGGCTTGCGGACGCTGGCCCTCATGCACGGCCACGACTTCGATGGCGTCGGCGGCCAGGCCAGCGGCTTTCGCCAATTGTTCGGCATAGCCGCCGAACTGGCTTTTAAGCGTGTCGTCCGGATCGCCAGTGTGCAGGATCAGAACGGGTAGGGCAGAAGATATTGCAGCGGTCATGGAAGCTTGTGCATGAAGAGGGCGGACGCCGGCGATCCGGATGGGATCAGGGCATCAATGCGCATCATAATCCAGTGCAAACATTCGTGAGCCCGGCATCCGCCCCGCTGCGTCCCGGAAATACGTACAATCCGCTCACGACTCATCCTTTCAGGCGACCTTAAGACTATGTGGATCTGGCTGGGACTGGCCGCGCTGGCCCTTATCGGGGAACTGGCGACGGGGACCTTCTATTTGCTGCTGGTTGCCTTGGGATTGGCGGCCGGGGGCGTCGCCGCCTGGCTGGGCGCCGGTCTGGAGTGGCAGCTGGTGGCTTGCGGCGTCGTGCTGCTGCTGGGCCTGTTGCTGCTGCGCAAGACGCGTGTCCTGAAAAAGCGCGAGGTCAATTCGGCCCGCAACGCCGACGTCAATCTGGACATCGGGCAGACGGTGTCCGTGGAAGCCTGGTCTGAACAAGGCACGGCGCGCGTCTGGTACCGCGGCGCCCACTGGCAGGCCGAGCTTGCCCGAGGCCAAGCGCCGCGCGCCGGCGAACACATCATTACCGAACTGCGTGGTTCGACTCTGGTGCTGACCCCGCGGGGCACGCCGGGTTCGGCACAGTAGAACCGGCTTGCGCCACGCGCAGCCCGCAGCAGGCGCCGTTGCCGGCAGGCAGCGGCGCCCTCGTACTTACTCCAGGAGAGGCTTTACATCATGATCGATACTTCCACTATCGTCCTGCTCGTCGTCGTCGCGCTGGCGATCCTGATCGTCATCAAGTCGATCGCCATCGTGCCCCAGCAGCACGCCTGGGTGGTCGAGCGCCTGGGCAAATTCGACCGCGTCCTGTCGCCCGGCGCGGGCTTCGTCATCCCGTTCATCGAACGCGTGTCGTACAAGCACTCGCTCAAGGAAATCCCGCTGGACGTGCCCAGCCAGGTCTGCATCACGCGCGACAACACGCAATTGCAGGTCGACGGCGTCCTGTATTTCCAGGTGACGGACCCGATGCGCGCATCCTATGGTTCGTCGAACTACATTTCGGCGATCACGCAGCTGGCGCAGACCACCTTGCGTTCGGTCATCGGCAAGATGGAACTGGACCGCACCTTCGAAGAGCGCGATTCCATCAACAGCAACATCGTGTCGTCGCTGGACGAGGCCGCGTTGAACTGGGGCGTGAAGGTGCTGCGCTACGAGATCAAGGATTTGACGCCGCCCAACGAGATCCTGCGTTCCATGCAGGCGCAGATCACCGCCGAACGTGAAAAGCGCGCGCTGATTGCGGCATCCGAAGGCCGCCGCCAGGAACAGATCAACATCGCCACCGGCGAGCGCGAAGCCGCCATCGCGCGCTCGGAAGGCGAAAAGCAGGCCCAGATCAACCAGGCGCAGGGCGAGGCCGCCGCGGTGCTGGCGATTGCGGAAGCCACCGCCAAGGCCATCACGCAGGTCGCCGATGCCGTGCGCCAGCCGGGCGGCATGGAAGCCGTCAACCTGAAGGTGGCCGAGCGCTACGTCGAAGCGTTCGGCAACGTGGCCAAGGAAGGCAATACGCTGATCCTGCCGGCCAACATGTCGGACGTGGGCGGGATGATCGCTTCCGCCATGACCATTGTGAAGTCCACGCGCAACACCTGATACAGCGCCCTGCGGCGCTCCAGCCATGATCGCTCCCGTTAATTTGCTTTTGATAGCAGCGCTGGCGGGAGTGCTTTCCTTGTGTGTGCTGGGGTCTCTGGCCCGCAGCGGCATGGCGGGGATCAAAGAAGCCATACGCGCCAACTTGCTTACGCTGTTGGCGTTTTTTACGTTCGGCCTGCAGAACACGTCGGCGCCTTGGTGGCTGTCGATCGTGGTGCCCAACTCGGCCATCGCGCTGGCGCTGTATTCCTACTACTCGGGCGTGCGGCGCTTGATGGGGCTGGGCGTGCCGCGGCATCTGATGATGCTTGGATGCCTTGCAACGCTCATGGTGCTGCTGGTCTACACGTATGTGGATTGGCGGGTCGGGCCGCGCATCATTGCGATGTCGCTGCTGCAGATGGGATTCCTGCTGGCTGTGGCCGTTACCGTCCAGCGCAACATGCCGGCGCACCGCTCGCGCTACAGCTACCGCTTCGTGTGGGCGGTGGCTATGGTGTCCGCCGCAGTCTGCGCCGTGCGCGCAGGCGCCCACATCCTGAATCTGGTGCCCCCGCAACCCTTGATGGAACCCAGTGTCTGGAACGTCGCGTATCTGACGCTGGGCGTGCTGGTGATGCCTTGCCTGACGCTGGGCACCATCATGATCATCCACGACCGCATGCTGGCGGACCGGGAACAGGAGGCCAATACTGACTTCCTGACGGGGCTGATGTCGCGCAAGGCCTGGTGGATGCAGGCGGAGCGCTATTGCGCGCAGGCCCTGCGCACGCGCCGGCCGTTGACCTTGCTGCTGCTGGACATCGACCATTTCAAGGGGATCAACGACACGCATGGCCACGCGGCGGGCGATGCGGTCCTGCGTCATTTCGGTCTGCTGGCAGGGGCGACGCTGCGCACGGGCGACCACGTCGGCCGCGTGGGCGGGGAAGAGTTCGGTGTGCTGTTTCCCGACATGCGCAGCGATGCGGTCATGGAAGTGGCGGCCCGGCTGCTGGATTCCGTACGGCGCACGCCTTGCTCGCACGGGGGCAGCACCATTTCATACACGTTCAGCGCGGGGGTGGCCGAATGGATGCCCGGCGAGAACCTGCAGGTGTTCTTCGAACGGGCGGACCGCAAGCTCTATGCGGCCAAGTCGAGCGGACGCAACCGCATCGTGGGGCCGGGCGGGCAGCCCGAGCATCCTGCCCTGCCGGCCGCCGCCTGAAGTCAGTCGTCCTTGTCTTTACGCGGGGCGCGCGTGTCGTGCTTCATGATGCGTTCTTTCTCGCGCTGCCAGTCCTTTTCGCGCGCGGTGTCGCGCTTGTCGAACAGCTTTTTGCCGCGGCCCAGCGCGAAGTCCAGCTTGATGCGCCCATTCTTGTAGTGCAGGTTCAGCGGCACCAGCGTATAGCCGCGCTGCTCGACCTTGCCGATGAGTTTGCTGATTTCCTCGGCCTTGAGCAGCAGCTTGCGCGTGCGCATGGCATCGGGGTGGATATGGGTGGACGCCGTGGGCAACGGGCTGACGTGCATGCCCAGCAGGTACAGCTCACCATCGCGTACGATGACGTAGCTTTCCTTGAGCTGCACGCGGCCATCGCGGATCGCCTTGACTTCCCAGCCTTGCAGGACAAGGCCGGCTTCGTAGCGGTCTTCGATGAAATAGTCGTGCGTGGCCTTGCGATTGTCGATAATGCTCATAACGCCTTTTTTGCCTGGGGGCTTTGTGGGTCTTTTCGGGGAGGCTGACGGGCGGGGCAGGGTGGACATGCCGTCCGGCGTGCCGCGCGCTTGCTTTTCCCGTTATTAGGCCCAGGTCATGCGGTGCCGGTAAAATCTTGCCATTCTAGCCATTTGCGATAGTCGATGCACAAAGTACAACGATCCGTCCTGGTGCCTTACAGCGCCGCCCAGATGTTCGATCTGGTCGCCGACGTGGAAAAGTACCCCGAGTTCATGCCGTGGTGCGGCGGCGCCGAGGTGCAGACCCGCGACGAACACGGCATGCAGGCCTCTATCCTGATCAGTTTCGCGGGGATGAAGCAGCGCTTCACCACGCGCAATACCCACGTCTATCCCGACCGGATCGATCTGGAACTGGTCGACGGCCCATTCTCCAGCCTGGTCGGGCATTGGGAATTCCAGCCGCTGGCGGAAGACGCCTGCAAGGTGCTGTTCACCATGGAGTACGCGTTTTCCAACCGTGCGCTGGAAATGGTGGTGGGCCCCGTGTTCAACCGCATCGCCACCAGCTTCATTGATTCCTTCACCAAGCGGGCGCAGGCCAAGTATGGGGAATGAACCCTGTAGCGCGGCGCGCTTGAACATCAGCGTCTGCTATGCCTTGCCGGGCCATGTGTGGCTGCGCGAGGTCCAGTTGCCTGAGGGCGCGACGGTGGCCGATGCGTTGGCCGCCAGCGGATTTGCCGAGGCTTTCCCCGTGGTGCAGCCGTGGGCGCGCGGCGTGGGCATATTCGGTCGGGCCACCGAGCCGCAGGCGCGATTGGCCGATGGCGACCGCGTGGAGATCTACCGGGGGCTGAGCTTCGACCCCAAGGAATCGCGTCGCCGCCGCGCGGAACACCGCCGGTCCAAGACGGCCAGGAACGGCCGCGTGCGTCCGGCCGGGCTGCTGTAGGCCATTTGCCGCGGCGCAGGCTCCCGGGGCCCTGCCGACATTGTCATCAATAGGACAAATCGCGCCGCGGCATCCGGCGTAACATAAAGACGGTTTCACACTTACGTTTACGTTAACGTCATGTCAAAATCGACATGCTGACGTTCACGAGACGGCAGCGACGCCAACAGACAATACCGATTACAACAGGAGACAGGCTGTGGACTTGGAACTGACCGACGAGCAGCGCGCGTTCGCGCAGGCCGCCCGTGACTACGCCGAGGGCGAACTGGCGCCCCACGCCGCGCGCTGGGACGCCGAAGGCATCTTCCCGCGCGAGGCCTTCGCCCGGGCGGGCGAGATGGGCTTCTGCGCCATCTATGCCAGTGAAGAGATCGGCGGCCTGGGCCTGCCGCGCCTGGACGCCACGCTGGTGTTCGAGGAAATGGCGGCGGTGGACCCCTCGACGACCGCTTTCCTGACGATCCATAACATGGCCACCTGGATGGTCGGCAAATGGGGACAGCCCGCGTTACGCGAGGCCTGGGGCCCGTTGCTGGCCAGCGGCCAGAAGCTGGCGTCGTACTGCCTGACCGAGCCGGGCGCCGGTTCCGACGCGGCTTCCCTGTCCACCCGCGCCCAGCGCGACGGCGACCACTATGTGTTGAACGGCGCCAAGGCCTTCATCTCGGGCGGCGGCGATACCGACCTGTTGGTCGTGATGGCGCGCACCGGTGGCGAGGGGGCAGGCGGCATCAGCGCGTTCGCGGTGCCCGCCGATACGCCGGGCATCAGCTACGGCCGCAAGGAAGAGAAGATGGGCTGGAACAGCCAGTCCACGCGCCCCATCACGTTCGAAAACGTCCGCGTGCCGGCCGGCAATCTGCTGGGCCAGGAGGGCGAGGGCTTCAAGATCGCCATGAAGGGCCTGGATGGCGGCCGCATCAACATTGGCACGTGCTCGGTGGGTGCGGCGCAGGGCGCGCTGGACGCCGCCCGCCGCTATATGGACGAGCGCCGGCAGTTCAATCGCCGCCTGGCCGAGTTCCAGGCGCTGCAGTTCAAGCTGGCCGACATGGCCACGCACCTGGTCGCGGCGCGCCAGATGGTGCGCCTGGCTGCCTGCAAGCTGGATGCGGGCGCCCCGGACGCAGCGACCTACTGCGCCATGGCCAAGCGCTTCGCGACGGACATGGGCTTCCAGATCTGCCTGGACGCGCAACAGATTCATGGCGGCTACGGATACTTGCGGGACTATCCCTTGGAGCGTCTGGTGCGCGATACTCGCGTTCATCAGATTCTGGAGGGCACCAACGAGATCATGCGCGTGATCATTGCCCGCCAATTGTTGGAAAAAGGAGCCGACATAAGATGAATGCACCGGTGTTGTTCGAAGAAAGAAGTGCGGCGAACGGCATGCGGTTCGGGATTGCGACGCTGAATGCGCCGCAGACCCTGAACGGCCTGTCGCTGGAAATGGTGGACTTGCTGGCGGCGCGCCTGGACGAATGGGCCCGCGATCCGGGCGTGGCCCTGGTGGTGTTGCAAGGCGCGGGCGAGAAAGCGTTCTGCGCCGGCGGCGACCTGCACGGCCTGTACCGCAGCATGGGCGAAAACAAGGGCAAGAGCGGTTGGAGCAACGCCTATGCGCGCCGCTTCTTCGAGCACGAATACCGGCTGGACTACCGCATCCACACGTATCCGAAGCCGGTGTTGTGCTGGGGGCATGGGATCGTCATGGGCGGCGGCATCGGCCTGATGATGGGCGCCAGCCACCGGGTGGTCAGCGAGACCTCGCGCCTGGCGATGCCGGAAGTGTCCATCGGCCTGTTCCCGGACGTGGGCGGTAGCTGGCTGCTGAACCGCATGCCGGGCCGCATCGGCTTGTTCCTGGCCCTGACGGGCGCGCATATGAACACCGCCGACGCCTTTTTCGCCGGTCTGGCGGATTTCCGCTTGAACCATGCGGATTGGCCGAAACTGCTGGCGTCGCTGGAAGAGCAGCCCTGGGCAGGGCAGGCCGCGGGGGCGCCGGAATCGTCCCTGGCACCGCGGTCCATGAATGACGGCCTGCTGCGCCGCGCGCTGACCGCGCTGGAACCGCAGACGCCGCTGGACCCGGGGCATCTGCGCCAGCACTCGTTCCTGATCAACAACCTGTGCAATGGCAACCGGCTGGACGAGATCTATGAAGAACTGGCCCTGTTGAAGGACCACGCGGATCCGTGGCTGGCCCGTGCGGCGACGACGATGCTGGCGGGTTCGCCGGGTTCGGTGCGCCTGGCTTTCGCGTTGCAGCAACGCACGCGCCTGCGGTCGCTGGACGACGTCTTCCGCGCCGAGTACATCGCGGCGCTGGCCTGCACGGCGCACGGCGATTTTGCCGAAGGCATCCGCGCCTTGCTGGTCGACAAGGACAAGAAGCCGCACTGGAATCCTGCCGTCCTGGACGTGGCGACGGATGCCTGGGTGCAGAAGTTCTTCGAAGAACCGTGGCCCGCCGGCGAGCCGCATCCCCTGGCCGACCTGGGTCAGGAAGGGCGTTGACGCGCCGGCCGGTTCGCGTTGGGGCCGGCCACCCCAAGATTTCCGTCATGCAGGTCACGATGAATCCATACCTACAGCAATAGCAACAGGAGACAAGACATCATGAGCAGTATCGCGTTTATCGGTTTGGGCAACATGGGCGCGCCCATGGCATTGAATCTGGTCAAGGCTGGCCACAGCCTGACGGTGTTCGACCTGGTGCCGGCCGCCGTCAAGCTGCTGACCGACGCCGGCGCGCGCGCCGCCGCGTCCGCGTCCGAAGCCGTCAAGGGCGCCGAGGTGGTGATTTCGATGCTGCCGGCCAGCAAGCACGTCGAAGGCCTGTACCTGGGCGAAGACCTGCTGGGCAAGATTTCTTCCAGTGCGCTGGTCATCGAGTGCAGCACCATCGCGCCGGATTCGGCGCGCAAGGTGGCGCAGGCGGCCGAGGTGCGTGGCATCGCCATGATCGACGCCCCGGTGTCGGGCGGCACGGGCGGCGCGGCCGCGGGCACGCTGACCTTCATCGTGGGGGGGCAGGAGGCCGCCCTGGAGCGTGCGCGCCCCGTGCTGGAGAAGATGGGCAAGAACATCTTCCACGCGGGCCCGGCAGGCGCCGGTCAGGTGGCCAAGATCTGCAACAACATGCTGTTGGGCATCCTGATGGCGGGCACGTCGGAAGCGCTGGCGCTGGGTGTGGCCAACGGGCTGGATCCGAAGGTGCTGTCCGACATCATCGCCAAGAGTTCAGGCCGCAACTGGGCCACCGAGCTCTACAACCCTTGGCCGGGCGTCATGGACCATGCGCCGGCCTCCAAGGGCTACGCGGGCGGCTTCGGTGTGGACTTGATGCTGAAGGACCTGGGCCTGGCGGCCGAGGCGGCGCTGTCGGCGCGCGCGTCCATCCCGTTGGGTGAACTGGCGCGCAACCTGTATTCGCTGCACAGTTCGGGCGGCTCGGGCAAGCTGGACTTCTCCAGCATCGTGAATCTGGTCAAGCGCGAGCAGGACTGACATGACCGGCCATCAGTCTCCGTCCGACCCGGCCGCACGGGTCAGGGCGAGTTTCGAGCAGCAGAGCATCATGCGGCTGCTGGGCGCCGGGCTGGACGTGGTGGAGCCGGGCAGAGTGGACATCCTGCTGCCCTACCGCGCCGACTTGTGCCAGCAGAACGGCTTTCTGCATGCCGGGATCTCCACGACGATCGCGGACAGCGCGGGCGGCTATGCGGCCTTCACGCTGTTCGGGCCCGGCGAGGACGTCCTGACCTCGGAGTTCAAGATGAACTTCCTGGCGCCCGCCAAGGGCGACCGCTTTGTCGCCAGCGGGCGGGTGGTGAAGCCGGGCAAGCGTCTGTCGATCTGCCAGGTGGAAGTGCATGCGTACGAAGGCGAGCAGGCGACGATGTGCGTGATAGGCTTGCTTACCGCGGTACGCGTGACGCCGCGGTGAATCCGGCGCGGCGTGCGTCCAGCCCTCCGGCCGGGCGCGCGCCGCGCTTGTCACGCACCGCATGGGTGCCGCGCAATGCCTTCAAAAGAACATCATCGGATCTTCCGCAGCAACTGGCTGCGCGCCGCAGTGCTGGGCGCCAACGACGGCATCGTCTCGACGGCCAGCCTGATCACGGGCGTCGCGGCGGCGCAGGCCACGCACGGCGCCATCTTGACGTCCGGATTGGCGGGGCTTGTTGCGGGTGCGCTGTCCATGGCAGCGGGTGAATACGTCTCCGTCCGTTCACAGGCCGACACCGAGGCGGCCGACCTGCGCATGGAGCAGCGGTCGTTGAAGCGTAATTCGGAGGAAGAACTGGCCGAACTGATCGACATCTATGTGGCGCGCGGCCTGTCGCGCGAGCTGGCGATGCAAGTCGCTCGCCAATTGACCAGCCACGACGCGCTGGACGCGCATGCGCGTGACGAATTGGGTATCTCTTTGCATAACCGGGCGCGTCCGGTACAGGCGGCGGTCGCTTCCGCGGCGTCGTTCGCGGGGGGGGCGGCGTTGCCGTTGGCGGTAGCCGTGACGGCGCCGTTGCCGCAATTGATTGTCTGGGTGATCGGCGCGTCGGTGGTGTGCCTGGCGGCGCTTGGCGCACTGGCGGCAGGCGCCGGGGGCGCGCCCAAGGGGCCGGCGGCGCTGCGCGTGACGGTGCTGGGGGCCTTGGCGATGGCGGCAACGGCCGCCGTCGGGGCGCTGTTTGGCGTGGCCGTGTAAGGCCAGCGCCGGGCAACGGAAGGCCTCAGGGCGTGATCGAGTAGGGTAACGGCGCCGCGGCGATGCGGGGGCCGTCCGCCGCGCCCAGCCGCAGGTCGCCTTCGGGCAGGGCGGCAAGCGTCGTTTCGAACAGTACGGAGGCGACGCCGGCTTCGCTGGCGGCATCCACGACGCGGCCGATCGGCTCGCCGGGCTGGGTGGCGTCGAACACGTCCACGCCCGCCAACGCCGCGCCTAGCAGGCTGGCGTCAGCAATGGTGCCGTAAGCCATGCGGCGCTTGACGGTGCCGCGGTAGTGGCTGCGCGCCACGACTTCCTGGCCCGGATAACAGCCCTTGGTGAAGCTGACGCCCTGGATCAGTTCCAGGTTGACGGTCTGCGGGATGAACACGTCTTGCGTGGCCGTGGCGATCCAGGGGATGCCGGCGGCCAGGTCCGCCACCTGCCATTGCGAGGCGGGGGCCAAACCCAGCACGGCAGCTAGCGGGGCGGCCTCATTCAATTGTTCGTCGGACGCGATCCACCACCAGCGCAGGCGGCCGTCGGCCGAGGGCGCGGCGATCCAGGTGCCCGATGGCAGGTCGGCGCGCTGCCATGCGGCGCGCGGCAAGGCGCCGGTCACGGCTTCCAGCGCGGCGGCGTCTTCGGCCGTTGCCTGCACGCCCGCGACGTTCAGCGGCGCGGGGGCCAGCTTGACCTTGGCGCGCAGCACGAACATCGACAGGCGCTTGATCAACGCTTGCGACAGGTCCTGGCGGACCAGGCCATAGAGTTGCGGGGCATCATCCGCGCCGGGGGCCGCACGCCACATGACAAGCGTGGCCAGCAGGCGGCCCTTGGCGGTGCAGTAGCCCGCCAGGCGGGCGGCGTCGGCGGGCAGGCCGGTGACGTCTTGCGTCAGCTGGCCGTGCAGGAAGGTCAGGGCATCGGCGCCGGACGCGCTGAAAACCACAAAATCTTCCAGCGGGGCGCATTGCGCGCAACCTTCGGGGCGGACGGGAATCGAAGCATAGAAAGCGTGCATGGCGGCGGTGTTATCGCGTCATCAAAGAGCAGATGATAGCCGCCTTCCCCCGGTGCAAGCACCAAGCCCCCGACAGGCGCAGGGCTGTGCCGCGCATTCCGACCCCTCTTTTGCCGCGACAGGTCCGCCTGATCCATTAAACTTCTGGGACTTATGAAGAAGCGACTCCGTTTTTACGTCTTGTGGTCATTCCTGCTTATCGTGATTGCCGCCGCGGCAGCCGTGGGCGCCGCATGGAGCTGGATGCACCGGCCCATGCATTTACCGGCCGACAGGATCGATTTTGTAGTGGACCCGGGCAGCAGCCCGCGTACGGTCGCGCGCGCGCTCAATGCGGTCGGCGTGCCGATGTGGGAGCCAGGTTTTGTCTGGATGGCCCGCCTGACTGAGCAAGACAAGCTGATGAAGGCGGGAGGATACCAGGCCATCAATGGCGATACCCCCTGGCTGCTGCTGGAACGCCTGGCGCGCGGCGACATGACCCAACGCCAGATCACTTTCCTGGAAGGCTGGACCTTCCGCCAGATCCGCCAGGCGCTGCGTGAGCATCCGGACGTCAAGCAGACCTTGGGCGACACCAGCGATGAAGCGCTGATGGAGCGGCTGGGGTCGGACATCACGCATCCCGAAGGGATGTTCTTCCCTGATACCTATATCTTCACGCCCGGCAGCACCGACTACGATCTGCTGCGCCGCGCCTATCAGGAGGGCCAGCGCATCCTGCAGGACACGTGGGCCAAGCGCCAGTCCGGCCTGCCGGTGGCCACGCCTTACGAAGCGCTGGTGCTGGCGTCCATCATTGAAAAGGAAACCGGCCACGGCCCGGACCGCCGGCGCGTATCCGGCGTGTTCACCAACCGCTTGAAGATCGGCATGCTGTTGCAGACCGACCCCACCGTCATCTACGGCATGGGCGAGAATTACCAGGGACGCATCCGCAAGCGCGACTTGCAGACCGATACGCCCTGGAACACGTACACGCGTCCGGGCCTGCCGCCGACGCCGATCGCCGCCGCGGGCCGGGCGGCCTTGCTTGCTGCGGTGCAGCCCGAGCAGCACAAATACCTGTTCTTCGTTTCGCGCGGCAACGGGACCAGCGAATTCGCCGAAAACCTGTCGGGGCATAACCGCAACGTCTCCCGCTACATTCTGGGGCAGGGGCAGACCACGCGCCCGACCGCCGTGCCGGCGCCCGCGCCCACGCCTGCCGGGGCGCCCAGTGCCCCCGCAGCCGCGCCCGCCGATGCCGGCGCGGCTGCCGGCGCAAGCCCCGAAACCGATTCCGAAACAGCACAAGGACAAGATCAATGACCTCACGCGGACGCTTCATTACGCTGGAGGGCGTGGACGGCGCGGGCAAGAGCACGCACACCGTCTGGATTGCGGACTTTTTGCGTGCGCAAGGCGTGGAAGTGGTGTCCACGCGCGAACCGGGCGGCACGCCGCTAGGCGAGAAGCTGCGTGCCCTGGTGTTGACGGACACGATGGGGTTGGATACCGAGACCTTGCTGATGTTCGCGGCCCGCTGCGAGCATGCCAGCCAGGTGATCGAACCGGCGCTGGCGCGCGGGGCCTGGGTGGTATGCGACCGCTATACCGACGCCACCTACGCCTATCAGGGCGGCGGACGGGGCCTGGGCGCCGCGCGCATCGCCGTGCTTGAAGACTGGATGCAGGCGGGGCAACCCGAACGCACCTGGCTGTTCGACGTCCCGCTGGAGGTGGCTCGCGCCCGTCTGGCCGATGCCCGCGAGCCCGACCGTTTCGAGCGCGAGGGCGCCGAGTTCTTTGAGCGCACCCGCCAGGCCTATCACGCTCGTGCCAAGGCCGACCCCGGCCGCATCCATATCGTGGATTCCACGCAGTCCATCGACCAGATCCGCACGGAACTGGAAGCGGGGCTGCGCGCGCTGCTGGCCGTGCCGGCATGAGCGCCCCCCAATTCCTGCCTTGGCAGATGGACACGGCGCGGGCCTGGCTGGGCAACCGCGACCGTTTCGCCCACGCCTGGCTGGTGCACGGCCTGGCCGGCATTGGCAAGCTGGATTTCGCGATTGCCGCGGCCGCCAGCCTGCTGTGCGAAACGCCCGAGAATGGGCTGGCCTGCGGCCATTGCGCCGCCTGTGCCTGGTTCGCCAGCGGCAACCACCCCGACTTGCGCCGCATCCGGCCCGAAGCCGTGGCGGTTGAAGAGGGGGCGGACGCCGCCGAGCCGGCTGAAGATGCCGAACCTGCCGTCGGCCCCGCCAAGCGCGCGCCGTCCAAGGAAATCCGCATCGACCAGATCCGTTCGCTGGAGTCCTGGTTCAATACCGCGACGCACCGCGGTGGTTGGCGCGTGGCGCTGCTGTATCCGGCCCATGCGCTGAACGTGGTGTCGTCCAACGCCTTGCTTAAGGTGCTGGAAGAGCCGCCGCCCCATACGGTTTTCCTGCTGGTGGCGGACGCCCCGGATCGCCTGCTGCCGACCCTGGTGTCGCGATGCCGGCGTTTGCCCCTGCCGGCGCCGGACCCGGACACCGCGCTGCAATGGTTGCGCGCGCAGAACGTTGAGCCCGCGCGCGAATGGCTGGCGGCGGCAGGCGGCGCGCCGCTGGCCGCGTTGCGCCTGGCGCAAGCGGGCGACACTGCTTGTCCACCGTGGTTGTCACAGCTGATCGGCCCGCTGGCCCAGGGGCATTCGCCCGACGTGGGCACCTTGGCCGAATCGCTGGAGAAGGTGCCGGCCAGTGAATGGATCGACGCGCTGCAACGCGTGTACACCGACCTGATGCTGGCCAACGCGGGTGCGCCGGTGCGGTACTTTCCTGCGTTGGCCACGGGCGTTGCCCAGGTCGCCGCACGCATGGACCGCGCCCGCGTGGCCGAAGCCGCGCGCTGGCTGACGCGCCAGCGCGCGCTGGCCACTCATCCGTTGAACGCCAAGCTGTTCGCGCACGCTACCCTGCAACGCGTGGTGCTATCCTGCCAAGCGTAAGTCCCTGATCCAGCGGCGATTCGCCCGGCAACGGGTTGGGGCGCCGCGGCTTTTTCTGTAGTCAAAACATGTACGTCGATTCCCACTGTCATTTGAATTTTCCGGAGCTGGCGGCTGATCTGCCGGCCATTCTTGACCGGATGGCCGCCAACCAGGTGACCCACGCGCTGGTGGTCAGTGTCAACATGCCCGAGTGGCCTGGGCTGATGGCACTGGTCGAACCGCAGGCGAACCTGTGGGCCTCGGTGGGCGTGCACCCCGATTACGAGGACACGCCTGATCCGTCGCCGGAAGAACTGGTCCGGCTGTCCGAACACCCCAAGGTCGTGGCCATCGGCGAGACCGGCCTGGACTACTACCGCCTGTCCGAACCGCTGGATTGGCAGCGCGAGCGCTTCCGCCGCCATATCCGCGCCGCCCGCGACACCGGGCTGCCCCTGATCGTCCATACGCGTGCGTCTGCCGAGGACACGGTGCGCGTGCTGCAGGAAGAGCGCGCGTCGGAAGTGGGCGGCGTCATGCACTGCTTTACCGAGAGTTGGGAAGTGGCGCAGGCCGCGCTGGACCAGAATTTCTATATCTCGCTGTCGGGCATCGTCACGTTCAAGAACGCCCAGGTGGTGCATGAGGTGGCCGGCAAGGTGCCGCTGGACCGCCTGCTGATCGAGACGGACTCGCCGTATCTGGCGCCCGTGCCATATCGGGGCAAGCTCAATGACCCGTCCAAGGTGATCCACGTAGCCGAGAAGATCGCCGACCTGAGAGGCATCACCGTGGCCGAAGTGGCGCAAGCATCCACCGACAATTTCTTCCGTCTTTTCAATAAGATAAAGAAATAAGTTAAACCTGATTATTCAATCTGATTCCTAGGATAGCCATGACCGCCCAAGCCCCGACCGCCCGTCACTTTCTGTTGTCGCGTTGCCGGGGAGCGCTGTTGGCCCTGGCGGTTGGGCTGGCGGCGCCGATGGCGCATGCGGCCAACCCTGGCGACTGGTGGGTCTACGTTGCCAATGACTATCCGGACGACATCAAAGACCTGCTGGCCCACGGGTCCGATCCCAACGTGCGCTACAAGAACGGCCAGCCTGCGCTGATGCGCGCGGTGGTGGATGGCGCCTGGAAGGTGTTTGACGTGATCGCCGCGGACAAGCGCACCGATTTGAACGCCGAGAACCCGGCGGGCGAGACGCCGCTGATGTACCTAGCGATCGCCGGCCAGACCGAGCGGGCGAAGACGTTGATCGCCCGCGGGGCGCAGGTCAATCGGCTGGGATGGACGCCGCTGCACTATGCGGCATCGAAAGGGCAAATGGAGATGGCGCGCCTGCTGCTGTCGAAAAAGGCCATCGTCAATGCACCGGCTCCCGGGGGCGAGACGCCGCTGATGATGGCGGCATTGGGCGGCAACAAAGAAATGGTGGACCTGCTGGTGAAGTCGGGCGCCGATGTGACCACGCGCGACCTGAAAGGGCAGAGCGCTGCCGACTGGGCCCGCAACGGCAAATCAGCGTCACTGGCGACCGAACTGACGGCCATGGTGGCACGCGCGGACGATGCCAAGCGTGCGCGCCGAGCCGCCAACCCGGCGCCTGCCGAGGCCGAGACGGCCCCGGTGCCGGAAGCGATCGCCCCGACGGCAGCGCCTGACGTGCCGCCCGCCCCGGCTGCGGCGTCGGGCAACGCGCCCGCGCCGGCGGCATCGCCCAGCGTGGGCGGCGTGTCGGGCGTGAAGCTGAACAACTACGACACGCCGGCTTCGCCCTGAGGCGCGGCGCCTGGCCCGGGCGGGTCAGCCACGGCTGGCCTCCCGCCCGCACCGCTTAAATTACGTAGTTCTTGTAGCGCTCGATGTACTCGCGGGCGCTGGCATTCAGTTCGCGCACGCAGCGCTCGGCTTCGTCGGCGTCGCCGCGAACCATCGCGTCCAGCAGGGCGCGGTATTGCTTGATTCCCATCTCTGAACGGCCCGGCAGCAACGCCTGCGAGGCGATGCGTTCCCGCAGGTCGCGGATGACTTCGTGGGTCGAGGCGCCTTGCGCGGTTCTGTCGTGGCGGCGTCAGAGGGGGATTGGCGCACGCGCAGTTGTGCGATCCGGGACTGATCGACTACCTGACGATGGGCGAGGGGCTGTCGGCCGCCGATTACGCCGGCGCGCGGGCCCAACGGCCTGCCGCTGGGCTTCCAGATGGTGGGCTTCGTCAAGGAAGACGCCCGGCTGCTGTACTGGGCCCGTTGCGCCGAACGCATCCTGGGGTCGACCGCCCATCTGGCTTGAGGGCAGATCCCGGCTGCAGCGGATACCAGTCCGAAGCGGTTCGCCGGCAATTTCGGACTGTTTGGCGCCTTGCGGCGCCATTTTTTCGCCCAGGAATTCGGGGTTTTCCCTGTTGTTTCTCAATATTCGGGAATTGAAAGCAAGGATATAGCCGGAAATTGATAATCTGAGCGCTCATCGCTTGGAGCTATATCTTGATGTCGGAACCCTCGGTAGGGGCGGGCGCAGACCGTGTCCTGTATGTGTTGGCCACGTTGGCCCGGCACGATGGCACGCTGACGATCGCGGCGCTGGCCGAGAAGACTGGCCTGGCCCAAAGCACGCTGTACCGGCAGGTGGCGTTGCTCAAGCGCTGGGGATTCGTGGCCGAGCATGAAGGCGAGTACGGCCCGGGGCCGCTATGCGTCCAACTGGCCTGGGGCTTTGACCAGTCGTCTTTCCTGATTCACGAGGCGCAACCCGACATGGCCGCGCTGGCCGCGGCGTCCGGTGAAACCATCGGCCTGCTGGTGGCCGTCAAGGACCAGGCCGTCTGTCTGGACATGGTGGAAAGCCAGCACCCGCTGCGCTGTTCCTTCACCAAGGGCCGGGGCCTGCCGCTGGCGCGCGGCGCTTCCGCGAAATCCCTGCTGGCTTTCATGCCGCAAGCGCGCTTGCAGGCCGCGCTGGCCTATCTGGCCGCCGAAGCCGGCGTGGATGCGGCCCGTCTGGCCGACGAACTGGAATCGATCCGTGCCCAAGGCTACGCCGTGACCGATAGCGAAGTCGACGCCGGCGTGTGGGGCGTCAGCGTGCCCATCTTCCAGCGACCCAACCAGGCCGTGGCCTCGATCACGTTGATGGCGCCGTCTACCCGCGCCGCCCAGCGTCCCCGGGCGCTGATCGACCTGACCGTCGGCGCCGCCCGCCGCATTTCCGAACGTTTGAAGGTGCACTGACCCGCCGTGCTCCGGCTTGCCCCGCCAGTTTGAATTCCACGCTGTACCGCAACCATCGCCGTACCCATCCGCCGTATCTCATCCGCCGTACTCATCGCCGTACCCCTTTCCCATAGGACTGACCATGACCACTCGCCGCACATTGCTGACCGCCGCCCTGACGCTGGGCCTGGCCTGGAGCGCCGGCCCCGCGCACGCCCAGGAAACCATCCGCGCCGTCACTGACGCCACCTTCCCGCCGATGGAGTTTGTCAAAGACGGCAAGCGCACCGGTTTCGACATCGAGCTGGTCGAAGCGCTGGCAGGCGCCATGGGCAAGAAAGTCGAGTGGATCGACATCGACTTCAAGGGTCTGATTCCCGCCCTGCAGGCCGGCCGCGCCGACATCGCCGTGTCCGCCATCTACATCACGCCCGAGCGCAGCAAGGTCGTGGACTTCACCGACCCGTACTACGCGGGCGGGCTGGTGGTGCTGACCAAGACGGACAGCCCCATCAAGACGCTGAAGGACCTGGACGGCCGCAAGGTGTCGGTGCAGGTCGGCACGAAGTCGGTCAACTACCTGAAGGACCACTTCCCGGCCGTGCAGCGCGTGGAAGTCGAAAAGAACCAGGAAATGTTCAACCTGGTGCAGATCGGCCGCGCCGACGCCGCTGTGACGGGCAAGCCTGCCGCCAAGCTGTTCGCGCAAAGCACCACGGGCCTGACGGTGCTGAACGACCAGGTGACCACCGAGGACTACGGCATCGCGGTGCCCAAGAACAAGCCTGAACTGACGCGCGAGCTGAACGCGGCGCTGCAGAAGTTGAAGAGCGACGGCAGCTATCAGGCCATCGTGACCAAGTGGTTCGAGGCGCCCGCGAAATGAACCTGGATTTCTCTCCCGTCTTTGCCGACTTCGACGCGCTACTGCGCGGCGCGGTGGTCACCGTCGAGGTGACCGCCGGCGCCTTGCTGCTGGGTTGCGTCATCGGCCTGCTGGTCGGCGTCGGCCGGCTCAACCCGCAGCGCCGCGTCATCTACCACCTGTGCAGCACGTATCTGCTGTTCTTTCGCGGCACCCCGTTGCTGGTGCAGCTGTTCATCTGGTTCTTCGGCCTGCCGCAGTTCGGCGTGACGCTGCCGGCGTTCGCCTGCGGCGTGCTGGGCCTGGGCATGTATTCCGGCGCCTACGTGTCGGAAATCGTGCGGGGCGCAATCCAGTCGGTCGACCGTGGCCAGACGGAAGCGGCGCGTTCGCTGGGCATGTCGTCCGGCCAAGCCATGCGCATCATCATCCTGCCGCAGGCGGTGGTGCGCATGATCCCGCCGCTGGGCAATGAGTTCATCGCGCTGATCAAGAATTCCGCGCTGGTGTCGTTGTTGACCATTCACGATCTGATGCATGAAGGGCAGAAGATCATCAGCGTGTCGTATCGCTCGCTGGAAACCTATCTGGTGGTGGCATTGATCTATCTGGTCCTGACAACCGCCGCCATGGTGATTTTGCGCAAGGTGGAACAACGCCTGCGCGCCGGAGGGATGGTGCAATGAACCAGTTCGGCAATCCGCAGGAAATGATCCGCATCCGCGGCCTGCACAAGTCTTACGGCGACCACGCCGTGCTGCGGGGCATCGATTTCGACGTGTTGCCTTCGCAGGTGGTGGTCGTGATCGGTCCCAGCGGTTCGGGTAAAAGCACCTTGCTGCGCTGCTGCAACGGCTTGGAAGTGGCGCAAGCCGGCACCGTGGACATCTGCGGCCAGACGTTGCTCGACCACGGCCAGCTGCTGCCGGAGGCGCAACTGAACCAGTTGCGCATGCAGGTGGGCATGGTCTTCCAGGGCTTCAACCTGTTTCCCCACTTGTCGGTGCTGGAGAACGTGACGGTCGGTCCGCGCAAGCTGCGCGGCATGGGCCGCGACGAGGCCAATGCGCTGGCTGAAGACCTGCTGCGCAAGGTGGGCCTGTCGCAGAAGACTGCCGCCATGCCGGCCAGCCTGTCGGGCGGGCAGAAGCAGCGCGTGGCGATCGCCCGGGCGCTGGCCATGCAGCCCAAGGTCATGCTGTTCGATGAACCGACGTCGGCGCTGGACCCGGAGCTGGTGGGCGAAGTGCTGCAGGTGATGAAGCTGCTGGCCCGCGAAGGCATGACGATGATGGTCGTGACGCACGAAATGGGCTTCGCCCGCGACGTGGCCGACGTCGTGGCCGTGATGGACGGCGGGGTGATCCTGGAATCCGGCCCGCCTGAGGTGATCTTCAGCCAGCCGCGCGAACCGCGTACCCGGGAATTCCTCCAAGCCGTGTTGAGCGCAGGGCAGGGGGCGGCGACATGACTTCCCCGCAATTGGATAAAAGCGTGTGGAAGGCGCGGGACGATAGCGCCGAGCAAGGCGACACGCGCCGCCTGGCGCATATCGTCGAGGCCGCCGCGGGGCAGGTCGAAAAGGGCGAGCCCGTGCTGTTGGGGTTTGCCTGCGACGCCGGGGTTGCGCGTAACCAGGGGCGTGTCGGCGCGGCCGAAGGCCCGGCCGGCATCCGCAAGTTCCTGGCGGGTCTGCCTGCCCATGGCTTGACGCGACTGCTGGACGCGGGCGACGTGGCGTGCGTCGGCGACCAGCTGGAAGACGCCCAGGAACGCCTGGGCCTGCGTGTGGCGGAACTGTTGGGGCAGGGCGCCCGCCCGCTGGTGCTGGGTGGCGGCCACGAGATCGCCTGGGGCAGCTTCCAGGGCCTGGCGCGCTGGTTGGAAGCCCGTGGCGATACGGACCCCGTGCTGGTGCTGAATCTGGACGCGCACTTTGACTTGCGCACGGGCCGTCCGGGCAGTTCGGGCACGCCGTTCGACCAGATCACCCGCTACTGCGAAGCGCGCGGGCAGGCGCTGCAATACGCCTGCCTGGGCGTGTCGCGGCTGGCCAATACGCCCGCGCTGTACGCCCGGGCGGCCGAGGTCGGCGCGGTCTGGGTCGAAGACCACGACATGCAGGAACGCCATCTGGAAGCCCGCCTGGCCAACGTGGACGCCTTGCTGGCGCGCGCGCGCCATGTCTACCTGACGATCGACTTGGACGTGCTGCCTGCGGCGGTCATGCCCGGGGTGTCGGCCCCGGCGCCTTATGGGGTGCCGATGTCGGTGATCGAGGAAATCGTGCTGCGGGTGAAAGCCAGCGGCAAGCTCCGGCTGGCCGATATGGCGGAGTACAGCCCGCGCTTCGACGTGGACGGGCACGGCGCCCGCGCGGCGGCCCGGTTGGCCTGGCAACTGCTGTCGGCCTGAAGGCGTATGCGGTGATCAAGGGGCGGCTTCTTCAGGGAAGGTCGCCCCTTTTGCGTGCCCGCTAGGGTGGCCCCGCGCCGGCGAAGCGGCGGCCGGGCAAGCTGGACGCTTGCGGAACGGGAGCTTAGGATAGGGGCAGTTCCAAGACCGGGCGTGTGACCCGTACGGTATCCGCAACAGCTATATGTCCCTATTTAATATATTTTAAATTTAAATGGGGACGCTATAACTTTCGTGGATAAAATGGCGCAACTTTGTCAGGAGATCATGCTCATGTCTCAAACTCCCACCCATGCCTTGCCGTCTTATCTGAATGCCGATGACCTCGGCCCCTGGGGTAATTACCTGCAACAAGTCGACCGGGTCACCCCGTACCTCGGCACGCTGAGCCGGTGGGTCGAGACCCTGAAGCGCCCGAAGCGCGCGCTGATCGTCGATGTGCCGATCGAACTGGACAATGGCACGATCGCCCACTTCGAGGGCTATCGCGTGCAGCACAACGTGTCGCGCGGCCCGGGCAAGGGCGGCGTGCGTTTCCACCAAGATGTGACCCTGTCTGAAGTGATGGCGCTGGCCGCCTGGATGTCGGTCAAGAACGCGGCGGTGAACCTGCCCTACGGCGGCGCCAAGGGCGGCATCCGTGTCGATCCGCGCAACCTGTCGCAATCCGAACTTGAGCGCATGACGCGCCGCTACACCAGCGAAATCGGTGTGATCGTGGGTCCGTCCAAAGACATCCCCGCGCCTGACGTGGGCACCAACGCCCAGACCATGGCCTGGATGATGGACACCTATTCCATGAACGAAGGCGCGACCGCCACCGGTGTGGTCACCGGCAAGCCGATCGCGCTGGGCGGCAGCCTGGGCCGTGTCGAAGCGACCGGCCGCGGCGTGTTCGTCGTGGCGTGCGAAGCCGCCCGCGACCTGAATATCGACGTCTCGAAGTCGCGCGTGGTCGTGCAGGGTTTCGGCAACGTGGGCGGTACCGCCGCCCGCCTGTTCCATGAAGCCGGCGCGAAGGTCATCGCCGCGCAGGACCATACCGGCACGGTGCACAACCCCGAAGGGCTGGACGTCCACAAGCTGCTGTCGCACGTGTCGCAACACGGCGGCGTGGGCGGCTTCTCGGGCGGCCAAGCTTTTGACAAGGACGAATTCTGGACGCTGGAAACCGAATTCCTGATCCCGGCTGCCCTGGAAAGCCAGATCACCGCCGAGAACGCGCCCAAGGTGCGCGCGAAGGTCGTGGTGGAAGGCGCCAACGGCCCGACCACCCCGGAAGCGGACGACATCCTGGCCGAACACGGCGTCTACGTGGTGCCGGACGTGCTGGCCAACGCCGGTGGCGTGACAGTGTCCTATTTTGAATGGGTGCAGGACTTCTCCAGCTTCTTCTGGAGCGAAGAAGAGATCAACCAGCGCCTGGAACGCATCATGCGCGAAGCCTACGGTTCCGTGTCGCAAGTGGCCAAGGAACACAAGGTCACGTTGCGCACTGCCGCGTTCATCGTGGCTTGCACCCGGATCCTGCAAGCGCGCCAAGTGCGCGGCCTGTATCCTTGATGACTGAATCGGCGAGGCGTTCTTGAACGACTCGTCGAGGAGGTAGAGGGAGACAAAAACAGAAATCGCCCCGAAAGGGGCGATTTCCATTTCAGGAGATACGCATGACGCAACACTTGCCATCCACGACACTTGCCGTGGATCCCGCCTGGATCGACGCCTACGGCCATCTGAACGCCGCCCACTATGTCGGCATCTTCGACCGGGTGGGATTCGAATTGCTCAGTCAGGTGGGCGTCGGGTTGGACTATACCGAGGCCACGCGCTGCGGCATCTATACGATGAACGTCCACGTGGCCTACCTGCGCGAAGTGCTGGAGGGGGATCCCCTGATGCTTCAGGTTCGCCTGCTTGAGTCCGACAACAAGCGGCTGCTCTGCCTGATGGAGCTGACGCAGACGCGCGACGGCTATCTGGCGGCCACGATGGAGCAGTTGTCGTTGCACGTCGACCTGAACACGCGGCGCGCCACGCCGTTCCCGGACGCGCTGGCAGCGCGGCTGGCGCGCACGGTGGCAGAACACGCCGAACATCCCCTGCCCAAAGGCTATCGGCGGCTGCTGCCGCTGCAGGGGGCTCGCTAAGCATCCGGCCCCGGTACGCTCGTCCTACCCCGCGGCGTGCCGGCATCCGCGCCGAATGTTGCTTGTTAACACACCCCGATGACAGCCTTGCGGCCGCGCCATACACTGGCCCCAGGTGTGGAGCTCAGACTACAAGTTGGCCTTTTTTTCGAGATCTTGGACGGGTTTTCCTTGCGTCTAGAAAACTGACACATTGCGTCCCTAGAATTCGTTCCTGCCATGCGCCGTACGCCGTTTGCCATGCAAACCCAGCCACCTGCGCATGTATGTTCAATCAAAGGGATTACGCAATGAAAAAGACTCTGCTCGTCACCGCGCTGTTCGCCGCCCTGTCCGGCGTGGCCCAAGCCGAAACCTCGGTGACGCTGTACGGCCTGATCGATACTGGTATCGGCTTCCAGCAAATCAAGGGCAATAACGATTACAAAGAATCCAAGTTCGGCATGGTCAATGGCGTGTCGAGCGGTTCGCGTTGGGGCCTGCGCGGCGCCGAAGACCTGGGCGATGGCCTGAGCGCCGTGTTCACGCTGGAAAGCGGCTTCAACTCGGGCGACGGCAAGTCGGGCCAAAGCAGCCGCCTGTTCGGCCGCCAAGCCACTGTCGGCCTGAAGAGCGATTCCTGGGGCCTGCTGGAATTCGGCCGCCAGACCAACATCGCCTCGAAGTATCTGGCCGCGATCGATCCGTTCGCCGGCAGCTACGGCCAGGCCAACGTCGGCGTGGCCTTCAGCGCCGCCAATACGGTCCGCCACGACAACATGGTGCAGTACTCGACCCCGTCGTTCAGCGGCTTCCAGTTCGGCGTCGGCTATTCGTTCAACGCGTCCGACACGACTACCGCGCAAACCGGCTTCAAGACCGCCGACAACACGCGCGCCATCACGACCGGCCTGCGCTACGTCAACGGCCCGGTGAACGTTGCGTTGACCTACGACCAGCTGAACGTTGCCAACCAGATGAACAACGACGCGACGCCCAAGTCGTGGACGATCGCCGGCGCGTACGACTTCGAAGTCGTGAAGCTGGCGTTGGGCTTCGGCCAGACGCGCGACGGCTGGTTCACCGGCCAAAGCGTCAGCGCGTTCGGCAGCGATGCCGGCAACCCCGCCGCTGGCAGCTTCGGTTCGAACGTCGGCGTGTCGGGCTTCAAGGCCAATTCGTACCTGGTCGGCCTGACCGTGCCGCTGGGCGCCAGCAGCATCCTGGCATCGTGGCAGCGTGCTGACCCCAACGGCAACCCGCTGACGGCCGGCAACGAGTCGACGATGAACGTCTACAGCATCGGCTACACGTACAACCTGTCCAAGCGTACCAACCTGTACGCGCTGGGCTCGTACGCCACCGATTTCGCGTTTGTCGACGGCGTCAAGAGCACCGTCGGTATCGTGGGTGTCCGTCACCGCTTCTAAGCGCCTGACGTGAGCCGGCGGCGGGCGCACACGTGGCGCGCCGCCGGCTCCTTCAGGCCGCGGTTGCATTGAGCGGACTGGGCGTCTTACCCGGCCACAGACGCGAAAAAAGCGGCCACCTCCCTAGCTCCACTCTCAGTCCGCTCACCCGAACCCCGGTCTCGAAGAGACCTTGCGCGCCGCGGCGCGTGCAAAAGGCCGGCAACAGGCAGGTGCCTGTTGCCGGCCTTCGCGTATTGGGGTGCAAACCGTCGCGCCCGACGGCTTGCTTGCAGCTCGCCGCAACCGGTATTGGCTACGACTTCGGCAGCAACTCCGGTTTGAAGATGCCGCGCAGGTCCGCGTACGGGATGCTGAGCTCGGGCTCGCCATGCGAGTACGGCGCAATCGAATAGGCGTCGTACTTCACGACGATGCCGTCGCGCGTCAGCGCGAAGTTGTCGCTTTCCTGGAAGGGCCACATCTTGCTGTAGGCCGCGGGGTCCCGCTTGGCGTCCGGATTTGCCGTCAGCCACTTGGCGTGGGCGCGCTGCAGCGCCGCCACGTATTCGGCGCGACGGCCAGGGATCAGCGCTTCGTCCAGGCTCATGACGCGGTCTCGGCTGCGTTCCCAGTTCAGATACTGCGTGGCGGGGATGCCGTGCGCGGCGCCCGTCAGGAACTGCTCGGTGTGCAGTTCGATCGACACGATGTCGCCCACGGTGTCCTTGACGTTGGCCTTGAAATAGGTGGCGTCGCGCGGACGGGCCGTGGACCAGAAATACTGTGTGTATTCCGACAGCGTGTTGTACGGGCCTCGGCGGTTGGCGTCGGTGCCGGTCATGTAGGCCAGCACGTGATCCACCAGCGCCGTCAGCTTGGGGATGCCGGGAAACGCCACGCTATCGATTTCAATGCGCGGGCAGTCTCCCTCGCAGCCGGGCTTGTTCGAGGCCCACTTGATGTGTTCGGTGGACAGGTCCCCTACCTTCTCCGGCGTGGAGGAGGAGGGGCTGGCCAGGGTGATGTTCGCCGGCGGCGCACTGCCGCAGCCGGCAAGCGCCAACAGGGCAGCGCCCAGGATCAGACCGCTTATCGCGCCTTGCGGCGTGAACGTGCGACGCATTGAACTACCTCCACAAAATCTAGGCTTGATGGCAACAGGCTTTGGCGGTCAGGGCACCACGCCGGTCCATTCAGGGGTGGAGAACTTCTCTTCGGCCTGTTGTCGGGCGCGCGCCAGCGTGTCGCTGCCAATCTGCCCGGGGGTCAGACGGTGCAGGCCGGCAAAAGTTTCCACCATGCGGTCGATGATGACCTCGCGTGCCAGCCCGGTCTGCGTGCGCAGCGGGTCAACGCGCTTCTTGGCGCTGGTGGTGCCCTTGTCGGACAGCTTTTCGCGGCCGATCCGCAAGACTTCGACCATTTTATCGGCGTCGATGTCATAGGACATGGTCACGTGGTGCAGCACGGCGCCGGCACGGCGGGCTTGCGCGGCGCCGCCGATCTTGCCGATGTCCGAGGCGATGTCGTTCAAGGGCTGATACCAGGCCTTGATGCCCAGGCCCTGCAGCGCGGTCAGCACCCAGGCGTCCAGGAAGGCATAGGATTCCTGGAAACTCATGCCGTGCACCAGCGCTTGCGGCGCGCTGAGCGAATAGGTGATGGAGTTGCCGGGCTCGATGAACATCGCGCCGCCGCCGCTTACGCGGCGCACGACCTCGATGCCGTGGCGCTTGGCGCCGTCGGGATCGACTTCATTCTTCAGGGATTGGAAGCGGCCGATCACCACGGCGGGGGCGGACCATTCCCAGATGCGCAAGGTGGGCGGCCGCTGGCCGGCGCCGACTTCATCGGTGATGACGGCGTCCAGCGCCATGTGCAGCGACGGCTCCTGCGGGCCTTCGTGGATCAGTTGCCAGTCGTAGTCGTTCCAGTCGGTGCGCGTCATGCCAGCGCCCTCCGCAGGACGACGGCGACGGCCTCGGCGGAAAAGCCGAACAGTTCGGCATCGGCGGGCAGGGCCGATTGGACGGCAACCGCCAGTTCCAGTTCGCCGGCGTCGGCCGGCATGCCGTTCAGGCCATTGTTGATGGCTTCAAGCGCTTCGGGCGGTTCAAGAAAGAAGTCGCCGCTGATACGCACGTCGGCCAGGCGGCCGTCGCGCACTTCCAGATCCGCAACGACCAGTTTGCCGCCGGGGACTTTATATTCGCCATGCATGGGCGCTCCTTGCAAAATCATCTACTTGCACTACAGGCTGAGCTTCATGCCATCGTGGCTGGCCTTGAAACCCAGGCTTTCATAGAACCGGCGCGCGTCCGGACGCGCACGGTCGGTGGTCAGCTGGACCAGGCCGCATCCCTGGATGCGGCATTGTTCAATCGCCCATTCGAACATGGCGCGTCCCAGGCCCTGGCCGCGGTAAGACGAGGCGATGCGCACGCTCTCGATTTGTCCGCGCCATTGGCCCTGCCGCGACAGGCCGGGTATGAACGATAACTGCAAACAGCCGACCAGGTGGGAATCCTGCTCGACCACTGCCATGAATTGGTTGGAATCCTGGTTGATCGCGGTAAACGCGGCAATGTATCGCGGATTCGGCGGCACGGACGGGTCTTCGCGCGCGGCGCCCAATTCGTCGTCGGCCAGCATCGCGATGATATGCGGCAGGTCTTCGGCGCGCGCGCGGCGGAACGCCAGTTTCGGTGCTGTCATGGGCGGTCTCCGGCGGATCAGCGGGTGACTTGCTGCGCGGTCTGGCCGAACAGGATGCGGCGGGACTCCTCGTCGCTGATGGACGGGGCGGTATTGATGGTGTCGGCCAGCGCATAGGCGCGTTGGGTGGCGGGTCGCGCGGCGATGGCGTTGAACCAGCGCTGCAGGTGCGGGAAGTCGTTCAGGTCCTGGCCCTGCTTGGCGTGGGGCACGATCCACGGGTAGGCGGCCATGTCGGCGATGGAGTAGTCGCCCGCCACGAATTCGCGGTCGGCCAGACGCTTGTTCAACACACCGTACAGGCGGTTGGTCTCTTTGACATAGCGGTCGATGGCGTAGGCGATGCGTTCTTGCGCATAGCCCGAGAAGTGGTGGTTCTGGCCGGCCATGGGCCCCAGACCACCCATCTGCCAGAACAGCCATTGCGAGACTTCGGCGCGGCCGCGCACGTCGGCGGGCAGGAAGCGGCCGGTCTTCTCGGCCAGATACTGCAGGATGGCGCCCGACTCGAATAGCGAGATCGGCGCGCCGCCGTCGGCGGGCGCCTGGTCGACGATGGCGGGAATGCGGTTGTTCGGCGCGATGGCCAGGAATTCAGGTTTGAACTGATCACCGCGGCTAATGTTCACCGGGTGAATCTTGTAGGGCAGGCCGGTTTCTTCAAGGAACAGCGTGATCTTGTGGCCGTTGGGGGTGGTCCAGTAGTAGAGATCGATCATGGGGAGCGTCCTGGGAATCTTGGCGCCGCCGGCGGGGGCCGGCGGATGGAAAAGCCATGATAGCGGGGACGGCTCGGCCCGGCCCCGAATAACCGGGGCCGGGGTGCGGGTTTCCGGTGCCGCTGCCGCGGTCAGGCCGTGCCGGCGCCGGGGCGCGGGCGGCCCGGCAGGCGCCAGGTCCAGTTCAGGCTGACGCCCGCGGCAGCCAGGAAGATCATCGCCACGCCCACGACCTGCGTGGCGTCCATCCGGTGGCCGTAGACCAGAAAGTCCAGCATGATGGCCACGGCGGGGTAGATGAAACTGAGCGCGGCGGTGGACGTGGTGGGCAGCTTCTGGATGGCCGAATACATCAGGATGTACATCAGGCAGGTGTGGATCAGGCCCAGGGCGACCAGGTAGCTCCATTGCAAGGGCGCGGCGGGCAGGGCGTTGAAATCCGCCATGGGCAGCAGCATGATGGCGCCAAGCGTCACCTGCACCAGCGCCAGCACCTGAGGCGGGATGCCCGTGAGCCGCTTGACGATGATGGCGGTGATGCCATAGAGGGCGGCGGCGCCCAGGCCCAGCATCAGCCCCGACAGGTATTCGCTGCCCCCCGCACCCCCGGTTTCCGACAGGCGCAGCACCAGCAGCAATCCCGCAAACGCCACGACCGACCAGGCCAGCTTGCCGCGTGTAGGGCGTTCGCCCAGGAACAGCACGCCCAGCCCGATCAGGAAGAAGGGCTGCACGTTGTAGACGGCCGTGGCCAACGAGATGGACGCCAGTCGGTAGGCCGAGAACAGCAGCACCCAGTTCAGGACCAGCGCAGCGCCGGCGGCGAGCGCCAGGGCCAGCGTGCGGGCCGTGAACAGGCCGGGCCGCAGTAGCCCGCGCGCCCAGCAATACAGGAACAACGACAAGGCGCCGAAGACGCAGCGGAAAAAAACGACGTTCCAGGCGCTTTGGCCGGACTCGATGACGAACACGCCCAGTGTGCCGGACAGGGTCATGGCGGCGGCCATTTGCGCCAGGCCGAGGCGTTCTGATGCGGGATTCATGAGGTTTCTCCGGGCGGGCTGTCCGCGATGTACGATGGAGAAATTATCCCAGGCAGATCAAGCTGGTTATATGATGTTCGTGTGGTGTTTTTAATGTCATACCTTCTTTTAGGTGGAATTTATGCAAAACGACCTAAAAAACGAAAGCCCTGTTCTGGACGGCATCGATCGTCGCCTGGTCGAGACCCTGTCGGCCAATGCGCGCACCACCACGGCCGATCTGGCCCGGCAGGTGGGCATGTCGGCGCCCAGCGTGGCGGACCGCCTGCGGCGGCTGGAGGAGTCGGGCGTGATCCGCGCCTACACGCTGGATGTGGATCCGGTGGCGTTGGGCTACACCTTGGAAGCCATCGTGCGCATCCGCCCCTTGCCCGGGCAGTTGCGGCATGTGGAAGGGCTGATCCAGGAAATCCCGGAATTCGTGGAATGCGACAAGGTGACGGGCGATGATTGCTTCATCGCCCGCGTGGTGCTGCGGTCGATTTCGCACCTGGACGGAATTCTTGAGCGCGTGACGGAGTTCGCTGAAACCAATACCGCCATCGTCAAGGCGCACACGGTGCGTCGGCGCCTGCCGCCCTTGCGCTAGGGCGGTTCAGGCGCTGCCTCCTGCGGGCTCAGACTGGCGCGGAGAGCGCCCGGACGATGTCGTCCTTCAGGCCCGCCGGCGTGTCCGTCGGCGCGTAGCGCTTGATGACCTGGCCGTCGCGGCCGACCAGGAACTTGGTGAAGTTCCATTTGATGCCTTCGGTGCCGAAGACGCCGGGCTTTTCGCCCTTCAGCCAACGATACAGCGGATGCGCGTCGGCGCCATTGACGTCGACTTTGGCGTACAGCGGGAAGGTGATGTCGTATTGGGTCGAGCAGAAGTTGCGGATCTCGGCTTCGTCGCCGGGTTCCTGGTGGCCGAACTGGTCGCAAGGAAACCCCAGCACCGTCAGCCCGTCGTCGCGCAGCGACCGGTAGAGTTCTTCCAGGCCCGCGTATTGCGGCGTGAAGCCGCACTTGGAGGCGACGTTCACCACCAGCAGCACGCGGCCGCGGTAGATGTCCAGGGATTGGTCCTCCCCGTTGATGTCGCGGGCAGTGAAATCGAAAATATTGCTCATGCGGGCTCCTGTGTCAGGCGTCTGGACGCGAGGGCGCCAGTGCGCTGGCTTGCCCGTCGAGTGTAGCGCCTGGCCCGGCGCCGGCGCTGGAACTCAGACCAACTTCAAGTCCAGCGGGGCCACGCCGGGAAAAACCTGCGCCAGGCGTGCCTTGTCCAGCCCGTACAGCCGCGAGAACAGGCCGGCGAAGACCGCGCGGTATTCGTTCAGCACGGGGTAGTCGCGATCCTGGAACAGGGTGTCGCGCTTGACCGCGACTTGCCGGCCCGCGATGCGACCACCGCGCACATTGCCGCCCATCACCCAATACACGGTGCCATGCCCGTGGTCGGTGCCCTTGTTGCCGTTCTCGCGAAAGGTCCGGCCGAATTCGCTGATCACGACGACTGTGGTCTGTTGCCACGCAGGGCCCATCGCGTCGGCGTAGGCGGCAAGCGCCCGGCCCAGTTGCCCCAGGCGGTTGGCCAGCGCGCCGGTGGCGGCGCCTTGGCCCACGTGCGTGTCCCAGCCGCCCACGTCGACAAAGCCCAGGTTGTAGCGGTCGGTCATGAAGCGGGCGATGCGGCGGATTTCTTTTTCCAACTTGTCTGTGGACACGGCATTGCCATTGGCTGCTTTCATTTCCGCATCGAGTTCTTGGCGCGATGCGCTCATGATGCGTTGGCCTTCCAAAACAGATGCGTCCAGTTCCGTATCGCGATACATGGCAGCGATGGCGCGATTGTCCTCGTCCGTAAGGCGCGACTTGCGGGTGGCTCCCCCCAGGTCGATGTTAGGCACGCGAGCTTCGCCCCGTAGGATCTGAGGTACTTCGGACGTGAACGCGGCTGGCTGCGCATTCGAGCCCTCCAATGCGGCTGTCAGACGGTTGAGAAAGCCTGATCGGTAGTTGCCGTTCTTCCCCGCACCTCGTCCGAGTTCGATGCTGTTCTGAGTTTCGAAATGGCTGCGGCTCAGGTCTTCCGTGCCCGCGAATGGAACGAAGGCCAATTGTTTTTTTTGGTAGAACGGCATCAGGCTGTCGGCCAAGGCTGGGTGCAGGCCCCAGCTATCGGTCAAGGGCAATGCAGCGCCGCTGCTGCTGCCGGGCTGTCCGATTGCTATGCTAGGCCGGGATTCGTAGTAGAAGTCACTGGATGTGGGCACCAGCAGGCTGGCGGCATCGTAGGCCCCGCGCATGAAGACGACTAGCAAGCGGTTGCCCGAGGCCGCAGGTGCGGCGTAAAGACGGCTACTTCCCAGTATCAGCGGGGCGGCGGCAATCATGTGAAGCAAATGGCGGCGATCCATTTTGTTCTCCTAACGGCGCATGAATTCAGGCGAGGCCAACAGGTACGTATTAGCATCCGCTGGTGTCTTGGCCTGAGCGATGGCGTCGCGCGTAGAGCGCGATAGATTCGTGAAGAGGCCGAGCTCCGTGATGGAGTTCAACAAACGCCCAATGCGGGGCGGCGCAACCTTGTCTGGATCGTTTTGCGTTCGGTAGAAGACCAGAGGGGCGGCGGCGATCGTGCGCGCTATTTCGAAACGCTGGGTCATCTGGCCGGAGCCAGACCAGTCGGACATGGCTAGTGGATAACCGTCTGGAGTCTTGCGTTGATACAAGCCTTGCCCCATCTGGCGCAGCAAGGACATGGCGGCTTTCGGGTTGCGGACGGGCGGCGAGTCGGCGTAGGCGAGCCGCATCGACGAATAGACGTAATGCACGGGATCCTTGAATACGCCAGTCTTTAGCGAGTCGGCAAATTCCGGCGAGGCATATAGCGTCTGCAGTGTCGCAGCGACGTCCCCGTCTTTCGCGAGGAAGGTTTTAGCCATCTGGTCAACAAGCTGGGCAGAGGGAGCGTTGCCCAGAAAGTATGCGGCAAGCTTTTCACTGACAAAGCGCGCAGTCGCCGGATGTCGCGCCAGCAGGTCGATGGCTTGATCCACCTCATCCAGTCCGCCGCCCTTGATTCTATGGCCCAGGAATACCTTATCGCCGGCGTCGTGGCGTTCCGGGTGGAACTGGAACAGGCCGTCCTGCACCAGTTGATCGCGCAGATCGGGCTTGACCTGGGGCGGTTTGTCGCTATTTCGCACGCCCAGTCCCGTCAGAATGCGGGCCAGTTCTTGCACGTCGTTCTGCGTGTAACCGCCTTTGATGCCCAGCGTGTGCAGCTCCATCAGTTCGCGCGCATAGTTTTCGTTCAGATGGCCTTTGATGTTCCGGGTGTTGTCCAAGTACACCAGCATGGCAGGCGAGCGGACGGTGGCCCGGAGCATATCGCGGAATTTTCCCAGCGCGTACGGACGGATGGCTTGTTCTTCATACTGGGCTAGATAGGTGCCGATATCGCCCTTGCCAGAAAAGACGCTAAAGTGGTTTGTCCAAAACCACGTCATTTGTTCCTGAAGCTGGTTAGGCGAGTACAAGGCACGCCAAATTGCCCGATACGCGGTCTCGTCAGCGCGTTCGCGGGAGATTCTTCGAGACTCCTGCAACGCTTTTTGTTTGGCGGCCTGGGGTAAGTCTCGTGCATCTTGACGCATCTTGCGTTGTTGGGCTTGCGCGTCTTTATCAGATACGTGATAGATCGACAGCGCATCAATCTGCTGCTGCACTTCCTGGGGTAACTTCGCGCGAGGATCGGGGTGCAACTGGGCCTGCAGATATCTTTCAGCGCCGATCTCCTGGATGCGAGCCAATTCTGCTGGGGTGGCACCCCACGTGATGCGGTTCACCAGCGCTGCGTTGCGCAATCGGGAGTCCGCTGCAGTGGTAGTGACGGCGCCTGAAGGCTGAGCCACCGCGGCAGATGCGAGAGGGAGCAAGAGCAGGGGTGCGAGTCGAAGTAGAGACAAGCGCGAGAGCATCATGGAACAAGCACCTTTCATAGGCAACCTATTGTGGGACAGGACAATCGTCCAGACATTCCCTGTTGAGCTGGTCTTGAAACGCAAGGAAACCATTCATTTTAGATGGGGCTTCCTAATTTCAGACTTGCATCAAGGGTATTGCCGCTGTTGCGACGGTGTCGTCCTATCATGCCCGATCAGTGTTCAGTGACCGACGGGAGCCCGTTAATGGAAGGAATGATTGAACGCCTAGAGGCCATGCTGGCCAAGGGCACCGACAACATGCTGCTGCGATTTTCGCTGGGCAAGGCCTATGTCGAGCAGGATTGCTTTCGCGAGGCCGAGCCGCACTTGCGGGCGGCCCTGGCGTTCGACCCCGCTTACTCGGTCGCCTGGAAATGGCTGGGCAAGGCCTGCCTGGGCCTGGGCGACGTGGAAGGCGCACGGGCGGCGTGGAACTCGGGCATGGAGGCCGCGCAGGCGCGTGGCGACAAACAGGTCGAAAAAGAACTGCAGGTATTCATCAAGCGCTTGGACAAGCAGGCGGCGGCCGGCGCCTGAGCCGGCCTCGCGTCGTCGTCAGGCCTGGCCTTCCAGCAACGGCCGCGCGCTGGGCGTCGCGATCAATCCCGCCGGCACAGGCGTGGCGGCACGCTTGGGCAGCACCGTCTGGCTGCCGGCCACGCGGAACACTTCGATGGCGTGGCGCAATTGCGCGCCTCGGGTGCGCAGGTTGTCCACGGCCAGCGCGGCCTGCTCGACCCGCACCGCATTGCGTTGGGCCGCGGTATCCGTTTCCGAAATGGTGCGGCTGACGTTGTCGATGCCGGTGTGCTGCTCGGTGGAGGTGGCCGCGATCTCATTCATGATCTGCGTGACCTGCTGCACGGAATCCACGATGTCCAGCATGGCGGCGCCCGCACGCTCTACGTGCCGCACGCCATCGTTGACGCGCTCGTTGGACGCTTCGATCAACGCTTTGATTTCGCGGGCAGCGGTGGCGCTTTTCTGCGCCAGGCTGCGCACTTCGGTGGCTACCACCGCGAAGCCCTTGCCGGATTCGCCGGCGCGCGCGGCTTCCACAGCGGCGTTCAGCGCCAGGATGTTGGTCTGGAACGCGATGCCGTCGATGATGCCCACCACTTCGGTGATGCGCGAGGAACTCTCGACGATCCCGTGCATGGCGGCTACGGCTTCGTTTACGACCTGGCCGCCGCGCTTGGCCACGTCCGAGGCCTGGCTAGCCATCCGGTCTGCGCCGTGGGCGTTCGACGCGTTCTGCTTCACCGTGGCGGCCAGCTGTTCCATGCTGGCCGCGGCTTCTTCCAGCGACGCGGCCTGGCGTTGCGTGTGCGCGGACAGGTCCTCGTTGCCGTCGGCGATCTCGGAGGCGGAGTGCAGCGCGCTTTCAATGCCGTCGTGCACGTCGCGCGTGATGCTGACCAGGCTTTTGCGCATGACTTCCAGTGAGAACTTCAGGGCGCCGATCTCGTCGCGCAGGCTGGCCGAGGGCAGGGGCGTGCTGAGGTTGCCCGCGGCGATCTGCCGCGTGAAGTCGGTGGCGGTCGCCAGCAGCCCCGAGATGCTGCGCGCGAATCCCCAGCCTGAGGCGAAGATGAGGACCACGCCTGCCGCCAGCACGGCCGCGGCGATGGCGAGTTCTTCGGGCTGCATGCGGTCGAACATGCCGTACAGCGCGACGCCGGCCGCGCCCAGGAACAGGGTGGACGCCAGCATGGCCCAGGCCAGCATGCGCGAACGCACGCCGGTCAGCCGCCACAGCTTCAATCGGGCCAGGACGCCGGCGATGCCCGTTGGCCGTGCCTGGCCACGCACGAGGCGCACGCCGCGCGCCGTGCCGTCGCGCAGTCTTCTGTAGAGCTTGTCGGCTGCGTCGATCTGCGCTTGGGTCGGTTTGACGCGAACCGACGCATAACAGACGGTTTCCCCGCGCTCGATGATGGGGGTGACATTGGCCAGCACCCAGTAGTAGCCGCCATCCTTGCGGCGGTTCTTGACGACGCCCGTCCAGGATTCGCCGCGCTGGATGGTGCGCCACAAGTCCTCGAAGGCGGCTTCGGGCATATCCGGGTGGCGCACGATGTTGTGGGCGGCGCCCACCAGTTCCTCGCGAGAGAAGCCGCTGACTTCCACGAACGCGGGATTGGCGTAAATGATGCGGCCACGGGCGTCGGTGCGGGAGATCAGGTACTGCTCGTCGTGAAGCGTGTATTCCTTGTTGTAAACCGGCTGATTGTTGCGCATGCGTCTGTCGTCCTGTGATGGGCGGGGGCGTGGTGCAGCCGGGGATCATCGGGGAGGGGCGCGTGCGCGGGGTTGATCTACATCAAGATATTGGAATGTTATGCAAAACGTAAATTCATGCGGTGTAGGTCATACGGCAGGCAGGTTGCCGAAGGCTTCCAGCGCGCGCAGCCGGCTTTGCGCCAGGTCCACGATGGGCGCGGGATAGCCGGCGGCCGCGCGTTCCATGGGGCTGGGGTCATGGATGGCTTGATCGTCCAGGTGCGCCAGTTCAGGCAGCCATTCCCTCAGGAAGACGCCGCGAGGATCGAACCGGCGGGATTGCGACAGAGGATTGAACACGCGGAAGTAGGGCACCGCGTCGGCCCCCGTGGAGGCGCTCCATTGCCAGCCGCCATTGTTGGCGGCCAGGTCGCCGTCCACCAATTGCGCCATGAACCAGGCTTCGCCCAAGCGCCAATCGATCAGCAGGTTTTTGGACAGGAACATGGCGGTCACCATGCGCAGTCGATTGTGCATCCAGCCCAGCGCCAGCAGCTGCCGCATGGCGGCGTCGACGATGGGAATGCCCGTTTTTCCCTGCTGCCAGGCATGCAGGTCTGCGGGCGCGTCGCGCCACGGCACAGCGGCGGTTTCCGGTTTCATGGGCTGGTGCATGGACAGCGACGGGTAGGCGGCCAGCAGGTGCTGGTAGAACTCGCGCCACAGCAGTTCGTTGATCCATGTGGCGGCGCCGGCCTTGCCGCTATCCAATTCGCCATGATTGGCTGCCAGCGCCGCACGCAGCGCTTGCCCGGGCGACAGCACGCCGGCCGCCAGATAGGGCGACAGGCAACTGGTGCCGGGCAGCGACGGGAAGTCGCGCTCGTCCTTGTAGGCATCGATGACGCCGTCGGCAAAGGCGGCCAGCCGGTCGCTGGCCGCGGTTTCGCCGGCGGGCCACAGCGCGCGCACGGCATCGCTTGCAGGCGGGAATCCGTCGAAGGTATCGGGTAGGGCGTCGGCCTTCCACGCCGGCGCGGTTTGGGCGCGGGGGGCGGGCACGGGGCGGATCGGCGCGGTGCGCAGGCGTTCCCTGCACGTGCGCGCATAGGGGGTGTAGACGCGGTAGCACTCGCCTTTGCCTGTCAGCACCGTGCCGGGGCGCAGCAGCGAGGCGCCGTGATGCAGCGTCCAGTCCACGCCGCTTGCTTGCAGCGCGTCGGCTACGGCCGCATCGCGGCGGCGTTCGTTGATGGCCCATTCGGTATTGGCGTGGACTTGCCCAATGCCGTGGGCCTGGCAGAAGCCGGTGATGGCGCCGGGCGCCTCGCTCCAGTCCGCGACCGTCAATAATTTGAGCGGAATGCCCAGCTTGCCCAGGTCTGCCGAGAGTTCGCGCAGGTTGCGCAGCCAGAAATCCACTTTGGCAGGCGCGTCGCCATGCAGGCGCCATTGGCCGGGCGACGCCAGGAACAGCGCAGTGACCGTGCCGTTTTCGGCGGCGGCGGCCAGGGCGGGGTTGTCGTGCAGGCGCAGATCGGTGCGTAGCCAGAGCAGCGTGTTCATCTAGGGCAATCCAGGACGGAAATCGGCGGACAGGCGCGCCCGGCCATTGAGGCTGGCATTCTATCGCGCGGCCCGTCCATGGAAGACGATGTAAAAACTACGAGTAGATGTGACCGGGGCAAAGCGGCGGGGGACGGGTGGGCCCTGGGCCAGATCCGAGGTTTCCACGACAGCACGCGGTCAAACCATGAAACACGCTGAGGCCGCATACGTATTGACGCGCTTGTCCCCGCGCCATGTAATTCACTTAACGACGAGAGCAAAAGTGAACGCTATGGGAAATCTGATGGACCTACGCCCGTCCTTTCTGAGGGGACGCACACCCGCCGGCAAGACGTCGCTCGATGTCCTGCAAAAACTGTGGCGTTCACTCGACCTTCCCGACGAGTCGCTGGATCACGTGTTGCTGACCGGCGCAGACCCTGTGCTGCCCTCGTCCTTTGCGGTTGGCGCGGCGGCGCAAGCCAGCATGGCCGCTGCCGCCCTGGCTGCGGCCGAACTCTGGCATCTGCGCGGCGGCGCGCGGCAACAGGTTTCGGTCGACATGCTGCACGCCGCTCAGGAATGTCGCAGCCATTTCAAGATCAACGGCGTGACGCCCAATCCGTGGGATCCCGTCAGCGGTGTGTACCGCTGCGGCGACGGGGGCTGGGTGCGCATCCACGCCAACTTCGCGCATCATCGCGACGGTGCGTTGGCATTGCTGGGGTGTCCGACCGGTGAGGGCACCACGCGGGAAACGGTGGAGCGCGCGCTGAGCCGCTGGAAGGCGCTGGACTTCGAGCAGGTCGCCGCCGATGCCGGCATGGTGGTTGCCGCCATGCGCAGCTTTGACGAATGGGACCGCCATGCGCAGGGCCAGGCAATCGCCTCGCAGCCCCTGATGACCATCGAACGCATCGGTGAGGCCGACCCGCGGCCCTTGCCCAAGTACGGGCACGACGCGCGGCCGCTGAAGGACATCCGGGTACTGGACTTGACTCGCATCATCGCCGGGCCCGTCTGTGGCCGCGCGCTGGCCGCCTATGGCGCAGACGTGATGCTGGTGAACTCGCCGCAACTGCCCAATATCGACAACATCATCGACACCAGCCGCGGCAAGCTGTCGGTGCTGGCCGACCTGGACACGGCCGACGGCCGCATCGCGCTGGGCAACCTGTTGCGCAGCGCGCACGTGTTCGTGCAGGGCTATCGGCCGGGCGGCATGGCCGCGTTGGGCTTTGGGCCGCAGGACGCCGCGCGCATCCGGCCTGGCATCGTCTATGTGTCGCTATCGGCCTACGGCACTACCGGCCCCTGGGCCAACCGGCGCGGGTTCGATTCGCTGGTGCAGACGGCCACGGGCTTCAACCACGCCGAGGCGCAGGCGGCAGGACAGGAAGCGCCCAAGCCCCTGCCCATGCAGATTCTGGATCATGCGTCCGGGTATCTGATGGCATTCGGCGCGCAAGTCGCGCTGGCGCGGCAGGTGACCGAGGGTGGCAGCTGGCACGTGCGCGTGTCGCTGGCGCAAACCGCGCATTGGCTGCGCAGCCTGGGCCGGGTGGACGGCGGGCTGGCCTGTCAGATGCCGGAATTCGAGGGCTTGCTGGAAACCGAGCCGTCGGGCTTCGGCGAATTGCTGGCGGTGCGCCATGCCGCTCGGTTCTCGGAAACGCCGGCGCGGTGGACGCGCCCGTCCAATCCGCCCGGCACGCATCCGCCGGTCTGGCCGTTCAATTAGGCCGCAAGCGCCGTCGTAAAAAAGCCCGGACGAATACCCGGGCTTTTTTTTACGTGTTACTGCTTCGCCTTCCAGTCGCGCAGCGCGCGCATGGTGTTGGCCACGTGCGAGTCCGGGTTCATATCCGTGAATTCATACAGGATCTTGCCCTGCGGCGAGATCACGTACGAGATCCGTTGTGCGTAGTCGGGGCGCTTGTCGTGCACGGCGTCATAAGCCTTCATGATCTTGCCGTCGCCATCAGCCGCCACGGCGAACTTGCTGCGGCACTCGCTGACCGAAAACTTGTTCAGCGTGTCGATATCATCCGTCGACACGCCAATGACGGTGGCGCCCAGCGACTTGTATTCGTCCGTGGCTTCGGCGAAGTTGTGCGCTTCGATCGTGCAGCCCTTGGAGAACGCGGCCGGGAAGAAGTACAGCACGACGGGCCCTTGCTTTAAGGCCTCGGTCAGTTTGAATGTGAAGACGTTGCCGCCCAGTGAGGCCTGGGTGCTGAAGTCAGGCGCGGGCGCGCCCACGTTCAAGGCGGCCTGGGCCGACGTGCCGGCCAGCAGGCCGCAAAGCATCAAGCAGGAGACAAGGCGTTTCATGGGAGGCTCCGATATCCAGTGTGGCGCGCGGGCGGGCGCGGCAAAGTGCCTACTGTAGTCCCGCCGTTGGCAGGGGTCCAGTTCAGTCGCGGTTCGGCCCGCCGCGACCCTCGCCGCGCTGCGCTTCACGGTCTCGGCCGCCGCCCTGCTGCGGGTGTCCTTCCGGACGCGGCGAGGTTTGTTGGCGTGCCTGCTGCTGCTCGCGGGCCTGTTGCTGCTGCTGCTGGTGCTGCTGGCTATCGCGGGCCTGTTGCTGGCGGGCCTGCTGCTGTGCGTCCCTGGCCTGCCGTGCCTGCTGTTGCTGCTCGCGATCCTGATGCTGCCGCGCCGCCTGCTGGTCGCGCGCTTGTTGCTGTGCTTGTTGTTGCGCTTGTTGCTGTGCTTGTTGTTGCGCTTGCTGCTGCGCACCCCTGGCTTGGTCCCGCGCCGCGTCGCGGGCCGGGTCCCGCACCTGCTGCGGCGCTGGCGATTGTGGGGGACGCGCCGTGCCCGTGACGGTTTGTCCCGGACTCTGGCCGCCAGCGAAGTTGGCGGCGGGCGCGCCATTGCCGGCGCCAGGCCCCGGGCGATTGTCGCGGCCGTGGTCCCGTCCATTGCCGGGATTGTTTCCTGGGCCATTGCCCGGGCGCGCCTCGCCGCCGGGACGTGGCGCGTCAGGCGGGCGCCCGTTGTTGTTGGGATGGTCGACGAACGCCTGGGGCGGGCGGCCCTTGTTGTGATCGTAGAACTGCGCGCGGTTGTTGCCCGCATCGCGCACGAACCCGCGCTGCATGTCGGTGGGGGGGGCGTGCCGGTCGTTGCGGGCGGCCAATTCGCGAGGGTCGGCGTTGCGGCGGATGCCATCAGGCCCGCCGTGGTAGCTCACGCGTCGGTTGTCGACGTTGTTGACGACGACGGTGTGGTTGTAGACATTGGTGACGCGCGTCACGTTCACGTTCGTCACGGACCGGTTGTAGTAGAAGCGGTCGCGGTTCCAGTAGCCGCCGACGTAGCCGATGCCGACATAGCCGAAGCCGTAGTTGATGCCGCCATAGAAGCCCACATGAGGGCCCCAGTAGCCGGCGTTCCAGACATACAGCCCGTTCACGAAGCCCCAGTAGCCCGGCGTCCAGAGCGCGCCGTGGTAGGGGGCCATCACCCATGCGCCGGGCACCCAGAAAAAGCCGTAGCGATTGCGGCTCCAGTAGCCGGGCACCCACATGTAGCCGTCTGCCGGTGCGGGCGGCTGCACATAGACGGGCAGGGGCGGCGGTGGTTCCGGGCTGCGGTCCACCAGGGCCAGGTTGGCGTTGGCGGGGTCGCCGTTGTCATAGGCCGGGGCAGCGGGCGCGGGGGGCGGCGCATAGGTCTGCGCGGCCGCGCCGGCACAAATCGCCAGCAAAGCTGCGGTGGCCAGGGGCCGAAAGCGGGAAATCCGGACGGACGGTGTCATGGCTGTTCCTGATCGCCTCGGGTGCGAGGATCAATATCCGCGGTAGTAGTAATGCGGAGCGGGGTACGCCGGGTAATAGTAGTGCGGCGTGTAATAGACGGGGGCCGGGCGGTAGTAGGCCGGGCGAGCCGGCACCACGACGCATCCGGTCAACGAACTGGCTATGGCCAGCACCAGCAGCAGACGCTTCTTCATTTGAGTCACTCCCAACCAGCGCCAGGTGTGTGGCTTACTTCCTAATGCGCTGATACGGATTAGGCCATACCCTCAGGCGGGAGTTCGCGGCTGTAATCGTTCCGAAACAGCTTTCAAGTGACGGATGTTTGCGGCTGCGTGACGGCGCATGTCGTTCGTATCAATCTCTGCGGAAAAAACAACGGGGCCGCCTGAGCGACCCCGTTGTCTTGTATCGCGCCGGGTGAGGGCGCAACGCCAAGCCAGGTGGTTAGTTCCAGCGGCCGCCGTTGCCGGCCAGGCTGAAACGGCCGGCGCCCATGAAGGCGATGGCCAGGGCGGTGAACAGGAACATGCCTTGCAGTTCCAGGGCCCAGCCGCCGGTGTTGGTGATGGTGCCCAACTGGCCGGTGTGGGCCAGCAGGATCGCAACCACCATATTGATGGCGATGATCAGGCCGCCCAGGCGGGTGTAAACGCCGATGATGAGCAGCACGGGGGCGATGATTTCGCCCACGTACACGCCATAGGCCAGAAAGCCCGGCAGGCCGTGCGACGACAGCATGCCGCTGATGCCGGTGACGCCGCCGCCCATCAGTTTGGACAGGCCGTGGAGCAGAATCAGAATGCCGAGGGTCAGGCGCAGGATCAGCTTGCCGGTATCGTCGGACTTGATCATGGTGAGTTTCTCTTGTGATGGTTAAGGGGACAGCGGCTCGTTGGAGCACGCTGTTTACCTTTGGTTCCGCGTCCGGCGCGCCCCGATTGAGGCGGCAACGCCGGGCCAGGCGGGGCCATTATGGCAAAACCCGAGCAAAATCATCAAGCTTTCATCGCGGTCTTTCGACCGGTCGACCGGAAAAATTCCCTGTCCCGGCAGCAATCAGAATTCTTCGAGGAACCGCATGCGGAACCGGCGGCCCTTGATATTGCTGTTGGATACGCGCGAGAACACCTGCTTGGCGATCTGGCGGTCCAGTGCCACATAGGAGTTGAATTCGGTGATGTTGATCTTGCCGACCTGTTCGAAGGTCAGCCCGCCGTCGCCGGTCAGGGCGCCCAGCAGGTCGCCCGGGCGCAGCTTGTCCTTCTTGCCGCCCTGGATGCACAGCGTGACCATCGGCGCGCGCAGGGGGCGGTCGGCCTTGGGTTTCAAGGACTTGATGTCGCCCCACTTCAGCGGCGAACCCTGGTATTGCTCGACCAGGTTGGCCCAGCGCATTTCGTCGGGCGAACACAGGCTGAGCGCCAGGCCCTTCTGATCGCCCCGGCCGCTGCGGCCGATGCGGTGCACGTGGACTTCAGTGTCCTTGGTGACGTCCACGTTGATGACGGCGCCCAGGTTCTGGATGTCCAGCCCGCGGGCGGCCACATCGGTGGCGACCAGGACCGCGCAGCTCTGGTTGGCGAACTGGATCAGGATCTCGTCGCGTTCGCGCTGTTCCAGGTCGCCGTTCAAGGCCTGGGCGCTGATGCCGTCGGCCTGCAGCCGTTCGACCAGGTCGTGGCTGCGAATCTTGGTGTTGCAGAAGGCCAGCGTGGAGACGGGGCGGAAGTGCGCCAGCAGGCGCGCCACGGCGTCCAGGCGGTCCTTACCGTCGATTTCGTAGAAGATCTGTTCGATGCGGCTGGCGTCGTGCTGCGCTTCGACCTTGACTTCGGCCGGGTTGCGCAGGAACCGGGCGCTGAGCTTGCGGATGTTGTCGGGGTAGGTGGCCGAAAACAGCAGCGTCTGGCGTTTGGCCGGGCAGTGCGAGGCGATGGCGACGATGTCGTCATAGAAGCCCATGTCGACCATGCGGTCGGCTTCGTCCAGCACCAGCGTGGTCAGGCCGGCCAGATCCAGGCTGCCGCGCGTCAGGTGGTCCTGGATGCGGCCGGGTGTGCCGACGACCAGGTGGGCGCCGCGCGCCAGCGATTCGGCCTGGGGGCGGGCGGCAGCGCCGCCGCACAGGGTCAGGATCTTGACGTTGGGAATCAGGCGCGCCAGCCGGCGCAGTTCCTGCGCGACCTGATCGGCCAATTCACGGGTGGGGCAGACCAGCAGCGCCTGGGGCGTCAGGCGGCTCGTGTCCAGCTTCTGCAGCACGCCCAGGCCGAACGCCGCGGTCTTGCCGCTGCCCGTCTTGGCTTGCGCGATGATGTCGCGGCCTTCCAGGATGAGGGGCAGGCTTTGCGCCTGGATGGGCGTCATTTGCTCGAACCCCAGGCTTTGCAGGTTGTCGAGCAGGGCGGGCAAGAGGGGCAGGGAGGAGAAGGGCGTGTTGGTCACAATAGGAGGGATCGCAAAAAATGCGAAAAACAGAGTCGACCGACAGTGTAAGCCCTGGGCATGGCCAGACCTTCGCCCGGGCGGGCCGGGCGCCCAGATAAATCAAATCAGGGACGTAGTGCGCATGCCGCCGCAGGCTACGGCTGCGGTTCGTATGTGCCCGCCAGCGCTCGGGCCGCTTCCTGCATGCGGGGCAGCCAGGCTCGCGCGCCGTCGATGGACAGGCGGGCGACCGGCGCGTGCAGGGCTACGGCGGCGATGACGCGCGGCCCATGCAGGATGGGCACGGCCATGCAGACGATGCCCAGCAGGAATTCTTCGCGGTCGAAGCTGGCGCCTTCTTTCTTGATGGCGCGCAGCTCTTGCTCAAGCGCGGCGACGTCGCACAAGGTGTTCGGCGTGTATCGCGGCAAGGGGGCGGCGGCCAGCAGCCGCGCGCGGGGCTCGCGCCGCATATGGGCCAGGAACAGTTTGCCGCTGGCCGAACAGTGCAGCGGCACGCGCGACCCGGTCTGGAGGTTCACGCGCAGCGGCCAGGCGGTTTCCACGCGGTCCAGGTAGATGACTTCGTCGCCGTCCAGCATGGTGCAGTTGCAGGTTTCGCCGATTTCATCGACCAGGCTGTCCAGGATGCGGTGGCGTTCGCCGCGCAAGGGCGAATTCAGCAGCGTCTCGCGCGCCAGCGCGCTCAGGCGGGGGCCGCTGACGTAGCTTTTGCCGGCCGGTTCGCGCAGCAACATGCCGGCCTCGACCAGGCGCGTCAGGATGCGCAATACGGACGGCTTGGGCAGCCCGGTGGCGTCGGTCAGCGCTGCCAGCGACACGGGTGATTCGGATCGGGCGACCTGCTCCAGCAAGGTCAGCGCGCGCAACGCGGCGGAGGATTCGTCTTTCATCTTTCAATATTTGAAGATTCGGCGGCCAATGGCCCATCGTCGCACGGATTTTACAGAAAATGAAACGCAGAGGGGTGGGACGGGCGGGTTTTCTCCGGCAGTATCGAATCACCCCGGCCACGATGCAACCACACAAGCGCCGGCCTGCCAGGAGAGAGACCATGAGCAGCAAGCAACACATGACCCCCAGCGAAGCGTTTGTTGAAACGCTGGTCGCGCAGGGCGTCAAAGACGTATTCGGCATCGTCGGTTCGGCCTTCATGGATGCGCTGGACTTGTTCCCCGCCGCAGGCATCCGCTTCGTGCCCACGGTGCACGAGCAGGGCGCCGCGCACATGGCGGACGGCTATTCCCGGGTGACGGGCCGCCACGGCGTATGCATTGCGCAGAACGGCCCCGGCATCACCAACTTCGTGACCGGCGTGGCCGCCGCGTATTGGGCGCACAGCCCGGTGGTGGCGATCACGCCCGAGACCGGCACGTCCGGCATGGGGCTGGGCGGCTTCCAGGAAACCGAACAGCTGCCCATCTTTTCGCGCATCACCAAGTATCAGGCGCATGTGAACCGCCCGGACCGCATGGCGGAATTCACGGCCAAGGCCTTCGACAATGCAATGGCCGAACGCGGCCCCACGCAACTGAACATTCCGCGCGACTACTTCTACGGCGAAATCGATGTGGCCATCCCGGAACCACGTCGCATCCGCCGCGGGCCGGGCTCGGAAGAAGACCTGGAAGCGGCGGCCCGCCTGTTGGCCGAGGCCAAGTTCCCGGTCATCGTGGCGGGCGGCGGCGTGCTGTTCTCGGAAGGCCAAGCTGAATGCGTGGCGTTGGCCGAACTCTTGGGCGCGCCGGTAGTGACCAGTTATCTGCATAACGATGCGTTCCCCGCCAGCCACCCGCTGTGGTGCGGGCCGCTGGGCTATCAGGGCGCCAAGGCCGGCATGAAACTGCTGTCTCAAGCCGACGTGGTGCTGGCGCTGGGGACGCGCCTGGGGCCGTTCGGCACCTTGCCGCAGCACGGCTTGGACTATTGGCCGCAAGGCGCGCGCATCATCCAGGTGGACGCCGACCACCGCATGCTGGGCCTGGTGCGTCCGGTGTCGGTGGGCATCTGCGGCGACGCGCGGCCGGCCGCCGCGGCGTTGACCGCCAAGCTGAAGGACCGCGACGTGGCCTGCACGCGTACCAAGACGGCGCGCGGCGACGAGATCGCGTCGCAGAAGGCCGAATGGGAAAAGGAACTGGACGGGTGGTCGCACGAGCGCGACGACTGGAGCCTGGACATCATCGAACACGGCGGCGGCCGCATGCATCCGCGCCGCATGCTGCGCGAGCTGGAACGCGCGATGCCCAAGCAGGTGATGGTATCCACCGACATCGGCAACATCTGCTCGGTCTCCAACAGCTATCTGCGCTTTGACGAACCGAACTCCATGCTGGCCGCCATGAGCTTCGGCAACTGCGGCTATGCGCTGCCGGCGCTGATCGGCGCCAAGCTGGGCCGCCCCGACCGGCCGGCGGTGGCCTACGTGGGTGATGGCGCCTGGTGCATGAGCTTCCAGGAATTGCTGACCTGCGTGCGCGAGAAGATCCCTGTGACGGCGGTGGTCTTTCACAACGGGCAGTGGGGGGCGGAAAAGAAGAACCAGGTGGACTTCTACGGGCGTCGCTTCGTAGGCAGCAACCTGATCAACCCCAGCTTCGCGGAACTGGCCCGTGCGATGGGCGCGGAAGGCATCCGTGTTGAGCACGCCGATCAGGTCGGCGCCGCGTTGCAGGCCGCCTGCAAGGCGCAGTCGGAAGGCAAGACCACGGTGCTGGAGATGATGGTCAGCCAGGAACTGGGCGACCCGTTCCGGCGCGACGCGCTCAAGCAGCCGCTGCGCTTGCTGGACAAGTACAAGCAGTACGTGAACCAACCGTTCCATTCGGGCGAAGTGCCGCTGTCGATCGATCCCGTCAAGGGGTGACCGATGCCTGCGGCGCGGCCGGTGCCGCGCCGCAGGCATTCCATTTGACCTTGCGGACATCCGCGGCAGGAGCACGTACCCATGGCAATCGACCGATTGTTCGAACCCCTGCGCGATGCCGCGCTATCGGCCGGGCGGCTGCGCACCGCGGTGGCCTATCCCCTGTGCCCGGCAAGCCTGGGCGCGGCCGTTCAGGCGCGGGACGCCGGCTACATCGAGCCGGTGCTGGTGGGCCCGGCGCGCCGCATCGCGGCCTTGCTGGCCGAGATGGGCGTGCGTGCCGGCGAACTTGAGATCGTGGACACGCCGGATGACGAGAAGCTTGCCGCGCGGGCCGCCGCCGCCTTGGCGCGCGATGGCGCGGCCAGCATGTTGATGAAGGGCAGCCTGCACACGGACCATTTCATGTCGGCCGTGGTGGCCCGCGAATCCGGGCTGCGCACGGACCGCCGCATCAGCCACGCATTCGTCATGGCGGTAGCCGCGTATCCCAAGTTGTTCATCCTGACGGACGCGGCCGTCAACATCGCGCCGACCTTGCAGGAAAAGGCGGACATCGCCCAGAACGCCATCGACCTGGCGCGGGCGCTGGGTGTGACGCGCCCGAAGCTTGCGGTGCTGTGCGCGACCGAGTCCGTCAATCCGTCGATGCCGGCCACGCTGGACGCCGCCGCGCTGTCGAAGATGGCCGACCGGCAGCAGATCCGGGGCGGCGATATCGATGGGCCGCTGGCGTTCGATAACGCGATCTCGCGCGACGCGGCGGACCAGAAGGGCATCGTGTCGCGCGTGGCCGGCGACGCCGACATCCTGCTGGTGCCCGACATCGAGGCGGGCAACATGCTCTACAAGGAGCTGACCTGGCTGGCCGGTGCGGGCACGGCCGGCCTCGTGCTGGGCACGCGTGTGCCGGTGTTGCTGACCAGCCGCTCCGACTCCATGCAGGCGCGCGTCAACAGCTGCGCGGTCGCCGTCCTGTATGCACGCGCCTGCGCGGCAAGCGCCGCCGTTTCCGCATGACCGTCTCGCTGGCGTCGCTGGCACCAAAGACTCTGCCTGTTTGGTACTAAGGCCTGGTCCATTGGATGGCTACGCTTACGCGAAAGCCATCCAACGAGTGGCCGGTGTAGCAAACACATCAAGGGAAAAATCATGCGCAGCGCACGACAAGGCTTGGCAACGATTCTGGCGGTGATGGCGATGGCGGGCGGGGCGGTGGCGGCGGATGCGCCCAAGCCCGGCGGCACGCTGGTCGTGGGATCGACCCAGGTGCCCCGACATCTGAACGGCGCGGTGCAATCGGGTACGGCAACCGCGCTGCCCAGTGCGCAGCTCTTTGCCAGCCCCCTGCGTTACGACGCGGACTGGAAGCCGCAACCCTATCTGGCCGAATCGTGGGAATTGGCGCCGGACGGCAAGTCCCTGACGCTGCATTTGCGCAAAGACGCCGTGTTTCATGATGGCAAGCCCATTACGTCCGCAGACGTGGCGTTCTCGGTCATGGTGGTCAAGAACAATCACCCGTTTCAGACCATGTTTGCGCCCGTGCAATCCGTCGAGACGCCCGATCCCTATACGGCCGTGCTGCGCATGAGCCAGCCGCACCCGGCGATCCTGCTGGCCTTGTCGCCGGCGCTGATGCCCGTGTTGCCCAAGCATATCTACGACGATGGGCAAGACATCAAGACGCATCCCCGGAATTCGACGGACGTAGTGGGGTCGGGCCCATTCAAGTTCAAGGAATTCAAGCCCGGCCAGGAGATCGTGCTGGAGCGGTTCGACAAGTTCTTCCTGCCGGGCAAGCCGTATCTGGACCGCATCGTGGTGAAGATCAATCCGGACGCCACCAATCTGTTGATCGGGCTGGAACGTGGCGACATCGGGGCCTTGCCCTTCATGACCGAGCCGACCATCTTGCGGCGCGCCAAGGACAACGCCGCCATCGTCATGACCAATCGCGGCTACGAGGGCATCGGTGCGCTGAGCTGGCTGGCCTTCAATACGGCGCGCAAGCCCTTGAACGACGTGCGCGTGCGGCAAGCCATCGCCTACGCGACCGACAAGGGCTTCATCACCAAGGCGTTGAACGCGGGGTTCGCCAAACCCGCTGACGGCCCGATCGTGGGCACCAGCCCCTACGCCACCCCGGACGTGAAGAAGTACCCGCTGGACCTCAAGAAATCGGAGCAGCTGCTGGAGGAGGCCGGTTTCAAGAAGGACGCCAAGGGCGAGCGCATGACGCTGACGGTGGACTACATGCCCGGCTCGGACGTGCAGGGCAAGAACGTGGCCGAGTACCTGCGCAGCCAGTTGAAGAAGGTGGGCATCGCGGTGCAGGTGCGCGCATCGCCCGATTTTCCGACCTGGGCCAAGCGCATCGCCAGCCATGATTTCGACATGACGACCGATATTGTCTTCAACTGGGGAGACCCGGTCATCGGCGTGCACCGCACCTACCTGTCCAGCAACATCCGCGACATCATCTGGACCAATACGCAGTCCTACTCCAACCCGAAGGTCGACGAGCTGCTGGCGCAGGCGGGCATGGAGACCGACGTGGAGAAGCGCCGGGCGCAATACGCCGAGTTCCAGCGCCTGGTCACCGAAGACGTGCCGATCGATTTCCTGACGGTGATTCCGTACCACACGCTGACGTCCAAGAAGGTGCACGGCATGCCCGAGGGGATATGGGGCATGTTGTCGCCGCTGGACGACGTCTACCTGCAATAAGGCGGAGCCGCCATGCTGCGTTTCATCTTGCGCCGTCTTGCCTACGCGGGCCTGTTGCTGCTGGCCGTGGTGACGCTGAATTTCCTGCTGATCCATATTTCGCCCGGCGATCCCGTCGAGACCATCGCCGGTTCCATGGGCGGCATCAGCGAAGACCTGCGGGCCCAGTTGCGTACGCAGTACGGATTGGACAAGCCTTTTCTGGTGCAGTTGGGCCTGTACCTGGCGCAGGTGCTGCGCGGCGACCTGGGCTATTCCTACTTCTTCAACGTACCCGTCGCCCACCTGATCTGGGATCGCGTGCCCGCCACGCTGCTGCTGGTGGTGACCTCGGTGTTCAGCGCCTTCATCGTGGGCACGCTGCTGGGCACACTGGCCGCCAGGAAGCCCAACGGACCGCTGTCGCAAGGCATCACGCTGCTGTCTGTGGTGGGCTATTCGGCGCCGGTTTTCTGGACGGGCATCATTTTGATCATCCTGTTTGCGTCGGTGCTGCCGGTCTTCCCGGTGTCCGACATGCGGTCGGCGGGTGGGCCGCAGGACGGCTGGGCGGGTGTGGTGGACGTGCTGCATCACCTGGCGCTGCCGGCGTTCACGCTGGCGTTCGTCTACCTGGCGCAGTACAGCCGCCTGGCGCGCGCCAGTGTCATGGAAGCGCTGTCCGCCGACTACATCCGCACGGCCCGCGCCAAGGGGTTGCCGGAGCGCTCGGTCCTGTACAAGCACGCCTTGCGCAATGGCGTGCTGCCGGTGGTGACCATGCTGGGCCTGCAGTTCGGCAACGTGCTGGCAGGCGCCATCCTCGTCGAGACGGTCTTCAACTGGCCCGGGCTGGGGCGGCTGGCGTTCGACTCTGTGCTGCGGCGCGACTACCCGACATTGCTGGGCATCCTGCTGTTCGCCTCGCTGCTGGTGGTGGTGATGAATCAGCTAACCGATCTGGCCTACCGCCTGATCGATCCTCGGATCAAGACATCATGAGCCAAGCGCCTTCCGTGATTCCCCTGCCTGCCGTAGCTGCCACGGCGTCGCGCGCCCCGTCGCGGCAATCCTACGAGGCCTTGCGGGTGTTCGTCCGCAATCCGTCGGCCGTCTTCGGGGTGCTGCTGCTGGCCGCCATCCTGGCGGTGACGATCTTCGGTCCGATGCTGATGCAGGCGGACCCGTTCGAGATCGCCAGCGCGCCCATGGAACCGCCCGGCGGCGAGATGCTGCTGGGCACGGACTACCTGGGGCGCGACGTGCTGACCGGCATGGTCTATGGCGGCCGCGCCACCTTGCTGGTCGGCGTGGTGGCCGCGGTGCTGTCGATGGCCATCGGCCTGACGGTCGGCGCGCTGGCCGGCTACTACGGCGGCTGGGTCGACGAGACGCTGATGCGCATCACCGAATTCTTCCAGGTGCTGCCCACCTTGCTCTTCGCGATGGTGCTGGTGACGTTGTTCACCCCATCGCTTGCGACCATCGCGGTGGCGATCGGCGTGGTCAGCTGGACCGGCACCGCGCGGCTGGCGCGGGGCGAGTTCCTGCGCCTGAAACGGCGGGAATATGTGCTGGCCGAACGCGTGATCGGCGCGGGCGACGCGCGCATCATCTGGCGCGTGATCCTGCCCAACGCGCTGGCGCCGCTGATCGTGTCGGCCACGCTGGCCATCGGCACGGCGATACTGTTCGAAGCGGGCCTGTCGTTCCTGGGGCTGGGCGACCCCAACATCATGAGCTGGGGGCTGATGATCGGCAGTAACCGCCCCTACATCCTGACGGCGTGGTGGGCGGTGACGCTGCCCGGCGCGGCCATCTTCCTGACGGTGCTGGCCGTCAGCCTGATCGGCGACGGACTGAACGACGCATTGAATCCCACGTCGCGGGGGCGCTCATGAACGCGCGCCTGGAAGTTCCCGCCCTGGAAGTCGAGGCGCTCAGCCTGGAGTTCCGCTCGCGTGGCCGCGTGGCGGAGGTATTGAGCCAGGTCAGCTTCCAGCTGCGTGCAGGCGAAACCCTGTGCCTGGTCGGGGAGTCCGGCTGCGGCAAGAGCATGACGGCGCTGGCCATCATGCGGCTGATCCCGGCGCTGGGGCGGATCGGCGCCGGCCGCGTCCGTTTGTCGGGCGCGGACCTGGCGCTGCACGACGACGAGGCCATGCGGCGGGTGCGCGGCAACAAGATCTCGATGATCTTCCAGGAACCCATGACCGCGCTGAATCCCGTGTACACGGTGGGCGACCAGATTGCGGAGCCTTTGCGGCTGCACCAGGGCCTAAGCCGCGCCGACGCCCGCGCGCGCGCCATCGACATGTTGAAGTCGGTGGGCATCCCGGTGCCCGAGCGGCGCGTGGACGACTACCCGCACCAGATGTCCGGTGGCATGCGCCAACGGGTGATGATTGCCATTGCACTGGCCTGCGATCCCGACGTCCTGATCGCCGACGAACCGACCACGGCGCTGGACGTCACCGTCCAGGCGCAGATCTTCGACCTGCTGCGCGAGCAGCAGGCGCGGCGCGGCACTGCCGTTCTGCTGATCACGCACGACATGGGCGCGGTGTCGGAAATGGCCGATCGCGTCGTCGTGATGTACGGCGGGCGGGTCGTGGAGCAGGGCGGCGTGCGGCAGATCCTGGCGCATCCCCGCCATCCCTACACGCAGGGGCTGATCGCCTGCCTGCCCGAACTGGACCGCGAACCCGACGATATCCGGCCGGACCTGCCCGAGATACCTGGCGTGGTGCCCTCGGTATGGGACCGCGGCGTGGGGTGCCCCTTTCTGGACCGCTGCACCCGGTCGCTGGCGCGTTGCCGCAGTGAATTCCCGCCCTTGGTGCGCGTGGACGAGGGCCAGGACGTGGCCTGTTGGCTCTATCAGGAGGCCGCATGACGCCGCAATCGCATGTTCCCGCATTGTTGTCCGTCCGGAACCTGGCCGTGCACTTTCCCGTGGGGGGCAAGGGCGCCGACGGCAAGCCGGTCGTGGTCAAGGCGGTGGACGGCGTGTCGTTCGACCTGGCACGTGGCCGTACGTTGGCGATCGTGGGCGAGTCCGGCTCCGGCAAGACCACCACGGCGCTGTCCGTACTGCGGTTGGCGGACCCAACCGCGGGTTCCATCCATTTCGACGGCACCGACCTGACCGCCCTGGGCGGCGCCTCGTTGCGGCAGATGCGACGCCGCCTGCAGCTGGTGTTCCAGGATCCGTATTCGTCACTGAACCCGCGCCAGCGCGCCGAAGACATTGTGCGGGCGCCGCTGGACTTGATGCGCATCGACCCGCCCGGCGGGCGCGAAGCGCGCGTGGCCAAAATGTTTGAAATGGTGGGTCTGCGGCCCGAACAGCGCCAACTATTTCCGCACCAGTTTTCCGGTGGGCAACGGCAGCGCCTGAACGTGGCCCGGGCGCTGGCCAGCGCGCCGGACCTGATCGTGTGCGATGAGCCGGTGTCGGCGCTGGACATTGCCATCCGCGCGCAGATTCTGAACCTGCTCCGGCGTATCCAGCGGGAGCAGGGGCAATCGTTCCTGTTCATTTCGCACGACATGGCCGTGGTCGAGCACATCTGCGACGACATCGCGGTGATGTATCTGGGCAAGATCATCGAACAAGCTTCGCGCCGCGCCTTCTTCACGCGCCCGCTGCATCCCTACAGCGTGGCGCTGATGTCGGCGGTACCGACAGTCAAGGGCGGGCGCGAATCGGCCGCGCGCCGCGTGCGGCTGATGGGAGACCCACCCAGTCCGGTGAACCCGCCGCCGGGTTGCCGGTTTGCCGGCCGTTGCCCCGCCGCGCAGCCCGCCTGTTCGACGCGCGAGCCCGAACTGCGCGAAGTCGTGCCGGGCCACCGCGTTGCCTGCCATTTCGTAGAGGTCCGCGACGGCGCCGTGGTGGCGCCGTTGCAGGGCTGAATCCAACCGTCACAAGGAACCCTCGATGACCCGGCCTGAAGGCAAGACGACGATCTACGCCGCCCGCAGCATCCTGACCATGAACCCGGCCCAGCCGCGCGCCACCCACGTCGCGGTGCGGGACGGCCGCATCCTGGGCGTGGGCAGCAGGGAAGACCTGGCAGGCTGGGGGCCGGCGGACGTGGACGACCGGTATGCCGGCAGGGTGCTGATGCCCGGCCTGGTGGAAGGGCATTGCCATCTGCCCGAAGGCGGCATGTGGAAATTCGTGTACGTGGGCTTCTATGATCGCCGTGGGCCCGATGGCCGCCTTTGGGAAGGCCTGAAAAGTTTCGACGCGGTGGCCGACCGGCTGCGCGAGGCCGAACGCAGCCTGCCGGCGGGAGAAACCCTGATCGGCTGGGGCTTCGATCCCATCTTCTTCGACGGCCAGCGCATGGGCGTCCAGCATCTGGATCGTGTGTCCGCGGCGCGCCCCGTTGTTGTCATGCACGCCAGCATGCACCTGATGAACGTGAACACGCCGATGCTGGCCCGGGCCGGCATCGACCGCGATACCGACATCGAAGGCGTGACGCGGATGGACGACGGCCAGCCCAGCGGCGAGCTGTGCGAATTTGCGGCCATGTTTCCGGTCATGCGGCTGATTGGCAGCCCGTTCCGCACGGTTGGGCTGTCGGAAGACGGGCTGCGCATGTTTGGCAAGGTGGCGCAATGGGCGGGCGTGACCACCGCCACGGACCTGGTCAACGAACTGGGCGACGAGGGCGTGGCGACCTTGGCGCGCATCACGGCCGAACCCGACTATCCCGTGCGCATCGTGCCCGCCGCCTCGGCGCTGACGTATGCCGGTGATCCCGCGCGCTGCCTGGAAAAACTGGCGGCCGCCAAGCGCTTGAATCACGACAAGCTGCACCTGGGCATGGTCAAGCTGGTGGTGGACGGATCGATCCAGGGCTTCACCGCCCGGGTGCGCTGGCCCGGCTATTACAACGGAGCCCCCAACGGCATCTGGGTCATCGCGCCCGCCGAGCTGGACACGACCGTGCAGGCCTATCACGATGCCGGCGTGCAATTGCACATCCACACCAATGGCGATGAAGCCACACAACGTGCGATCGAGGCCGTGGACCTTGCCCTGCGCCGCACGCCGCGCCGGGACCACCGCCACACGTTGCAGCACTGCCAGATGGCCGATGCGGCGCAGTTCCGGAAAATGGCCAGCCTGGGCATGTGCGCCAACCTGTTCGCCAACCATCTCTACTACTGGGGCGACGCCCATTACGCACTTACCATGGGGCCCGACCGCGCCAACCGCATGGACGCCTGTGCGTCGGCGGCGCGCGCGGGGGTCCCGTTCTCGATCCACTCCGATGCGCCGATCACGCCGCTTGGACCTTTGTTCACCGCCTGGTGCGCGGTCAACCGCCAAACGGCCTCGGGCCGCATTCTGGGCGAGTCCGAGCGGATCAGCGTGGATGCGGCGCTGCATGCCGTCACGCTGGGTGCCGCCTATACCTTGCACATGGACCATCTGGTCGGGTCCATCGAAGTGGGCAAGTACGCCGACTTCTGCGTGCTGGAAGACGATCCCACGACGGTGCCGGCCGACCGGTTGAAGGACGTCGCCGTGCTGGGAACCGTCGTCGGCGGACGGCCGTTGGCGCTGGAAGGCGCCTGAGATGGCCGCCACCGGCGCGGCGCGCATTCCGCTGACGGTCGTCGGCGGCTTTCTGGGCGCGGGCAAGACGACCCTGCTTAACCATGTGCTGAGCACCAGCCGCCGCCGGGCGGCAGTGCTGGTCAATGACTTCGGGCCGATCGATATCGACGCGGGTCTCGTCGCGCAACGTGCGGACGCGGTGATCCGTCTGGCTAACGGCTGCGTGTGCTGCTCGATGGCTGGTGGCCTGGATGATGCGCTGGCGCGTGTGCTTGCGCTGGACCCGCTGCCGGAATGGATCGTCATCGAGGCCAGCGGCGTGTCGGACCCCTCGCGGATCGCGCAGGTGGGCATGTGCGACCCCTTGCTGCAACTGGAAGGCGTTGTGGTGTTGGTGGATGTGGCGAACGTGCGCGCATTGGCCGCCGATCCCTTGCTGAGCGATACCGTGGCGCGGCAGTTGAAGGCGGCCGATCTGCTGGTGCTGAACAAGACAGACCTGGCGACGCCGCGAGCGCTGGCCGAGGTTCAGGGGTGGCTGAAGGACGTGACGCAGGGCGCGGCCATGATTGACGCGCGGGAAGGGCGCGTCGACCTGCGTTATCTGTCGGGCGAGGCGATGCCGGGCGCGTCTGTCCACGAGTGTGCGCATGCGGGCTGCGGCCACGCCGGGCATCGCGGCGCGATGCCTGGGCAGGACCCCGACCATCCCTTCCAAAGCTGGCTCTGGGAAGCGTCGGGCACGCTGAATGCCGACCAGTTGACGGGGCAGTTGCGGCAAATGCCCCGTCAACTGTTGAGGGCCAAGGGATGGGTCCGCACTGACCGGCACGGTCTGGTGCTGGTGCAATGGGCAGGCCGTCGCGTGCGCTACGACACGCAGGCCGCGCCGCCCGATGGATTGGGCGCGACCGGGTTGGTGTTCATCGGCTTGCGCGACGCGATCGATCCGCGACAAGTCTCCGCGATGCTTGCGCCCGCCACGGCGTCATGACTGGTGCAAGCGATTTCCCTTTTCTGGTTCTAGACCCTGCGGGACCGCTCACTTACCTTGGATCCTGTACGCGGGCGCATGCCGCGCCGGCGTCTATCGGAGGGTTGGCAATGCACAAGACCGTCACCGTGGAAATGCTGGCCGAATTCGCGGCCGCCTGGAACCGCCACGATATCGATGCCTTGATGAGCTTCATGAGCGAGGACTGCGTGTTCGAGACCGTGGGCGGCCCCGAGGCCTGCGGCAGCCGGCACACCGGAACAGAGGCGGTCCGCGCCGCGTTCGCCGCGGCGTGGAAGAACTTTCCCGACGCGCAATGGAACAACGGCCGGCATTGGGTGGCAGGCGACCGCGGCGTGTCCGAATGCACGTTCACCGGTACCGCCGCGGACGGCTCGCGGGTGGAGGCCGACATGGTCGATGTCTTCACGTTCCAGGACGGCAAGATCCGCGTGAAGAACGCATTCCGCAAGCAGCGCCCGGCGCTGCCGGTCCGTGCCTGAGGCCCGGCCTGTCAAGCCCCGGACACCCCCCCGGCACTTTCCCGGACACACCCAGGACTCGGATTCGAAGCATGGATACCCAAATGCCCTTCGACACCTCCCGCCCGCCTCGCGCGGCCACCCCAGGGGCCAACGCCTACAACCCGACCTATGACCCCCTGGTGTCGCCGCCCGGCCGGGGGCAGGACTACGCGCCTACGTACTGGGTCGCCAGCGCCGGCGAACCGCCGGAGGACGACGGCCCCATCCAGGGCGACGTCGACGCCGACATGGTGATCGTGGGGTCGGGCTTCACCGGCCTGTCGGCGGCGCTGACCTTGGCGCGCGACTTCGGCGTGCGCGCCGTGGTGCTGGAAGCCAACCGCGTCGTGTGGGGCTGCACCAGCCGCAACGGCGGCCAGGGGCAGAATGCGTCTGGGCGTCTGTACCGGTCGCAGTGGATTGCGCGCTGGGGGCTGGATACCGCCCGCCGCCTGGACGCGGAGATCCGCGAAGGCTTCGAATACTGGAAGAGCCTGGTCGCGCAGGTGGATTGCGATGCGCAGCCGGGCGGGCATCTATACACGGCGCACCGCCAGAAGAAGATGGGCTTTCTGCAGAACGAGGCCCGTGTGATGCGGGAGGTGTTCGGCTACGACGCGAAGATGCTCAGCAAAGCGGAACTGCGCGAGCGTTACGTCGACGACCACGAAGCGGTCGGCGCCATGCACGAGCCCGACGGCGTGGGCGTGCACCCGCTGAAGCTGGCATACGGCTATTTGCGTCAGGCGCGGGCGCTGGGCGTACGCGTGCACCCGTCAAGTCCGGTGCTGGGCTGGCGTGTGGAAAACGGCGTGATCCTGCTGGAGACGCCGGGCGGCGTGGTGCGGGCGCGCCGCGTGGCGTTCGCGACCGGTGGCTATACCGCCCAGGGCGTGAACCCCTTGCTGGACAACCGCATCATGCCGGTGCTGTCGAATTCGCTGGTCACGCGGGTGCTGTCACCCGCCGAACGCGAGGCCGCGGGCTTGAAAAGCACCGTGTTCATCACCGATACGCGCACCTTGCGCTTCTACTACCGCCTGCTGCCGGACGGCCGCATGCAGATCGGCAGCCGTAGCGCCTTGCGCGGCGCCGATGCGCAGCATCCCCGGCATCTGGCGCTGCTGCGCGAAGGCCTGGCGCGCAAGTTTCCGTCGCTGCGGGGCGTGGACGTCGCCTACTCCTGGTGGGGCTGGGTGGACGTCAGCCACGACATGATGCCGCGCGTGACCCAGCCGGATCCCGCGTTGCCGGTGTACTACGCGTTCGGGTACGGCGGCAACGGCGTGGCGTTCTCGGCGCACGCGGGTAAGCGCCTGGCCGAACGGATGATGGGTAAGGACGGGCCCGCCTGGGACCTGCCCATCTACGATTCGCCGTTGCCGGGGCATCTGTTCGCGCCATTTCGGCGGATCGGGCAGGGCTTGCTGTACCGCTGGTACCACCTGCGGGACGAACACCTGTAGCCGGGCATTGCAGCCCGGACCAGAGGGCAAGCCCTACGCCGCCGCACGCATGCGGTACCGGCGCACCACTTGCGCCAGCTTTTCGATGCCCGGCCCGATATGCTCGGGCCGGATCGACGTAAAGCCCACGCGCAGGTAGTTGCGGGGCGCCTCCGTGCCGTTCATGAAGAACACGTTGCCGGGTTCAACGACGACGCCTTCGGCCAGCGCGGCCTCGGACAATTCGGCGGCGTCCAGCCAGGGCGGCCCGGCCAGCCAGCAGGACGAAGAACCTGTGATGGGGATCGCCTTGAAGTCGGGCAGGTGCCGGGCCAGCGCCTGGGCAAGCTCGGCGCCGCGCTTCTGGTAGGCCTGCGATTGTTTGCGCAGCAGCGAATGGTGATGGCCCAGCGAAATGAACAGCGAGAAGGCGCGCTGGATATAGGCGGATGGGTGGCGCAGCATCAGCCGGCGCAACGCCCGCAGTTCGCGCGTCAGTTCGCGCGGCGCGACGATGTAGCCAATGCGTAGGCCCGGCGCGAACGACTTGGCCAGGCTGCCGACATAGATGACACGGCCGTCGCGGTCCAGGCTTTTCAGTGCCGGAATGGCGCCTTCGCCCCAGCGGCTTTCGCTTTCGAAATCGTCTTCGATGATCATGCTGTCGGCCTGGCGCGCCAGCGCCAGCAAGTTTTCCCGGCGCTCCATCGCCAGCGTCACCGTGGTGGGACATTGATGGCCGGGCGTGACAAAGACGTAGTCGCAGCCCAAGAGGTGCGTGCCCGTGCACAGGCCGCGTTCGTCCACCGGCAGCGGCAGCAAGTGGCGCGTGTGGCTAGCGAAGATGTTGCGGGCGTCGGGGTAGCCGGGGTCTTCCATGCCGACCACGGTGTCGTCGTTGACCAGCAGATCGGCCAGCAGGTAGAGCGCGTGTTGCGCGCCCACGGTGATGACGATTTCCTCGGCGTCGGCCCAGACGCCCCGGCGGGGCAGCACCTGCGTGCGGATCTGTTCGATCAGCGTCGGGTCATCGTGCGTGATGAGGTCGGGTGCCCAGCTGCGGATATCCAGCACGGACAGGGCCTTGATGCAGCACTCGCGCCACTCGGCGGTGGGAAAGAGGTCGGGGTCGAACTGGCCGTACACGAAGGGGTAGGGCTGCTTCTGCCAGTCTTGAGGTTTGGTGATATTGCGTTGCCGCGACGGCCGGAAGCGCAGTCGCTCGTCCCAGCGCACGCGCTGCGGGTCCGGCACGGTATCCGGCGGCGCCGCGTGCGCGGCATCCGCGGCCGAACCGGAATGCCCTTGCATGACGGAATCGCAGACGAAGTGGCCGCTGCGTTCGCGCGACACCAGATACCCTTCGCTGACCAGTTGCTGGTAGGCGAACACGACCGTATTGCGGGCGATGTGCAGTTGATCGGCCAGTTGCCGGCTGGAGGGCACTGGCATGCCGGGCGGCAGATGGCCGCTGAGGATGGCCGACACCAGCATTTGGCGCACCCGGCCCTGCAGGCTGAGGTTGGGTGCGCTTTCCCTTTCGAACAGGCGTTCCCACAACACAGGCTTGAGCATCGAGGCCTGGCTGGACATGACGGCTCCTTGTGACGGCGATGCGGACCCCGCCGCACGCTGCGGGCGGGGTCCGGATCTGTGCCTCAGGATAGAGGAGCGGCCAGGGGGAAGAAATGGGGGATTGCCCTGTTGGAAAACGTCCTAGATGCGTCCCTTCCAGGGGATGGCGAATTTCTCCAGGTAGCGCACCAGCAGATCGAAGGCGAAGGCGAACACGCCGATCACGATGATGCCCATGATGACGGTGTCGCTGGCCAGGAACTGGGCGGCGTTCAACACCATGAAGCCCAGGCCCCGGTCGGCGGCCACCATTTCGGCTGCGACCAGCGTGGTCCATCCCACCCCGATACCGATACGCATGCCCGTGAAGATCTCGGGCATGGCCGCCTTCAGGATCACGTGCCAGACGATCTGCATCCGCGTGCCGCCCATCGCGTAGGCGGCATGGATCTGTTCGATGGACACCGAACGCACGCCGGCCCGCGCGGCGATCGCCATGGGCGCGAAAATGGCCAGGTAGATCAGCAGGATCTTCGGGAATTCGCCGATGCCGAACCAGATGATGATCAGCGGCAGGTAGGCCAGCGGCGGTAGCGGGCGGTAGAACTCGATGGGCGGGTCGAAGATGCCGCGCGCATAGCGGTTCACGCCCATCAGGATGCCCACGGGAATCGCCGTCAGGCAGGCCAGGAAGAATGCGCTGAAGACGCGCGTCAGGCTGGCCAGGGCATGCTCGGCCAGGGTGGAATTGGCAACACCGTCCGTCATGGCCGAGACGAACTTGTCGTAGACCGCAATGGGGGACGGCAGGAACAGTGGCCGCACCCAGCCTGCGCTGGTCACCAGGAACCACAGGGCGATCAATGCCAGGCTGGTCAACAGGCTGATGTGCCCGCTGTAGCCCGCGCCCGGGGCGCCGTAGACCATCCCGGGCGTCGCGGGCTTGTGCCCCGACCGGTTCCTAGACATGGACGGCTTCGGGCGAGGCGGCGGCGCGCTCGTCGCCGTAGATGATGCCAAGGACTTCTTCGCGCATGGCGATGAAGTCGGGACTGGATTTGATGCCACGTCCATCGCGAGTCTCCAGGTAGCGCCGGTTGAAGTCCGGCGTGAAGGTGTGCGTGATGCGGCCCGGGCGGGGCGACATGACGATCAGCCGCGAACCCAGGAAGAGCGCCTCTTCCACGCTGTGGGTGATGAAGAAGAACATCTTGCTGGTCTGGCGCCAGATATCCAGCAGCAGTTCCTGGATGGTTTCGCGCGTCAGGGCGTCCAGCGCCGCCATCGGCTCGTCCATCAGCAGCATGGCGGGGTCGCAGGTCAGCGCGCGCGCGATGCCCACGCGTTGCTGCATGCCGCCCGACAGCTGATAGATCATGTGGCGATGGAAGTCCTGCAGCCCCACCAGTTCCAGGTTGCGGCGGGCCCGGGCGCGTCGCGTCGCCTTGTCCACGCCCTGCAGCTTCAGGCCGAATTCCGTGTTCTCCAGTACGTTCAGCCAGGGCAGCAGGGCGTGCTTCTGGAAGACGACGCCGCGGTCGGCGCCCGGCCCCACGATGGGGCGGCCCCCCAGCGTGATTTCCCCCTCGGTGGGGGACAGGAACCCGGCCAGCAGGCTGAGCAAGGTGGTCTTGCCGCAGCCCGAGGCGCCCAGCGCGACGACGAATTCGCCCGGCTGGATGGTCAGGTTGACGTTTTGCAGCGCAACCACCGGCCCGCTGTCGTGCAGACCGGGATAGGTGACGCTGACTTGTTCCGCGCAGAGCCGCTGCGCGGTGGAGGTGGACGGCATGGTCATGCGGGCTCCCCTTGTCGCGCGCCGGGCCGTTTATTTGGCCGCGGCCTTCGCGTATTGGTCCGTGACGTGCGGGCTGTAGTCGGTCAAAGCGCGGTCGATCTGCTTCTGGTCCTTCAGGAATGTGGCGCTGGCGGCGAAGGCCCGCGCCGCGCCCGACTCCTTGCCGCCGCCCAGCCATTCGTTCGAGGCCTGTTCCTGCGCGGTGGGGAACACCAGCAGCCCCAGCGCTTCAACCACGTCGTCGGGCTTGCCGCCGATCAGGCGCACGATGCCCTTGACCTGCGGGGATTCGGCCGTCCACTTGGCGCCGTTGGCGCGGTAGTCGGCGTAGGACTTGGCCAGCACGCCGGTGAAGGCGGCCATGAACTTCGGGTTCTTGGCGGCCCAGGCGCGGTCGACCACGATGCCGTCGAAGGTGGGCACGCTGGCCGCCCCGATCTGCTGGGAATCGGCGATGATCTTGCCGCTCTTGGCGATTTCCGTCAGCGCGGGCGGCCAGACATAGGCCGCGTCGATGTCGCCGCGCTGCCAGGCGGCCACGATCTGCGGCGGCTGCATGTTCAGGATACGCACGTCGCGCGGCGAAATCTTCCACACCTGCTCCAGCCCGACCAGCAGGTGGAAGTGGGAGGTCGATACGAAGGGGGTGGCGACGCGTTTGCCCTTCAGGTCGGCGGTGCTGTTGATGCCGGAACCGTTGCGCGCGACCAGCGCTTCGGACTTGCCGATGTTGTCCAGAACCCAGAACAGCTGCATGTCCACGCCCCGGGTGGCGGCCGAGGTGATGCCGGTGGACCCCAGGACGCCGACCGGCACATTGCCGGAGGCTAGCGCCGTGGAGATATCACCGCCGGACGTGAACTGCCGCCAGTCGACCTGGTAGCCGGCTTCCTTCAATGCGGAATCGAAACTGCCGTCCGCGATGGCGGACAGGAACGGGCCCACGATCAGCTGATATCCGACCACCAGCTTGGTCTGGGCATAAGCGGGTGCGGCCAGCAGCGCGGCGGCCAGGCCGGCAAGGGTGCAGCGGCGGATGTGGCGGAATATCGCGTTCATGGTGGTCTCCGGGAGGGATCGGCCGCGCCCCGGCGCGGCCGGCTTGCTGGATGCCAGTTTGCCCGGATGGGACCAGAACGCTAGGGCCAGATGCCTGGATCAGTAGGAGCCAAAAGCCGGGAGCCCAAAGCGGCGGGGCCCGCCTGCCGCGCCGGCGCTGCCATGTCTGGCATCGTCATCGCAGCGGGCGGGCCCGCGATATGCCCCAAAAGAGGGGGGTGTGTCCTGCTATCGGATGAGGCTCAGGAATTCGGCCCGGGTCGACGGGTTGTCGTGGAATTCGCCCAGCATCACGGACGTGACCATGGACGAGTTCTGCTTTTCCACGCCGCGCATCATCATGCACATGTGCTGGGCTTCGATGACGACGCCCACGCCGGCCGCGCCGGTGACGGTCTGGACGGCCTCGGCGATCTGGCGGCTGAGGTTTTCCTGGATCTGCAGGCGGCGGGCATACATCTCGACGATGCGGGCGACCTTGGACAAGCCCAGGACGCGGCCGGCCGGCAGGTAGGCCACGTGCGCCTTGCCGATGAAGGGCAGCATATGGTGCTCGCACAGCGAGTACAGCTCGATGTTCTTGACCAGCACGATTTCGCGGGTGTCGGAGGTGAACAACGCGCCGTTGACGATTTCGTCCAGGTTCTGGCTGTAGCCGCGGCACAGGTGGCGCATGGCCTTGGCCGCGCGGGCGGGCGTGTCGGCCAGCCCTTCGCGGGACGGGTCTTCCCCTAGTGCTTCGAGAATGGCGGTGTAGTTCTTTTCCAATGACATGGGGGGACTCCTGGGGCAGCGCGCTCGTCGTGGCGTTGTGTCGTGTGGCGTCGGGACGCCGGAATGCAGGCAAGTCTACCGCAGCCGGGGCGGCGGGTCAGGCGCCCGGGGCGAACCCCGGGGGTCAGACGCCCCGGTTCTCCACGGCGTACTTGATCAGTTCGGCCTGTCCGTCGATGCCCAGCTTGCGCTTGATGTTCAGCCGGTGGGTCTCGACCGTGCGCACGGACAGGCCCAGCGCCAGGGCGATCTGCTTGTTCGCCTGGCCGTCGGCGATGTGGCGCAGCACGTCGCGTTCGCGCTGCGTCAGCAGGGTGGCGGGGGCGCTGGCCTGCGACAGGCGCACGGCGGCGGCCGCGCTGAAATAGGTGCGGCCCGCGACGACGGCGCCGATGGCGGTGACGATTTCTTCGGCGGGCTCGTCCTTGAGCAGATAGCCCCGGGCGCCGGCCTTCACCGCCTGCACCATGTACTCGGGGTTGTCGTGCATGGACAGCACCAGCACCGCGATCTGCGGATAGCGCTCGTGCAGCAGGGCTGTCAGCTCCAGCCCGCCCACGCCGGGCATGTTCAGGTCCATCAGCACCAGATGGGGCAGGGTGTCGCCCTGGGGGTCTTGCGCCAGGCACGCGGCCAGGAAGGCCAGCGCCGCCTGCGCATTGCCGGCTTCACCCACCACGCGCAGGCGCGGCACGGTTTCCAGGCGCAGGCGCAGGCCGTCGCGCACCAGGGGGTGGTCGTCGACCAGCAGGAGTCGGATGGCGTCAGGGGTGTCGGTCATGCTTGGGTCGTCGCGGTAGGGGCAGCCGCGCCCGGCAGGGGCAGCCAGGCCTGCAAGGTGGTGCCTTGGGCGGTGGAATGGAAGCTCAGGTTACCGGATAGCGCGCTCATGCGTTCCCGCATGTTGCGCAGGCCGATGCCGCGCCGCGGGTCTTGCTGGACCGCGGCGAAGTCAAAGCCGCGGCCGTCGTCGGAAATCGTCAGGCGCAGGTCGTGCGCGCTGTAGGCCAGCGTCATGTCGGCGCGGGTGGCGCCCGCATGGCGCATCACGTTGGTCAGGGCTTCCTGGGTGACGCGGAACAGCGCCGTGGCGTAGGCGTCGGGCAGCTTGACCGGGCGGCCGGTGGTGCGCAGGCGCACGGCCAAGGGCGGCGCCCCGTCCGTGCTGGGAATGGCGAATTCCCGCCCCAGGTGTTCCAGCGCGGCGGGCAGGCCCAGGTCGTCCAACAGCGTGGGGCGCAGGTTGTGCGAGATGCGGCGCACCTCGCCCACGGCGCTGTTCAGGCGGTCCAGCGCGCCGCCCAGCGGGCGGTCGATGTGGGCCAGCGCCTGCGGTTGTTCCGGCAACGATTGCCGCAGCCGTTCCCTTGCGGCTTCCAGCGACAGCTTGATGGACACCAGCACCTGGCTGATGCCGTCGTGCAGTTCGCGCGACAGCCGGGCGCGTTCGTCTTCCTGCGAGCGCACCAATTGCTGGGCCATCAGCCGCAGCTTGGCGTCGGATTGCCGGTGATCGCTGATGTTCAGCGCCAGGCCGCAAGCCGCCACCCCCAGGATGGAAACGGCCGCAATGCCCGCCACCCAGGCGAACATGCTGCGGATGTTGGCCTGCGCGGCGGCGTCGATGCGCACCAGGGCCTGTTCCACGTCGTCCAGGTAGATGCCGGTGCCCAGCATCCAGCCCCAGCGGTCCAACACCACTACGTAGCCCAGCTTTTCCACGGTCTGGTGCGTGGAGGGCTTCTCCCACAGGTAGTGCACCACTTCGCCTTGCTGGCCGCCGCGGCGGGCGGCCGTCAGCAGGTTCTGGATGACGGACTGGCCGCGCGTGTCGCGCAGGTTCCAGAGGTCTTGCCCCACCAGCTCGGGCTGGCGCGGGTGCATCAGGTTCTTGCCGTGCAGGTCGTAGACGAAGAAATAGCCGTCGTGGCCGAACTCCATTTGCGCCAGCAGTTCCAGCGCCCGTTGGCGCGAGGCCTCGTCGTCGCCCGCCGCCTGCAGCGGGGCGACGGCGCTGTAGGCCAGGCTGACGTAATGGCGCAGTTCGCTTTCCTTGCTGGCCAGCCAGGCGCTTTCCACGACCTGCTTTTCGCGCTGGGCCAGCTGCAGGCCCTGCACGTAGACAGCCACGGTAATGGCGGCCACGGCCACCAGCAGGGGGACCGCGGCAAGCAGCAGGATTTTCAGGCGCAACTTCATATTGTGGGGTTCAGCCCGGGTAGCGATTGGTGCGATGCATCACGGCCGGCTCCGCGGGGAAACGGCCCGTTCACGTGCCGGATTTTACGGTTCCCGGCGATTTATGCTGCGGCGCATTGCGTAGTAACACGTAGCTCGTTTGCGTAGTTTCGCGCTTGTTGCCGGGGGGGCAAAACGAAATACTAACGCCCGCGTCCCCAGGACGCAGCGCGGGCGCGTGCGCGTCCGCCACCCCACAACAATGAGTCTGCCTTCCGCGGGACGAAAAAAGCGTTTCACGCCACAAGCATGGCGGGAGGCAAGAGGAGCACTTATGCATACCAGCAGTAAGGGACTGGGTCAGCACCTGGTCTGGCTGGCGGTTGCGGTACTGGGCGCATTCGCGCTGGGCACCGTGGCGCTGGCCAGAGGGGAGACCATCAACGCGCTATGGGTGGTGATCGCCGCCGTATGCGTCTATTTGATCGCATACCGCTATTACAGCCGTTTCATCGCGAAGAACGTCTTCCAGCTGGACGCCTCGCGCATGACGCCGGCCTGGAAGCACAACGACGGCCTGGACTACGTGCCCACCAACAAGCACGTGCTGTTCGGCCACCACTTCGCCGCCATCGCCGGCGCCGGCCCCCTGGTGGGCCCCGTGCTGGCCGCGCAGATGGGTTATCTGCCGGGCATGCTGTGGATCCTGGCCGGCGTGGTGTTCGCCGGCGCCGTGCAGGACTTCACGATTCTCTTCATCTCGACCCGCCGCGACGGCCGTTCGCTGGGCGATCTGGTCAAGTCCGAGCTGGGCAAGATCCCCGGTGTGATCGCGCTGTTCGGCGCCTTCATGATCATGGTGATCATCCTGGCCGTGCTGGCGCTGATCGTGGTGAAGGCGCTGACGCATTCGCCGTGGGGCACCTTCACGGTCGCGGCCACCATCCCCATCGCGCTGTTCATGGGCGTGTACCTGCGCTACATCCGTCCGGGCAAGATCGGCGAAGTGTCCATCATCGGCTTTGTCGGCCTGATGGCCGCCATCACCTTTGGCCAGGACGTGGCCGCGCATCCGGTCCTGGGCCCGATGTTCGACTTCGATGGCAAGGGCCTGACCTGGATCCTGATCATCTACGGTTTCATCGCCGCCGTGCTGCCCGTGTGGCTGCTGCTGGCCCCGCGCGACTACCTGTCGACCTTCCTGAAGATCGGCACGATCGTCGGTCTGGCGATCGGCATCGTGGTCGTGGCCCCGGAACTGAAGATGCCCGCGCTGACGCAGTTCGTGGACGGCACCGGCCCGGTCTGGTCGGGCAACCTGTTCCCGTTCCTGTTCATCACCATCGCCTGCGGCGCCGTGTCGGGCTTCCATGCCCTGATCTCGTCGGGCACTACGCCCAAACTGATCGAAAACGAAACCCAGGCCCGCTATATCGGTTACGGCGGCATGCTGATGGAATCGTTCGTGGCCATCATGGCATTGGTGGCGGCTTGCGTGATCGAGCCGGGCATCTACTACGCCATGAACAGCCCCGCGGCCGTCATCGGCACCACGCCGGACCAGGTGGCCCAGGTCGTGTCCAGCTGGGGCTTCGTGGTCACGCCGCAAGACCTGATCCAGACGGCCAAGGACGTCGGCGAAAGCACGATCATCTCGCGCGCGGGCGGCGCCCCGACGCTGGCCGTGGGCATGGCGCACATCCTGCACCAGGCCATCGGCGGCCCCGGCATGATGGCCTTCTGGTACCACTTTGCCATCCTGTTCGAAGCGCTGTTCATCCTGACCGCCGTGGATGCGGGCACGCGTGCCGGCCGCTTCATGCTGCAAGACCTGCTGGGCACCTTCGCCCCGTCGCTCAAGCGCACGGATTCGCTGCCCGCCAACCTGATCGCCACCGCCTTGTGCGTGGCGGCCTGGGGCTACTTCCTGTATCAGGGGGTGGTCGATCCGCTGGGCGGCATCAACACCTTGTGGCCGCTGTTCGGGATCGCCAACCAGATGCTGGCCGCGATTGCGCTGACGCTGGGCACCGTCGTGCTGTTCAAGATGAAGCGCGACCGCTACGCGTGGGTCACGATCCTGCCCACGCTGTGGCTCCTGGCTTGCACGCTGACGGCCGGCTGGCAGAAGCTGTTCGACGCCGACCCGCGCGTCAGCTTCCTGGCCCACGCCGCCAAGTACAACGCGGCCATCGCCGAAGGCAAAGTGCTGGCCCCGGCCAAGTCGCTGGGCGAGATGTCGCGCGTGGTGATGAACGACTACATCAACGCCGGCCTGTGCGCGATCTTCATGTTCGTGGTGGTCAGCATCGTGGTGTTCGGCCTGAAGTCGGTGCAGCGCGCCCGCGCCGAAAACAAGCCGACCTCGCGCGAGACGCCGTACGAAACGCTGCCCGCCGCGGCGGGCGCGGACTGACCGCCAAGGAGGCGCCGCATGCTGTTTGGCAACATGAGTTCAGCCGCCGGCGCCGCCGGCCGTTACCTGGGGCAGACGCTCCGGTTGATGGTCGGCGTGCCGGACTACGAGACGTATGTGGAACACATGCGGCGTACCCACCCTGACCAGGAGCCGATGACGTACGAAGCTTTCTTCCGCGAGCGCCAGGACGCGCGCTACGGCGGCAAGAAACGGATCGGCTGCTGCTGACGAAAGCCCCTTCGGGGGCTTTTTCTTTGGTTGTGGGATTGGGGCGTATGAGAGGACGTGGGATTGGGCGTACGCACGGACGTGGGATGGGGGCGTACGCGAGGACGTGGAATTGGGGGCGTACGAAAGGACGTGGGATTGGGGCATATGCAAGGACGTAGGATGGGTGGAGCGCGCCAATTCCGCCAACAGAACGCCGCCCTCGGCCGCGCGTAACCCATCAAGCAGCGATGGTTCCCTGGCCGAAGGGGAAAAGAACCCATCATGCAGCGATGATCCCCTGGCTGCGTTGTCAAAGATTCCACCGCTGCTTGATGGGTTACGCGCGTTGGGCAGCGGGGTTCTTCCTTAAGGATTCTCGCGCTTCACCCATCCTACGAGACCCGTCGCAGCTTTTCCGAATAGATAACCAGCGGTACCGCGCACAGCGCGCACACGGCCATCACGATGAAGCCGCCCGGCGCATAGCTGCGGTACAGCGCGCCGCCCAGCTGGATGCTGCCGAACATGAACACGCCGCCCGACAGCAGCGCGTAGAGCGCGATCGCCGAGGTTTTGCAGGCGGCGGGGACGTGGCGGGTGATGTACCACATGATCGCGGCGTTGTTGCCGGCCAGCGTGAAGCACTGCAGCAGTTGCAGTGCGGCGATCAGCGCCGGGTCGGTGGTGGCGGACAGGCCCGCCCAGCGGATCGCCGTCATGACGGCCGACATCAGGATCAGCCATTGCGCGCCGGTCCGGGCCAGGACCTTGGGCGCCAGGAAGAAGAACAGCACTTCGCTGCTGACGCCCACGACCCACAGCAGCGAAATCAGCGCGGTCGTCAGTCCGCTGGCGGTCCAATACAGCGTGGAATAGGAATACAGGAAGCCGTTGCTGGCCTGGACCAGCGACGCCGCCGCGATGCACATCAGCAGCGGCCGGTCTCGCAGTACCGCCAGCATGGGCAGGCGCACGCGTTCGACGGGGGCCTCGTCAGCGGCAGGGCGCGCGGCCTGTGGCAGCAGCCGCACGCAAGCCAGGCAGGCCACGATCAGCAGGATCGACAGCCACATCACCCAGTCGGCGTCGAAAGTCTTGATCAGGTAGCCCCCGATGACGGTGACTGCCGCAAAGCCCAGCGATCCGCAGGCCCGCATGATGGTGTAGGCGTTTCCTTGCTTTCTGCCGCTGGCGATCGCCATGCGGTCCATCAGCGGCAGCACGGCCGGAAAGACGGCGTTCAGCAGCAGCGTGATGGCCAGCATCCAGCCTGCCGTCTGCGCAAACGGATAGCAGATGAACAGCACGAGCGACGCCGCCAGCGCCGAGGCGATCAGCGCGTGCGCGCGGCCGCTCTGGTCGGCCAGATGGGCCACGACCGGCGTGGACAGGATCTTGGGCAGGAAGGAGGTGGCGACGATCAGCCCGATGACGGCGGGATCCACGCCGCGGCTGGCAAACCACAAGGGCAGGAAAGGGATGCTGACGCCCTGCAGGCCGTAATACAGGAAGTAGAACCCGTGCAACGCGATGGCGCCTTGTCTGGCGTCGGGATTGCCGCGCATAGCGATGGTGTGAATCTGGCTGAGACGAAGGCGCGTAGCATACTCCTTCCCGCGGCGGGCGCTACCAGGGCAGCGGAGCCTTTTCACCGTTGGCGTGTTCGCCGTAATAGATCGACGGCAGGAAGCGCGACAGGTGGGTGAATTCGGTATAGCAATGCCGCAGCAGGCTCAGGCCCATCGCATCGGGCACGTCGTGCTGGGGGTGCGCGCTGGACTTGCCCAGGTAGAAGCGGCTGCGCAACACGCAGCCGAAGGGCGTGTCGCGCGCCAGATGGATCATGTCGCCGTCCAGCGGATCGCCGTCGGCGTCCAGCGTGATGTGTTCGCCGAATCCGATGCGTGCATAGATTGCGGCCGACACGTCCTGGCATTCGCGTGCCGCCTGCAGCCGCAGCGGATCGAAGCATTCGCGCGGGTCGTGGAATTTCAGCTTCGCGGCCACGGGCGGGATGTCGGCCAGGGATTCCACGGCGTGGATCGATGCGCCGATATAGCTTTCGCCGCGCCGCCAGTGGGCGTCCCACCCGCGATGCTCGACATGGTCCTGCGGGTGCCACCATTTGATGTGCTGGGTGGTTTCGAAAAACGTGAACCACCAGTCCAGCATGCGGCCCTTGCAGCCGTGCAGGTCGGTGCGCGCGGCCACCACCAGTCCGCCGCCGGGCAACCGGGTGATGCCCGTTTCCAGGCGCAAGGGGGAGGGGTCCAGCAGGGTGTCGATGTCTGCCAGGATGTGGGAATCGTCGGGGTGCGGGGTGGCCATGGAGAGGCTCCGAGTTGGGGAGCACCCATTCTATAATAAAGAAACTTAAAACGTTTCCTAAATAAACGGGCGTGTAAGATCGCATCCGGAACACTCAGGAGGACGGCGTCGATGCCGCAAACATCCCCAACCGCCGCGCCCCGTGCACGCGGGCGTCCGGCCCGGCCGGAATCGGAACAATTGGCGGCGGCGCTTGAAGCCGCAACGTGGCTGCTGTTGAACGCCGGCTATGCCGCGACCACGCTGGAAGCGGTTGCCAAGCGGGCCGGGATGGCCAAGAAAACCGTCTATCGGTATGCCGCCAATCGAGAGGATCTGGTGGCGCAGGTGGTACGCGGCTGGACGGATGCCTTCGAACCCGTGATGGCCCAGGAAGTGCAGACGTCCGCCGAGGTGTTGCCCGCCTTGGCCCGCGTGTTGGACGTGATTGCAGCGCGTGCGCTGTCGGCCGACGCAGTGGGCATGTTTCGATTGCTGACGGCGGACTTCCCGGCGCGTGAGGCGCTGCTGCCCGTGTATCAGAAGAACGGCATCGAACGGGGCACGGCGATGTTGGGCGATTGGCTCGCCCGGTTGGGCGAACGCGGCCTGATCCAGATCCGACAGCCGCACGTCACCGCTGGCCTGCTGCTTTCCATGGTGATCGCCGAGCCCCTGCGGCAGATGGCGTTGGGCCTGGCGCCGCCGTTGCCGGAGGGTTCCGTCAGCGACCGTATCCAGGCGGCGCTTGCGCTGCTTGCCGCAAGCCGCACCGGCGACGGGCCCGGGTTTGCGCTGAAAGGCTGAGGGAGCAGGGCGGCGTCAGGCGTTCAGCTTGCCGCCAGTTGATTCAGGCCATTGGCAAAGGCCGCGTGCGGGATTACCCTGGGGTATCTCGCATGGCGTAGTCCATGCCGAGACTGCGTACTTTCTATCATTCCAAGGAGCGGCAATTCATGGCCAAGAAATTGAATGAGAAGACCACCAAGACGCTCAAAGAGCGGCGCAAACTTCCGCTGGCAACGCCTACCGACCTGGCGGCTGGTGCCACCCGCGACATCTCCGCCGCACTGAACCAGCTACTGGCCGACGTCTTCGCGCTGTATCTGAAAACCAAGAATTTCCACTGGCACGTCAGCGGTCCGCACTTCCGCGACTACCACCTGCTGCTTGACGAGCAAGGCGACCAGTTGTTCGCCATGACCGACCCCATCGCGGAACGCATCCGCAAGATCGGCGGCACCACGCTGCGTTCGATCGGGCACATTGCGCGCACCCAGCGCATTTCGGACAACGACGCCGATTACGTCCAGCCCTTGGACATGCTGGCCGAGCTGCGCGAAGACAACAAGGTGCTGGCGGCCTCGCTGCGCGAAGCCCACAACATCACCGACGAGCACCGCGACATCGCCAGCTCCAGCCTGATCGAAAACTGGATCGACGAGACCGAACGCCGCACCTGGTTCCTGTTCGAAGCCAGCCGCCAGGGCGACTCCACGGGCCATTGATCCCGGCGCTCACCCCGCGCGCACGAACCACCGCCCAGCCATGACGGCCTGGGCGGTTTTTTATGCCCCCGGCTTGTTCATTTCCCGGCCCAAGAACGTTCACCCCGCATCGGGCTGGCGAGAGTACCGTAGCCGGATACCTAATTCGGGACGCATGGCCTGCGGCGACCGCATTCTCCCGCCGCGACTAAGGCTTTTATCCAATAGGCGCGGGCGGCGGGAAGCAGTAAAAGAACCAAATCATTTGCGGGCATGTTTGCACTGACCAAACGAAGGCAACTCGCCAAGGCGAAAAGGCACCGTCGATATTGACCGCCAGGCGCAAGCGCCGCCGGCAGGCAAGGGCTGGCACGCATAGACGCGGGGTGTAAGGGCGTTCACGCGGCACGCGCCGCAGTACGCGCGGCAGCTTGAATTGTTGCGGTTCGGCTTTTGATCGAGCTTTAGCCCAATGTCGCTGCTGACTCGTTACCGTCGTCTGCTGCTGGCTGGCATGCTCTGCCTGCAGGGGTGCGTGAAGCTTGGCCCAGACTTCGAACCTACACGCGAGGCATGGACCGGCCAATGGGACACGCCGGCGTTGCAGCTGGCCACCCAGGCGCGGCCGCAACCAGATGCCAGAGAATGGTGGCGGCTTTTCGACGACCCCGTCCTGGAATATGTCATCGCGCAGGCCGATGCGAACAATCCGGGCGTGAAAATCGCCGGGCTGCAGATCATGGAAGCCCGCGCGCAGCTTGGCATCGCCCGCAGCGGCCTTTATCCCCAAACCCAGATTGTGGGCGCCGACGCCCTGTATCAGCGCCGGTCTTCGCGCTCGGCGGAGGGGAACCCGCGCCCCAGCAGCTTCTGGCAATACAGCGCGGGATTCGATATCGGCTGGGAACTGGATTTCTGGGGGCGATTCAGTCGTGCTATCGAGTCGGCGGATGCGTCATATTTTGCGGCCCAGGCGCATCGTGAAGACGTGCTGGTGTTGCTGCATGCCCAAGTCGCCGAAAGCTACTTCGCCCTGCGCACGACCGAGGCGCGGTTGCGCATTGCCCGCGACAACGCCGTCATCCAGAAGCGCAGCTACGAAATCACCGAACGGCTGTTCAGAAGCGGCGAGACGGATGAACTCGACCTGCAGCAGGCAAAGACCCAGTATCTGAGCACCCTGGCCACCATCCCTGAATTTGAAAGCCAGATCGCGCGGACGCGCAACGCGCTGGCCATTTTGATTGGCCGCCCGCCGGGCCCCATGCCGGAATTGCCGGCGCAGGCGGAAAAGGCGGCCGTCGTGCCGTTGATCGACCGGGCGGTCCTGCAGGACGTTCCCGCCAATTTGCTATTGCGACGCCCCGACATCCGCGCCGCGGAATTTCGTATCGCGGCGCAGTCGGCGCTGGTCGGCGTGGCCGAGGCGGACCTCTATCCCTCGGTGGCCCTGTTGGGCAGCATCGTCTGGTCCGCCACGTCGCTGGCCGGGACGTCGGGCGGGATGGCGCTGCTGGGTGGGCCCACGCTGAGCTGGAACGTGTTCGACTACGGCCGCCTGAAAAACAACGTGCGCGTGCAGGACGCCCGACTTCAGCAACTGATCGTCGCTTACCAGGACGCGGTCCGGCAAGCGGCGCGCGAGGCCGATGACGCCGCCAGCGGGCTGATCAAGGCGTTGGAGCGTGATGGCATCCTGCATGACTCGGCAGTGGCTGCCGGGCGCTCGCTGACGTTGGCCAACGCGCTGTATCGCGAGGGCTACTCCGACTTCCAGCGGGTGCTGGACGCCCAGCGCGCGTTGGCCGCCCAGCAGGACGCCTACGTGGTGAACCGGGGCGCCGCCGTAAGCGACTTGATTGCCTTGTACAAGGCGCTGGGCGGCGGCTGGCACAGCGACGCGCCCGTGCTCGACCCGGCCACGCGCGACCAGATGCGGCAGCGCACCGACTGGGGCGATCTGTTGTCCGAGCCCTCCGGCCCCGCCGCGGGTCCTTCCGTGCAGAAGGTGCGATCCGATGAGTGACACGCCCCGTCCCCCCGCCGCTCCCGCGCCCCCAACGCCCTCAGCGCCACCCGCGGCTCCGCCGCCGCCACCTCCTTCCGACCCCTCCCGGAAGGGCGTCAGGTGGGTCGGCCTGCTGATCGTGGCGAGCCTGGTGTGGTATCTGCTGGCCGACCGGTTCACGCCTTACACGCAACAGGCGCGCGTGCAGGCCTTTGTCGTATCCGTAGCCTCGGAGGTATCGGGCCGCGTGGCCAAGGTGCATGTGCGGAACAACCAGGACGTCCAGGCCGGCGCCATCCTGTTCGAAGTGGATCCGGAGCATTACCGGATCGCCCTGGACCGCGCCCGCGCAGACCTGGAGGCGACGCGCCGGCAGATCGGCGCCAGCACGGCCGGCATTGATTCCGCGCAGGCGTCGTTGCGCGCGGCGCAGGCCAATGAGGTCAGGGCGCGCCAGGACAGCAGCCGACTCGAGCGCCTGTACCGCGACGACCAGGGCACGATTTCGCTGCGCCGGCTGGAGATCGCGCGGGCGAACCTGGCGCAGGCCGTCAGCCAGGTCGCAGCGGCGCGGGCGGAAGTGCAGCGGGCGCGCGAACAAGAGGGCGGCAACGAGGAAGACAACGCCAAGCTGCGCAGCGCCGCGTCCGCCGTGGAAAAGGCAGAACTGGATCTGGCCAACACGCAGGTGCGCGCCCGAGCGGCGGGCCTGGTCACCGACCTGCGCACCGATGTCGGTCAATTCGCCGCCGCCGGTAACCCGGTGATGACGCTGATCGCCATCCACGACGTCTGGATCAACGCGGAAATGACGGAAAACAATCTGGGCCATGTCGAAGCCGGCACGCCCGTGTCGGTGGTGCTGGATGCGCTGCCCGGCAGAATCTTCGAGGGCCGCGTGCGCAGCGTGGGGTATGGCGTCAGCGTCGGGCCCGGCACGCCGCCTGGCAGCCTGCCGACGGTGCAAAACAGCCGCGACTGGTTGCGCCCGGCGCAACGCTTTCCGGTCGCGGTCGAGATCAATCCGGGGGAATTGCCCAATTTGCGGGGCGTGCGCGTAGGGGGGCAGGCAGAGGTCATGGCGTTTCCTTTTCCGGGCAATCCGCTCAACCCGCTGGGCCGCGTGTACTTGCGCCTGATGAGCTGGCTTTCCTATGCCTACTGACGCTATGCCCTCTGACGCTACGCATGCTGATCCCGACCCTCGTGCCCGGCGGGCGCTGCGCTTGGCCATCGGCACCGCGCTCTGCCTGGCCATCGGTTTCGGCCTGGACCTGCCGATTCCCATGGTCGCGCCGGTGCTCGGCCTGTTCCTGCTGGCCTCGATGAACCGCCCGCTGTCGTTCAAGGCCGGCCTGGGCCTGATCGTCGTGGTCCTCGTGACCACGGCCCTGGGCCTATTGCTCAGCCCGGTGCTGCGCTACTACCCGTTAAGCGGCGTGCTGCTGATCGGCCTGGGGCTTTTTCTTGCCTTTCGCTTCGGCATGCGCGGTGGCAACAACCTCGTGTCCTTTTTCCTGGCCATCGGCCTGACCATGATTTCGGCCGCCGGCACCATCGATTTCAGGCTGGCTGCGATCGTGATCGAGGCGCTGGTCAAGGGCTTGTTTGTCGCCGTCCTGGTGCTGGGGTTCTGCCATTGGCTGCTTCCTGAACTGCCTAACGCGCCGGTGCCGCCGCCTCCGGTGCTGCCCGACAACGAGGCCAGCCGGCTGGCGCTGCGTGCGTCGCTGGTCGTGCTGCCCGCTTTTCTGCTGGCGTTGACCGACCCGCTGGGCTACATGCCCATCATCCTGAAATCGATCAGCCTGGGCCGACAGAGTGGTGTTGCCGCGGCGCAGGGCGCTGCGCGCGAGCTGCTGGGCTCGACGCTGTTGGGGGGTGCACTGGCGATCGTCTTCTGGTGCGCGCTGAGCCTGTTCGTGAATCTGTGGATGTTCTTCCTGTGGATGCTGCTGTTTGGCCTGGTGGCCGCGCGCAAACTCTATCGACTAGCCCCGACGCGGCATCCGCCCAGCTTTTGGTTGAACACGCTGGTGACGCTGATCATCCTGCTTGGCCAATCGGTGCAGGACAGTGTCGCGGGCAAGGACGTCTACACCGCCTTCGCGGTGCGCATGGGACTGTTCATCGTCGTCACGCTCTATGCCTGCCTGATGCTGCGCCTGCTTGAACCGCAACCCCGGACGCCGCGCAAACCCGGCCTTCTTCACCGCTATTTGCCTGCAAGACTCAAAAGGAGCCCGCCATGACCCCGCAAGACACTCAACCCCATGCTGCCTCCACCACCGGTTGGCGCTTCAAGTGCGGGATCGGGATGTTCATCCTGGCCTTCGCGCTGTGGCTCCTGATCCCGATCGCGGCCTCGATGGACACACCGGGCCCGCGCATCGCGGCCCTGACGGGCGCGATCTTCATCGCCAACAAAGTGCTGCTGATCTCGTGCATCGCCGTCATGGGCAAAGAAGGATTCCAGCAGCTCAAGGCGATCGTCTTCGGCCACGCCAAGCGCCTCGCGCCGGTGCAGAAGGTCGGTCCTGTCCGCCACGCCATTGGCCTGGTGATGTTCGTCCTGCCGCTGCTGACGTCGATGCTTGAACCCTACATCGACCAGATCTGGCCCGGGCTCAGGCCCAACCTGTGGCAGCTTCAACTGCTGGGAGACGTCATGCTCATCGCGAGCTTTTTCGTGCTGGGCGGCGACTTCTGGAACAAGCTGCGAGGCCTGTTCGTCCGCTCGGTGTAGGCAACGGCATTTTCATGCGACTGGCTACTTCGCCTCTGCGCGGGCCGTACGATGACGAGCCGCATTGGCCAAGTCAGCGATCGGCGCCAGCAACCCGCGATCGAACGTCTCGTGCGCCTGGCCAGCGCGCAGCCGCAGGGGCCAGTCGGCGTGCGTGAGCGCGCCACGGCCCAGCGACACGAAGTCCGCCTCCTGCCGCGCCAGCATCCCGGCAGCCTGCGTCGCTTCATGCAGCGACCCGTTTGCCAGCACCGGCACCGAAACATGCCGACGCGCCAGCGCGGCGAGGCTGGCGCCTGGCGCGCCGAAGGCGGCGTTCCAGGCTTCGAACTCGGTCGTGTGCAGGTAATCGATGGGTAGCGCGCCGAGCGTGCCGAAGATCTGCGCCGCATCGGCCTCGCCGCCTTCCCACTTGTGCGTGAAGTCGTTGACCTTGCCCTGCGAGCTGCGCACCCCCACGACAAAGGGCTGTGTCGTCGACTGCCGGACGGCCTGGATGACTTCCGCCGTCACACGCAGGCGGTTCTCCAGGCTGCCGCCGTAGCGGTCCTGGCGCAGATTCGTGTGGGCGGTGAGGAACTGGTCCAGCAAGTACCCATTAGCGCCGTGTATCTCGACACCATCAAATCCTGCTTCCTGCGCTCGGCGCGCCGCCTGCGCGAAACCTTCGATCGCTTGGGCGATGTCATCGGCGGACATCGCGTCGGGCAAGCGGTACGGCCCTTCACCCCGATAGAAGGCCATTTGCTGCCCCGCTGGCAACACCGCCGAGGGGCCCTTCGTCCCGGTGCGATAAGGATTGCCCTGCGACAGCGCGCCGGCATGCATCAATTGCGCGACGATGCGGCCGCCGTGCGCATGCACACGATCCACCAGGGTGCGCCACGCGTCACGCTGCGCGTCATCCGCCAGGCCGGGTTGGAAAAGATAGCCCTGCGCATAGGCCTTGTCCGTATAAATGCCCTCGGTGATCACCAGGCCGAAGCCGCCGGCGGCAAAGGCTTCGTAGTAGTCGGCCATCAGCGGGGTGGCGTGGCCGTCCGCCGTTGCGCTGACCCGGGTCATGGGCGCCACGGCCAGACGGTTGGACAGGCGCAATTCCCGTCCCACCCGAAGCGGCGTGAACAAGCTGGCGTGCGCGGTGCGCGCAGCGCCTGGATGACGATCGGTGGGCGCGTTCATGTCAGCGGCCCTCCGGCTGGCGTACGGCCGCGATTGCCTCAATCTCGATCATGGCGGCGGGGTCGTACAGCGCCTTGATCTCCGCGATTGTGTCGGCCGGGTAGGGGGCCGAGAAGAAGCGGCGGCGCAGCGCCACCACGTCATCGAAATGCCCCATGTCGGTCACGAAGATGGTGACCTTGATCACCTCGGCCAGGCTGGAACCGCCGGCTTCCAGCGCCCGGCGCAAATTGGAAAAAGCTTGCTCGCCTTGGGCCAGAAAGCCGCCCGAGACGATCTTGCCGTCGTCGGCGGCGCCGGCTTGGCCGGAGATGAAGAGCAGATTCCCGTACTGGATGCCTTGCGACAGCAGGAAAGGTTCGTAATTGTCGGGTTGGGTCTTAACGCGTTGCAGCATGATGCGATTTCCTTCACTTGTAGGGGGAGGGGAAGTCAGCCAGGGAATGGCCGGTTCAGGCCTCCAATGTAGGCACCACCACCGCTCGTGACAAAGGTTCATTTGTCAGCTATAAGAAGAGAAGTTCTCATCTATAGGTCAGGCGCTACGCATGCAACGCCGATTTCTCCCGCTCTCTGCGCTTCGCGCATTCGAAGCGGCCGCGCGCCTGGGTAGCTTCAAGGCTGCCGCCCACGAACTGTCCGTGACCCCGACCGCGGTCAGCCACCAGATCCGGGCGCTGGAAGCACAGACCGGTCTTGAACTGTTCGATCGTCAAGTGCGCAAGGTGACGCTGAACGATGCGGGGATGCTGCTTTACCCGGTGTTGCGTGACGGGTTCGACGCGTTCGAGGCGACGCTGGCCCGGTTGATGCAACAGCGAACGCGGACCCAGGTCAGCATTTCCGCGACGAATGCCTTCACCGTGAAATGGCTGGTGCCGCGCATGAGCGACTTCCGGTCCCGGCACCCCGGCATCGACTTGCAGCTGCTGGCCAGCGACGATCTCGTCGACTTGCGATCGACGGCGGTCGATATCGCAATTCGCTATGGCCGCGGGCCGTATCCTGGTCTGGTGACAGAGCCCCTGTTCAACGACCGGTTCGCGCCGGTGTCAAACCCGCGCCTGGGCGTCACGTCCCCGGAAGACTTGGAGCGCGTGCCACTGATCCGTTTCGACTGGAAGCGGCCGCAGCCCGACAACCCCACGTGGGAACGCTGGTTCAAGGTCGCGCAACGGGCAGAACCGCCTCAGGCAAGCGGCCTCCGTTTTTCGGACGAAGGCCATGCCATACAGGCGGCCGTCGCCGGTCATGGCATCGCGCTGGTCAGCTTGGCGTTGGTGACAGACGAACTGCAGGCCGGCCACCTCGTGCAGCCCTTCGGCCCGGCGATCGACGGGCACACCTATCACCTGGCCACGTACGCGGACCGGCCGCGCTCGGCGCCGGTCCAGGCAGTGGCGCAATGGTTGCGGGCACAGGCGGCGCATCGGGAATAACCGCCACGCAGCCGGATTCAATCGTCAGATAAATTCCGTTGCATTTTATTGGGGACGGCATGGCGTCCTGAATGGATAATCCGCGGCACCATTTGTCGAGGATTTTATTTTGAAGTTGAAAGCTGCTTTTCTGATTTCCGCTCTGAACGTCGCCGTGCTCGCCCCTGCGCACGCTGAAGCTCCCCGGTCTGTGGACGCGCGGACCTTTGATATCGCGGGGGTCAAAACCGGTATGGATTACGACGAGGCCGTCGCCGCAGCGGCGAAGAATTTCCAAGTCAGCAAAAGCGAAATGAAGGCGGGATATGCAACGCTGAACCCCGTCACCAACACGAAAACGCCACTGGATTTCAGTTATCGGAAAGACGGCGTCGAGCTGGTGGTTCACTTCGAGCCGCGAGTTCCCGTCGATAAACAACGGCCCCTGGCGGTGTCTCTGATCAATTATGAAATGCCGTGGACCCCCGCCAACAAGGCTGCCATGGGCCAGGCAGTCGTACAGAAGTACGGGAGGCAGTCAAACTATCCCAATGACCTTTCCCTGGAATGGTGCCAGAAGCCGAGCTCGAACCCGGGTATGGGCTGCTCGATCGATATGAAGCAGGCCGTTTTGAATTACACGGGCGTGAGCATCCGGCTCTATGACCCGGCGTGGTCTGACGCGCGGATCGAATTCATCAATCAGTCGAACGCCAGGAAGCCCAGCTTCTGAGTTCGATGAAGGCGCGCTCCGAGAGTTGACCGGTGCCCGCACTTGCCGCCTTGCAGCGGCAAGCAGATCTGAAAAGCCAGCGCCGGTCCATGTATGGCAGGCGCTGCCGAACGTCCTTCAGTGAATCTGTTCAGAGCCTGCGGGCTGCAGTTCCGACAGGGCATTCCAATCCGGATCCTTGAACATGCGCAGGTTGAGGGGATAGACCGGATGTCCCGCCAGGCAGGCGTTGAACGCGTCGAGGAAGGCTTCGACGTCATTGGTGTAGTAACGCCACTCCTTCACGTGATTGCCTGTCAGGCACGCCACCTGCACACCCACATCGGAGTTCTCGAAGCCTTGCTCGATGGCCTCTTCAAAGCGATTGGTGTGCTGCTTGTCTTCGTCATTGGGCATGCCGGACTCGATGCCCGTATAGGGCCACGAGATGATGATCAGGTTCTCATGGATCTGACGATCAGGCGCTGACGGCATCCCGGTACGAAAACGAACGATGACCGACAGACCGTTGACGCGGGTTTCGCCCACGGCCCACATATCGCCTGGAAAAATGCTGCTCATTGAATAAATTCCTGCATAGAAGCCGAACCGACGGGTTCGGGGTTGGGTACTACCTGTCTCGAGACGTGGAAAAGAACGTTCCGCCTTGGCCGTCCGGTGTCAACGTCACCTTGAACGGAATCTGCTGGTTGCACAGTTGCACAATCCATCGTTCATCGACGCTTCCGTACTGCCGGGACGCGGCCGAATTGCCGGTGCCGACCGGATTGATCTTCACGACCTCGGTTTGAATCGCATCGACCTTTTGGCAATTCGATTGTATTTGGGCCTGCATGGAAAGGTTCTGGGCGACGTCAGCTTTCAACGTTGCGCCCGCGTGCGTGTTGCCGGTGATGGGGATGTTGGCCTGCGGGGTGGCGCAAGCGGCAAGCCCAGAGACGGATGCGGCAATGATGAACGCGCGCAAAGGGTTATTCATGATGATTTCCTTGTCGGTCGGTTGATGCTATTCGACGAAATGACTGGCTGGCGTCGGACGGACCGCCTTGAGAATACCGCAGATGCGGATCCCCATCGGAAAGGCCAATGCCTCGATCGGACATTCCTTCTGGCGCCTGACGGCGCGTCACGCCACCATCGCTCATTCCGAACTTCCAAATACGATTTTCAAGGAGATGAGCATGGGTAACCGTCTTGCGGGACAACGCATCTTGGTCGTCGGCGGCAGCTCCGGCATGGGGCTGGCCGTCAGTGGACAGTTGCTGCGCCTGCATTGCGAGGTGCTGATCGTGGGCCGATCCCGCGAAAAACTTGATGCGGCGCGCGAGGCGCTGCGGGCGTTTGGCGTGCCCCGCCTGCATCAGGTGGATGTGACAAGCGAAGCGCAAGTGCAGCGGCTGTTCGAGGAATCCGGCCGGGTGGATCACCTGGTCTGCACGGCCGCCGACATACGTGGCGCCTACGAGTTGCTGCCGCAGCTTTCCTTGGACGCACTGGATCGGGCCATCAGCTCAAAGGTCGTCGCGCCCATCCTGCTGGCCAAGCATGGCGCCCAGCGCATGCCGGCACACGGCTCGATCACACTGACTTCCGGCATCGCCGCCTATCGGCCCAGGCCCAAGGGCGTGGCCGTGGCGGCGATCAATGCCGCACTGGAAGGGGTCGTACGTGCGATGGCCGTCGAGCTTGCGCCGTTGCGGATCAATGCCGTATCGCCGGGCTGGGTCCGTACGCCGATCTGGAAGGATGTGGCCGGCGCCGACAGCGAACCGCTCTTGGCATCGATGGCCGAGCAGCTTCCCGTGGGCAGGGTCGGCACCGGCGACGATATCGCCGATGCCATCGTCTTCCTACTTGGCAATGGCTATACGACCGGCACCGTGCTGCATGTCGATGGCGGGCATCGGCTCGTCTGAAGCAGTCGCCGCAAGCCGGATCATATCGATGAAGGCTGCTACCTGGCGCGTGGGTGCGCGATGCAGGGTGAGAAGACAGATGGGAAGACCTTCTCCCCCTGTCGACAGTGGTCGCCACTGGACCCGTGCCGCGGTTGCCGCCGGATCCAGCGCCATCCGTGGCAGGATCGAGACCCCAAGGCCCGCGGCCACCATCTGCATCAAGGCCGGTACGCTGTCGGCAGTACCTCGGATACGGGGCCGCACGGAGGCGTCCTGCAACAGGGCCTCCAGGTATTCCCGATACCGGCAGCCTTCCATCGTGACGATCAGCGGGAACGCCGCAAGCGCGTCAGGGCTTATGCGGGCTGTCTGGCTGAGGGGATGGCCAGAGGGCAGCACGACCACCGGCATGTCCCGGGCAATGACTTCCGCCCGCAAGTTGGCGTCTTGCGCCGGCCACCCGTGCACCAGGCCGAGGTCGGCCGTTCCATCGATCACCGCCTGGGCCGTCGCCACGGAGTTTCTTTCCTGCACCGCGACCTGTGTGTCGGAATGCATGCCCGCAAAGTGCAGCAGTTGCGGAAGCAGCACGCTAGTGCACAAGGTCTGCGGGGCAACGACCCGGATCGTGCCGCCTGGGTTGTCGACGTTGTCGCGGACTTCCCGGTAGGCATCATCGGCCATGGCAAGCAACTCGCGCGCGCGGATGGCCAGTTTTTCTCCGGCTGCGGTGAGTTGCAGGCGATTGTTCTGGCGGATGAAGAGCGCATGGCCGACGCTTTCTTCAAGCGCTCGCACCTGTTCCGTCACGCTAGGCTGGGACAGGTGTACCCGTTTGGCGGCTTGCGTGAAGCTCAATGTTTCCACTGCCGCGACGAAGATTTTCAGCTGCCGTAGTTGGAACATGGGAGAAGGGGGTTAGCCGTATGGGGCGGCCCGGGGGCGGGGCCTGGGGATGTAACGTGGCCCCTGCCAGGCGGATGGCGATGTGATGCTGAGTTTACGGCAACCCGCCTGGGCGTGGTGATTGCTGAAAAGCTAGCCACGCGGGGTAATTGGAATTTCATCCTTGCGGCAGCAGGTCGGAATCCTGCAATGTGAACAGGGCGGCAGGGGGCGTGGGCACGATCAGGGACACATGCCGGTGCAGGCCTTGGGCCTCCAATGCGACGTCGAGAGGGCCCGCGGACTTGCCGCGCCGGGAAATGCCGATGTGCCCCCAACGGGTGAGCCGTTCGGGCGTAATGTCGTCCTCGAAAATCGGATGGTTCTCGCGGGCGACGCCGACGAACGTGGTGGTGAACAACGGCTGCACCCTGATTTCCGGGCCGAGTTTGCGGGATGCACTGATAAACAGGTCAATACGACCGCTGCGCAACGCCTCGACGTCCACATCGTCTTCCTCGGGAGAAAAACGCAGCATGGCGCGGGGCATGTCCCGTGCCATCGCCTCCAGCAAACGGCCAGCGTGGATGCCCACGAATTCGTCATTGGCGCGCACGCTGAAGCGCCGCTCCAGCGTCGTCAAATTGGATTCGGTGGCAGGAGCGAGCGCCTGGGTCGCGTGCTGGACCGCCACACGTACTTGCTCGCGCATCGCCAATGCCCTGGGGGTCGGTACCAATTTGCGGCCTGCCAGCACGAAGACCGGGTCGCCCAGGGTCTCGCGGATGCGGCCCAGGGTGCGGCTCATGGCGGGTGGGCTCAGATTCATGCGCCTGGCCGCGCCGCTCACGCTGCCTTCCTCTAGCAGCACGTCCAACGCGAGCAGAAGGTTCAGGTCGGGGTGCTCCATGGTGTGCCTCGCATCTGCTGCAAAAAGCAGAATCCTACCCCTATACCGTGCAGCGAGAGCATGAATAGACCCTTGCGTTTGACGCACTCATTGCGTGCGGACAGCGGTATTTATCCCCCCCTCAACGTGCAGGGCTTTAAGGTGCCAGACGACATTTCTGCTTTAAGGTATGCCTGTTCCGTCTTGAAGTCAGACGACATCTTGGCCGCACGCGCTACGAAGGAATCCAGTTCATGAGTCCCGCAACAGATATCACCATTGCCATCGTGGGCCCGGGCGCCATCGGCACAACGATCGCCGCCGCGCTGCACGAGGTCGGCCACCCGCAGCTGTTGTGCGGACGCACGCCCCGCGACCAGCTCACGCTGCATGATGGCGATCGTCGCGTCATCGTTCCGGGCCCCGTGCAGACCGAGCCGGACCGGATCGACCGCAAGGTGGACCTGGTTTTTCTCGCGGTCAAGGCGACGCAGACCGAGACGGCGTCAGGCTGGCTTGCGGCATTGTGCCGTCCGGATACCGCCGTGTGCGTACTGCAGAATGGCGTCGAACAGTTGGAAGCGGTCGCAAAGCACGTGCCGCGTGCGCGGGTCGTCCCGGCTGTCGTGTGGTTTCCTGCGCAGGCTCAAGCCGACGGCTCGGTACGCTTGCGAGGCGAAGCTCGCCTGAGCCTGCCGGACTCGCCGGCCTCCCGCGTGGTGGCGGAGGGGCTCCGGGGTACTCGGTGCGCCGTGGAGATCACCGCGGATTTCCCGTCGGTAGCCTGGCGCAAACTGCTGCAGAACGCGGTGGCCGGCCTGATGGCCCTGACGCATCGGCGCGCCGGCATGTTCGTCCGGCCCGACATCGCCGAGCTCTCGCTGGCATATTTGCGAGAATGCCTGACCGTGGCGCGCGCCGAGGGAGCCAATCTGGGCGACGAAGTACCGCAGGAAATCCTCGCCAAGTTGCAAGCCGCTTCCGCCGACTTGAGCACGTCCATCCTGACAGACCGCGAAGCCGGCCGGCCCCTCGAATGGGACATCCGAAACGGCGTCGTCCCGCGTCGCGCCCGGGCCCACGGCATCCCGACGCCGATCAGCGACATCATCGTGCCGCTGCTGGCCGCGGCGAGCGACGGGCCGGGTTGAAGGCCGGCGTTCGTCAACGGCATGCTTGAATAAGTCGATCCGGTGATCAATGGCCTATCAGGCGTTCGCCACCGGCCATTGGAAGCGCTGCGCCACCTTGTCTAGAAAGCGGCCGGCGGCCTCGCGGTGGTATTCGGAAGAGCGCGCCACGCCCTGGCCTGCAGCCTCCATGTCCAGCATGGTGTTCAGATCACTGTTGAGCGATGCATTCAAGCCGCGCTTGGTGATCGCCAGCGCCGCCATCGGCAGTTCGACCATGGACAGCGCGATCTGCCGCGCGCGCTCGTGGATCAGCTCCTGCGGCTGGATCTCGAACACGATGCCCATCTCCTTGGCTTCCTGTGCCTGGAACTCGCGGGTGGAAAAGGCCAGCTCCTTGGCCCGCTGCAGGCCCACCATGCGCGGCAGGGTGTACATCGTGGCGCAGTCGGGAATGGCCCCCAGCCGCAGGAACGATAGGCAGAAGCGCGCGCGCGGCGACGCCAGGACCAGGTCGGCGGTCAGGGCCAGGCCCAGCCCGGCGCCATAGGCCGGGCCGTCGACTGCTGCGATCACCGGCCGGTCCAGCGTGATCAGGCCTTCTATCGTCAGGAGCAGGCTGGCCATGCGCTCCCGCGCTTGCTCGGCGGAACCACCAGACCCCATGGTGGAGATGTCTCCGCCCGAGCAGAAGGCGCCGCCGGCGCCCGCCAGGATCACGACGCGAACGCCGCGGTCGCGCCGGATCGCATCCACCAGGTGGGCCAGCTCCTCGCGCATGGTCAGGTCCAGCGCGTTTCTCTGGGCAGGGCGGTTGAGGGTGATGGTGGCGACGCCGCCTTCGACGGCATAGAGCAGGGTCTTGAACTCGCTAGAGATGACTTGCATCGTATCGTTCTCCATGTCTGCATTCCATGATGGCCGGGCCGCGCACGCGAGCCTGGCCGCAAGCTGCCGCGGGCCCGTCAGGCGATGGCGCCGCGTTCGCGCAGGGCCTGGATCTCGGTTTGCGCCAGACCCAGTTCCGCCAGCAGTTCTTCCGTGTGCTCGCCCGGCTTGGGTACGGCGCGGGCCTGCCCCGGCGTGCGCGACAGGCGCGGCGCGGGGGCGGGGTATAGCGTGCCGCCGCTTTCGACGAAGCTGCCGCGCGCCTGGTGATGCGGGTGCCGCGGCGCTTCTTCGAAGTCGAGCACGGGCGCAAAGCAGGCGTCCGTGCCTTCGAGTAGCGAGCACCATTGCTCACGGGTCTTGCCGGCGATGATGCCCGCCAGCTTGGCGCGCAGCTGCGGCCATTGCGCGCGATCCCATTGCTGCTGGAAATCCGGGTCGTCGATCCCGCAGCGTTCCAGCAGCAGGCGGTAGAACTGTGGTTCGATGGCGCCAATGGAGACGTACTTGCCGTCGGCGCAGGTGTAGCAGCCGTAGAAGTGGGCGCCGCCATCCAGCATGTTGGACTGGCGCTGGTTGATCCAGCCGCCATCTTGCAGCTTGCCGTGGTAGGCGCTGGCTAGCAGGGAGGCGCCGTCACAGATGGCCGCGTCCACCACCTGGCCCCGGCCAGTGCGTCCGGCTTCAAGCAGGCCGCAAAGAACGCCGAAGGCCAGCATCATGGCGCCACCGCCCATGTCGCCGACCAGGTGCAGCGGCGGCGCGGGCGGCAGTTCGGCATGTCCCATGGCGTGCAGGGCGCCGGTGATGGCGATGTAGTTCAGATCATGGCCGGCGGACTGCGCCAGCGGACCGTCCTGCCCCCAGCCGGTCATGCGTCCGTACACCAGCCGCGGATTGCGCGCCAGGCATTCGTCCGGCCCCAGGCCCAGCCTTTCCATGACGCCCGGCCGGAACCCTTCGAGCAGGGCGTCGGCCTTGTCCAGCAGCCGCAATACGATATCGGCCGCGCCGGGCTGCTTGAGGTCCAGCGCGATCGTGCGGCGGCCTCTGTCGATGACGGTGCCGCCGCCGCCCAGGAATCCGGGCGTGAGCCGGTCAATGCGGATCACGTCCGCGCCCATGTCCGCCAACATCATGGCGCAGAACGGGCCGGGCCCTATGCCGGCCATTTCCACCACCGTAAATCCGCTCAGAGGACCAGCCATGTCTATCGTCGCTCCATGATTGCGTATTTCAGGACTCGAAGAATTCGGCGCGCGCGTCCAGGATGATCTGGATGTACTTCTCCATGTTGGCATCCATGCGGTGGGTGGGGCCGACAATGGACAGCGCCGTCAGCTGGCCGCCCACGCGGCCCGCGATGCCGACGGCCGACACGCCTTCATTGCCCTCGTCGCGGCTGTTGAAGTAGTGCTTGGCCCGCTGCGATTCGATCTGCGCACGCAAGGTGTCGGGGTTGGTGATGGTGCTGGCCGTGACGTGCTCGAACGGCAGCGTGTCGATGAGTGCATTGCGTTCCGTCGCGTCCATCTCGCCCAGCAAGGCCTTGCCCAGCGCGGCGACCTGCAGGTCGAAGGTGGTGCCGGGCTGCACCACGTAGCGCAAGGCGCGCGGGCTCTCCTGGCTGGCGTAGATCTTCACCTTGTTGCCGTCGAGGAGGCCGCACATGGAGGACTCACCGGACTGGCGCGTCAGGATCTCCAGCGCTTCGGATGCGAAGGCCTGCAGCGGGTCGGCCGCCGAGATGCCTTGCGCCACGTCGAGCAGCCTGCCCGTCGGGTGGAAGTAGCGCGATTTCGGTGTGCGCAGCAGATAGCCGGCCTGGCGCAGCGTGTAGAGCAGGTCCGAGCAGCTGCTGTCGGCCAGATCGAGAAAGCGCGCCATTTCCGAATTCGTCAGGGGACGGCGTTCCCGCGCATAGACTTCGAAGACTTGCAGCACACGTTGCGCGGTAGGGAGAATTTGCGGCATAGGATGTCGGAGTTGAGTGGGGAGCCGGCCGGGGCTTTGGCGTAGCCGGTCATTTCAAGGCGGATATGCCCAATACGCTTTGCGCCATGAGCAAGGCCTGAATCTGGTTGGTGCCTTCGGCAATGCTCAGGTGGCGGGCGTCGCGGTAATAACGCTCGACCGGGAAAAGCGTGGTGTAGCCCGCGCCGCCATGCACTTGCATGGACAGTTCCGCCACGCGCAGCACGGCGTCGGTGGCGTGGCGCTTGGCCATCGAACATAGCATTTGGCTGTCGGCGGCGTTGCGGTCCAGCGCGTCGGCGGCGCGCCAACACAGCAGGCGCGAGGTCTCGACCAGCGTCATCATGTCGGCGATCATATGCTGCACCAGCTGGAAGCCGCCTATGGGCCGCCCGAACTGGACCCGGTCGCCGGCGTATTTTACCGCCGCCTCATAGGCGGCCTCGGCAATGCCCAGCGCTGAGAACGCCACCACGCAGCGGCCGATGTTGAGGTATTTCTTGGCCAGCGCAAAGCCCTTGCCCTCGGTGCCGATCAGGTTGGCCGCCGGAATCTCCACGTCTTCGAACAGCAGTTCGCCCAGCGGGCAACTCAGCATGCCCATCTTGTGGATGGGGCTGGACGAAAAGCCCGCCATGGCGCGCTCGAACAGCAGGCAGGAAACGCCTCGCTCGCCATTTTGCCGCTGGGTCTGCACGAACACCACGCCCAGCTCGCACACCGTGCCCAGGCTGATGTAGAGCTTGCGGCCGTTGACTCGCCAGCCGCTCGCGGTTTCAACGGCGCGGGTTTCGACGTTGGCGGCGTCCGAACCGATGTTGGGTTCGCTGAGGGCAAAGGCGGCGATCGCGTCGCCCGACAGGACCCGCGGCAAATACTTTTCCTTGAGGTAGGGCGAGCCGCCGTTGCTCAGCACCGAGGCGGCGAGATTGCTGGTGCTGACGATGCTGCGCAGCGAAGGCCAGACGCGCGCCAGCTCGGCTATCAGCATGCCGTAGGTCGTCATCGGCAAGCCATAGCCGCCGTCCTTTTCCTGCAGCATGCCGCCCAGCAGGCCGAAGTCGCGCATGGCACGGACCATGTCCTGCGGCACCACGCGGGCTTCGGCTTCGTAGCGGTTGACGATCGGCGCGACTTCGGCGGCCAGGTACCGGCGCAATGAATCGCGCAATTCGATCTGGGTGGAGTCCAATGAGAAGTCCATGCGTGTCCTAGGCGAGTATGTTCGGGAAGGAGAGTCCAGTGGCGCTCATGGCTGGCGTTGGCCCAGGGCGGGGTCGGCGCCGGGGCGCAAGCCGATCAACGCGTCCAGCGGCATCGCGCCTTGTCCTTCGGCGCCGACCCAGACCGGGTTGAGCTCCATTTCCTGCAAGGCGTCGCGGTGGCTCCAGGCGAAGTCCGATACCCGCAGGATCAGGTCCTCCAGGGCCGTGAGATCGGCAGGCGCCTGGCCGCGCACGCCGTCCAGCACTTCGGCGTAGCGGATCTCGCCGAGCAGCGCACGCGCGTCGTGTCGCGACAGCGGAATCATCCGGTGGGCCACGTCGCGGATGGTCTCGACGAAGATGCCGCCCAGGCCGAAGGTCAGCACCAGGCCGAAGGCCGCGTCGCTGTGCACGCCGACCAGCACCTCGCGGCCGCCTGGCGGCAGCATGCGCTCCACCAGGATGCCGTCGATGGTGGCGTCGGGACGATGGCGCGCGACGGACTCGTGGATAGCGGCATAGGCATCCCGCGCCGCACTGGCGCTGGCGATGCCCAGCTTGACGCCGCCCGCTTCGGTCTTGTGCGCGATCTGGGCGCTGACCACCTTCATCACTACGGGAAAGCCCAGGCGCTCGGCTTCCTGGGCCGCCTGCGCGGCGCTGGCGGCCACCACCCCTTCAGGTATGGGCAGGCCGGCTTCCCGCAGCAGGGATTTGGCGGCGGCTTCGCTAAGCATGCAACCCTTGCCGGCCGCGGCTGCCATTTGTTGGGGAGCGGCGGCGCTCTCGTGCGCGGGCAGCTTCCACGGGATGGCCTTGGACAGGGCCGCGATGGCGTCCGACAGAGACAGGAAAGGCAGCAGGCCGGCCGTCTCCAGCAACTGGAAGCCGCCGCCCAGGCGACGGCTCATCCAGACCGGCACGATCAAGGTGTCGGTTTCGGCCGCCACCGTGGCGATGGCCTGGGCCATGCCGTCGGTGATGGAACCGTAATCCATGGGGATCGGGAACAGGACCGTGCCCACCTGTGGGTCGGCGCATATCGCGCGCAGGCATGCGGCAGAGGCCTCCGGGTTGCGCAGGATGTCGGCGGTGGTGTCGACGGGATTGTCCATGCTGGCGAAATCCGGCAGCAGTTTGCACAGGGCGGCCTTGGTCTCGGGCGCGAACACTGCCATCGGGAGGCCCGCCGCGCCGGCGATGTCGGCCGCCAGCGCGGCGGTACCGCCCGAGAAGGTATAGATGCACAAGCCGTTGCCGCTCTTGGGCGTGATCCGGGTCAGCAGGCGCGAGGCCGCCAGCAATTGGTCCAGGTCGTCCACCTCTATGGCGCCGAACTGGCGGAACACGGCGCTGTTGACGGCGGCGGTGCCGGCCACCGACGCCGTGTGCGACTGCGCTGCGCGCACCCCGGCTTCCGAGCGCCCCACCTTCAGCACCACCACAGGCTTATTGCGGGCACGCGCCAGTTCCAGCGCGGCGGTCAGCCGACGGCCGTGCTTGACGCCTTCCATCAGCAGGGCGATTACGCTGATCTTCGGATCGTTCGCCATGTGGGCGATAAAGTCGGGAATTTCCAGGTCCACCTCGTTGCCGGCGGAAAACCACAGGCCCACGCCCTGGCCGAAAGACAGGCCCTGCAGCAAGTTGCGGCCCAGTCCGCCGCCCTGGGTCGCCAGGCCGATCGAGCCTGCGTTCAGATCGTCCTTGAAAGCGGGCGAGAAGGTCATGCCCAGGCGGTCGCGCACATTCACGAAGCCGGGGCAGTTCGGTCCGTAGACGTGCAGGCCGGTGGACTCGCACAACTGGGCGATCTCGCGTTCGAGCCGCTGGCCTTCCTCGCCCGCTTCCGAAAAGCCGGATGTCATGACCACGGCGAAGGGAATCCCGCGCGCCGCGCATTGCCGCAAGGCATCCAGTACCAGCGTGGCGTTGATCATGATCAGCGCTACGTCGATCTCGGCCTCGGGCAGGGCGCTGATGGAGGGCCAGCACGGCCGTCCGCCGATTTCCTGGTAGGCCGGGTTGACCGCGTACACCTCGCCGGGCACCGACGAATGCAGTACCAGGTTGTCGTACAGGCGGCGCCCCTGGCTGGATTCGCGGGCGGAGGCGCCGACCACGGCCACGTTGCGCGGATTGATGAAGCGGCTCAGATCTGCAAACGGTTTCATGCTGCACCCTCCATGGACCGCAGAATCATCGCGAAGTCTGCCTGAACCACTACCTCGCCGCGCTGGTTGATGGCTTCGCGTCGGAACACCACCTTGTCCTTGCCTGGGCGGTACTGCCCGGTTTTTTCCGCCACCGTCACCCGCACCACGATGGTGTCGCCGATGAAGGTAGGTTTGGGAAAGCGGCAATGGATGTCGATCAGAGCCAGTACATAAGGTTCCAGCTGACGGTAGCCGCTGGACTGGGTGGTCAGTCCGGACAGCACGGACAGCACCAGCAGGCCGTGGGCGATACGCTGGCCGAAGGGCGTGGCGCTGGCGTATTCGTGGTCGACGTGCAGGCGGTTGAAGTCGCCGGACAGGCAGGCGAAGTTGACGATATCGCCCTCGGTGATGGTGCGGCCGGCTGATTCGAAACGATGGCCGACTTCCAGGGGCTGCTGGACGGGAAGCGGGGGCGGGCTGGCAGGGCTTGCGCTTTGCATGGTTGATCGGATTCCGGAGTGGGGGCGCGGGGAAGGGATATCAGGAAGCGTAGCGGCCGCCGGTCACGTGCAGCAGTTCACCCGTGATGAAAGAGGACCGCTCGGAAGCCAGGAAGGCCACGGCATTGGCGATGTCCTCGACCGCGCCCAGACGCGGCACCGGCTGGCGCGCCAACGCATTGGCGCGCAGCGTGTCATAGGTTGACAGGCCGCGCACCAGCGGCGTTTCGATCAGCCCCGGGGCGATGGCGTTGGCGGTGATGTTGAATTTGCCTTGTTCCAGCGCCAGCGCGCGGGTGAATCCGATCAGCCCGGCCTTGGCGGCCGAATAGTTGGTCTGGCCGGGATTGCCCCAGTGGGCGCGCGAGGCAATGTTGATGACGCGGCCCCACTTCCTTTCCATCATCGAGGGCAGGGCAGCCTTGGTGCAGTAGTAGGCGCCCTTGAGGATGGTGTCCACCACCGAGTCCCAGTCCTCCACCGGCATCTTGAGCAGGTACTTGTCGCGTGTGAAGCCGGCGTTGTTGACCAGGATGTCGATGCCGCCGAACGCGTGCGCCGCGAGCTCGGCCATGGTCTGGACTTGATCAGGATCGCAGACGTCCAGCACGGCGCCGATGGCATCGTGGCCCGCCTGTTTCAGGCCGCCAACCGCCTGTTCCACCGATTCGGGGTTGATATCGGTAATGACGATCCGCGCGCCTTCCTGCGCCAGAGCCAGCGCCGAGGCGTAGCCGATGCCGCGGCCGGAGCCCGTGATGACGGCGACTTTACCGGTGAGTTGCAGGTCCATCTCCATTCCCCTTCTGTAGCTGATAGTGCCCGCCGCCCTGGGCCCGAAATCCGATATCTCGGGATAGGCGACGAGCAGGTTCGAATTTATTCCGAGGTTCCGAACAAATATACACACCACCGGAAATATTGACAATTAATATCGGCACGTCGTTATACTGTTCGGCATGTCGGAATAAGCTGGCCCGACGTTCCCCTATCTCTAAAAAAAACGGAAGGAGATCGACTCATGGAAATGTTGAAGGGATTGTTGGCCGCGGTACTGAGCCTGACTGCTGTCGGAGCAGCGGGCGCGGCCGACGCTTATCCGGATAAGCCGGTGCGGGTTTATGTGGGCTTCGCGCCGGGCGGCGCCACCGACTTGCTCGCCCGTCTGTATGCCAAGAAGCTGGGGGAGCGTTTCAATCAGACGTTCATCGTGGAAAACCGTCCGGGCGCCGGCGGCAACATCGCGATCCAGGCGCTGACGCAGGCGCCGGCCGATGGCTACATCATCGCGATGGCGGCCAACTATGTGGCTGCCAACGCCGCCATGAAGCGCAACCCCTACGACTGGGAGCTCGATCTGATGCCCATCGGCATGGTGGCGTCCACACCCAACATCCTGGTCGTGCCGCCCGGCTCCAGCATCCAGGGCGTCGACGACCTGATTCGCAAGGCCAAGGCCGGCGGCAACAAGCTGACCTTCGCGTCGGCCGGCATGGGCTCTTCCATTCATCTGGCCGGCGAATTGTTCAAGGTCATGGCCGGCGTCGACATGACGCACGTGCCCTACAAGGGGGTGAGCCCGGCCGAGGTGGACCTGATGTCGGGCACGGTAGACATGATGTTCGGCAGCGTCTCCACCGCGATCCCGCTGGTGCAGTCCAAGAAGCTGAAGGCGCTGGCGGTGACCGGGCGCGAACGCATGAAGGCGATGCCGGACCTGCCCACCATCGAAGAGGCCGGCCTCAAAGGCTACGACGTGGAAGCGGTGTACTTCATGGCGGCGCCCGCCAAGGTGCCGGCACCGGTCTTAAAGAAACTGGCCGACGCCGTCGCTGACATCAACACGCAACCCGATGTGCAGGAGTTCATGGACCGGATCTACGCCCGGCCCCTGACCGGCGGCCCGGAGGAGGCCCGCGCTTTCCTGAAGACCGAAGTGCGGAAGTGGCAGGGCGTGGTCGACGTGACCGGCATGAAGGTGGATTGACGCGCAGTAAGGGATCCGCCCAGCGGAGTCCAGACAGCGGGCGCCACAAGCCCGCGAGACGAAAACTATCAGGAGACAGACATGAACAAACGCAGGCGAGTCGCGCTGGCAGTCCTTGCCGGCCTGATGACTTCATTGGCCTTGCCGCAGAAGTCGCGAGCGGCGGAGGGCTACCCGAACAGACCTTTGCGGCTGATCGCGCCCAGTTCGCCGGGCGGCATCCTGGACATCACCAGCCGGATCGTGGGCAAGAAATTGTCTGAACGGCTGGGGCAGCCGGTAGTGGTCGAAAACGTGCCCGGCGCGGCCGGCATTCTGGGCATGCAGAGTTTGCTTCGGGCCGAGCCCGACGGGTACACGATGGTCATGGGCAGCAGCGGGCCGAACGCGGTCAATTACACGCTGTACAGCAAGCTGCCGTATGCGATGTCCGACTTTGCGCCGGTGGCGCGCATCATCACCATGCCGAATGCGCTGGTCGTCAACGCCAACGCGCCCGTCAAGACGCTGGCGGAGTTCCGTGACTATGCCCGCGGCAAACAGGGCAACCTGTCCATGGCGGTGTCGATGATCGGGACCTCCGGACACCTGGGCGGCGAACTGCTGAAGAATCGCCTGGAGTTCACGGCCGTCACCGTGCCGTACAAGGGGGCGGCGCCGGCCACCAACGACCTGGTCGCTGGCCAGGTCGACTTTACGGTCGAGAACGTGATCACCGTGGCGCCGTTGGTCAAGGCCGGCAGGCTGCGGGCGCTGGCCGTCACCACCCGTGAACGCAGCCAGATATTGCCCGACGTGCCGACGCTGGCCGAGCAAGGCTATCCCGATGTGGATGTCGGTGCCTGGCTGGGCGTGCTGGTCGCAGCGCGCACGCCGCCGGCCGTGGTGGCGCGCCTGAATACGGAGCTCAATGCAGTCCTGGCCGATGAAGACGTGAAGAAGCAATTGGCGCAGCAGGGCGGCATTCCTCTGGGCGGCACGGCAGCCGAGTTCGACGGTTTCATCCGGTCGGAAAAGGACCGCTGGGAAAAAATCATCAAAGCCGCCGGCATCAAGGCGGAATGACCTGTACGCCGGCGGCGGAAAGGTCGCCGCCGGCATGCTTAGGGAGGCATGATCCATGGCAATCGATTATCAACGCCTGCGCAACTGGAAGTTCGAAGACCGCGTCGACCGCTACACCGCGCGCGACTGCATGATCTATGCGCTGGGTCTGGGCTACGGCACTGATCCGGCCAATGAAGACGAGCTGCGCTACGTGCACGAAGAGGGGACGGCCGTGGTGCCGACCTTCCTGGCCACCCTCGGCGCGCCCAACGGTTGGGCAGCCGACCCGGCCACCGGCATCGACTGGGTGAAGATCCTGCACGGCGAGCACCGCATGACGTTTCACGCCCCGCTGGCCGCGGCCGGGGCGGTGCGCAGCCAGACCCGCGTCACGCGGGTGGTGGACAAAGGCGCCAGCAAGGGCGCGCTGGTGGTGACGGTGCGCGACATTTCCGACGCCGATAGCGGGGCACCGCTGGCCACGGTGGAGCACGTGTCGTTCTGCCGCGCCGATGGCGGCTTTGGCCAGGGCGACGAGCCGCCGGAGGCGTTGCCGGCCACGCCACAGCGCGAACCCGATCAGGTCGTGTTGCTGTCCACGCTGCCGCAGCAAGCCTTGTTGTACCGCCTGAATGGCGACCTCAATCCGGTGCACGTGCTGCCGCACATGGCGCGCGCCGCCGGTTACGAGCGGCCCATCCTGCACGGGCTGTGCACCTATGGAATGGCTGCGCGCGCCTTGCTGCAGGCCTGCGCAGCTGCGTCGCCCCAACGGCTGGGTGCGATCGCCGCGCGCTTTTCCTCACCGTTCTTCCCGGGCGAGACGCTGCGCGTGGAAATCTGGCGCGATGGCGACCGCCTGCAATTTCGCGCGCTGGCCGACGAGCGCGGGAGAGTGGTGCTAAGCAACGGCGTTGCCCGCCTGGCCAATTGAGCAAACCAGAGGTGAACCATGTCTGCACTTGAAGCCCATGCCCGGGAGATGCCCGATCGCATCGCCTACCGCATGATTCCGTCCGGTATCACGGTGACCTGGCGCGAGCTGGAGCTGCGCAGCCGCAAATGCGCCGCGGCCTTGCTGGATGCCGGCCTGCAGGCCGGCGACGGGATTGCAGTATTCCTGGAGAACCATCCGCGGTTCTTCGAACTGCTGTGGGCCGCGCATCGCGTCGGCCTGTACTACACGACCATCAGCAGGCATCTCAAGCGCGAGGAAGCGCGCTACATCATCGAGAACTGCGACGCGCGCGTGCTGTTCTATTCCGGCTGCACGCAGACCGAAACCGATGAGGACAGCCTGGATGCGCGCGGCGTGCTGCGCGTCTGCATGGACGACGCGGACGCCGGTGCGATCCAGTACGAGGCCTGGGTCGGCCGCTACGCCGACGACGTGGCGCTGCCGGAAACCCCGGAAGGCACGGACTTCCTCTATTCGTCGGGCACCACCGGCCTGCCCAAGGGAATCAAGCGTCCGCTATCGGTCGCCAACCGCTACTTCCGTGTCGGCGACTCGCCCAGCAGCGCCTGGAAGGCGTTCGATCGCGACACGGTCTATCTGTCCACGGCGCCGTTCTATCACGCGGCCCCGGTGCGCTGGAACATGGCGGCGCTGCGCGCCGGCGGCAGCTGCGTCATGATGGAAAAATTCGATGCGGCCGCGGCGCTGGAGGCCATCGCCGCCTACGGTGTCACGCATTCGCAATGGGTGCCGACCATGTTCATCCGTCTGCTGCGCCTGCCAGAGACAGAGCGCACGCGCCACGACCTGTCCACGCTGCGCTACGCGGTGCATGCGGCCGCACCGTGCCCGGCCGACGTCAAGGAAGCCATGATCGCGTGGTGGGGACCGATCCTGTACGAGTACTACAGCGGCACGGAACTGGTCGGGCGTACGTCGCTGGGTTCCGAGGAATGGCTGGCGCATCGCGGCTCGGTGGGCAGACCGGAGTTCGGCCAGGCGCACATCATGAGCGAGGACGGGCTGACCGAACTGCCGGCGGGCCAGGCCGGGGTCATCTACTTTTCGGGGGGCGGTTCGTTCGAATACCACAAGGATCCGGACAAGACGCGCGGCGCCTACAACGCGCGCGGCTGGGCCACCTATGGCGATATCGGCTACCTGGACCAGGACGGCTATCTGTACCTGACCGATCGCCTGTCCAACATGATCGTGTCGGGCGGAGTCAACATCTATCCCCAGGAAGCGGAGAACCTGCTTTGCACGCACCCCGCCGTGGCCGATGTGGCGGTGGTCGGCGTGCCGAACGACGAATTCGGCGAGGAGGTCAAGGCGGTCGTGCAATTGCGTGATCCCGGCGCGGCCAGCGCTGACCTGGCGCAGCAGCTGATCGCGTATTGCCGCGAGCGCATCTCGCCCATCAAGTGCCCCAAGAGCGTGGATTTTTCCACCGACATGCCGCGCACCGAGACGGGCAAGCTGCTCAAGCGCCTGGTCAAGCAGCGCTACTGGCCCTAGGAGGCCCTTCATGACAGATCAGGAGGCAGCATGAACCAGCAACGCAAGCTCTTCTCGGCGGAGCACGAATTGTTCCGCGACACGGTGGCGCGCTTCATTGCAAACGAGATCACGCCCCATCACCATCAATGGGAACAAGACGGCCTGGTGCCGCGCGACCTGTGGCGCAAGGCCGGCGCGGCGGGCATCCTGCTGCCCAGCACGCCTGAAGAATACGGCGGCGGCGGCGGGGATTTCCTGCACACCATCATCGTCGTGGAGGAGATCGCCCGCGCGCTGGCTACGGGCGTGACGGGTTTCACCACGCATTCAGACATCGTGGCGCCGTATTTATTGAATTTCGGCACCGAAAGCCAGAAGCGGCGCGATCTGCCCGGCATGGCCCAGGGCAACATCGTGGCGTCTCTCGCGATGACCGAGCCAGGCGCGGGCAGCGACGTCAAGGCGATTCGCACCGCGGCGGCCCGGGCTCAGGGCGGCTACGTCATAAACGGCCAGAAGACCTTTATCACCAACGGCTTCCATGCTGATCGCGTGCTGGTGGTGGCCAAGACGGATCCCGGCGCCGGCTCGCGCGGCATCAGCCTGTTCTGGGTCGCTGCCTCGACGCCCGGATTCACGCGCGGGCGGCTGCTGGACAAGGTCGGGCAGAAGGCGCAGGACACGGCCGAACTGTTCTTCCAGGACATGTTCGTGCCGGACGAGGACATGCTGGGAGAACCGGGGCAGGGCTTCGGCTACCTGATGAAGGAGCTTGTGCGCGAACGGCTGATGATCGCGGTGCGCTGCGCGATGGCGCTGGAGAGCGCGCTGCAGTGGACCGTCGACTACACCAAGGAACGCCGTGCCTTCGACAAGGCCTTGATCGACAACCAACACATCCGCTTCAAGCTGGCCGACATCAAGACCCTGGCCGCCGCCACCCGAGCCTTCGTCGACGGCTGCGTGCAGCAATACCTGGATGGCGAACTCGACGCCGGGGGCGCCGCCATGGCCAAGCTGTGGGCGTCCGAAGCCACCCGCGCCATCGACGATCTGCTGCAGTTCCACGGCGGCTACGGCTACATGCGCGAGTATCCCATCGCCCGCGCCTATACCGACGTGCGGCCCAATCGGATCTACGGCGGCGCCTCTGAAGTGATGCGCGAGCTGATCGCCCGGACGCTTTGAACCCTATTTTTGGACTTCGACAGGAGCAGATTCCTACATGACCAAGCATCTTTCGAAATCGGTCGCCATCGTTGGCGCCGCCGAATCCGACCTCGGGAAAGTACCCGGGATGACCTCGCTGGACCTGCAGGCGCAGGCGGCGGCCCGCGCCCTGCGCGATGCGGGATTGACTCTCCAGGACGTCGACGGCGTGTTCGCGCACGTTGACGACAAGTTCGCCGGACTGCATCTGGCCGAATATTTGGGCATACGCCCGCGCTACGTGGATTCAACCAGCGTGGGCGGCATGTCCAGCGTCATGCACGTCCGCCACGCCATGGCCGCGATCGAGGCCGGTATGTGCGAGGTGGCGCTGGTGGCCTACGGCAGCACCCAGCTGTCGGACGGCACGCGCAAGGTGGGCGGTACGCCGGAGGACATGCGCATGCCGCGTGGGCAGTTCATCACGCCCTATGGGCAGCTGAGTCCCATCGGCTATTACGCGATGGTGGCGCAGCTGCACATGCAGCGCTACGGCACCACCCACAAGGACCTGGCCGAAGTGGCGGTGGCGGCGCGAAAATGGGCGCAGCTCAATCCCAAGGCCTACCGGCGCGAGGAAACCTCGATCGAGGAAGTCATGGCTTCCAAGATGATTGCCGATCCTTTGCGCCAGCGCGACTGCTGCCTGGTGACCGACGCCGGCGGCGCCGTCATCGTCACGTCCGCCGCGCGCGCTCGTACGCTCAAACGCCCACCGGTCTACGTGATGGGCATTGCCGAATCCTTCTCGCATCATTACACGCCCTTCAATACCGCGGACTGGCTGGACACCAATGTGGCGCAGACGGCGGACGCCGCGCTGGAGATGGCCGGCGTCACGCGGGCGGACATCGACGTGGTGCAGATCTACGACCACTTCACCATCGGCGTGATCCAGTCGCTGGAGGAGCTGGGCTTCTGCAAGCGCGGCGAGGGCGGGGCCTTCGTGGCGGATGGACGCCTGGCTCCCGGGGGGGACTTCCCCATCAATACCTCGGGCGGCGGTCTGTCCTACAACCATCCCGGCCAGTTCGGCATGCTGCTGCTGCTCGAGGCCGTGCACCAGTTGCGCAAGGAATGCGGCGAGCGCCAGCTGCCCAAGGCCGAACTGGCTCTGGTCCATGCGCCCGGGCTGGTTTTTTCCTGCAACACCACCCTGATTCTCGGAGTCTGACCATGGACCACGTTCAACGCCCGCTGCCGCAACCGACCCGGATCACCCAGCCCTACTGGGATGCCGCGAAGGAAGGCCGCCTGGTCATCCAGCAATGCGGCTGCTGCAAGGCGCGCCAGTTCTATCCGCGCGAGTTCTGCACGGCCTGCCTGTCGGACAGCATCGAGTGGATCGAATCCGCAGGCCTGGGAACCGTCTACACCTACACCATCAACCGGCGCCCGAGCAATGCGGCCTTGAGTGAAAAAGTGCCGTACGTCGTCGCCATGATCGACCTGGATGAGGGCGTGCGCATGATGGCCAACATCATCGACAGTCCGCCCGAGGCGGTCCGGATAGGAAGCCGTGTGTACGTGTGCTTCGAGCAGGCCTCCCCCGAGATTGCCTTGCCGCAGTTCCGGTTGGAATAACTCAAGTCACGGCGGCGGCGCGAGCCGCCTGCGGCTTCGCGAGCGACCGCGGCGTCCATACTCAAAACTGTGTATGTACCCGCTACAACGCTGTCACTAAGCTGGTTTGATGTTCCCTATACAAGGGGATCTGCCAGGTCCTACGCAATCCAGCGTCTCCTGGTTCGGGGCTCGAACGCCACATTCTCGCGGCGTCTTTTGTTGCGTCCATGATCTGGAGAAGCTCAATGGATATCAAACATGCGTCCTCCTCCGCCAGCCTTTCTCCCTTCGAACTAAAAGACGAACTCATCACCCTGGCCGGCAGCGTCACCAACCGGCTGATGCTCAATGCAGGGAGAGGAAATCCCAATTTTGTGGCTACGGTCCCCCGCCATGGATTCTGGCAGTTGGGCCTGTTTGCCATGACTGAATCCGAGCGATCATTCTCCTATCTGGCTGAAGGGGTGGGGGGCTTTCCCAGACGCGAGGGGATCGAAGAGCGCTTCGATCTGTTCACTCGCAGCCATCATGAGGTTCCCGGCATAAAGTTTCTTTCCGGGGCGGTGTCGTTCGTCCGGGACCAACTGGGCCTTGATGGAGGCGAATTCATCTACGAGATGTGTCAGGGCATTCTTGCTTGCAGCTATCCCGTGCCGGACCGCATGCTACGGCTTAGCGAAAAGATCGTGAAACAGTACATCCGCAGGGAGATGATTGGGGGCCACCCGTTTGCCGGGGACTTCGACCTTTATGCCGTGGAAGGCGGAACTGCGGCCATGACCTATCTCTTCAATTCGATGAAGATCAATCATCTGCTTCAGGCAGGCGATGTCATCGCGCTGGGCAAGCCCATCTTTACGCCCTATATCGAAATTCCCGAGTTGGCCGAGTTTGGCTTGGCGGAATTGTCGATCGACGCCGATCCAGCCAATGGCTGGCAGTATTCAAAAGCTGAGCTCGACAAGCTGCGTGATCCCAAGGTCAAGGCGTTCTTTTTGGTGAATCCCAGCAATCCACCGTCCGTGAAGGTCAGTGACGAAAGCCTCCGGTATCTCGCCGATATCGTCAAGGATCGTCCTGACCTCATCATCCTGACCGACGACGTCTACGGGACATTCGCCGACAACTTTGTCTCTCTTTTCGCACTATGCCCGCGCAATACGCTGCTGGTCTATTCCTACTCCAAATATTTTGGCGCTACGGGCTGGCGCTTGGGCGTAATTGCTGCGCATAAATCTAATCTCTTCGATGAAAAGATCGCGCAACTCGGGCAGGCGGAAAAAGACGGATTGAATGCGCGCTATGCATCGATCACGACCGCTCCCGAGAAGCTGCTGTTCATCGACCGGATCGTCGCCGACAGCCGCACCGTGGCCCTCAATCACACTGCTGGCCTATCGACGCCCCAACAAGTGCAGATGGTGCTGTTTTCGCTGTTTTCGCTTATGGATACCGCGGACCATTACAAGGCAGCCATGAAGCGGCTGATTCGAGGGCGCAAGGCCGCGCTGTATCGCGGCATGGGAGCTGCACCCGACGCGGTAGACGAGAACGTCGTCGACTACTACACGCTGCTCGACGTGGAGCAGATGAGCCGCGAGGTCGGTCCGGAATTCGTCAAATGGTTGCTGGCCAATATCAAGCCCCACGAACTGTTGTTCCGGCTGGCCGAAGAAGCAGGCGTGGTGCTGCTGCCGGGCAAAGGGTTCGGGACGGTGCATCCTTCTGGCCGCGTGTCGCTGGCGAATTTGAACGAACAGGATTACGTGAAAATCGGCCAGTGCGTGCGCAACCTGCGCGATGAGTATCTGGAGCGATATCGCGCGCTGGGCAGCAAGGGCGGCAAGGGCAGCAAGGGCGGCAAGGACAACGGCAAGGCTCCTGATGCCACCACGACCACCAAGGCAATCTAGAAGCCACTTAGCGCGCGCGCACGCCGTCCGCTCGCCAATGCATGGTCTCTATCAAGGAGCCGGCCATGACCTGGTTCGTTTCTACACTTAAAGCCTATCCCGAGATTGCCATCTTCCTGGCCTTGGGCATCGGGTATTGGGTTGGCGGCAAGAGCTTCAAGGGCTTCAGCCTGGGCGCCGTCACCGCCACCTTGCTGGTCGCCATCGGCATCGGCGTTCTGGGGGTCAAGATATCGCCGAATGTGAAGTCGGTGTTCTTTCTGATGTTCCTGTTTGCGGTGGGATACGGCGTCGGGCCGCAGTTCGTGCGCGGCATCGCCAAGGATGGTTTGCCGCAGGCGCTTTTCGCTGTCGTCATGGCGTTGCTGTCCCTGGGTTCAGCGGTGGTTGCCGCGATGCTTGCCGGATACGATATCGGATCCGCTGCGGGCCTGTTTGCCGGATCCCAGACGATTTCGGCCTCGATGGGCCTGGCTACCGATGCCATCAATCGGCTGGGCCGCACGCCCGAGGAAACCCAGGCGCTTTTGGACGCCATGCCCATCGCCTATGCCGTGACGTATATCTTCGGCACGGTCGGCTCCGCCATCATTTTGGCGCAGATCGGTCCGAAGCTGCTGGGCATCGATCTGGTCGGAGCCTGCAAGGAGTATGAAGCGATGCTGGGCGCGGGCCGAGGCGGGGAGGGCGCGACCGAATGGCACGATTTCGAGGTTCGAGCCTATTCGATCGCGGCGCAGAGCCCCTTCATCGGCAGGGCCATCGGAGACATCGAGGCCGGCACCCAGGACGGCGTCCGCGCCTTTGTGGAAAGGGTGCGCCGCGGCGGGACCATCATGGAAGTGGACCGGACCACCCTTATCGAAGCCGGCGACATCGTCGCCATCGGCGGTAAGCGGGATCAACTGATCGCCCGGCTGGGGCCAAGTGGTCGCGAAGTTGAAGATGCCGAACTGCTCAATATGCAGACTGAAGGCGTCGACATTTACGTGTCGAACAAGAAGGTGGATGGCAAGACGCTGGAGGAACTCTCGCGCTGGCCGGGCGCTCGCGGCGTGTTTCTTAAGCACATTCGGCGCGGACCGACCGAAACGTCCATACCCGTCCTTCCAAAATCCAAACTGTATCGCGGCGACGTCATCACGGTGGTCGGCCGTACGCAGGATATCAACGCCACGGCCAAGGAAGTGGGGTACGTGGATCGGCCCACCAACGTCACCGACGTTGCGTTCGTTTCGCTTGCCATTACGATCGGCGCATTGGTCGGCGCATTCGTCATCAACATCAGTGGGATTCCGGTGACGCTGTCCACTGCGGGCGGAGCGCTCATCGCCGGCATCGTGTTCGGATGGTTTCGCGGCATTCGCCCGACCTTTGGCCGGATTCCGGAACCCACGCTGTGGTTCATGAACTCCGTCGGGCTGAACGTATTCATTGCCGTGGTGGGGATCTCTGCCGGGCCAGGATTCGTCGTCGGCTTGCAGAAGCTGGGCATCAGTCTGTTCCTTTGGGGCATCTTCGCCACTTCCGTTCCGCTCATCGTCGGCATGCTGCTCGCCAAGTTTGTCTTCCGATTTCATCCTGCGCTGATCCTCGGCATTTGTGCCGGATCCCGCACCACGACGGCTGCGCTCGGCATGGTGTGCGAAGTGGCCAAGAGCCAGGTGCCAGGGCTGGGCTACACGGTCACCTACGCCGTGGGCAACACCTTGCTCACGATCTGGGGGATGGTCGTCATCATGCTGCTGGCTTAAGGCCGCTTTCGGCGACGTGAAGCCGCTTGATGTCCCAGTCATTGCCATCCTATCCATTACGTGCAAGGCGCGCATCGCCTACACCAACAGGGGAACACCATGAGTCGTGATATGAACGGCAGCCATCTGGACCACCTGTTTTCGAACTCGGCCGCGCGGCTGGATCGATGGCGAGATCTGAACGCGCAGGCGAAGCGGTGGGCAGCGCAGGCCAGGGCGGGAAAAAGCCAGGGAGGAGCCGTGCCCGTGCAGGAAGCCTTGGCCGGTCTTCGCGCCATGGAGGCCTACTTCGCTTATCCAGGCGTCCAGCTGCTGCGGGCGCTTGATGACCGGCTTGCGGACGGCGATGCGTTGGGCACGGCCCGCCTCGTGCTTCGCATGAGCAACGCTTTGCTGTCGGGCAGTTATCGCTATGACGCTAGCGAGTGGGACGAGGCCGACGAGACATCAGCGGAGGCGCCCGACCGTTTGCCGCCAGGATTGGGCGCGGCCACGCGACGGCCGTACTTTGAAACCCTGTTCGTCTCTTCCATGGCTGCCACACGCGCGGCTTCGATTTGCCAGGAGATCCGTCAATTGCGGCGGCCGGATGACCCCGTTGTCTATGAACCCGTGCTGGTGGGAAGCTTCGAGGACGCGGTGCTGGCCACGATACTGAACGGCAAGATTGAGGCCGTCGTCATCTATGACGGCATCCCGTTTGAATCCAGGCACGATACGCATTTGTTGCGGGAATTCTTGGAGGCGTACCAGCACATGGGCACTTTCACGGGTGCTCCGTCTGCCGAGTCCGGCGTCACGCTGGCGCGCTTCATCGCCAACATACGGCCGGAGCTCGATATCTACCTGCTGACGGACCGACAGGTCGAGCAACTTGCCGGGGATCCCGCAGCGTCGGTCATTCGCCGCGTGTTTTACGAGGCCGAGGAACCGATGGAGGTACACCTCAATATTCTCGAAGGGGTCAGGGACCGCCAGACGACACCCCATTTCGACAATCTCAAGCACTACGCCGCGCGGCCGATCAGCACCTTTCATGCGCTGCCGATTGCTCGCGGTAAGTCCATCATCAAGTCAAACTGGATCCGCGACTTCGGCGAGTTTTACGGCCTGAATCTGTTCCTGGCGGAAACATCCGCCACGACCGGTGGCCTGGACAGCATGCTGGAGCCCACCGGCAACATCAAGGTCGCACAGGAAAAGTTCGCACGCGCGGTGGGTGCGGACCACGTTTTTTTTGTGACCAACGGAACGTCCACGTCTAACAAGATGGTCTACCAGGCCGTGACCAAACCGGGCGACATTGTCATCGTTGACCGCAACTGCCACAAGTCTCATCACTATGGGATGGTGCTTTCCGGGGCGCAGCCACTGTATGTAGAGGCCTTTCCCATGACGGAATACTCGATGTATGGCGCCGTGCCGCTGCGCACGATCAAGCAGGCGCTGTTGGACCTGAAGGCAGAGGGTAGGCTGGACAAGGTCGCCATGGTTACGCTGACCAACTGCACATTCGATGGCCACATCTACAACACTCGTCAGGTGATGGCGGAATGCCTGGCTATCAAACCCGACTTGATATTCCTGTGGGACGAGGCGTGGTTCGGATTCGCGCGCTGGTCACCGTTCTTGCGGCCACGCACGGCGATGGGTGCGGCTGCCGCGCTGGCGCAGTGGCGCGACGACCCCGCGGCCCAGCAAGCCTGGGACGCTCAGACCCAGGAGCTTGGCGCGCAATGGGACCCCAGGGATCCGCGCCTGCTTGAGCGGCAACTGGTGCCCAATCCCCAGGCCATGCGCATACGAGTCTATGAGACGGACTCTGTTCATAAGTCCATGTCGAGTCTGCGTCAGGGATCGATTGTGGCCGTGCGCGACGAAGATTACGATCATCACGTTTCCGCCTTCCACGAAGCAGTATTCATTCATGCGTCGACATCGCCTAATGCACAGATCATCGCCTCCCTGGATATCGCTCGTCGGCAAATGGAGCTGGAGGGTTACGAACTGGTGATGCGTGCCGTTGAAGTCGCGTTGGCTATCCGGCGTGAAGTTGCTCGGCATCCGCTTATCTCGCGTTATTTCAGCGTTCTGGGCGCGGACAAGATGATTCCCCAAGAATTTCGCCAATCGGGATTCACGGACTATCTCGCATCCGGCATGAATTGGCTGACCGCGGTGAAGGCGTTGAAGGACGATGAGTTCTGCCTGGATCCGACTCGGCTGACGCTGGTGTGCGGCACGGCAGGCTTTGACGGTACCGCTTTCAAGAATCTGCTGGCGTCCAAATACAACATCCAGCTGAACAAGACTTCTCGCAATAGCGTTCTGTTGCAAAGCAATATCAACAATACCCGCAGCGATGTCGCGGCGCTCATCAAGGTGCTGGTCGAAATCTCTGAAGGTATAGAGGCGAGGCTCCGTGCCGAAGGTGAGGCGGGTAGGGCGGCGTTCATGGCAAAGGTGGCCAGCTTGATGGAGGACGTACCGAACTTGCCCAATTTCAGTTGCTTTCATGACGGCTATCGCGACAACCCGGCCAGCGCTACGACCGAAGGCAACATGCGGACCGCATTCTTCGCGGCCTATAACGAGGACGAATGCGAATATTTGCCGCTTACCAGTTCAGCGTTGGATGATCGGTTGGCTAACGGTCCGGCGTTGGTATCCGCAAACTTCGTCATCCCGTATCCACCCGGGTTCCCGATCATGGTTCCTGGCCAGATCATCGACGCAGACACCATTGAATTCATGCGCAAACTCGATGTGAAAGAAATTCACGGCTACAACGCCGCGCGCGGCATCAAGCTGATTCAGCCTTCAGCTATCGGTGGAGCAGACAGCTAAATGGGTACGCAAACCTAAATTGTCCCTATTTGGACATCGCCGTCCATATATCGCAATGCGCATTGAAATCCAGTGCATCCGCATCCTGCGCAGCACCGGACAGGCCTTCCGGCCCGTCCGGCAACCTCGGGGGCAACCCTGCCAATGGCGCAGGCCGCGTAATACCCTACGCCGAAGGGCGGCGCGAAGAGCCCGATGCCCATGGACAGGATGACGACCATCGCGTAGTGCACTGCATGGATTCCCATCTGGTGTGTGAAGGTGCCCGCCCCGCCGGGCAACCCTCCCATGAGGGTGGCCCCCACCAGCGCGGCGTAGACGATGCCGATGGTCGAGACCTCCGTGGCGGTAGCGATGCCCTCGACCACGGCGGCGCGAATGCCGGTGCGCCCCTGGTGCACTGCCATGCCGCCTTCTGCCGCGATGACGGCGCGCCGCTGGGCGGCCACTTCATCCCGCAAACGATCCCCCACAGACAGAGGCCAACGCGATCGGCAGCACTCCGCGTGCAAGCCCCGCATCGCCTTGCTGCAGCCTTGATCGGCCGCAGCCCCAACGGCAGGACCGCGCAATGCGACGACACGCCCCTATTTCATGTACTTGAACTCGGGTAGCGCCTTCAGCGTGTCCTTGGTTGCCTCGGGCAGCACTAACTGATCGTCGGTGATTTGCATTTTTGCCAGGGGCACAGTGACGAGATGATTGCCCACGCCGAGTATGCCTCCGACCGAAAGGACGGCGTACGGCACCCAATCCGGAGGTCCCAGGATCAGGTCGTCGACGGTGCCGATCTTTTCCTTCTTGCTGTTGTAGACGGTGGAACCGCTCATCTTCGACGCGCGGTATCCCGCGTCCACCTTCGCAACGTCGACGCGAACTTCGGTTACCGACTGCGGCGAGCCCTGCGCCGAAGCGGCCGGCACGCTTGAGAAGACGCCCAGCAGGACGGCCAAGCCGACCATTGCAGTTTTTTCGCTCATCGCTGATCTCCTTTGGAATTTCGCCTTTGGCACTTTATGTTGCGCGCGGCAGTCGCCCTCCGTGTTGCGTTAGGACGATGGCGGCAGAGTTGACCAGACCGGGGGCCCCGGGCGGGCCGTAGTGCTTTTTCTTGTCAGCAAGTCTTATGCCCAAGCAGTAGGGCGACGCGCCAGCAGGGCGATTGCTCGCCCTCTTGGACGCCGAGGGGCAAGCACACCCTCAGTTCACCAGCACCGGCTTGTCCCGATACCGGTCCGGGAAGGTCTTGGCCAGGTTCTCCACTTTGGGGATGTCGTTCACCATGATGTACATGCTGTACGGGTGCCGCACCAGATAATCCTGGTGGTAGCCCTCGGCCGGATAGAAGCCCTGCAGCGGTTCCACCGTGGTCGCCAGCGCCTTTGCGTACACGCCCGTCTGGTTCAGCTGCGCGATGTAGGCCTCGGCCACCTTGCGTTGGCCGTCGTTGGCCGGGAAGACGGTTGAGCGGTATTGCGTGCCGCTGTCCGGGCCCTGGCGGTTCAGCTGGGTAGGATCATGCGCTACCGAGAAATAGATCTGCAGCAGCTGTCCATAGCTGACCTGCTTGGGGTCATAGGTGATTTCCACGGCCTCGGCGTGGCCGGTGCGGCCGCTGCTGACGGTATCGTAGTTGGCGGTGTTTTCCTTGCCGCCGGCATAGCCGGACACCGCGCTGGTCACGCCCTTGACGTGCTGGAACACGGCTTGCACGCCCCAGAAGCAGCCGCCGGCGATGACGGCCTTTTCTTGCGGGGCGGCGTCATTCGCCTGATCGACGGCGGGCGGCGGAATGATGAAGGCGGATTCGGCCGCCTGGGACGCACCAGCCCCCAGCAGGCCAGAAGCGGCGGCCAGGGTGGCGCAGAGCTTGCGAAACGGAATGTTCATGGTGTGGGGTCCTGATAGGGCGGTGTGGTTAAGCCTGCGGGGCGAAGGTCATGGCCACGCCGTTCATGCAGTAGCGCAGGCCGGTCGGGCGGGGGCCGTCGTCGAAGACGTGCCCCAGGTGGCCGCCGCAGTTGGCGCAATAGACGGCAGTGCGGACCATGCCGAAGCTGCTGTCCCGGGTTTCGCCGACGGCGGCCGCCAGCGGTTGCCAGAAGCTGGGCCAGCCGGTGCCGCTGTCGAATTTGGTGCTTGAGGAAAACAGTTTCTGTTCGCAGCCCGCGCAAGAGAACGTGCCGGTGCGGTGTTCATCGTTCAGGGGGCTGGTGTAGGGTCTTTCGGTGCCCTCCCGACGCAGCACGTCGAACTGCGCGGGCGTCAGGCGGGCGCGCCATTGGGCGTCGGTCAAGGCGTAGGGGAACGAGGCTGCGGGCGGCGCGCTGCGTGCGGCCAGCAACGGGGCCAGGCCGGCGGCCAGGGCCGCGACGCCGCCCAGGTTCAGGAAATTTCTGCGATTCAAAGTCATGGCATGGCTCCGGCTAGGGGAATAGGGAGGGGCGGGGTCCGCTCGCCAGCGGGCGGCGCGAGGCCGGCCGCCAGTCTGACTTCAGCGTTTACTTCTTCATGCTGTCGTTGGACATGCCGCTTTTGGACATACCGTCCTTCGACATACCGTCCTTCGACATACCGTCCTTCGACATGGAATCCTTCTTCATCCCGTCGTGCGACATGCCGTCCTTGGCCATGCCGCCTTTGGACATCCCGTCCTTGGCCATGCCGTCTTTCGCCATCCCATCCTTTGCCATGCCGCCCTTGGACATGCCGTCTTTCGACATGCTGTCCTTGGGCATCGAATCCTTGGCCATATTGTCTTTGCCCATGCTGTCGGCGGCATGGGCGGCCACGGCGCCAAAGGCCAGGCACAGGGAGAAAGCGGCGGTGGTGAGTGTCTTCATGATGTATTCCTTTGAGAAAGAGAGGTCAAACAGGATTTCCACCTAGCTGCCGCCGAACCAGTTGTAGCCCTGGTCCTCCCAGTAACCGCCTGGGTAGGTGTTGGTGACGAAAATCGCCCGAATGTGCTTGGGGTTCTTGTAGCCAAGCTTGGTGGGCATGCGCAGCTTCATGGGATAGCCGTATTCGGGGGGCAAGGTCTTGCCGTCGTAGGTCAACGCCAGGATGGTCTGCGGGTGCAGCGCCGTCGGCATGTCGATGCTGGTGTAGTAGTCGTCCGAGCATTTGAAACCCACGTATTTCGCGGTCAGGTCGGCGCCCACGCGCTTCAAGAACGTCGAGAACGGCACGCCTCCCCACTTGCCGATGGCGCTCCAGCCTTCCACGCAGATGTGCCGGGTGACCTGGTCGATCTGGGCCATGGCGCGCAGTTCCTCCAACCGCCATTGGCGCTTGTCGGCCACCATGCCGGTGACTTCCAGCCGGAACGACGCTTCCTCGACTTGGCGGACTTCGTCGATGCCGTAGTAGGCGTTGAACGGGAACGGCCGAGTGATCATCGATTCGGGGTAGGTCGGCGCCAGCTTGTTGGGGTCGAAGATCCAGCCTTGCACGCGGTCGTTGAAGCGGGACACGGTGGCCAGCGCCTTCTCCACGTTCTCGTCGTCGGACAGCGAGCAGCCCGACAGCATCGCCAGCCCGCCTAGCGTCAGGCTGTTGCGCAGGAACGTGCGGCGCGAAGGCTGCTCGACCCGTTTGGCCAGCAGGTTCCTGGCTTCTTTCAGGATGGCCGGGCCGTCCAGGCCCAACAGCGACAAGCGTCTTTTCTGGCTCACGAAGGGCTCCTTATTTGCCGCGGATCATGGCGACGAGGCTGCGCGGAACCAGCGCCACCATCACCAGATGGACTGCCACGAACGCCACCAGCAGCGCCATGGCGAAGAAATGGATGCGGCGCGCAAATTCATAGCCGCCCAGCAGGTCGCGCAGCCCATCGAACTGCACCGACTTCCACAGCACCAGCCCGGACAGCACCAGCACCACGATGTCGGCCATGACGAACAGGTACGCCAGTTTCTGCACCTGGTTGTAGTGGCGCAGGTCGTCGTGGGCGAGCTTGCCGCGCAACGCGGCGCCCAGGTCCGCGGCCACGCCGCGGGGGCTGACGGGGAAGAACTTGCGCCAGAGGCGGCCGGTGGCCACGTTCAGCGCCAGATACAGCAGGCCGTTGGCGAACAGCAGCCACATGCCGGCGAAGTGCCATTGCAGGGCGCCGCCCAGCCAGCCGCCCAGCGTGATGCCGTTGGGGAAGGTGAAGTCGAAGAACGGGGCGGCGTTATAGACGCGCCAGCCGCTCATCACCATGATCACGACGGCCAGCGCATTGATCCAATGCATCGTCCGCAACCAGCCGGGATGGATGGCGCCAGCCGGGCGCGGGGCGGCCGGTGTATCGTGACTTGCGGGGCTTGCCAACATGGCGGGTCTCCGGGGCGTTCTGTCGTTGAAGCCATTCTTCCCCGGGCCCGATATCGGAGTCCTCACGCAAACTTAAAATATTTGTGATAACTCCCCGCCGGTGGATTGGCGACAATGGCGGTACTGAACTGGCCCGAGCCCCCACATGGATACGCCCCGACGCGTGCTGATAGTTGAAGATGACGCCCACATCGCCGAATTGCTGCGCCTGCACCTGCGCGACGAAGGCTATGCGGTGGAACATGCCGCCGACGGCAACGAAGGCATGCGGCGGCTGGAAGAGGGCAGTTGGGACGCGCTGGTCCTGGACCTGATGCTGCCCGGCATCGACGGGCTTGAGATCTGCAAGCGGGCGCGTGCCATGGCGCGCTACACCCCGATCATCATCACCAGCGCCCGGTCCAGCGAAGTGCACCGCATCCTGGGCCTGGAACTGGGCGCGGACGACTACCTCGCCAAGCCGTTTTCCATGCTGGAACTGGTGGCGCGGGTGCGGGCGCTGCTGCGCCGCAGTGATGCCGTTGAACGCAATGCGCGCATCGATGCCGGCAGCCTGGCCGTGCACGGTGTTTCCATCGATCCGATCTCACGCACCGTGGACGTCGACGAGCGCCGGCTGGACCTGACGCCGCGCGAATTCGACCTGCTGCATTTCTTTGCCCGCCACCCCGACAAGGTCTTTTCCCGGATGGATCTGCTGAACCATGTGTGGGGCTACCAGCACGAAGGTTACGAGCACACGGTGAATACGCACATCAACCGGCTGCGCACCAAGATCGAGGCCGATCCCTCCAACCCGCAGCGCATCCTGACCGTCTGGGGCAGGGGCTACAAGTTCGCGGCAGCGCCGGGCGCGACGGGAGGCGCATCATGAAACGCTTCACCCTGACCCAACGCCTGTCCGGCGTCTTTGCGCTGCTGTTGCTGGCCTGCTGCGGCGCATCGGCCTGGCTGCAGATCGCCGCCAATTCCCGCTACGAGCAGGAGGTCGTGCAGCGCTTGTCCAGCGGGCTGGCGCAGCATATCGCCGGCACGACGGAACTGATGGACACCAATGGGTGGAAGCCGGACGCGGTGCGTTCGCTGTTCGACATGCTGATGGCGGTCAACCCGGCGGTCGAGGTCTACCTGCTGTCCAACGACGGCCGTATCGTCGGCGACGCGGCCCCCGCCGGCCAGATCAAGCGCGACCACGTGGACCTTGCGCCGGTCAAACGACTGCTGGAGGGCGGCATGCTGCCCATCGTGGGCGACGACCCGCGCAATGCCGGGGTGCAAAAGGTGTTCAGCGCGGCGCCCGTGCGTGTGGCGGGGCAGGACAAGGGTTATGTCTACGTGGTGCTGCAAGGCCAGGCGCACGATGCGCTGGCGATGTCCGTGTCGCGCAGCTCGGTCTTGCGCACGACGCTGTGGTCGATCGCGTTGGTGGCCTTGCTTGGGCTGGTGGCGGGCCTGACTGCGTTTGCCCTGATTACGCGGCCGTTGCGCGGCCTGACCCGGGCGGTGCGGGCTTTTGATGGCGACGACGGCCAGGCGCTGGCCGCGCTGGAGCGCCCTGGCGACGCGTCGGACCGCAACGGGGACGAGATCTCGGTGCTGCGGCGCAGCTTCGTGCAGATGGGCCGGCGGATATCCGACCAATGGCGCGAGTTGACGCGTCAGGACCAGCAGCGGCGCGACCTGGTCGCCAATATCTCGCACGATCTGCGCACGCCGCTGACGTCGTTGCACGGTTACCTGGAAACCCTGCGCCTGAAAGACGAAACGCTGGATGCCGGCGAACGCCGCCGTTATCTGGACATCGCGCTGGCGCAAAGCCGCAAGGTGGGCCGGCTGGCCCAGGAATTGTTCGAGCTGGCGCGGCTGGAATCTGGTCTGGTGCGGCCGGAGCCGGAAACGTTTTCGCTGCCGGAACTGGTACAGGACGTGCTGCAGAAATTCGAACTGGCTGCCGAAGCACGCCAGCAGCAATTGACCACCGACATCCCGCAGGCGCTGCCGCTGGTGCGCGCGGATCTGGGGCTGATCGAACGCGTCCTGACGAACCTGCTGGACAACGCCATTCGCCACAGTCCGCCGGGCGGCCGGATCGAACTGCAACTGGGCGTGGCGCAGAGCCGGGTGCAGGTGCAGGTCAGCGATTCGGGCCAGGGCATTCCGCCCGAACTGCGCGCCGGCCTGTTCACGCGGGCGTCTGCGCTGAGCCGCGGGCCGCGCGACGGGGGCGGCCTGGGCTTGGTGATCGTGCAGCGCATTCTGCAACTGCACCAGAGCGAGATCCGGCTGGTGGAACGCGCCGAGCGCGGCGCGGTGTTCCAGTTCGAACTGTCGGCGGCGCGTTAGGGCCGGCAGGCCCCAAGGCGCCCCGTCAGGCGGTGGCGGGCATCTGCCCGTGCAGCAGATAGTCCATCAGTTCGCGCACCGAACGCATGGCGCCGCCGAACGGCAGCTTGGACGCGCCGCGGAAGAACAGGCCCCGGCTGACCTCGCCGCGTAGCGCCGCCGCCAGTTTCAGGTCGATGCAGAACTGGCCGAATTTCGACAGGCCGTCACGCAGCCCGCATTGCGTCAGGCAATCCATGCGCTGGCTGCACCGGCGCGGATCAGCGCGCGTGCCGTCCTGCAGCGTTTTTTCCTGGCGCAGGTAGCGGGTTAACCAAGGCGTTGCCACCGCGCGCGCGGGCAGGCCGGCCACGCTGGTGAATTCGGCAAGTTCCGACGGGTCGGCGTCCATCAGCACGCGCTTGAAGTTCTCGTGCGCGTCGCCCTCCCGGGTGACGGCGAACGCCGTGCCCACTTGTACGCCATCGGCGCCGTTGGCAAGCCAGTGGCGCACCTGATCATGGCTGCCCACGCCGCCGGCGACGATCAGGCGGGGCGCGTCCTGGCCCAGTTGCAGCTCGTCGAACAACGCGTGGCATTCGGTCAGCACGCGCTGGAAATCGAAACGTTCATGGTGGATGTCGTCCAGGCGCGCGGCGCCCAGATGCCCCCCGGCGTGGCCCGGATGTTCAATGACCACGGCGTCGGCAAGCTTGCCCTTTTTCATCCACTTTTTCAGCACGACGGCCACGCCGCGCGCTTCCGACAGGATCGGCACCAGCGCAACCTTGGGAAAGTCGGCCGTCATTTCGGGCAGGTCCATGGGCAGGCCGGCGCCCATCACGATGGCTTGCGCGCCGCTTTCGCAGGCCTGGCGCACCAGCGCCGGGTGGCCGCGCACGGCCTTCATGACATTCACCGCGACCAGGCCACGCCCTTGCGCCGTGTCCAGCGCGGCGCGCACTTCGCGGTCCAGCGCTTCCAGATTGGCGCGGTCGATGGCGTCGCGGTCATTGCATTTGTCGGTCTTTTCGAGCAGATCCGGGTGGTGATGGCGCAAATCGATGCTGGCGATGGTGCCCACCGCGTTCTGGCTGGCAACGGTGCCGGCCAGACGGTGAGCGGACACGCCGACGCCCATGCCGCCCTGAACGATGGGCAGCAATTCGCGTCCGGCGAGTTTGAGTGATTTGAACCACGTCATGTTGAGTCTTTCCTCTGGTCAAGTGGACAGAGGCTAGAACAAGGGATGACGGGTCGCCTTGCGCGGGATCAAGCCGCCGGGCAATGGCAGGGCGCTTGCGCTCAGCCGACGCGGCCCGTCAGGCGGCGGGCGGCCTCCCGCACGGGCGTCAGGTGATCCGGGTTGTAACGGTGGGCGGGGGCGGTCAGCGTCACCGCCGCCGCGATGCCGCCCGACAACAGGAAAACGGGGGCGGAGATGCCCGCCACTTCGCTCAGCCGGTCGCCCATCGCGGCGAAATAGCCATCATGGCGGATCCGGGCATACAGCGCCTGATCCGGCCCCGGCGCATGGCCCAGGATGTCGTCATAGGCCATCAGCACGCGCCCGCCGCTGCCGCGTTCCAGCGGCAGCAGGTCGCCCGCCCGGATGTGGTCGCGCACCGGATGCGGGGAATCCACGCGGTACAGGCACAGGCGCGCATCGCCCTGGCGCACGTGATAGGCCGCGCTTTCGCCGGTCGTCGCCACCAGTTCGCGCAGCACGGGCATGACCACCTGCTCCAACGAAAACGAGGCGGAATAAATGCTGTGCAGGCGGGCCACTTCGGGGCCCAGCGCGTAGCGGCCGTCGTCCAGGCGGCGGATCCATTGCGCATGCTCCAGCGACGCGAGCAGGCGCAGCACGGTGCTCTTGTAGAGACGTGTGCGGTCGGCCAGTTCGCCCAGCGACAGCGTGCGGTCAGCGGGCGTGAAGACCGCCATCAGGCTCATCGCGCGGTCGACGGCGGCCACGCCGCCTGCCGCGGCATCGGCGTCTGCCACGGATTCGGTGACGGCTTTACGGGGCATGGCCAGCTCCGGCGCTGCGTCGGACTACAGTCGGCATATTCCATCCTTTAGAACGATTGGCGGCCATTGTAGGCATAGGGCCGCTTGGCGTTGGGCCTAAAACGCGCTTGACAGCGATTTCCTGTTCGCATTTAATTCTATTCTAAAGAACATCATTCTATTAGATAGAATATTATGGAGACGAAAGCATGGCGCATGACGCCCCAAATCCCACCGACGTTCTGATCAGCGAAGTCGGACCGCGCGACGGGCTGCAATCGGTGAAGGCCACCATGCCGACGGCCGACAAGTTGCGGTGGATCGATGCGCTGGTCGCGGCGGGATTGCGCGAAATCGAAGTGGCGTCGTTCGTGCCGGCCCGGCTGCTGCCGCAAATGGCCGATGCGGCGGAAGTGGTTGCCCATGCGGTCCGGCATGCCGGGGTGACGGTGATGGCGCTGGTGCCAAATCTGCGCGGCGCGGAGGCCGCGTTGCGCGCAGGCGTCCATAAGCTGACGATGCCGGTTTCCGCCAGCCGCGCCCATTCGCTGGCCAACGTGCGCAAGACGCCCGAAGACATGGTCGAAGAAGTCCGCGCCATCGCGCAACTGCGCGACGCCATCGCGCCCGGCGTGAAGCTGGAAGCGGGCATTTCAACGGCGTTCGGCTGCACCTTGCAAGGCTTGGTGCCGGAGGACGACGTCATCCGGCTGGCGGCAATGTGCGTCGCGGCCGGCGCGGACGAGTCCGGGCTGTCCGATACCGTGGGCTATGCCAACCCCGCCCAGGTGCGCCGCCTGTTCCGGCGCTTGCGCAGCGAAATCGGTTCGCATGCCGGCGCGGCCCATATGCACAACACCCGCGGATTGGGACTGGCCAATTGCCTGGCGGCCTGGGACGAGGGCGTGCGCACCTTCGACAGTTCGCTGGGAGGATTGGGCGGGTGCCCCTACGCGCCCGGCGCGTCGGGCAACGTCGTCACGGAAGATCTGGTGTTCATGTTCGAGGCGATGGGCGTGCGTACCGGGATCTCGCTGGAAAACATCATCGCGGCGCGCACGCCGCTTGCCGCCGGCCTGCCGGGCGAGCCCTTGTACGGCATGACGCCCGACGCTGGATTACCCAAGGGTTTCACGCCACCGCGCTAGCCCCCCTTTACCGATCGCGATGCCAACGCGGCAGGGCGCTACACGCGCCGGCCGCGCAGGGCGGCGCTTTGCCTGAAACCTGCCGCAGGGCGTCGATCCATTCCTTTTGAAGGTGCTCATATGTCCAGCCGTTCCCCGTCCCGTCTTCCGTACGAAGGCATCCGCGTCATCGAGTTCACCCACATGGTGATGGGGCCCACCTGCGGCATGCTGCTGGCGGACCTGGGCGCCGAGGTCATCAAGGTCGAACCGATGGGGGGCGATTCCACGCGCCGGCTGCTGGGCTCGGGCGCGGGCTTCTTCCCCATGTTCAACCGCAACAAGAAGAGCATCGCGCTGGACCTGAAGCAGCCAGAAGGCATCGAGGCCGCGCTTCGCCTGATCGATTCGGCCGACGTGGTCAGCGAGAACTTCAAGTCCGGCGTGATGGAAAAACTGGGCTTGGGGTACGCCGCGCTGAAGGCACGCAACCCCCGGCTGATCTATGTCAGCCACAAGGGGTTCCTGCCGGGGCCGTACGAGAACCGGACCGCCCTGGACGAGGTGGTGCAGATGATGGGCGGGCTGGCCTACATGACGGGCCGCGCCGGCGATCCGCTGCGCGCCGGCGCCAGCGTCAACGACATCATGGGCGGCATGTTCGGCGCGATGGGGGCCATGGCGGCGCTGGCCCAACGCGAACATACCGGCGTAGGCATGGAAGTGCAGGCCTCGCTATTCGAAAACAACGTCTTCCTGGTGGGGCAGCACATGATGCAGCACGCCATGACGGGGAATGCGCCGGCGCCGATGCCCAGCCGCATTTCCGCATGGGCCGTGTACGACGTCTTCACGGTGAAGGATGGCGAACAGGTGTTCCTGGCAGTCGTCAGCGACAAGCAATGGGGCATCTTCTGCCGCGCGTTCGGCCTGGGGGAATGGTTGGCGGACCCGCGCCTGAAGACGAATAACGACCGGGTGCAGGCCCGCGATTGGCTGATGCCGCAGCTGCGTTCGCATCTGGCCGGCTACCGCGCGTCGGAACTGGCGGCCCGGTTCGAACAAGAGGGCCTGCCGTTCGCGCCCATCACCCGGCCCGAGCAGCTCTTCGACGATCCGCACCTGAAGGCCACGGGCGGGCTTGCGCCGGTCACGTTGCCGGACGGCCGCGAAACCCGGGTGCCGCTGGCCCCGCTGACATTGGACGGCGTCCAGCCGCCCATCCGCTTGCAGCCACCGGCCGTGGGCGAACACACCGACGAGCTCTTGCGCGCCGCCGGCTATCGCGACGATGAAATCGCGGCCTTGAAGGCAAGGCACATTACACAAGGAGACAAACCCTCATGATGACTCTATCCCGACGCTCATTCCTGGGCGCAGCCCTCTGCGCGGCCGCATTGCCGTTGCGGGCGCAGACGGCCGGCGGCTACCCTGATGGCCGGCCCATCCGGCTGATCGTGCCCTACACGCCCGGCGGCGGAACAGATTCCGTGGCCCGCGCCATCGCCGCCAAGATCACCGGCCTGGCCGGCTGGTCGGTCGTGGTCGAAAACCGCCCGGGCGCTGGCGGCAACATCGGCCTGGACTATGTGGCCAAGACCAAGCCCGACGGATTCATGCTGGGCTTGGGGCAGACCTCCAACCTGGCCATCAATCCGGCGTTGATGCCGAAGATGCCGTTTGACGCGGGCAAGGATTTCGCTGCCGTCGCGCTGATCGCGTCGCTGCCCGTGGTGCTGGTGGTCAAAGCCAACGCGCGCTGGAACACGCTGGCCGATCTGGTGCGCGACGCCCGCGCCGCGCCCGGCTCCATCAAGCAGGCCCTGGCGGGGTCAGGCACGGTGGGCCATCTGGCGGGCGAGCTGCTGGCGTACCAGGCGAAGTTCGAAGTGCTGAACGTGCCGTACCGCGGCGCGGCCCCGGCCCTGAACGACCTGCTGGGCGAAAACACCGACTATATGTTCGCCACGCCGCAGGCCGCGCAGGAAATGCTGAAAGGTAAAGTGCTGCGCCCCTTGGCCGTGACCGCGCGGGCGCGGCTGCCGATCCTGCCCGACGTCCCTACGGTGGCCGAGTCCGGCTTCGACGACTTCGAGGCGCTGGATTGGAAGGCGCTGGTGGCGCCGGCCGGCACGCCCCGCGAGGTGATCCAGGCGGTGAACGGCGTCGTGGAAAAGGTACTGGCCGATCCGGCCACGGTGGCGCTCTTCACCGCGGAAGGCAGCACCGCGATGGGCGGCACACCCGAGGCGGCGCAGCAATACATCCTGCAGGAACAGCAGAAGTGGGCCCGCCTGATCCGCGAGGCCAATATCCAGACCGCCTCTTGAAGCGGCTAGCTAGAACCCGAAGGAGACAACCCGATGAAATCCATTTTCAAGTGCGGGCGCGCCATGCCCCGCCTGTTGGCCGCCGCTGTAATCGGCATGACCTGCCTGCCGGTCCACGCCGCGGGCGACGCGGCCGCCTGGCCCGATAAGCCCGTGCGGCTGGTCGTGCCGTATTCGCCTGGCGGCACGACGGACTACGCCGCGCGCCAGGTCGCGCAGAAGCTGTCCGAGGCGACCGGCAAGACCTTTATCGTCGACAACAAGACCGGCGCGTCCGGCACGATCGCCACCCAGGAAGTGGTGCGGTCGGCGCCCGACGGCAGCACTTTCCTGGTGACGGACACCACCTACACGATGCTGCCGCTGCTGTTCGCGAAGCTGCCGTGGGATTACCGGAACGACCTGATCCACGTCAGCGAGATCATTGAAACGCCGCTGGTGCTGCTGGTGCCGGAGAAGTCGCCCTTCAAGACGATGGAGCAGTTGGTGGCCTATGCGCGCGCCCATCCCGGCAAGCTGAATTACGGGTCCGGCGGCCAGGCGAGTTCGACACATCTGGCGGCCGAGATGTTCAAGAGCGAAGCCGGCATTTCGCTGACGCATATTCCGTACCGGGGCGCCGGCGCGGCGCTGGCGGACGTGATGGCCGGGCAGATCGACGTGCTGGTCACGGCGGCGCCCACCGCAATTCCGCCTGTGCAAGGCGGCCGCGTGCGGGCGCTTGCCGTCAGCGGCGACGCGCGCCTGGCGACGTTGCCTGACGTACCGACGTTCGCGCAAGCGGGCTTGCCGTCCTATCAGGTGCTGAACTGGTTCGGCCTGGCCGCGCCGAAGGGCACGCCGCCTGCCATCGTCGACAAGATGAATCGCCTGGTCTCCCAGGTGATGAGCGACCCGGCGATGCGCGAGAACATGGCGCGCCAAGGCGCGCAGCACCGGTCGATGACCGTGGGCGAGTTCGGCGGCTATGTCCAGCATCAGGTCGTGCTTTGGGCGGACGTGGGAAAACGCGTCGGTATCAAGCCGGAATAAGGGGGTTGCCATGTGGAATCTGGACTTCACGCCGCCCGTCGTCATCGAGGCACAGGTCATCGCCGTCCTGCCTGAAGGCTTGCGGCGCAAGCAGCGCAGCGCCTGGGCCGACGCCAACAAGGCGGGCCATATCGTCGACTGCTTTCTGGAAGGGCCAGTGTTCGACGCGTCGGGCGCGCTCTATGTAACGGACATTCCGCATGGGCGCATTCTGCGGGTCGACGGCATGCACGACTGGCACACGGTCGCCGAAACCGGTGGCTGGCCCAACGGGCTGGCGCTGCATCGCGACGGCAGCTTGTGGGTGGCTGACTACCGGCTGGGCATCCTGCGTTGCGACATGGCGAGCGGCCGGGTGGAAGCGGTGCTGGGGCACCGCAACAGCGAGTCGTTCAAGGGCGTGAATGACCTGGTTTTCGATCGAGCCGGCAGGCTGTATTTCACGGATCAGGGGCAGACCGGGCTGCACGACCCGCAGGGGCGCGTCTACCGCTACGACGCCGACGCCGGCCGCCTGGACTTGCTGCTGGCGAACGCGCCCAGTCCTAATGGCATCGCCCTGGACGCCGAGGAAAAAGTGCTCTTCGTGGCGGTGACCCGGGCCAATCAGGTGTGGCGGGCGCCCGTGATGCCGGATGGCTCCATCACCAAGATGGGGGCGTTCCGGACGTTTTTCGGTACCAGCGGGCCGGATGGCCTGGCAACCACGCCGGACGGCCGGTTGCTGGTGGCCCACGCCAGCTTGGGAGGTGTTTTCGTGCTTAATTCGCGGGGCGAGGTCACGCACTTCCTGAAAAGCCCACTCGGCGCCAGCACCGTCACCAATGTGGCGATACGCCCCGGCGGCGGTTCCGTCGTGATGACGGAATCCGCGACCGGGGCGATCCTGGAGGCGCAGTTGCCGGACTAGGGAGGCCTACGCCATCAACTTCACGATGGCGGGCACCGACAGCACGGCGGTGTAGTACCCCATGAACTGCACGCCGGTATTGAAGCCGAACAGCCGCGACAGCAGGCCGCCGAACAGGCCCATCGTCAGGATCACCAGCAGGCCCAGGAATTGGCCTTCCCAGATGCTGATCACGATGATCAGGCCCACGAACGTGGCGATGATGGCTTCGTGGCTGACCTTGCGCGACACGAACAGCGCGGCGCGGCGCGCGAAGTTCATCGCGAAGGGGTAGGAAACCAGCGCCGCCAGCAGCACTGCCAGCATGCCGTAGCCCAGGAATTCCCAGTGGTTCAGCAAGTTGTGCAGGTTGTGCGTCTGACCCGTGGCGGCATCCACGGTAAAGCGCGGCGGGGCGTTGAAGAGCGGGGCGGCAGGACCGGCGGCAACGGGGCTTAGCGGCAGGCCGAAGGCGATCAGCGGAATCAGCGCCTCGGCGATGTAGGTGGCTTCGGTGACGCCATTGCGCGCCGACAGCACCGTCGTCAGGCGATGGTAGGCGTGCTTGATGCGTGAGCCGACCAGTTCGCCCAGCACCACGGTCATGGCGACGGGGCTGAACACGAAGGTGGCGCTGGAAATCGCCGCCGTGGCCAGGGTCCAGCGCGTCTGGGTGCGGTCCATCACCTTCAAGGGATTGGGGAAGTAGCCCGACCAGCCCTTGACGTCAGGCGCCAGCGAGAACGTGCGCACCTTGTCGCGCATCATCTTCGCGCGGCCCATCGGCGAGATCACCGTGAACAGGTCTGCGATCAGCGGGCCGATGGCGATGCCCAGGAAATAGCTGATGCTCAGTTTGACGCCGTACTTGGCTGTCAGGCTTTGCAGCGCGATGATGACGACCACGAAGGGCACCAGCAGCGCCACCGCGGCCCAGCGGCCAGCCGAGAAATAGGCGATCAGCACAGCTGCCGCCAGGAAGATCCACGGCGCGGACTTGGTGATGGCGGCGCCGAACGGCGCCAGCAGCACGGCGAACAGCACGGCCAGCGGCACGGCGACAAAGGCGGCCACGATGGCGCCGGACACCATCTTGCGCAGGGCGATGTGCGGCACGCCCAGCTTGCGCAGCATGTTCGCGTCCTGCAGCAGTGGTGTGGCCAGCGTGTCGCCGGGAATGCCAAGCAGGGCAGTGGGCACGGCGTGCGTCATGTGCTTGGCCACCGCGCCGGCCAGGAAGAAGGTGAATACGCCGGCGGGCGGTACGCCCAGCAGCACCACCAGCAAGGTCAAAGGGGCCAGCGTCGTGGTTTCGTCGGTGCCGGATACCAGGCCGATCGCGGCGAACACCACCGCGCCCAGCAGCCCCATCGCGGCGGCTACCATGATTTGTTCAAGCAGGGCGGGATCGCTCATGCCAGTGCCTCCTTGGATGCGCCCAGGGGGCGGGCGGGCGCGACGGACGCCTGGGCGGCGGGCGGCTCGGTGAACAGGTCGTACAGGTCCAGTTCCTTCAGTTCGCGCACGACGGCTTCCGGAAGATCGGCCAGCGTGCCCAGGCCGCCCGGCTGCTCGGCCAGTTCGGCCAGCACTTCGGCGCGCCAGGCCGGGTCATGGGTGGAGGTGTGTTCGATGACTTCGCGTTTGGGCGGGAACAGGCGCGCGCAGATGACGCCGGCGATCACGCAGCCGGCCAACCCCGCCAGCATGGCGTAGGCGTGCGCCAGCTCGGGGGACGCGACCATGCCGCGCAACCAGCGGCTGGCGGCATAGAAGCCCGCCACGCTGATGGTGATGCCGATGCCGATGGCCCACGCCAGTTGGCGCAGGTCCACGGTGTCGCTCCATACCTCGGCCAGGCGCCAGGATGGCGCCGGGGATTTTGCTTCCATGTCTCTCTCCGTTGGGGTCGGGCGGCGCGGGCCATGCCGCGCGCCGCCTCTGTTCTTATATGGCCGGGGCCGGCCGGGCTTATCGCGACTGCCGCAGTTCCTCCAGCAAGGCCAGCGCGCGGTCGGTGCGGACGTCCTGCTCCGCCGCCATGCGCTTGGCGATGGTATCGATCTCGGCGCCCACGGCGCCGGCCACCAATGCGATGTTGCGGGCATGCAGCGCCATGTGGCCGCGCTGGATGCCTTCGGTGGCCAGCGCGCGCAACGCGCCCAGATTCTGCGCCAGGCCGACGGCGACCGCCACTTCGCCCAGTTCCTGCGCCGATTTCACGTCCATGATCTTCAGCGCCAGTTTGGCCAGCGGATGCGTCTTGGTCGCGCCGCCCACCAGGCCCACGGGCATGGGCATCTCGATCGTGCCGACCAGCGCGCCGGAGGTGTCCTTTTCCCATTGCGTCAGCGACGTGTAGCGGCCCGAGCGGGCGGCATAGGCGTGCGCGCCGGCCTCCACCGCGCGCCAATCGTTGCCGGTGGCCACGATGACGGGGTCGATGCCGTTCATGATGCCCTTGTTGTGCGTGGCGGCGCGGTAGGGGTCGACGGCGGCGAAGGTGTAGGCGTCCAGCACGCCTTCGATGATCTCGGCGCCGCTGCGGTCTTTGGTGTCCAGCACCTGGGGCGTCAGACGCACGCGGGCGCGCGCCAGACGCAAGTCGGCCAGATTGGACAGGATGCGCAGGCGTACCGAGCCGCCCGTGATTGTTTCGACCAGCGGCGCCACGGCCTCGGCCATGGTGTTGACGGTGTTGGCGCCCATCGCGTCGCGCACGTCCACGATCAGGTGCATCACGATCATCGGGCCGCGCGGGGTGTCGGGAAAGACATGGACTTCAAGGTCCTGGCAGCCGCCGCCCAGGCCAATCAGCACCTTGTCGCGGCTGTTGGCCAGCGTGACGATGCGCTCGCGTTCGCGCAGCAGCGCCAGGCGCGCGCCATGCGGGTCCGTCAAGCCCAGCACCTGGACCTGGGCACGCATCAGCGGACGGCTGCTGGACGTCTCGAAGCCGCCGCATTCGCGCGCAAGCTTCGCCATGAAAGAGGCTGCCGCCACGACGGACGGTTCTTCCACCGCCATCGGCACCAGCACGTCGCGGCCATTGACCTGGAAGTTGCCCGCCACGCCCAGCGGCAGTTCGAACGCGCCGATGACGTTTTCGATCATGCCGTCGGCACGGTCCAGGCCGAGCGCGCCCGGGCGGGCCAGCAACTGCTGTTCTTCAGGGGTCAGCGAAGCGGCGTCCGCAATCGTGGCCAGGCGTTGCGCAGGGGTCAGCGCGCGAAAGTTGGGCAAGCGTGAATCGGCCACGATGGCAGGTCTCCGTATAAGAATTAAGTGGCCTGATTCTAGGTAAACTGTACCGCTATTGAGAGGTACAGTTTGGGCAAACAGTACCATCGCACTGCACCAATTCTGGCCCGGACTCAAGCGGAAAACAACGTATGGAAGACGCAAGCAAACCGGGCAGGCGGCCGCGCGCCGCGCCCATCGCCGAAAGCCTGGCCAAGCTGATCGGCCAGCAGATTGCCGACGGCGTGTACCGGCCGGGCGACAAACTCCCGTCTTTGCGTGAGCTCTCGCAGCTGCACCGGTACGCCAAGAACACCGTGGTCGTGGCGTTTGAGATGCTGGTGGCCCAAGGGCTGGTGGAACCGCGGCGCGGCGCGGGCTTCTTCGTGCTGGACGGTGATTTCGCGCGCAAGACGGCTGACGAGGAACCCGGGCAGCTAAGCCGCGCGATGGACATCGTGTGGCTGATGCGCGAGCAACTCAAGACGCAGCCCGACGCAGTGCAGGCCGGCGACGGCTTTCCGCCCGTGGAGTGGCTGGCTGACATGCGCATGGACCGCTATCACCAGAAGGTGGTGCGCACAGGCCTGGGCGCCTTGTTCCGCTATGGCAGCCGCTTCGGCTACGCGCCGCTGCGCGAAAGTCTGGTGCGCAAACTGGGCGACGTCGGCGTGAACGTGGCGCCCCGGCAACTGGTACTGACGCACGGCGCGAACGAGGCCATGGATCTGGTGATCCGCTACTTCGTGCCGCCGGGCGCGACGGTGCTGGTGGACAACCCGGGGTACTACCCCCTGTTCGGCAAGCTGAAGCTGGCGGGCGTGCGCATGCTGGGCGTGCCGCGCCTGTCCGATGGGCCCGACGTGGTGGCGCTGGAAGCCTTGTTGCAGCGCGAAAAGCCTCGGCTGTTCTTCACGCAGTCGCTGGCGCACAACCCTACCGGTTCCGATATTTCGCTGGCCAAGGCCTATAAGGTCCTGCAGCTGTCCGAGCGCTACAACCTGATGGTGGTGGAAAACGACTCGCTGGCCGATTTCAAGCCCACGTCCGCGGTCCGGCTGTCGGCACTCGACCAGTTGGAGCGCACCATCTATATCGGGAGCTTCTCGAAATCGTTTTCGGCGGCGCTGCGAGTGGGCTTCATCGCCTGCAACGCGGCGCTGGCCAGCGACCTGGCCGACCTGAAAGCGCTGGTGCACGTCAGCAGTTCGGAATACTGCGAACGCATGGTGGATGTGATGCTGCGCGACGGGCATTACGAGCGGCATCTGGTCAGGCTGCGGCAACGGCTGGAGGCCGCCACCGGCCATGCCCTGCAGGTGCTGGATTCGTTGGGAGCCGAGGTCTTTGCGCGGCCGGGGAGTTCGCTTTACCTGTGGTCGGCGTTTCCCGGCGTGTCCGATTCGCTGACGTTGGCGGCCGACCTGATGCCCGAAAAGGTCATCATGGCGCCAGGCCGCGTGTTCAGCGTGGACCCGACGGCCACGTCGCCCTGGTCGCGCTGCAACGTTGGGGCGATCGGATCGCCGCGCTTTCACGCGACGCTGGCGGCGTTGTTGGCTCAGCGATAGGCGAATTCCGTAAACCACTCGGCCAGCCGGGCTTGCGCCTGCGTGCTGAGTGCACGGCCGGGCGGGATGCCTGGCGAGCTGCGCGCGCCTTGCACCGCAAAGCGCCGCACGCCGCGGCGCGCCAATTCTCGAGCCAGCGCCAGCAGCCGCGTTTCATCCAGCCAGTCGGGATGCCAGGTGATGCGGCATTCGAACTCCGTGCCGGCGGACAGCAGTTGCGTCAGGCAGGCCAGCGCGGGGCGCTGGGAATCGCGGCGGCCGGTAATGTCGTCGTAGCCCTGCGCATCGGCCTTGATGTCCAGCCCGACCCAATCCAGATGGCGCAGCACATCGGCCAGGCGCAAGGGATAGATGCCCGCCGTGTGCAGGCCCACCCGATATCCCATGCGCCGCACGTCGCGGATCAGCGCCGGCAGCCGGGGTTCGCTCAAGGGTTCGCCGCCCGAGAACACCACGGCGTCCAGCAGGCCGGTGCGCGTGGCCAGGAAGGCTCGCGTTTCGCGCCAGTCGTACCGGGCGGCGCGGGTTTGCAATTCGGTGTTGTGGCAGTAATGGCAGCGCCAGGGGCAGCCCGAGATGAAGACGACGGCGGCCAGTTGCCCGGGCCAGTCCACCGTGGAAAAGGGCACCAGCCCGCCGATGGCGGGCGAATGCCGCGGCAGCGGTTGGGCAACGGGTTGGGGCGGGGCCGCGTAGGCCGGCCTTGCGGCCAGCCTGCGCGTACCGGGCTCGGCGTGTTGAGGCGCGCCTTCAGGCGCGTTGCTCGACGAAGAAGCGGCGTTCATTGAATTCGCCTTGTTTGCCGGTGTTGAAGGAAGAGACGGGACGGTGGTAGCCCATCACTCGGGTCCAGACTTCGCAGCGCACGCGCTGGCTGTCGTCCAGTTGCAGGACGGGTGCCGCAGCGGTTGGGGCGGGGACGGTCAAGGTTTGCATCGAGGACTCCTTGGGGTGAAGGCCGGGCTTGCGCGCGGCGGGATGTCGCGCGCTAGGCGGGTGCGCAGCACGCGGATTGCTTGGCCAACAGTTCGGCGTCGCACTTGGGGCAGAACTCGTGATGCCCGGCCAGATAACCGTGGTTGGGGCAGATCGAGAACGTGGGGGTGACCGTGATGTACGGCAGCCGGAAATTCGACAGCGCGCGGCGCACCAGCTGCTTGCATGCTTCGGCGGACGACACGGCTTCGTTCATGTACAGATGCAGCACGGTGCCGCCCGTGTACTTGCTTTGCAGCGTTTCCTGCAGTTGCAGCGCGTGGAACGGGTCGTCGGTATGGCCCACCGGCAGCTGGCTGGAATTGGTGTAGTAGGGCTGGGCGTCGGACCCCGCCTGCAGGATGCCGGGATAGCGCTTCCTGTCTTCGCGCGCGAAGCGGTAGGTCGTGCCTTCGGCAGGCGTGGCCTCCAGGTTGTAGAGGTGGCCGGTCTGCTCCTGGAATTCGGTCATGCGGTCGCGCACGCGGTCCAGGAGGCGCACGGCCAGCGCATGGCCGGCGGCGGTGGTCACGTCCTCGGCATCGTTCGTGAAGTTGCGGATCATCTCGTTGATGCCGTTCACGCCCAGCGTGCTGAAGTGGTTGCGCAAGGTGCCCAGGTAGCGCCGGGTGTAGGGGTACAGGCCCTGGTCGATGTAGCGCTGCACCACCTTGCGCTTGGTCTCCAGCACGTCGCGCCCCAGGCCCAGGAGCGTGTCCAGGCGCGCCATCAACTTCGCCTCGTCGCCTTGGCAGGTGTAGCCCAGGCGTGCGCAGTTGACGGTGACCACGCCTACCGATCCGGTCTGTTCCGCCGATCCGAAAAGGCCGTTGCCGCGCTTGAGCAGTTCGCGCAGGTCCAGCTGCAGGCGGCAGCACATGGACCGCACCATATGGGGTTCCAGGTCCGAATTCAGGAAGTTCTGGAAATAGGGCAGGCCGTAGCGCGCCGTCATTTCGAACAGGCGGTCGGTGTTGGGATGGTTCCAGTCGAAGTCGGGCGTGATGTTGTAGGTGGGAATGGGGAAGGTGAACACGCGCCCCTTGGCGTCGCCGGCCATCATCACTTCAATGTAGGCGCGGTTGATCATGTCCATTTCGGCCTGCAGGTCGCCATAGCAGAAGGGCATTTCCTGGCCGCCCACGTAGGGCACCTGTTCCTTCAGGTCGGCCGGGCAGGTCCAGTCGAAGGTCAGGTTGGTGAACGGCGTCTGCGTGCCCCAGCGGCTGGGCACGTTCAGGTTGAAGATCAGTTCCTGCATGGCCTGCTTCACCTCGGCGTACGTCATCGCGTCGCGGCGGATGAAGGGCGCCATGTAGGTGTCGAAGGAACTGAAGGCCTGCGCGCCGGCCCATTCGTTCTGCAACGTGCCCAGGAAGTTGACGATCTGGCCGATGGCGGCCGACATGTGCTTGGGCGGGGTGGATTCGACTTTGCCGGGAATGCCGTTGAAGCCTTCAGTCAGCAGCTGGCGCAGCGACCAGCCGGCGCAATAACCGCTGAGCATGTCCAGGTCGTGGATGTGGATGTCGCCGTCGCGGTGCGCCTGGCCCGCTTCGGGCGTGAAGACGTTGGACAGCCAGTAGTTGGCGGTGACCTTGCCCGCCACGTTCAGGATCAGGCCGCCCAGGCTGTAGCCCTGGTTGGCGTTGGCGTTGACGCGCCAGTCGCGCTGGTCCAGGTATTCCTCCATGGCGCTTTCCACATCCACCAGGGTGTGGCGCAGCGAGCGCAACCGGGCATGCTGTTCGCGGTGCACGATGTACGCGCGGGCGGTGCGCCAGTGGCCCGCCTGGACCAGGGCTTCTTCGACGCGGTTCTGGATGGTTTCGACGCCGGGGCAGGGTTGGTCCGCCAAGGCGCCGATGACGATATCGGTCAGCGCCTGCGCGCCCGCCAGATCCAACTCCCCGGTGCTGGTTCCGGCCGCCGCCATGGCGTGCGCGATCTTGTCGCGATCAAAGTCCGCGACGCGGCCGTCACGCTTGAGGATGTGTTGGATAGGCATTATTGACACCATATGTAGTGGGGTGTGAAAACTCTACCACCACATATGGTGCTATCGACGCGTAGCCTGCGCGCGATATCAGCCTGGTTTGATGCGGGTCAAACACAGGGAAGGGGCCCGCGCAAAGCGCAATGCCCAGTAGGCCTCAGAAGCCGATGCCGATGCCCGCCAGCGAAATGGCCACCGCCAGGGCGGCGGTGCTGGCGGCGGGCCGCGGCGCCCAGGACAGCATGCCCACCCACAGCAGCGCGCCTGCGGACAGCCAGCCCAGCCACGCGACCACGCCCACCGTATTGCCCCACAGGCCGACGCAAGGCAGGAGCGCCAGCGCCAGCAACAGCACGCCGGCGCCACGCAGTACGCGCGTATGGCCGGCCGATGGATCACGGCCCCAGACCTGGTCGTAATGGCGCGGCATCGCCAGGCTCAGGCAGGCCATGCCGGAGTAGGTCAGCAGCAAAGCCATCACAATGGCGAATACGTCGTTCATGTTCATGCCGCTGCCTCTTGGTTCGCGCGGGGTTTGCGCTGGGCGGGCGCGGACAGGGGCTTCTTCCACAAACGGATGGCCGCCCAGGCGGATAGTACGCCAAAGGCGACGGCCGTCAGTTCAACGCCGGCGCTTTCCCAATCGCCGCGTGCGATCTGCGCGAAGACATGGTCGCCCAGCGTCGCGAACGACATTAGCGGCAGCAGCAGGCACAGCGCTGCCAACAAGCCCAGCTGCGAGATCCATGCACGGCGCGGGCTGCACAGCCAGGCCAGCGCCAACATCAGCGCCCATACGCCGAAGAAGCAGCGCAGTTCCCACAGCACCCGGTTCTCCAGCGCCACAGGCAGCAGGCGGTTGGCCCAGAAGTAGCTGACGCACGCCACGGCGAGGCCGGCCAGCGCGGCTACGTTCAGGCCTTCGAACAGCCGGTACATGCGCGCCGTGGCGCCGCCGAATTCGTTGCCCAGCTTGGCGCGCCGCTTCACCATGAACAGCACGGCGCCCGTGCCCATCATGGCGGCGCCCGCCAGCCCGCAGATGAAGTACAGCCACTGGATGGCCAGCCCGCCAAAGCGCGCCATGTGCAGGTCGCTCATCACCTGGCGCACCAGCGCGGGCGTGCCGCCATTGACGCCGCCGGCGGGCCGCGTGCGCAGCAGTTCGCCCGTGGCGCCCGAGAATTCGGCCATGCCGGTGGTGGCGCTGATGTTGTGGAAGGTGTCGCGGTCTTCGTTCCAGCCGTAGACAGCAATCCGCATGGAGCTGTCTTCGGGGTTGTTGATGACGATGGCGCGCGCGGCCTGGCCGATCAGCGCTTCGGCTTGGGCCACCATGGGTTCCAGCTTAGGCATTGCAAGCGGCGTGCCGGTGCGCAGCGGTTTGACTTCGCCCTGCATCTCGGCCAGGTACAGGCGGGTTCCTTCCATGCCGGCGCCGTATTGGGCAGCGACCGGGGCGGGCATCAGTTCGGCGCTGGAGATCACGATGCCGGTGTACGCGATCATGAACTGGAAGGGCAGGGTCAGCACGGCGACCGCGTTATGCGCGTCCAGCCACGAACGCTGCCCCTTTTTCACGCGGAACGTGAAGAAGTCCTTGAAGATGCGCTTGTGGGTGACCACGCCCGAAATCAGCGCCACCAGCATCGCCATGGTGGCGAAGGCCACGATCCACAGGCCGTAATGGCTTTCGTGCAGCGTGTAGTGGAAGTTCACGAAGTGCGTGCCGCCCATCGTGGCGCGGCCTTCCTCGTCGTGATGGTCATCCATTTCGGCGCCGGTCGCGGGGTCCAGTTCCGCATCGGCATACTGGCCGTTCTGGTCGAACCAATAGACCGACAGGCTGTTTTCGTGGGAGCGGTTGACGGGCCAGATCTCCCACATCTCGGCGCCTGCGTGCTTGCGCGACATGTAGTCGATCGCCAGCTCCAGGCGCCGGGCGCGGTCCACGGGCGCGCTTTCCCGCTGGGCAGCCAGGGCTTCGGCCGCGTGGTGCTCGGGCGTCATCCAATGGGTGATGGGCTCGGAAAACACGGCCAGCGACCCTGTCAGGAACACCGTGAACAGCAGCCAGGAAAACCACAGACCGACCCAGGTATGCAACCAGGCCATGGATAGGCGGAAACCGGATTTCAGAACGAGCCTCTTTATTCGTTGTTGCCGCCGCGAGCCGGACGGATTTTGATTTTATTGAGAATGGTTCCAATTCTAAGCGAATTGGGGCCGGAGTTGCGATGCTAAGGATTTCGGGCCCTTCCGTTTCGCGAGGGCAGGCGTTGCGCGATCAGGCATGGGGATTGCTGTAGTGGCGCCTCATCCGCTTGACTGTCCGCCCCTGGCTGGTCAGCCCGCAGGTGCCACTGAACAAGGAGCCCCCTGATGAAACACAAAGCCGGAAACGCCCAGCAGATCCACGAACTGCTCTATCAGGCGCTTGAGACCGAGATCGGCGGCCTGTCCGTCTACGAGACCGCGGTGTCCTGTGCCATCAACGACGACCTGAAGAAAGAATGGAAGGAATACCTGGAAGAAACGCGTACCCACCACCGCGTCCTTTTGACCGTGTTTGAACAACTGGGACTCGACCCCGAAACCCAGACACCGGGCCGCGGGGTCGTCCGTCATCTGGGCGAATCGCTGGTCAAGGCCATGAAGATGGCGGTCAGTGCAGGCGACCCGGATGCCGCGCAGCTGGTGGCGACCGAGTGCGTGGTGCTGGCTGAAACGAAGGATCACGCGAATTGGTCGCTGATCGGGGTGATTGCCGACCAGCACACGGGCAAGGAAGCCAAGATCCTGAAGCAGGCCTATGACGCCGTCGCGACCGACGAAGACCATCACCTGTATCACACGCAAGGCTGGTCCCGCGAACTGTGGATCGAGTCGTTGGGCTTTCCGGCCGTGCTGCCGCCGCCCGAAGAGGTCAAGCAGGTGGAATCCGCGATCGGCGCATCCCGCGCCGAACAGTCGCGCGACAAGATGCTGAAACACTAGGAGACCGACCATGGCAAGCAAGAAACCCGCAGGCAAGCCCCCCGCAGGCAAGGGCGGCGGTGCACTCGACACCGCTTATATGAATACCGATAGTGGTCCCGCTGCCGGTCCCGCCGGCAAGCCCGGCCATCCGGCTCTCAAGCGAGCCGCCGCCGTGGGCGCCACGGTGGCGGCCATCCCCCACAATGCCGACAAGGCTGCCGAATACGGCGCCGAGGCGGCACGCTGCCCGGTCACCGGTGCGCACGTACCCCTTGCCGATCCGTCCGTGGGCGCCAGCACCTTGTCGGAAAGCGAGGTCTCGGACAAGACCGTCGACGCGGCCGCCCCGGGCGTGAATGCCGTGGATGGCCGGCTGGCGCGCGTGCGCTCGGATGCTGGCGATCAGATGATGACCACGAATCAGGGCGTGCGCGTCGCGGACAACCAGCATTCGCTCAAGGCGGGCTTGCGCGGCCCGGCCTTGCTGAAAGACTTCATCCTGCGCGAGAAGATCACGCATTTCGACCATGAGCGCATCCCTGAACGCATCGTGCACGCGCGCGGCTCGGCCGCCCACGGCTACTTCGAATGCTACGAGGCGCTGACCGACCTGACGGCCGCGTCGCTGTTCGCCGAAAAGGGCAAGCGCACGCCGGTGTTCGTGCGCTTCTCGACCGTGGCGGGCGAACGCGGCTCCAAGGACACGGCGCGCGACGTGCGCGGCTTCGCGGTGAAGTTCTACACCGATGAAGGCAATTGGGACCTGGTCGGCAACAACATCCCCGTCTTCTTCATCCAGGACGCCATGAAGTTCCCGGATCTGGTGCACGCGGTGAAGGCCGAGCCGCATCATGGCATGCCCCAAGCCGCATCCGCCCACGACACGTTCTGGGATTTCGTGTCGCTGATGCCGGAATCCACGCACATGTTGATGTGGGTGATGTCCGATCGCGGCATTCCGCGCAGCTACCGCATGATGCAGGGCTTCGGGGTGCACACGTTCCGCTTCGTCAACGCCCAGGGCGAATCGCGGCTGGTGAAGTTCCACTGGAATCCCGTGCTGGGCACCCATTCCCAGGTGTGGGACGAAGCGGTCAAGGTGTCGGGGGCCGACCCCGACTTTCACCGGCGCGACTTGTGGGAAGCCATCGACGCCGGCAACGGCCCCGAGTGGGAACTGGGCGTGCAGGTCTTCACCGAAGAAGAGGCGGAACGCTTCAGCTTCGACGTACTGGACGCCACCAAGATCGTGCCCGAGGAACTGGTGCCGGTCAGGCCCATCGGGCGGATGGTGCTGGACCGCAACCCCGACAACTTCTTCGCCGAGACCGAGCAGGTCGCCTTCTGTACGGCGCACGTGGTGCCGGGGGTGGATTTCACCAATGACCCGCTGCTGGCCGGGCGCATCCATTCTTACGTGGACACGCAGATCTCGCGCCTGGGCGGCCCGAATTTCCACGAGATCCCCATCAATGCGCCGCTTGCCCCGGTGCACAACAACCAGCGCGACGGGATGCATCGCCAGGCCATCCATCGCGGACGGGTCGCTTATGAACCGAATTCGCTGGCGGGCGGCTGCCCCTTCCAGGCCGGCATGGAAGGTTTCGTGCCATTCCCGGAACCGGTGACGGGCGACGAACTGCGCGGCCATCCCGAGAAGTTCGCCGAACACTACAACCAGGCCACGCTGTTCTTCAATAGCCAGACAGACTGGGAACAGCAGCACATCATCAACGCTTTCGCCTTTGAGCTAAGCAAGCTGACGGTGCCGGCAATCCGGCAGCGCATGGTGGCGTCGCTGCGCAACGTGTCGGACGAGCTGGCCATGGCCGTGGCCGACCAGTTGGGCATGGCCTTGCCCGAGCCCTTGCCGCGCGCCATCGCCGAGCCGCCCAAGCCCGAGGTCGAGGTGTCGCCGACGCTGTCGCTGACCGCAAGACCGGGCGATGGCGGCGTCGCCACGCGCAAGGTCGCCATCCTGGTGGCCGAAGGCGTGGACGGCGCGGCCGTGTCGGCCGTGGCAGATGCGCTGATCAAGGCAGGCGTGGTGGTGCGGCTGGTGGGCCAGCGCATCGGCCCGGTGCAGGCCGAGGACGGCAGCACGTTGGACGCGGACGCGTCGTTGGACAACCACCCTTCGGGGCTGTTCGATGGGGCCATCGTCCCGGGCGGCGAGGGCGCCGTGGGGCGCTTGCAGACGGACGGGCGGGCGCTGGAATTCCTGCGCGACGCCTTCCGCCACGGCAAGACGCTGCTGGCGTTGGGACGGGGCGGGCAGTTGTTCGGATCGGCGGGCATTGCGCCTGACGAGTCAGACGGCGGCCTGCTGATGGGCGGCGGCTCGCCGGCGAAAAGCGCGGGCCTGTTCATCGAGGCGCTGGCCAAGCACCGGCACCCCGAGCGTGAAACGGTGCCGCCCATGGTGTAGCGGCGGGTAGGCATCCGGGAAGATGGCGGGCAATTGCCCGCCATCATCAATAATGATTACAATTCCCATTCTTAAAAATCAGGAAGCGGTCGCGCTACGGCCATGTCGTCCTCGGAATCTCTGGAGCACCGCGAGCTGGGCTTGCTCTATCGCGACCATCACGGTTGGCTGCGCGGCTGGTTGTTGCGCCGCCTGAGCGTGCCCGCCGAGGCCGCTGACCTGGCGCAAGACACTTTCCTCCGCCTGCTGGCTTCGCCCGCGTCCATGGCCCAATTGCAGGGCGTGCGGCAGCCGCGCAGCTTTCTGGCCACGGTGGCGCAGCGCACGCTGGTCGACCACATCCGCCGCCAGGTGCTGGAACGGGCCTGGCTGGAAACCCTGGCGCAGCAGCCCGAGGGCCACGCGATCTCGCCCGAGACGCAGGCCATCCTGCTGGAAACCATCCGCGAAATCGACGCCATGCTGCACGGCCTGGGCAACAAGGTGCGGCGCGCTTTCCTCATGTCGCAGCTGGAAGGCGCAAGCTATGCCGACATCGCGGCCAAGCTGGGCGTGACGGTCAGCTCGGTCAAGAAGTACATGGCGCGCGCGACCGAGCAGTGCCTGGTCTACGCCCTGGAACGACAGTAGGCGGCGATGGCGGACAAGACAATTACCGCGGCGGCGCAATGGTATGCGCGGCTATGCGCCGATGACGTCAGCGCGGCCGATGTGGCGGCGCATGGCCGCTGGCTGGCGGCCGACCCCGAACATGCCCGCATCTGGCGGCAGGTCGAACGGCTGCGCGGCACGCTGGGCGCGGCGCCTGCGCGGCTGGCCGCCGATACGCTGTACCGGGCCGACCATCACTTCACGCGGCGGCGCGCCGTGCTGCGTAACGGCCTGGGGGCGGTGGCGCTGCTTGGCGCCGGCGGCCTGGTGGCCTGGCGCACGCTACCGGTCGAGCGGATGGCGGCCAGTTATCTGGCTGACTACCGCATGGGAACGGGCGAACGCCGCGAACTGGTCCTGACGGACGGCACCTTGCTGTGGCTGGACAGCGCCAGCGCGGTGGACGTGGCCGTGGACTCGCGCGGCCGCCATATCACCGTGCACGCGGGCGAGATCCTGATTGATACCGAACACGCCGCGCAGGGCTTGCCGCCCTTGCGCGTGACGACGCTGCATGGCACGGTGCGCCCGCTGGGCACGCGCTTCACCGTCAACCGGCAAGACACGCAGACGCGCGTCGCGGTGCTCCGGCATGCGGTCGAGCTGCTGCCGCTGGACGGAAGGCCGCCGCTGGTGCTGAATGCGGGCGAACAGGGCGTGCTGGAAGGGGCGGGCGCCCGCCATGACGGCGCCGTCACGGGCGAACCCGACGCCTGGACCCGCGGCCTCTTGATCGTGGATGGCTTGCGCCTGGACGACTTCATTGCGCAGCTGGACCGTTACCGTCCCGGTCGCCTCAGCTGCGACGAGGCGGTCGCGTCGCTGCGGGTGTCGGGCGCGTTCCCGATCGACGACACCGACCGCGCGCTGGCCGCCGTGGAACGCGCGCTGCCCGTCCGGGTGTCGCGTTTCACCCGCTATTACACCCGGGTCGTCGCCCGCGGCTGATTTATTTTCACCTGGCATTGTCCTTTTTCCGTGCTCGTCCGACTTAGCAGGGATTACGTCGGATTTGATTCACGGAAAACCTCGAGCTTATGCCTTTCACTACGTCTTTCCATCGCCATCCCGGTCCGCTGGCGCCGATCGCGCGCGCCGTCTTTGTCGCCCTGATGGGGCTGGCGTCGGCGCCGCCTGCGCTGGCGCAAGCCGCGCCGTCGGCCGACGCCGCCCGCCGCTACGATGTGCCCGCGGGCCCGCTGGGCCTGGCGCTGGGCCGCTTTGCCGCCCAGGCGGGCGTGGTGCTGTCTTTCGACGCGCAACTGACGCAAGGCAAGCAAAGCGCCGGCCTGCAAGGCGATTACGGCATTGCCTCGGGCCTGGCGGCCATGCTGGCGGGCACCGGGCTGGAGGCTGTCAGCCAGGGCGGCAACAACTACGGCCTGCGCGTGGCCGGTGCGCAGACGCTTGCCCCGGTCGAAGTGCTGGGCTCGCGCGAGCCCGCGCCCAGCGAAGGCACGGACTCGTACACGGTGGGCCTGTCCACCACCGCCACCAAGCTGCCGATGACCCTGCGTGAGACACCGCAATCGGTTTCGGTGATGACGCGCCAGCGCCTGTCGGACCAGGGGCTTAACACCCTGGAGGACGCCATCGCCAACACGCCGGGCCTGACCTTCAAGAAGAAGGGGTCGGCCGACGACAACGAAAAGGGCTTGTACGCCCGCGGCATGGAAATCACCAACATGCAAGTGGACGGCGTGCCCACGCACAAGGACTTCAATGCCCTGGGGCTGGACACCGCGCTGTACGACCGGATCGAAGTGGTGCGCGGTTCCACCGGCCTGTTGAACGGCGCGGGCAACCCCGCGGCGTCGATCAACCTGGTGCGCAAGCGGCCCACCCGCGAGTTCGAGGCGGGCGTGGGCGCGGCCGTCGGTTCCTGGGACTACAAGCGCACGGAATTCGACCTGGGCAGCCCGCTGGACGAGTCAGGCAAGCTGCGGGGCCGGCTGGTCGGCGCGTGGCAGGAGGGCGGTTCGTTCGTTGACCGCGTGAAGCAGGATTCGCAATTGCTTTACGGCGTGGTCGAGGCGGATCTGGCCGAAAGCACCCTGCTGACGCTCGGCGCGGAATATCAGTGCAAGAAGTGCACGGCATGCTCGTACTTCGGCTTTCCGGCCGCGTATGCGGACGGCACGAAAACGGATTTCCCGCAACGCTTCAACTCGGCGACCAACTGGAGCCGCCAGGACCGCACGCGCTACAACGTGTTCGCCACGCTGGACCACGAGTTCGCGCCGTTGTGGAAGGGTTCGGTAACCGTGTCCCGCACCGGCGACGACAACGACCGCACCTATGGCTGGTTCAGCAGCAACGGCTGGGCCAACCCGACGACGGGCCAGGGCGCGTCGGTGTGGGTGGCCAAATGGCCCATTCCCAAGACCCAGAATGCCGTCGATGCAAGCCTGACCGGCGCGTTCGACGCCTTCGGCCGCCAGCACGACCTCGTAGTGGGTGCAAGCGCATCGCGCACCCGGGGCGACTACGACATGTATCCGCTTTGGGTTGCGCCGGGTTATGACGCCAAGATTCCCGACATCCGCCAGTGGAACGGCGACATGCCCGAGCCGGACTGGCAATCGACCGGCAAGCGCTACTACACCGAAAAGCAGGCGTCGATCTATGGGGCGCTACGCCTGCGTCCGACTGACGCGCTGTCGCTGGTATTGGGCTCGCGGGTGACGTGGTGGGACCAGCAGGCGTCCTACAACTATGACGATGGCTCGTCCTACCCGGACAACATGCGCGAGCAGGGCGTCTACACCCCCTATGCCGGCGTGGTCTACGACCTGACCAGCACCTTGTCCGCCTATGCCAGCTACACGAGCATCTTCCAGCCTCAACAGGCGCAAAGCGTGACGGGCAGCGTGTTGGAACCCATCAAGGGCAACACCTATGAGATCGGCCTGAAGTCGGCGTTCCTGGACGGTCGCCTGAACGGCTCGCTGGCCTTGTTCCGGACCCGTCAGGACAACTACGCCATGCTGGACGGCGACCGTCTGGCCCCGAATGGCGACAACGCCTACGTGGCCGCCGACGGCGCGGTGATGCGGGGCGTGGAAGCCGAAATCACCGGCGAACTGACGCCGGGCTGGCAGATGCAGCTGTCCTACGCCTATGTGGACCGCCGCCTGCCGCACGGTTTCATCACGCAAGTCGGCCTGCCGCGCCACATCGCCAAGCTGTACACCACGTATCGCCTGCCGGGCGATCTAAGCGCCCTGACGGTGGGCGGCGGGGTGCGGTGGGAAAGCGGCAGCAACTATTCCAGCCGCGGCCCGGGCGGCCAGCCGCTGGAGTCGTCGCAAAGCGGTTATGCGCTGGTGGACCTGATGGCGCGTTACCAGTTCAACCGCCAGTGGTCGGCAACCTTGAACCTGAACAACATCTTCGACAAGAAGTACTACGCCAGCACCAACGTCTACAGCAACTACTATGGCGCGCCGTTCAGCGCCATGCTGGGCGTGAACTACAAGTATTGATCCGGCGGGGCCCGGCCGGACGCCGTGTCCGGCTGGGCCGTCCCGATCAGTCCAGCGTGATGTTCGCGCGCTTGGCTACGTCGCCGAACGTGCGCAGTTCGCGGGCGATCTGTTCCTGGAACGCCTGGCCCGGCAGGTAGACCGGCTCAAGCGCCAGATCCGACACTGCGCGGCGCACCTGCGGATCTTCCATGATCTTGGCGACCGCGCGGTTCAGCGTGTCGATGACCGGCGCAGGCGTGCGCGCGGGGGCGGCCAGCGCGTACCAGCCCACAAAGGACACTTGGGCAATGCCCGCCTCAGTAAAGGTGGGCACGTCCGGCAGCTGCGGTACACGGTGTTCGCCCGTGACGGCCAGTGCGCGGACCTTGCCCGCGCGCACTTGCGGCGCGGCCGACGACACCGTGTCCACGCCCAACGCGACCTCGCCGCCGATCATGGCCGTGATCAATTGCGCGCTGCCCTTGTAGGGCACCGGCATCATCTTGGCGCCCACGGCTTCGGCGAACATTTCGCCAGCCAGGTGTGGCGCGGAGCCGGGGCCGAAGGTGCCGTACATCAGGCCGCCCTTGTCGCTTTGCTGCTTGGCCAGCGCGGCGGCTTCCTGCACCGTATTGGCCGCCAGCCCGTTCTGCGCCAACAGCACTACCGGGGCCATCGCAACGATGGCGATGTGTTCGTAGCTGTGCATCGGGTCATAGGGCAACGACGATTTCAGCGCCGGCAGCACGGTATAGGTCGTGCTGCCCGACAACAGCAGGGTGTAGCCGTCGGGCTGCGCGCGCGCCACGGCGTCGGCGCCGATCACGGTGGACGCGCCAGGGCGGTTCTCGACGATCACGGATTGCCCCAGGCTGCCCGACAGCTTGTTGGCCAGCAGCCGGGCCACCGCGTCGGTGGCGCCGCCCGGCGTGAACGGCACGACGATCTTGATCGGCTGTTCGGGATACGCGGCATGGGCCTCGCCCGCATAGGCGGCGACGGCAAGGTTGAACGCCATCACGGCGGCACAAAATCTAGCGGTCATGGCAAAGCTCTCGATCAGTCAAAAGGGGAAAGCGAAAAAGGGAAGACGCATTCACGCGGTAGCCGAGGCCACCGCCGCGTCACGCAGGGCGGGGCCCTGGTCGCCCAGGTCCCAGAACAGGCCGGCCATGATGGCCAGCCCTTCGCGCGCCACGCTGCCCAGCAGGTGCTCATTGGGCGCATGCTGCGCGCAAGCCGGGTAGGAGTGCGGCACCCACAGGGTGGGCAAGCCCAGTTGGTCGGCAAAGATATCGTTGGGCAACGAGCCGCCCAGATTGGGCAACAGCGCGGGCCGCTTGCCGGTCGTGCGTTCCAGCGACGCGGCGGCCCAGCGCACCCAGGCATTGTCGGGCGACAAACGCGTGGCGCCGGCCTGCATGCCGATCCGCACCTGCACGTCTGCAAACCCCGCCTGGCGCAGGTGTTCGCGCACATGGGTTTCCAGCGCGCGCCAGTCGGTGCCCACCACGAAACGCAGCTGGCACCAGGCCACGGCTTCCGCCGGGATCGCGTTCACGGGCTTGGCGGGATCGCCCGCGCCAAAGGTCAGGACGTCCAGGCTGTTCCAGCCGAACACCTTCTCGGGCGCGGACAGGCCGGGTTCGCCCCACCAGGCGTTGATCTCGGGGTCGTCTTCGCCGCCGCCCACGTGCAGGTCGGCCAAGGCGTCAGCCACCGCGGCCGGGATGGGGGGCGGGCGCAGGCCATCGACGGTGATGCGGCCCTTGGCATCCACCAGCGTGCCGATGGCGTGCATCAGCACGATGGCCGGATTGGCCAGCAGGCCGCCCCAGTTGCCGGAGTGGTAACCGCGTTCGCGTGCGCGCAGCTTCAATTCGAAATTGACTGCCCCGCGCGATCCCATGAAGAGCGTGGGGCGTTCTGCATTCAGGCGCGGGCCGTCGCTGGCAATGAACACGTCGGCCGCCAGCGCGTCGCGCTGGGCTTCGCAGAAGGCGGCCAGGCCGGGCGAGCCCGCTTCTTCGCCGGTTTCGATGAGCCAGGTCGTGTTGAAACCCAGTTTGCCGTCCCGTGCGGCGATGACCTGCCGCAGCGCTTCCAGATTGATGGAGTGCTGGCCCTTGTTGTCGGCCGTGCCGCGGCCGTACCAGCGGTCGCCCTCGACTTGCAGGCGCCAGGGATCGCGGCCGGCTTCCCATTTGGCGGCGTTGCCGCGCACGACGTCGCCATGGCCATACATCAGCACGGTCGGTAGGCCGGGCTGTTCGATACGGCGCGCGACCAGGATGGGCAGGTCGACCCCGGCGGGATTCGCGTGGACCTCACAGGAAAAGCCCAGCGCCGTCAGCAGCGGGATCAGGTCTTCGTTCAGGTAGGCATGCTGCGCGGGCGCCTGTTCCGGCACTTCGCTTTCCGTCGCGTAGGCGACGCGACGCGTCAACGTGGCCAGCAGGGCGCCGGAATCAAAGGCTTCAACGGCATGGAGGACGGCTTGTTCGCGAATCACATCGGCTCTCGGGTACGCAAAGGAAGCACAAAGTTATTACGCTTCACCCCGTGCCACAATTAGATAATTAGCATCTTTCCCATGCTTTTAAGGCATGAATTCGGAGCCCATCATGATTTCACTGGCCTTGCGGTATTTCCTGGAAGTCGTCCGTTGCGGATCGATTGCCGGGGCTGCCGCCGCCCAGCACGTGGCGGCTTCGGCCATCAGCCGCCAGATCGCCAAGCTGGAAGACGACCTGGGCATCGTGCTGTTCGAGCGACAGGCGCGCGGCATGGCGCTTAGCGAAGCCGGCCGGCAGCTTGCGGCTTACGCCAACGCCGCCGCGTTGGAGGCCGAGCGCGTCACCACCCAGATCCGCCAGCGCGGCCACGTGGGCGACGTCACCATCCGGCTGGCGTGTACCGAAGGTTTCGCCCATCGCTTCCTGCCGCTCAGCATGGCCGAATTCAAGCAGGTACGGCCGCAGGCGCGGTTTCATCTGCATGTGGAGCGGCCCGAGGAGGTCAGCCGGCAGATCCTGGAAGGCCTGTCGCAGATCGCATTGCGCTATTCCACCGTGCAGGACGAACGCTTGAAGACCGAACTGCTGACGCGGGCGCCGGTGTACGCGGTGATGTGCCGGGATCATCCGCTGGCCAGCCGGCGCAGCGTGGGCATGCGGGATCTGGCGGACTATCCGCTGTCGCTGGGCGACCAGGGCACGACGGTGCGGCAACTGTTCGATACGGCCTGCGCGAACGCGGGGCTGCACATCGAACCGGCCTATGTGTCGAACCATTCGGCGGCGTTTCTGCCGATGCTGCCCGGCAGCCGGATCGTGGCGCTGACGGGGTATCTGACCCTGATGGGCCAGGTGGGCAGCGACAAATTGGCGGGCGTGCCGTTCACGAATCCGGAAATGCGGCAACGAAGCATCCAGGTGCTGACATTGCAGGGCAGGACTTTGCCGCTGCTGGCGCGCGAGTTCCTGGCGTTCATGGCCGAACGGTTGACGGCGGCGACGCGGTTGCCGGAGTAAGCCCGCCGAATCGGCTCCCGCGAGTGAAGACGGCCGCGGGAGCCAGGATTACTTGGGCGTCGCGTCGTCGTTGGCTTCGTTTGCGTGCTCAAGCGGCATGTCGATATGACAGGCGATGCCGTCCGCCTTGAACTCCAGGGCGGTCTGCGCGCGTAGCGCGACGACGAGCGTCTGCTCGATCAATTCACGGCCGTAGCCCTGATGCGTCGCGTCCGGCGCGGCGGGAAGGCCGGACTCCGTCCAATCCAGGACCAGGTGCTCGGTGTCGGCGTCGCGGCGTTCGATCCGCCATTTCACGTCCAGCCGGCCCGATTCATAGCGCAGTGCGCCGTATTTCACGGCATTGGTCGCCAGTTCGTGAACGGCCAGCGCCAGGGTCTGGATGCGTTCCGGGCTGATGCGGACCTCGGGACCGTTGATCGTGACCTGGCGTTCGTTGCCAACCGCGTCGAGTTCGCGATGCACGACGCCGCTGAATTCGATCTTTTCCCCGTTGGTTTCGCTCAGCATGCCCTGTACGCGGCTCAGGGCGGCCAGGCGCGTGTCCAGACGCTGGAAGGGTTCGCCGTCGCCTAAGGTGCGCCGCGCCACGCTCTGCACCAGCGCCAGCAAGTTGCGGGTCCGGTGCTGCAGTTCGGATATCAGGACGCGGTGGCGCCGTTCGGCGCGGGTAATGAGGGTGATGTCGATGAATGTCACGACGACGCCGTCGACCTGGCTGTCGCTGCTGCGGTAAGGCACCAGGCGCAGCAGGTAGTGCTTGCCGTCCAGGGTGCCGGCGATGCGGCGTTCGATGGGTTGATAGTGGGTGTAGACCTGGGCGATGTCGTTAGCGAAGGAGGGCAGGTCGAAACGGCTGGCCAGATCGGTGATGGGGCGGCCGCAGTCGCTGGGCAGGATGTTGAAGACGTCGCCCATGGCCGGCGTGAAGCTGCGGATGATCAGGTCGCGGTCCAGGAACAACGTGGCGATCGCCGTGCTTTCAAACAGGTTGTGCAGGTCGCTGTTGCTGCGGTCCAGCTCGTCGACCTTGCCGTGGAGTTCGGCGTTGACGGTGTGCAGTTCTTCGTTCAGCGATACCAGCTCTTCCTTGGAGGCTTCCAATTCCTCGTTGGTGGATTGGAATTCCTCGTTGACCGACACCAGCTCTTCATTGGAAGACTTCAGTTCCTCCAGCGCGGTCTCGTATTCCTCGATCATGGATTGCAGGCGCTCGCGCGTGTCGCGCAGTTCCAGCTCGATCTGCTGGGCCGCGCCTTGCTGCGTGATGCTGCCTTGCGCGTAGGCTTCGTCGCGGTTCAGCGGGGGGCCGTGGTCAGCAAACAGGATCAGGAACAGCGGTTCGTTTTCCTTGTGGTCGGCCAGGGGCTCCACGGTCAGGGTCACCATCTGGACGCGGCCGTCCTCGCCTTCCACGGCCACGCTCTCACGTACCGCGGGCCGGCCGGTTTCCGCGGCCTCGTGCAACAGCGTGCGCAGGTCCAGGCGCAGCCCCTTGCGCGCCAGGGTCAGCACCTGGCGCGTCGGCACGCCGGCGGCGGCCTCTAGATACTTGCCGGTGCGCCCGGAGTAATAGACGATGTCGCCGTCGCGGTTGACCAGCACGTGGGGCGGCGCATGTTGCGCCAGCACCTGGCTATCGACGGATTGGCGCAGCGCCGAAGCGCCGGTCTGCGCGCGGCGCAGCGCGGAATGGGGCAGGTCCGGTTTATGCATGGAGGGCAGGGTGATCGTAGGGCGTGGCTGCGCGCCGATATCCGTGCGGCGCTGGAAGATCCGGTGTTTCTTGTTGATCGGGCTGAACAGGTCGTTGAACTGGGTGACGTTTTCCGACATGCCCAGGAACAGATAGCCGCCCGGCCGCAATGCATAGTGGAAGGTGGGAATGACCTGCTTCTGGATGCCGCCGCCGAAATAGATCAGCAGATTGCGGCACGACACCAGGTCGATCCGGGAAAACGGCGGGTCGCGCAACACGTTGTGCGGCGAGAAAATGCACAGGTCGCGCACGGCCTTGCTGACCACATAGCTGTCGCCATCGGCCACGAAATAGCGCTCGCGCCGCGCCTGCGATACCCCCTCAAGCAAGGCGGCGGGATATCGCGCCGCGCGCGCGACGGCCAGGGCGCGGTCGTCGATGTCAGTGGCGAAAACCTGCACGCGAGGCGCCGTCGCCAGGGTGTCCAGGTGTTCGCGCAGCAGGATCGCCAGGGAATAGACCTCTTCGCCTGTGGCGCAGCCGGGCACCCACAGGCGTATGGTTTCCGTCGCGCCGCGGTCTTTCAGCAGTTGCGGAATGACCTGTTCCTGCAAAGATTCGAAGGCTTCGGCATCGCGAAAGAAATTCGTGACGCTGATCAGCAGGTCGCGAAACAGGGCGCCCGCTTCCTGGGAGTTCTGCTTCAGGAATTCGACATAGGCGGCCAGCGTGGGCATCTGGTTCACATGCATGCGGCGCTGCACGCGGCGCATGAAGGTCTTGCTCTTGTAGCCGCTGAAATCGTGGCCGATGCGGGTCCGCAGCAAGGCGTAGATCTCGTGCTTGGCGGCTTCCAGCCGGCCGCGCTCCGGCCCTTGGGCCGCAGCGTCGTCCAGATCGTCCAGGTGGCCCAGCCCGACCGCGAAATCGACCAGCTTGGCGCCCATCTGATCCGCCGGCACGATGAAGTCCACCAGGCCGGTGGCGATCGCGCTGGCGGGCATTTCCGGGCTGCTCGGCCCGAAGCCATCGGCCGACTGCGCCAGGGTCAACCCGCCTTGCTCCTTGATGGCCTTGATGCCCAGCGTGCCGTCAGAGTCGCCGCCGGACAGCACGACGCCCGCCGAGAATTCGCCGCGATCCAGCGCCAGCGACGTGAAGAACAGGTCGATCGGACGGGGGCCACGCTGCTCGGGTACCCGTTGGCGCAGCCGCAGGCGCCCTTCGTGGATCGACATCACGGCATCGGCGGGCAGGACGTAGACGTTGTCGACCAGGACTTCCGCGTCCTGCGTGGCGGTCTGGACCTTCAGGCCGGTGTAATGCTGGATCACCTCGGGCAGGTGGCTTTCGCGCACGGGGCTCAAATGGGTGAGCACGACGAACGCCAACCCCGGCTTCGGGGGCACGGCGCGGAAAAAGCCTTCCAACGCCTCGACGCCGCCAGCGGAAGCGCCAATACCCACAATGGGAAATTCCGTTTGCACAGTCATGGTCTCTTCGGCCTGATCAATCACGTAAACAGCGTTTGAAGCTTCAACGAATCAGAAACCGGGGATGGGTTCGCCACTTGATGCGGAAAAACAATGGGTGGCGTGGACGCGTGCATAGTCCCCTTTTTCTGCGTCGGCGCCGGAACGCCGTGGTTACGCGCTGTTATCGGAATACACGCACCGACATTACCATGTACGCCTGGGGATTGATATGCGAAGCACTGGTCCTGCCGGACTAGGGCGATGGGACTAAGCCGTGCGGGCCCGTGTGGAGCGGACTTTCAGCCGCAGCCGTTCCAACGCCAGGTAGACGATCGGCGTCGTGTACAGCGTCAGGAACTGGCTGATCATGAGGCCGCCGACGATCGCGATGCCCAGCGGGCGCCGCAGTTCGGAGCCTTCGCCCATGCCCAGCACAAGTGGCAGCGCGCCCAGCAGCCCCGCAAGATTGGTCATGACGATGGGCCGCAGGCGCAGCATTGCGGCGCGGTGGATGGCCTGTTCAGGCGTCAATCCTTCACGCCGTTCCAGGCTGAGCGCGAAGTCGATCATCAGGATCGCGTTCTTCATGACGATGCCGACAAGCAGGAACAGCCCCAGCAGCGCAATCAGGGTGAACTCGATGTTGGCTAAGCGCAACGCCAGCAGTGCGCCCACGCCCGCCGAAGGCAGTGTCGACAAAATGGTCAGCGGATGCAGCGGGCTTTCATACAGGATGCCCAGCACCAGATAGATGGCGATCAGCACCGCCAGGATCAGCCAGGGCTGGTCTTGCACGCTTTGCTGGAAGTTGCGGGCGTCGCCGCCCAGGCGCGTCTGGATGGATGACGGCACCATCAGTTTTGCCATGGTGGCGTCGATGGCGGCCAGCCCCTGTTCCAGGGACACGCCTTCGGCCAGCGAGAAGCCGACGCCTACGGCCGCGAACAGCCCGTCGTGGAAGACGCGGTCGTTGACCAGGCCGTTCTCGTACGTCGCGAATGCCGTCAACGGCACGCGCGTGCCGTCGGCGGCCACGACCTGCACCTGTTCCAGCACCTCGGGGTCTTCGGTGTAGCGGGGGTCCAGTTCCAGTACCACCCGGTACTGGTTCATGGCGTCGTACAGGGTGGCCACCTGGCGCTGGCTGAAGGAATTGCTGAGCACGCTGCTGATCGTGTTCATGTCCACGCCCAGGCGCTGCGCGGCGCTGCGGTCGATGTTGATTACGACCTGCTGGGTGGCGCCATCGCCTTCGGCATCCACGTCGCGCAGTTCCGGGATGGCCTGCATGGCCTTGGAGATCTTGCGGGACCATTCCCGCAGGGCGGGCACGTCGCTGGCCATGATGGCCAGTTCGTGGTCGCCCGAGTTGCCGAAGCCGCCGGGCATGCGCAGGTCCTGGTCCACGTTCAGGAAGAACATGCCACCCGGCACCGCCGGAGAGTTCGTACGCAGCCAGTTGATGACCTCGGTCGAGGACTCGTCGCGCTGAGACACGGGTTTCAGCCGGATCAGGAACAGCGAATTGCTGATGCCCAGCCCGCCGCCGTTGTAGCCGATGACGTCTTGCACGGCCGGGTGCTTGAGCACCAGCTGGCGGTATTGGTCGATCTTGGGCTGCATGACCTGGAACGAGAACCCGTCGTCGCCGCGCACGAAGCCGACCAGCTGGCCGGTATCCTGCACCGGCAAAAAGCCCTTGGGGGCGTCCACATACAGGTAGACGTTCAGCCCGATGACGCCCGCCAGCAGCAACAGCGTCAGGCGCGCATGGCCCAGCACACGGGCCAGCGACGCGCCGTACCAGTCGTGCACCCGTGCAAACGCCGCCTGCATGCGAGAGGGACGAGGGGGGGGCGCCTGATGCGCCGCGCCCGGCTTGAGCCAGCGCGCGCACAGGGCGGGGATGATGGCCACCGACACCACCAGCGAAATCACCGTGGCTGCCACCAGCGTGATCGAGAATTCGCGGAACAGCCGTTCCACCAGCCCGCCCATGAACAGGATGGAGACGAACACCACGCTAAGCGCCACGGTCATGGCGACCAGCGTGAAACCGACTTCCCGCACGCCGCGCAGCGCCGCCTTTCTGGGCGACAGGCCCCGTTCGATGTGCCGCGAGATGTTCTCCAGCACGACGATCGCGTCGTCCACCACCAGGCCGGCGGCCACGATCAGCGCCATCAGCGACAGGTTGTTCAGCGAAAAGCCCCACACGTACATGACGGCGAAAGTGGCGATCAAGCAGACCGGAATGGCCACGCTGGGGATCGCCGCCGCGCGCGCATTGCCCAGGAACAGCCACACGACCAGGATGACCAGCGCCGTGGCCAGCGCCAGCGTGACGTGCGCTTCGCGCAGCGTGGCGTTGATGCCGGGCGAGCGGTCCAGGGCCACGGTCAGGTCCACGTCGGCCGGCATCAGCGCGCGCAGGCCGGGCAGGGCTTCGTTGATGGCCTTGATGGTTTCGATAATGTTCGAGCCGGGCTGGCGGCTGATGGTCAGCACGACGGCCGGGTTGCGGTTGTGAAAGCCGCTGCTGTATCGGTTTTCCACCGAATCGCTGACCTTCGCCACCTGCGCCAGCCGGATGACGGCGCCATCTTCGTGGCGCACGATCAGGCTTTCGTATTCCTGGGCGGTGCGCGGCTGGGCTGGCGTGCCGACTTCCCAGCGCTGGCCGGCCGAATCCAGCTGGCCCTGCGGCCGCATGGGCGCCGCATCCGAGATGGCCGCGCGCACCTCATCCAGCGCCACGCCATAGTGGGCCAGTGCGTTGGGATTGACCTGCACCCGCACGGCGGGCAGCGAACTGCCGCCCATCGTCACTTCGCCCACCCCGTTGATCTGCGAGATCTTCTGCGCCAGCACCGTCGCGCCCAGATCGTAGAGCTGGCCGGCCGGGCGGGTAGGGGAGCTGAGCGCCAGCGCCATGATGGGCGCCTGCGACGGGTTGATTTTGCGGTAGCTGGGGTTGCCCGGCATACCCGCGGGCAATTCGGCGCGGGCCGCGTTGATGGCGGCCTGCACGTCGCGCGCCGCTTCGTTGATGTCGCGGTCCAGGTCGAACTGCAACTGGACGCGCGTGGCGCCCTGGTTGCTGGACGAGGTCATGGCGCTGACGCCGGCGATGCTGCCCAAGGCGCGCTCCAGCGGCGCGGCCACGGTGCTGGCCATGCTTTCGGGGCTGGCGCCCGGCAGGTCGGCACGCACTTCGATGGTGGGGAAATCCACCTGGGGCAGCAGCGCCACCGGCAACAGGCGCCAGGCCACCGCGCCCAGCAGTGTCAGCGCCAGCGCCAGGAAGATGCAGGCGACAGGCCGGTGCAGCAACGCCCGGATCATGCCGCGGGCCCGTCAGTCCGGGCGGGCTTGGCGGCAACGCCACGCCGCTGGCCCAGGCGGTGGAAGAACAGGTAGACCGCGGGGGTGGTGAACAGCGTCAGCACCTGGCTGACCAGCAGCCCACCCACCATTACCCAGCCTAGCGGCTGGCGCAATTCGGCGCCGGAGCCCGTGGCCAGCATCAACGGCAGCGCGCCGAACAAGGCGGCCAGCGTCGTCATCAGGATGGGGCGCAGGCGCAGCAGCGCGGCCTCGCGGATGGCGGCTTCAGGCGGCAGGCCGCGCGCGCGCTCGGCTTCCAGCGCGAAGTCCACCATCATGATGCCGTTCTTCTTCACCAGCCCGATCAGCAGGATGATGCCGATGACGGCGATCAGGTCCAGCGGCCGGCCTGTCAGCAGCAGCGCCAGCAGCGCGCCCACCGTGGCCGACGGCAGGGTCGACAGGATGGTGACGGGGTGGATGGCGCTTTCATACAGCATGCCCAGCACCAGATACATCGTGACCACGGCAGCCAGCATCAGCCACAGCGTGTTGGACAGCGACGCCTGGAACGCCGACGCCGCGCCCTGCAGGCGCAGTTCGACGCTGGGCGGCATGCCGATGTCGCGCTGGGCGGTGTCGATGGCGGCGATGGCCTCGCCCAGTGAGCCGCCCGGCGGCAGGTTGAACGACAGGTTCACTGCGGGGAATTGCGACAGGTGGTTCACGGCCAGCGGCACGGCGCGCTCGCTGACGGTGGCCAGCGCCGACAGCGGAATCGCCTGGCCGTCTTCGGTCTGCAGATGGATGCGTTCCAGCGCGTCGGGGCTCAAGGCCAGGCGCCGGTCCACTTCCAGCACCACGCGGTACTGGTTGGACTGGGTGAACAGGGTGGCGACCTGGCGCTGGCCGAACGCGTTGTACAGCGTCTGCACCACGTCGTCCATCGTCACGCCCAGCCGCGCGGCGGTGTCGCGGTTGACTTGCAGGAAGGCCTGGCGGCCGTCGCCTTGCAGGTCGGACGAGACCTCGGCCAATTCGGGCGATTGCGCCAGGCGCTGCATCAGCGCGTGGCTCCACTGGGTCAGCAGCGCGCTGTCGGGCGAGGTCAGCGTGAACTGGTACTGGCCGCGGCTGACGCGGTCTTCGATGTTCAGTTCCTGCACGGGCTGCAGGAAGAGCGAAATGCCCTGCACCTCGCGGGCGCGGGAGTCCAGCCGGGCCATGATGTCTGCCAGCGGGGCGCTGCGCTCGGCCCAGGGTTTCAGGTTGATCAGCAGGCGGCCGGTGTTCAGCGTGGTGTTCATGCCGTCGATCCCGATGAACGACGACAGGCTCTGCACGTCCGGGTCGGCCAACAGCGATTGCGCCACCGCTTGCTGGCGGCGCGACATGGCGTCGAATGAGGTGTTCTGCGACGACTGGGTCACGCCTTGCAGCACGCCGCCGTCCTGCACCGGGAAGAATCCCTTGGGCACCGCCAGGTACAGCAGGCCCGTCAGCACCACGGTGGCCACCATGACCAGCAGCGTCAGGCGCTGGTGGCGCAAGGTCACGTCCAGCCAGCCGGCGTAGCGGGCCTGCACGCGGTCCAGCAGCCCGGGACGGGATTCCACGTGCGCGGGCAGCAGGCGCGCGCACATCATCGGCGTCAGGGTCAGCGACACCGCCAGCGATATCAGGATGGCCACCGCCAGCGTGATGGCGAATTCGCGGAACAGCCGGCCCACCACGTCTTCCATGAACAGTAGAGGTATCAGCACGGCGATCAGCGACAGCGTCAGCGACACCAGCGTGAAGCCGATCTGGCCGGCGCCTTTCAGCGCGGCCGACATGGGGCTGTGGCCCTGCTCGCGGTAGCGCGCGATGTTCTCCAGCATGACGATGGCGTCGTCCACCACGAAGCCCGCGCCGATGGTCAGGGCCATCAGCGTCAGATTATTGGTGGAAAACCCGGCAAGATGCATGAACCCGAAGGTGCCGATCAGGGACAGCGGCACCGCCAGGCTGGGGATCAGGGTGGCGGGCAGGTTGCGCAGGAACAGGAAGGTCACCAACACCACCAGGCCCACGGCGAACACCAGTTCCCACTGCACGCCGCGGACCGACGCACGGATACTCTCGGTGCGGTCGGTCAGGATGCGCACCTGTGCCGCGGCGGGCAGGCTGGCCGTCAGCTGGGGTAGCAACGCCTTGACCTGATCGGCCACGGCGATGACGTTGGCGCCTGGCTGGCGCTGGATGTTGACCAGCACGGCGGGCTGCTTGTCGACCCAGGCGGCCAGGTAGCGGTCTTCAGCGCCGTCCTCGATCGTGGCGACCTGGCCCAACCGCACCGGTGCGCCGTTCTTCCAGGCGACGATCAGCTCGCGGTATTCCTCCGCGCTTTGCAACTGGTCGTTGGCGTCCATGATGACCGAGCGCACCGGGCCGTCGAAGCTGCCTTTGGGCTGGTTCGAATTGGCCTTGCTGATGGCTTCCTGCACGTCGGACAGCTGCAAGCCGCGGGCGGCCAGCGCCATCGGGTTGACCTGCACCCGCACGGCCGGGCGTTGTCCGCCGGTCAGGCTGACCATGCCCACGCCGGACAGTTGCGACAGGCGTTGCGTCATACGCGTGTCCACCAGGTCGTAGACCTTGGGCAGCGGCAGCGAATCGGACGTGACGGCCAGCGTCAGGATGGGCACGTCGGCGGGGTTGACCTTGCGGTAGATGGGGGGCGTGGGCAGGTCCGTCGGCAGCAGCGAACCGCTGGCGCTGATGGCGGCCTGCACTTCCTGTTCGGCCACGCCCAGCGATACGTCCAGCGAGAATTGCAACGTGATCACCGAAATGCCGCTGCCGCTGGTGGACGACATCTGTTTCAAGCCTGGGATCTGCCCGAATCGCCGCTCCAGCGGCGCCGTGACCGCGCGCGCCGTGACGGTCGGACTCGCCCCGGGGTACTGGGTCGTGACCTGGATGATCGGGTAATCCACCTGCGGCAGGGCGGCGACTGGCAGCATGCGCCAGGCCAGGATGCCCGACAGCAGCAAGGCGATCATCAGGAAGGACGTTGCGACCGGGCGCAGGATGAAAGGGCGTGACAGGCTCATGCGCGGATCAGGTAAGGGGCGGGACGGCTAGGGGCTCGACGATCTGGACGTCGCGTCCGTCGTGCAGGCGGTCCACGCCTTCGACTACGACGCGCTCGGCAACGGCCAGGCCCGCTTCCACGACCACGTGGCCGGCGTTGGCGGAACCCAGTTGCAGGACCCGGCGCGTGGCGCGCTGGTCGTCGCCGATGACGAACACGAAGGCGCCTTCGGAGCCATATTGCACGGCGGCCGACGGAATGGTGATGACATTGTCCTGCTGCACCACGGCCAGCCTGATGTTCACGAACTGGTTGGGAAACAGCGATTCGTCGGCGTTGTCGAAGCGGGCGCGCAGGCGCACGGTGCCGCTGGCTGTCTGGATGCGGTTGTCCAGCGCTTCCAGGGTGCCTTCGGCCAGGATGCGGCGGTCGTCCGCGTCCCAGGCCTGCACCCGCAGCACCGCCGTCTTGGCCTGCGCCCGGCGCAGGATGTCCAGCCGGGTCTCGGAAATGCTGAAGATCGCCGAAATCGGCATCGTCTGCACCAGCGTGGTCAGGCCGTTGGCATCGTCGGCCCGCACGTGGTTGCCGGCGTCGATGCGGCGCAGGCCGATGCGGCCGTCCTGCGGGGCGACGATGCGCGTATGACCCAGCAGGCGTTCGGCATCGGCGACTTGGGCCCGGTTCAATTGGCGCTGCGCGGTGTACGCGCGCACCTGGGCTTCGGCGGTGTCCAGTTGCTGACCCGCCACGGATTCCTGGCGCGCCAGGCGCCGGTAGCGCTGCAAATCGGCCTGGGCGTTGTCCAGCAACGCCTGGGTGCGCGCCAGTTCTCCCTCGGCGGCGGCGAGCGCGGCCCGATAGGGCCGGGCGTCGATTTCGGCCAGCAATTGGCCCCGGGTGACGGCCTGGCCTTCGGTGTAATGCAGGCGGACCAGTTCGCCGTCGACCTGGCTGCGCAAAGTCACCTGCGCCAGCGGCGTGATGGTGCCCAGCGCGTGCAGATCGCGTTGCAGCGGGCCCATGCGGGCGGCGGCTACGCTGACAGCCACGGGAATTTGCCCGTATTCGGGCGGGCGGGCGGGGGCGGGGCCTTGACTCCCCATCAACCCGTACGCAACCGCGATCAGCACGGCCAGCAACAGGGCGGCGGCGATCAGGATCAGGCGCTGGGTTCGGGAAGGGTGGCCCGCGAAAGAGGGCAGTGACATCTGGGCTGCCAGTCAGGATGTTGCGGACAGCCGAGATTCTATATTAATAATAATGATTAGCGTTATTAACGAAGGTTTTCAAGAGGGGTTTTCGCCATATGGTTGTCTGGAATTCAACGTAAAATCCGGCCGTCGCCGCGAAGTACCGGCGCAATGCGCCTCTTCTACGGCATGTACGTCGATCTCCATACCCTATATCTCCTTATCATCGGGACGCTGCTGGCCAGCGCGGGGATGATCTTCTGGGAGCTTCGGGCCCATCCCCTGCGCAGCAAGACGCTGCGCATGCTGGGAACTGGCTTTGCCACGTTGGCGATGGGATGCGTGCTGGTCCTGTTCCGGCGGGATCTTCCCGGAGCGTTCGGCTCGGCGCTCAGCAACCTTGTCATTCTTTCGGGTTATCTGCTGGTGCTCAACGGCGTGGCGTCCCTGCGGGGGCGTCAATACCGCGCCGGATCCGTGGCGCTGCTGGCGGTGATGGCGCTGGTGTGGGCGGTGACCGGGACGCGATGGCAGGATGTCGTGTGGGCCTACGCCAGCGCGGTGCCGATTGCCCTGATCAGTGGCATGACGTCGCTGGAGATGTTGCGGTGCCGAGCCATGCAAGCGCTGCCGGCCCGACGGATCATCGTGGTGGTGACGGCCATTCATGCGTTGCTGTATGCCGGCCGCGCGGGCGTGCTGCCCTGGATGGTGGCGACCTTCGGCCAGGAGGTGTTGAGGGCCGCCAGCAACATCACCATGTACGAGGGCGTGCTGTATTCGGTCATTTTGCCCATGACGCTGGTCAAGCTGATCCGCGAAGAAACGCATGGCCAATTGCTGCAGGAATCCCAGACCGACTATCTGACCCGGCTGGGTAACCGCCGGTGGTTCTTCGAGCAGGGCGCGCGCGTCATCGGCGGCCCGGCCGGGCAGGGCCCCGTTGCCATGCTTGCGTTCGACCTTGACCATTTCAAATCGATCAACGACCTGCACGGCCACGAAACGGGCGACAAGGTCCTGACCTCGTTTGCGGGCGTGGCGCAGGGCACGGTCGGCCTGGCCGCCGTACTGGCCCGGATCGGCGGCGAAGAGTTCGCGTGCCTGTTGTCGGGCGACGACGCGCGCCGCGCCCACCTGCTGGCCGAAGCCATCGTCAGGCGTTTCGCCGAGACGATGGCGGATCCTGCGCGGGGCGTGGGGATACCGGCCACCGTCAGCGTCGGCCTGGCGCAGTTCGACGGCGACGTGCCGCCGTTGGCCGCCGGCCTTGCCGCGGCAGACCATGCGCTGTACCGCGCGAAGGCGCTGGGCGGCAATCGCGTCGAATTGGCACGCCTGGGCGCAAGTTCCGCCGCGGCGTGACTGGCTAGTCGTTATAGTGGCGGCTATTTTCAATAGCAGGTCAGCAAGGAGCAGGTCCATGGGTGAGCATCCCCTCGAAAGTCCGCGGCAGTTGTTCGAACGCCTTCAAGCCCGATTGGAGACGGAACGCGCCCGCGTGCGGCAATGGCAGGCGGTTGAGGCCGACTACCAGCGCAAGTATTCCGAAGGGCTGTCGCCGCTGGAGCAAAAGCTGCAAGAACTGCGCATGAAGCTGGTGCTGTGCTTCGACCACGCGCACAAGAACATGGGGCTGTCCAAGTCGGAACGCGAATTCGTGTCTGAACTGGTGGTGGAGTTTTCCGAAGAACTGCTGGAATTGGCCGCCAAGAGCGAGCTGCCGGCGGCCTGCGACACCGGGCGCCTGAAAGTGCTTTATAAAAAGCACGGCGGGTCGGACTATGACGCGGATGCGGCCGACGAGACCGAAGACGCCAAGGTGGAACTGGCGGATGCATTGGGGCTGGATCCGGACACCGACCCGGGCGTGTTGTCGCCAGCCCGGCTGCTTGCCCTGATCCAGGACCAATACGTAGACGACGAAGCCGAGGAGCTGCTGGCGCTGGCGCGTCTGGCCACCCGCAGCAACACACCGAATGCCGTGGCATGGCAAGCCCTGCACGACGCCGAGCAGGTGCGCGTCAGCCAGGCTGCGCAGAATCCCGACCTTCAAGCCGATGTGGACACGGCCGCCGACATCGACGAGGCGCGCCTGCCGCAAGTCAACGCCGTCCTGCAAGCCCAGTTGGACGACGTCCTGCACCAGGCGGCCTACGCGGAAGAAGGCTTCAAGCTGCGCTACGACCTGGATCCGTTCGCCTCGTTCGACCCGGAAACGGTGATGGAAGACCTGGACGCCGATATCGTCGACATACAGGAATACATCCGCGAACTGGAACACGAAGTCATGCAGTTCTCGGACCAGGGCCTGCTGAAGTCCTGGCTCAAGGCGATGAAGCGCGAAATCGCGGCCATCGAGCGCCGCGAAGGCCGCGACTGATGGGCGGCGCCCGGCGTCAGGTGCGTCGGGCCACGGGCACCACGCGAATGACGGGTGCCGCCGACTTGGCGGCGTCGGCGCGCGGGCGAATCATCATCGGGAAAAAGCGCCACAGGTACAGCGCCAAGGCCAGCACCCAGGCTGTCGTGGCGGCATGCAGCAAGCCGACCGTGGCGGCAGTGGGCAGCAGGGCGGCCAGGCGCAGCAACGCCGCCAGGATCATCAACGCGTAGCTGACCACCATGCTGCGGTCGGTCTGCAGCGGCCGTCCCAGGTGGCCCAGCGCGGTGCGGGTGACCATGCCCAGTATCAGCACCGAAAACCCGGCCACCCCGATCACATGCGCGGGCCAGGCCGGGCGCACGACGTAGCCGGCCAGATGCGCGGCGCCCACCAGCAGGCCGATCCCCACGCCCAGATAGCCCGCATACAGAATCCATAGCAGCGGCACGCGGCGCACGGCCCAGGGTTTCCAGGAGACCCATTGCGCCAGCGCGATCAGTCCGGTCGCCGCCAGCGCCAGCGCGGCCAAACGCGGGGCGTCGGCCGTGAGGCAGGCGATGGCGACCACGCCTAGCCCCAACTGCCAATGTCCGCTGCGCGTGTGCGCGGGGATATCCAGGCCCGCCACGGCGCGTTTGGCGAAAAAGGGCAGGACGCGGCGCGCGATCAGCTGCGTCAGTACCGCCATGCACAGCAGCCCGGCGTTGAAGTAACGCATCAGGGCAAGATAATCGCCTTGCACCACGGCCCACAGGTACATGGCGTTGGCGGCGGCCAGCCCCAGCATCAGGAAAGGCACCCCCGCATTGCGCTGGTTGCGCGTCATCCACACGGCGCGGCCCAAGGCGGCGGCGCCCCACAGGAAGAAGCCCAGATCCGCCGCGGCCGCCACCAGGAACGCGGGCCGGCCCGGCACCAGATAGCCCGCGCGCGCCACGATCCACAGCAGGCACAGGCCCGCAAGCGCGTTGCCGCGCAACGGATTCTTGCCCGTCCAGTTGGCGCCCGCCGTCAGCAGGAAGCCCACGGCGATGGTGGCAACGAAGCCCCACAGCATCTCGTGCGCGTGCCAGAACATGCCGCCCATGACGCCCGTGATGCGGGCCGGCGCATGCACCCACAGCCATACGGACGCCAGCGCCCAGAAGCAGCCCGCCAGATACAGCGGACGGAACCCCATTTCGGTGAAAGCGCCCCATTGGGGGCGGGGCTGCCGGGCGGGCGCAGCGGGTTCGTCGATGGTCAGCAGCGGAGGCATGGCGGTCTGTCGGATTAAAGGTGTATTTGAAATGCATATTAATCCTGCGCCTGCCCACCCGCCAGCGCGATTGTTTGATCTGGCGCAAACATGCCCGGGAACCCGGCAGTGACTAGGCACATTGGCGGGGCCGGATGGTCAGCCGGCGAATGGCGGCACGGGCATGCGGTCCCTAGGCTAGAGCCCTGAATTCCCTGTATCCGTGAGCCAAGCGAGAGTAACCATGACAGCAGCAACTTCCCCATCCGGCAGGCCGATGCGGGTCCTGATTTCCAGCACGTTCGCCTTCACCATCTGTTTCGCGGTCTGGATGATCTTTGCGGTGCTGGGCATCCCCATCAAGGCGCAACTGGGCCTGTCCGAAACCCAATTCGGCCTGTTGGCCGCCATGCCGGTACTGACCGGGTCACTGGTACGGGTGCCGCTGGGCATCTGGACCGACCGCTACGGTGGCCGGCCGGTGTTCTTCATCCTGATGCTGCTGGCGGTGGTGCCGATCTGGCTGCTGTCCTACGCCACCGAATACTGGCAGTTCCTGGTGCTGGCGCTGTTCGTCGGCCTGACGGGCGGCTCGTTCTCGGTCGGCACGCCGTATGTGGCGCGCTGGTTCCCGCGCAACAAGCAGGGGCTGGCGATGGGCGTGTTCGGCGCGGGCAATTCGGGGTCGGCCATCACCAAGTTCGTGGCGCCGGCGCTGATCGCCGCCGCCGGCGGCGCCTGGGTCATCGTGCCGCAGGTGTATGCGGTGGCGCTGCTTGTCACGGCCGTGCTGTTCTGGATGTTCTCGGCCTCCGACCCGGCGCACCGCGTCACGCGGGGCGCCTCCTTGTCGGCGCAGTTCGCCATGCTGAAGGACCCGCGCGTCTGGCGCTACTGCCAGTACTACTCGGTGGTGTTCGGCGGCTATGTGGCGCTGGCGCTGTGGATGACCAAGTACTACATCGGCGAATACGGCTTCGACATGAAGCTGGCCGCATTGCTGGCGGCCTGCTTCTCGTTGCCCGGCGGCGTGTTGCGCGCGCTGGGCGGCTGGATCTCGGACCGCCACGGCGCCTACAAGACCACCTGGTGGGTGATGTGGGTGTGCTGGGTGGCGTTCTTCCTGCTGAGCTATCCGCAAACCGAATTCACCATCATGACCGCCAATGGTCCGCGCAGCTTCGGCATCGCGCTGGGACCGGTGTCGTTCACCGTGCTGCTCTTCATCGTCGGTATCGCCATGGCGATCGGCAAGGCCTCGGTCTTCAAGTTCATCTCGGACGAGTTCGGCGAGAACATCGGCGCCGTGTCCGGCATCGTCGGCCTGGCCGGCGGCTTGGGGGGCTTCGTGCTGCCCATCCTGTTCGGCGTGCTGCTCGACCTGACCGGCGTGCGCTCCAGCGCTTTCATGCTGCTGTACGGCACGGTCTGCGTATCGCTGATCTTCATGCACTTCAGTTTCCGGCCCGAAAGCGCGGCCAGCGCGTCGGCGGCCGTCGCCAAGCAATCCGCCTGATCCTTCCCACCCCTACAAAGAGCCTTCATCATGTCCACTCAAGTCCTGTCGCGTTGGGAGCCCGATAATCCCGGCTTCTGGAAGCAGACCGGCGCGCGCGTCGCCAACCGCAACCTCTGGATCTCCATCCCCGCCCTGATGCTGGCGTTCAGCATCTGGATGCTGTGGAGCGTGGTAGTGGTCAACCTGGATCGCGCGGGCTTCATGCTGTCGAAGAATCAGCTGTTCTGGCTGACCGCGCTGCCGGCGCTGTCGGGCGCCACGTTGCGCATCTTCTATTCCTTTCTGGTCCCTGTCTTCGGCGGCCGCAAGTGGACGGCCATTTCCACGGCCTCGCTCCTGATCCCGGCGCTGGGCATGGGGTTCGCGCTGCGCGACCCGACCACCTCGTTCCCCACCTTGCTGATCCTGGCGCTGTTGTGCGGCCTGGGCGGCGGCAACTTCAGTTCCAGCATGGCCAACATCAGCTTCTTTTTCCCCAAGGAAAAGAAGGGTCTGGCCACGGGCCTGAACGCGGGCATCGGCAACCTGGGCGTCTCGCTCGCGCAGTTCGTGGTGCCGGTCGTGATCTCGGTGGGCGTCTTCGGCGTGGCCGGCGGCGCCCCGCAGGAAATCACCGTCAATGGCGCGCAGCAGAACCTGTGGCTGCAGAACGCCGGCTTCATCTGGGTGATCCCCATCGCCATCGCGGCCATCGCCGCGTGGTTCGGCATGAACGACATCGCCGACGCCCGCGCGTCGTTTGCCGACCAGGCCGTGATCTTCAAGCGCAAGCACAACTGGCTGATGTGCTGGCTCTATGTGGGCACCTTCGGCTCCTTCATCGGTTTCTCGGCGGGCTTCGCCATGCTGACCAAGACCCTGTTCCCGAACGTCGACCCCACGGCCTACGCCTTCCTGGGGCCGCTCGTGGGGTCGCTCACGCGTCCGGTGGGCGGCTGGGTGTCCGACAAGCTCGGCGGCGCGCGCGTCACCTTGCTCACCTTCGCCGGAATGATCGCCGCGGTGCTGGGCGTGGTGATGTTCCTGCCCGTGGCCGGGCAGGGCGGCGACTTCAACGGCTTCCTGGCCATGTTCATCGTGCTGTTCGCGCTGACCGGCCTGGGCAACGGGTCCACCTTCCGCATGATCCCCGTGATCTTCCTGCGCGAACGCACGCAGGCGGCCACCGGCAAGGGCGCGGCCGGCCAGAAGCAGGCCATGAGCGAAGCGGCCAAGGAATCGGCGGCCGTGCTGGGGTTTTCCGGCGCCATCGGGGCCTACGGCGGCTTTTTCATTCCCCGCAGCTTCGGTACGTCGCTGGAAATGACAGGCAGCGTGCAGGCCGCGCTGTATTGCTTCATCGGCTTCTACGCCACCTGCATGGTGATCACCTGGTGGTTCTACGCCCGCCGCAATGCCCCGGTGCCGTGCTGACTGGGTGACTAGTCACTCTGCCGTGCGCCGCCTGTGCCACTGGCGAATAGGCGGGGGACAGAGCGGCGCCTAAAGTGGATTCAACGGCAACGATCGCAGTACGCGCCGGCCAGGCCGGCGTTCTTGGAGAAACACAATGAGTCATTTTCTGGACCGGTTGAAGTTCATGTCGCGGGTGAAGTCCACGTTTGCGGACGGCCACGGCGAAACGGTCAACGAAGACCGCAAGTGGGAAAATGCATACCGCTCCCGCTGGCAGCACGACAAGGTCGTGCGTTCGACCCACGGGGTGAACTGCACGGGCTCGTGCTCGTGGAAGGTCTACGTCAAGAATGGCCTGATCACCTGGGAAACGCAGCAGACGGACTATCCCCGCACTCGTCCCGACCTGCCCAACCATGAGCCTCGCGGCTGTCCCCGGGGCGCGTCCTACAGCTGGTACGTGTATTCGGCGCAGCGGGTGAAGTACCCGATGATCCGGGGCCGCCTGATGGAAATGTGGCGCGAAGCGCGCAAGACCATGGACCCGATCGCCGCGTGGGAATGGATCAGCCAGGACCCCGTGCGCGCCAAGCGTTACAAGTCGATCCGCGGCCTGGGCGGCTTCGTGCGCGCCGACTGGGATACGGCCACCGAGATCATCGCCGCCGCCAATGCGCTGACCATCAAGAAGTACGGCCCCGACCGCGTGATCGGCTTTTCGCCGATTCCGGCCATGTCCATGGTCAGCTACGCCGCCGGCGCTCGCTACCTGAGCCTGCTGGGCGGCGTGTGCCTGAGCTTCTATGACTGGTATTGCGACCTGCCGCCGGCCAGCCCGCAGATCTGGGGCGAACAGACCGACGTGCCGGAATCGGCCGACTGGTACAACTCGACCTACCTGATGGTGTGGGGCTCGAACGTGCCCCAGACCCGCACGCCCGACGCCCACTTCTACACCGAGGTCCGCTACAAAGGCACCAAGACGGTGGCCGTCTCCAGCGACTTTGGCGAAATGGTCAAGTTCGGCGACATCTGGCTGGCGCCCAAGCAGGGCACCGACGCCGCGCTGGCGATGGCCATGGGCCACGTGATCCTGAAGGAATTCCACCTGTCGGCGAACCCGTCGCCCTACTTCCAGGACTATGTGCGGCGCTATACCGACATGCCGATGCTGGTGCTGCTGCAACCCCGCGACGGCTTCTATGCCCCCGACCACTTCCTGCGCGCCTCGCACCTGGAGGGCGCGCTGGGCGAACAGAACAACCCCGATTGGAAGACGCTGGTGCTGGACGCCAAGAGCGGCGACCTGGTTGCGCCCAACGGCAGCATCGGCTTTCGCTGGGGCGAGGGCGCGGTCAACGGCGGCGAAAAGGTCGGCCGCTGGAACCTGGAATCCAAGGACGGCGGCAGTGGCCGCGACATTGAACCGACGTTGAGCCTGTTGGACGCCGGCAGCGATGTCGTCGGCGTGGGCTTTCCGTACTTCGGCAGCGAACACGACGAATTGCTGGTGCGCAATGTGCCGGCCCGCCGCATCCGCCTGGCCGACGGCACCGAGGCGCTGGTCGCCACGGTGTACGACCTGCAGATGGCCAACTATGGCCTGGACCGAGGACTCGGCGGCGGCAACGTCGCGGCCTCGTTCGACGACGACGTGCCCTACACGCCGGCCTGGCAGGAAAAGCACACCGGCGTGCCGCGCGCGCAAGTGATCCAGGTGGCGCGCGAATTCGCGCAAAACGCGCACGACACCGAAGGCAAGTCGATGGTGATCGTGGGCGCCGGCCTGAACCACTGGTACCACATGGACATGATCTACCGTGGCATCATCAACATGCTGATGATGTGCGGCTGCGTGGGCAAGAGCGGCGGCGGCTGGGCGCATTACGTGGGCCAGGAAAAGCTGCGCCCGCAGTTCGGCTGGGCCCCGCTGGCGTTCGGTTCCGACTGGGCGCGCCCGCCGCGCCAGATGAACGGCACGTCGTTCTTCTATGCGCACACCAGCCAGTGGCGCCACGAAAAGCTGAACGTGCAGGAAATCCTGGGCCCGACCGCCGACCGCGCCAAGTACGGCGAACTCAGCATGATCGACCTGAACGCCCGCGCCGAGCGCATGGGATGGCTGCCGTCGGCCCCGCAACTGCGCACCAACCCGCTGGATGTGGTGGCCCAGGCCGAGGCCGAAGGTCGTGACCCCATCGCGCATGCGGTTGAACAGCTGAAGTCCGGTGCGCTGCGCATGTCGTGCGAAGACCCGGACGATCCGGCCAACTTCCCGCGCAATATGTTCGTCTGGCGTTCCAATATCCTGGGCTCCAGCGGCAAGGGCCACGAGTACTTCCTGAAGTACCTGCTGGGCGCGCAAAACGCGGTGTTCGGCGACGAAGGCGACGCGATCAAGCCCACGGAAGTGACATTCCAGGACGATGCGGCCGAAGGCAAGCTGGATTTGCTGACGGTGCTGGACTTCCGCATGAGCACGACCTGCCTGTACGGCGACATCGTGCTGCCGACGGCCACCTGGTACGAAAAGGACGACCTGAACACGTCCGACATGCACCCCTTCATCCACCCCTTGAGCGAAGCGGTGCAGCCCCTGTGGGAGAGCAAGACCGACTGGGAGATTTACAAGCTGCTGGCCAAGAAGTTCAGCGAGATCGGCGGCCCCTACCTGGGCAAGCGCCGCGACCTGGTGATGACGCCCCTGATGCACGACACCCCTGGGGAACTGGGCCAGGCCTTCGAGCCCCGCGACTGGAAGCTGGGCGAGTGCGATCTGGTGCCGGGCAAGACCGCGCCGTCGATGACTGTCGTGGAACGCGACTACAACGACATCTACCGCAAGTTCACGTCGGTCGGCCCCTTGCTGGACAAGCTGGGCAACGGCGGCAAGGGCATCAACTGGAACACCGAGCACGAGGTGCGCGAGCTGGCTGGCATCAATGAAAGCGTGTCGGAAGCCGGGGTCAGCCAGGGCCGTCCGCGCCTGGACACCGCCATCGACGCGGCCGAAATGATCCTGACCTTCGCACCCGAGACCAATGGCCACGTGTCGGTCAAGGCCTGGGAAGCGCTGGGCAAGATCACCGGGCGCGACCACACCCATCTGGCCACCGGCCGCGAGCACGACAAGATCCGTTTCCGCGACGTCCAGGCGCAGCCGCGCAAAATCATTTCGGCGCCGACCTGGTCGGGCCTGGAGAGCGAAGAGGTCAGCTACAACGCCGGCTATACGAACGTGCACGAACTGATCCCATGGCGCACGCTGACCGGCCGCCAGCAGTTCTACCAGGACCACCGCTGGATGCTGGATTTCGGTGAAGGCTCCTGCGTCTACAAGCCGGCCATCGACACCAAGACGGTGGCGCCCATGCTGGGCCGCTACCCGAACGGCGAAAAGGAACTGGTCCTGAACTGGCTGACGCCGCACCAGAAATGGGGCATCCACAGTACGTATTCGGACAACCTGCGCATGCTGACGCTCAGCCGCGGCGGCCCCCACGTGTGGGTGTCGGAAGCCGAGGCCAAGCAGGCCGGGCTGGTGGACAACGACTGGGTCGAAGTCTTCAACGTCAACGGCACCTTGACCGCGCGGGTGGTCGTCAGCCAGCGCGTGCCGGTGGGCATGTGCCTGATGTACCACGCCCAGGAAAAGATCGTGAACGTGCCGGGGGCGGAAACCAGCGGCAAGCGAGGCGGCATCCATAACTCGGTCACGCGCACGGTGCTCAAGCCCACGCACATGATCGGCGGCTACGCCCAGCAGGCCTACGGTTTCAATTACTACGGCACGGTCGGCGCCAACCGCGACGAGTTCGTGGTGTTGCGCAAGATGAAGAAAGTGGACTGGCTGGAAGGCCCGCTCGTTGAAGACCCCGCCACGCAGGCAACGCAACAAGAAGAGAAGCAATCATGAGGATACGCGCCCAAATCGGCATGGTGCTGAACCTGGACAAGTGCATCGGCTGCCACACTTGCTCGGTCACCTGCAAGAACGTCTGGACCAGCCGCGACGGTGTCGAATATGCCTGGTTCAACAACGTGGAAACCAAGCCCGGCATCGGCTATCCCAAGGAATGGGAAAACCAGGACAAGTGGAAGGGCGGCTGGAAGCGCACGGCCGCCGGCAAGCTGGAACCGCGCCAGGGCGGCAAGCTGCGCATCCTGGCCAACCTGTTCGCCAACCCGAACCTGCCGGCCATCGACGACTACTACGAGCCCTTCACCTTCGACTACGAGCACCTGCAGAACGCGCCCTTGCTGCAGACGCCGCCCACCGCGCGGCCCATTTCGGTGCTGACCGGCAAGAAGATGGACAAGATCCAATGGGGCCCGAACTGGGAAGACGACCTGGGCGGGGAATTCAGCTCGCGCAGCCGCGACGCCTTGTTCGAAGGCGTGCAGAAAGAGATGTACTCGACGTTCGAGAACACCTTCATGATGTACTTGCCCCGCCTGTGCGAACACTGCCTGAATCCGGCCTGTGTCGCCAGCTGCCCGTCCGGTTCCATCTACAAGCGTGAAGACGACGGCATCGTGCTGGTGGACCAGGACAAGTGCCGCGGCTGGCGCATGTGCATCTCGGGCTGCCCGTACAAGAAGATTTACTACAACTGGAGCAGCGGCAAGGCGGAAAAGTGCACGTTTTGCTATCCGCGTATTGAAGCCGGCCAGCCCACCGTTTGCTCGGAAACCTGCGTCGGCCGCATCCGCTACCTGGGCGTCATGCTGTATGACGCCGACCAGATCGAACGCGCCGCGGCCACCGCCAACGAGCAGGACCTGTATGAATCGCAGTTGGACCTGTTCCTGGACCCGCATTCGCCGGAAGTGATCGCCGCCGCGCGCGAGCAGGGCATTCCGGAATCGTGGCTGGAGTCTGCGCGCCAGTCGCCCGTCTACAAGATGGCGGTGCAATGGCGCGTGGCCTTCCCGCTGCACCCTGAATACCGCACCTTGCCGATGGTCTGGTACATCCCGCCGCTGTCGCCCATCCAGACGGCAGCCGAAGCCGGCCAGATGCCGCAGCGCACCGTGGGCAAGAGCGCCATGATCCCGGACGTGTCCAGCCTGCGCATCCCGGTGCGCTACCTGGCCAACCTGCTGACGGCGGGCAAGGAAGCCCCCGTGCTGCAGGCCCTGGAGCGCATGCTGGCCATGCGCGCCTATAAGCGGTCTGAGACCGTGCACGGCGAACGCGATACGGCGCTGTTGGAGCAGGTCGGCCTGACCGAGGAAACCGTACAGGACATGTACAAGATCATGGCCATTGCCGACTACGAAGACCGTTTCGTCGTGCCCAGCAGCCATAAGGAAGTGGTGGAAGACAGCTTCAACGAGAAGGGCAGTTGCGGATTCACCTTCGGCAACGGCTGCTCGGGCGGCGTGTCCGAAGGCACCTTGTTCGGTCGCAAGCCCCAAGGCAGCGAGATCTTCATCGAAATGCCGAAATCCCGCAAGAAGGCCGCGCTGGCCCGCTAGGAAAGGAGAAAACCATGAATTTGTACCGCTTGCTTTCCGCCTTGCTCAGCTATCCCGAGCCTGAACTGCTGGATGCCTTGGGCGACGTGGAGTCGATGCTGGCTGACTTCCCCGACGCCGAGGAAGCCCTGCAGCCGCTGGTCGGTTACCTGGCCACCAACGACCTGATCGCCGTGCAGGAGAACTACGTGGCGACGTTCGACCGCAACCGTTCGCACTCGCTGCACCTGTTCGAACACGTGCACGGCGAAAGCCGCGACCGCGGCCAGGCCATGGTCGACCTGCTGGAGACCTACCGCGGCCAGGGGTTCGAGCCGGTCGTGTCCGAACTGCCGGACCACGTGCCGCTGTTCCTGGAATTCCTGGGCGTGATCGATCCGGCCCAGGCGCAGGACCTGCTGGACGAAGCCATTCACGTACTGGCGGCCATCGGCGCGCGGCTGGCCAAGGGCGGCAGCCCCTACGCTGGCATCTTCGCGGTGCTGCGCGCCGAGTCCCGGGTGATTCCGCGGGAACAGACCGAAGCACCCGTGCGCGACATGGACGAAGCCATGGAGACCTACGGCGTCAGCCAGGACGGCGTAGAGCCGCTGTTGCGGCCGTTTTCGGGCGATGGCGCGCAAACCGTGCGCTTCTACCCCCGGGCGCCGGCCGCCCATTAATGCTCAGGAAGACGCATCATGAATTCCCTGAATCAGTTTCTTTTCGGCATCTACCCCTACATCGCGCTGACGGTCTTCCTGTTGGGCAGCCTGGCGCGTTTCGAGCGCGAGCAATACACGTGGAAGACGGACAGCTCGCAGTTGCTGCACCGCGGCCAATTGCGGCTGGGCAACATCCTGTTCCACGTCGGCATCCTGGGCCTGTTCTTCGGGCATCTTGCCGGGCTGCTGACGCCGGTGGTGGTGTGGGACACGCTGGGCGTTTCGCATACGTTGAAGCAGACAGTGGCGATGGTGGCCGGCGGCGTCATGGGCGGAATCTGCCTGATCGGCCTCTTGATCCTGATCCACCGCCGCCTGACCGACCCGCGCATCGCCCGCACGACGCGTCCCGGCGACAAGCTGCTGCTGTTGTGGATCCTCGTCACCTTGCTGCTGGGCCTGTCGACCATCGTGCTGTCCGCGGGTCACATGGACGGTGAAATGATGGTGCGCCTGATGACGTGGGCGCAGCACATCGTCACCTTCCAGGGCGACGCCGCCAGCCATATCGCCGACGTGCCGCTGCTATTCAAGGCGCACCTGTTCATGGGCCTGACTTTGTTCGTGATCTTCCCGTTCACGCGTCTCGTCCACGTCTGGAGCGGCTTCGCCTCGCTGGGCTATCTGGGCCGCGCCTGGCAACTGGTCCGCCCGCGCTGAACCCACGCACCAGGAGCCGAACATGCCTGTCATCGTCAATGGCGTCGAACTGAACGACGCGGATCTGGAACGCGAACTGCCGCTGCACGCGGAAGCCGGCAACCCCGTGCGCCACGCGGTTACCGCGCTGGTCTTGCGCCGGGTGCTGCTGGACGAAGCGGCCCGTCTGGGCCTGGATGCCGAGGACGAGGAGGGCGCCATCAGCGCCTTGCTCGCCGCGCAGGCGCCCGCGCCGGAGGCCGACGAGGCCGCCTGTCGCCGCTTCTACCAGATGCACCCGCAGCGCTTCATGGTGGGAGAGTTGGTCGAGGCCGACCACATCCTGTTCCAGGTGACACCCACCGTGAACCTGGACATGCTGCGCGCCCATGCCAACGTCGTGCTGCAGGAATTGCTGGCCGATCCCTCGCGCTTTGCCGAGGTGGCGCGCGAGCAATCCAACTGCCCGTCGGCGACGGTGGGCGGCAACCTGGGTCAGTTGGGCCGTGGCGACACGGTGCCGGAGTTCGAGCGCGCTGTCTTCGCGTTGCCTTCGGGCGGCCTGTTGCCGCAACTGTTGCAGACCCGCCATGGCCTGCACATCGTGCGGGTGACGCGCCGCATCGAAGGCCGGCTGCTGCCTTATGAACACGTGGCGCAGCAGATCGCCATGGCGCTCACGTCCATGAGCCGCGACACCGCCTGGCGGCAATACACCAAGCTGCTGGTCGAACGCGCCGACGTCCAGGGCATTGACCTGGAAGCGGGCGGCGAGCCCGAACGCGTCTATGGCGGGAGCGCCGCATGATGGACGAGCCTGCTGCAGGACCCCTGACAGACGGCTTCGGACGCCGGATCGACTACCTCCGCGTCTCGGTCACAGACCGCTGCGACCTGCGTTGCAGCTACTGCCTGCCCAAGGATTTCAGGGGCTTCGAAACCCCGGCCAACTGGCTGCGCCATGACGAAATGGCCAGGCTGGTGGGCCTGTTCGTGCGCCTGGGCGTCAGCAAGGTCCGGCTGACTGGCGGCGAGCCGCTGTTGCGCCGCGGCGTGGCGGGCTTGGCCCGTGCCATCGCGGCGATGCCGGGCCTCACCGACCTGTCGGTGTCTACCAATGGCACGCAACTGGTTCGTCATGCCGAAGACCTGCGCGCCGCGGGCGTGACGCGGCTGAACATCAGCCTGGACACGCTGGACGCCGCAGCCTTCAGCCAGATCACCGGGCGCGATTGCCTGGATTCCGTGCTGGCGGGGCTGGCGGCCGCCCGCCAGGCAGGCTTTTCGCCCATCAAGCTGAACAGCGTGGTGCATGCCGCCACGCCCAAGGCCGATGTGCGCCGCCTGCTGGACTACGCCATGGGGCAGGGCTTTGTCCTGCGCCTGATCGAACCCATGCCGATGGGGGAATGCGGCCGCGGCTTCACCCACACGGATTTGAATGCCATGGGCGCGCGCCTGGCCGCCGAGGCGGGTCTGGTGCCGGCGTTGGCGGCTTCGGGAACGGGCCCGGCGCGGTACTGGACGGCGGGTGAGGGCGCGCCGGTGCTGGGCGTGATTACGCCCATGTCGCGGCACTTCTGCGCCACCTGCAACCGGGTGCGGCTGGGCGTGGACGGCACGTTGTACCTGTGCCTGGGGCAGGAAGCCCGGGTGCCGCTGGGCCGTCTCCTGCGCGGCGGAGCCAGCGACGCCGAACTGGTGCGCGCGATCCTGGCAGGCATTGCCGCCAAGCCGGAACGCCATGATTTCGTCACGCGCCCCGAGCGCATCGTCCGGTTCATGGCGCAGACAGGGGGCTGAGATGGGAGACATCGAACGCTTCATCGACGGCTTCCAGCGCTTTCAACAGCAATATTACGAAGAAGCGCCCGCGCTGTACCGCAACCTGCGAGACGGCCAGCACCCCAGCACCTTGCTGATCGGCTGCTGCGATTCCCGCGTGGACCCGGCCATGATGCTGGGCTGCGACCCTGGCGACATTTTCGCCGTGCGCAACGTGGCCAACCTGGTGCCGCCCACCAGCGCCGACCGCGGCTTGCAGGGCGTGCTGGCTGCCATACAGTTTGCCGTGGAGCAGTTGCGGGTCAGCCGCATCATCGTGCTGGGGCACGCGCACTGCGGCGGCATCCGGGCGCTGATGGAACGGCGCACGCGCAGCGACGGCGAAACCGACTATCTGGAGCGCTGGATGGATATCGCCGAGCCGGCCCGCCATCGGGTGCTGCGCCAGATGCCTCACGCCACCGACGCCGAACGCCGCCGCGCCTGCGAGCAGGCGTCCATCCTGATTTCGCTGCGCAACCTTGAGGAATTGCCCTTCGTGCGCCGCGCCGTGCAGGCGGGCGACCTGACGCTGCATGGCTGGTATTTCGACCTGGTGGCCGGGGCATTGCTGGCATACTCGCCGCGGGCGGACGCGTTCTTACCTATGGTCTGTCCCTTGTTTACGGAGCATGCATGAGCCCAGTTTTCGGTATCGCCGGCCGGTCCGGCAGCGGCAAAACCACGTTGATTGAAGCGATGCTGCCTTTGCTGGCGGCGCGGGGGCTGCGCGTCAATGTCATCAAGCACAGCCATCACGACTTCCAGATGGAGCCCCCTGGCAAGGACAGCGCGCGCTTCCGGCTGGCGGGCGCCCAGGAGGTGATGGTGGCCTCGCCGTACCGGTATGCCATCGTGCACGAACTGCGGGATGCGCCGGAGCCGTCCCTGGCGGACCAGTTGGCACGCCTGTCACCGGCTGACCTGGTGCTGGTGGAAGGATTCAAGCAGGCGGCGATCCCGCGCATCGAGGTCTACCGCCCCGCGCTGGGCAAGCCGCCGCTGCACGCCGAAGACGGCAGTTTCCTGGCGATCGTGACCGACGCGCCGCTGGACACCGCGTTGCCCTGCTTGCCGCTGAACGACCCGGCCCAAGTGGCGGACTTCCTGTGCGGCGCGCTGGGCCTGGGTTGAAGGCGACTACACTATCAAACGTACCGCGCCGCCTGCACCGATCTTCATGACGTCTTCTTCACGCATCTCCGGGCTTGACGGCCTGCCTTCCCCCCGGCATCGCCTGTCCACGCGCATCATCGCCAGTTCGCTGGCGGCGCTGGTGGTGGTGCTGTCCATGATCAGCTGGACGCTGTGGCTGTCGTGGCAACTGGAAGGGGCGGGCGCCGCCATCAACGACACGGGCAGCCTGCGCATGCGCGCCAACCGCGTGGCAGTGGAGCTGATGCGCCCGCAAGCCGGCCGAGAAGTCCGCACCCAGGAACAGATCGCGGTGCTGGACGAGACCATTGCGCGGCTGGCAAGAGGCAACCCCGCCCGTCCGCTGTTCATCCCCAGTGACGAAGCGATCCGTGCGCAATGGCACGATGTGGCCAGCTACTGGAAAGACGTGATGCGGCCGGCCGCCTTGCGCGCCATTGCGCAGCCCGATGCGGCCGCCTATCTGCAGACCCTGCCGGAATTCGTATCGCGCGCCGACACGCTGGTACGGATGATCGAACAGGACAACGCCGGCAAGACCACGTCGCTGCGCCTGTCGCAAGGCATTCTGGCGGCCATCGCCAGCGCTGGCACGCTGGCTATGATCTATCTGCTGTACCTATGGATCATCGCGCCCGTGCTGCGGTTGCGTGACGGCTTGCAGCGCATGGCCGAACGCGAATTCAGCACGCGGCTGCCGGTGGAAAGCCAGGACGAATTCGGCTTGCTGGCCCGAGGCTACAACCGCATGGCGGACGAGCTGCAGGACCTGTACACCGGCCTGGAACAGCGCGTCGAGCACAAGACGGCGCAGTTGGCCGCGCAGAACCGGGATATCGGCGCGCTCTACGACATGGCGGCCTTCCTGAACCAGCCCAACGAGATCGAAGCCATGTGCGACGGCTTCCTGCGCCGCGTCATGTTGCAGTTCGACGCCGAAGGCGGCAGCATCCGCGCGCTGGACCCCACCAATGAAAAGCTGAACCTCGTGGTGTCGGTGGGGCTGTCGAACGAGCTCGTGGAATCCGAGCACTGCATGAAGGTGGACGACTGCTACTGCGGCGTCGCAACGCGCCAGGCAGGCGTCATCGTCATCCAGGATTTCCGTCATTCGCCGCCCGAACTGGATCTGAACTGCCAACGCGAGGGCTTTGCCAGTGTGGCGGTGTTCCGTATTGTGACCCGCGACGAAGTGCTGGGATCGTATTCGCTGCATTTCCGCCAGCAACGCCGTCTGGCGCCGTCGGACTCCCAGTTGCTGGAAACCCTGGGGCAGCACCTGGGCGTGGCGCTGGATAACCGGCGGCTTAGCGCGCAGGCCCGCCAACTGGCGGTGGTGCAGGAGCGCGGGCTGGTCGCCCAGGGGCTGCATGACAGCCTGGCGCAAGGCCTGAACTTCCTGAACCTGCAACTGCAGATGCTGGACGCGGCAGTCAAGCGCGGCGACCAGGAAGAGATCAGCGAGATCCTGCCGCTGTTGCGTACGGGCGTGGACGAAAGCTACCAGGACGTGCGCGAATTGCTGACCAATTTCCGCAGCAAGCTGGGGCAGGGCGATCTGCAAGCCGCCATTGAATCCACCGTGGAGCGCTTCCGCCGACAGACCGGCATCCAGACCGAGCTGCGCTTCGGAGGGGACGAGGGCGGTCCGTTGCCGCCCGAGCAGCAACTGCAAGTGCTGTTCATCCTGCAAGAGGCACTGTCCAATGTGCGCAAGCACTCCGAGGCCAGCCAGGTGCAGGTGTCGGTCAACAACGAACGCGACTTCTCGCTGTTGATCCAGGATGACGGGCAGGGCTACGACCCCGCCGAAGTGGCTGCGCGCGGCGAGTCCCACGTGGGCCTGCACATCATGCAGGAGCGCGCCGCGCGGATGCGCGCCGTGATAAAACTGGAATCCCAGCCCGGCGCCGGCACGCGCGTGGCGCTGACCTTGCCTGGCAGCGAGCGCCAGGCCGCCTGACACGTTCTGAACATGCCTATCCGTATCCTGCTTGTCGATGACCACACACTTTTCCGCTCGGGCGTGCGCCTGCTGCTGCAACGCCAACCCGATTTCGAAGTGGTGGCCGAAGCCGGCGACGGCGTGGAAGGCATCAAGCGCGCCAAGGAACTCCAGCCCGACGTCATCCTTCTGGACCTCAACCTTCCCGGCCTGTCCGGCCTGGAAACGCTGCAACTACTGACGCAGGACCTGCCGTCCTGTGCGGTCATCATCCTGACGGTCTCGGAAGAGGCCGACGAACTGGGCCAGGCGCTGCGCGACGGCGCCCGCGGCTATCTGGTGAAGAACATCGACGCCGAGGTCCTGACCTCTGCCATCCGCCGCGCCGCCGCCGGTGAATCGGTCATTGCCGAAAGCATGACGGCCAAGCTGGTGGACCAGTTCCGCGGGGCGGCCTCGCAGGCGGCCCAGGCTTCTGGCAGCGCCGAACGCCACCGGCTGACGGCGCGCGAAACGCAAATCGTCCAATGCCTGGCGCGCGGCGCCAGCAACAAGGTCATTGCGCGCGAGCTCGATGTGAGCGAAAGCACCGTCAAGATCCACGTTCAGAACGTGCTGAAAAAGCTGAACCTGACCAGTCGCGTGCAGGTCGCCGTGTACGCCGTGGAACACGGGCTGCATTCCGAGGAATAGCGCCGCGCCATCACGCTTGCGGCCGCACCCCGGTTTGATCTGCGACAAGGCCGGGATGCCCGCCGGACCCTAGACTGGCCGGCATGCAAACTCGAACCTCTCCCATCGAGCTCGTGGCCCCGGCCGGCAGCCTCGCCGCCTTGAAAGCCGCCATTGAGGCGGGTGCCGACACCGTCTATCTCGGGCTCAAGAATGCGACCAACGCTCGCAATTTCGCCGGGCTCAACTTCACCGAAAACGACATCCGTGCAGGCGTCGAACTGGCGCATCGCAAGGGGCGTCAGGTGCTGTTCGCCATCAACACGTTCGTGCAGGCGGGCCGCGCGCAGGAATGGCGCGACGCGGTAGACGCCGCGCACGGGCTGGGCGCGGATGCGGTCATCATGGCCGACCCCGGGCTGCTGGCCTACGCCAGCGACCGCTATCCCGATTTGCGCCTGCATCTGTCCGTGCAGGGATCCGCCACGCATGCCGACGCCATTGAATTGATGAAAGAGCAATTCGGCATCCGCCGCGTGGTGCTGCCACGCGTTCTGACCCTGGCCGAAGTCGCGCGCATCTGTGCCAACGTCAGTGTGGAAGTCGAAGTCTTCGGCTTTGGCAGCCTGTGCGTCATGGCCGAAGGCCGGTGCCTGCTGTCGTCGTACGCCACCGGCGATTCGCCCAACAACAAGGGCGTCTGTTCGCCCGCGCACGCCGTGCGCTGGGTGGAAGAAAACGGCCGCATGGACGCGCGCCTGTCCGGCATTTTGATCGACCGCTACGAACCCGGCGAACCCGCCGCCTATCCCACCTTGTGCAAAGGCCGCTTCGAAATCGACGGGCAGGCCGACCATGCGTTGGAAGAACCGACCAGCCTGAACGCCATCGGCTTGTTGCCGCGCCTGGCCGAAATGGGCGTGTCCGCCATCAAGATCGAAGGCCGCCAGCGCAGCCCGGCCTATGTTACGCAAGTGGTGTCGACCTTGCGTGCGGCGCTGGACAGCGTGCATGCCGACGCCGCGCGCTTTTCGCCGCGACCCGAATGGAACGCCTTGCTGGCGCGCCACGCGGAAGGATCCCAAGTCACCCAAGGCGCATTTGAACGTCCATGGAAATGAAATCGAACGCATTCCAGATATCCGTCGGCCCGTTGCTGTATTACTGGCCGCGCCAGCGTACGCTGGACTTCTACGCCGACCTGGCCGACAGCGCGGCCGACATCCTCTATATCGGCGAAACGGTCTGTAGCCGACGCCACGAATTGCGGGCGGATGATTGGTTGGGCCTGGCGCGTGACCTTCGCGCCGCAGGCAAGACCGTGGTGCTGTCCGGGCGCACCCTGATCGAAACCGGGGCAGAGGCCCACGCGCTGAAGAAGCTTTGCGACCAGGATGACTTCATGGTCGAAGCGGGCGAACTGGGCGCCGTGCGGCACCTGGCAGGCCGTGCTTTCGTGGCGGGCCCGCACGTGAACGCCTATCACGGCGGCACGCTGCAATGGCTGGCAAGCCAGGGCGCGGTGCGCTTCGTGGCGCCGCTGGAAATGGACGGCGGCACGCTCGCACGGCTATTGGAAGAGCGGCCGGCAGACATGGCGGCCGAAGTGATGGTGTGGGGCCGTATGGCACTGGCCTTTTCCGCACGCTGCTTCACCGCGCGGCATTTTCGGCTGAAGAAGGACGATTGCGGGTTCCGCTGCATCGAACACCCAGATGGCTTGGACATGCGCACGCGCGAGTCGCGTGAATTCCTGGGCATCAACGGCATCCAGGTGCAGTCCGCCGCCTGCCTGGATTTGCTGGCGCAGGCGCCTCAACTGGCCCGCATGGGCGTCGACGTGCTGCGTGTCAGCCCGCAGTCGGCGGGCACGCTGGACGCCGTGGCCGCGCTGGACGCGACGCGTCGCGGCGGCACGCCCGCCGCCGTCGCGCCACCTGCGGGTATCGGACGGTGCAACGGCTATTACCACGGCCGCTCCGGCATCGAATTGCTGGAGGCCACTGCATGAGCGCGACCTGGAACCTGAACCCGCCGGCCCTATTCGCGCAGTTGGGCCGGCGTGTGCCCACGCCGGTGGTATCCCTGCACTTCGTGGCGGGATTGGAATTGGCAAGACGGCTCAAATGGCTGTCCCCGCCGCCGGAACTCGACGGCCGCAGTTTCGCCATCACCATCGAAGACCTGGGCCTGCGCAGTGCCTTTACGGTGCGCGACAGCGCGTTCCGGCCTGCGTGGAGCCGTGCACCATGTGAATTGGAACTGGGCGCGAAGCTGGCTGACCTGTTCCGTTTGATTCGGGCTGAGACCGACGCGGACACCTTGTTCTTCCAGCGCCGGCTGCGAATATCGGGCGATACCGAGCTGGGGCTGATCGTGAAGAACTGGCTGGATGCGGCACCGCGGCCGGCGTGGTTGCAGCGGATGAGCGGGGCCGCGGGCTAGCTGCAAGACGGCGGCGCGAAAATACGTGATAAGGGTTTTTACTCATTAGCCGAAGTAATTCGGCGGATAAGAAATAAGAATTTTTCTTATGGTTGGGCCAGGGCTATAACAGCGGGCTGATAGACCTCAACCTACCTTAAGAGAGATAAACATGAGGGGAAAACCTGCGACGGGGCACCAGCCGGTGCGCGCGTCCACCGCCGCTTTCGTCGGCACCATGATCGAGTGGTACGACTTCTACATCTATGCCACCGCCGCCGCGCTGGTGTTCGGCAAACTCTTTTTCCCGTCGGCCACGGGCTTCTACGGAACCCTGGCCGCCTTGGGCACGTTCGCGGTGGGCTTCTTCGCCCGGCCGTTGGGCGGCGCGATTTTCGGCCATATCGGCGACAAGATCGGCCGCAAGAAATCCCTGGTGATCACGCTGGTCATGATGGGCACGGTGACGGTGCTGATCGGCCTGTTGCCCACCTATGCATCCATCGGTTTCTGGGCGCCCGTGCTGCTGATCCTGCTGCGGATCGTGCAGGGAATTGCCGTGGGCGGCGAATGGGGCGGGGCGGTGCTGATGGCCGGCGAGCATTCGCCGGACAAGAGCAAGCGCACCTTCTTCGCGTCCTTCGCGCAATTGGGCAGCCCCGCCGGGCTGATCCTGTCGATGCTGATGTTCAAGCTGGTGACGGGCCTGGACGACGCGGCGTTCCTCAGCTGGGGATGGCGCGTGCCGTTCCTGTTTTCGGCGGTGCTGCTGGTCGTGGGTTTCGTGATCCGGCTAAGTGTCAACGAATCGCCGGACTTCCTGGCTGAAAAGCAGGCGCAGGCCGACCGCGCCAAGTCCGCCCCATCCCACAAACCGGCCAAGCCCGCCCAGGCGCCGCTTGCGCAGGTGTTGCGCGGTGCACCCCGTCTGCTGGCGCTGGCCGTCGGCGCCAACGTGCTGGGCATTGCCGGCTTCTACTTCACCAACACGTTCATGATTGCCTACACGACGCAGTACGTCGGGCTGAACCGGGCGGTGATCCTGGATTGCCTGCTGGTTGTGTCGATCATGCAGTTCTTCATCACGCCGCTGGCCGCCTACATCGCCAGTCGCGTTGGCAACCTGCGCTTCCTGGGCGCGATGGCATTCGTGTCGATGTTCACGCCTTACGCCATGTTCAACCTGGTCGACCAGGGCTCGCTTACCAGTATTACGCTGGGCGTGGGGGTGGCGGTACTCTTCATGGGCGCCTATTACGCGGTGATCGCGGGCTACGTCAGCGACAGCTTTCCGACGAGCATCCGCTACACCGGCATCTCGATGGCTTATCAGCTGTCGGGCGCGATCTTCGGTGGTTTGACGCCCTTGCTGGGCACCGTGCTGGCCGAGAACTTCAAAGGCCAGTGGTGGCCGCTGGCGTTGCTGTTTTCGGCGATTTCTTTGCTTTCCCTGGTTTCCGTCCTGCTGCTGGGCAATGTGGGCCAGCGCACCGAGCAATTCCAACTGAAGGATCAGCAAGCATGAAGGCATTTTTTCACGACGACCAGAAGCTGCACCATCCACAGACGTATTTTTCGCGCGGCAAGATGCGCACGCCCCAGGAAGTGCCGGCGCGTCTGGACGGCCTGGTGCAGGCGGCGCGCAAGCTGGGGTTCGACGTGCAGGCGCCGGCCGACCATGGGGCAGGCGCGTTGTCGGCCGTGCATTCCCTGGACTATCTGCAGTTCCTGCAAAGCGCCCATGAGGACTGGATGAAGCTGCCGGGCGACTGGGGCGGCGAAGTCGTCTCCAACGTGTTCGTGCGCGAACCCAACGCGCTGCGCGGCGTGCTGGCCAAGGCCGGCCGCTACCTGGCCGATGGCAGTTGCCCGGTAGGTCCGCAAACCTGGCAGTCGGCCTATTGGTCGGCGCAGTGCGCCGTCGCCGGGGCCGAGGCCGTGCTGGTGGGCGACCGCCACGCCTACGCGATCTGCCGGCCGCCCGGCCACCATGCGCGTCGTGACGCGGCTGGCGGGTTCTGCTATTTGAACAATGCCGCCATCGCCGCCCAGCGCTTGCGTTCGAAGTATCAGCGCGTGGCCATCCTGGATACCGACATGCACCACGGCCAGGGCATCCAGGAGATCTTCTACGAACGCAGCGATGTGCTCTACGTGTCGATCCACGGCGATCCCGAGAACTTCTATCCCGTGGTCGCGGGCTTCGAGGACGAACGCGGGGCGGGCGAGGGCTATGGCTACAACGTCAACCTGCCGATGCCGCACGGGTCGCCAGAATCGGTGTTCTTCGAACGCCTGGCTCAGGCGCGCCGCGCGATCGAACTGTTCCAGCCTGACGCGCTGGTGCTGTCGCTGGGTTTCGATATTTTCGAGAAAGACCCCCAAGCCATGGTCAGCGTCACGGAAGACGGCTTCGAGCGCCTGGGCCGCGAGGTGGGCAGCCTGCGGCTTCCGACCCTGATCGTGCAGGAAGGCGGCTACTATATCGAAGGGTTGGAATCCAACGCGTCGCGGTTTTTTGCGGGGCTGGCCGGCGTCTGAGCACTGGGACGCGGCGTCGCTTGCGTGGGTTCGATCCTGTCTTTTCCCGGACCCCGTACGCGACGCCATGCCCCAGCCGCCCGCCCGAAATCCCACCTCATTGCCGCTTGCGCCCGAGCGCATGGACTGGAACCTGCTGCGCACCTTCATGTTCGTGGTGCAGGAACGCGGGGTCGGCCGCGCCGCGCAGGCGCTGCATCTGAGCCAACCCGCGGTCAGCCAGGCGCTCAAGCGGCTGGAAGACGCGGTGGGCGGCATGTTGCTGCATCGCCGCAATGGCGAATTCCGGCTGACCGGCCTGGGCGACGAGGTCTACGCGATCGCCCGGGACATGTACGGCACCATGGCGCGCATCGAAAATGCCGCTATCCAGGACAAGGCCGAAATCGCGGGCACGTTGCGCTTGCTGGTGATGAGCAAGGTGCAAAGCCCGGCCTACGACGACTTCCTGGCGCAGTTTCATCGGCGCTACCCGAAGATCGAATTCCATATGGACGTGCTGCCCAGCGCGGCCATCCTGGACGCGCTGACCAAACGCGTGCCCGCACTGGGCATCTGCCTGTGCCGCAAACCCGTCGAGGGACTGGAACGGCGCCTGTTCCTGCGCCACCACTACGCCGTCGTCTGCGGGCGCCATCATCCGCTGTTCTCCAAGCAGCGGGTCAGCATCGAAGACCTGATGGATCAGAACTTCGTGTGCTTCGCCAGCGACCAGATCGGCGACACGTTGTCGCCGCTGACCATCTTCCGGGACCAGCAGGGTTTCACCGGCCGGATCGTCGGCACCTCGTCCAACATCGAAGAGGTTCGGCGCATGGTGGTGGCCGGCATCGGGCTGAGCTTCCTGCCGGAACACCTGATCCGCCAGGATGTGGTCAACGGTGAACTGCGGCGGCTGCCGCCGGCCGAATCCGTGGCCGAGATGGACGTGTTCCTGACCTGGCACAAGCAGCGCAAGCTGACCGCGGCGGAGGCGGCGTATCTCAGCGCCTTCGACCGATTTCTGAACCGCACGCCGCTCGGTTCGCGGGCGGGCTGATTCCATCCCGACGAGGAGGGCGACAGGCATGGCAACAAAGACCAGCAAGGCAGCCGGCGCGGAGCAGGACGCTACCGCTTCCGAGAAGATCGACGCCAGGATCCGCGAACTGGACGACTGGCGCGGCGACGCGCTGGCCCAGGTCAGAAAGTGGATCAAGCAGGCCGTCCCGGACGTGGCCGAAACCTGGAAATGGCGCGGGGTGCCGGTATGGGAGCATGGCGGCATCCTCTGCACGGGCGAAACCTACAAGGCGGCGGTGAAGCTGACCTTCGCCAAGGGAGCGGCGCTGGCCGATCCGGCGGGGCTGTTCAACGCCAGCCTGGAGGGCAACACGCGCCGCGCCATCGACATCCATGAAGGCGACGACATCGATGAAAAGGCGTTCAAGGCATTGATCAAGGCCGCCGCGGCGTTGAACAAGGGCTGAGTCGGCGCATTCTAGGCGGCGCGGGCCTCCATCCGCCGCGCAACCTTCGACAACGCCAGGCTGGCCGCGAAGTACAGTAGCGCCACCGCCAGATAGACTTCGACGTGGTAGGGCCGCCATTCGGTTCCGGCGACCACCGCCTTGGCCGCGCCCAGCACATCGAACACGCCGATGATGCTGACCAGGGATGTGTCTTTGACGGCGCCCACGAAGACGCCCAGCGCGGCCGGCGCGGCAATGCGGCGGGCCTGCGGCCAGATGACCGAGGCATAGGCCGGGGCGGGGCGCATGCCCAGCGCCCGCGCCGCCATCATCTGGCCAGGCGGGATGGCTTGCAACGCGCCGCGCAGCACTTCGGCCAGCAGGCAAGCCGTGTGCAGTGTCAGCGCGGCCAGCGCCATGCTGAACTTCGAGACCCCGCCGCCCAGCAGCATGGGCAGCACAAAGGATGCGAACAGCAGTTGCGTCACCAGCGGAACGCCGCGCACGGCTTCAATCAGGCCGGCGGCAGCGAGCGAACCTGCGCGACTGCCGGAGCGGCGTAGCAGGGCCAGCGCAAAGGCCAGCGGCACGGCGGCGGCCAAGGCGGCGATGGCCAGGATCAACGTCACCAGCAAGCCGCCCCAGCGCTGCGGGCCGATCAGGGCGCCGCCCCACGGCCAACCAGTCAGGGCGCTGATGACGATCAGCAACAGGATGGCCAGCGCTGCGGCGCGCGCGCGGGCGGGCAGGCGGCGCGCGCCCAGCGTCAAGCCGATTCCGCCCAGCAGCGCCGCGCAGGCGATGAAGGCCGGGTAGCGGTCGGCGGGCGACATGGTGCCGAAGAAGAGCAGCGGCAGGTTTTCCCCCACGGCGGCCCAGCAGGCGCCGGCAGCGTTGGCGCAGGCCGCAGGGTCGCCCAGCCAGACGGCCCGCAACACGGCCCAGTCCAGCATTGTCCAGGCCACCGCGGCCAGCAGCACGGCCAACACCGTCGACAGGACTTTGCCGCGCCACGGATGCGGGTTGCTTCCCGTTGCGCGCCACAAGGGGCGGTCGCTCAGTCGCGCGCCGTGCGTGTCGCCAGGGCCGTGCCGGGTATTGCGCGCGTTCCAGGCCGACAGGCCCCCGCCCAGCACCAGCGCCAGCGTCAGATAGACCGCTACGGCCAATGCAATGCCCTCCAGCGCCAGGCCGGTCTGGGTGATGGCGGTGTTGATGACGGCCATCAATTCCTGGTAGCCGATCGCGATCGCCAGCGTGCTGTTCTTCACCAGTGCCAGGCACTGGTTTGCGTAGGGGGGCAGGGCGACGCGCGTGGCGTAGGGGGCGATCACCAGCCGCAGCACGCCCCAAGGCGCGAGGCCCATTGCCTGGCCCGCCTCGACCAGCCCGACGGGCACCGCGCGGACCGAGGCGCGCACGATGTCGGCGATGTAGGCCGCATGAAAGACGACCAAACCGATCAGCAGCGCCGCGAATTCGATGCTGGGCTGCCAGCCGCCTTGCAGCCCCAAGCCGCGTTTGACCGGCAGGTCTACCTGCATGGCGGGCAGCAAGGCCCAGGCCAAGGCGGCGACGGCCAATGCGGCGAGTGCCGCGCCGTTGCCCCAGCGGCGCCTGGCACGCCAGGCCAGCGCCACGGCAAGCAGCAGGACGGCGGCATACGGCAGCCAGCCCTGCACGGCGGGCAGCGCCAACCCACGGTTGGACAGCAGCACGGAAGGCAGCGGCGACCACGCTTGCCGCAGGTCCGGCAGCCGCAGCAGCAAGCCGTACCAGACGAACAGTTGCAGCAGCACCGGCGTGTTGCGCAGCGGCGCGATGATGGCGGCGGCGCAGCGCGCGGTCAAGGCATGGGACGACAGGCGCATGAGGCCCAGCGCGATGCCCAACGCGGTCGCAAGCGGAATGGCCACGGCCGCCACGGTAAGTGTATTGACCAGGCCGGCCGCGATGGACATCCAGTAAGGATCGTCGGGCGAGACGGCGAGCAGGCTTTCCGAAATGCGAAAGCCCGCGGATTGGAACAGGAAGCCGAATCCGCCCTGGATGCCGCGCGCCGTCTGTACGGATTCAATGTGCAGCAGCAGCACGGCGGCCATGCCGCCCAGCGCCAGGATCCAGGCTACCGACGGCAGCCAGCGGCGCAGCGGGCCAGGAGGGGGGAAGGGAAGGGTCGTTGCAGTCATGATGGCCGGTGCCAATGCAAAAGGCGGGCCAAAGGCCCGCCTGCCGCGTTCAGGGGATCACACTCACTGGAACGGCGGCGAATACAGCAGGCCGCCCTGGTTCCACTGCGCGTTCAGGCCGCGGTCCAGCTTCAGCGGCGTGGCCGCGCCCAGGTTGCGGTCCCACACTTCGCCGTAGTTGCCCACGGCCTTGATGGCGTTCTTCGCCCAGCTTTCGTCCAGGCCGAAGCTCTTGCCGATGCCCGGCTCCACGCCCAGCAGGCGGCGCACTTGCGCGTCGGTGCTTTGCGTCTGGCTGTCGGCATTCTTCGCCGTGATGCCTAGCTCTTCGGCGGCGACCAGCGCGTTGACGGTCCAGCGCACGATGGCGGCCCAGTTGGCGTCATCCTGCCGCACGAACGGACCCAGCGGCGATTTGTTGATGCGCTCGGGCAAGATCACGAAGTCGTCGGGCTTGCCGGCCCGCGCGGCGCGGCTGGCAGCCAACGTCGAGGCGTCCGACAGATAGACGTCGCAACGGCCCGCATAGAAAGCCTGCTCCAGTTCCACCAGGTTCTCGATCACCACCGGGCGGTACGTGAGCTTTTGCTTCTTGAAGTAGTCGACCAGGTTCTGTTCGTTGACCGTGCCGGGCTGCACGCAGACCTGCGCGCCATCCAGTTCGGTGGCGCTTTTCACGCCCAGCTTGCGCGGCACCAGGAAGCCCTGGCCGTCATAGAAGACGATGCCGGCGGACACGATGCCCAGACCCGCGTCGCGGCTGGACGTGATGGTCGTGTTGCGGTTCAGCACGTCGATCTCGCCCGACTGCAGCGCCGGGAAGCGCTGCTGCGAACTCAGCGGGACGAAGCGCGTTTTCTCGGGGTCACCCAACACGGCGGCGGCCAGCGCACGGCACAGGTCCGCGTCCAGGCCCGTCCAGCGGCCTTGCTTGTCGGCAATGGAAAGCCCCGCCGAACCCTGGCTGACGCCGCACACCAGTTCGCCGCGCTTCTTGATGGTGTCCACCGTGCCGGCGTGCGCCGCGCCGGCAATCGTCAGCGCCGCGGCGACGCCCGCCGCCTTGAAGAGTTGAGTCAATCGCATGCCGTTCCCGTATTGTGTGTATGCAAGAAAGGCATGAATTCTATGGGGCCGACGGCGTTTTTCGAGCGACTATATGGTCATATGAATATAAGAACTTAGCCTTATCCAGATTCGCGTCATATACCTAGAATTCCGGCATACCAAGTTGCATTCACACGGAAGGTCGCGCATGAGCTGGCAGGACGAATTCAGGCAGTTGTTTCCCATCACGCGTGACAAGGCCTACGCCAACATCGCCTACACCAGCCCGCTGTCGCCCAAGGTGGCGGACGCCGTCGCGGCCTTCTTCGATGGCATCACGCACGCCCGCAGCGACAAGCCGCAATGGCTGCGCGATGCCGATGCGCTGCGTGTGCGCCTGGCCCGCCTGATCGGCGGAGAGGCGCGCCGGCTGGCCTTCACCAAGAACACCACCGAAGGCTTGAACACCGTTGCGCAAGGCCTGGCCTGGCAGGACGGCGACAACCTGATCGTGGACGACCAGGAACATCCCACCAACGCCTTGCCCTGGCTGAACCTGCGTCGCCGCGGCGTGCAGGTGCGGGTGGCGCAAGCTCAATCGCACCGCTACACGGTCGATGATCTGTGGCAGCACGTGGACGCCCGCACCCGCCTGATTGCGGTGTCTTGGGTGCAGTACGGCACGGGCTTGCGCACCGACATCGCCGAACTGGGCCGCCGCTGCGCGGAACGCGGCATATGGCTGGTGGTCGACGGCATCCAGGGCGCGGGCTTGTTGCGCGCCCACGTCGATGAATGGCGTGTGGACGCCTTCGCTTGCGGTGCGCACAAGGGCTTGCTGGGCCCGCTGGGTGTGGGGCTGCTGCATGTGTCGCCCAAGCTGCTGGACGCGCTGGATCCGCTGTACATCGGCCCGTCGGGCGTGACCACGCTGGACAAGACCGGCCTGCAATGGCAGGTGGGCGTGTCCGATGCGGGCGATGCCCGGCGGCTGGAAACCGGCAACCTCAACTATCCCGGCATCGCCGGCTGGGCCGGCGCTTTGGACCTGATCGAAGGCGCGCAACCCGAGCGCATCGAACCCTGGGTCCTGGAACTGTCGCAAGCGCTCAGCGAGGGCTTGCGCGCATTGGGCGCGCACGTGGTGTCGCCGCCCGACGCCGCGCTGCGCAGCACCACCACGGCATTGCGCGTGGCCGATCCCGCCGCCGCCTTGGCCCATTTGAGCCAAGCGGGCGTGGTGGCCAGCGTAGTGGAGTATGGTTACGTGCGCTTGTCCGTCGGCGCCTATAACAATCATGCAGACGTTGAACGCATCTTGCGCGCCGCGCGCGCGCTTGCCGTCTGATCTGAATCATCAATAACGCATCTCCTGGAGAGACACATGACTGAACCGAAGAAGCCCAACTGGCGCCTGGAAACCGTTGCCGTGCATGGCGGCTACCGCCCCGATCCGACGACGCGCGCCGTTGCCGTGCCCATCTATCAGACGGTTGCCTACGCGTTCGACGATACGCAGCATGGCGCCGACCTGTTCGACCTGAAGGTGCCGGGCAACATCTATACCCGCATCATGAACCCCACGACCGACGTGCTGGAACAGCGCGTGGCGGCGCTGGAAGGCGGCATCGCCGCGCTGGCGCTGGCCTCGGGCCAGGCCGCGGTCACTTACGCCATCCTGACCATTGCCGAAGCGGGCGACAACATCGTCTCGTCCAGCACGCTGTACGGCGGCACCTACAACCTGTTCGCGCACACGCTGCCGCAGTACGGCATCACCACGCGCTTTGCCAACCCCAGCGATCTGGCCGCTTTTGAAGCGCAGATCGATGACCGCACCAAGGCCATCTTCGCGGAATCGGTCGGCAACCCACTGGGCAACATCACCGACATCGCCGCGCTGGCCGACGTGGCCCACCGCCACGGCCTGCCGCTGATCGTAGACAACACCGTACCGTCGCCGTACCTCCTGCGCCCGATCGAGCACGGCGCGGACATCGTGGTGCAGTCGTTGACCAAGTACCTGGGCGGCCACGGCACCAGCCTGGGCGGCGCCATCATCGACTCCGGCAAGTTCCCGTGGGCCGAACACAAGGCGCGCTTCAAGCGCCTGAACGAACCCGACGTCAGCTACCACGGCGTGGTCTACACCGAAGCCTTCGGCGCCGCTGCCTACATCGGCCGTGCGCGTGTCGTGCCGCTGCGCAACACGGGCGCGGCGATCTCGCCGTTCAACTCGTTCCAGATCCTGCAAGGCATTGAAACGCTGGCGCTGCGGGTGGACCGCATCGTCGAGAACGCCGTCAAGGTCGCCAACTTCCTGCGCGAGCATCCGAAGGTGGAATGGGTGAACTACGCCGGCCTGCCGGATCACCCCGACCACGCGTTGGCGAAGAAGTATCTGGGCGGCAAGGTCCCGGGCCTGTTCACGTTTGGCGTGAAGGGCGGCCGCGACGCCGGTGCGCGCTTCCAGGATGCCCTGCAGCTGTTCACGCGTCTGGTCAACATCGGTGACTCCAAGTCGCTGGCCACGCACCCCGCCTCCACCACGCACCGCCAGCTGAATCCCGAAGAGCTGCAAAAGGCCGGCGTGCGGGAAGAGACGGTCCGCCTGTCTATCGGCATCGAACACATCGATGACCTGATCGCCGACCTGGAACAGGCGCTGGCGCAGGTGTAATGCAATGACGATGATTCCCCGCAGAACCCTGTTGAAACTGGCCGCCGGGCTGCCCGCCCTGGCGGCGGGGTCGGCGGCGCTTGCCGCCGCGCCGGCCAAGAAGGCCAAGACCTATGTGCTCGCGCATGGTTCCTGGCACGGCGGCTGGTGCTGGCGCCCGGTAGCGGATCGCCTGCAGGCGGCCGGCCACCGCGTCTACGCGCCCAGCTATACCGGCATGGGCGACCGCGCCCACCTGCTGAACAAGGGCATCACCATCGATACCTTCGTCGAAGACCTGGTGCAGGTCATCGAAACGGAAGAGTTGAATGAGGTGATCCTGGTGGGCCACAGCTTCGGCGGCATTCCCATCACCGGCGTGGCCGACCGCATTCCCGAGCGCCTGGCGCACCTGGTGTACTTCGACGCCATCGTGCTGCAAAGCGGCCAGAATGCGTTTTCGGTCTACCCGAAGGCGGATGCCGACGCGCGCATCGCCGCAGCCTCGAAGGCCACGGGCGGCCTGGCCGTGCCGATCCCGGATCCGATTCCCGCGGCCTGGGGCTTCACCCCGGGCAGCGCGGACTACGAATGGGTCAAGCGCCGCCTGACCGCGCATCCGCTGGCCAGCTACACCACGCCGCTGACGTTGAAGAATCCCATCGGCAACGGGCGTCCGCGCACCTATATCCATTGCACGCAGCCTGAACTGGCGGTGCTGGAAGAATCGCGCAAGCTGGTGAAGTCGCAGCAGGGTTGGAAGTGGGTGGACATCGCCGCCCCGCACGAGGCGCACATCACGCATCCCGGCGTGCTGGCGGAACTGCTGCTGGGCTTGGGCTAAAGCTGGGCTAAAACGCCGGCGGGTCCTAGCCCACGACAGGGCCGCGCTTGCGCCACGCCGAAGGCGCTACCCCCTCCGTACGCTGGAACACGCGGCTGAACGCGGCTTGGGATTGATACCCCACGCGTTCGGCCGCGTCCTGGATGCCCATGCCCTGGCTCAGGTGGCGGCGCGCAACGCGCATGCGCAATCGTTGCAGCAGCTGCGCGGGTGTCGTGCCGCTTTGCAGGGTGAAGCGCCGATGGAACGTCGCCTTGGACATATGCAGGCGGTCCGCCATGTCCTGCATGCTCCACGTGGCGGCAGGATCTTCCAGGATGGCCTGAAGCAGGCCCGCCATCGCCGGGTCCCGCGCCAGCACGAACAGGCCATAGGCCTGCCGGTCGTGGATGGCCAGATGGCGCAGCATGAAGAAGATCAGCAGGTCCGTCAGCCGTTCAAGCACTACGGGCGACGCACCCGGTTCGCGCGCCGTTTCCCCCAGGATCAATTCGAAAACACCGCGCGCCGTGCGGAAGCGTTCGTCGTCGGCGCGCAGCACCAGGTAGTCGGGCAGCGTATCGGCCAGCAGGTCGGCCAACCCGGGGCGGAACTGGAAAAACCCGCAGGCCAGTCCCGTGCTGTCGGCCTGGCGCGGCAGCAGCGGCTCCATGGCCGTGCACAAGGCACTGGCGGAGGCGGGCGGATCCAGCGGCGTCAAGGCATGCGGGATGTCGCGCAGGAAGAAGATGCCGTCGCCCGCAGCCAGCGTCAGCGCATCTTGCCCTTCGCCCAAGTCGACTCGGCAGCGGCCGTGCAGGATCAGATGGAAACTGGCGCGCGCCCGCCCGCTGGTGCTGGCGGACCAATTGCCGCAGTATTGCCCCAGGTGATACAAGCTGGATTGGACTTCCAGGCTGGACAGCAACAGGGCGTCGACGGCGGCTTGGTCGGTATGGTCGGGTGTGAAAGGCAAAGTAGAGGGCCGGGTAGGGGCGTCAAACTGATCCGGTCAGAACGCCGTCGCAGTTTGGGAGGATGATGGAAGATCGAATCCGGTTATAAGCGCATAGCTGAAAGTCGATAAGATCTAGCATCAAGTTGCGATCTTCGTGCATTGTCGCTTGCCGCCGGGCACCCGCACAATATGCTTTTCCACGATACTCCAGGAGATCTTCATGGCCCGTCTGCCCGTCCATACCGCGCAAAGCGCCCCCGAACCCACGCGCGCCGCGCTGGCTGCCGCGGAACAGGCTTCGGGATACCTGTCCAATCTGCTGGGGGTGCTGGCCAACGCACCCGTCGCGCTGGAGGCCTACCAGACGCTGTCGCAGATCAATGCGCGCGCCGGCCTCACCTTGCAGGAACGCGAAGTGGTTCAACTGGTGGCGGGCACCCGCCATGGCTGCACGTTCTGCGTGGCCGGCCATACGGCGCTGGCCCGCAACAAGGCGCGGCTGTCGCCCGAAGTCGTGGACGCGCTGCGCGCCCAGGGCGTGGTGCCCGATGAACGCCTGCAGGCGTTGGCGGCCTTCACCGAAGCCGTGATCCAGACGCGCGGCCGTGTCAGCGACGAGGCCCTGCAGGCCCTGCGTGAAGCCGGCTACACGGACGGCAACGCGCTGGAAGTGATTGTGGGCGTCGGGCTGGCCACCATCTGCAACTTCGGCAACAACCTGGCCCAGACGCCGCTGAACGACCAATTGCGTGACTACGCCTGGAGCGGCGCGTGATGGCGGGGCAACCGCTTAGCGCAGTCCCCGCCTCGGGCTGGAGTTTGCCCCCGGACTTGGCGGCATGGCTGGACCAGCATGCCGATGCCCTGGACGACGGCAGCCTGGACGCCGCCACGGTGCTGCCCCGGCTGGCCGACGCGGGCCTCTTCCGAATCGGCGTGCCGGCGGATCAGGGCGGTTTGCCGGGCACCGACATCGGCGACGCAATCGAGGCCGTGTCCCAAGTGGCCGAGCGGTCGGTCGCCAGCGCCTTCGTGGCCTGGAGCCAGCGCGTCTTCATCGAATACTTGCTGCGCAGCCCGAATACGGCTTTGGCCAACGCCTGGATGACGCCGCTGCTGGCTGGCGAACACGCCGGCGCCACCGCGCTGTCCAACGCCATGAAATTCCTGTCGGGCATCGAGTCCCTGCAGATCGGCGCCCGGCAAGCCGATGGCCAATGGGTGCTGGATGGCCGCATGCCTTGGGTGACCAACTTGCGCCTGCAAGGCTTTTTAGTGGCCGCCGCCGTCACCGCGCCGGATGGCACGCCTGCCGTGGTGGCGCTGCCGCACGACATCGCCGGCCTCGCCCGCAGCCCCGACCTGTCCTTGCTGGCCCTGCAATCCAGCAACACGGCGGCGCTGGCAGTGCAGGGCGTGCGTATCGGCCCGGAATGGTTGATCCATCCGGATGCCCGGCAGTATTTGCCGCGCGCCCGGCCGGCGTTCGCCGGGCTGCAATGCGGCCTGTCCATCGGACTGGCGCGCCGCGCCCTGCAGGCCGCCACGCAAACTGGCCAAGGCCAGGCATCGCGCGGCATCCTGGGCGAGCCGCTGCAAGCCCTGCACGCGCAGGTCGAAGCGCTTAGCGCCAGCTTGATCGCCGGCGTGCGTAGCGAACGCTTCGTGGCCGAACCCTGGGCCTTGTTCGAAATCCGCATCGCGCTGGCGGAAGCGGCCCATCAAGCCGTGCAGCTGGAATTGCAGGCCAGCGGCGGCGCGGCGTATCTGAAGCCTGCCGGCGCCGGTTTCGCCCGGCGCTGGCGCGAAGCCGCGTTCCTGCCGATCGTCACGCCGAGTCTGGTCCAGTTGAAGACCGAGCTGGCCAAACGCCAGGCCAAACTCGCTGCCGAGGCCGCCGCATGACGGGCGGCGCGTCGCCGGTATTGCAGGCGCGCGGCTTGGCGTTGCGCTATCCCGGCGCGGCGGGTCCGGTGTTTCATGACGTGGACCTGGATCTGGCACGCGGCGAAGTGGTGGCCGTGCTGGGCGCCAGCGGGGCGGGCAAGTCCAGCCTGCTGCGCGTGCTGGCCGGGTTGCAGGCCGCGACCGCTGGGTCGCTGTTGATGGAAGGCTCGCCCTTGACGGGCGTGCATCCCCGCGTGGCCGTGGCGTTCCAGGATCCCAGCCTGTTGCCTTGGCTGTCTCTGGAACGCAATGTCGCCTTCGGCCTGGATTTCAAGCATCAACCCGCGCTGACGGACAGCCAGCGCCGGACGCGGGTGGACCAAGCCATCGACGAAGTTGGCCTGTCGCATGCCCGGCACCTGCGCCCGGCGCAGTTGTCCGGCGGCATGGCGCAGCGCACCGCGTTGGCGCGATGCCTGGCTCGCCAGCCGTCGGTGCTGCTGCTGGACGAACCCTTCGGCGCGCTGGACGAAGTGACGCGCGGCGAGATGCAGGCGCTGCTGCGCAAGGTGGTGGCCGACTTCCACACCGCCGCCGTCCTGATCACGCACGATATCGACGAAGCGCTGGTGCTTGCCGACCGGATCGTGCTGCTGGGCGGCGCGCCCGGCCGCATCCTGGGCGTATGGCAGGTCGATCTGCCGCACCCGCGCGCCGACCTGTTGCCCGAAATGGGCGCGCTGCGCCTGGAAATCCTGACCCGCTTGCGTGCTGCGCTGCGGGCCGTGCGCGGCGATGCCGTGCAAGTTTGAACTGACGTTTGACCCCTTGCTAGGAGCTCATTGATGTGCCTGGAACACATGTCGCGTCGCGACTGGTTGAAACTCTCGGCCCTGCTGACGGCAGGCGGCGCAACCTCATTGCTGTCGGCGTTCAACGCCCGCGCGCAAAGCGAGCCCGACGCGCCAGTGCGCATCGGCTACTTGCCCATCACCGACGCCGCGCCGCTGCTGGTGGCGCATAACAACGGCCTGTTCGACAAGGCCGGCGTCAAGGCGGAAAAGCCCACGCTGCTGCGCAGCTGGGCGCAGGTGATCGAGGCCTTCATCTCGGGCCAGGTGAACGTGGTGCACCTGCTGTCGCCGATGACGGTCTGGGCGCGCTTCGGCAGCAAGGTCCCGGCCAAGGTCGTGGCCTGGAACCACGTGGGCGGATCGGGCCTGACGGTGGCGCCGGCCATCAACAACGTCAAGGAACTGGGCGGCAAGACGGTCGCCATCCCGTTCTGGTACTCCATCCACAACGTCATGCTGCAGTATCTGCTGCGCGAGAACGGCCTGACGCCCGTGGCGCGGAAAGACGGATCGGTCGGCGCAAACGAAGTCAACCTGATCGTGATGGCGCCGGCCGACATGCCGCCCGCGCTGGCGCAGAACCGCATCGCCGGCTACATCGTGGCCGAACCCTTCAACGCGGTCGCTGAGACCCTGGGCGTGGGCAAGGTGCTGCGCTTTACCGGTGACGTCTGGCGCAACCATGCGTGCTGCGTGGTCTTCATGCACGAGCGCGACCTGGAGCAACGCCCAGAGTGGTCGCAAAAGGTGGTGGACGCCATCGTGCAGGCGCAACTGTGGATACGCGACAACCGCGCCGAAACCGCCCAGCTGCTGTCCAAGGAAGGCATCAACCGCTACACGCCGCACGGCCTGCCGGCGCTGACCAAGGTGCTGGCGCCGCCCGCGTCCGACCGCGAGGGGTACCTGGGCACTGGCGCCATCCGCCACGCCGACTGGGACGAACGGCGCATCGACTTCCAACCCTATCCGTTTCCCAGCTATACCGAGGAACTGGTGCGCCGCCTGCGCGACACGCTGATCGAGGCCGATCGGGGTTTCCTGGCCGACCTGGATCCGGCACGCGCCGCGCGTGAACTGGTCGACGACCGTTACGTCAAACGCGCGATCGAATCCGTGGGCGGGTTGAACCGCTTCGGCTTCCCGGACGCCTATACGCGGACCGAAATGGTGCAGGCGTGACGGCTCGCGAGTCCGTCGCTGCCTCGCAAGGGCACGCCGCCGTTGCTCCAGCCGGATCTTCCGCCAAACCGGCCAGTCGTGCCGGAAACGCCGGCCTGGGCCTGGGCGGGCGGTGCGCGCTGGGGCTGGCCGGCTTGGCAGCCTTGCTGGCGCTGTGGTGGCTAGGCACTGACGTCTTCTCGCCCGCAGGCGGCATGGCGCGGCGCTTTTCGCCCGGTGCCACGTTCGTCAGCCTCGCCGAACTGCTGACCGCATCGGACTTGCCCATGCATATCCTGGTCAGCCTGCGGCGCATCGCCGTGGGACTGGGCTTTGCGCTGTTGATCGGCGTGCCGCTGGGGCTTGCGATCGGCAGTTGGCGGCGGCTGGAGGCCGCGGTGTCGCCCGCCATGCAGTTCCTGCGCATGATCTCGCCGCTGTCCTGGATGCCGATTGCGGTGATGGTGTTCGGCGTGGGCGACGACCCCGTCTATTTCCTGCTGACCTTCGCGGCGGTCTGGCCCATCGTGCTGAACACTGCGGCCGGCGTGCAGCAGCTGGATCCCCGTTGGCTGCAACTGGCCCAAAGCGTGGCCGCCACGCGCTGGGAGACCTTGCGCAGTGTGATCCTGCCCGGCGTGCTGGGCCATATCCTGACCGGCGTGCGCCTGGCCATCGGCATCCTGTGGATCGTGCTGGTGCCTTGCGAAATGCTGGGCGTGTCTGCGGGAATGGGATATTTCATCCTGGACACGCGTGATCGGCTGGCCTATTCCGAGCTGATGGCCATGGTGCTGATGATCGGGGTGCTGGGCTTCCTGTTGGATGCGGCGGCGCGGACGCTGTACCGCTATTGGCGCGGATAGGGCGTCAAGCCTACTTGCGCACGGTCTTGCCCGGGGGCGGGCAGACCATCGCGCGCAGTTTGCGCTGGACGGGGTCGCGCGCCACCGGCGCATTGTGGATCCCCGCCACCGGAATCGATTCCACCAGCGCGCCCGTGGCATTGTTGCCGGCATAATGCCGGGTCTCAGTGACCGTATAGGTGTTGGCGCTGCAGTTCAGCAAAACGGGCTGAGACACCGAACCATACGACTGGCCGGTCGTCTCCGACACGCGCGGCTGCGCATAGAACCACGCGACCGTCACCGCCATCACGACGGGCCGGTCGGTCATCGGCGCAATCGACGCCGTGTCGTAGAAGACGCCGGGCATCGCCTGCGGATCCAGTGGCGTCCATGCCGGGCCGTCGCCGAAGATGATGTTCGACACGTCCAGGTTCCGAGGCACGATATTGACGGCGCAGGCATCGGGCGGAATCGGGTCCCCTTCACGCACGGTCACGGCCTGGCAGACGTCGGGCGGCGCGGCAGTTGCCGTTTGCATCCAACCGGCCGTCCCCAGCATAGCCAGGGCCAGGGCGAAGCGTGCGTGCCTTGCGATCATGTCGGGTTTCCGTGTGCAGCCGGGTGCGGCGTGAGAGTATGTCACGCCAGTATAGAGAACGATGTGCGACACGCTATAGTTTCGTCAATTTCCTAAAAGTCGCCGGCCAGATGGCGGGCGCCCACGCATCAGGATGCTTTGCAGCCATGAACCTTAGACTGCTTGCCAGCGGCGCCGCGATCGCGGTCGCGGGGATCATCGGCTATGGCATCTATCAACTGGTGCCCCTGGGCAAGCCGCTTGCGCGCAGCGAGGTGATCGGCGAACTCAACGGCCCGCCATTTGCTTTGTCTTCCCGGGTGTCCCTGCAACGGTTCGGCGAACGCCAATTGCTGATTGGCCAACGGCTGGTCTCGGGCAAAGAGATGGCCGCACTGGAAAAGGCGCCGCTGCTGGATACGCTGGTGCCTGCCCTGAACACGCGCCCTCAGAATCCGTGGCAGCTGGCCGACACGCGCAATCTGATCTATGGCGGGCAGGGCACGGGCGTGTTTGAACTGCTGGGTTCGATCAGCGGCGACACAGGCGTCAGCCTGATCGGTTCGCCCCAAGGCCGCACGCTGTACCTGATCACCGGCACGCCGCGCAGCGCCGCCGCACCGACCGGGGGTGAGCCCCCAGCCGCCTGGGAAACGCTGCGTTCTGATGACTTGGGCAAGACCTGGACCTACGACCCGGACGTGACGCTGGGGCCACCGCTGCAGTTCACCGTATTCCGGACCCAGGATCGCGTCATCGCCCTGGAGCGGCACGACGCCGGCCAGCGCCTCTTGGTCAGCGAAGACGGCGCCAGGCGCTGGTCGGCCACCTTGCTGGACGAGCAGGTCTGGCCCGACGCGCAAGCCTTCGACCGCGCCTTCCAGGAAAAAGCCGGCAAGGACGGCGGCCAATTGGCCTATGACTGGTCGCTGTACCCCCTGGACGAGAGACGCGCCGTAGGCTGGAGCTGGCGCACGCGAATCAGCCTGAATGCGTCGGAAAAGAATGAAGTGCTGGAAACCCGGCGGTTCGAAGTGGAGTTCCAGGACGGCGCCTCACCCGCGTTCCGCATCACGTCGCACGTGCCACCGGTCCCCGTGCCGGCACCCGATGCGCGCTATACCCGAGGGGAAGCCGTGTTCGAGACCTCGGGCAACGCCATCTACGAACTGGATCAGGCCGAACGCGTCTGGAACGAGCGTTCGGCGTCGCCCACGGTGCAGGGCAAACCTAGCTGGATCGGCGATGCCTGGTTCGGCCACAAGGCCTGGGTGATCAAGACCTACGCGGACCATTTGTTTTCATTCAACGAATACACCAAAACCTATTTCACGACGCGAGACCAGGGCAAGACCTGGCGTCCGTTCCAGGTTCCGCAGGACGTGGAAACGGGCTTGTTGGGCATGGACGCGTCGGGCGAAGCCTTAATGTCGCTGGCGGAGCGGGATGGGAAGACGGTGATCCGGCGGTATCCGCTGGATTGAGCGGGCAGGACGTTTTTTCTCGTTGGAATTCAAGGCAATAGACACTCACTTCACATTACCTCGGGTGATGCCATGGAATGCTTGTTCGCTAAGATTGACGACACGTTTTCTCGCCCGCTTCGCCGGGCAACGGCGGCCGCCTTGTTGACACTCGCGTCCGGCCTGTTTTGGTCAACGCCAGCCTCCGCTGCAGACGAATCAGCCTACGCGGCGGCCCTGAGGTTTGTCGAGGAACAGCAGGTCGGCAGAAACCTGCCGATGATGGCCCGGAAAACCATCTCCAATACCGTCACGTATCGCGGGATGGTATCGAATCTGGGGCAAAGCAAGGCCGACCGTTACGTCGAAACGGAACTGGCGGGGGCGCTGCCCAAATATCAGCCCAGGTGGAACGAGACGCTTGCCGCCTCATATTCAAAATTCTTCAGCGCGGACGAATTGAATTCGTTGCGGCGCGAGGGGAAGTCGTCTTCGGTCGTGCCCAAGCTGACGCGCGTGTGGGATGAACTCGGCAGGGAAATGAAGGAGCAGGGGGCGTCCATCCTGGTGGCGTACACGTCCGAAGCGCTGACCGCGGCATTCAAGAAATCGGCCGACGACGGGACGCGGTAACCCGCGCCGCGAGGCATCACTCCGCCAGCACGTATTCCGGATAGCGCTTGCAGATCTCTGCGACCTGGCTGAGCGTGCCGGACAGGTGTTCCCGCAGCACTTGCTGCGCCCGCCCAGGCTCCTGCGCCACGATGGCGTCCAGAAGGCGCTGGTGGTCGTCCATGATGCGTTCGGCCTTGCCGGCCTCGGGCAGATGCAGTCGGCGCAGGCGGTCCAGGTGGCCGCTGTAGCGTTGCTCCAGTTCCCAAAGGCTGGTCACGCCGGCAGCCGCATGCATGTCGCGATGGAAGGCCTGGTCGGCGTCGATGAACTGCTGGTATTCGCCATTCGCATGGCTGACGCGTTGCAGGTCGATGCTGGCTTGCAGGCGCTTGTGCAGCACCGGGTCGGCCCGTTGCGCCAACAGGTGCACGATCTCCAGTTCCAGCGATTGGCGCAGGAAATGGGCCTGCCGGGCGGCGGGGATATCGATGCGGCTGACGACGGTGGTGTGCTGCGGATAGATCTCTACCAGCGCTTCCTCGGCCAGGCGCATGAGGGCGTCGCGGATGGGCGTCTGGCTCAGGCCGTAGGTTTCGGCCAGTGTGACGCGCGATAACGCGGTGCCCGGGGCGAGTTCCAGCGACACGATTTGTTCGCGTAAGTGTTCAAAGACCTGGGGTGCGGCGTGGCGCGACCGGTCCAGTCTGAGCTTTTGGCTTTGCATCCGAAGGCGTGTCGGGAGTACGGTGGTCGAAGCCCGCAGTGTAGCGGGTTTTTACCTAGCTGACGCACTAATGTATTAGTGTTTAAATGATCCCATGCCCACCACGCCTCACTCTCATTCCCCTATGAAACGTACCTACGAAAGTCTGCGCAGCGCCGCCTGGATGGCCAAGGATGACCTGCGTTCGTTCGGCCACCGTTCCCGCATGATGCAAATGGGCTATGCCCCGGACGACTGGGTCGGCCGGCCCATCATCGCCATCATCAATACGTGGTCGGACCTGAATCCCTGTCACAGCCATTTCAAGCAGCGCGTCGAAGACGTCAAGCGCGGTGTGTTCCAGGCGGGCGGTTTCCCGGTGGAATTGCCGGCGATCTCGGTGTCGGAATCCTTCGTCAAGCCGACGACCATGCTGTACCGCAACTTCCTGGCCATGGAAACCGAAGAGCTGCTGCGCAGCCACCCGGTCGACGGCGCCGTGCTGATGGGCGGGTGCGACAAGACGACGCCGGGGCTCATCATGGGCGCCATCAGCGCCGGGCTGCCTTGCGTGTACGTGCCGGCGGGCCCGATGCTGCGCGGCAACTGGAAGGGCAAGATCCTGGGGTCGGGTTCGGATGCCTGGAAGCTGTGGGACGAGCGCCGCGCGGGCAAGATCACGCAAGAACAATGGACCGAAGTGGAAGGGGGCATAGCCCGCAGTTACGGCACCTGCATGACGATGGGCACGGCCAGCACGATGACGGCCATCGCCGAAGCCATCGGCATGACCCTGCCGGGCGCCTCGTCGATTCCGGCGGCGGACGTCAACCACATGCGCATGTCTGCAGAATGCGGCCGCCGCGTGGTCGACATGGTCTGGGACGACCTGACGCCCAAACGCATCCTGAGCCTGGCATCGTTCAAGAACGCCATCAACGTCGCCATGGCGATGGGCTGTTCCACCAACGCCATCGTGCATCTGGTCGCCATGTCGCGCCGGGCCGGCCATGCGGTCAGCCTGGACGATTTCGACGCCGCCAGCCGCAAGGTCCCGGTCATCGCCAACATCCGGCCCAGCGGCGACACCTACCTGATGGAAGACTTCTATTACGCGGGCGGCTTGCCTGCGCTGATGTCGCGCCTGCACGACCACCTGGACCTGTCGGCCATGACCGTTACGGGTAAATCGCTGGGCGAGAACATCGCCGGCGCCGAGGTCTACAACGACGACGTGATCCGCAAGCTGGACACGGCCATCTACGACGAAGGCGCGCTGGCCGTGCTGCGCGGCAATATCGCGCCCGACGGCTGCGTGATCAAGCCCAGCGCCTGCGCGCCGCAGTTCCTGCAGCACACCGGCCCGGCGCTGGTGTTCGACGACTACCCCAGCATGAAGGCCGCGGTGGATGACGAGAACCTGGACGTCACGCCCGAGCACATCATGATCCTGCGCAACGCCGGCCCGCAAGGCGGCCCCGGCATGCCGGAGTGGGGCATGCTGCCAATTCCGACCAAGCTGGTGAAGCAGGGCGTGCGCGATATGCTGCGCCTGTCCGACGCGCGCATGAGCGGCACGAGCTACGGCGCCTGCATCCTGCATGCGGCGCCTGAAGCCTACATCGGCGGCCCGCTGGCGCTGGTCAAGACGGGCGACACGATCACGGTGGACGTGCCCGCCCGCAGCATTCACCTGAACATCAGCGACGAAGAACTGGCCGCGCGCCGCGCCGCCTGGACGCCGCCGCCCAAGCGCTATGAACGCGGCTACGGCTGGATGTATTCGAAGCACATCCTGCAAGCCAACGACGGTTGCGATTTCGACTTCCTGGAAACCGAATTCGGCGCGCCCGTGCCGGAACCCGAAATCTTCTGAAGACGCCAGGCGGGCTGTGCCCGCCGCGTGCCCCCTTATTCATCGTCTATCGACCCCGGAGTCATCGTGTCCCAAATGAATCCCGAAACCCGCGCCCGCCTGGCCGGCATCAGCACGGCCACGCTGTGCACGGCCCTGTTCAAGCGCGGCCTGCGCAACCAGTTCATCCAGGACGTGCGCCCGCTGAACGCCAATCTGCCCAATATGGTCGGCCCGGCGTTCACCCTGCGCTACATCCCCGCGCGTGAAGACCTGAACACCATCAAGGTGTTCGAAGACCGCTCGCACCCGCAGCGCGTCGCCGTCGAGACCTGCCCGGAAGGCGCTGTGCTGGTCATGGACAGCCGCAAGGACGCGCGTGCCGCGTCCGCGGGTTCCATCCTGGTCACGCGTTTGATGAAGCGCGGCGTGGCGGGAGTGGTCACCGATGGCGGTTTTCGCGATTCGCCCGAAATCGCTGAACTGGGTTTTGCCGCCTATCACCAGCGGCCCTCGGCGCCCACCAACCTGACGCTGCACCAGGCGCTGGACATCAACGCGCCCATCGGCTGCGGCGACGTGGCGGTGTGGCCTGGCGATATCGTGGTGGGCGACCGCGAGGGCGTCGTGGTGATCCCCGCGCACCTGGCCGACGAGATCTCGATCGAGGCCGTGGAGATGACCGCGTTCGAAGACTTCGTGACCAGCCAGGTGCGAGAAGGAGCGTCGATCCTGGGCCTGTATCCGCCCACCGACCCGGGCACCAAAGACAAATTCGCCGCCTGGCGCAAAGAACAGGGCCGCTGAGCCTTGCCGCCGGCCGTCCCGGCCGGCGAACCATACCTATAAATCAAGGCAGGAGACAACATGAAACCTCAACGACGCAGCGCGTTGGGCGCGCTGCTGGCTGGCGCCGTCCTAAGCACGCTTGCCATGTCGGCCAGCGCCGCCGACTGGCCCGCCCAGAAGCCGATTTCCTATGTGGTGCCGTTCACGGTCGGCGGTTCGACCGACGTGGTGGGGCGTGTGCTGGCCCAGAAGCTGGGCGACCGCCTGCACCAGAACGTCATCGTCGAAAACAAGCCTGGCGCGGCCGGCGGCATCGGCGCGACCTATGTGGCCAAGGCGCCGCCCGACGGCTACACGCTGTTCGGCGGCACCATCAGCACGCACGCCATCAATGCCAGCCTGTACAAGAACCTGAAATACGACCCGGTGAAGGACTTTGAGCCGGTGTCGCTGATTGCCTACCTGCCCAACGTGCTGCTGGTCGATCCCAACCTGGGCGTGAACTCGGTCGCCGACCTGATCGCCTTGCTCAAGCGCGACCCGAACAAGCGCACGTTTGCGTCCTCGGGCGCGGGCACCTCGACGCACCTGGCGGGTGAGCTCTTTTCCAGCATGATCGGCGTGCCGCTGACGCACGTGCCGTACAAGGGCACGCCGCCAGCGATGGTGGACGTGTCGTCTGGCGCCGTGACGTTCATGTTCGATCAGATGACGGCCGCCTTGCCGCTGCTGCAGACGGGCAAGCTCAAGCTGTTGGCCGTCACCACCAAGGACCGCATTTCGCTGGCGCCCGAAGTGCCGACCATGCAGGAGGCCGGCGTGCCGGGCTTCCAGATGGCGTCCTGGCAGGCCGTCTACGCACCCAAGGGCACGCCCAAGCCGATCCTGGACAAGCTGGCGCAGGAAATCGCGGTCATCCTGAAGGAGCCCGACGTGCAGGAGAAGCTGGGCAAGACCATGGGCATGGAGCTCGTGGGCAGCACGCCGGACGAGTTGCGCGCCTTGATGGCCACCGAGATACCCCGTTGGGCCGAAGTCGTGAAGACGTCCGGCGCAACGGTGGAGTGACGCGCTTGGGGCCCGGCTGGACTTACGGTTTCAGGTTCAGCTTGGGCACCAGCGTATTGAAGGCCTGCTCCTGGCGCGCCACATCGGCGGCGAACTGCGGCTGGTCGGCATAGGACGGCGTCAGGTTCTGCTTGCGCATGAGCGTCTGGAACTCCTTGGATTGCGCCACCTGGCTGGCGGCGGCGCGCCATTTCGCCACCGCGTCCGCCGGGGCGGACTTGGACAGGCCAATGCCGCGCCATACGCTGAATTGCAGGTCGGCGCCGCGTTCCTTCATAGTGGGCACGGCGGGCAGGTTTTCCAGCCGCTGCGGCGCCATCACGGCAAGCGTGCGCAGCTTGCCGGTGTCGACGTGCTGCTGCAATTCGGCGTAGGCGACCGTGGTGGCCTGCACGTCGCCCGACAGCAGGCCCATGATGGCGGGCGCCGACCCTTGATAGGGCACGTGCACGAACTTCACGCCGGTCTGTTCGCCCAGCGCGGCGGCCGCCATGTGCGGCACGGTGCCGATCCCGGCGTTGGACACCGCCACCCGCTCCGGATTCTTCTTCGCGTATTCCAGGAACTCTTCCACCGTCTTCCACGGTGCATCGGCGCGCACCGTCACCGAAGACGGGTCGTCGGTGAAGCGCGCGATCGGCTGGAAGTCGTTGACCGTCGTTTTGCCGATGCCCATCAGCGGAACCACCAGCATTTCCGGGGTCATCAGGACCAGCTTGTAGCCGTCGGGCTGCGCGTTGGCCACGTACGCCCAGCCGATGGAGCCGCTTGCGCCGGGCTTGTTGATCACCACCGTGGGCTGCGCCAGCAGCGGGGGGCGCACCGCTTCGGCGATGGCGCGGGCGGTGTTGTCGCTACCGCCGCCAGGCTGGTAGGCGACCACCAGTTCCATGGAGCGGGTTGGATAGTCGGCGGCGTGGGCGGCAGACTGGGCAATCAGGGCGCTGATGACCAGCGCGGGCAGGCGGATGAGTCGCATGGTGGCGGTTCCGGAATCAGTGATCAGTAACCCAGGGCGGACAGGTCCGCAAGCGTCTGTTTGGTGATGGCGATGGTGCGTTCGCGTTCGGCGCCGGCCAGGTCCAGGCGCGGCGGCTTGACGGTTTCGGCGCTGCCGGTGATCAGGTGCTCGGCCAGCTTGATGTGCTGCACCAGCTTGACCACCGTATCCAGGTGGAACAGCGGGGTCAGCGCCGCGTACAGCTTGCGGGCGCGGACAAAATCGCCCTCGGCCGCCAGGCGCAGCAAATCGACCGAGGCCTTGGGAACGGCGTTGGCCATGCCCGACACCCAGGCGGTCACGCCCAGCGCAGCGCTTTCCAGAATCAGGTCGTCCACCCCGCACACTACCGCCAGGCGATCACCGAAACGGGTGATCAGATCGGTTACGCGGGTCGTGTCGTAGGACTCTTCCTTGATGGCGACGATGGTCGGCGCTTCCAGCAATTCGGCCACCACGTCCGGCGTCAGGTCGACGCCGTAGCCGCGCGGGTTGTTGTACAGCAGGATGGGCAGGGCAGTGGCCTCTGCCACCGTGCGGTAGAAGGCGACTGTTTCGCGGTTGTCCGACTTGTAGGTCAGGCCGGGGAACACCATCAAGCCATTCACGCCGATCTTCGCGGCTTCCTGGGCAAACGCCGCGGCACGCGCCGTGCCGGTTTCGGCCACGCCCGAGATGACCGGCACGCGTCCGCGCACGGTTTCCACGGCCGTACGCAAGACCGTCAGTTTCTCGTCCGGCAACAACTGGGCGTTCTCACCCACCATGCCCATCATCACGACCCCGCCCACGCCATTGGCGATCAGCCGCTCCAGGCCTTGGCGCAACGCGTCCAGATCCAACGAGAAATCGGGGTTCAGTTTGGTGGTGACGGCGGGAAAAACGCCTTTCCATTGAATGCTCATGCTGCGGCTCCTGGTACGTGGCCGCCTGCTGATGTTCAGGCGGATATTGGTTATTGGATATTGGATCCAAAAAGAAAAGGCCAAAAAACGAGGCGACTGGCCTCGAACCGCCACGTCCGGGGACGGGCGGTACCAACTGGATCATGGATCCAATATACTCGTATTAAAAGGGCTGCGGGTACCGGCTGTCTCTCGGGGTTTTCCTGGGCACAACGGGCCCGGTGCCGGTATTTCCATGCCGCTCGGCGTCTGTCGGGCGGCCCAACCAGGCAGGTTTTACGTGTCTCAGAATTCGCCGCTTTCCGTTTCTTCGCCCCGTCCCCAGACTGGACCCGCCGGCCGGCTTGTCCGCAAGACCGCCGTCGATCTGGTGGTGGATGAATTGCGCGACCGCATCCTCTCCGGCCTCATCCCGCCCGGTTCGGCGCTGCGCCAGGAGCTGTTCGCGGAAGAGCTGGGCGTGAGCCGGCTGCCGGTGCGCGAGGCCATCCGCCAGCTCAGCGCCGAAGGGCTGATCGACATGATTCCGCACCGCGGGGCCTATGTATCGATGCTGTCGCGCACGGAAGTCCAGGAATTTTTCGATATCCGCATGCGGCTGGAGCCCTGGTTGTTCCGCCTGGCCGTGCATCAGCATGACGACGGCGATCTGGACCGCGCCGAGCAAGTGGTGACGCAGATGGATTCAGCGGCGCCCGAGCAGTGGGGGCGCCTGAACTGGCAGCTGCACGAACTGCTGTACCGTTCCGCGCAACGGCCGGCGGCGCTAGGCATGGTCCGCGCGCTGCACGAGAAATCCGAACGCTACTTCCGCTTCCAGATCGTCAATGCGCCCATCCGCCAGCAGGCCCACGACGAGCACAAGGAATTGATCGCGCTAAGCCGCCAAGGCCAGGCGGACAAGGCCGAGGCCGCGCTCGAGCGGCACATCGGGCAAGCGGCCGAACAGATACTGGCCATTGTCGATCATCTGCTGGATGCGTCGGCAACGCTTGCGCCGGCCTGAGGGGTCGGGGCGGACTTGCCCGCCTCGGTGCCTCAGTTGATCTTGATGTTGCGTTCCTTGACCAAGGTCTTCCACTGTTGGGTTTCTTTGGCCAGATGGTCGCGCAGCGCGTCCGGGCTGCTTCCGATCGACTCGGCGCCGATCGAATCCAGCGTTGCCTTCACCTTCGGTTCAGCCAGCGCATTGCGCATGGCTTCGTTCAGCTTGGCAACCACTTCCGGCGGCGTGCCAGCGGGGGCGAACGCCGCGAACCAGGGCATCAACTCATAGCCCGGCACGCCGGCTTCCTGCAGGGTCGGCACGTCAGGCAGGGCGGCGGAGCGTTTGGTGGTGGTGACGGCCAGCGCGCGCAGCTTGCCGCTGGCCACATGCGGCTTGGCCGATGTGATGCTGTCGAACATGTAGTCCACCTGGCCGCCCAGCAGGTCGGCCACGGCCGGGCCGCTGCCCTTGTAGGGCACGTGCAGCATGTCGACGCCCGTCATTGATACGAAGAGTTCGCCCGCCAGGTGGATCGATGTACCCACGCCGGCCGAGGCGTAGGTGTAGTGGTGTGGCTGGGCTTTGGCCTTGGCGATCACGTCCTGCACGCTGGTCGCGCTGGTGCGGGACGGATTGGTGACCAGCACGTTGGGCACCACGGCCAGCAGCGAGATCGGCGTGAAGTCCTTGATGGGGTCGTAGTTCAAGTCGGCGTACAGCGCGGGGTTGACGGCCATGCCGTTGGCCACGATCAGGATCGTGTAGCCGTCGGGTTTGGCGCGTGCGACGGTAGCCGCGCCGATATTGCCGCCCGCGCCAGCGCGGTTCTCGACGATGAAGGACGTGTTCAGCTGCTTGCCCATGGATTCGCCCAGCGTGCGGGCGATGCTATCCATGGCGCCTCCGGGCGGGAAGGGCACGACCCATTTGACCGGGCGGTCAGGGTAGCTGTCGGCCAGTGCGGCGGATGCGCCGCCCAAGAGCGACAGGGCCAGCATGGCGCGGGCAAAGGGTTTGAATACATGGCGCATGCGCATGGTTGTCTCCGTGATGCTTGAATTATTGTGGGTGCGCCCTTCAAGGCGGGCGCGGCCGGGTGTCGTGGTTTGCGTCCCTGCGGGCCGTCAGCGGTCCCGCCGGTAGAAATTCAGTTTGTCTTCGTCCAGCGTCAGCCCCAGGCCGGGGCCGGCGGGTAGTTCCAGTTCAAAATCGGCATAGCGCGGTGGGTTGGCGACGATGTCGTCCTTCAGCAGCAGCGGGCCGAATAGCTCGGTGCCCCAGGACAGGCGCGGCAGGCAGGCAAAGCCGTGCGCCGACGCGATCGACCCCACCGAGCCTTCCAGCATCGTGCCGCCATACAGCGACATGCCGGCGGCATCGCCCACCGCGGCGGTGCGCAGCATCTCATACAGGCCCCCCGACTTGGCGATCTTCAGCGCCAGCACGTCGGCCGCGCCTTGGCGCGCGATGTTCAGCGCGTCTTCGGGGCCATTCACGGCTTCGTCCGCCATGATCGGCACGACGAAGCGGGCGGCCAGGCGGGCCATGCCCGCCAGGTTGGCACGCGGAATGGGCTGTTCGATCAGGTCCACGCCGGCCGCTTCCAGACGCGCGATGGCGCCGGCGGCATCGGCCTCGTTCCAGGCCTGGTTCACGTCCACCGTCACACGGGCGCGGTCGCCCAGCGCCTGCTTGATGCGCGACACGTGCGCCACGTCTTCCGACACGGCGCGGCGGCCCACTTTCAGCTTGAACGTGTTGTGGCGGCGGCTTTGCAGCAGCGACTCGGCTTCCTCGATATCGCGGGCGGTGTCGCCGCTGGCCAGGGTCCACAGCACCGGCATGCGGGTGCGCACGGCGCCGCCCAATAAAGTCGACACCGGCACGTTCAGCCGCTTGCCCTGGGCGTCCAACAGCGCGGTTTCCAGCGCGGACTTGGCGAAGCGGTTGCCGCGGGCCACTTTTTCCAGGCGCTGCATGGCCGCGTGGATGTTGGTGGCGTCCAGGCCGGCCAAAGCCGGGGCCAGATAGGTATCGATGGCCAGCTTGATGCCCTCGGGGCTTTCTTCGCCGTAAGACAGGCCGCCAATGGTGGTGGCTTCGCCGATGCCTTCGATGCCGTCGCTGCACGTCAGGCGCACGATCACGAGCGTTTGCCGCTGCATGACCGCCATGGCCAGTTGATGGGCGCGGATGGTGGGCAGATCCACCAGAATGGCTTCAACCGAGAGAATGCTTGCCGGATTCATACTTTTTTTGCCAGAAATTAAGCGATGGCACCAGTATGGCTTGCGCTTTCACCTTGAGTCCAAGACTATATGGGTTCCTATTCATACCTATATAGTCTAAATAGCCATGCAGCTCAGACACCTGCGCTACTTCCAGGCTGTGGCGGAAGAGGGCAGCTTCACGCGTGCCGCCGCCCGGCTGCACATCGCCCAGCCGCCGCTCAGCCGTCAAATTCGCCAGTTCGAGGAAGAATTGGGCGTGCAGCTGTTTGAACGCACCACCCGTGCCTTGCGGCTGACCGAAGCCGGGCGCTTCCTGCTGGAGCAATCGCGGCTGTTGACCGCCCGCCTGGAGGAAGTGCTGGAAGGCACGCGCCGCCTGGGCCAAACGCAGCGGCGCTGGTTCGGCATCGGCTTTGTGCCGTCGACCCTGTATGGCTTCGTGCCGGAACTGATCCGCCAACTGCGCAGCGCCGATCCCCAAGTGGAAGTGGGCCTGACGGAGATGACGACGCTGCCGCAACTGGAGGCGTTGAAAGCAGGGCGCATTGATCTGGGCATCGGCCGGATCCTGCTGGATGATCCGGCGATCGAACGCCGGGTGTTGATGACCGAACCGCTGATGGCCGCCGTGCCGCTGCATCATCCGTTGGCGGCGATGGGCAGCGTATCGGTGGAGCGCTTGGCGCAAGAGCCGTTCGTGCTGTACCCCGCGCGGCCACGGCCGAACTTCGCGGACCATGTGCTGGGGCTGTTCCGCGCCGCGGGCTACGCGTTGCAGGTCGTCCAGGAGGCCAACGAATTGCAGACCGCGATCGGGCTGGTGGCGGCGGGTCTGGGCGTGTCGGTGGTGCCGGCTTCGGTGCAGCGCTTGCAACGGCAGGATGTGGCCCACGTGCGGATCGAAGGCGACGCCTTCGTGTCGCCAGTCATCGTCAGCTACCGCAAGGATGACCAGTCCGCGTTCCTGCAGCGCGCGTTGGCGTTGGCGGCTGGGTTGGCGAAGTAGCCTGCGAACGTAGTCGGGGTTGGCCGATTGACGCCGTGCTTGCCCGGGGGGATGGCCGGGCGCTAGGATGAATACGATGAACCTGGCCAGCACGCTGCTACGCACCTGCCGGGCGGCCGTTACCGCGTTGATGCGTGAACTGGCCGCCTGGAAGCCGTCACGGGACCGCGCGATCTTCAGTGCCGAAGCGGTGCTGTCGGTCGCGCTTGCCGTCGCCTTGGCGAACGCCTTGCATCTGTCCTATACCTGGTGGGCCGCCATCAGCGGCTTTGCCGTGATGCAGACCAGCTTCGCGGGGTCGGTGGAGCGTGCCGCGCACCGCGTGATCGGCACCTTGATGGGCGCGGCGCTGGGCGCCATCGCGGGTCCGTTGATCGGTGATCGCCCCTGGCTGTTCGTGCCGGCGCTCGGCGCGATCGGCGGCGTGGCGGCGTATCACGCCAACGGATCCAAGGCGCCTTACGCCTGGATGCTGGGCGGGGTGACGGCCCTGATGGTGACCTACGAAGCGCACGTACTGAATTCTCTGGAATCGACGGCCGTGTTCGCCGCCTTGCGGGCGGCCGAAGTCGTGATCGGCACGCTGGCTTGCGTGGTGGTGGCCTGCGTGTTCCATTTCGGGCCGCGCTGGTATCGGCGGATCCGGCCGCCCGCCGCATCGGCAACGGCATTCGGCGGGGGCGAGTGCGCGACGCCGCCCGCGGCAATCCCGGTACCTTCGGCCGAATCGCTGCGGCGCAACCGGCTGGTGCTGGGCATGCAGGCCGCCCTGGCCATTGCCTTGCTGGCTGCGGCCACGTACTTCCTGGATATGCCCGGCTTCGCGCAATCACTGGTGACGGCGATTGCCGTGCTGATGCTGCCGGCCGGCAAATTGGTGGATGGGACGCGCCAGCCCATCATCGAAAAAATGGTGCAACGCGTGATCGGCTGCCTGTTGGCCGGCGCCTTGGGAATGGCGCTGCTGCCGGTGACGCAGGGGCAGGCCGTACTGTCCATGCTGGTGCTGTCGTTGGGCGTCTGGACAGGATGCCATGTGCAGTCTGGCCCGCAGGGTGCCAGCTATGTCGGCCGCCAGTTCACCATCGCGTTCATCATGGTGTTCGTGCAGGACCACCAGTGGGCAAACGATCCGATGCCCGCGCTGCTACGGCTGTCGGGCATTCTTTCAGGCATCGCCGTGCTGGCGGCGGTGATGCTTGCCACCCGCCGCCTGAAATTCGAATTCATCCTGCCATCCATCCGTATGCGATAGCTTCGCTTTTCGAGTAGTCGCGCGCTGGGCGCCGGGGGTGGGATCAGGCAGCGATCGACCACAACGGCAGCGGCGTCGGGTACTCGGGCAGGGCGATGTCGGCATGGCCCGGGCGCACCCAGCGTACCCGTTCTCGCGTCGCGTCGATGCAGCCGCCTTGTTCATAGACGCCTTGCGGATCGCGGATCCGCGTCATGCGCGCCAGGACGTCGGCTGTAGCTTCGGGATCCGCCAGGGTCTGCCTCACGCGTTCCTTGACGATGCATTCGTCGATGCAGAGCTTGCCGGCCGCGTCCGTGCTCAACCCATGACGCCAATGGAAGATCTCCACGCATTTGGTCGTCAGCGTGAACGGCTTGCCGCGTTCCCAGAAATTATTGAACTCGCCATTGCCTAGATAGAACACCCATGACCCCTCGTACCCCTCGACGTCCGACGAGGCGGCATCTGGGTTGCGGAACCACAGCCGGTCGCCCGGCACGTAAAAGCGATGGGGCAGGGGATCGGCAAGCGAACCGTATTCGTGCAGGAAGGCTTCGTGAAAGCGGCCGGACATGACGGCGCGGGTTTCCCATTGGCGTTGCAGGCGACGGCCCAGGTCGGGATTGGCCTGCTGCAGTTCCTGCGCAATGCCAAGCACCGTCACGTATTCCGTGGCCCGGTAGCAAGAGAAGGCATACAACTGGCCCGAGGCCTCGGGCTGCGTGGCCTTGCGCAGGCCTTCGATCAGCGACTTTCCCGGCAACACGGTAAAGCCGCGCGCCTCATCATAGGTCCAGTAGTCGGACGGCCGTTCGGCGTGCACCGTATCGAAGGCCAATGCGGTCTTGCGGGCAGCCTGGACGATATAGCGGCGGATGCGTACCGCCGATTCCAGTTCCGCGATGGTGGGAAACGAAAACGCCACCGGGCTGGCCAGCATGGCCAACACGATCTCGCGGTCCAGGTCGATGTCGTTTGCGTGCGTGCACAGGTTCAATGTGTGCGCGACGCCCGTCGTGTCGTGGTCCGGCATGCATGCCGCGGCGAAGGCGGCATTAAGCCACGCTTGCGCGCCCGGCGCGGCGCCGGCTACGCCCGAACAGTTTGCCGTATCGCCAAGCCCTAGTTCCGACAGAAAGCGCTGGATGGCTTGCAACGCCAAGGGGGCTTGGCGCGAATCGGGCGGTGCGATACGGATGCCGCCGCGGTCGGGATGTATCGATGAAAACTGCTGCAACGGCATGACGGGTGAATCGGGAATGCGATTCGGAAATTGTAGTCATGCAGGCTTAATAACACCTTTAAGCGGAGGGCGCGAAAGCGCTGTCCCAGCGGGGTTTCAGCGGATTGTCATTGTCCTTGCGCGGCAGGTCCGCTCGCCTGCCGCGGCCTGCCGTAGAACAGTAGCGTGCACACGATGGCCGCAGCCAGACCGGGCAGGGCGCCCGCCTTCGCGGCGTCGATGACGTAGCCCAGGCGATGCGCGCCGAAGACCGACAGGATGAAAAGAAACCCGTACAACGCGCCGGCGACGCATATCCATGCCGGCGTGCGCCACGACGTGCGCGCCGCTTTGAAAGCGCCGGCCGTCACGCCGCACAGCACGGCGGGCATCGCGCCGAATAGATAGGCCGTGCGCACGCCGTCCAGGCTGAACAGGGTGGCCGGCAGCGAAATCGTGAACGTCACGACCAGCAAGCCGATCAGCGGGCCGATCAGCCCATAGACCGCGACGCCGGCAAGCACATCCCGGGCAATGGCGCGGCCTGTGTCGTGAGGGCGGCGGCGTACGTATCGATAGACGACGCTTGCCGCCGCAAGCAGCACGATCAAGGCAAGCAGGAACTGGTTCATGGCGTGGGGGCAGTGAAGGCCGCTACGTGCGTAGCGGCTGTGTATTAGCGGCTGTGTGTTACGGCTGTGCGTCAGCGGCTGACGTACTGTTTGGTCTTGGCGTCGTACGAGTAATTCGTGACGTCGGCGGCGCCCAACTGGCGGGTCTTGTTCGGCCCCGAGATGGTGGTGCCACTGGGTTTGACGGTCACGCGCGGCATGTCGTTGGTGCCGTCCGCGGAGAACACCAATTCGCCGGTGCTGCTGGTACACGGCATGACTTCGCCGTCTGCGCAGGCGGCGCTGTTGTCTTCGCCTGTCAGGACGTTGCCCACGTAAGTCCAGACCTTGTTGTCGGAGTCTTGCTTCAACCGTTCCGGATCGAATACCAGAAGGGAATACCCGTCGCTCGTGATGCCGTTTTCGAAGCTGGTGTCCGGCACGGCCAGCAACAGCTTGCCTGCGGGCGTGCGGTGCTCGATCGGCTTGCGCCGGGTATCGACGTCCGGCGCTCTTTCATACGCGCCGAATTCGCCAATGGTGTGCTCCAAGCCGCGGAATTTCCAGGGGCGTTCCGAGGCCGGATCGTTCAATACGAAGGTGGATTCCGCGAGATTGACCCGAGTCTCGGGGCCGACCTGGTCTTCGCCCGGCTTGCCGTAACGTTCCGCCGTTTCCCAAACAAACCCGGTGTAGTAGTGCTTGCCTTCGGATTCGAAGGCATGGCCAAACCAGTAGGTGGCGATGCTGCCGTTCGCCACTTCATACGTCGTCTCGCCCTTGCCGTCGATCTGGTAGATGAAGTACATCACCGTGGCCGCGTCGGGAGGCGTCACGGCGGCAGCCGTGGATCGCGGTATGACGGGCGCGCTGTCGTCGGCGGCCAGCGCGGGCGCGGCGAATACCGCGAAGGTGGAGGCAAGCAGACCGGCCATGGCGGTGCGGACGCACCGTTGGCGCATACTCGGGCTGACCTTCAGAAGGGTTCTCATGAGTTAGGAAACGTCCTGTCGAATTTCTATAAAAGCGTTTTGATTGTTTATTTCTGTATAGAACGAGCGATCTTCTGGCGCAGTCAGTCATTAACTTACGTTGAAGGCCGGCAAGATATTCGGTGCGGAGGCGAGTATACGAGGCCTGTTTATTGTCCAGGCTTCACGATATTGCAGGTATTTCTACCCTGTTACATCTGCGGTTAATCAGCCCGTCATCCTCGCCTGGCGTCGCATGGCTTGAGGCGGCTGGCCGAACGAACGCAGAAAGGCGCGGCGCATGCGTTCGCGATCCGCGAACCCGGTTTCGTCGGCGATCGTATCCATCGACAGGCGGCCTTGCTCCATCAATACCCGGGCCGCTTCCACACGCAGGTTCTCGACGGCTTTGGCGGGAGACTGCCCGGTCTCGGCGCGGAACGCGCGGCTGAATTGGCGGGCACTGAGACTGGCCGCATTGGCCATGTCTTCCACGGTCAGGTCGCGACGCAGATTCTGCTTGGCGAAGTCGAGCGCCTTTTGAATGCGGTCCGATTTCGGCTCCAACGCCAGCAAGGCGGAAAACTGCGACTGACCGCCCGCGCGGCGGTGATAAACGACCAGCTTGCGCGCCGTGTCGCGCGCGACCTCCGGCCCCAGGTCCTTCTCCACCATGGCCAGCGCCAGGTCAATGCCGGCGCTCATCCCGGCAGAAGTCCAGACGGGGCCGTCGATGATGAAGATGCGGTCTTCTTCAACCTTCAGCTGGGGAAAGCGGGCTTGCAGCTCGCGCGCAAAGGCCCAGTGCGTGGTGGCCCGGCGGCCATCCAGCACGCCGGCCTCGGCCAGCGTGAAGGCGCCTATGCAGGGCGCGGCCACACGGCGGGCCGTGCGCACGGAGCGGCGCACGAAATCCAGGATGCCCGCCGATGCCGGATAGGGCTCCATACCGGCGCCGATGACCACGGTGTCGAAGGACTTCCTGCCGATGGCGGTCGTGTCGACCGTAAAGCCGGCGGACGCCCGGATGGGCCCGCCGTGCTCGGACAGTAGTTGAATGCGGTAATAGGCTTGGCCCGAAATCACGTTGGCGATCTCGAAGGCGGTCAGGGCGGCAAAGCCCATTACCTGGAAATCGGGGAATACGACAAAACCCATGCGTTGCATGGCGGTCTCCGCGCAAATGGAATCCCGCCATCATAGCGCTGTCCTAAAAAGTGGCATATATGACCTTTAGGACAAAGCAGGAATTCCCTATTCTTCCTGCATCGACGCCACTTCCGGCGTTTCCAGAGTCCCAAGGAGCAAACCATGTCCCTGCAATCTTCACCCGGCACCGCATTGGTCACGGGCGCGTCTTCCGGCATCGGCGCCGTCTATGCACAGCGTCTTGCCAATCGTGGCTACAACCTGATCCTGGTGGCGCGCAACCGCCAGCGCCTGGATGCATTGGCAAGCCGTCTGGCCGATGAAACCGGCCGCACCATCGAAGTCGTCGCTGCCGACCTGAGTGACTGGGCGGACCTGGCGCGGGTAGAAGAGGTCCTGCGAACCGACGCCAGCATCACCCTGCTGGTAAACAACGCGGGGCTTGGCGCCAGCGCCCCGCTGTTGACGGCAGACGTCGGCAAGATGACCGACATGATCCACCTGAACGTGACGGCGTTGACGCGGCTGACGTACGCCGCAGTGCCCGGCATGGTGGCGCGCGGCGGCGGCGCGGTCATCAACATCGCGTCCATCGTCGCGATCAACCCGGAAGTGCTCAACGGCGTGTACGGGGGCAGCAAGGCATTCGTGCTGGCGTTCAGCCAATCGCTCAAGCACGAATTGGCCGACAAGAACATCCGCATCCAGGCCGTTGCCCCGGGCGCCACCGCCACCGAATTCTGGGAGACCGCGGGCGTGCCCCTGGAGCATCTGCCCGCCGGCATCGTGATGCGGGCCGAAGACATGGTGGATGCGGCCTTGGCCGGCTTCGACCAAGGCGAATTGGTCACCATTCCTGCGCTGCCGGACGTGGCGGATTGGGATGCCTATGAGGCGGCGCGCCAGAAGCTCATTCCGAACCTGTCCAAGCAGACCGCCGCCACGCGCTATCAAGGGGCCTGAGCATGGACATCAAGGATTCGGTGGTATTCGTCACCGGCGCGAACCGCGGTCTGGGCCTGGCGTTTGCGCAGGCAGCGCTCAAACGCGGCGCCCGAAAGGTGTATGCCGGCGTCAGGGCGCCGGGCAAGAGCCAGACACCGGGCATCGTTCAGGTCAAGCTGGATGTGACCGACCCGGCATCGATCGCGCAAGCGGCAGCGCAATGTGGCGACACGACGCTGCTGGTGAACAACGCCGGCATCGCCCGCCTGAACAGCAGCGTGCTGGACGCGTCGATGGTGGACCTTAGCCGCGAGATCTTCGACACCAACTATTACGGAACGGTCCTGGTCAGCCAGGCCTTCGCCCCGGTGCTGGCCCGCCATGGCGGCGGCGCGATCATCAATGTGCTGTCCGATGCCACCTGGTTTGCGCGGCCGATGCTCGCCGCGTATTCGGCCTCGAAATCCGCGACATGGAGCTTTACCAATGCGCTGCGCATTGAACTGCGCAGCCAGAAAACCGCCGTGTTGGGGCTGCATGTCAGTTTCATGGATACCGACATGACGCACGGCTTCGACATGAAAAAGACCGGCCCCGCCGTGGTGGCCGAGGCGGCCCTGGCGGGAATCGAAGCCGGCCAGGAAGAAGTGCTGGTCGATGATTTCACGCGCCAAGTGAAGGGGAGCCTGGCGTCCGCCCAGCCGATCTATCTGGATCCGCCAGAAATCGCTTAAGGCTACGGCGGGGATCGGCGTCCCCGCCGGATGGACGGGTCAGCCGCCGCCCGATACGGGCGGCGTTTCCTGCGCGGCCGACAGCACGGGTTCCGCCGCATCCATGCCGGGAACCACATTGGTCAGGTCTTCGGTCATCTCATGGTCCAGGGCGCCCTGGACCAGATCCTCGGTGACGCGCAGCTCGACGCCAGCCGGCGACATCTGGGCGGCCGCGGCAAAGGGCGCGACGGGTGACGGGGCAGGGCGTTCGCGGCGGCGCCACATGAAGAAGGCCATCAGGCTCACGTTCAGCACGGCGAAACACCAGAACAGCCCGGCTGCGCCGTACTTCGCCATCACCTGCGAAATCGCCAGCGGGCTGAGCGCCGACCCCAGCGAATTGATCAGCAGCAAGCCCTGGATCATGCGCACCAGGGCATCCGCGGGCGCACGATCAGCGGCGTGGCTGACCGCCACGGGATAGATGGCGAATACGCCGCCGCCCAACAGGAACAGCAAGACGATCAGCAGCGGCGAACCGGCGGGCAGCAGCAGGATCAACAGACTCAACACCGTGCAGAAAACCGCCAGCGCAATCAGCACGACCTGGCGGTCGCGCAAATCGGACCAGCGGCCAACGGGATACTGCAGCACCATGGCGCCCAGGATCACGGCGCCCATCATTTTGCCCACTTCGGCCACGTCCAGGCCGATGCGCTGCAGGTACAGCGGCAGCAAGGTGTAGACCGCCGCAATGGCCACCCCCGACCCGAAGCAGCCCATGACTCCGGTGGGCGTCATGCGGATCAGATGCTGCGGCATCAATGGTTCGACGCGTTCCACCAGGGGCGAGATGCGCGGAATGATCACCATCGGCATGACCGACAGTGAGGCCAGCAGCCCCGCCACCATGAAGGGCGCCATGTCGCCCAGCTGGGTGAGGGCGCCAAGCTGAATCTGGCCCAGCATGCCGGAGCCGTACAGGGAGATCATGTAGAACGCCAGCAGGCGTCCGCGCATTTTCGGATCGCCGGCCAGCAACAGCCAGCTTTCCACCACCAGGAAGACGCCGACGCTTGCCCAGCCGTTGATCAGCCGCAACACGAACCACGGCCCGGCGCCGAAGATCAGGCCCTGCAGCAGCACCGTCACCGCGATCAGCGACGCAAAACTGCTGTAGGCGCGGATATGGCCGATGCGCACAATCAGCCGGTCGTTGAAGATCGCGCCCAGCGTCAGGCCGATGAAGTACGAAGACGAAATCCAGCCGATGACGGTGGCGGACTCGCCGGCGGCGTCCAGTCGAAGGGTGGTCAGAGAAGAAATGAAAGCGTTGCCGATGCAGACAACGAACAAGCCAAGAAGCGGCCCCAGGACAAGAGCCAACAACTGCCGAGACATGAAATCCTCGATCGCGAAAAGCGGAATGCATCCGGCCTGGCCGGATTACTGCCATGAAGAATCAGAGGGAGGCAGGGCAGGCGCGACGCGGGCTGCGGTGTCTCTCCTGAGCGGAGGCCCAAGGGCAAAAACCGCCGAGGATTGTAGCGCCGTTCTTATACGGGGCCGGTCCCGCCGCCCGACACCAAACAGGCGTCAGCGACGCGCTGCCTTCAGAACTTCGATGAATGCCCGATTGAAGGCCGGAATATCGTCCGGTTTTCGACTGGAGACGAGCTTGCCGTCAACGACGACCTCCTCGTCGACCCATTCCGCGCCGGCGTTGCGCAGGTCGTCCTGCAGTGATGGCCAGCTAGTCATCTTTCGCCCCTTCACCACGCCGGCTGAGATCAGTAGCCACGCGCCGTGGCAGATGACGGCCACGGGCTTGCCGGCATCGAACATCGCCCGCACGAATTCCTGGGCCTTGGGCTGCATGCGGATCTCGTCTGCATTGACTACGCCGCCCGGCAGCAGCAGCGCGTCGAACACGCCAGGCTCTGTCGCCGCTTGCAGAAAAGTCAGATCCACCGGGAAGCGATCGCCCGGCTTGTCGTGGTGCATCCCCAAAATGGGTTCGGTACGCGCGGAAATCAGCACGGTGCGCGCGCCTTCCGCCTGAAGGCTGTGGCGCGGACCGGTCAACTCCACCTGTTCGAAGCCGTCGGTTGCAAGAATCGCCACGTTCAGATCTTTAAGTGTCGCCATGGTTGCTCCTGGTTGATGGTCCCTTGGAGGTGACCCGCGGCGCACTGGGACCTCACGCGCCGCTCTGTCCAGCAGCAAGTGGCATGCCGCCAACTGCCCGCAGGCCTGCTGCGGGGCAAGTCGCGACTGCACGACGAACGTTCTATTGATCTGCGGCTTGGGATTGCGCGAGGCAATGCTGAAGCTTGGCGATAAGCGCCCGGACCTCGGCGTCGCCCAAATCCAGCGGGTCGCCGTGCGTGCCCGTTGCAACGACACATATGGCGGAACCGTCGAACCAGGCGTCGAGACGGTCTTCAGCGAACAACTGGCGCGGGGGTTCTCCGGGTTCGAAGACTTCAATACGCGCAGCGTGGCTCAGCGCTTCATCAATGACTATCCGAAGCGCCATTGAGGCAATCGGCCGGTCCACGAGGTGGTCCACGAAGTAGAACCCGTCCTGCTCAAGCGAATAACTGTAGATTTGCGCCATTGAAGGCAGGTCGATCGGGCTTGGCAGTTTCTTGGCAAACAGCGAGGGATCGTAGTTGGCCGGAACGGTGAACTTGATCTTGTATTCCATTCCCATTGGTCTGAGTCTCCTGAACGCAGCGTCGAATGCCCAAGTGCGTGGGCTATCGGCTGCAACTTGCGGCTTGCAGCCGCGCGGCTTCAGCCGCCACGGCAGACCGCTTCCATGTTGTTGCCGTCGGGATCCAGCACAAACGCGGCATAGTAGCCTGGCGGATAGCCGTTGGCGATGTCGCGCAACCCGGGTGCACCGTTATCGGTTCCACCCGCTCTCAGGGCGGCTGCATGAAAAGCGTCGACGTCGGCGCGGTTCTTCGCCGCGAAGGCAGTGTGCTGGCGCACGCTAGGAGGATGAAACTTGTCGATCCAGAAAACCGGATACTCGATGCCATAGCCGATGGCATCGCTTCCGTCGTCGCTGGGAATCTGCATGACGCGCCGAAGGCCAAGGGCTCCCAAGACCGAGTCGTAGAACACGGCGGAGCGTGCGACATCGGCCACGCCGATACCGGTGTGGTCAATCATTGGGCCCTCCTGGAGGAGTCAAGGATTGGTAGCGATTCTAGAGCTTTCCTGACAGCCGGAAAGCGATTCAAGTATCGTAAACGGTATAGTGCCCCTTGGTATCAGGCAGGGAGCCCCCATGCGACAGATATTGCTTGTCGTCGACGTCCAATCCACCTTCAACCCTCCGCAGTGGCTGGTAGACGGTATTCGCGCGCTTGCCGCGAGGGTCCCGACGATCGCGTCGATCGAGCTGCATGACGAGCAGGTCACTCCCTTTGAACGGCAACTGGGTTGGCACCCGGCGATCGAAGACCAGAGCCTGGTGGATGCGGAGAGGGTTTTCGTCAAGCATGGCTATGCGCAGACGCCCGAAACCATCGACTACATCAAGCGCCTTCAAGTCGACCGGGTGTTGGTGTGCGGCATTCAAACCGAAACCTGCGTGCTTGCTGCGGGCTTTGCATTGTTCGATGCCGGGCTCACGCCCACCTTGCTGACAGACCTGACGGTCGGCTCGTCATTGGATAGGACAGGGCGGCTTGGCACCGATTTGTGGAAGCATCATTTTCGGCAAGTCACGACTGCGGCTCAGGTGTACGCAGAGCTGGACGGTGTCCGTTAGGGGCCGTGTCCATTCAGGTTGATTTTCATTCAAGCCGCAGGGTTGGGCTGGTCCGGAGGCTGGCGTGTTTAAGCCTCACACTGCACATGCTCAATGCGGTGCCGCCCGTTGTTCTTGGCCGTATATAGCTGTTGATCCACGGTTTTGATGAAGCCAGCGCGCTCCGCTTCTCCCTCTGGCATCACCGTGCCCGCTCCTATGCTGACAGTGACCTGCCTGCCATGTGGCGACAGTGCATGCAGGATATTCTTCTTCTGAAGGAGTCGTTGGCAACGTTCAGCGACGTTCAACGCCACCCCGGCATCGGCGTCGGGCAACAACACGACAAACTCTTCGCCACCGTAGCGCGCAACCAGATCTCGAGGGCCATCCAGAGCCAAACTCAGCGTCTGGGCGATATCCACCAGGCACTTGTCACCCTGCGTATGGCCATATAAGTCGTTGTATTGCTTGAAAAAATCCACGTCGAGCAGCAACACGGACAGCGGCCGGCGTTCGCTGCGCGCCCGCTCCCATTCCAATTCGAAACTGCTATCAAAGCGGCGCCGGTTGGCAATGTTCGTCAAGCCATCCTTGAAGGACAGGACTTCCAACTCCTTTTGCAGGCTCAGTAGATTTTCTTCCGTCTTCTTGCGTTCGGTGATGTCAAACATGAAGCCGATCAGCGCTTCGGTTTCGCCCTTATCGTTGCGCACGACGTGCACAACGTCGCGAATCCACACGTAGCCGTTGTCTTTGGTCAGCGCGCGGTAGTCCGCCTCGTGGTCTGCGCCGGCTTGGGATTGGGTGACGCAGAAATTCACCACGTATTCGCGATCTTCGGGGTGCATGCGCATGGCCCAGTCTTCCACGCTTGCCCAACTTTCAGCGCTCCAACCCAGCAATGCCTCGATCTGAGGGCCGATATAGGCGAATTTCATCGTCGCCCAATCGATCTTCCAAGGAATCGCTTTGGTTGACTCCAGCAGGGTTCTGTACAACGCGTTGTCGTTCAAATCCGGGCTTACGTCGGGCATACCGATCCTTCCTCGATCCATGGCAACGGGCCACTGTAGCCCGGAGCCGTCGAGTAAGGAAGCTTTCTGAGCGCCTGCGCCCTCGTAGTATGGGACAGCCCCGGCCATGCGCCACAGAGCACTTAACGTGGTTACGGCTGGACAACCATCCAAGCGACAATCCGGCGCACCAGCGGCAGTAAAAGCAAGAGACTGGGAAACGCCACGATCCAGGAGGCGGCCCAGGCGTTGGGCCAATTGGTGATGAAGGCGGGGCCAAAACCCACGCTTGTGGCCACCGCCGAAACGATGGCCGACATGAAAACTGAAAGAAGCAGCGGCATCAAGAAGCGGGTATAGCCCGGCGGGAGTTTCCGCAGGATTGATCTGGGAGGATGTGTGCGCATATCAACGCTCCTTATTCCCAATGGCCGTTTTTTTATCGGCGATCAGGTCGTTGATGTATGCCTGTAGCGAACGCGGTTCCCGTCCCAGAGCAGCCCGCAGCGCAAGGCTATTTCCGCCCAGTCCATAGGCTTGATAGTGGTCGAGGACCTTTGACAGCAGAAGCAATTGGTCCTCGCTATAAGGAAGACGCGCATTCGCTGCCCATTCGCTGAAACTGGGCTGCAGCGCCGCGACGGGATACCCCAGCGCTTCGGACAGGGCGGCCACGATCTCCATACGGCTGTACATGCCGGCACATAGCTCCAACGTGGCGAACGCCAGCCTGTCCTCGGTCAAGGCGATGGCGGCTATCTCCGCCACATCCCGGTAGTCCACACGAGCGATCCGTGTGTCCTTGGGAAAGGGTTCTCCGAAGCAGGAATGGTCGCGAATCGACGGCCAGGCCAGCCCAATGTTTTGCATGAAGTTGGCGGGATGCAGGATCGTATATTCCAGCCCGGACGAGTAGAGCGCGTCCTCTACCGGTATCTTGCTGGCGTGATTTGCCAGACGCGTGTTTGTCGGCTGGATCACCGACGAGAATACGAACTTTCTTACCGTGCTTTGCTGCGCGGCTTCGACCAGGGCGATACCCATTGCCGCTTCGTCGGAAGCAAAGGCGGGGCCAATATGGAATATGCCATCGACGCCCCGGACAGCGCTGGCAAGGCTGCCAGCATCGCGCAGGTCTCCGATGGCGATCTCTGTTGCGCCCATCGAGCGGGCGACAGCCGCGCGTTCCTCGTCGCGGACGAGCGCGCGGACCGCAACGTTGCGCCGCGCCAATTCAGGAACGACCATGCGTGCGAATTTGCCGGTGGCTCCCACGACCAGAACGACGGGTTGATTGCTTTCCACTGGGCTTCTCCTCGGTATCGATGAATGAGTGAAGCGAGTGTATTTTCTCAAGTTTGGTGGAACAATACGCTCCAGTATTGAAAGAGAATCACGATATCCGAGAGAAAAATGAGCCGCCTCGAAGACCTTGAAGCATTCATCCATGTTGCCGAAGCGGGCAGCCTGACGAAGGCGGCTCGCCGCCTGAATCGCACGTTGCAGGCCGTCAGCCGCTCCCTGGCGACGCTGGAAGAGGACGTCGGCGTTCAGCTCATCCACCGCACGACGCGGCATTCGGCGCTGAGCGAAGCGGGCGAGACTTTCTTTCGCCGGGTAAAGCCGGCGTTAGAGGAAATAGGGGAGGCTCGGCTGGAAGTCGCTGATCGCCGGAAGGCGCCCTCCGGCACATTGCGTGTGGGGGCGCCGATACTATTCGGCCCCGACTTCCTGGTTCCGATCATCGCGGAATACATGCGGGCGTATCCGCAGGTCGAAGTCGATCTGCAATTGACGGATTCCTTTGTCGATCCTTCGGGCGCTGGCCTCGACCTGGTTGTGCGTATCGCGGACCTGCCCGATTCCGGCCTGCAAGGCAAGCGGCTAGGGGCGTTGCGCAGGGTCGTATTTGGCGCGCCCTCGTATTTCGAAGCGCACGGCCGTCCCGCGCATCCTTCGGAATTGCGCCAGCACGCCTGTATCGTCAGGACCGTTGACCAGCGGCCAGGGCAGTGGGCCTTTCAGATTGCCGGAAAGCCGCGCAACGTCGGGGTCCGCGGGCCATTCCGCACGAATACGATGGCGGCGATCTATTCCGCAGCAAGCGCCGGACTCGGCATCGGCTATTCGCCAATGTGGCAGATCAGGCACCTGTTGGACACGGGACAGGTGGAAACCATACTTGAGGATTTCGAGCCCAAACCGGTGCCGATCCATGCGCTTTGGCAAGAGAACAGGCTCCCACCCGCCAAGGTGCGGGCTTTCGTTGATTTTCTGGCATCACGGTTGAAGCTTGATTGCCTGTAGTCCGGGCACCGCCACTGCGGCTTTGAACGGGTTGGGGATATTCTCGATCGAGACCCGTCAAAGCATTCTGCTGAAGTGTCGCACCCCCTTGCGCAGCAGCATCATCAGGGACTCGCGCTCTTGCTCGGTGTAGGCATCCAGCAGTTGTTCCACCGAGGCTTGCGAAAGCGCGGCGGCTTCTTCCAGATGCCGCCGTCCGGCCACGGTCAGCTTGACGTCGTATTTGCGCTGATCGATTTTGCTGCGGCGCTTTTCAATCAAGCGCCGTTCCGCCAGGATCTTGACCACCAGGGCCGTGGTGGTGCGATCCAGGTCAGCCAGCCGGCCGATACCGGCGATGTCCAGCACCTCGCAACGATCAAGCAGGAAAAGCACGCTGTATTGGTTCGGGGTCAGGTCGAGGCTGCGACATGCGCTGCCGAACATCTCATTGCATACCTGGTGCAGGCGCCGGATCAGGAATCCGGGCCGGTCATACAGCGCCGCGAAACGCGGGTCGGTCAGGTCGGGTTTGCGCGCGCCGTCTTGCGGGGTGTCGATGAACGCCAGCAAAGCACTGGTATAGGCGGCGGGGTCGCCATCAATGCCATTGTGCGCCTGGCCTGTCAGTACCTCGGTCTGCACATCGGGCAGCGCGTCGGCCAATTGGCGCGTCGCTTGGGCGAAGCGTGGCAGGCTGAGTTCGCCCAGGAACAGCTGGACGGGAATGTTCAAGCGGCTGAGCGCCGGCCAAGGAGCGCGGTAGTGTTGCACCGCTGCGATTTCGCGCACCACGGTGTGGGCGATCTGCACGCGTTGCGTCCAGTTGGCTTGGGCACGCAGACCGTCGATGGCGACTTCGGGTAGCTTCAGCACCAGCCGATAGAACAGCAGCAGGGCGTCTTCGGGGCGTCCAGCGGCCAAGGCGTCTCGGGCCTGGGCAATCGCGGTCATGTCTTCGTCCGAGGCAGCGTCGCGCAGCGGGGGTTCGTACAGCGACAACGCCTGCACCCGGGGTTCGCGCAGGGCGGCCTCGAGTGCGCAGATGGCGCCATAGGAATGGCCCACCAGGACCAGCCGTTCGCCGGGCAGGGCGGCGATGACCGCCTGCACATCCTGCACTTCCTGGTCAATCGCATATTGCGGGCCGTCGCCGCTGCCGGCACGGCCACGGCGGTTCAGCGCGTACACCCGGTGCCGTGCCGACAGTGCGGCCAACACGGGCCGCCAGCGTGCGGCCGTGGCCGTGGACCCGTGCACCAGCAGCAGCGCTGGGCCGGCGTCGCCATGGACTTCGACGTGCAGCGCAGTGCCGTCCGCGGATACCACCGTCAGCGCGTCAGCCATGCTGCTGGCCCTGGACGGCCCGCGCAGCTTCCTGAATCCACTTCAGGCCATTGACGGTCTGGATCAGCGTGGTGGTGGCGCCCAGCGTCAGCAGCACGGCGTGGCGCAAGGCGTCTTCCGTCACGCCCAGGCCCAGTGCGCGTTCGGTGTGCGCCCGCACGGCGATTTCGTTGCCGGCGGTGGCGAAGGCGGCGATCAGAACAAGCTCACGCGTGGCTTCGTCGATGGGGCCAGCGTCGCGCACGGCGACGCGCAACGCCTGGAAGCCATCGGCCGCATTGGCGTCGATCGAGCGCAGGATGTCGGAGGGCAGGGGCGTAACGAGTGAGGTCATGAGGACGCCTTTTCAAATAGGAATACGTGGTTGCATTGTTTGGATGAGGCGTCATTCTGAAGCACAAAGGGCTTGAAAGAACATGGCTTTTTTGGCGTTTGCTAATTGCTCGAATCAATTTAAAGAATGCGCATAGGTATACGTATCATGCCCAGACCTTAAGACTCGTACCGCTATCAAGCACGGCGTTTTCCATGTCCAGACAACTCAAGCTCGGCGCCCTCATCAACGCCACCGGATTCCATATTGCGGCGTGGCTGCATCCGAACGCACCGCTGGCCGACGCCACGGATATCGACTACTACGCGCGATTGGCGCGCAGCGCCGAGCGCGGCCTGTTCGACTTTCTTTTCCTGGCCGACAGCTCGGCCATCATGTACGGGCAAGACCGCGAGGCCATGAGCCGCATTGCATTGGTCAGCCACCTGGAACCGGTCACGTTGCTGTCCGCGTTGGCGGCGCTTACCCGGAACGTCGGCCTGGTTGCCAGCGCCACGACCACATACAACGAACCCTTTCATCTGGCTCGCAAGTTCGCGTCGCTGGACCACCTGAGCAAGGGCCGCGCGGGGTGGAACATCATCACCTCGGCCAATCAGGCCGAGGCCGGCAACTTCAGCCGCGACGAGCATGTGGCGCATGCGCAGCGGTATGCCCGGGCGCATGAGGCCGTCGAAATTGTCGAAGGCCTGTGGGACAGCTGGGACGACGACGCCTTCTTGTATGACCGCGACAGCGGGGTGTACTTCGATCCGACCCGGCTGCATACGCTGGGCCATGAGGGCGAACTCTTTCGCGTCAGCGGCCCGCTGAATGTGCCGCGCCCGCCTCAAGGCTATCCGGTGCGCCTGCAAGCCGGGTCATCCGACACCGGGCAGCGGCTGGGCGCGCGCCATGCCGACGTCATCTTCACCGCGCAGCGCAGCCTGGGTGCGGCGCAGGCGTTCTATCGCGGCATCAAGGATGCCGTGGCCGGCCAGGGGCGCGACCCGGACCATGTGAAGGTCTTGCCCGGCATCGTCCCTTTCGTCGCCGCCACGCAAGAAGCGGCGCAAGCCAAGTTCGACCTGCTGCAGGATCGCATCCATCCGTCCGTGGGGCTGGCCCTGTTGCGTGAATTGTTGGGTGGCCTGGATTTGTCCGGTTATCCGCTGGATGGTCCCGTGCCTGACCTGGGCAGCTCCAATGCCGGGCAGAGCCGGCAGGCACTGCTGCTGCAAACGGCGCGCGAGGGCAATTTGACCATCCGCCAGTTGTACCTGAAGGCAGCCGGCGCGCGCGGCCACCACACATTGATCGGCACGCCGCAAACCATCGTGGACGAGATGGAACAATGGTTCAGGAACGAGGGGGCGGATGGCTTCAATATCATCCCTCCGTACCTGCCCGACGCGCTGGACGATTTCGTGGAACTGGTGGTGCCTGAATTGCAGCGCCGCGGCCTGTATCGCACGGCCTACGAGGGCAAGACGTTCCGCGAAAACCTGGGACTGCCGCATCCGCGTTCCCGCCACGCGGCAGGACGCGCATGAGCCGGGCATTTGCATCGTCGCGCTGGCGCAAGGCGGCAACCCCCTTGTTGCTGGTACTGGTCTGGCAGGGCCTGGCCTGGGCCGGGCTGATATCGCCCGAGGTCTTGCCGTCGCCGCTGGCGATTGCGCACACGTTCTGGCGGCTGACGGTCAGCGGCGAACTGCCGCATCATCTGGTGGTCTCGCTGGCGCGTGCCGCGTCGGGCCTCCTGATTGGTATCGCGGTTGGCGGCACGCTGGCGCTGATGGCCGGGCTTAGCACCCAGGGTGAGGACATCGTCGACGCCACGGTGCAGATGCTGCGCACCTTGCCGCACCTGGCCATCGTGCCCCTGTTCATCCTGTGGTTCGGCATTGGTGAAACGCCCAAGATCGCGCTGGTTGCGCTGGGCGTCACGTTCGCCATCTACATCAATTTGTTTTCGGGCATCCGGCACGTCGACGCCAAGATCGTGGAAGCGGCCCGGACACTGGGCGCCACACGGCGCGAGATGATCCGCCACATCATCCTGCCCGGCGCACTGCCGTCGGCCCTGGTCGGCCTGCGCCTGGCGGTGGGCACGGCTTGGCTGAGCCTGGTCGTGGGCGAGCAGATCAACGCCACCAGCGGTATTGGGTTCCTGATCATGGATGCCCGTGAATTCATGCAAACCGACGTGATCTTCGTCGGTCTCATCGTCTATGCGCTTTTGGGCCTGAGCACCGATATGTTGATCCGCTATCTGGACCGGCGCGTGTTCGCCTGGCGTCCGTCGTTTGTGAGGCACTGATGGCAGACGCACGCTACAGGCCGGGCATCCGCCCGGTGCGCATTGCGCGGTTAAGCAAGTCATTCGGCGGCAAACCGGTGTTGGACGCGCTTGACCTTGAGATTCCGGCCGGCCAGTTCGTTGCCCTGCTGGGCCATAGCGGCTCGGGCAAGTCCACCTTGCTGCGCATCCTGGCCGGGCTGGACAGCGCCGATAGTGGCCGGGCCGAGGTGCCCGACGTACGCACGGTGGTGTTCCAGGAACCCCGCCTGATCCCCTGGATGCGTGCTCGCGAGAACGTCACCTTCGCCCTGCGCGCAGCGGATTCGGGTGCGCTGGCCGAGCGTGCGCTGCAGGAGGTCGGGTTGGCCCATCGCCTGGACGCCTGGCCATTGACGCTGTCTGGCGGCGAGGCGCAACGCGTGGCCCTTGCGCGCGCGCTGGTGCGATCGCCCCAGTTGCTGTTGCTGGACGAGCCGTTCGCCGCGCTGGATGCCCTGACCCGCGCCCGCATGCATGTGCTGGTGCAAAAGCTGTTCGAAGACCACCGGCCCGCCGTGTTGCTCGTCACGCACGATGTGGACGAGGCCGTGATGCTGGCCGATCGCGTCCTGGTGCTGCAGGACGGTGCCATCGTGCAGGACCACACGGTTTCGACGCCGCGCCCGCGCCAGCGCGACGATGCGCGCATGTTGCCGCTCAAGCAGCAGTTGCTGGCGGCATTGGGCGTTCCCACACTCTCTGCCGCGGCCTAGGTCCGCGCGAGGATTCCTTTAGCGTTAACCGGCCCTGGCTGCCTTTCTGTCATGATGAATCGACGTACTTTGTTCAAGACTTCCGCTGCGCTGGCGTTGGGCGCGATCGCCCCGCTGGCGTTCGCTCAACCGCGGCCCGCCGTCAAATACGCCAAGCTGCGCTTCGGCGTGCCCAGCGCGCTGGCCGCAGACCTGCGCATGAAGCTGGCCGGCCAGTTGCAGGACCTGCCTTTCGAGATCGAATGGTCGCGTTTCCCCACGTCGCCGGCCGCGCTGGAGGCCCTGGCCTCGGGCGCGATCGACATGACGGCGGGCGGCGATGGCAACGTCATCGCCCTGGCTACGCGTCCGCGCAAAGCCGTGGCCTGCAGCGCCTACGCCAACATCCTGTTCCATGAAATCGTGGTGCCGAAGGGATCGGATATCCAGAACGTCGCGGGCCTGAAGGGCAAGCGGGTGTCGCTGGTGAAGGGCGCGGGCTTTGAATACAAGCTGCGCTACATGCTGGAAGAAAGCGGTCTGAAATGGGAAGACATCAAGCCCGTCTACCTGTCGCCGCCGGATGGCATGTCCGCCTTCATCAACGGATCGGTAGACGCGTGGGCAATCTGGGATCCTAGCGCCGCCGTCGCCGAAATCCGCCACGGCGGGCGCCAATTGGCGGTGCCCGCGCGCCCGGCCTACAACTTCCACTATGCCAATCGGGACAGCCTGGATGATCCGGCACGCGAGGCCTCCATCCTGGAATTCATCAAGCGCGATCTGCGCTCGCATGCCTGGGTCAAGGCGCATCCGGATCAGTGGGCCGCGGCGCAGGTCGGCGCAGGGCTGGACGCCGAGGTCTCCCGACTGGTCGCGCGCCGTACGCCCGGCGGCGGCGAGCCCTCGTTGATCGCGGGGCCGGTCTTCGAAGAGCTGCAAGGCATCGCCGACGTATTTGCCGAGTCGGGCTATATCCCGAGCAAGGTCGACGTGAAGACGGCATTTGACGCGCGCTTCAATACGCCATTGCAGGCCTTCGCAGCAACGTTGCGACGAGGGTGAGGCGCCACCACGGCGCGGCATTTGGAAGAGGCGCAGTGCCGGTAAAAGGGGCTTGGTCCGTGTGTGTGCAGTAGCAGGCCAGCAATGCGCCGCGTCGCGTCAGTTCCTGCGCAGGATGGCGGGTCGAAGACGTTCCGCAAGCATCTTCAATGCTTCCCCCGCTTCGGCACGTAGGGCAGGGGTACTCAGGGCGTCCGCCGGCGACGTGCAATTAAGCACGTAGTCGGTTTGAACCGTTTCGGAAACGAGCGGCACGGCCACGGTTGTCAGGCCGGGGAAAAACACACCGACGTTTTCTACATAGCCTACGGCTGGGTACTGTTCAAGCGCTGCCTGCATGGGATCACTGAATCGTTGATAGGCCTCAGGATCCGCGCTTTTGCATTGGGCCAGGATGGCCTGCCTTTCGGCGGGTTTGCGTCCGGCCAGATAGCCCCATCCCGTGCCCGTCCGAATGATGGGAACCTCTGATCCGACCCGCAAATTGATGTGCAGCACGGTGCCCTTGGCTTCACATCGTTCCACATACAGCATCGAGACGCCTTCGCGCGTGGACAAGCTTGCTGCACCATTGAAACGGGCGGCAATTTCGCTAAGGAAGGGGCGAGCCAGTTCCGCGATTTCCAGGGAGTCCAGCGCGGCATAGCCCAGCGTCAGGATCGACAGGCCCGGCCGGAACCGCGTGCCGCCGTCGGTCGTGACGAGATAACCGGCATGCTCGAGCGTCTTGCAAAGACGCCATACGGTGGGTTGTGGCAAGCCGGTGATACGTGCGATTTCGCTGCTGCCCAGGATTTCCCTTCCGTGGTCAAAGCATCGCAACACCGACAACCCGCGCAATAAACCAACCACAAGCGGTTGAGAGTTTGTAGTCATGGTGAAATCCCTTATATCGCCGCCGTATTCGGATCAGTAGTATTTTATGAATTGATAATTCATTTAGTGAATTATTCTACTTCAGGATACCTATTTTTCAAAGGGCCGTCGTCACTGTCGGCCCCAACCCGTCGGCTCCTCCGGCGGGATAGGTCGAGCCAGATTTGCGCCCGCTCTTACGTTCTATTTGTGAATAAGCAATTCACTAAGTGAATTAAACATTAAGGAGACACCTTGCCATGATCAGTTATCCCATCAATGCCGGCACAACCCGCACACGGGTACTCGAATCCGGGACTTCCGGTCCAGTCGTGTTGTTTGTCCATGGAACCGGGGGACGCGCCGACCGCTGGGTCCGTAACCTGGATGCTCTGGCCCAAGCCGGCTATCACGCATTCGCCGTCGACCTGCCCGGCCATGGCTTTGCGGCGAAGGGGCAGGGCGTCGCCTGTTCCGTTCCCGCCTATGCAGCGTTCTTGCATGACGTGCTGCAGGCTGTCGACGTGGAGCGTGCGGTCATTGTCGGCACGTCGCTCGGCGGGCATGCGGTGTCGGCGTTCGCCTGTGCGCATCCGGACAAGGTCGATGGGATCGTCCTGGTGGGAAGCATGGGGCTCGTGCCCATCGGCGACGAAGCCCGCGGGCGGATCCGGGCGGGGGCCAATAACCAGACCCGCGACGGGATCGCCACCAAAATGCAGCGCGTCATCTTCGACTCGGCGCTGGTCACGCCTTCCATGCTGGAAGAGGAGTTCCGGGTCAACAACTCGCCGGGCGCAGCCGAATCCTTTGCCACGCTGGGGGATTACATCGCGCAAGACCTGGACCAGGACGTGGTGGGCGCAAAGCTCAATGCGCACGACTGGCCGGTGTTACTGATCTGGGGAGAAGAGGACAAGGTGGTGCCTCCTGCCATCGGCATCGCCGCGCGCGATTTGCTGCCGCGCAGCCGACTGGCGCTGCTGGCCTGCGCGGCACACACAGCCTACTACGAGCGGCCCGATGACTTTAACGCGATCCTGACCGGGTTCCTTGAAGGCAAGACGGGGCAATACCAATCCGCTGGCGTCACGTGGAGGTAAGCACTCATGCCGCACTACATCACCAACGGAACGCTGATCGACGGTACGGGGGCGGTCCCGACGCCCTTGGCCTGGCTTGAAATCGACAACAACCGAATCACGCGCATCGTGGCCCGGTCGCGGGGCGAAGAACCGCTTCCAGCGAGCGCGGCGGACATCGTTGACGCTTCCGGCCTGACTGTCATGCCCGGCCTCATCGATGCACATTGCCATATCAGCTACGGCGTCGCCCGCGCGATCGAGGAACAGGACTTGTACGGCTCTGCGGAATACCGCGCCATCCGCGGGGTCTATCACGCGCGATCGGTCCTGCAGGCGGGCGTTACCTCGTTCAGCGATCCGGGTGGCAGCTGGTATGTGGCCGTTGCCGTGCGGGACGCCATCAAGGCGGGCTTGTTTCCCGGGCCCCGGATTTCCGCGGCGGGGCGCTATCTGAGCAACAACGTGGCCCTGACCGACTACTTTCCGTCGTGGATCGGCGCGCCGGACTCCGGCGTCGGCGTCATGGCGCGAACCCGCGAAGAGATGGTCAACGTGGTGCGGGAACAGGTCAAGAACGGCGTCGACTTCATCAAAGTGGCAGCCAGCGGAGAGAACCCCATCCTCACGCCCGCGGGTGGCAGTATCGCGTCGGTGCCGTCGTTCCGTGCCGAAGAGTTGCGCGTGATCGTGGAAGAAGCCCACCGCCTTGGGCGGCGGGTCACGGCCCACGCCCGCAGCGGCCAGTCAGTGGTTGACTGCATCGAGGCCGGCATGGACTGGATCATGCATGCCGACTGCATGAATCGGCAAGAAGCCGACAAGCTGGCCGCCAGCGGCATACCCTGCTGCCCCGCGCTGACATTCATGGCAAACATCGCCGACTGGGGGCACTTGGCCGGTTGCACGCAAGCGCGCATCGACCGCTTCAAAGCCTACGTCGACAACGCCCAGAAAATCCTTTCTTATGCTCACGAACAGGGCGTGACGATGATGTGCGGCACAGACACGGGCTTTGCCGTCACGCCATACGGCGAGTGGCACGCCCGCGAACCGGAGCTATTCGTCACGATGCTGGGCATGTCCAATCTGCAGGCGATCACGTGCGCCACCCGCAACGCCGCCATTGCCGTCGACCCGGAGAACGTCGGCACCCTGGAAGCGGGAAAGCTCGCCGACATCTTGCTGATCGACGGAGATCCCTGCGCCGACATCAAGGTTTTGCAGGACAAGTCGCGCATTCGAGCGGTGTACCTGGGCGGCGCACCGGTGGACCTGACGCCCGCGAAGGAAAGTATCCGGTGGCCCTGGGAAAGGAGCCTCGCCATCTCGCAGACGGAGTTGTACCGGCAGACTGTGCAACAGGCTGCCTAGCCCCCTGAAAAACAATGCTCAAAGAACAGCAGGCTTAGGAGACAAGGGAATGACGACCACACTGAAACGGATGGCGGGCGCGGTGCTGTGCGCCTGTACGCTGGCTTTTGCCCATGCGGCCGAGCCCCCCCTGACGATCATCGTGCCGTACGCGCCAGGCGGGATGGGCGACACGGTGGCCCGGCTGACCGCCCAGGCGATGACCAAAGAAGGCGGGCGCACGGTCATCGTCGAAAACCGCCCCGGTGCCAACGGCATGATCGGGCTGCAGGCAATCTCTCGCGCCAGCCCGGACGGGGCCACGATAGGGCTGGTGCCGGCCAGCGTCCTCACGGTCAATCCGTCAATCTACAAGGACATGAAAGTCGACACGGCCAAGGATATTTCTCCCTTGACGCTGGCCCTGTCTCTGCCGAACGTCCTGGTTGTCAACCCATCGGTGCCCGCACAGAATCTGCCTGATTTCCTGGCCTACCTGAAAGCCAATCAGTCGAAGATCTCTTATGGGTCCATGGGCACGGGGTCCAGCGGGCACTTGAATGGCGAGCTGCTGCAGCGCGACACGGGGCTGGAGCTGACCCACGTTCCTTATAAAGGCAGCGCCCCTGCGATGCAGGATTTGATCGCCGGTCAGATCCAGATGGCGTTCGAAAACCTGCCGGTGGCGCTGCCTTACATACAGGCGGGCAAGCTGCGGGCGATCGGCGTCACCAGCACCAGCCGCTCGCCGGCGCTTCCCGATATCCCGCCGCTTGCCGACACGCTGCCAGGCTTTGAGGACAACATCTGGTTCGCCTTCGTCGGCCCCAAGGGCCTGCCGGCCGCCGCAACCGAGAAACTCCACGATCAATTGGTCAAGGCTGTAGCGTCGCCCGAAGTCTCGTCGGTGGTGAAGGAGCGCGGCGCAGTGGTTGTAAGCAGCTCGCCGGCCGAACTGCGCGACCTCATCGTCGCGGAGCGGGACAAATGGGCGTCGCTAGTGAAAGAACGCAACGTGAAGATTGATTGACACACCAAGAGGAAGGACAACATGAAGCTGGTCAGCTACGAGAATGCATCAGGAACAAGCTGGGGAATCCTGAAGGGAGACCACGTCTTGGACGGCGTGGCGCTCACCAAGGGAACGTTTCCCACGCTGAAGTCGGTACTGAAGGCCGATGCGCTGAACGAGATTGCGCGCCAGGCCGCTGAGCGGGCAGGGCATCTGAAGCTCACTGAGCTCAACTTGTTGCCGGTCATTCCCGACCCCGGGAAAATCATCTGTGTCGGCCTGAACTATGAAGAGCATCGCATCGAGTCAAAGCGTGAGCCGACCAGCGAGCCCACGCTGTTCCTGCGATCCGCCACCTCCCAGGCAGGGCACGGGCAAGCGCTGATCTGTCCGCCGGAATCGATCGAATTCGATTACGAAGGCGAGATCGCGATTGTCATCGGCAAAGGAGGGCGCCGCATCGCGCAAGACGACGCGTGGAATCATATCGCCGGCTACGCTCCCTACAACGACGGCTCCATTCGGGACTGGCAGCGTCACACCAGTCAGTTCACCGCCGGCAAAAATTTCGATAAGACGGGCGGGTTCGGGCCTTATCTGACGACGCGCGACGAAATTGCCGACGGGCAGGAATTGACGTTGATCACCCGGCTCAATGGTGAGGTCATGCAGCAGGCAACCACCGAGCAAATGATATTCGGCATTCCGCGCCTGCTTCACTACATTTCAACGTTCACGACCCTGGAGCCAGGCGACGTCATCGTCACCGGCACCCCGGGAGGTGTCGGGGTCAAGCGGGACCCTCCGGTTTTCATGCGCCGTGGAGATCGAGTGGAAGTGGAAATTACCGGGGTCGCGACGCTCTCGAATCCCATTGAATAAGTCAGTCTGTTTGAATGCCAGGCAAGCGCCCCGAGGTTGAGGGGCGCTTGCCTCTGACTCCAAGGGGAACTGCCCGTTGGACGCTTCCCATCGTGAGCGGCGTTCGGGGGTGACATCACTCCGCAGGCCACTCGGGCCACGCCGAGCCAAAATCTGCCGCAAGAGTGACTGATTTCCATCGTTGCATGATCTGATGGCGTCCTTGTTCCTCTGCTTCAACGACTTGCCAGGCATCCGAGCCGAGCACGAGACGAGCGGGAATCTCAGCGCGCGAGGCGAGCGCCATGACTAGCGCTGCAATGCGCTGAGGATCGCCCACTTCATGGCCCACGTAGGCGTCGATGAGTGACTTGAATTCCCCCATGGATGCCAGGTAGTCCGGCAACTCTGCCGCTCGACTGCGTTGATCCGGGCCTCCAGGGCTCACGCGTGCTGGTAGCGCCATTCTTGCGTTACCCCTCCATAGCCATACGAAGTGGCTTGGCAGTCGACGACATGAATGCTCGAGTGGGGGTGCACATTGCCGATAAGCCCGCCGAGGAGTTCGTATGCCGCCTGGTGATAGTCGGCCTTCTCGTTGCGCGTATTGGTTTCGCCGGTGATGGTGACTTCAAGTTGGAAAGATTTTTTGCCCTGCTCGGCCAGGGAACGTCCCGCTATGAACCATTGATCTTCGGGCACAAACCGGACAACCACCCGCGTCCGCGACGGTTCTTTTTTCAGTATTCGGCACGTGAGTTCGGTCAGTTGCGCGGCGAGCTGGTGGGTCAAGGCCGAGTCGGGTTGGCCGGAAATAGTGATATCGATACCAGGCATGCTTTTCTCCTAGCGGTTTCCTGAGCCGTCAGTATCCGGCGCTGCTTGATACGTGAAAAGCAGGAAGATAAGATGATATCTATTTGAAGAACAGGTAGATGGATGTCGCGCATTCTGGATCTGGAGCTCCTGAACACGCTGGTGGTCGTGTCCAACGCGGGTAGCCTGTCTGCCGCAGCGCCGCGCTTGTATCGATCACAATCGGCGATCAGCGAACAGGTACGCAAGCTTGAACAAGCTTGCGGAGTATCGCTGCTGGCCCGGGGGAAGGCGGGCGTCAGTCTGACCCCGGCGGGGGAGCGGCTGGTGGGCCACGCGCAAAAGTTGCTGTCTCTAAGTGACGCTGCCTGGCGGGACATGCAGGGAGCCCAACTGACCGGGGACTTGCGCCTGGCCATCACGGATTATTTTCGTCCGCATACGTTGCCGATCATCATCAGGCGCATCCGTGAACAGTTTCCGCAATTGCGCCTGCACGTCTGTGTCCGCAAAAGCGCATGGATCGAGCATGAAGCGAACGCCGGAAGCTTCGATATCGGGGTGTCGATGACGATACTGCACACTGCTCATCCGCCGAACGATGCTGGTTCCGGGCGAATCCGGTTGCGGCGCGAGCCCCTGCATTGGGTTGCTGACAATTCATTTGTCCTGGCGGCGGCCACAGGGCGGCTTCCTCTGGTCGTATTGCCGGATACATGTTCGCTGCAGCGATTTGCCCTTCATACACTCGACGCGCATGGTGTCGCTTACAGCGTTGAGCAGATCGCGTCAGATATTGGCAGTTTGCATCTGGCACTGGCCGCTGGCCTGGGGATTGCCTGCCTGAATGCGTCGGCGATTCCCCCAACGGCAGCGCCTCTTGAAGGACACGCGGGCTTGCCTGCTCTGCCAGACGTCGAGTTCAGCCTTGCACCTTCACGCGCTGGCGAGCCCCCCTTTGTATCCGACGTCAGGGACCTGCTTGCTGCTCATCTGGGCTGACCATGAACGGGCAGTGCCATACAAGGGCATGCCCTTCAAGAATGCGCTGCGAATCGCCTGAAGCGGCAACGTGTTCAAGCCAACGATGTCTGTTGCAGAGAGCGTGCACGCATCACCCCCTGCATTGGGTCGCTGGCTTCAGGCGAACAGCGGGCTACAGGAACCCGATCCATCTGCCCGCGACCAGGCAGCCAGTCCATAGCAGCAGCGAGACGGCGGCCTGGCAGCGCAGCGCGCTGGATGGGCGGCCTCCCTGTAAAACCTGCCCCCATGCTCCGCCCCGGCGCACGAGCCAGGCGTTGATCGCGCCCGCGCCCAGCAAGCCCATCTTCACCACGAATGCCGGATTCTGCAGATATTCCTGCGGCCGCACGGTGAACAGCGTGGCGCCGGTCAGTACGGCAAGAACAAGGCCGAGCGAGGCTGTCCTGGCCAGCACGGGCGCCAGGAGCGCCAAGGAGGTGGGCTTGAGGACGCCGAGCAGGCGCAAGTCCAGCGGAACGATCGAACCGATCAACAGGCCGATGGCGCCGATATGAGCGGCGTTGACCAAAAGGTAGACCGTTGCGGACCGTCGCAGCCACAGCGCCGGCGGCAGGGCCGTAAGCTGTTCCAGCGCCAACCGAAGCAGTTCGGGCATGGCTGAAGGCCGTGGGGCTCAGGGTTTCTTGATGCGGCTGGGATAGATGTCGTAGGTCTTGCCGCCCACCGTGACCTGGACGGCCTTCATGCGCTTGTTGCCGGCATCCTGGTCGCGGTTGCCGATAGCGGTGATGGGGTCGCCCGGCTGGGCCGACCCCTCGACGAATCCTGCTTCCTTCGTTTGGGCGGGATTGCCGAGTTCGACCACCCAGACACCGTCGTTGGCTCGCACCCTCAACGTGGGATGAGGCGGCGCGACCTGAACCGCCTCAACCGTGCCTTGCAAGGTCATCTGTTCGGATTCCGCCCACGACCACCCGTGATGCGCCATGGCTGCGGGGGCCACTGCCGACAGCGCGGATATCGTCAGCCCTGCCAATAACGCGCGTTTGGATAGCTTCATGTCGATGCTCCTGGGTTGCGGTTAGGCTGTCGCCATGGCCCGGCGCTGCGGCGGGGCGGCCAGTGACCCAAGCATAGCAGCGGTATAGCGGTTTTTGCCACGGCGGAACACCGGCGGTGGGCAACTCACTAAAACGTCATTCTGAAGCCCGCCGTCGCCGTGACGATATAGCTGCCGGAGAAGTCCACATCGGCGTCGACCTGACCATAGATCGCATAACGTTCCGCCCAACCGTAGTTTGCTCCCGCGCCCACGCTGCCCCAGGTTCGCGCCATGCGACTGGCCGCCGGCACGTCGGCCACGCGTACACGGGTTCCGTCCAGGAATTCATGTTTCACGTTGACGACGCCATAGACGCTGGATTCCCGACTCACGCCACCCGTTTGCCAATTGCTTTTGTAGTCCAGCGCAATACCGACGCGGGCCAGCAGGCTGTCCCCCTTGTCGCTTTCAACGTGCGCGCCGAATTTGTCATTGAAGCTATCGAAGCGGGTCGATGCGTAGGTCAGCTGCGCCTGCGGGATCAGCGCCAGTCGCTCGTTCAGTCCGAACGCCTTGCCCGCTTCGATACTCAGCCCGTAACTGTTGGCTTGGCTGCCGCCCTTCAACTTGCCGGCCAGCCGGGAATTCAGGTCGCTCTCGAACCAGGTTGCCTGGGCCTGGGTATCGATATAGAGGCCATTCTTGCCGTACCAGGTCAGCGTTGGTGTCAGGCCATAGGCGGTAGTGTCGATCGTGCCGTTGCCATATGCCGAAAACACGTGTGTGTCGGCCTTGCCGTAGTGAAAGGCCATGCCGCCCACTAAGCGGGACCCTTGTTCTTGACCCGCCAGGATACGGTCAACACCAAATTGCGCCTTCCAGCTGTCGATGTCCTGGCGTGCGCCCGTGGTGGACGTGGAAGGTTCGAGCCGGCTTGTCGTGCCCTCCATCCGGCTCCATACGCCGTTGCGGCCGACATCCGCCGAATCATAGAGACGATTGCCGACGCGCTGGCGCAGGGTGGGTAGCCGGCTCAAGTTAAGGAGCGTGTTGGCGTAGGCTTCATAGACCGGCACACCGGGCTGATACAGCAAGGGCGGTTCGACGCCCGGCGAAACGCCACCGGTCGGAGGTGTGCCGGGGCCGATTGGGGGCGTGCCTGGATCGGTTGGCGGTGTGCCGGGATCGGTTAGGGACGATCGCAGATACCAGCCGCCGTCTGCGGAGTCCTGCTGCAGGACATAGCCGTAGGCGCCGGCTACCAGGGCTGGACGCCCATTGATGACGTAGTCGCCGTTAGCCAGGTCGAACTGTCCCGCCGAGACCCCGTTGACCTGCACGATCTGTATGCCCCGTTGGGTCAACCCGCCAGTGCCTGCCATGTTTTTCACGGTGACCGGTGTCGCGCCCGCGGTGTCGCCCGTGACGACCAACTTATCGGTTGGCGAGTTATCCCCGCCAAGCTGGGTGCGGATTTCCAGATTGCCGCCCTGTGCCGTGTAGTCACCGGCGACCGTCAGGGTGCCGAAGCCACTGCGCGGCCCCGGGGCGATGGTGCCTCGGTTGGCCGTCGCACCGACGCGTCCCGTGCCGGTCAGCCGTGCTCCCGAGAAAACGTTCACCGGGCCGCCGAGGACGCCATCGGCCTGGAGCGTGCCAGCCTGGATGTCGGTAGTACCCGTAAACGCGGCGCTGTTGCCCGACAAGGTCAGCCTGCCGGCGCCCAGCTTGTTGAGGTTGGAGGTCCCCGAGAACGCGGTCAATACTCCTACCTCGTAGCCGTTGGTATCGAACCAAGCACCTTCGCTTCCAATCGCCTGCGTCGAGAAGCCATTCAAGAAGTCAGCCTCGTCGCGGTTGGCGCGCAGGACACCCCCATTCAGGTTGAAAGTGGCGTTGCCAGCGCTCTTGATGACCGAGCCGGTCTCCAGCACGCCGCGGCCGCTGGCGTCGCCGATGAGGTTCAGCGTACCGGTGGCGGTGCTGGCGACGGTCAGCCACGTATCGCTACCGGCGACCGCCAGCCCGCCCTTGTCGATAGTCAATGTTCCCGTGCCGGCCGAGCCGATTTCGATTCGGTCGCTCGCGGCAAGCGTAGAGATATCGGCCGTTGTGCTCGAAACGGTCACCGTGCCCACGCCGCCCGCCTGGTTGCCGATGTAGATCGTTGCGGCGGCGCCCGGCGCGGATGATCCGACTGTGCGCACGGTGGCGCCTTCCAGGACGCGCAGGTCGCCAAGACCCTCGAAGCCTACGTAGATATTGTTGAAGGGATCCCAGACTGTTGTCCGGCCCGACACGATAGCGCTGCCATCGCTGCCGGCGAGCCAGCCGATAATGCCCTGGCCGCTGTGCACGGCGCCGCCGTCGTCGATCCGCAGCGTGCCCCGGCCGCTTTCGCCGATCATGAATGCTCTGCCCGCCGAGAGATTCCACGTTGACCCCGGCCCGGAAACGAGAACGCTCCCGACGCTGCCGTTATTGCTGCCGATGGTGCCCGAGTCGCTTTGGGCCATGCCAGCATCCAGGATCGTCAGTGTGCCGCTGCTGCCAGCATCCACCCCGACGAGCACGGAGCCGAGGCTGGTCCAGGTGGACGCCGTGCCACCGGCGTCGCGGCCCGACACCGTCAGCGCTCCCACGGCGCCATTCAGGTTTCCAATGTACGCCCCGTCATTGGTTACGGAACCGCCATTGGTGATGGTCAACGTCCCGGTGAGGGAATCGCCAACAGTCAGGTCGCCTCCGACAGCCCAATCCGGCGTCTGGACCGGGCCGGGCAATACCTCGCCGGTACCGACGACTGACTGCGCGTACGTCGGGTTCGTGAAGTTGGCCGCGGATGCGGCCAGGATTATCCATTTTGACCATCCCGGCCGATTGCTATTCTTGTTGGACACGACCATTCCTCTGTCAGTAGATGCAAACCACGCAGTTAATACGGCACGTGGGGTGCTCAACTTTATAGGCGTTTACCCCCCCGATCATCCCCATGGGAACGTGTGTGGCGGATATCGCCGGAATCCCACCGTCAAGGATTGTCAACAAAAGCGCCGGGGAGCTTTTCTCACGATATTGTGTTGCTAGGCATAGCTGCCATGTGAAGATTATTAAGGCCCGGGGGATATTGGGCGCTTGAATAGTGGATTTTCATAGGATCGCCAGAGAGTCGACGCTTATACTCCAGCCAGGAGCAATAGGGCCACGAACGATACAGAAAGTTGTTTTGGACGCTTGTTTCGTGAGGGGAGCGACGTGTTGCTGCAGCAAGGCAGGCGTGAACAACAGATGCGGCCCTCCGTGCGCCGGGTCACACTGTGGTTGGCCGTCGTCTGGATAGCGCTGATAGCGGGCCTGGGGTGGTGGGTTTCGCAGAGAATCGTGACTGCGCAGCTGGCTAGACTGGCGGCCAGCGCCGAATACGAGTCTAAAACGACCGTGCGCGTGATGGACCGCTTGTTTACCGAGATGGTGAGCGTGGCCAATATGGTGGCGCGGCAGAGTCTGGTGATTGAGCTCGCAATTCGCTATCGCACAGACCCGCCAGGCGTCGCCGAGCTGACACGGCAAGAGCGCGCTGCGCAGTTTGCGCGAGACCCCTTGGTGCGCAGGGTGGGCGACGTCATGAACGCACTGGCCAGTGATCTGCGTTACGCGCGCATTTACATGAACAATATGTCGGACGATACGGTGACGGCCAGCAATTGGGCCGAACCGGACAGCATCGTGGGCATGATCTACTCGGGCCGGCCCTACCTCATTGATGCGTTGCGCACCGGCAATGGCCATTCGTTCGGTATTGCTCGTCTGAATAAATCGCCATCCTATTTCGTGGCCAGTCGCATCGAGGACTCGAACGACGTGCCGTTGGGCTCAGTCACGGTCAAGTTCGACGCGCCAGAGGTGGCGCTTTATCTGACAGGGCGCCATGTTGCGCTGATCGTGAATCGCCAGGGGCGCGTGATCACGGCTTCGTCGGAGCCGTTCATGCTACGCAACGTCGCGGCGCTTCTTCCGCCAGGCACGGTTCTTCCGCCGGACGGCGAAGAAGAGCCAGGCGAGCTCATGGATGTGCGCGCGGCAGACGGGTCAGACAGTGCCGACCAGTGGCTCATCGAAGGCAGGCCCTATCTGCTGCGGCAACAGCCGTTGTCGGGTACCCAATATCAGTTGCTCACGTTGGCGAGTTTGGAGCATCTTGCTCCCATGCGCAGACAGCATGTCTGGATGGCGGGGCTGGTTGCGGTGTTTGGCTTGATCGTGATCCTGCTATCTGGCCATGTGGCCCGCCAAATCGTGATGCGCCGACAGGATGAACGGTATGCGGCCAACTATGACGCGCTGACCGGCCTGCCGAATCGACGCGCAGTATTGGCCGAGTTGGAGCGGTTGTTCGCTCTGGCAAAGCGCACGCAGCAATGGGTGCTGGTGGCCTTTATCGATCTGGATGGATTCAAACCCATCAACGACACCTATGGGCATGAGGCCGGCGACAAATTTTTGATCGAGGTTGGCCGGCGCATGTCGGCGGCTCTGCGGGCAAGCGATGTGCTGGGTCGATGGGGTGGCGACGAGTTCGTTGTGGTTGGACTCGTGACCCCGTCCGCGTCCGACGATCCGCAAAGGGTCGTCGACGAGATGCGCAGCCGGCTGGCGCTGCCGCTGATCGGTACCTATACCTCAGATGAGTGCAGTTTCGACTATCGAGGCGCAAGCTTTGGCATTGTCAGCGTGGATCCCGCTGTCAGTTCGCTACAAGCCGCGCTCAAGGAAGCTGACCGGCTTATGTATGCGGACAAACAGGCGCGGCGGGCGCAGCAAACAGCCCAAGGGTGGGCAGGGGTGTGAATCTATTTGCAGGCCCGACGCAACCCGGCTAATCCTTGCGCGTGTCGCGCAAGGACGCTTTTCCCTACATGGTAGGTTGCGGAATAGGGCTGTCTTTCGGCAGGGTGCCCGAAATGCGCGATGGGCAATCCGAAATCCCCCACTTGGTCACCACGCCTTTGTCGATCATGAACTTTTCGATGCATACGTGATACGCGGACATAGGGCCCCAGATTTCTTCGTATGAAACGATTTTTGCACCGCTTTCAAGCGTATAGCTCTTTTTGGGGGGACCCCACTTCGAGATCAGTTGTTCTTCGGTACTGCCGACCCAGATTGAATTGACGTCGTTATAGGTTTTATTGCGCGTGCCCATCAGCATGTTCATCTGCCCAGAAGTGCACCCCACAAGCAGCGATGGCAAGACAACAAGCAGTGCCAATTTTCTCATTTTGACCGTTACCCCAAAGTTCTACTGTTGAGAGTTGAGCCCTTCAGCGCGGCATGCCCTGGAAAGACCATCTGCGCGCCGCTGTCATACCCGGCGCAAGCGGGGCCGCAAAATGGCCGCGCTTGTATTGATTTTGGGCGTCAATGTATCAGAAACCTTGCTGTCCGGTAGTAAACATTCATGTGGGAAGCCGGTCCTGGCGCTGATGGGCGCGTGGGGACGGCATTGGTTTCAGCGGACAGGCAACAGATATTTCAGGCCCTGCGTGAATCCACGCGGGGCGACGCTGAGATGGTCTTCGTCGTTCAGGACCGCTGATTTCAGTTTCAAGCCCGGGTACTTGCGGCCCTGCAAGGCCGTTTCCAGCGCCCGGTTGTCGGCGACCATGTCCACCGTCTGGTTGTAGCGCCGATCCCCTTTGCGCAGAGCCTCAAAGGCGCCGACATACAGATAGACATTTGCCGCGAGGTCCTGATTCTGCTTGGCGTATTGCGCTTCGAGCGTGAAGGCATACCGCTTGTCATACCAGAGAGACGGGCTGCCGAGGATATAGCCGCTGAACAAGCTGGGCTCGGTGAAAAGGATCTGCGTCCCAAGCAGGGCGCCGTAAGAGTGCCCCAAAAAGATTGCGCGGGCAGTGTCGGCCCGATAACGATCCGCGATGAATGGTTTGACCTGATCGCGCAGATACGCTTGATAGGCGCGCGACTGGCCATGGACGGCGTTGGCGGGGGCCGAGCTTGGGCCATTGGGCGTCGGCGTGTAGTCACGTTGGCGGCTCGGCCCGCCATCTTCACCCTTGCCATAAGACAAGCCGACCAGGATGAATTCCTCTATCTTGGGCCCTTCGACGTTCAGGCGGCGTCCTAATTGCCGGATGATCGGAAAAGCGTAATCGGCGTCGGTCACATACAGCACCGGGTAGCGCCGCTGTGGCTGCTTTGCATAGGACGGCGGCAGGGCAACGAAGACCTGGTAGCCGCGCCCCGACACCGGGTCGGGCACGTCCCAGACTTCACTGTCCGCGATTTCGTATGGGCGCCCCTCGCCGGCTTGCACCTTTGGCGTCGATGGGGGCTGGGCGTGCGTCGGAGGACTAAAAACACCGACGCTGGCAATGAGGGCAAAGAACAGGGCACTTGAAAAATGTCGTTGCATGCGAAGTCTGCTCGCCGGCAGCAGGCAGTTTGTGCTGGCCGGGGGGGTCATGTTGATAGGGAGGCCATCGCGAAGTCAGCGCATGGAAGGGCAATAGGCAGGCGCCATGCCTATTGTGTTCGTGTGCACTGCTGCCGTCTGCGATAATGCGGCCCGCGCGGCGGCCGACAATGAGCCACGGCCCGCCGGCCGTGCCAGGCACTCCGGAATGTACACCCCGGAGTTTGCTCTTGATAGTGCTCAGGTTTATACAACAAGGCGAAATGAAAGTACGCGCATTCTGCATTGCTTCGCTAGGGGCTGTGCTGCTGACTCAAGCATCAGTGTCCTTCGCGCAAAATGGCAATGGAAAGAATCTCTTTACCCAGAGATGCGCCATGTGCCATGGCGCGGATATCAAGGGGACCGGGCCGTTGGCCAAGAAAAGCAATCCTCCCACCCCTGATTTGACCACCGCCGCTTTCAAGAAACGACTCCATGATTATCCGGGCGTCATTGTTTCGTCGGTAATCCTTCGGCCCAATGGAGACCTGATTCCCCGCACCTTGCGGGAGAACGGCGTGAAGCTGGCGCCACACACCTGGACGGTGCAGGATTTTCGCGATCTGAATCAGTACATGAGTGGCGTGATTGCCAAAAGCCGATGAGTTGCGCCTGCTTTGACTATCGTATTGACATATCGGGAAATACCGATACAATCCGGTTATGGATTTGCTCGAAATATTCAAAGCGCTCTCGAACCGCACCCGCCTGGACATCGTGAAAGGGCTGAAGGATCCGGCCAAGAACTTTCCTCCACAGGATGAAGGTGACGTGCATACGGTCGGCGTCTGCGTCAGCAGTATTCAAGAAGGCGTTGGGCTGTCGCAATCCACCGTGTCTGATTATCTTGCGACGCTGCAACGTGCTGGCCTGGTCGAAGCCAGGCGTATCGGGCAGTGGACCTACTACAAGCGAAACGAAGCAACCATCCGTGCTCTGGCCCAGGTGATCGGGAAAGAGCTGTAATTTTTTACTCCATTATATCGATAATTCCCGATATCCCTTTTTGCCGAAACGAAGGATTGCAATGAAAGCGATAACACTCAACTCTTTTGGCGGCCCGGACGCTTTCGAACTTCGCGACCTGCCCACGCCCGTGCCGCACACGGGGCAGGTCCTGGTTCGAGTACAGGCGACCTCGATCAATCCCCTGGACTACCAGGTTCGGCGTGGCGACTATCCCGACCTAGTGCCGTTGCCGGCCATCACCGGCCACGACGTATCAGGCGTTGTCGAAGCCGTCGGGCCAGGTGTGACGGCGTTCTCGCCCGGGGACGAAGTCTGGTACACCCCGCAAATATTCGACGGGCCGGGAAGTTATGCCGAATACCACGTTGCCGCCGAAAGCATCGTCGGAAAGAAGCCGGCGTCGCTAAGCCATCTTGAGGCGGCAAGCCTGACCTTGGTGGGCGGGACGGCATGGGAAGCGCTGACCGTGCGTGCGGGGCTCAGGGTGGGCGAGAGCATTCTGGTGCACGGCGGAGCAGGGGGCGTGGGGCACGTGGCGATCCAGCTGGCAAAAGCGATCGGTGCGCGGGTGTTCACGACCGTGCGTGAAACAAGCTTCGAGTTCGCCCGGCGCATGGGCGCCGATGTGGTGATCGACTATGAAAAGGAAGACTACGTCGACGCCATCATGCGGGAAACGGGCGGGCGCGGCGTCGATGTCGTGTTCGACACCATTGGCGGCAACACGTTGTCGCGCAGCCCCGACGCGCTTGCGCAACTTGGCCGCGTGGTGACGATCGTGGATATTGCGCAGCCCCAAAACCTGGTTCAGGCCTGGGGCAAGAACGCGAGCTACCACTTCGTGTTCACCAGACAGCACCGCGGCAAGCTTGATGAGCTGAGCGCCTTGGTCACGCGCGGTCAGCTGCGGCCACACGTAGGCGCTGTTTATTCGCTTGCCGATATTCCGCTGGCGCATGCCCGGCTTGAAAGCCCCAACCACGGCGTTCAAGGAAAAATCGCGATTGCGGTGGGGCCGCTGGCGCAATGACCGCGGGCGGGGTCAGCCGTGCTTGGGAAAGCCGTTGCTGACCCACTCTGATGCGCGTTGCACGTTCAGCTTGTACGTCGGCGCAACGTTGACCTGGGCCAGTTGTTCGCCCAGTTCGTCGTAGGCGCTCAGGACGGCGTAGGGTTCATCTTCGTCGGGAACGATGTCCAGCTTGACGGTCAGGCGGCCGGCGGCGGCGTCGATCTTCACGCTCTTGTGCAGCGTCGCATGCAATTGCTGTTCGTGACGGCGCAGGACTTCGTTGGCCGTCTTGACCAGGGTGAAGAAGGCGGGGGAGTCGAGCGGTTTGGGGTTCTTCTTGTCGCGGCCCATGGTCCACGGGCCTACCAGGGCCGGCTCGGCCTGGCCGTCCAGGGTCATTTCAACGGCCCAGCCGTCGTCGTCCTCGTTCTTGATGATCCGGGCGGTCCAGCCGTCATCACGCCAAAGTCGGGGCTCTTGTTCCTTGCGGTCTTCCGATGTATCAGTATCCGTTGTGCGGGTGTCGTTCACTGCTGTACTTCTCCTGGATTCGTGTGCGCGCGGCGCTGCGGCTGACCTCGACTGTTGCGATGGCCCATCAGGCCGATGCAATCATTCAGCGGGCAGGGCGCTGCTTGGGAGCGCGAAATGTCGCTCGACCCTTCGCACTGTAGCCTATCGCGCCCTGGATTCCCTTGCCCCTTCAATGGGACGAGACGTAAGCCGACGCGGCGAAGGCCGGCGGCACGGCAAAATCCGCCCGCATCCGGTTCACCTCTTCGACCGGGCTGCGTCCGAACAGGCGCTTGAACTCCCGACTGAACTGCGACGGGCTTTCATAGCCGACTGCGGCGCTGGCCGCGGCCGCCGTGATCGAATTGCGCACCATCAGCAGCCGCGCGTGGTGCAGGCGCGTGGATTTCAGGTACTGCATTGGCGAGGTGCTGGTCACCGCCTTGAAATGCACGTGGAACGCCGGCACGCTCATGCCCGCTTCCCGCGCCAACTGGTCCACGGTCAGGTCGTCCTTGAAAGCGGCGTGGATCCTGCGCAATGCCCGGACGACTTTGCCGAACTGGCCCTGCATGGCTAGTGCCGCCCGCATGGCCGGCCCCTGCGCACCAGTCAGGATGCGGAAGTAGATTTCGCGCACAAGCGCCGGCCCCAGGACCTGCGCCTCGATGGGGTCGCCCAGCGCTTGCAGCAGACGCAGCACGGAATCCGTCAGCGGCGGATCCATGGGGCTGGACATCATGCCTTTCGGCTCGGCCGCCACAAAACCGCCCAACTGGTCGATCTGCAACATGAGGTCGGCCGCCAGCTTGAAGTCCAGATGCATGTAGAGGGCCAGCAAGGGCTCAGCTTCGCTGGCGTCCGTCTCCATCGTGAAGGGCACCGGCACCGAGACGACCAGGCATTGATGCGCGTCGTACAAGTAGGTCTGCCCACCGAAAAAGCCTCGCTTCTTGCCCTGGCACACGATCACGATGCCGGGGTCGTACAGCACGGGAACGGACTTCAGCGGGCGGTTGGAACGCAGTAGCCGCACGTCTTCCAGGACCGTCAGGTTGTAGCCCTCGGTGGGCGCCAGCACGTCTAGCAGGCGGGCCATCCGCTGGCGCACGGGGGCCAGCAAGTCGTCGGGTTTGGGGTTGTCGGGCATGGTCCGGGACAGGGTCGGGCGGTGGGTTAACAGCTTGCCATGGAAGTGACAAAAATATCCAGCCCAATAGTTTTAGGCAATAAACAAAGACCGTAGGCCATCGAATGATCGTGTCGGAAATCCTAGCATTACATCCGTGCCTCAGGCATTCCTCAACCCGACAGGAACACCATCATGATCAACGTATTCAATCCCGCCGACGGCTCGATCGTCGGCGAAGCGCCCGAACTGGGCGCAGCCGACATCCAGGCCGCCATCGATCGAACCTGCAGCGCCTTCCCGCAGTGGTCCCGCAAACTCGCCAAGGAGCGTGGTGACCTGCTGCGCCGTTGGTTTGAACTGATTCGCGCGGACAAGCGCGTGTTCGCCGAGATCATGGTCAAGGAAAACGGCAAATGCCTGCCCGAAGCCTTGGGCGAAATCGATTACGGACTGGGTTTCATCGAGTGGTATGCCGAAGAAGCCAAGCGCGTCTATGGCGACACCATTCCGTCGCACGCCGCCGGCGCCGAAATCCTGGTGTTCAAGGAGCCCGCCGGCCCCACCGCAGCCATCACGCCGTGGAACTTCCCGTTCATGATGATCGCCCGCAAGATCGCCACCGCGTTGGCGGCGGGGTGCACCATGATCATCAAGCCGTCCGAACTGACCCCCTTGACCGCGTACAAGATGCTTGCGTACGCCCGCAAGGCCGGCATCCCGGAAGGCGTGTTCGAGATGGTCACCGGCAATCCGAAAGAGATCGGGGAACTGTTTACCGGCGACTCGCGCATCCGCAAGATCTCGTTCACCGGCTCCACGGCTGTCGGCAAAATGCTGGCTGCCGCCTGCGGCAACGGCCTGAAGAAGATGACGTTGGAACTGGGAGGCAATGCGCCCTTCATCGTCTTCGACGACGCCAGCATCGACGATGCGGCCACGAACCTGGTTGCCGCGAAGCTGCGTAATTCGGGCCAAGTGTGCATTTCGCCCAACCGCATCTACGTGCAGGATGCGATCCACGACAGTTTTGTGGCGGCGGTAGCCGAGAAAGTCGCCCGGATCCGGGTGGACCAAGGCATGCAGGAAGCGTTCGTAGTGGGGCCGTTGATCAATCAGGCGGGCATCGACAAGGTGGCCGAATTGGTCGATGACGCCAAACGCGCCGGCGCGCAGGTGGTGCTGGGAGGCAAACCCCATGCGAAGGGCGGGCTGTTCTACGAGCCCACGGTACTGGCCGGCCTGACCGACGACATGCGCGTGGCGCACACCGAGATTTTCGGACCAGTGTTTGCGGTGTATCGGTTCCACACCGAAGACGAGGTCGTCGCGCGCGCGAACCATTCCGAATATGGGTTGGTGGCGTACGTCTTCACGCGTGATCTGGCGCGGTCCTTCCGGTTATCCAGGAACATCGAAGCCGGTATGGTGATCCTGAACTCCGGCTCCGTCGGCACCGCATCGATTCCGTTTGGCGGCATGAAGCACTCAGGCTACGGCCGCGAGGGCAGCTATTACGGGATCGAAGAATACGTCGAGGTCAAATATGTGCTGATGGCGGGCTTGGACAAGTAGGGCAAGCCTGCGTCCCGCCGTGCACCAAGGCACGGCGTGGCGGCCCTATTCGTCTCGGGGACGCCATTTGCCGGGAAGCGGGTGTATCAAGGTCAGGAGCACAATAGCCGGAACGTCGGCGTACAGGCTGTGGGGCTCATCTCCGGGAAGCGTCACCAGTTGGCCTTCTGTCAGCGTGCATCGGCCCTCTGAGGCATCGATGTCGACCCGTCCCTGAAGGCACTGGAGGGTCACCACACCCTGGACTTGATGCGAGGGCATCCGGTGCCCTGCAGGCAGCACGAGCCGGATGATCTGCAATTCTGCCGTGCGCAGCAGACTGACGCTGACCGGCGGGGCGGGCTCCAGGCTGGGACGATGAAACAGGTCGATGACTTCCAGCGGATTCGCGTGCTTCAGTGCCATACGGGACTCCGGTGGCGTGACCGACCTTGCGGCCGAGGGATATTCAAGTGCTCTGATGCGGCGACGGGCGGGGAACGGCTGTTCCTTGGCCCGTCCGAACCGCCGCGTACATCCAGTAGTCGCGCGCCTGGCCGCGCACCTTGCGGTACTGGCGCAGGATTCCTTCGCGCTGCATGCCGATGCGCTCCAGGACGGCAATGGAGGAAGCGTTGCTGTCCAGGACGGTGGCCTGAATGCGTTGCAGGCCCAGGGCATCGTGCGCCCAATTCATGACGGCAAGCGCAGCGTGCGTCGCCAACCCACGGCCTTGGTGAAGCGGGTCAAGGTCATAGGCTAGTTCAGCGCGTCCATGTGCGCGAGCTATTTCGTTCAAACCTACCGTGCCCAACAGGCGGCCGCTTGTGTCCACGATGGCCCAGCGGAGCGCGTCGCGGTTTTCGGCATAACCGCTGATGAGGGCTGCGATGGCGGCCGGACTGATATCGCCCCAGCTTGTGTGTTCTATGACGCCGGGGCGGTTCAGATATGCCGACCACGCCGCCGCGTCATGGAGCTGAAGCGGGCGCAGGGAGGCCGCGAGGGCGTTGGGCAATGCGATCGGGGCTGCTGTCATGGTGTGTCTTGCTGCTCGCGGATGGGGCGGAGTTTTCAGGTGCTTGCGGTGAACGTTATCACCCCGCGTCCGGGTTTTGGCGGCGCGGGGCGGGGCGCGCCATAAGCAAACCCTTATTCGGCCATCAAGAAAGGGAATTTTTCTCTTATGGCTATGAACCACAATGCATACCGTCCGCCCCAAACCCTCGGCGGGGCTAAAAATAGAACATAGAGGATGACGATGGAATCGGTGTATCTGGTGGTGGCGCTGGGCGCGGTGGTCGCGGGTTTCGTGCAGGGTTTGTCGGGTTTTGCCTTCGGGTTGGTTGCGATGTCGTTCTGGGCCTGGGCGCTGGAGCCGCGTTTGGCGGCCACGCTGGCGGTGTTCGGTGCGCTGGTGGGGCAAGTGCTGGCGGCCATCACGGTTCGGCGCGGGTTCGATTTCAAGCAGCTGCTGCCGTTCGTGCTGGGCGGACTGGCCGGCATTCCGATCGGCGTGGCGGTGTTGCCGACGCTGGACATGGATTGGTTCAAGGCGCTGCTGGGCGCCTTGCTGATCGTCTGGTGCCCGGCCATGCTGCTGGCCAAGAACATGCCGAAGATCACGGCTGGCGGCCGTCTGGCTGACGGAACCGCGGGCTTCACCGGCGGCGTGCTGGGGGGCATCGGTGGCTTTTCCGGCACATTGCCCACGCTCTGGTGCACGCTGCGCGGCTTCGAAAAGGACAAGCAACGCGCCATCATTCAGAACTTCAACCTGTCGATGTTGGCGGTGACGATGGGCACGTACCTGGCAACAGGCATCGTGACGCGCGACATGCTGCCGATGTTCGCCATCGTGGCGCCGGCCATGCTGGTGCCCACGCTGCTGGGCGCCAAGCTGTACATCGGCATCAGCGAGGCGCGCTTCCGGCAGATCGTGTTGGGTTTGCTGACCGCGTCCGGGCTTGCCTTGCTGGCGTCTTCCGTTCCGCGCTTGCTGGAACGCGTGGCATAAGGCCGAGCTTCCTACGCGCCGCCGAACCAACACGATAGCGCTTGCGCTGCCCCGGTTTCGTCCGGGTGGGAATCGGTGGCCCACGCGACGATGCCGTCAGGCCGCACCAACACTGCCCGCAAACCCAGCCGTTCACGGGCGTCACCCGCGACATAATTGACTTGCTGCCGCCAGCCGCGGGTCAGCGCATCCCAAGACGCATCCGCTGAGGCGGCAGGCGCGAAGTCCAGGAAGAGGCCTTTGCCCTGGCGCAGCAGGGTGCCCGCTCTTGTGCCGTCGGCCAGTTCGAAATCGGGCATGCTGCGGCCGACCAGCGGATGGCTGCTGCCCAAGTCGTAGCGTTGGGATACGCCCCAGACACGTTCGGCGAAATACGTCGCGCCGTCGCGGGTGCCGACCAGATCCCGGAAGCGTTTCGCAAGCAGACACCCGCGCCGACGAACGACTGGACGCTGGGATAGCGCCCGATGTTCGTCGTGGGATCTCATGCACGAGGCCAAAGACCAGAGCTTTCGTTACCGAAAGGACTTGGGCTTACCAGACCAAGTCTGCCTTTTCCGACACGGCTTTATAGCACCGCGGCGATAGGGCCGCAACGCTCACGGCGTGCCGTGCGCGCCAGGAAGTGCTCGATCCGCAACGTGACGAGGCGGCCGGCGTCCAGGTCGGCCAGTCGCCGATTGTCAGGGGCGTAATGCAGACGTTCATTCCGCTGCCGCTGCCGTTCCCCGGGGCCGCCCGGGGGCGGCTTCGGTATTCTCCGCCCTGTTACTTACTTGCCTTGCGCGTCGCCACCGATCTTCCTGGCCGTCAGCGTCACGGTGAAAAACTCGTTCACCTTATCGGCCGGAACGGCATTCAACTGGTGAGTGCCATAGTCAGCATGTTGCCCGTCCTTGAATCGGGGGTAATACCCTTTCCAGAAATAGCGCGCCTGTGTACCGCCCGCGAGCACTTTTTTCGCAGGCAGCCCGGCTACGAATCGCGTATCGGCGATGTCCGCCCGCGCTCGCAAAGCGACGCGGGCCTCTGTCAATGCCCAATGGCATACTCCGCGCCCGTAATAGTCCTCATCGATCAGCATGTCGGCATACACGGTGCCCACGTACTCGGTGGCGGATATACGGGAAAGGCGGAATGGTTCGTGGCTGGACAATGTCGGCACGTGGCCGGACAGGGCGTTGGATTTTCCACAGCGGGCACCGTTGCTGGCGTCGAACTGCACAGTGCCTTCTACTACCGTAAACGGCGATTTGCCGTCGGCTGCGCTTGAGAGATCGGACGCATTAGCAAGTGTGAGCCGTATCTCATAGGCCTGCGTCGGAGCGGGGTTCAGCTTGCGCAGCGGCGTGTGCGCGTTGGATGCGGTGTCAGCCTTGGCCGGGCTATCGGCGAAATTAGACCCGCACCCGGCGGCGGCCAGAAGGACCAGCGTCGGCAATGCCCAACGTAAGGCCGGCAACGAGAGATATCGAAGGGCGCGCGACAATGTCGATGTTTCCTATGTTAGCTATTGGAAGTTTACTCAACGACGGGCGAACGATTCGTCCAGAATCGTTGCGCCGCGGGGGGATTATCGCATCGCCGCAAGGGCAGGCGGGTAGCCCTCAAAGCCTGCGCCTAAGTTCAATTGTAGAAGTCCCGTGCGATTGCGCGTGGCATCGGGCCGCTTCCCACCCCATACAGTCATTGAGCCTCGCGCCACACCACAACAGCGTCTTCAAACGTCGAATTCTTATGTGCGTGCGCGATTGACGCCGCCGTCGCAAAGAAATCGGGGGGAAGCCGGCGCATGCCGGCTTCCCCCCGAGGCTTTTCGTGATGGCGGTGCCCGTTGGCTTACAGGGCCTGCATCTCGGTGTTGGCGTTGCGGGCCGGTTGCGCTGCGGCTGGGTTGGGCGCAGCGGGTGGGTTCACCGCCGGCACGCCCGTATTGGCCGTGGCGTTGTCCGTCACCGGCACTTCTACGTACGGCAGGTGCAGCGTCTGGCTGGTCATGGCGCGAATCTGGTTGGTCAGCGCGGGGCTGTCATTGAGCTTCTGGCCATACGACGGGATGATCTCCTTCAGGCGCGCCTTCCAGCCGGCTTCCATCTGCTGCGGGAAGGCTTTGGCCAACAGGTTCAGCATGATGGGGGGCGAGGTCGATGCGCCGGGCGAAGCTCCCAGCAGCGCGGCGATGGTGTTGTCCTTGTCGGTCACCACTTCGGTGCCGAACTGCAGGATCGTGCCCTTTTCCGGATCGCGCTTGATGACCTGCACGCGTTCGCCGGCCGTCACCAGGCGCCAGTCTTCACGCTTGGCTTGCGGGAAATACTTCAGCAGCTGGGCGTGGCGGTCTTCGTCGGTCAGGCGGGCCTGGTTGACCAGGTACTTCACCAGGTCCAGGTTTTCCAGCCAGACGTCGACCATGCTGGTGACGTTGTTGTGGTTCACCGACGAGAACAGGTCGAACGCCGAGCCTTCCTTCAGGAACTTGGTCGTGGCCAGCGCGAACGGTCCGAACAGCACCACCGGCTTGCCGTCGAGCTTGCGCGCGTCCAGGTGGGGCACCGACATCGGCGGGGAATCCGTGTCGGCCATGCCGTAAGCCTTGACGTCGTGGCGTCCGGCGATGGACGACGCGTCAAAGGCCAGGAACTGGCCGCCCACCGGGAAGCCGGCGTAATTCTTCGATTCGGGAATGCCCGACATCTGCAGCACCTTCAGCGATGCACCGCCGGCGCCGATGAAGACAAAGCGCGCCTTGGTGGTGCGTTCCTGGTTGGTCTTCAGGTCCTTGACCGTGACGTTCCAGGTCTTGTCGTCGTTCTGGCGCAGGGCGGTGACTTCATGCTGCAGCTGCAGCTTGAAGTTGGGGTTGCGCTGCAGGCCCTGGGTGAGCTGATTGGTGATGACGCCGAAGTTCACGTCGGTGCCCAGCGGCATGTAGGTAGCGGCAACCTTCTGATTGGGGTCGCGGCCTTCCATCAACAGCGGCGCCCATTGCTTGATCTGGGCGGTGTCGGTGGAATATTGCATGCCGTAGAACAGCGGGCTCTTGACCAGCGCGTCGCGGCGCTTGCGCAGGTATTCGATGCGGTCATCGCCCCACACGAAACTCATGTGGCCCGTGGGATTGATGAAGTCTGAGGGCTGGCCCAGGCGGCCGGCCTTGACCTGATGCGCCCAGAACTGGCGCGAGATCTCGAACTGCTCGGCAATGTTGATGGCGCGTTTGATGTCGACCGAACCATCGGGCATTTCGGGGGTGTAGTTCAGTTCGGCAAAGCCCGAGTGGCCGGTACCCGCATTGTTCCAGCCATTGGAGCTTTCCAGTGCCACGCCGTCCAGACGTTCGAAGAGCTCGACGTGCCAGTCCGGCTGCAATTCCTGCAGATAGGTGGCCAGCGTCACGCTCATGATGCCGCCGCCGACGAGCACGGCGTCGACCGGCTTGTCGTTCTCGGCTGCCGGGACTGACCGCTGGTGCAGCGGCCAATAAAGAAACAGCGCCGCCGCAATGACCAGCAATGCAGCCAGGCTGCCCACGATTTTGAGGAACTTTCTCATGGGTTAGAGACCTTTTGGTTCAAAGGATTATTTTTTTCTTATGGGGACTTACAGGTAGACAGGGGTGGGCACCTCCGTGGCGGTCAAGCACGCGAAAGGCCGCCGGGCGTCTGGGAACATGCGCCGGGATCAGGCAATCGGGCAAAAGTGGATCAAATGCCGACCGGGTCGGCGTGGGGTGTCGCTGCAGCTTGGAATAAGGGCAGGCTGGCCAGAGACTAGACGATTCTCGTTCCGTATAGGGGAATACCCCGATAAAGCGTGGTGGTTTCCCGGGGGCGCGATTGTATACAAGCTTGCGATCGACCACGTTTGCCGCCGCGCTGGGCGGCGGGGCGCAGGCAACCGACCGCGCGACCGCCATTTTCACGGCCATTGTGGGCGCGGTCAGCCTGGCCCGGGCGGTGGGCGACGAGGCCATCGCGGCCCGCATACTGGCCGACGTCCGCGCGCTGGTGCTGCGCTGACGCCAGGCCGGGTTCAGCCGATGCACGCGCCCGAGATCTTCACGGCCTGCGCCCACTTGGTGACTTCGTGGTAGCCCGGTATTCGTGCAAAGCGATCCGTCCTTGCCACGGCGTAAGCCGCGGCAAGGACAATTCCCTAAGCCTCCTTCTCTTCTTCAGGCGCATTTAACGCGCTCCCCGCGTCGTGTTTCAAGCCGAGCAGATCCAGCATGCCTAGCAGAGACACCAGCGCCACGAACAGGAACGCCAATCGATAAGCGGCCCCCGGGGCCTCCCGCAGGCCAAGCAGCGGCACGGCCCAGTCGCCCAGGCGAATGGCAATGGCTCCCAGCGCAATGCCCATACCCAGCGCCAACTGCGACATGGTCGAGAACAGCGAACTCGCGGCGCTGAGGTCTTCCTTGGGCATATCGGCAAACGCCAAGGTGTTCAAAGCGGTGAACTGCATCGACCGCGACAGGCCGCCGATAAAAAGAATGATCGCAGTGGGCACAAAACCCATTTTCGGTCCGATGCACGCGCATGCGGCCAGGGCCAGGCTGTTGAATACGCCGTTGCACAACAGAATCCGACGAAAGCCAAACCGCTTCATCACCGGCGTGGTGAACAGCTTCATCGTCAGGTTGCCCGCGAATACCACCAGCACCAGTTGTCCAGCACGGAACGCATCCATGCCATACCCCACTTGAAACATCAGAGGCAGCATGAACGGCACCGCGCCGACCGACATGCGGAACAACGATCCGCCCCAGATATTGACGGCATAGGTGTGCTTTTTGATGGGCGCCAGTGACAGCATAGGATGGGGATGGCAATTCAGGTGCCTGATCCCCTTGTAGAGAAAGGCTAGCCCCATGGCCAGGCAAGGGTAGATCTGCCCCCATGGCAGAACGGGCCGGCCGAATAGTTCCAGGGCCCACAGCAGGCTGGTCAGCCCGCCGCCTATCCAGAAGAACCCCGCCCAGTCGAAAGGGCGCCGTTCATTGCCGTCTTCGGCGGGGATCAAGACCCATGCCGCCGTCAGCGCCGCTATGCCGATCGGAATATTGAGATAGAAGATCCACTGCCACGACGCGTATTCCGTGATGAAGCCCCCCAACGGAGGGCCCAGCACCGGTGCAAACAGACCCGGCCAGATCAGCATGGACATCACGCGCATCAAGTCGCCCTTGGGTGTGCTCTTGAGTAGCACCAGGCGCCCCACGGGCACCATCATCGCCCCTCCGATCCCTTGCAGGACCCGCAGCGTCACAAAGCCCCAAAGGTTGCTGACCAGTGCGCAAGCCAGAGAAGCAAGGGTGAATAGGATCAATGCAGAAGAAAAAACGCGGCGACTGCCGAACCGATCGGCCATCCAACCGCTGATGGGAATGAACACGCCCAGTGTCAACAGATAGGCGCTGACACCCAGGCTGAGGTCCGTGGGAATGACGCCAAAATCTCGTGCCATCGCCGGCACGGCGGTCGTGATCACCGTGCCGTCCAGGTTTTCCATGAAGAACGCCGTGGCGACCAATAGAGCGGTGCAGGTATTTCGCCGTTTGTCCGCGTCAGCAGCCAAAGGCGCAGCAGGGGCTGCGGGGGCAGAATCGTGAGCCATGAATAACGGTTCCGAGAAGGAAACGCCCACGCCGGAAAGGCTTGGCCCACGCGAGCACGCAGCCGCACCGGTCCGCGGCGAAGGCGGTCCCAGGTGCGTTGGTTGACGTGAACGCTTACGGTGCAACGGGCGCTTTTCCCGTGCACTGGAGTTCACATTAGCACGGGTGCATGGACGCTGCCCAGACCTTCCCATCACACCGCATTTCAACGCATTTCAACGCATTGCGGGCGACACGTCGCTCTTGGATGCCTCTGGCACGAATAGCTCTTGAGTGCGCTTTACACACCATACGGACCCCGATCTCCTGCGACCGTTCCTGGCCGGGAGCCGTCCTCGACGACAGACCGCACCCGACCCAAGGCGCTGGACATGTGACGCTGTTTGGCACGGCAGTTTTTAAGGGAATTACGTCATTTGCGCTAGTGCGTGCTTCGGTAAAGTCGGGCCTGTCGAACCCGTCAACCCCACCAGGCCGAGCTTGCCGAACCGGCCTCCCCATTCCGTTCATTCCCACCGATCGCGCTATGCCCCTATCAGCCTCCCACACTAAGGGCCGTCGCAACGCCCGTATCTTGGCTATCTGCCAGGGCCTATTCGTCGCCGCCATTTCCATCGACTTGACGCTGACGGCATTGACCGGCCACATGCTCGCGCCCAACAGAACGTTGTCGACGCTGCCATTTGCATTGATAACGGTAGCGGGCGCTGTGGTCACCTGGTTCGCTTCGTTGCTGATGCAGCGTATCGGCCGGAGAAATGGCTTCGCGCTGGGCGCCCTGGCCGGCGCGGCGGGCGGCGGCCTATCGGTTTGGGCCGTGTTCCACGCCGATTTCTGGGTGTTCTGTGTCGGCACCGCACTAGTCGGCGTGTTCCAGGCCTTTGCCCAGTACTACCGCCTAGCGGCGGCCGACGCCGTCGAACCCGCAGCCAAAAGCCGCGCGATCTCGGTGGTAATGGCCGGCGGTGTCATCGCCGCGGTTGCCGGCCCCGCGCTGGCCACCTGGAGCCGTGATCTGTTCGCACCAGTGACCTTCGCCGGCGCCTATCTAATGGTGACCTTGCTGGCACTGCTGTCCGCCGCACTGCTCTGGGGCGGCTATCGCGACGCCGAAGCGCCGGCTATGGGCGGCCTGGCCCAGGCCGGTCTGCCGGCGCGGCCGCTGCGCGAGGTAGCGCGCCAGCCCGTGTTCGTGGCCGCCCTCGCCAACAACGTAGTCGGATCGGTCTCGATGATGTTCATCATGACTGCCGCGCCGCTGGCCGCGGTGGCGTGCAGCCACAGCATCGGTGACGGCGCCAACATCATGCAATGGCACCTGGTCGGCATGTACGCGCCGGCTTTCTTTGCCGGCGCGCTGATCCAGCGCCTCGGCCTGCCGCGGGTGCTGGGCGCCGGCATGCTGCTGAACGTCGCCTGCTCGCTGATCGCGATGGCCTCGGCGTCGTTGCCCGCGTTCTATGCGGCGCTGTTCTGCCTGGGCGTGGGATGGAATTTCATGTTCGTCGGCGGAACCACGCTGCTGGCGCAGTCCTACCGTCCCTCGGAACGCGCCCGCGCGCAAGGCGCGGCCGAGATACTGCGTTATGCCGCTACCGCGCTGGCCACGCTGGCGGCCGGACCGGCGCTGGACGCCTTCGGGTGGGAAGCGCTAAACGCGGCCATGTTGCCGGTGGTGCTGGCTGCCGGTCTGATGACATGGTGGTGGGCTCGTGGGCCGGCCCGGGGGGCTGCTGTGGCCGGGCCGGGCTAAGCCTGTCTCGGAGCGATGATGCCGAACAGCGAGGTAGCAACAAAATCGTCCCAAGACGGCCTTCGTCATCGGTCATTCGCGGCGTCGGTATCTGCGGGATCTTTGTCCGGCATTTCACTTTCGTGCCCTCTCGTCCAGAAGGTATAAAGCTTCAGTTGCAACGAAGCGTTCCGTAATTCAGGGACCCCTCCGCCACATTCGACCGTATCGCAGTGACTTCCGGTTGATCCGACAGGCCCAGGCTTTGGCCCACCGATCGCGTGATCACGGTTCTTCCTGTCATCCAAGCCTGTTCTGCTGTTCCTTGTCTGCGGTCAGTCCGACCCGACAAAATTCTATGCATCGCACCTATTTCGAATTGGTCAAGCCAGGCATCGTGGCCGGTAACCTAGTATCTCTCTTCGGCGGCTACCTGCTTGCATCGCGAGGCGTCGTGGATGCCATTCATATTGCACTGGTGATATCTGGAGTCGCGCTCGTAATCGGATCCGGATGCGCCGCCAACAACGTGATTGACCGTGACATCGACCGGCTCATGGAACGCACCTGTACGCGCCCGATGGCCGCCGGCAGCATTTCGATAAGGTCGGCTCTGACCTTTGCCTGTATTCTGGGTCTCGTCGGGTTCTGGCTTTTGTATGTCGCGACGCGTCGAATTGAGCCGCTGGTCCTGATGCTCATCGGATACATTGTCTATGTAGGCCTGTACTCGCTTTTCCTGAAACGCAGATCGGTCCACGCCACGTTGGTCGGCAGCATATCGGGCGCGATCCCGCCTGTCGTGGGCTATTGTTCGGTACGCGGAACCATCGACACGGCCGCTGTCGCGCTCTTCGTGATCTTCGGAATATGGCAAATGCCTCATTCGTACGCCATCGCCATGTTTAGATGGAAGGACTATGAAGCCGCGTGTATCCCCATACTGCCCCTGGTGAAGGGGCGGCATCAAGCGAAGAAGCGCATCGTTTTGTACATTGCCGCATTTCTTGTGGCCGCGCTTTCCCTGGCGGCGCTTGGTTACGTGGGAAATCTCTACATCTCTATAGTTCTATTAAGCGGACTGTACTGGCTGAAAACTGCCATGGTCGGGTTTACGGCCGGCGATGATGTGCGCTGGGCGCGGCGGGTGTTCGCGGCTTCCATCGCTGCAGTCGTGCTGATCAGCGTGGCAATGGCTATAGATGCCATTTGAAGACATCAGCAATCCTGCAGATAAGGATGAATGAAATCCAGGAACGCCTTGACTCGCGCCGGCACCTTCCGGCTAGGGAGCAAGGCGACGAGCGGCACAGGAAGCAAAGACCATTGCCGCAGAACCTGGGAAATCTTGTCGTCGCCGCCGGCCTTTGCGGCCTCGAACTTCATGAGGGGCCCAATGCCGATTCCTGCGCGGACCAATGATCGGATCATGCTGGAATCGTTAGCCGCGACTTTGCCCGATACCCGCACCCGATCCACTCGTGCCCCGGAGCGCAACACCCATTCGAACTCGCCCCTGCGCGCGCCGGCAAGGCATTGGTGCCTGGCCAAGTCGGCCGGTGACCGGGGCGCGCGATGCCTATCAAGATAGTCAACGGATGCGTAAAGGCGCGGCGTCATCGCGCTGATTACGTGCGCAATCAGGCTGGAGCTCGGTTGGTGGCCGAAGCGCAACGCGACGTCGCAGGTGCTGCTGATCGGGTCGACGTGCTGATTGCCCAACTCGAAATGACAATGGATATCGGGATACCGGCGGTGGAAGGCGTCGATCACTTTAGGTACGAGTGCCTGTGCCAGTGAGGCGGGTAGCGACACGCTCAGTTGCCCGCTGGCGCAGGCGATGCTTGTATGCAGCTGCTCGTGCGCAACACGAGCTTCATCGATGAGGTCCCGGCAACGCTCGAAGTAGAGCGCGCCGGCCTCGGTCAGGCCGATTTTTCGAGTGCTGCGCCTGAGCAACTGCACTCCCAGATCGCGTTCCAACCCGCTCACTCGCCGGGAGAGCGTCGACGTAGGAACTCCCAGCGCCGCGGCGGACAGGCTGAAATTGCCCCGCCTCGCAACCTCGATAAACATGGCAATGTCGTTCAGCTGTATGTTCGCGCGGAGCGCATTGGATGACGAGCGGGCCGGGCCAAGAATCGCCGTCGGGATATCTGCCTTCATGCGCCACGCCCTCCATCCACGGATAATCCGCCTTGAGCCCATCCAGAAGACGGGGAACTACTTGGCAACCACGCGGTCAGCGCGGGCCGACTCCCAGCCACCGCCGAGCGCCTTGAACAGGTCCACTTGAGCATTCACGACCCGCGCTTCGCTTTCGGCAAGCTGTGCCTGCGCGTCAGCATAGGTGCGCTCGGCGTCGAGCAGAGCCAGACTGTCGGCGCGCCCCTCCCGCGCTTGTGCCCGAACGATGCGCGCCACGTTCTCCGCTTGGTCCCTGGCCGCGGCCAACGACCAGCGCCGGTCCAGGCTTTGGGCGTAGTTCGAGAGCGCAGTTTCCGTTTCGCTCAAGGCCTGCAATATCGTCCCATCAAACGCCGCCAGCGCGGCCTGGGCGTCGGCGGTCGCGCCGTCGATGCGGGCGCGGATCGCTTCCTGATTCGGAAACGACCAGGAGAGGAGCGATCCAGCCAGCCAGCGTAGCGGGCCACTTCCGAAGAAGTCGTCTAGGCGTAACCCGGTAGAGCCGACCGACGCGCCGATGGAGACGCGCGGATACAGATCCGCCGTCACCACGCCTATCCTGGCCGTTTCCGCCGCCAGTCGTCGTTCTGCAGCGCGGACGTCCGGACGCCGGGTGAGGAGGGCCATCCCGTCGCCGATAGGGATGGGCTGCAGGATCGTGGGCGGTGCCGCGAGGGCGCTGGCCTCAGAGGGGAGGTCCTTGGGCGCTCGGCCGGTGAGCAGGGAGAGCCGGAACAGCTCGGCCTGGCGCTCGGCAACGATCCTGGGAATGTCGGATCGTCGCTGCTCCCGAAGCGCCGCGATACGCGCGGTGTCGAGCGAAGTTGTCAGGCCGGCGTCCTCCCTGCTGCTCGTCACGCCGACCGAGCGGTCCAGCAACTCGACGATCTGCCGCGCCACGGCCAGGCGGTGCGCGGCGCTGGCGGCTCCCAGATAGGCGCGGGTGGTCTCCGCCACGGTCGATACCCGCACGGCGTCCAGCTCGGCCTGTGCCGCTTGGTAGTCGCCCCGCGAGGCTTCGATGTTCCGCTGTACGCGGCCGAAAAGGTCTACCTCGTACGCGACGGACAGGCCCGCATCGACAACGGTATTCTCGCGATCGACGCCGGGCGAGGCCTGGATGGTGGATTGCCGCTGGCGGTTCACGCCTGCGGCGATCTCAGTGCTGGGCAGCCGATCGGCGGACGTTTGGCGAAGTTGGGCGCGCGCGCGGGCGAGCCGAGCGATCGCCACGCGCAGGTCGGTATTCGAGGCGAGCGCATCTTGTACCAGCCTGTCCAGCACCGGGTCCTGGTAGAGCTTCCACCAGTCGGCGGAAACGGGCGTGGCGTCGGGCGCGGTCGCATCGCTTTGGGTCAGGAAAGGCCCCGCCGCGGAAGCCGGGAACGGCGGTGTCTCATAGTCCGGGCCGATCGCGCACGCGCTCAAGAGCAGCGGCGCAACCAGCATCGATAGGGTGTGCAATCGAATCACTTGATGCTTCCTGATTGTTCGTGCCGCGATGCCAGCGAGCGGGCGCCGGCCTGCCGGGACAGCCGATCTCCGAGCTTGCGGCAAACGACGTAGAACGTCGGGGTATAGAGCAGGCCGAAGACGGTGACGCCGACCATGCCGAAGAAAACGGAGGTGCCCAGGGCCTGCCTCAACTCGGCGCCCGCGCCCGAGGCTAGGAGCATCGGCACAGCGCCAAGAATGAAGGCGAAACTCGTCATCAGGATTGGGCGCAGGCGGGTCTGCGCGGCGCGCACCGCCGCGGCGGCCGGCATCAAGCCGTCTTCCTCTTCCGCCTGTTTCGCGAACTCGACCACCAGGATCGCGTTCTTCGCGGCAAGGGCGATCAGCACCACGAGGCCGATCTGCGTCAGGACGTTGTTGTCCATTCCGCGAAGATTCACGCCGACCATGGCCGCGAAGAGGCACATGGGGACGATGAGGATGATGGCCAGGGGCAAAGTGAGGCTTTCGTATTGCGCCGCCAGCACCAGGAACACAAACACCACCGCCAGCGCGAAGACGAGGCCGGCCGTGTTGCCCGCGATCTTCTGCTGGAACGCGATGCCCGTCCATTCGTAGCCGTATCCCGGGGGCAACATCTGGTCGGCGAGCTTTTCCATCGTGGCTAGCGACTGGCCCGTGGAAGAGCCCGGCGCCGTGTCTCCGTCGACCTCGACCGCGGGGAACAGGTTGTAGCGCACGACCCTAAACGGCCCCGTTTCGCTCTTGAACGTGGCGACCGAGCCGATGGGCACCATGGCGCCGCTATCGGAGCGTGTCTTAAGATTGGCAATGTCGGATTCGCTGTTGCGCTGGCCTTGCTCGGCCTGGGCAACCACCCGGAACGTGCGCCCTAGTAGGTTGAAGTCGTTCACATAGGCCGAGCCGAGATAGACCTGCAGCGCTTCGAAGACGCGATCTGGCGGGACGCCCAGCACCTCGGCTTTGCGCCGGTCGATGTCGGCGAAGATGCGGGGGGTTGATGTGTTGAAGAATGAATAGACCTGCGATAAACCTTCGGTGCCGTTCGCCTTGGCCATGAGTTGATCGGAAATCGTCCCCAGCGGTTTGTAACCGTGGCCGCCGCGATCCTGCACCATCATCCGGTAGCCGCCCGCCGAACCGATGCCGTCGATCAGCGGAGGAGGAATGATGAGAACCCGTGCTTGATCGATGTCCGAGACGGCCTTGCGTGCTTCATCGAGGATGTCGCTGGCGGGGCGGGACCGCTGTTCAAATGGCTTGAGCGGGATGAAGGCGGTGGCGGTGTTCGGGGAATTCGTGTTCGACGCGGCGTCGTAGCCGGGCAGCATGATCGTGCCTCGGACCCCATCGATCTTCAACAAGCGCTTGGACACCTCTTGCACCACGGCATCGGTACGCGCCAGCGAGGCTCCCGGTGGAAGTTGAGTGATCGATATTAGATAGCTCTGGTCTTGCGAGGGTACGAAGCCGGTGGGCGTTACCCAGAAAATGCCTATGGTCGCCAGCACAAGTCCGCAGTAGCTGATCAAGACACGCTTCGGGCGCACCACGAGCCATTGCGTCAATCGGCCGTAGCTAGCGCTGAACCGGTCGAATCGTTCGTTGAACCTGTCGCCGGCAAACTGCATACGCCGGATGATCTGATGCCGACTTTTCTCCTTCGTGTGCGCCCGCAGAAGTACCGTCGCCAAGGCGGGCGAGAGCGTTAGCGACAAGACGAGCGAAATGACGGTAGCGCCGGAAATGGTGAGCGCAAACTGCTTATAGAATGCCCCAGAAAGGCCGGTCAGAAAGAACGTGGGAATGAACACCGCGCAAAGCACGAGCACTATGGCCACCAGCGCCGCCGAAACCTCGTCCATCGAGATGCGAGCCGCTTCTAGCGGGTTCAGGCCCTGAGCGAGGTTTCTTTCCACGTTTTCAACCACGACGATGGCATCGTCCACCACTATGCCGATGGCGAGGACCAGCCCGAACAGCGACAAGCTGTTCAGACTGTAGCCAAACATCGCCAGCAAGGCGAAGGTGCCGACCAGCGAGATGGGAATCGCCACGACGGGGATGATGGCGGCGCGCCAGTTCTGCAGGAAGATGAAGATGACGAGCACAACGAGTGCCGCGGCTTCGAAAAGCGTATCCCGGACGGCTTCGGTAGACTGCGCGATGAAACGCGTTGAGTTCCACATAATCCGGTACTCAAGCCCTGGCGGAAATGCCTTGGCCGCTGCCTGCATCTCGCGTTCGAGAGTGATGCCGGTTTCAAGCGCGTTGGTCCCGGGCCGTTGAAATATGCCGATCATGATGGATGGCTTGCCTGACAAATAGGCATTGGTTCCGTAGTCGTCGGCACCCAGCTCCACGCGGGCGACGTCGCGAACGCGAGTCTGCCGGCCAGCGGGATCCGTGCGGATGACGATGTCGGCGAACTGCTCGGGCTCGCTCAACCGGCCCTGTGTCCGAACGTTTAGCTGGAAGGCGTCGGCACTCGGGGTGGGCGGTTGGCCTAGGGCTCCCGAGGCAACCTGCACATTTTGAGCACGGATGGCGGCGACGATCTCGCCGGCCGTCAGCTCACGCGCGGCGGCGCGCCGTGGGTCAATCCAGACGCGCATGGCCACTTCACGGCTGCCGAAAATTCGAGCCTCGCCGACTCCGTCGATACGGCTCAGCTTGTCGCGCAACTGCGTCAGGGCATAGTTTGAAAGATAGGTTTGATCCCGCGAGCCATCTGGAGAAACCAGGTTGATCGCCATCAGGGCACTGGGCGAAGTCTTGCGGGTGGTGACGCCCAGGCGCTGAACCTCTTGCGGCAGGCGAGGCACGGCCGCTGCCACCCGGTTCTGAACGAGCATCTGGGCCGCGTCGAGATCGGTCCCGACCTTGAACGTAATCGATATGGACACCTTCCCGTCCGCCGTGGACTGGCTGGACTGGTAGAGCATGTTCTCTACGCCATTGATTTCCTGCTCGATAGGAGCGGCAACGGTTTCCGCGACGGTTTCCGCCGACGCGCCAGGGTAGGTCGCGGAAACGACCACGGTGGGAGGGATGATGTCCGGATACTGCGCAACGGGAAGTGCAAAATAGGAGATCGCACCCACAATCGTGATGACGATCGCTAGCACCGCGGCGAATATCGGGCGCGTAATGAAGAAGCGCGACAGGCGCATGAGATTTTTCCTTTAGGACAGCCGCCAGCGCATCGTTACGACGCGGACGCGGGCTTGCTGCCGGAAATGAGAGGGGTCGAGTTCCCCATCCCGCTTTGGGAGGCCGCCGGTTCCGGCTTCGTTTGTACTTTTGCGCCTGGAATGGCGTGTTGTTGCCCGGCGACGATCACTCGGTCGTCGGCGGCCAGGCCGCCACGTACGATCCTGAGCCCATCAATGAGCGGGCCGAGTTCGATGGCCCTGACGAGCACGGTGCCTTCGGCGGAAACGGTAAGAACCGTCTTGCGCGTCTGGTCCATCTGGACCGCGGAATCGGGGATCAGCAAGGCAGGCGTGCCGGATCCGCTTGCTAGCCTCATGTTTCCGAACAATCCCGGTGTCAAGAACAATCTCGGATTCTCGATCACGGCACGCATCCGTATGGTCCCCGAGCGGGGGTCGATCCCGTTATCCGTGAAGTCGAGCTTTCCGCGCCAGGCGTAGTCAGGCTCATCCTGAAGACGTATCTCGACCTGGGTTTGGGCTGCGCTTGGTTCCTGTGCGCGCATCGCTTTGAGGTACAAGGCTTCCGACGCGTCGAATGTGAAATAGATCGGATCCAGCGCGTTGATGGTGGTCAGGCGGGTGCCGCTACCGGCCTCTCCGCTCATGACCAGGTTGCCCGGGTCGACGCGTCGGTCAGAGACTCTGCCCGTAATGGGCGAGCGTACCTGGGTGAATTCCAGCTCAAGTGACTTCAGCGCGACGCGGGCTTGAGCGCCGGCGACGTTTGCCGTTCCCGTCCGCACACGCGCCTGCAACTGATCGATGTCGCTCTTTGAAATCGCGCTGTCGCCCGCCAGTCGATGCGCTCGCGCGAGGTCGGCGCGTGCCAGCGCGAGCTCGCTGTTCGCGCTCGCGAGGCCGGCTTGCGCCTCGGCGTAGGCGGCCTGGTAGGGGCGCGGGTCGATGGAGAAAAGCAATTGGCCCTGCTGGACGATTTCGCCGTCCTTGAAATGCACCCCTACGATTTGGCCCGACACCCTGGGAAGGACTTCCACGCGGCGGCTCGCTTCGAAACGGCCGACATAGTCGTCCCATTCGATAACGGTGCGCTGCATCGGCAATGCGACGGAAACCGTGGGAGGCTCGAAGGTACCGGCCGACAACGACTTCTTGCCGGGCAGTAGAAACAAGGCGCATGCCGTTGCGGTGGTGAGCCCCACGGCCAGCAGGGCCACGCGCAGGAAGGTCGGTTTTGCTCCCGTGCGGGAGGGAAGGCGTGGACGGGTCATGCGGCTGCACTCCACGCAGGGTTGGACTCTCTATGCTTCATGTTGGATATCGCTATGTAAGAAGACTCGAATGCGCCATGCGTACGTCGGCCACGCTTTTACGGCCTATCCGTTGGCACAGACGCTTTCGTTGGCCCGAGACAATCCGCCCGGCGGATGTGGGAGTCGCGTCGAGCGATGTGAATCCGGGTTATCCCAGGCTTTCAACGTGTGCAGATTCTCCGGCCGGGGAGCCAATGGCAAAAGGACTAAGTTCCCTCCTTTAGAGCCATGGCGCGCTTACGTCTGGCAGACTGTGCCTTGTCGTGCCGGCGTGGCGGTTTTTGAGGTATATATGTCTTACCCGCCACCATGCTGGGTGTGTACCATCAGATTTCGTCCACGCACCGGCCGGTAGCCAGGATGCGGTGGAGCCTGCTTCCGAGCGTTGTGCAAGAGTGTTATGAACCCAACATCCTCAAGCGCGAGTCCCGCTTCGCGGGACGTCGCTTTCCTCGTATTCCGCGACTTTCAGATCCAGGACGTGACCGGGCCGCTGGCGGCGTTCGAGGTGGCCAGCAGGCTCCTGGGCGACGACGCTTACGGATGCCAGGTCATATCGCTGGCTGGAGGACCCGTTCAAAGTTCGGCGGGCCTGGAAGTCACCACGGGGAAGGCCGGGTTTTCCGCCTACGACACAGTGATCGTGGCGGGAGCCGGCCTTGGCGCCTACCCCGATGACGCATTGCCGGAAACCTGCGACTACTTGAACCACGTCGTCGCCAAGGGCGCTCGCCGCATAGCAAGCGTATGCACTGGGGCCTTCATTCTGGCTGCGAGCGGCCTCTTGGACGGCCGGTGCGCGACGACACACTGGAAATACGCCGCCCGTCTGCAACGGGAGTACCCCCGGGTGAAAGTGGATGGCGATCGGATCTTCACCCGAGAAGGTGGCATCTGGACGTCAGCCGGCGTCACGACTGGCATCGACATGGCGTTGGCAATGATCGAAGAGGATCATGGCGCCGACTTGTCTCACGCGGTCGCCCAGATGCTGGTCGTCTACCATCGCCGGCCCGGCGGGCAATCCCAATTTTCGGCCATCGCCGATATGGAGCCCGAGTCGGACAGAATTCGTAATGTGCTGACTTATATACGTGAACACTTGCACGAATCATTGTCGACCGAGCTCCTGGCTTCCGTGGCCTGCCTGAGCCCCCGGCAGTTCGGCCGCGCCTTTCTTGCCGAAACGGGGGAGACGCCGGCCAAGGCCGTCGAGCGCCTGAGAGTCGAGGTGGCCAGGCAGCGCGTCGAGCGTGGTGCGGAGCCTATCGAAATCATCGCCCAAAAAATCGGTTTCACCGATCCCGAAAGAATGCGCCGGGCATTCATTCGCGTGCTTGGCCATCCGCCGCAGAGCATCCGACGCATGGCATCCCGGGAAGCGTATCCGCTTGCCTGACTATGGTGCCCACCCGGGAGTGGAGCTAATCCTTTAATCCGGCGGCCGTCCGGACTGGCATGCCCAGTAGGCGCCCAGCGATTGTTGCCGCGGAAGGCGCGGGTCATCCAGGTGATTAGACGTGCTGGCCTCCGTTCACGTCGATTTCCGCGCCATTCACATACGAGGCTCCGTTCGAACAAAGGAAGAACATCACTCCTGCGATTTCTGTTGGGTCGCCAAGCCGGCCCATCGGCACGTTCGCCTGAACCATGGCCTCGGTGCCTGGAGACAAGATGGAGGTGTCGATCTCGCCGGGCGCGATCGCATTGGCCCGGATTCCCATCGGACCGAACTCGAAAGCCTGTTCGCGCGTGAGCGCTGCGAGGGCCGCCTTAGAGCAGGCATAAGCCGCTCCTGCGAAGGGATGAACGCGAGAACCCGCTATCGATGTCACGTTGACGATCGCGCCTTGCGCTATGCGGAGTTCCGGCAGGAGTAGACGGACGATCATCGCTGCGGAGAAAAGATTGACGTTGAAAAGCGAAAGCCACTCTTCATATGCCGTCATGCTGACGCCCTTGCGCCCGCCGTTCGCCAGTTTCGGTGATATCGCGGCATTGTTGATAATCGCAGCCAGTTTCGCGCCACCCAGGCGCCGGCGGACTTCAGCCGCGATCAGTTCATACGAGCTCGGGTTCGCCAGATCGGCGGTAATGTGGTCGTCCACGCCGCCCACCCACGCGCATTCACTCGCAAAGCTCGCCCGCGATACCGTCAAGACACGCCACCCTCTGTGGTGAAACAGTTTCACTGTCGCATGCCCAATACCACGGCTCGCGCCGGTTAGCAGCAATGTGGGGCGCGCTATTTGCTGAGACTGGCAGGGTGCCATCTGCACTATCCTGGAATGAGCGATGAAGATTGAACTCGTCAGGCGTTGATTCCGCCATCAACGACCAGGCCGGTGCCTGTGATGTGGCGTCCGTCTGGGCCCGCAAGATAGGCCACAGCTTTCGCGACGTCAGTCGGGCTTCCGAATCGCCCAAGCGCTATTTGTGATCGGAGGTAGTCGGCATCAGGGCCCTGGGCTGGGTTCATATCGGTGTCAGTGGGACCTGGATGAACAAGATTTACGGTAATGTCCCTCGGCGCAAGCTCGCGCGAGAGTCCGCGAGTAAAAGACAGCAGAGCCGATTTCGACATCGAATAGACGGTCACATTCGGGATGGCTACTCGCTCCGCGAGACACGATCCGATCGACACGATGCGCCCACCGTTCGAGAGGAGTGGTATCGCTGTTTGCGAGGCGACGATGGCTGCACGGATGTTGACTGCTAGGATTCGGTCGATATCAGCCAACGCCATTGTTTGTAGAGTGCTCGAAATCAGGATGCCCGCATTGTTGACGAGTATGTCTAGTCCCCCCATCAGGCGGGTGCCTTCTTCGACAGAGTAGCGGACCGCTTGCGCATCGGCACTATCGGCCTGAATGGCCACGGTACGTCGGCTCTCGTCAGTCAACTCATCGGCTAGGCTGTTGGCCTGCCCGACGGCACTCTTGTAGGTGATCACGACGTCCGCGCCGCGAGCAGATAGCTCCCGCGCAATCGCCGCGCCGATCCCCCGGGCCCCACCGGTGACGATCGCCCGCTTTCCTGAAAGATCATTCATACATCGCTCTCTTTTTGACGTAGACGCCAGCCTTCGCATAGGCAATGTCGAAGTTTCACCCTACTGGTGTTCTGCGTAAAAGACGTTGATCCCTCAAATTTCGCCAGCGCGGCCAGCGTCCTTTTGTAGGTATGCAACCTATCCGTTGGCGCGGGGGGGCATAGCGGCCAGGGTGCGGCCAAGCCGAAGGAGTAAAGCCTCACCTCTCAGCAGTAAGGCGCCGGACTGACCCGAAAATGACGCAACCCGTTAAGTCTCCCTGCGGTCCAGTTCGTTCAAATAACCCTAATGGACCGCACGCGCCCAGCGATCGCTCCTGGCCGGGAGCCGTCTATGACGACAGGCCGCTCCCGACCCAAAGCGGTCCTTGTGCCTTGCCTATAGCTGCCGTTCACCAATGTCCGCAGGACGTCTTAGAGCGTTTCCCCTGCGTAAGAGCGCCGTTGTCGAGGGCCGTGTTGAAGCAGTGCGCGAAGACCCGGTAATTGCCGCGTTCCTGCCCCTTCCTGGGCCGAGATATCCAGACAGATTGGAATGTTCGTGGTGTGCCGCAGGCACTAACCCGCGCGATATGGAAGCAGGCTCAGCATAAGCCCTGATCGCGGTACTCACCCGGTGCGCCCAGCACGGCGCAAAACTTGCGGTTTTCGCCGGAATAGGTGTGCTTGGCGTGGATGGTCAGCGTGGCACCGGCCAACCCGACCTTCTTTGGATTGCAAGACCAGAAGCCGCTCGAGATTTCGTTGTATGACACCCTGGCGACAAGGCGCGGCGGTTGCTCGGGTTGCTTCTTTCCGGATGTCGTAGTGGCCAGCCACTCGATCCAGACATGGCAGCTCACATGCTCGAAGCCCACGCTCTCCAAGATCACCCGGTAGGAGCCCCGCCCGTCGCGGGAATGCCAACTTCCGCCAGTCAGCGTCCCCAGGAGCTCCGCTTGATCCACGTCAGTCTCGGCGACGGAGGGAGCCATCACCAGGAACGAAAGGCTTAGCAACGCTGCTGCAAAGATCTTCATGGTTCGGATTGCCTGTCGAGAATCGGCGTGAAAGGGGTGATGGACGGCGCGGCGGTGGAGTTGCGGCCACCGCGTCTAGCTCACAGCCTCTGTTAGGTAGGCCACACGGACTGGGTGAGGGACCTCACGACGTGATGGACCCAGCAGGCGCTGGCACATATTGCCCCATCAATTCCACCACCCAATCGATGAACAGGCGCAGCTTGGCGCTGACGTGCCGGTTCGGCGGGAAGGCGATGTACAGCGGCATGGGGTCCAGGCGCCAGTCTTCGAAAATCGGCACCAGTTCACCGCGCGCCAGGTAGGGCCGGACCATGTATTGCGGCAGCCACAGCACGCCCATGCCGGCCAGGCCGGCGGCCAGGTAGGCATTGCCGTCGTCCACCGCCAGCACGTAGCGTCCGTGCACGTTGACGCTTTCGTCGCCGCGGTGCATGGCGTACGGAAAGGCGCGGCCGATGCGCGACCACAGGTAGCCGACGATCCGGTGATGCGTGTCTTCCAATTCCTTCGGGTGGGACGGCAGGCCGGCGCGTTCCAGATAGCTGGGCGCGGCATAGACGCCCAGTTGCAGGTCGGCCACCCGGCGGGCCATCAGAGACTGGTTGGTGATTTCACCGCCGCGCACGACACAATCGACGTTCTCGCCGATGACGTCCACGATGCGGTCGCTGACGCCCATGTCCAGCTGGATGTCGGGATATCGCGCGTGGAACGCCGGCAGGGCGGGGATCAGGATCATGCGGGCAAGCGGGCTGGGCACGTCCACGCGCAAGCGTCCACGGGGCGCGGCCGAGGCGGCGGATAAGCCGGTTTCGGCATCGTCCATGTCGGCCAGCAATTTGACGACGCGTTCGTAGTAGGCGGCGCCGTCGGCGGTGACGGCGACCCGGCGCGTGGTCCGGTTCAGCAGCTTGACGCGCAGGCGCGCCTCCAGTTGCTGAACCAGTTGCGTGACGCTGGTCTTGCTCATGTGCAGCGTTTCCGCCGCCTTGGTGAAGCTGCCGGCTTCCACCACGCGGACGAACGCCTGCATCGCATCGAATCGGTCCATGCCGGCTCCAGGGGGTGTGCAGATTGTTTGGATTCTACAAACAGTGATGGACAACGTTGCCCGTTTATCGGGCCCGGCCCGGTCTTTACAGTGAAGCCATGGTTAATGACGGGCCGGTTCCGGCCCATTGATGGAGCTTACTGATGACTACGCGCGACGTCGTTTTTCCCCCGGGCCGCCAGGCGCTTTACGAACGCAACCGGTATTCGCCGGCGATCCGGTCCAATGGTTTTCTGTTCGTGTCGGGGCAGGTGGGCAGCCGCGAGGACGGCTCGCCGGAGCCGGACCTTCAAACGCAGGTCCGGCGGGCGTTCGACAATCTGAACGCCATCTTGAAAGCGGCCGGTAGCACGTTCGACGACATCGTCGACGTGACGGTCTTCATGGTCAATCCCGCATCCCAGTTCGAAGCCATCTGGCAGGTGGTGCCGGAATACTGGGGCGAGGCGCCGCATCCGACCCTGACCGCCGTGGGCGTGACGTGGCTGTACGGCTTTGACTTCGAGATCAAGGTGATCGCGAAACTGCCGGAAGCCGCCAAGGGCTGATCCCGCCGCTTACTTCACGACGTAGTTGTTCGCCTCGTTTTCACCTGCCCATTTACGCAGTGCGGCGATGAACTCCGGGCACACGTTGCCGTCGACGCTGGAACTGACGATGACGCTGTTCTGCATCTGCATCAGCACCTTGCATTCATAGACACGCGACCGGTTCTGGTAGTGGCCGGTCGTGTTGGTCTGGAAGACGGGGGTGGCGGCGGTGGTGTTGGTGGCGGGGATCATGCCGACAACCTGCTGGCTGGAGCCGGTGGTGACCCATTCCGTGTAGGGTGCGGTCTGATAGTCGGACCACTCCAGCTCGACGGTGTTGCCCACCGTGCGCGTCTTGGACGGTTCGCCCAGGGCCGCGATGGCGTCATTGATCGAGCGGCCTTCCATGTTCTTGGCCACGTTCACGCTGGGCGAGAAGGACAGGCCCGACTTGAACACATTGCCCAACGAGGGCAGCGCGGAACTGCCGCCCGTCGGCATCGGCGCGCAGCCGGCAAGGCTGGCGGCGGCGGCAATCAGGCTGGCTGCTTGCCAGAGCGGTGTGCGGCGAATCGGGGAGGGCTGGGGCGACTTCATGGCGTGCTGTCGATGCTCCGTGGCGGATCAAGGTGGCTCAACGCGTTTGTTTCTTTTCGTGACCGAGGGCTGTCCGAGCCGCAGACACCGTCTGGTGGCGCATGCGCCCGCCGCTGTCGGTCTGCTTTCAGAAAAGTTCGACATTTTTACCGGAAAACGGGGCCAGTAGCCCTTCGCGGTCTGTGAAATTTGTTACGTAATATGCCGGCAGGCGATATTCACAGGGGGACGGACCCGGGGAGCTTCTTGCTAAGATCGTCCCCGCTCTCCACTCGACCCCTGACTCCGACGATGATGTCTGCCCGATTCCTTCCCCTGATCCGTGCCGCGTTCGCCGCTCTTGCTTTGGTGGCGGGCCTGGCCTCTCCTGCGGCGCACGCTGATACGGTCTATGGCGGCGTTGCCACCGACGGCAAGCACGACAAGATTTATTGGGTGATGCCGGAAAAGACGAAGCAGTGGGCCGATATGGGGGCGATCGCCGAGTGCAAGCGGGCGGGCGGCAAGGAATGCAAGGTGCTGACCACGTTCTGGGACAGCTGCATGGTCTATGCGCGCAATTCGCGCCAGGACCTGTTTCCGGGCAACAGTGTGTCGCCGGAAATGGCGGCCAAGAAGGCCATGCGCCGCTGCACGGCAGGCAGTCCGGACGGCAAGTGCCGGCTGACCACGATGCCGTTGTGCGCGGGACCGGCCTATAGCGCCGAAGACCTCGCGGCCCCGAAGCGGGCCAAGCCCGCCGACGTGGAAGCGCTGTCGGCCAAGATGGACAGCCGCGGCTACTGGGGCGCCGTGGCTGAAAACGGCGATGGGGGCATGCTCTATGCGGACGGCTATCCCACCGAAGACGAGGCCGTCACCATGCTGTTGAAGTGGGAAGATTGCAAGGACTGCCGCAAGCTGCTGACCTACAAGGACAGCTGCGTGGGCATGGCCTGGGTCAAGGGCAGCGAAGGCCGCGGCACGCGATTCACGGCGGTGAACACCGATGCGGTGTCGGCGCGCGAGACGTCGCGCACCACGTGCACGGCCAAGACGGGCGCGCCGGCTTGCGTGGCCATGGTGCGCTGCTCGGGCCGAGCCTATATCGACGGTTACCCGGGCGAAGACGTCAAGGCGCAGTAAGCGCTGGCGGCCCAGGCCCAGGCCCGGTCTGGCCGCACCCGGCTCACTTGTCCAGCCAGGGGGCTTCCTTCCACAGCGTCTGGAATTCCGCCTCGCCGGCCGCCAATTCACGCGCGTAGTCGGCGGGGGCCAGGTAGCGCAGCGGGGCGAACATCTCTTTGGCTTTCGCCTGGAACTCCGGGTCGTCCACTGTGCGCTTGACCGCGTCGACGAGCTTGCCGCGCACCTCCGCCGGCAGTCCCTTGGGGGCGGCCAGGCCACGCAAGGACGCCAGTTCAAAGTCATAACCCTGTTCCTTGAAGGTGGGCACGTCGGGCAGCGCTGCCGAGCGCGTCTTGCCCATCTGTCCAAGGAAACGCAACGGCGTGCCGCCTTTCTGGTACTGCAGCGCCTCGCCGACGTTGATTGCGCCGATCATGATCTCGCCGCCCGCCAGCGCGCCGCGCACTTCGCCGGCGCCCTTGTAGGGAATGTGGCTGAGCTTCGTGCTTGACGCCCGTTCGAACCGCAGCATCGCCAGATGGTCGTCCGACCCCGTGCCTGTCGTACCCACCGTCACCTTGCCGGGGTTCTTCTTGGCGTACGCCGACAGGTCGGCGAGCGTCTTCAGTTCGTTGTCGTTGCGCACGGTGAAGGCGCCGGGATCGTCGATCAGATTGCCCAGCAAGTCATAGCTTTGCCAGGTGAAGTTGGACTTGCGTTCGATGGGAATCGTCAGCAGGTTGGGCGTGTTGATGAAGCCGATGGTGTAGCCGTCGGCCTGGGCGCGCGCGAGTTCGGTAAAGCCGATGGCGCCGCCTGCGCCCGGGCGGTTCAGCACCACGATGCGGGCGTCGTTGCCCAGGTATTTCTGCAGGAACGGCGCCATCATGCGCGCTACCAGGTCAGTGCCGCCACCGGGACCGTAGGACACTATCAGGTTGATGGGGCGCTCCGGGTAGCCGGCGGCCTGGGCGCTGCCGCCAAAGAAGGCGGCGCCCGACAGCAGGGCGGCCGACGCGGCCAGTGCGCGCAGCATGCGGCGCTTGTTGGGGTGTTGCATGGTGTCTCCTCGGGGGGATGGGTCGGCGGCTTGGTGCCGCGCTGTTTTTTAAGGGGGGCAACGCCGTGGTGGCGTTGCGGGCACTGCGTTACTTCAATTTGGCGATGCGTGCCGCGGCGACGGGCCAGACTTCGGGGTTGAGCAATTGCGGGGGGCGCTCGCCGCGCAGCATCGCGATCAGCTGGGTCGCGGACGATCGCGCGACGTTGCGCCGGGCCTCGTGGGTGACGCCCGCGGTGTGGAAGGTGGCCACCACGTTGGGCAGCCCCAGCAACGGCGCATCGCGCGGAGGGGGTTCTTGCTGCCAGACGTCCAGGCCGGCGCCGCGCAGGTGCCCGCCCTGCAAGGCGTGATACAGGGCGGCTTCGTCATGGATGCCGCCGCGTGCGGTCGAGATGAATACGGCGCCCGGTTTCATGGCGGCGAAGGCGCGCGCATCGATCAGGCCGCGCGTGGACGCGTCCAGCGGGCAATGCAGCGACACCACGTCCGATTGCTCCAGCAACTCGGCCAGCCCAACCGGTTCGGCGCCGCGGCTGCGGATGGTGTCGGCGTCCAGCAGCGGGTCATGCGCAATTACCCGCATGCCGAAGCCTTGCGCGATGCGGGCGACCCGTGAGCCGATTTGTCCGATGCCCACCAGGCCGATCACCGTGCCATGGATCTCGTGGCCCATCAGGTCTTCGCGGGAAAAACCGGTGTCGTGGCGCAAGCGTTGATGCGATTCGACGACGCGGCGCTGCACCGCCAGCAGCAGCGCATACGTGTGTTCGGCGACCGACGCGGCGTTGCCGCCCGCCTGGTTCACCACGGCGATGCCGGCGGCCGTGCAGGCCGGCACGTCGACCGTGTCGTAGCCCGCGCCACCCGAAGACACGCAAACCAGATCCGGGCATTGCGAAATCAGTTCCGCGTTCACGAACCATTGGCGGGGCAGTTCATCGCGGGCGGCGGATACGTGATAAGCGTGGGCGGTCTTCAGGCCGGCCAACGTGCGCGCATCGTCGCCACGCGCCGGCAGCACCGACAAGCCGATGCCGGGCTCGGCCTCGATAAGCTGGTCGAACACCGGGTTCAGCCACAGGTCGAGCCGGCACAGGCGTTTGGGGAAGTCTTGCTGAGAGGAACCGAAATCCGGCATTGCGCGTGGTCTCCGTATAGGCATGGTGTCTTTTGAGGCGACTCTACCCGTGCCGAAACCGGAGATAAAGCGAATAATTTTCGGAGTTAAGGGCGACTTTTAGTAAACAGTTGGCCCGCTCACACCATTCCAGCCGGTGCCTCGAAATCCAGCGTGTCCTGCGCCAGCACGCGCAGGCTTTCCAGCATGGGCCGCGTGTCGTCGCGCCGCCACTGGAAGGTGTAGGGCAGGGGCGCAGGGGCGCGAGCCCCGGCAGGCGGTGCAGATCGCCGCGCTGGATCAGGATACGCGCCCAGGCGGTGGGCAGGAAACCCAGCCCCAGGCCCTGGCGCAGCATGCCGGCGATGGCGCCCCAGCTATTGCAGCATTGGGTGCGGCCGGGCGATACGCCTTGTTCGGTCAGCCAGTCGTCCAGCATGCGGATCACGCCGGAGCTTTGCGGCTGCGTGATCAAGGTCAGCCCCGGCAGGTCGGCGGGGGTCAGCGCCGCCGGGTCGGGCACCGCGCGGGAGGACGCCACCCATTCGAAGTCCGCGCTGCCGATCAGGTGCGATGCGATGGACGCGCGCGACGACGGACCGGCGATCACGGCAAAATCCAGATCGCCTTCTTCCAGCCCGCGCTCCACCAGTTCGCCCACGCCCACGTACGGTTCCACCAGCAGATTGGGATGCGCGCGCTGGATTTCCTCGATCAGCCGGGGCATCCAGGTGATGGACGTGAGTTCTCCCGCGCCAAACCGGCAGCGCCCGGAATACGTCAGGTTGTTGCTGGCTTGCTGCATGAACTGGTCGGCGTTGCGCAGCAGGTCCTTGGCGTGGGGCACCAGTTGTTCGCCCAGGGCGGTCAGCGTGGCACTGCGCGCGCTGCGGCTGAACAGGTCAGCGCCGATGGACGCCTCCAGTTCCCCGATGCGCTTGGACAGCGACGACACCGAGATATTCAGCCGGTTGGCGGCAATGGCGAAGTTCTTGCAGGTGGCGGCCCAGTAGAAGGCTTCAAGTTGCTTAAGCGTCATGGCGGCGGTGGGCAGTAGCGGAAGATCGAGTCGAGGGCGAATAAAAGTGTAATAACCAATATCGATAAAGTCACTTTATTCAAAATGGCGCCGCGCCTATAGTCATCCGCCATTCCCATGACAACAGCGCGGCGGCCCCTGCACAGGCTGGTCGACCGCCGCGAGGAGCCCCAAGCCATGCCCGACCCTCTGCGCCATTTGCTCAGCCTGCATGATTTCGAGGCGGCCGCGAAGCGGCGATTGCCCAAGCCGATCTACGCCTATGTGTCCGGGGCGGTGGAAGACGGGCAGTCCGAGCGCGGCAACCGGCAGGCGTTCGCCCAGTTTGGTTTCCGGCCCAAGGTGCTGGTGGATGTGTCCCAACGCAGCACGCGGGCGACAGTGTTGGGCCGCGAATACGCGGCGCCGGTCGGCGTGGCGCCGATGGGCATTTCGGCCCTGTCCAGCTACCGCGGCGACATCGTGTTGGCCCGTGCGGCGGCGGACGCGGACGTGCCGTGCATCATGAGCGGATCGTCGCTGATCCGGCTGGAGGAAGTCATGCAGGCCGCGCCGGGCACGTGGTTCCAAGCCTACCTGCCGGGCGACGACGCGCAGATCGCGGCCTTGATCGACCGGGTGGCGGCGGCCGGGGTGACGACGCTGGTGCTGACGGTGGATACGCCGGTGGCCGCCAATCGCGAGAACAATGTACGCGCGGGCTTTTCGACGCCGCTGCGGCCCAGCGCGGGCCTGGCCTGGCAGGGGCTGACGCATCCGCGCTGGTTGTTCGGCACCTTCCTGCGCACGCTGTGGCGCCATGGCATGCCGCACTTCGAGAACAACTACGCGACGCGCGGCGCGCCGATCCTGTCCGCCAATGTGCTGCGCGATTTTTCCGACCGGGGCCATCTGAACTGGCAGCATGTGTCGGCCATCCGCCGCCGCTGGAAGGGGCAGATGGTGATCAAGGGCATCCTGCATCCCGACGATGCGCGCACGGCGCGCGCGCAGGGCATGGACGGCGTGATCGTATCGAACCATGGTGGCCGGCAGTTGGACGGCAGCATGTCGCCCTTGCAGGCCTTGCCGGCGGTGGTGGACGCTGCCGGCGGCATGGACGTGATGCTCGACAGCGGGGTGCGGCGTGGGTCGGACGTGCTGAAGGCCATGGCGCTGGGCGCGCGTTGCGTCTTCGTGGGCCGGCCTTTCAATTATGCGGCGGCGGTGGCGGGGCAGCGCGGCGTGGCCCACGCCATCGGCCTGATCGTGGAAGAGGTCCGGCGCAACATGGGGCTGCTGGGCGTGGTGGACGTAAAGGCGGTCAACTCGGACTGCATCGTGCGGCTGCCAGGCGCATAGGCCAGGCAGCGGGGGGAGCCGGCTTGGCCTAGAATGCGGGCACCTCTTTCATGCGGCGCTGTCCGCCAAGGATGCCTTGCTTCATCTGCGTAGAACCGTTCTGACGCTTAACCGGCGCGCCCAAGCGTGCGCCGTCGCCGTACTGGGATTGGCCTTGTGGATGCCGGCTGCCGCGCATGCGCAGGTGGCCGCGCCCGCCGCCGCACCCACTTACCTGAAGGCGACCGAGCCGCTTGGCGGTGCCTTCGAACTGGAAGGCTATCCGGCGTCCACGCTGCGGCAGATCAAGTATCGCGGCAAGGCCTACCGGCCGTTGAACGCCTACGAGTTCATCTACGTGAAAGCGCTGGGTCCGACTCAAGAGGGCCAGCCGATGCTGCTGGCGGTGTCCAACGATTTCATGGGCGTGGGTACGATACTGATCGCCGTGCAGAACGACACGCCGCTTGCGCGCGTGCTGAGCCCGACCGTCGATATGCGCGACCCGGACATGGGCCTGGCGCAACCCGGGCGGCAGGACCTGCTGCTGTTCACCGCGGGGTCGCGCGCGCTGGTGACGTCCACGGGACAGGTGCTGTGGTTTGAGCACGCATTGCCGAAGGAATATCAGCGTTCCATTCCGCTTCTGGTGTCGGTGTCGCCAGACAATCGCCATGGCGCGTTGCTGCTGGATAACGAGATCCGATTGAGCAAAGCGGACGAAGGCCCGTATGCCAGCGTGCCGTTTACCAGGGCGATGCAGATCGCCGCCTTCAGGCCCGCTTCGGACGGCAGTTCGGAACTTGCGCGCAAGGCGCTGGCCGAAGGCAAGCGCATTGACCAGCGCCGGCTCTACGCCAACATGAAGGCCGAATGGATCAACAGGAATTTTCGATGGCAGGAAGGCAAGGACGGCTGGCAATTCGTGGGGCAGGGCTTGAAGGCGGTTCCCCTGCCGGTGCAGTCCCGGCAGGAGCGATGACGTGATGAGAACGCCTGTGTTCCAGGTTCTGCGCGGGCTTGCCCTTGCGGGTGCCGCGGCGCTTGCCGGGTGTGCAAGCTCGCCCGACGTGTACGAAAAGCATGTCCGGTCCGAAGACGCCAACCCGGCGGATGTGGCGCTGACGCTTGATGTGACGTTTGCGCGGGCGCCCGACTACGAACCCAAGACGAATGAGTTCGGGTCGAAGGTCAAGCGGGTGGAGTATGCCGGCTATCCCAGCCTGGACGTGCCTTTCTACCAGAAGGGCCTGGGCTTCGATCTGGGCGTGCTGGGCGACCCGCGGGCACTGTTGGCCTTGCCGTACCCGTCGCCCACGACGCGGACGACGTCCGCGCAGCTGAAGATCTTTGGCGAACGCCTGGACGCCAACCGCTACCGCTTCGTTGTGCTGCCAAGGCCGGGGTGGAACAGCATGCACAGCTTTCAGGTCGCGTTTGCCATCAATGGCCGGCGTGAGGGCATGACGTTCGCCTACAGCGCGAAGACGGTATGCGAAAGCCGCTTCGACGTGACGACGCCGACGTATGGCTTCGGAATGTCGGTGGCCGCCAGCTTCCCGGGCGGTAAACCCGGATGCCTGAAGGCCTGCGATGCGCGGCCCGGCTACCCGGGCCAGTGCGCGTTCTTCTCGGGCGTCGAATAAGGCCACAGGGCCGCTCGCCAGCCGCGGTCAATCCGTCAGGTCTTTGACCGCGCGCTGGATCAGCCCCTGCAGCCAGGCCAGGGCGGCATCCGCCGGCGCCCGGCGGCTGCTGACCATGTCGATGCCGAAGGGGCCGGGGTCCACTTCAGGCGGCAAGGGCCGCAGGCTGAGGGCATGTCCGGCCAATCGCAACGCCGCCCGGCGTGCCAGCGTGGCGATCAAGTCCGTACCGACCACCGCGTGCGGCAAGGCGACGATATGCGCGAATGTGCAGGCGACGCGGCGCTTGCGACCCAGCCGCGCCAGGCTGGCGTCGATTACGCCGCGGGCCGAGCCGTCATCGCTGGGTACGAACAGCGCGTGGGGCAGCGCCACGTAGCGGTCCAGGGTCAGCTTGCGGCCGCGCAGGCCAGGGTGCTGTTTGTCGGCGATGCAGACGAACGATTCTTCATACAGGGGCGTGACGCGCATGCGCTTGGGCGCCGTGAGGTGGCCGCCGATGGCGATGTCCACGCTGCCGTTGTCCAGCTGTTCATAGATGGTGGCGCGGTCCAGCCGGGCCACGCGGAGATCGGCCGCGGGCGCCTCGCGCCGCAGCCGGGCAACGATGTGCGGCACCAACACGACGTCGGCGTAGTCGCTGGCAGCCAGCGTGAAGCGCCGGCCCTTGGCAGCGGCCGGGTCGAAGCCTGCGCCTTGCTCCAGGGCGCGGCGGATCTGGTCCAGCGCGCTGCTGATGGCGGGCATCAGCGCCACGGCGTGGTCGGTGGGCTGCATGCCGTCGGCCGTGCGCACGAAAAGCTCGTCATTGAAGACACGGCGCAAACGGTTGAGCGCGCTGCTGACCGAAGGCTGGGCGCGGTGGATGCGCTGCCCGGCCAGGGTCACGTTGCGCGTTTCGTACAGGGCTTCGAAGGCGACCAGCAGGTTCAGGTCGACGGCAGATAGATTCATGCCATCAATAGTACGAATAACAATTATCGATTTCAACAATTGAACGGCGCGCTTCTACCATGGCCGGCATGGATACAGAAAAGGAACCTGCCATGCCCACCGTGCTCATCACCGGAATAGAACCCTTCGATGGCGAATCGCTGAACCCGTCTTGGGAGGCGGCGCGCCGCCTGGATGGCCAGGAGGTGGCCGGCGCCCGCCTGGTGGCGCGCCAACTGCCCTGCGTGATCGGCAAGGTGGTGGGTGTGCTGCGGCAGGCGATCGAAGACGTGCAGCCGGACCTGGTGATCTGCCTGGGCCAGGCGGGTGGGCGTAGCGATGTGACCGTCGAACGGGTAGCCATCAACGTGGTGGATGCGCGCATTCCGGACAACGACGGCCACCAACCCATCGACGAACCGGTGGTGGAGGGCGGCCCGGCGGCATATTTCTCGTCGCTGCCCATCAAGGCCATCGTGCGGGACCTGCGCGCGGGCGGCGTGCCGGCGTCGGTGTCGCTGACGGCGGGCACCTACAACTGCAACACCATCTTCTACGGCCTGGCCCATTTCATTGCCACGGAGCGGCCCGCGCTGCGCGGCGGCTTCGTGCACGTGCCGTATCTGCCGGAAATGGCGACCCGCCATCCGGGCGCGCCCAGCCTGGCGCTGGACGTGCTGGTGCACGGCGTGAAGATCATGGTGGCGACCTCGCTCGCCGTAACCCAGGACATCAAGGTCGGCGGCGGCGCGCTGCACTGACACGGAGCAACCGACAATGAGCACCTTCACAAGCCCGGACGCCTTTGCGTTGGACGGCGTGACGTTCCAGCATCGGCGGGTATCGGTGGACGGCCTGGGTTATCACGTGGTGGAAGGCGGCGCTGGCCCGGCGCTGATCCTGCTGGCGGGCTTTCCGCAGAGCTGGTACGCGTGGCGCCGGGTCATGCCGCTTTTGGCCCCGCATTTCCGCGTGTTCGCGGTGGACCTGCCTGGGCAGGGGGATTCGGACAAGCCGCTGGATGGCTACGATACGCGCACCGCCGGCGAGCGGCTGCGCGCCTTGTTCCACACCATGGGCCTGACGCGCTATGCACTGGCGGGCCACGACATCGGCGCCTGGATCGCGTACCCGTATGCGGCGCGCTACGCCGCCGAGGTCGAGCGCGTGGTGCTGCTGGACGCCAACATCCCCGGGGTGACGTTGAAGCCTGCCATCGAGCTTGGGCCCGACAATTGGAAGAGCTGGCATTTCCTGTTCAACAGCGTGCCGGACCTGCCCGAAGCCTTGCTGGCCGGCCGCGAGCGCATCCTGATCGAATGGTTCTTTTCGCGCAAGACTGCCAACAAGCCCGGGGTTTTCAGCCGTGCAGACATCGACGAGTACGAACGCGTCTATCAAACCTTGGGCGGCCTGCGGGGCATGTTGGGGTACTACCGGGCGGCGGTGGAAGACGCGGCGCAGAACCGGGCGCTGCGCGATACGCCGCTGACGGTGCCGGTGCTGGCGCTGGGTGGCGACCGGGGCAGCGCGCCTGATCTGCACCAGGCCTTGAAGCCCTTGGCGCAAGACCTCCAAGGCGGCGTGCTGGAGGATTGCGGCCACTATCTGCCCGAAGAGCAGCCACGCGAACTGGCGCGCCGCATGCTGGCGTTCCTGACGCAGAGCCGCGCCTGATGTCGATGTTCATAGAAAGCGGCAACTCGACACCCTTTACATCAAGACTGCGTGAGATTTGGTTTATTCACGCTCGCCGATCCAGCCAACCGGACCTGTATCAAATCCAGCAGCGCCCGAACACGCGCAGTTACGGAATGACGATGGCTGTATGCCCCCAGCAGTTGCAGGGGTGCGGGACACAGGTCCAGTGATACCTCCTGCAATCGGCCCGTGGCAAGGTCGTCCTGGCAGGGATAGGCCGCGACAATCGCGAAGCCGATGCCTTGGCGTGCGCCTGCCACTGCCAATTCTCCGCTGTTGACGCGGTAGCGGCTGCGTACCGGCACTTTGACAATATCCCCGGAGGCATCCTGAAACTGCCAGGGCTGGCCCTTCAGCGCACTGAGGGTAGTGATACAGGGCAGGGACTTCAGTTCGCGCACGTGGCGTGGCATGCCGGTCGTGGCCAGCAGGGAGGGGGCAGCAACCACGATGCTGGGCAGCGTGGCGAGTTCTCGGGTGATGAAGGCGCTGTCCTCCTGATGGCCCCGGTGGAAGACGATGGAAAGGTCAACGTCCTCTCGAAGCACTTCCAGGCCGGTCATCCGGGTATCGCATTCCAGCTCGATGCCTGGATGGAGGCTACAGAATTCGGCGAGGATGGGAGCCAGCAGCCTTGGCGCTTCGCCGGGCATGCACATTTTCAGAGGACCACGAAGGTCGCGCTGTACCGCACCTAGCTCTTCCTGCGTGGAGAGCAGGGTGTCAAGCAAGGGCTTGGCGCGTTCATAGAGCAGTCGACCGGCTTCCGTCATTCGCAGATGGCGAGTGCTTCGTTCCAGCAGGCGTGTGCCGAGTTGACGTTCCAGTGCGGCAACGTAGCGGCTGACGTTGGACGAGGGAATAGCCAAAAGACGCGATGCGCCAGCAAAGCTTTGCTCATCAACGACTGCTGTGTAGACACGGACGGTATTCAGATCGAGTGCATCGCGCATTGATTATCCCGATTGAGGTATGAAATCGTCCCATTTTTGCACGCTAGTTCTCTGCCATGGCGGAATTTAAGATGCCATTTTGTTCGATGCGAATTGGTGAGCCGTGCATCGAGCATCGGTTGGACAGGAGGGATTCACCTTGGAAATTGGAATACTTGGCGGCGGCATCGCAGGCCTGAGCGTGGCATTGGCTTTGCGCAAGCAGGGTTACAACCCTCGGGTCTATGAACGCCGAGCGGAGCCGGCAACCATGGGGGCCGGCGTGACGCTTTGGCCCAATGCCAGCTTTGTGCTGGACGAACTGGGACTGCTGCAAGACATCGACGCCATTGGCGGTCGACCGCTGGTCATGCACCGCCAGGACGCTACCGGCAATGCATTGGGCGGCCTCGATATTGCGTTGCTGGACCGGACGATGGGATACCCGACCTACACGGTGCTACGCCGGCACTTGCAGGAGGTTTTACTCGATCATGTAGCCCGGGCCAGGATACCGGTGGAGTTCGGACACCGGGCGGTGAATATTGAGCTGGATGCCCATGGCAGGGCTGTGGCCCATTTCGAGAACGGTGCGAGCATCCGCCCGGACCTGCTCATTGGCGCGGACGGTCGCATGAATTCCGTGGCTCGCAAGTTTGTCGCAGGTGACAACACGCCTGTCTATCAGGGCTTCGTGAACTGGATTGGCGTGGCGCAGGGGCAGCATGCGCTGGTGGATGATATTTCGATTCAGGATTTCTGGGGGGCGGGCGAGCGCTTTGGTTGCGTCGCGATTCGACCCCAACTGGTGTATTGGGCTGCAGCCCAGGCTCGGCCACTATCTGAAGCCACACCGACCGCAGATATACGCAAGGAGGTCGAAGATGTGTTCGCGGGATGGCCCGAACCGGTCGCGCATATCATCCGTGCCACGCCCGAAAATGCCATCCGGCTGATAGCGGTGCACGACCTGGAGCCGCTGCATACATGGAGTCGGGCGAATGTCCTGCTGGTTGGGGACGCCGCACACGCGCCGTTGCCGACGTCGGGGCAGGGGGCCTGCCAGGCGTTGGAGGATGCGTGGCATTTGGTCCGGTGCCTGGATGGCGCGAGCGGCCGCCTGGATGAGGCCTTTCGGGCGTTCGCGAAGGTACGCAGCCCCAAAACTGCAAAGCTAGCGGAGCAAGGTCGAGTCTTCGCACGCGGGCTGTTCGCCACCGATCCTGAAACTTGTCGCATGCGCAACGAGCGGGCCAAGGCGTCCGATCCTGTGCGTGACGTGGCGGTCTTGGCCGCCGGATGGGGAGAGGGCCTGCCAATGCCAGGCTGCACCGACAGCACGCCCGCGCAAGGGGAGGGATTCGGCAGCCTGTACCGTATCGAGTAACGTGCGCTGGCAATGAGCTTCGACGCTTGGCACGCGCCGCGCGCTATTTTCACATTGCGTATCGGTATTTGTTGAGCGCATGGGCCGCACCTATCCTGTTTTACCAAACAGACAGGGGCAGCACATGAGCACGCTAGCAAGCACGCGGCTGGATATCCGGCCGCTTTCCGTCTTCACTGGCGCAGAGATCCACGGCGTGGACCTGACCCGGCCATTGAGCGGCGACGAGGTCGACCAGATCAAGGCCGCGCTGCTGCGCTGGAAGGTGGTCTTCTTTCGCGACCAGCACATCGACCACGCGCAGCATCTGGCGTTTGCGCAGTATTTCGGGCGGCCGACTTCGGCGCATCCGTACGACGCCAATCCGCCTGAAGGCTATCCGCAGATCCGCACCATCTCGTCCACATCGAAGACCGGCCGCCGCGGCGAGCGCTGGCATACGGACGTGACCGGGGTGGTCAATCCGCCGGCCGGATCCATTCTGCGCGCCGGGCATCAGGTTCCCGCTTACGGCGGCGACACGGTTTTCACCAACCTGGTGGCGGCCTATGAACACCTGTCGCCCGCCTTGCGCGCGCTGGCAGACACGCTGTGGGCACGCCACCAGTTCGGCGGCTACAACGGCGATTTCGACAACCAGACCGTCTACGCGCAACGCGTGCAAGCCAGTCCGCTGGTGTCCGAGCATCCCGTGGTGCGGGTGTTGCCTGAGACGGGCGAGCGCGCGCTGTTCGTGAACCCGGGCTTCACGCGCCGCATCAAGGACGTGAATGAAGAGGAAAGCCGCCACCTGCTGAATCTGTTCTTCGAGGAAATCACCCGCCCCGAGTACACCGCGCGCTTTCGCTGGGAGCCCGGCAGCATCGCTTTCTGGGACAACCGCGCCACGGCGCACCAGGGGCCGGGCGATTTCGCCTATCTGGACGTGGAGCGGGTGCTGTACCGCATCACGCTTGAGGGCGACGTGCCCGTGGGCGTGGATGGCCGACATTCGAATGCTGTGCTGGGCAAGCCGTTCAGCGCGTTCGGCGTGGATACGGGAGCGGTGGCATGAGCATCAAGCAAAAATGGGCCGGCAAGCGGGCCTGGCGTACCGGTGTGGGCTTGCTGGCGGGCGTGGTGCTGGGTGCAGGGCTGTTGAGCAATTTCGCCGGATCGGCGCCCGTGCCGGGTGAGGACGCCAACCGCTATCCGAACCGGCCGGTCAAGATCATCGTTCCGGTCTCGGCCGGCGGCAGCGCGGACAAGCTGGCGCGCACGGTGGCGCAGAAGCTGGGCGAGAAATGGCACCAAAGCGTGGTGGTCGAAAACCAGCCTGGCGCCAGCAGCGCCATCGGCAACGCGGCGGTTGCGCACGCGCGGGGTGACGGCTACGCCTTGTTGCTGAGCGGCGACGCCTTGTCGCTGAACGCCCTGCAGCCGGGCAAGCTGCCCTATGACCCGGGCAAGGATTTGCAGGGGGTGACCAAGGCGGTTGTGAATCCGCAATTGCTGGTGGTGCGGCCAGGGCTGGGCGTGAAGACCTTCCAGGAATTCGTGGCGCTGGTCAAGCAGCGGCCGGGCGAGATTTCGCTGGCCTTGCCCGGCGGCACCGGCAGCTTGCAGCATTTGGCAGTGGAACTGCTGAACGAGCGTATCGGCGCCAAGACCAATCAGATTCCCTACCCGGGCGGCGGGCCTGCCACGCTGGACGTGCTGGGCGGGCACGTGGACGCCATGCTGATCACGCTGGCCGCGGCCACCGAGAACGTCCGTAACGGCAAGCTGGTGGCCCTGGCCGTCACCACGCCGTACCGGTCCAAGGCGCTGCCGGATGTGCCGACGATCCAGGAGGCCGGACTGCCGGACTACGTGGTGGAAAGCTGGCAAGGGTTCTCGGTGCCGGCCTCGACGCCGCGCGCCATCGTGGACCGCATCAACCACGATGTGGTGGCGGTGCTGCGTGAACCCGAGACTGCGGCGCTGCTGGAAAACCTGGGGTTCACCATTGCGGCCACGTCGCCCGAAGCCGTGGACCAGACGGTGCGCGACGACATCGCGACCTACCGGCGCGTGATCGCTTCGGCGGAAGTGAAGCTGAAGTAGCGCGGCTTCGTGTCATATCGTTATATGCGCGGACGCGTCTTCCCCTGGGGACACGACGCCCCGCATATTGATATCTGAAAGTCTTCTTTGTCTTGCCGGCCTGCGGCACGCAGCATGGACCTCCGTTCACTGCATACGACAAGACGACAACATGGCAATCCGCAAGATACCGGGCGCAGCCCGCACCGCAATCGCGCTGGCGCTGGCTTTGGCCGCCGGCTCCGCCCACGCCGACGCCACCCTGGACAAGATCAAGGAACGGGGCACCGTCACCATCGGCGTGTTGGCCAATGGCGGCGTGTTCGGTTCGCTGGACCCCGCCACGCAGCAGCTGGTGGGCTGGAACCCGGAACTGGCGCGTGAACTGGCCCGCGGCCTGGGAGTAAAGGCGGAGCTGGTGCAGGTGCAGACCGCCACCCGCACGCAATTCCTGATTTCCGGCAAGGTGGACTTGCTGATCGCGTCCATGGAACTGAATCCGGAACGCGCCGAGATCCTGGGCTATGCCCCCACGCCGTTCTTCCGGGTGGGCGGCGCGGCGGCCACCCTGAAGACCAGCGGCATCACCAAGTGGGAAGACCTGCGAGGCAAGCCCGTCTGCGTGTCGCAAGGCAGCAGCTTCGCCAAGCCCCTGTCGGCCGACTACGGCGCCGTGGTCAAGGGCTACAAGAGTTCATCCGATTCGCTGCTGGCATTGCGCGGCGGCCAGTGCGTGGCGGCCGTGCACGATTCCACGCTGATCCACCCCTTGCTGCGCAGCAATCCGGAATGGGCCGACTACCACGCGCCCATCGCCACCGAGGTGCTGCCGGCCAATTCCGTCGTGTGGACGCGCAAGGGCGAGGCCGACACCATCGCCGCCGTCGACAAGGTGGTGCAGGACTGGCACCGCACGGGCTGGCTGATCGCCACGGAAAAGCGCTTGGGGCTGGAGCCGGCGCAACCGCTGCTGCAGGAACTGAACGCGAAATACAAGCAAGGCAGCTGAGCGCGGCCACGACAGGAACGGAAAGCAGAAATGAAGCACATCAGCATGAAGACAACAGGATGGAAGACGGCCGCCGCCGTTGCCTTGGCCGCCCTGACCGGATTGGCCAGCAATGCCGCGCAGGCGGACGCCACGCTGGACAAGGTCAAGCAACGCGGCAAGATCGTGATCGGCGTGGACGGGGCCAGCCCGCCGTTCGGCGTCCTGGATCCGGCGACCGGAAAGGTCGGCGGGTTTCAGACCGAACTGGGCGCGGACATCGCAAAGCGCCTGGGCGTGACGCTGGAGACCGTGCCGGTGACAGCGTCCACACGCGTGCAGTTCCTGCAGGCCGGCAAGGTCGACCTGTTGATCGCCAACATCCAGTGGACGCAGGAGCGCAGCGAGATCCTGAGCTACGCGCCCACGCCCTATAACCTGGTGGGCGGCGCAGCGATGGTGTCCAAGCAAAGCGGCATCAAGCGCTGGGAAGACCTGAAGGGCAAGGTGGCCTGCGTGTCGCAAGGCAGCAACTTCGCCAAGCCCCTGCAGGATACCTATGGCGCGGTGGTCAAGGGCTTGCGCAACATCCCCGAATCGCTGTTGGCGCTCAAGGGCGGCAGCTGCGACGCGTCGGTGCACATCCAGCCGGCGCTGTATGAGACCTTGCACGGCCCGAACGGCAAGGAATGGAACGACTTTGAACTGGCTACCTCCGACCAGTTGATCCCGTCGCCGACGGTCATCTGGACCCGCCGCAACGAGGCCGATACGCGCGCCTTTGTCGACGGCGTGATCCAGGACTGGCTGAAGACGGGCCTGCTGGTCAAGGAGGCCGACCGCTATGGCGTGCCGGCGGACTATCTGAAGCAGGCGACCGCGCAGGCGCAAACCGGCAAATTCGACAGCGCGCCGCCCGAGGCGCAGGCCAAGCCATGACGGCCGGCGTCGCCGATTCCCTGCTGGCCGCCTTGCGTGCCAGGCTGGGGCAGGAATGGGTGTGGACAGGCGCTGATGCCGCGCCGTATCTGACGGACCAGCGCGGCCGCCTGCACGGGCAGGCGCTGGCCGTGGCGCGCCCGGCGGATGCCGAGGAAGTGGCGGCGGTGTTGCGCTTGTGCCGCGCGGCGGGCGTGCCGGTCGTGCCGCAGGGCGGCAATACTGGCTTGATGGGCGGCGCCACGCCCGACGCGGGCGGGCAGGCCGTGCTGCTGTCGCTGGGCCGCCTGAACCGCGTGCTGGGGCTGGATACCGACAACGACACCATCACGGTCCAGGCTGGCTGTGTGCTGGCCGCCGTGCAAGCGGCCGCGCGCCAGGCCAACCGCCAGTTCCCGCTGAGCCTGGGGTCGGAAGGCAGTTGCACCATTGGCGGCAACCTGTCCACCAACGCGGGCGGCACGCAGGTGCTGCGCTACGGCAATACCCGGGAACTGACGTTGGGGCTGGAGGTCGTGACCGCCGAGGGCGAAATCTGGAACGGACTGCGCGGCCTGCGCAAGGACAACACCGGCTATTCGCTGCGGGACCTGTATATCGGCAGCGAGGGCACGCTGGGTGTCATCACCGCGGCCACGCTCAAGCTGTATCCATTGCCGGGCGGGCAGGGCAGTGCGTTCGTCGGCTTTCCATCCATCGACGCGGCATTGGCCTTTCTTTCGTTGGCGCGCCAGCGCCTGGGCGCGGCGTTGACGGGTTTTGAATTGATCAGCCAGCCCGTGCTGGACCTGGTGGCCAGCCATGTGCCCGAACAGCCCCAGCCGCTGCCGGGCTTGGGCCAGCCCTGGTACGCCTTGCTGGAGGCGGCGTCCGAAACGCCCGACGGGGCAGGCGCCGCCTTGCTGCGGCTGGGGCAGGAGGCGCTGGAGTCCGGCCTGCTGGCGGATGCGGTGATCGCGCACAACCTGCAGCAGTCGGCCGCCTTCTGGCGCCTGCGCGACGAGGCGATCGGGCTGGCGCAGGCGCGCGATGGTGGCAACGTCAAGCACGACATCTCGGTGCCGATCTCGCGCGTGCCCGCATTCCTGCGCGGCGCCGCCGACGCATTGCGCGCGTTGGACCCGGGGCTGCGGCCGATGGCGTTCGGCCATCTGGGCGACGGCAACCTGCACTACAACGTGTCGCACGACCCCTTGCGGCCCGTGCGCCATCTGTTCGAACTGGAAGACCGCATCCACGACCTCGTGCATGCGCAGACGCACGCGCAGGGCGGGTCGATCAGCGCCGAACACGGCATCGGCCAGGTCAAGCGCGACACGCTGCCCCGTTACAAAAGCCCACTGGAACTGGCCCTGATGCGCCGCATCAAGCAGGCGCTGGACCCGTTGAACCTGATGAATCCCGGAAAGGTACTGTCATGACCGAAACCCTGTTTCCCGGTGTGTTGTCCCGCCGTGCCCGCAGCGCCGAGCTGTCGCCCATTGCCGCGGCCGGCGCCCGCGCCGCGCGTCTGGCGGCCGAGGGCCGCTCGATCATCGTACTGACCTCGGGCGAGCCCGATTTCGATACCCCGGCCCCGATCAAGAATGCCGCCAGCGCCGCGCTGGAGCGCGGCCAGACCAAGTACACCCCCACCGCGGGCACGGCGGCATTGCGCCGCGCCGTCGCGGACGGCTACCGCGAGCGGCACGGACTGGAGGTCGATGCGTCCAACGTCATCATTTCCAATGGCGGCAAGCAAGTGATCTACCTGGCCTTGAACGCCACCCTGGACGACGGCGACGAGGTCATCGTTCCGGCCCCGTACTGGCCGACGTTCCCCGACGCGGTGCGCATCAACGGCGGCGTGCCGGTGATCGTCGCCACGCAAGCCGAAGAAGGTTTCAAGCTGACGCCCGACGCATTGCGCAAGGCGATCACGCCACGCACCAAGTGGCTGATCCTGAACTCGCCCAGCAACCCGACCGGCGCGGTCTATACCGCCGACGAATTGCGGGCGCTGGCGCAGGTGCTGCGCGCCGCGCCGCATGTGCTGGTGCTGTGGGACGAGATGTACGAAGAGATCTGGTTCGGCCAGCCGCCCGCGCACCTGTTGCGCGCCGCGCCCGACCTGGCTGGCCGCACACTGGTGGTCAACGGCGTGTCCAAGGCCTATGCCATGACCGGGTGGCGGATTGGCTGGGGCACCGGCCCGCAGGCCTTGATCCATGCGCTGGAAGCGGTGCAGTCGCAGGTGTCTTCCGGTCCCAGCTCGCTGGGCCAGGCGGCCGCGTTGGCGGCCTTGCAAGGCGCGGCAGACGGCTTCGTCGATACCGCCCGCAAGGCCTATGAACGCCGTGCCCAACGGGTCGTGAACGGCCTGGCCGCCGTGCCCGGCGTACAGGTGCACGCGCCGCAGGGATCGTTCTTCGCCTGGATCGGCGTGGGCGGGCTGATCGGTGCCTCGCGCCCCGACGGCCGGCGCATCGAAGATGATGGCGACGTGGTGGACTGGCTGCTGGAATCCGAGGGCGTGGCAGTGGTGCGCGGCGCGGCGTACGGCTTGTCGCCGTACCTGCGCCTGTCCTTCGCCGCGTCCGACGCCAATATCGACGCGGCGCTGGAACGCATCGGCCGGGCGGTGGCGGTGTTGGCCCTGCCGCAGACGCTGGAGGCCGCCGCATGATCGATTCGGTGTTGCATGCCTGGGTGGCGTTCTTCAAGCCCCTGGGGCTGAACTACAGCTTTGTGCAGGACCCGGGCGAACTGTCGGCGTTTGGCCACGGCCTGCTCGTGACGCTGCAGCTGTGCGCGTGGACCATTCCGGTCAGCCTGCTGTTCGGCGTGCTGATCGCGGCGGCGCTGACCAGCGGCCGGCCGTGGCTGGCGCGGCCCTTGCAGGCCTTCGTGGAAGTTACCCGCAACACGCCCACGCTGGTGCAGCTGTACTGCGCATTCCTGGTGCTGAACATGCTGATCACGCAGAAGCTGGGCGGCGGCAATCCCATCACCCCGTTTGCGTGGGTGGTGATCGTGGTGGCCTTGCACAAGGGCGTGTTCCATGCGGAAGCCCTGCGCGCAGGGATCGAGGCCGTGCCGCAGGTGACGATGGAAGCCGCGCGGTCGCTGGCGTTCTCGCGGCGGCAGATCCTGACGCAGGTGCAGCTGCCGCTGGCGGTGCGCTTTGCCTTGCCGGCACTGGTCAACAACCTGGTGGACCTGGTGAAGATGACCGCCATCGCCTCGGCCATCGCGGTGGGCGACGTGACCTATGAGTCCATCATGATCTGGTCGCACCGCGACAACGTGCTGGAGCTGCTGCTGCTGATCCTGCTGTATTTTGGCTTGCTGACCTGGCTGGTCAGCGTGGCGGGCCGCTGGCTGGAAGACCGTTTGAGGATGCCCGGCTATGGCCAATGATCTTGCATTGCAGGCCGGCCGCGCGCAGGCCTCCGGACGCTTCCTGCCCGCCTTGCTGCGCGACCCGTGGTTCGGGCTGTTGCTGGCGCTGGTGGCGCTGGGCGTCGGGTGGGCGGCGACCGGCACCACGCCCGCCGCCGTGCAGGCACTGTGGCATTGGTCGCCGGCGTTGCTGCGCGGGCTGGGGATGAATATCCAGATCAGCGTGCTGGCGATGGCGCTGGGCACCCTGGTCGGGCTGGTGGTGGGTGCGCTGTCCCTGTCGCCGTCGCGCCTGCTGCGGCGCCTGACGCGGTCCTACGTGCTGCTGTTTCGCAACGCGCCCATCCTGGTGCTGGTGTATTTCACGACCTATGTGTTCCCGTTCGAGGTGAACCTGGCTGGGTGGTATCTGCCGTTTCCGGATTGGATCAAAGTCGTGATCGGTTTGGGGTTGCCCGCCAGCGCCAACGTGGCCGAGATCTTCCGTGGCGCGATCCAGTCGATTCCCAGCGCGCAATGGGAGGCCGCGCAGTCGCTGGCGTTCAAGCGCACGCAGATCTTCCGGATGATCGTGTTGCCGCAGTGCGTGCGGCGGATGCTGCCGTCCTGGATGAACCTGATGGCCAGCATCACCATGAGCACGTCGCTCGCCTCGCTGGTGGGCGTGCACGACCTGGTCGACACGGCCACTGTCGCCAGCAACACCGTCGCCCGCAGCGACTTCACCATCCTGGTCTATTTCACGCTATTGGCGCTTTTCTTCGCCTATTGCTATCCCATCGCGCGTTGGACGCGGTATCTGGAACGACGCCATGAGCATTATTGATATTTCACCGCTGGTCAGCCTGCGCGACGTCCACCTGGCTTTTGGCGACACCGAGGTGCTCAAGGGCATCGACGTCGAGGTCAAGCAGGGGCAGGCCGTGTCCATCATCGGGCCGTCCGGGTCGGGCAAATCGACGATCTTGCGCTGCATCACCGGACTGCTGCGTCCGCAGCGCGGCACGATCCAGGTGGGCGATGTACGAGTGGACGGGCTGAAAACGGAATCGGACTTCATCGCGCTGCGCAAGCGCGTGGGTTTCGTCTTCCAGCAATACAACCTGTTCCCGCACCTGAGCGTGCTGGAAAACCTGGTGATATCGCCCATCAAGGTGGGCGGGCAGCCGCGGGCCCAGGCCGAGGCGCGTGCGCGCGAGTTGCTGGCCAAGGTGCGCATGGACCACAAGGAACGCGCCTATCCGGGCGAGCTGTCGGGCGGGCAGCAGCAGCGGGTGGCCATTGCGCGCGCGTTGACGCTGCAGCCCGAGTTGATCCTGTTCGACGAGGTGACGTCCGCGCTGGATCCGGAGATGGTGGGGGAGGTGCTGACCGTGATCCGCGACCTGGTGCAGGACGGCCTGACCTGCATGCTGGTGACGCATGAGATGCGTTTTGCCGAAGAGGTCAGCGACACCGTGTACTTCACCGAGGCGGGCCGCATCGTGGAATCCGGGCTCCCGTCGCGCATCTTCGGTTCGCCGCAAAGCGAACGCACGCGGGCCTTCCTGCAACGGTCGTCCGGTGCCGCCGTGGCCCGCCAATCGTCGCCTGACCCTATTGCAAGCTACCTGACATTCGATCCGCTGCGCCTGGCGGTGTGATCCCCACTGGAGTCTGACCATGAGCACTGAATCCGCAATCTCCAAAGAACGCCGCCAGCAGGTGCAAGCGGCGCTGTCCGATATCCAACACCTGCTGGGCGACGGCCCCGTGACCCGAGAGGGCCTGGCTGCGGTGACCGCGCGCCTGGAGCAACTGGCGCAACGCCAGGAACTGTTTCCCGTGTCCGACTTCCCGCCACCCGCACCCGGGCAGGGCGTGGGCGCGTCCACCCGCTACCGGCTGAACCCGGATGATGCGCCGGGCGTGCCGGCGCTGTATCTGAATTCGATCAATCCGGGCAAGACCACGTTGCCGCATAACCATACGACCTGGGCCGCCATCGTGGCGCTGTCCGGGCAGGAATTGAATCGCGTGTACCGCCGTAGTGACGACGGCTCGCAGGAAGGGCGCGCCACGCTGGAGCAGGTGCGCGAGGTGGTGGTGCAACCCGGGCAGTCCGTGTCGTTCCTGGCCGACGACATCCATAGCATTCACGTCACCGGCGACACGCCGACGCTGCATTTCCACCTTTATGGCCAGCCGCTGGAAACATTGTCGGGGCGCATCGGCATCGACCTGGCCACCGGCCAGATCCTGAACTACAACGCCACCCAGATGAAGCCCGGCCAAGAGGTGCGCGCATGAGCCTCGACCACGCACAAGTGCAGACCCGGCTGGTGCATGCCGGGTCGCCAGAATTGAAGGGCGGGTCGGGTCCGGTGAACGTGCCGGTGGTACGCACCAGCACCGTGCGCTTTGCCGATACCGCCACCCATGCAGCCCTGAACAAGCAGCGCGCCGCGGGCGATCGCGTGGCGACTTACGGGCGTCACGGCCTGGATACCCACCAGGCGCTGGAGGAAGCGGTGGCCTCGCTGGAAGGCGGCTACCGGACCGTGCTGGCGCCGTCCGGCCTGTCGGCGATTGCGCTGGTGCTGTTGGCGACGTTGGCGCCGGGCGACCATGCGCTGGTGGCCGATAGCGTCTATTCGCCCGTGCGCAAGGTCGACAAGTCGCTGCTGCAACGCTACGGCATCGAGGTCGAATATTTCTCACCCGCACAGGATGCGCTGGAATCGCGCATCCGGCCCAACACGCGGCTGCTGTACCTGGAGTCCCCCAGTTCGCTGCTGTTCGAAGTGCTGGACCTGCCCGCGCTGGCCGCCACGGCGCGGCGCCACGGCGTGCTGGTCGCGGCCGACAATACCTGGAGCGGCGGCCTGTATTACCAGCCGCTGGCGCTGGGCGCGAACATCTCGATCCAGGCGGCCACCAAATACCTGGCCGGCCATTCGGACGTAATGATGGGGGTGGTCACCGTCGACAGCGCGGAACTGGCGCAGAAGCTCGGTGTGACGTACGACGCGCTGGGCCTGTCAGTGGGCGCGGACGACGCCTATCTGACCTTGCGGGGCCTGCGCACGCTGGACGTGCGGCTGGCGCGCCATCAAACGAATGCGCTGGCCGTGGCCGAATACCTGGCGCGGCACGCGGACGTGGGGCGCGTCTACTACCCGGCACTGGCGCAAGACCCGGGCCATGCGCTGTGGCGGCGCGACTTCAGCGGCGCAAGCGGCCTGGTGTCGTTCGCCTTCGGCAACCCGGATCCGACGGCCGCATCGCGCTTCATCGATGCGTTGCAGTACTTTTCCATCGGCGCGTCCTGGGGCGGCTATGAAAGTCTGGCGCTGGAGGCTTCGCCCGAGCGTCTGGCCGAACACAGCTTCTGGCAACAGGGCGCGGGCAAACCCTCCGTTGTGCGCCTGCACATCGGCCTGGAAAGCCCATTGGACCTGATCGGCGATCTGGATCGCGCCTTCGCCGCCACCCGCGACGCACTGCGCCGCAGCGCGTGAGGCATATGCAAATAAGCCTTGCGCTTTAGGGTTTCTGGCTATGTAGAAGCAATTACAACCTCTTTGTCCGGTTGTACCCCCGGGTACTAGAATTTGCCTTGTTCCATGGCTGGCAGCAGGGCATGACTCCATTTCTTTCGATTGAATCGGTACAGCTTCCGTTCTTGTCGCGCCGGACGGAAGCGGTCCGGGATTTCTATCACCGCGTGATCGGCCTGGAAGAGGTGGGGGGTGCCGACGACCAGCGCCTGCTTTTTTCGCTGGGCGGAGCGACCTTGTCGCTGTCGCCCGTGGCGGAAGTCAGCCGGGCCGTCAAACCCGATTACCTGGCCATCAATACCCCTGCCTACGACGAGATCCTGGCGCGCTTGCGCCAAGCGGGGCATCACCCTGTCTGTTCGCTGCCCGACGCGCAGCCGCGCGTCATGTACGTGAAAGATCCGTCAGGCAATCAACTGGCCTTTCTGGGCTGAAGGCGCGCGATGAATTTTCAGCAACTGCGGTCGGTGCGCGAAGCCGTGCGCCAGGACTTCAACCTGACCGATGTTTCCGAAAGCCTGCATACGTCCCAGCCCGGCGTCAGCCGTCAGATACGCGAGCTGGAAGAAGAGGTGGGTGTCGACATCTTCGTGCGCTCGGGCAAGCGGCTGATCGGTTTGACGCCGCCCGGTGAGCTGATCCTGCCGCTGGTGGAGCAGATCCTGCAATGCGCCGACAACATCCGGCATGCGGGCGCGGAATACGCCGACAGCCGCAAGGGCGTGCTGTCGATCGCGGCCACGCATTCGCAGGCGCGCTACGCGTTGCCGCCCGTCATCAAGGAATTCCGCCAGCGCTATCCCGACGTGGTGCTGCATCTGCATCAGGGCTCGCCCAAGCAGGTGTCTGAAATGCTGCTGGAAGGCGAGGCCGATATCGGCGTGGCGACCGAGGCCGTGGCGGACTATCCCGGGCTCGTGAACCTGCCTTGCTACCGATGGAGCCACAGCATCATCGTGCCGCGCGGCCACCCGCTGGAGCGCGAGCACGACGGCGTCAGCCTGTCGCAGCTGTCGCGCTATCCGCTCATCACGTATGGGCGCGGCTATACCGGGCGCGCCCATATCGACGAGGCTTTTGCCCGGGCAGGCATCACGCCCGACATCGTGATGACCGCGATGGACGCGGACGTGATCAAGACGTATGTGGAACTGGAACTGGGCGTGGGCATCGTGGCCGCGGTGGCCTGGGACGCCGAACGCGACACCCGCCTGACCGCCATCGATGCACGCCACTTATTCGAGATCAACCTGACGCGGCTGGCCATCCGCCGGGGCGCCTGGCTGCGCGGTTACGCCTTCCATTTCATCGAGATGTTCGTGCCGACACTGACGCGCGAAGTCGTGGACCGCGAGTTGAAGGGCGAGGCCTGACGCAGGGCCGAACCGCGCGCCGCATATCCATAGACGCATTTCTACGTTGTCCCGTCCGGGGCGCGCACGTAGCCTGGACTTCTCTTCATTACAGGAAGTCCAGGTCATCCCATGAGCACCTCTGCCCAAACGGCCGCGCCGGCCCTCAGCAAGCACACCGAACGCGCACAGGCCGTGCGCGCCTTCATCGCCCAGGTCCGGCAACTGGCGCCCGATGCGGCGCAAGCCACGCCCGCGCAACTGGCCCAGGTAGCGACGCTGCTGGAAGCGCTGGGGCAACGCCGCGACCTGTTTTCCGCCGAGGCCTTTGCCGTCGTGCCGGGCCGCCCGACCTCGATCTATCGTCTAGCCGAGGACATCGACGGCGGCTATGCGCTGTACCTGTCGCTGGGCGAACCGGGCAAGGCGCAGCCGCCGCATGACCATACGACGTGGGCCATCATCGCCGGGGTGAACGGCAACGAGCGCAACGAGGTCTATGCGCGCGCCTCCAGCCAGGATCCGCTGCGCGATACCTTGACCCATGTGCGGCGCGTGGACGTCGGCCCCGGCAGTTCGATCGTGCTGGGTCCGGGCGACGTGCACACCATCGAACTGGTCGGCGACGAACCTGGCGCGCATCTGCACTTCTATGGTCTGGCGCTGGACCGGCTGCACGGCCGCGTGGTGTTCGAAAGCACCGCGGGCGGCACGTACCGGACGTTTTCGCCGCCCGCAGCCATCTATCACGCGCGCCTGTCGCCGCAAGAATTGCAGGACGAACTGCGTGGCGAGGCCGAGATCGCCGTGCTGGACGTGCGCGAGGCCGGCCGCTATGCCCGCCGCCATCTGCTGTATGCCGTGCCGGCGCCCCTGTGGCGCCTGGAACTGCTGGCCGACCGGCTGGTGCCGCGCCGCGACACCCGCATCGTGCTGGTGGACGACGACGAAACCCAGGCCCATCAGGCTGCGGCCAAGCTGACCCGCCTGGGCTGGACCGACGTATCGGTACTGGCTGGCGGGACGGACGGCTGGGAGCGCGCGGGCCTGGAGCTGTTCTCGGGCACGAACGTGCCCAGCAAGGCGTTCGGCGAGGTCATCGAACATGAGAAGCACACGCCCTGGATCGACGTCGAGGAACTGCACGAGCGCGTGGCGCGCGGCGACGATATCGTCGTGGTCGACAGCCGCACGCCTGAGGAATTCCACAACTTCACGCTGCCGTTCTCGCACAGCCTGCCGGGGGCGGAACTGGTCTACCGCATCCGCGAGCTGGCGCCCGATCCCAAGACCTTTGTGGTGGTCAACTGCGCCGGCCGCACCCGCAGCATCGTCGGCGCGCAGACGCTGATCGACGCCGGCATCCCGAACCGTGTCGCCTCCTTGCGCAACGGCACGATGGAATGGCTGCTGTCGGGCCGGGAATTGGCCTATGGCCGCCACGCCGCCTTGCCGGAGCCCAGCGAAGCCGCGTTGGCCGCTGCGCGCGAACAGGCCCGCGACGTGGCGCAACGCGCCGGCATCGGGTATATCGACGCGGCGACGCTCGCGGCGTTCGAGGCGGAGCAGGCGACGCGCACGCTCTACAAGTTCGACGTGCGCACCCGCGAGGAATACGAGACCGGGCATCTGGAAGGCTGGCGCTGGGCGCCGGGCGGGCAACTGGTGCAGGCCACCGATGAGTATCTGGCGACGCGCCGCGCACGCGTCGTGCTGGCGGATTGGGACGGCGTGCGTGCGCTGACCACCGGCGCCTGGCTGGCGCAATTGGGTGCGGTCGAGGTCTATCTGTATCAACCGTCCGCGCTGGCGCCTGTGCAAAGCGGTCCCGAGCCGCGGCGGGTGCTGCGTCATCGGCCGGACGCCCCGGGCCTGCGCGCAGAGGCGCTGCGTGCCGCGCTCGACGCGGACGAGGCCATCGTGTTCGACGTGGAGTCGCGCGTGGCCTATGAACGCGGCCATGTGCCCGGCGCGCGTTTCGCAGCGCCGGACCGGCTGGCGGAATTCCTGTCACCGGACGACCAGCGCACCGTCGTGGTGACGTCGTCGGACGGTGTGCTGGCCAGCGCCGTGGCGGCCGAATTGGCCTGGCGCAGCAAGCGCCCGGTGCAGTATCTGCTGGGCGGTACGCGGGCCTGGAAGGCGCAGGGCCTGGAACTTGCCAAGGGCGCGCAGGGCGTGTTGACCGGCGACGACGACCAGAGCATCAGCCCGTATCTGTTTGACGACCTGTCGGCGCGGGACCAGGGGTTCCGCGAATACCTGGATTGGGAGCTGGGGCTGGTCGCGCAGCTGGAACGGGAAGGCAGCGGCGGCATCCGCTTGATCGCAGCGGGGTAGGCAGGAACGGGCGGGACCGGATCGGCGTGGACTACCGTGGGCGGAAGGTCGGCGCAGCTAGACCGCTGCCAGCAGGTCGTCCACGTGGACCATCAATTCGCGGACCTGGCGCAGCATCGGGTACTGGTGTAGCACGGGCGTCCATTGGGGCGATTCCAGCAATTGCGTCCATACCGGTTCCAGCGCGTCGGGATCCGGCCGCTGCCGGTCCGCCAGCTGGCACGCGTACGCCACGCTGGCCGCCGCGGACAGCAATTGCATCCGGCTCGCCGCGCTGAGCAGGCGCGGCGCGGTATCGGCGGGCGCATCGCAGCAGTAAAGCACCGCGCAGGCCAGATCGGGTGAATCGGCCGGCAGCGCCCTGAGCGATGCGCCGCGCAGGTGCACCACGCCTTGCCGGGTCTGGAACGGATAGACAGCGTTCTCGTCGGCGTGCGCAAGCAGGCGCAATCCGCGCTGCAGCCGCGGCAGGTCCGCAGTCGCCGCGTCGATGGACGCCTTGGCTTCAAGCAACAGGCAGACGTCCCATACGGGCGCGGCGGCGTCCGTGTGCGCTTGGCGCAGCAGGACGGCGTCCCACTCGCTCTTGGCGCGTTCGGCGCTGGCGGGTATGGATGCCGGCACCAGCATCGAGGTCACCACGCGGAAGGTCTGCAAGCCATCATGGGCTTGGTTCAGCCGCGGGGACAGGGCGTCCAGTGCCGCTTTCGCCAAGGCTTCGACGGCCGCGCCCCGGCGCTGCGCGGCGGAACCTTGCGCGACCGCGGTTTGGCTGCCGGAGCGCGGTCCGTGGCGATCCCATAAGGATTGGTAGTGCCGCACCTGCTCATCCGGCGCCAAGGCGTCCAGGCGTTGCAAGCGCGCCAGGGCAGGGGCGTCCAGCAGGCGGGCCAGCGCGCGTTGCACGGCGGGGTCCACGATTTTCTCCTGCATGGCGCGTAACCGCTGCGCGGCCTCGGACAGCGTGGCCCACGACGCCGAGGCCGCCGCGGCCTGCAGCGCCGCCAACGCGTCCCGATCCTGGCCGGGCGCCATGCGTTGCAGCTTGGCAGGGTGCGCGATGCCGTTGACGGCGGCGTGGATCTGGCGGCGGTCCTGATCGGCGGTGGTCGATAGATGCGCGAACTCGCGCACCTGAGGCGCCCGGTGCCGCAATACGATGGCCTGGAAGGCGGGATCGCCGCCGTCTGCGCGCACGGCTTCATGAATCAACCGCGCCAGCGCCTGGATGAATCCGTGCTTGGTCGGAGCGTCGGGCGTCGTCCCGGCGGCCAGCGCCTGGCGAGCCTGTTCCACCGTGATGGCAAGCTCGGTCGAGGAGCCGCCGTTCGGCGTCGTCGCTACTGCGGCAAGCGCCTCGGGAACACGGTAGCGGCGAGGTACGGCGCGAAGGATGTCGTCAAGCAACGGTGAGGAGGCAGGCAGGGGCATTGGCGCAAGTCGAGGGTCGGGGCAGTGTCGTGCAGTGTCGCATCGACCTGACTGTAAGCTGAATAAGTAATCAGAATATGAAAACAATGTCGTTCGCCTGCGGCGGGCAAGCCGATATCGTCCGGATTCAAACGGCTCGCCCAGTAGCCGAATTCAGGAGAATCCGATGTCCCCACGCAAGCTGCTGGTCGGCGCCTTTGCCGCACTGGCCACTATCATCGCCTTTCCGGCGACGGCGCAACATGCCAAGTACCTGGTCACGACCGAGTGGCTGGAAAAGAACCTGAACGATCCGAAGGTGCGGGTGGTTGAGGTGAGCGTGAACCCGGGCCTGTACGAACGCGGCCATATCCCGGGCGCGGCGAACGTCAGCTGGCATACGGATCTGGTCGACACCGTGAACCGCGACATTGCCCCGCCCAAGCAGTTCCAGGCGTTGGTGGCGCGCTCCGGCATCAACCCCGACACGACGACCATCCTGTACGGCGACAACAACAATTGGTTTGCGGCCTGGGGCGCGTGGATCTTCGACATCTACGGCATCGACCACGTGAAGATCCTGGACGGCGGACGCAAGAAATGGGAGGCCGAAGGCCGGCCCCTGTCCAACAGCGCCAAGATCCAGACAGCCGGCACGGCGCAGATCAAGCAGCCCAACGCGGCGCTGCGCGCGCACCTGCAGGACGTCTTGGCCGTGGCCCGCAAGGACAAGGACGGCGTGCTGGTCGACATCCGCTCGGCCGACGAATACAACGGCAAGATCTTTGCGCCCAACGGCGTGCCGGAACTGGCGGTGCGCGCCGGCCACGTGCCGGGGGCGGTGAATGTCACGTGGAGCAAGCTGGTGGCCGAAGACGGCACGTTCAAGTCGGCGGACGAACTGAAAGCGATCTACCAGGCCGCGGGCGTAGATGGCACCAAGCCCATCATCACGTATTGCCGCATTGGCGAACGGTCCAGCCATTCGTGGTTTGCGCTGCGCAAGCTGCTGGGCTACGACGTGCGCAACTATGACGGCTCGTGGACGGAATACGGCAACAGCGTCGGGTCGCCGATCAGCAACCCGTCGGGCACGGTGTGGGGCAAGACCTGAGTGAGCACCCTACGTGTGGTGTCGGCCGCCGCGGTGATGGCGGCCGTTTTCGTGGCGGCGTGGCTGTTGGCGCCCTTGCCCGAGGGCGGGCGCAACCTGTCCTTGTCCGTCTTGTTGGGCGCGGCCTTCGGCATCGTGCTGCAACGCTCGCGCTTCTGCTTCTATTGCATCGCGCGGGACTTCATCGACAAAAGAGAAACGTCGGGCATGTTCGCGGTGCTGATTGCGCTGGGCGTAGGCACGCTGGGCTATCACGCGGTGTTCGGCGCGTTCCTGCCCGTGCCTTCGCCTGAGCGCCTGCCGCCGGGTGCGCACATCGGTCCGGTCAGCCTGGCGCTGGTGGCGGGGGCCTTTGTCTTTGGCGTCGGGATGCGCGTATCCGGCTCTTGCATCAGCGCGCATTTCTACCGGCTGGGCGAAGGCGCGCTGGCCTCTCCGTTTGCCTTGCTGGGCGCGGGTGTGGGCTTCGTGCTGGGCTTTGCAACGTGGAACGCGCTCTATCTGGCGTTGATCCAGGAGGCGCCGGTGGTGTGGCTGCCGCAGCGCCTGGGCTATGGCGGCACGCTGCTGCTGCAGGGCGCGCTGCTGGCGGTGATTGGCTGGGCCGTTATCCGCCGCGGCGGGGCGCAGCCACGTGCGGCCGATGCGGGCGTCTCGCCTTGGCAGTCGGTATTGCGCGACCGCTGGCCGCCCGCGGTGGGTGGCATCCTGGTGGGCTTCATCGGTGTCATTGCCTATCTGCGCATTGCGCCCTTGGGCGTCACGGCCGAATTGGGCAGCTTGGCGCGCACTGCGGCGGCAGGCACGGGCTGGCTGCCGGACCGCCTGGAAGGGTTGGACACGTTCGCCGGCTGCGCAACCGTGGTCAAGCGCATGCTGCTGTCGAACAACGGCGTGTTCGTGCTGGCGCTGGTGGCGGGGGCGTGGGCGGCGGCCTTGGCGGCCGGCGCGTTCCGGCCCAGATTGCCGTCCGTGAAAGACATCGCCCGCAATTTCGCGGGCGGGGTGCTGATGGGCTGGGGCGGCATGACGGCGCTGGGATGCACCGTGGGCACGCTGCTGTCCGGGGTGATGGCAGGTGCGCTATCTGGCTGGGTCTTCGGCGCGGCCTGCTTTGCGGGAATCTGGGCGGGGCTGCGGGTCGTCCGGGCGTCCGCCCAGCCACGCATTACTTGAACATCGCGGCGTTTTCTTCCAGCACGGTGTCGGCACACTGGGCATCCAGGTTGCCGCCGGGGGCGCCGGCCACGCCGATCGCGCCGATGACCGCGGTGCCGGCCTTGACCGGCACGCCGCCGCCCAACAGCAGGAATCCGGGGATGTCGGTCAGGTTGGCCGCACCCGGGTTCTTCTGCGCGTTTTCCATCATGGTCAGCGTCGGGGTCTTGGCGGACACGGCGGTGAAGGCCTTGGCGCGGCTGGCTTCGATGGTGTGCGGACCGGCGTTGTCGGCGCGGGCAAAGGCCTTGAGCAGGCCGGCGCGGTCCACGACCGAGGCGCTCACGTTGTAGCCCTTGGCCTGGCAGGCGGCGACGGTGGCGGTGGCGAGCTTCTGCGCATCGGCCATCGACAGATTGCTTTCGCTCAGCACGGCGGCGTTGGCGGCGCCGGCAAAAGCCAGGGTGGAGATCAAGGTGGCAAGCGTGAAACGGTTCATGGTCTGCGTCCTTTTCGGGAACATTCGGTAGGAGCAGTCAGTGTGGCCAAAACGCGCGCCGGGCGGTATACGCCCGAATACGCGGGCCTCTCCGTAGCGCTACGGAGGGCGCTACGCGGCGGCTAGTCCAGCAAGGTGGCGTATTGGCGGATCAGCTGCGCCAGCGAATCGGCTTCCAGCTTGGCGAAGACGTTGGCGCGGTAGGTTTCGACGGTGCGCGGCGACAGGTCGAACTCGCGCGCGATTTCCTTGTTGCTCATGCCCTGCACGATGCGTTCCAGTACCTCGTGTTCGCGTCCCGACAGCCGCGCCAGGCGTTCGGCGGCGGCCTGGGTCACGGCCAAGCGTTCGCGGCTGGCGATGTGGGTGCGGACGGCGGCCTGCACTGCGTCCAGGAACACGTCGTCGTCCACCGGCTTTTGCAGGAATTCCATGGCGCCGCCCTTGAAGGCGCGGCGGCACAGGTCCACGTTGGCGTGACCCGTCAGCATGACCACGGGCAAGTCCGATTGCTCGGCCAGCCGGCTCAGCACGTCCAGCCCGCTGATGCCGGGCATGCGAATGTCCAGCACCACGCAGCCGATGGCGCTCGGGGACAGCTGCCCGAGGAAGGCGAGCGGGTCGCCGAAACCGGTGCTGCGCAGGCCCACGCTGCGCAACAGCAGCGCCAGCCCATCGCGCACGGCGTCGTCGTCGTCAACCAGATAGACCTGGGGGGAAAGCGCGTGCGTGTGGGCGTCTGGTGTGGTCATGCGGGGGTTCCCGAGCGTGGCAGGCTTACGGTGAAACAGGCGCCGGCGGGGGCGAGGTTGCGGGCGGCGACGCGGCCGTCCATGGAGCCGGCCAGCGTATCGCACAGGGCCAGCCCGAGGCCCATGCCTTGCGGACGTGTGGTGTAGAACGGCGCGAACAGCCGCGGCAGCGCATCGGCCGCGATGCCGGGGCCGGTGTCGCTGACGGTGAACAGGTATTCCTCGCCGTCGGCGCGGCCTTCGATCTGGATGTGGCGCGGGCCGTTGGTGTCAGCCAGCGCATCCGCCGCGTTCTGGACCAGGTTGTGCAGGATCTGCTCCAGCGCCACGCGGTCGCCCAGCGGCCGGGCGCCGGGGCTGGCGTTGTGCCAGGTGATGCGGATGCCTTGGCGGGCCAGATCCGGTTCACGCAGGAACCGCAAGGACGCCACCAGCGCGTCCGGGTCCAGCGCTTCGCGCCGCGCGGGCGAACTGGGTTGCACCAGCGCGCGCATGCGGCTGATGATGTCCGCGGCGCGTTTGGCTTGTTCCGAACTGGCCAGCAAGGCGTGGCGCACAGCGGGGCGTTCTTCATCGTCGTCCAGCAGGCGTCCGGCGGCGCGGGTGTGCGCCAGGATGGCGGTCAGCGGCTGGTTCAATTCATGGGCGATGCCGGCGGCCATTTCGCCCAGCGTGCTCAAGCGCGCCATCGCCGCCAGCCGCGCTTGTTCCTGTTGGCGGCGCGCGTCGGCGCGTGAACGTTGCCAGGCCGCGGCGCCGGCCATCAGCAAGGCACTGGCCACAGCCCACGCCAGCCAGGCCGTCCAGGGCCAGGCATCCGGCGTCAACGTGCGCGTGCTGCGCATCTGGAAGGGCTGGCTGGCCGCGCCCAGCGGTTTTTGCAGCGTCATCGTCAAGCCCGGCGCGTCGTCCGGCTGCTTGTCCAGCAGCGGCAGCGCCGTCTGATCCACGGTCAGGCTCAGGTTGGCCAGGCCGGGCGGAAAGTCGGCGGCGGGCACCAACTGGCGGGCATTCAGCAGCAGGCTCCAGCTGGATGGCGAAATCAACCAATACCGGGCGGGGTCCTCCGGCAATACGACGGGCCGCCCCAACTGGCGTGCGCGCTCCAGCGCGTCGGACAGGCCCGGCGGCGCGGCCAGGCTGCCGGCCCAGGCGCCGTCAGCCAGATAGCCCAGGCCCAGCAACTGCGGCAAGGCCGGTTGCAGGCTGGGGTACAGGCGTTCAGGCGCGGGCGGGTGCGACAGGGCCGCCAGCGTGGCCAGCACGGCTTCGTGCTGGACCGTCTTCTGGCTCAACATGCGCTGGGCGATGCTGGTGCTCTGGAAGAAGCGGTCGTATTGGTCGACGTATTCCTGGCGGGCGATCCAGGCGGCGCCCAGGCAGAACAGGATCAGCCAGCAGAAGAGGGCGCGTGTGCGCGATAGGGGATTCACGCCTGAAATTATGCCTTGCGGCCAGTGCGGACAGGAATCCGTAGGGCTACGGAGGGCTCAGGCGACGCGCTTGCCGGGGTCTGCGCCCGCCGCGGCCTGCGAACTGGCCGATACCGCCATCTGGTACAGCGCGGCCACCAGGTCGGACTGCGTGATGAGGCCGAGCAAGGTGCGCGAGGCATCCAGCACCGGCACGCAGTGCAGGCTGTCGGACATCGGGCGCGCCAATTCGATCACCGGCAGGCCGGGCGTGGCGAAGGGCACTTCGCTGCGCATGCAGTCGGCCACCAGCAGATCCAGGGCTGGAACGCCGTCGACCGTGGCGGTCACGAGCCGGCTCTTGCGCGCCAGCACGTCAGCCTGCGCCAGCATGCCGGCGTAGCGGCCGGCGGAATCCAGCACGGGCAGCGCTTGCAGCCGGTGCTTGTCGAACAGGCGGATCGCGTAGTCCAGCGGATCCTGTTCCTGCACCGTGACGACATCGCGCGACATGACGTCCGCACAGGACACGTCGCCGAAGCGTCGCAGGCTGGCGCGCAGTTCGGCAGCCAGCACGATGTCTTCCAGGTCTTCCTTGCTGATGTCCAGCAGTTCGCCGCGCTGGGACAGGGCTTCGTCCAGGTCGGCGCGGCTGAAGCCCAGCCGGGCGCTGGGCGCCGCGTCGCGGGTGTGATGGCCAGGGGCCGGATCGGCGTGGCGCCGGGGGTAGTTGCGCTTGAGCGCGCCATTGAACGCCACGGCGATGCACAGCAGGATCAGGGAGTTCAGCCCCACCGGCCACAGTGCGAAGCCATAACCCAGGCTGGCGACGGACGGCCCGCCCAGCACGGCAGTCAGCGCCACCGCGCCGCTGGGAGGATGCAGGCACCGCAGGCTGAACATGGCGCCGATGGCCAGGGCCACCGCCACGGCGGCCGCCAGGCCAGGCACGGGAATCATCTGCGCGCAGAACACCCCGATCAGGGCCGACACCAGATTGCCCGCCAGGATGGACCAGGGTTGGGCCAGCGGGCTGGCAGGCGCGGCGAACAGCAGCACGGCCGACGCCCCCATCGGGGCGATGAACCAGGGGTTGGCGCTGCCCAGCGCGTGGCGGCCCACCCATTCCGTGCAGAACAGTCCCACCAGCGCGCCCAGGACGCCATACAGCTTCTCGCGCCGGTTGACGCCGACGGGCGCTGGCGCGAACGAGCTCAGCCAGCGCTTGATTGCCACACCCAAAACGATCTCCTCGCGTGCTTCAAATATGTCGCGGGACGACAATTTATCACGCGACGGCGGACGGGCTCCGATTCAAGCCGCGTGCCGCGATCAAACGGCTTCGTCGCCGATGCGTGTCAGCAAGCGGGCGAGCAGGGGCCGCATCGCACGCAATTCTTCCAGATGCGATGCGGACAGGCTTTCAAGCACGCGCTCGGCTTTGGGGGTCAGCACGACCTCGACGCGGCGGCCGTCCTCGGGATCTGCCTCGCGGCTGACCAGGTCCAGGCGGGCCAGCCGGCCCACCAGTTCGGCCGCCGTGTGCGGGCGGATCAGCAGGCGGTCGGCGATTTCGCCCACATACAGGCCGCGCCGCCCGGCCGGGCTCTTGCGGGTGCCCTTGATGGCCAGCAGCGTCTGGTGCTGTTGCGGGGTCAGCGCCAATTCAGCGGCGGCGCCTTCGCTGAAGGCGGCGAAGGTGCGCAATGCGTAACGGAAGTCGGCCAGCAATTCGTAATCGGCGGGCGACAGCGGAGTGGGGGACGGAGACGTTTTCACGAGCCGATTCTAATATATGTCGTGATACGATATAAATGATCTGGCGCAAACGCTGGCGTTTTTTGTCGCATTCCTCCCTGTATTCCCGCTTTTTTTCAGAACTTCTGTTTTGCCTATGCCCACCTCTCCCGCATCAGCCCCGGCCGCGTCAGCGCCATCGTCCGCCCAAGCGTCCACCCGCCTGGGCGATTTCACCACCGACCGCCGCGTCGTCCTGTTGATGGCGTTGGCCATTCCCGTCGGCCTGGCCAGCGTGGCCGCCGCCTGGGCCTTGCTGCGCCTGATCTCCCTGTGTACCAACCTGGCGTACCACGGCCGCTTCTCGTTCGCCGACTTGCCGATCACGGCCGGGGCGCTGGGCTGGGGCTCGGTTTTCATCCCGGTCGCGGGCTGCTTGATCATCGGGCTGATGGCGCGCTTCGGGTCCGAGAAGATCCGCGGGCATGGCATTCCGGAAGCCATGGAGGCCATCCTGATCGGCAAGAGCCGGATCCAACCCAAGGTCGCGATCCTGAAGCCCGTGTCGTCCGCGGTGTCGATCGGGACCGGCGGGCCGTTCGGCGCCGAAGGGCCCATCATCATGACGGGCGGCGCCATTGGCTCCTTGCTGGCGCAGACCATCCACCTGGACGACGCCGAACGCAAGACCTTGCTGGTGGCCGGCGCCGCCGCCGGCATGACGGCCATCTTCGCGACGCCGCTGGCTGCCGTGCTGCTGGCCGTCGAGCTGCTGCTGTTCGAATGGAAGCCGCGCAGCTTCCTGCCCGTGGCAATGGCGGCCTTGGTGGCGGCAGCCACGCGCGCCTTTGCGCTGGACGCCGGTCCGGTCTTCGCCTATGCGGGCGCCTTGTCGTTCACCCCGTGGCATCTTGTGGCCTGCGCGGCGGTGGGCGTATTGGCAGGGTTGGGCTCGGGCGTGCTGACGACGTTGGTGTATGCGGCCGAAGACCTGTTTGAAAAGCTGCCCCTGCACTGGATGTGGTGGCCGGCCATTGGCGGCCTGGCGATCGGCATCGGCGGGTTGATCGACCCCGCCGCGCTGGGCGTTGGCTATGACAACATCCGCCACCTGCTGGCGGGCGACCTGGCGTTCCAGGCGGTGTTGCTGCTGCTGGTGGTGAAAGTGGCGATCTGGTCTATCGCTCTGGGGTCGGGCACGTCGGGCGGGGTGCTGGCGCCGTTGCTCATCTTCGGCGGCGCGCTGGGCGCGTTGGCCACGCCCTGGCTGCCGCAGGCGGACGCCGGTTTCTGGGCCTTGCTGGGCATGGCCGCGATGATGGGCGGCACCATGCGCGCGCCGTTGACCGCCACGCTGTTCACGGTAGAACTGACCGGCGATATGGGGGCGCTGCTGCCGGTGCTGGCCGCTTGCGTCTTCGCGTATGGCGTGACGGTCTTGCTGTTGAAACGGTCGATCCTGACGGAGAAGATCGCGCGCCGCGGCCATCACATCAGCCGCGAATACCATGTGGACCCGTTCGACCTGGTGCGGGTGTCGGCCATCATGACGCAGGCCGTCGACACGCTGCCGGACACCGCGACGGTGGGGCAGGCCGTCGCGCATTTCACGACGCTGCAACCCGTGCACACCAGCTATCCGGTGGTGGACGCGCAAGGCGTCGTGGTGGGCGAGGTCACGCGCGCCGACTCGCTGGCGTGGGCGCTGAATGCGCAGGACGATTCCCGCACCCTGGCTCAGATGCTGGTCGGACGCGAGCAGGTGATCGGTTATCCCGACGAACTGGCCAGCCGGATCGCGGACCGCATGGCGCTGTCAGGCGTCGGACGCGTGCCGATCGTGGACCGGGCCACGGGCCGTTTGCTGGGCATCGTGGGCCGCAAGGACCTGTTCCGCTCGCGTGCGCGGCGGCTGCGCGATGAAACGGCGCGCACGGCGTACTTCCGCCGCGCGGCTTGAGGGGTTCATCCGCCGTTTGCGGCGCGTAGTTCCCACAGCACGTCCAGTACGTGGCGGGTCGCCTGTTCCACCTTTTCCGCGCGGTGCGCGATGCCCAGCGGGCGCCACAGTGCAGGGCGTAGCGGGCGCATGATGATGCGCGGGTCGGGTTGCGGCGCGGTCGCCTCGTGCGGCAGCAGCGTGGCGCCGTAGCCGGCGGCCACCAGGCTTTTGATGGCGTCGTTGTAGTTCAGCTGGATGCGGGCGCGCGGGTTCAGTCCGGCGCCCGCGAACCATTCGCCGGTCTGGCGCGAGAGCCGCGTGGTGGCGTCGTTCAGGATCAGCGGACGGTCTGCCAGCCACGCCGGCGTGACGCGCGCCGGTGCCGGCCAGCCGGCGGGCAGGAAGGCCATGACCGGATCGCGGCGCCAGGGCTTGAGCACCAGCCCGTCGATGGGCGGTTGCGGCAACGCCACCAGCCCTACATCCAGCGTGCCGTCATGCAGGCGTTGCAAGGTTTCCTGAGAGGTCAGCACGGCGACCTGCACGTCGATGCCGGGGTGGTGGCGGCCCAGTGTTTCCAGGGCTTGCGGCAGCAGGTGGGCGATGGCGCCGGTAGAGGCGCCCAGCCGAACGCGGCCGGACAGGCCCTGCACCTGGCGCTGCACGTCGTCCAAGGCCTGGTCGGCTTCGGCCAGCAAGCGGCGCGCGCGCTCCAGCAGGGTCTCGCCGATGGTGGTGGGCCGCACCTGGCCGCGCTTGCGGGTCAGGAGCGGCGCGCCGATGCGGGCTTCAAGGTCGGCCACGTGCAGGCTGACGGTAGGGGGCGCCAGGTGCAGGGCGCGGGCGGCATCCGCGAAAGACCCCAGATCGGCAATCGCCACCAGGGTGCGCAAGCGGTCCAGGCTGATTTCGCGCATGGCTTTATCGTTCAGAAAAGATGAATCCAATGATCATGATATTCGACTTTTCTTATGTTGCCTGCGGATCGATGATACGGACTTGCCCCGCTGGCATTGCCAGCGACGGCGCCCGCCACAACCCCACCTCCCGACCGGGACGGAGCACGTCATGACCCATCCTCTTGTCTTTATCGACGGCGACCAAGGCACGACCGGCCTGCAGATCCACGAACGCCTGAACGGTCGCACCGACCTGCGCCTGTTGACGCTGCCCGAGGCCGAGCGCAAGGACCCGCAACGCCGCGCCGAAGCCATCAACGCCAGCGACGTGGCCATCCTGTGCTTGCCCGACGAGCCGGCCCGCCAGGCCGCGGCGTCCGTCGTGAACCCGAAGGTGCGGGTGATCGACGCCAGCTCGGCGCATCGCACCACACCGGGCTGGATGTACGGCTTTCCCGAGATGGACGCGGGGCAGGCGGAGCTGATCGCCCGCGCCAAGCGCGTCAGCAATCCGGGCTGCTACCCCACGGGCGCCATCGCCTTGCTGCGCCCCTTGATCCAGGCCGGGCTGGTGCCTGCCGACTACCCGGCCGTGGTGCACGCGGTGTCGGGCTATTCGGGAGGTGGCCGCGCCAGCGTGGACGCCTATGAAGGGCCGGACGGCGCGAAAGGCCCGGCGTTCCAGCTGTACGGATTGGGTTTGGCGCACAAGCACACGCCGGAAATCGAAGCGCACGCGGGCCTGGCGCAACGTCCCGTGTTCGTGCCCGCGTACGGCGCGTTCCGCCAGGGCATCGTGCTGACGATTCCGCTGCAACTGCGCTTGCTGCCGGCGGGCGTGACCAGCCAGCAATTGCATGACTGCCTGCAACGGCACTACGCCGGCACGACGCATGTACAGGTTGTGGACCGCCAGGAAGCCGCAGCGCACACGCATCTGGATCCCCAGGCGCTCAACGGCACCAATGATCTGCGGCTGGCGGTCTATGGCAACGAGCAGCATGGCCAGGTGCTCTTGACCGCGGTGTTCGACAACCTGGGCAAGGGCGCCTCCGGCGCGGCGGTGCAGAACCTGGACCTGATGCTGGCGGCAATGGGGTAGCGCCTGACAGAGCAGGAGCAGGCGGCAAAGGCCTCCCTTAGCCGCCCGCACCGCCTATCACCACTTCATTTCGCCCTTGGCGACCTTGGCGCTGATGTCCAGCGACGCGGCGGCGCCCGCTTTGGGGTACTGCGCCTTCATGGCGGCGATCAGTGCGGCGCTGTCGCCTGCCTTCGCGGCTTGCGTGTCGAAGGCGCGGATATAGGCTTGCGTGTAGCGGACGGATTCCAGGTTGAGCGGTGCGCCCGGCGCGTAGTGGCCCGGGATGACCGTGACGGGAGCCAGTTGCTCGATGCGCGCCAGCGTGGCCAGCCAATCTTGATGAGACTGCGGCGTTTGCGTGTCGGCCATCCACACATGCAGGTCTCCGAACACCACGACCCCACCTACGACGGCCTTGAGCGACGGGATCCACACGAAGCTGCGATCCGGCTGCGGGCCGTCCAGTCCGGTGATTTCCAGCGTCTGGCCTTCCAGCGTCAGCGTGCGGCCTTGCAGCACTTGCGGGATGACTGCCTTGGACGGCGCATCGGCGCCCAGCTTCGGGCCCCAGAACCCGATCTTGGCGTCCACGGTTTCCTTGATGTGGTGCACGGTCGGTTCGGTGGCCACGACGCGGGCGTCGGGGAAGGCCGCCAGCACCGTGTCCAGGCCGAAGTAGAAGTCGGGGTCGCCGTGGCTGATGTAGATGGTGGTCAGCTTCTTGCCGCTGGCGCGCACCATATCGACCACTTTTGCGGCTTGCGATTTGCCGAATTGCGCATCGATCAGGATGGCGTCGTGCTGGCCGCTGACCAGCACCGAAGACACCGGGAAGATGGCGTCGTTGCCAGGGTTGAAATGGGTCAGCGTCAGGCCGGTGCCGGCGGCGTGGGCCGGGGCGATCAGCGCGGCAAGGGCGGCGGTCTGTAGCAGACGGCGCAGGGCGGGAAGAATAGTCATGGCGGGCTCCGGGTGGGAAATAAGAATGGAGCCAGTCTAGTTGCAGGAACTGCGCGTATCTACGCCCTGGCTTGCCAGGGTCTGTTGCATGAATCGATCAAATCATGCCGGGCTGCGGTCGGCCAGTGTGTCTTCGACCAGACGCCGCAGCCACATCGTGCCGGGATCGCTTTCAAAGCGTGCGTGCCAGTGCACCGTAACGCATAGCGGCGGCAGGGTGAGCGGCAGGGGGCGGATCTCGAACGCGTTGTCGCGGTTGAACCAGATGGCCGCCCGATAGGGCAGCGTAACGGTCAGGTCGGTACGGCGCACGATCTCGGCGGCGGCGGAAAAGTGCGGCAGCGTCAGGTAGGGCTGGCGGTGCAGGCCGGCTTCACCCAGCACGTCGTCCAGCAGGCGATGGGCGCTGGCGCGCGAGGCCACCAGAATATGGTCCAGCCGCTTGAACTGTCCGCGGGTCAGGCCGGCCGACAGCACCGGGTGGCCGCGCCGCCCCATGCACGCATAACGCTCGCTGAACAGGTCGGCGTGGCGGGTGTGACGGCCCAGGCCCGCCAGGTTGCCGATAGCCAGATCGGCCTCGCCGTCCTTCAACGCCTGGGGCAATTGCTCCAGCGGAATTTCCAGCACCTCGACCTGCAGGCGCGGGGCCAGCGCATGCACGCGTTCCATCAACAGTGGCAGGAAGACCATTTCACCGATATCCGACATGGACAGCCGGAAGCGCCGGGTGCTGGTGGCGGGGTCGAAACGCTGCCGCAGGCTGACGGCTTCGGCAAAGCTGTTCATGCCGCGTTCGATCGGGCCGGCCAGCGCAAAGGCGATGGGCGTGGGCTGCATGCCGGTGGCGGTGCGCACGAACAGGGGGTCGTCGAAACGCTCGCGCAACCGGGCCAGCGCATAGCTGACCGCGGGCTGCGTCAGGTTCAGCCGCTGCGCCGCGCGCGTCACGCTGCGTTCATGCAGCACGGTCAGGAAAACCCGCATGAGATTCAAGTCGAAGTCCACGCACGCCCTTGATATCAGTCTGATTTATAAGATAAATAATACCCATAAATTTGACACATAAATAGTTGATTCCTAGACTAATTCCATAGAGCCGCGCCACGCCAGGCAGCGGCCGCACAACCGGGGAAGCGTCGCCATGCATGCGTTGACATTGCCGTCGTTGTTGGTGGAGCAGGGCGCCCGTCTGGGCGATCGCCTGTGGGTGCAGGCGCCGGGCGGGGCCTTGCGCTTCGGGGATGCGCCGGCCCACGCTGCAAGCTGGGCCGCGCGCCTGGCCTCGGCAGGCGTCAGGCGTGGCGACCGTGTCGGCCTGATGGCCGGCAACCGGCACGAATTCCTGTCCATCGTCCTGGGCTGCGGTTGGCTGGGCGCGGTAGTGGTGCCCATCAATACGGCGTCCCGCGGCATGCAACTGCGGCACATCCTGGCCAACAGCGGCTGCGTGCTGCTGGTGGCGGACGCGGCGTCCTGTCCGGCCCTGTCGGCGCTGGCCGCCATGCCCGCCACAGAACCGGCAGACGCGTTGCGCTTGCGGGCGATCTGGCTGCTGGACGAGGCCTCTCCGGTCAATGGCCTGCCTGCGCCGGCCAGTGCGCCGCCACCGCCGCCCGAGGCGCCCCTGCCGCCCGCGGCCGAAATCCAGCCCGGCGACATGTTGGCCATCCTGTACACCTCGGGCACCTCGGGGCTGTCCAAAGGCGTGTGCTGCCCGCATGCGCAGTTCTACTGGTGGGGCAGGATCGCGGCCCGGAATCTGGAGATCACCGATGCGGACGTGCTCTACACCAGCCTGCCGCTGTTCCATACCAATGCGTTGAACGCCTGCTTTCAGGCGCTGGTGACGGGCGCATCCATCGTGTGCGACGAACGCTTTTCCGCCAGCCGCTATTTCGACCGCCTGGAGGCCACCGGCGCCACCGTGACCTATCTGCTGGGCGCGATGGTGCCGATGCTGCTGGCGCATGAGCCCGCCGCAGCGGAACGCCGGCACCGCACGCGCATCGCCTTGGCGCCCGGCGTGCCTGAACGCTTTCATGGCGCCTTCACCGAACGCACCGGCATCGCGTTGCTGGAGGGCTACGGGTCGACCGAAACCAATTTCGCGCTGGGGGGAACGCTGGCCGAGCAACGGGCCGGCACGATGGGCCGCGTCGCGCCGGAATTCGACGCGATGGTGGCCGACGAACATGACGCGCCCGTGCCCGATGGCGAGCCCGGGGAATTGCTGCTGCGCGCGACGCCGCCCTTTGCGGTGGCGACCGGCTACTTCGGCATGGACGACAAGACGGTCGAAGCCTGGCGCAACCTGTGGTTCCACACGGGCGACCGCGTGGTCCGCGACGCCGATGGCTACTTTCGTTTCCTGGACCGCATGAAGGACGCGATCCGCCGCCGCGGCGAGAACATCTCGTCCTACGAAGTGGAGCAGGTGCTGCTGGCGCATCCTGCCGTGGCGGTCGTGGCGGTTTACGCGGTGCGCTCCGACCTGGCCGAGGACGAGGTGATGGCGGCCTTGGTCTACAAGCCCGGCCAGTCCTTGACGCACGCGGCCCTGCTGGATTTCTGCCAGCCCCGCATGCCGTATTTCGCGGTGCCGCGTTATCTGCGCGTGCTGGACGATCTGCCGCGCACCGAAAACGGCAAGGTCCGCAAGTTCCGCTTGCGGGAAGAAGGCATCACCGGCGACACCTGGGACCGGGACGCCGCGGGTTATCGCGTGGCGCGATAGCGTGAACCGGCGCTTGCGCGCCATTGAACATTCAAAAATCCAAGGGGCGGCAATGACGATGGCATACAAGGGGGCGGCGTTGTCCGCCGGCGACGAGGCAAAAAGAAAGCGGACCCGGCGCGTAGTGATGGCCTCCGTCGCGGGCAACGCGATGGAGTGGTACGACTTTTTCATCTATGGCACGGCCGCGGCGCTGGTCTTCGGCGAGCTGTTCTTTCCCAAAGGCACCGACCCGCTGCTGGGCACGATGGGCGCGTTCGCCGGTTTTGCCGTGGGCTTCCTGGCGCGCCCACTGGGCGGCGTGATCTTCGGCCACATCGGCGACCGCTACGGCCGCAAGCTCGCGCTGGAATGGACGCTGGGGCTGATGGGGGCGGCCACGTTCCTGATCGGCTTGCTGCCTACTTATGAGCAGGTCGGCTTCTGGGCCCCCGTGGCGATGGTGGTGCTGCGCATGCTGCAAGGCGCAGCCGCCGGGGGCGAGTGGGGCGGCGGCGTGCTGCTCATCAGCGAAGCGGTCGGCGGCAAGCGGCGCGGCTACTTCTCGTCGTTCAGCCAGTTGGGCGTGGCGGGCGGCTTCGTGTTGTCGTCGGCGGTCTTCATGCTGGCCCAGCAGCTGCCGCAGGAGTCCTTCATGAGCTGGGGCTGGCGCCTGCCATTCCTGCTGAGCGTGCTGATCTTCGGGGTGGGCCTCTACATCCGCAAGCACATCCCCGAAAGCGAAGAGTTCGTGCAGGCCAAGAAGACGGCCAAGCGCGGCATGCCAGCCGTGGAAGTGTTCCGCCGCTACCCGCGTCAGGTGCTGACCGCGATGGGCCTGCGCGTGGCCGAGAACGGCGGCTCATACATTTTCCTGGCGTTTGCGCTGGCCTACGGCAAATTCCTGGGCATTCCCAATGACGTCATGCTGGGCGGCGTGCTGGCGTCGATGTTCGTCGAACTGGGCTCGTTGGTGTGGTTCGGCCACTTGTCCGACCGCATCGGGCGCCGCGCGGTGTACTTGATCGGCTCCGCCGGCCTGGTGCTGGTCGCGTTTCCCTTCTTCTGGCTGGTGCAGACGAAGGAACCGGTATGGATCTTCCTGGCCTTCTTTCTGGGCAACACGGTCTGCCACGCCGCCATGATCGGCACGCAGCCCGCGTACTTCGCTGAACTTTTCCCGGCCGAAGTCCGCTACACGGGTCTGGCGCTGGGGCACGAACTGGCGTCCGTGTTCGCGGGCGGCCTGTCGCCGCTGATCGCCATGGCGCTGCTGCGCAAGTATGAATCGGCCACGCCGGTCGCGTGGTTCCTGGTGGGCATGGCCGCCATCACGGTGATCACCTTGCTGCTGACGCGCGAGCCGCCGCGCGAGGACACGGAATGAGTGGGGACCCTCGCCCGGGCATCGTCAGCGTAGGGGAAACGCCGGCGCTACGGCATCCCGATGCGTCGTGCAGCACCGCCGGCTTGATGGCCCAGGCGATCGGCGATGCCCTGCGCGGCGCCGGATTGACGCCCGCCGACGTGGACGGGCTGGGCGTGGCGTCGTTCACGCTGCGGCCGGATCGCGCCATCGATCTGGGCTGGCGCCTGGGCCTGCGGCTGAATTGGTGCATGCAGGACGAAATGGGGGGCGCCAGCGCCATCAATCTGCTGCGGCAGGCGTGGCTGGCGCTGGAAGCCGGCCAGGCCCGGACGATCGTGCTGGCGTCCGGCGACCACTTCTCCGGCGCCGACTTCGCCGGGCTGGTGCGTGGCTACAACCGCAGCGCGCAGGAATACCTGAGTCCCTTGGGCTGCGAGGGGCCGAATCCCTTGTTCGCGATGCTGACGCAGCGGCAAATGGCGCGTACGGGCTTGCGCCGCGAAGACTATGGCGCGTTGTGCGTGGCGCAACGGCAATGGGCGGTCGACAACCCGAACGCCGCCTACCGCCAGCCGCTGACCCTGGCCCAATACCTGGATGCGCCGCTTGTCGCGCCGCCGCTGGGCCGGCTGGACTGCGTGCCCGTCGTCAGCGGGGCCAGTGCGCTGGTGCTGCGCGCGCAGCCGCAAGGCGTCAGCGTGCGGCTGATCGCCAGCGACGCCCGCTACAACGACGACCAGCAGGAAGGCGACGGGTTGGCCACCGGTATTGCGGCCTTTGCACCGGACCTGTGGCGCCGGGCGGGGTTGGGGCCTGAAGACATGGACGTGATCAGCGTGTACGACGACTACCCGGCGATGGCCTTGGCGCAATTGTGCGATCTGGGGTTCGCGCGCGCGGATGACTTGCCGGGCTTCGTTGCCCGCCGCATCGCGACAAGGGCGTTGCCCGTCAATACGGCTGGCGGCCAACTGTCTGCGGGACAAGCGGGCACGGCGGGCGGTATGCATGGGTTGGTCGAGGTATCGCGGCAGTTGCTGGGGCAGGCGGGGGCGCGCCAGTTGCCCGGACTACGCCACGGCGTTGTGACCGGCTACGGCATGGTGCAATTGCGCTACGGAATGTGCGCCAATGCGGCGGTACTCTCGGCGGAGGGCGCATGAGCGTGAACGTTTTTGAATGCCACGCCTGCGGCCACCGGGTGTATCCCGCCAGGCTGTGGTGCCCGGCGTGCGGGCAGGATCAGGCCCAGGCGCGGCAAGTCCCCGTGGAAGCGGGCGAGCTGCTGGCGTGGACCACGATGCCCGCCAAGCCCGGCGAGGCGGCGCCCGCCGTGGTCGCCACCATTCGCGCATTGCCCAACGGCCCGGTGATGGTGGCGCGCCTGGACGCGCCGGCTGCGCACATCGGCCAGCGCCTGCATCTCTTTGAACGGACGATGCAGGGGCTGGCGTTGCCCTGGGCTAGCGCGACGCCGCAATGAGGCTGCGTCAGCCGCCGTCCGCTTTCTGGATGGCTTCCAGGCGTTGCGCCAGCGACGCCGTGGACAGCTCGCCCACGCGCAGGTCGACCAAACGACCCTGCGCGTCCAGGAACAGTGTGGCGGGCAGGCCGCGGTTGCTGAGCTTGCGTGATGCCTCGCCAGCCGGATCGAGCAGCACATTGCGCAGGGCGGGCGCATGCTGTGCCAGGAATTGCGCGACGTCGGGCGGAGCCTCGCCCTGGTTCAGGAAGACGAAATTCACGTCGGGATTGGTCGCCTGCGCCTTGGCGAAAGCCGGCATTTCGCGCCGGCACGGCGGGCACCAGCTGGCCCACAGATTGATGACGGTGGGCTTGCCGTGGAACGCGGACAACGCGGCGGGCGCCCCGTCGATGCGCTGCACCGCCAAGGCGGCCAATTCGGGCTGCGCTTGTGGCGTGGGGGCAAGCCAGCGGCCGCCGCCGACCCACACGACACTTGCCAGCGCCGCGGCGCCCAGCAGGGCGGCGCGCGGCGCGTGGCGCCGGACCGCGGCGAACAGCACGTAACCCCAAGCGGCGGCAAGACCCGCCAGCCCCGCCCAGCCGCCGTCGCGCAAATCCAATATCTTGATCGGGTCGGGCAGATAGTGCTCGCGGTATTGCCAGACGAAACCCAGCCGGGCGACCAGCAGGCCGACCAGCATCGCGCGCCACAAGGCCGTGCTCAGTTCATTGGCCTCGCTGCGTTGGCGGTTCAACAGCCGCGCCGCCAGCAAACCGACGGCGGCCGCAACGAGCAGTACGGCGAATTCGGAGGGGATGACCAGGGGGCCGATACGGATGGCAGGCGTCATGCGCCGGCCTTCGCAGCAGCGGGCGGCTTCAGGCGAAAGCTGACGCCGTGGCGCGTGATCGCCAGGGCCTCAAGGGGCGCGCTGGTGGGCAGCGGCAAGGGGCCCTCGGCACGGAAGCCGTGGCCGTCGATGTCCCGTTGCAGGCGGTCAGACGTTTCTGTCGTGGCCTCCGTGGCAGCCTGTTCCAAGGCACGGAACAGGGGGGCGTAAGGGGCGAATAGCGGGGTGGGCGCAAAGCTGCCTGACATCAGCGCGTTGGCGCCGGTCTGCACGTCCGCCACGCCGATGATCTGGCCCTTGCGGTCCTTGATGTTGAATTGCATGCTGGCCTCCCGAGTTAACGGGAAAGCCTAGCATGCCGCGTCAGCGGGCCGCCATTCAACTGGGGATGACGGCCGTCACGTCGATCTCGACCAGCCATTCCGGCCGCGCCAGCGCCGACACCACGATGCCGGTGGATACAGGGAACACGCCCTTGAGCCAGCGGCCCATGACGCGGTAGACGGTTTCGCGGTACCGCACATCGACAAGATAAACCGTCAGCTTGCAGATGTGCGAAAGCTCGCTGCCACATTCTTCCAGCAGCATGGCGACGTTGGCCATGGCCTTCTCGGCCTGCGCGGCCACGTCGCCAACGCCGATCGACTCGCGGGAATCCAGGTCCTGGCCGATCTGGCCGCGCAGGAACACCAGGTTGCCCGCCACGACGGCCTGGCACAGGTCGTTATCCAGCTGCTGCTCGGGATAGGTGTCGCGGGTATTGAATTTACGAATGCGGGTGTGCGCCATGATGCATGTCTTGTCGTAAGGCCGGCGCGCCGGGGCGCCGGGCCGGGTCAGTGGGGAAGGATCTTGGAAAGGAAGCGCTGGGCCTGCGGGCTGGCGGCGTCGCGGAAGAAGCGGTCGGTGGGGCTGTCTTCGATGATGGCGCCGTCCTCCATGAAGACCACGCGATTGGCCACGCGGCGGGCAAAGCCCATTTCGTGCGTCACGACCATCATCGTCATGCCTTCTTCGGCCAGCTCCACCATCACGTCCAGCACTTCGTTGACCATTTCAGGGTCCAGCGCCGACGTCGGTTCGTCGAACAGCATAGCCATCGGGTCCATGGACAGCGCCCGGGCGATGGCCACGCGCTGCTGCTGGCCGCCGGACAGTTGGCCGGGATGCTTGTGGGCGTGGGCTGACAAGCCCACGCGTTCCAGCAGCGCGCCGGCCTTGGCCCGCGCGGTGGCGCTGTCGCGTCCCAGCACGATCTCCTGGGCGAGGGTCAGGTTACGCGTGAGGTCCAGGTGCGGAAACAGCTCGAAATGCTGGAACACCATGCCCACCTTGGTGCGCAGCTTGGGCAGGTCGCGCGACGCGGTGACGGAGTCTCCGTCGATCAGGATGTCGCCTTTCTGGATGGGTTCCAGGGCGTTGACCGTCTTGATCAGGGTGGACTTGCCCGAGCCGGACGGCCCGCAGACCACCACGATCTCGCCCTTGTCCACCCGGGTGGAACATTGCTTGAGCACGTGGTGGCTGCCGTAGTACTTGTCCACCCCGCGGATGTCGATGATGGGTGCGGAGGCGTTCATTTGTCGTAATGCCCCGCGCGGATCGAGGCGCCGATCAGGTTCAGGATCAGGCGGCCGGCGGTGATGCAGGAAATCTGGTTCAGGTCCTTTTCCGGTTGGATCTCGACGATGTCCATGCCCACCACGCGGCCCTTGCGCACCAGGCCATGGATCAGCTTGCGGGCCTGGACGAAGGTGACGCCGCCGGGGGCGGGGCCGGCCACGGCGGGCATGGTGGCCGGGTCCATGCCGTCGGCGTCGATGGTCAGGTAGTAATTGCCGCCGTCGGGAATGCGCTCCAGCACGGCGTCCATGCCCACGTCGTGCAGCTCGTAGGCGGTGACGAGCTCGGCGCCATAGGCGCGGGCGGCCACCAGTTCTTCCGGGCGGCCACTGCCCTGGGCGCGCAGGCCGATCTGGATGATGCGGTCCACGTGCGCCATTTCAGAGGCGCGGCGGATGGGGCTGGACAGCCCGTCGCGCACGCCGTTGACGTCGTCGCGCCAGTCCAGGTGGGCGTCGATGTGCACCAGCGTGATCGGGCCTTTCTGGTCCAGGCCGCGCAGGATGGGCGTGGTGATGCCGTGGTCGCCGCCCAGCACGATGGGCACGGCGCCGGCGGCGGCGATGCGGCGCACGGCGGCTTCGGCGCGGTCGTAGTGTTCCCCCCGCGGCTTGGACAGGTCGGGGACGATGTCGCCGCAATCCACGAAGCGGATGTCGTCGCGGCCTTGCAGCAGCGGACCGTCGATGTCGAAGTCATAGTGGCCGGGGCGGCGCACGACGCGGTCGGTGGCCTGGCGGATGGCAGTGGGCGCATTCGTCTGGTCGTTGCTGAAGTCGGCGGCCGAATACGGCGATCCGTAGGGCATGCCCAGGACCGCGATGTCGGCCTGGAGGTTGTCCAGCTCCAGCGCCAGCGTCGAATACAGCAGGGTAGGGTGGCCGGTGCGGGGGGGGACGGTATAGGTGCTCATGTCTGGGGTTCCTGTTGCAGGGAGGATGAAGGGAGTCAGGCCTGGTGGGTGCTGCGGCGTGCCACGGATTCCAGGCGGCGGCCGATGCCGGCCATCAGCACGCTGCACAGCCAATAGATCAGCGCGGTCGTGCCCAGCACTTCCAGGTACGCGAAGGTATTGGCCGTCAGCAGATTGCTCTGGTAGGTCATTTCGGGCAGGCTCATCACCGAAAAGATCGCCGAGTCCTTGAACATCATGATGACGAGGCTGGTGGTGGGCGGAATCAGGTAGCCGAACAGCTGCGGCACGACGATGTGGCGCTGCGTCTGCCAGTACGTCATGCCCAGCGACAGCGACGCGCTGGTCTGCCCGCGCGGCACGCTTTGCAGGGCGGCGCGCAGGATTTCGCAGAAGTAGCCACCCGTGTAGAACGCCGTGCAGCCGATGGCGACCGACATGGCGGAAGCCGGTACGCCCAGCTTGGGCAGCCCGAAGAACGACAGGTAGACGAGGATCAGGTACGGAATGTTGCGTACCAGCTCCACGTAACCCAGTGCAAGCGGGCGCAAGGGCGTGCGCGACTGCGCCGCGTAGGCGGCCAGGCTGCCGATCAGCATGCCCAGCGGAATGCCGATGAGGCTGACCAGCGCCGTGATCCGCAGGCCCTTGAGCAGCACGGGGATGGATTCCCCGACGATGGAGAGATCAATGGGCATGGGGCAGCATCCTCGACACGCGCCGCTCGCACAGCCTTGAGACGGCCGACAGGCAGAACAGAATGATGAAATAGACGACCGCCGTCACCGTGAACACCTGCAGCGGCAGGTCGCTTTGCAACGTGGCGTTGCGCGCGACCGTGGCCAGTTCAGGCACCGCGATGATGGACATCAACGAGGATGCCTTGAGCAGGATGGTCAGTTCGCTGGTCAGCGGCGGGATGGCGCGGTAGAACACCTGGGGCAGCAGCACATAGCGCCAGATCTGCCGGCGCCGCATCCCCAGGGCGCGGGCCGCGGCCACCTGGCCGCCCGACAGCGTGCCCAGCGCGCCGCGCAGGATTTCCACGATGTAGGCGCTGGTGTTACAGGCCAGCGCGCCGATGCCCGCGGCGATGGGCGACACCGAAATGCCCAGCAGCGGCGGCACCACGTAGTAGGCGATCAGCATGTGGATCAGCGCGGGCGTGCCGCGGATGGCGCTGACCCACAGCATGACCACGCCGCGCACCGGCGCATAGGGCGACATCCGCGCCAGCAGCAGGACGACGCCCAGCACGATGCCGATGGCGAAGGCCGCCGCCGATGCCGCGATGGTGATGGCCGTGCCCGAGACGACGCCGTGCAGGAACGGCGCCAGCGCGCCGTTTTGATTCAACCAGTCCAGCATGGCGGCGGGCTCAGATGGCGCCGGCAGGCAGGTAGTTGGCGCGCGGGATGTCCATGGGCGCCCCGAACCACTTCTTTTGCAGTTCCAGCAACTGGTTGGACGCGCGCAATTCGTCGAAAGTGTCGTTGACGAACTGGCGGATCTCCAGGTCCTGCGGGTTCGCGACCCAGGCCAGCAGCTTGGCCTGGCCGATCTCGCCGGCGATGCGGAAAGCGCCGGGCTGCTTGCGCATCTGGACCGCGGCGATGTTCGACGGCATCAGCGCCACATCCACGGTCTTGTTGGCCAGCGCGTTGGACACGTCCGGATAGGCCTGGAACAGCTTCGTGTCCGCATAGCCCTTGGCGCCGGACTCCTTCAAGCGCTTCTCGAATTCCTCGGCCACCGGCTGCGACGACGATCCCATCTGGGTGCCGATGATCTTGCCCGCGATGTCCTTGTCCTGCTTGATCGAGGCATCGTCCACCCGCACCATCAGCACCGACCGGACCACGCCCACCGGCTGGGTGAAGGCGAAGCGCTTGGCGCGTTCCGGGGTGATGCCCACGCTGGTGGCGACCAGGTCGAACTTGCGCGACATCAGGCCCGGCAATAGCCCCTGGAAGGGCAGGTTCATCTGTTCCAGCTGCACGCCCAGCTTGGCGGCCATCAATTGCAGCACGTCGTGCCCGTAGCCCACGACCTTGCCGTTTTCGACAAACTCGAACGGCTCGTAGGCGGCTTCCGTGCCCACCGTGAGCTTGCCGCGCTTCTTGATGTCGGCCAGCGATCCGCCCTCGGCAAACGAGAGCGCGGGCAGGGCCAACGCCGCCCCGGCGGCGAGGGTGGTCGTGACAAAGCGCCTTCTGGACAGGTTCCGCATGATTTTTCCCTTGAAATATCGTGGTGTTTTGGCCGCTGGGCCGGCTGGCCCGGTGTGGGCCCGCCGCGGGAATCTGCGCTCCCTGGCCAGCGGTTCCAGAAACTGTATTCCCCTGGGTCGGTCATGAAAAATGATTTTTTTAGTGGTATGGTTTCAAAATTCAATACCTTTCAAAACGGAACGACCGTGGCCCGTCCGGAGTTCACCGAGCGCGACCTGCGCTCCCTGCGCATCTTCTGCGCCGTGGCCCAGGCCAACGGCTTTGCCGCGGCGGAAAAGCAGCTGAACATGTCCAAGGCCTCCATCAGCCGCCATGTGCGCGAGGTGGAGGAAACGCTGGGCGTGCGCCTGTGCGACCGCGGGCCGTCGGGCTTCGAGCTGACCCAGGCGGGCAAAGTGGCGCTGGAACTGGCCCGCGACGCCCTGAAATCGCTGGAGCGCATCCGGCCCGAGATCGATGCGGTCCGTGGCGTGCTGTCGGGGACGCTGTCCATTGGGATGGTCGAGCACGTGATTACCGACGCCGATTGCCAGATCCCCCGGGCGTTGAGCGCCATGCGGGAGGCGGCGCCCGACGTCAAGGTGGAACTGACGGTGATGACCTTCAACGACCTGGACCAGGCGCTGCGCGAGCGACGCGTGCAGATTGCGGTGCGGGGCATGTACCGCCGCGAAAGCGGCTTCCATTACCAACGCCTGTTCGTCGAGCGGCACCGGTTGTTCGTGGCGCGCGGCAGCCTGGAGCGCGCCCGCGACCTGCCGCTGGTGTATCGCTCGCACCCCTTCGTGCACGATGCGCTGGGCACGTACGGGTTCGCGCGCGGCCCGGACGCCACGGGGCTGGAGGCGATCGCCATGCTGGTGTCGTCAGGCCATTACCTCGGGATGCTGCCCCAGCATTACGCGGATTCGGTGTCCCGACGGCACGCCTTGACGCAGCTGCCCGACGGCCCGGTCTACGAAAACACCATCAGCGCCATCACCGAGGTGTCCCGGCCCGGCACCCGTGCCGTGGAACTGTTCCTGCGCCTTCTGGAACGCTTTCATCCCGCCCCATAGCGGGCGCTGCCGCGCGGCCAGGCGGGCGGCAGGCGGCGTACGGACCGGCCCGCCAGGGGCGGGTCGCGCAGTGACGCTAAAATGTCGGCTCGCGGCTGATTGTCCAGCCACTCCGGCTTCTTCATTCCTGCGCCTGGCGCACCCATAACTATGAAAAAACTGACTGCTGTTTTCCTCGTGTCCGCAACCACGATGCTGACCGCTTGCGGCCCCAGCGACAACGCGCCGGCCGCCAGCACGCAAGCGCCGGCCGCCGCCAAGAAGGTCGTGGTGGGCCTGGACGACAATTTCCCGCCCATGGGTTTTCGTGACGCGAGCAACCAGATCGTCGGTTTCGACATCGACATGGCCAAGGAAGCCAGCAAGCGCCTCGGCATCGAAGTCGAATTCAAGCCGATCGACTGGAGCGCCAAGGAAGCCGAGCTCAATGGCCGCCGCGTCGACGTGCTGTGGAACGGCCTGACCATCACCGAAGAGCGCAAGAAGAACATCAGCTTCACCGCGCCGTACATGGCCAACCACCAGATCATCATCGTCGGCACCGCGTCGCCCGTGAAGGCAAAGGCCGACCTGGCCGGCAAGACCGTGGGTGCGCAGGACGGCAGCAGCGCCACCGACGCCATCGCCAAGGACCCGGTTGCCGCCCAGATCAAGGAAGTGAAGAAGTTCGGCGACAACGTCACGGCCCTGATGGACCTGGCCGCCGGCCGCCTGGACGCCATCGTGGTGGACGAAGTCGTGGGCCGCTACCTGATCAGCAAGCGCGCAGGCGAATACCGCGTGCTGGAAGAGAACTTCGGCACCGAAGACTACGGCGTCGGCGTGCGCAAGGATGACACCGAACTGCTGGGCAAGCTGGACAAGACGCTGGATTCGATGAAGCAGGACGGCACCGCCGGCCGCATCGCGACCCAGTGGTTCGGCGCCAACATCATCAAGTAAGCGGCGTGCGGCGCCCGCGGCCTGCCGGCCCGGGCGCGAGCCCCAAGCCGTCCCGCAGCCCGCTGCCGCGCCCAGGCGCCAGGCGGGCTTGCTCATGAATCTTCTTGCCGCAAGCGGCGCGATCCCACTGAATGGACTACGTACTCTCCCTGTTGGGGCCTATGGCGGAAGGCGCGAAAGTGACCTTGACGCTGTTTTTCATCACCCTGGCCCTGGCCGTGCCCCTGGGGCTGGTGCTGGCGCTTGCGCGAATTTCGAAGTGGCCGCTGCTAAGCAGCCTGGTCAACGGCTACATCTGGCTGATGCGCGGCACGCCGCTGATGCTCCAGATGCTGTTCATCTACTTCGCGCTGCCGTTTGTGCCGGTGGTGGGCGTGCGCCTGCCCGATTTTCCGGCGGCCGTCGTGGCGTTTGCGTTGAACTACGCGGCATACTTCGCCGAGATCTTCCGCGCCGGCATCCAGTCGGTGGACCGGGGCCAGTACGAAGGCAGCAAGGTGCTGGGCATGACCTATCTGCAGACGCTGCGCCGCATCGTCCTGCCGCAGATGGTGCAGCGCGTGCTGCCGCCGATGAGCAACGAGACCATCACGCTGGTGAAGGACACGTCGCTGATCTACGTGCTGGCCTTGAACGACATCCTGCGGACCGCGCGCGGCATCGTGCAGCGCGACTTCACGACCACGCCTTTCCTGGTCGCTGCCGCCTTCTACCTCCTCATGACGCTGGTGTTGACGTGGTTCTTCCAGCACATGGAAAAGCGCTATGCCAAATATGACCAGTAAACCGACGCCCGGCGCCGGCGCGCACGGCCGCCCCGTCATGATCCAGGCGCGCGGCATCATCAAATCGTTCGGCACCAACCGCGTGCTGGACCAGGTGTCGCTGACGCTGGGCCAGGGCGAGGTCGTGGCGGTGATTGGCCCGTCCGGCTCGGGCAAGAGCACGTTCCTGCGTTGCCTGAACCATCTGGAAACCATCGACGAAGGCAGCATCGAGGTCGAAGGCGAGACCATGGCACGCGCCGTCGACGGCGGCCGCAGCCAATACGCCAGCGACGCCGACGTGCGCCGCATCTGCCGCAAGATGGGCATGGTGTTCCAGTCGTTCAACCTGTTCCCGCACATGACGGTGCTGCAGAACATCATCGAAGCGCCGCTGACGGTGAAGGGCATGTCGAAGGCCCAGATCATCCCGAAAGCGGAAGAGCTGCTGCGCAAGGTTGGCCTGCTGAACAAGCGCGACAATTATCCGACGCGCCTGTCGGGCGGCCAGAAGCAGCGCGTGGCGATCGCCCGCGCGCTGGCGATGGAACCCGACATCATGCTGTTCGACGAGCCCACGTCCGCGCTGGACCCCGAACTGACGGGCGAAGTGCTGCGCACGATGAAGCAACTGGCCGACGAGCGCATGACCATGCTCGTCGTCACGCACGAAATGGGTTTTGCCCGCGAAGTGGCGCACCGCGTCATCTTCATGGACGAAGGCCGCATCGTGGAAGAAGCGCCGTCTGCGGACTTCTTCCGGGCGCCGCAGCATGCGCGCAGCCGGGAATTCCTGGCGCACATGCTTTGATTCCATAGCCGATACGGCTAGCCATGGCCCACAACAGCCCGCCCGACAGCGGGCTGTTGTGTTTTAGTCTGCCTATCCTGTATCTGGGGCGTGAATCAGGCCTTACCGGCGAAGTTGTTCTTAGGCCTGTGATATTCTGCCCCGAACCGGAAGATAGATTTTCTAAAGGAAAGCGCTGTGGGTGCCGTACTGCCTTTGCTTGCCTTGCGAGCCTTTACCGAGTCCGCGCGCCTGGGCAGCCTGAAAGCGGCGGCCGAGGCCTTGGGAGTCACCCCCGGCGCCGTCAGCCAGCAGATCCGTTTGCTGGAAGACCGCTTGGGGCTGGCGCTGTTCGTGCGCGAACGGCATGGCGTACGGCTCACGCCTGCGGGCGCCAGCGCCTATCCGGGCTTGCTGCGCGCCTTTGATCAGATCGAAAAATCGTTGTCGCTGCTGGAGTCCTATTCCATCCCGCGCACGCTGACCGTCAGCACGGTGCCGTCATTCGCGTCGTCGTGGCTGGTGCCCCGCATCGGCAGATTCTCGGCGCTGCATCCTGATATCGAGGTCCGGGTGGAAGCGTCGTCCAAGCTGGTCGACTTCAGGCGCGACCGCATCGACGTCGCGTTGCGCCACGGCCTGGGACATTACCCCGGCTTGTCGACCTTCAGGCTGATGACGCCCGTGCTGTTGCCCGTGGCCAGTCCGGCGCTGCTGGCACAAGGGCCGGCCATCAGGTCAGCCGAAGATTGCCTGAAGTACCCGTTGCTGCAGGATTCCGACCGCGCGGATTGGGCGCTGTGGCTGCAGGCGCATGGCGTGGACGCCGGGGCGGACGCGCACCGGGGGCCCAGCTTTGAAGACGATTTGCTGTTGTTGCGCGCCGCCGGCACCGGGCAGGGCATCGCGCTGGTGCAAGACACGCACGCCCGGGAAGATCTTGATTCGGGCAGGCTCGTTCTTGCGCTGGACCGGCCTTGGCCCGCGCGCTTCGCGTACTACATCGTCAGCCGGCCGGACGCCGTCGCCCGGCCGGAAGTGCAGGCGTTCATCGATTGGGTGAAGGCCGAAGCGGCGGAGTCTGCGCAGGCCCTGGCGCACGAGGGCAGCACCCATGGCTGATAGCGTGCCCGTTCTCCGGCTGCGCGGCGTATACAGCCAGCGCCTGTCCCCGGTCAGCCTGGACCTTGCTGCAGGCGAATGCGCGGCCATCACCGGACCCTCCGGGTCGGGAAAATCGCTGTTGCTGCGTCAGGTCGCGGACCTGGATCCCGGCCACGGTGAAGTCGAACTGGACGGGGCCCGCCGTTCCGCGATGCGAGGATTCGAATGGCGGCGCAAGGTGGTCTATTGCCAGGCCGAAGCGGGTTGGTGGGACGACCAGGTCGCGCCGCACTTCACCGACCGCGCGCAAGCCCAGGCCTTGATGCAGGCGCTGGGCCTGCCCTCCGACAAGCTGGACGCCTTGGTGCACGAGCTTTCCACGGGCGAACGTCAGCGCCTGGGATTGGCGCGCGCACTGGCGCAGGCGCCGCGCGTGCTGCTGCTGGACGAGCCGACGGCGGCCCTGGACCAGGCGGCGACCGCGCTGGTCGAGGCGGCGATGCAACGCTATCTGGACGGCGGCGCGGCGATCCTGATGGTGACGCATAGCCCCGAGCAGGCGCAGCGTCTGGCGCGGCGGCGCTGGCGGATGGGCGCGGGCAGACTGGAGCCGTTATGGACGTGATCAAGTTGCAGGCGCTGGATCTGGTGATCGCGTCGTGCCTGGTGCTGCTGTGCGCAGCGATTTCCTTTGCGCTGCGGCTGAACCTGCAGCGGCAGGTCTTGTGGGCGGCGGCGCGTACCGTCGTGCAGTTGCTGCTGGTGGGCCATATTTTGCGCGTGGTGTTCGCACACGCCGCGCCGTGGCTGACTGCCCTGGTCGTGGCGGTGATGATGGCGCTGGCCGCTCGCGAGGTGGCCGCCCGGCCCAAGGCGCGGTTGGCTGGGCACGGCAACGGCTGGGTCGGCACATTGGCAGTGGCCGCCACCACGTTGATCACGGCGATGTTCATCTTGAACACCGCCTTGCGCCCGGACCCCTGGTACGACCCCCGTTATGCCATTGCCCTGGTCGGCATCGTGCTGGGCAGCGTGTTGAATGCCGCCAGCCTGGCGCTGGACGGGGTGTTGTCGGGCGTACGCCGGGAAAAGCTGGCGATCGAAGCCCGGCTGTCGCTGGGCGCTACTCCCCACCAGGCGTTTTCTTCCTTGCTGCGCGAATCGGTGCGGCGTGGCATCGTTCCCAGCGTCAATCAGATGTCGGCGGCGGGCATCATCACGCTGCCGGGCATCATGACCGGCCAGATCATCGCGGGCATGGACCCGATCGATGCCGCCAAGTATCAGATCCTGCTGATGTTCTTGCTGTGCGGCGCCAGCGGCATGGCGGCAATGGGCGCGGCGTACGGCGCCATGCGACGGCTGACGGACGAGCGCGGACGCTTGCGCCTGGACCGGCTGGCAACGTCGAAATAAGGGCGTTTTCCGCCTACGGAAGGCTGAAAAAGGCGGATTCGGGCTGGAAATTTCATGAGAAATCGACGGGGGGCTTTCGATAATGGCGCGAGCTTCCCGTTCTTGTGCCTGCCCATTTCCCGAAATCCGATGCCATTTGAGTCTTGCCTGACCCTTCCGTCCCGTCATATCGGCCTTGCCGTCGCACACGCCAACGCGGAGCGCCAGGCGTGAGCGCGGTCATGACGCCCGCCGCCGCGGTCCGCCCGGTCAGCCTGCGAAAGGCCATCCCCGGTTGGTTGGTGCTGCTATGCCTGGCCCTGTGGCTGGCCGCCCTGGCCTGGGCGCGCTGGCTGACCTTGCCGGACGAAGGGCGCTATGCCGGAGTAGCCTGGGAGATGCTGCGTAGCCGCTCTCCCATGGTGCCACTGCTGGACGGCATGCCGTACTTCCACAAGCCGCCGCTGTACTACTGGCTGGCGCAGCTCAGCTATGCGCTGTTCGGCGTGCACGAATTCAGCGCGCGGGTGCCGTCGCTGATTAGCGCCTGGAGCGCGGGGGCCGGGCTCTACGCCTTTGTCTCGCGCTACCGGAACGTGGCGCAGGCGCGGTGGGCAGTGGCCATCCTGGGGCTGATGCCCTTGTTCTTCGGCGCCGCGCAATTCGCCAATATGGACATGCTGGTAGCCAGCATGATCACGCTGTGCGTGCTGGCCGCCGCCGATACGGCATTGCGGCGAGAAGCAGGGCGGCCGTTCCGCGCCATGTCGATCGCCACCGGCGTGCTGGCGGCGCTGGCGGTGTTGGCCAAGGGGCTGATCGGCCTGGCGTTGCCTGGCGCCATCGTGCTGGCCTGGTTGCTGTTGCGGCGGGATTGGCGGGGCATGCGCGCCTTGCTGTGGGTGCCGGCCTTGCTGGCGTTCGCGGTGGTGGCGGTGCCGTGGTTCTGGTTGATGCAGGCGAAGTTTCCCGGCTTCTATCACTACTTCTTCGTCTATCAGCACTTCGAGCGCTTCGCGCAAAGCGGCTTCAACAACGCGCAGCCGTTCTGGTTCTATGTCCCCATCGTGGTCGGGCTGTCGCTGCCGTGGTCGATCTGGGGCGCGTCGCTCTTTACGCCGGGATTCTGGCGTGAAGTCGACCCGCATGGGTTGCGGCGGTTGATGGCCATCTGGATCGTCGTGGTGATGGTGTTTTTCTCCATTCCGCAATCCAAGCTGATCGGTTATGTGCTGCCGGTGTTTCCGCCGCTGGCGCTGTTGATCAGCGAGCGCCTTGCACCGGCCTGGGCTGCGGGCAGTCGCCGGTGGGTGGTCATCGCGGCGGGTGTGGCGGCCGTCATCTGCCTGGGGGCGATCATTGCCGCTTCGACTAATCCGCGGGGCAGCGCGGGCCCGACCATGCAGGCGCTGCAGCGCGAAATGCGGCCGCAAGACGGGCAGATCGCGCTGCATGCGCTGCCGTTCGACCTGGGCTTCTATACGCAGGCCGAGCAACCCGCCTGGATCGTCGACAACTGGCAAGACCCCGAAATCCCCACGCGCGACAACTGGCGCAAGGAACTGTACGACGCGGCGCAGTTTGATCCCGTCGTAGGCAAGCGCGTGCTGGTGGACAACGGCGACTTGACGCCCCGCCTGTGCGCGGCCGCCGACGGCGCGCGCTTCTGGATCTGGGGCCGGGACGACGACGCCTCGCGCTACCCGGCGATTGCCGGCGTGCCCGCACGTATCGCTGACGACAAGCGGGCGGTGTGGCGCATCGACATCGATGCGGCGTTCCGCCAACGCATGTGCGCGGGCGTGCCGGCGGCGCGCTAGCCGTCGCGCAGACAGCCAGGCCCAAGAAAAAAACCGGCAGCCTGTGGGGCTGCCGGCTTTTTTGTCGTCCTGGCGGCGGGTGGCCGCCGGGCGAGGGGGCTTAGCCGATGGAGGCCAGCACCTGGTTCAGCGTGGCGCTGGGGCGCATGGCCTGGCTGGCCTTCGATTCGTTCGGCTGGTAGTAACCGCCGATGTCGACCGGCTTGCCTTGGGCCGCCTTCAGTTCTTCAACGATCTTGGCTTCGCTTTCGGCGAATGCGCCAGCGGCGCCGGCGAACTGGGCAGCCAGTGCGCGGTCGTCGGTTTGCGCGGCCACGGCCTGGGCCCAGTACATGGCCAGGTAGAAGTGGCTGCCGCGGTTGTCCAGGCCGCCGACCTTGCGATCGGGCGACTTGTTTTCGTCCAGGAACTTGGCGGTTGCCTGATCCAGCGTCTTGGCCAGGATCTGGGCGGTCGGGTTCTTGTACGCGCGGCCCAGGTGATCCAGGGATTCGGCCAGGGCCATGAATTCGCCCAGCGAATCCCAGCGCAGGAAGCCTTCTTCCAGGAACTGCTGGACGTGCTTCGGCGCCGAACCGCCCGCGCCCGTTTCGAACAGGCCGCCACCGGCAACCAGCGGAACGATCGACAGCATCTTGGCGCTGGTGCCCAGTTCCATGATGGGGAAGAGATCGGTCAGGTAGTCGCGCAGCACGTTGCCGGTGACCGAGATCGTGTCCAGGCCTTCGCGGATGCGCTTGACCGAGAACTTGGTGGCTTCAACCGGATCCAGGATGCGCAGGTCCAGGCCGCTGGTGTCGTGGTCGTTCAGGTACTGCTTGACCTTGGCGATGACCTGGGCGTCGTGGGCACGCTTTTCGTCCAGCCAGAAGACGGCGGGCGTCTTGCTGGCGCGGGCGCGGGTGACGGCCAGCTTGACCCAGTCCTGGATCGCGGCGTCCTTGGTCTGGCACATGCGCCAGAGGTCGCCCGCTTCAACGGCTTGTTCCAGCAGGACCTTGCCCGAGGCGTCGGTAACGCGCACGGTGCCCGATGCGGGCACGACGAACGTCTTGTTGTGCGAACCGTATTCTTCGGCGGCTTGGGCCATCAGGCCGACGTTGGGCACGCTGCCCATCGTGACCGGATTGAAGGCGCCGTTCTTCTTGCAGTCGTCGATGACGGCCTGGTAGACGCCAGCGTAGCTGCGGTCAGGGATGACGGCCTTGGTGTCTTGCAGTTGGCCGTCGGCGTTCCACATCTTGCCCGAGTCGCGGATCATGGCGGGCATGGACGCGTCGACGATGACGTCGCTGGGCACGTGCAGGTTGGTGATGCCCTTATCGGAATTCACCATCGCCAGTTGCGGCAGCGTCTTGTAGGCGGCGTCGATGTCGGCGGTGATGGCGGCCTGCTGGTCAGCGGGCAGCGATTGGATCTTGGCGTACAGGTCGCCGATGCCGTTGTTGGCATCGAAACCGGCTTGCTTGAGCACCGCGGCGTGCTTGGCCAGCACGTCCTTGTAGAACACGGACACGACGTGGCCGAAGATGACGGGGTCGGAGACCTTCATCATCGTGGCCTTCAGGTGCACCGAGAACAGCACGCCGGTGGCGCGCGCGTCGTCGATCTGGGCCTGCAGGAAGGACTTCAGCTTGGCGGTCGACAGCACGGCGGCGTCGATGATCTCGCCGGCCTTGACCGGGGTCTTTTCCTTCAGCACGGTCTTCGTGCCGTCGGCGGCCGTCAGTTCGATCTTGACGTCGCCGGCTTCGGCGATCAGGGCCGACTTTTCAGTGCCGTAGAAATCGCCTTCGGACATGTGGGCCACGTGCGACTTCGAATCAGCCGACCAGGCGCCCATCTTGTGCGGGTGCTTGCGGGCGTAGTTCTTGACCGACAGCGGGGCGCGGCGGTCGGAGTTGCCTTCGCGCAGGACCGGGTTCACGGCGCTGCCCTTGACCTTGTCGTAGCGCGCCTTGACGTCGCGCTCGGTGTCGTTGGCGGGAGCGTCGGGGTAGTCCGGCAGCTTGTAGCCCTGCTCCTGCAGTTCCTTGATGGCCGCCTTCAGTTGGGGCATCGAGGCGCTGATGTTGGGCAGCTTGATGATGTTGGCTTCGGGCTGGACCGCCAGCGCGCCCAGTTCAGCCAGGGCGTCAGAGAGCTTCTGGCTGTCTTCGAGGTAGTCCGGGAAGAGGGCGATGATGCGGCCGGCCAGGGAGATGTCGCGCGTCTCGACCGTGATGCCTGCGGGTTTGGCGAAAGCCTGGACGATGGGAAGCAGCGAACGGGTTGCAAGCGCCGGAGCTTCATCGGTGAGGGTATAGATAATCTTCGGAGTAAGAGACATGATCCTTGAATCTGTTCGGCTTCAGGCGCTTTTGGCGCAAACCCGAACATGCTAAGCGGCGTACGCCGGTAGATGTTATCGAGAGTGGGTTCGTATGGGCAGACGCGGATCAACGACCTGGATCTGTCCAAATTGGCCGGCGCCCGCCCTTTATTTGATGGCCGGTTTACCGGGCCATTCTGGGATGGTGCGACTGCCACGAATTGAACATTGTAATACCGCGATACGCCCGGCGCGCGGGGAAATGACCGCAAAAGGCCGTCTTATGGGCTCGATATCGCATCAATACGGCCTCGATATGGCCCAATAGCCGAATTTTGGCAACGAATGCGCCATGCTTGGAAGCGCCTGAGGCCTCAACGGCCGGCAATGTGTGGGCAATAGGGCCTAACGTGGCGGCTTCCCACGCGAATGGTGCATCGAGTCAGGATGAAGCCGGCCTGCTATGGGCGATTTGACAAACTTTCGCGGCGGGCGCAAGCTGCGGTTCATGACTTCCCGCGCCGTCCGCATTTCGCTGATTATTACCATCATTCCTGGAATGGTGGGTTAGCGCGCGACCGCAGTCAGTCACAGCCACCCGCCCCACGAGGCGGGTTTTTTGTGGCCGCCTCTGCAAGGCAAGTAAGTATCCCAACGCAGAGAACCCCATGCCCGCTTGCACCCCCGCCGACTCCCTTGCTGACACTACGGACTTCCAGCAAGGCAATGCTTCGCCCATCGAATACCTGCGCCAGATCCTGACCGCCCGCGTGTACGACATTGCCCGCGAAACCGAACTGGACCCCGCGCGTGGCCTATCGGCGCGGCTGAACAACACGGTCCACCTCAAGCGCGAAGACAACCAGCCCGTCTTCTCGTTCAAGGTGCGCGGGGCCTACAACAAGATGCGCAACACGCCGCAAGCGGCGCTGGACCGCGGCGTGATCACTGCGTCGGCCGGCAACCATGCGCAGGGCGTGGCCATTTCGGCTGCCAAGCTGGGCGTGCGCGCCATCATCGTGGTGCCGCAAACGGCCCCGCAGGTGAAGGTGGACGCCGTGCGCGCCCACGGCGGCCCGACCGTCACCGTGGTGCAGGCGGGCGATTCCTACAGCGATGCCTACACCCACGCGCAAACGCTGGCCCAGCAACAGGACCTGACCTTCATCCCGGCCTTCGATGACCCCTACGTGATCGCGGGCCAAGGCACTGTCGGCATGGAAATCCTGCGCCAGCATCCCGGCGCGCTCCATGCGATTTTCGTGCCGATCGGCGGGGGCAGCCTGGCGGCGGGCGTATCGGCCTATGTGAAGACGGTGAACCCGGCAGTGAAGGTCATCGGCGTGCAGACCGAGGATTCCTGCGCGATGGCGCAATCGCTGCAGGCGGGCGAGCGCGTCAATCTGCCGGAAGTGGGGCTGTTTTCGGACGGCACGGCGGTCAAGCTGGTGGGCGAAGAGACCTTCCGCCTGTGCCGCGAGTATCTGGACGAAGTGATCTTGGTGGACACCGATGCCGTGTGCGCGGCAATCAAGGACATGTTCCTGGATACGCGCAGCGTGCTGGAGCCCGCGGGCGCCCTGGCGGTGGCGGGCTTGAAAAAGTATGTGGAACGCGAGGGCGCGCAGGGGCTGTCGCTGGTAGCCATCACCTCCGGCGCCAACATGAACTTTGACCGCATGCGCTTCGTGGCCGACCGGGCCGAGGTCGGCGAAGCGCGTGAAGCCGTGTTTGCCGTGACGGTGCCCGAAGAGCGTGGCAGCTTTCGCCGCTTCTGCCGCGTCCTGGGGCAGCGCAGCGTGACGGAATTCAATTACCGCATTGCCGATGCGCAGACCGCGCACATCTTCGTCAGCATGCAGATCGCGCGCCGCGGGGACTCGGCCGACATCGCGGCGGCGCTGGAAGAGCAGGGGTTTTCGGTCAACGACCTGACGAACAACGAAGTGTCCAAACAACACATCCGCTACATGGTGGGTGGCCGTTCGCCCCTGGCGGCCGGCGAACGGCTGTTCCGCTTTGAGTTCCCGGAACGTCCGGGCGCGCTGATGAAGTTCCTGTCGGAGATGGCGCCCAACTGGAATATCAGCCTGTTCCACTACCGCAACCAGGGCGCGGACTTCAGCTCGGCGCTGGTGGGCATCCAGGCGCCGCTGGCCGACAGCGCGGCGCTGGACGCTTTCCTGCTGCAATTGGGCTACGCCCATTTCGAGGAAACCGGCAACGAGGCCTATCGCCAGTTCCTGATCTGAACGCGCGGCCGGACGGTGGGGCCTGCCGTCAGCCCGGTTTGCAGTTGGCCTTGGCGGGCAGGGACACGCCGGGCTGCAATGTCAGTGTGGCGCGGCCCTGCGCCTGCGTCAGTTGCAGGGTGCGGGCGCGCCAGGCCGGCACGTCGTCGAAGGCCACGTCGGGGCGGGTGGAAGACGTGGCTAGCGGGTCGGGCTGGTTGAATCCGAGCGCGGGCAGGCTCAGGCACGTGTCCTTGAATTCCAGCCGCGCCAGTTCGCGGCCGTCGCTCATGCGCACGGCGCGGAACGCGATCGGCGCATCCACGAATTTGGTGATTTCGGGCACGTACTGCTGGTAGCCGTGGGCGTCCTTGACTTGCGTGGCGGGCTGCACCACGACCACGTCGCGCCCGGGCGGGATGGCCAGATAGGCCACGTCGCCGTCCACGTCCAGCAGCTTGCCGGCGCCCAGGTTCAGCGCCTTGAGCGGCGCGTGGCGGATCATCACGGTTTCATTCCAGGCCGTTTCGACCCGCGTCCAACCCGGCAGCCGGGCCGCTTCGAAACGCGTGCCGTTCGGGCGGTCGCGGTCGCGCTTGTCGGACAGCGCCAGACGGTTCACGCGCAGGGCGCCGTTGACGACCTGCAAATGGGCCAGCACGGGATCCGTGCTGGAACTGTTGAAGTAGGCCAGCACCGCGTCCGTCTCCAGCGCCTTGGCGGGGCCCGCGCAGAAGAACGCGCCAGCGGCGGTTTCCTTGCCGCCCGGGTACAGGAGCTTGCCGACCTCCGGGCCGCAGAGCTTGTTGCCCTGGAAGGTGATCGTCGTACTGCGCGTGTTCTGCCGCTGGCCGGTGTTCCAGTCGCTGCGGCCGCTGGTCGTGACTTCCACCACCAGCCCATGGTTGTCGTAGATCACGGACGCGCCTGCGGGCGCGGCAAGCATGCTGAGAAAAAACGCCATGATGCGGCCTCTCGACATCGGTCGGCTCCCTGGGAAGGCTAAGCGGTGACTATATACCGCCTTCGGATATCGCCTTTACGCCCCGGCAAGTCCGTCCACGTGGACCTGAGCCTGCCCCTGCGGGCAGCGCTCCACGCGGGCCTGCACGCGGTAGACCCGGCGCAATGTCGCCGGCGTGACGACCTCGGCGGGCAGGCCTTCGGCTTCGATCACACCGCCGTGCAGCATCAGCGCGTGGTCGGCGTGGCGCAGCGCGATGTTCAGATCGTGCAGCACCACCAGCGTGATCAGCCGGTGCTGGCGCGTCTGCCGGCGCAGCACATCCATGACGTGGAACTGGTAGTTCAGGTCCAGCGCGGACAAGGGCTCATCCAGCAGCAGCAGGCGCGGGCGGCGCACCAGGGCCTGGGCCAGCGAGGCAAGTTGCTTCTGGCCGCCCGACAGCTCGTCCAGGTAGCGGCTGGCCAGCGTGGCGATGCCCAGGTCCGCGATGACGGCCATGGCGTCGCGCATCAGGTCCTGGCCGCCTGCGCCGTGGCGACCCGAGCGGGCGGCCACCAGCACGGATTCGAAGACCGTCATGTGCACGCCTTTGGGCAGCGCCTGCGGCATGTACATGGCGCGTTCGGCGCGGCGCGAAGGCGCCGCTTGCGCCAGGTCTTCGCCGTCCAGCAGCAGTTCGCCGCGCATGACGGGATTCAAGCCCGCCAGCGTCTTCAGCAGCGTGGACTTGCCGCTGCCGTTGGGGCCGAGCAGGGCGGTGACGGCGCTTTCCGCCAGCGGAGCAGCGGAAAGCGCCTGCAGCACCGGCTTGCCGCCGTAGCCGGCGGTAAGCCCACGTATGTGCAGCGAGGTCATCGTCAGGGTTGCAGCACCAGCGTGCCGCGCATGTGCTGGGCGTGCGCCGGGAACGAGCAATAGTAGGTGTAGGGCTGGCCTGCGCGCAGGCGGCTGACGGGGAACGTCACCGTCGCGGTTTCGCCACCGCCCAGCATCGGGGTCTTGGCCAGGATGCGGGCGTCGCCAGGCGCCAGGAAGTCGTGTTCCGCCCCGGCCTTGATGCCGTCGACCATCACGGCATCGATGTCTTCGGTTTTGGTCAGCACCCAATTGTGGCCGGCCTTTTCCTTGCTGTTCTTGCCCGTGTGGATCAGGCGCACCGTGAACGCCTGGCAGGTGGCCGGCACGACGATATGGTCAGGGCCGAACTGCTTGCCGGGCCGGCCTTCTACGTCGATGGCGCACGCGTCGGGGGCGGCATGGGCGGCGCCGGCCATCAGCAGGGCAGCCAGGGTGAAGCACACGCGAGATTGCATCGGGGAGATCTCCTTAGGGGATGCGGGGCGTCAGGCGCGCTTGAGAGCGCGCACGACGATGGTGAGGAAGAACGGGATGCCGACCAGCGACGTCACGATGCCGACGGGAATCAACGCGCCGGGCAGGACGGTCTTGGACGCGACCGAGGCCAGCGACAGGATCAGGGCACCGGCCAGCGCGCTGCCCGGCAGGTAATAGCGGTGGTCTTCGCCCAGCAGCAGGCGGGCGATGTGCGGGGCCACCAGCCCCACGAAACCGATGGTGCCCACGAACGACACGGCCAGCGCCGCCAGCGCGCTGACGCGCAGCAGACTGACCAGGCGCAGGCGGCGGACGTCGATGCCGAAGCTGGCGGCGCGCTCTTCGCCCAGGCGCACGGCGGTCAGCTTCCAGGCGTCGCGCATCGAGAAGGGTACGGCCACGGCGATCGCGGCGGCCATGACGGCTACGGTCGTCCAGTTGGCGCGCGCCAGGCTGCCCATCGTCCAGAACACGATGCCCTGCAGGGCTTCTTCGCTGGCCACGAATTGCAGCAGCATCACCAGCGCCTGGAAGGAATACACCAGCGCGATACCGAACAGCACCACGCCCAGCGTCGACCCACCGCGCCACCGGGCGACGCGTTCCAGGATCAGCACCGACACCAGGGTGCAGGCAAAGGCGGAGATCGACACCACCATGCCGGGCGGCAAGGCGGGCAGGTGCCAGTCCAGCGTGATGGCCAGCGACGCGCCGAAGGCGGCAGCGGCCGAGACGCCCAGCGTGTAGGGACTGGCCAGGGGGTTGTCCAGCATGGTCTGCATCTCGGCGCCGCCCAGGCCCAGCGCCACGCCCACCAGCAGCGCCATCAAGGCGTACGGCAGCCGGAACTGCCAGACGATGACGCGCGTGCCGGCGCTGGCCGTATCGGGATGCAGCAGCGTCTGCAGCAAGTCGGCAGGAGAGAGGGCGGCGGGGCCGCTGGCGATGTCGGCCAGCAGGCTGGCGGCAATGGCCAGCACCAGCACGGCCGTCAGCAGCAGGCGCTTGCGGACGGTGCGCCGGTAGGCGGCGATGGGGTCTTCCGGGGCGGCGGCAATGGCAGGCGCGGCCGCGGTGGTGGTGCTGAGCATGATGCGCCTATCGGGCAGGGGCTGCGGCCGGCGCCGTCCAATAGGTGCCCGCGTTGTCCACGTCCAGGAACTGGCGGTACAGCGCGTCCAGCGAGGCTTGCGGGTCCAGCGCGGCGGCGCGTTCCGGGTACAGCCATTTCGTCATGGCTTCGATGGCGACCACGTTGTAGGGCGAGTTGTAGAACGCGTGCCAGATGCCGTAGGCACGGTGCTGCTTCACGGCGTCCAGGTCGCGGATGCCGTCGCGGCCAAGCAGGGTGGACAGGCTGTCCGCCGATACCGCGGCAGCGGCGCCGGGGCCGACCAGCAGCCCGGGGCGGCCTGGTTCGGAACGGCTGCCGGTGGCGATATAGACGTCGGGTTTGGCGTCCAGCAGGAATTCCAGGCTGACGTCGCCAATGGCGCCCGGGAGCACCGGGGCGGCCACGTTCACGCCGCCGGCGGTTTTTAGAAGGTCGCCGAAGCTGCCGTTGCCGGTGGTGTGGCAGCAGGCGGGCCACACGCCTGCCAGCATTTCCACGAACACGCGCGGGCGCTGCGCCTGCGGCACGGGGTCGACGATCTTGCGCACGCGGGCCAGATGGTCTTCATAGAAAGCGATGTAGGCGTCGGCCTCTGCCTGCCGGTCCAGCGCCTGGCCCAGGATGCGCATGCTGGGCACGGTATTCTCCACCGGGTGCTGGCGGAAATCGATGAACACGATGGGGATGCCGGCCGCCTGCAGCGCCGCGATCATGGGGTTGTTGCGGCCGGGGCCGTGGCCGCTCAGGCTGAACACCGCCACATCAGGTTGCAGCGACACGATCTTTTCGGGGCTGACGCTGGCTTCCGACGTCTTGCCGATCAGCGGCACGTCGGCCGCCTTGGGATAGCGCTTGACGAGTTGGGTCCACGAATAGGGGTCTTGCTGCTTCAGCTCGCCTTGCCATCCGACCACGCGGGCCACGGGATCCTTCCGGTCCAAGAGGGCCATGGCGAAGACGAAGCGGCCTTCGCCCAGCAGCACGCGTTTGGGGTGGTCGGGCACCGTGACGACGCGGCCTGCCAGATCGGTGACCTGGCGGGCCTGGGCGCCGGGCAGGGCGCAAAACAGGGCAGTGGCGGCCACGGCCGCACGGAAGAGCTTGATCGCACGCATCGAAAAATCCCGGGTTGCGCCGTTGCCCGCAGGGTTGCAGGTAACGCGAACCATTCTTATCGACACGCAGTGTCCGCCAAGCCATCTCAAGAAAGCGTTAAGACGAGCGCGGTGTGGTGTGCGCGCCGCAAGCGGGGAGGGAGCGCGGCGCCCCAGGGCAGGCGGGCACATACAATATGAGACTGATTTCCATTCCCTGCGGGCTTGCATGCGCGTTCTAGTCATCGAAGACGACCCTGACATCCTGGCGAACATCACGCATCATCTGACGCGGCGCGGCTACATCGTCGATTGCGCCGAAGACGGGCAGCGTGGCTACGCGATGGCGGCCTCGGGCAGCTTCGACCTGATCGTGCTGGACCTGATGCTGCCGCGGCTGGACGGCTATGAACTCTGTCGCCGCCTGCGGACCGAAGCGGCGTGCGATACCCCGGTAATCATGGTGACCGCGCGCGATACGCTGGGCAACCGGCTGACGGGTTTTGACGCGGGCGCGGACGATTACCTGGTGAAGCCTTTTGCGTTGGCGGAGCTGGCCGCGCGGGTGAAGGCGCTGCTGCATCGCGCCAGCGGCGCGAGCGCCACGCGCGTGCTGCGCGTGGGCGACCTGACGCTGGACACGGGCACGCTGGAACTGACGCGCGCCGGCCAGACGCTGCGCCTGCCGCCGTCGCCGCTGCAACTGCTGACGCTGCTGATGCGCGCCAGCCCGTCGGTCGTCCACCGTGCGCGGCTGGAAGAGGCCTTGTGGCGCGATTCGCCGCCCGACAGCGACAGCCTGCGCACGCATATCCACCAGATCCGCCACGTGGTCGACAAACCGTATGACACGGCGCTCTTGCACACCGTGCACGGCATCGGCTATCAGCTCCGGGCGCCTGACGATGCCTAAGCGGACGGGGCCGCTGGCCCGGCGCGGCCTGGCGCGCCATCTGGTGCTGACTTACGTGGTGCTGGCCCTGCTGGTGGCGGGGCTGCTTTCCTGGCTGTCGGTCTGGAGCGTGGGCAAACTGGAGGCCCACTTGCAGCGCATCGACATGGGGATGGCGGTGGAGCGGGTGCGCGGCGATTTCCTGGCGGGCATCGACCCCGGCCGGCCCAACCGCTTCTTTCATGGCGACCCCGGCAGCGAAGCCTTTCCCGCCTGGCTGCGGCGGCTGAACCCGGGTTTCCACAAGATCGAACGCGAGGGCCGCGTTTGGCACGTGATGGTCGATGACCAGGACGGCCAGCGCTACATGCTGCTGCGCGACTACACGGACTATGAACAAAGCCAGGTGGCGTCGCACTGGACGGCCGTCAGCGGGCTGGCGGGCAGCCTGGCGCTGGCGTTCATCCTGGGCATCCTGGCCACGCGGCGACTCTTGCGGCCCTTGTCGCGGCTGGCGGCGCAGGTCAACGCGCGGGGCGCGCAGCCGCCGCAGACGCGGCTGGCCGAAGATTATCCGCCGGACGAAATCGGCCAACTGGCCGCCGCCTTCGACGCGACGTACAACCAGCTGGAACAGGCGCTGCGCCGCGAACAGCTGTTTACCGCGGACGTCGGCCACGAATTGCGCACGCCGCTGATGGTGATCTCCAGTTCGTGCGAACTGCTGCGCGAGGAACAGGCATTGGACGCCAGCGGCCAGGCGCGTCTGGCCCGCATCGAAGCGGCGGCGGCCGACATGGGCGAAAGGCTGGATACCTATCTGATGCTGGCCCGCGGCGGCGACGCCGCTGAACGCTTTGCACGCGAAAGCGCCCACACCGCGGCGCGGGGGCAACTGGCGGCCTGGAGTGCCGTGGCCCAACGCCGCGACATGCGCCTGACGCTGGAGGTGGCGCAGCCCGAGGCCCCGGCGCTGCAATTCCCGGCGCCGCTCTTGCGTGCCGTGCTGTCCAACCTGATCCGCAATTCGCTGCAGTACGCCGGTCCGCGAGCCAGCGTCGTGATCACGGCCGGGCCCGACTTCATGCAGGTGGCGGACGACGGGCCGGGCATCGCCGCCGAGCGCCACGAGGCCGTCTTCAGCCCCTTCGTGCGCGGCGAACAACCGGATGCCGGCAACCTGGGGCTGGGCCTGTCGCTGGTGCAGCGCATCTGCGCGCATCAGGGCTGGCGCGTGTCGCTGCAATCGGCGCCGGGGCGCGGCACCGTCTTCCGCGTGGATCTTGCGGCACCCCGCGCGCCCGATAGGGCAGCGTAGATTCAGGCAATCGTAATTTCTATTGGCTAAGTAATGTTATTACATTACAATTCTGCGCAAACATTCACCCGGCCCTGATTTTGGCCGCGACCCGTCACGGTCAGTTTTCCGCGTATCTCCCATGGCATCTTCCCTTCCTGCTTCCGCCGCAGCCGGCGGCGCGCGCTTGCGCGCGATCGACGCCCTGCGCGGCCTTGTCATCGTCATCATGCTGCTGGACCATGTGCGCGAGACGTTCTTTTTGCATCATCAGGTCAGTGACCCCATGGATGTCGTGGCGACCGACCCGGCCTTGTTCTTTTCCCGATTGCTTGCCCATCTGTGCGCGCCGGTGTTTGTCTTCTTAACGGGCCTGTCCGCGTGGCTCTATTGCGCCAAGACTTGCAGCCGACATGCTGTTTCGAGTTTTCTTGCCACCCGCGGCCTGTTTCTGGTGGTCCTGGAAGTGGTTGCCGTGAACTTCGCGTGGACGTTCCAGTTCCCGCCGTCCATTGTGTACTTGCAGGTAATTTGGGTGATCGGCCTGTGCATGCTGGTGTTGTCCGCGTTGCTGTGGCTGCCGCGGGCCGCGCTGATCGCCGTGGGCATCGTGTTGGTGGCGGGCCACAATGCACTGGACGGCATTCATTTTGCGCCGGGGCAGGCGATGCACGTGCCCTGGGCGGTGCTGCATGATCGTGGCTGGATTGAACTGGGCGACACCCTGCGTCTGCGCACGTCGTACCCATTGCTGCCCTGGATCGGCGTGATTGCGCTGGGTTATGCGGCGGGGCCATGGTTCCAGAAGGACGCTGACGCGGCTTGGCGTCAGCGGCGGCTGTGGACGGCGGGTCTGGCGTCGATCGCCGCCTTCGTCGCGTTGCGCGCGTTCAACGGATATGGCCAGGCCCAGCAGTGGGCAGTGCAAAGCGATGTACTGCATACGGCGATGAGCTTTCTGAACATCACCAAGTATCCGCCGTCCTTGATGTTCCTGCTTCTGACGCTGGGACTTGGTGTCTGCGCGTTGGCGCTGATCGAACGGGTGCAGGCCGCCGCCTGGGTCGGCGTGCTGTGCGTGTTCGGCGCCGCGCCGATGTTCTTTTATCTGTTGCATCTGTACGTGCTGAAGGCGCTGTACCTGGCGGGTGAGCGCGTGTGGGGCCTGAATCAAGGCAAGTACTTCGGCGTGGACAGTATCGCGAGCATCTGGCTTATCTCCATGTTGCTGGCGGTGGCGCTGTACTGGCCGGTGCGCGCGTTCGGCCGCCTGAAGGCGCGGCGCCGCGACATCGTTTGGTTGAAGTACCTGTGAGGCCGCCAATGCGTTTTCGCAAGCTGTCGGCGGGCGTGGTCGCGCTGATGGCGCCTTGGTGCGCCAAGGCGGACAAGCCAGTGGCACTGTATGGCGTAGTTGACCTCAGTCTGGCGGGTTTCTCGACGCAGGAACGCGGCACGGCGCTGAACATGCAATCGGGCGTGCAGTCCGGATCGCGCTGGGGTCTGCGCGGCAGTGAAGCGCTTGGAAACGGCGTGCGCGCAAACTTCCAGGTGGAAAGCGGGATGCTTGCCAACAACGGCAGGTCGGCGCAGGGCGGGCGCTTGTTCGGACGAGCGGCCTGGGTGGGGGTATCGGGCGGATTCGGCGACCTCCGGCTGGGCCGGCAGACGTCGGTGTCGTCCGCCACGTTGGCTGACTATGACGCATTCCAGGCCTCCTACCTGATTGCGGGTGCGCAGACGGCGCTGCTGCCTTACAACGCGAACCGCGCCGACAACACCGTCGCGTACTGGACGCCGTCGGCGGGAGGCCTGCGCGCGGGGGCCGACATCAGCCTGGACTATGACGGTGGCGGCTTTCAGACGGCATCCACCAACAAGCTGTACAGCGCTGCGCTGATCTATGAGCGCGCTGGCTACGCGGTCACGGCGACCTATGAAGGCGCACGTTGGGCGAACGGTACCGCCCAGGCAGCCGCGATGGCCCAGGCTGGCGGCACGCGTCAGCCCAACGCCTACACGCTGGCGGCCCGTGTGGCGCTGGGCGCGTTTACGCTTTATGCAGGCTGGTCCAATATGCGTGACGGGTCGACGATTCCCGCAGTGGTTTCGCCGGGACAGCGCGCCTACTTTCCCGGAGGCACGGTGAACGCAGCGATGGCCGGGGCGGCGTGGCGGTCAGGTGCCAGCACCGTCATGGCGTCCTGGCAGGCAAGCCTGCCGGGCGGTGGAGCATTGGCCGCGGATGGCGCCACGCACACCCAGCAGATCTACTCGGCCGGATATGGATACGATCTGTCCAAGCGCACCAATCTGTATGCGGTCTTTGGCTACATGCGGGGGGCTTGGACGGACCCTTCGTGGCATCAATCGCAGTATGCGGCAGGCATACGTCACCGGTACTGAGCGGCGCCTCAGTACGCCTTGCCCGAGATCTGCTGCGCGTATCCCAGGTCCAGCCACTTCGGGTCCTGCGGGATGCGGTCCAGGTTGCCCAGGTCGATTTGCGTTTGCAGCGCGTCTTTCAGCGCCTGCTCGGGCACGGCAACGGAATCGGCGAACACGCCGTCATCGATCAGGCGTTGCACCGAGGCGCGCACGACGGCCGGATCCAGGTTGGGGAACAGCTTGAGCCCGCTTGCCACCGCCGCTGCCGGATCCTTGCGGATTTCCTTCAGGGCGCGGTCGATGCCGGACACGAACTTCTGCGACACCTGCGGCGAAATGTCCTGCCGCGTGGAAATCGCCGAGAACGTGTACGGGCCGATCTCGCGCGAGAACGCGGACACGACCTTGAACCCCTGGGCTTGTGCCTGAGACGCGCCCGGTTCGTAGAGCACGGCGCAGTCGGCCTTGCCCGAGCTCAACGGGCCGATCTCGTTGCCCAGCGGCACTTCCAGCAGGTCCAGGTCGCGCTTGGGGTCCAAGCCGGCGTTCTTGACCAGCTTCAGGAATGCCGACGAACTGGTCGTGGGCATGGCGCCGGTGGCGACGGTGGCGCCTTTCAGGCTCTTGAATCCGTCGAACGTGAAGCTTTGCTTGCAGGTCAGCCAGACGCCCAGGCGGTTCAGGGTGCCGCCCACCACCTTCACGGGCGCGCCGCGGCCGAATGAAATGGCGGTCCATTCGGGGCCGTGGAGGGAAAAGTCGGCGCTGCGCGAAATGACGGCGGCCAGCGCATTGGTCGACGACGAGGCCACGTCGATGCGCACGTCCAGCCCTTCGTCCTTGAAGTAGCCGTGCTCTTCCGCGAAATAGACCGGCAGGTAGAACACGGATTTGAATGCGGCCGACACGACGGCGCGGTCGTTGGCGGCGAAGGCGGTGACGGACAGCAGCGAGGCGGCGGCGGCCGTGGCCAGCCGTACGGAGAGCGTTGTTTTCATGGTCGAGGAGAGCGCCGCGCAGGCGCGGTCAAAGTTTGAATTGAGTGGCGTAGGTTTGGTCTTTCCAGCGCAGCAGGCGCTTTTCGGCGATGTCCACCCCGGCATACAGGACAAAACCCAGCAGCATCAGCGAGAAGATGCCGACCCAAACCGTGTTCAGGTCATACAGGGACGAGGCGACGAAGATCACATGCCCCAGTCCGTATTTGGACGAGATGAATTCACCGACGACTGTCCCCACCAGCGCAAAGCCGATGTTGATGCGGAACGTGCTGATGATGGCGGGCAACGCCGACGGCACGACGACCTTGCGGAAGATCTGGCGACGGGTAGCGCCGAGCGACACCATCATTTTCTGGATGTCGGGGTCGGTGTCCTTGGCGGCCTGGAATGCGGCCAGCAGCGCGACGATGGACGTGAGCGACACCGAGAGGGCCACTTTCGAGATGACGCCGGTGCCGAACCACAGGATGACCAGCGGCGCGAAGGCGATCTTGGGCACGCTGTTGATCGCCACCAGGAAAGGCTCGACCACGCGGGCGGCATAGGGCGAATACCAAAGGGCCAGGCCGGGCACGGTGCCCAGAAAGGTCCCGGCCACGAAGCCCACGGCCGACGCCCACAAGGTGTAGTTGGCGTGTTCCCACAATTCGCCGTTCTGGATCATTTTCCAGGCGGCTTGCAGGACGCCGGCGGGCGAGCCGAACAGGAAGCCCGACACCGCGCCGGTGCGCACGCCCGCTTCCCATGCGCCGAACAGCACGGCAAGGATCAACAGCTGGGTCGCCAGCACCGGGACGCGGAACCCCGCCGGGCGGGCAGGGCGCGTGCCGCCGGCGGCAAGGCGCGGGGCGGCGGAAACGGAAGGCTGGTTCATGCGTGGGTCCCGTCCTTGCGACCGGTCTGTATGTCGAGTTCCTGGCAAAGCAGGTCGAAGTAGGCAGGAAAGCGGCTGTCGTGGCGGGCCTCCAGCGGCGAGCGTGTGCCCAGCGCGATGTCGTGCACGCTTTTCAGGCGGCCCGGGCGGGCGCTCAGCACGAAGATGCGTTCGGACAGCGCGATGGCTTCGTCGATGTCATGGGTGACCAGCACGACGGTCTTGCCTTTCTGGCTGACGGTATCGGCCAGCATGGATTCCAGGAACAGCCGGGTCTGGTAGTCCAGGGCGGAAAACGGCTCGTCCAGCAGCAGCACGTCCGGATCGGGCAACAGCGTGCGGGCCAGCGCTACGCGCTGCCGCATGCCGCCGGACAACGCCTTCGGATAGCTGTCCTGGAAGGGCAGCAGGCCGAAGGTGTTCAGGTAGTCGCGCGCCAATTCCACGGATTCCGCGCGCGGCGTGCCGCGCAGTTCCAGGCTGACCAGCACGTTGTCCAGCACCGTGCGCCAGGGCATGAGCAAGTCGCGTTGCAGCATGTAGCCGACGCGTCCGCGCAGGTTGGGCAGCGGTTTGCCGTCCAGTGCGATCGTGCCCGCGTCATGCTCGAGCAGGCCGGTCAGGATGTTGAACAAGGTGGACTTGCCGCAGCCCGACGGTCCGATGATGCTGATGAATTCGCCGCTGGCGGCGTTCAGGCTGATGTCGTCCAGCACCTGGACGGGGCCGGTCTCGGTGACAAAGCGCTTGGAGAGGTTGCGGATCTCCAGCTTTAAAGCAGGGGCAGGGCTCATGGCGGTATGGATTTCAGGCCGCCCTAGGCCGCGCCATGATCCAGTTCCAGCGCCACCACGTCTTCGTGGGGCACCTCAAGCGCTTCGTTGAAACGCTTGAAGAAGCTGCAGAGCGCGATGCGGATGGTCAGTTCCACGATCTGTTCTTCATTGAAGAACGTTTGCAGGCGGCTGTAGAACGCGTCGCTGACCTGCGACGGCGTCAGCGTGACCAGTACCGCGTAGTCGCGCACGACCAGGTCCTTTTCGTCCAGGCCGGGCACCTCGGGCTCGAGCAGGCGGTCGATGGCCTCCTGCGAGATACCCTGCGCGGCCAGCTTGGGCGTGTGCAGCGTGACGCAATAGTGGCAGGCGTGCGCCTTGGAAGCGGTCAGCAGCGCGATTTCCAGATGGCGCGGCGAGATCAAGCCGTCTTCACGCGACTGCACAAGGTAGGAAAAGAAGTGCTTCAACGCCGGGGGCCGCGGCGCGAAGGCGCTGAGCATGTTGGCGTAGGGGCCGTAGTCCTGCAGCAGTTGATTGAAGAGGGTGGCAGTAGCGGGATCCAGCTTGGCGGGATCCAGGGGGCTCAGGCGGGGCAAGGCGATTCCAGCGGAAGAGAAACGAACAATCCGGGAATCCTAGAAGACTGCCATCCTTCTGGAAAATACCGATATCACATATGTATATGGGTATACGTCCGTATCGGGCGTAGGGGGCGCCCAAAAAAATGCCGCCTTCATCGTGAAGGCGGCGGGTCCCGGTCAGTGCAGGATCTGGCTCAGGAAGAGCTGCGTCCTTTCATTTTGCGGGCGGTCGAAGAACTCGTCGGGGCTGTTCTGTTCGATGATTTCGCCGCGGTCCATGAAGATCACCCGGTTGGCGACTTTGCGCGCGAAACCCATTTCGTGGGTCACGCAGATCATCGTCATACCGCTTTCCTGGGCCAGCGTCACCATCACGTCCAGCACTTCCTTGACCATTTCCGGATCCAGCGCGGAGGTCGGTTCGTCAAACAGCATGACCTTGGGGTTCATGCACAACGAGCGCGCGATCGCCACGCGCTGTCGCTGGCCGCCCGACAGCTGGCCGGGAAATTTCTTCGCCTGGTCTGGAATGCGCACGCGCTCCAGGTATTTCATGGCGGTGGCTTCGGCCTGGGCGCGCGGTTGCTTGAGCACCCACATGGGGCCCAGCGTCAGGTTTTCCAGCACGGTCAGGTGCGGAAACAGGTTGAAGTGCTGGAACACCATGCCCACTTCGCGGCGAATGGTCTCGATGTGCTTGATGTCATTGGTCAGCTCGGTGCCGTCCACGATGATTTGGCCCTGCTGATGCTCTTCCAGGCGGTTGATGCAGCGGATCATCGTGGACTTGCCCGAGCCGGACGGCCCGCACACCACGATGCGTTCGCCCGGCGCCACGTCCAGGTTGATGTTGCGCAGCACGTGGAACTGGCCGTACCACTTGTTCACGCCCTGCAATCGAATAATGGAATCCGACATGCTTGGTCTCCGTAAAGGGTTACCGGGTGGCGCGGCTTTAGCGCGCGTGCCCGGTGGCCAGCCGCTTTTCAAGCGCCTGGCTGTATTTGGACATGGAATAGCAGAAGGCGAAGTAGATCAGCGAGATGAAGAGGTAAGCCTCCACCCCGAATCCCCGCCAGGCCGCATCGGACAGGGCCGCCTTGGCCGCCAGCGTCAGGTCGAAGATGCCGATGATCACCACCAGCGACGTGTCCTTGAACAGGCTGATGAAAATGCCGACCAGGGGCGGGATCACGATCTTCAGCGCCTGCGGCAGGATGATCTTGCGCATCTGCTGCCAGTAGTTCAGGCCCAGCGAGTCGGCGCCTTCGTATTGGCCTTTCGGGATGGCCTGCAAGCCGCCGCGCACCGTTTCCGCGATGTAGGCCGCCGCGAACATGATGATGGCGATCTGCGCGCGCAAGAGCTTGTCGATGGTGAAGCCTTCCGGCAGGAACAGCGGCAGCATCACCGACGACATGAACAGCAGACTGATCAGCGGCACGCCACGGATCAGCTCGATGTACACGACGCACAGCGTCTTGATGGCGGGCATCTTCGACCGCCGGCCCAGCGCCAGCAGCACGCCGATGGGGAAGGCGAAGGCGATGCCGAACGTGGCCAGGATCAGCGTCAGCGGCAGGCCGCCCCAGCGCGAGTTCTCGACGTACGTCAGGCCGAACACGCCGCCCCACATCAGGAGCGCCACGGCGGAGAGGCCTGCGGTCCAGATGAGGGCCAGCTTGCCGTTCCAGAAACGGCGCATGCCGCTGCAGGCGATCACCGCCCCGAGGATCAGCGTGGCCGCGAGGGGGCGCCATTGCTCGTCGAACGGATAGGTGCCGAACAGGATCAAGCGGTGCTTCTCGACGATGAACGCCCAGCAGGCGCCGCCGACCGAGGCCCGGCACTCCATGGCGTTGGTGGCGGTGAAGTTGGCTTTCAGGAAAGCCCACTCCACCAGCGCCGGCAACGCCATCAGCAGGAACCACGCCAGCAGCACGGTGATCAGCAGGTTCAGCGGCGACGAGAACAGGCGGGACCGGACCCAGGCCCAGGCGCCCACCTGGGTGCTGGGCGGGGGCAGGGCTTCGGTGAAAGAGTGCGTAGTGCTGCTCATCTCAACGCTCCACCAGCGCGATGCGCTTGTTGTACCAGTTCATGAATATCGAGATCGACAGGCTGACCGTCAGGTAGGCGCCCATGATGATGAGAATGCCCTCGATGGCCTGGCCGGTCTGATTCAGCGTGGTGTTCACCACCGACACGATGTCCGGATAACCGATGGCGACCGCCAGCGAACTGTTCTTCAACAGGTTCAGGTATTGGCTGGTCATCGGGGGGATGATCACGCGCAAGGCTTGCGGCAACACCACCAGGCGCAGGACCTTCGCGCGCGGCAGGCCAAGCGACCCGGCGGCTTCCCACTGGCCGTTGTTCACGGCCTGGATGCCCGAACGCACCACTTCCGCGATGAACGCCGAGGTGTAGACGGTCAGGCCCAGGAACAGGGCCACGAACTCCGGCGTCAGTGTGAGGCCGCCCGTGAAGTTGAAGCCCTTCAATTCCGGCATGTCCAGGGTCAGGGATGCGCCGCTTGCCAGCCAGCCCAGCGCGGGCAGCAGGACGAGCAGCCCGAGTGCCGCGCGGCCCAGCGGGAACACGCGTCCGGTGGCTTCCTGCCGCTTCGTGCCCCAGTGGCCCAGGAACAGGACAGCCATGATGGCCAGCGCCAATCCACCCAGGACCCAGTCTAGCGAAGCGCCTTCCAGCCCGGGCACTTTCAGGCCGCGGTTGGAAATGAATAGGCCCGGCAGCGGGTTGTGCGCCTGGCGCGGCCCGGGCATGTTCTCGGTGATCAGCGCGTACCAGAAGAAGAGCTGCAGCAAGAGCGGCACGTTGCGCATCACCTCGACATACACCGACGTGATCTTCGCCACCAGCCAGTTCTTGGACAGCCGGCCGACGCCAATCAGGACGCCCAGCAGCGTGGCGGCCACCAGCGCAAGCAGGCCCACCCGCAGCGTGTTCAGCACGCCCACGAAGATGGCGCGGCCATAGGTGTCCGCCGGCCCGTAGGCGATCACGGATTCGCCGATGGCAAACCCCGCTTCGCGGTTCAGGAAGCCGAAGCCGGTGGCGATGTTGCGCATCGACAGGTTGTGGAGCGTGTTGTGCACCAGGAACCAGATGCCGGTCCCGACGAGCGTCAGGGCCAGCACCTGGTAGACCAGCGCGCGCGTGGCCGGGTCGTTCCAGGAGACCCGGTGCGGCGGCCGCCGCACCGAGGGTTGGTCTCTGTGCTTGGCCACGGTTCAGTCCGCCATCAGGGCTTTGACGGCGGCGGCCAGGCGGTCCATGCCTTGTTCGATCACCTCGGTGGACGTCGCGAACGAAAACCGCACATAGGGCGACAGGCCGTACGAGCCGCCGTCGATCACCGCTACGCCCGCTTCGCGCAGGAAGAACAGGCTGACGTCCAGATCGGTCTTCAATTCGCCGGCGGGACCCGTGCGTCCGATCAGGCCCTGCACGTTGGCGTACACGTAGAAGGCGCCGTCGGGCATGGCGCAAGAGATGCCGGGGATGTCATTCAGGCGGCGCACGATCAGGTCGCGGCGGGCCTTGAAGATGTCGACCATCTGCGTGACGCTGGATTGGTCGCCTTCCAGGGCGGCCTGCGCGGCGACTTGCGAGATCGCGCTGGGGCACGACGTGCTTTGCGACATGACCGTGCTCATCGCCTTGATCAGGTCAGCCGGGCCGGCGCCGTAGCCGATGCGCCAGCCGGTCATTGCGTAGGACTTGGACATGCCGTTGACGATCAGCGTGCGCGGGATCAACTGGGGCTCGACCTGCACGGGGGAAGCATGCGACTGCCCGCTGTAGCAGAAGGGCGCGTAGATCTCATCGCTCAAGATCCAGACTTGCGGGTGACGCAGCAGCACGTCGGTCAGGGCGCGTAGTTCAGCGGCGCTGTACACGGCGCCGCTGGGGTTGCTGGGGGAGTTCAGGATCAGCCAGCGGGTGCGCGGCGTGATGGCCGCTTCCAGCGTGGCGGCGTCCAGCTTGAAGCCCTGCGACTCCGGGCCGGTGACGACCACGGGTTTCGCGTCGTTCAGCAGCACCATGTCGGGGTATGACACCCAGTACGGCGCGCACACGATGACTTCGTCGCCCGGCTCCAGGCTGGCCGTCAGCGCGGCCCCGATGATCTGCTTGGCGCCGGCGCCCACGGTGATCTGGTCCATGCCGTAGGAAACGCCCAGGCCCAATTCCAGGCTGTTGGCGATGGCGCGGCGCAGGCCCACCGTGCCGTTGGGGCTGGTGTAGCGGATGTCGCCGCCGGCGATCGCTTCCTGGCCGGCGCGCGCAATGTGCGCGGGTGTGGGCATGTCGGGCTCGCCGAGCGTGAAGTCGGCGATTTCACGGCCTTGGCGGCGCAGTTCGTCGACGACGATCTTGGCGGCCATGCTGGGCGAAGGTTTGATCTGTTTCAGGCGGGCGTTGACGATGCTGTTCATGGTTACAACGTAATAAGGCATAGGCGGGCCGGCGCGCGGCCAGGCTTGCGGGTAAAGAGAAAAGCGGCTTTGCCGGTCCGGCAAAGCCGCGCACGAGAAAGGCTTAGCGCACCGGCCAGCCGTACATCAGGCCGCCCTGGGTCCATTGCTTGTTCAGGCCGCGTTCCAGCTTCAGCGGGCTGTCCTTGCCCATGGCGCGGTCATAGCTTTCGCCGTAGTTGCCGACCTGCTTGATGATGTTGTAGGCCCACTTGTCGTCCAGCCCCAGGTTCTTGCCCATGCCCGGCGTCACGCCCAGGATGCGCTGCACATTGGGGTTGGTGCTTTTGAGCATCTCGTCCACGTTCTTGGAAGTGATGCCGTATTCCTCGGCTTCCAGCATGGCGTTCAGCGACCAGCGCACCACGTTGAACCATTGCTCGTCGCCTTGGCGGACCATGGGGCCCAGCGGTTCCTTGGACAGGTTCTCCGTCAGGATTTCCCAGTCGTCCGGCTTGGCCAGGCGCGTGCGCATGTTGGCGGCGGTGTTCGACTTGTCGTTGGTGTAGGCGTCGCAGCGGCCCGATTCCAGCAGGCGGAAGTTCTCGTCGTAGTTCTCGACCAGCACCGGTTTGAAGGTCAGGCCGCGGCTGCGGAAGTAGTCGGCCAGGTTCAGTTCGGTGGTGGTGCCCGGCTGCACGCAGATCGTGGCGCCGTCCAGTTCCTTCACGCTTTTCACGTTCATCGACTTCTTGACGATCAGGCCTTGCGCGTCATAGAAGTTCACGCCCACGCCGATCAGGCCCAGCGTGGTGTCGCGGGTCAGCGTCTGCGTGGTGTTGCGCGACAGCATGTCGATTTCGCCCGATTGCAGCGCGGTGAACTTGGCTTGCGCGGTCAGCACGTTGCCCTTGACCTTGGAGGCGTCGCCGAACAGGGCGGCGGCCACTGCGCGGCACATGTCCACGTCCAGGCCCGTCCATTCGCCCTTGCTGTCCAGCACCGAAAAGCCGGGTATGCCGGCAAAGCCGCACTGCAAAAAGCCCTTCTTCTTGACGGCATCGAACGTCACGCCGGCTTGGGCGCCGGAGGCGACGCACAGCAGGGTCGCCGCAACGGCGGTGGTCAGAAACTTACGCATGGAGATTGCTCCTGGGAGGTCGGAAAGCGCTTGGGATAAGCGGGGGAGTCAGGACCATTCACGCGTGCGCCGGCGCACCCCGGACAAGGGCCGGAGCTAGCGGTGCCGCGTAAGCGGACGGGTACGGAAAGGGGAGATTTGCGGCAGGGCCGCAGATGACCGGAAGGCCGGTCAGGTGATATGCCGATGGATGCGCGTGGCGTAGCGGTGGAACGTCGTGCGAAGGGAAAGGATCGGGCTCATCGGCGGCACTTGTACAACGAGGGTCATACGGTAGCGGGGCGCCCGGGCCACCCATCTGGCGGCAAAGCGCGACGCTAAGTCATAAGACGTATGATGGCAGCCGTCATACAAGTAGGCAAGTAAGGGGAATCCCGTAATTTCCTTATGCCTGATGCTTGAGGCGCAAGGCGTTGAGCCTGCGCGGGGGACCGACGTCGGCAGCAGGGGAGCCGCCAGCGCGCCGTGCCCTTATTGGGCGGGCGCCTGCGACAAGAGCTTGCGGTAGCGCGCAATGCTGTCGCCCAGGTGGCGCGCCATCGCGGCACGCGCGGCGCCGGGGTCGCGCCGCATGATGGCGGTCAGGATGGCCTCGTGTTCGCGCACGTTGCGCGTCTCGTAGGTTTCAAGCTCTTCGGGCGTCTTGCCGCCGTGCTTGATGTTCAGGTCCAGCATCACGTCGCGCACAGCGGCCTTCAGCAGCGCCGGAAAGTGCGGGTTGTTCGAGGCCTTGGCGATCGACAGGTGGAATTCGTAATCCGCCTTGACGGCCGCTTCCATGTCGCGGGTGGCGCGGTTGAAGGCGTCGAACGCTTCGATGATGCCGCTGAGGTCGGTGGCCGTGCGGCGCTCTGCCGCAAGCCCACAGGCCTCGACCTCAAGCCCGGCGCGCAATTCCATGATGTGCAGCGCCCAGCGCGGATCCGCAGCGGGCTCGATGACGAAGTCGATGGGCTTTTCGCGGTCTTCCGTGACGAACACGCCGATGCCCGGTTTGCTGACCAGGCGGCCGCTCAGGCGCATCGAGGCAACCGCTTCCCGGATGACGGTGCGGCTGACGTCGAACTCGTCGCACAGCTGATGTTCCGAGGGAAGCTTGTCGCCAGCGCGGTACAGGCGCGCATCCAGGCGCTTGTTCAGTTCCTCGATCACCACGTCAGTCAGGCGCGAACGCGGGCGGGGCCGGGCAGGAGTTTGCATCGTCTCTCTTATAGGTAAGGCGGAAAGCAGGCCGTAGTCCAGCGGCCGGAGCCGCAAGTGTACGCTGTGCCGCCTTCGGGTGTCCGGCCCGAAAGCGGCGGTCTGGCCTCTGGCCGCAGACCGCAAGAAGGATAGCCGTATGACAACATACAGCGCGAAATCCGCCAACTGCTGGTTGCTTGGAAGCGCGCCGCAAATGAAAAACGCCCTCCGTCGGGAGGGCGTCGGGTCTTGCGGAGGCGGTGGCTTACTGGGGGCCGAGCTTCTTGATCAGGGCGTTGAGCATTTCCATTTCTTCGCCGGTCAGGTCGGTCAGCGGGGCACGCACGGGGCCAGCGTCATGGCCGACGAGCTTGGCG
>NZ_NJIG01000040.1 GCF_002209535.1 Achromobacter marplatensis | reverse complement strand
GGGAACAGCCAGGTAGCGCGCTGCTCCGGAATTCATCCGCCAGCCCGTTCCTAGAGCGGGCTTACGAATGAACAAGGAGAGAGAAATGGCCAACATCAAGTACTTCAGCGACGTGACTGACGAAGCCGTAGCGCTGACTGCACCGCATGGCATGCCGAACAAAGAGTTCACCGCACGCTGGCCTGGTGTACAGGGCATCCGCTACGACGGCTACCAGATGCTGGTCGGCCACGAAGGCGGAAACCTGGGCGGCGCCGTGCTGCCGGTCACCCGCAAGATCGAATACAAGTCCCAGCCGTCGCGCCATGAGTGCAATGCCAAGTGCGTGAATGGCAAGCACAACGGCACCTGCGAGTGCAAGTGCGGCGGCAAGAACCACGGCGCCGGTATGTTCACTTCTCTTCTCAAGGCAGCCTGAAATGAGCGAAGAACCAAAGTTGGTTGTGATCGATGCCCGCCGCAATCCGTGGCGCCTTACCAGATTCGACGGGCGAACTATGGGAGAGGTTGCGGAATTGATTGTGCCGCCGGGCGCCTCAAGGGAAGAAGTGACCGAAGCCATAGAGGGCTTCCGAACTCGGTCTTTAGAGGCGGTTGAGGCAGAGACCTAACTGCCCGCTTCTTTCAGGATTCATACCGATTAACAAGGAGAACGAGCATGGATGAAGAAGGCAACGTACTCTGCGTGGTTGTGGCGGTTTACGCCTACAACGTGCAGCGCGACACGAAGATCGAAGCGATGGTTAAGTCGGGAGCTGATCCAATTTTCGCGGCATGTTCACTCGGCGGATTGCACGACTACCTGTGTTCCGTGTACGCAGCAGGCGAACGCAAGCGCTAATCCCCCATCCCGTTGATAAGCCCGACGGGCAAAGGAGAAGAGATGACCAAGCGCGAAACGGATCTTATCGCCGCACTTGAACGGCTTATGCGCAGCTACCCAAGAGACCACGATATGTATGCCGCTGGCTGGAACCAGAGCCAAGTTGATGAGGCGTGTAACGCGTATGACGCAGCAAGAGCCGCTCTAGCCGAAGCCTAAGGCGATCAATGTTTTCCCCCTGGTGCTGCATAGCAGCCGTAGCCGCACGAAACGCGGCGCTATCAAGAGAGGCGGTTGACTGGCTCAAGCTGTGGCCGCTTCTGTGAAGTTTGCGCAGCCGCTGGTAACTCCTCACCAGCCGCCTCCCTTGATGGTGAGAGAAAGCGATGAAGCCGCTGGTCATTCTTGAACCAGTACGTGGTGGAGCAAGTAGGTGCCATCAACTTCGAAAGCGGATGCGGCGGCTGGCCCTGAAAGCCTGGGCCTGTAAAGGCGAAATGAAGCCCAGTCCCGACGTAGCGAGTAGAACGACGACGCCACGTCGCTAAGTATGGCGCAAGCCGGGAGAGTAGCCCGTCTGACCACCCCGGGAAAGTAGCGGGGACTATCAAGAGAACCCGTTGCACCCGCAAGGGACGGCTAGAAGTGCGCGCACCGTGCGAGGCAGTCTTACTCCGCTGTAGCGGGTTCTCTTGATGGCAGCAGTACCGCCCAGGCGATGGGCGACCAATCGCGACTGACACGCGGAGCCGTGAAAGCCGGCCGACTCTTGTCAAACCCGGGATCGCATCCGGGCCATCACCCTCCGGCTGGGTTAAGTCCGGCTGTCGAAAGCGGATGCCGTGCCACATGGTCCAAAAGGGGATCGGCGCGGATGTAGCGAGTAGGACCGCAACGAGCGTGCAGCGCCGAGCGCGTACGCAGCAGACGAGCGGAATCAACACGGCGGTGGAAGTCCGCGCTGGAGACGTAACCAGCATCCCCCCTAGGCCGCTCAGGCCGGCGAATCCCAATCCCACCTAACGCCATACGTCAGCCTTACCCAAGGCTGGGGGTTCGCCGCCCTGAGCGTCTCAATTCAATCCGCAAGGAGCAAAACATGGAACGTAAGACTTACCAAATCGTGATGCGCCTGATCGAGACTCGCATCAGCGAGCAGACAGTCAATATCGAGGCGGATTGCGAAGCAGATGCCCGTGTGTTGGCCAAATATGAAGAACTGCCCAGCTACATGTGGCAGAAAAAGCCCTCTAGTGAGCGCGTTGCCATCGTTGATGTGAAACACATTAACACCGTAGCGGCGGCGGCATGAGGCGCGCCCTCATTCTCGTAGCCGTCCTGCTGGCTGGATGCAACTCTGAGGCCAGCGCCCCGACCATCGAAAAGAGCATCAACGCCGATGTGGACGGCTTCACCGGTACGCCGCTCAAGTTCTTCGACACTGAAACCGGCGTGACTTGCTACTACATCGGATACCGCGCGATGTCCTGCGTAAAGACCAAATAGGAACGACCATGAGCACGATAAAGCTGCCGGAGTTGCCCGCGCCTTTTGAACCCGAATGGCCCGACCTCAATCCTCACGCCCTGGGTTGTGGTGTCGAAGATCGAGGCATCGTTAGCCGGTACGAAGCAGCCGAATACGGGTTCCAGGATGGCGTGAACAAGGCTGCTCAGTGCGTCCCGGAGGACATTTACACCGGGGAGCAAATGCGTGCCTACGCCGAGGAAGCTGTACGCCAGGCTCTGGCGGCGCTTGGGAAGGCCATCTCGGCGCAAGCCAATATTCAGCGGTTCAACTACCAAACCCACGGCTGCAATCCCTATTTCGAAGGAATGGCGGACGGTTTGGACGTTGCAGAGCAAAAGGTTCTTGCCGCTATCCCGGAGACCGGCGATGGATGACCTAAAGCAGATGCTTCGCAACGCCTGGGACATGCGCTGGTACTACGCGATCCTCCTTGGCCCTCTGGTCTATTACGTGGGGTGGTGACATGGACCGATTCCATGGAGACGAGCAATACCAAATCCTGACCGCCACCGTCCAGGACGTATGCCAGACGCTGGGCAATCCTGCTAGCTGGGATGCAGACAACCACGACGCGCTGTACTGGGCCAAGCGGCTGGGGGATGCGGACTTCTTCGCCAATCTCGGACCCGCTGACCACATGGCGATTCTGAGCGCGGTGATGAACAGCAATTCTCAATGGTGCTTGCCCTTGCAGCGGGATATCAAGCACGCGATCAACATCGAACTGGAGGGGTAAGCATGACCACGCCAAACGGCAACATTTTGGCCCTTTTCCA
>NZ_NJIG01000039.1 GCF_002209535.1 Achromobacter marplatensis | reverse complement strand
TTGAGCGTGGTGTCGCCGCCCGACTGCATCGCCAGCACGTTGCCCGCCGTGATGTTGCTGTTGGTCCAGCTTTCATCGCGGCCGTTGGCGTTGCCCCGGCCGACCGAGGCGCCCAGTTCGAGGGTGAAGCCGTTCTGCTGGCCACCGGTCGAATAGCCGATGCCGATGCTGGGGAAAAAAAATGTCAGGCTACATTTCTCAAGAATGTAGTCTGACACCTTAATTTTCTCACCATACCACCCTAATTACGTCTAAACGCTTGACAGGCAAGACGGTACTTAATCCCGACTAAACATTACTAGCCACCTGCCGGTTTGAAAGTGCCATCTGGAGACGGCAATCTTATAAGGGGCTCATCATTAACTTTCCAAAAATCCAACTCACCAAATCTTCTGTCCTCGGTCAACAACAATGTCGCAATGATAGAGACTCCGTCCTCATCACTAAACTCGCAGGACGCCACGGAATACACCCGCACATCTTTCTGGCAATAGTCAGCGCGAATCGACTTCATTTCCGGATTCACCACCCAAACAAGCTGATGGGTGGGCAATATAAATTGAACACCAGCAACCCGAGCCAGAAGCTGGATTATTTCCACTTCCCTCAATTCAATTTGCCTCATGAATACGCCCAATATTAACGGTGCCATCCGATAGTTTAAAAGAAGAAAAAAGGTGTCAGACTACATCTCTCAAAAAAATGCAGTCTGACACCCTAATTCGAACTAGGAAATCACATCAAGACGACCACAGGAAAACCGAATAAAATCCCCGACGCCAATATCTCCGGGCAAAACACCGTCTAATTCAACGACAACTGAGCCAACCACTACTAACCTATTTTTTACATCAACCACCTCAGCCAAAATTTCATGAGCAAAACTCTCACCTAAACGTTGCATGATTGGCTGAGTATTTAATTTCTCCTTGATTACCCTCCTAATCGAGATGGCAAGCAAAGGCTCATGCAGGTGATCCCCCACCTGCATGCTGCATGGGTGAGAGAAAGCCACGCACTCAAAATTTTCGTCGCCAATGATCAGCATTGCCTCTTGCGCATCTTTTGAAATCCATTCACGCCGCTTAACTATCATTTAGAAAACCCTAAGCTAGGTGCTTTTCTTGCCAACTCACTTACAGACTTAACATGGAATGTAGTTATATTTCCTGTCGCCCTATCGAGGCCTACAAACCCATATTTAGCGCTTCCTTCGCCGCCAATCAGCCTTACATAACCATTCATCTCTGGAACAAATGTTCCGTTTTTAATTACATTATTTGCATCATCTAAATAATTCTTAAGATTATAAGAACTCCGACCAAAGGCATCCATCAATTCTGAACTATGCTTTACAAAGTGCTGAATCGCTTCATCACCCTTGAAGAACTTCGTTGCAGGGACATGAGTTAGAAGCTTAGGGTCATTGTCGACAATAGGACTCCCGCCAGTCGGCGCGCTTACACCGGTCTGGCCTGTCGCTTTTGCGCCTCCTACCTCAACCTTCCCCCCCACCTTCGCAACATCAAGCGCTTTATCCGCGTCCGCAAACACATGGACCGCTTGTCCGCCCTTCTTGATAATGCCACCAAGCACCGGCACCAGACCAATCGCTGCAAAGTAACGATTCGCCTCATCCCCTGTCGCCGTCTTTCCTGTCAAGAGTTCATACAACGCGCTAGCGTTTGACACCCCCGGGGCCAGATCGAGCACGGCTTGCGCAAGTGTGTCGGCCTTTTCCTTGCTCAGTTGCGGATAGTGTCGCAGCATAAGCGCCACGTCATACGCAGCCGCCATCTTATCGGCTCGATCGAACTCCGCTTGCAAGCAGCTATTGTCATTGGCGCAGGTGGCGATCGCTTTCGCTGTCACCTCCGCCTTCATGCGGGCGACCTTGTCGAGGTTCATATAGCGGCTGTTGTTCTCCACCTCTATACGCGCCGCGACCTCTGCCGGCACCGCTGCCGTGGGATCGATTGATGCCGCGATACCCGCGACGATGCTGCTTATCAGGTTGACGCGCGCTTGTTCCTCTTCAGGCGTCAGCTTCTTGCGATTGACATCGTCAACGCTATCCAGCAATTTGCTCAAGACCACGCCGGACAGCGCGCCTGCCCCACCCGCACCGCAAGATGCGCCTTGGGCGGCAGCTCCGGCGCAACCCAGCACCGCGTGTAGCGCGGCATGCCCGACGGAACCTTCCCCGCCCAACACCCCGCTCAACTCCTTGATCTGGGCGGCGCCCAGGGTTTGCAGATAGTTGACGGTAGCGGCCTGGATGAACTGCCCAGTGCCTCCCATGACATTGCCACTGGCCGCGCCCAGAATGACCGTGCCCCACTGGCTATAAGTTCCTTGAGCGCCCCACTTACTTTCAAGGTCGGCGTATTCCTGCGCGGCTTTGGCACGCTCCGCATAGGAGAGCGATTTGTCTTCCGAACGCTCCTTCGCGTCTAGTGTTTCCTTCGCCCGATTCGTCAGAAACTGCCCCATCTGCTTGCTAGCTTCCGACGCAATCTCAAACCCCGCCTCAATCTTCTCCTTGTCAAAGATCGGCTTCAGCGCGTTCAACGTGTCCGACGTGTCCCGATTCAACGACGCGATCGTCTCCGCCGCCGTCTTGCCGGTCAGCGCCAGCTGCCCCGCCTCGTCACGAATGACGATCGTGCCGCCGCTGATGCCGCTTTGCGTGGTCGAACTGCTGTTGCCGCTGGCTGCCACGACCACCGGCGTGCCCATGCCGAAGCCGCTGCTGCCTGTCGATATCGACGAGCCCGCGTCCTTGGTCGCACCACCGGCAACTTGGCCGCCCTTGGTGGTGCCCAGGCCCGAGTCGCCCGCCTTGGCGTCGCCGCCAAAGCCGAAGCCTCCCCCAATAGACACCTGGCTGCCGCTGTATTTGGCGGTGTTCTTCAGGTCCTCCGTGACCAGCGTGCCGGTCGTCAGCTTGTTCAAGCCATCGGCTACCGCGCGGTCACTGCTGGCGATGACGCTGCCGATCAGCGTGGTGTTGTTCTTGACGTCGATCAGGAACCCGCCGTCGCCTGCCCATAGGCCCGCCTGTTCCGTGACGGACTTGAAGTCGCTGTTCATCTTGCCGGTGCTGGCATTGGCCGACACGCTGCTCGAGCCCATGCAGTACGGCGGGATGCACAGGCTTAGCCCGAACCCGGCGCTCTTGTTCTTGGAGTCGTACTTGCTGCTGTCCTGCAAGCTCTCCAGCAGCAGATTGCCGCCGACCGACGCGATGATCTG
>NZ_NJIG01000038.1 GCF_002209535.1 Achromobacter marplatensis | reverse complement strand
GATGAACAGCAATTCTCAATGGTGCTTGCCCTTGCAGCGGGATATCAAGCACGCGATCAACATCGAACTGGAGGGGTAAGCATGACCACGCCAAACGGCAACATTTTGGCCCTTTTCCACGACGGGCATTACCTCGCAGAAATCCCTGGCGGACTGCGCGCGGCGCATCAGGACGGTCGGCGCGCTGATTTCAAGGCTGGCAGCCAAACCGCGATCGAACTGCAAGCCGCCTACTCAAGCGATTCCATGGAAGACCTGCGCGCCAAGGTCGTCGACGCCATGCTGGCCGCGCGAGGTGAAGCATGACGACGAAGCACACGCCCGGGCCGTGGCGCATCGTGGACCGCGAGATTATGGAAGACGGCAGCGTTTACCCATGCCACATCTTGGGCGGAGCGGCCGACTATCAGGTATGCACGCTGGAATCGCCGCAAATCGCAAAGCTTGGCGCCGAGCAACCGCACCGGTTCCCCGGCCTGAATGGAGTTCTTGGCCCTAACGCCAACCTGATTGCAGCGGCGCCCGAGATTTTCAAGGCGCTGGACGATCTATTCACCGACATGCTGATCGCCCAGGGGAACATGCGGGATGCAGCGAAGCACGATCACCGGTGGGAAGGCTGCGCAGAAGAAATTCAGCCGCGCATTGACGCCGCCCGTGCCGCTCTGGCTAAAGCAAAGGGACAAGCCCAATGATCCGCCTCCTGCGCAAGCTACTCCAAACCGATGCCCACACCGCCGTGGGCATTTTTTCGATCATCTGCGCCATCGTCGGCGTGCTGGGAAGTCAGCAGCAGGCAGACCAAGCTTCTAACGAACGCTGGGCGAAGGATGGCGGCACCAAGTACGCAGCGAAGGAATAACTATGACTGAGAAGACCCACTACAGGAAGGCTTTTGACAGCCCGTACCTGAGCAGCGCCGATATCGTCGAGCCGACCGTTTTGACGGTTTCCCGTGTCTCGCTTGAGATTGATCGGACCAAAAAGACGAAGGACATGTTTAACACTGCTCACTTCGTCGAAAAGGAGCTGCGACCAGGCGAGAAGCTGAAACCGATGATCCTGAACGCGTCAAACAGCAAGACTATGAAGGGCCTGACCGGCTCGGCATTCATCGACGACTGGCAAAACATCCGCATCACTGTCTACGTGGACCACAACGTCCGGTTCGGAAAGGAGACGGTCGAAGGCCTGCGTATTAGCCCACACGCTCCAGAGCGCAAGTACCTGACGCCGAACCAAACGAAGGCCTGGGAAAACGCCAAGTCAGCATACAAGCGTGACGGCAGCCTGGACGCGGTACTGGCTCGGGTCGGCATGTCAGAAGAGCATCAGGCCCAACTCATCGAAGAGTGCGAGGCCGGGGAGCCTGCAAATGCAGTTTCATGACGTTCAGCAGAACACTGATGAATGGCAGGCGTTGCGGTTGGGGAAGGCGACCGCCTCAAACTTCGGCTGCATCATGGCGAACTACGGCAAAGCCTTCGGCGACCCGGCCAAGCGCTACGCCCTGCAACTCGCCCTGGAACTGGCTACGGGCAAGAAAGCCGAATACAGCTTCAACAACGAGCACATGGAGCGCGGCCACGAACAGGAGCCAGTCGCCCGCATGCTCTATGAGGAAGAATACTTCGTAGACGTCAGCAACGGCGGCTTCTTCTGCCATGACACCTACGGCGACTCACCGGACGGCTTGGTAAACGATGACGGAGGGGTAGAAATCAAGTCCGTCATTGCCAGCACTCATTACGCAACCTTGACCCGCGGCGATTTCGACCCCGCCTACCGATGGCAACTAATCGGCCATCTGGACTGCACGGGGCGAGACTGGTTCGACTTCGTTAGCTACTGCTCAGACTTCCCGGAAGACAAGCGACTGCTGGTCTATCGGCTATGGGCAAAAGACTACCAGGAGGAAATTGAACGGCTTCGCATCCGCCGTGCTGAATTCATCGAACTGGTCCAACAAACCTTTCAAAAGATCCGCAGCTAGGAGCGGTTATGAACGGCATCGATTTCATCGTGCGGGATCGCTCCGGATGGGAGCCGAACATTCCGCCTCCGGCCCCCTTCTTGCACCCAGAGTTCGAAGCGCCCGTACCGCCTCCCAAGGGCCAGCCACTGAATCACGACCATATCGATTACATCCTCGCCATGCGGGGAACACTGACCGTCTATGAACTGGCTGAGTACTTCCATCTATCTCGGGGGACGATCAGCAACATCTGGAGTGGTAGCCCTACGGCGGGTAGATCAATAAACCGCCAGTCACCTAACCGCTTCCGTCCCGCCGCCTAATCCCCCGCAGCCCCACCTTACCCCGCAGTCTGGCCGGGGCTGCCCTTCTATTGCCTGGAGATCCCATGCGCCACACCGATAAATGGTTCCCCGCCGAGGACGATGAAACTCCAGGAGGTCTTAACCCTATTGCATGTGCCTTGGCTGCTTTTGCTGTGTACGTCGCCCTGGCGGTCATCTGGATATTCCGAGCCGAGATTTGGAGCTGAGAGCATGAACACGAACAAAGATTGGAAGATGGTGCCCAAACGCGCGACGAAGGCCATGCAAGACGCCTGGGATACTGCACCCTTCAACGACGACACCGACGTCGAGTTTCATGGTGCCTACGCTGCCATGATCGCCGCTGCACCTGCCAGCGCAGAGCCCGAACGGGATTGGGAACTGACCTGCGAAGACTGCGATGGCTACGGCTTCGTCTATGTCGAGCGCCGGGTCGGCATGTGTGCCACCGATTTGCAGACGTTCAAAGAAGAATGCGAATGCTGCGACGGCCGCGGCTTCTTGTTCGCCTTCGAGGACATCCCCGGCATTGCGGGGTACGTCAAATCGTGCCGCCCCGCCTCCACGGTAGCGACTGAGGGGGAGAAGGACGAGCAGGCGGCATTTGAGCGATGGCTAGACCGGACGTGCCCATCAGGAGACGTGGAAGCGGTGCAGCGGCAATGGGAGGCCAGCAGCGACTATGCCGACCTCCACGCTCCCGCTGCTGGCGATGCGCTGCCGCCTCTTGATGACGACCTCATCGAGATACTGGGGCGGCCCAATTTCGCGTGCGTAGAGTTGGCAACGCTGCTCAGGGCTGGCGGTCACTCCATCAAGAACAAGGCTGAGCACGAGCAAGCGGCGGTGATCCATTTCTTGCTCGGGCATTACCTGAAACACGGAGCCGCCTGGCACGAGCATGTCGGCGCGGCGTTCGAAGCCATTGCCCAGCAGTCCCAGCAGCGCAAAGGGGATGAAGCATGAAGCGCATGACTCTCGAAGAGTTTCAGGCCGCGTGCATGGCCCAAGCCAGCCGCAGCGAGCTGACCACGGTGAAGTGCCCCATGTGCGGCACCTTGCAGAACGCGCTTGACTTCATCGCGGCCGGCGCTGGCAAGGATTGGGACGATGTGAGCCGCTATATCGGTTTCTCCTGCGTCGGGCGTTTCACTGGCGCCGGGTCGCCTCGAAAGGAGCCAGACGGCCAACCCTGCAACTGGAGCCTGGGCGGCCTATTCAAGACCCACCGGATGGTGGTGGTCACGCCCGACGGCAAAGAACACCCCCATTTCGAGCTTGCCAGCCCGGAGGAAGCTACGGCGCATCACGACGCCCAGCAGTCCCAGCGGAAGGAGGCGTGATGGGTGACATGGGAGATTTCTGGCGCGACGTGAAGCCAGCCCTCAAGGAACGCAGCCAGCAGAAGCGAGCCGACAACCGCGAGCAGTCTGCGCGGTCGCTGGCAGACGCCGGCATCCAATTCGTGAGCCGGAACGCCGGTGCGCATTTGATCGTGACCGGCGCCAACGGCCACACCTACGACTTCTGGCCTGGCACCGGCCTATGGCGCATGCGCGGCAGCACCAAGGACCATCGCGGCGTGCGTAGCCTGATCCGCGCCGCCCAGCCCACCACCAAGGAAAGCCATGACTGAGAACAACGCCGCCCAGCCCGTGCTGACGGATGACGAAATCCGAGACATCGAGTCCCGTGCCGAATTTTCGTGGCACGTCCCCCGCGCCATTGAGAGGGCTGTGCTGTCCAAGCTGCGCGCGGAGGGCGTGCAGGCGGGCGATGAGGAAGAGGCGTTCGAGGCGTGGCTATACCTTGGACAAACCCAGTTCGAGCCTAGCGATTTGAACAAGGACGCTATCAGCCTCGCGCAACTTGCCTATTCGGCAGGCCGCGCCGCCCTGGCAAGCGCCCCTGTAGCCGATGAGCGGGCGGCGCAGGGGTATGGCAGCCCGGCAGACGTGGCCCAGCGCATTGAGCAGTACCTGTACCACGATGGCCGGAAGAACTCGGCCACGCAGCTGCTGTACGAAGCCATGAAGGCGCTGCGCCGCCCCGCTCCCGCTGCTGGCGATGCGCTGGACCGAGATCAGCAGCGCTT
>NZ_NJIG01000037.1 GCF_002209535.1 Achromobacter marplatensis | reverse complement strand
CAACCAGTACCGCCCGCACGAATCGTTGGGTGGCCTCCCGCCGGTGCAATTCATGCCTCGGCTAACCTTCGCTCCGATCGTCTATCAACCAATGTCTACTTGACGGGGGTGCTTACGCTGGCTGAACTGTTCCTGCCGGACAGCCCGGGCGGTTTCGAACTGCGCCGCATCGACGTGCTGGTGAGCCGCCTTCGCGCCAAAGCGCAAAGCGCCGGTCTGAAGCTGCCGGTGCTGTCGGTGCGTGGCCAGGGCTACGTTTTCGCCGCCTGATCCGCCGGCGTTGCCTGACGTTCCCCGGCGTTCCCGCGTGCCCGGCTAAGTTGCTCGGGCCTGGGTCTCAGCGGCCTGGGCCGGCAGGGTGATGATGAAGCGGGTGCCCACGCCGACCTTGCTTTGCATGGTCAGCGAACCGCCCTGGTTCTGGCAGATGCGGCGCGCCAGATACAAGCCGATACCCATGCCCTGGGTTTCGCGGTGCGCGGAGCGTCGGAAATGGGGCTCGAAGATCCGAGCCTGTTCCTCTTCCCCGATCCCCGGGCCGCGGTCAATGACCGCCAACCACGCCATCTGCACGCCGTCGGAGCAGGCTTGGCCAGTCTCGATCCTGACGGGTTCATTGGCAGGCGAGTACTTGATGGCGTTGTGAATCAGATTGCGCACCACCACGCTGGTCAGGGGGCGGTCGCAATAGACGGGCAGGTTGCCACTGCCCTGGATCATCAAGGCATGGGCGGTATCCGGCTGCATCGCCGTCACGACATCGCGAGCCAGTTCGGCCAGATCCGTCTGTTCTCCGCGCGGCGTCCAGGCCTGCTCGCCCAGGCGATCCTGGTTCAGCAACTGGTCCATCAGTTCAGTCATCCGGGAAACCGAACGGTGAATACGGGCCAACCGGTTGTCGACGGCCTCGCCGCTATCGGACAGGATCATGTCCAGCGATTGGGCGGCCGCGCTGATGGTGGCCAGCGGCGCGCGCAGTTCGTGGGATATCAGCGCGTTCATCTGGCGTTGCGTGTCCAGGGCGCCAGCCAGCTCGGCCAAACGCAATTCGCCTTGGGCCACGTGTTCGACGTCCGCCGAGTCTGGCCCTGCGCGACCTGCGGACGATTGCACCCTGGATTGACGGGTTAGCGCCAAGCCCAGCAGGGCGCCACCCACCAGCAGCAGGCGCGCCATTTCGATGGGCGTGCCTGCCGTATCGGCACCGTTGGATTGCCAAGCATCGTGTCCCAGCATCCATGCCGACGCCGCATAAGCTCCCGCCATTGCCAGCGCCACGCCGCGACCGTTCTTCTGCAGGACGGCACGCGCCACGAACCAGGCGGCCAGCGGCACGCTCAGCACTGCGCACACGCCGGCGATCACGGCTGGAATCGAGCCGTTGTCGGTTTCATAGACGAAGATCAGCGCCAAAGCTGCCACGGCCGCCAGCGCGATGCCTAGGCCGCGGCAGACGGCCGCCAGCCTTGAGGCGTGAGGCAGGCCCGACAGCAAGGGGGCGGTCAGGGCCAGCAGGGCCGCAAAGGATCCCGCTTGCAACGCGCCGGGCGGTAGCAAGTCGGGCAATGACCGGAACAGGCCCTCGATCAACATGAAGGCCAGGGCGGCGCCATAGACGGATGCGCGGGTGTATCCCCACGCGAGGGCGCATGCCAGGCCGCCAGCGAGGGCGACGCCGGCCGTCAGGCCAAGCTGGATGTCCTCGTAAGGCCCGCTCAGGCCATAGGCCAGAACGGCACCCGGCCACAGCAGGCCGCACGACAGGGCGCATAGCAGCACGTCAAACCGCGATAACGCTGCCCGCGATCCGGTACTGGCATGGCGCGCACGGTGATGGCGAAAACGCCAGCGGGTGCGAAGAAACAATCCTTCCGTCAACTAGGAACCCATTGGTGATCCGGCGCGAGGTCGCGCGTTTGCGAGAAGTTTACGACAGCCCCGCGTATCGCGCGGACACCGAGGCTTTCAAGAATGCCCTGGGTGGCCGAATCGGGAACGTCTTCAGCGTAGACGGCCATGTCCAGCGTCGTGGCGGTGGCCACCACGGTGGCGGCCAGGTGCTGGCTGCCGGGACTTTGCAGCAGGCCGGTGATGAAACTGCCGCATAGCTTCAGGTAAGACACCGGATACTCGTGCAGGCGTTCCATGGCGCCGAACTGTTGCGACAGTCGCGCAATGCCCGTGCGGGCCCCTGCTGCAGTGACGATATCGCACAGCTGGCGCAAATCGCCACCTTGGTCGACCAGGCCTGTGGCGTCGACTTCGATGATCAGACGCGTCGTCAAGGCGGGGCGGTCGGCGAGCATCCTGGCCAATCTGGACAGGAAGGAGGTTTGCGCCAGCGAGGCCAGCGACACCGGAACGGTCAGTGCGCCGGTGTGGGTGAACAGCCAGTCCAGGCCCAGGCGGATGGCCTGGATGTCGCATTCCGCCGATAGGCCCAGCCGGACGGCGGGCGGCATGAAGATGGAGGCCGGTACCGGATCTCCGCCCGTCGTGTCGTGCAGCGTCAGGCTGGCTTCGTGGTGCAGCAGCGCACCGGACAAGGCGTGCAGCGGCTGGATCGTCAATGAAAAGCGATGCTGCTCCAGGGCGGTGGCCAGGGCGTCGTGCCAGCTGTATTCCCCGATGCGCGTGCTGTCGGCGGCCTGGCTGGCCGGTGTGATCTGGTCGTCCTCGGCGCTTTCGGCGCACATCAGGGCGTGGTCCAGGCGGGCCAGCGTATCGCTCATGTTGTCGCCTGGGGCGAAAGCAGCCATGGCCAGGGCCCAGCGGCACCAGCCGTACTTGTCCATCGGCACGCGCAGCGCGCGTAGCTCGCGGCGGACCCGTTCGGCCAGCAGGCTGGCTTGCGGCGCGGAGGTGCGCGGCATCAACAGCGCGAAGTCCGAACCGCTGATGCGCGCGATCTGCGCCGACTGCCCGCCGAATTCGGTCACCAGCTTACGCAGACGGTCTGACGACGAACGCAACCACTGGTCCGTGAAGGCGCGCGACAAGTGCCGATTGATCTGGGCCAGATCGCGTTGGCGGAACATCAGGATATGGCCGCCGGCATCCGGCGTTTTGTCCGCCAACGCCAGCCGGAACTGATCCACGAAATATTTACGGTTGTGCAGGCGCGTGACGGGGTCGCGGTAGATCTCGCTTTGCAGGGATTCGATCTTCGCGTTCTGCTCCTCGACTGTGGCGGCCACCCGGCGTTGCGCATCGACCAGGGCCTGGTCTACTCCCGCCAGTTCACACGATCCTGTGAGCGCAGTGCTGTTGCCCGGGTCAAGGGTACGCACGCGTTCGCAGATGTCGCGCGAAGTCCGCACTTCGATCCAGCGGACCAGGTTCAAGGCGAACAGCGCCCAGAAGACACCTGCCACCAGCACCAGCCCCAAGATCCGTACGCCGCCTTGCCACAGCGTGTCCCGCGCCAGCCGCGTATCCGCCTGCACGGTGACGGTGCCCCGGACGCTGCCGTCGACCGAGGTGAAGGGGCGCGACACCGCGGGCGCCTGCACGCTCAGCCAGGCGTTGCGCCAGTCCCCATCCCGCACCGCAGCGTTTTGGCGTTTGTGCTGCTCGGCGAGGACGGTCCCTCCATCATCGGTGATGCGGACTAACGCATACAACCCCTGGTCGAACAGCTCATCGGCCAACGCCGTCCGCTCGACGGGGCTGGCCGTGGCATGCGAGAGCGCCCACGACAAGGCACTGGCGCCGCCTTCGCTTTGCTGCGCCAGTTGCGCGTTCAGATAGCGGTGGGCGGCAAGCATCCCCAGCGCCTGGGCGCCGAGCAGGATGAAGCCGATCAGGAGGGCTGTGCAAAAAAGTAATCGGCGAAATGTCGACATGTGTTCGGGGTTCCCTTTTAGACGGCAGGCCATCTCGCGTGGAGAGTTGCCGGGCGGCCGATGAAAGGGGACATCGGGCAGCGAACGTGCCCGACGGAAAAAAACCTGGATAAGAAACGTGACACACGTTACTAATACCTCAGTGGCGCCGCTTACACTGTAATTCGGCATGTCACAGAACGTACAGAATATTACGAAATACGCTACGACATCAGACAACCTGTGCAATTATTTCGAGCGTGATAATTGCCCGCTTGAGAACTATTGAGACAGGGCGTATTAATTTTTGGGCTTTGGCTGTCGTAGTAAGGGTAGGGCATGGATCTATGGATCGGCCAGCGAACGCTATCCAGGAACCGTTATGACCATCCACGAGCAATCAGAGAGCCTTAGGATTTCAAGGAAAAGAGGCGCGTTGCCTCTGAAGTGTGGCGTTTTTTTGCGAAAATAATGCATAATTTAAAAAATGTTACAGCCCTTGGGTTCTTTCTCGGACCGCAACGCCAGGGGTTTCTAGATAGGGGGCTCCGTGCGTGAGAGTTACCTGCTCGCACTGTGCCTGACGCTCGCGGGCGCACTTGCGGCGATAAGTGTGTTTTTCGTCCGCAGGGAACGTGCATTGCGTGGACGGCTGACGCGTGACGAATTGACCGGCGTCCTGAGCCAGCAGGAGCTGCATCGCCGCGCGCGCGCCTGGCTGGCCCACACGGAAGGGCCGGCACGCCGGGGCGCCTTTTTCCTGGTCAGTTTCGAACAATACGCCGAGATCAGCGCCATGCTGCGTGCGGGCGAAGACCAGTCGCTGCTGGTTCAGGTGGCCAACCGTCTGGGCCTGATTACTCGCACCTTGGGCGGCATGGTGGCGCGCACCGGCATCGACAGCTTCACTCTCTGTGTGCCTGAAGTGGACGAGGTGGGGGCGGCGCAGGTGTCGGCCAAGCTGTTGGAAGACCTGAGCGCTCCGTACGAATTGGGGGGCCGTCCCCTAATAGCCGTCTTCCGGGTTGGGGCGGCGTTGTACCCGGACCACGGGCGCACTGTGGAAGAAATGCAACGCTGCGTGCAGGTGGCGATGGTTCCGCTGAAAGAGCGGGGCGGCCCCGGATGGAATCTGTTCGACTTCCGGCTGTTGGCGCGGCACCGCGATCAGCAAGGCCTGGAAAACGACCTGCGCCTGGCGTTGACCACACCCGCCATGGAGCAGTTCGAACTCTTCTACCAGCCCGTTTGCGACAGCGGGACCGGCGTCGTGCAGGGCTGCGAAGCCTTGTTGCGCTGGCATCACCCCGTGTTGGGCAGCGTGTCGCCGGCCGTCACTATCGAATTGGCCGAACGCAGCGGGTTGATTGTTCCGTTGGGCGCGTGGATTCTGGAGCGGGCCTGCTCGCAAGCCGCCTTATGGCCCCCGGCCTGGCGGGTGCATGTGAACCTGTCGGTCAAGCAGATGAACGAGGATGGGCTGGTTCAACTGGTGGCTGACGTGCTGGCGGCCACCCGGCTGTCACCGAGCAAGCTGGTGCTGGAGATCACGGAATCGATCTTCATCCTGCACTACGAGCGGCACGTCAAGATCCTGAACACGCTGCGCGCCAAAGGCATCGGGGTGGCGCTGGACGACTTCGGTTGTGGATATTCCAGCCTGAATCATCTGCGCCACCTGCCCATCGACTGGGTGAAGATCGACCGCAGTTTCATTTCGGCGCTGGAGTCCGATGCCGGCAGCCGTGAAGTCGTCTCCGCGCTGTTCGGACTGTGCCAGGCGATGCGCCTGCCCGTTGTGGCCGAAGGCGTCGAAACCGAAGGCCAACGCGAAATCCTGAAGTCCCTGGGCTGCAGGGAAATGCAGGGCTATCTGCTGGGCCGCCCTGCGCCGGCCTCGGAAATCCAGGCTTTGGCGTCGGCGGTGTCATAATCGGGGTTGCTCGCAAATCCGACCTGTTGACTTCCTATGCCCGGCAATACCCTAGGTACCCTCTTTACCGTCACGAATTTCGGCGAATCCCACGGGCCGGCCATCGGTTGCGTCGTGGATGGCTGTCCCCCGGGACTCAGCCTGGACGCGTCCGACATCCAGCTTGAACTGGACCGCCGCCGTCCCGGCACTTCGCGCCACGTCACGCAACGCCAGGAGGCCGATCAGGTCGAGATCCTGTCCGGCGTTTATGAAGGCGTCACCACGGGCACGCCGATCGGCCTGCTGATCCGCAATACCGACGCGCGCAGCAAAGACTATTCGAACATTGCAGACACCTTCCGCCCGGGGCATGCCGACTACGCCTATTGGCGCAAATTCGGCGTCCGCGATCCACGTGGCGGCGGCCGCTCGTCCGCGCGCCTGACGGCGCCCACCGTGGCGGCCGGCGCCATCGCCAAGAAGTGGCTGGCCGAGCAGTACGGCGTGAAAGTGCGCGGCTACATGAGCCAGCTGGGCCCAGTAGCCATCCCGTTTCTGTCGTGGGATGAAGTTCCCAACAATCCGTTCTATGCGCCCAATGCCGAGGTCGTTCCGGAACTGGAAGCCTATATGGACCAGTTGCGCCGCGACGGCGATTCGGTCGGCGCACGTATTGAAGTCGTGGCGGAAAACCTGCCGGCCGGCTGGGGCGAACCCATCTACGACCGGCTGGACGCCGACATCGCGCACGTGATGATGGGCCTGAACGCCGTCAAGGGCGTGTCCATCGGTGCGGGCTTCGACTGCATTGCGCAGCGCGGCTCCGAACACGGCGACGAGATCACACCCGACGGTTTCCTGACCAACCACGCCGGCGGCGTGCTGGGCGGCATTTCGACGGGCCAGCCGATCACCGTGTCCCTGGCGATCAAACCCACGTCCAGCATCCGCGTCGAGCGCCGTTCGGTCAATCGTGCGAACGAGCCGGTCATGGTGCAGACCTTGGGCCGCCATGACCCTTGCGTCGGCATCCGCGCCACGCCCATCGCCGAAGCCATGCTTGCGCTGGTGCTGATCGATCATGCGCTGCGCCATCGCGGCCAGTGCGGCGATCCGCTCTGACACGCGAGCGTTCCCGCCATCGTCTGTTGGAGACCGACATGAACCGTAAACGTCATCTGTTGCGCGGCACGGCCGTGGCGCTTGCGCTGGCGGCCCTGGTTGGCTGCACCGGCATGAACACGACACAGTCCGGCGCCATCGGCGTCAACCGTACGCAATACATGTCCAGCCTGGTGCCCTCGCAAGCGCTCGAGCAAGAGGCCAGCCAGCAGTACACCGACATCCTCAAGCAGGCTCAAGCCAAAGGGCTGCTGGACCGCGACGCGCAGCAGGTGGCGCGGGTTCGCGCCATTTCTCAGCGGCTGATCGCGCAGGCAGGCATCTTCCGCCCGGACGCTTCCGGCTGGAAGTGGGAAGTGCACGTGCTGACGAGCGACGAGATCAACGCCTGGTGCATGCCCGGCGGCAAGATTGCCGTCTATACGGGCCTGCTGTCCAAGATCAAGCCGACCGACGACGAACTGGCCGCTGTGCTGGGCCACGAAATTGCCCACGCGCTGCGCGAGCACGCCCGCGAACGCGTTTCGCAGCAGATGGCCACCAACCTGGGATTGCAGGTGCTGTCGATCGCGACCGGTTCCAACGCTGCGTCAGATCTGGGCGGGCAACTCACGAGCGTGATGTTCACGCTGCCCAATAGCCGCACGCACGAGACCGAAGCGGACCGCATGGGCGTGGAATTGGCTGCTCGGGCGGGCTATGATCCGCGTGCCGCAGTGACGCTGTGGCAGAAGATGGGGGCGGCCGACAGCGGCAACGCGCCGCCGGAAATCCTGTCCACGCACCCCTCGGCCGAATCGCGCATCAGCGACCTGCAGGCTGCCGCGCAGCAGGTGCTTCCGCTGTATCAGCAAGCCAAGAAATAACGCGGCCCCGGGGTCAGGTTGCGTTGGCCGCCGGCTTCACGCCCGGCCCGCGCATGATGCTGATACCCAGCTCGGACAGGATGCGGCGCGTTTCGGCATCGGGCACGTCTTCGGCATAGACCGCGATATTCAGGGCGCGGGCGGTTTCCAGCACGGAAGCCGTCAATTGCTGGCTGCCCGGGCTTTGCGACATGCCTCCGACGAACCCGCCTCCCAGCTTCACATAGGACAAGGGCAGGGTATGCAGTTGCGCCACGGCGCCGAACTGTTGCGCCAGGCGGCGCACGCCGATATGCGCGCCGAATTCCGACGCCACGCGCGCCAGCGTGGCGATCTGCTCGTGGCATTCCACCAGACCATGCGCATCGATTTCCAGGAACAGGCGCGACGCCAGTCCACGATGTTCCGTCAGCAGCAGCGCCAATTGGCGGAAGAACTTCTGGCCTCGCAATGAGGGCAGGGCGACCCGGATGGCCAGTTGGCCTTCGTGGGCCACCAGCCATTCCAGGCCCAGGCGCACGGACTCCAGATCGCAATCGGCCACCAAGTCCAGCCGCACCGCGGGCGGAATGAACAGGGTGGCGGGAATGGCGACTTGATCGGCCGCGGTACGCAGCATCAGCATGGCTTCCGTGCGGACCTTGCGGCCGTCGGCGGCCAGCAGCGGTTCGGTCGCCAGTTCGAACTGGTTTTTCTCCAGCGCCGTCAGGATGGCGTCCTTCCAGGCGCGTTCGCCGGATTCTGACGGCGACTGCATGTCGGTCGCGCCCGCGATCACGACCTGATCGTTGTTGGCGCTTTCCGCCCGCATCAAACCGAAGTCCAGGCGCGCAAGCACCGGGCCGGCCTGATTGCCTGAACCGTAGTCGGTCATGGCCTGCGCCCAGCGGCACAGATGGCCTTCACCGACCGGGATGCGCGACGCATGCAGGTCCGCCCGCAACTGTTCGGCGACCATCATTGCCTGCGGCGCCGCGCAGCCGGGCAGCAGCAGCGCAAAATCGGAACCGTTCAGCCGGGCCAGCAGTGGCGTGGCGACATTGAAGGTCTTGAGCGTGCCCTGAATGCGTTGGCACGCGGCGCGCAGCCATTGGTCGATGAATTCGCGGGGCATATGGCGGTTCAGGTCCGCCAGATCCCGCTGGCGGAACACCAGCACGTGGCCGCCGGCGATGGAACGCGATGCCGACTGGCTCGTGGCGACAGCCGGTGCTTCCAGCGCGCGCCGGAATTCGTTGACGAAGTATTTTCGATTCGGCAGGCCGGTGACCGGATCCTGGTTCAGCTCCAGTTCCAGCGATTCGATCTTGGCGTTCTGCTCTTCGACGCTGGCATATACGCGTTCGCGGGTCTGGTTCAAGGCTTGCACGACGCCGGACAGCTCAGGCACGCGGGCTTCCACCTGCTCCGGCGGCGTGTCCTGGCCGATGCTGCGGACGTGGTCGCTGATTTCGCGCAGCAGGCGGTTCTTGATCCAGCCCACCAGCACAAACGCGAACACGGCCCACAAGACGCCCGCGCCCACGACCAGCGCGATCATCTTCAGGCTGCTGCGCCACAAGGCTTCCCAGGCATAGGCATCGTTGGCGATCAGGGTGACTTCGCCGATCTGGCGCCAGCCGTCGCTGACGGCATGGCTGGCAGGCTGCGTGTCCAGCGGGGCCAGCTTCTGGAACCAGGCGGGAACCGACTTCGGCGTGGCGTCCGACTTGCGTTCGATCAGCACCTTGCCTTCCGGATCGGCCAGGCGCACCAGCGAGAAATGGCCGCCGTCGTACAGCGCCGACACCAGCAATTCCTGAAGGACGGGGTCATTGTTGGCGGGTTGCGACAAGGACAGCGCCAGCGATACGGCGGCATCGGTGCTCTGCACCTGCAATTGGCCCGACAGGTATTCGCGTGCCGAGTTGACGCTGAGCGCCAAGGTGCCAAGCAGGATGACGCCGATCGCAAGGGTAACGCTGAGCAGTAGCTGTCGAAGTATGGACATAGTCTTGGTTCCGGCGGTCAGGGGCGTATGCCTTCCCGTTCCATGCGTTGAAGTAGATCACGCCAGCGGCTGAGGCGGTCAACCGGCGCGGCGGGCTTGCCGTCAACGTAGACGCCGTCGGCGTTGAAGCTGAAGACCGGCGTCAGGTCGCGACGCTGCGTCGCCGGAAGGATGGTTGAAATCAGGCTGTCCAGCACCAGCGGGACGGCATTCGGGGTTTCGTAGTAGCCCAGCACCATGTGGGCGACCTGGCTGCTGCTGGCGGGACCGCCAACGCGCGCACGGACGTAGATGAATCGCAGCTTGTTCGCGGGGACACCCATCGACAGCAAGGTGAAGTACTTGCCAATTACATAGTCTTCGCAGTCGCCGGCGCCTTTGCCCAACGATTCCAGCGGAGTGGCCCAGTAGTCTGCTTGCCCCCAGATGGTCTGGTCTTCGCCCGAGAGCAGCGCGCGGTTCCAGAAGTCGTTGGCAAGCGTCAGCTTGTCCCGTTCTAGCGCCGGCGGCGGATTGCGCAGCAGCTGCAGCCAGCTTCCCACCGATTTCGCGCCCTTTGCGCCATAGCGGCTGGCCGCCAGGCTTTGCAGCCGGTCGGAGCTGACTTCCAGGGCGAAGCTGCCGCCCCAGACGCAAGCCAGGCACAGCAAAACCAGTCGGCACAGGTTCAGCGAGCCGCGGAAACGGTGAGTCGAAGACATGAAACGGATTTTCACATTTTTCCGACTCTCGCAGACGTGGCGGGAGAAAAAATGCTGGCTGGCAGAGGGCGGACCGTTGCCGGCCGCGCCTCTGGTTTCTACGGATTAGTTGTGATCGACGTTCAACTTCCCCTTCAAGAGCAGGTCATTGATGATGGCCTGGTTGCTGAGCGTGTTGTTGCCGGTCAGGTCCACGTTTTCCAGCACGATCTTCTGGTCCGCACCCAGGCCGATCAGGCCCTTGGTGTTGATGTCGATGACCGTGTTGTTGCCTTCCTTGTGGAAATTGAGGTACTGCGTCAGCGTGCTGTCCTTCTCGCCCAGCAGCAGATCCTTCAGATCCAGGATATCGCCGCCGTCAGCAGCCTTGGCGAGCGAGAAGTCCTTGATCGTGTCGATCGCGGGGGCAGGGATGGTGCCCTGGTCATTCAGTTCCCACTTGAAGGTATCGCTACCGGCCCCGCCGATCAGCGTGTCGTTGCCCTGACCACCAATCAACGTGTCGTTGCCCGCGCCACCGTACAGCGTGTCGTTGCCGGTGCCGCCTTCCAGCCGGTCGTCGCCACCCATGCCGAAGAGGATGTCGTTACCGGCGCCGCCAAGCAGCGTATCGTTGCCGTCCGACGCCGAGGACTTGTCGAAGTCGGCGCTGTGTTGCGTGATATAGCTGTGGATGTCCTGATTGGTCAGGCTTCCGACGCTCTTGCCCAGGTTGGCTGCGACATAGGATTCCAGGCCGGCCACGCCGCTGCCGTGCGAACCGAAGCTGATGGCGTCGCCAAACAAGATGTCGTTGCCGGCGCCGCCATTGACGTGGTCCGCGCCGGACGGAAGCACCGTGTTGGTCCCGAGGATGGCGCTGGCCAGGTCGGAAGCGTCCAGGTTGGTCTGCACATTGCCGTCGCTGTCGTAGCTCTTGAGGTCGGATTTGCTCAGCTCGCTGCCCAACCCGATGGCCTCGACGGTAGACAGCTTGGCGAGTGCCGCGTATGCGGCAAGCGAGTCGGCTGTCGTCGCAGAATCGGTGGTATTGCCCGTTCCGCCCAGTGCCCGGTACGTATAGACGCCATTGGCGTCCGCGGACATCACACCGATCTTGGTCTGGGACCAGCCGCCAAAGCGGGACTGCGTATACATCGACACGCGGCCATCGCTGTCAATGACGGTATTGCCGCTGGCATCCTTCACCACATTGCCGATCTTGTAGTTCGTCAGGTAGTAGCTCAGCGAGCGGTCGGTACCCGAATACGAGTCGGTGACGACGGGGTTGCTGGTGCCGTTGGTCGAGTAGTAAAGCGTCGGTTTGCCGTCCGTGATGAAGTAGGACAGGTTGGTGGCGTCAGTGTTGCCCTTGGCCTGGGCACCGTTGAACCACGACGCCGTTGCCTGGAACGCCGCTTCGTAGTTGGTGCCGCCGCCGGACTGCAGCGAATTGAGGACAGCCATCAACTTGTCGAGGGCGAAGGGGTCCTTCAGGCTGACGCCCACGTTGCCCTTGATTCCCGAGTCGAAGTCGACCAGGAATACGTTTACGGTTCCCGCATTGCCTTGCTGCGCGCTGGCAATCAGCGTCTTGAAGACCGTAATCAGCGACTCTCGTGCGTTTGCAATGGCGGTGTCGCCCATGCTGCCCGACGTGTCGACCATGAAGGCCAGGTTGTAGTTGTGGCCTTGAACGATCTGCAAGCCCTGGGTGTCGGAAATGATGATGTCATTGCCTTCGGTGCCAGTGAGCGTGTCGTTGTAGGTCGAACCCGTCATCACGTTGTAGGTCGTGACGCTGACGTCGGTTTCAGACGTAGCGCTGCCCCCGCCGATGCTTTCGGTCGACGTGACCGCGGCGTGCAGATCAAACGCGCCGCTTCCCGACGGAACGGTCATCGTCAGGCTACCCAGGTCTTTCAGCGCGACCACCCATCCGCCATGGCCATCAGAAGCGCCATGATTGAAGGTGACGCCCGGGGGGAACCCCGTCAACGTCACAGGCGACAACGATTCGCTGCCATCCTTGTCCGTTGCTTCGACGGTCAGGTTGACTGCATAGGTCTCATAACCCTCCGTGACCGTCTGCACGGTCGTGCTGCCGTCGTTGCTGTACGTGCTGCCGTCACCGAAGATGATGTCTTCGATGTTGTTCATGGGGCCGAACGTAACGCCGGTTTCCAGGTCGGTGATCATGATGCCGTCGTACCCGCCACCGTTGTAGCGGTGATCGCTGGCGACCGTGATGCTGTAGTTGCCCTTGGACAGACCCAGATAGATGTAGTCCTTGGCATCGCTGAGTGAGCTGCCGTTGCCGTCGATGCTGTTCGGACGCGTGGCGGCGGTCAAGTGGCCGCTTGCATCACCCAGCACGAAGATGTCGCGAACCGAGGCGCTGCCATTCAGGTTGCCGCCGTTTTCCTTGGGGTTGTTCCAGACCTTCGCACCCGTGCCGCCACTCACGACGCCGCCTTCGATGGTGAAGCCACCACCGCTTGAGCCACCATCAACAATGATCTGGGTGCCCGTCGTGGTCTGTTCAGGCTTGCCCAGGCTCAGCGTGATGATCGGCGCATCCGCGACAGGGTTGATGTCGACCGTCAGGGTTACTTCAGAGCCCGTGTTCTGTCCATCCACGGGCTGGAACTTGATGTGGGCGTAGTCGTCATGCATGTTGCCCACGCCCGGGTTGTGATAACCGTCGGCCCCGGATTCGTTGGCCGCAGGCATGAAGCGCAACTTGCCATTGTCGATATCGGCTTTGCTGATCACCTGATTTTGCGTCACCGACACCCAGTTGCCCGTGGCATCCAGATACTGCAGCTTGCCGAATTCAGGCAGGCCGGTGATCTTGATGCCCAGTTGGGAGGCGGGCGAGTCGTCCGTGATCTTCAAATCGTTCCACGTAATACCCAAAGGCTGGTCTTCGTTGCCGGTGACGGTGTTGCCGCCTGCCGCGACAGGCGCCTCGTCGATGGTGTACGGACGGTCAGCTGCGGCCGACGCCGTGTTGCCGGCCGGGTCGGTGACGGAGACGGAGGCGTGGACGTTGGAGTCCTGCGCCAGTTCAGAGCCGGGCACGTTGATGCTGTAGCCGAGCTTGCCGCCGCCCTGGTCCACGACCTGACCGGTGTAGGTCTTGCCATGCACGGTCAGCGTGACGGTGTCGCCGACCTTGGCGTCGCCACCCACTGTACCGGTAACCGGGATCGTCTTGGTCTTTTCAGTGGCGTTGATCACATCATCACCAGCGATGATGTTGATGGTGATGGTGGCCTTGGCTTCCAGGTCGACGCCGTACGGACGGTCCGCCGCGGCCGATGCCGTGTTGCCGGCCGGGTCGGTGACGGAGACGGAAGCGTGGACGTTGGAGTCCTGCGCCAGTTCGGAGCCGGGCACGTTGATGCTGTAGCCGAGCTTGCCGCCGCCCTGGTCCACGACCTGACCGGTGTAGGTCTTGCCATGCACGGTCAGCGTGACGGTGTCGCCGACCTTGGCGTCGCCGCCTACGGTGCCGGTAACCGGGATCGTCTTGGCTTTTTCGGTGGCGTTGATCACATCATCACCAGCGATGGTGTTGATGGTGATGGTGGCCTTGGCTTCCAGGTCGACGCCGTACGGACGGTCAGCCGCGGCCGACGCCGTGTTGCCGGCCGGGTCGGTGACGGAGACGGAGGCGTGGACGTTGGAGTCCTGCGCCAGTTCAGAGCCGGGCACGTTGATGCTGTAGCCGAGCTTGCCGCCGCCCTGGTCCACGACCTGACCGGTGTAGGTCTTGCCATGCACGGTCAGGGTCACGGTGTCGCCGACCTTGGCGTCGCCGCCTACGGTGCCCGTGACCGGGATCGTCTTGGCCTTTTCGGTGGCGTTGATCACATCATCACCAGCGATGGTGTCGATGGTGATGGTGGCCTTGGCTTCCAGGTCGATGCCATAGCCCTTGTCAGCTTCGGCGGTCTTGCTGTTGCCAGCGTTATCGGTAGCGGTCACGGAGGCGTGGACATTGCTGTCCTCAGCCAACTCTGCGCCAGGCACGTTGATGCTGTAGCCGAGCTTGCCGCCGCCTTGGTCCACGACCTGACCGGTATAGGTCTTGCCATGCACGGTCAGGGTGACGGTGTCGCCGACCTTGACGTCGCCGCCGACCTTGCCGGTCACGGCGATATCCTTGCCCGATTCTTCGGCGTTGACGATGCCGTCGCCGGCGATCGTGTCGATCGTGATCGAGGCGTCAATGTCGGTGTCGACGCTGTAGCCCTTATCAGCTTCGGCAGTCTTGCTGTTGCCGGCATCATCCGTGGCGGTCACGGAAGCGTGGACGTTCGAGTCCTTGGCGAGTTCCGAACCCGGAACATTGATGCTGTAGCCCAGGGAACCGTTGCCCAGGTCCACAACCTTACCGGTGTAGTCCTGGCCGTTGACGGTCAGGGTGACGGTGTCGCCGACCTTGACGTCACCGCCGACCTTGCCGGTCACGGCAATGTCCTTGCCCGATTCTTCAGCGTTGACGATGCCGTCGCCCGCGATCGTGTCGATCGTGATCGAAGCGTCAATGTCGGTGTCGACGCTGTAGCCCTTATCGGCTTCAGCGGTCTTGCTGTTGCCGGCGTCATCGGTCGC
>NZ_NJIG01000036.1 GCF_002209535.1 Achromobacter marplatensis | reverse complement strand
ATGACGCCGATCTTGACCGACTTGCAGACCTGTTCGACGTGGGCGGCGATGCCGTCCTGCGAGGCTTCGGTCAGGTAGTGGGGCAGCAGCAGGATGCCCTTGGCGCCTTGGCGCTCGGCTTCCTGGGCGTAGGCGATGGCGGTGCGGGTGGGGCCGCCTGCGCCTGCCAGGATCGGCACCTTGCCGGCGCAGGTCTGCACGGCGGTGCGCACGACGTCCGAATACTCCTGGGGAGCCAGGGAGAAGAACTCGCCGGTGCCGCCTGCGGCGAAGAGGGCGGTGGCGCCGTACGGGGCCAGCCATTCGAGGCGGGCGGCGTAGGTCTTGGCGTTGAAATCGCCGTTCTGGTCAAAGTCCGTCACGGGGAAGGACAGCAGCCCTTCCGATACGATTTCCTTGAGTTCCTGGGGAGTCGTCATGCCTGTCATCCATTAAAAGGGAATGGGTAAAGAGGGAAAGCGAAAAAGAACGGGGCCGGAACCGCGCAGTTGCTGCGGTTAATCAGTAGATGTATGTCATCGTACAACATACAACTGAAGCGAGCAATAGGTCTGGAAATCCTGGCATTTCTGCCTACCAACGCAGCGCGCTTCGCCTGACAAATTCGGAATTACCCTAGATTGAACCGCGGGCGGGATGAAAGTACTCTCTTTCTCCGAAAGTCGTACGACAACGTACAAGATATAAAACCATTCCTACTTTCAGGAGACAAGCTTGAAGGCATTCCCCCTGCTGCGTCGCACCTTCGCCGTTCTGGCGCTGACCACCTTGGGCGCCGCCAGCGCCCATGCCGCCGACGATTGGCCCAAGGCCAAACCCATTACGCTGGTGGTGCCGTTTGCCCCCGGCGGCACCTCGGACATCCTGGGCCGCCTGATCGCCCAGGAACTGGGCGCCAACCTGAGCCAGACCGTGCTGGTGGAAAACAAGGGCGGCGCGGGAGGCGTGCTGGGCGCGGACGCCGTGGCGCGCGCCAAGCCTGATGGCTATACCTTGCTGCTGGGCACGATCGCCACCCATGCGATCAACCCGTCGCTGTTGCCGGGCATCAACTACAACGCGGCCAAGGACTTCGCGCCCGTCATCCTGTTGGGCAGCATTTCGAACGTGCTGCTGGTGGGCGCGAACCAGCCGTACAAGTCCGTGCAGGACGTGGTGGCTGCGGGCAAGGCCAATCCGGACACGATCGCCTTCGGCTCGGCCGGGCAGGGGACGTCCCAGCACCTGTCGGGCGAAGTCTTCAAGCAATTGACGGGCGCCCATCTGACGCACGTGCCGTACCGCGGCAGCGCGCCCGCCATCCAGGACCTGATCGGCGGGCAGATTCCCAGCTCGTTCGAAACGGCGCTGGTGGCGCTGCCTTACGTGCAGAGCGGCAAGGTGCGCGCATTGGCGGTCACGTCGGCCAAGCGCACCGAGGTGATGCCCGATGTGCCGACGATGCAGGAGGCAGGCGTCGCCGGCTTCGACGTCAGCAGTTGGCAAGCCATCTACGCGCCGGCCAACACGCCGCCGGCTGTGGTCGACCGCCTGAACAAGGCCATCGCCGCCATCATCGCCAAGCCGGACGTCAACGGCAAGATGAAGGGCCTGGGCCTGGCCTATACGCCGAATACGCCCGCGGAGTTCACGGCGTTTCAGACCGGCGAGCAAGCCAAATGGGCGAAGATCATCGCGGACGGGAAACTGCGGGTGCAGTGAAGACGCGGCGCGCGGCGCCGGGCCGTGTCGCGCCGCCGCCGATTCCCGGGGCTTAGGTGTTGCCAGGCGTGAGAGGCGCAAGTGGCTGCACGGCCAGCCGCAAGCCCATCGCTTTGAGGATGGCTGCAAGGCTGCTCAGAGACGGGTTGCCTTTCGGCGATAGCGTGCGGTACAGCTGCGTGGGGTTCAAGTGCGCTTGCGCGGCAACCGCCTGAATCCCGCCGAACGCTTGCGCCAGTTGCCGAAGCATGACCAGCAGGTCGGCTTGGTCGCCGTCGTTCAAGATGGTGTTCATGAGCTCCAACGCGAAAGCGGGATCATTGCGATACACCTCCGCCATCGCTTCGTCATGGGATCTGCTTCTCATCATCTGATCTCCGTTGCCAATCCTGCCAATAGTCCACCGCGCGGTCGATATCGGAATCCTGCGTACGCTTGTCTCCACCTCCCAGCAGCAGCACCACACGCCGGCCGGAAAAAGCGTAGTACACGCGGTAGCCGGGACCAACATGCACACGCATTTCCCAGACGCCCTCGCGGCAAAATCGATGATCGCCAAAGTTGCCGCGTTCGATGCGGAAGACCCTCTGCGCAATGGCGACTTTGGCGCGAACGTCACGTAGGCCGCGCAGCCAGTCGACATAGGTATCCCTGAGCCCGCGAGGTGTCAGGTAATGTTCGATTCGGTACATAGCGAGTTTCGTCTATAAACGAATTTTTATCAAGTGCAAAAATCGGCACAGGTAGGAGCGATAGACTGTCTGCAGAAGGGGCCTGCCGGAACGCAACCTTCGGCGATGCCGTTCGTCAGCCTTGACCATAGGCCATTAGGCTTGGCGAATACTTTCAAGGGTGATGATGTTGTCCACCCTGATTCACGTAATCCGCTTGCCCTCAGCGACGGTCCCTTTGACTTGGAGAGGAGATACAGCATGGAACGGTTTACAGGCAGTTGTCTTTGCGGCGACGTGAAGATCGTGGCGTTGGGGCAGCCGTACCGGGTGGGCCTGTGCCACTGCATGGATTGCCGCAAGACCCATGGGGCGCTATTTCACGCTTCGGCGATATTCCCTCAAGATGCCGTGACGATCGACGGTGAAACGCGCGATTATGCCGGCCGGTATTTCTGCCCCCGTTGTGGGTCGACGTTGTTCGGGCGCACCGACGACGAGGTCGAGGTGAACCTGGGGTCGCTGGACGCGCCAGACCAACTGACGCCTACTTATGAAAGCTGGATCATCCGCAGGGAGTCCTGGCTGCCGCCGTTTCCGCTTGATCGCCGGTACGAGCGCGACCGCGAGTCGACGGGGCGCCACGAGGGATAGGACGCGCGGCCGGGCGCAGGCCAGATTGGCTTCGGTCTCGGTTCCGGCTTTGGTTCGGGTGTTGCCGTTGGCGTCAGCCAAGCCGGCTTTGCAGCGCCTTTTCCGCCCGGAGGATGTCGTCGGGATGATCGATGTCCTGGACGCATCCCGCGTCGTCGGACGGCAGCGGGTGCATCGTGCCTCGTTGGCCGGCTTGGCGAACGAGCGGCATCGCGCCGGACTCCCCGCGCAGGCCCCGCAACGCGTCTTGCCAGGCGGGTCCGAAGCCCACCGGGTGGCCGGGTTGGGTCGTGCCGTCCGGCATGGCCACTAGCGGCCGCACTACCGCCCAGGGTTCGGCAAGGGACGCGTCGCGCAACGACTGGGCGATGTTGATCAGGCTGGCGGGTTCGATCAGGGGCAGGTCGCCGGGCAGGATCAGCCAACCGGGCGCATCCGGCCGACGGGCCACGCCACGCGCGATGGAGTCGCCCATGCCGTAGGCGTCGGGTTCGTGCTCGGGCCGTTCCACCAGCTCCCACGGCAAGCCGCTGGCGCGCACGGCGGCCAGCGTCCAGTCCAGCACCGGGCGGCCCAGCAGATGGGCGTGAAGCTTGCTGCCGGTGCCGCCGGCCTCGCGGAAGCGGCGTCCGGCGCCAGCGGCAAGAACCACAACGATGGGAGAGGAGGAAAGGTCGGCCATGGGTTCGGGGTATCGCGTCCCGTGCGGGGTTTCCGGGATCATTGCGCCAGGCTGACTTTACCCAGATTCGGCGGCGGGCGCCTGATCGGATTGCGGGGAGGCGGGTCCCTTTCCCCCGCCGCCAAACCATGTATAGTCCAGCGCTTAGGCCAATAGCAGCGACTGCGCCCGGTTCATCCCGGCGCCCGCCTTGTCGCACCGCTGGGCCATGCTCCCCTACATTGAATCCGTCACCCGCTACCATGCCGAAATCGTCGTCGCAGCCTGCCAACCGCTATGCCTTTCCCCGGACGCTATTAGCCGGGTTCGTGACGGCGGCCCTGGCCACGCTGGTCATCGCCTTCGTCAACGTCCGCTCGGCCGACACGCGCATGCAAGCGGTCAAGGCCGTGGACCGCACGACCGAGACGTTGCGCCAGTTGAGCCTGTTCAATTCGGCGCTGAAGGATGCCGAGATCGGGCAGAGAGGCTATCTGCTTACCGGCGACGTGACCTACCTGCAGCCGTACCTGCGCTCGTTGAGGCTGATCGATCAGCGCCTTGCGCTGGTGAAAGAGGCTACGTCCAACGATTCGGCACAACGCCGCATCGTCAGCGACATCGAGGGCATCACGCGGCAAAAGCTGGCGGAACTGCACGAGACCGTCGAGATGCGCAAGGCCGGCAACGTGGAAGGCGCGATGGCCGTGGTGCGTACCGATTCGGGCAAAGAGGCGATGGACCGCTTGCGCGACCTGGTGGGCGACCTGTATTCGCGGCAGATGGACGAACTGGCCGAAGGCAAAGACGCCTGGGCGGCGGCCGCCGCCACGTCGACCTATTACTCATGGGGCGGTTCGCTGCTGTTGCTGGTGCTGATCCTGGCGTCGGCCGGCATGACGGTGCGGGAGTATCGCGCGAAGGCGCGCCAATCCTGGGTGACGGCCGGCCTGTCGGGACTGAGCCTGCGCCTGCAGGGGGATCACCGCCTGGACGAGATCGGCAAGCGCGCGCTGGATTATCTGGCCGAGTATCTGGGCGCCGACGTGGGCGCGGGCTACGTGGTCGAGCGCAGCACGGGTGAACTGGAGCTTTTCGGCGGCTTTGCGTTGCCGCCCGAGCGCCTGGCGCGCAAGCTCCAGTCCGCCGAAGGCTTGGCCGGGCAGGCCGTCACGTCGCGCAGATTGCTGCATGTGCGCAATGTGCCGGCGGGGCACCTTGAAGTCGCCTCCGCCACGGGGCGTTCCGATCCCGCCGAACTCGTCCTGGCGCCGGCCATCCAGAACGGCCGGGTATATGCCGTGCTCGAGCTGGGCTTCAACCACCCGGTGAGCGAAAGCGAGCGAAACCTGCTGGAAGGCGCCTCGGAGATGCTGGCCTCGGCGATCCGTTCGGGCCAGGACCGCAGCCGCCTGGAGGCGCTGCTGGAGGAAACGCAGCGCCAGGCAGAAGAACTGCAGACCCAGCAGGAAGAGCTGCGCGTCAGCAACGAAGAGCTTGAGCAGCAGAGCCGCATCCTGCAGGAATCGCAGGCGCGCATGGAACTGCAGCAGACCGAGTTGGAGCAGACCAACGCCAACCTGGAATCGCAGGCCGACCAGTTGCTGCGAGTGCAGGACGCACTGACGGAGAAGGCCCGCCAACTGTCGCAGGCCAGCCAGTTCAAGAGCGAGTTCCTGGCCAACATGAGCCACGAACTGCGCACGCCCCTGAATTCGACATTGATCCTGGCCAAGCTGCTGTCGGACAACAAGCCGGGCAACCTGAGCGCCGAGCAGGTCAAGTACGCACAGACGATTTATTCCGCCGGCAGCGACCTGCTGACGCTGATCAACGACATTCTTGATCTGTCCAAGATCGAAGCCGGACAGGCCACCGTGGAAGTCGAGCAGGTGGCCGTTGCGCCGATGCTGCAGCGCCTGCTGGAGCCGCTGCGGCCGATGGCGCTGGACAAAGGACTGGCGCTGGAACTGGATATCGATCCGGCCGTGCCGGCCTCCCTGCATACCGATGCACAACGCCTGGGGCAGGTGCTGAAGAACCTGCTGTCCAACGCCCTCAAGTTCACGCAGCGCGGCACGGTCGCCCTGCGGGTGTCGCGCGTGGCACGGGACCGGGTGGCGTTCGCCGTGCAAGACACCGGCATCGGTGTGCCGGCCGATCAGCAGGAACTGATTTTCGAGGCGTTTCGCCAGGCCGACGGCAGCACGCACCGCAAGTTCGGCGGCACGGGCCTGGGGCTGTCGATCTCACGCGATCTGGCCACGTTGCTGGGCGGCAGCCTGTCCGTGACCAGCACGCCGGGCCAAGGCAGCGTGTTCACGCTGGAGGTGCCTGTGCGGCTGGAAGAGACGCCGTCGGTGCCGGGCGCTCAGAGCGGCGCGGCCCCGGCCACGCCCTTCATGCTGCCGAAGACGGCGCCTGTCGTTCCTCGCCGCGACGCGCCTGCCGCGCCTGCGCCCAAGGCAGCCGCCCCGTCGGGTCCGGAGCCGGAGCGCAGCATTCTCGTCATCGAAGACGACGAGCGCTTTGCCGGCATTCTTTCGGACCTGGCGCGCGAGATGGGCTTTGGCTGTTTCGTGGCCCACACCGCGACGGACGGTCTGGAACTGGCGACGCGCGAACGTCCCAACGCCATCGTGCTGGACATCAACCTGCCCGATTTCTCCGGGCTGGGCGTCCTGGATCAGCTCAAGCGCAACCCGCAGACCCGCCACATTCCGGTCCATGTGGTGTCGGTGGCCGATTACGCGCGCGAGGCCATGGGGCGCGGCGCCGCCGGCTACGCACTGAAGCCCGTCAAGCGCGAAGAACTGGTCCACGCCTTGCAGCGCCTGGAAGCGAAGTTCACCCGGCACGTGCGCCATGTGCTGGTGGTCGAGGATGACGACCGCCAGCGCGAGAGCGTGCGCCAGCTGCTGGCGCGCAACGACGTCGAGATCGCGCCGGCGGCCACCGCGGCGGCCGCGTTGGCACTGCTGCGCGAGACGACGTTCGACTGCGTCGTCATGGACCTGAACCTGCCCGACATGAGCGGCTACGAGCTGCTGCAGCAGATGACCGAGCAGGAGGGCGTGTCGTTCCCGCCGGTCATCGTCTATACCGGCCGCGCGCTGTCGCGCGACGAAGAGCAGCACCTGCGCCGCTTCTCGAAGTCCATCATCATCAAGGACGCGCGCTCGCCCGAACGGCTGCTGGACGAGGTGACGCTGTTCCTGCACCAGGTGGAAGCCGAACTGCCGCCTGAGCAGCGCCAGATGCTGGAGCTGGCCCGCAGCCGCGATTCAGCGCTGGAAGGCCGTACCGTATTGGTGGTGGAAGACGACGTGCGCAACGTGTTCGCGTTGTCCAGCATCCTGGAGCCGACCGGCGTGCGCGTGGAGATCGCCCGCAACGGCCGTGAAGCGCTTGACGTGCTGGGCAGGGCGGGAGCGGACGGCCAGCCGGTGATCGACCTGGTGCTGATGGACATCATGATGCCCGAGATGGACGGCTACACGGCCATGCGCGAGATACGCAAGCGGCCCGAGTGGCGCCGCCTGCCGATCATCGCGCTGACCGCCAAGGCCATGAAGGACGACCAGGAGAAATGCCTGGCCGCCGGCGCCAACGACTACATCGCCAAGCCGCTGGACGTGGAGCGCCTGTTGTCCCTGGTGCGGGTCTGGATGCGCAGCTAAAGGCGTTCGCGCCACCCTTTGTTGAAGACCGTCATGCCATCCACCGCCAAAGCGCGCACCGCAGATATCGAGCAACGGCTGTTGCTCGACGCGATCTATCACCATTACCACTACGACTTTCGCGAGTACGCGCAGGCGTCGATCAAGCGGCGCCTGCAAAGCGCGCTGACGCAATTCGGCTGCAAGACGCTGTCGCAACTGCAGGACCGCGTGCTGCATGAGCCGGCGGTGTTCACCGCGTTGCTGCAGTTCCTGACGGTTCAGGTCAGCGACATGTTCCGCGATCCAAGCTATTTCCTGGCGCTGCGCAACGAGGTGGTGCCGATTCTGCGCACCTATCCGTCGATCAAGGTGTGGGTTGCCGGGTGCAGCGCCGGCGAAGAGGTCTATTCGCTTGCCATCCTGCTGGCCGAAGAGGGCCTGCTTGAGCGCGCGCTGATCTATGCCACCGACATCAATCCGCACGCGCTGCGCACGGCGGAGCAGGGCGTCTTCGACCTGGACCGCGTGGCCGCCTTCAGTGCGAACCACGCCCGCTCCGGCGGCCGCAGCTCGCTGTCCGACTACTACACCGCCCGGTACGGGCGGGTGGTGTTCGACCAGCGGCTGCGCGAACACATGGTCTTTTCCGACCACAGCCTGGCGACCGACAGCGTGTTCGCGGAGGTCCACCTGATCTCCTGCCGCAACGTCCTGATCTATTTCGAACGCGATCTGCAAAACCGCGCACTGGGCCTGTTCCACGACGCGCTGGTCCATCGCGGCTTCCTGGGTCTGGGCTCGCGGGAATCGCTGCGGTTTTCGGCGCAGGCCGGCAACTTCGACGATTTCGTGCTGGAAGACCGCATCTACCGCAAGAAGGCGGGGCGATGAGCGCAGGTGAATCCGCTGCCCGTGCGCCGGCGGCCGCCTGCCCGTGGGAGGCGATCGTCATCGGCGGATCGTCCGGCGCCATCGATGCGTTGAACACGCTGCTGCCCGCCTTGCCGGCCGGCCTGGACGCGGCGGTGGTGGTAGTGCTGCACCTGCCGCGCGACCGCCGCAGCCTCCTGGTCGATATTTTTCGCGAGCGCTGCGCCTTGCTCGTGCAGGAAGCCGAAGACCAACTGTGGATACGCCCCGGCCATCTGTATTTTGCGCCGCCGGACTACCACTTGCTGGTGGACCAGGGGCCCCGGCTGGCGCTGTCGGTGGGCGCGCCGGTGTATTTTTCCCGGCCATCGATTGACGTGCTGTTCGAGTCCGCCGCCGATAGCTATGGCGAGAAACTGCTGGGCGTGCTGCTTTCCGGCGCCAACGAGGACGGCGCCGCCGGCCTGGCGGCGATACACGCCGCAGGCGGACGCACGATCGTGCAGGCGCCGTCCAGCGCCGCCATGCCCACCATGCCCGAGGCCGCCCTGGCGCGGCAGCCGGCGCACGACGCCCTGACGCCCGACGAGATCGCCAACCTGTTTTCCCAACTGCGCACGTTGCGCCTGCCGTAACCCCAACCTTCCGACACCATGTTCCTGACCTCCGCCAAACCACAAGAAGACCGCATCAAGTGCCTGCTTGTCGATGACGTTCCGGAAAACCTGATCGCGCTGGAAGCGCTGCTGGAAAGCGGCCGGGTAGAAGTGCTGAAAGCGCAATCCGGGCCAGAAGCGCTGGAACTGCTGCTGCATCATGGCGATGTGGCGCTGGCGCTGCTGGATGTGCAAATGCCCGACATGAACGGCTTTGAATTGGCCGAACTGATCCGTGGCAGCGAACGCACGCGCCATATCCCGCTGATTTTCATGACCGCCGGGTCGCGCGAGCAGAACTGGCAGTTCCGCGGCTACGAGAGCGGCGCCGTGGATTTCCTGTACAAGCCCATCGACCCGCACATGCTGAGCATGAAGGCGAACGTGTTCTTTGAACTGCATGAACGCAAGCGGGCGCTGGCCATGCAGTTGGAAGAGCGCACGGAAGCCTTGCGGATCAACGAGATGTTCATGGCCGTGCTAAGCCACGATCTGCGCACGCCGCTGCAGTCCATCGTGATGGGGGCGTCGTTGCTGCAGCGCCAGAACGATGATGCGCGCGTGGCCAGCCTGGCCCAGCGCATGCTGCAAAGCAGTGAGCGCATGGCCCGCCTGATTGACGACCTGCTGGATGTGACCCGCATCCGGCAGGCGGGCGGCTTGACGCTTGAGCCGGCATGGACCGGGCTGGACGCCTTGCTGCAGCGTACCGTCGACGAACTGCAGACCGGCTACCCCGACCGCCAGATCGAATGCGAATGCGACGGGGACCTGGGCGGCGCCTGGGATGCGGAGCGCCTGTGCCAGGTCCTCACGAACTTGGTCGGCAACGCGTTGCACCATGGCAGCCGCGACGTGCCCGTGCGGGTCAACGCGGACGGGACCGCGGCGGACCGGGTCGCGGTCACGGTCACCAACGGGGGCAGCATTCCCCCGGCGCTGCTGCCGCACCTGTTCAACCCGTTCCGGGGCGGCGAGCGCCGCGCCGAAGGCCACAAGGGCCTGGGCCTGGGACTGTTCATCGCGCAGCAGATCGTGCTGAGCCACGGCGGACGCATCAGCGCGGAGTCGCGCGACGGCTTGACCCATTTCCGGGTGGACCTGCCGCGCGAAGCCCCGCGTGCTGGCGGCTAGGCGCGCGGCGGGCCGGTTTCCGACGGGGATCAAAAGTCCGCGGAAACCGACAGCAGCACCGTCATGGGCGCGCCGACCGTCAGACCTTCACGCGCGGCGGATTGCCAGTAGTTCTTGTTGAACACGTTTTCCACCGTGGCGCGCACGACCATCGGCGTGCCGTTGGCCTTGAACGCATACCGCGCGCCCACGTCGAAACGGGTCCAACCCGGGATCTGCTGCGTATTGCCGACGTCGACATATTGCCGGCTGGTCCGCAACATCCGCGCCGTCAAGGTCAGGCCAGGCAGGAAGGGGGTGTCCCATTCCGCCGCCGCATTGAATTGGAAGCGCGGCACCGCCGGGGCCACATTGCCGTCGTTGATGCCGCCTTCGGTGCGCGTCAGGCGCCCGTCGGTGTACGCCACCCCGCCCAAGAGGCGCACGCCGCGCGCGGCGTCGCCCTGCACCAGGAATTCCAGGCCGCGGTTGCGTTGCTGGCCGTCGGACACATAACGGCGGCTTGCCGGGTCCAGGTAGCTGCTGGGCTTTTCGATCTGGAATGCGCTGAGCGTAGTGAAGAAATCGCCGAAGTCGTACTTGCCGCCCACCTCGAATTGCTTGGCGATTTCCGGCGGGAACATTTCTCCCGCGTTCACGGCGCCTTCGGGCGCCGTGCCGCCCTGGCTCAGGCCTTCGATGTAGTTGCCATACAGCGACAGCCGTTGCGTGGGCCGCACCGTCAACGCGAACGCCGGCGTGACGGCGGACTTGGCGTAGTCCGAAGACGTGCGGCCGGTGGCGGCGTCAAAGTTGGTGGATTCGATCCGCTGGTGCCGGACGCCCGCGATGACCTGGACGCGGTCTTCGGCGAATGAGAGCTTGTCGGCCAGCGCAACGCTGTATAGGCGCGATTCGCTGGTCTTGGGCAAATCGTCCGGCCGGGCGATGTCCGGTTTCGGCAAGTCGGCGGGGTGGTACAGGTTGGAGAAGATGGTGCTTGAGCGGATCCGCGCAGAGGAATAGTCGATGGCCAGGGCGCTGGCCGACAGCGACGGCTCGTGCTTGACCGGGCCGGTATTGAACCGGCCGCGCACGCCCACTTCGCCCGTCTTGCTGAGCAGCGACTCGTTCAGGCGGGCGGGCACGGCGCCGATATCGCCTTCGCCGTCCAGCATCAGCCAGCTGGTCTGCATGCTTTCGAAGTCGTGCTTGCGCGCGCCCACGGCGCCATACACCGTCCAGTCCGGCGTCACGTCGAATTCGGCCCTGACGGCGCCCGACCATTCCTTGGTCTTCCAGTAGGTCCATGACGGGAAGAAATTCCGGCGCGCATCGGGCGCCCGGCCGATGTCGGTGCCGGGTTCCGGCGGGAACAGCAGCCCGCTGCGCGCATCGGTCGTGCGGTTCTGGTAGTTGATGTCGCCTTCAAGGCGGAAGCGCTCGCTCTGGTAATCCAGGCCCAGGGCCACCGCGCCCAGGTCTTCCTTGGAACCGTCCTGGGGCAGGTCGCCGCCGCTGCCGGCCACGTTCAGGCGCACGCCCCATTCCTGGCTCTCGCCGTAGCGGCGGGCCAGGTCGGCGTGGACGCCGAATTGGGAGTCGCCGATGTAGGTCAGCGTATAGCGGTTCAGCGGATCGGGGCCCGCGCGCTTGGGCACGAGATTGATCGCGCCGCCTACCGAGCCGTAAGGCGCCATGCCATTGAGCAGAGCGTTCGGCCCGCGCAGGACTTCCACGCGTTCCACGCCGATCAACGAGCTTGCGTTGCGCGGCGACACGCCGTAGAGGCCATTGAATGACACGTCGTAGTTGAAGAGCGAGAAGCCGCGGATATTGAATTCGTCGCGCCCGGCGCCGCGCGAATAGGTATTGCGCACCGAGGGATCGTTGACCAGCACATCGCCGATGTTCTGCGCCTGCTGGTCTTCGATCAATTTGGCCGTGTATTGCGTGGCGCTGAAGGGCGTGTCCAGGTCGCTCAGATTGCCCAGCAGGCCGACGCGCCCGCCGCTTGCCACCTGGCCGCCGGCGTACACGGGCGGCAAGCCGCTGGACAGCGCGCTGCCCGTGACCGTCACGGCCTCGAGCACGGCGGTGCCGGTTTCGGGTATGGCGACCAGCCGGTACTGGTTCGGGGCTTCGCGCGTGGCGCGCAGGCCAGTGCCGGCCAGGGCCTGATCCAGGGCCTCCGCACGAGAATAGCGCCCGCGCACGCCACCGCTCTGGCGGCCGGCCAGCAGTTCCCTGGGCGCGGCCAGCAAGATTCCCGACTCATTCGCCAGGCGCGTCAGCACCTGGTTCAGGGGGGCAGGGGCCATGTCGAACGTCAGCAACGCGGCGGCTTGCCCGGCCCCGGCCGGTGCAGGCTGGGCATGCGGCGCCGACGCCCAAAGGGCGGACAGGGCGAGGGCAAGCGCCAGTGGCAGGCGGGATCCCTGGCGATGGCCGCGCAAGGCCATGGGCCGCGTGTGAAGAGGCAGGGTGGGCGGGAAACGATGGGGCATGACGGAACCTGTGCGCTCGTGCAATGGATAGGAAGGAAGCGAGAGGCGCGGCCAGGGCGGAAATGCCGTGCGGCGCGTGGACTCTCGGACGCTCACTTTCCTAAATCGAACGAGACGGCAAAATGCGGAACCGAATTTGTGTCTTTTTTTAGCGGGGGGCGATGCTTACCCACCACGGCAGCGGGCGGTTCAGCCGGATTGGCAGGACGGATGCCAGCATGTCCAGGGCGCGATCCACATCGTTGAGGGGGTAGCTGCCGAAGACCCGCAATTGCTGGGCCTCGGGCGACAGGCCCAGGTGCCCGGCATGGTAACGGCGCAATTCGGCGACGACGTTGGCCAAGGGCGTGCCGTCGGCCAGCAGCAGGCCGTGCCGCCAGCTTTCCCGCGCAGGGTCGGCCGGCATCAGCGGCTGCAGCGTATCAGCAGTGAACCGGGCTTGCTGGCCAGCCGGCACGATGCCGCTTGCGCCCGAGCGTGCGGGATTCACGCGGACGGCGCCTTCGTAGACGGCGACCAGGGTTCCGGAATCGCCCTGGCTGACCGAAAAGCGCGTGCCCAAGGCTTGTAGCCGGCCCTGCGCCGTATCGACGATGAAGGGGCGCGATGGATCTTTGCCGGTATCGATCAGTATTTCGCCCGTCACCAGTTGCAGGCGTCGCTGCGTATCGCTGTAGGCCTGATTGAACGCGCTGAGCGCCTTGATCCAGACCGTCGTGCCATCAGCCAGCGCAACCTGGCGCGTTTCGCCTACCCCTGCCTGGTAGTCCGTGCCCCACAGCGATGCCAGGGCAGACAAGGGCGTCTGGCGCCAGGCGGTCCAACCCAGCCAGGACAAGCCCAGCGATCCTGCCAGGCCCAGCAAGACCTGGCGCCGCCGGCGCGGCGCGGCGCTGATCGCGCGGTGAAAGGCAGAGACGGCGGCCTCGCGGTCCGGGCTTGATTGCAGCGGACTGAAGCGGCGGTCGATGCGTTCGACATAGCTCCAGGCCTGGCGGTGCTCGGCGTCCCGGCCCAGCCATTGTTTCCATTTCTGTTGTTCGGCGGCCGAAGCCTGGCCCGTGCGCAGCAACGCATACCACTCGGCGGCTTCTTCCATCGCCCGATGCGAGGGTTCCTGCAACGCTGCTGCGGTCATGACGCGGTTGCCAGCGGGGCCGAAGCCGGGGCGATGAGGGGCGTTTCGGGCTGGCCGGCAGCCAGGCGGGCTTCCAGCTTCATGCAGCACAGCATGGCCTGCGCCACGTACTTGCGCACCATGCGGGAGGACACGTTCAGCGTGGCGGCAACTTCGTTGTCCGTCATTTCGCAGGCCACGGCCATGACGAAGGCGTGCGCGACCTTGGGCGGCAATTCACGAAGCATGGTGTCGATTTCACCCAGGGCCTCAAGCACCATGGCCTGCTGTTCCGCCGACGCCACCGTGGGCTCGGGCTGGGCGGCAAGGGCTTCCAGCCACGCCTGCTCCAGGCTGCGCCGCCGCCAAAGGTCGACGCACATGCCGTTGGCCATCTTGCGCAAGTATGCGCGGACCTGCTGCGCGTTCTCGAAGTGGCAGGGGCGCGTCAGCAGGCGGACGAATGCATCGTGCGCCAGGTCGGCCGCATCGGCCGCATTGCCCAGACGCCAGTTCACCCAGGCGAGCAACCAGTTGTGGTGATTGCCGTACAGGTGCTCGAAGTCATGGGACAAACCTTGTGATGCGCTCACGATCTCGCCCGCTCGCGATAGGGGACCGCACCATTGCTAATGCGAACACGTATCAATTAATAAGTGAGGGCAGATTATTGCGCGTGGCGGACCGCCTTGGCAACCCTGGGGAAATCGAGTGTGGCGCGCCGGCCTCAGGCCTTTGAAGCGGGGCCCGAGGCGCGACGCCTTCCCAAGAGACGACGCGAGCGTCAGCCCGCCGTCATCACGCCATCGACCATCCGCATCAGGTCCAGCGGATTGCCGCGCTTGACGCCATCCGGCAGCAGCGCGTCCGGCAGGTCCTGATAGCAGACCGGGCGCAGGAAGCGGCGGATGGCCGTGGCGCCCACCGACGTCGATGCCGGATTCGACGTGGCGGGGAAGGGGCCGCCGTGCACCATGGCATGGCTGACTTCCACGCCCGTCGGGTAGCCATTGGCCAGGATGCGGCCGGCCTTGCGTTCCAGCACGGGCAGCAGCGCCTGGGCCGAGGCCACGTCGGCGTCGTCGACGAATAGCGTGGCGGTGAGCTGACCTTCCAGGTGTTCGGCCACGGCCCGCATCTGGGCAAGGTCCTTGCACGCGACGACCAGCGAGGCCGGGCCGAAGACCTCGGCTTCCAGTTCGTGCGAGGCCAGGAAGCGGTCGGCCTGCGTGCCGAAGACCACGGCGCCGGCGGCATTGGCGGCCGGCTTCGAGGCTTCGCCGCGGCCCAGGGTGGCGACGTTGGCGTGCTTGGCCAGCGCGTTGGCGCCTTCCTGGTAGGCCGCGAAGATGCCTGGAGTCAACATGGTGGCGGCGCCCTTGGCTTGGACGGCCTCTGCGGCCGCTTGGCGGAAACGTTCCAGGGCGGGGCCTTCAATGCCGATGACCAGGCCCGGGTTGGTGCAGAACTGGCCGACGCCCATCGCCAGCGAATCGACGAAGCCGCGGGCAATGGCTTCGGCGCGCGCTTCCAGCGCGGCGGGCATCAGGAACACCGGGTTGATGCTGGACATTTCGGCATAGACGGGAATCGGCACCGGACGGGCGTTGGCGGCGGCGACCAGCGCCAGGCCGCCGCGGCGCGAACCGGTGAAGCCGACGGCGGTGATGGCCGTGTGCGTCACAAGCGCCGTGCCGATTTCGCTGCCTGCGCCGAACAGCAGCGAGAACGTGCCTTCCGGCAGGCCGTGCTTGGCCACGGCCGCCTGGATCACGCGGCCGACCATTTCAGAGGCGCCGGGGTGGGCGTTGTGGGCCTTGACGATGACGGGGCAACCGGCCGCAAGCGCCGACGCCGTGTCGCCGCCGGCAACCGAGAAGGCCAGCGGGAAGTTGCTGGCGCCGAAGACCGCCACGGGGCCCAGCGGCACGTTGGCCAGGCGCAGGTCGGCGCGGGGCAGCGGTTGGCGCTCGGGCTGGGCGGGGTCGATGGTGGCGTCCAGGAAATAGCCGTCGCGGACCACGCGGGCGAACAGGCGCAATTGGCCGACGGTGCGGCCGCGTTCGCCTTGCAGGCGGGCCAGGGGCAAACCGGTTTCCTGGTGGGTGCGTTCGATCAGTGCGTCGCCCAGGGCCAGGATGCCTTCCGCGATGCTCTCCAGGAATTGCGCGCGGGTTTCCAGCGGCACGGCGCGGTAGGGGTCAAAGGCGGCGCGGGCCAGTTCGGCCGCGCGCGCGACGTCGTCGGACGAGCCGGCGGGAAAGCCGGGTTCCAGGCGTTCGCCCGTCGCGGGGTTGATGGCGTGCTGGGCGGCGCCCGAGCCAAGAACGGCGGTGGCGCCGATCAGCATTTGGCCGGTCAAAGTCATGAGGATTCTCCGAAAAAAACGCCCCCGAATCGGGGGCAGGAATGCGTGGGGTGTCGCCCGGTGGCTTACTGGGGGCCGAGCTTCTTGATCAGGGCGTTGAGCATTTCCATTTCTTCGCCGGTCAGGTCGGTCAGCGGGGCACGCACGGGGCCAGCGTCATGGCCGACGAGCTTGGCG
>NZ_NJIG01000035.1 GCF_002209535.1 Achromobacter marplatensis | reverse complement strand
TTCGCAGTGATTTATGCAGAGCGCTTCACTGACCCGTATCGCTGAGATAGCATCGACATGTCTGATCCTCTATGGGTTCAGGCTCTGAGTGCCTTAAACACAAAAAAACTGACACTCCCTATGCCGCACGTAACCCATCACCGATGCATGCCACCACGATGGGTTACGCGCGACGGACGTCCCCGTCCTGATGACGGGTGTGCCGCGCTCCACCCATCCTACGGATGCGAGAACGCGAGAAGACGAATGTCGATTAACGATCGACGATTGATGACTCGTCAAAGAAGCACCAGTGCCGCAAGCGCACGGCACTCTCCCTCTTAGACGGGTGGCGCGCGTACAGGTGCGAAGAGGCAAGCAGCTGCCTGCCGCGCGCCACCCGTCGCTCCACCTCCCCATCTGACGGCGGGGTCCAGTAGAAAACCACTCCCCACAAGCGCGCAAGCGACCACCGCTACGACGTCTCAGAATGCGTATGCAGAATGCGGCCGCCCGCGCGGCCGCATGAGGCGGGCCCCGCAAATCTCGTCACTAATCCGAAACCTGGCAGCGCGCAAACCGAGACGGCGCAGCCCGTCGGTGTGGTCGGCCTGACTGCGCGCAACCTTGATGCGCCCGAGGGAATCTGAAGGCAGCGGCCGCAGGCCGCAACGAAGATGACAACGGGGCAGTCCGGAGCGAAGGCTCCGGACCGCAATCGTGGGCGCGCGCAGTCAGGCCGACCGCGCCGATGGGCGACCTACGCAAACCTGCGGAGACCCACATCTCAAGGCGACCTAAGCAAACTCTGCGCCGATCCCCCAACACGCCCCACCCACGAAGAGAAAACTCAAACCCGCGCCGGCAACACCGTCCCGGACGCCTCCCCAAACCCAATCCTCGGATATCCCGCCTTCAAGCAAGCCGCCCGCATGATGATCTGATCGCCATCCTGCAGGAACGTCCGCTTTTCTCCCCACGGCAGGTCGATTGCCGTCTTGCCGCCATTGCTCAATTCCAGCAACGAACCAGCTTCCGACGGCTGCGGCCCGGACAGCGTGCCCGTGCCCAGCATGTCGCCCGGCTGCAAATTGCAGCCGTTCACCGTGTGGTGCGTGATCAGCTGGGCCACGTTCCAGTAGGCATCGCGGAAATTGCTGCGCGACAACGTCACGGCGGGCTGCTTGGCCTCGCGCGATTGTTGCGTCGTCATCAGCACTTCCAGCCGCACATCGTAGGCGCCCTTCGCCCGGTTCGCGTCGGAGGCCAGGTACGGCATCGGTTGCGGTTCCGACGGGCCGCGGTTCCATTGCGTGCGGAACGGCTCCAGCGCTTCCATCGTGACGATCCACGGCGAAATCGTCGAGGCGAAATTCTTGGACAGGAAGGGGCCCAGGGGCTGGTATTCCCAGGCCTGGATGTCGCGCGCCGACCAGTCGTTCAGAATGCACAGGCCGAACACGTGGCCGTCGGCGTTGGCCAGGCCGATGCGTTCGCCTTGTTCGTTGCCGGTCCCCACGAAAATGCCCAGTTCCAGTTCGTAGTCCAGGCGCGCGCACGGGCCGAATTGCGGCGTGTCGCCTTCATTGGCCGGACGCGTCTGGCCGACCGGGCGGGGGAACTTCTGGTCCACGCCGATGCTGGAGGCGCGGCCGTGGTAGCCGATCGGCACCCACTTGTAGTTCGGCAGCAAGGGATTATCAGGACGGAACTGCTTGCCCACTGCCGTCGCGTGGTGCACCGAGATATAGAAGTCGGTGTAGTCGCCGATGCGGGCGGGCGTGGTGTATTCGGCGTCGGCCTGCGCCACCAGCAACGGTTCGACTTCGGCGCGCAACGCGGCGCCTTCGCGCAGTGCGCGCGACAGCGCCAGGCGCAGGGCGCTCCAGTGCGGTTGGCCCAACGCCATCAGCGCGTTCAGGCTGTCGCCCGCGCAAGCGGCCAGCGCCTCGGCGGCCAGGCCTTCGAATGGTTGCTTGGCGGCCAATGCGGCCAGGTCCAGGATCTGGTCACCGATCGCCACGCCCGGGCGGAACGACTCTTGCGTGCCCTTGCGGCGGAACGCGCCGTACGGCAGGTTCTGGACCGGAAAATCGGACGTGCCGGTGTTGGCGCTGGCGATCCAGCTCTTCAAGGAGGGATCGTGGGTTTCGTTGATCGTGGTGGTCATGGTTCGCGTGTCTCTGTAATGGTGTGGGGGCCGGCAGAACTGACGGGCAGCGGCGCCGGAAAATTCAAAAGCCAAACGGCGATGCGCTTGCACGCATCGCCGTGGCTGGGAATCAGCGCAGTGGCGCCGTCACGCCTTCTTGGGATCGAAGTGCTTCACGATGCCCTGCCAGCACCGGTAATAGTCGCCCTGCAATTCTACCGAGGCCAAGGCCTGCCCGGTCGGGCGGATGACGCGGCGCGTTTCGAACATGAACGCCATCGTGTCGCGGATGTAATGGGCGGCGTGCGTGTCGGCGTGCGAGGCCTTCTCGAAGGTCTCGGCGTCGGGGCCGTGGCCGCTCATGCAGTTGTGCAGGCTGGCGCCGCCGGGGGCGAAGCCATCGGCCTTGGCGTCGTATACGCCCTGGATCAGGCCCATGAATTCGCTGGCGACGTTGCGGTGGAACCAGGGCGGACGGAAGGTGTCTTCCATGGCCAGGATGCGCGGCGGGAAGATCGCAAAGTCCATGTTGGCCGTGCCCGGGGTGTCGGACGGTGCGGTCAGCACTGTGAAGATCGACGGATCCGGATGGTCGAAGCTGATCGAGCCGATGGTGTTGAAGTGGCGCAGGTCGTACTTGTACGGCGCGTGCGTGCCGTGCCAGGCCACGACGTCCAGCGGCGAATGGTCGATGGATGCGCGCCAGAATCCGCCCGTGAACTTGGCAATCAGTTCAAAGTCGCCTTCCACGTCTTCATACCAGGCCACCGGCGTCTGGAAGTCGCGCGCGTTTGCCAGACAGTTCGAGCCGATGGGGCCCAGTTCGGGCAAGCGCAGGGCGGCGCCGAAGTTCTCCAGCATGTAGCCGCGCGCGGCGCCATCCAGGAGTTCGACGCGAAAGCGCACGCCGCGCGGGATAACGGCGATTTCCAGGGGTTCCAGATCGATCAGGCCCAGCTCGGTAGCCAGGCGCAGGCGTCCTTGCTGGGGCACCAGCAGCAGTTCGCCATCGGCGTTGTAGAAATAGCGGCCCTGCATCGACCGGTTGGCCGCGTACAGGTGGATGGCCACGCCGCCCTGTTCGTCGGGGCCGCCGTTGCCGCCCCAGGTCTTCACGCCTTCCAGGAAGTCCGTGGGGGCCTCAGGGATTGGCATCGGGCTCCAGCGTAGCTGGTTGGGCGTGACCGGGCCATGGCCGAAGGTGCTTTCCCAGCCTGCCGCGCCGGCAAAGGGCTCGAACGGCTTGTGTTGCGCGCCCGGGCGGATGCGGTACAGCCAGGACCGGCGGTTTTCGCTGCGGGGGGCGGTGAAGGCGGTGCCGGACAGTTGCTCGGCATACAGGCCGTACGGGCATTGCTGCGGCGAATTGCGGCCTACGGGCAGGGCGCCGGGCAGCGCTTCGGTCGCGCAGTCGTTGCCGAAGCCGGTCTGATATTTCAGTTCCATGGAATCCTCCTGGGTGGCGGCGCGGTGCGTGGCCGCGCGGTCGATATCTGAGGGCGGTCTGGGTTGAACCCAGCGCCGATTCCCTATTGTCGGAAAAAACGCCCATTGCGGCTACGGGAATGCAAAAATAGAGACTATAAATTTTGTGAATAGTAGGGGGCCCTATGGCCGAATTGCGCAACGTCGACCTGAACCTGTTGATCCTGTTCCAGCATCTGCTGGAAGACCGCAATCTGTCGGCCGTGGCGCGGCGGATGGATCTGACGCAACCCGCGGTCAGCAACGCCCTGCGCCGTCTGCGCGAGGCCTTTGGCGACGAGCTGTTCGTGCGTACCGCGCAAGGCATGCTGCCCACCCCGCGCGCGCAGCGGCTGGCGGGCCCCGTCAGCGAAGCGCTGACGATGCTGAGCCAGGCCTTGCAGGATCAGGACGTGTTTGACGCCGCCACCAGCAGCCGTCGCTTCCGGGTGGCGATGACGGACGTGGGCGAAATCCACTTCATGCCGCGGCTGATGGAGGTCTGCGTGCAGGTGGCGCCGCAGGTGCGCATCGATTCGGTACGCGTGCAGGGGCCGGACTTGCCGCGTGAAATGGAGTCGGGCCGGGTGGACCTGGCCATTGGCGCGTTCGACGAGATGGGGGCGGGCACGCTGCAGCGCATGCTGTTCCGGCAGGGCTATGCCACCCTGTTCCGCCAGGCGCATCCCACGGCGCACGCGGGCATGGGTATCAAGGCATTCCGAGCCGAGCGGCATCTGATCGTCTCGCGGGCCGCGCCTTACGGACAGGTCAACCAGTCCATGGAGCGCGCGGGCGTGGAACTGGCCGAACACTTCAGCGTGCCGCACTTTTCGGCCGTTCCCTACATCGTCAGCGCGACGGACTTGCTGGCGACCGTGCCTGAAAAACTGGCCGCCAGCGCCGCGCCACCGTTCGGCCTGCGCTTCATGACACCGCCGGTGAAGGTGCCCGCGCTGCAGACGAACATGTACTGGCAGCGCAGGGTGGACCGCGATGGCGGCAACCAATGGTTGCGCGCGTTGATCGTGAATACGTTCGCGGTGGGGTTGTAAATGCCCCGGGGCCGCGGCAGGAAGGGTCCGGGGGAATGCGGCCGGGTGTTGGGCTGGGGGGCGGGGGGATGCGGATGGGAGTTCGGCTGGGGGCGGGAGGGAACGCGGCCAGGTGTTCGGCTGGGGGCGGCTCGTAGGATGGGTGGAGCGCGGAACGGTTTCGCTTGGAAAGCCGCGCCCCAGCGCGCGTAACCCATCAAGCAGCCCTGGATGCTTGGCTGCTTCAGCCATAACGCAACCGCTGCTTGATGGGTTGCGCGCGTTCGACGTCGGGGTTCTTTTTTTTCGGTGTCCCGCGCTTCACCCATCCTACGCTTGCACGACTGAGGCGCGGGCCTGTTGCAGGGCTTCGCGCAGCAGCGCCACGTCGCCCAGGTGGTTGGCCAGCAGCAGGATCAGCGCCGCGTTCAATTCCTGGCTTTGCTCGTTCGTCAGGTCGCGGTGCGTTTCGATCAGCGCTTCGTAGAAGTCGTCGGGCGAGCTCAGATTGGTTTCGGTAATCAGCATGATGGGTTGACCTCTGGATTCAGGCGTGGCCCGTGGCCCGGCGGACGGCGCGGGCGACGGCATCGGCGTCGAATGCGCGCCAGCGCGCGGCGATGTGCTGGTCGGGGCGGATCAGGTAGGCGGTGCCGGGCTGCGCGTCGTAGCGTTTGGCCAGGCAGCCTTCGGCGTCCGCCACCACCGGCAGGTCCGCGGGCAGGCCGGACAGGTCGCACTGCGCGCCCGCCACCAGGACGGCCTTGACGGGCACCGACGCCATGCGCAGCGCCTGTAAGGCCTGGAGCGTGTTGGTGCTGGGCAGCGCATCGCCACAGAACAGCGCCAGGACGAAGCCGCTATCCAGCTGCGCCATCCACCAGTCCTGTTCGCCGCGGCACATCACGGGTGCGTCCAGCGCGACAGCGCCGGGCACCATGCGGCCCGTGAAGGCATCCGCATCCGGGGTGTTCAGGGGCGACTCGCCGTAGGTGGCGGGCAGCGACAGGCGTCCGCTGTTGACGAGTGAACGCGCGAATGGATGCGTCTTGGCCAGGTTCAGCACCGCGTTGCGGAAGCTGCGGCTGATGTCGCTCTTGGGCGTAATGAAATCGGTGGCGCGCGACGAATTCAGGATGTTCTCGTCGGCCGCGTACTCGCGCTCGGCGCTGTAGCTGTCGATCAGCGCTTCGGGCGCCAGGCCCGCCAGTACCAGCTTCAGCTTCCACGCCAGGTTTTCGGCATCCTGCACGCCGCTATTGGCGCCTCGTGCACCGAAGGGCGATACGCGGTGCGCGGAGTCGCCGGCGAACACGACGCGTCCGTGGCGGAACTTGTCCATGCGTTCGCAGGCAAAGGTGTAGACGCTGACCCACTCCAGATCGAACTGCGCGTCGGGCCCCAGCAGGGCGCGGATGCGCGGCAGCACGTTCTCGGGTTTGACGGCTTCGACGGGGTCGGCGTTCCACCCCAGTTGGAAGTCGATGCGCCAGACGTTGTCGGGCTGACGGTGCAGCAGCACGGATTGGTTGGGATGGAAGGGCGGGTCGAACCAGAACCAGCGTTCGGTCGGGAAGTCCGCCTTCATCTTCACGTCGGCAATCAGGAAGCGGTCGCGGAAGATGCGGCCATGGCTTTCCTGGCCGATCAGCTTGCGCACCGGCGAACGGGCGCCATCGCAGGCGACCAGCCAATCGGCGTGGAGCGTGTACGGGCCTTCGGGGGTGTCGATCGTCAGGTCGACGCCGTCTTCGGCCTGGACCACGCCGGCGACCTTGTTTTTCCAGCGCAGGTCGATGTTGGGTTCCTGGCGCGCTTGCTCATACAGATAGCCTTCGGCGTAGTACTGCTGAAGGTTGATGAAGGCGGGGCGGCGATGGCCGGGTTCAGGCAGCAGGTCGAAACGCCACACTTCCTGTTCGCGGAAGAACACCTTGCCGACGTTCCACGACACGCCCTTGTCGATCATGCGTTGGCCAACGCCCAGGCGGTCCCAGATTTCCAGGGTGCGCTTGGAAAAGCAGATGGCGCGTGACCCGGTGGACAAGCGGTAGTCGTCGTCCAGCACCACGACTCGCACGCCCTGGCGGGCAAGGTCCAACGCGGTGGTCAGGCCGACCGGGCCGGCCCCCACGACCACGACCTGGTGCCGCGGCGCAGTGCCGGCGCTTTGGTCGGCGTGCTTTTCATAGGCGAACTCCATCGCCTGAAAGTCGATGTCTCCCACGGTTGTCTCCTGTGTGGGTCATTTTGTTTTTATGTCGCGATCCCGCGCGCCGTCCTGCGACGCGCGATTTCGCTTCTTGCAATGGTCGGTCAGGGCCGCTTCCGGTCAGCGCCGGCTACCGCGGCCCGTCGGGGTCAGCCTTCCAGCTGCGCCCACATTTCCAGGTCGCGCTTGTCGGTCCAGATGCGCGGATGCGTGTGGCCGGTGGCCTCGTCATAGGCGCGCGATACGTCAAACGGCATGCAATGGTCGAAGATCACCCAGTCGCTGTAGCGCGGCTTCATGAAGTCATAGACCTCGCGGTAGATCGTCTTCAGATCCTTGCCTTCGGCCACGCCACGGTTCACGGCGCCGTACAGGTCGGTCAGGAAGGCGCGGGTGCCGGCCAGGCCCTGGCGGACTTCGGTGGCGCTCTTCAAGGCCGGGCCGCGGCCGGGAACCATCTTTTCAGCTTCGAAGCCGGACAGCGCGTCCAGCGTGCTGGGCCAGTCGCGGAAGTAGGCGTCGCCGCAATACGGGGTGGACTGGTATTCGACCAGGTCGCCAGCGAACAGGATCTTCTGCTCGGGCAGCCAGGCGATGGTGTCGCCCTTGGTGTGGCCGCGGCCGACTTGCAGCAGCTTGACTTCCAGGTTACCCAGATTGACGGTCATTTCGCCCTTGAACGTCATCGTCGGCCAGACCAGGCCCGGCGGAATCGATTCGGCGTTGCGGAACAGGCGGGGAAAGCGGCCGATCTCGCTGGCCTTGTCCTGTTCGCCGCGTTCGACGATCAAGTCGTAGGTGTCGCGGCTGGCCAGGATTTCCTGGGCGTTGTAGGCGGAGGCGCCGAACACGCGCACGGCATGGTAGTGCGACAGCAGGATGTACTTGATCGGCTTGTCCGTGACTTCGCGGATGCGGCGGATCACGTCCTGGGCCATGACCGGGGTGGCCTGGGTGTCGATCACCATGACGGCCTCGTCGCCGATGATCACGCCCGTGTTGGGGTCGCCTTCGGCCGTGTAGGCATAGGCGTTGTCGGACAGTTTTTCGAACGAGACGACCTTGTCGTCCAGGTCGGCGTGCGAGGCGAATTGCTTGCTCATGGAGGCTCCTTCCACTGTTCTAGGAATAGGTGTGTGAAAGGAATATAGCTTGGCGTTAGTTTTCGTGCAATACGTTCGCTATAAACAAATGGTCTTGTTTTTACAGGGATTTCCCGGGGGTTTTCAGGCCGCCGGGGCTAGTTTCTTTGGCATTTTGGGCAGTAATAGGTGGCCCGTTGCCCCTGGACGAAACGCCGGATCGGCGTCGCGCAGACCCGGCACGGGAGGCCTTCGCGTTCATAGACCGCGGCATGGATCTCGAAATAGGCCCCGGGTTCGCCGGTGGCGCCGACATAATCCCGCAGGGTGCTGCCCCCGGAGGTCAGGGCGTCGGCCAAGGTGGCTCGGATCATGTCCGCCAGGCGGTCGCACCGGGCAGGCGATAGCTTGTTGGCCGGGGTCTTGGGGTTGATGCGCGCCCGGAACAGGCATTCCGATGCGTAGATATTGCCCACCCCCACGACGGCCAGCCCCGCCAGCAGCACTTGCTTGACCGCCGCGCTGTGGTTCTTGAAGTGGCGGTGCAGCCAGGCCCCGTCAAAGCGCGGGTCGAAGGGCTCGATGCCCAGTTTGGCCAGCAGCGGGTGGGTGTCGATGGGGCCATCGGCGTCCGGGTGCCACAGCACCGCGCCAAAGCGCCGGGGGTCATGCAGGCGCAGGACGGCTTCGTCGAATATCCATTCGACGTGGTCATGTTTGCGCAGGAATTCACCCGGGGCGACGCTGCGCAGCGACCCGGACATGCCCAGATGCACGATCTGGGTGCCATGTTCGAAGCGCAGCAACAGATATTTGCCCCGGCGGGCGCATTCCAGGACGGCGCGGCCGCCGATCAGGGCGGGCAGGTCCGGCGGAATGGGCCAGCGCATGCGGCCTTCGTGGACGACCAGGCGCTTGAGCGTCCGGCCAGTGATGACGGCGTCGATTCCCCGACGCGTGGTTTCAACTTCAGGCAGTTCCGGCATGAGCCAGTGTAAGATCATCAATTGCGTGTACGAAGATTGTGCCATCAACCGGACGGGCCGCGTGAAGTCGTCTTTCAAACAAATGAATATCGGGATCGCCACGCTTGCGCTTGCGCTGGCAACAGGTTTTGCGCTGCCGGCCCAGGCGGCCGACAGCCGGACGCGTGATGCGACCGGGCCCCGCATGGCGCCCCAGAACCGCCAGCCTGAAACCGAGGTGATCCGCCTGCGTCCGGGCCAATTGCCCTACGTATCGCTCACTGCCGACATCTTCTATCGCGTCCTCGCGTCAGAGATCGCCGCCCAGCGCGGCATGTACGGCACAGCGGCTACCACCATGATCGGCCTGGCCCGGGACACGGGCGACCCCCGCTTGGCCCGGCGTGGCCTGGAATTCCAGTTGGCTGGCGGCAATCTGCCCGGCGCGCTGGAAGCCGCCCGCGTCTGGGCGCGCCTGTCGCCCAACGACGTTGAGGCCAGCTCCACCGAACTGGCGCTGGCCGCCGCCAACGGGCAGACCAAGGGTCTGGCCCAGGCGCTGCGCAACCGCATCGACGCCTCGCGCGACAAGCCGGCCGCCATCGGCCAGGCCTTGGCCGTGCTGAGCCGCCTGAACGACCGCCGCCTGGCCCTGCGCATCCTGGACGAATCCCTGAGCGACAGCGTGCGCAAGCTGCCGGCCGCCCATCTGGCGCTGGCCGACGTGGCCTCCGCCTCGGGCGACTACGAGCGCGCCGCGCAGGAATCCCGCGCCGCGCTGGCTGCGGATCCCAAGTCCGAAGCCGCCGCCCAGCGCGTGCTGGAATACGGCTCGAAGGTGGATCCGCAACGCGCCCAGACCGAAGCCCGCGCCTATATCAACCGCAATCCCGGCGCCCGCAAGGTCCGCCTGATGCTGGCCGGCCAACTGGCCGACAGCGGCGACTACAACGGCGCGCTGTCCGAATTGCAGGCCATGTCGCGCCGTTCGCCGGAAGATTTCGACTTGCTCTTCATGCAGGCCCAGCTTGCCTACAAGGCGGGTCAGCTGCCGCAAGCCAGGAATCTGCTTCAGCAGTACCTGGACGTGCAGCAGCAACGCCAGCGCGCCACCGTGCCCGGCGCCACGGATGCCGGCGCCGCCGCGGCGGACGCCCATGTCCTGCTGTCGCGCATCGCCGAAGACCAGGGCCAGTACGACGAAGCCATCAAGGAACTGGGCCGCATCGACGACCCGACGCTGCGCTATTCCGTCGCCATGCGCCAGGCTGCCCTGCGCGCCAAGAGCGGCCGGGTGGATGACGCGCTGGCCATGATCGATGCCGCCGGCCCGCAGGACGACGAAGAGCGCACGCTGGGCGTGCTGACCAAGGCGCAGATCCTGCGCGACGCCGACCGCATCCAGCAAGCGGTGAGCACGCTGGAAGCGGCCGATCAGGCGCTGCCGGACACGGTCGAGATCAAGTACGAACTGGCCATGCTATACGAACGCCAGAACCGCCTGGCCGACCTGGAGCGCATGCTGCGCCAGGTCATCGCGCTGGACCCGGACCACGCCCACGCCTACAACGCGCTGGGCTACACCCTGGCCGACCACAACCAGCGCCTGCCCGAAGCACTTGACCTCATCACCCAGGCGCTTGAGCTCTCGCCGAACGATCCGTTCATCCTGGATAGCATGGGCTGGGTGAAGTTCCGCATGGGCGAATCCGAGTCCGCCGCGGAATATCTGCGCCGCGCCTATAGCGTGCGTCCGGAAGCCGACATCGCCGCCCACTTGGCCGAAGTGCTGTGGTCCCAGGGCAAGCGCGACCAGGCGACGGAACTGCTGCGCGCCGCGCTGATGAAAGATCCCAAGAACAAGACCGTCCAGGACGTCGTCAAGCGTCTGGGAGTGGGCCTGTGACGGTTGGGGTGCAACGCTTGCCTGATGTGACGGCCTGGTTGCGCTGGGTGCTGCTGGCGATGCTGGCGTTGACGCTGGCCGCCTGCACCACCACGCCGAAACCCATCGAAGGCGCCAGCCCCGATGCGTTTTCGCGCATCGGCCGTTTCGCCATCACCGTGAACGAAGAAAGCGGCAAGCAGAGCGCCGTGCAAGGCGGCTTTTCGTGGTCGGACGATGGTCGGCGCTACGTGCTGGACCTGACCAATCCGCTGGGTTCGACCGAAGCTCGCGTGGAAGGCCAGCCCGGCGCCGCCAGCCTGACCAAGGCCGATGGCACGCGCCTGGTTGCCGACAACCCCGATGCCCTCGCTGAAGACGCGCTGGGCAGCAGCGTGCCGGTGTCCGGCTTGCGCGACTGGCTGCGCGGCAAACTGCCGGCGCAACCCGAAGCCTCCGACGTGTCTCGCGATGAACTGGGTCGTCCCGCCTCCTTCGAGCAGGGCGGCTGGCGGGCCAAGCTGTCGCGCTACGACACGCTGGGACCGCAGTTGCTGGTCCTCGAGCGCCTGGAACCCGGCCGCCGCGTCACGGTGCGTTTGGTCGTCAACCAGCCTTGATTCCGACGGAGCCGTTCGCGCTCCGTCGTCTTCCCCCTCTGAACGCTAATGGCCGCTTGCTGCGGCCGGGCCTAACACGTCCGGCATTTCGCAATCGGCCAAATAAACGCGGCAAAGACGGTTGTGTTACGGCTTGAAATAGTCAGGCCGGACTGAATAATTCTCCTCATGCCCGCGCGGGGCCACCCTTCGCGCGGACCGCAAGTGCGGCGGCGGCCAACCTGTCGCCGCCTTTTTTGGAGAATGCCCTATGTTCAGGAACACGCGCATCGCGACGATGCTGTTAGGAATCATCGCGATCTTTTTCACGTTTCAGCTGCTGGTGGGGGGCATGGGTTTTGTCGCATTGCGCCAGACCAACCAGGACGTCGGCCAGCTCTATCGCCTTTCCTCGCAACAGGTCAACGCCGTGAACACGGCCGCCTTGTCGCTGGTAGCGGCCCGCACCGATTTGAGCCGCTACGCCACGCGCGTCGCGCAAGGCAACACCAGCGACACGACCGCGCTGCGCCTGGCGCGCCAGCGCATCGCCTCGGGCGACCGCGCTTTCCAAGGTTTTTCCAGTGGCCTGTCGGCCGCGGAAAAGACCGCGTCCGCCGATCTGATCCAGGCCTACACCAACCTCAGTGCCAACCTGCAAAGCGTGGGCCGCGTGCTGGAGGCGGGCGACATGGAAAGTTATTTCAAGCAAGGCACGCAGCAGGCGCAAGAACTGCTGGTCAGTGAACGCGACGCCTTCATGGTCCGGGCCGAAGAGGCCGGGCAGGGCGCCATGGCGGAGATTTCTTTCTTCCACACCCTGTTCTCGTCGTTGTTGGCCGGCATCCTGGCGCTGGGCCTGTTGATGGCCGTGGGCGCCCATGTGCTGATCCGCCGCATGATCGTGCGGCCGCTGCTGGAAGCCGGTGAGATCTTTCGCCGCATCGCCGAAGGCGACCTGACCCGTCGCGTCGCCGATCGCGGCAAGAACGAAATCGGTGCACTGCTGGCCGCCTTGAAAGGCATGCAGGACAGCCTGGTGCGCACGGTTTCCGCCGTGCGCCGGGGCGTGGACGAGATCAATGTGGGCGCGCGCGAAATTTCCGCGGGCAACACCGACCTGTCCAGTCGCACGGAAGAGCAGGCCGCGTCCCTGGAAGAGACGGCAGCCAGCATGGAAGAACTGGCGTCCACCGTGAAGCAGAACGCCGATACCGCCCGTGAAGCCAACCACATGGTGGCCACGTCCGCCGCAGTGGCGCAGCGCGGCGGAGACGCCGTGGCCAGCGTGGTCGAGACCATGCGCGCCATCTCCGGCAGTTCGTCCCGCATCGCCGACATCGTCGGTGTGATCGACGGCATCGCGTTCCAGACCAACATCCTGGCGCTGAATGCGGCGGTGGAGGCCGCGCGCGCAGGCGAGCAGGGCAAGGGTTTCGCGGTCGTGGCCAGTGAGGTGCGCACGCTCGCGCAGCGTAGCGCGGCCGCCGCCAAGGAAATCAAGCAACTGATCGAGGACTCCGCGCAGACGGTCGGCAAGGGATCCGAGCAGGTCGAAAGCGCCGGCGCCACCATGCGTGAGATCGTGGACTCGGTGCAGCGCGTGACCCGCCTGATGGGCGAAATCTCCGCGGCTTCCGAGGAGCAGGCCAGCGGCATCGATCAGGTCAACCGGGCGGTGTCGCAGATGGACAGCGTGACGCAGCAGAACGCGGCCTTGGTGGAAGAGGCGGCAGCGGCCGCCGGTGCGCTGGAAGAGCAGGCTCGCCAGCTGGCGGGAGCCGTCTCCGTCTTCAAGTTGCCGGACGGCCAGGTGATCGACGCGCCGGCAGGGCGGCTGGCTGGCGCGGGTGCGCCGCAACTGGCCTGAGGGCAGGCGCGGCGGCCGGTGCGTGGCTAGAATGTGGGCATGTCCCGCACCGGTTGTTTTCTGTGACTCTGTACGACGTTCCCGCTCCCGCCAAATTGAATCTGTTCCTGCATGTGGTGGGCCGTCGTCCTGACGGCTATCACCTGCTGCAGACGGTCTTCCGTTTCATCGACTTGTGCGACACGTTGCATTTCGAGGCGCGCGCGGATGGCGTCATCAGCCGCGCCTCCGATCTGCCTGGCGTCTCTGAAGCCGATGACCTGACCTTGCGCGCGGCCCATGCGCTGCAACGCGCCACGGGCACGCGCCAGGGGGCGCAGATCGCGTTGGAAAAGCGCATTCCACAGGGCGGCGGCCTGGGCGGAGGGTCCAGCGACGCCGCGACCGTGCTGATCGCGCTGAACAAGCTGTGGGGGACGGGGCTGACGCGCCGCGAGCTCATGGCGCTGGCCTTGCCGCTGGGCGCGGATGTGCCTGTGTTCGTCTTCGGGCAATCGGCATTCGCCGAAGGCGTGGGTGAAGCGCTCACTGCCGTGACGCTGCCCGAACGCGCGTATCTGGTTGCGCAACCGGATACCAGCGTGCCGACTGTTGGAATATTTTCGGCACCCGATTTGACAAGGGATTCTTCTTACATCACAATAGCGGACTTTCTTGCTTCGCCAACTTTTTCCTTCGGGAAAAATGATTTGGAGCCGGTAGTTCACCGTCTTTATCCTGAGGTTCTCAGGGCAACGCGGTGGCTTAGCGAACAGGGCATACCAGTTCGCATGTCGGGATCAGGCGCATGTTTATTCGCCGAGTTTTCCGAACTTTCCGAAGCCGTTTTGGCAAAAGCAGAAATATCCGCTATAATGCGCGGCGCTGTTGAAACAAACAACGCAACGCATCCAGGGTTTCGGTTAGTTCAGGCATGTACTGGTTTAACTGAACATCCACTGCGGAATTGGATTGCAAGATAGTTGGGGAGTCGCCAAGCTGGTTAAGGCACCGGATTTTGATTCCGGCATGCGAAGGTTCGAATCCTTCCTCCCCAGCCAACCGAATACATAAAAAAGCTGTTGAACACGCCTGTAAGACACTGGCCCGGGTTCAGCAGCTTTTTTATTTTCCGGGTCCGCTGGTGTTTCGTAGCACCCCGCATCACCTCGTTAGTGTCTTAAAACGACCATCGCATCATCCATCATGGCAAACGATAGCTTCATGATCTTCACGGGAACGGCCAATACTCGGCTGGCCGTGGACGTAGTCAACCACCTCGATATGTCCCTGGGCAAGATGACCGTCGGTCGCTTCTCGGACGGCGAGGTGATGGTCGAAATCAACGAGAACGTGCGTGGCAAGGACGTCTTCGTCCTGCAGCCCACCTGTGCCCCTACCAATGACAACCTGATGGAAATCATGGTCATGGTCGATGCATTGCGCCGCGCTTCCGCTGGCCGCATCACCGCCGCGATTCCCTATTTCGGCTATGCCCGCCAAGACCGCCGCCCGCGTTCGGCGCGGGTTGCGATCTCGGCCAAGGTCGTGGCCAACATGCTGCAAGTGGCTGGCGTCGACCGCGTCCTGACGATGGACCTGCACGCTGACCAGATCCAAGGCTTCTTCGATATCCCCGTGGACAACATCTACGCCGGTCCGATTTTGCTGGGCGACATCTGGCGCCGCAATTTCTCGAACCTGGTCGTGGTGTCCCCGGACATCGGCGGCGTGGTCCGCGCACGCGCACTGGCCAAGCAACTGGAAGCCGATCTGGCCATCATCGACAAGCGCCGTCCGCGCGCCAACGTGTCGGAAGTGATGAACATCATCGGTGAAGTCGACGGCCGCACCTGCATCATCATGGACGACATGGTCGACACCGCCGGCACGCTGTGCAAGGCGGCCCAGGCCCTGAAAGACCGCGGCGCCGGCGCCGTTTACGCCTATTGCACGCACCCCGTGCTGTCGGGCGGCGCCATTGACCGCATCGAAGCGTCGGAACTGGACGAACTGGTCGTCACCGACACCATCCCGCTCTCCGAGCAAGGCCAGGCCAGCGGCAAGATTCGCCAGCTGTCGTGCGCCGCGCTGCTGGGCGAGACCATCCTGCGTATCTCGAACGCGGAATCGGTCAGCTCGCTGTTCGTCGACTGACGCGTAGGCGTCAGCCGGGCCACAGCCCACTTTAGTTTTTGCACCTTGCTGGTCGCGGCAAGGCGCAATCAACACGGCGCGCATGTTGCGCGCCGTGCCGTTAACTGGTGAAGCCTCTTCACCTTATTTTGTTTTTGGAGTTTTCCATGAAATTTATCGCCACTGCGCGTAGCGTCCAGGGTTCGAGTGCGAGCCGCCGCCTGCGCCGCGCGGGCCGCGTTCCCGCCATTGTCTATGGTGGTACGGCTGCCCCCCTGAACATCGAACTCGACCACAACGAGATCTACCACGCCCTGCGTAAGGAAGAATTCCACGCATCGATCCTGCAAATGCAGCTCGAAGGCGCCAAGGAAGAGCAAGTTCTGCTGCGTTCGGTTCAATGGCACGCTTACAAGCCGCAAGTCCTGCACGTGGACTTCCAGCGCGTCGACGCCAACCAAGCCCTGCGTACCAAGGTGCCGCTGCACTTCGTGAACGCTGAAATCTCGCCGGCCGTGAAGCTGTCGGGCGCCATCATCAGCCACGTGACGACCGAACTGGAAATCACCTGCCTGCCGAAGGCTCTGCCCCAGTTCATCGAAGTCGACCTGACCAACATCCTGGCTGGCGCTTCGATCCACCTGGCCGACATCAAGCTGCCCATGGGCGTGACGTACGTCCCCCACGGCGGTGAAGACAACCCGCTGCTGGCTGCTGCCATCGTCAAGGGCGGCGCTGCCGCCGACGACGCCGAAGCTGCCGCTCCGGCCGCCTAAGTCTTGCCGGAAGGCCTTCGGGCTTTCCAGCGGCTTATGCCCGAAACCCTGCGTGTGCATTTGCATGCGCAGGGTTTTTTGGTTTAAACACCCTCCATCATGTCTATTCCCATACGCCTCATCGTGGGATTGGGTAATCCCGGTCCCGACTACGAAACCACCCGGCACAACGCCGGCTTCTGGCTGGCCGACCACCTGGCGGACGACCTGCGCACTTCTTTTGCGCTGGAGAAGTCTTTTTTCGGCATGGTGGCCAAGTCGCGCCTGGGCGCGGACAACGTGCTGCTGCTCAAGCCCATCACCTATATGAACAAATCCGGCCAGGCGGTCGGCGCGCTGGCCCGCTTCTACAAGCTGGAGCCCGAGCAGGTGCTGGTGCTGCATGACGAACTGGACCTGCTGCCGGGCCAGGTGAAGCTCAAGCAGGGCGGCGGCCATGCCGGCCACAATGGCTTGAAGGATATTCAGGCCGTGCTGGGCAGTCCCAACTTCTGGCGCCTGCGCATCGGCATCGGCCATCCGCGCACCCTGAATCTGGCCCAGCAAGTGGCGGACTTCGTGCTGCATCCGCCGCGCCGCGAGGAACAGAAAGAAATCGAAGCTGTCATCGACCGCTGCCGCGCCGTCGTGCCGGCGATGCTGGCCGGCGATTTCGCGCTGGCGACCCGCCAGCTGCATAGCGGCAACGTCGCCTGATGACCGGCAGTCCGCAGCCCACCTCTGGCGGCAAGATGCGCTTTCGCGACGAGGTCGTGGACTTCTGGCGGTACATCCGCCATCCGTACTCCGTCGCGCGCTTGCCGGGGCGCACCGCGGGCGCCAGCCTGGCGGCCGATTGGTGGTCGGGCATCGGCCCCGGGCGCCTGCTGGCGTGGGCGGGGCTGCTGTGGGCGCTGAACCTGTTCGCGCTGGGGCCGGTGGCCGTGATGGCGGCCGGCATGGGCGGCGCGACGCACCGGATCGATCCCACCAACCTGCCGTGGCTGACCGCCGTATTGTGGGCGCCGCTGGTGGAAGAAATGCTCTTTCGCTACGGCTTGCGCCGGCCCAGGCAGGTGTTGTGGCTGGTGCCTGCCTTGATGCCCGTCGTGCTGTATGGCCCCAAGCTGTGGACAGGCCTGCTGCTGGCTGCGTTCGTGATCCTGGCATGCTGGGGAACGCGTCAGCGCGCCGATCCGCTGCACGGCTGGGACACGGCTTGGCGGCGCTATTACCTGAAGCACTTCGGCCTAGTGTTCCATCTGGTGGCACTGACCTTTGCCGCGGTGCACCTGACGAACTTCGTCTACAGCAAGACGCCGTACTGGTTGATGCCGCTGCTGGTGTTGCCGCAATGGCTCACCGGCCTGGTGCTGGGCTGGATGCGCGTGCGGCGCGGCATCGGCGCGGCCATCCTGCTGCATGCGACTTTCAACGCCGGCCCCATTTTGATGATCTGGGCCGTCATGCGCTGGGCGCCCTCCGCCGCCAGTTAGCGGGGCCGCATCCCCGTGCCGCGGCAAGTGCCCCAGCCCCCGGCCGGGGTAAACTAGAACGTTAACGATCAATACCGTACTTACACAGGATTCCCATGGCTCTGCAATGCGGCATCGTCGGCCTGCCCAACGTTGGCAAATCGACACTCTTCAATGCTCTGACCCGCGCCGGCATCGCCGCCGAGAACTACCCGTTCTGCACCATCGAACCCAACGTCGGTGTGGTCGAGGTGCCGGATCCGCGTCTGCAGAAGCTGGCTGAAATCGTCAAGCCCGAACGCATCCTGTCGGCCACCGTCGAATTCGTGGACATCGCGGGCCTGGTCGCCGGCGCGAGCAAGGGCGAAGGCCTGGGCAACCAGTTCCTGTCGCACATCCGCGAAACCGACGCCATCGTCAACGTCGTGCGCTGCTTCGAAGATCCCAACGTGATCCACGTGGCCGGCAAGGTCGACCCGATCGCCGACATCGAAGTCATCGAGACCGAACTCGCGCTGGCCGACATGCAGACCGCCGAAAAGGCCTTGCAGCGCCACCAGAAGACGGCGCGTTCCGGCGACAAGGAATCGCAGCGCATCGTGGCCGTGCTGGAAAAGTGCATTGCCCAGCTGAACGAAGCCAAGCCGATCCGCGCGCTGGACCTGACGACGGAAGAAAAGGCCGACATCGCCCAGCTGTGCTTCATCACCGCCAAGCGCGCGATGTACGTGGGCAACGTGGCCGATGACGGCTTCACGAACAACCCGCTGCTGGACCGCCTGACCGAATTCGCCGCCGCGCGCAACGCGCCGGTCGTGGCCATCTGCGCCGCCATCGAATCCGAAATCGTGGACCTGGACGACGCCGACCGCCAAGCTTTCCTGTCCGACATGGGCATGGAAGAGCCGGGCCTGAACCGCCTGATCCGCGCCGCCTTCAAGCTGCTGGGCCTGCAGACCTACTTCACCGCCGGCGTGAAGGAAGTGCGCGCCTGGACGGTGGCCATCGGCGCCACCGCGCCGCAAGCCGCAGGCGTCATCCACACCGACTTCGAACGCGGCTTCATCCGCGCCCAGACGATCGCGTACGAAGACTTCATCACGTACAAGGGTGAGCAGGGCGCCAAGGAAGCGGGCAAGATGCGCGCCGAAGGCAAGGAATACATCGTGCAGGACGGCGATGTGATGAACTTCCTGTTCAACGTCTGACGATTTTTGCTGGATCTCGGTGGCGCTCAGTAGCGCTTGGTGGATAGGTTGGCCCATTTGAAATCAATGGGTTGCGTAAAAAATACGGTCTGCTGAGCGTTCCTATTGTTCAT
>NZ_NJIG01000034.1 GCF_002209535.1 Achromobacter marplatensis | reverse complement strand
TTACTACAATCACCACCGCATCAAGCTCAAGCTAAAAGGCCTGAGCCCGGTGCAATACCGAGCTCAGGCCTTCGGGCTTTAGCTTCCTCTGACCGTCCAACTTCTGGGGGTCAGTTCATCGAGCGGGTTTTTTTATGGTCCGGCCTTAGGGGAATCGATAACAATTATTGCGTATTGTTACGCTATACTCGTCGGCTGCCTAAGCAGGACGCCAGCCGACAGGAGTCTTACGCATGATCATGATGTTGCCCTTTCTGACCGGATTGGTTGCGGTGTGGTTCGGCGTGCTGGGAAAGCGCCGCCCCTGCGTGACGTTCTGGTTGCTTACGCTCGTGATCTTCGGCGTCTGGTGCCAATACCACATGACCAGCCCGCTGGCGCTCTCGTTGTAAGGGCGGGGCAATGATCTTCTCCCGCAATCCCGCGCGCGGCTCGCGCGTGCTGAACGGTCTGGCGCTGCTGGGCGTCACCGGCATCCTGGGCATGGCCTTTGCCTGGCAGTTCATCTACGACGAGCTGCCGTGCCCCCTGTGCCTGTTGCAGCGCGTGGCGTTCATCCTGGCCGGCGTGGGATTCCTGCTGAACATGCGGGTGGGGCCGTCGCCCATGCACTACGGCATGAGCATTGCGGCCTCGCTGGGCGGCATGGTCGCCTCGGGCAGGCAAGTGTTGCTGCACATCGCGCCCGGCGATCCTGGCTACGGCACGCCGTTCATGGGGCTGCACTTCTATACCTGGGCGTTCATCGCCTTTGCCGCCATCATCGTCTTCTGCGTCCTGATGCAGTCCGCCGACCGCAAATGGGGCGACAGCATGCTGAAAAAGCCGGTCTCGGCACTGGGTCTCGTCGTCATGGCCCTGTTTTTCATCATGACGCTGGCCAACGTCGGCAGCACTACCCTGGAGTGTGGTTTCGGGCCTTGCCCGGACAATCCCGACAGCTATCTGTGGCTGCCGTCTTCGGCCGCGCCATAGACGGTCGCGCGCGCCGGGTAAAATACCGGGTTTCGCGGACCGAATCCGCGGCCCTTTGACATTCCGCGGGCAGGTTTCCGCGGTCTTACCTCTTTGACACCGGTTATGACAGCCAAGACTTCCGCAGCGGCAGAGGCCACCCCCGTGGTGGGCGTGATTATGGGTTCTTCCAGCGATTGGGAGGTCATGAAGCACGCGGTCACCATGCTGGAGGACTTCGGCGTGGCCTACGAGGCGCGCGTGATTTCCGCGCACCGCATGCCGCAGGACATGGCCGAATACGGCGCGGCGGCGCACGAGCGCGGCCTGCGCGGCATCATCGCCGGCGCCGGCGGCGCGGCGCACCTGCCGGGCATGATGGCGGCACTGACCGAAGTGCCGGTGTTCGGCGTGCCTGTCCCCTCCAAATACTTGCGCGGCGAAGACTCGCTGCTGTCCATCGTGCAGATGCCCAAGGGCGTGCCGGTGGCCACCTTCGCGATCGGCGAAGCGGGCGCGGCCAACGCCGCCCTGCACGTGATCGCCACGCTGGCGGGCACCGATGCCGGTTTGCACAAGAAGCTGGTGGCTTTCCGCGCGCGCCAGACGCAAGCCGCGCGCGACATGAAGGTTCCGCCCGAGGCCTGATCCGTATGACTCAATTGACTCCTTTCATGATTGCCCCCGGCGGCTGGCTGGGCCTGTTGGGCGGCGGCCAATTGGGCCGCATGTTCTGCCACGCGGCGCAAAGCCTGGGCTACAAGGTCGCGGTGCTGGACCCGGCCGACGAATGCCCCGCTGGCATGGTGGCCGACCTGCACATCCAGGCCGCCTACGATGACGAAGCCGGTCTGGCCCGGCTGGCCCAGACCTGTCAGGCCGTCACCACCGAATTCGAAAACGTCCCCGCCGACAGCCTGCGCACGCTGGCCACGCGCTGCCGCGTGAGCCCCGCGGCCGACGCCGTGGCCATCGTGCAGGACCGCATCGCCGAAAAGACATTCATCGCCTCGCAAGGCATACCCGTCGCGCCGCACGCGGCCATCCGCGCCGAAGCGGACCTGCGCGCCGCCTCCGACGCCTTGTTTCCCGGCATCCTGAAAGTCGCCCGATTGGGTTACGACGGCAAGGGCCAGGCCCGCATCAACACGCGTGAAGAGGCGCTGGCCGCTTTCGCCGAATTCGGCGGTGTGGCTTGCGTGCTGGAAGCGCTGATGCCGCTGAATTACGAAATTTCGGTCGTGATCGCGCGCGGTTTCGATGGCGCCACCGTGGTGTTTCCCGTGGCGCGCAATGTGCACCGCGACGGCATCTTGGCGGTGTCCACTGCCGCGCCCGTGGAGTCGGACGCGGCGCACGCCGAACGGCAGGCCCGCGCGACCGACGCCGCGAAAGCCATCGCGCAAGGCCTGGGTTACCACGGCGTGATGTGCGTGGAGTTCTTCGTGCTGAAGGACGGCAGCCTGATCGTCAACGAGATCGCGCCGCGCCCGCACAACAGCGGACACTACACGATGAACGCCTGCGTCACCAGCCAGTTCGAGCAGCAGGCGCGCGCCATGGCCGGCCTGCCGCTGGGCAGCGCCGCGCTGCTGGCGCCCGCCGTCATGCTGAACATCCTGGGCGACATCTGGTATGCGTCTTCGACCGCGACGACGCAGCGCGAACCCGATTGGGCCGCCGCGCTGGCGGTGCCGACGGCCAAGCTGCACTTGTACGGCAAGCACGAAGCCCGCCGTGGCCGCAAGATGGGCCACGTCACCATCGTGGCGCCCACCCTGGACCAGGCCCGTGCCGATGCCGCCCGCGTGGCCGCCGCGCTGGGCATGGAAGCCCCCGAGTAAGCCGCGACGATCCGATGCCTTCCTTGCCCCCGCATGATTCCGCCAGCGCCGCGGAGATCGCCCTTGCCGCGCAACGTTTGCTGGATGGCGAACTGGCTGCCTTCCCCACCGAGACCGTCTACGGCCTGGGTGCGGATGCAGAAAGTCCGCAAGCGGTAGCGAAGATCTATGCGGCCAAGGGGCGGCCGTCGAATCATCCCGTCATCGTGCACATCGCGCCGCAAGGCGACGTGTCGTACTGGGCGGCCGAGGTGCCGCCCGAGGCACGCCTGCTGATTGACGCGTTCTGGCCTGGTCCGTTGACGTTGATCCTCAAGCGCGCGCCGCACATTGTGGACACGGTCAGCGGCGGGCAGGACAGCATCGGCATTCGCTGCCCGTCGCATCCTGTCGCGCAGGCGCTGCTGGCGGCCTTCGCTGCGGGCAAGGCGAACGGCCAGGGCGGCGTGGCGGCGCCGTCGGCCAACAAGTTCGGCCAGGTATCGCCGACGCGCGCCGAGCACGTGCGCCATGAATTCCCCGATGAAGTCGCCGCCGGCATGCCCGTGCTGGAGGGCGGCGCATCGGAAGTGGGCATCGAGTCCACCATCCTGGACCTGTCGCGCCTGGACCGCGGCGCGGGCCCCGTGCTGCTGCGCCCCGGCCATATCAGCGCGGCACAGATCGAAGCCGTGCTGGGCGTGCAGGTGTTCGCGCCGGATGCCGCCGCGCCGCGCGCCTCGGGCACGCTGAAAGCGCACTACGCGCCGCGCACGCCGCTGGAGCTGGTTTCCGACGCGCGCCTGCAGGACGTGGCCCAAGGCCGCAACCTGCCGGAAGGCAAGGTCGTGGTGGTGGCATACGGCGACGCGCCCCAGGCACTGGACCCGCGCCTGCAATGGCATCCCGTGCCCGCCGACCCGGCGCGCTATGCACAGGCTCTCTACGGCCTGCTGCGCGACCTGGACAAACAGGGCTATGCCCGCATCATCGTGCAGGCCCCTCCGGCTACCGACGAATGGCACGCGGTCAACGACCGCATCGGCCGCGCGGCCGCCGCCTTCACGCTGGATGCGACGGACCTTTAAGGTCAGCGGCGGCGCCGGCTCCAGGCCGGCTCCAGACACCGCCCACATCGCCTTTACGCGACCAGGAATTCGCCAATTCTTTCTACAGCCTGCCGCAGGGGCGGCAGGAATTCTTCCGTCAGCCGGACCAACGGCACCCGCGCCGCCTTCACGCTGACGTTTACGGCGCCGCAGGCCTTGCCGCTGGCCGAGCGCACGGGGACCGAGATTGCACGCACGTTCAGTTCCAGTTCCTGGTCCACCACCGCATAGCCCTGCTCGCGGATGCGCGCCAGTTCCGCGCGCAGCTTCGCTTCGGTGGTCAGCGTGAATTCCGTATAGGGTTGCAGGTCGACCGTGGCGAAATAGCGGGCCAGCGCGGGTTCGGGAAGTTGCGCCAGCAGCACGCGTCCGATTGACGTGCAGTACGCCGGCAAGCGGCTGCCCAGCCCCATCGACGTGGCCAGCAGGCGGTTCACTTCCGAGCGCGCCAGATACAGCATCTCGTGGCCTTCCATGATGGCCAGCGCACAGGTTTCATTGACGGTGGCGCTCAGCTCTTCCAACACGGGCTGGGCAAGCGACACGAACGGCGTGGACGAAAAGTACGCGTAGCCCAGGCCCAGGATGCGCGGCGTCAGCACATACAGCCGGCCGTGCTGCTCGGCGATGCCCAGCAGGATCAATGTGTGCAGGCAACGCTGCACGACGGCGCGCGGCAGCGCGGCGCGCCGGCTCAGTTCCGCCGCCGTCTGCGGATGGCGGCGCGTGCCGAACGCGCGGATCACATGCAGGCCGCGCGCAAGCGTCAGCATGTAGTCCGGATCGCCGCGCAACTGGTCGGGATGATCTTCCGCCGCAAGCGGGGCGGCGTAGCCGGGTGGGGGAAGATTGGGCAGCATCAGCCTGCGCGCAGCGGCGCGCCGGTGCGCGCTTGCAGTTCGTTCAGAGTCATGCCGTCGATCATATCCCGAACCACCAGACCCTCCGGCGTGACGTCGATGACGGCCAGATCCGTGTAGATGCGGTCGACCACGCCGGCGCCCGTCAGCGGATACGTGCAGCGTTCGACGATCTTCGGATCGCCGTTCTTGCTGTTGTGCTCCATCATGATGAACACGCTGCGCGCGCCCACTGCCAGGTCCATCGCTCCGCCGACGGCCGGCGCTTCGCCTGGCTTGGCCAACGACCAGTTGGCCAGGTCGCCGTTGGCGGCAACCTGCATGCCGCCCATGACGCAGATGTCCAGATGGCCCCCGCGCATCATCGCGAACGAATCTGCGTGGTGGAAGTACGAGCCGCCTTCCAGCAGCGTCACCGGCTGCTTGCCGGCGTTGATCAGATCCAGGTTGATGGCATCGTCAGCGGGCGGCGGGCCCATGCCCAGTATGCCGTTTTCGCTATGCAGCACGATTTCGCGGCCGGGGGGAAGATGGGCGGCCACCAGCACTGGCATGCCGATGCCCAGGTTGACGTAGCTGCCGTCGGGAATGTCCAGGGCCAGGCGGCGCGCCATGGCCTCGCGGGTCAGGGGTTGCATGAGAATTCCTTCAGCTGGAAAAGGCGGCATTGGCCACTTCGGTGACACGCGCGACGAAGATGCCCGGCGTCACGACGGCTTCGGGCGACAGTTCGCCCAGCTCGACCTTGGCGCGCACTTGCACAATGGTGGTCTTGGCCGCCATGCACATGATGGGTCCAAAGTTGCGCGCGCTCTTGTGGTAGGTCAGGTTGCCCCAGCGGTCGCCCTGGTCCGCCTTGACGAGCGCGAAGTCGCCATGCAGCGGCGTCTCGAAGACATGGCCGCGGCCGTCGATGATGCGGGTTTCCTTGCCCTGGGCCAGCTCGGTGCCATAGGCGGTAGGGGTGAAGAAGCCGCCCAGCCCGGCGCCGGCGGCGCGCAACCGTTCGGCGATGGTGCCTTGCGGCACGCATTCCAGTTCAATGCCGCCGCGGCGGTACAGGTCGTCGAAGACCCAGGAATGCGAGGCCTTGGGAAACGAGCAGATGACGCGGCGCACCCGGCCGGCCTTGATCAGCGCGGCCAGGCCGGTTTCGTGGTTGCCTGCGTTGTTGCTGACGACGGTGAGTTCGCGCGCGCCCTGGTCGATCAGCGCATGGATGAGTTCGGTGGGCATGCCTGCGCCGCCGAAGCCGCTGATCAGCACCGTGGCGCCGTCGTGGATGTCCGAGACCGCGGCCTCGGGGGTATCGATGAACTTGTTGATCATGGGGAAACTCCGATCGAGCCAGGCGCGGTGCCGCGCCCGGTCCGCGTTCAATTCACGGTGATGGCCGCCTGCTTGATGATTTCGGCGTAGCGCGCCGAATCCGTCTTCATCAGTTCCGCGAACTGCGCCGTGGTGCCGCTGGCGGGCAGGAAGCCCGCATCCACGAACTTCTGCTTCACATCGGGTTCCTTGACGATCTCGGCGATCTCACGCGCCATGCGTTCGATGATCGGCTTGGGCGTGCCGGCCGGGGCCATCAGGCCGGCCCAGGAGCCCGTCACGAAGCCGGGCATGCCGGCTTCTTCCATCGTGGGGATGCCGGGCTCGGTGGGCCAGCGTTCCTTGCCGGTGAAGGCCAGCGCTTTCAGGCGGTTCTGCTTCACGTACTGCATCGGGACCAGGATGGGGTCGAACACCATCGAGACGCGGCCGCCCAGCAGATCGGTCAGGATGGGGGCGCTGCCCTTGTAGGCCACGTGCGTCATCGTGAGCTTGTTCTGCAGCGCGAAGTCGGCGCCGGTCAGGTGCGCGCTGGACCCGTTTCCGCTGGACGCGTAGGTGAGCTTGTCGGGATTCTTGCGGCCATAGGCGACCAGGTCGGCCACGGTGTTGACCGGCAGGTCTTGCGCCACGAACAGGAACAGGGGCAGGTCGGCCATCTGCACCACCGGCGTCAGGTCAGCCGGGGCGTAGGTCAGCTTGTACAGGTGGAAGTTGATGATGTAGGCCGGCAGGATGGACAGGAAGGTGTAGCCGTCCGCGTCCGACTTGGCCGCGATGGCCGAGCCCACGCTGCTGTTGGCCCCCGGCCGGTTCTCGACGATGATCGTCTGCTTCAGGCGTGGCCCCAATTTTTCCATGACGATGCGGGTCACGATATCGGTGGAGCCGCCCGGCGTGTAGGGCACGATGATCTTGATGGGCTTGCTGGGCCAGTCATCCGCCGCGTGGACGGGGGCGGTGCCCAGGCCTGCCGCGGCCAGCGCGGACAACAACAGGGTCTTCAGGGCCATGCGGCGGTGCGCCGCGCGGCGAGGCTGCGTCTTGCTTGCTTGTGCCATGGATTTGTCTCCTCCATGAATCGGCCGAGTATCGATGCGCGCCCGGGATTTTTGTTGTGGCGCGATCGGCTTTTATGCTGCGGCGCCGGTGCCGCTGAGCGGACACCGGCGCGAAAAAAGTATGGCATGCGAGCTTTGCCCGGACGGCTTGAGAGGGCCGGATAAAGTTCGATCACCGGACAAATCTGATAGGGCCTCGAATGGGCATCGCCTCGGGTTTCCACTAGGCCCGATCGCGTTGTTCACGCAGTGGACATGGCGTAATCTGGCGGCCGGCCCGACAACGCTGGGCTCGGTTTCAGCCGGGAAGGCTTACAAGTCCGACCGGGCATCTATCTCAGGAGAGGCAATAATGAAGCGGTCCATCTTGTTTGCAGCCGGCGCGCTCGCCCTGGCTTGCGCGTCCCAGGCGGCAGTCGCCGGCCCCACGCTGGATGCGGTGAAGAAAAAAGGGTTCGTGCAGTGCGGCCTGACCGACGGCGTATCCGGCTTTTCCGCCACCAATAGCAAGGGCGAATGGGAAGGCATGGACGTGGATATCTGTCGCGCGGTCGCCGCGGCCGTATTCGGCGATTCGACCAAATTCAAGGGCACGGCGCTGTCGACCCAGCAACGCTTCACCGCGCTGCAATCGGGTGAAGTCGACGTGCTGCTGCGCACCGTCACGCTGACCCAGACGCGCGACACCTCGCTGGGCTTGTCCGCGGTGGCCGCCAGCTTCTATGACGGCCAGGGCATCCTGGTGAACAAGAAACTGGGCGTCAAGAGCGCCAAGGAATTGAACGGCGCCACCGTCTGCGTGCAGCCGGGCACCACCACGGAACTGAACCTGGCCGACTGGTTCCGCTCGAACAAGATCGAGTTCAAGCCGGTCGTGATCGACAAGGTGACCGAAGTCGTGCGCGCGTTTGAGTCCGGCCGCTGCGATGCCTTCACCGACGATGCCTCGCAACTGGCCGCCGTGCGCGCCACGCAAGTCGCCAATCCCAACGACTACGAGATCCTGCCGGAACGCTTCTCCAAGGAACCGCTGGGCCCCATGGTGCGCCAGGGTGACGAGAATTGGCTGGGCATCGTGCGCTGGACCTTGTTCGCGCTGCTGGAAGCCGAGGAATATGGCATCACGCAGAAAAACGTCGACGAAATGTTGAAGAGCAGCAACCCCAACGTCTTGCGCATCCTGGGCGTGACGCCGGGCGCCGGCAAGAACATGGGCGTGGACGAAAAATGGGCCTACAACGCCATCAAGGCCGTGGGCAACTACAGCGAAGTGTTCGAGCGCAACGTCGGCAAGGACAGCAAGCTGGGCCTGCAGCGCGGCACGAACGCGCTGTGGAGCAACGGCGGCGCCATGTATCCGTGGCCGATCCGTTGACGCAGTGCGGCCTGTGAAGGCAAAGCGGCCCCTCGGGGCCGTTTTTTTTGCGGGCGTGGGGCGGACGCGGCAGCGTTGGTTATGCTAATTCCGGCTGGCGGAACGCTTGGTGCCGGATTCGGGAATGGTTCCATCTTCGCAACCTGAAATGGCTCTACCGCGTTTTTGATACGCTACCTATCATGCATATCAGGCGGGCGCGCATGTGCCCGCATCGCCATTGAAAACGACTAGGGAAAATCATGAACGGCGCTGACAGTCTTTGCGATACCTTGCTGGCCAACGATGTGGACGTGTGTTTTGCCAACCCCGGCACATCGGAAATGCACTTTGTCGCGGCGTTGGATCGCAAGCCCAAGATGCGTTGCGTGCTGGGCCTGTTCGAAGGCGTGGTGACGGGCGCGGCCGACGGCTACGCGCGCATGGCCGACAAGCCTGCCGCCACGCTGCTGCACCTGGGCCCGGGCCTGGGCAATGGCCTGGCCAACCTGCACAACGCCAAGCGCGCCCGCACCCCCATGGTCAACATCGTGGGCGACCACGCGACCTATCACGTGCAATACGATGCGCCGCTGACCAGCGACGTGGAGGGCGTGGCGCGCCCGATGTCGCACTGGGTCAAGCGCACGATGACCGCCGCCGCGGTGTCCTCGGACGCTGCCGAAGCCATCGCCGTGGCGCGCGGTGCGCCCGGCAATATCGCGACCCTGATCCTTCCGGCCGACGCGGCCTGGACGGACCTGCCTGACAACGCGCCCGCGCCGGTGCTGGTCAAGGACGCAGCCCTGGCCCAGACGTCCGCCGACGCCGTGCGTGCCGCCGCCGCCGCGATCCGCTCGGGCGAGGTGACGGTGCTGATGCTGGGCGGCGCGGCGCTGCGCGAGCGCGCGCTGAACGCTGCCGGCCGCATTGCGCGCGCCACCGGTGTGCGCCTCATGTCGGAAACCTCCAACCGCCGTATCGAACGCGGCGGCGCGCGCACGCCGGTCGACCGTTTGCCCTATCCGATCGACATGGCGGTCGCCAAGCTGAAAGACGTGAAGCACCTGGTGCTGGCGGGCGCCAAGGCGCCCGTGGGCTTTTTCGCGTATCCCGGCAAGCCCAGCCTGCTGGCGCCGCCGGACAGCAATCAGGTCGTGCTGGCGAGCGCCGAGCAGGATCTGGCGCACGCGCTGGAATGGCTGGCGGACGAATTGGGCATCGCCGCGGACGCGCCGCGCCTGGCCACGCCGGCCGCCGCTTACGAGGTGCCGGCATCGGGCAAGCTGACCGGCGCCGCCGTGAACATCCTGATCGCGCACACCTTGCCCGAGCAGGCCATCGTGTGCGACGAGTCCATCACGCAAGGCCGCGAATTTCCGATCTACAGCGCCAGCAGCGCGCCGCACGACTGGCTGATGTTGACGGGCGGGGCCATCGGCATCGGCCTGCCGATGGCGACCGGCGCCGCCGTGGCATGCCCGGACCGCAAGGTCATTACGCTGCAAGCCGATGGCAGCGGCATGTACACCCTGCAGGCGCTGTGGACGCAGGCGCGTGAAAATCTGGATTGCCTGACGGTGATCCTGGCCAACCGCTCCTACGCCACGCTGCATGGCGAAATGAAGAACGTGGGCGTGAAGGAACCGGGCCGCAATGCGCGCCGCATGTTGGATCTGGAAGAGCCCTATCTGGATTGGACGCACCTGGCCCGCGGCATGGGCGTGGAGGCGGTCAGCGTCGATACGGTGGAAGGTTTCGCCCGCGCGCTGACAGACGGCCTGAAGCGCCGCGGCCCGTTCCTGATCGAAGCCATCATCTAAGGGCGATCCGCGCTGGGGCTCTGTCGTGCCGACGGGCCCTAGACGCCCAGATAGCGCGTCAGTTGCTCCGGTTGCCGGGCCAGCGACGCGCTGTCGCCGTCCTGCACGATCAAGCCCTTTTCCATCACCAGGCAGCGGTCGGTGTGTTCCAGCACCGCGCGGTAATTGCGGTCCACGATCAAGGCCGACATGCCGGTGGCGCGGATCTGGCGGATGATCTTCCAGATCTCCGCCACGATCAACGGGGCCAGCCCTTCGGTAGCCTCGTCCAGGATCAGCAGGTCTGGGTTGGTCATCAGCGCCCGGCCGATGGCCAGCATCTGCTGCTCGCCGCCCGATAGCTGCTGCCCGCCATGCCCCAGCCGTTCGCGCAGCCGCGGAAACGTGTCCAGCACGCGCGCATAGGTCCAATCCTGTCCGCCGCGCACGCCGGGGCGCGCCGCGACCTGCAGGTTTTCCCGCACATTCAGGTTGGGAAAGATGCCGCGCCCCTCGGGCACGTAGGCCACGCCCAGCCGTGCGATGGCGTGGGGCTGGGCGTGCGTGCAATCGCGCCCGCCGACACGCACCTGGCCCTGCGCGCTTTTTACCTGGCCCATCAGGCTGCGGATCAAGGTGGTCTTGCCCATGCCGTTGCGGCCCACCAGCCCGACGGATTCGCCCGGTGCGATGTGCATGTCCACGCCGCGCAGCACGTGGCTGGCGCCGTAGTACACGTGCAGGCCGCCGGCTTCAATCAGTGCGTGCATGGCGGGGTTTCCTTTGCGTGGTCCTGCGTGTCTTCGCCCAGGTACGCCGTGCGCACTTCCGCGTTGGCGCGGATCTGGGCGGGGCTGCCGCTGGCGATGGCGGTGCCGTTGACCATCACGGTGATGGTTTCGGCGATGCGGAATACGGCGTCCATGTCGTGTTCCACCAGCAGGATCGCGTGGCCCGTCTTCAAGGTGTGAAGCAGGTCCAGGATGCGGTCCGTCTCTTCGGGGCCCATGCCGGCCAGAGGCTCGTCCAGCAGGAGCACCTGCGGTTCGCCCGCCAGGCACATGGCGATCTCCAGTTGGCGCTTGCGGCCGTGCGGCAACAGGCCTGCGGCGCGGGCGGCGTCATCGGCCAGCCCGGTGCGTTCCAGCGCGTGCTGCGCCAGGTCTGCGCTGCGCCGGCAATCCGAGGCCGGGCGCCACCAGTGCCAAAAGCGCTGGCGGCCTGCTTGCGCGGCCAGCCGGCAGTTTTCGAACACGGTCAGCTCGGGAAACAGCGTAGACCGCTGATAGCTGCGCCCCAGCCCGGCACGCGCCCGCTCGGGCTGCCGCCAGGCCGTGACGTCGCGCCCGCCCAGCATGACCTGGCCGCTTGTGGGCGCCAGTTCCCCCGATAGGATGTTGATCAGCGTGGACTTGCCCGCGCCGTTGGTGCCGATCACGGCATGCACCTGGCCGCGCGCCAGGCCCAGCGAGACGCCGTTGACGGCGGTCAGCCCGCCGAAGCGGCGCGTGACGGCCGAGGCCGCAAGCAGAAGGTCAGACATGGGGTTCCCCCTGGATCGGAAGGCGGACAGGCGCGCGGGCGGATGTGGCTGCCGCGGCAGCAGCGCGTGCGTTTGCCGCACGGGCCTCGCGGCGTTGCCGCCATTGCGCGGGCAATCCGGCGATGCCGTTGGGCAGCAGCGCCACGAGCGCAATGATGGCTAGCCCCAAGGGCAGGTGCCAGTGGCGGGCATAGTCGCCGAACAGCGCTTGCGACTGGAACAGCTCCTGCATCAGCACCAGCGCCACCGTGCCGATCACGGCGCCGCCCAGGCTGGCCATGCCCCCCAGGATCACCATCAGCAGCACCAGCCCGGACTGTTCCCATGCCAGCAGTTCGGGCGTGACGAACCCGTCTTTCAGTGCGAACAGGAAGCCTGCCAGGCTGGCCAGGGTCGCGCCCACCACATAGGCGGTCAGCTTGTAGGGATAGGTCGAATAGCCGGCGGCCCGCATGCGTTGTTCATTGATGCGGATGCCGGCTAGTGCCGCGCCGAAGGGTGAACGCCGCAGCAAGGCCAGAAAGCCCCACGTCAGCGCCAGGCAGGCCAGCACGAAGTAGTAGAACGTCGTGCTGTTGCCCAGGTCGAAGGGCATCCAGCCGGCCATCGACAGCGCGGGCCTGAAGTACAGGTAGATGCCGTCGCTGCCGCCGCCGACCTTGGTGTCGTGGAAGACGTAATAGGCCATCTGCGCGAACGCCAGCGTGACCATGATGAAGTACACGCCGCGCGTGCGCAGCGCCAGCGCGCCTGTCACGGCGGCGTAGGCGGCCGCCGCCAGCAGGGCCGCGGGCAGCAGCCACCACAGGCTGGCGGCTTCCGATTCGGGCGACAGCAGCGCTGCCGCATAGGCGCCGATGCCGAAGAACGCCGCATGCCCCAGGCTGACCAGCCCCGCGCCGCCGACCAGCAGTTGGAGGCTTAGCGCGAAGATGGCGTAGATCATGACCTTGATGGCCAGGCCGGTGTAGTAGTCGCTGCCGCTCCAGGCAAAGGCGGCCAAGGCCAGCAGCGTTGCAACGGGTAGGAGTTTCGTCATGTCGCTAGCCCTGTTTGAACAGCCCTTCGGGCTTGCAAAGAAGAATGAGCGCCATCAGCAAGTAGACGAGCACTCCCGCCGCGGAAGGGAACAACACCTGGCCGAAGGTCTCGACGAATCCCACCAGCATCGCCGCCAGGAACGCACCGCGGATCGATCCAATGCCGCCGATCACCACCACCACGAAGCAGATGATCAGCACGCCGTTGCCCATGCCGGGATACACCGATGACACGGGCGCGGCGATGGTGCCGGCCAGCGCGGCCAGCGCCACGCCCGCCGCGAACACCAACCGGTACAGCTTGTTCACGTCGATGCCCAGCGATCCGGTCATTTCGCGGTTGCTGGCGCCGGCCCGCAGCATCATGCCCAGGCGCGTGCGCGAGATCACCCAGTACAGCAGCAGCGCCACCGCGATGCCCACCGCCGAGATGAACAGCCGGTAGACCGGATACGTCATCACGCCACCCAGCGAGATGCTGCCTTGCAGCCAGGCGGGCAACGGCACGCCGTGCACGTCGTTGCCGACCAGGATGCTGCGCAGTTCCTCGAACACCAGGATCAGGCCGTAGGTCATCAACACCTGCTGCAGGTGGTTGCGGTGGTACAGGTAGCTGAAGAACGCCGCCTCCAGGAAGTAGCCCAGCACCGCGGCCAGCGCCACGCACACGGCAAGCGTCGCGATGAAGCCGCCGCCCAGCCAGCGGTCGATCACCGGCCCCAGCGCAAACGCCATATAAGCGCCGATCATGTAGAAACTGCCGTGGGCAAGATTGATGATGCCCATGATGCCGAAGATCAGCGTGAGTCCGCTGGCCACCAGGAACAGCAGCAAGCCGTACTGGAAAGCGTTCAGGCTTTGAATAAGCAGGATGCTGATGTCCATGGGGCCTCCCGTGGCGGACGTGGCGTCAGAGCTTGCAGCCGCGGGCCGGATCGGCCAGCTTCTGCGCGGCGACTTCCACGACCTTGTTCTCCAGACCGTCCACACGGCGCAGATAGATGTCCTGCACCGGGTTGCCCGCGGCCGACAAGGTGAAGGGGCCGCGCGGGCTATCGACCGTTGCGCCGCGCATCGCGGTGCGGAAGTCGGCCTTCTTGGCGAAGTCTCCCTTGACGGCGGACAGCCCCGACTGCATCAGCTGCGCCGCGTCATAGCCCTGTACGGCGTACACGTCCGGCTGAGCGTTGTAGTTCTTGGCGTAGTCGGCGCGGAAGGCGTTGTCGCGCGGCGTGTTCAGGCCGTCGGCATAGTGCAGCGTGGTCAACAGGCCTTGCGCCGACGCGCCTTGCGCCTGCAAGGTGCCGTCAGTCAGAAAACCGGACCCGTACAGCGGAATCGTCTTGTCCAGCCCCGCGGCGTGATAGTCCTGCACGAATTTCACGGCGCCGCCGCCGGCGAAGAACGTGAACACCATATCGGGCTTGGTCGCGGCGATCTCGGTCAGGAGCGACTGGAACTCCACGTTGGGAAACGGCAGGCTCAGCTCTTTGACGACCTTGCCGCCGGCCTTCTCGAAGCCTTCCTTGAAGCCGCCGATTGCCTCGTCGCCTGCGGCGTACTTCCAGGTGATGGTGACGGCCGTCTTGTGGCCCTTGGCAACGGCGACGGGACCCATCGCGTACGCCGGCTGCCAGTTGGTGAAGGACGTGCGGAAGATGCCGGGGCCGCACAGCGGGCCGGTGATGGCGTTGGCGCCGGCGTTCGTCACGATCAAGGTGGTGTCGCTGTCCTTGGCGGCTTTGGCCAGCGCCATCGCCACGCCCGAGTGCACGGTGCCGATCAGCACGTCGACCTGGTCACGCTTGATCAGGCGGTTGGCGTTTTCGGCGGCCTTGGCGGGATTGGACTCGTCGTCCACCTTGAAGTATTCGATCTCGCGCCCGCCCAGCTTGCCGCCTTGCTCGGCGACATACAGCTTGAAGCCGTTCTCGATGGCGGTGCCGAGTGCGGCATAAGTGCCGCTATAGGGCAGCATGAAACCGACTTTGATCTTGTCGGCGGCCTGCGCGCCGCTGGCGGCGAACGTCAGGGCCGCGGCGATCGCAGCTCGGGTCAGGGCGTGGTTCATGGTTTGTCTCCGTGCTTGTTATGGGCTGGCGTCACCGCCAGCCGGGTTTTTCCAACGCGCCGATGAAATCGGCAACGGCCTGGATAACAATGGCGGGCTGGTCCTTGTGCGGCGAATGGCGGCAGTCGGGAATCTCCAGCAATACGGTCTGCGGCGCATGGCGGTGAATCCCGCGTATCTGTGCCAGCGAGCCGTACTCGTCGTCCACGCCCTGGATCGCCAGCACGGGGCAGCCGATGCGGGGCAGATGATCTTCGATGTTCCAGCGGCGGAAATCGGGGTTCAGCCAGATGTCGTTCCAGCCCCAGAACGCCGAATCCACGTCCGCGTGGTAGCGGGCCAGGCGGCTGCGCAGGTCCGTGTCCAGATACGCCTGGCGCGCCAGCGCGATGTTCGCGACGGTGACGTCTTCGACGAACGTATGCGGCGCGGCAACGACGATGCCGGCGACGGCCTCCGGATGCATCGCGGCATACAGCAACGCGATCGATCCGCCGTCGCTGTGTCCGAACAGCACCGGCTTGTCGCGCCGGGCGTCCACGCCCAGCGCGGTGAACAGCGCGGGCAGTACGTCGCGCGCCTCGCGGTGCATGAAATCCACCGGCCATTTTTCCTGCGGAGGGCGCGGCGTGGATTGCCCGTAGCCATAGCGCGATACCACCAGGCCGCGGCATCCGGCGGCTTCGCACACGTGCAACGGCCAGTCCTTCCACATGGCGACCGACCCCAGGCCTTCATGCAGGAAGACGAGCAGCGGCGCCGTCGCGCGTTCAGGTGCGATCCACAGGCACTCCAGGCGCAGCGCGCGGCCAGTGGCCTGAACGTCGGCGAAGACGGGGTGGGCCGTCAGGGCGCCGGTGGCCGCCGCGCCGTTCATAGCGTGGCCTCTTCAAGCTGGCGCAGGCGGAATCGCTGGATCTTGCCGGTGGCGGTCTTGGGCAGTTCCTCGGTGAAGTTGATCTGCCGCGGGTACTTGAAGGGGGCCAGGTGCTGCTTCACATAGCTTTGCAGGGCGGCGCCGGTGTTCGCGTCCGGTTCGAAACCCGGACGCAGCACGACGTAGGCTTTGGTCTTGGTCAGCCCGTCGTGGTCCGGCACGCCGATCACGGCGGCTTCCAGCACGGCTTCGTGCTGCACCAGGATGTTCTCCACTTCCACGGGCGATACGTATTGGCCACTGACCTTGATCATGTCGTCGCTGCGTCCCGCATACGTGTAGTAGCCGTCAGGGTCGCAGGTGTACTTGTCGCCGCTTTTCAGCCAGTCGCCCAGGAAGCACTGCCGCGTCTTGTCGCGGTTGTTCCAGTACATCAGCGCGGCGCTGGGGCCTTTGATGTAGAGGTCGCCGATGGCGCCCGGCTCGACTGGCGCGCCGTTCTCGTCACGCAGCTGCACTTCGTAGCCGGGCACGGGCTTGCCGGTCGTGCCATAGCGCAACTGTCCGCTCTGGTTCGAAATGAAGATGTGCAGCATCTCGGTCGACCCGATGCCGTCCAGGATTTCACAGCCGAAATGCCGGGTGAAGCGTTCGCCGATGTCGCGCGGCAGCGCTTCGCCGGCCGAGGTGCAGACCCGCATCGCCACCTGTTCGCGCGGCGGCAGGTCGGGCGAGGCCAGCATGCTGGCATACAGCGTGGGTACGCCGTAGAACACGGTGGGGCGATGCCGCGTCAGACGCTGGAACACGGCTTGCGGGGTAGGGCGTTCGCCCATCAGCACCACGGTGGCGCCGACGGATAGCGGGAAGGTCAGGCCGTTGCCCAGGCCATAAGCGAAGAACAGCTTTGCCGCCGAGAACACGACGTCGTCTTCGCGGATGCCCAGCACGGGCTTGGCATAGAGTTCGGCCGTGTGCCACAGGTTGCCGTGGGTGTGGACCACGCCTTTGGGCTTGCCGGTGGAACCCGACGAATACAGCCAGAAGGCGATCTCGTCGGACAGCGTGCGCACGGCGGGTGCAATTGGCGCGGCGGCCAGCAGGGCCTCAAATTCACGGGCCTCGCCGGGCAGGGGGGCCGTGGGCTGAGACACCACCAGGTGTTCGACCTCGGCCGGCGACTGGGCCAGCGCGGCCTGCAGTGTGGGCAGCAGCGCGCCCGACACGAACACGGCGCGCACGCGGCTATGGGCAAGGATGTAGGCGTAGTCATCCGCCGTCAGCAGGGTATTGACCGCCACCGGCACTACGCCGGCGTGCAATGCGCCCAGAAACACCACGGGCCAGTCGGCCGTGTCCTGCATCAGCAGCAGGATGCGCTCTTCGCGGCGCAGCCCCAGTTGGCGCAAGGCGCCCGCCATGCGGGCCACCCGCTCCGCCAGTTCGCCATAGCTCAGCTGGCGCGTGTCGTCGATGTAGGCGGGCTTGGCGGCGCGCGGCGCGTTCAGCGCGGCCAGGTAACTGGCGAAATTCAGTTCGGCGGGGCAGGTATTCACGGTTGTCTCCTGATGTCCTGGTGGTGGGGCGGGCCATGGCTGTGTTTTTTTGTGGCCTGGCCGCGGCCGCGGGCGCGGGCTTAGCTGGCGGGCCGCGTGAATTCGATGGCGCCGCCGGGCAGCAGATACAGCACCAGGGCGCGTCCTTGCGTGACGGTCGGGCTGTGGGCGCTGCCGGGGCCGTAGACGAGCCAGCCTGCGCCGTGACCGTCGAAGCGGGCATCGTCGGTCAGCGGCATGATCAGGTCGATCTCGCCGTTGGGATGGGCGTGGTGGGGGCCGGCCAGGTCGTCCATGTCGACGACGTCCACCGAACAGCCCGCCAGATCGTCGGCGGGCTTGATGACACGGCCATAGCGGATGCCGCCGCCTTCCCGGTTGCACATCCACCCCTCGGCCACGCCCTGCCTACAGGCGGCGAAGATATTCTGGTAAAGGGCGCTGTGCGGGCCGGCCTCCTGGTTCAGCCGCGCTTGCAGCCCCTCGTCCAGCGCTTGGCCCGACACCAGGCGCGTCGCCTCGCGCATCAGGGCATGGAATTGATCTGGCGTGCTCACCGGGACTCCTCCTTTACACTGTCGGCGCCTGAGATGCGGCATGAAATCAAGTGCTGCTTTTTTGCACACCCGGGCGGCTTGGAACTGCTTTGAGGAAAAATAGTGCTTCCACTGGATTGGGTCAAGCACTATAGTGCATAAAACAGGGCGTATCAGGGTATTTGCGGAGTCAGCCAAAACATGAATCAAGCGCTAGACGCGGCGCCATCCGAACCCAGGCGGGAAGCTTTCCTGGTGGCATTGGGCGAGCGGGTGCGCCGCTTGCGAGCCATACGCGGCATGACGCGCAAGGGCTTGTCCCAGGTGACCGGCGTGTCCGAAAGGCATCTGGCCAATCTTGAGCACGGCGTGGGCAACGCCTCTATCCTGGTGCTGCTGCAGATTGCCCGCGCGTTCAATTGCGCGCTGGCCGAACTGGTCGGCGACGTCACCACGGAATCGCCGGATTGGCTGCTGATCCGCGAGTTGCTCAGCGGCCGCACGGAATCCGACCTGCAGCGGGCCCGCGAGGCCTTGACCCAGCTGTTTGGCGTGGGGGCGGGCGCGCAGCGCCCCAACCGCACCCAGCGGGTGGCGCTGATCGGGCTGCGGGGGGCGGGCAAGTCCACGCTGGGCCAGATGCTGGCCGACGACCTGGGCTATCCGTTTGTCGAGCTGAACCGCGAAATCGAACGGGTGGCCGGCTGCAGCATCCTTGAAATCCATAATCTGTACGGTCCCAATGCCTACCGCCGCTATGAGCGCCGCGCGCTGGAAGAGGCCGTACAGATCTATCCGGAAATGGTGCTGGCCACGCCGGGCGGGCTGGTGTCCGAGCCGGCCACGCTGAATCTGCTGCTGGCGCATTGCTACACGGTCTGGCTGCGCGCCACCCCCGAAGAGCACATGGGCCGGGTAATGGCGCAAGGCGACTTCCGCCCCATGTCGGGCAATAACGAGGCAATGGCTGACTTGAAGCGCATCCTGGCCGGCCGCGAAGCCTTCTACGCCAAGGCCGACCTGACCTGGGTCACCAGCAACCTGGAAGTGCAGGAGAGCTTTGCCGGCCTGCGCACCCAGGTGCGCAAAGCCTGCGGCCTGCCGCTATAGCGAACCCGGTATCGGGCAGAGCCGTCTGCAGCCATTCAAAAGGCCGCCTTACTGAACTGACCCCCGAAAGTTGGACGTAGATCCAACCTTCGGGGGTTTTTACATGGCGAAGTACGACGAGAACTTCAAGCTCAAGGTAGTCAGGCAGTATCTGTCCGGAACAGGAGGCAG
>NZ_NJIG01000033.1 GCF_002209535.1 Achromobacter marplatensis | reverse complement strand
GTCTGACGATTTTTGCTGGATCTCGGTGGCGCTCAGTAGCGCTTGGTGGATAGGTTGGCCCATTTGAAATCAATGGGTTGCGTAAAAAATACGGTCTGCTGAGCGTTCCTATTGTTCATCGAGATCCAGAAAATTCGGGGGTAGCGTTGGGGGTACTCGTGTTCAACCGTGGGGGTACATCTCCCCGCAGTGGAGTCCAACGATGCCCGAAAACCTACTCACCGACCTCAAGGTCAGGTCGGCCAAATCGACTGATCGAGATTGGAAACTATCAGACGGCGGGGGCCTGTTCCTGCTGGTCAAGTCCGCCGGCGGCAAGCTCTGGCGGTGGAAGTACCGCCTGCAAGGCAAGGAGAACCTCTTTGCCATTGGCGGCTTTCCTCAAGTAAGCCTCGCAGAGGCGCGTGCGGCCCGCGAGAAGGCGCGTGCCTTGGTCAAGCAAGGCATCCATCCTGCCCATGAGCGGCGGCAGGTCAAAGAGCGCAACCTGGAGGCGCTGGAGGAACGCAAGCGCGCAAAGGAAAGCTCGTTCGCCAAGGTGGCGCAGGCTTACCTGGCCGAGATCAAGCCAGTCTTTGCGCTCAGTTCCTACCGTACGAAAGAGTCCCGCATCAGGAAGTACCTGTCACCCAAGTTCGATGGGATGCCGATGAGCGCCATTGGCGTGAAGCAGATTCGCCCGCTGCTGGAGGAGTGCAAGTCTCACGGTGCGTGGGCGGCGATTCACGTCAAAGGTGATCTTTCAGCGATCTTTGAGTTTGCGGTGGTGAGGGGGCTGGTCGAGGCAAATCCAATTCCCAGCCTGCGCGGGCTGCTACGCGTGCCGTTCAGCGAGAGCAAGGCGGCGATGACGCGAGAGCAAATCCAGAGGTTCTATCAGGAGTTGCGCGGCTACCGGGGCTATCCGGAAACCTCGCTGTGCCTGCGGCTGATTGCGCTGACGGCCTGCCGCCCAGGGGAAGCGGCGGATGCCGAGTGGGACGAGTTCGACTTTGAGGATGCGCTGTGGCGTCGGCCTGCGGCGAAGATGAAAGCACGGCGCGACCATGTCAGCCCGTTGTCTATGCAGGCCATTGCCGTGCTGAAGGATTTGCAGTGCATCACGGGTGGTGGCCGCTATCTGTTCCCACACCGGAGCGGCAAGGGCTTCACTACGCCCAACCGACTCACCTACGCCATGCGTGACATGAATCTGGGGCGGGGCACGACGCCGCATTGCTGGCGGACGACCTTTTCAACCTGGGCCAATGAGAACGGATACCGGCCTGATGCGATCGAGCGACAGCTTGCCCACGTGGAGAGCAACAAGGTGCGGGCGACGTACAACAAGGCGTTGCTGCTGGATCAGAGAAGGGCTCTGCTACAGGACTGGGCGGATTATCTGGGTGCGGCGGAAGACAGTGGCGCGGCATAGGTAAGAGTTGGCCGGGTGTTGCAGAACGAATGGACGGGAGTGGCCTTTTCCTTTTCTAGATAGGGCCGTTGTCCCTTGAGTGCCGTTCCCTTGCCATTTGCCTTTGCCCAAGGCTGGGCGCGGAGAATGGGGTAAACAATGGGATAAACGGGGTAATTAGTACTTCATTACCCTTTTTAAGATTCATGTCACCCATTTCCTTCCTGGTCTGCCATGCCGGCCCCTCACGACCGATCCTGCGTTCAGGGAATGGGGTAGTCAGACACTTGTAATGAGGTATTTTTAGAGACAATGCCCCATTTAACGGCTATGATTACCCCGTTTAGATAGCCTGGGCTTACATTTCCATGCACTCGCTCACACCCGAGTATCTTGCCGCGCTGCGCTTCGACGGTACCCAGGCTGCCACGTTGCGCACATTGGGCGAGTACCAGGGCAAGCAGCAACTCTACGCCGCGCAGTCGCCCGAAGCCCTCAAGGGCTTGCGCCAGATCGCGGTGGTGGAGTCCACCGAGTCATCCAACCGACTAGAAGGTGTTGTCGTAGCGCCCTCGCGGCTGAAGTCTCTGGTCATCCGCAACGCAACGCCAAAGAGCCGCTCCGAACAGGAGATCGCCGGCTACCGTGATGCCCTGGCGCTGATCCACGAGTCCGCCACGCACATGCCCTTCAGCGAGGGTGTCGTGCTGCAATTACATACCCTGCTGTACCGCTATATGCCGCAGGCGGGCGGGCGCTGGAAGGCTACCAACAACGACATCATCGAGCGTCACCCAGACGGCACATCGCGTTTGCGTTTCCAGCCAGTTGCTGCGCACCTCACGCCCATGGCCATGGCCGATCTGACCGGGCGCTACGCCACCGCGCTGGATCAGCATCTGGCCGACCCGCTGGTTTTGGCGCCGCTGGCGATGCTCGACTTCCTGTGCATCCATCCGTTTCCGGACGGCAACGGCCGCATGTCCCGCTTGCTGACCTTGCTGCTGCTCTACCACTTCGACTATGCCGTGGGTCGCTACATCAGTTTGGAACGCATCTTCGAGGACACCAAGGAAGGCTATTACGAGACGCTGGAAGCCAGTTCGCAGGGATGGCACCAGGGGCAGCACGACGTCAAACCCTGGCTTGATTACTTCTGGGGTGCTTTGCTACGGGCCTACCGCGAGTTCGAGGAGCGTGTCGGCACCATCGAGCGTGGCCGCGGCAGCAAGGGCGACCGGGTGCGCGCGGAAGTCCTGGGGCGCACACTGCCATTCTCTATTTCCGAGATCGAAGAAGCCTGCCCAGGCGTGAGCCGGGACATGGTGCGGCTAGTGCTGCGGGCGATGAAATCGGAAGGGTTGATCGAATCAACGGGCAAGGGACGGGGGGCGAAATGGAAGCGCATTACGGCAGCCGGCCCTGATAGCACGATCAACGAAGATCAATAGAGGACGAGACGATGGATGTTTTCTCACTCAGAAGCCAGTTGATCGAGGACTATAGCCAGTTCGCGAGTTCTTTCACTTCCATTCGGGCGGAAGATATCCGCTCGGGCGTTCATGCGGCCTATGACGGCGGCCGTTACTGGCCGGAGCCGCTGATACAGATCAATCCGCGCTATCGCCAGGGACGGTCGACACAGCAGCTTGCCGGCACGAACGAATTGCTGGTGGCAACGGCCGCTCTGTTCCCCATCGATCTCTACACCCACCAGGAACAGGCGATCGCGTTCTCCACCCGGGGCGAGAGTTACGTGGTGACCACGGGAACCGGCTCGGGTAAATCGTTGTGCTTCTTCATCCCGATCGTAGATGCGGTGCTGCGCGCCAAAGCCCACGACAGCATGCCTAGAACGCGAGCCATCGTGATCTACCCAATGAACGCCCTGGCCAACAGTCAGCGCGAAGAACTGATCAAGTTCGTAGGCAACGATGGGCCGGTAACCTTCGCGCGCTATACCGGCCAGGAAAGCAAGGAGGAGCGGGATCGGATTCGGGATAACCCGCCGGACATTCTGCTGACCAACTTCATGATGTTGGAAATGCTCATGACTCGGCAGAACGAGACCGACAGCCGGGTGATCGCCAACTGCGCCGGCCTGCAGTTTTTGGTGCTGGATGAATTGCATACCTATCGCGGACGGCAAGGCGCCGACGTGGCCATGTTGGTGAGGCGCGTTCGAGAACGGCTGGCACCGGAGTACCTGCAGTGCATCGGCACGTCCGCCACGATGGCGTCGGGCGGCAGTCAGGAAGATCGCAACCAAAAAGTCGCTTCCGTTGCCTCCACGTTGTTCGCAACCCAGATATCGCCCTTCAATGTCGTCACCGAAGATCTGGAACGGGCTACAGAGCCATCCGAGACTGCCGACTCGGTCAGATCGCAACTGGGCGCCGCCATCGACGTGGGCGTTCCCGTGCATGCCGATGATGCTGCGTTGCGGAAACATCCTTTAGCTATCTGGGTGGAAACACGTCTTGGCATCACGCGCGAGCAGGGAGGGAAATGGGTTCGTGCCAATCCCCTGACCTTTGCCAAGGCCACCGAGCGCTTGGCCGAAGAGTCGGGAAGGGATGAAGTGATTGCGGGTGCCATGCTGCGCGCCATGCTGCTGCTGGCAGCCCAACCCGAAAAGAGTCGTCGTCCCGACGAACACGGCAGCGAAAAAGCCTTCTTCGCCTTTCGTCTCCACCAGTTCATCAGCGGTGCTGGCGTCGTGTTCACGACCCTCGATGCCCCGGGGACACGCCCCGTTGAGTTGGAGGGACAGCAGTTCCTGCCCGGAGATGAGCAAAAACGGTTGTACTCCACGCACTTCTGCCGGGATTGTGGGCAGGAGTACCACCCCGTCAGGATGCGTCGAGACGATGCCGGTTGGGAGGTGCTAGCCCGCGACATCGACGACATGCCAAAAATGCGGGACGACGACACGGACGCCTCCGAAGTTGAAGAGGATGCCATTGGCGAAAGGCTGGGCTTCCTGCTGCCCCTGAACGCCAACGATCCCATCGAATTTACCGGCAAGGTAGAGGACTATCCGGAGTCCTGGATAGAGATCACGCGACATGGTGAGGTGAGGTTCAAGCGCACCCATCAGCGCCTGGAGGCGGAACAACTCTCGATTCAAGCCAATGGCAGAGTCGGGCGTGGCCAGGAGGCCTGGTTCTTGCCCGGCAAGTTCCGTTACTGCTTGCGTTGCCGCACGGTGCATGGCGCCCAGGGCAAGGACAGCAATCGTCTTTCGGCACTGTCTGCGGAAGGGCGAAGCTCGGCGACGACGCTGCTGACCACCAGTGCGTTGCGCTGGATGCACGGCCAGCCATCCATTGGCTCGGACAAGCGAAAACTGCTCGGCTTCACCGACAACCGCCAGGATGCAGCGCTCCAGGCAGGCCATTTCAATGATTTCACCTTCGTCAGTCTGTTGCGCGGCGCCATCTATCGGGCGCTGGTACAAGCTGGCGCGGCGGGTTTGGGCGACAGTGGACTGGGCGCGGCAGTGCGAGCGGCCTTGGGCTTCGATCAGCCACTGAGCACGGCGGAAACCCCGGAAGAAAGCCACCGGGGTGAGTGGATGCAGGAACCGCAATCAGTCGGTCGGAACCTGGCCGATGCGGAGGAAGCCTTGCGCTTCGTGCTCGCGTACCGCGCCTGGTTCGATCAGCGTCGTGGTTGGCGCTACACCAATCCGAACCTGGAAGAACTGGGGTTGCTGGAGGCGGACTACTCCGGCCTGCAGGCATTCTGCAATGAGGCGGTGCGTTTCGACAAAGCGCCTGACCTGCTGCGAAACGCGACGTCACTGGCGCGTGAAAAGGCCTTCCGTTGCCTCTTCGACTACATGCGCAAAGGGCTGGCGGTGGATGCCGCCGCCCTCGATCCCAACCTGTTGCAGCAGCGTAAGGACGAAGCCTTGCGCTTGCTGCGCAACCCATGGGGCATCGGCCGGGAAGAGCGCCTGCTCGGTTGGCGCTGGCTGTTCCTTCAGCCTCCCAATGCGAATGCATTGCGCGGCAAGGATGAAGAACTGGTGCTGCGCGGCGGACTGCAGACGGCCCTGGGCAAGAGCCTGCGTAGCTCGACCATATGGGAGCAGCCGGCGGCGGCCAACCTGCGACGTGCCGACTATCAGACCTTGCTGAACGCCATGATCCGCGCCGCACAAGAGGGCGGATTCATTCGCAGGGATGAACACACTCTGTTCAACGTACCGGGCTTTCGTCTCAATGCCGGCCGGGTTCGATTCCATCTGGGCGATGCATCCGGCAGCCGGCCGAATGCGTTCTTCAAACAGCAATACCAAGCCATCGCCACGATGCTTGGGCAACGGGATCGTTTCCTGTTCGGGCTGGAGGCACGCGAACATACCGCTCAGGTCGATGGTGAACTGCGTGCGCTGCGCGAAAGCCGCTTTCGCTTCGGCAACAGCGAGCGGGAAGCATTGACCGACGGCGAACAGCACGATATCGCCCACAAGCAGGGCGAGCCCACGCGCTTCCTGCCCCTGATGTTCTGCTCACCGACCATGGAACTGGGCGTGGATATCTCGGCGCTGAATGCCGTGTACTTGCGGAACGTGCCACCCACGCCCGCCAACTATGTGCAGCGCGCCGGCCGTGCCGGACGCAGCGGTCAGGCGGCGCTGGTGGTGACCTACTGCGCCGCGCGCAGCCCGCATGACCAGTATTTCTTCCGTGACCCCACCGCCATGGTGCATGGCGTGGTTAAGGCGCCGCTGCTGGATCTGGCCAACCAGGATCTGATCCAGAGCCATCTACAGGCTGTCTGGCTGGCCGCCAGCCGCAAGGAGCTCGACAGCTCGATTTCCAACATCGTCGATCCCGGCGTACCGCAACTGCCCGTGCGAGCGCACATCGTCGAAGCCTTGGGTCAGGAAGGGGTGACGGCCGAAGCGACCCGCCAAGCCATCAACGTGCTGCACATGGTGGAGGAACACCTGACGCCTGAACGCGCTCCGTGGTTTACCGATTGCCAGGCCTATGCCCAGGCGGCCATTGCATCGGCACCAGAGGCCTTCCATCGTGCGTTTAATCGCTGGCGGGATCTATTCACGTCGGCGGAGCGGCAAAAGCGCCTGGCCAACGAAACCCTGAACAACTACGCCATCACCGATAAGCGCGAGCGCGACGATGCCAAGCGCCGTTGGCGGCAGGCCTCCGATCAGATCGAGCTGCTCCTGCACGGCCGCGACTCCTTCTCCAGCGATTTTTACACCTACCGCTATTTGGCCACCGAGGGCTTCCTCCCAGGCTACAACTTCCCGCGGCTGCCGCTGATGGCCTACGTGCCCGGTCGTGCCGATGTGCGGGGTGGCAATACCTTCCTGCAGCGCCCGCGCTTTCTGGCGCTTTCCGAGTTCGGACCGCGCAGCCTGGTCTATCACGAAGGCCGCGCCTACAGGGTGGTTCGCGCTCGCATTGCCTTGTCATCTGATGATCCCGGCAGTGCCGGTGGCACGCTTAGCACCCAGTCGGTGCGCATCTGCTCGAACTGCGGCGCCGCGCACTTCGAGTCCCATTGGAACGACTGCCACGCCTGCGACCAATCGCTGTTGGATGCGCTGAAGATCAACAGCCTGTATCGCATCGACAACGTCGATACTGAGCCCACCGAGCGCATCACCGCCAACGACGAGGAGCGCCAGCGCCAGGCCTTCGAGCTTCAGACCACCTTCCGCTGGGCGATCCGCAATCGCCGCATCGACGTGCGCACCGTGTTGGCCAGAGACAGCGAAGGCGAGATATGTACCCTGCGCTACGGTGCCGGTGCCACCATTACCCGCATCAACAAGGGATTGCGCCGGCGTCGGCAACCGAATGACTTCGGCTTCTTCATCAACTCCCGGACGGGGTGGTGGGAAGGAGAGGAGCGTCGTTCGGCCAACACCGCCAACGAAGGGGATCGCCTGCCACCGCAACGCGTTGTTCCCTATGTCCAGGATCACAAGAACGCCCTGCTGCTGCAACCTTGCGGCGCCTGGGATGAACAGACCTTCGTCACCCTGCAGCATGCGCTCAAGCGTGGCATTGAAGCAGCCTTCCAGCTAGAAGAGGCTGAGTTGCTGGCCGAGGCCTTGCCCGATCTTCGCCACCGCAATGGCGTGCTGTTCTATGAAGCGACCGAAGGCGGCGCAGGCGTGCTTACCCGGCTGGTCAACGATCCATTGGCGCTGCAACAGGCGGCGCGCTACGCGTTGCGCATCATGCACTACGATGTGCCGGTCGACGGTGGACAATGGCCGACGTTCGAGAGCCGCCAGGAACAGCCGGACACTCGCTGCGTCGCGGGGTGCTACCGTTGCCTGCTGTCCTATTACAACCAGCCCGATCACGAACTGATCGATCGCCGCGACGCAGAAGCGGTTCACATTCTCTGGCGCCTGGCACAGGTCGAATCCATGGCCCAGCAGCAAGAGGCCGAACCTTTACTGCCCCCTGAACCGGAAGCCTCGTCAGGCTGGGCAGGCCAGTGGCGACAGGCGGCGGCTACGCATCTGCCAGATGGTCAGCCCCCGGCAAGTGTGGATATCGAAGGTCTGACCTTGTTGCACTGGCCCGACCATTACGCCGCCATCGCCCTGCCCGATACCCCGCGCGACTTGCAGGCTGCCTGGGAAGACCGCGGCTATACCTTTATCCGTTTCCCTGCCGACACCGACGCCTGGCCGATGCTGTTCCAGCGCCTGAGTCGTCTGCTGGGACTATGAGAACCATCGAGATGTCCATTCCTCAATACACCCCGGGTTCGCTGATCCATGCGCGCGGGCGCGAATGGATCGTGCAGCCAGGCAGCGTTCCTCCGTTGTTGCGCTTGCGGCCCTTGTCCGGCACCGAAGAAGAGGGCGCACTGATCCACATCGATCTGGAACCTGGCATCGAATCCGCTCACTTCCCACCACCTGATCCCTCGCTGGAGGGCAGTCAGGGCGAAGCCATCCTGCTCTCCGATGCGCTGCGCATGGCCCTGCGTCGCGGTGCCGGCCCTTTCCGCAGCTTCGGCAACATCGCGGTGGAGCCGCGTACCTATCAACTGGTGCCGCTGTTGATGGCGTTGCGTCTTGATCCGGTGCGCTTGTTGATCGCCGACGACGTGGGGATCGGCAAGACCATCGAAGCCGCCCTGATCGCACGCGAACTGCAGGATCGCGGCGAGATCCAGCGTATGGCCATCTTGTGTCCGCCGCACCTTGTCGAACAGTGGGTGCGCGAACTCAACGACCGCTTTCACCTGCACGCGGTTGCTGTCACCGCGACCAGTGCGGCCCGATTGGAGCGAGGCATCCCGGTCGGTGAATCGCTGTTTCAGGTGCATCCGGTCACCGTCGTCAGTCTCGACTACATCAAGTCCGAGCGCCATCGTCACGACTTCATCCGCGCCTGCCCAGAATTCGTTATCGTCGACGAAGCCCACACCTGCGTCAGCGCTGGCCAGGGCCGGCAACTGCGCTTCGAGCTGCTGCGTGCGTTGGCAGCCAACGAAGCACGCCATCTGGTTCTGCTCACCGCCACTCCTCACAGCGGCGACCAGGACACGTTCTACAGCTTGCTGGGGCTGTTGAAGCCGGAGTTCGCTGCGTTGGCGACTGCCAGTGGCGATACCAAGGAACGGCTGCGCCATCAGTTGGCGCTGCATTTCGTGCAGCGGCGGCGCCCCGACATCGACGAATGGCAGGACGGTAGCATCTTCCCCCAGCGCGAAACGGCCGAGCTGACCTACCGCCTTGGGGGCCTGTGGGAGAACTTCTTTCAGGACGTGCTCGACTACTGCCGTGAAGTGGTGCAACGCGCCGGTGGGGACGAGCGGAGTCAGCGCCTCAGTTTCTGGGGCACGCTGGCGCTGATGCGCTGCGTCGCAAGTAGCCCGGCGGCGGCCGTACAGGCCCTGCGCACCCGCCTGCTGGCCGAGCAGGTGGAACAGGCGCCTGAAGAGATCCTCGGCCCGTTGTTCGATGGCACGGAAGATGCGCTGAGCGAAGACGATGTGGTGCCAGCCGCGGACATCGGCGATCCTGCCCTGCTCGACCTGTTGAACAAGGCCGAGACGCTGGCTGGCGAAGAGAGCGATCCAAAACTGCGCCTGCTCGGCAGCCATCTCAAACAGCTTATCGACGATGGCTTCAATCCCGTGGTGTTTTGCCGCTACATCGCCACCGCCCGCTACCTGCATGACCATCTGGCGGGCAGATTCCGAGGCGTCACCGTGGACGTGGTGACGGGTGAATTTCCGGCCGCAGAGCGGGAGCGCCGTGTCGATGCCCTGGGCGAAGCCGAGCGTCGCCTGCTGATCGCTACCGATTGCCTGTCCGAAGGCATCAACCTGCAGGAAAACCTCGATGCCGTGGTCCATTACGACCTGTCCTGGAATCCCACGCGTCATGAGCAGCGCGAAGGTCGGGTCGATCGCTTCGGTCAGACCAGCCCCAAGGTGCGCGCCACCCTGATCTATGGCGCCAATAACCCGGTGGATGGTGCCGTGCTGCAGGTCATCTTGCGCAAGGCGGAAAAGATCCGCCAGGAACTGGGCGTACCGGTGCCACTGCCCGACGACGACCATACCCTCACTCAGGCGCTGATGAAGGCTGTGATGCTGCGCAGCGAGCGCGCAGGTGGCCCACAACGCTCCTTTGATTTCGATCAGTACCCAGAAAGCCGGGCACTCGACGTTCGCTGGACCGACCTGGCCGAAAAAGCCAAGAAGAACCGCACCGTCTTTGCCCAGCGCCGCTTGCGGCCTGCTGACGTACTGCCGGAATGGGAGCGCATGCGTGCCGTGCTTGGCAGCAGCGATGACGTCAAGCGTTTTGCCACCCAAGCCATGGCGCGCCTGGGGGCAGGATTGTCGCTGCGCGCCCGCGGAGCTACCGCGCCCATCAGCGCCTTGCCTGCAGCATTGCGCGAGCGGCTGGCAGCCGAAGGCGTGGACGGCGATTTGCGCATCGACTTCAACCAGCCTCCGGCGTCGCGCTGCCGCTTCATCCATCGTAGCCATCCGCTAATCGCCACCCTGGCGGACGAACTGCTGGAGCGTTCCTTGATGGCGGAAACCCATGACGGCCAGCAACTGGCCACGTTGGGCCGGATCGGCGTCTGGCGCAGCCCGGCGGTGCAGAGTGTCACCTCGGTGCTTTTGCTTCGCCTGCGGCACCAGATCAGCACCACCCGGGAGGGCCGCAACCAGACCTTGCTGGTCGAAGAAGCCTTACCCGTGGCCTGGCAGGGCCGTACCGATCCGGTCGAGATCCAGGGCGATCAATTGCTCGCCTGGCTGGAGGCGCCAGCCCAAGGCAACCTGCCGGACGTGGTGCGTCAGCGCGAAATGCACAACCTGCTGGAGACGTTGCAGCAGCGCCAGGAGCAACTGGAACAGCTCGCCGATGACCAGGCCGAAAGACTGCTGGCAGATCACCGGCGCGTGCGCGAAGCCGCCGATGCCCGGGGCCGCTATGAAGTACGCGCGCTCAAGCCGGTGGACGTCATTGCCGCCTATGTCCTGATGCCTGGAGGTGCTGCATGAGCCGTCGCAAGGATGCCGTGCTGCAGTTCGATGCGATCGCCATCGAAGGCGGACTACTGCCGGCTGAGTGGCTGGCGAAGGTGGCCGCCCTGCAGGCTCCGCACCAGGCCCCCACGGACTATGGGGTGCCCAAGGGCCTGAATCTGCGCGACGAACTGGGACGCTACTGGCGTATCGCCGAAGCGCACTGGAACGATTTCGCCGCCACCCGCACGGGTGCAAGCGATGCCCAGGCATTGACACAACGCTTCGTCACTCAGTTGCTGCGCGAAGTGTTCGGCGTTACCGATATCGTTGCCGGTGTCGAGCCGCAAATCCTGGCTGAGCGCAGTTATCCACTCACGGCCACCGCTGGCAATGGACGGTTGCCGCTGGTGGTCGCTCCCTACGACCAGCGTCTGGAAGAGCGTGACCGCCGCTTGGGCGATGGCGGGCGCCAGCGCAGCGCCTTCGGCCTGTTGCAGGACTACCTCAATGCGGCCGACACCACCTTGTGGGGCATCGCGAGCAATGGCCAGTCGCTGCGGGTGGCCCGCGACAATGCCAGCCTGACCCGCCCCGCCTGGATCGAAGCCGATCTGGAACGCATCTTTACCGAGCAGCGCTTCGCCGACTTCTCACTGTTATGGCTGCTGATCCACGCCAGCCGCTTCGGCCAAGGCCACCAACTGCCGCAGCAATGCGCACTGGAAGCCTGGTACGCCGCTAGCCGCGAGCAGGGCACCCGTGCCCGTGAAAAACTGCGCATCGGTGTGGAGGATGCGCTCAAGACCCTGGGCCAAGGCTTTCTGTCCGAAGCCGGCAATGGCGCCTTGCGTCAGCGCCTGGCGAGCGGCGAACTCACGCCCGACGATTACTTCCAGCAACTACTGCGTCTGGTCTACCGGCTCATCTTCCTGCTGACCATCGAGGAGCGTGGTCTGCTGCACCCGGATCACGCGGACCCTGAAGCCATTCGCCTGTACCAAGACGGCTACAGCCTGCGTCGCCTGCGCGAACGCACCCGACGCCGTCGCACCTGGGATCGCCATACCGACCTCTGGCAGGCATTCAAACCAGTGTTTGCAGGGCTGGCCAGCGGTCAGCCCCTGTTGGCGCTGCCGGCACTGGGAGGCCTGTTCGCGACCGATCAATGCCCTGATCTGGATCACGCCGGTCTGGGCAACAATACCCTGCTGGCGGCGACTCACCGGCTGGCCTGGATACCTAACGGCGGTAGCCTCACCCGCATCAACTGGCGTGACATGGGGCCGGAAGAGCTGGGCAGCGTCTATGAAAGCCTGTTGGAACTGGTGCCCCAGGTCGCCCAGGATGGCCACGTATTCCGCTTTGCCAATGCCGAGCAAAGCCAGGGCAATGCCCGCAAGACCAGCGGCAGTTACTACACGCCCGATTCCCTGGTACAGGAGCTGTTGAATTCTGCGCTGGAACCGGTCATTCGCCAGCGCATAGCAGGTGCCAGCGACCCACAGGCCGCACTGCTGTCGATCACCGTTTGTGACCCGGCCTGCGGTAGCGGCCATTTCCTGCTTGCCGCCGCCAGGCGATTGGCCAATCACCTGGCGCAATTGCGCGCCCAGGGTACGCCCAGCGGCGACGACTACCGCCAGGCGTTGCGCGACGTCATCGGCCACTGCATCTACGGCGTGGATTTGAACCCGCTGGCGCTGGAATTGGCGCGCATGTCGCTGTGGCTGGAGGCCATGACACCCGACAAACCCCTGGGCTTCCTGGATCACCATCTGCAATGCGGCGATGCCCTGTTGGGCGTACTCGATCCCGCCATCCTCGACCGAGGCCTGCCGGATGCCGCCTTCACTCCCCTGAGCGGCGACGACAAGACTCTGGTCACCGCCCTGAAGAAACAGAACAAGCGGGAACGGGAGAGCTGGCAGCGCGCTCTGCAAAGCGGCGACCTGTTCCGCGAGGAGCAACTGGCCGCCCGCACTGGCGCGCTGGAACAACTGACCGATGACGATCTGGGCCAGGTAGCCGCCAAGCAGGCTCGCTGGCAGCAAGCCCGCGCTGCCGCCCGGCTGAGCCGCCTGGCACGGCTGGCCGACCTCTACTTGGGCGCTTTCCTGCAGCCTAAGGCAGAGGGTCAGCTACTGCCCAGTTCCCGCCACTTGTGGGCGGTGGCCCACAACGAAGCCGAGCCTACCCTCGACGAAGCGGAAACTGCTGCCCGCCATGCCTGCGCTCAAGCTCGGGTGCTGCACTGGTGGCTGGCCTTTCCTCATATCGCCGAGCAAGGCGGTTTCAGCGTGATGCTGGGTAATCCGCCGTGGGAGGTATCGCAGTTGGGTGAAGAGGAGTTCTTTGCAGCCCGAGCCCCCGAAATCGCATCACTGTCGGGTGAGCATAGAAAGCGTGCCATCGCGGCTCTGGAACAAGAACATCCCCGTTTGTGGCAGGACTATCAGGAGGAAAAGCGCCGCTTTGATGCGAGCAATCTTTTCTACCGCGCCAGCAGTCGCTACCCGCTGACAGCGGTTGGCAAAATCAATACCTATCGATTGTTTGCCGAGGCTTTTCTGCAAGGTACGGTGTCACATGGCAACGCAGGAATTATCGTGCCAACGGGTATTGCCACTGACGATACGGCCAAGGATTTTTTTGGCCATGTGGCAGGTTCGGGCAGGCTGGTCAACCTGTTTGACTTCGAGAACAGTGATGGGGTCTTCCCCGGTGTGCATCGCAGCTACAAGTTCTGCCTGCTGACCTTGGGCCAAGCAGAGATCGCGCGTTTCGTGTGCTTCGCCACTCAGGTCAGCCACTTGGCCGATACCCGCCGTCACTTCACCCTGACACCGCAGGAATTTGCGCTGATCAACCCCAATACTCGCACCTGTCCGGTCTTCCGCAGCCAACGCGACGCCGAGTTGACCAAAAAGCTCTATCGCCAGGCACCGGTACTGATTCGCGAGGCGGTCAAGAGTGCAGCAGGAGAAATCATCGAACCAGAAGCGAACCCTTGGGGACTTCGTTTCTCGCAGGGACTCTTCAACATGACCAGTGACAGCGCGCTGTTCATTGCTCCAGAGCCTCCGCTATTGCCCTTGTACGAAGCCAAGCTGATCCACCAATTCAATCACCGATGGGCGACGTTCATCCCGACTGCCGGCACCGCCTCCGCAGACTGGCCAAGCCGGGACTGCACCGGGGAAGAATATGTCGACCCCGCGTATACGCCGATAACACGCTATTGCGTAAACGAGAAGGAAGTGCTGGCGCAGATTGCCCGGGTGCCTCGCGCGATCAGCAAGGCTTGGTTGGCCGGCTACCAAGCCAGTTCCCCAGACGCACGACGCAACGCGGTGGATGCCTTGTGGCTGGCACTGGCACAGTGGATTGCCGGTGAGCTCTTTCGCCGTGACGCTGGTAACGCCGCACCTGACGGCAGCTATAGCGATGCGCGGAAACTGAATACTACACCGCTTGTCGAACGTTCCTTGGCGAGTGATTACCCCGCCTGCGCCGCTGCTCTGCGTGACAACAGAATTACTGGAAAAAAGGCCATCACCGAGTTTGCCAAATGGGCTCAGCAGGACAGAGACCACTCCCTGTCCGACGACGAACTCGCCATCTTGCAACGCTTCGCCGCACAAACTGCTAGTGAAGCCCGTGGCAGTGCCCTGTACACCGAACTCGATGAGTGGATGGACCACCGCAGTTCACGCTGGCTGATGGGGTGGCGGGATATCTGCCGTACCACGGACGAACGTACCGTTATCGCGTCGGTGATACCGAGAGCTGGGGTAGGGCACACCATGCCATTGTGGCTATCGCAAGAATCACCCAGAAAACAAGCGGCTTTGCTTGGATGTTTGAATTCGCTCGTCCTCGATTACGTTGCGCGGCAAAAAGTTGGGGGGACACACCTCACCTATGGCTACATCAAGCAGCTTCCTGTGTTGCCTCCCGATAGCTATACCGAAACCGATCTGGCCTTTATCGTCCCGCGGGTACTGGAACTGACCTATAGCGCCCACGACCTGGCCGGCTGGGCTGCCGACCTTGGCTATACCGATCCACCCTTCCCTTGGCACCCCGAACGCCGTGCTCATCTGCGTGCCGAACTCGATGCCTGCTACGCCAGACTCTACGGCCTGACCGAGGAAGAACTGCGCTACATTCTCGATCCGGCCGACGTGGCCGGCAAAGACTATCCCAGCGAGACTTTCCGTGTGCTCCGAAACAATGAGCTGCGGGATTTCGGGGCTTACAGGGAGACGTCAACCACGCCCCTTCGATTGGCCAGTGTCGATGGTGAAACCCGTCGCGATCATTTGCAGTACCGCACCCAGCATCTGGTGTTGGAAGCCTTCAAGCGAGGTTTCCAGGTAGAAGACGCATTGCCTGCTCAGGAGGAAGCCACGGTTCGGCAGGTCGTCGATCGAGCGGCCCTGCCCGATGGAATCTGGGCACGACCACAACAGAATGAAGTGGCGGAGACAGGGCTGGCCCTGGCCGCCTTGCTCAAGGCTGCAGGGGGGCCATGGCCAGTGCGCCAGGTACGCCTCGCCGCCGTCTTGGTGCTTGAGCCTAGGCTGATGATGCCTTTGCTGGATGCGCAGGATGCTTTGGATTGGCAACGCTTGATAGGCGAAGAAGCCAGGCCGCTTTCCGGAGCGGTGTTGAGCTTCATCCCACGTGCAAATCAGGCTTGGGGCAGGGCTGTGCGTTTTCTGCGAAGTAATGGCCACCTAGTTGAAGATCTGGGGGCGGGCACTTGGGCCAAAGGTGCCGAACTGGATGTGCCTGCCGCCGAATGGGCCGAAGGGCGCGCCCAGATGATTCTTGTTTTCTTGCAAGCCCGAGGGCAGGACTTCGATCGTGTCATTCGCGAGTTGCCTAACGAGATAGGGGGATGGATTGAAGCCACAGCCTGACATGTTCCAGCAACAGCTATGTCTCACCCCGTCGGCCCAGATGCATGAGCCACGCTTATGGGTGAAGCGGTTGGTGATATGGGAAAAACCTGGAGAGCCGCCCTTGCGGGATGTTCCATTACGTCCAGGTCTGAATATCATCTGGACGCCAGACGACAACGGCATCGGTCATGGCGGAGGCAAGACCTTGTTCTGCAGGCTGCTGCGCTATTGCCTGGGCGAGGACAAGTTCGCTCCCGAAGATCAGCGCAACGGAATCAGTTCGGCATTTCCCAACGGATGGGTTGGTATGGAAGTCATGCTGGATGGTGTCTGTTGGGCCGTCCTTCGACCCTTGGGCATCCGGCGGCGGCATTTCGCGGTACTGGATGGCAATCTCGATGAACTTGTTCTCAGCGAAATGCCGGCCACTGGCCTGTCTCCATTGCTCAACGCCATCGAAGAGAATCTGCTGACACCAAGCGTCAGAGATTTGATCGCTGGCAAGAAACAAGAGCATCAGGCCTGGCAGATTGCCTTGGCGCTGTTGAGCAGGGACCAGGAATGCAGATTCGACCATGTTCTTGAATGGCGATCCGCACTATCCGACTCGGAGTCGCCGGCGCGGGGGCTGAATCGAACCGAGAGGCTGGAGGCACTGCGAGCCCTGTTGAACGCCATCGACCCCTCCGAACAGACGCTCCGTGTCGACATCGCCGCGATGAGCGAGTTGAGCCGCAGCCAGGAGCAGGAAATAGGCCATCGTGCCTGGGAGATCCGCAAGCTAAGGAAGCAGCTTCTGGAAGTGCTTGGCGTTACGGACGATGAACTTGCGCAAGGCACCCTGGGTGTCGAAATCCTGCGTCGGGCGGCGCAGGAGCGGTTGGCAGTGCAAACCCAGTCCAGCGGGGCGGGCGCAACTCCGGATATTGATTCCGTGCGGCAGGCGCACGAAAACGCCCAAGCTGAGGTGGCAAGAATCCAGGCTGATATTGGAAGGCAAGAGGTTGTGATACCAGCCATCGAGCGTGCGATATCCGCGATCAAGGGCGAATATCCGGCATTGGTCTACTCGATCAAGGAAGCGGAGAATTATCCTTGTCCCATTTGCGAGGTACCCATTGACCGCGTTCTGGCGAGCCAATGCGGATTGTCACACAAGGTTCCAGATGTGGAGGCCTGCAAGGCCAGGCTGGAGAGCGGTAGCAAGGCACTGGAGGATGAACAGGATCGCCTCGAGTCTGCCCGATCCCTCCTGAATCAATTAAAGCCGGAGCTGGCGCTGGCGAAACAGGATGCAACGCGCAGGGAGCAGCATTACCAGAACCTGCTGAAGCTTCGCGAGCAGCGCGATGGGGCGTGGTATGCCGCGCGCAAGGCGGCGGACGATGTAGAGCGCCTGGCCTCGCTGCTCGAACAGCAGCAATCTGCCGAAGCCCGCCTAGACAGGCACCAAACCGAGATTGAGCAAGCGCGAGAGCGGATCGCGGCGCTGCAAAGTCAGAATGCGACCGCTTTCTCGAAGCTTGCCCAGAAGTTCGACCCGATCATTCGACGTTTGGTCGGACCTGAAGCCAGCGGCGAGATCCGATTGACCGGAAACGGGCTGAACCTGGTTGTCCAGATGGGCGGGGATCGTTCGACGTCGGCCATCGACTCGCTGAAAGTCGTGGCCTTCGATCTTGCGACCCTTTGCATGAGCATCGAAGGTGACACGAAACTGCCGGCTTTCCTGCTTCATGACAGTCCACGTGAAGCCGACCTGGGGCTCGCCCTGTACCACGGCCTGTTTCATCTTGTGCATGAACTGGAAGAGTTCGGCTCGGCCCCGCTGTTTCAGTACATCGTGACGACGACCACCCCACCGCCGCCGGCGTACGCACAGGCACCTTGGGTCGCCATACAACTGCGCGGCTCCCCTGCTTCTGATCGTCTCCTGAAACGAGATCTTTGAGGGGCAAACGTGATGTCACGTGAACTGAAACTGCCTACCCTTGTCGTCAAAGCCTTGACCGACAGCGGCTACGATTTGCTCTCCACAGCCGAAGACGGCTGGTTTCTGGCTGGAATCAGTGGAACCCCCATTCGGGTGGCAGTGCGTGTCTCCGGGCAGGGTGTCTTGCTTGCAGGGCCAGAACCCAGCGCGATGGAACGTATCGGTCTGATCCCCGCAATACAACAGCTACCACGCGGCATGGCCAGTGCAGGTCTGGCCGCAGATGCTGCTCAACTCTATGACGTGCTACGTGTTCTTCATTCCTTGCAAACGCATCCAGCTTCAGTCTTGTCGGCCAAGGTGGAAGCGCGACTGGCGGCAATCCCAGCGACGGAGCGCACCAACGAAGTACGCCAGCGCATAGGGCAAGATGTTTTTCGTGAAGCCCTAATGGAGCTGTGGGAAGGACGTTGCGCCCTCTCCGGCAGCGACTTGCCACTCTCTCTGCTGCGAGCCAGCCATGCCAAGCCTTGGTCGCTGGCTGACGATAACGAAAGGCTCGATCCGTTCAATGGTTTGCTATTGGCGGTCCACTACGACGCGTTGTTTGACCAAGGCCTAATTACTTTTGGCGATGACGGAAGCCTGTTAGTCTCATCATTACTGTCACAGGATGCGCGGAAGACATTGCATTTGGACGATTTCACGAGTTTGCGCTTCATCCTTCCGGGGCATATCGAGTACCTGAACTTCCACCGCAAAAATATTGCCAAGCAGTAATCGGCGTCCAATGCTGCCTATCTTCCGCAGTACACGCTGGTAATTTGTGGTCGATCGTGTCCTAACTCCCGACTGATGGTGCGTCTCGCATGGGTGTCGAGTTCGCGTTGTTCCGCCGACAGCGCATGGCGAGGTGGGCCTCCTGCTGCGGATGCTGCCCATCCCGTCAGCGCCTCGTACCGTACCTGTGCATAGCGATGCCGTAGCCCGTGCATGTTGCTCAATCCCGCCGCTTTACACTGACCATCGTAGACATGCCGCTGCTGGATGTAGCTTTTGTGTGCCGGGATCATTGATCCAGCGCCTGCCAGACGGTGCGCAGCCCGGAGCACTTCGTGCTGTTCGGGCGTTGTGATCGGTACGGTTCGTGCCCTTCCGCCTTTCGTCCATGACCCTTTGAGAGCGAGATGATCGCCCCGGTCTGCATAGCTGGGCTGGAACTTGATGGATTCTTCTCGGCGCAGGCCAAACGCGGCCTGCAGTTGCAGGCTCATGCGCACATGGACATCGGTGATCTGATCAAGTGCAGATCCCAGTTCGCGGGCCTTGCTGATGTTGGTCACATAACGGCGTTCAGCCACGCCAAGCTGTGCGTTGGCCATCGGAAGGACACCAGCCTTGCCGATCTTCTCGGCCCACCAGCGCAGGTGAGAGAGCCGATTCTTGATGGTGCCGGACGACAAGCCTTCGCCTTGCCAGCGTTCCAGCAGCGCCTGGGCGTGCTTGCCCTTGAGCGACGATGCCTTCATCTGCCGGAAACCGGCCTCGCGCAGTTGCCGCGCGGCCAGCGACAGCGAGCGCATCCGGTCGGCCTGCGTCGTGTAGCTGCCGTCACGGTTGCGCTGGCAAAGCTGCCGCAGGGTGTAGGTCAAGTCGTCCATCTTCCGCCTCCAAGCAAAGCGCCGTACTGCGTTGTCCTGAAATTCAGTGGTTAGTGTTGGTGCCAGCTCGCCAAGGCGAGATCCCGTGAGGGCAAGGGCATGGTGTTCAGGAGACACCAGAGCCTCGAATGAGGCGTCCGTCTTGCTCCCTGCTGGGAGCCCGGACGGAGGTACTACAAGACGAAAGTGATGTGAGCGTGGACGAGTCCTCCTATGAAGTGGGTGGGTTAAGAAACGCAGCCGAAGTCCTGCACGTTGCGCACAGGCAATTGCTGCAAAGGACAGTGCGCCAGACGGCGCGGTAGGGATGAGTTCAAACAGACGAAGAAGGCTCCGCCCTGGGTAGGGCCGGTATGCGGTCGGAGCCTGGGCATACCTGGGGTGGCTCCACCCTGTCGGGCCAGCGCTTGCAGGAACCTGCGCTGTTGGGGTTGCCGATGTATGAGGCCCATCGGTCTTGGCGACTGCCCGGTCAGTGTAGGGCGTCCATCATCATGTCTGCCGCACGCAATAGGATTCGGTATTCGCCCGCATTGTTGCTGGCGTGTGCGGGGCCGTCACTGCGGCTGGCAGTGACGGCCCATTTCGCGGCAGCATTTACGCAGGATGCGGCTGCCATCCCCGGGTCTGCATTGCCTGCGCTGCAATGTCCCCAGCGTTCGTTGAGGCGTTCAGCATCTTGCGGATATTGGCGATGTGCGCCAGGGCGGTTTCACGCGATGCCGGTCGCGCAGCCGGTTCTGGGCGGTGTTCGGTGCGTGGCACACCAGCAGGCCGATTTTCGGCAGGCCGTGGGGTAGCAGACGTCTCCTTACGACCTGCCCACAAGCGGAACTCGCCCGCAAAAACGCGCTTCACCAACGCGAAGAAGTAGGCTACGACATTGCGTACGGTGCCGCTCTGGCTGCGCGCTTGCAACTCGTCGAGTACTTCCTGGCGATGCTGCGGCGGCAGCCGCCGCAAGGCGGCCTGCACGTCCTTTTGCTGGTCTGCCTGGGCATTGCTCAGGCAAGGCGGCAAGCTCACCGACGGCGATGCCGAATGGCCGTCGTCTTCGCGCGCGCGGTACGTACGTTCTTTTTTATACATATACGTCTTATACGTACTGCCCTGCTCAGCCGTCATGTGGCGAGCGTGTCCGGTCTGTTGCGGAACAAGCGTGCTGCCAGCGGAATCGCCAGACAATGGCAGTGGGGTGGCTGCCTCGCTCGCCTGCGACGGCGGCGTAGGGGGCAAATTATCGTCATCGTGGCGCCGATCGTGGGTCGCAATGGAGGCAGCTTCAGGCGCGTGCGCCAGCGCTGCCTGGATGTGGACGGCCACCCGATCCACCTGGTTGTTTTCGTGGCCGATAGACGCTTGCAGAAGCGCGGGCAGACTGGCATCGAGCGCGCAGGCCTGCTGGAAGTGCAGGGCGCTTTCTTGAACCTGATACAGCTCGCTGAGCACATGGCCGGTCAGAGGATCGCGCTGCTGGCCCACCAGACTGATCCACCCCGTCAGCCGAAGCACGACGAGAACGCGCCGGGCCGTCTCGTACCCGGCCCGCTGCCCCAGCGGGGTAGAGGTGAGATAGCGACGCAACTGCCCCAGGTTTGCCAGCGGACTGATGCCCTCCGCAGAGCGCAGCATGCGCAGCACCTGCCAGCCATTGCGCTCCAGCGGCGTGAGGCGAGCATCGAGCATGAGCGAGGCGGGCGTGGTGAACAGGGCATCTTGCCCCAGCGGGTTGTGGCGGGTGTGATGGTCTGCCATGAGAGTTCTCCGAGGTCTGGGCCCCAGCGGCCCGTTCCCCTGCATCTCATCGCGTACCGTTCCAGGCGTCAGCCAACAATGCGGTCTGCGCCATACCCGTTTTATCCGGCAGGCGCAGCGCTGGCACCCGCATCCAGACTGATCTATCATCCCGATACCCCCTTTGGGGGTACAACTGGGGGTACTTCCAGCGATTCCCGCAAAGCCCGTGGCCCGATTTCCCCGCGAAACCTAGCGTTCACGGCCCTTTGCCGACCGATCAACGTCT
>NZ_NJIG01000032.1 GCF_002209535.1 Achromobacter marplatensis | reverse complement strand
ACTTGTTCGACAGAACGGTCGTGATAGCTGCCGTCAACGTCGTTTTGCCGTGGTCAACGTGACCAATCGTACCCACGTTCACGTGCGGCTTGGTACGTTCAAACTTGCCTTTTGCCATGATCTCTATCCTTTAACTTTCAAGGAAACTTGAATCTGCCAGGCCGCCCGGATGGGCGGACCTGGCTAGGGTTATTTACTTGGCCCGAGCGGCGATGACTTCGTCAGCGACGTTCTTGGGAGCCTCGGAGTAATGCTTGAATTCCATCGTGTACGTGGCACGACCTTGCGTCAGCGAACGCAGGTTCGTGGCGTAACCGAACATCTCGGCCAGGGGCACTTCAGCCTTGATGGTCTTGCCGCCGCCGACCATGTCGTCCATGCCTTGGACCATGCCGCGACGCGAGGACAGATCGCCCATCACGGTACCAGCGTAGTCTTCCGGCGTTTCGACTTCAACGGCCATCATCGGTTCCAGCAGCACGGGGCTGGCCTTGCGCAGACCTTCCTTGAATGCCATGGAGCCGGCCATCTTGAACGCGTTTTCGTTCGAGTCCACATCGTGGTACGAACCGAAGAACAGCGTGACCTTGACGTCGACGATCGGGTAGCCAGCCAACACGCCCGAAGGCAGCGTTTCCTGGATGCCCTTGTCCACTGCAGGGATGTATTCGCGAGGAACCACACCGCCCTTGATGGCGTCCACGAATTCGAAACCGCCGCCCGGGGGCAGGGGTTCAACCTTCAGCACCACGTGGCCGTACTGGCCGCGGCCGCCCGACTGCTTGACGAACTTGCCTTCAACTTCGTCGCAGGTCTTGCGGATGGTTTCACGGTAGGCCACTTGCGGCTTGCCGACGTTGGCTTCAACGCCGAACTCACGCTTCATGCGGTCGACCAGAATTTCCAGGTGAAGCTCGCCCATGCCGGAAATGATGGTTTGGCCGGATTCTTCGTCGCTGCGCACGCGGAACGACGGATCTTCCTGAGCCAGACGCGACAGCGCCAGACCCATCTTTTCCTGGTCAGCCTTCGACTTCGGTTCCACGGCCTGCGAAATCACGGGCTCGGGGAAAATCATGCGTTCGAGCAGGATGTGGGAGTCGATGTCGCACAGCGTTTCGCCGGTGGTCACGTCTTTCAGACCCACCACGGCGGCGATGTCGCCTGCCAACACTTCCTTGATTTCTTCGCGGTTGTTCGCGTGCATCTGCAGAATGCGGCCGATACGTTCCTTCTTGCCCTTGATGGGGTTGTAGACCGTATCGCCCGACTTCAGGACGCCCGAGTAAACGCGCACGAAGGTCAATTGACCCACGAACGGATCGCTCATCAGCTTGAATGCCAGAGCCGAGAACTTCTCGCCATCATCAGCTTCACGCTTGACGGGATTGCCATCGTCGTCCATGCCGTCGACCGGGGGAATGTCCACGGGCGAAGGCAGGTAGTCGATGACGGCATCCAGCATGCGCTGCACGCCCTTGTTCTTGAAGGCGGTGCCGCACAGCATCGGCTGGATTTCGCCAGCGATGGTGCGTTGGCGGATGGCCAGGTTGATTTCTTCTTCGTCCAAGGAACCCGTTTCCAGGTACTTGTTCATCAGCTCTTCCGACGACTCAGCGGCAGCTTCAACCAGCTTTTCACGCCATTCGTTGGCTTGATCAACCAGTTCAGCGGGGATCTCGTGGTAGTCGAACTTGATGCCTTGGCTGGCTTCGTCCCAAATGATCGCCTTCATCTTGACCAGGTCGACCACGCCTTGGAACGTGTCTTCGGCACCGATCGGGATCACGATCGGCACGGGATTGGCGCGCAGGCGGTTCTTCAGCTGGTCATAGACCTTGAAGAAGTTGGCGCCGGTGCGGTCCATCTTGTTGACGAAGGCCAGACGCGGCACACCGTACTTGTTGGCTTGGCGCCACACGGTTTCGGACTGGGGCTGAACGCCACCCACAGCGCAGTAGACCATGCAAGCACCGTCCAGGACGCGCATGGAACGTTCCACCTCAATGGTGAAGTCCACGTGCCCCGGGGTGTCGATGATGTTGATGCGGTGTTCGGGATAGTTCTTCGCCATGCCACGCCAAAACGCCGTCGTAGCTGCCGACGTAATGGTGATGCCACGCTCTTGCTCTTGTTCCATCCAGTCCATGGTGGCTGCGCCATCATGCACTTCGCCAATCTTGTGATTGACGCCGGTGTAGAACAGGATACGTTCGGTCGTGGTGGTCTTCCCTGCATCGATGTGCGCAGAGATACCAATGTTGCGATAGCGCTCGATCGGGGTTTTGCGGGCCATGGTGGATTAGTCCTTAAATTACCAGCGGAAATGGCTGAAGGCCTTGTTGGCCTCTGCCATCTTGTGCGTGTCTTCGCGCTTCTTCATCGCGGCGCCACGACCTTCGGAGGCGTCGATCAGTTCGCCAGCAAGACGCAGATCCATCGACTTCTCGCCACGCTTCTTAGCGGCTTCACGGAGCCAACGCATAGCCAGGGCCAGGCGGCGCACGGGGCGCACTTCAACCGGCACTTGGTAGTTGGCACCGCCAACGCGGCGGCTCTTCACTTCGACGATCGGCTTGATGTTGTTGATCGCCAGGCTGAAAACTTCGATCGGCTCTTTGCCGGTCTTGGTTTGCACTTGCTCGAGGGCACCGTAAACGATGCGTTCGGCGACGGCCTTCTTGCCGTCCAGCATGACGACGTTCATGAACTTGGCGAGTTCGACGCTGCCGAACTTGGGATCGGGCAGAATCTCGCGCTTGGGTACTTCGCGACGACGGGGCATTGTTGCTTCCTTGTGTCTGTTCAGTTGAACCGCGTTTCATTACACGGCCATGGCCGCCCATTGGGACGACCCCTTACGTGCCGCGCTCCATCCCAGAAACCGGAGGGCGCGGTCGCACTTCCCTAGTGACGGACTTCCGCCACGCGGGGGTACTGCTGACTCGTTATTAAGCCTTCTTCGGGCGCTTGGCGCCGTACTTCGAGCGGGCTTGCTTACGATCCTTGACGCCTTGCAGGTCGAGGGAACCGCGCACGATGTGATAACGCACACCGGGCAAGTCCTTCACACGACCGCCACGCACCAGAACCACCGAGTGCTCTTGCAGGTTGTGGCCTTCACCGCCGATGTACGAAATGACTTCGTAACCGTTGGTCAGACGCACTTTGGCAACCTTACGCAGAGCGGAGTTCGGCTTCTTGGGGGTGGTGGTGTACACGCGAGTGCACACGCCGCGGCGTTGCGGGCAGTTTTCGAGCGCGGGGCTCTTGCTTTTGATGATGCTGACTTCGCGCGGCTTGCGCACGAGTTGGCTAATGGTAGGCATGACCTTTGAAATCCCTTTTACGTACCACTGGTAAGTACTTACGTACTCGTCTCCTCAAGAGTGTCTTTCGGAGAAGGCAGTTCGCGCAAAACCGCCTCAAACGTTCATATACGTAAAAGAGCGGGCTTGCCAACAAACTATGACAAACGCACAAAACTGAGTGCCTCGGGGGCAGTCGGACTGATGGACCCAAAATAAAAGGCTCGTGACGCACCTTGATTTCGGATCCTGGACTGTTTACCCTCTAGCGAACACATTTTGCGCGCGAAATAAAGCAGTAAGCCCTTTAGCATAACTGAGATCAAGGGGTACTGTCAAAGAAATTTGTAAACGCCGCAGCGCGGCGCGCGGCCAGCGAAATGGCGGCGCAAAGACAACGGTTTCGGCGTGGGTCGTGAAAAATGGGGCCACGTACCCGGCAAATCGTGACACTGCCAACGAGCCTGGGAACGCTCGTTTCGACCTGAAAGCCGCCGCGTTGCCCGGGTAAACCACAAGGTTATGCCGGCAGGCGTCAGGCGTGTCTGCGGGCAGTGTACCCGGGCGGCCGCGCTACTGGTCGGCGAATAGGTAACCGCTGCCGTAGACCGTGCGGATCGGCAGCATGACGCCGGCCAATTCCGCCTTGCGACGCAGGCGGCTGACGATCACATCGATGCTGCGCGAGCCGCTGGAGCGCACCCCGCCGCCCTCCACCCGCAGTTCATCGCCCAGTTCGGAGCGCCCAACCGCCCTGCCCGCCACTTCCAGCAGCGAACGCACGATCAGGCGCTCGTTGGCCGAGAGAGATATGGCGGCGCCCGTGGGCGCGACCAGCGTCCAGCCCTGGTCCCGCAATTCCCACTGGCCATTGGCCGCGTCATCGGAAACCGGGTTGTCCTGGGCGACGGGCAGTCGCCGGGCCAAGGCCAGCAGGATGCACGCGAGTTCGCGCGGATCCTGCGGATCTGTCAGGCAGGCGTCGGCGCCGCTTTGCAGGCAGCGCAGGCGGCTGTCCACGGACATGCCGCGGCCAGAAACCACAATTCCCATTGGGGACGAACCGTGCAGGCGCGCGACCAGCGCGTAGCCGATTTCGCCCAACGTCCCGACATCCAGAACGACGGCATCGTAGATACCGCTATTGAGCAATCCGAACAGCTCCAGCGACGTCGAGCAGCCACGCGCGGAGATCCCGGCCTGCAGCAAGGCGGACACGGCGGCGTTGCGGGCCACCTCATCCGGCGACATCATAAGTATGCGCAATTGATTCATAGCTAATTTCCACCTCTAACCCGAAATCACTCCACGTTGCCGAAATGTGACGGCCACCGTGGGGCGATTGAGACAGTGTGGCGGCTTGTTGCGCAACAACTCCAGTCAAGATTCGTTAACTTTGCAATGTTTGACAGTTCTTTCCACAACGTAGCCAGCCGCCGCTTCTCCCGAGTTATCATTCGATTACATAATTTCGCTCACCCCTCTTGCAGTAGGGCGCCACAGGGCGCGCTTGCGTAGCAAGCCTTCGCGAGAACACGTTTGATGAAAATCGCGTCGCTGGAAGACGACCTCGATCAGGCCCGGCGCATCCACCAGGTGTTGACCGCCGCGGGATACACCTGCACCAGTTATCACCAGAGCCGTGACCTGCTGGCCGCTCTGCGTACCGAGAACTTCGATCTGGTCCTGCTGGACTGGCATTTGCCAGATATTGACGGCGACGATGTGGTGCGCTGGTTGCGCGCCAACATCGGCCCGCGCGTCCCCGTCATTTTCCTGACGAACCGCTCCAGCGAAGACGATCTGGTGGAAGGCCTGCGCGCGGGCGCCGATGACTACATCGTCAAGCCGTTGCGCCCGCTGGAGTTGCTAGCCCGGGTGGCGGCGTTGCTGCGCCGCAGCCAGATCGCCGAGCCCGCCAACGATTCGTTCGACGTGGCCAACTACCGCGTCGAGCCTGCGGCGCGGGTCATCTCGCTGAACGGCGCGCCGGTCACGTTGGCGCCGAAGGAATTCGAACTGGCGCTGCTGTTCTTTCGCAACCAGGGTCGCCTCATGTCGCGCGACGTCTTGGCCGAATGCGTCTGGAACCGGGAAATCCCCGCGACCTCGCGCACGCTGGACACGCACTTGTCGAACATCCGGCAAAAGCTTCAGTTGCGCCCTGAAAACGGTGTGCGCCTTACCTCGTCCTACGCCCTTGGCTACCGGCTGGAATTGACCGGCGCGTCGGAAGACAGCCCGGCGAGCTCGTCGTAGACGCCTTCGCGCGCATCCCTGGAGAACCGAACGTCATGAGCCGCTACCGCGCGCTTTCTTTGCTTGCATTGGTTTCTTGTGCACTGACCGCCCCCGCCCACAGCCAGCCTGCCGGCGCCCTGGGCGAGGACTTCATCTATCGCGTCCGCCAAGGCGACACCTTGATCAACCTGGCGACGCAATACACGCGCAACCAGGCCAATTGGGCGCCGCTACAAACACTGAACAAGGTCGTCGCGCCGGAGCTGCTGCCCATTGGACTGGAGTTGCGCATCCCGTTGGCGATGATTCCCGAACGCGCCGCCGAGGCCCGCGTGCTGCACGTCAGCGGCCAAGCCAACATGAACGGCCAGCCTTTGCGGCCGGGCCAGAGTCTGCACGAAGGCAGTACCGTGGTGACCGCGCAGAACGGCTTCGTCACGCTGGAACTGGCCGATGGATCCAAACTCACCCTGCCCGCCGGCGGTTCGGTCGAGCTGGCGCGCCTGCGCCAATTCGAAGGTACTGCGCTGACGGACTCCGTCATCCATGTGCAGCGCGGCAGCGTGGAATCCACGGTTGCGCCCACCGGCCAAGGCGTAGGCCGCTTTGAAGTGCGCACTCCCGTCGCCGTCACCGGCGTACGCGGCACGCGTTTCCGCGTGCAGAGCGGCGCGGGCGGCGTGCATAGCGAAGTGCTGGAAGGCAGCGTGCGCCTGCAACCCCACGCGCCCGGCACCACGCCGGCCAAGCCGGTTGCCGTGGCGCGCGGTTATGGCGCCGCTGTCCGCAGCGACGGCAGTGTGTCGGGCGTGCGCGAACTGCTGGCCGCCCCGCAACTCTCCGTCCCCGAACGTTCAGGCGGTGGGGGCTGGACCAGCACTTTCGCCCCCGTGGCGGGTGCCCAGAGTTATCTGGTGCGCGTATCGCGCGACGCCGACGGCACGCTGCCGGTATCGTCGGTCGCATTCCCGACCAACGACATCCGCTTTACGGCCCCCGGGCCTGGCACGTACTACGTGTCGGTGCGCGCCATCGATGACCTGGGCTTGAGCGGGCAGGATGCGGTGGCCACGTTCGAGGGCGCCAACCAGCTGATGACCAGCTACGGGCTGGGGGTCGCCAGCGGCTCGGGCGAGCCCGTCATACTTACCGAGTACTAGCGCCTGACCCCACGCAAAGGAGCCCCATGGCCGATGCTGCCGACACCGTTGACCGGACCTCGCGCTCAGCGCTGTGGTTGACGGTAGTGCTGGCGGTGCTGGCGGCCGTGCTGGGTTCGCTCAACGGACTGGGCCGGGTCGATCAGATCCTCTACGACCGCGTTGCGACGCTGACTAGCCGCCCCGCCGACCCTGACATCCTGATCGTCGCCATCGATGACACCAGCATCGATACGCTGGGGCGCTGGCCATGGCGGCGCGCGATCCACGCGGCGCTGCTTGACCGCCTGCAAGGCGCGCGCGCTGTCGGGCTGGACCTGATCTTCGCGGAAAGCGATACCGTCAACCCCAACGACGACCGGATCCTTGCGGACAGCATCCGGCGCAACGGTCATACGGTCCTGCCCATCGTGCTGGACCGCCTCTCGAATCCGTCGGCGATCGCCGCCCCCATCCCTATCCTGGCGCAAGCGGCCGCCTCAAGCGGCTTCATCAACGCGCGCGTGGACTCCGACGGCGTCGTGCGCGAGGCCACGCCAGCCACCGAATTCGCGGGCGAACGCCGGTTCCATCTTGCGCTGTCCATGCTTACGGTCGGAGGCCAGCCCGATAAAGCGCAACAACTGCTGCAGCGGGCCGGGCCCGAGGGCAGCATCCTGATCCCCTATGCCGGCGCCAGGGGCCACATACGCACCGTCTCCTACCTGTCAGTGCTACGCGGCGACGTGCCGGCCGAAGCGTTGCGAGGCAAGTACGTGCTGGTGGGCGCCTGGGCCACCGGCCTGGGCGACGCGTACCCCACTCCGGTCTCACACGACCTCAGCGGCATGTCGGGCGTGGAGATCATCGCCAACCTGCTGCAGGCGGCGCGCGACGACATCTCGTATCAGCGGCCGGCCGCTACCTGGAACGCGCTGTTCTCCGCCCTGCCGGTCCTGCTGGCCTGCCTGGCGCTATGGCGGCTGTCGCCCAAGCGCGCCCTGCTGGTCAGCGTCGCCTTGATCGCCGCCATCCTGCTGGCCTCCTGGGTGCTATTGGCCCATGCCTACCTCTGGTTTGCGCCCACCGCCGCCCTGGTGGGTGTGGCGCTGTGTTATCCGCTGTGGAGCTGGCGCAGCCAGGAAGCGGCGTTGCGCTACATGGACAACGAACTGCGACGGCTGCAGCGCGAGTACCCGCCGGTGCTGAACGAGGCCCGCGCCCAACTCGCCGGCCCCAACGTATCGCTGGAAAGCCGTGTGGGCGAACTGCGTCGTGCACTGGCGCGGGTGCGGAACCTGCGGCGGTTCCTGGCCGACGGTCTGGACGGGATGCCGGACGCGACGCTGGTCTTCGATCAGGAAGGCCATATGCAATTCCGCAATCAAGCCGCCGTCATGTACTTCCAGCGCCTGGGCATGCGCCCGCCGCGCGTGGGGCACCCCGCCACCCACTTGCTGGAGAAGACCATTTCGGACGACGCGACGCGGCAGCGCGTGGCGGAAGCGCTAAGCGGCAAACCGCCTTCGGATGCCACCTCGCCCTGGAGCGCCGACCTCGAAGTACGCGACTACGCCGGGCGCGACCTTATCCTGAAATGTGCCCCCATCCACACCGCCGAAGGCAACTTCGCGGGCACCGTCGCCACGCTGACCGATATCTCGCGCATCCGCCAGGCCGAACGCCAGCGTGAAGAAACCCTGCGATTCATCTCGCACGACATGCGCGCGCCGCAAAGCTCCATCCTGGCGCTGGTCGAAATGAAGCAGGAAGCCGCTACGCTGGACGACCAGGGCGATACCCTGGCGCGTATCGCCACACTGGCCAACCGGACACTGCATCTTGTCGATGATTTCGTGCACCTGACGCGCGCGGAATCGATGACGATCTGCGCCGTGGAACTGGACTTGGGCAGCCTGCTGCAGGATGGCGTGGACGAGTTCTGGGCCTCCGCCCACAAGCGCGACATCGCACTCGGCGTGCGATTGCCGTTGCCCGTGGCCTACACGCGCGGCGACCAGACCCTGTTGATGCGCGCCCTGTGCAATCTGATCGATAACGCTATCAAGTACAGCCCCCCTCAGACGCGCATCGAATGCAGCATCGAAGAAGAACCAGGCTTTTGGCGAGTGGATATTCGCGACCAGGGCCAGGGCATCGCCGAAGCGGACCTGGCGCGCCTGTTCGAACCCTTCTCGCGGGTGGGCGTGGAAACGCGTGGCGACGTCGGCGGCGCCGGGCTGGGCCTGGCGTTCGTGCGCACGGTGGCCGAACGCCATGGCGGGTCCGTCGAAGTCGCGAGCGAACTGGGCGCAGGCTCGGTATTCACCCTGCGCCTTCCCGCGGCGCCCGACGCCGCGTAACCCCCGCGTTTACTGGAAGGTGTGCGAGATCACCCCGGGTTTGCCGGCCTTGATCTCCAGCGTGCCCCGGTACGGCGGCAAGTCCGCATTGCGCAGCACCACCTGATATTTCCCGGGGATGAGCCGCAACTCCTTGACGGGCGGGCTGATGCCGCGCGCGATGCCATTGATCCACACCTCGCCCCAAGGGCGGATGTCCAGGCGCACCGTCACGGGGACGGCCAGCGGCCTGGGCTTGGGCGCCTCGTCGATGGGCGGGACCGCGGCCGTGGGCGTTTGGGCGGCAGGGTCAGGCGTTTCCACCGAAGCCGTGGGGGCCAGGTCGCCGGCGCTTGGATCCTTCGCTGCGGGCGTCTGTTCCGCAGACGGCTGCGCGGGTGCGGGAGGCTGCCACTGCGCGGTCGGCAGCGGCTGCGCCAATGCGACAGGCGGTATCGTCGCCTGCGGCGCGGGATGCACGGCAGGCGGATTGGGCTGGACCAATTCCGAATGCGTGATCAGGGCGTTGGGAGTCCCCATGCCCCAGTGGAACCAGGAATACGTGCCGATGCCGATCAGCGCCGCGATGCACAACAGAGCCAGCAAAGGACGGCTGCGGCGGGAAGGTCTCGCCGCATTGGCCGTGGGCGGCGCCGTGTAGGAAGCGCCTGCGGCCGCCTCGGCTTCGGCCGGCGCGGGTTCGATATAAGCCGCCACGCCCAGCAAGGCGGCCAATTCGGCCAGCGTCTGCGGGCGGTCCGCCGGCGCCATGGCCAGGCCGGCATCAATGACGGACAGGAAGTCCGGGCTGTACTTGGTCAGCCCCAGCGATACCAGGGGTTCGTAGGTGTCCGCAGCGCGGCGCTCCGGCGCCGGCGGCGGACGATGGCCGGTCACCAGGGCATGCATCACGGCGCACAGGGCGTAAACGTCGCTCCAGGGGCCGCGCGGCCATTCCATGGAATCGGAATAAAGCTCGAACGGCGCAAAACCCGGCGTGGGGCTGCGGCTGGCGCGGCGCGAACGCGCAACGACCAGTTCGGGCAACAGATGCGCACGAGCGCCCTCGTCCATGCCCACGGTGTCCATCGAGATGTCGCCACAGATCTCACCCTGCGCGTGCAGGGCGATCAGCGCCGGCAGCAGATCCGACAGGAGCCGCTTGATTCGCGTTTCCGGCACGCCGCCCGCCATACTGGCGGCAATCGCGCTCAAGGGGCGCAAGGCAAGCGGCGCGGCGCCGGAAAAGGGGCCACGCGGCGTCAGGAGGCCGGTGGACGAAGGCATTATCGGAATTGCGCTCATGCGCGTAGTGTGCAAAGGTTGAATAGCCTGAATATTATCCAATCCGCAACATCAGGACATTGCCGAAAATGTCCGAGCGCATCAGGCTGTGGCACGATAGCGTACCGCCCAATCTTCCTACCCCCCTTTGAAGCTATGAAAATTCGCTTTCTGAGCAGTTTGCTCGGCGCGTCGTTGATGCTGGCGGGCTGCGCCGGCATCCCGTCCTTGAAGCCCGAGGCCCCCGCCACGCCCGAGGCGTTGGCGCAATTGCAACAAGTCCGCGACGCCTACGGCGCCGGACGCTATGGCGAGGTCATTCGCAGCGTCGCCACCTCGGACGCCCTGGCCACCTCCCCCCGCGCCGTGCGCGTCGAAGCCTACAAACTGCAGGCATTCAGCTATTGCGTCACCCGTTATGCCCAGTTGTGCGAAGACAGCTTCGCCCGCATCCTGGCGTTGGATCCCGCTTTTGAACTTGCCCCCAATGAATCCGGTCACCCGTCCTGGGGTCCGGCTTTCCAACGAGCAAGGGCGCAAGCCGGCAAGTAGCCCGGCCACCGGTCCCGCCCCTGAAGGCGGCACCAAAAGAGGCACCAAAAGAAAAAGGCCGCTGATTCGCATCAGCGGCCTTTCTGTTTTCAGCCCCCGCGCCGGGACGGCGCGCGGGGGACTGCCGGGGGTTCCGCTTATTCGGCGGAGTCCTCGGTGCCGATATCGGCGGCCGGGCTTTCCGCGTCCGCACCCACCGTGACCGGCGAGTCTTCGAACGGGTTGGCCTGCTGGCGAGCGGCTTCGCGTTCCGCCGCCTCCAGCTCTTCCTTGTCGCGGCGTGCATGGTGGTAAGCCAAGCCGGTACCCGCCGGGATGAGGCGGCCGACGATGACGTTTTCCTTCAAGCCACGCAGGTCGTCGCGCTTGCCCATGATGGCGGCTTCGGTCAGGACACGAGTGGTTTCCTGGAACGAAGCGGCCGAGATGAACGAGTCGGTCGACAACGAGGCCTTCGTGATACCCAGCAGCACGTTGTCGTAGGTCGCCGGGATACGTTCTTCGGCAGCCATACGATCGTTGGCGTTCAGCAGTTCAGAGCGCTCGACTTGCTCGCCCGGGATGAACTCGGTATCGCCCGCGTCGACGATGTTCACACGACGCAGCATCTGACGAACAATCACTTCGATGTGCTTGTCGTTGATCTTCACGCCTTGCAGACGGTACACGTCCTGCACTTCGTCGACGATGTAGGTCGCCAGCTTCTCGATGCCTTGCAGACGCAGGATGTCGTGGGGATCGGCCGGGCCGTCCACGATCATTTCGCCCTTGTTCACCACTTGGCCGTCGTGCACCAGAACCTGCTTTTCCTTCGGAATCAGGAACTCGTGGCTCACGCCTTCCAGGTCGGTGATGACCAGACGCTGCTTGCCCTTGGTGTCCTTACCGAACGAAACCGTACCGGTCACGTCGGCGAGCATGCCGGCGTCCTTCGGCGAACGGGCTTCGAACAGTTCGGCCACACGCGGCAGACCGCCGGTAATGTCGCGGGTCTTTTGCGATTCTTGCGGAATACGCGCCAGAACTTCACCCACGGCAACCTGCTGGCCGTCACGCACGGTAATCAGCGCGCCCACCGGGAACGAGATGTTCACCGAGTGATCGGTGCCGGCAATCTTGACGTCTTCGCCGTTTTCGTTGACCAGCTTGATCTGCGGACGCATGACGATCTTGCCGCCACGGGTCTTCGGCGTGATGACGACGAGCGTCGACAGGCCGGTGACTTCGTCCACCTGCTTGGCAACGGTCACGCCTTCTTCGATGTTCTCGAAGCGGACGGCACCGCCGTATTCCGACACGATCGGACGGGTCAGCGGATCCCACGTCGCCAGACGCGCGCCAGCCTTCACGGCTTCGCCATCGCCCACCAGCACGGTCGCGCCGTACGGGATCTTGTGGCGTTCGCGTTCGCGACCGTTGTCGTCAAAGATCGCCAGTTCGCCAGAGCGCGAGATCGCCACACGTTCGCCCTTGGCGTTCGTGACATAGCGCATCGTGCTGGCAAAACCGACCAGACCGCTGGACTTGGTTTCGACCGCGCTGGCCAGAGCCGAACGCGATGCCGCGCCACCGATGTGGAACGTACGCATCGTGAGCTGCGTGCCCGGTTCACCGATGGACTGGGCAGCGATAACGCCGACTGCTTCGCCCTGGTTGACCGGCGAACCGCGACCCAGGTCGCGGCCGTAGCAGTGTGCGCACAGACCGTGACGCGTTTCGCACGTCAGCGGGGTGCGGACCTTGACTTCGTCCACGCCGATGCGGTCGATGGTGTCGACCAGGTCTTCGTCCAGCAGGGTGCCGGCGACGATGGCCGTTTCCTGCGTGTCCGGGTTGATGATGTCCACGGCGGCAACACGACCCAGGATGCGGTCGCGCAGCGGTTCGATGACTTCACCACCTTCCACCAGGGCCTTCATGTTGTAGCCCAGCGACGTACCGCAATCGTCCTCGGTGATCACCAAGTCTTGCGTCACGTCGACCAGACGACGGGTCAGGTAGCCCGAGTTCGCGGTCTTCAGTGCCGTATCAGCCAGACCCTTACGCGCACCGTGAGTCGAGATGAAGTACTGAAGCACGTTCAGACCTTCACGGAAGTTCGCGGTAATGGGCGTTTCGATAATCGAGCCGTCCGGCTTGGCCATCAGGCCGCGCATACCGGCCAGCTGGCGGATCTGGGCGGCCGAACCGCGGGCGCCCGAGTCAGCCATCATGTAGATCGAGTTGAACGATTCCTGGCGCACTTCTTCGCCGTGACGGTTCACAACCGGCTCGGTGGCCAGTTGTTCCATCATCGCCTTGCCGACCTTGTCGCCAGCCTTGCCCCAGATGTCCACCACGTTGTTGTAGCGTTCTTGGGACGTGACCAGACCCGACGAGTACTGCTTGTCGATTTCCTTCACTTCGCGGCTGGCTTCAGCCAGGATGCCTTCCTTGGCGGTCGGGATCAGCATGTCGCCCATGGCGATCGAGATACCGCCGCGCGTGGCCAGCTTGAAGCCGGACTGCATCAGCTTGTCGGCGAAGATCACCGTGTCGCGCAGGCCGCAACGGCGGAACGACTGGTTGATCAGGCGCGAGATTTCCTTCTTCTTCAGTGCCTTGTTCAGCACCGTGAAGGGCAGGCCCTTCGGCAGAATTTCGGACAGCAGCGCGCGGCCGACCGTCGTCTCGTGACGGCGGATAACCGGTTGCCATTCGCCAGCCTCGTCGCGCTCGTGCTCTTTCAGACGCACGGTCACGCGGGATTGCAGCTCGACTTCGCCGTTGTCGTAAGCGCGTTGCACTTCAGCGACGTCGGTGAAGAAGATGCCTTCGCCGCGGCCGTTGATGCGCTCACGCGTCGTGTAGTACAGACCCAGCACGATATCCTGGGACGGCACGATCGACGGTTCGCCGTTGGCCGGGAACAGCACGTTGTTCGACGCCAGCATCAGCGTACGCGCTTCCAGCTGGGCTTCCAGCGACAGCGGCACGTGGACAGCCATCTGGTCACCGTCGAAGTCGGCGTTGAACGCCGCGCAAACCAGCGGGTGCAGCTGGATGGCCTTGCCTTCGATCAGGACCGGCTCGAACGCCTGGATGCCCAAACGGTGCAGCGTGGGCGCACGGTTCAGCATGACCGGGTGTTCGCGGATGACTTCTTCCAGGATGTCCCAAACCACCGGTTCCTGGCTTTCCACCAGCTTCTTGGCAGCCTTGATCGTCGTGGCCAGGCCCATCATCTCCAGACGATTGAAGATGAACGGCTTGAACAGTTCCAGGGCCATCAGCTTGGGCAGACCGCACTGGTGCAGCTTCAACTGCGGACCCACCACGATGACCGAACGGCCCGAGTAGTCGACGCGCTTGCCCAGCAGGTTCTGACGGAAACGACCGCTCTTGCCCTTGATCATGTCGGCCAGGGACTTCAGCTGGCGCTTGTTGGCGCCCGTCATGGCCTTGCCGCGACGACCGTTGTCCAGCAGCGAGTCAACAGCTTCCTGCAGCATCCGCTTTTCGTTGCGCAGGATGATTTCCGGCGCCTTGAGCTCCAGAAGGCGCTTCAAGCGGTTGTTGCGGTTGATGACGCGGCGGTACAGATCGTTCAGGTCGGAGGTCGCGAAGCGGCCGCCGTCCAGCGGCACCAGCGGACGCAGGTCCGGCGGCAGCACGGGCAGCACTTCCATGACCATCCACTCGGCCTTGATGCCCGACTTCTGGAAGCCTTCCAGCACCTTCAGGCGCTTGGAGATCTTCTTGATCTTGGCTTCCGAGCTGGTGGCCTTCAGTTCGCCGCGCAGCGTTTCCACTTCGCGGTCGATGTCGATGGTGCGCAGCAGTTCGCGCACGGCTTCCGCGCCCATCAGGGCACGGAAGTCGTCGCCGTACTCTTCGGTCTTGGCGAGGAAATCGTCATCCGACATGATCTGGCCGCGCTTGAGCGGCGTCATGCCAGGTTCGATCACGCACCAGGCTTCGAAGTACAGAACGCGTTCGATGTCGCGCAGGGTCATGTCGAGCACCATGCCCAGACGCGACGGCAGGCTCTTCAGGAACCAGATGTGCGCGACGGGGCTGGCCAGCTCGATGTGGCCCATGCGTTCACGGCGAACCTTGGCAACGGTGACTTCAACGCCGCACTTCTCGCAGATCACGCCACGGTGCTTCAAGCGCTTGTACTTGCCGCACAAGCACTCATAGTCCTTGATCGGGCCAAAGATCTTCGAGCAGAACAGACCGTCACGCTCAGGCTTGAACGTGCGGTAGTTGATGGTCTCGGGCTTGCGAACTTCGCCGTAAGACCACGAACGGATCTTCTCGGGCGAGGCGATGCCGATCTTGATGGCATCGAATTGCTCGTCTTGCGAGACTTGCTTAAATAGGTCGAGTAGCGCTTTCATTAGTTACGCTCCAAATCCATGTCCAGGGCCAACGAGCGGATTTCCTTAACCAGCACGTTGAACGATTCCGGCATGCCGGCGTCGATGACGTGGTCGCCCTTGACGATGTTTTCGTAAACCTTGGTACGGCCAGTGATGTCGTCCGACTTCACCGTCAGCATTTCTTGCAGGGTGTAGGCGGCGCCGTATGCTTCCAGCGCCCACACTTCCATTTCCCCGAAACGCTGACCACCGAACTGCGCCTTACCACCCAGCGGCTGCTGCGTGACGAGCGAGTACGGACCGGTGGAACGCGCGTGCATCTTGTCGTCGACCAAGTGGTGCAGCTTCAGGTAGTGCATGTAGCCAACGGTCACGGGGCGCTCGAATTTCTCGCCCGTGCGGCCGTCGAACAGCCATGCCTGCGTACGCGAAGGCGTCAGAGCCATGCGCTCGGCGACGTCGTCCGGATAGGCCAGCTCCAGCATCGTGGTGATTTCCTCTTCGGTCGCGCCGTCGAAGACGGGCGTCGCGAACGGCACGCCGTTCTTGAGGTTCTGGGCCATTTCCATGACTTCTTCGTCGGTCAGCTCGTCGATGCGAGCGCCGGAACCGGTCGTGTTGTAGACCTTGTCCAGGTAGGCACGGACGTTCTTGACCTGCGCAGTGCGCTCGTCGCGCAGCAGATCGGCAATGCGGTGGCCCACGCCCTTGGCAGCCCAGCCCAAGTGCACTTCCAGCACCTGACCCACGTTCATCCGCGAGGGCACGCCCAGCGGGTTCAGAACGATGTCGGCCGGCGTGCCGTCAGCCATGTGCGGCATGTCTTCCACCGGGGTGATGCGCGAGACCACACCCTTGTTGCCGTGACGGCCTGCCATCTTGTCACCAGGCTGCAGACGACGCTTCACGGCCAGGTAGACCTTGATCATCTTCAGCACGCCCGGGGGCAGCTCGTCGCCTTGCGTCAGCTTCTTGCGCTTCTCTTCGAAGGCCAGATCGAACTGGTGACGCTTCTGCTCCAGCGATTCCTTGGCTTGCTCCAGCACGACAGCGTGCGGCTCATCGGCCAGACGGATGTCGAACCACTGCCAGCGGTCCAGATCAGCCAGGTAAGCCTTGGTGATCGTGGCGCCCTTGGCCAGCTTGCGCGGGCCGCCGTTGACGGTCTTGTTGACCAGCATCTTTTCGATACGGTCGAACTGGTCGTTTTCAACGATGCGCAGCTGGTCGTTCAGGTCTTGGCGATAGCGGCGCAGTTCATCGTCGATGATGGACTGGGCGCGCTTGTCGCGCACGATGCCTTCACGCGTGAACACTTGCACGTCGATCACGGTGCCGGTCATGCCCGAAGGCACGCGCAGCGAGGTGTCCTTAACGTCGGACGCCTTCTCACCGAAGATGGCGCGCAGCAGCTTTTCTTCCGGCGTCAGCTGGGTTTCGCCCTTCGGCGTGACCTTGCCGACCAGCACGTCGTCGGCGCTGACTTCGGCGCCAATGTACGTGATGCCCGAATCGTCCAGACGGTTCAGTTGCGTCTCAGCCAGGTTGCTGATGTCGCGCGTGATTTCTTCCGGACCGAGCTTCGTGTCGCGGGCGACAACCGTCAATTCCTCGATGTGCACCGAGGTGTAGCGGTCATCGGCAACAACCTTTTCGGAGATCAAAATCGAGTCTTCGAAGTTGTAGCCGTTCCACGGCATGAACGCGATCAGCATGTTCTGACCCAGGGCGAGTTCGCCCAGGTCGGTCGATGCGCCGTCGGCCAGCACGTCACCCTTGGCGACCTTGTCGCCACGCTTGACGATAGGACGCTGGTTGATGTTCGTGTTCTGGTTCGAACGCGTGTACTTGATCAGGTTGTAGATGTCGACACCGACTTCGCCGGCGACGTTTTCTTCGTCGTTCACGCGAATCACGACACGCTCGGCGTCAACGTGGTCGACCAGGCCGCCACGCAGTGCTTGCACGGTCGTGCCCGAGTCAACGGCCACGGTGCGCTCGATACCCGTACCCACGACCGGCTTTTCCGGGCGCAGGCAAGGCACGGCCTGACGTTGCATGTTGGCGCCCATCAGTGCGCGGTTCGCGTCGTCGTGCTCCAGGAACGGAATCAACGAGGCAGCAACCGACACGATCTGCGACGGGGCAACGTCCATGTAGTGCACGTTGGCCGGCGAGGTCAGCATCGTTTCGCCTGCTTCACGGCAAGCGACCAGGTCGTCCACGAAGGCGCCTTGCTCGTCCAGCGCGGCGTTAGCCTGCGCGATGACGTAGTGGCTTTCTTCGATGGCCGACAGGTAATCGATCTGCTCGCTGACGCGGCCGTCGATAATCTTGCGGTAAGGCGTTTCCAGGAAGCCGTACTCGTTCAAGCGAGCGTACAGCGCCATGGAGTTGATCAGGCCGATGTTCGGGCCTTCCGGCGTTTCGATCGGGCAGACGCGGCCGTAGTGGGTCGGGTGCACGTCGCGGACTTCGAAGCCGGCGCGCTCGCGGGTCAGACCGCCCGGGCCCAGTGCGGAAACACGACGCTTGTGCGTGATTTCCGACAGCGGGTTGGTTTGGTCCATGAACTGCGACAGCTGGCTCGAACCGAAGAACTCCTTGATGGCAGCCGAAATCGGCTTGGAGTTGATCAGGTCGTGCGGCATCAGGTTTTCCGTCTCGGCCTGACCCAGACGTTCCTTGACGGCGCGCTCGACGCGCACCAGGCCGGCGCGGAACTGGTTTTCGGCCAGTTCGCCCACGCAACGCACGCGACGGTTGCCCAAGTGATCGATGTCATCGATCTGGCCACGGCCGTTACGCAGCTCAACCAGCACCTTGATGGTCTCAAGGATGTCTTCGTTGGTCAGCGTCATCGGGCCGGTGATGTCTTCACCACGGCCCAGACGGCTGTTGACCTTCATGCGGCCGACGCGCGACAGGTCGTACGTCTCTTCGCTGTAGAACAGACGCTGGAACAGCGCTTCCACCGCTTCTTCGGTGGGCGGCTCGCCAGGACGCATCATGCGGTAGATGGCAACGCGCGCGGCCATCTGGTCGGCGGTTTCATCGGTGCGCAGCGTTTGCGAGATGTACGGACCACGGTCCAGGTCGTTCGTGTAGAGCGCCTGGATGTCGTAGACGTTCGAGGCGCGCAGGGCGCCCAGCACGCTTTCCGTGATCTCGTCGTTGGCGTTGGCGATGACTTCGCCGGTATCTTCGTCAACGATGTTCTTGGCCAGCACGCGGCCGTACAGGAAGTCTTCCGGCACGGAGATGCGCTGGATGCCGCCGGCAGCCAGGTCGCGCAAATGCTTGGCATTGATGCGCTTGTCTTTTTCGACGATGACCTTGCCATCGCGGTCCGAGATGTCGAAACGGGCCATTTCGCCCTTCCAACGCTCGGGCACGAATTCCATCATCGCGCCTTCGCTCTTCAGTTCGAAGTTATCGAAGTCGAAGAAGTTGGCCAGGATGGATTCCGGCGTCATGCCGATGGCCTTGCACAGGATCGTGACAGGCATCTTGCGACGACGGTCGACGCGGAAGAACAGGACGTCCTTCGGGTCGAATTCGAAGTCCAGCCACGAACCGCGGTAAGGAATCACGCGGGCCGAGAACAGGAGCTTGCCGGAGCTGTGCGTTTTGCCGCGGTCGTGTTCGAAGAACACGCCAGGCGAACGGTGCAGCTGCGACACGATGACACGCTCGGTGCCGTTGATGACGAAAGAACCCGTGCCCGTCATGAGCGGAATTTCGCCCATGTAGACTTCTTGTTCCTTCACTTCCTTCACGGTCGGCTTGCTGACTTCGCGGTCAAGCAGCACCAGGCGGACCTTGGCTCGCAGGGGCGAGGCATAGGTCAGGCCACGTTGCTGACATTCCTTGACATCGAACACCGGTTCGCCGAGCACGTAGCTCACGAACTCCAAGCGCGCCATACCGTTGTGACTAACGATCGGGAAAATCGACGAGAACGCCGCCTGCAAACCGTCGGCTACGCGATCGGACGGGGCGGTATCCGCCTGCAGGAAAGTTAGGTAGGATTGAAGCTGTGTCGCCAAAAGGAAAGGAACGTTTTGAACGTCTTCACGCTTGGCGAAGCTTTTGCGGATGCGCTTTTTTTCGGTGTACGAGTAAGGCATGAGCACTCCGACTCGAGGTTGCATGGGCCGTCAACCACGGCCCTAGGTGATACGACTCCAGGAAACCCCTCTGAAAAGGCATGACCCCAGTAGGGGTTTCCTGGAAACGCAAAAGCCCGGGGACTGCAAACTGTGCTGTCCCCGGGCAGTTGACGCAGGTCTTACTTGACTTCGACCTTGGCGCCAGCTTCTTCCAGCTTCTTCTTGGCGGCTTCGGCGTCAGCCTTGGCCACAGCTTCCTTGACGGGCTTCGGAGCGCCGTCGACCAGGTCCTTGGCTTCCTTCAGACCCAGACCGGTCAGCTCGCGCACGGCCTTGATGACGCTAACCTTGTTCGCGCCGGCTTCCAGCAGGACGACGGTGAACTCGGTTTGCTCTTCAGCAGCGGCGGCAGCGCCACCAGCGGCCGGAGCAGCGACAGCGACAGCAGCGGCAGCAGCCGACACGCCGAACTTCTCTTCCATTTCCTTGATCAGCTCGGACAGCTCGAGCACGGTCATGCCAGCGATGGCGTCAAGGATTTCAGCTTTGTTAAGTGCCATTTTTCAGAACTCCAAATATTTTGGTAATGCCAGGGTTTGGGTGTCGCTTCGTCGTTCAGCGAATTCCGGACAGCAGGGCGATTAGGCCGCTGCCTTTTGGTCGCGCACAGCCGCGAGGCCACGGGCGAACTTGGTCGGAACTTCGTTGAGCGTACGCACGAATTGCGCGATGGGGGCTTGCATGGTGCCAAGCAGTTTCGACAGCAACTCTTCGCGGGACGGCATGGTGGCCAAGGCCTTCACACCATCTTGGGTCAGCAGGCTGTTGGGCAATGCGCCCGCCTTGATGACCAGCTTGTCGTTGCTTTTCGCGAAACCAGCGATGACCTTTGCCGCCGAAACCGGATCAGCGCTGATACCATAGATCAGCGGACCGGTCAGTTGCTCAGCCAACGGCTCGAAAGCCGTGCCGGCAACAGCACGACGGGCCAGCGAGTTCTTCAGAACACGCAGATACACGCCCGATTCACGCGCAGTTTTGCGCAGTACGGTGACAGAGGCGACGTCCAGACCACGGTACTCAGCGATAACAATCGATTGGGCCTTGGCGACTTCAGCCGAGACTTCCTCGATTACCACCGCTTTCTCTTGACGATTGAGACTCACGGTTTGAACACTCCATCAAAAGACGCCTGGGGCCTGAGCCTTGCGCGTCAACCGAATGCGGCGCCTGGTCGAGTTCTTCGTGTAAAGAAATCTTCCTGGGGACGCCGTCTACGCTGGATCCGAACTAGGTGAGCTTCGGGATTAAGCGGGGCAGCGGGGATGCTGCTTTCCATAAGGAAGGGAGAACCCTTCCACTACCCTCGCTCCAGCGGTCTTTGACAGCAACATCCGGAGGAATCCGGATGCAGCCCAAAGTACGTTTACTGCTGTTGGCTTAGTTGGAAGCCGACAGCGAGGCAATTTCAACGCGAGCACCGCCGCCCATCGTGGACGAAACGGCCAGCTTGCGCAGGTAAATGCCCTTGGCAGCTGCGGGACGAGCCTTTTGCAGGGCGTCGACCAGAGCGGCCAGGTTGGTTTGCAGCTGTTCCACGCCGAACGACGCGCGGCCGATCGTTGCGTGGATGATGCCAGCCTTGTCGGTACGGTACTGAACCTGACCGGCCTTGGCGTTCTTGACAGCGGTCGCGACGTCCGGCGTCACGGTGCCGACCTTCGGGTTCGGCATCAGGCCACGGGGACCCAGGATCTGGCCCAGGGCACCCACGACACGCATCGTGTCGGGCGAAGCGATGACGACGTCAAAGTCCATTTGACCGGCCTTGATCTGGTCAGCCAGGTCATCCAGGCCGACGATGTCGGCGCCGGCGGCCTTGGCAGCCTCAGCCTTTTCGCCTTGGGCGAACACGGCGACGCGGACCGACTTGCCGGTACCAGCGGGCAGAACGACCGAACCGCGAACCAGTTGGTCCGACTTCTTCGGGTCGATGCCGAGCTGCACAGCCACGTCAATGGATTCATTGAACTTGGCGACAGCGGTTTCCTTGACCAGCGTCAGGGCTTCAGCGACCGGGTACAGCTTGGTGCGGTCGATCTTTTGTGCAATAGCGGCGGCGCGCTTGGACAGTTTTGCCATGATTAGATCCCCTCAACCGTGATGCCCATGCTGCGGGCGCTGCCAGCGATCGTGCGCACAGCGGCGTCCAGATCAGCGGCGGTCAGATCGGGGCCCTTGGCCTTGGCGATTTCTTCAGCTTGAGCGCGGGTCAGCGTGCCGACCTTGTCGGTATGCGGCTTGGCCGAACCCTTTTGCACGCCAGCAGCCTTCTTGATGAGGACCGTCGCGGGCGGGGTCTTCATGATGAAGGTGAAGCTCTTGTCCGCGAAAGCGGTGATCACCACCGGAATCGGCAGACCAGGCTCCATACCTTGGGTCTTGGCGTTGAACGCCTTGCAGAATTCCATGATGTTCAGGCCGCGTTGACCCAGTGCCGGGCCAATCGGGGGGGAGGGGTTAGCCTTACCAGCCGGTACTTGCAGCTTGATAAAGCCGACGATCTTCTTCGCCATGCTTTGCTCCTTGCGGGTTATATCGCCCGGACCTTATTGGTCTGGGCTCCCCGGGGGTTGAAATCAGGTCTTTTCGACCTGGCTGAAATCGAGTTCGACAGGTGTGGCGCGACCAAAAATGGTGACAGACACACGCACCTTGCTCTTTTCGTAATTGACTTCTTCGACGTTGCCGTTGAAGTCTGCAAACGGACCTTCCTTGACCCGAACCATCTCGCCCACTTCGAACAGGATCTTGGGGCGGGGTTTCTCGACACCCTCTTCCATCTGGGAGAGGATCTTCTCGACTTCCTTTTCGGAAATCGGGGTCGGACGGTTGCCCGAGCCACCCAAAAAGCCGGTGACGCGGTTCGTATTCTTGACCAAATGCCACGTTTCGTCGGTCAGGTCCATTTCGACCAGGACGTAACCGGGGAAAATACGGCGTTCAGTGATCGACTTCTGACCACCCTTGACCTCGACGACTTCTTCGGAGGGCACAAGGATACGGCCGAAAGACGTTTGCAAGGCGGCACGCTCGATACGCTCGACCAGGGCCTTGTGAACACTCTTTTCCATGCCGGAATACACATGGACGACATACCAACGCTTACTCATTCGCCGTCCTTATTTCCAGCCCAACAACAGGCCGTAAAGAATCCATTCGATGCCCTTGTCGAGCACCCACATGAAAATGCCCATGACCGCCACGAACGCGAAAACGATACCCGTCATCTGGGTCGTTTCCTTGCGGGTGGGCCATGCGACACGCTTGACTTCGTTGTAGGACTCGCTGGCAAAGCTCAGGGTGCGGCGGCCGGGTTCGCTGAACCACGCGATCACGGCTGCGATCACGAGGCCACCGACGAACACGCCGATACGTGCAGGCATCGGCTGTGCGCTAAGCACGGAAAACCCGACGATGCCAGCAATAACGACGAGAACCGCCAGCCCGAGCTTGACCCGGTCGGCGGTACTGGTTACGGTTTCTACGCTGGTATTAGACATATTGCGACGCGAGCCGCCGTGAATGCGTAACTCGCGATGATCTCCCGCGGGTTTATCCTGGCGGTGGCAGGGGCAGTAGGAATCGAACCTACAACCTTCGGTTTTGGAGACCGACGCTCTGCCAATTGAGCTATGCCCCTAAAACACTACTGGCTTGCACTACATTCACTGACTTTCGCGATCCGCTCAAAGCAGCTTTTTCAAGCTATTCGGCGCAAATGATCGCGCAGCCAAACATCATAACACTTTTACGGCAAAAATGGGTAGAGGGACTTTTCGTCCTCTCTACCCATTCGGGTATTGCTTACTTCAGGATCTTGGCGACGACGCCGGCGCCGACGGTACGACCGCCTTCACGGATGGCGAAACGCAGGCCTTCTTCCATGGCGATGGGAGCCAACAGCTTGACCGTCATGGCCACGTTGTCGCCCGGCAGAACCATTTCCTTGTCGGCCGGCAGCTCGATCGTGCCCGTCACGTCCGTCGTGCGGAAGTAGAACTGGGGACGATAGCCTTGGAAGAACGGAGTGTGACGGCCGCCTTCTTCCTTGGACAGGATGTACACCTCGGACGTGAAGTCCGTGTGCGGGGTGATCGAGCCCGGCTTGGCCAGAACTTGGCCGCGCTGGACGTCTTCACGCTTGGTGCCGCGCAGCAGGATGCCCACGTTGTCGCCAGCTTGACCTTGGTCGAGCAGCTTGCGGAACATTTCAACGCCCGTGCAAGTCGTCTTGACCGTCGGAACCAGACCGACGATTTCGATTTCTTCGCCAACCTTGACCACGCCGCGTTCGATACGGCCGGTCACCACGGTGCCACGACCCGAGATCGAGAACACGTCTTCAACCGGCATCAGGAACGCGCCGTCAACGGCACGCTCAGGCGTCGGGAT
>NZ_NJIG01000031.1 GCF_002209535.1 Achromobacter marplatensis | reverse complement strand
GCGGGGTGGGATGCTCTCGTTGTGGCAGTCCGGCGCCTACCGGCTGATGGATGACGACGTCCCATACCCCAGCGCCCTCCCCACTGCAGAGGGCGCACCCTCACCATACAAGGATGACGCAGGGGCAGTCCGGAGCGAAGGCTCCGGACCGCAATCGTTGCCCCGCGCCCCCCAGGCTCCCGCCACGCCGGGCGTCTCAAGAACCCCACCTCGTAAACCCATCTCAAGAACCCACCTTTCCAAGCAACACCCCAAACCCCCAATCCCCAAAAAAACCCGACAAAACCCCTAATTCAGACCGCCGTCATCTCGTTATGCTCCAATTCGCTGGCCTCTCCCCTTGCGCCCTGGAACATCCCCGATATGTTCGAGTTATTCAGCCCCCGGACCCGCCCGAAAACGGGCTCCCGCTCCACCCCTAACCGCTGGGATTGGGCGCTATTGCCCCTGGTGCTGGGGATCCTGGCCTTGATGGCTTACGGCGCCTCTCAAATGAGCCGCCCGTTCGCATTGGGCGAGGAACTGCCGATCTCCTTGGATCCGGCCTATCTGCCTTATTACCTCTTGCGCACCATCCTTCGGATGTTCACGGCGCTGGGCTTTTCCCTGCTGTTCAGCTTCGTCTTCGCCGCCATCGCCGCCAAGTACCGGACGGCTGAAAAAGCGATGATCCCCATGCTGGACATCCTGCAGTCCGTCCCGATCCTGGGTTTCCAGGCCATCGCCATCGCCCCGTTCATCGCGCTGTTCCCCGGCAACCTGCTGGGCGTGGAATGCGCGGCGATCTTTGCGATCTTCACCTCGCAGGCCTGGAACATGGCCTTCAGCCTGTATCAATCCATGCGCACGGTGCCGGCCGAACTGAACGAAGCTGCCCGGATCTTCCGGCTGTCGGGCTGGCAGCGGTTCTGGCGGCTGGAGCTGCCTTACGCCACGCCCGGGCTGCTGTGGAACATGATGATGTCCATGTCGGGCGGCTGGTTCTTCCTGGTGGCCGCCGAAGCCATCTCGGTGGCGGGGCAAGACATCAAACTACCCGGCATCGGCTCCTACATCGCCGTCGCGATCCAGGCCGAGGATGGCCGCGCCATCGCCTGGGCCATCGGCGCCATGATGGCGGGCATCCTGCTGTACGACCAGCTCTTCTTCCGGCCGCTGCTGGCCTGGGCCGACAAGTTCCGGTTCGAGGAATCGCAAGGCGACGCCGCGCAGCAATCGTGGTTGCTGGACTGGACGCGGCGCAGCCGCTGGATGCAGGCGGTGTCGAATGCGTTCTGGGCGTGCATGCGCCGTGCGCTGGGGTGGTTCAGCGTGCCGTATGACGGCACCTCCATCCGGGCGCGGGCGAAGGTGCCCGATCCGCGCTGGACCCGCGTCTGGGACGCTTTGCTTGCGGCCGCGGCCCTGTTGGCGACGTACAAGCTGGTGGTGTTCGTCCATCAGGACGTGGGCTGGGGCGAGGTGCTGCACGTGCTGGGCCTGGGTGGCATCACGATGGTCCGGGTCATGCTGCTGATTGCGCTGGCCTCGGTCGTCTGGGTGCCGGTTGCGGTATGGATCGGGTTGCGTCCCCGATATTCGCAGCGCGTGCAGGCCGTTGCGCAGTTCCTGGCTGCGTTCCCGGTGAACCTGCTGTTTCCCGCCGTGGTCTACGTCATGGTGGCCTGGCAGCTCAACCCGAATATCTGGCTCAGCCCCCTGATCATCTTCGGCACTCAGTGGTACATCCTGTTCAACGTCGTGGCGGGCGCGTCCACTATCCCCAACGAACTGCGGCTGGCAGCCGACAACCTGGGGCTCAAAGGCTGGTTGCGCTGGCGCCGCGTGTATCTGCCCGCTGTCTTCCCCAGCTTCATCACCGGCGCCATCACCGCCAGCGGCGGGTCGTGGAACGCCAGCATCGTGGCCGAGTACGTGTCCTGGGGCAAGACCTCGCTGGTCGCCGACGGTCTGGGCAGCTACATCAAGCAGATGACCGAGCAGGGCGATTTCCACCGCATCGCGCTGGGCATTGGCGTGATGTGCGTGTTCGTGATGCTGTTGAACCGATTTTTCTGGCGCAAGCTGTATTTGCTGGCCGAAGACCGCGGCCGCTAGGAGTAGTCATGAACCCCAACGTCCTGATCGAACTGCACGACGTCGGCAAGTCGTTCCGCGCGGCCGACGGTACCGCGCGGCATGTGCTGGAGCACGTGGATTTCACGCTGAAGGAAGGCGAAATCGTGGCCTTGCTGGGCAAGTCCGGATCGGGCAAGTCCACCTTGTTGCGCATCATGGCCGGCCTGGTCAACGCCGACCAGGGCACGGTCACCTACCGGGGCCAGCCGGTGTACGGCCCGGCGTCGGGCATCGCGATGGTGTTCCAGTCGTTCGCCCTGTTTCCGTGGCTGACCGCCCAGCAGAACGTCGAATTGGGCCTGGAGGCCCAGGGCGTGCCGGCGGCCGAGCGCGCCAAGCGGGCCGACGCCGTGCTGGACCTGATCGGCCTGGGTGGTTTCGGCGGCGCCTTGCCGCGCGAATTGTCGGGCGGCATGCGCCAGCGAGTGGGCATTGCGCGCGCACTGGTCATGAACCCCGACGTGCTGCTGATGGACGAGGCGTTCTCGGCCCTGGACGTGCTGACGGGCGAGACCTTGCGCGACGACATGCTGGAATTGTGGGACGAAAGCCGCATCTCCACCAAGGGCATCCTGATCGTGTCGCACAACATCGAGGAAGCGGTGATGATGGCCGACCGCATCATCGTGTTCGACAGTGACCCGGGGCGTGTCCGCAGCCAGGTGCTGATCGGCTTGCCGCGGCCGCGCGACGGGGATTCGCCGCAGGTGCGGGCGCTGATCGACGAGGTCTACGCGCTGATGACCATGCGCCCTGCGCACGGCGTGCCCACACCGCGCCAGCAAGGGCTGGGTTACCGGTTTCCGCAGACCGAGGTCGAGCGCATGGAAGGCGTGCTGGACGTCCTGGCCGAAGCGCCGTTCAACGGCCGTGCCGATTTGCCCAAGCTGGCCGAAGAGGCCGAAATCTCAGATGACGACCTGCTGCCCGCTTGCGAAGCGCTGGGGCTGTTCGGGCTGGCCCAGATCGACCGCGGCGACATCTTCCTGACGCCGCTTGGCCAGCGCTATGTGCAGGCCGAGCAAGGGCAGAAGCAGGCCATCTTCGGCCGGCAGCTGCTGGCGCACGTGCCGCTGGCCGCGCACATCCGCCATAGCCTGGAGCAGGAGCCCACCGGCGCCTTGCCTGAGAAGGACTTCCTGGATTCGCTGGAGGAATTCCTGAAGCCCGACGAGGCCGAACGGGTCCTGAAGATCGCGGTGGAATGGGGCCGATACGGCGAGATCTACGGCTACGACTACCACACGGGGCTGTTGACGCTGCCCGTGCGCGAAGCGGCCTGAGCGGGGCAGGGACGCCCGGGGCGCAAGCCGCCCCGGGGCGCTGCCCGCGGGATTACAGGGCGATGAAGCCGATGATGACCAGGGCGATCAGGCCGAACTTGGTCGCCTTGTAGGCGGTCCGGTTCCAGGCCTTGAACGCCTTGCGCTTCTGGTCGATGACCCAGTGCGCGTGCGTCAGCTTGTTGATGGCGCCGGTCTGGTCGCCGCCGTCGTTGGGCGAGCTGGCGGCCGACATGACCACACGGCCAAACCAGCGGTTGAACGCCTCCGCCCAGCGCCACTTCAGCGGACGCTCCACGTCGCAGAACAGGATGATCCGGTTCTGATCGGTGTGGTTGTAGGCTTCGTGCACATAGGTCTCGTCGAACACCACGCTTTCGCCGTCGCGCCAGCTATAGGATTCGCCGTCGACGATGATGTGGCAGCGGTCGTCGTTGGGCGTCACCAGGCCCAGGTGATAGCGCAGCGATCCGGCAAACGGGTCCCGGTGCGGGTTCAACTGGCCGCCGGGCGGCAGTTCGGCGAACATCGCGGCCTTGACCTTGGGCAGGGTCTTCAGGATGGCGACGGTCTTGGGACACAGTTCTTCTGCCGACGGGTGGCGGGCGTCATACCACTTCAGGTAGAAGCGCTTCCAGCCGTACTTGAAGAAGGAGTTGAAGCCGATGTCGTTATGGGCGTCGGCGGCCTTGATGCGGCGCAGCTCGGCCATTTGCACGGCTTCTTCGCGGATGGTTTCCCAGTTCTCGTCCAGCACCTTGAGCTCGGCGATTTCGCTCGTCGTCAGGTAGGGGGTGGACGGCACTCGCGAGGCCAGCACCATGAAGGCATTGATCGGAGCCAGCAGCACCGAGTGATCCAGCATCTGCCGGCCCAGCGGCAGCTTGACTCGGCCTCGGAAGTGGGCAAACAGGATGGCGGCCAGCCAGATCCCGGGTATTAGCCATTTCATACGTAATCGTTGTCCTGCGACAGTTGGGTCATGTCTACCTAGTATTGTTACACAAGGTCCGTGGCGCGCCGTTTGCGGAATCTCAGGCGCATCGGCTTGGACCGGGATCACTAGGTACAATTCCCGCTATGTCCGAAGCCGTAACAACCCCGACCCCCTTTGTGCATCTCCGCGTCCACTCCGAGTTCTCGGTGGTGGACGGCATCGTGCGCATCTCCGACCTCATCAAGCGCGTCGCCAAGCTGGGCCAGCCAGCCGTGGCGCTGACCGATCTGTCGAACCTTTTCGGCCTGATCAAATTCTATAAGGGCGCGCGAGGCGCAGGGGTAAAACCCATCGCCGGCTGCGATGTCTGGCTGACCAACGACGACGATCCGGCCAAGCCGTTCCGGCTGTTGTTGCTGGTGCGCAACCATCAGGGTTACCTGAACCTGTGCGAATTGCTGTCCAAGGCCTTCCTGACGAACCAGGGCAAGGGCCGGGCGGAAATCCGCCGCGAATGGCTGCAAGGCCAGGAAGGGCTGATCGCGCTGTCAGGGGGACGCATGGGCGACGTAGGCCAGGCGCTGGACGCCGGCAACGCCGTATCGGCGTTGGCGCTGGCGCGGCAATGGGCGCACCTGTTCCCGGGCAGTTATTACATCGAATTGCAGCGCGCGGGCATGGACGGCGACGAAGCCTACACGCAGGCGGCCATGCGGCTGGCGGGCGAAGCCGGCCTGCCGGTCGTGGCCACGCACCCCGTGCAATTCCTGGACGAATACGAATTCCAGGCCCACGAGGCCCGCGTCTGCATCGCCGAAGGTGAAATCCTGGCGAACCCGCGCCGCGTGCGCCGGTTCACCAAAGAACAATACCTGCTCAGCTCCGAGGAAATGGCGCGGCGTTTCGCCGACGTGCCCTCGGCGCTGGCCAACACAGTCGAAATTGCCAAGCGCTGCAACCTGAGCCTGGTGCTGGGTAAGCCGCGCCTGCCCAACTTCCCCACGCCCGACGGCGTGACGCTGGACGACTACCTGGTCCAGTTGTCGGAAGAGGGCCTGGAAAAGCGCATGGCGTTCCTGTTCCCCAACGAGGCCGAACGCGAGTCCAAGCGCGAGCAGTACTACGAACGCCTGCGCTGGGAATGCAAGACCATCATCCAGATGGGCTTCCCGGGCTACTTCCTGATCGTGCAGGACTTCATCAACTGGGGCAAGAACAACGGCGTGCCGGTGGGGCCGGGGCGGGGGTCGGGGGCAGGTTCGCTCGTGGCCTACGCGCTGGGCATTACCGACCTGGACCCGATCCGCTATGACTTGCTGTTCGAGCGCTTCCTGAATCCCGAGCGGGTCTCCATGCCCGACTTCGATATCGACTTCTGCCAGGACAACCGCGAACGGGTCATCGACTACGTCAAGGAAAAGTACGGCCGCGCCGCCGTGAGCCAGATCGCCACCTTCGGTACGCTGGGCGCGAAAGCCGTGGTCCGCGACGCCGGCCGCGTGCTGGACATGCCCTACATGTTCTGCGACGGCCTGTCCAAGCTGATCCCGTTCAACCCGATGGATCCCTGGACGCTCGAACGCACCCTCAAGGACGAACCCGCCTTCAAGGACCGCTACGAGCAGGAAGAAGAAGTGCGCGCGCTGGTCGACCTGGCCAAGCCGCTGGAAGGCCTGACCCGCAACATCGGCATGCATGCCGGCGGCGTGCTCATCGCGCCGGGCAAGCTCACCGATTTCTGCCCGCTGTATTGCCAACCGGGGCAGGAAAACAGCGCGGTCTCGCAATTCGACAAGGACGACGTCGAAGCCGCAGGCCTGGTGAAGTTCGACTTCCTGGGTTTGCGCAACTTGACCATCCTGGACTGGGCCGTGCGCTATGTGCGCCAGTTCAACGAGGACAAGCGCGACTTCGACGTCATGGCGCTGGAGCTTGACGATCCGGCCGCCTACAAGATCCTGTGCGACGCCAACACCACCGCCGTGTTCCAGCTGGAATCGCGCGGCATGAAGGAACTGCTGAAAAAGCTGCGGCCGAACACCTTCGAAGACATCATCGCCATGCTGGCCCTGTATCGTCCGGGGCCGCTGGAATCGGGCATGGTGGACGACTTCGTCAACCGCAAGCATGGCCGCGCCGCAGTGGACTACTTCCACAACGACCTGGAAAGCACCCTGAAGAGCACCTACGGGGTCATCGTCTACCAGGAACAGGTGATGCTGATCTCGCAGATCATCGGGGGCTACTCGCTGGGCGGCGCCGACTTGCTGCGCCGCGCCATGGGCAAGAAAAAGCCCGAGGAAATGGCCAAGCACCGCGAACTGTTCGAGCAAGGCGCCAAGGAAAAGGGCCACGATCCCGACCTGGCGGTCAAACTCTTCGACCTGATGGAAAAGTTCGCGGGCTACGGCTTCAACAAGTCGCACTCGGCCGCCTACGCGCTGATCTCGTACCAGACCGCCTGGCTCAAGGCCTATCACCCGACGGAATTCCTGGCCGCCACCATGTCGTCCGATATGGACGACACGGACAAGGTCCAGATCTTCTGCCGCGACGCCCAGGACAACGGCGTCGAGGTGCTGCCGCCCGACGTCAATTTCTCGGGCTTCCGGTTTGAGCCGGTGGCCGACAAGCACACCGAAAAGGGCAAGCCGCCCCGCACCATGCGCTACGGCCTGGGGGCGGTCAAAGGCACCGGCCAGGGCGCCGTCGAAGACATCCTGCGTGCGCGCGAGGAAGGCGGCCCGTTCCTGAACCTGTTCGACTTCTGCCGCCGCGTAGGCAAGCAGGCCGTCAACCGCCGCACCATCGAAGCCCTGATCAAGGCGGGCGCGTTCGACACCATCGAACCGAACCGCGCGGCGATGCTGGCCTCGGTGCCCACGGCCATGGAAGCCGCCGAGCAGGCAGCCCGCAGCGCCAACCAGGCCTCGCTGTTCGGCGACGACAGCGGCGACGTGGTCGCCGGCGAACTGGCCAAGGTGGCGCCCTGGGACCTGCACAAGAAGCTGACGGAAGAAAAGTCCGCGCTGGGCTACTACTACAGCGGTCACCTGTTCGACGCCTGGCGTGACGAAGTGCGCCGCATCGTGCCGATGCAGCTGGCGCGAGTCGAACCGCAGCGCGACCTGCAATGGATGTGCGGCGTGCTGGCCAGCGTGCGCGTCATGATGACCCGCCGCGGCAAGATGGTGTTCGCCGTGCTGGACGACGGCACCGCGCAGGTGGAAATCTCGGTATTCAACGAGCTCTACGAAAAGCACCGCAACCGCCTGCGCGAAGACCAGTTGGTCATCGTCCAGGGCAAGGTCAGCAACGACGATTATTCCGGCGGCATGCGCATCGTGGCCGAACAGCTGTACGACCTGCAGCTGGCCCGCGAAGCGCGCGCCAAGTCCTTGAGGGTCAAGCTCAACGGGACGGCCGACGCGGCGCGCCTGCGCCAGATGCTGAACCCGTTCCGGGCCGAACCCGAAAACGGCATCCCCGGCGTGCCGGTTGATATCGTCTACACCAAAAACAATTTCCTGTGCACGGTCCGGCTGGGCGAAGAGTGGCGGGTCCGCATGGCGGACACGCTGCTCGAGAACCTGAATGCCTGGACCAAGCCCGACGGAGTAGAGGTCACCTATTGATGCGAAAACTGCGTATCGTGCATTCGGAAGCCGCCACCAGCTTTGGCGGTCAGGAAGGGCGGATCTTCAAGGAAATGACGGCCATGCGCGCGCGCGGCCACCATATCGAAGCCATCTGCCAGCCTAGGGCGCTCCTGGTCGAACGCCTTTCGGATGCCGGCTTTACCGTGCATAAGGTCGATATGGACGGGCCGGTGAATTACCTGAAGGGCGTGGCCGCCGTTCGCGGCATCCTGAAGGAAGGGCGCTTCGACGTGCTCAACACCCACAGCCGGCGTGATACGGTGATCGCAGCGCTGGCCGCCAGATTGGCGGGCACCCCGTTGATCGTGCGGACCCGCCATCTGTCGAACAAGGTGGGATCGATGTGGTCCTACACCTGTCTGCCGCACAGGGTCACGACGGTCAGTGATCATGTGCGCAAATACCTGATCCAGCGCGGCGTGCCGGCCAATAAGGTGGCCACCGTCTATTCGCCCATCGTGCTGCCGCCGCCGGTCGAACGTTCGACCTTGCGCGATGAGCTCGGCCTGGCGGATGACGATATCGTCGTCGGCTGCGTGGCGGTCATGCGCGCCACCAAGGGCCACAAGGACCTGATCGACGCGATTGTGCCGCTGATGGCCAGCCGGCCCAAGCTGCATCTGGTGTTCGTCGGCGGCGGCTCGCCTGTCTTCGAGCAGACCCAGGATTACGTGGCCACGCTGGGCTTGCAAGACCGCATCCATCTGATGGGCATGCGGCGCGACGTGCCCAACCTGCTGGCGGGATTCGACGTGTTCGCCCTGGCCACGCAGCAGGAAGCGTCCGGCACCGTCTATGTCGAAGCGCAGGCCAGCGGCCTGCCGGTGATCGGCACCGATGTGGGTGGCGTGGCCGAGATGTTCCGCAACGGCGATACCGGCATCCTGGTGCCGCCCAAGAATCCCCAGGCGCTCACCGACGCCTTGCAGCGCCTGATCGATGACCCGGCCCTGCGCCGTCGCATGGGCGACGCCGGCCGCAAGATGGTCTGGGAAGAAGCTGTGTTTTCGCCCGCCCGCCTGGCCGAAACCACCGAAGCCATCTACTTGAAGTGGCTGGCGGAGCGCGCGGCATGAATGCGCCCAACGTCCCCGTGCTGATGTACCACCATGTCACCCCTGCGGGCGGCATGATCGCAGCCACGCCGGACGTGTTCGAGGCCCAGGTTTCGCGCCTGGCGCGGGCCGGCTACCAATCGCTGTCCGCCGCCCAGTTCGCTGCCTACCTGGCGGGCGGCGCGGCGCCCGAGCGTTCCGTGCTGATCACTTTCGACGACGGCTACCTGAACAACTGGGTGCACGCGCATCCCGTGCTGGCGCGCCACGGCATGCGCGCCGTGCTGTTCACCATTACTGGGTGGATTGGCGATGGCCCCGTGCGCCCGCATGCGGGGCAGGGCGGCCCGTTGCCCGCCACACCCGACCACGACGCCTGCAAACAACTGGTAGCGGCCGGCCGCGCCGATGACGCCATGCTGCGCTGGAGCGAGATCGAAGCCATGCAAGCCGCGGGCACGTTCGAATTCCATTCGCATACGCACACCCACACCCGCTGGGACAAGGTCTGCGGCGCCGATGTGGACGCCAAGCGCGACCATATTGCCCAGGAACTGCACGACTCCCGCGACACGCTCGTGCGTCGCCTCGGATCCGTCAGCGACCATCTTTGCTGGCCGCAAGGCTATTTCGATGCGGATTACGTCGCTGCCGCCCGGCAGGCGGGCTTTGCGCACTTGTACACTACCGACCCTTTCGGACAGAACACCCCTGGCGCGGACCCCGAGCACATCTACCGTTTCGCGGTGCGCAACCAGGGCGGAACCTGGCTGAACCGGCGCATCTGGCTGTCGCGCGACCCGTTCTGGGGGCCGCGCTACCACGCCTGGAAAGCCTGGAAAAAGCGTCTTAGGAATCGCGGATGAAGCTATCAGTCATCATCATCACCAAGAACGAAGCGGCGAACATCGCCGCCTGCCTTAAATCCGTGGCCTTCGCCGACGAATTCATCGTGGTGGATTCGGGCAGCACCGACGGCACCGTCGAATTGGCGCAGGCGCTGGGCGCCCGCGTTGAAATCACGCCCGACTGGCCCGGCTTCGGCCCTCAGAAGAACCGTGCGCTGGATTTGGCGACGGGCGACTGGGTGCTGTCCATCGACGCCGACGAGCGCGTCACGCCCGAGTTGGCCCGTGAAATCCAGGACGTGCTGGCGAACCCGCGCGCCGACGCCTACGAGATCGCCCGGCTGTCGAATTTCTGCGGCAAGGACATCCGCCACAGCGGCTGGTGGCCCGATTACGTGCTGCGCCTCTTCAAGCGCGGCACGGCACGCTTCACCGACGCCGCCGTGCACGAGCGCGTGGTGCCCGCCAACGGCCAGCCCATCAAGCTGCAGGGCTACTTCAACCATTATCCGTACGACAACCTGGATGCGCTGATCAACAAGGTCAACCGCTATTCATCGGACGCGGCGGCGATGATGTATGCCAAGGGGCGCCGCACCTCGGTCTTCGGCGCCTTGGGTCACGGTTTTTGGACATTCGTGCGCATCTATCTCATCCGGCGCGGTTTCCTGGATGGCAGGCACGGGCTGGTGCTGGCGGTGACGGCGGCGGCAGGCAGTTTCTTCCGCTATTCCAAGCTGATGTTCCTGGCCGAGAAGCAGAAGTGAAGATCCTCTACACGAACTTCCACGCCGGCAATGGCGGGGGGCACGTCACCTACATCATCAACCTGGCGAAGGCCCTGGCCCGTGATCACGAGATCACCGTGGCGGCGCCCGCCACCAGCCGGCTGCACCGCTACGCCCGCGCCATTCCCGGCGTGACCGTAGTCGACATGCAATACACGACGCGCCCGTCGTCCTGGTTCAAGGATCGCTCGCAGTTGCGCCGCCTGATCAAGGCGGGGCGCTTCGACATCATCCATGTCAACGGATCGGCCGACCACAAGCAGGTGATGCTGGCGACGCTGGGCATGGCCCGCCGTCCGCGCATCGTGTTCACCAAGCACAACGACCATCCGCTCGCGAGCTTCGGCCACAAGCTGCGGGTCGCGCTGGCGACCGACCACGGCATTGCCGTCAGCGATTACGTCCATGGCCTGATGCAGCGTTCGCCCTACAGCAAGCGCCCCATCACCACCATCCGGCACGGCATCGACACGAACTTCTTCGCCCCGCCGCCGCCCGAAAGCCTGGACAAGCTGCGCGCGCTGATCTTCGGCCCGTCCTGGCAGGGCAAGCTGCTGCTGGGCAGCGCCGGCGGCACCGACTACGACAAGGGCTGGCTGGACCTGGTGGCCGCCGTAGCCGCCTTGCCGCCCGCCGACAAGGCGCGCGTGCTGCTGATGGTGGCGGGCGATCCGCCCTCCGAGGCCAAACTGGCCCGCGTGCGAGAGCTGGGCATGATCGATCAGGTCCGCTTCCCCGGGCTGCTCGATGACGTGCGCGCTGCGCTGGCTTCCTGCCATGCCGGCTTCGTGCTGTCCTACCGCGAAGCGCTTTCCTTCGCGTGCCGAGAGATCATGGGCTTGGGGCTTCCAGCGCTGGTGACCGACGTGGGCGGGCTGCCCGAGAACGTGACTGACGGCGTGGACGGCTGGATCGTGCCGGTGCGCGACGTGCCCGCCATGACGGCCAAGCTGCGGTTCATGCTGGACCATCCGGACACGGTACGCGCCATGGGCGCCCGTGCCCGTGAAACCAGCCTGCGCGACTTCAATCTGAACCGTTTCGCTGCCGCCACAGTGGATGTCTACCAGCGTACGCTGGATGGACGCCGGGCTCTATAATCCGGCCTATGTCTATCCCTATTCTCATGTACCACCAGATCGGCGAGCCCAACCCCAAGGGCACGCCGTTTCGCGGGTTGACCGTACATCCCGACAGCTTCGCCCGCCAGATGCGCTGGATGCGCCGCCTTGGCTACCGCGGCCTGTCGATGCGCGACGTCATGCCCTATGTGCGCGGCGAGCGCCAGGGCAAGGTGTTCGGCGTCACGTTCGACGACGGCTACCGCAATGTGCATCGCAACGCGATGCCGGTGCTGAGCGAACTCGGCTTTACCGCCACTAATTATTTTGTTGCGCGTCAGTTCGACGGCAGCAACGTCTGGGACCATGCAAAGGGCATTCCCTTTTCGGCCCTGATGACCGTGCAGGAAATGCGTGAATGGGCGCAGGCCGGCAACGAGGTCGGCTCGCATACGCTGGACCATGTGCATTTGCCCGAAATGTCGCCTGAAGAGGCCCGTCGCCAGATCGTCGAATCCAAGGACGAATTGGAACAGGCGCTGGGCGCGCCCGTCACGGCTTTCTGTTATCCCTATGGCGACCACGGACCCGAGCACCGCGTCATGGTGCGTGAGGCCGGCTATGACAACGCCACGCTGACCCAGCGCGGCCTGGCGGCGGCGTCCGACGATCCGTTCGGACTGCCCCGGGTGACGGTGGCGCGTTCCACCAATATCGTCCGCTTCCTGCAGAAGTGCCTGACCCGGTATGAAGACACGCGCCGGCGCCGCTGAGCGGCGGCTTCGCATTGCGCTGCTAGTCGACCGCTTCGGCAATCGCTTCGGAGGCGCGGAGGCCTATGGCGTGGAGCTGATGCGCGTCCTGGGCCAGCGCCACGATATCTCAATCGTGGCGCGTGACTTCGACAGCGACCTGCCGTTCCGTTTCCTGCCGGTGCGCTTTCCCGGCTGGCTGCCTAGCTGGATGCGCGTGCTGTATTTCGCGTGGCGGGCCGATCGGCTGACGCGCGGGAAATTCGACATCGTGCATTCGCATATGAACGGCTGGGCCGGAGAGATCCAGGTCATGCACGTGACGCCAGTGCGCTATAACCGCGTCACCCGCGTCCGGCCGCTGGCGCGCGTGACGGCCTGGCTGAGCCCGCGGCTGGCCACTTACCTGCTGCTGGAAAAGCTGCGCGTCCGCGGTGCGCCCGCACGGCGCGTGGTGGCTGTGTCCGGCTTGATCATGGATCAGCTTCACCGCAGTTACGGCCAGCAGTTGACGGTGGACATCATCGCGCCCGGCGTCAAATTGCCGTCGGCCGAAGAGGCCAACGGCCGGGATGCCACCCGCTCTCGCCTGGGCTGGGACGCCGGCACGGTCGGTTGCCTGCTGGTGGCCCGCAACCCCCTGCGGAAAGGCTTGCCTGCCTTGCTGGATGCGCTGGCGCAGTTGCCGGCCCATTACAAGCTGCTGGTCGTGGGGGCGGATGAGCCCACCCGCGAACGGGTCCGCGCCGCCAGCGGCATCGCCCATCGCGTCACGCTGGTCGATCCGACGCCCGAGGTGGCCCAGTATTTCAGTGCGGCGGACATCTACGCGCATCCCACGCTGAACGACAGCTACGGCATGGCGCCGCTAGAGGCCATGTCGCACGGCCTGCCGGTGGTCGTCAGTTCGCCGGCGTACTGCGGCTTTGCGCAGTATCTTTCCGCCGGCAAGGACGCGCTGATCCTGCAAGACCCGCGCGACGGCGCCCAGCTGGCGCAAGCGCTGGAACGCTTGGGTTCGGAACCCGAGCTGCGCGCGGCATTGACCGAACGCGGCCTGGAAATCGCCCGCGATCAAAGCTGGGAAACGGTTGCCTCAAGATATGAGGAGCTGTACGCAAAGGTGCTGGAAGCGCGCAGCTGAGCCGGACCTTAATGCCCTGGCGCGGTCGCCCGTTCCAGGTCCGCCAGCCAGCGGACCGCGTGTTCGCGGTCGGGCCCGCACATGTCTTGCTGGGGTTGCAATCCGCCGCAGAAATCCGGCCGGGACGGCTGGCCGAAGATCGCGCAGCGCATGTCCGGCAGCAATTGGATACAGGGCACGCCCGCCGGCTTGCCGTTGGGCATCCCCGGAATCGGCCGGGTGATCGACGGGGCGATGCAACAGGCCCCGCAGCCCGCCCGGCAGTCCAGGGCAGGCGCAGCCGTCAGGCTCATACCCATCCGCGTAGCCAATATACGAACAGGCCGGCGTATTCCTTGATGATGGAGCGGCTGGCGTCGAAGGTGCGCTGGTCGGGTATCCACAGCGATAGCGAACCATCCGTGGGCGCCACGATCTGCGGCGGGGCGGGGGCGGCGATGGCTTCCACGCCTTGCTTGGAGAAGGCCGCCATCGCGCGCGGCATGTGCAGCGCCGACGTCACCAGCAATACCTTGCCGATACCGCGCGACTTCAACGTATCCTCGGTCAGGGCAGCGTTTTCGTAGGTGGTGCGGCTGGAGTTTTCCAGGATCAGGGCGGCTTCAGGCACGCCTTGCTGGCGGATGGCATGCGCCATGCCGCGGGCCTCGCTGACGTCGCCTTCCAGAGCCCCGCCCGACAGCACAACCTTGGGCGCGCGGCCGGCCAGGTAAAGCTGGGCCGCCGTGTCCACACGCACCACGGCGGTCTCCTTGTCATAGGGCAGGAACCAGTTGGCCCGGCCGTTGGCCGTATTGCCGCCCAGCACCACGATCGCGTCCGCCGTGGGCGAATCCGCCGGAGGCAGGTGCGGATAGCGGCTTTCCAGTGCGCCGCCCAGCCACAGCGAGGTCGCCGGCAGCGACCACGCCAGGGCCCACAGCAAGCCCGCGGCAATGATGGCGCCGCCGGTCTTGCGCAGCCGGAACAGGCCCAGCACCAGACCGATGACGACCAAGGTCACGCACAGGTTGTAAGGAATGATCAGATTCGTGAGGTAGCTGGAAAAGGTCATGTCAAAACTATCCTGATTACTTCGTCCCGCCCAGCAGAGTGATGGCCTGCTGTTCAACTTCTTCGACGGACGGCCAAGCCAGCTCCGATCCCACGCATACCGCCCGGGGGGACCACGGACCGGTGCGTCCGGGGCGGGTCACGCCAAACAGCGCGAGTTCCCGGGCAGATGCCGCCGCCGCGACGTGCGAGACACCGGAATCGTTACAAATCACCAGCGCCGCCCGGGCCGTCAACGCGGCAAAGGCGCCCAGCGACAAGGGGGGGAGCAACTGCGCCGTGGGGGCATTGCGCCGTGCCTCGTCGGTTTCGGCCGGAGGGGGGCACATTACCACGGTATGGCCGCATGCCTGTAAGGCGCGGGTCAGTGTATCGAATCCCGGCCAAACCTTGATCTTGCCCTTGTGCAGGCCGGTAGCCGTCGGGGCGATCAATACAAAGCGCTGGGCGGTGAGCCCGGCGGCCAGCAGCGCCTTGTCGGCGGCTTCCTGATGGGCGGGCGTCAGCGGCAGGTCCAGGGTGGGGCCCGGCTGGGCGGGGCCGGACGGCAGCCCCCAGCGGGTCAGGGCCTCGCGGGTAAGGTGATGCCAGGACTGCACGGCGTGCAGCGACTCGTCGGGCTTGGCGATGGGCCAGCGCAAGAGGAAGCTGCGGCCGTCGTCCCGGTAACCGGCCGAAGGCAGGCCCGCCAGCCGGAAGACCAGCGCGCTGGACAGGGAGTCCGGCAGCAGCAGGCCGCGGGCGCGGCGGCCCAGGGCGCCCAGGCTGCGCCGGTGGGCGCTGACGGCGGCCCGGTCGGGGCCGACCTTGCCGCGCATGGGGACGAAATCCTGCTTGGCCACGCCATCCAGGAGGTCGCGCGCCCAGGGGCGGGCGCAGATCACCAGGGGCAGGCCGCTGGCCTGCAGGGCGCGCAGGCTGGGCAAACTCATGCAAACGTCGCCCACCCAATTGGGTAACCGGACGTACAAGCAACTGATTTCGGACATGGATGGGCGAAGGGCGATAGGGGCTGAAATGAGGGTGGGCGGTACAGCGCGGCGGCGCGTAGCCGGTACAATCCCGGGCACAATTGTATAAAAGCGAGTGTTCCCTTTGAATTCTGCCGTACGCAACGCACCCGCGGATTCCAACCCCGTCAAGTCTGAACTCTGGAGCCGGATCTACAGCCGCGTGGGTTCCTACTGGAAGGGCTTGCTGCTGGCTGTCCTGCTGATGGCGGGCGCGGCGGCCACGCAACCCGTTCTGGCCGTCATTATGAAGCCCTTGCTGGACGGCGGTTTTTCGGGGGCCAAACCCTATTATGTCTGGGCCTTGCCGCTGGCGGTCGTGGGCCTGATCCTGCTGCGCGGGATCTGCAACTTCTTCAGCGACTATCTGCTGGCCTGGGTGGCCAACAATGTGTTGCTGGGCATGCGCCGCGACATGTTCGAACGGCTGCTGGGCCTGCCCGATTCGGACTTCAAGCGCGGCGACACCGGCCGGCTGCTCAACCGCTTCACGATCGACGCCGGCAACGTCACGGGTTACGCCACCGACGTCATCACGGTGCTGGTACGCGAAACCCTGGTGGTGCTGGCCCTGATCTGCGTGTTGCTCTACATGTCGTGGGTGCTGACGCTGATCATCCTGATCATGCTGCCGGTTTCGGTGCTGATTTCGCGCTTCTTCATCAAGCGCCTGCGCCGCATCAACCGCGACACCGTCAACATGAACGCCGAGCTGACGCGCGTGGTCGGCGAAGGCATCGACGGCCAGCGCGTCATCAAACTGTTCGACGGTTACGAAGTCGAACGCGGCCGTTTCGATTTCGTCAGCCGCCGCCTGCGCCGCTTCGCCATGCGTACCGCCACGGCCGACGCCGCCTTGACCCCGCTGACGCAGGTCTGCATCTCCATTTCGGTCGGCGCGGTCATCGCCGTCGCGCTCAGCCAGGCCAACAGCGGCGCGCTTACCGTCGGCAGCTTCGCTTCCTTCATGGCTGCGCTGGCGCAGATTTTCGATCCCATCAAGCGCCTGACCAACGTCGCCGCCCGCATGCAGAAGATGCTGGTGTCGGCGGAAAGCGTGTTCACGCTGATCGACCAGACGCCCGAGAACGACACCGGCACGAAGGAACTGGCCGAACCGGTGCGCGGCAAGGTGGAATTCCGCAACGTCAAGCACCGCTTCCCCGACGCCGACCGCGACACGGTCAATGACATCTCCTTCGTCGTCGAACCCGGCCAGACCGTCGCCCTGGTGGGCCGTTCGGGCAGCGGTAAGACCACGCTCGTCAACATGCTGCCGCGCTTCGTGCTGGCCGACAGCGGGTCGATCCTGGTGGACGACACGCCCATCAACGACCTGACCTTGCGCAGCCTGCGCTCGCACCTGTCGCTGGTCAGCCAGGACGTGGTGCTGTTCGACGACACCATCGCCGCCAACGTCGGCTATGGCGCGTTGGGCAAATCCAGCGAACAAAAGGTGCGCGACGCCCTGGCGGCCGCCAACCTGCTGGATTTCGTGGAAGGCCTGCCGCAGGGCATCAATACCCCGGTGGGCGAGAACGCCGCGCGCCTGTCGGGTGGCCAGCGTCAGCGCCTGGCGATCGCCCGCGCGCTGATCAAGAACGCGCCCATCCTGATCCTGGACGAAGCCACGTCCGCCCTGGACAACGAGTCCGAGCGCCAGGTGCAGGCCTCGCTGGAACGCCTGATGAAGGGCCGCACCACGCTGGTCATCGCGCACCGCCTGTCCACCGTCCAGAACGCCGACCGCATCATCGTGCTGGACGCCGGCAAGATCGTCGAACAAGGCCCGCACTCCGAGCTGCTGGCCGCCAATGGCCTGTACGCCTCGCTCTACAAGATGCAGTTCCGCGACGACTGACCGCAAACCGACACCCTTCCAACCGCCACAGCTTGTGGCGGTTTTTTTGTCTACAGCCTGCCGTAGTTCCGGATTGCCAATCCCCCGGATTGCCGGAAAATGGAGCAGGCCCCCCGCTGTACAACCTGGAGCGCCACATGGCTCTGCCTACCGAAGGCAATCAACTCGTCAACGTCGTCGTCTTGCTGGGCGCGGCCGTCATCGCCGTTCCGATATTCAAGCGGCTGGGGCTGGGATCCGTGCTGGGCTACCTGGCGGCAGGCCTGGCCATTGGTCCGTTCGGGATCGGTTTCTTCTCTGATCCGAAATCCATCCTGCACGTGGCAGAACTCGGCGTGGTGATGTTCCTCTTCATCATCGGGCTGGAAATGCAGCCTTCGCGCCTATGGAAGCTGCGCGGCGAAATATTCGGCCTGGGCGTGGCCCAGGTGTTGACGTGCGGCGCGCTGCTGACGGTGGTTGGCCTGCTGGCCGGCCTGTCCGGCCCCGCTGCCTTCATGGCAGCGATGGGGTTTGTGCTGTCGTCCACGGCTATCGTGATGCAGATCCTGGGTGAACGCGGCGACAGCGCAACCGGCCAGGGCCAGCGCATCGTCTCCATCCTGCTGCTGGAAGACCTGGCCATCGTGCCGTTGCTGGCGCTCGTCGCCTTGCTGGCGCCTGCCGGCAATACCGAACACGGCGATCCCTGGACGCAGTCCGCGATTGCGGTGGGATGCATCCTGGCGCTGTTGGCGGCGGGCCGCTGGCTGCTGAACCCGCTGTTCCGGCTATTGGCCGCCGCCCATGCCCGCGAAGTCATGACGGCGGCCGCCTTGCTGGTCGTGCTGGGGGCGGCGCTATTGATGGAGCTGGGCGGCCTGTCGATGGCGATGGGCGCCTTCCTGGCCGGCGTCCTGTTGTCGGAGTCTACGTTCCGCCACCAATTGGAGGCCGAGGTCGAGCCCTTTCGCGGGATCTTGCTCGGCCTGTTCTTCCTGGGGGTGGGCATGTCGCTCGACCTGTCCGCCGTGGCCCGGGAATGGCCGCTGATCTTGGCGGCCGTGCTGGTGTTCATGCTGGTCAAGTCCGTGGGCGTGTACGTGGTGGCGCGGCTGCTGCGCGCCTCCCACGCCGAAGCCATGACCCGCACCGCGCTGCTGGCCCAGGGCGGCGAATTCGCCTTCGTGCTCTACGGCGCGGCGGCGGCAGCCGGCATTTTCGATGCGCATACCGGTGCGGTGCTGACAGCCGTCGTCATCATTTCGATGGCGCTGACGCCGCTGTGTGTGCTGGCGCTGCGTTGGTTGCTGCCCAAGCCCACCCCCTCCATGGACGACGTAGATGTCGCCAAGGATCTGGATGGCTGCGCCTTGATCGTCGGTTTCGGCCGGTTCGGGCAGATCGTCACCCAGGCGATGCTGGCCCGCGACCTGACGGTTTCCATCCTGGATACCGACACCGACGCGATCCGGGCGGCGGCCAAGTGGGGGGTCAAGGTCTATTACGGGGACGGAACACGTATCGACATGCTGCGTACCGCCGGCGCCGAACACGCGTGCGCCATCCTGATCTGCATCGACAATCCCCAGGCCGTGAATCACATGGTCAAGTTGATCAAGTCCGAATTCCCGCTGGTCCGGGTAGTGGTGCGCGCCTACGACCGGATCCATTCCTTGGCGCTCGCCAAGGAAGGGGTGGACTACCAGGTGCGCGAGACCCTGGAATCCGCCCTGGTGTTCGGCGAAGCCGCATTACGCCTCATTGGCGTCCCGCCTGACGAGGCAGCCGAGGTGGTGGAAGACGTCCGTCGGCGCGATACCGAGCGTTTCGACCTCGAAGTGGCGGGTGGCTTGTTTGCCGGCCGTTCGCTGCTGTACGGCAATATGACGGGCCCCGCGGACGGCAAGAACGACAAGCCGGACCGCGAAACCGCCGAGGCTGCCGCTAACCCATTGGCATGACAGTCTTATTTCGCGCGCTATATTTCCGCATCTTTGCATTACTTTACGTATCATTTCACGCGCAAACCCGAAAGACTGGGGTAGTCTCAATTGCACTGACTCTTCACTGATGAAGAGCATTTGCCAGGGGGCTGCCATGCTGCAATCGGATCGTAGTTTCACGACGCCGCACGCTGTGGGTGTTGAGCTTGCCCGGCGCCAGGCGCGGGCCTTGCAGTGCGGGTTTTCGGCCGGTGCCATGCGCCAGCTGATGTCGTCCACAGGCGGGGCTGGCCCCGCCTGGGCGATCAGCGCGCATCGCGAGACCGACAGGGTGCGGGGCGTCCGAGCCTTCCCCTTCCGCATCGCCGCTACGGCGGTGTCGTAAGGGCAGCTCCGGGCGCGGGGCGTCCGGAGCTCAGGCTTGCGCCATCGCTGTGCGGCGTTTGCCAGCCGATTTCGCCAGGTAAAGTGCTCGGTCCGCCGCATGCAGGACGGCCGCCGTATCGGCGCCGTGGCGGGGAATCAACGCGATCCCGACGCTGCCGCCAATGGAAATCGGATTTTCCTGTTCCAGATCGTAGGGCTGCGAGACGGACTGCACGATCCGCTCACCGACCGCCTGCGCTTGGCTGTCGGGCGTTTCGCGGATCAGCAGGACGAATTCATCCCCACCAATGCGCGCCGCCACGGCGCCGTGTGGAATCAGCGCCAACAGACGTTCTGATACTTGCTTGAGCAGCGCATCGCCCGCGGCATGCCCATAGGTGTCGTTCACCGCCTTGAATCCGTCCAGATCTAGATACAGCACGGCGAATTCCCGGTGTCCCGGACGGGCCTCGTTGACCGCTTGATCCAGCGCCTGAAACAGTCCATGGCGGTTCAGCAGGCCGGTCAGCGAATCCTGGCGCGCATGCCGCTCGTTTTCGCGCTCGGCCAGCATGGTCGACACCAGCATCCCGTTCAGCCGGTAGGACGCCATCGACATGGACGTCATATAGAGCGGCACCTGAACCAGCACCAACCAGAAAATCGGCTCTTGGGTGAACAGGGCACCCAGCGCGCAAGGTCCGACGCTCAATGCCACCATGACCGCCGACATCCGTGGCGCGCCGAAATTGCGGACGCAAATGCCACCCACCATCGACGCAGCGGACAGGCACGCCACGGTCGCCGCGATCCAGTCGCCGCTGATCAAACTGATGAACGTGCCGTATCCCACGCTCGACGCCCACAGCAGCGCCAGCACCACATACAGGTCGGTGGGTGTGGGCAGGTTTGCAGATGCCGCTTTGCGGGCGCTTACCAGCACCTTGATCCGCGACAGGCACACCAGCAACTCCAGCGCGAGCCACAACAGGAATGCCGGTTCAGGATGGCGGAAGGTGATGAGGGCGGCCACCAGCAACGTGTTGATGATGCCGCCAAAGAAGATGGGCAGCGACCCGAACAGCCCGCCGATCAGCGCCACGCGGATATCCGCCGGCACATCCCCTCCGGGGTTGACCAGCCACTGGGTGACCTGCCAGCGGGGCAGGCTGTAAATGCGATCGTCGTGGGTCATAGGAGCGACATCGTAGCTGGGCGGCGCGGGCGATGCACGGGTTATGCGCGAGTCTGCCAGCCGTGATCTTGCGCAGGGCGCGGGGTAGCGGCATTATCTTGCCGGATAGGCCGCCAAAGACACCCGCCACGACATCCCGACCGCCATCGTGAAGGAGCGCCGCATTGAAGTCGCGTGGATTTTTGCATCGCACCCTGTACGCGCTGGCCGGGCTGGTCGCGATCGGCATCTGTGCGGCCGCGGTGGCATTGCTGTGGATCGACAGGCGCATGACCTGGGAATCCGCCTATACGGCAGGGCATAACCTGACCGGCGTGCTGGCAGCCGACATCAGCCGCACGCTGCACGTGTACGACCTGTCGCTGCAAGGGGTGGTCGAACGCCTGCGCGAACCCGGCATCGAACTCGTCAAAGGCGAAGCGCTGCATCGCTTCCTGTTCGACCGTTCGTCCTCGGCGGAATACCTGGGCGCCATCGGCGTGCTCGACGAAAACGGCAACGTGCGCTATGCCTCGGTCGACATCAGCCCCTCCGAACGGAATCTCTCCGATTGGGACTACTTCCAGGTCCATCGCGACGCCGACGACGTCGGCATGTATGTCAGCCGTCCGTATCGCAGCCCCTTGCGCGGCGGAGACGAGAGCATCGCCATCAGCCGGCGGATTTCCCGTCCGGACGGCAGTTTCGCGGGCGTCGTCGTCGGTTCGCTGCGGCTGGCGTACTTCCGCGACCGTTTTGGCACGCTGTCGATCGGCGAACGCGACGCGATCACCGTGTTCCGCAACGACGGCGTGGTGCTCGTCCGCAATCCCTACTCGCTGTCGGACATGGGCCGCGAATTCGATTTCCCGCAGGATTTCCAGCAATTCCTGGTCCGCCGCGAGGGCGCGTTCGTAGGCACGTTGTCGCCGGACGGCGTCAAGCGCTTGCACACGTTCCAGAAAATCAACAACACGCCGCTGGTCATCAACGTCGCGCTGGCGGTGGACGACATCCTCGCACCCTGGGTCCGGCGCGCCGCGCTGGTCGTTCCGGTCACGCTGGCGCTGTTCCTGTCGGTCATGGCGCAGATCGTGCTGTTTCGGCGCGAGATGCGTTTAAGGCGTGCTTTCGAGATGCAGCTGGAAATACAGGCGCAGACCGACGGCCTGACCGGCATCCCCAACCGCCGCACGTTTGATGAAACGCTGGAGCGCGAATGGCAGGCCGCGCGGCGCGACAGCCAACCGTTGTCGCTGCTGTTCCTGGATGCCGACCGCTTCAAGCTCTACAACGATCGCTATGGCCATCAGGAAGGCGACGAACTGCTCAAGCGGATCGCGTCGACGCTAAAGAAAAATGCCCGCCGTCCGCGCGACCTGGCGGCGCGCTACGGGGGCGAAGAGTTCGTGGTGTTGTTGCCGAACACCAGCGGGCAACGTGCGATGAGCATCGCGGAGACGATCCGGCGCGCAATTGCCGAACTGCGCGTCCCGCACCAGGACAATGACGGCGGGATGGTCACGGTCAGCATCGGCGTCGCTACCGCGATTCCCAAGGCGGAGGACGAGGCATCCGCCTTGGTTGAAGCCGCCGACGCCGCGGTCTACCAGGCCAAGAAAACCGGCCGCAACCGGGTGGTCTCGATCTGATCGTCGGCGGGCGGGCATGCCGTCAATCAGCGGCCCAGCATCACGGCTTGCATGCGCGTGTTGGCCTGTTGCAGGTTTTTCGCCTGGGCATTCAGGTCTTGCAGCAGCTGATTCAGCTCGGCTTGCACGGCCGGATCCTGCACCTTCACGATAGAGCCCGAAATCTCGATCTGCGCCTTATGGGCATCGACGTAATCGGCGATCTTCAAGCTGCTGTCGAACGTGGCGTTCAACTGCGGCAACACATCGCGGAACGTATCGGCCGGCAGGCTCACGGTCTTGTCATAGGCTTTGTCGTACACGGCCTTCAGGTCGTCGGGTTGCTTCAACTGCGCACGCGCAGCGTCGGCTTTCGCTTTCTGTTCCTTCAATGCCGCGCCCATGTCGTTGATGGACGTCTGCACGTTCTTCAGGTCATCGCGGCGCGTCAAGATATCGTTCAGCGAACGCACGGCGCCCTTCTGCATGATGCCTGACAGGGGCTTGACCGATGCGTCCATGCTGGAATTGAAGTCGGTGATCACGGCGTAGTGCGCCGCGTAATCGCCAAAGGACTTCTTCTCTTCATCCGTCAACGTGGGCACGCGCACGCCGGGTTTGTCGACGATGCGGGTTTGCAGGAACTGCGTGAATGCCGCGCGCTGTTCAGGCTCCTTGTTGCCGCAGGCCGCCAGCACCAGCGGCAACGCTGCGACCAGCACCAGGAACGGACGGAATAGGGACTTCATTGCATTGACCTCCGAAAGCATAAGAAAAAAGCGCCAGGCGGGGCGTTACCCCGCAAAGCGCCCGCAGCTTATCGGCTACCTCCTCGCGCCGCCATCGGTTTCAAACTTCATTTCAAACGAATTGTTAAGACACACAATCCATACAGATCGCGTTGAAAAGAAGTCGGCAACCTGCTATCGCGCGAGAGGGGCAATGCGAAGCGCAACGGTCTATGCGATCAGTTGATGCGCCACTATCCCTAAAACAAATCCTCCGATGATGCAGCCCGCCGCGATCAGGCACAGAAAGATTCCCGCCAACAGAATGAAGGGCGAGCGCGCTTTCGTCACTTGCAGGCAATAGTCATCGGGGGGCACCATCTTCCGAATAGGCACTAGCGCCGAAAGCGCCAGTTCGACCTTGGAAACGCTTGCGCCTTCCACCAACTCGATCTTGTACTGGCCGGCCGGCGCGAAGAACGTGAACAGCTCCATTCGGCCCGTGAGCCCATTGTTGACGGTGGGCCGCAATAGAGAGGCACGCAGCGGCAACGGTTGGCCAGACGCGCTGGACCGCACTTCCGGACGGAATTCGCCAACGGGCGTCCTCTTGAACAGCGGCGCCTTTTGCCAGATGGCGTAGGTGCCCGCCGTCGCAATCAAAAACGACGCCTCTTTTTTTCGATAGGGCACTTCCACAAGGATCTTTTCGGCAAACGCGCCGGAGATCAAGCGAATGGCGAAGACAAGCAGCGGGATGCCTGCCAGGCTTAAGCCGAACAGCAGGACTCGGGCGAGCGTCAGATCCATATACGGAGAAAGGAGGGCGCGCAGTGAAAATCAGACCAAAATGATGTCGTACTTCTCCTGCGAGTACGTGCTCTCCACTTCCAGCGACACGCGCTTACCCACGAAGTCACCCAGCATCGCCAAGTGTTGGCTTTCCTCTTCCAGGAACAGGTCCACCACGTCTTGCGATGCAAGAATGCGGAATTCCTTGGGGTTGAACTGGCGAGCCTCGCGCAGGATCTCGCGCAGGATCTCATAGCAGACCGTGCGCGGTGTGCGCACATTGCCGCGCGATTCGCACATGGGGCAGGGCTCGCACAACTGATGCGCCAGCGAATCTCGCGTGCGCTTGCGCGTCATCTCCACCAGGCCCAATTGCGTAAAGCCGTTGACGGTCATGCGCGTGCGGTCGCGTGACAGAGCCTTTTTGAGTTCGGCCAGAACCGTATCGCGATGCTCCTGTTCTTCCATGTCGATGAAGTCCAGGATGACGATCCCGCCCAGGTTGCGCAGCCGAAGCTGGCGGGCAATGGCCTGGGCCGCCTCCAGATTGGTCTTGAAGATGGTGTCGTCGAAATTGCGCCCGCCCACGAAGCCACCGGTGTTGACGTCCACCGTGGTCAGCGCTTCGGTCTGGTCGATGATCAGGTAACCGCCGGACTTCAGGTCCACGCGGCGCGACAGCGCGCGCGCGATCTCATCGTCCACGTTGGCGGTATCGAACAGCGGCCGTTCGCCGCTGTAATGCTGAATGCGGTCCACCACCGACGGCGTGTAAATGCGTGCCCATTCCAGCATGGCCGCGCTGGTCGTGCGCGAGTCCACCAGAATGGTGCCCGTGCCCGGGCCCACCATGTCGCGCAGGACCCGTTGCGCCAGCGTCAGGTCCTGGTGAAGCAGGGCGGGGGCGGGCTGGGTGCGGGCCGCAGCCTGAACGCTGGCCCAAAGCTTCCTCAAATATTCCAGGTCGGCCGTCAGTTCCTCGTCGTTGGCGCCCTCGGCCTGGGTGCGGACGATGAATCCGCCTTTTTCCTCGGCCGGCATCAACGCCTGCACGCGTTCCCGCAGCTGGATGCGCTCGGACTCGGAATCGATCTTCTGCGAAATACCGATGTGCGGATCATGCGGTAGATACACGAGCATCCGCCCGGCCATGCTGATCTGGGTCGACAGGCGCGCACCCTTGGTGCCCAAGGGGTCCTTGACCACCTGGACCATGATGGTCTGTCCCTCAAACAGCAGCTTTTCGATGGGCGTGGGCGTCAGGCCCTGGCTGCGCTCACTACGGTTTTCGCGCAGGTCCGCGATATGGATGAAGGCCGCACGTTCCAGCCCGATGTCGATGAAAGCGCTTTGCATGCCAGGCAGCACGCGAACCACCCGTCCCAGATAGATATTGCCGACATGGCCCCGCTGGATGCTGCGTTCCACGTGCAGCTCCTGGACGGACCCCAGCTCGACCAGCGCAACGCGGGTTTCAAAGGGGGTGACGTTGATCAGGATATCTTCGCTCAGGGCGATGGCTGGGGGCATAGCGTGTTCGTCTCCAATTAGGTGCGGCGTACAGGCGAATAGTAAACGTACCCCAAGGGGAGGCAAGCCGGGCAGGGCAACTATATATAGAGAGGCAGGCAAATCCTGGCCTCTCTATATAGAGGGAGGCAGATCCTCACAGTCGCCGGCGCGATGTCCTGGCAATTTTCTTTCTCGCCCCGCATGACAGCCCCAAAACTTGTGCTATAGTCTCGCTCCTTCGCAGTTCAGACGTTTTTTGAACCGCGAAGCCAAGCAAGCACAACAGGCAAGGCAAGGTGAAAACCCGGGGCAACCCAGCCAAGTCTGCCGCGAACGGGTTCAGGAATGAGCGCCAAGCGGTTATTGCAAGGATTGCAGCAAATCAGGCAAAAGCCAGTTGCGTAATCTGCAAAAATCGTGCTATAGTCTTGGGCTTGGCTGGTGATGTTGATTCAGGGTTTACCCGAATCTCTCGCTAGCCACCTGAGCAGTAACCAACCCCAGGATTCTGGGCTGTCCGCGAAAGCGGCGGGGTTGCAAGATAGGGTGCAAGTCAGGCAAAAGCCGGTTGCATAATCTGCAAAAGTTGTGTTATAGTTTCAGGCTTGGCAGTTGCCGAAAACTTAGGGTTAACCCGAACGGGTGCTTCTGATGTTTCGATAACTGCTAAAGAGAGCAGATCCGAAGGGGTCGCAAGCAAGAAAGTGGGGCGCGAAAGCGAGCGAAGCTGACTTGACAAGCGATAAAAACTCCTTCATAATCTCGCCTCTCTGCTGCTGAAAACAGCAAGCGACGCAAGGCGAAAGCCGCAGCGAAGCGGTTGGGTTCAGCGAGTAGCAGT
>NZ_NJIG01000002.1 GCF_002209535.1 Achromobacter marplatensis | reverse complement strand
CCCCCCACGCTGCGCACGCTTCGCGTGCTTGCTGCCCCCCGAGGGGGCTGCCCCGCCTTGGGGCGGCCCGGCGGCGGGGCGGCTATTTTTCTGTAGATTGCGGCTTTCTTCTGAAAGGCGGTGGCGTCAGGTTTGACGGGGGCCGACCTGCAGCCAGTACTGCGTGTGCCGCGTCACCAAAATCGGCAGCGCAGGCTCCAACGCCTTTAATGCGCGCTCGGCGTCGTCCAGCGGGAATACGCCGGACAGCCTCAGGTCCGCCACGGCCGGATCCACGCGGATCACCCCTACGCGCTGGCGGGCCAGGTACTCGGCGAAGTCATCCAGGCGCCAGTCCTTGGCCACCACCAGGCCGTCCACCCAGGCCAGGCGATCCGGGTCGGACGCGTGGCGGCCGATCTGGCCGCCGTCCGCAAAGGCCAGGCGTTCGCCGGCGGACGCATGCGTCCATACGCCATCGCGCAGCAAGGCGACGCTGCCTTCGTATACGCCCAGGCGCGAACCTTCGTCGGTGCGACGCAGATCGAACCGGGCCTGTTCCGCGTGGAGTTCGCCGTAGCCGGTGTCTACGCGCAACGCGCCGATACCTGGGCGCGCTACGGTGTGCACCAGCATCTCGCCGCGAAGCAGGTCGATGCCGCGCGCCTGTGCGGTCAGATGCAGGCGCACCGCGCTGTCACTGTTCAGGGTGATGTTCAAGCCCTCGGCCAACGCTACGGTGCGGCGCTCTCCCACGCTTGTGCTCAGGTCGGCCGCCAGACGCTGCCAGGGCGTGTGCCGGTAACCGGCCCAACCCGTGGCCGCCAGCCCGGTTAATGCCAGCAGGCCGCGCAAGACGGTGCGGCGTCCGGGCGACCGAGGCGCATTCAAGGCGGCATGGGCCAACGCCGGCGGCACCCGGCGCGCATCGCGGCTGATGGCCTGCAATCGGTCCCAGGCCTGCCGGTGCGCGGCGTCCGCTTCCAGCCAGGCGTGACAGGATTCCCGGTCGTGCGCGTCGGCCAGGCCGGATTGCAGCTTGGCCCACCAGGTGATGGCCTGGCGCACGACCGGGTCCGGCGGCATGCCGCGCGCGGCGTCACTCATAGAACGCCACGTAGCACGCGGACATCGCGCGCACCATGTACTGTTGAACGGAACTCAAGGACACGCCCAGGCGCTGGGCGATTTCGGGATAGGTCAGGCCATCCAGCTGCGACAGCAGGAAGGCCGATCGCGCCTTGGGGGGCAGGCCATCCAGCAAGCGGTCCAGTTGCATCAACGATTGCAGTTGCTCGGCCTGCGCCTCGGGGGACGGCGCATAGGCTTCAGGCACCGTGGCCAGATAGGCCAGGTAGGCATACTCCAGCGCGGCATGGCGGTGGTGGTCCACCACCAGCCCCTTGGCGATCGTGGTCAGCAAGGCGCGGGCTTCGTTCACGCGCACCGCCTTGCGTCCCTGGATCACCCGCACGAAGACATCCTGCGCCAGATCCTCGGCGCGGTGCTCGCATCCCAGCTTGCGGCGCAGCCACCCGAACAGCCAGGAGCGGTGGTCGCGGTACAAGCCATCGACGGGCGCGATGGCAGTGTCGGCGCACGGGATCGATGCGGGGAGATAGGGGGAGGACACGATTGAGACGGCGGTACGGGACCAGAAGTCTCAAAATCTTAATTGATAATGACTTGCGTTACCAATCCTATGTCCGTCCGGCCCCTGCAACAGGGGCCAGATGCGGCATAACTACAACGTCACGGTCAGCCGGCGTTCCGATTCCAGGTATTCGCGCGACTGCATTTCAAGGATGCGCGACACCGTGCGGTGGAACTCGTTGGCCAGCGCGCCTTCCGTATAGATGACTTCGGGCTCGCATTCGGCCGACATGATGAGCTTGACCCGATGGTCATAGAACACGTCGATCAGCCACGTGAAGCGGCGCGCCTCGGACGCCTGGCGCGGCCCCATCTTGGGCACGCCGGACAGGATCACGGCATGGAACCGGTTCGCCAGCTCCAGGTAGTCGTTCTGCGAACGGGGGCCGCCACAGAGGGTCGCGAAATCGAACCACACGACCGATCCCGCCAGCGCCAGCGCGCGGATCTCGCGATGCTCGATGTGCAGCAGGGGTTCCTGCGGCGGGGTGTCCGCCAGGCTGTCGAACGCCTTCTGCAACGCGGCTTGCGCATGTTCGTCCAGCGGCGTGTGATAGCACTGCACCTGCTCCAGCGAGCGGCGGCGGTAGTCAATGCCGGCGTCCACGTTCATCACGTCCATGCGCGACTGGATCAACGCGATGGCGGGCAACACGCGGTCGCGGTGCAGGCCGTCCGTGTACAGCGTGGACGGCTCGTAGTTGGACGTCATCACGAACGACGTGCCGTACTCGAACAGCTTGAGCAACAGGCGGTGCAGGATCATCGCGTCGGCCACATCCGACACGTGGAATTCGTCGAAGCAGATCAGGCGGTAGCGCTTGGCGACCCGCTTGGCCACTTCGTCCAGCGGATCCTGCATGCCTTTGACTTCTTCCAGTTCGCGGTGGACGCCGCGCATGAACTCGTGGAAGTGCAGTCGCGTCTTGCGCACGACCGGCACGGTGGCATAGAACGCGTCCATCAGGAAGCTCTTGCCCCGCCCCACTCCGCCCCACAGGTACACGCCGCGCGGCACGTCAGGCCGGTTCAGCAGCTTCTTCAGCGCGTTCGAGCGCATCGACTTGAACTTGAGCCATTCGTCGTAGTAGCGCTGCAAGCGGTCGATCGCCAGCTTCTGGGCGGCATCGGGCTCGTAGCCTCGCTCGGCCAATGCCTGTTCGTAGTATTCGCGGACGTTCATGTGGATCGGATAACCTTGACTTGGCCCCCACGCTGCGCATGCCTGGCATGCTTGCTGCCCCAAAGGGGCGCTCTTCTCTTGGGTCGGCCCGGCGATAAAAAAAGGGCGGGTCCTGGAACCCGCCCCCTGTCTTGCTCAGGTCAAGCGTCGCTTAGAAGTTCAGCGCGCGCTTGTCCACGGCCAGAGCGGCTTCCTTCACGGCTTCCGACAAGGTCGGGTGCGCGTGGCAGATGCGGGCGATGTCTTCGGCGGCGCCGCGGAATTCCATGATGGTCACGGCTTCCGAGATCAGTTCCGAAGCCATCGGGCCCACGATGTGCACGCCCAGGACTTCGTCGGTCTTGGCGTCGGCGATAACCTTGGCAAAGCCGGTCGTGTCGCCCAGCGCGCGGGCGCGGCCGTTGGCCAGGAACGGGAAGCTGCCGGCCTTGTACTCGCGGCCTTCGGCCTTGAGTTGCTGTTCGGTCTTGCCCACCCAGGCGATTTCCGGCGACGTGTAGATGACCCACGGCACGGTGTCGAAGTTGACGTGGCCATGTTGGCCGGAGATGCGCTCAGCAACCGCCACGCCTTCTTCTTCGGCCTTGTGCGCCAGCATCGGGCCGCGCACGACGTCACCCACTGCCCAGACGTTCGGCAGGTTGGTCTTGCAGTCGGCGTCCACGGCCACGAAGCCGCGTTCATCCAGCTTCAAGCCCACGGCGTCGGCGTTCAGGCCGCCGGTGTAGGGCACGCGGCCGATCGAGACGATCAGCTTGTCCACCACCAGCTTCTGCTCGGCGCCCTTGGCGTCGACGTAGGGCACAGTCACCGACTTGGCGGTGGCCTTGATCTCGCCGATCTTCACACCCATCTGGATGTTCAGGCCTTGCTTGGTGAAAGCCTTCAGGGCTTCCTTGGCCACCTGGCCGTCAGCGGCAGCCAGGAATTCCGGCATCGCTTCCAGGATGGTGACTTCGGAACCCAGGCGGCGCCACACGCTGCCCATTTCCAGGCCGATCACGCCAGCGCCGATCACACCCAGCGTCTTCGGCACGGCGCCGATGTTCAGCGCGCCGTCGTTGGACAGCACGACCTTTTCGTCGAACGGCAGGCCGGGCAGTTCACGCGCCGACGAGCCCGTGGCCACGACCACGTGCTTGGCAACCAGGTCTTCTTCCGTGGTGCCGGTGACCTTGATGGCCCAGCCGCCTTCCACTTGGCCGCTAAACGCGCCCTTGCCGTGGAAGAACGTGACCTTGTTCTTCTTGAACAAGTACAGGATGCCGTCGTTGTTCTGCTTGACCACCGTGTTCTTGCGGCCGATCAGCGTGTCGAGCTTCAGGCTGACGCCCTTGACTTCGATGCCGTGCTCGGCGAAGTGGTGGTTAGCTTGTTCGAAATGTTCGGACGATTGCAGCAGCGCCTTGGACGGGATGCAACCGACGTTGGTGCACGTGCCGCCAGGAGCCGGGCCGCCTTGGCCGTTCTGCCAGGCGTCGATGCAAGCGACCGACATGCCGAGTTGCGCTGCACGGATGGCGGCGATGTAGCCGCCAGGGCCTGCGCCGATCACGACGACGTCAAATTGTTTGGACATAGTGTTCTCGCGGGTGAGATGAGGGGTGGAACACGCCCCGCCCGACGCGGTGTTGCCGGAGGCCGGCTGAGAGCCGGCCGGGACGCCGCAGGCCCGAAGGCCGGGTGCGGCGCCACGCGCGGAGCATCGAGATTACAGGTCCAGCAACAGACGCTGCGGATCTTCCAGGGCGTCCTTCATGGCGACCAGGCCCAGCACGGCTTCGCGGCCGTCGATGATGCGGTGGTCGTAGGACAGCGCCAGGTAGTTCATCGGGCGGATGACGATCTGGCCGTTTTCGACAACGGCGCGATCCTTGGTGGCGTGCACGCCCAGGATGGCCGATTGCGGCGGGTTGATGATCGGGGTCGACAGCATCGAACCGAACACGCCACCGTTGGAGATCGAGAACGTGCCGCCGGTCATTTCTTCAATGCCCAGCTTGCCGTCAGCGGCGCGGCGGCCGAAGTCAGCGATGGTCTTTTCGATTTCAGCGATGGACAGCTGGTCGGCGTTGCGCAGGATCGGCACCACCAGGCCACGCGGGCTGCCGACAGCGATACCGATGTCGAAGTAGCCGTGATAGATGATGTCCTTGCCGTCGATCGACGCGTTGATCAGCGGGTACTTCTTCAGCGCGGCCACAGCGGCCTTGACGAAGAACGACATGAAACCCAGCTTGATGCCGTGTTCCTTTTCGAACTTGTCCTTGTACTTGCTGCGCAGATCGATGACCGCTTGCATGTTCACTTCGTTGAACGTGGTCAGGATCGCGTTTTCTTGCTGCGATTGCAGCAGCCGCTCGGCGATGCGGGCGCGCAGGCGGCTCATCGGCACGCGCTGTTCCGGACGGCCGTCCAGCGACAGCGTGGTCGGGGCGGGAGCGGCCGGGGCCTTAGCCGGCGCGGCCTTGGCGGCGGGAGCGCTGGCGGCCAGGGCGTCGCCCTTGGTCACGCGGCCGTCACGGCCGGTGCCGGCCACGGAAGCGGCATCAACGCCCTTCTCGGCCAGGATCTTGGAAGCGGCGGGCGATGCCACGCCAGCGGCGGCGGTCGAAGCCGGGGCAGCGGCGGCCGGAGCAGCAGCGGCTTGGGCAGCGGCCGGGGCGGCGGCAGCCGGAGCGGTCGCGGCGGCGGCGGCCTTGCCAGCGGTGTCGATGCGGGCCAGCACTTCGCCCGAGGTCACGGTGCTGCCATCGCCCTTGACGATTTCGGCCAGCACGCCCGAGGCGGGAGCCGGCACTTCCAGCACGACCTTGTCGGTTTCGACTTCGATCAGGATTTCGTCCGCTTCAACGGCAGCGCCCGGCTGCTTCTTCCAGGTCAGCAGGGTCGCTTCGGAGACGGATTCGGAAAGTTGGGGGACAACGACGTCGGTAATAGCCATTTTATTTGTTCCGTAAAGTTGTGTTCTGGTCACGCAGCGCGGCAAGGTTCGAAACGGGGTTCCAGAACGCTTGCCGCCCGCGGCGCGTGCATCAAGCCAGGGTTACTTCGTCAACATGACCTTGAACTTGGGCGCAAAGGCCGTTTCGATCAGGGCCTTCTGCTGCTCCTGGTGCTTGGCCAGGTAGCCCACGGCCGGCGATGCCGACGCGGCACGACCAGCGTAGCCCAGCTTTTGGCCTTCGACCATGTTCTCGTACACGTGATGCTGAACGTAGAACCAGGCGCCTTGGTTCTGCGGTTCGTCCTGAACCCAGATCACTTCGGTTGCCTTCGGGTACTTGCGCAGTTCCGTTTCGAACGACTTGTGTGCAAACGGGTACAGCTGTTCGACACGGACGATCGCGACGTTGTCGGCGCCACGCTCGCGGCGGGCGTTGACCAGGTCGTAGTACACCTTGCCCGAGCAAGCCAGCACGCGCTTGACCTTGCTGGCGTCAATGGTGTCGTCCACTTCGCCGATCACCGGCTGGAAGCTGCCACCGGCCAGATCGGTCAAGGGCGAACCTGCATCCTTGTTGCGCAGCAGCGACTTCGGCGTGAACAGCACCAGCGGCTTGCGGAACGGGCGGATCATCTGGCGGCGCAGAACGTGGAAGATCTGCGAGGCAGAGGTCGGCTGGACCACTTGCATGTTGTTGTCGGCGCACAGCTGCAGGAAGCGCTCGATGCGGCCCGAGGAGTGCTCGGGGCCCTGGCCTTCGTAGCCGTGCGGCAGCATCAGCGTCAGGCCCGACTGGCGGCCCCACTTGGCTTCGCCGGAGCTGATGAACTGGTCGATCACGACTTGGGCGCCGTTGACGAAGTCGCCAAACTGGCCTTCCCAGATGGTCAGCGTGTTCGGTTCAGCGCTGGAGTAGCCGTATTCAAAACCCAGCACCGCCTCTTCCGACAGCACGGAGTCGATGACGGTGAACGGCGCCTGGCCTTCCGACACGTTCTGCAGCGGAATGTAGGTGCCGTCGTTCCAGCGTTCGCGGTTCTGGTCGTGCAGCACGGCGTGGCGGTGCGTGAACGTGCCGCGGCCCGAGTCCTGGCCGGTGATGCGGATGGCGTAGCCCGAGGACACCAGGGTCGCGAAGGCGAGGTGTTCGCCCATGCCCCAGTCCAGGTTCATTTCGCCCTTGGCCATCGTGCGGCGGTCGTTCAGCAGCTTGGCGACCAGCGGGTGCACCGTGAAGCCTTCCGGAACCGTCGTGATGCGTTCGCCGATGCGCTTGAGTTCAGCCAGCGGCACGGCCGTGTCGGCCTGGTCGGTCCACTTGGCGCCCAGGAACGGCGACCAGTCGATCGCGTACTTGCTCTTGTAGTCGGTCAGCACCGGTTCGATGGTGCGCTGGCCGTCTTCCATCAGCTGGCGGTAGTCCTTCACCAGTTGATCGGCTTCGCCTTCAGCCAGCACGCCTTGCGTGGTCAGCTTGTCGGCGTACAGCTTGCGCGTGCCGGGGTGATGTCCGATGCGCTTGTACATCAGGGGCTGCGTCAGCGACGGGGTGTCTTGCTCGTTGTGGCCCAGCTTGCGGAAGCAAACGATGTCCACGACGATGTCGTGACGGAATTGCAGACGGTAGTCCAGCGCCAGCTTGGTGACGAACACCACGGCTTCGGGATCGTCGCCGTTGACGTGGAAAACCGGGGCTTCGATCATCTTGACCACGTCGGTGCAATACAGCGTCGAACGCGAGTCGCGCGGGTCAGACGTCGTGAAGCCGATCTGGTTGTTGATGACGATGTGCAGCGTGCCGCCCGTGCCGTAGCCGCGGGTCTGCGCCAGGTTCAGCGTTTCCATGACCACGCCCTGGCCGGCGAAAGCCGCGTCGCCGTGCACCAGCACAGGCAGCACTTGCTTGCCTTCGGCGTCGCCGCGGCGTTCCTGGCGGGCGCGTGCGCTGCCTTCGACCACGGGGTTGACGATTTCCAGGTGGGACGGGTTGAAGGCCAACGACAGGTGGACCGGACCGCCACGGGTGGACAGGTCGCTGGAGAAGCCGTTGTGGTACTTCACGTCGCCGTCGGTCAGGCCTTCGGCGTGCTTGCCTTCGAACTCGGCGAACAGGTCGCCAGGCATCTTGCCCATGATGTTCACGAGCAGGTTCAGGCGGCCGCGGTGGGCCATGCCGACCACGATTTCCTGGACGCCGTTTTCACCGGCGTGGTTCACCACTTCGTCCATCGAGGCGATGAAGCTTTCGCCGCCTTCCAGCGAGAAGCGCTTCTGGCCGACGTACTTGGTGTGCAGGAAGCGCTCGAGCCCTTCGGACTCGGTCAGCTGCTGCAGGATGTGGCGCTTTTCTTCGACCGAGTAGGCGGGCGCGCCCAGGGTGGTTTCCAGGCGTTCCTGGATCCAGCGCTTGGCGGCGGGGTCGGAGATGTGCGTGAATTCAGCACCGATGCTGCGGCAATACGTGTCGCGCAGCGCCTTCAGGATGTCGCGCAGCGTCATCGTGCTGGCGGTCGTGAAGTAGGTGTTGGTGGCCGAGTAGGTCTGGTCCAGATCGGCTTCGGTCAGGCCGTAGAAGGCGGGATCGAGTTCCGGGATCGGGGGACGTTCCTGGCGCTTGAGCGGATCCAGGTCGGCCCAGCGCGAACCCAGCGAGCGGTAGGCGGCAATCAGCGACTGCACCGAAACCTGCTTGCTGGCGACGCTCAGGTCGGGTTCGGCCGAGCGTTGCACGAAGGCATTGGCCTTGGCGCGCTGGGCAAACGATTCGACGATGGGAGCGTGGGCCTGGTCGCGAGTGGATTCCTGGCCGTCGGTTGCGGGAGCATGCTGCAGCTGGTCGAAATACTCGCGCCAGTTATCAGGTACCGAACCGGGATTGTCGAGGTAGGCTTCGTAAAGCTCCTCAACATAAGGGGCGTTACCCCCAAAGAGATAAGACGTGGATAGAGATTCTATTTCCGAAGACATATCGCTTCACCTTTACGAGTGCTTCACTCGACACGATGCAGGAAAACCTTCCGCAGCACGGGCTTCCCGTTAAGCGGATCGCAGGGGCAGAAGGCGCGTACAAGCCTTGATAGCCGTATGGTTGAAAGTATAACCCTTTGAGTTTATGGGCGTCTTCTTGCGTTTCTGTGACGCAAAAGCCGAATCGGAATGTCTGCATGCGGCTTTGGAATGTCCGTCGAACGCCTGCAATCCAGCCGTCTACACGCCATCAAATTCCGTCAATCGAAAATGCCGCAGCGCGTCATTTTCAGGCACTCCAAACCAGAGTGTTGCGCAATAGCCGCGTCATACCGGCAGCGAGGTCGTGGACAGGATCTCTTTCAACACGAAAAAGGTGCGGATCTGGCGTACGCCGGGCAGCTTGATGATCTCGCCCGCATGCAGCTTGTTGAAGCGTTCCAGATCACGTATGCGCAACATCAGGAAGTAGTCGAATTCACCCGCCACTAGATGGCACTCCAGGCAGCCGCTGATGCCGCGCGCGGCTTCCTCGAAATCGGTGAAGGACTCGGGCGTGGAACGGTCCAGTACCACGCCCACGATGACCAGCGTGGCCATGTCCACCTCTGCCGGTTCCAGCAGCGCGACCGTCTTCTTGATCACGCCTTCGGCCTTGAGCTTTTCCACGCGGCGCAGGCAGGCGGCGGGACTCAGGTGCACGCGCGCGCTCAGGTCAAGGTTCGTGATCTGCGCGTCGTCCTGCAGCACGCGCAGGATGTGGCGGTCGATGCGGTCCAGGCCCGAGGCGACGCTCATTTGGTATGTCCCTGAAAATTTAATTTCGTTGTTGTTTTTATATTCGAAATATTGAATTCCCAACAACCATTATTAATAACTTTAAAAACGAAAAATTGACAAATAACGCAATTGACCGCAAATCCCGGCGATTCCTATGATTTCTCCATCCGCGCCACCCGCCCGGCCCGGACCTTTTTCCCAGGAGTCCGCATGGATCTGCAACGATTTCCCCGCCACCGCCTGACCTTCGGCGACACCCCCATTGAAAAGCTCGACCGGCTGTCCGCCCACCTGGGCGGCAAGGTCGATATCTACGCCAAGCGCGAAGACTGCAACAGCGGCCTGGCCTTCGGCGGCAACAAGCTGCGCAAGCTGGAATACCTGATCCCGCAAGCGCTCGAGCAAGGCTGCGACACGCTGGTGACCATCGGCGGCATCCAGTCCAACCACACCCGCATGGTGGCCGCCGTGGCCGCCAAACTGGGACTGGCCTGCGTGCTGGTCCAGGAAAACTGGGTGGACTATTCGGACGCGGTCTATGACCGCGTCGGCAACATCATGATGAGCCGCCTGATGGGCGCCGACGTGCGGCTGGTGGACCAGGGCTTCGACATCGGCTTTCGACGCAGTTGGGAAGAAGCGCTGGAAGACGTGAGAAAGCGCGGCGGCAAGCCCTACGCCATTCCTGCGGGCGCCTCCGACCATGAACTGGGCGGCCTGGGGTACGTGGGTTTTGCCGAAGAGGTGCGGCGCCAGGAAGCCGAGCTGGGGTTCAAGTTCGATTACATCGTCGTGTGCGCCGTCACCGGCAGCACCCAGGCCGGCATGGTGGTGGGCTTTGCCGCCGACGGGCGCGCCGACCGCGTCATTGGCATCGACGCTTCTGGCACGCCTGAGCAGACGCGTGCGCAGATCCTGCGCATCGCGCGCCGCACCGCGGATCTGGTTGGGCTGGAGACAGGCATCACCGACCGCGACGTGGTGCTGGACACGCGTTATGCCTACCCCGCCTACGGCCTGCCCTCCGCCGAAACCAACGACGCCATCCGCACCTGCGCGCGGCTGGAAGGCATGATGACCGACCCGGTCTACGAAGGGAAATCCATGCAGGGGATGATGGACATCATCCGCCGCGGCGAAATACCGGCGGGATCGAAGGTCCTGTATGCGCACCTGGGAGGGGTGCCGGCGATCAACGCCTACAGCTTTCTCTACCGCAACGGCTGAGGCCGGCTTCGGGGCCATGGGCTGGCCCGCAGGTGATCTGCGTTAAAGGATGCCGGCGTGCGTGGGCCGTACGCCGGCATTAGCGTTTTCCTCAGTGATGTACATAAATTGTATACAGAGGCTTGCTTTCCCGCTATTGTTTAGCCGAACATGACGCGATCGCCCTGCGGCGCCCGCTTGTCGAATCCGGCCCCTTGCCCGCCTCCTTCATGCATACCTACGACTCCACGCTTGCCTATCCCCGCGACCTGATCGGCTACGGCCGGAATCCGCCACACGCCCAATGGCCCGGCCGCGCACGCATCGCCGTGCAATTCGTGCTGAATTACGAAGAAGGCGGCGAGAACAGCGTGCTGCACGGCGACGCCGGGTCTGAACAGTTCCTGTCCGAAATGTTCAATCCCGCCAGCTACCCCGATCGCCACCTCAGCATGGAAGGCATCTATGAATACGGATCGCGCGCGGGCGTCTGGCGCATCCTGCGGGAATTCGAAAAGCGGCAGCTGCCGCTGACGGTCTTTGGCGTCGGCATGGCGTTGCAGCGCCACCCCGAGCTGACCGCGGCATTCGTCGAACTCGGCCACGAGATCGCATGCCACGGCTGGCGCTGGGTGCACTACCAGAACGTAGACGAAGCCACCGAGCGCGAACACATGCGCCTGGGCATGGACGCCATCACCCGCCTTACCGGCACCCGCCCCCTGGGCTGGTACACGGGGCGCGACAGCCCGCGCACCCGCCGCCTGGTGGCCGACGACGGCGGCTTCGAGTACGACAGCGACTACTACGGCGACGACCTGCCCTTCTGGATGCAGGTGCAAAAAACCGACGGCAGCGTCGTGCCGCAACTGATCGTGCCTTACACGCTGGACTGCAACGACATGCGTTTCGCCTTGCCGCAAGGCTATTCGCACGCCGATCCGTTCTTCCAATACCTGAAAGACAGCTTCGACGTGCTCTACGCCGAAGGCGAGGACTCGCCCAAGATGCTCAGCATCGGCATGCACTGCCGCCTGCTGGGGCGTCCGGGGCGCGTCACCGCGCTGCAACGTTTCCTGGACCACATCGCCAGCCATGACCGCGTATGGGTGTGCCGCCGGCTGGACATCGCCCGCCACTGGAAGGCCACGCATCCCTATCTTCCGAATCGCTAAGGGTAATGACCATGGTTTCAACCCTGGAACAACTTAACGCTGCCACCTACGACGATGCTGCGGCCATGCTCGACGGCCTGTATGCGCAGTCGCCATGGATCGCCCGCCAGGCATTGCGGGCGCGCCCCTTCCGATCGGTGGCGCAATTGCAGCACCAGTTGCGCCACGTCGTCGACAGCGCGGATGCCGACACCCGGCTTGCGCTGATCCGCGCCCAGCCGGAACTGTCGGACGTGACCGATTTCACTCCCGACGCGCTGACGCGCCTTCAGCAGCTGCGCGCGCATTACACCGACCGCTTCGGTTTTCCGTTCGTCCTGGCCGGGCGCGACCCGCGCGGCGTCCCGCTCACTCCCCAGCAGATCATCGACGAACTGGTGCGCCGCCTGGACAACCCGGCGGACGTTGAACACCAGGAAGCGCTGCGCAGCATTCACCGCATGGCCGAAATCCGGTTGGGCGGCGACTTCGGCATCGATCTCTCGACAGGCAACGACATCTGGGACTGGCACGAAGCGCTCAGCCAGCACAGCGATCCCGGCTACGCCGAAAAGGGCCAGCTCACCGTCACGTACCTGACCGACGCCCACCGCGCCTGCGCCCAGCGCATCTCGCAAGGGATGCGCGATTGCGGTTTCGACGAGGTCGACATCGACGCGGTCGGCAACGTGGTCGGCCGCTACCACGCGGACCGTGCCGACGCCCCCACGCTGATGACGGGCAGCCATTTCGACACTGTGCGCAATGGCGGCAAATACGACGGCCGGCTGGGCATCTTCGTGCCGATGGCGTGCGTGCGCGAATTGCACCGTCAGGGCAGGCGCCTGCCCTACCACCTGGAGGTAATTGGCTTTGCCGAAGAGGAAGGCCAGCGTTACCGCGCCACCTTCCTGGGTTCGGGCGCGCTGATCGGCGATTTCAAGCCTGAATGGCTGGACCAGAAAGACGCCCAGGGCATCACCATGCGCGAGGCCATGCAGCACGCCGGCCTGCGCATCGACGACATTCCGACGTTGCGCCGCGATGCCTCCCGCTATCTGGGCTTTATCGAAGTGCATATCGAACAGGGGCCGGTGCTGTTCGAAATGGGCTTGCCGCTGGGCATCGTCACGTCCATCAACGGCAGCGTGCGCTACATGGTGCAGATATTCGGCATGGCCTGCCATGCCGGCACCACGCCGATGGACCGGCGCCGCGACGCCGCCACGGCCACGGCCGAACTGGCGCTGTACGTCGAACGGCGCGCAGCCCAGGACGGCGACTCCGTGGGCACGATCGGGATGCTTGAAGTGCCGAACGGTTCGATCAACGTCGTGCCGGGCGAATGCCGCTTCAGCCTGGACTTGCGCGCCCCCAGCGACCCGCAACGCGATGCGCTGGTCAACGACGTGCTGGCCGAGCTGGCGGCCATCTGCCAGCGGCGCGGCTTGCGCTACACCCTGGAAGAAACAATGCGCGCCGCCGCCGCCCCCAGCGACCCCGCGTGGCAACTGCGCTGGGAACGCGCGGTCGACGCGCTGGGCCTCCCCCTCTACCGCATGCCAAGCGGCGCGGGCCACGACGCGATGAAGCTGCACGAGGTCATGCCGCAAGCCATGCTGTTTGTGCGCGGCCAGAACGCCGGCATCAGCCACAACCCCCGTGAATCCACCACCAGCGACGACATCCAGCTTGCCGCGTTTGCCATGCAACGCCTGCTGGACGACCTTGCCAACGACTCCTCACCTGCAAAATGACCGACTACGACCGCTTGGACGCCTGGGTTGATGCCCACTTTGACGAGGAAGTCCGCTTCCTGCAGTCGCTGGTGCGCGTCCCCACCGACACGCCGCCCGGCAACAATGCGCCGCACGCGGCGCGCACCGCCGAACTGCTACAAGACTTTGGCTTTGACGCCGAAGCGCATCCGGTACCGGCGGACGCGGTGCAGGACTACGGCCTGGAATCCATCACCAACCTGATCGTGCGGCGCGAGTACGGCCCCGGCCGCCGCATCGCGCTCAATGCCCATGGCGACGTGGTGCCCCCGGGCGACGGCTGGCAGCACGACCCTTATGGCGGCGAAATCGAAGACGGCAGCCTCTACGGCCGCGCATCGGCCGTCAGCAAGAGCGACTTCGCCAGCTTCACGTTCGCGGTGCGCGCGCTGGAAGCCGTGGCCAAGCCCAGCCATGGCGCGGTCGAGCTGCACTTCACGTATGACGAAGAGTTCGGCGGGCTGCTCGGGCCGGGCTGGCTGCTGGCCCAGGGCCTCACCAAGCCCGACCTGCTGATCGCCGCGGGCTTCAGCTACGAAGTGGTGACGGCGCACAACGGCTGCCTGCAAATGGAAGTGACCGTGCACGGCAAGATGGCGCATGCCGCCATTCCGGCCAGCGGCGTGGACGCGCTGCAAGGCGCGGTCAAGATCCTGAACGCGTTGTATGCGCAGAACGCGCGGTACCAGCAAGTGACATCCGACGTTCCGGGCATCACGCACCCCTATCTGAATGTCGGACGCATCGAAGGCGGCACCAACACCAACGTGGTGCCCGGCAAGGTCAGCTTCAAGCTGGACCGCCGCATGATCCCGGAAGAAAACGCCGCCGAAGTCGAGGCAGACATCCGCCGGATCATCCAGGAAGCCGCGGCCTCATACCCAGGCATCACGGTCGAGATCAAGCGCTTGTTGCTGGCCAGCTCGATGCGCCCCCTGCCCGGCAATGAACCGCTGGTCAGCGCCATCCAGAAGCACGGGGAAGCCCTCTTCGGCGAACCCATCCCTGCCATGGGCACCCCGTTGTACACCGACGTGCGCCTGTATGCCGAAGCCGGCATTCCTGGCGTGATCTACGGCGCCGGCCCGCGCACGGTGCTGGAATCGCACGCCAAGCGCAATGATGAACGCGTGGTGCTGGAAGATCTGCGCCGCGCGACGAAAGTCATTGCGCGCACGCTGTCCGATCTGCTCAAGCCGGCCTGATCCGCCTGCACGCATCAGTCCGGGACGGCAGGCGGTCGATGACCGCCCGGCCGCCCCGGGCCAGCACTAAGCCAGGCGCATCACCCGGCGCCAGAACAGCACGGCCACCAGCACGAACGCGGCCAGCCCCAGGTAGGAGGCGATCTCCGCGAAGCCCGGGCCGGTAAGCGCCAACGGCGCGTCCGAACCGCTGGCGCCAATCACCGCGGCCATCAGCACGCCCACCAAGCTTTCGCCCACGATCAGGCCAGACGCAATCAGCACGCCGCGCCGATTGGGCGCATCCGCGAATTGCTCATAGGGCTTGCCGGCGGCTGCGGCGCGGCGCCGCAACGCCCGTTCCAGCAGCCATGCCAGCACGGCGCCGGCCACGATGGGCGCGGCCACCGTCGGCGGCAGATAGATGCCGATCCCCACCGCCAGCACCGGAATCCGGGCCACACGGCACGTGCGCTTGAAGATCTCGTCCACCACGATCAGGCCCACGCCCACGGCCATGCCGATCAGGATCATGGTCCAGTTCAACTGATGGGTGAAGATGCCACGTGCAATCGCCAGCATCAGCGTGGCCTGCGGGGCGGACAGCGCCTGGGCCGGGTCCATGCCGTCGCGCGGCATCGCATCCGCGAAACCGTAGGCGTTGTACAAGAGTTCCAGCACCGGCGAGATCACCGCCGCGCCTACCACGCAGCCGATCAATAGCGCCACCTGCTGGCGCCACGGCGTGGCACCCACCAGCCAGCCCGTCTTCAGATCCTGCAGGTTGTCGTTCGAGATCGACGCCACGGCCACCACCGCCGACGTGCTGAAGATCGACAGCGCGATCGCCATCTGCACGCCGTTCTGCACGCCCAGCAATTCCCCGCCCAAGGCCAGCATCAGCAGCGACACCAGCACGATGGCCACGATGCCCACGCCCGAGATCGGGCTGGTCGACGAGCCCACCAGGCCCGCCATGTAGCCGCAGGCCGCCGCCACCAGAAAGCCGAACACGAAGGCAAACAGCACGGCGTAGGCCACCAGTTTCCAGATGGCGCCGGCCGACAGCGGCGCGCCCGACAGGAACACCTGGAAGGTGATCACCAGGATCGCCACCAGCACCAGCGTCACGACCGAAATCCAGCCGGCCGACAGGTCGCGCTCGGTACGCGGCGCCTGGCCGGCCCGGGCGGCGCCCGCCTTCGTCAATGCCGAAAACGACGCCTTGACACCGCGCGCCATCGGCATGAACAGGGTCGCCAGCGTCCAGATTGCGCCCACGCCGATCACGCCGGCCCCGATGAAACGCACCTGCGACGACCACAGCCCGGTGGCGTATTGCGCCAGCGTCTGCCCGGCGGGCATGTCGCCCATGGCCGTCAGGACAGGAACCGCGATGCCCCACGAAATGATCAGGCCCGTCAACATGGCCAGGCCCGCGACGATGCCGATGAGGTAACCCGCACCCAGGAGCGCCAGCGAAAAGCCCATCGGCAGGCGGAACACCGCGCCGCCCAGGGCGAACCAGCCGCTCACGCCGTCGCCCAGCACGCGCAGGCCGCTGGCGGCAAAGCTGACCACTGCGGCCACGACGCCGCCGGTCACGATGTCGCCCATGCCGGTTGCAGCAGGCTTGGCATCGGACTTCCCCGACGACTCGTCGGCGGCGTCTTGCGCGCGTTCGGCGCTGCCCACCCGCAGGATCTCGGCCGCCGCCACGCCTTCGGGGTACGGCAGGTCGCTTTGCACCACCATCACGTGGCGCAGCGGGATGGTGAACATCACGCCCAGCATGCCGCCGGCCGCGCAGATGCCCAGCGTCTGCCAGAACGGGAAGCCTTGCCAATGCCCCATCATGACCAGCGCGGGCAGGATGAAGATGATGGAAGACAGCGTGCCGGCCGCCGAGGCCTGCGTCTGCACCATGTTGTTTTCAAGGATGTTGGCGTCCTTGAACAGGCGCAGCACCGACATCGAAATCACCGCGGCGGGAATGGCGGACGAGAACGTCAGGCCGACCTTCAGCCCCAGGAAGACGTTGGAGGCCGTGAAGATCACGGTGATCAGGGCGCCGAGCAAGACGCCGCGGAACGTCAGTTCCGGAAGGGTGACGTTTGCCGGGACGCTGACGGGTTGTGTCATTGAAGTCTCCCGATGGGAATTTCGCTAAACCGCGCATTCTAGCGCCTCGGCGTCCACCCAGTGGTCACCACGCGTAAACGCCGCCTGGCGGCAGATGCTGCCGGCAATACATACGCCCGCAAAAGATTATGCTGAAAGCTGGCACATTGGCCCTGGAATTTGATGACTCATGCCTGCCACACAGGTCTAGCATTGAGCGATAACAGGAGACATCACGACCATGCGCGACGCCAGCCACCCTATCGCCGGGCAAGACGACCGGCACGACGCCGACCCTTCGGAAACCGCCGAGTGGCGTGACGCCCTGCAGTCGCTGGTCGAGGCCGGCGGCGCAAGCCGCGCCGGCTACGTGCTGGACAGCCTGCTGGGGCACGCTGCGACGCTGGGCCTGCGCGCCAACAGCCAGACCCGCACCGCCTACCTGAACACCATTCCCGCCGACCAGGAGCCGCCCTTCCCCGGCAACCTGGCCGTTGAAGAACGCATCGCCCGCATCAACCGCTGGAACGCGCTGGCCATGGTGGTGCGCGCCAACCAGGCGCATGGCGAGCTGGGCGGCCATATCGCCAGCTATGCGTCGGCCGCCGACCTGTTCGAGGTCGGTTTCAACCACTTCTTCCGCGCGCAGTCCGCCGACGGCCCGGGCGACCTGGTCTACATGCAGCCCCATTCGGCGCCCGGCGTGTATGCCCGCGCCTACCTCGAGGGCTTCCTCGGCGAAGACGACCTGGCGCACTTCCGCCAGGAAATCACCGCCACGGCGAACGGCCTGCGCGGGCTGTCGTCCTATCCCCACCCGTGGCTGATGCCGGACTTCTGGCAGTTCCCCACCGGCTCCATGGGCATCGGCCCCATCAACGCCATCTACCAGGCGCGCTTCATGCGCTATCTGGAACACCGCTCGCTCGTGCCCGGCGGCGACCGCAAGGTCTGGGGCATCTTTGGCGACGGCGAAATGGACGAACCCGAATCCATCGCCGCGCTGACCTTGGCGGCGCGTGAAAAGCTCGACAACCTGGTCTTCGTCGTCAACTGCAACCTGCAGCGCCTGGACGGACCGGTGCGCGGCAATGGCCGCATCATCGACGAACTGGAAACGCTGTACGCGGGCGCGGGCTGGAACGTGATCAAGCTCGTCTGGGGCAGCGACTGGGACGCCCTGCTGCGCCGGGACACCAATGGGGCCCTGGCCCGCGCCTTCGCCAACACGGTGGACGGCCAGTTCCAGACCTTCGCCGCCAACGACGGCGCTTTCAACCGCGCCCACTTCTTCAACCAGAACCCGGAGCTGGCCGCACTGGTGGCCGACTGGACGGACGAGGCCATCGACCGCCTGCACCGTGGCGGCCACGACATGGTGAAGATCCATGCTGCCTACCACCGGGCGGCGCAACACCGCGGCCAACCCACCGTGATCCTGGCGCAGACCAAGAAAGGCTTTGGCATGGGTTCGGCCGGCCAGGGCAAGATGACGACGCACCAGCAGAAGAAACTGGACGACGAGGCCTTGCTGGCCTTCCGCGACCGCTTCGCGCTGCCGATCTCGGACGCCGACTGCCTGGCGCTCAAGTTCTACCGCCCGGCCGAAGACAGCGCCGAACTGCGCCACCTGCAAGCACGCCGGGCGGCGCTGGGCGGCCACATTCCCCGCCGCCGCACGCAGGCCCCGCGCCTGATGCCGCCCGATGCCGAACACTGGGCACGCTTTGCGCTGGCCGCCGACGGCAAGGAAATGTCGTCGACCATGGCCATCGTGCGCATGCTGACCGCGCTGCTCAAGGACGCCACCGTGGGCTCGCGCATCGTGCCGATCGTCGCGGACGAAGCGCGCACGTTCGGCATGGCCAACCTGTTCCGCCAGATCGGCATCTATTCGGCGCAAGGCCAGCTGTACGAGCCCGAAGACATAGGCTCGGTGCTGTACTACCGCGAAGCGCGCGACGGCCAGATCCTGGAGGAAGGCATCACCGAGGCGGGCGCGATCTCGTCCTGGACCGCGGCCGGCACCAGCTATTCGGTCAACGGCCTGCCGATGCTGCCGTTCTATATCTATTACTCGATGTTCGGCTTCCAGCGCATCGGCGACCTGATCTGGGCCGCCGCCGACCAGCGCACGCGCGGCTTCCTGATCGGCGCCACGTCCGGGCGCACCACGTTGGGCGGCGAAGGCCTGCAGCACCAGGACGGCTCCAGCCACATCATGGCCGCCGCCGTGCCCAACTGCCGCGCCTACGACCCGGCCTACGCGTTCGAAGTCGCCGTCCTTGTCGAATACGGCATGCGCCGCATGCTGGACGAGCAGCGCGATGAATTCTTCTACCTGACGGTCACGAACGAAAACCTGGCGCAGCCCGACATGCCGGCGCACGCCGGCGTGCGCGAGGGCATCCTGCGCGGGATGTACCGGCTGCGTCCGGCGCACGGGCAAGCCCAGGTGCGTCTGTTGGGCGCAGGCCCGATGCTGCGCGAAGCCGAAATGGCAGCCGACCGCCTGCGCGAACGCTATGGCGTGGACGCCGAGGTCTGGAGCGTCACCAGCTTTTCCGAGCTGGCCCGCGACGGCCGCGAGGCCGAGCGCGCCCGGGTGCTGGGGCTTGATGCCGGGGGCAGCGTGGACTGGGTCCGCCAGTGCCTGGGAACCAGCGACGCGCCCGTCATCGCGGCCACCGACTACGTGCGCGCCGTTCCCGAACAGATCCGCGCCTGGGTGCCCGCCCCCTACCGGACCTTGGGCACGGACGGCTTCGGCCGCAGCGACACCCGCGCCCAGTTGCGCGACTTCTTCGAAGTCAGCGCCGACTGGATCGTGCTTTATGCGCTGGACAGCCTGGGTCGCCAGGCCGACGCCGACATGCTGCGCCAGTCCTTGAACTCGCGCGCGCGGCAGACGCCGCCCTGGGAGCTGTAGCCGCTTCGCTGCACTGCAACAACCAAGCACCCGCGCTTTCTGGTGAAATACGGGTGTTCCCTAAGCATTTCGCAAAGAAACCGGCGGGCCGCGAGCCCGCCTTTTGTCATCCCGTTTTCTTTTTCAGTTAGTGCCTCAGAGGCCCCGATCCCATGGACGAAACTCTTACCAAAATGGCGTTGGATTACCACGCCTATCCCACCCCCGGCAAAATCTCGGTCGTCCCGACCAAGACGTTGGCCAACCAGGACGACTTGTCCCTGGCCTACTCCCCCGGCGTGGCCGCCGCTTGCATGGCCATCTTCGACCAGGGCGATGACGCCGCGTCGAAGTACACCTCGCGCGGCAACCTGGTGGGTGTGATCACCAACGGCACCGCCGTCTTGGGTCTGGGCAACATCGGCCCGCTGGCCGCCAAGCCGGTCATGGAAGGCAAGGGCTGCCTGTTCAAGAAATTCGCCGGCATCGACGTGTTCGACATCGAACTGGCCGAGAACGACCCCGACAAGCTGGTCGACATCATCGCGGCGCTGGAACCCACGCTGGGCGGCGTCAACCTGGAAGACATCAAGGCGCCCGAATGCTTCTACATCGAGAAGAAGCTGCGCGAGCGCATGAAGATCCCCGTCTTCCATGACGACCAGCATGGCACCGCCATCATCTCGTCGGCCGCCATCCTGAACGGCCTGAAGGTCGTGAACAAGGACATCGGCTCGGTCAAGCTCGCCTGCTCGGGCGCCGGCGCCGCCGCGATCGCCTGCCTGGACCTGCTGGTCCACCTGGGCGTCAAGCGCGAGAACATCTACGTGGTGGACTCCCGCGGCGTGATCTGGGATGGCCGCGATGAAAACATGGAAGCCAACAAGAAGCGCTACGCGCAGAAGACCGACGCGCGCACGCTGGCCGACGTGGTCAACGGCGCCGACGTGTTCCTGGGCTGCTCGACCGCTGGCGTTCTGACCGGCGACATGGTCAAGACCATGGCCGACCGCCCGCTGATCCTGGCGCTGGCCAACCCGGAACCGGAAATCCGCCCGGAAGTCGCCAAGGCCGCGCGCCCCGACTGCATCATCGCCACCGGCCGTTCGGATTACCCGAATCAGGTCAACAACGTGCTGTGCTTCCCCTTCATCTTCCGCGGCGCCATGGATGCCGGCGCTTCGCGCATCACGGAAGAAATGAAGCTGGCTTGCGTGAAGGCCATTGCCGAACTGGCGCAAGCCGAGCAGAACGATGAAGTGGCCCGCGCCTACGCCGGCCAGGAACTGTCGTTCGGCCCCGACTACATCATCCCGAAGCCGTTCGACCCGCGCCTGATCGTCCAGATCGCGCCGGCCGTGGCGCAAGCCGCTGCCGACTCCGGCGTGGCCGCCCGCCCGATCGAAGACATCGAAGCCTATCGCCAGAAGCTGATGGGCTTCGTGTACCACTCGGGCCAGCTGATGCGTCCGCTGTTCGCCCAGGCCAAGAAGGCGCCCAAGCGCGTCATCTACGCCGACGGCGAAGACGAACGCGTCCTGCGCGCGGTGCAGACCGTGGCCGACGAGAAGCTGGCATTCCCGATCCTGATCGGCCGACCGGCCGTCATCGAGATGCGCATCGAGAAGGCCGGCCTGCGCCTGAAGGCCGGCGAACACTTCGAGATCGTGGATCCGGAAGACGACAACCGCTTCAACGAAACCTGGAACGCGTACTACCAGCTGAAGGGCCGCGAAGGCGTGACGCCGGCCATCGCCAAGGCGATGATCCGCAAGCACAACACGCTGATCGGCGCCATGCTGCTGCGTCGCGGCGACGCCGACGCCCTGCTCTGCGGCGTGGCCAGCAAGTACGACAACCAGTTGAAGTACATCGACGAAATCATCGGCAAGAAGGAAGGCCAGACGTACGCTGCCCTGAACGTGCTGATGCTGCCGGACCAGACGCTGTTCGTCACCGACACCCACGTCAACGAAAACCCGACGTCGGAAGAAGTGGCCAACATCACCATCCAGGCCGCCGACGAAATGCTGCGCTTTGGCGTGGTGCCGAAGATCGCCCTGCTGTCGCACTCGAACTTCGGCAGCCGCGTGACGGAATCGTCGCGCAAGATGGCTGCTGCCAGCAAGCTGGTGCAAGAGCGCGCGCCCGACCTGGAAGTGGACGGCGAAATGCACGCCGACGCCGCTCTGTCGGAAAAGATCCGTGTGCTGGCCTACCCGGACAGCACGCTCAAGGGTCGCGCCAACCTGCTGGTCATGCCGAACCTGGACACCGGCAACATCACGTACAACATGCTGAAGATGACGGGCAGCAATGGCGTCGCGATGGGTCCGATCCTGCTGGGCGCCGCACGCCCCGTGCACATCCTGACGACCAGCGCCACCGTGCGCCGCATCGTCAACATGACGGCGCTCGCCGTCGTGGATGCGCAGCAGGAAGCCGCCGAGGCCGCCCGCAAGCGCCGTTGATCGCCAGCGGGCGGTAACGGAACGGGCGCCCTGCGCAGGACAGCCCCCCGAAAGTTGGACGCCAGTCCAACGCTCGGGGGGCTTTTTTGTGAGCCCCCTCGAGACCCGGCAAGGCCGCCGATTGGCATCCCGCGCGGGCGCGCAAGCCGCCAGCCTTTACACCAGCCCCAGATTGCCCGCGAACGTCGTGCTTGCGTATGCGCGCCGCGCCAGCCCCATCGCCGCCAGCCTCGGCATCACCTCCTCCACGAACAGGTCCAGGGATTGCATTGCGCCGCCCGGCAGCGCGATGAAGCCGTCCGCCGCCCCGGCCTCTGCGCGGTGCCGGATCGCTTCGGCCGCATCGTCGACTGTGCCGACCACAGTCCAATGCGCCGACGCGTTGGCTTCGGGCCGCGCCAACAACTCGTGCAGACAGGGCTGCTCGCGTTCGATCAAGCGGCGGAGCAACTGGACATGCGTGGGGCTGCGCAGCCCCGCCTGGGGCTGTCCCAGCATGTGCGCGGTAATGGGTTCCGCCGGGTCGAGCCGCTCGACGTCCACACCGAGCGCCTGCCCGATGTATTGGCGTTTGCGCGAGGCGTCCTGGCCCGCGTGCGTTGCGTCATGCAGCGCCTGGGCCTGCGGCCGGGTTGGAGCCAGGTACAGGCTCAGGCCAGGCAGCACCCGTATCGAGCCAGGCGCGCGGCCGTAAGCCGCTGCCCGCCGCCGCAAGTCCTGGCGTAAGGCCTGGCCGCAAGCGGCGTCCGGCGTGGCGGCGAACACCGCGTCGGCCACGCGAGCGGCGAAATCCCGTCCCCATTCCGAAGCACCTGCCTGGAACAGGGGAATGCGGCCGCCGGCACGAGCCGGCACGTTCAGCGCCCCCTGCACGCTGAAATGCTCGCCGCGATGCGCGATCGGGCGAATGCGGGACAAGTCGGCATACCGGCCCGATGCCCGGTCCGCCAGCACCGCCTCCTGCGGATAGCTGCGCCACAACGCATGCACCACCTCGGAGAACTCCAGCGCCTTGTGATAGCGCTGCGCCGACGGCGGCAGCGGGGCATCCCCAAAGTTCTGGCTGCCATCCAGTGCCGTGACGATGTTCCAGCCCGCTCGGCCTTCGCTGATCCAATCGAGCGACTGCAATTGCCGAGCCACCACATAGGGCGGATTGAACGACGTGGCCGCGGTCGTCACCAGGCCGATATGCCGCGTCTCGCGCGCCAGCGCGGCCAGCAACAGCGCAGGATCGAGGCTGCTGAATCCCGGTCCGTGCGCCAGAGCCGGCAGGTCCAGGAACAATGCATCGGGCCGGAACACGAAGTCCAGGCAGGCAGCCTCCGCGCGCTGCGCGACCCGGCAATAGAAATCCAGGTCGCACAACTGCTCGACCTGGCTGTCGGGCCGCCGCCATGCCGAGGCCGACAGCCAGGTGGCGGCCAGGGACAATCCGATGCACAAAGGGGATGACTGCATGACGCGGGACTCCTTGAAATACGCGCTCAATCGCTTGCAGCGCTGGAAACGGGCACGACCAGCGGCGTGCCGGACACGGGATCGGCCATCACCACGCAGCGGATGCCGAACAGGCGCCGCACCCGCTCGGGCGTAATGACTTCGGCAGGCGGGCCGCAAGCCTCGACCTTGCCATCACGCAGCGCGACGATGTGATCGGCGTAGCGCGACGCCTGGTTGAGGTCGTGCAACACCATCACCAGGGTCTTGCCCAACTGCCGGTTCAGCCGGCGGCACAGGTCGAGCACGTCGAGCTGGTGCGCGATGTCCAGGTAGGTGGTCGGTTCGTCCAACAGCATCACCGGCGTGCTCTGCGCTAGCGCGAATGCCAGCCAGACGCGCTGACGCTGGCCGCCCGACAAGGTGTGCACCGGTCGGGCGGCCAGCGCGGCCAGGCCGGTCTGCGCCAAGGCCTGCCGCACCGCATCGTCGTCGGCAGCGCACCAAGGCCGCCAGAACGTCTGATGCGGATAACGGGCCCGCGCGACCAGCTCTGCCACCCGGATGCCTTCCGGCGCTTGCGGCTCCTGCGGCAAGAGGCTCAGCCGGGACGCCAGTTCGCGCGCGCCATAATGATGCAGCGCCTTGCCGTCGAGCACGACATGCCCGGCTTGCGGCGCCAGCAGCCGGGCCAATCCACGCAGCAGCGTCGACTTGCCGCAGCCGTTCGGCCCAAGGATGACGGTGATACGCCCGGCGGGAATGTCCAGGTCCAGGTCTTGACACACGTTCGCCAGATCATGCGCCAGCGTGAGTCCGCGCGCGCGCAACGCGACATCGGAGGGTGGGGATGGGGGACAGTCGCGCATGAGGGCTCGTCGCAATAGAAAGATGTCAGCGGGCGCCGCGGCGAAGCAGCACCCAGATCAGGTAAAGGCCCCCCAGCAAACCGGTCAGCTTGCCGATGGGCAGGTTCAGTTGCCAAAGCTGCCGCTGGCCGAGCAGATCCGCACCAATCACCAGGCAGGCGCCCATCGCGGCCGATCCGATGATCGATGGTCCTGCGCCGCCCAGCAGACGCCGGGCCAGTTGCGGCGCCGCCAGGGCGACAAACGCGATCGGCCCGGCCGCGCCCGTGGCCAGCGAAGCCAGCATCACCGAGCAGAAAAACATCGTCAGGCGTACCCGCGCCACCGGCACGCCCAATTGGCTGGCCAGGTCATCCCCCATTTCCAGCAGGGCCAGGCGCCGCGCCGACGCGCACACGGGCGGCATGCACAGGGCGATGGCGCCGATCGCCAGCCAGGCATGCGTCCAGGTGCGCGCATTGAGCGAGCCGGACAGCCAGAGATTGGCCAGCAGCGCGTTGTCCAGATCGCCCTTGACCAGCAACAGGCCGTTCACGGCATGCAGCATGGCCCCCACGCCGATGCCGACGAGCACCAGCCGGCGTGCGCTCATCCCTCCCCGGCGATAAGCCAGCAGCCAGACCGTGACGGCGGTCAGCAGGCCGCCGATCACCGCGCCTGCTGCGGCCCCGACCACGGACGGGCCGTACAGGATGATGTGCAACAACGCGCCGGAAGCGGCGCCCGTTGTGAAGCCGACGAGATCGGGGGACCCCAGTGGATTGCGGGACAGCGACTGAAACACCGCGCCGGATACGCCGAGCGCCGCGCCCACGAAGAGGCCCGTCAATACACGCGGCAGGCGAAAGCCCAGGATCAATTGCTCGCCAGGTACTGCGGGCGGGCCGCCGGACACGATGTCGAACATGCGGCCCAGCGACAGGCCGCCGCTGCCCACGCCCAGCGCGGCAAGCGCCAGGGCCATGACCAGTGCTATCAGCGCCAGGCTGCCCAGCGCGACGCGAGCTGCGCCCGGTTGCCGCCACGAGGTCGAATACACAGCACCCTGCATGTCAGCCCATCCCGGCGCGGCGCGCCAACGCCACGAACAGCGGGCCGCCCAGCAATGCCGCCATGATCCCGGCGCTAATCTCGTCGGGCGCCGCGACCACCCGGCCCAGGGTATCGGCGGCCAGCAGCAGGCAGGCCCCCGTCAGCGCGGCGTACGGGACCACGCGCCGATGCCCGGGGCCGCAGGCATGGCGTGCCAGATGGGGCGCCGCCAGCCCGACGAAGGCGAGCGGACCGGCCGCCGCGGTGGCCGCGCCTGCCAGCAGCACGATGGCGACGGCGGTCCCTAGCCAGACCAGGCGTGGCCGCGCCCCCAGGGTCTTGCCAAGGTCCTGCCCCAGCGCGAGCACGTCCAGCGCGCGTCCCAAACCTATGGCCCCGACGGCGCCCAGCGCCGCGGCTGGCAGCACCGCCGCCAGCACCTGCCCGGAGCGTCCTTGCAACGAACCGACCACCCAGTGGCGGAACTGATCGAAAACGCGCTCTTCGCTGTTGAGGGTGATGATCTGCGTGACCGCCAGCAGAATCGCTGACATCGCCGCGCCCGCCAGCACCAGCCGCAGAGGATCGTGCCCGCGATGCAGCCCGCCAACCGCGTAGACCAGCGCACCCGCCACCGCCGCACCGGCAAAGCCCGCCATCACCTGTCCCGCCGGCCCGTCCGCGGCCCCCAGCGCCATTGCTGCGGCAATGGCCGCCGCCGCCCCCGCATTGACGCCCAGCAGGCCGGGATCGGCCAGCGGATTGCGCGTCAGGGTTTGCATGAGCGCCCCGGCGACGCCAAGCGCCCCGCCCGCGACGAGCGCCAGCAGCGTGCGGGGCAAGCGCAGGTGACGCAGCAGCAGGTGTTCATTGTCCTGCGGGTCGAAGGCGGCCAGCGCGTGCCCCACCGTCGCCAGCGAAAGCGGACGCGGGCCCAGCATCAGGCTCGCCAGCACCAGCAGGGGAATCGAAATCGCCACGGCCAGCAACAGGGCCCTTGCGAGACGGTGGCGTCCGGCAGATGGATAGGGAATGCAGGTCATGTGCCGAAGCGTTCGAGCAAGGTATCGATGATCTGGCCGGCGCTGTACGCGTCGATGCGGAACGCGTCACGGCCGAGGCCGTATACCTGGCCCGCCGCCACCGAAGGCAGGTTGGCCAGCACGGGATCGCGCAGCAAGGCACTGGCGCCGGATGCGTCGGCACGGAGCACGAAGGTAGTGCGCGCGGTCAGGCGCGTCAGCGCCTCGTAGGGCGCCCAGACGAAATCGCCCGGCGTGCCTAACGCGACGTGCCAGGCTGGATCGGGCGCTTCGATCCGGAAACCCAGCGAGGCCAGCAAACGCGCATGCGGACTCTCGGGCGTGGCGATCGGGTTGCTGGTCCCCGGCCCGTTGTAACTGACGATGTTGACCGTGCCCTCGGGGATGCGCAGGCGGGCGCGGGCTGCGACGATACGCGCGTCGAAGCCGTCGATGGCGCGCGCGGCCGCAGCCTCGATGCCCAGCGCCCGGCCCAGTTGCATGGCGAGTTCCTGCCAGGTCTGGTGGCTGTAATCCACCACGATGACCGGCGCGATGGCGCGCAGGGCATTGAGCTGTTCGTGCGCCGAATCCGCGCCGGAAGCCGAGATGATGATGAGATCGGGCCGCACCGCATAGGCCGCTTCCAGGTCGACCTGCCCGGCCGGCCACAGCGGCTTGAGGCCGCGTTCGCGCGCGACGGCAGCCCACTGATCGAAAAAGCGGCCGTTGGCTCCGCCGGCGCTGGCGACCAGGGGCGCGTCGATGGCCAGCAACGTCCCGGTCACGGTCACCGACGTCGACAGCACGCGCAGCGCTGGCACGGCCAGCGTGGTTTGCGTCCCGTCGGCGTTGTCGAAGCGGCGCGGCCAGTCCGACGCCGTTTCCGCTTGGACCGCCTCCGCCCCCAACGCGCAAACCATCAGCAGCGCGACCAGCCAACGGCGCGCATTCACCACGACAGCCTCGCGGTCGCCATGACCGTGCGTCCCGTGCCGTAGTAGCAAGAGGTGGCGGCCGAGCACGTCGCCACGAAGCGCTTGTCCGCCAAGTTGCTGCCGTTGAGCGCCAGTTGCAGGTTCATGCCGCCGATATTGCCCGCGTCATAGCGCAAGGCGGCGTCGAACAGCGTGTAGGCGGGGATATGCAGGTGATTGGCCAGGTCACCAACGGTCGAGTCGACGTAGCGCACGCCTGCCCCCATGCCCAGGCCGGCCAGCGGGCCGCCATGGAAGGTGTAGTCCACCCACATCGAGCCCATCCAGTCGGGCACCCGGATCATGCGGTTGCCGGCATAGCCGTCGTTGTTGCGTACTACCTTGGAATCCATGCGCGTGACGGCACCGATGACGCTCAGCCCCCGCAAAGGCGTGATGCGGCCCTCCAGTTCAACACCCCGCACGCGTACCTTGCCAGTCTGCACCTGATAGGCCTCGTCTGCCTCATTGAGCGGATCGGCCGTCAGCACGTTCTCTTGCGACAGTTCGTAGGCCGACAATGTGATCATGCCGTCGATGTCGCGGGGCTCGTATTTGACGCCCGCTTCCCACTGGGTGCCGGTGGTCGGCTTGAAGGCGCTGCCCGCGCGCGTCGTGCCGCCCGTGGGCTGGAACGATTCCGAATAGCTGAAGTAAGGCGCCAGGCCGTTGTCGAACAGGTAGGTAACGCCCGCGCGTCCGGTGAAGGCCTCGTCGCGGGTCACCTGGCGCACACCCGTCAGGCGGTTGAGCGAGTCCATGCGCGTCCAGTCCTGCCGGCCGCCGAGGGTGAAGCGCCAGCGGTCCAGCGCGATCTGGTCCTGCAGATACACGCCATACTGCGAGTCGGTCTCGCGAGTGGACATCTGCCTGGCCAGCGTCGGCTCGAAATCGTAGTAGGTGTAGACCGGGTCGTATACATCGATGGCGATGGCTGCCGGCGAGACCGTCGCGGCCTGCCGCAGGAAGGTCCAGTCGGTCTTCTGCCAATCGAAACCGGCGATCACCGTATGAGTCAGCGGCCCGGTGCCGAACTTGCCCTCGATGCGCGTGTCGATGGTCTGCGCGTCGGAGTCGCCTTCGCCCTGCACTGCACGGCGGTTCAGTATGCGGCCGCCGATGAGCGTGCTCAGGTTGGTGAGCGCGGCGCCGCGCACCCCGTTGCCCACCGTGGCGCGATAGAGCGAATCCACATGCGTGTAGCGCGCGTTCTGGCTGAAGGTCCAGGCGTCGTTGAATTGGTGTTCGAGTTGCCAGCCCGCGGTCCAGATGTCGCGGTTGTAGGTATTCCAGTCGGGTTCGCCCAGGAATGTGGTGTTCTTGATATAGCCCTCAGCGGCCGGCACCACCGTTGCCTCGTAGGGCAGGAACTGGAAAGTGCTGCCTCCCCGATCCTTCTGATACAGGCCATGCAGCGTCAGCCGCGTAGCGTGGTCGTTGAAATACATCGTGGCGCTGGGCGCAATGAACCACTGCTCGTGGTCGGTGTGCTTGATCTGCGTCGCCCCGTCGCCGTAAAGCCCTACCAGCCGCCACAACACGTTCTCGTCATCCTTGGCCCCACCCAGGTCGAACGCGGTCTGCCTGCGCCCGTGGCCGTCCACCTGCAGCTGCACCACCTGCTCCTGCTCCAGCGTGGGCAACTTGCTGACCTGGTTCACCATCCCGCCCGGTGCCAACTGGCCGTACAGCACGCTGGACGGGCCTTTCAGCACCTCGACGCGCTCCAGGCCCCAGGTGTTGAACGAGGTCCGGTTCCAGCTCAGGCTACTGTCCGACGGTGCGCGCAGGCCATCGAGCATGACGTTCGCACCGAAACTGCCAGCATCGAAGCCGCGGATGTAGAGGTCATCCACCCGGTTGTCGATACCCTGACTCTCAGGCAGCACGCCCGCCGTATACCGGGTCGCCTCATTCAGGTTGCGCACGCCGCGCAGATCCATCTCGCGCCGCTCGATCACCGACACCGACTGCGGTACCTCGCGCAGCGGCGTGTCGGTCTTGGTCGAACCGCCGATCGTTTCGGCCAGCCGGTAAGCGTTGACCGTCACCGCTTCCATGCTGACCGGCTCATCAGCGGCCAAGACGACGCCGGCGTGCGCAAGCCAGGCAAGCAGCAGCGGATACGCCGCGCAACGGCCGGCCGACGGGGTGGCACGGCGGGATGGGAGGCGCTTTGGCGCGATGACGGGCACGGGACTTCTCCTGTAAGCAAATAAGATTTATTCTCATTGGAGTAGACCATGGCGATTGGCGCGCGTCGTTGGTGAAAACGGCAGAATCGTTCGCGAAAACGGCGATCTGCCGCTATCGCTGGCGGCGCTACAGACGCGCCCGCACCTGGCGCGGCGACAGGCCGAAATGGCGGCGAAACGCCGTGGAGAAACTGCCGGGATTGGCGTACCCCGCCAACGCCGCCGCCTGCGTGACGCTCAGCCCTTCCGTTTCTAGCGCATGACGCGCCAGGCGCAGGCGCTCTTGCTGCAGGAAATCGAATACCGTGACGCCCAACGCCTGCCGAAAATGACGCTGCAAGGTGGTCGGCGTGGTATTCATGTGGCAAGCAATCTGTCCGATGCTCAAGGGCTCGGCGGCGTGACGCCGCAGCCAGTGCGTCAGGTCCAGCATGCGGCGACGCAGGACCGCGGGCTGTGGCGCCGGATCGGCCGCTTGACCAGCGGCCACGCCATCGGTCGACAACGCTTCGATGACCAACTCAATGGCGCGGCTTTCCAGATAGAGGCCGACGACCTGCCGAGGCAGCTGCGGGGGATTCAGAAGCTGCTCGGCCAATAGGCGGGCTCGGGTCGAGGCGCGCCAACTGCGCGTGGCCAGATGCGGTGCAAGCAACCGAGTCTCGCCGAACGATTGTTCCAGCCACTGCCGGTTCACCCCGATGCTGACCCGGCGCGACGATTCGCCGCCCAACACTACCCGCCGGCACTCCTCGGGTTCGCACAGCGTCACCACCCCGGCGTCTGCGCCTTGCTCCCCCACCAGCCGCAACGCGCTGCGCCCGTAACTGACATCGATACGGCCGTTGAGCACCAGCACAATCCGGAGATGGTCGTCGACCATCGCCAGCCCGGTCGACGCCTCGCTATCGGTCTCGCAAGCGAGTTGCAGGCTGAGGCCGGGCCGCAGGTGGTGGATCTTCCGCAGAGATGACGCACCGGCGGCACCGTGCGCGCCGGACAGGACGCTTGCCATGGGAGAAGACGGCCTGCGGACAGGTTCCGGGCCGAAGCTCATAAATGAAAACGATTCTTATTATATTTACTGCAATCTTGCGTGGCAAGCGCGGCGGGTTCGTGCCAAGAGATGTTGCTTTCAATATGCCTGGCAGCGGCGCCAACGCGCATCGGCCAAGGCTTGAGGAAAGGTCGATGGCGTCAACGATAGTCCGCCTCATGGCCCGGATGGTACAACCCAAGCTTGCCCCTTTTCCTGGAGACGACATGCTGGCCGATGCCCTGTACGCCTGGTTCCACTATCTGGCGATCTTTGTAATGGTGGTGGTCCTGACTGCCGAAGCCGTGCTGCTGCGCCCCGACCTGACGGCGGCCGGCGTCAAGCGGCTGGTCATCTATGACCGCCTGTATGGCGTCAGCGCCGTCCTCGTGCTGATCACCGGCCTGCTGCGGTTGACGCAGGGGATCAAAGGCGCCGCGTTCTATATGAGCAGCCCCTGGTTCCACGCCAAGATCACGCTTTTCGTCATCATCGCGCTCTGTTCGATCCCGCCCACGCTTGCCGTGCTGCGCTGGGCAAAGCAGTCGCGCCAGCAACCGGGCTTCGTACCCGCCTTGCCCGAGATCAAGCGGGTGCGGCGCTGGGTCATGATCGAATCGCACCTGTTCATTTTCCTGCCTTTGTTCGCGGTCCTGATGGCGCGGCACATCAGCGTGTAAACGCAGGTCCCGGCCAGCCCTTGGCCAGGCGCATCATCAGGTAATCGACGAATGCCCTGGCCCGGGCCGGCAACAGCCGCGACTCTGTCACCACATGGACCGGAAACGGTCCCAGGCTCCAATCCGGCAAGACCCGCGCAAGGCCGCCCGAACGCTCGAGTTCGGTCTGGTCGCCGCCCAGCGCGGCGATGCCCGCGCCCAGCATCGCCAGCCGGCGCGCCATGCCGGCTTCGTTGACCGAAAACCGGCCGCCCGGCATCACATTGACCTGTTCGTGCCCCCGCGCCAGCGGCCAGCGCGTAACGGCACCATTCGCGTCGGCCCGAAAGCCGATGCAATCGTGCGCAGCCAGTTCCGACGGATGGGCCGGCGCGCCGTGGGCGGCCAGATAGTCTTCCGACGCGTAAAGATGAACATTCAGGTAGCCCAGGCATCGGGCGATGCGCGTGGAATCCGGCATATCGCCGATCTTGATCGTCAGGTCGCTGGGCTCGGCAACCCGGTCGGCGTGTTCCAGGCTGGCCAGATTCAGGTGAAACGCGACCTCCGGGTGGCGGCGCGAAAAGCCCAGGAAGATCTCCGCCATCACGTCGGTCGCGAATGTTGCCGGCATGTTGACGCGCAGCAGGCCGGACGGCTTGGCGGTCAGCGCCTGCAGTTCCTCGTGCGCGACTTGCGCCTCTTCCACGATACGCAGGCAGCGCTCCAGATACACCTCGCCTGCCCCGGTCAGCTCCACCTTGCGGGTGCTGCGGTTAAGCAGGCTCAGGCCAACCGAACGCTCCAGCTCCGCCACGCGGCGCGACAGCGTCGATTTCGGCAGCCCCAGCACGATGGCGGCGCGGCTGAAGCTGCGCGCCTTGGCCACCTCTGCGAACAGCTCCATGCTGTGCAGGCGTCTCACGGACGTCTCATCCGGCATCACTCCCCGACGGTTGGGCCGGCGCGCAACGCCACCGGCAAGCCGCATTGTCGGAAGAGACTTTTAAGAATTTCTTAACGCGGCCCGGTGGCCGCAGGCGCCGGGCAACGGGCGCGCGTCGGAGCTTCCGGTTCCTCGTCGCCGACGACGAACGTCGCGAACTCGAACACGCCGACTTCCTCGTTTTTCACGATGCCGACAAACGACCCATCCAGGCCCTGCATCACCGACATGCCTTGGGACACGTCGTCATGGCCGTTGCGCTTGGCCGGCTGCCCGTCGCGTGGACTGAAGACGATGACACCTGGAAACGGTTCGCGGCCAGCGCCATGCACACGCCGCACCGTCTTGACCTGCGTGCCCGCGGCATGGCGGAAGTCTCCCCACTGCACGCCGCACGCCAGTTCGGTATCGCTGACCCGCAAAAGGCGGCGGTCCGCGTCCAGGTAGATCCTGGGGTTGCTCAGCATCAGCCCGAAGGCCTTCACCGCCACAGGGGCCTTCACTTCGATGCGCCAGCGGTCCGGGTCCTTGAAGCCGTCGACGTAGACCGTCCCTTCCGAGCCATACAGGATCGATCCCGGCGCGATTTCCAGATCGCCGACGCGGTTGCCGCGGCCCAGCTGACACTGGTTCAGCGCCTTCATGGCGCCGTCCCGCTCGGAATCGAATTCGATGTCCTGAGTGGCGTCGCATTGCCAGCCTTGCACGGCCTGGTCTCCCGCACCGCGCAGGATGACGGTGCGGGGATAACGGGCGATCAGCGCATAGGTGTCATCGTCGTAGTCGGTGCCAAGAAAGCGCCGCACCTGCGTTGCCTGAATGCCGTATACGAGTACCGGGTGGGGAAACTCGGCCTCCAGATAGGTTTCAAGCTGCCCTTCGTCCTGCAGCTTCAATCGCGTGCCGGCGGGCATTTCGGTGCCGCCCACAGTCGTTGCCTGCGCCAGCGTGACGTTGCGAGCCGCCTCCTGCCGTTCGCTCTCGCGTTCCACCTGCCAGACGATCGCCTGGAACCATGCGTAATAGCTGAACAGCACCGCCAGCAGCACGAACAGCACGGCGGATTTCTTCCAGTGCCTGCGCGCCACGCGGCGCATTGCCGCGCTGCACGCCAGCGTCAGCAGCCATCCGAAAAGGAGGACGCCCGCAAAAAAGGAAATGCTAAGCAGCAGGTAGAAACTGGCGGAGGGAAGCGCGATGGGAATCATGGCCCAGATGATATCCTCGACAACAAAAAACCGCCCGAAGGCGGTTTCTTGTCGAAGCGAAAAGCGGATTAACGCTTGTCCATCGGGGGCACGTCGCGGGTGACCGAACCCGTGAACAGCTGACGCGGACGGCCGATCTTGTAATCGGGATCCGACAGCATTTCGTTCCACTGGGCGATCCAGCCCACCGTGCGGGCCAGCGCGAAGATGGCCGTGAACAGCGAGGTCGGGATGCCGATGGCGCGCTGGACGATACCCGAGTAGAAGTCCACGTTCGGGTACAGCTTGCGCTGCACGAAGTACGGATCGGACAGCGCGATGCGTTCCAGTTCCATGGCCAGCTTGAACAGCGGGTCGTTTTCCAGGCCCAGGGCCGAGAGCACTTCCTTGCAGGTTTCCTGCATCAGCTTGGCGCGCGGGTCGTAGTTCTTGTAGACGCGGTGGCCAAAGCCCATCAGGCGCACGCCCGAGTTCTTGTCCTTGACCTTCTCCATGAACTCACCGACCTTGTCGATGCCGCCGTTGGCTTGCAGCTCTTCCAGCATCTGCAGGCAAGCTTCGTTGGCGCCGCCGTGAGCCGGGCCCCACAGGCAAGCCACGCCAGCCGAGATGGCGGCGAACGGATTGGTGCCCGACGAACCGCACAGGCGCACGGTCGAGGTCGACGCGTTTTGCTCGTGGTCGGCGTGCAGGATGAAGATGCGGTCCAGCGCGCGCTCGACGACTTCGTTGACCTTGTAGTCTTCGCACGGCGTGGCGAACATCATGCGCAGGAAGTTGCCCGTGTAGGACAGGTCGTTCTGCGGATAGATGAACGGTTGGCCTTGCGAGTACTTGTACGCCATCGCAACCAGCGTCGGCATCTTGGCGATCAGGCGGATGGCCGAGATGTGGCGATGCTGCGGGTTCGTGATGTCGGTGGAGTCGTGGTAGAACGCGGACAGCGCGCCGACCAGGCCCGTCAGGACGGCCATCGGGTGGGCGTCGCGGCGGAAACCACGCAGGAAGAAATGCAGTTGCTCGTTGACCATCGTGTGATGGGTCACTTGCGAGTCGAAGTCAGCCTTCTGAGCCTCGTTCGGCAGTTCGCCGTTCAGGATCAGGTAGCAGATATCCATGAAGTCGCAATTGACGGCCAATTGCTCGATGGGGAAGCCGCGGTACAGCAGTTCGCCCTTGTCGCCGTCGATGTACGTGATGCCCGATTCGCAAGCCGCGGTGGACATGAAGCCCGGGTCAAACGTAAACATGCCCGTCTGGCCATACAGCTTGCGGATGTCGATCACATCCGGACCGACCGTGCCCTTGTAGACAGGGAACTCAATGGGTGCGCTGCCATCCGAGAAGGATAGAGTGGCTTTTTTGTCAGACAGGTTCATGTTATTTCCTCTCACATTAATCAGAGTGCGCGCATCTGGCCAATAATCCCCCGAAGCCTGGGCGTATCCAGGTCGCCTTCGAGGTCCTTGCGGGCCAGCAGCAGGTCGAGAAGGTCGTTGTCTCCCATCTCGAATAGCTGGGTCAATGCGGCCACATCATCATCGGTAAGTTCGGCCTCGTAAGCGTCAAGATACCGGGTGATGATCAAGTCGTTTTCGAGCAGGCCGCGGCGCGCCCGCCAACGCAGACGCGCCCGCTCCAGTTCAGTTAGCCTGCTCATCGTTACACCATAAATACAAAAGTCTTCACACTAAAAACTAGACCGTGCGGCGGACCATCAGTTCCTTGATCTTGCCGATTGCCTTGGTCGGGTTCAGTCCCTTGGGACAGACGTCGACGCAATTCATGATGGTGTGGCAACGGAACAGGCGGTACGGATCTTCCAGGTTATCCAGACGCTCGCCCGTGGCTTCGTCGCGGCTGTCGGCGATGAAGCGGTAGGCTTGCAGCAGGCCGGCCGGGCCGACGAACTTGTCCGGATTCCACCAGAACGACGGGCAGGAAGTGGAACAGCACGCGCACAGAATGCACTCGTACAGGCCGTCGAGCTCTTCGCGCGCCTCGGGCGACTGCAGGCGCTCTTTTTCAGGCGGCGGCGCGTCGTTGATGAGGTACGGGCGGATCGAGTGGTACTGGTTGAAGAAGTGCGTCATGTCCACGATCAGGTCGCGGATGACGGGCAGGCCCGGCAGCGGACGCAGAACGATGGGTTCCTTCAGTTCGCGCAGGTTCGTCGTGCAGGCCAGGCCGTTCTTGCCGTTGATGTTCATGGCGTCCGAACCGCACACGCCTTCACGGCACGAGCGGCGCAGGGCCAGGCTGTCATCGACGTCGTTCTTGATGCGCACCAGCGCATCAAGCAGCATCTTGTCGGTCGGCTGGAGTTCGACGTCCAGCTTCTGCATGTACGGGCGCTCGTCCTTGTCCGGATCGTAGCGGTAGATTTCGAACTTGACGATTCTCTTGGTGCTCATAATGGGCTCTATCCGGACTTAGAAGGTACGCGCCTTGGGCGGGAAGGACTCAACCGTCAAAGGCTTCATCTGCACGGGCTTGTAATCCAGGCGGCTGCCTTCGGAGTACCACAGCGTGTGCTTCAGCCAGTTCTCGTCGTCGCGGGTCGGATGGTCGTCCAACGCATGCGCGCCGCGGCTTTCGGTGCGGGCAGCGGCCGACTTGATCGTGGCGCGAGCCACTTCGGTCATGTTGGCCAGTTCCAGCGCTTCGACGCGCGCGGTGTTGAACACCTTGGACTTGTCCTTGAAGTAGATATTGTCGGCTTGCTTGGCCAGATCTTCGATCTGCGTCACGCCTTCGTTCAGCAGTTCCAGCGTGCGGAACACGCCGCAGTGGCGCTGCATCGAGAAGCGGATGGCGTTGCCGATGTCTTGCGTCTTTTCGCCCGAGGTGCGCGTTTCCAGCTTGTTCACGCGGTCCAGCGAGAAGTCGACGGCTTCCTTCGGCAGCTCCTGGTGGGCGCGTTGGCGCTCCGGGTGCGAATTCACGATGTGGTTGCCGGTGGCGCGGCCGAACACGATCAGGTCCAGCAGCGAGTTCGTGCCCAGGCGGTTGGCGCCGTGCACCGACACCGCGGCACATTCGCCGATGGCGTACAGGCCGTTGACGACCTTGTTCTCGCCGTTTTCGCGCGTGAGCACCTGGCCGTGGTAGTTGGCCGGAATGCCGCCCATCTGATAGTGGATGGTCGGAACGACCGGGATCGGTTCCTTGATCGGGTCGACGTTGCCGAACTTGATGGCGATTTCGCGGATCGAGGGCAGACGCTTGTTGATGACGTCAGCGCCCAGGTGGTCAAGCTTCAGGACGACGTAGCTGCCGTCCGGACCGCAACCGCGGCCTTCCTTGATTTCCTGGTCCATCGAGCGGGACACGAAGTCGCGCGGGGCCAGATCCTTCAGCGTGGGCGCATAGCGCTCCATGAAGCGTTCGCCATCCTTGTTCAGGAGGATGCCGCCTTCGCCACGCACGCCTTCGGTAATCAGCACGCCCGCGCCGGCCACGCCGGTCGGGTGGAATTGCCAGAATTCCATGTCTTGCAGCGGGATGCCTGCGCGCGCAGCCATGCCCAGGCCGTCACCGGTGTTGATGAAGGCGTTGGTGGAAGCGGCCCAGATGCGGCCGGCGCCACCGGTGGCCAGCACCGTGGTCTTGGCTTCCAGGATGTAGATCTCGCCCGTTTCCATTTCCAGGGCGGTCACGCCGACGACGTCGCCGGCCTCGTTGCGCAGCAGGTCCAGCGCCATCCATTCGACGAAGAACTGGGTGCGCGCAGCGACGTTGCGCTGGTAGAGGGTGTGCAGCAGCGCGTGGCCGGTGCGATCGGCGGCGGCACAGGCGCGCTGCACCGGCTTTTCACCGAAGTTGGCGGTGTGGCCGCCGAACGGACGCTGGTAGATCGTGCCGTCGGGGTTGCGGTCGAACGGCATGCCGAAGTGCTCGAGCTCGTACACGGCGTTCGGCGCTTCACGGCACATGAATTCGATGGCGTCCTGGTCGCCCAGCCAATCCGACCCCTTGACGGTGTCGTACATGTGCCAGTACCAGTTGTCTTCGCTCATGTTGCCCAGGGAGGCGCTCACGCCGCCTTGCGCGGCAACGGTGTGCGAACGCGTGGGGAACACTTTGGACAGCACCGCAACCGACAGGCCCGCTTGGGACAGTTGCAGCGAACAACGCATGCCGGCTCCACCGGCGCCAACGACCACCACATCAAACTGGCGGCGCGGCAAGGATTTCATGACAGAGACCACGGCTTAAATGCTCCAGAGGATTTGCGCGAAGTAAACGACCGTACCGATCAACCAGAGGATCGTCAGCACTTGCAGCAGCAGGCGCAGGCCCACCGGCTTGACGTAATCCATCCAGATGTCGCGCACGCCAATCCAGGCATGCCAGGCCAACGCAATGAATGCAAGGGAGGCCAGGATCTGGCCAACCGGAATGAAGCCCACGTAGAAATTGAACAGCTTGACCCAGTGTTCATACGTGAAGGCAGGCATCGTCAGGATGCCGACGAGCAGTACCAGCGTATACACGGCCATGATGACGGCGGTGATGCGCTGGATGATGAAATCCATGACGCCATAGTGAGCGCCGACGACCAGGCGCTTGGGTCCGTAGTTTTTAGCGGCGGCCATTTACAGCACTCCGAACAGTTTGAGACCGAACACCAGCGTCAGCGCCAGGCTGACACCGAAGACCACGCCGGCGCTTTTCTTGGCCGACAGCTTGTCGATACCGATGTGCAGGTCCAGCAGCAGGTAGCGGATGCCGGCACAGAAGTGGTGCAGGTAGCCCCAGATCAGGACCAGGAAGACAAGCTTGACGATCGGGTTGGCCGCGATGGAGGCGATCCAGGCGAACGACTGCGGTGCGGCCACGCTCGCCGCGAACAGCGGAACGATGACCAAGGGCAAACAGAGGAACAGCAAAATGCCGCTGATGCGGTGCAGGATGGACAGCTTGCCGGCCAGGGGCAGGCGATAAGAGAACGCAACTTGGGCAAGCCCAATATTGCGAAACTGCGGACGTGGCTTGGCAGCGGTGTCGGACATGACGGCCTCGGTGTTTCTGAACTAGGGAATCGTGACGGCGGGAATGCCGTGGCCCTTTCGGGCAAACACGGTATTTTCGCCCAGAGATTGGGTTGGTATCAAATCGTAGTGTAAAAGCTCATCAATTCAGACTATTGCGGTAGTGGTATCGATCGGTCAAGTACAAACCCCGGCGAATTTCCATGGGGCGGTCACCATAGGTGTACGACACCCGATCCACCTGCAACAACGGCGTGCCGGCGGGAACATTAAGCAGCGGACAGACTTCGGCCGGCGCGATCACCGCGCGCAGCTTTTCATCCGCGCGCACCATGCTGACGCCGAACTCGGATTCGAACAGGCCATAGAGCGGCGCCTTATTGGCGGTCAGCAGCTCCAGGGTCAGTCCACGGAAAATGGTGCCGGGCAGCCAGATGTCGTCCACGACGGTGGGTGTCTGCCCCATGGACAGCAGGCGGCGGATCATGACGACCGTCTCGCCTGCGCGCAGGTCGAGGGCGCGCGCGATCTCGGCGGGCGCCCTCAGGCGCCGGCATTCCAGGATGCGGCTTTCGGCACGGCCGGGCTCGCCTTCTTCGTCGGCGGCCAGGCGCAGGAAACGGTAGCGCACGCGGGCTTCGTGGTGGGTGGCGACAAAGGTGCCCTTGCCCTGGCGGCGCAGCAGCATGTGCTCGGCTGCCAACTCATCGACCGCCTTGCGCACCGTGCCCTGGCTCACCTGAAAACGGGCGGCCAGATCGATTTCGCTGGGGATGAGTTCACCGGGCTTCCATTCGCCGCGCTCAAGGCTTTGAACGAGCAGATCCTTGATCTGGCGGTAGAGCGGACTGAAAGCGGCCCCCTCGCCCGTTGAACGGGCGGCGCGAGTGCGTAAGGAGGTTTCGGGCCGAGGCTCTGCCATGGATCTTCTTGAAAGTGTCATGTTCATCCGGATGATGGGAGGGCAGCGCAAAACAGGATGCAAACCCACATCCGCAATGCGCTGTCAGGGGCACAACCGACCGGGCTGCAACGCATTCGAATAAACGCTCTATTGTGGCATATCGGGGGAGATACTGTCCAACGTCTTATGTCTTATATAAGATAGAAGAGCGTTTGACGCACCCGTAAAATCGATCTAGGATTCACGGCTGTCAGGCCCCTGCCCCCGCTTGGGTTTTTGGTGCGCGAATTTGTTTTTTGCCGCAGGTCCGCCCCAAGGCAAAAATGCCCCCGCAAGGGGCAGCAAGTCCGCGTCAGCGGGTGCGGCGTGGGGGCCCTTGATTCCTGCCCTAACGATTACACTGATTGGTGAGATTTTTCTCGCCAAACCATTACGGAGAACGTCCATGTCCAAGCCTGCCTTGCGTGTCGCCGTCACCGGCGCCGCCGGCCAAATCGGTTACGCACTGCTATTCCGCATCGCCTCCGGCGAAATGCTGGGTAAAGATCAACCCGTCATCCTGCAATTGCTGGAAATCCCCGACGAGAAAGCGCAAAAGGCCCTGAAGGGCGTCATCATGGAATTGGATGACTGCGCCTTCCCGCTGCTGCAGGAAGTGACCGCCCACAGCGACCCGCGCACCGCCTTCAAGGATGCCGACGTGGCCCTGCTGGTCGGCGCCCGTCCGCGCGGCCCCGGCATGGAGCGCAAGGACCTGCTGTCGGTCAACGCCCAGATCTTCACGGCGCAGGGCAAGGCCCTGAACGACGTGGCCAGCCGCAACGTCAAGGTCCTGGTCGTCGGCAACCCCGCCAACACCAACGCCTACATCGCCATGAAGTCGGCGCCGGACCTGCCGGCCAAGAACTTCACCGCCATGCTGCGCCTGGATCACAACCGCGCCCTGTCGCAACTGTCCGCCAAGTCGGGCAAGCCGGTCGCCGCGATCGAGAAGCTGGTCGTGTGGGGCAACCACTCGCCCACGATGTACCCCGACTTCCGCTTCGCCACCGTCGGCGGCGAGTCGCTGTCCAAGCTGATCAACGACGACGCCTGGAACCGCGACACGTTCATCCCGACCGTGGGCAAGCGCGGCGCCGCCATCATCGAAGCCCGTGGCCTGTCCTCGGCCGCTTCGGCTGCCAACGCCGCCATCGACCACGTCCGTGACTGGGTCCTGGGCAGCAACGGCAAGTGGGTCACGATGGGCATCCCGTCGGACGGCTCCTACGGCATCCCGGAAGGCATCATCTACGGCGTGCCGGTCACGACCGAAAACGGCGAATACAAGCGTGTCGAAGGCCTGGAAATCGACGCCTTCTCGCGCGAGCGCCTGGACTTCACGCTGAAAGAGCTCCTCGAAGAGCGCGACGGCGTCAAGGACCTGCTGAAGTAAGCAGCGGTTGAGTGAAGAATTGGGCCCGTTCATGCGGGCCCAATTCCTAAGCAAGGCCGCCACATCATTGCCGAAGCATGAACCTGTCCCTTCACCCGGCCTGCGGCGATTGTCGCGGAGGGGACAGATTCATGTTCCGGACCCGCGATAAGGTCGTGGGCTAGCCATAAGAAAGAACGGAGACCTCCATGTCCAGACCCGAATCGCCCGGCGCCCTCTTTCGCCGCGCCCTCGCCGAAGAAAGCCCCCTGCAGATCATCGGCGCCATCAACGCCAACCACGCCCTGCTGGCCAAGCGTGCCGGCTACCGCGCCATCTACCTGTCTGGCGGCGGCGTCGCGGCCGGTTCGCTGGGCCTGCCCGACCTGGGCATCAACACCATGGACGACGTGCTGACCGACGTGCGCCGCATCACCGACGTGTGCGACGTGCCGCTGGTGGTGGACATCGACACCGGCTTCGGCCCGTCGGCCTTCAACATCGCCCGCACCGTCAAGAGCCTGATCAAGTTCGGCGCGGCCGCCTGCCACATTGAAGACCAGGTCGGCGCCAAGCGCTGCGGCCACCGTCCCGGCAAGGAAATCGTCACCACCGAAGAAATGGCCGACCGCGTCAAGGCCGCTGCCGACGCGCGCACCGACAGCGATTTCTATCTGATCGCCCGCACCGACGCCATCGCCTCGCACGGCGTGGACGCCGCCATCGAGCGCGCCCTGGCCTGCGTGGAAGCCGGCGCCGACGCGATCTTCGCCGAAGCCGCCTACGACCTCCCCACCTACGACCGCTTCGTCAAGGCCGTCAAGGTGCCGGTCCTGGCCAACATCACCGAATTCGGCAAGACGCCGCTGTTCACGGTCGAAGAGTTAAAGAGCGTGGGCGTGGGCATGGTGCTCTACCCGCTGTCGGCCTTCCGCGCCATGAACAAGGCCGCCGAAGCCGTCTACACCGCCATCCGCCGCGACGGCCACCAGAAAAACGTGGTGGACCTGATGCAGACGCGCGAAGAACTGTACGACCGCATCGGCTATCACGAATTCGAATCCAGATTGGATGCGCTCTTCCAAAAGGGCAAAGCGTAAGTCCGCAACGCCTTTGGTATCCGGCGCCGCGGCCATCCCGGGGCGCCCAGCTTTCCCCCCATATCGTCAATCGCGAAAGGAAAGGAGTAGAGACATGAGCACGGCTCCCAAGAAGCAAGAAGCCAAATCGGACGCCAAGCCGGAAGAGAAAGCCGGTTTCAAACCCAAGAAGTCCGTTGCCCTGTCGGGCGTGGTCGCAGGCAATACCGCGCTGTGCACGGTCGGCCGCAGCGGCAACGACCTGCACTACCGCGGCTACGACATCCTGGACATCGCGCACACGAGCGAGTTCGAGGAAATCGCCCACTTGCTCGTCCATGGCAAATTGCCCAACAAGTCCGAACTCGCCGCCTACAAGCAAAAGCTGAAGAGCTTGCGCGGCCTGCCGGCCCAGCTGCAAGTCGCGCTGGAAGCCCTGCCCGCCTCGAGCCACCCGATGGACGTCATGCGCACCGCCGTGTCGGTGCTGGGCTGCGTGCTGCCCGAGAAAGACGATCACAACACCCCGGGCGCGCGCGACATCGCCGACCGCCTGATGGCCAACCTGGGCTCGGCCCTGCTGTACTGGTACCACTACAGCCACAACGGCCGCATCATCGACGTGCAGACGGACGACGACAGCATCGGCGGCCACTTCCTGCACCTGCTGCATGGCGAAAAGCCCAGCGACGAATGGGTCAAGGCGATGCACATCTCCCTGAACCTGTACGCCGAGCACGAATTCAACGCGTCCACGTTCACGGCCCGCGTCATCGCCGGCACGGGGTCGGACATGTTCTCGTCGATTGCCGGCGCCATCGGCGCGCTGCGCGGCCCGAAGCACGGCGGCGCCAACGAAGTGGCGTTCGATGTGCAGAAGCGCTATGAAACGCCGGACGAGGCCGAAGCCGACATCCGCCGCCGCGTCGAAGCCCGCGAAGTTATCATCGGCTTTGGCCACCCCGTCTACACCGTGTCCGACCCGCGCAACAAGGTCATCAAGGACGTGGCCAAGAAGCTGTCCAAGAAGGCCGGCACCACCAAGATGTTCGACATCGCCGAACGCCTTGAGACGGTCATGTGGGACATCAAGAAGATGTTCCCCAACCTGGACTGGTTCTCGGCCGTCAGCTACCACATGATGGGCGTGCCCACCGCCATGTTCACCCCGTTGTTCGTCATTGCGCGTACCGCAGGCTGGTCGGCTCACATCATCGAGCAGCGCATCGACAACAAGATCATCCGCCCCACCGCCAATTACGTGGGTCCGGAAGACCAGAAGTTCGTGCCGCTGGACAAGCGCAAGTAAGCCCCGCGCAAGCCAGACGAGAGCGAGGGCGCAGCATGGCCACCTGTATTCATTCTATGGAGAGGTACCGCTATGTCTGCCCCGATCTCCAACGTGCGTCCCGATCCCGACCAGGTGCTGGTCGATATCGCGGACTACGTTCTGAACTATGAAATCCAGAGCGGTCTGGCGTATGACACCGCCCGCAACTGCCTGATCGACACGCTGGGCTGCGGCCTGGAAGCGCTGGAATATCCCGCGTGCAGGAAATTGCTGGGTCCGGTCGTGCCCGGCACCGTGGTGCCCAACGGCGCCAAGGTGCCGGGCACGTCGTTCCAGCTGGACCCGGTGCAAGCCGCGTTCAACATCGGCACGGCCATCCGCTGGCTGGACTTCAACGACACGTGGCTGGCCGCCGAATGGGGCCACCCGTCGGACAACCTGGGCGGCATCCTGGCCACCGCCGACTGGCTATCACGCACCGCGGTCGCCGCCGGCAAACCGCCCCTGACCATGCGCGACGTGCTGACCGGCATGATCAAGGCGCACGAGATCCAGGGCTGCATCGCGCTGGAGAACTCCTTCAACAAAGTCGGGCTGGACCACGTCGTGCTGGTCAAGGTGGCGTCCACCGCCGTCGTGGCGCAGATGCTGGGACTGGACCGCGATGAAGTGATCAACGCGGTATCGCTGGCCTGGGTTGACGGCCAAAGCCTGCGCACCTATCGCCATGCCCCCAATACCGGCAGCCGCAAGAGCTGGGCCGCCGGCGACGCCACCAGCCGCGCCGTGCGCCTGGCGCTGATCGCCAAGACCGGCGAAATGGGCTATCCGTCGGTACTGACGGCCAAGACCTGGGGCTTTTACGACGTGCTCTTCAAGGGCCAGCCGTTCAAGTTCCAGCGTCCCTATGGCAGCTACGTGATGGAGAACGTGCTGTTCAAGATCTCGTTCCCTGCCGAGTTCCATTCCCAGACCGCGGTGGAATGCGCCATGCAGATCCATGACCTTCTGCGTGCCCAGGGCAAGAGCGCGGATGACATCAAGGCCATCACGATCCGCACGCACGAGGCGTGCATCCGCATCATCGACAAGAAGGGGCCGCTGAACAACCCGGCCGATCGCGACCACTGCATCCAGTACATGGTGGCCGTGCCCGTGCTGTTCGGCCGCCTGACGGCCGGCGACTACGAAGACGAGATCGCCCGCGACCCGCGCATCGACGCGCTGCGCGACAAGATCGTCTGCGTGGAAGACCCGGCGTACACCCGCGACTACCACGACCCGGACAAGCGCTCGATCGCGAACGCGCTGACCGTGGAGTTCAACGACGGCTCCCGCCTGGACGAGATCGTCTGCGAATACCCCATCGGCCACAAGCGCCGCCGCCAGGACGGCATCCCGCTGCTGGAAGCCAAGTTCCGGACCAACCTGGCCCGCGTGTTCCCGGCCAAGCAGCAGCGCCGGATCCTGGAGGTATCGCTGGACCAGAAGGCGCTGGAAGCCATGCCGGTGCACGAGTACGTGGACTTGTATGTGATCTGATTCCAGGGCCGGACGTCGGAAGCTGGGAATCGGGAATCGGGAACCGGGATTCGTGACTCGGGGTTCGGGGTTCGGGGTTCGGGGTTCGGGGTTCGGGGCTCGGGGTTCGGGATTCTGGATTCGTAGGATGGGTGAAGCGCGGGATGCCGGCGTTTGGGTCCCCGGTCTCCAGCGCGCGCAACCCATCAAGCGGCGCTGGCGTTGTGGCTGACTCCGCAAAGACGCCTGCGCTGCGTGATGGGTTCCGCGCGCTCATTGGCAGCGTTCTTCTTCAAGGGCTCTCGCGCTTCACCCATCCTACGAATCGCTCGGCGACTTCGCGCGATATCCAGGGCCGGATGAAGGCGGGCACCGGCCTTACAATGCGGCTTTCCTCGATCGGATCGCGCCATGGCCATGCTCTGGGTCAAGACCTTCCATATTGTCTTTATCGCTTCCTGGTTTGCCGGCTTGTTCTACCTGCCGCGCATTTTCGTGAACCTGGCCCAGCAGACGGACGCCTCTGTCCAGGCCACGCTGCTGGGCATGGCCCGCCGCCTGTACCGCTTCACCACCATCCTGGCCGTGGTCGCCATCGTGTTCGGCATGTGGCTGTACCTGGGCTATCGCATCGGCGTAGGCCCGGGCAACGGCTGGATGCACGCCAAACTCTTTTTCGTCCTGCTCGTCATCGGCTACCATCACGCCTGTGGCTTGATGCTGCGTAAATTCGAACAGGGCAAAAACACCCGTTCGCACAAGTTCTATCGCTGGTTCAACGAAGTTCCCGTCTTGCTGCTCTTGGTGGTGGTGGCGCTGGTCGTCGTCAAACCCTTCTGATTCCCCCTACCTTTGCACATTCGCCAGGATTCGTATGTCCTCTGATGAACACGACCGTCCGCGCAAGACGCTGACGATCAAGAAAACGGCGCGCGACGCCCACGCCGAAGAAGCGCCCAAGCGCACCCGCACGGGCGCCCGCGCCCGCCTGGTCGCGCAAATTGAGCGCACCCGCGAAAACGTCGAACGCCAGAAAGACCCCGAAGGCTATCAACGCCGCCAGGAAGAAGAAGCACGCTACGCCCGCAAGCCGGCCGCCGGCGGCCGCGGCGCAGCCCCCCGTGGGCAGGCGCCACGTGGCGGGCAGTCTTCCGAACGCGGCCAGTACGATCGCGGCGCGCCCGGCCGGGGCGCATCCGAACGCAGCGCGCCCAGCCGTGGCTCGTCTGATCGCGCCCCCGCGGCACGCAGCCGTTCCGACGATACGCGCCGCGATGCGGGCGCCGGCGCCAGCTCGCGCCCCCCGCGTCCGCAGCAGCGCGCGCCGCGCCTGCGCGACGACCAGTACATCGCCCCCGCCACGCCGGCGGGACGCTTCTACGACCCGTTCGAGGATGACGGCCCCGCGCCCGAATTCGCCGCCGAACCTGATCACGACGACGTGCCGGATCACGGCCAGGATGCCCAGCCGGAATTCGTCGATGCGCGCGACGATACCCGCCAGCGTGCCCCGACCATCGAGACCCGCAGCCGCGCCCCGCGCCAACCGCGCCAGGCCGAAGTGTTCACGGTGTTCGCGCCCTGCCCGCAAGGCCTGGAAGAGGCCCTGACGGCAGAGATGCAGGCGCTGGGCTATGAAGATGCCAAGGCCGGCCGCGCCGGCTGCTCGTTCACGGCCGATTGGGCCGGCGTGCAGCGCGCCAACCTGTATTCACGTCTGGCCACCCGTATCCTGGTGCAGGTGGCACACGCCGAAATCTCGCACGAAGACGACATCCTGGACCTGGCCCGCGATACCCCGTGGGAACGCTGGTTCGGCGCCGAACAGACGCTGCGCGTGGACACCTCGGCCATCAAGAGCCCGGTGCAAAGCCTGCAGTACTGCAATCTGCGCGCCAAGGATGGCATTTGCGACCGCCTGCGCGAACTGGAAGGCGAACGCCCCAGCATCGACACGGTGCGCCCGGACGCCCGCGTCCACCTGTTCCTGACGGGCCACACGGCCACCCTGTACCTGGATACCTCCGGCGAATCCCTGTTCAAGCGCGGCTGGCGCCTGGACAAGGGCGAAGCCCCGCTGCGCGAAAACCTGGCGGCCGGCATGCTGGCCCTGGCAGGCTGGGACCCGGCGGCGCCGTTGCTGGACCCGTTCTGCGGGTCGGGGACGATCCTGATCGAGGCGGCCTGGATCGCCCTGGGCGTGCCCCCGGGCATCTCGCGCCCCTTCGGTTTCGAACGCCTGCGCGATCATGACGCCTACCGCTGGCGCGACCTGAAGGACGACGCCCGCTCACGCATCCTGCCGCAGCTGGACGCGCCGCTGGTTGGCTACGACCTGGACCCGCAAGCCATTGAATTCGCCCAGAACAACGCCGAGCGCGCCTGGCTGACAGCCGATTCCATCCGGTTCGAAGTCGGCGACGCCCGCGAGATCACCGCGCCCGCCGACCACGGCTGGATCGTCACCAACCCGCCCTACGGCGAGCGCATGTTGACCGAGCAGGACGCGGACCTGTGGCGCGATTGGGCCAGTTGCCTGAAGCGCAATTTCGCGGGCTGGCAGTTGCACGTCATCACCAGCGACCTGACCCTGCCCAACCAGATGCGCTTGAAGCCCAAGCGCCGCGTGCCGCTGCATAACGGCGCGCTGGACTGCCGCCTGTTCGGTTTCGAACTGGTCGCCGCCGGCTACCGCGACGCCTGATCGCGCAGCGCCCGGGGCGGCTTCCCGGCCGGGCGCCACCCGCTTTCCCGCCAGATCCCGCGCGTTGTAAAAGCGCCGCAACATGGTGCGCGTATCTTTGCTTATGGTGCCCCGCCGCTCGGTTTTGGGGCATTATCAGCACCAAGGTGTTGCCAAGTTGCACATGCTTGCACCTCCCTCTTGCACAGTTTCAGGGTAAACCCTATAATTCGGGTTATCCCTAGTAGCAAACAACTGTGCAAGCCCGTGGAGGCTAACGTGATCAACCCGAACAACACCATCCGCCTGACCGACGAACTCGAGCGCCAACTGATGCTCCAGGCTATTGAAGAACAATTCCGTCCGCACCCGATGCGGGCGTTGGCCGCAGGCCTGCGTAAGCTGGCCCACGGCGTGAAGGCCCTGGCTGGCAAGACGAGCGCCAAGAACGCGCACTCCGCAGCCTAAAGACAGGCCTGGGCCTTAAGCGCTAAGGCCCGAAAGATTTTCCCCTTGGGGGCTGCATAGCCCCTTTTATAGACCCGCCCTTACCGGCGGGTTTTTTTTCGTCCTTCCCTTGCGCGAAGCGTGGGGGCCCACCTTCCTCCCGCCGGGCCGCCCCAAGGGAGGAAAGCCCCCTCGGGGGGCAGAGAGCGCACGAAGGGCGCGAAGCGTGGGGGCCACCTTCCTCCCGCCGGGCCGCCCCCAAGGGAGGAAAGCCCCCTCGGGGGGCAGAGAGCGCACGAAGGGCGCGAAGCGTGGGGGCCACCTTCCTCCCGCCGGGCCGCCCCCAAGGGAGGAAAGCCCCCTCGGGGGGCAGAGAGCGCACGAAGGGCGCGAAGCGTGGGGGCCACCTTCCTCCCGCCGGGCCGCCCCAAGGGAGGAAAGCCCCCTCGGGGGGCAGAGAGCGCACGAAGTGCGCGAAGCGTGGGGGCCCACATCCCTTCTTCTATAATGCCGGTCCATGACAACCGACGCCCTCCTTGACCAGACTCCCAATCGGCTGCGCCGATTCGCCTGCATGATGTACGAAGCCGTGCTGTTGTTTGGCGTGGTGTTCCTGGCGGGCTACCTGCTGGATACGTTGACGCAGAGCAAGAACGCGCTGGAGCTTCGCGGGGCGCGGCAGGCCTGGCTGTTCACCGCCATCGGCGCCTACTTCGTGCTGTGCTGGCGCCGCCGCGGCCAGACGCTGCCCATGAAGACCTGGAACATCCGGCTCGTCGATCGGGACGGCAACACGCCCAGCACGGGCCGCCTGATCTTGCGCTATGTGCTGGTCTGGCCACTGGTGCTGGCGGGCGCCGCTGTCGTCTGGGGTGCCGCCAATCTCACGGGCTGGGCCTCGGTTGACATGTTCATCGTGGCCGCGCCCTTCACGATCTTCATCTGGTCCTGGCTTGATCCCGACGGGCAGTTCCTGCACGACCGCATCCTGGGCACGCGCCTGCGCAACGCGCCGCAGCGCCAGAAAAGCCGGTAAGCCGACCTCGCCCACACAAACTATTACAAACGGCAAAATCATGCGGCCATTTGGCCGCCTGCTTTCAGAAAGTTGAAAGTCGCCCGCAAAGACAATGAGGCCCCTTTTAAACAGACGCCTCAAGACTCCCATGCGCGCTTTCATTTCCCGCCTGTCGCTGGCCGCCGCCAGCGCGATGCTCTTCCTGCCGTCCGGCGCCTCGGCCCAGAACGCGTCGGCCCAGCAGGAAATCGAATCCGCCACGAAAGCCGCCTTCGCCGCCGCCCAGCAGGGGCCGACGGACGTGAAGCTGGGCGATCAGGCGGTGGTGCACCTGCCGCAGAACATGTTCTTCGTGCCGCGGTTCCAGGCCGAACGCTTGATGCAGGCCTACGGCAACGGCAAGGATCCGTCGCTGTTGGGCGTGGTGATGCCCAAGAGCGACGATGACGACTGGGTCATCACCGTCAATTTCGACAAGGCCGGCTACATCAAGGACGACGACGCGCGCAACTGGAACGTCAGCGAGCTGCTGGACAGCCTGCGGGAAGGCACCGAACAGTCCAATGACGAGCGCAAGAAGCGCGGCTTCCCCGAGCTGACGGTGGACGGCTGGGTTGAAGCGCCCAAGTACGACAGCAACACGCAGCGGCTGGTCTGGTCGGTGGCGGCCAAGCACAAGGGCGCCGAAGCCGGAGAAGACCCGACGGTGAATTACAACACCTACGCGCTGGGCCGCGACGGCTACATCACGCTGGATCTCATTACCCAGCAAAGCCTGGTGCCCAAGGACAAGACCGCCGTGCTGGCGCTGCTGGACAACCTGAACTATGTGGACGGCAAGCGCTACGCCGACTTCGATTCCTCGACCGACAAGGTCGCGGAATACGGCCTGGCCGCGCTGGTGGCCGGCGTGGCCGCCAAGAAGCTGGGCCTGTTCGCCGTGATCGCCGCCTTCCTGGCCAAGTTCGCCAAGGTCGGCATCCTGGCCGCGGCCGCACTCGGCGGCGGACTGTGGAAGCGTCTGCGCGGCAAGAAGGCCGACACGCAGCAGCCCTGAGCATTGCGGGTGACGGTGGCGGCGCCCGGCGCCGCGCCGCCGTCACAACAGCGTCACGGTTTCTTCATACGCCCGTCATCGCCGGATGATTTCATCCTGAGGCATGACCACAGCCCACATGGAAGCGACCGTGAACGAAATCCGACCCGCGCACTGGCGTGCTCTCTGGATTTCCGATATTCACCTGGGCACTGCCGGGTGCAAGGCGGAATTCCTGCTCGATTTCCTGGACCACAACGATTCCGACACCCTTTACCTGGTGGGCGATATCGTGGACGGCTGGCAGCTGCGCAAGCATTGGCACTGGCCACGGGCGCACAACGACGTCATCCAGCGCATCCTGCGCAAGGCGCGCAACGGCACGCGCGTGGTGTTCATCCCCGGCAACCATGACGAATTCGCGCGCGAATTCGCCGGCTACGCGTTCGGTGACATCGAGATCCTGGACGAAGACGTCCACGTGACCGCCAAGGGCCTGCGCCTGCTGGTGCTGCACGGCGACCAGTTCGACGGCGTGATCCAGCACAGCCGCTGGCTTGCCCACCTGGGCGACGGCCTCTACCAGCTGGCGCTGTGGATCAACCACCATTTCAACCGGCTGCGCCACCGCCTGGGGCTGCACTACTGGTCCCTGTCGCAATATCTCAAGCACAAGGTCAAGAACGCCGTCTCCTTCATCACGGATTTCGAGGAAGCGCTGGCCGGCGAGGCGCGCCGCCGCGGCCTGGACGGCGTGGTCTGCGGGCACATCCACAAGGCCGAACTGCGCGACGTGGGCGGCATCCTGTACTGCAATGACGGCGATTGGGTAGAAAGCCTGTCGGCCCTGGCCGAAACCCACGACGGCCAGCTGCAGCTGCTGGACTGGGCCGCCATCCAGGCCGAACGGCAGGCGGAACCGGCCGCCCGCCCGCCCCGTTCGCTGTCCCTGCCCGCCCTGCCCTCCGCACTACGCCGCCAAAGCAAACACCCGTGATAACCCGTATGCGTCCCCATTACGCAACGGGGATATTGCAGTTCACGGCCCTCTAGGTCATGCTTGCATCTGAGGCAACGGGCGAGTTGGCCCGTTCACGCAGCTGCAACATGCTTACAACATAGGGCCATGAACGACCAATATCAGGCGCTCTACCAATCATTCCGCTGGCTGGTACCCACCCAGTTCAACATTGCGGATGCGTGCTGCCACCGCTGGGCATCCAGTAGTCCGGATGCGCGGCGCATTGCCATCTATTACGAAGATGAGTCCGGCAACCGCGAGGTCTGGACCTATGCCCGGCTGGCCGAGGCCGTCAACCAATTGGCCAATGGCCTGGTGAAAATGGGCGTGGGCCGCGGGGATCGGGTCGGTGTCGTTTTGGGGCAACGCCCTGAAACCGTCGTTGCCCACATGGCCATCTACACGGTGGGCGGCGTCGTGCTGCCGCTATCGACCCTGTTCGGCCCCGAGGCCCTGGAAACCCGCCTGCGCGACTCCGAAACCCGAGTCGCCATCGTGGACCACGCCTCCAGCGCGAATCTGCTGGCCGTCAGCGACAACTGCCCCAACCTGCAGCAGATCATCGGCATCGGCTTCGCCGACGAGCGCGTGCTGCCCTGGCGCAGCCTGCTGGCCCGCCAGCCCAGCGAATTCAAGGCTATCCCGACGCGGTCGTCGGACCCCGCCATCCTGCTCTATACCTCGGGCACCACGGGTGCGCCCAAGGGCGCCCTGCTGCCGCACAGCGTGCTGATCGGCAACCTGCCGGGCTTCGTGGCCTCGCAGGACTGGTTCCCCAAGCCGGCCGACGTGTTCTGGTCGCCAGCCGACTGGGCGTGGACGGGCGGCATGATGGACGCGCTGCTGCCCACCCTGTATTTCGGGCACCCCATCGTGGGCACGCGCGGGCGCTTTTCCGTCGAGCGCGCATTCGAGCTGCTGGAACGCTATCAAGTTACCAACACCTTCCTCTTCCCCACCGCCCTGAAGATGATGATGAAGGCGGTGCCGGAACCCCGCAACCGCTACCAGCTGGCCCTGCGCTCCATCATGAGCGCGGGTGAAAGCGTGGGCGAAACCGTCTTTGAATGGTGCCAGTCGGCGCTGGGCGTGACGCCCAACGAAATGTTCGGCCAGACCGAGATGAACTACGTGGTGGGCAACAGCCAGAAGCGCTGGCCCGCCCGGCCCGGCAGCATGGGCCGGCCCTACCCCGGCCATCAGGTCGCGGTCTTAAACGATGACGGCCAGCCCGTGGCTGCCGGTGAAACCGGCGAAATCGCCGTCAACCGGCTGGACATCCACGGCTACCCCGACCCGGTGATGTTCCTGGGCTACTGGCGCAACGAAGCGGCCACGCAGGCCAAATTCAAGGGTGATTGGTGCCTGACGGGCGACCTCGCCACCGTGGATGCCGACGGCTACCTCTGGTATGCCGGCCGCGCCGACGACGTGTTCAAGTCGTCCGGCTACCGGATCGGCCCGGGTGAAATCGAAAGCTGCCTGATCGGGCATCCCGCCGTGGCCAACGCCGCCGTCGTGCCCAAGCCGGACGCCGAGCGCGGCGCCCTGGTCAAGGCCTATGTCGTGCTGACGCCGGAGTTCGTCCACCGTGACCGCGCCGACGTCATCGAAAACCTGCAGGAACATGTGCGCGAGCGGCTGGCGCCCTACGAATACCCGAAAGAGATCGAATTCGTCGACGAATTGCCGATGACCACCACCGGTAAGATCCAGCGCCGTGTCTTGCGCCTGCGCGAAGAAGAGCGCGCCCGCGCCGCCGCCCCGGCGCCCGTCGCCGCGGCAGGCCCCGTCGCGGCGGCACCTGTCGCGACCGCGACCGTCACCGTCGACACGGCCCACGGCGGCCCCGAGAAGCAACCGGAGACCTGAGGCAATGCCCATTTACCAGCTTGACGACCTGATCCCCCGCATCGACCCCGCCGCCTACGTGGCCGACAGTGCCGACATCATCGGCAACGTCACGCTGGAAGCGGGCGTCAGCATCTGGTCGAACGTATCGATCCGCGGCGACAACGACGCCATCCTGATCCGCCACGGCACCAATATCCAGGAATCCAGCGTCCTGCACGTGGACAGCGGCTGTCCCATGACGATCGGCCCCAACGTGACGGTGGGCCACCAGGCCATGCTGCACGGCTGTACCATCCACGAGGGCGCCCTGGTGGGCATGCAGGCCATCGTCTTGAACAATGCGGTCATCGGCCGCAACTGCCTGATCGGCGCCGGCGCGATCATCCCGGAAGACCGGATCATCCCCGACAATTCGCTGGTGATCGGCATCGGCAAGATCGTCCGCGAGCTCTCGGACGAGGAAATCGCCAATCTGCACAAAAACACCGCCCATTACGTGGCGCGGGGCCAACACTACAAGACAGCCCTGAAACGGCTGGCCTGAACGCCCCAGGGCGCCGTTGAACCCCCTGCTGCCAGCAGGGGGAATCGCGCCCCTGATCGGCTAACATTCCGCTATGACCGATCAGCTCAAAAAATACCTTACCGAAGACCGCAGCGTCCGCGTCCAGGCCGTGCGCCTTGAGGCGACCTGGAAGGCCGTCCAGGCCAACCACGACTACCCGCCCGCCATCACCCACCTGCTGGGCGAACTGGTCGCCGCGTCCACCCTGCTTGCCGCCAACATCAAGTTTGAGGGCTCGCTGGTGCTCCAGATCCAGGGCGACGGACCCATCGCCCTGCTGGTGGTGGAATGCCGCTCCGACCTGAGCCTGCGCGCCACCGTCAAAGTGCGCGAAGGCCATGACGTGCCCGTCGACGGCACGATGCAAAGCCTGCTGAACCCCGGCGGCGCCGGCCGCTTCATCGTGGTGCTGGACCCGCAGCGCAAGCTGCCGGGCCAGCAGGCCTACCAGGGCATCGTGCCGCTGGAAGGCGAGACCGTGGCCGAGGCCCTGCAACACTACATGAAGGCGTCCGAACAGCTGGACACGCGCCTGTGGCTGGCGGCGGATGCCGACCATGCCGCCGGCATGCTGATCCAGCGCCTGCCCTTCCATGGCGGCACGGATGCGCCGCTGTTGACCGAGCAGGCCGCGGCGGAAACCTGGGACCGCACCAATGCGCTGGCCAGCACCCTCAAGCGCGACGAACTGCTGGAAGCCGAGATCGACACGCTGATCCACCGCCTGTTCTGGGAAGACACCCTGCTGGCCTTCGATCCGGTGACGGTAAGCTGGCATTGCCCCTGCACCCGCGAGCGGGTGGCAAGCATGCTGCGTTCGCTGGGCGAAGAGGAAGTCAACAGCGTCCTGGCCGAGCGCGGCCAGGTGGACGTGTCGTGCGACTTCTGCGGCAAGCCCTACAAGTTCGACGCGGTCGACTGCGCCACCCTGTTTGCGCCGAACCAGCCCCCGGCCGACGACGCGCCCCCGACCGTGCACTGATGCCCCGCGTCCCGCCTGGCGGGACGTTTTCACCCCTTCGGATTGTCCGTATCGACGGGCGGTCATGCCCGCGCCACACTGCGCAGCCATGACCGCCTTTTTCTTTGCCTGTTCGCGGCAGCGGGGCGCCGCCGCCATCGAATTCGCCGTGGCTGGCGCCGTGGTGCTGCTGCTGGGCCTGCTGGCGATCGAAGCCGCCCGCTGGCAGGCCGTACGCCAGATGGCGCACCTGGCGCTGATCGAAGCCGCCCGCGCAGGCGCCACCGCCCATGGCGAACCCGCCCGCATGCGGCACGCTTTTCAACAAGCGTTGCTGCCGCTGCATGCCGGCGGGGAAGGCACGGCGGGCAAGGCCGACGCGCGGCGCCGGCTGGAACGCGCCCAGGCAGGTATTGCGGCACTGACCGGCCTGACCCCGTGGCGCATTGAAATCCTGCAGCCAGACACCCGCGCCTTCCGCCAGCACGGCCGCGCCGGGCTCACGGTGGCGGCGGCGCCGGGCTTGCGCGCTATCGACAACGACTACCAGGACCTGCAGCACGCGCGCCGGCCTCCCCCGCCCGGAGGCTTGAGCATCTTCGATGCGAACACGCTGAAACTGCGCCTGACCTATCTGCACCGGCCCTTGCTGCCGCCCGTGCGCATGCTGCTGGCGGCCTTGGGACGCGACGACGCCAGCTATGCAGGCGTGGCGCGTGCGCACGGCCTGCTGCCGATTCGGGTAGAACTGGAGATGGAGATGCACTCGCATCCGGTTGATTGGTCAGGCAAGATGCCTCAACCGGAAGGAATGGTGGCCGGCGCCTGCCGCGACGTCCGCTGCCCCTGAGGAAAAACCTCAGTGGCGGGTCGTGGCGTTGCTTGCCGGCGTGGCCGGTTTGGGCGCCGCCGGGTTGGCGGCAGGGCTGGCCGCCCGATTGGCGGGCGGCTTGGCAGCCGGCGCGCTGGCGCGCGTGGCGGTGGGCGGTTTGGCTGCGGGGTCTGTCGCCAGCGACGCGCCGGCGGCGGGAGGCTGCGTGTTCTGCGGCAGAATGTGCACGAACACTTCACCATCACGCATCATGCCGAGCTCGCCACGGGCGCGCTCTTCGATGGCGCCAGAGCCGCCTTCAAGATCCCGCACTTCGGCTTCCAGCGCGGCATTGCGCGCGCGCAGGCCTTCATTGGTCTCGCGCTGCTCCGCCACTTGGCGTTGCAGATCCCAGACCTTGAACCAGCCGCCCTTACCCAGCCACAGCGGGTATTGGATCAAGCCTACCAGCACGAACAGCACCAGGAACAACAGGCGCATACGCGAGAACCCTCAGAGCAGTCGTGGCGCGGATGCGGCGGCGGCGCCAGGCGCCGCTGCCGCGCTTCCCATCAACGCAGGTTGTAGAAAGCTTCCAGGCCAGGATACGACGCCACTTCAGCCAGCTCTTCCTCGATACGCAAGAGCTGGTTGTACTTGGCCATGCGATCCGAACGGGACAGCGAACCCGTCTTGATCTGCATCGCGTTGGTTGCCACGGCGATATCGGCGATGGTCGAGTCTTCGGTTTCGCCCGAACGGTGCGACACGACGGCGGTGTAGCCGGCGCGCTTGGCCATTTCGATGGCGGCGAAGGTTTCGGTCAGCGTGCCGATCTGGTTGATCTTGATCAGGATCGAGTTGGCGACGCCCTTCTGGATGCCTTCGCGCAGGATCTTGGTGTTGGTGACGAACAGGTCGTCGCCCACCAGTTGCACCTTCTTGCCCAACTGGTCGGTCAGGAGCTTCCAGCCGTCCCAATCGTTTTCGGCCATGCCGTCTTCGATGGAGATGATCGGGTACTTGTCGCACCAGGTGGCCAGCAGGTTGGTGAATTCCTGCGAGGACAGCGAGATGCCGCCTTCGCCGGCCAGCGTGTACTTGCCGTCGCGGTAGAACTCCGAGCTGGCGCAATCCAGACCCAGGGCGATCTGCGTGCCCGGCTCGTAGCCGGCTTCGGTGATGGCCTTCAGGATCAGCTGGATGGCGGCTTCATGGCTGGGCACGTTGGGCGCAAAACCGCCCTCGTCGCCGACGGCCGTGGACATGCCCTGGCCGTGGATCAGCTTTTTCAGCATGTGGAAGACTTCGGCGCCCCAGCGCAGGGCTTCGCGGAAGCTGCCTGCGCCCACCGGCAGGATCATCAGTTCTTGCAGATCCAGCGTGTTGTTGGCGTGCGCGCCGCCGTTGATGACGTTCATCATCGGCACGGGCATGCTCATGGGGCCGCTGCCGCCGAAATAGCGGTACAGGGACAGACCCGATTCGTCGGCGGCGGCGCGGGCCACTGCCATGCTGGCGGCCAGAATCGCGTTGGCGCCCAGGCGTTCCTTGGACTCGGTGCCATCCAGCTCGATCAGCGTGCGATCGACGAAGGTCTGTTCCTGGGCGTCCAGGCCCATCAGGGCTTCGGAGATTTCCGTATTCAGGTTTTCAACGGCGCGCAGCACGCCCTTGCCCAGATAACGGCTCTTGTCGCCATCGCGCAGCTCGATGGCTTCGCGGGCGCCCGTGGAGGCGCCGGACGGCACGGCCGCGCGGCCCATGGCGCCGGATTCCAGCAGCACATCACATTCCACGGTGGGGTTGCCGCGCGAATCCAGAATCTCGCGGCCGATGATATCGACGATTGCACTCATGACTTTACATTCCCTGAACGATAAACATATTCATGACGGCCGCGCCCTCACGGGCGTTGCGGGCACGGTACTGCCAGGAGTCGTAGAAGGCCTGGGCGGCGGCCATGGACGGGAATTCCATGACGACGGTGCGGCCAGGCTCACGGCCCTCAAGGTGCTTGGACTCTCCGCCGCGCACCAGGATCTTCGCATCGTACGCGCGCATGGCGAGCGTGGACAGACGCTTGTAATCCTCGTACTGCGCGGGCTTGGTCACCGTGACGTCGGCGATGAGGTAAGCACTCATGGGGTTCCTTCAGGACAGTTGCGTTGGTGGGTATCTACAGCGGATAGCTGACGCCAGATACGGCAACGCCGCCAGTGTCGCTGAAAGCGGCACGGCGACGCATATCCGTTGCTAATTGGTTGTATCCGAAAGCAGCGCCGCCGTACAGGCCGACGCTGGGGGACGGGCCCGCGGCCCCGAGGATCCGCATGCGGAACTCGAGACCGCGGACGCGCATCAGGCCCCCTGGCCGCGTCGAGCCTTCTGCTCGATGGCGGCGCGGATATAGCTGGAGAACAGCGGGTGGCCGTCACGCGGCGTGGAGGTGAACTCCGGGTGGAACTGCACGCCCACGAACCACGGGTGGTCGGGCAATTCCATCATTTCCGGCAGGTTTTCCGACGGCGTGCGGGCGCTGATCACCATGCCGGCCTCTTCCAGGCGCGGCACGTAGACGTTGTTGACCTCGTAGCGGTGACGGTGACGCTCGTTCACTTCGTCGCCATAGATGGTCTGCGCGCGGGTGCCGGGCTTGATCGGCACGCGTTGCGCGCCCTTGCGCATGGTGCCACCCAGGTCGGACGTGTTGTCGCGCTTTTCGACCTTGCCTTCGCGGTCCATCCATTCGGTGATGAGGGCCACCACGGGATGAGGCGCCGACGGATCGAATTCCGTGCTGTTGGCGCCGCCCAGGCCGGCGACGTGGCGCGCGAACTCGATGACGGCCAGCTGCATCCCTAAGCAGATGCCCAGGTACGGCACGCCGTTTTCACGGGCGTAGCGGATGGCGGCGATCTTGCCTTCGGTGCCGCGCTTGCCAAAGCCGCCCGGAACCAGAATGGCGTCCAGGTGCTTGAGTTGGTCGGTGCCGCGGGTTTCGATGTCTTCCGAGTCGATGTACTCGATGTTGATCTTCGAGCGCGTGTGGATGCCGGCGTGGACCAGCGCTTCCGTCAGCGACTTGTACGACTCGGTCAGGTCGACGTACTTGCCGACCATGCCGATCGTCAACTGGTGCTGCGGATGCTCCAGCGCTTCGACCAGATTGTCCCACATGGACAGATCGGCCGGCGGCGGGGTCAGGCCCAGCGCTTCGCAGACGATGTTGTCCACGCCTTGCTTATGCAGCATGGCCGGGATCTTGTAGATGGAATCGGCGTCCCAGACGGAAATCACCGCGTCCAGGGGCACGTTCGAGAACATCGAGATCTTGGCGCGCTCGTCGTCCGGGATGGGACGGTCGGCGCGGCACAGCAGCGCGTTCGGGTAGATGCCGATTTCGCGCAGCTTCTGCACCGAGTGCTGCGTGGGCTTGGTCTTCAGTTCGCCGGCGGAGGCGATGAAGGGCACCAGCGTCAGATGCACGAAGGCGGCATTGTTGCGGCCCATGCGCAGGCTCATCTGGCGAGCGGCTTCCAGGAAAGGCAGGGACTCGATGTCGCCCACCGTGCCGCCGATCTCGACGATGGCGACGTCCGTGTTGCCGTTCCAGCCGGCTTCGGCGCCACGGGCGATGAAGTCCTGGATTTCGTTGGTGATATGCGGAATCACCTGGACAGTCTTGCCCAGGTAGTCGCCACGGCGCTCTTTGCGCAACACCGATTCGTAGATCTGGCCCGTGGTGAAGTTGTTCACCTTGTGCATGCGGGCGGAGATGAAGCGCTCGTAGTGGCCCAGGTCCAGATCGGTTTCGGCGCCGTCTTCCGTGACGAACACTTCACCGTGCTGGAAGGGGCTCATCGTGCCCGGATCGACGTTGATGTACGGGTCGAGCTTCAGCATGGTGACCTGCAGACCACGCGACTCGAGGATGGCGGCGAGCGACGCAGCGGCGATGCCCTTGCCCAGGGAAGACACCACTCCGCCGGTGACAAATACGTATTTGGTCATCGTAATGAGCACCCGGGACGAGCGGGCGCGTGCGGGAAATTTGGATTATAGCCGGGAGGCGAAGGTTATTTGGGTTTTCCCCTAGCGATGACGCGTAACATTTGGCAGCACTCGAAACGCGTCGCCGGCCAACGCGTTGCATGGCGCGGGATAGCGTCGTGCTATGTTCGATCCCTAATTTTTCGACTGCTGTTTTTTCTCAACAATTCCCGCCCTTTCCCGATGACCGATCCCGCCCGATCCCCTACCTCGCTCGCGTGGCGACTGGCGCTGACCGCCGTCTTCCTGCGCCTGGCGTATGCCGCCGTGGTCCAGACCTACACGATGTTCGGCCTGCCGCAGTCCCTGCAAATGCGGGAGATGCACACCGAGCCCCAGTTCCTGGCCCCGCTCCTGGCGCATATCGCCGCGGCAGCGGCGATCGCCGGGCTGACCACCTGGGGCGCCATGCGCCGTTGGCTCGAGCGCAACAACACGACGGCCGTGGACGAGCCCCGCAAGCTATTCGGCACCTTCATCGCCCTGATGCTGGTCTACACGCTGGCCGTGGCCGCCGGCATGGCATTCCTGCATAGCGCGCTCATGGGCTTCGTCATGAACAACCGAGACATGCTGGAAGCCCGGTTCGGCGTCGGCATCGTCGGCCAGTTCCTGGCGCTGGGCATCATCGTGCGGGTCGTGACCATCGTGCTGGAGATGATCGGCATCTGCGTCGTCGTGCGCATTGCCGCCTGGACCGTGCAGCCTGCCGGCCCGGCCGGCGGCCCCGCGTACGAGCGGCGCCAGGCGGCCTGGATCGCCGGGCTGACCGTGCTGATCTGGCAACTGAGCGTCTCGATCTCGCTGGGCGGCTTCTTGCAGATGCACTCCCTGAGCGCGGGCTGGACGGAATACTTGCTGGGCTACCTGGCGCTGCCGGTGATCCTGCTGGCGCTGTGCGCGTTGCTCTGCCGGAACCTCCTGCCGCGCGCCATCGGCGCGGCGCGGCTGGGCCGGGCGGTGGCCCACGGCACGCTCGCGTTCTGGCTGGCCCAGGCACTGGGCGTCGGCGTGGGATTCCTGATGGTCCGAGCGATGACCTGGGACCAATTGATCCGCGCGGCGCTATCGCCTATGTCGCCTGTGGTGGCGTTCGTGGCCTACGCCGTGCTGCTGGCCTTGGGCTGCCTGATCGGCAGGCTCCTTTTCTACCCGCGCGCAAGGGCCGCGTCGGAAGCCTGACGCCCGTCCGCGCCAAAGGGCCGCACAAGGAAAAAGGCCGCGGGCGCTACGCCCACGGCCTTTTTCACGGACTCGCCCCGAAGGTCAGATCGCTGCGGTACGGCGCGTCAGCCAGGCCAGCGCCTCGCCTTCGACCAGCGGCGACAGGCGCTCGAACACCGTCTTGTGATAGTCGTTCAGCCAGGCGGTCTCGTCGGCGCGCATCAGCGACGCCTCGATGCAGCGGGTGTCGATCGGGCACAGCGTCAGCGTTTCGAAGCACAGGAATTCGCCCAGTTCGGACGTAAGCCAACTGCGGTTGGCCACCAGGTTCTCGATGCGCACGCCCCAACGGCCCGGGCGATAGATGCCCGGTTCGTTCGACGTGATCATGCCCGGCTCCATCGCCGTGTGCGGGCCCGGCATGGCGCGGTACGAAATGACCTGCGGGCCTTCATGCACGTTCAGGAAGTAACCCACGCCGTGGCCGGTGCCATGGCCGTACTCCGCACCGCCTTCCCAGATGGGCGCGCGCGCGATGGCATCCAGCATGGGCGACGGGGTGCCGCGCGGGAAAGAAGCGCGCGACAGCGCGATCATGCCCTTGAGCACCAGCGTGAAGTCCACCTTCTGGTCGGCGCTGGGCGTGCCCACCGCGACCACGCGGGTGATGTCGGTGGTGCCGCCCAGGTACTGCCCGCCCGAATCGATCAGCAACAGGCCGTCGCCCTCAATGGTGGCGTGCGATTCCGGCGTAGCGCGGTAATGCGGCATGGCGCCGTTGGCGTTGAAGCCGGCGATGGTGGCGAAGCTGGGGCAGACATAGGCCGGCCGGCGCGCGCGGGCGGCGGTGATCTGCTCGTCGATCGTCAGTTCGGTGATGGTTTCCTTGCCCAGCGCGCCTTCGAACCAGGCGAAGAATTCGCAGAGCGCCGCGCCGTCCTGCGCCATCGCCTGGCGCACATGGGCCAGCTCGGCGTCGGTCTTGCGGGACTTCAACAATGTGGACGGGTTGATCGCCTCGATGCGCGGCACGGCCGGGTCCATGGCGTGGAACACGCCGCACGTCACGCGCGCCGGGTCGATCAGCAACTTCTGGTCCAGTTCCAGCGAGGCCAAGGCGTCGGCAGCCTGGGCATAGCCCGCCACTTCAACGCCGTCGGCGGCCAGCGTGGCGCGCAACGCGTCGTCGACCTTGCCGTCGGCCACGAACAGCGTGGCGTGGTCCAGACCGATCAGCGCATGGCCGACGAAAACGGGGTTGTAGTCCACATCGGCGCCGCGCAGATTCAGCAGCCAGGCGATGTCGTCCACGGTACAGATGAAATGCACGTCGGCGCCATGCGCGCGCATGCCCTCGCGCACCTGCGCCAGTTTGTCGGCACGGCTTACGCAGGCCTCGGGCGCCACGTGCTCATAGATCTTGGCGTCCGGCAGGCCGGCGCGGTCCGTCCAGACCTCGTCCAACAGGTCCGCACGGATCTCCAGCGTGGCGCCGGAGGTGGCCGCGGCCACCGACAGCGCGCGGAAGGCGCCCAGGCCCAGCACCTGGCCGTCCACGCCGATGACGTCTCCCGCCCGCGTGTTGGCGGCCAGCCAGTCCACGTGCCCGGGGGTCGAGGCCAGGGCGATCTTCATCAGCTGCACGCCCGTGCCGGCCAGTTGCGCCTCGGCCTGCACCCAGTAGCGGCTGTCCACCCACAGACCGGCGAAATCCGCCGTGACGACGAGGGTGCCCACCGACCCTGTAAAGCCCGAGAGCCAGCGCCGCCCTTGCCAGCGCGCCGGCAGGTACTCGGACAGGTGCGGGTCCGAAGACGGGACGATATAGGCGGACAGGCCGCGGCGGCTCATGGCCTGCCGCAATTGGGCGATACGGGCGTCGGTGCTAGACATGGGGGATGGGATCCTTAGCGCAACATGAAAGACATGGCGGCCAGGCTGTTCAGCGTACGGACGGCGGCCTGCATGCTATCCGTGGTGAATCGCAAGGTGACGCCGTCCACGCGTTCCAGCGTGGGCCACATGCAGAACAGGTCGGCGAGCGCCGCGCTCTGCGTCTGCAACCGGCATTCTATAGGGGCGGGAATGCGGAAAGGAACGGGAGCCTGCTTCTTCAGGTTGCGCACGGCAGTTTCGGCCGCAGCGGCGATGGCGCGGCGGGAAGCGGCGGGGGACAGGGTGATGCCGCTGCCCTGCCCATGCGCCACTTTGGTCTGCACCCATTCGGCGCCGGGGAAGGTGTCGCGGGTTTCTGAAATGAAGACGTCGTCGCCCGTGCCCAGGATGACGGGCACGCCCATCTCGCCGGCCAGCGCGCCGTACAGGCCGGCTTCGCCCAGTTCCATCCCGTTGATGAACACGCGCGAGAACGCGAAGCTGTTGATCGTGTGGGCCAGGATGCCGCGACCTTGCGAGCGCGAGTGGTAGCCGATCATGAAGACGGCATCGCAGCCTTCTTCAAGCCCGCCCATCATGCCCAGGTAGCGCGGCTTGCCCAGCACCAGGCGGGCGCGTTCGTCCAGGCCGTCGGGCAGCAGGTTGCGAAAGCCCCCGTGCGAATCGTTGACCAGGATCTCTTCGGCGCCGCCGGCGATCGCGCCTTGCACGGCCGCATTGGCCTCGGCGGTCATCCAGGCGCGGGCGCGCTCGTATTCGCCATTGCCGGCGCGGACTTGTTCAGCATGGAAGACGCCGGCGACGCCTTCGATATCGGTGGAAATCAGGATCTTCATGGGATCAGCCCTCAGGGGATTCAGAATGCGGTGTCGGACAGCCACTGGCGCCACTGGGGCGCCGCGTCGCGGATGGCGGCGCGGTGATGGCCGTCGCGCCCGGTCACGCCGTCGGCATGCCAGAGCGCGGAAATGATGGCTTGTTCGCAGGCCTCGGCGGCCGCTTCGAACAAGGGGTCGATGCGGGTTTCATGCAGCATGGCGACGGCCGGCATCGGCTGCTCGGCCAGTTGCGGGATCGTATAGGCGGTGGAAAACGCCAGCGCGATGTCGCCGCTGCCATGGCCGAACACCGAGCCGGTGCGCGCCAGGCCGGCGCCGGCGCGTAAGGACAGCCGGCGCAGTTGGCGCGCATCCAGCGGCGCGTCGGTGGCCAGCAGCAAGATGATGGAGCCCTTCTCCGGCACGATCACCGCGTTCTCGCCTTGCTGCGCCAGACCACGATCCAGCTGGTCCGCCAGCCGGCGGCCGAACGGCCTGCCCGCCACGGTCAGGTTGGGCAAGCGACCGAAGTTGGAAAGCACAAGCGCCCCTACGGTGTAGCGCAGGCCGGGCCGGATGGCGGCCACGCGGGACGCCGAGCCGATGCCGCCCTTGAAGGAAAAGCACGACATGCCACGCCCCGCGCCGACGGCGCCTTGCGCGAACGGCTTGGCAGCGTTGGCGCAAGCCTCGGCATAGTGCGATTCCTGCACCGCCAGCGCCTGGATGTCATTCAAATAGCCGTCATTGCATTCAAAGACGAGCGGGTTCACGGTCGCCATGCCACGGCCAATGCCGGGGTTGGCCGCCACCGCCTGGCGGATCTGCGCGTTGGCGACGGTGCCCACGCCAAAGGTGTTGGTCAACGCGATGGGCGTTTCCAGCACGCCTAGTTCCTGCACCTGGACCAGGCCTGTACTTTTGCCGAAGCCGTTCAGGATGGTCGCGGCGGCGGGCACCTTGTCCAGATAGGGGTCGCCGCCGTGCGGCCGCACCACGGTCACGCCGGTCTGCAGGGGGCCATCGGCCAGCGTGCAGTGCCCGACCGTGACATCGCCCACGTCGCAGATCGTATCCAGCGGGCCCGACGGCAGCACGCCGATGCGGGGAAATTCGTGCGCTTGTTTATCCATGGTTGCCGCGTGTCGCCACGCTCCTTAATGCAAAACGCCGCCGCCCTTCGTTCGACTCATGCGCACCCAACGGGGCGCATGATCCAAACGAGGACGGCGGCGAGAAGAGCCTGCCGCCTGACGCCGCCCCCTTTCGGGATAGCTGCCCCCGAAAGGGGCGGCGCGGCGCGGCGAGGCACTCATTTACTTGCGGTCGATCTTGGGGTCGAGCGCGTCGCGCAGGCCGTCGCCCAGCAGGTTGAAGGCCAGCACCGTCAGGAAAATCGCCAGCGCCGGGAAGATCGCCACATGCGGGGCGATCACCATGTCGGCGCGCGCCTCGTTCAGCATCGCGCCCCACTCCGGCGTGGGAGGCGATGCGCCCATGCCCAGGAAGGACAGGCTGGCCGCGGTGATGATCGACGTGCCGATACGCATCGTGCCGTACACCACGATCGGCGAGATCGTGCCGGGCAGGATGTGGCGCATGATGATGGTCCAGTCGGACGCGCCCACGCTCTTGACCGCTTCGACATACGTCATCTGCTTGATCGACAGCGTATTGCCGCGCACCAGGCGGGCGAACGCCGGCACGCTGAACACGGCCACGGCCACGATCACGTTGACCATGCTGGAGCCCAGGATGGCGACCACGCCGATGGCCAGCAGCATGCCGGGGAAGGCCAGCAGCACGTCCGAGATGCGCATCGTGATGCGTTCCCACCAGCCTTCGTAGTAGCCGGCCATCAGGCCCATGAAGGTGCCGACGATGGCGCCCATGGCGACCGACAAAAAGCCCGCCGCCAGCGAGATCCGCGCGCCCATGACGATGCGGCTGAAGATGTCGCGGCCCAGCGAATCCACGCCCAGCCAGTGGGTCAGCGACGGGCCGGCGTTCAGCGCGTCGTAGTCGAAGAAGTTCTCGGCGTCGAACGGCACGATCCACGGCGCGAAGACCGCGACCACGACCAGCAGCAGGACGAAGATGCCGGCGCCCACGCCCAGCTTCTGTTTCTTGAATTTGCGCCAAAACTCGGTGGCGGGCGTGCGCACGTCGTTCTTGGGAACAGCGGCGATGGTCGTGGCGGGTGTCGTATTGCTCATGGCCGCCTCACTTGTAACGGATGCTGGGATTGATGACGCCATAGAGCACGTCGACAATCAGGTTGATCAGGATGAATTCCAGCGAGAACAGCAGCACCAGGCCCTGGATCACCGGATAGTCGCGCTGGGTCACGGCGTCGACCAGCAGACGGCCAAGGCCGGGCCAGTTGAACACCGTCTCGACCACGATCGAGCCGCCCAGCAGGAAGCCGAACTGCAAGCCCATCATGGTCACGACGGGAATCAGCGCGTTGCGCAGCGCGTGCTTGATCACGACGCGGCGTTCGGTCAGGCCCTTGGCGCGGGCGGTCCGCACGAAGTCTTCCTGGATGACTTCCACGAACGAGGCTCGCGTGAAGCGCGCCATCACGGCGGCCACCGCGGCGCCCAGCGTGAGGGACGGAAGGATGTAGTGTTTCCAGCTTGAGGCGCCGACGGTCGGCAACCAGCCCAGGTTCACGGAGAACACCTGCATCAGCATCATGCCCAGCGCGAACGCGGGGAAAGAGATGCCTGACACCGCCAGCGTCATGCCAAGGCGGTCGGGCCAACGGTTGCGCCAGACGGCCGACACGATCCCGATGATCATGCCGAAGGTCACTGACCACGCCATGCTGGCCATCGTCAGCCACAGGGTGGGCATGAAGCGGTCGGAAATCTCGGTCGAGACGGGGCGCTTGGTACGCAGCGAGGTACCCAGGTCGCCTTGCAGCATATGGCTGAAATAGCGCACGAACTGCTGCGGCAGGGGCAGATCCAGCCCAAGTTCCTTGCGCACCAGCTCAACCGTTTGCTGGTCGGCCTCCTGGCCCGCAGCCAGTCGCGCCGGGTCGCCCGGAAGCATGTGCACAAACAGGAACACGACCACGGCTACCAGCAGCAGCGTGGGGATCATGCCCAAAAGACGTTTGACGATGTAGGTCAGCATTGAAATTCCTGCAACATCGGCGGGGACACCGCGTCCCCGCCGTATGTGGCCTTACAAGGGCCCGAAGGCCCCGAGAGTGACTGCTAGGTTTACTGCTTCAGTTCGATGTCGCCGAACCAGAACGAGGTGTCCGGTTCCACGTACACACCCGACAGGTTCTTCGACTTCACGTACAGGTTGTTCTGGGTCACCAGGAAGGCCCACGGGGCGTCCTTCCAGATGGTTTCCTGAACGTTCTTGTAGATTTCCGTCTTCTTGGCGCGATCGGTCGTGGCCAGGGCTTCCTGGATGCCGTCGTCCACCGACTTGTTCGAGTAGTACGACACGTTGTTCAGCACCGGCGGGAACGCGGCGGTGGTCAGGAGCGGACGCAGGCCCCAGTCGGCTTCACCGGTCGAGGACGACCAGCCGGCGTAGTACATGCGGACCTTGGCGTCTTCAGGCTTCTGCACCTGTTGGACGCGCTGCACGCGCTGACCCGATTCCAGCACTTCCACCGACACCTTGATGCCAACTTGCGCCAGTTGCTGCTGCAGGAACTGCACCACCTTCACCGAGGTGCCGTCGTTATAGGCGGACCACAGCTGGCTTTCGAAGCCGTTGGGGTAGCCGGCTTCAGCCAGCAGGGCCTTGGCCTTCTTGATGTCGTACGGCCACGGGCCGGTCTTGTGCGCGAAGTCCACGCCGGTCGGCACGACGCCGTCGACGATGGTGGCGTAGCCCGAGAAAGCGACCTTGGCCAGGGCTTCCTTGTTGATGGCGTAGTTGATCGCCTCACGCACCTTGACGTTGTCGAACGGCTTTTGCTGCGTGTTCATCGACAGATAGCGGGCCATGATCGAGTTCTTGTGATCGACCACGTCCAGCTTGTCGTTCTTCGAGAGCACGGCGGCCTGTTCGAACGGCACCGGGAATGCGAACTGCGCTTCGCCCGTCTGCACCACGGCGGCGCGGGTGTTGTTGTCCGTCACGGTACGGAAGGTCAGCGTATCGACCTTCGGATAGCCCTTCTTCCAGTAGCCGTCGAACTTCTTGACCTTCAGGTATTCAGCCGGCTTCCATTCGACGAATTCGAACGGGCCGGTGCCCACCGGGTGGAAACCGATTTCCTTGCCGTACTTGGCCAGGGCGGCCGGCGAGATCATCATGGCGGCCGGGTGGGCCAGCGCGTTGATGAAGGCCGAGAACGGCTTCTTCAGCGTGATCTTGACGGTCAGCGGATCCACCACGTCGATCTTTTCGATGACGCTGAACTGGATGTAGCGCGACAGGCGGTTTTCCGGGTTGGCCGGGCGATCGAAGTTGATCTTGACCGCTTCGGCGTTGAAGTCAGTGCCGTCGTGGAACTTCACGCCGGGGCGCAGCTTGAACGTGTAGACCAGGCCGTCTTCGCTGACGGTGTAGTCGGTCGCCAGGACCTTCTGGACCTTCAGGTCCTTGTCGAATTCGAACAGGCCTTCGTAGTAGGCCTTGCCGGCCGCCTGGTTCAGGGTGCTGTTGGTGTTGTACGGGTCAAGCGTTTCCAGTGCGATGGAGACGGCAAACGTCACGTCCTTGGCGGCAAACGCCAACGGCGAAGTGAGCACACCGAAGGCCACCGCAGCGGCGGCCATCAGCTTGGTGGGGCGCATAACTTTCATCATTGCAACTCCTGGTTCCAAAATGGAATTAGGGGGTTTGGTGGAAGAAAAACAAGTACGACAACGGAATCAATACGCGCCGCCGACCGGATGGCGGGCAACGAAGTGATCGGTTCCAACCTGCACCAGCGGCTGCACCACCGGCTCGTCGCCGAGCTTGCGGATCGGGCTGGGGATTTCATCGGACAGCAAGGTGCGCTTCAGATGGCGGCGCGCCGGATCGGCGATCGGCACGGCCGACATCAGCTTCTTGGTGTACGGGTGCTGCGGATTCTCGAAAATGGCGCGGCGCGGGCCGATCTCGACGATCTGGCCCAGGTACATCACGGCCACGCGATGGCTGACACGCTCCACCACGGCCATGTCGTGCGAGATGAACAGGAACGAAATGCCCATGTCGCGCTGCAGGTCGATCAGCAGGTTCACGATCTGGGCCTGGATCGACACGTCCAGCGCCGACACCGATTCGTCCGCGATCACGACCTTCGGGTTCAGGGCAAGCGCGCGCGCGATGCAGATGCGCTGGCGCTGGCCGCCCGAGAATTCATGCGGGTAGCGCTGCGCCATTTCCGGCGGCATGCCCACGCGTTCCAGCAATTCCGCCACGCGGCGCTCCGCATCGCGGCCCTTGGCCACGCCGTGCACCAACAGCGGCTCCATGATAGAGAAACCGACCGTGACGCGCGGATCCAGCGATGCGAACGGGTCCTGGAACACGAACTGGATGTCACGGCGCAGGGATTGCAGCTCGCTGTTCTTCAGACGCACGATGTCGCGCCCGCCGAACTTGATCTCGCCGCCCTGGCTGTCCACCAGGCGCAACAGCGAACGGCCGGTCGTGGACTTGCCGCAACCGGATTCGCCGACCAGCGACAGCGTTTCGCCCGGATACAGGTCGAAGCTGACCTGTTCCACGGCGTGCACGCGGCGCTGCACGCGGCTCAGGATGCCGCCGCGCAGATCGAAGCGGGTCACCAGGTTGCGCACGCTCAGGATCGGCTCGCGCTTGGCGGCCGGCACTTCCTGCGTGCTGGTGACACCAGGTTCAGCCACGGGCTGCGCCTGGCCTTCCACCTGCAACAGCGGGAAGCGCGCGGGCAGATCGGTGCCTTCCATGGCGCCCAGCTTCGGCACCGCCGACAGCAGCGCCTTGGTGTAGGAATGCTTGGGTGCGGAGAAGACCTGTTCCGACGGGCCTTCCTCGACCTTGTCGCCGCGATACATGACCAGCACGCGGTCGGCCACTTCCGCGACCACGCCCATGTCGTGGGTGATGAACACCACGCCCATGTGCATCTCTTCCTGCAGCTGACGGATCAGTTGCAGGATCTGCGCCTGGATGGTGACGTCCAGCGCGGTGGTGGGTTCGTCGGCGATCAGCAGCGCCGGCTTGCAGGCCAGCGCCATCGCGATCATCACGCGCTGGCGCATGCCGCCCGACAACTGGTGCGGATAGCGGTCCAGCACCGATTTGGCTTCCGGAATGCGCACCTGCTCCAGCATACGCAGCGCCTCGGCGCGCGCGGCCGCAGCGTCCTTGCCCTGGTGCTGGCGGATCGATTCGGCGATCTGGTCGCCGGCCGTGAACACCGGATTCAAGGAGGTCATCGGCTCCTGGAAGATCATGGCCATGTCCGCGCCGCGCACATTGCGCATCACGCGTTGGCTGGAACCGACCAGGTCGATCACGGAGCCGTTGCGCCGGCGCAGGGCCATGCTGCCCTGGGCGATGCGGCCGCCGCCATGTTCCACCAGACGCATGAGTGCCAGGGACGTCACCGACTTGCCCGAACCCGATTCGCCCACGATGGCCAGGGTTTCACCCCGGTCCACATGGAACGACAGGTTGCGCACGGCTTCGACCGTGCGCTCCGAACCTACGAAGCGCACCGTCAGGTCGTCGACCTGGACCACGCGGTTTTCCGGCAGCGCCAGGCTGTTTGCGCGATCAACCATCTCTTTAATATCCCCAAATACTGAAAAAACGAACCCGTTGCCGCTTAACGATAGATCGCGGTAACCGGCTTTTCGCCCACGCGGGCGTAACCCCGATACATGCCTTCCGTGTTGAAAGGCAACGCCACATTGCCCTGGGCGTCGACGGCCACCAGACCGCCCTTGCCGCCGATGGTGGGCAGTTTTTCCATCACGACGCGATCCGCCGCCGCTTCCAGCGACGCACCGCAATATTCCATCTGTGCCGCCACGTCGTAAGCCGAGACCATGCGGATGAACATCTCGCCGGTGCCCGTCGTGGAGACGGCGCAGGTCTTGTTGCTGGCGTAGGTGCCGGCGCCGATCAGCGGCGCATCGCCGACGCGGCCGACCTGCTTGTTGGTGATGCCGCCGGTGGAGGTGGCAGCCGCCAGGTTGCCCTGAGCATCCACGGCCACCGCGCCGACCGTGCCGAACTTCTTGTCGGCATCCAGCGGATCGGCCGGTGCGGGCTGGCCGCGCGCGACCATCGCCTGGCCGTCGTGATCCAGCACGGCGGCTTCCGGCGTTTCGCGCTGCACGCGCAGCAGTTGTTCGCGGCGGGCTTCGGTCGAGAAATACGACGGATCGACGATTTCCAGGCCCGCGTCGCGTGCGAAGGTTTCAGCGCCCTCGCCCACGAAAAACACGTGCTTGCTGGTTTCCATGACGCGGCGCGCCGCAAAGATAGGGTTGCGCACGCAGTTCACGTTGGCGATGGCGCCTGAACGCAGCGTGGCGCCATCCATGATGGCGGCGTCCAGTTCGTGGGTGCCGGCGCTGGTGAACACCGCGCCATGGCCGGCGTTGAACAGCGGGCAATCTTCAAGCAGGCGTACGGCTTCGGTGACGGCGTCCAGGGCGCTGCCGCCACGGGCCAGCACGGCTTGGCCGGCGGTCAGGATGGACTCCAGGGCGGCCAGGTATTCCTGTTCTTTCTCGGGCGACATGGCCGCGCGGGACATCGCGCCGGCGCCACCGTGAATGGCAATCACGGGTTGAATCATCGTTTACCTACTCCATGGATAAGCCACGGCATCACGGACTGGGTCACCCCAGCAGCGGCCGCGACGGAATTCTTGGCCCGATAGGCCACCGCGGCGGACAGGGCTTCGATCAGCCCCAGCGCAGCGGTTTCGGAATTGGGAATCAGCTGGCGCGCGGAAAACGCATACAGAACGACGGATGCCGTGGGCGCCAGCGGAGACGTGGGTTTGTCGGTCAGCACCAGGACGGGCACGCCAGCCTGCTTGGCGGCGGCGGCCAGCGTCACGGTGTCGGCCAGATAGCGCGGGAAACCGATAGCGATCACCAGGTCCTTGGCGGTCATGCGCGACATCTGGCGCGCCGCGTGCGACACGCCGCCGGGACCGGCCAACGATTCGACGGAATGCAGGCTCATGCACAGGCCGCGTTGCAGCAGGCCGGCCAGAAAGCCGCTGGCGCCGAAACCGATGATGAACACGCGGTCGGCGGCCAGGATGGCCTCCACCGCCTGCTCACAGGCGGCCGAATCCAGCGATTGCAGGTTGCGCTGCGCGTTGCGGATGTCTTCTTCCAGCGTGGCGGCGAAGATCTGCACGGCGCTGGCGGAATGCGCCAGTTCGGTACGCAGCTTTTCGACGGGTTCCAGCGCGGCTTCAAATCCGCGCGCCAGTTCGGCGCGGAATTGCGGATAGCCCGGCAGGTCCAGAGCGCGCGCAAAGCGGTTCGCCGTGGCCACTGACACCCCTACCGCCGCCGCGAACTCGTCGATGGTCATCGTGGCGGCGCGGAACTGGTGCGCCAGCACGTACTCGGCCATCTTGTGCTGCGTCCGGCTCAACGCAGGCTGAGCCCGGGCGATCCGATCAGCGATCGTAAGTGCGGCCTTGTTCATCGGTGGGGGATGGGTCTTAGCTGAGGTTTGTGTAAATCTGTTTACACACAAATTTTAGATAAGAAAATTCATTTTCATAGTAAGGGTATACCCGTGAATTTATGTAACAGTGCATCAAAAAAAACGGGGCCGGTTTGAGGTACGCTAACGGCGCCCTGCTTTTCACCCCCTGCCCCCTTGGATTGACGCAATGCCCGATTGGATCTGCAAACCCCACCAGGACCTGACCGTGCCGGAGATCTACGCGATCCTGCGCCTGCGCACGGAAGTCTTCGTCATCGAACAGCAGTGCATCTTCCAGGACGTCGACGGCAAGGACCTGATCGGCCAGACGTGCCACCTGATGGCATGGCAGGACGGCCAATTGGCCGCCTATTGCCGGATGCTGGACCCATCACAAAAAGACGGGCAGATCGAGATCGGACGCGTCATCACCGCGCCCTGGGCACGCGGCCAGGGCCTGGGCCACGAGCTGATCCGCCATGCAATGCAGGAAGTGCGCCAGCGTTGGCCCGGCCGCGCCATGTACCTGGGCGCCCAGGCCCGCTTGCGCAACTACTACGGCGGGCACGGCTTCGTGCAGGTCACCGAGGAATACATCGAGGACGGCATCCCGCACGTGGGAATGCGGCTGGACGAAACCGCCTAGCGCCCAATGAAAAACGCCCCTTGCGGGGCGTTTTGCGTAAACGGGAGCAGCCGGTTTATTTGACGGCCGACACGTCCAGTTTGGCCAGCGTTTTGGACTGGATTTCGTCCACGGTCACGCCCGGCGCCGTTTCCAGCAGCGTCAGGCCGCCTTCGGTGACTTCCATCACGCCCAGGTCGGTGATGATCAGATCGACCACGCCCACGCCGGTCAGCGGCAGATTGCATTCGGGCAGCAACTTGATGTCTTCGGTGCCGTCCTTCTTCTTGGCCACGTGTTCCATCAGGACCACGACGCGGCCGACGCCGGCTACGAGATCCATTGCGCCGCCCATGCCCTTGACCATCTTGCCCGGGATCATCCAGTTGGCCAGATCGCCCTTTTCGGAAACCTGCATCGCACCCAGGATGGCCAGGTTGATCTTGCCGCCGCGGATCATCGCGAACGAGTCCGCGGACGAGAAGATCGACGAGCCCGGCAACGTCGTCACCGTCTGCTTGCCAGCGTTGATCAGGTCAGCGTCGACTTCGTCATCGGTGGGGAACGGGCCGATGCCCAGCAGGCCGTTCTCGGATTGCAGCCACACTTCCACGCCCTTGGGCACGTGGTTGGCCACCAGGGTCGGCAGGCCGATACCCAGGTTCACATAAAAACCGTCTTGCAGCTCGCGCGCGGCGCGCGCCGCCATTTCATCGCGGGACCATGCCATGTCGTCTTCTCCTTAGGCCGGGCGAGTGGTGCGTTGTTCGATGCGCTTTTCCGGCGTCGTGTTCAGCACGATCCGTTGCACATAGATGCCGGGCAGGTGGATCTGATCGGGATCCAGGCTGCCGGTGTCAACGATCTCTTCGACCTCGACCACCGTGAACTTGCCGGCCATGGCGACGTTCGGGTTGAAGTTGCGGGCTGTCTTGCGGAACACCAGGTTGCCGCTGCGGTCGGCGATGTGCGCCTTGACCAGCGACACGTCCGGCACCAGCGAACGCTCCATCACGTATTGCTGGCCGTCGAACTCGCGGATTTCCTTGCCGTCGGCCACGATGGTGCCCACGCCGGTGCGCGTGAAGAACGCGGGGATGCCCGCGCCGCCGGCGCGCAGCTTCTCGGCCAGCGTGCCTTGCGGGGTGAACTCAAGCTCGAGTTCGCCCGACAGGAACTGGCGTTCGAATTCCTTGTTCTCGCCCACGTAGGACGCGATCATCTTGCGGACCTGGCGCGTATTGAGCAACTGGCCCAAGCCGAAACCGTCGACGCCCGCATTGTTGCTGATGCACGTCAAATCCTTCACGCCCGAATCGCGCAGCGCGGCGATCAGGGCCTCGGGAATACCGCACAGGCCGAAACCGCCCACGGCGATCATCTGACCGTCCTTGACGATGCCTGCCAGCGCCTCCTGGGCGCTTGCAAAAACCTTGTCCATCGCTCCAACTCCTAGTTAAGGTCGAACTCAAGAGTGCCCGCCCCGCCGCTTACGCGGCCGTCCCGCCTGGGGATCAAGAAATTCGGGGAGGGCCCTGTTTTTCCTTGGAGCGCGGCTGCCGGCGTCGGCCCCAGACGGCATCGCGACATTGCCCGATGTCTCTGGGTCGCGGCGCCGAGGGTGGCGCGCCCCTTTATTTCTATTCTGGTTTTGCGCTTGATTTTAACGGCATGGCGGCCAATTCCGCGCGGGCTTTCGGAGGATCGCCTCTGCGGGATTGCCCGCCCTCAGGCGGCTGCCTTGAACTGCGTCGCCATCTGCGCCAGCACTTCCTGCGGCCACGGTGCGGACGTATTGGCCACGTAGTCCATCCAGACTAGCACGTTGCGCCCGCGAGCATAGGGGCCGGCATCGTCGCCCACCTTCTCCAGCAGCAGCTCGAATTCCGCGCTGGAACGGCCGATGCGGGTCACTTTGTGCGTGACGCGCACGGTCGCCGGATAGGTCAGCGGGCGCAGGAAATCGCACGAGGCATGGGCCAGGATGGCGCCGTTGTCGGCAGGCAGCTCGAAGCCCGCGTCGTACAGGATCTGCATGCGCGCCTCTTCCATCAGGCGGAAATACAGCGTGTTGTTCAGATGATTCAAGGCGTCTGAATCGCCCCACCGCAAAGGCAATTCCACCTGATGGGTATCGCCCACCGCCAGAATCCGCGCAGACAGATTGTCCGGGTTCACCAATTACTCCTGAAGGCTAAAAGAAATACGAAGGCATACATGGCCTCCGCCTGCAATACAATCGCCGATAATACTTCCAGCCATATATGGAATACATACGGGGAGCTTTGCAAATGTCTGAACGCGAGTCGATGGAATATGACGTGGTTGTGGTTGGCGGTGGACCCGCCGGCCTGGCCACCGCAATCCGTCTAAAGCAGCTGGCCGCTGAAAAGAATCAGGAGATCGGCGTCTGCGTCCTTGAGAAAGGCGCGGAACTGGGTGCGCACATCCTGTCCGGCGCCGTCATGGACCCGCTGGCACTGACCGAGCTCATCCCCGACTGGAAGGAAAAAGGCGCGCCGCTGAACGTGCCCGTCACGCAGGACAAGTTCCTGTTCCTGTCCCAGACGGGCGCGCGCGCCACGCCCAACTGGCTGCTGCCGCCCTGTTTCCACAACGAAGGCAACTACATCGTCCGTCTGGGCGACGTCGTCAAGTGGATGGGCGAACAGGCCGAAGCGCTGGGCGTGGACATTTTCCCCGGTTTCGCTGCCGTTGAAGTGCTGTACGACGAAAACGGCGCCGTGCGCGGCGTGGCCACCGGCGACATGGGCGTCGCCCGCGACGGCTCGCACACCGACCACTACCAGCCCGGCATGGAACTGCATGCCCGCTACACGGTGTTCGGCGAAGGCGCACGCGGCCAGTTGGGCCGCCAGCTGATCGAACGCTTCAAGCTCGACGACGGCCGCGATCCGCAGGCCTACGGCATCGGCATCAAGGAAATGTGGGAAGTCGATCCGGCGCAATCCAAGCCCGGACTCGTCATCCATACGGCCGGCTGGCCGCTGGATTCCGACACCTACGGCGGCTCGTTCCTGTACCACCTGGACAACAACCTGGTCGCCGTGGGCATGATCGTCGGCCTGGACTACGCCAACCCGTGGCTCTCGCCGTTCGATGAATTCCAGCGCTACAAGACGCACCCGGCCATCCGCGGCACGTTCGAAGGCGGCAAGCGCATCGCCTACGGCGCCCGCGCCATCACGGCCGGCGGCCTGCTGTCGTTGCCCAAGCTGACCTTCCCGGGCGGCGCGCTGGTCGGCTGCGAAGCCGGCTTCCTGAACGCGTCCCGCATCAAGGGCAGCCACGCCGCCATCAAGTCCGGCAAGCTGGCCGCCGAAGCCGCGTTCGACGCCCTGGTGGCCGACCGCCGCCAGGACGAGCTGACCGCCTATCCGAAGGCGTTCGAGGCCTCCTGGCTGCACGCCGAACTGAACAAGGCGCGCAATTTCAAGCAGTGGTTCAAGAAGGGCCGCACCATCGCTACCGTGATGACCGGCGTCGAACAACTGCTGCTCAAGGGCAAGATGCCCTGGACCCTGCGCCACAGCAAGCCCGACCACGCCTGTCTGCAACCGGCATCGGAATGCGCCCGCATCGACTATCCCAAGCCCGACGGCAAGCTCACTTTCGACAAGCTCAGCTCGGTGTTCATCTCGAACACCAACCATGAGGAAAACGAGCCCGTCCACCTGACCTTGAAGGATCCGTCGGTGCCGGTCAGCGTCAACCTGGCCAAGTACGGCGGCCCGGAATCGCGCTACTGCCCGGCCGGCGTGTACGAATTCATCAAGGACGACCACGGCGACGACCGCCTGCAGATCAACGCGCAGAACTGCGTGCACTGCAAGACCTGCGACATCAAGGACCCGACCCAGAACATCGTCTGGGTGGCGCCGCAAGGCGGCGAAGGGCCGGTGTACAGCGGCATGTGATCCGGCCGGGGCCCGCCCCGCCACAAGGCGCCCCTTGGGGCGCTTTTTCATTTTTCAGGTGACTTCCATGACCGAACGCGTACTTCTCATTGGCTGCGGCGACCTGGGCCAGCGCGTCGCCCGGCGCTTCCTGGCGCGCGGCGACGAGGTCCATGCGCTGCGCCGCCATCCGCCCAAGGACGACGACAGCGGCATCCGGTGGCTGCAAGGCGACATCACGCAGCCAGCCAGCCTGCCCGCCCTGCCCGCGGGCGTGACCCGCCTGATCCACCTGCCCGCCCCCGGTTCGCGCGACGCCGCGGTCTACCGGGGCGTCTTCATCGACGGCCTGCAAGCGGTGCTGGACGTCCTGGACGCGTCGCGGCTCAAGCGCGTTGTGTTCGTGTCGTCCAGCGCCGTCTATGGCGAACATGAGGGCGGCTGGGTGAACGAAGACACGCCGCCCGCCCCGCAGGGGTTCAACGGCCAGGTGCTGCTGGAGGCCGAAGCGGCGCTGGCCGCGCACGGCCTGTCGTCCACCTCGCTGCGGCTGGCCGGCCTGTACGGGCCGGGCCGTCTGCAATTGATCGAGCGGCTGCGTAGCGGGGCGGCGGGCGCGCCCGTGCAGCCCGAGCATTGGGCCAACCGCATCCATATCGACGATGCAGCGGCCGCGGTCGTGCATCTGGCGTTGCTGCCGGACGTCGATCCCGTCTACATCGGCTGCGACGACACGCCGCTGCCGCTGCATGCGCTGTACGCCGCGCTGGCGGCGATGGCCGGGGCGCCTGCCCCGCGCATCGCGCCTGCCCCGGCGAACGTGGGCAGCAAGAAGCTCAGCAATGCCCGCCTGCGGGCAAGCGGGTTCACGCTGCAGTGGCCGGATTCACGGGTGGGATACGCGGCCCTGCTGGCCGACGTCGGCGCAGCGCAGGCATAGTTCGTCCGGCGCCGAATCGTTGATTGTCCGGGCGGTGGATACTGGCAGCCAGATCCACCGCCGGCCACGCCATGCTTCCCGCCCATCCCCTGCTTGCCGTCACGCACGCCGATCCCTACCCCTACTATGCCGCACTGGCGCGCGAGAGGCCGCTGTATCGGGATGAGGCGCTAGGCCTTTGGGTCGCCAGCCATCCAGACACGATCCTGGCCGTCATGCGTGACCCGGCCGCCCGCGTGCGCCCTCCGTCGGAACCCGTGCCTCGGGGATTGTGCCCAGGCCCTGCTGGCGAGCTGTTTGGCCGCTTCGTGCGCATGAACGACAGCGTCTTGCACACACGGGTCAAGGCCTTGCTGACGGCATTCCTCCGCGAACAGGGCACTCAGCCCTGTACGCCAAGCTGGCCCGAGATGCCGGCCGGGGATGCGGCCGCCGTGGACCGCTACCTGACCGCCGCGCCCGTGCATGCGCAAGCGGCCTTCCTGGGGCTGAGCCCCGCTTTACAGGCCGACAGCGCGGCGCAGATCGCCGCCTTCCTGGCCGCCCTGCCCGCCACGGCTGACGCCGACGCGATTGCCGCCGCTCATGCCGCGGCCCAGGCGTTGCAATCCCGCCTGGAATCCTTGCTGTCTGCTGGCGACGCCACCCCCGCGTTACGCACGCTGCGCAAGGACGGCGCGCGTGCGCAGATTCCGGCTGCTGTGCTGGCCGCGAACCTTGTCGGCCTGCTGTTCCAGTCCTGCGAGGCCGGCGCCGGGTTGCTGGGCAATGCCTTGGTCCATGCCGGCAGGCAGGGCCTGTCCGCCGACGCGGCCTGCGCCAATGCCCAGAAAATCATCGACGACGTCATCCGCCACGATCCGCCCTTGCACAACACGCGGCGATTCCTGGCTGACTCGATCACGATCAACGGCCAGCGGATCGAAGCCGGGCAGACCGTGCTGCTGGTGCTGGCTGCCGCCGCAACGGTCCGCCCTGATGCTGGCTGGACGTTCGGGGCGCCCGGCTTAGGGGCGCCCGGCTTAGGGGCGCCCGGCTTAGGGGCGCCCAGCTCAGAGGCGCCCGGCCATGCCTGCCCTGGCCAAGGCCTGGCGCGACGCCACGCCGCGGACGCGCTGGTGCACCTGCTGCAAGCCGGGGTCGACGCTGCCGCCCTGGCCTCCCATTTTCGTTATCGGCCGCTGCCCAATGCCCGCGTGCCGCAGTTTGCGTTTTCAAAGGAACCCACGCCATGATCGCCGTGATATTCGAAGTCGAGCCTGCCAACGGCAACCCCGATCCCTACCTGCACATCGCCGCAAGCCTGATCGACGAGCTGAAGGCCCTTGATGGATTCATCTCCGTCGAACGCTTCCAGAGCCTGACTCATGCGGGCAAGCTGCTGTCGCTGTCGTTCTGGCGGGATGAAGACGCGGTCAAGCGCTGGCGGTCGCTGGAATCGCACCGCCGCGCGCAGGAGGCAGGACGCGGCGGCGTGTTCCAGAACTATCGGCTTCGGGTTGCGCAGGTGCTGCGCGATTACGGCATGGCCGAGCGCGACGAAGCGCCGTCCGACAGCCGCATCCGTCACGGCTGATCCGCACAGGACCCAATCACGTTGTATTAATTTCCATTAAAGTTCATATTACGGAGCCATCCACTACTGCAACGGCCTGCGGGTGTCCGGTACCATTGCCGCTCCGCCGCCTTTTCCGCTTCGTCAACGCGCCATGTCCACCGCCGCCCCCGCCCGCCCCACGCCGCTGCAAGTCGATCTGGCGCGCCATATCGCGGAAGACCTCGCGGTTGGGCGCTACTCGCCGGGTGAACATCTTTCCGAAGAGACCCTGGCCGCGGCCTACAAGGTGTCGCGCACCCCGGTGCGCGGCGCGTTGCGCCTGCTGGCCGCCCAGGGCCTGATCAAACACCGCCCCAACAGCGGCTATACCGTGGCGGAAAACGCGGGCTCGGGCGCCGCCCTGTTCGAAGGCGCGGGCCCGACGCAAAACGAGTTGTATCGTCGGCTGATCGACGACCGCGCCTCGCGCGGCCTGCCCGAGACCTTCACCGAACGCGAACTGCTCCAACGCTATGGCGCGCCGCGCAGCGTGCTGGCCAAGACGCTTCTGCAGCTGTCCGCCGACGGCCTGATCGAAAAACGCAAAGGGCATGGGTGGCAGTTCGCCCCCTCGCTCGAAAGCGCCGAAGCGCTTAGCGAGAGCTATCGCTTTCGCATGACCATCGAATGCGCCGGTTTGCTGGAACCCACGTTCCGCGTGGACAAGCCGGCGCTTGCGCGCATGCGCGCGGCGCACGAAGCGCTGATCCAGCGCACCGACGCCGACATGTCCGCCACCGATTTCTTCGGACTGAACGCATCCTTCCACGAATTGCTGGCCCGCTTCTCCGGCAACCGCTACATCCTGCAGGCGGTGCAGCAACAGAACCAGTTGCGCCGTCTGGAAGAGCACGCCGCGTTCTATCGCGACGCCCGCTTCGTCAACTCCAGCAGCGAACACCTGCAGATCATCGAAGCCCTGGAATCGGACGACCAGGAATGGGCCGCGCAATTGATGCGCCGCCACCTGAAGGCCTCGCTGCAAGCCTCCTGACCCGTCACGCCCCCGCTTTTCGCGCCGCGTTGCCCGGCAGGCCGGCGCACGCCGCTTCGCTTTCGGCAGAATTGTATTTATCATTTATTTAATACAAAATAAGCGTACCCTGAACTGACTCTGCAGGATCGCCCATGCCGTCGCTTCCCACTGCCGCCCCCCATTCCGATGCCTTCTGGATGCCCTTCACCGCCAACCGGCGCGTCAAGCGGGATCCGGTGCTGTTCTCCGCTGCAGAAGGCATGCACTACATCCGGCCCGACGGCCGCCGCGTGCTGGATGGCATTGCCGGCCTGTGGTGCGTGAACGCGGGCCACCGCCGGCCCGAAATCGTCGAAGCCATCGCACGCACGGCCTACGAACTGGATTACGCGCCCTCCTTCCAGATGAGCCACCCGCTGGCTTTCGAGCTGGCCGACGCGCTGTGCGCCGAAGCGCCCGCGGGCTTTTCCAACGTGTTCTTTTCAAACTCGGGCTCGGAGGCGGTCGACACCGCGCTGAAGATCGCGCTGGGCTACCACCGGGCGCGCGGCCAGGGCCAGCGCGTGCGGCTGATCGGACGCGAACGCTCTTACCACGGGGTGGGTTTCGGGGGATTGTCGGTGTCGGGCATCGGCGGCCACCGCAAGCCCTTCGGCAATCTGCTGCCCTATGTGGACCACCTGCCGCATACCTATGACCGCCAGCAGATGGCCTATACGCGCGGCCAGCCGGACTGGGGCGCCCACTTGGCCGATACGCTGGACCGCATCGTAGCGCTGCATGACGCCTCGACCATCGCCGCGGTCATCGTCGAGCCGGTGGCCGGCTCCACCGGCGTGATCGTGCCGCCCCGCGGCTATCTGCAGCGGCTGCGCGAGATCTGCGACGCGCACGGCATCCTGCTGATTTTCGATGAGGTGATCTGCGCGTTCGGGCGCATCGACGGCGCCTTCGCGTCGTCCTTCTTCGGCGTCAAGCCAGACATCATCACCAGCGCCAAGGGCCTGACCAACGGCGCCATCCCGATGGGCGCGACGCTGGTGCAGCAGCACGTGTACGACGCGTTCATGCAAGGGCCCGAAAGCGCCATCGAGCTTGCGCACGGCTACACCTATTCAGGCCATCCCGTCGCGTGCGCCGCCAGCCTGGCGACGCTGGACCTCTGCCGCCGCGAAGGCCTGTTCCAACGCAGCCAGGAACTGTCACGCTACTGGGAAGATGCGGCGCACAGCCTGAAGGGGCTGCCGCATGTGATCGACATCCGCAACATCGGCCTGCTGGCCGCAATCGAGCTGGCGCCGCTGGAAGGCCAGCCCGGCCAGCGCGCCTATGCGGTACACAAGGCCTGTCTGGAACGCGGATGCCTGATCCGTTCGGCGGGCGACACGATGCTGCTGTCGCCCCCGCTCATCATCGAACGCGCCCAGATCGACGAGCTCTTCACGGTGCTGGCGGACGTACTGCGCGCCAGCGCCTGATCCGCTCAGGCCAGATGGCGCGCCACGGCCTGGACGACCCGCCGCACGTCGTCGGCGGACACGTCCAGGTGCGTCACCAGCCGCGTCGGCCCGCCGTACACGGCGCGCATCTGGATACCGTCCTTGGCCAGCGCAGCCGTCAACGCCTCGCAGCGTGCCGGCTCGAATTCCACGAACAGCATATTGGTGTCCTGGCTCAAGACCTTGACGCCGGCAATGCCGCGCAAGCCTTCGGCCAGCGCGCGGGCGTTCTCGTGGTCATCCGCCAGCCGCTCGACGTTGTGCTCCAACGCGTACAGGCAAGCGGCCGCCAGCACGCCCGACTGCCGCAGCCCGCCGCCCAGCATCTTGCGCCAGCGGCGCGCGCGGGCGATCAGCTCGTTGCTGCCCACCAGCACCGAACCGACGGGCGCGCCCAAGCCCTTTGAAAAGCAGATCGACACCGAGTCGAACGGCTGGCACATGTCGGCCAGCGGTTTCCCGCTGGCGACGGCCGCGTTGAACACGCGCGCGCCGTCCAGGTGGGTGCCCAGGCCCTGCTCCCGCGCCCATGCCGTCGCCGCCTGGATATAGGCGGCCGGGATCAGCTTGCCGTGGAACGTGTTTTCCAAGGCCAGCAAGCGGGTGCGGGCGAAATGCGCGTCGCCCAACGGCTTGACCGCCGCAGCCAGCTTTTCCAGCGGCAGCGAACCGTCTTCTGCGTGCTCGATGGGTTGCGGCTGGATACTGCCCAGCACCGCCGCGCCACCGCCTTCGTACTTATAGGTGTGGGCCTGTTGCCCCACCAGGTATTCGTCGCCCCGATCGCAATGCGCCATCAACGCGGCCAGATTGCTTTGCGTGCCGGACGGAAAGAACAGGCCCGCCGCTTTGCCCGCGCGCTCGGCCACGGCCGCCTGCAGCTGGATCACGGTGGGATCGTCGCCCATCACGTCGTCGCCCAACGGGGCGGAAACCATCGCCTGCAACATGGCAGCCGAAGGCCGTGTGACAGTGTCGCTACGCAGATCGATCATGGGAAATCCTTGGATAGGGAATGGAATTTGGGGGGGAGTATCGGGAGCGCTTGCCGCCAGGCCGGATCACGAAGCACGCACCGCCGGCGCCGCCCGGCTGACGATGAAGATGCCGGCCAGGATCAGGACCATGCCGCCCACTTCGCCCCACGAGGGGCGCTCGGACAGGATCGCCCAGGCCAGCAGCATGGCGACCACTGGCACGCCCAAGCTGGACAGCCCGGCAATCGACGCGGGCACGCGGCGCACCACCTGCAGCCACAGCAACCAGCCAGCCGCGGTGGCGATCAGCACGATGTAGGTCATGCCGGTCCAGAGCGGCCAGCCCCATTGCGCGGTCATCTGCGGCACCAGATAGGCCACAGGCACCATGACCAGACCGCCGAACAGCATCTGCCAGGCGGTGAACGTCATCACGTCGGGCGCATGGCGTTCGAACATCCGCTTGGACAACACGGTGCCCACGCCCCAGCACAGGCCGCTGCCCAGCCCCAGCAGCACGGGACGGATGTCGCCCAGGCCATTCCAGGGCTCCACGAAACAGACCAGCCCGACTGCTGCCAGGCCGATGCCCAGGCCATGCCGGATCGACGGGCGTTCACCCAGCAGCCACCAGGCGAACAGCACCACCCAGAACGGCATGGTGTACGCCATCAGCGACACCTTGCCCACGCCGCCCGACACCAGCGCCGTCTGCACGAACCCCTGGAACCCTGCGGTCTGCGTCAATCCGATCAGCAGCGTCAGCTTCCACGGCGGCATCGCCAGCGGCCGGCGCGTGGCGATCGCCAGCGCGAACAGCACGATGCTGCCCGTCACATAGCGCAGCGCCACGAAGTCGAACGGGCCGATGTAGGGCACGATCAGTTTCATCGCGATCCAACTGCCTGCCCAGACCACAATGGTGCTGAGCATCAGCGCTAATCCGGCGCGATCAAAACTGCTGCGGCTCACGTCCGTGGCTCCATTCAAGTAAGGGGTGCAAAAAGACAAGACGCCCGGACCGGCAATTACCGGTGCGGGCGTCCGACATTATGCTCCCCTCGCGCTGCAAGGCTCCGGCCCGTCACGGCCGGAGGCACTTACAGGGGCTTGGCCAGCTGTTCCAGGATGGCGGGATTCTCCAGCGTGGACACGTCTTGCGTGACTTCCTCGCCCTTGGCCACCACGCGCAGCAGGCGGCGCATGATCTTGCCCGAACGCGTCTTGGGCAGGTTGTCGCCGAAGCGGATGTCCTTGGGCTTGGCGATGGGGCCGATCTCCTTGGCCACCCAGTCGCGCAACAGCTTGGCGATGGCCTGCGCCTCTTCGCCTTCCGGACGTGCCTGCTTCAACACCACGAACGCCACCACGGCTTCGCCGGTCGTGTCATCGGGGCGGCCCACCACGGCGGCTTCCGCCACCAGCTCGTGCGCCACCAGCGCCGATTCGACTTCCATCGTGCCCAGGCGGTGGCCCGACACATTCAGCACGTCGTCGATGCGGCCCATGATCCAGAAGTAGCCGTCCGCGTCGCGCTGCGCGCCGTCGCCCGCCAGGTAGTAACCGCGCAGTTCCGGCGGGAAGTAGCTCTTCTTGAAGCGTTCCGGGTCGCCCCAGATATTGCGGATCATCGCGGGCCACGGACGCTTGATGACGAGGAACCCGCCATTGCCCTGGTCGACGTCGCCGCCGGTCTCATCCACGATGGCCGCGGCGATACCCGGCAGCGGCAGCGTGCACGAACCCGGCTTGGTCGGCGTGGCGCCCGGCAGCGGGGTGATCATGTGGCCGCCGGTTTCAGTCTGCCACCACGTGTCCACGATCGGGCAGCGTTCGCGGCCGACGTTCTTGTGATACCAGATCCAGGCTTCGGGGTTGATGGGCTCGCCCACCGTGCCGATGATGCGCAGGCTGTCCAGGTCGTAGTTTTTCGGATGGGCGTCGGGCGTCGCTTCGGACGCCTTGATCAACGAACGGATGGCAGTGGGCGCCGTGTAGAACATCGTGACTTTGTGGCGCGCGATCATGTCCCAGAAGCGGCCGGCGTTCGGGTAGGTCGGCACGCCTTCGAACACGACCTGCGTCAGGCCGGCGGCCAGCGGGCCGTAGGTGATGTAGGTGTGGCCGGTGACCCAGCCCACGTCGGCCGTGCACCAGTAGACGTCGTCCTTGCGGGCGTCGAACGTCCACTTCACGGTCAGCAGCGCCCACAGCAGGTAGCCTGCCGACGAATGCTGCACGCCCTTGGGCTTGCCGGTGGAACCGGACGTATAGAGGATGAAGAGCGGATGCTCGGCGTTGACCGGCACGGGCTCGCAGGTGTCGGGCTGGCCGGCCTCGACCTCGTGCATCCACAGGTCGCGGCCTTCGGTCCATTGGACCTTGCCACCGGTGCGGCGGTACACGATGACCTTGGAAATGGCTTCGCAGCCGCCCATCGCGATGGCGTCTTCCACCGCGACTTTCAGCGGAATCGTCTTGCCACCGCGCACTTGTTCGTCGGCGGTGATGACGAGCGATGCGCCCACGTCCACGATGCGCTCCTGCAGGCTCTTGGCCGAGAAGCCGCCGAACACCACCGAATGCGTCACGCCCAGGCGCGCGCAGGCCTGCATGGCCACCACGGCTTCGATCGACATGGGCATGTAGATGATGGCGCGGTCGCCCTTCTTGTAGCCCAGCGCGGTCAAGCCGTTGGCGAAGCGGCACACGCGCGCCAGCAGTTCGCGGTAGCTGACCTTGTTCACCGTGCCGTCGTCGCCTTCGAAGATGATGGCGGTCTTGTCGGCGTTGCCGTTGGTCAGGTGCACGTCCAGGCAGTTGGCCGAGACGTTCAGTTCGCCGTCGCCGAACCAGCGGTAGAACGGGGCGTCGGTTTCGTCCAGCACCTGCGTGAACGGCTTGGTCCACGTCAGGTTGTCGCGGGCCTGGCCGGCCCAGAAGCCGTCGAAATCATTTTCGACCTGGGCACACAACGCGTTATAGGCGTCCATGCTGGGAATCGCCGCGCCCTGCGCCGCACGCTCGGGCGGCGGGAAGACGCGGGTTTCTACCAGTACGGACTCAATGGCATTCGACATGATCTTGTCTCCAATCGGTGATTCTGTTTGTTTGTGCTGCTGTTTTATTACCCACCCGCCACCGTATCGCCGCGCTCTTACGGGCACCTTACGCAAAATGCGGGCCGGAGCCCGCATACGCATGGGAACGCAGAGACCTGACAGCGCCGGCTCAGGGCGGGAAACACCGGAACGGCGTCGACCCCAGCGGCACGCACAAGCTGACAACGCACCTGCATAGCAGTGCAAAGCAATCCGCTTGATGGGTCGCGTGGCACGCGACCCATCAAAGGCAGTTCATAAGGATAGCAGCCCGGCCGCAGCCGCGGCAGGCGGTGGCGCGGCGTTCCATCAGACGGCGGGGCGGCGGGCCAGGCCGCGCTTCATGTCCACGCGCGACAACAGGGCCAGGCCGCCCACGAAGAACAGGCCGGTCACGAGGATGGCCAGGCGGTGGTCGCCGTGCGTGCCCCAGGTCACCAGACCGTAGGTCAGCGGGCCGATCACCGCGGCCAATTGCACGGCGAAGGTCCACAGCGAGAAGAACTCGGCCAGTCGGCCGGCGGGCGCCAGCGCGCCCGTCATGGCGCGGCCCGCGCTTTGCGTCGTGCCCATGCACAGGCCGGCAAGCGTGGCGGCCACCCAGAACACCGGCGCCGTCGTTGCGGCATACGCGACCAGCACCATCACGATCCAGCCACACAGCGTGATGGCCAGAGCCGGCTTGTGGCCGATGCGGTCCTGCACATAGCCGAACGAAAACGCGCCCAGCGCCGCACCGATGTTCACGGTGAACACCAGCAGCATGATCTGCGGCGTCGTGAAGCCCATGACTTCGGATGCGTACACGGCCGCCAGCGTGATGACGACCGAAATGCCCGCCTGATAGCAGGCGATGCACATCAGCAGCCGGCGGAATTCGGGAAAGTGCTGGCCCGTCTCGCGCCAGGCGTAGGCCAGGCGCTTGAGCATGTGCAGCGCTTCGGGCTTGTCCGCTTGCGGGCGCGTGCGCTCTTTTAAAAGGAAGAAGGACGGCAGCGCCGCCAGCGCGAACACCGCGCAGGTGACGACGATGACCCAAGGCACGAAGTGTTCCGCCGTCATGCCGCGCCCCTCGGCCAGCGTGACGACGACGAGCGACAGGCCCAGCGTGAGCATCCCGCCGCAATAGCCGAAGCTCCAGCCCCAGCCCGACACGCGCCCCAGCGCCGCAGGCCTGGCCAGTTCGGGCAGGAATGCCGCCACCACGGACTCGCCCACGCAGTAGCAGTAGTTGGATACGACGATGGCGGCCAGCGCCAGCCAGACGTCGCCCGGCCCCGCCTGGGTCAGCACCAGGGTCGCGGCCACGCAGCCGATCGTGCTGGTGTAGAGCAGCCGGCGCTTGCTGCCGTTCGCATCAGCGCGGGCGCCCAGCGTGGGCATCGTCAACATGATGAGCAGATAGGACAGCGACAGCGCCGCGGTCCAGGCCAGCGTGGCCCACGGGGCACGCCCGCCGACCACGCCAACAAAATAGGTGCTGAACACCGCCGTGAGGATCACGGTGGTGTAGCCGGAATTCGCGAAGTCGTACATGGCCCAGGCCCAGACTTCGCGTTTGGCCACGCCGGGATTCAGGGGGCTTGCGTCCCCTGCTCCGGCGTTCGGCGCGGAACCGTCGGCAGACGGCTCCGGTTGCTGCGCTTGGCTCACAGGCCCAGCGCGGCGATGCCAGCTTGTGCGATCAGCACGTCTTCGGTCGACTTCACGCCCGACACGCCAACCGCGCCCACCACGTGGCCGTCGACGGTGATCGGCACGCCGCCTTCCAGCAGGCCGTCGATCAGCGGCGCGGACAGGAAGGACACGCGGCCGGTGTTGATCATCTCTTCGTAGATGCGCGATTCACGGCGGCCCAGCGCGGCCGTCTTGGCCTTCGAGGGCGAAATGTGCGCCGAGATCGGGGCTGCGCCGTCCAGGCGCAGCATGCCCAGCAGATGGCCACCGTCATCGACCACCGAAATGGTCACGGCCCATTTGTTCTGCACGGCGTGTGCTTCGGCCGCGGCGAGGATCTTCTTGACGTCTTCGGCGCTCAGCACGGGTTTGGTATTCATTGCAGCGACTCCTTGATCTGTTCCAGGGCGTTAGGATCTTCAATGGTCGTCAGGTCTCCGGGATCGCGTCCTTCGCATACCGCGACGATCGCACGGCGCAGCACCTTGCCGGACCGGGTCTTGGGCAATGCACCCACGAACCGGATCCGGGCGGGCCTGGCCACCGCTCCCAGCTGATCTTCCACTAGCCGCATGATATCGCCTTCCAGCTGCTTTGCCCCTTGCTCCGTGTCGGCGCTGGCAGGATTCTTCAGCACGGCAAACGCCATGGCCACTTGCCCCTTGAGCGCATCGGCCACGCCGACCACCGCGCATTCCGCGATTCCGCTGTGGCTGTTGACCGACTCCTCGATCTCGCGCGTGCCCAGGCGATGGCCCGCCACGTTGATCACGTCATCCGTGCGGCCCAGGATGAACCAGTAGCCGTCGGCATCCACCCGCCCCCAGTCGAAGGTCGAATACACCTGGCGTCCGGGGATCGACGTGAAGTAGGTCTGCACGAAACGCGCGTCGTCGCCCCAGATGGTGGACATGGCACCCGGCGGCAGCGGCGGCACGATCGCCACCACGCCCTTCTCGTCAGGCCCCAGGTCTTCGCCGGTGGATTCGCTGACGATGCGCGCGTCGAACCCGTACACCGGAAAGGACGGGCTGCCGAATCGGGTCGGCACGCGCTCCACCCCCGGCTGGGCCGACAGGATGGGCCAGCCGGATTCGGTCTGCCAGTAGTTGTCGATGATGGGCTTGCCCAGGCCTTCCGATATCCAGTGGGCGGTCGGTTCGTCCAGCGGCTCGCCCGCCAGGTAGACGGCGCGCAGGCTGGACAGGTCATGGCGCTTCAGCAGCGCGGGGTCCTGGCGCTTCAGGACGCGCACCGCCGTCGGCGCCGAAAACAGCGTATTCACGCCGTACTGCTCGACCAGCTTCCACAGGATGGCCCCGTCCGGGCGCACGGGCGTGCCCTCGTAGAGCACCGTCGCCTGCCCGCCGATCAAGGGGCCGTAGATGATGTAGGAATGTCCGACCACCCAGCCGATGTCGCTGGTGCAGAAGAAAGTGTCGCCGGCGCGCCCGTTGAACAGGTATTCCATCGACGAAGCCAGCGCCACGGCATAGCCGCCGGTGTCGCGCTGCACGCCCTTGGGCTTGCCGGTCGTACCGGACGTATAGAGGATGTAGCTGGGTTCGGACGATTCCAGCCATTGCACCGGCACGCGCGCGCCGCGGTGGCGCTCGCGCAGGGTGGCGTAGTCCAGGTCACGCCCGGCCACGGGTTCGAACGGCGCCAGGCCGCGGTCGAACACCACGACGGCAGCCGGCGGCGTCTTGGCCAGGGCGAGCGCACGATCCAGCAACGGCTTATAGGGCACGACCTTGCCCCCGCGCGACCCGCCGTCCGTGCAGACCACCACCTTGGGCGCGGCGTCGTCGATGCGCTGCGCCAGATTGACCGACGCGAATCCGCCGAACACCACCGAGTGGACCGCGCCGATCCGGGCGCAGGCCAGCATCGTGAACACCGCTTCCGGCACCATCGGCATATACAGCAGCACCCGATCGCCGCGCCCCACCCCCAGCTCCTTGAGCATGGCGGCGGCCGCGTTGACCTCTTCATAGACGTCCTGCCGGGTGTAGACCTGTTCCCGGTCGACTTCGGTGGACACCCAGATCAGGGCCGGCTGGTCAGCCTGCGTGGGCAGCCACCGGTCGACCGCGTTGTAGCAAAGATTGGTCTTGCCGCCTACAAACCACTTGGCGAATGGCGGCCGCGAGAAGTCCAGGACAGACTCGAAGGGCGTCTCCCAGTGGATGCGGCCAGCCTCTTCGCGCCAGAAGCCATCGCGGTCATGCAATGATCTGTAATGGAAATCCCGGGTTTTTTGCATTTATGTCTCCTGGTATTGTTCATACGCCTTAAGGCTGATTGATTTCTTTCGAATCATTTGGTCATTCTGGTAGGCGAACCTTGCACGAGGCTTGCCACAAGTCAAAATGTTCCACCAAATATCCACGCGTCATGGATAAATAGCCGATCTGTCACTGACCGGTCTTGAAAGTTTGGTAGAATGCCCGCGAAGTTGTAGATAATTGTTGATTTTGCTGACATCTCGGCTCGATCCACGGCTAATCCCGTGGTTTTTGCTGTCATCTCGGCAAGTCATCCCAGGCGAATGCATCGACACTCCATACTCGCGCGATTCAATTCATCCACTGGCCAAGCGTACCGCGGTCTGCGTACGCTCGCGTTAATGGCATGTGTGGCGGGTTTGGCAGGTTGTGCCGGCACTGGCCAGAAGTCAACCGCCCATACGTCCGAGATTGATCCGTACGAAATGGAGTGGGTCGCCACCGCCGATGACCCCATCGGCATGCTGGTTACGCACAAATTCAAGCGCGACCGCCAGCAAAACCACACTGGCACCAACAGCGACAACGCCATGGTCAGCGAAGCCCTCAACTACCTGGGCATCCGCTACCGCTTCGGCGGCAGTTCCCCCGATACCGGATTCGATTGCAGCGGCCTGGTCGCCTATTCCGCCGAGCGCTCGCTGGGCCTGAAGCTGCCCCGCAACGCCGCCGAAATCGCCCAGCAAGGCGTCTCCGTCGCCAAGAACGAACTCAAGGCCGGCGATCTGGTCTTCTTCAACACGATGGGCCGCCGCTATTCGCACGTGGGCATCTACCTGGGCGACGACCGCTTCGTGCACTCGCCCAGCGCCGGTGGCGTCGTCCGCGTCGAAAGCATGACCATGGCCTACTGGACCAAGCGCTACAACGGCGCCCGCCGCCTGGACAACAGCCTGATGGCATCCGCCCGCGCCGCGAATTGAATTCGGTTTCCGGCATCCTCGCATAAGCAGGTTGCCCGGCGCCATCCCCCAAAAGCAAAACGCCGTCAGACTTCAGTCTGACGGCGTTTTTTCTTGCTCTTCGCGGCTTGGGGATTCATGTGCCAAGCCGCAGGCCGTTTCGGCCTCCCCAGTTCTTGTGTTCCAGCGGCAACCGGAAATCAGTGCACGGTGCCTGCGCGCGGGCACAGGCCGCATTGCTGCAGGGCCTGCTGCATGCTGCATACCGAACGGCGACAAGCCACGACCCGGATGCCGCCGCGCTGCGCGGCGTTGCGGAAGGTCTTCATGACGTTGTGCCCCAGGAAGTCGGTCAGCAGGATGACCAGCTGCGTGCCCGACGGAAGTTGAAGCGTTTTCTTCTGATGTGAAGGATCGCGGCCACTGATGTGATGCGTGATCGAAATATTGTGTCCTTTCAGCAGATCCGGGATGTTGCCCAGTCGATCTGCGCCAACTACTACTGCACTGAGTCCTGCCGTCATGATGAACCTCACTGGTCGTTGAGCCTGGATGTAATGATAATGATTCCTATTTTTTAGTCAACTTAAATGAGATCGGTTCTTATTTAATAATATTAATGAGCTTCAAGAAAGGGATAGCGATATTTGCTATCAGCCAGGGAACTCGCGGCTTTCCGGCGAGTCGGCGCCACTGGCCCCCAAAAGAAAAAGCGCGGCATTCCAGGAATGCCGCGCTTTTTTTGCCGTAGGCCGAGACCGTCCTGGCCGCCCTACTTCGGCGCGCCCTGCACGGCTTCGGTCACCACCGCGCGGGTCAGCGACGGCGCCAGCATTTCCAGGAACGTGTAGACGTAGTCACGCAGGAATACGCCCGATTTCACGCCCACGCGGGTCGTGTGCGTGCCGAACAGGTGCCCCACCGGCAGGCCCACCAGGTTGGAGTCGCGGCGCGGGTCATAAGCCACGCCGGCGATGATGCCGATGCCCAGGCCAACGTCCACGTAGGTCTTGATCACGTCGGCGTCGATGGCTTCCAGCACGATGTCTGGGTGGATGCCCTGGTTGGCGAAGACTTCGTCGATCGTGCTGCGGCCCGTGAATGCACGGTCGTAGGTGACGATGGGGTATTCCGCCAGTTGCGTCAGCGACAGGCGCTTGGCGGCGCTGGAAGTCAGTTCCGCCAGCGGATGGTCGGGGCGCACCACGACGGTGTGCTCCCAGGCATACACCGGTAGCGTCGCCAGGCCCGGCGTCAGCGCAAGGGATTCGGTCGCCAGCGCCAGGTCGGCCTGCTCGTGCAGCACCATCTCGGCCAATTGCGCGGGGCTGCCTTCAGCCAGCGACAGATGCACTTTGGGGAATTGCTTGCGGAAAGCCGGAATCACACGCGGCAGCAGATAACGCGCCTGGGTGTGCGTGCACGCGATCACCAGGCCGCCTTCGTCGCGGCGCGCGAACTCGTCGCTGACCTTCTTCAGGTTGTCGACTTCGCGCATGATGCGGTCGATCACCTGCGAGACCGCCAGGCCGGGCTTGGTCAAGCCCTTGATGCGCTTGCCGTGGCGTTCGAAAATCTTGATGCCGAGTTCGTCTTCGAACTCGATGATGGCCTTGGAGACTCCAGGCTGCGAGGTATAGAGCATCCGGGCGGCTTCGGTCAGGTTGAAGTCGCGCCGGATGGTTTCACGCACAAAACGAAATTGCTGGAGGTTCATTAATTGGCCCCTAATAGATGGGCCAATTATAAGTAATAAGGACGCCTTGTTATATGACTTATTTGTATAAGCTTAGGAGCAAGGCGTCCCTGTTTCAGCGCATCGAGATCGTGGTGTTCACGGTCTTGGCGTGGGCCGACCAGCGGGCGGTGACCGTCTTGGTCTGCGTCCAGAACTGGACCGCCTGCTTGCCGTTGGGGCCCAGGTCGCCCAGCTTGGAGCCGCGCGAACCCGTGAAGCTGAACCATGCCACCGGCACGGGGATCGGCACGTTGATGCCGACCTGGCCGACGTCGATGTTGTTCTGGAAGTAGCGCGCCGCGCCGCCGTCCTGGGTGAACAGCGCCACGCCGTTGCCATTGGGGTTGCGGTTGATGAACGCCACCGCGTCTTCCAGCGTTTCCACGCCCACGCAGCATAGGACCGGCCCGAAGATTTCTTCGGTGTAGATGGTCATGTTTTCGTCCACGCCGTCGAAAATCGTGGGGCCCACGAAGTTGCCTTGCTCAAAGCCCGACACCTTCAGATTGCGGCCGTCCAGCAGCAGCTTGGCGCCTTCGTCCACGCCCTTCTGGATCAGGCTTTCGACGCGTTTCTTGGCGTTGGGCGAAACCAGCGGGCCCAGGTCGGCTTCGCGGTCGGTGCCGGAATTCACCTTCAGCTTCTTCGAGCGCTCGACGAAGTCGGGCAGCCAGTTGCGGGCGTCGCCCACCAGCACGGCCACGGACGAGGCCATGCAACGCTGGCCCGCCGCGCCGAATGCGGCGCCGACCAACTGATTCAGCGCGACTTCCGGATCGGCGTCCGGCAGGATCACGCAGTGGTTCTTGGCGCCCATCATCGACTGGCAGCGCTTGCCGGCCGCCGACGCGCGGTTGTAGATCTCGGTGCCCACGCGGGTCGAACCGATGAACGACACCGCCTTGATGTCGGGGTGTTCGCACAGGCCGTTGGCGGTATCCGGGCCGCCATGCACCACGTTCAGCACGCCCGGCGGCAGGCCGGCTTCCAGCGCCAGCTGGGCCAGGAACAGCGACGCAGTCGGATCCTGTTCAGAGGGCTTGAGCACGAAGCTGTTGCCGCAGGCGACAGCGATCGGGAACATGAAGCACGGCAACATCACCGGGAAATTGAACGCGGTGATGCCCGCGCACACCCCCAGCGGCTGGATCAGGGTGTAGACGTCGATGCCAGATGCGGCATTCTCGGCATACTCGCCCAACTGCAGGTTGGCGATCGAGCATGCGTGCTCGACCACTTCCAGGCCACGCCCGATCTCGCCCTCGGCATCCGGCAGGGTCTTGCCGTGTTCGCGGGTGATCATCTCGGCCAGCTTGCCGGTGTTGGCGCGCAGCAGTTCCTGGAACTTCAGCATGACGCGCATCCGCGTGCCCTGCCCGCTGTTGCGCCAGGTCTTGAAAGCTTCCTTGGCGTTGGAGACCGCCAGGTCCAGTTCTTCGCGCGTCGCGAAGGGCACCTTGGCCACGACCTCCTGGGTGGCGGGGTTGATCACGTCTCGCCATTCGGTGGATTTGGACTGCACAAGCTTGCCGCCGATCAATAGCGGAACGCGGGGGACTTCACTCATTTGATGCTCCTCACACTGCGTAGTCGATGCGGATGGAATCCGCGTTCATGAATCTTGCCGCGCGCCGCCGGGCAAGGGCCCGGCCGGCGCGCAAGGGGTTATTTCTTCACCAGCGAGCAGGTCGAATCGGCCAGGGGCTGGAACGCTTCGGCGGCCGGGATGGTGGCCACCAGCTTGGAATAGTCCCAGCCGCCCTTGGATTCCGCGGGCTTCTTCACTTCGTACAGGTACATGTCGTGAATGACGCGGCCGTCGGGACGGATCGACGCATTGCGCATGATCGGGTCCTTGATGGGCAGCTCGCGCATCTTGTCCGCCACCACCTTGCCGTCGGTGCTGCCGGCCGCCGCCGCCGAACGCAGGTAATGCAGCACGCTGGAATACACGCCGGCCTGCGTCATCGTGGGCTTCAGGCCGCGGAAGGCCTTCTCGAAACGCGACGACCATTGGCGCGACGCATCGTCGTAATCCCAATAGAAGCCGTCCACGTAGGACAGGCCTTGCGCGCTTTCCAGGCCCAGCGCACGCAGGTCCGACAGGAAGATCAAGAGCGACACCAGGCGCTGCCCGCCGGCCACGATGCCGAATTCGCGCGCCTGCTTGACCGCATTGACCGTGTCCTGGCCGCCGTTGGCCAGCGCCACGACCTGCGCCTTGGAGCTTTGCGCCTGCAGCAGGTAGGACGCGAAATCAGGCGCGTTCAACGGGTGGCGCACGCTGCCGGCAACCGTGCCGCCCAGCGCCTGCACCGCCTTGGCCGTGTCCGCTTCCAGCGAATGGCCGAAGGCGTAGTCGACGGTGATGAAATACCAGGACTTGCCGCCCGCCCGCACGGTGGCCTTGGCGCCGCCCGCGGACTGCGAATACGTGTCGAACATCCAGTGGAAACCGACGGGCGAGCATTCCTTGTTGGTCAGTGCCGTCGTGGCCGGGCCAGAGAACATCACGACCTTGTTCTTCTCGCGCGCAATGCCTTGCACCGCCAGCGCCACCGCGGAATTGGTCAGATCGGCGATCGCCGTCACGCCGTCGCGGTCGAACCATTCGCGCGCTTTCGCCGCCCCCACGTCCGCCTTGTTCTGATTGTCGGCGGACACCAGTTCAATCTTCATGCCCTTGCATTCCGCCGCCAGGCAGTCGTCGATGGCCAACTGCGCCGCCGCCACGGAACCCGCGCCCCCCATGCCGGCGTAGGTGCCGGACATATCCGTCAGAATGCCGATCTTCACTGGCGGCTTATCCGCCGCTTGCGCTTGGCTCACCAACAATGCGCCCAGACACAAGCCTGCGGCCAGCCCGCGTGCGTGCAATTTCATGGATTTGTCTCCTGAGTGTTATGCGCTGATTTTTAGCGTTATGCGCCGTCTGTGCGGCCTGCGACCCCAGGGCAATGCCCCGAGGCCTGCCGACCCAGTGTAGATGTGTGAAAATCAACAAGCAACACTAGAAATGCACATTCCTTGTGCATTCATGCACAATCAATATTTGTGCCTCCCGCCGGTTGGCGCGAGGCGCCTGGAGAGCCGGAACGTGCTTGATTGGGACAGCCTGCGATATTTCCTGGAAGTGGCCCGCACCCAGCGGGTCAGCGCGGCGGCACGCAAGCTCGGGGTCGAACACACCACGGTGTCGCGACGCATCCGGGCACTGGAAACCGAGCTCGACACCTTGCTGTTCGAGAAATCCCGCAGCGCGGGCTTTGTACTGACCGACGACGGTCAACGCCTGTTCGTACACGCCGAACAGATGGAAAGCACGGTGCACACCGCGCGGGAAAACCTGTCGGGCATCGGCCAGGCCCTGTCGGGCCACCTGCGCATCGGCGCAACCGAAGGGTTCGGCAGCTATGTGCTGACGCCGCTGGCGGCCGATTTCCAGCGGCGCTATCCGCATATCACGCTGGACATCCTGCCGGTGCCGCGCTTTGTCAGCCTGTCCAAGCGCGAGGCGGACCTGGCCATCACCATCGAACGCCCGCAGCGCGGCCCCTACGTCTGCAGCAAGCTGTGCGACTACACATTGCGGCTGTATGGCACGCCGGGCTATCTGGCGCGCCACCCGCCGATCACAAGCCGCGCGGACCTGGCCGACCATACCTTCATCGGCTACGTGGACGAACTGTTGTTCAGTGAACGCCTGCGCTATCTGGAGGACTTGCTCCCGGCCAGCAAGGTGGTGCTACGCAGCACGAGCGTGGTGGCGCAATACCACGCGGCCTTGCAGGGCCAGTCGCTGGCGATCCTGCCTTGCTTCATCGCCGCGCAGGATCCGCGGCTGAAACCGGTGCTGGAGAACGAGGTGGAGATCACGCGTTCGTTCTGGATGTACTGCCACGAAGATCTGCGCAAGCTCAAGCGCGTGACGGTCCTGTGGGAGTTCATCCGCAAATCGGTATTGAAGAATGCCGACCTGCTGGCCGGCAAGCGCGGCACGATGAAATACTTGCCGTAACGGGTGGGACGGGCGCGGGGTGAAGCGGGGCCAGGGCCCCGTCCCCGCTATGCCGGCGCGCTGTTCTTGGGCGCCTTCACCCGCAGGCGGCGCATGAGCAGAAATACGGTCAGCAAGGCCACCACCCCGTGGATGGCCCACACCCCGACGCCGAAGCTGAGCTTGCCGTTGGAAATCCAGGCGCGCGAGAGGTTGATCAGGTTCATATAAAGCAGCCCGACCAGGCCCGCGATCAGCAGGTCGCCCGAACGGCCCAGGCGCGGATTCACCGCCCCCAGCGGAATGGCCAGCAGCGCCAGGTTCAGCGCGGCCAGCGGCAGCGACACCCGCCACATCACCTGCGACCAGCTGCTGTCGGTGTTGTCCGCCATCAGCTGCATCGTGGTGCGGGCCTTGGCCGAACGCTCAGCGGCGGCACGAGCTTCAGCGATGGGATCGCCGCCGGCCTTGCTTTCCAGGCGCAGGCCGTACTTGTCGAAGTGGACCAGCCGGATTTCGGGCGTGCCCGGTTTCAGGTCATAGCGATGGCCTTCGCCCAGCACCAGGAAGCGGTCGCCGTTGGGCAGCGTCTCGCTGTGCGCGCTGCTTGCGGTCAGCACGCTCAGCCATTCCGGCCCGATTTCGCGCGCGAACACGTTGCCCAGTTCGTCGGACGGCGTGGCCGGGTCTTCCGAGAAGAACACGCGGTTGCCGCCGGAAGATTCCGCGAACTGTCCCGCCGTAACCTTGGATAGGTCCGAGCGCTGCTCGAAGCGTTCGTGGTATTCGCCGATCTGGCGGTACGCCCAGGGCGCGGCCACCAGCGTCAACCCGGCCACCGCCAAGGCGATGGGGATGGCCACCCGCAGCACGGGCCTTAACCAGTCGGCCAGCGACAGGCCGCTGGCGAACCACACCACCATTTCGGATTCGCGGTAGTTGCGCGTGACCGTCGTCAGCACCGCGATGAACACGGAGACGGCCAGAATGGTCGGCAAGGCGGTGATGGTCGACAGCGCGGCCAGCACCAGCACGACGTCGGCTCCGATGTTGCCGCCCGCGGCTTCACCGAGCAGGCGCACAAGAAGCACGCTGAGCCACACGACGAGCAACGTGGAAAAGACAACGCCAGCGTGACTGGTGATCTCGCTGACGACAGAGCGTTTAAATAGAGACATGGGAGAATATGCGGGATAATCGACCGCATCATACACAGACGCACACGGGAAACCCTCATGGAATTTAGCACACAGACCACTGCTTCCCTGCACCAAGTCAAAACCGCCGCCCTGGCTGTCGGCGTATACGCGGATGGCGTGTTGAGCCCCGCCGCCGACATCATCGACCGCGCCTCCAACGGCGCCGTGCGGGCGGTGGTCAAGGCCGAGTTCCGCGGCCGCGCCGGTTCCACCCTGACCTTGCGCGCGCTGCCCGGCGTGACCGCGCAGCGCGTGGTGCTGGTGGGCCTGGGCAAGCAGGACGAATACTCGGCACGCACCCACGCGTCGGCCGAACAGGCATTCGCCTCGGTCTGCGTCGCCGCCCAACTGACTGAAGGCGTGTCCACGCTGGTGGCCAACCCCGTCACGGACGTGGCCGTCATCGCCCGCGCCCGCAGCGCCGCCATCGCGGCCGGCAACGCCACTTACCACTACGACGCCAGCTTCGGCAAACCCGACCGCGACGCGCGCCCCAAATTGAAGAAGATCGTCCAGATCGTCGAGCGCGCCGAAGCCGCCCAGGTCCAGAAGGGCCTGCGCGAAGGCAGCGCCATCTCCAACGGCATGGAATTGACCCGCACGCTGGGCAACCTGCCCGGCAACATTTGCACCCCCACCTACCTGGGCGACACGGCCAAGCGCCTGGCGCGCGAATTCAAGTCGCTGAAGGTGGAAGTGCTGGACAAGAAGCAGGTCGAAGCGCTGGGCATGGGCTCGTTCCTGTCCGTCGCACGCGGCTCCGCTGAACCGCTGCGCTTCATCGTGCTGCGCCACGCCGGCGCCAAGGCCGCCGCCAAGAAGGGGGCGCGCGCCGCCCAGGGCCCGATCGTGCTGGTCGGCAAGGGCATCACGTTCGATGCGGGCGGCATCTCGCTCAAGCCCGCTGCCACCATGGACGAAATGAAGTACGACATGTGCGGCGCCGCCAGCGTGCTGGGCTCGTTCCGCGCCCTGGCCGAACTGGAGCTGCCGCTGGACGTCGTCGGCCTGATCCCGGCTTGCGAGAACCTGCCCAGCGGCACGGCCAACAAGCCGGGCGACGTCGTCACCAGCATGGCCGGCCTGACCATCGAAATCCTGAACACCGACGCCGAGGGCCGCCTGGTCCTGTGCGACGCCCTGACCTACGCCGAACGCTTCAAGCCGTCCGCCGTCATCGACATCGCCACGCTGACCGGCGCTTGCGTCGTGGCGCTGGGCAACGTCAACACCGGCCTGTTCTCCAAGGACGACGCGCTAGCCGACGCCCTGGCTGCCGCCGGCCGCCAGTCGCTAGACACCGCCTGGCGCATGCCGATGGACGACGCCTACCAGGAACAGCTGAAGTCCAACTTCGCTGACCTGGCCAACATTGGTGGCCCTCCGGCCGGCGCGGTCACCGCGGCTTGCTTCCTGTCGCGCTTTGCCAAGGCCTACCGCTGGGCCCACCTGGACATCGCCGGTACTGCCTGGCGCGGCGGCAAGGACAAGGGCGCCACTGGCCGCCCCGTGCCCCTGCTGATGCAATACCTGCTGGACCAGGTTTGAAGCGCTTGCAACGGAACCGGGCATGACGCGGATCGACTTCGCCTTCGGCGCGCCCGACCGCCTGCGCATGGCCTGCCAGGTCGTGCGCAAGCGCTTCCTGGCCGGCCAACGGCTGGTGGTGTACTGTAGAGACGGTTCCCGCCTGGCTGCTTTTGACCGCATGCTGTGGGCGTTCGACGATACGTCGTTCGTGCCGCACGTGCTGGCCAATGACCCGCTGGCGCCTGAAACGCCGGTGGTGCTGACGGCAGGCGACCCGCAGCAGGCCGCGCAGGCGGCCCGGCCGGCGGATGGCGCCGACCAGCCCTTGCCCTGGCTGCTGAATCTGGACAATGAGTGCCCCCCGGGCTTTGACGCCTTCGAGCGCCTGCTTGAAATCGTGTCGGACGACCCTGACGACAAGCACGCGGCGCGCCAACGCTGGCGCGTGTACCTGAACGCCGGCCATACGCCGCAAAGCCACGACCTCAGCCGCCAGCCGTCCGGCGACTGAACGCCCTGCCCGCCCTGGCGGGCCCTGCCGCCCCGCCCATCGATATTCGGAAAGCCCCCATGCCTACTCGCCCCAACGATCCCGGCATCCCCACCCTGACCCAGCGGGCCGAGCCAACGCTCTACCCCCTGCCGGCCGACGAGGCGGACGCGCCCTTGCTGACGGAATTGGCCGATGACGCCGATCCTGCGTTCGACGACGATGCGTTTCCCCTCTTGACCGAGGTTGCCCACGAGCAGGAGGCCGAAGCCGACGCCCAGGCGCAAGCCGAGGCGGCCGCGGCCGCCCTGCCCGATCCCACCGTCCTGACGGCCCGCCTGCAGGCCGAGGTCGAGCAATTGATGCGCCAGGCGCTGGCGCAAGCCATCGAGCAGATTCAAAGCCGCATGGATGCCGAATTACCGGGTATCGTTGCCCGTGTGCTGAAAGATGTCCGGCCGGGTTGAACCGGCTGGCGGCAGGCGTCCGGCAACCGGTCTAAATCTTCCAAAAACTGGATTCTTCAGGGAACTGTAAGGTATCCTTCCCATCTAAGCCTTCTAGGCAATCACTATTTTTGCCGTACACAGGAGTTCTCCATGAACGAATATCGTCCGTCCCCTTTTAACCGTTCCGGTGCAGTTGCCGGCGCGCCGGGCGAGGTCGCTCGCAACCAGGTCCTGCGCAACACCTACTGGCTCTTGGCGCTGTCGCTGATCCCCACGGTCCTGGGCGCCGCTGTCGGCCTCTACACCGGCATCAACCGCGTCATGGGCGCAAGCCCCGGCCTGTCCGCCATCGTGTTCCTGGTGGGCGCGTTCGGCCTGATGTTCGCCATCGAGAAGAACAAGAACAACTCGATGGGCGTGGTGCTGCTGCTGGCCTTCACGTTCTTCATGGGCGTCATGCTGTCGCGCCTGCTCGGCTTCGTGATGGGCTTCAGCAACGGCTCGCAACTGGTCATGACGGCCTTCGGCGGCACGGCAATCGTGTTCGGCACGATGGCCACGCTGGCCACGACCATCAAGCGCGATCTGTCCGGGATGCAGAAGTTCCTGTTCATCGGCGCCGTGGTCATCCTGATCGCCGCGCTGGCCAACATCTTCCTGCAATTGCCCGCGCTGATGCTGACCATCTCGGTCATGGCCATCCTGGTCTTCTCGGCCTTCATGCTGGTTGACCTGCAACGCGTAGTCAACGGCGGCGAAACCAACTACGTGTCCGCCACGCTGGCCATCTACCTGGACGTCTACAACGTCTTCTCGAACCTGCTGATGCTGCTGGGCATCTTCGGCGGCAACCGCGAGTAAGCACCGGTCGAAAGACCCCTGCAAAAGGCCTACATTCGCGTGTAGGCCTTTTTTCTTTGGAGCGCCCCTCGTCATGCACGACCGCCGCCGATTTCTTCAGACCGCCGCCTGCGCCGCCTTGCTGGGATCCGCCGGCACGGCCCGCGCGCTCAGCGTCAAACAGTCCATGCTGAGCCGCGCCATCCCCGCCTCGGGCGACCTGATCCCGGTCATCGGCCTGGGAACGGCAGACACCTTCAACGTTTCGCCCGGCGACACCGCAGCCATGGAGCCGCTGGCGCAGGTGCTGGACATCTTCACCCAGGAAGGGGGCTTCCTCATCGATACCGCCCCCAGCTATGGGCAGGCCGAAGCGGCTGTCGGCTCGCTGCTGGCCCGGCACGGCGGCATGCGTGACCGGTATTTCCTGGCCACCAAGATCGGCGCCCAGGGCCGCGAATCCGCCATGAACCAGGTGCGGCAGTCGCAAAAGCAGCTGGGCAGCGACAAACTCGATCTGATTCAGGTGCACAACCTGATCGACACTCGCAACCAGCTGGCGCTGCTGCGCGAACTCAAGCAGCAAGGCGTCACCCGCTACATCGGGATCACGCACTACACCGACTCCGCGCACGACGAACTGACCGAACTGGTCGAACGCGAAAAGCCCGACTTCCTGCAGGTCAATCTGTCGGTGGGCGCGCGCAATGCTGAAAAGCGCCTGCTGCCCGCCTGCCAGGCCAACGGCGTCGCGGTGCTGATCAACCGCCCGTTCCAGGACGGCGCGCTGTTCCGGCAGGTCAAGGGCCGCGCCCTGCCGGCACTCGCCGCCGAGATCGACTGCACGAGCTGGGCGCAGATTTTCCTGAAGTTCATCATCGGCCATCCGGCCGTCACGGCCGTGATCCCCGCCACGTCCAAACCCGCCAACATGGCCGACAACGCGCTGGCCGGGTTCGGCCGCCTGCCGGACGCCGCTCTGCGCGAACGCATCGCCGCCTTGCTGGCATAGCGCCATGGCTGCTGCTGCCCCCTCCTCCCTGCGCGAACGCGCGGCGCGGGCGCTGGGCATCCACGGCGAGGAAATCGCGCCGGCCGCCTGCGGTTTCGCCTTTTTCTTCTTCCTGTTCTGCGGCTATTTCATGCTGCGGCCGATCCGCGAGACCATGGGCATACAGGCGGGCGTGAACCAGCTGCAATGGCTGTTCACCGCCACCTTCGTCGCCACGCTGGCCGTGGTGCCGCTGTTCGGCTGGCTCTCGGCACGCGTGCCGCGCGCCACCCTGCTGACCTGGGTCTACAGCGTCTTCGCCCTGACCATGGCGGGCTTCGCCGCCCTGCTTCATCTGCGGCCAGACAGCATCTGGGCGGCACGCGCGTTCTACGTCTGGCTGTCCGTGTTCAACCTGTTCGTGGTCTCTATCGCCTGGAGCCTGATGGCCGACGTGTTCCGCATGGAATCGGCCAAACGCCTGTTCGCGTTGATCGCCGCGGGCGCCAGCGCGGGCGGGCTGTGCGGCCCGTTGCTGGGCGCCTTGCTGGCGGGCAGCCTGGGGCCGGCCGGACTGCTCCTCTTGTCGGCGCTATTGCTAACGGCCACGCTGCCGTTCAAACAATGGCTGCTGCGCTGGCGCGCCACCACGCGCACTGAAACCGGCCTGGAGGACATGCGGCATCCCATCGAAGGCACCGTCCTGGCCGGCATTTCGCGCATTTTCCGCTCGCGCTACCTGCTGGGCATTTCCTTGCTTGTCGTGCTGCTGGCCACCCTCAATACGTTTTTGTACATGGAGCAGGCGCGGCTGGTGGCCGACACGTTTGCCGACACGGCCCAACGCATCCGCGTCTTCAGCGCGCTGGATTTCACCGTCCAGACGCTGGCGCTGTTGTCGCAGGTCTTCATCACGGGCCGGGTCGCCGCCCGTCTGGGCCTGCGCTTCCTGCTGACCGCCGTGCCCCTGGCCGTGGGCCTGTCGTTCCTGGCGCTGGCCGCTTTTCCTGTCTTCGGGGTGCTGGCGGCCGCGATGATCCTGCGCCGCGCCGGGGAATACGCGCTGATCCGGCCAGGGCGCGAAATGCTGTTCACGGCGGTTCCACCCGAAGACAAGTACAAGACCAAGAGCGTGATCGACACCGTGGTCTACCGCGGCGGAGACGCGGCCAGCGGGTGGGTCAAGGCGGGCGTCGACATGCTGGGTTATGGCGCGGCGCTGATCGCGCTGCTGGGCGCGGCGGTCGCCTTGGGCGCAGCCGCCGTGGGTTACGGCCTGGGTAAGCAGGCCGACGTACGCAGGCCCGACGACCATTAGTTTTTGCTGAACATCCATCTGATCAAGGCAAACGGATTCTCCTGGCGGCGCCCCCACAATGGCGCAGCTCTCAACGCCTCGGGAATCGTCATGAAACGCAATGCCTGCCTTGCCGCCCTGTTGCTTTGCCTTGCCGCGCCTTCCGCGCAAGCCGACTATCCCGAGCGTGCCATCACGCTGATTGTGCCGGCCGCCGCAGGGGGCAACGCGGACATCACCGCTCGCCTGATCGGCCAGGAAATGAGCCGCCAGCTTGGACAGCCTGTAGTGGTGGAAAATCGCGTCGGCGCAGGCGGCCGCATCGGCACGCAAGCGGTGGTGCGCGCCCCGGCCGACGGCTACACCATCGGCTATGCCCACGTCGGCACACTGGTGCTGCACCGCTTCCTGTTCAAGCAACAGCTCTACGACCTGGACCGCGACGTGACGCCCATCGGGCTGGTGGCCGAAACCCCGAACGTCATCGTCGTGAATGCCGCCTCGCCCTATCGCGACCTCAAGAGCTTCATCGACGCCAGCCGTGCCCAACCCGACCGCCTGACCATGACATCGGCGGATCCCGGCACCACCAGCGAAGTCGGCGTGAAACTCTTCATCGCCCAGACCGGCGCCGCCGTGCGCCAGATTCCCTACAAGGCGACGGCCGCGCAGCTGTCGGACCTGCTGGGCGGGCACGTCGACGCCATGATGGAAAACCTGCCGCCCTTGATCGGCAACCTGAAGGACGGGCGCCTGCGCGCGCTCGCCGTCACGACCAAAGCCCGCGCGGCCTCCAATCCCGACGTGCCCACGGTAGCCGAACAGGGCTATCCCGATTACGAGCAGTCGGCCTGGAGCGCGCTGATCGCGCCCGCGGGCACCCCGCCCGCCGCCGTCGCCCGCCTGAATGCCGCGCTGAACCAGGCGCTGCGCTCGGAGAACGTCGAGAAGGAATTGCGCAGCCGTTCCCAGGAACCCCTGGGCGGCACGCCCCAGGACGTCCAGACCCAGATTCGCAAGGAGCTGCCCAAATGGGAGACCATCATCAAGGCCGCCACCCTGGATTGACCCCGATGAATACCGATACTGGAGCCGCCGCATGGTCAGCGTAAGCCGGGAGGATTTCTCCGTCGCCGCCGCCACCAATGAATCGGCGTATCGCCGCATCACGATCCCCGTGTTGCGGATCGAGGCAGGGCCAGGCCCCGCCGTTGCGCTGATCGCCGGCGTGCACGGCGACGAATGGGAAGGCCAGGCGGCCATCCTGGACTTGTGGCATCACCTGCCGGCCATTCTGCAACGCGGCACGGTCTACCTGCTGCCTGCCGTCAATGCCGAGGCCTCGCTGGCCGGCACGCGGCTGTCACCCGCCGACGGCGGCAACCTGAACCGCGCCTTCCTGGGCGCGCCGGCGCGCGGCTACACCGAGAGCGTGGCGGCCGCGCTGGAAGCCCGGCTGCTGCCTCGCGTGCAGGCCATGGTGGACGTGCACAGCGGCGGCGCATCGCTGCGCTACCTGCCGTCATCGGTCATCACGCGCTACGGCGACGACGCCTACGACGAACGCCTGCCCGCCCTGGCACGCGCCTTCGGCCTGCCGCATTGCGTGTTCTTCCGCGGCAACGAAGCAGGCTCCCTGCCCGCCGCGGCCAGCCGCCACGGCGTCTTGCGTCTGAGCGCCGAGATCGGCGGCGGCAGGGAAACCAGCAGCAACCTGGCCGACCGGTGTCGCGATGGCCTGCTGGGTTGCCTGGGTGAACTGGGCTTGCTGTCGGACCTTCCCCTGCCGCGCCATCCGAATATCCGGCTCTATGACCTGGAGGCGGCCGCCGCCACGCTGCGCGCGGGCGAACCCGGCGTGTTCGTACCCAGCGTTGAACTGGGGCAATCGGTCACGGCCGGCCAGCGTATCGGGCGCCTGATCGAACCGGCGCGTCCCGATACGCCCCTGCGCCCCCTGCTCAGCCCTCAAGCGGGCACCATCGTCTGCCTGCGCGCCATCGCCCGCAGCGACGACGGCGACTGCCTCCTGCAAGTCGCCCCCGCCCTCCCCCTGGACTCCCTAGCCTCCAAGTATTGACCCATGCTGATGAACCCGCGATTGTCCACCCTGCGTTGCATCCGCTGCGCCAGCCTCTGGTCGCCCGACGACTATCCCGAAGGCTGCCCAAGCTGCCTGGCAACGGGCCATCCCGCCACCCTGGAGTGTTGCTACGACCCCGTTGACGAGGACCGCGCCATCCCCCTGCCCGTGCTGGCGCCCATCACGTTGGGTGAAGGCGGCACGCCGACCCTGGAAGCCATGGACCTGGCGCGTGCGGAAGGCGTCGGCCAGCTTTGGCTCAAATGCGAAAGCGCCAATCCCACCGGCAGTCACAAGGACCGCATGGCGGCCCAGTTGGTGTCACGCGCCCGCCTGGCGGGCGCGACCCGCGTGGCGGCGGCTTCCAGCGGCAACGCCGGCGTTTCGCTGGCCGCCTATTGCGCGGCAGCCGGCTTGCAGGCCGATATCGCCATTACCCGCAACTGCCCGCCCCTGCAGCGCGAGGCCATGCAGCGCTTCGGCGCCAAGCTCAGCGCCTTCGAGGACAGCCTGGCCCGCTGGCCGTACGTGTCGGACCTGTGCCGCAACCACGGCGCATTCGCGGGCACTAACTACCTGAATCCCCCGGTCGGCACGCACCCCTACGGCGTGGAAGGCTACAAGCCGATCGCCCAGGAGATCCTGGACGCCTGCGGCGCGCCCACCGATATCATCGTGCCCACCGCGCGTGGCGACTTGCTGTGGGGAATCTTCCTGGGCTGGCAGCACCTGCTGAACAGCGGACGCATCTCGCGCCTGCCGCGCCTGCACGCGGTCGAGCCCTACGCCCGGCTGTCGCGCGCCCGCGCCGAAGGCGATGCGCGCGGCCAGTGGGAGGGCATAACGGACCAGTACTCCATTGCGGGCGGCACGTGCACGCTGCAATCGCTGGAAGCCCTGTCCCGCTCGGGCGGCACGCCGGCAGAGGTCTCGGACGCCGCCGCAGCCCAGGCGCAGCAACGGCTTGAACGCCGAGGAATCAGCACCGAACTGTCTTCGGCGGCTGCGCTGGCGGCGGTGTCCCGGCTCAGGCGCTCGGGCGTGCTGGATGCGGAATCGTCGGTAGTGCTGATGGTGACGTCGGACGGGCGCCGCGGCTGAGGCCGGCCCGGGCCTGGGCGCTAGACGCCGAAGCGGTCGACCAGCGGGGCCAGCGCGCCGCGCAGACAGGTCGCCCAGAATTTGCCCGCCTCGGACAAAGGCCGGCTGCCATGCAGGATCATGTGGCATTCGAAATGCACGGGGGCCGTCAGCGGCCGATAGCACAGGCCCGCGGCCTCCATGCCCACTGCCGTCGCGGGGTTGGCGATGCCCACGCCATGCCCAGCCAGCGCCAGCTGGCAGACGGTACTGGAGTACGGGGTTTCAATCGCCACCCGCAAGCTCAGCCCCGCCTGGCGCAACAAGGAATCCAGCCGCTTGCGCGAGCCGTCTTCCGCGTTCAGGGCAATCACGTCCAGATCGGCCAGATGCGGAAAATCCACGCGCGCCAGGCGCGCCAGCCCATGCGCCGCCGGAAAGACGGCAACCGCCCGCAAGCTGGCCAGCCGGTGGCCGCGCAGCCCTTCCAGCTCCGACTCGTCGGCCACCACGGCCAAGTCGAGCTCGCCCGACACCACCATGTCGCGCAAGGTATTGGAATCGCGGATCTGCAGATACAACGGGGTATCGGGGTAGCGCGTGCGAAAGCGCGAGATCGCATCGCTGACGACGGCGCCGCTGTAGGCATGGATGCAGCCGATGCGCAGCCTGGGCTGGGCCGCCCCACGGATCGCGCGGATCTTGCGTCCCAGGCTTTCCAGGCCGACATTCAAACGCCGAATTTCCTCGTATAGCAGCGTGGCTTCCGGCGTGCGTTGCATGCGTTGTCGCACCCGCTCGAACAGCCGCAGCTCGATGCTGGCTTCAAGCGCCGCCAAGGTGGCGCTGACCGTCGCGGGCGACACGTCCAGCCGCCGGGCGGCGGCGGTGACGCTTTCCGTCTCGTAGACGGTGCGAAAGGTTTCGACCTGCTTTAGCGTGAAGGTCATGATCGGGGCGCCGTGCGCTCAGATACGTTGGAGATCCATCAGTACGCGGCGCGTGGACAACGGGCGGCCAGCCAGAATTTCGGCCAGGCGCTCGCGCAAATCGCGGCGCAGCGCGGGCTCAATCACGGGGTCTTCGAAGTCGGGCGCGTCTTCGTCCACGCCATAGCCGGTTTCGCGCAACAAGGTCCATTCGAACCGGCGCAGCGCACCCGCGGCACGGGTTCCGTTGGACAGTTGCTGCAGCGCCACGTCGTAGGCATCGAACAGTAAGGGGTGGGCATCCTCGCGCGGCAGCAGGCGCAGAAGCAGCTCGTTCATGTACCAGGCCGACATCAAGGCCGTGCCCGTCAGCGGACGGATGCCGGCGATCTCGGCGCGGGTCAGTGTCTTGACCTCGCCATTGCCGGTCCAGGACAGCAGCAAGGGCTGGAAGGCCGACAACACGGGACGCAGAACGGAATACGGGCGCTTGGCGCCCTTGGCGACCATGGCCACACAGCCATGATCGCGAGAGAACGTCTGAACAATAAGGGAAGTCTCACGCCACGCGGTGGCGTGCAGCATAAACCCCGGGCGATCCTGGACGCGAGGCGCCCGTCTACTCATAGCCCAGATCGCGGAGCGCACTCTCGCGGTCGGACCAGCCCTTGCGCACCTTGATGTAGACCTCAAGGTGCACGGGCTTGTCCAGCAGCTTGGCGATGTCCTGCCGCGCCTCCGTGGCAATACGCTTCATGTGCATGCCGCCCGTGCCCAGCAAGATGGGCTTGTGGCTGTCGCGTTCGACCACGACGCAAGCGTTAATGCTGGCGCCCTTGCTGGTCTCTTCCCATTGCTCGATGACGACGGTACAGCCGTAAGGCAGTTCGTCGCCCACCAGGCGGAAGATCTTCTCGCGCACCAGTTCGGCGGCGATGAAGCGCATGGGGCGGTCGGTCAGCGTGTCTTCTTCGAACATCGCCTCGCCTTCCGGCAGGCGGGCCGCGATCTCTTGCAGCAGCTGATCCAGCTGCTGGTTCTTGGTGGCGCTGACGGGCACCACGGCGCCGAACGGATGCAGCGCCATGATCTTGGCCACGAAGGCAAACAGGTCGTCGCGGTTCTTCAGCGCGTCGATCTTGGAGACGACGAGGATGGTGCGCTCGGGGTTGGGCAACAGCGGCAGCAGCTTGGCGTCGCCTTCCGACCATTTACCGGCTTCCACCACATGCACCACCACGTCGACATCGGCCAGCGCCTGCGTCACGACGCGGTTCATCATGCGGTTCATCGCGCCGCCATGGCGCGTCTGGAAACCCGGGGTATCGACAAACACGAACTGCTCGTGCTCGCGCGTCAGCACGCCATGGATGCGATGGCGCGTGGTCTGCGCCTTGCGCGACACGATGGAGATCTTGGAACCGATCAGGGCGTTCGTCAGCGTGGACTTGCCCACATTGGGGCGGCCAACGATGGCAACGAAGCCGGTACGAAAAGGGGTATCGCTCATTTAGTCTCTTGAGCCACTGCCACGGGCAGCGACAATTGCGCGGTTTTGCGCGCCTTGCCCGACTTGCGGGCAGCCTTGGTCGCCGGGCTGATGGCCAACGCGGCCTCCAACGCCAGCTTGGCCGCCGATTGCTCGGCGGCGCGGCGGCTGGCGCCGGGCGCCATAACCTTGATCTCGAGCGCCGGGATGGCACACTCGACTTCGAACTGCTGGCTGTGGGCCGCGCCATGCGTCGCCACCACCGTGTACAACGGCAGCGCCAGCTTGCGGCCTTGCAGGAATTCCTGCAGCAAGGTCTTGGCGTCCTTGCCCAGCGTCTTGGGGTCGACCGAGGCCAGTACCGGCTGGTACTGGCGCACGATCACGCGACGGGCGGCATCAAATCCCGCGTCCAGGAAGACGGCGCCGAACAGCGCCTCGACCGTGTCCGCAAGAATGGATGGCCGGCGGAATCCGCCGCTCTTCAATTCACCTTCGCCCAGGCGCAGGTATTGCGACAGTTCCAGGCGCTGCGCGATATCCGCCAACGAAGCCTGCTTGACCAGATTGGCCCGCAGTCGCGACAGATCGCCTTCATCGATTTTGGAATACCGCTCGAACAGCATGGCCGCAACGACGAAGTTCAGCACGGAATCCCCAAGGAATTCCAATCGCTCGTTATGGCGCGCACCATGACTGCGATGCGTCAGTGCCTGTTCAAGCAAGGCTGGATCACCGAAGTGGTGATCCAGGCGGTTTTCTAGCGTGGCTAGCGACATAATCAGTTGAACCGGCCAATGCGGCTGAGATCGCTGAAATTCATCCAGATGAAGAACGCGCGTCCGACGATATTGGATTCAGGTACGAAGCCCCAGTATCGGCTGTCTGCGCTGTTGTCCCGATTATCGCCCATGGCGAAATAACTGCCTTCAGGTACTTTGCAGCGTACCCCATTGCGGCTGTATTGGCAGTTTTCCCGGTTGGGAAATTTCCACATCGGCGAATAATCCTGCGGTTTGTTCTCATCAAGCAGGATTTTGTGCTCAACGTCGCCCAACTTCTCTTTATATTGTGCGATATACGAGACACGGTCCGGCTCAAAATAGTCGCCGTCGCGTACATGCGGCACCAATTCACCGTTCACGTACAGTTTTTTGTCCAGGTAGGCGATCTCGTCGCCCGGCAGGCCGACCACGCGCTTGATGTAGTCCACGTCCGGATCCACCGGGTAGCGGAACACGAAAACGTCACCGCGCTGGGGCTTGCCGACTTCGACGACCTTTTTGTCGATCACGGGCAGGCGCAAGCCGTAGCTGAACTTGTTCACCAGGATCAGGTCGCCGGACTGCAGCGTGGGCAGCATCGAACCCGACGGAATCCGGAACGGCTCCACCACGAACGAACGCAGCATGAAGACGAACAGGATGACGGGAAAGAAGCTGACGGCGTACTCGATCCACCACGGCACGCGCCGCGCGGCATCACCGGCTTCGCGGCGCAGGCGTTCGGCTTCCTGAGCGTCTCCGACCAGGGCCGCGTCGTACTGCGCCATTGCCGCTTGCGCGCGGGCTTCGCGACCCCGTCGCAGCACCGCCAGATCAAGCACCCAGATAATGCCGGTCAGGACCAGCAGAACAAACAGGATCAGGGCAAAGTTCCAACTCATCAGCTAACCGCCTTCTTTTGGTTCTACTTGTCTTCCACTTGCAGGATGGCCAGGAACGCCTCCTGCGGAATTTCCACGCTACCCACCTGCTTCATGCGCTTCTTGCCGGCCTTCTGCTTTTCCAGCAGCTTCTTCTTGCGCGAGATGTCGCCGCCGTAGCACTTGGCCAGCACGTTCTTGCGCAATGCCTTCACGTTTTCACGCGCGATGATTTCCGCGCCAATGGCAGCCTGGATGACCACGTCAAACATCTGGCGCGGGATCAGTCCGCGCATGCGGGTCACGACGTCGCGGGCGCGATGGCGCGCATTGCTGCGGTGGACAATCACGGCCAGCGCGTCCACGCGGTCGTTGTTGATCAGCAGGTCCACGCGCACCACGTCCGCCGAGCGGTACTCCAGGAACTCGTAGTCCATCGAGGCATAGCCGCGCGACACCGACTTCAGCTTGTCGAAGAAGTCCAGCACGATCTCGGCCAGCGGAATCTCGTACACCAGGTGGACCTGACGGCCGTGATAGCTCATGTTGACCTGCGAGCCGCGCTTGTTGTTGCACAGCGTCATGACCGGACCGACATAGTCCTGCGGCATGAAGAGCGTGACCTTCACGATGGGCTCGCGGATATCCTGGATCTTGCCCACTTCGGGCATGCGCGACGGGCTTTCCACGGTGATCACGGATCCATCGCGCTGCTCGACTTCATACACCACCGACGGCGCGGTGGTGATGATGTCCATGTCGAATTCGCGCTCCAGGCGTTCCTGCACGATTTCCATGTGCAAGAGACCCAGGAAGCCGCAGCGGAAGCCGAAGCCCAGCGCCTGCGAGACTTCTGGTTCGAACATCAGCGCCGCGTCGTTCAGCTTCAACTTGTCGAGCGAATCGCGCAGCTGGTCGTATTCGGAGCTTTCCACCGGATACAGGCCGGCGAACACCTGCGGCTTGACTTCCTTGAAGCCGGGCAGCGCGCTGGCGGCGGGCTTGTTGGCCAGCGTGACCGTATCGCCCACCTTGGCGTCTTCCAGCTGCTTGATGCCGGCGATGATGAAGCCCACCTCGCCCGCCGACAGATGCGGACGCTGCTGCGACTTCGGCGTGAACACGCCGGTCTGCTCGCACAAGTGGGTGGCGCCGGAGGCCATCAGCAGGATCTTGTCCTTGGGCTTGAGCACGCCGTTGATGATGCGCACCAGCATGACGACGCCCACGTAGTTGTCGAACCACGAGTCGATGATCAGCGCTTGCAGCGGCGCGTCGGGATCGCCCTTGGGTGCCGGCACGCGGGCCACGATGGTTTCCAGGATCTCGTCGATGCCCATGCCCGTCTTGGCGCTGGCCAGCACGGCCTCGGACGCGTCGATGCCGATCACGTCTTCGACTTCCTGGCGCGCACCGTCCGGATCGGCCTGCGGCAGATCCATCTTGTTCAGCACCGGCACCACTTCCACGCCCAGTTCGATGGCGGTGTAGCAGTTGGCGACCGTCTGGGCTTCCACGCCCTGGGAGGCATCCACCACCAGCAGCGCGCCTTCGCACGCCGACAGCGAGCGGCTGACTTCATACGAGAAGTCCACGTGCCCCGGAGTGTCGATCAGGTTCAGGTTGTAGGTCTTGCCGTCCTTCGCCTTGTAATGCAGGGCGGCGGTCTGGGCCTTGATGGTGATGCCGCGCTCGCGTTCGATTTCCATGGAATCGAGCACCTGCGCCGACATTTCGCGATCCGCCAATCCACCGCAGCGTTGGATCAGGCGATCGGCCAGGGTCGATTTGCCATGATCGATGTGGGCAATGATGGAGAAGTTGCGAATATGCTGCATGCTTGAAATTATAAGGGACGGAACACTCGGCACATGGCCGGAAGACACCGCCGCCGGAGTACGCACGGCTGACGTGAGGGGTGCTGCGGGCCGCCGGTAGGCTGCTGGTCGGCCAATAACCCGGGCAAAAACGAGGGGGCGCCAGGCGCCCCCTCTTGCGGCAACCAGCCATTTTAGCCGGTCTTGGGGTTTTTTTTCTGCCGCCGGGCCGCCCCGGGGCAAAAAGCACCCCACTCAGGGCTTTACTTCGAGGCCGGAACCGCCACCCACTGCGTCTGATCGCCGCGGCGAACCAGCAAACCTGCGGCGCGGGCCTTGTCCAGCTTGCCCACCAGTTCGGCGAATTGCTTGGCGCCGGTGACGTCAGTGTCGTTCAAGGCCAACACAATGTCACCTTCCTGCAGGCCCGCCTTGGCGGCCGCGCCTTCGGCGACCTTCACCTGGACGCCGCCCTTGATGCGCAGCTTCTTCTGCACGTCGGCGGGCACATCCACCACGCCCAGGCCCAGCGCGTTGGTGACTTCAGGCGCCGGGGCCGGCTTCTTGCCCGCCGCCGCGGCCTTCTCGGTCGGGATTTCACCGACCTTGACCGACAACGTCAGGCTCTTGCCCTTGCGCCACACTTCCATGTCGGCGCGCGTGCCCGGCTTGGTTTCGCCCACGATGCGCGGCAGGTCGGACCAGCGCTTGATCGGTTCGTTGTTGAACTTCAGGATCACGTCGCCCGGCTGGACGCCCGCCTGCTCGGCAGGGCCTTCGGCTTCCACGCTGCTGACCAGCGCGCCTTCGGCCCTGGGCAGGCCGATGGCTTCGGCCACGTCCTTGCCCACTTCGCCGATCTGCACGCCGACACGGCCGCGGGTCACCTTGCCCGTGGCGCGCAACTGGTCCACCACCCGCATCGCTTCGTCGATCGGGATAGCGAGCGAAATACCCATGAAGCCGCCGCTGCGCGAAATGATCTGGGAGTTGATGCCCACGACTTCGCCATCCAGGTTGATCAGCGGGCCGCCCGAGTTGCCGGGGTTCACGGCCACGTCGGTCTGGATGAACGGCAGGTATTCACCCGTATCACGGCCAATCGCGCTGACGATGCCGGAGGTCACGGTGGAATCCAGGCCGAACGGCGAACCAATGGCCAGCACCCACTGCCCTTTCTTCAGCTTCTTGGGGTCGCCGATGACCAGCGGGATCATTTCCTTGGCTTCGATCTTGATCAGCGCAACGTCCGTGCGCTCGTCCGTGCCGATGACCTTGGCCTTGAACTCTCGGCCGTCGGTCAGCGTGACGTAGATGTCCGTCGCGTCGACCACCACGTGGTTGTTGGTCAGGATGTAGCCGTCATCCGAAATGAAGAAGCCCGAGCCCACGCCACGCGGCACGGTGCGCTCTTCAGGCTGCGAAGGCTGCGGGCGCTGACGCGGGTTCGGGGACTGGCCGCCCGGGCCCGGAGGCTGGAAGTCTGGGCCGAAAAACCAGCGGAACAATTCGTAGGGGTCGCCGCCGCCGCCACCCGGGCCGGGGCCACGCACCGGCACGGTAGCCGTAGTGCGGATGTTCACGACCGCAGGGTCGGCCTTTTCAACAATGCCCGTGAAGTCGGGCAGCGCGACGGTGGGCGTCTGCGCCACCGAAGCGGGGACATACGCGGCGGACATCATCACGCTTGCCGCCACAACCGTCAGAAAGCGCCGGAAATAAGCGTTCGACACCGTCATTGCTTTCATAAGTTACTCCGAAATTGCTGCTAGCCGCCCCGAGGCATGGATCACTTGGACCCGGCCGTCCCGGGTGCCGGCGCTGCTGCCGCAGGTGCGGCGGGCACATACTCTGTCGCTTCCGCCAGTTGCTCCAGCGTCCCCACGGGCACCTCGCCCACGGCCGTCAGCCAGAAGTCCGCAATGCGCGTTCCGTAGACGGTAATCGACCCGCGCTGCGCGGCGCCATGCGGGGGATGATGCCCGCGCTGGCTGTCATAGGGCTCGATGAAGACCGAGATGGCCGCCAGGCCGTCGGACAACACCATCTGGCTCACCGTTGCGCCGCGCCCCATCGAGCGCGCCACTTGCATGATCACCTTGAAGCCCTTGGGCGCCGGGATGCGCCACCCCTGGGCCGACAGGTCCACGGGCGCCATCGTCGGCTCAAGCACCTTCCAGTCGCGCGTGCTCCAGCGCGACGTCAGCAATTGGGGATCGACTTCGGAGCCCAGTCGCAGCGACGTGAACGACACCTGCTCGACGACGCCGCGGGCGGCGTTCAAGGTCTGGGCCTTCAGCAGCAGATTGGTTTCCACGTCGGCGCACAGGCGGTAGCCGTAACGCAGCTTGTCCAGGGGTTCGATCGTGATCAGCCGGCATTCGCGGCCCGCCACCCGATGCAGCGCGGGTTCGGTGCTGATCTTGTAGTGCTCGGCCAGATTCGCCGGATCTCCCAGCAGCAAGCCCGGGAAACGGTCGCCGCGGCGACGCTCGACCAGCACGGTCTTGCGCTCGGGAATCAGGCACTGCACGTCTTCGTTGTGCCGCAGATATTCGCGCGGTTGGCCATCAAGGATTTCCAGCCGTTCGCGCTCGCCCGTGCCGTCCAGGACGTGCACCAGGCGCGAAGACTGGATCATCTCGCCCTGCTGATACATGAAGACGCCTGCGTAATCCTGCTTGCGCGCGGCCTGCTGGATGCGCGACAGCAACTGGACCACGTCGTCCGTTGCCGGCACAGGGTCTGCGGCGCGCGCAGGTTCGTGCGCGGCAAGGAAAGCGGTCAGAAGCGTGGCGGCGAACCAGCCAGCGCGATGCGCGTGCCAGGAAGCAGCGCGCGGCCAACGTGTCGGTAACACCAGTGCCATCAACGCCCCGCTCCGACGTCGAACGAGACTTGGCGCACCGCGCTGGGGCCGGCCATCTGGCGATGGGCCTCCAGGTAGTCGCGCAAGCCCGCATCATCGGCGGAGGCAGGCGTGCCGCTGGCGTCGGCCAGCACGCGGACTTCGGTCGCCGGCGTGCCCGTCACGTAGGGCTGGGCCACCCAGGCGACGGTCGCCACGGCGGCGGCCACGGCCAGGCCCGACAGCCCGTAGCGCAACGGCGAACGGCGCCGGGGCGCCGCCACGATCGGCAGTTCGGCGTCCAGCGCGCGCGCCAGTCGGGACTGGAAGGCGGCGCTGGGCGTCAATGCCAGATCGGCATTACGGAGGGAATCACCGATCAAATGATAGGTGTCCCAGGTCTGACGTCCTTCCTTGGACAACAGACTGGGAAGAATATCGTCGGAATCTTCTCCGTCCATCCAGGCGGAAACCGATTCCTCCCAGGAGGATTCGGCGATTTCAACGGACTTGGCTGCGGTTTGCATGACTGCCACTCCTTACCAGCGACGCTCGGCATCGGTGCCAAGCAATGGACGCAATTTGGTCGCGATGGCCTCGCGCGCACGAAAAATGCGGGAGCGCACCGTACCGATCGGGCAATCCATGCTCTGGGCGATGTCTTCGTAACTCATACCTTCGATTTCACGCAGGACAATTGCGGTGCGCAACTCTTCGGGCAATTCCTCGATGGCCGCGTTCACCGTCTCGGCGATTTCGCGGCTGGCAACCATGGACTCCGGCGTGCTTATATCGGTTAGGTTGTCGGTTTCGTTAAAAGTTTCACCGTCTTCCGTTTCTATCGCATTTGGCGCGCTGGGCCGGCGGCCCTGCGAGGCCAGCCAGTTACGCGCCGTATTGATGGCGATACGATACAACCAGGTGTAGAACGCGCTCTCGCCCCGGAATTGCGGCAGGGCCCGGTAGGCCTTGATGAAGGCCTCCTGAGCCACGTCCTCGATTTCCGAGGGGTCGCGGATCATCCGGGCCAGCAGGCGCAGGATCTTGCGCTGGTATTTCAGCACCAGCAGATCAAAGGCCTTCTTGTCGCCCCGTTGAACGCGCGCGACCAGCTCGGCGTCGACTTCGCGCTCGCTCATGACGCCTCCTGCAGGCGTGCCGCCGGCTGTGCGCGCCGTGCCGTGCCCGTCAGCAGGCAAAGGCGCCGCCAGGACTCAGGTCGCAACGTCCGCTGCCAGACGGTGAGGGTGATTGTGCTATTGGTGAAGGCCGTACTCCCGGTGGGCAATGGCTGCAAAGTGAGCGTCAGCCAGCGGGGACCGCGTTGCTGGCTCAGCAGCACCGCGTCTTGCCAGCCTTGCGACTGGCATACCTGCCAGCGGCCAGCCCCGGTCGCCGTGCGTATTGCCGATACCGGGGACAGGCTACTCCGTGCCGAGTGTAACAGCCCGGCCGGCACAAGCAGCAGCGCGATCACCGCGCCCGCCGCCCATGCCATGCCGCCCCAGGACGCCGCCGTCAGCGCGCACGCCGTGGCCACGGCGATCGCCAGGCCGCCAAGCGCGCGGACGCCGGGCGGCTGCCCGGCAGGCACCTGAAACGACCAGCGCCCTGCGTCCGAGCCTTCCAAATCAGACCCGGCGAACGGCCATAGAGCCGTTGGTGCCGCCGAAGCCGAACGAATTGGACAGGCCCACTTCGATCTTCATCTGCCGCGCTTCGTTCGCGCAGTAATCCAGATCACATTCGGGATCTTGATTGAAGATGTTGATCGTGGGAGGCGAGACCTGGTTGTACACGGCCAGGGTGGTGAACACCGCCTCGATGCCGCCGGCCGCGCCGAGCAAGTGCCCGGTCATGGACTTGGTCGAGTTGACCACCAGCTTCTTGGCGTGATCGCCGAACGCCAGCTTCAGCGCATCGGTTTCGTTCTTGTCGCCCAGGGGCGTGGACGTACCGTGGGCGTTGACATACTGGATGTCATCCGCGTTCAGGCCGCCGTTGCGCAGCGCATTGAGCACGCCGCGGCGCGGGCCGTCCTTGTCGGGGGCCGTAATGTGATGCGCGTCCGAGCTCATGCCATAGCCTGCGAGTTCGCCATAGATGCGCGCGCCGCGCTTCTTGGCATGCTCGTATTCTTCCAGCACGAGAACGCCGGCGCCCTCGCCCAGCACGAAGCCGTCGCGGTCGCGGTCCCAGGGACGCGAAGCCGTCTGAGGATCATCGTTGCGGGTCGACAAGGCGCGCATGGCGGCAAAACCGCCGATGCCCAGCGGGGACACGGTCGATTCGGCGCCGCCGGCAACCATGACGTCCGCATCGCCGTATTCGATCAGGCGCGCTGCGTCGCCGATGCAATGCAGGCCGGTGGTGCAGGCCGAGACGACGGCGTAGCTGGGGCCCTTCATGCCGTAGGCAATGGACAAATGACCGGAGATCAGGTTGATCAGCGAACCCGGCACGAAGAACGGCGAGATCCGTCGCGGACCCTTGGCCAGATATTCGACCTGGGTTTCCTCGATGCGCGGCAAACCGCCGATACCGGAGCCCACGATCACGCCGATGCGCTCGGCATTGGCTTCGGTGACTTCCAGGCCACTATCGCGCCATGCCTGCATCCCGGCAGCCAGGCCGTAATGGATAAACGTATCCATCTGGCGGGCTTCTTTGGACGAGACATAGGTGCTGATGTCGAAGTCTTTGACTTCGCCAGCAATGTGCGTGGTGATGGCCGAGGGATCGAAACGGGTGATGCGGCTGATGCCAGAACGTCCGTTGACGATATTGTCCCAAGCGGTGGTCAGGTCGTTCCCTACGGGGGAAACGATACCAAGGCCGGTGATGACGACACGTCGCTTCACGGATGACTCCTCAAACAGACAAAAGAAAGGCGGTTTTCGGGATGCGCTGCGCGTGTGGCCCACGCGAAAGCGGGTCGGGCATTACTACGCCCTTCCCGCACGCGGACCACACGGCAAATTCCTGAAACCGCCCCGTTTCCCGGTTGGCCCCGACAGTCGGGCAACCGGAAGGATATAGGCTGAGCTTACTGCTTACCGTGCGAATTGATGTAGTCAATCGCTTGTTGCACGGTCGTGATCTTTTCGGCCTCTTCGTCGGGGATCTCGGTCTCGAATTCGTCTTCGAGCGCCATGACCAGTTCGACCATGTCGAGCGAATCGGCACCGAGGTCGTCAAGGAAGGAGGATTCGTTCTTGATCTCGGCTTCGTTCACGCCAAGTTGTTCAGCGACGATCTTCTTGACGCGCTGTTCGATGCTTTCCATGCAGATCTCCAATTGGGAAAAATCCCGCGAATTATAGCCAAGCGTAGAGGAAAGCAACGCCTGGCCGTGACAAAAATAACACCGCGCACTTGTTCTGTCGCCCATCGGGGCGCAGGAATACCGGTATGCGGCGTTTCCGGATGAACTGCGCGCAGCCTCGCTGGTTGCCCGGCGGCGGCCCGGCGGCCTGGGCCGCCCGCGCGCAATTCGTGATTTATTGCATGTACATCCCGCCGTTTACGTGCAGGGTGGTGCCGGTAATGTAACCCGCTTGCGGCCCGGACAAAAAGGCCACCGCATGGGCGATGTCTTCCGGCGAGCCCAAACGGCCCAGCGGAATCTGCTGCAGCAGCGCAGTGGTCTGGCTTTCAGCCAGCGCACGGGTCATGTCGGTGTCGATGAAACCGGGCGCCACGCAGTTCACGGTGATGTTGCGGCTGCCCAACTCACGGGCCAGTGCGCGCGACATGCCCGACACGCCCGCCTTGGCGGCCGCGTAGTTCGCCTGGCCGGCGTTGCCGCTGGAACCCACGACGGACGTGACGTTGATGATGCGTCCCCAGCGGGCCTTCATCATGCTGCGCAAAACCGCGCGCGACAGGCGGAACACGGACGTCAGGTTCGTGTCCAGCACGGCGGACCAGTCGTCGTCCTTCATGCGCATGGCCAGCGTATCGCGGGTGATGCCGGCGTTATTGACGAGGATGTGCGGACCGCCGCCTTCCTTGCCCAACGCGTCGATCAACGCATCGCAGGCTTCGGCGTCGGTCACGTTCAGCACCACGCCGCGGCCGCCGGACGGCGCCAGGGCTTCGGTGATGGCGGCTGCGCCCGATTCGGACGTGGCGGTGCCCACGACGGTTGCGCCGCGCGCAGCCAGTTCCTGGGCGATGGCGCGGCCGATGCCGCGCGTGGCGCCGGTCACCAGCGCGATCTTGCCCTGCAGTTCGATCGAGTTGTCCATGTCTTTAATTTCCGTTAACGGCGGCCAACGCGGCTTCAAGCGACGCGGGATCGGTGATGGCCAGGCCGGTAAGTTCGGGGTCGATACGCTTGGTGAGGCCCGCCAGCACCTTGCCGGGGCCGCACTCGATGATGTGCGTGACACCTTGCGCCTTCATCGCGCGCAGCGTTTCCACCCAACGCACAGGATGCCATGCCTGACGCACCAGCGCATCCCGGATTGCCCCGGGTTCCGTGGGCGACGCCACATCGACGTTGTTGATCACGGGGATCTGCGGCACCGAGACGGTGACAGCGGCCAGCGCGCCAGCCAGCACGTCAGCGGCAGGCTTGAGCAGGCTGGAGTGGAACGGCGCGGACACCGGCAGCAGCAGTGCGCGCTTGGCGCCCGCGGCCTTGGCGAGTTCGCAGGCGCGCTCAACGGCGGCCTTGTGCCCCGCGATCACGACCTGCGCAGGCGCGTTGAAATTCACGGCTTCGACGATGTCGCCTTGGGCGGCTTGCGCACACGCGGCGCGCACGGCATCGTCGTCCAGGCCCAGGATGGCGGCCATGGCGCCCGTGCCCACCGGCACGGCAGCTTGCATGGCGTCGGCGCGCACACGCACGAGGCGCACGGCATCTTCAAGCGCCAGCGAACCGGCTGCGGTCAGCGCGGCGTATTCGCCCAGGCTGTGGCCGGCCACGACGTCGGGCTTGCGGCCGCCGGCGGCGCACCAGGCGGCATAGAACGCCACGCCAGCGGTCAGCATTGCCGGTTGGGTATTGGTGGTCAGGTTGAGCTGTTCCACCGGGCCTTGGCCGATCAGCGCGCCCAGATCCTGCCCCAGGGCTTGCGAGGCCTGCGCCACGGTATCAGTGACTGCAGCGACGCCCGACCAGGCATCCAGCATGCCGACAGCTTGCGAACCTTGGCCAGGGAAGACAAATGCGATTTTCATGATTGACCGGTTGGATTGATTCAGTGTCTGTGTGGAATGTCAGGCGCGCTCTCCGGGCGACGGCGGCGCAAGCGCCGCCCTGCCCCGGGCACACCCCTACATGCGGGCGAGTACCGAGCCCCAGGTGAATCCGCCGCCCACACCTTGCATCAGAATGAGCTGGCCCGGCTTGACGCGGCCATCCCGGCGCGCGGCATCCAGTGCCAGCGGCACGCTGGCCGCGGAGGTGTTGGCGTGGCTGTCAACGGTAATGACGACTTTCTCGACCGGCACGGCAAGCTTGCGCGCCAGGAAGTTCAGGATGCGCACGTTGGCCTGATGCGGGATCAGCCAATCGACGTCGGCGAGCGCCACGCCGGCTTCAGCGCAGGTGTCGCGGGCCGAACGGTCCAGCACGGTCACGGCTTGCTTGAACACAGCTTGGCCGTCCATCCGCAGGAACGGATCGCCCGTCACGTCGCCATAGGCCACGTTGCCAGCAGCGCTCAGGATCTTCATCTGGCTGCCGTCGGCATGCAGTTGCGCAGCCAGGATGCCCGGCTCGTCGGATGCTTTCAACACCACGGCACCCGCGCCATCGCCGAACAGCACGCAGGTGCTGCGGTCGTTCCAGTCCAGGATGCGCGAAAACACTTCCGCGCCGATCACCAACGCGCAACGGGCGCGGCCCGCGCGGATGAAGCTGTCGGCGGTGGTCAGGGCATAGACGAAGCCGCTGCACACGGCCTGCACGTCGAACGCCGCCGAACCCTTGGCGCCCAGGTTCGCCTGCACCAGGCAAGCCGTGCTGGGAAACACGAAATCGGGCGTGGACGTGGCCACGACGATCAGGTCGATCTCGGAGGCGTCGACGCCCGCATCCGCCAGCGCGCGGCGCGAGGCCTCGGTGGCTAGCTGACTGGTCGTGACGCCGCGTTCGGCCAGATGGCGCTGACGGATGCCCGTGCGCTCAACGATCCATTCATCGGACGTGGCGATATCGCGCGTCGCCAGCTCCGCTGCCAATTCGTCATTCGAAACCACGCGTTCCGGCAGGAAGCTGCCGGTGCCCGCGATTGCGGAATATTTCATTGCGGTATCCATCAAGCGGTGTCCCCAGCCACGTTCCGCGAAGGCGTTGCGGCGCCCTCGCCCGATTGAACGCGCTTGGTAATCTGAGCGACCGTCTGAGCGGTGCGCTCCAGCAGTTTACTCACTACGGCTTCGCGAGCTCGTTGCAACGCAAAACCGTAGGCGTAGACATCCGCGGAACCATGGCTCTTGATGACCACGCCACGCAAGCCCAGCAACGCGGCGCCGTTATAGCGCCGGTTGTCGACGCGATTGCGCAGACGGTTGAGCACCGGCTTGGCGATAGCGCCGGCCAGCAGGGTGACGATGTTGCGTTTGAACTCTTCGCGAATGATGCTGGACAGCATCTTCGCCAGCCCCTCGACGGACTTGAGCACGACGTTGCCGACGAAACCGTCGCAGACGACGACGTCGACCGTGCCCTTGAAGATGTCGTTGCCTTCCACGTTGCCGTAGAAATTCAACGGGCTGCCGCGCAGGAGCTCTGCAGCTTCCTTGACGACTTCGTTGCCCTTGATGACTTCTTCGCCGATGTTGAGCAAGCCCACGGAGGGGTTCTCACGATGGTCCACCGCCTGCGACAGCGCGGCGCCCATGATGGCGAATTGCAGTAGGTGCTCGGCCGAGCAGTCCACATTCGCACCCAGGTCCAGCACCGTGGTGGCGCGGCCCGTCTGGTTCGGAATGGACGTGGCGATCGCGGGGCGGTCGATACCGTCCAGCGTTTTGAGCACGTAGCGTGAAATGGCCATCCACGCGCCGGTGTTGCCCGCGGAAACGCAGGCGTCAGCGCGCCCGTCCTTGACGGACTGGGCGGCCAGGCGCATGGAGGAGTCTTTTTTGCGGCGCAGGGCGACCTCGACAGGGTCGTCCATGGTGACGACTTCAGAAGCCGCCACGATTTCCATACGATCGCGCGCTACGCCGCGGTGCTCGGAGAGCGCCGCTTCGATAGCGTCGGGAAGCCCGACCAGCAATAGCCGGGTATCCGGAAATTGCCGGGCGAACTCGATCGCAGCCGGAATCGTGACGGGCAGACCGAAGTCTCCGCCCATACAGTCTATGGCGATGCGTATCACGGGTGCCAGGTATCAGCGCTCAGCCGAATTGGTCCGAGTACGAGTTCGGCCCGGGGGCCTTATTCGTCGGCCTTGGTCTTCAGGACCTTGCGGCCACGGTAAAAGCCGTTGGGGCTGATGTGGTGACGCAGGTGCGTTTCACCGGTGTTCGGCTCGATGGCGGTCGACGGAGCAACCAGAAAATCGTGCGAACGGTGCATACCGCGCTTGGAGGGGGACTTCTTGTTTTGTTGAACGGCCATGATGACTCCTAGAAACGGGGCGCATTGTACGCGATGCGGCCCGATGTTGATCTCAATCTTTGTGCTTCAGTTGTTCCAGCACCGCAAACGGCGACGGACGCTTGACAGCGGGCTCATCAAGAGCATCGCTGACTTTGGCCTGCGCGCCCGGGCATACTTCATGCTTGGGCACATACGGAACGCTCAGAATGAGCTCATCTTCGATCTGGGCCAGCAGATCAAAATGATGTGAACCCACCACCTTTTCAGGCTGGTTGGACACAAAACCATTTCCTTCTTCGTCTTCATCGTCCTCGTCGGCATGACCGTCGGTGTAATCACCGTTGGTAAAACCATCGTCGAGATCGGCTTCGGACTTGACCAGCTGCAAGAGGACTTCGCTATCGACCGGATACACGAACGGCGCGTTGCACCGCTGGCACACCAGCACCGGGTTCGCCTGCACGTGAACGTGCAAGAGGGGCCGGCCAAGCAACAGACCAGACTTGCCCACCTCACCGCGCACGGACCAAGTCACAAGCCCGGCATCGCCCAGCGGTTGTTCGGGTAACCCTTCAACCGCGCGCGAAAACCGCACAAGAGGTATGGTGCCATGCGCTTCCTTGCCACTATGGGCAAATGCGAATGCATCGATGCGCTTAATGATCAATCCTTTGCATTTACAGGTCTTTGCGATGGATCACGTTTTGCCACCTTGGGTTTGCAAACCTGGGGTTGCCCACCTGACTTTGCCAAGCTGGCTTTATCAAACAGCACGCCGTGACCAGAACGCGACCCGAATTTGGGTACCCGTTCACTGCAAAAATCCCGCAAAACGTTAGATAATACTGCGACTTACGCTTTAACGTCAAATATCGCATGCCTTCCAAGCCTAGCCTGATCCTCGCGTCCAGCTCGCGTTACCGCAAAGAACTGCTGTCGCGCCTGCGCCTGCCCTTCACCGCCATTTCCCCCGATGTAGACGAAACGCCACAACCCGGCGAAACGCCTGCCGCGCTGGCCCTGCGCCTGTCGGTCGCCAAGGCCATGGCCGTGGCGGACAAGCACCCCGGCAGCCTCGTCATCGGGTCGGATCAGGCGGCCACCGTGGACGGCCAGCCGATCGGCAAACCGGGGGATTTCCCTCGCGCCCTGGCGCAATTGCGGGCCCTGTCGGGGCAAATCGTGGAATTCCACAGCGCATTGGCGGTGACGGATGGCCAACGGGTGGAAAAAGCCGACATCGTCACGCGTTGCCATTTCCGCCAACTGTCGGACCGCGCCATCGAGGCCTATCTGCGCGCCGAGGAACCCTACGATACCGCAGGCAGCGCCAAGGCGGAAAGCCTGGGCATCGCCCTGATGGAGAGCATCCAAAGCGACGACCCGACCGCCATCATCGGGCTGCCGCTGATCGAGTTGACGCGCATGCTGACGCGGTTCGGCCTGGATCCGCTGGACGCGCCGGGAGCTTCCGAATGAGCGGCGGCGCCCTGCACCTGATCCCGGTCGGCCTGGGAGAGGCCCCGCCCGAGCGCTGGCTGCCCGCCGACGTGCGCGCGCTGGCCGGACGGCTGGACACCTACATCGCCGAGAACGCCAAAACAGCGCGCGCCTTCCTGAAGCTGATCGGCACTACCCGGCCTCTGCAGGAAATCACCATCCACACGCTGACCGACAAGGTCAACGACGGCCAGATCAAGACGTGGCTGGAGCCGGTGAGGAAAGGCGCGGAAATCGGGCTGGTCTCCGAAGCGGGCTGTCCCGCCGTCGCGGACCCCGGCGCCAAGGTCGTGGACGCCGCCCATCGCCTGGGCATCACCGTCAAACCCTGGGTGGGCCCTTCTTCCATTCTGCTGGGCCTGATGGCCAGCGGCCTGGACGGGCAGCGTTTCGCTTTCCACGGCTACGCGCCGGTGGACCCGGCCGAACGCGCCAAGCAGTTGCGCGCCTGGGAACAGCATTCGGCCAAGCACAACCAGACCCAGTTGCTGATCGAAACGCCGTACCGCAATGCCGCCATGTTCGCCACCTTGCTGGCCAGCCTGAAGGGCGACACCAAACTGTGCGTGGCCCGCTCGGTCACGACTGCCGACGAATGGGTCGTGACGCACACCGTGGCCGACTGGAAAAAGCTGCCGGCGCCCCAATTGGACAAGCTGCCCACGCTGTTCCTCTACCTGGCCCGCTGACCCATGTTCCGCTTGATCACCACACTGCTGGCCACGGCAGTCCTGGCGGGCTGCGCCACGCGCGGCCCCGCCGGACTGGACCTGGACACCTCAGTCACCGCCGTCAGCCAGGCCAGCCGCGTACGCAGCGTCGTCCTGCACTACACCTCGGTCGACGACGCCACCTCCATGAAGCTGCTGTCCCAAGGCAAGGTCAGCGCGCACTACCTGATCAACGACGCCGGGCGCGCCTATCGCCTGGTGGATGAAAACCGTGCCGCCTGGCATGCCGGCGCCAGCTCCTGGTACGGCAACATCGCCATGAACAGCACGTCCATCGGCATCGAAGTCGTCAACCCCGGCTGGACGGACGGCCCGGATGGCAAGCCGCTCTGGCATCCCTACAACGAACGCCAGCTGCGGGCGCTGACGATCCTGCTGCGCGACATCATCCAGCGGCACGGGATCGCCTCTGAAAACGTGGTGGGCCACAGCGATATCGCCCCGCAGCGCAAAGTGGACCCTGGCCCGCTTTTCCCGTGGAAAGCACTGGCTGCGGCGGGGATCGGCCGCTGGTACGACGAGGCCGGCGCCACCGAGCATCTGGCGCGCCTGCAAACCGAGGGCGTGCCGGACGTGGCCTGGTTCCAGAAGCAATTGCTGCGGCTGGGTTATGCCTGCCCGCAGGATGGCGCCCTGGACCGCGCAACAATCAACACATTGGCGGCCTTCCAGATGCACTATCGCCCCGCCCTGCACGATGGCCAGCCGGACGCGGAAACCGCGGCGATCATGCTGGCAATGCCTTAGGCGAACCCCTAGGCGCGGCGGCGCCACCACGCCACGATCCGCCACCCCAGCAGCAGGGCAAGCACCGAGGCATACAGGAGCGGCTGCGCCAGGTCGTTCTTGCCGGCCTTGTGCCACCAATAGTGCAGGACCGCCAGCAGCCCGATCGCGTAGATGGCGCGGTGTAGTTGCTGCCAGCGCTTGCCCAGCCGGCGCATGGCCCACTGTGTGGAAGTGGCCGCCAGCGCCGTCATCAGCACAAAGGCGGCAAACCCCACCGTGATGAAGGGGCGCTCGCCAATGTCCTGCAGCATCGCCGCCGGATCCAGCCCGCGGTCCCACCAGACCCAGGCCATGAAATGCATGGCGCCGTAGAAAAACGCGAACAGCCCGCACATGCGGCGCACGCGAACCAGCGCGGGCTGCCCGGTCAGGCGGCGCAGCGGCGTGATCGCCAGCGTGACCAGCAGGCAAACCAGCGTCCACGTGCCGGACGAGCGCGTCAGAAACTCCACCGGGTTTGCGGTCAGGCCGTTGTTGAACCCCAGCCAGATCCACCGCAGGAGCGGCGTCAGGCCCAACAGGAACAGGACAGGCTTGAACCGCCCGACTGCCCGAGCGGACAGGGACGCCTTGCGCGGGACTGCGGTAGCCGCAGGTTGCGAAGTGCCTTCAGGCATCGATGCCTCAGTAGTTGGCTTTCAGGTCCATGCCCTGGTAGAGCGATGCCACCTGTTCGCCATAGCCGTTGAACATCAAGGTCTTGCGCTTGGGGCTGAACAGGCCGTCCTCGCCGATGCGGCGTTCGGTCGCCTGGCTCCAGCGCGGATGCGGGACGTTGGGGTTCACGTTGGCATAGAAGCCGTACTCCTGCGGGGCCGCCTTGATCCAGGACGACACCGGCAGCTTTTCCACGAGCCGGATCTTGACGATCGACTTGGCCGACTTGAACCCGTACTTCCACGGCACCGCCAAGCGCAACGGGGCTCCGTTCTGGTTGGGCAGGACCTTGCCATACACGCCGAACACCAGCATCGCCAATGGATTCATGGCCTCGTCGATGCGCAGCCCTTCCACGTAGGGCCAGTCAAGAATGGCGGCCCGCACGCCCGGCATGTTCTCGCGCTGCACCGCCGTGACGAATTCAACGTATTTGGCGTTGCCCGTGGGCTCGACCTGTTTCAGCAGTTCAGACACCGAATAGCCCACCCATGGGATCACCATGGACCAGCCCTCGACGCAGCGCAGGCGATAGACGCGTTCTTCCATCGGCGCGAGCTTGAGCAATTCCTCGATGCTGAAGGTGCGCGGCCGGGCGACCTCGCCTTCGACGCTGACTGTCCAGGGGCTCGTCTGCAACTTGCCGGCGTTCGCGGCGGGATCGCCCTTATCGACGCCGAACTCGTAGTAGTTGTTGTAGGACGTCACATCGGCCAGCGAGGTCTGCTTGTCCATGACGCTGAGCGACGCATTGGGCTTGCCCGGCAGGGCGCCGGCGTCCTGGGCAAAGGCGCTGCGCGTCGCCCAGCCCGGCAAACCCACGGCGGCGGCCGTCAGCCCGGCGCGCAGCATCAACTCGCGCCGCGAGCGCCAGACGGCCTCGTCGGTGATTTCGGACGGAACAATATCGGCGGGTTTGCGTATCAACATCGTGGTCTCTCCGGTCTGGGGCCTGCCAGTGATGGCCGCGCCCTGCGCATGCCATAGACGTTGCGCCATCCCATGATATTCCGCGGCAGCATCGCCGCGGACGGGAACTTCCAGATTGACCCGCCCCGAGGCCGGACGTTCCCGGCCGGCTACCGGATCAGGCGCTTGCGGACACCCGCGGCAAGAGCCAGTCGCGCACCAGCGGCACGCTATCGAGCACCGCCTGCGGCGCACAACCTTGCAGTTCCTTCAGGGTATGCGCACCATACGTCACGCCCAGGCCATGGACGCCAGCATTGGCCGCCATCTGCAGGTCGTGGGAGGTATCGCCGATCATCACGACTCGACCCGGCTCGACGTCCAGTTCCTGCATCAGCTCGTGCAGCATCGCCGGGTGCGGCTTGCTGAAGGTTTCGTCCGCGGTGCGGGTGGCGTCGAACAAGGGGCCCAGGCCGGTCGCGGCCAGCGCGCGGGTCAGGCCGACCCGGCTCTTGCCCGTCGCGACGGCCAGGCGCACGTTCTGCCCGGCCAGCTCGGCCAACAGTTCCGGGATCCCGTCAAACAGACGCAACTCGGGGTCGCGCAACAGGTAATGGGTGCGATAGCGCTCCAGGAACCGGGGCATCATCGCCTGCGTCAGTTCCGGCACGGCGCGGCGCAGCGCGCTTTCCAGGGACAGACCAATCACCCAGCTGGCTTCGGATGCCGTGGGCACCGCCAGGTCCAGATCGCGGCAAGCGCCCTGAATGGCCGCCACGATACTGTGCGTGGAATCCATCAAGGTGCCATCCCAGTCAAACACGACCAGCGAATACGACGACATAATCAGACCGACTCCAGTTGTTTCAGTATTTGCCGGCACGCGGGAGGCAGTTCGGCGGTAAGGGTCAGGGGCTCGCCCGTGACCGGATGAGCCAGGGTCAGCTGGTGGGCGTGCAGGAACATCCGGCCGAACCCGTTGCGGGCGAATTCCGCCCGGACGTCGTCATGGCCGTATTTGTCGTCGCCCACGATGGGAAAGCCGCTGGCGGCCAGGTGCACACGGATCTGATGGGTGCGCCCGGTGCGCAGCTCGGCGTCGACCAGGCTGTAGCCGCCAAAGCGCTGCTTGAGCGTGATGATGGTGTGCGCCGTCTGGCCGTCGGGATCCACCTTGACCCGGCGCTCGCCCGATTGCGTGGTCCACTTGGACAAGCTCAGCTTGATGTGCTGGCGGTCGTTGACCCAATCGCCCTCGACCAGGGCCAGATAGTGCTTGTCGCCCTTGCCTTCCCGCAGCATGGCATGCAGGGCCAGCAGCGCGCTGCGCTTCTTGGCCACCATGAGCAGACCCGAGGTCTCGCGGTCCAGCCGATGCACCAGCTCCAGGAACTTGGCCTCGGGCCGGGCGGCGCGCAATTGTTCGATCACGCCGAACGACACGCCGCTGCCGCCGTGCACCGCCACGCCGGCGGGCTTGTCCACGACCAGCAAGGCGTCGTCCTCGAACACGATCGGGAATTCCGCGCCGGGCACCGGCCGGGGCTTGCCCGGATCCGGCAAGCGCAGGGGCGGGATGCGCACAATGTCGCCCTCGACGATGCGATAGTCGACCGAAATGCGTCCCTTATTTACGCGCACTTCGCCGCCGCGGATGGCTTTGTAGATATGCGTTTTGGGGACGCCCTTGCACAGGCGCATCAGGTAGTTATCCAGACGCTGGCCGGCATGCTCGGCATCGACCTCCACCATTCGGACGGCGGGGGGGGCTTTAGAGGGGGATATGGGGGAGGAAGTTTCTTTGCGCATTGCGGAAAGCGACATATAATCGGGACAGCCTTAAGGGGCTGAACTAGCCGCCTGGCGTAGAGATGCAATTTAAATACGCAACTCCGTCGAGCGCGCGGGCCGCCATTGTACTGCCTGCTCATTCAACCCCTGGGTCTCTTGGTCGCCGGCGCAACCGCGCCCTGCCGGATAGTGGTGTGGCATTCACTTTGCCCGCTGTCCCAGCAGGTCCGTTGCATGCCGCAAGCGGCTCTGAAGCACTGCAAGAATCGTCGCATATTTAAAGCACCAGCTGCGTGTAGGCAACCAATCCGACCGCAACTGCCGTTCACAGCAATTTTTCCGTCAAACCACATTCAGTGAAGCTGACCCTCCTGCTGACAGAACCCCGTGCCCCACGGCACGACGTGCCCGCCTGACCCGCGGCGGATACGCCTGGGCGCCGCCCAGGTACGGTCCGCATTTCTTGCCCGCTTCAGCCGCAGCCCGAGTGACCCGAGGTCACGCGCCGATATCGGCGCGTCATGACAACGGAGAAACCCTCTCATGAAGCGCATGCTGTTCAATGCGACGCATCAGGAAGAATTACGCGTCGCAATCGTCGATGGGCAAAAACTCATCGACCTCGACATCGAGACTGCCGGCCGCGAACAACGCAAAGGCAACATCTACAAAGGTGTCATCACCCGGATCGAACCCGGCCTGGAAGCTTGCTTCGTCAACTACGGTGAAGACCGTCACGGCTTTCTGCCCTTCAAGGAAGTTGCCCGCAGCTTCTTCAAGGAAGGTGTAGATGTCCGTAGCGCCCGCATCCAGGATGCGCTGCGCGAAGGCCAGGAACTGATCGTTCAGGTCGAAAAGGAAGAGCGCGGCAACAAGGGCGCTGCCCTGACCACGTTCATCTCGCTGGCTGGCCGCTACCTGGTCCTGATGCCCAACAACCCCCGTGGCGGTGGCGTTTCGCGCCGCGTCGAGGGCGAAGACCGTCAGGAACTGCGCGACACGATGGAGCAGCTTGAGCTGCCCCAGGGCATGAGCATCATCGCCCGCACGGCCGGCATCGGCCGCAACGTCGAAGAGCTCCAGTGGGACCTGTCCTACCTGTTGCAGCTGTGGACCGCCATCGACGGCGCTGCCCGCGACAACTCCGCGCCCATCCTGATCTACCTGGAATCCAGCCTGGTCATCCGGGCCATCCGCGATTACTTCTCGCCCGAAATCGGCGAGATCCTGATCGACACCGACGAGATCGCCGACCAGGCCACCGCCTTCATGAGCGTGGTGATGCCGGACAACGTCCAGCGCGTCAAACGCTACCGTGACGACATCCCGCTGTTCTCGCGCTTCCAGATCGAACACCAGATCGAAACGGCGTACTCGCGCACCGTGACGCTGCCCTCGGGCGGCGCCATCGTGATCGACCACACCGAAGCGCTGGTTTCCGTCGACGTGAACTCGGCCCGCTCCACGCGCGGCGCCGACATCGAGGAAACCGCGCTGCGCACGAACTCCGAAGCGGCCGACGAAGTGGCCCGCCAGTTGCGCTTGCGCGACCTGGGCGGCCTGATCGTCATCGACTTCATCGACATGGAAGACAGCAAGAACCAGCGCGCCGTCGAACAGCGCCTGCGTGACGCCCTCCATTTCGACCGTGCCCGCGTGCAAATGGGCAAGATCTCGCGCTTCGGCCTGATGGAACTGTCGCGCCAGCGCCTGCGTCCGGCCCTGAACGAAGGCTCGCACATCACCTGCCCGCGCTGCAACGGCACCGGCGTGATCCGCGATGCCGAATCCAGCGCCCTGCACGTGCTGCGCCTGCTGCAAGAAGAAGCGATGAAGGAAAACACCGCGGCGGTCCACGCCCAGGTGCCGGTGGATGTTGCCACCTACCTTCTGAACGAAAAGCGCGCTGACATCACCAAGATGGAAGCCCGCCTGAAGGTCAACCTGATGCTGATCCCCAACAAGCATCTGGAAACGCCGCACCACCACATCGAGCGCCTGCGCCACGACGATCCGCGACTGGAAGAACTGAAGACCAGCTTCGAGCTGGTGGAAGCCCCGGCCACTGACGCGCCCTGGCAGCCGCGCGAAAGCGAGATCAAGGCCCGTCCGGAAGCGCTGGTCAAGGGCATCACGCCCTCGCAGCCCGCTCCCGTCTCGACGCCCGCAGCCCCGGTCGCCGCTCCCGCAGCGCCCGCCGCAGCAGGTGGCCTCGGCGGCCTGTTCAAGCGCCTGGTCGGCTGGCTGACCGGCAATGCCGACACCGCCAAGCCCGCCCCCGCCGCCCAGGAAGACAGCGCCAAGCGCGCGGCCTCCGGCCGTGGCGGCAAGGGCCGCAGCGGCCATGACGGCCAGGAACGCCGCGGCGAACGCCACGGTTCGGACCGCAACCGCAACCGTCGCGGCGAATCGCGTGCCGAAGGCGCTGAAGGCAGCGAAGGCGGCCGCCATCACGTGCGTGGCAACCGTCGCCCCGAAGGCGAACGCGGCGAGCGCCAGGAACGTGGCGACCGCGGCAACCGCAACGAACCGCGCGGCGACCAGGCTGCACAGGCAGCCCTGGCCTCCAACCGCCCCGACCAGGCTGACCTGGCCAATGGCGACGACACCGGCGCTGGCCGCAACCGCCGCCGTGGCCGTGGCCGCAATCGCCGTGAAGAAGGCCAGTCCGACGCGCCAATGAGCGAACAGGAAAGCATGGTGGCCGCGCTGGCGCAAAGCGTCGCGACCGCCCTGCCCGACACCAAGCCGGCTGCTGAAGCCACTGCGGACGCGGCCGACGCCGCCGAGCAGACCGCTGACGGCATCCCGACGGCAGAAGGCGCCGAAGGCGCAGCCGATCCGGAACGCAAGCGCCGTCGCCGCCGCAGCCGCCGTGGCCGCCGCAGCCCGGACGAAGCAGGTTTGGCTGGCAGCGACGAGCAACTGGAAGACGGTTCGGATGACGACGCCGGCGAACAAGCCGAAGGCGTCCCGGCCCAAGCCGCTCCCGCTGCTCCGGCTGCCCCGGCCCAGGTTGCAGAAGCCGCTCCGGTAGCTGCCGAGCAAGCCACTCCGGTTCAGACGCAAGCCGTCCAGACCAAGGTGACGGAAGCCCAGGTCATTGAAGCCGCACCGGTGCAAGCCGAAGTGGCTGCCCAGCAGGTCGAAGCCCCGGCGGTCGAAGCCCAACAGGCTGACACCCCGAAGGCAGAACCCGTGCAAGCCGCGGCCGAACCGGTGGCCCAGCCCGTGCAAACGGCTGCCCCGGAAGTGACGCAGCCGGTCGCAGTGGAACCCGCCAGCCAGGTGTCCGCACCTGCGCCGGTGGCCGCCCCCGTGGAAACCGCTGCCGCGGAACCCGTTGTGACGGCCCCCGCACCGGTGGCTGAAGCCGCCGCGCCGGTCGCTGCTGCGCCGGTCGCCGCTCCTGCGGACGCGCAACAGCCGATCGTGGTGCCCGCAACGGCCCCGACGGCCAAGGCCCAAGCCTTGCACGACGTGGTGAATGCCGCTGGCCTGAAGTGGGTGGAAACCGATCCGGACCGTCACGCCCAGACCCAGCTGCGCATCGCCGCCGCGCATACGCCGACCCGCCTGGGCCGTGAGCGCAAGCCGGTTGCGGCCGTTTCGAACGAACCGCTGGTTCAAGTCGAAACGCGCCACTAAGCCGCTCGCGCGACAAAAAGCCCCCATCGCATGATGGGGGCTTTTTTTTTTGCCTAAGGCCGCCCCGGCGCGTTCGGTGCCAACCGCAGCGGCAAGACCACAGGGCGAAAAAAAGCCCTCGTGATCGAGGGCTTCAAGATCGCAGCCGAGCCGGGCTCAGAACTGGTACGTGTAGGTCAGCTGGACCACGTCCAGGCCCGGGTTCGGGCGCTTGATGCTGGCGTTGGAGAAGTGCGAATAGCGCACGCCGATACGGTTGTTCGGGGTCAGGAGGAAGCCCATGCCGACGTGGTCGCCGAACTGGAAGGCGGTACTGATGTTCTCGTTGGCGAAGCGCGTGCTGGAGAACACCGTGGCGCCAATGCCGGCCTCGAGGTAGAAGCGCTCGCCCGTCCACCAGCGGAACATCGGAATGGCGTTCAACTGCCAGACATGGCCCGGCGAACGCGAACCATCGGCCCACCAGTAGGATGCGCCGAGCTCAGGCGTCAGGTCCAGACGGCCCCAGTTGCCACCGAACTGGTGGGTCCAGACAGAGGGGGTTTCGTAGTTCAGCGTGAAGCGCTGATAGTGGTCGCCGATGCCGTAATGCATACTGACCCCGCCTTGCGTGCCCTCGGACGATTGCGCGCTGGCCACGGTGGCGGCGCCGGCAAGCGCCAGACCGATAAGGCAGGTAAGCATTTTCTTCTTGGTCGACAGCATAGGTAACTCCGTAGAATTCTGGACTAACCGGCAACATATCAAAATCCGGGCCGCATGGCTTGGCTATTGTCGCAATATGGCAACAATTCGAGGTGGAAAACACTGTTCCGAAAAACGTGGTCACACCCGATACAAGATCCGCCCTGCGGCACAACAAGTATGCGGCCGGCCAACAACGAAAATGCCGCCGACAGCATCAGGCTGACGGCGGCATTTTTTGACGCGGCGAAGCGAATTAGACGGCGGTGACGACGTCCGCCGGCTGATTGGTCAACAGCGCCAGCAGGCGGGCGATTTCCTCGCGCAGCTGGCGGCGGTCGATAACCATGTCGATAGCGCCCTTCTGCAGCAGGAACTCGGCGCGCTGGAAGCCTTCAGGAAGCTTCTCGCGCACGGTCTGTTCGATCACGCGCGGGCCGGCAAAGCCGATCAGCGCCTTGGGTTCGGCGATGACCACGTCGCCCATGAAGGCGAAGCTGGCCGACACGCCGCCCATGGTGGGGTCGGTAAGCACGCTGATGAATGGCAGGCCCGCCGCCGACAGGCGCGTGAGCATGGCGTTCGTCTTGGCCATCTGCATCAGGGACAGCAGGCTTTCCTGCATGCGCGCGCCGCCAGAGGCAGCCACGCAGATGAACGGCGTCTTGTTGTCCAGGGCGGCCTGGGCGCCACGCGCAAAGCGCTCGCCCACCACCGAGCCCATGGACCCGCCCATGAATTCGAATTCAAAGCAGGCAAGCGTCGCCGGCACGCCGCGGATCGAGCCGCTCATGACCACCAGCGCATCGGTTTCACCGGTTTGCTTGACGGCCTCTTGCAGGCGCTCGGGGTACTTGCGGGTGTCCTTGAACTTCAGCGTGTCCACGGAACGCGTGGTCTGGCCGATTTCGACGCGGCCTTCCATGTCCAGCAGCGAATCGATGCGGGCACGGGCGCCGATGCGCATGTGATGGTCGCACTTGGGGCACACATGCAGATTGGCCGCCAAGTCTTCGCTGTACAGCACCGATTCGCACGACGGGCATTTCACCCAAAGGCCTTCGGGCACGCGGCGGGCGCCGCTGTCGCTGGTCTTATTGATGCGAGGAGGCAGGAGTTTTTCGATCCAGCTCATTGATATTTCATCCCGTGTGAGGTCGCGCCCGCCGTTCAGGCCGACGCGTTTTCTCGTTTTACTTGATCCAGCGCGAGCCGGATGGTGCGCAGCCAGCCGCTGGCGGCGGTAACTGCAGCGTCGGTTTTCTGGGCAGCCGGGGCGTCAGCCACCGCCTGCTCCATCGTTTCAATCAGTTTGCTGCCAATGACGACCGCATCGGCCACGCGCGCCACGCGTTGGGCGCTTTCCGCATCGCGGATGCCGAAGCCGACACCCACCGGGATGTTGCGCACATGGCGGCGGATGACGGCCACGCGTTCAGCGACGTCGTCGGTATTCAGCGACCCCGAGCCCGTAACGCCCTTGAGCGACACGTAATACACATAGCCGCGCGCCACTTCCGCCACGGCCTGGATCCGGGCCTCGGTGGAGGTGGGAGCCAGCAGGAAAATGGGGGCAATGCCGTGTTCGCCCAAGGTCGCGGCGAACTCGATGACTTCTTCAGGCGGGTAGTCCACGACCAGCACGCCGTCCACGCCCGCGCGTTCGGCGTTGACGGCAAAAGCCGTCTGGCCCATGCGCTCGATCGGGTTGGCATAACCCATCAGCACCACGGGGGTGGTGGTGTCGCGTTGGCGGAATTCAGCCACCAGTTCCAGCACGCGGGTCAGGCCCACGCCCTGTGCGATGGCGCGGTCGGCGGCGCGCTGGATCACCGGGCCGTCGGCCATGGGATCCGAAAACGGCACGCCGAGTTCGATCACGTCGGCGCCGGCCTCGACCAGCGCGTGCATCAGGGGAACGGTAGCGGCGGACGACGGGTCGCCTGCCGCGATATACGGAATCAGCGCCGCGGCACGGCCGGATTCGGCGGTGCGCGCAAAGGCGGCGGCGATGCGATCGGTGCGAATTGTCATGTTTTAGAGCTCGATACCGGCACGTTCAGCGACGGTATGCATGTCTTTGTCGCCACGGCCCGACAAGTTGACCAGGATGACGGCGTCGCGCGGCAGCGTGGGGGCCATCTTCGCGGCTTGCGCGATGGCATGGGACGACTCAAGCGCGGGCATGATGCCTTCGATGCGGCAGCAGTCGTGGAACGCCTTCAGGGCTTCATCGTCGGTGATCCCCGCGTATTCCGCGCGGCCCGTGTCTTTCAGCCAGGCATGCTCGGGGCCGACGCCGGGGTAGTCCAGGCCTGCGGACACGGAATGCGTTTCCTGGACCTGGCCATCGGCGTTCTGCATGACGTAGGTGCGGTTGCCGTGCAGCACGCCCACCTGGCCGGCAGCCAGCGATGCGGCGTGCTTGCCGCTGTCCATGCCCTCGCCCGCCGCTTCGACGCCGATCAGGCGCACGTTTTCATAGGGGATGTAGGGATGGAAGATGCCCATGGCGTTCGAGCCGCCGCCCACCGCCGCCACAACGTAGTCGGGCTGGCGGCCGATGGCTTCAGGCATCTGCGTCAGGCATTCGTTGCCGATGACGGTCTGGAAGTCGCGCACCATGCGGGGATAGGGGTCGGGACCCGCTACCGTGCCGATGATGTAGAACGTGTTTTCAATGTTGGTGACCCAGTCGCGCATGGCTTCGTTCAGCGCGTCCTTCAGGGTGCGCGAACCGGAAGTGACCGGCACCACCGTGGCGCCCAGCAGCTTCATGCGGTAGACGTTCGACGCCTGGCGGCGGATGTCTTCGCTGCCCATGTACACCACGCATTCCATGCCGTAGCGGGCCGCCACCGTGGCCGTGGCCACGCCGTGCTGGCCGGCGCCGGTTTCGGCGATGACGCGCGGCTTGCCCATGCGCTTGGCCAGGAGGGCCTGGCCGATGCAGTTGTTCACCTTGTGCGCGCCGGTGTGGTTCAGGTCTTCGCGCTTGAACCAGATCTGCGCGCCGCCCAGCAGGTCCGACCAGCGGCGGGCATGGTAGACCGGGCTGGGCCGGCCGACGAAATGCTTGAGTTCGTAGTTGAACTCTTCCAGGAAGGCGGGATCGACACGGTAATGGTCATAGGCGGCACGCAGCTCGTCGAGCGCGTGCATCAGCGTTTCCGCCACGAAAACACCGCCATAAGGGCCGAAATGGCCCTTGGCATCCGGAAAGTCGTAAGGTTTCACCAAGCATCTCCCCCGGTATCGCGGCAGACCACTGCCGGCCGCAAATCCGGTTTGCAACCCGTCATTTTACCTGACCCGGGCGCGGCCAGGGTGGGAAGCCCCTGCCCTGGCTGCACCCCGACGGCGCTTAGAGCGATTGGCCCAGGCGGCGCAGGAACGTCTCGCACGAGGCCATCTGGTCCAGGGCGACGTATTCGTCGGGCTTATGGGCCTGTTCGATGTGGCCGGGGCCGCAGACGACCGTGGGAATGCCGATGCCCTGGAACAGGCCGGCTTCGGTACCGTAGGCCACCTTGCGGGTGGTGCGGTCTTCAGTCAGCGCGCGCACCAGTTGGGTGATGGCGGCTTCTTCCGAGGCTTCGAGGGCGGGGGCAGCCGCGCCGGTTTCGATTTCGATGCTGGCGCCGTCGAATTCGGCCTTCATGCGCGGCAAGAGCTCATCGCGCACGTATTTTTCAACTTCGGCCTGGATCTCGTCAGGTTGCATGCCCGGCAGGTTGCGGAATTCGTAGGTGAATTCGCACAGTTCGGGGATGGTATTGACCGCGATGCCGCCCCGGATCTGATTGGTGGTCATGGTGGAGAACGGCACGTCGTAGAACTGGTCGTACGGGCCGTTGGCCTTGAAGCTGTCGGCCAGATCGCGGATGCGGCAGATCAGGCGGGCAGCGTATTCGATGGCGTTGCAGCCGCGCGGGGTCAAGGACGAGTGCGCCGCCTTGCCGTGCACCTTGCAGCGGAAGAGATTGATTCCCTTGTGGGCCACGACCACCTGCATGCCGGTGGGTTCACCCACCACGCAGCCCTCGGGGCGGATGCCGCGTTCCAGCAGGTCGGCCAGCATGTACGGCGCGCCGGCGCAGCCGACTTCCTCGTCATAGGAGAACGCCAGGTGGATCGGCTTCTTGCGTGGCATGGCCAGGAATTCCGGCACCAGCGCCAGCGAGCCGGCAATGAACCCCTTCATGTCGCAGCTGCCGCGCCCATAGAGCAGCCCGTCTTTCTCGACGAGCTTGAACGGGTCCGTGCTCCAGTCCTGGCCATCCACGGGCACCACGTCGGTGTGGCCCGACAGGACGATGCCGCCCTGCTGGTTGCCGTCCTGCGCAGGCAGAGTGGCGAACAGGTTGGCCTTGGTGCGCTCGGGGTTGTGCGCCAGCCACGCATCGACGCCCTGGCCTTTGAGCCAATCGCGGACGGTTTCGATCAGGGCAAGATTGGAATTGCGGCTGGTGGTATCGAAACCCACCAGCGTTTCCAGCCAGGTGCGCGCGTTCATGTCACTTCTCTTTTGGGGGAAAACGGCAAGTGTAAAGCCAGGAAGCGCCCGCGTCTTGGACGGCCTTACCCACCGCTCACGGGTTAAGCGCCTAGAATGTCGCCCGGATTGGAAAATACCCCCAAGGAGAAACCGTGCAGCACAAAGCAGTTCCCACACGCAACATCGTGGCCGCAGTGATAGGCAACGCCCTCGAATGGTATGACTTCCTGGTGTTCGCGTTCATGACGCCGATCATCGCCAAGTTGTTCTTCCCCACCGACCCCAACCTGCCCGGCAGCGAACTGAACGCCATCCTGATGACGACCGCGATCTTCGGCGTCGGCTTCTTCATGCGCCCGGTGGGCGGCATCATCCTGGGCATGTACGGCGACAAGAAGGGCCGCAAGGCCGCGATGGTGATGGTGACCTCGCTGATGGCCGTGTCGATCGCACTGATCACGGTTGCCCCGACTTACCACGCCGCCGGCATCCTGGCCCCGATCTTCATCCTGATCGCGCGCCTTTTGCAGGGCTTCTCGGCGGGCGGTGAATTCGGCACGTCGACGGCGCTGCTGATCGAAATGGCCCCCAACGGCAAACGCGGCTTCTACGGATCGTGGCAGATGGCCGGCCAGATGCTGGCGCTCTTGATCGGCGCGGCTTGCGGCACGCTGATCACCGAGTTCTTCACGCAGGAACAGATCGCCGCCTGGGCTTGGCGCATTCCGTTCGCCTTCGGCCTGGTCATTGTTCCCATCGCGATCTATATCCGCAAGAACATCGACGAAACCGAAGTCTTCAAGAAGATGCAGGAAGAAGACCGCCAGGCCGCCGCGCGCGGTGAAGTGCAGCGCCTGAGCCTGGTGCAGATGGTCAAGACCCACACGCGCGAAACGATGATCGGCGTGGGCCTGGTCGTGACCGCGACGGTGTCCATCTACATTACCTTCACGTATCTGGTGACGTACTCCACGCAGATCCTGAAGCTGCCGATGAAAGACACCTTCATGGTGCAGATGGCCGGCGCGGCGCTGATGGTGCTGATGACCCCGTTCATGGGCGCCTGGTCGGACCGCATCGGCCGCCGTCCGCTGGTGATCGGTTCGCTGATCGGTTACCTGATCGTGCTGTACCCGTTGTACTACTGGCTGTCGGACGCGCCGTCGATCGGCCGCCTGCTGACGGTGCAGATCGTGGTGTGCTTCTTCGTGTCGGCCTTCTTCGGCGTGTTCAGCACGGTGATGGCGGAATTGTTCCCGGCGCGCGTGCGCTCCGTGGGCCTGTCGCTGGCCTATAACGTGGCGGTGATGATCTTCGGCGGCTTCGCGCAGTTCATCGTGACCTGGCTGATCAAGACCACGGGTTCGCCGATGGCCCCCGCCTACTACGTGATGTTCGGCGTAGCGCTGGGTCTCGTTGCCTCGTTCTTCATGCGCGAACGCGCGCACGAAAACCTGGACCACTAAGGCCACCTCCCCCACGGCCGTCCGGCCCTGGGGGCTTCGTCCTAACGGCGCGTCGCCGAGGACACGCCGGCCACTTCGGCCAAGGCGTCCAGCGCGCGGGCGAGCGATTCGCCCCCGCGCACTTCCACCGTGAATACCATGTGGGCCAGCGACTGCTTGCTTTGCGTATTCACGCCCACGACATTCAAGCGCAGCCGCGCAAAGACTTCGGACAGGTCGCGCAGCAGGCCCGAGCGGTCGTGCGCGCGCACGCTGATGTCCACGGGATAGAAGGTATCCGAGGTCTCGCCCCAGGCCACTTCGATCACGCGTTCGGGTTCGCGCGCCGCCAGCGCCAGGTAGCTGTGGCAATCGCTGCGGTGGATGGACACGCCGCGCCCCCGCGTGACGAAGCCGGCGATGGCGTCCGGCGGCGCCGGGCGGCAGCAGCGCGCCAGCTGCGTCAACAGCGACCCCACTCCCACCACCAGCACGCCGCTCTTGCCGCTTTTCTCGGCGCTGCCCGCACTGGCGTGGCGCAGCGCGGCCGGTTGCGGTTCGACGGCCGGCCCCGGTTGCTGGAATACGCTGTCGATCTGGCGCAGGCTGAACTCTTCCTTGGCCGCCGCCACGTACAGGTCGTCGGCGCGGGCAAAGCCCAGGTTCTGCGCCAGTTGCTCCAGGTTGACGGCCGTCTTGCCCAGCCGCTGCAATTCCTTTTCGACCAGCGCCTGCCCTTGGGTGATGCGCTGCTGCAGCTCGATGGCGTTAAACCACATGCGCACCTTGGCGCGCGCCCGCGGGCTGGCCAGGAACCCCAACTGGGGGTTGAGCCAGTCACGCGACGGTCCACCCGACTTGGCGGAAATGATCTCGACGGTCTGCCCCGTGGACAGCCGCGTCTGCAGCGGCACCATCTGGCCGTCGACACGGGCGCCGCGGCAGCGGTGGCCCAGGTCGGTGTGCAGGTGATAGGCGAAATCCACCGGCGTGGCGCCGGCGGGCAGTTCGATCACCCGCGCCTGCGGCGTCAGCACGTAGATGCGTTCATCGGTATGCGCGGGCGCCGTCACCACGTTGCGGTTCTTGCCCGGACCGGACTTGCCGGCGGCCGGTTTGGCGGCTTCCGGCTTGGCGGTTTCCGCGCCCGGTTCGGCGCCGCCTTCGACATCGCTGTTCCAGGCCAGCAGTTGGCGCATCCACGCCAATTGCCGGTCGTATTCGCTGGAGGCCGCCACTTGGCCGCCCTTGGCGCCGGCTTCCTTGTAGCGCCAGTGCGCAGCCATGCCGTATTCGGCGAACTGGTGCATTTCACGCGTGCGGATCTGCACTTCGAACGGCCGGCCGTCGTCGTCCGCCACGACCGTATGCAGCGATCGATAGCCGTTGGGCTTGGGCCGCGAAATGTAATCGTCGAACTCGTCGGACAGCGGCGTCCACATCTCGTGCACCAGCCCCAGCGCCGTATAGCAGGCGCGCACGTCCTCGACGATGATGCGCAAGGCGCGCAGATCGTACATCTGGGCGAAGTCCAGGCGCTTGACGCGCATCTTGTTCCAGATGCTGTAGATGTGCTTGGGCCGGCCGCTGACCTCGGCCTCGATGCCGGATTTGGACAAGGCGGTCTGCAGGCGATCAATGGCCCCGGCGATGAAGGCCTCGCGCTCGACGCGCTTTTCTTCCAGCAGACGGGCGATCTGCTTGTAGCGGTCGGGTTCCAGGAAGCGGAAGGCCAGGTCTTCCATTTCCCATTTGATCTGCCAGATGCCCAAGCGGTTGGCGAGCGGCGCGTACAGGTCCAGCGTTTCGCGCGCAAAGGCGATGGAGCACGGAGCCTTGCTTTCGGCGTGCCAGCGCAGCGTGCGCAGCCGGGAGGCCAGGCGCATCAGCACGATGCGCAGGTCGGCCGCCATCGCCAGCAGCATCTTGCGCTGCATTTCCTTTTGCGAGCCGCTTTCGGCCTCGGCATCGCTGGCCTGGCGGGCCACCACACCCAGGCGCAGCAGCGCGCGGGTACCCTGGACCAGGCGTGCGACCTCGGCGCCGAACGCCGTGGCGACGGGGTCGTTGCGCAAGGCCGGCGCGGGCGCCATCAAGTCAGTAGGCAAGGCGGCCAGCAGCGCCGCGGCGCGCGTGGCGGCGTCGGTATGCAAGGCCGCCAGGATGCGGACCACGCCCGCGCCGTGGCTGGCCAACGGTTCACCCGTCAGCGCCTGTTGCCCTTCAAAACGGGGGATGGCCCAGGCAACCGCCTGGTCAATCAGCGCCATGCCGTCGGCGTCCAGGCCCGCCCCGACCTCCTGCCGCCAGGAAGCGTCGAAAGGCGAAGGCGCGTCGATAACAGGCGGGGCGGACATGAAGGGCGTCGTGCGTGGCGGGTTGATATCCCGACACTCTACACTAGGGCCTGTTAGCACTAAAAGGAGCCTCGCACAGGCCGGCTATCGGGCGCCTGGAACAGGCCCTAGGGCCTGTTAACACTGAATGCCCCGCCGTCTCCCGGTATATAGAAGGAACCGAAGCTTATGTTGCGCTGGCTCAAGGGCCGGGGCGCCCGCGCCTCCGAAGTGGCCGAGATGCAGGCCCGGATCTCGCCCGAACTCTGGCGGCAGGTGCTGGATGCCCACCCCTTCCTGGCGGCGTTGAACGCCGACGAATCCGCCCAATTGCTGGCGCGGTCGGCCTGGCTGCTGGCCAGCAAGACCATCAATGGCGCGCAGGGCCTAGAGGTCTCGGACTTCATGCGCCTGTCCATCGCGGCGCAGGCCAGCCTGCCCATCCTGAACCTGGCGCCCGAACTCTACGAAGGCTGGGACGAGATCATCGTGTACCCCGCCAGCTTCCGCATTCCCCGTTCGCGCCAGGACGACGACGGCGTGGTCCACGAATACATCGAGGACGCGGCAGGTGAAGCCTGGGAAGGCGGCCCGCTGGTGCTGTCCTGGGAAGACACGCAGTTGTCCGAAGGCGGCTTCAACGTGGTGATTCATGAATTCGCCCACAAGCTGGACCTGCGCTCGGGCTTTGCGGACGGCATGCCGTCGCTGGCGGCGCACCCGGATCTGAAGCCGAAAGTCTGGCGGCAGGTGCTGGGCGACAGCCTGGACCGCTTCATCGCCGCGCTGGACGCGGTCGAGGCGGCCATCCCGCACGACGTGGACCCGGAAAGCGAGGAAGCGGACGCCTGGTATGGACAACTACCGATGGACCCGTACGCCGCCACCGACGAGGCGGAGTTCTTCGCCGTCAGCTCGGAGCACTTCTTCGTGGACCCCGTCCCCATGCAGCAGGCGCTGCCCGAATGGTATGGCTTGCTGCGGGCGTACTACCGGCAGGACACCCTGGAACGCTACGCATGAAGCAGCTGCTGATCGCCTGGCATTCGCGCACGGGCGCGGCCCGGCAGATGGCCGAGGCCGCCGCCCGGGGCGCCGTCGCGGCCGCCACGCAGCTGGAGCAGGCCGACGCACTGCGCGTCGTGCTGCGGCGCGCCTCGGAGGTCGACGCCGACATCCTGCTGGCAAGCCAGGGCTACCTGTTTTGCGCGCCGGAGAATCTGGCCAGCCTGAGCGGCGAAATGAAGGAATGCTTCGACCGCAACTACTATGCTGTGCTCGACCGGATTCAGGGCCTGCCCTACGGCTGCGCGATCAGCGCGGGCAGCGACGGCTCGGGCGCAGCACGGCAGGTTGAACGGATTTGCACCGGCTGGCGGCTGAAGGCTGTGGCGCCGGCGCTGATCGTCAACATGGGTGCGCAGTCGGCCGAACAGATCTGGGCAGAGAAGACGGTGCGCGAGGAAGACCTGGCCAGGTGCGAGGAATTGGGGGGATTGCTGGCGGGAATGGTGCTGATGGGGGGATGATGGGTTACGCGCGGTTGGCGGTTGTGTGCTTGCCTGGGACGTCGCGCGCTCCACCCATCCTACGATTCGTTGACGGTGGCCGCTGCGACCCATGGTTCACGACTTATGGCTGCCACCGCAGATAGCGCCTTGCCAAAAAGAAAAAGCCCTTCGGCATGCCGAAGGGCTTTTTGCTTGCAGGCGGATATCGCTTAGACGGCGGCCGTCACGACGATTTCGACCTTGAAGTCCGGGTTGGCCAGGCGGGCTTCGACCGTGGCGCGCGGAGGCGAATTGCCGTCGGCGACCCATGCGTCCCATGCCTTGTTCATGCCGTCGAATTCCTTCATGTTGGCCACATAGATCTGGGCCATCAGGATCTTGGTCTTGTCGGTGCCGGCTTCGGCCAGCAGGCGATCGATCGTCGCCAGCACTTGCTCGGTCTGGCCGGTGATGTCCAGCTTGGCATCGTCAGGCACCTGGCCTGCCAGGTACGCGACGCCGTTGTACACGGCCATGTCCGACAGGCGCTTGGCGACGTGGAAGCGCTTGATGCTGCTCATGAATATTCCCCTAGAGTCGAGTTGGGTGGGTGGATCAATACAAGGAAACCAGCAATTTACCCCGAGCCGCCCTCAGGCGGGGGGCAGCTGGAACACCTGGCGCAGATATGCCAGGTAGGCGGGATCGTCGCACATGGTCTTTTCAGGCGCGTCGGACACCTTGGCCACGGGCTGGCCGTTGCAGCGGACCATTTTCATGACGATCTGCAGCGGTTCATGGCCGAGGTCGTTGGTCAGGTTGGTGCCGATGCCGAACGACACCTTGCAACGCCCGGCAAACTGGCGGGCCAGTTCGATCGCGCGCGGGAACGTCAGCGAATCCGAGAACACCAGGGTCTTGGCGCGGGGGTCCACGCGATTCTTCCGGTAGTGTTCCAGCAGACGCTCGCCCCAGACGAAGGGGTCGCCGGAGTCGTGGCGCGCGCCGTCGAAAAGCTTGCAGAAATACATGTCGAAGTCGCGCAGGAAGGCATCCATGCCGTAGACGTCGGACAGCGCGATGCCCAGGTCGCCGCGGTATTCCTTGGCCCAGACTTCCAGCGCGTACACCTGGGAATCGCGCAGGCGCGGGCCGAGGGCCTGGCAGGCCTGCAGGTATTCATGGCCCATCGTGCCCAGCGGCAGCACTTCGTGCTGCTTGGCCAGCAGCACGTTGCTGGTGCCGGCAAAGTGCGGCCCCATCTGCGCCTTCATGGTGGACACGACTTCCTGGTGCCAGACTTTCGAGAAGCGGCGGCGCGTGCCATATTCGGCCACGCGGAAATCGGCCAGCGCGGGGTCGTCCAGCACCAGGTGCATCTTGGACTGCAAGCGCTGGCGGCCTTCTTCCCAGTCGGGATTCTTGCGCGTGTTGCGGAAGTAGACTTCGTTGACGATGGCCAGCACCGGGATCTCGAACAGGATCGTGTGCAGCCACGGGCCCTTGACCTCGATCGAGATCTCGCCGGGCGCGTCGCCTTCGCTGATGTGGATGCAGCGCTCGGGCATGTGGAACAGCCCAAGGAAATCAACGAAGTCGCTCTTGATGAAACGCAAGCCGCCCAGGTAGTCCAGTTCGTCCTGCGTGAAGCGCAACTGGCACAATTGGTGCACTTCTTCGCGGATTTCATCCAGATAGGGGCGCAAGTCGGCGCCCACGGTGCGGCACTTGTAACGGTACTCGACCTGTGCAGCGGGGAATTGATGCAGCACCACTTGCATCATGCTGAATTTGTACAGATCGGTGTCGAGCAGCGAAGTGATTATCATGATTGCGCGTATCGTTTCGCGACACCATAGCATAGAGGACAGGGGGTTCAGGGCGATGGGCCACGATGTCAATACGGGTATTACCGGCACATCCCGCCCGCATTAGGTAAAATCCGGGCAACAAGACACAAAAGCCGCCGATCCCGGAGTTCCTGAATGACCCACGTTGTCACCGAAAACTGTATTAAGTGCAAGTACACCGATTGCGTTGATGTGTGCCCGGTGGACTGTTTTCGTGAGGGTCCGAACTTTCTCGTGATCGATCCGGACGAATGCATCGACTGCGCCGTCTGCATCCCGGAATGCCCGGCCAATGCGATCTACGCCGAAGAAGACGTGCCGCAAGACCAACTGAATTTCATCGCGCTGAACGCCGAACTCTCTCCCGAGTTCGCCAGCATCAGCCGCGCCAAGAAGCCCCTGCCGGACGCCGACGACTGGAACGGCAAGCAGGACAAGCTGCAATACCTGGAAAAATAATCCGCGACGGCCGGCTGCCGCCTGGCGGCCGGCATCGTGCGATGCCCCGATGACCGACGACTCCAAATACACGCGCCAGACCGTAACCCAGATCCATACCTGGGTGCCCGACAAGCTGTTCTCGGTGCGCGTGACGCGCGACGATGCGTATACGTTCCTGCCGGGCCAGTTCGCCCGGGTCGGTTTACCCGGGGCGGACGACCCAGACGGCCCGCCCACCCTGTGGCGCGCCTATTCCATGGTGTCGGCCCCGCACGAGTCCGGGTTGGAGTTCTATTCCATCGTGGTCCCCGACGGCCTGTTCAGCCCGCGCATGGCGCAGCTGCAACCGGGCGACGCGCTGTACGTGGAAAAAACGCCCTACGGCTTCTTGACGCTGGAACGCTTCGCCCCGGGCGGCGACCTCTGGCTGCTGGCCTCCGGCACCGGGCTGTCCGCCTACCTGTCCATCCTGCGCGACCCAGCCACCTGGCGCGCCTACCGCCGCATCATCCTGGTGCATGGCGTGCGCACCGCGGCGGAGCTGGCCTACCGCGAAGAGATCGAGTCCTGGGGCACGCGGCCCGAGCTGGCCGAGCTGTTCGCGGCCGACCCGCAAAAGCTCGTCTACCTGCCCATCGCCACCCGCGAAGCCCTGCCGGGCATGCCCCAGGCGCGCCTGACCACGCTGATCGCCGATGGCCAGCTGGAACGGCTGGCCGGGCAGCCGCTGGACCCCGAACACGCCAAGATCATGCTTTGCGGCAACCCCGAAATGCTGGCGGATGCCCGCAAGCTGCTGGGTGAACGCGGCTTCAAGCCGGGCCGCCGGGGCATCCCCGGCAACCTGGCGGTTGAGAATTACTGGTGATCCCGCACGACCCGGCTTAGTGCATAAATCCTCCGTTTGGGCTCTGGCCGGGGCAGGAAAACGCCCTAAACTGGTGCTTAATGGGATGACGGGTCTCTTTTTAGCAACAGAATCCCGGTCTTTGCGGCAGTTTCTTCAGGCTGATTGGATATATCTTTAGCCCTCGGCGCAATAATCGGGGCACACGCACGACCCAGAAGGACTTCCCCCAAATGCTGTACCAATTGCACGAAATGCAGCGCGCCTTCCTGACTCCGTTCGCTGCATTCACGGATGCCGGTTCCCAGCTGTTCTCCAGCCCCTACAGTCCCCTCGCCTACACTCCGATTTCCCGCCAGATGGCGGCCGGGTACGAGTTGATGACGCGGATCGGCAAGGAATATCAGAAGCCCGCCTGGAATCTTCCCGAGACCCAGATCAACGGCAAGTCCGTTCGCGTCACCGAAACCCTGGCGCTGGATAAGCCCTTCTGCCGCCTGGTGCACTTCCACCGCGACGTGCGCGCCGCCGGCCGCGACGACCCGAAGGTGCTGCTGGTTGCCCCGCTGTCCGGCCACCACGCCACGCTGCTGCGCGATACCGTGCGCGCCCTCCTGCCCAACCATGACGTCTACGTCACGGACTGGGTCGACGCCCGCATGGTGCCGCTGTCGGCGGGCCCGTTCCACTTGAATGACTACGTGCGCTATGTGCAGGATTTCATCCGGCACCTGGGCCCGGACGTGCACGTAATCTCGGTCTGCCAGCCCACCGTGCCGGTGCTGGCCGCCGTCTCGCTGATGGCGACCGCCAACGATCCCTGCCAGCCGCGCAGCATGGTGATGATGGGTGGCCCCATCGATCCGCGCCAGTCGCCCACGCAGGTGAACCGCCTGGCCACGACCAAACCTTATTCGTGGTTTGAAAACCAGGTGATCCACCCGGTCCCGCCCCGTTATCCGGGCGCCGGCCGCAAGGTCTACCCGGGCTTCCTGCAGCATGCCGGGTTCATGGCCATGAATCCCGACCGCCACATGAAGTCGCACTACGAGTTCTACCTGGACTTGCTGCGCGGCGACGACAGCGACGCCGAAGCGCATCGCCGCTTCTACGACGAATACAACGCGGTGCTGGACATGCCGGCCGAGTTCTACCTGGATACGATCCGCATGGTGTTCCAGGACTTCGCCCTGCCCAGCGGCACCTGGGAAGTGGATGGCCAGACCGTGCGCCCGGCCGATATCAAGCAGGTCGCCCTCTTCACCATCGAAGGCGAGCTGGACGATATTTCGGGCCAGGGACAGACGCGCGCAGCCATCAAGCTGTGCAAGAACATCCCGGCCGAGCGCAAGATGCACTACACCGCCCCCAACTGCGGCCATTACGGGATTTTCTCGGGCCGCCGGTGGCGTGAAATGATCTGTCCTAAAATTGCCGAATTCATCCGGCAATCGGCTTGACGACGGCGTAGCGCCGTCCGGCAGGTGACGCGCGGGTCCGGCCCGCGCGCCCTCAAGCCAGATCCGTATTCCACGGGGCCCGAGTGGCCCCTTTTTCTTTTATTGGCCTTACATGTCCTGTCGCTCACTTGCCGACCGCATCGACGCCTTGCTGCCCCAGACGCAATGCACCAAGTGCGGCTATGACGGCTGCCGGCCCTATGCCGACGCCATTGCCGAGGGCACAGCCCCGATCAACCGCTGCCCGCCGGGCGGCGACGAAGGCATCACCGCGCTGGCCGCCCTGCTGCAGACCCCCGTCTTGCCGCTGGACCTGGAACGCGGCGAACCCGGCCCGCTGCTGGTCGCGCGCATCGACGAATCCCACTGCATCGGCTGTACGCTGTGTATCCAGGCCTGTCCGGTCGACGCCATCGTGGGCGCGAACAAGCACATGCACACGGTGCTGGCTGACTGGTGCACGGGCTGCGACCTGTGCGTGGCGCCCTGTCCGGTGGACTGCATCCAGATGGTCCCCGCCGGGCGCGCCTGGAGCGCGCAGGACGCCGCCGTCAGCCGGCAGCGCCATCGCAACCACCTGGCGCGCACCGAACGCCTGGCGGCCGACAACGCGCGCCTGATGGCGCCGGAAGCTCCCACTCAGGCGTCTCCAGTTCAGGCCGCCGCCGACGACGCGCAAAGCGAAGACCGCAAGCGCTCCGCCATTGAATCCGCGCTGGCCCGCGCCCGGGCCCGCCGCAATCCGACGCAGTCATGAACGCAGCCAAACGCCGTGAGATCTTCGCCCGCCTGCAGGCGGCCAACCCCCACCCCACCACCGAACTGGAATACGACACCCCGTTCCAATTGCTGATTGCGGTGCTGCTGTCGGCGCAAGCGACCGACAAGTCGGTCAACATCGCCACGCGCAAGTTCTTCCCGCAGTACGGCACGCCCCAGGCCCTGCTGGACCTGGGCGAAGAAGGCCTGTCCGACTACATCAAGACGATCGGCCTGTACCGCACCAAGGCCAAGAATACGATCGCCACCTGTCGGATCCTGATCGAGCACCACGGCGGCGAAGTGCCGCAGACCCGCGAGGCGCTGGAGTCGCTGCCCGGCGTGGGCCGCAAGACGGCCAACGTGGTGCTGAACACTGCGTTCGGCCAGCCGACCATGGCCGTGGACACGCACATCTTCCGCGTGTCCAACCGCACCGGCATCGCGCCCGGCAAGAACGTGCTGGAAGTCGAAGAGAAACTGGTGAAGTTCGTACCACGCGAATATATGCAGGACGCCCATCATTGGCTGATCCTGCAAGGCCGCTACGTCTGCGTGGCGCGCAAACCGAAATGCCCGCAATGCGGCATTTCCGACCTGTGCGAATTCAAACAGAAAACGCCAGCGTGAACGCGGCATTCCGAATATTTCGGAATCATTTCATCGCGTGAAAAACCGGGTTTTCCCTCGATGAAATTTGCATAAGACGTTGATAAGAATCAACGCCCATTTGCTGCAACGCATTGGATAAGAAAAGGGTTTTCCCGCCTTGTGCGCCAAGTATTGTCGGCCTGTTGACAATTCAACATGCCGCACTGCAAAACCTATGTAAAACCCTCATGGAATTTTGATAAAGAGGTCCGCATACTCGCCGGCAACTCATCGGAAAACAACGAACAATCGTTGTATTTCACGACCCCGCGGGGGGCCTGTCGAAATCACGGCGGGTTGAGACCATAAAAATCAACGCCGGTGCAGCGGACATGGATGACACAATCCTGGAGACAAAAGGCCTCACCAAGGAGTTCCGCGGATTCGTCGCGGTCAATGGGGTCGATTTGCGTATCAAGCGGGGCGAGATTCATGCCTTGATCGGGCCTAACGGCGCGGGCAAGACCACTTGCTTCAACCTGCTTACCAAGTTCTTATCTCCCACGTCGGGAACGATCAAGTTCAACGGCATCGACATCACCGGCGATCGCCCCGCGCAGATTGCGCGGCGCGGCGTCATCCGCTCATTCCAGATTTCGGCGGTGTTTCCCCACCTGACCGTGCTTGAAAACGTGCGGATCGGCTTGCAGCGCAAGACCGGCCTGTCGTTCCATTTCTGGCAAAGCGACAAACGCCTGGCGGCGCTGAACGAGCCTGCCCGCGCGCTGCTGGAACAGGTGGACCTGGGCGCCTTCGCGAACGAGACCACGGTAAACTTGCCGTATGGCCGCAAGCGCGCGCTGGAAATCGCGACGACCTTGGCGATGGAACCCGAACTGATGCTGCTGGACGAGCCCACCCAGGGCATGGGCCACGAAGACGTGGACCGCGTCACGCAGCTGATCAAGCGCGTGAGCGCCGGGCGCACCATCCTGATGGTCGAACACAACATGAACGTCGTGTCCTCCATTGCCAACACCATCACCGTGCTGGCGCGCGGCTCGGTGCTGGCCGAGGGCACGTACGCCGAAGTCTCGCGCCACCCGGCCGTGATGCAAGCCTACATGGGCACCACCGACGGCGAACTTCAAGGAGCGCACGCATGAGCACCCCGGCACTGGAAATCTCGGGCTTGCAAGCCTGGTACGGGGAATCGCACATCCTGCACGGCGTGGATATGCGCGTAGGGCAAGGTGAAGTCGTCACGCTGCTGGGCCGTAACGGCGCCGGCCGCACCACGACGCTGCGGGCCATTCTGGGCCTGACCGGATCGCGCAAGGGTTCGGTGCGCATCCACGGCACCGAAGCCATCGACCTGCCCACCTACAAGATCGCCCATCTGGGCGTGGGCTATTGCCCTGAAGAACGCGGCATCTTCGCCAGCCTGTCTTGCGAAGAAAACCTGCTGCTGCCCCCTGTCGTGGGCTCGTTGGGCGGCGGCATGTCGCTGGCCGAGATCTACGACATGTTCCCCAACCTGCAAGAGCGCCGGAATTCGCCCGGCACGCGCTTGTCGGGCGGCGAACAGCAAATGCTGGCGGTGGCGCGCATCCTGCGCACCGGCGCCAACCTGCTGCTGCTGGACGAAATCTCCGAGGGCCTGGCGCCGGTCATCGTGCAGGCGCTGGCCCGAATGATCACGACGCTCAAGCAGCGCGGCTACACCATCGTCATGGTGGAGCAGAACTTCCGCTTCGCGGCTCCCCTGGCCGACCGCTTCTATGTCATGGAGCACGGCCAGATCGTCGAGCATTTCGAAGCGGCGGAACTTTCAGAAAAACAGGACACGCTCAACGAATTGCTGGGCGTCTAAAACAACCTGTCATCCGCCGGAACCCCGGCAACACTACACCGTAGGGAAGAGGAGTCATCCCATGAAGCTGCACACCATCACTGCTGCACTGGCCATGGCGGGCCTGGGATTTGCAGGGGCGACCGCCCACGCGCAAGGTATCTCCGACGATGTCATCCGCATCGGCTTCATCACCGACATGTCGGGCGTGTATTCCGACATCGACGGCAAGGCCGGTCTGGAAGCGATCCGCATGGCGATCGAAGACGCCGGCGGCTCGATCAACGGCAAGAAAATCGAAGTGGTCTCGGCCGACCACCAGAACAAGGCCGACGTCGCGTCCGCGCGCGTGCGCGAATGGTTCGACGAACAGAAGGTGGACGTCATCATCGCCGGCACCAACTCGTCGACCAGCCTGGCCATGGCCGGCGTGGCCGCAGCCAAGAAGAAGCCCTTCATGGCAATCGGCGCGGGCGCTTCGGACCTGACCAACGCGCAATGCTCGCCCTACACCGTGCACTATGCCTACGACACCGTGGCCCTGGCGCGCGGCACCGGTTCCGCCGTCGTGAAGGACGGCGGCAAGAGCTGGTTCTTCCTGACCGCCGACTACGCCTTCGGCCATGCGCTGGAGCGTGACACCATGGCTGTCGTCAAGGCCGCGGGCGGCGATGTGAAAGGCCAGGTGCGGGCGCCGCTGGGCGCGTCGGACTTCTCGTCCTTCTTGCTGCAAGCGCAAGCCTCCAAGGCGCAGATCCTGGGTCTGGCCAACGCAGGCGGCGACACCATCAACGCGATCAAGGCCGCCAATGAATTCGGCGTGACCAAGACCATGAAGATGGCGGGTCTGCTGGTCTTCATCAACGATGTGCACGCGCTGGGCCTGCAGGCCACGCAGGGCATGTACCTGACCGATGGCTGGTACTGGGACCAATCCGACGCTTCGCGCGCCTGGTCCAAGAAGTTCGAAGCCAAGGTCGGCCGCAAGCCGTCCATGCTTCAGGCGGGCGACTATTCCGCCCTCAGCTTCTATCTGAACGCGGTCAAGGCCACCGGCACGGACGACGGCGATGCCGTGATGAAGTGGATGAAGTCCAACAAGGTCAACGACTTCTTCGCCCAGGGCGGGTATGTGCGCGAAGACGGCCGCATGATCCACGACATGTACCTGATGCAGGTCAAGACCCCGGCCGAGTCCAAGGGCCCGTGGGACTACTACAAGGTCGTGGCGACGCTGCCCGGCGACGAGGTCTATACCAAGTTGTCCGAGTCCACCTGCAAGCTGGTCAAGAAGTAATCCCCGGCTTATGTGACCCCGAGCTGCGGTCGGGCGCAAGTCGCCGCCGCAGCTCGCATTTGCTCGCTTCCATCCGTACGCGCAGGATTTTCACAAGATGACTGACCTTTTCGGCATCCCTATACAGGCCTTGTTCGGCCAGCTATTACTGGGCCTGGTCAACGGTTCCTTCTATGCCATGTTGTCGCTCGGGCTGGCCGTTATCTTCGGGCTGCTGAACGTCATCAACTTCGCGCACGGCGCGCTTTACATGCTGGGCGCGTTCATCGCCTGGATGGGGCTGTCGTACCTGGGGTTGAACTACTGGGTCATGCTGATCCTGGCGCCGTTGGTCGTCGGGCTATTCGGCATCCTGATCGAAAAATTGCTGCTCAAGCACCTGTACAAGCTTGACCACCTGTACGGCCTGCTGCTGACCTTCGGGCTGACGCTGCTGATCGAGGGGCTGTTCCGCAGCTTCTACGGCGTGTCGGGCCAACCCTACCCCACGCCCGAGGCCTTGCGCGGCGCGACCAACCTGGGCTTCATGATCCTGCCGAACTATCGTGGCTGGGTCGTGGCGGCGTCGGTGGTCGTCTGCCTGGCGACCTGGTTCGTGATCGAACGCACCCGCCTGGGCGCCCTGCTGCGCGCCGGCACCGAAAACCCGCGCCTGGTCGAGGCCTTCGGCGTGAACGTGCCCCGCATGATCACGCTGACCTACGGCTTTGGCGTGGCGCTGGCGGGCTTTGCCGGCGTGCTGGCTGCGCCCGTCCTGCAGATTTCCCCGCTGATGGGGTCTAACCTCATCATCGTCGTGTTCGCCGTGGTCGTGATCGGAGGCATGGGGTCCATCATGGGCGCCATCGTGACCGGTCTGGGCCTGGGCGTGATTGAAGGACTGACCAAGGTGTTCTGGCCCGAAGCCTCCAGCACCGTGGTGTTCATCATCATGGCCATCGTTCTGTTGATCCGCCCGGCCGGGCTGTTCGGAAAAGAAAAATGAATCGTCAACTCCTGGGCTATGCGGTCCTGGCCGTCGTGGTGGCCGCTCTACCCTTTCTCGGGGTGTATCCGATCTTCGCCATGAAGATCATGTGCTACGCGCTATTCGCCTGCGCGTTCAACCTGCTGCTGGGCTTTACCGGGCTACTGTCCTTCGGGCACGCCGCCTTCCTGGGCAGCGCGGCGTATGCGGCCGGCCATGCGATGAAGGTCTGGGGCTTCCCGACCGAAATCGGCCTGCTGTTCGGCGTGGGCGTGGCGGCGCTGCTGGGCCTGGCGATGGGCGCCATCGCCATCCGGCGCAGCGGCATCTACTTCGCCATGATCACGCTGGCGTTGGCGCAGATGGTGTTCTTCTTCTTCCTGCAGGCCAAGTTCACCGGCGGCGAAGACGGGCTGCAAAGCGTGCCGCGCGGCACCTTGCTGGGGCTGGTCGACCTGTCCAAGGACATCAACCTGTACTACCTGGTGATGGCCATCTTCATCATCGGCTACTTCATCATCTGGCGCACGGTGAACTCGCCCTTCGGGCAAGTGCTGCAGGCGCTGCGCGAAAACGAGCCGCGCGCCATTTCGCTGGGCTACGACGTCGACCGCTTCAAGCTGCTGGCCTTCGTGCTGTCGGCCGCGCTGGCCGGCCTGGCCGGCGCCACCAAGACGCTGGTGTTCGTGTCGGCCACCTTGTCGGACGCCACCTGGCAGATGTCGGGGCTGGTCATCCTGATGACGCTGATCGGCGGGCTCGGTACCTTGACGGGCCCGATCCTGGGCGCGTTCATCGTGGTGCTGCTGGAGAACAAGGTGGGCGATTTCGGCCAGATGATGGCCAACCTGACCGGCGTGGACTGGTTCCTGCGCCTGGGTGAATCCGTCACCATCGTGATCGGCCTGATCTTCGTGATCTGCGTGCTGGCCTTCCGCCGCGGCATCGTGGGCGAATTCGGCGCCTTCATCGAACGCCGGCGCGCCGCCCGCGCCTGACCGGCGCCACGCGCTTGCCACCCGGACGGGGCCGCACCATGCGGCCCCGTTTGCGTTTGGCCTGCGGCCAAGCACCCGTACAATGAAACGCACCCCATCACACAGGTGCCTGACCATGCGCAACCCGCATCCGCTCGCCCCCGTCATCGGCGCCCTGGCGCTGGCCACGGCCCTCCTGGCCCCGGCAGCCCAAGCGGCGTCGCCCACCCCCACCTGCGAAGTCGACCGGCCCATCCGCTTCAGCGGCCTGAACTGGGAATCCAACCTGGTCCTGGCCGGCATTGAACGCTATGTGCTGGAACACGGCTACGGCTGCAAGACCACGGTCGAAATCGGCGAAACGCTGCCCATGCTGGCGGCGCTGCAACGCGGCGACGTCGACGTGACGCCGGAAGTGTGGCCCGGCCAGATCGAAGGCGCCTGGAAAAAGGCGCTGGCCAGCGGCCGCGTGCTGGGCGTGGGTCACGTGTACGACGCCGGCGAAGGCTGGTATGTGCCCCGCTACACCGTCGAACGCCACCCGGAGCTGAAGGCCGCGTCCGATCTGGCACGCTTCAAGAACGTGTTCACCGACCCCGAAGACCCGGGCCGCGGCCGCATTTACGGCTGCCCCGCCGGCTGGGCCTGCGGCACCCTGAACGACAACCTGCTGCGCGCCCTGAAGCTGGACAAGGACTACTCGCTGTTCGCGCCCGGCTCGGGCGCCGCGCAGAAGGCGGCCATCGTGTCGGCCTACAAGCGCAAGCGCGACATCGTCTTCTACTACTGGACCCCGACGTCGCTGGTGGGCGCGCTGGACCTGGTGAAGCTGGAACTGCCCGCCTTCGACCAGGCGGCCTACACCTGCATGACCGATCCCAAGTGCGCCGATCCGGTCGCCACCGAGTTCAAGCCCAACCCCGTCGTCACGGGCGTGAACGCGGCGTTCGCCAAGGAAGCGCCCCGGATCGCCGAGTTCCTGGGCAAGCTGACCATACCCGACGACGCCATCAACGCCACCTTGGGGTGGCTTGAGAACGAAGGCAAGGAACCCGAGGACGCGGCGCGCTATTTCCTGAAGCAGTACGGCCCCGTCTGGCGGCAATGGATGCCGGCGGAAGCCGCCGATCGCGTCCAGGCAGCGCTTGCGCGCGAGTGACGGACCGAACGCAGCCGCCGCCTCATGTATCCTGACGTTTCGGCGCCGAAGAAGCGCCTACCCGATTCAAGCAAAGGAAGATGAACATGGATGCCCTGTACTGGCACGACGGTCACTGGACCACCGAGAACCCCAAACTGCTCGGCCCCGCCGACCACGCTTTCTGGATGGCCAGCATGGTCTTTGACGGGGCGCGCGCGTTCCGCGGCCTGACGCCCGACCTGGACCTGCACTGCCAGCGCGTCGTGCGCTCGGCTGAAAAGATGCTGATGAAGCCGCAGATCGGCTGGGAAGCGATCCAGAAGCTGTGCCTGGAAGCCGTGGCCAAGTTCCCCGCCGGCACCGAGCTCTACATCAAGCCGATGTTCTACTGCGCCGACGGCTTCCTGCTGCCGGATGCCGACAAGACCCAATTCGTGCTGCACGTGTTCAAGGTGCCGATGCCCGGCGAGCAAGGCTTCTCGGCCTGCTTCTCGAGCTTTGCACGTTCCTGGCCCAACATGGCGCCCACCGACGCCAAGGCGTCGTGCCTGTACCCCAACGGCCAGCGCGCCATCCGCGAAGCCGCGGAAAAGGGATTCGACAACGCCATCATGCTGGACGGCGCGGGCAACATCGCCGAATTCGCCACCAGCAACCTGTGGCTGGCCAAGAACGGCGTGGTGTCCACGCCCGTGGACAACGGCACGTTCCTGAACGGCATCACCCGCCGCCGCGTCCTGGCCTTGCTGAAGGCAGATGGCGTCGAAGTGCAGGAGCGCAGCCTGACCCGCGCCGATGTCGAAGAAGCCGACGAAGTGTTCTCGTCGGGTAATTACGGCAAGGTGGTCCACGTGAACCGCGTGGAAGGCCGCGCGCTGGAATACGGCCCGCTGGCCCGCCGCGCCCACAAGCTGTACATGGACTACGCGGAAAGCACCGGCAGCCGCTGAACCGGCGCCGCCCCCCCCTCCCGCACACCCCTGACACTGCCCGCTCTCTCGCGGGCAGTGTCGTATTCAAGCGATGCCCGACGATGCAGACACGACGCGACTTCCTGCGCAACAGCGCAGCCCTGGCAGGCGCCGGCAGTGCGCTGGCGCTGCTGCCGGCTTCCATCCGCCGCGCGCTGGCCATTCCCGCCAACCACCGCACCGGCACGATCCGCGATGTCGAACACATCGTGATCTTCATGCAGGAGAACCGTTCGTTCGACCATTATTTCGGCGGACTGGCGGGCGTGCGCGGCTTTGGCGACCGCTTTCCCATCCCCGTGCCGGACAGCCCTGAGGCCCGCCACCGCACCGTCTGGGCGCAATACAACGACAAGCCCGAAGAAGGCGCTCCGCGCACCGTGCTGCCCTATCACCTGGACACGCGTGAAGCCTTCGAGACCTTGCGCATCGCCAGCACGCCGCACACCTGGTCCAACGCCCAGGACGCCTGGGAAGCGGGGCGCATGGGCCGCTGGCCCGCCGCCAAGAAGAACCATTCGATGGCGTACTACACCGAGGCCGACATGCCTTTCCAGTACGCCATGGCGCGCGCCTTCACCCTCTGTGACGCCTACCACTGCTCGTTCACGGGGGGTACCAATACGAACCGGCTGTTCGTGTGGAGCGGCACGAACGACGGCGCAGGGCGCGGCAATGGCCCGGCGCTGGGCAACGTCTACAACAAGCTCAAGGGCGGAGACCCCGCCCGCGCCTACACGTGGACCACCTATCCGGAACGGTTGGAAGCCGCTGGCGTCAGCTGGCGCATCTATCAGAACATGGCGGACAACTACTCGCTGAATCCCACGGCGGGCTTCAAAGCCTATCGCGATGCCTACCACGGGGTGCCGGGATCGCTTGCGGCGCTGAAGGAAAAGGCGCTGACGACCCGTGGCCTGGATCTGCTGCGCCAGGACGTGCTGGACGGCACGCTGCCGCAGGTGTCGTGGATCTGCGCCACCAAGGCGGGATCCGAACACCCCAGCCCCTCGAGCCCCGCGCAGGGCGCGGACTATACGGCCCGCGTCCTGGACGCGCTGACCGCCAATCCCGAGGTCTGGAGCAAGACCGTCCTGCTGCTGATGTTCGACGAGAACGACGGCTTCTTCGATCACATGCCGCCACCCGCCCCACCGTCGCGCGACGCCACGGGCGCACTGGCCGGCGCGTCCACCGTGGACACCCGCGGCGAATACCACGAGCTCATCACCGGGGTGGAAAAGGACGACACGCCTGCGCATCTGCACGGCGTCTACGGGCTGGGGCCGCGTGTGCCTATGTACGTGCTGTCGCCGTGGACCAAGGGCGGCTGGGTCAATTCGCAAGTGTTCGACCACACGTCGGTGCTGCGTTTCGTCGAGCAGCGCTTCGGCGTGGCCGAGTCGAATATCTCGCCCTGGCGCCGCGCCGTCTGCGGCGACCTGACGTCGATCTTCGATTTCGCCAACCCGGATGGCGCCGACCTGCTGCGCGACTTTCCCGCCACGGCCGAGCGGGCTGCGCAAGCCTCCGCCCTGCCCGGCACCGTGACGCCCCCTGCTCCCGCGCAACCGGCGCTGGCTCGCCAGCAATCCGGCACGCGTCCCTCTCGCGCATTGCCTTATGCGCTGCATACCCACGCGCGGGTGGACGGCGACCGCGTCACGCTGCAATTCGAGAACGTCGGCGCGGCCGCCGCGGTGCTGCATGTCTACGACCGGCTGCATCTGGACCGCGGCCCGCGCCGCTACACCGTGGAAGCCGGCAAGCGGCTGGCAGGTGAATGGCTGACGGCCGGCGATGACGGCCGTTACGACCTGTGGGTGCTGGGGCCGAACGGGTTCCATCGCCATTGCACGGGACGCTCGGTAGCCGGGGCGGTGCCGCCCTTGGAAGTCACCGCCGCCTATGCCGGACCCGGCGCGTCCCTGCGGCTGACGGTGCATAACCCCGGCCCCGAACCGCGCACGTTCCGTGTCGACGCCAATGCCTACCGCTACCCGCCACAAACCGGCGCCGCATTGGCGCCTGGCGAATCCGTCGAACTGTCGTGGGACATGACCCGCACGGGCGGCTGGTATGACGTCACCGTGCATGTCCCCGACGACCTCGCCTGTACGCGCCGGCTGGCCGGACGCATCGAAACCGGCGCCCCTTCCACGTCCGACCCTGAAATGGGCCAGGAGCTGACTCTGCAATGGACACCCCAAGCGTAAAACCCCCGGCCCCCTACGAAAACGCCGTGACATTCCGGTTCAGCGATTCGCCCAATCGCCGGACATGATGCTGGTCTGCGAACGCTTCCGCGTGGTCGAGGTGTTCGACAGATAAAAAAAACCGGGCACCTGTCGGTGTCCGGTTTTTTCAGGATCGGCTTGGCGTGCCGCTCAGTCTTTTTCCGCGCCCTTGCCCAGGCCAAGGTAGCTTTCGATGACCTTCGGGTCGCCGGCCAGTTCGCGCGCCGGGCCGTGCAGGATCACTTCGCCGGTTTCCAGCACGTAACCGTAGTCGGCCACTTGCAGGGCCGCGCGGGCGTTCTGCTCGACCAGCAGGATCGCCACGCCGGTTTCGCGCAGGCGCGCGATGATGTGGAAGATCTCGCGCACGATGCGCGGCGCGAGGCCCAAGCTGGGTTCGTCCAGCATCAGCAGCGTGGGCTTGGCCATCAGCGCACGGCCGACAGCCAGCATCTGGCGTTCGCCGCCGGACAAGGTGCCGGCCTGTTGGGCGCGGCGTTCACGCAGCCGCGGAAACAGGTCGAACACTTCGTTCAGCGTGTCGCGCCAGCCGGCCTCGCGTGCCCGATAGCGGCGAAAGCCTCCCAGCAGCAGGTTGTCTTCCACGGACATGGTGCCGAACAGTTCGCGGCGTTCGGGCACCAGCGACATGCCGGCCGCCACGCGGCGCTCCACCTGCCAGGCCGACACGTCGGTACCGGCGTACTGCACGGTGCCGGCGGAATGGCCGGTCTGCGGCAAAGAACCCATCATGGCGTTCAGCATGGTGGATTTGCCGGCGCCGTTGGCGCCGATCACGGTCACGATACTGCCGGCGGGCACGGTCAGGGAGGCGCCCACGAGCGCACCGACCTTGCCGTAGCGGGCCGACAGGTTGCTGACTTCCAGGACGGGGGTTTGCGTGGCGCTCATTGCACACCTCCGGCCGACACGGGCTTGGCCTGATCCGCTTCGGGCAGGTCGTCGTCGATGCCGCCCAGATAGGCTTCCAGCACCGCCGGGTTCTTTTGCACATCGGCCGGCACGCCTTCGGCCAGCTTGGTGCCGAAATCCATCACCACGAGGTGGTTGGTCAGGCGCATCACAAAATCCATATCGTGTTCGACGAGCAGAATGCTCATGCCTTCCGCGCGCAGCTGTTCCAGCACGCGCGCCAAGTCCTGCTTTTCCTTGTAGCGCAGGCCGGCGGCGGGTTCGTCCAGCAGCAACAGCACAGGATCGGACGCCAGGGCGCGCGCGATTTCCAGAATGCGTTGCTGGCCCAGCGCCAGGTTGCCCGCCTGCTCGTACAGGTACTCGCCCAGGCCCACCCGCTTGATCTGCTCAGCAGCCTCGTGCAGCAACTGCGCCTCGCGGGCGCGGTCCGAATGCAAGGCGCCCGCCAGCACGCCGACGTCGGAGCGCAAGTGCGCGCCCAGCGCGACGTTTTCCAGCACGGTCATGCCGGGCAGCAGTTGCACGTGCTGGAAGGTGCGGCCGACGCCCAGCTTGGCGATCTCGCGCGCCGAGCGGTTGTCGATGCGCTGGCCCATGAACGTGACCTTGCCCCGCGTCACCGGCAGCACGCCGCTGATCAGGTTGAAGGTCGTGCTCTTGCCGGCGCCGTTGGGGCCGATCAGGCCCATGATTTCGCCCGAACTGACCTTGAAGGTGATGTCGTTGACCGCGACCAGGCCACCGAACTCCTTGCGGATGGCGTCCACTTCCAGCACGACCTGCCCCGCTTGCGGGCGCTCGCGCGTCGGCAAGGCGGGCGCGGGCGCCGGAGGCGCCAGATTGCGACGCGAACCGTCGGCGCCGGTGACGCTGCCCCACCAGCCCGCCAGGATCGGCCACAGGCCGTTGCGGGCGTATTGCAGCATCAGGATCAGCAGCACGCCGAAAACGATCATTTCGAAGTTGGCGTTGGTATCCAGCAGCTTGGGCAGCAGGTTCTGCAACTGGTCCTTCAGCACCAGGATGACGCTGGAACCGAGCAAGGCGCCCCAGACGTAACCCGCACCGCCCACCACCGCCATGAACAGGTATTCAATGCCGTAGTTCAGGCCGAAGGGGCTGGGGCTGACGGCGCGCTGCATGTGCGCGTAGAGCCAGCCCGAAATGCAGGCCAGCAGTGCCGCCCAGACGAAGATCACGACCTTGTACGCGGCCGTGTTCACGCCCATGGATTCGGCCATGCCTGCGCCGCTTTTCAGCGCGCGGATGGCGCGGCCCGGACGCGAGTTCAGCAGATTCCGCGTGGCCCACAGCGCCAGCAGCACGAACACCCAGATCAGGTAATAGATGTGCCGGCCGCTCGCCAGCGAAATGCCGAAAACGCTGAGCGGTTCGATGCCGGCGATGCCGTCGTGCTTGCCCAGCCAATCGATATTGCCGAACAGGAAATACAGCGACAGGCCCCAGGCGATGGTGCCCAGCGGCAGATAGTGGCCCGACAGGCGCAACGTGATCGCGCCCAGCAGATACGCCACGACGGCGGTGATGACCAGGCCGACGGGCAACGCCAGCCAGGGCGATACGTCGTACTGCGTGGTCAGGAAGGCGGTGGTGTAAGCGCCCAGGCCGACGAACGCCGCCTGGCCGAAGGACGTCAGGCCGCCCACGCCGGTCAGGAGCACCAGCCCCAGCACGACCAGGCTCGCCAGGCCGATGTAATTGAGTTGCGTCACCCAGAATTCGGGTGTGACCGGCACCAATGGCAGGCCCGCCAGGACGACGATGAATACGGCAAGCAAAATGCGGTTCATGACGTTTATTCCTCTTCGTCCACGTGATGGGTGCTGAACGAACGCCACACCAGAACCGGGATAATCAGGGTAAAGACAATCACTTCCTTATAGGCGCTGGCCCAGAAGGACGAGAACGACTCCAGCACGCCGACCAGCAGCGAACCCGCCGCGGCGATGGGGTAGCTGGCCAGGCCGCCGATGATGGCGCCCACGAAGCCCTTCAAGCCGATCAGGAAGCCCGTGTCGTAGTAGACGGTGGTGATGGGCGCGATCAGCATGCCGGACATGGCGCCGATACCCACCGCCAGCGTGAACGTCAGGCTGCCGGACATGGTGGTGCTGATGCCGACCAGCCGCGCGCCGCGGCGGTTGACGGCAGTGGCGCGCAACGCGCGGCCATACAGCGTCTTGCCGAAGAACAGCCACAGGGCCACGATCAGCAGCGCGCAGGTCGCCACCACGAACAGGCTTTGCGCGGACCAGACCATGAAGCCCAGATCCACCTGGCCGCTGACGAACGCCGGCGTGCGCCAGCCTTCGGCGCCAAAAAACACCAGTGCCAAGCCCATCAAGGCAAAGTGCACGGCCACGGAGACGATCAGCAACACCAGCACGGTGGCTTCGGCCAACGGCTGGTAGACGATGCGGTAAACCATCGGGCCCATCGGGATCACCAGCAACAGCGTCAGCAGCATGTTCAGCCACAGCGAGTTGTCCGGTCCGGTATAGCTCTTGGTCACCCAGAACAGCGCCAGCGGCAGGACGACACAGGTGACCAGCGATTTGGGCAGGCCGGCGAAGCTGCGGGTGCGCACGGCGCGCAGCAGTTCAAGCGCCAGGCAGACGGCGCCCAGCAGCGGCAGCAAATAGGCGGTGCCGGGCACCTTGCCGTCCACCAGCATGGCGAGCGTCAAGGCGCCAAACGCCACGAACTCGCCCTGGGGTATGAAAATGACGCGCGTGACGGCGAAAACCAGCACCAGAGCCATGCCCAACAGGGCATAGATAGCGCCGTTGACGACACCGTCTTGCAGCAGGATCAGCGCAATTGAGGAATCCATCGAACAACTACCTTGTGATTTCTTGCTGATACGACACACCGGCCGGAAAGGCCGGTGCGAAGCATTGCTCGGGTGCCGCAAGGCAAGCGCCAGCGACTGGCGCCTGCCTTACGTCGCGCACCCGTGGATCGGGCAATCCTGGGGAATTACAGGCCGGGCTGATAGACCCACTTGCCGCCTTCGACCTTGACGATGACGCGCGAACGCTCGTCAAAGCCGGCGTGGTCGGTGGGCGACATGTTGAACACGCCTTGCGAGGCAGCCAGATCCTTCACGCCTTCCAGCGCGTCGCGCATGGCAACGCGGAATTCCGGCGTGCCGGGCTTGGCGCCCGACTTCAACGCCACCGGCAATGCCGCCACGACCAGTTGGCCGGCGTCCCACATGTGGCCGCCGAACGTGTTGGTCGAGCCGGCGCCGTTGGCCTTCTCGTAGGTCTCGACGTAGGCCAGGGCCGACTTCTTGACCGGGTTGGAATCGGGCAACTGGGCTGCCACCAGCAGCGGGCCGGCCGGCAGGAACATGCCGTCGCAGTCCTTGCCGCAGACACGCAGCACGTCGTTATTGGCGGCGCCGTGGGTCTGATAGATGGTGCCGCCGTAGTTACGGGCCTTCAGTTCTTTCTGCGGCAGGGCCGACGGGGTGCCGGCGCCGGCGATCAGGATGGCGTCGGGCTTTGCGCCGACCAGCTTCAGGACCTGGCCCGTCACGCTGGTGTCGGTACGGCTGTATTTTTCAATGGCGACGATCTCGATGCCCTTGGCCTTGGCGGACTTTTGCATCACGTCCAGCCAGCCGTCGCCGTAGGCGTCGGCAAAGCCGATGAAGCCCAGCGTCTTGACCTTGGACTTGGCCATGGCGTCAGCCAGGGCGCCGGCCATCAGCGCATCGTTCTGCGGGGTCTTGAAGACCCAGCGGCGCTTCTCGTCCACCGGCTCGACGATCTTGGCGCTGGCGGCCACGCTGATCATCGGCACCTTGGCTTCGGCAGCCACGTCCACCATAGCGAGCGAGCCCGGGGTCACGGACGTGCCGATCAGCACGTCGACCTTGTCGTCGGAGGCCAGCTTGCGCGAGTTCTTGACGGCTTGCGTCGTGTCGGTAGCGTCGTCCAGGACGATCCATTCGATCTTCTGGCCGGCCACTTCCTTGGGCAGCAATGCCACGGTGTTGCGCTCGGGGATCCCCAGCGACGCGGCGGGGCCGGTGCTGGATACCGTCACGCCCACCTTGACCTGTGCGCTCGCCAGGAGCGGCAGAGTCAGGGCGAAAGCGGCAGCCGCCGCGGACAAGCCGAAGTGCTTGCGCATATTTTTGTCTCCTGTGGTGGCTCTTATGTGCCTCGATTGAGGCGAAGCGAGCCTAGTTAAAGTTATACAGAAAAAAATATTATATGGTTAAAACAGTATCAGATGACTTCCCGCAACTACGGTAAATCCCTGATGTGCTACGGAAACCTTGTTTTAGCAAACGCATTCGTTAATGGCGAACTTGTACTAGAAAAACTTTCGGCGCGTCAGTTGGGGGATTCCCTGTGCCGCCAGCCTAGCGTCCCAGCATCGGCCAGACGCGTTCAACACGCGAGGCCACCCACGCCGCCACCACGGCCTTGACCAGATCGCCCGGCAGGAACACCGCCACCGCCGTCGCCGCCTTGGGCAACCCCATCTTGGTCACCGACGCCAGCCACGGCACGCCAAAGGCGTATACCACCGCGATGCCGCCCACGACGCATGCGGCCACATAACCCGCCAACACCGTCCAGGTGCCCGTGGCGCGGCCCGCCAGACGGCGCGCCAGCCAGCCCGTCACGAAGGCGCCCGCCACCATCCCGACCAGGAACCCGCCGGTGGGGCCGAAGAAGGCGCCCAGACCGCCCCGGCCGCCCGGCAGCACCGGCAGGCCGATCGCCGCCAGGGCCAGATACAGCAGGCAGGCCAGCGCACCGCGCAGCGGCCCCAGCATCGCGCCGGCCAGCATGGCGCCCAGCGTCTGCAAGGTGATCGGCACCGGAATGCCGGGCAGTGGAATGGGCGGCATCAGGCTCAAGACCACGATCAGCGCCGCGAACAGCGCGATCAGCACGGTGTTATTGGATTTCATGGTTTCCCCTCTAAGGAATCAAGGCTGTGCGCGCCGCCCTCAGGGGCTGCGCGCGTCGATGGCTTCGGCGACTTCCTGGGCGCGCTTCAACGTCAGCACGATCAGCGGCACGATCAAGGCGACCGGGTGGGCGCCAAGCCCGCGGGCGGCTTGCGCTTCGCGGATCTCCTGGAAATTGCGCCAGATCTCGGGGACGAAGCGCAAGGCCAGCGCCAAGGCCAGCGCGACCTTGCCGGCATCCGCGAGGCCGATGCGTTCAAACGGCATCAGCGCGCGTTCACAGACGGCGATCAGGTCCGAGGTGCGGGTGGCCAGCGTGACCGCCAGCGCCAGCCCCACCATCGCCCCGATGCGCAGCACCACAGCCAGCGCCTCGACCCAGCCTTGAAACCATCCGGTGAACAGCGCGACGGCCAGCAGCACCCAGAGCAGCCCCCGCACCTGGCGCCAGACGGCGGCCGCAGCGACGCCCGTGGATCCGACCAGCGCCGCCGCCGCGGCAAATGCCACAGCCAGCCAGCGCGGGTCGCGCAGCATGAACAGCCCTGCCCCGGCTCCGATCAGCGCCGCGAGCTTGAACCAGGCCGGCAGCCGGTGCAACGGCGACTGGCCGACGACGTATAGCGACTCCATCATGCGCAATGCTCCCGGTACCAGCGCAGGGCGGCGCCCGGCGTATCGTCGGCGGCGATGCCCCCGTCGCGCACGACCAGCACGCGGTCGAAGTCTTCCAGCAGTTCCAGATCGTGGCTGACGACAATGGCGTCGTGAGGCAGCCCAGCGATGGCGTTGCGTACCCGGTTGCGGTTACGCAGGTCCAGCTGGGTGGTGGGCTCGTCGAAGACGATCAGCGCCGGCTCCATCACCAGGACGGCCGCCAGGGCCACTAGCTGGCGCTCGCCGCCCGACAATGTGTGGCTGGTGCGATCGGCCAGATGCCCCACGCCCAGCGCGCCCAATTGGGATTCGATGCGGCTTTCGCGCCGCGCCTTGTCGGGTTCCAGGCGCTTCAGGCCAAATGCCAGGTCTTCCCGCACGATGGGAAAGACAATCTGGTTCTCGGGGTTCTGGAACACGAAGCCGACCCGCTGGCGCACGGCCTTCAGGTCCCGGCGCGTATCCAGCCCATCCACCCGCACGCTGCCCGCGGAAGGCAGCACCAGGCCGTTGACCAGGCGCGCCAGCGTGCTCTTGCCGGCGCCGTTGGGGCCGACGATGCCGATGCGGCGTTCGGCCAGGGTCAGGCTCACCCCGCGCAACACTTCCGCCTGGGGCGTGGACACTACCGCCTGGTCAAACTCGATTAACATGGGGCGGGATTATGCCCGAACCATTTCGGGCATCGGGACTCCAAGAGCTCATATGGAAAAAGTACGCAAATCCGACGCCGAATGGCGCGCACAGCTTTCCCCCGAAGAATACGTGGTCACCCGGGAAAAGGGTACCGAACGTGCATTCACCGGGCGTTACTGGAATACCACCACGCCCGGCATCTACCGCTGCGTGGGCTGTGGCACGGCCCTGTTCGCATCCGACACCAAATTCGACGCCGGCTGTGGCTGGCCCAGCTACTTCCAGCCGCTGGACCCGGAACTGGTTCGTGAAGAGCGCGACACCACCCACGGGATGGTGCGCACCGAAGTGCTGTGCAACGTCTGCGATTCGCATCTGGGCCACGTCTTCCCCGACGGCCCCGAGCCCACCGGGCTGCGCTATTGCATCAACTCCCTGTCGATGACGTTTGAACCCATAGAAGACTGAATGAAGAAGTTTCTGTTCGACCTGTTTCCGCTGTTCCTGTTCTTCATCGCCTACCGGTACACGGACATCTTCATTGCCACGGGCGTCGCGATGGCGGCGGCCGTGCTGCAGATCATCTGGCTCAAAGCCACGGGCCGCCCCACCGAGGCCATGCACTGGATCAACCTGACGGTCATCCTGGTCTTCGGCGGCGCCACGATCTGGCTGCACAGCGACGTCTTCATCAAATGGAAGCCCACGGTGCTGTATTGGCTGTTCGGCGGCGCGCTGCTGTTCGCCCGCCTGCTGTTCGGCCGCAACCTGATCCGCCGGCTGATGGAAAAGCAGATCCAGTTGCCCGACGCGGCCTGGGACAAGCTGAACCTGGTCTGGGCCGGCTTCTTCCTGATCGCTGGCGCGCTGAACCTGTATGTGGCGTTCTCCGGCCATTTCACCGAATCGCAATGGGTCAGCTTCAAGGCCTTCGGCCTGATGGGCCTGATGGTCGTGTTCGTGATCGGCCAGTCGGTATGGCTGGGCAAACACATCCAGACCGACGAAAACGCCGGCTCCGGCACCCCGCCGGGCAAGCCCTGATCCGCCAGACGGCCCTCCTTATCGGCGCGCCCGCCCCCGGGCGGCGCGCCGGAACTTACCCCTTGCCGCCATGTCAGACACCACCGACCGCATCGCCCTGATCCGGGAGCGCCTAGCCGCCCTGGAACCCCTCACTTTGGACATTCTGGACGACTCGCATTTGCATGCCGGCCACGAAGGCAGTAAAAACGGCGCCGGCCACTATCGCGTGCACATCGTTGCGTCTTGCTTTGCAGGGCTCTCCGCCGTGGCGCGACATAGGCTGGTGTATCATCATTTGCAAGATTTGATCCCCTATCCGATTCATGCGCTTGCGCTAGATGCCCAGGCTCCCAAATAGAAAGTCAAAGGATATTCATGAAACGCATCGTCATGCTGGCTGCGGCCTGCGTCATCGCCGTGCCTGCTTTCGCGCAAAACGTGGCAACCGTCAACGGTAAGGCCATTCCGCAAAAGAACCTGGATCAATTCGTCAAGCTGCTGGTCAGCCAAGGCGCAACCGATTCGCCGCAGCTGCGCGAACAGGTCAAGCAAGAAATGATCAACCGCCAGATCTTCGTGCAAGCTGCCGAATCCAGCGGTATCGCCAAGCAGGCCGATGTTCAGACCGAAGTCGAACTGGCCCGCCAAGGCATCCTGGTGCGCGCCCTGATGGCCGACTACCTGGCCAAGAATCCGGTGTCGGAAGCCAAGGTCACGGCGGAATACGACAAGATCAAGAAGGAACAAGCCGGCAAGATGGAATACAAGGTCCGTCACATCCTCGTCGAAGACGAGAAGACGGCCAATGACCTGCTGGCCCAGATCAAGAGCAACAAGAGCAAGTTCGACGACCTGGCCAAGAAGAACTCGAAGGACCCCGGCAGCGCCGAAAAGGGTGGCGATCTGGGTTGGGCTCCTCCGACCAACTACGTCCAGCCGTTCGCGCAAGCCGTGACCCAGCTGAAGAAGGGCCAACTGGTCGACAAGCCGGTGCAAACCCAGTTCGGCTGGCACATCATCATGGTTGACGACACCCGCCCGGTGGAATTCCCGCCGCTGGATCAAGTGCGTCCGCAACTGGAAGAAATGCTGCGCCAGCAAACCCTGGCCGACTACCAGAAGCAGCTGCGCGACAAGGCCAAGATTCAGTAAGCCTCTCGCCAGCCAAGAAAACTGCCCGCCGATGCGGGCAGTTTTTTTTTGCCTCAAGCCGCCCTGAAGCAAAAAAAGCTGCGCGCCCAAGGCGTGCAGCTTTTTCGTTTTGCAGGGAAGACTGAGTGGGAACTCGGGCCTGGGCCTAGGACATGCCCAGCAAGGCCTTCAGCGCGTCTTCGTCCAGCACCGTCACGCCCAGTTCCTGGGCCTTGGTGAGCTTGCTGCCGGCCTCCTCGCCTGCGACCAGGTATGCCGTCTTCTTGGATACCGAGCCGCTGACCTTGCCGCCGGCCGCCTGGATGTGCATCGAAGCCTCTTCGCGCGTCCAGTTCGGCAGCGTGCCCGTCAGCACAAAGGTCTTGCCCGCCAACGTCGTGCCTTGCGGCACGGCTTCGGCCACCGGGTTAACACCCTGCGCCTTCAGTTGTTCGATCACGTCGCGGTTGTGCTGCTCGGCAAAGAAGCGGCGAATGGAAGCCGCAACCACCGGGCCCACGTCCGGCACGGACGACAAGGCCTCTTCGTCGGCATCCATGATGGCGTCAATGCTGCCGAAATGCCGCGCGACGTCCCGGGCGGTCGTTTCGCCCACGTGGCGAATGCCCAACGCGAACAGCAAACGGCCCAAGCCGGGCTCCCGGGCCTTTTCAATGGCGGCCACCAGGTTGTCGGCGGATTTCTGGCCCATACGGTCCAGCCCCACCAGTTCCAGCGGACGCAGGCTGTACAGGTCGGCCAGCGTCTTCACACGGCCGCTGTCGACCAACTGGTCCACCAGTTTTTCGCCCAGGCCTTCGATGTCCAGCGCCTTGCGGCTGGCTGCGTGCCACAGGGTCTGCTTGCGCTGCGCGCCGCAGAACAAGCCGCCGGTGCAACGCGCGATGGTTTCGTCTTCCAGCCTTTCGATGGCCGAACCGCAGACCGGGCAGGCCGTCGGCATGACGAAATCCCGGGCGTCGTCCGGCCGCTTTTCAAGCACCGGCCCCAACACCTCGGGAATCACGTCGCCGGCGCGGCGCACGATGACGGTGTCGCCGATCCGCACGTCCTTGCGGCGGATCTCGTCTTCGTTGTGCAGCGTGGCGTTGGTAACGGTGACGCCGCCCACGAACACGGGCTTCAAGCGAGCTACCGGGGTGATTGCACCGGTGCGCCCTACCTGCACCTCGATATCCAGCAGGGTCGTCGTAGCCTCTTCGGCGGCAAACTTGTGCGCCAGCGCGAAGCGCGGGGCGCGCGCCACGAAACCCAGGACTTTCTGCGCCGGCAGTGAATCCACCTTGTAGACCACGCCGTCGATGTCGTAGGGCAAGGTCGCGCGCATCGCGCCCACCTTGGCGTAGAACGCCATCAGCCCGTCTGCGCCGGTGGCCCGGTGGTTGTGCATCAGATTGACCGGCAAGCCAAGCTCGTGCAGCCAGGCCAGCATCGCGCCGTGCGATTTTTCCGGAAGCACCGAAGCCTGGCCCGCGCCGGCCGAAGTTTCGTCGAACAGGCCATTCTGCGCGCCGGGCAGGCCTTGAACCTCGCCCCAACCATACGCAAAAAAGCGCAGCGGCCGCTTGGCCGTGATGCGCGGGTCCAGTTGGCGCAGGCTGCCGGCGGCGGCGTTGCGCGGATTGACGAACACTTTCTCGTCGCGCTTGGCCTGGGCCACATTCAACTTTTCAAAGTCGGCGCGGTTCATCAGCACTTCGCCGCGCACTTCCAGTACTTTCGGGGCAGCGCCCTTCAACTGCAGCGGAATCGCCTTGATCGTGCGGATGTTGGAGGTAACGTCCTCGCCCGTCTGGCCGTCGCCGCGCGTCGCGGCCTGCACCAGGCGGCCGTCTTCGTAGCGCAGGCTGATCGCCAGGCCGTCGAGTTTCAATTCACAGAAATAATCGGCTTGTTGCGCCGGGCCCAAGAGGCCCGCGCCTCGCAGCGTATCCGTCACGCGACGATCGAAGGCCGCGACCTCTTCCTCGTCGAACGCGTTGTTCAACGACAGCATCGGCACCACATGGCGCACGCTGCCGAACGCCGAGACCGGAGCCGCCCCCACGCGTTGCGTGGGCGACTCCGGCGTGACCAGCTCGGGGTGCTCGGCCTCCAGCGCTTCCAGCTGGCGCATCAGCCCGTCGTACTTGGCATCCGAGATCGAGGGTTCGTCGTAGACGTAATAGCGGACGTTGTGCTGTTCAAGCTCTGCGCGCAAGCGCGCCGCGGCCTGGGCCGCGGATTCCCCACCGGACGTGCCGCTCATTTACGCAAACACCCGTTGAGCGCGCTCGCTTCCGGCGGGCAGGCCCGCTTGTTCGAGCTGTTCGAACAGCACTTGCAGCCGTTCGTCGATCACCGTTTCCGAACCGTCGGCCAGCGGTTTGCCCTGGTCGTCAACCAGTTCTGCACGCAGGCGCGCGGCCAGGTCGCGGCCCACATCCACCATGCGGCCAAAGGCGCGGCTGTCCGCCGGCGCGCAGGGGACGTCCAGCAGGAGGTAGAGGCGTTCGACACCGCCCATGCCAGCGTCGAAGGCGGCGCCGTCAGCACGCGACAACGTGAAGCGGGTCACGCCGTTTTCGGCGGGCCAGGCCAGGCGGTTGCCGTCCGCCACGAAACCCGTGTCGCGAGCGACGGACAGGACTTCAGCGGCCGGTTGGGCGGCGCCTAGCATCAGAGTCAGGCCGACCTGGGTGTCCAGGGCGGCGCAGGTATCGTCCAGACGGGCGCCCTGCTCCAGCACGGCTTGCTGGTCCGGGCCCTCAATCGTGGCGTCAAAGCGTTCGGCCATGTCCTGGGCGCGGGCCCAGGCTTGCGACCATTCGATGGCGGTCAGCGGACCGCTGCGGTTGGCCAGCAGCACGGCCAACTGCATGGAGGCATAGGTCTCGCCGGCATGGACCCGCGCGCGATGGCGGCGCTGGTCGGTTTCGGCGAACACGCGCATGGGCTTGCGGCCCACGTGCCGCAGGCTTTGCATATACGGCAGCAGGTCGGCGCCGCGCACCGGTTCGGCGAAGTTGATCTCGATGACCACTTCGCAGGCGGGATCGGGTTCCTCGGCATCGTCGGCATCGCTGCCGGGATCCACAGGCGCAGGCTGGCCTTGCGCGCGGGGCGCATCGCCGCCCATGCCGGGTTCGCGACGCGAAGTCGCCCCCGAAGCCGTCGCCGTGGCGCTGGCCGCGGCGGCGCCGCCCAGCAGCGGATCCTGCTCGGAGGTGGGGAAATGACTCTGCATCTTGCGCCGGACGCGCCGGTCCTGCCACCAGTTGAATCCCAGCACCAGCAGTATCAGCAAGACGCCCAGGGCAATCAGCCCGATCTGCAAATCACTCATGTGTAAATCCCGCGCCAACAGTGCGGCGCCTTTCTGAATATTGGGTTTATGCCGCTTCGGAGGCCATCATTTGCACGGCCGAATCTATATCTACCGCAACGATACGCGAAACCCCTTGCTCTTGCATGGTTACCCCGATCAGTTGCTTTGCCATCTGCATGGCGATCTTGTTGTGCGAGATGAACAGGAACTGGGTTTGCTCGCTCATGCTGGCAACCAGGTTCGCATAGCGTTCGGTGTTCGCGTCGTCCAGCGGGGCGTCCACCTCGTCCAGCAGGCAGAACGGCGCCGGGTTCAGCTTGAAGAGCGCGAACACCAGCGCGGTCGCGGTCAGCGCTTTCTCGCCGCCCGACAGCAGGTGGATCGTGCTGTTGCGCTTGCCCGGAGGCTGGGCCATCACCTGCACGCCGGCGTCCAGGATTTCCTCGCCGGTCATGCTGAGCTTGGCCTCGCCCCCGCCGAACAGCTTGGGGAAGAGCTCGCCGAAGTGGCCGTTCACGATGTTGAACGTTTCTTGCAGCAGCTCGCGGGTTTCGCGGTCGATCTTGCGGATGGCGTCTTCCAGGGTCTCGATGGCGGTCATCAAGTCCTGGTGCTGCGAATCCAGGAAGCCCTTGCGTTCGCGCGAGGTGTTCAATTCGTCCAGCGCCGCCAGGTTGACGGAGCCCAGCGACTCGATCTGGCGCGAAATGCGCCCCACTTCCTGCTGCAGCCAGCTGGCGCGGCGCCATTCGTCTGGGGCGTTGGCCAGATCCTGAGCTAGCGCCTCGCGGTCGACTTCACGCGCGTTGAGCTGTTCGGTGAACTGTTCTTCGGCCAGGCGGGCGGCCTGTTCCTGCAACTGCAATTCCATGATGCGCGCGCGGCGCGGTTCCAGCGTCTGCTCTTGCTGTTGCCGGTCTTCGTCGGCGCCCCGCAGCAAGGCCGCCAGGTTTTCCATTTCCTGGCGCGCGCGCGACAGCGCTTCCTCGCGCTCGGCGCGCGCTTCCAGGGCGTCCTGCAAGCCGGCCTGGGATGCGGAGGCATCCAGCTCGGCCAGATCGCCCATCAGTTGTTCCAGTTCGACCGAGCCGCGCTGGCTCTGGTCGGCGGCCAATTGCTGGTTGCGCTGCAGGTCGGTGATGCGGACCTGGATGCCGCGCTCGGCGAATTCGGCTTCCTGGGCCGCGCGCTCCAGTTCGCGCAGGCGCGTGCGGGCGGCTTCTGCCTGGGCGGCCAGTGTTTCGCCGTCGATTTCGGCGTCGGCGAAACGGGATTGGTGCTCGGCCAGTTCCTCGTCCAGGGTCTCGAAACGGGCTTCGGCCTCTTCGCGTGTGGCAAGCAGGTCTTCTTCCTGGACCTTGATTTCTTCCAGGTCCTGCCGCAGGCGCGAGGCGCGTTCACCGGATTGCTCGGCCTGCTGCTGCAGCCGCGAGTGTTCCAGCTGGATGTCGTGCACCCGGCGCGTGACCTCGGCCACGCGTGTGCGCGCCGGAGCGATCGCCTGGGATACCTGCTGCCACGCCACTTCGGCGCGGGCGACCGCGGCGCGCGCCTGGTCGGCGATCAGTTGCTGGGCCTTGATCTCGCGCTGCAGATTTTCGATTTCCTGCTGGCGAGCCAGCAGGCCGGCCTGTTCGGAGTCCGGCGCGTAGAAGCGCACGCTGTGCGCGTCGATCAGGTGGCCGGCCTTGACCACGCAGGCGCTGCCCGCGGGCAAGGTCGCGCGCATGGCCAGGGCCTGCGTCACGTCGGTGGCGGTGTAGATGCCCGCCAGCCAGTCGTTCAAGAGCGTGCGCAGGTCGGGATCGGTGATGCGCAGCAGGCTGGCCAGCGGTGTCAGTCCGGCGGGCGCAGGCGGCGTGGGCGCGGCGACCGGCAATTGGTAGAAGGCCAGGCGGGCGGGCGGCGCGTCTTCGGCGAACGCGCGCGCCCAATCCAGGCTGCGCACTTCCAGCGACGCCATGCGTTCGCGCAGCGCCGATTCCAGGGCGGTTTCCCAGCCCGGCTCGACATGCAGCTTCTGCCACAGGCGCGACAGGCCGGCGAGTTCATGCTTGGCCAGCCAGGGTTCCAGCGCCCCCTGCTTCTGGACGTCTTCCTGCAGTTTCACCAGCGCCGACAAGCGGGCTTCCAGGCGTGCCAGGTTCTGCACGTCGGTCTGGGCGGCGGCCTGGGCGCGGCTGCGCTCGGCATCCGCTTCGGGCACACGGCCCTCTAGGGTGGCCAGTTCTTCCTGGGCTTCTTCCAGCTGGTCTTCGCCTGCCAGGCGGTCTCCGGCCAACTGCTCCAGGCGCACCGGGTCCGGGGCGTGCAGTTCACGCAGTTCCTGCTGCAGACGTTCGCGGCGCTGCTCCAGGACCTGCATCTGGCGGTCGGCGTCGCGCTGGGTCTGGGCGACCAGCGCCAGGTTCTGTTCGACACGGGCCAGGGCGGCACGCATCTCGTCGCGGCCGGCGGCGGCTTCGCGCACCCGCTGTTCGACGGATGGCAGGCCCGCTTGGGCGTCTTCCGCCGTGGCCCGCGCCTCTTCGGTGCGGGCGGCGGCGGTCGCCAGGTCGTCTTCGGCCTGGGCGATCTGTTCGGTGCAGTGCTCGCGCTGGCTGGTCCATTCCGCGATCTGCTGCTGCAATTGGTCGCGGCGGGACTGCAGGCGGTTGCGGGAATCCACCACGTGGCGGATCTCGGCCTCCAGACGGCTGACCTGGGCGTTGGCTTCATACAGCCCGCCCTGCGCGGCGTGGACCGCGTCGCTGGCCGCGTAATGGGCCTGGCGCCGGGATTCCAGCGCCGCTTCGCCCGCCCGCAGGCCGGCGATGGCGGCTTCCAGTTCGTTCTGGGCCTGCGCCATTTCCTGGGCTTTCTTGGCACGCTCTTCGCGTGCCCCGGTTTCCTTCAGGAACCACAGCGCATGCTGCTTCTTTTCGCCGTCGGCCTGGAGTTCACGGTAGCGGGTGGCCACTTCGGCCTGCGCCTCCAGTTTCTCCAGCTGGCTGTTCAGTTCCCGCAGGATGTCTTCGACGCGCGTCAGGTTCTCGCGCGTGTCGGACAGGCGGTTTTCGGTCTCGCGGCGGCGTTCCTTGTATCGCGATACGCCGGCCGCTTCTTCCAGGAACACCCGCAGTTCTTCAGGACGCGCCTCGATCAGGCGGTTGATCATGCCCTGGCCGATGATGGCGTAGCCGCGAGCGCCCAGGCCGGTGCCCAGGAAGATGTCGTGGATATCGCGGCGTCGGACCTGCTGGTTGTTGACGAAATAGCTGCTGGTGCCGTCCCGGGTCAGGACGCGGCGCACGGCGATTTCAGCGTAGGTGCTCCATTGGCCGGCAGCGCGCCCTTCGCTGTTGTCGAACACCATTTCGACCGACGCCCGAGCGGCCGGCTTGCGGTGGCCCGAGCCGTTGAAGATGACGTCCTGCATGGACTCGCCGCGCAGTTCGGAGGCCTTGGCCTCGCCCAGCACCCATCGCACGGCGTCAATGATGTTCGATTTTCCGCAGCCATTGGGACCCACCACGCCGACCAGTTGGCTGGGCACGGGGATCACGGTGGGATCAACGAAGGACTTGAAGCCGGCGAGTTTTAGCTGAGTGAGACGCACAGTACGATGACGACGGGGTGGGTTGAACGAAAGGCGTTAACGGACCTGCCGCATAGATTGCAAACCGGCCCTTCAAGGGCCGGCTCACACATGGGTCGTATGATACCGCAGGCAGTCTGTCCCCAAACGTTAGCAACGGTCAACCCGCGGGCAAACGCTCAATAGCGCGCTTGCGCGCTCCGGCTATACTCCCTGACACTTTTTGGCACGACACATAATTTTCACGCTGACCGGCCGGGCTCAGGCCAAAGAACGGGGACATTCTTGAAACGTGGTTTCTATCTAGTCATGGCCGCGCAGGCCTTCTCATCATTGGCGGACAACGCGCTGTTCATCGCAGCCATCGCCTTGATACAGGAACTGCACGGCCCCGACTGGTTGGCGCCCATGATGAAATGGTCCTTCGCGTTGGCCTATGTGGTGCTGGCGGCCTTTGTCGGCGCCCTGGCGGATTCCTTCCCCAAGGGCCGAGTGATGTTTTCCACCAACGCCCTGAAGGTGGCCGGCTGCCTGCTGATGTTCTCCTACGCCAGCATCGGCGTGGCCCCGGAATATCAAACATATCTCGTGTGCGCGGCCTACGCGGTCGTGGGCATCGGCGCCGCCGCCTACTCGCCCGCCAAATACGGCATCGTCACCGAAATGCTGCCCCCCCACATGCTGGTCAAGGGCAACAGCTGGATCGAAGGCCTCACGGTCTTCTCCATCATCCTGGGCACGGTGCTGGGTGGTCTGCTGATCTCGTCCTCGGTGTCCAGCGCGCTGCTCAGCCACTCGTTCATCGGCAACCTGGTCCACACGCCCGCCGAAGCGGCCATCCTCGTGATCGCCTTCGTGTATCTGCTGGCAGCGCTGTGCAACCTGATGATTCCGCGCACCCACGTGCGCTATCCGCCGCAGCAAAAGAACCCGGTGAGGCTCATCCGCACGTTCTGGGGCTATGTCTGCGTGCTTTGGCGCGACAAGCTGGGCCAGATCTCGCTGGCCGTGACCACGCTGTTCTGGGGCGCCGGCGCGACCCTCCAGCTGATCGTCATCGAATGGGGCCGCAGCCACCTGGGTTATCAGCTGGACAAGGCCTCGATGCTGATGGGCGTGGCTGCGCTGGGCACGGTGGTGGGGTCCATCCTGGCAGGCCGCATCCCGCTGCGCCGCGCACTGGCCGTGCTGCCGGTGGGCGCCGCCATGGGGCTGGTCGTGCTGCTGATGCCGCTGGTCTACTCGCCCTGGAGCGTCTACCTGCTGCTGCTGATCACCGGCGGTCTGGCCGGTTTCTTCGTGGTGCCGATGAACGCCCTGCTGCAGCACCGCGGCCACGTGTTGCTGTCGGCCGGCCATTCCATCGCCGTGCAGAACTTCAACGAACAGCTCAACATCCTGCTGATGGTAGCGATGTACACCCTGCTGCTCTGGCTGCAATTGCCCATCAACGTGATCATCGTCATCTTCGGCACCGTGGTCGCCGTGCTGATGGTCGTGTTCATGCGCTGGAGCAAGCGCAACATGCAGGCCAACCCCGATCTGCACGAGCAGATCGGCCAGGAAGGCCACGGCCGCGCGCTGGATTCCACGCACTAGGCAGCCACCACACCAAGCCATTGATCTTCCAAAGAAAAACCGGACCTAGGCCCGGTTTTTTCTTATCTGGACAGGCGCCCGCCCGGCGCAGTCACACCATCCGTGACGCCAGTTTCAGGTCTTGCCAGGCGCGCGCCTTCTCGGACGGGCTGCGCAGCAGGTAGGCTGGGTGGTAGCTGACGATGACGGGGATCTCGACGCCCTCGTCCGTCTTGAGCGCGTGCACGCGGCCGCGCAGGCTGCCGATGGTGGCGTCCGTGCCCAGCAGCGTCTGCGCCGCGAAACGGCCCAGCACGAGGATGCGCTCGGGTTTCAGCAAGGCGATCTGCCGCATCAGGTACGGGCTGCAGGCCGCGATTTCCTCGGGCTTGGGGTTGCGGTTGCCCGGCGGGCGGCACTTGATCACGTTGGTGATGAACACGTCGGTCTCGCGGCTCATGCCCACGGCGGCCAGCATGGCGTCCAGCAATTGGCCGGACCGGCCCACGAAGGGATGGCCCTGCCGGTCCTCTTGCTCGCCGGGGGCCTCGCCCACGACCAGCCAGCGGGTGGGAGTGGCGCCCTGGCCAAAGACGGCGTGGCGCCGGCCGTCGCACAGGCCGCAGGCGGTGCAAGCCACGACCTGCTCGCGTAGCTCGTCCAGGGTGGCGTTCTTGACGGCTTGCGCCACGGGGATGCGCGGCGCTTCGACGGCTTCGTCCTCAGCCGCCTTGGGCACGGGGCGCGGCGGCGGACCGGTGCGGTTCAGGATGGACGCCGGGATACCGGGACGGCCATTTGAGCGCGTGGTTGGAACCATAGGCTCGGCCGGCACCGGACTAACGGGGGCCGCTTGCGGTACGGCGGGTGCCGGCGACGCAACCGTCGGCGGGACCGTTGCCGGCGCGATATCGCGCGCCACCACGGCGGGTGCCAGGCCAGGGGCCAAAACGGGTTCGGAAACAGGCGCTTGAGGCACGACAGCCGGACGCGCCGCAGCAGGCGCCGGGCGCATCCACAGGCGTTCCATGCCGATTTCCCGCAGCCAGATGCGCTGCAGGGGATTGACGCGGGGGGCTGCCGGCCTGGCGGCGGCGATCGGCGCCGTCATGCCGCTTCCTCCGCCACTGCGGCAAACCGCTTCTGCATGACCAGTGCGTCTTCACGGGCGCCTTTGGCGGCCGGGTAATACCCGCGCCGCACGCCGATCTGCAGATAACCGTGGCGTTGATAGAAACTGACGGCGGACGCGTTCGACGGACGGACTTCCAGCAACACGCCTTCCAGCCCGCGCTCACGCGCCTGCTGCTCGCACCAGTCAAGCAGCACGCCGCCCAGGCCCTGGCGATGCAGGTGCTTGTCCACGGCGATCACAAGCAGATGCGCCACGTCGGGCGCGAACATCAGAATGCAGAAACCCGCCACCTTGTCTTCGCGGCGCAGCGCCCAGGCGCCATACCCGGCGGCCAGCGCATCCGCGAAATTGCCGCGCGTCCAGGGAAATGCCTGCACATGGGCTTCCAGCGCGACGACCTCGTCCAGATCGGCCTCGGTGAGCGGCTGCGGAATCAAGGGCGCCTGAGGGGCCTGGGGGGCCTGGGGCGCCAGCGACGGCTGCGCCTTGGGATTGCCGCCTTCGCCGCGCATGCGCTCGGCGGTGGTGAACGCCACCTTGTCGCGCACGTACAGCGGCGCGGCCTGTTCGGGCGGCAGGGCCTCGCCGCGCAGCCAGCCCTGGCGCGCCAGGCGCGCCACGCTGGCGGCTTCGGGCCGTTGCGCGTCGGCCGCGCGGCGCCATGCGGCGGGATGCGCCATATCGGCCGCATAAGCGTCCCAGGCGTCGCCGGCCAGCACCAGATTCAGGATCTGCCCCGTCTGCGCCGACCATGCGGAAAGATGGTGTTCGGTCCAGGGCACGACTTCTGCTGCCGCGATCAGCAAGGGCGGCTGCAAGGCTTCCCAGCCGGATTCCCCTTCCCGGGCGGCAACCGGGCGGTAGACCGCCAGATAGACCTCATTCATCCGGGCGTCCAGTGCCACGACGATGGCGTCGGACGGCGTCGCATCAGCCACCTGGGCCGCCACGGCCTGGTGGGACACCACGGGCAGCACCGGTATGCCCAGGCCCAGCCCCATGCCCTGCGCCACGCCACAGGCCACGCGCAGCCCCGTAAAGCCCCCCGGGCCCTGGCCGAACGCCACGGCGTGCAGCGCGGACGGCGCCAGCCCTGAGGCTGCCAGCAGTTCGTTGGCCATCGGCAAAAGCCGTTCCGCATGCTCCTGGGACCCCTCGTGTTCCCGGGTACTGACCTCCAGACGGCCATCGACCGCCCGCAAAAGGGCCACCCCACAACGGGACGAAGACGTTTCCAAAGCCAGCAGGTTTAGTTCCATAGATGCAGATTGTACGAAATACGGCGGCTTTAGCCCCGGTTGTAAGGGGGATTTCAACCATGGTTCGCAATGTGTAATATCTTGTGAACGCCCACTAGCCGCTGGTTCTCGTCACTGTTACATTTCCGGCCATGAATACGCAAAACACCACCCCCACCCGAAAAATCCTCGTCGTCGACGATGATCCGCGCTTGCGCGATTTGCTGCGCCGGTATTTGTCCGAGCAGGGATTCAACGTTTTCGTTGCCGAAGACGCCAAAGAGATGGGCAAACTCTGGCAACGCGAGCATTTCGACCTGCTCGTGCTGGATCTGATGCTGCCCGGCGAAGATGGCTTGTCCATCTGTCGCCGGCTGCGCGGTGGCCACGACAATACCCCCATCATCATGCTCACGGCCAAGGCGGAAGAAATCGACCGCATCGTGGGCCTGGAGATGGGCGCGGACGACTACCTGTCCAAACCCTTCAACCCCCGGGAACTGCTGGCACGGATCAACGCGATCCTGCGCCGCCGCGGTACCGAGGAGCATCCCGGCGCCCCCAGCCAGGAAAACGAATCCATCGCCTTCGGCCCCTACGTGCTCAACCTGTCAACCCGTACGCTCACGCGCAACGGCGAACAGGTGCCGATCACCACGGGTGAATTCTCGGTGCTCAAGGTGTTTGCGCGCCATCCGAAGATTCCCCTGTCTCGCGACAAGCTCATGGAGCTGGCCCGCGGCCGCGAATACGAAGCCTTCGATCGCAGCCTCGACGTCCAGATCTCGCGCCTGCGCAAACTGATCGAACCCAATCCGTCCAAGCCCGTGTTCATCCAGACCGTTTGGGGTCTTGGATACGTGTTTGTGCCGGACGGTGGTAGCTGATCGGCTCGCCCGCCCCGGGCAGGAGCGCAGCCTCGTGCCCCGCTTGCGCCGAACCTTCAGGAACCTGACATCACGTTTGCGGCTCGGCTTGTTCGGCCGCACGTTCCTGCTGCTTGCCGCGCTGATGCTCGTCAGCCTGGGCGCGTGGCTACAAGTCTTCTTCAGCATGGAGCTGGGACCGCGCGCCAATCAAATGGCGCAGCGGGTGATCACGGCCGTCAATATCACGCGCACGGCGCTGATCTACTCGCATAACGGCGAACGCAGCAAGCTCCTGCTGGATCTGGCCACCAACGAAGGCATCCAGGTCTATCCGCGCGAAGTCACCGACTTTGCCGAAGCCCTCCCCGACGACGACTACTGGCAACGCGTTGCCCAGCACATCCGCACGCGCTTCGGCCCGGAAACGCAGATTGCCTGGGGCGTGAACCAGGTGCCCGGCTTCTGGGTCAGCTTCCAGATAGAGAAAGACCTGTACTGGCTGGTGTTCGAGCGAGAACAGATCGGGCTGACGGGCGGGATCGAATGGCTGGGATGGGGCGCCACGGCGTTGCTGCTTTCCCTTGTCGGGGCGGCGGTCTCGGTGGGCTTCGTGAACCGGCCCCTGTCGCGGCTGGCCCGGGCGGCGCAAGTCCTGTCGCGCGGCGAAACGCCGGCGGCCCTGCCCGAGCAGGGGCCGCTGGAGATCCGCGACCTGAATGCCTCGTTCAACCGGATGGCCAAAGACCTGCGGCAGGCCGAGGCAGACCGGGAACTGATGCTGGCGGGGATTTCTCACGACCTGCGCACGCCGCTTGCCCGCATGCGGCTTGAGATCGAGCTGAGCGGCGTGTCGGAAGACGCCCGCCAGGCCATCGACGAAGACCTGGGCCAGATCGACCACAGTATCGGCCAGCTGATGGAATACGCGCGCCCCGCCGGCACGCTGCCGCAGCTGGCGACCGACATCTCGGCGGTCCTGGCCGAACTCTACGAACGCGAACGCAGCCACACGGCGTCGCTGGGCGGAGAGCTCGAAGCGTCCCTGGAACCGGGGCTGCGCGCCCGGATCACGGCGCTGGACTTGAAGCGCGTGGTCAGCAATCTGATCGAGAACGCCCGCCGCTACGGACGCTCCAGCGACGGCATGGCTCATTTGGTCATGACACTGCAAGCTGAGGGCGTCATGATCGTGATCGAGGTGGCGGACCGCGGCCCCGGCATCGCGCCGGAAGACGTGGATCGCCTGTTGCGGCCGTTCTCGCGCGGCGAGGCAGCGCGCACCGGCGTCAGCGGCGCGGGATTGGGTCTGGCGATCGTCGAACGCCTGCTCAAGCACGTGGGCGGATCGCTGCGGATGCTTCCCCGCGAGGGTGGCGGCCTGACTGCCCGCATAGAGTTGCCCAAAGCTAAGTTTAGGAATTATCAATTAGACAACGATAATCCATAGCGTAGAATTTATGCTTTAAGGCACAGCCTTATTTCCACCAACAACTACTGGGAGTACACATGAAAACTGTTGGCGACAAACTCGAGCCCTTCAAGGTCACCGGCGTCAAGCCCGGCTTCAACCAGCACGAAGAAAATGGCGTGTCGGCGTTTGAAGACATCACCGAAAGCTCGTTCCCCGGCAAGTGGAAGGTGATCTACTTCTACCCGAAAGACTTCACGTTTGTGTGCCCGACCGAAATCGTCGGCTTCAACAAGCTGGCCAAGGATTTCGAAGACCGCGACGCCGTCCTGCTGGGCGGCTCGACCGACAACGAATTCGTCAAGCTGGCATGGCGCCGTGAGCACCCGGACCTGAACAAGCTGGGCCACTACCAATTCGGCGACACCACCGGTGCCCTGATCGACCAACTGGGCGTCCGTGAAAAGGGTGCTGGCGTTGCTCTGCGCGCCACGTTCATCGTTGATCCGGACAACACGATCCAGCACGTTTCGGTGAACAACCTGAACGTCGGCCGTAACCCGGAAGAAGTTCTGCGTCTGCTCGACGGTCTGCAAACCGACGAGCTGTGCCCGTGCAACCGTACGGTTGGCGGCGCTACGCTGTAATTTCCAGCCCGGCAACGGGCCTGCTTGCAGGCCCAGAGCTGGGCTTTAATTGCTCTAGATTATAGGTAAAAGCTATGGAATTTCTTACCACCATTAAGGAACAGCTCCCGGATTGGGCCAAGGACATCCGCCTGAATCTGGACGCCGTGATTGCCCGCTCGACGCTGGCCCCTGAAGACGCCGTAGGCGCCGCCCTGTCCGCCGCTTATGCCGCGCGCAGCCCGGTGCTGGTGGAAGCCTTCAAGAGTGGCCTGTCGGAGGGCGACGCCAATGCTGCTTTGACCGCCTCGGCGCTCATGGGCATGAACAACACCTGGTATCCCTATGTCGAAATGACGGGCGACGCCAACCTGAAGAGCCTGCCGGCCCAGTTGCGCATGAACGCCTACGCCACCCATGGCGGCGTGGAAAAGAAGCGCTTCGAATTGTTCGCGCTGGTCGCCTCGATCATCGGCAAGTGCCATTTCTGCGTGGCCTCGCACTATGAAAACCTGAAGAACGATGGCCTGTCCACGGAACAGCTGCGCGACGCCGGCCGTATCGCCGCCGTGGTGAACGCCGCCGCGCTGGCCCTGGCCGCCCAAGGCAAGTAAGTAAGCGCCCCCACGCCGCACACGCTTCGCGTGCTTGCTGCCCCCCCCCAAGGGGGCGCTTTTTGCCTTGGGGCGGCCCGGCGGCAAAAAAAACCCACCTGTGCAAGCAGGCGGGTTTTTTCTTTGGGGCGGCGCCAGGCCGCGCCCGAAACGTTTAGTTCTTCTTCGCCATGTCGGCGGTGGTGGGCAAACCGTTGGCCACCCAGGCTTCGACGCCGCCGCGGTACCAATAGGCGGTCCAGCCGAGCGACCCGGCGCGCAACGCCGCGTTGTACGACGAGCGGTCGTTCATGCTGGCGCCCACGAACACGACCGCCGCACGGCGATTGTTGTTCGCCTTTTTCAGCAGCCAGGCATCCAGGGCGCTTTGCAACTGGTCCGTGACACTGCCATCCGAGCCCGCATCGGCCAGGGGATAACCGATGGGCAGCGTATCGCGCAGCCCGCTGGTGTCGACGATCAGCAGATTGCTGTCGTTCTTGATCATGCCAACCAGGTCGCCTGTCGTGATCAGCTTGGCCCGATTGATCTGGTTCGGCGTCGGACCCTTATACGGTGAGGGGAACAGCAGGAACGTGGCAGGCACGCCCATATCCTTGAGTTCGTCGATGGCGCTCGGCGGCATCCCCTGCCCCGGCGGTGATGGCCGGGGCTGTTGTTGGGGCTGCTGCTGCGGCTGTTGAGACGGCGCCTTGCCGCCGCCTGTGGCCACGACTTCACCGCCCACTGTGCCCATTTCGATGTCGGAGATCATCACCGCAATGTTCTCGATCAGCTCATAGCACATGGTGATCGAGCCTTCGCGCGGGCTGTACCACGCGTTGAGCGTGTCGCAGTCTTTGAACACCACGTTTACCGGGCGGGGCAGCACATAGGTCTGCCCAAGCAGCTTGATGTTGGCCGAAATCGCGTCCGACAGGGCTGTGGCGAACAGGTTGCCGATCTTGCGCTTGGACGGCTCGAACACCACGTTGACCGGCGCACCGGGCGCGTTGGCGGGCTGCTGGCCGTCGGGCGACCAGGTGCCGACACGGGTGTGCGGCGCCAGGATCTTGCGCCAGGCGCGGTTCTGCTTGTTGAATTCGTCGGCGCAACGCGCCTTGGTCCGGTCTTCCAGGCCTACGTGTTTGGCGACCGATTCGAACACGGCCGGATTGCCGCCATACATGATGCACAGCATGTTGCGAAAGCGCTTGAGGTCGCCCGTGTGCTCGTCCTGCCAAGCCGACGATTCGGACGCCCCGCGCTTTTCCGCCAGCTTGCCGCTGTAATACCACTGCAAGGCGGCGTAGGTCGCGGCGTCACGCGCCATGGTGTTCGAGTCTTCGTCGGCCGACGGGTACATCGTCGGCTCGACAATCTGCAAGGCGGCGTAGATATCCACCGCATCTTCTTCCGCGCCCGTGGACGGCAATTCCAGTTCGCCGATCAATGCATGGCCGAACTCATGCATGAAAATGCTGCGCATGATGCCGACATACACCGACACGATACGCATGGTGTCGCCGCCAAAACGCGGATACGGACCGGCGCCGGCCAAGCCGGAACCGCCCGAATTGTTGGGAGCCGGGGCCGCGACAGGCGGTTGCGTGCCCTGCGGCGCGCTGGCGCCGCCACCCGCGCCACCCCCACGCGGAGGCAAGCCGGCAGGTTGTGGCGCCGGCGCGCCAGCGCCGCTGCGCGGGGGCAAGCCGCCGCCTTGTTGCGCAGGGGCGCCCTGCCGGGGCGCCAGGTCGGTATTGATCGAAAAGTCCGCAATACCGAACGTGCCCACGTCATAAGCCATGATGCCGATGTCACCGCCCACGGCGGAAGAATCGGTCACATCGCCGATGATCTTGCCGTTCACGATGAACCGGGCTGCGCCCGGCAACTCGACCACCTTGATGCGGTCCGAGCCATCCAGCTTGGCCAGGTTGGGAACCGTGGCGATATCGCGACGGTTCTGGCCTTCAAGACAGAACAGGATGGTTTTCTTGTCGGCCGTGATCTCGATCAGGCACAAGCCCTTCTTCGCGGGATTGCTCAGCGCCACGCCAATGGAGGCCTTCGGATTCTGCGAATTGACGACCACATTCACATCGGTCACGCGCCCCTGTTCGGGGGCCGGTCCGACCGGAAGGTAAAGCGTTTGTTCACTGCCGGGCGTCGCCACATTGCGCAACGTGAACCAGCCATCCTGCACGGCGGCGGTCCAGCCCTGGATCATCTGCTGTCCGACGACGCCTGCCAGGGGCCCCAGTTGTTGTTCAAACGCAGCGTGTGCGGGCGAACCCAATGCAACGAGGACCGAAAACAGCGCGACGCCACGTAAACGCATCTGAAATTCTCTATGTAGGCAGATTGAGGTAGCGCAGAATATTCCAGATCAATTTGACCCGCTTATTCATTTGTTAAAGATGTATAGCAAAGTAAATGCAATGGAATTTCATTGCATTTACGATGGAACATCGTCAGGTTTACGCGCGGGCCAGCAAGGCAACGACAGTGGCCGCGATACCTTCTTTACGGCCCAGATAGCCCAAGCCTTCATTCGTCTTGGCCTTGATGTTGATCTCGGTCTCTGCCAGGCCGAGGTCAGCAGCGATGTTCGTCACCATGGCAGGCGCATGCGGGCCGATCTTGGGGGCTTGTGCATGCAGGGTGGCGTCTATGTTTACCGGCACCCATCCCGCGCGGCGTACCCGCGCCATTGCCTCGCGCAGCAGCACGCGGCTGTCCGCGCCCTTGAACGCGGGGTCCGTGTCGGGAAAGTGCCGGCCGATGTCGCCCAGGCCAGCGGCGCCCAGAAGCGCATCGGTGATCGCGTGCAGCAGCACGTCCGCATCGGAATGCCCCAGCAGGCCATGCGTGTGCGGGATCGTGACCCCGCCGATGATCAGCGGGCGGCCTTCGACCAGCGCGTGCACGTCAAAGCCCTGCCCGACGCGAAAAGGAATGCTCATAGCCATTTTTCCATCAGTTCGAAATCATCCGGCCACGTCACCTTGAAGTTGCGCAAGGCGCCCGGGACCAGCAACGGCGCGTACCCGGCGGCCTCGAGGGCCGACGCCTCGTCGGTGACGGTCACGCCATTCACGGAGGCCGCCGTCAGCGCATCGCGCAGCACGCCAGCCCGAAACATCTGCGGCGTCTGCGCCAACCACAATCCATTGCGGTCCAGGGTGCGCTCCACCCGCTCGTGTCCGCCCTTGACCGTGTCGGCCACGGGCAACGCCAGCAGGCCGCCCACCGGGTCGGCCAGGCAGGCGTCGATCAAGCGTCGCAGCGCGGCCTCTGGCAGGCCGGGACGGGCGGCGTCATGGACCAGCACCCAGGCATCGTCGGCCACGCCGCTGTCCGCCAGCGCGCCGGCGACGGTATCGGCCCGTGTCGTGCCGCCACAGGCCCGCCACACCGTCCGGGGCAGGCCGGCCAGGGCCGCATCCACCCACCCGTCGCCCGGCGTCACGGCTACGCGCACCTGGGACACCCGGTCGTCGGCCAGCAGCGCGCGCACCGCGTGGCGCAGCATGGGCTGTCCGGCCAATGGACGATACTGTTTGGGCACGGCCTGCGCGCCAGGCTGGCTGGCGCGGGCGCCGACACCCGCGGCGGGAACGATCGCAATGATTGAGTCAGACATGGTGCGGTGATTTTATAATCTTCCGCTTGATGCCTGCTTCCACCCTGATGCCCACCCCCACTTCCCCCGCCACCGCCGCGCCGCCCGTCCCGGCGACCGCCCCTACCCTGTCCGCGCTGAAACCCGGCGCGCGCTACGCGCAGCCCCGCCCTCCGGGCTCGGGAGACGCCTGGCTGCTGGCGGACCTGGCACGGCAGGCGGCCGCGCCGCTGGTCATCCTGACGGCCGAGCCGCTGGAGGCACAGCGCCTGGCGGAAGAGATCCAGCTGTTCGCCCCGGATCTGCGCGTGCGCCAGCTGCCCGACTGGGAAACGTTGCCTTATGACGCGTTTTCGCCACACCAGGACCTGATTTCCCAGCGCCTGCACACGCTGCACTCGCTGATGATGAAGACGGTGGACGTGCTGACGGTGCCGATCACGACCGCGCTGTACCGGCTGGCGCCTCCGTCGTTCCTGGCGGCCTACACGTTCTCGTTCAAGCAGAAAGACAAGCTGAACGAGGCCGCCCTGCGCGCGCAACTGACGCTGGCCAACTACAACCACGTCACCCAGGTGACGGCGCCGGGCGAATTCTGCCTGCGCGGCGGGCTGATCGACTTGTTCCCCATGGGGTCGGCGGTGCCTTACCGGCTGGACCTGTTCGATGACGAGATCGAAACCATCCGCAGTTTCGACGTGGACACGCAGCGCAGCCTGTACCCGGTGCGCGAGGTCCAGCTGCTGCCCGGCCGCGAATTCCCGATGGACGAGGATTCGCGCACCCGGTTCCGCGCGCGCTTTCGTGAAATATTCGAAGGTGACCCGTCCCGCGCCCTGCCCTACAAGGACATCGGCAACGGCATCCCGTTTGCCGGCGTCGAGTACTACCTGCCGCTCTTCTTCGAGGAAACGGCGACGCTCTTCGATTACCTGACGGCCGGGACCGTCACCGTCACGGTCGGCGATATCGACGACGCGATCCAGCGTTTCAATCACGACACGTCCAGCCGCTACGGCTTCCTGAAAAGCGACCGCGAACGCCCGGTGCTGCCACCGTCCGCGCTGTTTCTGGACAGCGAAACGCTCTACACCCGCCTGAAGGAGTTCCGCCGCCTGTCGCTGACCGCCGGCGAGCCGCATCCTGACTTCCGCGCGGTGCCCGACGTCAGCGTGGCGCGCCGTTCCGACGATCCGATCGCCAAACTGCGCGCGCTGGTGCAAACGCGCCAGACCCGCGTGCTGCTGTGCGCGGACTCCGCCGGCCGGCGCGAGACTCTGGTGCAGATGTTGAACGAGTTCGGCGTCACGCCTGACGCGCAACCGGACACCATCGAAGCCTTCCTGGCTTCCGACGCGAATTTCGGCATCGTCGCCGCGCCCCTTGCCACCGGCTTCGGACTGCCGCAGGCCAATCTGGCCTTCCTGACCGAAAACGACCTGTACCCCGGCCTGGCCAACACCGGCCGCCGCGGCAAGCGCGACCAGGAACGCGCCAGCAACGTCGAAGCCATGGTGCGGGACCTGTCCGAATTGCGCGCCGGCGACCCCGTCGTCCATGCGCAGCACGGCATCGGCCGCTACCACGGCCTGGTCAACATGGACATGGGCGAAGGCGAGATGGAATTCCTCCATCTTGAATACGCCAACGGCAGCACCCTGTACGTGCCCGTCTCGCAGCTGCACGTGATCGCCCGCTACAGCGGCGCCGACCCGGAAGCCGCGCCGCTGCACCAGCTGGGCTCCGGCCAATGGGACAAGGCGCGCCGCAAGGCCGCGAAACAGGTGCGCGACACCGCGGCCGAGCTCCTGGCGCTGTATGCGCAGCGCGCCGCGCGTGAAGGCTTCGCCTTCAACCTGCCGCTGAACGACTACCAGGCGTTTGCCGAAGGCTTCGGCTTCGAAGAGACGGCCGACCAGGCCGCCGCCATCGAAGCCGTCCTGGCAGACATGACCTCTGGCCGCCCCATGGACCGGCTGGTCTGCGGCGACGTGGGTTTCGGCAAGACCGAAGTTGCGCTGCGCGCGGCCTTCCTGGCGGTGGCCAACGGCAAGCAAGTTGCCCTGCTGTGCCCCACCACCCTGCTGGCCGAACAGCACGCCCAGACCTTCTCGGACCGCTTCGCGGACTGGCCGGTGCGCGTGGTGGAGTTGTCGCGCTTCCGGTCGGCCAAGGAAGTGGCGGCCGCCATCGAAGGCATCAACGACGGCCGGGTCGACATCGTCATCGGCACGCACAAGATCCTGTCCAAAGATGTGAAATTCAAACGTCTGGGATTGGTCATCATCGACGAAGAGCACCGATTCGGCGTGCGCCAGAAGGAAGCGCTAAAGGCGCTGCGCGCCGAAGTCGACGTGCTGACGCTGACCGCCACGCCGATCCCGCGCACGCTCGGCATGTCGCTCGAAGGCATCCGCGACTTCTCCGTCATCGCCACCGCGCCGCAGAAGCGCCTGGCGATCAAGACCTTCGTGCGGCGCGAAGACGGCAGCACGCTGCGCGAGGCCCTGTTGCGCGAACTCAAGCGCGGCGGCCAGTGCTACTTCCTGCACAACGAAGTCGAGACCATCCACAACCGCCGCGCGCGCCTGGAAGAGCTGGTACCCGAGGCCCGCATCGCGGTCGCCCACGGCCAGATGCCCGAGCGCGAGCTGGAACAGGTAATGAAAGGCTTCTACCAGCAGCGCTACAACGTGCTGCTGTGCACGACTATCATCGAGACGGGCATCGACGTGCCCAGCGCCAACACCATCGTCATCCACCGCGCCGACCGCTTCGGGCTGGCCCAGCTGCACCAGCTGCGCGGCCGCGTGGGGCGTTCGCACCATCAGGCTTACGCCTACCTGCTGACGCCTGGCGAAGATGCCATCACGACCAACGCCAAGAAGCGCCTGGAAGCGATCCAGGCCATGGAGGAACTGGGCTCCGGCTTCTACCTGGCCATGCACGACCTGGAAATCCGGGGCACGGGCGAAGTGCTGGGCGATTCGCAATCGGGCAACATCCAGGAAGTGGGTTTCTCGATGTACAACGAGATGCTCAACGAAGCCGTCCGCGCCTTGCGCGCGGGCGAAGAACCCGACCTGGACGCGCCTTTCAACCTGGCCTGCGAAGTCAACCTGCATGCGCCCGCGCTGCTGCCTTCGGACTACTGCGCCGACGTGCATGCGCGCCTGGGCATCTACAAGCGCCTGGCCCACGCCGCCGACGAAGACGATCTCATCCACATCCAGGAAGAACTGATCGACCGCTTCGGCAAACTGCCCGAAGCCGCGCAGACGCTGCTGACCACGCACCGCCTGCGCCTGGCCGCGCAACCGCTGGGCATCGTCAAGATCGACGCCAGCGAAACGCAGGCCTTGCTGCAATTCGGCCCCAAGACCACCGTTGATCCGGGCCGGATCATTGAACTTGTGCAACGCCAACGCAACATCAAACTGGCAGGACAGGATAAATTGCGGATTGAGATCAAGGCCGCGCAGATCGCCGCCCGCGCCGACGCCGTGCGCGTCGTGCTGCGTGCCTTGAAGTGAACCCCGCCAACCTTCGCAACTTTATGACTACCCATCACCTTGTCGTCCAATCTCCCGGCCTGACCATCGAACACGCGGAACAGCTGGCCGCCCTGGCGCAAGCCCAGGGCGTGGCGCGCATCAGCAACACCGCCGCCCGCCTGCTGGACGTGCAGCACGACGCCCTGACCCGCGCGGAAGTTGTCGCCTGGGCCGAGCGCAACGGCGTGGACGTGGCCTTCCTGCCTGCGGGCCTCAAGTTGTCGCAATGCAAGGTGCTGGCGATGGACATGGATTCCACGCTGATCAACATCGAGTGCATCGACGAGATCGCGGGCGTGGTGGGCGTGAAAGACAAAGTGTCCGAGATCACCGAAGCCGCCATGCGCGGCGAGATCAAAGACTTCGCGGAAAGCCTGCGCCGCCGGGTCGCGCTGCTCAAAGGCGTGCCGGCCGAAGCGCTGGAACAGGTCTACGTGGAAAAGCTGCGGCTGAACCCGGGCGCGGAACGCCTGATCAGTACCGCTCAGGCCGCAGGCATCAAGGTCCTGCTGGTCTCCGGCGGCTTCACCTTCTTCACCGACCGCCTTCGCGAACGGCTAAAGCTCGACAGCGCGCACGCCAACACACTGGAAATCGACAACGGCCTGCTGACCGGCCAGGTCGTGGGCGACATTCTCGACGCCTCCGCCAAGGCCGTCTACCTGCGCGAGTTCGCCCGCACGCATGGCGCCACGAAAGAGCAGATCATCGCGATGGGCGACGGCGCCAACGACCTTCTGATGCTGGGCGCCGCGGGCTTTCCGGTTGCCTACCACGCCAAGCCGCTGGTGCGCGAGCAGACCCGCTACGCATTGAACGTGACGGGCCTGGACGGCGTGCTGAACTGGTTTGAAGGCTGATCGGCCACAGACGGTATCGTCACCATGAAAAAAGCCACCTTGCGGTGGCTTTTCTCGTTGCGGAAGGCGGATCAGTAGCGGACCTTCAGCGACAGCAATGCCGCGCGGCCCGTGCCCAGTGCGGCATAGTGCGCCGCGTAGGCCTTGGTGTAGTAGGTTTCGTCGAACAGGTTCAGCACGTTCAACTGCGCCGAGAAGTGCTCGTTGAATTCGTAGCCGGCCATGGCGTCGAAGCGCCAGTACGACGGGACCCAGCGCGCCTTGGGCGTGCCGTCGGCGTTGCTCGAGGCGTCCGCATTGCCAAACTGCTTGTCCACGTAGTAAGCGCCGCCGCCAACCGTCAGCTTGGGCAGGACCTTGTAGGTCGTCCACAGGCTGAAGGCGTTGCGCGGCGTGTTGGGCAGGTCCTGGCCCACGGCGCCGCTGTTGTAGGCGCCCTTGGTCACTTCGCTGTCCATGAAGGTGTAGCCGCCGAACACGTTCCACTTGGGCGTGATGTTGCCCGAGAAGCCCAGTTCGATGCCGCGCACCTTGGCCTCGCCAACTTGCGCCACTTCCGTGGCGGACACGGCTACGCTCGTGTTCTTGCGAATGTCGTGGAACGCCGCTGCCGACAGGGTGAGGCGGTCGTCGAACACCTGCCACTTCGTGCCCACTTCCACCGTGCGGCTCTTTTCCGGTTCCAGCGATGCGTTAGTGGTGGTGATAGCGTCGTTAATCGCGCTGCCGGCAACAGCGGATGGAGTGGAAGACGTGCCGTAAGTAGCGTAAATGGTGCCGTTGGGCAACGGCTTGTAAGCCAAACCGACTTGATAGTTGAAGAGATTGTCCTCGCGGTTCGCGCTGGTTCCCCCCGTCAGGTTCGTCGCGCTGGTGCGGTAGTTGTCCCAACGCACTCCCAGGCTGGATTGCCACTGCTCGTTGAACTTAATCGTGTCGAACCCGTAAAACGCGACAGTGTCGGTATTGTAGCGAGCGGGGTTGTTGTTGCGTTGCAGGCTCCCCGGATACGAGGTGCCGGGATCGGGATCCCACAGCGATGCGCAAAGAGCGGGATTGGCATAGACAGGCGGGATAACGCTGGCCGAGCTGGAAACGCAGTTGCTGCCACCCGCCGGAACACCCTTCTCGGTATAGCTGTCCTTGTCCTGCTTGATGTTGCTGTATTCAAAGCCCAGGTCGAACGTGTGCTTCAGGCTGCCGGTGTCGAATTCACCCGTCAGGTCCGTCTGGTTGGCAAAGCTCTTGGTGACGTAGTAGCCCGACTTCAACGCGCGGTAGACCAGGCCGTTGGGCACGTTGCCGCGGCTGTCGTCCGGGTTGGTGGCCGCGAAATCGGTCGTGCCGCGGCCATAGCGGGTCACGTTGCGCAGCTGCAGCTTGTCCGAGAAATCATGCTGGAAATCGACGGTCGCGACATCGTCGCGCGTGCTCATGAAGTCCCGGCCTTTCAGGCCATAGAACGTCTTGCGGCTCACGCCCATCGTCTCCGTCACCGGCTGGCCCGTCTTCGGGTCATACGGAATGGAGTAATCCGGCATGCTGTCGTCTTGGTAGTGGTAGTAGCTCAACGTGATGCGGGTCGGCGTGCCAACGCCCAGCATCAGCGACGGCGCCACGCCCCAGCGCTCGAAATTGACGGCATCGTCGCGGCCCGGCACATCGCCCTTGTTGCCCATCACGTTCAGGCGGAACGCTGCCTTGTCGGCCAGGCGCCAGTTGCTGTCGATCGTGGCGCGGTAGTTGTTGTCCGTGCCGATCTGGGCCGTGGCTTCAGTGAAGTCCGTCGCCTTGGGGGCCTTGCTGACCATGTTGATGCTGCCGCCGGCGCCGCCGCGGCCGGAATACACCGAGTCCGGGCCCTTGATCACTTCCACCTGTTCCAGGTTGAAGGTGTCGCGCACCTGGGTGCTGGAGTCACGGATGCCGTCCAGGAACAGGCTGCCGGCGGCATTCTGGCCACGGATGATCGGCAGGTCGCCGCCCGGGCGGCCGCCCTCGCCCGCACCGAACGTGATACCGGGCGAATTGCGCAGCACGTCTTGCAATGTGGACGCCGCCTGGTCCTGGATCACTTGCTTGGGCACGACCTGCACGGTACGCGGCGTGTCCAGCAGGGGCGCCGTCATCTTTGGCGACGGCACCGTGCTGGTCTGGTAGGAAGACCCTTCGCCTTCCACCCGCACCGGGGCAAGCTGCGTCACGCCCGAATCCGCAGATTGCGCGGCGGCGTAGGGACTGATGAACAGGGCAGGCGCGGCAATCGCGGCGGCCAGCGAGGTAGTGAGCGTATTCAGCGAATACGAATCTTGGGGCTTCAAACCAGCTTCTCCAGAATATGAATAGCAACGATTCTTGTTTTTTTACCGGTTGCGATTTTGATCCTGACTACTGAATGAAACCTGAATGAAAGCACTTCCCTCATGCTAAAGATGAAAAAACAACACTTATGGATGCACGTTCGTTATTAATCGCGCTTTATAACGGAACTTAACGGTGACGGATCTCACAATACGAAGGACCAGATCCGGTACCGCTAGAGGCATGCCTGGAAACGCCGCCAAGCGTTTTTGGCCGCGATCAAGCGCATTTCACCGACCCAAAAGAAAAACGCCCCTGACGGGGCGTTTGGTGGCTTGGCGGGCCTTCAGGTGCGCAAACGAGGATGCCGTTTGAACAAGTAGCGGTACACGAAGCCCGGATAGGCCAGCACCAGGAACAAGCTCAGGGTAATTGCGTAGAACTCCCAGGTTTGGGCAAAGCGGTTGCCCAAGGTGGATTCGAACGCAAACCCCAGCGCGCCGACAATGGCGTAGAACACCAGCACTTCAAGCAGACGCAGCCAGAACGGCTTGACCGCGGCTTCCCCGCCCTGCTTCCAGGGCAGGACGGCGAACACCCGCTCCGTCAGGAACGGGAGGTTCGCGCTGACCAAAGCCAGCGCAATCAACAGCCATACCGCCAGCGTCTGGTTCATGGCTGGTATCCGCTTACAGGCTCAGCGACGAACGGATGGCCTGGACGCACAGCGCCATCAGGCCGCCCGGCAGCAGGCCCAGCACCAGCATCATGGCGCCGTTGATCGACAGCAGGCCACGTTGGCTGCAGGTGGCCGCGATCGGTGCAGCGTTGGCCGCCGGCTCGTCGAAGTACACGACCTTGACGACACGCAGGTAGTAGAACGCGCCGATCAGCGAGAACAGCACCGCGATCACGGCCAGCGTCACGTGGCCGGCGCTGATCAGCGCTTGCAGCACGGCCAGCTTGGCGTAGAAGCCCACCAGCGGCGGAATGCCGGCCAGCGAGAACATCAGCAGCAGCACGATGGCGGCGTGCCACGGGCTACGGCGATTCAGGCCCTTCAGGTCGTCGATCTGCTCGCATTCAAAGCCCTGACGCGACAGCAGCAGCACGATGCCGAAGCTGGCCAGCGTGGTCAGGACGTAGGTCAGCATGTAGAACAGCGACGCGCCGTAGGCGGCGGACGACAGTTCCGGCTTGCCGGCGACGGAACCCGACATCAGGCCCAGCAGCACGAAGCCCATGTGCGAGATGGTCGAGTACGCCAACATGCGCTTGAAGTTGGTCTGCGCAATGGCGGTCAGGTTGCCGATGGCCAGCGACAGCACGGCCAGGATCATCAGCATCGGCTGCCAGTCGGCGGCCAGGCCATGCAGGCCGTCCACCAGCAGGCGCAGCGTGATGGCGAAGGCCGCCAGCTTGGGCGCGCCGCCCAGGATCAGCGTGACCGCGGTCGGCGAACCCTGGTAGACGTCCGGCACCCACATGTGGAACGGAACCGCACCCAGCTTGAATGCCAGGCCCGACACCAGGAACACGATGCCGAACACCAGCGCCATCTTTTCGGCCTTGCCGGCGGCGATGACCTTGGAGATTTCAGCCAGGTCCAGGTGACCCGTGGAGCCGTAGACCATCGACATGCCGTACAGCAGGAAACCCGAGGCCAGCGCGCCCAGCACGAAGTACTTCATGGCGGCTTCGGTGGCCACGACGTCGTCGCGACGCAGGGCGATCAGCGCGTACAGCGCCAGCGACATCAGTTCCAGGCCGAGGTAGATCGAGATCAGGTTCCCGGAGGAGATCATGACCATCTGGCCCAGCAGCGCGAAGAGCGTCAGGACATAGAGCTCACCGCCCTTGAGCATGTCGCGGACCTGCGCATACACGCGGCCGTAGACCAGCGTGGCGCCCACGGCGATGTAGGACGCGATCTTCAGCAGGTGCGACAGTTCGTCAGTGACGTACAGCCCGTGGAACGTTGCGCCCGAAACGCCGTTCTTCCATTGCACGGCCGACACAACGGTCAGCACGCCCAAGGCCAGCAGGGTCAGCAGGAACGTCGGCTTGCGCTCAGGGTGATTGCTGACCGCGTCGACGAGCAGGATAGCCAGGCCGAAAACCAGCAGAAGGATTTCCGGTGTCGCCAGGGCGAAATCGATTTGGGATTGCATCATTGTCTTGTCTTACAGTTTCGAGACGGCAACGTGTTGCAGCAGGGCCTCGACCGACACGTGCATCACGTCGGTGAAGGGCTTGGGATAGATCCCCATGTACAACACGGCGATCGCCATCACGCCAAGAATCACAAATTCGCGGCGGTTGATATCGGTCAGTTCGCGCACATGGTCATTGGCGACGTCGCCCAGGACCACGCGCTTGACCATCCACAGCGAATACGAAGCACCCAGGATCAGGGCGGTAGCCGCCAACAGGCCGATCCAGAAGTTGTGCTCGACCGCGCCCATGATCACCATGAACTCGCCGACGAAACCGCTGGTGGCCGGCAGGCCGCTGTTGGCCATCGAGAACAGGATGAAGAACGTGGCGAAGCGCGGCATCACGTTGACCACGCCGCCGTAGTCGGCGATGCGGCGCGAGTGCATGCGGTCGTACAGGACGCCGATACACATGAACATGGCGCCCGAGACGAAGCCGTGGGAGATCATCTGCACGATGGCGCCTTCGACGCCGGCCGTGTTGAAGATGAAGAAACCCAGCGTCACGAAACCCATGTGGGCCACGGACGAGTAAGCCACCAGCTTCTTCATGTCTTCCTGGATGATCGCCACCAGGCCGATGTAGATCACCGCGACGAGCGACAGGGTGATCATCAGGCCAGCCAGGCTGTGCGACGCGTCCGGTGTGATCGGCAGCGAGAAGCGCAGGAAACCGTAGGCGCCCAGCTTCAGCATGATCGCAGCCAGCACGATGGAGCCGCCCGTGGGCGCTTCAACGTGAACATCCGGCAACCACGTGTGGACGGGCCACATCGGCACCTTCACCGCGAAAGCCGCCAGCAGCGCCACGAAGATCAGGATCTGCTCGGTCTGGCCCAGCTTGACCTTGTGCCAGGTCAGGATGTCGAACGAACCACCCGAGGCGTGCCACAGGTAGATGAACGCGATCAGGGTCAACAGAGAGCCCATCAGCGTGTACAGGAAGAACTTGAACGCTGCGTAGATACGGTTATCGCCGCCCCACGCACCGATGATGATGTACATCGGGATCAGCGTGGCTTCGAAGAACACGTAGAACAGCATGCCGTCCAGCGCAACGAACACGCCCACCATCAGACCCGACAGGATCAGGAAGGCGGCCATGTACTGCGCCACGCGGCTGGTGATGACTTCCCAGCCGGCCAGCACCACGATGATGGTGATGAATGCGGTCAGGAGGACGAACCACAGCGAAATGCCGTCGATGCCCAGGTGGTAGTTGACGTTGAAGGCTTCAATCCACGAGGCCTTCTCCACGAACTGCATGGCGGCCGTGGTGTTGTCAAAACCGGTGTAAAGCGGAATCGTGACGAGGAAACCGGCAACGGCGCCGGCGAGCGACAGGCCGCGCGTCAGACCGGGACGGTCGTCACGGCCCACCGCCAGCACCAGCAGGCCGAATACGATCGGGACAAAGATCGCAAGCGTGAGCCAGGGGAAAGTGTTGGATGCCATCTCGCTTGCCATCATTGGGGAATCAGCACAAAGAAAGTCACCAGCGCCATGATGCCGATGATCATCGCGAACGCGTAGTGATAGATGAAGCCGGACTGCAGGTGGCGGCTGACCGCAGCCACCCAGCCCACCACGCGGGCGCTACCGTTGACCAGCAAACCGTCGATGATGCCGCGGTCGCCGGTATTCCACAGGCCACGGCCCAGGGCGCGCATGCCGCGAGCGATGATCTGCTCGTTGACCCAGTCCACGTAGTACTTGTTCTCAAGCACCTTGTTCACGCCAGACAGGCTGGACTTGATCGCGGCCGGAACCTTGGGGTTGATCAGGTAGCAGTACCAGGCGATGACGAAACCTGCCACGACCAGCCAGAACGGCAGGGTCTGGAAGGCATGCAGGCCATAGGCAACCCAGCCGTGCCACTCTTCGTTCAGTTCGTGCATGGCCGGATGCTGCGGCAGCACCGTGATCACGCCGTTGAAGAACTTGCCGAACAGCATCGGGTCAACGGCCCAGGCGCCAACCAGCACCGACGGAATCGCCAGCAGGATCAGCGGCAGCGTGACCACCCAGGGCGACTCATGGGGCTTGCCGCCATGACGGCCGTGGCCGTGATCGTGGTCATCATGAGCATGGTCGTCGTGGCCATGGCCGTGGCCGTGGTCGCTGGTGTCGAAGCGTTCCTTGCCGTGGAAGACCAGGAAGTACACGCGGAACGAGTACAGCGAGGTGACGAACACACCGATCAGCACGGCGTAGTACGCGAAGCTTGCGCCCCAGACGTTAGCGTGGCCGGCGGCTTCGATGATGTTTTCCTTCGAGTAGAAACCCGAGAAAAACGGCGTGCCGACCAGGGCCAGCGTGCCCAGCAGGAAGGTGATCCAGGTGATGGGCATGTACTTGCGCAGGCCGCCCATGTTGCGGATGTCCTGGTCGTGGTGCATGCCGATGATGACCGAACCCGCGCCCAGGAACAGCAGGGCCTTGAAGAACGCGTGGGTCATCAGGTGGAAGATCGCCACCGAGTAGGCCGATGCGCCGAGCGCAACCGTCATGTAACCCAGCTGCGACAGCGTGGAGTACGCGACGACGCGCTTGATGTCGGTCTGGATGATGCCCAGGATGCCCAGGAACAGTGCGCCGATGGCGCCGATCACGATGATGAACGACAGCGCCACGTCCGACAGTTCGAACAGCGGCGAGAAGCGCGCGACCATGAAGATGCCGGCCGTCACCATGGTGGCGGCGTGGATCAGCGCGGAGATCGGGGTCGGGCCTTCCATCGAGTCGGGCAGCCAGGCGTGCAGGGGGACCTGCGCCGATTTGCCCATGGCGCCGATGAACAGGCAGATACACGCCACCGTCAGCAGCATCCAGTCCGAGCCCGGCAGGGTCATCGCGGCCAGCTTGTCGGCTTGGGCGAACACTTCGCCGTAGTGCATCGTGCCGGCGTACGCGAACAACAGGCCGATACCCAGCACGAAGCCGAAGTCGCCGACGCGGTTGATCAGGAACGCCTTCATGTTGGCGAAGATGGCCGTCGGGCGGGTGTACCAGAAACCGATAAGCAGGTACGACACCAGGCCCACCGCTTCCCAGCCGAAGAACAGCTGCACCATGTTGTTCGACATCACCAGCATCAGCATGGAGAACGTGAACAGCGAGATGTACGAGAAGAAGCGCTGGTAGCCGGGATCATCAGCCATGTAGCCGATGGTGTAGATGTGCACCATCAGCGACACGGAGGTCACCACGACCATCATCATGGCCGACAGCGGATCGATCAGGAAGCCGATTTCCAGCTTGGTCTGGCCGATGAGGCTCCAGGTGTAGACCGCGCCGTCAAAGCGCAGGCCGTTCAGCACGTCGGCCAGCACCACCACCGAACCGATGGCGGAGATGAGCACGCCCAGGATGGTGATGACGTGCGAGGCACGACGGCCGATCGGACGGCCCAGGAAGCCGGTGCCAAAAAGGCCCGCGAGAATTGCTCCGGCCAGCGGTGCCAGCGCGATGAGCAAGTAGAGATTGGGTGAGCTAGACATTTTCTTCCAATACCCCGTCAGCCCTTCAGGCGATCGAGTTCGTCAACGTTGATCGTGTTCAGGTTGCGGAACAGCAGCACCAGGATGGCCAGGCCGATCGCCGCTTCAGCGGCGGCCACGGTCAGGATGAAGAACACGAACACCTGGCCGGCGGTGTCGCCGAACCAGCTGGAGAACGCCACGAAGTTCATGTTGACGGCCAGGAGCACGAGCTCGATGGACATCAAGAGAATGATCAGGTTGCGGCGGTTCAGGAAGATGCCGAAGATCCCGATGGCGAACAGGATCGCCCCGAGGATCAGATAGTGGGCCAGCGTCAGCGTCATTCTTTTTCTCCTTGGGGCGCAGCGGCAACGCCGTTCGCGGCGTCGCGCTTGGCCTGGGCACGGTCGCTCTGGGCGGGCATGTTCACCATGCGGAAACGATCCTTCGCACGAACGCGCACAGCGGCCACCGGGTCGTTGTACTTCACGTCGCGGCGGCGGCGCAGGGTCAGCGCGATCGCGGCGACCATACCCACCAGCAGCAGCGCGGCGCCGACTTCAATGGCGTAGACGTACTGCGTGTACATCACTTCGCCCAGCGCGCGGGCGTTGTTGTAGTCGCCGGCGACCGGGGCTTGCGGGCCCGAGCCGTACCAGGTGGAACCCAGCACGAACGACATTTCCAGCACCAGCACCAGACCGATCACCAGGCCCAGAGGCAGGTAGGTCTTCATGCCCTGGCGCATGGTGTCCATGCGGATATCCAGCATCATCACGACGAAGAGGAAGAGCACCATCACGGCGCCCACGTACACCAGCACCAGCAGCAGCGCCAGGAATTCGGCGCCCAGCAACATCCACAGCATGGCGGCGTTGGAGAACGCCAGGATCAAGTGCAGAACAGCGGTGACCGGACTGCGCGCGGTGATCACGCGGAACGCCGCGATCACCAGCACGGCGGCCAGTATGTAGAAAAGGACAGTGGTAAAAGTCATGGATCAGACCCTGGGCTTCAACGGTAAGGAGCGTCGTCGGCCCGGCGGCGGGCGATGTCAGCTTCGTAGCGGTCGCCCACGGCGAGCAGCATGTCTTTGGTGAAATACAGGTCGCCGCGCTTTTCACCGTGGTATTCGTGGATATGGGTTTCCACGATCGAGTCCACGGGGCAGCTTTCCTCACAGAAGCCGCAGAAAATGCACTTGGTCAGATCGATGTCGTAACGCGTGGTGCGGCGGGAGCCGTCATCGCGCTGTTCCGATTCAATGGTGATCGCCAAGGCCGGGCACACGGCTTCGCACAGCTTGCACGCGATGCAGCGCTCTTCCCCGTTGGGGTAGCGGCGCAATGCGTGCAGGCCGCGGAAACGCGCCGACGTAGGCGTCTTTTCCTGCGGATAACGCAAGGTGACCTTGCGCTTGAAAAAGTACTTGCCCGTCAGGCGCATGCCCTTGAGCAACTCGGTCAGCATCAGACTGCCGAAGAAATCTTTGATCGCTTCCATATCCTGCCTCTGCCTGGCGGCTTAGCGCCAAATGTTCCAGGGCGTCTGCATCCAGATCGCCACCACGACCAGCCAAACGCCGGTCAGCGGGATGAAGATTTTCCAACCCAAACGCATGATCTGGTCATAGCGGTAACGCGGGAACGACGCCCGGAACCACACGAACAACGAGACCACGACGAACGTTTTCAGACCCAGCCAGATCCAGCCCGGGATCCAGGTCAGCGGCGCAATGTCGATCGGGGAAGCCCAGCCGCCCAGGAACATGATCGACGCCATGCAGGACAGCAGGATCATGTTGGCGTATTCACCCAGGAAGAACAGGGCGAAGGCCATACCCGAGTACTCGACCATGTGGCCGGCCACGATTTCCGATTCGCCTTCCACCACGTCAAACGGGTGGCGGTTGGTTTCGGCGACGATGGCGACGACGTAGATCACGAACAGCGGCAACAGCGGCAGCCAGTTCCACGACATGAACGTCAGGCCCTTGTCGGCAAACCAGCCGCGGTTCTGGACGTTGACGATCTCGGACATGTTCAGGCTGCCCGACACCAGCAGCACCGTGACCAGCACGAAGCCGATGGCCAGTTCGTACGACAGCATCTGCGCCGAGGCGCGCAAGGCGCCCAGGAACGCGTACTTGGAGTTCGACGCCCAGCCTGCCACGATCACGCCATACACGCCGATGGACGTGATGGCCATGATGTACAGCAGGCCGGCGTTGACGTTGGCCAGCACGACTTCAGGACCGAAGGGCACGACAGCCCAGGCGGCCAGCGCAGGCATCAGCGTGACCACGGGGGCCACGACGAACAGCACCTTGTTGGCCTGGCTGGGGACGACGACTTCCTTCGTCAACAGCTTGAACACGTCGGCAAACGGTTGCAGCAACCCCTTGAAACCCACGCGGTTCGGGCCCACGCGCACGTGCATGGCGCCGATCATCTTGCGTTCCCAGTACGTCAGGTACGCGACGCACAGAATGATCGGCACGGCGATGATCACAATCTTGATGAGGGTCCAGAGGACCATCCAGACCGTCGGGCCCAGCAATGCCTGCCCGTGGCTCTCAAGAACATTAAGCCATTCCATCAGGCACGCTCCACGCTGAGTTGACCGAATGCGCCACCCAGGGCTGCGGTGTTTTCAAAGGCTGCGGAAATGCGCACGGCGCGATCGGCCACGGCATCATCCTGCACGGTTTCGAGTTCAACGGCGCCTTGCGCACCCGCGACGCGCACCTTCACGCCGGCCGTCAGGCCGAGGCTGGCGAGCGTGCGGCCGTTCATGGCGGCAGCCGGCTTCTTCGAGGCCGGGGACGCTTGCAGCGGCTCCGAACGGCGGACCATGGCGTCGGTGCGGTAGATCGGCACGTCAGCCACGCGTTCCAGGCCGCTTGCGGCCTGGCCCAGGCCCAACGGCGCCTTGACGTCGTTGGACAAGCGGCCTTCGATGCCGCCGGCCAGCGCGGCGTCGCGCACGGATTCGGAGGTTTCGTCGTCAAAGCCAGCCAGGTGCAGGACGTTGCCCAGCACGCGCAGGACCTTCCAGCCCGGGCGCGTCTGGCCCAACGGCGTGACCGTGCCCTTGAAGCTCTGGGCCAGGCCTTGCGCGTTGACGAACGTACCCGAGGTTTCGGTGAACGGCGACACCGGCAGCATGACGTCGGCCCATTCGGCAGCGGCCGAACGGTACGGCGTCAGGGCGACGGCGAACTGCGCGCCACGCAGCGCGGCGATGGCTTGCTGGCCGTTGTCGGCATCCAGCAGCGGCTCGGCGTGCAGCACGACGTAGGCCTTCAGCGGCTCGGCCAACATGGCGGCGGCGGTCTTGCCACCCTTGCCCGGAACGGCGCCGGCCAGGTAACCGCCGACGGTGTTGCCGCCGGAGGTCAGGAAACCGAACTTGCCGCCGGCCAGGTCAGCCACGGCGCGGCCGTTGGCGGCCAGCGTCGAAGCCTGGGCGCTGGCGACAGCCAGGTTGCCCATCAGCACGGCGGTGTTGGCGCCGGAAGCCAGGCTCGCGGCAATGATCTTGGCGTTCTCGCCCGGGGTGACCGAGGCGAATTCGGCCGGCACGGCTTGTTCGCGGGTTTGCGCCAGGGCGACGGCCACCTCGGCCAGCGCGCGCGGCAGCTCGGACGGTGCAACGGTGATGCGGGCGGCGACGGGCATCAGGGGATCGTCAGCGGCGCTGTCGACCATCAGGATCTGCGTACCGCGCTTGGCAGCCTGGCGCAGGCGTTGCGCCATCAGCGGGTGGTCCTTGCGCAGGAACGAGCCGACGACCAGGACGCGGTCCAGGTTGTCGAGTTCGGCGATGGGCATGCCCAGCCACGGTGCGCCGGTCAGAGCGGCGTCGAACGCCGGATCGGTCTGGCGCAGGCGGAAGTCGATGTTCTCGGAGCCCAGCGCGCGGACCAGGCGGCCCAGCAGCGCATATTCTTCGGTGGTGGCGTATTCCGACGCCAGCGCGCCGATCTGGCCGGCGCCGAAGCTGTCACGCACACGCGACAGGCCTTGGGCCACGGCTTGCAGGGCGTCGGCCCACGAGGCTTCCTGCCACTTGCCGTCCGTGCCCTTGATCATCGGGGCGGACAGGCGGTCGTCGCTGTTCAAGCCTTCGTACGAGAAGCGGTCGCGGTCGCTGATCCAGCATTCGTTGACGGCTTCGTCTTCGAACGGAACCACGCGCATCACGCGGTCGCCCTTGACCTGGACCACCAGGTTGGCGCCAAGGCTGTCGTGCGGGCTGACCGAACGGCGGCGAGCCAGTTCCCAGGTGCGAGCGCTGTAGCGGAAGGGCTTGGAGGTCAGCGCGCCCACCGGACAGATGTCGATCATGTTGCCCGACAGTTCGGACTCGATCGAGCGGCCCACGAAGGTCGTGATCTCGGAGTGTTCGCCACGGCCCAGCATGCCGAGCTCCATGACGCCGGCGATTTCCTGGCCGAAGCGCACGCAGCGGGTGCAGTGGATGCAGCGGCTCATTTCCTCGGCGGAAACCAGTGGACCCAGGTCCTTGTGGAAAACGACGCGCTTTTCCTCTTGGTAACGCGAGGACGAGCCACCGTAGCCCACAGCCAGATCCTGCAGCTGGCATTCGCCGCCCTGATCGCAGATCGGGCAGTCGAGCGGGTGATTGATGAGCAAGAATTCCATCACCGACTTCTGAGCGGCGCGAGCCTTCTCAGAGCAGGTGTGGACGACCATGCCGTTGGTCACGGGCGTGGCGCAGGCGGGCAGCGCCTTGGGCGCTTTTTCCACTTCAACCAGGCACATCCGGCAGTTGGCCGCGATGGACAGTTTCTTGTGGTAGCAGAAATGCGGCACGTAAAGCCCGACTTTCTGAGCGGCATGCATGACCATGCTGCCTTCGGGCACTTCGACCTGATTGCCGTCGACGGTTAGTTCAACCATTGCTGTTCCTGAGACCTACAGATATTGCGGGACCACACAAGACTTATGCTCGATGTGGTGCGCGAATTCGTCGCGAAAATGCTTGAGGAAGCCACGGACGGGCATGGCGGCGGCGTCACCCAGGGCGCAGATGGTGCGGCCCATGATGTTGCCTGCCACGTTGTCCAGCAAGTCCAGATCTTCCGGACGGCCGTGACCGTTTTCGATGCGATGCACCATGCGGTAGAGCCAGCCGGTGCCTTCGCGGCACGGCGTGCACTGGCCGCAGCTTTCCTCGAAATAGAAGTACGACAGGCGCAAGAGCGACTTCACCATGCAGCGCGTTTCGTCCATGACGATCACAGCGCCGGAACCGAGCATCGAGCCGGCCTTGGCGATGGAGTCATAGTCCATCGTGCATTCCATGATGATGTCGGCCGGCAGCACCGGGGCGCTGGATCCGCCAGGGATCACGGCCTTCAGCTTCTTGCCGCCGCGCATGCCGCCTGCCAGTTCGAGCAGCGTCGAGAACGGGGTGCCCAGCGGGATCTCGTAGTTGCCGGGGCGTTCGACGTCGCCGGTGATCGAGAACAGCTTGGTGCCGCCGTTGTTCGGCTTGCCGACTTCCAGGTAGGCCTGGCCGCTGTTGCGGATGATCCACGGCACCGCCGCGAACGTTTCGGTGTTGTTGATCGTGGTGGGCTTGCCGTACAGGCCGAAGCTGGCCGGGAACGGCGGCTTGAAGCGCGGTTGGCCCTTCTTGCCTTCCAGCGATTCCAGCAGCGCCGTTTCTTCGCCGCAGATGTAGGCGCCGTAGCCGTGGAACGCGTGCAGCTGGAAGCTGAAATCCGAACCCAGCAGCTTGTCGCCCAGGAAGCCGGCGGCGCGCGCCTCTTCCAGCGCTTCTTCGAAGCGTTCGTAGACTTCGAAGATTTCGCCGTGGATGTAGTTGTAGCCGACGCTGATGCCCATGGCGTAGGCCGCGATCGCCATGCCTTCAATCACGATGTGCGGATTGAAGCGCAGGATGTCGCGGTCCTTGAACGTGCCCGGTTCGCCTTCGTCCGAGTTGCAGACGAGGTACTTCTGGCCGGGGAACGCGCGCGGCATGAAGCTCCACTTCAGGCCGGTCGGGAAGCCCGCGCCGCCACGGCCGCGCAGACCCGACGCCTTGACTTCGGCGATCACGTCTTCCGGCTTCAGGCCGGTGGTAAGGATCTTCTTCAGGGCTTCGTAGCCGCCGCGCTTGACGTAGTCGGCCAGGCGCCAGTTCTCGCCATCGACGTCCGCCATGATCTGCGGCTGGATGTGCCGGCCGTGCAGGCACATCGAGTTGGACACGTCGTTCAGCGGGTTGGGATCCAGCCCTTGCGCGAACTGCTTGTACAGGTCGGGCGCGTTCATGCCGACTCTCCTTGCACCTTGAGGGCCGCGACCAGCGCGTCCAGCTTCTCGTCGGTCATGCGCACGCACATATGCTTGTTGTTCACGATCAGCACGGGGGAATCGCCGCAAGCGCCCATGCATTCGCCTTCAACCAGCGTGAACTGGCCGTCGGCGGTGGTTTGACGGTAGTCGACACCCAGCTTGCGCTTGAGGTATTCGCCGGCACGGTCGCCATCGCGCAAGGCACAGGGCAAGTTGGTGCAGACGGCGATCTTGTTCTTGCCGACGGGCTTGACGTCGAACATGTTGTAGAACGTGGCGACTTCCTGCACCGCGATGGGCGGGACGCCAATGTAATTGGCCACATCTTCAATAGTTTCGGTAGCCAACCAGCCCTTCTCTTCTTGCGCGATGGCAAGCGAGGCCATGATGGCGGACTGCCGCTGGTCGGCCGGGAACTTCGCGAGTTCTCGGTCGATTTTCTGGTAGGCCTGTTCGGAAAGCAGCATAGTTTGAATCCGGGTTATGCGGGCGTGCTCGTGACTGTCTGGGCGGATCAGCGATCGATCTCGCCGAAAACGATGTCCTGCGTACCAATGATGGTGACGGCGTCGGCGATCATGTGACCGCGCGACATTTCGTCCAGCGCTTGCAGGTGGACAAAGCCGGGGGCCCGAATCTTCAGGCGGTAAGGCTTGTTGGCGCCATCCGACACCAGATAGATGCCGAATTCGCCCTTGGGGTGCTCCACCGAGGCAAACGCCTCGCCCGGGGGCACGTGGAAACCTTCGGTGAAGAGCTTGAAATGGTGAATCAGCTCTTCCATGTTGGTCTTCATGGCGGTGCGCTTGGGCGGGGCGATCTTGTGATTCTCGATCATGACCGGACCCGGGTTGTTGCGCAGCCATTCCACGCACTGGCGGATGATGCGATTGCTTTCGCGCATTTCAGCGATGCGGACCAGGTAGCGGTCGTAGCAGTCGCCGTTGACACCCACGGGGATGTCGAAATCGAGCAGATCGTAGACTTCGTAGGGCTGCGTCTTGCGCAAATCCCAGGCCACGCCCGAGCCACGCAGCATCGGGCCGGTGAAGCCCAGCGCCTTGGCGCGGTCGGGATCGACCACGCCGATGCCAACCAGACGCTGCTTCCAGATGCGGTTGTCGGTGAGCAGCGTTTCGTACTCGTCGACGCAACCGGGGAAGCGGTTGGTGAAGTCTTCGATGAAGTCCAGCAGCGAACCCGAACGCGCGTCGTTCATGATGCGCATTTCTTTGTCGCCACGGTACTTGCTGGTGTCGCCGTACTGCGGCATCGTGTCCGGCAGGTCGCGGTAGACGCCGCCCGGGCGGTAGTAGGCCGCGTGCATGCGCGCGCCCGAGACCGCTTCGTAGCAGTCCATCAGGTCTTCGCGTTCACGGAAGGCGTACAGGAACACCGCCATGGCACCCACGTCCAGCGCGTGCGAACCCAGCGACATCAGGTGGTTCAAGAGACGCGTGATCTCGTCGAACATGACACGGATGTACTGGGCGCGCAGCGGGGCTTCGACGCCCAGCAGCTTTTCGATGGCCATGACATAGGCGTGCTCGTTGCACATCATGGACACGTAGTCCAGGCGGTCCATGTAGGGCAGCGCCTGGATGTAGGTCTTGTGCTCGGCCAGCTTTTCGGTGGCGCGGTGCAACAGGCCGATGTGCGGGTCGGCACGCTGGATGACTTCGCCGTCCAGTTCCAGCACCAGGCGCAACACACCGTGCGCGGCCGGATGCTGAGGGCCGAAGTTGAGCGTGTAGTTCTTGATTTCTGCCATGATTTAACGCCCCAAGCCGTAGGAGTCTTCGCGGACCACGCGCGGGGTGATCTCGCGCGGATCGATCGTGACAGGCTGGTAAATGACGCGCCGTTGTTCGGGGTCGTAACGCATTTCGACGGTGCCCGACAGCGGGAAGTCCTTGCGGAACGGATGGCCGATGAAGCCGTAGTCGGTCAGGATGCGGCGCAGGTCCGGATGGCCTTCGAAGACGATGCCGTACAGGTCGAAGGCTTCGCGCTCGAACCAGCCCACGGCCGGCCAGCATTCCATCAGCGATGCGACCACCGGGAATTCGTCGTCGGCGACCCAGGTACGGACACGCAGGCGCCAGTTGTTCTCGATCGAGAGCAGGTGGATCACCACGGCAAAGCGCGAGCGGTGGATCTTGGCGCTGGATTCCTCGGGCAACTGGCGCGTGCCGTTGCCCCAGGTCAGGTAGTCGACGCCACAGAGGTCGATACAGGTTTCAAAGCGCAGGCCGGCTTCGGTGCGCAGCTTGTTGCAGACGGAGAACCACTGCTGCGCGGGCACTTCGAGCGTCAGCTCGCCCAACGCCTCGGTCAGCGCGATATCCGCGCCGAGGGTGGTCTGCAAATTGTTTTTCAGGGTTTCGAGCCTGGTCATCATCTTGTACGCTTAGGTGAACCGATACGCTGGATTCGCAGGGCCCGCGGCAACGACTGCCGCCGGGCGGGCGAAGGCTCAGCGCGCAATCGTGTTGGTCAGACGGATCTTGTTCTGCATTTGCAGCAAGCCGTAGACCAGCGCCTCGGCCGTGGGCGGGCAGCCCGGCACGTAGACGTCTACCGGTACGATGCGGTCGCAGCCACGAACCACCGAATACGAGTAGTGGTAGTAGCCGCCGCCATTGGCACAGGAGCCCATGGAAACCACCCAACGCGGCTCGGGCATCTGGTCATAGACCTTGCGCAGCGCCGGCGCCATCTTGTTGCAAAGCGTGCCAGCGACGATCATCAGATCGGACTGACGCGGGCTGGGCCGGAAGATGATGCCGAACTGGTCCAGGTCGTAGCGGGCCGCGCCCGCGTGCATCATCTCGACCGCGCAACAGGCCAGACCGAAGGTCATGGGCCACATGGAGCCGGTCTTCGCCCAATTAAGGAACTTGTCGGCGCTGGTTGTGATGAACCCTTGCTTGAGAATGCCGTCTATAGCCATATTCGTCTCTGATAGCGTGCTGAGAAAAAACCCGGAGGGGTCATTCCCAATCCAGCGCGCCCTTTTTCCATTCGTAGATGAAGCCGACGGTCAACACGGCTAGGAAAACCATGACCGTCCAGAAACCGACGAGCCCGACTGTGCCTTGGGCGATGGCCCACGGGAACAGGAACGCGATTTCCAGGTCGAAAAGAATGAACAGAATCGCCACCAGGTAGTAGCGCACGTCAAACTTCATACGGGCGTCTTCAAACGCTTCGAAGCCGCACTCGTAGGGCGACAGCTTCTCAGCGTAGGGACGCCGGGGGCCAAGGAGGGAGCCGGCCGTTAGAAGCGCGAACCCGATAAGGGTGGCCACTACGATAAACAGCAGGACGGGAAAATACTGTTGCAGGTTCATTCAGGCGTCCGTCAAATGCGCAAACCTTAGGATTGTAGCATTCGCGTGGTTACTTCTGGCTGAACTCTGTAGCTTGAATAGCAGGTGAAAGACTGCATTCCTCAAATGGAACAATGGCAGTTTTCGAGACAGAGTTGCAAGGATACAGGACTCTCCTGACAAGCACCCGCGTAATGCGAAAAATCAGACTTTAGAACAAAAAAAAAGCCACCCCTGGAGGTGGCTTATACGAACGGGCCGAAGCCCGTTCGTTCGCTTGCGCTTTGAATCCAGACAGGGCTTGCGCCCTGCGTTGGATTAGAAGCGGTGGCGGATACCGACGCCGACAGCGGTCGACTTGGCGTCGTCGATGAAGGCGTAGTTCTTGGCGTACGAACCGTAGGCGTACAGGTTGGTGCGCTTGGACAGGTCGTAGGTGTAGCCCAGCGAGAAGACGTTCATCGTCTCGTCAGCACCAGCGATGTTGGTCAGCTTGTTGTTGCTGGGGTCAACCATTTGCCACGAACCAAACAGGCTGCTTGCGCCGCCGATCGGGGCGGACAGGCCGACCAAGTACGAATTGGCCTTGAAGCCGTCAGCAAAAACGCTGCCGCCGAAGCCGGTGATGCCAGCGCCGTTCGGGGCGCTTTGGCCGCCGAACCAGCCGTCGGTCGTGCGACCGTAGGCCAGAGCCAGCTTGACCACTTCGAAGTCATACGAACCGCCGATGACGTAGGAGCGCGGGGTTGCGTCCACGGCAGCTTGCGGCAGGTTGTTCGAAGCATTCAGTTGGTCGTACGACAGAGCAACGTTCAACGGGCCGTTGACGTAGCGCAGACCAGCCGTGATGGCACGGGTGTTGTCGGCAGTACGGAAGCCAGTTTGGGCAGCCGGGCGAACGCCGGTGATCGGGTTTTCACGACCATCCTTCGTGTCATCGGCGCTGAACGAGTAGCCGACGCCGAATTGGAAGCCGCTGAACGACGGGGTTTGGTACAGGACCATGTTGTCGTAGCGAACGGTGTTGGTCGAGCTCAGGCCAACGCCGATGTTAGCTTGACCGAAGCTAGCGCCGAACGGATCGATCGAGCCGAAGTACTTCGACGCGATGTTGGTTTGGCGACCGAAGTCCAGTTGACCCCAGCTGTCGCTGGCCAGACCGACGGTAGCTTGACGACCGAACAGACGGCCACCTTGAGCGGACGAGCCGTTGCCCGAATCAAAGCCGGATTCCAGTTGGAAAACAGCGCGCAGGCCGTCACCCAGATCTTCCGAACCACGCAGGCCCCAACGCGAACCGTTCTGCACGCCGTTGATCATGCCGATGCGGCTGGCGCTGTAGCCATCCGCCTTGACCTTGTTGTAGCCGATACCCGTGTCGATAATACCGTACAGGGTGACAGACGTTTCTGCCTGGGCGACACCGGCGAAACCGGCGAGCAGGGCGGCAGCGAGCAGAGTCTTTTTCATTTAAGAAATCTCCGTTGATTTGAGTGACAAGAGCAGCAATCCAGCAAACCAGCCTGCCGCCCCCCTAACTCCGCGAAGGGAAGTTGACGCTATTGCATCAAAAATCGGGGGGACTGGCTATGGTCGGCGTCAGAAAAGTGCAGGTTTGCGACACCCCTGTTGGGATCTTGCAACATCGCGCGGACATGGCGCCAAAGCTGCTAGGGCTTTCCCTTAGCTAAACACGCAAGCCCGTATCCACGCGACTTTCAGCCCTGCCCCTAATTATTCAGGCCATTTTAGCCTGCCGCTTTCAACCGGCTTTCTGACCGGCTTTGGCGCGCTTTTCGCTGTAAGCCTGGCTCCCCCACCCTGTGGGCCACCGGCCTGGCGTCGCCCGTAGAGCAGCAACCAATAACATTGTTATTAATAAAAATCGTCGATATTATCGAGCCTGTTCCCGTGCTGCTGCCGTGCCCCACATGCCCTCCCCAACCGCCCGTACCGACCGCAATGAACGCCTGAGCGCCCTGCGCCGCCAGTTGATCCTGGACGCCGCGCAACGCGTGTTCGAGCGCGACGGACTGGAGAAGACCACGATCCGGGCGATCGCCAAGGAGGCCGGCTGCACCACTGGCGCGATCTACCCCTGGTTCGCCGGCAAGGAGACCATCTACGGCGCGCTGCTCGATGAATCGCTGCAACGGCTGCACGCGTATTTGGCCGAGGCGGCGGGCACCGGCGATGCGCCGTCTGCCGCGCGGCGCGCGATCCGCGCCTTCTTCAGCTACTACGCCGAGCGGCAGACCGACTTTTCCCTAGGCATGTATCTGTTCCAGGGGCTGGGGCCGCGCGGCCTGGGCCGGGAAATGGACGAAAAGCTCAATGCCCGGCTGCGCCAGTGCGTAGACCTGCTGGGCGACGCGCTTGCGCGCACCAAAGGCTGGGACACCCCGACCGTGGAGATCGAGCAAATGAATCTTTTCACGTACCTGATGGGGCTGTTGCTGCTGCTGCATACCCATCGCCTGAAATCCCTGGGCCAGCACGCGGACGCGTTGCTGGACAACTACTGCCTCGCTCTGGAGCAACGATGACCGCAACCGTCCTGGCCGCCGATAGCGACGCCCCGCTGATCAGCCTGGCCGACTTCCACATCCTGCTGGCCGACCAGCATCCCTTTTCGCTGCTGCTGGGGATCGACATCCTGCGTATCGGCCGCGGCACGGCGCGTGCCGTGCTGCCGGCCCGGGACGCGCACCAGCGACTGGGCGGTATCGTGGCGGGCCCCATGCTGATGGGGCTGGCCGACCTGACCATGTATGCTGCCGTGGTGGGCGCGACCGGCCAGACGCACGCGGTGACGGCCAGCCTGACCATCAATTTCCTGCGAAAAAGCCCCGCCGGCGCAATTTATGCCGACGCCCGCTTGCTGAAGGTGGGACGTCTGTCCGCCGGCGAAGTCATCCTGACCGGCGAAGGCTCGGACGAGCCCCTGGCCCATATCGTGAGCACGTGGTCCGTGCCCAAGCCATGAGCCCGCGCATCAGCATCGTGGGGATGGGCAACACCGGCACCCTGGCCGCCCGGCGCCTGCTGGAGGCCGAGCCGGACATCGCGTTGACCGTCTACGACATCGACCCCGAACGCTGCGAGGACTTCCGCGGTTCGGCCACGCTGGCCACCTCGGCCCGCGAAGCCCTGGCGGAATCGGACACGATCGTGCTGGCGCTGCCACGGGAACGCGAGATCGACCGTACGCTGGAACGCTTCAGCGACGGGGAAGTCACGGCGCTTGTCGCTGGCAAGCAGATCATCGACCTGGCACCTCCCCCCGCCGAGCAGGCGCGACGCCTGGGCCTGGCGATTGCCGGGGCGGGCGGACGCTACACCCCCGTCCTGAGCGGAGCGTCGGAAGACGCAGGCGCGCGCCTAGTGAAGGTCTTGCTCTGCCCGGCGTGACGTGCAGTGGCGTTCGGCCACCGCCACGCACACCGACAGCCAGGCCAGGCTGACCGCCAAGCCTGCCACGACGTCGCTGGCGAAATGGACTTGCAGCAGGATGCGGCTGAGCCCGATCGCCATGATCAGCGCGGCAGAGACCGCGACGCAGGGCCATCGCCAGGCGGGCGGCGCCAGCCGCCACACCAGGTAGCAGGCCGTGCCGTAGACGGCCATCGCGGCCGACGCATGACCGCTGGGAAAACTCCACCCGGCCACCGTGGCGTAACCGTGATCGTGTTCCGGCCGTACGCGCTCAAAGGTGTGCTTGAGCAACCAGTTGATCGCGCCGCCCACGCCGGTGGCAATCGCGCAGAACGCCGCTAGCCGCCACCAGCCTGTCCAGAGCAGATAGAGCGTCATCAGCACGCTCAGCACCGTCAGGAAGTTGCGGTCGCCCAGATAAGTGAACCACGACAGCAGCCACAGCAGCGAGGTATCCATGGTCATGCTTAGGGCATCGGCCAAAGCGCCATCGAACGCGACGATGCCGCCCTGGCGCTGCACTGCCATCGCCAGCCCCAGGAACAGCAACAACCACACGGCCAGGGACGATGCGTAGATCGCCTGGCGGGCTCGCCTGGGCCGGCCGACGTAGGCGCGCATGCCCCAGAAAGCGGCCCCGCCGGCAAGCAGCGGCAGCACGATGAACAGTTCCAAGGCGTGGCACGCTGCCCACGCCGCCCACGCATCGGTCATGAAAGCGTCACCAGCGTCTTGTCGACAGGGGCGAACGCATGCGTGCCCGCCGCGTAGTCCCAGCGTTCGACGTGGCAGGCCTCCTGACCGCCCTCGCCTTCGCGCGTGATCACGTTGACCGAGTTCGGCACGCTGCCCCGGACACGGTGCGAGCAGGCGGTGCCTGCCTGGACGATCCAGCCGGCGGATTGGCCGGCTGCCGTCAACGGCAGCACATAGGGCAGATGGATGTGCCCGCCCAGGATCAGGTCGACGCCCGCCTGGGCCCAGGCCGCCAGCGCGCGCTCGCGCCCGATCAGCAGATTGGAGAGATCGGATTCGACCTTGGCGCGCACGGGGTGGTGGGCCACCACGACCCGCAACTGGCCGGGCCGCGCCTGGCGCAGGCGCTGGGCCACGCGGGCGATCTGCGTATCCGAGATTTCACCGTCCTTGCGGCGCCGGGGCCGCGTGGTGTTCACGCCGATGGCCAGCAGGCCGGGGTTCTCGAACACGGGCTCCAGCACCGCGCCCAGCGCGCGCTTGTAGTTGCCATACGGGTTGAGGGCCCGCGCGAACACGTTGAACAGCGGAATGTCGTGATTACCCGGCACGGCCAGCACCGGCAGCGACAGGCGCTCGATGAATTTGCGGGCCGCGGCGAATTGCCCGCGCCGCGCGCGCTGCGTGATGTCGCCGCTGAGCACGACCAGATCCGGATTCAGCGAGCGGGCCAGGTCCAGCGCGGCCTCGACCACGGGTTTGCGCTCGGTGCCGAAATGCGTGTCGGATAACTGCAAGATCCGCGTCATGAGCGGTCCAGGTACTGCGAGTCGGCCGGCACCACGAGCGGCAACTTTTCGCTGGCCACCTTGAATTCCAGCGGCGTGTTCATCCAGGAGATTTCGCCGTCCATCGCCACCTTGACACGGTTGCGCCCCCGGATGTGGACCGTCAGCCGGTCGAAGGCGAAGCTGATCACGTGTTCCGCGTCGCCCAGCCGGCTGAACAGGCCGCGCACCAGCAGGCCATACAGCGCCAGCGTGCCGACCGGGCGCGCCGCCATCGCCACCAGGCGGCCGCGGTCCAGCTCCTGGGATTCGATGCCGATGTGCTCGAGTTGCAGCTTGTTGTTGCCGACCACCAGCGTGGGCGAGCGCAGGTCGCGCACCCGGCCTTCGTATTCCAGTTGCAGCCTGAGCTGGCGCGGGGCGCGCAGCAACGTGACGATGCCCGACCACAGCGCCACGAGCCGGCTGCGGCCAAAGCGCTGCTTATACGCTTCGCGGTCTTCCAGCAACGTGGGGTACAGGCCCAGGCTGGCGTTCACCAGGAACAACCGGCCATTGAGGTGCCCCACCTGCACCGGCTGCAAATGGCCCTGCAGGAAGCCGCGCAAGGCGACTTCGGTGTCTTGGGAGATGCCGTAGCGGCGTCCGAAGTAATTGAACGTGCCCTGGGGCAGGATGCCGAAGGGCACGCCCTGGCCCAGCACGGTGCCGGCCACGGCGTTAAGCGTGCCGTCGCCTCCCGCGGCGATGACCACGCCCTGCTCGTCTTGCGCGCGCTTGACGGCGGACTGCGCCGTTTCGGTCAGCCGGGACGGGTCGTCGACGGGCATCAGCGCGTAGCGCCGGCCCGCCTCGTCGAGGATACGGCGGATGGTGTCCTGCAGGACCTGCGCGTCGCCGCGCCCCGATCCGGTGTTGAGGACGATGAAAAGCGGTTCTTGTCCCGTCAGGGATTGCGCCCCGGTTGCCGGGCGCTGCTGGGATGACGTCATGGGAGAAAGATAGCCCATGCCGGCAAATCGCCGCAAGGCGGCCCGATGCGCCTGGTCCGCAAGGCCGCGCATCGGGCGCCCCGCCCCCGGTCAGCGACCGATGGCGTAGGCCTGCATCAAGCGCGGCGTGGCCGCGGCGTGCAGCAGCCCGTCCTCGTCGCGCGAAGCGGCGGTCAGGCGGCCCACGGACCACTCAGGCACTTCCTCGATCTGGTGTCCGCGCTGGCGCAGGCCGTCGATGACCTCGGGACCGAAGCTGGCTTCTACCGCCAGATGCCCCGGCTTGCGGTCGCGCGGATAGAAGGACGTGGGGAAGTGCATGGTGTGGGACATGGGCAGGTCGATCGCTTCCTGCAGGTTCAGCCCATGATGAACGTGGCGCAGGAAGAACAGCAGCTGCCATTGTTCCTGCTGGTCGCCGCCCGGCGTGCCGAACGCCAGATAGGGCTTGCCGTCGCGCAGCGCCAGCGAAGGCGTCAGCGTGGTGCGCGGACGCTTGCCCGGGGCGAGCGTGCCGGGCAGCCCCTCTTCCAGCCAGAACATCTGCGCGCGGGTGTTCAGGCCGAAGCCCAGTTCCGGGATCACCGGCGACGACTGGAACCAGCCGCCCGAGGGCGTGGCCGAAATCATGTTGCCCCAGCGATCAATGACGTCCACGTGCGTGGTGTCGCCACGCTTGGCGGAAGCGCGCATGTCGGCCAGCGTCGGCTCGTTGGTCGCGCTGCCGGGCGCGGACACCTTGGACAAGCGTTCCAGCGTGTCCATGACGCGCGCCACCTGGGCCTCGAAGCCGGGCACCTGGCCCGGCAGCAGGTCGTGCGAGGCGGACTCGCCGATCAGCGCGCGGCGTTCCGCGTTGTACTCATCGGACAGCAGATGGGCCAGCGGCACGTCGATGAAGGCCGGATCGCCGTAGTAGGCCTCGCGGTCGGCGAACGCCAGCTTCATGGCTTCGGTGACGCGATGGATGAATTCCACGCTGTTCGGGCCCACGCCGGCCAGGTCCATGTCTTTGAGCAAGGCCAGCGTCTGCAGGAAGACCGGGCCCTGGCTCCAGGCGCCGGCCTTGGCGACGGTATAGCCGTGATAGTCGTAGGTCAGCGGCTGGTCGTAGCTGGCCGACCAGCCCGCCAGGTCGGCCGCGGTGATGACGCCGCGGTGAGTCGTGCCGCTTTCGTCCATGACGTCGGTGTTGCGCGCGAACTTGTCGATCTCGTCGGCGATGAAGCCGCGGTAGAACGCATCGCGGGCCGCTTCGATCTGGCGTTCGCGGTCCGCGCCAGCGGCCTCGGCTTCCTTCAGCACGCGGGTCCAGGTGCGGGCCAGCGCCGGGTTGCGGAACAGCTTGCGGGCTTCGGGCACCTTGCCGCCCGGCAAGTAGACCTGCGCGGTCGTCGGCCAATGCGTTTCGAAGAAGTCCTTCAGGCCGGCGATGGTGTTGGAAATGCGCGGCATCAGCGCATGGCCGTGCTCGGCGTAATAGATGGCGGGCTCCAGCACGTCGCGCACGCGCATCGTGCCGTGGTCGCGCAGCAGCAACATCCAGGCGTCGAACGCGCCCGGGATCACGGTGGCCAGCAAGCCGTTGCCGGGGATCAGCTTCAATCCTTCGGCACGGTAGCGCTCAAGCGTGGCCGCGGCAGGCGTCGTGCCTTGGCCGCACAGCACCTCGACGCGCCCGGTCCGGGCTGAATAGAACACCGCGGGCACTTCACCGGCCGGGCCGACCAGGTGGGGCTCGACCACCTGCAGCACGAACGCCGATGCCGCGCAGGCATCGAACGCGTTGCCGCCGCGTTCCAGCAGCGACATGCCCGCCGCGCTGGCCAACCAGTGGGTAGAGGTCACGACACCGAAGGTGCCGAGGATTTCCGGGCGAGTGGTGAACATAAGCAGTCCTGTATGGTTGTCAGATCCGAGGCCCCAGCGATCCAACCGTCGCAATCAAACGGTGCCTCCCGATCCGGGACACCGCGGATCCGGCTCCGCCGGTCCGCCGGTGTCGCCCCCTCGAGGGGGCCCGCGCAAGCGGGTAGGGGGTGGGCCTACTTCCCTGCGGCGGTCACGCCCTTCAGGCGGATCAGGCCGTCGGGGTAGGCGACGAAGCCGTCCACCTTCTTCTGCACGCCGAAGGTCCACGGCAGGTAGAACAGGTAAACGATCGGGCGCTGGTCCTGCATGGACGTCAGCACCTGGTCGTACATGGCGCGGCGCTTGGCCGTATCGGCTTCGGCGCGGGCGTCGTTCAGCAGCTTGTCCACGCCGGCGTCGCAGAACTTGCCGTCGTTCAGGTTGCCCTTGCAGCTGAGGTACTGGTGAATGTTGCCGCTGGGATCGACGCGGCCCGACCAGCCGCTCTGGCCCACTTCGAAATCACCGCGCGCCAGCGACGATTGCAGCGACGCGAATTCCACCGGACGCAGCGTGATGTCGAAGCCCGCTTCGGCGCCCATCGCCTGCACCAGTTCGAACACTTGCTGCATGGTCGTGTTGTTGCCGAAGGTGATCTCGAACTTCACGCGGTCAAAGCCGGCTTCCTTCAAGAGCGCCTGCGCCTTCTTCGGGTCGCGCCCCTTATGTTCAAAGGCTGTGTTGTAGGCGAAGCTGGCAGGCGGGAACGGCTGGTAGGCGGGCTGGAACATGCCTTCGCCGATCACCTGGTTCAGCACGTCGCGATCGATCGCCAGGTCAAGCGCCTGACGCACGCGCTTGTCTTTGGCCAACGGGTTGTTGGCGCGCGCGCCGTTGCCCAGGTTGACCGAGATCGACTGGAAACCCAGGCCGGTCACCGGCGCCAGGCGCAGGTTGCCGTCGTCTTTCACGGCCTTGGCATCGCTGGGCGCCACGCGCTCGATGATGTCCAGGTCGCCCGCGCGCAGGTTGTTCAGACGCACGGTGTTGTCGGGGATGGGCGTGAAGACCAGACGGTCGAAGTGATAGTTCGCGGCGTCCCAGTATTTAGGAAATTTCTCGAGCACGATGCGGTCGTTCTGCACGCGCTCCTTGAACTGGTACGGACCCGAGCACACGGGCTTGCCGCCCGGATCCTTGTCGAAGGTGGCGGGCGACATCATCATGCCGGCGCGGTCGGACAGTTGCGACAGCAGCGAGGCGTCCGGCTCCGACAGGTTCAACACGACGGTATTGGCATCGGGCGCGTCGACGCTGGCGACGGTGGCCAGTTCGCTCTTGCGGTTGCTGTCGGGCAGCGTGCGGGCGCGGTCCAGGTTGGCCTTGACGGCGGCGGCGTTGACCGGCGTGCCGTCATGGAACACGGCGTCCGTGCGCAGTTTGAACGTCAGCGATTTGTTGTCCGGGCCGATGGTCCAGGACTGCGCCAGCTGGGGCACGATCTTCAGGTCGGGCGTGATGTCCACGAGCTTGTCGCACAGCGAGGCGAAGACGATGCGGCCCACGAAGGTGCGTGCGCGCACCGGGTCCAGCACGTCCGGGTCGTCCTGCAGGCCAATCCGCAAGGTGGACTGGGCATGGGCCAGTCCGCCCACAAGCATTCCCGCCATGGCCATGGCGGCGCAAAGTTTACGCATGGATGTTCTCCCTCGATTGATTTTGTTGGATTCTGCGCCAGGCGCGCCGCGATTGTATAGAGCGCGGGCTGTCGGACAGCTAAATGGGGCGGGCGACGGCCGCCTCGCGGACGGCGGCGCTCAGGGCAGCCGGCAAGGCGCCGAGAAATCGACCGCGGCGGCGACGGCGTCGCGCAAGCAGGCAACCAGCGCCCGCGTGTCGTCGCGCCGGTACTGGAATGAGTAGGGCAAGGCGGCCAGCGCAGGTTCGCCGAGCAAGACGCGCAGGCTGCCTTCGGCTTGCAATGCTTCGGCCCAATGGCTGGGCAGCAGCCCGACGCCCATGCCTTCGATCAGCAGGCCGGCGATGGCGCCCCAGTTGTTGCAGCAGAGGCGCTCACCGGACGCCTCGCGCCCGGCCAGCCAATCGTCGATGATGCGGCTTGTGCCCGCGCCGGCCGGCAGCGTCACCAGCGGCAGACGGGCCAGCAGCGCCGCGGTCATGCGGGTTTCACCGTCGAGCGCGGACGGCGATGCCACCCAGGCGAAGCGCGCCTGGCCGATGGGCGTGGACGCGATGTTCACGCGCGACGAGCGTCCCGCGATGACCGCGAAATCCAGTTCGCCATCCGCCACGCGCTGCTCCAGCACCTGGCCGATGTCCACATAGGGTTCCAGCACCAGATCGGGGTAGGCTGCGCGCACCCCGGCGATCAGGCGCGGCAGCCAGGTCAACGCGGTCAGCTCGCCCACGCCGAAGCGGCAACGGCCGCGCAGGCCCGGCGTTTCGGTCATGGAGGCGCGCACCCGGTCAGCCGCGGCAAGCAGCTCGCGGGCCTGCGGCACCAGCCGCTGGCCCGCGTCGGTCAGCGCGGCCTTGTGGCCGCTGCGGTCGAACAGCGCCTGGCCCAGCGCCTCCTCAAGCTCGGTGATGCGCTTGGACAGCGACGACACCGACAGGTGCAGGCGTTCGGCAGCCACGGCGAAGCTGGCGCAGGTGGCGGCCCAATAGAAGGCTTCGAGTTGCTTGAGGGTCATGCGGCGATTGTAGGGGGAGGCGCCCCGCCCCGGCGGCGCTAGGCCAGGCGCGGCATCAACAGGTGGGGCGACAGCCTCAGGGTGTCGATGCCGGCGCGCAGCATGCGTTCGACGCGAGGCCAGATGTCGCCCTTCAGGCGATCCGACCAGCAGATGCTATCGAACACGCCGTCCACCAGCGAATGCAGGTAGATGTTGGACAGCCGCACGTCCAGCGCGGACGGCAGGTCTTCGCGCTCGACGGCGGCGCGCAGCAGCTTTTCGGACGTGCGCTGCGCGTAGCGTTCCCACAGGTCGCGGCGGCGCAGCAGCGGCGCGTTCTCGTCGCTGCGTTCGCACTTTAGATACAGGATTTCCAGCACGCGCTGCATCGAACCCTCTTCCGAATAGATCCGGATGAACTGGCGCATGGAGACGTAAAGCGATTCCAGGGCTTCGCTCTCGGTCGACACCTGGGTCAGCGAGGCAGCCTCGCCGAGCGCGCGGTCGCACATGGCGATACAGACGTCGATCTTGTTCTTGTAATGGCCGTAGACGGCGCCCCGGGATACCCCCGCGTGGTCCGCAATGTCGCTCATGGTGGTGCTGGCCACGCCTTTGGACAGGAACACGTGCTCTGCCGCATCGAGGATGCGGTCACGGGTGCGTTGGGACTCTTCTTTCGTCTTGCGGGCCATGCAGGAAATCTCCATGAAGGGGTTGTCGGGAACGAGCGGAAAAAGGGCCCCCACGCCGCGCACTCTTCGCGCGCTTGCTGCCCCCCCGGGGGGGCTTTTTGTCTCGGGGCGGCCCAGCAACAAAAAAACGGCGGCCCGTCGAGGAGCCGCCATTTCCACACTGTTAAGAAGTGTGCAGCCATGAGCATACTTTCCAACAAGATAATCAATCAAGCATGACGGATTAAATGATAGACTCGCCTCCCACCGGGAAAACCCGCGCATTCCCGGCACGGCATCACCCCTCTGCCCTTCCCACGGGCACACCACAACAACAATCAAAAATGAAGCAACGAGTCCCCTACAAAAAGCTCGCCTTTTTATCCGTATTGGTTCTTATTTCCGCGTGCTCGAAAAAGGCGCCGGAAGAAGACGCCAAAGCGCCCGCCGAAATCGGCGTCATCGTCGCCCGGGCCACGCCCACCGCCGTCACCACCGACCTGCCCGGACGGCTGGAACCCTATCGCGAGGCCGAAGTGCGCGCCCGCGTGGCCGGCATCGTCACCGAACGCCTGTACGAAGAAGGCCAGGATGTCGTGCGCGGCGCCGCGCTGTTCCAGATCGACCCGGCGCCGCTACAGGCCGCCTACGATTCCGAGGCCGCCAATCTGGCCCGCGCCCAGGCCAGCCTGTCGGCCGCCGCCGACAAGCTGCGCCGTTACGCCGACCTGGTGAGCGACCGCGCCATCAGCGAACGCGACCATGCCGAAAGCGTGGCCGATGAACGCCAGGCGCGCGCGCAAGTCGCGCTGGCCCGCGCCAACCTGCAAAGCGCCAAGCTGCGCCTCGCGTACGCACGGGTCACCTCGCCCATCGACGGCCGCGCCCGGCGCGCGCTGGTCACCGAAGGCGCGCTGGTCGGCGAAGGCCAGGCCACGCCGCTGACGGTCGTGCAGCAGATCGACCCCATCTACGTGAACTTCGCCCAGCCTGCTGCCGAGGTGATGCAGTTGCAGAAGCAGATCCGCGCGGGTGCGCTAGAAGGCGTGGCGCCGGACCAGGTGCGGGTGCGCCTGGTGCTGCCGGATGGGTCCGAGTACGCGCGCGGCGGCACGCTGTCGTTCGCCGACCTGGCCGTGGACCCCGGCACGGACAACGTGACGATGCGGGCGCTGTTCGATAACCCCAGCCGCGAATTGCTGCCGGGCATGTACGTGCGCGTCAAGCTGGAGCAGGCGATCAACCGCGAGGCTTATCTGGTGCCGCGCGACGCGCTCCTACGCACCGCCGAGGGCGCGCACCTGCTGGCGGCGGACGAGACCGGCGAACTGCGCCGCATCCCGGTGGACGCGCATCGGCTGCAAGGCCCGAACTGGATCGTGACGCAAGGGCTGGCGGGCGGCGAACGCATCGTCGTGGAAAACGCCGCCCAGCTGACTGCGGGCCAGAAGATCAAGCCCATTGAAAAACCAGCCCCCGGCGCGCAAACCGCCCCCGAGGGCAAGAAGGGATAAACCATGGCGCGTTTCTTTATTGATCGCCCCGTTTTCGCGTGGGTGATCTCGCTGCTGATCATGCTGATCGGCATCCTGTCGATCCGCTCACTACCGGTCGCGCAGTATCCGGACATCGCCCCGCCCGTGGTCAACATCGGCGCAAGCTACCCCGGCGCGTCGGCACAGGTGGTCGAAGAGGCCGTCACGGCCATCATCGAACGCGAGATGAACGGCGCGCCCGGCCTGATGTACACGTCGTCCACCAGCGACTCCACGGGCTGGGCCAGCATCAACCTGACCTTCAAGCAAGGCACCAACCCGGACATCGCTGCCGTGGAAGTGCAGAACCGCCTGAAGGCGGTCGAGCCGCGCCTGCCCGAATCCGTGCGGCGCGACGGCGTGCGCGTGGAAAAGGCGGCCGACAACATCCAGCTGGTGGTGTCCTTGAAGTCCGACGGACGCCTGGACGACATCCAACTGGGCGAGCTGGCGGCCTCCAACGTGCTGCAGGCGCTGCGCCGCGTGGAAGGCGTGGGCAAGGTGCAGTCCTTCGGCGCCGAAGCGGCGATGCGCATCTGGCCCGATCCCGCCAAGCTGACGGCCATGTCGCTCACGCCCGGCGACATCGCGCGCGCCCTGCGCGACCACAACGCGCGCGTCACCATCGGTGAACTGGGCAACCAGGCCGTGCCCAAGGACGCGCCGCTGAACGCCAGCATCGTGGCGGGCGAGTCCCTGCACACGCCCGAGCAGTTCGCCAACATCCCGCTGCGCACGCAGCCGGGCGGCGCCACGCTGCGCCTGAAGGACGTGGCGAGGGTGGAACTGGGCGGCACGGACTACATGTACCTGTCGCGCGTGAACGGCATGACGGGCACCGGGCTGGGCATCAAGCTGGCCCCGGGATCCAACGCCGTGGACACCACGCGCCGCATCCGCGCCACCATGGACGAGCTGGCGCAGTACTTCCCGCCCGGGGTCACCTATGACCTGCCTTACGAGACCTCGACCTTTGTCGAGATCTCGATCCAGAAGGTGCTGATGACCCTGCTGGAAGCAGTGGCCCTGGTGTTCTGCGTGATGTACCTGTTCATGCAGAACTTCCGCGCCACGCTCATCCCGACGCTGGTGGTGCCGGTGGCACTGCTGGGCACCCTGGGCGTGATGCTGTGGCTGGGCTTTTCCATCAACGTGCTGACCATGTTCGGCATGGTGCTGGCCATCGGCATCCTGGTGGACGACGCCATCGTGGTGGTGGAGAACGTGGAACGCATCATGGCCGAGGAAGGCCTGTCGGCCCACGACGCCACCGTGCGCGCCATGCGCCAGATCAGCGGCGCCATCATGGGCATTACCGTCGTGCTGGTGTCGGTGTTCGTGCCGATGGCCTTCTTCGACGGCGCGGTGGGCAACATCTACCGCCAGTTCGCCGTGACGCTGGCGGTGTCGATCGCGTTTTCCGCGTTCCTGGCGCTGTCGCTGACGCCGGCGCTCTGCGCCACCCTGCTCAAGCCCGTGCCTGCCGGCCACCACGAGAAGCGCGGCTTCTTCGGCTGGTTCAACCGCGCCTTCGCCCGCCTGACCGAGCGCTACACCGCCCGCGTGGCGGGCGTGCTGGCCCGGCCGGTGCGCTTCGGACTGGCCTATCTGGCCGTCATCGCCGCGGTAGCGTTCCTGTTCATGCGCCTGCCCTCCTCGTTCCTGCCCTACGAAGACCAGGGCAGCTTCATGGCCATGGTCATCCTGCCGCAAGGCACGCCGCAGAGCGACACGATGGCGCTGGTGAAGGAAGTCGAACGCTACATGCTGGACAACGAGCCGGTCGAGTTCGTGTATTCGGTCAATGGCTTCAGCCTGTACGGCAGCGGCCCGAACTCGGCCATGTTCTTCGTGACGTTGAAGGACTGGAAGGAACGGCGCGACGCCAGCCAACATGTGGACGCCGTCGTCGAACGCATCAACGAGGCCTTTGCCGAGCGCAAGAACGCGATGGTGCAGGCGCTGAATTCGCCCCCCCTGCCGGACCTGGGTTCCACCTCGGGCTTTGATTTCCGGCTGCAGGACCGTGCGGGCCTGGGTTATCAAGCCTTGACCCAGGCGCGCCAGCAGTTGCTGGCCGCTGCGGCTAAGCATCCCGCGTTGACGGAAGTGGTGTTCGCGGGCCAGGAAGAAGCGCCCCAACTGCAGTTGAACATCGACCGCGACAAGGCCCAGGCCATGGGCGTGGCCGTGGAAGAGATCAACACGGCGCTGGCGGTGATGTACGGGTCGGACTATATCGGCGACTTCATGCATAACGGCCAGGTGCGGCGCGTGACGGTGCAGGCGGACGGCAAGAGCCGGGTCGACGTGGACGACGTGTCGCGCCTGCACGTGCGCAACGTGCAGGGCCAGATGGTGCCGCTGTCCGCGTTCACCACGCTGAAGTGGACGATGGGCCCGCCGCAGCTCAGCCGCTACAACGGCTTTCCCACCTTCACGATCAACGGGTCGGCGGCCAAGGGGCACAGCAGCGGCGAAGCCATGCGCGCCATGGAGGAATTGGCCGCGGAACTGCCACGCGGCATCGGTTTCGACTGGTCGGGCCAATCGTACGAGGAACGGTTGTCGGGCAACCAGGCGGCCGCGCTGTTCGCCTTGTCGGTGCTGATCGTGTTTCTGGCGCTGGCCGCGCTGTATGAAAGCTGGACCATTCCGCTGGCGGTGATCCTCGTCGTGCCGCTGGGCGTGATCGGCGCCGTGCTGGGCGTGACGCTGCGGGGCATGCCTAACGATATCTACTTCAAGGTGGGCCTTATCGCCACCATCGGCTTGTCGGCCAAGAACGCGATCCTGATCGTCGAGGTGGCCAAGGACCTGGTGCGCGACGGCCACGGTCTGGTGTCGGCCACGCTGGAGGCGGCGCGGTTGCGGCTGCGACCCATCGTCATGACCTCGCTGGCCTTCGGCGTGGGCGTGCTGCCGCTGGCCCTGGCAACGGGCGCGGCTTCCGGCGCGCAGGCGGCAATCGGCACCGGCGTGCTGGGCGGGATCCTGACGGCGACCGTGTTGGCCATTTTCCTGGTGCCGCTGTTTTTCCTGATCGTGGGCCGCCTGTTCGGCGGGCGCGCCCGCCCCGCGCGTCAATCCGACCGCGACCCTGTGGAGACCACGCCATGAAAGCCATGGCCATGACCCTATTGGCGGCAGCCCTGGCGGGCTGCTCGCTGGCGCCCGTGCATGAGCGCCCCGCCGCGCCCATCCCCGGGGCTTACGACACGCCCGCGCAAGACGGACAGGCGGAAATACCCACGGACTGGCGCGTGTATTTCAACGACCCGGCGTTGCAGGCCTGGATCGAAGCCGCGCTGCAGAACAACCGCAACCTGCGCGTGGCGGCATTGCGCATCCAGGAGGCGCGCGCGCTGTACGGCGTGCAGGACGCAGACCGCTTGCCGAGCCTGGACGGGCGCGGCGAATTCAGCCGGGGCCGCAGCGTGGAACCCGGACAGGGCCCGCTGCCGGTGGCGAACCGCTATCGCGCTGCCGTCGGCATCACAGCCTTCGAACTGGATTTCTTCGGCCGCGTGAAAAGCCTGAGCGACGCGGCGCTGGAGCGCTACCTGGCCAGCGAAGAAGCACACCGCGCCGCAACCTTGTCCCTGGTGGCGGAAACCGCGACGGCGGTCTTCAACCAGCGCTCGCTGGCCGAGCAACTGCGGCTGACCGAGAGCACGCTGGCGCTGCGCGAGGCGACGCTGAAGATCACCCGGCGCCGTTACGACGCCGGGCTGGAAACCGCGATCGGGCTGCGCACCGCGCAGATGCTGGTGGAGTCATCCCGCGCCACGCATGCCGAGCTCAGCCGGGAATACCGGCAAGCCGTGCATGCGCTGGGCCTGTTGGCAGGCGACTTCTCGCTGCCGGCAGGAACCGAAGCTGTTTCGCTGGAAAGCCAGAGCCTGACGCCGCTGGCTGCCGGCCTGCCGTCGACGCTGCTGACGCGCCGCCCCGACCTGCGCCAGGCCGAGAACACGCTGCGCGCCGCCAACGCCGACATCGGCGCGGCGCGGGCGGCCTTCTTCCCGTCGGTGCAGTTGACGACCGATATCGGCAGCACGGCCGGCAGCTTTTCGGACCTGTTCGGATCGGGCACGGGCAATTGGCTGTTCGCGCCCACGCTGACGCTGCCCATCTTCAACGCGGGCCGCAACCGCGCCAACCTGTCGCTGGCCGAAACCCGCAAAGATATTGCCGTGGCGCAGTATGAAGGCAGCATCCAGCTGGCCTTCCGCGAGGTGGCCGACGCCCTGTCCGCGCGTGACACCTTGCGCGAGCAGATCGACGCGCAACGCAAGGTGCGCGACGCCGACCGCGACCGCCAGCGGCTGGCCGAACGCCGCTACGACCGCGGCGTGGCGGGGTACCTGGAAATGCTGGAGGCGCAGCGCAGCCTGTTCGAATCCGAGCAGGAGTACATCCGGCTGCAGCAGCGCCGGCTGGTCAACGCGGTGGACCTGTACAAGGCGCTGGGCGGGTGGGAAACGCCGGCGGATAAGGGCTCGTAGGATGGGTGAAGCGCGAGAGAGAGTGCGTCTGAGCGCAGGCCTTCAGCGCGCGTAACCCATCAAGCGGCGGTCATCCTATAGCCGAATCGGATAAGAAAAGTAGCGCTGCTTGATGGGTTACGCGCGCTGGAGAGTAGTGTTCTTGCTTAAGAACTCTCGCGCTTCACCCATCCTACGGATTCACGTGCACGGCCGCCCGTCTGTCACGTCCGCGTGCTCACGCGGTAGGCGCAGCGTCTTGCGCCGACCAGGATGTGTTCTTCGCGGTCGACCGTCACGCCTGCGCCCAGCACATTGCGGAACAGTTCCAGTTCGCTGCGGCAAAAGCCCATACAGGCCTTGGCCGCCGAGCAGATCGGACAGTGGTTTTCGATGAAGAGATAGTCCGCGCCGTCCTGGCGCAGTTCGGCCATATAGCCTTCGGAGGAACGCACCTGCACCAGGCGCTCCAGCCGGCCGGCCAGGTCCTTGGCGCCCAGCATGGCCTGGTGGTAGCTGTTCAGCATGGCGGCTTCGCGCACCTGGATCAGCTTTTCCACGCCCTCGTCGCCGAATACCTGGCGCACGGCCCCTATCATCTGCACCGTCATTTCCGCATGCGTGTCGGGAAAGCGGCCGTGGCCGGCTTCCGTCAGATACCAGATCTGGGTCGGCCGGCCGCGCCCGGCGCTATGGCTTTCGGAATCCACCAGGCCATCGGCATGCAACCGCGTCATCTGCTGGCGCACCGCTTCGGCCGTCACGTCCATGGCCTTCGCGATGACCGCGATGGACTGCGGGCCGCGCGTCTTCAAGGTCATGAGCACGCGGTCGGCCGGTTGATGCGGCGTCCAGGTGACGGGTTGGGACAGGCTGTCAGACATGGCGATAACGGAACTCCAGGTTTTTTCCTATGGTGCCACGAACCGGGGCGAAGGTCAGCCGGCGGCGGGCGACGGCGTGGATCCCTCCCCTGTCGATTCCCTGCTTGCCGTTTCCGGCCCCGCCTCCCAGCCCCCGCCCAGCGCCTTGTACAGCGCGATCAGGCGGGTATAGGACTCCGTTTCGGCGACGGCCACGGCGTCCTGGGCGCGCAAAAGCGTACGCTGCGCATCCAGCACCGTCAAATACGGGGCGTTGCCTTCACGGTAGCGCAGTTGCGCCAGGTCGGCTGCCCGGCTGCTGTGCATCGCCGCCTGCGCCAGGTTGCCCAGCCGCTGCTGCGTCTGGCCAAATTCCGTCAACGCCGCTTCCAGCTCTTCCACGGCCTGCAGCACGGTCTGCTCGTAGCGCGCCACTTCGCCTTCGGATCGGGCCACGGCGCCGCGCTTTCTTGCCAACGCCGTCGGCAGGTGGAACGCCGGCCAGTTCACCCCCGAAGCCACGCTGAAGGCGCGGCTGGACGATGAACCGAAGTCGGCCCCGCGCAACGCGACGAATCCCAGGAAACCGCCCAGGTCGAACCGGGGATAGAGCTCGGCGGTGGCCACCCCCACGTCCGCATTGGCGGCGGCCATGTTGCGTTCGGCCGCCAGGATGTCGGGACGGCGCGACAGCAAGGCGCCCACGTCGCCGATCGGCAAGCGCGCGGTCAACGGCGCAAGTGGCCGGCCGGCGTCCAGTTCGCCCAGTTCGACGGGGCGCAGCCCGGCCAGCACCGCGATGCGGTAGAGCGCCAGCCGCCTGGCCGTTTCCTGCACGGGCACGCTGGCCTGCACGGTCTCCAATTCGGCCCGCGCACTGGCCAGATCACCCTCGTCGCCACGGCCCGCCGAAACCATCGCCTGGGTCACGCGCAGGCTGTCGCGCTGGCTGTCCAGATTGGCGCGCGCCACGGTCAGCCGCTGTTCGGCGCCGCGCAACTCGAAGTAATTGCGCGCGACCTCCGCTGCCACCACGATACGCGCCTGCGCCAGGTCCGCCGCCTGGGCCTCACTGCGCGCCGCCGCTCCTTCGGCCGTCCGGCGCAGACGGCCGAACAGATCGAGTTCCCAGGTGGCGTCGAACCCCGCGCGGTAACTCTGAGCCAGATTGCGCTGTCCGGCAGCGCCCGCATTGGCTTGCGACAGGCTGCGCTCGTAGCGGCCGTCCAGCGTCACCGCGGGCAATTGGTCCAGCTCCTTTTCGTCCAGCACGGCACGCGACTCGGCCAGGCGCGCCTGGGCGATGCGGATGTCGTGGTTGCGGGACAGGGCCAGGCCGATCAGGCGGTCCAGCTGGGGGTCCTGCAACTGCTTCCACCAGTCGCGCTGCAGCCGGTCCGTGGAAAACAGCGCCTGCTCCGGGCTGGCGAGGGCCACGGGCGCGGCCTGCGGCTTCTGGTAATCAGGCCCGACCGCGCAACCCGCGGTGGCCAGGGCCGCCACCAGCACGGCGAGGCTGCGGCGCAGGCGCTTGGGGTGAATGGATGATTGGTTCATGATCGGTTCCTTAATGCGAGGCGGCCACACTGGCGTCCGCTGCCTGCGCCGCCGCCAGTTCCCGGGCGCGCGGCGTGTCGTTGGCGGCACGGTGGTCACGTGCGAAGACGGTGTAGACGGTGGGCAGCACGAACAGCGTGAACAAGGTGCCCACCAGCAGACCCACCACGATGACGAGCCCCAGGCTGTAACGACTGTGCGCGCCCGCGCCGGAGGCGAACAGCAACGGGATCAGCCCCATCACCATCGCCGCCGTCGTCATCAGAATGGGACGCAGGCGGATGCGGGCGGCCTGCTCCATCGCCGTGCGCCGGTCCAGCCCATGGCTGACCTGCATCTCGTTGGCAAACTCCACCATCAGGATGCCGTGCTTGCTGATCAGGCCGATCAGCGTCACCAGGCCGATCTGGGTATAGATGTTGACGGTGGCCATGCCCAGCGCCAGCGGAATCAGGGCGCCGCAGATCGACATAGGCACGCTGACCAGGATGATGAACGGGTCGCGCAAGCTTTCGTATTGCGCCGCCAGCACCAGATAGATGACGATGATGGCAAAAATGAACGTGATCATCAGCGCCGAGCCTTCCTGGCTGAACTGGCGCGCATCCGACTGCCAGTCGTAGCTGAAGCCGGCGGGCAATTGCTGCGCCTGCTGCGTCAGGAACCGCACCGCGTCGCCCATCGTGACGCCCGGCATCGGGATGGCCTGGAAGGTGGCGGCGTTCAACTGGTTGAATTGCGTCAGCGAATTGGGTTCCACCCCCATGGACACCGACACCAGGTTGGACAGCGGCACCTGCGCGCCGCTGGCGCTCTTGACGTGGAACTGCGCCAACGACGCGGGCGAGATGCGCTGTTCGCGCAGGCTCTGCGGGATCACGTCATAGGACCTGCCGTCCATGCCGAAGCGGTTGACGTAGTTTTCGCCCACCAGCACGGCCAGCGTATCGCCAATGGCCTTCATGGTGACGCCCAGGCTGTTGGCCTTGGCGCGGTCCACTTTCAGCTGCACCACCGGGTTGTTGTAGTCCAGGTCGCTGTCCACCACCATGAACAGGCCGCTTTCGCGCGCCGCCTTCTTCAGGCTTTCCATGGCTTCGTACACGACCGGGTAATCGGCCGCGCTCATCAGCACCATCTGCACGGGCAGCCCGCCGGTGGAACCTGGCAGGGACGGCAGCTGGAAGGCGAAGATATTGCTGCCTTCGACCTGATTGACCATTGATTGCATGTCGGCCTGGATCTCGTCGGCCGAGCGCTTGCGGTCCTTCCAGTCGACGAAGTCGACGCCGCCGATGCTGTTGGAAACGCCGTCCGAGCCGTTGATCAGCCAGCGGCCCTTCTGTTCGGGCAACGTCTTCATGACGTCGTCCCACTTCTTGCCGAATTTCTCGACATAGTCGATGTTGGCCTGCTGCGGCGACTTGATCGCCGTCAGCACGGTCGACTGGTCTTCGACGGGCGCCAGCTCGCGCTGCGCCGCGTTGTACAGGAACGGCAGGCTGACCAGCACCGCCACCGCGATCAGCCCCGTCACCCAGCGGTGGTGCAGCGACACGTCCAGCACGCGGCCGTAGGCGTCGCCCAGCCGCCCGAAGAAGCGTTCGGCGCGCTGCGCCATCCAGCCTTCCGACACGTGGCTGTTCAAGAGGAACGAACTCATCACGGGCGACAGCGTCAGCGCGATGACGCCCGATACGACCACGGCGCCCGCCAGTGTGAAGGCGAATTCCTTGAAGAGCGATCCGGTCAGCCCGCCCATCAGCCCGATGGGCGCATAGACGGCCGCCAGGGTGATCGTCATGGCGATCACCGGCCCCGCCACTTCACGCGCGCCGATCAGCGCGGCCCGCACGGGCGACTTGCCTTCTTCGATATGGCGGTGCACGTTTTCCACCACGACGATGGCATCGTCCACCACCAGGCCGATGGCCAGCACCATCGCCAGCAGGGTCAACAAATTCACGCTGAAGCCGAACAGCGCCATGATGGCCGCCCCGCCCAGCATGGACAGCGGAATCGTGATGACCGGAATCAGCACGGCGCGCAGCGACCCCAGGCACAGGAAGATCACCACCACCACGATGGCGACGGCTTCCAGCAATGTCTGCATCACGCCGTCGATGGACGCGCTGATGAAGCGGGCCAGCTCGAACGGCACCTGCACGCTGGTGCCCGGCGGCAGATTCTGCTTGATGTTGGGCACGAGCTCGTTCAAGCGCTGGACGATGACGAGCGGGTTGCCGACCGGCGTGGCGTTCAGGCCGAAGTACACGGCCGGTTCGCCATCCATCAGGCCGCTGGAATCGGTGGACGCCGCCCCCAGTTCGACGGTTGCCACGTCGCCCAACCGCACGATGGCGTCGCCGTCGCGCTTGACCACCAGGTCGCGGAATTCCGCCACGTTCACGAGATCGGTGTTGACCTGGATGTTGGACACCACGTACAGGCCCTTGGCCTGCCCCGGTGCGGCCTGCACGTTGTTGTCGCGTAGCGCCTGCGCCAGTTCGCCGGCGGAAATGCCGCGCGCGGCCATCCGGTTAGGGTCCAGCCAGACCCGCATGGCGAGCTTCTGGCCGCCATAGAGTTCGACGCTTGCCACGCCGTCGATCGACGACAGCTGCGGCTGCACGACCCGCGACAGGTAATCGGTCAGCGCCGCCAGCGACAACGTGGTGCTGGAAAAGCCCACATAGGCCACCGCGGTCGCCTCGCCCGCGGACTTGACCAGCACGGGGTCGTACACGTCTTGCGGCAGGCGGTACTTGACCTCGTTGACCTTGGCCATGACCTCGGTCATGGCCTTGTTGGAGTCGGCGTTCAGCTTCATCCGGACGGTGATGACGCTGCGGCCCTGGGTCGATGAGGAAGACAGGTAGTCGATGCCTTCCACGGTGGCGACCGACTGCGCGATGGGCTGCGTGACGAAGCCTTGCATCAGGTCGGGCGACGCGCCCGGGTATTGGGTGGTGATGGTGATGGTGGTGCTTTCGGTCAGCGGGTACTGCCGCACGGGCAGGCCGCTCAGCGCCTTGATGCCGAGCAGCAGGATCAGCGTGCTGACCACCAGGGCCAGCACGGGCCGGCGGACGAAGAGGTCGGTGAATTTCATGATTGCCTCCTGCCCCGTTACCGGGCTTGCGCCATGGCTTGCTGCGCATCGCCCAGCGCCACGGTGTCGGTGGCGATGATGTCGACCGCCGCGCCGTTATGCAGGCGCAACTGCCCGGAGGTCACGACCTGGTCGCCCGCTTCCAGCCCTTCCGTCACGACCACGCGGCCGCGCACGCGCTCGGCCGTCTTCACATAGGCTTGGCGCACGGTGGGGGCCGCGCCCTGCTGGTCCGCCTTGGGCGGCGTCAGGACGTAGACGGAATCTCCATAGGCGCTATAGCTGACCGCGGTCTCCGGCACGGTGATGACGTCGGGGCGATCAGGCAGGCCGATGCGGCCGTGGGCGAACATGCCGGCCGCCAGCGCGCCATCGGCATTGGGCAGCGTGGCCTGCACGCGCACGGTGCGCGAACCCGGGTCGACTTGTGGCTCGACGGTCGTGACCTGCCCCGAGAACTCGCGTCCGGCGTGGGCGTCGACCGTCACGGTCACGGACTGGCCGGTGCGCAACGCGCCCAGCGCCTGTTCGGGCAAGGTGATGTTGGCATACAGCGTGGTCGCGTCGGTCAGCGAGACCAGCGGATCACCCGCTTTGGCGAATTGGCCCAGATTGACGCGGCGCACGCCCAGCACGCCGTCAAACGGCGCCTTCACGCGCTTTTGTTCGATCAACGCCTGCACCCGCTTGATGTCGGCAGCCGCCTGGTCATAGTCCGCCTGCGCCTGATCCAGTTGTTCCCGCGTGGCGGCCTGTTGCGGCAACAGGCGGCGCGTGCGTTCCAGCAAGGTCCGCGCATTGCGCGCCTGGGCCTGAAGACGCGCCAGTTCGCCCTGCTCGGGCGCATCGTTGAACTGCACCAGCAACTGCCCGGCCTGCACGTGCTGGCCGGCCGTGAACAGGATCTGGGTGACGCGGCCGTCCGCCTCAGCCGGCACCTGGACCTGGCGCATCGCCTCCAGGGACCCGATGCCGGTCAACGCCACGGGGAAGTCCGCCCGAACGGCAGGCGCCACCGCCACTTTGGCGGCCGGCATCGCCCAACCGCCCTTTTGCGACGTGCCGCTGAATGTCCAGACCAGCCCGCCCCCCACCGCCACCGCCAGCACGACGACGCCCGCCGCCCATGCCCCTGATTTCGCCTTCATGATTCACTCTCTATTTATCCAAGACTATTCTTGGATAATCCACGATTCCGGAGAATTCGTCAAAGTGGCGAAAGCAATGCCCGGGATAGCGGCAGGCTATGGACGAAAAAAAACCGCCGGGAAAACCCGGCGGCATGGCGTGGCGCGCGCGCCGGCGCTGCTAGGTTCGCACCATATGCAGGTAATGGCGGTGGCGTTCGTACTGGTCCAGGATGTCGCCAATGACGGCGTCCCGGCTCCAGCCCATGATGTCGTAGTCCTGCCCGCCTTCGCGCAAGTGGACTTCCGCGCGGAAGTACTTGCGCTCTTCCTCGTCGGCGGCCTCTTCCGGAGTCAGGCTGGGACGGACGAACGCCTCGGGGCGCACCGCGTACCAGAAGTCCAGGTGGTCGCCATGGGACACCTCCAGGGTCACGCCGCCTTCGCTCTCGTCTTCGCGCACGGCCACCGCATAGCCCTGGCGGCGCAATTCGTCGGCCACATCGTCCAGCGCCGGCCGCACCACGTCGCTGATGAAGCGCAGCACGTGGGCGCGGCGCGGCATCATGACCATATTGCGCAGGCGCCGTTCCCAGGACTGGCCGCCGCGCGCCGGCCGCGACAGGGTCAGGGACTGATAGCGAATGCCGCGCTTGGTCGCGTCCAGCCGCAGCGCCTTGAACAGCCCCCACAACGACAGCAGCAGGATGATGGAGAACGGCAGCGCGCTTGCGATGGTGGCCGTCTGCAAGGCGGTCAGTCCGTCGGCCAGCAGCAGTGCAATGGCGACAGCGCCCATCGACAGCGACCAGAAGATGCGCTGCCACACCGGCGTGCGGTCCGCCCCGCCCGATGCCAGCAGGTCCACCACCAGCGCCCCCGAGTCCGCCGACGTGACGAAGAACACCGCCACCATCGCGATGGCGAACACAGATAGCACGTTGCTCCAGGGCAGTTGTTCAAGGAATGCGAACAGCGCCAGGGAACTGTCGGCTTCGACGGTCTCGGCAAACCCTTTCACGCCGTCGACCAGGATGAAGTGGATGGCGGTATCGCCGAACACCGTCATCCAGAACAGGGTAAAGCCGGCAGGCACCAGCAACACGCCGCAGACGAACTCGCGGATGGTGCGCCCGCGCGAGATGCGCGCGATGAACAGCCCCACGAACGGCGACCACGCGATCCACCAGCCCCAATAGAAGAGCGTCCAGCCGCCGATCCAGTCGGAAGGATCGTAGGCGTACAGGTTGAAGGTCTTGTTGACGATGTCCGACAGGTAGGCGCCGGTGTTCTGCACAAAAGTCTGGAACAGGAACACCGTGGGGCCGGCGATCAGCACGAACAGCAGCAGGATCACCGCCAGCACCATGTTGGCTTCGGACAGGATGCGGATGCCCTTGTCCAGGCCGCTTGCGACGGACAGCGTGGCCAACCCGCAAGTGATGATGATGAGGATGATCTGCGTGGTCACGCCCACGGGGATGCCGAACAGATGGTTCAACCCGCTGTTCATCTGCGCCACGCCCAGGCCCAGCGAGGTCGCCACGCCCAGCACCGTGCCAATGATGGCGAAGATGTCGACCGCGTGGCCGATGGGCCCGTGAATGCGGTTGCCGATCAGCGGGTACAGCGCGGAACGCAGGGTCAGAGGCAGGCCATGCCGGAAAGAGAAGAACGCCAGCGTCAGGGCCACCACCGCGTAGATCGCCCACGCATGCAGCCCCCAATGGAAGAAGGTGATCTTCATGGCCTCGCGGGCGGCGGCGGCATTGCCGCCCTCGCCGACCGGCGGCGACATGAAGTGCATGACGGGTTCGGCCACGCCGAAGAACATCAGACCGATGCCCATGCCGGCGGAGAACAGCATCGCGAACCACGTGAAATTGCGGTAGTCCGGTTCACTGTGGTCGGGGCCCAGCTTGATGTCGCCGTAACGGCTGACCGCCAGGAACGTGACCGACAGCAAGATGATGGCCACGACCAGGATGTAGAACCAGCTGGCATTGCCGAGGATCCAGCCCTGCATCGCTTCGAACAGGTTCTGCGCGGTCTTCGGGGCCGCGATGGCAAAGCCCACGAGTAGCAGGGTGAACAGCGCGGCCGAAAAAAAGACCGGTTTGTTGATGGTGGAGGATGGTCGGGTTTCTGAAGTCAAGCTGCCGCTCCTTTCGCCCGAGGGTTGAAAAAACCGGCGCCGGCCCCCTCAGTCTGGCCGCGCGCCGCAGGTATTACTATCATGCCCAGAGTACGGCTGACAATCTGAAATAACGGAGACAAGCGCATGATCGATCACCTGGACCATCTGGTCTTGACCTGCACCGACCCCGAGGCCACGGTGGATTTCTACACCCGGATTTTGGGCATGCGCCTGGAGACCTTCGGCGAAGGCCGCCAGGCGTTGCGCTTTGGCAACCAGAAAATCAACCTGCACGTGCGCGGCCACGAGTTCGAGCCGAAGGCGCACTTGCCGGTGCCGGGCGCGCTGGACCTGTGCTTTATCGCCGACCGGCCCCTGGACGAGGTGATCGCCCGCTTGAACGAGGCCGGCGCCACGATCATCGAAGGCCCGGTGCCACGCACTGGCGCCACCGGAAAGATCCGATCCGTGTATCTGCGCGACCCGGACCTGAATCTGATCGAGATGTCAGAGCTCGTCTGACCCCACGCCGCGCATGCTTCGCTCGCGCTGGGGGGCCTACTGCCCCTCGGGCGGCGGGTCGCCGAAGACCACGCGGCGGAAGAATCCCGCCAGGACGGCCTCGGTCATTTCCAGCGTGACGCCCTGCGGATCGAAGGCATAGCTGAACTGCATGCCGTCCGATAAGGCCAGCAGGCCGATGGCGAGTTGCTCTGCCGGCATCGGCAGCGGCGTGCCCACGTGGGCGGAGAACTGGCGGACGTATTCGGTCGTGGCCGCCCGCAATTCCCGCAGGCAGTCCGTGAAGCCCACCCGGAATTCCGGGTCGCGCGCGGCTTGCAGCTTGCCTTCCATCCAGAGCAGGAAACAGTCGTTTTCGCGGTGGTGCGTGCTGTAGTACTCCAGCACGCGCGCCTCCATCTGCGGGCGCGATTCGCCATCCTCGAAGATGGCGCGCATGTCGGCCATCACTTTTTCGTGATCGCGCCGGAGCAATTGCAGGAACAGTTCGGACTTGCTGCCGAAATTGGAATAGAAGGCCCCGCGCGTGTACCCCGCCAGTTCGGCGATGTCCTCGACGCTGGCGGCCACGAAACCCTTGCTGAGGAAAACCGATTGCGCAGCGTCGAACAGGCGCTGGCGCGTCTGGTCTCGGCTTTGCTCGCGGGTAAGGCGGATTTTTGACATGGCGCGAGTTTAGCACTGGCGCCCACTTCAAATACAGTGTTGTATCTGAATACAGAGTTGCATTAGAATCCAGGCCGTATCGAGTCTGACTCGCCCCTCTTTTGCCCTTTTCCGCGCCGCGAGGTGTTTCGTGAATTGTCCTGGCCCTTGCGCGCGCCCCGCCGCGCTCGACCTTGCCGCCCCTGTGGCGCTGCCCCTTTCTTCCCCCCGCCGCTGGACGCGCCGGCTGGCCTTGCCGGCTGCCTTGGCGATGGCGGTGGCCCTGTCCGCCTGCGGCCCCAAGGAAGCGCCCGCTCCCGCGCCGCGGCCGGTGGTCGCCATGCCGGCCAAAGCCGACGAACGCCTGCCGGCCTGGACCTTGCCGGGCGAGGTGCAGGCGCGCTACAGCACGCCGTTGTCGTTCCGCGTAGGCGGCAAGATCATCGAACGCCAGGTCAGGCTGGGTGACAGCGTCACCCCGGGCCAGATCGTGGCCAAGCTGGACCCCGCCGACGCGGCCAAGAACGCGGCCGCCGCGAAAGCCCAGTTGTCGGCCGCCCAGCATCAGCTGGATTATGCGCGCCAGCAGCTGGACCGCGACCGCGCCCAGGCGCGCGAAAACCTGATCGCCGCGAACCAGCTTGAGCAAACGCGCAACGCCTACGCGTCGGCGCTGGCGCAGCGCGACCAGGCCGCGCAGCAGGCGGCGCTGTCGGCCGACCAGCTGAAATACACCACCCTGCAGGCCGACCACGCGGGCGTCATCACCGCCGAACAAGCCGACACCGGCCAGAACGTGGCGGCCGGGACACCCGTCTACCAATTGGCGTGGTCCGGCGACATCGACGCGATCTGCGACGTACCCGAAAGCGTGCTGGCGGGGCTTGCCGTAGGCCAACGCGCCACCGTCACGCTGGGCCCGCTGCCTGGCAAGACCTTTACTGCCGTCTTGCGCGAAATTGCGCCGGCCGCCGATCCGCAAAGCCGCACCTACCGCGTCAAGCTCACGCTGGAATCGCCCTCGCCGGACGTCCGGCTGGGCATGACCGCCAACATCAGCTTCGACAACCGGGGTTCGGACAGCCAGGCCACCTACACGGTGCCGGCCACCGCGCTGTTCCATGACGGCAAGGAGCCCGCCGTCTGGGTCGTCAAGCCGCAGGAAGACACGCTGGAGCTGCGCCGCGTGCAGGTGCTGCGTTACGACGCCCGCACCGTCACGCTGGCAGGCGGCGTAAAGGCCGGCGAACGCCTGGTCTGGCAAGGCGTGCACACGGTATCCGCCGGCGAAAAAGTGCGCGCCGTGCCGCCGCTGCATCCTGAGGACTTCGCGTCATGAGCGCGCCGGATCGGGAGCCTGGCCACAGCCACGAAGAAGGCAAGTTCAACCTGTCGGCCTGGGCGTTGCGCCACCAGCCGCTGGTGATCTTCATCATTACGCTGGTGACGCTGTTCGGCGTGCTGTCGTATTCCAAGCTGGCGCAGTCGGAAGATCCGCCCTTCACGTTCCGCGTGATGGTCATCAAGACCCTGTGGCCGGGCGCGACCGCGCAGCAGGTGCAGGAACAGGTCACCGACCGCATCGGCAAGAAGCTCCAGGAGACCCCCAACACGGACTTCCTGCGCAGCTACTCGCGCCCCGGCGAATCGCTGATCTTCTACACTATGAAGGACTCGGCGCCCGCCAGCACCGTGGCCGACCAGTGGTACCAGATCCGCAAGAAAGTCGGCGACATCCAGGCCACGCTGCCCCAGGGCGTGCAGGGCCCGTTCTTCAACGACGAGTTCGGCGACGTCTACACCAACATCTACACCCTGCAGGGCGACGGATTCTCGCCGGCGCAGCTGCATGACTATGCGGACAAGCTGCGCACGGTGCTGCTACGCGTGCCCGGGGTGGCCAAGGTGGACTATTTTGCCGACCAGGCCGAGCACGTCTACATCGAAATCTCCAACACGCAGTTGACCCGGCTGGGCGTCTCGCCGCAGCAGATCGCCCAGGCGATCAATACGCAGAACGCGGTGGCCAGCGCCGGCACCTTGACGACCGCCGACGACCGCATCTTCGTGCGCCCCACCGGCCAGTTCGAGAACAGCCGCGCGCTGGCGGACACGCTGATCCGGGTGAACGGAAAATCCATCCGGCTGGGCGACATCGCCACGATCCATCGCGGCTACGACGACCCGCCCGTCGAACAGATGCGTGCTGGCGGCGCCCCGGTGCTGGGCATCGGCATCACCATGCAGCCCGGGCAGGACGTGGTGCGCCTGGGCAAATCGCTGGGCACGACCTTCGAGAAACTGAAGGCCCAGTTGCCCGCCGGCCTGACCTTGACCGAAGTGTCCAGCATGCCGCAGGCGGTCTCGCACTCCGTTGACGACTTCCTGCGTTCCGTGGCCGAAGCCGTCGCCATCGTGCTGATCGTGAGCCTGGTGTCGCTGGGGCTGCGCACGGGCATGGTGGTGGTGATCTCGATCCCAGTGGTGCTGGCGGTCACGGCCCTGTTCATGGACGTGTTCGGTATCGGCTTGCACAAGGTGTCGCTGGGCACGCTGGTGCTGGCGCTGGGCCTGCTGGTGGACGACGCCATCATTGCAGTGGAAATGATGTCGGTGAAGCTGGAGCAAGGCTGGAGCCGCGCCCGCGCGGCGGCCTACGCCTACACCAGCACCGCCTTCCCCATGCTGACCGGCACGCTTGTCACCGTGGCGGGCTTTTTGCCCATTGCGCTGGCCAAGTCCAGCACCGGCGAGTACACGCGTTCGATCTTCCAGGTGTCGGCCATTGCGCTGATCACGTCCTGGTTTGCCGCGGTGGTGCTGATCCCGCTGCTGGGTTACCGGCTGCTGCCCGAGCGCAAGCGCGAAGCGCATCTGCCCCATGATCACGAACACGACATCTACAACACCCGCTTCTACCAGCGCCTGCGTGGCTGGGTGGCGTGGTGCGTGGACCGCCGCTATTGGGTGCTGGCCGGCACCGTGCTGATCTTCGTCGTGTCCATGGCAGGGTTCAAGCTGGTGCCGCAGCAGTTCTTCCCAAGCTCGGACCGCACCGAATTGCTGGTGGACGTGCGCTTGCAGGAAGGCGCGTCGTTCGCCGCCACGCTGCGTCAGGTGGAACGCTTGGAAAAGGCCTTGGACGGCCGGCCCGAGATCGACCATTCGGTCAGCTTCGTGGGTACCGGCGCGCCGCGCTTCTACCTGCCGCTGGACCAGCAACTGGCCACGCCCAACTTCGCCCAGCTGGTCATCACCGCGCATTCGGTGGAAGATCGCGAAAAGCTGGCGCAATGGCTGGCGCCGATGCTGCGCGAGGAATTCCCCGCCATCCGCACCCGCCTGTCGCGCCTGGAGAACGGGCCGCCCGTGGGCTATCAGGTGCAGTTCCGCGTCAGCGGCGACAAGATCTCCGACGTGCGGGCCGTGGCCGAAAAAGTCGCCACCGAAGTCCGCGCCGACAACCGCTCGGTGAATGTGCAGTTCGACTGGGACGAACCGTCCGAACGCTCCGTGCGCTTCGAGATCGACCAGCAGAAAGCGCGCGAGCTGGGCATCAGTTCAAGCGACATTTCCGACTTCCTGGCCATGACCCTGTCGGGCTACAACGTGACGCAATACCGCGAACGCGACAAGCTGATCACCGTCAGCCTGCGCGCGCCGCGTGACGAACGCGTGGACCCTGCCCGCCTGGCCACGCTGGCCATGCCCACGCCCAATGGCCCGGTGCCGCTGGGCAGCCTGGGGCAAGTGCGCTACGACCTTGAGTACGGCGTCATCTGGGAACGCGACCGCCAGCCCACCATCACGGTGCAAGCGGACGTGACCAGCGGATCGCAGGGCATCGACGTCACGCATGCCATCGACAAGAAGCTGGACGCCATCCGGGCCGAACTGCCGGTTGGCTACCGCATCGAAGTGGGCGGCCCGGTCGAGGAAAGCGCCAAGGGCCAGTCGTCCATCAACGCGCAGATGCCGCTGATGGCCGTGGCCGTGCTGACGCTTCTGATGGTGCAGCTGCAGAGCTTTGCGCGGGTGCTGATGGTGGTGCTGACGGCGCCGCTGGGCCTGATCGGCGTGGTCGCGGCGCTGCTGCTGTTCGGCAAGCCCTTCGGCTTTGTCGCCATGCTGGGCGTGATCGCGATGTTCGGCATCATCATGCGCAACTCGGTGATCCTGGTGGACCAGATCGAGCAGGACATCCTGAACGGTCACAAGCGCGTGGACGCGATCGTCGGCGCCACGGCGCGGCGTTTCCGCCCCATCGTGCTGACGGCCGCGGCAGCCGTGCTGGCCTTGATCCCGCTGTTGCGCAGCAACTTCTTCGGCCCCATGGCGACGGCGTTGATGGGTGGCATCACCAGCGCCACGGTGCTGACGCTGTTCTTCCTGCCCGCGCTGTATGCGGCCTGGTTCCGCGTGCGCCACGACGAACGCGACGAACCGGAAGGCGTACCGCCCGGCGCCAACGCCGCCGATACGCTGTAACGAGGAATCTGACGATGAAGACCCTTTCCCTCCGGCTGGCCAAGCTGCCGCTCGCGCTGCCGCTGATCGCGGCGCTGGGCGCCTGCGCCTTCGCCCCGGACAGCAAGCCGCCCGCGGTGGCGTCGCCCGCGCAGTACGGCGTGCAAGCCGTGCCGCCTGCCGGCGCCCCCGCCCAGGGCGTGGCGCAACGTTTCGAGCAGGGCGCGCGTCCCGTGCCCGAATGGTGGAAGCGCTACGGTTCCAGCGCGCTGGATGCGCTGGTGCAAGAAGGCCTGGCCAACAGTCCCAACCTGGCCGCTGCGGAACGCAATCTGGCCGGCGCACGCGAGCAACTGCGCGCGCAGGTCAATTCGTCGCTGCTGCCGTCCGTGGACGCAGGCGGGAACGCCAAACGCAACCGCGCGCTGACCATGCCGAATCTGGCCGAGCCCACGGCGCTCTACAACGTCTTCACCGGACAGATCCAGGCTACCTACGATCTGGACCTGTTCGGCGCCGCGCGCTTTGCCAACGCGTCGCTGGCGGCGCAAGTGGAGCAACAGGCGTTCCAGCTGGAGTCCGCGCGGCGCTCGCTGGCGGGCAATATCGTCACTGGCGCCATCACGTCCGCGTCGCTGGCCGAGCGCGTGGCGCTGACGGAAAAGCAGGTGGTGCTGCTGCGCCAGGTGGCCCGCGATACGCAGCGCCGCTACGAATTGGGATCCGCTTCGCAGAACGATGCGCTGGACGCCGACCAGGACGCTGCCACGCTGGAAGCGTCGCTGCCCGGACTGCGGGCGCAGTGGCATGCCACGCGCCACGCCTTGGCCGTGCTGCTGGGCCGCAGCCCCGACCAGGCCCCGGACGATCTGGCGTTCAGCACGCTGGCGGTGCCCGCGCAGGTGCCGGTGGTGGTGCCGTCTGAACTGCTGGCGTCGCGCCCGGATGTGCTGGTGGCCGACGCGGTAGTGCAGGCCGCCGCGGCCGATGTGGGCGTCGCCACGGCGCAGCTGTTCCCCAGCCTGTCGCTGTCTGCGTCCATGGGCAAAGGCGGCTTCAGCTGGCCGACCGCGCTGTCGGGCGCCGGGTCGATCTGGGCAATCGGTGCGTCGCTGACGCAGCCCATCTTCCACGGCGGCGCGTTGCTGGCCGAACGGCGCGCCGCCCAGGAGCGCTACCAGGCGGCCGTGCTGCAGTACAAGCAGACCGTGCTGACCGCGTTCCAGGACGTGGCCGATACCTTGTCGCGCCTGGATGCCGACGGGCAGGCGCTGGCCTCGGCAGAAGCGTCGCGGCGGGCAGCCGAGCAGTCCTACCGCAATACGGCCAGCCGCGTGCGGCTGGGCGCGCTGGCGCCTTATACGGAATACGCGGCGCAACAGCATTACGTGGCGGCGCGGCTGCGCGAACTGGAATACGCGAACGCCCGCCTGACCGAAACCGCGGCGCTGTTCCAGGCCATGGGTTCGCCCGCGCGGGCTCCGGAGACCGCTGCCCGGCAGCCTGAGGCGACCTGAGTCCGGCGGGATTGAGACAGGCCTCGGCGCTTACGGCGCAGGGGCCTGTTCTTTCATGCGCGCCGCCAACGCCAGCGACTCGATGCGGCGGGCCGCGGATTGCAGCAGCGCCGTCGTCTTGTCCTGCGCGATCGTGTTCAGCCGCGTCGCCAGGAAGGTGACGGTCAGCGCGCCGAAGATGCGGCGGTCTTCCTGGAACACCGGCACTGCGATGCCCGCCCGCTCGGGTGAGATTTCCCCCACGCCCAGGTAAGCGCCCTGCACGCGGATTGTGTCCAGCCGCGCCGTGAATTCACCCAAGGTATCGCCCAGGCCCAGTGCACGGACTTCGTCCGTGTGCGCCTCGTACAGCTTGCGCTGGTCCTTGCGCGGCAGGAACGCCACGATGGTCTTGGCCGTGGCGCCGCGGAACAAGGGATGCGCGCGGCCGCGGCCATGGGCAATGCCCAATTCGTCGGGGCCGCGTTCGTGATGGATGTTCAGGATGCGCAAGCCGTGGATCACGCTAAGCAGCACGTCGCCGCCGACTTGATCGACCACCTCGCGCATGATCGGCCGCGCCACGGCCAGCACCGGATCGCCATCGATGATCAGGTGGTCCAGTTCGATGATGCGCGGCCCCAGCTTGTAGCCGCCGCCCGTCATGCGCAGCAAATAACCCAGGTCGGACAGATCGCGGATGTAGCGGTAGCCCGTGGGCGCCGAATACGCCAGGCGGGAAATGATGTCCTCGGCCGTGAGCACCGGAGTGTCTAGGCTGAAGAGGTCAAGAATCGCCAGGGCTCGCTTCAGGGTGGACATGGGGGACGTGGGAACTGGGGGCAAGGGACGACGCGGGACCGGCGCAGCGTATCACAGCGTCCGGCTGCTGGGCATGACGTCATGAAGACAGGCTATCGGCACCCCGATTGCGACCAAACCCGGGCTATCGTCTTTCTAGTTTTTATCATTTATAGATAAATACTAATTGGTAAGAATGAATTTTTATCGAATAATGATATTTAACTAGAAGCAGGACCCAAGGGGAAAATCATGAAGCAGTCATGCAGCAATGACGTACCGCAAGGCGGCATGAGCCGCCGGCAATTCCTGACGGCATCCGCCGCCGCGCTGGCCGGTGCGGCGATCGTCCGCCCCGGGCAAGCCTGGGCGGCGGACTATCCGGCGGGGCGCGCGATCCAGTTCATCGTGCCGTTTCCCGCCGGCGGCGGCACCGACCTGGTGGCCCGGCCGCTGGCGCAGGGCATCGGCGAAGCGCTCAAGCAAAGCGTGGTCGTCATCAACAAAGGCGGGGCGGCAGGCAACATCGGCACCCAGCAGGCGGCGCGCTCGGCGCCCGACGGCTACACGATCGCCCTGGGCTCCACCGGCACGCACACCGTGAACCAGAGCCTGTACGAGAACATCGGCTATGACCCGGTCAAGGACTTCGAGCCCGTGTCGATGGTCTGCTATTACAACAATGTGCTGGTCGTGCACCCGTCGTTTCCGGCGCGCACGCTGCAAGAGCTGGTCGCCCTGATCAAGGCGAATCCGGGCAAGTACTTCTACGGCATCACGCAAAACGGCAGTTCAGCCCATCTGGCTATGGAGCTGCTGAAGGCCACGGCCGGCCTGGACCTGCCTGGCGTGCCGTACAAGGGCGCCGCAGCGGCGGTCAACGATTTCCTGGGCGGGCAGTTCCCCATCCTGATGGACGTCGTGATCAACCAGCAGCAGTTCATCCACGGCGGCAAGTCGCGCCCGCTGGCGGTGACGTCCGCGCAGCGCGCGCAGGCGCTGCCCGATGTGCCCACCGTGGCCGAATCCGGCTTCCCCGGCTATCAGGCCATCGGCTGGAACGGCATCTTCGTGCCGGCCGGCACGCCCGCCGCCATCGTCAAGACGCTGAACGGCGCGGTGCAAAGCGCGCTCAAGCAGCCGGCGCTGGCGCAACTGACGCAAAACGGGTTGGAGCTGCATGGCGGCACGCCCGAAGAACTGGGCCGCTTCGTTGCCAGCGAAAGCGAGAAGTGGCGCACCCTGATTAAAAGCGCCGACATCAAGGCCACCTGATGCAACGAATTCCTTACGGCGCCGCCGTCCGCGCCGACGACAACCCCTGGCTGCCGCTGGACCACGAACTGCGCGCCCAAGGCTTGCGGGCCGCGAACGCCCCGCCGGTGCGCGCCGTGGTCTGCGTCACCGTGCACGTGGACGGCCCCGCCGTCGAAGTCGGCCGCAAGCAGTTTCCGGCAGGCCCGTACACCGCGGGCCGCTACGCGATCCGGCGCGGCGTGCCCCGGCACCTGGAGATCCTGGCGCGGCACCGCATGCCCGCCACCTTCTTCGCATGCGGATACGACGTCGAACACTACCCCGCCACCTTCCACGCCATCCTGGCCGCCGGCCACGAAATTGCCGCGCACGGCTATCTGCATGAAGCCTGGGACCTGGGCGACGAAGAACCCGCGCTGCTGGCCAAGACCCACCGGATCATCCAGCAGGAGCTAGGCGTGACGCCGGTGGGCTGGTGTTCGCCGTCGGGGCGCAAAAGCCATCGCACCCTGCCCGCGCTTCGCGAGTTGGGCTATTGCTACGACGCCAGCGAAAAGGACCAGGACCGGCCCTACCTGGCCGATGGCGACGACGGCTTCATCATGTTGCCCAACAACACCGTGTCGCTGGACGACTACCCCTTCTACTTCTCGGGCCACAGCCTGGCCGCCGAAGCCTGCGACAACTGGGTTCAGGAGTTCGAGGCGCTGCGCCAGGCGGAAGGCTATGTGCACCTGACCGTGCACCCCAAGGCGGCTGGCGGTTCTGGCACGCCCGCCCGCGCGGCGGCCCTGGACCGCTTCCTGGGCCACGTCGCCGCGCAACCGGACGTGCACGTCATGACGCTGGAAGCGCTGGCCCGCCACTGCCTTGCCCATCCCGACAACTGGAGACGCGCATGACCGCCCCCAAGACCGTGCTGGTCACCCTGAACGTGCAAGGCATCGGCCCCGAAGCCGCGACCCAGCCCGAAACCGCGCTGCACGGCCGTGACGCCCATGGCCGTTACACCTATGGCGGCGGCCTGGCCCGCGTGCTGGACATGCTGCGCCGCCAAGGCATCCGCGCCACGCTGTTCTGGCCGATCTTCGAAGCCGAACGCTGCCGCGACCTGCTCGAACAGAGCCTGCGCGACGGCCACGAGGCGGCCTCCCAGGGCAACGCCTTCGAAGACCTGAGCGCCCTCGGCGACCGCGAGGCTGAGGTGCTGGCACGCGCCCGCGACCGCCTTACCCAGTTGACGGGCATCGCGCCGCAAGGCTTCCGCTACACCAGCAGCGCATTTTCAGCGCGCACCGTGCCGCTCCTGCGGCAATTGGGCTACCGCTATGACAGCAGCGCGATCGATGACGACGCGCCCTATGCGCTGGACGCCGACGGCGGCGCAGGCATGGTCGAACTGCCCTGGAGCGAAGGCCTGTGCGACGCCAGCCATTTCAGCCGCCGCGTCACCCAGGACCGCGCCTACGCGCACTGGGTGGAACAGGGCGACGCGTTGCTGGCCGCCGACGGCTACGCCTGCCTGACCCTGCATCCGCGCGCCGACCACGGCGTGGGCCGGGCGGCGCGGCTGCAGAAGTTGGAGCAATTGCTGGAACGCTTCCGGGCGGCGGGTGCCGAGTTCACGACTGGCGGCGACCTGGCGGCGCGTGCGTTACGGCAGGCTAGGGCCGTCATTGGGTAAACCCTGAGCAATATTGGCGCCAAAATAAGCTAACATTTTTGCAATATCGATTTCCCTCCGACTACACGGCGCGCGTCGCCGCTTACCGTCCATGACCCAGATCACCCAATTCCCCTTCGTATCGGTTTCCGGCACGCCCGAAGCCCGTGGCCGCTCCTATGGCCAGCAAGCCGCCGACCGCGTGCGCAAAAGCGCGGCCATGTACGGCCAGACGCTGGTCGACCTGGGCTACGACGCCATGGCGCGCACCCAGCTCATCGCCCACTTCGCCCGCGAAATCGAGGACTTCGCCCCGCATTACCTCGAAGAAATGCGCGGCATCGCCGCGGGTGCGGACGTGCCGTTCGAAGACATCGTGATGGTGAACGCCCGCACCGAAGTCGTCGCCAAGGCACGTGCCGAAAAGAAGAAAGCCGCCGAACTGGAACCCGGCGACGGCTGCACGGGCGCCCTGATCCTGCCCACGCGCTCGGCCAACGGCAACCTGATCCATGGCCAGAACTGGGACTGGCGCGCCGAATGCGCCGAAACCGCCATCGTGCTGCGCGTGCGCAACGACAACGGCCCGGACATCCTGACTTTCGTGGAAGCCGGCGGCCTGGCCCGTAGCGGCCTGAACAGCGCCGGCGTGTCCATCACCGCCAACTACCTGGAATCCGACCGCGACTTCCGCCAACTGGGCGTGCCGCTGTCGCTGATCCGCCGCAAGGTGCTGGAACAACAGCATTTTGCGCTGGCCATCAAGGCCGTCGCCACCACGCCCAAGTCGTGCTCGAACAACATCATGATCGGCATGGCCGCGGGCTTTGGCGTCGACTACGAATGCACCACCGATGAAGCCTTCCCGATCTACCCGGGCGCCGACGACCTGATCGTGCACGCCAACCACTGGGTCAGCGAAGTGGCGTTGGGCAAGCTGCGCGACACCGGCCGCGCCAGCACGCCGGAAAGCGCCTACCGCGACTGGCGCGTGCGTCGCCTGCTGAACGAGAAGACCCAGCTGACGCGCGAAGACCTGAAGCACGCCCTGTTCGACGACTTCGGTTCGCCCTATTCCGTTTGCCGCCCGCCGCGCCCCGGCAGCCACGACAACCTGTCGGCCACGGTCGCCATGGTCGTCATGGAACCCGCCGCCGGCCTGATGGAAGTGGCGCCGCTGCCTGCGCTGAACCGCACGTTCACCCGCTACAGCCTGACCGCAGAACCCGAACTGCTGGCCGCCGCCTGACCGGCAATGCGCCCGCGCAACCCGAGGAAATATCAATGAAGAACCATTGTTTGCGCGCCGCGGTTGCGCTGGCGCTGGCCACCCTGGCCGGCACGGCCGCCGCGCAGTCGGCGCCGCCGCTGCGTATTTCGCTGACGGCCGACATCCGCTCGACCGAACCCGGCGTCAACCGCGACAGCAACAGCGACGCCGTCGTGCTGCACATCGTGGAAGGCCTGGTTGCCTATGGCGAAGACGCCGAAGTGCGCCCGCTGCTGGCCAAGTCGGTCGACATCAGCCCGGACGGCAAGACCTATACGTTCAAGCTGCGCGACGGCATAAAGTTCCATAACGGCAAGCCGATGACCTCGGCCGACGTGCTGTGGACCTGGCAGCACTACACCGCCGCGAATTCCGGCTGGCGTTGCGCCAGCGAGTTCGACGGCCGCGGCACGGTGAAGGTCACCGGCGTGGAAGCGCCCGACGCACAGACTGTCGTCTACCACCTGGAGAAGCCCACCAGCCTGTTCCTGGCGTCGCTGGCCCGCACCGATTGCGGCGGCACCGGCATCCTGTCCAAGGATTCGGTCGGCGCGGACGGCGCGTGGATCAAGCCTATCGGCACCGGCCCGTTCGAACTGGCCGAATGGAAGCGCGGCGAGTACATCCGCCTGACCAAGTTCGCGGGCTATTCGAACCTGGACGGCAAGCGCGACGGCTACACCGGCTCGAAGCGCCCGTTGGTGGACGAAGTCCGATTCATGATCGTGCCGGACGACTCCACGGCCAAGGCCGCCTTGCAGCGCGGCAACATCGACATCATCGAAGACGTGTCCAACAACGACGTGCCGGTGCTGCAAGGCACCCCGAACGTGAAGGTGGCCTACGCGCCGGTGATGAGCATGACGGCGCTGCTGCTGCAGACCAAGGACCCGGTACTGTCCAGCCCGAAGATGCGCCAGGCCCTGGCCCACGCCATCGATTACAAGCAATTGGCCGCAGCCGTCACGGAAGGCCTGGCCCAGCCCAACAATTCCATCGTGCCGCTGGTCTCGCCCTACCATGACGCGGTTCAGAAGAAAGGCTGGGATTACGATCCGGCCGCGGCGCAGAAGCTGCTGAAAGAAGCGGGCTACAAAGGCCAGGAACTGTCGATCCTGACGACCAAGCGTTACCCGCAGTCGTATAACTCGGCGGTGATCGTGCAGGCGATGTTGCAGTCGGTGGGCATCAATGCGCAGTTGTCGGTGGTGGAGTGGGCAACGCAGCTTGACCGCTACAACGCGGGCACCTACCAGATGATGACGTTCCCGTATTCCGCGCGCCTGGACGCGGCGCTGAACTACGAGATGGTGACGGGCGACAAGGCCAAGCAACCGCGCAAGGTCTGGGACAACCCGGAGGCCGCGAAGCTGGTGGAAGCGGCGTCGGTGGATACGGACCATGCCAAGCGGCAGGCGGCGTTCGACCAACTGCATCAGCTGTTCCTGGCGGATGTGCCGAGCATTCCGCTCTATAACGGGCTGGATATCGGGGCTTACCGGAGCAGCATCAAGGGGTACCAACCTTGGGCGGTGAAGAAGCCGCGCGCTTGGGAAGTGGAGCGGGTTGCTCAGTAAGCGCTGTAGATGTAGTGAGGTAGGCCGCCCATCGGTGCAGTCATCCTGATGGCGCACGCCCACGATTGCGGTCCGGAGCCTTCGCTCCGGACTGCCCCTTTGTCATCTTCGTTGCGGCCTGCGGCCGCTGCCTTCAGATTCCCTCGGGCGCATCGAGGTTGCGCGCCATCAGGATGACTGCACCGACGGGCTACCCGCGTCTTGGCTCGAGGCGCTGCTAGACCCGTGGGTGGTGGAGAGTCTTGCGTCGCCCGCCGAATTGCGGCCGCGCGGGCGGCCACAATCGGCATACAGGGTTGTGGGCGTCGTGGCGGTGTCTATGCGCTAAAGCGCCCCCTTCTGGGCGTCCCCCTCCCTCCTCGACTCCGGTCTCTGATCGGGGCATTCCCGTCTCCCATTTTTTGCCGTTCGCCTGCGCAGGCGCGTTCGGCCCCTATATTCGGGATACTACTGGTATCCCATTGGGATACCAATGAAGTACCGTTCACCTATCGCATGGCCGCGACCCGGTTTTTCTGGTGGCGGCGCCACTTCTATTTCTGCAACACGCCATGAACGCTACGCAACGCACCTATCAAACACTGCTGGACCAAATCGTTTCGCGCCGGATTCCGGCTGGTGAGGTGCTGGAAGAGCGCCGCCTGGCGGATGAGCTGGATGTGTCGCGCACGCCGTTGCGCGCCGCGATGAATCGGTTGCTGGGCGAAGGCATGCTGGAGCGCCTGTCCAACGGGTCGATCGTGGTGCGGTCGTTCGGTGTGACGGATCTGCTGGAACTGCTGCAGATCCGTAGCCTCTTGGAAAGCGAGGCGGCGGCGATGGCGACGGGGCGTATTCCGGCCGAGCCGCTGGAAGGACTGCGCACGCGTCTCCAGGCCTTGCTGAATGCCCAGACGCCTGACGAAAAGTCGGATTGGGAGGTCGACAACGCCCTGCATGATCTGGTGGCCGCCTATTGCGGCAACCGGAACCTGGCGTCGATGATCACCGCGACCCGCCGGCAGGTGCGGATGTGCGACGTTGAACGCTTGCCGCAGCGGCAGGTGCAAGCCCGGGAAGAACACCTGGCAATCGTGCAGGGGTTGTTGTCCGGCGATTCGGCGCGCGCGCGCCAGGCGATGGCCGCCCATTTGGAGAGCGTGCGCCGCAGCTACGTCAACTCGCTGGGCTATCTGACCCATGGCGCGTGACATGACGGATCCCCTGGTCGTCGTGCGCGCGCGGCCGCTTACTGCCGACGCATTCGCGCCTTATGGCGAAGTGATTGCGCACCAAGGCACGGAACGTCGCCACTTCCTGACGGAGCCGATGCGGCACGGGCCGCAGGTCGCGCGGCAAGCCTGCTGGGTCAGCCGCGTGAATGCGCGGGCGCCCGGCCCCGTGGTGATCGAACTGATGGAGCGGCACCCCTACGCAGCCCAGAGTTTCGTGCCCTTGACCGCCACGCCTTACCTCGTAGTGGTTGCGCCGACCAGGGCCGACGGCTTGCCGGACATGGCGCGGCTGGAGGCCTTTCTGGCTTCCGGCAGCCAAGGCGTGTGCTATCGCGTCGGCACCTGGCATCACGGCCTGACCGTGCTGGGCGGGCCGGCGGAATTCCTTGTCTTGATGGGCCAGACCGGCCGCGATGACGACGATGAATTCTGGCAGGTGCCGGCCCCCCATGCCGTCGTTTCCCTTCCCGGTTGATTCCTTTCAGGTGGCTTGTCCGTCATGAACTTCGATCCCCCACACCTGCGCCGCGATTTCATCGGCTATGGCGCAAATCCCCCCGATCCCCAATGGCCCGGCGGCGCGCGTCTGGCGCTGAACCTGTGCATCAACTATGAGGAAGGCGGCGAGCCTTCAGTGCCGGACGGCGACCCGGAATCCGAGACCGGGTTGACCGAAGGCGGCGCGGGCGGCTTCACCGGCCGTGATCTGGCCGCCGAGTCGATGTTCGAGTACGGCAGCCGCATCGGCTTTTGGCGAGTGCATCGGATGCTGCAATCGCGCGGCATGACGGCGACCGTGTTGGGGTGCGGCCTGGCGCTGGAACGCAATCCCGAGGTCTGCGAGGCGATCAAGGCCGCAGGATATGACGTCTGTGCGCACGGCTGGCGCTGGGAACGGCACCAGACTCTGACACTGGAACAAGAGCGCGAGCGCATCCGCCGCACGGTGGAATCCATTACCCGCTCGGTGGGCGCCCGACCGCTGGGCTGGTATTGCCGCTACGGCCCCAGCCTGAACACCCGCGCGCTGCTCGTGGAGGAAGGCGGGTTCCTGTACGACTCCGACACTTACAACGACGAACTGCCCTACTGGACGCAAGTCGGCGGCAAGCCGCATCTGCTTGTGCCATACGGTCTGGCCAACAACGACGCCAAGTTCATCCGAGGCGGCATGGCCACGGGACAGGACTTGTTCGAGTACCTGCGCGACGCCTTCGACGTGCTTTACGAGGAAGGGTCGGCGGCCCCCAAGATGATGTCCGTGGGGCTGCACCTGCGCCTGGTCGGCCAGCCCGGCCGCGCGGCAGGGTTGGCGCGCTTCCTGGACCACGTGGCCGCCCATCGCGATGTGTGGGTGTGCCGCCGCGAGGATATCGCCCGCCACTGGCATGCCTGCCACCCGTACGCCCAGAGCGCGCTGCGCTGATTCGTTTTCTGCAATGACCAAGTTTTCTCTTTCAGGAGAGCAGTATGTCGAAGTACAGGAAATTCAATCGCCGCAGCGCGATGACCACGGCGCTGGCCGCGTTGCTGGCGCTGGGCCTGGGGACGGCCGCGCAAGCGCAACCGCAACCCTATCCGAACAAGCCCATCCGCATCGTCGTGCCCTTCCCGCCCGGCGGCGCGGCTGACACGCTGGCGCGCGCCCTGTCGCAACAACTGAACGACACGCTGGGCAAGCAGGTCATCGTCGAGAACCGGGCGGGCGCGGGCGGCACGATCGGGACCAACGCGGTGGCCAGGGCCGAGCCGGACGGCTACACGCTGCTGCTGGGCAACGTATCGACGCTGGCGATCGCGCCCAGCCTGTACCCGAACCTGAACTATGACCCGGTCAAGGACTTCCAGCCGATCACCCTCGTCGGCAAGAGCCCGCTGGTCTTCGCCATCAACCCGGCCCTGCCCGCGAAGAATCTGCCCGAACTCATTGCCCTGGCCGCGAAAGAGCCCGGCAAGCTGACGTTCGGCTCTTCGGGCGCCGGCAGCATCACCCACCTGACGGGCGAAGTCCTCAACCTGGCCACAGGCGGCAAACTGGTGCACGTGCCATACAAGGGAAGTTCGCCGGTGCTGCTGGCCGTGGCTTCGGGTGAACTGAGCATGGGCGTCACCCAGGTCGTGGAAATGCTGCCCCAGTACAAGGCCGGCCGGGTCGCCGCCGCGGCAGTGACGGGAACCGAGAAGTCGCCCGCGCTGCCCGACGTCTCGACAGCGGGGTCGCAGGGCGTGAAAGGATTGGAAGCGACCACGTGGTACAGCCTGATGGCGCCCGCCGGCGTGCCGGCAGCCGTCATTGAGCGCTTGCAACCCGCGCTGCAGCAAGTGCTGACCAACCCGGACCTGCGCAAGCGCTACGCCGACGAAGGCCTGATCCTGGCGCCCTCCACGCCTGCGGAACTGAGCGCCTTCCTGGGCAAGGAAGTCCAGGATTGGGCTGCCGTCATCAAACAGGCGGGCGTCAAGCTCGATTAACGCCCCTGGCGAGTCAGGGGCTCGGGTAGGGCAGGAGGGGCAATTGCTGTATTGAGAACGATTTGCAATAATGCACGCCCCTTTGTCCCCAATGGCCCCTATCCCGTGTCCTCCCGACGCCCGCCCCTGCCCGGATGGCTGGCCCATTACGCTGAGCTCGTCAGTGCGTGGGCACGGCGCAAGCATGATGCCGATGAGGGGCAGGATGCCGCGCAGAATGCGGCGCTGAGCCTGTTGCAGGCCGCGCAGCCCGATCTGCTTCGGGATCCCGCTGCTTACCTGCGGCGCAGCATCCGCAATGGCATGACGGCACGCTATCGGGACAAGGTCTCGGTCCATAGCGTGGCCTGGCAGGATTTGGCGGAACAAGAGCACCCTGCCGCCGCGGAAGTCGAATCGAACACTCGGGCAGCCCAGTTGTCCGACGCCTTGCAGCAAGCGCTGGAAGAACTGCCCCTGCCTTGCCAGCAGGTCTTTGCCTGGCATCGGCTGGAAGGCCGGACCATGGGCGAGATCGCGCAGCGCATGGACCTGTCGGTCAGCATGGTAGAAAAGCATATGGCCCGCTGCATGCGCCATCTGCACGTCCGGTTGAAGCAGCATGCCCCCTGAGCCCCTGTATAGTCTTCGGCTTCCCAAGACGGCATCAACCCGCGCGCCCATGACGAATTCCTCACAACCCGATTCCAGCGACCTTGCCTCGCAAGCGGCGGCGGACTGGTTCGCGCGTGTGCGGTCGGGTGGGATGACGCCCGCCCAGCAGGCGGAATTCGAGGCGTGGCGAGAGGCGGATCCCACCCACGCCGCCGCCTACGCCGAGATGGAAGCCGTCTGGCAAGCCACCACCCAGTTCGACACCGAGCGCTTGCGCCGCGTGCTGCCGTCGCGCCGCCCGTTGAATATCGCCCGCCGGCGCCTGGCGTTCGGACTGGGGCTGAGCGCGGCCGCGATCGCCGGGGTCAGCTGGAATCTGTGGCCATCCGACCCGATCCTGCAAGAACAGGTCATCACGACCCGTGCGGGCGAAAGGCGCCAGGTGCTGCTGGCGGACGGAACCATGCTCGAGATCAACACGGCCACCCGCGCGCGCGTGCGGCTTTATGCGGACCGTCGGAGGGTGGACATGGATTCGGGCGAAATCATGTTCTCGGTGACGCCGGACGCGCAGCGGCCGTTCCTGATCGACGCGGGCCAGACGCACGTCCGCGTGACCGGCACCCGGTTCAACGTCCGCCGCGATGGCGATGCGACGTCCGTCGCCGTCGAATCCGGATCGGTTGCCGTGACGACGGGAAGCTGGTGGCGACGGCAAGCCGTCAACCTGACCGCCGGCCAAGGCGTACGCAAGCCCGCGGGCCAAGCACTGTCGGACATCGAATCCGTCGACGTGCAGGCGCTGACCGCCTGGCGCCAGGGAAAGATCGTCGTCGCCAATGCGCCGCTGGCGGAAGTCACCAGCGAAATGAACCGCTATCTGACGCAACCCATCCTGCTGGCCGATGCGCGCCTGGGACGGCTACGGATTGCAGGCGTCTTTAGCATCGACGACCCCAGCGCCTTCCTGAACGCCTTGCCGTCGATGGTTCCCGTCGAGGTCTTGCGGGGCAGCGACGGCGGCATCGTCATCCGTGCGCGCTGAGCCGCCCGGTGGCGCGAATAAATACATTTAGTTGCAATTAACCTGCGCTTTCCATTACGGACTTTTGCGCGTTTTCCACTCTGGACAGTAGCGGTTGCGCGGCGGGACTTCCGCCGCCTTCCAAAGCACCTTTGGCCAAAGGGAAACCGGCGCATCGCGCCTGCACGCCTCGTCATGGAAAAGAAGGATCGTGAGCATCAACATTTTGCGCAAGCGCAAGCCAGCGCTTTCCCGTCCCGCCGCTTGGCGCACCTGGATCGGCGCATGCGGCCTGGCCGCAAGCCTGGGCGCCCTGCCCGCCCTCAGCACCGCGCAGGCCCAACCGGCCGCTGTCCGGATCGACATCCGAGCCCAATCGCTGAACCAGGCGCTGCTGCAACTCGGCCAGCAGGCGCCTATCGAAATCTATTTCGTGCCTGACCTGGTGGCCGGGCTGAACGCCCGCCAGGTCAGCGGGACCATGACGCCGGAACAAGCGCTGGACCAGTTGCTGCAAGGCACCGGCATCCGCTACGTGCGCGACGGGGGCAGCATCACGCTGACCTCGGCGCCGGGTCCGGTGCAGCTCGCGCCCGTCACCGTGACGGGCGCCTACGATGCCACGTCCGAAAACACCAATTCCTATGCCGCCCAGGCAGTGACTCTGGGCAAGACTGCCGAATCGCTGCGTGAAACGCCTCAGTCCGTCACGGTCATCACCTCGCGCCAGATCGAAGACCGCGGCATGACGACCCTGGCGGACGCGATGACCGCGGCAACCGGCATCACCGTCGTCCCCGACGAATACGTCACCGGTGGCAAGTATTTCTCGCGCGGGTTCCAGATCACGGACATCCGGGTGGACGGCGGCGCAGTCGCCGCGCTGGGCAAGAACGACTTCATCGCCGACCCGGACCTGGTCAAGTACGACCGCATTGAAGTCCTGCGGGGCGCGGACGGCCTGTATTCCGGCGCAGGCGAACCCGGCGGCACCATCAATCTGGTGCGCAAGCGGCCACTGGAAGGATTCCAGGCCAAGGGCAGCGTGTCGGCCGGCAGTTGGGACAACTATCGCGCCGTCGCGGACCTGAGCAGCCCGCTGGTGGAAAACGGCAAGCTGCGCGGGCGCATCGTGGCCGCGGCCGACACCAAGCACTACTTCTACGACACTGCCAAATCTGCCGGCCAGACGTTCTACGGCGTGCTGGAGGCCGACGTCGCCCCGCGCACCACCGTCATGCTGGGCGCCAGCTACGACAAGCGCCGCGAGACGCCCTGGTACTACGGCTTGCCCCGCTACAACACCGGCGAAGACATCGGCTTCACACGCAGCACCAGCCTGGCGACGGACTGGAGCGCCAAGCACCATGAAGCCTGGGACATCTTTGGCGACGTGAAGCACACCTTCGCCAACGGCTGGAAATTCTCGCTGTCGGCCACCCATTCCGCCCAGCACTACAACGACAAGTACGGCTACCTGAGCGGCGCCGTCGATCCGGCGACGGGCGACGGCATGGCCTACAGCGGCGCCTATTTCCGCTCGGCCGGCTACCAGAACCAGCTTGATACCAATCTGGCCGGCAGCTTCGACCTGTTGGGGCGTTCGCACGATTTCATCATCGGCGCCGACTACAGCAAGCACAAGGCACACGCCAAGCGCACGGAGCTTGCCGGCGGCGGCCCCGTCAACCTGGCGGACCTGTCGCAGGCGTATTGGCCTGAACCCGAGACGCCTGACTTCGGCGTTGGCACGTCCTACATCGACTTCCCGTATTACGGTGAAGAGCGCTCCGGCGCCTATGCCCGGTTGCGTCTGTCGCTGGCCGATCCGCTGCACGTCATCGGCGGGCTGCGGATCAGCAACTACAAGCAGTTCCTGGAACGCTCCGGCATGGCCGACGACGGCACCGCCAACTGGACCGAGCGCTACAACTTCAAGGACAACGATGTCATCACGCCGTTCGGCGCGGTCACGTACGACCTGAACGAGGCCTGGACTACCTACGTGAGCTATGCCGAGATCTACAAGCCACAGGCGGGATACCTGTCGGGCCCGCAGCCCGGCAGGCCGCTGGACCCGATCACCGGCCGCACCTATGAATGGGGCGTGAAGGGATCGCACATGGGCGGCAAGCTCAACACGTCGGCCGCGCTCTACTACACCGAGCGCAACGGCGAAGCCGCGCCCGACGGCCGCTACCCCACCGATTCCAACCCCGACGACGGCAGCGCCTGCTGCTACATCGCGCAGGGCAAGGTGGTCAGCCGCGGCATCGACCTGGAAGCCAGCGGCGAACTGGCGCCCGGGTGGCAGCTGTACGCGGGCTATACCTTCAACCACAACAAGGACCGCCGGGGCGACCAGCGCTACGCCAAGAACACGCCGGCGCATCTGTTCAAGCTGTGGTCCACCTACCGGCTGCCTGGCCAGTACAACAAGTGGATGGTGGGCGGCGGCGTGACCATGCAAAGCAAGAGCTCGGTCAGCGGCCAGGAATGGGTGCAGTCGGGCGGTGAATGGAGCCAGGCGGGCTACACGACCCGCCAGGGCGGCTACACGGTCGCCAACGCGCTGGTGCAGTACGACATCAGCAAATCCATGAGCGCCACGCTGAACGTCAACAACCTGTTCGACAAGCGCTACTACTCGGGCCTGGGCTCCAACAGCAAGAACAACTATTACGGCACGCCGCGCAACGTCATGCTGACGATGCGCGCCACGTTCTGAATGCAATAGGCCCCGGGGCATCACTGCCCCGGGGCCTATCGCGCCAGGCGGCGCCCGGACGGGCGCCGCGCCTTAGTTCGCGATCTTGGTTTCCCAGACGCGCGGCTTGCCTTCCCAGACCGAGAAGCCTTCCACGCGCTTGTTGACCGCCCAGGCGTCCGCCCCGTTGTACAGCATCAGCATCGGGGTCTGTTCCAGCATCAGGGCGTGCAGCTGGTCGAACAGGACCTGGCGCTTGGCTGGGTCGGATTCCAGGAAGCTTTCGTCGATCAGCTTCTGCGCGGCGGGATCATCCCAGACCTTGCGCGGCTGCTTTTCCTTGTCGCCGGCGAACTGCTCGAAGCTGAGCGACGGGTCCAGGCGCGACGAGAACGAGAACGAGCTGACCTGGTACTTGCCGGTGTTGTAGCGGTCCAGCTGCGTGGCCCATTCCAGCACCTCGATCTTGGCGTTGATGCCGACCGACTGCATCATGGCCTGTGCGATCACGGCCACCTGGTAGCTGGGCACGTGGGCGCGCTTGTTTGCGTAGATGACGACGGGTTCGCCCTTGTAGCCCGCTTCCTTCAGCAGTTGCTGCGCGCGCGCCGGATCGTATTTGTAGCTGCGCTTTTCCGCTTCCTTGTAATAGGCCGATCCCGCGTAGACCGCCGAATTGTTCAACTGGCCCAGGCCTTCGGAGGCGGCGGCGACTACTTGCGGAATGTCCAGCGAAGCGGCGATCGCCTGACGCACCTTCACGTTCTTCAGCACCGGGTCCTGCGTCTGGAACAGCAGTACGTGCTTGACGGCGTCGTGCGGGCTGAAGACGGTCAGGTTCTTGGCGCTTTTCAGTTCGCCCACATCGGTGTTGGTGATCTGGCTGGCGTCGATGGCGCCGGACATCAAACCGGCCTTGGACGTCGACGGGTCCGGCACCACCAGGAACTTCACCTCGTCCACCAGCGGGCGCTTGGAACCGACGTAGCCGTCCGGCTTGTCGCCTTCGGGCGAGACATAGTCCTTGAACGCGGACAGCAGGGTGTATTCGCCGCGCTTCCAATCCTTGAACATGTAGGGGCCGGTGCCCACGGGCTTGATCCACGAACCGTCCGCCGACACCGAATCCTTGGAGATGATGGCGGTCATGCCGCAGTCGGTGCGCGCCAGCGAATCCAGGAACACGGCCGACTTGCGGTCCACCTTCATCACTACGGTCTTCGCATCGGGCGCGGACACGTCCGTCACCTTCAGGCCGTTACGGCCATCGAAGTCACTGCGGCAGCGCCAGTCCGTCTTGGGATCCATGTAGCGCTGCCAGTTCCAGATCACGTCCGCCGAGGTCAGCGTGGCGCCGTTGTGGAACTTGACGCCGTCACGCAGCGTGAAGGTGTAGGTCAGGCCGTCTGGCGACAGGTCCACCGACTTGGCCAGCAGCGGGCCGACCGTGCCGTTCTCGCGGTAGCCGACCAGGCCTTCGACGATGTTCAGCACCACGCCGTCGGTGGTGTTGTCGCGGTTGACGCCGGGGTTGGTCGAGCGGATGTCGGCCGGCTGCGCCACAGTGAGCACTGCGGCGTGGACCGGCACGGCGGCAAGCGCCAGGGAGAGCGCAAGCGCCCGCGGAACGAAATGGTGGTGCATGGAAAAGACTCCCCGGCGTGCGGCGCAGATTTCACGCATATATTGGCGCCAAAATAATCTGCTAATTATGGCGACTCTGCAACGAGCCGCCATCGGGGGTATCCCTGAAACGGCTGCGCAAAAACACCGCGGCGGCTCCCTTTTCAGGAAGCCGCCGCATGGGGGAAACGCAAACCGGTCAGGAAGCTCGCGTCAGGAAATATCCTGTCCCACGTGCTGGGCGATGATTTTCTGCAGCTGCTTGACGTCGCGGGCCTCCAGCGCATCGACCATGTCGAAGTGCTCGCGCGCCGAGATCTCGATGCGTGACCGGGTCACCCATTCCTTGGCGGGCGCCGCGGGGCCGCGCGCGCGGGTTTCCTGGATCAGCGCGGCTAGTTCACGGTTGCTGCACAGGTCGTACATCCCCGCGTGGAACGCCAGGTTGACCTCGTACTGCTCCAGCAAGGTGCCGTCGTGCAGCAGCTTGGCGAAGCGTTCGGCCAGGGTGCGCAAGGCGCGGACCTTGGCGGCCGTGACGTTGGGCATCAGGTCGGCGGCCGCCCCGGTTTCCAGCAGGACGCGGATGTCGCGGATCTGCAGATGCTGGTCCGGATCCATGGCGTACACGTGGTAACCCCGGTTCGGGATGTGCGCGATCAGCCGCTTGGCGGCCAATTGGTCTAACGCCCGCCGGACGTCCAGACGCTTGGCGTCATAGCGTTCTTGCAGGTCGATCTGTTTCAACCAGGCGCCGGGACCATACATACCCGACTGAATATCATGGGCAATACGGTCAACCAGGCCGGGTTGCGTCGCTGCCGCTTTCGGCATGGACCACTCCCGTCAATCAATTCCAAGCGCGTATTTTAGGCATAACTTCTTGCGGCGATAGCAGGGGGTTCCCCCCCTGCCCTCAGGCGCTTGCCCGCAAGGGCTCCTGGCCGTCCAGCCGCCAACGCAGGCGCACCCCTCCGGTATCGGTGGATTCCAGGGCCGGAATCGCCGACAGCAGGCTGCGCGTGTAGTCTTCCTGCGGCCGGTCGAACACGGCGTCGCGCGAACCTTGCTCGACGATGCCGCCGTCGCGCATCACCACCACCCGGTCGGCCACCTGCTCGACCACGCCCAGGTCGTGGCTGATGAACAGGCACGAAAAGCCGTGCCGTTCCTGCAGGTCGGCGAACAGGTCCAGCACCTGCGCCCGCACGGTCACATCCAGCGCGGACACCGGCTCATCGGCAATCACGAAGGCCGGCCGGCGCACGATGGCGCGGGCGATCGCCACGCGCTGGCGCTGGCCGCCGGACATTTCGTGCGGAAAGCGCTTGGCGTATTCGGAGCCCAGGCCTACCTCGGCCAGCACCTCGTCCACGCGGCGGCGCTTATCCGCCGAAGGCATGTCGTCCAGCATGCGCAGGCCTTCGCCTACCAGTTGGCCGATGGTCATGCGCGGGTCCAGCGACGAATACGGATCCTGGAACACCATCTGGCAATTCAAGCGGTAGTCGCGCCAGGCGGGCGAGCGCCGGTTCACCAGCTGGTTGCGGAACAGGATCTGGCCCGAGGTGGGCGACAGCAGGCCGGCGATTGCCCGGCCCAGCGTCGTCTTGCCCGAGCCCGATCCGCCCACCACCGCCACGACTTCGCGCGGCTGGACGTGCAGGTCGATGCCATTCAAGGCGCGCTTGGCGCCCGTGCGGGAGAACAGGCGCTGATGGCCTGCGTAGTCCACCACCAGGTTCTTGACTTCGACGATGGGCGGCTCCGGCGCCAGCTTGCGGGCCGGCAGGCGGCGCGGCATGGCGTCCAGCAGCTTGCGCGTGTACGGATGCTGCGGGCGCTCCAGGATGCCGGCGGTCGTGCCGGTTTCCAGCACCTTGCCATGCTGCATCACCACCATGCGCTCGGTGTAGCGCGCCACCATCGGCAGGTCGTGGCTGATCATCAACACCGCCGTATGATGTTCGCGCGTCAGATCCACCATCAGTTCCAGCACGTCGCGCTGCACCACTGCGTCCAGCGCGGTGGTGGGCTCGTCGGCGATCAGCAGCGCAGGCTCCAGCAGCATCACCGAGGCCAGCATCATGCGTTGGCGCATGCCGCCCGAAAACTCGTGCGGCCAGGCGTCCATCGCCCCCTGGGGGTCGCGGATGCCCACGCGGCGCAGCATCTCAAGAATGCGTTCGCGGCGCTGCGCCGTGGACAGGTCCTTGCGATGCAGCTTCAGGCCTTCGTCCAGTTGGCGGCCGATCGGCATGGATGGGTTCAGCGACGTCATGGGTTCCTGGAAGACCATGCCGATGCGCGCGCCGCGCAGCTTGCGCAGCACGGCCGGTTCGGCCTTGGTCACGTCCACGCCTTCGAACAGGATGGCCCCGCCCGCCACCACCAGCGGCGCGGGCGTAAGCCCCATGATGGCGCGCGCGGCCTGGGTCTTGCCGCTGCCGGATTCCCCAACGATGCCGACCATTTCACCCGGCGCGACCTCGAAGGACACGCCGCTGACGATCTCGCGGCCGCCTGACCCTACCGTCAGGGTCAGGTTCGATACGGATACCAGTGCGCTCATTGCACGCCCCTCATGCGGGGATCGAGACGGTCTCGCACCGCATCGCCCAGCAGGTTGATCCCCAGCAGCGCGAGCGCGATGGCCAGGCCGGGAAGAATGGATAGGTACGACGCCTGCGCCATGAACGGACGCGCGGCGGCCAGCATGTTGCCCCAGGTCGGTGCGGGTGGCGGCACGCCCAGGCCCAGGAAGGACAGCGCGCTTTCCGCCAGGATCACCCAGCCGAACATGGATGTGGCCAATACGGTAAGCGGCGCCACGCAGTTAGGCAGCACGTGCCGGAACATCGTGTAGAGCTCGGAATTTCCCAGCACCCGGGACGATTCGATGAACTCCTTTTCGCGCAATGACAGCACCGTGCCCCGCACGATGCGCGTCACCGACGGCGTGTAGGCCAGTCCCAGCGCCAGGATGATGCCGTACTTGTTGGCGCCCACCACCGCCAGCAGCCCCAGCGCCAGCAGCAGGCCCGGAAAGGCCAGCAGCGCGTTGTTGAAGGCCATGATGATGCGGTCGGTCCAACCGCGCACGAAACCCGTCAGGGTGCCGATGGCGGTGCCCGCCACGATGGCGAACGTGACGGTCAGCAGGCTGATCCAGACGCTGCTGGATGCGCCCGCCAACAGGCGCGACAGCTCGTCACGGCCGAATTCGTCGGTGCCCAGCAGGAAGTCTCCGCCGGGCGGCTTGAGCCGGGCGACGAAGTTGATCTTGAGCGGGTCATGCGGCGTCCAGAAGGCGCCCATGATCGCCGCGACGATCATCGCCCCGACGATCACGCCGCCCAGGAGCGCGTTAGCTGCGATTCGCTTTTTCATTCGGCGGTCACTCTCGGGTCGAAGATGGGATAGCACAGGTCGATCAGCAGGTTCACAATCACGTAGACCACGCCCACGAACAGCAGGCAGCCCTGGATCACGGGATAGTCGCGCGCGAAGATCGAATCCACCAGCAAACGCCCCAGTCCGGGAATGGTGAACACCGTTTCCACGACCGCGATGCCGCCCAACAGGTTGCCCAGCACCAGGCCGATCAACGTCCAGGTCGGGCCGAAGGCGTTGCGAAAGGCGTGGCGCATCAACACGGCCGATTCGGACAGGCCCTTGGCGCGCGCATGGGTGATGTAGTCCAGCCGCAGCACTTCCAGCGTGCTGGCGCGCGCCATCCGCATCAGCACCCCGATCTCATGCAGGAAGAGCGTCAGGATCGGCATGGCCAGGTACAACAGGCCCGCCTTCCAGTCTTCACCAATGGACACGTAGCCCACCACCGGCAGCCACTGCAGCTTCAGGCCAAAGAAGATCAGCAGCAGCAAGCCCAGCCAGAAAGTCGGGATGGACACCAGCAGGGTTGCCGAACCGACCAGGAACAGGTCGGGCCATTTGTTCTGCTTCCAGGCCGCGATCATGCCGGCGGGCACGGCCACCAGCGCGGCAAACAGCACCGCCACCAGCACCACGCGCCCGCTGATCAGGAAACGGTCCCACACCAGCGGCAGCACGGGCTGGCCGGTGTTGATGGACGATCCCAGATCGCCGTGCAGCATGTTGCCGAACCAGATGCCGAACTGGGTCAGCCAGGTCTGGTCCAGCCCCAGGCGCGCACGCAGGTCCGCCAGGGCGGCCGGCGTCGCCAGGTCGCCCAGCAGCAGTTGGGCGGGATCGCCCGGAATCAGCCGGATCATCACGAACACCGCCACCGCCACGATCAGCAGGGTCGGCACGGCCATGACAATTCGGGATAGCGCAAAACGCAGCATGGCCCTCTCCTATTCCCAGACGCGGAGCGGCGGTGCGCCGCGCCCGCGTCCAGCGATATCAATTATCAGCATGTCGCAACTTGTGCAGCGCGCCCGCCAGGAAGTCCTGCACCTGGCCCACGCACTTCAAGCCGTCGTGCGGCACGTTTTCCACCACGTCCAGCACCGCCTTCACGCCTTGGGCTTCGAACGAACGGCGCAGCGATTCCAGGCGCTCGGGGCGCGTCTTGCCGGCGTCGTTGGCGCCCGGCATGAAGAACTTGCCGCCTTCGCGATGGGTGATTTCCCAGGTTTCCAGGTCGGCCTTGCCCACGATCATGTGGACCGCCACCTGCTTGAGCGCCTCGATGTCGACGCCCTTGCCGAAGCGGGCCTCGGCGTCGCGCACACCGACCCACCAGTCCTGGCTCGGGTCCAGCAGCGTGACCGAACCCGGCGCGCCGATCGACACGGCCCACAGGCTTTCCGGGTGCAGGTAGGCGAAACGGTTGACGAACTGGCCGCCGCCCGAATAGCCGAACAGGCCGAACTTCTTGAAATCGCGGCCGAACTTCTCACCGACTTCAGCCACCATGTCCAGCAGGATCTGGTCGTAGCGGATATCGCCTTCGCGCAGCTGCTTGAAGCCGTCGCGGTTGCCGTCGCCCAGCGGGCCCACGGGGAACAGCGGGCACAGGACGATGCAGTCGTTCCAGCGCGCGAACTCGGCGAACGCGTCGCGGTATTCCACGAAGGCGCGGCCGGTGCCGTGCATGATCACCACCAGCTCCATCGGATGCTTGGCGGCGTCGATGTGCGGGGGCACATACATGCAATAGGAAAAGCGCGGATCGGTGCGGGCCGCGAAAACGGTGCTGTGGCCCAGGTCGTACATGGCCCGCGCGCGGGCGGCGTCGGGTTGGATGGCGGGAGCTGCGTTGGACTGCATGATTTCCTCGTTTCCATGGCCGCGCGGGCGGGCACATGGTCTATGCCGGTGGTCAGAACAATAATCACATAAATTGGCGCCAATTTTAGGCGCATGCGTTTCCGGTCAACAAGGCAGGGGATTCCCTAGGGCCAACGGGTCCGGACCGGTAGGCCCGGCCGTCGTGTCATCCTGGGGGGAGAGGTAATCAAGGCGCCGCACAGGTGCGGCGCCGCACGGCGTTCAGCCTTTCTTGAACAGCCGCTTCACGACGCTGACCACGCCCAGCACCACTGCCCCGGCGGCGATGCCGAACAGGGCGTTGAGCAAGGTGGCGGTCAGCGCATGGACCACGCCGCCCCCGCCCACCGCGGCGGCGGCCTGCTCCACGGCGGCATGCACAGGCGGGATGCCATGGGTCAGGATGGCGCCGCCCACCATGAACATGGCCGCGGTGCCCACCACCGACAAAGTCTTCATCAGGTAGGGCGCCGCGCCCACGATGCGCTTGCCCAGCCACGCCGTCGCCTGCGACCGCTTCTGGCTCAGGTACAGGCCCAGGTCGTCCAGCTTGACGATGCCGGCCACCAGCCCGTAGACACCTACCGTCATGGCCACGGCAATGATCGACAGCACCAGCACCTGGCGCGTGAAATCGGCGTTCGCCACGGCGTCCAGACTGATGACGATGATCTCGGCGGACAGGATGAAATCGGTGCGCACCGCGCCTTTGATCTTGTCGCGCTCGAACGCGACCATGTCCACGGACGCGTTCTGCAGGGCTTCTGCGCGGGCGGCATGATTACCTTCGGCGGACTCGCCATGCGGCAGGAACTTGTGGGCCAGTTTTTCCACGCCTTCGAAGCAGAGGAACGCCCCGCCCAGCATCAGCAGCGGCGTCACCGCCCATGGCAGAAAGGCGCTGATCAAGAGCGCCGACGGCACCAGGATCAGCTTATTGATGAAGGAACCCCGGGCCACCGCCCACACGACGGGCAATTCCCGGTTGACCGGCACGCCGGTCACTTGCTGCGCGTTCAGCGCCAGGTCGTCGCCCAGCACGCCGGCCGTCTTCTTGGCCGCCACTTTGGTCATGACGGAGACGTCATCCAGAATCGTGGCGATGTCGTCGAACAATGCGAAGAAACTGCTACCAGCCATCCAGGATCCCCTGAGCCTAAGGTGATCCGAGTGTACAGGCGGCAAGCGCCGCCCGGCTGCAACATGGTTGGCCGTTTTCATTCCTTTTGTGTCGGGATCGGGCTTGGCGCAACCACCGCCACGTGGACCTGGCCGCGCACGAGGCGCTGCGCCGCAGCCTGGACGGGGTGCCGCCCCAGGACCGCTAGGCGGAACCCGGGGCGGTGGGCCGCTTAGTTGCGCGCCGGCGCCGCGGCATCGTCGAACAGGATGTTGTTTTCCAGATGGATGTGCGCCATCAGGTCTTCCTTGAACGTGCGGATGCCCAAATAGAGCGCGCGCCAGGTATTGCATGCGGCGCGCGGCAACGTCAGGTCGTGCGTCAGCGCCAGCAGCCGTTCCAGTGCCACGCCATGGTCGTCGTGCTCCATGCGCATCACCATGATCGGCATCGTCGCCATCGCACCATGGCCGCGGGCCAGCATGGGAAACAGCACCTGCTCTTCTTTCTGCATATGGCTTTCCAGTTCCTGCTGCATCGTGCGCAGGTGGTCCGCCAGGCCGGCCGGGCAATCCGGGCTGTCGGCATGCACCTGCTCGACCTTTAAGGCCAGCCGGATCAGCTCGGGCAACTGCTGGCGATGCACGTCGTGATAGCGGGCCAGGATGTGGTCGATCAGTTCAGCGGCCGACGCCTGGCCCCAATCCGTTTCCTGGGGCGGATTGTGGGACAGCGCGACGAGGCGCGCCTCGATCTGGGTCGGGTCCAGCGACCGTTGGGCCGCTGCCTCGCCCAGGCTTTTCTTGCCGCCACAGCAGAAATCCAGGTCGTATTCGTGGAACACTTGCGTGGCGCCCGGAATGCTGCGGGCCAATTGGCCCAGGGATTGCTCAACCATGCTCATCGCGTCTCTCCAGTGATCTTGACGGGTACTGGGATAGACGCGAAAAGCGTGCCAGAAAAATCTTGCGTTAAATCAATCACCTGCAAAATACAGGGTAGATAGCACCGTCGCGCGATAGGGTTTTAATCACCCTTGGACGGTAAAATCCACCCCATGCATAACCTCTTGCTTGCCGACCTGGTCGCCGACCTGCCGCCGGCCATCCGCCTGCAACGGCTGGTCTCCAGCCTGCGTGCGCATTTTCGTTGCGGCGCGGTGGCCTTGCTTCAACAGGAAGAAGACCATCTGCGCCCCATCGCGGTGGACGGCCTGACCCAGGACGCGCTGGGCCGGCGCTTTGCCGTGCACCAGCACCCGCGCCTGGCCGCCATCCTGGCCCGGCGCGGCGTCACCTGTTTCCACCACGACAGCACGCTTCCCGATCCCTATGACGGCCTGATCAACGGCATGGCCGGCGAGCCGCTGCCGGTGCACGACTGCATGGGTACCAGCCTGCACGTCGAAGGCAAACCCTGGGGCGTGCTGACGCTGGATGCGCTGGATGTCGGCACCTTCGACGGGCAAGCGCAGTCCGAACTGCGCGACGCCATCGTGCTGGTCGAAGCCGCGCTGCGCACCACGCGGCTGGAAACCGAGATCCGCGCCTTGCGCGACGCCCGCGGCCCCGCCCCCGCCGACAGCGTGGCGCCAGACCGGCACGAAATCCTGGGCAACAGCCCGCCCATCACCCGGCTGCTGCACGAGATCCAGGTGGTGGCCGATTCCGACCTGCCGATCCTGCTGCTGGGCGAAACCGGTGTCGGCAAGGAGTTGTTCGCGCATCGCGTGCACCGCCTGTCGCGCCGCAGCGGCAAGCCGCTGGTACACGTGAACTGCGCCGCCCTGCCGGAGTCCCTGGCGGAAAGCGAATTGTTCGGCCACGCCAAGGGCGCGTTCTCCGGCGCGGTCACCGACCGGCCCGGGCGCTTCGAAGCGGCTAACGGCGGCACGCTGTTCCTGGATGAAGTGGGCGAACTGCCACTGCTGGTGCAGGCCAAACTGCTGCGCGCGCTGCAGAACGGCGAGATCCAGCGCCTGGGCGACGACCGCCCTCGCACGGTGGACGTGCGCATCGTGGCGGCCACCAACCGCAGCCTGAGCGACCTGGTGCAGGCCGGGGATTTCCGGGCCGACCTCTATCACCGCCTGTCGGTCTACCCCGTTCCGATCCCGCCGCTGCGCGAGCGCGGCAATGACGTGCTGCTGCTGGCCGGCCGCTACCTGGAACTGAACCGCGCGCGGCTGGGCCTGCGCAGCCTGCGGTTGTCGGAAGACGCCGAAGAAATGCTGCGCCGCTATTCCTGGCCCGGCAACGTGCGGGAACTGGAACACGTGATCAGCCGGGCCGCCATCAAGGCGGTCAGCCACGGCGCCAACCGCAACGACATCATCACGCTTGAGACCAGCCTGCTGGACGTGTCGGACCACAACGCGCCGGTGCCCGTCACGGAAGCGCTGGCGCTAGATGACGGGCCGGCCGCCGGCCAGCCGTCATTGCGCGACACGGTGGACGCCTGCCAACGCCAGGCGATCCGCCGGGCGCTGCAGGCGCACGACGGCAACTGGGCCCATGCCGCACGCGCGCTGGACGTGGACCCCAGCAACCTGCACAAGCTGGCGCGGCGCCTGGGGCTGAAGCAATAAGGCGGAAGACGGCGCATCAGGCCTTGATGTACACCCAGGCGTGCACGCCGGATTTCAACAACACCGAGACGCGCTTGTAGTCCGCGACTTCATAGCTGTCGGCGGCATGCAGTTCCTTCTGGCTGATCTCGAACACCGTGCCGTGGACTTCGTCCTTCGGGTCGTAGCTGGCGTACACGATGGGGTGCTCGGCCTTGCCGCTGGTCTTCAGGACCTCCGGGTCGGTAATGGCCACCCAGTGCTGGACATACCCCGTCATCGCATCGGGCCGCCCGGTCAGCTCGCGGCCGAAATTGGCCAACTGCACCGCCTTGTCCTGCAGCGTCCCGTACGAGAAAAGCAGTATCGACGTTTCGTGGGAGTCATTCACCATCGTTCCTTCAGGGAAAAATCGTGGGGAAATGACTTTACACCAGTGCGTCCACGATGCATCCGAAAGGTCGACGCGCTGCGCTGAACAGGCGCCGACCCGTCTTGCCTTACACCCAGGAAGCCGGCCAGCGCGCCAGCCGCGTCACTAGGCCTTGCACGTCTTCGTACACGGCAAGCACCCCGCGCTTGTTGCGCAGGACGACGACACGTTTTCCTTCGAATTCGTTGATGTGGCTATAGTGCGCCGGCTCTTCAGCGCCACCGTCCTGCTTATAAGCCGTCTTGGCGCGGTCGACAAAATCGTCGTCGTCGCGCTCCACGCGCGTGATGCCCGGCCGCATGCGCACGGGCGGCATGTCCCCGGGTCGGCCGCTGCCGCCGTCCGCCATGAAACGCGCAATCCGCATCTTCACTTGCGGAGGATTGAAGTCGGCTTGCGCCATGCCAAGGGCCAGGATGCGTTGCCGCGCGTCTTGCGGAAGTTCCTGCCACTGGTTCAGCACAGAGGCGCCAAGAAAAGCCAGGATGCGCTGCTCGGCGTCGTCCAGTTGCTCAAGCGCGAATGACGTGGCCAACGCGGAAAAACGCGCGCCGCCTTCATCGTCCCATCGCGCCCTGCCTGCCCTGCCGGTTGAATTCGACATGCGATTCTCCTGGGCATGCGGGGTAAAAGCACCAACGGCAGGATCAAACGACGCCGCTGGAAAATAAAAGGCCGCCCGTGGAATTCAGGGCGGCCCGGTCAGGCATATGCGCAGCGCGATGCTGCCGGACATCAAACTGGCCTGGCATGTGCGTCAACCACGAGCCTGCCATGATTGATCGCGGCATCCACCGCCATTCCCGGGCTGGAAACGAATCCACCCGATTCGAACAACGGTACGGCATGATGTTCGTTGAGCTTGTCCTGATCTGCCGCAAGTTCCACCGCAACCGTTGCGGTGAAGGCGGGCCGGCCACTGCCCCCGACTGAAATCCGGGAAACACTAGCGGTGAGCCGATAGCCCTTGTAGACCATATTGTTGTGAAACATGAAACCCCCTATTTGATCAAAAGGCCGCAAGGGCCTTCATTCACAAAGCGCGGATTTGCGTGGCGTGCGGGCCTTTGGCGCCCTGCGCGGTGACATAGCTGACGCGCTGGTTTTCCAGCAGCACCTTATGCCCGTCGCTCACGATTTCCGAGAAATGCGCAAACAAATCCTTGCCGCCGTTCTCGGGCATGATGAAGCCAAATCCTTTGGCGTCGTTGAACCACTTGACGATTCCGGTTTCCATAATCTCTTTCCTTTAAATGCGAGCACCGCCCGCGAAATGAGCCTGTCAAGGAAAGGACTGCGAACAATGAAGCGCCCCCAAGGGTGCAAGACCGGACGAAAATCACGATGCTCGAAAAGCTTCAAGCCCACTATGGGTGCAGGGGTTCTTAAAGTCAATCGGCGTTTCCGATTACCACCAAATAGTTATTACGGTTCCAATTGGCGGTTATTTGGCCCGAAAAAAACGCGCCTGCATGTCTGCATGCCCCTTATTGTTTGCCTATTGCGTAACCAACCCTGCTTTTAACTACGCGCGCGAGGTAAAGCGCGTATGCTGGTGCGATGGTGCTTGAACGTGCGTTACCTTCGCCGTATCGCCATACAGGAGTATGGTCATGCCCATTCAACGTAATAACCTCTCGCAGTCCCTTCCAATGTCACGCGTCGCGTCAATGGCGTCCGCGCCGATCGCAGAATACGCGTGAGCGCATTCAGAAGGTCGATCGCAAAATTCGCAAACGCCTGCGTCAAACTGCTTCCGCCCGCATCCATGCCGCCTCGCGGCAACAGCGGCGAGCCCAAGCGTGAAGCACAGCGCGAACACGCAGCCATCTCGTCGCCCTGGCGCATCTACCGCATCTACGCCCGGCCCGGGCATCTGCTGATGCGCAATGAACAAGGCCGCATCCTGGACCTGGGTGTCATGAAAGGCGCGGAACCCAACCTGACGTACCGGCTGTTCGCGCGGGACCTCCAAGGCAAGGGCTTCGCCACGCGCACCTTGCTGCTGGACGACATCGCCCGCCGCATCGAAGCGGGCGAAATCGGCAAGGAACTGTTGAACCTGCCCGACTGGGATCAGTCTCTTGGTGCAGACCTGGACCGCGGCACGCATACGGATGTGTCGATGAAACTGGGGCGGTAAGGCGCCTGCCTGGCCCGCATGGGATATGCTTTTGGCCTGAAAATTATCAGGGCCCGCCCATGCAAGACCCCACTGCCATTCTGGATGCTTTCGAACGCCTGGGTTGGAAGAACAACGACCCCATGGCGCAAACGCTGCAACTGCAGCGTGAAGACCCCAAGGCGTTGGGCGATCTGGTCGCGCTGGCGCTGGACCGGTCGCTCGATAACGCCACGTTCATCGACGCCGCGCTCGACTTGATGGACGACGACACGTATGTGGCCACGGTCAGCCTGGCCTGGCAGCGCGCGATGCAAGGGGACCGGTCGGACCTCCTGTCTGCCGTGCTGGATTCCGCCGCCCTGCAATACCCTCATGTCTTCGCGGGCAGCTGGGAACCGTTGCTGGCCGCCGCGCACGCGGGCGAAGGCGGTCCGGAATATCTTGATGGCCAGGCCTGGCGCGCGTTGGACGCCGCTACATTGGAAGCCTGGTGCGCCGCGCTTGAGCACGACACCACCGAAGGAACGCTAGGCCGCGCACGCGCCATTGCCTTGCTGCGGTCGCGCCGGCCCGATGCCGTGTTGCACGCGTTGACGCGACTGTTCCCCGATGCCTCGGATCCCGCTGCTGCGTCCTGGCTGATGCTTGCCGGCTACACCCGGCACGCCGACGGCCTGCGCTCGCTGCACACGGAACGGCCCCTGCATATCGGCTTCAACGCCGCGCAGCGCAAGCGCATGCTGGCCGATCAACCCGCCTGGCGGCGCGACATCCACAGGGCCCATCCCACCTGGAACGCCGGGACGCCGCCCGTCACGCATGCGCGCATGGGCGGCGAGCTTGCCAGCACCTGCGGACTGTGCCATGCGCCCTTGCATCGCTTGCTGTCCCTGCCCGAACCCGCCCGCGCGGGCATCGAGAGCGGCAGCCCAATCGAATTCGCGACATGCCTGTCCTGCCAGGGTTGGGAGAGCGACGGTCCGCTGTTCTACCGGCACGATGCCGATGGCGTCGCCAGCGCGCATCCAGTGCAGCAGCGCGACGCCCCGTCGACACCCGACTTCGTCGCCGGCGCCTTGCTGGAGGCCGAGGTCCAGCTCTTTACCGCGCCCGCCCGTTGGACCTGCCAGGACTGGGGCGAATCGAACGGCCGCCAGAATCTCAGCCGCGTCGGCGGCGCGCCCAGTTGGGTGCAATCCGCCGACTACCCCGCCTGCCCCGACTGCCAACAGGACATGGCTGCCGTCATGCAGCTGGATTCCGGGTTGCCCCAGGCCGACGGCGGCGAATGGCTATGGGGCAGCGGGGGCTGCAATTACACGTTCTGGTGCCCGGACTGCCGCGTGAGCGGGCAGCTGTGGCAATGCACGTAGCCTGCGGGCTTTCCCAACGCTTGCGCATACGGAGGCCTTTGCCCGGTCGCACCGTCTGATAAATCATAAGCGCGCGCTCGTTTCATTTTCACGATGTGTATGGTACACATCATGAACAGCCTAGAGATCATTAAGCAGTTACGCCGGGCGGGATGGGTATTCAGGCATGCCCGAGGCCAAGGAAACGTATGAAATACCCCATCGCCATAGAACCCGGTAGCGACGTGCAAGCCTGGGGCGTGGTAGTCCCGGATCTGCCCGGTTGCTTTTCTGCCGCCGACTCGGGCATCGACGACGCCATCGAGAACGCCAAAGAAGCGATCGAACTTTGGATCGAGTCTGCATTAGACAGCGGTGAACCTGTGCCCCCTCCCGGCCGCATTCACACGCATCAATCGAAGCCGGAGTTCGCAGGCTGGATCTGGGCGATCGTTGAAATCGATCCTGCCGTGATGGATGACACCATCGAACGCGTCAATATCACCCTGCCTCGCCGAATACTCGCCAGGATCGACGCAAAGGCGCGCGCTGCCGGAGAGAGCCGGTCCGGATACATTGCCCACCTGGCGTTGACGCACTAATCCCGCCAAAGATCGGATAAGGTGTCGCCCTGCATGTCGCGCCCCATCAACCCCTGCAAGAATTCTGCACTATGACGTCTTCCGCTCCTTCCCCCTACCCCGCCGCCATCGATCCCGACCAGGTCGGCGAATACCCCGCCCTGACGAAGTCCGGCGGCGGGTATTTCTATGACGACGTGCTGGAGTACCGCGTGTGGGTGCACCCGCATGCGGGCGGCGAAGACTTGCACGACGGCGACGACTATTACTACGCGTTCGCTACCTTCGAGGACGCGGCAGAATGCGCGAACGAGACGCCGGGCGCGGAGCAGCCGCTGGTGCTGGTCCGGCAGTTTGAATCCATCAACGAACCCACCCCGGGCGTCTTCGAGCATTTCACCGAAGCGCGGATCACCGAATGGCGCGTGGAGTGGCTGGCCGACAGCAAGCGCACCGCCACGTCCATCCCGGATTTCCTGAACCGCCGCGCTCACTAGGCGCGCTGGCCGTCAGCTCATGTATACGCCGCCGTTGATGGCGTAGTTGGCGCCCGTCACGAACGCCGCTTCGTCGGACGCCAGCCAGGCGCACAGCCCTGCCAGGTCGCGGGCGGTGCCCAGCCGTCCGACGGGCACGCTTTCGATGATGCGGTCCAGCAGCGCAGGCGGGAAGGCCTTGACGGTATCGTCGGCGATGAAGCCCGGCGACACCAGATTCACCGTCACGCCGCGCGCCGCCACTTCCTGCGCCAGCGACCGCGTGAAGCCGATCACCGCGCCCTTGGCCGTGGCGTAGTTGATCTGGCCGATCTGGCCTTTTTCCGCCGCCACGGACCCGATGTTGATGATGCGCCCCCAGCCGCGGTCGGCCATGCTGTCGACCACTTGCTTGGTGCTGTTGAACAAGGTGTCCAGGTTGCTGCGCAGCACGGCCGACCAGTCCGCATACGCCATCTGGCGAAAACGCATGTCCAGCATCGAGCCGGCGTTGTTGACCAGCACGTCGATCTCGCCAACTTCGCGGCGGACCTTGGCGAACGCCGCCTCTGTCGAGACCCAATCTGTCGCGTCGCCTTCCGAGGCGACGAAGTCGTAGCCCAGGGATTTCTGTTCCTTCAGCCAGCCGTCGCGGCGCGACGAGCGCGGGCCGCAGCCGGCCACCACACGGTGTCCGGCATGATGCAGCGCCTGGCAGATCGCGGTGCCCGTGTGGCCCATTCCGCTGGTGACGTAAGCAATACGCAAAGCCATGAACGTTCCTTTATGAAAGTGCGGCAGGCGCCGCGGATCAAGCGACCCCGCCCACCAGGGGGAACAGGCCGAACGCCAGGGCGGCCGCCAGCATTACCATGCAGACCATCGTGGCCCACTTCAGCGAATAGCGCTGGTGGTCGCCGAATTCCACGCCGGCCAAGCCGACCAGCAGGTAGGTCGACGGCACCAGAGGGCTCAGCAGATGCACCGGCTGGCCGATCAGCGATGCGCGCGCCATTTCCACCGGTGAAATCCCATAGCCCTGGGCGGCTTCGCTCAGGATCGGCAATACCCCGAAGTAGAAGGCGTCGTTCGACATGAAGAACGTGAACGGCAGGCTGACCAGCGCGGTGATGCCGGCCAGGTACGGACCCATGGCATCCGGAATCACGGCCAGCAGGCTGCGCGACATGGCTTCCACCATGCCCGTGCCCGACAGGATGCCCGTGAAGATCCCGGCGGCGAAGATCAGGGACACCACCGACAGCACGTTGCCCGCATGCTGGGCGACGCGGCGGCGCTGCTCGGCCAGGTTCGGGTAGTTGATGATCAGCGCCACCGCGAAGGCGATCATGAACAACACCGGCAGCGGCAGGATGCCCATCACCAGGCTGACCATCAGCGCCAGCGTCAGGCCCGCGTTCACCCACAGCAGCTTGGGGCGGCGCAGGTCGTGGTCGACTTCGATCTCGGGCAGGTTCTTGGGGCCGTCTTCGTCGTAGCCGGCATGCAGCGACGCGCCAGCGGGCAGCGACAGCACGCCCAGGCGGCGCCGTTCACGCAAGCCCAGGAAGAACGCCAGGACCAGGATCGAGACAATCGCCACGCCCATCACCGGCACCAGCGGCACGAAGATGTCGCCCGCGTCCACGTGCAGGGCGCTGGCGGCGCGCGCCGTCGGCCCGCCCCACGGCGTCAGGTTCATCACGCCGCTGGCCAGCATCGCCAGGCAGGTCATGGACAGCGCGTTCATCTTCAGGCGGCGGTACAGCGGCAGCATCGAGGCCACCACGATCATGTAGGTCGTGGAACCGTCACCGTCCAGCGAGATCACCAGGGCCAGCACGGTGGTGCCGACCACGATTTTCAAGGGATCGCCCTTCACCGCGCGCAGGATGCGGCCCACGATGGGGTCGAACAGGCCGGCGTCGATCATCACCCCGAAATACAGGATGGCGAACATCAGCATCACGCCCGTGGGCGCAATCTTGCGGATCCCGTCCAGCATCATCTTGTCGATGCCGGCGCCGAAGCCGCCCAGCAACGCAAAAATAATGGGGACGAGGATAAGGGCGACCAACGGCGACAGGCGCTTGGTCATGATCAGCGTCATGAACGTGATCACCATGCCGAAGCCAAGCAGGGTCAGAAGCATGAGGGGTATCTCCGACTAGTCGTTGTTATGTGTGGCACTGCCTCCGGCGGGGGAAGCAGGTGCAGAAGACTAGGAAGAAAAGCTGTCTGGAACCTGTCGTTTTTTTGTAAGCAAGCCCGCAAGACCGGGGTAGCCGACGGCACTACAATCGGGCCCATGCGCATCCTGGTAATCGAAGACGACGAGGATCTGGCCGACGCCATCGTCCGCCGGCTGCGCCGTCTCGGCCATGCCGTGGACCTGCAGAACGACGGTCTCAGCGCCGACGGCGTCCTCCAGTACGAGACCTTCGATCTGGTCATCCTGGACATCGGGCTGCCCCGCATGTCCGGCTTCGACATCCTGCATCGGCTGCGCGACCGCGGCAGCAAGACGCCGGTGCTGGCGCTGACCGCCCGCATCGACATCGAGGACCGTGTCCATGCCCTGGATACCGGCGCCGACGACTACCTGGCCAAACCCTTCGACTTCCGCGAACTGGAAGCCCGCTGCCGCGCCCTGCTGCGCCGGCCCATCGCCCAGGCCACGGGTGTGCAGCGCTTCGGCGACCTGACCATCGACAGCGCCGCCCGCCAGGTGACCCTGGCCGGCCAACGCATCGACCTGCCCAAGCGCGAATACAGCCTGCTGGAAATCCTGCTGGCCGGCATGAACCGCGCCGTCAGCAAATCGGAAATCGCCAACAAGCTGTTCGCCTTCGACGACGATGCCGCCCCCAACGCCATCGAGGTCTATATCGCCCGCCTGCGCCGCAAGCTGGAAGGATCGCCGCTGCGCATCGAAACGCAGCGCGGCACCGGCTATCTGCTGACCGCGGCCGACGACACGGGCCGTAGCACCGCAGCGCCCGACACGCCGCAGGACTAAGCTGTGCAGCACCGCCGCCTCTCGGTCCGACGCCGGCTGCTGACCATGCTGCTGGTGCTTTTTGCCGTGGGCCTGGGCGCCCTCTATCTGCTGGTGCGCGGGTATGCGCAGCAGACTGCCGACACCACCTACGACCAATTGCTGCGCGCCTCCGTCCTGTCCATGGCCGACAGCCTGCAGCTGGTGCAGGGCGAATGGCAGATGGACATGCCGTATGCCGCGCTGGCGCTGCTGGAGCAAGCCCCGCGCGACCGGGTGTTCTATCGCGTGGCCGCCGGCGACGGCGCCCTGATCTCGGGCTATGGGGACTTGCCAGCCCCGGCCGGCGTGGACGCCGCCACCACCGCCGGCGTCCCCCAACTGTACGCAGCCGTCTACCAGGGCGAGCCCGTGCGCATTGCCTGGATGGCCCGCAAAGTGGCCGGCCCGCGCAACGCCGAGGTGGCCGTCATCCAGGTGGCACAGACCCGCGAGGCGCGCAATGCGCTGGCCCAGGGCATCCTCTGGCAAGGCACGCTGGCGTTGATGGGTTTCACCGCGGCGGCGCTGGCCCTGGCGTATTGGGGCCTGCAGCGCTCGTTGTCGCCCATCCAGCGCATTGAACGCGAACTTGCCGCCCGCAGCGCGTCGGACCTGCATCCCATCCACGCGCCCGTGCCTGAAGAGTTGGACAAGCTGGTCCACGCGCTGGATGGCTTCATGGCGCGCCTGTCGGACAACCTGGATACGCTGCGCCTGTTCATCGCCGAGGCCGCGCATCAACTGCGCACGCCGCTGGCCGCGCTGCACGCGCAGATGGAGGTGGCGCTGGATGAGGAAGACGCCGCCGAACAACGCCGCAGCCTGCTGGCCGTGCTGCGCAATGCGGAAAAGCTGTCGCGCCTGGTGAACCAGCTGTTAAGCGACGCCAGCGTCATCCACCGCAGCAACGTCAAACAGTTCCAACCGGTGAACCTGGCCGAGCTGCTGAGCCAGGCGGCCTACGACACCATCCCGCAAGCCGACCCCCAGCCCGACGTGCGCCTGCACCTGCCAGGCACGGCGGCGGGCGAAGCGCCGCTCATCCAGGGCGACAGCCTGATGCTGCGCGAGGCCTTCAAGAATCTGATCGACAACGCGCTGCGCCACGGCGCCAGTCCCGACGGCCACATCGACATCCGTCTTGACCGCCACGACGCGTGCTGGCGGATTATCGTGTCCGATCAGGGACCAGGCATTCCGCCGGCCTTGGCCAACACCGCCTTTGAACGCTTTGCACGCGGCCCCAATCCCCGCACGCCCGGCGCCGGCCTGGGCCTGTCCATCATCAAACGCGTAGTGGACATCCATCACGGCAAGCTCAGCCTGAGCAACCGCGTGGGCGGCGGGTTGGACGCCGTCATCACCTTACCGGCCGGCCCCCATGATGCGTGACACCCTATCATCCCTGCGCGGGTTCGGCCGCGGCCTGGTCACAATCGCCGCCTTGCTGCTGTTCCTGCCCACGGCGCATGCCCAGGAAGCCAGCGGCGCGGGCCTCACGCTGGGGCCTGCCGACAGCAAGCACGTGCTGGTCCTGCACGCCTCCAACAGCGTGCAGGTGTTCAAAGGCGTGCTGGAAGACTTCAGCAGGCTGAACCCCATGATCCGCCTGGAATACACCGAACTGACCACGCAGGAGCTCTACGCTGAAACCGTGGCCCGTGGTCAGGCCGGCGCTGCCCGATCCGGCCCGGACCTGATCATCAGCAGCGCCATGGACTTGCAGACCAAGCTCGTCAACGACGGCTACGCGCAAGCCCATGTCTCGCCCGAGACGCGGTCGCTGCCCGCCTGGGCCAACTGGCGGGACGAGGTCTTCAGCATCGGCACCGATCCCATCGTGATGGTCTACAACACGCGCAAGCTCGACGCCGCCCGCGCTCCCCGCACCCGACGCGAACTGCTGTCCCTGCTGCAGGCCCCGGACCAGCCCCTGGCCGGCAAGATCTCCACATACGACGTCCAGGGCAGCGGCATCGGTTACCTGGCTGCCACGCAGGACACCCGGTTGGACAGCATGGCCGGCGCGCTGCTGGCGGCGCTGGGCGCGAGCGGCGTCACCGTCCATCAATCCACCGAAGACGCCCTGGACAAGCTCGAGCGCGGCGACATCACACTGGCCTACAACCTGTTGGAGTCCTACACCCGGCACCGCATCGACCAAGGCGCGCCGCTGGCGATCATCTACCCGCAGGACTACACGCTGATGCTGTCACGGTCGGCGGTCATTCCCAGGCAGGCGCCGCGTGCAGACCTGGGCGCCCTGCTTCTGGACTATCTGCTGTCGGCGCGCGGACAGGAAATGGTCTCGCTGCAATCCGGCATGCGGCCCGTCAGCGCATCCGTCGTCCCTGCGGCAGGCGTGCGTCCGATGGGCCTGGGCGTGGGATTGCTGGTGTATCTGGACCCCTTGAAAAAGCGCCATTTCCTGGACTTCTGGCGGGTCGCGGTATTGCCTTCTGCTGCGGCAAACGCCAAGCCCTAGGGCGCCTGCCTGCCCATCCGGTCGAAATACCCCGGTGCGGCTGCACCACGCGTGGCAAACGCGGCACTTTTCCTGATCGCAGGGCGTAACGATTTTGTCCTTCGCCGCCATTTTGCGAGGATAATTTCCGCTTGGGTCCGCGGCGGCCGCTATCCATGCGCCCCACCTCGCCAACCCTTCCGCTCTGATCCGCAGCAGCCGAGCACCGCTTTGGTCCGAATAGGCCGAAGCTCCCCCACCAGCACCTGAGACACGTAGCAGCAATTACGTTTGAACCAGCGTTGGAGGTACACCATGGCCGAGCATCAGATTGTTTTGCGGCGCGCGATCGACGCCGTGCATCACCTGACCGACCCCGAGCCGCCCTGGCACGATATTTTGCGCACCGCCCGCGACCTGGTCGGCGCCGACAGCGGCACGCTGATCGTCTTCGATGCCCGCAACAAGCTGCTGAACCTGTCCGCCATCGGATTTTCGGATGCGTGTTATGCCGACTACCAAGGCCATTACCACCGTTGCGACATCCTGGAACAGGACTCCCGGCAGGCCCCTGCCGGCACCTGGCTAGACACGGCGCAGATGTACAGCCCCGACCAGCTGCAACGCACGGAGTTCTATACGGACTTCATGCTCAAGCACCGGATGGCGCAAATCCTGAGCCTGATCGTCGAGTCCAACACCGTGCTGCACGCCACCATCGGTTTCCAGCGCTCGACGGTCGACCCCAAAGCCAGTCAGCGCCTGCAGTCCGGTGATTTCGCCCAATACTTCCGCACGCTGCAAAGCCACCTCGCGCAGCGCGAAAAAGCGCTGGCCGTCGGCTGGCAATCCATTGAACGCGCCTTCTCGGAACTGGACGAAGCCATCTTGCTGATCAGCAAGGAATCCATGGTCAACGAGATGTCCGCGCTGGCGGTGCGGTATCTGGACGACGCCCAAGGCTGGACGGTGCGCGGCGGCAAGCTGCGGCACGCCGACCACAAGGTGCAGCGCTTGTTCGACGCCAACTGCGCCGCAGCCGTCCGGGACGGCAAAACGCGGTCGCTGGCCACCGCGTCCGGCTGGGGAGAGTTCTTCTGGATCGACATCAGCCCCGCGCCACACGCCCTGAACCTGATCGGCGGCAGGATGTTGCTGATCCGCATGCGTAAGAAAAGCGCCTTCGCGATGCCCGACGTCGCCAAACTGGAATCCGTGTTTGCCATCACGCATGCCGAAGCGGCTGTCCTCGCTGGTCTTGCCGCCGGCCATAGCGTGGAAGAAGTCGCCACCCTGCGTCAGGCCTCGGTGCTGACGGTGCGCAAACAGGTTGCCTCCCTGCTCAGCAAAATGGAATGCAACCGGCAGGCGGAACTGGTGCGCTTAGCCTCCTTGCTGTAGGTCGCCCTGCCCGCCAAGCCAAACGGCCGCCGTCCAGGCGCCTGCGGGCGTACCCAATTTTGAGTATGTGGCCTGCACCCATGCGGCCCTACGATGGGCCCGAAGCCATGAGAGAGGGGGCAATCCGGTCCCGCAGCGGTCCTTGTCCGAGCCTGCGCCCACGCATCCCGTCAAGGAAAAGCTGCGATCACGCTTGTCATCAAGGAGCACTTCATGAAGCCCATCCTCACCCTCCGCGCCGCCATCCCGGTGGCCTTGGCGGCCTTTGCGCTGCTGTCCGGCCCCGCCGTTGCACAAATGGGAGCCGCCCCGACCACCGCCACGCCCGAGCCGAACGTCGCCCTGAGCCGCGACGACGTCATGCGCGACCTGGCCGCCTGGAAGCAATCCGGCGTCGAAAGAAACTGGAATAGCGACAACACGCCAGACATCAACAGCCCGGAATACATCGACAGCTATAAAAAATACGTGGACACGGTAAGGCCCGGCACCACCTCGTCGCAAATGCAGTCGCAATCGCAATCGCAAAACCCGGGCAAATGGTGACACGTTTGCCTGCTGCCATGGGCGGTCAAGCCAGATAAGACGTCACCTCATCCGCCGTCAGGTACCGCTTGAACGTCATCGACGGCTGCTGCGCGTCGTGGATGATGCCGTTGAATCCCGACCAATTGCGCTGGGTGCCCTCATCGGTCTCCAGCGCAACCAGCACCCGCTTTCCATGCTTGGCCATGTTGAGGCGCAACGCCGCTTCGCCCCAGGCCCACAGCATCGGCTGGACCAGTTCGCCATCGGCATAGGCGCCGATCTGCAGCCATTGGAAGTCGGCGGTGTCCCGCTCCATATCGGGCTGGCGCGGCGCGATGTCCCGCTTCACACCCAAGGCCTCGGCATGCTCGCCAATGATGATCTGCAGCAACGTGAAGGCGTGGAAGGTATTGTTGACGGCGTGGGCTTGCACGACGAAGCCGGATCGGGACGCAGGCATCACTACGACCAATTCGTCCAGGTAGCTGACTTGCGCCGCCATCCATAAGTAATGCAGTTGCTCGAACGGCAGGCTGTCGTTGCTGGTGGCCATGGGGTGCAGCAACCCCATCAAGGCGTCGTCCGATACAAAGGCCTGATGGTTGCCCTGGTCGCGCATCAGCATCGTCATCATGGGCAAGACCAGGACGTCCACGGCTTGATGCAGGGCTTCGACCTGCCAGCGCTCGTCTTCGGCAACGGCGGCCATCTTCGCTTGCGCATCCGCCCAGGCCTGGCGGTCGGCTTCCTCGACCTCGTCATCGTCCGCTTCGACTTCCTGCGCGCAATAGGGCCGCAGGGTCTGCAGCCACTGGCTCAGCAGCGATTGCAACGTCGGAAAAAGAATGGCGGGATCGGCATCGTCTTCAACCAGGGACCCGCACATCAGCGCCAGGGCCGACGCGCGGTTGGGGTGCAGCCGGGGCAGCAGATCCACGCAGGTCTGCAGGGATGCGCTGGTGTGTGCCGCGTCCTGGGCGTGCACGTAAAACGCGCGAACCTCGGGGCGGTTGAAGAATTGCTCGAGCGAGTCCAGATCATCAGCGGTGAGGATCGGGGCGGTGAGCGCGGCGGCAAGGTCTGCGATGGGCATGGGAAGGACGGCAAGGGTTGGCGTGGTGCGAGCGCCGCCGGCACCAGCCCGCGCAGCCCGTCTTTGCCTGCAGTTTATTTCAGAACCGGTAGGCTACCCCCGCGCTCAGCGACCTGCCGTTTCCCGGCAGGAAAATGGGCATGGCCACGGTCGCCGTGTTGCGTATCGCATAACTGCTGGCGTACGTCTTGTCCGTCAGGTTGTCCGCCTGCACGTATCCGCTCCAGTGGGCGTCGTGCTCATACGCCACCTTGAAGCCCAGCAACGCATAGGCCTTCTGCTGCGTACCGGCGGCGTTGGCATGGTTGGTCTCGGTGTCGCTCATCAGCCAGCGCACATTCGGTCCCACGCGCCAGCCCCCCTTGCGGTACATCACTTCGGCGCTGAGCAGATGGCGCGGCACGCCAGCAATGCGGTTGCCTTGGTATTCGCCGGAGCGGAAGCGGAAGTCGCTGAACGTGTAGGCCACGCGGTAATCGAGCAAGCCGTCGCCCGGCGCGGGCAGACTGCCGTAGAGACCGGCTTCGATGCCCTGGTGCCGGGTCTGGCCGCCATAGTTGTAGGTGCCGGCCGGAGTACCGTTGGCGTTGGTGACGGACATGAGTTCATCGTCCACCTTGCTGCGGTACAGCGACACCGTCCAATGTTGCTCGCGGCCGGCCAGGTTGAAGGCGCCGTCGCCGCCCAATTCGTAGGTCAGCGCGCGTTGCAAATCCAGCTTGCTCATCGACGTGACGGCGGTAGCAGGATTCATGGGCGCGGGCACCTCGCCGTTGACGATTTCCCAGAACGTGGGCGCCTCATTGCTGCGGCTGACGTTGGCATACCACCGCTGGGCGGCGGCCGGCTGCCATACGATGCCCAGGCGCGGGGTGGCGTAGCTCCAGTCCTGGTCCAGGGTCTTGCCCGTGTTGCGCTCGCGGGCATCGCGCACCGCCTGGGTGTATTTCAGGTCGCCGACCAGGCTGAGTTGTTGCGTCACATGCCAATCCAGGCCGACCAGGGCGCTGCGGTTTTCCGCTTGCAGGTCGTAGGCGCCGAAACGCTGCAGGCGCCTGCCGTCGGCGGGACGAATGGCGTAGAAGTCGCGGTCCATATCGCTGCGTTGCCAGTCGAGAGCGACACGGTAGTCGACGTTGCCGGCCTTGCCCGCCAACTTCCACAACAGGCCATAGGTATCACCGTCGGTCACGTTCGCGACCTGCGGATTGGTGAAGTCGTCGTCGGTGCGCTGCCAGTACAGGCCCACGGTCTGGTTCAGGGCATCACTGCCCCAATAGCTGCGGTTCGCAAGGCGGAACTGGCTGGTGTCCCGATGCGGATCACGCTTATAGACGTTGTTGCTCAGATCCAGCGGCGAATCGCCGTCACCCAACACGCCGCGCGGATCCTCGTACATGCGCGCTTTGGGCACGGGCTGGGGGATGTCGAACTTGAGGTCGGTATATGACAGGTAGGTGCGGTTCTCGAACGTGCCACGGCGGAATCCCAGGTTGCCCTGGAAGCTGGACCGCTCGGACGCGGAATGATGGCGGTAACCATCGGATTTGTCGTAGCCGAAGCTGATGCGGCCGTCCATGCGTTCGTCTTCGAATCCCTTCGAGAGCGCGAGGTTGCGCGTGCCGAAGCTGCCGCCTCCCAAGCGGATCACATCGCTCTGGGTGCCCACCAGTGACTGGAAATCGACTTCACCGCCCAGCGTGCTGGCGCCTGGCGATAGCGCATTGGCGCCGCGCCGCACGGTGACCAGGCCGGCATTGCGGGGCTCCAGCAAACTGATGATGAACGAGCCGTCGGCGTCATTGAGCGGTACGCCATCCTGCATCAGCAGGATGCCGCGGCTTAACGGATTGCTTTGAATGCCGGAACCGCGGATGTTCAAGCGCGGTTGATCCAAGCCGCCGAAGAATTCCTGCACGATGACGCCGGGTTGATAGTCCAGGGCATCGCGCAAGGTGACAAGGCGCACCTCCTGCTGAGGTTCGATCAGGTTGGTGCCGCCCGGCACGGCCTGCAGGACTTGCCTGACTTGCTGCGGGCCGGGATCGAGGGTCTGCGTCAGGGTTTGGCCGGAGACGACCACGGGGGCTAGCGAGGGCACGGGTTGGCTGGCCGGCGCCGTGGCGATGGGCGCGGCCTCCTGGGCGAAGGCCACGGACAAGCCGAGGGCGCTGAGCGTGAGGCTGGACGCCAATTGGCGCAAGACGGGGGACGTCATGACAGTACTTCCGCGAAAAGCTGAATGGCTGGATTACCAGGACAGATGGAACATGGCTTTGGCCAGCAAGACGATGCCGACCATGTGACAGAAAACGCTGATGTGCACGCGCCGGCGCAACACGCTGTGCAAGCGCTGGCGGCGCGCCAATGTCATCGCAACGACGACGTGGATCAGCACGCTGGCGGCCAACGCGATCTTGATGGACAGCAAAAGCGCGAAGGAAGAACTGCCGGGGCTGGCGAGCGCGCCGCGGTATTGCCAGGCCATGCCCAGGCCGGCCGCATACAGCACCAGCACCGCCCACGGCACCACGGCGCGCACGCGGGGCCCAAGCTGGCTGCCCAACGCCTTGCGCACGTCAGCGGGCAAGCGCTTCTGCACAGGTTCCAGGAACAGCACTTCGAAAGTGACGGTGCCCACGAAGACAAACGCGGCGAACAGGTGCAGGACAAGCAGCAAGGGATAAGTATTCATGGCTAAGGTCCAAGGAAAGAAGACAGACAAGCGGTCAGGGTTGGAGAACGCCGTCGAACGCGATCGGCATGACGCCCCCCCGGTCCACCATGACGCAGCGGTCGACCAGCCCCCGCAGGTCCTCGGGGTCGTGGCTGATGCACAACAGGGCAGCGCCGCTGCGGGCGATTTCCTCGCGGCAGCAAGCGGCAAGCTCCCGGCGCAGGGCGGGATCCAGTGCGCTGAACGGTTCGTCCAGCATCAGCAGATCGGGCGCAAGGGCCAGGGCGCGAGCCAGCGCCACGCGTTGCGCCATGCCGCCGGAAAGCTCGCCGGGCCAGGCCTGCATGGCGGCGTCCAAGCCAACGCGGGCCAGCCAATGCTGGGCCAACGCACGGGCCTTGGCCGGCGGGTATCCAGCGCCCCGCAGCGGCAGGACGACGTTGTCCAGCGCATGGCGCCATGGCAGCAGGCGGGGCTCCTGGAACATCAGGACCGGATGCCGGAAGGCATTGCGCACCGCTCCGCTGCTGGGGGGGACCAGTCCGGCAGCCAGACGCAGCAGGCTGCTCTTGCCGGCGCCGCTGGGCCCGATCAGACCCAGGCGCTCGCCGGGACGCAAGCGCAGATTGACGTCGTGCAGCACGGTGAGTGCGCCGTAGCGCAGGGATAGGGATTGCATCTCAAGCACGGCTGGACTCCATCCACCGGCCCAACCGGCGCTGCAAAGGCTGCAGGAAGGCGAATTCCAGCACCGCCACCAGGCCCAGGATCAGCAGCACCCACGCGAACAGTTCCGCGGTGTCGAAGGTGCTGCGCGCGTTGGCCAGCGCGTAACCCACGCCGTTTTCGGCGCCCAGCACTTCCGCCATGACCACCAGCCGCACGCCGCCGCAAGCAGCAATCAGCAAGGCGGCCAGGAGCGGGGCGCTAAGCGCGGGCAGATACAGATGGCGCAGGCGCAGCCAGCGGCCGTAGCGATAGACGTGGGTCATCTCGATAAGATTCCTGTCCACGTGCAGCATGCCCTTGACGGTATTGACGTACATGCCGGGCGCCATCATCAGCGTGGTGATGAAGATCACCATCGGTGAACCCAGGCCGAACCACAACATGGCCAGCACCACGATCACGACGGGCGGCATGGCCATCAGCAACCAACGCAGCGGTTCGATCAATCCGCGCAGGCGGGCGCTGTGCCCGGCCAGCACCCCCGCCGTGAAGCCGAGGGAGGCGCCCGCCAGCACGCCAACGCCGATGCGCATCAAACTGACGCCCGCATTGGCGAAAAACTGCGGGCTTTGCACCAGCGGGACGATGGCGCATAGCGCTTCCCACGGCGTCGCCATCAGCAACGGCCCAAGCTGGCGCGCGGCCACATGCCAGGCCAGCACGATCAGCAATACGCCGACGGCGCTCCAGGTGCGCGAAGTACGCGCCGGCACGGCAGGGACGGGGCTCATGGGCCGTAGAAGCCAATGGGAGGCAGCTTGCCGCCGATGGCTTGCGGGAAACGGCCAGCCAACAAGCGGTACAGTGCCTCGAGTTCGGGGCGCGCATCCTGGGCGCTACGGCTTTCCAGGCGCGTCGCAAGAATGGCGTTCTCGATCGCCGGCTGAGGCAAATGCGGCAGATACCCGCGGACCAACGCGGCGCACTCGGCGGGGTGCGCGACGCACCAGCGCGCCGATGCGGCATAGGCCTGTTCCACGGCAAGGCACAGCTCCGCGTTGCCTGCGACACCGGCGGCAGCCATCACGCCTGCCTGCGGCAGCGAAGGCTGCGCGGGAAAAGCAGTGCGCCAGGCCTGTTCCAGGCTTTGGCCGCGATGGAGTGCCGGAGCCCGCTCGGTCTGTTGCGCCCGCCACAACAGCAGCGACGCCATCGGTTCGACCAGCAGCGCCTGACTGGCCTGGCCGTCCAGCATCAACGCGATCGCGTCCTGGCCGTCGCGCGTGTGGCGCAGCGCCACAGGCGCCATGCCGCGTTCGGCATGGGCGGCCAGCAAGGTATCCAGCAACACGGCCGGCAAGTCGCGCTGGAAGGGCACCAGCAAGTCACGGCCGGCCAGGTCGTCGAAGGTCTGCACGGCCGGATCGCGGCTGACCAGCCAAAGAATCCCCCACACTGAAATGTTCAACAGCCGCACCGGCATGCCCCGGTTGTGCAGCAAGGCGGGCAGCGTGCTGGGCGCCGCGCTGAAATCCAGGTCTCCGTTGACCAGCAGCGTGCGCAATTGGTCCGGCGTTTGCCACAGTCGGAAGCGCAATTGCTCGGTGTGGGTGGCCAGTGCCCCCGTGGCCGCCATGTGCATCAACGGGTAGCTGACCACGGCAGCGGGGCCAGCCAGTGTCAGCGTCGCAGGGCGTCGCGTTGGCGACGCGCGTACGATGGGCAGGCTGGACAGCAGCGCCGTGCCCAGGGCCGCCCCGCAGAATCGGCGGCGCATATGCGAGTTTGTCATTAAATATCAAACACGAATTGTTATCATTTAAGATTCTCGCATTCATGTTGAAAGACCCAGAATGACAAATATCAATCTGCCCGGGCCGGCCGCCCTCGCCTTGCTGGCAGGTCATCCGCTGCTGCAGGGCCTGCCTCCCGGCACGGGCCCGGAAGTCGCCGCGGAGTTGTTGCGCGGCGCCATGGCCTTGCGCGCCGACGCGGGGCAAGTCCTGTTCGGCGAAGGCGACGACGCCCTCTACTATTTGTTGATCGAAAGCGGCCAGGCCGAGGTCATGCGCTACAGCTACAACGGCGACGAGCGCGTGTTCCGCGTGTTCGAGCCTGGCCAGTTGATGGCCGAGGCGGCCATGTTCATGCCGCATGGCCGTTACCCCATGCAGGCGCGCGCCCGCACCCTGCTGCAGGGCTGGCGGCTAAGCCGGCACCAATTGCACGAGGCGTGCAGGCGTTGGCCGGACCTGGCGCTCAAGCTGTTGGCCGGCCTTAGCAAAAGCCTGTACGACCAGGTCAACAAGGTGGACTGGATGACGTCCAGCTCCGCGCCCGAACGTCTGGCCAACTACTTGATGGGGCTGCGCGAGCGCCATGGTGACGCCCTGACGTTGCCGCTGAACCAGCGCCAGTTGGCCGCGCACCTGGGCATCCGGGCCGAAACCCTGAGCCGCCTGCTCAATGACTGGCAGACGCAGGGCTACATCAGCGGACAGCGCCGTCAATGGGCCGTGCGCGACCCGGCCCATCTGGCCAAGCTGGCGACGACAGCGAAACGGCCGTTTTGAGTCGCGGGCGACGCGCATCGCGGCAAGGGATCGCGCACCTCCAATGACTTTCGTCATCGGCGCCCTCCCCGCCCGCGCCGCACAATGCAGGCCAGTCCTTTCCCCTGGCTCGCCATGCCCGTCTCCGACTTCCCTCCAACGCCTGAGCAGGCGGCCCCTCCCTTCACCGAAGCAGACATCCGGCAACTGGTGCACCGCTTCTACGCCAAGGTGCGCCAAGACGATGCGCTGGGACCCATTTTCAACGCCCGGGTCGCGGATTGGGACCTGCACCTGGACATGCTGTGCGACTTCTGGTCGTCGCTGCTACTGGGCACGCGTCGCTTCAAGGGCGCACCCATCCCGGCGCATGCGCGGATCCCGGATCTGTCCTGGCCGCTGTTCCAGCGCTGGCTTGCCTTGTTCCACGGCGTCACCGCCGAACTTGGCATCCCGGCCCTGCAAACACAGGCCGACGCCATGGCCGAGCGCATTGCCGCCAAGCTCTGGAGCATCTGGCAGCAGCGGCAGGCCCCAACGCCCCCCGCCCTGCCGAACACCTTGCCTGACGGCGTGCGCCCTTATCGTGACAGCCCGATGTTCACGCCGGACAACCTGCCGGCCAGCCTGCAAACGGCGCATGCGACCAAAGCCGGTACCTGGGGTTTGCTGACCGTGCATGCCGGCCTGTTGCGCTACACGCAGGATGATCCGCCGCACGCCCAGGTGGTGCTGGCTGCCGGACAACAGGTGCTGATCCAGCCGCAGGCGCGGCACCACGTGGCGTTTGAACTGCCGGGAAGCTTCCAGATCACATTCTGCCGGGCCGAGGACAAGGAATAGGGGGCCTGACGCCCTGTCGCGCCGACAACAAACCACGCCCACAGGTCCCTGACAGACGCGCCATGCCTGACGAGGGTCGTGGTAGATTCAATCGTCTTTCCGACCGCGGACCTTCTCATGTCGCCTTCCATGGAACCCAGACCGGCCGATTCGGCTATGCAGGAACCCGACGGGGAAGACACTGTCGCGGGACGGCGTACGGACGGACAACTCCCGGCGCTCGTGCCGGCGCGGACCGCGTTGCTGGTCATGCATTACCAGACCGATATCCTTGGGCTCTTCCCCTCGGTCGCCCCCGCCCTGCTTGCCAACACGCGCAGCCTGTGCGATGCGGTCCGGCAAACCGGCGTCAGCGTCTATTTCGCCAATATCCAGTTCAGCCCCGGCTATCCCGAAGTCAGCCCCTTGAACAAGAACGGGCAAGGAATCAAGCAGCTGGGGCTCTTCGTGGGCGACCAAGTCTCGCCGGAACTCGGCAGGCTGCCCAGTGAACCACTCATCATCGCGCATCGCGCCAGCGTGTTCTTCGGCACCGACCTGCAAGTCCGGCTTTCCGCGCAAGGTATCGATACGTTGATGATGGTGGGGATCGCGTCAACCGGGGTCGTGCTGTCGTCAGTGGCGTACGCCAGCGATGCGGACTTCCGCCTGCTGACCGTCAAGGACTGCTGCTACGACCCGGATCAGGTGGTGCATGACCACCTTTTTGCGACGGCGTTCGCGTCGCGCACGACGGTGCTGTCGCTGGCCGACGCCTTGTCATGGCTCGACCGACCATCCACGCGGCCCGGCCATGATTCCGATCCCACGTAGCGTGTTGCGTAGACGCGCCCGGACCCCCTAAATAAGTATCAAACTGCAATTCCCTTCCGAGGGTTCATGCCGCCCGTTCTGACCGGCAACGACGCCCCGAGTCCGGCTGGCGAGAAACGGCGACCATGCCCCCGCATTTCTCCGTGTTACAAGCTTTCCCAAATTTCATCAAATAAAACACCTCTGCCGCCACGCCTGATTTAGTTGTATGGCTTGCTTGCACGGACATCCGGCGGCACGACGCTCCGGGGCCCGCAGGCGAATACAAAAGCTATAAACCGGAGGAGGAGCCATGCGTTTTCTTAATCGCAGGATCGCCGCATTGCTGGCGAGTGGGCTGATTGTCGTACTGGCCGGCTGCGCCGCGCCCGGCGGCAAGAAAGACACCATCGATATGGCCGGGCTGTCCCAGCCCGTGGATATCGTCAGGGACAAGCACGGCGTGTCCCACATTTATGCGCAGAACCAGAATGACCTGTTCTTCGCCCAGGGCTTTACCGCTGCGCGCGACCGCTTGTGGCAGCTGGACCTGTGGCGCCGCCAGGGTGAAGGCAAAATGGCCGAACAGTTCGGGCCGCGCTTCATCGAACAGGATCGCGCCGCGCGCCTGTTCCTCTTCCGTGGCGACATGCAGGCCGAATTCGCCAGTTACCACCCTGAAGGCAAGGCCATCCTGACCGCGTTCGCCAACGGCATCAACGCCTATGTGAACTGGGTGAAGGCCAATCCGGAGCAACTGCCGCCGGAATTCAAGCTGACCGGCACCGAACCCGGATACTGGAGCCCCGAGACCTCGCTGATCCGCATCTACGCGCTGACGCGCAACGTCAATGAGGAAGTCAAGATGGCGCAGCAGGTCGCCAGCTTGGGGCTGAACAACGTGCAGGGGCTGAGCACGTTCGAGCCGCCCTTGGCGCTGCAGGTGCCGGCGGGCCTGGACGTGCGCCAGATCGACAAGACGGTACTTGCCAACTACACGCTGGCGCGCGACGGCCAGAAATTCGTTGCGGCCGACTTCCCGCGCAGTCCGTTGGCGGAAGATGAACGGGTGAAGCTCGCCAGCGCCTTGTCGGAAAACAGGCTGGCATCGCTGGACGCGGATTTCGATCCGATGGCGACCCGCTATGAGAGCAACAACTGGACAATCGGCGGCCAGCGCACCGCCAGCGGCAAGCCCATCCTGGCCGGCGACCCGCACCGGTCCATTACGATGCCGTCCCTGCGCTACATGGTGCACTTGAACGCGCCGGGCTGGAACGTGATCGGCGCCGGAGAACCCGCGCTGCCGGGCGTGTCCATGGGCCACAACGACCGCATCGCCTTCGGCCTGACCATCTTCGCATTCGGGGACGAAGAAGACCTTTACGTCTATGACACCAACCCAGCCAATCCCGGCGAATACCGCTACCAGGGCGGCTGGGAGAAGATGCGCCAGGTTGACGAGTCCATCCCCGTGCGCGGCGCAACGCCCGCCGTCCGCAACCTGAAATTCACGCGCCACGGCCCGGTGATCCACGAAGACCTGGTGCGTCACAAGGCCTATGCCTTGCGCGCGGCTTATCTGGAATACCCGGGAACCGCCGCTTATCTGGCCAGCCTGCGGCTGAATCAGGCGCAGAACTGGAACGAGTTCGTCGCCGGCATGGAAAAGCACTACACACCCAGCGAAAACATGGTGTATGCCGACGTGGACGGCAACATCGGCTGGTTTGGCGGCAGCATCGCGCCGATCCGTCCGCGCGGCGACTGGTCAGGCATGTTGCCGGTGCCGGGCAACGGCGATTTCGAATGGCGCGGCATCCTGCCGGGCAGCGCGCTGCCCCGGGCTTTCAACCCGCCCGAAGGCTATGTGGCGACCGCCAACGAGTACAACCTGCCCGCCGACTTTGCCTACAAGGAAATGTCGGCACGCACCTGGGCCGAACCCTACCGCGTGCAGCGCATCCGCGAGGTGCTGGCCGACGGTAAAGGCCTGACGGTGCAGCAATCCCAGGACCTGCAATACGACAATCTGTCGATTCCCGCCCGCACGCTGATGGGCTATGCCAAGTCCCTGAACGCCGCCGACCCCGCCTTGAATGACGCCCTGGGCCTGCTCAAGGACTGGGACGCCCGCATGGGCACCGAGTCGCGAGCCGCCTCGGTCTACGCGTTCTGGCTGCCCGAAGTCGTCAAGCGCGTGACGGATCTTTACGTGCCGGCAAATGGGCGAGCCGCCTTCGGCGAACTCTCCACCCGCAAGACGCTGGAAAAGCTGGCTACCCCCGATGCCGCGTTCGGCCCTCGGCCGGAGCAAGGGCGGGACGCGCTGCTGCTGCAGGCGCTGGCTGATGGGGTGATGAAGCTGCGCGCCACGCTGGGACCGGACTCGACGCAATGGCAATGGGGCAAGCTGCATCACATCCAGTTCGAGCACAGTCTCGCCAGCCTGCTGCCGCCCGACACGGCAAAGGCCTATGGCACCCCGCGCTATCCGGTGGGCGGCGACAACGACACGGTGCATCGCGGCACGTTCCGCAAGAGCGACTTCCGCCAGATCAGCGGCTCGTCGTACCGCCAGGTGATCGACGTGGCCAACTGGGATAACTCACGTGTCCAGAACGTGCCGGGGCAATCGGCCGATCCGCGCAGCCCGCATTATCAGGATCTGCTGAAGGGCTGGGCCACCGGGGAGTACTTCCCCATGGCCTTCAGCCGCGCCAAGGTGGACAGCGAGCGCGCGGATACGCTGACGCTGCGGCCGTCCGGGAATTGAGAAGGCGGCATGACTGACCGGCGCCGGGCCGCGACGCAAGGACGATGTCGCGGCCCGGCATTTTTCATCTTTTAATGGAGACCGCATGACCGAAAGAACCCTTACCGGCACCCGACCGACCGAGCGCCGGCAGCCCAGCGAACGGCGCTTCTGGTTCATCGTCCTGGCCGGCACGCTGGCCGCCCTCAGCTACGAAATCCTGGCCGTGCTGCAAGGCGATTTCTCGGCGGTGAAGAAACTGTTGCTGCCCGCGCTTCTACTGGCGTGGCTGTACCGCGGCAGCCCGTGGGCGCGCTGGATCTTGATGGCGCTGCTGCTGGGCTTCGGGGTCCTCAACCTGTACTTGGCGTTAGGGCTGCTGCAAGACGCCCCCGATCGCCTGCTGTACGTATCGATCTTCAGCGCCTTCATGATCGCAACGGGGCTGTACCTGGCGTTCGCCAAGCGGGATTTCGCCCGCTACTGCAGCTACGCCGCAGTGCGCGACGACCTGCGAGCCCGCGCAAAGCGGCGGTGACGCAGGAGTCCAGCGGGAACAGGCCCGAGCGCGCACAGCGCTCGGGCATCCTGACAAAGGGCCAAAGCGTCGGCCCTTACTTCTTGGACGCGTCCTGCTCCACGACCATGTCCAGCACATACACCTTCGACGGCGCGTCGGCGGGCGGGTTCTTCCAGTCGTAACGCTTCACGCGCAGCACGGTGCGCACGCCGTCCTTGTGCTCAAAGCCTTCGATGGACTGGTACAGCGGATGCCACTTGTCCTGCGTCGGCTGCTGCACGCCAGCTTCGTTGTAGCGGCGCTCGCGCACCATCAGGCACTGGTAGTTGGGAATCATCGGATGGCTGCATTCCGCCTTCTTGGCCGCGACTTCCAGGAAGATGGTTTCGCCGGCGCTGCCGTACAGCGTCTCGGGCGTGGGTTCGCCGACGAACTTCAGGACGGTGCCATCCTGCCCGACCAGCTCCAACGCGGGCTCGGCGGTATCGCCGGACAGCGTGGCGCGCAGGTCGCCCTTCATCCGCTCGTTGATCTCGGCATCCAGCTGCATCAGGCTTTGTTCGCACGCCTTCATCGTGGACGCCAGGTTATTCACATGCAGCACGCCGTTCTGATAACGGTAGCCGCCGAATTGCGCATTGCAGCCACCACGGATGTTCAGGGCGTCGTTCGAGAACGTCAGGCGCAACTGATGCTCGATCCCCTTCTGCAACGCGGCGACCGGCTTGCCCGACGTATCGGTAGCGGAAGCCAGACGCCAGTAGTAGGCGGGCAGGGTCAATTGGCTGGCGGGCGACGTGACGGCAGGAGTGGGCATGGAGGACGATCCTTCGCTAGGGGAGGAAACCGGGGCGCAAGCTTGAAGCAGCGCGGCGCATGCGGACGCAAGGAGGATTATTTTTTTCATGGTTCGTTCCTGTAAGCCGGATGGCACTGATGAAAAGCGGAATTCTACGTTCGCAGCGTGGACGAATTTGGCGAACCGGCTTCCAGACCGTTTCAAAATCTTGCCAACCGATTTGCGGCCGGATGGCGACGGCTGCGCGCCGCAGGCAGCCGTTTGCCCTGCTGCCCTGGCAGAAATCAGGGCCTGCCCTGACAAGCCGCTGACGACCCGCGGGCGCTTACAGTCTGACACCTTACGCCATCGGGCTACGCGACCCGCAGCATCCCCATCTCTTCCCGCACCACGCCCCGCTGCGTCAACGCATACACCGCCCGCTCGACCCGCGCTTCCGCATCCGCCAAGGTCCGCGCCATGCCCAGCATCCGGCACACCGACTTGATCACATCCGCCTTCGGCGAGTTTCCAGTCATCGCCAGCACATGCAAGACGCCGTTGGCCAGTTCCTGGACACACACGTCGTCGATCCGTCGGCGCGTCGCGTCGTCTTCGCCCGCCCCGCGAAAGCCCGTCCATTCCTCAGGCTTCACGCCCGCCGGCCAGTAGAAGGTGGTTTCGCCTTCCTCGGTCTGCCCCACGTCCATCGGCGTCAGCGTACGCAGCCGTTCAACGATCCTGACGCCCGTGCGCTCCAGGCCCCAGGCGCGCGCCACCTTACGGTGCAGCACGGTTTCGGCAATCGGCCCTTCGGTTTCAATCACCACACGCAGCTGCTCGGTCACCTGGCTGTTGTTGGCGCGGCTGTAGAACGCCTCTGAGTCCCCGCCTTCCAGTGCCGCCGGGGGGTACACCTCGAACCCGCCAGGCGTGCTGGCAGAAGCCGATGCGCCGTGCTCGGCGGCCCAGGCGCCCTCCTCCGTCGTGATCACGAATTCCACGGGGCGGCCGCTGTCGGGCGCGCTCGGCTGGACGGCTTCCTCAACCTCTTCCGCTTCCGGCTCCTCGTCGACCTTGCGCTCCAGCTCCGCGTTCAAGCGGGCCAGGATCTTTTCCACTTCCCGCTCGGGGTTGATCCACCAGTCGGTCGACCAGACCCGGTGCAGGCGCCAACCCAACCCTTCCAGCACCACCTGCCGCAGGCGGTCACGGTCGCGCGCCGTGGCGCCCGAGTGGTAGGCGCGCCCATCGCATTCGATGCCCATCAGATACCTGCCGGGCGCGCGTGGATCCACCACGCCCATGTCGATCCGGTATCCCGAACACCCCACCTGCGGATGCACGGTCCAACCGTGATTGCGCAGCACTTTGATAACCTGAGTTTCAAACGGGCTGTCCGGCTCGCGCCCCGTGGGCAACGACTGCTCGACCAGGGCGCGCGGCCCCTTCAGCGCAAACTCCAGGTAATGCTTCAGATCCCGCACGCCGGTCGCCCGCACGCGCGACAGGTCAATCTGTTCCGGCATTAGCGTGCTGTAGATCACCACGCCTTCCCGAGCGCGCGAAATCGCGACGTTCAGGCGCCGATGGCCGCCCTCGCCATTCAGCGGCCCGAAGTTCATCGTCATCTTGCCGGCGGCATCCGGGCCGAAGGTGATCGAAAAATAGATGACATCGCGCTCGTCGCCCTGCACGTTCTCCAGGTTCTTGATGAAGAGCGGCTCGCGGGACTGGGCCGAAATGGCCTTGTCCAGGTCGGCGCTCGCGCGGCGGCGGGCGTCCAGCAGGGTTTCGATCAGCGATTGCTGGGGTTGGTTGAACGTGACCACACCAAGCGTCTGACGGCGGCGGGACTTGTCCAGATAATGCTGTTCGATGCCCTGCACGATGGCTTCGGCTTCGCGGCGGTTGGTGCGGCTGCCGCCCCGGTCATAGACACCGGCCACCTTCTCCAGGCGCACGGCCACGTCGTCGGTGACGGGCGACGGGAAGGTAATCAGCTGCGAGTCGTAGTAGGTGACGTTGCTGAAGGTGATCAGGCTTTCGTGCTTGCTGCGGTAGTGCCACTGCAGGCGCAGGCGGTTCATGTCGGCACCCAGGCATTCATCCAGGATGCTCTCCAGGTCCTCGACCTGCCCGTCGTCGCCTGCGCCGTCTTCTTCGGGCGCGGACTTGCTGAAGAAACTGGTGGGCGGCAGTTGCTTGGTATCGCCCACCACCACCAGTTGCTGGCCGCGCGCGATGGCGCCGACGGAATCCCACACCGGAATCTGCGACGCCTCGTCGAACACCACCACGTCGAATTGCGAATGGCCCGCGTCCAGGTATTGCGCAACAGACAACGGCGACATCAGCAGGCAGGGCTTGAGCTTCGGCAACAGCGACGGCAGGCGTTGCATCAACTGGCGCACGGGAACGTGGCGCGCCTTCTTCTGCAGCTCGCGCCGCAGCAGTCCCAGCTCGCTGTCGGGGCTGACCAGGATGCCGTTGCCGGCGGGCACCTTGCCGGCCAGCATCGCGGCGATATAGGCCGACGTCAGTGTCTGGAAGCGGTCGTCGGCATCGCGGAATTCGCGGATCTTGCGTTCGTGGTCGGCGCTGGAGAACGACCGCAGCACCGGCGAATGATCGATGACCTTCTTCACCCACCAATTGCGGTAGCTGAATTCAAAATGCGCTTCCACCTGCGCAAGCGGAACGCGGCCCTGTTCCAGCGACGCGACCAGGCCTTGCAGTTGTGCACCGATCGCCTGTTCGCGGGCTTCGCGCCACACGCACCAGGGCATCAGGAACTGCTTGTTGTGGCGCCAGCCGGCGATGACTGCCTGGATGCGTTCCAGCGCGCCGTTGGCATCCGCGCCACCCGACAAGGCCTCGGTGGGCTTTGCCCGCGTGTCGACGTCGGCAAGCCTGTCCTGCAAGGCGCGCCATGCATTGCGGTAATCCAGCAGCCGCTTGCCCAGCGCCGCGCCCGGTTGCAGAAAGGCGCGGTTCTCGCCCACCAGCGCCTGCAACCGCGTGCGCAGATCGGCCGCCGTGGCGGCATCGCCCGCGACCCGCGTGACGGCCTCGGCAAAGCGATGCGCCCATTGCTCGTGGCGTTGAACCTGATCCCAATCCGTATTCAGACCCGTATAGGAATCCTGCAGCAGGCGCTGGGCATCGGCTTTCTGGACAGCAAGCTCGCGGTCTTCGAGATTGACCAATGCCAGCGGCGTCAGCACCGCGCTGATCGCCGCGTCGTCCGGGCGTTGCGAATCCGTGCGGTAGGCGGCCAGGCGCTTGCGGATGCCGCCCTTGGCGAACACGGACTTCGGCCACCACGCCGAACACGCGGCCAGCCATTCGGCCTTCAGCACATTGGCGTCCAATTCCGCCAACTGCGCGTTCCATTGCCCACCCACCTGCGCCCAGTGCGCGTTGCGCGCCAGCCCGTGGCGCACCATGGCCTGCACCTGGAAGCGCGCCGAAGCATCGTGCGCCTGCGCCGCCAATCCAAGGGGCACTTGCGGGGCGGCCAGCAGCACGTCGATCAATTGGTCCAGCCTGGCATAGGCGTCCAGGCTCAGGCCGGCGGCCGGCACGCCCAGGTCGTCGCCCGCCGCCACGGCGTGCTGCTGGAACCCGGCAATCGCCTGATCCAGCGCCTGCGCCGCCGCCAGCAGCGCATCCTGCCAACTGGGGCTCCATTCCGCCATGCCGATGTGCGCCAGCGGGTGGCCAAGCAGCGTGCCCAACTCGCCTGACAAGGTCGCCATGCGCCTTGCGGTCTCGCGCAGTTGCGCGAGTTCCCGGCGCTCATGCGCCTGCCCGTCCGGCCACGACATCGGCGACGGGTCGCGTCCGGCGTTCTGAATGCAGGTGCCGATGGCGTCGAATACCGTCAGGCCGTTGGGATGCTCGTGATGCAGCGCGTCCACCAGTCCGTTCAGGTCCTGGCGCAGCACGGACAGGCGCTCGGCCTCGCGGGCCCAGTCGTCGCTGGTGCGCTGGCCGCTATGGTCCAGCGCTTTACCCAGCTGTTGCAATACCTCGGCTTTGCGCGCCTTGGACGAATGCAGCTCCAGACAGAACGGCCCCAGGCCGATGTTGGCCAGCCGACGGTGCACGACTTCCAGCGCCGCCATTTTTTCGGACACGAACAACACGGTCTTGCCGCGGGCCAGCAAGTGCGCGATCAGGTTGGTGATGGTCTGGCTCTTGCCGGTGCCCGGCGGGCCTTCCAGCACCAGGTCGCGGCCGGCGTCGACGGCGCAAATGGCTTTCAGCTGCGACGAGTCGGACAGCAGCGGGGTCAGCAGGTCTTCAGGCTTGTAGCTGTCGTCCAGCCGGTCAAAGCGCGCATCCAGGGGTTCCTTCGCGAAGGCCTGCCCCGGATGATCGATCAGGTGCTTGACGACGCGGTTGGCTTTCAGCTGCTCGGTACGGTCCTGCAGGTCCTTCCACATCAAATACTTGGTGAACGAGAAAATCCCCAGGTGCACCTGTTCCAGCACTTCCCAGCCAGCGATCTCGCGCACGGCAAGACGGAAGGCCTGCAGCACGCGGGCCACGTCCACGCCCTTGTCGTCGGCGGGCAGGATGTCCAGGCCCGGGATGCGCAGTTCGTAGTTGTTGCGCAGCATCTGCAGCAACGTGGGGTTGATGATGGTCTCGTCATCGTGGCGGACCAGGCGGAAGCCGCTGCGCACCGACTGGCGCTGCAACGACACCGGCACCAGGATCAGCGGCGCCAGGTGCGCGCTTTCCGCGCCAGGGCTTTCCGTCCAGCGCAGCATGCCCATCGCCAGATACAGCGTGTTGGCGCCGCCCTCTTCCAGGCCGGTGCGCGCCGCGCCAAAGATGGCCAGCAGGTTGGCGTCCAGCGCTTCCTGCGTGACGCGCGCGATCAGTTCCTTGTTGCCCAGTGCCTCCAGCGCCATGTCGTCCAACGGCGCGCGGCCGCCCCGGCTCTGGTGCACATCGGCCACGCGCGGATCGTTGCCTTCCATCAATGCGGCAGGCAAGGGGCGGATGCGGAATTCGCTGCCATCGACGATGGCGTCTTCCAGCCGGCCCAGGTCGGGCACGACCAGGGGCAGCGTGGACTTGGTCAGCTTGAAGTTCAGCAGCCGGTTGCGCAGCGTCAGGTCCAGCAGCCGCGATTTCCACTTGGCCAGCCGGCCTTCCGGCGTGTCGTCGGCGGGCTCCAGGCTGATGACGAACTCGGGGTCCAGCGGCGGCAGGTCGGGCGTGGGCTCGATGGCCGCAGGACGTTCGACCTCATCCGCGTCGCCCGGCGTCACCGATACTGCGCGCGACGGCAGGGGCTTGATCTGCAGTTCGCGCGCACGGTGCACGTCGATGGCGTAGCGGAACGTGTCCTCTTCGCGCAGATGGGCGGCGCCCTGCTCCAGCGCCAGGCGCAGGGATGGGCGGAAGTTCGGGTGCTGTGCGATGCCGGTGGTTTCGAAGACCAGGAATTCGCCGCTGTCCACGCGCTTGCGCACCGCTTGCACGTCGTCGGTCAGCGGATCCGCGAAGCACGCCTGATGCAGCCATACGCCGACCCAGGCGTGGCCGTCCTTCATCAGGATGACCGGGCGCAGCCCGGCCTGCTCCAGGCAGGACGAGAACAGCATGGCCAGATCCAGGCAGGTGGCCACGCGGGCTTCCATGATGCGGTCCGGCGTACGGATCTTCTGGCCGTCCACGCCGAAGGACGCGGGCGGCTCGGCGTAATGCAGGGACTCCGCGGCCAGCGTGCTGTAGATGGCCGACACCTGCTTCCAGACCACATCGCGGCTCTTGGACTGGTATCCGTTCATCTGCAGATCGGCATGCTGCGCGCGCAGCAGCTTGGACGCCTTGCCGATCAGCACGTCCACCGCGGGATTGTTCGGCATCGAGAACGCGGCCAGCAGCTCGGGCAAGGCGCGCGTGCCGGCCCACTGGTCATAGGCCAATACGGTGATCGGCTGCGACGCGTGGCCCAGTTCCTGCGTGCCGGCCTGCACCGCCACGTCGATGCTGGCGCGCACGGCCTCTTGCAGGTCGGCCACATAAGCATGGTCGGGCGTCAGGTCCAACGGCGAGATGCGGCGGACTTCACCTGGCACCAGTTTGTCGAAGCGCAGCTTCACGCTTTGCGCAAAAGCGGGATTGCAGCGGATATGCACTTCGATGTTCTCGAAGGCCTGCGGCGCACGGTTGGTCAACCGCAGGGACCGGACGATGGGGACGGCATTCTGGATGGACGCGTAGCCCAGCGTCGGGTCAGATTCGATCGTGATGGCGATGGCGTCGGGCGTGTTCAACCCAGCGGCATGCGCCGCGCCTTCCTGGATCGCCGGCGGTTCCAGGTCTTGTCGCTTATCCATCGATATCTCTCTGCGAATACGGGGCGCTGGCCCCATTTCTAATCTGCAAGGACGAATTCTAAAGCCGTATCGAATGGCGGCGCCGGGTAACAGTCATTACAAGCGGAATATTCGCGTGTGCGTGCGCGTCAATCGTATTGGCACGCCGTGTTTCGGCGCCGATCGAAGACACTTGAATGAGGGTGAAGGATATGAAGTCGTTCAGAACGTTCGCCAGCGGCATGGTGGTCCTGGCCTCTTTGGCTGCCACCTCCGCATGGGCCGCGCAAGACCTGAATGTGTACGGCCCCGGCGGCCCCGCGCCTGCCATGAAAGAAGCTGCCGCGGCTTTCGGCAAGACCCACGGCATCACCGTCAACGTCACTGCCGGCCCCACGCCAGCGTGGGCCGACAAGGCCAAGCAGGATGCCGACGTGCTGTTCAGCGGCGCTGAAAACATGATGAGCAGCTTCGCCACCGCCTTGCCCGGCGTGTTCGACCTGCGCGATGCCCGCACGCTGTACCTGCGCCCGTCGGCCATCCTGGTGCGCCCCGGCAACCCCAAGGGCATCAGCGGCTTTAAGGACTTGCTCAAACCGGGCATCAAGGTCATGGCCGTATCCGGCGCGGGGCAGACCGGCCTGTGGGAAGACGTGGCCGGCCGCCTGGGCGATATCGGCACCGTGCGCGCATTTCGCGCCAATCTGGTCCTGCCCGAAGCCGCCAACAGCGCCATGGCGCGTACCCAATGGACCGAAGACCAAAGCATCGACGCGTGGTTGATCTGGAACATCTGGCAGGTGTCGAACCCCACGCTGGCCAGCGTGGTGGAAATCGAAGAACCCTACCGCATCTATCGCGACGCCGGTGCCGTGGTGACCCGGCAGGGCAAGAACAACCCGCAGGCGCAGGCCTTTGTGGATTATCTGGCGTCGGCCGACGGCAAGGCCATCTTCAAGAAGTGGGGCTGGAAGACGGACTGACCGACAAGCGCGTCGCCACTTGCAGGAACGACGCCAGCGCTGGATTCGCGTCGTCGCGGCGCCAGGCCAGGCCGACTTCCTGCTTCAGGAATTCGGTCGTGTCCGACAGCGGCACATAGCTGACTTTCGGATGCATCAAAGACTGCAGATTGCTGGGAATCAGCGCCACGGATAATCCTGCCGCAACCAGGCAGATCACGCTGCCGATCTGCGCGCTTTCCTGGTCGATCTGCGGATAGAACCCGGCCGTGGCGCACGCGGAAATCAATTGCGCATGCGCGGCCGGCACGTGCTGGCGCGTAAAGGCCACGAACGATTCGTGTGCCAGCTCCTTCAGCGCGACAGACTTGCGCTTTGCGAGCCGGTGCGTGTGCGGCAACGCGCACATCAGGCGGTCGTGCTGGTAGCGCATCGACGCAAGCAGGGTTTCGTCGTCGGCCAGCGGCGTGCGCAACATGCCCACGTCCAGGTAACGCCCCTTGATGCGTTCCAGCTGGTCGCGCGTAGTCATTTCGAACACCCGCAGCTTGACCTGCGGATAGTCGCGCCGGAACTGGCCGATCAGGTCCGGCATGAAGCCATACCCGGCGCTGCCGATATACCCCAGGGACAACTGGCCGATGTCGCCGCCGGCTGCGTGTTGGGCGCGTTCGACGGCTACGCGTTCATATCGCAGCCATTGATAGGCCTCTTCAAGGAATACCGCGCCCGCCGGAGTAAGCGCCACGCTGCGCTTATTGCGCACGAACAGAGGCGTACCCACATGCGATTCCAGCTTCTGGATGGCCTGGCTTAACGGCGATTGCGCGATCCCGACACGCAAGGCCGCGCGGCCGTAATGCAGCTCTTCGGCCACGGCAATGAATTGGCGCAGTAATCGGCTGTTCAACATAAAGATAATTATTGTCTTACAGAGCATTGAATTATATGTTGGACACGAAAAATATGCGCTTCTAGACTGGGTTTCCTTCATACCGCCCGTTCCGGAAAAACAATGAGCGAGACAAACATCCAGGCCCAAGATGCCTATGGCGCCATCGCCGCGCTGCTGGGCCGCGATTGGACCCAGCAAGAATCCCCCGAACACCGCCTGCGCTTCCATGGCGTCAGTCCGCGATTCGATTCCCCGCATAAATTGACCGTAGCCGCCGCCAGCGCCATCGGCGCGTACGCGTTGGCGATAGAACGCTGGCATCACATGGCCACCGCCCAGCACCAGACCGTGGCCATCGACTGGATGCAGGCGGCCAGCTCGTTGAATCCCGGGCACTTTCAAACGCAAAGCGGGTTTTCGCTGCCGGCCTTGTCGCTGCTGACGGAACTGAAGGCCGATTTCTATCAAACCGCCGACGACCGCTGGTTCTTCCCTATCGGCTCCTACCCGCATTTGCGCGACGGCGTGCTGGAGGTGCTGGACTGCGCGAACACCAACGCGGCGCTGGCCAAGGCCATTTCGCGTTGGAACGGCGACGATCTGGAAACAGTATTTGCCGAACGCAAGCTGCCGGGCGTCTATGCGCGTTCGCAAGAGGCGTGGCTAAGCCATCCCCAGGGCCGGCTGCTGGCCGACCTGCCGGCGGTTGAAGTCATCAAGATCGCCGACAGCGAACCGGAACCTGCTCGCGCAAACGTCCGGCCCCTGGATGCGATGCGCGTGCTGGATCTGGGCCATGTCATCGCGGGGCCGGTCGTGGCGCGTTCGCTGGCCGAGCACGGCGCCGATGTCCTGCGCATCACCTCGCCCGCCATGCAGGACCCGTTTCGTCAAACCGTGGACACGAACATCGGCAAACGCTCGGCGTTCCTGGATTTCGACGCGCCGACAGGCTTGCAGGCGGCGTGCGACCTGATCGCGGGCGCCGATGTGGTCGTGCAATCGTGGCGGCCGGGCAGCATGCGCAACCGCGGCCTGGGTCCGCAAGACGCCGCCGCGATCCGGCCCGGCGTGATCTATGTCACCGTCACCGCATTTGGCGACGAGGGGCCGTGGGGGCAACGCGGGGGCTTCGAGCAACTGGGCCAGACCGTCAGCGGCATTTCGGTGCGGGAAGGCGGCAAGGGCAAACCCCGCGTCGTGCCGCCCTACTTGTTGAATGATTACCTGACGGGATATCTGGGCGCCACCGGCGTCATGCAGGCGCTGATACGCCGCGCAGAAGAAGGCGGCAGCTACCACGTCAAGGTGTCGTTGGCCCGCACCTCGATGTGGGTGCAGGACCTGGGGCTGTTGAACGACTTCGATCCCACGCAGCCGCGGCGCCATTTCGCGCTGGAACTCAAACCCCTCCTGGAACGGCGCGAATCCGCCTATGGCGTGCTGGAACAGTTTCCGCCCGTGGCGCAGTTTTCGCGGACGCGCGCGGCCTGGGTGCTGCCCCCGGCGCCAAACGGTGCGCATCCGGCGCAGTGGCTGTAGGTCCACCGCTTGCAGATCGACGACGTTACATCCTTAGAAAAAAAGCAGAGGAGACATCATGAACATTCAACGAGTCACAGGCACGCTTGCCGCCGTTGCCATCGTGGGCATGGCGGGTGTTGCCCACGCGGCCGACGGCTATCCCAACAAACCCATCACGCTGATCATCGGCTTTGCGCCGGGAGGCCCCACCGACGCGATAGGCCGGGTCTTGTTCAAGACCGTGTCGCAGAAACTGAACGTGCCCATCATCATCGAAAACAAGCCGGGCGCGGGCGGCAATATCGGCACCGCGGAATTGATGCGCGCCAAGCCCGATGGCTACACGCTGCTGTACGGCACCTCTTCGATCACCACGGCGCCGCCCTTGTTCGGGCGCGATGACCTGAATCCCAAGACGGCGTTCCTGACCGCCAGTTGCTCGGTCAGCGTGCCGCTGATCCTGCTGACGAACAAGGCCATGGACCAGAAGTCCGCCACCCAGTTCTACGACACCGTCAAAGCGAATCCCGGCAAGTATTTCCAGGGATCGTCGGGCAATGGCGCCATCGATCACCTGGTGTCCATGGATATCGCCAACCGAATGGGCCTGGATATCCAGCACGTGCCCTACAAAGGCAACGGCCCGGCCCTGACCGACCTGGTCAGCGGCAACGTGAATTTCATGTATTCCGGTTCGTTCAACAGCGCCATGCCTTTCATTCAGAACGGCCAGGCCCGGGCGCTGGCGGTCACGTCGGAAAAGCGGTCGGCGAGCTTGCCGGACGTGCCCAGCCTGAGCGAAGCAGTGCCTGGCCTGAAGGGGTTCGATGCGGGAACCTGGCAAGTCCTGATCGCGCCCAAGGGCACCGACCCCGCCATCCTGGCCAAGCTGGACCAGGTGCTGCAGGAATCGCTGAAGGACCCCGAGGTGCAGAAAAGCCTGCGGTTCCAGGGCGCCGAGCTGATGGACAAAGATCCGAAGGCCTGCCAGGAGTATGTGGCCGCGGAATATTCCCGCTGGAGCGAAACGATCAAACGCCTGGGCCTGAAAGCCGAGAATTGATCGGGCCCGCGCCCGGGCGTTCGAAGACGCCTAGGACGCTGGCGCCTGGCGGTTACTGCGCGCCCGGAAACGCGGGATCCGTCAGGCAGGCTTTCGCCCATTCATAGTCATCCGACCCGTCGATCTCCCCGTCGATTTTGGGCAGCGGTTCGGACGCATAGACATATTCCGGCTGTTCCGGTTGCCGGTTCCATTTCGCCGGGGTGTCCCCGACGCTGGCGCAGGCCTCGTCCGAACTGCTGAACGAGCAGGACGCGATGACACGCGGCTTGCCACCCACCACGTTGGCGACATAGCGCTTGGTATACACGGAGCCCGACGCCCAGGATTCGTCCACCGAGCAGATGCGGTCATTGTTCTGGTAGTGGCGAATCGCGAAGCAGCCGTAATACCCATAATCGTTGGGAAACACATCGCAAGACGTCCAGTAGCCGGCGAACTCGCCGCCGGTGAATTGCGCCTGGAACTGCCTTTGCTGCACCGCGCGGTCGATGATCTCCGGCATGGACGATCCCTTCCGGGTTTCCTTGAACTGCGCCGCACGGCTGCCGATCAGATCCCGTGCGACCTCACCCACGGTCTTGTCATCGGCCAGCGCATCAGGGTCCGAGATCAAATGGTCCAGCGCCTTGTCGCGCGCATGGATCCAGCGCTTCTGGCTGTCCACCAGCATGGTGCGGATCTCGGCGTCGGGCGCCTGCTTCAGGATCGCTTGATAGGCTCGGTTCAAGTCGGCATCGGCCGCCACCGTTTTCTTGTCCGAGCAGATCAGTTTTTCGACGGCCGTGCCGGCCTTCGCACAATTGATCGCCAGGGCGGGCGCCGACGCTACGAACAGTCCAGCAAGAAGCAAAGACCTTACTGCGGGGAATCCGGATTGCATGACGTCTCTCTATTCCAAAGGCCAGCCGGGTCGGCTTAACGGCTGATGACTTCGCTGTCTTCCATCACAATGCGGTAGCGGTTGCGCAGGTCCAGCACATAGGTGAAGTTCGACGTGCCCGAAGCGGTCTTGCCGCGTGCCGGGCTGGATACGGTGTAGTCGTAGATGCCCATGACCAGGCACATCTGGTCTTTGCAGTTCGCCTTCAGCGAACTTTGGTCCACCACGAAGCGGCGAATCGGCCAACGGGCGAAATATGCCTTCTTGTCCGCCAGAATCTCGGACTTGGGACGCTTCTTCTTGAAATAGTCGACCGTGTCCGCATAGAACTCGCGCGTGAAATTCATCGCTTCTTCGTTCGGACCGGCGCCCGTCTGGATCATCAGCGCGGCGGCATTGATGGCCCGTTGCTCGTCGGAAGGGGCCGCAGGCGCCGTTTCCTTTTCCATATACGGATTGGCGACCGGGGCCGGTGCAGTGTGCGCGGTCCGAGCCGGCGCCTGCACAGGCGGCGAAGGCGGCGACACCGGCGCCGATGCGGTAGCCGATGCATTGATCTGACTGCCGCCCGTGGCCGCACGCGGCGCGCTATTTTGCGCGACTTGCGTCTGCCCCGTGCGGTTGATGCCGTACTTGGCGATTTCCTGCGGCTTGAAGAAATACATCTCTTTGGACGGCGTGCTGAACATGATGCCCAGCACGTCCGCCGACACGCCATATTTCGGCAGCGTCGCGACAATGTCCGAAACACCGAACTGGGCCTGCTCGCCCGTCATTTCCGGGGCAGAGATCTGGTGCACGCCCAGGCGGCCTTCAGCCAGGCGCTGGCGGCCGGCAAAGAACACGAACGCGCACGCCGACGCGCAATAGCTGTCTTTCGGAATGAACGTATTCAGCCCGCGCTCGTAGACCTCTTCGGCCACGACCAGGCCAATATGCACCAGTCCGCCGCCATTGTTCTGCAGAATCAGGGTGCCGATGGTGGGATGCTCGCGCAACGCCTTTTTCAGGTGCAGCATGTCGTTGGCGCCGACGCCGGTGTGATAGATCAGCAAGTTGGGCGCGCTGGGGAAAAAGACGAACGGGCCATAGCGCTCGGCCTCTTCGGCCGGCTGCGGCTGCGCGGGCGCCTGGGCCTGCGCCGAAGCGGCGGCAATGGCGCCCAGCGACAGCGCCATGCCCATTCCAAAAGCCGTTAGTTTTCTTTTCAGCATCGGTTCTGTTCTATCGCAAGTAGAGAAACTGGCGTTTCCCGGCCTGGGCTGCGGGGGCATCGCGCCCCCTCTTGCATCCCTGAGAGGCGCAAATTTATCAGTCTTCGCCCCTTGGCGCATGCCACCGGGGCGAGTTGGCCGTCAGAAAGTGACTTTGACCGAGGGCGCGCTGCGCTGGGCCTCGCCGTGGAACACGGCTTCAATGTTGTTGCCGTCCGGATCCAGCACGAACGCCCCGTAATAGCCGGGATGGTAGTTGCGGAATCCGGGCGCACCGTTGTCCTTGCCGCCATGGGCCAGCGCCGCTTGATGAAACGCGTCGACCATCGCCTGGTCTTGCGCCTGGAACGCCAAATGGTGGCGCCCCGTCAGCTGGCCTTGCGCCGCCTCGCTGTCCGCGGTGGACACGAACAGTTCATCGCCCCAGAAATAGCCGTCGCCCGTGCCGCCCATCGGCACCTTCAGGGCATCGAAGACGGCCTGATAGAAGGCCTGGCTGGCGGGTAGATCGCGGACGACCAGCTGGATGTGATCAATCAGGCGGCCGCGGTGGAGTTCGTTGGTCTGCATGGAACGCTCCAGGTTGAGGGGAGATCGCCTCAATATAGCGCCGTGCGGCCGCCCCCGAATTCAATGTATGGTCCGCGCCCCTTTGCGCGCCCGTTTGATCTCGTACATGCGCGCATCGGCCAGGCGAACCGCCGCCTCGGCGTCCAGGCCCCGCGGGTCTACCGCCACGACGCCCACGCTTGCGCCCTCGTAGGGCACCACCGCGTCGCCCAGCTGATACCGGCCGATGGTGGCCGCCGTCGCGCGTTCCTCCAGCGAACGGGCCGCGTCTTCGGCTTCGCCGCGCAGGGCTTCGCCCCCGGGGCCCGTATTGCCGCGTTCGATGGCGGGGCCGGGGCCGATCAGCACGAATTCGTCGCCGCCGATGCGGCCCAGCATGTCCGACGTGCGCAGCGTGCCGGCCAGGCGGCGCGAGATCTCCTGCAGGAACACGTCGCCTTGCTGGTGTCCGTAAGTGTCGTTGATGCCCTTGAACCCATCCAGGTCGATCACGCCCACCAGCACGCTGCCGCCTTCGCGCAAGGCACGCTTTTCCAGGCGTTCAAGCTCTTCGTACAGCGCGCGGCGGTTGGGCAGCCCCGTCAGCGGATCAGTCAGCGCGTAGGACATCAGGCGGACGTTGGCGGCGTGCAGTTGCTCCATCAACAGCTCGCGCTCCAGGAAGTTGGCGATCACGTTGGAAAACAGCTTCAACACGGTTTCTGCCTGCGGAGCGATCTGGTGCTGTTGCGCGCTGGCCGCGCACAACGTGCCCAGCAGCATTCCTTCATCGGTGCGCACGGGCGCGCTGACATACGTCTGGATGCTCAATTGGCGGGCGGCGTCGGAATCGGGCCAGCATTGGGAGACATCGCTTGTGCACATGCGGCCTTCTTCCAGCGCGCGCTTGCACAAGGTGTCCGACCACGGGACCGACAAGCCTTCGGGAATCTGCAGATCGCCCACGTTGCGCGCAAAGCGCACGTGCTGCAGATCGTCCTTCAGATCGATCGAGGTAAGGTAGGTGGATTCCAATCCTGTCACGCTGCCCAGCATGTCCAGCAACGGGCGGGTCAATTGCTCGACCGATTTGGCCTGAGGCAGGGAAGTCGACAGTCCGGCGAGTATTGGATCCAACAGCAATCTCCTCGAATCGCGCGCTTATTGATGCGGCAGTATTTGCAGCCCCGTCCCTGGAACGGGTGGGGGCCAGTCAGCCGCCATTATGCACTGCGTATCGCGCGGGTTTTGTGGCGCCTGCCGCTTGGTCGCATCCCGTAAAAAAAAGAAAACCCGCATTCCCCTGTTCGGGAAATGCGGGTTGGAATTCGTGGATGATATCGAGCGCCAGTCAGCGCCCGAGATAATCCGATCAGCCGACCACGCGGAAACGTTCGGCGTCGTCCATGAAACCCTTGTCGCCGAAGCCGTTTTCGTTCGAGCCGAACGGCATTTGCGCGCGCAGCTTCCACGATGCCGGGATCTTCCATTCGCTGGCCACGACACCGTCGATCAACGGGTTGTAGTGCTGCAGGCTGGCGCCGACACCGGCGTTGGCCAACGCAGTCCAGACCGACAGTTGGGCCATGCCGCCCGCTTGTTCCGACCACACCGGGAAGTTGTCGGCGTACAGGGCAAACTTTTCTTGCAGGCTGCGCACGACGTCCTGGTCTTCGAAGAACAGCACCGTGCCCACGCCGGCGGCAAAGCTCTTGAGCTTGGCTTCGGTCTTATCAAAGCCTTCGGCGGGCGCAACCTTGCGCACGGCTTCGATGGCCAGATCCCACAGCTTGATGCTTTCGGCGCCAAACAGGATGACGGCGCGCGAGCTTTGCGAATTGAACGACGAGGGGCTGTGCTTGATCGCGTCTTGGATCAGCGTTGCCAGTTCCTCTTTGGAGGCCGACAGGTTGCGGCCCAGCGAATATTGGGTGCGGCGCTTCTTGAGGGCGTCGAGATAAGCGTTGCTCATAAGAATATAACCTTTCGACCAGTAGATAGAGGGGTGGTATGCGAGGCGATTCTACCGGCAGCCCTGTGACCGGAAAACCCATTCCCGTCAAAAATCCGGGGTTTGGGGTCGGAACAAACTGTTCTATTCATGAACCCAATCGGGCGGATAGCACGCCCCTACGACGCTATTGCAGCGCTGACTTCGCCATGGCCGAAAGCATCCAATCCCGAAACGCCTGCACGCGGGAATCGGCCGCCGCGCCCGCCGGATGCACCAGGTAATAGGCGTACTCCGGCGCCACCCGCACACCCACGTCGAACAGCCGGACCAGGCGGCCAGCCTGCACGTCCCGATCCACGAGTTCCCATTCCACCAGCCCCACCGCCCCGCCGTCGATCACGGCCTGCACCACGTGGCTGGATTCGGTGAAGGCGACGCTACGGCTGTCGTCAAAGCCATCGATGCCGGCTGCCGCCATCCACATCGGCCAATTCGGCCACACCACGCCGCCCGGTTTGCAGTCCACGTAGCAAAGCGTGTGTGCAAACAGGTCGCGCGGTGTCCTCAACGGCGGGCCGGCCCGCAGCAGCGCCGGGCTGCATACGGGAACCACCTCGGTATGGAACAGGCGATGTGCAATCGCCCCTTGGTATTTCCCCGCGCCGAAACGGATCGCGACGTCGACATCGTCAGCGTCAAAATCCCGCACCTCGTCGCTGATGTCGAACGTCAATTCCAGCCCAGGATGCGCGGCACGAAACTGCGGCAGCCGGGGCAGCAGCCAGTTGGTGGCAAAGCGCGCCCCCACCGACAGGCGCAGATGTTCGGATCCGCGGCTCACGCGTCTGGCTTTGGCAGCCGCGCGCTGCAGCGTTTGCAGCGCATCGGCTGCCGCTTCGAACAGGATCGCGCCCGCCGGCGTCAACTGGATGCTGCGGCTGCTGCGGGTAAACAGCACGACATCCAGCTGGTCTTCGATCTCTTTGATCTGGTAGCTGACGGCGGCAGGCGTCAGCCCGACCTCGTCGGCGGCCCGCGTGAAGTTCAGGTGGCGCGCGGCGGCTTCAAAGGTTCGAAGGGCGCGCGTGCCGGGCAGCAGTCGATTCATGATCTTCAAGCCAAATTTAATGATCAGATGAAAATTACTCGTTTCCCCCGGGGAATTCAATTAAGGATAGTAGAAGCCCTTGATGATCAACCCGTTCCAGGAGCTTCCATGCCGACCTCTCCGCCCGCTTCCTTCGTCACGCACCGCAATGGCCAGCCGGCCACCTTGCAGGACCTGACGCCCTTGGCGTTTGCCGGCTACGCCCACTTCACCGCCATGCAGGTGCGGGACGGGCGGGTGCGCGGGCTGGACCTGCATCTGGCACGGCTACACGCGGCATCGATCGGGATGTACGGGCAAGCCTTGCCCGACGAGCAGATCGTGATGGCGCTGCGGGCGGCGATCCAGGCCGGGCCGGCGGACGTCTCGCTGGTGGCCACGGTGTATTCGCCCGCCGGTGAATTCACGGTGGCAGGGCCCGAGGTGCAGCCGGAACTGCTGGTGCGGACCGGCCCGCCCGCTACCGGGCCGGGCGGTCCGCTGGCGTTGGCGGCGATCCCGCATGAACGGATGCTGCCTTCGGTGAAGCATGTAGGCGAGGTCGCCAAGACCTACCTCTTGCGCGCAGCCGCCGCGCAAGGTTTCGATGATGCGGCGTTCGTGGATCGGCAAGGCCGCCTGAGCGAAGCCTCCATCTGGAACCTGGCTTTCTGGGACGGCGAGGCCGTCGTGTGGCCGGATGCGGCGATGCTGACCGGCACGACCATGGGCATCGTGCAGCGCCAGCTGGATCGAATGGGCGTGCCGCAACGGGTGCAGGCCGTCACGCAGGAAAGCCTTCGAGACCTGCGGGGCGCCGTCGTCATGAACTCGTGGACGCCGGGGGTGGCGGTGCACCGGATCGGCGCGGCCGCCCTGCCCGCCGCGCCCCGCTTCATGGAATTGCTGCATGCGGCCTATGGGGCGGAGGCACCGGTATCGCCTTGATGACGGTGGCGGCTGACCTGACCCCGGCATCCGGCAGACCGCCGCGGTCTATCCGCCGCGGCCTACCCGCTTCAGGCGATTCAATCGGCGCGGAATCCCGTCGCTTTCACGACGTCTGACCAGCGCCTGGATTCCGATGCCAGCAAGGCTTGCAGCGCTTGCCGGTCGGACCCGACCACCACGAAACCGGCCTCGCCCAGGCTGCGCACCGCCGCAGGCTGGCGCAGCGCCTGTGCGCTGTCCCGCTGCAATCGGTTCAGCACGGCATCCGGCGTACCGGCAGGCGCGAACAGCGCGAACCAGGCGCCGAAGTTGATCGCGGGCAAGCCGCGTTCGGCAAACGTCGGCACCGACGCCAGGGCCGGCGAACGGTGCGCGCCGGTGATCGCCAGCGCGCGCAGCTTGCCGCCCTGCACCTGCGGCACCGCCAGCGCCGTGGTCACGAAGGCGGCCTGGACCGCGCCGGACACCAGGCCGGACACGGCATCGCCCGTGGAGCGGTAGTGGATGGCTTCGATCTTCATGCTGGCTTCGCGGGCGAATAGCTCGGCGCCGAAATGCCCCGGGGTGCCCGCGCCAAAGGTCGCGAAATTAAGGCGGTCCGATGCCTTGCGGGCCCCGTCGATGAACGCGCCCAGATCCTGGTAGGGCGAATCCGCCGGCACCACCAGCACGAAGTCGGCGCGCACGACTTCGGAGATAGGCGCGAAGTCGCGCGGCGGGTCGTAGTTCAGGTTGCGATAGGTCGCCGGCGAAATGCTGATGGAACCGACCTCCCCCAGCAGCAGCGTCTGGCCGTCCGCCGGACTGCGCGCCACCGTCTGCGCGGCGATCTGCCCGCCTGCACCCACCTTGTTTTCCACCACGACGCTTTCGCCCAGCAGCGGCCCCATGTGCTGCGATAGCGTGCGGGCCACGATGTCCGGCCCCGTACCCGGCGGAAAGCCCACGTTCAGGCGCACGGGGCCATTGGGAAATTGCGCCATCGCCGCGAACGGCAGGCATAGCAGGAAGCCGCCGAACAAGCGGCGCAACGTCGATGTCATGGTTGTCTCCGAGTGGTCTTGTTATCCATGCCGCGGCGGCCGCCGCGGGTTCAGCAGATGCGGTAGAAGCGCAATTCGACGCGGTCGGGGTAGCGCGCACCCGTGCCGATGAACAGGCTTTCGTTCATCCAGCCCAGGCCCGGCGACGCGGTTTCAAAGCGCGGGTAGCTGCGGAAGTAGATCCGGGCGGGGTCGACGGCTTCGCCGCGCACCAGGCGGGCGATATCGTCGGCGTGCCCCGTGCGGATGCCGGTGTTCTCGACATAGATGCGTTCGCCGTCGGGCGTTTCGATGACGTAGCGTGCGTGAATGTCCGTGTAGGTAGCCGAACGGATCACCTGGAAATCCGCGCCGCCAGGCAGGACTTTGCCGCGCAGGCGCGGGCCGTCCACCGTGCCACCCGTGATGGGAATGACGCGGCGGCAGCCTTGCGGGGTGTCGCCCACTTCCTGCGGCGCGCCGACCTCGACGACGACGGTGGCCACGTGCTCTAGCTGCGGCGCCAACGGGTCCGCAATAGCGGCGGCTGCATGGGTCTTGTCGTTCATGGCGATTCCCCCCGGCTCTTGCGCACGGTGGCGGGATCGAATCCCGCGAGTTGTTTGTAGCGCAACGATACCGCCGCCAGCTCCTGCGGCGCGATCACGTTGCCAATATCGTCAAAGCCTTGCGGCGCACGCTCTTCGGCCATCTGCATCACTTGCTCTGGCCCGTTCAGGCGGTTGCGCAACACGATGCCGGCCGTGCGCGGCAGCCGCTCCGCCTCGTATTCCAGCAAGGCGATCTCCGGCGTACGCACCGCGCCGCTCAACGCTTGCGCCAGCCAGTCGGACAGGCAGCGCGCGTCCAGGATCGCCTGCGCCGACCCGTTTGAACCGATGGGATACATGGGATGCGCGGCATCGCCCAGCAGCGTCACGCGCCCCCGCGTCCAGCGCGGCAACGGGTCACGGTCCACCAGCGGGAACTCGTAGATCGCTTGCGCGCCGTCGATGATGGCGGGGATGTCAATCCAGTCCCAACGCCAATCCGCAAAGCGGTCCGCAAACACGGACTTGTCCACCTGTCGGTTCCAATCGGTTGCGGGCAACTCCGCGCCCGGCACCGACAGTTCGGCGATCCAGTTGATCAATGACCGCCCCTGCCGGCGCAGCGGTTCTGAAATCGGGTAGCAAACGAATTTCTGGTCCTGATGGCCGGCCATGAACATGCTGCGGCCATCCAGGTACGGCGGCGCTTCGGTCACGGCGCGCCATAGCATGCGGCCGGAGAAGCGCGGTTCGTCACCCGTGGGATGCAATTGGCGACGCAGGGCCGAGTGGATGCCGTCGGCGCCCACCACGATGTCCGCCCGCACGCTTTGCAGGGCCCCGTCAGCCCGGCACCGGAAATGCGCCGTGGCGCCAGAGGCGTCCTGTTCCACCGATTCCAGCAACCGGCCCGTGACGATGGCGTCCTCACCCAGCCGCGCGCGTACGGTCTGCGCCAACAGCATCTGGAACTCCCCGCGATGCACGGAGAACTGCGGCAGCGGATAACCGGCATCCAGGCCGCGCGGCTCGCGCCAGATCGGCTGTCCGAACTTGTTGTAGTAGTGCAGTTGCGAGGTCTCGATGGCGCGCTCGGCCAAGCCGGGCAGCAGGCCCAGAGGTTCAAGTTCGCTGATCGCGTGCGGCAGCAGATTGATGCCGACGCCCAAGGGCCTGAGTTCCTGCGCGCTTTCAAAGACGCGGCAATCGATGCCGCGCCGATGCAGCATCAAGGCGAGCGTCAGCCCGCCGATGCCGGCGCCGGCGATGACGATTTGCATGTCTGCTCCTGGTTTTATTTGTTATGCAACATAACAAAATCCAGGTGGCTTCCGCACCCCGGGGATTTCCCGTAATGCGGTAGCGCGGCGACAATAGGTGCATTAGTGTTGAGGCCCCTTAATCGCGATCGCCCCATGTCCAGAGCCGCATCCCAACGCCCCCGGCGCCCCGCCGCGCGGGGCGAGCATTTCGATCCGCATGTGCCCGGCATCCGTTACGGCGCGCTGGACGACCTGGTCGGCTACGCCATCCGGCGCGCCCAGATCGTGATCTACGAAGACTTCCTGAATGCGTTGGCGCCCTGGGACATCACGCCTCAGCGTTTTTCGTCGCTGTCTCTGATCGCCGCCAACGCCAATTTGAAGCTCACGGACCTGGCCCGCATCCTGGGCATCGCGCGCTCTGGGGCCGTGCAGATCGTCAACCAGCTGCAGGACCTGGGTTATGTCGAACGGCGGGAAGCCGAACGCGACAAGCGCGCGTATTCGCTGGCGATGACCCAGGCCGGCGAAACGGTGCTGGCCGAGATCACCCAAGCCGTCCAGGCGCATGACGCGCGCATCAGCGCGCAACTGAGCCCGGCGCAAAAGCACCAATTGATCGGTTTGCTGGGCAAGCTGGGGTAGCCCGCCAGGTAGCCCGCCACCCGGCGCGCGCGGGGCACGGTGATACGATCATCGGTAAGCCTCAAAGAGCAAGGAACCTGCCCCATGCCCAGTTCGAATCCTGCCGACACGCCGCTTGCCACCGGCCGACGCCGCCTCGCGCTGGACAGCGTGCACAACGCCCGCGACCTGGGCGGCCTGACCGGCGCGAATGGCCGGCGGCTGCGTGACGGCAAGCTCTTTCGCAGCGGCAATCCCGGCCGCGCCAGTGCCGCAGACCTGGAATTCCTGGGCACGCTGGGGCTGGAAGCCGTCATCGATTTCCGCGCCGACACCGAGAAAGCGCAGGACGATCCCCACTTCGGCAAACGCTTCCCCTGGATCGCGTCGCCCGTGCTGGATGGCAACATGGCCATGGCCGTGCTCTTGCCCAAGCTGCGCGAAAGCACGCAAGCCGCCGCCCACGCGATGATGGTGGACATCTACCGCGAATTCCCGTCCCGCTACCAGGCGCCCTTCGGCGGCTTTCTCAAGACAGCTGCCACCGGCAAGACACTGTTGTTCCACTGCACCGCCGGCAAGGACCGCACGGGTTTCGCCTCGTTGCTGCTGCTGTCGGCCTTAGGCGTTTCGCAAGACGACATCGTGGCGAACTACCTGGAATCGAACCACTGGAACGCGCGCTTTTTCCAGGAGATCCTGGCCAAATCCGCGGAACGCGGCGTGCGCGACGACGTCATGATGCCGCTGCTGGAAGTCGCCCCTGCCTACCTGGAGGCGTCAGTGCAGGCGATCGACGACGCGTACGGCGGCATGGACACGTATCTGCGCGACGTGCTGGACGTGGATGTGGACGTCCTGCGTGCGCACTACCTGGATAATTGAGCACATGTTGAAAGACCGCGGATTCCAGATCTGGCTAGCCGTGTTCGCATTGGTCGCCGGCACGCTGATCGCCTTGCTGTGGCCGAAGCGCTCCGGCTATCCATCCATCGGCGGCGGCGGCTACGATCTGTCGAATTGGGTCTACACGCTGGCCCTGCTGGCATTCACCGGCGTGTGGACGCTGGTCACGCTGCTGGTGGGCCTGAACCGCAGCACGCCGCATGCGGCGAAACGCGCGTACTGGCTGGCCGCGATCGGCGCGGCCACCTTCGTGGCGTCGCTGGTCGCGTTTGGCCACCATGTGACCTAGACCCGCATCCGACGCTTTCCATCAAACCCGCTGACGGTCCTGCCCAGCGGGTTTTTTTCTGCGCGTTGAAACCCTGGCACCCGCCATCAGGGCATTCCCCTATTACCCGCCTGCCGTCAAAAAACTATCGTATTCGAGAATTATCAAATAAGAGAATTCTCGCTTCCGACAAAAATGACTGCTGATCCCCTATACGATTTCGCCGTGGTCGGCGCCGGTATCGCCGGCGCGTCCGTGGCCTACCGCCTGAGCGCCACGGCGTCCGTGGCAGTGCTGGAACGCGAGTCCCAACCGGGTTATCACTCCACCGGCCGTTCTGCGGCCATGTTCATGGAGACCTACGGCACCACGCAGATCAAGGCGCTCACCCGCGCCAGCCGCGCCTTCTACGAGCAGCCGCCCCAAGGGTTCAGCGAGCATCCGCTGCTTAGCCCTCGGGGTGTGCTGTACATCGCCACGCCGGAACAGAAGGAACTGCTGCAAGAGGTGTTCAAAGACTTCCACCGTCAGTCGCCCAACGTAACGCTGATCGATGCCGAGCAGGCCGTGGCGCGCGTGCCCTGCCTGCGCGCCGACCAGCTTTGCGGCGCGATCGAAGAACCGGATGCGCGCGATATCGACGTGCATGCCCTGCACCAGGGGTTCCTGCGCGGCATGCGCCGGCAGGGCGCGGTGCTGCACAACAACGCGGAACTGGTGTCCGCCGCCTACGCGGACGACGCCTGGGTCCTGACATTGGCGGACGGCCGCACCATCCGGACGCGGGTACTGGTCAATGCCGCCGGCGCCTGGGCGGACCACGCCGCGGCCCTGTGCGGCGCCGCCCCCATCGGTCTGCAACCGTGCCGCCGCACGGCGTTCACGTTCTCGGGCCCCGAAGACACCGACTTTTCCCATTGGCCGGCCGTGGTCGGCGTGGATGAAAGCTATTACTTCAAGCCCGACGCTGGCCAGTTGCTGGGGTCGCCCGCCAACGCCGACCCGGTGGCCGCGCATGACGTCGTGCCCGAAGAGCTGGATGTGGCGACCGGCATCTACCGCATCGAATCGGCCACGTCGCTCACCATCCGCCGTCCCAAGCACACCTGGGCGGGCTTGCGCTCGTTCGTGCGCGACGGCGACTTCGTGGTGGGATGGGATGCGCACGCCCCGGCTTTCTTCTGGCTGGCGGCGCAAGGCGGTTACGGCATTCAGACGGCCGCCGCCACCTCCGAACTGGCCGCGGCATTGCTGATGCATCAGCCGCTTCCCGACCACCTGCACGCACACGGCGTCAACGCCGACGCGGTGCGCCCCGAGCGCCTGCGCTGACCTTCATCTCCCCCTTCCACGAGACTCCCATGACCGCCATCACCCGTTATCCCAGCTCCCTGCCTCTGCCGTTCTCGCGCGCCACCCAGGCGGGTGGCTTCCTCTTCCTGTCAGGCCAGATCCCCATGGATGCTAGCGGGCAGGTCGTGCGCGGCGATATCACCGTCCAGACCCATGCCGCCATCGAACGCATCAAGGAAACGCTGGCGTTGACGGGCGCCACCCTGAAAGACGTGGTGCGCGTGACGGTGTGGCTGTCGGACCTGACGCTGTTCGCGCAGTTCAACGAAGCCTATCGCAGCCATTTCGCGTCGGACTTCCCGTCGCGCTCGACCGTCGAGGCCAAGCTGGCGATGGACGTGGACGTAGAGATCGAAGTGCAGGCGTGGCTGGGCGCGGTTCAAGCCCCGGCTTCGAAGGCCTGAAACCCAGCCGTTTGATTGCATGACACCGCCTGGCCGCGTGCCTGGCGGGGCAGCCCCCAATGCGCGCGCCCTGATGCCCGCGCCCTGATATCCCACTTTTGCGCGGAGCGTCATCCATGAAGATCTTCTCCGGGTCCCTGGCGACCGAGACCAACACTTTTTCCCCCATCCCGACGGGCCTGTCCGCCTACCGGGCACGTGGCTACTACCCCGCCGGGCAGCATCCGGACCGCATGCAGATGTTCTCGGGCCCGCTTTGGGCCGCGCGCCAGCGCGCCGTGGGCAAGGACTGGACGTTGATCGAAGGCATGACCGCAGGCGCCACCCCGGCGGGGGTCACCACCCGCCACGCCTACGAAACGCTGCGCGACGAGCTGCTTGAAGACCTGCGCCGCGCCGGCAAGGTGGATATCGCCCTGTTCGGCCTGCACGGCGCCATGGTGGCCGACGGCTATGACGACTGCGAAGGCGACCTTCTGAGCCGCGCCCGCGCGATCGTCGGCCCCGACACCGTCATCGGCGCCGAGCTGGATCCGCACTGCCATTTGACGGACGCCATGGTGGACAGCGCCGATTTCCTGGTCTGTTTCAAGGAATATCCGCACACCGACATCCTGGACCGCGCATTCGACCTGGTCGACCTGTGCGTGGCCCGCGCCGAAGGCCGCAACACGCCCACGCGCGCGGTGTTCGACTGCGAGATGATCTCCATCATGCACACCAGCCGCGAACCCATGCGCAGCTTCGTCGACCGCCTGTTGGCCATGGAAGGCAAGGAAGGCGTGCTGTCGGTCTCCATCGCCCACGGCTTTCCCTGGGGCGACACGCCGGACATGGGCTCGAAGGTACTGGTCTATACCGACGGCGACCAACACCAGGCCGAGGCGCTGGCGCGTGCACTGGGCGAAGAGATCATCGGCTTTCGCGACCAGCTCGCGCCGCCCTACCCCGGCGCCGACGAGGCGCTGGACCAAGCCTTGGCGAAAAAGGAATTCCCGGTGGTGCTGGCGGACTCCGCCGACAACGCCGGCGGCGGCGCCCCCAGCGACGCCACCTTCATCCTGGAACGCGTGCTGGCACGCGGCATCACCGACGTCGCCACCGGCCCCTTCTGGGACCCGGTTGCCGTGCAGCTTTGCTTTGAAGCGGGCGAAGGCGCGCAAATCAAGCTGCGCGTGGGCGGCAAGGTGGCGCCCGTGTCCGGACAGCCGCTGGACCTGGACTGCGAAATCCTGGCGCTCAAGCGCGACGCCGTCATGACGGGGCTTGCGGGCACGCCCGCGCTGCTGGGCGATGTTGCCGTCGTGCGCACCCAGGGCGTGACGATCGTCATGAACACCTCGCGCACCCAGGCCATGGGCACGGACCTGTTCACGCAGTTCGGTGTGGACCTGCAGGCGATGAAGCTCATCATCGTGAAGTCGTCCCAGCACTTCTACGCGTCGTACTCGAAGGTGGGCCGCCACGTCATCTACGTCGAGACGCCGGGCGCCATCACCCAGGACGTCAACGCGCTGCCTTTCACCAAGCGCAAATTGCCCAAGTGGCCGTTCAAGGCCTGAGGCGCCATCCATTGCCGCCCTGACCGGGCATCCAGAATGAATAAGGGGATAACAATGATCAGACGTTTCAGTTTGCTGGGGGCCGCGGCGCTCCTGGCCATGAGCGCCGCCACCGGCGCGCTCGCCCAGACCAAGACCTTGCGCATGGTGCCGCACGCGGACCTGAAGACGCTGGACCCGCTGTTCAACACGGCCTACATCACGCGCAACCACGGCTACATGGTGTTTGACACCCTGTTCTCTCAAGACAGCAAGGGCCAGGTCAAGCCCCAGATGGTCGACACCTGGACCTCGTCCGAAGACGGCAAGACGTGGACCTTCACCTTGCGCCCCGGCCTGAAGTTCAACGACGGCACGCCGGTAACGGCCGAGGACTGCATCGCATCGCTGCAGCGCTGGGCCAAGAAGGACACCCTGGGCCAGGCGATGATGGCGGCCGGCGCCGAATTGGCCGCCACCGGCGACAACACGTTCACCCTGACGCTCAAGGAGCCCTTCGGCCTGGTGCTGGACGCGCTGTCCAAGCCGTCGGGCATGCCGCCCTTCATCATGCCCAAGCGGCTGGCCATGACGGACCCGAACACGCAGGTCACCGAAATGGTCGGCTCGGGTCCATTCCTGTTCAAGCGCGACGAATGGGTGCCCGGCAACAAGGTCGTCTATGTGAAGAACCCCGCGTACGTGCCCCGCGCCGAGCCGGCCGACGGCCTGGCGGGCGGCAAGAACGTGAAGGTGGACCGCGTCGAATGGCTGTACATCCCCGACGGCAACACCGCCACGGCGGCGCTGATGAACGGCGAGGTCGACATGATCGAACAGATCACGCCCGACTTCCTGCCCGTGGTGGAAAGCAATCCGGACATCACCCTGAGCACGTCGGTTGCCTCGCAAGGCATGGTCATCGTCAACGCGCTGCATCCGCCGTTCAACAATCCGCTGGCCCGCCAGGCGCTCTACCACCTGGTAAGCCAGAAGGAAATGCTGTCGGCCATGGGTTACCCGGAGAAATACCGCGTCGACTATTGCGCCACCCTGTACATCTGCGGCTCGCCGCTGGCAACCGACGCCGGCGCCGCGCCCTACGCCAAGCCTGACCCGGCACGCGCCAAGCAACTGCTGCAGGAAGCCGGCTACAAGGGCGAAAAAGTGGTGCTGCTGTATCCGACCGACCACCTGAGCGCGCCCGCCGTGATGGTGCTGGCGCAAAACATGAAGAAGGCCGGCATCAAGGTGGACGTGCAGTCGATGGACTGGGCGTCGCTGGCCGGCCGCCGGCTGAAGAAGGATCCGCCCGAACAGGGCGGCTGGAACATCTTCCTGACCTGGGGCGGCTACTACGACGCCAGCACGCCGGTGACCAATCCCTGGCTGTCGGCTGCCTGCGGCAACAGCCTGCCGGGCTGGCCCTGCGACAAGGAGCTGGACACGCTGCGCACCAACTGGATCCGCGAGACCGATGCCGCCAAGCGCAAGGAGATCGCCGCCCAGATGCAGGCGCGCGCCTACCAGACCGTGCCCTACGTCATGTGGGGAGAATTCAAGCCCGTCTTCGCCGTGCGCGGCCTCAAGCACACCGAGCTGATCAAGAACGGCATCCCGGTGATGTGGAACATCGAAAAGCCGTAAGGCAGACGCCGGGCGCATCGAGCGCCCGGCCGCAAGCCAAGGGGAATCCAGCGTGAAATACATCCTGCGCCGCATCGCGGCCGTCATTCCAGTCATGGCCGTCGTCGCGGTCGTGGTGTTCCTGCTGATCCATCTGTCGCCGGGCGATCCGGCTGCGGTGATCGCCGGCGACAACGCGACCGCCGAGGACGTCGAGAAAATCCGTCAGAACCTGGGCCTGGACAAGCCACTGCCGCAGCAGTTCGTCATCTGGATCAGCCACATCGCCGTGGGCGACCTGGGCACCTCGATGTCCTCGCAGATGCCGGTATCGCAACTGATCGGCCAACGCATGGGGCCGACCGTGTCGATCGCCCTCTTCACGATGCTGTTCGCCGTGCTGGTGGCAGTGCCGCTGGGCGTGCTGGCTGCCTGGAACGCCGGCCGCTGGCTGGACCGCCTGGTGATGATCGGCGCGGTCTGTGCGTTTTCGGTGCCGGTGTTCCTGATCGGCTACAGCCTTGTCTATGGCTTTTCCATCAAGCTGGGCTGGCTGCCGGTGCAGGGCTACAAGCCCCTCGCGGACGGCCTTGTGCCGTATCTGCGCCATCTGGTGCTGCCCTGTCTGTCGCTGGGTCTGGTCTACATGGCGCTGCTGACGCGCATGACGCGCGCCACCATGCTGGAGGCCCTGTCCGAGGACTACATCCGCACCGCGCGCGCCAAGGGCCTGTCGTCGGGCCCCATCGTGTGGCATGCATTGAAGAACGCCGCCAACCCCATCGTCACCACCATTGGCGTGGGCGTGGCCCTGCTGATCGGCGGCGTCGTGGTCACCGAAACCGTGTTCGCGATTCCCGGCCTGGGCCGCCTGACCATCGACGCCGTGCTGCGCCACGACTACCCGGTGATCCAGGGCGTGTTGCTGGTGGCCTCGGGCATCTACGTGCTGATCAACCTGCTGGTCGACCTGAGCTACCGGCTCTTCGACCCCCGCATCCGCTACTGAGAAGGGCAACGCATGAACACGACCACCCTCCCGCTTGCGATACCGCGCCCGCGCCTGCGCCGCGCCGTCCGGTCGCTGCGCCGCCATCCCATGCTATATGTGGGCGGCGCGATCCTGCTGGTGCTGGCGGCCATTGCGCTGGCCGCCCCGTGGCTCGCCACCGTCGACCCGCAAGACATCAACCCGATGGCGCGTATGAAGCCGCCGTCGACCGAACATTTCTTCGGCACCGACGCGCTGGGCCGTGACGTGTATTCGCGCACCGTATGGGGCGCGCGCGTATCGCTGCTGGTCGGCATCGTGGTGGCCGTCGTCTCGACCGTCGCCGGCGTGATGCTGGGCATGCTGGCCGGCTACTTCCGACGCGTCGACGCACTCATCATGCGCATCATGGACGGCCTGATGGCCATTCCCGGCGTGCTGCTGGCGATTGCCCTGATGGCCACCCTGAAAGGCGGCCTGGGCACCGTGATCATCGCCATCGTCATCCCCGAGGTGCCGCGCGTCGTCCGCCTGGTGCGCGCGCTGGTGCTGACGATCCGCGAACAGCCGTACATCGAGGCGGCCGTATCGGTAGGCACGCGCGTGCCGTCGATCCTGCTGCGCCACATCCTGCCCAACCTGTTCGCCCCCTTGATGGTGCAAGCCACGTTCATCGCCGCATCCGCCATCCTGACGGAAGCCGTGCTGAGCTTCCTGGGCGTGGGGATCCCGCCGCAGATTCCCAGTTGGGGAAACATCATGGCCGAAGGCCGAAATTTCGTCGCCGTGGCGTTCCACATCATCCTGTATCCCGGCCTGTTCCTGGGCGTCGCGGTACTGGCCGTCAACCTGGTGGGCGACGGGCTGCGCGACATGCTCGATCCCCGTCTGGCCAAAAAGCTGTAGGAGCGCCCATGCAACCCACCCCTGTCTTGCGCGTGCATGACCTGACCACCTGTTTTGACGGCGACGACACGACCGTCGTGGCTGTCGACAAGCTCTCGTTCGACCTCCTGCCCGGCGAAACGCTGGGCCTGGTTGGCGAATCCGGCTGCGGCAAGAGCGTCACGTCGCTATCCATCATGCGTCTGCTGCGCGCCCCCGGCCGGGTCGCGGGCGGCCGCATCGAGTTCGACGGACGCGACCTGCTGGCCCTGCCCGAAAAGTCCATGCGCGCTATCCGCGGCAACCAGATCTCGATGATCTTCCAAGAGCCCATGACCTCCTTGAACCCCGTGATCACGGTGGGCAAGCAGATCAGCGAATCGCTCATGCTGCACCAGGGGCTGTCGCGCCGCGACGCCCTGGCGCAGGCCGAGAAGCTGCTGGAGCTGGTGCAGATCTCGGACCCCGCGCGCCGCGTGCGCGAATATCCCTATCAGCTGTCCGGCGGCATGCGCCAGCGTGCCATGATCGCCATGGCGCTGGCGTGCCAGCCCAAGGTATTGATCGCCGACGAGCCCACCACCGCGCTGGATGTCACCATCCAGGCGCAGATCCTGCACCTGCTGCGCGACATCCAGGCCCGCCTGGGCACGGCCATCGTGCTGATCACGCACGACCTGGGCGTCGTCGCCCAGATGTGCCAGCGCGTCATCGTGATGTACGCCGGCCGCAAGGTGGAAGAAGGCAGCGTGGACGACGTGCTGGACCGTCCGCAGCATCCCTATACCCAGGCGCTGATCCGGTCGCTGCCCGACTTCGTCGACGGCCAGGACCACACGGCGCGGTTGGCCGAACTGCCCGGCATCGTGCCGGTGATGACGCCCGCCTCGCGCGGCTGCGCCTTCGCCGCGCGCTGCCCGCAAGCGCTGCCGCGCTGTACGGAAGAGGCGCCGCCCGCCATCGATGCCGGCAGCCGCCACCGCGTCTGGTGCTGGGCGCGCCTGTCCGAGCCGGCGCCTGTCGCCATGACCGCCTGAGACCCGCCATGAACCTTCACGACATTCCTCTCTCGTCCGCGGCCTCGGCCCGCACCGCCCCTGCCGCGGTGCCCATGCTGGAAGTCATCGGGCTGAAAAAGCACTTCCCCGTCGACAGCGGACGCGGCGCGAAAGTCCTGCGCGCGGTGGACGGCATCTCGCTATCCGTCCCGCGCGGCCAGACGCTGAGCCTGGTGGGCGAGTCCGGCTGCGGCAAATCCACCACCGGCAAATGCCTGATCCGCCTGACCGACCCCACCGAAGGCCGCATCCTGCTGGAAGGCGCAGACCTGGCGACGATGAACAGCAGCCAGTTGCGCGCCATGCGCCAGCGCATGCAGTTCATCTTCCAGGACCCGTTCTCTTCCATGAACCCGCGCATGCGCGTGCGCGACATCATCGGCGAGCCGCTGCGCAACTTCGGCCACGACCGTGCCGCCATCCGCGAACGCGTTGCGCAGTTGCTGGCGCGCGTCAGCCTGCGTCCCGATGCCGCCGACCGCTACCCCCACGAGTTCTCGGGCGGGCAACGCCAGCGCATCGTCATCGCGCGCGCCCTGGCGCTGGACCCCGGCCTGATCGTCTGCGACGAACCGGTATCGGCGCTGGACGTCTCCGTCCAGGCGCAGGTCATCAACCTGCTGATGGACCTGCAGCGCGACCTGGGCCTGACCTACGTGTTCATTTCCCACGACCTGAGCGTCGTGCGCCACATCAGCCACCGCGTCGCCGTGATGTACCTGGGCAAGATCGTGGAAATCGGCACCCGCGACGCCATCTTCGACCGCCCCGCCCACCCCTATACCCGCGCCCTGCTGGCGGCCGTGCCGTCGGCGCGCCAGGGCCAGCGCACGCCCGTCGAGGTCCTGAAAGGCGAAATCCCCAGCCCGCTGTCGCCCCCGTCCGGCTGCGCCTTCCGCACGCGCTGCCCGATGGCGCAGCCGCGCTGCGCCGAAGAAACCCCTTTGCCTCGTGAAGTGGCCCCCGAACAGCAAGTCGCCTGCCACTTTGCCTGAACCCACTTAGCCGGAGATCCGCATGTCCCAGCCTGACGCCACCCCGTTTGACTACATCCTTGCCGGCGGCACCGTCATCGACGGCGCCAACACCCCCGGCCAGCGCGCCGACGTGGGTGTGCGCGGCGACCGGATCGCCGCCGTGGGCGACCTCTCCACCAGCGCCGCGCACCGCCGCATCGACGTCAGCGGCAAGGTGGTGGCGCCCGGCTTCATCGATTCGCACACGCACGACGACAACTACCTGCTCAAGCACCGCGACATGACGCCGAAGATTTCGCAGGGTGTCACCACGGTCGTCACCGGCAACTGCGGCATCAGCCTGGCACCGCTGGCCCACGCCAGCCCGCCAGCCCCGCTGGATTTGCTGGACGAAGGCGGCTCGTACCGTTTCGCGCGCTTCTCCGACTACCTGGATGCGCTGCGTGCCACCCCCGCCGCCGTCAACGCCGCCTGCATGGTCGGCCACTCCACGCTGCGCGCCGCCGTCATGCCCGACCTGCAGCGCGAAGCCACGCCCGACGAAGTGCAGGCCATGCAGTCGCTGGCCGACGACGCCCTGGCCAGCGGCGCCATCGGCATCTCGACCGGCACCTTCTACCCGCCCGCTGCGCGCGCCACCACCGAAGAGATCATCGAAGTCTGCCGGCCGCTCAACACCCACGGCGGCATCTACGCCACCCACATGCGCGACGAAGGCGAACACATCGTCGCGGCGCTGGAAGAAACCTTCCGCATCGGCCGCGAACTGGACGTACCCGTCGTGATCTCGCACCACAAGGTCATGGGCCAGCCCAACTTCGGCCGTTCCCAGGAAACCTTGCCCCTGATCGAAGCCGCCATGGCAAAGCAGGACGTCTCGCTTGACGCCTACCCCTACGTGGCCGGCTCCACGATGTTGAAGCAAGACCGAGTGCTGCTGGCCGGCCGCACAATCATCACCTGGTGCAAGCCGTTCCCGGAATTGAGCGGACGCGACCTGGACGAAGTCGCCGCCGAACGGGGCAAATCCAAGTTCGACGTGGTGCCAGACCTGCAACCCGCGGGTGCCATCTACTTCATGATGGACGAGCCCGACGTCCAGCGCATCCTGAAGTTCGGCCCCACCATGATCGGCTCGGACGGCCTGCCCCACGACGAACGCCCCCACCCGCGGCTGTGGGGCACCTTCCCCCGCGTGCTGGGCCACTACTCCCGCGACCTGGGGCTCTTCCCCCTGGAGACCGCCGTCTGGAAAATGACCGGCCTGACCGCCGCCAAGTTCGGCCTGGCCGAACGCGGCCAGGTCCAGCCCGGCTACTTCGCCGACCTGGTCGTCTTCGACCCCGCCACCGTCGCCGACGCCGCCACCTTCGAACGCCCCACCGAGCGTGCCGCCGGCATCCATTCCGTCTATGTCAACGGCGCCCCCGTCTGGGAAGACCAGGCCTTCACCGGCCAGCACGCCGGCCGCGTCCTGAACCGGACCCCCGCCTGAACGCAGGCCCACCCCTTACAATCCGGCGTAGACGCGGCAGGGCTTGCGGGCCCTGCCCCAGCCCTCAACCCCTTGATGCCAGATCGCTACATGGCCCAACCCGGCAATACATCCCCGCCCGAAATCGTCGGCAAGGAAGAAATGGGCGCTCGCCTGCGCGCCGAGCGCAAGGCCAGAAAGATGACCCTGCAGGCGTTATCGCAGGCCAGCGGCATCGCGGTATCGACGCTATCGAAGGCAGAGCTCGGGCAAATCGCCCTGAGCTACGAAAAGTTCGCCGCACTGGCGCGCGCGCTGGACATCGACATGACCCGCATGTTCATGCTGCGCGACGCCTCCCAAGCTGCCGTCGCCCCCACCTACGTCAAGAACAAGCTCAGCGACGCCCGCGACTACATCACGGAAAACTATCACTACCGCCTGCTCATGGGCGAATACCCCGGCAAAAAGATGCTGCCGATGGTGGCCCTGATCGATTCGCGGAAGGTGGTGGAGTTTGAGGACTACATCCGGCACCCGGGGCAGGAATTCGTCGTGGTGCTGTCGGGCAAAGTCCGGATCCAGTTCGAAAATGGCGACAGCGTCGTGCTCGCGAAGCTGGAATCGGCGTACTTCGACAGCAGCATCGGGCACGTTTACCTGTCGCTCAGCCGGAAACCGGCCGAAGTGCTGGCGATATGCAGCGATACCGAAGACGTTCCGTCCAGGCTGAAGGGGGGCTGAAGGGGCTGGGGCTTCGGAATGCGATTTTCCGCTTGCGCTGGCATATGGCTGTCACACAGGCCGGCCATACTTGTCGACAAGATGCTTGGGGAACCCGATCTGGGTCGGGCCAGCCCTGGATATTCATATGAATGGTAAATCGTTGGGCTGAGCAAGAAGCCGGCTTACGATGCCTAGCATCTACTGGGCCCGGTGCCCGCAGGAATGCTCCGACATGCAACGCTTGATCTCCCCCATTTTGACCCGCCGCCCGGCACTACTCGCCGGCCCGCGCAGCGGCCGCCGCTATGACGCGGTGTATTCGGTGAAAGCCCATCGTGAAGCGCGGATGCTGAACGAATCCGCACAACGGATTCTGGCTGTTTCGGCCCGGTATATGTTGGCAGGCGCTTAAACCTGCTGTTTGTAGGGCTGGCGTTGCCTAGGCAATGCCAATGTAGAAATCCCGCTGACGCGTATCGTTTCAGCGGGATTTTTATTTGGATTTTTGGCTCAACTGAGAAATCTATCGCCGATTGTTCCAAGACTCGGATGGCGGCTTACGGCCAGGAGCGGACGCAGGCCATGAAGTTTCCATTGTCCGGTGCTGAAATCAAAACGGACATTGATGGCCGGCACTCCACGAATCCGGCCACCTCAGGGTCAGTGAAGCTCTCTGCTTGAGGGAGCTCGGCGGCCGGTGTGCTTTAGGCGGTCCTAGCGGGTCGCGCGCAGGTCGGGGCAGCGGAAGCGCTCAATCCTTGAGCGTTTTGAACATGTCCCGGACTTCATCCTCGGTAACTGTCTCGGCCCGTGCCGTTGATGGAGCGCTTGAGTACGATTGCCCATCGTCATCAGTGTCAGAGTGATATTCTTCGGAGTCGGCAATCGCATTTTCTATTTTTCGGATTTGCTTAGAAAAATCTATTCCATGTCGCTCGGTCAGTGCTTGTAAACCATCGCGTAGGCTATTCAATTCCTCCGTGGTATCGCAATTGCCAAGATCCTCGCCAATACCAACGGTCTGATAGTGTTGAAACGCCGACTTCAATTTAACCTCGTCGCTCTCTAACCACTCAAAGGCCAAACCCGGGAAGCTCAAAAGATCTAGCCAATCGTCCACGTTTGCTCGTCCGAGATGGCCAAGAAGCGCATTGAGTAGTCTTCGATAGATGGGTCGAGCGCCATGCAGAAATAGCCAGTCGCCTTCGTAAATTTTTTCCAAAGAACCCAGCGCTGCTTGAAAATCAGTGCCTTTACGCCTCCAATGGTCAATTAGCCAGTCGGCGTACGTCGAGCATAGCTCCATAAACTCGAGCGACTCCGACGCCTCCGCTATTTCAAGCAACGTACCTAAACGCCCCTCTTCGCGCGAGTCGATGTAGGAACCAACCGAACCCTTTGGAGTGGTTTCCCAGTGCAGCGACGGGCCATAGAGCACTCGTTCGGCCCGCAAGCGGAGTGCGGCAATATCGGCATAAAACGCCGCCAACAATGGCTGCCCCGTCTGTTTTCGCGCTAGATCCCATATGTTCGAAAATTGACCTGCCCCCCAGACTTAGTACGGTATCGACATAGAGTCCAGGGTTAGGGTCAAGGGTCACGTCCACGTCTGTTGTTGGCCAGCCAGGTAGGCATCGGGAGCTGTCGCTGTTTTGTGTCGCTGCTCAACAGCGATTCCATCTTCTTTACAGTATGTACCCATAGACTTAACGCAGTTGTCGCACGGTGTGCACGTAATACATACCCAGTACTTCCACACGTTTTACTACTCGCGTGCCAAGAGCAGACGCCGCCGCGTCCTGTCGTTGATGTTCGGCGGGCGCGCCACTGTAGCCAGTAGGCAAGCATCCAATGGTCTTGATTATTTGTGATTCATCCAATTACTATTGGTCATATAACCGTTGACGAGGAGCAGAGCGATGGCAGGATGTACGGCACCAGTTCGTGGGCACCGTTCCGCAGCAGCGGCTGCGGATTGCCCTGCATGCAGTTCCCGTTTTGGCGGGTACGGCAGGGGCTACGGGTATGGCAGCAGCTACGACTACGGTTCGTCCTACCCTTCGGGTGGTGGAAGTGGCTACAGCGGGGGTGGCAGGTCTGGCGGAGGTGGTGGTTCAAGGCCGCGATGGTCGCGCACGGGTTCGTCCGTCTCGTACACGCCTGCTCAGGTGGTGTCGCTAACGCCAGTCCGCGAGGCTGTTGAAAATGAAGCTGCGGCGAAGCCAGATCTTAGAGACTGCTTTCTCTGTCACGCTTGGGACGACCGACAGGGAGCGGCCAAGGAACTGCATGATTTCCTCGAGGCGGCTGGTGTCAAAGTTTGGTTCAGTGAAAAGGACCTTGGCCTCGGCGTGCCGATGATGCGCGCCATCGACAAGGGCTTGGCGGCTTCGAAAATCGGGCTCGTCCTGGTGACCCCCGCATTGCTAGCGCGCCTCCCGAAAGAGGGCGTCGCTGACAAGGAGCTTTCATCCTTACTCCAAAGTAACCGGCTCGTGCCTATCGTGCATGGAACGACGTATACAGCGCTCCGCGACGTTAGCCCAATGCTCGCTTCGCGAAGCGGTCTGGACACGTCGGAAGACACGATGGCTGTAATCGCAACCAAGATTGCCGAGCTGGTCACCATCTGGCGCTGACATGGTCAGAGGCAAGGGGATCGAGGCGTTGTCTTCAAGGTAGCGTGTTAGATCCTCGTGGCGCTTGTACGTCAGCGGTAGTACTGTCTTCGGTAGGGTGTTCATCTAACAATGATGGGCATTCTCAGCCCCAACATGAAAGCCAAAGACCTGACCACTAGCGATGACGGAAATACCATCCAGTGAGGACCGTTACGTTAGCTGAGAGGTTGAGGCTGAAACCGAGGCGGCAGGGTCCAGCCTCAGCCCCATAAGCAGGATAGCGGCGCAGGAGCGAGTTTATCGCCAAAAGGCACGACATCCGGACTGTCGTAGATAACGACGCCGAAGGCGAAGCGATCCCCGCGGGCTTCGGCGAGCGGATCAGCCGCGTAGCCAATCCACCGATTTATTGACACAAACGAGACGTTGAATACTTGACGAGAATATTAACTCGCCAGGGGGGCTTCGAATGGTCTCGCATGCAATTTGGTGACATGTCCAGACAACCACTGTTTGATGGACACATTCCGAGCTGCACGTAAGCCTGCAAGCGAATAACAAGACGTTGACCATGAGTGGAAAGAGAGCCGAGCACTCGTTTTTAAACAGCGCGCTTGCCGTGCCTCCGCACCGCTCGGTTCCCCTGATGGGTAGTCGACCTTGAACTTGGGGCATAACCACGTGTGGTCGTGGCCTCCGTATGGCTACTTCCGACTCGTGAGCGGTCATAGCAAACCGTTTCCCCTCATTGACGGCAATGGGTCGGAAGCAGTCAGAAGCTCTCCCACCGAGGCCGCGACAGCCTCCCAGGAGGAAATAGCGCCGACGGTCTACCACTAAGCGGTTGCCGACATGAAGAACCGGCTTCAACTGCGCGTTCCGAATGGCATCTCGAAGTCCGCGAGGAAGAATTTCCTTAAAGACCGAAGTATGCGTATGGCCAGAACAAGCGGCGTAGCTAACGCCGCTTTCAGCGCGCCCCTATACAGCTCACAGGCAGACCACTCAATAACTGCACCCGCGATCCGTGACGCATGTCTCGCCATTTAAAGTGCAAACACCGCCACCACGCCTTACTCAACATGGCACTCGCACCGGAACCTTATACCCCGCGCGGAATCGCCCACATCGACACTTGGCACACCGCTGACCACGCGATCAAGGTCTATGGCATCCATCGTCATCCCAATTGGGCTTCCCCTATTCTTTCCGATGCCGTCATCGCCTCGGCGCATGCCACCGTACAAGATGTGCTGACCACCCATGCGCGCGACGAGCGTAATCATGGGCTGGGATTCTGCATCATGCACGTCGGAGAGGAAGCCGTATGGCTGCTGGTGGATTGGTGGATCTCGGGCGGGATCGTGTGCCAGCAGATGCTATCAGCGCCTCTGGCGCAACCGGACCGGTTAACGCCGGTGCGCACACCGGCACTGGCGTGCGTCTGGGAACTGGTCGTCACGGCGCATGAGCGCAACGCTTGGGTGCGGCACATGCTGACCACCAAGCCCAACCCGCCTGCGTACCTTGAAGACATATTGCCTGCGGGCCCGTATTGAAAATCCACTTTTACGGCACGATATGTTCAGCCCCAAAGAAATCCTCGTCCTGACAGGGCCACCCGGTTCTGGCAAAACGACCGCGGCGAACATCATTACGCAACTGCCAGGGGATCCAAAGGTCCACCTGCATGCGGACGACTTTTGGCGTTTCATCAAGACGGGGTCGATCCCGCCTTGGCAAACTGAAGCCCACGGCCAGAATGCCACGGTGATCAACGTCTTGGCCCAGGCGGCGGCCGGCTACGCCAACGGAGGCTACTTCGTGTTGGTGGACGGCATTATCGGGCCGTGGTTTCTCGACGCTTTCCGCGGCCTAGGGGTGGCCCTGCATTACATCGTGCTTCGTCCGGATCTTGCGGAGGCAATCAGGCGCTGCCAGGAACGGGGCGAGGACACGCTGACGGATCCTGCTGCGATTTCTGCGCTGTACCAGCAGTTCCAAAACTTGGGCGCCTTGGAAGCCCATTCCCTGTCGGTTGAAGGTCTGAGCGTTGACGACACCTGTGCCGCCATCGGCAAGGCGGTCGATAGCGGGCGCTTCCGATTACGCTGAATCGGACGATGACATGAGCACGATTTTCGGCTCATATTCTTGGATACCGCGACATTAGTAATGCCTGACCGGGTATTAATTCTGGATATCGACCGATCCCGCAGCAGAGCGGGAATCTAGCGTAGATTAAGCCAATAATTCATCGACGTCTTGCCATTTGGCGCCAAATAAAAATCAGGCAATTGGCTCGCGAAAAAAATGCGAGCAAAGCTTCAATACGCCCTATTGACAAGCATTACCTCGGTCTGAATACTCGCTGCGCGCCGACTTATTAGGCGTATAACGAAACCCGAGGTCTTTCATGTTCATGGCAAGTCGTAAACACTTGGATTGTGTTCGCAGTCGTTTTTCTTTTTATCTGCAGTCGGCCTTGCTGGTGTTCGCCTGCGCACTGGCTCCAACGGGAGCAGCCTTCGCGGACTCTGCGCTGGCGATCCGCAATGATTCCGCAAGCGCGTTGCAACACCTTTACGCTGCCGAGCCAAGCACGAAAGAACTGGGCGAAAAAGCGGTGGCGGTGCTGGTTTTTCCCAAGATCTACAAGGCCGGCTTCGTTGTAGGCGGCGAGCACGGGCAAGGCACCCTGTTCAAGGGTAAGGAGCCTATCGGCTATTACGAAATCTCCGCCATGTCCCTGGGCCTGCAGGCAGGTGCCCAGACGTTCGGCTATGCGCTTTTCTTCATGAACCAGAAGTCGCTGAACTATCTCGAAAAGAGCGATGGCTGGGCGTTGGGCAGCGGCCCGAGCCTGGTCGCCTGGGATAAATCCGTGGCTTCCAGCCTGTCTACCACCACCTTGTCCCAAGACGTTTTTGCCGTGCCCTTCGGCGCCCAGGGCTTGATGGCGGGCATGGGTCTTGAAGGCTCCAAGATTTCCAGCATCACCCCCTGACGACATCGATGGCTGGGCAAGAGACGCGTCGGCGGCGAACGCCGCCGTCTCCTTTTTTGCACCGGTTTGTCTCACCTGGATTTTTTTTTATTCCTCCCGAAGGAGCGCGATGTAAATTCGCCCACGATTTCCCGCAAATCGATGCGTAGGGCAAACAATTTTCAGCAGAGGTGGAGCGTCCGGCAATCTGGCTGACGGTAAAGCCTGGATCCATGTCGAACGCCACCCCGTCCATCAAACTCAGAAGCTTCCTGCACATCAGCCCCTACCTGGCCAGTCGGGGCGTCTCTCCGCTTGAATTCTTTCAGCGCGTGGGAGTCTCTCCGAATATTTTCCAAACCCCTGATATCTGGCTTCCACGCACTCTGTGCTTTCAGATCGCCAACGAGATGGCGGCCATCGCAGAAGACCCCTTTGCCGGCGCCTACGTCGGCCGCTTGATGGAGTTGGGTTCACTCGGCGCATGGGGGCATCTGGTGCTGCGGTCGGCGAATGTGGCCCAGGCCTGTGCCATGGCAGCGCTCAATGCGGAAATGCTGCATCAGGGCGGAGAAGTCCGCATCGTCACGGAAGGTCGCACAACGCGGCTGATCCATCGTTTCACGGGCCCGCTGGAAGCAGATCCGCAGCAGTTCATCCTGGGAAGTCTCGCGGTGCTTCGCAAGGTGCCGCTGATGTCCGGCGAACCCTCGGCCATACGCGTTCACTTGCAGAGTTCGCGAACCCGGGGCGATGACGCGTTGGAAGAATGCCTGGGCCCCAACATCGAAACCGGGGCCGACTACAACATGATCGAATTCGACCGCGACTTGCTTGAAGCGCCGCTTCGACCATTGAAGGACGACTCTCACAAGATCACGCAGGCGCTGCAGTCGACGGTCGATACCGCAGGACTGCTGATCGAGCGGATTTCGGAGCAAGATGACATCAACCTCAGATCCGTCGCGAAAGAAATCGGCATGTCTGCCCGGACGCTGCAACGGCGGCTTAAGCACAGCGGGGTCGATTTCGAAGACTTGCGAGACGAGACCCGCCGTAGCGAGGCGCTTCGGTTGATCCGGCTGGGCAAGTATTCCGCGACCGAAATTGCCTACATGGTCGGGTATAGCGACCCGGCGCATTTCACTCGTGCCTTCAAGCGTTGGACGGGCCATACCCCGTCCCATTTCCGTTCGGCGCAACGCGAACGTTAGTACTGGCTAAGCACTTTGGCATCGAATGGCAAGCCCGGGCGCAGCATCTTCTGTAGCCTCGCGGGGCTGCGTTAGCGGGCAACTCAACAGCGGCAGTCGGTTGCAAGGCGCAGGCCTTCGCAAGGCAACAGCACGGTTAGCCATTCAAAGACATGAACGTTTATCCACACTTGGTGGCCTGCGAACATTGCGACAGCGTGTACCAGCGCTGCACGTTGGCGGCAGGCGAGGTCGCGCGCTGCCGTCGATGCCACGCCGTGCTCCAACGCGCCAACCCGATGGATGTAAATCGGTGGCTGGCGTTGACTCTCACGACAGCCGTCGTATTCGTGATCGCGAACGTCTGTCCCGTCGTACGCATCAGCCTGAACGGAACGCATAGAGAGGCGACGCTGTGGGAATTCGCGTGGTCCCTCGCCCAGGGCAGCGTGGCGCCCCTTGCGATCATCGCCGCGCTGGTGATCATCCTGGTGCCGCTTGCGCAGATTGTCCTGCTTGCATGGGTGCTGCTTTATGCGCGAGTTGGCCATCGCGCGCCGGGCTTTGCCCGGGCCTTGCGGATGCTGGCGCTGTTGCGGCCATGGAGCATGGTCGAAGTGGGCATCCTCGGCATCCTGGTGGCGATCATCAAGCTGATCAGCCTGGTGGAGGTCACTCTCGGCGCAGGCGTCTGGGCGACCGCCGCCCTGATGGTATTGCTGACCGTGATTGCCCATCGAGACCTTGCTGCGCTGTGGGATCAGACCGAAGGCGGCCCGGCATTGCGAAGCGGCATCGCGGCATGAGCAGACAGCCCTTCGCAAGCGATTTGTCGATCGTCGGCTGCCACACCTGCGGCCTGGTTTGCGACCTGGATACGTTCGGGCGAACGCAACAGTGCTCTCGCTGCGGCTCGACGCTCCACCATCGCCGTCCCAACGGTATTGCGCGCGCCTGGGCGCTGCTGCTGACAGCTGTCATCTGCTACATCCCGGCCAATGTGCTGCCCGTCATGCACACCAGCCTGCTGGGCAAGGGCAGCAGCAGCAGCATCATGGAAGGCGCGGTGGAGTTCTGGACATCGGGCTCTTATGGCATCGCGTTCGTGATTTTCATCGCCAGCGTGGCGGTTCCTTGCGCGAAATTCCTGATCCTCGGGCTGTTGCTCGTGACCTCCCAACGGCGTAGCCGATGGGCGACGCGAGAGCGCGCCAAGTTGTACCGCATGGTGGAGTTCGTCGGGTACTGGTCGATGCTGGATGTGCTGGTGGTGGCCGTGGTGGCCGCGCTAGTGCAATTCCAAGGCCTCACCGACATCTCTCCTCGCGTCGGCATCCTTTTCTTCGGCATGGTCGTGATTTTCACCATGCTGGCGGCCATGTCGTTCGACCCCCGACATATTTGGGATGGTGAAATCAATGGTGGTGATGAATGAATGATGCTTCCCGGGAGCTCCACGGGCTCGACGCTCCTACGGTGATACCGCGCAGAAAATGGCGGATCTCGCTTATCTGGCTGGTGCCCGTCACCGCCGCGCTGATCGGCCTTTCCATGCTGGTGCAAACCTGGATGACCGAAGGCCCCGTGATCAGTATCACGTTTCGCACGGCCGCCGGCCTGGAAGAGGGCAAGACCTTGGTGAAGTACAAGGACGTCAACGTGGGCACGGTGACGGCGATCGGCTTGAGCGAAGACGGTTCCCGTGTGGTCGCAACGGTCGCGCTGGATAAGGATGCCGCGAGCCTGGCGCGTGAGGACTCCCGGTTTTGGGTGGTGCGCCCGCGCATCGGCATCGATGGGGTTTCCGGCGTGGATACGCTGCTGTCCGGGGCATATATCGGCGTCGACCGGGGGCAATCGACAGAGCCCGGCAAGGAATTCACGGGCCTGGAGAGCCCACCCACCGTCATCGGCGACACACCTGGCCGGTCTTTCGTTCTGCATACCGAAGATCTCGGCTCGCTGGACGTCGGTTCCCCCGTCTATTACCGACGAATACAGGTCGGCCGTGTCGCGTCGTACCAGTTGGGCGAAGACGGCAAGGCGGTCGCCCTGCGCCTTTTCGTCAACGCGCCCTACGACCGTTTTGTCACCACGGAAACGCGCTTCTGGAACGCCAGCGGGGTGGACGTCTCGCTCGGTGCGGACGGATTCAAGCTGCAAACGCAATCGATCGCCACCATCCTGGCGGGGGGTGTGTCCTTCGGGACGGCCCCAGGCGTGGCTGGCGAGCCCGCTGCCGAAGACACGGCCTACGAGTTGGCCAAGGATCAGCAGGCCGCGCTGGCCCCGCCCGACGGGCCGTCGCAGACCGCCTATCTGGTCTTCGAGCAATCCTTGCGCGGCCTGACCATTGGTGCGCCCGTGCAGTTCGATGGCATGGACCTGGGCAAGGTCGTCTCCATCAAGCCCGATTACGACCCCGACCGGCGCCGCTTTCAGTCCAAGGTCGGCGTTGTGGTTTATCCGCAGCGGCTGGGCGAGATCATGGAGAAAATGCCGGCCGTCGACGGCACCGAGGAAGACCGGCTGGTGCACATGCTGCAAGAAATGGTGGCGCACGGCCTGCGGGCTCAGGCAAGGACAGGAAACTTGCTGACCGGCCAGCTTTACATCGCCCTGGACTTCATCCCGAATACGCCCAAGGTCGTTTTTGATCCGCAACGTCGTCCGATAATGCTGCCCACCGTCAGCGGCAGCTTCGACCAATTGCAGGAGCGGGTCGCCAGCATCGTGGGCAAGATCGACAAGATGCCTTTGGACAGTATTGGCCGAAATCTTGACGCGTCCTTTGCCAACCTGAATAAAGCGCTGCAGCAGGTCAACGGCCTGGTCCTGCCGCAGGCCACGCAGACTCTGCGCCAGGCCCAACAGACCATCGGCGCCGCGCACGGCATGCTTGCCGAAGATGCGACGTTGCGGCAGAACCTGGGCCAGGCCCTGCAGGAAATCCAGCGCGCCGCGCGCTCGGTACGCACCTTGACCGACCTGTTAAGCCGCTATCCCGAGGCGATGGTGCGGGGCCGCCCCAAGAACGCCACCCTCGAGGCTTCCACAGAGCCGCCAGCCCGCACGATGGAGACTCCCCAGCGATGACCCGACCTATTCGTATCAGCCTCCTCGCCCTGACCCTGGCGCTGGCAGCGTGCAGCGCGTCTACGCCTGTCCGCCATTACACCTTGCTCACCCCTCAGGCGGACGCGGCGCCTCAGGGGCCGCCAGCGCGCTTCGTGGTCGACGTGCTGCCCGTGACGTTGCCGGAGTATCTGAATCAACCCCAACTGGTGGTCAGGCAAGACGACAGCGGCATGCTCGCCGTCCTGGATGACGAGCGGTGGCTGGGGCCGTTGGACGAAGAGATACGCAACGCCTTGTCGGCGCAGTTGGTCGATCGCCTGGGCACCCAGGACGTCGCCGGCCTGTCCATGCCCAGCGACGGGCAGGTGATCAGGGTGAAATTGCAGATCCGCCGGTTTGACGCGTGGCCGGGCAAGCGGGTGCAGCTGGAAGCGGGTTGGACCTTGGGGGACGCGCGGGTCCCTGGCAGCGCCAAGCTGGTCTGCCACGGACGCTTCGAGGAACCCGCGGCCGCCGGCTATCCCGCGCTTGTGCAAGCGCAGCAGCGCTTGATCGCGGCGTTGGCCGAACGGATCGGCCAAGACGCGACGACATGGTCGGCCTCGCGCCAGTCGAAATGCGGGGCCGCGCAGATGTCCTAGACGGACTGCTCCCCCCAAAAAAAACAAACAAGCAAAAAGCCCGCTGAAACTTCACGTTTCAGCGGGCTTTTTACGAGGAATTCTTGGTGCCGACGGCGAGACTCGAACTTCATAGCAAGCTTCCTAGCGCTATCACCAAGAAGTACCTAAAACGGTACCAAAAAATGAAGACTTGGCCGATATCCGCAGATACGACGCTAGACTATTGACGCGGATGACTCACTTTTGAGCCGGTCTAGGTCAGCATGCTAGCGGCTCCGCGCAACTCAAGACGATGGTGCGGGCTTTGCCCCCCTGCCAACTCCGCCCGCAAGGCGAGATACTTTTGAGCCTGCTCCTTCACCATCATGTGGCGGGACAATGTGTCCGAGATTCGGACATGTCCCAAATCCGGACATGTCCCAGTTCGGGACTAGCGACCCGTGCATTCCGGTCAGTCCCGCCTAAGCGGGGTTAACAATTCGAGCGCAGGTTAACAATTTTTTTGTTAACCGTGCCCGACTCGAGGGCGCTCATGCTCCACCCCCATGCAGTGAATACAGGGCCACCCCGTCATGCCGGTACCCCTCATCGTCCCAGATGCTTACGCGCTCGGTGCTGATGTTGTGGCCCTGGCGGCGCAGTTCGATAATGCGCGTGGGGGCTTGGTAGCAGCCCAATTTGCGCAGCTCGTAGGAGGTATGGGGACGCAGGGTCAGGGCTTGCAAGATGCGGATGCGCTGGGCTGCGCCGCTGGTGGACTTATCGCGCATGGCCGCCCCCCAACAAGGTCACGCCCAAACGGTCCAGTGCTTGCTTCGCGTGCGCATACCCTTCCCGGTGGTCCGCCGCGCCCTGCATCGCCGTGCTGGCTACAAACTGCGCCGCGATGAGAATGGAGCGGCGGGGCACATCCAAGCGCCCCCGCTCGCCCGGCCCAATGCCAACGGCCTTGTTAATGAGGCGGTTGACGTTCATATGAACGAACCGTTCATGCGGCGACTGCCCTGCGAGCGCATGGATTTCATCGTGGAGCGCATGGTACGTCGGCAGGTATTCCGCGTGGGTCAGGTCTTGCGCCTGGCGGGCCTCGCGGAAAGCCTTCACCAAGCGAACCTTGAGCGCCCGCACGGTGGCCGTGTTGCGGCTATAGGTCAGCAACAAGTACGCCTGATCCTCATTCAGCAAGGCGTACTTCTCCGGCCGCCCGCCCAGTGAGCCCGCAGGGGGTTTCCCGATTTGAAATCGAAATATTCCCAGCTCCCGGAAGTCGTCGGCGTAGGCCGTCAACAGTTTGGTCACGCTCTCATGCTGATTGCCCAGGTGCAACGCGAGCAAGCGGCTATCAATGCGCGGTTCACCCTTGACGGGATACAACGTCACCGCGATATCATGCGCGCTGGTCGTCGGGGTCGCGCTCTTGCAGAAGTCACGGCCCTTTTTTTTGGTCGTCATCGCCATAGCTCAGCCCCCCACCTTGTTGGCGGCCTGCCATGCGCATGGATCCACCAGCCAAGCACGCACGTCGGCCACCGGCCAGGCGCTCACTCGCGGCGACAACTTCACGGGTTTGGGGAAACGGCCCTGGGCGGCCCAGGCCCACAGCGTGGACACCGCGATGCCCAGCACGCGGGACACCATAGGGACGCGGGCATAGCCCACGGCGGGCAGGGTGGCTGTGTACGTTTCAGTGGTGTGTACCGGCTTGGTAGACGGTGCGGTACGACCCGGTTTGATGATGGTGGCGTGCATCGCTGCTGCGCTCCTGTTGTTTGAAACAAGAGGCAGATTGCCGGGTGGTGCCTAGGCAAAATAGGTCATCTACGCGTAGACGTACTACGCGTGCGCGTAGGCATACCCCGTCTGCGCGTAGAAGGGGTATACGCAATGTGCTGAATGTGTTACGAGCCCGCCTTTCGCGTAGTGCGGGGACGAATTACCTTGTCATGGTCGGGCATTTCTCTCAGCCATTTTTCAATCGTTTTGGAGGCCTGATCTTTGGAGAGTCCCACTTTCTTTCCGGCCTCGCTGCTCAGCACAGCATCTTCCACCGCAAGCCTGGCTTGTCTTCGGCTGGGCCATTGGCCGCTTGCTGGTACACGTTCTCTCACCAGCCGATAGGCCAACTCTATGCACGGTCCGTATCGTAAGTCAGACCGCGCCTTCGCCGCCTTGGTCGCACGCTGAGCAGCCTCACGCTCTACCAGATTGACGGCGGCAATAGCCACGGCGTCACCTTCGTCCGCCAAGCGCCGTATGTCGGCCATCTCCATCTTCATCACCCGTTCGTGATGGCCCAACTGACGGCTTTTCTGTTCACAAAGCGCCCCCAGGTCACGTACCTCGCGCTCAAGCTCCCAGTCTCTCTGCTGCGTGGCAGGTTGTTCCTGTGCTGGAGCCACTAGCGAATCAACCGCCGCCAGTTGGCTTTGAACGTACTCCCTAAAATCGCTTTCGCTCTTCCGCCAAGGGCTTTCTAGCGCAGCAAACGAATGCGATGCAGGAGCAACCATCTCGGCAAGACGGCGTGCTGCGCTCTGTGCTGAATGTATGGCATCGATACGCGGTACTGAAATGTTGTCCAGCCAATTTTGATGCCGCACTTCCAACTGAGCGGCAACCCTTGCCGCTGCTGCGGCAGCGGCAGGTATTCTGATCCGTTCTGCGAGGTCAAATGCTGGCTTCAAACGCAACTGCAACTGTGCTGCTGCCGCTACAGCCCCAATGTCCTCACTGCTGCGCAGCTTCGCAGCCAACGCAGCCGCTACAGTTCTAATATCCTCGCGGTCGTCCATACTCGCGCCGTCCTATGCGCCGTCCAAGGAATAGGAGCCAGCGCCAAGCCGGTGGACGTTCCGGCTTTTCGGGGATCAGCCTAGGCGCTGGCGAAGATGAATCTAGATGACGGAAGATGATACTGGACAAAAACCCAGGATGGTCATTGTATGGCTTGTCGGCCGGTGGACTTCAAGTTTTATCGAACCGCGCTGTCCCCCGCCGGGCGGGTGCTAAGTCCTGCTAACTGGCCCGGCTATCCAGCGGCGACGCCGCTCCTAGGCGGGCAGAAAGCAGGGCTGAGAAAAGCGGCGTCTGAGAAAACCGGCTGGCCGAAGCCTCCCCGCAATCCCCCGCCCAAAAAAGGGAGCGCAACAGCATACGGACGAAAAAACACCGCCTGGCGGCGGCAGCCCGCCTTGGAGCATTCGGGCTTCTCAGATCCGGCTACCATTGGTGCTGTAGCGCAATTTATATACGGCATAGGAGCGCTCATGCTCCACCCCCATGCAGCGAATAGAGGGCCACGCCCTCATGCCCGTACCCATCATCGTCCCAGATACTCACGCGCTCTGTGCTGATGTTGTAGCCCTTGCGGCGCAGTTCAAGGATGCGCGTATTGGGTTGGTAGCAGCCCAGTTTGCGCAGTTCGTAGGACGTGTGGGGGCGCATTGCCAGGGCTTCCAGAATGCGGCGTTGCTGGGCCGCTCCAGACGTGGATTTATCGTTACGCATGGTGGCCACCTCCAAGCAAGGTCGCGCCAAATCGCTCAAGGGCGTCTCTGGCCTGCGCGTATCCTTCGTGGTGGTCTGCTGCGCCGTGCATCGCCGTGCTGGCCACGTACTGCGCCGCGATGAGCATGGACTTGCGCGGCACATCCAAGCGCCCCCGTTCACCCGCGCCGACGCCGATGGCCTTGTTCACCAGCTTGTTGACGTTTATATGAACGAACCGTGCGTTCTGGGACCGTCCTGCCAGCGCGTGGATTTCGTCATGCAGCGCGTGGTAGGTGGGCAGGTATTCGACCTGCGTCAAGTCTTGCGCCTGGCGGACCTCGCGAAAGGTCAGCACCAGCTGGAGCTTCAAGTCCGCCACGCGTTCGGTGCTCTTGGAGAGCGACAGCAGGTAATAGGCTTGGTCCTCGGTCAGCAGCGCGTACCGTTCAGGATTCCCGCCCCCTTGTTTGCGTTTGCCGACATCCGTTTGAAACCGCAATTGGCTGATGCGCTCGAATCGGTGACGGTGCCGTTCGATAAGCTCACACACGCTCTCGTGCTGATTCCTCAAATGCAGCGCCAGCAGGCGGCTATCAATGCAAGGCTCGCCCTTGACAGGATGCAACGTCAGCGCGGTAACACGCGCGCTGGTCGTCGGGGTCGCACTCTTGCATGAGTCGAGGCCCTTTTCTTCGGTCGTCATCGCCATGGTTCAGTGCTCCACCATGTTGGAGATCTGCCTGACAAGATGACCGGCCAGCCATGCGCGCACTTCGGCCACCGACCACGCGCAGACGCGCGGCGACATTTTGACGAGCTTGGGTAAACGGCCTTGCGCGGTCCAGGCCCAGATGTTGGACATGGCCACACCGCAGAGTGCCGGCGCGACGGGCAGGCGCACATAGCCCGTGGCGGGCAATGCGGCGGCGTCGGTTTCGGTAGTGTGTACTGGCTTGTTATACGGAGCAGTACAACCCGGTTTGAGAATGGCGGCTTGCATAGGGATGCATCTCACGAAAGTTGATCGTGATCTGAATACTATGCATCGCTAACCGCCAATCCTACCCGTAGCCGCAGAGCGTGCGGCAAGCGCTGGACGGACTTCAAGCGCAAAAATCACGTTGTGCGCAGAGCTTCCTCTTTGCGCAGACGGGAAATAATCTCAGCAATTTTCTTGTACGAGAGAGGCACAGCGTTGGCGCGGATTACCTGCTCTGCCGCTTTCTGCGCGGACAGGGAAGGATCAATGTGAGTGCGCCAGTAATTTTCAACATCAGCACGCAATGCATAGTTTTCCTTATGGCGCATCTTTGCGAGCGCAGATGCCGGGCTCTCCCCTCTTCCTTTTGAAGATGTTGCCCCAAGGATAATTCCAGACCAGTACTTAGCTTTCGTTGCGTATAGCCACGCCTGATCCCAGTCCCCTGCTTTTTCAGTCTTTATTGTCTGCACTACGTAGGCTGCGCACGTAATCATGCATTGGATGCCAAATGGGAGTCTGTCCGGATCAGACACATCGCCCATCAATTCGACGTGGGCATCACCGGACGTTTCAGGGTCATCCAAAAGAGGCCGTACCACTGCGGTAGCAAAGAAGGTAAGCGGATCTAGCGTCTCGCCCTCATCAGATTTGAGGTATTCACCTGCGTTTCCGTGGAACATTTCCTCCCATACTCCGAGGACCGAATTCAAGGCTGTTGCAGCCTCCTTTATGGGGCTTGTGCCTTCCTTTGGAATAGGGATTTCATTCTCGGCAAGCGGCACTGCGGGTCGCCGTGGGCCTAGGGCTTCAAAAGCAACAGCCCCGACGGCATAGAAATCTGCCGCCTTTTCTAGCAACTGTTCGCGGGTTTCCCACTCCAAGAAACTTAAAGCCTCCGTCCTCTTTTTTGCAAACTCAGCTTCTGCCTTTTTTTGCGCCTCGTCCATCACTCGCCGTCCTATGCGTCGTCCATAGAATAAGGCCCAGCACCAGGCCGATGGACGTTTCGGCTTTTCACCCCGTCGGGTTAGGCTGGCGTAAACGAATCTAGATGACAGCACATGATACTGGGCAAAAAAACAGGGTGCCACGTGAGCCTTATCTACGGGCGGCCATGTCAGACGATCCTGAGAGCAGGCCTTGCCGGATGTAACTTCCCAAGGCCACGAAGATGCTGGAAACGTCGGCGGATCGCCCGGAAACCCGCATGAATACTAAGCTAGGGAGAATATTATTACCCCCCTTAGGAATTTTCCTGACTAGAGAGCGTCAGGGGATCGAATCACCCTTACCGCCACTGTCCGGCTAGGGCCCCCCTGAATTGGCTGTGGAGCCAGTGCTTCCCATTAAGCGGCTCACGCGACTGTGGGGCGACATGACTACCGGATTTGGTGCCTCTGTTGCCTCTGCGCTAGAGCAGGGGCAACACAGCAAACCCGCGCCAATGCTTGATGTTGCCTCTGTTGCCCCAGGCCGATAACTCTCCATTGCCCATTTTTCTCCTTGCGGATTATGCCGTCCGCGTCAGGGGAATCACGTTATCAGCACTTTCGATGGCCGCCAGCGCGTCCAGATAGTCCGCCCACCGCTGCATGGCTTCACGCCGCTCATCATCAAACTGCGTGCGGTCATATGCGGCCTGGATCTGGTCACGCTTGGCGTGAGCAAGCTGAGCCTCCAATACGTCAAAGTCGATGCGCAGCCGTTCACGCGCCACGGTGCGCAGCATGGCCCGAAATCCGTGCGGGGTATGCGCCCCAGCAAAGCCCATCAGCCGCAAGGCCCGCGACAGCGCGTCGCGGTTCAGCTTCGGATTGCGCATCTTGCCCACGGCGGGGAACACGTACTCAGCGCCCCCAGAAAACTGCTGCATGTCCTTGAGCATGTCCACCGCTTGGTGCGGCAGGCTCACGATATGTTCATGCCCGGTTTTCATGCGGCGGCGGCCATCTTCTTCCAAGGCGGCGATATGCCACTCGGCCCGGTCAAGGTTAATCTCCGACCATCGGGCGCGGGCGATCACTCCGGGGCGCAGTGCAGTCCAGGCGGCCAGCAGCAAGGCCGACCGCACCACCGCCCCCTCGTAGGCCCGACTAGCCCGGATCAGCGGGCCTATGCCCTGCTCCCGCGTGACGGCCGGGACGTGCCCGCCACGATGGGACGGCAGCACTCCACGCAGTCTCAATACCCGGTCATCGTCGCGGATGCCCTCAAGGATGCAGTGGTCCACCACGCCATTTAGGTGCTGGACGGCCTTTTTAGCCAGGCTGGGGGCGGTTGCCGCAATCTGGCGCAGCGTCTCGGTAACGTCCAGCGAAGGTCGCGCATATCCAGGCGGCCAATCTTGGGCTGTAAGTAGGTGCGAACAACATAGACCGCCTTGAGGTAGCTTTCCGCCGCCCAGCCCGCTTTGCGAACTTCTAGCCACGCTTCGGACAGCACAGCGAACGAATGGCGCTGAGCATCCTCGGCGGCGGCAATGGCGGCCTGTTCAGCATCGGACCGATTGGCAGCCTTGGCCCGCGCCTCGACGCATGCCAACGATGGGCGTTCCCGTGCGTGCGGCAAGGTGTACATCCGCCGCATTGCCATGAGCCTGCGCAACAGACAGATCGGGATAGGTGCCGATCACGACCTTGCTGCGCTTGCCATCGGCGGTCTGGTACCGGACAAGCCATTGCTTTCCGCCCCCAGGCAGCACCTGCAAGAACAAGCCATTCCCGCTGGCCTAGGTGTAGGAATCGGCCTTGGGCCGCGCCTTATCCGCCGCGACGGCGGTTAACTGTTTGGTGAGCTTAGGCATGGTCTATGGCGATGGTACTTTTTGGTCTCAAACCGAGAGCACCTTTGGTACTTTTCAAAAAAGTACCAAAAGACCTTAGATTCAGCGACACGACCCTAGACTCATAGACAACAAAAAACCCGCGTCTCTCTATGAGAATCGCGGGTCTGATGTACTTCCATGTACTACCTGATAATGCGTTTTGGTGCCGACGGCGAGACTCGAACTCGCACAGCTTTCGCCACTACCCCCTCAAGATAGCGTGTCTACCAATTTCACCACGTCGGCAAATCCAAACCAGAAAAGCATGCCTTCCTGGAAAGTCGAGCATTCTATCACGCAATTAGGCATTCTGGCGAGTCGGCCCCGTTTTTGGGCCCGACCTTCCCCTCAGCCAACCGGGTGCCCGGGCGGGAACCGGGCGGATCGCCGCCCTGCCCCGCCTATGGCAATCAGTTGATCTGCAGGTTCGTCGCCTTGACGACTTCTCCCCACTTGCGGGTTTCGCTTTCCATGAAGGCCTTGAATGCTTGCGGCGTGTTGGGCGGCGGGGGCATCAAAAAGCCGTTGGTCTGATAGTTGGCGGCCAGCGCGGTGTCCGAGGTCAGCGCCTTGTTGATGGCGGCGTTCACCTTCAGCACGATTTCGGGCGGGGTGCCGGCCGGCGCAAAGAGGCCGAACCAGGCCGCCACGTCGAAGCCTTCCACGCCGGATTCGGCAATGGTGGGGATTTCGGGCGCGAAGGGCACGCGCGCCGCGGTGGTCACCGCCAGGCCAGTCAGTTTGCCGGCGCGCACATGCGGCAGCAGCGGCGGCAGGTTGTCGAAGATGGAGTCCACCTGGCCGCCCAGCAAATCAGCCACGGCCGGGCCGCTACCGCGATAGGGAACGTGCAGGATATCAATGCCGGTCTTCATCTTGAACAGCTCGCAGCCCAAGTGCGCGGACGAGCCGTTGCCGGGGGACGCGCAGGTCAGTTTGCCGGGGTTCTTCTTGGCATAGGCGGTGTATTCCTGCACCGACTTGACCGGCACGCTGGCATTGACGGCCAGGATGTTGGGCACCACGTTCAACAGCGCGACGGCGTCCAGGTCCTTGAGCGCGTCGTACGACATCTTGGAATACAGCGACTGGTTGATCGCCGTGGAAATCGACCCGACGAACAAGGTGTAGCCGTCGGCCGGAGCGCGGGCCACGGCTTCGGCGCCGATGTTGCTGTTGGCGCCCGGCTTGTTTTCCACAATGAAGGTCTGGCCCAGCTCCTTGCCCAGCACGTCCGCGATCATGCGGGCGCTGATGTCGGTCGTGCCGCCCGGGGCATAGCCCACCACCAGCCGGACAGGCTTGGCCGGATAGCTGTCGGCCTGGGCCTGGGCCTGCACGTGGCCCGTGGCCGCGCAGGCTAGCAACGCAGCCATGCCGGCCATTTTGAAATTCATCTTCATCTTGTCTCCTCCTGTTGAAAGCGGATCGGCGCACGGCAATGGGTGCGCCCGTATTTTTTGGTGGTGTGGGGCAACGCTGCCCCGGCACGGCCGGTCGGCCGCCTGGCCGTTCTAGGCGGCGCAGGCCGCGCGCACCGGCGCGATCAAGTCCGGCGTGACGTCAGCCAGCGTCCGGCAACCGAGCAGCGCCATGTTGGTCGAAATTTCGCTGCGAAATATCTCGGCGACTTTGCGGATGCCGGCGTTGCCGCCGACGGCGGCGCCGAACAGCTGGGGACGGCCGGTGAAGACCATGCTCGCGCCCAGGGCCACCGCCTTGAGCACGTCGGAGCCGCGGCGAAAGCCGCCGTCGACCATGACCGGCAAACCCGCGGGCACGGCAGCCACAACGTCGGGCAGCGCCTGCAAAGGCGAAATGCAACCGTCCAGCTGACGCCCGCCATGGTTGGAAACAATCACACCATCTACGCCCGCGTCGGCGGCCAGCCGCGCGTCCTCCGCGTGCATCACGCCCTTGAGCACGAGCTTGCCCGGCCAGTTTTCCCGAATCCAGCGGATATGTTCCCAAGACAGCTTGTCGCGCTCGCCACGAAAACCGTTGGGCGGGTCTTGGGTGATGGGCGGTCCGATTTCCTCATACAGGTTCGCAAAACGCGGCACCCCGCTGCCCAGCAGCGTACGCATGAAGACGTTCACGCTCCAGCGCGGATGTCGCATGCCGTCCAGCACCACGCTGGAACTCATTTTGAATGGCACCGTGAATGCCAGCTTCTGCAGGTTTTCGCGATTGGCGCCCACGCAGGTATCGATGGTCACCGCCAGCACGGGGATCTCGGCCTGGCGCAGACGCGCGATCAGCTTGCCGATGCGATCGACGTTGCCCGGCAGATAGGCCTGATACCAGCAGCGCTTGCCGGTCGCCTCCTGCAACCGCTCCAACGGCACACTGGAGGCGCCGCTGATGATGAACGGAATCTCGGCGTCCTGCGCAGCGCGCGCCAGCGCCAGATCGCACTCGTGCATGACGATGGCGGAGAACCCCGTCGGCGCGAAGCCGACCGGCATGGCATAGGTCTGGCCGAAAAGCTCGACCTGGCTGCTGCGCTGATCCACCACGCGCAGGCCGCGGGGCCGGAAACCGATGTCGCGCAGTGCCCGGACGCTCTCGTCGAGCGACGCGCCGTCTTCCGTGCCGCCGCAGACGTAACCTTCGACGCAGCGCGGCAGGATGCGGCGCGCCTCACGTTCGAAGTCGCGCACCGACAGGCAGCGGTTCAAGCGGCTCATGCCGCCACCGGGGTACCGGTTTGCAGGCCCAGCGCCTGCAGGCAAGCGGCCAGGGAACGGTCCTGCGTGTCTTGGTAAAGCGCCAGTTCGTCTTGCACCGGTGCGCCCAACGCGGCTTCGAAGGCGGTCTGGCTGGCGTTCTGCGCGTACTCGGCCTGGGCCTTGTCACCCAGGTTCGACTGAAAGATGCCTGCGGCGCTGACCGGCAGGAAGTCCTCGTAGACCAGCGGCTCGAACCGGATGTAGCCCTGGCTGATCAGCGACTGCACGTCGCCCTCCTGCACGGGGCCTTGCTTGCCGGTCAGGAAGTAGCGGAAATAGCCCAGACCTTGATCGTGCAATTGCGCATAGTCGTCCGGGAACGCGGCAAAACAGTCCTGCAGGTTCTGCATGTAGGCGGCGGCATTGCTTTCATTGGGCGCGCCCTGGATACGGCTGCGCGCCAGATCCAGCGACTGGTCGTACAGCGCCCGGCCTTTGCGGGTCAGGGCGACACCGCGCTGCTCGATCTCGCCGAAGCGGGCGGTATGGCTGCCCACGCCGTTCTGGCCGTCCGCCCCGGCGAACAGGACCGGTTCCTCCAGCGCCTTGAAACTCGTCTGACGCAACAGGATCGGGCACTTGCGCGGCGGCGGACCTTCGATCACCGCCTTGGCCGACACGCCACGGCGCGGCATCTCGGCCTGGGCCTCGTCGATGTCCAGCGTGCGCGGCGTCAGATGGTTGATGTGCGGTCCCTTGAAGGCCACCACATCGGCAATCAGGCGATGCTGGCCGTGCAATTCCCGGTAGTCATCCAGGCTGACCGTCGCCTCGCTGTGCCAGCGGAAAGTATGCAGCGCTTCGGTGACGAATTCCCGGGCGTCGGCGTCGTTCAAGCCGCCCTGCGTTTCGAAGCGGCCAGCCAATTCCAGGGCCCTAGCCGTAAAGATCTGGCGCGCGGCCAGAATACGGGCGGCCTTGTCGCGCAACGCGACGTCGTCGATCAGTTCCAAGCGCAGCAGCGACGTGAAGACGCGGAACGGGCTGGCTTGCAGAGAGGCCTCGTGCGTGGCGCGAAATGCCGTCGAATGCACCGGCACGCCGGCCGGCGACAGGTCGTAGTAACCCACCGGCTGCATGCCCATCACGGCGAACACACGGCGCATGTTGGAAAGCTCTTCGGGCGTGCCTACGCGAATCGCGCCGTGGCGCTCGATGTCCAGGCGTTCGATTTCGCCGGTGCGCGCCAGTTGCTCGGCCAGTTCGGGCTGCTCGGCCAGCGTCTTGGCGTTGACCTCAGCCACCAGGTCCAGCAACGTGTCGTAAAGGGGCACTTCCGACTTGTACATGTCGGACATGGCGCGGGAGAACCAGGCGCGGATCTGATCGGGATTGACGAAGTTCTGACTCATGGCGGGCTCGGCACATCGGTAAACAGGGATGGCCCGCATGAAATCACGCCCGGCAAGCGCAATCAAATGAAAAAATTCGGCCTAATCAGTCCGTTTTTTCATGGATCGCGCGCGCAGGGCGTCGCGGTCTCGTTTCTGCGCGGCCTCTTCTTCGACCCACGCCACGAATTGCTTGATCTTCGGGACTTCGGCGGAGTGTTCGGAATAGGCCACGAAGTAGGCGCCGTCGCTGGGCTGCACGTAGCCCCAAGGGATGACCAGCTTGCCGGCCTGCAGTTCTTCTTCGGCCAGCAATCTTGGGGTCAGGGCGATGCCGCAGCCGCCTTCGGCTGCTCGCACGCACATGTAGAACGTGTCGAACCGGGGGCCGTGATAACTGCGGTCGGACTGGAATTGCTGATGCGAGAAATAGTCGTGCCAGGCTTCCGGGCGGGACGCGCACTGGATCAGCGCGTGGTCGCTAAGCGCCTCCAGGCTGGGCACTGCATCTCCGGGCAGAAAGCCGGGCGCGCACACCGGCACTACCTCGGCTGCGAACAGCTCGCGGCATTGGGCGCCAGGCAAGGTGCCATGGCCGAAGAAGAAGGAAATGTCGATCTTGGCCTGCATCAGATCGAACGGCCGGGTTTCACTGCGTACCTTCACCTGAATATCCGGATGCGCGGCCATGAAGCGCTGCAGCCGCGGAATCAGCCACCGCGCGCCAAACGTGGGCTGCGTGCCGATGGTAAGCACCTGGGTTTCGCTGCCGTAGGTCAGGATGTAGCGGGACGACATGTCCACCTGGTTCAGGATCGCCCTGACCTCGGATTGGTACAGTGCCCCCGCGGGCGTCAATTGCAGTCGCCGGCGCACGCGCAGAAAAAGCGGGTTGCGCAACAGCGCCTCCAGCTGCGCGATCTGCTTGCTGATCGCGCTTTGGGTCATGTGCAGTTCTTCGGCGGCGCGCGTGACGCTCATGTGCCGCGCGACCGCATCGAAGCTCTGGAGCGCCATCATCGACGGCATCAAACGCTTTTCCATGGGGGCCGATCCGAAATGTCCGGCGCGGGAGCCGGACTGCGATGACAGGATATCCGGCCTTGCAGCCCGAGGCACGGCACCAATGAAAAAGGCCGGCGTCAGACGCCGGCCTTCTTGTCTACGCTGGCGCTTACTTCGCCGGCGTTGCGGGCGTGTCGGCCGGCTTGTCGCCTGCTGCGGGCGCGGCCGGAGCCGTGGGCACCGAAGCGTCGGGCTTGGCCGGCGCGGCAGGAACCGAAGCGGCGCCCGGGACGGACGATGCACCTGCGCCCGGCGCGGCGGGCACAGAACCCGGCACTTGCGGAACCGAACGGTCGGACGGGAAGCTTTGCATCACGCCGGAATCCACGGCCGGGCCGTTGGTGCCCTTGTGGCTGACGTAAGCCAGGCCAGCGGTGGATGCGAAGAAGACCACGGCGGCCCACTTGGTCGCGCGCGACAGGAAGTTGGCGGCGCCGGTGGCACCGAACAGGCTGCCGGACGAACCGCTACCGAAAGCGGAACCCATGTCGGCGCCCTTGCCCTGCTGCAGCAGGACCAGAACGATGATAGCCAGCGCCGAAAAGACTTGGACGGCCAGCAGAAGTTTAAGCATCAAGGGCATTACAGACTCCGGAACGGAAACTTAGATGGCGGCAATACGCAAAAATTCTTCAGCCACAAGCGACGCGCCGCCGACCAGGGCTCCGTCGATATCAGTCATGGCGAACAAACTGGCGGCGTTGGCAGCTTTGACGCTGCCGCCGTACAAAACCTGCACCTGCGCCGCGCCCAGCGCGCGCAAGGCGGCGCGGATGGCGGCGTGGACTTCTTGCGCTTGCTCGGGGCTGGCGGTGCGGCCAGTGCCGATGGCCCAGACGGGCTCGTAGGCCAGGACCATGCGCGACACGGCGTCCGCGCCCAGCGCCAGCACGGGCTTCAACTGGCGTTCGATGACGGCCAGGGTGTTGCCGGCTTCGCGGTCGGCCAGCGACTCGCCCACGCAGACCACGGGGGTCAGGCCGGCGGCCAGCGCGGCTTGCGCCTTGGCGGCCACGACTTCATCGGTTTCACCGTGCAGCACGCGGCGCTCGGAGTGACCGGCCAGCGCCCAGCGGCAGCCGAATTCTTTCAGCATCGCACCGGACACTTCGCCGGTGTAGGCACCCTTTTCGTGCGCGCTGACATCTTGCGCGCCCCAGGACACGCTGCTTCCGGTCAGGGCCGAACCGGCTTGCGCCAGGTAGGGAAACGGAACACAGATGCCGATGTCGCAGTGGCTCGCGGCATCCGCGGCGCGCAACTCGGTCAGCAACGCGGCGTTCTCGGCCAGGTTGCCGTGCATCTTCCAGTTGCCCAGCACGAGGCGGGCGCGGTTTTCGACTGAAGTCATGGCGCAATTGTCAGAGAGGGTGAGTCCCGGGGGATGACGCGACCGCCCACGGGCCTGCCTGGAAAAAATTCCAGGCGAAACCCGAGATTGTATCCTGTTGCGCGGCGATACGCCGAACGCCGCGCGTTTCTTACATTGTCAGGATGATTTTGCCGATATTTTCGCCGCCTTCCATCATGGCGTGCGCCTTGGAGGCCTCGGCCAAGGGGAAAGTCGCGTGCACGATCGGCTTGATGGCCCCTTTTTCCAGCAAGGGCCAGGCGTGTTCGCGCAGGGCGCGCGCGATGGCGCCCTTGAAGTCGATGGACCGGGGACGCAGCGTGGACCCGGTGATGGTCAGGCGGCGGCGCATGACCTGAGACGTATCCACATCGGCGCGCGCACCGCCCAGCTGGGCAATGATGACGATACGGCCGTCGTCCGCCAGGCATTGCATGTCGCGGGCGATGTAGTCGCCGGCCACCATATCCAGGATGACGTCCACGCCGCGCCCGCTGGTGGCGTCCATGACTTCCTTCACGAAGTCCTGCGTCTTGTAGTTGATGCCCTTTTCAGCGCCCAGCGCTTCGACGGCACGGGCGCGGTCGTCGCTGCCGACCGTCGCGTAGACCCTGTTGCCCATTGCACGGGCCAACTGGATCGCCGTGGTGCCGATGCCGCTTGCGCCGCCGTGCACCAGCAGGATCTCGCCGTCGGACAGACGGCCGCGGTCGAACACGTTGCTCCAGACGGTAAAGTAGGTTTCCGGCAGGCCGGCCGCTTCGATGTCGGACAGGCCCTTGGGGATGGGCAGGCACTGGGCAACGGGCGCCACACAGTATTCGGCGTAACCGCCGCCCGCCACCAGCGCGCAGACCTTGTCGCCCACGGCAAAGCCGCTGCCGGCCACGTCGCCGCCCACGATTTCGCCGGCCACTTCCAGGCCCGGCAGGTCGGACACGCCGCGCGGCGGGGCGTAGTTGCCCTTGCGCTGGAACACGTCGGGGCGGTTGATGCCCGCGGCGCTGACTTTGATCAAGACTTCACCCGCGCCGGCCTCGGGCGTGGGGCGTTCTACGGGGACCAGAACCTCGGGGCCGCCGGGGCGGGAGATTTCTACAGCTTGCATCGCGTGCCTCCTTTGCAGCAAATGGATTATTATTGCGCCCTTTACGGCATATCGCGTTGTCGTTCGGGCAGAATGTTTGCCTGACGGCCGAATCGCCGGACAGCGGGTGCAGGTCAACCAGGCCCCACCCGCAAGACAAATCAGCAGACCCCGGAAGCGTGGCAGAGTGGTCGATTGCACCGGTCTTGAAAACCGGCAACGGGCAACCGTTCGTGAGTTCGAATCTCACCGCTTCCGCCAGAACACCAATAAAATCAAGGTGTTAAGGCATGGTAACTTCATTACCCGCCACTTAACCCACCATCAATTGCGCCCTTATCGTAGGGTCTTCCACCGAGTCGGCACTTGCACCCTCACGCGGTAGTGGACGATGTTGCGGACGTGCGCGACGCTCACGTCGAACATCTTTGCAAGTCGTTTGTACCCCAGACCCTCAGTCTCCCGGATCTCACGCATTAGCTCCACATCGTGGTCTGTAAGCGTGGCGCGGTGATGATCCTCGCCGACGCGCAGGCCTAATTCATTGATTCCTACGACACGAGTCATATCCGACCTCAGAATCCGAACGCACGGCCCAAATCGGGCGCACGCAACCGGCTACCATTCGGCGCCGCGAAATACTGCTGATCGAACTCCTTGCGCGCGCGTTGCTCCATGCGGCGCAGATAACCAGGCGAGGCCATTTCCTGTAGCTGGTTGAAAATCAGCCGGTCGGTAGCCGCCTTCGTGTACCAGAGATTTGCCGCCGGGATCTTGCCCTTGAGCAGCCGGACAGCTCGGGCGCCGGCGTCCGACTCCTTCCCGGCGGTCGCCCGCTGTACGCTCCCCATAGCCAGCTTCATGACCTCTTCCACGTCCCCGAGAATTGGACCACCGAACGTGCTCGCCACCGACGAACCGAACCGGGTGTAATCGGCGAAGAGGAAATCGCCGTACAAGCCCAGCGCCCCGCCCTTCAAGAATGCCTGTCCCCAGAAGCGGGGGTCGCCCATGTCGCGCGGGTCCCGGCCGGAGGCCACCTCATTGAGTTGCACCGCCAGCCCACCGAGCACGGTGGTAAGGGCGACGACGCCGGCGATGTAGGCGCCCTTGCCGAGCGCCCCTTCCTGCGCGAGTGCGCGCGAGCCGTGGCGCATCATCATCGAGATAGGGAAGCTCTTGAACTGCAGCATCGATCGCCAAAGCTCTGTTTTCCATGTTCCGCGCCGCTGTGCAAAGGAACCGTAAATTGCCGCGCGTTCGCGCGCACCGGGTTCGATAATCGCCATGCTGGTTTCACCGTCGACAAACGCCAGCATCCGGGTGGCGGCCTGTTCCCGCAGCGCGGTGGGCGTCGTGTTTTGCGCCTCAGCCAGTGCGGCCAGATTTTCGTCCGGAATCCGATAGATGCTTTCTGCCGTCAGTACTGTGTCACCCATGCCGCGCCAGTCCTCGGGCTTGGCCATTTTCCAGATAGCGAAATCGGCCTCGGTGATGCCTGTATCGGTCAGGCGGCGCGCTAGGCGCGCATCCCCACCCTTCCCCGCCGCAATCGCAGCCAGCGATTGCGCGTCGCGCGTGATGCCCCCCAGGCTGTCCATCAGGACTGAGCCGAACGCTTGTTGCCCGGCGCCGGTCAGAGCGTTCATGCCGGACAACTTCATGACGCCGGCCGCCGCGCTTTGAGCGTATCGGCCGATCCGGCCGGAAACCTGGGCATCCTGAGCGAGGCCGTCGGTGCCCCATCGGTTTACCGCCCCAATGAACTGCTGAATCCCCAGCCCGGCCCGCAGTGCCTGGCGCCGGTCAGCCGCCCGCGCCGGGTTCAGCGTTCGCAGCTCATTGCGGAACACCTGCACCAGCGGGATGCCGTTGTAGATCGCCGTAAGTGCCTGCGTGCCTACGTCGGTCACAGACGTGATGACCGCCGATCCCAGACGAGCGCCGGTATTCAGTGCGCGATAAGTATCGAAACCCTCCGCGATCGCGGCTGACGCTGGCGGCTTCTTGTTGCCCGACACCTCGTCATAGATCGTTTCCAGACGCGCAACCCGGGATTCAATTTTTCCCAGGTCGTCGGGATGAGCTTCCGTCATCTGCTTTTTGACGGTATCCGCCCAATAGCGAAACATCAAATTCGGATTCGGGCCCAACGTTTCTACCAGAGCGATATCGCGCGCCGCAGACTCAATGTGATTGATCAGCGTCTGTAGCACCGGAGTGTCGCTGTAGCGCTCCTGCGCTGCGAGATAGGTGTCTGCGTCGCGGTAGTGGATTTGCCGCTCTTCGCTGCCGCGATTGGCACGCATGCCATTGCCCCCGGGCCTCCCGGGTTCCAGTTTGTTCGCCCCATTCGTCGCGATGGTGCCCCAGGCGTGTTCCAAGAACGCGCGCAATTGCGCGTCGTCCATCAAAGATCCGTCGACGTTGGTGTAACGGGACCGGTCCACCCAGCCCATATGATCACTGACCCATTTGTCTTTGCCCGCGCGCGCGGCCAACGCTTGGCTGTGGCTCTGGGGCATACCCCAGTCTTCCAGGCGCCCCACCTGCCCGCCGGCCCTGTTAAACCGCTCGCGCAAGTCGTTGGCTACCTTCTGGAATGTCCTGGCGGCGACCGCAGCATCGGCATTGCCTGTGCTCTGGCCGCGCAGCTCGCGCACCAGATCCAGCACGCCCTCCCGATTGGTAAAAAGGCCCAGTGCTTTGCCTCGCGTCGCGTCGAAGACTTCCAACATATTGCCAAGCGCGTTGTTGCGGATCGCATTGGCGGTTGCTTCCACCGAGATCGTCCCGCTCTTGCCGTCCCCGTAGAACACCAGGAGACGCTCTAAGGCGCCAAGCGGGGAGCGAGCGGAGCCGTTCAGATAGTTCCGGACCGCATCGTGCCGCAAAGCCGTCAGAGCAATACGGCGACGCTTGAGCGCGGTCTCGGCCTGCACATCCTGCGCGGCGCGCTCGGCGCCAGCCTGCAACCTATCCCCTGTGCTCATTCGACGCCAGGCGTCGATATCGCTGGCGGCAATTTTCTTCATCGCAGAAATGACCCGCCCTTCAATATCGCGCGCTTCCGCCTGCGTGATAGAACGGCCCAGCGCACGGGATACTGCTTCGATGCATTCAGCGCGCATTACACGCCTCCCTTAAGTTGACACAAGATCGCGGCATCAAAGGCTTCGGGCCGCGCATAAGCCAATTCGGCGTCGGCTTCCGCCAGCGCTTCCCGCAGCGACAACTGCACCTCGTTCCCGTTCTCGTCAATGACGGGCAGCACGATGTCGCCCTGCTCTTCGATAAGGGCGAGCCCCACCCGGGTCTCCAGATCATCAATACGGCCGCCCGACGCCCGGCCGCGTCCCTCGGAAACCGCAGGGGCACCGCTCCGAGGTCCAATATCGGGCTGCGCTTGGGGTGGATTAAGTGGCGGCCGGGCGCCACCATCGGGAGCGGTGGACGCCCGAGGACGCATGAAGTCCTGCAGAGCGCTCACCAAACGACGCGCAAAGGGCTGCGTACCCGGTTCTGCTTCCGCTGCATTTCGCCCACCGTAGTCGGGCATGGCGTCGCGCAGTGCCGCCGCCAACGGCGTTGGCTCAACCGCCGGCGCATCCACTGCGGTGCGGTTCTCACGCAAAGTGGCAATCTCGTCGTCCAGCGCGGCCAGTCGTTGCAAAGCTTGGCTGGCCTCTCGATTCTGCGACAGCGCGGCATCTACACGCTGAATTTGGCTATCCAGATCCTGCACTTGCGCTTGGATTTCGTCGCGGGCGCGTGTCAGTGCGCGCTTGTAGCTGACGAATGGCCCTCTCGCCTGGATCTCTTTGGCACGCGCGCGGATACCGGCATCATCATCCTGTACGGCCGCACGCCGCTGCTGCAGGTCCGCCAGTTCGTCCCGGATAGCCGCCACCTGCCCAAGATCCGCCCGACCGCTCGCATCGGCAAATAGGTCTGCACGCTGATCTTCCACGGTGGAAATTTCGCGTTCCAACGCCGCAGCCGTCCGCGCTCGCTCTTCAGGAAAGGACGACAGCCGGTCGCTAGGCCTGGTGCGATCAGACCAGGAATCCCGGCCCAGCCATTCGCGCACGCGGGCCAGATATTTGCGCGTCTCTTCCGCCTTGGGCTGACGCCCGGCAAGCACCTCCCGCGCCTGACGCGGGCCGCCGTTGTAGTCCGCCACCATGGCGTCAACATTGCCACCATACTGCCGCGCGGTGTCCCGAAGATATCGGCCCGCGGCGTCGATCATCTGCGCCGGGTCGGTCGGATCCGTCACACCGTACTTTTTCAGGTTCTCCGGCATGAACTGCATGACACCGCGTGCGCCGGCGGGACTGACCTGATTGCTGTTGCTGCGTTCGCCGGCGTTCTTGAGCGCGTTGATGATCCCGGCGGGCAATCCGTTCTCTCGCTCGACGTGAGCGGCGTATTCGTTCAGCTCCTGAGCGTCGAATCGCAGGCTGGCGCGTTCGGCTGCCCCCATGTCGCGCAAACGCACGCTGGGAACGAACCGATCCTCGGGGCGCAAGTCGCCCAGGTGCGTCTGGCGTACACCATCCGACGGGCCTCGGTCACGAAACCGGGGCAGAAATTCCCCGCCGTCAACGCCGGTTTGCGATACGTCCACCCGACGCCCTTCCCATGTCGCGCGCGTAGCTTCATCCAATGCGCGGTTGTGGGCCACTGCGGTCGCCGGATCCGCCGGCACGCCGGGGGCGGTATCGATCGCAGCGTGGCGCGCGTCTCGCGCGACCATAGCGCCGTCCACGACGTCGCGGGCGCGCATCGGAAGACCCGCCCGAGCACCGACCAAGCCAAACACCCCGCCGAGCACGGCCTCGGCCGTCGATGCCGCGGCGTCGATCGGCGCGTACTGCGTGGCCATAGCCTCGTAGCCTGCAGACTGCAGGACGTCGTGCAGGGCGCTTCGCTGCGTAATGCCCATGGCGACGTTGGCGCCCGCGCCCAGGGCCGCGTTGGCACCGTAATAGGCCGGCTGCGTCAGCCGCAGCCCAAGACCCGCGACGGGTGCGGCCATACCACTGAAGCCGATCGCCGCAGGCATCGCCACGCCGGCGCCGGTCATGACAGCATCCACGAAGCCCGCATTCAGCGCTGTACTGGCATCTACGCCCTTCTGTTTCAACTCCGAATATGTCGCGCGACCCGTCGATAGGCCAGCCGTGGCAGCCCCGCCAGCCATCACCGCGCCCGGTGCGGTTCCTCCAGATAGCGCGGTTACTGCCGACCCGATCCCGACCTGAGCGAGCACGTCGCCCAGCCCGTTGAGCAATTGCCCGGCGGCGCCCGTGGTCATGGGGTCGGGCGCCATCGACCGCGCGCGGGCATCTGCATTCGCTGCCCAGGACTCGAAAATATTGAGCGGCTTCGTGCCGGTAGTGCTTTCCACGGCGTCGTACATCGGCTGCGCAACCTGCCCAAGTCCGGCAGCAAGCGCCCCTTGGACCTTTGCCGCGCCGCGCTCGATCCCCCTGAACGGCTCGGTCAGCACGCCGGAGAACATTCCGGGTTCCGGCGCGCCTCCAAGGATCTGTGCAGAGGTTTGCGCCTGCGACGCTAGCGATTGGGCGCGCCGATTGTCGAACACCATCATTTGCGCACCCCGCTCGTCGGAATTTGATCTGACAGCTTTCGACCAAACGTGTCGCGGCCGGCGTCCGCGTCGGGTGTCAGCCGGATAGTTACCGGCTGGCCAGCCTTATCCGCCAGCGGCATGCCCGCTAGGGTGACGAAGTACGCACCGCCACCCACGCCAATCAGGCCCACATTCGATGACTGCTGCCAAACCGAGTCCTTCAGACCACGGCGATCCAGCTCACTCCAGATGGCATCGCCGGCCCGCTTTTCGAACGTCGCCGTACCCATACCCCAAGGGGCAACGACACTGCCCTGCCCGTTGTAGTCGACCGGTTCGCCCAGCACCGCGCGCAATGCTTGATCCATGCGCTTGCTGTCGATGTCATCGGAAATCACGCCATCCTGCGAGGCGCGGCCGACGTAGTAGGCCTTCACCGCATAGGCATCCTGCATCATCTGCGTTGCCCCATCGTCGCCGGCGCCAGCACCGCGGTAGAGATTGCCGACCCGGGCGTCGAGCGCGTTGAAAAACTCGTCATCCTTCGGCACCGGCATTTTTAGCGACCCTTCTTTGCCGCCCGTCTTCAGGATCTCATCGCCGCGCAGCATCAGCGCCGACACGTCGCCAGCCCGCTGCACCACGTCGGCATCGATCAAGTTGTTCTGCAGCGTTGCCTCGGCCAGGCTCGCGGCGCGAATGCCGGCCCGAGCATAGAACGGCGATACGGAATCCAGTTGTTGCATCGCGGCCAAGTAGGTGCGCGAGTCGCCGAATGCGTTGTACAGCGCTCCCAGGACTTGCCCCCGCTGCTGTGGGGTCCCCGTCGTCAAAGCTTGGTTCAAGCTGTCGACTTCCGCCTTGAAGAATGGCGCCATCGTCACCGACACCTGCGGGTTTTGCACTTGAGCCGCTTCGATCGTGGCAACCCGGGCGCGCAGCTCGGTGCCGATTTCGGCGGTTCCGTTCGGGTTGGCAAGGCCGCCGAAGTTAAGCGGATTCACCACCAACCCGGCGCGAGCGCGCGCCCATTCCAAGGGCTCGTCCTGGATCAGCTTTGCATTCGCCTGCATTGCCCGTTGAAAGCGCTCGAGGCGCTGCACCTCGCGAGGCTCGCCACCCTGCTTTTGCAAGCGGGCGCGTTCCGAAACGATGTAGTTGGCCTGTTCACCGAGAGGCTGGGTCAGCAGCCGCTGCAACTCGGTCCCCTCCTGGTCGCGCGCCCGGTACTCGTCCTCGTAGGCAGTGCCGGAAACCGCCTGTTGCCATTGCGCCTGCTTCTGAGGCGTCGCAGGGATACCCGATGCTTCCTGCCGGTCGAGTTCGTTGAGCGCGCGCTGCGCCAACGCGTCGCGCCTGTCCGCCTGCACCTGCGCCGCCTTCGCTTGGCGGTCGAACATTTCCTCAATCTTAGGATGCACGCCGCCCGTAATCTCGCCCTTGTTAGCCTCGAAATACTGCCGGGCTTTCGTCGGATCTTGATACAAGGCGTTCTTGATCGCACCCAAGTGCATCGCCGACAGCGATTTGCCGATCTCAAATTGCTTCTGCTCATCGCTCCACCCGTTCAAGACGGCAGTAGCGTTGCTCTGGTCTAGGATGGTTTGCCGCGCGGCCGCCAGGGCGCCTGGCACAGTGAAATTCGCTACCGCCGTCTGTATCGCAGTATCGATTGACGCCTCGTAGGAATTATTCAGGGACACGCGGCGCTCCTGCGCCTCGAACCGCGACACGGCCCCTAAGGCAGTCTGCCGCGTCCCCTCGATGCCTTGCAAGAAAAGCTGTCTCTGCGTGGTGTTCTCGAGCCCTTCCGCAGCTTGACCAACGTTCTGCGCCCACCATTCCCCGGCTTGCTTCGTCGATCCGGTCGCCTCAGCGCCCCGACGATTGGAGAGCTCGGCCTGATAGGCTCGAAAGTTGTCCCGAACTTGCGCCTCAGCACGAAATACGGCGTCAGCGTTATCCCGCTTCTGCATGTCGGTGGCGATGTCAGTCGCGACCCTACCGGCGGACATCAGCGCATCGCCCAACTGCACTTGTTGCTTGGCGGCGATCTCGGCGCCCAACGGGCCTACACCGGGCTGCTGCCGGACTCCCGGAAGCGCGGACGAGCTGACGCGGGGCGCATCGACGATGGGTACACGGGGCATGATCTAGCTCCTATTTCCGAGTGAATCGCCCGCCATCGGCACGCGCGAAAAAAGCACTTGTTCACGCACCTCGGTAGACGTCGAGGTAAACGTGGCCAGTAACTTCTTGCGAAGAGCCAGGCGCGACTTGCTATCTTGCGCGTCAATGACACCCGCCTTGATGGCAGCAGCCTCGCAATCTTCGACCAACTGAATCATCGAATCGATCATTTGCTTTCCCTCTCCGTTCACTTCAACCGGCCCTGCGCCCGCTGGCGCGCCGCCGCTCGGGCCACAAGCACCACCGTGTCGGGGTCATCACCCAGCCCCCACCCATGCAACAAATTGCGCACACGAGGATCGCGGTTCAACAGTGCATTGGCGTCCTTGAGCGCCTTCTCGATGCCATCGGCGCCAAACTCGGCCGCCAACCGCACTCGGGCTTCGGCCTGTTGCAGCTCCGGCGGGACCGGGTTGTCGCGCAATGTCAGCGTGCGATCCTTCAACAACCGCACATCGTCACTGGACAGGCCAGTGTCGGCGGCCATTTCCCTGTATTCGTGGATGATCGCGGCCTGAACTTCTTGGGGCATATCCTCCGGCACCGTGCCGTGCTGCTCGAACATGTCGTCAGGAATCACGCTGCTGTACGTCTGCTGGGGCGAGTAGAGCTTTCGCGGTGTGTCTTCTTCACGAAGCGTGCGCACAGCGTCAGGCAGGTGCTTGTTCACGTCGAGCGCTGGCGGCTCCTGCGCCGCTTCCTCCGTGGCTGCCTGCTCGGGCTCGTCCGGCGGCGAATTCGGATACAGCTTGGCAACGTCGATCTGGGGCGGTTCCGCGGTGGGTTCGGAAGCGCGCGCAGAGGGCTGCACCTCTGGCGCCTGCGTGGACGTGAGCACCGTTGCGATAGACGGCTCGGGGTTGTCCAGCGCCGCAGAGCTGCCGAACAAATTGGCGGCAAGGGTCGCGTTATCCATCACTGGTCCCCTACCGACAACTCCCGCAGCTCGCTGTCCAGAACGTTCCGAATTCGGGGGATTTCACGCTCGGCCTCAGCCTTCAAGGTCGCATTGGCCAGGTACTCGACGGTCCAGACTCCGTAGGGGCGCAAATCCACGCAGCCGGCGGTGCACTCGTCGACTCCGGCACGCTTTAGCGCCGCGAGAATTTCGTTCGCGCCGAAGTCTCGAGAGCTTACGTTGCGCCCCGTGTTCATTTTCGACTGGCGGAAGTGGTCAAACCCTGCAAGGTGTTCACAAACCGTTTGCATCATCTCGTGGACAGACTGCCGCACCTCTTCATTGACGTTACGCCAGTCGCGCATTGCTTGGGCGAGTTGGCTGAAGCAACCGTCGAGCCGCTCCGCGATCTTGATGCGCTTCTGCGCGGCTGCGACAGCGTTGTCTCGACTCGTCGTGGCGTTCAGTACGCGTGCATTGCCACGGTCGGCCTCATCCTGCGATGCCGCTTGGACGCGCGCCTGTCGATACAACTCCAGGCGCCGCGATACGACAACCAGTTGTTCTTCGTTGGCGTCGATACGTTCCAGGACATCAGGGTTTTTCGGGGCCCCGACAAGTTCCAGGCCGAGCTCGCCTTTGGTGCGCGTCAGGGACTCGAGGTCGGCCGAAAGTGTGCGTATGAGCTGGTCAACGGTCGCGGTGCGGCTTTGCGCCTGGGCCGGTTCAGACGCGGCGGACGTTTTGTCGATTTCCGCTTGCGGCGACGAGGTGGGTTGGTTCTTCAAGGCAGGCACCATTCAAGGTCATTGGTGCCGCAAGTATTCAGTGCCTGACGGGCTTTCGCGAATCCGTATAGGGCGATATACGAGTTAGTTCATCTGGTGGGTACAGTGGTGGGTAGATTCCCGTTGCATACTCACAAGCTAGGCAACGCGTTGATCTATGGCGGAAATTATTTCCTCCATCCGACCCGCGAGCGCAGTCTCGATGCGCACCAGCGCTCCGGCTTTGTCGTAACGCCATAGCAGCCGGCCGTCCCCTTGCCGCTTGCTCCCCAAGCCCCGTAGAAGCTCTCGCGCCAAACTTGGGCATGCTGCTTGAATAGCGCGCGCAGTGTTCACCAGGCGTTGATACTCCGCGCTACGCGCCTTCGACACGCCGCCCGAATTCGCCACCTCGATACGCCAGCCCGGGACCGTAACGAGGGTGTGCAGCGCGGCCAGAGCCTCCGGGTTGGCCGGCACCCACGGTTGTAGGTTGTCAGGATCGCCAACCAGGTAATGATCGTTCTGTTTCACGAAGAGCACGGTGATGAGCATGTGTACGTCCTTTTTCAGGTGTCCGGATGTCATTTTTTTCAGGTGTAAGGTCGGCAGGCGCGTCTGCCTTTTTTAGGTGTCACATTGGCGCGGCCCGCGCCGCCTTTCAGGTGTGCGGATCACACGAAAAACGTTAAGTTCTGGCGCGCGTGCGTACTGCGCAGAAATGCCGCCCCGCGCCCCATTCCTGCAGGGCTGCAGGGTCCTGCAGGGGGTCCCAGGTTTCTCCCCTATTCTTGAATTTTCAATTCTCATATGGGAAAAGGTAGGAAAGGGTGCAGGACCCTGCAGCCCTGCAGGATTGCTAGTCAAAGCCGTTCCCCTCGGCCTTCAATCCGTAAAAAATTCCAGATTCGAGTTTCTTGAAGGCGATTCCCTCACGTTTAAGGCGCGTGGAAAAGGCTGTCTGGCTGCCGCCCGCGCTCGTGTCATGCCCTTCGTCTCCGCACCACCCGAGGAAGTCATCGAACAGCGCCGACGCCTTCGACCCCTGCTTCGGGTCACACCGTCCCCGACCGTCAAGCCACAAGCCGACGGGATCCTGTGCGCGGAAATAGGTGTTCGTCATGTCCGAAACCTCGGCCGGCGGCTCCAAGCCATCGCGACCATACGCCACCGCGCCAGCCACCAGCCACGCTAGGATGCCGGCGGCCTCGGCCTTGAGCTTGGGCACCAGGTCCTTGTCGCCATCGGCCAGTTGCGGATCGCGTGCCGGCGCGCCCGGGCGGTTCCAGCGCCGATCAAAAGGGATCAGGTGCAGGCGGCCCCGGATCGCGTCGTCGACGTGATCGAGGTTCGGGCGGTGATTTGTCATGAGCCACAGCTTGTGCGTGATCTCGAAGGTGAAGGGGCTTTCGTGCAAGCCGCGAGCCGTCATGTATCCGTCGCCGGTATGACGCTTGACCAGCGCCACGTCCAGGCGCTGGTTTTCCTTGCTCTCGCTGCTGATAGCCGCACGTGCGCCGGCCAGCTTGCGCGCGCTGGGCGTGGGCCTTTCTGCATCGGCGTCGAACCTGCCGGCCATCAGCGCTTCGGGCGCGATCGTCTGGCAGTAATCGCCCATGATCCAGGTCAGAATATCGAGCAGCACGTTCTTGCCGTTTGCGCCCTCGCCCACGGCGATGAACATCTTGTGTTCCCTGGCCAGCCCGGTAATGCTGTAACCCAGGGCCCGTTGCAGATAGCTCGCCAAGTGCGGCCGCATGCGGTGGCCACCTGGTGCGCGGGCGTCGGGTTTGGATGTGATCTCGTCAATGAACTGGCGCCATCGCGGCGCGCGGGCTCCGGCATCGAACGCGACAGGCGCGCGCCGCGTCACGAAGGCATCCCGGCCGGCGTCGTGCAACTGGCCGGTGCGCAGGTCAACGACGCCGTTTTCAGCCCCGAACAACCAGGGGTCGCGATCAAGATCAAGGATCGATACCGCGAAGCGCGCGTCGCACTTCGCCAACCCCTGCATGTTCACCAACGCGCTCCGATTGCGGCAGTGCACCGCCCACTTGTCCAGGCTATCGGCCGCCTTGGTGATCGCCTTGCGCTCCTTGTCGTCGTGCATGGGGTCCGCAGCGTCTTCTCGTACCTTGATTGCCTTGGCGTAGTAGAACTCGGCCACGCGCAAGGACTGCGCCTGCGCCGCCAAGCCAGCGGCGTCAACTTGCCAACGCCCAGCAGTCCAGCATAGCCAAGCGCTCGTTTCGGTCACATGGCGCAGGTCGCCACCGGTGAGATCGGCCAGCAGCGCCAGGTTGCCCGCATCGGTGCGATCAAGGCGCGTGTCGGCGGTAGCGTTTGCTTTCAGCGCTTCGGTGCTTTTGGGATTGAGCCAGCCGCGATCCGCTGCCCACTTGAAGATGGATTGATAGGTGAGCTCCTGCGGCTCAAGATCCTCATCCCATTTCCGTTGTGCTTCCACGGGGTCGTATTTTGACGATAGGTCACTGAAGGTGTGCCACATTTCCAGCGCCTGGGCATCGCGCCCGGCCTGGGCCAGGCTCTTGAGCGCCAAGCCCATTTCGGCCCAGAACGCATAGCCGTCTGCGTCTTCCGAATCGAAAGCGGCCATCGCCGACATCACGTCGGCGACGGTTTCATCGGACACCCGGTGCAGCGTCACGGTACGGTCTAGGTCGCTAGGCGGCAATCCCGCTGCACCGCGCTCAGGCCGCTCTATCGTGTCTGGCCCGTATGTAGCGCTCAGCCAATCGACGAAGCCCTCCGGCGCCGCCATCACGTCGGCCGCCGCATCGGGCAGCCGATGCCCCGTCACGGTCAGGTACCGCCCGCCGTTGCCACCATACACTTCGATCGGCTTGGCCCAGTCCTGGGCGATAGAGGCTTTGAGGAAGATGCGAACACCGCGCCCCGAGGGCGACAGCTCCGCATAACTTGCGGCCCGCTCCACGATCTCGGCGGCCCACGGCTGCAGCTCGCCGCTTGAATCCACGCAGGCGTCCAGGTCGATGCCAACAAGCGTCGACTGCTCAGACATCCGAAAGCCTAGCCCGCCCTCGCCAACCAGGCTCAGGACGTCGTGGCCGGCTACAGCGGTATCGAAGTCACTCCAGCCCGCCGCCCGATTGCTTGAGACGTTGCGCGAGACGTTGAGCGGGTTCTTCGGCACCTTTGTGTGCTTGCCCTTTTCTTCTGACCAAACTGCCTCCCACACGCACCAGCGCGCTGGGTATGCGCGCAGTGTTGCAGGAACGCCAGCGATGAGGGGAGACAGGAGGTCAGGCGGTTGGCATCCGCTGACTCTGGCGCCTACAATATCGACAGCAGAAATAACGCTTTGCAGTTCAATGACCCCGACCCGACCCGTCGGGGTTTTTTCTTTGTCGCTCATGCAACTCCCCCGTTCTTCTGATCCCATTCCAGACGGCCCACCTGCAACTGCGCAAAACCTTTGATATCGGCAGGCACCAGGCCATATCTGTCGCGCACATACGGGATCAGAACCGCCTCAGACCATACGGGATGGCCCGCCATGTCATAGTCGATAGGCTTGGGCAATGCGCCGCGGGCGTAGGCACATGTGAGCTGATGGGGGGTCAGGTTGAAAAGTGCCGCGACCTCGCTGAAGGACAATTCAACATAAGGGAATCGGGACATTTAGCGCCCCTGCTCAAGCAGGCGGTAGATGTCGGCCGCACGCCACATGGTCATGCGTTTGCCGAAGCGAACAGGCTGCGGGAAGCGCCCAGACTTAACTCCGTTCCACCACGTCGTGTGCGATACAGGGAAAATCGGGGGGATACCCTTCTCTTTGTCACCAAGTATCTGCTTGGCGCGAAGAAAGGTAGGTACAGGGTTCTGCATGGCAGGCTCCAATTTGGAACGATGCCACCGGCCAATACTGGAAGGTGAGCCGGCAGCGGCACCAGGCATACGCCTGGCGTGTCGATCCGCGATCTGCCGTCTCTGATGGGGATCAGAGGGAAGACGTTCCCAGGGAGCGGAAAAACCTGGGGCCGCGTCTTCACCATCTTTGGCCCTGTAGGGCCCGGGGAAGGTGCCTCGAACTACGCGAGTGATAGCCCACTGCGCAAAGCAATTCTTGATTGGTCGAAACCGTGCTGCAATTGTAGGACGTTGAATAATCGTCTACATCGCTACCCGACATTGCGCGGGCCTTAAACGGCCCGCGCGTTGCCATTTTGCTACATTAAATTAGCACCTGCTTATGTTCAGGCCACACCGCTCGCCACGGCGTTTGCTTCGCGCTCGAGCAAGTGAAATGTGTTGGCCATGAACCGCAACAGGGCCTGCTCCGTTGCAGGAGTCAAGGGCGCACCGTCTTCGACGCAATCTTCCGCACGAGCTTCGCGCTGAACGCTGTTGTTGAGCAGAATGGACAGGACCCTGGACGCATCGCTGGCCAGCGCCTCGGTCAAGCTTGCAAGCTCGACAACGCGATGCATTGGCGCCGGCGTGGCCAACAGCGCTTCGTCGCTGGGGGTGCTATGAGGAAATTCGAGAAACGAGATGGGGAGTTGATTAGCCATTGCGAGGCTCCTGGGGACGGTTAGGCCCGCGTCCCATCGCCAAATGGGGTGGGCGAGCAGAAAGCAGGGTTGGCGAACCGGCGTCCCAGGGGACCGGCATACCCGAAGGTATCCCCGCAATCGCCCGCCCAAAGAGGGTGCGCAACTGCAAACGGACGTAAAAATACCGCCAAGCGGCGGTCATCCGCCTGAGAACAATCTGGTCGCCAAACCAGGCCCCTGTTGAGCAGGGACGACTTCAGTATATAGAAGCGCGTTGCGCTTGTGAACAAGTTTCGACGCTGCCTATTTTTCTCGTGTCCGAGCAGCCCGCACCACCGCTAGTTTCGCTTCGTTGAAGCTCAGCTTCGAACCGCCGCCAACACGAGGTTTTGTGGCCGGCACGTCCACCCGCCGGGCCGCGGATAGGGAAGCCTTGTAATCATCCCAGACCGCATCCAGATCGGTGCGTTCATAGATGATGGACGGGCCCGCGGGCGTCCCCTTGCCGGCCAAGCGCGGCGCGATGTTGGTTTCAAAGAAACGACGCCGCACGCCCAGATAGGCCTGGACCTCTTGCGTGGTGAATCCGCGCTTTTCCATGACACGCCTCCTGCAAATGACCAGGCCCAGCCTACTTCAGATTGCGCATGACTGTCTGCTCAACTCGTTTTAGCAAGCGCTACTTTTCGGAGCGCACCAAGCAGCCCAGTCGCTCATCATCTGCCGCCGTCTTTCCAACATGTCGCCGCGCCGATACGCAGCCTCCACCTTGCTGCTTACCGCATGCGCAAGCGCCATTTCAGCCATTTCGGACGGGTATTCCGTTTGCTCTGCCGCCCAGTCGCGGAACGAAGAACGAAACCCGTGAACGGTATAGCCTGGCCGCATGCGGCGTAGCAACATCGTAAGCGCCATATCGGTCATGGGCTGGCCGCTGCGCACGCCAGGGAACACCCATTTGCTTTGCGCGATCCCTTTGGCGCGCTTCAGCACCTCTTGCGCGGCTTCGGAGAGCGGAACCCGGTGCGCCTTACCGGCCTTCATTCGGTCGCCGGCAATTGACCACAGCGTCCCGTCTGGCGAAAACTCATCCCACGTTGCTCGCAGAACTTCCCCACTGCGCGCGGCCGTGTAAATGAGAAATTCCACAGCAAGCGCGCTCACCCCAACCACACCGCGCAGGTCTTCCACGAATCCTGGCAAGTCGTCATAGGGCATGGCGGGGTGATGGCGAACCTTCGCCACTTTGGCAGGCTTAGGCAGAAGCTTATCGAGATGCCCGCGCCACCGCGCAGGGTTCTCACCCTGGCGCAGCTTGCGCGCCTTTGCCGCATCCAGCACGCATTCAATTCGACCGCGCAGCCGGCTCGCGGTCTCCGTTTTTGACGTCCAAATCGGTTGGAGGACCTTCAGCACAGCGACGTCGTCCACCTCGCCCACCGGCACGCCACCGAACACGGGGTACGCGTAAGTGGCCAACGTGTTCTCCCACTGCTGCAGGTGCTTCGGATTTTTCCAACCGGCACGATTCGCCTTTATGTATGCCTCCGCAGCGGCCTGAAACGTCACCTGTTGAGCGCGGCCCCGCGCATCCCGCTCCGATGACTCGGCGAGTAGCCTGTCGCGGTTGTCCACCGGGTCTACTCCATCCGCCAGCAGCGCGCGTGCCTTGATCGCCTTTTTTCGCGCTTCCTTGGCGGGCACTGCAGCCAATGCCCCCAACCCCATCTCACGCCTGCGCCGATTGAGCTGGTAGCGAAAGATCCAGGATTTCGCACCGGAACTGCTGACCTGCAGATAGAGGCCGTCGCCGTCCAGATGCATCCCCTCGTTCGCGTGCTTGATTTTCAGTTCACTCAGCATGACCGCTCCTGTCTATACCCGCCATTCTACCCACCACAATAGGCCTTTATTGTAACGGATCAATTTGAACAACATGGCACAAACTTTTCAGAGTAGGTTAATTTTATCCATGAAATCAAATAGATAAACAGGTAAAACTGAACCAATCCGTATTAAGTAACACCAAACAATGGCGGACACCGCTTCCGCCAAATATCGGCATCATCAGGGCCCATCGCCAGACTGCGGCCCGAACCGCCCCCCCGTGCAAGCCTTCGGGCTGGGCGCCATCACCGGCCGTGGCCGCCGGCTCCCTCCTCTTCCGACGTAAAGCCCTGCCCTGCAACACTTTTGTGTGAAGGATTGCGCGCGCGCCACCCGGATTCGGCAGGTTTTACAATGAGAACGATTATCCTTTAATATTCCAGGGCTCCCACTTCCCTGCGACGTGCTTTGTGTCGACCTCCTCTGATCAAGTGCACCAGCTTTACGACAGCCACCACAGTTGGCTTCGGACATGGCTGCGCGGGAAGTTGAACAATGTGCATCAGGCGGCGGATCTGGCCCACGACGTGTTCGTGCGGGTCCTGAGCAAGCCCTCGGACCTGGATCAGGTCCGCGAGCCGCGCGCCTACCTGACCACCATCGCCCGCCATCTGTTGTTTGACCACTGGCGGCGCCAGCAGATCGAACAGGCCTGGCTGGAGACCGTGGCGGCCCAGCCCGAGCAGTTCGCCCCGTCTCCCGAAGAAACCGCCCTGGCGCTGGAAGCGCTGATGGCGGTGGACACCATGCTCAACCGGCTGGGCGAGCGGCCACGGCAGGCGTTCCTGATGTCGCAGGTCTACGGCATGCGCTATCACGAGATCGGCACCGCCTTGGGCGTGTCCGAGCGCATGATCAAGAAGTACATGGCGCAGGCCATGCTGCATTGCCTGGCGCTGGACATGTCCGCAGCGCCGGCGGCGTAGTCCACCATGCCGCAACGCCCGCCGGAGGCTTCCGCGGATTCGGTGGAGTTCCGCATCCTGCAAGAGGCCGCCAACTGGTTCGCGCTGCTGGCGTCGGATTCGGTGACGTCCCAGGATCGGGAGGGCTGGCGCCGATGGCTGGCGGATTCCACGCAGCATCGGCACGCCTGGGCCCGGGTCGAAGCCATCAGCGGCCAATTTTCTCCCTTGTCCACCGACGCCACCCGCGTCCCGTCCATGGCGGCACTGCAATCCGCCGGGCGCAGGCGTCAGGCGACGCGGCGCCGCGCGCTGGCCGGCCTGGCCGCACTGGGGTTGGGGTCCTTGTTGGGTTGGGCGGCATGGCGCGATGGGCGCGGCGCGGCCTGGCTGGCGGCGATGAACGCCGATTACCGCAGCCCGTTCAGCGGGACGCGCGCCGTCACGCTGCCGGACGGCACCCGAATCTGGCTCAATGCCGATACCGCCTTCAACACCCATTACACCGACGGACTGCGCGAAATTGTCTGCCTGTCAGGTGAAATACTGGTCGAAACCGCCGCGGATCCCGCGCGGCCCTTCACGGTACGCACCGCCGACGGCCTGCTGCGTGCGCTGGGAACGCGGTTCACGGTCAAGCTGGAACCGGGCCAGACCTTTCTGGCGGTCTACGAAGGCGCGGTGGAAGTGCGGCCTGCCGACGGCGCCACGCCGCCGCAGGTGGTGGCTTCGGGACAGCAATTGCGCTTTACCCGAAGCGCGATCGGCGCAGCGCAGGCAGCGGAACCGGCGCGGCAAGCCTGGGCCTCGGGCGTACTGCTGGCGGAAGACACCGCACTGGGCGAACTGGTGCGGACCTTGAGCCAATACCGCAGCGGCTACCTCGGGTGCGATCCCCGCGTGGCCGCCTTGCGGGTCACCGGCGCCTTTCCGATTCACGACACCGACCGGGCGCTGGAAATGCTGGCGGCCGCCTTGCCCGTGCGCGTACGCACGACGCTGCCTTGGTGGACCACCGTGGATCCGCGCTAGGCAGGTTCCCTTTTTTTGCGGCCTGTCCGTCATACCGGAAGAACACGTAATTCTATTTCCGGATCGGAACCCTGCCATGACCTCATTGCCCCCGCCCGCGCGACACCGCTCCCACGGCCGCCTGCTGTCCCGATTGACGTTGCTGGCCCCGCTGGGCCTGTCCATGCAGCCGGCGCTGGCGGCATCCGGCGCGCAGCCTGCGCCTACCCTCGCCCAAGCTGCCACGGCGCCGGCGGCAATCCACTACGACATCCCGCCCGGCCCCCTCAGTCAGGTCCTGACGCAGATCTCTTCCCGGGCAAAGATCTTCGTGGTGGCGGATTCCGCGCTGACGGGCGGCAAGCGCAGCTCCGGGCTGAGCGGCACGTACACCCCTCAGGAAGCCATGTCGCGCGTGTTGGGCGAACAGGGCCTGCGCGCGGCGCAACAAAGCAACGGCACGTGGCTGGTGCAGGCCGCGCCGGCCCCGGGTGTGACGACCCTGCAACCCGTCACCGTCAGCGGCCGCCAGGACACGGCGCGCGGGGCGGTCGACGGCATTGTGGCCACGCGCAGCCTGGCGGGCACCAAGACGGACACGTCGCTGCTGGAAACCCCGCAGGTCATCAACGTGATTACGCGCGACCAGATGAACCAGCAGGGCGCCAACAGCGTCGCCGAGGCCTTGCGGTACACGCCTGGCGTCATCGCCGAACCCAACGGGTTCGACGTGCGCTACGACTGGAACTACGTGCGCGGCTACTCCACCATGGGCACGCAGTGGCTGGACGGCCTGGCGCTGCCGGGCGACCCCAGCAGTTATGCCGTGCCGCGCATCAACGGCTACGCGCTGGAGCGCGTGGAAGTCATCAAGGGCCCCGCATCGGTCCTTTACGGCAAGAGCGTGCCGGGCGGACTGCTGAATCAGGTAGGCAAGCGGCCGCAGGAAGAAGCCATGCGCGAAGTACAGGTGCAGGCCAGCGGGTTCGGCGGCACGCAGTTCGCCGCCGACCTCACCGGGCCCGTCACCGAGGACGGGCAGTGGCTATACCGGGTCGTCGGCCTGCAACGCCAGTTGCATACCCAGGTGGACCTGGAACGCGATCGCCAGACCTTGATTGCCCCCAGCCTCACGTGGCGGCCATCGGCGGCCACTTCGCTGACGCTCAATGCGTTCTACCAGAAAGACAAGCCCCAGATGAGCGCGCGCTTCTACCCGGCCAAGGGCACGCTGCACGACAATCCGGCCGGCAACATCCCGCGCAGCATGTACCTGGGCGAGCCGTCATCCGACAGCTTCAACCGCACCTATCAATCCATCGGCTACGAGTTCGAACACAAGTTCAACGACACCACGACGGTCCGGCAGAACCTGCGTTTCGCACAGGGCAAGCAGGACATGTTCCTGATCCGCGCGCATCCCTTCGTGGCCTATCAGCCGGATGGCCACACCTTGAACCGGGTCTCGGCGATCTCGGACGACAGCATCAAATCGCTGGCGGTCGACAGCCAGATCGAGACCCGGTTTGACACCGGCGCGTTGCGCCACACCTTGCTTGTGGGCTTGGACCTCCAGCGCGGCACGCTGTCGAACAACTTCGCCAACAGTTCCATCGGCGTCCCGCCGCTGGACATTCTTGACCCCATCTACGACCGGGTCATCCCCAAGCCCCCGGCCTACACCTCGTCGTCCTTCCAGAATGTGCGCCAGGTGGGCTTGTACGCCCAGGACCAGATCCGCTTCGGGCGGGCCATCGCCACGCTGGGCCTGCGTCACGACGATTCACGGATATCGGCCAATAACCGCATCACGAACGCAACCACGATCACGTCCGACTCGAAGGTCACCGGCCGCGCCGGCCTGACCTATGTCTTCGACAACGGCATCGCGCCCTATGCCAGCTACTCCACCTCCTTCCTGCCCACCACCGGGCTGGACCGCCAGGGCAATACGTTCAAGCCGCAGACCGGACGCCAGTTCGAATTCGGCGCGAAGTACGAACCGGCAGGCGGTTGGGGGTTTGCGACCTTGTCGTTCTTCCGCAATGACATGAAGAACGCCCGCACGCCGGATCCGGTCGACTCGATCTTCTTCGTGCAATCGGGCAAGCAGCGCGTGCAAGGCATCGAATTCGAAGGCAAGGCGCAACTCTCCACCAACCTGGATTTCCTGCTGTCTTATTCCTACATGAACTCCGAGGTGCGCTCCAGCAGCAACCCGGCTGACGTCGGCCGCCACATGCTGTACGTGCCGGAGCATCAGGCAAGTGCGTGGATCAACTATCGGCTGCCCGCCGTGCCCGGCCTGCAAGTGGGCATCGGCGGCCGCTTCATGTCTTCCTATGACACGGCATCGGACTACAACCCCGATCTGACGATTCCGTCACTGTTCCTGGCCGACGCCAGCGTGGCCTATGACTTCGGCGCGGTCAGCAACACGCTCAAGGGCACCATGCTGCGCGTCTCGGTCTGGAACCTGGCCGACAAATCCTATGTGTCGCACTGCCTGAACGCGACCGGCGCAACCTGCAACTACGGCGCCCGCCGCAGCGTCATCGCCAACCTGACCTATCGTTGGTAACCCATGACGCCGATGATTCTGGTCGGCGCATCGGCGGCCACCGTCGCGGGCGCGGCACTGATGCATTTGAGCTCCCGCCATCAGCAGTGGCTTGCGCACCCCCTGGGGCGCGCAAGCGGCTGGCTGGGCGCGATGGTCCTGGGCCTGAGCACGTGCGTTTGGGCGAGCTTGATGCACGTGGCGGCGGGCCTGTGCACCGCCCTGATCCTTACCATGGCGACGTGGATCGCCCTGCCTTACGGCGCGATCTGGCTACGGCGAAACAAGGGCGGACATGGCGGCTAAACCTTGGACCGCGTGGGACTGGTGCTGGCGGATCCTGGCCGGCAGCACGGCTGGCCTGACGCTCGCGTTCTTCGTTCCGGCCTGCTTCGCGCTGGCCGGAGACGGCATCATGCACCTGAACAAATACCAGGTCGCGATGTGGATGGTGCCGCCGCTTTGGGTCGCGGTGGTTGGTATCGGTTTCTCGTTGCGCACAACCTCGCGCGCCGGTCTGATCAAAACGTACAAGCAGGTGCACACCTGGACCGGCTTGTTGAGCGGGCTGGCGCTGTTCGTGGCCTTTTATGCCGGCGCGATCACCATGTTCAAGGAACCGATTGCGCGCTGGTCGGCTCCCCAGGCCAGCTTGCAGACGACGTTGCCGCAGTTGCCCGCATTGATTGACCAGGTGATGGCCGCGCACCCGGCCGCCGCCCGCGCGTTCGTGGTGGAGTTGGCCGCGGACCCGAGCGGCGGCGCCGCTCTGCACTGGCAAGAACCGGGGGCGGCAGGCAAGCCGCCCGGCGCCGGCACGACATTTTCGGCGCGCCGGGAAACCGACGGCACTCTGCAGGTGGACGCGGTCCGGCAAAGCCGCATCGGGCAATTCGTGGATGAGCTGCATCGCACCGCCGGCCTTCCGGCCGACCTGGAGTCCGGCGTCCTGGTGATGGCCGTCATCAGCGGCCTCTACGCGCTTGCCCTGGTGTCGGGTGTGGTCGTGCTGTGGCCCACCCTGATCAAGGATTTCTTCGCGCTGCGCTGGGGCGCCAATCTGAAACGCCTGTGGCTGGATGCACACAACGTCATCGGCATCGTCAGCTTGCCCTTTCATATGACGATGGCGTTGAGCGCCATGGTCTTCGGCTTGCATGACCCGATCTACGCCGTGCAAGACCGCCTGGTGTACGACGGGCAATTGGCCCGGATGTATGAGGAAAGCAGCCCGATGCGGGAAGCCCGCGCTGGGGAAGGCGCCCGCGCCATGCTGCCCGTCGCGGATCTTCTGGCTCGAGTTCGCGAACAGGAACCCGGCGTCACGCCCCTGCGGCTGACCTATCGCCACTATGGACAGACAGGCGCCACGGTCTGGTTGCAAGGCCGCGACGACCGCCAGTTCATGCGCAAGCCCGAAGGCGGGTTCCTGTTGGTCAGCGCGGAAACCGGCCAGGTGCTGAACCGGGAATATGGGCCGGGGGGCCAGGGGTGGATGCGCTGGGTGACCGGATTCTTCGCCCTGCACTTCGGCAGCTATGGCGGCGAACCCGTGCGCTGGGGTTACTTCGTCTTGGGGCTGGCCGGCGCCTTTCTGTTCTACACGGGCAACCTGCTCTGGATAGAATCGCGGCGCAAACGGGCGCGAGGCGCGTCGGGCAATGTCACGCAGCGCCGGGATGTCCGCGCCATGGGGGCGTTGACCGTGGGCGCCTGCATGGGCTGCATCGCGGGCGTTTCAGTGGCGATCGCCGCGGCGCGTTTCGTGGAGGGCCCGGCCTGGGCGCTCTATTACCTGACCTTTCTGGGATTTACCGGCGCCGCATTTGCCTTGGGGCCGGCCCGTGCCGCCACGGCCCTGCCGCGGGCGGCCGCGGCGGCCACGCTGGCCATTCCAGCGGCGACTCTGCTGGCGTGGGCGCTGTCGGGCTGGAACGCCCAGGTGGCGCTAAGCGCTCCAGGGGTAGACGCGGTGGCCCTGGTGGGCGCGGCCCTCCTGTGGCGGACGGCCGTCGCCGCCCGGCGGCGTACCCGCAACGGCCCGCAAGACAGCATCTGGGCAAGCGGCTGAGCCCTGCGGGTCTTCCCCTGCTGTTTGCGGCGCGCCTTTTTCTATATACTGAATGATACTTATTCCTATTTTTTAAGATCTTCAGTTCATGGGAAAGCACTCCGCCCATTCCGCCCTGGCTTCCCTGTACGTGAACTATCGCCCCTGGCTGGTGGACCGCCTGCGCTTTCGTCTGCGCAATCAGGCAGACGCTGAAGATCTGGCCTCCGACACGTTTCTGCAAGCCGCCGTCAGCCGCGAACCCGTGGCGGCGATCGCAGAACCCAAGGCCTACCTGTCCACCATCGCCCGCCGGCTGCTGTTCCATTTCTGGCGCCGGCGCGAACTGGAACAAGCGTATCTGCAATGGCTGGCCTTGCACGCCGACGACATGGCGCCCTCGCCCGAAGCCGTGGCGCTGGGCGTGGAAATGCTGATGCGGGTGGATGCCGTCCTGCACGGATTGCCTCCGGCGGTGCGCGCCGTCTTCCTCTATAGCCAGCTGGACGGCCTGGGGTATGAAGACATCGCGCGGCGCATGGGCTTGTCGGTGCGCACGGTGCAGCGGCACATGGCGCTGGCGCTTGAACGTTGCCTGCGCGTGCGCCGCGAGGGGCACGCATGAGCCCCGAGATCGATCGCCAGGCCGTGCAATGGATGCTGCGCCTGAATGCCGGCAACGCCGATGCCGCTGAACAACTGCGGTTCCAGCAATGGCGCCAGGCCGACCCCGCGCACGCCCAGGCCTGGACCACCCTGCAGGAAAGCGTGGCGGGCCCGCTGCAGGCGTTACGCGCGCTGGGTGCGGCCCAGACGCAGGATTCCGCCGGCGCGACGCTGCGCGGCATGCTGGTCCGGGGCCCGTCACGGCGCCTTTTCCTGGGCAAGACCCTGGCCCTGGCGGGAGTGGCAGTAGGCACCGGCTGGCTGGGTGCGCAGCAATGGCGGCAGCGTGGCGACCAGGTCACCGGCACGGGCGAGCGACGGTCCCTCACGCTGGATGACGGCAGCCAATTGCAATTGAACGCGGACAGCCGCATACGGCTGGAATTCACCGGCGCGGTGCGCCGCGTGCGGCTGCTGCGGGGCGCATTGATCGCCGCCGTGGCGCCTGACGAATCGCGCCCGTTTGGCGTCAGCACCGATGACGGCACGGTGTGGGCGCTGGGCACCCGCTACATGGTGCAGAAGGAAAGCGACCACAGCGTGGCTGCCGTGCTGGAGCATACGGTACGGGTCCGGGCGCGCAACGGCGCAACGGAACAACTGGCCGAAGGACAGGCGGCCGTCTATGACGTCTCGGGCGTCCGGCGGCTGAGCGGCTCGCCGGCCCACGCGCTGGCGGCCTGGGAAGCAGGCCGGATCGAGGTGCTGGACGCGTCGCTCGCAGAAGTCGCCTCGGCGTTGCGCCCCTACATGCGGGCAACGCTGCATGTGTCGGAAGCGGCGGGCCGGCTGCGGGTGCAGGGGGTCTTTTCGCTGGACCGGCCCGATGAGGCCTGGGCCGCGCTGGCAGCGACGTTGCCGTTGCGCATCAACCATTACGGCGGCCTGCTGACCTGGGTGGACCGGGCCTGACCCTGCACCCGCGCTTTTTACAATTTTGTTGTCCGGTTTTCCGGCGCCGATACACCTCTGGGTAGGAATTCGAGAAATCAGCAACCCGGAGTTGTACGTCATGCATCCTTTGTATCGGGCCAGCCTTGCGGTGGCCGTCGCCGTGGTCTCCCCTGCCGCGCTTGCGCAGCCGGCCCCCACTTCCCAGCACTACGACATTCCCGCCGGGCCGCTGGCGGTCGCCTTGAACCGTATCGCGGCGCAGAACAACCGCGTGCTGTCGGTCGACCCCGCAATGGTCCGCAATATCAGCGCGCCCGCGCTTAGCGGCACCTACTCGTTCACCGACGCGCTGGGCCGCATCACCGCCGGGTCCGGCCTGGAAGTGGTGACGCTGCCCGGCGGCGCGTTGACCGTGCGCCGCGTCCCGCAGTCAGCCGTGACGACGCTTGCGCCGATCAACGTGACCGCCAACGCGGAAACGGCCTGGAGCCCGGTCACGGGATACGTGGCCAAGCGCAGCGCCACCGGCACGAAGACCGACACGGCCATCCTCGAAACACCGCAATCGATCTCGGTCGTCACCGCCGACCGCATCAGCGCCATTGGCGCCACCACGCTCAAGGATGCGCTGGGCTACACGCCAGGCGTGGCCACCACCACCTACGGCGCCGATTCCCGTTACGACTGGATCGCGATCCGCGGCTTCGACGCCTATTCCCCCGGCTTCTACCTGGACGGCATGCCGCTGCGCAACAACGGCAACTGGGGCATATGGCAGACGGAAAACTACGGCGCGGAACGGATCGAGATCCTGCGCGGGCCGTCATCGGTGCTGTACGGGCAGACGGGCCCTGGCGGCCTCGTCAATGTGGTCAGCAAGCGACCGACCGAAGAGCCCCTGCACGAATTGCAGGCCCAGTTGGGCGACCATTCCCGACGGCAGTTAGCCGGCGACTTTTCGGGACCGCTCGACGAAGACGGAAAGTGGCTGTACCGCATCACGGCGATGGGGCTGGATTCCGAGATGCCGGCCCACGGCATCTCCAATGATCGCCTGTACATCGCCCCGTCGTTGACGTGGCGCCCGTCCGCCGACACCTCGCTGACGCTGCTGTCGCAATACGGCCGCAAAGAGGGCGGCACCTATACGCGCGTTCGTCCGGCCGTGGGTTCTCTCGTGCCCACGCCCATTGGCACCCGCATCCCCACCGACCTGTTCGTGGGCGAACCCGATTACGACAATTTCGACCAGACGCAATGGATGGTCGGCTACCTGTTCGAACACCGCGTCAATGATGCGGTGACGCTGCGCCAGAACGCGCGCTATGGCAAGTTGCGGGTGGATTACGCCGCGGTGCAGTCCCTGGGCTACCTGCCCGTCAATGAAGATCCGTCCGATCCGGCCAACTATCAGACCTTGCGGCGCAGCGTCTCCGGCAGCAAAGAGAACATTTCCAGCTTCACCATCGACAACCAGGCGCAGACCGATCTGCGCTTCGGCAACTGGCAGCATCGGATACTGCTGGGGGTGGACTACCAGCGCACCACCATCGACCAAGTCAGCTTCAACGGCGGCTATGCCCCCCCGCTGTCGATTTACGATCCCGTCTATGGCCGGGGCGGCATCGAACGGCCGACGCCGTGGATGGACGCCGACATCAGCGTGGCGCAGACCGGCGTGTATCTGCAAGACCAGATCAAATGGAACGACCGGTGGGTCCTGACCCTGGGCGGCCGGTACGACGACGTATCGGGCAAGATGCGCAACCGCCAAGACGGATCCACCACGCGCTTTCCGGATAACCACTTCACCAGCCGCGCCGGCCTGGTGTATGTGGATCCGACGGGCTGGGCGCCGTACCTGAGCTATTCGGAATCGTTCTCCCCCACCGCAACCATCGATCCGGTCAGCGGCACCCCGTTCAAGCCTGAAACCGGCAAGCAATACGAAGCCGGCGTGCGCTACCAACCGGTCGGACGCACGGACAGCTACAGCGCCGCGGTCTTCGAGCTGCGCCGCAAGAACTACATCACCTACGACGACCAGTCGATGCCCAGCCAGAAGGGCGAAGTGCTGGTGCGCGGCCTGGAGCTTGAAGCCACCTTCCAACCCCTGCCCCGCTTGAATGTCGTGGCCGCCTATACCTGGACGCCGAAGGCCGACGTGGTCGAAAGCAGCAATCCCGCAGAGGTCGGCAAGCAGGCCACCGCCGTACCCAAGCATCGCGCATCGCTGTGGCTGGACTACCGGTTCGAATCCGCCATCAAGGTCGGCGTGGGCGCACGCTACACCGGCACGAACTTCGGCGACGGCGAAGCCGCGCCGGCCAAGGTGCCGTCGTTCCTGCTGTTCGACGCGATGATCGGCTACCAGATCAAGAACTGGACCCTGGCGCTGAACGCCCGCAATCTGACCAACAAGACCTACATCGCCAACTGCGGCTATGGCAACTGCTACTACGGCGACCAGCGCACCGTAGTGGGCACCGCCACTTACCGCTGGTGAAGACCGGCCGGCCACGCTTCGTGGCCGGCGCTTGATCCGCGTCAGGCGCGGGCGGACGCGCGCCTACCGGGCCGGGTAGCGCAGGCGTAGTATGGGACTTGTTGTTCTCGCCCCGCGTGGCGGCCATGACCCGCGCCGCCCTCCCCACCCTCGGAGGTTGCCATGTACAAGCACATTCTTATCCCCATCGACGGATCCAGCCTGGCCAATACCGGCCTGGAACAAGGGTTGGGCCTGGCCCGCGCATTGGGCGCCAGCGTTACCGTGGTGACGGCATACGGCTCCTTCCATATGCCATCGATGGAAACCGTGCAGCTGGAGGGCGTGCGCAAGACCTACGAACACCAGGCCAAGGAACTGGCTGGCTCGTACCTGGCAGAAGCCGCCGCCCGGGCCCAGGCCTTGGGCGTGCCTTGCACGACTGAAATGCGGGAAAGCGACACGCCCTACCAGGTCATCATCGACATCGCCTTGACGCAAGGCTGCGACCTGATCGCCATGACCTCACACGGACGCAGCGGCATGGCCGCCCTGTTGTTGGGCAGCCAGACGCAAAAGGTCCTGGCGCACTCGACCGTGCCGGTACTGGTGTACCGCTAGGCCTGCGGGCCGTTACCCCACGGCCGCCGCGCCGTGGAACGTCTTGGGGATGCCTGCCGCGGCCACGCCGCTGCGCAGGGTCTCTTGCGGCAAGGCGCCGGCCAGCAACGCGCGCGCGGCCAGCAACCGGCCCAGGTCCACCCCCGTCCGGTAGCCCATGCTTTCCAGCATGAACACCAAGTCCTCGGTGACGATGTTGCCCGATGCGCCCGGCGCAAAGGGGCATCCGCCCAGGCCGCCCAGGCAGGAATCGAAGCTGCGGATGCCTTCGTTCAAGCCAGCCAGCGCATTGGCCAGGCCCAACCCCATGGTGTCGTGCAGATGCAGCTTGGTCAGTTGGCTGCCCACCGCATCCTGCGTGGCGCGCACCACGTCGCGCACCTGAGCCGGATGCGCATAGCCCACGGTGTCGGCCAGCGCGATTTCATCGACACCGGTTCGCGCCACGGCCTCGGCCACCAACGCCACGCGCCGCACCGGCACGTCGCCTTCCATCGAACACCCGAACGCCGTGGCGACTGCCGCGTCGATGCGCATGGGGCGCGGCTGCGACCGCACCCAGTCGACGATCGACGCCATCATCTCTACCTGCGCGTCGGTGCCCTTGCCCACGTTGGCATGGCTGTGGGTGTCGCTGACCGAGATCGGGAACGACAGCACGTGCGCGCCCGCCTCGTAGGCGGCGATGGCCCCCTTCAGATTGCAGGCCAGCGCGCAGACGGTCAGGCCGTCTATCTTCAGCACGTGAGGCAGGAGGACGCCCGTGTCCGCCATCTGCGGCACCAGCCGCGGCGAGACGAAGCTGCCCACCTCGATTTCCCGCAAGCCCGCCTCTGCCATCTGGCGGATCCAGCGCAGCTTGTCGGCCGCCGGCATCATGCCCTTGGCCATTTGCAGCCCGTCACGCGGCCCCACCTCACAAAGCCTGACGTCCTGGTTCATGTGCTCTCCTGTCGTGTACCCAAGCCTCTGCGCAGCCTATTGCTGCACCACGATGCCGGCGCTCTTGATCGTCTGCTGCGCCTTGCCGATATCCGACTGGATCAGCGCGGCGAACTGCGCGCTGGACACCGGGTCCGTTTCCAGCCCCTGGGACGCCAATGCCTCCTGCACGTCCTTGCGCGACAGCAGCTTGTTGAAATCGGCGTTCAAGCGCGCCACGATGTCGGCGGGCGTCTTGGCCGGCGCCAGCACGCCGTAGTAGGTCACCACGCTGAAATCCTTGTAGCCCAGCTCGGCCACGGTCGGCACATCCGGCAATGCGGGATTGCGCTTGGGCGACGTCACCGCCAGCGCGCGCACCTTGCCCGCCTTGATCAGCGAGGCCGCCGACGAGATCGACGAACCGGCAAACTGCAGATGCCCGCCCATCAGGTCGGCCAGCGCAGGCGCCGATCCCTTGTACGGCACGTGCTGCATCTTGAAGCCGGCCTCGTGCTGCAGCATTTCCATGGCGATGTGCACCCCGCCACCCGTGCCCGACGTGCCATAGGAGATCTTGTTGGGCTCTTTCTTGGCGGCGTCGATCACTTCCGGCAAGGTCTTGTAGGGCGAGTTCTCGGCTACCAGCAGCACCATGGGCGTCGTGGCCACCAAGGCCACGGGCGCCAGATCCCTGATGGGGTCGTAGGCCACCTTCATCAGCAACGGAATCAGCGTGACGTTGTCGGATTGGCCGATCACCAGGTCATACCCTTGCGCCGGTGCGCGCGCCGCTTCAGCCAGGCCTAGCGCGGTGCCGGCGCCGGGCTTGTTCTCGGGCACCACGGCCCAGCCGTTCAGCTCATGTAGCTTGTTGCTCATCAGGCGGCCGATGTAGTCGGTGCCGCCGCCCGGCGTGGACGGGATGATGATGCGGATGGGCTTGTTGGGATAGTCCTGCGCGTTGGCCGTGCAGGCGACGGCCAACGCGGCCAGCGCAATCAGTTTTCGAATCATGGGGTCTCCTCTTTGATGGATGTCTTGGCGGTCTAGCGCCGCCTCGACAGGGCACAAGCGCTATGGCCTGGTCATGCAATGACTCCCGCCGCGCGCAGCGCATCGATACGCGCCGCATCCAGGCCCAGGCCCTGCAAGATGGCGTGGGTCTGGCCGCCTTGCACGGGCGGATCGCAACGCTTGCCGGCCTTGCGCCCGTCGAATTCGATGGGCAGCGCGGCCGTGGATATTTCACTGCCGTCAGGCAGCAGGGTCTTGAGCAACGCGCCCCCCGCATTCAGGTGCGCGTCGTCCAGCAAGTCATGGGGCTGGCGGATCGGTCCGTAAGACAGATTGGCGGCCTCCAGGGCCTCGCACAATGCATCGGTCTTCCAGGTTTTCAGGATCTCGGCCACGCCGGGCACCAGCCACGACCGAGCGGCTTCGCGGTCGACGGCCGTGGCCAGCCGCGGGTCGGCGGCCCACTCCGGCGGCAGGAATTTCTGAGCGAAATTGCGCCACTGCGCATCCCCCACCACGGCGACGAACACGCGGCCGTCCGCCGTCTCGAAGACGTCGTACACGCCCCAGGGCGGCTTGCGCTCCGCGCCCATGGGTTTGGGCGCCGTGCCGGTCAACTGATATTGCGCGATGAACTGCGCCACCAGCAGCAGGTTGTTCTCGAACAGGCCCGACCGCACATGGCGGCCGCGGCCGGTAGCATGGCGGTCGTGTAGCGCAGCCAGTGCGCCCACCACCCCGAAGGTGCCGCCCAGGATGTCGTTGACGGACGCCGCCACGCGCTGCGGCGTATCCGCGCCGCCGTTGATATAGGCCAGCCCGCCCATCATCTGCACGACTTCATCCAGCGCCGTGCGATGCTTGTACGGGCCCGACAGGAAACCCTTCAACGACACATAGATCAGCCCCGGATTTTCGGCCGACAGGGACTCGTAGTCCAGCCCGTACTGCGCCAGGCTGCCATCGCGGAAGTTCTCCACCACCATGTCGGTCTGCAGGGCCAGCTTGCGCACCACGTCCTGCCCTTCAGGCGATTTCAGATCGATCGCCAGGCTCTGCTTGTTGCGGTTGAACACCGGGAAATAACCGCTGCCCGACCCTTTCAGGCGGCGCGTGCGGTCGCCGTCGATGGGCTCCACCTTGATCACGTCGGCGCCCAGGTCCGCCAGCGACAGGCCGGCGGCCGGCCCCATGATCATGTGGGACAGTTCCAGCACCTTGATTCCCCGCAGGGGCAACTCAGAACTATCCATGAAGGGTGAAGCCGGTGCTGCGCTCATCAACGTTTCCTCTGCCTGCCGGGTGGTCGGATGCGTGCCGGCCAGGTCAGAAGACCGTCATGCCGCCCCGCGAATGCGTCCATCATCGCGGGCCTGCCCGTCTTCGGGGTAGCGGTCTTTCAGCACGGGGGCATTCTCGTTTGGGAACGTCCGGGTTTGCCCCTAACGCTCGCCCGCCGGCAGCACGCCCAAATGGGCCAGCAAGGCCCGGGCGGCGGGCGACAGGGCATCCGGATCCCGCACTGCAATACAGATCGGCGTGCTGGACCACGCGCCAGTCAACGGCACGAAGCGGATGTCCAGGTGCGACAGGCGCGCCTTCAGGTACTGCGGCACCACGGCCACGCCCATGCCGCGCGCGACCAGCATGCAGATGGTCTCGTGCGAACTCACCCGCGCGCTGATGCGCCGCATCACGCCCGCGTCTCTCGCGGCCTGTTCAAACACGCTGCTGATGCCGTTGTCGCGGTTCAGCTCGATCTGTTCAAACGGCAGCAATTGCGCGTAATCCAGCGTCTCGCGGTCGGCCAGCAGGTGCTGGCCCGGCACCACCGCCGCCAACTCGCAATGGCCGCAGGCGAACACCTGCAAGCCGTCATGGCCGAAATCCGACCCGGCGGCCACATCGGCGTGGCCGTCCAGCACGGCGCGGAACGCCGCTTGGGTCGTGTCTTCTTCCAGCGAGATATCGATTTGCGGATAGGCCCGGCGAAACGACTGGATCTGGGCGGGCAGCTCGCCCGACAGGGCCGCCACGCTGACGGCCAGCCGGATATGGCCGCGCACGCCGGTCGCAAACCCCGCCATCTCGCGATGCATGCGGTCCATGTCCTGCAGCAGGCGGCGCGCATGGGTGGCCAGTGCGTTGCCCGCCGGCGTGGGTTGCACCCCTTTGACGCCGCGCTCCAGGAGGGGCACGCCAAAGGCTTCTTCCATCTCGGACATGCGCTTGCTGACGGCGGACGGCACGATGTTTTCGCGCGCGGCGGCGCGGGCCAGGCTGCCTTCTTCCAAGGCGGACAAGAACAATCGAAGCGATACGGGGTCGATATCACGGGGGGCTGGCGGGACAGGCTGGACAGGCTTCATGGCAGGAAGTGTCCCGCGTTGCCCGCCCGGGGAGGGATCGGGGTTTTCCCGCACGCAGGACCTGGGTATGATCCGCAGTCCGGCCGCTCAGCGGCCTTCGTTTTGCGGATCACGCGCCCCCATGCAATGCCCACGCTGTAACTGGCAGAACCCGGCCTCCAATACCCTGTGCTTCAGTTGCCAAGCGCCATTGCCGGTCAAAGCGGCAGCGCCTGCATCCGCCCCCGCCAAGCGGGCGGCCCCGGCGCAGAATGCACCCGTCTTCCCCAGCATCTGGGTCCGGCTGGGCGCCACCGCCATCGACGGCCTGTTCATGGTGGCGGCGATATTCACCCTGATCTGGGCCGCCTCGCTTACCTACGAGGGTCTGACCGGCGAGCCCCGGCCCGTGCTGCTGCTGGTACTGGCCGGGCTGATCGGCTGGCTGCTGCCGGCCTTCATGGACGCGTGGACCAATGGGTCCCCCGGCAAACGCCTGTTGAAACTGCTTGTGGTGAACCGCAAGGGGCAGGCCCCTGGCCTCGCCCGTTCAATATGGCGGCACACGCTGAAGTACACGCTGAATCTGGCGCTGCCGGGCCTGTTCCACCATATCCAGCAAGCCATCTTCGGCGAACGGGCGATGCACAACGCCCTGGCCGGCACGCACGTCGTCGCCAGCCGGGCGCACCCGCGTGCGGTGCAGGCAGCCGTCGCCAAGGCGCCCGCAGTCACCGGCACGGGCAAGTTCCTGTTCTTCGTGTTCGGCGTCCTGGCGCTGGTGCTGGGCGGCGTGGTCATCGGGGTGGGCGTCATGAGCGGGGACGATAGCGACAACCCCTTGCATGCCGACGTCCGCCGTTTTGACCTGGTGTCCGACCCCATCCGCATGCTGGTCGAGAACCACTATCGCAGCAAGAAGGCCTTTCCCGCAACGCTGGAAGATATCGGCATGACCCAGGAATCGCTGCAGAACAGCGGCTTTTCCAAGCTGGAGATGAACCCCGTCAACGGCGTGCTGCGGCTGACGATTGCCGGCACGCCGCGCGAGGACGGTTTTCCCACGCTGGCGGGCAAGCACCTGATGTACCTGCCGGAGCTGCGCTCGGAGAAGAAAGGCGGCGGCATCCGCCGCTGGCAGTGCGGCAGCGACGATATCGCCCAAGCCGACCGCCCCTATAGCTGCCGCCACGACACCAGCGCCTTTGCGCGCTAGTCCGCCCTTTTGAATACGGAACACCCCGCATGTCCAGTCTGATCGAAGCCATCCACCGCGCCGACGACGGCCACGACCACGCGCAGATGCTCGCCTTGTGCGAACAGGGCGTGCGCGAACAGCCCGGGTCCGCGGTGATGTGGGCCCTGCGCGCCCGCTATCACGACAAGCGCAGCGCCCACGCCTTGCGCGATGCCGACCTGGCCCGGTCGCTGACCTTGGACCCGCAGTGCAGCGACGCCCTGCGCGTGCGCACCACCGCGCTCTATGACGCCGGCGAACAGCAGGAAGCCTGGCGCCTGCTGCGCGACGCACGGCAGCGCGCGCCCTCGCATTTCGGCTTGATGATGTCCGAAGCCTATCTGCTGATCAACGATCGCCGGCTGGAAGACGCCATCGAATGCTGGGCCCGCGCCTCCCAGCTGCGGCCGTCCGCCGCGGCCCCGCATTGCTACATCGGTTCCAACCTGCACAACGCCGGCCGCTACCAGGACGCCCTGCCCTACCATCAGCGCGCCGTGGCGCTTGCGCCCAACAACGGCGGCTTCCTGTATGACGCGGGCAACAACTACCGCCGCCTGGGCGACCTGAAGAACGCCATCGCGATGTTCGACCGCGCCCGCGCCATCCTGGGCGAGGAAAACGCCATCCAGCACAACCGGGCGTCATGCCTGCAAGCGCTGGAGCGTCATGAAGACGCGGTGGAAGAATGGACCAGCCTGCTGCGCCGCGAACCCGATTGGGATTGGCCGCTGGAAGGCAAGGCGCGGTCGCTGCACCGCCTGGGCCGCGCCCAAGAGGCCGTGCCGTTGTGGCGGCATCTGGACGCGCTGTCGGACAACGGCTGGGAAGGCCGCAAGGAACAGGCACGCGAATACGTGCGCAGCGGCGACCCTGAATTGGCCGAGCAGGCCTTGCAAGGGCTGGATCCGATGAACAGCGGCGACGCGCAATTGCTCTTCGTCGCCGGCAACGCGCAGCGAGACCAGCGCAACTGGGAAGCCGCGCTTGCCTACTACCTGCGCGGCTATGAACTTGCGCCCGACAACGATTTCCTGCCGGGCAACGCCGCCGACATGCTGACCCGCCTGGAGCGCTACGCCGAAGCCCTGCCGCTGTCGGAAGTGGCGATTTCGCTGGACCCCGACTGGCTGAAGTGGCGCCGGGTCCGCATCGACGCGCTGACGAACCTGGGCCGTGGCGCCGAGGCGGTTGCCGATGCCGACCGCGCGCTCACGAAGTGGCCGGACAGCGGCCCCCTGCACGCCGAACGCATCAACGCGCTGATTGCCGCCAAGCAACAGGAAGAAGCGCTTGCCGCGTGCGACCGCCTGATCGGGCTGGATCCCGACTACCGCAGCTGGGCCATGTTTTCGCGCGGCGAAATCTACGGCCACCTGAAGCGCCATGCCGAATCGGCCATGGCCTTCCGCCAGGCAGCGGCCTCGTACCAGCAGAACGGCAAACCCGAATACCAGGACCTGTCGCTGCGCCGCGCCCAGGCGGCGGAAGATGCCGCTGCCGCGCCGCGCGGGTTCCTGGGCCGCTTGTTCGGCCGGAAGTAGGCGCGTGGTTGCCCCGGTTTGCCGCGGGCGCGACAATATCCCTGCGCCCAAGATGGTATAGTCACGCCCGCTGCCGGCCCTGCATGAGCCGCGCAACGCCCGAGTGGTGAAATTGGTAGACACAAGGGACTTAAACTAATTTGAGCCCTTTGGAGGAAACTCCAAAGGTGTAGCCCGTCAAATTCGGCGAACGCCCTGGACCCGTTCCGAGCCAACGCCGAGCCAAGCCCCGGTTGAAAAACCGGGGAAGGTGTAGAGAGCAGACGGCGGGCACCTAAGGCCGCAAGGCTATGGTGAAGGCGTGCTCCAGACCACGAACAGCGCCCCGCGCTGGCGGCGAAAGCCGAAGTGGTAAGAAAATCCCTCGGCCGCAAGGCCGTACCGGTTCGATTCCGGTCTCGGGCACCACTATTTTTGCCGTTCGAAGGCCTTGGCCTTTCACATTCCCATCTTGACCGCTCCTGCCGCCCCCGCCCCCTTCATCGTCCTGGACGCCTGCGTGCTGATGTCCGGCATTCTGCGCCGGTTGCTGCTGCGTCTGGCCGAGGCTGGCGTGTTCATTCCGGTCTGGACGGAACGCATCGGCGAAGAATGGCGCCGCAACGCCTCACGCATCTGGGACATCCCGCCGGAAGTGCTGGCGGAATTCTGGGCCGACATGAACGCGCGCTTTCCCGAGGCCAACGAAGCCGACACGCAGGTCTACGAAGCGTCGCTGCGCTACAGCGACCCGAAAGACTTCCACGTGATCGCGGCCGGCCTGGCGCGGCGCGCGCGCTGCGGGCTGCAACAGCCGCCCGTCGTGCAGATCGCCACCTGGAACCTGAAGGATTTCAACCGGTCGGAATTGCGCCGCCAAGGGCTGGATGTCTACAACCCGGACCGGATGCTGGTGCAATGGTGGCAAGGCAACGTCGAGCGCATGCGCGAAGCCATCGCCCAAATTCCGGCCGATTACGTCGCGCTGGGCCGCGAGCCCGAGCCCCTGTCCACGACCTTACATCGCGAACGCCTGTACGGCCTGAAGAGCCTGGTGGCGCGCGACGCCGCGCAACGCGACGCCGCCTGATCGCCCGGCTAACCGTCGTTTCTAGTGATCGTGATTGCTGGCCGCAAACCCGGCAGCATTCAGAATGTCGATCACTTCAAGGATGTGGTCAGGACCGCGCGTCTGCAACACGAAGTCCACCTCGACGTTACGCACCGGCAATGAGGTGAACGCGCGCTGGTGATGCACTTCGGTGATGTTTGCCTGGGCGTCGGCGATCAGCTTGGTGGCGTGCGCCAAAGCACCCGGCAAGTCGCGCAAGTCCACGCGGATGCGGGCCAGACGCCCGGCGCGCACCATGCCGCGTTCGATCAATTCGCCCAGCATCAACGGATCGATGTTGCCGCCCGTCAGCACCAGCCCGATGCGCTTGCCCTTGAAGCGGTCGCTGCCCGCTTCCTGCGCGCGCAGCAGTGCCGCCAAACCCGCGGCGCCGGCGCCTTCCACCACGGTCTTCTCGATTTCCAGCAGCACGACGATGGCGTGCTCGATATCGCTTTCGCTGACCAGTTCAATCTGGTCGACTAGCTGGCTGACGATGGGCTGGGTCAACGCGCCCGGCGACTTCACGGCGATGCCTTCGGCAATGGTGTACTGGCCCTGCGGCATGGACACGCCCTTGACGGCGGCGTACATCGACGGGAAGCGCTCGGTCTGCACGCCAACGATTTCGATGCCCGGCTTCAAGGCCTTGGCTGCCGTGGCGATCCCCGAGATCAGGCCGCCACCGCCGATGGCGATGACCAGCGTGTCCAGCTGGGGCTGGTCTTCCAGCATCTCCAGCGCCACGGTGCCCTGCCCCGAAATGACGGCTTCGTCGTCATAGGGGTGGATCATGATCAGCCCGCGCGCTTGCGCCAGCTCATAGCCATGGGCCTTGGCGTCGTCAAAGGTGTCACCCGCCAACACCACTTCGGCGCCGAAGCGGCGCGTGTTGGCCACCTTGACCGTCGGCGTGAAGCGCGGCATCACGATCACGGCGGGCACGCCCATGCGCTGCGCATGGTAAGCCACGCCCTGGGCATGGTTGCCGGCCGATACCGCGATCACGCCCTTGGCGCGCTCTTCGTCGGATAGGGTCAGCATGCGGTTCAACGCGCCGCGTTCCTTGAACGAAGCCGTGAACTGCAGGTTCTCGAACTTCAGCCAGATCTCGGCGCCGAAAATGTCGGACAGCGTGCGCGACAGGGTAAAGGGGGTCTTCAGCACCTGGCCGCGCAGGTTTTCGCGGGCGGTCTGGATAGAGGCGATATCGATCACGATGGGTAGATCCGGTTAGCGGACAGGCAGAAAATTGAACAGCAGCAGGCCCTGCGCATAGTTGATCCCGATGCGCCGCGAGTTTTCACCCAGCAGGTTGGCGATCAGGTCCAGCCGGCCGATGATGGCGCCGAACTCCCGCTCGAAGCTGAGGTTCGTGGCGTTGGGGGACATTTCGTTGGCCAGCAACAGCGGCTCGCCTTGATTGTTGCGGCGCGACGCCAGCAACCAAGCGGCGGCCTCGACATTCCGTGCGGCATTGTAGACCCGCTGGCCGTCCAGCGCGTCGGTGGCATACAGCCGGGTCTTGCCGTTGTGGGCCGCGATGATGGTGTCGGCCAGGCCGTAGATGAAGGCGCCGACGCGGTCGCCCGAGTAGTTGGGGTCCAGCGACACAGCCAGGATCTGGATGTCGCGCAGGCCGGCCAGGTCGCTGGGCGGGATGCGGACCTCGATGGCGTGCTTGACGCGATTCACGGCCGTCTTCTGGTCGGCCACGCCGGTCTTGCGCCATTCTCGGGGGTTTCGGCGGTAGAGCTTGTCCAGCAGGGAATACAGGCTCGCCAGGTTGTCGCGGACTTCCAGCGTGACGGTGCGGTTGAAGTCGGTCTGTCCGAACTGATCGGCCGACATGTCTTCGCTATTGGGTCCGCGCTGGCCCGGACCGGGGCTGCTCATGCAGCCAGTCAGCAGCACGGCAAGCAGCACCGCGGCGGTGGCGCCACCTGGCCATCCCGTCATACCTGACTCATCCGATTCCCCCTTTTCTGCCGCAAGACTTTACAGCAAGGTCGGCGAAGATGGGAGACGTCAGCGGGGTGAAGTCGCAAGAAGATGAATCAGGCCGCTGGCCGATTTATTGTGGCGCAGCAAAAAAAACGGCGCCTCGCGGCGCCGTTCTTTGTTCAATCAGCCTGCCAGCTTATTCAGCTTGCGGTTCCGATTGGGGGGCTGCCTCGGTAGCGGCAGCGGGTTGCTGCGCTTCGATGCCGCCGATCGCCTTGATGGACAGGCGCAGGCGGCCCTTGTCGTCGGCCTCGATGACCTTGACGCGGACTTGCTGGCCGACCTTCAGCACATCGTTGATGTTCGCGATGCGGTAGTTGGCGATTTCCGAGATGTGCAGCAGACCATCACGGCCCGGCAGCACTTGCACGATGGCGCCGAAGTCCAGCAGACGCAGGACCGAGCCTTCGTAGATCTGGCCCACTTCGACGTCGGCGGTCAGTTCGACGATGCGGCGCTGGGCTTCTTTGGCCTGCGCTTCGTCGACGCTGGCGATCACGATCGTGCCGTCGTCGGAGATGTCGATCTGCGTGCCGGTTTCTTCGGTCAGCGCGCGGATGGTGGCGCCGCCCTTGCCGATCACGTCGCGGATCTTCTCGGGGTTGATCTTGATGGTCAGCATGCGCGGGGCGAAAGCCGAGAGCTCGCCACGCGAACCGTCCAACGCTTCCTTCATCTTGGTCAGAATGTGCAGGCGGCCTTCGCGGGCTTGCGCCAGCGCCACTTGCATGATTTCCTTCGTGATGCCCTGGATCTTGATGTCCATCTGCAGTGCGGTGACGCCGTTTTCGGTGCCCGCGACCTTGAAGTCCATGTCGCCCAGGTGATCTTCGTCACCCAGAATGTCGGTCAGAACAGCGAACTTGCCGCCGTCCAGGATCAGGCCCATGGCCACGCCGGCCACGTGATCCTTGACCGGCACGCCGGCGTCCATCATGGCCAGCGAGCCGCCGCAGACCGAAGCCATCGACGACGAGCCATTGGACTCGGTGATTTCCGACACGATGCGAATCGTGTACTGGAAGTCTTCAGGCGCCGGCAGCAGCGGGATCAGCGAGCGCTTGGCTAGGCGGCCGTGGCCGATTTCGCGGCGCTTGGGCACACCGATGCGGCCCGTTTCGCCGGTGGCGAACGGAGGCATGTTGTAGTGCATCATGAAGCGGTCACGGTACTCGCCCATGAGCGCGTCGATGATCTGTTCGTCTTGCTTGGTGCCCAGCGTGGCCACGACCAGCGCTTGCGTTTCACCACGGGTGAACAGCGCGCTGCCGTGTGCGCGGGGCAGCACGCCCAGACGCACGCTGATGGGGCGCACGGTGCGGGTGTCGCGGCCGTCGATACGCGGCTCGCCGTTCAGGATCTGGCCGCGGACGATGGCCGATTCCAGCGAGAACATGATGTTGTCGACGGTCACGGCGTCCGGCAGCGACTCGCCCTTTTCAGCAGCGGCGGCAGCCAGCTTGGCCGACACGTCAGCCGACACTTCACGCAGCTTGGCGGTACGGGCTTGCTTTTCGCGGATCTGGTAGGCGGCGTTCAGGCCTTCCTGGGCAGCCGAGGTCACGGCGGCGATCAGGGCTTCGTCCTTGGCCGGAGCTTGCCAGTCCCAGTCGGGCTTGCCAGCGTCCTTCACCAGTTCGTGAATGGCGTTGATGACAGCCTGCATTTGCTCGTGGCCGTAGACCACGCCACCCAGCATGATTTCTTCGGACAGCTGTTGGGCTTCCGATTCCACCATCAGCACGGCGTTTTCGGTACCGGCGACAACCAGGTCCAGCTTGGACGACTTCAGCTGCGAAGCGGTCGGGTTCAGGGCGTACTGGCCATCGATGTAGCCCACGCGCGCGGCGCCGATCGGGCCGTTGAACGGGATGCCCGAAATGGCCAGCGCGGCCGAGGCGCCGATCATGGCGGCGATGTCGGGATCGATCTCCGGATTGACCGACAGCGTGTGGATGACCACTTGGACTTCGTTGTAGAAGTCTTCGGGGAACAGCGGACGCAGCGGACGGTCGATCAGGCGCGAGGTCAGCGTTTCCTTTTCGGACGGCTTGCCTTCACGCTTGAAGAACCCACCCGGAATACGGCCGGCAGCGTAGGTCTTCTCGATGTAGTCGACGGTCAGCGGGAAAAACGTTTGACCCGGCTTGGCCTTCTTGGAAGCCACAACGGTGGCCAGAACAACGGTGTCCTCGATCGACACCACAACGGCGCCGGAGGCCTGGCGAGCGATCTCGCCAGTTTCCAGAACGACCGTATGCTGGCCGTATTGGAACGATTTTGTCACTTTGTTGAACATGACGATTATTCCTTACAAATGAAAAACCGTGGCCGTCGCGACAATACGTCGCACCGACCACGGTTATTGCGTCATGGGGAGCCAGCCCCGTCGATCACTTACGCAGACCGAGTTTTTCGATCAGAGCGCGGTACGAATCGGGATTGCGGCCCTTGAGATAGTCGAGCAGCTTGCGGCGACGGCTGACCATACGCAGCAGACCGCGGCGCGAGTGATGGTCCTTCATGTGTTCTTTGAAGTGACCAGTCAGTTCGTTGATACGGGCGGTGAGCAGAGCCACCTGAACTTCGGGGGAGCCGGTATCGCCTTGAGCGCGTTGGAATTGCGCAACGATATCGGATTTCTTGATGTCAGCTACAGACATTGATGACCTCTTCGGACATGCGACAGGGCCGAGGTGCCCTGACGTGGTTTGGAAAAAATTTGCGATTCCGGCGATAAGCGTTTTTGCTTTCTCACTGCTGCTTCAATAGCTGTGAAGGGGCCCTCTGAAGGCGGTTCCTTCTCCAGCCGGACTGCCGGCGCAAAGCATCTTGCAAAATCAATACACTTGATAAAGCTCGATGATTATAGCTGATTCGCTAGAATTACCCCAGAGACGGTTTCGGCCGATCGGCAGAGGCCGGCAGGTGCCCGACCGGCGCCCCAGAGGAGCAAACATATGTCTAAATATTACAAAACTGCCCGCACCGCCCTCGCCTCGCTGGCGCTGACCGGGCTTGCGGCTTGTGCCAACCTGGCCCAGGTGCCCCCCGGCACGCCTTACGGCGAGGTCCTGACCCAGTTCGGGCAGCCCAACTTTACTTGCCCGCAAGCCGGCGGCGGCCAACGTGTGATCTGGACGCAACAGCCCATGGGCCAATTCGCCTGGGGGACCAATGTGGGCACCGACGGCCGCGTGGGCCAAGTGGTGCCGCTGCTGACCGACCAGCACTTCAAGGTGCTGGAAGTGGGCGAATGGGGACCGGACCGCGTGCGTTGCGAATTCGGGCCGCCAGCGCGCATCGAAGAAGCGGGCCTGGGCGAAAAGCGCGAAGTCGTGTGGTCGTATCGCTACAAGGAAAACGGCGTCTGGAATTCGCTGATGTACGTCTACATGGGCCGCGACGGCAGCAAGCTGACGCACTTCCACCCCGGTCCCGACCCCATGTACGACGACGACAAATTCATGTGGCGCTGACTTCCCCCGCCTCAAAAACAAAACCCGCCGAATCGGCGGGTTTTGTTTTGAATGGTGCGAGCGGGTCAGGAAGAATGGCCGCGGCGCTCTTGCGTCAGGCGGCGGGCCTTGTTCCAGCGCCAGCCCCACATGATCCAGCCCGACAGGCCGTACAGCACGAAGAGGCCGAACAGCACGACCGGAGGATCGCTGGACACGAAGACGAACACCGCCACCACCAGCAAGATGCCCCAGAACGGCACGCTGCGGCCCAGGGCGAAGCTCTTGCCGCTGAAGAACGGGGCGTTCGACACCATGGTGATGCCGGCGTACATGGTCAGCGTGAACGCCACCCAGGCCATCAGGCTGTCATGGATAGGCAGTTTGTTGTCCACGGCCAGCCAGACGAAACCCGCCACCAGCGCGGCCGCAGCCGGGCTGGGCAAGCCCTGGAAATAGCGTTTGTCGACGACGGCGATATTGGTGTTGAACCGTGCCAGGCGCAAGGCGGCACCGGCCACGTAGACGAAGGCGGCCAGCCAGCCCCAGCGGCCCAGGTCGTTCAGGATCCACTCGTACATGACCAGCGCGGGCGCCACGCCGAAGGACGTCATGTCCGACAGCGAGTCGTATTGTTCGCCGAAGGCGGACTGCGTGTTGGTCAGCCGGGCGACCCGGCCGTCCATGCCGTCCAGCACCATGGCCACGAAAATGGCGATGGCGGCGACTTCGAAGCGATCGTTCATGGCCTGCACCACGGCATAGAACCCCGCGAACAACGCCGCAGTGGTGAATGCGTTGGGCAGCAGGTAGATGCTTCGGTGGCGGTTCTCGGAATCGCGCATGGAAAAATTGGGCATGGTCTCAATAACTTACAACGGACTGTGAAAGGTTAACCCATCTGGCCCCGCTTGCGGGACAGAGCAAGCCTCGTGCCTGAGCAATAAGCCAAGAAAAAGCGGCATGCCCTCGCAGGCATGCCGCTTTGATCGCTGTTGCGCGAGGGTTAACCCCCCGCGCATGGGCGTCGATCAGTTCTTGGACTTGTCCACCAGCTTGTTGGCGGCGATCCAGGGCATCATGGCGCGCAGCTTGCCGCCCACTTGCTCGATCTGCGATTCCGCGTTGATGCGGCGGCGCGAGGTCAGGGTCGGGGCGCCGGCGGTGTTTTCCAGGATGAACTTCTTGGCGTATTCGCCGGTCTGGATGTCCGTCAGGCACTGACGCATGGCCTTGCGGGTTTCGTCGGTGACGATCTTCGGGCCCGTTTCGTACTCGCCGAACTCGGCGTTGTTCGAAATCGAGTAGTTCATGTTGGCGATGCCGCCTTCATAGATCAGGTCGACGATCAGCTTCAGTTCGTGCAGGCATTCGAAGTACGCCATTTCGGGCGCGTAACCGGCTTCCACCAGCGTGTCGAAACCGGCCTTGATCAGTTCGACGGTACCGCCGCACAGGACGGCTTGTTCGCCGAACAGGTCGGTTTCGGTTTCTTCGCGGAAGTTGGTTTCGATGATGCCGGCACGGCCGCCGCCGTTGGCGCTGGCGTACGACAGGGCCACGTCACGCGCGGCGCCCGACTTGTCCTGGTACACGGCCACCAAGTGGGGTACGCCGCCACCTTGCTTGTACGTGTTGCGCACCGTGTGGCCCGGGGCCTTCGGGGCGATCATGATGACGTCGATGTCTTCACGCGGCACGACCTGGCCGTAGTGGACGTTGAAGCCGTGGGCGAAAGCCAGCGCAGCGCCGGCCTTGATGTTGGCGTGCACTTCCTTGTTGTAGACCGAGGCGATGTTCTCGTCGGGCAGCAACATCATGACGATGTCGGCGGACTTGACGGCATCAGCCACTTCCTTGACTTCCAGGCCGGCGTTGGCGGCCTTGTTCCACGAAGCGCCGCCCTTGCGCAGGCCGACGATGACCTTCACGCCCGACTCATGCAGGTTCTGCGCGTGCGCGTGGCCTTGCGAACCGTAGCCGATGATGGCAACGGTCTTGCCTTTGATGAGGGACAGATCGCAGTCTTTGTCGTAGAAAACTTTCATGGTTGTGCTCCAGATTCCAGTATTTGGATATTCGATTGGTTCAGATGTAGGGTGCGGCTTGGCCTGGAAGGCCGGTCAAATCTTCAAAATCCGTTCACCGCGTCCGATGCCGGACACGCCGGTGCGTACGGTTTCAAGGATGGCACTGCGGTCCAGGGCCTCCAGGAAGGCCTGTACTTTTTCCTGCACCCCGGTCAATTCGATGGTGTAGGACTTGTCGGTGACGTCGATGATGCGGCCGCGGAAGATGTCCGCCATGCGCTTCATCTCTTCGCGTTCCTTGCCCACGGCGCGCACCTTCACGAGCATCAGCTCGCGCTCGATGTGGGCACCTTCGGTCAGGTCCACCACTTTAACGACATCCACCAGGCGGTTCAGGTGCTTGGTGATCTGTTCGATGACTTCATCGGAACCGGTCGTCACGATGGTCATGCGCGACAGCGTGGAATCCTCGGTGGGCGCCACGGTCAGGGTCTCGATGTTGTAGCCCCGCGCGGAAAACAGCCCCACCACGCGCGACAGCGCGCCGGGTTCGTTCTCGAGGAGGACGGAAATCACGTGCTTCATAGTGGCCTCCTTACAGGTCTTCAGAGCCAAGCAGCATTTCGGTCAGCCCGCGGCCTGCCTTGACCATCGGCCACACGTTTTCGGTGCGGTCGGTGATGAAATCCAGGAAGACCAGACGTTCCTTGTGCTTGCCGAACGCTTCGCGCAACGCCGGTTCGACATCTGCCGGACGCTCGATGCGCAGACCCACGTGGCCATAGGCCTCGGCCACCTTGACGAAGTCAGGCAGCGAATCCATGTAGGACTCGGAATAGCGCGAGCCGTAATCGATCTGCTGCCATTGCCGGACCATGCCCAGGAAACGGTTGTTCAGGCAGACGATCTTCGGCGTCAGACGGTACTGGTGGCAGGTCGACAGTTCCTGGATGTTCATCTGGATCGACGCTTCGCCGGTGATGACGGCGACATCGTGCCCAGGGTTGGCCATCTGCACGCCCATCGCGTACGGCAGCCCCACACCCATGGTGCCCAGGCCGCCGGAGTTGATCCAGCGGCGCGGCTTGTCGAACTTGTAGTACTGGGCCGCCCACATCTGGTGCTGGCCCACGTCGGACGTGACGAAGGCGTCGCCGCCGGTCACTTCCCAGAGCTTTTCCACCACGTACTGCGGCTTGATGACTTCATCCGAGTTGGCGAACTTCAGGCATTCCTTGCCGCGCCAGGTCTCGACCTGCTCCCACCATTTGGTGATGGAGGCGGGCTTGTGCTCGGCGGCTGCGACTTCGTACTGGGCGCTCAGGTCGGCCAGCACGTCCTTGACGTTACCGACGATCGGGACGTCCACGCGCACGCGCTTGGAGATCGACGACGGATCGATATCGATATGGATGATCTTGCGGGCGTTCTGCGCAAAGTGCTTGGGATTGCCGATCACGCGGTCGTCGAAACGGGCGCCAATGGCCAGCAGCACGTCGCAGTGCTGCATCGCCATATTGGCTTCGTACGTGCCGTGCATGCCGGGCATGCCCACGAACTGGCCGCTGCTGGCCGGGTAGCCGCCCAGACCCATCAGGGTGCTGGTGCAGGGCGCGCCCAGCTGCGACACGAGCTTGTTGAGCTCGGGCGCGGCGTTCGACAGGATGACCCCGCCGCCCGTGTAGATCATCGGCCGCTCGGCGGCCAGCAGCATCTGCACGGCTTTCTTGATCTGCCCCTGGTGGCCCTTGTTCACAGGCGCGTAGGAACGCATCGAGATCTCGCCCTTGGGCGGCGTGTACTTGCACTGCGCGACGGTGATGTCCTTGGGGATATCCACCAGCACCGGGCCGGGACGGCCCGTGCGCGCGATGTAGAACGCGCGGCGCATGGTTTCGGCCAGGTCCTTGACGTCGCGCACCAGGAAGTTGTGCTTGACGCAGGGACGCGTGATGCCGACGGTGTCGCATTCCTGGAAGGCGTCCTCGCCGATGGCCGCAGTGGGCACTTGCCCGCTGATGATGACCATGGGGATGGAATCCATATAGGCGGTGGCGATGCCGGTGACGGCATTGGTCACGCCCGGGCCGCTGGTCACGAGGCAGACGCCAACCTTTTGCGACGAGCGCGAATAGGCATCGGCGGCGTGCACGGCAGCTTGCTCGTGACGAACCAGGATATGCTGAAATTTGTCTTGCTTGAAGATCGCGTCGTAGATGTAAAGCACTGCGCCGCCGGGATAGCCGAAAACGTGTTCCACGCCCTCATCGGCCAGGCAGCGCACGACGATATCGGCGCCATTCATTTCCATGTTGTATTTCCTTTCAGTACCGGCCCTGCAACCCTGACTGCTGCTCGCCCGGATACGGCGGCAACGGAACCCATACCGGCTACGACAACATGATCCGGCGCTTAGCGGCTCACGGAGCCACGCCACCCGGACACCCTGCCGACCCGGCACACGCTCGACAGAACGCAGTGCAAACGCCCCTTGGGGACGCTGGAGGTCGAAATGGAAGCTTTGGCAACACACGCTTGTGGCGCGGCCAACAGCAAGTATCACTGCGGCAGGATGGCTGGGAGGTGACCCTGACCATCCGCCTCAACGCGCCGGTTTCGGATAGGCAGACCGACGCAAGAGATGGAATTTACCGCGTTGCGTCAAAGGTAGCAAATCAAGGTTTGACAACCGTTGCACGGGCGATGCACCGGCCGGCCGTCCGCGATGCAGGGAAACTCCGGTAACGATCTGACCCCGAATATATGCCCCCACGCTTCGCACACTGCGTGTGCTCTCTGCCCCCCGAGGGGGCCCTTTCCCCTTGGGGCGGCCCGGCGGGGAAAGACCCTAAGGAAGGGGCGCATCTATATACTTGCCGCATCTCGAGAAACGAAGCCCTGACTCATGGATTTGCGCATTGCCAGCATCCGCCGCTTCCTCTATAGCCACTACTTCTTCGGAGGGGTGCGCCAGGGGGTCGGCATGCTGTTGCCCGTGCTGGTGCTGGGCGGCATCTTCGGCAACTACACCACGGGGCTGGTCGCGACTTTCGGCGCGCAGTGCCTGGCCATCATCGACCAGCCGGGCGGGCCGCAGCGCCATCGCACCAACGAGATGCTGGGCGGAGCCGCGCTGGGCACGTTGACCGTCATCATCACCGGGCTGGCGTCCACGCACCCGGTGCTGATCTGGCTGGTCGTCATTGCCCAGTGCTTCGTCTATTCGATGTTCACCGTGTTCGGCAAGCGCGGCGGGCTGATCGGCTTTGCCGGCCTGCTGCTGATGACCTTGACCATGCATTCGCCGCTGGAGCCGCACGAGGTCCTGGCGCATGCCGCCGCCACCCTGGGCGGCGCCCTGTTCTACGTGGTGTTCAGCCTGGGCTTTTCGCGCCTGTTCTGGCTGCGCGAGGAACAGCAGGCCATGTCGGTGGCGCTGTTCGCCACCGGCGACTACGTGGCGGCCCGCGCCGCCTTCTACGACGCGACCGCCGACCTGGACGAGGCCTACCGAACGCTGATCCAGCGCCAGTCCGTCATGACGGAAAAGCACCAGGCCGCCCGCGACATGGTCTTGCGCGCCCTGCCCCGCGGCAAAGGCCTGGGCGACCGCCAGCGCGTGATGATCTGGAACATGTTCGTCGACATGCTGCAGTTGCTGGACACGCTGGTGGCCACGCACACCGACTACGCGGCGCTGCGCCGCACGCTGGCCGGCAACGACTGCCTGATGTTCATGCGGGACGCGCTGGTGAAGATGTCGCTGGAGCTGAACCGCATCGCGCTGGACGTGTCGCGCGGCCGCCAGGTGCAGTACCGCAGCAGCGCCCGCGCCGAATTGCGCGCCATCGAATACGAGATCGAACAGTTGAAGCAACAGGGCCTGGGCGAGCGCGAACCCGAGATGCTGGCGCTGATCATCCAGGTGCTGCGCCGGCTGCGCAATTCCGCCCGCATCGTCGACCGGCTGGCGGACCACACCGCGGCTTCGCCGGATGCCAAGCCCACCGACGTGCTGCGCATCAACAAGTCGCTGACCCGATTCATCTCGCGCCAGGAATTCCGCTTCGGCCTCTTGACCAGCAACCTGCGGCTGGATTCGCCGCATTTCCGCTATGCGCTGCGCGTGACGGCGGCCGCGGCCATCGCCATGACGCTGGCCAGCCGCTGGCTGTCGCCGGCGTTTTCGGCGCACAACTACTGGATCATGCTGACTATCGTCATCATCATGAAACCGGGTTTTGCGCTGACGCGGCAGCGCAACGGCTGGCGGCTGGGCGGCACGCTGATCGGCTGCATCTGCGCACTGCTGCTGTTCAACGTCACCGACCGGCCAGAGATACTTTTCGCCGTGCTGCTGGGCGCCTGCGTCATGGGCAACAGCCTGGTGCAGCTGAACTACATGGCCAGCGCCATCTTCAACACGCTCTTCGTGGTGCTGGTGTTCCACTTCGTGTCGCCGGGCACCGTGTCCATGTCCGTGATCGGCGAACGCGCCCTCGACACGCTGCTGGGCTGCGCGTTGGCGCTGGTGTGCAGCTACATCCTGCCGTGGTGGGAGGCCCGCTACCTGAAGCCCCTGGCTGCCGCCGCCACGCGGGCCAACCGCGAATACCTGATCGCCGGCCTGCGCTATGCCGATGCGATGCAGGCGCATGGCGCACCGGTCGGCGACGCCGCGGCCGACAAGCCGGCGGTGATCGACGCCGACCTGGCCTGGCGCCTGGCGCGCAAGAACGTGCACATCGCGTTCAGCAATTTCGCCGAAGCTTTTTATCGCATGATGAGCGAGCCGAAATCGCACCAGGTCAGCGTGCCGGAACTGAACAACCTGCTGATCCAGAACCACGTGCTGGCCTCGCAGATCACCGCGGCGATCCCCATTCTGGCGGCCTTGCCGAAGACGCCCGAAGCGGTGCAACTGGCCATGAACGGCATGGTGGACCTGCTGGATGAACGCCGCCCTGAGATCGCCGCGAACCTGCCCACGCAGTTCGACACCGAAGGCGAACAGGCCGCGCTGGCCTACCCGGTCAAGCAGATGCTGAAGGCGTCCCACATGATCCGGCAAGAACTGCAGGCCTTGGCCGACCCGACGCACGCGCCGCCGGTGGCGGCGGCGGCGTCCTGAACACGGGCGCTTAACGTCAGGGTCGTAGGATGGGTGAAGCGCGGGAGAATGCCCGCAAGAACCTGATATCCAAACGCGCGGAACCCATCAAGCAACGGTTGCGTTGTGGCTGAAGCCGTTAAGGATTCACCGCCGCTTGATGGGTTCCGCGCGATCGACAATCGAGTTCTTGCCTACGCCCTCTCGCGCTTCACCCATCCTACGGTCGATAAACCCCGCGCGCCATCACAAGCGCGTCCGGCCTCCCCATACGGCAATCGCCCCTTACAGCTTGCGGCGGAACACCAGCTTGTCTTCCGACGATGCCGACGCGTCGTACGCGTACCCTTCCAGGTCGAAGCCTTGCAGGCCTTCGGGCTTGGTGACCTTGTGCTGGATCGCGTAACGGGCCATCAGGCCGCGTGCGCGCTTGGCGTGGAAGCTGATGATCTTCCAGGCGCCGTTCTTCCAGTCCTGAAACACGCATTGCACCACGCGAGCCTTCAGCGTCTTCAGGTCGACCGACTTGAAATACTCTTCGGACGCCAGGTTGACGATCACCGGCGACTTCTTGCCTTCCTGGCGCTCGTTCAGGTAGGCGGCAATGGTCGAACCCCAGTACTCGTACAGGTTCTTGCCCTTGGGCGTTTCCAACCGCGTGCCCATTTCCAGGCGGTACGGCTGCATCAGGTCCAGCGGGCGCAGCACGCCGTACAGGCCGCTAAGGATGGCCACGTGTTCTTGCGCCCATTCCAGCTGCTTGGCCGACAGGGTCGACGCGTCCAGCCCTTCGTACACGTCGCCATTGAAGGCCAGCACGGCCTGGCGCGAGTTGGTCTGCGTGAAGGTGCGCTTCCAGTGGGCGTAGCGCTGCGCGTTCAGCTCGGACAGCGCCGGGCTCAGGCTCATCAGTTCGGAAATATCGTCCGCGGACTTGGTCTTCAAGACCTTGATCAGGCCGGCGGCCTGGTCCACGAACAGCGGCTGGGTATGCGTCTCGATGTGCAGCGGCGAGTCGTAGTCCAGCTTCTTGGCGGGGGAAAGCAGAAACAACATTCGGGGATTCCTTTACTTGATTAACGCGCCGTCCAGCCGCCATCGACGGAGACGGACGTTCCAGTGATTTGGGCCGCGGCGTCCGAGGCCAGGAACACGGCGGTGCCGCCCAGTTGTTCCGGCGTCACGAATTGCAGCGACGGCTGCTTTTCGCTCAGCAATTCACGCGCAGCGGTTTCCTGGTCGACGCCATTCTTCTCAGCCAGCGCGGTGATCTGCTTTTCCACCAGCGGGGTGCGGACCCAGCCCGGGCAGATGGAGTTGGCCGTAATGCCCTGGCCGGCGGTTTCCAGCGCCGTGACCTTGGTGAAGCCCACCACGCCGTGCTTGGCGGCCACATAGGCCGACTTGTTGGCCGAGGCCACCAGGCCATGCGCCGACGCGATGTTGATGATGCGGCCAAAGCCCTGCTTCTTCATGTGCGGCAAGGCGGCGGCGGTGCCGTGGAACACGGCCGACAGGTTGAGCGCAAGAATGGCGTCCCACTTTTCAGCCGGGAAGTCCTCGATCAGCGCGGTGTGCTGGATGCCGGCGTTATTGACCAGGATATCGATGCGGCCCAACTGGCGCACCGTGCTCTCGACCAGGCCGCGCACGGCGTCGCCCTTGGACAAGTCGGCGCCGTCATAGATCACCTTCACGCCATGCTTGTCGGCCAGGCCGGCGCGCACCTTTTCGATCTCGGCCGCGTCGCCGAAACCATTCAGGACGATATCGGCGCCCTGCTGGGCGAAGGCGGTAGCGATACCCAGGCCGATGCCGCTGGTGGAACCGGTGACAAGGGCGACTTTTCCTTTGAGCATGAGCATTCTCCTGTGATCTGGCGGTGTGCGGGATGCAAAAGCGGGGTTCAAGTGTAGCTGCCCCGCGTGACGGCGATCATGCCATGTCCCCACAGTGCGCGGGGTCAAGCGGTCGGCGGCTTGTCCCGGGGTTCGGTGGGCGGCGACGCGTCGTCGGCGTTGGCCGCGACGGGCTCGGCAGTCGGCAGATCGGCCATGCCGCCCCGGTTCTCCGGCACGCGTTCCAGCAGCTTGATCAGCACCGGCACCACGCCCATCGACACCGCCACCACCACCGACAGCACGTCGCGCTGCTCCAGGTTCATCAGATGGTTGTCCCAGGCTTCGTTGAAGATGGCGAAGCTGAATTCCCCGCCCTGCGCCAGCACCATGGCGAACAGCAACCGGTGGTAGCGCGGCAGCCCCAGAAAGCGCGCAAAGCCATACAGGACCAGCGCCTTGACTGCCAGCAAGGCTGCAACGCCCGCGAGGATCAGTTTCCAGTGGACCTCAACCACCCCCAGGTTGATGGACATGCCGATGGCCAGGAAGAACAGGCCCAAAAGCAGGCCCTTGAAGGGGTCGATCGCTTTTTCCAGATCGTGGCGGTAGCGCGATTCCGCCATCAGCACCCCGACGAGGAAGCCGCCCAGGCCTGCCGACAATCCCGCATAGTCGAACAACTGCGCCGCGCCCACCACCATCAACAGCGCCGCCGCCGTGAACAGTTCGTTCAACTGCGCTTTCGCGGCCCAGCCCAGCAGCCGCAGCCGGTAGGCCACCGCCACGACAGTCACCGCCACCAGCGCTTCCTTGAAGGACGGCGCCGACGTGCCGTCCGAGCCCAGCAGCCCGGCTGCCACCAGCATCGGAATCGCCGCCATGTCCTGGAACAGCAGGACGCCCAGCGCCGACCGGCCCAACGGCGTACGCGTCAGCGTGCGCTCGTCCAGCAACCGCAGCGCCACCGCCGTGGACGACAACGCCAGGGACAGTCCGCACAGCACCGCCGCTTGCCACTCCATGCCCGCTAGATGCCGCAGCGCCGCCCCGAACACCAGCCCCAGCAGCAGGCCGCAGGCCAGCATCTGCAGCGACCCCAGCACGAAGACCTCGCTGCGCATGGCCCACAGCCGCTTGGGCGACAGCTCCAGCCCGATGATGAACAGCATCATCACCACGCCCCATTGGGACACGCTGATCATGGTGTCCACATTGGTCACGAGCTTCAGGCATGACGGCCCGATCAACACGCCCGCGATCAGGTAGCCCGGAATGGCGCCCAGCCCCAGCCGCTGGGTGATGGGCACGCACAGGACAGCGGCAAGCAGGAGGATGAGGATTAGATCCATGGACCCGATTCTGGGCAAAGATCAGCGCCGCCGGAAGCCCGGAATAAGCCCCTGTAAAGTTTTTTTCGCACCCTCTTTACACAAGCAAAAAAAATCCTGTAGAATTGCGGGCTTCGCTGCTCCAACAACGAAGATCCTTCCGACCAGGGATCTTTCCGTGAAGCCTCTTAGAGGCAACACCGTTTTGGAACCCAGCCACGGAGAGGTGGCAGAGTGGTCGAATGTACCTGACTCGAAATCAGGCGTACGGTATCCCCGTACCGTGGGTTCGAATCCCACCCTCTCCGCCAGTATTCAAGAACGAAGCCCCTGAGAAATCAGGGGCTTTTTTCTTTGTGTCTTTGGTGAAAGATCGGGCGGGAAACCCCGCCCGAACCTTTACCCGCATCAATACGCCGCAATCTGCCGGACAGGCGCCGCCAGCCGCACCGCCTGCGCCTCGCCTCCGCCCGCCTGCCCCGCCCCCGGCAGCTTGAACGCGCTGACCGCCCGCGTCAGCTCGGCTGCCTGATCCTGCATCGAGCCTGCCGCCGCGGCGGCCTCTTCCACCAGCGCGGCATTCTGCTGCGTGACTTCATCCATCTGCGACACGGCCCGGTTGACCTGTTCGATGCCGTCGGCCTGCTCGGCTGACGCTGCGGCGATTTCGCCCATGATGTCGGTCACGCGCTGCACCGAGCTGACGATTTCCTGCATCGTGGCGCCGGCGCGTTCGGCGCTGATCGAGCCCTGGCTGATCTTCTGGACCGTGTCTTCGATCAGCGTCTTGATTTCCTTGGCCGCTTGCGCGCTGCGTTGCGCAAGCGTGCGGACTTCGGCGGCAACGACCGCGAAGCCCTTGCCCTGTTCACCTGCGCGGGCAGCTTCAACGGCAGCATTCAGCGCCAGGATGTTGGTCTGGAAGGCGATGCCGTCAATCACCGACACGATGTCGGCGATCTTGACCGAGCTGGACGAGATCGCGCTCATCGTGCTGACGACTTCGGACACGGTTGCGCCGCCGCGGGAGGCGGTATCGGACGCGGCGGCGGCCAGCTGGTTGGCCTGGCGCGCGCTGTCGGCGTTCTGCTTCACGGTGGATGACAGCTGCTCCATCGACGCCGCCGTCTCTTCCAGCGACGCCGCCTGCTGCTCCGTGCGCGACGACAAATCGGTATTGCCCGCTGCGATCTCGCCCGAGGCGGACGCCATGCTGTCGACGCCCGTTCGAATACTGGCGACCGTGCCTGCCAGGTTGGCGTTCATCGATTCCAGCGCCTGCATCAGCTGGCCGATCTCGTCGCGCGAGCGCACGGTGATGGTGCTGGTCAGGTCATTGGCGGCCACCGTTCGGGCGACACGCACCGCGTCGGACAAGGGCCGGGTGATGCTGCGCGTCAACAGTATGGCCAGCAGCAGGCCGCTGATCAGCGCAATGGACCCGATCGCGATCATCCAGAAGTTCGCGATGCCATAAGCGCTTTGGATATCCGCTGCGCTCGCATCGATATCCGCGCGCTGCAAGTTGGTCAGCTTGGTGATCTGATCAATGAACTGGCGCGTGGCGGGCAGGAATTCCTGCGTGAAGACGCGGTTGGCCGCGTCCACGTCGCCATCCTGCTTGGCCTTGAAGATCGCGTCGCGCGTGCGCAGATAGTCGCCGCGGGATTTGCGGATGCCTTCCCACAGTTTTTTCTCTTCGTCGGTTTCGATCAGCGGTTCGATCTGCTGCTGTAACGCCGAAGAATTTTTCGTGGACACGGCCGCCTCTTCGGTGAAAAAGCCGGCCAGGCTGGCATCGGCGCTTTTGGCGATGGCGGTGGTTCGGGTGACGCCGGTCTGAATGTTGCGCGCCCAATCACTGATCAGGCGTTCCTTGATCAGCGACCGCTGGGTGACGGTTTCAACCGAGTCGTTGATGTTCGCCAGACTGACCAGCCCGACGATGCTCATGATGATGATCATGGCGAGCAAGACGGAAAAGCCACCCGCAAGACGGGTTCCGAGCTTCATATTCTTCATACTGCCTCCAGCATCCAACCAGGCGCTTGAATGCGGGCTTCGGCAGTTGCGAAGGCGCCGGCCGAAAGCCGCCACCTCTGCAAGCCAGACGCCCGTAAGCCCCTGGATGATCCGCCCCCAAAATATTGGTGTTCGTTGTGTCAAAAAAGCGCCGCCGGAGAAGTCGGATTCGAGGATTCTCTCAACGGTCCAGGAAATGCTAGCAGCCCGGATTTAGGCGGCAATGGGCGAAATGGGGAGTGTTTTGGCACAAGCTCCCGCGTTTGCGTAACCGGCGCCTGCCGCCGATGCGAAGACAAAAAAAAGCGGCCTTCCTGGCCGCTTCGGGTTTCAGTCTGCGACAGTAGGCCGCGCCAGCTGGAACAGGTCCGTACTGCGGGCATACCAACCGCTGCCGTGCATGCGGGCAACCAGGCCCATCTCGGCGGTCTTCACGTATCCGCGCTCGGCATCCTCCACAAAGGCGTCATCCACGTGCGCGCCCAGCACCCGGCCAATGACGACGACCTGGTGCGGCCCGGTCACGATCGTTGCCTGGCTGACGCATTCCAGCGACACCGGGCTGCCCTGGATCAGCGGCGGCCGCACATGCGCGGCCGGCAACGCCGTCAGCCCCGCCTTGGCCAGCTCGTCCACACCGGGCGGGTAGTCCGCGCAGGTCTGGTTCATCTGCTGCATCATCGACTCAGCCACCAGGTTCACCACGAACTCGCCGTTCTGGATAATGTTGGCGCTGGTGTCCTTGAGCTCGCCATTGGCGCGGCGCATCAGGCCGATGGCCACGGTGGGCGGCTGGTGGCCCATGACGTTGAAGAAGCTGAACGGCGCCGCGTTGACGCAGCCCTCGTCCGACATTGTGGTGACCCACGCGATCGGACGCGGCGTGACGGTCGAGGTCAACAGCTTGTAGACCGTCTGCGATGGCAGGGCGCTGAAATCGAAATGCATGGCTCAGGGCTCCTGCGGGCCAGTCGCGCTGATGGCGGATACCGCCCGCTTCTCGCGGGTGTCGACGTGCAGCTGGAACACGTCCGGCCGCGCGTAGTGGCCGGACACGTCGAAGTCGTACTTGCCGCGCAGGATCTGATTGGGGTTGATGTCGGCGTACAGGATCGTTTCGGCGGAAAAGTCCGGACCCGCCAGCACTTCGCCCAAGGGATCGATGATGGCGCTGCCGCCGCGCATCAGCACGGTGTCGGGGCTGTCGCCCAGCGCGCATTCGAAGTCTTCCGGATACGCGTCGCGGCGCAAGTGCTGGCAAGCGGTCAACACATAGCAGCGGCCTTCCAGCGCAATGTGGCGCATGCTGGGGATCCAGCTGTCGCGGTCGTCCGCCGTCGGCGCGCAATACAGGGCGACGCCCTGGCTGTACATGTACATGCGCAGCATCGGCATGTAGTTTTCCCAGCAGATGACGGCGCCGATCTTGCCGTAAGGCGTATCGAAGACGGGCATCGTCGAGCCATCGCCAAAGCCCCAGATCAGCCGCTCGCCCGCGGTCGGCATCAGTTTGCGGTGCTTGCCGGCAAGGCCTTCCTGGCCGTTGAAATACAGCACGGTGCAGTACAGCGTGCCGCCGTCGGCCTCGATGCAGCCCATCACGACGAAGGTGTCGGTGTCGGCCGCGGCCTGCGCCACCACCGCGACTTCCTCGCCGTCCAGGCGGATGGCTTGCTGGTGATAGCTGGCGAAGGCATCGCGGCCTTCGGCCTTGCGCATGCCGATGGGCGCGCCGAAGGAATTGCCCTTCGGGTAGCCGCCCAGGAAGGCTTCGGGGAACACCAGCACGCGCGCCCCCTGCTCTGCGGCCTGGCGGATCAGGGAGGCGGCCTTGTTGGCGCAGGCCAGGCTGTCGGTCGGGATGGACGCCGCCTGGATGACGGCAGCCTTGAAACTGGATTGCACGGACATGTCTCTCCTCGCTTTTCTAGTGGATGGGGTCTTCGTCGATGGCCTGGGCGCGGGTGTTCGGCAGGAACAGGCTGCCGATGATGCCCACCACCACCATCACGACCACCGGATACATCAAACCGCCGAAGATATTGCCGCTTGCCTGCGCCAGGTACGTCGCAGTGAACGGCACGATCCCGCCGAAGATGCCGGCGCCGATGTGATACGGGAAGGATAGCGCGGTGTAGCGGATGCGGGCCGGGAACAGCTCGACCAGATAGGACGCGACCGGCCCATAGACCATGGCGACCACCGCCGTCATCAGCACCAGGATCAGGATGATGGTGGCACGATCCACGCGTGCGGGATCGGCGCGGTCCGGGTAGCCGGCGGCCGTCAGCGCACGCGCGTAGCCAGCGCGGTCGAAGCCATTGACGGTGACGCCCCCCACGCTCATGGCGATGTCCTGCCCCGGCAGCGGGGCGGCGTATTCGAAGTTGATGCCCTTGCCCACCAGGAATTTCTTGGCCTGCACGCACACCTTCTTGTGGTCGGCGTGGCTGCCGATCATTGCGGCCTGCAGGCCGAAGTCGCATGCGCCGCCGCTGGTGTCGGCATGGACCCGCACCGGCGTGCTTTGCATGGCCTGCGCCAGCGCCGGGTTGCCGGCTTTCAGCAGCACGTCGAACATGGAGTGGTAGCCGATGGCGGCGATGAACAGGCCCGCCATCATGATCCACTTGCGGCCGATGCGGTCGGACAGCCAGCCGAACAACACGAAGGTCGGCGCGCCGATGATGAAGCCGATCAGGATCAGCGTGTAGACGCTGGTCTGGTCGATCTGCACCGCCTGCTGCAGGAAGATCATCACGTAGAACTGCCCCGTGAAATAGGTCGCGCCCTGCCCGGCGGTCACGCCGATCAGCGCCAGCAGCACCAGCCGCAGGCTGGACCATTGGCCGAACGTTTCCTTGATGGGGTTCTTGGACAGGCGCTTCTGCTGTTTCATCCGCGTGAAGACAGGCGATTCATGCAGCTTGGCGCGCACATAGATCGAAATGGCCAGCATCACGATCGACAGGATGAACGGCAGGCGCCAGCCCCATTGGCGGAAGTCCTCGGGGCTCATGGCGGCCTGCGTGCAAAGGATGACGACCAGCGACAGGATCAGGCCGGCCGACGAGGTGATCTGGATCCAGCCCGTCAACAGGCCGCGGCGCCGGGGTTCGCAGTGCTCGGCCACGTAGATGACGGCGCCGCCGTATTCCCCGCCCACCGCCAGACCCTGCACGACGCGCAGCGTCAGCAGCAGGATCCACGATAGGTGGCCTGCCGATTCATACGTGGGCAGGCAGCCGATCAGCACGGTGGCGCCGCCCATCATCACCACGGTGATCAGGAAGGTGTACTTGCGGCCCCACTTGTCGCCCAGATAGCCGAACATCACCGCGCCCAGCGGGCGGATGATGAAGCCCACCGCCAGCGCGCCCAAGGCGGCAAGCAGTGCCACGGTGGGGTTGTCCTGCGGGAACAGCACCTGGCTCATGAAGACGGCCAGCGTCCCGTAGATGAAAAAGTCGTACCACTCGAACAACGTGCCCAAGGTTGAGGCCACCACCACCTGGCGTTCCTCTTTCCGGCTGAGCGTCGGCGCGGCGTCTATCCGCGGCATTGCGACATTGGCTTCCATGCTTGCATTCCCCGATCGTTTTTAATTGATACTGCTGTACGCATTAACTATTATCAAACTTGAATCCAGGCCGCACCTAGCTGGGGGAAACCCGGAAAACCTGTCCCCGCCATCGTGCAAAGCGCGGCTGAGCCGCTGCTACACTGCCGCCAAAGACACAGTGGAGGCAGTGATGGCAAGGCCCGCCGGCAAGGTTGAAAAGAACGCGGAACAGGCGCCGACCGCTGCGCGCAGGGGCATCCAATCGATCGAAGTGGGGTTCCGGATCCTGGATGTGATCCGCAAGACCGGCCGTCCCATGCCCTTGAAGGAAATCGCCGACGCCTGTGAGCTGACCGTGCCCAACGTGCACTACTACCTGGTCAGCTTCCAGAAGGTGGGCGTGGTGCAGCAGCATGCCGACACCGGCCACTACGGCCTGGGGCCCTATGCCTTGCGGCTGGGCCTGGCGGCCCTGGAGCAGTTCGACGTGTTCACCACGGCACGGCCCATCATGGCCGAAGTGGCCGCCGTCACCGGGCACACCGTGTTCCTGGGGGTATGGGGCAACAAGGGGCCGACGATCGTCTACCGCGTCGAAGGCAGCCGCAGCCGTCCATTGCTGGAACTGCGGGTGGGCAGCGTGATGCCGCTGCTGTCGTCCGCGCTGGGGCGCAATTTCCTGGCCCATCTGCCAGATGCCCTGACACGCGACCTGCTGGCGCAGGAACTGGCTTCGTCAGTACCGGAAAGCCATGGCGGCACGCCGGGCAATTCCTACACGATGAAAGACGTGCAGGCGATCCGCGACGAGGTGCAGAAGCATCACATCAGCCGTTGCCGCCACGCGCTGCTGCCGCACTTCACGTCGCTGTCGGCGCCCATCTTCGACATGCTGGGTGAGATGACCGCGGCCATTACCCTGATGGGTCCGGTGGGCGCGATCGATGATGAGCTGGAGTCCGGCACCGCGCGCCTCTTGCGGGAAAAAGCCCGCTCGATCTCGGCGATGGCGGGCTGGGTGGACCCGGACGCGCGCTGAGCCGCCACGTCGCGGGCCCGTTGCCGCGTCAGCTTTCGACGACGATCTTCGCGTCCTTGATCGTCTTGGCGTATTTCTGTTGCTCTTGCGTCATGAAGTCAGCAAAACGCTGGACGCTGCCGCCGCCGTCTTCCGCCCCCACCTGCGCCAGCTTCTCCTGCACGTCCGCCATGGCCAACACGCGGTCGATGTCGCGGTTCATACGCTGGACCATGCCCTCAGGCATCTTGCCCGGTCCCACCATGCCGAACCAGATGCTGGCCTCGAACCCCGGATAGCCCTGCTCGGCGACCGTCGGCACGTCCGGCTGGCTTTTCGAACGCTGCTGCAGGGTCTGCGCCAGCGCGATCACCTTGCCCGACTGCAGCAGCGGCGTAGCAGTAGTCATGCCTTCGAAGCAGTACTGCACGTGGCCGCCCATCAGGTCATTCATGAGCGGCGCGGAGCCCTTGTACGGCACGTGCAACACGTCGATGCCGGCACGCGCCTTGAAAATCTCCAGCGCCAGGTGCTGCGCAGAACCGGCGCCGGCGGAACCAAACACGATCTTGCCGGGCTGGGCACGGCACAGCTTGACCAGGTCGGGCAAGGTCTTGGCCGGCTGCGATGCGCCGCCGATCAGGATGGTGGGCGTCTTGCCCACCAGCGCGATGGGCGAGAAGTCGCGGCCCACCGAATAGGCGAGCTTGGGCTGCAGGCCCGGCGCGATGCCGTGGCTGTTCACGTGCGCCATCAAGAGCGTGTTGCCGTCGTTGGGTTGGCGCGCCACCTGCTCAGCGGCGATGATGCCCGCCGCACCCGCGCGGTTTTCTACGATGACGGGGATGTTCCACATCACACCCAGCTTCTGCCCCAGCAAGCGGGCCAACACGTCGGTGCCGCCGCCTGCCGGAAAGCCCACCACGATTTTCACGGGGCCGGACGGCAAGTCCGGCTGTTGCGCCCGGGCCCCGGCGGGCAGGACCAGCCCCACCCCCAGCGCCGCGGCGCCGGTCATGAATTGCCTGCGTTGCATTCTTGTCTCCTCGCGCCGGTCCCGTAGGCCGGCGACTGGTTTTAGGGAAGCACTGCCTGCGGGTAATGCGACCTCAGCGGCCGACGCGGGTCCACTTGCCGAACCGTTCGACCATGCGTTCGTCGAAGCCGAAGCCCAAGCCGGGCTCCTGGTGCAACACCACGCGTCCTTGCTTATGGGTCAGTTGGCGATCGACCAGCTTGCGGAAGTTCAGCACCTGGTCGTCCCAGAAGAATTCCACGTAGCGGGCGTTTGGCGTGGCCGCGACCAGCGGCGCGTGCACGTCGTGGAACCAGTGCGGGCAAACGACCACGCCATAGCTGGCCGCGGTGGCCGCAATACGCTTCCATTCGGTGATGCCGCCGCACACCGCCGCGTCCGTCTGCAGGATGCCTGCCGCCCCTTTGTCCAAGAGTTCCTTGTGATACCAGCGGCCATAGCCGATTTCGGCAGTGGCGATCGGCAGATGCGTCAGGCGCGCCAGCTTGGCATGGCTGTCGATATCATCCGGGCTGAACGGTTCTTCGATGAAATAGGGCTCGTACTGCTCGAAGCGGCGGATGTACTGCATGGCCTGAGTCACGTCCTGCCAGGCGTTATTGCAGTCCATCATCAGCTCGACGTCCGGGCCTACGGCCTCGCGCGCCGCCTTCAAGCGCGCTTCTTCTTCGCGCGGCGACAAGCGGCCGGTCTTCATCTTGACCGCCTTGAAGCCCTTGTCCACATAGCTGGCCATTTCTTCGCCCAGATGCTGCGGCGTCTTGCCTTCCAGGTAGTAGCCGCCGCTGGCATAGGCAGGTACGGTTTCCAGTTCGACCGCGCCCAGGAACTTGTGCAGCGGCAGGCCGGCCGTCTTGGCGTTCAGGTCCCACAGCGCGATGTCCAGTGCGCTCAACGCGCGCATCACGGTGCCCTGGCGGCCTTGCAGCAGCGCCTCCTGGTACATGGCCTGCCACAGGCCTTCCACGGCATGCGAGTCCTTGCCCAGCAACACGGGCCCCAGCAGGCTTTGCACCGCCGCCTCGAAGATGGCGCCACCAGCGCTGCCCACATAGCAAAAACCGATGCCTTCCACGCCGTCGGTGGAACGCACCTTGACCAGGCCATAGTGCCGCGTGGAGACGGTGCGGTTCGAGAATGAAGTGACTTTGTCCAACGGCACCGCGGCGGCGCATACGTCAATGGATTCAATGATGGGCACGGCAGGCTCCTTGATAAGGGAAAAATTCCGACAGGCGGCGCCAACGCAGCTTGCGCGGACTGAATGCTCTGGACGTATTCTTCCCTTCGCCAAAGAAAACAACAATTATCGTCACGCATCTTTAGAATATGGATATTCCATCTTCCCAAGAGGCTTGCCGCCGTGGACTCGCGCTTTCTGCAAACCTATGTGCATGTCGTGGAACTGGGGTCCATCGCCCAGGCCGCGCGGCACCAGGGGCTGACGCCGGCCACCGTGCAACAGCGGCTGCGGGCGTTGGAAGCGGACGTAGGCAGCGCACTGATCGCCCGCTCCGGGCGCACCGTCAAACCGACGCCGGCCGGCCTGCGCATCCTGGACCGCGCCCGCCACATCCTGCGCGACGTGCGGGACCTGCGCTCGGCCGCCAGCGACACCGACCTGCCCGCCGGCCCCTTGCGGCTGGGCGCCACGCCCACCGCGCTGACCGGCATCATGCCGCCCGTGCTGCGCACCTGGGTCGCCCGCCACCCGCACATCGAAATCTATATCGAACCCGCGCCCACCACGCTGCTGTACGGCAAGGTGCTGTCGGGCGAACTGGACGGCGCGTTGCTGGTGCACCCGCTGTTCCCCCTGCCCAAGACCTGCGCGTGGCGCGACCTGCGCCATGAACCGCTGGTGCTGGTCACCCCCGCCGACATGAAGGTGCGCGACCCGCTGGCGGTTATCGCGCGCGAGCCCTACATCTGCTACGACCGCAGCGTGGTTGGCGGGAAAATGGCGGACGACTATCTGCGGGCGCGCAACCTGCGGCCGCACGTGCGATTCGAGCTCGATGGCATCGATTCCATCGCCAAGCTGGTCTCAGAGGGATTGGGGGTGGCGCTGTTGCCGGACTGGGCCGCCTCCGACGCGCTGGCGGCGCGGGTCAAGCGCTGGCCATTGCCGGCGCCCTGCCCGGTGCGCACGGTAGGCGCGATCTGGTTGCGCGCCGGCGTGCGGTCGGAGCTGATGCGGGCCTTCGTGGAACTGACCGAGTCGCAGCTCGGCCTGTCCCAGCCTTAGGCGATCGCGTCCTGCCCGTTGCGCGCCACGATCGCGCCGGCGGACACGACCAGGCGGCGGGGCTTGCGGGTCACCACCGCTTCGGCCACGCAGCTGGCATCCACCAGGACCAGATCGGCGCGCGCGCCCGGCGTCAGGCCGTAATCCGCGAAACCACAGGCGCGGGCCGCGGCTCCCGCCACGCAATCGAATGCCCATTCGACCTCGTCGTCGCGACGCAGGTCGTTGCGCAAGCCGATCATCATGGCGCGCGCCAGCATGTCGGGGCTGCCATACGGCGTCCAGGTATCGCGGATGCCGTCATTGCCGCCAAAGATCGTCACGCCGGCCTCGCGGCAGGCGCGCACGGCCGGCACGGGCCGCGATGGCGGCGCCGTGGTCAGCACGGCCACGTCCAGCGCGGCCAACCGCCGAAGCAGGCCGTCCAGCCGTTTGGCGTCGATCCCGCCCAGGCAGAAGGCATGGCTGATGACCACCTTGCCCTGCATGCCCAGCGCCGCGACGCGGTCCAGGGTCAGGTCCAGCGTGAACGCGCCCAGCTCGCCGGGTTCGTGCAGATGGATGTCCACGGGTTTGCCATGCTTGTCGGCCAGGCCGAACAGCACATCCAGGGATCTTGCGGGGTCGCGGTCGATGGCGGACGGGTCCAGGCCACCCAGCACGTCGGCGCCTTGGGCCAGCGCCTGGTCCAGCAATTCGGCCGTACCCGGACGGATCAGCAAGCCCGATTGCGGGAAAGCCACCGTCTGGATCTCGATGCGGCCGGCCAGTTCTTCGCGGGTGGCATGCACGCCATCCAGGTGGCGCAAGCCGGCATCGGTATCGACGTCGACATGGCTGCGGATGCGCGTCGTGCCTTCGCGCAGAAAGGCCAGCGCCAAGGCGCGCGCATGGCTGGCGGCGTCATGGCCAGTACTGGCGCGCCAGGCGCGTTCGTTGTCGATGCGGTCCGTCAGCGCAGACCCGACCTCGTTGACGTACCAGGGTGATTCCCAGTTGGTCTTGTCCAGGTGGGTGTGCCCTTCGATCAGGCCCGGCAGCAGCAAGGCGCCACCGCCGTCCTCCACCAGGGCATCAGCTGCGCCTTCGATGGCAGCGCCGATGTGAGCGATGCGGCCGGCGCGCACCAGCACGTCCACGGTATCGGCGGGCGACACGCGGACATTCTTCAATAACAGGTCGGTCATGGTGTGTTCCGCACAAGCGCAGGCGGCCGGCCCCAGCGGCCGGCCACGCAAACCCCTTCGGCATCAACCTTGCGGCGGTTCGATCCAGAAGAAGCGCTCACCTTGGCGGACCATGTCGGCCACGCCTTCGGCGCCGATGCGGTAGTCCGTACCCATCAGCGATGCGCCGCCGTCTTCATGGATGTGGATGACGGCCAGCGGGTCGTTGGCCATGGTGTACCAGTAGTAGCCAGGCTTGAGGTCATGCAGGTCTGTAGTCATGCCTTGAGTATACAAATAACGACGGCGGTACAAAAAGACAACACTAATACAAACCGTGCCTGACATCATGAACACGACACGTCATACTGCCTCCACCTGGATAAAAATAGCTGGTGCACTGGTCACACATCGATTTCGACGCGCGGGCGCAAACGCGCGGGACGTTAATCGAGAGGAGAATAGCGAGCGCATGAAAAGGCAGTCACTTCAATTCAGCGAACCGCTTAAGCAAGCCGTCTTGAACGGTTCTAAAGTGCAGAGCCGCCGCATTTTGAAGCCGCAGCCGACTAAACCCACCACGGTCTGGTATGCGGACGCGGAAGATTCCGGCAGATGGGTCGCCATGGGCCCCAGCCGCGATAACCCGTCGGAGCTGCGCAAGACATCCAGCTGGGTCAGATGCCCCTATGGGAAATCCGGCGAGAGCATCATATTGACGGATGAAGCGGGCCAGCCGTTCGCCACCGCGGTGATCGTGGGCGTACGCATACAGCGTTTACAGAACCTGACCGAAGCCGACGCACGCGCCGAAGGCACGCAAGCCCTTTATGAATCATCGGCGTTGCTGCCGGGCGTGCCCCTGCAAACGGCGTTTGCGCTGACGTGGTGCGAGCGCTACGGCTCCCACGCCTGGGCCGCGAATCCGTGGGTCTGGGTGGTGGAGTTTCGCCGTCAGCAGGCGGAATAAGGGCCGCGCCCGTCATAGGGCGGCCCCGCCGCCCTTGCAGGATGGTGACGGCGTGTAACGCACCCGTTTAACTTCATCCCATTCCAGCTGATTTCAATCGATTTCAAGTGCGGGTTTACCAGAGCGGACGCACCACGCCGCAGTGCAGCACGCCGCCGGTTCCAGGCAACAGCGCGGTTGCGGATTGTCGCTATTGAGGGAGGCCCGCTTACCAAAAGCGAGCGGGAAAGACCGAAAATAGGGCCGTCGAATACTCAACTTTGCTGTGTCATGCAGCAGGCAGGTGCAACATGAAAAAATGGCTTATCGCAGGTGCCGGTGCCGCAGGTCTGCTGATCTCCAGCGTCGCATTGGCCCGTGTGGATGTGGGCATTTCCATCGGCGTACCCGGGGTGGTCTATCCGGCGCCGGTCTATGTCGCGCCCGCACCGGTCTACGTGGCCCCGCCGCCGCCCGTCTACTACCGCCCGGCCCCCGTGTACGTGGCGCCCCCGGTGGTCTACCCCGCTCCGGTCTATTACCGCGGCGGCCCCTACTGGCGCGGCGGCCCGCCCCCGCGTTACTACGGCCCGGGCCCGGGTTATTACCGCGGACACGGCCACGGCCACGGCGATTGGCGCCGTTAAAAGGCAAAGGCCACTCGATGAGTGGCCTTTTTTTTGCCCGCGACGCGTGAGACGCGTGGAGGGCGGCACTGCGTTTTCCTTGGGGACATTGTCCGGTGCCCCGTTGGAACGGTATCAAGCTGCGGGAGCCGGTACCGGTTTGCCAGCCATGGCGGCCGGCTTTTGCAATGCCGCGTTGGCCTTATTGGCCTCCTGCGGCGATTCCTGAACAAGATCGATCCATCTACGGGGCGCACTCGACGCCCGCCACCAACCATTATGCGGACGCATGAGCAAACTCCGGTTCACCGTTAAAACGCACACCATTGATTTCTTGGAACAATTGACGGCTTTCCTGTTCTGCTTCGTGCAAGTCAGAGAACGGCGCCTGTCCCGGCACCGTCCAGCATTTTTCCGGTGCGGTACCGCCAACCCGGCGGGTCCATATCTGCACGCGGTAGCCCTGTTCGTCTTCATGAGCGACAGAGCATCTCACACGAAAATCTCCAATCATTCTTGAAGTCATGGACAACTCCTTGTTTTATATGTGAATGAAGCGTGTAGAACGCGGGTGTATTGTGCCGCAACTATCCGGCCCTTTTATTGAAAATACACAATTGCTCACATCAAAATCAAGCACACACGCGCTCACGATAATGAGCAAAAGCGACAGGAATATGTCGCATGATAAAAAAAAACGGAGCCCGCAGGCTCCGTCTTTTTATCCTCCAAATGGAGGATAGGCGCAAGGCGCCTCAGGGTTTCAGCACCGAAATGCCGCCCATATAAGGCTGCAGCGCTTCCGGAATCAGCACGCTGCCGTCGGCTTGTTGGTGATTTTCCAACACGGCAACCAATGCGCGGCCGACCGCCAGGCCGGAACCGTTCAAGGTATGCACGAATTCCGGTTTACCTTGGGCGTTGCGGAAACGCGCCTGCATGCGGCGGGCCTGGAAGGTCTCGCAGTTGGACACCGACGAAATCTCGCGCCAGGTGTTTTGCGCCGGCAGCCACACTTCCAGGTCATAGGTCTTGGCCGAACCAAAGCCCATGTCGCCCGTGCACAGCAGCACCACGCGGTACGGCAGGCCCAGCAACTGCAGCACGCGCTCGGCGTGGCCGACCATGTCTTCCAGTGCCTCGTAGGACTGGTCGGGTTGCGTGATCTGCACCATTTCGACCTTGTCGAACTGGTGTTGACGGATCATGCCGCGGGTGTCGCGGCCGCCGCTGCCGGCCTCCGAGCGGAAGCAAGGCGTGTGTGCGGTCAGCTTCAGCGGCAGGTCGGCGGCGGCCTGGATGGTGTCGCGCGCCACGCTGGTCAGCGTGATTTCGGACGTGGAGATCAGGTATTGGTCTTCACGCACGTACGGGTTGCCAGCCGCGTCCACCTTGGGATCGTCGTCGCCGCCGCCCTTGGACACGGCAAACATGTCGTCCTTGAACTTCGGCAACTGGCCCGTTCCGTACAGGGTCGAGGCGTTGACGATGTAGGGCGTGTAGCACTCGGTATAGCCGTGCGTACCCGTTTGCAGGTCCAGCATGAACTGGGACAGCGCACGGTGCAGACGGGCGATCGGGCCGCGCATGAACGAGAAGCGCGCGCCCGACAGCTTGGCCGCCATGTCGAAATCCAGGCCCAGCGGTTCGCCGATGGCGACGTGGTCGCGCGCTTCGAACGCCAGGGCCGGCGGGTTGCCGTCAGCGCCGGCGGCGCCAGGCAGCCAGCGGCGGACCTCGACGTTGTCGTCGGCGGATTCGCCCAGCGGCACGCTGGCGTGGGGCAGGTTCGGCACCGACATCAGCAAGTCGTTGAGCGGAGCCTGCAGCGCGGCCAGCTCTTCTTCCAGCTGTTTCAAGCGGACCGGCACGGCCTGCGATTCGGCCATGACGGCGCTGGCGTCTTCGCCCTTCGCCTTCAACTGACCGATCTGCTTGGCCAGCGCGTTGCGGCGGGCTTGCAGGGACTCGGTTTCGGTCTGGACGGCCTTGCGGCGAGACTCCAGATCGTTGAACCGTTCCGTGTCGAAGGACACGCCACGGCTCTTGAGGCGGTCTACGACGGTTTGCAGGTCTTTGCGCAGCAGTATCGGGTCTAGCATGGTGATGTCAGTGAGGTGGCAGAAAGCAACGGGCGCGGCCCGTTACCGGTTCTTGGCGCGTTCCTGCGAGTCCAACTCGCGCAGGAATGCCAACTTCTGCTGGATTTTAGCCTCCAGCCCCCGATCGGTCGGCCGATAGAAGGAAGGCTTCAGTCCATCAGGGAAATATTGTTCGCCCGCGGCGTAGCCGTGCGGCTCGTCGTGGGCATAGCGGTACGCCTTGCCGTGGCCCAGTTGCTTCATCAGCTTGGTGGGCGCATTGCGCAGGTGGATGGGCACCGGCGCGCTGCCGTGCTCGGCGGCAAACTGGCGGGCTTGATTGTAGGCGTTGTAGACGGCGTTCGATTTGGCCGCACAGGCCATGTAGACCACCGCCTGCGCCAGCGCCAGTTCGCCTTCGGGCGAACCCAGGCGTTCATAGATGTCGGCGCCGTTGACCGCCAGGTCGGTGGCGCGAGGGTCGGCCAGGCCGATGTCCTCGACCGCCATGCGCACCAGCCGGCGCGACAGGTATTTGGGATCGGCGCCGCCGTCGATCATGCGGCAGAACCAATACAGGGCGGCGTCGGGGTTGGAGCCGCGCACCGATTTATGCAGCGCGCTGATCTGGTCGTAGAAGGCGTCGCCGCCCTTGTCGAAGCGCCGCAGGTTCTGCGACAGCGAAATCTCCAGCCAGGCGGCGTCCACCGAATCCCGGCCCGCCGACTGCGCGGATTCGGCCACGACTTCCACCGCGCTGATCAGGCGGCGCGCGTCGCCATCGGCCCAGGCCGCCAGCTGCTCGCGCGCGTCGGCCTCCACCCGGATGACCTCGCCCTCTTCCAGGCCGTCGTTCAGCGCGTCGACCGCGCGGTCGACCAGTTGCTGCAGTTCTTCGGGAGAGAGCGACTGCAGCACGTACACCCGCGCCCGCGACAGCAAGGCCGAGTTGACCTCGAACGAGGGGTTTTCGGTGGTGGCGCCGATGAAGGTGAAGAGCCCGCTTTCCACATAAGGCAGGAACGCGTCCTGTTGCGCCTTGTTGAAGCGGTGCACTTCGTCGACGAAGAGGATGGTGCGGCGGCCCTGGCCTTGCGCCACCTGCGCCACCGTCACGGCTTCGCGGATGTCCTTGACGCCACCCAGCACGGCCGAAATGGCGATGAACTGGGCGTCGAAGCCGTCGGCCATCAGGCGCGCCAGCGTGGTCTTGCCCACCCCCGGCGGCCCCCAGAAGATCATGGAATGCGGACGGCCGGATTCGAAAGCGACGCGCAGGGGCTTGTCCGGGCCCAGCAGGTGCGACTGCCCGACCACGTCGGACAAGGTGCGCGGGCGCAGGCGTTCGGCCAGGGGCACATAGGGCCGATGCGCTGGATCGGCCGCGAAGAGATCGTTGCTCATTGGCAGCAGATGAGGGAAGACAGCAAGAAGTTCAAGTCGGTATTACACCATGCCCGCCGCCCCCGCCCGGCCCAGCGGGCAGCGCGGCGTTCAGGACAATTCCGGCGGCGCGAAACGGCGGTTGGCCAGCACGGGCAGCACGCGGCGGGCATGCGCCAGGCGCTCGGGGTCGATGTCGGCGAACACCAGCGCCGGCGCTTCGCCCGCACGCGCCGTCACGACGCCCAGCGGATCCACCACCATGCTGCAGCCGATATTGCGTTCGCCGCATTCGCCGGTGGCCGCCACATAGCAGGTGTTCTCCAGGGCGCGCGCCGTGACCAGGACTTCCCAGTGCATTTCCTTGAGCGGGCCGCGCACCCAGGCGGCCGGCAGCACCAGCAGATCGGCCCCGTCCAGCGCCAGGCGGCGCGCCATTTCGGGAAAGCGCACGTCATAGCAGGTCATCAGCCCCACGCGCAGGCCGGCGATTTCCAGCAAGGGCGGGATCTCGGTGCCGGGGGTGACGTTGGTGGACTCCTTCATGTTGAAGGCGTCGTACAGATGCAGCTTGCGGTACTGCGAGACGATCTCGCCGTCGCGCAGCGTAATGAGCGTATTCCAGACCCGGCCTTCGCCCGTCGGGATGTGCACGCACATCATCGTCGATAGGGACGAGCCGCGGCTGGCCTCGCGCAGGCGCGTCATGAAGGGCCCGTCCAGCGGCTGCGCGGCCTTCAGCACGATCTGCGGATCGGTGATGTCGCGGGCCAGGATGCCTTCGGGCAGCACCAGCACGTCGGCGCCGCCCTCGCGGGCGCGCTCCATCAGGTCGACGCAGACCTGGGCGTTCTCTTCCCAGACGCGGCTGACGGCGAACTGGCCCAAAGCGACTTTCAGCATGACTCTTTCCTTGAGGGATCCATTTTTCGGGCAATTTCCCGGGTTTTCCTATTGTCGCGCCAACCGGCGCTGCGCGCCGACTACGGGAAACTCCTAGCTCCCGCTTGTAAATTTCTTTCACGATAATGAAAAAAACCGGATTTGACGTAAATATTTTCCATAGATGGCGCCCACCATGACGAACTCTTCCTCCCCCGCAGCCCTGTTGGACGTGAACGGCAAAGGCCTGGGCGCGTTTCCCGACTCCTGTACCACCGCCGACGTGGCGGCCCTGAACTGGAACCTGCTGGACGAAGACATCAGCCTGCCGGTGGCGGTGCTGTACGAAGCCCGTGTCCGCCACAACCTGCAGTGGATGCAGCAGTTCATGGAGGCCTACCACGTCAAGCTGGCCCCGCATGGCAAGACCACGATGAGCCCGGCGCTCTTCAAACGCCAGATCGACAACGGCGCCTGGGGCATCACGCTGGCGACCGCGCCGCAGGTGCTGGCCGCATATCAACATGGCATCCGCCGGGTGCTGATGGCCAACCAGCTGGTTGGCCGCGCCAACATGGCCATCATCGCCCGCCTGCTGCAGGATCCGGCCTTTACCTATTTCTGCATTGTGGATTCCCCCGCCAATGCCGCCCAGCTGGGCAAGTTCTTCGGCGAACAGGGCCTGACACTGCCCGTGCTGATCGAACTGGGCCCGACCGGCGGGCGCACGGGCGTGCGCGATGACACGCAGCTGCAAGCGGTGGCCGAGGAAATCGGCCGCTGGCCCGGCCTGGCGCTGGCGGGCATCGAAGTCTATGAAGGCGTGCTGCAGGAAGAAGGTGCCATCCGCGCCTTCCTGCGCCGCGCCACCGACGCCCTGCGCGGCCTGGCCACCGCCGGCCGCCTGCGCAAGAGCGGCCCCTCGCTGATTTCCGGCGCCGGTTCGGCCTGGTTCGACGTGGTGGCCGAAGAATTCTCGCAGCTGGATATCGGCACGCCGCTGGAAGTGGTGCTGCGCCCCGGCTGCTACCTGTCGCACGACGTGGGCGTCTACCGCTCGGCTGCTGAACGCATCAACGCCCACAACCCGGTGGCCAGGAAAATGGAACCGGGCCTGCTGCCGGCCTTGCAGGTCTGGGCCTATGTGCAATCGCTGCCCGAACCCGGCCGCGCCATCATCGCGATGGGCAAGCGTGACGCCGCGTTTGACGCCGGCCTGCCCACGCCCGCCCTGCACTTCCGTCCCGGCCAGGATGCGCCCGCCGTCGCGTCCCAGACGTGGAAGCTGGCCGCCATGATGGACCAGCACGCTTTCATGCAGATCGGCGAAGGCGACGACATCCAGGTCGGCGACATGATCGCCTTCGATATTTCCCACCCCTGCCTGACGTTCGACAAGTGGCGCCAGGTGCTGCTGGTGGACGAGCAGTACCGCGTCACCGACGTGGCCGAAACCTTCTTCTGAACGCCCCCTGCCTGCCGCACCGCGCCAGGCCCGAGGGGGCTGAAAGACCTGGGATCCCGGCGTTTACCCGATACCACGCGACAACCTGTTTTTGACCCTCTGGAGAGAGAATCATGAACTTCCGTACCTCCCGGCGAGGCGGTGGGCTGACCAGCCTGCTCGCGGCCGGCGCAATTGGCTTGACCGCATTGTCGTCCCCCGCCCTCTGTGCCGCGCCGGTCAAGGGAGGCACGATATCCGTCGCCACCATCGGTGAGCCGCCCACGCTTGACCCGATGACCAGCACCGCCGACCTGGTGGGCATCCTGACGCAGCATTTCTTCGAAACGCTCTACACCTTCGACGCCAAGTGGAACCTGACCCCGCTGCTGGCCGACAAGATGCCGGAGGTTTCCGCGGACGGCCTGATCTACACGATCCCGCTGCGCCAGGGCATCACGTTCCATGACGGCTCCAAGATGGATTCGTCTGACGTGCTGGCCTCCTTGAAGCGCTGGACCGAAACCGCCACGCGCGGCAAGGGCGCCGCCAAGGTCATCAGCAGCATCGAGGCACCGGACGCCAACACCATCCGCATCACGCTGAAAGAACCGTACGCGCCGCTGACCGCACTGCTGGCCATGAACAATGCCGCGGCCGTCATCATGCCCAAGAGCAAGATCGCGCCGGTGCTGACCGAAATCGTCGGCACGGGCCCCTATCAGTTGAAGGCCCGCGTGCCGGACCAGTACATCCAGCTGGTGCGCTTCGAAGGCTACAAGCAGCGCGAAGGCGAGCCCGACGGCTACGGCGGCGCGCGCAAGCAATACCTGGACGAAATCCGCTTCGTGCCGGTCAGCAATGCCAATACCCGTTCGGAAGCCGCCGCCGCCGGCCAGTTCGACTATGTCGACTCGCTGCCCGTGGAAGCGCTGGACAAGCTCAAGGGCGGCCGTTCGGACCCGGTGATGCTCAAGCCCTTCGGCTGGCCGCGCCTGGTCCTCAACACCAAGCAAGGCATCATGTCCAACCTGGCCGTGCGCCAGGCGGTGCAGCTGGCGCTGAACGAAGAAGACATGCTGTTCGCCGCCTTCGGCAACAAGGAGTTCTACAAGCTGAACGGCGACCTGTATCCGGAAGGCTACCCGTGGGCCACCTCGCTGGGCGGCAAGGTCTACAACAAGGCCGACTCCGCTGCCGCCAAGAAGCTGCTGGACAGCGCCAATGTGGCTGACAAGAAGATCCGCATCCTGACCAGCCAGCAGTACGAGTTCCATTACAAGATGGCGCTGGTGGCCGCGGAATACCTGAAGGCCGCCGGCTTCACGGTGGACATGCAGGTCGTTGACTGGGCCACCTTGACGCAACGCCGCCAGGACCCGGCCGTGTGGGACATCTTCATCACCCACAGCGTGTTCCTGCCGGAACCCGCGCTGATCGACTTCCCGTCCAAGGATGCGCCGGGCTGGTGGGACACGCCGCGCCGCGCGCAGGTGATGGACGCCTTCAACCAGGCGCGCACGCAGGAAGAGCGCATCAAGCGCTGGGCCGACGTGCAGCAGGCCGTGTATGACGAGATTCCCTTCGTGAAGGTCGGTGACTTCAACGCCCAGGCCGCGCGCTCGCCGTCACTGCAAGGCACCAAGCCCGCCCCGTGGCCGTTCTTCTGGAACGCCTGGAAGGCCCCGAAGTGACGGCACGTGGCTCGTAGGATGGGTGCAGCGCGCGAGTTCTTAACGAAGAACTCGATTGCCCAGCGCGCGTAACCCATCGAACGGCGGTTGCGTTGTGGCTGAAGCTGCCAAGAAATCACCGCTGCTTGATGGGTTACGCGCGGGGGGGCAATTGGGTTCTTGCCCTGGGCATCTCGCGCTGCACCCATCCTACGCCCCCCACGAACCGTCTCCCTGCACCGAACGACGTTTTCTAGGACATCATCGTGTTGCGTTATCTCTTAAACCGGCTGGTCGGGCTGGTGGCCGTGATGTTCATCGTCGCGACCATCGTGTTCGTCATCATCCGCGTCACGCCCGGCGACCCGGCCGCAGTGATGCTGGGTCCGCAGGCCAGCCAGCAGGACATCGCCGCGCTGCGCACGCAGCTGGGGCTGGACCAGCCCATGGCGATGCAGTACCTGTCGTGGCTGGGCAAGTTGGCGCAGGGCGACCTGGGCCAATCCATCTTCATGAACAAGCCCGTGCTGTCGGCGCTGGCCGACCGCGCGGAACCGACGATCCTGCTGACGCTGATGTCGCTCTTGATCGCCAGCTCCATCGCGCTGCCGGTGGGGATCCTGTCTGCCGTCAAACGCGGCACCACGCTGGATCAGTCGGTGCTGTCGTTCTCGATGTTCACCTCCAGCGTGCCGAGCTTCTGGCTGGGCCTGCTGCTGATGCAGATTTTCTCGGTGAAGCTGGGCTGGCTGCCCGTGTCCGGCTATGGCGGCCCCGATGCGTCGCTGGCCACGCGCCTGTCGCACCTGATTCTGCCCGCCGTGGTGCTGGGCCTGGTGAATTCCGCGCTGATCACCCGCTTCATCCGCGCCAGCATGCTGGACGTGCTGCGCGACGACTACGTACGCACGGCGCGGGCCAAAGGCCTGCCGGAAAGCAAGGTCATTCTGAAGCATGCCGTGCGCAACGCGCTGATCCCGATCCTGACGGTGCTGGGCCTGACGACGGCCCTTCTGATCAGCGGCGCGGTCGTGACGGAAACGGTGTTCGGCCTGCCCGGCGTGGGCAGCCTGGTGGTGTCGGCGGTATTGCGCCGCGACTACCCCGTCATCCAGGGCGCGCTGCTGGTCATCGCGGCCATCTACGTGCTGATCAACCTCCTTATCGACCTGCTGTACCTGGTGGTCGATCCTCGGGTCCGTTACTGATGATGCGTCTTACCCCCGAAGCGCCCGCGGCGCTTACCGATGCACCGCAAGTGGAGCAACTGACATGACAACCGGGACTACCGTGAATTCCGGAACCGACCGCTGGCAGGTGCTGCGCCTGCTGGTGTCGCGCAAGACGGTCCTGATCAGCCTGATCGTGATCATCGTGCTGGTGGCCGCCGCGCTGCTGGCGCCGTGGGTCAGCCCCTACGATCCATTCAAGCTGTCCATCATGAATCGGCTGAAGGCGCCGGGCGCCGCGCACTGGTTCGGCACCGACGACTTCGGACGCGACGTGTTCAGCCGCGTCATCTATGGCGGCCGGCTGTCGCTGATGGTGGGCTTTTCCGTCGTGATCGTGTCCAGCGTGCTGGGCATCGCGCTGGGCCTTGTCGCCGGCTTCTTCCGTTCTGCCGACAAGTTCGTCTCGCGCCTGATCGACGCCATGATGGCGTTTCCCGACATCCTGCTGGCGATCTCGCTGGTGGCCGCGCTGGGGCCGTCGTTGATCAATGTGGTGATCGCGCTGGGCATCGTCTACACGCCGCGCCTGGCCCGCATCGTGCGCGCCTCGACGCTCGTGATCCGTGAACTGCCTTTCGTGGAGGCAGCCCGCGCGCTGGGCGTGCCGACCTGGCGCATCGTCACCGTGCACGTGCTGCGCAACCTGGTGTCGCCCATCCTGGTGCAGGGTACGTTCATCTTCGCCTACGCGATCCTGGCCGAAGCCGGCCTGTCGTTCCTGGGCGTGGGCGTATCGCCCGACATCCCCACCTGGGGCACCATGATCAACGCCGGCCAGCAATACATGGGCTCGGCCGACTGGATCATGATCTTCCCCGGCATCGCCATTGTCCTGTCCGTGCTGTCGCTGCAACTGGTCGGCGACGGCCTGCGCGACGTACTCGACCCGCGCCTGCGCAAGGAGCTGTAATCATGACGGCAAGCACCCGAGACGTCGTGCTGTCCGTGGAAGGGCTGAAGACCTGGTTCCACAGCCGCGACGGCATCGCCAAGTCCGTGGACGGCGTCACCTTCGATCTGGCCCGCGGCGAAACGCTGGCCATCGTGGGCGAATCCGGCTCCGGCAAATCCGTGACCAGCCTGTCCATCATGGGTCTGTTGCCCAAGCCGGCCGGTCGCATCGAAGGCGGCAAGATCCTGTACCGCGACCGCCAGGGCACGCAGCACGACCTGGCCCGCGCCACGCCCGCCACCCTGCAGAAGATCCGCGGCGCCGAAATCGCCATGATCTTCCAGGAACCGATGACCAGCCTGAACCCGCTGTACACGGTGGGCGACCAGATCGCCGAAGCCGTGCTGCAGCACGAAGGCGGCTCTTATGCCTCGGCGATCCGGCGCGCCCGCGACATGCTGGAACGCGTGGAGATCCCCGCCGCCGACCGCCGCGTCAACGAATACCCGCACCAGATGTCGGGCGGCATGCGCCAACGCGTCATGATCGCGCTGGCGCTGGCCTGCAACCCGGCGGTGCTGATCGCCGACGAGCCCACCACCGCGCTGGACGTGACCGTGCAGGCCCAGATCCTGGACCTGCTGCGCCGGCTGCAGAAAGAGATGAACATGAGCATCCTGTTCATCACCCACAACCTGGGTGTGGTGGCCGAGATCGCGCATCGCGTGGCCGTCATGTACGCCGGGCGCGTGGTGGAAGACGCGGGCGTCTACGACCTGTTCGAAAAGCCCACGCACCCCTACACCCGCGGCCTCCTGTCCTGTCTGCCCACCGCCGCCCTGCTGGCTTCGGGCGAACGCCTGCGCGCCATCCCCGGCAACGTTCCCAGCGTGCTGTCGCTGCCGGCGGGCTGCACGTTCGCGCCGCGCTGCGAACTGGCCGCTGACGACTGCCGCGCCGCCGTGCCCGAACTGATCGCCGTGCAACCCGACCACCGAGCGCGCTGCATCAAGGTGAAACCGATATGACTAGCCCCCAAGTGAGCGTGCGCGCCGAAGATCCGCTGGTCCGCATTGAAGACCTGAAAGTCCACTTCCCGACCTCGCAGGCGCGCAACGCGCCCGTCGTGCGGGCCGTGGACGGCGTAAGCTTCGATGTGCCCAGAAACACCATCGTGGGCCTGGTGGGCGAATCCGGGTCGGGCAAGACCACCACGGGCCGCGCGCTGCTGCGCCTGTTCGCGCCAACCGCCGGCCGCATCCTGTTCGACGGGCAGGACATCACCACGCTGAACGAAAAGCAGATGCTGTCGTGGCGCCGCCGCATGCAGATCGTGTTCCAGGACCCGTACGCCAGCCTCAACCCCCGCATGACGGTGGCCGAGATCCTGGGCGAGGCGCTGGACACGCACCGGCTGGCGCAGCACCGCCGCTCGGCCCGCATCGGCGAACTGCTGGAGCGCGTGGGCCTGAACGCCGACCACAGCCGCCGTTACCCGCACGAGTTCTCGGGCGGCCAGCGCCAACGCATTGGCATCGCCCGGGCGCTGGCGGTGGAGCCCGACTTCATCGTGGCGGACGAACCCGTGTCGGCGCTGGACGTGTCGGTGCAGGCGCAGGTGCTGAACCTGCTGCAGGACCTGCAGCGCGACCTGGGCCTGACCATGCTGTTCGTCGCCCACGACCTGGCGGTAGTGGACTACCTGTGCGACGAGGTCGTCGTGATGTACCTGGGCCGCGTCATGGAACGCGGCCCGACCAGCGAGGTCTACGCCCGCCCGCGCCACCCCTATACCCGCGCGCTGCTGTCCGCGGCGCCCGTGCCGGATCCGCGCGCGCCGCGTTCGCGTATTCTGCTCAAAGGCGATATCCCCAGCCCGGTCAATCCGCCATCCGGCTGCGTGTTCCGCACGCGCTGCCCGCATGCCATCGACGCCTGCGCCACGATCGACGCGCAGGCCGTCAGCGTGGGCCCCGGCCACTTCGTGGCCTGTTCGCGCATCGACGACCCCGAACTGGCCTAGCCTTTGCCCCGCCCCGATCTGATCCAGGAACCCCACATGAACATCATCCGCGACATCGTCTTCCAGATACGCAGTCGGCGGGACGCATTGAGCGTGACTGAACGCAAGGTCGCCGACGCCATCCTGGACGACATCATGTGGGGCGCCAGCGCCACGGTCGACCAGCTGGCGACGAAGGCGGGCGTCAGCATCGCCACCATCTCGCGCTTTGCGCGCACGGTGGGCTGCGAAGACACCCGCGACCTGAAGATGAAGCTGGCGCAGGCCAGCACGGTAGGCAGCCGCTTCCTGGACCCCAGCGCGCCCGCCGAGGAAAGCACCTTCTACGCCCGCATCTACGCCGACATCGAAAGCACGCTGCGCGCGCATCTGCCTACCTTCACCGAACAGCTGTTCGAGCAGGCCTCATCCATCGTCGACGGCGCGCGCATGATCTACGTGTTCGGCATGGGCGGCGCCTCCGCCGTGCTGGCGCAGGAAGTGCAGTCGCGCCTGGTGCGCCTGGGCTATCCCATCGCCGTCTACAGCGACGCGGTGCTGCTGCGCATGGTGGCCGCCACCCTGGACGAGCGCGATGCGGTCCTGATCCTGTCGGCCTCCGGCCTGACGCCCGAAATCGTCGGCGCCGCCCGCATCGTCAAGCAATACCGCGCCCGCATCGTCGCCATTACGGACGCCACCTCTGAACTGGCCAAGCTGGCCGACGTGGTGCTGCCGATCCGCACGGACGAAACCGACTTCATCTACAAACCCTCGGCATCGCGCTACGCGATGATGCTGGCCATCGACCTGCTGTCGACCGAACTGGCCATGCTGAACCAAGAGGAAAACCGCGAACGCCTGCGCCGCATCAAGCTGGCGCTGGACGAGCACCGCGGCGGCCCGAACCGTTTGCCGCTGGGCGATTGAACCTGGAACCCAAGATGTACGACACCCTCATTGGCAACGTCCGCGTCCTGGACGGTACCGGCGGCCCAGAAATCCGCGCCAGCGTGGCCCTGGCCGATGGCCGCATCGCCGCCATCGGTGCCTTGCCCGGCGCGCAAGCCCGCCACATCATCGACGGCACGGACCTGGCGCTGGCCCCCGGCTTCATCGACGTGCACACGCATGACGACACCAACGTCATCCGGACGCCGGGCATGCTGCCCAAGCTGTCCCAGGGCGTGACGACCGTGGTGGTGGGCAATTGCGGCATCAGCGCTTCGCCCGTGTCGTTGCGCGCCGAGCCCCCGGATCCGATGAACCTGCTGGGCGGCCGCGAAGACTTCAACTACCCCACCTTCGCCGACTACACGCGCGCCATCGAAGCCGCGCAACCGGCGGTGAACGTAGCCGCGCTGGTGGGCCACACCGCCCTGCGCAGCAACCACATGGACCGCCTGGACCGCGCCGCCACGCAGGACGAAGTGCTGGCCATGCGCGAGCAACTGCGCGATGCGCTGGCACACGGGGCGATCGGGCTGAGCACGGGCCTGGCCTATGCGTCCGCCTTCGAGGCCGACACGACCGAGGTCAAGCTGCTGGCCGAAGCGCTGGATGAATTCGGCGCGCTCTACACCACGCACCTGCGTTCCGAGTTCGCGGCCATTCTCGAGGCCATGCAGGAAGCGTTCGACATCGCCCTGCACGCCCGCGTGCCGGTGGTGGTGTCGCACCTGAAATGCGCCGGCGCCGGCAACTGGGGCCGCACGAAGGAAGTGCTGTTCAAGCTGGAGAACGCGGGGCGCCTGCAACACGTGGGCTGCGACTGCTATCCGTATTCGGCCAGCTCGTCCACGTTGGACTTGAAGCAGGTCACCGATGAGTTCGACATCGACATCACCTGGTCCGTGCCGCATCCCGAGCAAGCCCGTCGCAAACTGGCCGCCATCGCGGCCGACTGGGGCGTGACGCTGCGAGAGGCCGCGCAACGCCTGCAACCGGCCGGCGCCGTCTATCACAACATGCATGAGGACGACGTGCGCCGCGTGCTGTCGCACCCGCTGACGATGGTCGGGTCGGACGGACTGCCCAATGACCCGATGCCACATCCGCGCCTGTGGGGCGCCTTCCCGCGCGTGCTGGGCCATTACAGCCGCGACGTCGGGCTGTTCCCACTGATCCAGGCCGTGCACAAGATGACCGGCTTGTCCGCCGCCCGCTTCGGCCTGGCCGACCGCGGCCTGGTGCGCGAGGGCTATCACGCCGATCTGGTGCTGTTCAATCCGGACACTGTCATCGACCGCGCCACCTTCGCCGCGCCGGTTCAGACCGCGGCCGGCATCGAAGCCGTCTGGGTCAACGGCACCCTGTCGTACCACCAGGGGCAGCCCACCGGCGACCGCGCCGGCCGCTGGCTGCCGCGCAACGGCGACCTGCGCGCGAGCTTCGCGGCGGCGTCTTCCCTTTCTCCGGCATCAACCCCATCCCAATAGGAGCCTCCCCATGAGCAATGCCCCCACTGTCGACCAAAACGGCATCACCCGCTACGGCGTCGCCGGCGGCACCGGCCAAGGCGGTTCGCACATGCCGTTCGCGCGCGCCGTCGCCGCCGACGGCTGGCTGCACGTGTCCGGCCAGGTGCCGATGGAAAACGGCGAAGTGATCGAAGGCGGAACCGTGGCGCAGTGCCACAAGGCCATCCAGCAACTGCTGGCCATCCTGAAGGAAGCCGGCTACGGCCCGGAACACGTGGTGCGCTGCGGCGTCTGGCTGGACGACGCCCGCGACTTCCCGTCGTTCAACAAGGTCTTCAAGGAATACTTCGGCGAAAACCCGCCCGCACGCGCCTGCGTGCAGTCCAGCCTGATGGTGGACGCCAAGGTGGAGATCGATTGCGTGGCGTATAAGCGGCCTTGATGGGGGCGTTGCGACGTAGGATGGGTGAAGCGCGAGAGGATGGCGGCAACAACACCGCTGTAGAACGCGCGTAACCCATCAAGCAGCGCCACACTTCTTATCTGATTTAGCCACAACACAACCGCTGCTTGATGGGTTGCGCGCGCTGGGCGGCTGGTGTTTTGCGCACAGTTCCCTCGCGCTTCACCCATCCTACGGCCCCGCCTACATTTTTACGACGTCTACGCCCTTGGGCGCCGTGAATTGGAATTCCTTGGCGGACAGCGACGGGTTGGCGGCGATTGCGGACAAGTCCACGCGCGTCGTCTGGCCGAAGGAATCCAGGAGTTCGACGCGCACCGGCAGGTTGTCCTTCATGCCGATGTCCACGCGCGAAAAACCGGCGTCGGCCGTGCGCGGCTTGGCGCGCAGCCACTCCACGCCATCCTTGGCCGGCAGCGCCGACACGTCGAACGATTGCTCAAGCGAACCGGAGCCGAACAGGATCGCGGCGGGCGAGGTGCCGATGGCGGCATCCACCTTGCGCTCGGTCACTTGCGCCAGATCAGGGTCGAACTGGAAGACCGTGCGGCCGTCCGAGATGACGAGCTGTTCGTACGGCTTCTGCACCGCCCATTTGAACTTGCCCGGGCGCTGGAACGAAAACACGCCGGTCTGCGCAGGCTGCGTGCGGCCCTGGTTGTTCACCGTGTACTGGGAGAACGAACCGGTGGCCGCCGTGACAGACGAGACGAAGGCCTTCAATTGCTCTTGCGCGCTGGCGGCAAACACCAGGGCAGGCGCCAGACTCAAGGCGGTGGCGATGGCCAGGCGGCGAAACGTCTTCATCATGCTTCCTCTCGGGCGGCGGCTGCGGCAGGGACCAGGATTTCCCGGTTGCCATTGGATTGCATCGCCGACACCATACCCGATTGCTCCATTTGCTCGAGTAACCGGGCCGCGCGGTTGTAACCAATGCGCAGGTGACGCTGCACCAGCGAGATCGAGGCGCGGCGGTGCTTGAGCACCACTTCGCAGGCCTGGTCGTACATCGGGTCGGATTCCGCGTCGCCGCCGATGCCGGTGACGCTGCTGGCGCCTTCGCCATTGTCGCCCTCGACCCCGCCTTCCAGCAGGCCTTCGATGTAGTTCGGTTCGCCCTGCGCCTTCAGGCTTTCCACCACGCGATGCACTTCATCGTCACTGCAGAACGCGCCGTGCACGCGCACCGGCAAGCCGGTGCCCGGCGGCATGTAGAGCATGTCGCCCTGGCCCAGCAGGGTTTCGGCGCCCATCTGGTCAAGAATGGTGCGCGAGTCGATCTTGGACGACACCTGGAACGCGATGCGCGTGGGGATGTTGGCCTTGATCAGGCCCGTGATGACGTCCACGCTGGGGCGCTGCGTGGCCAGGATCAGGTGGATGCCGGCGGCGCGCGCCTTCTGCGCCAGGCGGGCGATCAGTTCTTCGATCTTCTTGCCCACCACCATCATCAGGTCGGCCAGCTCGTCGATGACCACCACGATGGTGGGCAGCGGCGACAGCGGCTCGGGCTGGTCGGGCGTGAGCGAGAACGGGTTCGGAATGGGTTCTTCGCGCTTGATGGCGTCGCGAATCTTGGTGTTGTAGCCCGCCAGGTTGCGCACCCCCATCTTGCTCATGAGGCGGTAGCGCTTTTCCATTTCGCCCACGCACCAGTTCAGCGCGTTGGACGCCTGGCGCATGTCGGTCACGACGGGGGCCAGCAAGTGCGGGATGCCCTCGTAGACGCTCATTTCCAGCATCTTGGGGTCGATCAGGATCAGGCGGGTGTGGGACGCATCGGCCTTGTACAGCAAAGACAGGATCATGGCGTTGATCCCCACCGACTTGCCCGAACCCGTCGTACCGGCCACCAGCAGGTGAGGCATCTTGGCCAGGTCGGCGACGACCGGGTTACCGGCGATGTCCTTGCCCAGCGCCATCGTCACCACCGAATGGCTGGCGTGATAGGTCTGCGAACCCAGAATTTCAGACAGGCGCACCATCTGGCGGCGCGGGTTGGGCAGTTCCAGGCCCATCAGGTTCTTGCCCGGGATGGTTTCCACCACCCGGATGCTGACCAGGCTCAGCGCGCGCGCCAGGTCCTTGGCCAGGTTGACGATCTGGCTGCCCTTCACGCCGGTGGCCGGCTCGATTTCATAGCGCGTGATGACCGGGCCGGCCTGCGCCGCCACGACCGTGACGGACACGCCGAAGTCGGCCAGCTTCTTTTCGATCAGGCGCGAGGTGAATTCGATGGTCTCGGCCGACACCGTTTCCTGATTGGTCAACGGCGGGTCCAGCAGGCTGATGGCCGGCAGGTCGCCTTCGGCGCCGCCCGAAGGCGCAAAGAACAGCGACTGCTGCTTTTCCTTTTCGACGCGTTCGGACTTGGGCACGACGGTAATGGCGGGTTCGATGCGCACCGGCTGCTCGTGCACCAGCTTTTCCTGCTTGGCCTCGACCTGCTCGGTACGCACGGCCTTGGCGACCTGGCCAACCTTGCGGTCTTCGCGGGCGGCGTAGGAATTGCGGACGCGGCGGATCAGGCCTTCCATCCAGGAGCCCACGCGTTCGGCCACGGCCAGCCACGAGAACGAAAAGAACAGGCTCAGGCCGATGGCCAGCATGACCAGGAAGGCCAGCGTGCTGCCGGTAAAGCCGATGCTACGACTGATCAGGTCGGCCAGCGTATGGCCGATGACGCCGCCTGCGCCGCTGGCGGATTCAGAAGCGCCGGGCAGATGCGTGCCGCGGCTGGCCAGGCGCAGGGCTTCCATGCCCAGCGAGCCCAGCAGCAGCAGGAAGAAGCCGATGCCCTCTTCCCAGTGGACGCGCGGCAACACTTCCGGTTGTTTACTATTAGTTACCTTAAGCTGGCTGGCGAGTCGCCGGTAGCCCGCGCGCACCCGGTGCAGCAGCAGAACCACCCACCACCAGGCCGAAAAGCCGAAGAGATAGAGGAGGATGTCCGCCAGATAGGCGCCCAGCCGTCCCCCATGGTTGCGCACGACGTCGCCGGGCACGGAGTGCGACCAGCCAGGGTCGGACGCGCTCCAGGTGGCCAGCACCAGGGTGAGCCAGGCCGCCAGGGCGGCAAATAGGATCCAGCGGGCTTCGCGCAGCAACGCGGAAATACGCGTTTGTAGCGGCGAAGGCCCGTTGCGGGTGTTGCGCGAGGCGCGCGGAGAAGCAGTCGAGATACGCGGCATGCGGCTCATTATAATTGGGCGTTAACCTAAAGATACCCGCCCATGTCCACGCCTACGCACGCTAAAGTTTTGATACTCGGTTCCGGCCCTGCCGGTTACACGGCGGCCGTCTATGCGGCACGCGCCAATCTGAGCCCTGTTCTTGTTACAGGTCTGGCCCAAGGCGGCCAGCTCATGACCACCACGGACGTCGACAATTGGCCGGCCGACGCGGATGGCGTGCAGGGTCCGGACCTGATGCAGCGCTTCCAGAAGCACGCCGAACGCTTCAACACCGAAATGCTGTTCGACCACATCGCCAAGGTGGACCTGTCCAAGCGCCCGTTCACGCTGACCGGCGACACCGGCAAGATCTACACCTGCGACGCCCTCATCATTGCCACCGGCGCCTCGGCCAAGTACCTGGGCCTGCCGTCCGAGCAGTCCTTCATGGGCCGTGGCGTGTCCGGTTGCGCCACCTGCGACGGTTTCTTCTACCGTAACCAGGACGTGGTCGTGGTCGGCGGCGGCAACACCGCCGTCGAGGAAGCCCTGTACCTGTCGAACATCTGCCGCAAGGTCACGCTGATCCATCGCCGCGACAAATTCCGCGCCGAACCGATCCTGGTTGACAAGATGATGGCCAAGGTCGAGAACGGCAACATGGCGCTCAAGACCTTCCACACGCTGGAAGAAGTGCTGGGCGACGACAGCGGTGTAACTGGCGTGCGCGTACGCCACGTGGACACTGGCGTCACCGAAGACATGCCGGTCACCGGCGCCTTCATCGCCATCGGCCACCAGCCGAATACGGAAATCTTCCAGGGCCAGCTGGAAATGAAGGACGGCTACATCGTCACCAAGAGCGGCCTGTCCGGCATGGCCACGATGACCTCGGTTCCGGGCGTGTTCGCCGCGGGCGACGTCCAGGACCACGTCTACCGCCAGGCCATCACCAGCGCCGGCACGGGCTGCATGGCTGCCCTGGACGCCCAACGGTGGCTGGAGAATGCGGGGCAGTAAGGTCGGCCTGGCCGACCTGAAACGCCTGAAGAAAGACCTGCAGGCCGAGCGCGAACGCGAAGCGCTCGCCAAGCGGGTCGCGGTGCTGAAGAAACCGGAAAGTGCGCCGCTGGATGACAGGGCCGCTTTCCAGCGCACGATGAAGTCCGTCACGCCGATCAAGGCGGCCGCCCGCGCGGAACACAAGCCCGTGGCGGAACCCGCCCCGGCGCTGCGCCGCGCCAACGCGCTGGGCGAAACGCCGTCACGCGCGGACGCCGGCGTGTCTGACGGCGGCGAAATCACGCACCTCTTGTCCGAAGGCGGCACCGCCTTCGTGCGCAGCGACGCAGCACCCGACACCGCCCGCAACCTGCGCCGCGGTCAATGGCGCGCGGGCGCGGAGCTGGACCTGCACGGCCTGCGTGTCGAACAGGCCCGCCACGCGCTGCTGTCCTTTCTGGACGAATGCCAGGAACACGGCATCCGCTGCGTGCGCGTCGTGCATGGCAAGGGCTATGGCTCGCAAGGGCTGGAGCCGGTGCTGAAAGACAAAGCGCGCACCTGGCTGGTGCAGAAGAATGAAGTCCTGGCGTTTTCCGAGGCGCCAGAACGCGAAGGCGGCGCAGGCGCCCTGCTGGTGCTGTTGCGGCAATCCGAAGGAATGCGCAAATGAAATGGCTCTACCTGGGCGTGGCGATCATCGCCGAGATCTTCGCCACCAGCGCCCTGAAGGGCTCTGAAGGCTTCACCCGGCTGGTGCCGTCCCTCATCACGGTCACCGGCTACCTGATCTCCTTCTACTTCCTGTCGCTGACGCTGCGCGAGATCCCGGTAGGCATCGCCTACGCCATCTGGTCCGGGGTCGGCATCGTGCTGATCTCGATCGTGGGCGCGGTGCTGTTCAAGCAGCACCTGGACACGCCGGCGATGATCGGTATCGGCCTCATCATCGCCGGCGTGGTGGTGATGAACGTGTTTTCGAAATCCGTCTCGCATTGAGCCGCGCCGTCGCGCCGCCGGCTGCGTTGTGGGTCCGCCGTTGGCTGGCGGCCTGGTTGTGCGTCGGCTGCCTTGCCTTCCTGCTGGCCGGCAACGCGTGGTCACAGGAATTCAACCGCGCCGCGGAGCTCGTGCGCTACCGGGCGTGGCTGACGGACTTCAAGCAAGATCTGGACCGCCTGTCCGCCTCGCGGCGCCCGCTATCCGAGGCCGAGCTGGACGCGATGTTCGCCCGCACGGTGGTGCCCGGATCGCGCGCAGCGGGATTCATCCGCCAGAGCTTCGCGCGGCGTGGCAGCGACGGGGCCTATCTCTCGCAACACGGTCCGCGAGCGGTGTTCCTGGGCGTGCTGGACAGCGGCATCCCCGCCGGCCAGGGCGGCGTGTATCCAGAAGCGGACCCGGCGTTGAACGTCGGGGACCTGACCGTCTGGTATCTGCACGTGGACGTGGGCGACATGACCAATACCTACCTGCTGTCGGATAAGCATTTCACGCCCTACCGGCTGCCGCCCCCCGGCAAGCTGGAACGCAACGCCTACCCGTTCCTGCTGATGGATACGCACGGCGGCGCGCTGCGCTTGGGCGGGGTCAGCAGCGAACTCTGGGGGCTGGTTGCCCACCTGCACAATGCCGCGCGTTGAACCTGCCCTGCGCCTGCTGGCGCTGACCGCGCTGTCGATGGCGCCCGGCCTGGCCAGCGCGCTCTGCGAGCCGCTGGCCGCATCCGCCCAACGCCAGACGCGGGTCATGGACATCTCGCTGGAGGGCACAAACACCTTGCTGGCGCTGGACGGTTCGCGCATCCAGTCATGGCAGCCCGCCGTCTCGGTGGAGACCGGCGCGCGCGCCACGCCTGTGATCTGGGCCGAACACGTGGATTGGTCGGTGTACGCCGCCGCGCCGGATGCGCGTATCGGCGTCGCGATGCTGCGCTTCGAAACCGGCGCCGACGGGCGCCGGCATCTGTGCGGCATCGCGCGCTACAGTGTCAACGCCGTGGATGCGGCCCGTGAATCCCGCAAGGCCGCCCTGCCGTCACCCGACTCGGAAACCCGCTACTACTATGGCGATGGCGACCGTCTGACCGGTTATGAAGAGCGCTCCCGCGCGGCGGACGGCCGCCCGAACCCACCGGTACGCTACTGTCTGCGCTATGACGAACACGGCTGGCTGGCCGAACTGGGCGCCAACGATTGCGCCGCAGCCTCCCAACCGATGACCCGCTACGTGCATGACGCGGCAGGCCGGTTGCTGCGCGTCATCGCGTATCAGGAGAAATCCGGCGAGGCGTCGCAGGTCGTGGCCTATGACGGCCAGGGCCGCACGGTGCAGCGCTACTTGCGCCCCCACATCGGGTGGGCCGAAGACGGCCCTGCGCTGGGGCTGCCCTATCGCGAGATTCAAAGCGACTACGCCGTGCTGGTATTGCCGGGCCCGACCTGGAAGCCGCCCGCGCTGGATTCGTACCACTATGACTGGGCCATCGTGCGGCCCACGCCCGGCAACGGCGGCCGCGACATCTACGCCGCCAAGCGCGACCCCGCCCAGGTGCTGGCCAAAGGCAACAGCGGCAATGGCGGCCAGTTCGCCCTGACCGCCGCGCAGAAGCAGCGCATCTGGGAAGCCGCCGGCCAGACGCCGGGCGGTGTGCAATGGCTGTGGGCGCCGGGCCAGACGTATACCTTGCTGCAAGCCATGCCCGACGCCGTGTGGGCGGCCTGCACCGATCCGGACAATCGCAAGACCGACGCCTGCGGCACGCCTTAGGCGTTTTCGGCCGGCGGGCGCGGCGCGCCCGGGTGGCGCAGATAATCCACCAGCGCCAGCGTCGCGCGGTCAGGCGGCGGCGTCAGCAGCGACACCACGATGATCGTCAGGAAGGCCACGGGCGCGCCGAATATGCCGGCCGCGATCGGCTGGATGCCCCACCACAGGTCGACCGGTTGCGTGCGTGAAATGCCCAGCACCCATTCGCGCAGCCACGGATGCGTGTGCGTCATGTAGGCGAAGGTCACTGCCAGCCCCGCCGCCATGCCCAAGGTGGCGCCCCATTTGTTGGCGCGGCGCCAGAATACGCCCATGACCAGGGCGGGAAAAAAGGACGACGCCGCGAACGAAAAGGCGGCTGACACCATGAACAGGATGTCGGCAGGCTTGCGCGCCGCCACCCAGGCCGCGCCGAACGCCACCACCAGCAACAGGATTTTCGACACCATCACCCGGCGCGCGGCCGACATGCGCGGCGACACCATCCGGTACCACATGTCGTGCGACAGGGAATTGGACAAGGTCAGCAACAGGCCGTCGGCGGTGGATAGCGCGGCCGCCAGCCCGCCGGCCGCCACCAGGCCTGAAATCACGTAGGGCAGCCCCCCGATCTCAGGCATGGCCAGCACCACCACGTCGGCGCCCATGCTGATTTCACTTAGCTGCACGACGCCGTCGCGGTTGATGTCGGTGACGTCCAGCAGGTTGCTGTCGACCGCGCTCCAGGCGTGTACCCAATTGGGCAGGCTGAGGAAATTCGACCCCACGACCTGCGTATAGACCTCGTACTTGACCAATAGGGCCAGCGCGGGCGCCATGAAATACAGCAGCAGGATGAACAGCAGAGACCAGCACACCGACTTGCGCGCCTCGATCACCGAGGGCGTGGTGTAGGACCGCATCAGGATGTGCGGCATGCCCGCGGTTCCCAGCATCAGGCACAGCACCAGCGCCAGGAAATTGATGCGCATGTTGCGCCGCTCTTCCGGGTCTTTGGCGGGAAAGGGTTCGGCATGCGGCGTGGGGGGTGCGGCCCGCGCTTCGAAGGTCGCACGGGCTTGCGACCAGAGCACGCGCGCATCTTCCACGCTGGCCGGGTACGCGGCCAACTCCCGTTCGGCGGAACGGATCTCGACCATGGGCGCATCGCTGGCGTTCAACTGCGCCAGCCGGCTACGCAGCTTGTCCTTTTCCAGCGTCCAGGATTCGGGCAGCGCCTGCACGCGCTGCGCCATCTGGTCGGCGTGCTGCTGCCAAAGCCGGCGCACCTCGATTTCGGACGGGTCGTTCTGCAGGTAGATCTCTTTTTCGGTCACCTGCTGCAGCACCACGCCGGCCGACAGCTGCGGCACGGGCATGTCGGTGTGCTTGATCGACAGCCACACCACCGGCACCAGGTAGGCGATGACCAGGATGATGTACTGCCCCACCTGTGTCCACGTCACGGCGCGCATGCCGCCCAGGAACGAACAGACCAGCATGCCGCCCAGCGCCACGAAGATGCCCAGCTCGAACGAAATGCCGGTCATGCGCGTGGTGATGATGCCCACGCCGTAGATCTGCGCCACCAGGTAGGTGAACGAACACAGGATGGCGCAGGCCACGCCCGCCAGGCGCGGCATGTTGCCGCCATAGCGCGCGCCCATGAAGTCGGGAATGGTGTACTGGCCGAAGCGCCGCAGGTATGGCGCCAGCAGCATCGCCACCAGCACGTAACCGCCCGTCCAGCCCATGATGTAGGCCAGCCCGCCATAGCCGGTCAGGTACAGCGTGCCCGCGACCCCGATGAAGGACGCGACCGACATCCAGTCCGCCGCCGTCGCCATGCCGTTGTAGATGGCGGGCACGCGCCGCCCAGCTACGTAGTATTCGACCTGGTCCGAGGTGCGGCACACGATGCCGATGCCCGCGTACAGGCTGACCGTGACCAGCAGGAAGACGTAGCCGATCCAGTTGCGCGGCATGCCCAGGATTTCGGCCAGCGCCATCAACAGGATCATTAGCGCGAAGCCGGCCGTGTACAGCACGTAGATGCGGCGCAGTCGGATCCGGAATTCCTGGGGAGTGTCTCCGCTGAAAAACGGCATCAGCGGTCCCCGCCCGCGGCTTCTGCCTCGGCGCGCTCGTCGGCCCGGTTCATGATCCGGGCATACACGCCGATGATGATCAGGTAGGCCAGCGGCGCCCCGTAGGCCGCCATCCAGAAAGCGAACGGCCAGCCGATGAAATCGAAGGTCAGGCTGCGGGCGAAAAAGGCGGGAATGAAGGTAAGCGCCGCCCAGACGGCCAGCTGCAACACGATCAGCCGCAAGTTGCGGCGCCAATAGGGGGTGGAAGCGGGCTTGGAGGTAGAAGCGAGGGGTTCGGGCATAGCTAGGATGTTCAGACCCTACCTGGATAGCGCGAAACGCTGCGTCTGAAAAGCCCTGGCGGATGATATTCGGGCTTTTTATGCGACAACGGCTGGCACTGCCTGGTGCCAGCCGTTGTGCGTTTTGCTTTTTTTGAGTACTGCTTTACTTTTTTTATGTACCGGTGCCGCCGGTATTTGCCCATGCAGGGCTTTGTCTCCTCACCTGCATGGGAAGAGATTCTGCACCAAGTGCGGGAATGCCACACTAGGGGAATGCCCTAAGACGGAGCATTCATTTACATATTCCATGCACCACAGTAGTGCAATTTGACCGCAAAGTTCTAAATATTGGGATTTTTTGGCGAAAAAGCACGAATTGAGCCAAGTTCAGAAATGCCGCCGATCCCGGAATATGACGATCGCCACCGCAGCATGCCCGGAATCGGGCGCGGCTCCAAAGGGCAGCAACACCCTCCAAAAGAACCCCGCAACGCTCGCAAGAACGCCCCACACGCCACCAGAATAGCCGCGCCGCCGCCGGGCCGTCCCAAGGCGGCGCAGCCCCCTCGGGGGGCAGCAAGCGCGCAAAGCGCGCGCAGCGTGGGGGTCCTCCCTGCGCCGCCGCCGGGCCGCCCCCAAGGCGGCGCAGCCCCCTCGCGGGGCAGCAAGCGCGCAAAGCGCCCGCAGCGTGGGGCCCGCGCCGCCGCCGGGCCGCCCCCAAGGCGGCGCAGCCCCCTCGGGGGGCAGCAAGCTCGCGAAGCGAGCGCAGCGTGGGGGCCCACCCCTCTTTATTTTTTGTTTACACCCCCCTCCCGAACGTATATCCCGTTTTTATCCCCTGCTCCGTAACCTGCCGGTGTCCTGATTGGTCACCTGGCCTGCCCGGCGCGCATCCGCCTTTGCCGCGCAGGCCCGTCGTTCGAAGGGAGCCGTGCTCCCGGGAGGAAAAACGTGGATGCCATCTATATCGCCGTCTTCGCCGTCATGGCCGGGCTGACTGTCGCCCTGCTGCGCTTCTGCGAAGCCCTGTCTACGGGAGAGCCGTCATGAACTGGCTCTATTGGGTCAGCGGCCTGACCGCCGCCCTGCTGTTCGTGTACCTGCTGGTCGCCCTGTTCAAACCGGAGAAATTCTGATGACCGCCGAATTCGTCGGATTGCTGGTCCTGTACCTGGCAGTCCTGCTTGCGATCGCGCCCCTGCTCGGGCGCTACATCCGCATCGCCATGGAAAACGGGCAATCCCGGCTGACCGCCTGGGGCCGCCCGCTTGAGCGCGGCATATACCGGCTTGCGGGCATCGACCCGCAGGCCGAGATGGGCTGGAAGCGCTACACCCTGGCCGTGCTGGCCTTCAACATCCTGGGCATCGTGGTCGTCTACGGCCTGCAACGGCTCCAGGGCATGCTGCCGCTGAACCCGGCCGGCATGGGCGCCGTGACGCCGGACTCGGCCCTGAACACCGCCATCAGCTTCGTCGCCAACACCAACTGGCAAGGCTATGCCGGCGAATCCACGATGAGCTACCTGACGCAGATGCTGGCGCTGACGGTGCAGAACTTCGTCTCGGCCGCCACCGGCATCGCCGTCCTGTTCGCGCTGATCCGCGGGCTGGCGCGGCACTGCTCGGCCACCGTCGGCAACTTCTGGGCCGACATGGTCCGCTGCACGCTGTATGTGCTGCTGCCCCTGTCCTTCGTGCTGGCGCTGGCGCTCGTCAGCCAGGGTGTGATCCAGAACTTCAGCCCCTACCAGGACGTGCAGACGGTGGAAGCCCTGCATTACGACCAGCCGCGCGTGGACGCCCAGGGCCAGCCGGTGCTGGATGCCAAGGGCCAGCCCGTGACCGATCCCGCCGTCACCTCGACGCAGACGCTGGCGATGGGCCCGGTGGCCTCGCAAGAAGCCATCAAGCTGCTGGGCACCAACGGCGGCGGCTTCTTCAACGCCAACTCGGCGCATCCGTTCGAGAACTCGACGCCGCTGGCGAACTTCCTGGAGATGCTGGCGATTCTGGCGATCCCCGCCGCGCTGTGCTTCACCTTCGGCGAGATGGTGGGCAGCCGGCGCCAGGGCATCGCGATCCTGGCGGCGATGACGGTGCTGTTCGCCGCCTTCGCGTTGGGCACCGCCTACTTTGAGCAGCAGCCCAACCCCATGGCGGCCCAGGCCGGCGCCGACAGCGCAATGACCGCGTTCTCGCCGGGCGGCAACATGGAAGGTAAGGAAACGCGCTTCGGCATCGCCGCGACATCGCTGTTCGCCGTCATCACCACGGCCGCCTCCTGCGGTGCGGTCAACGGCATGCATGACTCCCTGACCGCGATGGGCGGGCTGTCGCCGATGTTGCTGATGCAGTTGGGCGAAGTGGTCTACGGCGGCGTGGGATCCGGTCTCTACGGCATGCTCGCCTTTGCCATCCTGGGGGTCTTCATTGCCGGCCTGATGATCGGCCGGACGCCCGAATACCTGGGCAAGAAGATCGAGGCCTACGACATGAAGATGGTCTCCATCGTCATCCTGGCAACGCCGCTGCTGGTGCTGGGCGGCACCGCGTTGGCCGTCTCCGTGTCGGCCGGCCAGGCGGGGGTGCTGAACCCCGGCATCCACGGCTTCTCGGAAATCCTCTACGCGCTGTCCTCCGCCGCCAACAACAACGGCAGCGCCTTCGCCGGGTTGTCCGCCAACACGCCCTTCTACAACGTGCTGCTGGGCATCGCCATGTGGTTCGGCCGTTTTGCCGTGATCATCGCCGTGATGGCGATGGCCGGGTCGCTGGCGGCCAAGCGCCGGCTGCCCGCCGGCCCCGGCAGCATGCCCACGACCGGTCCCCTCTTCGTGGTGCTGCTCATCGGCGCCGTGCTGCTGGTGGGCGCCCTGACATATGTGCCCGCGCTGGCCTTGGGCCCGGTCGCGGAACACCTGCAACCCTGAATGCAACAGGCTAGGAAAGAAAATGGCCAAGATTGAAATGCCAACAACCAGCGCAGGCGGCGGTGCCGCCCGCGCGCCCGCCGCTGCGTCCCAAGACCGTTCCTTCTGCATGTGGTCGCGCTCGCTGGTCGGGCCCGCCGTGCTGGACAGCCTGCGCAAGCTTTCGCCCGCCGCGCAGTTGAAGAACCCCGTGATGTTCGTGGTCTACGTCGGCAGCATCCTGACGACCTTGCTGTGGGTGATGGCCCTGCGCGGCCAGGCCGAGGCCCCTGCGGGCTTCATCCTGGCCATCTCCGTATGGCTGTGGTTCACCGTGCTGTTCGCCAACTTCGCCGAAGCATTGGCCGAGGGGCGCGGCAAGCAGCAGGCGGCCACCTTGCGCGGCCTGCGCACCACCATCAATGCCCGTCTGCTAAAGAATTTCCGCGAGGCGGACATCCGCGACGCGCAGCCCGGGCAATGGCGCGACCAGGCCGTCAGCCAGCCCTCGGGCCTGCTGCGCCGCGACGACGTGGTGCTGGTTGAAGCCGGCGAGACCATCCCCGGCGACGGGCAAGTGATCGCGGGCGTCGCCTCGGTGGACGAAAGCGCCATCACCGGCGAATCCGCGCCCGTCATCCGCGAATCCGGCGGCGACTTCTCGTCGGTCACGGGCGGCACGCGCGTGCTCTCCGACTGGATCTTCGTGCGCATCGCGGCCGATCCCGGCGAGAGCTTCCTGGACCGCATGATCGCCATGGTGGAAGGCGCCAAGCGCCAGAAGACGCCGAACGAACTGGCGCTGACCATCCTGCTGGTCGGGCTGACCGTGGTGTTCCTGCTGGTCGTCGTGACCCTGATGCCGTTCTCGATCTACGCGGTCAGCGCGGCCGGCGGCGGCTCGGCGGTCACCGTGACCGTGCTGGTGGCGCTGCTGGTCTGCCTGATCCCCACCACCATCGGCGGCCTGCTGTCGGCCATCGGCGTGGCAGGCATGAGCCGCATGATGAGCGCCAACGTCATCGCCACGTCGGGCCGCGCGGTGGAAGCGGCGGGCGACGTCGATGTGCTGCTGCTGGACAAGACCGGCACCATCACCTTCGGCAACCGCCAGGCCTCCACCTTCCTGCCCGCGCCGGGCGTCTCCCCGCGTGAACTGGCGGATGCGGCCCGCCTGGCCTCGCTGGCCGACGAAACGCCGGAAGGCCGCAGCATCGTGGCGCTGGCCGACAAAGCCATCCACGCGCCCGCACCCCACATGGCCGAGGTCGAATTCGTGCCCTTCACGGCGCAGTCGCGCATGAGCGGCGTGAACCTGGGCGACCGCATGATCCGCAAAGGCGCGGTCGATGCGATCCAGGCCTGGCTGGCCGCGCAGGAGACGACCGTGCCGGACCAGGTCTTGCGTCTGGCCGAAGACGTGGCCCGCCGCGGCAGCACGCCGCTGATGGTCAGCGACGGCAACCGTGCGCTGGGCGTGGTGGAACTGAAAGACATCGTCAAACCCGACATCCAGTCGCGCTTTGCCGAACTGCGCCGCATGGGCATCAAGACGGTGATGATCACGGGCGACAACAAGCTGACGGCGGCCTCCATCGCGGCCGAGGCCGGCGTGGACGACTTCCTGGCGGAAGCCACGCCCGAGGCCAAGTTGAAGCTAATCCGCGCCTATCAGTCCGAAGGCCGGCTGGTGGCGATGACGGGCGACGGCACCAATGACGCGCCCGCACTGGCGCAGGCCGATGTGGCGGTGGCGATGAACTCGGGCACCCAGGCCGCCAAAGAAGCCGGCAACATGGTGGACCTGGACTCCAACCCGACCAAGCTCATCGAGATCGTCGAAATCGGCAAGCAGATGCTGATGACCCGCGGCGCGCTGACGACGTTCAGCGTGGCCAACGACGTGGCCAAGTACTTCGCCATCATTCCCGCCGCGTTCGCCACGGTCTATCCGCAGCTCAACGTGCTGAACATCATGGGCCTCACCACACCGGCCTCCGCCATCCTGTCAGCCGTGATCTTCAACGCGCTGATCATCGTCGTGCTGATCCCGTTGGCGCTCAAAGGCGTGCGTTACCGGCCCCTGGGCGCGTCCGTGCTGCTGCGCCGCAACCTGCTGATCTATGGCCTGGGCGGCCTGCTGGTGCCCTTCGTGGGCATCAAGCTGGTCGACATGGTGCTGACCGCGTTGGGCTGGGTCTGACCCCGTCCGCCGCATCCAGCCCAACTGAAGAAAGGAATCCATCATGAAACACGCAACGCAATCCGCCCCCGCGCGGCCGTACTCGGGCGGCATCCTGCGTCCGGCACTGGTCGTCTTCGCCGCCCTGTCCCTGGTGACGGGCCTGGCCTACCCCTTCCTGACCAGCGGCGTGGCGGCCGCGGTATTCCCGCACGAAGCGGCGGGTTCGCTGATCAAGCAGGGCGACAAGGTCGTCGGCTCGGAACTGATCGGGCAGTCCTTCACGTCGCCCCAGTACTTCTGGAGCCGCCCGTCGGCCACCGCGCCAATGCCGTACAACGCCGCAGCCTCGGGCGGGTCGAACCTGGGTCCGCGCAACCCCGCGCTGGCCGAAGCCATCCAGGCCCGCATCGCGGCGCTCAAAGCAGCCGACCCCGAGAACCCCACGCCCGTGCCCGTGGATCTGATCACGGCCTCGGGCAGCGGGCTGGACCCGCACATCAGCCCGGCCGCGGCAAGCTACCAGGCGGCGCGGGTCGCCCGCGCGCGGCACCTGCCCCGCGAACAGGTCGATGCCCTGATCCAGGCCAATACCGAAAAGTCCTGGCTGGGCGTGCTGGGCGACCCCGTCGTCAATGTCCTGATGCTGAACCTGGCGCTGGACCAACTGGGCACGGGACGCTGATGCCGCAGCGTATAGTATTGCCAGCCTTCCCCACCCAACCCTTGCGCGTTCATGGCTGACATTGCTGGCGAGCGTCCCGACCCCGACGCGCTCTTGAAAACCTTGGACGACGCCGCGCGCCAGGCGGTGCGCGGCAAGCTGCGCGTGTACTTCGGGTCATCGGCCGGCGTGGGCAAGACCTACGCCATGCTGGTCGCAGCCCGGGCGCAAGCCGCGCAGGGGGTCAGCGTGCTGGCCGGCATCGTCGAAACCCATGGCCGCCGCGAAACCGCCAGCCTGCTGGAAGGCCTGGCGGTCTTGCCGCTGAAAGACGTGGCGTACCGCGGCCATGTGCTGAAGGAATTCGACCTGGACGGCGCGCTGGCCGCCCGGCCCGGCCTGGTCCTGGTGGATGAACTGGCGCACTCGAACGCACCCGGTTCCCGCCACGCCAAGCGCTGGCAGGACATCCAGGAATTGCTGTCGGCCGGCATCGACGTCTGGACCACGCTGAACGTGCAGCATCTGGACAGCCTGAACGAAGCGGTGGGCAGCATCACCGGCGTGCGCGTCTGGGAGACCGTGCCCGACGAGGTCTTCGACGCCGCCGACGAAGTCATCCTGGTGGACCTGTCGGCCGACGAGCTGCTGCGGCGATTGAAGGAAGGCAAGGTCTACCTGCCCGAACAGGCCCGCCACGCCACCCGCAATTTCTTCCGCAAGGGCAACCTGATCGCCTTGCGCGAACTGGCGCTGCGCCGCACCGCCGACCACGTCGACGACGACGTCCAGGCCTATCGGCGCGACCGCGCGATCGAACCCGTCTGGCGCACCCGCGAAGCCGTGGTCGCCTGCATCGGTCCGGACATCGACGCCGAATACGTGATCCGCAGCGCGCACCGGCTGAGCCAGCAGCTGGAATGCGACCTGCACGTCGTCACCATCGATACGCCGCGCGCGGCGCCCACGCCGCAGGCCGAGCAAGACCGCATGCAGCGCAGCCTGGCCCTGGCGGATTCCCTGGGCGCGCGCACCGAAACCCTGGCCGGCGGCGACATGGTCGATGCCGTGGTGCGCTACGTGCGCCGGCACAACATCACCAAGGCCATCGTCGGCCGCACGCGGGCCACGGGCCTGCAACGCCTGCGCCTGTCGGTGTCGGCCTTGCTGACGGCGGCCATCACGCCCGGCTGGCTATGGCGCCGGCACAGCTTCGCCGACATGCTGGCTGCGGGCTGCCCCGAAATCGACATCATCCGGCTGGGCGCCCCGCCCCTGCCCGCCAGCGCCGCTTCCGGCCGCGACCCGCTCACGCTGGGGCGCCGGGCAGGCCAGAACGGCGACGAACGCAATGCCCGCCCACTGGCCGGCTACGCCTGGGCGCTGTGCTATTGCGCGGCGGCCACGGGCCTGTCGATGCTGGCCTTTCCTGTACTGCACCAGACCAACATCGTCATGCTGTTCCTGCTGGCGGTGGTGGGCGTGGCGCTGCGACATGGACGCGGGCCAGCCGCGCTGGCCTCCGTCGTCAGCGTGGGGCTGTTCGACTTTTTCTTCGTGCAGCCGCTGGCCTCGTTCGCCGTCTCGGACGTGCAGTACCTGCTGACCTTCGGCGTCCTGCTGTCCGTGGGCCTGCTGATCGGTCAACTAACGGCAGGGCTGCGCCTGCAGGCCCAGGCCTCGGTCAAGCGCGAGGCCGATGCGCGCAGCCTGTACGAGTTCGCCCGCGAACTGTCGTCGGCGTTGCTGCCCGAACAGATCGTGGCCTCGGCCGGCGCCTTCGTGCATGCCACCTTCGGCTCGCGCTGCGCGCTGTACATCCTGGGCCTGGACGACCGCCTGAAGCTGGCCTCGCCCGCGGCCGACGACATGCCGCCCCTGGAATCCGCGCTTGCCCAATGGGTCTATGACCACGGCCAGCCGGCCGGTGCCGGCACCGCCACGCTGTCCAACAGCGATCTGCTGTACCTGCCGCTGAAGGCGCCCATGCGCACGCGCGGAGTACTGGCGCTGGCCGCGCCCCGCCGCAGCCTGTTCACCCATCCCGATTCGCGGCGCCAGATCGAGGCCTACGCCACGCTGATCGCCATCGCGCTGGAGCGCTTGCACTACGTGGAAGTAGCGCAGCAAGCGCTGGTCAGCATGGAATCGGAACGGCTGCGCAACTCGCTGTTGGCCGCCGTGTCGCACGACCTGCGCACGCCGCTAACCAGCCTGATCGGCATGACCGACACCCTGACGCGCCAGCAGACGGCGCTGCCGCCCGACGTGCAGGACACCGTCCGCGCCATGCGCGACCAGGCGCAACGCATGCATGCGCTGGTCGTCAACCTGCTGGACATGGCGCGGCTGCAAAGCCGCGACACCCCGCTGCGCCTGGAATGGCAATCCATCGAAGAACTGGTGGGCGCGTCGCTGGCCGCCATGCGCGAACCTCTGGCCGGCCATCACGTTACCGTGGCCAGCCTGTCGCAATTGCCGCTGGTGGAATGCGATGGCGTACTGATCGAACGCGTGCTGTGCAACCTGCTTGAGAACGCGGCCAAATACACGCCGGCGGGCAGCACGCTGCGCATCCACGCCGCGGTGCATGAAGCGGAACTGCGCGTGGCCGTCAGCGACAACGGCCCCGGCGTCGCCCCTGGCGCCGAACGCCGCATCTTCGAAAAATTCACGCGCGGCGAGCGCGAATCGGCCACGCCAGGCGTCGGCCTGGGCCTGGCCGTGTGCGAAGCCATCATCTCGGCCCATCACGGCCGCATCTGGGTCGAGCACACGCCCGGGCTGGCCTCCGGCGCGCAGTTCGTCTTCAGCCTGCCGCTGGGCACGCCGCCCGCGATCCAACCCGAAACCCTTTGACCGGCCATCCGCATGTTCGACTACCAGCCTACCGTCCTGATCATTGAAGATGACGCCAACATCCGGCGCTTCGTCCGCCAGGCGTTGGAAAGCGAAGGGTGCGTGGTGCACGAGGCGGACACCGTCCGCCGCGGCCTGATTGAGGCCGGCACCCGGCAGCCCGACGCCATCGTGCTGGACCTGGGCCTGCCTGATGAAGACGGCATGACCCTGATCCGCGAACTGCGCGGCTGGACGGAAGTGCCCGTCCTGGTGCTGTCCGCCCGCAGCGCCGAAGCCGACAAGGTGGCCGCGCTGGATGCTGGCGCCGACGACTACCTGACCAAGCCTTTCGGGGTCAGCGAACTGCTGGCCCGCCTGCGCGTGCTGCTGCGCCGGCATGCGCGCGGCGGCGCGGGCAACGCGGCCGAGATTGCGTTCGGCGACGTGCGCGTCGACTTCTCCAAACGCGTTGTCGAACGCGCCGGCCAGCACGTGCATCTGACCGCCATGGAATACCGCCTGCTTGCCGCGTTGCTGGCGCACCGGGGTAAGGTCATGACCCACCGCGAACTGCTGCGCGAGGTCTGGGGGCCGTCCCACGTGGAAAGCAACCACTACCTGCGGATCTACATGGGCCATCTGCGCCAGAAGCTGGAAGCCGACCCCGCCCAGCCCGTCTACCTGCTGACCGAAATCGGCGTGGGCTACCGCTTCGCGGGCTGAACGCCCGCGCCATTCGCATGCATTGATGCGGCCTTTACGCGGACGGCGCGAGTCTTGTCTCGCGCTTTATGCCGATCCTCCTATTGTTGCGGTCCCGTTCAACATCTGGAGCATCCCATGTCCCGCAACACCCTGGCCGCGCTTGTCCTGCTGACGCTCAGCGCCACCGCGCACGCCAGCGACGCACCCGCCGCCGCAGAAGCCCCCGCCGCCTCCGATTTCAGCCTGACGGCCAACGTCACGCTGGCCAGCCAGTACCGCTACCGCGGCCTGATGCAGTCGAACAACAAGCCCGCCATCCAGGGCGGCTTCGACCTGGCGCACGCCAGCGGCTTCTACCTGGGCAACTGGAACTCCAGCATCAGCTGGCTCGGCGACACCAACAGCGAGGTCTCCGCGCCCGTCGAGATGGACTTCTACGGCGGCTACAAGGGCAACCTGACGGACAACGTGCCCGTCGACCTGGGCGTCTTGCAGTACTACTACCCCGGCGACTACCCGTCCGGCTACACCAGCCCCGATACCACCGAGTTGTATGCCGGCATCGGCTACGGCCCCGTGATGTTCAAGTACTCCATCGCCCTGACCAACCTGTTCGGCTTCGCCGACAGCAAGTACAGCCAGTACTTCGACGTGTCGGGCAACATCGACACCGGCATCTGGGGCCTGACCGTCAACGCCCACGTCGGCCGCCAGGTCGTGCGCAACGTCGACAACGGATCCTATACCGACTGGAAGCTGGGCCTGACCAAGGACTTCGGCCAGGGCCTCTCGGTCTCGCTGGCGTACCTGGACACCAACGCGGACCGCGCCGTCTACACCAACACGCACGGGCGCGACATGGGCCGCGCGACCGGCCTGCTGTCAGTGACCAAGACGTTCTGAGCGCCCGGGGCGTTGACACGTTTTTTACGCGCCGCGCCCGCTTTTATCGGCAGGATTTACGGCGCCGTTCCTATAGTGGAATCGTCATCAACCAACCGGAACCGCGGACCGCGCCAGACGGCGCCTCCGCTCCCCCCGCCGCCATGATTCCCCGACTGGACCGCCGCAGCCACGCTTTCCCCGATCGTTCCCCGGCCCCTTGCCTGCCGCCTCTGCCGCAATCCGAAATGGTGGCGCTGACGGTCAGGATCGACACGCTGGATGCCCTGAAGGTGCGCCTGGCGCTGCACCGCGAACTGGGCGACCGCATCGGCATATACCTGCTGTCGGTGGACCACGCCCATGCGCAAAGCATCTTGCAGCTGCAATGTGCGCGCGGTGAACTGGACGCCTTGATGCACGCCGTCATGTGCGGCCTGCCCCAGGCGGAATTCGGCCCGGTGCGCCCGGCACCCGCGATCACGGTGCAATAAGCCATGGACATGCCAGCCAAGACGGTTTTCGACGGCATCTGGTTGCCGATGGTCACGCCGCTGCGCGGCGGCTATGTGGACCTGGACGCCGCGCAGGCGCTGGCCCGCTATTACCGCAATGCGGGCATCGCGGGCCTGGTCCTGTTCGGGTCCACGGGCGAAGGCAATCTGCTGAGCCTGTCGGAGAAGACCGACATGATCGAGGCCATCGCCAGCGATCCGCACGCGCTTCCGATGGTGTTTGGCGCGGGCGGCGTCGATACGCGGGGCGTGGCCACCGCGATCCGCCGCCTGGACAAATATGCGCCCTCGGGCTATCTGGTGCCCCCCCCCTACTACCTGGGCCCGTCGCAGCCGGGCATGCTGTGGCACTACCGGCAGATCGCCTGGGCGACCGAACGGCCCATCATCCTGTACAACATCCCCAAGCGCACGGGCGTCACCATGACGGTCGAAACCATGGAGACCCTGGCGCTGCTGCCCAACTTCACGGCGGTCAAGGAATGCAACCCGTCAGTGCTGGCCACCTTGAATGCGCGCGGCAAGCTGAACGCGCTGTGCGGCGAAGATCTGGCGCTGCTGGACCACTGGCTGGCCGGCGGCCGCGGCGCCATTCCGGCCGCGGCACACCTGTTCCCCGAGCGCTACGTCGAAGTCATGCAACTGGCGCGCGACGGCCACGCCGAGGCCGCGCGCGAGCTCTTCGAACCCTTGCGCGGCCTGATCCGGCTGCTGTTCGCCGAACCGAACCCGGCGCCACTCAAGCGCGCCCTATCCCTGCAAGGGCTGATCGCCGACGAACTGCGCATGCCCATGATGCCGGCCAGCCGGGAACTGAGCCCCCGGCTGCAACGCGCCATGAGCGCGGTCCAGGGTTCCCCTAACCGGCTGCAGACAGCTTGAAGATGGACACGGCGCGGGCCAGGTCGTCGGCCTGCTCGTGCAGGGTAGCCGCAGACGCGGCGAATTCCTCGACCAGCGCGGCGTTCTGTTGCGTCACGCTGTCCAGATGCGTCACGGCCTGATTGATCTGCTCGATGCCCACGCTCTGCTCGGCCGACGCCGTAGCGATCTCGCCCATCAGCGGCGCGCTGGTGGCGGCCGATTCCAGCACGCTGCCCATCGTGGCGCTGGCCTGCTCGACACGTTGGCTGCCGCGCGCGACCGACTCCGACGAGGTTTCGATCAAGCCCTTGATTTCCTTGGCCGCGGTGGCCGACCGCTGCGCAAGCGCACGGACTTCGCCCGCCACGACCGCGAACCCGCGCCCCTGCTCGCCCGCCCGCGCCGCTTCCACGGCGGCGTTCAGGGCCAGGATGTTGGTCTGGAACGCTATGCCATCGATCACGCTGATGATCTCGTCGATGCGCTGGGAGCTGTGCGAAATCTCGCGCATGGCGTCGATGGCGTGTTGGGTTTCTTCGCTGCCCTGGCGCGCCAGTTGCGCCGCCTCTCCAGCCAGCGAACTGACCTCGCGCACATGCTCCGCGCTTTGCTTGGCCGTGGCGGTGATCTCCTCCACGCTGGCGGCCGTCTGCTCCAGGGCTGCGGCCTGCTTCTCGGTGCGGTCCGACAGGTCCATGCTGCCCGCCGCGATCTGGCGCGACGCCGCCGCGATCGATCCCGTGGATTGCACGATGGTACGCACGGCGGCATCCAGGCGTTCCTGCATCCGCGCCATGGCGTCGAACAGGCGACCGATTTCGCCGCGATGGTGACGCGACACGATGCTGGACAAATCGCCGTTGGCCACGCGTTCGCACAGCGCCACCGCCTCGTCCAGCGGACCGATGACATGCGTGCGGAAAAAGCGCAGCGCGGCAATCAGCACCAAGGCCAGCAAGCCCAGCGTCACGGCGCCCTGGCGCCATAGCGTGCCATAGAACGCGGCGTCCACATCATCCACATACAGGCCTGTGAAAATGAGCCACCCCCAGTCGGCGTCGTAAGTCGCGTAACTGATCTTCGGCAAGGCCTCGACCTCACCCGGCCGCGGGAACCGGTACTGCACATAACCCCCGCCCGCCTTGCCCCCGGCATACAGGTTTTCAAAGATCGGCAAGCCGTCGACGTCCTTGATGGCGCGCACGTTCGTGCCCACGAGCTTGGCGTCGGGGTGGACCAGCAAGGCGTAATCGTCGCCGAAGACGCCCACATACCCGTCGGCGCCGTAGCGCAATTGCGCCAACCGCCGCGCCACGTTGCGCTTGGCGTCGGCCAGGGGCATGCCCTCGCTGACGCTCTGCTTGCCGTTGCGTAGGATGCCGGCCGCCAGGTCCAGAACGTGGCGCAGTTCCGTCTTGCGCTCGGCCACCATTTCGGTGCGGCGTTGCCACGCGTCCCAGGCGCCCAGAACCAGGACGGCGGCGCCGATGGCGAACACGAACCACAGCAGTTCCCTGCGCAGGCTGGAATTTTTCACAGGCTCTCCTCTTAGTGCCCACTCCTGCCAGTGAAACCATTAGCGGCAGAATGTGACGGTTTATGTATTGCGTTCCGTCAGGATACGGGGACACAGCAGGGTTTTCACCAAGTCGAAGCATCAAGCTTGATCTAGCGCAACCCCAAAAGAAAAACGCAAGGCGGATACGCCTTGCGTTCAGGGAGGTCTGGCTGGCGGGACGTTCCCGCAGGTTGTCAGCGCGGCGCCGCGGCGGGTGCGGCGCGGGCCGCACGGGGAGTCGTCAACGCAATCAACGTCACGACGATCAGTGAATAATTCGGCACGCTGCGCATGTTGCGGAACATCATTTCGGTGAGGCTGAAGGCGCAATAACCCAGGCAGAACAACAGCCCCAATTGCGCGCCCACGCGGATCACACGGTCATCGCTGGCCAGCCGCCGAAAGAAGATGGCCGCAGGCAGCAGGTACAGCGTCAGGATGCTCAGCAACCCCAGCAGGCCGTAGCCGGACAGGGCCGCCAACATGTCGTTGTGGGGTTCGCCAAACCCCTCGACGACTTCTTCCGTCACGATGTCCTGCTTTTGCAGTGCCAGCAATTCATCGCGGAACTTGCTGGGGCCGACGCCCACGATCGGGCTTTTCTCGAACATCAGGATCGATGCGTGCCACAGCTGAAGCCGGATGCCGAAGGACGTATCGCGGTTGGCCGACGTCGCGAAGCCCTCGACGTCATGCGAGATCTCCTGCATGCGGCTGCTGAACGTCCAGATGGCGGCGGCACTGGCAGCCAGCGCCACACAGACGGCCAGCGCGCAATAAACCTTGTGGCGGCGCTTCCAATTGCGCAGGCCCAAGAGGAAGACCAGCCCCAGGATCGGCAACAGCATCCAGCTGCTGCGTGTTTCGGATACCCAGGTGGCAGCCACCGTCAGCACAACCGCCAACAGCTTCACCCCGGTTTCGATGCGGGGCCAACGCGTGCTGGGGCCCCAGCCCAGGGACAGCAGCGTCATGGCGCCGAACAGCAAGGTCATGTTCGCGAACGCCACGGCGTTGTAGCGCCCGCCCACGTCGACCACGGCCCCGCGCCCCTGCGTTTCCATCGTGACGATCAGCAACCCAGCCCCAGCCAATGCACCGACAACAATGCTCCACTGCACCAGCTTGAGCCAACGCTGCGGCGCGCGCAGCAGCAGCCAAAGCACCGGTATCGCCAACGCAAACCGCAGCAGCTTCTCCAGTTCGGAATTGCTCCACACCCCTCGGACAAGGGATGTGGCGAACATACAGGCCAGGGGCAGCAACAGCGCCAGCGCCATGGGCCACAAGGCCTTGAAATCCATGGGTTCGTAGCGCTTGATCGCATTGGCAGCCAGGGCAGCCAGGGCAATTCCCCCGCTCAAGTAGACGACAGCGGGCCCTCCCACCGGACTGGTCAATGCCAGCGCGGGAACCAGCAATACAAGCCATGTGGCCAGGGATACATACATTCGGGGCACAGCAATCAACCTAATAGGGAAAACGGGAGCGCCGCGCGCATCCTGCGGGTCAGGTAGACAAAACCCGCCCGCCATGACGGCGGGCGGGTTCTGCAAGACTCGCGGGGTAACCCGGGAATTACATGTTTTCGATCATGACCTGGCCAAAGCCCGAGCACGACACCTGCGTCGCACCTTCGAGCAGCCGGGCGAAGTCGTACGTGACCTTCTTGGACAGGATGGATTTTTCCATGCTGGAGATGATCAGGTCAGCGGCTTCGGTCCAGCCCATGTGGCGCAGCATCATTTCGGCCGACAGGATTTCGGAACCCGGGTTCACGTAATCCTTGCCCGCATACTTCGGCGCCGTGCCATGGGTGGCTTCGAACATGGCGACCGAGTCCGACAGGTTGGCCCCCGGCGCAATGCCGATGCCACCCACTTGCGCGGCCAGCGCGTCGGAAATGTAATCGCCGTTCAGGTTCAGGGTGGCGATCACGTCGTACTCGGCCGGACGCAGCAGGATCTGCTGCAGGAAGGCGTCGGCGATCACGTCCTTGACGATGATCTCGCGACCCGTCTTCGGATTCTTGAACTTGCACCACGGGCCGCCGTCGATCAATTGGGCGCCGAATTCCTTTTGCAGCAATTCGTAACCCCAGTCACGGAAGCCGCCTTCCGTGAACTTCATGATGTTGCCCTTGTGCACCAGCGTCAGTGACGTGCGATCGTTGTCGATGACGTATTGCGCGGCCTTGCGCACCAGGCGCTCGGTGCCTTCGCGCGACACAGGCTTGATGCCGATGGAGGACGTGTTCGGAAAGCGGATCTTCTTCACGCCCAGCTTGGTCTGCAGGAACTGGATCAGTTCCTTGGCCTGCTCGCTTTCGGCCATGTATTCGATGCCCGCATAGATGTCTTCCGAGTTCTCGCGGAAGATCACCATGTTGGTCTTCTCGGGCTCGCGCACCGGGGACGGCACGCCCTTGAAGTACGCCACCGGGCGCAGGCACACGTACAGGTCCAGCTGTTGGCGCAACGCCACGTTGAGCGATCGGATGCCGCCGCCCACCGGGGTGGTCAGCGGGCCCTTGATGGACACCACGTAGTCTTTGACGACTTCCAGGGTTTCATCGGGCAGCCAGACGTCCGGGCCGTAGACCTTGGTGGCCTTCTCGCCGGCATAGACTTCCATCCAGTGGATCTTGCGCTTGCCGCCGTAGGCTTTCTGCACCGCCGCGTCGACGACCTTGATCATCACCGGGGTGATGTCGGCGCCCGTGCCGTCGCCTTCGATGAAGGGAACGATGGGCTGTTCAGGCACATTCAGCGAGAAATCAGCGTTGACCGTGATCTTCTGGCCGCCAGCGGGAACCTTGATATGTTGGTAGGACATGAATGCTCCATTTGCTCCGGGTGGTTTTTCTGCAAGCGCCGCATCGGAAAGCGTCCGATTCCGCGGGGAAACCGCCCTCGCGAACCGCACACCGGATGGCGGATACCGATCAATTCTATATCGCAAAGTGGCCGTCCGACCCCACGGCCCAGATGGATGCCTGAAAAAAGGCCCCAGCTTCGCCACTACCTGCCTTCGCTCCCTCCGAAGGGGCATTCCCCCCCCAGGGACCGCCCGGCGGTAAAATAACGTTTCTATAGCCCGCATTCCCTTCCCTGCAGATGTTCAATCCTTCCCGCGACCAAGTCCGCGAATTCTTCATCGACACCTGGCGCAAGCACCGCGCCAACGAGGTGCTGACCCCGCTCGAGGCCATGGCGCTGGACTGGATCATCGAGCATCCCGAATACCACGGCGACCTGGAAAGCCCCGATGCCATGACCATGGAATATGCGGTGGAAAAGGGGCGCACCAACCCCTTCCTGCACCTGTCCATGCACTTGGCGATTGCAGAGCAGTTGTCCATCGACCATCCGCCCGGCATCCGCCGTGCTTACCAGCAACTGACGGCGCGCTCGGATGCGCACCAGGCGGCGCACGAGATCATGGAATGCCTGGGCCAGGTCGTCTGGGAAGCGCAGCGACTGGGCACGCCCATGGACAGCGACACCTACATCGACCTGATCCGCCGCCGCGCCAGCCTGTAAAGGCCCGCCGCCCACAATGAAAAAACCCTCGGGTATCCCCGAGGGTTTTTTATTGCGCCAGGCCGCCAGGGCTTACTTGCGCACGCCCAGATCGCTGGGCAATGACGCCAGCCAGGCAGAGACGTTGGAGATGTCCTGGTCGGACAGCTGGGTCGCGAAAGCGCCCATGATGGGGTTCTTGCGCACGTTGGCCGTGGCCGCGCTGCCGGAGGCGCCGCGCTTGTACGCCTTCAGGGCGTGGACCAGGTAATCGGCGTGCTGGCCTGCCAGCGTCGGGTAGGCGGGGTCTACCGCCGTCTTGGCATCGGCGCCGTGGCACGATGCGCAATTGAACTTGTCGAAGACGGCCTTGCCGGCCGCCAGATCCTGCGCCTGGGCGGCGGTGCCTGCAAAGGCCAAGGTCGCGCCCGCAAGGGCAAGCATGGTGCGGTTCATGTGTTTGCCCCTTATTTGAGATTCGAGTAGTACGCGGCCAGATCGGCGATGTCCTGGTCGGACAGGCTGCCGGCAATGGCGTCCATCGTGGGATGGCTGCGCGCGCCTTTCTTGTACTCGTTCAGGGCAGTTTCGATGTACTTGGCGTTCTGGCCAGCAATCATCGGCACGTGATAGAGCTCGGGAAACGTCGCCTTGTAGCCTTCGATGCCGTGGCAACCGATGCACATGGAGACTTTGTCTCGGGCGTTTTGGATGTTGCCGACAGGCGCTGCGTCAGCAGCAACAGCCTGGCCGGCGATCGCACAGGATGCCATCGCGGCCAACACGGAAACCGTGCACTTCAGAGAGGTTCGCAACTTCATTGGAATGGCTCTTCTTGGTATGGCTTAAGGACTAGGGCCTGCATCACACGAAAAGGCCCCCTGCAAACACGTTGCGGGTCGAACCCAACTGCAAAACCGCCTGATTGTACGATAATTGCTCAGGATTAATACCTTACGATGGTATTGATCCCCGTCAATCCTCGGAAGCCATCAGACAATGTCCGCAGCCCAGTCCGCCCCCTCCACCTCGCCTGCCCGCTTCAACGGAACCGACAGCTACGTCGCCACCGACGACCTGAAACTGGCTGTGAACGCCGCCCTGACCTTGCAGCGGCCGCTGCTGATCAAGGGCGAGCCCGGCACGGGCAAGACCATGTTGGCCGAAGAAGTGGCGCGCGCGCTGGGCCGCCCCCTGCTGCAATGGCACATCAAGTCCACGACCAAGGCGCACCAGGGCCTGTACGAATACGACGCGGTGTCGCGCCTGCGCGACTCGCAACTGGGCGACGAGAAAGTCCGCGACATCCGCAACTACATCGTGCAAGGCACGTTGTGGCAAGCCTTCCAGGCGGACGAGCCGGTGGTGCTCCTGATCGACGAAATCGACAAGGCCGATATCGAATTCCCCAACGACCTGCTGCGCGAGCTGGACCGCATGGAATTCCACGTGTACGAAACGCGCGAGACCATCGCGGCGCGGCACCGCCCGCTGGTCATCATTACCTCCAACAACGAGAAGGACCTGCCCGACGCGTTCCTGCGCCGCTGCTTCTTCCACTACATCCGCTTCCCTGATCGCGAGACCATGCGCGACATCGTGGCCGTGCACTATCCGCACCTGAAGCAGGACGTGCTACGAGCCGCACTGGACACGTTCTTCACGCTGCGCGACGCACCGGGCCTGAAGAAAAAACCGTCCACGTCCGAACTGCTGGATTGGCTGCGCCTGCTGCTGGCCGAAGACGCCACGGCCGCCGAGATCGACGCGCACACCGCCACCGCAGTGCCGATGATGGCCGGCGCACTGCTGAAGAACGAACAAGACGTGCACCTGCTGGAGCGCCTCGCGGCCATGACGCGCGGCGGTCAGCGCCGTTGATCCTGCAGCTACCGGCGGCCCGCACATGCTGATCGACTTCTTCTATCACCTCCGGGCGCACAAGCTGCCCGTCTCTGTCCAGGAATACCTGACCCTGGTGGACGCGCTGCGCCAGGACCTGATGGCGCCCACGCTGGACGAGTTCTACTTCCTGGCGCGCGCCACGCTGGTCAAGGACGAGTCGCTCTACGACCGTTTCGACAAGGCCTTCGGCGCCTATTACAAGGGCATCGAAGCCGCCTTGCCGGCAGGCAAGGAAATTCCGCTGGACTGGCTGATCAAGCAGTTCGAGAAAAGCCTGTCGCCCGAAGACAAGGCCGCGATCGAAAAGCACGGCTGGGACAAGCTGATGGAGCTCTTCAAGGAACGCATGGAAGAGCAGAAGGAACGCCACGCGGGCGGCAGCAAATGGATCGGCACCGGCGGCACCTCGCCGTTCGGCAACGGCGGCTACCACCCGGAAGGCATACGCGTGGGCGGCGCATCGGCCGGCAACCGCACGGCGGTCAAGGTCTGGGACATGCGCCAGTTCAAGGACTACGACGATCAGGTCGAACTCGGCACGCGCAACTTCAAGGTGGCGCTGCGCCGGCTGCGGCGCTTTGCGCGCCAAGGCGCCGAGCTGGAACTGGACCTGGACGACACCATCGCCAGCACCGCGCGCAACGCCGGCCACCTGGACTTGCGGATGGTCCCTGAACGCCACAATACCGTGAAGGTGCTGATGCTGCTGGACGTGGGCGGCAGCATGGACGACCACATCGGGCGCGTCGAAGAGCTGTTTTCAGCGGCCCGCAGCGAATTCCGCAACCTGGAAGTCTATTACTTCCATAACTGCCCCTACGAAAGCCTGTGGCAAAGCAACCGCCGGCGCCAGAACGAACGCTTCGACACCTGGGACGTACTGCGCAAGTACAACCCGGACTGGCGGCTGATCATCGTCGGCGACGCCACCATGAGCCCCTACGAAATCCTGCAGCCCGGCGGCTCGGTCGAGCATTACAACAAGGAACCCGGCGCCGAGTGGATGCGGCGCTTGCTCGATGCGTGGCCCAAATCGGTCTGGTTGAATCCCGAACCCACCGCGTCGTGGCAGTACCGCCAGTCCATCGCGCTGATGCGCGACATCATGCAGGACCGCATGTACCCGGTTACCGTCGCCGGCCTGGAACAGGCTATGCGGGTGCTATCCAAGTAGGATGGGTGAAGCGCGAGCAGAAGCTCCGCAAAGACCGCGAGGCTTCAACGCGCGCAACCCATCGTGCAGCCGTCAGCCATCCACCGGCTGCTCAGGCGTATCCAGCGTCAGCTGATAGAACGCCAGATCCAGCCAGCGGCCGAACTTGAATCCGGCTTCCTTGATCGTGCCGGCATGCTTGAAGCCCAACTTCTCGTGCAGCCTGATGCTGCCATCGTTCGACGCGTCGATGCCGCCAACCAGCACGTGCACCTGATTGACGCGCGCGCGCTCGATCAGCACGCGCATCATGGCCTCGCCCAGGCCCATGCCGCGGAACCGCCCGTCGACGTAGACCGAATGCTCCACCGAATATTTGAATGCGGGCCACGCGCGAAACGTGCCGTAGCTGGCAAACGCCATCAACTCGCCCGCCGCGTTCTCGAACCCCACCACGGGAAAGCCGCCTTGCTGCTTGGCCTGGAACCAGCCCTGCATCGCCTCGCGCGGCCGCGGCTTGTAGTCGTAGAGCGCCGTAGAGTTGACGATGGCGTCGTTGAAGATGGCCAGTATCTGGTCCGCATGGCGTTCATGCGTGCAGTCGACAAGGATGGCGCCATCGGGCGCGAAGGTTTCAGCGGGCGAGGTCATTGAAAAATTGTACCGGGCGCGCCTGCGCCACGACACGCGTCCGCCCGAAAAAAAACCGGCGAATCCGCCGGTTCAGTGCGTTGCTGCCGCTTCTGGCCACTCTCAGGCGGCGCGGCTCTCCACAGATCGGTGGGCGGCGGCTGCCTGGCGCAGGCCAGGACACTGCCGCCAGGAAAGCTCATCGGCGTCCATGTCCAGGTCGAACAGGTCATTGGCAGCCGGCCAGGGATGACTGCGCGCTGCGGCGCCTTCCATTTCCAGCACATGTCCGGCAAACCCGCGGGGCGAACCACCGCACTCCGCGAAATACCGTTGAGTGCTCAGGTCCACGACATAGGTGGTCATGTCATGCGTCAATATGGCCACGAATTGGCCGTCATCACTGGCATAGGCGTACTGGAATTGCCCTTTGATCCCGTCGCCGCTCAGGGCGCTACCGGTCAATTGGGACAAGGCACGCGTGACGATCTCGGTCAGCATGGGTCGTTCCTCCGAAAAATGCGCCGGCAGGATGCCGGCAGCGAAGGCGCGAACGACAAGCACCGGCGCCGCGCTTGCGGCGGCGTCTGGCGTTGGACGGGAAGCCGGTAGACGGCTGTCGCGCATCCCGTCGGCAACAGCTACTACGTTCTTCAAAGCTTACACCCGCACGCGGACCGACCTCAAATTTGCCTTGTGCGCTAAGGATGTTGCATTGCAGCACCCTATGGCGTCGCGGCTTTCCGGCCCTTATGCGGCCGCAACCGGCGGCCCGCCTGACTCTGCGTCACCCTTTTCCTGCTGGCGCCATTGCGCCTGGCCCATGCGGTACAGCACATGGCGACGCAGCGGATGGCCTTCGGGAACGGCGGGATGATCGAACGGATCGGCGTCCTCCTGCATGCCCAGGCGAGCCATCACCGCGCGTGAGCGCTGGTTGCCCACCGCCGTGAACGCCACGATCTCGCCCAGTCCCACCTGCTCGAACCCCACGCGCAGCGCGGCCAGGGCGGCCTCGCTGGCGTAGCCGCGCCCCCAGAACGGCTGGGCCAGGCGCCAGCCGACTTCCACGCCCGGCGCAAATGGCAACACCGGCGGCATCGGCTTGATGCCCACAAATCCCACGAAAGGCGCCACGCCGGGCGCCTCGACCGCCCAGAAGCCCCAGCCGTGCTCGTCTATGCCCGCTGCCAGACGGCCGGCCAGGGCGTCGCTTTCCGGCGCGGACAGCGGCAGCAGGAACTCCGTCACGCGCGGGTCCGCATTCATCTCGGCGAACGGCTTGCGGTCGTCAGCGCGCCACTGCCGCAGCACCAGGCGTGGCGTTTCAACTTCCAGCGATAAAGACATGTCGGATTTCCTTGCGGTTGGCGGGGAGCGCTGCCGGGATCGGCCCTTGAACCATTGCCAACGTATACACTCCAACGGATTCTGCCATGCCAAAGGAATTGTCTGCCATGCGCCTGTCCCTATCGAAGCTGCCGCGCCCGCTGGGTGTGCTGCTGTTTTCCTCCTTTCTGGCCTTCCAGGCCGGCGCCGCCAGCCTTCCGGCCGGCGTCTCGGAGGCCGCCTCGATTGAAGGCATCACCGAATACCGCCTGGCCAATGGCCTGAGAGTGCTGCTGGTCCCCGACGAATCCAAGCCCTCGACCACGGTCAACATGACCTATCTGGTCGGCTCGCGCAACGAGAACTACGGCCAGACCGGCATGGCGCACCTGCTTGAACACATGCTGTTCAAGGGCACGTCCACCACCCGCAACGCCATGGGCGAGTTTTCGCGCCGCGGCCTGCAGGCCAACGGCTCGACCTCCAGCGACCGCACCAACTATTTCGCCAGCTTCGCCGCCAACCCCGAGACCCTCAAGTGGTACCTGGGTTGGCAAGCCGACGCCATGGTTAATTCCCTGATCGCCAAGGAAGACCTGGATTCGGAAATGACCGTGGTCCGCAACGAAATGGAAAGCGGGGAAAACAGCCCCTCCCGCATCCTGATGCAGAAGATGCAGGCCGCAGCCTTCCAGTGGCACAGCTATGGCAAGAACACCATCGGCGCCCGGTCCGACGTGGAAAACGTGGACATCGGACAACTGCGCGCTTTCTATCACGAGTACTACCAGCCGGATAACGCCGTGCTGATCGTGGCCGGCAAGTTCGACCCGCAGGCCACGTTGGCGGACATCGAGGAAACGCTGGGCAAGCTGCCCAAGCCGGACCGCAAGCTGCCGCCCGAATACACCGTGGAACCCGTGCAGGACGGCGAACGCTCGGTCACGCTGCGCCGCACCGGTGGCACCCCGCTGGTCGCTGCGATGTACCACATCCCTGCCGCCGGCAGCCCCGATTTCGTGCCGCTGGACCTGGCCACCGTCATCCTGTCCGACACGCCGTCGGGCCGCCTGTACCATGCGCTCGTCGCCACCAAGCTGGCCTCGGGCGTGTTCGGTTTCACCATGGAAAACCGCGACCCGGGCCTGGCGATGTTCGGCGCGCAACTGCCCCCCGGCAAGAATCTGGACACCGCCGTGCAGGCCCTGACCAGCACGCTGGAAACGCTGGGCAAGAAGCCCTTCACGCAACAGGAACTGGACCGCGCGCGCAGCAAATGGCTGACCGCATGGGAACAGACCTATAGCGATCCCGAACAAGTCGGCGTGGCGCTGTCCGAAGCCATCGCCGCGGGCGACTGGCGCCTGTTCTTCCTGCAGCGCGACCGCGCGCGCAAGGCCTCGCTGGCCGACGTCCAGCAAGCCGCCGTCACCTACCTGGTGCAAAGCAACCGCATCGAAGGCCGTTACATCCCCACGGAAAAGCCCCTGCGCGCGCCGCAGTTGCAGCGTGAAGACCTCTCCGCCGTGTTCAAGGACTACAAGGGCGATCCGGACTTCAAGGCCGCGTCCGCCTTCGATCCCACCCCTGCCAACATCGACAAGCTGACCCAGCGCAAAAAGCTGGACCTGCCCAATGGCCCGGTTCAACTGGCACTTCTGCCCAAGGCCACGCGCGGCAACCGCGTGCAGGCCCAGATGCTGATTCAGTTTGGCAACGAAAAAGACCTGCTGGGCCAGCGCGTGAATTCCAGCGCCGTGGCCGACCTGCTGACTCGCGGCACGGCCAAGCTGTCGCGCCAGGACATCCAGGACCGCCTGGACAAGCTGCAAGCCGAACTGGGTTTCAGCGGCGGCGGCACCACCCTCAAGATCGCCATGTCGACCAAGGGCGAGAACCTGCCTGAACTGACCGCCCTGGCGCTTGATATCGTCCGCAACGCCAACTTCCCGAAGGAACAGCTCGAGGAGTACCAGCGTCAGCTTGAAACCTCGATCCAGAACGCCATGACCGAGCCTTCGGCCCTGGCCGGACGCGCGCTGGCCCGTCAAGACAATCCGTGGCCTGCCGACGACCTGCGCTATGTGCCCACGTTCGAAGAATCGCTTGCCAGCGTGCGCGGCCTGAACCGCGAGGCGCTCGCCAAGTTCCACGCCAAGTTCTACGGCGCGGGCAAGATCGAATACTCGGCCGTTGGCGACTTTGAGCCGGAAGCCGTGGAAAAGGCCATCAAGGCCGGTCTGGCTGGTTGGAAGAAAGCGCCCGCCTACACGCGCGTCGGCAACCCGTACCGCGACATCCCCGCCAAACAGTTCGACATCGACACGCCCGACAAGGCCAACGCCTTCTACGTCTCGCGCATGCCGCTGAAACTGCAAGACACGGATGCCGATTACGCCTCGCTGTACCTGGCCAACTACCTGTTCGGCGCTTCCGAAACCTCGCGCCTGTGGAACCGCGTGCGTGAAACCGAGGGCCTGTCCTACAACGTCCGCAGTTCACTGTCGGTCTCCTCGTTCGAGCCCAGCGCCAGCTGGACCATGTACGCCATCTACGCGCCGCAGAACCGCGAACGCCTGGAAAAGGCCATCAACGAGGAACTGGCCCGCGTCTTGAAGGAAGGTTTCTCGGAAAAGGAAATCTCTGACGGCATCAACGCCCTGCTGAACTACCGCAACCTGGCCCGCGCGCAAGACGACGTCCTGGCCAGCACGTGGCTGGATTACCTGCAGCGTGGCCGCACGTTCGAATGGTCGGCCGAGATGGACAAGAAGATCTCGGCGCTGACGCCCGACGCGGTCAATGCCGCCCTGCGAAAGTACCTGCGCCCGGATGGCTTCAGCACGGCGGTCGCCGGCGACTTCAAGAAGAAAGCCGCCCCCTGACACCCCGCTTCTGCAATACCGGCCCCTGCCTTGGCAGGGGCTTTTTTTTGCATGATGAAATGCCAGCCCCCCTGGTGTTCTGACCTTCGTATCCACAAAACCATGCCATGGGCGGGGAGATTTCTGCATAACCGATCTATTACTCGGTTATTTGGAAAGATGTTTTCAGGGAATACGGGTTTATCCCAGGTGGGATAACGCGCAGAATTCAGTCATCGGGAACAAACAACGAACCACGACGGAGGGCCGCCGGATTCGGTCCCCACTGACAAGATTGGAGGTCTACCATGAAAACCCTAACCACCACCCTGCTGCTATCCCTGGCCCTGGTTGGCGTTGGCGCCCAAGCCGCCGGCGTTGAACAAGGCAAGACCAGCGCCCAAGTCGCGACCGAACTGCAACAAGCCAAGGCTACCGGCCAATACACCTTCGGTGAACTGGACTACCCGCCCGCCCTGCCGCAAGGCGCCAGCCTGAGCTCGCAAGAAGTGCAAGCCCAGCTGCAGCAAGCCAAGGTCAGCGGCCAGTACACGTTCGGCGAACTGCAATACCCGCCCGTCGCCGCAGCGCCCGCCGCCGTCAAGACGCGCGCCGAAGTCCAGCAGGATCTGGCCCAAGCCAAGGCCAGCGGCCAATACACGTTCGGCGAACTCGAATATCCGCCGATCACCCGGTGAGCTGCTTGCTGTAGCCCGGCCGGCCTCAGGCGGCATCATGGCTTGGGGCCGGTTTTTTCGGTACAGCGGCAACCGCAGTAGCAGTGCCTGAGTAGTACCAAAGCAGTACCTAAGCAGTAGAGCAGTACCTGGCAGTAAAGCAGTATCCAGCAGTAGATGTAGCAGAAGCAGTACTGAGCAGTCGCAGCACCTAGCAGTCGCAACACAAGTAGTAGTAGTGGCAACACCTAGCAGTAGCAGCACCTGCAGTACGGCCGCGGCGTCACAGCCGCGGCCTTTTTATTGCGTGGGAAGGCTGAAACGCGAATCCTGGCCAAAGAAATCCGCCGCGGGTCGCACGCCTCATCAGCCCCGACTCCACGATCGACAGCCAAAAAAAAGCCGCGACACAGGTTCGCGGCTTTTTCATGCATCAAGCGATTCAGCTGAAGAATTCCTTCACGCGGTCCGTCCAGGACTTGCTTTGTGGCGAGTGGCGGTCGCCCCCGTCGTTCAGCGAGGTCTCGAACTGGCGCAGGATGCTCTTCTGGTCTTCGCTCAGGCGCACCGGCGTTTCCACGACAACGTGGCAGTACAGGTCACCCGGATAGCTGCCCCGCACGCCGCGGATGCCCTTGCCGCGCAGGCGGAAGGTCTTGCCCGACTGCGTGCCTTCGGGAATCGAGATCTCGGCTTTGCCGCCCAGCGTGGGCACCTGAAGCTCGCCGCCCAGTGCCGCCGTGGTGAACGGGATGGTCAGCTCGCAGTGCAGATCGTCGCCGTCACGCTGGAAGATCTTGTGCTGCTTGATGTGGATTTCCACATACAGGTCGCCCGGAGGGCCGCCGTTGATACCCGGTTCGCCATTGCCGCTGGAGCGGATGCGCATGCCGTCGTCGATACCGGCCGGAATCTTGACCTGCAGGGTCTTGTTGCGGCGGATACGGCCCACGCCGTCGCAGGACGGGCACGGATCCGTGATTTCCTTACCGTTGCCGTGGCAGGTCGGGCAGGTCTGCTGCACGCTGAAAAAGCCTTGTTGCATGCGCACGGCGCCCGAACCGCCGCAGGTGCGGCAGGTCTTGGGCGAGGTGCCGACCTTGGCACCGGAGCCGTGGCAGGTGTCGCAGTTTTCCCAGCTGGGTACGCGGATTTCGGTGTCGAAACCGGCTGCGGCCTGTTCCAGCGTGATTTCCAGCGCGTACTTCAGGTCGGCGCCGCGATACACCTGCGGGCCGCCGCCACGACGGCCACCACCGCCGCCGCCACCGAAGATTTCGCCGAAGATATCGCCGAAGGCGTCGGCAAAGCCGCCGCCCATGCCCGCCCCGCCCATGCCGGCGGAGTTGGGGTCGACGCCCGCATGGCCATAGCGGTCATACGCGGCGCGCTTCTGTTCATCCCCCAGGACCTCGTAGGCTTCCTTGGCTTCCTTGAACTTCTCTTCGGCTTCTTTGCTGTCCGGATTACGGTCCGGATGGTACTTCATGGCCAGCTTTCGATAGGCCTTCTTGAGTTCGTCGTCCGAGGCGTTTTTCGCTACGCCCAGAACTTCGTAATAGTCGCGTTTTGCCATGATCCGTGGGCTCAAAAACGAGCCATCTTTTCAGTGCTACAGAATGAGTTCGCCCGGTAGGCGGATTTCTCCGGCTACCGGGCGGCAGAGGCTGGTCAGCGCCCGGCCATTATTGGTCGCGCTTGACTTCCTTGAAGTCGGCGTCGACGACGTTGTCGTCCACCGGCTTCGCGTTGTCGGCCGCTTGTTGCTGGCCGGCGGCTTGTTGCGCCTGCATGTCGGCGTACATCTTCTCGCCCAGCTTCTGCGATGCGGTCGACAGGGCTTCCACCTTGGCGTCGATCGCGGCCTTGTCGCCTTCCTTCAGCGTGTCTTCCAGGTCCTTGATGGCGGCTTCAATGCTTTCCTTTTCGGAAGCCTCGAGCTTGTCGCCGTACTCGGTCAACGACTTGCGGGTGGCGTGCACCAGCGCGTCAGCCTGGTTGCGCGACTGGGCCAGCTCGGCAACGCGGTGATCTTCCTCGGCGTTGGCCTCGGCATCCTTGACCATGCGCTGGATCTCGTCTTCCGACAGACCCGAGTTGGCCTTGATGGTGATCTTGTTTTCCTTGCCGGTGCCCTTGTCCTTGGCGGACACGTGCAGGATGCCGTTGGCGTCGATGTCGAACGTGACTTCGATCTGCGGCATGCCGCGCGGCGACGGCGGAATCCCTTCAAGGTTGAACTCGCCCAGGGCCTTATTGCCCGCAGCGATTTCGCGCTCGCCCTGGAACACCTTGATCGTCACGGCCGGCTGGTTGTCGTCAGCGGTCGAGAAGGTCTGCGAGAACCGGGTCGGGATCGTCGTGTTCTTCTGGATCATCTTCGTCATCACGCCGCCCAGGGTTTCGATACCCAGCGACAGAGGCGTCACGTCCAGCAGCAGCACGTCCTTGCGGTCGCCCGACAGCACGGAACCTTGGATGGCGGCGCCAGCGGCGACGGCTTCATCGGGGTTCACGTCCTTACGCGGCTCCTTGCCGAAGAATTCCTTCACCTTTTCCTGAACCTTGGGCATGCGGGTCATGCCGCCGACCAGGATCACGTCGTCGATGTCGGAAACCTTCACGCCGGCGTCCTTGATGGCGACGCGGCAGGGCTCGATCGTGCGTTCGATCAGTTCTTCGACCAGCGCTTCCAGCTTGGCGCGCGTGATTTTCAGGTTCAAGTGCTTCGGACCCGAGGCATCCGCCGTGATGTACGGCAGGTTGATTTCGGTCTGCTGAGCGGACGACAGTTCGATCTTGGCCTTTTCAGCGGCTTCCTTCAGGCGTTGCAGCGCCAGCACGTCCTTGGACAGGTCAACGCCTTGTTCCTTCTTGAACTCGGCAATGATGTAGTCGATGATGCGCTGGTCGAAGTCTTCGCCGCCCAGGAAGGTGTCGCCGTTGGTCGACAGCACTTCGAACTGCTTTTCGCCGTCCACGTCGGCGATTTCGATGATGGACACGTCAAACGTGCCGCCACCCAAGTCATACACGGCGATCTTGCGGTCGCCCTTTTCGGTCTTGTCCAGGCCGAACGCCAGCGCGGCAGCGGTGGGTTCGTTGATGATGCGCTTGACTTCCAGACCGGCGATTCGGCCAGCGTCCTTGGTGGCTTGGCGCTGGCTGTCGTTGAAGTAGGCGGGCACGGTGATGACGGCCTCGGTCACTTCTTCGCCCAGGTAGTCCTCGGCGGTCTTCTTCATCTTGCGCAGCACGTCGGCCGACACTTGGGGAGGCGCCATCTTCTTGCCACGCACTTCCACCCAGGCGTCGCCGTTGTCGGCGCGGGCGATGGTGTAGGGCATCAGGTTGATGTCCTTCTGCACCGCCTTTTCTTCGAACTTGCGGCCGATCAGGCGCTTCACCGCATACAGGGTGTTGCGCGGGTTGGTCACGGCCTGGCGCTTGGCGGGCGCGCCGACCAGGGTCTCGCCGTCGTCCATGTAGGCGACGATCGAGGGAGTGGTGCGAGCGCCTTCCGCGTTTTCAATGATTTTGACCTGCCCGCCGTCCATGACAGCCACGCAGCTGTTGGTCGTGCCCAGGTCAATGCCAATAATCTTGCTCATGGTGGGTACCTTGAATTAAATCTATGAAAATAGAGGGAAACTTCTTGTCCCCACATAACTGGGGCTACTCGCAGGGTTTTTCAAGACGCCTGGGCGGAATTTTCCGCACCCCGGTCCTGCAACCGCTGGATTGCCGCGGTGAACTGGGGCAATCCGGGCCAGCCGGTGATGCGTCCAAGCCGCTTTCCGGCCCGGTACAGCACAAAAGTGGGGACGCCATGCAGGGAAAAACGGCGGCCCAGGGGCTCGTCGGCGTAGACGTCGGCCTCGAACCAGGTCAGGCCCAGGCCCAGCAACGTCTCTTGGTGCAGCAACGCCGCCTGCTTGAAAAGATTGCAGTTATAGCAATCCTGGCCCCACAGGAACACGCAGCGCAAATCCGACCCCGGCGCCTGGACCACGGCGGCATCGAATCCAGCGGTGTCGACACGACGCATGCCGAACACCTCGAAGACCTGAGCCGGATCGAAACGGGGATCGGTCATGGTGCGCAGAGCCGCTATCAGCCTTGGCCCGCGGACACCACCACCAGCGCCGGGCGCAGGGTCCGGTCGGCGATGGCGTAGCCCTTCTGCAGCAACTGCAACACGGTGTTGGCGGGCTGCGCGTTGGGAATCGACGAGATAGCTTGATGCAGGTGCGGATCGAACTTGTCGCCCTGGGCCGGCGCGATTTCCTTGAGCAGGTTGCGCTCGAAGGCCGCGGCCAATTGCTTCAGGGTGACTTCAACGCCTTCACGCAACGTTTCAACGGTCTGGTCGGGCTGGGCCAATGCGGCTTCCAGGCTGTCCTTGACCGGAACCAGGCTTTCGGCGAACGACTCGATGCCGAATTTGCGCGCCTTGGACACTTCTTCCTGGGCGCGGCGGCGCACGTTCTCGGCTTCGGCGTGCACACGCAGAAGCTGGTCGTGCTGCTCATTGACGGTAGCCTGGGCGGCGTCCAGTTGGGCGCGCAACTCGTTCAGCTCGGCCTGCGCGGCGTCCTGGGCGGCGGGGGCCGCGTCGGCGTTCTGGCCGACTTCGGGCGTCTGATCTACAGGCTCGTGGGGTGCCGTCATGGGGAATCCTCCAAAAAGAATGGCTTTCGCAGACATGAATGGGGGCCAATACCCCTATTTCAAGCCCGGGAAAGCGAAATATTCCCTGACGGCGCCCGCCCGGGTCCCGGGCGGAGCGACCGCTTACTTCTTGTGGGGCTGCGCCGGCGCGACGGGGTCGCTGGCGGGGAAGCTTTCTTTCAGCGCGCGGTCGACGTGCGCGTCGTCGTCATCCGGTTCGGACCGGATCGCGATGGGATCGCTGGCCGGAAAGGTCTCGGCCAGGGCTTCGTCCAGATCGTGCTCGACCTGATCCTCATCAACAGGGGTTGAAACCGTCCCCTTTTTCACTGCCTTGCCGCTCTTGGGATCATGGTGCATGCGCCTTCTCCTTCAAGTCCGTGGGGGCCCGGGATGTCAGCGGCCAGCCCTGCAAGTTCCGTTCCACCATGCCGGCCAGGCCGGCGATCCAGGCCGGATCGTCGTTCAGGGCGGGGATGTAGCGGAATTGCTTGCCGCCTGCCTCGACAAACGCGTCGCGGCATTCCAGGCTGATCTCTTCCAGGGTTTCCAGACAGTCTGCCACAAATCCCGGACACACCACATCCACCTCCGTCACCCCCGAGGCCGCCAGCGCCTTGAGGGTGGGTTCGGTGTAGGGCTCCAGCCAGCGGGCGGTGCCGAAGCGGCTCTGGAACGTCACTTCGATCTGTTCTCGGGGTAAGGACAGCCGTTGCGACAACAGGCGCGCCGATTCCATGCAATCCCGGTAATAAGGGTCGCCCAGCTCGATCGAATAGCGCGGCAGGCCGTGAAAGCTCATCACCAGCTTCTGCGGCTTGCCATGTTCGCGCCAAAAGGCTTCGATGCGCGCGGCCAGCGGGTCCAGCCAGGCTGGGTCTTCATGAAAGCGCTTGGTGAAGCGCAGTTCGGGCTGGTCGCGCAGACGGGCAGCGTGACGGGTCACCGCGTCGACCACGGTGGCCGTGGTGCTGGCGGCGTACTGCGGATACAGCGGCACGGTCAGGATGCGCTCGCAGCCCGCAGCCCGCAGGCGCGTGATCGCGTCGGGGATCGACGGGTTGCCGTAGCGCATGCCCAGTTCCACCACCGCATCGATGCCCGCCGCGTGCAGAGCCGCGCGCACGCCATCGGCCTGGCGCTGGCTGTAGACCATCAGGGGCGAACCCTCTTTAAGCCACACCCCGGCATAGCGCGGCGCCAGCTTCTTGGGACGCAAGGTCAGCACCAGCCCGTGCAGGATGGGCTTCCACAGGTAGCGGGGGATTTCGATCACACGGGGGTCGGACAGGAATTCGCCCAGGTACTTCTTGATACCGGCCTTGTCCGGCGTGTCCGGGGTGCCCAGGTTCACCAGCAGCACGCCGACCTTGCCTGGCCCGCGCGGCGGCGGATCTTCGTTGAAGGGGTCGTCCTGCTCGGTTTCCGGCAGATAGCGTTCAGGCCACAGGTACTTGAACAGGCGAAGAAACACAAAAACTCCCCTTCCTCCGCAAGGAGGATGTAGCTTTGAATGGACCTACTGGTTGTGGCTGAGGGCGTTGGAGAGCAAACGCGCCGTGATGTCCACGATGGGAATGACGCGCTCGTACGCCATGCGGGTGGGACCGATCACGCCCAGCGTGCCCACCACCTTGCCGTCCACGCCGTAGGGCGCGGTAATGACCGACACTTCTTCCATCGGCACCAGTTGCGAGTCGCCGCCGATGTAGATCTGCACCCCCTGCGCGCGGCTGGACACGTCCAGCAGCTGCAGCAGGTCGGTCTTCTTTTCGAACAGCGAGAACATCTTGCGCAACCGGTCCATGTCGGAGGCGATGTCCGTCACGTCCAGCAGTTTTCGTTCGCCGGAAATGATCATGGCGTCGCCGTCTTCGGCAGCTTCGGCGCTGGCCTCCACCGCTGCCTGCATCAGGCGCGAGATGTCTTCGCGCAGTTGGGCAAGCTCGGTGGACAAGGTCTGGCGCACCGCATTGAAGGACTTGCCTGCGAAATGCATGTTGAAGAAATTGCCGGCTTCCAGCAATTCGGCTTCGACGTAATCGCGCTGCACGAACAGGATGCGGTTCTGAACGTCGCCGTCGGGCGTGACGATGATCAGCAGCACCCGCTTGTCGGACAGCCGGATGAATTCGATCTGGCGGAACACCTGGGCGCGCTTGGGCGTAAGCACCACGCCGGCGAACTGCGTCAGGTTAGACAGCAGCGCGGCCGCGGCATTGACGGCGCGGGTGGGTTCGGCGGCCGACAGCATTTCGCCCATGTTGTGCGGTTGCAGCTGATAGGACTGCACGGCCAGCAAGGAATCGACGAACATGCGATAGCCCCGCGGCGTGGGAACTCGGCCGGCGGACGTATGCGGGCTATGGATCAGCCCCAGCTCTTCCAGGTCCGCCATCACATTGCGGATCGTGGCCGGGGACAAGTCGAAGACTTTCGATAGCGTCCGCGAGCCGACTGGCTGCCCATCGGCGATGTAGCGTTCTATCAACGCTTTCAGTAGTGCGCGTGCGCGGTCATCCATAACAGGTATTTTAGGGAATCTTTTCCAATTAAGGCGATTTTTGTCCCGCAAGCGGATATGCGGCCCCATATAATCGGCTAATCAGCCCCCCCTCCGGGCGGGTTTCGGCTTTCTGGCTTTACCTTTTTCGATAAGCACGCATCCATGCACTTTCCTACCGTCGCCCTGATCGGCAGATACCAGGACACCGGCCTGGACACACCGCTGAGAGCTCTTGCGCACGCGCTGACGCAAGCGGGCAGGCACGTGCTCATCGATGCCGATACCGCGCGCAATACCGGCCTGACCGAATACCCCGTCGCCACCCTCGAAGAAATCGGCCAGCGCGCGTCGCTGGCCGTCGTGATGGGCGGCGACGGCACCGTGCTGGGCGCGGGCCGCCACCTGGCGCCCTTCGGCGTGCCGCTGGTCGGCATCAACCACGGGCGGCTGGGCTTTATCACCGACATTCCGCTGCAAGACGCGCATGGCGCGCTGGCGCGCGTGCTGGAAGGCAGCTTCCAGATCGAAGAGCGCATGCTGCTGGAAGGCAGCGTGTGGCGCGGCGACCAGAAGATGTATTCCGCGTCGGCCTTGAACGACGTCGTGCTGAACCGCGCCGGACGCGGCGGCATGATCGAAGTGCGGGTGGAGCTGGACGGCGCCTTCATGTACACGCAGCGCGCCGACGGCCTGATCATCGCCACGCCCACGGGTTCCACCGCGTACGCCCTGTCGGCCAACGGCCCCATCCTGCACCCCGGCATGAACGCCATGGTGCTGGTACCCGTCGCGCCGCAAACGCTGTCGAACCGCCCTATCGTCATCCCCGACACCGGCGTGCTGAACATGACCCTTACCGCCATGGGCCGGGTCGAAGTGGGCGCCAGCGTGCATTTCGACATGCAGACCTGGTCGGACCTGCAACCGGGCGACCGCATCGTCGTGCAGCGCGCGCCCTATACCATCCGCTTCGTGCACCCCGAGGGCTACAGCTTCTTTTCCACCCTGCGCCGCAAGCTGCATTGGAACCTGATGCCCCAAGCCACCGACAACGTAGAGTAGTTAGCGCCCCGCCATGCTGCGCACCCTGCATATCCGCGACTTCGTCATCGTCGAACAGACCGAGATCCATTTCGGCGCCGGCTTCACCGTTTTCTCCGGCGAGACCGGCGCGGGCAAATCCATTCTGGTGGATGCGCTGGCGCTGACGCTCGGCGAACGCGGGGACGCCAGCATGCTGCGCGAAGGCGCGACCCGCGCCGACATCACCGCTGTCTTCGACACGCCCAAGTCGCTGCACGCCTGGCTGGCCGAACGCGAGATCGACGCCGACGACGAACTGTCGCTGCGCCGCGTCATCGATGCGCAGGGCCGCAGCCGCGCCTATATCAACGGCACGCCCGCTACCGTGGCCCAGTTGCGCGAACTGGGCGACAGCCTGGTCGACATCCACGGCCAGCATGCCCATCAAAGCCTGATGCGCCCCGATGCCCAACGCGACCTGCTCGACGCCCACGGCGGCCATGGCGATCTGCGCCAGGCCGTCGGCCAGGCCTGGAAGCAATGGCGCGCGCTAGCGCGGCAGCTGGAAGCCGCGGAGAAAGACGCCGCCAGCCTGGCGACCGAGCGCGATCGTATCCAATGGCAGGTTCAAGAACTGGACCAGTTGGCGCTGGGCGTGGACGAATGGGATTCGCTGCAATCCGAGCACACCCGGCTGTCGCATTCCCAATCCCTCCTGGACGGCGCCTCGCAGATCCTGGAAGCGCTGGACGGCGAGGGCGATTCCGCGCATCACCGCATCACGGCGGCCAACCACCGCATCCAGCAGATGCTGCGGCACGACCCCGGCCTGCAAGGCGTGCATGACGAACTGGAATCCGCCCGCATCGCGATCAGCGAAGCCGTATCCGACCTGAACAACTACGTCAGCCGCGTCGACCTGGACCCCAAACGCCTGGCCGAGGTGGAGTCGCGCCTGGGCCTCGTGTTCGAGACCGCCCGCAAGTTCCGCGTCGAACCCGACGCCCTGTGCGAATTGCGCGACTCGCTGCATGCCGAGCTGGCCGCGTTGCAGGCCGCGGGCGATATCGATACCCTGCGCGCCCAATTCTCCGCCGCCCAGGTGCAATACGATGCAGTGGCCGCCAAACTCACCACTGCCCGCCGCAAGGTCGCGAAAGACCTGGGCAAACAGGTCACGCAGGCCATGCAGACGTTGGCCATGCAAGGCGGCAAGTTCGAGCCCACGCTGGCGGCGTGCGCACCGTCCGCGCACGGCAACGAGCAGGTTGAATTCCTGGTGGCCGGCCACGCCGGCACCACGCCCCGCCCTCTGGCCAAGGTCGCCTCAGGCGGCGAACTGTCGCGCATCTCGCTGGCGTTGTCCGTCATCGCCAGCCGCGCGGCCCGCGTGCCCACGCTGATTTTCGACGAAGTCGACAGCGGCGTCGGCGGCGCGGTGGCGGAATCGGTCGGCAAACTGCTGCGCGAACTGGGCGAACGCCATCAGGTGCTGTGCGTCACCCACCTGCCGCAGGTCGCCGCCTGCGGTAACAACCAGTTCCTCGTCAGCAAGACCGAATCGCGCGGCACTACGCGCTCCAGTATCGAAGAGCTGGACGCCCCTGCCCGTGTCGAAGAGATCGCCCGCATGCTGGGCGGGATCAAGCTCACCGCCACGACGCGCGAACACGCCCGGGAAATGCTGGAAGGCTTCGGCCAACCCGCCGCCTGATCGCTGTCCGCCTCCGGATAACCCCCGTGGCCGTGCCCGGGGGTTCTTATTTGCCGCCCAACAAAAAGCCCCTTCTCCTTGAAGGGGCTTTGAGACTCACGAACCCGCGGCGAGCGCGGCCGTAGGCCGTGGGACGAACGCAGGCGGCTTAGCGGCCTTTTAGGCAGCTGCCGCAGATGCCGTACAGCACCATCGCGTGGCTTTCCAACGCGAAGCCGTTGTCCTTGGCGATCTTTTGCTGGCGCTTTTCGATGTCCGGATCCGAAAACTCGACCACCTTGCCGCAGTTCGTGCAGATCAGGTGATCGTGGTGATCGCCGTCATTGAGCTCGAACACGGCCTTGCCGCTGTCGAACTGGCTACGAGCAAGAATGCCGGCCTGTTCGAACTGGGTCAGCACGCGGTAGACGGTCGCCAGGCCGATTTCGACGTTTTCGCCGATCAAGGCGCGGTAGACGTCTTCGGCGCTGAGGTGCCGCTGGTCGGATTTACGGAAAATATCAAGAATTTTCAGGCGGGGAAAAGTCGCCTTCAAACCCATGTTCTTCAGTTCGCTTTGGTCGCTCATGGTGTAATCGCTCTCCGTCCGCGTTGGCATGGGCAAGGATGTGGGGCGCGCCGCGAGCCGGCTCCCCTGAATTCATGCCGCCCCGCGGAACTATCCTTATGAAACCTTTATGATAACGGTTTTGTCTGCTTCCAAATAATAGGGGCGCGTAGTGTCCATGATTGCACGAATTCCCTCCCGCTCGCTGAAGACCGGATTGGCCGTTGCCGCCCTGGCCGTCGCTCTTGCCGGTTGCACGGGAGACAAGTGGGGCTTCCCCTACAAGGCTGGCGTCCAGCAAGGTAACTGGATCACCCAGGAACAGGTCGCCCTGCTGCAACCCGGCATGACGCGCGAACAAGTGCGCTTCGCGCTGGGCAGCCCCACGCTGACCAGTGTGCTGCACGCCAATCGCTGGGACTACCCCTACTACTACAAGCCCGGCTACGGCGAAGCCCGCGAACGCAAGTTCACCGTCTGGTTCGAAAACGACCGGCTGACCCGTTGGGAAGGCGACAAGCAGCCTGACCTGCAACCCTACCAGCTGAACACACCCAGCCCCACGGCCGACGAAAAGGCCGACAAGCGCCTGGACCAGGACGAAGCCCGGCTGAAGGAAGAAGTGGAACAGAAGAAGCGCGACTCGGCCGCCCCGGTCAGCCCGCTGAACCAGTACCCCGGCCAGCCCGGCAACTCGCCCGAGCCGCTCCGCTAACCCCCAAGGATTCTTTTACATGCGTATTGCAATTGCCGGCGCCAGCGGCCGAATGGGCCAGATGCTGATCGATGCCGTCCTCAAGTCCACCGGCCTGCAACTGACGGTTGCGCTGGACCGCAAGGGCTCCACCGCCCTGGGCCAGGATGCCGGCGCACCGCTCGGCCCACAGACGGGCGTGCTCATCACCGACGACCTCGACGCGCTGGCCAAGGCCGACTGCCTGATCGACTTCACCCGCCCCGAAGGCACGCTCGAGCACTTGCAGGCCTGCGTCAAGCACGGCACGCGCGCCGTGATCGGCACCACCGGTTTCGACGACAACGGCCGCGCCGCGATCGACGTGGCCGCGCAGAAGATCGCCATCGTGTTCGCGCCCAACATGAGCGTCGGCGTCAACGCCACGCTCAAGCTGCTGGACATGGCTGCGCGCATCCTGAACTCCGGCTACGACGTCGAAGTGTTCGAAGCGCACCACCGCAACAAGGTCGACGCCCCCTCGGGCACGGCCTTGAAGATGGGCGAGACCATTGCATCAGCCTGGGACGTTGCCCTGCCGGACGTGGCCACCTGGAGCCGCCACGGCGACACCGGCGTGCGCAAGCCCGGCACCATCGGCTTCTCGGTCCTGCGCGGCGGCGACATCGTGGGCGATCACACGGTGTCGTTCTGCGGCATCGGCGAGCGCATCGAAATCACGCACCGCTCGGCCAGCCGCGCCACCTACGCGGAAGGCGCGCTGCGCGCTGCGCGCTTCCTGGAAGACAAGCACAACGGCTTGTACGACATGCAATCGGTGCTGGGCCTTTAAGGTCCTGCAAATACAAAAAAGGATCCCTCGGGATCCTTTTTTTTCGCTCGCGGTAGGCGGTCGGAGACGAAGCGTTGGCCGTTCAGACCACCACGGGCTCCGGCTCCAGCGTGACGCCATAGCGTTCGGCGACAGCCTGCTGGATCGCGTGCGCCAAGCCCATGATGTCCGCGGCAGTCGCCCCGCCGCGGTTCACCAGCACCAGCGCCTGCCGGTCGTGCACGCCGGCCGCGCCCAATGCCCGCCCCTTCCAGCCGCATTGATCGATCAGCCAACCTGCGGCCAGCTTGTAGCGGCCGTCCGGCTGGGCATAGGACACGAGCCCCGGAAACTCCGTCACCAGGCTGTCGCGCACGCTGGCCGCCACGATGGGATTCTTGAAGAAGCTGCCCGCATTGCCAGTGACGGCGGGGTCGGGCAGCTTGGCGCGGCGGATTTCGCACACCGCATCGAAAATGTCGCGCGCCGTGGGCGTGCCTTGCGCCAGCCGCGCATGGCGCTGCAGGTCGGGGTAGCCCAGCACCGGCTGCCAGGGCCGGGGCAACGCGAAACGCACGCTGACGATGATCCAGCGGCCCGGCGCGTCGTGCTTGAACGCGCTATCGCGGTAGGCAAAGCGGCAATCGGCTGCGCACATTTCAACCAACCGCCCCGCCGGCACATCCCAGGCGGTCAGGCTATGGAAGCGCTCTTCGAATTCCACGCCATAGGCGCCAATATTCTGAACGGGCGCGGCCCCCACCATCCCCGGAATCAACGCCAGGTTCTCCAAGCCGTCCCAGCCGTTGTGTACGCAGGTTTCCACGAAGCGGTGCCAGTTCTCGCCGCCCGCGGCCTCGACCAACCACGCGTCAGACCGCGCCTGCAGCAAGCGCACGCCCCTGAAAGCCACCTGCGCAACCAGGCCCGGCACCCGCTGGGGCAGTACCACATTGCTGCCGCCGCCCAGTACCAGGAGGGAGTCGGCTTGTCGCGCCAGCTTGGACAAGGCGGGCAATTGCGCAGGGTCGTCCAATGTGACAAGCGCGTCGGCACGGGACGCCAACCCCAGCGTATTCAGACGGGTCAGGTCTTGGGCAGTGGGGATTAACGCAACAGGGGCGGCGCTGGAGGGGGCAGGATTTGACATGGATGCTACTGGCTATGCTATAGTTTCTGTCTTCGCTCATATTACTTGATTGAGTGTTTGGGCCTGATGTTCAAGCAACATCATGCTCATGACAAACTCAAAAAAATCATGTAAGATGCGCGCCTTCTGATCGATAACCAAGTTGATCAGAGTGCATAAGAAAAAGGTTCTGGATCGTTTTTTCAGAATCCACGCGGGAGTAGCTCAGTTGGTAGAGCGCAACCTTGCCAAGGTTGAGGTCGCGAGTTCGAGACTCGTTTCCCGCTCCAAATTCAGATTTGCAGCGTTTTTCAGAAAATTCTGCTGATCATTAAAAAGGGCCTACGGGCCCTTTTTTCATTTCCGCCCTCACTGCAAGCATGCAGTACATTCCTGGGCATGCTGCAACCCCCCACCCGCACTTCCACGCCATTGCTGACCGCCCTGTCGGCCCTTTCCCTATGCGCGGGCGCGATCGCGGCCATCGCGGGCATGGTCACGAACACGACGGGCGGCATGTTCCCGAACCTGGCGTTGACGCTGGGGTTGATGGGATTGGGCCTGGGCAACGCCATCTCGTTCCTGTGCAACCTGTTCGCATGGCGCAGGGGCGCACGCCCGCGTTGGTTACGCATCCTGTTGCTCATCCAGGCCCTGCCCGCCCTCGCCTTTGCCGCTATCGCGTGCAAAGCCGTCTGGGACAACTGGCAGGACCACCGCAGCGCGCAGCAACATCGGGCCATCTGGAATGCGGTGCAAGGCGATGACGTCGCGGCCTTGACCACGGCACTGCAAGCCTGCACAGGGGCTTGCCGCGAAGGCACGACGAACGAAGGCCTGCTGATGGATGCGACGCTGGCACGCGCCCCCAAGATCGCGGACCACCTCGTGGCACATGGCGCATCGGTCAGCGCCAACCTGACGGCGCCGTCCCGGGACTTATACACCTGCGAAGGCCGGTACCTGCCCTCGCTTTCCACGCTGAGCATCGCCGTGGCGCAACGCGACGACGCGCTCGTGACCCTGCTGCTGCCCGTGAGCGATGCCGCCGCGCGGCGCGAGGCCATGTGGACGGCAGCCACGCTGGACCGCCTGGACACCGTGCAGCGCCTGGCTGCTAACGGCGTGCCGCTAGCCATTCGCGGCAAGACCCTGGACCAGAACGACACGCTGCTCGTGGCTGCCGCAAGCGGCGCCGCAACGACGGTAGGCCGATGGCTCATCGACACCCAGGGCCTGCCGGTAAATGCCGTCACCAACGGCCCCGACCCGTACCCGGGCACGGCGCCCATCGCCGCCCTGTTCGCATTCATGCGCGATACGCAGTCCCTCCGCGCCGTCGAGTTCCTGCGCTTGCTGCGCGCGCATGGTGCGGACCTGGACGCTCGTCAACGTAACGGCGCCACCGTGCTGGAAGAGGCCGTACGCATCGGCAGGAAGCCCGTCGCCGCCATGCTGATCGACGCCGGCGCCGACCCTGCCCTGTTGCCGCCTGAGGCACGCACACGCCTGGCCGAACTGCTGGCAGGCGCCGACGAGCCACCATTCGCTGAACGCGCGACGGGATGCATTCCGCCTTGAACTTTCGGGTCTCGCGCCCCGCCGCGTGCAAACTTTTTAAATTTCTGTATACTTCCGCCTCTCTTGCAAAGAACAACTTTTGGATTGCATCAATCCACCTGTTTTTCAGCGCAGGGAAATGCGGGAGTAGCTCAGTTGGTAGAGCGCAACCTTGCCAAGGTTGAGGTCGCGAGTTCGAGACTCGTCTCCCGCTCCAGATTTCGATTCGCAGCGTTTCTTTGAAAATTCTGTGTATAATCGCTGTCTTTGGTGGAAACGGCCAAGCGAAAAGTCATCGCGAATTTCACCACTGCATGCAGCAATGCACGCAGTAAGTAGTACAAAGCAGTACCCAAGCGGGAGTAGCTCAGTTGGTAGAGCGCAACCTTGCCAAGGTTGAGGTCGCGAGTTCGAGACTCGTCTCCCGCTCCAAATACAAAAAGGAAGCAACGGCCAACACCGCGCTTCCTTTTTTCTTGCAAGTGCTGGCGCAATGGCAGAGTGGTTATGCAGCGGATTGCAAATCCGTGTACGTCGGTTCGATTCCGGCTTGCGCCTCCAGCATCTTTCCCCCCTCCCCAGCATCTCGTTACGCATCCCTACGCGCTGTCAATCGAATGATTGCTATGGTGACGCCGTTTTCATCTGACGTCGAACCCATGCACCGCATTCTGAATTCCCGCGCTTGTTCCCCCTTGCTGGCCTTGTCGGCCGCCGCCGTGCTGTCGCTTGCGCCGTTGGCGGCCGAAGCCGATTCCGATCGCCACCACCATCGCCACGGTCGCGAGTACAAAGAGAAGTATTGGGAAGGCAATTGCAGGGTCGAGCGCAAATGGAAGCGCAACGGCGAATACCAGGAAAAGCGCAAATGCCGTGACGACTACCGTCAGGGCTACATGGCGCCGCCGCAAGTCGTCATGCCCATGGCGGCGCCGGCCATCATCATCAACCCGCCCCCCATCATCATCCGGCCCTGAACATGGATCAATCGGTGAAGGACGCAATCGCCCGCTGGCCCGATGTGCCAGCGGTATTCGGCTGGCTGTCGCTGGACGGCCGTGGCCGCTGGCGCCTGCACCCGCAAGGCCAGGCTGCGCAAGGCGGCGAGGGCGAATCCATCACCAACAGCCAGATCCTGGATTTCATCAGCCGCAACTATGAACACGACGACGCGGGCCGCTGGTTCTTCCAGAACGGGCCGCAGCGCGTCTTCCTGCGCCTGGACGCCGCCCCGTTCGTCCTGCGCCTGAGCGACGACAGCCGCCGCCTGCTCACCCACACGAACGTGCCGGTCGAATCCATCAGCGGATGGTGGCTGGATGATGCCGGCCAACTGTATGCGATGACGCCGGCAGGCGGCGCGATCGTGCTGGACCGGGACCTGCCCGCGTTGCTGGAAACGCTGGTGTCGGATACGGGCGCGCCCTTGCTTGACGCGCTGGCCGACCTGCCCACGGGCCACGTGATTCAGGCGTCATGGCCCGACGTCTACCCGGCCGCGCCGCTGCAAGCGATAGCCAGGAATGCCGTTGCGCAGGCACTGGGATTCGATCCCAATCCCCGCGCGACGCAAGACTGATCCGGCCAAGCCGGATCGACACCCAAGATCAGAACATGCCGTTGGTGTTGGCGGACTGCTCCGGGATGGGCTGCACCGCATCCCAATGCTCGACGATCTTGCCTTGCTCAAGCCGGAAGATATCGATGATGGCATTGCCGCGCGTGCCCGGCTCGCGCACCGCGTGCACATGCAGGATCACGTAATCACCATCCGTGAAGACACGCTTGATTTCGCTATGTGATTTGGGGAATTTGTCGCGCAGGAAGGCGACGAACTTGCGGAAGCCTTCAGGGCCGTCGGCCGCGTTCGGGTTGTGCTGCACGTAGCGGTCGCCCACATACTTCAGCGCCGCGTCCGCATCCTTCTGGTTCAGCCCCTTGTCGTAGAAGGCCAGCACCGCGGCCTTGTTGGCGGCTTCTTGCTCGGGACTTGCCTGGGCGACGGGCGACAAGACGGCGGCCAGCAGCAAGGCGCCCGCGGCGCGTCGGATCAATCGCATCGAAACAATCATCAAGACTCCTGAAGGGAAAAAAGGCGGCCGGCTCATTCTATGAGCCGGCCGCCCCATCAACCATGACCGCCTCGGTAGACAGTCTGGTGCGCGCAGCGATCAGCCGCGGCCGCTTTTGACCAGCGCAAATTTGCCGTCGCCCAGCAACGCCAGCACGGCGGCGCCCACGGTCAGGAAGATCGGGTATTCCCAGCCGCCGCCCGCATTGCTGAAGCCCCAGCCATTGCCGAAGTGGACGGTAGACGCCACGAACAACTGCACCACGGCAATGGCAGCCACCCAGCGCGGCACGATGCCCAGGATCAGCAGCGCGCCCGCGGCAACTTCGAAGAACGTAACCGGGTAGGCCAGCCAACCGGCAAAGCCGATCTTGGCGAAGAACTGCGCGGTGCCAGGCAGCGTGAACACCAACAGCTTGGTCAGGCCGTGGGCCAGGAACATGACGCCGAGGGCGACACGCAGCAACAGCGCGGCGTAGGGCGCGGTACGGGTATCAATCATTGGACTCTCCTTGAGCGGTTCAGGAATCGCCCGATACGGGAAGATTCATCTTGGGCGCTATTCTTGCGATTCCAAAAACAAAGATAAACATGCAGAATTGCAAATTATTGTTCCCCGTTAGGAAACAATCTTGGACACCCATACCGCCATGCAGACCTTCGCCAAGGTCGTGGAACTGGGCTCATTCGCGGCTGCCGCCGACAAGATGGACCAAGCCCGGTCCGTCGTGACCCGGCAGATCGCCTATCTGGAACAGAAGTACGGCGTGCGCCTCTTGAACCGCACCACGCGCAAGCTCAGCATGACCGACGCCGGGCGCGCCTTCTATGACCGCGTGCGCCCCATCCTGGCCGAAGTGGCCGACCTGGAGCTGTCGCTGCAGGCCGAAGGCCAGCGCCCCAGCGGCCGCCTGCGGGTCAGTGCACCGGTGTCGTTCGGCATCCTGCACCTGGGCCCCGCCATTGCCGAATATCTGCAGCGCTATCCCGACGTCGTCATTGACCTGGACTTGAATGACCGGGTCGTTGATCTGGTCGAGGACGGCTATGACGTGGCGGTGCGCATCGGCCCGCTATTGGATTCTTCGCTGGTGGCCCGCCCCCTGGCGCCGCAGCAATTGCGGGTCTGCGCCGCGCCCGCCTACCTGAAGCGCCACGGCACGCCCAAGACGCCCGAAGACCTGAAGCAGCACCGCTGCCTGCACTACGCCTACGCCAGCACCGGCAATGAATGGCATTTCGAGAAAGATGGGGTGACACATCTGGTGCGCGTGAATGCGGCGCTGCGCGCCAATAACGGCGACGTGCTGCGCACCGCCTCGCTGGCGGGGCACGGGGTCATCCTGCAGCCTGAATTCCTGGTGGGCGACGATATCCGTGCCGGGCGGCTCGTGACGCTGCTGGCCGACTACGCACACACCCCGATCTCCATGTACGCCATTTATCCCCACCGGCGCTTCCTGTCGCCCAAGGTGCGGTCTTTCGTCGAACACCTGGAAGCGCGCTTCGGCGTCCCGGCCCCTGCCGCCCCGGGGCGGCGCGCCACTGCCCGCCGCAGCCGTTAGAATCCTACCCATGACCGCGAAACCGTCCATCGAATACTTCCCCGCCCCCCGCCGTTCGCTTTTTTGCAGCCAGTGCGGCACGCCCGTCAATCGCCGGGTGCCGGAAGGCGACAACCGTGAACGCGACATCTGCGATCACTGCGGCGCGATCCACTACCAGAATCCGCGCCTGGTGGTCGGCACGGTCCCGGTCTGGGAAAACCGCATCCTGCTTTGCCGGCGCGCGATCGAGCCGCGCTACAACACCTGGACACTGCCCGCCGGCTTCATGGAGCTGGGCGAGAGCACCGCGCAGGGCGCGGCCCGCGAAACGCTGGAGGAATCCGGCGCGCGCATCCAGCTGGGCGAGCTCTACACCTTGATCGACCTGCCCCAGATAGACCAGGTGCACGTGTTCTACCTGGCCCAGGCCTTGGGCCCTGAACTGGATCCCGGCCCCGAAAGCCTGGAAGCCCGCTGGTACGACGAAGCCGAGATCCCCTGGGACGATCTGGCGTTCCGGACGGTCGCCACGACGCTGCGGCACTACTTCGAAGACCGCAAGCAAGGCGGCTTCGTCCCCCACCACTACACCCTCGAATCGCACCGTTGAAGCTGCCCTGGCTTGCCGCCGACACCCCGTTTCCACCAGCCGAATTCGCGCTGACGGATCCTGATGGCCTGCTGGCGGCAGGGGCGGACTTGTCCCAGGAGCGCCTGATCCAGGCCTACTCCAACGGCATCTTCCCTTGGTATTCGGAAGGCGAGCCCGTGCTGTGGTGGAGTCCCGATCCCCGCATGGTGCTGGCAGTGAAGGATTTTTCCCCTTCGCATTCGCTGCGCAAGCTGCTGCGCCAGATCGCCAGCCAGGAACATGACGCATCGCCCCGGGTGCAGGTGCGCGTGGACACCGTCTTCCCGCAGGTGATGGCGCACTGCGCCGCCCCGCGCGATGGCCAGCCCGGCACCTGGATCACCAGCGCCATGCAGCAGGCCTACGCGGGCTGGCACCAGGCCGGGTACGTGCACAGCATCGAAACCTGGATCGATGGCGAGCTTGCCGGCGGCCTGTACGGCATCAGCCTGGGGCGCATGTTCTTCGGTGAATCCATGTTCACCCGCGTGCCCAACGCGTCGAAGATCGCGCTGGCCTACCTGGTGCGCTACCTGAGCAGCCACGGCGTGCAATGCATCGATTGCCAGCAGCAGACGCGGCATCTGGCCAGCCTGGGCGCCCGGCCCATCGCACGGACCCGCTTTCTGCAGCACGTGCGCCAGGCGACGGCAGACGCGCCCATCCCGTGGACGCGGGGCATCCTGGACAGCGGTGGACACCTGTTGCCCGATGCCGCATCCGACGCCAACTTAGGCGTTAATATGTAGGCATCCCGTCGCGGACTTGCCGTCGCGATGCGTAATTCCCCATGAGCCAGCTCAAAGAACTTCCCTTCTCCACGCTGCAGTTCTACGCAACCGCTCCCTACCCTTGCAGCTACCTGCCGGGTCGACAGGCTCGGTCGCAGGTCGCCGCGCCCGGCCATCTGATCAACGCGGGCACGTACTCGCAGCTGGTCGAGCAGGGCTTTCGCCGTAGCGGGCTGTTCACCTACCGCCCCCATTGCGACAACTGCCAGGCCTGTGTGCCGGTGCGCGTGGATACCGCCGGGTTTGCGCCCAACCGCAGCCAGCGCCGCGCCTGGCGCGACCACCAGAACCTGCAGTCCTTCGTGGCCGAACTGGCGTGGTCGCCCGAACATTACCGGCTGTATACGCGTTATCAACAGGGCCGGCACCCGGGCGGCGGCATGGACGAAGACAGCCGCACCCAATATGCGCAGTTCCTGCTCACCAGCCGCGTGAATACGCGCCTGGTGGAATTCCGCGACCCCGACGGGGTGCTGATGATGGTGTCCATCATCGACGTGCTGGATGATGGCTTGTCGTCGGTCTATACCTTCTACGATCCCGATATCGAAGGCAGCCTGGGCACCTACAGCATCCTGTGGCAGATCGAGCAGTGCCGCAACCTGAACCTGCCCTGGCTGTACCTGGGCTACTGGATCGAGGACAGTCGCAAGATGTCCTATAAATCCAGTTTCCACCCCGCGCAATTCCTGTCCGACGGCGAATGGCGCGACCGGGTCGTTCCGTCCCCCTGATTTCTTCCGCCCGCGTGCCTGCGAGCCCTCGGCCCTGGCCGCAAGGCTGGCGAAATTCGCTCTACAATTCCGCCCCATGTCTATCCTCTTCCACGCCTATCCCCTGGCCCGCCCGGCGCTGTTCGCCATGGACGCGGAAACCGCCCACGAAGTCACGCTGTCGGGGCTGCAACGCGCCTATGAGTGCGGCGCCACGCGCAAGCTGATGCACGCGCAGCCCAAGGCGCCCAGCACGCTGATGGGCATGCAGCTGGCCAACCCGATCGGGCTGGCGGCAGGCCTGGACAAGAACGGCGCCTATATCGACGCGCTGGGCAATCTGGGGTTTGGTTTCATCGAGGTCGGCACGGTTACCCCCCGCGCGCAACCCGGCAACCCGAAGCCGCGCATGTTCCGCCTGCCGCGCGCCAACGCGCTCATCAACCGGCTGGGCTTCAACAACCAGGGCCTGGACGCGTTCCTGGCCAATGTGCAGCGCAGCCAGTGGCGCAAGCAAGGCGGCATCCTGGGCCTGAACATCGGCAAGAACGCCGATACGCCCATCGAGCGCGCGGCCGACGACTATCTGATCGGCCTGGAAGGCGTGTACCCCCATGCCGACTACGTGACGGTGAATATCTCATCGCCCAACACCAAGAACCTGCGCGCGCTGCAAAGCGGCGACGAACTGTCGGCGCTGCTGGCGCAATTGGCGGACAAGCGCCGGGCGCTGGAAGACCAGCACCAGCGCCGCGTGCCGATGGCGGTGAAGATCGCCCCCGACCTGACGCAGGAGCAGATCGACGCGATCGCCGACACGCTGCCGCGCCATGGCATCGACGGCGTCATCGCCACCAACACCACCCTGTCGCGCGATTCGGTCGCGGGCCAGGCGCACGCAGACGAAGCCGGCGGCCTGTCGGGCGCGCCGGTGCATGAACTGTCATTGAAGGTGATCCGCCGCCTGAAGGAACAGCTGGGCAACAGCCTGGCCATCATCGGCGTGGGCGGCGTGCTGTCGGGCCAGCAGGCCCGCGAAAAAATGGCCGCCGGCGCCGATGCCGTGCAGCTGTACACCGGCCTGATCTATCGCGGCCCCGCGCTGGTGGCGGAATGCGTGCGCGCGGTGGCCAAAAAATAAAGCTTGGCCTCCCCCTGAAAACCCCCTAAGGCCCCTAAGGGCCCCTAAGGGCCTCCTACCGGGCGCTCTTTCGTCAAAGCGGCCACACAAAAAAAAGGGGCCACCCGGTGGGTGGCCCTAATTCCAGCTCTGCTCTGTCACTCAACAGTACTACATTACTGCGATTTACGCAGCATCGCGCGTCAGAGACTTAGGCGCTGCGACGGCTGCGGTTGGCAACCTTGGTGGCGGCATCGGCGGCATCCGTTGCAGCCTTGAAGGTCGCGTTGGCGGCGGCATTCAGGTTCGATTCGGCGACTTCAGCAGCCTGCTTGGCGGCCTTGGTGACGGAATCGTAGGCGCTGGTCGCGGTGGCCAGCGAGGACTTGAACAGGGCAACGGCGCTTTCCGAGCCGGCCGGGGCGTTCTTCGAGAACTGATCGACGGCTTCGCTCAGCTGTTGCTGGCCTTCGGCGATCTGTTCTTCGGTCAGCTTGACCAGGCTGCCTTGGACGCCGGCAACGATGTCATACACGTGCTTGGTGTAAGCCATGGCCTTTTCGGCGCCCGGCTGCAGCAGACCGGAGGCGAACGCCGCGGCTTCTTGCGGGTCCTTCACTTCGGCGGCTTGTTGCGAACGCTGGGCGACTTCGTCCAGGGTGGCGCGAACGACCTTCAGGTTCAGCTCGACCAGCTTTTCAAAGCCAGCGAAAACGGCGGACTGGGCGGCCACGAAAGTGTTGATGCTGGCCTTTTGACGGTCCAGAACTTGTTGCGGAATTGCGCTCATAGGATGCTCCTTTGTGGGTAGCCGGAAGCTTCCGGCAAGTCAGGATGGTTGTCTGCGACGAAAAATAAAAACGTGCGCGGAAACTGGTACTACAAGCTACCGCCGGCCCGTTTGATGCACTGCACAATTCACATTCTAGACTGGCAGAATTTCTTGTCAAGCAGTTTTTGTGCAACGCAACAAGTATTTGCACTTTAACGGTGCACGCCCCTGCACGACTTTGATCCTGCTCAAGAATTTCCCATGATTCGGGAAATACCGGACATGACGGCGTATCAATTCTTTTCTAAACTGCTTTCACGCTGATGACAGACAAATACAAATCAAAAGTCAGCGGTCAAAACTAAATCGCAGCAAGCAAAACCCTGCAATTGGAGACTTCATGACCCTAATTCCCCGCACGCTTTCGGCCCTGCTCGCGGCCAGCGCCATGCTCGCGGCCGGCGCCGCCCACGCGGAATATCCGGAGCGCCCCATCAATATGGTGGTGCCATTCGCTGCAGGCGGCCCGACCGACAACGTCGCCCGCTCGCTGGCGGAAGCCATGCGGCCGAGTCTGGGCCAGACGGTTGTGGTCGAAAACAAGGGGGGTGCCGGCGGCACCATCGGCACGACGCAAGTCGCCCGCGCCCAGCCGGACGGCTATTCCATCCTGCTGATGCACGCCGGCTTCTCCACCGCGCCGTCGCTGTACAAGAACCCCGGCTACGACCCGTACAAGAGCTTTGAGCCCATCGGCCTGGTCGTTGACGTGCCCATGACCATCATCGCGCGCTCGGACTTCCCGCCCAACAACATCAAGGAACTGGCCGAGTACGTCAAACAGAACAAGGACAAGGTCTCGCTGGCCAACGCCGGCATCGGCGCCGCCAGCCATCTGTGCGGCACCATGCTGGTCGAAGCGCTGGGCGTGCAACTGCTGACGATCCCCTACAAGGGCACTGCGCCTGCCATGAACGACCTGCTGGGCAAGCAGGTGGACCTGCTCTGCGACCAGACCACCAACACCACGCAGCAGATCGAAAGCGGCAAGGTCAAGGCCTACGCCGTGACCAGCCTGAAGCGCGTCCCCACGCTGCCCAATCTGCCCACCATGGACGAGTCCGGCTACAAGGGCTTTGACGTGGGCATCTGGCACGGAATGTGGGTGCCGAAGGGCACGCCCAAGCCCGTCGTGGACAAGCTGATCAAGAGCCTGCAAACGGGTCTGGCCGACCCCAAGTTCCAGGACCGCATGAAGCAACTGGGCGCCACCGTGCTGACTACCGAGGCGAACCCGCAAGCGCTGGACGCCAAGGTCAAGCAGCAGGTGCCCCAGTGGGCCGAGCTGTTCAAGAAGGCTGGCGTCGAACAGCAATAACGCCGCTGGCATAAGAAAAAGCCCCTTGAATCTTCAAGGGGCTTTTTTGCGGGATGGCGCGGGCGTTGCTTGATGGGTTGCGCGCGCTCCAGGCCTATTTTCCATGGAACTGGCCTTTCGCCCTTCACCCATCCTACGGGCGCAGTGCTTCCGCCGCCATCCCCAAGCCGTTGAAACCGGTGGACACGGACGGTTCGTAACCCAAGGCTTCGGAAATGCTGGCCGCGGTGTCAACCAAGGCCTTGATCCAGTCGTCCTGCAGGCGTTCGGCGGGCGCCGAAATCGACAGGCCCGCCACCAGCTTGCCGGTGTCGTCGAAAATGCCGGCGGCGATGCACCGCACGCCAAGCTCCAGCTCTTCGTTATCGCGCGCATAGCCATGGCGGCGCACCAGGGCCAGCTCGCGCTCCAGGCGGTCCAGGTCGGTCAGGCTGTTGCGCGTGTGGCCGGCCAGCCCGGTGCGCAGCGCATAGGCGCGTACCTGGCGCGTATCGCCGGTGGACAGGAACAGCTTGCCGGTAGAGGTCAGGTGCAAGGGCGCGCGGCCGCCGATGGCGCGCACCACCTGCATGCCCGAGCGTTCGCTCCAGGCGCGGTCGATGTAGACGATCTCGTCGCCCTGCTGAACTGACAGGTTGATGGTCTGCCCCGTCAGCTTATGCAGCGAGCGCATGGCCGAAATCGCCGCTTCACGCACGTTCAGGCGCCCTTTCACCAGCGAACCCAGTTCCAGCAGACGCATGCCCAGCTGGTACAGGCCGTTATCGACGCGTTCGACGTAGCGGCCCACGACCAGGTCGTTCAGGATGCGGTGCGCCGTGGAAGCATGCAGGCCGGTGGTCGCCGACAATTCCTTGAGCGTGACCGGGTCCTGCTGGGCGGCCAGGGCATCCAGGAGGCGCATGGCGCGCTCGATCACCTGGATCGCGATGGGATGGGCGGGAGCGCCTTCGGTTTCGGCGTCCAGGGGATTGCGGGGGGGCGAAAGACGGGGCATAGGGGAAGGTTGGGGCTCGCGCCGCGCCGCCGAAAAAAACCGGCCTTGCGGCAACGCAGCAAACAGTTCTTTCCCGTATTGTGAAATTTACCGCGCCGTTTGGCAATGGGTTTTTCACCAATAAACGGGGTCCGCACCCGTTTTTTGCCGATCGGCGTCAGTGGGCGGCCGGTGGCGCCAGCTTTCCGCCCAGGCGCAGCACTTCGGCCCGCAAGAACTCCAGCGCCTCTGCGGCGGCGGCGGGTTCGCCCTTGACGCCCAGCTCGATATGCGGGGTGCCACCGGCTTCACCAACGCTGGGCAGGCTGAACGCGCGTACGTCGGGCCACCGGGTTTCCACGCTGATCATGGCCGGCGTGATGCGCGACTCGGGCATGCTGAACACCAGGAAGGAATGCTCGACGTGGGCGCGTACATGCTGCAGTGCACGATAACGGGTGTCCAGCGTCCATTCCAGCATCGGCCACGCCATGACCGGGAAGCCCGGCACGAACGTGTGGCCCTGGATGAAGAAGCCCGGAATGCGGTTGTACGGATTCGGAACGATCTCGCAACCTTCGGGGAACATGCCCATCTGCAGGCGCTGCTGGTTTTCGGGCGCGCTCATGTCGGCGGTGCCCTGCCCTTTGGCTGCCATTTCGGCGGTGCGCAGCGCGATCGCCGCTTCGGCTTCGGGGTGCAAGGCGAGCGGCAGGCCCAGCGCCGCGGCGGCAGCTTGGCGGGTGTGGTCGTCCGGTGTCCCGCCGATGCCGCCGCAGGACAGCACCACGTCGCCGCTAGCGAAGCTGCGCCGATAGGCCGCCACCAGCGTATCGCGGTCGTCGGGCAACACTTCGGCCCAGCCCAGTTGCATGCCGCGCGCGCTCAGGAGCTCGACGACTTTCGAGAAATGCTTGTCTTGACGGCGGCCCGAGAGGATTTCATCCCCGACGATGATGAGGCCAATGCGGCGGGCGGCGGATTCTGCGGCCATGTCCGATTCCAAAGGGTAAGAGGGGAAGACGCCGGTCAGGCGTCGATGACGCGGTCCTCGCGCAAGCGCTTCAACGCGTCCAGTCCGTAATGCGCATAGACCAGCGCCGAGAACACCGGCAGGATAATCCACGCGGGCGGCAACAAATTCAAGAGCGAACAGATCAGGCCGATGGTCCAGAAGCCGCCGTTATTGCGTTCCAGGATCAGCTTGCGTTCCTCAGGGCTGGCGTGTTCAACAATGGCGTCCACGCGCATCATGCGCGAGAACGCGAACGCCCACCAGAAGATCGACAGCACGATGGCCATGGGCGGCACCAACCACAGCGGCAGCGTCAGCAGCCAGCCGGCGGCAAATGCCGCGGACACCCAGACCGCATTCCACACGCTGACCGCGGTGGCGTTCTTGCCTTGCCGCGCCACGCCGGCGTACTCGCGCTGCCCCACGTGGCGCAGCACCAGCGGCATGACGAAGACGGCCGCGATCGCCAGGCCCAGGATGCCTGACACGGGCAGCAGGATGGCCACCGCGATGATCGGGACCAGATAGATCTTGAGCGAGAACAGCCCCATCGCAAGCATCCAGTCCTCGGCGCGGTTCACGAAGTCCCAGCGCGCCGCCTCGGCGGCCAGCCATTCGTTCAGCGGCGTCCAGAATAGGTAGAGCAGCAAGAAGGCGCCGATAAGTGCGATCAGGAACGGCAGCAGCACCGCGAACAGCATGCTCGGGTGGCACTGGGAGACGAGCGCGCGCTTGAACGCCTGGCCCACGCTGACGGCGCCGGCCCCTGCGGCGGACAAGCGGCCGTTGCCGGGGCGGGGGGAATCAGTGTGCAAAGCGGTCATGGGAGCGGAAAAAGGGGGTGGACATCCCAGGTATGATAGTCAAACACGCCTTCATCTGCTCACATGTCTCTACTCGTACCCGGCACTGACCTTGCCGCCCTGCGCGCGCGGCTTGGCGCAACCCCCGACACCTGGCTGGTGGCCTGTTTCTGCGCGGCCTGGTGCGACACCTGCGAGCAATACAAGCCCAAGCTGCAGGCGCTGGCCGCCACGCTGCCGCAGCATGTCTTCGCCTGGATCGACATCGAAGACCATGCGGAACTGCTGGGCGACGAAGACGTCGAGAACTTCCCCACCCTCTTGGTGCAGATCGGCAACCGCGTCGTGTTCTACGGCCCCATGCTGCCGCATATCGGGCACCTGGAGCGGCTGCTGGAAAGCGTCGATGCGAATAGCCCGGCTGTTGCCACGGAACTGCCCGATCTGCCGAAGTTGCTGGCGGCCTGAGCCCGCGGGCCCGCAAGAGAAATCCCGCGATAAAAAACCCGCAAGCCTTCCGGCGTTGCGGGTTTTTTTATCGTCGAGCATTTTCATGCCCGAAGGCAATCAGTTCTTGCGCGAGCCGCCCAGCAGCACCGCCACCTGGCGCTTGGGCGCCGAGGACGAGTTGCCATTGGTGTTGTTGCTGGGCGCCGGCTCTTCGGCCGTCGAGGAAGACGCCGACGGCTCGTAGGGCTTCAGGAAGAAATCGTCGACCGGCTGGCGCGAACCGCCGGACGTGTAGCCCGAGCGGCGATCCGACGAACGGCCACGGTCGCCCCGGTCGCCACGGCTGTCGCGGCTGGATTCGCGGCCTTCGCGCGAGGACGAACCGCTGCGCTCGTCGCTGCGGCGGTGGCTGCGCGCCACGGCGTCGGCCGGCAGGTCGAGGGTGCCGCGCGGCACTTCGCGCTTGATCAGCTTTTCGATGTCGAGCAGGAAGCGCTCTTCGTCCGGCGTGAACAGGGCGATGGCTTCGCCCGATGCGCCCGCGCGGCCGGTACGGCCAATGCGGTGCACATAGTCTTCGGCGTTGTAGGGCAGGTCGTAATTGATGACGCAAGGCACGCCCGCCACGTCCAGGCCGCGGGCGGCCACATCGGTGGCCACCAGCACTTCCAGTTCACCAGCCTTGAAGGCTTCCAGCGCCTTCATGCGGTCGGCCTGCGTCTTGTCGCCGTGGATCGATTCGGCCTTGACGCCGTCGCGTTCCAGTTCGCGCGCCAGGCGCGCCGTGCCGATCTTGGTGTTCGAGAACACGATGACCTGCTTCAGGCCGCGCGACTTCACCAGATGCACGACGGCGGCGCGCTTGGCGTCGCCGGACATCTTGTAGGCGATCTGCGTGATCGTCGTAGCGGTGGCGTTGCGCGCCGCGACTTCGATTTCAACCGGGTGGTTCAGGTACGAACGGCCAAGCTTGCGGATTTCGTTGCTGAACGTGGCCGAGAACAGCAGGCCTTGGCGCTGCGTGGGCAGCAGGCGGATGATGCGTTCCAGGTCGGGCAGGAAGCCCATGTCCAGCATGCGGTCCGCTTCGTCCAGCACCAGGATGCCGACCTGGCTCAGGTTCACGTTCTTTTGTTCCACGTGGTCCAGCAAGCGGCCGGGCGTGGCCACCAGCACTTCGCAACCGCGGCGCAGCGCTTCCTTTTGCGGACCGATATCCACGCCGCCGAACACCACGGCCGAACGCAGCGGCGTCTGCTTGCTGTAGCGCTTGACGCTTTCGTACACCTGGTCGGCCAGTTCACGCGTGGGCGTGAGGATCAGCGCACGCACCGGATGCCGCGCGGGCGACGCGCTGGCGTTGGCCAGGGGCATCAGCCGGTGCAGGATGGGCAGCGTGAACGCGGCCGTCTTGCCGGTGCCGGTTTGCGCGGCGCCCATGACATCGCGCCCTTCCACCACGACAGGGATGGCTTGGGCCTGGATGGGCGTGGGGATCGTGTAGCCGGTTTCGGCGATGGACTGCAGCAACAGGGGGTGCAGCCCGAAATCGGCGAACGTCGGCGCGGGCGCGTCAGCGGTGGGTGCTACGGATTGAGTGGATTCAGTCATCAGGGTTTGGCAGATACCGGGACCAGTGAAAAAGAACAAAACGAGAGTGCTACATGCACTGCACTACATATGCATCGGGGCAATCCGAATACGTGTGGCCGCAACGCGACGGCACGCAAATCGCCGCAAAGCGCTTTCGGCTTCGCGGACAATCGGCACCCTGCCTTGCAGGCCAGTAGGCGCATTCTGGATTCGATACTTATGAGGGCAGTACCAGGCCCGGATTGCTGTGGATAACTTAATTTTAGCGCAGGCGCCTTACCACACGCTCAAACTGCGTGTATGTCCACCTGGTGGACTATTTATGGCCGAATTGCGGACGTCAACCTGCCAACCAGCGCAGGCCCCACAACACCACCATGCCTACGACGATCACCAGGACCGCGCTACGGGTGCGCAGGAACACCAGGATGGCGACGACGCCGGCCACCAATTTGTAGTCGAAGACCGGCCCCAGGCCTGCCTTCCAGGGTAGCAGGTCCGGGACGACGATGGCCGTCAGCGCGGCGGCGGGGGCGTAGCGCAAGGCGCGGCGCACGCCGTCCGGCAGGGGAATGTAGTCGCCGAACAGCATGAAGCCGGCGCGCGTCAGCACGCTGCACAAGGCCAGCAGCAGGATGGCGGAATAGACGTAGAGCTCGGAGGGCCAGAGGGTCATGGACGCGCCTTGAAGAAACGTTCAGCCCACATGCCGGCAGCAACGCCGGCGATGACGGCCGCCGCCAGCCCCAGGCGCAGCGGCAGCGCCTGCCCCACCCAGGCGACGACGCCCGCCGCCAACATGGACACCAGCATCGGCTTGGAACTGGCCAGCGGCACGGTGATCGCCAGCAGCGCCAGCACTGCGGCGAAGTCCAGCGACCAGTTCGTGGGCACCATCGCGCCCAGGTAGATGCCCACGATTGAGGACGACTGCCAGACCAGCCAGCCGGGCACGATCGTGCCCAGGAAGAACCACAGTTGCTCGCGGGTGCCCCGTTCGGCCGAATCGCCGTAGCGCGGCATGAACAGCACGAAACCCATGTCGGTCGTGAAGTAGCCCAGTCCCAGCCGCTTGGGCCAGGACATGTGGCGGAAATAGGGATGGAGCGCCGCGCCGAAGATGATGAAGCGCAGGTTCACGACGCAGCCGGCGGCGAAAATCAGCCACAGCGGCGCGCCCGTGGCGATCAGCGGCAACGACGTCAGTTGGGCGGACCCCGCGTAGAGCAGCAGGGTCATGGCCAGCGCCATGGTCTCGGTCAAACCGGACTTGACCATGGCCACCCCGGTCACCAGGCCCCAGGTCGCCGTGGCGATCAGGGCCGGCACGATGGCATGGATACCGGCGCGGAATGCGGCCAGGCGTTCCTGGCGGATTTCGGGAAGCGCGGATTCAGAGGACAACGGCTGACCCCTGGCGATTCGGACAGGACGACATGGGAACTCTAACGGGTTGCGCGGGCCGAATGGCACCACGCCGGTGCGCGGACAGGCCGGTATTGTAACCTCGCCGCTTGATACAATAGGCGCCTCAAGATTCTTGACCCCTTGGGGCCTGGCGCGCTGCGCCAGTCCTGGCGCTCTGTGTGGAGAAGACCATGTCGATGGCTGACCGCGACGGTTTCATCTGGTATGACGGCAAGCTCGTCCCATGGCGAGACGCGACGACGCACGTCCTGACGCATTCCCTGCACTACGGCCTGTCCGTCTTCGAAGGCGTGCGCGCCTATAAGTCCGAGATCGGCACTGCCATCTTTCGCCTGGAAGACCACACCAACCGCCTGTTCAATTCAGCGCACATCTACCAGATCCCCATGCCGTTCGATCGCGACACGATCAACGAAGCACAGCGGATGGTCGTGCGCGAGAACCAGCTGGAATCGGGCTACCTGCGGCCGCTGGTGTTCTACGGCCCGGAGAAAATGGGCGTGTCGCCCAAGGGCGCCCGCGTCCATGTGGCGATCGCCGCCTGGCCGTGGGGCGCGTACCTGGGTGAAGACGCCCTGTCGCAAGGCATCCGCGTGAAGGTGTCGTCGTTCGCCCGCCAGCACGTGAACGTCACGATGCCGCGCGCCAAGGTGGCCACCACCTACGCCAATTCCATCCTGGCCAATACCGAAGCCCTGCAAGACGGCTATGACGAGGCCCTGCTGCTGGATACCGACGGCTTCGTGGCCGAGGGTTCCGGCGAAAACCTGTTCATCGTGAAAGACGGCGTGCTCTGCGAACCCGAGATCGCCTCCGCCCTGACCGGCATCACGCGCTCGACCATCCATGCGCTGGCCGCCGATTTCGGGTTGCGCGTGGTCACCAAGCGCCTGACGCGCGACGACGTCTACATCGCCGATGAGGCCTTCTTCACCGGCACCGCCGCGGAAGTCACGCCGATCCGCGAGGTCGACAACCGCCAGATCGGCGCAGGCCGGCGCGGCCCGGTGACCGAGAAGTTGCAGATTGCATTTTTTGACATGGTGCATGGCCGCATCCCGAAGTACCATCACTGGCTAAGTAAAGTCTGAAGTTTGACGCTGACCCGTGCGGTCTTGTCCCCGACAGGGCCGCATCATTGCCCCAACCTGCCGTTTATCGGTTCTTTTTTCAGGAATATCCATGACCGCTGCTGCCCCGGCCGCCGTCCCCCACGCTCACGAAGTCATCGAGGTCGGCGCTGAAGACCTGCCCGTGTTCTGTCCCGGCCCGAAGGCGCCGCTCTGGAGCATGCACCCCCGCGTCTTCCTGGACGTGGCCCGTACCGGCTCCGCCAGCTGCGCCTACTGCGGCGCCGAGTACCGCCTGAAAGCCGGTACCGTGCTGCACGGCCACCACTAAGCCCGCCGCACAACGCCTACCCGTCACTCGCAGCCATGTTTGCCACCCCCGAAGAAGCCGAACACGCGTTCTACGAAGCCCTGGAACTGGGGGACACCGTCCGCCTGATGCAGGTGTGGGCCGACGACGAGGAAGTCGTCTGCATCCACCCGGGCGGACTGCGCATCGTCGGCCACTCGGCGGTGAACGAATCCTGGCAGCAGGTGCTGGCCAATGGCCCGCTGCACGTCCGCCCGCTGCGCCCGCTGGTCATGCTCAGCATGATGTGCGCGGTGCACGTGCTGGTGGAGCAGGTGGCGGTGCGCACGCGGGAAGGCACGCAGTTCGCAAACTGCTACGCCACGAACATCTACCACAAGGGCCCCACCGGCTGGCGCATGGTCATGCACCATTCGTCGCCGGCGCCCACGGAAGCCGGGGTGCTCGATTTGCACGACGTACCCGACATGCTGCATTGAATCGGGTGGATTTTTAGTTGGCCGCTGCTCGTCTAGATACGTCCCCCTGCCCCGTTCCCTCCTGGTTGCCCGGAGGCGATGCCCAGACGGTCTACGCCTCGGTATTCGCGCAATACCACCGGATCGCGTTTGTGCGCGACCGGGTGGAAACGCCGGACACCGATTTCGTGGACTTCGACTGGACCGGCCCGGGCCTGTTCCCGCACAAGGCTGCCGACGGCGCGCCCGTCAGCGGGCAAGGCCCGGTCGCCAATGGCAAGACCGCCGCGGCGCGGTGGATGACGGATGCGGACTGGAAATCGCTGCCGCAAACGCCCGACACGCCCGCGCTGATCCTGTTCCACGGGCTGGAAGGCGGCAGCAACAGCCGTTACGCCCAGTCCGTCGCACATTATTTCCGCGCGCGCGGATGGATCGTCGTGATTGCGCACTTCCGGGGTTGCTCGGGCGTACCCAACCGCCTGGCGCGCGCCTATTACTCCGGTGATTCCGCCGAAGTGGGTTTCCTGCTGGAAACGGTGCGCAGCCGCATTCCGCATGCGCGTTGGCATGCCGTCGGCGTTTCGCTCGGCGGCAACGCGCTGCTCAAGTATCTGGGGGAACACCAGGAAGACACCGGCTGGCTGACCGCCGCCGCGGGGGTTTCCGTGCCGCTGGATCTGGTCGCCTGCGGCAAGACGCTATCGACCGGCATGTTCAACCGGCGCGTCTACTCGGCCCATTTCCTGAAGACGCTCAAGCACAAGGTGCTGGAGAAGGCCCACCGCTTTCCCGGGTCCATCGACGTGATGCGCATTGCGCACGCGCACGACCTGCGCGAATTCGATGACACCTACACCGCGCCGATGCATGGTTTTCGCAATGCGCTGGATTACTGGACGCGCGCATCCAGCAAGCCCTGGCTGCCGAAGATCTCGGTGCCGACACTGGTGCTCAACGCCCGCAACGACCCGTTCATCCCGGCGGCGTCGCTGCCCAAGCCGGAAGAATGCGCGTCCGTCATCCTGCTGCATCAGCCCACCGACGGCGGGCATGCCGGCTTTCCCACGGGCCCTTTCCCGGCGCACCTGAACTGGCTGCCCCAGCGCCTGGGCCGATTCTTCGAAACCAGCCTGTAGGAAATCCCCGGGGGGCGCCCCCGGGCATTCCCCGCTGCCGCTTTACCCCGACTTGAAGCGCTCGAGCAGTTGCCGTTCTTCGGCAAGCTTGTCCTTCACTTCCTTGATCTGCACGTCGATCTGCGATTGCTCGTAGAAGTCGGTAGACAGCCCGCGCGCCTGCTGCAACTGCGATTCCGCCGCGGCGAATGCGCCGGTCATGAGGTAGTAGCGCGCCAGATCGCGCCGGGCCTGTACCGGCTTGCCGTTGCGCTCCTCGCTTTGCGCCAGCATCTGATAGAGGCTCGGCTCGTCGCTGCCCCACTGCTTGATCTTGGCGCGCAGATAGTCCTGCGCCTCGGCGTGGCGGCCGTTGCTTTGCAGCGCCTGGGCGTAGGCGATGCCCAGCGCGCGCTGATCGGGCCAGCGCTTGGTGGCCGACTGCGCCAGTTCAAGCGCGCGCGGATACTCCTTGCGGGCCAGCGCGATATCGACGCTGAGCTTGGCCAACTGGGCGGAATTACGCCCCCCTGCCGTGGCCAGATTCCACAGGCGGTCGGCTTCGGTCAGGTTGTTGCGCTGGAAGGCCTGCAGGGCCAGGCCGTAATACGCGGCCGACTGGCGCACGCCAGACAAGGCCTGGGCTTCGTCCTGCAACTGCTGGCCGGCCGAGCGCAGGCTGACGGCATCGCGCCCCTGCACCACGCGCATCTTGGCGCGCACGTACCAGAAATCGTCCGAATCCACGTGGCGCGACGGCGGCACCGAGCGCACGCGGTTCTGCACATCGGACATACGCTCAATCGACAGCGGGTGGGTACTGGCCCATGAGCCGCCGCCTGCCCCTTCGTTCAGGCGGGAGGCGTTCATCAGCCGCGAGAACATCTGCGACATGCCTTCGGCGTCGTACCCGGCCTTGGTCAGCATCTGGAAGCCGGCACGGTCGGCCTCGCGTTCCGCATCGCGGGAAAAACCCAGCTGACGATTGATGGCCGCGGCCTGGCCGAAGGCGGCCACGCCCATCGCCAGGTTGCCGCCTCCGCCAGCCAGGGCCGCCAGCAGCGCGCCGGCCAGGCTGGCCAGCATCAGCATGCCGTTCTGGCTTTGCTGCGTCATGCCGCGCGCGATGTGGCGCTGCACGACGTGGCCGATTTCGTGGGCCACCACCGCAGCCAACTCGGATTCGCTGCCCGAGGAGACGATCAGGCCGGTATTGATGCCGATAAAGCCGCCGGGCATGGCGAAGGCGTTGATTTCGGGGTCGCGCACGCCGAACATCTCTACTTCCGGCACCGCGCCAGGCGCAAAGGCCGCCAGCTTGCGGCCCATGGTGGTCAGATACTGGCTGAGTTCAGGGTCGTCGACGTAAGTCGGGTCGCGCCGGCCTTGCGACATGATGGCTTCGCCCAGGCTGCGTTCCAGCATGGGTGAAAGATCGGCCGCGGACGCGGCGCCCATCGTGGGCAGGCCCACCGGCTGCGCCCAGGCAGCAACGGGGATGGAGGGGGCGAGCAAGGCGGCGCACAGTCCGGCAATCGCGCCCCGTTTCGCAATAGAGCAAATGGATGGCATTTTCCTGCGGTTCATAAGCCTATGATAGCGATGAGCTTAAAATGTTTCACCGATACCCCAAACGAGGTCTCAATGCGTCCCGTCCGTAAAGCCGTTTTCCCTGTCGCCGGCATGGGCACCCGCTTCCTGCCCGCCACCAAGGCGATGCCCAAGGAAATGCTGCCCGTGGTCGACAAGCCGCTGATTCAATATGCCGTGGAAGAGGCCGTTGCCGCGGGCATCACCGACCTTATCTTTGTGACCGGCCGCAACAAGCGCGCCATCGAAGACCACTTCGACTCCGCGCCTGAGCTCGAATCCGACCTGGAAAGCAAGGGCAAGCACGAGCTGCTGGCGATGGTGCGGGGCATTCTACCTGCGCACGTCAATTGCCTCTACATCCGGCAATCGGCCCCGCTGGGCCTGGGCCACGCCGTGCTGTCGGCCGCCCCCGCCGTGGGCGACGAGCCTTTTGCCGTGCTGCTGGCCGACGACCTGATCGACGCCGACACGCCCGCCATGAAGCAGCTGGTGGACATCGCCGTGGCGCAGAACGCCAGCGTGCTGGGCGTGCAGGACGTGCCGCGCGCCGACACCCGCAAGTACGGGATCGTGGCCACGCGCGGCGGCGATACCCGGCTGGATGCCCGGACCGAACGCGTCACGCATATCGTTGAAAAGCCCGAGCCCGACGCTGCGCCGTCCACCTTGGCGGTCGTGGGCCGCTACGTGCTGGAAGCGGCCATTTTCGATCACCTGCGCTCGACCAAGATGGGCGCCGGCAATGAAATCCAGCTGACCGACGGCATCGCCTCGATGATGCGCGAACGCGCGGTGTTTGCGCACCGCTTCGACGGCGTGCGCTACGACTGCGGCAACAAGGCGGGCATGTTCCAGGCCACCGTGGCCCTGGGCAAGAAGTACCACGGCCTGCTGCCGGAATAAGCAGGCCGCAAGGCCGCGCTAGGCGGATGCCGCCGCGCGCGCCTTGGCCCGTGCGCGGGCATCGCGGTCGGCCTTGCGCAAGCGGCCCTTGCCTGACAGGCGCATCAAGGTGCCCAGCGCCACCATCAAGCCGATCACCTCCACCAGCGCCGCCGGTATCCACATGGTCAGGCCGCCGATGGTCTGGTCGGTCTGGGCGGACATCGCGATGGCGCGGCCGCACAGCTCGAACAAGGGGTAGATGTCGCTTTCGGTGAAGGCGATGACCGCGCCCGCCACCATTTGCGGCAGCATCGTCAGCACGGGCGAGATGACCCGGCCGCCCGGCGTCATGGCCGCAGGAGGCGCGGGACGGCGGTCCAGGATCAGGTTCCAGTACATGAAGCCGCTGATCACGACCGACCAGTTCATCAGCCGGTACAGGCGCCAGTCCAGCATGGAATAGAACTGCACCGACGGAATCAGCCAGACCAGTACCAGGAAGACGAACAGCGTCGGCACGAAGATCTTGTTGGTCAGCACCGCGACCGTGGCGCGGCCCGTGCCCGTGCGCAGAAAATCACGCAGCCGGATGCGCCAGGCCATGGGCAGCCCTGCCCGCATGACCTGCCCCGGAAACGCCGCCATCACCAGCAGCGGCCCCAGATGGTGCAGCACCAGATGCTGGATGCGGTGGATGAAGAACATGCGCTCGGCGTAGTAGTCCACCCGCGTATGCATCGACAGGTACAGCAGCACCAGGCCGGCCCAGAAGAAGACGCGGCGCGCACCCGTCACATGGTGAACCCGCTGGCCGCGCACGAACAGCACGATCGCCACCACGAAGGAAGCGACCAGCGTGGGAGAGAACTCCCAGGGTATGAGCCATTCAAGACTATCCATACGGGCCATCCGGAAGACATCGGGGAAGACGGGAAGGGCGCGATGCGCCATCCCCGCCGATTGTAGTAGACCCCGCCAGCCCGTGCTCCGGTGGCCCGGAGGGATCAGAAATGGTGCGAAATGCCCGCGCCGACACGCGTGGTGTGGGAATTGTCGGGGTCGAACTGGTTGTCCAGCGTGTAGTTCGACGCGTAGCCGGCAAATCCGTATAGCGTCGTGCGCGGGGACAACGCGTAGGTATAACCCAAGGTCGCAAGCTGCGCATTGCGCGCCGTCATACCGTTGTCCCAATGCCAGTTCGGCCGCGCCAGCGACCATTGCACAAGGATGGCGCCCGGGCCGACGGGTATGCTGACGCCCGCCAGCCACGCGTCGACCGTGCCGCCGCGCACGAAAGGCGCCGGACCCAAGCCCATCCCCAAGCCGTCGGGATCGCCCCCGTCCAGTCCCGCATAGCCGTTCTTCTGGCGCGACCAGGCCACGGACAGCTTGAGCACTTCGAAATCGTACGAGGCCCCCAACTGCAACGCCTGGGGCCGCCCGCCGCTGCCTTCGGGCGCCTGGGCCAACCGCAGCTGGTCCCACGTGGCCACGGCCAGCAAGGGCCCGCTTTCGAACTTCAGGCCCATGCTCAGCGCGCGATTGTTCTGATTCGTGCGGAATTGGCCCTGGTCCCCAGCATCGAACGAATAGCCGACGCCCGCCTGCAACCCGTTCCAGGTAGGCGAGGTGACATTGACCATATTGCTCAATTGGAAATTGTCGGACGCCTTGAAGGTGGCGCCCATGCCCATGTCCTTCCACGAGGCGATCTCCAGCGCGTTCCCGTAAAGCTGGCCGATCGTGTGCTGGCGCCCGAACCGGACTTCGCCCAGGCTGTCGTGGCCAAGCCCGACCCACGCCGCGTAGTTGAACAAGCGGCCGTCTTCCTCCGAGTTGCCGTTGGACGGGTTAAAGCCGCTTTCCAGCTGGAAACGGCTATGCCAGCCTCCGCCGAGGTCCTCGGCGCCCTGCAAGCCCCAAAGGGAATCCGTCAGGCCGCCGTTGAGCAGGCCGCTGTGGCTGCCCTGCCCCGACACGCTCGTCACGGCCACGCCGGCGTCCACGATGCCGTACAGGTGCACGCCGTATCCCTCATCGGCGGCCAGCGCCGCCAGCGGCAGCCCCAAGCCGCCTGCCACCGCGGCGGCACAGAATGCGATTCTCATATTCTTCTCCCGATGGCGGCGGGCGTTGCGGCCCGCCGCAGCATGCACAGACTTATTGCCAGCCGTAGCGGCGTACCCAGATGCCCTTGAGCAGTTGCGTCAGGACGCAGTAGCTCAACAAGATGCCCACCAGCCACGGGAAGTAGCTCCACGGCAACGCTTGCAGCTGGAAGTATTCAGCCAGCGGCGAGAACGGCAGGATCAGCCCCATGACCACCACCATGAGCGTCATCGCCATCAACGGCCATGCGGCACGGCTTTGCAGAAAGGGAATCTTGCGGGTGCGGATCATATGCACGATCAAGGTCTGCGACAACAAGCCTTCGACGAACCAGCCCGACTGGAACAGCGTCTGATGCTCAGGCGCGTTGGCCTGGAACACGTACCACATGAGCGCATAGGTGGCGATGTCGAAGAGGGAGCTGATCGGACCGAAGAACACCATGAAGCGACCCAATCCGTCCGGGTCCCATTGCTGCGGCTTTTTCAGGAGTTCTTCGTCGACATTGTCGAACGGAATCGCCGTCTGGGAAATGTCGTACATCAAATTCTGCAGCAGCAGGTGAATGGGCAGCATCGGCAGGAAAGGCAGGAAGGCGCTGGCCACCAATACCGAAAACACGTTGCCGAAATTCGAGCTGGCGGTCATTTTCAGGTACTTGAGCATGTTGCAGAAGGTCTTGCGGCCTTCGATCACGCCGTCTTCCAGCACCATCAGGCTCTTTTCCAACAGGATGATGTCGGCCGCCTCCTTCGAGATATCCACCGCGGAATCCACCGAAATACCCACGTCGGCGGCGCGCAGGGCGGGCGCATCATTGATGCCGTCTCCCATGAAACCCACCGTATTGCCCTGCGCGCGCAAGCTGCGCACGATGCGCTCCTTGTGTGCGGGCGTCAGCCGGGCGAACACGTTCGCTTCGAGTACGGCGGCGGCAAGCTGCGTGTCGTTCATGGCCTCGATCTCGGCGCCCAGATAGACTTTGCGCACCTCGAAATCCACTTCACGGCACACTTTCTGCGTGACCAGTTCGACGTCGCCCGTCAAAACCTTCACCTCGATGCCAGAGGCCTTCAACGCCGCCAGCGCGGGGCCGGTCGATTCCTTGGGAGGATCCAGGAAGGCGATATAGCCCACCAGCACCAGGTCGGATTCATCCGCCACGCCATAGACCTCCTGCGTGGGCGGCATTTCCTTGACGCCCACTGCAATCACTCGCAGGCCGTCGCGGTTCAGCTCGGCCGTCACCCGGCGGATGTCCGCCCGGCGCGAATCGGTCAGCAGGTGCACCTCACTACCCACGCGCAACCGCGTGCAGGCAGACAGCATTTCTTCCAGCGCCCCCTTGCAGATCAGTTCGTGGTGGTCGCGGCCATTTTCGGTCTCGTTGACCACCACCGACATCCGGCGCCGCGAAAAGTCGAAAGGAATCTCATCGACCTTGCGGTAGCGGGATGCCAGGTTCAGGCGACGCTGCACTTCGGCATGCTGCAGCACCGCCACGTCCAGCAGGTTCTTCAGGCCGGTCTGGTAGTAGCTGTTCAGGTAGGCGTAGGCCAGCACATCGTCGCTGGTGGTGCCGTAGACGTCCGTGTGGCGTTCCAGCACGATGCGGTCCTGCGTGAGCGTGCCGGTCTTGTCGGTGCACAGCACGTTCATCGCGCCCAGGTTCTGGATCGCATCCAGCCGCTTGACGACGACTTTACGGCCCGACATGCGCAATGCGCCCTTGGCGAGCGTGGCCGTGACGATCATCGGCAGCATCTCGGGGGTCAGCCCCACCGCGATGGCCAGCGCGAAGAGCAGCGCTTCCAGCCAGTCGCCCTTGGTGAAGCCGTTGATCAGCATGACGATCGGCGCCATGACCAGCATGAAGCGGATCAGCACCCAGCTGACGCGGTTGATGCCCTGCTGGAACTGCGTGGGCGCGCGGGTGGCCTGGGTGACGCGTCCTGCCAGATGGCCGAAATACGTGTTGGCCCCCGTCGCCACGACCAGCGCGCAGCCCGAGCCACTGACCACATTGGTGCCCATGAAGGCCATGTTCTCCAGCTCGAGCGAATTGCCGGTCTCCTCGCGCTGGACGGCATGCTTTTCGACCGGCAGCGATTCGCCCGTCAGAGCAGCCTGCGCGATGAAGAGGTCCTTGGCGTTCAGGATGCGGCAATCGGCGGGAATCATGTCGCCCGCGGAGAGCAGCACCACGTCGCCCGGCACCAGCTCCGCCAGCGGCACTTCCAACTGATGCGAGCCGGACTCGTGCAGGGGCGCGCCGTAGGGGCGGTGGCTGGTGCCGTCCCCCGCTGACGCCATGGGGCCGCTGCGCAGCACGGTGGCGGTGTTCTGCACCATGGCCTTCAATGCCTCGGCCGCCCGGTTCGAACGGAGTTCCTGCGCAAAGCGCAGCACCGTCGAAATCACGACCATCGATCCGATGATCACGACTGCCGTCCAGGACTGATCGTCCGGTTCGGCCATCCACACATCGGTCAGCCACGACAGGGCGGCCAGCGCGGTCAAGAGAAGATTGAACGGGTTGCGGTAGGACAGCCACAGGTGGGCGGGCCAGGACAAGGGCTTCTCGTGGTCAACCTCGTTGGCGCCGTGGCGCTCGCGCGCGGTCTGCGCCTGATCTTCAGACAGGCCTCCCCGGCCGCTGCCCAGCAGCGAAAACAAGGCATCCAGGCCCATGCGGGACATGTCGAGCATGCGGCGGTTGGCGCGGCGCGACGTGTCGGAAGCGGCGGACGCCGCAACGGTATGGCCGCCTTGCTCAAGCATGGGGGACCGCCGGAAGTGGCGGCCTGCGCGCCGTCGGCCTGCGGCGGAAGAAAAAAACGATTTCAGGAACGTCAACATCGGAGTGCTCCGGTTTTTGGTGTTGTTGTCGGAGACACGGGCGCGCCTGCCCCTCGGCCTGCGCGCGGGCAGCAGCGGGCCGCGGCTTTCGCGGGAAAGCCGTCAATCCGCCGCGTACAGGCGTGCGCAGGCACCGGGGCAAAGTTGCCGGTGTCCGGATCGCGTCGAAGTCGCGCCGGGTGCGGAAAACGGAAAGGGGGCTAGCTAGGGAATCGAAACCGGCGCCGTTGGCCTCTGGGGGCGTGGCCGGGGATTCTTTGCTGCGGAGTCCGTCGGAACCGGGATGACTGTCCGGCCGGTCGGCTCGCAGGGAGATGACAGGTCAGACAGGCATGCCGGCGCCATGCACTTGGCGCGATCGAGGTTCGGGGTCTAAGGCACTAGGCATGATCTCTCCTGTGGGGATAGGCGCTGGCGTCAGGCCATTGCGGCGGCTTGCGCGCCGAAATGCACGTGGCGCACGGCGGGATTGGCGCTCAGGCGGCGCGCTTGCGACATCAGTTCCGCCCGCAGTTCCGGGGGGCAATTGACGGTGATGCAAGCCGACGCCATGCTCGGGTCCTGGCCTTGGTCGATCTGCACTTGCGAGACATCCAGGCCGGCGGCGCTGAAGTCCAGGCAGATCTGCTTGCGCAAGGCGCCCAGTTCGTCGCGCGGACAGATGACCGTCAAGCGCGACGTGCCGCGGCGGCGGCCCAGGGCGGTGGCGCGGTCCACGCCAGCGCGGCGTAGGAACAAGTCGAAGAAACGCATAACGACCTCCATTGCAAGAATGGGGAGCGTGATCGCGAGTACGCGAGCGCAACTGCGCGGCGCATGACGGACGAACACAAGACGTGCACGAACGCTGGCGCTGCGGCAAGCGGCGGTTCTGGCGGTTTACGTTGGGGAGATTCCCGGCAAGCCGAAGGCCTGCGCTATTGCCTGGACTCGCGCCCGAGGCTTGGGATACGCCGCAACCTGCATGACAGGATGCGGCAGATGGAGTTCTGCGTGTTTCCTGTCAGACAGCGAGGTCGATGCAAGATCGACTACTTTCGCCGGAATCGGTATTCACGAAGACTGCTCCTGGGATGGATAACAACGGAATTTTACGCGGGTTTCCACTGATGGACAAGGTTTATGGGCCTTAACTGCCCGGAAAACCGCCAAAAAATGCAAAAGCGGCGCAGGCCCCGCTGAGCCTGCGCCGCAATTCGCACCAAGGTCCGGGATCAGACGTAGAAGTGCCACCCCAGATATGCCGCAAACAAGGCATAGAAGCCGCCCACCGCCGACAAGGCCGGCACGCTCATCACCGAGCGGCGGAAACGCAGCCACAGCAGGCCGATCGACAGCATCGTGAACAGGCCCGCGGCCAGCAAGGGGGCATCCAGCAGCCACGGCGTCATGAAGATACCCAAGGCGCTGGGGATGGTGGCCTGGATCATCATCGCGCCCGAAATGTTGGCCAGCGCCAGGCGTTCCTTGCCTTGGCGCACCCAGATCAGCGCGTTCATGATTTCGGGCAATTCGGTGGCGACGGGCGCCAGCAGCAAGGCGGCCACGTGCGGCGACGCGCCCATGAAAATTCCCAGCACTTCGATTTGGTTGACGAACACGTGCGAGGCGCCCGCGATGACCACCAGCGCCAGGATCGTCTGCGTCGCGGCCCAGAACATGGTCGGGTCCTCATCGCGGGGGCGCAGCTTGAGCGGCTCGAGGTCCTCGCTGTCGGTCCGTTCCTCGTCATGGCTCAGTTCGCGCTTGATGTACAGGCCGTACGTCGCCAGGAACAGGATGCCCAGCCAGGGCTTCCACGCGAAGGCCAGCAGGCCCAGGCCCACCTTGAAGATGAAGATGCCCATGAACCAGGCCTGGTCGCGGGCCAGCCGGCGCTGGTCCGCGTTGATACAGTTGGCTTGCGTCGTCTGGCCCCGGCGCGCGCGCCACAGGGCGAAACCCACTACGGCGTACGCCAGGGTCGCCAGCACCAGGGGGCCGCCCATGGCCGCGCCGACGCCGATGTCTTTCTGCTCCGGGGTGTCGCCGAACATGACGGCCATGAAGGTGACCGCGCTTTCCGGCAATGCGGTGCCGAACGCGGCCAGCACGGTGCCGGTGGCGGTGGCGCCCAGATGGAAGCGGTGTCCGACCCATTCAACGCCATTGACGAAGAATTCGCAGGCGAAGTAAATCACTGCCGCGGACAGGAAAAACAGAAACAGGGTGAGCAACATATGAACGCAGCCGGACGAGCAGAAACCAATTGGCGCGACGCTACGGCTCGCCCGGCCAGGGTGAACGCAACGCGGCCAAAGGTCTCGCCTGGCTGATCCATGCGGCGGGCAGGCCGCTTGCATGGAAACCGTTAGCGCCATGGAGTTCTAGCAACCGCTACGCGGCCCTGAACCACCAAGTCTGTTGACGCTAACTCCTTTGGGGACAAAGGATGGCTACTCCCCAATGACAGAGCCGCGATTGTAGCAGCGCGAATCTGACGGTCCAGTGAATCCCGCGCGGACGCCGCGGGAACCCCGCCCGCTGTTGTTTCCGCGCGATAGCGGGGTAAAGTAAGCCGCATCCACACCTTCGCGGGGTTCGCGCCCCTGCCCGCCATGAGCCTGCCTCCCGCCGACATCGCCCCCTTCGCCGCCCGGCGCCAACGCCTGATGGACCGGATGCGCGCCGACGGCGGCGGCATCGCCATCTTGAGCACGGCCCCCGAAGCAATCCGCAACCGCGACGCCGAATTCCCGTACCGTCACGACAGCGACTTCTTCTACCTCACCGGGTTCACCGAACCCGGCGCCTGGCTGGTGCTGATCGCAGGAGCGACCGACCGCGCCGTGCTGTTCTGTCGCCCGCGCCACGTGGAACACGAGATCTGGGAAGGCAAGCGCTTCGGCCCCGAAGCGGCCGCCGCCTATTTCGGTTTCGACGATGCGCACGCGCTGGACGCCCTGGACGAAGTGGTGCCCACGCTGATGTTGGACCACCCCACCCTGTACGCGCCGCTGGCCGGCGACAAGCGCACGGACGGCCGCCTGCACCGCTGGCTGGCTACGGCGCGCGACGCCAGCCGCGCCGGCCACGCGCCGCCTTCGCGCCAACAGGACATCCGCCCGCTGCTGGCGGAAATGCGGTTGATCAAGGACCCGGCCGAAATCGCCGCGATGCGGCGCGCCGCCAAGATCTCGGCCGGGGCGCACGCGCGCGCCATGCGCGTCGCCCGCGCCGGTATGCACGAATACGAGCTGGAAGCCGAGCTGCTGTATGAATTCCGTCGCCACGGCGCCCAGGCTGTGGCCTATAACAGCATCGTCGCAGCGGGCGCCAACGCCTGCGTGCTGCACTACCCGGCGGGCGAAGCCGTGCTGCGCGACGGCGACCTGGTGCTGATCGACGCCGGCTGCGAGGTGGACAGCTACGCCAGCGACATCACTCGGACCTTTCCCGTGAACGGCCGCTACAGCGGCCCGCAGCGCGCGCTGTATGACCTGACGGTGGCGGCACAGGAAGCGGCGGCCCAGGCCACCGCCCCCGGCCGCACCTTCAACGACGGCCACGAAGCCGCGCTGCGCGTGCTGGCGCAAGGCATGCTGGACTTAAAGCTGTTGAAGGGATCGCTGGACGGGGTGCTGGAATCCGGCGACTACAGCCGCTTCTACATGCACCGCACCGGCCACTGGCTGGGCCTGGACGTACATGACGTGGGCGACTACCGCCAGCCGGGCCCCGCCCAGGGCGCCGACCGCCCCTGGCGCAAGCTGGAGCGCGGGATGATGCTGACGATCGAGCCGGGCATCTATGTGCGCCCGGCGGACGACGTGCCGGAAAGCTACTGGAATATCGGTATCCGCACCGAGGACGATGCGCTGGTGACGGATGAAGGCTGTGAACTGATCACCCGTGGCGTGCCGGTAGAGGCCAGCGAGATCGAAGCGCTGATGCGCGAATAGCCGGCCCCACAGCCCCGACCCTACAGCACCAGCCCGTCCAGCCAGCCCATCGCCACCCAGACGTAGACCACCACCATGGCGATGGCGAACATCGAGACGACCGAGCCCACCAGGCAGGCCAGGATGGCGACCAGCACCGGCCCCCATCCCGTGGCGGTGGGGCGGCCCAGCTCGGGGTTGTACAGGCGGTCGAATTTCTCGTCCGGCATCAGCGAGAACACCGCGCTTTCGATGAACCCGTCGATCATCGGAATGAAGACCAGGAAGAACGCGGGGTTGTCGTACCAGACGGGGTAGAAGCGAAACGCGCAGAACAGGCAGACGAGTGACAGTGTGGTGACCAGCCAGGCGTGGCGCCGGCCCAGATACCACCAATGGGCGCCCAGCCAGCCGAACAGGCAGGCCAACAGCCCCACGGCGACTTTGCCGCGCGGGCGGCGGGCGGATACGGCGGACAGCGAAGGGGAAGCCTGAACCTGCGTCATATCGATCAACCGGGAGAGTGGGCCGCGCGACCCACCGCGCTGGCTGTCCCGGATTGTAGTGGACGGTTAAAATCGGGACATGACTGCATCCGCCTTCGACATTGCGATTCTTGGCGCCGGCCCCGTGGGCCGCGTTCTGGCCCTGATGCTGGCGCGCGTGGCACCGGATCCGGCGCGCATCGCCCTGCTCGCGGGCGCCGCGCCCGCCCCGGCGACGCCTGCTGCGGCCGTGCCCGCGGCCGACCCCCGCGTGCTGGCCATGAACCATGGCAGCCGCGTGCTGCTGGAATCGCTGCATGCCTGGCCCGAACGTTCGGCCGACATCCGCAACATTCATGTATCGCAGCGCGGACGGCTGGGCCGCACCGTGATCCAGAACACCGACTTCGGCGTGCCGCAGCTGGGTAGCGTCGTCGCCTATTCGGGGCTGCACGCCAAGCTGGACGAATGCGTGGCCGCCTGTGGCGTCACCGTCCTGCCGGGCCCTGCCGCGCGCGTGGACAGCCAGGACGCGGACGGCGTGCGCATCGTGCAGGGCGACACCACGCTGCTTTGCCAGGTCGCCGTGCAGTCCGACGGCGCGGGCGCGGCCGACGTACGCCGCGACTACGGCCAGCACGCGGTGCTGACCACCGCCCATGCCACCCTGCCGCGCCGCGGCTGGGCCTGGGAACGCTTCACCGCCGAAGGACCACTGGCCTTGCTGCCCCACCCGCAGACGCCGGACGCCTATTCCGTCGTATGGTGCAGCGCCCCGGATCGCGCCACCGAACTGGCCGCGCTGGACAACACGGCTTTCTCGAAAGCGCTGTCGGCCGCTTTCGGCGACCGCCTGGGCCGACTGTCCAGCCAGGCGCCGCGCCATGTCTTTCCGCTGTCGCTGGCCGCCCGCCGGGCGCAAGTGCAAGGCCGCGTGGCCGCCATCGGCAATGCCGCCCAGACCCTGCACCCGGTCGCGGGCCAGGGCCTGAACCTGGGGCTGCGCGACGCCGCCCGCCTGGCTCAGACGCTGGCGGGCTGGCTGGCCCGCCCCGAGGCCAGTCCCACCGCCCTGTTGGCGGAGTTCGCGCAAGCGCGTCAGGTCGACCGCTTCATCACCGCCGGCCTGACCGACCTGATGCCCCGCGTGTTCGCCACCGGCCTGGCCCCGGTGGAGCATGCGTGCGGGCTGGCCTTGCTGGGGATGGATCTGGCCTCCCCGTTGCGCGCGCCGCTGGCCCAACATCTGCTGCAAGGTTTCCGCGCCTGATTCCGCTCTCGTTCCGCCCCCGCCCGGGGTGCGGAATCGACTGCTTTCGCCCCCGTTTGTTACCAAGCTGTTGCCAGCTGAAAACGGGGGTTCGATCGAGCCGGTTAAAATGTGACCATGCGCATAGGCCAATGGACCCTTCCCAACAATGTTCTTGTCGCGCCCATGGCGGGCGTGACGGACCGCCCTTTCCGGCAACTTTGCAAGAAGTTGGGGGCCGGCTATGCCGTGTCGGAAATGGCCGCCAGCAACCCCAAGCTGTGGGATAGCGTCAAGACGTCCCGCCGTCTCAATCACGACGGCGAGATCGCCCCCATTTCCGTGCAGATCGCGGGCGCCGACCCGGCCATGATGGCCGAAGCGGCCGTCTTCAACGCCGGCAAGGGCGCCCGGATCATCGACATCAACATGGGATGCCCGGTGAAAAAGGTCTGCAATGTGGCCTCCGGCTCGGCGCTGCTGCGCCACGAAGACCTGATCGTCCGCATCCTGGACGCCGTCGTGTCGGCGTGTGCGCCGCTGGGCGTGCCGGTCACGCTGAAGACCCGCACCGGCTGGGACCGCGAGAGCCGCAACGCCTTGCGCGTGGCGAAACTGGCCGAAAACGCCGGCATCGCGGCCCTGACCTTGCATGGCCGCACGCGCGCCGACCTCTATACGGGCGAGGCGGAATATGACACTATCCGCGCCGTCAAGGCCGAGCTGACGATTCCCGTGATCGCAAACGGGGATATCGACTCGCCTGAAAAAGCCAGGCACGTCCTGGATTACACTGGCGCCGACGCGGTCATGATTGGCCGGGCGGCCCAGGGCCGTCCCTGGATTTTCCGCGAAATCGACCACTACCTGCGCACGGGCGAAACACTGGCCCCTCCCTCGTATGGGGAAATGCGCGAGCTGTTGCTCGAACATCTCGACGACCATTACCGGTTCTATGGCGAGCACACCGGCGTACGCACGGCGCGCAAGCATATCGGCTGGTATCTGGACGGCCTGCCGGGCGCGGATTCGTTCTGCGCCCGCATGAACCTGATCGACAACACCCGCGACCAGTGGCGGGCGGTGTCTGATTGGTTCGACATCATCTCGCGCGACGGCGAGCCCCATCCGGCGCCGGTCGCAGAAGCCCTGCTGGCGGCATGACCGCCTCAACACCAACATAAAAATATCTGTACTCAAATGAGCAAGAAAGATGTCCTGGAAGAATGCGTGCGCGCCAGCCTGGAGCGCTATTTCGAAGACTTGGGTGAATCCGAGCCCCACGATATGTGGGACATGGTGATGCGCTGTGTGGAGCGCCCGGTGCTTGAAGTAGCGCTTGAGCGGTCGGGCGGCAACCAGTCGCGGGCATCCGAAATGCTGGGCATCACCCGCAACACCCTGCGCAAGAAGTTGCTGGCGCACAATATCCAGGTATAGCTTTTCCGCGTGGACGGCCCCTTGCCGGGCGCCGTCCGCCCCGCCCTCCGATTTCCCATCCCGACCTGAACGAGAAAGGCGCTGCGCCCGACTCCCGTCCCCCACCATGAAAATCGAAACCGCCCTGCTTTCGGTGTCCGACAAGACCGGCATCGTTGAATTTGCCCGCGCCCTGGCTGCGCGCGGCGTACGCCTGCTGTCGACTGGCGGCACCGCCAAGTTGCTGGCCGACGCCGGCCTGACCGTCACCGAAGTGGCTGCCCACACGGGTTCGCCGGAAATCCTGGATGGCCGCGTCAAGACGCTGCACCCCAAGATCCACGGCGGCCTGCTGGCGCGCCGGGACAGCGCCGAGCACATGGACACCATCAAGGCGGCGGGTATCGATCGCATCGACATGCTGGTGGTCAACCTGTACCCCTTCCGTGAAACCGTCGCCAAGCCGGACTGCACGTTCGCCGATGCGGTCGAGAACATCGACATCGGCGGCCCGGCCATGCTGCGCGCCGCCGCCAAGAACCACGGCACGGAAGCCGGCGGCGTGACGGTCGTGATCGACCCGATCGATTATTCGCGCGTGCTGTCGGAAATGGACAAGAACGGCAGCACCTCCTACGGCCTGCGCCTGGCGCTGGCCTCGAAGGTCTACGCCCACACCGCCGCCTACGACGGCGCCATCGCCGCCTACCTGACCAGCCTGACCGAAGCCGAACCGGCCCAGGAAGCGGTCCCGGCGCGCACCGAATGGCCCGGCACGCTGACCCTGCAGGTCAAGCAGGAGCAGGCGCTGCGCTACGGCGAGAATCCGCACCAGACCGCCGCCTTCTACGTGGACGCGCAGCGTCCGGCCGGCCTGCTGGGCAATTACCGCCAGTTGCAGGGCAAGGAACTGTCCTACAACAACATCGCCGATGCGGATGCCGCATGGGAATGCGCGCGCAGCTTCGACGTGCCTGCCTGCGTCATCGTCAAGCATGCCAACCCCTGCGGCGTCGCCGTGGCGGCCGACACGCTGGGCGCGTACCAGCAAGCATTCAAGACCGACCCGACCTCCGCGTTCGGCGGCATCATCGCCTTCAACCGCCCGGTGGACGCCGCCACGGCCGAAGCCGTCAGCGCCCAGTTCCTGGAAGTGCTGCTGGCCCCGGCCTATGACGGCGCCGCGCTGGCCATCCTGGCCGCCAAGAAGAACGTGCGCGTGCTGGAAGTGCCGATGGGCGTGGGCCAGAACGCCATGGACATCAAGCGCGTGGGCGGCGGCTGGCTGGTGCAAAGCCCGGACGCCTACAACGTGCCGCGCGATGCGCTCAAGGTGGTCAGCAAGCGCCAACCCACCGAGCAGGAAATGAACGATCTGGCCTTTGCCTGGAAGGTCGCCAAGTACGTCAAGTCCAACGCCATCGTCTTCGTGGGCGGCGGCATGACGCTCGGCGTGGGCGCCGGCCAGATGAGCCGCATCGACTCGGCCCGCATCGCGTCGATCAAGGCGGAAAACGCCGGCCTGACCCTGAAGGGCTCGGCCGTGGCGTCTGACGCGTTCTTCCCGTTCCGCGACGGCCTGGACGTGGTGGTGGCGGCAGGCGCGACCTGCGTGATCCAACCCGGCGGCAGCATGCGCGACGACGAAGTCATCGCCGCGGCCGACGAGCATGGCATCGCCATGGTGCTGACCGGCACCCGCCACTTCCGCCACTGATGCGCGTCCTCGGCATCGATCCCGGCTTGCGCCGCACCGGTTTCGGTGTGATCGATGCCGACGGCTCGCGGCTGCGGTACGTGGCCAGCGGGACCATCGTGGTCCCACCGGCGCTGACGCTGGCCGAACGCCTGAAAGTCATCCTGGACAATCTGCGCCAGGTGGCGCGCGACACGCAACCCGACGTCGCCGCGCTGGAAATCGTCTTCATGAACACCAACCCCGCGTCCACCCTGCTGCTGGGGCAGGCGCGGGGCGCCGCGCTGTGCGCGCTGGCCGACAGTTCGCTGACTGTCCACGAGTACACCGCGCTGCAGATCAAGAAAGCCGTGGTCGGCACCGGACGCGCCGCCAAGGAGCAGGTGCAGATGATGGTGCAGCACCTGCTTGCGCTGGACGGCACGCCCGCCCCCGACTCCGCCGACGCGCTGGCCTGCGCCATCTGCCACGCCCACGTCGGACCGCTGCAGGACAAGCTGGAACGCCTGGGCACGTCGCTACGCATGAGCGGCAAGACGCGCATCCGCAACGGACGCCTGATCGGCTGAACGCGCCCTTGCGCGTATAGAATGCCCGCATTCGCCGCGCATTCCGCGCGCCTCTCCTGCCCTACTCCTTTACCAGGCCTTCATCACCATGATCGGACGCATCACCGGAACCCTGATCGAAAAGCTGCCCCCCACCATCTGCGTGGACGTGGGTGGACTGGGCTATGACATCGACGTGTCCATGAGCACGCTGTACGCGCTGCCGGAAACCGGCGCGCGCGTCACGCTGTACACGCACCTGACGGTGCGCGAAGACGCGCACATCCTGTATGGCTTCGGCACGGCCAGCGAACGCAGCGCCTTTCGCGAACTGATCAAGGTCAGCGGCATCGGCGCCCGCACGGCGCTGTCGGTGCTCTCGGGCATGTCGGTGGCGGATCTGGCGCAGGCCATCACCTTGCAGGAATCGGGCCGCCTGACCCGCGTGCCCGGCATCGGCAAGAAGACCGCCGAACGCCTGCTGCTGGAAATGCGCGGCAAGCTGGGCGCGGACATCGGCGCGTCCTCGCATGCGACGCCGGATCACCAGTCGGACATCCTGAATGCGCTGCTGGCGCTGGGCTATTCGGAAAAGGAATCGCTGTCGGCGCTGAAGACGCTGCCCGAAGGGGTCGGTGTGTCGGACGGGATCAAGCAGGCGTTGAAGGCGCTGGCCCGCTGATTACAGGTAGCGGGGCGCGACGGCCTCCAGCCCGGTCGGCACGACGTGCAGTTCCGGCGCAATGGGCCCCGCGCAGATATTGTCGCGGCGCAGGGAATCCAGGTTGTCGCGCGACATCAGGGGCTTGCCCGGCAGGCATTCGAACAGGCGGGCCTGGATGCGGCCCACGCCCATCGGCATGCTGATCACCGGCCGCGGATGACCGCTCCAGGCCGCACACAGCCGCGCGATCTCGCCCAGCGTGTAGACCTGCGGCCCGCCCAGCTCATACGTTTTGCCACAGGTGTGCGTGTCGCCCAGGGCGGACATCATCGCCTCCACCACATCGCCCACATAGACCGGCTGCATGCGCACGTGCGCGCCCGCCAGCGGCAGCACGGGCAGCCAGCGCGCCAGCGTGGCGAACATATTGGTGAATTTGTCGTCCGGCCCAAATAGGACGGACGGACGGAAAATTGTCCAGCCGCCTTCGGACGCGGCCTGGAATTCATGCTTGATCGCGGCCTCGCCGTCGCCCTTGGAGCGCTGGTACATGCTGTCGCCCTGGGAATCGGCGCCCAGCGCGCTGACATGCAGAAGGCGATGCACGCCCTGGCGCCGGCAGGCTTGCGCAATGCGCTGGGGCAACAGCACGTGGGCCCGCGCGAAGTCCGACCCGTACGGCTTGCCGATGTTGCCATGCAGGATGCCCACCAGGTTCACGACCACGTCGCAACCGCGGACCAGGCCATCCAGCGCCGCGTCATCGTGAATGTCGGTCTGGACCAGCGTGACGGTGGGAAAGACTTGCAGTTCGCTGCCCCGCGCCAGAAGGCGCGTGGGCACAATCATCTGGTGCAAGCCGCCGGACAGCCGGGCAATCAGGTGACGGCCGATGAAACCGGTGCCACCAATGATAAGGATACGCATGCCGCAGCCTCCTGTTTGTCAGGATCGAGTCCCGATTCTGCCTTGCGCGGGCGGCAACCGCAAGCACGCATCGGCGGTCCGGCAGGCGAACCGCCAATCGGGATCAGGAAGCCAGCAATCGGGCGTAGGCCGGAAGGTCGACGTTGCCACCGCTGATGATGACGCCGACCCGCGCCCCGCGCACCGGCACCACGTTCTGCATGACGGCCGCCGCGCCCAGGCAACCCGTGGGCTCGACCACCATCTTCATGCGTTCGGCGAAGAATTTCATGGTGGTGACCAGTTGGGCATCCGTCACCGTGACGATGTCGCGCACGTGCTTCTGGATGAGGGGGAAGGTCAGGTTGCCCAGGTGCGTCGTGGCGGCGCCGTCGGCCAAGGTCTTGGGGGCCGGAATCCGGACGATTTCACCCTTGCGCAAAGACTGCTGGCCATCGTTGCCCGCTTCCGGCTCGACGCCGTAGACCAGGCAGCGCGGGCTGAGCGCGAACGCGGACAAGGCGGAACCCGACAGCAGGCCGCCTCCGCCCAGGCAGACGAACAGGTAGTCCAGCTCGCCGACTTCCTCGAACAGTTCCTTGGCCGCGGTGCCCTGCCCCGTGATCACGTCTTCATGGTCGTAGGGCGGAATGAGCGTGGCGCCGGTCTCGGTCTGGATGCGCCGGGCGATCTGCTCGCGGTCTTCGGTGTAGCGGTCGTACGTGACGATCTTGCCGCCGTAGCCTTCGGTGGCGGCGCGCTTGGCCGCAGGTGCGTCCAGCGGCATGATGATCGTAGCGGACACGCCTTGCAGCTTGGAAGCCAGCGCGATGGCCTGCGCGTGGTTGCCCGACGAGAAGGTGACGACACCCGCAGCGCGCTGCTCAGGCGTCAGGCGCGCGATGGCGTTGTAGCCGCCGCGGAACTTGAAGGCGCCCATGCGCTGGAAATTTTCGCACTTGAAGAAGATCGATGCGCCGCTGATGGCGTCGGCCGTGGCCGAGGTCAAGACGGGCGTACGGTGTGCGTTGCCGGCCAGGCGCTCGCTGGCGCGCACGACATCATCATAGGTAGGCAATTCGGGCAGCATGGGAATCCGGTCCTTTGATCGCAGGAATGTCGAAACCCCCGGATCATAAACCCGTCGCGCGGTTTGCGCGCCGCCCGCGCCTACTTGCCGAACAGATCGCCGCCGCCGGTAGTGACACCCGTGGGCGGGGTCAGGCCCAGATGGCGCCAGGTCGTCAGCGTGGCGGTGCGGCCCCGCGGCGTGCGTTGCAGGTAACCGTGCTGGATCAGGTAGGGCTCGATCACGTCTTCGATGGTGTCGCGCTCTTCGCCGATGGCGGCGGCCAGGCTGTCCACGCCCACCGGCCCGCCATCGAACTTGTGGATGATGGCTTCCAGCAGCTTGCGGTCCATCAGGTCCAGGCCCTGGGGGTCCACTTCCAGCATGGCCAGCGCGCGGCCGGCGACGTCGGCGTCGATCGTGCCGCTGGCCTTGACCTCGGCGTAGTCCCGCACGCGGCGCAAGAGGCGGTTGGCGATCCGGGGCGTGCCGCGAGCGCGGCGCGCCACTTCCGCCGCGCCGTCCGGCGTGATGCCGGCGTTGAGCAGGCCGGCGCTGCGCGTGACGATGTGGCCAAGGTCAGCCGCGTTATAGAACTCCAGCCGCGAGACGATGCCGAAGCGGTCGCGCAGCGGGTTGGTCAGCATGCCCGCCCGCGTGGTCGCGCCCACCAACGTGAACGGCTGCAGGTCCAGCTTCACGCTGCGCGCGGCGGGGCCTTCGCCGATCAGGATGTCGATCTGGAAATCTTCCAGCGCCGGATAGAGGATTTCCTCGACTACCGGCGACAGGCGGTGGATTTCGTCGATGAACAGGACGTCGTTCTTTTCCAGGTTGGTCAGCAGCGCGGCCAGGTCGCCCGGGCGCTCCAGCACGGGGCCGGACGTCTGGCGCAGCTGCACGCCCATTTCGTGCGCGATGATGTGGGCCAGCGTGGTCTTGCCCAGCCCGGGGGGGCCGAACAGCAGCACGTGGTCCAGCGCCTCGCCGCGCTTTCGGGCGGCGGCGATGAAGATCTCGAGCTGTTCGCGGGCGCGCTGCTGGCCGACGTATTCCTGCAGCGCCTTGGGCCGCAAGGCGCGTTCGATCGATTCCTCGTTGGGCGACACCGGCTGCGGCGCCACGATACGGGGGGCGTCGGGACGGGAGGAAAGGGAATCGGACTGAATGGCCATGGTGCGGATACGACAAGGGACGAAGCAGGATGCATCGTACCGTATGGCGGGGCCGCCTAGGTGGGGCCGCCTAGGTGGGGCCGCCTAGGTGGGGCCGCAAAGGGCCCCGCCGCCCTATGCGGTTTCGGACAGGGGCAGCTTCACCCGCACGCACAGGCCGCCGGATTCGGCCTGCCGCAATTCCAGCGAGCCCCCGTGGGCACGGGCAATGGCCTCGGCCAGCGCCAGTCCCAGGCCCACGCTGCCGGTGCGCGTGCGCGCATCGTCCAGCCGGCTGAACGGGCGCAGCGCCTCCTGGCGGCGTTCGGCGACAATACCGGGGCCATGGTCGGCCACATCCAGCACGGCGTGGCGCTCTTCCCGACGCAGGCTGACGTCCACCGGCGGCGCGCCGTGGTTCAAGGCATTGCCGATCAGGTTGTCCAGCAGGCGGCCCAGCGCCACGGCGTCGGCCTGCACCACCAGCGGCGCGTCGTCGTCGGCGGCCGTCAGGTGGATGTCCGTGCCCGCGCCCTGCCAGGCGCCGACGCGTTCGGTCAGCCAGTCGGACAGCACGATGGGCGCATAGCGGTAGGCCGCGGGGTCGGTGCCGCGCACAAAGCCGATGAACTGATCAACCATGTGCTGCATGTCCTGCAGATCGGTGCGCAAGCCTTCCTTCAGCTTGGAATCGTCGGCCAGCTCGATGCGCAGCCACATCCGCGACAACGGCCCTTTCAGGTCGTGCGGCAGGCCCGACAACAAGGTGCGGCGCACCGAGTCGGATTCGGCCAGCGCATCCAGCATGGCGTTGAAACGCACGCCCAGCGCCCGCGTTTCATGTGGCCCGGAAGGCTCCACGCGCTGGGGTTGGCCCGCGGCCAGCCGGTCGGCGGCATCAGCCAGCCGGGTGATGGGCCGCGTGATGTGCCACGAGAAGCCCACCGCCAGCAGCAGCAACAGGCCCAGGCCGCCCAGCCAGGCCGCGATGAACGGCGTGGCCACGGGCGGATCCAGGCGGTCCAGCGGGATGACCAGCCATTCGCGCAAGCGCGGCACATCTTCGCTGGCGGAATTGGGCGCCAGTGAAATGAAGATCTCCGGGGCCGGGCCGCGCGAGAGCGCCACGCGGGTGCCGTCGTTCAGGCGTTCGTTCAGCAGTTGCACCAGCACGCGCAGGTCGCGGCGGATGTCATCCGGCTCGGGCTTGTAGCGGCGCATGTGCTCTTCGCGCGCCCGTTCCCGGTCGGCGGCGTCGCGCGCGTCGGCCCGGTGGTCGTCGCCGCGGTCGCCATCCGCGTCATGGTCGTCGCCCCGCACTTCGGGCGGCGGGGGCGGGGGCGGACGCGGCGTATCGCCGGGCTGAGCAGCCGAAGACTGCGGGGGAGGCGGACGCGGTGCGGCACGCGGGGGTGGCGGGGGACGGCGGCCATTGAAGCGTTGCAGCTTGGCTTCGGCCGGCAGCACGCGCGACCACAGCCGCCACTGGTTCTGCGACGCGGTGCGCACGAACTCGGCGCGGTCTTCGGCGGGCACCTCGGACACGGCGGCGCGCAGGGTGCGGATCGTGGTGACGATGTAGCCGATGGCCACGTCTTCCAGGAACTTGTGCCGGAAGTAAGACACCGTGACGAGCGTGGCCGCCTGCGTCAGCAGCACCGACCCCAGGATCAGCAGGATCAGGCGCGCCCTCAGCGAACGCGGCACCAGGAAACCGGGGGAAAAGCGCATCAGGGGGAAAACCGGTAGCCGATGCCCCAGACGGTCTGGATCCAGCGCGGCTGCTTGGGATCGTCTTCGATCACGCGGCGCAGGCGCAGGATGGCGATGTCGATGGCGCGGTCATTGCGTTCGCCGGCGTCGTCGTCGCGCGCCAGCGCCAGCAGGCGCTCGCGCGACAGCGGCTTGCCGGCATTGCGCACCAGGGCTTCAAGCAGGTTGATTTCGCCGCCGGTCAGCTTCACCACGGTGCCTTCGCGCGACAGTTGGCGCGAGGACGGGTCGAACAGGAAGGGGCCGAACGTGACCGGTGCATCCTTGGTCAGCGCGGAGGGGCCGCGTTTGCGGCGCAGCACGGCCTCGATGCGGGCCAGCAGTTCGCGCGGGTCGAAGGGCTTGCCCACGTAGTCGTCCGCCCCCGCTTCCAGGCCGATGATGCGGTCCACCGCTTCGTCGCGGGCGGTCAGGAGGATGACGGGAATGTCTTCGCCTTGCTCGCGCAGGCGACGGCAGGCGTCCGCGCCGTCGCCGCCGGGCAGCATGCGGTCCAGCACGAGCAGGTCGGGCGCGTAACGGGTGATGCGCGAGGACAGGTCGGTGGCGTCCGGCGCCAGCAAGGTGTCGTAGCCGTGCCGATTCAGGTAGTCGGCCAGCAGTTGTCGTAACGCTGGGTCGTCGTCGACGACCAGCAGCTTGGTGTGGGGATTGTCCATGGATGCCATAGTGAGGCGCGCCGCGTCCGGCCGCAAGAGGCAAGAAATCAACTGAAATACACCTGTTGCACGATGTACGCCGTGTTTTCCGGCGCTTTGCCTGAAACGCCCGTCGGGGCATGGAGTGGACCTAAAATAACCGGACTGGTCTTGCCGCTCGTCCGGTTTACTAAAAATCGTTTACAGCTACGGCGGCGTCCCCTCTCTACACTGGTCCGTATGGTCGCCCCTACACACTGGCGCAGACGGCTGTTGCACGCGGCGCTGGCGGTGGGCTTGTCCTGCCCCCTGGCTTCCGCGTTCGGCGACACCTCGATTGCGTCCCCCGATTTCGCTGCCCCCCTTCCCGAGGGGGCGCGGGTCCGCATGGCGCGCGGCATCGGGGTTCTGTCCCCGGTGCAGCCGATCCCTGTGCGCCCGGCGCCGTCGATCGATTCGCGGGCCGTTCCCCTGGATCCGTCCCCTTGCGACCTGCAAGTGGCGGAACCGGCGATGGACACCAGCGTGCAGGGCGTGGAAGACAGCGGCGCGGAACTGATCCCGGGGATCGGAACCTCGTTGTCCGGTGCGGCCGACGCGCCCCCCTTGGGCTGCGAACAGGCGGCCGCCGCACCGGCCGAGGAAAGCACGCCGGATTACTCCTTCGCACTGGAAGACGGCGACCTGCCCCGCGTGCCGGTCGTCGTAATCTCGGGCGTGTCGCGCCCCACCCGGCCCTGGTTCGCCTCGGTCAGCGGCCAGGACGGGCTGCGCTATGGCGGCGACCGCAACTGGGTCTACCGCAATACTGCGGGGCCCTCGGTCACCGTGGGCAACATCAATGCCAACGCCCCCGCCTGGGGCAGCAGCGCGCCCGTCGGCGGGCTGCAGATCGCCAACTGGGCGGGTTCCTCCGCCACTGTGCCCGAAGGCAGCTTTGGCTATTCCTCATCGCTGGGCAAGCTGAACCGGATGGATCCGGCCGCCAGTTCCGGCGCCGTGGACTACGGCGCCTCGGTCGGCACCGGCAGCGTGCGCTACGGCCTGACCCCCGCCCTGACGCTGGAAGGCCAGATGCAGAGCGCCCCATCGCTGACCACCCGCGGCATGGGCACCACCTACGCCGCCGGCGAATACGGCACGTTCCAGGCCGGCGCCACCCAAAGCTCGTTCGACGCGTCCAACGCCTGGCGCTATCGCTTCGGCTACAGCGTGGACGTGGCCGATGCCGTGAACCTGGGCTACACCAACGAACAGATTGGCGCCGGCTTTGGCGACCTGTCCACCTACTCCGGCGGCGTGGCCTCGGCCCCGCAGTCGCGCAACACCCTGTCGGCCGGCGTGCCGATCACGGGCTGGGGCACCATCAGCGGCACCTATTCCGGCCTGCATGAGGGGTCGACACTGGCTGAACAGCGCGTGGGCCTGACGCACAGCATGTTCGTCGCCCCCAAGGTAAAGCTGGCCGTAGGCGCCGACCGCGACATCATTTCGGGCAACTATGAATGGCGGGCCAACCTGAGCATGCCAGTCGATACCTTCATGCGCGGCACCTGGTTGAGCTGGTAGCCGGACCGCGAGACGGACGGAAATATCCCCGTAAAAGGGGCCGTCCGGATTTGCGGCTTAAAATCCCTGCCATGATGCTTCCGGCCTACCCCCATGTCTGACGCGCGCGCCCTCGGCGTGTTGCAGCGCGTTTTCGGTTACGAATCCTTCCGCGGCGACCAGCAAGCCATTGTCGAACAGGTGATCGACGGCGGCGACGCGCTGGTCCTCATGCCGACCGGCGGCGGGAAATCGCTCTGTTACCAGATTCCCTCGCTGGTCCGCGAAGGCACCGGCATCGTCGTCTCGCCGCTGATCGCGCTGATGCAGGACCAGGTCGACGCCCTGACCGAACTGGGCGTGCGCGCGGCGTTCCTGAATTCCACGCAGGAATGGCGGGTGGCGCGCGACGTCGAACAGGCGTTCCTGGCCGGCGAGCTGGACCTGCTGTACGTTGCCCCCGAACGCCTGCTGACCGACCGTTGCCTGCAATTGCTGGAACGCGGCCGCATCGCGCTGTTCGCCATCGACGAGGCGCACTGCGTGTCGCAATGGGGCCACGACTTCCGGCCGGAATACCTGGGCCTGTCGATGCTGCACGAGCGCTGGCCCGACGTGCCGCGCATTGCGCTCACCGCCACCGCCACCGCCGACACGCGCACGGAAATCGCCCAGCGCCTGTCGCTGGACGACGCCCGCCATTTCGTCTCGAGCTTCGACCGCCCCAACATCCGCTACCGCATCATCGAAAAGAACGAAGTGCGCAAGCAGTTGCTGGACATGATCCGCACGGAACACGAAGGCGAGTCCGGCGTGGTGTACGGCCTGTCGCGGGCGCGCGTGGAGGAAACCGCCGAATTCTTGTGCAATCAGGGCATCGACGCCATGCCGTACCACGCCGGGCTCAGCCCGCAGGTGCGCGCCGCCAACCAGGCCCGGTTCCTGCGCGAGGACGGCGTGGTGATGGTGGCCACCATCGCGTTCGGCATGGGCATCGACAAGCCCGACGTGCGCTTCGTCGCTCACATCGACCTGCCCAAATCCGTCGAAGGCTATTACCAGGAAACCGGCCGGGCCGGCCGCGACGGCTTGCCCGCCACCGCCTGGCTCGCCTACGGCTTGCAGGACGTGGTGCAGCAGCGCCGCATGATCGACGAATCCCCGGGCGACGAGTCCTACCGCCGCCGGCTGGGCCAGCAACTGGACGCCATGCTGGGGCTGTGCGAGACCGTGGAATGCCGCCGCGTGCGGCTGCTGGCGTATTTCGGCCAGCAGATCACGGCCTGCGGCAACTGCGACGTCTGCCTGGAACCGCCCCAGGCGTGGGACGGCACGGTCGCCGCGCAGAAAGTGCTGTCGGCCGTCTACCGCCTGTGGAAAGAACGCGGCCAGCGCTACGGCGCGGGCCACATCATCGACATCCTGCGCGGCAAGGTCACCGACCGCACCAAGCAGCATGGCCATGAAACGCTAAGTGTGTTCGGCGTGGGTGAAGACCTGAGCGACACCGCCTGGCGCGGCGTGTTACGCCAGTTGCTGGCGCAAGGCCTCTTGACGGTGGACAACGAAGGGTTCGGCACGCTGGCGCTGACCGAAGGCAGCCGCGCGGTGCTTAAAGGGGAGCGCCAGTTGATGCTGCGGCGCGAATCCGAAAAGAAGACCCGTTCGGGCAAGACCAGCAATGGCCGCCCCAAGGCCGCCGCCATCGACCTGCCGGCCGAACTGCAACCCGTGTTCGAGGCGCTGCGCGCCTGGCGCGGCGAAGTGGCCAAGAGCCACGGCGTGCCCGCCTACGTCATCTTCCATGACGCGACCTTGCGCGAAATCGCCCTGGCCCAGCCCGAGTCGATGGATGCGCTCAGCCACATCAGCGGCGTGGGCGCGCGCAAACTCGAAGCCTACGGCGAAGAGATCCTGCAACGCGTCGCCAAGCCGGTGCTGTAGGCGCCAGCCCCGCTGCCGCCGCACCGCTGTCGCCGTCAGGCCGACGGCGGCGGCAACAGCGGCACCGGCGCGCGCTCCTTGCCGAAGACCGACCGGTACGCCAGGATGTTGAACACCAGCACCACCGGTATCCCCACGACCGCGCCGGCCATGACCAGGCGCATCGAGCTCAGCGCGCCCGCGCCGTCCCACAAGGTCATGTCGTCCAGGATCAGGTAGGGGAACAGGCTGTACGCCAGGCCGCTGAGCATCAGCAGGAACAGCGCCACGCACAGCACGAACGGCAGCCAGCTGAAGCGGTCCGCGCGGCCGGGCAGGCGTGCCAGCAGCATCTCGGCCGCCACGTAGCCCGCCAGCATCATCACCCAGACCGTTGCGGCCAGGCTCAGGTGGGCGATGTTGCTCCACTTGTAGAAGATGCCGGCGTTGGCCAGCCCTAGGGTCACGGCGATCGCGACCATGCCTACCGCCGTCCAGCGGATGGCGTGGCGGGCCCAGCCGGCGGCCCGGCGTTGCAAGTCGCCATCCACCCGCATGACCAGCCAGGACGCGCCTAGCAGCACATAGGCCGCCACGGCGCACAGGCCCACGAACATCGCGAACCAGCCGTAGCCGGCGTCGGACTGGTAGCCGGTGGCGATCCGGCCCAGCAGCATGCCCTGGCCAAACGCCGTGATGATCGAGCCGGCCCAGAAACCGAAGATCCAGCGCGGCTTCATTTCATTGCGCGCGCGGATGCGGAATTCGAACGACACGCTGCGCAGCACCACGCCCAGCACCATGAAGGTCAGCGGCCCGTATAGCTTGCCCAGCACTGCGCCCCACGCGAACGGGAACGCCGACGCGAACAGGCCCATGCCCAGCAGCAACCAGAATTCATTGGCGTCACGCCAGGGGCTCAAGAGCGACATCATGCGGCCGCGCTCGTGCTCGGGCGCCAATTGCAGCAGGATGCCCACGCCCAGATCGAAGCCGTCCAGGACCATGCCCGCGGCGATCACCACGAACAGCAGCCCCATGAAGGCCAGCGGCATCCAGAAGGAAGGGTCTTCGGGGCTCAGGCCCTGCGAAGCGGCCAGCATGGCGATCATGGCGAACCTCCGCCCAGTTTGCGCACCGGCACCACGCCATAGCGCGCCGCGTGGAACAGCATGGCGGCGAACGCGGACAGCAGCAAGGCATACAGCAGGCCATAGCCCGCCAGCCCGTAGAGAATGGTGCTGGACGCCGTCTGCCCCAGCACTTCGGATTGCGTGATGGTGCCGTTGACGACGAAAGGCTGCAGCCCGATGATGGACACCCACCAGCCGGCCACCACTGCGATGCCGCCGGAAAACATCATGCCGCACAGCACGCGCTGCCACCAGACCGGCAGGGTCGAGGGGTCCAGCCCGCGGCGGAAGGTCCACACGAACGTGACACAGGCCACGGCCAACATCAGCAGGCCCAACCCCACCGCCACGCGCAACGACCAGAAGGTCAGCGCCACCGGCGGCAGCATGCCGGAATATTTGTCCAGGCCCTGATAGGTGCCGTCCGCATTGCGGTGCAGCCACATGCCGCCGGCATTGCGGATGGTCACGTCCGACACGTTGACGTGCGCGCGCGCGTCCGGCCAGCCAAACAGCACCAGCTGGGGTTCCGCGCCGCTTTCCCAGAAGCCGGCCGCGGCGGCCGCCTTGGCGGGCTGCAGCTTGGCGACCATCTGGCCGGCGCCCGTGGCCACCGGCACCTGCAGGAAGGCCGCGACCACCGCGACCACCAGCCCGGTCTTGAACGCATTGCGTTCGCCATCGCCCAGCGGGCGCCGCAGCGCTTGCAAGGCGGTCACGCCCATCATTAGGAACGAGGCGGCCAGCGCCGCGCCCACGACCACCACCGCCATGCGCCAGCCCACCGAGGGGTTCAGCACCACGGCGGCCCAGTCATAGACCTGGTAGCGCCCATCGACGAGGATGGCGCCATCCGGGGTCTGCATCCAGGATTGCAGCGCCAGCACCCAGAACACCGCCACCAACTGGCCCACGGCCACCATCAGCACCGCCAAGGTGTGTGCGCCATCCGACACACGGCGCTGGCCGAACAGCATGACGCCCAAGAAACACGACTTCAAGATGAAGACGGACAGGATGCCGTAGCCCAGCAAGGGGCCGGCCACATTGCCGATCTTGTCCATCAGGCCCGCCCACAGGCTGCCGATCTGGATCAGCACCGGCACGCTGGCCGCCAGGGTCAGCACGAAGGCCAGCGCAAAGATGCGCACCCAGAAGCGGTAGGCGGCCGTCCAGCCGCCACGGCCCGACCATCGCGCGCGCACCTTGAAAAACAGCAAGACCCAGGCAAGCGCCAGGGAAATCGCCAGGAACAGCGCCAGAAAACTCAGGCTGGCCACGAACTGCGCACGGGCCAGGGAAAGGGTGGATATATCCATAATGGCCCGTAGTGTAGAGCCAGTTACAAGACAATGGGGGCAGTTTGAAACCGGTTGCAGGGGGTCTGAAAAGGCCCTCGCGGCGGAACGTGGCAAAATTGACGCTTTGTCGCCGCTTTTTCCTATTCTTTCAAGAATGACCTCCGCCACGACGCCGACCCCAGCTGCATCCAATTTCCTGCTCAACATCGTCCAGGACGACCTCGAAGCCAACCGCTTCCAGGGCAAACGTTGGGCGGGCAAGCCTGGCCCGGCCGCCGTGCAGCAGCAGGGGGAACCGGATCCGGCCCGCATCCGCACGCGTTTCCCGCCGGAGCCCAACGGCTACCTGCACCTGGGCCACGCCAAGAGCATCTGCGTGAACTTCGGGCTGGCGCGCGATTTCGGCGGCGTCTGCCACCTGCGCTTTGACGACACCAATCCCGAAAAGGAAGACCAGGAGTACGTCGACGCCATCATCGAAGCCGTCCGCTGGCTGGGTTTCGACTGGAAAGCCGACAACGGCCAGGAAAACCTGTATTTCGCCAGTGATTACTTCGGCTACATGTATGAATTCGCCGAAGCGCTGGTCGAAGCCGGCCACGCCTACGTCGACGAGCAAAGCCCCGAAGCCATCCGCGCCAACCGCGGCACGCTGACCGAACCCGGCACCGACTCGCCCTGGCGCAACCGCCCGGCTGCGGAGTCGGTCGCGCTGCTGCGCGAAATGCGCGACGGCAAGCATCCGGACGGCAGCCTGGTGCTGCGCGCCAAGATCAACATGGCGTCGCCCAACATCAACCTGCGCGACCCGGTCATGTACCGCGTGCGCCACGCCACCCACCACCGCACGGGCAACCAATGGTGCATCTACCCGATGTACAGCTGGGCGCACCCGGTGGAAGACGCGCTGGAAGGCATCACGCACAGCGTCTGCACGCTGGAATTCGAAGACCAGCGGCCGTTCTACGACTGGATCCTGACCCGCCTGGCCGAACTCGGCAAGCTGGCCCAGCCGCTGCCGCACCAATATGAATTCGCCCGCCTGAACGTGAGTTACGTCGTCACCAGCAAGCGCAAGCTGCTGCAACTGGTGCAGGAAGGACACGTGGACGGCTGGGACGATCCCCGCATGCCGACCATCTTCGGCCTGCGCCGCCGCGGCTACACGCCAGCCTCGATCCGCCTGTTCTGCGAGCGCACCGCCGTCTCGAAGTCGGATTCGCGCATCGACTACAGCCTGCTGGAACAAGCCGTGCGCGACGACCTCGACCCCATCGCCGCCCGCTCGGTGGCCGTGCTGGACCCGATCAAGCTCGTCATCACCAACTACCCGGAAGGCCAGACCGAGATCTGCACCGCGCCGCGCAACCCGCACGATCCGGAAGCCGGCGTGCGCGAGTTCCCGCTGTCGCGCGAACTCTGGATCGAGCGCGACGACTTCCGTGAAGAAGCGCCGAAGAAGTACTTCCGCCTGTTCCCGGGCAACACCGTGCGCCTGAAATACGGCTACGTCGTGCGCTGCACCGGCTTCACCAAGAACGAAGCCGGCGACATCGTCGAAGTGCAGGCCGAATACCTGCCGGAAACCAAGAGCGGCACGCCGGGCGCCGACAGCGTCAAGGTCAAGGGCAACATCACCTGGGTCAGCGCGGCCCACGCGGTGCCTGCCCAGATCCACCTGTACGACCGCCTGTTCGCCGACGCCCGCCCCGATGGCGGCGACAAGGACTTCCTGGCCTGCCTGAACCCGAACTCCAAGCAGACCGTCACGGCCTGGCTGGAACCCGGCACCGTGGCCACGCCTGGTGCCACCTGGCAGTTCGAACGCCTGGGCTACTTCACGGCCGACCTGAAGGAATCCACCAAAGCTGCGCCGGTGCTCAACCGCATCGTGACGTTGCGCGATTCCTGGGTGCAAGGCTGACCCGCCCGCGTGCGTATCACGGAAAAAGGCGCCTTCGGGCGCCTTTTTCTTTCGTCTTGCCGGCTGCGCACCCCGCCCCCCGGCGGGTTATCATCCCCGACATCCCGCAGCCGGTTGTGCGCGCCGTTTCCTGGCGCCCGGACCGCCAGCCACAATCAAGATGAACACTGAATCCCTAGCCCTGGACTTCAAAAGCGCCACCCTGTATGCCATCCGGGTGGTTCTGCACAGCGCAGACCCCGAACGCCTCGTTGCCGCGCTGACCAAGCGCATGGCCGACGCCGGCAGCTTCTTCGAGAACGAACCCGTCGTGATCGACGCCAGCCGCGTCGAAGAGAAGATCGATTGGAAGGCGCTGGTAGCCGCGTTGCGCAGCCATAACCTGCCCCCGATCGGCGTCGTGGCCGAAGGCGCCAATCTGAAAGCCGCGCGCGAAGCCGGCCTGACGCCGGTGGAACTGTCCACCCCCGCCGCCCGCCCGGCCCCGGTCGTGGATACCGCGCCGCCGAACGACGTGTCCACGCCCGTGCCCTCGGTGCCGGCCGCCGCCGTCGAGACCGCGCCCGCGCCCACCGATACGTCCGCCCCCGAGACGCCCGCCGCGGACAAGCCCGCCGCCGCCTCGGCCGAACCGATGCCGGCGCGCGAAGCCAGCAGCACCACGTCCGCACCCGCCCCGACGCAAGCCGCGCCGCATTCGTCGTCGGCGCTGGTCATCACCAAACCCCTGCGTTCCGGGCAGCGCGTCTACGCGCGGCACACGGACCTGGTCGTCATCGGCATGGTCAGCCAAGGCGCGGAAGTCATCGCCGACGGCAATGTGCACGTCTACGGCCCCTTGCGCGGCAAGGCCATGGCCGGCGCGCGCGGCGACACGTCGGCGCGCATCTTCACAACGCATCTGGACGCGGAACTGCTTGCCGTGGCCGGCGTGTACCGCGTGGTGGAAGACAAACTGGACCGGACGCTGCAAAACCAGCCCGCCCTGGTTCGCCTTGACGGCGACACCCTGCGCATCGAAGCGTTGAAAGCCTGACCGCTTTCTTCGCTGGTGCGCGAACGTCTCAACACATTCTGTAAGAAGCCTTACATGGGCTTTTTGCTTTACGATAACGCGATTTATTCGAACATAAGGGTTTGATCGTCATGACACGCATTGTTGTGGTGACTTCCGGCAAAGGCGGCGTGGGTAAAACCACGACGAGCGCCAGTTTTTCCGCGGGCCTCGCGATGCGGGGCCACAAGACCGCTGTCATCGACTTCGATGTCGGCCTGCGCAATCTCGACCTCATCATGGGCTGCGAGCGTCGCGTGGTGTACGACTTCGTCAATGTGATCCAGGGCGAAGCCACCCTCAACCAGGCGCTGATCAAGGACAAGCAGCTTGAAAACCTGTTCATCCTGCCCGCCTCGCAAACGCGCGACAAAGACGCGCTGACGCAGGAAGGCGTGGAAAAGGTCATCAACGACCTGAAGGAAATGGGCTTCGAGTACATCGTCTGCGATTCGCCCGCCGGCATTGAAACGGGCGCGCTGATGGCCGCCTATTTCGCCGACGACGCATTGGTCGTGACGAACCCGGAAGTCTCGTCGGTGCGCGACTCCGACCGCATCCTGGGTATCCTGGCCGCCAAGTCCAAGCGGGCTGTGGACGGCGGCGAGCCGGTCAAGGAATTCCTGCTGCTCACGCGCTACAACCCCAAGCGCGTCGTCGACGGCGAAATGCTGTCGCTGGGCGACATCGAAGACATCCTGCGCATCAAACTGATCGGCGTCATCCCCGAATCGGAAGCGGTGCTGCAAGCGTCGAACCAAGGCCTGCCGGCCATCCACCTGAAAGATACCGACGTCTCCGAAGCCTACAAGGACGTCGTGGCCCGTTACCTTGGCGAAGACAAGGCCCTGCGCTTTACCGATTACGAAAAGCCCGGTCTTCTGAAACGCCTGTTCGGAGGCAAGTAAGCAATGTCCTTCCTGTCGTTTCTGCTTGGTCAAAAGAAATCTTCTGCCTCCGTTGCCAAGGAACGGTTGCAGATCATCCTGGCCCACGAGCGGGGCCGCGGCGACTCGCCCGACTACCTGCCGCAGTTGCAGCAGGAACTTATCGCCGTGATTTCAAAATACGTGAAGATCAACCCCGAAGACATCAAGGTGCACCTGGAACGCCAGGACACGCTGGAAGTGTTGGAAGTGAAGATCGAGATGCCGCAAAACGAGGCGCCATAAGGCCGACGCGCGCCGGCCATCCGGCGCGCTTCAGCCCTCGTGCAAAACACGACGATAAAAAAAACGCCTGGCAATGCCAGGCGTTTTGCTTGGGGCGCGGGGGCTTAGTGTTTGCCGACCTGATCGCCGATCACACCACCGATCGCCGCTCCACCCACCGTACCCAGGACGCCGCCATTGGTGATCACGGCGCCTGCGACACCGCCCAATGCGGCGCCGCCGACCGTGCTCTTCTGACGATGGCTCATGCTGTCCCAGGACGAGCAGCCAGCCATGGCGGCGGTCATTGCCAGTGCGACACAGATTTTGGAAAGAGATGCGATTTTCATGATGAGGCTCCTATTCTTGTACCCCGGGGCCGCACCATGGACCTGACGCGAGCGCGCGGTCCCCTTATGGGTTTAGAGCTTTCAGGATCTCAAAATAAACGCACGGGTGGTGTGAGGTTTGCCCAGGAATTGTGTCAAACGGCGAGTGAATCTTTGCGCGCCCCCGGGACAGTGTTGCAGGCCGCGTCGGTTATTTGACCAGACGTAACACATCACGGAAACGCGGATGCTCGCAAGTCTCCATCCATTCGAAAATCGCCATTTCTGAAGTGACGATTTCAGCGCCGTGTGCACGCGCGCGGCGCAGCGCCGCATGATGGTCGGCAGGCTTGCGCGACCCCGCCGCGTCAGACACCAGCACGGCCTTGTAGCCCATGTCCACTAGGCCGATCACGGTTTGCAGCACGCAGATGTGGGCCTCGCACCCCGCCACCAGGATCGTCTTGCGCGCCGCCGGCAACCACGCTTCGAAACCCGGTTCGCGCGCGGATGAAAAGTGCATCTTCTGGAAGGTGGCCTGCACGATATCGCGCAGGGGATCCACCGTGACGCCCAGCATCTTGCTGTGATGCTCGGTGGCGATCACCGGCACATCGAGCAGGCGCGCAGCCTGCGCGAGCTTGTGCGCCGTGCCCAGCACGGCATCGCCATTGTGGATGACCGGCATCAGCCGGCCCTGCATGTCGACGATGAGCAGCGTGGAATCGGAAGCTTGCAGCAGCATGTTCGGGGCTCCAGGTGAATCCTTAGGATACCCCGTTCGGGCTTTCTCGATCATCGGGGCTGCTTGACGGTTGCGTGCGTTCGGCGATCGCATTCTCGAATGTCGTCGTCGCGCGCCACCCATCCCACGAGTGGAACGTCCGAAAAAAATCCCGGCGCACCGACCGGGATCTCTTGTACTGACTGGCTAAGGCTTACTTCAGCGCCTTGTAGCGCAGGCGCTTGGGCTTGGCGCCCTCTTCGCCCAGGCGGCGCTTCTTGTCGGCTTCGTACTCTTGGTAGTTGCCGTCGAAGAACACCGCTTGCGAATCGCCTTCGAAAGCCAGGATGTGGGTCGCGATGCGGTCCAGGAACCAGCGATCGTGGCTGATGACCATCACGCTGCCGGGGAACTCCAGCAACGCGTCTTCCAGCGCGCGCAGCGTTTCCACGTCGAGGTCGTTGGACGGTTCGTCAAGCAGCAGCACGTTGCCGCCGGCGATCAGCGTCTTGGCCATGTGCAGGCGGCCGCGTTCACCGCCCGACAACTGGCCCACGACCTTGTTCTGGTCGCCGCCCTTGAAGTTGAAGCGGCCCAGATAGGCGCGCGACGACATTTCGAACTTGCCCACCGTGAGGATGTCGGCGCCGTCGGCCACCGCATCGAACACCGTCTTCTTGTCTTCCAGCGCATCGCGCGACTGGTCCACATAGGCCAGCTTCACGGTCTGGCCGATTTTCACTTCACCCGAATCCGGCTGCTCGCGGCCCGCGATCATGCGGAACAGCGTCGACTTACCGGCGCCGTTGGGGCCGATGATGCCGACGATGGCGCCCGGCGGCACCTTGAAGCTGAGGTTATCGATCAGCAGGCGGTCGCCATAGGCCTTGCTGACGTTGTTGAACTCGATGGCCTCGTTGCCCAGGCGCTCGCCCACGGGAATGAAGATTTCCTGGGTTTCGTTGCGCTTCTGGTATTCGTAGGACGACAGTTCCTCGAAGCGGGCCAGACGCGCCTTGGCCTTGGCCTGGCGGCCCTTCGGGTTCTGGCGCACCCACTCCAGTTCCTTCTTGATGGTCTTCTGGCGGGCGGATTCCGAGGACTCTTCCTGCTTCAGGCGGTCTTCTTTCTGTTCCAGCCACGAGCTGTAGTTGCCCTTCCACGGAATACCGTAGCCGCGGTCCAGTTCCAGGATCCACTCGGCGGCGTTGTCCAGGAAGTAGCGATCGTGGGTCACGGCGACGACGGTGCCGGGGAACTTGTGCAGGAATTGCTCAAGCCACTCCACGCTTTCGGCGTCCAAGTGGTTGGTGGGTTCGTCCAGCAGCAGCATGTCGGGCTTGGACAGCAACAGGCGGCACAGGGCCACGCGGCGCTTTTCACCCCCGGACAGGTTGCCGACGATGGCGTCCCAGGGCGGCAGGCGCAGCGCGTCGGCAGCGATTTCCATCTGGTGCTCGATATCGTCCGAACCGCTGGACGCGGCAGCGGCGATGATGGCTTCCAGTTCGGCCTGTTCAGCAGCCAGGGCGTCGAAATCGGCGTCCGGCTCGGCATAGGCGGCATAGACCTCGTCCAGGCGCTTCTTGGCCGAAACGACAGCGCCCAGGCCTTCTTCCACCGACTGGCGCACCGTGTGCTCGGGGTTCAGTTGCGGTTCCTGCGGCAGATAGCCGATGTTCAGGCCCGGCATGGGAATGGCTTCGCCTTCGATCTCTTTATCGACGCCAGCCATGATCTTCAGCAGCGTCGACTTGCCCGAGCCGTTCAGGCCCAGCACGCCGATCTTGGCGCCAGGAAAAAACGAAAGCGAGATGTCACGCAGGATCTGCCGCTTGGGCGGCACGATCTTGCCGACGCGGTTCATGGTGTAGACGTATTGGGCCATGGGCTCGTATAGGGAAAGAAAGCTGATGAACCGTCGATTGTAGGCCGGAACCCTGACAGGCGCGCGTCAGGAGCCGCCGAAGGCGTTCAACCCGCCGCTTTGCCGGTGCGCAGGCCCAGGCGGGGCGTGCGCATTTGCGCCAGCATCACCCCGGCCAGCGCCATTGCGCCGCCCACAATATGGAAGACGTGAGGCTTTTCGTCCAGGAAGACCGCGGCGATCGCCACGGTGCCCACCGGCATCAGATTCAGGAAGATGCTGGCGCGGTTGGGGCCCAGGTGCTTGACGCCCTGCATCCACAGGAAGGGCGCAAACAGGGACGGGAAGATCGCCGCGTACAGCACCAGCGGCACGTTGTCGGCGTTCAGCGGAGACGGCGCGGCCATCAGGAAGGCCGGCAGCTGGAACAGCACGCCGAATGCCACCTGCACGTACAGCGACTGCCACGGCCCCACCGGCAGGCCCCAGCGACGCAGCAGCACGCCGTACAGCGCATAGGCCAGCGCGGCCAGGCCCATCAGCAGATCGCCCGGGTTCGCGCCCACCGACAGCAGGCGCGACGGATCGCCTTCGCCAATCAGCAGCGCCAGCCCGGCCAGCGACACCAGGCCGCCCAGCATTGCCATCAGCGTGGGCCGCTGGCGCAGCACCACTGCGCCCACCGCGATGGTCAGCAGCGGGATCATGGCCGTGATGATGCCCATATTGGTCGCCGTGGTGCTGGAGGCCGCCACGTAGGCCAGTCCCTGATACAGCGCCATCCCGAGCCCGCCCAACACCGCGAACTTGGGCAGGTACGGCACGATCAGGCGGCGCTGCGCCCACACGCCCGGCAGGGCGAACGGCGTCAGCACGGCGCCGGCGATCGCCCAGCGGTAAAAGCCGATGACAGCGGGCGAGATCACGCCGGCGGCCATCTTGGTCACGATCATGTTGACCGACCAGATCAGGGCCGCCAGCAAGGGGAACAACAGGTAGCGGGCGGGAATGTGGGAGGTGTCGCGCGTCATGGACGAGTCTTGCCGATAAGGATAGGGGGCCAGTGTAGGCCTTGTCCGAGACGACGTATATAATGAAAAACAGACAAATCCGCACGAACTTCCGACATGGAACTGGCTGATACCGCGCCCATCCTGGCCGGCGACCTGCCCTATCCGCTGGCCTGCCGCATCCTGCACTTCACGCCGCATTCCAGCATGCAGCGCCACAGCTCGCCGTGGGCGGAACTGAATTTTTCGCTGTCGGGCATCATGGAAATCGCCATCAACGGCGTCACCTACCTGTCCCCACCGCAGTACGCCATCTGGATACCGCCACACGTGGAGCACTGCTGCCAGAACGAAGGCGAAGTGCATTACGCCTGCATCGACATCCCGGCCGAGGCCTGCACCGGCCTGCCGGACGCGCCGTGCACGTTGGAGATCAGCGCAGTCACACGGGCGATCCTGGCCGACTTCGAACGGCGCGGCATCCGCTATCCGGCTACGCCGGAAGACCGCCGCATGGCGCAGATCGTCATCGACCAGCTCCGGCGGGCCCGCGCTTACGCGAGCTACCTGCCGTCATGCACCGATCCGGTGCTGGCCCCCATTCTGTCGGCGCTGCAGCGCATGCCGGGCGACAAGCGCGGCGCGGCGCACTGGGCCGCGAGCGCCGGCATCACCGAACGCACGCTGCTGCGCCATTGCCAACAACACCTGGGCATGTCGTTCAACGAATGGCGCCAGCGCCTGCGCGTCGTGTCGGCGCTGGGCCTGCTGGACGCGGGCCGCCCCGTGCAGGAAGTGGCCCGCGAACTGGGCTACAGCACGCCGTCCGCCTTCATCGCGATGTTCCAGCGCCTGACCGGCGAATCCCCCGACAGCGCCCGCAAGCGCAGCGCCGCGGCCCCCGCCTGACCGCGCCTCCCGGCGTCGTCATCCAAGCGTCCGATGCACTGCAACGCCGATCGCGCGACAATAACGCCTGACTCATGTATCTTGCCGTGCCGTCGCGGCTTCATCGCGCCCAGGAACCCCTTCATGTCCGCCTCTGCTACCCCTCCCGCCTCCGTGACCCACTTCAGCGCATCCGAACTGGACATGCTGGCCAAGACCGCCGACGCGCTCAGCGCCTATCTGGGCAAGCCCGTGCTGGCTGAAGTGATCCTGGGCGACGAAGGCACCGAATGGGTCACCTACGGCGTGCCGCTGGACGAGAACGCCAAGACCGAAGAAGACCAGACGCACGTCCAGCTAGGCGGCCCCGGCGCCCGCATCCTGGGCAACCGCGGCGGCCTGCCCCACGCCGACGACGACACCTACGATTGCCTCTACCTCTGGGCGGTCCAGATTTCCATGAATGAAGGCGAGCGCTTCATCAAACTGGACCACGACGGCGAAGAATCCGCCTGGTCCGACAACCTGGAAGACGTCCTGCCCTTCGCCCTGACGGAAGAACCGCAACCGGAGCCGAGCGAGGAAGAAGAGGACGACGACGATGAAGACGACGAAGACGACGACACGCCGTACGAACGCGTCGAAGAGCCGCGCCACTGATTGGAAAGAGCCCGGCGCCGCCGGGTGATGGGTTGCACGCGATAGCCGCCAGCGCCCCGGCCATCACATCCACGCGCTCCACCCATCCTACGACGCAACGAACTTCCAGCCTAAAGAACAGACGGATCACGCAGCGATCCGCCCCTCCTCCACGGCATGGCAAGCCACCACGGAAACCCCCGCCAGCCGAGCCACGGGCGCCTCCGCCCGGCACCGATCATTCGCATGCGGACACCGCGGATGAAACGTGCACCCTGATGGCGGATTCAACGGATTCGGCACTTCCCCGGCCACTGCGGTGCGCGGCTTGCCCGCTCCGTTGATGTCCGGAATCGCCTCCAGCAGCATCCGCGTATAAGGATGCCGCGGCCGCGCGAATAGCTCGTCGCGCGGCGCCACCTCCACCATGCGCCCCAGGTACATCACTCCCACCCGGTCCGCCACGTGATGCACCACCGCCAGGTTGTGCGAAATGAACAGGTACGTCAGCCCCAGCTTGCGCTGCAGGTCCTTCATCAGGTTCAGCACCTGTGCCTGCACGGACACGTCCAGCGCCGACGTCGGCTCGTCGCACACCAGGAATTCCGGATTCACCGCCAAGGCCCGCGCGATCGAAATGCGCTGGCGCTGCCCGCCGGAAAACTGGTGCGGATAACGCCCCTGATCCGCCGGATCCAGGCCCACCTGCTTCAACAATTCGCTGACCCGCGCCACGCGTTCGTCCGGCGTCATCTGGGTATGCGTCAGCATCGGCTCCGCAATGATGCGGCCCACGCGCCAGCGCGGATTCAAGCTGGCATAGGGATCCTGGAAAATCATCTGCAAACGCTTGCGCAAGGCGCGCCCGCCGGGCTCCGACATGCGCGACAAGGGCTGCCCGTCAAAGCGGATATCGCCGCGCGTCAACCCATACAGGCCCACCAGCATGCGGGCGACCGTGGATTTTCCGCAGCCCGATTCGCCCACAAGCGCCAGCGTTTCACCGCGGGCGATCTCGAACGACACGCCGTCCACCGCCCGCAGCATCACCTTGGGCTTGCCGGCCAGCTTGCGTTCCAACCACGGCGGCGACACATCGAACCAGCGCGCCGCGTCCTTCACTTCCACCAAGGGCGCGCTCATGCTGCCTCCTCTGATCTTTTGCCGTCGGACCACCCCGCCCCGTCGGGGGCGACAAACCCGCCTGGCGGGAGCGTCGTGGGGGCATTGCCGTTGTCATGCAACCAACAGGCCGCGCGCGACGTACCCGCCGGCAGCAACTCGGGGCGCTCGGTCGCGCAGCGCGGCAGGCGCTGCCCGCAACGCGGATTGAACGCGCAGCCCGGCGGAATTGCGTTCAGGCGCGGCATGCTGCCATCGATCTGCACCAGCCGGTCGCGATGGCCCTCCAGCGACGGGATCGATCCCATCAGCCCCGCCGTATAAGGATGGCGCGGCTTGTGGATCACGTCCGCCACCGGGCCGATCTCGGCCACGCGGCCCGCGTACATCACCGCCACGCGATCAGCGGTTTCTGCAATCACGCCCATGTCGTGCGTGATCAGCATCACCGCCGTGCCGTGTTCGCGGCACAGGCGTTTCAGCAGTTCGATGATCTGCGCCTGGATGGACACGTCCAGCGCGGTGGTGGGCTCGTCGGCCACCACCAGTTTGGGTTCAGCCGCCAAGGCCAGCGCGATCACCACCCGTTGACGCATGCCGCCCGAAAACTGGTGCGGATAGTGGTCGATGCGTTCACGCGCCGCCGGGATACCGGTGGACGCCAGCAGTTCGACCGCGCGGTTGCGCGCCTGCGACCACGTCATGTCCAAGTGCGTGACGATGGTTTCCGCCAACTGCCGGCCCACCGTGTACAGCGGGTTCAACGAGGTCAGCGGGTCCTGGAACACCGCGCCGATCTCGCGGCCGCGCACCCGGCGCATCTGCTCGTCGGGCAGGTTGTCGATGCGGCGGCCCGCCAGCAGGATCTCGCCCGCGGCAATGCGCCCCGGCGGCTCCAGCAGGCCGATGATGGACGCGCCGGTCAGCGATTTGCCGGCGCCCGATTCCCCCACCACGCCCAGGACTTCGCCCGCCTGGATGGAAAAGGACACATCGTCCAGGGCGCGTAGCGTGCCGCGGCGCGTGGGAAACTCCACGCGCAGATTGCGGACTTCAAGAAGTGCGCTCATGGTTACCTCAATTCAGCCGCGGGTTGAGTGCATCGCGCAGCCAGTCACCCAGGAGGTTGACCGACAGCACCAGCAGCACCAGCGCCGCGCCCGGGAAAATGGTGATCCACCATTCGCCGGAAAACAGGAAGTCGTTGCCGATCCGGATCAGCGTGCCCAGCGACGGCGCCGTCGGCGGCACCCCTACCCCCAGGAACGACAGCGTCGCCTCGGTGATGATGGCGGTGGCCAGATGCACCGTTGCCAACACCAGCACGGGCCCCAACACATTGGGCAGCACGTGGCGGAACATGATCACGGGAGATGCCACGCCGATCACGCGCGCGGCCTGCACGTATTCGCGGTTCTTCTCCACCAACGTAGAGCCGCGGACCGTGCGCGCATACTGCGGCCAGCCGGCCAGCGCGATGGCGCCGATCAGCACCGGGAATGCGATCAACTCATGCATCTCGCGCGGGACGGCGGCGCGCGCCACCCCGTCGATCAGCAACGCGATCAGGATCGCAGGGAACGACAGTTGCACGTCGGTGATTCGCATGATGAACGCATCGATGCGCCCGCCCGCGTAACCCGAGATCAGCCCCAGCACGATGCCGATCAGCATGGACAGCACCACCGACGCCAGCCCGATCAGGAGCGACACGCGGGTGCCGTACAGAATGGCCGAATACAGGTCCCGGCCCTGGCTGTCGGTGCCCAGCAGATAGGTCTGCTGGCCGTTGGCCTCCCAGGCGGGCGGCAGCAAGGCGTCCAGCAATTCCACCGTGGTCAGGTCAAAAGGGTTGTGCGGCGCGACCCAGCCGGCCCCGAAGGAGCCGATCAGCAGCAGCGCCAGCAGCACGGTCGCCACGATGGCCACGGGCGCCCGGCGCCAGGCCCAGGCAAGGTCGCTGTCCCACCAGCGTTTAAGTACGGCGCGCATCAGTGAGCTCCCCCGGCACGGGTCATGCCCGAACGCAAGCGCGGGTCCACGACGAAATACAGAAGATCGACGATCAGGTTGATCACCACGAACACCAGCGCGATCAGGCACAGGTACGCGGCCATGACCGGCACGTCGGCGAATTGGACCGCCTGGATGAACAAGAGGCCCATGCCCGGCCACTGGAACACGGTCTCGGTGACGATGGCGAAGGCGATGATGCCGCCCAGCTGCAGGCCGGTGATCGTGATGACCGGCACCATCGTGTTCTTCAGCGCATGGCCGAAGTGGATGGCGCGACGCTTCAGGCCCCGGGCGCGCGCGAACTTGATGTAGTCCGAACGCAGCACTTCCAGCATTTCGGATCGCACCAGGCGCAGCACCAGCGTCATCTGGAAGAGCGACAAGGTGATGGATGGCAGGATCAGGTGCTTCCAGCCGGTGGCCGTGAAGAGGCCCGACGTCCACCAGCCCACGCTGACGGTTTCGCCGCGCCCATAACTGGGCAACCATCCCAGTTGCACGGAGAACACCAGGATCAGCAGGATGCCGATCAGGAAGGTGGGCAACGACACGCCCAGCAGGGAACCCGCCAGCAGCATCTGGGACACCAGGCTATTGCGCTTGAGCGCCGTGTATACGCCCAGCGGCACGCCCACGACCAGCGCCAGCAAGGCCGCCACCATGGACAGTTCCAAGGTGGCCGGCAAGCGGGATTTGAGCAAGGTGGAAACGGGTTCGCTCTGGCGCAGGGAAATGCCGAAATTGCCCTGGGCGGCGTTGGCCACGAAATGGCCGAATTGAACGATGGCGGGCTCGTTTAACCCCAGGCGTTCACGCAACTCGATGCGCTCGGCATCGGTGGCGTCCTGCCCCAGCATGATGGTGACAGGGTCGCCGACGTATTGAAAAAGCACAAAGGCCAGTAGCGCGACGGTGAGCATCACCGCTACGGCCTGCAACAGGCGACGCAGTATGAAAGCAAACATAGATGGAAATACCCCCACGCCGCGCACGGTCAGCGTGCGTGCTGCCTCCCAAGGGGGCGTATTTTCCTTGGGACCGCTCGGCGGAAAAGAAGAAAACAAAACGGCGGGGGTCGGGTAGACCCCACGCCGTCCGGTTAATCAGGGTCAGTCAACCTTGACCCAATCCGCAACGAGGCGATTGTCGGCACGGTGGATGACCGTGACGTTCTTGCGCATCGCCCAGGGGATGACCTGGTCATGCAGCGGGATGTGGCCGAAGTCCTTGGCGTGCCCTTGCAGCACGGTGATGATGTCGGCGTCGCGCTTGGCGGGGTCGGTTTCGGTCTTGATGCGATCGATGATCACGTCAAGTTCCTTGTTGCTGTAGCCGCCCAGGTTGTACATGCCGTCAGCGCCTTCGCCCTTGGTGCGAATCAGGTTCTGCAGGGAATACATGGCGTCGAACGTGGGCACGCCCCAGCCGAACAGGAAGGCGCTGGTGTCGAACGACTGGACCTTGGGGAAGTACGTGGAACGCGGCATGGCGTTCATCGTGGCCTTCACGCCGACCTTGGCCCACATGCCGACCACGGCCTGGCAGATGGCTTCGTCGTTGATGTAGCGGTTGTTCGGGCAGTCCAGCGTGAAGTTCAAGGTGCCGTCGTAGCCGGCTTCCTTCAACAGCGCGCGGGACTTCTCGGGATCGTAGGGCACGCGCTTGTGCACGGATTCCGCCCAGCCATGTACCTGCGGCGCAATCATCGTGCCGGTGGGCGCGGACAGGCCGCGCATCACGGCGCGCTTGATGGCGTCCACGTCGATGGCGCGATACAGCGCTTCACGCACGCGGATGTCCTGGAACGGGTTCTTGCCCTTGATGTTCGAGTACTGCAGTTCCGGACGCTTCTGATCCAGGCCCAGGTAGATGGTGCGGTATTCGTTACCTTCCACGACCTTCTGCGCCTGGCGGATGCGCTCCAGATCCTGGGCCGCCGGGTCCAGCACGAAGTCGATTTCGCCGGACAGCAGCGCGGCGGTGCGCGTGGCGTTCTGCTTGATCGGCGTGAACACCACCTCGGTCACGTTGCCGACCTTGCCGGCCTTGTTCCACCAGTCCTTGTTTTCTTCAAAGACCGTGCGCACGTCCACTTCCCGCGACTTCAGCTTGTAGGGGCCGGTGCCGTTGGTATTGCGCGCGCCGTAGGTCTCTTCCTTGTTGACGTAGTCCTGCGGCTTGGCGATGTTGTTCTTTTCCGACCAGGCCTTGTTCATGATGAACACGTTGGTCAGCTGGCGCAGCAGCACGGGGTTGGGCGCCGACGTTTCGATTTCGATCGTCAGGTCGTCAATCTTGCGCGCTTCCTTGATGCCGGTCGTGTAGGCCTTGTAGTTGGACGTCGGGGCCATGGCGCGGTGGATCGAGAAGACCGCGTCGTCCGCCGTGAAAGCGGCGCCGTCATGGAACTTCACGCCCGGGCGCAGCTTGAAGCGGTACAGGGTCGGCGACAACTGCTCCCACTCCGTCGCCAGGCGCGGCACCACCTTGAACGTCTTGTCGTAGTCCACCAGCGGTTCGTAGATGTAGCTGTTGGCGGCGATCGTCATGCCTTCGTTCTGGGAGTGCGGATCGAAGGTGAGGATGTCGCCCTGGGCGGCCCAGCGGAAGGACTTGGCCTGCCCGATCGAGGGCACAGCCACGGCGGCGGCGATCGCGATAGCAATCAAGGTGCGGCGCATAGGGGTTAACTCCTGACATTAGTCTGAATACCGGCGCGAGTGTGCCTATGCGCCAGACCCCCGTCAATTCAGGGTTTATGCGTACCGGAGACCCTTTTCACAGAGAGAGAACAATTGGGGACACATATGCTTGTAACAAAATAATTGAAGCGAACAGCGTTCGAGTGCGCGCCTGCAACAGGCTTACTCGTCCGCGTCGATCGGCAGCTCCAGCGGCACGTGTTCCGTCATCAGCACGCCCAGCATCTCGATCAGCAACGCGGCGCGTTCTTCGCCGAAGGGCGCCAGCACCGCTTTCTGATGCTGAAGCGCCTGCTCGCAGAGAGATGCGATCAGATGGGTGCCCTTGTTCGTGATGCAGACCCGCGTCTGGCGCCGGTCGGCGCGGACGCCGGTGCGCGCCACCAGCCCTTCGGCCTCCATGCGCTGCACCACCTTGCTGAGCGTCGGCTGCTTGGTGATGGCCAGCACCGCCAGCGTGCCGATGGTTTCGCCCGGGCTGCCTTCCAGGCTGGCCAGCACGCGCCATTCGGTGACCGACAACCCGGCCGCCTTCACCTGCAAATGGAATTCGGCCGAAATGCGCTGGCTGGCCTGCGCCAGCAGATAGGCCAGGTAGCCGTCGACGAAACGGGGCCCCGCCGCGCCCCGACCTGTCAGAAGCGTGTCCCGCTGCTTGTCCAACCGCATGTTGCTTTGCTCCCACGCATCGGAATTCATGTTTGGCCGACGGCCGAAAAGCGCATTGCACCACGACGGCGCAAACATGCGCCATGATGAGCCGCAATGCTGTTGCGCAGCACAGGGTATACCCGGAATCGCAACCCGTTTTTGCACCATGCCGGCGCGGAAATACTGCCCTCGACCTAGAGAACAACCAGTATATACACCCTTGTTTTAGCGTGATATTTTTTAATTTCCATGAAATTTCATCTTTTTTGTTGACAGCTAAAACGTTGACTCCTAAAGTATTTTTCAGATGAAGTTTTCGTGGCATGACGATGCTGCACGGCAGCAAGGCTTGAGGACCGGCAATCCGGCCCGCGAAGGAGTTCGAGATGGCTGAAAGGTCTTTCAAGAAAGAAGTCCAGCAGTTGCGCATCGGCGAAGGCGAAGAGTTTCGCGGCGAGGGCATCCTTGCCGTGACCAAAGGCCTGCTGCAATCCGGCGTGGGCTATGTGGCCGGCTACCAGGGTTCGCCCATCTCGCACCTGATGGACGTGCTGGCCGACGCCAACGACATCCTGCAAGAGCTGGGCGTGCATTTCGAGGCCAGCGCCTCGGAAGCCACCGCCGCCGCCACGCTTGCTGCCTCGGTCATGTACCCGATCCGCGGCGCCGTCACCTGGAAATCTACCGTAGGCACCAACGTCGCCTCCGACGCGCTGGCCAACCTGGCCTCTGGCGGGGTCACGGGCGGCGCGTTGGTCATCGTGGGCGAAGACTACGGCGAAGGCTCGTCCATCATGCAGGAACGCTCGCACGCGTTCGCCATGAAGTCGCAGATCTGGCTGCTGGATCCGCGCCCCAACCTGGAAAGCATGGTCAAGGCGGTGGAAGACGGCTTTGAACTGTCGGAAGCCAGCAAGACGCCCGTGATGCTGCAACTGCGCATCCGCGGCTGCCACGTGCATGGCCGCTTCATCGCCAAGGAAAACAAGCGGCCCGCCTTTTCGCTGGCCGAAGCACTGGAAAGCCCGGCGCGCGATACCAGCCGCATCGTGCTGCCGCCCGCCTCGTTCCTGCACGAGCAGGAAAAAATCAAAGAGCGCTGGCCCGCCGCCATCCGCTACATCAAGGAACACAAGCTCAACGAGCACTTCGACGGCGACCAGAAAGACATCGGCCTGATCCTGCAAGGCGGGCTGTACAACGGCGTCATCCGTTCGCTGCAATTGCTGGGCCTGGCCGACAACTTCGGCAATAGCCGCATTCCGCTGTACGTCATGAACGTGACCTATCCGGTCATCGAAGACGAGGTCATCGATTTCTGCCGCGACAAACGCGCCGTGCTGCTGCTGGAAGAAGGCCAGCCTGACTACATCGAGCAGAACCTGCATGCCGTGCTGCGCCGCGCCGGCATCGACACCCACCTGTCCGGCAAGGACGTGCTGCCCATGGCGGGCGAGTACACGACGCAAGTCATGCGCGACGGCGTGCGCGAATTCCTGAAACGCCACCGCCCGGAATCGTTGCAGACCCATCCGGCCGTGGCGGTTGATGCGCAAGCCGAGGCCCGCCAGCTGGAAATCACCGAAGTCTCGCGCCCGAAACCGGCCAAGCCCGTCGCCGTAGAGCAGCCCATCACCTTCCACAAGCAGGTGGAAGGCCTGGCGTCCGTCGTGCCGCCACGGCCCGCCGGCTTCTGTACGGGCTGCCCCGAACGCCCCATCTTTTCCGCGCTGACGCTGGCGCAGGAAACGCTGGGGCAGCACCATATTTCCTGTGACATCGGTTGCCACCTGTTCTCCATCCTGCCGCCCTTCAACCTGGGCGCCACCACGATGGGCTACGGCCTGGGCGCGTCCAGCGCGGCGGCCTTCAACGTGCCGGCCGCCAAGCGCCCGATCTCCATCATGGGCGACGGCGGCTTCTGGCATAACGGCCTGTCCTCGGGCATCGGCAACGCGGTGTTCAACAAGTACGACGGCGTCATCGTCATCGTCGACAACTTCTACGCCTCGGCGACCGGCGGGCAGGACATCCTGTCGTCGCGCGCCGAGAACCCCGACCGTTCCACCAACAACCCCATCGACCATGCCGTGCGCGGCGTGGGCGTGAAATGGGTGCGCACGCTGGACCGCACGTATGACGTCGCACGCGTGCGCGCCACGATCGAAGAGGCGCTGACCACCGATATCAAGGGTCCCAAGGTCATCATCGCGCAGTCCGAATGCATGCTGAACAAGCAGCGCCGCATCAAGCCGCTGTTCAACAAGGCGGTCAAGGAAGGCAAGCGGGTGGTGAAGGAACGCTTCGGCGTGGACCCCGACGTCTGCACCGGCGACCACGCCTGCATCCGCCTGTCGGGCTGCCCGTCGCTGTCGGTGAAAGACAGCGGCGACCCCTTGAAGGAAGACCCGGTGGCGCACGTGGAAAGCAGCTGCGTCGGCTGCGGCAACTGCGGCGAAGTCGCCCATGCCGCGGTGCTGTGCCCTTCTTTCTACCGCGCCGACATCGTGCACAACCCGACGGGCGGCGACCGCTTCCTGGCCCGGGTGCGCGGTGCCGTCATCGGTTTCCTGCAACGCCGCCGCGCGGCGCGCCTGGCCCAATACGCCCTGTAAGGACGACAGCTTCATGAACCCGGTGGCACTGCAACAAGGCAACCCGATCAAGATCGCCATCCTGGCCATGGGCGGCCAGGGCGGCGGCGTATTGGCCGACTGGATCGTCGACATGGCCGAGCACGCCGGCTGGTGGGCGCAGACAACCTCGGTGCCGGGCGTGGCCCAACGCACTGGCGCCACGATCTACTACCTGGAATTGCTGCCCGAAGCCGATGTGCAGCGCGCCGGCCGGCCGCCGGCCCTGGCGCTGATGCCCACCCCGGGCGACGTGGACCTGGTGGTGGCCGCTGAACTGATGGAAGGCGGCCGCGCCATCCAGCGCGGCCTGGTCACCCCGGAACGCACGGTGTTGCTGTCGTCGTCACACCGCAGCTACGCCGTCAGCGAAAAATCCGCGCCGGGCAACGGCATCGCCGATCCCAACAAGGTACTGGAGGCCGGCCGCGCCGCCGCCAAGCGCTTCCTGTGCTTCGACCTGCAAGACCTGGCCGACCGCGCCGGCAGCGTCATCAGCGCCAGCCTGTTCGGCGCGGTGGCCGGCAGCGGCGCCCTGCCCTTTTCCCGCGAAGACTTCGAGGCCACCGTGCGCCGCGCGGGCCTGGGCGTGGAAGCCAGCCTGCGCGCCTTCGCGCTGGGCTTTGACGCCGCTCGCGAGGCCCCGGCCCAGCCGGCCGCCATCGACCTGACGCGCCCGGTGCCCGCCGTGCCCGAGCGCGCCGCCAGCCCCAAGACCCAGGCCTTGCTGGACACCATCAAGCGCGACTTCCCCGCCTGTGCGCAGCCCATGCTGGCGGCCGGCGTGCGCCGCCAGCTGGAATTCCAGGACGCCGCCTACGCCGCCGACTACCTGCGCCGCATGAAGACGCTGCGCGATCTGGACGCCCAACACGGCGGTGAGGCCCAACAGTGGGCGCTGACCTGTGCCGCGGCCCGCTACGTGGCCACGGCCATGGCCTACGACGACGTGATCCGCGTCGCCGACCTGAAGACGCGCGGCTCGCGCTTTGACCGCGTGCGCCAGGAAGTGGGCGCGCGCCCGGAACAGCTGGTCTTGACGACCGACTACATGCACCCGCGGCTTGAAGAGATCTGCGGGACCCTGCCCGTACGGATGGGGCGCTGGCTGGAAGGCTCCAAGGCCTTCGGCGGCTTTGTCGAACGCCGCCTGGGCAAGGGCCGGTTGATGCAAAGCAGCACGCTGGGCGGCTTCCTGATGCTGTATTCGCTGGCCGGCATGCGGCGCTTTCGCCGCAGCACGCTGCGCCACCAGATCGAATCCGCCGGCCTGGAACAGTGGCTGGACCTGATCGCGCGCCTGGCGCCGCAGGACTACGCCCTGGCCGTCGAAACCGTCAATTGCCGCCGCCTGGTCAAGGGCTATAGCGACACGCATGTGCGCGGCGGCGGCAAGTACCGCCAACTGATCGCCGCGGCGGCGCAACTGGTGGGCCGCCCCGATGCCGCCGACACCTTGCGCGCCCTGCGCGACACCGCGCTGGCCAACGAGAAGTGCGGCCCCATGGAACGCCAGCTGGCCGACAAGCTGGCCGCCTGACAAGAACACTGAAAGAGACAACCGCCGTGCAGACACTCAAACTGATCGTCCGGGAAGTCCGGCAAGAGTCGCCGCTGATCCGATCCTTCCGCCTGGCGCGCGAGGACGCCGGCCCGCTGCCCGCCTTCGGGCCGGGCGCGCACCTGAAGGTGACGGTGCCGGGCCTGCGCGACCCGCGCTGCTATTCGCTGGTGCAATTGGCGCCCCAGGCCGGGCAATTCGCCCAGCCTGTGGAATACCGGCTGGGTGTGCGGCTGGAAGAATCCAGCCAGGGCGGATCCCGCCACATGCATGGGCTTGCCGAAGGTGACGTACTGACGGTCGAAGGCCCGAAGAACGATTTTCCGCTGCATGAATCGCCTGCGGGCGACGAGCCCGTGGTGCTGATCGCGGGCGGCATCGGCATCACGCCGGTGGCATCCATGGCCGCCGCGCTGAAAGCCGCCGGCCGCGACTTCCATCTGCATTACTGCGGACGCAGCAAGGACCAATTGGCCTTCCTGCCCGAACTTGCCGCCTTGGCGGGCGACGCCCTGACCGTGCATGCCGACGACGACCCCTCATGCCGCTTCGACCTGCAAGCGTTGCTGGCCGCGGCCTCGCCGAAGCAGCATCTGTACGTCTGCGGCCCCAAAGGGCTGATCGACGCCGTCATCCACGAGGCCCGCGCGCGCCACTGGCCCGATGCCCACATCCATTTCGAACTGTTCGTCACGGCCGCCCCGCAGGCCGGCGACCAGCCATTCGAGGTTGAGCTGCGCCAATCGGGCCGCACGCTGACCATCCCCGCCGACAAGACCATCGTCGACGTCATGGAAGAAGAAGGCTGCGATCCAATGTTTGACTGCAAGCGCGGCGAGTGCGGCGTCTGCCAGGCCACGGTGCTGGAAGGCGAACCCGACCACCGCGACTACTACCTCTCGGATACCGAGAAAGCAAGCGGCAAGATCATCCAGATCTGCATCTCGCGCGCGAAGTCGGCGCGCCTGGTGCTGGACCTCTAAGGCCGCCGGGCTCACGACAAGGAAGCGACATGGCCAAATACCGCGATAACCCCGACGCCATCCGCGCCCTGTTGCGCGATACCGAAGTCCACAAGGACCTGTTCATCGACCAGGAACTGTTCGACCTCGAGATGGAGCGGCTATACGCCAACACCTGGGTCTACGTCGGCCACGACAGCCAGGTGCCCAATCCGGGCGACTACATCACCACCACCGTGGGCAACCAGCCCGTGGTGATGGTCCGCCACAGCGACAAGAGCGTGCGCGTGCTGCACAACCGCTGCCCGCACAAGGGCACGATGGTGGCGGGCGATGCCTGCGGCAACACCGGCAAGTTCTTCCGCTGCCCGTATCACGCCTGGACCTTCAAGACGGACGGCAGCCTGCTGTCGATCCCGCTGAAGAAGGGCTACGAGAACACCGGGCTGGAGAACTGCGAAGCCAGCCAGGGCATGGCGGCCGTCAAGGACGTGAAGAACCATCGCGGCTTCGTCTTCTGCCGCCTGAATCCAGAAGGCCAGTCCTTCGAGGACTTCTTCGGCGAATCACTGTCCACGCTGGACAACATGGTCGACCGTTCGCCCGAAGGCCGGCTGGAAGTGGCAGGTGGCGTGCTGCGCTACATGCACCGCTGCAACTGGAAGATGCTGGTCGACAACCAGACCGACACCTGCCACCCCATGGTGGCGCACGAATCGTCGGCCGGCACGGCCGTGAAGGTCTGGGAACAGGCGCCGGAAGGCACGCCCAAACCGATGGCGGTGGAACTGTTCGCGCCCTTCATCTCGCCTTACGAGTTCTTTGAGAACATGGGCATCCGCGTGTGGGAAAACGGGCACGGCCACACGGGCGTGTCGGACTCCATCCACGCGTCCTACTCGGGCGTGCCCGGCTATTGGGACGCGATGGTCGCCGCCTATGGCGAGGAGCGCGCCAAGCAGATCCTGGGCGACGTGCGTCACAACACCGTGTACTTCCCCAACATCATGGTGAAGGGCCCCATCCAGACGCTGCGAGTATTCAAGCCCATCGCGGCGGACCGCACGCTGGTCGAATCGTGGACCTTCCGCCTGGTAGGCGCTCCCGACCTGCTGCTGGAACGCACGCTCATGTACAACCGGCTGATCAATGCGCCCACCTCGGTTGTTGGCCACGACGACCTGGAAATGTACGAACGCGCGCAAGACGGCCTGAATTCCCGCGCGCGCGACTGGGTGAACGTGGGCCGGCTGTACACGCCCGACGAAATCGACCAGAAGAACGTCACCACCAATGGCACCAATGAATGGCAGATGCGCAACCAGTACCGCGCATGGGGCCGCTACATGACCGGACCGGAGTCGGTATGAGCGCAAGCGACCGCGAGTTGATCGATTTTGTCTACGCCGAGGCGCGCCTGCTGGACGAGCTGCGCTTCGAGGACTGGTTGGACCTGTACACCGAAGACGGCTACTACTGGATGCCGCTGGCGCACGGTCAGACGGACCCGAAGCTGCACGCCTCGCTGATGTACGAAGACAAGCTGCTGCTGCGCGTGCGCGTGGAACGGCTGGCCGGCCAGCGCACGTTTTCGCAGCAGCCGAAAAGCCGTTGCCACCACCTGCTGCAGGCGCCCACGGTCGAACACGGCCATCCCGACTCGGCGCCCGACGAAGGCCACCACGTCGTGCGCACCGCCTTCCACTATGTCGAAACCCGCCAGGACGCCCAGACGCTCTACGCCGGCTGGACCACGCACCATCTGGTGGAGCAGGACGGCGCCTTGCGTATCCGCCTGAAGCGCGTTGACCTCGTCAACTGCGACGCCGCGTTCGGCAACATCCAATTGTTCATGTAGGAGCGGCTTGTGAACACGACCGTCCACCAGGCTTTCCGCGACACCGCGTCGCGCCACGGCGCCCAGCCCTTCCTGTGCATCCTGCCGGAAACCGCAGCCGCCTATGGCATCGAAGCCGGCGAACTGGCCTACGCCCGCGCCGCCGACGCCATCGAGACGCTGCGCGCCGCTTATGCCCGCGCCGGCTATGGCCACGGCCACCGCGCCGGCCTGCTGCTGGAGAACCGCCCGTCGTTTTTCCTGCACTGGTTCGCGTTGAATGCGCTGGGCGTATCGGTCGTGCCGATCAACCCCGACCTGCGCGCGGCCGAACTGGAATACCTGACCGGCCACTCCGAGATCGCGCTGGCCGTCGCCTTGCCGGAACGGCACGCCGACCTGCTGGCGGCCGCCGCACGCGCCGGCCGCCCCTTGCGCGTGATGGGTCCGGACGACGCGCCGCCCGCCGCGCCCTTTGCCGCCCCGCTGGGCGACACCGCCCCGACCGAACTGAGCGAATGCGCGTTGCTGTACACGTCCGGCACCACCGGCCGCCCCAAGGGCTGCATCCTGCCGAACCGCTACTTCCTGCACGCGGGCGGCTGGTACGCCCGCATCGGCGGACTGGCCGCCTTGCGCCCCGGCCAGGAGCGCATGCTGACCCCGCTGCCGCTGGTCCACATGAACGCGATGGCCTATTCGGCCATGGCCATGATGTTGACGGGCGGCTGCCTGATCCCGCTGGACCGCTTCCATCCCAAGACCTGGTGGGACAGCGTGCGGGATTCCGGCGCCACCGTGCTGCATTACCTGGGCGTCATGCCCGCCATCCTGATGAAGGCGCCGCCGTCCGACGGCGACCTGCAACCCGCCATCCGCTTCGGCTTCGGGGCGGGCGTGGACCGCAAGCTGCACGCCCCGTTTGAGGCCCGCTTCGGCTTTCCGCTGCTGGAAGCCTGGGCCATGACCGAAACCGGCGCCGGCGCCGTCATCATCGCCAACCAGGAGCCGCGCCACATCGGCACCAGCAGCTTCGGCCGCGAGGAAGACGACGTGCAAGTGCGCATCGTGACCGACGCCGGCCAGCCGGCCGCCACCGGGGAACACGGCGAACTGCTGGTGCGCCATGCGGGCGACGACCCGCGCTACGGTTTCTTCGCGGGCTACCTCAAGGACGAGGCCGCCACCGCCGAAGCCTGGCAGGACGGCTGGTTCCATACGGGCGACATCGTCCGCCGCGAGGACGACGGCGCGCTGCGTTTCGTCGACCGGAAGAAGAACGTGATCCGCCGCAGCGGCGAGAACATCTCGGCCGTGGAAGTCGAAAGCGTGCTGATGCAGCACCCGCTGGTCAAGTCCGTGGCGGTGGCCGCCGTGCCCGACGCCGTGCGTGGCGACGAAGTGCTGGCCTGCGTCGTGCCGGAATCGCTGCCCGGAGGCGACGCAGGCATCTCGGATGCCGCACGCAGCATCGTGCAGTGGTGCCTGGAACAGCTGGCGTACTACAAGGCGCCTGGCTACGTCGCCTTCGTGGACAGCCTGCCGCTCACCACCACCAACAAGATCCAGCGCGGCGAGATGAAGGCGCTGGCGCCCACCTTGCCCGGCACGGCGCGCTGCGTCGACACGACCGGCATGAAGAAGCGCCAGGAGGCGCCCCGATGAGCCGCCTGGGCTATGACGGCATCGTGGCGGCCCTGCCGGTCACGATCCCGTACGAACGCTATTCCACGCATGCCGCCCACTGGTGGCTGGGGCGCGCACTGGGCGCGCTGATCCGGCAGTCCGGCGTGGCCAAGGCGGACGTAGACGGCCTGTGCGTGTCCAGTTTCACGCTGGCGCCCGATACCGCCGTAGGCCTGGTCCAGCATCTGGGCATGAGCCCGCGCTGGCTGGACCACATCCCGATGGGCGGCGCCAGCGGCGTTGCGGCCTTGCGCCGCGCAGCCCGAGCCGTACAGGCCGGCGACGCGAACATCGTGGCCTGCATCGCGGGCGACACCAACCATGTGGATTCCTTCCGCAACACCGTCAGCCAGTTCTCGCGCTTTGCGCAGGACGCCGTGTACCCCTACGGCGCCGGCGGCCCCAACGCCAGCTTCGCGCTGCTGACCACGAACTACATGCGCACGACCGGCGCCACGCGCGAAGACTTCGGCAAGCTGTGCGTGGCGCAGCGCGACAACGCACTGCGCTATCCGCACGCGCTGATGAAAAAGCCGCTGACGCTGGCCCAATACCTGGACGCCCGAGTCATCACCAACCCGATCCATCTGTTCGATTGCGTGATGCCCTGCGCGGGCGCCGATGCGTTTCTTGTCATGCGCGAGGCCCAGGCGCGCACGCTGAACCTGCCGTACGCCCGCATCCTGTCCACCATCGAACGCCACAACGCCTGGATCGACGATCCCATCCAGACGCGCGGCGGCTGGACCATGGACATCGACGAGCTCTACAGCCAGGCCGGCGCCGTGCCCGCCGACATGGACTTCCTGCAAGCCTATGACGACTACCCGGTCATCAACCTGATGCAGATCGAAGACCTGGGCTTCTGCGCAAAAGGCGCCGCCCCCGCCTTCATCCGCGACAACACCTTCACCGTGGACGGCAGCTTCCCGTTCAACACCAACGGCGGCCAGCTGTCCGTGGGCCAGGCAGGCGCCGCGGGCGGCTATCTGGGCATGGTCGAGGCGTTGCGCCAGCTGACCGGCACGGCCGGCGGCACGCAGGTGGCCAATGCCCGCATCGGCATGGTCAGCGGCTTCGGCATGATCAATTACGACCGCGGGCTGTGCACCGCCGCGGCCATTCTGGCCAGGAGCGACGCATGACCGAGCCGCTAGCCAAACCGCCCCGGAAGAACCCGGTTGCGCGTACCCGCCAGCCCACGCTGCCGCCCGGCTGGCGCAGTCGCAGCGCATTGGGGCTGACCGCGGCCGCCGCCGAGGGCCGTTTCGACCTGCAAACCTGCGCCGACTGCGGCGCGGTGCAATATCCGCCCCGCGAAGTCTGCGGCCACTGCCTGTCCGAGCACCTGCCCTGGCGCCCGGCCGACCCCAACGGCGTGCTGCTGGTCAGCACCACCTTGCACCACAGCAACGACCTCTATTTCCGCGAACGCCTGCCATGGCGCGTGGGCACCGTGCGCATGGACGCCGGCCCCTCGGTCGTGGCCCACGTCCACCAGGATTGCGCCGACGGCGACCGCGTGCGGCTGGCGCTGAAGCTGGATCGCAGCGGCCAGGCCGTGATGATCGCCCTGCCAGAAAGGAACACCCCGAACATGGAAGACGACAAGACGCTGCGCGAGACCTCGTGCGACCCGAAGTTCCGCCGGGCCCTGGTCACGGACGGCAAGTCCGCCGTGGGCCAGGCCGTGGCGCGCGCCCTGCTCGATGCGGGCTGCCCCACCGTGTTCCTGGGCGATCCGCAGGCCTGGAAGCGCGACGACGCCTTCGACGCCCTGGCCGCCGACCCGCGCGTGCAAACCGTCGTGATGGACGTCACCGACACGGATTCCGTCGAACGCGTGGCCGCCTCCATCGGCGGCAAGGTCGAGATCCTGGTGAACACGGCCGATCTGGAACGTGAAGGCGGCCTGCTGGGCCGCAAGGACGTGAACACCGCGCGCGACGCCATGGATGTGAACGTGCTGGGCCTGATGCGACTGGCGCAGTGCTTCGGCCCGGCCTTGTGCGGCCGCGCTGCCGACGGCGTGAACAGCGCCACCGCCTGGGTCAACGTACTGTCCATCTACGCGCACATGAACCTGCCCGCGCGCGGCATGTGGTCGGCATCCAAGGCAGCCGCGCTGTCCTTGGCGCAATGCCTGCGCGCCGAGATGCGTGGCGCGGGCGTGCGGGTGGTGAACGTGTTCCCCGGTCCGGTGGACCACGAATGGGAGCAGCGCACGCCTCCTCCGCGCGTAGCCCCCGCCGCCATCGCGGCCGCTATCGTGCGCGCACTGAAGGACGGCGTCGAAGACGTCTACGTTGGCGACGTGGCGCAGGAATTCCGCGCCCGGCTGGCCGAAAACCCCAAGGGACTGGAACGGGAACTGGGCGCCTGACGGCCCGCCCCGACAACGCACGAACCAAGAGGAGCAACAGCATGAGCCAGAACATTCTTGCCCAATTCATGTCGGAACTCGTGTCGGGCCGCATCGGCCTGGTGGACCTGACCGAGACCCTGACGCCGGAATTCCCCACCATCGTGCTGCCGCCGGAGTTCGGCCAGGCCTGGCCTTTCCGCATGGAGGAGATCTCGCGCTATGACGAGCGCGGCCCGGCCTGGTACTGGAACAACTTCTCGTGCTCGGAACACACGGGCACCCACTTCGATGCGCCGGCCCACTGGGTCACGGGCAAGGACCAGCCCGACAACACGGTGGACACGATCCCCATCGAGTCCTTCATCGCCAGTGCCTGCGTCATCGACTGTTCCGCCGAAGCGCGCGACAACCCCGACTTCCTCCTGACCATCGATTTCGTAAAGGCCTGGGAAGAAAAGCACGGCCGCATCCCGGCACGCTCGTGGGTGCTGATGCGCACCGACTGGTCCAAGCGCGCCAAGCCCGCCGAATACCTGAACATGCAGGCGGACGGCGCGCACTCGCCCGGCCCCGACGCGGACGTCGTGCCGTGGCTGATCAAGGAACGCGACGTGCACGGCTTCGGCACCGAATCCGTGGGCACCGACGCCGGCCAGGCACATCACCTGAATCCGCCCTACCCCTGCCACTACTACATGCACGGCAACAACCGCTACGGCCTGCAATGCCTGACGAACCTGGATCAGCTGCCGCCCACCGGCGCGGTGATCTTTTCGGCCCCGCTGAAGATCCGCAGCGGCTCGGGCAGCCCGCTGCGCGTGCTGGCGCTGGCGCCCAAGGCCTGACCGGCCGCGGCCACAACCAACAAAGGGAATCCATGACACAAGCGAATGTTGCCCTCGTCACCGGCGGCAGCGCCGGCATCGGGGCGGAGATCTGCCGCAGCATGCTGGACGCGGGCTATGAAGTGATTTCGATGGCGCGCCGCGCGGCCGACTTCAGCCATCCTCGCCTGCACAACATGCAGGTGGACCTGCTGGACGCCGACGCCACTGCCCAGGCCGGGCGGGAAGCCGCCGCCAAGTTCCCCATCAGCCACGTTATCCACAACGCCGGCGTCATCTGGCCCAACCTGCTGCCGCAGGTCACGCAGGAAGAACTGCACGGCCTGACCCAGATCCACCTGGGCGCGGCGATTGCCCTGGTGCAGGCGGCATTGCCCGGCATGCAGGAACGCAAGTTCGGCCGCATCGTGATGATGTCCTCGCGCGGCGCGCTGGGCCTGCCCACGCGCACCGCCTATTCGGCCACCAAGGCCGGCATGGTCGGCATGGCGCGCACCTGGTCGCTGGAACTGGCGCCCTACGGCATCACAGTCAACGTCGTGGCGCCCGGCCCCATCCAGACAGACATGTTCTACGAAGTGATCGAGCCCGGCAGCGAACGCGAAAAGCAATTGGCCAACGGCATCCCCGTCAAGCGCCTGGGCCGTTCGGACGACGTGGCGCGCGCGGTGATGTTCTTCGCGGACCCCGCCAACAGCTTCGTCACCGGACAGACGCTGTTCGTCTGCGGCGGCGCCAGCGTCAGCTCCATCACCATCTGAGCCCGCATTTCAAGCGCCCGTTCGGGTTTTGACGGATAGGTAAGCACGGGGACCGGGTCTACAGTGCTGAGCCTTGCCCTATAGAAAGTTTAAGCAACAAGTAATTCCCGCAGTTCCCCGTTTTCTCCGTTTTCAAGTCGCACGCCCATTGCTCCCTATCCGGAGGTTTTGCCATGCTGTCGAAGAAACTCCCCCTGGCCGCGGCCGCCGCCGTCGCCGCCCTGTTCGCCCTGCCCGCCCTGGCCCAAGTCAAGGTCGGCGTGGTCACGTCTTCCACCGGGCCGACCGCGCTGGTCGGCATTCCGCAGAAGAACACCGTGCCGCTGCTACCCAAGAAGATCGGCGACCTGACGGTGGAATACATCTCGCTGGACGACGCCAGCGATTCCACCAACTCGGTCACCGCCTTCAAGAAGCTGATCTCGGAGCAGAACGTGGACGCGCTGATCGGCCCGTCGGGTTCGCCCAACGCGATGGGCGTGATTCAGTTCGCGGCCGAAGCGGGCGTGCCGATGCTGGCGCCGGTAGGCACGGCGGCCGTCGTGCTGCCCATGAACGACCAAAAGAAGTGGGTGTTCAAGACCACGCAGAACGACGACATCATCGCCCGCGCGCTGGTGGACCACATGGTCAAGACGGGCGTGAAGACGGTCGGCTTCATCGGCCTGAACGATCCCTATGGCGAGAACTGGTACAAGGTCTTCTCGGGCCTGGCCACCGAGAAGGGCATCAAGGTAACCGCCAATGAACGCTATCTGCGCTTCGACAGCTCGGTCACGGGCCAGGCGCTGAAGATCCTGGCGGCCAAGCCGGACGCCGTGCTGGTGGCCGCACCCGGCGCCGCCAGCGTGCTGCCGCAGACGACCCTGTTCGATCAAGGCTACAAGGGCAAGTTCTACCAGACCCACGGCGCCGCGCTGCCCGACTTCCTGAAGCTGGGCGGCAAGAAGGTCGAAGGCACGGTGCTGGCCGCCAGCCTGATGCTGGTGCTGCCCGAAATGCCGGACAGCAACCCGTCCAAGAAGGTCGCCAGCGACTACATTGCGGCCTACGAAAAGCTCAACGGCTCCAAGCCCGCCACCTTCGGCGCCAACGTCTACGACGCCGGCCTGCTGCTGGAGAAGGCCGTGCCGCTGGCGGAAAAGGCCGGCAAGCCGGGCACCAAGGAATTCCGCAGCGCCCTGCGCGACGCGCTGGAACAGACCAAGGAGCTGGTGGGCACGCAAGGCGTCTACAACATGAGCGCGGCCGACCACAGCGGCTTCGACGACCGCGGTCGCGAACTCATCACCGTGAAAGACGGCAACTGGGCGCTCGTCAAGTAAGGCCTTAACCGCGGCGCGGACGGCGCAAACCGTCCGCGTTGCGCGGGCCGCCTTCGGGCCGCCCGGCATTTCCCGTCCCTGTCGGAATTTCGCATGAATGCTCAGATCGCCTTGATACTTGGGCAGGACGGCATCACCAACGGCGCGATCTACGCGTTGCTGGCGTTGTCGATCCTGCTGGTCTTTACCGTTACCCGCGTGCTGTTCATCCCCCAGGGCGAATTCGTCGCCTTCGGCGCGCTGACCATGGCGGCCATCCAGGCCGGCAAGCCCGTGCTGCTGGTCTGGCTGCTGCTGGCGTTCGCGCTGGCCGAAGCGGCTGCCGACCTGGTGGCGCGCGCCAAGCGTCCGGGCCGCGCCCGCGGCCTCTGGCGTATCGCGGCCAAGGCGATCTATCCGCTGGTCCTGGCGGCGCTGTTCTATCGGCTGCCGCTGGCGCAATTGCCCATGTCGGTGCAGGCGCTCTTGACCTTGATGCTGGTGGTGCCGATGGGCCCGCAGCTGTACCGCCTGTTCTACCAGCCCATCGCGTCGGCCTCGACGCTGGTGCTGCTGATCGTGTCCATCGCAGTCCACCTGGCGCTGGTCGGCCTGGGCCTTCTGGCTTTCGGCGCCGAAGGGGCGCGCACCGCGCCCTTCAGCGACGCCAGCCTGGCACTCGGCCCCATCAACATCAACAGCCAGGCGCTGTGGGTGGTGGCGGTGTCGGCGGTGCTGATCATCGTGCTGTACCAGTTCTTTGAACGCTCGATGTACGGCAAGGCGCTGCGCGCCGCCGCCTTCAATCGGCTGGGCGCACGACTCATGGGCATTTCCCCCATCTTCGCCGGCCGCGCCACCTTTTTCCTGGCCGCGCTGATCGGCACGGTGTCGGGCATCCTCATCGCCCCCATCACCACCATGTACTTCGACTCCGGCTTCATGGTCAGCCTGAAGGGCTTCGTAGGCGCCATCATCGGCGGTCTGGTCAGCTATCCGCTGGCCGCGGCCGGCGCCATCCTGGTGGGCCTGATCGAAGCCTTCTCGTCGTTCTGGGCCAGCGCGTACAAGGAAATCATCGTATTCACGCTGATCATCCCCGTGCTGCTCTGGCGCTCGCTGAAAAGCCATCACGTCGAGGAAGAAGACGAATGAACCCCCGCATCATCCTCTTCGTATTCCTGGCGCTGCTGGCGCTGGGGCCGCTGGCCTTGCCGCCGTTCTACGTGACCCTGCTGAACTACATCGGCCTGTATGCGCTGGTGGCGCTGGGCCTGGTGCTGCTGACCGGGGTGGGCGGACTGACCAGCTTCGGACAGGCCGCCTTCGTGGGCGTGGGCGCCTACACCACGGCGCTGCTCACCACCCGCGCCGACACCCTGCCGACCTGGCTGGCCTGGCTGGGCTCCTCCCCCTGGCTGACCTTGCTGGCCGGACTGGTGCTGACGCTTTTCATCGCCTGGCTGCTGGGCGCCATCACGCTCAAGCTGTCGGGCCACTTCCTGCCGCTGGGCACCATTGCCTGGGGCCTGTCGCTGTATTTCGCCTTCGGCTCCGTCGAAGGCCTGGGCGGCCACACCGGCATCCCGGACATCCCCGCCATCAACCTGTTCGGCTGGTCGCTGAACCAGGGCGGCAGCATTTATTACCTGATCTGGGCGTTCCTGCTGATTGCCGTATGGTCCACGCAGAACCTGCTGGATTCACGCGAGGGCCGCGCCATCCGCGCGCTCAAGGGCGGGCGCGTGATGGCGGAGTCGATGGGCGTGGACACGGCACGTTCGCGCATGGTGATCTTCATCATCGCCGCGCTGCAGGCCTGCGCCTCGGGCTGGCTGTACGCGCACATGCAGCGCTTCGTGAACCCCAACCCGTTCGGCCTGCAGATGGGCATCGAATACCTGTTCATGACCGTCATCGGCGGCGCGGGGCAGGTTTGGGGCGCCCTGGTTGGCGCAGGCGTGTTCACCGTGCTCAAGCAATGGCTGCAGGACTGGATGCCCAAGCTGCTGGGCCAGACCGGCAACTTCGAGGTCATCGTCTTCGGCTTTGGCATGGTGTTGCTGCTGCACCGTGCGCGCAGCGGCCTGTGGCCGGTGCTGACGCGCTGGATCCGCGTGAAGAAGCCCGTGCGCCGCGTGGACATGGACGCCGAACCCCTGCCCCGCAAGCCGATGCCGCCACGCGGCGAGGTCGTGCTCAAGGCCGTGGACGTGACGCGCAAGTTCGGCGGCCTGGTCGCCAACAACGCCATGAACCTGGAAATCCGGGCGGGCGAGATCCTGGCGCTGATCGGCCCCAACGGCGCCGGCAAGAGCACGATGTTCAACCAGATTTCGGGCGTGGACACGCCCACCTCGGGTCAAGTCACGCTGCTGGGCCAATCGGTGGCGGGCGTCGGCGCGCGCAAGATCGCGCGGCTGGGCCTGTCCCGCACCTTCCAGCACGTGCGCCTGCTCTCGCGCATGAGCGTGCTGGAAAACGTGGCCATCGGCGCCCACCTGCGCGGACATCGCGGCGTGCTGCCGGCCGCCTGGCGGCTGGACCGCCCCGAAGAATCCCGCCTGCTGGCCGAAGCGGCGCGGCAGGTCGAACGGGTGGGGCTAGGCAAGCATTTGCATGACGAAGCTGGCTCGCTGGCGCTGGGGCAGCAACGCATCCTGGAGATCGCGCGCGCACTGGCCTCCGACCCCTGCATCCTGCTGCTGGACGAGCCCGCGGCCGGCCTGCGCTATCAGGAAAAGTGCGAATTGGCCGAACTCTTGAAGAAGCTGCGTGCGGAAGGCATGGCCATCCTGCTGGTCGAGCACGACATGGACTTCGTGATGGGCCTGGTGGATCGCGTGGTGGTCATGGACTTCGGCGAGAAGATCGCCGAAGGGCTGCCCGCCGAGATCCAGCACAACCCCGCGGTGCTGGAAGCCTATCTGGGCGGAGTGGAATGATGACTGCGAAACTGCTGGAAGTGCGAGACCTGCGCGTCGCCTACGACAAGGTGGAAGCCGTGTCGGGCATCAGCCTGACGGTGGGTGAAGGCCAGATCGTGACCGTGATCGGGCCCAACGGCGCCGGCAAGACCACTCTCCTGTCCGCCATCATGGGCGTGCTGCCCTCGACCGGCCAGATCGTGTTCGGCGGCAAGGCCCAGGCGCACGCCGAGATCGAGGAAATGGTGGCGGCCGGTATGAACCTGGTACCCGAAAAGCGCGAGCTCTTCGCCGAAATGACGGTGGAAGACAACCTGATGCTGGGCGCGTTCCACCGCTTCCGTTGCGGCCTGCGCGACCAGGACAAGACGCTGGCCGAGGTCTACGAGCTATTTCCCCGCCTGAAGGAGCGCCACGCCCAGTTGGCCGGCACGCTGTCCGGCGGCGAACGCCAGATGCTGGCCGTGGGCCGTGCGTTGATGGCCAAGCCACGGCTCTTGATGCTGGACGAACCCAGCCTGGGGCTGGCGCCGCGCATCGTGCGGGAAGTGTTCCGCATCGTCGCACGGCTGCGCGAGATGGGCGTGTCGATCCTGCTGATCGAACAGAACGCCCGCGCGGCCCTGCAAGTGGCCGACTACGCGTACGTGCTGGAGACCGGCACCGTCACGCTGGAAGGCCCGGCGGCGCAAGTCGCGGTGGATCCGCGTGTCGTCGAGGTGTATCTGGGGCTGGGGCACGGCGCGCCAGCGGCGGCGCCCGCCTGAGGCCCGCGCCTGCAGGGCATGCGCCTACGCGACGCCGCGTCGACGGTCGCGGCGGTAGAGCGCATAACCCACGGGCCACATCGCCGCCACCATGAAGGTCGCCGCCGGGTTCGTCAGGCGGTAGGCCTGGACGGCCGTGGGCACGCCGGAGTGCTTCAGGTGCAGCCGGAAACGCGTGTAGCGCGCGGCCGCCATGATGAATTCGCGCGGCCGGAAGCGGAAGAATTCCAGGTGGTGCTGCAGCATGTCCCAGGCCAGCAGGTAGAGGCCCTGCGCATTGTTGGCCACCGACACGGCGCCCTGGCTCAGGCCGCCCGGCGTGTCATGATAGGTGCGCACCACGCGGTTAATGAAGCGGCTGAGATAGCCTGCGCGCGCCACCGCCCACCACACCAGGCTTTCCGGCACGAAACCCGCCACATCCTCGGGAAACGGATATTTTCTGAGGATGTCGGTGCGCATACAGCCGAATTTCTCGCCTTTGATGCGATAGCGGAAATACACGTCCACCGCCGTGCTGTCGAACACGTCCTGCGGATAGCGGTCGCCGACGATCGTGCCGTCGGGGCGCGCGCACAGGCCGGTGACGGCCACATAGGAATCGCGCCGTGCGGGCGGAATGCTTTCCCAGGCGTCCTTGAAGGTAGCCAGCGCGTCGGGGGGCATTTCGTCGTCGCTGTCCAGGCCGACGATCAGTTGGCCGCGCGCTTCCCGTACGCCGCGGTTGAACGCGGTTTTCTTGTGTTGGTTGTTCTGCCAGACGTAGCGGATCGGAAAATCGGCGCGCGTCTGCCAATCCAGGATGGAATCGTGGGTGTTGTCGGTGGAACCATCGTCCACCACCACCCATTCGAAGTCCCTGAATGTTTGCCGGGAAAGCGATTCATACACCCGGTGCAGCGTACCCGCCCGGTTGTAGGTGGGCGTCAGAACGGTGAAAAACGTTGGTGTATCGGTCATGCCTGCTATGCCCCTTTGCGATCTCCGTGACACCGCTGCGGTCTTGGTCTTAACTGTTTTCGCCTGAAGTGTAGGGGATATGCCTGCGTTAACCGATGCCGACCCATTCGAATTTGCAATCAAATCTGTCAACCCCTGCATTTTTTGACGGGTATTCGGGACCTTTAAGCGTTGGGGCGCGCGCGGGAGTGGCGTAAACTCGGGCGGCCAAATCCGGAATGCCTATGGAAGCTTCGACCGTCCAGCTCAATGACATCGCCTTGTTCGTAGAGGTTGCCAAGCGCAAGAGCTTCAGCCTGGCCGCGCGCGCGCTGGACATGCCCACGTCGACGCTCTCGCGCCGCATCAACGAACTGGAACGCGCAATCGGCTTGCGGCTGATCAACCGCAATACCCGCAGGCTGGACCTGACCGAGGCTGGCGCGGCCTATATGCGTCGCTGTCAGGGTTTGATCGACGAAGCCCGCCTGGCGCACGAGCAGTTGCTGTCGCTGTCCGGCGGCCCGTCCGGCAACCTGCGCGTGTCCATGCCCTACAGCCTGGCGATCTGGCTGCTGCCGGAAACCATCAACGATTTCACCGACCGCTATCCTGAAGTGGAGTGCGAGTTCGACCTGAGCATGATGACCGCGTCCGATGCGCAAGGCACCCCGTTTGACGTGGTGCTGCGCTTTGGCCGCAACACCGACTATCCGCTGGCCGCCATCGACACGGGCAACGGCAATGGCAACGGCACGGTCGTGGCGCGCAGCGACGGCGCGGTGGTGCAGGAACTGGTGTCGCTGAACAATTACCTGTATGCCTCCGACCGCTACCTGGAACGCTATGGCGAACCCAAGACGCCCGCCGACCTGACGCAGCACCAATGCCTGCGCACCACCATCGACGACGCCCATTCGCACTGGACCCTGCACAACGGCACGGACAGCGAAATCGTACCGGTCAGCGGCCATCTGGCCGCCAACAACATGAGCATTGCGGGCACGCTGGCGGGGTTGGATCTGGCCATCACGCGGATGCCCCACTGCCAGGCGCTGGACCCGATCATCAAACGCAATTCGCTGCGGCGCGTCTTGCCGGGCTGGTCGGTGGACCCGATCTCGATCTACGTGATTTACCCGTCAAGCATCCAGCCGGCGAAAACGCGGGCGTTCATGGATTTCATCAAGCCCAAGCTGGGGCCGGCGGTGGAGTGATGGCGCGCGGGTCGCTCGGGGGTTGCTCGCGGGTTGCTCATTCCGGCCGCGCCCCAAAAGAAAAATCCCCGCACAGCTTGCGCCGTGCGGGGATTTTTTCAGATCAGGGCGTTGATTAGACGCGCTTGATCTTTTCCAGCATCTTGAAAACACCCTTGGGCGACTTGACGAACAAGCGCTTGAAAGCCTTGCCCAGGCAACGGCGTTCCAGGGTGTTACGACGCACGCGTTTGCGTTCAGCCATGTTGATTCTCCTGTTGAATTTGCGGAAAGTGGCCCGCACAACCGGAAATAGGGCTGGCGGAAAAAATTCGGATAACTTGGCATTTTAGCCTGAAATCCTTGGCCTACGCCAATTGGGGCGGAAAGATTGGGTATAGGGCAGGAATGCTATCCGTCCCCAAGAACCCTGCCCCGTCCTGACGCCGCCTAGCCCGCCAGCAATTTCAGCCGTTCCAGCACCTGTTCCGCGCGCGGCAGCGGATCGACCGCGCCATACCCCAACGTGGACAGCGCCGCCGCCGCGTTGGCGTAGCGCACGGCGTCTTCCCAGGAATCGCCCTGGCAGCGGCGCGCCAGCAGGCTGCCCGCGAAGCAATCGCCCGCCCCCGTGGCATCCACGGCGTCCACCCGCAAGGCTGCAACCGGCGTCCGGGTGCGCCCGTCGTCGATGATGGAGCCGTCCTTGCCCAGTTTCAGCACCACGACGCCCGCCGCACCGCCGTCGCGAATCCAGTCCAGCGTGCGTTCGGGGTCGTCATTGCCGGTCAGGTGCTGCATGTCGTCCATGCTGGGCAGGAACACGTCGGCCTCGCGCATGGCTTCGCGCAGGACGGCGCGGGCGCGGTCCACCGGCCACAGCCGCAGGCGCAGGTTCGAATCCAGGCTGACCTGCGCGCCCGCGGCATGCGCGCGGGCGATGGCGGCGAACACGGTGTCGCAGGCGCTGGTGCTGATCGCCATGCTGATGCCCGACACGTGCAGGAAACGGCTGCGTTCGATCAGGCCGCTTTGCAGCAAGGCCGGGTTCATCAGGCTGGCGGCCGAGCCGCGGCGCAGATAGCTGAACGCGTGGCCGTCGGGACCGTGCTGCACGAAATACAGCCCGGTGTGGGCGTCGTCGTCCGTCTGCACGCCCGTCGTGTCCACGCCTTCGGACTGCCATAAGTCCAGGAACTGCGCCCCGAACGCATCATTGCCCACGCGGGTCAGGTAAGCGCAGCGCGCGCCCTGGCGGGCAGCCGCGATGACCGCGTTGGACGTGTCGCCGCCAAAGCCCTGCAAATACTGCAGCTGACCCTTGTGCGTCTGGTTCAGTTCGACCAGCGGCTCGCCCAGCGCGACGATGTCGAAATCAGCCATGGGCGGCCTCGCGGGTTCGAGTGATCTGGGCAACCAGCGCCGCCGTGTCGCGCGCGGCGAACGCGGCCTTGTCGTACAGGTTGCTGCCGATGCCCACCAGCCCGGCGCCGGCCGCAAAGTACGTGCCCATGTTGTCCTGGGTGATGCCGCCCGTGGGGCAGAAGATCGTGTCCGGGTACACGGACTTCAGCGCGGCCAGGTGCTTGGGGCCGCCCGTGTCCGCCGGGAACACCTTCACCACATCCACGCCGGCGCGGCGGGCGGCCAGCACTTCGGTAGGCGTGAACGCACCCAGCAGGCACAGGGCATCGGCCGCGTGCGCCATGTCCACGATCTCGATCGCCAAAGCGGGCGATACCAGGAAGTCGGCGCCAGCCACCAGCGCCTCGCGGGCCTGGGTTTCGTCCAGCACCGTGCCCACGCCCAGCAGCAGGCTGGCGCCGTGCTTGTCGCGCAGCGCACGCACCAGGTCGGTCACGCCGGGAATCGTCCAGGTCAGCTCCAGCGTGGTGCAGCCTGCCGCCACGGCGACTTCGGCGGCATAGGCGGCGGTGGCCGCGTCCGTGTAGCGCAGCACGGGCACGACCCGGGCGGCCAACAGGGCGGATAGCTTGGAGGCAATGGGAGCGGATGCGGTCATGGAATTCCTCAGGGGCGGGCGGTCAGACGCCGCCGGACGATGCCGGCAGGACGGCGAGTTTGGCCGCGGCGGCATCGCGCAGCCGCAGCAAGGGATCGATATAGGCGGCTTGCGGGTCATCGCGTCGCCGGAACAGCAAGGTGCTGACGCTGACGCCCGCCACGGGCCGGCCGGCCGCATCGCACAGCGCCACGCCGTAGCAAACGATGCCAGCTTCATTTTCCTCGTTGTCCATGGCGTAGCCGCGGGCGCGGTCCCCGTCCAGGACTGCCCGCAGGGCTGGCAGGCTGGTCACTGTGCCCGGCATGCGCGCTGGCAGCGGCAGGTCACGCAGCAGGCGCTCGCGGGCGGCGTCGTCCAGGGCGGCCAGATAGGCCTTGCCGACCGCGCTGGAATGCAGCGCCACCGACGACCCCACGCGCGACACCATGCGCACCGGGCCCGGGCTTTCCAGCTTGTCTATATAGATCATCTCCTGGCCGGCAGGCACCGCCAGGTGCACGGTTTCGCCGGTGGCGTCGCGCAGGGCCTGCAGGTCGGGCGCCAGCGCGGCGCGCAAGTCGAACTGCGACCAGGCACGGCTGGCCAGGGACATCAGGCGCGTTCCCAGGCGGTAGACGCCGCCGGTTTCGGCCACCATGCCCTGCTCGGCCAGCGCGGCCACGATGCGATAGACGGTGGGGCGCGGGTAGCCGCAACTGCGCGCAAGCGAGGCGGCCGTCGGCGGCTGGGGCGCGTCGGCCACCGCCTGCAGCACGGTCATGAACTTGGCAAACGCCGCAGCGCCCGCGACCTTGGTTTCCGACAAGAACGTCCCCAAATAGTGGCAACCAGCCTTAACTATGAACACACAGAATTCGCAAGGCAAACAGCGCGAATGTCAGACGAATCTGCGATACTGTTTATTTGTACAGCTAGTTAGCCTATACATGTCCATATTATGGACCAGTGACTCACAATATAGGCAATTATTCCATATCGCCGCGCTCGAAACCAGCGAAGGGTTATCGCTCGGGCAGGCGGCTTCCTCAGGCTACGATACCGTCCATGAGCTCCCAAATCCGCATCGTTGGCGCACGCCAGAACAATCTCAAGAACCTGGACCTGACTATCGCCACCGGCGAATTGGTCGTTGTGACGGGCGTATCCGGGTCCGGCAAGAGTTCGCTGGCCTTCGACACGCTGTACGCCGAGGGGCAGCGGCGCTACGTGGAAACCTTCTCGCCCTATGCGCGCCAGTTCCTGGACCGCATGGACAAGCCGCAGGTGGACCGCATCGAAGGCATCCTGCCCGCCATCGCGATCGACCAGACCAACCCGGTGCGCAGTTCGCGCAGCACGGTCGGCACGATGACCGAACTGAATGATCACCTGAAGCTGCTGTTCGCGCGCGGCGCGCGGCTGTACTGCCGCGGCTGCGGCAAGGTGGTGCGCCGCGACACGCCGGACTCCATCTACCATTCGCTGGCCGAACGCGCCGCCGTGGCGGGGGATCCGCGTCTGGTAGTGACCTTCCCCATCGCCGTGCCCGCCAACTTCACCGAAGACGAAGTGCGCGGCTTTCTTGAGCAGCAGGGCTACACCCGCGTGCACGCCGAGGAAACCGCCGTGCCGCGCGCCACCGCCGCGGCCAAGGGCGGTAAAGCCGCCAAAGGCGCCAAGAAGGGCAAGGCCGCGAAGGACGCCGGCGAAGAACGCCGCATCCTGCACGTCATCCAGGACCGGTTCCGTTTTGCGGGCACCGAACGTGAACGCGTGATGGAAGCGCTGGACACCGCGCTGCGCATGGGCGCCGGGCACCTGGCCGTCTACGTGATGGACGCCGAAGGCGGCGACGCGGAAATCTGGAAATACAGCGACCGCCTGCATTGCGCCGACTGCAACATCGAATACACCGACCCGCTGCCCAGCAGCTTCTCGTTCAATTCGCCGCTGGGCGCCTGCGAATCCTGCCGCGGCTTCGGCCGCGTGATCGGCATCGATTTCGGCCTGGTCATCCCGGACGAGAACAAGACCCTGCTGGAAGGCGCGATCAAGCCGTGGACCACGCCGTCCTATAAGGAATGCCAGGACGAACTGCAGAAGTACGCGCCGCGCGCGGGCGTGCCGCTGGGTGTGCCCTGGAAGGCGATGAGCGAAGAGCACAAGCGCTGGGTGCTCTACGGCACCCCCGACTGGAAGGACGGCAACGACGCCTGGAAGCACCAGTGGTACGGCGTGCAGCGCTTTTTCGACTGGCTCGAAACCAAGGCCTACAAGATGCACGTGCGCGTGCTGCTGTCGAAGTACCGCAGCTACACGCCCTGCCCCACCTGCAACGGCGCTCGCCTCAAACCCGACGCGCTGCTGTGGCGCCTGGGCACCAAGGAAGAAGCCGACACGGTGCTGCCGCCGGAAGACGGCCGCTACCAGCGCTTCATGCCGGTCGGCGCCAACTGGACGCGCGACCAGCTGAACCACCTGGGCGGCCTGTCGATCCATGACGTGATGCTGCTGCCCATCGAGCGGGTTCGGCGCTTTTTCGACGAGCTGTCGTTTTCGGGCGCGCTGGACGCGGCCACCGACCTGCTCATGACCGAAGTGCGCGCGCGCCTGAAGTTCCTGTGCGACGTGGGCCTGGGCTACCTGACGCTGGACCGCCAGAGCCGCACGCTGTCGGGCGGCGAAGTCCAGCGAATCAATCTGACGACCGCGCTGGGCACCTCGCTGGTGAACACGCTGTTCGTGCTGGACGAACCGTCCATCGGCCTGCACCCGCGCGACATGCACCGCGTGGTCGAAGTCATGCACCGGCTGCGCAACGCCGGCAACACGCTGGTGGTCGTGGAACACGATCCGCAGGTCATGGTCGCCGCGGACCGCATCATCGACATCGGCCCGGGCCCCGGCGAACGCGGCGGCTACATCGTTTTCGACGGATCGCCCAAGCAGCTGCGCGCCGCCGACACCCTGACGGGCAATTACCTGGGTGGGCGCCAGCGCGTGGAAGCGCCGCGTCCGATGCCGGTCGCCAAGAACACGCCGCGGCTGCTGCTGGAAGGCGTCAACGCGCACAACCTGAAGAATGTCTCGGTGGAGTTGCCGCTGGGCCGGCTGGTCTGCGTGACCGGCGTGTCGGGTTCGGGCAAGTCCACACTGGTGCAGGACGTGCTGTATCCCGCGCTGCTCAAGCAAAAGGGCAAGCCGTCGGAAGCGCCCGGAGCGTTTGACCGCCTGTTGGGCGCCGAGCAGATCGCCGACGTCGTCATGGTGGACCAGACGCCCATCGGCAAGACGGCCCGCTCCAATCCCGCCAGCTATGTAGGCGCCTTCGACGCCATCCGCAAGCTGTTCGCCCAGGCCCCGCTGGCGCGCGAACGCGCCTACACGGCCGGCACGTTCAGCTTCAACGGCGGCGACGGCCGCTGCCCGACCTGCGGCGGCACCGGCTTCGAGCACGTGGAAATGCAGTTCCTGTCCGACGTGTACCTGCGCTGCCCCGATTGCGACGGCAAGCGCTTCCGCCCCGAAGTGCTGGAAGTGCGTGTCGAGCACCTGGGCAAGAGCGCTTCCATCGACGAAGTTCTGGCCATGACGGTCAGCGAAGCGCTGGACTTCTTCAAGGGCCTGCGCGACGTGCAGACGGGCCTGGCGCCGCTGGCCGACGTGGGCCTGGAATACGTGCGGCTGGGGCAACCCGTGCCGACGCTGTCGGGCGGTGAGGCGCAACGCCTGAAGCTGGCCGGCCACCTGGCCGAAGCCGCGCGCAGCGGCATCTCTACCGCCAAGGTCGCCAAGAAGGGCAGCCTGTTCCTGTTCGACGAACCCACCACCGGCCTGCACTTCGACGACGTCGCGCGCCTGATGCGCGCCTTCCGCAAGCTGCTGGCTGCGGGCCACACCCTGCTGGTCATCGAACACAACCTGGACGTGATCCGCGCGGCCGACTGGCTGATCGACCTGGGCCCTGAAGGCGGCGACGCCGGCGGCCTGGTGCTTGGCGTGGGCACGCCTCAGGACCTGATGGACAACCCCAAGTCCCACACCGGCGCCGCGCTGCGCGACTACGAAGTCAGCATCCTGCCGGCCGACGTGGTCGTGACCAGCGACGCCGACGCGCAGGAAGTGGAGCAGGCCGGCCTGACGGCCCGCATCGCCGAACCCGCCGCGACGTATGGCCAAGCCAACGGCGCGGGCGAAGGCACGCCATTGCAATCCGTGATGCGCGCGCGCCGCCAGGGCAATATGGCGATCGAAATCCGCAACGCGCGCGAACACAACCTGAAGAACATCAGCGTCGAAATCCCGCACGACAAGTTCACCGTGATCACCGGCGTGTCCGGCTCGGGCAAGTCCACGCTGGCCTTTGACATCCTGTTCAACGAAGGCCAGCGCCGCTACCTGGAGTCGCTAAACGCCTACGCGCGCGCCATCGTGCAACCGGCGGGCAAACCGGACGTGGACGCCATCTTCGGCATCCCGCCCACCGTCGCCATCGAACAGCGCACCAGCCGCGGGGGCCGCAAGTCCACCGTGGCCACGATGACGGAAATCCACCATTTCCTGCGCCTGCTCTATGTGAAGCTGGGCACGCAGTACTGCCCGGACTGCAACGTGGCCGTCGAACCGCAGAACACGGACCAGATCGTGGCCCGCCTGCTGCGCGACCACAAGGGCGAGCACATCGGCCTGCTGGCTCCGCTGGTCACCGCCCGCAAGGGCTATTACACGGACCTGGCCAAGTGGGCCGGTTCCAAGGGCCATACGCATCTGCGCGTGGACGGCGAGTTCATCCCCGTGGCCCCGTGGCCGCGCCTGGACCGCTATAAGGAACACACCATCGAACTGCCCGTGGCGGACGTGGTGGTCGACCCGGCCAACGAGGCTGACCTGCGCGCCGCGGTCAAGAGCGCGCTGGAAAACGGCCAGGGCGTGATGTCGGTAGTGTGGCCGGTGAACAAGCTGCACGAAGCGTTGAACAGCGAATTGCAGCAGCAGCATTTCTCGGTCAAGCGCGCGTGCCCGTCTTGCGGCACCAGCTTCCCCGAACCCGATCCGCGCCTGTTCTCGTACAACTCCAAGCACGGCTGGTGCACGGGCTGCTTCGGCACGGGCCTGCAATTGCAAGGCTTCGACGAAGAGCAGACCGGCGAGGAAACCGCCTGGAACGCCTGGTATGAAGGCGAGGCCAAGGCCTGCACGCAATGCGACGGGCAGCGCCTGAACCGCGTGGCGCGCGCCGTGCGCTGGCGCGACAAAACCATCGCAGAACTGGCGTCGCTGCCCGTGTCGGATGCGCACACGTTCTTCACCGGACTGGTGGCGCGCGGCCGCGAAGGCGAGATCGCCCGCGACATCCTCACGGAAATCCGCGGACGCTTGAACTTCATGCAGGAAGTCGGGCTGAACTACCTGGCGCTGGACCGCGCCGCCCCGACGCTGTCAGGCGGCGAGGCGCAGCGCATCCGGCTGGCCGCGCAGTTGGGCTCCAACCTGCAGGGCGTCTGCTACGTGCTGGACGAGCCCACCATCGGCCTGCATCCGCGCGACAACCGCATCCTGCTGAACGCGCTGGCCCGCCTGGAAGAAAACGGCAACACGCTGGTGGTGGTGGAGCATGACGAAGACACGATCCGCCGCGCCTCGCACGTGATCGACATCGGGCCGGGCGCGGGCATCCGCGGCGGCCGCGTGGTCGCGGAAGGCTCCGTGCAGGACCTGATGGATGCGCCGGAATCCGTCACCGGGCGTTATCTGAAAACACCGCTGCAACACCCGCTGCAAGGGCGCCGCGCGGTCGAGGCCGACACGCCGATGATCGAGATCCGCGGCGCGCGCTTGCACAACCTGCGCAGCGTGGACGCCAAGATCCCGGTGGGCCGACTGAGCGTCGTGACGGGCGTATCCGGTTCCGGCAAGTCCACCCTGGCGCGCGAAGTGCTGCTGGACAACCTGAGCCAGGCCGTCTCGCAAGGCAAGTCGCCGGGCTGGGCGGGCTGCGAAAGCATCAAGGGCTGGGAAGCCATCGACCGCGTGCTGGAAGTGGACCAGACGCCTATCGGCAAGACACCGCGCTCGTGCCCGGCCACCTATGTGGGCTTCTGGGACGACGTGCGCAAGCAGTTTGCCGATACCCGCGAAGCCCGCATGCGCGGCTGGACGGCGGCGCGGTTCTCGTTCAATACCGGCGACGGCCGCTGCCCGGTCTGCGAAGGCCAGGGCATGCGCACCATCGAAATGAACTTCCTGCCGGACGTGAAGGTGCCGTGCGACGCCTGCAACGGCGCGCGCTTCAACAGCGATACGCTCAGCGTGCAGATGCGCGGCAAGAATGCCGGCGAACTGCTGTCCATGGAAGTGGACGACGCCATCGGCTACTTCGCGGCGCACCCGAAGATCCACCGCCCGCTGCAGCTGATGCAGGACGTGGGGCTGGGCTACCTGACCTTGGGCCAGCCTTCGCCCACCCTGTCGGGCGGCGAGGCACAGCGCATCAAGCTGGTGACCGAACTGTCCAAGGCGCGCCTGACCGACGGCCTGATCAAGACCGGCCGCGCCTCGCGCATTCCGCACACGCTGTACGTGCTGGATGAACCGACGGTGGGCTTGTCGATGGCTGACGTGGAAAAACTGATTCATGTGCTGCACCGCCTGGTGGAGGCGGGCAACACGGTCGTTGTGATTGAGCATAATCTGGACGTCATCGCCGAAGCCGACTGGCTGCTGGACCTGGGCCCCGAAGGCGGCACGGGCGGCGGCCAACTGGTTGCCGAAGGCTCGCCGGAACATGTGATGACCTTGGCCGACCACTCCCATACCGGACGCGTCCTCACGGAATTCCTGGCACATCAACCGCAGTAATACGCATGGAATGTCGTTTTGAAGACCGGCTGGCCGGCCGCGCGCTGCGCTTCGAGGGCTTTTGCTCCCGGATCGAAGCGCGCGCCGCGGCCGACGTCGCCCCCGTGCTGGCGGCCATCGAGGCCGCGCGGCGGGAGGGGCGATGGATCGCCCTGTTGCTGGATTACGAATTGGGCGAATGGCTGTTGCCCGAGGCCGCCCTGGCCGCGCCCGCCGGCCCGTGGACGCCCCCGCGCGACGACGGACGCCCCCGCCTGACCGCGCTGGTGTTCGAACGCAAGATCGACGAGGCCCCGTGGGACGCGCCCGACGCCGGCAGCGCGCCCGCGTCCATCAGCCTGCCTGCGCCGCGCATGACCGAAGCAGACTATGTGCGCCAGATCGACGCCATCCGCGGGCTGATCCGCGACGGCGAGCTCTATCAGGTCAATTTCACGCAAGCGCTGGATCTGCAGTACCAGGGTGATCCGGCCACGCTCTACCGCCGCATCGCCGCCCGCAATCCGGTGGCCCACGGCGCCTTCATCCAGGACGGCGACCGCACGGTGCTGTCTTTTTCACCCGAGCTCTTTGTGCGGCGTGAAGGTCCGCGGCTGACGACCCGCCCCATGAAAGGCACCGCGCCGCGCCACGCCGATCCCGTCGAAGACGCGCGCCTGGGCCAGGAATTGCTGGCCAGCGAAAAGAACCGCGCCGAGAACCTGATGATCGTGGACTTGCTGCGCAACGACCTGGGCCGGCTGGCCCAGCCGGGTTCGGTCAAGGTCGACGCGCTGTTCTCGCTGGAACGCTACCCCACGGTCTGGACCATGACGTCCACCGTCTCGGCGCTGGCGCCGGAGGCCACGCTGCAAGACGTGCTTTACGCCCTGTTCCCTTGCGGTTCGATTACGGGCGCCCCCAAGGTGGCCGCCATGCGCCGCATCCGCCAGATGGAAACCGCGCCGCGCGGGCTGTACTGCGGCAGCGTGGGCTGGCTGGCGCCGGATGGCGATTTCTCGTTGAACGTGGCGATCCGCACCCTGGTGCTGGACCCAGCCGGCCACGGCGTCTACAGCGTGGGCGGCGGCATCGTGCACGACTCGAACCCCGCGGAGGAATGGCAGGAATGCCATTGGAAGGCCCGGATTTTGCGCGCCTGACGATATAACCGTAGGATGGCGGCAGCGGGAGTAGCATAGAGCGCGGCCCCGCCCGCCTTGTCCCAGGAGAGTCCCATGCAACCCGAATTGATCGAGACCATCCTGGTCGATGCCGAACAACGCGTACCCCTGCTGGCCCGTCACCTGCAGCGCCTGGAGGCGTCCTGCAAGGCGCTGGGCTATGTCTGGGGCGGACGGTCGGTGGAAGGCGACATCATGATCGCCGCGATGGGGCTCGTCACCCCTGGCCCGCATCGGCTACGCTTGCTGGTGGCCCGAGACGGCTCCCGCCATATTCAGACCGCCCGGCTGCCGCCGCTGCCCGCCATCCAGGAGGTGATGCTGGCGCCCGAGGCGCTGCGTTCCTCGGAACCGCTGCTCCGCTACAAGACCACGCACCGCCCCTGGTACACCAAGACGATCGAATGGCTGCCCGCGCACCCGCATATCTTCGACCTGCTGTACCTGAACGAACGCGGCGAGCTGTGCGAAGGCAGCCGCAGCAACGTGTACCTGCGCATGGACGGCCATTGGTACACCCCGCCGGTCGATAGCGGCTGCCTGCCCGGCGTGCAACGCGGCGAACTGCTGGACACGGGCAACGTCCGCGAACGCGTGCTGACGCTGGCCGATCTGCACGCCGCCGACGAGATCCGCCTGTCCAATGCCCTGCGCGGCTGGTTCACGGTCACGCTGCGGGAAGCCTGAGCCCGCCTGCCAAGGGCATGCGCCGATTGCCAAACCGGCGCCGCTGAATAATAATTGATACTCATTCTTATTGACGTCATGTCAGCGGTTCCATCGTGTCCTCCCCCCGCCTTGCGGCATCCGCCCGCATCGAGTCCCTGTACTGCGACCATCACGGCTGGCTGCAGGAATGGTTGCGGCAGCGCCTGGGCAACGCGTTCGATGCGGCCGACATCGCGCACGACACGTTCGTGCGCCTGTTCCGCAACCAGGAACCGATACGCGAACCGCGCGCATTCCTGACCACGATCGCCCACGGGCTGGTCGTGAACCACTGGCGGCGCCAGGACCTGGAACGCGCCTACCACGACACGCTGGCCACCGTCGCAGACACTCACCTGCCCTCGCCCGAAGATCGCGCGCTGCTGATGGACGCCCTGTGCGAACTGGACGCGCTGCTGAACCAGCTGAATCCCAAGGCCCGCACCGCCTTTCTGTTGGCCCATCTGGAAGGCCTCACTTATATCGAGATCGCTGAGCAGCTGCAGGTGTCCGAGCGCATGGTGAAGAAGTACATGGCGCAGGCGATGCTGCAGTGCCTGACCTCAAGCCTGGCGCCGGCGCCGGTCGCGCCATGATGCCCGCCCGCGGCGCCTCTCCCAGCTTCAAGGTCTTGCAGGAAGCCGCCGAATGGTTTGCGGTGTTGCGGGCCCCGGCGGTGCCCGCCGATGAGCGGTTGCGCTGGCGGCAATGGCACGATGCGGACCCCGCCCATCAGCTGGCCTGGAGCCAGGTCGAGGCCATCAGCGGCAAATTCCTGAACGTGCCCGGCGGCGACAAGCCGATGGCGCACCGCTTGCTGGATGCCGCGGCGGCCAAGCGCGCCCAGCGCCGGCGCGCCATGAAGATGCTGACCCTGCTGTGCGGCACCGCCCTGGGCGTCTGGGCTTCCGCACGGACCGCCCCGTGGCGCGTCTGGACGGCCGAACATGCCACCGGCCTGGGCGAACAACGCCAAATCCGGCTGGCCGACGGCGCCAGCCTGTGGTTGAACACGGATAGCGCGATCGACGTCGACTACCGTGCGGACCTGCGGCGCATCCACCTGATCGCGGGCGAGATCCTGATCGACACCGCGCCCGACATCCAGTCGCCCGCCCGCCCCTTCGTGGTCGACACCGCCGAGGCGCGGCTGCGGGCCTTGGGCACTCGCTACAGCGTCTACCAGGAAGACGGCGCCAGCGTCGTCGCGGTGTTTGACGGCGCGGTAAGCGTCGAGCCATTGCAGGCAGGCGCGCGCCCCCTCTTGCTGCACGCCGGCCAGCAGTCCCGCGTTACCCGCACCGGCGCCGACGCGCCGGTGCCCGCCGACGAGGCCCGCCGCTCGTGGTCCAACGGGCTGATCGTCGCCGAGAACATGCGCCTGGGCGATTTCATCGCCGAGCTGTCGCGTTACCGGCGCGGCTATCTGGGGTGTGCGCCGGAAGTGGCCGACCTGCGGATCGTCGGCGCCTATGCCGTGGGCGACACGGACCGCGTACTCGCCGCGCTGGCGGCCACGCTGCCGGTGCGCGTGCGGGCCACCATGCCCTGGTGGGTGGTCGTGATTCCGAAGTAATTCGCGCCGGGCACAACTATTTTCAGGCGGAGGTTCCCTTTTCGATGCCCGTGTTTGGCATACGGGGTGAAGACCGACTTCTCTCCCTATCGACAAGGCCCCGCCATGCATTCGTCACCCCCCATCCGCCGCACCGTCCTGTCGCTGGCGATCCGTTCCAGCTTGCTAGGCATCGCCCTGGCCACCGCCGTATCGGCAGTGGCGCAGTCCGCGCAATCCGCGCCGGCCGAGCGCGACTACGACATCGCGCCCGGTGCGCTCAGCCGGGTCCTGACGCAGTTCGCGGCGCAGGCTGGCATCCAGATGTCGGTCGAAGCGTCGCTGACCGCCGGCCGCGACAGCCCCGGCCTGCGCGGCAGGCAATCGGTGCAAGGCGGCCTGAACGCGCTGCTGGCAGGAACGGGGCTGGAAGCCGTCAACCGCGGCGGCGGCGAATACACCTTGCGCGCCAGCCTCACGCCCGGGGTGACGACCTTGCCCAGTGTCACCGTCATCGGGTCGGCCACCGCCGCCCTGCAACAGGACGGGCTGGCCAGCGACGGTTACCGCTCGGGGACCTTGTCTTCCGTCGGCGCGCTGGGCGGCATGGATTGGCAGCATACGCCCTACGCCTTCAACGTCGTGTCGCGGGAACTGCTGCAGAACGTGCAGGCGCAGTCCCCGGACGACGTCTACAAGATCAGCCCGTCCACCCTGTCGCAGACGCCGCAGATCAGCGGATGGGCGCCGATGGTGAAGATCCGTGGCTTCAACAGCTATGACCGGGCCGAAGATGGCTTGCGTCGCTCTTACGGCTTTGCCGCGTCGCTGGAAGACAAGGAGCGGGTCGAAATCCTGAACGGCTTGTCGGGATTCCTGTTTGGCGCCGCCTCGCCCGGCGGCATGGTGAACTACGTCAACAAACGCCCCACGGCAGAGCGGCTGAACAGCATCACGGTAGGCAACTACGGCGGCAGCCAGTACTACGTGCACGGCGACTTCGGCGGCCCCGTCGACAGCAATGGCAAGGTCGGCTATCGCGTCAATCTCGTGCGCCAGGACGGCGACACCGCAGTGGATGACCAGAAGATCGACCGCACGCTGGCCAGCGCGGCACTGGACTTCAACATCACCGATCGCTTCAAGCTTGAGCTGGGCGCGTCCTATGGCGATTACAAGATGCAGGCGCCTTCGTCCTACTGGTTCTTCCGGGAAGGCGTGTCCCGTCCCACCTTGGACACCAGCAAAAACTGGAGCCAGCCGTGGATCCGCGACGAGACCGAAACCCGCAAATGGATGGCTCGCGCCACCTATGAGGCCAGCGACAACCTGACGCTGCGCGTGGCGCACATCCGCGAATATCAAGACAGGCCCGTGCAATACCACACCATGAACTCGGTGCGCGGACCCGGTGAGTATTTCCAGTTGCGCCAGAAGGTGGGCCCGACCCGCACCGAGTCGGAATCATGGCAAGCGTTGGCGGACATTTCGTTCGGCACCGGCCCCGTCGCCCACAAGATCACGATGGGCTATTACGGCTACACGGACAGGCAATGGCAGACCAACTACTTCCCCAGCACCGGGTATCTGGGCCCCTACGGGCTGGATTCGCCTACGCATGTCGCGGAGCCGGTTTGGCCGTCCACGCCGTCCAAGGCGATGTACTTCTCCAGTCGCGTCCGCAACGACAACTTCATGATTGGCGACCTGATCCGGTTCAATGAACAGTGGTCGGCGCTGGTCGGCATCAACCGCAGCACGATCCAGACCATCGACCGCGATGCAAATGGCAACGCCACCCAGCCGGACTATGACCGGGGCCGGAACTCGCCCAACGCGTCCCTGATCTTTACGCCCGCGCCATGGCTGACGACGTATGCGACCTATATCGAAGGCCTGGAGCAAGGAGGCATCGCGCCAGAGGAGGCCGTCAACCGGCTGCAGACCATGCCGCCGATGCAAAGCAAGCAAAAGGAGCTGGGCATCAAGGCCGAACTGGGTGGCGTGCTGGTCAGCGGCGCATTGTTCGATATCGAGAAATCCTACGAATTCACCAACAGCGCAAATGTCTACGCGCAAGACGGTATTCAGCGCCACCGCGGCGGCGAAGTGTCGGCCGTGGGCAAGGTGACCGAGGGATGGACCATTATGGGCGGCGCCACCTTGCTGCATGCACGCGTCGAAGGAGGCGCCAACGACGGCCAGGTTCCCATAAACGTCCCGAAATTCATGGCAAAACTTTATTCCGAATATGCACTGCCTTTCGCGCCGGGGCTCAGCGTCACCGGTGGGGTCTACCATGTGGGCAAGCAATGGGCGACGGCCACCAACACCAGCCGCTTGCCCTCCTACACCACCTTCGACTTGGGGCTGCGTTACGCAGCCAAGGTGTCGGGCCGCCCGTTGACGCTGCGCTTGAACGTCAACAACCTGACAGGCAAAGACTACTGGCTCAACAGCTATTACCTGGGCAGCCCCCGCAGCGTCGCGCTGTCCGCCCAAGTCCAGTTCTGACCGCCCCTCAATCCGCGAACTCGTCCACCACCACTTGCCGCAACCACTGGTTGGCGGGTTCGCGGTGGCTGCGGGCGTGCCAGAACACGTTGATGACGGACGCCGGAATCTTCACCGGACAGGGCGCCGTCGCCAGGCCGAAAGGCTGACAGGCGCAGTCGGCGAATCGCTGCGGCACCACCGCGATCATGTCCGTGGCGGCCAGCACCGGCCCCACCGCCATGAAATGCGGCACCGTCAGCCGCAGGCGGCGGCGGATGCCGGCGTGTTCGATCACCTCGTCCACCACGCCGTGGCCGGTGCCTTCGGACACGATGGCCACGTGTTCGGCCGCCCGGAACTGCCGCGCCGTTACGCCTGAGCGCGCCAGCGGGTGGTCGCGCCGGAAGATGCACACGTAGGGCTGGCTGAACAGCTTGCGCTGGAAAAAGCCGCTTTTCAGGCCCGGCAGGAAGCCCATGGCCAGGTCGATGCGGCCACGCTCCATCTCGTCTTTCACGTCGATCGACGTCGTGCGCACCGTCCGGATCGTGACGCCGGGCGCCGCGCCATCCAGCGCCCGCATCAAACGCGGCAGGAAATAGGTTTCGCCTACGTCGTTCACGCCGATCACGAACGCCCGCTCGCTGCGCGCGGGATCGAAGCGTGCCCGCGCGTTCAACGTGCTGTGCAGCGCGCCCAGCGCATCGGCGATGGGCTGGGCCAGCGATTCCGCGTAGGGCGTGGGCACCATGCCGCGCGACGTGCGCAGGAACAACTCGTCGCCCAGCAGCTTGCGCAGCCGGCCCAGCGCATTGCTGACGCCGGGTTGCGAAATGCCCAGGCTCTGGGCCACGGCGGACACCCGGCCGTGCTTCTGCAGTTCATTGAAGACGACCAGCAAATTTAGGTCCACGTCTTTCAGGTTCATGCGCTTGTCTCCACCAATATTGATTTTGGTGATCTGTCTTATCAAGCAGATTCTATTTATTTATTCGGCAGTCTGCCCGATGATGAGGCGACAACTGCCCGCGCCGATGCCGCGCGGGTCCTGCCCGCCCCAGCGGCGCAGATGAACAATGGAGACAAGCCATGCAATCCGCCACGCCCTGTAGACCGGGCGGCCACCCCGGAGGCCGCCCATGAACGCCCCCGACCAGCCGCTCACCTTCGTTCCGCCCTGGCAGGGCGACGGCTCCCACCGTATCCCCTTCGGCGTCTACACCGATGCCACGCTGCACCAGCGCGAACTGGAGCGCTTCTTCTACCGCTCGCACTGGAGCTACGTGGGCCTGGAGGCCGAAATCCCCAACCCGGGCGACTTCAAGCGCACTGCGGTGGGCGAAAGGTCCGTCATCCTGCTGCGCGATAACGACGGTCAGGTGCGCGTCGTGGAAAACGTGTGCGCTCACCGCGGCGTGCAGTTCTGCCGCGAACGCGCCGGCAACCGCAGCGAATTTGTCTGCCCCTACCACCAGTGGAATTACGACCTGCAGGGCAACCTGATCGGCGTGCCCTTCCGGCGCGGCGTGAAGCAGGACGGCAAGGTGAACGGCGGCATGCCGCCCGATTTCAAGCCTGAAGAACACAGCCTAACCAAGCTGGCAGTGGCTTGCCGCAACGGCGTGGTCTTCGCCTCGTTCGACCACGGCGTGGAATCGCTGGAAGACTACCTGGGTCCGGACATCCTGCACTACTTCGACCGCGTCTTCGACGGCCGCGAACTGGTGATCCACGGCTACAGCCGCCAGCGCATTCCGGGCAACTGGAAACTGATGCAGGAGAACATCAAAGACCCCTACCACCCGGGCCTTTTGCATACCTGGTTCGTCACCTTCGGGCTCTGGCGCGCGGACAACCGGTCGGAACTGAAGATGGACCGCCATTTCCGCCACGCCGCCATGATTTCCACGCGCGGCCAGGGCGGCAAAGGCAGCGTCACCAGTGGCGTGTCCAGCTTCAAGGAGCAGATGTCGCTGAACGACGACCGCTTTCTGGACATCGTGCAGGAGCCGTGGTGGAACGGCCCCACCGCCGTGCTGATGACGTTGTTCCCCAGCGTCATCATCCAGCAGCAGGTGAATTCGCTGTCCACTCGCCACATCCAGCCCGTGGGCCACGACGCCTTCGATTTCGTCTGGACCCACTTCGGCTTTGCCGACGACACGCCCGAGATGACACGCCGGCGCCTGCGCCAGGCCAATCTGTTCGGCCCGGCCGGCTTCGTGTCGGCCGACGACGGCGAAGTCATCGAATTCTCGCAAGCGGGTTTTCAACAGAAGCCGTGGCACCGCAGCGTGGCGGAGCTGGGCGGCAAGAGCGCCGAGAACACCGACCACATGGTGACTGAAACGCTGATCCGCGGCATGTACGCGTATTGGCGCCGCGTGATGGAGGCATGACGATGCTGGACTTCCCGCTCTACTACCAGCTGACCCGCCTGTACGCCGACTACGCCGCCGCGCTGGACGCCGAAGAATGGGAGAAATGGCCGGACTTTTTCCTGGAAGACTGCACCTACAAGGTGCTGCCCCGCGAAAACCACGAGCGCGGCTATCCGCTGGCGACCATGGCGTTCGAAAGCCGCGGCATGCTGAAGGACCGCATCTACGGCGCCACCGACACGATCTTCCACGACCCGTACTACCAGCGCCACGTCGTGGGCGCGCCGCGCGTGCTGTCGGCCGACGGCGACCGCATCGAATCCGAGGCCAGCTACGCGGTGTTCCGCACCAAGCCCAACCAGCTGACCACGGTCTTCAACGTGGGACGCTATCTGGACGTGGTGCGCCAGACGTCCGACGGCCTGAAGTTCGAATCGCGGCTGTGCATTTTCGACAGCGAACTGATCCCGAATTCGCTCATCTATCCCATCTGACCAGGACAATCGCTATGAGTACGCAATGGATCAAGGCCATCGCGCGGGCCGACGTGCCGGAAGAAGCCGTCATCGCCGTGCTGGCGGGCGACCGCGAGATCGCGCTATACGGTGTCGACGGCGAGGTCTACGCCACCGCCAACCTCTGTACGCACGGCAACGCCCGTCTATGCGATGGTTTCCTGGAAGGCCACGAGATCGAGTGCCCGCTGCACCAGGGCCGTTTCGACGTTCGCGACGGCAAGGCGTTGTGTTCCCCCTTGCGGGAAAACGTGGCGACCTACCCCGTCAGGATCGAGGACGGGATGGTGTTCGTGGCGCTGTAAGGCGAAGGCCGGGCGGCCGGTACGCCGTGACGCGGCCACCGGCCGGCGTTCAGATCGCCAGCCGCAGCGCCTCGTTGGCAGCCGCCATGCCCATGGCGGCCGTCACGGTCACAACCGAACCGTAGCCCGCGCACGACAGCCCTTGCGGCGCGATGTTCTGGCCCGAGGCGCCCACGTCGTCTTCGCCCTCGACGGGGCGGGTCCAGGCGTCGGGCAGGATGGCGGGCTGGTCGAACCACAAGGCATGGATGCCCATCTTCGGCACGCGCTTGAGCGCCTTGCCGTTCTGGTCGGACGCGCGCGGAAAGCCATGTTCGCGGCGCAGCTTGTTGCGCAACTTGGCCAGCAAGGCGTCGTTCACCGCAGCCGACAGGTCCCCCGCCCGCAAGGCGAGCGGATCCGTCTTGCCGCCGGCGCCGCCGCACAGCAGCATCGGCACGCCCAACGCCCGCGCATGCAGGATCATCGCGATCTTGGCGGCGGCCTGGTCAGTGCAATCGATGATGACGGTGTAAGGCCCGGGCAAGACGTCGGCGACGTTCTCGGGCGACACGAAATCGTCCACCCGCGTCAGCCGGCATTCCGGATTGATCGCCAGCACCCGTTCCGCCATGGCATCCACCTTGGATTGGCCCAGCGTGGACGACAGCGCATGGATCTGGCGGTTGACGTTGGATTCGGCGATGTGGTCCAGGTCGATCAGGGTCAATGCCCCGACCCCGCAGCGCGCCAGCGCCTCGACGGTCCAGGAACCGACGCCGCCCAGGCCGGCGACCGCAACGTGAGCGTTTTGCAGGCGCGCGGGGGCTTGAGGGCCGTAGAGACGGGACAGGCCGCCGAAGCGGCGGTCAAGGTCGGCGGGGGGGATCGGGTGATCGGGGGAGTTCATGGGGGGTATTTTATAGGGCGGGGCGTTGTCGGTGTTTAGGGGCCGGCGTTGTGCTTCGTAGGTCGCCCATCGCCGCGGTTGGCGTGCGGGCGCGCGCCCACGATTGCGGTCCGGAGCCTTCGCTCCGGACTTCCCCCTCGTCATCTTCGTTGCGGCCTACGGCCGCTGCCTTCAGATTCCCTCGGGCGCATCAAGGTTGCGCGCCCGCACGCCAACCGCAACGACGGGCTGCCGCCGTCTTGGGTCGGTGCGCTGCTAGACCTGTATGCAAGGACGAGTCTTGCGCTGCCCGCCGCTGAAGGCCGCGCAGGCGGCCGTCATCGGCATACGCGTTCTGCCGCGTCGTAGGATGGGTGCAGCGCGGCAAAGTCGTCATAAGACCGGGACCGACTGCCGCGCGTAACCCATCAGGTTTGCGACCGTCTGATGGGTTACGTGCGGCAGAGATCAACGTGCTCGTAGGGAATGGAGCGCACTTCACCCATCCTACGAAATCAATCGGCATCCTCCCGACGCAAGACCCCGTGAAAGCCCCAAAAGGCCGCCCGCGCGGCCGGCCTGGGGCGAGGCCCGCAAGATCTTTCACCACCCACCCATGGCGGGAGGGAACCCCAAGCAAACCGTCCTCCCCAGCTGACGTCAGATTTCAATTAGCAGAGCCCGGCGTGGCGGTGGGGCGGGGTGCGCGGGGAGTCGATGCGCCCGAGGGAATCTGAAGGGAAGGCCGCAGGCCTGGACGAAGATGACGACGGGGCTAGTCCGGAGCGAAGGCTCCGGACCGCAATCGTTGACCCGCGCGCCCCGCCCCACCGCCACGCAGGGCGTCTCAAGAACCTCAAACATCACGCAACGAGACAACCGCCAACACCCGACACCCAACGCCGATATCAACGAACCACAACATCATCCCCCCCCAGCGCCCGATAAACCGTCACCTGGTTCACCAGCCGGTTCAATCCGTTCTCGTCCCGCGCAATCTCCGCCGTCCGCCGCTTCTCCTGCGCATCCAGCCAGTCCTTCAACGACACGGCCCCTGCCCGGTAGCGCACTTCGTACAAACGTTCGGCGTCGCGCGCCGCCCGCAACGACACCGCCAGCTGCTCCGCCTGCAATGCCAGTTGCGTCCGGTTCGACAGCGCATTCTCCACGTCCGCCATCGCCTGATACAGCGACTGCCGGAAATTGACGACGCGTTCTTCGTAGTCGGCCTTTGATATCTTGATGTTCAGCTGCATCTGGTTCCATTGCAGGAACGGCAGCGTCAGGCCCACGCCCAGGGACGCGACGGGGTTTTGCAGGATGTTCGATAGCGTGGGGCTGGCGCTGCCCACGGCGCCCGTCAGGGTGACCGGCGGATAGAAGCTGGCGCGCGTGGCGTCGACCGTGGCCAGCGCTTCACGCAGGCGCAGTTCCGCTGCGCGCAGGTCCGGGCGGCGACCCAGCAGGTCGGCGGGGACGCCGGCGCGTGCTTCGGGCAGCGGGTACTGCGGCAGCCGGGCCGGGTCGGCCATGCTGCGGTCGGGCGGGCCGTCGAACAGGATGGTCAGCGCATTCGTGTATTCCACCCGCTGCTGCACCAGCAGGGTGTGCGCCGCCTGCTGGCTGGCCACGGTCTGCTCGGCTTCCGCCAGTTCCAGGGCCGATGCGCCGCCCGCGGCGTACTGCGCGCGCACCAGGTCCTGCGTGCGGCGGGCGTAGGCGATGCTTTCTTCGCTGCTGGCGATGCGCTGGTTGATGAAGGCCGTCTGCCAGTACAGCGTGGCCGTGGTGCCCACCAGGGACAGGGCCGAGGACTGGCGGTCCTGCTCGGTGGCCAGCGCCTCCCACTGGGCGGCATCGCGCTGGCGCGACAGCTTGCCCCACAGGTCGACCTCGTAGCTCACAGTCAGCTCGGTGGCATTGGTCCGCGCGATGGCGCGGTCGCCGTACAGGTTGCGGTTGCGCGACACGTTGGCGCTGCCGCCCAGTTGGGGGATCAGTTGGTCTTCGGTCAGCCCCGCCTGGTACTGGGCGCGGCGCACCCGGATCGCCGCGGCGGCCAGGTCGTTGTTGCGCGCCAGCACGGCATCGACCAGGCCGTTCAAGACCGGATCATTGAAATTATGCCACCACGCACCGCCGTCAGCCAGCGGCGCTTGCGCGTCGCCCGGGACGCCATGCGTCCAGGCGGCGGGCGCCTGGGTCAGCGGGGGCTCGTAGTCGGTACGCAGCAGGCTGCCGCAACCGCCCAGCGCCAGAAGCAGCGCCAGGGCGGCGGGGGTGCGAATCAAAGAAACCGCTTTCATCGTCCTCATTCCCGGGCCAACGCCTCGACGGGATCCAGGCGCGCCGCATTGCGCGCCGGCAAATAGCCAAAAAGCACACCGATCAGCGTCGAGCACGTGAATGCCGCCACCATCGATGCCGTGGAATAGATCATCTGGAACGAACCTGCCGTCGCCTTGAACACCAGCACGCCCAGCGCCAGCGACAGGATGATGCCCAGCGCACCGCCGATCAGGCAGACCAGCACGGCTTCGATCAGGAACTGCTGCATGATGTCGCTGCGCCGCGCGCCCACCGCCATGCGCACGCCGATCTCGCGGGTGCGCTCGGTGACGGACACCAGCATGATGTTCATGACCCCGATGCCGCCCACCATCAGCGAGATCAGCGCGATCAGGGACACCAGCAAGGTCATGGTGGCCGTCGTGCGCTCGATGGTCTTGCGGATGGCATCCGTGTTGAACACAAAGAAGTCCTTCACCACGTGGCGGCGCATCAGCACGCGCTCGATAGCCCGCTCGGCCGCGGCCGGCGGCGTGGCGTCGTTCACCCGCACCGTAATGCTCTTCAAGTGCTGCTGGCCCAGCACGCGCGACAGCGCGGTGGTGTAGGGGATCCAGACATTCAGCGATTCGTTGTTGCCGAAGACGGAATCTTTCTTCTCGGTCACGCCGATCACGCGGGCCGGCATCGATCCCAGGAACACCACCTGCCCGATCGGGTCCGTATGCGACCCGAACAAGGTCCGTCGCGTGCCTTCGTCGATCACGACTTCCTGCGCCCGGCGCACCACGCTGGTCTCGTCGAAGAACTTGCCCTGCGCCAGTTTGACGGCGCGCACGCGGAAGTACTGTTCGCCTACGCCCTGGATCGAGCCGTTGACCGACACGTTGCGGTAGCGCAGCGTGTTGCTGGTGACGACTTCGGGGGTGACGCTGTCTACATAAGGTTCGCGCGCCAGCGCGTCCGCGTCGGCGGCGACCAGCGTGCGGATGTTGACGGCTTTCTCGTCACCGAAGTCCTTGCCGGGGAACACTTCGACGGTATTGGTGCCGATCGCGCTGATGTCTTCCAGGATCTTGCGCCGCGACCCTTCGCCCAGCGCCACCACCGACACCACGGCCGCGATGCCGATGATGATGCCCAGCATGGTCAAGGACGTGCGCAGCCGGTGCGCGTTCATGGACAGCAGCGCCATGCGCAGCGCCTCGCCGCAGCGGTCCAGGTACGACTGCCAGGCGGGCCGCTTGGGCAATTCCGGCGGCGGGTCGCGCTCCGCGTCCCGCCGCGGCGCGTCGGGATTGCGCTTGTCCGCGACGATCTCGCCGTCGCTGATCTCGATGATGCGTTGCGCATGGCGCGCCACATTCATATCGTGCGTGACGATGATGATGGTGTGGCCAGCCGCGTTCAGTTCTTCCAGGATGCGCAGCACTTCCTGGCCGGTATGCGTGTCCAGCGCGCCGGTGGGTTCGTCGGCCAGGATGATGTCGCCGCCGTTCATCAGCGCGCGCGCGATGCTCACGCGCTGCTGCTGGCCTCCCGACAATTGACCGGGGCGATGCTCAGACCGGTCGCCCAGCCCCAGCCGCTTCAACAATTCCTCGGCGCGGGCCATCCGGGCTTCGCGGCGCTTGCCGGCGTAGACGGCCGGCATTTCGACGTTGCCCTGCGCCGTCAGATCGGACAGCAGGTGATAGCGCTGGAAGATGAAGCCGAAGTGTTCCCGCCGCAACTCGGCCAGCTCGTCCGGGCCCAGCTCACCCGTGCTGCGCCCGCTGACCCGGTAGTCGCCTCGGGTCGGGCGGTCCAGGCAGCCCAGGATGTTCATCAGCGTGGACTTGCCCGACCCGGACGCGCCCACGATGGCGACCATTTCCCCGGCCTCGATGGTCAGGTTGATGTCCTTCAGGACGGCAATGGTCTGCTCACCCGCGGGGAACTCGCGGCGTACCCCGGAAAGCGAGATTAGCGGGCCGCTCATGTCAGGCCCCCGGCGCCGCGGCGGCCGCAGGCGCAGAATCCGCCGTCACGACCCGCTCGCCCACCTCCAGCCCTTCCAGCACCTGCGCCTGCACGTTGTTGTTCATGCCGATCTTGACCTGACGCACTTCAGTCTTGTTGTCCTTCAAGACCACGCGCACGGCATAGCGGCCGTCTTCGCCGCGCTTGCCCAGCGCCGAGGCCGGCACCACGACGGCGTCCTTGGCCTCGCCCAGCACGATGAAGACCTGGGCGGTCATCGAAATGCGCAGCTTTTCGTCGGGGTTGGGCACGTCGAACAGGCCGTTGTAGTAGACGGCGGCGGTGGTTGAACTGCCGGTGGAAGACGTCAGCGACGACGTCGCGTCGTCTTTCTGGATGGAGTCCGGCGCCGGTTCCACCGCGCGCAGCTTGGCCTGGTAGCGCTGGTCGGGTTCGCCCAGGATGGTGAAGTACACCGGCAGCCCCGCCTTCACGCGGGTCACGTCGGCTTCCGAGATCTGCGCCTTGATCGTCATGGTGTCGACCTGGGCCACCTTGATGATGGTAGGCGCGCTCTGGATAGAGTTGACGGTCTGGCCTTCCTTGGTCACCACGGCCACCACCATGCCGTCGATGGGCGAGACGATGCGCGTGTACCCCAGGTTGACGCGGGCGGTGTCGACCTGAATCTCGGCCTGCGCGATCTGCGCGTCAAGCGAGGCAATCTCCGCGCGCGTCACGGCCAGCGTGGCCTCGGCCGTCTCAAAGGCTTCGCGCGAACTGGCGTCGGCCGCCAGCATCTGGCGCTGGCGCTTGAACGCCAGCTCGGCCTGCTTCAGCGTGGCGACCTTGGCCGCGCGTTCGGCGCGGCGCGTCTGCAGGGCCGCTTCGGCATTGCGCAGTTCGTTCTGCTGGGTCAGGTCATCGATTTCTGCGACCAGTTGGCCCTTCTTGACGCGGTCGCCCAGCGCCACTTTCAGGGACTTCAACTGGCCGGTTGCCTGGGCGCCCACGCTGACGCGCTCGATGGCGTCGATGGTGCCGCTGGCCAGCACGCTGTCTTCAAGGTTCGCCCGGCTGACTTCGCCCACCGCGAAGGTGGGTGGCGGCGGCGCCGAAAAGAACATGGCGCGCAGGACGTACGCGACAAGCAGGACGACGACGGCGATCAGCGCATAACGCTTGAACTTGCTGCGGGACTTTTTCATTGAACCTGATGAGAGGAGGCGCGGGCCGCGAACCTGCGCCGGTATTGCAAAGCATAGGCGCCCATCCTAAACGCGCCTTCTGTCCAAACCACTGCCAATCTGTGTCAAAACGGTGAAAAACAGTAAAGCGGCACCGGTTCGTCAAGCCTGCGCGCGATTGTTCCGTTGTGAGAACGATACAACGTCTGCGGCGCACGCGCGGAACCCCGCATTGCGCACATGCCGCGAACGTGCCGCCATCTTGCGCCGTAAGCACGCGACTTGCCCGCTAGATGGCGCCTATCTTGTCACCACGCGCTGAAACAATTTGCGGCGGTGCAAAAAAACCGTGCCTCGACATAGACCGACGATCCGCCCAGAATGAATGCAGTTACGCCGTGTCTACCTCCAACAGATCCCCCTCCTCGCCTTCCAGTTCCCCGGAATTTTCCGGGGCAGTGCTGCTGTGCCTGCTGGCAATGATGAATCACGTCGCCCTGACCGGGGGACGGATCACTGTTTCGCTGACCGCGCTGCAAATGGGCCTGTCGACCTTCAAGGTCGGCACGCTGGTGGCTGTATTCGCCGTGCTGCCGATGCTGTTCTCGGTACGCGCCGGACGCTGGGTCGACCGGGTGGGCATCGTGCGTCCCCTCGTCATCGGGACGTCATTGGTCGCGATCGGCACCGCATTGCCCTTTATCTCGCAGACCCAGACCGCGCTTCTCATTGCCTCCTGCTGTATCGGCATCGGGTTCATGCTGCACCAGGTCGCCACCCAAGATTTGCTGGGCCATGCCGAGCCCACGCAGCGGCTGCGCAATTTTTCGTTCATGTCGCTGGCGCTTGCCGGATCGGGCTTTTCCGGGCCGCTGATCGCCGGCCTGGCGATCGACCACCTGGGCACGCGCACGGCCTTCGGCCTGCTGGCCCTGGGCCCCATCCTGTCCGGGATCGGGCTGTACGCGATGCGGCACCAATTGAAGGCGGTGGATTCGCAACTGGCAGGCGCGAAAGAAGCACAGCGCCGAAGGGTGACGGAATTGCTGGCCGTGCCCGCGTTGCGCCGCATCCTGATGGTCAACACGATCCTGTCCGGTGCCTGGGACACCCATTTGTTCGTCGTGCCCATCTTCGGCGTCGCCATCGGCCTGTCGGCCACCACCATCGGCGTCATTCTTGCGTCCTTCGCGGCGGCAACGTTCGTCATCCGCCTGATATTGCCGCTGATCATGCGCCGTGTGCGGTCCTGGACGCTGGTGCGGGTGGCCATGGCGACGGCCGCCATCGATTTCATGCTTTACCCGCTGTTCACCGACGTTACTGTCCTGATCGTGCTGTCGTTCATCCTGGGCCTTGCCTTGGGGTGCTGCCAACCGAGTATGCTATCCCTGCTGCACCAGCATTCGCCGCCGGGCCGTGCCGCCGAAGCCGTCGGCCTGCGGATGGCGCTGATCAACGGGTCACAGGTATCCCTGCCGTTGACCTTCGGCGCGCTGGGTGCGGTAATTGGCGTCGCCCCGTTGTTCTGGGCGTATTCGCTGGCCCTGATGGCGGGCGGATGGGCCAACCGCAATCCCCCGCTCGAGTCTGACCGGAACCCGTAGTCGTGAACATGCAGTCCTCTCCTCCCGCCGCCGGCATCGCCGGCGCCAGCCTGCCCTTTCGCCTCTGGACGCCAGAGGAAAGGCAGGCCTCGCTGGACCAGGCGCTGCAGCATTGGCAATCCGGGGAAGACGTCTGGGTATATGGGTACGGATCGCTGATCTGGCGCCCCGATTTCGACTTCATGGAACGCCGCCTGGCGACACTGCGCGGGCACCACCGGGCCCTGTGCCTGTGGTCGCGCGTGAACCGCGGCACGCCGGAATGCCCGGGTCTTGTCTTCGGGCTGGACCGCGGAGGTTCCTGCCGGGGCGTCGTCTACCGACTGGCCGGCGACCAGGTGCCCACTTATTTCCCCGCCCTCTGGGAACGCGAGATGTCCACGGGGGCCTATCTGCCCCGCTGGATCAACTGCGCAACCGACGCCGGCCCCGTCCGCGCGCTGGTCTTCATCATGAACCGGGACAATCCGGCCTACATCCGCGCCCTGCCCGATGCCGAACTGCTGGCCATCGTGCGCCGGGCCGCCGGCCGCTACGGCCCCTGCACCGACTACGTGGTCCAGACCGCCCAGGCGCTACGCGCCGCCGGCATCCATGACGCCCGCCTGGACGCCATTGCCCGCCGGCTGGAACTGGACGGGCGGCCCCTGCCGGAAGGCAGCTGACAGCTCCCCGCCCGGCCGCGGGCGCCAAACATGCCTGAGACCTGCGCGGGGTCAATAAGGGAGCGATGCCCCAAGCGGTATAAACTCCCTGTTATCAACGCTGAATCCCACGCCTCATGTCCGTCTCCGATCTGCGTCAAAGCTACGAAAAGAACGTCCTGCTGGAAAGCCAGGCCGCCGCGTCCCCGTTCCAGCAGTTTTCCCGCTGGTTCGACGAAGCGCTGGCCGCCAAGGTGCCGGAACCCAACGCCATGACGCTCGCCACGGTGAACGCCGACGGCCAGCCCAGCGCCCGCATCGTCCTGATCAAGGGCTTTGACGAGCACGGCTTCACGTTCTTCACCAACTATGAATCCCGCAAGGGCCAGGATCTGCTGGCCGAGCCGCGCGCCTGCCTGCTGTTTTTCTGGCAGCCGCTGGAACGCCAGGTGCGGATCGAAGGCGTGGTGGAAAAAGTCGCCGCCGAAGAGTCGGATGCGTACTACCACAGCCGGCCCGCCGGTTCGCGCATCGGCGCCTGGGCTTCGCGCCAAAGCCAGCCCATCACCCGTGAAGAGCTGGAAGCCCGCGAGCAGGAATTCCGCGAACGTTTCGGCGAACAGCCGCCGCGCCCGCCGCACTGGGGCGGTTACCGCCTGAAGCCCACCGCTTTCGAGTTCTGGCAAGGCAGGCCCTCGCGCCTGCACGACCGCCTGCGCTATGTCGCCGACGGCACGGCCTGGAATATCGAACGCCTGTCGCCTTGATGCCGGGCGCCCCGCGCGCCCGCCCGACTTAACGATTGCATGCCCGCCTCCTCCCCCGATTTTGACGCCTCCTTCTTCCGTACCGCACTGGGCCGTTATGCCACGGGCGTAACGGTCGTCACTGCCGCCGGCCTTGATGGCGCCCCCATCGGGCTGACGGTCAGCTCCTTCAACTCCGTGTCGCTGAACCCGCCGCTGATCCTCTGGAGCCTGTCGCGCGGATCATCCTCGCTGGAGGCGTTCGAGCGGTGCGAACGCTATGTGGTCAACGTGCTGAGCGCCGAGCAGATTGCGCTGGCGCGGCGTTTCGCCACGGGCAAGACGCCTGACCGCTACGCCGGCCTGACCGTGCACCATGCGCCCGGCGGCACGCCGATGCTGGACGGCCACTGCGCCGCCTGGTTCGAATGCCGCAACCGCAGCCGCTACGAAGAAGGCGACCACATCATCATGGTGGGCGAAGTCGAACGCTGCGGTCACAGCAGCGAACCGCCGCTGGTCTTCCATGCCGGCGGCTTCGACCTGACCCCGGCGGGTTCCCGGTCCGAAAGGAAAGCGCCATGAGCGTGGATGTCGATTGCGTCGTCATCGGCGCAGGGGTGGTCGGCCTGGCGATTGCCCGCGCGCTGGCCCAGTCCGGCCGCGAAGTGCTGGTGGCCGAAGCCACGGAAGCCATCGGCACCGGGACCAGCTCGCGCAATTCCGAAGTCATCCACGCCGGCATCTATTACCCCGCCGGCAGCCTAAAAGCCCGCCTGTGCGTGCGCGGCAAGCATCTGCTGTACGCGTACTGCGCAGAACGCGCCATCCCGCACAAGCGGCTGGGCAAGCTCATCGTGGCCACCGACCGCGAACAGGCCGCCCAGCTGGAAGGCATCGCGCAGCGCGCCCGCGCCAACGGCGTGGACGACCTGCAATACATTTCCGGCGAAGACGCCATGCGCCTGGAGCCCGCGCTGCAATGCACGGCCGCGCTGGTGTCGCCGTCGACCGGCATCGTGGACAGCCACGCGCTGATGCTGTCGTTCCAGGGCGATGCCGAGAACGCCGGCGCCCAATGCGTGTTCCACACGCCGCTGGTGTCCGGCCGCGTCCGTCCCGAAGGCGGGTTCGACCTGCAATTCGGCGGCGATGAAGCCATGACCCTGACCTGCAACGTGCTGATCAATTCGGCCGGCTTGCAGGCGCCGGCGCTGGCCCGCCGCATCGACGGCGTGCCGCCCGCCAGCATCCCCACCGATTACCTGTGCAAAGGCAGCTATTTCACGCTGTCCGGCCGCGCTCCGTTCTCGCGCCTGATCTACCCCGTGCCGCAACACGCCGGCCTGGGCGTGCATCTGACGCTGGACATGGGCGGCCAGGCCAAATTCGGCCCCGACACCGAATGGGTCGGCACCGAAGACTACACGCTGGACCCGGCCCGCGCCGACGTGTTCTACGAAGCAGTGCGCAGCTACTGGCCCGCCCTGCCCGACAATGCGCTGGCACCCGGGTACACCGGCATCCGGCCCAAGATCTCCGGGCCGCACGAACCCGCCGCCGACTTCGTCATCGCCGGCCCCGCCGTGCATGGCGTGCCCGGCTTGGTGAACCTGTTCGGCATCGAATCCCCCGGGCTGACCTCCAGCCTGGCCCTGGCGGAAGAAACCCTGGCGCGCCTGGCCGCCTGATTCCGCCCCATTCCCCTTCTTACCTCGGCCTATTTCCGCACCATGCAGCACAACGACTACATCCTGACCCTGTCCTGCCCCGATCGCACCGGCATCGTCTACCGCGTCAGCGGCCTGTTGTTCGAATTGGGTTGCAACATCCTGGATTCGCAGCAATTCGGCGACGAGGAAACGGGCCAGTTCTTCCTGCGCGTGCACTTCGACCTGCCCACCGCCGTGGCCGCCGACGACCTGCGCGGCCGCCTGGCCACGCTGTCCAGCGAATACGGCATGGACCTGAAGCTGCACGATGCGCGCCGCAAGGAACGCCTGCTGATTATGGTCAGCAAGCAGGGCCACTGCCTGAACGACCTGCTGTTCCGCGTGCATAGCGGACATTTGCACGCCGAAGTGGCCGCGATCGTGTCGAACCACAACGACTACGCCAGCCTGGCCGCGTCCTACAACATCCCGTTCCACTACCTGCCCGTCACGGCGGACACCAAGGCAGAACAGGAAAAGCAGGTGCTGCAGATCGTGGAGCAGTCAAACACCGACCTGGTGGTGCTGGCCCGCTACATGCAGATCCTGTCGGCGGACATGTGCCGCGCGCTGAACGGCCGCGCCATCAACATCCACCACAGCTTCCTGCCCAGCTTCAAGGGCGCCCGCCCGTATCACCAGGCGCATGCGCGCGGCGTGAAGATCATCGGCGCGACCGCCCACTACGTGACCTCCGACCTGGACGAAGGCCCGATCATCGATCAGGACATCGAACGCGTGGACCACACGATGACCGCCCAGGACCTGACCCAGGTCGGCAGCGACATCGAATCCCTGGTGCTGTCGCGCGCCGTGCGCAGCCACGTCGAACACCGCATCCTGCTGAACCGCAACAAGACCGTCGTGTTCCGCTGATCCTCAGCCTGCGGCAGCGGGCGGGTACTGGCGCGCCACCAGCGCCACCGCCTTCTGCTGCAGCGGCGAACGCGCCTGGGCCGGCCAGATCACCTGGCTGACCGACCGGGCCTCGTGCCCGAAGGCGATGAAGCGCGTTCCCGCCAGACCGCTGCGCGACAGGCACGCCGGCACGATCGACACCCCCAGCCCTTGCGACACCAGCGACGCCACGCTCAGCCAGTGGCGCACCTCGTGCCGGATCACCGGCATGAACCCCGCCGCCACGCACATCGACAGCACCGTCTCGTAATAGCTGGGCGACGCGGCGCGCGCGAAGAACACGAAATCATCGCCCGCCAGTTCCGCCAGTTGCAGCGACGCGCGGTCGGCCAGCGGGTGCGAGTCCGGCAGGCACACGACAAAAGGTTCGGCCATCACATCGCGGGCGTGGACCTCGTCCGGCACCGGATTGGCGTGGATGAAGCCCAGGTCCTGCTCGCCGCGCCGGACGGCTTCGATCTGCTCATAGGAGTTCAGCTCGGTCAGCACGTGCTCCACGTCAGGCAGCTCGGCCCGCATGGCGTTGAGCAGCGCGGGCAGGCCGCGATACAGCATGGACCCCACAAAGCCGATGCGCAGCCGGCCGCGCAGCCCCGCGTCCACCCGTTGCACCAGCGTACGCACCTCCTCGGCCTGGCGCAGCAAGGTCAACGCCTCGCGGTACAGCACCTGGCCGGCATCGGTCAGCTCTACGTGGCGACTGGTGCGGGCCAACAGGCGCGCGCCCACGTTGTCTTCCAGCTGGCGGATGGCGTAACTGAGCGGCGGCTGCGAAATGTGCAGGCGCGTGGCCGCGCGGCTGAAATGGCGCTCTTCGGCCACCGCGATGAAGTAGCGCAACAGGCGCGGATCCAGGTCCATCGTCCCCTCCTGATCTATATTTTTTATGGATTGTTCTACACGAAAACGGTATTTGCATAGATTAATCGACCCGCGCAACATCGGCCATCTCCCCGTTTTCCGCAGGATGCCGCCATGGATACCCCCAAGACCGCCGCCCCGACCGCCGCCGCCCCCGTCGCCACGCCCGTTCCGGACTCCCGCGGCCTGAACCTCTTCAACGCGGACCCCTATGCGGCGGCCCTCAGCCAGCGCTACCTGCCGCCCGCGCTGCATGCCCACCTGCTGCCCCATCTGGAACGGCTGGGCGGCCTGGCCGGCGGCGTCATGGACGAACTGGCGGCCACGGCGGACAAGCATCCCCCCACCCTGTCCGTGCGCAGCCGCGCCGGCACCGACGAATCCCGCGTCGACAAGCATCCGGCCTACGTCGAACTCGAACGCCTGGCCTACAGCGAATTTGGCCTGGCGGCGCTCTCGCACCGCGGCGGCGTGCTGGGCTGGCCCGAGCCCATGCCGGCCGCCGCCAAGTACGCGCTGAGCCACTTGTTCGTGCAGGCGGAATTCGGCCTGTGCTGCCCGGTCAGCATGACGGATTCGCTGGCGCGCACGCTGCGCAAGTTCGGCGACCCCGCGCTGGTCGAGCGCGTGCTGCCGCAGGTCACCTCCCAGGACTTCGACACCTTGCGCCAGGGCGCCATGTTCATGACCGAACAGGGCGCGGGCTCGGACGTCAGCGCCACCGAAGTCACGGCCGAGGCCCAGGACGACGGCACGTGGCGCATCCACGGCGACAAATGGTTCTGCTCGAACCCCGACGCCGGCTTTGCGATGGTGCTGGCCCGCAGCGAGCCGCAGCCCGGTTTGAAGGGCGTGTCGCTCTTCCTGCTGCCGCGCGACCTGGCCGACGGCAGCCACAACCACTACCGCATCCTGCGCCTGAAAGACAAGCTGGGCACGCGTTCCATGGCCAGCGGTGAAATCCGGCTGGAGGGCGCGGTCGCCTGGCTGGTGGGCGACCGCGGCCGCGGCTTCAAGCACATGGCCGACATGATCAACAACTCGCGCCTGTCCAACGGCATGCGCGCGGCCGGCCTGATGCGCCGCGCGGTCACCGAAGCCGTCTACGTGTCGCAGAACCGCCGCGCGTTCGGCAAGCGCCTGATCGACATGCCGCTGATGCAGCGCCAACTGGTCAAGATGACGGTTTGGGCCGAGCAGGCGCGCAGCGTCATGTTCCAGACGGCCCGCGCGCTGGCCGACGCGGACCACGGCACGGCCGATCCCGCGCTGGCCCGCATCCTGACGCCCCTGATCAAATTCCGCGCCTGCCGCGACGCCCGCAAGGTAACGGGCGACGCGATGGAAGTGCGCGGCGGCTGCGGCTACATCGAAGAGTGGACCGAACCGCGCCTGGTGCGCGACGCCCATCTGGGCTCCATCTGGGAAGGCACCAGCAACATCGTAGCGCTGGACGTGCTGCGCGCCATCAAGAAAGAAAATTCGCTGCCCGCGCTGCGCGTCCACATCGACCGCCTGCTGGCTGAGGGCGCGCCCTGCCCGCCCGCCCTGGCCGAGACGCAGGCCCACGCCCTCGAACAGACCTTCGCGCTGGCCGAGCATGCCGCCCAGGGCGACCATGCCGAACTGGCCCGCCAGGCGGCATCGTTGCTGTACCACGCGGTATCGATGGCCGCGCTGCGCTGGGAAGCCACCAGCGCCGGCCTGGAAAGCCGCGCGCAATTGGCCGATCAGGTGCTGCTGCACCGCCTGGCGCCCCGCGATCCCTATGCCATCCCCCCCAACGAAAGCGCGGCCTGCCAGGCCATCCTGCACTACGCGCTGTAAACCGACGCCGGCGGCACAGCCGGCGCGCCCCTCAGGAGACACCACCATGAAACGCCTTCTTGCCCCCCTGATGCTGGCGGCGGCCACCGCCGTGGCCCCGTCCGCACCCGCCGTGGCCGCGGACGCCTTCCCCACGGCCCGCCCCATCACGCTGATCGTGCCCTTCCCGCCCGGCGGCCCCACTGACGCCATGGCGCGTCGGCTGGCCGAGAAACTGCGCGAACCGCTCAAGCAGAACGTCATCGTCGAAAACCGCAGCGGTGCGGGCGGCAACATCGGATCGGAATACGTAGCCTCGGCCAAGCCCGACGGCTACACGCTGCTGTTCGGCACGTCCGGCCCGCTAGCCATCAATGTCAGCCTGTACAAGAAGCAGGGCTACAACCCCGAAACCAGCTTCGCGCCCATCATCCGCCTGGGCCATCTGCCCAACATCCTGGTCGTGAACCCGTCGGTGCCGGCCAACAACGCGCAAGAGCTCATCGCCTACGCCAAGAAGAATCCGGACAAGCTCAGCTACGCCTCGTCCGGCAATGGCGCCTCGTCGCACCTGGCCGGCATCCTGTTCAACAAGATGGCCGGCACGCAGATCATGCATATCCCCTACAAGGGCACCGGACCGGCATTGAACGATCTGCTGGGTGGGCAGGTATCCATGTCGTTCACCGACATCCTGACCGCGCTGCCTTACATCAAGGCGGGCAAGCTGCGCGCCATCGGCCTGGCCAGCGCCCAGCGCTCGGAAGCCCTGCCCGACCTGCCCACCTTGTCCGAACAGGGCCTCAAGGGATATGACGTCAGCGTCTTCTTCGGCATCGTCGCCCCCAAGGACACGCCGGCGGACGTGGTGAACACGCTGAACCAGGCGTTCAAGACCGCGCTGTCGGACCCAGCCATCAAGCAGACCCTGCATTCGCAGGGCATCGTCGAAGCGCAGGACCAGACCCCGCAAGGCCTGGCGGCGTTCATCACCACCGAAGTCCCCAAGTGGCGCGAGCTCATCACCAGCGCCAACGTTTCCATCGACTGAAGCTGACTCCCCATGGCTCCCACCCTACCGAATGCCGGCGCGCTTGCCGGTTGCAAGGTGATCGACCTGTCCCGCGTGCTGGGCGGTCCCTATTGCACGCAGATCCTGGCCGACCACGGCGCCGACGTCCTGAAGATCGAGCCGCCCGGCGGCGATGAAACCCGGGGGTGGGGCCCGCCCTTCCTGGGCGACACCGCGTCCTACTTCATCGGCGTGAATCGCAACAAGGAAGGCATGACACTGGACCTGTCGCAGGCGGCCGGCCAGGAGTTGCTGCGCCACCTGCTGGCCGATGCCGATGTGCTGGTCGAAAACTTCAAGCCCGGCACGCTGGAGAAGTGGGGCTTGGGTTTCGATACCCTGAGCCAGGCCTTTCCCAAGCTGATCCATTGCCGCGTCAGCGGCTTCGGATCGGATGGCCCGTTGGGCGGGCTGCCGGGCTACGACGCCTGCGCGCAAGCCATGTGCGGGCTGATGAGCGTGAACGGCGAAGCGGACGGCGACGCCACCCGCGTCGGCCTGCCGGTCGTAGATATGGTGACCGGCCTGAACGCGGCTGTCGCCATTCTGCTTGCCCTGAATGAACGGACGCGCAGCGGCCTGGGCCAGTTCCTGGACATCACGCTGTACGACTGCGCACTGTCGCTGCTGCATCCGCATGCGGCCAATTACTTCTACAGCGGCAAGGTGCCCCGCCGCAGCGGTAACGCGCATCCGAACATCGCGCCATACGAAACGCTGCCCACCGCCAGCGGCCCGATCTTCCTGGCGGTTGGCAACAACCGGCAGTTCGCATTGCTGGCGCAAGTGCTGGAGGCGCCGGGCCTGGCGACGGACCCGCGCTATGCCGCCAACGCCGACCGCCTGCAGCACCGCCAAGCCCTGCGCGACGAGCTGTCCACCTTGCTGGCGGGGCAGGACGCGGCCGCGTTGGCCGACCGCCTGCTGCGCGCCGGCGTACCGGCTGCCGCCGTGCAAACGGTGGACCAGGCCCTGGCGCATCCGCACACGCGGCACCGCGGCATGGTGCTGGAACAGGGCGACTACCAAGGCGTGGGTTCGCCGATCAAACTGTCGCGTACGCCCGCCACGCTGCGCAAGCTGCCGCCCGCGCTCGCGCCACAGACCGACGCCCAATAAGACGGCCGCCATCGCGATCACGTAGGATGGGTGAAGCGCGAGAGCACCGCCCTACGAACTGATGCGCCAAGCGCGCGCAACCCATCAAGCAGCGTTGGTGCCGTGGCTGATCCAGCCATTGCTTGCCATGCTGCTTGATGGGTTGCGCGCGTTTGGCGTCGGTGTGCGTGCGTACGTCTTCTCGCGCTTCACCCATCCTACGTCCACATTTTCAACGAATGCCAACAACTAAGACATTTCGTTGCACCGATGTTGCATCGAAAGGCCACCGGCCGCCGTAGACTTTTCGGGTCGCCTCGCGTTGCCGGGCAGCACCTCCCCCAAATTCGAAGAAAGAGGAGAAGGACCATGGCCACGAATGAAACGAAAGAACACGCCCCGCTCAAGCGGGTGATGGGCCCCAAACTATTATTGCTATTCATCGTCGGCGACATCCTGGGCACAGGCGTCTATGCGCTGACCGGACAGGTGGCCGCCGAAGTCGGCGGCGCGGCCTGGCTGCCGTTCCTGGTGGCGTTTGCGGTGGCCTTGCTGACCGCGTTGTCCTATCTGGAACTCGTCACCAAATATCCCAAGGCCGCCGGTGCGGCGCTCTATGTGCACAAGGCGTTCGGCGTGCACTTCCTGACCTTCATCGTCTGTTTCACCGTCATGTGTTCAGGGCTGACGTCCGCGGCCACCGCGTCGCAGGCATTTGCCGCCAATCTTTTCGCCGCCTTCGGCATCAAGGCGGACAAGACCTGGATCACATTCGGCGCGCTGGGCTTCATGCTGCTGGTGATGCTGGTGAACCTGCGCGGCGCGGCCGAAAGCGTCAAGGCCAACGTGGTGCTGACCTTGATCGAACTGTCGGGCCTGTTGATGGTGATCCTGCTGGGCTTCTATGCCATTGCCGGCGGGCAAGCGGACTTTTCGCGCGTGATCGCGTTCGACACGCCCGAGGACAAAAGCGTATTCCTGGCGGTGACCTCCGCCACGGCGCTCGCCTTCTTCGCAATGGTCGGCTTCGAGGATTCGGTCAACATGGCCGAAGAGACCCATAATCCCAGCCGCATCTTTCCCAAGGTAATGCTGACCGGGCTGGGCATTACCGCCGTGATCTATGTGCTGGTGTCCATCTGCGCGGTGGCGCTGGTGCCGGTGGGCGAACTGGCCAAGAGCTCGACGCCGCTGGTGCTGGTGGTCAAGCGCGCCGCTCCCGGCCTGCCGGTGGAATACATCATGCCCGTCATCTCGATGTTCGCCGTGGCGAACTCCGCGCTGATCAACATGATGATGGCCAGCCGCCTGCTTTACGGCATGTCGCGCCAGGGTGTGCTGCCGGCCTTCCTGGCGCACGTACACCGCAAGAACCAGACGCCGTGGACGGCCATCCTGTTCACCACCGTGCTGGCGCTGGGGCTGATCATCCTGGTGGCGCTGGCGGATTCCGAAGCCATCCGCGCGCTGGGGGGCACCACCGCGTTGCTGCTACTGGGCGTGTTCGCCTTCGTCAACGTCGCGGTGCTGGTCCTGCGCCGCGACAAGGTCAAGCATGAACACTTCAGCATCAACCGCATCATTCCCTGGCTGGGCGCGGCGGCGTGCCTGTTCCTGGTCATGCCGCTGACCGGGCGCGACGTCATCCAGTATCAGGTGGCGGGCTGGTTGCTGCTATTGGGCGTCGTGATGTGGGGCGTGACCTATCTGGCGCACCGCAAGGAAGCGCGCATGGAACTGGACCCATCCACGCTGGAGTAGTTCAGCGCCACAGGCAGGACGGGCGCCGGGGTCAGCCCCCGGCTGCCAGCCCTTCCCGCCGCGGGTCCACGCCGCCTTGCAGGCCGTTGCCGTCGATGACGATGCCGTGGATGCCGCTGGGGAATTCGGTAATGCGCACCGGGTGCCCCATGCGCTCAAGCGCAGGCGCCAGCGCTTCCAGCGTGGTGCCCTTCTCCAGCTCGGTTTCCTTGTTGCGGCTGCCCATGTTCGGCAGGGAAATCGCGGCCTGGATATCCAGCCCCCAATCCAGTACGCCCACGATCGTCTTGGCCACGTAATTGATGATGGCGCTGCCGCCGGGAGAGCCCACCAGCATGACGGGCTTGCCGTCGCGCAGGATGATGATCGGCGCCATGGCGCTGCGCGGGCGCTTGCCCGGCTCGATGCGGTTGGCGATCAAGCGCCCCTCCGGATCCTTGAACGAGGATGAAAAATCCGTCATCTCGTTGTTCAGCAAGAAGCCGCGTACGAAGATCTTGCTGCCAAACTCGCTTTCTATCGTGGTCGTCATGGACAGCGCATTGCCTTGCGCGTCTACCGCCACCAGATGGCTGGTGGACGGCAACTCCAGCGCGTTGTCGCGACCGAGCGTCAGCAGCTTTCCTTCCGGGTCGCCGGGCAGCGCCACCTTCATGCTGCGGTCGGGCTGGATCAATGCGCCGCGGGCGCGCAGATAGGCCGGGTCCAGCATGGCGTGCACGGGCACATGAACGAAATCCGGATCCGCCACATAGAAGTCGCGGTCCGCGAATGCCAGGCGCCCGGCTTCGGAAAAATAATGCACGGCCTCGACGGAGCCGGGCGCGAAACTGGCCATCGGAAACTGTTCCAGCTCGCCCAGCATCTGCAGCACGGCGATCGGACCGCTGCTAGGCGGCGCCATGCCGCACAGTCGGTAGCCGCGATAAGCGCCGCATACCGGGTCGCGCGTCTTGGCGCGGTAGCCGGCCAGGTCAGCCAAGCTGAGGTCGCCCGGCGTGGCGTGCCCATGCACCGCAGCCACAATATCGCGGGCGATGTCGCCCTGGTAGAACGCATCCGCGCCCTGCTGGGCCACGGCGCGCAGCGTGGCCGCGAATTCGGGATTCTTCAGCACATGCCCCACCGGCCACGGCGCGCCGTCAGGCGCATAGAAATATGCCGCGGCAGCCGCCTGCCTGGGCAAAGCCTTGTTGCCGGCCAATAGCGCATGCAAGCGGGGCGACACCGCAAAGCCTTGCTCGGCCAGTCGAATCGCGGGTTGGAACAGGTCGGCCCAAGGCAGCACGCCCGCTTCCTTGTGGGCCAGTTCCAGGCCGCGCAACAACCCGGGCACGCCTACGGACATGCCGTTGTTGACGGCTTGCGCGAAGGGCAGCGGCTTGCCCTGCGCATCCAGAAAGCGGTCCGGGCGTGCAGCCGCGGGCGCGGTCTCGCGGCTGTCCACCGTCTGGATGCGCCCGGTCTTGGCCGAATACAGCACCATGAACGCACCGCCGCCGATACCGGAGGATTGCGGTTCCACCAGATTCAGAACGAGTTGGGTTGCGATGGCGGCGTCCACCACGCTGCCGCCCCGGCGCAGCATTGCTTCGCCCGCCTGGGTCGCCAGCGGGTTGGCCGAGACCATCATGTAATGCGGCGCGCGCACCAGTTCGCGCGCCTGCGTGCCGCTGGCGGCTTCGGGATTGCGGTCTTCGGCCGCCTGCGGTGTGCGTGCCCACACGGCGGGCGTCGCCGCCATGGCGGCGGCAAGCAGGAAGGCGGCGGCGTGGCGGCAGGCGCGCATGATCTGGCTCCGGGATAACGCCGGCGTTCCGGCAGGCGTCCATCATAGTCAAGGCACCCGCCGCTGTCGCGCCACGGCGGGCCGCGCACCGGAAATGGCTGCCCCACGCCTTCCGACATAGAATTCCGGTTCCGGTCCTTCTTCCCCCATCGTGCCATGCGCCTGCGCCACATCGAGATTTTCGAAGCGATCCGCCGTACCGGATCCCTGACCGAGGCCGCCGCCACGCTGCATATCTCGCAACCCGCCGCCAGCAAGCTGCTGGCTCACGCCGAGGCCCAACTGGGCTTCAAGCTGTTCGAACGCGTCAAGGGCCGGCTGGTCGCCACGCACGAGGCCGACATCCTGACGCCCGAAGTCGCGCGCCTCTCGCAAGACTTGAACAGCGTGCGCCGTCTGGCCGCGAACCTGCGCGACCGGCCCAACGGCCACTTGCGCCTGGGATGCGCGCCCGCGCTGGGCCTGGGACTATTGCCAGGCGTGGTGCGCGACAGCCGTGACGCACAGCCCGGCATTACCTTCGATATCCACACGCATCACAGCGCCGAACTCGTGCAGGGGCTGCTGACCCGCGAACTGGATCTAGCCGTCACCTTCGACACCAACGACTATCCCGGCCTGACGCGCATGGGCCTGGGCCATACCGAACTGGTGCACCTGAGCCGCACGGCCGGCTCGGGCCCGATACGGCTGCCGGAGCTGACGACGCCGTCGGGCGGCACGCTCATCGTGCTGGACGCCAGCGATGCTTCGGGCGCCTTGCTGCAGATGGCGCTGGACGCGCAGGGCCTGGACCCGCAAGTCGCCATCCAGGTGCAGACGCATTACGTGGCCTGCGCGCTGGTCGATGCGGGTTGCGGCGACGCCATCGTCGACGCCATCACCGCGCAGGCGATGCTGCGGCCGGGCATGCACCTGCGCCGGCTGGAACCCGCGTTGCGCGTGCCGATCAGCATCATGGTGCGCAACCAGGACCCCTTGTCGTCCCTGCATCGCGACCTGATCGAACGCTTGCGCGCCGCATGCGCCGAACGCATCGCCGCGCTGGACTTGCCGGCCTGAATTGCGGGCCTGAATTGCGGCCCCTGCGCCAAAAGAAAACGGGCGCCCGAAGGCGCCCGTTTTGTCGTGCAAGCGGGGGCGGGCCAAGGCCTGCCCCCGCGCGCAGCATCAGTCCAGCTTGATGTTCTGCTTCTTCACGACGTCTTGAGCCCAGTCGAACTGCTCTTTGATTTCTTTGGCGAACTCTTCCGGCGTGTTGCCCGACGGCGCCGAGCCCTGGTCGTCCAGCGCCTTGATGACCTTCGGGTCCTTCAGGGCCACGACAGCGGCGTCACGCAGCTTGTTCACGACGTCCATCGGGGTGCCCTTGGGTGCCAGCAGGCCGTACCAGACGGGCTGGTTCAGCACGGGGAAACCGGCTTGCTTGAACGTCGGCACGCCCTTGACGGCAGCGATTTCCTCGGGCCACGCGATGGCCATGGCGCGCAGCTTGCCCGCCTGGATCTGCGGCATCGACGACGGCAGGTTGTCGAACAGGATTTCGATCTGGCCGCCGACGGCGTCCGCCACGGCCGGGCCCGAACCCTTGTACGGCACGTGCACGATATCGGTGCCCGTGGCCATCTTGAACGACTCGCCCATCAAGTGCAGCACGCCGCACGTGCCCGAGCTGCCGTAGGAATACTTGCCCGGGTTCTTCTTCAGCTCCTCGACGAAGCCCTTGAAGTCCTTGGCCGGGAACTTCGGATTCACGGCGACCACGTTAGCCGTATTGGCGAAGTTGGTGACAGGCTGGAAGTCCTTGATCGGATCGTACGGCAGGTCCTTCGGACGGCAAGCCGGGTTCACGGCCATCGTCGAAACGGTGGCGATGGACAGCGTGTAGCCGTCGGCATCCGCGCGCGCGGCTTCCGCAGCGCCAATGGCGCCGCCTGCGCCGCCCTTGTTTTCCACAACCATCGGTTGGCCAAGTTCCTGGCTCATGCGCTGCGTCACCAGACGCGCAATGATGTCGGTGGAACCGCCGGGCGCGAACGGAACGATCACGCGGATGGGCTTGCTGGGGTACTTGTCGGCGGCGTGTGCGACGGAGGCGCCAAGCGTGCCGGCAGCGCCAGTAGCCAAAGCGATAGCCACGGCCAGGGAGCGAACTTTATTCATAGGTGTGTTTCCTCCAAGATTGCGAGCCCGTATGTAAACGGCCCGTTTTGTGATGTGCCCGCCTGTAGGCGGACCAGCAGTTAACGGTGGGGGCGCTTTGCGTGTGTGCTGCGTGTTTCGCGCTGCTTTTATGGATTGCTTGTGGCACACGCGCCCGCCAGAATGACGGAGAATAGCAGCAAATGCTTACACACGCATAGCGTGCGGATCCGCAGCCAGCCCCCTCAGAAAATGCCTTTCCGGCGAAGGCAAAATCTTCTGGTTTTCCCTTATTTCATGCGGTTTACGCGAGGCTTGGCGGACTCGCGCCGCCCCATGAAAAATGGCCGCCCGAAGGCGGCCATTGTCACGCTTGGGCAAAGCCGATCAGGACGGCTTGTGCGCGTTGGTCATGGAGCCCGGTACGACCCATTCGGCGAACTGCGCCTCGGTCACATAACCCAGCGCCAGTGCGGATTCCTTCAGCGACAGCCCTTCCTTGTGCGCCTTCTTGGCGATCTGCGCGGCCTTGTCATAGCCGATGTGCGGATTCAAGGCCGTCACCAGCATCAGCGAACGATCCACCAGTTCGGCGATGCGCTCGTGGTTGGGCTCGATGCCCGCGGCGCAGTGCTCGTTGAAGCTGGCCATGCCGTCGGTCAGCAGGCGCACGGATTGCAGGAAGTTGTGGATCACCAGCGGCTTGAACACGTTCAGTTCGAAGTTGCCGCTGGCGCCGCCGATGTTGATGGCCACGTCATTGCCCAGCACCTGCGCGGCCAGCATCGTGATGGCTTCACACTGCGTCGGGTTGACCTTGCCCGGCATGATGGAGCTGCCCGGTTCGTTTTCGGGGATGCTGATTTCGCCCAGGCCGGAACGCGGGCCGCTGGACAGCCAGCGCACGTCGTTGGCGATCTTCATCAGGCCGGCGGCCAGCGCCTTCAGCGCGCCGTGCGCGAACAGCAGCGCTTCGTGCGAGGCCAGCGCCTGGAACTTGTTGGGCGCCGAGACGAAGGCCGTGCCGGTGGCGTGCGCCAGGTCCGCGGACACTTTGGCGCTGAATTGCGGATGCGCGTTCAGGCCGGTGCCCACGGCGGTGCCGCCGATGGCCAACTGGTGCAGGCCGGCGAGCGTTGCCCGGATCTGCTGCTCGGCCAGGTCCAGCTGCGCGACGTAGCCCGAGAGTTCCTGGCCCAGCGTCAGCGGGGTCGCATCCTGCAGGTGGGTGCGGCCGATCTTCACGATGTCGTAGAACTCGGCGCTTTTCTCGGCAAAGGTCGCGCGCAGCTTCTTCAGCGTCGGCAGCAGGTGGTGCTCGACCTCGACGGCAGCGGCCACGTGCATGGCCGTCGGGAAGGTGTCGTTGGACGATTGACCGCGGTTGACGTGGTCGTTCGGGTGCACCTTGCGCTCTTCGCCGCGCACGCCGCCCAGCAGCTCCGAGGCGCGATTGGCCAGCACCTCGTTCATGTTCATGTTGCTTTGCGTGCCCGACCCCGTCTGCCAGACGGACAGCGGAAACTCGTTGGGCCATTTGCCGTCGATGACTTCGTCGGCAGCGCGGATGATGCCGTCGGCGATCTTCGGATCCAGCTCACCCAGTTCGGCGTTGACTTTGGCGGCCGCGCGCTTCAGGCGAGCCATGGCGTTGACCAGGGGAACAGGCATCTTCTCGGTCGAAATCGCGAAAAAATGCAGCGAACGTTGCGTTTGGGCGCCCCAGAGGTGATCCTCGGGGACTTCGATGGGCCCAAACGTGTCTTTTTCGATGCGGGTCTTCATGGCGCGTACAACTCCGTGGCGACGTAAGTCGCGGCCGGCGGCACCCGCCAAGCGCGACATTATTGAGAATAGCAATCACTTATTAGATTAGCAGAAACCCGCATTCCTATAATTGCTGGAATCCGTGTTCCCTCCACCGTTTTTTACCACTCGCCCAGCGCCATGTCCGCCCCTCTTTGCAGCCTGACCTTGCACCTGCCCGACGAAGCCGCCACGGAATCGCTGGCGCGGCAGCTTGCCCCCTTGATTTCCGGGGGCAAAACCGGCCCGGCAGGCGCTTGTATCCACCTTCAAGGTGACCTCGGAGCAGGAAAAACGGCCTTCACCAGGGCATTGTTGCGGGAATGCGGCATCACTGGCCGAATCAAAAGTCCAAGCTACGCGCTGCTTGAATCCTATAAAGTTTCTAACTTATACTTCTATCATCTTGATTTTTATAGATTTAGTGATTCGCGCGAATGGTTGGACGCAGGATTCCGGGATTTACTGCGTGATGATGCGGTCGTTTTGATCGAATGGCCGGAGCGGGCCGAGGGTCTTTTGCCCCCGCCCGACCTGCTGATTTCCCTGGCTTATGCTGGCGAGGGACGTGACGCCACCCTGACCGCGAACACCGCTCGAGGACAAACATGGTTGAACGCGATTGTCCCCCCGCCAAAGACGGCGCCCTTCCCTCGGCAGGCGCCACCCGGCGCCGCCTGATCAGCGTCGCGGCCACGCTGCTCGTCCTGCCGGTTCTGCCGCGCCTGGCGCAGGCCGCGACGATCCTGGCCGTCCGTACCTGGCCGGCAGACGAATACACCCGGGTCACCCTCGAACTCGACAGCGAGCTCAAGGCCGAACAGTTCACGCTTGAAAATCCCCACCGCCTGGTGGTGGACATTGAAGGGCTGACCATCAGCGCGGCCCTGAACGACCTGGTCTCGAAGGTCCGCCCGGACGACCCCTACATCCAGAGCCTGCGCGTGGCGCAGAACCGCCCGAACGTCGTGCGGCTGGTGTTCGACTTGAAGCAGCCCGTGGCGCCCCAGGTATTCACGCTCAAGCCCGTGGCTGACTACCAGTACCGGCTGGTGCTGGATCTGTACCCCAAGATCGCCCAGGACCCCCTGGTGGCGATCCTGAACAAAAGCGGGGCTGACGCGGACGACCCGTTGGCACGCATCCTGGAAGACATCCAGCGCAATCCGGCAACCCGCGCGGATCCGCCCGAACCGCCCCGCGTGAAAGGCCAGCAACCGGCCCCGCCGCTGCCTACGGCGCCCAAGCCGCCGCCCGCCACCGCCGGCCGCGGCAAGCAGCGCATGTTGACCATCGCGCTGGATCCGGGCCACGGCGGCGAAGATCCGGGCGCCATCGGCAGCAGCGGCTTGCGCGAAAAAGACGTGGTGCTGCGCATCGCCCGGCGTTTGAAAGCACTGATCGACAGCCAGCCTTTCATGCGCGCCTACCTGACGCGCGACGACGACTACTTCGTGCCGCTGCATGTGCGCGTGCAGAAGGCCCGCCGCGTGCACGCGGATCTGTTCATCTCGATCCATGCGGACGCCTGGGTCAAGCCGTCTGCCAATGGCTCGTCGGTGTTCGCGCTGTCGCAACGCGGCGCCACCAGCGCTCAGGCGCGCTGGATGGCCGACAAGGAAAACGCGGCCGACTTGATCGGCGGCGTCAACCTGGGCAGCCACGACCGCCAGGTGGCCAAGGTGCTGCTGGACCTGTCCACCACCGCGCAGATCAATGATTCGCTCAAGGTCGGCAACGCCTTCCTGGACGAGATCAAGAAGATCAACCGCCTGCACAAGAACAGCGTCGAACAGGCCGGCTTTGCCGTGCTGAAGGCCCCGGACATCCCGTCCGTGCTGGTCGAAACCGCATTCATCAGCAACCCCCAGGAAGAAGCCCTGCTGCGCAGCAACGCGCACCAGGACAAGCTGGCCCAAGCCATGATGACCGGCATCCAGCGCTACTTCACCGCCAATCCACCGCTGGCGCGGCTGGGCGACGTCAGCTGAAAAAGGGAATGCCCCCACGCGGCGCACACTAGGTGTGCTTGCTGCCCCCCGAGGGGGCCGCCCCGCCTTGGGGCGGCCATGCTTCTGGAGGTTGGGCCTTTTTCTTGGCGGCGCGCCTACCCGCGGCGGGATTTGATCAGCTTGAATATGCCGGCGCCGACGACCGGCACGATCGCCGCGGCCAGGCCCAGCAGCACGATGGTGTTCAGGTGTTCGCGCACCAGCGGAATGTTGCCGAAGAAATAGCCCGCGGCGACCAGGCTCACGACCCAGAGCAGCGCGCCCAGAACGTTGAACAGCTGGAAACGCGACATCGACATGTCGGCCACGCCCGCCACGAAGGGCGCGAACGTGCGCACGACCGGGATGAAGCGCGACATGACGATCGTCTTGCCGCCATGCTTTTCGTAGAACGCATGCGTGCGCATCAGCGCGCCCCGGTCCAGGAACCGCAGGTTCATCGAGAACACGCGTGGCCCGATATAGCGGCCGATCATGTAGTTCAGCGTATTGCCGGAGATCGCCGCGACGATCAGCAGCACCCCCATCATGACGGGATCAATATGCCCCGTCGCGCCGAACGCGCCGGCAATGAACAGCAGGGAATCGCCAGGCAGGAAGGGCAGGACGACCAGCCCCGTTTCCGCAAACACAATCAAGAACAGCACCAGGTACACCCACACGCCGTATTGCGCGACCCAGACGCCCAGCGTCTTGTCGATGTGGAGCACCATATTGAAAAATTCAAGCATTCAGCAGCCCGGAAGTCGGTAGAGGGTTAATCCCCAGCGACTATAGCCCACCCGGCCATGGCGCTAAAATCATCCGCATAGCCCCTCCAGAACTGAGCCTAATGACCGAACGCCGTTCCATTCTTGCGCTTCCCGACCTGCTCATCAGCCAGATCGCCGCTGGCGAAGTGATCGAGCGCCCCGCCTCCGTTCTCAAGGAAATCCTTGAGAACGCGATCGACGCGGGCGGCCGCGCCATTGAAGTGCGCCTGGAAGGCGGCGGCATCCGCCGGATTGCCGTCACGGACGACGGCGGCGGCATCCCCCCCGAGGAATTGCCCCTTGCCCTGGCGCGCCACGCCACCAGCAAGATCCGCTCGCTGAATGAACTGGAATCCGTGGCGTCGATGGGGTTCCGCGGCGAAGCGCTGGCCTCGATCGCCTCGGTGGCCCAAGTCACCATCATTTCCCGCACCCGCGACGGCGAGCATGCCTGGCAGATCGACGCCGGCAGCATGCAGGTCAGCCCTGCCTCGGGGCCGCCCGGCACCACCGTGGACGTGCGCCAGCTGTTCGACGCGGTTCCGGCGCGGCGCAAGTTCCTGCGCTCTGAGGCCACCGAATTCGGCCACTGCGTCGACGCGATGGAGCGCATCGCGCTGGCGCACCCGCAGATCGCATTCCGCCTGTTCCACCACGACCGCGCCCAACGCCAATGGCTGCCGGCGGAACCGCCGCAGCGCATCCGCGACGTGCTGGGCGCTGAATTCGCCGAACACGGACTGCTGTTGTCGCATTCGGTCGGCACCGTCAGCCTGGCCGGCATGATCACCCGCCCGACGGCCGCGCGCGCCCGCGCCGATCGCCAGTACCTGTACGTGAACGGCCGCTACGTGCGCGACCGCACCGTCAGCCATGCGCTGCGCGCCGCCTACGCGGACGTGCTGCATGGCGACCGCCAGCCGGCCTACGTGCTGTTCCTGGACATCGACCCCGCCGCCGTGGACGTGAACGTGCACCCGGCCAAACACGAGGTCCGCTTCCGCGACAGCGGCGCCGTGCACCGCTTCGTGTCGCACGCCGTCGGCCAGACCTTGGCGCAGACGGGCGGCTCGTCGGCCGTCACGCCCACCGCGGAACGCGAGGCGGAAGACGGCGGTTTCGAAACCGTTGCGCAGGGCTCCACGCCCGCGCCTTCCCCCGCGCCGCAAAACGCCCCCGCCGGCAGCCCGGCACCAATGGCGGACACGCCCCGGGCGGGTTATTCCGGCGGCAATCCGGGCAGCCATTCTGCCGGCCACGCAGGCAGCAGCGCCACCTACGGCCTGCGCCCATCGCCGGCCCCGCAACGCGCCCACACCCAGGTGCCCTTCCGCCTGCATGCTGAACCTGCAGGCATTCCGGCCGCGGACTGGCAGTCGCTGTACCGCCCGCTGTCCGACGGCACGGCCACGACCGTCACGCCAGTGAGCGAGCCCAGCCCCGCCCCCCGCCTGCCTGCCGACGAGGAGCACCCGCTGGGCATGGCGCTGGCGCAATTGCACGGCATCTACATCCTGGCCCAGAACCGCCGCGGCATGGTGCTGGTGGACATGCACGCCGCCCATGAGCGCGTGGTGTACGAACAGCTGAAGCAGGCGCTGGACGCCCGCAGCCTGCCGCGCCAGGACCTGCTGGTACCGGTGGTGTTCCACGCCCAGGAAAAGGACGTGGCCACGGTCGAGGAATTCGAAGAGCAACTGGCCGACCTGGGCTTCGAGATGCGCCCATCGGGTCCCACGTCGATCGCCGTGCGCTCCGTGCCGGCCATCCTGGCGCGCGGCGATATTGAGACGCTGGCCCGCGCCGTGCTGCGCGATCTGGGCGCCGTGGGCGTCTCGCGCCTGTTGACTGAACAGCGTAACGAACTGCTGTCCACCATGGCCTGCCACGGCTCAGTGCGCGCCAACCGCAAGCTGACCATCGAAGAGATGAACGGCCTGCTGCGCCAGATGGAAACGACCGAACGCGCCGACCAGTGCAACCACGGACGCCCGACCTGGGTGCAGTGGTCGGTGTCGGACCTGGACAAGCTCTTTCTGCGCGGGCAATAGGTTTGTCGTCGATCCCCTCTCCCGACACGCTGCCCGTCATCTGCCTGGCCGGCCCCACCGCCGCCGGCAAGAGCGCCTCGACGCTGGCCCTGGCCGAACGCTGGCCGATGGAGATCGTCAACGTCGATTCGGCCACGATCTACCGCGGCATGGATATCGGCACGGCCAAACCCTCTCGGGAAGAACAGGCCCGCGTGCCGCAGCACCTGCTGGACATCCTGGACCCGGCGCAGTCGTATTCGGCGGCCGAGTTCCGCGCCGACGCGCTGCGCCTGATCGCCGAGATCCGCGCGCGGGGACGCATTCCGCTGCTGGCCGGCGGCACGATGATGTACTACAAGGCGCTGCGCGACGGGCTGGACGACCTGCCGCAGGCCGACCCGGCCCTGCGCGCCGAACTGGAAGCCCGCGCAGCCGCGCAGGGCTGGCCCGCGCTGCATGCCGAACTTGCACGGCTGGACCCCGTCACGGCGGCGCGCCTGGCGCCCAACGACAGCCAGCGCATCCAGCGGGCGCTGGAGATATGCCAACTGACCGGGCAGCCCATGTCCGCCCTGCTGCAGCGCGACCAGCGCAAGCCGGACGACAACGCCAACCAGTACCTGACCATCAGTCTTGAACCTTCCGACCGCAGTGCGCTGCATGCGCGGATCGAGCAGCGCTTTGACGCCATGCTGGCCAACGGCTTGCTGGACGAAGTGCGCGGCCTGCGCGCGCGGCCCGATCTGCATCCCGGCCTGCCGTCCGTGCGCTGCGTGGGGTATCGCCAGATGTGGGCGCACCTGGACGGCGAGATCGACCTGGACACCGCGCGCGAACAAGGCATCGCCGCCACGCGCCAGTTGGCCAAGCGCCAGATCACCTGGCTGCGCGCCCAACCCGAACGCGTCATCGTCGACTGCCTGGCGGCGGATGCCGTGCCCCAGACCATCGACGCGGTGGCGATGGCCCTGGCCGGCAAACCCTAACCTTCAGCCATCACAAAGACGAGACCCGAAAAAAAACCTGCCGAAGGCAGGTTTTCTTTTGACTGCGGGCGCTTACACCACGAAGGTCTGCGCCATGCCTTCCGTTTGCTCGACGATCTCGCCGATCTTGTTGACGGTCTCGCCTTGTTCACGCAGGGTCGCGGCGATGGCGTCGGCCTGGGCCGCATCCACCACCAGCACCATACCGATGCCGCAGTTGAACACGCGGTGCATTTCGGTGTCTTCCACGCCGCCCTGCTCTTGCAGCCACTGGAACAGCTTGGGCATTTCCCAGCCGTCGCGGTGCAGCTTGGCCGACAGGCCGGGCTGCAGGATGCGCGGCACGTTGTCCAGCAGGCCGCCGCCGGTGATGTGGGCCAGGCCCTTGATGTCGGTGCCGTGCTTGGCCAGCGCGGCCAGCACTTGCTTGACGTAGATGCGCGTGGGCGCCATCACGACGTCGACCAGCGGCTGGCCGTGGAAGTCGTCGGTGGGCTTGGCGTTGGCGCGTTCCAGGATCTTGCGCACCAGCGAATAGCCGTTGGAATGCGCGCCGCTGGAGGCCAGGCCCAGCACGACGTCGCCCGGCTTGATGGACTTGCCGTCGATGATCGCGGACTTTTCCACCGCGCCCACCGCAAAACCGGCCAGGTCGTATTCGCCGTCCGGATACATGCCCGGCATTTCAGCGGTTTCGCCGCCGATCAGCGCGCAGCCCGACAATTCGCAGCCCTTGGCAATGCCGCCCACCACCGACGCCGCCGTATCCACCGAAAGCTTGCCGCAGGCGAAATAGTCCAGGAAGAAGAGCGGCTCGGCACCCTGGACCAGGATGTCGTTGACGCTCATGGCGACCAGATCGATGCCCACCGTGTCGTGGCGGTTCCACTCGAAGGCCAGGCGCAGCTTGGTGCCCACGCCGTCGGTGCCCGAGACCAGCACGGGCTCGTTGTACTTTTTCGGCACTTCGAACAGCGCGCCAAAGCCGCCGATACCGGCCAGCACCCCGGGGCGCATGGTGCGCGCGGCGAGGGGTTTGATACGGTCGACCAGGGCGTCGCCCGCGTCGATGTCGACACCGGCATCGCGGTAGGTCAAGGGGGCTTTAGGTTGATTCGTCATGAGAAATGCCGTGGGGTATGTAACAATTGCTGGGAATTTTGGTGGAACGCCCTGCATTTTACGATGTTGCGGGCCTGAGCAGGGTTCAAGCCGGCCGGGCGCGGCGATTGCGGCGGGAGCCGGCCAGGCGGGCTGGCGGGCAAAAATGGCGCAAACCCAAGCCAGGCAAAGCGCTTGGGCGCGACACCATCCACCCAGGTGGTTTAAAGTGTTGGGTTGGCCGGTATGGATTTTGCCAGTTTCTGGCGGGTTAATCTTGCGCCGGCCCTTTGTATCACCGTTTTTTGGCTTTTCCGGCAACACCGGCATGTCCTCGCGACGCTGCAAGCCTGATCGATAACCTCTCATGAACCGCCAGCTGCTGCTCGACGTTCTTCCCGCGCCAGCGCCATCGCTGAACAACTATATCGCCGGCCCAAACGGGGAAGCGCTGGCAGCCGTGCGCGCGCTCAATCCTGGCCGTGCCCTCTATATCTGGGGCGCGGCGGGCTGCGGCCGCACCCATCTGCTGCGCGCGCTGACTGCGCGCCCGGACGCCGTCTTCGTCGACCCCGCCAATGGCGAGATGATGCTGCGCCGCCTGGCCGAAGCCGATTCCAAGTCGCCCATGCCCAAGTTCGTGGCGGTGGACGACGTGCACCGCATGGACGACAGCCGCCAGGCCGCCCTGTTTGCGCTGTACAACCGCTGGCGTGAATCCGCCGCCACCGGCCGCGCGTTTGCGCTGGCGCTGGCCGGCGACCGCGCGCCGCTGTCGATGCCGCTGCGCGAAGACCTGCGCACCCGCCTGGGCTGGGACCTGGTGTTCCGGCTGGACCCGCTGTCCGACGCCGACAAGCTGGCCGCGCTGTCCGCCCAGGCCGCCGAACGCGGCATGCACCTGGCGCCCGAAATCATCAACTGGATGTTGATCCACCACGAGCGCGACATCCGCAAACTGGCTGCGCTGCTCGACGCGCTGGACCGCTATTCCCTGGCCACCGGCCGCCCCATCACCCTGCCCTTGCTGCGGGCCATGCTCGCAGACCCTGATTCGCAACGCACATGACCTCCCGACGTCTCGCCCTGTTCGACCTGGATCACACCCTGCTGCCGCTGGATAGCGACTATCAATGGGCCGACTATCTGGCACGCACGGGCCGCGCGGGTGACCCCGACGTCGCCCGCCGCCAGAACGACGACCTGATGGACCGCTACAACCGCGGTGAGCTCACGGCCGAGCAGGCCGCCGAGTTCATGCTCGGCCTGCTGGCGGCGCATTCGCCGTACGACCTGGCGGACTGGCATGAGGAATTCATGCGCGAAGTCATCCGCCCGTCCATCACCACCGACGCGCGCGAACTGGTGCAATCCCACCTGGACGCCGGCGACCTGTGCGCCATCGTCACCGCCACCAACAGCTTCGTCACCGCCCCCATCGCCCGCGCCTTCGGCGTGCCGCACCTGGTGGCCACCGATGCCGAATACCTGCGCGGCCGCTACACCGGCCGCATCCTGGGCACGCCCAGCTTCAAGGAAGGCAAAGTGGTGCGCGTGAACGATTGGCTGTCCAATATGGGCCTGGGGCTTGCGGATTTCTCCGAATCGTTTTTCTATAGCGATTCGGTCAATGATGTACCGCTGCTCGAAAAGGTGACCCGTCCGATCGCCGCCAACCCTAGCCCGACCCTGCGCAATATCGCCCAGGAACGTGGCTGGCAAGTGATCGACTTGTTCGACCACATGGAAGATTCGAAGTCCTAAATGATCACTGAAACCATAAAAAAATTCGTCGGCCGCTTGTTCGCGCCGGCACCCCGGGGGCCGTTGCGCATCGCGCGCGACAAGCACGGCATTGACCGCCGTAACGTTTCGCGCCACGCCATCAAGGTCTGCGAAGTCTTACGCCAGCATGGCTACGAAGGCTATATCGTCGGCGGCGCCGTGCGCGACCTGATCGTGGGCCTGGAGCCCAAGGACTTCGACGTGGCCACCAACGCCACACCCGAACAGATCCGCCCGCTGTTCCGCCGCGCCCGCATCATCGGCCGCCGCTTCCAGCTGGTGCACGTGGTGTTCGGCCAGGAAATCATCGAGACCTCGACGTTCCGGGCGCCCGCCTCGGAAGACCAGGAAACCGACGAGCACGGCCGCATCCTGCGCGACAACGTGTTCGGCTCGCAGGAAGAAGACGCCAAACGCCGCGACTTCACGATGAACGCGCTGTACTACGACCCGCACAACGAGGAAGTCATCGACTACCACAATGGCGTGGCCGACTTGAAGAAGCGCCAGGTCCGCATCATCGGCGACCCGGTCAAGCGCTACCGCGAAGACCCGGTCCGCATGCTGCGCGCCGTGCGTTTCGCCGCCAAGCTCAACGGCACGATCGACCCGGCCACGCGCCAGCCGATCAGCACCATGGCCGAGCTCATCGAAAACGTCCCGGCCTCGCGCCTGTTCGACGAAATGCTCAAGCTGCTGACCTGCGGCCACGCGATGGATTGCCTGCGCCAACTACGCGCCGACGGCCTGCACAACGGCCTGTTGCCGCTGCTGGACGTGGTGCTGGAACAGCCCGGCGGCGAACACTTCGTGGAACTGGCGCTGGAACGCACCGACGCCCGCGTGCGCGCCGGCAAGACCATCAGCCCCAGCTTCCTGTTTGCCGCCCTGTTGTGGCAACAGGTGGACGTGCGCTGGAAGCAGCTGCGCGCCCAAGGCGAGCACACCATTCCCGCGTTGTCGCAAGCCGCCGATTCGGTGCTGGACGAACAGACCGAGAAGCTGGCCATCCAGCGCCGCTTCTCGTCGGACATGCGCGAGATCTGGTTCATGCAGCCGCGTTTTGAACGCCGCATGGGCAAGACGATCTTCCGCATGATCGAACAGCCGCGTTTCCGCGCCGCCTGCGACTTCCTGCAGCTGCGCGCCGCCGCCGGCGAGTTCGACAGCGTGCTGGCGCAATGGTGGATGGACCTGGCCAACGCCGACGACGTCACCCGCGCCGACATGATCGAAGAAGTCTCGCGCCTGCCGCGCGAAGCCGGCGACGCTGGTGGCGGCGGCAGCGGACCGGCCGCTTCGTCGTCCCCGCGCAAGCGCCGCCGTCCGCGCCGCTCATCGCCGCGCGGCCCGGCCAGCGCTGAGTAACACCGTGTCGCCCCCCTTGGTCCGCGCCTACATCGGCCTGGGCGCCAATCTGGGCGACAGCGCGGCCACCTTGCGCCGCGTGCTGGCCGAACTGCAGGCCACCGACGGCGTCAGTGCCGTGACGGCGTCGCCGTTCTACCGTAGCGCGCCCGTGGAGGCCACCGGCCCCGATTTCGTGAACGCCGTGGCGGCGCTGGACACACGCCTGCCGCCGCTGGCCTTGCTGGATGCGCTGCAGGCGCTGGAAAACCGCCATGGCCGCCTGCGCCCCTACAAGAACGCCCCGCGCACGCTGGACCTGGACCTGCTGGCGTATGGCGATACGCAACTGGACCACGAACGGCTGACCCTGCCCCACCCCCGCATGCACCTGCGCGCATTCGTGCTGCTGCCGCTGCGCGACCTGGCGCCAGAGATTGCCGTGCAGGGCAAGCCGATCAGCGAATGGATCGACGCGATCCACGATCAGGCGATTGAACGGATCGTTCAATAGCTGCTGGGCCTGATGGGTTCCGCGCGTTTGGAGCCGGCGTCTTTGGCCACATGCTTTCGCGCTCCACCCATCCTACGAAGTCTTGCCCCGCACCGACCGACGGTCCCGGGCTTGACGCAAGCGGCCGGTAGGATGGGTGGAGCGCGAGGGAGTCCAGCTCAGGAAACGGGCGCCAAGCGCGCGCAACCCATCATCCCGCCGGCGCCCCGAACACGATCACCCCGCCTTGGCGGTAAATGCCATCATCGCCCGTTCCACGTCTTCCACCTTGGGCAGGCCGGCCTCGTTGCCCAGATGCTGGATCTTGTGGGCTGACGCCGCGCGGGCGAAGGTGAAGTGTTCCACCCACGGCTGGTCCGGACGGTTCAGGTAGGACCAGACATAGGCCCCGTGGAACACGTCGCCCGCCCCCGAGGTATCCACGATACGGTTGCCCGGCACGTCCAGCGACGGCAGCGTGTCGACGCGGCCGTCCTCGTCGTACCAGAGCATGCCGCGTTCGCCCATCGTCACGGCGCCGATGCGGCAGCCGCGCGCTTTCAGCAGGTCCAGCAAGCCTTCCGGCGTCAGGCCCAGCTGTTCGCACATGCGCTCCGCACAAACGGCGACGTCGATATGGCGTAATAGCTCGTCGGTGTTCTCGCGCACGCCGCCGCCGTCCAGCGACGTCAGCACGCCCGCCTCCCGGCAGGCTCGCGCGTAGTGCAGCGCGGCGTCGGGCTGGTGGCCGTCCAGATGCAGCGCGCGATAGCCGCTGATGTCCAGGCGGGGGTAATCGTTCAGGTAGTCCGCGTCGCGTGCGCGCACGATGGCGCGCTTGCCGTGGTTGGGCATGATGAAGGACAAGGACGAGCGGCGCACGTGGCGCGCATGCAGCGTCACCCCGTGCGCGGCCGCCATGTCCGTGTACATGTGCCCCAGCCAGTCGGGCGCCAGCGAGCAGATCAGGTCAGGCGGAGAGCCCAGCCGTGCGCAGGCGAATGCCGCCGTGACGGCGTTGCCGCCAAAGGACACGGCATAGTCCCGCGCCACGCTCTTCTCGTCGCCCGTGGGCCATTCGTCGGCCAGCACGGTGACGTCGATATAGGTGTGTCCGATGAAGAGCGCATCGCTCATGGCGCAGCCTGTGAAAAATGGAAGGGAACCCCGAGGATAGGCGAGATCCGCCCCGGCTAAGCGCCGGCCTGCTCCCCGGCTTGCGCCAGCACCAGGCGTGCGCGCGCGATGACGGGCGCATCGACCATCCTGCCGTCCAGCATGAAGGTGCCCGACGCCGTCTCGCGGTGCGCGGCTACGACGCGCCGCGCCCACGCAAGTTCTTCCTGCGCCGGCACGAAGGCCGCGTGAATCACCGGCACCTGCGTGGGATGGATACACAGCATGCCGCCGAACCCCATCTGCTGGGCGCGGCCCGCCGCAAGCGCCAGCCCCGCCTGGTCCTGCACGCCGGCATGGACGCCGTCCAGCGCCGGCGCCAGCCCGGCAGAACGGGTGTGCAGCAGCACCTGCACCCGCGCGTGGTCCAGCACCGTTTCCGCGCCGGGGGTGTCGGGCGTCAGGCCCATGTCCAGCCCATAGTCCAGGCTGCCGAAGGCCAGCCGCGCCACCCCGGGGGTGGCAGCGACCTCGGCCGCGTTCAACAGACCGCGTGCCGTTTCGATGATGGGGATGACGGGCAAGCCCGTCTGCGCCACGTGCCGCACCTGCGCCAGGCTTTCGGCCTTGGGCAGCAGGATGCCCGCCACGCCCGGTTGGCCCCGGCAGGCTTTCAGGTCGTCGTCGTGCCAGGACGTGGACGCGTCGTTGATGCGCACCCACAGCCGCGTCTGGCGATGCGTCCCCAGGAAGTCGCAGAGGGCTTCGCGGGCAGACGCTTTGGCCAGATGCTCAACGGCGTCTTCCAGATCGACGATGACGGCGTCGGCGCCGGCGGCCAGCGCTTTGGGGATGCGCTCGGCGCGCGAGGCCGGCACGAACAGGGCGCTACGAACGACGGGATGCGTCACACGACCTCCGAGGCATGGAACTGCGCCACTTGATCCGGCGCGTATCCCAACGATGCTAGCACCGCATCGGTGTTTTGGCCCACGGAGGGCACCGCGGCCATGCGCGGTGCGAAGGCATTGCTGCTGGCCGGCGGCAGCAGCGCCGGCAGCGTGCCGGCCGGGCTGTCCACCTGGCTCCAGCGGGCGCGTGCCTGCAGTTGCGGGTGCGCCCAGACGCCGGCCATGTCGTTCACTCGGGCGTTGGCGATCTGCGCGTCTTCCAGCCGCTGGGTGACCTGCGCGATGGACAGGTCGGCAAAGGCCGCCACGATCAGGTCGCGCAAGGCGTCGCGGTTGGCGGTGCGCTGCGAATTCGACAGGAAGCGCGGGTCTTCGGCCAGGTCTGCCTGGCGCAGCACCTGGGCGCAGAACACGCGCCATTCGCGCTCGTTCTGCAAGCCCAGCATGATGGTGGACCCGTCACCCACCGGGAACGGCCCGTAGGGGTAAATCGACGCGTGGGAGGCGCCGGCGCGCACGGGCGGCGCGGCGCCTTCGAACGCGTAATACATGGGAAAGCCCATCCATTCGACCATGCTTTCCAGCATGGACACGTCCAGGCGGCTGCCCAGCCCGGTCCGCTGGCGCAGCAGCAAGGCGTTCAGAATGGCCGAATAGGCGTACATGCCCGCCGCGATGTCGGCGATCGAACACCCGGCCTTGACCGGATCGTCCTTGGTGCCCGTGACCGACAGGAAGCCGCTTTCGCTTTGGATCAACAGGTCGTAGGCTTTCTTGTCCTGATAAGGACCGCCTTCGCCATAGCCCGAGATGTCGCACACGATCAGGCGCGGGTACTTCTTGTGCAGGGCATCGAACGACAGCCCCAGCCGCGCCGCGGCGCCAGGCGCCAGGTTCTGCACCAGCACGTCGGCCGATTCCAGCAGGCGGTCCATGATGCCGCCCGCTTCGTCGCGCTTCAGGTCCAGCGTCAGGCTTTCCTTGGAGCGGTTGGTCCAGACGAAATGCGAGGACAGGCCGCGCACGCGCTCGTCGTAGCCGCGGGCGAAATCGCCGCTGCCGGGACGTTCGATCTTGATGACGCGCGCCCCCATGTCGGCCAGTTGGCGGGTGCAGAACGGCGCGGCGATGGCGTGTTCAAGGCTGACGACGGTAATGCCGTCCAAGGGGCGGGTTGCCTGCGTGCTCATTCGGTAAACCTCAGTTCAGCTTGGTGGGCCAGCGTGCCGTCCTGCTCGGCCCAAAGCTGGGCCACGCCCGGCTCGGTCAAGCGGCCGGCCACCTGGAAGGGCGCGGGCGAAATCAGCGGACGCAGGCCGCGGTACGACAGATGGGTCAGGCGCGCCTTGGGATGGGCACGGGTAAAGGCGGCCACCATCTCGGTGGCAATCAGCGGACCGTGCACCACCAGGCCGGGATAGCCCTCGGTGCCGGTCACGTAGGGATGGTCGTAATGGATGCGATGGCCGTTGAAGGTCACCGCCGAATAGCGGAACAGCAGCACGGACGTCGGATTGACCGTATCGCGCCATTGCGCCTGGGGCGCGGGTTCGCTGCCCGCAAGCTTGGGCGGCGACGGCTGCCGGTAGACGATGTCCTGCTCTTCCAGGATGACGATCTCGCCCGCCTGGTGGTATTCGTGGCGCACGGTCACGAACAGCAGCGCCCCGGTGCGGCCCGTCTTTTCCTTGACGTCGGCCACCGTGGATACGCGTTCTGCGGGCACGCCCACCTTCAGCGGCTGGCGGAATTCCACCCGGCCGCCCGCCCACATGCGGTTGCGGTCCTGGGCCGGCGGCAGGAAACCGCCGCGCGAGGGATGGCCATCCGTCCCCAATCCGTCCATACCCACCGTGCTGATGAAGAACGCCCATTGCCACAGGGGCGGCAGGGCCTCGCCCTGGGCCGGCGCGGCGCCGCCCAGGGTGGCTGCGATGCGCGCCGCGTGGCCGGGATCCATCGCGTCCGCCTTGCGTTCGCCGCTGCCGATCCATCCTGCCGGATCTGTAGAAGTCATGCCGATATCCTTTGGTGGGGTTTTTTCAAGTTGAAGCATGCCCGCAAGCTGTCCCCGTTGTGAATTCGTTTTTCTTCAAGGCGGGGTTTGCGGCGCCTGAATCGACCGCCCATGCCCAGCCCCGGCGCCGCGCGCCGTAATATATGCCCCATGCACTTCGACCTTGCCGACCTACGCCTGTTCATCCACATCGCGGAATCCCCCAGCCTGACCCAGGCGGCCAAACGGGCGCATTTGTCCCTGGCCGCCGTCAGCGTGCGGATCAAAGCGCTGGAAAACCAGCTGAACACCCGATTGCTGTACCGCGACAGCCGCGGCGTGGAAATCACGCCTGCCGGCCAGAAGCTGCTGCAGCACGCCCGCGTCATCATGCGGCAGGTGGACCACCTGAAACACGACTTCCAGGAACAATCCGACGGCGACGCCGGCCACATCCGCATCTTCGCCAACACCACGGCGGTCACCGAATTCATGCCGGACATCCTGGCGCAGTTTCTCTCGGGCCACCCGGGCGTCACGGTCGACCTGCAAGAACGCCTGACGCGCGACATCGTGCGCGGCGTGCTGGACGGCACGACCGACCTGGGCATCGTGGCGGGCCCCGTGGACGCGCCCGAATTGCAGACGATCCACTTCAGCACCGACCGGCTGGTACTGGTCGTGCCCAACGGGCATCCGCTGCAGGACCAGGAAAAGGTCAAGCTGGTGGACGCCGTGCGCTATCCGTTCATCACCATGCACGAAGGCTCCACGCTGGTTGCCTTCCTGCGCGACCAGCTGGAGCGCGTCGGCCAGCGCCTGCCGCAACGCATCCAGCTCTACAGCTTCGATTCGATCTGCCGCATGGTGCAGGCCGGCGTCGGCATCGGCGTCATCCCCGATTCCGCGGCCCGCCGCTACGGCGCCGACACCAAGCTGCGCGTGGTGGAGCTGGACGAACCGTGGGTGGTGCGGGAGCGCAAGCTCCTGGTGCGCGACATCGACGCCCTGCCCGGCTGCGCCCGCGAGCTCATCGAACAGATCCAGGTGCCGCGGGCGCCTTGATGCCCGCAGCCAGCCCCACCTGCCGCCTCAGGTGCCGGTGAACGCCGGCGGACGCTTTTCCGCGAATGCCCGCATGCCTTCCAGGTAATCGTCGGTGTAGCCCAGCTCGCGCTGAAACCGGCATTCCAGGTCGAACTGCTGCGCCAGCGTGTTGCCGCTGGACGCATGCAGCGCCGCCTTGGTCGCCGCATAGGCCCGCGTGGGCCCGGCTGCCAAGGTCGCCGTGACGTCCGCCAGCGTGGCCGCCAGCGCGTCGTCGGGCACCACGCGCCAGATCAAGCCCCACGATTCCGCCTGCCGGGCGCTGACCGCTTCGCCGAACAGCGCCGCCCCCATGGCGCGGGCCGACCCCACCAGCCGCGGCAAGAACCAGGTGCCGCCCGCATCGGGCAGCAGGCCGATCTTGCTGAAGGCCTGGATGAAGCGCGAGGACTCCACGGCGAACACCACGTCGCACGCCAGCACCAGGCTGGCCCCGGCACCGGCCGCCACGCCGTTCATCACGCAAACCACCGGCACGGGCAAGGCGCGCAGGCGAGTAATCAACGGCCGGTAGCACTTCTCAAGAATCTGGCTCAGGTCGCGGCGCGAGCCGTCGTCAGAAGGCTTGCGTTCGCTTAAGTCCTGGCCGGCGCAAAAGCCCCGGCCGGCCCCCGTGATCACCAGCCCGCGCAAGCCCGGATCGGCCTCCATGGCGTCCAGCGCGCGCGCCAGTTCGGCGTGCATGACTTCGGTGAAGCTGTTCAGCCGGTCGGGGCGGTTGAGCGTGATGACGCCCACGCCGTGGTCCAACGTGAAGCGGATCTGGGTGTACTCGCCGCCTTCGGCCGTGTGTGACGTTGCCGCGCTCATGCCAGCTCCTCCAGCACGGCCAGTTGCTCGGCGGTGTCGCCCAGCAACTGGTCCACTACCGTCAAGCGCTTGAAATAGTCGCCCACGTCCAGTTCGTCCGTCATGCCCATGCCGCCATGCAACTGCACGGCCATCTGCGCCACCAGGCGACCCGCGCGCGCGGCTTCCAGCTTGGCCGACGCGATCATGCGGCGGCGCTGCGCGGCATCCGGTTCGGTCAAGGCCGCGACCGCCACATAGGCCATCGACAGGGCCAGTTCCTTGGCCACCAACATCTCGGCCAGCCGGTGCTGCAAGGCCTGGAAGGACGCCAGCGGCTGCCCGAATTGCTTGCGCGTCTTCAGGTAGTCCACCGTGATCTCCAGCAAGCGGTCCATGGCGCCTGCCGCATGCGCGCACAGCGCCGCCGTGCCCCACTGCAAGGCCTGCGCCAGTGCGTCATCCGCCGCCGGCCCCTCGGCCAGCAAGGCGTCGGCAGGCAGGCCCACCGCGTCGAAATCCAGCCGGGCGCAGCGCGCCCCGTCCAGCGTCGGCGTATCGGTCACGCGCACGCCCGCCGAGTCGGCCGGCACCGCCAGCAGCAGGGTCTGCCCGTCAGCGCCCTGCGCGCTGACCAGCCAGGCCGAGGCCGCGGCGCCGTGCCACACCAGATGCTTGACGCCGTCCAGGCGCCAGCCTTCTGCCGTCTTGGCCGCGCGGCAGCCCTGCGGGTTCGTGTCGTAGCGGCGGCCGGGTTCCTGGTAGGCCACGCTGACGATCGCCTCGCCCGATGCGATGGCGGGCAGCCAGCGGCCGCGCACGGCGTCGCCGCAGGCGTCCAGCAGCGCCGCGCCCATGACGGCGCTGGGAATAACCGGTTCGGATACCAGCCCGCGGCCCAGTTCCACATGCACCGGCAGCAGGCTGGCAGGCACTTCGCCAAAGCCGCCGAAGTCCTGCGAGATGGTCAGGCCCAGCACGCCCAGTTCGGCCAGCGCGCCCCAGGCCTTGGGGTCCAGCTTGCCGTCCGCCTGACGGGCGCGGCGCTGGGAATACGTCCATGCCTGGTCGACCAGGCGGCGCAGGCTGTCGGCCAGCATGCGCTGTTCTTCGGTGTAGATGAAATCCATGCGTGTCTTCCTGTCGGATTGCGCGTGGGCGGGCCTACAGGCCCAGCACCAGGCGGGCGATGATGCCCTTCTGCACTTCGGTCGTGCCGCCGTAGATCGAGGTCTTGCGCATGTCGGCGTAGCCCGCGCCTGCGGCCGCCGCCATCTCGGGGCCCGGGCCGTGGGAATCGCCGCCGGCCTGCAGCCAGTCGGGGTCGTACGGCCACGCGTCCGGCCCGGCCACTTCCATTTGCAGCATGGCCAGATCCTGCTGGATCTCGGAGCCGCGGATCTTCAGCACCGAGGCCTCGGGGCCCGGCGTGCCGTCGTTGCTGGACGCCACGCGCAGGAGCAGCATTTCCAGCGCCATGATGTCGACTTCGATCCGCGAAATACGGTCGCGGATGCGACTGTCGGCCAGCAGCGGCTTGCCGTGCGACTGCGCGCGCGCGGCCATCTGCTTCAAGATGCCCAGTTCGCGATGGCAATGGCCCAGTCCTGCAATGCCGGTGCGCTCGTGGCCCAGCAGGTACTTGGCGTAGGTCCAGCCCTGGTTCTCTTCGCCCACCAGGTTGGACACCGGTACGCGCACGTTCTCCAGCCAGACCTCGTTCACGTCGTGGCCGCCGTCCAGCGTGCGGATGGGGCGCACCGTCACGCCCGGGGCGCGCATGTCCAGCAGCAGCATCGAAATGCCGCGCTGCGCGCGCGCGTCGGGGTCGGTGCGCACCAGGCAGAACATCCAGTCGGCGTACTGCGCCAGCGTGGTCCAGGTCTTCTGGCCGTTGACGATGTATTCGTCGCCGTCACGCACCGCGCGGGTCTTGAGCGAGGCAAGGTCGGAACCAGAGCCCGGCTCCGAATAGCCCTGGCACCACCAGTCCTCCACGCGCAGCATGCGCGGCAAGAGGCGCGCCTGTTGTTCGGCGCTGCCGTACTTCATCAGTACGGGCCCGATCATGGACAGGCCGAAGGGCAGCAGGCGCGGCGCGCCCGCCTTGAAGCATTCCACTTCGAAGATCAGGCGTTGCAACGCGTTCCAGCCCGTGCCGCCGTGCTCCACAGGCCAGTTGGGCGCGCCCCAGCCGTGGTCGGCCAGGATGTTGTGCCAGCGCACGTAGTCCTCGCGTTCCAGCCGTTGATGCCGCAACACCTTGTCGCGGATGTCGTCCGGCAGCTTGGCGGCGGCGAATGCGCGCACCTCGTCGCGGAATTGGCGCTCTTCTCGCGTCCAGGTCAGGTTCATGGTCTACCTCCTTTGCCCGGTATCTAGCCACGGCCCCGACAGGCCGGCAATCTGCCTCTTCCGAAGACCGGCTTCGCGCAGGATGTAGGGCGCCCCCCCCACTACAGGTCCGCAAAAGGCCTGCTTCAGCAATGAAGAATGGCCGAACCCGGCGGCAGTACCGACACTAGCAGCCGTCATCCACTGGAATCCCATCGCACCATGACTGTTCCCGATCACCAGGAAGGCGTGTCGCAGGGCGTCGAGGCGCAGTACCGCCAGGCGCTCGACCAGGGCCGCTTTCTTATCCAGCATTGCGCCGGCTGCGACCGCGCGGTGTTCTATCCCCGAATGATCTGCCCGCACTGCGGGGCGGACAAGCTGGCATGGGCCGAGCCTGACGGCCGCGGCACCGTCTATTCCACCACCGTGGTTCGGCGCAAGCCCGAGGCGGGCGGCGACTACAACGTGGCGCTGGTCGACCTGCAGGAAGGCGTCCGGCTGATGAGCCGCGTGCAGGGCATCGCCCCCGCCGACGTGCACATCGGCATGGCGGTGCGCGCTCAGGTGGCGCAGCAGGACGGCCACGGCCTCGTGGTCTTCGTACCCAACAAGGAGGCGCCATGACGCTGAAAGATCTGCGCGGCGCCGTCGCCGTGGCGGGGGTGGGCCACGCGGGCCTGGGACAGGCCGCGGGCTACACCGAAATGGAAATCCTGGTGCAGGCGGCGCAGCGCGCCGTGGCCGACGCCGGCTTGACGATGCGCGACATCGACGGCATCTGCACGGCCAGCGTCGCCGCGCCGATGTGGGCCATGCCGGTGATCGAACACCTGGGCATCCGCCCGACCTTCATCGACAGCACCATGCTGGGCGGCTCCAGCTTCGTGGCCCACTTGATGCCGGCCCTGCATGCGCTGGCCTCCGGCCAGTGCAACGCGGTGCTGGTCTGCTACGGCAGCACGCAACGCACGTCCACGCTGAGCCGGGCCGAAATCGGCCGGGTCCGCAAGCAGTTCGACCCCCAGCCCTACGAAACACCCTACGATCCGCTCAGCCCCTTGTCGTCGTACGCGCTGGCCGCCGCGCGCCACATGCACCAGTACGGCACGCGCCGCGAACATCTGGCGCAAGTGGCCCTGGCAGCCAACCAGTGGGCGCAGTTGAATCCCGAGGCGCAACTGCGCGAACCCGCCACGCTGGACCAGATCCTGTCGGCCCGCATGGTGTCGGACCCGTTGAGCGTGCGCGATTGCTGCCTGGTCACGGACGGCGCCGGCGCCTACGTGCTGGTGCGCGCCGACCGTGCGCGCGACCTGCCGCGCCCGCCCGTCTACGTACTGGGCAACGCCACCGCGGTCTGGAACCGGCAGATCTCGTCCATGGAAGACCTGACCGTGACGGCCGCGGCCGAATCGGGCAAGCGCGCCTTCGACATGGCGGGCGTGTCTCAGAAAGACATCGACGTGGTCGAACTGTACGACGCCTTCACCATCAACACCCTGCTCTTCCTGGAAGACCTGGGCTTCTGCGCCAAGGGCGAAAGCAAGGACTTCATCGCGGACGGGGCCATCGCGCCGGGCGGCAGGCTGCCGGTAAACACCAACGGCGGTGGCCTGTGCTGCGTGCATCCCGGCATGTACGGCGTCTTCATCATGATCGAAGCCGTCCGGCAGCTGCGCGGCGAAGGCGGCGCACGCCAGGTCGCCGATGCGCAACTGGCGCTGGTGCATGGCAACGGCGGCACGCTGTCCAGCCAATCCACCGCAATCCTGGGCACCCAGGCCACCCTTTGAACGCCACGGCAACACCGATGTCCCACGCAGAACCCATCACCCGCATCCACGAAGTCGTCGCGCTGCAGGCGCAACAGCGGCCCGACGCCATCTGCCTGTACGAAGAGGGCGGCGGCACGCTGACCTACGCCCAACTGTGGCAACGCGTGCAGGCCGTCGCCGGCTGGCTGCGCGACCAGGGCGTGCAACCCGGCCACCGGGTGCTGATGGTGGGGGAAAACTGCACGGCGGTGATTGCCGCGCTGTTCGGATGCGGCCTGGCGGGCGCGTGGCCGGTGGGCGTGAACGCCCGCCTGTCCGCACGCGAAGTCGACAACATCCGCCAGCATGCGCAGCCCGAACTGCTGCTCTACACCACGGACGTCTCGTCCGCGGCGGCCGCGCATGCCGTGGCGGCCGGCGCGCAAGACGCTGATCCTGCCGTCTGGGGGCCCGGCGTGCAGGCCGCGCGGGCCGCGACGCCCACCCAGGCGGAAGCCGGTGAGCTGGCGGCCGAAATGGCCACCGTGATCTATACCTCCGGCACCACGGGCGCACCCAAGGGCGTGATGGTGCCGCATCGCGGCCTGCTGCACTTTGCGCGCGTATCCGCAGCGTCCCGCCGGCTGACGCCTCACGACATCGGCTATGCGGCGCTACCCATGTCGCACATCTTCGGCATTGCCACGGTGCTGATGGCCACCGTGCATGCGGGCGCCAGCCTGGTGCTGCGCAGCCGCTTCGACGCCGAAGACGCGTTCAAGGCGCTGGCGCACCCGGGCGTCAGCATCCTGCAGGGCGTGCCCACCATGTTCAGCCGCATGATGGCCGTGGCGCCGCCGCGCGCCGACCTGCGCGCGCCCGCGCTGCGCTACCTGTACACCGGCGGCGCGGCGCTCGACCCCACGCTCAAGCGCGACGCCGAACGCTATTTCGGGGTGCCGATGCACCATGGCTACGGCATCACCGAATACGCGGGGTCGATGTTCATCACACGCATCGACGCCCCGCGCGCAGACTGCTCGGCGGGCTATGCGGTGGAAGGCGTGGAAATGCGCATTGGCAGCCCCGACAGCGGCACCCCCGCCCCCGGCGAACGCGGCGACATCCTGATCCGCGGCCCGGGCGTCATGCTGGGCTACTACCGCAGCCCCGAACAGACGGCGCAGGCGCTTCTGCCCGGCGGCTGGCTCAACACGGGCGACATCGGCTATGTCGACGACAGCGGCGCGCTGTTCATCGCCGGCCGCTCCAAGGACCTGATCATCCGGTCCGGCTTCAACGTGTATCCCATCGAAGTCGAATCGGTGATCAACGCGTTCCCCGGCGTGCGGCTATCCGCCGTGGTGGGACGCAACACGGCCGACCAGAACGAGGAAGTCATCGCCTTCGTCGAACCCCTGCCCGGCGCCACGATCGACACCAACCTGCTGATGCTGCATCTGCGCGCGCAACTGGCGCCCTACAAGCGGCCCGCACGGATCATCCCCATCGAGACCATTCCCACGACCGTCAGCGGAAAAATCCTGAAGCAGCCGCTGAAAGAAAGGCTGGCGTAGGCGCGGACCCGCTGTTCCGCTCCACGACCGGCCACTTATACACAAGGAGACAACAGCGTGAACATCAAGACCCTCTTCGCCGCGGCCACCGCCGTGGCGGCGCTTGCCACGGCGACGTCCGCCCAGGCGGACGGCTACCCCGAACGCCCCATCCGCCTGCTGGTGGGCTACGCCCCTGGCGGCCCCGTCGACACCACGGCCCGCGTCTTCGCCAAATATCTGGGCGACAAGCTGGGCCAGACCGTCGTGGTGGAAAACCGCGCCGGCGCCAGCGGCATGATTGCGTCCGATGCCACTGCCAAGGCCCCACCTGATGGCTACATACTGGGTTTTGCCGCCAGCCCCACCCTGACCATGTCGCCGCTGGTCCAGCGCAGCACGCTGTTCGACCCGCGCCGCGATTTCTCGCTGATCGGGCTGGTGGTCGACTACGCCAATGTGCTGCTGATCGGCCCGCAGATTCCGGCCAAGAACGTGGGCGAACTCGTCGGCTACGCGCGCGCGCATCCCGATGCCGTGTCGTTCGGGTCCGCTGGCATCGGCGCATCCAACCACCTGTCGGCCGAGCTGCTGAAAAAGCAGGCCGACGCGTCGATGCTGCACGTGCCGTACCGCGGCAATTCGCCAGCCATGATGGATGTGATCAGCGGCAAGGTAACTTTCATGTTCGACATCACCAGCACCGCCATCCCCTTCATCAAGAGCGGCAAGGCCCGCGCGCTGGCCGTCACGTCCAAGACCCGCAACCCCGAACTGCCCGACGTGCCGACGATGATCGAAGCCGGCATGAAGGACTACGAAGTGGTGGGTTGGTACGCGCTGGTCGGCCCCAAGAAGCTGCCCGAGGCCGTCTCGGCTCGCCTGACCCGCGCGCTGGACGACGTATCCAAAGACCCCGCCTTCCGCCAGGCCATGACCGAAGGCGGCTACACCATCAACGCCGGCGATTCGAAGGCGTTGCAATCCCGTATCGACCGCGAGTACGCCTTGTGGTCGGACGTCATCCAAAGCGCCAACATCCAGGCGAACTGACCCCACCCGGAGCCCCAGATGCCTCCTCCGCTTGCGCTACAAGCCCAGACCCGCTTGCCGATCATCGGCGCCCCCATGTTCCTGGTCTCTGGGCCGGAGCTGGTCGTGGCGCAATGCGCGGCGGGGATCATCGGCACGTTCCCCTCGCTGAACGCCCGTCCGCAGGAACAACTGCACGAGTGGATCAGCCGCATCGAGGAAGGCCTGGCCGCCAAGCGCCAGGCCGACCCCGGCGCGCGCGTCGCGCCGTATGGCGTGAACCTGATCGTCCATCCCAGCAATCCGCGCTGGCTGGGCGACCTGGCCATCTGCGCCGAACGGCGCGTGCCCCTCATCATCACGTCGCTGCATGCGCCGGAAGCCGTGGTGCAGGCCGTGCACCCTTACGGGGGGCTGGTCTACCACGACGTCACCAACGTACGCCACGCCAAGCGTGCGCTGGAGGCGGGCGTCGACGGCCTGATCCTCGTGGCCGCCGGCGCAGGCGGCCATGCGGGCCAGATCAACCCCATTGCGCTGGTCAACGAGATCCGCGCGTTCTATGACGGCCCGCTGGCGCTGTCGGGCTGCATCAGCCACGGCAAGGACATCCTGGCGGCCCAGGTCCTGGGTTGCGACTTCGCCTACATGGGCACGCGCTTCATCGCCACGCAGGAGTCACTGGCTGGCGAGGCCTATCGCGAAATGGTGTTGCAGGCGCAGGCGGCCGACGTGACCTACACCCCGTACTTCTCGGGCGTGCCGGCCAACTACCTTTCCGCCAGCATCCAGGCCGCGGGACTGGATCCCCTGGCACTGGCCAGGCAAGGCGATGCGCCGCCCGCCAACCTGGACAAGCATTCCCGGCCCAAAGCCTGGAAGGACGTCTGGAGCGCGGGCCAGGGCGTGGGCGCGGCGCAAGAGATCCTGCCCATCGCCACGCTGGTGGATCAACTGGAAGTGGAATACCGCAGCGCCCGCAACGCCTTGCTGGCCGCGTGAAACGCCAAGGCGGCGGGCCTGAACCCAGGCCCGTCCGCGTCGGTCGGCAAAAGCGCTGTTGCCCTATTCCAGCTTGATGTTCGCGGTCTTGATCAGGTCGCGCCACTTCACGATCTCGTCGCGGACGAATTCGCCGAACTGCTCGGGCGTGCCGGGCTTGGGCTCGGCGCCGGCCGCGATCATGCCCTTGGCGGTGGCGGGGTCCGACAGCACTTTCACCATATCGGCGTTCATGCGCTTCACGATGTCTGGTGGCGTGCCCTTGGGCGCCATCACGCCGCTCCAGGAATAGGCCTCGTAGCCCGGCAAACCGGATTCGGCGATGGTGGGCACATCCGGCAGCATGCTCGATCGCGCGGGGTTGCCCACGCCAAGCGCGCGCACCTTGCCGCCCTTCAAGTGCGGCACGGCGGACGGCCCGTCCGCGAACATCACTTGCACCTGCCCGCCCAGCAGGTCCTGCATGGCCGGCGCGCTGCCGCGATACGGGATGTGCTGGATCCGCACCCCGGCCATCGCATTGAAGAGTTCGCCCGCCAGATGCGTGCCGCCGCCGGTGCCAGACGAGCTGAACGAGAGCTTGCCCGGATTCTCTTTGGCGTAGGCGATCAGTTCGCTCACCGTGTTCACGGGCAGGGATGCGTTCACCACCAGCACGATGGGAAACACCGCCGCCATGCCGACCGGCACGAAGTCGCGGCTGATGTCGTAGCTGAGGTTGTCGCGCAGGCTGGGCAGCACCGCGTGATGGATGGACGCGAAGAAGAAGTTGTAGCCGTCGGGCTCAGCCTTGGCCGCGAACTGCGCACCGACGATCCCGCCCGCGCCCGACTTGTTGTCCACCACGGTAGGCACCGACCACAACTGTCCAAGCGGTTGCGTGGTGAAACGCGCGGTCGTGTCCACCGGACCGCCGGCGGGAAAAGGCACGATGAAGGTCACGGCGTGCCCGGGCCATGTGGCGGCGCGGGCGGTGGCCGGGAACAAGGTGGGCACGATGGCGGCGGCGCACGCGGCGCCCAGCCCCGCGACGACGCGGCGGCGTTGAGGATCAATCACTGCAGTCTCCTGAGTCTTGGTGTTATTCACGGTCAAGCTTCAAGAACTGCTGCCCGCCGCTCTTATTTATTATTTTCCGAGCGCGGGCAATCGCCGCTACACATTTTCAAAAGCCCCTCTTTCGCACGGGATGGAAAGTTCGGTAAGCGGACACAATCTGCGCCTGCGCGACGCGTGGATACGACACTTGGCCTAGGGAAAACGGTGCGGGGGCCATCCGGCCCCCGCTGCGCTTGGTTCATTGCCCGCGCGCGGCGCGCTGCACGTGTTCGATGAAGCACTCGGCGAAGCTGGGCAGGTCGCGGCCGCGCTGGCGGCACAGCAGGCGGTCGCGCAGCGCCCAGGGGTCTTCCAGTTTCAGCACATGCAGCGCGTCGGGGCGGCTGTAGCGCGCGGCGCAGGCCCGCGGCACGACCGCGATGCCCGCGCCGGCCTCCACCATGCGGCACACCGCTTCGAAACTGCCCACGTGCACGCGTTGGCAGATGCGCTTGCCCAGGCCGCTGGCGATGTCTTCCAGGAAGGTCTGGATGGCGCTGTCGGGATGGATGCCGACGAACTGGTAGGCGTCGACCAGGTCTGCGAAATGCGCGGACTTCGAGGCCGCCAGCGGATGCTCCAGCGACGTCACCACCGTGAGTTCATCGCGGAACAAGGGCGTGACGTCCAGCCCTTCCACGTCGATGTTGCCGGCCACCAGCCCAAGGTCTCCGGCGCCTGCGCGGATCGCGATGACGATGTCGCCGGATATCTTCTCTTCAAGCTCCACGTCCACGTCGGGGTTTTCCGCCAGGAACGTGGACAGCGCATCGGCCAGAAACGAATTGGTGGCCGTGGTGTTAGCCAGCAACCTCAAGCGTCCCTTTAATCCGCTGGCATAGGGTTGCAGGTCGGCGTTCAGGCATTCCAGCTGCCGGAAGACGGCGTTGGCGTGCTTGAGCAGCACCTCGCCCGCCGGCGTCAGCGCAACCCCTGTGGCCAGGCGCACCAGCAACCGCGCCTTGAAGGCCTCTTCCATGTGCTTGACCCGCGCGCTTGCCGCCGGCAAGGACAGGAAGGTGCGTTCCGCAGCCCGGGTCAGATTGAGTGTTTCCCCTACGTTCAGAAACAAACGCAGGTCAGTCAAATCATGTCTCATGTTCCACCACGCAGAAGGGGGGCATTTCTAATTTTGAATTCTTCGAATGCCGGGTCGAATCTACCATGCACCAGGGCCTGTTAACACTAGCAGGCTCCGATCCCGCGAACCCTACCGGTTGATGCGGAACTGTTTTCCACAGGCGGCGCATGCGCCGCAGTACAGGAGTCAGAGGCAATGAGCGGCATGGTTTCCGGAAAGGTAGTGGTCGTCACGGGCGCGGGTGGCGGCATCGGGCGCAGCATTGCGCTGGCGATGGCGCAGGCGGGCGCCAAGGTGGTCGTGAACGACATCGGCGTGTCGCTGACAGGCGAAGGTGGCGCGGAAGGCCCGGCGCAAGCGGTGGTGAAAGAGATCGTCTCGGCCGGCGGACAGGCTGTTGCCAACACCGACAGCGTGGCCGCCTACGACAGCGCGAGCCGCGTGGTGCAGACCGCCATCGACGCGTTCGGCCGCATAGACGCCGTGATCAACAACGCGGGCAATCTGCGCGACCGCGTTTTCCACAAGATGAGCGAAGAGGAATGGCGCCAGGTGATCGACGTGCACCTGAACGGCTCGTTCTTCATGAGCCGCGCCGCGGCCCCCTATTTCCGCGAACAGGAATCGGGCGCCTTCGTGCACATGACGTCTACCTCCGGCCTGATCGGCAACTTCGGCCAGGCGAACTACGCGGCCGCCAAGCTCGGCATCGTGGCCCTGTCCAAATCCATCGCGCTGGACATGGCGCGCTACAACGTGCGCTCGAACTGCATCGCGCCCTTTGCCTGGAGCCGCATGACGAGTTCCATCCCGGCAGAAACAGACGAAGAGAAGGCCCGCGTCGAAAAGTTGAAGAAGATGGAAGCCGGCAAGGTCGCGCCAATGGCCGTCTACCTGGCCAGCAACGCGGCCTGCGAAATCACCGCGCAGATCTTTGCCGTGCGCGCCAACGAGATCATGCTGATGAGCCAGCCGCGGCCCTTGCGCACCGTGCACAACAGCGAAGGCTGGACGCCGGAACGCATTGCTGAAATTGCCGTGCCCGCCATGCGCAAGCACTTCTACGCGTTGGAGCGTTCGCCCGACGTGATCGACTGGGATCCCATCTGAGACCGCCATGCCCCTGGATTACGCGACCGTAAAGAACTGGCGTTTTGACGAGGTGCGTCAGCGCTACGAGCAGAAAGACACCATGCTGTATGCGCTGGGCATCGGCCTGGGCCAAGACCCCGAAGACGCCGGCCAGCTGCGCTACGTGTACGAAAAGGACTTGCAGGCCTTCCCCACGATGAGCGTGGTGCTGGGCTACCCCGGCTTCTGGGTGCAAGACCCGCGCGCCGGCATCGACTGGGTGAAGGTGGTGCACGGCGAGCAGCGCCTGACCGTGCACGCGCCATTGCCGACATCGGGCGTGGTCATCGGAAAAAGCCGCAACACGCATGTGATCGACAAGGGCGCGGACAAGGGCGCCATCATCATCACCGAGCGCACCTTGCACGACGAAAGCGGCGCCTGCCTGGCCACCTTGCGGCAAAGCACGTTCTGCCGCGGCGACGGCGGCTTCGGCCAGGGCGACGACAGCCCCGAAGCCCTGCCCGCCGTGCCCGGCGGCAAACCGGACCTGCAGTGCGAACTGCGCGTTCCGCCCAGCGCCGCGCTGCTGTACCGTTTGAACGCCGACCGCAATCCGCTGCATGCCGACCCCGACGTCGCGCATCAGGCGGGTTATCCACGGCCGATCCTGCACGGCCTGTGCTCGTATGGCGTGGCGGCGCACGCCATCGTCAAAAGCTGCTGCGATTACGACGCGTCGCGGCTGACCAGCCTGAACACGCGGTTCTCGGCGCCCGTATATCCCGGCGAGACCCTGCAATGCGACATCTGGCGCATGCCTGACGGACAGATCCGCTTTCAGGTGCGGTCGCGCGAACGCGATCTTGTGGTCATGAGCCACGGCACCGCGACGGTGCAATCATGACGCGCCCGCCCGCGCTTGACGGCATCCGCGTGCTGGACTTGTCGCGCATCCTGGCCGGCCCCTGGTGCACGCAGAACCTGGCCGATCTGGGCGCCGACGTCATCAAGATCGAACGCCCCCATGTCGGCGACGACACGCGCGCCTGGGGTCCGCCGTATCTGAAGGACGGCGACGGCCAGGACACCAGCGAATCCGCCTACTACCTGAGCGCCAACCGCAACAAGCGTTCGGTCGAAGCCGACATGGCCACGCCCGAGGGCGCGGCGCTGATCCGCGAACTGGCCGCGGCAAGCGACATCCTGGTCGAGAACTTCAAGGTGGGCGGCCTGGCCAAGTACGGCCTGGACTACGACAGCCTGAAGGCCATCAATCCGCGCCTGATCTACTGCTCGGTCACGGGCTTCGGCCAGGACGGCCCGTTTGCCCAACGCCCCGGCTACGACTTCATGATCCAGGGCATGGGCGGGCTGATGAGCATCACCGGCGAACGCGACGACCTGCCTGGCGGCGGGCCGCAGAAAGCCGGTGTGGCGGTGACGGACATCGTCACCGGCATGTACGCGACGGTCGCGATCCTGGCGGCCTTGCAGGAACGCCATCGCAGCGGCCTGGGGCAGCATCTGGACATCGCCCTGCTGGACAGCCATGTGGCGCTGCTGGCCAATCAGAATTCCAACTACTTCAACTCCGGGGTCGCGCCCACGCGCGCCGGCAACGCGCATCAGAACGTGGTGCCTTATCAGGTATTCGCCGCCAGCGACGGCCACCTGATCGTGGCCACCGGCAACGAATCGCAGTACCGCGCGTATTGCCGCGCGATCGGCGCGCCGGAACTGGGCGACGACCCGCGCTTTGCCACCAACCGGCTGCGCGTCACCAACCGCGAAACGCTGATCGGCATCCTGACGGCGATCATGCTGGAAGGCCGCCGCGACGACTGGATCGCCAGGCTGGAAGCGGTGGGGGTGCCGTGCGGCCCCATCAACAACATCGCGCAGGCGTTCGCGCATCCGCAGGCGCAGGCCCGGCAGTTGCGGCGAGACCTGCCGCATCCGGCCGGCGGCACGGCGCCCGTCACAGCCAGCCCGCTGCGGTTTTCGGCGTCGCCCGTCGTGTATCGGCGCGCGCCGCCCATGCTGGGCGAGCACACCGAGGAAGTGCTGCGCGACGTGCTGGGCAAGTCGGCCGACGCCATCGCAGCTTTCAAGGCGGCCACCGCGAAGCCCGTTTAGGATGGCGGGCACGCTACGGATGCCATTGCGTGCGCGTGAGCAGCGTCACGCATGACGCGTACGTGAAGATGGGCGTCGGCGCGGCGCGCAATGTGTTGCAGGTGTTGCAGGCCGGCTAGCCCCAAAAAAAAACGGCCGCTGATTCAGCGGCCGCTTTCATGTGACGCGTAGCTTACGCCACCGCAACCGGGATCTTGCCGATCTTGGCCTGCCATTCCTTCGGGCCGGTCGTGTGGACCGAGGTGCCCTGGGCGTCCACCGCCACGGTCACCGGCATGTCCTTCACGTCGAACTCGTAGATGGCTTCCATGCCCAGGTCAGCAAAGCCCAGCACCTTGGCGCCGCGGATGGCCTTGGACACCAGGTAGGCAGCGCCGCCGACGGCCATCAGGTAGGCCGAGCCGTGCTTCTTGATCGCCTCGATGGCGACCGGGCCGCGTTCCGACTTGCCGATCATGGAGATCAGGCCGGTCTTCTCCAGCATCATGTCGGTGAACTTGTCCATGCGCGTCGCGGTCGTGGGGCCAGCGGGGCCGACCACTTCGTCGCCCACCGGATCCACCGGGCCCACGTAATAGATCACGCGGTTGGTGAAGTCCACGGGCAGCGGCTCTCCCTTGGCCAGCATGTCCTGGATGCGCTTGTGCGCGGCATCGCGGCCAGTCAACATCTTGCCCGACAGCAGCAGCGTCTGGCCCGGCTTCCAGCTGGCGACTTCTTCCTTCGTCAGCGTGTTCAGGTCGACTTGCTTGGACTTGTTGTAGTCGGGAGCCCAGTGCACTTCCGGCCATTCCGACAGCGACGGCGGATCCAGGCGCGCAGGGCCCGAGCCGTCAAGTTCGAAATGCGCGTGGCGCGTGGCGGCGCAGTTCGGGATCATCGCGACGGGCTTGGAAGCCGCGTGCGTCGGGAAGGTGCTGATCTTGACGTCCAGCACGGTCGTCAGGCCGCCCAGGCCCTGCGCGCCGATACCCAGCGCGTTGACCTTTTCGTACAGTTCGATGCGCAGCTCTTCCAGCTTGTTCTGCGGGCCGCGAGCCAGCAGTTCGTACATGTCGATGTCTTCCATCAACGACTGCTTGGCCATCAACATGGCTTTTTCGGCGGTGCCGCCGACGCCGATGCCCAGCATGCCCGGGGGGCACCAGCCGGCGCCCATCGTCGGGACGGTCTTGAGCACCCAGTCCACCAGCGAATCGCTGGGGTTCAGCATGGCGAACTTGGTCTTGTTTTCGGAGCCGCCGCCCTTCGAAGCGATTTGCACGTCGACCTTGTCGCCCTGGACAAGTTCAACGTGCAGGATACAGGGCGTGTTGTCGCGCGTGTTCTTGCGCGCGAACAGCGGATCGTCCAGCACGGAAGCGCGCAGCGGATTGTCCGGATTCAGGTAGCCGCGGCGCACGCCTTCGTCACAGAGTTCCTGCAGGGTGCGCTTGGTGTCAAAGCGCACGCTCATGCCGATCTTCAGGAAGACGTTGACGATGCCGGTGTCCTGGCACAGCGGGCGCTTGCCTTCGGCGCACATGCGCGAATTGGTCAGGATCTGCGCCATCGCGTCGCGCGCGGCGGGGCTTTCCTCGCGCTCGTAGGCGCGCGCCAAGTGGCGGATGTAGTCGACGGGGTGGTAATAGCTGATGAACTGGATGCCATCGGCTATCGACTGGATCAAGTCTTCTTCTTTAATGATGACGGACATGGCGATTTACGAGCTGGAGAAAAATGAATGTCAAAACGCGGCCGGCGGGGCCGGCCGCGCGCGATAGGTACAACGTATTTTATTTGCCTTGCCAGACCGGCTTGCGCTTCTCGGCGAAAGCGGTGGCGCCTTCCTTGGCGTCGGCGGACGAGAAAATGTGCGCGATCAGCGGACGCTGGCGGTCGAACATGCCTTCCTGCTCCCAGTCGCCGGACTGCGACACGATGCTCTTGGCGGTCTGCACGGCCAACGGGCCGTTCTCGACGATGGCGCGCGCCAGTTCCAGCGCGCCGGCCAGCGCGCCGCCCGGTTCCGTCAGACGGTTGACCAGGCCGAACGAGTAGGCGCGCTCGGCGCTCAGCATCTCGCCCGTCAGGATCACTTCCATGGCGATGTGGTACGGCAGGCGGCGCGGCAGGCGCAGCATGCCGCCGGCGCCGGCCACCAGGCCGCGCTTGACCTCCGGCAGGCCGAACTTGGCGTTGCTGGCGGCCACGATCAGGTCGGAGGCCAGGGCCATTTCACAACCGCCGGCCAGCGCATAGCCTTCGACGGCCGCGATCAGCGGTTTCTTGGGCGGCTTTTCGTTCAAGCCGGCAAAACCACGGCCTTCCACGTAGGGGCGCTGGCCCGATTTGGCAAATGCCTTCAAGTCCATGCCCGACGAGAACGTGCCGCCGCCACCCGTCAGGATGCCGATGCGGATGTCGTCGCGGCTGTCCAGCTGGTCCAGCGCGGCGGCCATGGCTTGGGCGGTTTCCAGGTTGATGGCGTTCTTGGCTTCCGGGCGGTTGATCGTGATGATCTGGATGCCGTCGGTAACTTCCACCGTGATCAGGTCTGACATGGGACTGCTCCTTCCAGGAATTCTCGGAATCCCGGGGTGTCGTCGGGTTCCGGGTTTTATATAAGACTTGAGGCTCAACCTGGAATCATACGATCATTGGTTTGCGGGCGCAGCCGACGCGGGCCAGGGCGTCCGCCAGCAGCACACCCGCGGGGCGCCCGCCCCCCCTGGCGCCCCCTCGGCCACATCCCCGCTGCCCCGGAGGGCGTCCAAAAGACGTAGATGTAACTGCCCAACGGCCATCGGGAAACAGGACAGGCCCGGGCCAGTTAAAATGCCGGGTTTCCCACGCCCAAGGCAAGCCTTGCCCGGCGAGTCGAATTCCAAGAATCCTATGCTCACCTTTCAGCAAATCATCCTTACGCTCCAGGAATACTGGGACAAGCAGGGTTGCGCCCTGCTGCAACCCTACGACATGGAAGTCGGCGCCGGCACTTCGCATACGGCCACATTCCTGCGCGCGATCGGCCCGGAGCCGTGGCGCGCCGCGTATGTGCAGCCTTCGCGCCGCCCCAAGGATGGCCGCTACGGCGAGAACCCCAACCGCCTGCAGCACTATTACCAATATCAGGTCGTGCTGAAGCCGGCGCCCCCGGAAATCCTGGACCTCTACATCGGTTCGCTTAAGGCGCTGGGCATCGACCCGACGCAGCACGACATCCGCTTCGTCGAAGACGACTGGGAAAATCCGACGCTGGGCGCCTGGGGCCTGGGCTGGGAAGTCTGGCTGAACGGCATGGAGGTCACGCAATTCACCTATTTCCAGCAAGTGGGCGGCCTGGACTGCACGCCAACCACGGGTGAAATCACCTACGGCCTGGAACGCCTGGCCATGTACCTGCAGGACGTGCAAAGCGTGTACGACCTGGTCTGGACCGAAGGCGCCAACGGCAACCGCGTGCTGTACCGCGACGTGTTCCACCAGAACGAGGTGGAGCAATCCACCTACAACTTCGAACACTCGTCGGCCGACATGCTGTTTGCGCACTTCAATGACTACGAAACCGAAGCCAAGCGCCTGATGGACGTGCCCCTGGCGCTGCCGGCCTACGAGGCCGCGCTGAAAGCCGCGCACACCTTCAACATGCTGGACGCGCGGGGCGCGATCAGCGTGACTGAGCGCGCCGCCTACATTGGCCGCATCCGCAACCTGTCGCGCGCCGTCGCCCAGGCTTACTACGATTCCCGCGAACGACTGGGCTTTCCCATGCTGGCCCGCACCAAGGCCGCCGGGGAGGCTGCATAAATGACGACGAACATCCGCCCGCTGCTGGTCGAACTGCTGACCGAAGAACTGCCGCCCAAGGCTCTGCAAAAGCTGGGTCAGGCCTTTGCCGAAGGCGTGCGCGCCACGCTCGCGCGCCATGGCCTCTTGGCTGACGGCTGCGCCGTGACTGCGTATTCCACGCCGCGCCGCCTGGCCGTGCACCTGTCCGCCGTGCTGGCGCAGGCGCCCGACCAGCCCTACGCCGAAAAGCTGATGCCGGTGAAGATCGGCCTGACCGAAGACGGCCGCGCCACCCCGGCGCTGCAAAAGAAGCTGGCCGCCAAGGGCCTGGAAAACATCGATCTGTCCACGCTGGACCGCGAATCCGATGGCAAGCAGGACTACCTGGTTGCCCGCGGCACCGCCCCCGGCGCGCAACTGGCCGTGGGTTTGCAGGAAGGCTTGGACACCGCGCTGAACAACCTGCCTATCCCCAAGGTCATGCGTTACCAATTGGCCGACGGCGTCACGTCCGTCAAGTTCGTGCGCCCGGCGCACGGTCTCGTCGCCCTGTTCGGCGCCGACGTGGTGCCGGTGTCCGCGCTGGGCCTTACCGCCGGCCGTGACACGCTGGGCCACCGTTTCATGAGCACGGGCCCGGTGTCGTTCGCCGACGCAGACTCCTACGCCTCCACCCTGGCAGAAAAGGGCCGCGTCGTGGCGTCCTTCGAAGGCCGCCGCGACGAAATCCAGCGTCAATTGCTGGACCATGCCGGCCGCCTGTCGGCCACCCTGGGCGATGACCCGGAAGTGGCTGCGCTGCTGGACGAAGTGACGGCGCTGGTCGAACACCCCACCGTCTACGTGGGCCAGTTCGAAGAGCAGTTCCTGCAAGTGCCGCAGGAATGCCTGATCCTGACCATGCGGCTGAACCAGAAGTACTTCCCGCTGTTCGACCCGGCCACCGGCCGCCTGACGCACCGCTTCCTGATCGTGAGCAACATGCACACGGACAATCCGGTGAACATCGTCGAAGGCAACCAGCGCGTGGTGCGCCCGCGCCTGGCCGATGCGCAGTTCTTCTTCGAAACCGACCGCAAGACGCCGCTTGCCGCGCGCGTCGAACAACTGGGCTCGATCGTCTATCACAACAAGCTGGGCACCCAGCTTGAGCGCGTCGAACGCGTGCGCGCCATCGCCCGCGGCGTGGCAGGCCTTCTGGGCGGCGACGTATCGGCGGCCGACCGGGCCGCCATGCTGGCCAAGGCCGACCTGGGTTCGAACATGGTGGGCGAATTCCCTGAACTGCAAGGCATCATGGGCGCGTACTACGCCGCCGGCGACGGTGAGCCCGCCAGCGTCGTCGAAGCGCTGCGCACCCAGTACCGCAACCGCTACGACACGCCGGTCACCCAAGACACGCTGACCGCCGCCACGCTCTTCATCGCCGAACGCGTGGAAACGCTGGTCGGCATCTGGGCCATCGGTCTGGCGCCCACGGGCGAACGCGACCCCTTCGGCCTGCGCCGCGCCGCGCTGGGGCTTATCAGCGCCTTCGAACAACTGGCCGCCGGCGGCTGGCTGAAGATCAGCGAAGACGGCCCGCTGTCTCTCGATGGCCTGCTGGACCTGGCCGCGGGCACGTTCCCCGCCGGCAAGATACCGGCCGACACGCTGGCTGAAGTCCGCACCTTCATCTACGAGCGCTACCGCAACCAGTTGATCAATGACTTCGACCGCAACGCGGTGGAAGCCGTGATCGCGCTGACGCCGCCGCTGCATCAGGTGGCCGAGCGCGTGCGCGCCGCCGCCGCCTTCGCGCAACTGCCCGAAGCCGCCAGCCTGGCCGCCGCCAACAAGCGCATCGGCAACCTGTTGAAGAAGGCCGAAGGCGACATCGGCGCGGTCAACAACGCGGCGCTGGTGGAACCCGCCGAAAAGGCCCTGGCTGCCGCGGTCGCCGCCCTGCGCCCGCAGGCCGAGGCCCAACTGGCCGCCGGCGACTTCGCCGGCAGCCTGTCCACGCTGGCCCAGGCCCGCGAACCGGTGGACGCGTTCTTTGCCGACGTCATGGTCATGGCCGAAGACCCGGCCGTGCGCGCCAACCGGCTGGCTCTCTTGAGCCAGCTGCATGGCCTGATGAACCAGGTGGCCGACATTTCCAGGCTGGCACAGTGAAACTGATCATCCTCGACCGCGACGGCGTCATCAATCAGGACAGCGATGCGTTCGTCAAGAATCCCGACGAATGGATCGCCCTGCCGGGCAGCCTTCAAGCGATCGCCCGACTGACGCAGGCGAATTGGAAGGTGGTGGTCGCCACCAACCAGTCCGGCCTGGCGCGCGGCCTGTTCGACATGGACACGCTGACCGCCATCCATACCAAGATGCGGCGCGAGCTGGCCGCAGTCGGCGGCAGCATCGATGCCGTGTTCCTGTGCCCGCACGGTCCGGATGACAACTGCACCTGCCGCAAGCCGCGCCCCGGCATGTTTGAGCAGATCGGCCATCGCTACGACATCGACCTGACCGGCGTGCCGGCCGTGGGCGATTCGTTGCGTGACTTGCAGGCATCCTCGTCCGTCGGCTGCTCGCCCTGGCTGGTGCAGACCGGCAACGGCAAGAAGACGCTGGCCAAGGGCGGCCTGCCCGACAACACGCGCGTATGCGAAGACCTGTCGGCCGTAGCCGACGCCCTGCTTCAGGACAATTGATTCGATGGCCCGGCTACGCTCGCTGCTGTATTTCCTGTTCCTGGCCATCACGGTCATCCCCTACGCCTTCGCCTGCATCCTGTGGGCGCCGCTGCCGCTGCACTGGCGCTATAAGCTGACGGTGGGCTGGCCGCGCCTGGCCATCTGGGGCGCCAAGGTGTTCTGCGGCATCCGCTGGCAGGTCAAGGGTTGGGAAAACCTGCCCGACGGCCCCGCCGTCATCCTGTCCAAGCACCAATCGGCCTGGGAAACGCTGTTCTTCCCGGCCCACATGCCGCGCGAAGTCTGCTTCGTCTACAAGAAAGAACTGCACATGGTGCCGTTCTTCGGCTGGGGCCTGGCGCTACTGCGCATGATCGCCATTGACCGCGCCAAGGGCCGCGATGCCTTTGAGCAGGTGGTCAAGCAAGGCCAGACCCGCCTGGACGAAGGGCGCTGGCCCTTGCTGTTCCCCGAAGGCACGCGCGTGCCGCCGGGCAAGACGGCGCGTTTCAAGATGGGCGGCGCGCTGCTTGCGTCGCGCACCGGCGCGATGGTCATACCCGTGGCGCATAACGCCGGCGAGTGCTGGCGGCGCAACGCTTTCGTCAAATATCCCGGCATGGTCACCCTATCGATCGGTCCCGCGATAGAATCCAAGGGACTCTCCCCCGAAGAACTGAACCAAAAGGTCCAGGACTGGATCGAAGGGGAAATGCGGCGTCTCAACCCTGAAAGGTATGTCCAGCACTGATCAGCTCGAACTCCTGTTCGACGTGCAAGAAGACGACGCGCCCCAGGGCGCGTCGCCGCTGATCGCCACGCCGAAGCCGCCCGCCGCGCCCAGGCCTGCTGCGCCCCGGGCCACGCCCCCGCAGCCCGTCACCCCGAAGACGCTTTTCCCCGACACGCTGACCGACACCGCCCCCGCGGGCGAGCCGCTCTTGACGCTGTCACCCAACGCGTCCTCCCGCGTCCCCACCCCGTGCCCTGAACCGCTGCCCCCGGGCGCGCGCTGGCGCGAGGTGCCGACCGAACATCAGCCCATTGGTTTCGTGCTGCTGCGCTCGCGCCGCCGCAGCATCGGTTTCGTGATCACCGACGACGGCCTGCGCGTCACCGCGCCCAGCTGGGTCACGCTGGCGCAGATCGACGACGCGGTGCGTGAGAAAGCGCGCTGGATCCTTGCCAAGCTGCGCGAATGGCACGCCCGCAAGCAGCAACTGGCCATGGCGCATACGCGCTGGCAGCCGGGTGGCGAACTGCCCTACCTGGGCAAACGCATCCTGATCGGCGTGGGCGGCGACAGCCGACAGGCCCGCCTGTCCGGTGACGCGGAAGCGCCGCAGGACGGCGACACCCTCTGGCTGGCCCTGCCCTCCACGGCCGAGCAAAGCCGCATCCGCGACGCGGCGCAAGCCTGGTTGCAGCAGCGGGCCGGCGCCTGGTTCGGCGCGCGGCTGGCGCATTTCCTGCAGGTGAGCGGCCTGAAGATCCGCCGCTGGCGGCTGTCTTCCGCCGCCACGCGCTGGGGCTCGTGCACCAGCGACGGCAACATCATGCTGAACTGGCGGCTGATTCATTTCGCGCCCGCCATCATCGATTACGTGATCGCGCACGAGCTTGCCCACCTGCGCGAAATGAACCACAGTCAGGATTTCTGGCGTGAAGTGGGACAGATCCTGCCTGACTTCGAAGACGCCAAGAATATTCTGCGGCGCCACGACCCCGCTTCCCTGCCTCAATTCTGAGGCGACTTGGAGACACAAAAATGTTGCTGCTGATTCCGGGCCCGGTCACGACCGACGCGCGGGTGAAGGCCGCCATGGCGCAGGATTACGCGCCGTGGGACAACGATTTCCGCGAAACCTACCGCCAGGTGTGCGCGGGCGTGCTGGGCGTGGCCGAGGCCTCGCCCGACGAACACGCCGCGCTGGCGCTGCCCGGCTGCGGGCACTTCGCGGTGGAAGCCGCGATCCGCACCTTTATGCCGCCGGGCGGCCGCCTGCTGGCGCCGTCCACGGGGGCCTACGCGTCCCGCCTGCAGAAGCTGGCGGGCGAGGCCGGCCGGGTCGCCGTGCCCCTGCCCGTCGGTGCGACCGAACGGGTGGACCCGGTCGCCGTCGCCGCGGCGCTGGAACGGGACCCCACGCTGACGCACCTGGCGCTGGTCTACAGCGAAACCGGCAGCGGCATCTGCCATGACGTGCCCGAGCTGGCGCGTATCGCCCACGCGATGGGCCGCCGCGTCATCGTCGACGCCGTATCCGCGTTCGGCGCACTGCCGCTGAACCTTTCCGCCCTGCCCGCGGTCGACGCCGTGGTCCTGACCGCCAACAAATGCCTGGAAGGGCTGCCCGGCGCCGCCTTCGTGGTGGCGCGCATCGACCGCCTGGAAGCTGCGCGCGGCAACGCCGGCAGCTGGTCGCTGGACCTGGCCGATATCTACCAGCACACGCTGGTCCCCAATGCCGGCCCCCGTTTCACGCCGCCCGCGCCCACGCTGGCGGCGCTGGCCGTGGCGCTGGACCTGTACCGGCAGGAAGGCCGTGTCGCCCGTCTGGCGCGCTACACGGCGAACATGCGCACGCTATATGATGGCGTGATCGAGCTGGGCCTTGCGCCCAATCTGCCGCGCGACCTGCAGGGCCCCATCGTCGTCAACGTCTGCGCGCCGGACGCCCCAACCTGGAACCTGCAGCTGTTCGTCGACGCGCTCAAGGCCCGCGGCTACGTGCTCAGCAATTTCAGCAACACCGAACACCCCTCGTTCCGGGTCGGCTGCATCGGCGCTTTCGGCGCCGAACAGATGCGGCTTGCGGTCGACGCCATGGGCGGCGCACTGCGCGACATCGGCATCACTCGGGAAAGCGCCGGCGCTCCGCCGCGCTTCCCGCAACCCCTCATCGCTTAAGGAAGATATCCATGCGTATGCTCCACACCATGCTGCGAGTCGGCAACCTCGACAAATCCATCGATTTCTACACCAATGTGCTCGGCATGCGCGTCCTGCGCCGCAACGACTATCCGGAAGGCAAGTTCACGCTGGCCTTCGTGGGCTATCAGGACGAAACCGAAGGCGCGGTCATCGAGCTGACCCACAACTGGGACACCGAAAAATACGACCTGGGCAACGGCTACGGCCACATCGCCCTGGAAGTCGACAACGCCTACGAAGCCTGTGACAAGGTCAAGGAACGCGGCGGCAAGGTCACCCGCGAAGCCGGCCCGATGAAGCACGGCAAGACGGTCATCGCTTTCGTGGAAGATCCCGACGGCTACAAGATCGAGTTCATCCAGAAGAAAGGACGGCAGGACTAGAGCCCCCACGCCGCACGCGCTGCGCGCGCTTGCTGCCCCCCGAGGGGGCCCTTTCCCCTTGGGGCGGCCCGGCGGCCGAAAATTGCCCCCACGCCGCACGCGCTGCGCGCGCTTGCTGCCCCCCGAGGGGGCCCTTTCCCCTTGGGGCGGCCCGGCGGGGAAAGAACTACCGCGTAGAAGAGACATACATCATGATTCATCCCATCCTGAAAATGGGCGACCCGCGCCTGCTGCGCGTGGCGCCTCCGGTGGAGCATTTCGACACGCCCGAGCTGCACGCCCTGATCGACGACATGTTCGAAACCATGGCGGCCGCGCAAGGCGTGGGGCTGGCTGCGCCGCAGATCGGCGTGGACCTGCAGCTGGTGATCTTCGGCTTCGACCGCAACGAACGCTACCCCGATGCGCCCCCGGTGCCGCAAACCATCCTGTGCAATCCCGTCATCACGCCCTTGTCGGACGAGATGGAAGACGGCTGGGAGGGCTGCCTGTCGGTGCCAGGGCTGCGCGGGCAGGTGCCGCGCTATCGCCACATCCGCTACAGCGGGCGCGACCCCTACGGCCAGTTGATCGAGCGTGAAGCCGAAGGCTTTCACGCCCGCGTGGTGCAGCATGAATGCGACCACCTGATCGGCCGCCTGTATCCGTCGCGCATCCAGGATTTCTCGAAGTTCGGCTTCACCGAAATCCTGTTTCCGGGCATGGACCCGAACGCCGACGACTAACCGCCCGGGTTCGGATGCGCCGCAGCAGGCGCATCTGCTGCGGTTGCCGCCTGCGGCGACAAGTCTTCCGGCGCGAAATCATCCACCTGCAAGACCTGCGACACCAGAGCCTCCGCCGCTTCCAGCTGCGCGGCCTGCGTGTCGGTGATCGCGCCGCGCTGATGCGCTTCGCGCCAGTCGCGCACGCCGGATTGCCGCAGGCGGTCGCGGATTGGCTGCACGGCATCCACCAGCGCGAACGCGCGAGTCAGCTCGCCCAACGGGTCGCCGCCCGCCCGGCCACCTCCCAGCAGCACGCCCGTCGCCGGGGGATTGCCCGGTTCCCGCTGCAGGTCGGCCGCCAGCCGCACATGCGTGGGAGACGGCTTCAAGAGCAGCTCGGCGCACTCCCGCGTCAAAGCGTCATTCGGCCCCCTGGCCAGGCGCAGCGGCAGAATGGCTGCACGCAGCCCCCAGGCCAGCACCCGCCCCGGCAGGTTGCGCAGCACCTGATCCAGGCTTTTCTCGATGCTGGCGTAGCCTTGCTCCATGCACCAATGCACCAGCGGCAGGTCGTCGTGCTTGCGCCCTTCGTCCTCCCAGCGCTTGAGCACCGCCGACAGCAGATACAGCTCGGACAGGATGTCGCCCAACCGCGCCGAAATCATTTCGCGCCGCTTCAACCCGCCGCCCAGTTGCGCCAGGGTGGCGTCCGCCAGCAGCGCGAAGCCAGACGAATAACGCCCCAGCCGCCGGTAATGGCCGGCGGTCGGGCCGGATACCGGCGACGGTGCCAGCACCGCGCCCGTCCAGGCGCGGCCGATGGCGCGCAGCGTGTTCTTGCCGGCATGTCGCAGGTGACGCCAGAACACGTCGTGGAAGACCTCGATGCCGCGTTCTTCGTCCGGGTTGGCCAGCGCCAGCATCTCCGGCATCAGATAGGGGTGGGCGCGGATGGCGCCCTGGCCGAAGATGATCAGGTTACGCGTCAGGATGTTGGCGCCTTCGACCGTGATGGCGATGGGCACCGCGCGGTACAGCCCGCCCAGGTAATTGCTGGGCCCGTCGATGACGGCGCGGCCGGCGTGCACGTCCATCGCGGCATTGACCGAGCCGCGCATGCGCTCGGTCGCGTGGTATTTCATGATGCCCGACACCACCGCCGGCTTCACGTCCTGGTTCAACGCGGCGCAGGTCAGGCGCCGGGCGGCCTCCACCATATAGGCATTGCCCGCCAGCTGGGCCAGTTGTTCCTGCACGCCTTCGAACTTGCCCACGGGGATGCCGAACTGCTCTCGCACCCGGGCATACATGCCCGTCGTGTGCGCGCACATGACGGCTGCGGCCGCCGACAGCGAAGGCAGCGAGATACCGCGCCCCGCCGCCAGGGCGCTCATCAGCATCTTCCAGCCCTGGCCCGCGCGGGCCTCGCCCCCGATCAGCGCGTCCAGCGGCACGAACACGTCGCGCCCCTTGTTGGGGCCGTTCTGGAACACCTGCATCGCGGGCAGGTGGCGCCGCCCGATCTCGACACCCGGCGCCTCGGTGGGCACCAGCGCCACCGAAATGCCGATGTCCTTGGGTCCGCCCAGGATGCCGTCGGGGTCGGACATCTTGAAAGCCAGGCCCAGCACCGTGGCGACCGGCCCCAGGGTGATGTAGCGCTTGTGCCAGTTCAGCCGGATGCCGATCAGTTCACGGCCGTCCACCACCTGGCGGCAGACGACGCCGGTGTCCACCATGGATGCGGCATCCGAGCCCGCCTCGGGGCTTGTCAGGCCAAAGCAAGGCACTTCGCGGCCGTCGGCCAGGCGCGGCAACCAGTAGTCGCGCTGCGCCGGCGTACCGAATTGCATCAGCAGTTCGCCCGGGCCCAATGAATTCGGCACCATGACCGTCACGCCCGCCGTCACGGAATACGCCGAAATCCGCCGCACGACTTCGGAATGCGCATAGGGCGAAAAACCCAGCCCGCCATAGCGCCGCGGAATGATCATGCCGAAGAAGCGCTGCGCCTTCAGGAACGCCCAGACCTCCGGCGGCAGGTCGCGCCGGCGCCAGGTGATGTCCCATTCGTCCAGCATGGCGCATAGCTGGGCTACGGGGCCATCGATGAAGGCCTGTTCTTCGCGGGTCAATGTGGCGGCAGGCACGTCCAGCAGCTTGCGCCAGTCGGGGTTGCCCGTGAACAGGTCCGCATCCCACCAGGTGTCTCCGGCCTCGATGGCCTCGCGCTCGGTTGCAGACATGGGCGGCAGGGCGTTGCGCGCCCAGCGATACGCAGGTTCCGAGATGCGGCGCCGGCGCCAGGCATTGAAGTCCATGAGTGTCCCTCACTGTTATGGCCCTAGGGCGTATCGGGCCAAAGTACCAGAATTGGCGGCGGGCGGCCAAGCTGGAGCGTGCCGACTCTGCGACAATGAGCGTCGCCGCGCTGGTGCGCAATCAACCGCTATCCGGGCACATTCCGCATGCTGAACAAACTCTGGCTGGGCTTTTTCCTGACTGCCGCAGCCGCCGCCCTGTACCGCTGGCTGGCCGTCGGCGACCCCGATGTCTTCCGGCTCATGGTGGCCAGCCTGTTCGACATGGCGCGCGTATCCGTCGAAGTCATGGTGCTTCTGTTCGGCACGCTGACGCTGTGGCTGGGATTCCTGCGCATCGCCGAAGGCGCCGGGATGGTGGAAAAACTGGCCCGGCTGCTGGGGCCGCTGTTCGCACGCCTGATGCCGGGGGTGCCGCGTAACCACCCCGCCATTGGCCTGATCACGCTGAACTTCGCCGCCAACGGCCTGGGGTTGGACAACGCAGCCACGCCAATCGGCCTGCGCGCCATGCGGGAACTGCAATCGCTGAACCCCACGCCGGAAACCGCCAGCAACGCGCAGATCCTCTTCCTGGTGCTGAACGCCTCGTCGCTGACCCTGCTGCCGGTCACGCTTTTCATGTTCCGTGCGCAACAGGGTGCCGCGGACCCGACGCTGGTGTTCCTGCCCATCCTGCTGGCCACCAGCGCATCCACGCTCGCGGGCTTCCTGGCGGTCGCCGCCTGCCAGCGGCTGCGCCTGACGGACCCGGTCGTGATGTTGTGGCTGGGCGGCGCGGCGCTGATCATGGGCGGCTTCATGGCGCTGCTGGCCAGCATGTCGGCCGCTGCCATCGCCACGCTGTCGTCGCTGCTGGGCAACCTGACGCTCTTCGGCATCCTGCTGGCATTCCTGATCGCGGGCGCCTGGAAGAAGGTGCCGGTCTACGAGGCCTTCATCGAAGGCGCCAAGGAAGGCTTCGATATCGCCAAGAGCCTGCTGCCCTACCTGGTGGCGATGTTGTGCGCCGTAGGCGTGCTGCGGGCCTCGGGCGCATTGGACTTCCTGCTGGACGGCATCCGCTGGCTGGCGCAATACGCGGGCTGGGACACGCGTTTCGTCGACGCCCTGCCCACCGCGCTGGTCAAGCCGTTCTCGGGCAGCGCGGCACGCGCCATGATGCTGGAAACCATGACGCACCACGGCGTGGACAGTTTCCCCGCGCTGCTGGCCGCGGTGGTGCAAGGCAGCACCGAGACCACCTTCTACGTGCTGGCGGTGTATTTCGGATCGGTGGGGATATTGCGCGCGCGCCACGCGGTGGGCTGCGCGCTGATCGCCGACCTGGCCGGGGTGCTGGCTGCGATCGGCGTGTGCTACTGGTTCTTCGGCTGAGCGCGGCAGCGGGGCTTGGCGCCCCGCATGCGCCGCCTTAGTCCACCAGCAGGATCTTCATGCCGTTGGTGCCGCCGCTGTCGCGGTAGAAGTCGCCCTTGGTCAGGATGACCCAATCGCCCGTCTTCACCAGGTTGCGCTTGCGCAATTCATCGATGGCGGCGTTGCTGAGGTCGGCCGGTTCGTAGTCCGACGGCGCGAACGGCACGGTGTAGACGCCGCGGAACATCGCCACGCGGTTCTGCGTGAGGCTATGCGGGCTGTAGCAGTAGATCGGCACGCCGGAACGGATGCGCGACATGATCAACGGCGTGTGGCCGCTTTCCGTCAACGCGATGACCGCCTTCACACCCGGGAAGTGGTTGGCCGCATACATGGCCGCCAACGCGATGGTCTCGTCGCAGCGCGTGAAGGTCTCGCCCACCCGGTGATGCGATTTCGTCGTGGTCGGGTGCTTTTCGGCGCCCAGGCACACGCGCGCCATCGCCTGCACGGCTTCCACCGGATACTGGCCGGATGCGCTTTCGGCCGACAGCATGACGGCGTCCGTGTAGTCCAGCACCGCATTGGCCACGTCCGACACTTCGGCGCGCGTGGGCATGGGGCTGGAGATCATCGACTCCATCATCTGCGTGGCCGTGATCACGACCTTGTTCAGCGTGCGCGCGTGCTGGATGATGCGCTTCTGGATGCCCACCAGTTCGGCATCGCCCACTTCCACGCCCAGGTCGCCGCGCGCCACCATCACGCCGTCGCTGGCGCGGATCAGGGCGTCCAGTGCTTCGTCATCGGCCACCGCTTCGGCGCGCTCGATCTTCGCGATGATCCACGCCTGGCTGCCGGCCTCGGCCAGCAAGGTGCGCGCTTCGTCGATGTCGCTGCCATAACGCGGGAACGACACGGCCACATAGTCCAGCTCCATTTCGGCCGCGAGCTTGATGTCAACGCGGTCCTTATCGGTCAGGCTGGGCGCGGACAAGCCGCCGCCGCGGCGGTTGATGCCCTTGTTGTTCGACAGCGGTCCGCCCACGGTCACGGTCGTGTGGACCTCGTCGCCTTCGACGCGGTCCACCACCAGCACGACGCGGCCGTCGTCCAGCAGCAGTTCGTCGCCGACGCGGCAGTCCGTCACGAGCTCCGGGTAATCGATGCCCACGATGCTGGCGTTGCCGGCTTCCTTGGGATGCACGCGCGACAGCGTGAACGGTTGGCCGACCTGCAGTTGCACCAGCTTGTCCGTGAAGCGCGCGATGCGGATCTTGGGGCCTTGCAGGTCGCCCATGATGGCGACGAAGCGTCCTTGCTTGGCAGCGATTTCGCGCACCAGCCGGGCGCGTTCGCGGTGGTCGTCCGCGCTGCCGTGCGAGAAGTTCAGGCGGGCCACATCCAGGCCGGCGCGGATCAATGCATCAATGCGTTCGGGCGACGAAGTCGAAGGGCCCAGGGTGGCGACAATTTTGGTGCGGCGCAATACAGGCATGACGGTCCACTCTCGCGAAAACAACGAAAGCGTTATGGTACGCCGCCTGCGTCCGCACGGGTATCATGGTCATCACACCACCCTACAACCAGGCCAATCAAACCCGTGAAAATCGTTATCGCTCCCGACTCTTTCAAAGAAAGCGTTTCCGCGCCCGATGCGGCGGCAGCCATTGCGCGCGGCGTCAAAGCCGCCAGCCCCGGCGCCCACACCGTATGCGTACCAATGGCCGATGGCGGCGAAGGCACGGTCGAAGCCGTGCTGGCCGCCACCGGCGGCCAGGAGCGGCAACTGACCGTCAACGACGCGCTGGGCCATAAGGTCGATGCGGTCTGGGGTTTGCTGGAAGACGGCACCGCCGTCATCGAGATGGCGGCGGCAGCCGGCCTGGAACTGATCGCGCCGTCCAAGCGTGACCCGATGCGCGCCAGCAGCCATGGCGTGGGCGAACTGATGCTGGCCGCCATCAACGCGGGCGCCACGCGCATCATCCTGGGGCTGGGGGGCTCAGCCACCAACGACGCCGGCGCCGGCATGCTGACGGCGTTGGGCGTTCGCTTCATGGACGCGGAAGGCCACAGCCTGCCGCCGGGCGGCGGCTCGTTGGGCAAGCTGGCCCGCATCGACACGCGTGGGCTGGACCCGCGCCTGGCCGGCATCCGCATCGACATCGCCTCCGACGTCGACAACCCGCTGTGCGGCCCGCAGGGCGCCTCGCACATCTTCGGGCCGCAAAAAGGCGCCACGCCGGAACAGGTACTGGCGCTGGATCAGATGCTGACGAATTTCGCCGACGTCTGCGCGCAGCACCTGGGCGCGGACCATCGCAACGAACCCGGCGCCGGCGCCGCCGGCGGTCTTGGATTTGCCGCCAAGGCGTTCCTGCAAGCGCACTTCCGGCCGGGCGTCGAGATCGTGGCGGAACTGGGCGGGCTGGCGCGAGCCATCGAAGGCGCCACGCTGGTGTTCACCGGCGAAGGCCGCATGGACGCGCAGACGTTGCGCGGCAAGACGCCGGCAGGCGTGGCCCGGATCGCGCAGCAGGCGGGCGTGCCGGTGGTCGCACTGGCGGGCTCGCTGGGCGACGGCTACGAAGCGCTGCATACCTGCGGCATCAGCGCCGCATTCAGTCTGGCCCCCGGTCCCATCACGCTGCAACAGGCGCTGGCCGATGCGGAGAAACTGCTTGCCGATCGCGCGCGCGATGTAATGCTGCTGTGGATGGCGGCGCAAAAGCGCATGCTGTGATTGGCGAACGCGCGCAACCCATCGGACGGCATACCGGTTCGACTCACGTTCCGCCCCAACGAAAAAGCCCGCATCAGCGGGCTTTTTCGTTGAGGGTTGCGGCTCAAGCGGACTGCAATATGCCCGCTTCCACCAGCGCATCCGACAGGCGGATGTAGCGGTCCACCGAGATGTCTTCCGCACGCGCCGTGGGAGCGATATCCAGGGCTTCCCAAGGTACCTGCGGCGCCCAGTCAGCCAACACGCGACGCAGCATCTTGCGGCGCTGCGAGAAGGCGCGCGCCACCACGGTTTCAAAGGCCCGCGTACTGACCGGACGCAGCCGGTCCGCAGGCAGCGGCACCATGCGCACGATGGCCGACACGACCTTGGGCGGCGGGTCGAACGCTTCCGGCGGCACATCGAACAGCTTGTGCATCCGGTAGCGCGATTGCAGCATCACGGACAAGCGGCTGAAATCGCCCGAACCGGGCTGCGCCACCATGCGGTCGATCACTTCGCGCTGCAGCATGAAATGCTGGTCGCGGATGTGGTCGGCCCACTCCATCAGATGAAACAGCAACGGGCTGGAGATGTTGTAAGGCAGATTGCCCACGACACGCAGTGCGTTGCCGAACTGTGAAAAATCCACCGTCAGCGCGTCGGCTTCGACCACCGTCAGGCGGCTTGCCTCGAACTGCTTGCGCAGGCGGGCGGCCAGATCGCGATCGATCTCGACCGCGGTCAGGTGGTCCAAGCGCTCGAGCAGCGGTCGGGTAAGCGCAGACAAACCCGGGCCGATCTCGACCACGGCATCGTCACGGGCAGGGGCAACCGCCCGGACGATGGACTCGACGACGCTTTCGTCGGTCAGGAAGTTCTGGCCAAAGCGCTTGCGCGCCTGGTGTTGAGACATGAAAAGCCCGTAATGCGTTTAGCGGTTGTTCTGCTGGATCTTCTGCTGCTTTTCAAGACGGTTGTCGACGTACGCTTGCGCGCGCAACTGGTCGAGCCAATCTTCGAAAGCAGGCTGGGCACGGCGCTCGAACAAAATCTGGCGCGCCTTCATGCGGGCCATTTCGTCGGTAACGTCATGCTGGCGGCGCTCTTCGACCTGGATCAAGTGCCAACCGAAAGGCGACTGGATCGGGACGCTGATTTCTCCCGGCTTCAGGGCGTTCATGGCGGCTTCAAACGGCGGCACGGTTTCACCCGGGTTCAGCCACCCCAGTTCGCCGCCTTGCGGCGCGCTCGAGTCCTGCGAATACTGGCGCGCCATGTCTTCGAACTTCGCATCGCCGGCCACCAGGCGCTGACGCACCTGCTCCAGGCGTTGGCGCGCGGTTTCGTCGCTCATCACGGTGGACGTCTTGATCAGGATGTGGCGTGCGCGGGTCTGCATGACTTCCGTCGGGCCTTGCGGCGCGGCGGCGGCCTGCGGCGGACGCGCCGCGGGCTGCGGGGCCTGTGCAGGCGCCGGGGCGCGCGCCGTGCGGCTGGGAGCCGGTTGCGCCGTGCCGCGGTCCATCACCTTGATGATGTGGAAACCGTTGCCGCTCTGGATCAGGTTCGTCACCTCGCCCTTCTGCAGATTGCTGATGGCCTTGACGAACAGGTCGGGCCAGCCGTCCAACGGACGCACGCCCATGACGCCGCCTTGCAAGGCTTCGGGGCCGTCCGAGGCCGCCGCCGCCAGGCTGGCGAAATCATCGCCGCGCTTGGCGCGCGCCAGAATGCCTTCGGCCTTCTTGCGCAACGCGGCAAGCTGTTCGGACGACGAGCCTTCCGGCACGCGGACCAGGATCTGCGCCAAGGCGTAAAGCATCGGGCCGGACGGTGCCGCAGCCTGTTCGGGCGCGGGTTCCGGTTGAGCCTGCGGCTGCGGCTGGGCTTGCGGTGCCGCGCCGAACGCCGGATTGCGGCGCTGGTCCTTCAGGAAGGCATCGACTTCGGTATCGGAAATGACGATGGTGGAATCCACCGCGCGCTGGCGCAGGCGATCCGTACGGATCTCATCGCGCAGCGACTTGCGGTAGGCATCCCACGTCGTGCCCGATTTTTCAATTTCGCCGCGCAGTTGCGCCACGCTGATCTTGTTGCGCCCGGCAATGGTCTGGATGGCCTGATCGACCTGGGCTTCATCCACGCGGATGCCAAGGCGATCAGCTTCATGGCGCTGCACGCGCTCCATGATCAAGCGCTGCAAGACCTGGTGCTGCAAGGTCTGGTCGTCGGGCACCTGGATGCCCCGCGACTTCAGTTCACCGGAAATGCGAAGCGAAGCATCGCGCAATTCGCGCAACGTGATCACATCCTTGTCGACCACGGCCGCGATGCCATCGACGAACTGCTCGCCCTTCGCTGCGGGAGCCGCAGCCTGCGGAGCGGCCTTGGCGCCATTGCTTGCGGCCCGGCCAGTCTGCTCGGCCGCATGCGCGGCGGGCAGGCCGGCGCAAAGGGCCAGCAACAGCGCGCTGCCGGACAGGCGGCGCAAAGAGTGCAACCTACGCATCATTCATACCTTTCAAATGTGGTCCCAGCCGGCACGGGCGGTGTAATGCTGGTGTAGCCGGGGATACTTCTGTTCAGCAGGTTCATCGGATCGGTGCCCAGGGAACCCAGGCCCGTCAGCTCAAGCTGGAAGAACACTGCGGAGTTGGCGTCCGTAGCCGATACGGCATAGCGCTGGTAGACCACGCGGCCCACCCAGCAGCAATCGCCTTTGTACTCCAGACCCGCAATAGCCTGCGTCACGCGAGGCGATTCCGTGGTGTTGGCCACCGTGCTGGACGGCCCGGAGCGCAGGGAGTAATCCACCCGACCAACACCGTACCAGCGCTTGGTGAAGGGCCATTGCAGCGCGAGGCTGACCTGATTCTGGCCCTGCGGCTGGTACGAAACCCCGGTCTGGGGGTCGCGCTGATAACGGTAGGACACGGCCACCGTCGTCAGGCGCTGCGGCGACCAGCGCGCGCTAATCAACCCGCGCGACCACTGGTTTTCATACGGGTTGTACTGGGCCGCCACGTCAGTGCTGAGCGTGTCGGTCAGTGCGGCGCTGGCGCCCACGAGGAAGTCGGAGCGCACGTTTTCACGCGGCGTTTCGCCCGGAAGCGTGACCTGTTGGTCTTCGAAATACAGTCGTTGCGCCACGGCCAGCGACATGCGCTCGAAGCCGGTGTTGGCGTCCAGCCAACGCGTCGTCAGCGCTGCAGTCAGCTGGTTGGCGTTGGAAATACGGTCCCAGCCGCCCGTGTAGATGTTCTCTTCAAAGGCCTGCGAAAAGCTGAAATCCGACAGCGACGTATCGTAGACCGGCAGCTTGGACTGATCGCGGTAAGGCACGCGCAGGTAGTACAGGCGCGGCTCCAGGGTCTGCGTGGACGCCTTGCCGAACAATGTGGTGTCGCGTTCGAAGATCAGGCCCGCATCCAGGGACATGATCGGCACGGTGCGCGATTGCGTCGACGGATAGCCAAAAGACGTGCCCGCGCTGGACGTGCCCGAATTCAGGCCCAACCAGTCTCTGCCATACCAATTGGTCTGGTACTGGGTATAGTTCACGCCTGCCTTCGGGATGATGAACCAGCCCGGCCGCACGATCGGATAGGACACGGTGGGATAGGACTGCAGGCGATCGCCTTCCGGGCCGCTGCGGCGGCCTGCCACCATGGGCACCTGGAAGCGCACCGCCGTCGATGTCCAGTCCACGTCGAAGCCGCCCCAATCATAGCGGGCACCGCGCAGGTAGAGCTCGGGCACCTTGTCGTAAGGTGGCACCAGCGGAGCGTCTGGATCTTGCAAGGTCTGGTATTTGTAGACCTGTGCGTACGTGCTCCAGTACGTCGAGGACCAGCCTACCCGCGCACGCTGCGGCAGGTAGGTGGTGGACGCCTGGTTCAGGCCCAGTTGGGAAATGTCCCGGAAATAGTTGTCGTCGGACACCTTGGCAACGTCCCAGTCCGCATAGAAACCATGCGAGAACTGCTGCTGATGACGCCACCAGTACATCCAGCGGTCTTCGCTGGTGATGTTGTCATTCGGCAGATAGGTGCCGTCCAGCGTGCCCGAATAGCCGGCCCCCAGATAGCGGAATTCGCCACCCAGCTGCATGCCGCGCTTGGAGAAGTAGCGCGGCTGTATCGTCGCGTCGTAGTTGGGCGCCAGGTTCAGGTAGTAGGGCAGCGAGAAATCGAAACCGCCTTGGCTGGTCGTACCGTAGGTCGGCATCAGGAAACCCGACTTGCGTTCCTTCTTGACCGGAAAGGTCATGTAGGGCGACGCCAGAATCGGCACATCCTTGAAATACAGCACGCCATTGCGCGCCACGCCTTCGTTCTCGTCGAAGTCGATATCGACCGTGTTGGCCTTGATGTACCAGGACGGCGTCTCGCACGAGCAGCCGCTGTACGTGACGGTATGCAGCCGCATCTGCGACTTGCTGAAGATGTCTGCGTGCTCGGCCACGGCAAACCCGCCGGTGGCCCCCATCCAGAAGTTGGGCTTCTCGACTTCGCCCGAATACTTGTCGACGTTGAACTTGGCGTTCGGACCGGTCACCAGCGTGCCGTCGCGCATCATGCGCGCGCTGCCCTGCACGTCGACTTCGCCCGTATCCTTGCGGTAATTGATGCGGTCGCCCTTGATGATGCCGTCGATGCGGCGCACTTGCGCGCTACCGGTCAAGGTCAGGTCGGAATCAGGATCGCCCTCGATGCTGTCCGCTTCCATGTAGGCGGGAATGCTGCCATCGGGCAAGCGATGCACCCGCAAACCGGGGGACGTGCGCAGCACGGGGGCCGCGGGCGACGTGGTAGCGGATGATGCGGCGGAAGCCGGACCCTGGCTACCTTGGGCCTGAACGGCCCCGGCGGCGACGCTGACAGCAGAGAGGATCAACCACCGAACCTTGCGCACGAGTGAAAACAGCCCTTTTTTGACGATGGGGGAACCTGGCACGGGCGCCACGGAAGGGCCAATGCGAACGGAAACGAGCCGGTATTATAGAGAAGCCGCGCCATACGCCCAGCCTTATGTGCGCCGAACGCAAATTTCAGCAATATTGCCTTTCTGACACGGATCTTCCTTGAAAAACGATCACGACCCCCGCCTGGCACAGATCCGCAACTGGCTGGAAAGCCTGCCCGCCGACCTGGATCTGGCCGTGGACACGCTGCGCCCGGCCTCTGCCGACGCCAGTTTCCGCCGGTATTTCAGGCTGGACGCCGGTAAGCGCACCCTGATTGTCATGGACGCGCCCCCGGCCCATGAAGACTGCCGCCCCTTTCTGCACGTGGGGCAATTGCTGGCCGACGCCGGCCTGAACGTGCCCAAAGTGCTGGCTCAGGACCTGGACCTGGGCCTGCTGCTGCTCTCCGACCTGGGCGAACAGACCTATTACCAGCGCATCCAGGACGGCCTGTCCGACAGCCAGCTCCAGACGCTCTACCGCGAGGCGCTGGCCGCCCTGGTCCAGCTGCAGAAGGCGTCCACCGCCGGACTGGCGTCCTATGACTCGGCCCGCCTGGCCGACGAGCTCAAGCTGTTTCCCGAGTGGTACGTGCAAAAGCACCACGGCGTGACGCTGGACGACAAGACGGCGAACGCCCTGGAAAAGATCTTCGCGCTGCTGTCAGCCAGCAATGGCGGCCAGGCGCAAGTGCTGGTGCACCGCGACTTCCATTCCCCCAACCTCATGGTCTGCGATCAGCCGCAATACGGCCCCAACCCGGGCATCATCGACTTCCAGGACGCCTTGGCCGGCCCGATCACCTATGACCTCGCGTCCCTGGTAACCGACGCCCGCACCACGTGGGAAGAGCCGCAGCAGCTGGACTGGGCCATCCGCTATTGGGAAATGGCGCGCGTCGCCGGGTTGCCGGTAGAGGCCGATTTCGCCGATTTCCACCGCGCCTACGAATGGATGGGCCTGCAGCGCAACCTGCGCATCCTGGGCGTGTTCGCACGCCTGAACCACCGCGACGGCAAGGCGCACTACCTGGCCCACATGCCGCGCGTGAACGGCTACGTACGCCAGGTCGTCCAGCGCTATGGCGTCTTCACCCCCCTGCTGCGCCTGCTGGACAAGCTGGACGACCGCCAGGTCAGCGTCGGGTACACGTTCTGATGCAAGCCATGATTCTTGCCGCGGGCCGCGGCGAACGCATGCGCCCGCTGACCGACAAGCTTCCCAAGCCCCTGCTGGCGGTCGGCGGCAAGCCTCTGATCGTCTGGCACCTGGAGCGCCTGGCTGCGGCCGGCATCCGCGACGTCGTCATCAACCACGCCTGGCTCGGCCACGAGATCGAGCGCGCGTTGGGCGATGGCGGCGCCTTCGGCGTGCGGATCCGCTATTCGGCGGAAGGCACCGCGCTGGAGACGGCCGGCGGCATCGCCCAGGCGCTTCCACTGCTGGGAGACGCGCCCTTTCTGGTGATGAACGGGGACGTCTGGTGCGACTGGGACCCCGCGGCGGCCCCTGGCCTGGCCGCCAGCCTGCCCGACGGCGGAGCCTGGCTGCTGATGGTGGACAACCCCGCCCAGCACCCCAACGGCGATTTCCGGCTGGCGCCCGACGGCAGCCTGCACGCCCAGGGGGAACCGCGTTTGACCTATGCAGGCATCGCCGTCTACCATCCCTCGTTGTTCGCGGATGTCCCGCGCGGCACGGCCATGCCCATGCTGCCCCTTTTTCGGCAGGCCATGGCCCAGGGCCTGGCGCGCGGCGCTCACCATACCGGCCGATGGACTGATGTCGGCACCCCTGAACGGCTTGCCGACCTGGACGCCGAGCTCCACGCAGCGGCGCGTTGACGCTCACATATTTCACAATATCAAGGTGCGCAACCAGGATTTTCCGCGCACCCATCGCCCCCGGCTAACGGGGTATTCTCTGACGCTTTGGCACGCGCGGGCACCGCGCGGACGAGCAACACACAGGAAGTTTTCTAGGAATGGGGATGTTTGGAAGATCGCAACGGGCCGTGTTCAAGCCCTCCGTATACCAACCCGGTCAACGCACGCGACGCCTGCCGCGCTGGCTCGTCCTGCTGCTTGTGGGGATTGCCCTGGGTGCGGGCGGCGTGCTCTTCCTGCAAACCAACTATGGCCCGCAACGCCTGACGGTGGAGCAGTCCGAGTCGCTGCATAGCGAACTGAGCGCCTCCAACCTGGAACGCCAGCGCCTGCAGACGCAACTGGACGAAGCCACCCAGCAGCGCGACGCCAACAAGTCGGGCCACGAAAAGCTGACCTCCGATCTGGCCGACGCGCGCAGCAAGATCGAAACCATGAACAAGGAACTGGTGCTGTTCCAGGACGCCATGCCGCCCGATCCGCGCGGCGGCAACCTGGGCATCCGCTCGGCCACCTTCAAGCGCGCCCCCGGCCAGCTGGACTACCAGGTGCTGGTCATGCGCGAAGAGCGCACCGGCGCCCCCTTCAAGGGCACGCTCACGTTCTCCATCGACGGCAGCTACCCCAACGGCCGCGCCGCCACCGTCACGCCGGAAGGCCCGGCGCTGAACGTGGACCGTTACGACTACGCACTGGGTCAGTTGAAACTGCCCGACGGCTTCACCCCCAAGGTGGTGGTGCTGCGCGTGATGGACGGCGGCCAGAAGCAGCAGGCGATGCGCATCTATTACGTGCGCAACTGACGCCCAGGACTCCGCCCGCGAAGACCCGCCCTGATCCGGCGGGTTTTTTTTCGCCCTGCGCAAGTAGTTGCGTGCACAACCTTTTCGGGAATATAGTTGCGCACACAACTACATATCGGAGACAAGATGCCGCTCCCCTCGCAGGTTCCCGTCCTGATCGCCGGCGGAGGCCCCGTGGGCCTCACGCTTGCCGCCCTGCTGGCCGAATACGGCATCGCCTCGCTCACCGTGGAAGCCGACGATGATTACTGCGCCGGCAGCCGCGCCATCTGCATTTCGCGCCGGTCCCAGGAAATCCTGAGCTGGGCCGGCGCCGACCAGCCCTTGATGGCAACCGGGCTGCCCTGGACCGGCGGGCGCAGTTACTTCCGCGATCGGGAAGTCCTGCACTTCGAAATGCCGCATGACCCGTTGCAGCGCTATGCACCGATGGTGAACATCCAGCAGTACTCGATCGAGGAATACGCCCATCAGGCCATGCAGCGCCATCCCGGACAGGCCGCGCTGCAATGGTCGGCCCGGGTAGCCGGATTGCAGGCGGATGCGGACGGCGTCACGGTCGAGGTGGATGCTGGCGGCCAGCGCCAGACCGTGCGCGCCGACTGGCTGATCGCCTGCGACGGCGGACGCAGCACCGTGCGCGAAGCAATGGGCCTGAAACTGGAAGGCATGCAGTACGAAGGCCGCTACGTTATCGTCGACATCGAGCAAGCCTCCAGCCGCCCCGTCGAGCGCCTGGCCTGGTTCGATCCCCCTTCCAACCCCGGGTCGACGCTGCTGATGCATCGGCAGCCTGGCAACGTGTGGCGCGTGGACTATCAGATCCGCGACGACGAAGACCCCGACGAAGCCGTCAAGCCCGAGAACGTGCTGCCGCGCGTGCAAAGCCATCTGGACATGATCGGCGAGACCGCCCCCTGGAAGCCGCTGTGGATCTCCATCTACAACGCCAAGTGCCTGACGCTGGACCAGTATCGGCATGGCCGCGTGCTGTTCGCCGGTGACGCCGGCCACCTGGTGCCGATCTTCGGCGTGCGGGGCCTGAATTCCGGCCTGGACGACGCGGGCAACCTGGCCTGGAAACTCGCCTGGGTGCTGAAGGGCCAAGCGCCGGCCAAGCTGCTGGACAGCTACAGTGTCGAACGTGTCCACGCCACCCGACAGAACCTGGCCTACGGCGCGAAGAGCACCGAATTCATGGCGCCACCGGATTTCGGTTTTCGCCTGATGCGCGAGGCCGCGTTGCGGCTGGCGTTGGTGGACGACAACGTGCGCTCCTTGATCAACCCGCGCCAATCCGCGCCCATTTCCTACGACACCTCGCCCCTGAATCTGGCGGACGGCGCCCCCCAGACCGGCCCCGCCGCCGCGCCCGGCCAGCCCGCGCCCGACGCGCTGCTGCAGGACGGCGATGCGCCGCGCTACCTGAGCGAATGCTTTGGTCGCGGCTTCGTGGCGCTGGCGGTCTCGCCCGCCACGCCCCTGTCGGCGGAACTGGATGCGCTGGCTGCGGCAACGCAAGGCTTGCCGCAGCCCCTGCAGGTCGTGAGTGTGGGCGCCGGCGGCTGGCACGATGCGCATGACCAATTGCGGCAACGCTATGGCGCGGCTGACGGCATGGTCTACCTGCTGCGCCCCGATGGCTATGTGCTGGGCCGCTGGACCGCCCCCGACGCAGCGACCCTGCGCACCGCCCTCATTCCCTACTATCCCTCGATCGCCCTGCCCGCAAAGAAGGAGGCTCAAGCATGAACCACGAAGAACTGGACCAGGTCTATACCGGCATGGCGCAGGCGCTGACCCGCGTGGGCGAATCGAACGCGCCGCTGTTCCTGTCGATACTCGGTTTGTCGTTGCTGAGCCGGCAACCGGATGCAGCGTCCGCGCTGGCATTGCTGGCACAGGCAGAAAGCGCCTGCCGGGGCGATGACGCTGTGGCAAACTATCCCCCCGCCACTCCTGCCCGCCCGACGTGAAAACGCCTGCCCTGGAACGATTCCTGACCTATCGCCTGCACGTGCTCAACAAGATCACGGACCGGGATACGAATCGCGCCTACCTGTCAGACTGCGGCATTCCGTTAGGCGAAGCGCGCTGCCTGGCGGCGATCGGCCGCTACGCGCCGCTCTCCGTCAACGACCTGGCCCGGTCGGCCAACCTGAACAAGGGTCAGGCCAGCCGATCGGCCCAGGCGCTGGTTGAACGCGGACTGGTCGAAAAAGCCCTGTCGGCCGCCGACGGACGCGGCGTGGTGCTGACGCCGACCGACGCAGGCGTGGCGCAGTACCAGCGCATCATCGCGCTGATCGCGCAACGCAATGACGAGATCTTCGCTTGCCTGGATGCCGACGAACAACGCGTCCTGGGCGACATGCTGGATCGCCTGATCGACCATCTGCAAGCGCGCGAAGACGGCGAACCTGGCGAAGGCGCCTAAGCGCCTGCCTTCGGCGCCGTCGCGCCCATCTGCGCGGCGGCCTCGTCCATGAACTGCGCCATGCGCACATCCAGTTCGGTCACGCCGCCGGCGTCATGCGTGGTCAGCGTCACGTCCACCCGGTTGTAGACGTTGGTCCACTCCGGGTGGTGGTTCAGCTTTTCCGCGAACATGGCCACCCGCGCCATGAAGCCGAACGCCGCGTTGAAATTCGGGAAGCGGAAGCGCTTCTCGATGGCATCGCGCGTGGCCACGGCCTGCCAGCCTGACAACGCGGCCACGGCGATATCGGTGCCGATACGGGCGGGAGGAAACATGCTCATGACAGACCTTATTGCTTGACCGCGTACAGGTAGATTTCCACGCGCCGGTTCAGCGCGCGCCCTTCGGCGGTCGCATTATCGCCGATGGGGTCGTTCGGACCGCGCCCTTCCACCGCCATGCGCCCGGCGGCCACGCCTTGCTTGGCCAGGTAGTCCGTCACGCTCTTGGCGCGATTGACCGACAGCGTCTGGTTATGCGCAAGCGCGCCTGTGCTATCCGTATGGCCGACCACCTTGGTGCGCAGCTCCGGATGCTGGTTGAGCGAACGCGCCACGCTGTCGAGCACCGGCAGCAACGCGGGCTTCAGCTGCGTCTTGTCCGTGTCGAACGACACGCCGCTGGGAATATTGACCTTCAGGCTGCCGTCGGGCATTTCCACGACATCGATCCCCAGGGAAGACGCGCCGGACTGCTGCACATCATCCTTGACGACCTTCCAGTTGTACCCGACAAGACCACCTGCCACCGCGCCGATGCCGGCGCCGATGGCCGCCCCCTTGCCGTGCCCGATCAAGGCGCCGATGCCAGCGCCGACCGCCGCGCCTGCACCGGTGCCAACGGCGGTGTTCGTCTGCTGCTGCGTGGCGCACCCCGCCAGCAACGCGCCCGCCGCCGCGACTACCGCGATCCGGTTGAATATTGTTCTTGAGTTCATGGCAACCTCCACTATCCCGTCGGTGCGCCGGATCATTCCGGCGTAAACCATGCTAGCAAGGGGACGCCGCGGGACCAGCAACATTTTGTATTGGCGGACGGCCCCAAAAGGACCACCACGGGACGCCCGAACGGGTCAGGCGGTACGGAACCGGGCCAGCCACGGCAGCGCCTCATCCAGGCGGGGGGATTCACGCTCCGGCGCGGGCGCCCCTTCGGGCAAGGACAATCCCACGCGGTTGTGCCAGTACGTGCGCAGGCCCACCTTGCTGGTGCCGAACAGGTCGTAACCCGAGCCGGCGACGAATGCCGCATCTTCCGGCCGTACCTGCAAGCGCGCCAACGCCAACGCGTACGGCCGGGGATCAGGCTTGTAGAAACCCGCCTCTTCGGACGTCACCACCACGTCCCAGTCCACGCCCAGCAGACTGGCTGCCTGGCGGCCCAGGCGGTCGGAACAGTTGGTAACCACACCCAGGCGGCAATACGGGCGCAAAGCCTGCAGCAGCTCGCGCGCCCCATCCCACACGGGCAGCTCCACCCAATGCGCTTCCAGCGCCTGGGGCGCGCTGGCAGGAAGCCCCACCGCGGCGGCAGCCTCTTGCACCAATTGCTCATAGGGCTGATACGCACCGCAACCATAGGTGCGGCGCAGATAGTCAGCGCGCCAGGCTCGGCCCTGGACTTCGCTGCCCGCCGCGCGATTCCAGACCGTCCAGGAATCCAGCAAGGCGGTCAGCAGGTCGAACAGCACCGCTTGCGGGTAGCCGGACGGGACAGGGGTATCGGTGGAATCGGACATGCGGCGCTCCTTGGATGGCAATGCGGCCACTATAAAGAGCCGGACGCCCGCTGTGATTTAGCGGGCGTTTACCCATCGTTAAGCCGGCCCTTAATGCCGGACTACCAGCGGTAGGTGGCGGTCGCCAGCACCGTACGCAGGTCGCCGTAGCGGCAGTCGCCCTGGCTGCAATTGCTCAAATAGGTCTTGTTGGTCAGGTTGCGCACATTCAGCGCCAGATTCCAGCGCTGAATCTGATAGCCGACCATCGCGTCGATCAGCGTGTAGCCCGGCAGCTTTTTGGATGCGGATTCCGCGTAGCCCTGGTTGGGTCCGGTGTAACGCGCGCCGACGCCCACCTTGATGCCCGACCCGAAGCGGTAATCGGTCCACAGCGCAAACTGGTTGCGCGACACTGCCTGCATCTGCTTGCCCACTTCGCTGGGCGTGCTGCTGGCCGTCACATCGGCTTTGGGGGTATAGGTGTAGGCCGCCACCACATTCATCTGCGGCACGGGGCGGAACCCGGCTTCGAACTCCAGGCCGCGCACCTGCACTTCGCCCGTCTGCTTGGGCAGGAAATCCTCGGTATAGGTGATGTAGTTGCGGCGCCGCAGGTCAAACGCCGCGGCGCTGTAGCGGCTGGTGCCGCCCGGCGGCTCGTAGCGCACGCCCACTTCGTACTGGCGCCCCGTCTCCGGCTTCATCGGACTGTTGGTGACGGGATCGATGGTGGCCGTCGGCGAGAACGACTCCGCATAGCTGAAGTACGGCGCAATACCGCTCGGATGCAGATACACCAGCCCGCCGCGGCCGCTGAAATTGTGTTCGTCGACCTTGGTCCGCGACCCGTCGATATTGCTGCTGACATCGGCGGAGGCCCGGTCATAACGACCGCCCAGGGTGGCGACCCAGTTGCCCCACTTGATCTGGTCCTGCAGATAGAAGCCAGTCTGCGCCAGCCGGGTGGTGCCGTCGAACCAAGGGTCGGCGGGGTTCACGGGGCTGCCGTGCACCGGCGAATAGCCGTCGATCGGTCCCACCGTGCCGTCGTTGTAGGTGGCCTGATAGTTGCGCGAATGCTGGTAGTCCAGGCCGGCCAGGAACGTGTGCTGCCAATCGCCCAGCCTCAACTTGGCTTGCGCCTGGTTGTCGATCGTGAAGAGCCGAGCGTTCTCGTTGCTGCCGAACGGATAACGGTCCAACAGGCGGAAATTGGAGGGGTCGCTGGGATTGTCGGCGTCGACCGTCGCAAAGCCGCGCACATAGACCTGCCGATAGTCCACGCTGGTATAGCCGTAGCGCGCGTTCTGCCGCACCGTCCAAGTGTCGTTGAAACGGTGCTCCAGCATATACCCGACCATCCACTGTTCCTGGTTGAAGCGGTCAAAGCCCGGTTCGCCCACGTAGGTCTTCGGCGAGAACTTGCCGTTCGGGTTGGGCTGCAACGTGCCCGCTTCCGGGAAACTGCCATACGAACTGCCATCGCGTACGCGCAAATAGTGCGACAGCAGCGTCAACGTCGTGTCGCTGGACGGCTTGATGGTCAGCGCAGGCGCGATGTAGAAGCGGTCGTTCGGCAAGCCGCTGGCGGGCAGTTCGGCGTCGCGCGCCAGGCCGGTGATGCGGTAGAGCACTTTGCCCGCCTCGTCGACCGGCCCGGAAAAATCCGCCGCCACCTGGCGTCGCGCGTTGTTGCCGACCTGCACTTCCATCTCGTGCAACGGTTCCTCGGTGGGCCGCTTGCTGACCACGTTGATCATGCCGCCCGCCCCGTTCTGCCCATACAGCACCGACGTCGGCCCGCGCAGCACTTCGATGCGCTCGGCCCCGTAGACCTCGGTCTGCCAGACGGCCCAGCTGTTGTTGTTGCGCAGTTGCAAACCGTCCAGGTAGTAGCCGGGCGTCTGCGCGTCAAAGCCCCGGATGATCGTCCAGTCGAATCGGGAATCCGATCCCCACGGCGACGTGTTGATGCCCGGCGTATAGGACAGGCTTTCCTTCAGCCGGGACGCGCCGATCTCCTTGATGAAATCCGCGGATACCACCGAGATCGATTGCGGGGTCTCGAGGATAGTGCTGTCGGTCTTCGTGCCGGTGGCGCTGCGCTTGGCAAGATAGCCGTCGACCGGCCCCGCGGCCGATTCCGCACTGCCCGTCACCGTCACCGCGGGCAACGTGGTCGCGCCACGCGCGTCGGCCTCGGGCACCGGCGCAGGCCGCAGGGAATAGGCGCCGCTGGCCCCGCGCACGATGCGCAGGCCATGCCCACGCAACAGTTCAGCAAAGCCCTCCTGTACTCCGTAGCTGCCCGCCAGCCCCGCCGACGTCTTGCCCTGGATCAAGGCCCCATCCACGGACAACTCCACGCCCGCATCGCTGGCGTAGCGATTCAGCGTGCGGTCCAGCGGTCCGGCGGGGATGTCGTAGCGGCGGGGAGATTCAGGGGTGGATAGCGGGTTCGCGGCTTGCGCCCGCGCGGCGGACACGGGCAGTAGCGAAGCCCCGGCCAGCATCAAGGCCACGGCGACGTGGCGGTTCAGTTCAAGGGTGCGGCGGCGTGCCATCGGCAGATTCCTGGAAGTACGGACGATGAAGGTGCTTTTGACGTCTTCCGAACCAACCTGCGGAATCCTCAATGATTGGCAAAAATAAATTGCAACCGCGCTGCTTCGCCCGTTACGCGGGCTCCTTCGCGTGCACGGTCACCCAGTACGGCGTGCGGTAGCTCACGGTCAACGGCAGCCCCAGCATCAGGTTGCGCAAGGCGCGGTCGGTATCCTGCACCGAAAACACGCCCGTCACCCGCCAATCGGCCACGGCGGCATCGCAACGCAGGAAACCGGCGCGGTAGCGTCCCAGTTCCTCCAGGAAATCCGCCACCCGCATGTTTTCCGCCACCAGCACGCCGCGCGACCACGCCGCGGCGCTTTCGCGCACGGCCACCGGCGGCTCCGCCCGCTGAGCGGAAAAAACCGTCCGCTGGCCGCTATTGACGCGGACTACACCGCTATCCGCCCCAACCGCGTCAGCGGGATACACATCGACCGCGCCATCGAAAACCGCCACATGGGACAGGTCCGCCTCTTGGCGCACCGTGAAGCGCGTGCCCAGCGCCTGCACCATGCCCTGGCGGCTCTGCACGCGGAACGGACGATGCGCAGGCGCTTTATCCGGCGCGGTGGTCACCAGGATCTCGCCCCGCCTGAGGATGACGCGGCGTTCGCCCGCATCGAATCGCACGTCGATCGCCGTGCGGGTGTTCAGCACCACGCGGGTGCCGTCGGGCAAGGACACTTCGCGGACCTCGCCGGTGCCGCTGCGATGATCCGCCAGCACGGCCTGCCAATCGCCGGACTCGCGCAGAGCCAGCGCCGCCCCGCCCGCAGCCACGGCCAGGCCCAAGGCCTGCAAGGCCCGGCGTCGCCCGCGCGACGGCGCTTCCAGCAAGGCTCGGCTGGCGCCGGGGGCCGCCGCCTTGCCCAGTTTGGCGTCCATGAGCTGCAGACGGGACCACGCACGTTCATGGTCGGGATGCGCCGCCCGCCACTGGGCACAGGCCGCCAGGTCCGCGTCCGACGCGGTGTCCGACCACAGCCGCGCCATCCACTCCGACGCACGTCGGACAATCGCGGGATCGATCGGGGCCGCGACTCCTGGCGCCGCGTCAGCCCGCGTCATCGTAGAGCGCTTGATAGCAAGCCAGCAGCGCGGCGGCCACATACTTCTCCACCGACGACACCGACACGTTCAAGCGTTCGGCGATATCGCGGTAGCTCAAACCGTCCAGCTTGCACAGCAGCAATGCCATGCGCACTTTGGCGGGCAACTTGTGCAGGATGGTGTCGATCTCGACCAGCGCCTCCAGCACCAGCGCCCGCGCCTCTTCCGAGGGCGCCTGCGCCTCGGGCAGGCAAGCGACGGCGTCCAGATAGGCGGCTTCGATATTGCGGCGGCGGTACAGGTCGATCAGCAGGCCGTTGGCGATTTGGGTCAGGTATCGGCGCGACTGTTCCGGTTGCGGCGTCGTACCCGCCGCGATGATCCGCACGTAGGTGTCATGCGCCAGGTCGGCGGCGTCGAAGGCGTTGCCCAGCTTCTTGCGCAACCAACCGCGCAGCCAGCCGTGATGGTCGCCATAGAGCGTTTCGATAGCTTGGGCGGGAGCCCCGGGCGCGGACATGATGGGCAAACCTGGTTGTGGGAGACGAGAGGATCGGGGCCTTGCTGCGCCCAGGAATAAATGCGAATTATTCTTAATAATAATTTATTCGCGATTCGTTCCGCAAGACGCAAGGCGCCCCACCGCCAACGCGCTCCCCTCCACACACGCCACCAGGGCGCTGCCGGCCCCGGCGCCGACCGGGTGCCCGCCCGTGAAATCGGAAAACGCGGGCAACACGGTAATGCCTTCCCGAAGCCAGAAAGCCGGCCAACTGCGGGGGACGCCGGGCACGCGAGTCTTGGGATGCACATGGCCCGCGATGACGTGCAGGCCATGGGGATCGGCGTGCGGCAGATGCCGGAACAGGAAGGGCCCGTCGGCCAAGGATTCGCCCAGTTGTCGCAGGTTCAGCGCCGCGCCATCCAGGGCGCGGTCATGGTTGCCCGTCAGGGCCGCCACGTCCAGGTCCTCATACTGCTTGCGCCATTGCGCCCAGGCATCCCGCCACCCCGCCTGGGCCATCGGGCCATGCAGCACATCGCCCACGATCCATAGGCTGCGCGCAGCAGTAGAGTCGATCAACCGGGTCAGGCGCAGCAGGTCATCCTGCGTCGCGCCCCGCGGGACGGCGATGCCGGCCTGGCGAAAGACATGGCTCTTGCCCAGATGCAGATCCGCGATGATCAAGCGCGACCGTGCCGGCCAGTACAGGGCGCGCGCGCCCAGCAACACCACCGGTTCGTTCGCCAGCTTGATGGGCAGGGCGTCGTCACCCGATCCGGGCATAGCGCTTCTCCAATTGCGCGGCGGCGCGCTTGACGCGGGCCTGCCAGGTTTCCGTGCTGAGCTGGCCGCGCAAGCTTTCCGTCCATAGCGGAAAGGACAACGGCGTCAACGCGCGGGGCGCGCGCAGCTCCAGCGACCGCGCCGCGCAGTCCTGCAACGCAGCCTGCAACCGCGGCGCCTCCAACTGGAATTCCAGGACTTCTCTTTCGGCTTGCGCCAACAACAGATGGTCCGGGTCGTAGCGGCGCAACACGTCGTACAGCAGGCCGCTGGAAGCCTGCACCTGGCGCAGGGAACGTGCCGCGCGGCCCGGCAGCGAAGGCGTCAACAGCCCCGCCACCCGGGCGATCTCGCGGAACTGGCGGCGCGCCAACTCTCCCAGGTTGACACCATCGCGCAAGTCACCCGCCATCTGCTCGGGGCTAAGCAATTCACGCAGCAGCGCGTCGTCAAGGTCCGCGGGTTCCGCCAGGGTCAGCATCAAGCCGTAGTCGTTGACCGTGTATGAAAACGTATTGGCCTGCCGCCGCCCCCACCTCAGCGCGATCATGGCCGCCATGCCCTCATGGACGGCGCGTCCGGCGAACGGGAACAGGAACAGGTGCATGCCGCGGCGCGTGGCGATGCGCTCGGCCAGCAGACGGCCCCGATCCGGCAGCGCGCTGGCCTCGCGCTGGATCCGCAACAGCGGTTCCATGGCGCGCATCTCCGGGTGCTTGCCAGGATGCGCAAACAGGCTTTCGACCTCGCGGGCCAACTGGGTCGACAACGGCATGCGTCCGCCTTGCCAGGTCGCCACCGGTCCGTTGCCGCCCTTGGCGCGGCGCACGTAGGCCGTCATGCCTTCCAGCCGCACCAGTTCCAGCGTCCGGCCGGCAAACTGGAAGTGGTCGCCGGGGCGCAGGCGCGCCAGGAAGCCCTCTTCCACCGAGCCCAGCCCGCCGCCCCGCAAGTACTTCACCGAAACGGCGCCATCTGCGGTGATGGTGCCGATCGACAGCCGATGCCGCAGCGCGATGCGGCGATCATGGACGCGAAAGCATCCGTCGTCATCCTGCTGCACCCGGCGGAACTCGGGATAGTTCGACAAGGCGCGTCCACCTTGAACGATGAAATCCAGCACGGCCTGCCACGTGGCGGCATCCAGGCCGGCGTAGGCATGCGTGCCGCGGACCTCCTCATAAAGCGCAGCGGCGTCGAAGCCCCCGCCCAGCGCAAGGGTGACGGCGTGCTGCGCCAAGACGTCCAGGCTGCCGCGCGGCGGCGGCCGCGACTCGATGGCGCCGCGCGCAATGGCCTGACGCGCCGCGGCGTATTCGATCAGTTCCAGCGCCTGCGCCGGGACGCAGATCACGTGGCCGGATTCACCCGGCCGATGCTTGGCGCGGCCGGCGCGCTGCAACAGCCGGGCGACGCCTTTGGGGCTGCCGATCTGCAATACCTGATCCACCGCGGGAAAATCCACGCCCAGATCCAGACTGGACGTCGCCACCACACAGCGCAAGCTGCCATCCCGCAAGCCTTGTTCAGCCTGCGTCCGAAGCTTGGGGTCCAGCGAGCCGTGATGCAGCGCCAGCGTGGACAGCGCTTCGGGCCAGATGGATTCCAGCGCGCGATGCCATAGCTCGGCCTGCGCGCGGGTATTGGTGAACAGCAGGCTGGCGCGGACGTCGAACAAGCGCTTGAACACGCGCGGCAACTGGGACAGCCCCAGATGCCCGGCCCACGGCAAGGCACGGCTGCGCTCAGGCAGCAGCGTCGAGATCACGACCTTGCGCGGCGCCGCTCCCGCCACCAGCGGGCTGTCCGGCGCATGAGGCAGCAACACGGCACGCGCCTCATCCAGGTTGCCCAGCGTGGCCGACAGGCCCCACGTGCGCAACGCCGGTGACAAGCGGCGCAAACGCGCCAGGCATAGCTGCAGCAACACGCCGCGCTTGTTCCCCAGCAATTCGTGCCATTCGTCGACCACCACGCTGCGCAGCACGCGAAAGCGCGAAGACGCATCCGCGTAGGACAGCAACAACGCCAGCGATTCGGGCGTAATCACCAGTACGTCCGCCTTGCCCTGGCGCGCCAGGCGCTTGTCGCGCGCGCTGGCGTCGCCGGTGCGTAGCGCAACCGTCCAGTCCACCTCCAGCGCTTGCGCCGCATGGGCCAACGCCCGCGTGGTATCGGCCGCCAGCGCGCGCAGCGGTGTGACCCACAGCACCCGGGGCCCCGCGCCTGCCGCGCCGTGCGCGGTGGCCGGATCGGCCAGGGCCTCTAGCAGCGGCCCGCCGAACGCGGCCAGCGTCTTGCCACTGCCGGTCGGTGTGTGCAGCAGCCCCGATTGGCCATCCAGATAACGGCGCCAGGTCTCGCGCTGAAACGGCGCCGGCCTCCAGCCCTGCGCCTGGAACCAGGCCGACAGCGGCGCATCCCAGCCCCGCCGCGCTGCCGTCATCGTGCCAGCGCCTTCAAGGTGTCCAACTGGTCGGCCTCGGCTGCCGGCTTGTCGTGCCGCCAGCGCAAGATGCGCGGAAAGCGTACCGCCACACCGGACTTATGGCGCTTGGACAGATTGACGCCCTCGAATCCCAGTTCAAAGACCTGGACAGGTTCCACCGAGCGCACAGGACCAAAGCGTTCGCGCGTATGAGCGCGTAACCAGCGGTCCAGCGCCAGGATCTCTTTATCGTCCAGACCTGAATACGCCTTGGCAATGGGCACCAGCGTGTCGCCCTGCCACAAGCCGAACGTGTAGTCGGTGTAAAGCGTGCTGCGGCGGCCATGACCAGACTGCGCATACAGCAGCACGGCGTCGATCGTCAGCGGGTCGATCTTCCATTTCCACCAGTCGCCGCGCCGCCGACCGCTCTGGTAGACCGCAGTGCTGCGCTTGAGCATAAAGCCTTCCACGCCGCGTTCGCGGGCCTCTTCGCGCAATGAGGCGGCGGCGTCCCAACTGTCCGGCGCCACCAAAGGCGACAGCCCCAGGCGCGCATCCGGGTGACGACGCAGCAGCCCCTCCAGCTGCCGGCGGCGCTCGGCCTGCGGCAGTTCGCGCAAGTCGGCGCCATCAAGCTCCAGCAGGTCGTAGGCCAACATTCGAACAGGCGCGTCGGCCAGCCACTTGGGACCGGGCTTAAGTCGTTGGATGCGCGTCTGCAAGGCAGAGAACGGCATGGGCTGGACCGCGTCTTCCTGCCACGCGAGCAGTTCGCCATCCAGCACGCAATCCACGTCCAGCGCCGCGGCGGCCGCCTCGACTTCGGGAAAGCGACCGTCCAGCCGCTCTTCGCCCCGCGACCACAACGCCACCTCGCCATGGCGGCGGATCAGCTGGGCGCGGATGCCGTCCCACTTCCATTCCAGCAGCCAGTCCTGGATGGGGCCAAGCGCAGACGGCGCCCCCTCCAGCGGCGACGCTAAAAAGAACGGGTACGGCTGTTGGCGATCGCCGGGCAGGTCCTCGGCGCTGAGCAGGTCGCGCAAAAAGGCGGGGCTGGGTTCCCAGGTGCCCAACATCCGCTGGGCAATGCGCGCGATCGGCACGCCCGACATCTCGGCCAGCGCCTGCTGCACCATGCGTTGGGACACACCCACGCGCAGCGCACCTGTCAGCAGCTTGTTGAAGACAAGTCGTTCCTCGAACGGCAGACCGAGCCAGGCGGAAACGATGACGTCGCGCCGCTCGGCCTCGTCGCGGTTGGCGACAGGCAGCAACACCTCTTCGATCCAATCCGCCAAGCCGCGCTCCGGCGCCGGATGAGCGGGATCGGGCATCAGCAGCGCCAGCGTTTCGGCCAGGTCCCCGACCTGGTCATAGCTCGCGTCGACGAGCCAGGGCGCCGTACCTGAGGCTGCCGCGGTCCAGGCGCGCAATTCGGCCACGCCCGCAATCTTGCGGCGTGCGCTGGTGATCTTTCCGCCTGCTAGCAGGTACAGCGCCCAAGCAGCATCGCGCGGCGGCGCATCCCCGAAATACGCGGCCAGCGCCGCCCGCTTGTCCAACGTGGCGGTACTGCGGTCCAGCTCCTGATACAGCGCTGCGAATCGCTTCATGCCCGGGTACGCCTCCGATGTCTAATCGTCTTCGCCATACTGCGTGGCCAGCGTTTCAGCCGCCACGCCCGCTTCGTTCAGCGTGCGCACCAGCGCGTCCGTGTCGCCGTGCGTGGCGATGACGCGGCGCGCGCCGGTGTCATGGATGGTGCGCAGCAGATCCGGCCAGTCCGCATGGTCGGACACCACAAAGCCGCGGTCCATGTTGCGGCGGCGGCGGTTGCCGCGCAGTCGCATCCAGCCCGACGCGAAGCCTTGCTGCGCACGGCGAAAACGCCGCAACCACGCGCTGCCCGCGGCCGACGGCGGGGCAATGACCAACTCCCCCGCAAAGCCGGCCGCCGCCTGCGACTTGCCGTCGGCATCGATCACCAGCCGCGTGTCGGCCATGTCGATACCCGCCTGCCGATACACGTCCACGCCGGCCGCGATGGCGCCATGCACGTAGACAGGCCGGTCGATGAAGGGCTTGAGCTCGGCCAGGACGCGCTGCGCCTTGCCCAGCGCGTAGCAATACAGAATGGCGGCCTCGCCGCGCGCGGCGCACAGATCTCGCCATTGCACGATGTCGCGGGCGACGTCCGCCGCGCTGGGCCAGCGATAGATCGGCAGCCCGAACGTGGCTTCGGTGATGAAGGTGTCGCAGGGCACGACTTCAAATGGGCTGCAGGTAGGGTCCGGCTGACGCTTGTAGTCCCCCGACACGACCCAGGTCTGGCCGTCCGCCTCGATGCGTACTTGTGCGGAACCCAGGACGTGCCCGGCCGGATGCAGCGATACGCGGGCATTGCCCAGCGTGAACGGCTGGCCGTAGGCGTGCACGCGATAGTCCTGCTCGCCCAATCGCCATTGCAGGATCGGCAGGCCTTCGGCACTGGTGTGATAGCAGCCCATTCCCACCCTGGCGTGATCGCCATGTCCATGGGTCAGCACAGCGGTGGCCACCGGCCGCCATGGGTCGATGTAGAACTGGCCGGCCGGACAGAACAGGCCTTCGGGTCGCAATTGCACGACATCATACATAGGGCTCTCCGGGCACAGCGCTTGCTGATGGGCAGTCCGGACCCACGGCTCATTGCGCCGCAGGTTGAAAACGCTTCACGATACTCCAAAAGAATCCATGCGCCCCCCGCCACCCGCACGTTCTCAGCTTAAGTGGACATCAGTGCGAAAGAAGTTCCACTCATAGTGCAACAATGTCTCGGACAAGGATTCCTTTCCCCGCAGTGCAACGACGGTCTCCTCATCCGCTAATGCAAATTGCGACCACGCCAAGCTTCTGAGCCGCTATGGCGTGCGGTCCACGGGCATGCAAAGCTGCAGAAAGTTGAGCCCGTCTAACGGCTTGGACAGGGCAAAGCCTTGCCCTTTGTTGCAACCCAGACGGCGTAGGGTCGCGATACTGGACTCGTCTTCAATGCCTTCGGCCACCAGACTCATATTCAGCAGGCTTGCCAACGAGGCGATCGTCGCGATAACCCCTCTAGAAGGCGCTTTCTGATCGATCTCCTTGACGAATGAGCCATCGATCTTGACCTCGTCGAAAGGCATTGTGGCCAGCAAGTTCATGGTGGCGAAGCCGGATCCGAAGTCATCTAATGACGTCAGGAATCCGTGTGTACGCAGCGAATTCAAAGCCCCGGACAAGAGCAAAGGATCCTCCACGGGTAATTCCTCGGTCAGCTCGATCTTGAGCAAGTGCGGAGGCAGGCCCGCATGCTCCATCTTTTGGGCGAGGAATTTGGCGAAGCCCTTCGTGCACACTGTCTTCACCGATGCATTGACGGCAATCGGGATGTCGATGCCGCGGCCATGGAGAATTTCAAGGATTTCAATCACCTTCTTCTTCACGAAGCCGAACAGCATCAGGTTCAGATCCAGCCGGTTCACGATCGGGATGAACACCGTGGGCGATATGTTGCCGTGTTCGGGATGCGTCCAACGGGCCAGGGCTTCCGCCCCGACAATCGCCTTCGTCTGCAGGTCGTACTGCGGTTGCAAGACAATATGCAGACCCGTTCCACCACTGACCGCGGCGATCAGATCGTCCTCCAGCGGCAGTTCGTCGTAGGGAACCGCGGGTTGGAAGACCGAGGTCTGAGTATGCACAAGAAAATCCAACGTCGCGGCAAACCGCGCCACTTCGTTGCCCCGGCTAATACCGACGTTGATGCCGGCATGCCGTGCCAGCCTGGCATGCGCTTCCAGCGCCTGTAACGACACCTCTCCACGCTTGTCCCGCTCTGGGCGAACCGGCTTCGAGTCTTCCCCCGAAGAGGCTGAATCGTATGCGCCATGGCGCGCGTCGGGTGCCGACTCCACCGACCAGAGGATGCGGGGCGCCTCGTGAACTCTGCCGTCCCTTCTCATCGTTCGTAGCAAACTGGGCAGCATCAACCCCTCTTCGTAGCCCGGGTAGATGCCACATACGATGACATCCACCGGAGCCGTCCGCACCAACGTTTCCACGTCTTCGAGGCGCGCGGCATGCTCGAATCGGCTTATACCTAAGAGGGTCAGCGTATCGGTGACTGCTCGGGCCTGCTCGGGATCAGGAGTGAAAGCGACGACGTAAAGCGTCTTGAATACCGCTGAAGAGGCTTCCTCTAGATGTACATGTCCCATGCTTGGTCGCTCAGATGAAAAAGGTTGTGAGCGACAACTGTAGTGTCGGGAACGAATTTGAGAAATCGGACTGGGACGAAATTGAGAGCGCATCCGTAGTGAATTGAGGTGCGATCGCAGCGCAGACCGGGAGACAACGATGACTGCAGCTTGGACAAATCTGGGACACAGGCGATCCAAACTTGTCGATTCTTGACGTTCTTAGCTTTGCTTTTAGGAGTGCGCTGATTTCCTGAAAAGTGGCAGCTTCATATAGTCCCGCCATGTGATCTCGAATCCCACATCTGCAAGTAGCATCCACGGCAGCCCGTCTCAGAAGTGGTGCTGGGGTGCGAACGTATAGGGACTAACCGGTACGGCAGATATCGGCAAGCCCGCACGCGGCAGTGGCACTCAAAAACATCACGCACGCAATACTCTCCAGCCCCCCTCTGCCGCACACCTCCTCCCAATTTGTATGACATTCGAATTTTTGACCGAATCGGCAAGTCTGGGCAGACGGTTCAGCACGCGAGGCTTGAGAGCAGGCTCGGCATGGCGGTGACCACCTACGAGCATCTGGAATGCGGCCTCGTGCTGCTTTGCAAATGGACTGAACCCGCCATCACATCGCGACTCGCGGCAATAGGCCTTACTGCCCACCTGATACGGCCCGCCACAACCAAAAAAATGGCGGCCGCCATATTGCGGCACCGGGGAATTCGTAGTATTTATCCATCAAATTAAAGAACTGCTCCGGATTATTCCGATATCGTTCTTATTATGGCGAGAGGCGACTATCGTGTCGAACACCTTTGCAAGCAGTGTGCGCGTGGCTATCTTGGATGATCACGCCGTCGTTCGAAACGGACTCGTCGCTCACCTGCAATCTGAAATCGGCATAGAAATCACCGGGGTTTACAACAGCAGCCGGGCGATGATCGCTGGGGTTGTCCAGAGTCCCGCCGATGTATTGCTCATCGACTACGCACTGGGTCCGGACGATATGGACGGCGTGGCCTTGATCCGCGCTTTGCGCCTCCGGTTTCCCTCATCCCACATAATCGTGCTCTCGGCACATAACGAACCGGCTACCGTGGCCCTGGTGCTCCGGGCAGGCGTGCGGGGATTTGTCTCCAAGACGCAGGACATGGCCGAGATCGCTCGCGCCATCCGAGTGGTGGCCAGCGGCGCCGTTTTTCTTGAAGCACAGATGACATTCCGCTTGGCCGACGCTACGACCAACCACGTTCCCGTGCAAAGTGACGAGTCGGGCGACGCTGTCTACGGCGCGGCGCTATCCGCCCGGGAGCGCGAGGTTATTCGCTGTTTTCTCGACGGCATGACGGTGACCCAAATCGCCGAAAAATTCAACCGAAGCATAAAGACGATCAGTAGTCAGAAGGCGGCCGCGTTCCGCAAGCTCGGCGTGACGTCAAACAACGGCCTGTTCAAGGTCCGGCACATCATCGACTCACTATGAAACCGCGCACGCCCCTCGGACGTTTCCTTGGAGCGTTGTTAGTGTGGTCGGGGTTGCTGGCGCAGTCGGCATTTGCAGTCCAGTCAGATAAGTTCACCAAGGAAGAACGTGCCTGGATCGTGGCGAATCCGGTCGTGATGGTGGGCGTCCGGACGGACGTCGCGCCACTGGAATACACGGTAAACGGACAACTCAGGGGTTTGTCAGCCGAATATCTGAAGGCGGTCAGCCGGCTGACCGGGCTGAAAGTCGAGATCAGGGAAATCAACGACAGACCCACGTCGGTATCAGGATGGCCGAAAGACGGCATTGTGGACATGTTCGCACTTGCCGTCCGCAACATTCGTTCTCCGTCTGATCCATCTGATTCCCTGTTCACTGCCCCCTATTACGTCAGCGCGACCATCATCGTTACGCAAACGGGAGCCCCCCTCATGGTGGATGTGGGCGAACTCGATGGTCAAACGGTGGCCGTGCCGCGATACAGCGTCTTCGAAACCAAGTTTCGTGAAGTCCTGCCGAAGGCCAGGATCATTACCGGCGACGGGGCCGTGGGAACACTTGAATTGGTTGCTACGGGAAAAGCCGACGCGGCAATCGGCCTAGACGGGTTTCTTTCTCCCCTCATGTCGGGACGCTATGCCGGAATACTGCAAGTATCGGGCGTGATCTCATCTGTCTACGCCGAGTTGAGCATGGCGGTCTCTAGCGATCGGCCGATGCTGTACTCGATCCTTCAGAAGGCGCTGCAACAAATTACCGCGGAGGAATCCTATCGGATGAATGAGGCGTGGCTCGAACAAGTGCGCTTTGGCGAGCCATCTCTGGGAGTGCTCGTCCGGCATTACAGCCAGCAAGGCTTGTTGCTGTCCGGGGTTTGTATCTTGTTGGGCGGGCTAGCCTACATTTGGCGGCGCGAGCATCGACGGGCCGTTCGGGGCGAAGGCGAGAAAGCCATGTTCCTTGCCGTCATGAGCCACGAGATTCGATCCCCCATGAACGCGGTGCTCGCATCGGTGGAATTACTCCAGCGTACCCCTTTGGATAGCGAACAACGGCGATTAGTCGGTTTGGCCCATGATGGCGGCGGGGCGCTGTTGCGTCTACTCAACGACGTGTTGGATATCACCAAGCTGGAGGCAGGCAAATTCGTGTTGGAGTTTGAGCCGACCGACATCGCCGCGCTAGCGCGGGAAGTGGCTGAATTTTTCAGAGCACAAGCGGAAGAAAAGGGCATCGAACTCGTTGCGATGCTTCCAGACTCATGTGGCATGTTGCTGCTGGACGCGCCGCGGACGACCCAGATTCTGCACAACCTTGTGTCCAATGCGATCAGATTCACGCCTACAGGATCGGTCACAATCACGGTTGCATTCTTGCCCCACGAAGATTGCGCGCCCGACGGCGTGCTACGCATCGAGGTTGCGGATACCGGGATTGGAATCGACGAAAGCGCCCAGTCCCGATTGTTCCAATCCTACGCGCAAATGAAGAAAGCAATCAGGCGGCGTGACGGCGGAACAGGGCTGGGCCTGCTAATCTGCCGTGAACTTGTCACGCGGATGAATGGGCACATCTCCGTGCACAGCTTGCTGGGGACCGGGACCACGGTAACGCTGTCGTTGCCGGTAACGAGCGCCGCCGCAAGCGAAGGCACCCCGAAGGATGCAGGCCTGCCGGCGGCGTCCTCGGAGTTCGACAGCGCCGCCATTTTGTTGGTGGAGGATACGCCCGCGAATCAGTTTGTGATTCAGGCGCAGCTGGACCGTCTGGGATGCAAAGTCCGACTTGCCGCGGATGGCGCACAGGCCATGCTGGCATTCCAACAAGCGAACTATGACCTGGTTCTGATGGACTGCGATTTGCCCGATACGGACGGCTACACGTTGGCCCGGAAATTCCGCGCACTCGAAGCCGCGCAGGGCGCGTCACCCTGTTCGATCATCGCGATCTCGGCAATCTCGGGCAGCACGCACACCCTGCAATGTCTGAACGCTGGCATGGATGGGGTACTCAGCAAACCAATCCGGCTGGCCAAGCTGCAGAGCACCATCGAGAACTTGTGCGGGGTGTCGCTGACTGAGCCGAACGAGGAATCGCCCGTCAGTGCACCTGCGCCCCCCACAATGGATGCACATATCGCTTTGGGCTTTGTGCAAGAGGATCTGAGCATGGTGGTTGCCGCGTGGGCGGAAGGCGACGTGTCCAGGGCGAAGCATCACGCGCACCGCTTGCGCGGTGCCAGCATGAGCTTAGGATTACTAACGCTGAGCCGATTGGCGACAGGCCTCGAAGAATTGCTGGATTCTGGCCCGGACATGGACGCCGAGGACGTCCTTCAGGTAATCAAAGACGCGGACCTTGAACTCCGGCGCATTATCGCTGCCGCAAAGGGCGCTCATTGATGCCGAAAATGCTGCCCCGCCTGCCAACAAGGACCGAGGGGACAACGCGGCGCCGTGGTTTGCCGAAGCGAATCCTGATTGCTCTCGGCGTGTGCTTTTGCATCTTGATTGCAGCGCTTTTTCTGGGCGTGACGGCAATCCGCAATTCCAGCACTGCCCCTTCATTGGCCGCGCTGCCAATACTGGATTTGAGCCGCGAAGAGCAGGCGTGGATCGCCGCAAACCCGGTCGTAATAGTGGGCGTGATGCCCAATAGCAGTCCGCTTGAGTACCTCGAGGACGATACCGCGCGGGGATTGCCGGTTCAGTACATAAGGGAAGTCGGCCTTCGCACTGGATTGACCTTCACCTTCAAACCCGCGGAAAGTGTCCAGTCGCGCCTGGACTGGCTCAAATCGGGGGAAATCGACATGCTATCGATGGCCTCACGAAATCTCGGGCGCGTACCCCGTACGCCGGGCGTGCTCTTTACACCTGCCTACATCGTCAGTGCGACAGTCGTGGTGACGCGGGCGCATGAGCATGCCGTGACAGAACTGGACGAACTCGCCGACAAGACGGTCGTGGTGCTCGAGCACGCGCCATACGCCAATTTGCTAAAGGGTAAGGTGGGAAAGATCAAGCTGACTGCCGAAACAGTAGGCACAGCGGTATTGGACATGGTGGCCCGGGGGGAGGCGGACGCCACGATCGGCACTGAACTCTTTCTGGCGCCCTACCTGAATCGCCGCTATGCGGGAACATTGCAGATTGCAGGGGTGCTGTCATCAATGACCGCCGAGCTCGCCATGGCCGTCTCTGAAGACAAGCCTTTGCTGAGGTCCATTTTGCAAAAGGCGCTACGGTCCATTTCCGCCCAGAGAGCGGCTGAATTGCGGCAGGCTTGGATCGAAGATATTGACCTGGGCGCCCCACCGCTGTCCACGCTGATTCGGCACTATGGCCCGCAGGGCCTGGCCGCGTTGGCAACGCTCTGCCTGCTGGGATTTCTGACATATCGCACGTGGCGAGAGTACCGACGGGCGGTCAGGAGCGAACGGGAAAAAGAGATTTTCCTGTCAGTGATGAGCTACGAAATCCGCACTCCGATGAACACCGTTCTGGCGTCGGTGGAGCTGCTACGGAATACGTCGATGGGCGAGCAGCAGCGGCACTTGGTGGGGTTGGCCAACAGCGGTGCAAGCGCTCTGCTGCGCCTGTTGGATGGTGTGCTGGATATTTCCAAGCTCGAAGCCGGAGATTTCGTCCTGGATTACCTGCCCACGGATATTGCAAGTCTTGCGCGCGACGTTGTCGACCTGCAAAGACTGCAGGCACAAGAGAAGGGTATTGGGCTGAATTTAACGGTTCCCGATGGGTGCGCAAGATTGATGCTGGACGCCACGCGCACGAATCAGATTCTTCATAACCTGGTATCCAATGCCATTAAGTTCACGGACAGAGGCGCGGTTGATGTCGCCATCGCGTTCTCGCGCATCTCTGGATCCGAGCACTGTGGCCTGCTCGAGATACACGTGTCCGACACCGGAATCGGCATACCCGAACAGGCGCAGGCTGAGCTGTTCCGTCCTTATGCGCAGGTCATCGGCTCCCCATCCAGGCGGCCCGGAGGCACTGGCCTGGGTCTGCTTATTTGTCGCGAATTGGTCACACTCATGAAGGGGCACATCGCGCTTCGCAGCGCGCCAGGCGTGGGGACGACGGTGACGCTGACGCTTCCGGTCGATGTTTATCTTTCGCAGCAGGCCTGCGAGTCCGACGCGCAGGCAGCAACCTCGACAGGCGCGCGCCTGGAGATTTTGCTGGTGGAGGATCTACCCGCGAACCAAGCTGTGCTTCAGATGCAATTGGCAAGCCTGGGATACGGCGTGTCGGTGGTGGGCGACGGTGCACAGGCGCTCCAGATGTATCGGGAGCGCTGCTACGACCTCGTTCTGATGGATTGCGATCTACCGGACACGGATGGCTATACGCTGGCCCAGACGATTCGAAATCACGAGTCAGCGCAAGGCACGCAAGCGACGCCCATCATCGCGATTTCAGCAGCCACGGGTGCGGAGCATGCCCAGCGTTGCGCAAAGGCCGGCATGAATGGCGTCATCAGCAAGCCCATCCTGCTGGCAAAACTGCAGGATGCCATCGAAAGGTGGGCAGGTGCCAACCCGGCCAGGACGTAGGATGCAGATTCGCGCTAGGTGAACGCGCCTTTCGCACCATATCGCGTTGGGCGCGGCCGCCCAACCTTCTGCCCCATTTTTGCACTCGCGCCTTCTGCGCAAGCGGGTCGAGCCACACATTATGCGAGCCTGAGCTGCATTTTCGGAGTGCGCCCTATGTTGGGAGAGAGCGTCGGTTGATAGCATGATTTCGTTGCGGAAATTCTGTTGCGCAACGCCAAATCAAACCGATCTCATCTCTTAATTTAGTGCTCATACCATGAACCGTTCTCTTCTGGCTTCCTCGATCCTGGCTCTGGCCGCAACCCTTCCCTCGCTGGCGCAAGCTAACGGCGGCACGATCACCATCAACGGTGAAATTACCTCCCAGACTTGCAAAATTGAAAACGGCAACGGCGATATCACCGTCACCCTGCCCAAGATTGCCGCTGGCCGCATGCAAGGCGTCCAGACCGCAGGCGCTACTCGCTTCGTGATCCGTCTGACGGAGTGCGAGGCCCCCACTGGCGGCGTGCGTGCCTTCTTCGAGCACGGCACTGGCGTCACTTCTGACGGACGTCTGAGCAACGTGGCCGCAGTCAACTCCGCGGCGGGCGTGGACGTCGAATTGTTCAACATTGAAAACAACAACCAAATCAATATCGGCACCTCCGAGGAAGCGCAGAACACCAACTTCGTCGAAATCGCGTCAGGCGCGGCAACGTTGACCTACGGTGCGCGCTACTACCGCACGGCCGCCACGGTGACTGCGGGTCTGGTGCGAGCCCAGGCTGTCTACTCGTTGAACTATCGCTAAATTCCTAGGGACTGCGGTCGGGTCGCATTTACCGTGTGGCCCGCTGCTCCCCGCCATTTATCATGATCCAACGTCCTGTTTGCCGTTTCCTGCGCCGAATTACTCTCGGGTTCGCCGCATCATGCTTGGTTTGCGCTCTGCCCGCCTCGGCGGCAGTCGTTATTCATGGCACACGCATCGTCTACCCGGCGGCCGAGCAAGAAGTGTCGATTAGGTTAGAAAACTCGGGATCGGCTCCTTCGCTCACCCAAGTCTGGATCGATGACGGCAATGCCACCCTGAATGCCGCCGAAGCGGTCGTTCCGTTCATCCTTACGCCGCCCATGGCGCGTGTGGACCCAAGCAAATCGCAGATCGTGCGGATTCTTTATTCGGGCGAGGCGATCCAGGGTGACGCAGAACGTTTGTACTGGTTCAACGTTCTTGACATCCCCCCCGAGTCTAGTGAGCAAGATACCAACAAGCTTCAGCTCGCGTTTCGTTCGCGGATCAAGCTTTTCCTACGCCCCGCGCAGTTGACCGAGGCGGCCGAGGAAGCGCCCGCCAAGCTGTCTTGGAAAGTCCAAGGACGTGATTCGGTCGCCATACACAATGGCTCGAAATTCCATATCACTTTCTCGTCGGCAAACGTCAAAAGCCCGACGCAGGAGTTGGTGTTTGAGGACCAATCGATGGTGGCCCCCGGCCAGACCTTGACGGTACGTCTCAAACAGGGGTCCGCAAACGTCGGAGACGCGGTGAACTTCAGCATCATCAACGATTACGGCGGCCAAACCAAAGGCGAAGCGGTCTTGCGGTAGGCCTGCGCCCCCACCACTAAGCAGACGAGAGCACCTGACGCGCACATGCTGCGCCGACGTAGACGCGAAACGACACTGCTGCTGCATCCAGATACCACCATGAATAGCGTTCTTTCGCAACGATCGCGTCGCCGCGCCTATCGCAAACTCGCTGAGACCATGACACTGGCTTTCGGCGCCACGGTAGCCAGCCATGCGCAAGAGGTCCGGTTCAACCAGAGCTTTCTCCGGTCAGCGGGAACGCCTATGGACGTGAGTCGCTTTGAACAGGGCAATTCAGTCTTACCAGGCGCCTATGGGGTTGATCTCTATCTGAACGACGAGTGGCAGAGCAAGTACACGGTCGTTTTTCAGCAGTCGGCCGGGATGCCGAGCGCCGTTCCATGCTTCGACCTTCCCTTGTTGCGTCGCCTGGAAGTCAACGAGCGCAAGATCGGCACGGTGGCCGCCGACCTGGATGCAGGCAGGTGCGGTGACTTGAGCGCTTTGGTACCTGGAAGCCGCTATAGCTATGATGCCGGCGAGCAACGGCTGGACATCACGATTCCACAGGCGCTGCTGCTACGCGGCGCGAGAGGCTATGTAGACCCGAGCTTGTGGGATGACGGCATCGCCGCCGGACTCCTTAACTACAACTGGAATTTCTATTCGACCAAGCCCCGCTCGGGCGCGTCGGACAGCTTCAGCTACCTGGGGCTGAACGGTGGATTCAACCTTGGCGCGTGGCGGTTTCGCCATCAGGGCAACTACTCCTGGAGCAATCGCGCCGGGGCCGAATACACCAGCAACCAAACCTATGCCTCGCGCTCGGTTCTTCCGCTGAAGGGCCAACTCGTGATCGGGGACACCTTCACCGATGGCCGGCTGTTCTCGTCGATAGGGTTTCGCGGCGTTCAACTGAGCTCCGATGAGCGCATGTTGCCGCAATCACAACGGGGATACGCGCCGGTGGTACGGGGCATTGCGAACTCGAATGCCCGGGTGCGCATTCTTCAGTCTTCGAACGTGATCTATGAAACCACGGTGCCCTCAGGGCCGTTTGAAATCACCGATATTTACCCCAATGGTTTCGGTGGCGACCTTACCGTTGAAGTCACGGAAGCGGATGGCCGCGTCCTGGTTTCCCGTATCCCATACGCGGCTACGGTCAACTCCCTTCGAGAAGGCGGGATCCGTTATCAGCTCACGATGGGGCAGTACCGAGATCGACAACTCTCGGACAAGCCGGCCTTCGTTCAAGGCGGCCTGACCTACGGGTTCAACAACCTGTTGACCGGCTACGGCGGCTTCATCGGATCCCGTGATTATCGGGCGGCGGTCGCCGGCGCTTCGATCAACACGCTCATTGGCGCCTTTGGCCTGGATGTGACGGGCGCAAACGCGGACCTGGGCGGCGGAGAGTCCACCACCGGACATAGCGTTCGCCTTGCTTACTCAAACTATGTCGACGCAACTAAGACGAATGTGCTGATCGCAGGTTACCGCTACTCCACCCAAGGTTATCGCGAGTTCGGCGAAACAATGGCACTGCGCCAATGGCAGGACCGGGGGGGGCGATCCGACTTCCAGGCCCGGCGCAACCGGTTGCAGGCCAATGTGTCGCAGCAATTGGCGCCAGGCTACGGGTCCCTGTATATGACTGGTTCCGTGGAGGACTATTGGCACCAATCCGGTCGCGGCACCGAGGCTAGCGCCGGCTACTCGAATAGTTACCGCTCGATGAATTACTCGGTCTCGGTCGCCCGGCGTTTGGACGTGTTTTCGCAGCGCTGGGAAAACCAGTACATGCTGAATCTATCTTTCCCGCTGGGCGGGCGAGATTCCACGACCTATGCGTCCACCACGTTGCAGCGAAACTCCAATGGCACCACGTCCGCATCCCAGACGGTGTCCGGCATGCTTAGCCAAGATCGCAATCTTGCATACAGCGTGACCGCCAATGCGCAACGCTACGGCGGCGCGCGCGACGCCAACGTCAGCGGCTCACTTGATTACAGCGCCAGTGGGACGCGCATGAACGTCAGCGCGGGTACCGGCAGGAACTACACGCAAGCGGGCGCCAGCCTGAGCGGCGGCATCGTTGCGTACGGAGGCGGCGTCGCATTTTCGCCCGATCAGGGCGATACCTATGCCGTGTTGGAGGCCCCAGATGGCGCGGGCGCCAGCGTCGGAAACGTGCCGGGTCAGCGCCTGGACGGACGCGGCAAGGCGCTAGTCTCAAACCTCATGCCGTACGAGCACAACTCCATCACGATCGATCCCAAGGGCATTCCCCTGGGCGTGGAGTTCAAGTCGACGGAGCAGCGCGTGGTTCCCACGGCCGGCGCCGTGGTCCGGATTCCGTTTGAGACCGTCAACCGTGGCAGGACGTTCGTGCTACACGTGCGCCAAGCGGGGGGCGCCCCCCTGCCATTTGGCGCCCAAGTTTTCGATGCCAACGGCAAGACGGTCGGTGTCGTCTCACAGGGTAGCCGCATCCTGGCCAACGGCCTGGAGGCGGGCCCGACAACGCTTACCGTCAAATGGGGCGACGGAGATTTGGGCCATTGCGCCATCACTGCGGAGATTCCCCCGCCGGCGGATAAGGCACAACGGATGCAGGTTGTAGAGGGTCTGCATTGCCAACCTCCCGAGGTCTCCAAACCTTTGGGCAGACCTTGACTCTCCCCCGGCTATCTTTTTTTTCCGACAGAATATGACCACCATGTCCACCGCCTTGCTTCGCTTGCGCTTTCCCAATTTGCTCTGCGCCGTCTTGGGCGTGGCAGGTCTTGCCGGGCCGTCCCTTACACACGCTCAATTGGTTCACGCTCGGTATGCCATCTGCGACAACGTCAGCGCATCAATAACGCAAACGCTTCAACTACCCGCCACCATTTCCGTGCCTCGTGATAGCCAGCCCGGCCAAGTCATTGCACTGACCAATTGGGTGGTCGTCGACGCGCCCACCCGGGGAGTGTGCAGGTTCTCGACCGTAGTTCGCTTCGAGGATCTCGAATTCGCGGCAGCTGCCGGATACGGCGGCAGAGTAATGCTTCCCGCGCCTATACGGACCTATGTGGAGGATGGCCTCACCTATTCGGTGTATGCCCTGGATAAAGCGCCAGGCGTGGGCGTTATCTTTTCGTTTCGACCGCGCGTTCGGGTTACTGCGGGCCCCGGTTGTAACGACATCCACGCTCAACAGACGCAACAGTCACAGTTCGATAGATTGAATAGTTTAGGTCTGTGCGGCGGCAATGTGCCCTCGATATTTGCCGTTGGCGCCACGGTAAGGGCCAAACTCATCCGGTACGCTCCGATCGCGGAGGGCACGCGAGTTAATCCGGTTCTCGCTTTTGAAGGCTATCCGATCGCCCGCGATGCATCGAATACCAGACTGCCCGGCAACCCGCTCGCCACGAATCTGCGGGTGATGCTTGGAGCGACGGTCATCAACGTACTGACGTGCTCGACTAGCGACGTCTGGGTCGATATGAAGCGCGTGGGTCGATCGGATTTCAAGGGCGTCAATGGACCGCTAAAGTCCTTTGGCATCAATCTGAATTGCCCGGCCAACATGAACCGGATCACCGTGCGGTTAGACCCCAATACGGCGGAAATCGGGAATCAAAGCATAGTGGCGCTGGACAGCCGGTCGTCGGCCAAAGGGGTAGGCGTCCAGTTCCTGACGGCATCCGACGCAGCGTTTCCCTTGCGGACGGCGCAGACAGTGACCCAATACAGGTCTGACCGGGGCGGTTCTTTTGATATTCCGCTCAAGGCTCGCTACGTACAGACCGGCGGGCCGATTTCTCCCGGCACCGCCAACACGACCATGACGTTTACCTTGACCTACGAATAACTCGTATGGAAGTTGCCAGCGCCTTTATCGTCTATCGCAGGTGAACAAGCGCCCAGGTCGGACAACAGGCGCTTGTGAAGCCGCCGGGGAACTTCGGCCAGCCTATCTTTTGCCGGCTTACCGGGCGCCCAGAGCAAAAGGCCGTTATCGATCATGATCGATAGCGGCCTTGGGAATTCTGGTGGGCTGTGAGTGGCTCGAACACTCGACCTACGGATTAAGAGTCCGCTGCTCTACCAACTGAGCTAACAGCCCTGCAATCCACTCAGTTCCGATTCGTTTTCAACTGCCGCTTATCGTTGCCGATACGTTGCTGCTGTCTGCGTTTCGTTATGTGTGTAGTGCGAAGAAGCAAGATTATATGTAGGTTTTTTGGTTTGTGCAAGTCGTGTGCGAAAAAACTTTTCTGACGTGCGATATCAAGCGGCGTAACCCCCGTCCACCGCCAGGCTCGCGCCCGTGATGTAGCGGCCCTCAGGGCCCGCCAGGAAGGCCGCCATCCCGGCGATGTCGCGCGTTTCGCCATAGTGCGGCAAGGACAGCACGGCCACCAGTTCGCCCGCGCGTTCGCCGTCCGCCGGATTCATGTCGGTGTTGATCGGGCCGGGGTGCACCACGTTGACCGTGATGCCGCGCGTGCCCAGGTCTCGCGCCAGGCCCTGCGTCAGGCCGATCAGCGCGGACTTGCTGGCGGAGTACAGGGCCACGCCGGCGCGGCCGGCGCGCGTGGCCAGGCAGCTGCCAATATTGATGATGCGCCCGCCGTCGGGCATCGATGCCTGTGCCGTACGGATCGCGACGAAAGGCGCACGCACGTTGATATCCATCGTGCGCTCGTAGTCGTCCAGGCTGGTGTCGCCGATCAGGCCGGCGACAAAAATCCCGGCGTTGTTGACCAGTACGTCTACCGGCCCCAGCTCCGTGATGGCCGCTTCCACCGCCTGCCGCACGGCCAGCGCGTCTTCGGAATCGGCCTGGATGGCGCGCGCCCGGCGCCCGTCCACGGCCAGTTCCTTGGCGAGCGCCTGCGCGGCGTCCGCAGACGACGCGCTGACATAGGTGAACGCCACGTCGGCACCGTCGGCCGCCAGGCGCCGCACGATGGCCGCGCCGATGCCACGGCTGCCGCCCGTCACGAAAGCCACTTTTCCAGTCAGGTTGCCCATCGTTCTTCCTTAATTTGTAGTGATCAGTACAAATATCATCGCCGGGCCATGTCACGCGCGTCAATCATTTTTTTATCGATCAACACAAAATATCGGTCGCGAGTAAAATCGCCCCATGGCAGAACGTGGGCGCCCCCGGAACTTCGACCGGGCCCAGGCCTTGCAAAAGGCCATGGAAGTCTTCTGGTCGAAGGGATATGAAGGAGCATCGCTAACCGATCTGACGGAAGCGATGGGCATCAACTCGCCCAGCCTTTATGGGGCATTCGGCTCAAAAGAAGGACTATTTCGTGAAGCGGTCGAGCTCTACCGCGAAACGGAAGGCGGGTCGTCCCGGCGCGCGCTGCAAGACGCGCCCACCGCCCGCGGCGGCATCCAGTCCATGTTGCTGGCCGCCGCCGAACGCTTCACCGCCCCCGGCCTGCCGCCTGGCTGCATGATCGTGCTGGGCGCGCCGTCGGGCAGCGTCAACCACGCCAGCGTCGGCGGCTTCCTGTGCGACAACCGCCGCGAGATGCAAGGCCGCATCCTGGCCCGACTGAACGCGGGCGTCGGGCAAGGCGAGCTGCCTGCCGGCGCCGACACGAAGAGCCTCGCGGCTTTCTACACGACCGTACTGCACGGCATGTCCATCCAGGCGCGCGACGGTGCCACCCGCAAGACTTTGCAAGCGGTGGCGCGTCAGGCCATGTGCGCCTGGGACGCGCTGACGGGGGCCATGCCCCCTTCCGGCGTACCGCCGGGCCCCGCCCGATCCTGACGGAGTCGGCCATGTTCCGCATCGACCTTCGGCGCCTGATCCTGTGGATCAGCCTGCTGTCGGTCATTCTGGTGCTGGCCGGCGGCCTGCACGCCAGTTATCTGGTGCAGCGCGATCTGTTGCTGCACAACGCGCTGGAGGTCAACCGCGTCTATGCTTCGAAGCTTGCCTCGACCACCGATACCTTCCTGAATGACGTAAGGCGGTATCTGGCCTACAGCGCTGACGTGCTGGCCGACATGGAAACCCGGCCCGCGCTGATGGCCGAAGAGACGCGGCGGCAGCAGGAACAGCTGGGACACTTCAATTCCAGCGTGGTGGTGTCGCCGCAGGGCAAGGTGATCGCCGTGTCCTCCGCCTATCCGGAATTGCTGGGCCAGCAGTTGACGAGCGACGCCTCCAAGACCGCCATCCGAACCAAGCAGCCCATCATCAGCGAGCCCTACCAGACCAGCACTGGCCGTTGGCTGATTCTGTATTCGTACCCCCTCTTCTCCCACGACTATCGCTATCTTGGCTATATCGCGGGCACCTTGTACCTACATGAAGACAATGTGCTGGACCGCCTGCTGGGCCAGCATTTCTACCGCGACGATTCCTTCCTGTATGTGGTGGACCGCAATGGCACGCTGATCTTTCACCCCGACCGCAGCCGGCTGGGGCACAAGGCGCCCGACGACGAAGCCTTCGCCGCGGCCCGGCGCGGCGAAACCGGAGAACGGCGCTTCACGGACAGCCAGGGCCGCGACATGCTGGCGGGCTATGCGCCAGTGCCCAGCACCGGTTGGAGCATCATTGCGCAGCGTCCGGTGGACAGCACCCTGCAACCCTTGAGCGACCTGCTCATGGCCACCGCCCGCAATGCCCTGCCGCTGCTGTTGCTGTCGGTGATCTTGATCTGGCTGCTGTCGCGCTGGATCGCGCGCCCGCTGGGCGAACTGGCGGGCATCGCGCGGCACATGCAGGATCCGGATTCGGCGGCCCGCATCCACAATGTGCGGTCCTGGTATTTCGAGGCGGCACAACTCAAGCGTGCGCTGCTGATGGGGTTGGCGTCGATCCATCACAAGATCCGCGACCTGCGCCGTGAAACCACGACCGACACGCTGACCGGCCTGCTGAACCGACGCGGCCTGGACGAAGCGCTGGCGATGCTGCAAGCCGACGAATCTCCGGTGGCGCTGATGGTCCTGGACGTGGACCACTTCAAGGCCATCAACGACCGCTATGGCCACACGGCAGGCGACCGCGCCCTCCAAGCCCTGGCCACGCTGATGAGCGAAGGCTCGCGCAGCGGTGACACGCTGGCGCGCTCCGGCGGAGAAGAATTCGTCATCCTGATGCCCGGCGCATCGCTGGCCGCGGCCGTCTCGGCAGCAGAACGCCTGCGCCAGCGGCTGGCGGCGCAGCCCGCGCCGGGCGCCATCAGTTCGCCCATCACCGCATCGGTGGGCGTGGCGCGCTACCCCGATCACGGCGCCACGCTGGACGCCGTCTTGCAACGCGCGGACCAGGCGCTGTACTACGCCAAGAACCATGGCCGCAACACCGTGTGCGTCGCCGACGACGACGCGCGCGACGGCTCGCGACGCGTGTCACCGGGCTGAGCTGCGGGGCTAACCTGCCGGGTTGACCCTCCAGACGCCTGCGCCCGGCGTGCGGCTACTTCCCCTTCGGCGCGGCAGGCGCCGGCGCCTTGGGCGGTTTGCGCATCTGTTCCAGCAGCGGGCCGCAGGCGTTCTCGTCGGTGGTGCTGGGCGCAATCAGCGCCAGCAAACCGGCCGCCGGCGTCAACAGCACACCCAATGCCACCATACCTGCGCCGCGCGCGGCCAGCGGCAACACATGCACGCCCACGTCAGGCGAGCCAAAGGTGCCGCGCACGTACAGCGGCGAGCGCAACGAGAAGATGCGGAAACCCTTGCTGTCCGGCGTGATGTCCATGTCCATCGTTTCGTTCTTGAAATCGGCGGTGCCGGTGATGCTGATCAGTGCGTTCTCGGTATCGAACACGAACACGCGCGGCGTCATCACGCCGTTCTTCATGGCGAGGTCGGCGGCGCCGCAATTGATCTTCACCTCGTCATCGCCGAACAGCTTGGACATGACGTAGTTGCCCACATTCAAGCCCGCGATCTCCATCAGGCTGCGGCTGATGACGCCGTCGTTGACCAGCATCTTCACGTCGCCCGTCGCCGAGCCCAGCAACGCCGCCACCGAATTGCCGGTGCCGCTGATCGCCAGATCGCCGTTCAATTCGCCCAGCGTCTTCTGCATGGCTTCCGTCGCGGGGAACAATTGCTTCAAGCGCAGACGGCGCGCCTGCAGATCGACGCGCCCGGTCAAAGCTTCGTTGGCACCGTCCAGTTTGATGGTGCCGTTGATGTTGCCACCGGCAATGCCAAAACGGAACGGGTCCAGCGTCAGCTTGCCGTCTTGAAGCACCACGTGCACCGTCAGGTCCGACAGCGGCAGCTTGCTGTCATGCACGATGCGCCCCGCGTCCAGCGAGACGTCGGCATCCATGTCGCGCCAGCGGTCAGTACGGAAAGCCTGCGTCGGCAGCACCTTGCCGCCCTTGGGCTTGGCGGGAGCATCCTTGGCGCGGTCGGCGGGCGCCGCCGCCGTGCCGCCCGCAGGCACGCCGATCAGCGGCCCCAGGTCCACCATGCGCAGCTGCTTCGACGAGAGCTTGCCGGTGAGCTTCGGCCGTGGCGCCCCCAAGGCGAAGGTGATGTCGCCATGCAAGTCGCTGTTGCCCACCTTGCCGTTGAAATCCTTGTAGTCGAACACGGCGCCGCCGGGGTTGTTCAGCTTGGCGACCAGGTGCCCATCGGTGGAGTAAGGCGGCGTATCAGGCAAGGTCACGCCCGTCAGCGGATACAGCTGCGCCATCGAGGCGCCGGACAGTTTCAGCCGCAGGTCGAGCGCGCCCAGGTTGGCCGGATCGGTCAACGTCCCCGTCACCGACGCCTTGGTACCCCCGATCGCCACATCCGCCTGCACCGGGAACGGCTGCTTGGCATCCTGCAAGGCCAGCATCCCGCCCACCTTGCCTTCGCCCTTGGTGGCCAGCCCCTTGAACTTGCCGTCCACCTTCCAGCCGAACACGTAGTCGCGGGGTGCGGGCGCCGCACCGTCCTCGGGCACGAAGGCGGAGCCGGCCACATCCGCGAAGGGCACGGGTTTGCCCAGCGGGTCCACCAGCACGGTCAAGTCGGCCTTGAGGACCTCGTCGACCAGCCCCACCCGGCCCTTGTCGAATCCGATTTCGTTGATGTCCAGCACCCACGGAGAGGGCTCGCCGGTCTCGGGCAAGGTAAAGACCCAGTTGGCGCGGCCATCGGCCAGCCGCTCCAGGTCGGCGGCGGGCTCGGTCAGTTGGATCCGGCGAATGACCACCCGCTGGCGCAAGAGGGGCAGCGGCGCCAGGCTGAACTCGCCGCGCTTGAGCGTGGCGAAATGAGGCGCTTTCGCCCATGGCGCGTTGCCCACCGAGATATCGTTGGCGATGATGTGCGGCCATGGCACCCAGGCTCGCCAGCCGCCTTCGTCGGGCTCGCGCTCCCATTTGACGCTCAGGTCGCCATTGATGGCGAAAGGTCGGCCGATGGCGGCGCTGGCGCGCTCGTTGATCATGGGTTTGGCCCGGTTCCAGTCGAAAGTGGCGATGACCACTCCCAACACGAGCACGACGAGGGCCAGACCCCCTACAATCCCGATCGCTATTTTTCTTGTGCGCGTCATGGTTATTATCCTTGGCGTTGTGGCCGGCCTCCGACCGCCGGCCCTCTGTTACCGGTAAGGGTATCGCGGCGCACCGCAAGGGTTAAGCCAACCGGCCCCATAATGTGTGCGGATCTTTCCGCCCGCGAAACGTCCGGCCGGCCTTCGCCGCACGGCGACACATCGCCGCCTGCGGGTTTGCGCAGCACGCCGTGTTCCCGGCCTGGCGCCAAGCAGTTACAAAACGAAATGGCTATGACCCCCGGAAAGTGACCGGAAGGCAGTACCTCACTGAATTTTCGACGCGCGCCCTGCTCCAATGCGCGGACGATTGATTCCGCCCCAATGGGTCGGATAGCAGAACAACCTGGAGGCCCGATGCGGCATTCAACCTTGATTTTCGTGGTGGCGGCGTTTGCGCTGCTGACGCTCAGCCGCCTGGCGCTGGCCGCCTGGCAATGGCAGCGCGTGCGTAACGCTGGCGGCCTGTTCCCGCTGCTGCTGGGCGGCCTGCGCATCGACGCGCACCAGATCGCCGTGTTGGCCGCGTTGCCCGCGGTGCTGTCGCCCCTGCTGGGGCACTTCCCCATCGCCGCGACCATCGCCGGCTACTGGTATCTGGTCGCGTTCATATTGCTGGCCTTCCTGGAAGTCGCCTCGCCCCCTTTCATCCTGGAATACGACTCGCGGCCCAACCGGCTGTTCGTGGAATACCTGAAGCATCCGCGCGAAGTCTCCGGCATGCTTTGGCGCGGCTACAAGCTGGCGCTGCTGGGCGGCCTGGGCGGGCTGGCGGTGATTGGCTGGGGCGCGTTCGGCCTGTTCGGCCACGCCCAGCCCGATGCGCAATTGACCTGGTGGCAGATGCCGCTTGCCAGCGTGGCCATCCTGGCCATCGTCATCCTGGCCATCCGCGGCACGCTGGGCCACCGCCCTATCAACCCGTCCTCGGTCGCCTACTGCTCCGATGGCATGCTCAACACGCTGGCCCTGAACTCGCTTTACAACGTGTTCTACGCCATCTACAGCATGAAGAACGAGAAGTCGGCATCGGACGTGTACGGCGGCATGGACGACGCCAAGATGCACGACCTGGTGCTGGCGCAGGCCCAACTGCCCAACCCGCCTTCCAACCCCGACTACCCCAGCCTGCATCGCCAGCCCGCCACGCGCAAGACGCCGCGTCCGCTCAACCTGGTGATCATCCTGGAAGAAAGCCTGGGCGCGCAGTACAGCGCGGGCCTGGGCGGCGCCGACCTCACGCCGGAGCTGGACGCGCTGGCGCGGGAATCGTGGGCCTTCACGCGCGCCTACGCCACCGGCACCCGCTCGGTGCGCGGGCTGGAAGCGGTGGTCACGGGTTTTCTGCCCACCCCTGCGCAAGCCGTGCTGAAACTGCCCCGCTCGCAACGCGGCTTCTTCTCGCTGGCCGATCTGCTGGGCCGCCACGGCTACCATTCGCGCTTCATCTATGGCGGCGAATCGCACTTCGACAACATGAAGGGCTTTTTCCTGGGCAATGGCTTCAAGCAGATCGTTGACCGCGCGGACTTCGTGGACCCGGCCTTCGTGGGCACCTGGGGCGCGTCGGACGAAGACATGTTCAACCAGCTGGATCGCTTGCTGCGTGAAGACGCCGACCAGCCCACCTTCACGCTGGCCTTCAGCGTGTCGAACCATTCGCCGTGGGAATACCCCGCCGGCCGCATCCAGACCGAAGGCAACCCGGCCACCGTCGAAAACACCGTGCGCTACGCCGACTGGGCGCTGGGCCGCTTCTTCGAACGCGCCAAGGCATCGCCCTATTGGGAAAACACCGTCTTCCTGGTGGCGGCCGACCACGATTCCCGTGTGTTCGGTGCCAGCCTGGTGCCCGTGCGCCACTTCCATATCCCGGCCGTGATCCTGGGCGCTGGTATCGAAGCGCGCCGCGACGACCGCCTGATCAGCCAGATCGACCTGCCGCCCACCTTGCTGTCGCTCATCGGCGTGGACACCGAGCACCCGATGATCGGCCACGACCTGACGCGCAGCACGCCGGGGCGCGCCATCATGCAGTACGACAGCACCTACGGTTATCTGAAGGAAAACGATCTGCTGGTACTGGCGCCCAACAAGACGCCCGTGCAGTATCGCTATACCGCGCCGGAAGACTACGCGCCGGTGGCGCTGGACCCGGCGCTGGCGACAGAGGCGCTGGCGCACGCGCTGTGGCCCAGCTGGGCCTACCGCGAAGGCCGCTACAGCCTGCCGGGCCACGTGCCCGAGCAAGCCGCCGCGCCCGCCGCTACACCGGCCGCCGGTCCGCCGGTCGCCTGAATTCCTTGCGCGCTTTTTCGCTGAGCGCGTGGCAATGGCACCCGGGGCTGTGATCGTTCACCATGCCCACCGACTGCATGAACGCGTAGACGGTGGTGGGCCCCACGAACTTCCAGCCCAGCTTCTTCAGCGCCTTGGACAAGGCCACGGATTGCTCGGAGGTTGAAGCGCCCAAGGTGGACGGCGCGCCGGCCGGCGCTTCGAAGCGCCAGAAGAACGCCGCAAGCGAGCCCTCCTTTTCGATCATTTCCAACGCGCGGGCCGCGTTGTTGATCACCGCTTCGATCTTGCCGCGATGCCGCACGATGCCGGCGTCGGCCAGCAAGGCGGCTACCTGCTTTTCACCGAAGCGCGCCATCTTGGCCGGATCGAAATCCGCGAAGCCGCGCCGGAACGCCGGGCGCTTGTTCAGAATGGTGCGCCAACTGAGGCCCGACTGGAAACCTTCCAGGCAAAGTTGTTCGAACAAGGCGCGGTCATCGCCTTGCGGGCGGCCCCATTCGTTGTCGTGATAGGCCATGTATTCGGCGGACGTATCCACCCAGCCGCAGCGGGCCAGGCCGTCGGGGAATTCGGTTTTAGCGTTCAAGACATCGCTCCAGGCGGCAATCAGGCCACCGATGCTACCGCAGCAACGTCCCCGAAAAAAGTCGTAGCGGCCGCAGTCCGAATCCCGCTACTATTTGCGCCCCAGATCCCGCGCCAGCCGTGCCCGCGCGCACCCCCATGTCCCTGCTAGAGACCGCTGTTCTGACGTTCGTTTCACCCGCCGTGCTGGCCGGTGACAAGCCGGACGCCAACCCCTGCCTCGATTGCGGAGCTTGTTGCTCCCACTTCAGGGTGTCGTTCTATTGCGGCGAACTGGCAGGTGAAAACGGCGGCCACGTCCCCGTGGAACTGGTCACCCAGATGAGCCCGCTGCGCGCCTGTATGAAGGGCACCGAGATGGGCGGCGGCCGCTGCATCTCGTTGCGCGGCGAACTCGGCCAGCCGGGCATCCACTGCGCCATCTACGAAAACCGCCCCACCCCGTGCCGCGAATTCGACATCTGGATGCCGGACGGCTCGCCCAACCCCGATTGCCAGCGTCTGCGCATGGGGCTGGGCTTGCCGCCGGTGCCACCCCGGCCGGATGCGGAAAACGACCCGCAAGGTCCGCTGCTGCCGGACCAGCCCGCAGCGGCCTGAGCCGGCACACCCGCATCGGCGGCCGCCGGCCGCTTGCGCACCCGCACCAGGTCGGGGTCCCTGCCCAGGAAGGCCAGCACGTCGCGCATGACGCGGTCACGCTCGTGGTCGACGCAGATCATGTGATAGCTGTCTTGCAGCATCACCACCGTCGCGCCAGGGATGCGGGAACCCAGGAAGCGGGCGGATCGCGGACTGGTCAGCTCGTCTTCTTCCGCATGCATGATCAGGGTCGGGCAATCCAGATGCTCAAGCCCTTGCTGGACCATGCCGCGCAGGCGGTCCACCTGCCGTACGCAGGCCAACGGCACCCACTGGTAATGAAAGCCGTCGCCGCGCGCGAAGCCGGCCTTGATGAACGCGCGCACCAGCTCGCTTTTCACGCCGTAGGGGTCTTCTTCCTGCACCCGGATACGGCGCGGCACACCCGGCACGTGGTACAGCAGATACCGCAGGCCGCGATACCAGGGCGTGCTCCAGCCATCCAGGAACACGGGGGCCGACAGCACCACCAGCGCGCCACGCGTGTGCGATTCCCGCTTGCACAATTCCACGGCCAGCAGCGCCCCCAGGCACATGCCGATCACGTGCACCACCTCGTATTGCCCGCAAAGCTCGCGATAGCGCTGGGTCACCACGGCCATCCAGTCCTCTACCCGCACATCCAGCAGGTCTTCGGGCTGTCCGGCGTGGCCGGGCAACGTCACGCCGTGCGTTTCCACGCCCGCGCGCGCCAGCACCTTGTGCAGCGCGCCCATATCGAACTCCGTACCGCCCAACCCATGGATAAGCAGCGCACCGGTGCGATGCGGCTTCGAAAGGTCATTCATTTCTCACCCCAAAAGCATCATGGGTGGACGAACGCAGCCGCCCACCCCTGACGCCATACTAGGGACAGGGCGCGAATGAAGATCCGCAAAAATGTCGGAGAAACGTGAAGATGCGTAAAGGCGGAAGGCCGCGGCCCCGCGCGGTCAGCGGTCGGCCAGGTAGCGCGTCGGCGTCATGCCGAAGGCGCTGCGAAAGCTGCCGATGAACGCGCTGGTGCTTTCGTAGCCGACCGACAGCGCGGCTTCGGTCACCGACCCGCCCCGGCTCAGCATTTCCAGCGCGCGCAGCAACCGGGCCTGCTGCCGCCATTGCCCCAGCGTCACGCCGGTTTCCTGACGGAAGCGGCGCATCAGCGTGCGTGAAGACATGTTCAGCCGCTGCGCCCATTCGTCGATGCCGGCGGTATCGTCCGGCGTATCCAGCAAGGTATTGGCCAGGTCCTGCAGTCGTGCGTCAACCGGCATGGGCAGCAATTGCGGCGCGTGTTCGCGGTGCTTGAGCTCTTGCAGCAGCACCTCGAACAGCTGCGCCTGATAGGCGCCCGACACCCCGCCGTCCTGGTTGCTGGTGAAGCGGTCGATCAGGGCCTCGATCAGCTTGGACGACGGCCAGGAACGGCAGTGCGCCGGCAGGCGGTCGCACACGTCGCGCCGCACATACAGGAACGAACCGCGCGCATCCCCGAACCAGCGCGCGCCATGCGGCGTACCCGGCGGAATCCAGCCCAGGCTGCCCGGCATTACCGTCCAGACCTCTGCCCCGGCCTGCACCACCACCAGCCCCTCGTGCACAAGCACCAACATGCCCTCGGCATGGACATGCGAGGGCACGGCAATGCCTTTGGACTCGCGCCGCCCTTGCACGCTGAACGGAGTCAGCAGCACGTCGGGAAGCGGGTCGGCGATAGCCACATGAAGCATGGTTGGCAGGTTTGAGCTACAGGTTGACGGGTTCCCGTTAGCGGGTTCAGTTGAAAATGTACATCATTCTCATCAGTCGGGCATCAGCCCCCCGAACGGAGAAACCACATGGACACCACGCGGCTGCGCGACGCCGGCATCAAAGCCACCTTCCCCCGGCTGAAGATCCTGGACATCTTTTATCAGCGGGCCAATCAGCACATGAGCGCGGCAGACGTCTACCGCAGCCTCATCTCGGACCACAGCAGCATCGGTCTGGCGACGGTTTATCGCGTCATTACGCAACTTGAGGACGCCGGCCTACTCAAACGTACTCAGCTCGACGCGCACACCACCGTGTTCGAGCTCAACGACAAGGGGCACCACGACCACATGGTCTGCACGCATTGCGGGCAGATCCTGGAATCCAGCGATCCCGCCATGGCGCAATTGGTCAGGAAGATCGCCAAGCGCAGCGGCTTCGCGCTGGATTCCTACAGTCTGGTGCTCTATGGCGGCTGCGGCTGCAAGCCCGGCGCGCCTGCCCACCCCCACGGAGAATTCGAATGAACCGCGATCAGTTTTTCTTCCACGACCTGTCCCAATTTCCGATCGTCACCGCCAAGCACGGCGGCGCGCCCAAGGGCTATTCGACCAGCTGGATTCGCGAAATGGAATTGCTGGTGGACAACCCGCAGACCTTCGTCATGGTCGTGCCCGACATGCGCCAGGAAGCCGGCCATGAAGACCGCAAGGCCATGATCGAATGGCAGACCACCAACATGCCGCGGCTGAAAGCGCGTTGCCGGGCTTTCATCGCGGTCGAACGCGACACCGATGCGCTGGACAAGGTCCGCAAGCAGGGCGAGAAAATGGCCCGTGCGTTCGGCATGCCGTTCCTGGCGGTGGCAACGCCTGGCGAAGCGATGCAATGCGCACGCGAGCTGCTGGGCCATAGCGGCCCCGGTGGTTTCGTCGTGGACTAAGCCGCCCTCGCCTTCTACTCTTGCACGCGCCTTCGGGCGCGTTTTGCATTTCCGAGGCTTGCCGGCAACGGCATCAAGCCAAGGCCGGCCGCGATTGCCGAAATTAGAATGCAATATTGATAAATTTGCGATTGTGGCAAAAGGTGGAGCTGGAATAAATTCCACCCCTGGCACATCGGCCCGTCCCGCCACGTCGGGGCTGGCGTCCTGGCGCGCCGGACTCTCCGGATGACGCTTGTCGGCCTATCCATGGCGCAACCCGCCATCGCTTCCCTGGTCCGTACCTGTTGGCCTGCGCGTTCACAAGACGCCGTGGCGGGCGGCTATCCCACTGCCACCTGCCCCTCGCGCGCTATTTTTGCGGCTGCCAACCGCCTGGACTCGACATTGAGATTTACGGCATTCACATCAATGAAGCGATTCCAATTCGATAGCACCGCGCTTCGTTATTTCCTGACCGTCGTCGACACCGGGTCCGTCAATGGCGCGGCCGCGCGCCTGAACGTGGTCAGTTCCGCGGTCAGCCGACAAATCGCCGGCCTGGAACAACGGTTGCAGAACCAGCTGTTCGAACGTCACCCCAAGGGCATGCGCGTGACGGAAGTGGGCCGCATCCTGGCGGATCATGCACGCCGAGTGGAAGCCGACGCGGCGCGCACCTATGCCGAGATCGGCGGGCAGAACGGCCGCTTTACCCAGACGGTGAAGGTCGCCGGCGCCCACGGCTTCGCGGCCCAGGCGCTGCCGCGCAAATTCGCCGCCTTCCAGGCCGAACACCCTTCCGTGCGCTTTAACCTGACCATCCTGGATGCTGGTCTGGTCACGGAACGCGTGCGCTCGGCACAGGCGGACATCGGCTTCACGTATAGCCATGCGGCCGAAAAGGACATCGCCGTGATCGTCGCGGGCCCAGCCGAGATCGTCGCCGTGATGCGGCCCGGCCACCCGCTGGCCGGCGTCGGCGTCCTGCCTTCAACGTCGCCGCTAGTCCTGACCCAATTGTCGGCCTATCCCCTGGCCCTGCCCGAAGGCGGCAGCGCCTTGCGCCGGGTGCTCGACATGGCCTCCAGCCTGTACAACACCACCCTGTCGCCCGCCTTCACGTCCAACCACCCCGAGGCGGTCTACAACTATCTGCTGACCGGAAATGCCGTGACCCTGTGCGCGCGCCTGTCGGCGGCCGAGCATCTGGACTCGGGCCGGCTGGTCTGCCGCCCTGTGGACGACGCGCTGCTCAACGGCGGACAGATCCAGGTCCAGACGCATGTCTCCCGGCCCTTGCCGGATGCCGCCCAACGGTTCCTGCGCTTCATCCGTAGCGACGCTTCTCCCCTGTTCTGACCGCGCGCGCCTGCCGCCGGCCCAGGCATTCCTGGCCGCACGCTGCCCCCCTCGCGTTGCCAAAACCAGAATGTCCCAGTGAAAAATGATCAATTGTTAAAAATGTAAATCACACTTACATTTGCCACGGGTTTACCACTAGATCTTGGCTGCCAGCCCTGCCGGCGGCCTTATGCCGGAGCCGTGCGCATGCTTAAGAACCTGAAAATCCGAACCGGACTGCTCGCGGTCCTGGTCCTTTTCGTGCTGGCCCTGGCCGGCGCCACCAGCATGGGCTGGGTGTTCGCCCGCGCGGCCGACGACGCCGTCGACGACCTGAACCGCGTCGCCACCGAACAGACCCGCCCGCTCTACGAAACCCAGGTGCTGCTGCTGCGCACCCGCATCACGCTGGTGGCCGCCTACCTGGATGTGGAAGCCGGCCGCGGCGCGCAGGCGCAAGCCAGCGTGGACCAGGCCGGCAAGTTCCTGGCTGACGCCCGCCAACGCTACGCCACGTTCCAACGCGTGCCCAAAGTCACCGAGGCGGCGCAGAAACTGACGGCTGACCTGGACGGCATTTTCAACGCCTATGTGCGCAGCATCGATGCGCTGGGCGAGGCCCTGCAAAAGCAGTCCGCGGAGAACTACGTTACCGCCGTCACCGAGGCCCGCTCGGCCGACACCCGCTTCGAAGAACGGGTCACCGCCTTCCTGGCGCACACCGAACGGCGCGCTGCCCAGATCAACGACGCGTCCGATCAGCGCTACAACCAGGCGGAACTGGCCACGATCATCATGCTGGTTCTGGCCGTCGTCCTGGCCGCCGGATGCTGGCGCTTCATCAGCCGTCAGGTGCTGTTGCCGCTGAAAGACGCCGCGCTGCACTTCGACCGCATCGCCTCGGGCGACCTGACCCAACGCGTGGCCGTCGGCGCCCACAATGAGATCGGCGTGCTGTTCGCGGCGCTCAAGCGCATGCAGGACAGCCTGACCCGCACCGTCGCCGACGTGCGCCGCAGCGTGAACGAGATCAACACCGGCGCTGCCGAGATCTCGTCGGGCAACACCAACTTGTCCTCGCGCACGGAAGAACAGGCCGCCTCCCTGGAGGAAACCGCGGCCAGCATGGAAGAGCTGGCCACGGCCGTGAAGCAGAACACCGAACACGCCCACCAGGCCAACGCGCTCGCGGCCGAAAGCCGCGGCGTGGCGCTGCGCGGCGGCCAGGCCGTCGACCAGGTCGTCCAGACTATGACGCGCATCTCCGACAGCTCGCGCCGCATCGCCGAGATCGTTTCGGTGATCGACGGCATTGCCTTCCAGACCAACATCCTGGCACTGAACGCCGCGGTGGAGGCCGCCCGTGCGGGCGAACAGGGCAAGGGCTTCGCCGTCGTGGCGGGCGAGGTGCGTTCGCTGGCGCAACGCAGCGCACAAGCCGCCCGCGAAGTGAAGGACCTGATCGAGCAATCCACCAACAACGTGGACAGCGGCGCCGCGCAGGTGCGCGAGGCCGGCGAGACCATGCAGGAAATCGTGACCTCGGTGCAGCGCGTGACCCAGATCATGGCCGAGATCACCGAGGCGTCCACCGAACAGTCCATCGGCATCGACCAGATCAACCGTGCCGTCACGCAGATGGACGACGTGACGCAGCAAAACGCCGCTTTGGTCGAGCAGGCCGCGGCGGCCGCGTCCTCGCTGGAGGATCAGGCCAAGCGCCTGGCCGCCACCGCGGCCTTCTTCAAGGTACCCGCCGAAACCATCATCGACATGGCGACGGAACCCGCCCCGGTGGCCCTGCGGCCCGCCTATGCGGCGTAAGCGTCGCCGGCTGGCTCATCCTTTCGGCCGACTCGCTTTGTCCTAGGGATTTGCGCCGGCTTAAGAGTTGGCCCGCCAGGCCGTTGTCTAGGGGCAAGGCGCCGTTTACTGCGGCGCCGCCCGCCAACCCGACGATGAGCCGCCCTACGCATGAACTGCGCACTCGCCTGTACGTTTTGCCAATCCACGCTGGCCCAAGGCGTGCCGCTGCTGGACAAGAACGGCGCCGCCATCTGCAAGCCCTGCGTGGACCAGTTCGCCGAGTTGTTCGCGGAAAGGGCCTGGCTCATGGCCGCCACCTTGCAGGAGCAATTGGACGTGCTTTTGGAAGAAAGCCGGCGAGCGCTAGCGCAGAGCGAATCCCTCGCCGAGCGCGCCCGCGGTTGCGGGCTGAGCCTGCATGACCTGTCGGGCGCGGCCACCCGGACCTTGTCTTAGGCCAGGAAAGCGCGGGGAAGCCTCCCCCGCGCACGATGCCCGGCCGGCCTCAGGCCTTGACGGCGAACGGAGCCACGAAGCGGCGCAGGCGCAGCGCATTGCTCAGGACGAAGACGCTGGACAGCGCCATGGCGCCGGCTGCGAACACCGGTGACAGCAGGCTGCCGTTGACGGGGTACAGCAGGCCGGCCGCGACGGGAATCAAGGCCACGTTGTAAGCGAACGCCCAGAACAGGTTCTGTTTGATGTTGCGGATGGTGGCCTTGGACAAGGCGATGGCGTTGGGCACTCCACCCAGGTCGCCAGACATCAGCACCACGTCCGCCGCCTCGATAGCGATGTCCGTGCCGGTGCCGATCGCCAGGCCCACATCGGCTTCGGCCAGCGCCGGCGCATCATTGATGCCGTCGCCCACGTAGGCAATAGGACCGTACTGCTGCTTCAGGCGCTGCACGGCAGCGACCTTGCCGTCAGGCAGCACTTCCGCGATCACCTCGTCGATGCCAAGCTGGCGAGCAATCGCCTCGCCCGTGCGCCGGTTGTCACCGGTGATCATGGCGACCTTCAGGCCCAGGTCGTGCAGCGCCCGGATCGCGGCGGCCGTCGTTTCCTTGATCGGGTCGGCCACGGCGATCATGGCAGCCAGCCGTCCATTGACCGCCGCATACAGGGGCGTCTTGCCTTCGTCGCCAAGGCGCGCTGCGTCCTGGCCGAACGTGGCGACATCCAGGCCCAGGTCCCGCATGTAGCGGTCGGCACCGATCTCGACCAGGTCGCCGTCCACGCGAGCGCTGACGCCGAAACCGGTGATCGACTGGAATTGCTCGATGGCGCCCAGGGAAATGCCTTGCGCCCGGGCGGCGTCGACAATCGCCTGTGCGATGGGGTGCTCGGATTTCGCCTCCACCGTCGCCACCTTGCCCAATACGGCGGACCGCTCAAAGCCGGAGGCGACGATAAGGTCCGTGAGTTCGGGGCGGCCCTTGGTCAGCGTGCCGGTCTTGTCCACCGCCACTACCTTGGCGTCCTTCAGGGACTGCAAGGCTTCGCCCTTGCGGAACAGCACGCCCATCTGCGCCGCGCGCCCGGTGCCCACCATGATGGAGGTCGGCGTGGCCAGGCCCATGGCGCAGGGGCAGGCAATGATCAGCACGGCCACCGCATTGACCAGCGCGAACGTCAGCGCAGGCTCGGGTCCGAACGTGAGCCAGATGATGAAGGTCACCACCGCCGCCGCCATAACGGCCGGCACGAACCACATCGTGATGCGGTCCACCATGGCCTGGATCGGCAGCTTGGAGCCCTGCGCCTGCTCGACCATGCGGATGATCTGCGCCAGCACGGTGTCGTTGCCGACCTTGGTGGCGCGGAACGTCAGCGCGCCGTTCTGGTTGACCGTGCCGCCGACGACTTCCGCGCCCGGGCTTTTCTCCACGGGAACGGGTTCGCCGCTGATCATGGATTCGTCGATGAAGCTGCTGCCTTCCACCACCTCGCCGTCCACGGGAACGCGTTCGCCGGGGCGCACTTCGATCAGGTCGCCCGCGACCACGTCTTCGATGGCAAGCTCAATCGTGGCGCCGTCGCGGACGACGCGCGCCGTCTTGGCCTGCAGGCCCAGCAAGCGCTTGATGGCCTCGGAAGTGTTGCCCTTGGCTCGGGCCTCGAGATAGCGCCCAAGCAGGATCAGCGCCACGATCACCGCGGCGGCTTCGAAATAGACATTGACCGTGCCGGCAGGCAGGAGCCCGGCCGCGAAGGTCGCGACCACCGAATAGGCATACGCGGCGGACGTGCCCACCGCCACCAGCGAATTCATGTCAGGCGCGCCGCGCAGCAGCGCCGGGATGCCTTTCTGAAAGAAGCGCAGGCCGGGCCCGAACAGGACGATGCTCGCCAGCACAAACTGGATGTACCAGCTGTTCTGCGTGCCGATGCTTTCGGCGATGACGTGGTGGAACGCCGGTACCAGATGCGCGCCCATTTCCATGATGAACACGGGCAACGCGAAGAGCGCAGCGATCGTCAGCGCGCGCTTGAGCGATTTCAGCTCGGCGGCCTGGCGCTCGGCGACCGCATCCGTATCGGTGGATTCGCCGGAAAGGACTTTTGCCTCGTACCCCGCCTTGGCCACAGCCTGGATCAGCGCGGTCGGCGACGTGCCGCCGGTGGCGGTCACCTGCGCACGCTCGGTGGCCAAGTTGACGGTTGCGGCGCTGACGCCCGGCACGGCCTTCAAGGCCTTTTCGACCCGGCCGACGCACGAGGCGCACGTCATGCCGGACACCGACAGCTCGATGGTGTTCTCGGCGACGGCGTAACCGGCCTTCTGAACAGCCTGGACAGCCGCGACGACGTTCGGCGTCCCGTCAAACGTGATATCGGCGCGTTCGGTGGCCAGGTTGACGCTGGCCTTGTGGACGCCCGGCACGGCTTTCAAGGCTTTCTCGACGCGGCCAACGCACGAGGCGCACGTCATGCCTTCGATCGGAAGACTGATCGCGGTGCTGTCTGCTGTGGCGCTCATCACTGCTCCTTTACTGGGATTTCCCTTCAGATGCAGACCAAGATAAAGGTTCCAATGATGTGAAGGTCAAGCCTTTAACGCGCAGGCAGCGATGGTCGGGCCCGGGTTTTTGCTCCGGCTCGCTGCCGCTTCGCATCGTACAGACGAAAAAAAAGCACCGCGATCACTCGCTGGTGCTTGATTCTCTTTCCGCCCCAGTAAAAAAGGCGGGGGGTGGTGGGCTGAGCGAGACTCGAACTCGCGACCAACGGATTAAAAGTCCGCTGCTCTACCGACTGAGCTATCAGCCCGACCGAAGCCAGAAATTATGGCGGATTTTTTTGGTCTTGTCAAAAAGTTTGGCGGCAAGCTGCCATGACCACTCGCTTGCCGCCCATGAAAAACGGCCGCGCTGGGCTGCCGTTCTTCCGGGCAGATGACGCTGGACTTACCAGGCGGCCACCACGGCGCCCTTGTACTTGGTCTCGATGAACTGCTTCACGGCCGGGCTGTGATAGACGCTGACCAGCTTGGCGAACTCGGGGCGGTCCTTGTCCTTCTCACGCACGACCAGCACGTTGGCGTACGGCGAATCCGGCGATTCCTGGGCGATGGCGTCCTTGGTCGGGTTCAGGCCGGCTTCCAGCGCGAAGTTGGTGTTGATGGCCGAGGCGTCGGTATCGTCCAGCGAACGCGGCAGTTGGGCGGCGTCCAGCTCGATGAAGCGCAGCTTCTTCTTGTTCTCGACGACGTCGATCGGGGTCGCCTTCAGGCCGGCTTCCGGACGCAGCTTGATCAGGCCATTGGCTTGCAGCAGCAGCAGGGCGCGGCCGCCGTTGGTCGGATCGTTCGGCAGCGCGATGCGGGCGCCGTCTTTCAGTTCGGCCAGCGACTTGATCTTCTTGCTGTAGATGCCGATCGGGAAAATCACGGTCTTGGCGATGCTGACCAGCTTGTAGCCGCGGTCGGCGTTGGCGTTGTCCAGATAGGGCTGGTGCTGATAGCTGTTGAGGTCCAGGTCGCCCGAGGCCAGCGCCACGTTGGGCTGCACGTAGTCGGTGAATTCGATGATCTGGATATTCAGGCCCTGCTTGGCGGCTTCGGCCTTGACCACATCAAAGATCTGGGCGTGCGGGCCGGCGGTGACGCCAACCTTCAGCGGCTTGTCCTGGGCCAGCGCGGGCTGGGCAAAAACGGCGGCGCCCAGGGCGAACGCGGCCAGCGACTTCAAAACCTTGATGCTCATGTTGCGATATCCCGAATAACGGATGTAGAGAGAAGAATGAATAGGCGCCGTTGCGATCAGCGATGCGACATGCGGCGCACGAAGCGGTCGCCAAGGCTTTGGATCGCCTGGACCAATACGATCAGCACGATCACGACCGCGGCCATGACGTCCGATTGGAAACGTTGATACCCGTAGCGGATGGCCAGGTCGCCCAAGCCGCCGCCGCCGATGGCGCCGGCCATCGCCGAATAGCCGATCAGGCTGACGACCGTGACGATGGTGGCGGCGATCAGGCCGGGCAAAGCCTCGGGCAGCAGCACCTTCAGGATGATCTGCATCGGCGACGCGCCCATGGCGCGCGCGGCGGTGATCAGCCCCGGATCCACTTCGCGCATGGCGTTCTCGGCAATGCGGGCCATGAACGGGATGGCGGCCACCGACAGCGGCACGATGGCGGCCGTGGTGCCGATGGAGGTCTGTGCGACCAGGCGGGTGAACGGGATGATCGCGACCATCAGGATCACGAACGGCACCGAGCGTGTGGCATTGATGATGGCGCCCAACACGTGGTTGACGGGCTGGTTCTCCAGCATGTTGCCGCGCGCGGTCACGGTCAGCGTCACGCCCAGCGGAATGCCGATGACCACCGCGATGGCGCTGGCCACACCCACCATCAGCAGGGTGTCAAGCAGCGACGTAATAAGCAGATCGATCAGTTGCGGACTCATGAGCTATTTCTTCAACGGTGATGTCACGGGCGGTCAACGCGGCAATCGCGTCCTTGACCGCGGCGGGCGCGCCTTGGGCCAGCACGAACATCGTGCCCACGGCCACGCCCTGGATGTCTTCGACGCGGGCCTGCACCAGGCCGACGTCCAGCGAGTACTGCTTGGACAGATCCGACAGGAACGATCCCGACGCGTCCGTGCCGGTCAACGACAGGCGCAGCAGGCGTACGGCCTGACCCGGCTTGGCGGCGGCCAGCGCGGCGATGCGTTCCTTCACGGCGGCCAGCGTGGCGTCGGTCAGGTCGGACGCGGTAGCGGCCGACACCATGCCGCGCGTGACGTCGTGGCGCGGCTGTGCGAACACTTCCCGCGTGCTGCCCACTTCCACCACTTCGCCTTGCGACAGGACGGCGACGCGGTCGCAGACCTCGCGCACGACTTCCATCTGGTGCGTGATCATGACGACGGTCACGCCGGTCTTGCGGTTGATGTCGCGCAGCAGCGCCAGGATGTTGTGCGTGGTTTCCGGATCCAGCGCGGACGTGGCTTCATCGCTGAGCAGCACGTCCGGATTGTTGGCCAGCGCGCGCGCAATGCCCACGCGCTGCTTCTGGCCGCCGCTGATCTGGCTGGGATAGCGGTCGCGCAGATGCTCCAGGCCCACCAGCGCCAGCAGGCGTTCGACGCGGGCCGGGATCTCGGCCTTGGCAACGCCGGCGATTTCCAGCGGCAAGGCGACGTTGCCGTAGACGGTACGGCGCGACAGCAGGTTGAAGCCCTGGAACACCATGCCGATGCGGCGCCGCTGCTCGCGCAGCTGCGCTTCATTCAGGCCGGTCAGTTGCTGCCCACCGATGGCGATCGTGCCTTGGTTGGGACGTTCCAGCAAATTGATGCACTGGACCAGCGTGCTTTTACCGGCCCCGCTGGGGCCGATGATGCCGAAGACCTCGCCCTGCGCAATATGCAGGTTGATGCCTCGCAGCGCCTGGAATTCTCCATGCGGCGTGGCATAGGTCTTGGATAGGTTCTCGATGTGGATCATGGCAAGCGATTTTGTATCTTTTCTCTTCTAAAGAGAACGACTGTTTTTTTCATTTTCTATAACTATAAGTAATATAGAACGCCGTGGCCGCCGGAGGGCGGGCCGACAGGGCCTATCTCGAATCCTGCAATCGGTGCCGGACAGAAGGCGTAAAGGGCAGTCAGGAAGGAAAGCCTTCCTGACTGCCCTTTTGTGGCGGTGGCCGGCGAACCGGCCACGCTACTGTCAACGAGCGCGGGAAATGCGGACTTCCGCGCCCCGGCGCTTGACCTCAAGGCCTTCGGACGGCGAAATGCGCAGCCCTTCCAGCCCCTTGATGTAGCTGGAGCCTTGCATCTGCATCACGCGGATCTTGTTGCGCATGACGACCGGGTTATGCACCGGCATGCCGAACATCCAGACTTCGTCCAGGATGCGGGCCGAGTTGAACTCGCCCGTATGCTGCGCGGCCGGTCCCAGACAGAGCATGTGCCCTTCGCGGCCGAAAACCGGGAACTGGCCCAGTTCGCAGTCGATCGTCCAGGTGGTGCCGCCTTCGTAGCGATGCCCCGTGTTCAGGTCCCACCAGGCCTCGCCCTTGGGCAGGTACACGCGCACCTGCTTGCCGGGTTCGGTCACCGGCGCCACCAGCAGGGCCGGGCCCAACAGGTATTGCAGGTCCCATTCATGGGCATGCGGATCGTTCGGGAACGACAGGGCCATGGAACGCTGCACCGGCAGGCCGGTGCGCGCCGAATCCTCGATGGCGCCCAGCACATAGGGCACCAGGCGGTAGCGCCACTGCATCCAAGTCTTGGCCTGGGCCAGCGTTTCTTCGCCGAAGTCCCAAGGCATCAGGCCTTCAACGCCCTGGAACGAGAAGTTCGCCGAGAACACGCCCACCGTCAGCCAGCGCAGGTACAGCTCAGACGTCATGCCCGAGCGGTCGCGCGAGCCCGAACCGATGCCATGCACTTGCACCGGCACGCCGCTGGCGCCGATCGACAAGGCGGTACGCAGGGTGTGGCGCAAGCCATCCCAGGTGTTTTCCACTTGCGGCCCCACTTGCCACGGCAAGCGCTGGGCGGCGGGGAACAGATCGGAGCTGGGCACCACGCCTTCCGGCGGCACCTTCAGGCCGGCAACAGCGTCGAACAGCGCGCGGCGCACCAGCAGCGGATACATGCTGCGCAGCGCCGGGCCGGTTTCGCCGTTGCGGGCGGTCACGCCGTCGGGGATGGCGATCTGGGCGTCGCACGCGGGCGCGTCCAGTCCGTCTTCGACCAATTGGCGATGACGCTCGACCCACTGGTTGTAGATGTCGCGATAGGTCAGGTCCAGCAGGCCATAAGGCTGGCCGGAGGTGGCGGCGTTGCCGTCGAACACCTGGGCCGACCCGTCATCCTTGGTCAGCAGCCAGCCGCGGTCTTCCAGTTCTTCGAACAGCGGGCTGGTCTTCAGCACGCCGGGGAAACCGGAGGCCGACACGTGCACGTTGTGCTTGTGGAAGAGCGCCAGCATCTGCTTGGCGTCCGGGAAGCGCTGGGCGTCCCATTCGAAAACGGCCTTGTCCGCCTGGAAGCCCCAGGCGGCAGGCTGCGCCAGAGTCACGGCATCCACCGGGATCTGGTTTTCACGCATGCGGGCAACCAGGGCCACCGTCTGCGTCGGCATTTCGCCCGCGGCCTGTTGCAGCCACGCGCCCATCGCCCACAACACAGGCTGGCCGGCACGGCCGGTCAGCGCGGTGTACTGATTCAGGATTTCCGCGGGTTCGCCGGCAAACAGGAACACGTCCAGCACGGCATCGTCCACGGTCAGCACGTAGGCCGATTCCGCGGGCGCGACGCCCACCGCGTGCTCGACGCGGCGCATGGTGTTCACGTAGACTCCCCAGCCGCGCGGGCTCCATGCCAATGGCAAGGCGCGGTGCTCGGGGTCATCGGAAACGACCGATTCCTCGCGGCGGTTCAGGTCGCCCGGGGTTTCGCCCAGGCCGAAGACGCGGTCATCCGCCTGCAGGGTGAACCCCGCAGACCAGACCGCGTCATCGTCCTGGTCCAGCGCGTTATGCCCAAATGCGGGCGTATGCGCGGAAACCTCGGACTCGAACACCCGTTCCTCGTTGCGGTAGAGCGCCACACGCACGGGGTTGGATTGGATCTCCAGGGCGACGTCGCCCTGGGTAATGCGCCAGCCATCCCCGCCTTCGCGAGGGGCAATGGCGGCTTCGCCCACGGCCTCTTGGCGCGCGAGCAGCATCTCCGCCACGGCGCGCGCACGCGCGCTGGGCTTATCTTCATTCAGGTGGTTCGCCTCGCCGCAGCGCAGGCGAAAAACACCAGGCGCATGCGCCTCGACTACCAGGTGCAACCCATCGCCCGCATCGAAATCGAAACGACTGGGGCGGGACGTCAGCAGCTCGACATTATCGAGCTGGGTAGTATGGGCAAAGTCGAACTTGGGCGGCACAGAGCATCCCCCGGCTTAAGCCAAAAACCATCAAAAGACGCTATTTTGACGGATTTGAGCTTTGAAATAAACTCGGTCCCTCTTTTGGAAGGCGATCTCATCCAAAAAAGGGGCATAAAGCCCTCGGCCAGCGCCCATCGGTCTACACGACCGTGCGCTGCCGAAACGCCAATTTTGAGCCCAATGCGGCCTATTTGGCGCCAAATCCTGGCAATTACTGCAATTCTACGCCACCTGACTGCGAGGCCCGTCACCGGCCCGACTTTTTTTCACCGTGGAGAAATAAGTTGGGCCAGATCGGTTTCCAGCGGCGACGGCTCGCCCGCCAGGCGAGCAGCGATCAAGTCGCCCATCAATGCCGACCAAGACAGCCCCCGCGAGGCGTAGCCCACCGCCAACCACAAGCCCCGAGCATGCGGCAATTCCCCCACTGCCGGCAAGCGTCCCGGCAACACGGCGCGCCAGCCGGCCCAACCGGGCAGGTTGCCCGGAACCAGGGCGTCGAATTCGGGGAAGTGACCGCTTAGTAGCCCTGCCGCCTTGGCCAGCGTGACCCGCTGGCCGTCTGCGCTGATCCGCGCCTCGGCCGCATCATGGACGTACGTGCTGCCCACCACGCAGCCTGCGCCCACATCCGGCAGCAAATACCCTTCCCCGCCGACGATGCAACGGGGGCCGCCCGACAGCGCCTCGGCAGGCACCAGCGTTACCTCGCCCGTCAATGCATGCATCTGCGCCACGCGCGGCAGGGGATCCAGCAGGCCACTGTCGGCCAGTACGCCGCGCGCGCCAGCCGCATTGGCCAGGATGACCGTCTGGGCCTCCACCAATTCGGCGCCTTGCCCATCCAGCACGCGCCAGCCCTGCCCGCTAGGCTCCACACGCGCCGCCTGGCCGGAAAGCAGCGTCACGCCCGGGGTGGCCAGCAGCGCGTCGATCAGCCGGTTCGGCTGCACCAGCATGCCCTGGGCAAAGAACACCCCGCCGCGGGCCAGCGGCAGGCCGGCCAGGGCGCTGGCCTCGTCGCGATCCACCTGACGCACCCAATCCGACGGAAACGCCAGGGTTTCCAGGGTGCCAGCCAGCGCAGCCGACTTGCCCGCATCGCGCTCGACCTGCACGGTGCCGCACACGCGCGGCGCCGCATCGCCGGCCAGGCCTTGCCAACGGGCCAGTGCGCGCTGGCTGCCCGCGCGCGACAGCCGCGCCCGCGCATTGTCGTCACGCGCCACCACCGGCGTCAGCGCCGCAGCCAGATGGCCCGCATGCGCGGGCGCCCCCAGCGCCCGGCCCGCATCCAGCACCGTGACACGCCAGCCGCGGCCTGCCAGCGCTTGCGCGATTCCTGCGCCCGCCAGCCCCGCGCCCACCACCACGGCGTGGCCGGCGTCCACGCCTGCGGCCGCCGCCGCGCGGCCGCGCTCGCGGACCTCGCCCACCGTCATGTGCCATTTGCCGCCATAGCCCGGCTCGCGCCGCACATCGAAACCGGCTTCCTGCAAGGCTTGCCGCAGCGCGCCGGTGCAGGCCCAGGTCGCCACCGTCGCCCCCGGCGCCGCAAGATCGGCCAACGTGCGCAACAGGGGCTCGGACCAGATATCCGGATTGCGGTCAGGGGCAAACCCGTCCAGGAAGAAGGCATCGACCCGCGCGCTCAAGCGTGGCGCCAGCACCTGCGCCCGCCCAAAACAAAGCGTCAGCGTGACGGCGCCGTTCTCGAATTCCAGGCGATGCAGCCCCGGCAGCAGCATGGGCCACTGTGCGGCCAGGCGCTGCGCCAGCACCGCAAACGGCTCCGGCACATAGCGCGCCAACAAGGCGGACAGATCTTCTTGCGTGAATGGATGGGCTTCCATCGAGATCACGTGCAGCGTGGCGGACCGTTGCGGGTCCTCGCGCCACGCCTTCCACAACGCCAGGAAATTCAGCCCCAGGCCGAAACCCGTTTCGCAGACGGTGAACCCCTTGCGGCCCTGCCAGCGGCCGGGCAGCCCGTTGCCGCGCAGGAACACGTGCTCCGCCTGCCCCAACGCACCCGATGGCGAGTGATAAACATCGCCATACACGGGGCTATACAGCTTGCCGTCAGCGTCGATATCGACCACTGCGGGCGTCAAGGGAACATAAGGCGCAGACATGGGATCCCGGGAAAACAATCAAGGTTGAGACAACGGCGAATTATCGAGCGTCTGGCGCCCAGGCGTTGGATGGACACCACGCCGACGCCCGTGTTTCAGGCCTTTGCCTCAGATTTGACGCATACATGGGCTTACACTGGTTTACATGGATACCTATGATCAGCCCCGTTCGCAGGCTTCGCCCATAGACCTGTGCGCCGCCATCGACGCGGCCGTCACTGCGGCTCATGGCGGTGCGGCCATCCTGCAATCCTACGCGCATCACCGCGCCGATCTCGTGATCGACCGCAAGGCGCGCAATGATCTCGTCTCCCAGGCGGACCGCGAGGCAGAGGCCGTCATTATCCAGGAGCTGCAGACCCGCACGCCCAAGTTCGGCATCGTGGCCGAAGAGACCGGCGGCAAGCCCAAGGGCATCGCCACCTGGTACATCGACCCGCTCGACGGCACCACCAATTTCCTGCATGACATCCCGCACTACGCCGTGTCGATCGCGCTGATCGCCCACGCAGGCACCGCGGTATCAGCCACCGAAACCCTGGCGGAAGACACGCCCGTGATCGGCGTGGTGTACGACCCCAACCGCGAAGAGCTGTTCACCGCGGTGTACGGCATCGGCGCCTGGCTCAACGGCCGCCGCATCAAGTGTTCGCGCACGCAGACGATCGAAGACTCCGTGCTGGCCACGGGCTTCCCGTTCCGTGACTTCTCATTCGCCGGGCAATACATGCCCATGCTGGACGACGCCATCAAGCGTGCGCGCGGCGTGCGCCGCATGGGCGCAGCGGCGCTGGACCTGGCATGGACGGCTTGCGGCCGTTACGACGGTTATTGGGAAATGGGCCTGGCGCCCTGGGACGTGGCCGCCGGCACGCTGATCCTGCGCGAAGCGGGCGGCACCTGCACAGACATGCACAAGCTGGACCCCTGGCCGATCGGCGGACGCGTCGTGGCGGGCAACCCCGCCATCGAACGCGCCCTGCACGAGATGATCGCGCCACACCTCGCCAAGCCCGGCTGAAGCCGGGCTTCAGGCCGTCGCTTTGCCCGCGGACGCGGCGGCCGGCGCATCGGGCCGCAGCTCGCGGCGCAGGATCTTGCCCACATTGCTCTTGGGCAGTTCATCGCGGAATTCCACGAAGCGCGGGCGCTTGTAGCCCGTCAGCTTTTCGCGGCACCAGTCCTGCACCTGGGCCTCGGTCAACGACGAATCGCTCTTGACCACGAACACCTTCACAGCTTCGCCCGAGTGCTCGTCCGGCACGCCGATCGCCGCGCATTCCAGCACGCCCGGCAGTTGCGCCACCACGGCCTCGACCTCGTTCGGATAGACCTTGAAGCCGGACACCGCGATCATGTCCTTCTTGCGGTCCACGATGCGTGTGTAGCCCTGCTCGTCCATGATGCCGATATCGCCCGTGCGGAAGAACCCGTCGGCCGTCATGGACTGCCGCGTTTCCTCGGGCTTCTGCCAGTACCCCAGCATGACTTGCGGCCCGCGAATGCCCACTTCCCCGCGTTCGCCCAGCGGCACTTCGTGGCCGGCGTCGTCGAGGATGGCCACGTCGGTGGACGGCAACGGCAAGCCGATGGAACCCGAATAGGCCGTGGCGTTGGTCGGGTTCACCGTCGCCACCGGCGAGGTCTCGGACAAGCCATAACCTTCGATCAGCGGCCTGCCGGTGATCTTCAGCCAGCGTTCGGCCACCGATTGCTGCACGGCCATGCCGCCGCCCAGCGTCAAGCGCAATGCCGAGAAATCCAGCTTCGCGAAATCCGGGTTGTGCGCCAACGCGTTGAACAGCGTATTGACGCCGGGGAACAGATTCACCGGCACCTTGCGCCACGCATTGATCAGCGACGGCTGATCGCGCGGATTGATGATGAGCACGTTGCGCATGCCCGCGTGCAGGCCATACAGGCCGCAAACCGTCATGGCGAACACGTGATAGAGCGGCAGCGCGCTGATGATGGTCAGCTGGCTGTTCGCCAGGTCATGCACCACGGGCTGCGCCACGGCTTCCGTTTGCAGCACGTTGGCCGTCAGGTTGCGGTGCGACAGCATGGCGCCCTTGGGCACGCCGGTGGTGCCACCGGTGTATTGCAGCACCGCCACGTCGTCCATCGTCAGCACGGGCTGCGTGAACGGCAGGCCCGCGCCGTCGTCCAGCACCTTGGGCAGCATGCGCGCGCCGTCGATCCGCCAGGCCGGCACGATCTTCTTGATATGGCGCGCGGCGAAGTTGACGATCGGCGCCTTCAGGCCGCCCAGCAGGTCGCCCGGCCCGGTCACGACCACGTGCTTGAGCTGCCCGCGGTTCTTCACCGCCTGCAACGTGTGCGCGAAGTTTTCCAGGATCAGGATGACGGACGCGCCGCTGTCCTGCAACTGGCGTTCAAGTTCGTCGGCCGTGTAGAGCGGGTTGACGTTTACCACGACGAGCCCGGCGCGCAGCGTGCCCAGCATGCCGACCAGATACGCCGGCACGTTCGGCATCATCAGCGCAACGCGGGCGCCCTTGGGCAGCCCCAGGCTTTGCAGCCAACCGGAGAACGCGCGCGCATGCCGGTCCAGTTGCGCATAGGTGATGTCGCTGCCCATCGCCGTGCAGGCGATGCGCGAAGCGTATTGCTTGCAGGCCCGGTCCAGCAGGTCGGCCAGTGAGGAATAACCCTCAGTGGAGATCTCTGCCGGAACCCCCTGCGGGTAATGGGCAAGCCACGGACGCGTCATGGTAGTTGTCTCCATTAAATAGATTTTTGATTGATGATAACCTTGTTGCGTTCCCTTATTCCGCCTGACTTCCCCCATGAAACTGCTCGAACCCATCGTCGCCTGGCATCACGATATCTCCAAGATCCGCCGCGACATCCACGCGCATCCTGAATTGGCCTTCGAAGAATTCCGCACCGCCGACGTGGTGGCGGCCAAGCTCGAAGAATGGGGCATCGAAGTCGACCGCGGCCTGGGTGGCACGGGCGTCGTCGGCATCATCCGCGGCAACCAGCCCGGCGACCGCGCCGTGGGCCTGCGCGCCGACATGGATGCGCTGCCCATGCAAGAGGTCAACACCTTTGCGCACGCCAGTAAGAACGAAGGCAAGATGCACGCGTGCGGCCATGACGGCCACACCGCCATGCTGCTGGCCGCGGCGCAATACCTGTCGCAGCACCGCGATTACGCGGGCATCGTGTACGTGATCTTCCAGCCCGCCGAAGAAGGCGGCGGCGGCGCCAAGCGCATGATCGACGACGGCTTGTTCAAGCGTTTCCCGATGGAAGCGGTGTTCGGCATGCACAACTGGCCCGGCATGAAGCCCGGCCAGTTCGGCCTGACGCCCGGCCCCATCATGGCCTCCAGCAACGAATTCTCGATCGTGGTCAAGGGCAAGGGCACGCACGCCGGCATGCCCAACCTGGGCATCGATCCCGTCATGGCCGCGGTGCAACTGGCGCAGTCGCTGCAGACCATCATCACGCGCAACCGCAACCCGCTGGACGCGGCGGTGCTCAGCATCACGCAGATCCATGCCGGCAGCGCCGACAACGTCGTGCCGAACCACGCCGAATTGCGCGGCACGGTGCGCACCTTCACGCTGGACGTGCTGGACCTGATCGAACGCCGTATGGAAGAGATCACGCGCCACACCTGCGCGGCCATGGACTGCGAGGTTGAATTCACGTTCCAGCGCAACTACCCGCCCACGATCAACCACGCCGAAGAAGCCGCGTTCTGTGCCGACGTGCTGCGCGACATCGTCGGCGAGGCCAACGTCAACGACCACGTGCAACCCACGATGGGCGCGGAAGACTTCGCCTTCATGCTGCAGGAACTGCCGGGCTGCTACGTCTGGATCGGCAACGGCACGGGCGACCACCGCGACAGCGGCCACGGCCTGGGCCCCTGCATGCTGCACAACGGCAGCTATGACTTCAACGACGAACTGCTGCCGCTGGGTGGCACGTACTGGGTTCAACTGGCCCTGAAGCGTCTGGCCAAGGCCTGACCCTACCCGCCGTCCGCCGCCCCGACCGCCAGGCACATCGCCAAAAAGCGGCCGGTGGCGCGGGCGGCGGCGTCCGCATGCGGCACCAGGATGCTGAGCGTGCGGGTCAACGGCTTGGGCAACAGGCGCAATGCCGCCAATGCCCCGTCCTCATGCCGCATCGACATGACGGACACGAACCCAACCCCCAGCCCCGCGCGCACCGCCTGCTTCACGCCTTCGACGCCGGCCAGTTCCAACCCCACCGACGGCGCCAGCCCCGCATCCGCGAACGCGCGCTCGACCAGCCGCCGTACGCCCGAACCGGGCTCGCGCATGACAAGCGGCGAGGCGGCCAGATCGCGCAACGTCACCGCGCCCTTGCCCGCCAGCGCGTGATCGGCCCGCACGATCGCCACGACTTCGTCCTGCCGCCAGGCATGCACCGCAGTATCCGCCGGCAAGCCGGTGGGCACATCGCCTTCAATGAAAGCCAGGTCCAGCGCGGGCAAGCGTTCGACGATTTCCCGCGTGTTGCCGTCGGACAGGTGCAGGCTGACCGCGGGAAAGGCATGGCGGAAATCCGCCACCAGGCGCGGCAATAGGTAGCTGGCGGGGGTGGTGCTGGCGCCCAGGCGCAACGCGCCGGTTTCCAGCCCGCGCCACGTTTCGCGCACGGCCTGCGCCTGGCGATACACCTGGCGCAGCTGCCGGGCCTGCTCGGCCAGGCGTTCGCCGGCTTCCGTCAGCGCGATGCCGTGGCCGCTGCGGCGGTACAGCGGTTCGCCGAACCATTCCTGCAGCATGCGCAGCTGGCCCGAGACGGCGGGTTGGGACAAATGCAGCACCTGGGCGGCGCGGCTGATGTTGCCGGTATCGGCTACACAAGCGAAGGTCAGCAACTGGTCCGGAGTCATGGCGGCCTAATTATCAGAATTTCTGATATTACATATTCAAAATAAAGATTTTTCAAATAGTAGAGCGAGATCTAATATTTCGTGAAGTTATTTAGATATGCCCAAAGGGCCAGTCATGAGCACCTCTTCCAGCACCACCGCCCCCCTTCCGGCCGCAGCCGGCGCGACCGCAGCCGCTCCGGCCGCCGCATCCACCACCACGCCGTGGCGGGACAAGCTAAACGGGGTGCTGTTCGTTGGCTTGATGGCGGGTGCGGTGATGCAACTGGCCGACCTGCCCGCCATCCGCCAACTGGGCTTTTCCCCGCTGGTCGTAGGCATCGTCTGCGGCATGCTGTACGGCAACTTCCTGCGCGGCACGATGCCGGCCGATTGGGGCGTGGGCGTAAACTTCACCGCGCGCCGCCTCTTGCGCATCGCTGTGGCTTTCTATGGCTTGAACATCAGCATCCAGCAAATCGCGGCGGTGGGCCTGCCGGGGCTGGCCGTCTCGGTCGCTGTCGTGCTGGGCACCTTGCTGATCGGCACCGTCGTGGGCCAGCGCATGCTGGGCCTGGATCGCGACACGGCCATGTTGACGGCCGCCGGCAGCGCAATCTGCGGCGCTGCCGCCGTGCTGGCCTTCGAACCCACGCTGCGGGCCGCCCCGCACAAGAGCGCCGTCGCGGTCGCCACCGTGGTGCTGTTCGGCACCCTGTCCATGTTCCTATACCCCATCCTGTACCACGCTGGCTGGCTTGATTTCGACACCCAGGCGCTTGGCATCTACATCGGCGGCACCATCCATGAAGTGGCGCAGGTCGTCGGCGCCGCCAGCAATATCGACCCCGCCACCACCGAAGTCGCCACCATCGTCAAGATGACCCGCGTGGCGCTCCTGGTGCCGGTGCTGCTGGTCCTGGGCATGTACCTGCGCAGCGCCGCCAGCCAGGCCGGCGGCCAGGCCAAGGGCGCCAAGCTCCCGATTCCCTGGTTCGCGGTCGGCTTCCTGGTGCTGGCCATCATCAACTCGCTAAACATCATCCCCCCCGATGCCATCGCCGCCGTCCGCCGCCTGGACGTCTTCGCCCTGACCATGGCCATGACGGCGCTCGGCATCGAAACCCGCTTCGCCCAGATCAAGAAAGCCGGCCCCCGCGTGATGGCGCTGGGCCTGATCCTGTACGCCTGGCTGTTGGTTGGCGGCTACGGTATCGTGAAGTTGGCGACCTGATCGCCGGGCCGCCGCGGCAAAGCGCCGCGGCGGCCCTTGCCGCACACGCCGCGGTCTCGTTTTTCCTGCATAATCGGCTGGTTCCCTTGCTTTGGAGTCGGCCGCATGACCTCCAGCACCAAAACCCCGTTTACGACTCTGCCTGCCAATCGCGACCCGGTATTGCGCGTCATGCCGATGCCCGCTGACGCGAATATCCACGGGGACGTCTTCGGCGGCTGGATCATGGCCCAGGTCGACATAGCCGGGTCGATCCCCGCCGCGCGCCGCGCCGCCGGGCGCGTGGCCACCGTCGCAGTCAATGCCTTCCAGTTCAAAGAGCCCGTGTTCGTGGGCGACCTCCTCAGCTTTTACGCATCCATCGCCAAGACCGGCACGACGTCGGTCACGGTGTCGGTCGAGGTCTATGCCGAACGCCAGCGCCTGGACGCCGAAGTCGTCAAGGTCACCGAGGCTACGCTCACCTACGTCGCCACCGACGAAGCGCGGCGCAGCCGCCCTCTCCCCACTCTTTGAGCCGTAACGCATGACGCAGTCCGCCGCCGCGCAGAAACCGCCCGCGACGCCCCGCCGCCTCGACCCGGAAGACGCCCAGACCGCCCTGGCCGAAGTGCAGGAACGCCTGCGCCGCCAGCAATTGGTTGCCGACCTGGTGCATCGCCAGGAAGAAGGCGACGCCAAGGCCACGCTGGTCGAAGACCTGGTGCACCGCCAGCACGAGGCTGAACTCAAGACGCTGCTGGACGGCCTGCATCCGGCAGACATCGCCTTCATCCTGGAATCGCTGCCCAAGGACGAACGCCAGGCCATCTGGAAGCTGGTCAGCCCCGAGCACGACGCGGACGTGCTGCTGGAAGTCGAAGACTGGGTGCGGGAATCGCTGATCGAAGCGATGGACCGCCAGGACCTGGTCGCCGCCACCGGCAACATGGACGCCGACGAGCTGGCCGACCTGGCGCCCGACCTGCCGCCCGACGTGGTGGCCGAAGTGCAGAAGGGCCTGACCGAAGAAGAACGCGCGCAGTTGCTGGAAGCCATGGGCTATCCGGAAGACAGCGTGGGCGCGATCATGGACTTCGAAATGGTCCGGGTGCGCGAGGATGTCACGTTGGAAGTGGTGCTGCGCTACCTGCGCCGCCTGCACGAGCTGCCCGATCACACCGACCAGATCTTCGTGGTGGATCGCCAGGACAAGCTGCAGGGCATCCTGCCCTTGTCGCGCCTGCTGGTCAGCGAACCCGAAACCGAAGTGCGCGCCGTCATGAATTCGGATTTCCTGGCGCTGAACCCGCTGGACTCCGACGCCGACGCCGCCGGCGCATTCGAACGCTACGACCTCGTGTCCGCCCCCGTGATGGACGACCAGGGCCGCCTGATCGGCCGCGTCACCATCGCCGACGTCGTGGACGTGATGCGCGAAGACTCGCAGGAACAGGCGCTGTCGCGCGCCGGTCTGCAAGAAGAAGACATCTTCGCGCCCGTCAGCACCGCCTTGCGCAACCGCGCGCCCTGGCTGCTGCTCAACCTCTGTACTGCCGCCACGGCCTCTTTCGTGGCCTCCCAGTTCGAAGGCACCGTCAGCCAGATCGTCATCCTGGCATTCCTGATGTCCATTGTTGCCGGCATCGGCGGCAATTCGGGCAACCAGACCATGACGCTCATCATCCGGGCGCTGGCCATGGGCCGGATCACCGGGCGCAACCTGTGGCAACTGGTCAAGCGCGAACTGTTCGTGACCCTGCTGGTCGGGCTGTGCGGCAGCCTGGTGGCCGCTCTCTTCGCCTGGGTGATCTCGCATTCGCTCTCGATCGCCGTGGTCATGATGGCCGCGATGGTCTGCAACATGCTGGTCGGCGCCTCGGTCGGCGTCCTGGTGCCGATGGTGCGTGCCCGCTTTGGCAAGGACCCTGCGATGGGGTCGTCGGTGTTGCTCACCTTCGCCACCGACTCGCTGGGCTTCTTTATCTTCCTGGGCCTGGCCACCTTCTTCCTGCTGTAGCCTCACTGCAACAGTCAGGCGCTGCCTGGTTTGCCTGCCCCGCTTGTGTGCCGGGGCAGACCGGCAAACGTCGCCTCGTGACAGCGAAGTGACAGGGAAAACACCGCAGCTCCATGTAAAGTCATGGAACTGTCATCTTTTCCCTTAGTACCCGCAATGACCGCCAAACTCCGGGCAGCCCTCTTTTTCGTGCTGCTCTCGACTTTCGCCGCCACCGCGCAAGCCTGTGAAAACCTGCCCTCCTGGGCGCAGTCGGCCTGCAACCGCCTGGACCAGATCTGGACCGAGGGCGGCAACGACCTCTACGTAAGCGGCTACGCGTGGCACAACCGCGCGATGTACAGCCGCGAAAAAATCGACAGCTTCAACGAGCTGGCCTGGGGCGGCGGCTACGGCCGCAGCATCTACGATGAAGACGGGGACTGGCAGGGCCTGTACGCCATGGCGTTCCTGGATTCGCACAGCAAGGTCGAACCCATCGCGGGCTACGGTTTCCTGAAGATCGGGCAGGTCAGCGAGAACTTCCGGCTGGGCGCCGGATACACCGTCTTCCTGACCGCGCGCCACGACATCATGAGCTATGTGCCCTTCCCGGGGATCCTGCCGCTGGTGGGCGCCGGCTACAAAGACGCCATGCTCTACGCGACCTACATCCCCGGCTCATCCGGCGCGGGCAACGTGCTGTTCGTCTTTGGCCGTTGGCACTTCTGAAGCGAGCGGCCGCTCGCCTAGAAGGCCTGACCCAGTTTTCGGACCAGGTCCCCCAGCCGCCAATCATCGATGCCGTGGGCGCGCAGCGCGCGCTCGGTTTCCACCACGTAGTCCAGGCAAGGCCCGGATTGCCCCACGGCATTGCGCACCGAGGCCAGCAGGCGGTCATCGCTGATATCGGCCGCATATTCCTCGCAGGCGCGGTTCAGCAGGAAGACCAGCCCGGGCACGGGCGCGGCGTCGGTATGGCAGGTCAGCCAGCGCGGGGTGTAGGCGCCGGTCACCATCTCTCGGCGCCACAGCGCCTGGAACACGGTCGGCACATCGCTGGCCGCGATCTGGTAGGCCACGCCGCGGCAGCATCCGCCGCGATTCAGCCCGAACACCAGGCCGGGGTTGTCCGGCGACCCGCGGTGGTCGCGCGACCACAGGCAGAGCGACCGGTGATAACCGCGCACGGTCGCCAGGCGGCGTTCGCGCCACGCGAAACCGGGATGCCAGATCAGGGATCCATAGGCGAACACCCACAGATCGTCCACGCCGTTCCATCCGGCCAGCAGATCGTCCACCGACAGCGCTTGCCGCGTTTTTGCCAGACCGGCACAGCCGGCGGGTACTGCCAACGACATAGGGTCCTCTGATATCCCGATTCATTCCCTAGCAGGAATGAGCGATATCCTACGCCGACGGCCGCGCAAAAGAATTGCGAGATGGGGCCTTCGCAACACGCCGAAAGAAATTTGCATCCGCCACGACCCGCGTGCGCGGAAAAAAATTGCGCGCCCGCCGCTAGACCGCATCCAGGGGCAATTCCGTGGTGCTTTTGATGATTTCCATCGAGAAGCTGGCGCTGACGTCCAGCAGGTCGACCGCGCCGATCAGCCGGCGGTAGAAGCGGTCATAGGCGGCCATGTCCTCGACCACGACTTTCAGCAGGTAATCGATGTCGCCCGCCATGCGGTGGAACTCCACCACATTGGGCAGCGCCATGACGGCGTTGATCAGGCTCTGGGTCCATTTCTCGTTGTGCTGGCTGGTCTTGATCGACACGAAGACCGTCAGGTTCAGGCCCAGGGCGCGGGGGTCCAGCAGGATGGCATTGCGGGCGATGACGCCGTCATCCTTCAGCTTCTGGATACGGCGCCAGCATGGCGTGACCGACAGGTTCACCTGCTCGGCGATTTCGGCGACCGAACAGGTGGCGTCCTTCTGCAGCAACGCCAGTATCTTGATGTCGGTCTGGTCCATGGTTTCCTCAGCGCGGTGGGTGCCAATCTTGCCTGTTACGGCTGCCCGCGTCCAGCCACGCGCAGCACGCTGCCGCCAACCCCGCCTAGTAGGTGCCCGGGTAGCCGCCACCGTCAATCAGGATGCTTTGGGCCGTCATGTAGCCGGACTGCGCGGAACACAGATAGGCGCACAGCGCCCCGACCTCTTCCGGCTGCCCGTAACGGCCGGCCGGGTTCGCGCGCCCGCGCTCTTCCCAGAGCTGGTCGAATGTCTTGCCGGACTGCTCCAGCATGCCCTGGATATGCCTGACCTGCGCGTCGGTGGCGAAGGCGCCCGGCAGCAGGTTGTTGATGGTGACGTTGTGCCGCACGGTCTGGCGCGCCAGGCCGCCCACAAAGCCGATCAGGCCCGACCGGGCGCCGTTGGACAAGCCCAGTTCGGCATGCGGGGCCTTCACGCTGCGCGACACGATGTTCACGATGCGGCCGAAGCGCCGCTCGATCATGCCGTCGACCACGCGCCGGATCATGTCGATCGGACCCAGCATCATGGCGTCCAGCGATGCGATCCAGTCCTCGCGCGTCCAGTCCCGGAAGTCGCCGGGCAAGGGGCCGTCGGCGTTGTTGATGAGGATGTCGGGGTGCGGGCACGCGGCGATCGCCGCGTCCCGGCCGTGCGGCTGGGTCAGGTCGGCCGACACCCAGCCCACGCCGTTGCCGGTTTCGCGAGAGATCTCTGCGGCGGCCTGCTCCAGCGTCTGCGGATTGCGGGCCGCGATGGTCACCGCCACCCCTTCGCGCGCCAATTGCAGCGCACAAGCCCGGCCCATGCCGCGGCTGCCGCCAAAAACCAATGCCGTTTTGCCGCTGATGCCCAGATCCATGCTGTCGCTCCCGTTGCGTGTCGCGCCACCGACCTGGGCCGCTGCGCCGAAGCGCACCAGTATAGGAGCGCCCGCCGCGCTTCGGAATGGAATTTTTTGCGGCGCTGCCGCTCAACCCCTCCTACGACGCGGCAGAAGCGCCCCTTTCGGGATCACCCCATCCACTGGCTGACCGGTGCCGCCGCGTCCTGCAAGGGCTGCGCCACCACGTCAATCAACGCCGGGCCGTCATGCTCCATGGCGGCTTTGATCGCGGCATCCAGCTTGGACGGATCCTCCACGCGCCAGGCCTTCACGCCGTAGGCTTCGGCGATGCGGGCATGGTCGGTGCGGTTGAAGTCCACGCTGTAGTAGCGCTGGTCGTAGCCCGCCTTCTGGCTGGCCTTGATCCAGCCGTAGACCGAATTCGAAAACACGATCATCAGCAGCGGCGCCTTGTGGCGCACGATGGTTTCCAGTTCGCCCACCGTGAAGCCGAAGCTGCCGTCGCCCATCACCGACACGCACTTCGATTGTGGGCGGCCGACCCACGCGCCAAGCGCCGCCGACATCGAAAAGCCCAATGCGCCGTGCGCGCGGTTGGTGATGAAATGCCGGCCGGGGCGCGACACGTCGTAGTAGGCCGAGAAGTACGGGCAAGGCGTGCCGGGGTCCGCGCACACGACCGCGTCGTCCGGCAGCAGGCGGTTCAGCGACTGCACGACGCGCTCGGGGCGAATCGGTGCATCCAGGCTGTTGGCCAACGGTTCCAGCTGCGCCAGGCGGGCGGCCTTGGCACGGCCGGCCAGCACCGCGCCGTCCACGGCGTCGGAATTCCGGTGCGCCAGGCGGGCCTGCACCTCGGCGCCCAGCGCTTCCAGCGCCAGCTTGGCGTCGCCCACCAGGCCGACTTCGGTCAGGTAGTTGGCGCCGATCACCATGGGATCGATATCGATGTGCAGGATGGGCACGTCGCGGTTCGGGAAGCGCCAGTGCTCGGTCGACGTCGACCCGGCGCGGCAGCCCACGAACAGCACCACGTCGGCCGCGGCCACCACATCACGCGTGGCCATCACGCCGCCATTGGAGCCCACCACGCCGGCGTTCAGCGGATGCGTGTCGGCCAGGCTGCCCTGTCCGCTGACCGTCACGCAAACCGCCGCCTTCAGCGTTTCGGCCAGCGTCTGCAAGGCACCGCTGGCGCCGGCGATGACCACGCCACCGCCGCAGATGATCACTGGGGCGCGGGCGCCGACCAGGCGCTGCGCGGCGCGTGCCACGTCCGCGGGGTCCGGCGCGAAGCGCATCGACGGGAACTGGCCGTGCTCGGGCTGCGCCCAGACATCGGACGCGTCCACTTGCTGCTTCATCACGTCATAGGGAAAGCACAGGTGCGCCGCGCCGGGCTTGCCGGTAGTCATGGCGCGGAATGCCGCGCGCACCATGCCGGGGATCTGGTCGGCCCGATCGATGGTGCGGTTCCATTTCGTCAGCGGACGGTACAGCGCTTCCTGGTCCAGTTCGGTCAGCGGATATTTGCCGCGCGAGCCCACCGCCACGTCGGAGGTGATGCCCAGAACGGGAATCGACGACTCGTTGGCTTCGACAAGACCCGGCAGCAGATAGGTCGCGCCGCCGCCGCTGGGGCCTTCGCAAACGCCGACCTTGCCGGTCACGCGCGCGTAGGCGTCGGCCATGTAGCCAGCGCTGCGCTCATCGCGCGTCAGGATGTGCTGCATGCCGTGGTCCAGGCGGTACAGCGCATCGTAGAACGGCAAGCTGGTGTCGCCGCACAGGCCAAATATATGTTTGACGCCGTTGTGCTGCAGCATCCGCACCATAGCTTCGGCGCCGGTCAGGTTTTCCATGTCATCTCCACGTGTTTCGTGGACGGAACCGGGCGGCTCACCGCCCGGCGGTCCGCCACTCAGTTATCCAGATTGATGTTGCTGCTCTTGATGAACGCGCTCCAGCGGTCGTATTCCGACTTCACGTACGCATCCAGCGCAGGGCCGTCGGATGCCACGATCTCGAAGCCCGCTTCCGTGACCTTCTTCTTGATTTCCGGGTCGGCCAGCACCGCCTTGAAGTCCGCGGTCAGCTTCTTCACCGTGGCCTCGGGCGTGCCCTTCGGCGCGAACATGCCGCTCCACGAATAGGCGACGAAACCCGGGAACCCGGATTCGGCCACCGTCGGCACATTCGGCAGTTCCGGCAGGCGCTTTTCGCCCGCCACGGCCAGCGGCTTGATCTTGCCGGCCTGGATCTGGCCGCGCAGCGCCGCAAAGCTCAGCCACGTCATGTTGGCCTGCCCGCCCACCACCGCCTGGATGGCCGGCCCGCCGCCGCCATACGGTACGTGCAGCAGCTCCACTTTCGACAACCGCTTGAGTTCTTCGGGCGCCAGGTGGTTCAGCGAACCGACGCCTGTCGACGCATAGTTGAATTTGTTCGGCGACTCTTTGGCGGCGGCCGCCAGGAAGGCTTTCAGGTTATCCCCAGGCACGCCTGGGTTCGCGCCGATCACCAGCGGAAAGCGCACGGTCTGCGAGATCGCCACGAAATCCTTGAACGTGTCGTACGGTAGCTTGGACTTCACGGCAGGATTGATGCCATGGTTGTCGAAGCTGACCAGCAGCGTATTGCCATCCGGTTCGGCGCGGGCCACAAAGGCCGTCGCGATCTGGCTGGCCGCGCCCGGGCGGTTTTCCACCACTACCGCGCGTCCGCCCAATTGCTGCGACAGGCGCGGCTGCAGGATGCGCGCCAGGATGTCCGTGCTGCCGCCCGGCGGATACGGCACCACCAGGATCAGTGGCCGTTCTTCGGCTGCGGCCGGCGCGGCGATCATGGCGCCCCCGGCAGCGGCTGTCGCGCATAGCGCCGCGAGTACCCGCTTCATCGTGTGAGTCATTTTTTTTCCCCTGCTGTCATGGTGTTGGCCGGCGCTGCCGTGGCGGGTTCGGCCTGGTCCCGCATGTAAATCGTTGAAAAACCCGTGCGTATCACGTCCGTGATCTGATCCAGCCGGCGTCCGATATGCGTGTTCATCAAGCCCGGTAAGGCGTCCATGTCGCGTTGCTCCAGCGCCTGCACGATGCGCAGGTGCTCGCCCTGGGTATGGCTGCGCCGGCCCTGCTGCATGTCGATCCAGCGCACGAAATGGATGCGGGCATTGACGCTTTCCAGCGCGCGCACGAATTCTTCGTTGCGCGACAGGCGGGCCAGTTGCAGGTGGAAGGCTTCATCCAGCTCCAGCAGGCGCGTCGCGTCGCTGTCTTCCGGCACGTCCCGGGAACACTCGACGAATTGCCGCAACCCGGCCAGTTCTTCGTCGCTGGCGCGCTCGCAGGCGGCGCGCACGATGCCGGCCTCCAGTACCGCGCGGTATTCGTACAGGCTGTGGATCTGCTTGGCGTCCAGCAAGCGGGCGATGAAGCCCCGGTTGACCGAGCGAGTCAGAAAGCCCTCGACCATCAACTGGTTCAGCACCTCGCGCAGCGGCGTGCGACTGACATTCAGGCGCCGCGCCAGCTCGACTTCATTGATGCGTTCGCCCGGCTTGAAATCAAAGCGCACCGCCATCGCCTTGACGGCGCCATACAGTTCGGCCTGACCAGCGGAGGTGCGGGCGGCAGGTCGGATGGCGGAAGGGGTTTGCGGCATACCGGGTCGAAAACGGGAAGGTTTCCAGGGGAATGAAGTGCATACTAAAGTGCATACACTTTGCAAGACAACCCGGGTTTGCCCGGACGCGGGCAGGCGAACGCCCGCCGCCAACGCAGCGAACGTCAAGCGGAACCGGAAATGAAAACGGGCCTCGATGGGCCCGTACGAACGCTGGCGAAACGAAGGAATTACAGGCCGGTATCCAGCGTGTAATGCGCGCCGTCGCGGTTTTCCAGCGTCAGCGTAGTCAGGGTGGGGGTCGCGGCCGCGGCATCCTGCTGCACGTGGATGCGCAGATTGGCCAACGGCACATCCCAGCCGCCGGTAGCGGCTTCAGCGTTGACGTCCGCCACCAGCGCCAGCCGTTCGGCCACCGCCCGTGCATCCGCCGCGCGGGCGTCGATGCGCAGCAGGCTACGCGCGCCGTTGGGGTGCGCCATCAATTCAGGCGACCAGACGCACTCGGGCGTCAGATGGCGGCAGAAATACATGCGGATGCCGGGCAAGGGCTGCTCGGCAAAACGCACGGTGTGAAAACGCGCCTGCACTTCCTGGCCGTCCAGCATCGCGGGACGGGTCAGCTCCTGCACGGGATTCACGGCAAAACCCGCCGCCTTCAGCCGCTCGTAGGTGGCCTCCGCGTCATAGGTACGGAACACCAGCGCTTCCAGCCCGAACGGCGAATCGGCGATTTCACGGCGCACCGGCGGCGCCCCCGCCGGCCAGCCCAGCAGTTCGACATACGTGCTTTCCAGCACGATCAGCCGATTGCACGACCCCAGGTTATGCACCGCCTTGTCGCTCAGGTGAAAGCCCTGACGCTCGAAGTGCGGCGCCAGCGCATCCAGCCGGTCGCGCACCATGACGACGGCATGGTCGAATTCGGTACGGCCGACGGAATGCAGCATGGCGTGTTATCCCTGGATCAGACGAGCTTGCCGTGGCACTGCTTGTACTTCTTGCCGCTGCCGCACGGGCACGGGTCATTGCGGCCGACCTTCGGCAACGCGTTGCGCACCGGCTGTGCACCATCGTCCGATTCCGACTGAGCCAGGGCTTCGTCGTAGTCCGAGTGATGGTATTGCACGTTCTGCACATGCGGCTGGGCGGCTTCGGCTTCGGCCTGTTCGACCTGTTCCGACGACTGCACGCGCACCGTCATCAGCACGCGGACGACGTCGTCGCGGATGCGGTCCAGCATGCCCGAGAACAGTTCGAAGGCTTCGCGCTTGTATTCCTGCTTGGGGTTCTTCTGCGCATAGCCGCGCAGATGGATGCCCTGACGCAGGTAATCCAGCGCCGACAGGTGTTCGCGCCAGTGCGTGTCGATCGCTTGCAGCATGATCGAACGCTCGAACTGCGACCACGATTCCGTCCCCACCTGATCGACCTTGGCCTGGTAGGCGTCGCGGGCAGCAGCCAGCACACGCTCGCGCAGGTCTTCGTCGGTCAGGCTGGTTTCTTTTTCCAGCATCTCGGTCAGCGGCAAATGCAGTTGCCAGTCGGCTTCCAGCGCCTTCTGCAGCGCCGGCACGTCCCACTGCTCTTCCACCGATTCCGGCGGCACGTACGTGTTGAACAGATCGGTCACGGCGGCGTCGCGCAGGTTCTGCACGGTGGCGCCCACGCTGGCGGCTTCCAGCACGTCATTGCGCTGGGAATACAGCACCTTGCGCTGGTCGTTGGCCACGTCGTCGTATTCCAGCAATTGCTTGCGGATGTCGAAGTTGCGGCCTTCCACCTTGCGCTGCGCGGTTTCGATCGAACGCGTCACCATGCCCGCCTCGATGGGCTCGCCTTCCGGCAGCTTCAGGCGTTCCATGATGGCGCGCACGCGGTCGCCCGCGAAAATGCGCATCAGCGAATCTTCCAGCGACAGGTAGAAACGGGACGAGCCCGGATCGCCCTGGCGGCCGGCACGGCCACGCAGCTGGTTGTCGATACGGCGCGATTCGTGGCGCTCGGTACCGATAATGCGCAGGCCGCCGGCGGCCTTGACCTGCTCGTTCAGCGGCTTCCACTCGGCACGCACCTTTTCGATGCGCGCGGCCTTTTCGGCTTCCGACAGCGATTCGTCGGCGCGGATCAGGTCGACCTGCTTGTCGACGCTGCCGCCCAGCACGATGTCGGTGCCGCGGCCTGCCATGTTGGTGGCGATGGTGATGTGGCCCGGCTTGCCGGCTTCGGCAACGATCTCGGCTTCGCGGGCGTGCTGCTTGGCGTTCAGCACTTCGTGCGGCAGCTTGGCCTTCTTCAGGAGGCCCGACAGCAGCTCGGAGTTTTCGATGCTGGTGGTGCCCACCAGCACGGGCTGGCCGCGCTCGTGGCAATCACGGATGTCTTCAAGGATCGCGTTGTACTTTTCCGGATCGGTCTTGAAGACCTGATCGTTCTGGTCCTTGCGGATCATGGGCTTGTTGGTCGGGATGATGACCGTTTCAAGTCCGTAGATTTCCTGGAATTCGTACGCTTCCGTATCGGCCGTACCGGTCATACCGGACAGCTTTTCGTACATGCGGAAGTAGTTCTGGAACGTGATGGAGGCCAGCGTCTGGTTCTCGTGCTGGATCTTCACGCCTTCCTTGGCCTCGACGGCCTGGTGCAGGCCATCGGACCAGCGGCGGCCCACCATCAGGCGGCCCGTGAATTCGTCGACGATCACCACCTCGCCGTCCTGCACGACGTACTGCTGGTCGCGGAAGAACAGGTTGTTGGCGCGCAGAGCCACCATCAGGTGGTGCATCAGCGCGATGTGGCGGGGGTCGTACAGCGACTCGCCTTCCGGCAGGATGCCCAGGCGGGCCAGGATGGCTTCGGCGTTTTCGTGCCCGGCTTCGGACAGATAGACCTGCTGGCTCTTTTCGTCGACCCAGTAGTCGCCTTCGGGTTCCGGCTCCTGCGGCTTGGGCTCGCTGGCCATGCGCTTGAGCAGCGGCGGCACCGCGTTCATGCGGATGTAGAGCTCGGTATGGTCTTCAGCCTGGCCGGAGATGATCAGCGGCGTGCGAGCTTCGTCGATCAGGATCGAGTCCACTTCGTCAACGATGGCGTAGAACAGCACGCGTTGGCGGCGGTCCTCAACACGGTATTCCATGTTGTCGCGCAGGTAGTCGAAGCCGAATTCGTTATTGGTGCCGTACGTGATGTCGGCGGCGTAGGCGGCCTTCTTCTCGTCGTTGGGCTGCTGCGGCACCACCACACCCGTGGTCATGCCCAGGAAGTGGTACAGGCGCCCCATCCATTCAGCGTCGCGGCGGGCCAGGTAATCGTTCACCGTCACCACGTGCACGCCCTTGCCGGCGACCGCGTTCAGGTAGACGGGCAACGTGGCCATCAGCGTCTTGCCTTCCCCCGTGCGCATTTCGGCGATCTTGCCGTTGTGCAGCGCGATGCCGCCCAACAGCTGGGAGTCGAAGTGGCGCATACCGAACACCCGCTTGCCGGCTTCGCGCACAACGGCGAACGCTTCGGGCAGCAGGTCGTCCAGCGTGGTGCCCTGGGCGTATCGGGATCGGAATTCGTCAGTCTTGGCCGCCAGCTCCGCATCGGAAAGCGCGGAAATCTTGGGCTCCTGCCCATTGATCTGGGTTACCAGCTTGCGATACTGCTTAAGCAGCCGGTCGTTGCGGCTACCTATGAGTTTTTTGAGCAGAGAAACCATGCGTATGTCGGCCGCACGTGCCACGCCGCGCCTGCAAAGGGCCAGGGCAGCGTCACCCGTGACTTTGATGTTATTGGTTGAGCGGGGGTCCGCTGGGAAACGAACCAGTTTAACGCACCTGGAGCGTAATAGCCTGGATCTATGACCAGGGTGCTGTCATTGTCCTGTTGGACCGGTCAGCGCGCCGCAGGTTCAGTCGCCTGCGCCACGGCAGGCGGGGCATGCTGCTGCGATCCCAGGAACAATCTGGGGTCCAGCGGCTGTCCGGCAAGGCGGACTTCAAAGTGCAGATGGGGGCCGGTCGATCGGCCCGAGCTGCCTACGCGCGCCACTTGCTGGCCGCGGTCAACCAATTGCCCCTGCTTGACCATCAGGGACGAAGCATGGGCGTAACGGGTGATCAGGCCATCGCCGTGATCGATCTCGACCATATTGCCGAAACCCGGTTGAAACTTGGCTTCCAGCACCACCCCGCCCGAGGCGGCCAGGATAGGCGTGCCCGACGGCGCGGCGAAATCCAGCCCTTCGTGCATGGCCGTGCGCCCCGTCACCGGGTTGCGGCGCCAGCCGTACGAAGAACTCAGATAGGGATAATCGGTGATCGGCATGGCGGTCGGCATGCGCGCCTGGTCCGCCGAGCGCTTGGTCAACGCCGCATCCAGCAGTTTCAGGTTGTCCGACTGCTGCGCCAGCCGCGCCTGGATTTCATCCAGTTGGCGGCCCAGCGCTTCGGCCGAGGCAGCGCTGGGCGGCGGATGATCGGTGAACAGGTCGTCCATGACCTGCGTGGCTTCCGGCTGGGTCAGCGCTTCGGGCTGCGCCACGGCCAACTGCTTGGCCAGTTCCGGGTCGGTGTAGGCCACGCCCGCCACCTTGGCCACGCGCTGCCCCAAGCCGTCGATGCTGACCAGCTTGGCCTGCAGCGCGCCCACCTTGGCGGCCAGCAAGTTCATGTTTCCACGCAGGAAATCGGTGTCGCGCCCCGGCTGCCCGCCCAATGGCCAGCCCACGGTCTGGACGGTGGGCAGTATCGGAGTAAGGTATCGTTGTAGTGCGGCGCCGAAGATGGCTGCCGTGACGAGCGCGGCCCCGAGAAACAACGCCAACCGCGCGCCTCCCAGGGTGAAATGCCCGTCCCGCCCGTCGCGGGCGTGCATAATCACGATTTTCAAGGTTGCTTCCTAATTCTTTAAAGCCGGGATGAATAGACCTGCTTCAACCCGTCAACGTTCCGGTTCCAGCCGGCGGAAAGAAAATACCGCACTGGGATGGCTGGGTCATGACATGCGGGGCGCCGGGGTACTGGCGACTGCCCGCAAGCACTTGCAAATTCAGTATGCGGTGGCGGCGGTTCTGCCCACCCCGCTGGGTGCTGTCTGCCAGGTGGGCAAACTGGAAAACCAGTGCCTGCACCTGGTGGTGCCCAGTGCTGCCCATGCCGCCAAGATGCGTCAATTGGCGCCGCGCATCGCGCGTACCTTGGCAGACCAAGGCTGGAACCTTAACGAAATTGCCGTCAAGGTACAAGCGGGGTTACCGAAGCCCGGTGCCCGCCAGCCGCGCCCTCCCAAAGAGGCGCAACCGCTTGGGGACAAGGCCCTGGGCGCGTTCGAGTCACTACACGACAACCTGCGCCCCGGCCCGTTGGCCGATGCGGTCGCCAAGCTTTTAAGGCATCACAAGCGTAGCTGAATCAATCCGGCCCTGTCCGGCGCCAGAGGCGCCCGGAAACGAAGCGAAACCAAGTTTTCGAGCGACTAGCCCGATGGCTTGCGACCGGATGGCGACTTTTGCTCAGGAGGATGGCAACCCGCGCCATCCTTAAGCAGGAACCTGAAGGGATCCGGGGACAGGCCCCGGCATTCAGGTCCAGATGGGAAGCCTGGCGTCAGGCCAGCTTCCACTCGTGGCGAAACGCCTGCGGCGCCTCTGCCTGCGATTCATAGGTGACCAGTTCCCAGGCATCTTGCTGGGCCAGCAACGCACGGGCCAACTGGTTGTTCAGGCCGTGGCCCGATTTGCACGCCACATAGCGCGCCACCAGAGGCTTGCCCAACAGATACAGATCGCCGATGGCATCCAGGATCTTGTGCTTCACGAATTCGTCGTCGTAACGCAGCCCGTCGCTGTTCAGCACGCGGTATTCGTCCATGACGATAGCGTTGTCCAGGCTGCCGCCGCGCGCCAGACCCATCGAGCGCAGGGCTTCCACTTCGTTCACGAAACCGAAGGTGCGCGCACGGGCGATCTCGCGCACATACGAGTGCGTCGCGAAATCGATCTCGGCGAAATTGGCCGTGGAGTCGATGGCGGGGTGGCGAAAGTCGATCGAGAACGCCAGCGCGTACCCTTCATGGGGCTCCAGCCGGGCCCATTTCTCGTTGCGGCCTTCGCCTTCGCGCACTTCCACCGTCTTTTTGACGCGGATGAACTGCTTGGGCGCGTTCTGCTCGACGATGCCCGCCGAGCGCAACAGATAAACAAACGTTGCCGCACTGCCGTCCATGATGGGGACTTCTTCGGCAGTGAGGTCGATATGCAGGTTGTCGATTCCCAGGCCGGCCAGCGCCGACATGAGGTGTTCCACCGTGGAGACGCGGACATTGCCCTGTTGCAGGACGGACGCCATGCGCGTATCGCCCACGCCAGTGGCTTGCGCGGGCAGGTCAACGACCTGCGGCAGGTCCACGCGGTGAAAGACAATGCCAGTATTGGGTTGCGCCGGACGCAGGGTGAGTTCTACCCGCCGCCCGGAGTGGACGCCGACGCCTGTCGTGCGGACTAGATTCTGAATGCTGCGTTGTCGGAACATGAGACTTGGGTGTTAGAGCCAGAAAGCCGGCACGAAGAAGACAGATTGCCGGCGTAACTGACGTATTGTAACGCTGTCCGACCCTTGACGCCATCAGCGCGCGGGATCGACCGATACCTCCGTCCCTTATTAGAACCGTGCAAGGGAAACACGGACCGCTCCGCCTCCGGCTTGCCCGCGGGGACAGGCAAGCCGGAGATGAGGGAGTGCGTTTAGAGCCTGTGGCCGGCTCTTTGGTTCAATCCGCCTGCTTGCGCAGGAACGCCGGGATGTCGAAGTGATCCATGCCCGAGCTTTCCAGCGCGCGGACCTGGGCAGACGCCTGGCTGCGCGGATTGCGCATGACCGACGGCATGTCCAGATTGCGGTAATCGCCACCTTGGCCGGCCGGCATCGTGCCCATGGGCATGTTGTCGGTACCGGTGCGGAGCACTTCAGCGGTGTTCTGAACCAGTTGCGGACGCGCTTGCGCACGGCCCAGGCCGGTTGCAACCACGGTCACGCGCAGGTTTTCACCCATCGTTTCGTCGTAGGCGGTGCCGAAGATCACGGTCGCGTCGTCCGAAGCGTAGCTGCGGATCGTTTCCATGATTTCGCGCGTTTCGCGCATCTTCAGCGAGCGGCTGGCGGTGATGTTGACCAGCACGCCGCGAGCGCCGTTCAGGTCCACGCCTTCCAGCAGCGGGCAAGCGATGGCGTGCTCGGCGGCGACGCGAGCGCGGTCAGCGCCCGATGCCGATGCCGTGCCCATCATGGCCTGGCCCTGCTCACCCATGATCGTCTTCACGTCTTCAAAGTCGACGTTGACGTTGCCTTCGACGTTGATGATTTCGGCGATGCCCGCGCACGCGTTGTGCAGGATATCGTCGGCCGAACGGAAGCAGTCTTCCTGCGTCGCGTCCTCGTCCATCAGTTCATACAGGTTCTCGTTGAGCACCACGATGAGCGAATGCACGTGCTTGGCCAATTCCGAGATACCGTCCTCGGCCATCTTCAGGCGCTTGTTGCCTTCAAAGGTGAAGGGCTTGGTGACCACGCCTACGGTCAGAATGCCCAGTTCCTTCGCCACCTCGGCAACGACCGGACCTGCGCCGGTGCCGGTGCCACCGCCCATGCCGGCGGTGATGAAGACCATGTGCGCGCCATTCAGCGCGGCACGGATCTCCTCGCGCGCGGTTTCAGCCGACGCACGTCCCTGCTCGGGCTTGGCGCCCGCACCCAGGCCGGTACGGCCCAGACGAATCTGCACCGGGGCATTGGTTGCCGCCAGCGCTTGCGCATCGGTGTTTGCGCAGATGAAATCCACGCCATGCACGCCGTTGCGAATCATGTGCGCGACGGCATTGCCGCCCGCACCACCCACACCAACGACCTTGATTACGGTCCCTTTGGTGTTGTTCTCAAGCATCTCAAAGTTCATCATGATGACTCCCTCACAAGTCCGATTTTGCAAATCACAAAAATTCCCCAACAGCCTATCTTTTGTGAATCGCCTCAAAGCCGATGCCGACTACATAGGTCCGCCACGGGTTTGAGACGCCTCCTCTTTCTGGCGCACCCCGCAATACTGCCGCGAGTCACGCCAAGGAGCAGGCCCCAACCTGCACCCTTTAATTCATAAACCATTCCTTCATGCGCGCCAGCAGGCTCTTGAAATTGCCTGTCTGCGCCGCGACCTTGCGGCCACGCACGCGCTGCATGCGCGCTTCCTGCAACAAGCCCATCACCGTCGAGAAGCGCGGATTGCGCATCACGTCGGCCAGGCTGCCTTCGTATTCGGGAACCGCCACGCGCACCGGCTTGAGGAACACGTCCTCGGCCAGTTCGATCATGCCGGGCAACTGCGCCGACCCGCCCGTCAAGACCACGCCCGAGGCCAGCAGATCTTCATAGCCGGAATCGCGCACGACCTGCTGCACCAGCGTGAACAGTTCTTCCACGCGCGGCTCGATCACGGCGCCGAGCGCCTGGCGCTTGACCTGACGCGGGCCGCGATCGCCCAGGCCCGGCACTTCCACGGACTCGTCCGGGCTGGCCAGCACCTGCTTGGCCACGCCGTAGCGCAGCTTGATTTCTTCGGCATCCGGCGTCGGCGTGCGCAGCATGGCCGCGATGTCGTTGGTGATCTGGTCGCCAGCGATCGGCAGCACCGCCGTGTGGCGGATCGCGCCGCCGGTGAAGATCGCGACATCGGTCGTGCCGCCGCCGATGTCGACCAGCACGACGCCGAGTTCTTTCTCGTCGGCAGTCAGCACGGCCAGGCTGGAGGCCAGCGGCTGCAGGATCAGGTCCTGCACTTCCAGGCCGCAGCGGCGTACGCACTTGACGATGTTCTGCGCGGCGCTGACCGCGCCCGTCACGATGTGCACGCGCACTTCCAGGCGCAGGCCGCTCATGCCGATGGGTTCGCGGATGTCTTCCTGGCCGTCGACGATGAATTCCTGGGTCAGCACATGCAGCACTTGCTGATCCGTCGGGATGTTCACCGCCTTGGCGGTCTCGATGACGCGGGCAACGTCGGTGGCGGTGACTTCCTTGTCCTTCACAGCGACCATGCCGCTGGAGTTGAAGCTGCGGATATGGCTGCCGGCAATGCCGGTATAGACGTCGCGAATCTTGCAATCTGCCATCAGCTCGGCTTCTTCAAGCGCGCGCTGAATCGAATTCACAGTGGTCTCGATGTTGACGACCACGCCCTTGCGCATGCCGCGCGATTCATGCTGGCCAAGGCCAAGCACTTCGAATCGCCCTTCGGGCAAAATTTCAGCCACCACAGCCACCACCTTGCTGGTGCCGATATCGAGGGCGACGATAAGGTCCTTGATGTCACGGGTCATGGCGTTAGCGTTTCTTGGGAGGTTTCGGTGTGGATTTGGATTTGGCTTCCGACGCGGGCAACGGGGCCAGCGCCAGGGCGAAACCATTGGGATAGCGCAGGTCGGCCTGCGTGATGGTGCGCCCTTCCAGGCGCCCCGACACGGCGGGCCACGCCTGCACAAAGCGTTGAATGCGAGCCGCGAACGGCAGTGCGCCGGGCAAGCCGTGCGGATCCGGCGCGTCGGCGCCCGGATCGCGGCCCAGGTCCAGCATCATGCCGTTGGACAGCACCACGCGCCAGGCGTAGCGCGGGCTCAGTTCCAACTGTTTGACATGCATATCCAGCGGCGCGAACCAGCGCGCCAGCTCGGCGTAGCGCTGCACGACCAGCGACTCGGTGCCCTCGGGCCCGGAGAACTGCGGCAGCACGGTTTCGTCGTCCACCTCGCCCGTGTTCGCCGTGAACGCTTCGCCCCAGGTGTTGATCATCTGGTTCTCGTTCCACAGCGCCAACGGCTGCTGTTCCTCGATCTGCACGCGCAGCACGTTGGGCCAGATCCGGCGCACGGTCGCATGGCGCACCCACGGCACCGACTCGAAGAGCTCGCGCGCATCGTCCAGGTCCACCGTGAAGAAGTTGCCCTTGAAGCGGCCGGCGATCGCCGATCGCACCGCCCCCGGCGACACGTAGTGCAGCTCGGTGTCCGGCATGGACTCCAGCTCGATCGCCGACAGCGTGAAGAACGGGCGTTGCACCACCCACACCACGCCCGCCAGGAGCATGGCGCAAACCGCCAGCACGGCTAGCGTGTTGGCGATCAGGTTGGTAGTGCGAGCGTCGTTCCACACGGATTATCCAGGTCAAGCGTTACGGGAGACGCCGTGCACTTTGCACGAGGCCTCGGACAGAATCGCCACGCACAGGTCGGCGTAGCTGATCCCCACGGCCTTCGCAGCCATGGGCACCAAAGAGTGGCTGGTCATGCCAGGCGAGGTATTCAGTTCAAGCAGCCAGGGACGGTTGTCGCGATCCAGCATGAAGTCGGCGCGGCCCCAGCCTTCGCAGCCCAGCGCCCGATAGGCCTTGACGGCGATGGCCGACACGTTCTCGGCCACTTCGGGCGGCAGGTTGGCCGGGCAGAAATACTGCGTGTCGTCCGAGAAATACTTGTGTTCGTAATCGTAGTTGCCGCCCGGGGCCGCGATCTCGATCACCGGCAGCGCGCGTGCGCCCTTGCCGGAACCCAGCACCGCCACGGTCAATTCGCGGCCGGTGATGAACTGCTCGGCCAGCACTTCGCTGTCGTAGCGGGCGGCCGCGGCGTAGGCTTCCTTCATGTCCGAATAGCCCACCACCTTGGTGATGCCCACGGTCGAACCTTCATGCGGCGGCTTGATGATCAGCGGCAGGCTCAGGCGGTCGGGGACCAGGCGCAGTTCCGTGTCGGCGTCCAGCACTTCGAAGTCAGGCGTAGGCAGGCCATGCTGCAGCAACACGCGCTTGGTCATGGTCTTGTCCATGGCCAGCGCCGAGGCCATCGGGCCGCTGCCGGTGTAAGGGATGCCCAGCAGTTCCAGGGCGCCCTGGATCGTGCCGTCTTCGCCATAGCGGCCATGCAGGGCGATGAACACCCGGTCGAAGCCTTCGGCGGCCAGCTCGGCCAGGCTGCGTTCGCCCGTGTCGAACAGGTGCGCGTCCACGCCGGCGCTGGCCAGCGCCTGCTGCACGCCCTTGCCGGACATCAGCGACACTTCGCGCTCGGCGGAACGGCCGCCGTACAACACACCCACTTTGCCGAATTGCGTGCTCATGCCAGTTCTCCCACTTGGGCCGGGACTTTGCTGATCGACCCCGCTCCCATCACAATCACCACATCGCCGTTGCGCACGAAGTCCACCACGGCCTGCGGCAGTTCAGCCACGTCTTCGACAAAGACCGGTTCGACCTTGCCGGCCACGCGCAAGGCGCGCGACAGGGCGCGGCCGTCGGCCGCCACCAGGGGCGGTTCGCCGGCGGCATAGACCTCGGTCAGCAGCACGGCGTCGGCCGTGCCCAGCACCCGTACGAAATCTTCAAAGCAATCTCGCGTCCGCGTGTAGCGGTGCGGCTGGAACGCCAGCACGATGCGGCGGTCGGGCCACGCGCCGCGCGCGGCAGCCAGCGTCGCGGCCATTTCGACCGGGTGATGGCCGTAGTCGTCGATCACGGTGAACGTGCCGCCGCCATGGTTGGCCGGCACGGGGAATTCGCCTGTTTGCGTGAAGCGGCGGCCCACGCCCTTGAACGCGGACAACGCGTCGCAGATCGCCTCGTCGGACACGCCCAGTTCGGTCGCCACGGCAATCGCGGCCAGCGCGTTGCGGACGTTGTGCAGGCCCGGCAGATTCAGTTCCACCTGCAGCGGCGGCAGCAGCGTTTCGCGGTGCGTGCGCTGCACGTTGAAACGCATGCGCGTGCCTTCCGGCTGCACTTCATAGGCGCGCACCTGCGCGTCTTCGTTCAAACCGTAGGTCGTGATGGGACGCGACACGAACCGCATGATCTCGCGCACGTTGGCGTCGTCCGAGCACAGCACGGCGCTGCCGTAGAACGGCAGGCGCTGCGTGAATTCGATGAACGCGCTCTTCAAGCGCGCCACATCGTGCCCGTAGGTGTCCATGTGGTCGGCGTCGATGTTGGTCACGATGGCCATCACCGGCAGCAGGTTCAGGAACGACGCGTCGGACTCGTCGGCTTCCACCACGATGTAGTCGCCCTGCCCCAACCGCGCATTCGCGCCGGCCGAATTCAGGCGGCCGCCGATCACGAAGGTGGGGTCCAGGTCGCCGGCGGCCAGCACGCTGGCCACCAGGCTGGTCGTCGTCGTCTTGCCGTGCGTGCCGGCTACGGCGATGCCGCGCTTCAGGCGCATCAGTTCGGCCAGCATGATGGCGCGCGGCACCACCGGAATCCGCGAGGCGCGCGCCGCGATCACTTCGGGGTTGTCGCCAGCCACGGCCGTGGACGTCACGATGGCGCCCGCCCCCGTGACATTGCTGGCCACGTGGCCGATCGCGATCTTCACGCCCAGGCTTGCCAGGCGACGCGTCACGGCCGACTCGTTCAGGTCGGAACCGCTGATCGTGTAGCCCAGGTTGAGCAGCACTTCGGCAATGCCGCTCATGCCCGAGCCACCGATGCCTACGAAATGGATATGTTGAATTCTGTGTTTCATGATGAACGCCCCGCTGCTTGTTCACAGACGTCGGCGATATGAGCCGCCGCTTCCGGGTGCGCATGGGCGCGGGCCCGGATGGCAACGGCTTCCAGTTCTTGTCGGGAACGCTGGGCGAGCCAGTCCGCCAGCCACTCGGGCGTCAAGGCGGACTGCGGCTGCAGCCAAGCGGCCTGCGCGTCGCTCAAAAAGCGCGCGTTGGCAGTCTGATGGTCATCGATGGCATGCGGGAACGGCACGAACAGCGCCGCGACACCCGCCGCGGCCACTTCGGACACCGTCATGGCGCCGGCGCGGCAGATCAGCAAATCCGCATCACCCATGGCGCCCGCCATGTCATCGATGAATGCGCGGCAGTCGGCCTGCACGCCCGCTTGGGCGTAGGCCTGCTGCAGCGCGGGCAAATGTTGTTCGCCGGCCTGGTGAATGACCACCGGGCGGCTGTCTTGCGGCAGGCGCGCCAGCGCCTGCGGAACCGTCGTGTTCAAGGCTTGCGCGCCCAGGCTGCCGCCCACGATCAGCACGCGCAGCGGGCCGGTGCGGCCGGCATAGCGCACGGCCGGGTCTGGCAAGTCGCACAGGTCCGCACGCACGGGATTGCCCATGGCTTCGCCCTTGGGCAGCACGCCGGGGAATCCGCTCAGCACGCGGCGCGACATCTTGGCCAGGCACTTGTTCGCGGTGCCGGCCACGGCATTTTGTTCGTGCACGACCAGCGGCGTGCCGCGCAGCGCGGCGATCACGCCGCCCGGGAAGGCTACGTAGCCGCCCATGCCCAGCACGACGTCCGGGCGCACGTCCGACAAGCGCGCCCAGGCTTGCGCGAAGGCGCGCAGCAGCAGGAACGGCAGCTTCAGCAGCGCCGAGGCGCCCTTGCCGCGCACGCCCTGGAACCGCAGCGGCACCAGCTCGATGCCGCGCGGCGGCACCAGCTTGCCTTCCATCTTGTCCGGGTTGCCCAGCCACAACACGCGCCAGCCACGCTCGCGCAGCACATCGGCCACGGCCAGGCCGGGCATGATGTGCCCGCCGGTGCCGCCGGCCATGATCAGGATGGTGCGGGCGGCGGTCATACCCGTCCCCCACGCATCATCACGCGGTTTTCGACATCGACCCGAATCAGCATGGCCAGGGCGCACAGGTTCATCACCACGCCGGAACCGCCGTAGCTCATCAGCGGCAGGGTCAGACCCTTGGTCGGCAGCAGGCCAAGGCACACGCCCATGTTGATGAAGGACTGCACGCCGAACCACATCGCCACGCCATGCGCCACCAGCCCCGCGAACGTGCGTTCCATGGCGATGGCCTGACGGCCGATATCAAAACCGCGATAGATGATGATGGCGAACAACGTAATCACCGCCATCACGCCCACAAAGCCCAGTTCTTCGCCCACCACCGCCATCAGGAAGTCGGTGTGCGCTTCAGGCAGGTAATGCAGCTTTTCAACGCTGGCGCCCAGGCCCACGCCGAACCATTCACCACGGCCCAAGGCAATCAGCGAGTGCGACAACTGATAGGCGCTGCCGTAGGCGTTGTCTTCGTTCCAGGGATCCAGATAGGCGAACAGGCGCGCCCGACGCCACGGCGATAGCCAGATCAGCATCAGGAAGGTGCCGACCAGCACGGCCAGCAGGCTGCTGAAGTACTTGCCGTTGATGCCGCCCAGGAACAGGATGCCGATGGCGATCGCCACGATCACCATGAAGGCGCCCAAGTCGGGCTCCAGCAGCAGCAGCATGCCCACGCCGGCCAGCGCGAAAGCCATCGGCAGGAAGCCCCGGGCGAACGCCTGCATGTGTTCCTGCTTGCGCACGGTGTAGTCGGCAGCGTAGAGCAACGCGGCCAGCTTCATCAATTCGGACGGCTGGAAGTTCAAGGGGCCCAAGGGAATCCAGCGGTGGGCGCCGTTGACCTCACGGCCGATGCCGGGAACCAGCACCGCGACCAGCAGGATCATCGCCACCACGAACAGCGGCACCGCCATGCGCTGCCAGACGCGGATCGGGATCGCCAGCACCACGGCGCCGGCAAGCAGCCCGGCGCTGACGAACAGGCCATGGCGGATCACGAAGTAGTAGCGCCCGTAGGACGCGTAACGCGGGCCGTCGGCCAGCGCGATCGACGCCGAATACACCATCAGCAAGCCAAGCAGCAACAACGTCGACGCCGCGATGACCAGCGGCAGATCGAAGTTGCGCATTTTGGTACGGCCGGGCCGTACGGCATTGACGCTGGCGGTAAGATCGGCGATCAGGCTCATGCCACCTCTCCACGGTCGCGGGCCAGGTCTTCGACCTCTTCCACGAAAACCTGCCCGCGGTGCGGGTAGTTGCGGAACATGTCCAGGCTGGCGCAGGCGGGCGACAGCAGCACGGCGTCGCCGGGCTGCGCCAGTTCCGCCGCCCCGCGCACGGCGTCATGCAGCGAATCGACGGTGATGCAGTTGACGCCGGTCGGCGCCAGCACGCGGCCGATCTCGGGCCCGTCCACGCCGATCAGCATCACGGCGCGCGCGTGGCGCGACACCACCGGAATCAACGGCGAGAAGTCCTGGCCCTTGCCCTGGCCGCCGGCGATCAGCACCACGGGTTGACCCAGGCCTTCCAGCGCGGCGACGGTGGCGCCCACGTTGGTGCCCTTGCTGTCATTGATGTAGTCGACGCCGCCGATCTGGCGCACGAACGCCGCGCGATGCGGTTCGCCGGCGTACTCGCGCAGCGTGCGCAGCATGGCGCCCCAACCCAGATCCAGGCAGCGCGCCAGTTGCAACGCGGCCAGCGCATTCAAGGCGTTGTGGATGCCGCGGATGCGCAAGGCGTCCACGGGCATCAGGCGGCTCATGCGGCCGTTGGCGCGCACCGGTTCGGGCGCGTCCTTCTTCCTGCGCACGGGCGGCGCGGGCTCATCGAAATCGACGGGTTCAGCGGCGACCAGCCAGGCCACGCCCTGCCCCAGTTCCAGCCCCATGTCGCCAACCAGTTCCGGCATGTCGCGGCCGAAGCTGCGCACGTTCAGGGCGTTCACGGTCTGCACCATGCGCACGGTCAGCGGGTCGTCGCGGTTGACGATGGCGACACGCGCCATCTTCAAGAGGCGCGCCTTGGCCTCGGCATACGCCTCCATACCGCCATGCCAGTCCAGGTGGTCCTGCGTGACGTTCAACACCACGGCCGCATCCGCCATCAGCGAGCGCGTCGTTTCCAGCTGGAAGCTGGACAACTCCAACACCCAGACCTGCGGCAGCGCGTCGTTGTCCAGCGCATCGATCAGCGCCGTCAACGCGGCGGGGCTGATATTGCCGGCCGCCACGACCGACAGGCCGCTGGCGTCGATCAGGTCGCGCGTCAGCGCGGTCACCGTGGTCTTGCCGTTGGTGCCCGTCACCGCCAGCAGGCGGGGACGGTACTCGTGCGTCTCGGCCAGGTCGGCCAGCGCGCGTGCAAACAATTCGATTTCGCCGACCACTTCGATGCCGCGGACCTCGGCCTCACGCAGCAGGTCGGCGGCAGGCGGCTGGGTCGGCGCCAGGCCGGGGCTCAGCACAACCTGGTTCACGCCATCCAGCAGCGCCGTATCGAAGGACACGTCGCAACCCAGGCGGTATTCCACATCGCTTTGCGCCAGCGCATCGCGCAGCGTCGCCAATCCGCCCGGCTCGGCGCGCGTGTCGGCCACGCGCAAGCGGGCGCCCAGGCGGGCGCACCAGCGAGCGGCGGCGACACCCGTCTCGCCCAATCCGAGGATCAGGACGAGCGGCGCGTCAGCGCGGGAGGTTTCCATCGTATTCATCGCAACTTCAGCGTAGAGAGGCCAATCAGCACCAGCATCATGCTGATGATCCAGAAACGCACGACCACCTGGGTTTCTTTCCAGCCACCCACTTCAAAGTGATGATGCAACGGCGCCATGCGGAATATGCGTCTACCTGTGCCATAACGTCGCTTCGTGTACTTGAACCAGGTCACCTGGATCATCACCGACAGCGTTTCCACCACGAACACGCCGCCCATGATGAACAGCACGATTTCCTGGCGCACGATCACCGCGATGGTGCCCAGCGCGCCGCCGAGCGCCAGCGCGCCGACGTCGCCCATGAACACCTGGGCCGGATACGCGTTGAACCATAAAAAGGCCAGTCCCGCGCCCCCGATCGCCGCGCAAAGCACCATCAATTCCGAGGCGCCGGGAATATAGGGGAACAGCAGGTACTTGGAATAGTCCACGCGGCCGACCACGTAGGCGAAGATGCCCAGCGCGCTGCCCACCATCACGGTAGGCATGATCGCCAGGCCGTCCAGGCCGTCGGTCAGGTTCACGGCGTTGCTGGTGCCCACGATCACGGCCCAGGTCAGCGCCACGAAGCCCAGCACGCCCAACGGGTAGCTCACCGATTTGAAGAACGGCACGATCAAGTCGGCGCGCGTCGGCAACGCCATCGTGAAGCCGCTGCCGACCCAGGCCTTGAAGAGCGGCCACAGTTCGGTGTTGGCCGGCGCCGACACGGCGAACGCCAGGTACACGGCGGCGATCATGCCGATGGTGGCCTGCCAGAAAAATTTCTGACGCGCGGGCATGCCTTCCGGATCGCGATAGACGACCTTGCGGTAATCGTCGCGCCAGCCGATCCAGCCGAAGCCGAACGTCACCAACAGCACCACCCACACGAAGCGGTTGGTCCAGTCCGCCCACAGCAAAGTGCTGATGGCGATGGAAATCAGGATCAGCACGCCGCCCATCGTGGGGGTGCCCGTCTTGACCAGATGCGATTCCGGGCCGTACGAACGCACGGCCTGGCCGATCTTCATCTCGGTCAACTTGCGGATCACACGCGGACCGGCGACGAGACCGATCAGCAACGCCGTCGCGCACGCCAGAACGGCGCGCAAAGTGATGTACTCGAACACGCCCAGCGCGCGCACATCATCGGAAAGCAGACGGGCGATCTCAAGCAGCATGGTGCTCTCCCTGCCCCTTGGCCGCCTGTCCGCCATTCAAAGAAAAAGCCGTCACAACCCGCTCCATGCGCATAAAACGCGATCCCTTTACCAATACGCAGGACGCGCGCAAACCGCGCAAGGCGGCAACCACTTCGTCTACCGATGCGCAGGCGTGCGCGCCAGCTCCGAACGCGGCCGCGGCCGCCCGGCTGGCTTCGCCTAGCGTGATCAACGCGTCAAGCCCTTGCTCGCGCGCGTAAATGCCCGCCTCGGCATGCAAGGCGGGACCGTTGTCCCCGATTTCACCCATGTCGCCCAACACCAGGACACGCTTGCCGGCCATGCGGCCCAGCACGTCGATGGCCACACGAACCGAATCGGGGTTGGCATTGTAGGTGTCATCGATGAGCAACGTTCCGTCACTCATTTGCTTGTGCTGCATGCGACCCGCGACGGGGACAAAGCCCGCCAGGGCGCGCACCGCGCTGTCCAGCGGCACGCCGGCCGCGATGGCGCTGGCGATCGCGGCCAACGCATTGCGCAGGTTGTGTAAACCGGGCACCGGCAGCACCAGATCCGCCGATCCGACGGGCGTAACCACGCGGCACCGCGTGGCGCTCACGTCCGCAAGAATGTGTTCCGCGTAGACGTCCAGACCAGGCTGCAAACCAAAGCGCAGCACGCGGCGCGGCTCGGCCAGCGCGTCCCAGATCGCGCAATACGGTTCGTCGCCCGGATACACGGCAATGCCGTCGTCCGGCAGGGCCGCAATCGCGGCGCCGTTCTCGTGCGCCACCGCTTCGACGGTGTGCATGAATTCCTGATGCTCGCGCTGGGCGTTGGTCACCAGCGTGACGGTCGGCGCGGCCATGGCGGCCAGTTGCGCGATCTCGCCCGGGTGATTCATCCCCAATTCGAAAACCGCCGCGCGATGCTCGGGGCGCAGACGCAGCAGGGTCAGCGGCACGCCGATATCGTTGTTCAGATTGCCGGCGGTGGCCAGCCGGCCTGCTTCGCCGCGCCACTCGGCCAGCATGGCCGAGATCATTTCCTTCGTGGTCGTCTTGCCGTTGCTGCCGGTCACTGCCACAACGGGCAATGAGAACTGCGAACGCCACGCCGCGCCGATGCGCATCAGCGCGACGCGGGTGTCGCCCAGCACCAGTTGCGGCAGCTTGGCGTCGCTGACGGGATGCGCGACCACAGCTGCGCAAGCGCCACGGCCTTCGGCCTGGTCCAGATAGTTGTGCGCGTCGAAGTTTTCACCGACCAGCGCCACGAACAGTTCGCCCGTATCGATGCGGCGGGTGTCGGTGGACACGCCCTTGACCTGCGGCAGCAGCATCGCCAGACGCGCCCATTCACGGTCGTCGAAAGGCAGCTTTTCGCCCCCGACATCCTGATAGGTCTCGTGCCCCTTGCCGGCCAGCAGCACCACGTCTTCGGGCAACGCGGCCCAGATGGTCTGCATGATGGCGCGTGCGCGGTCGACCTGCACGTCGGCATGCGCCGCTTCCGGAATACCGGCCAGAATCTGTTGAACGATCGCTTCGGGCGATTCCGTGCGTGGATTGTCGCTGGACACCACCACGTGGTCGGCCAGTTCCGCAGCAATTCGGCCCATTTCGGGGCGCTTGCCCGGATCGCGTTCGCCGCCGCAGCCAAACAGGCAGATCAGGCGGCCCGAGCGGGCAACCGCCACGGCGCGCAGCGCGGTCAAGGCGCGCGACAAGGCATCCGGCGTGTGCGCGTAATCCACAACCACCAAGGGGCTGCGGCCGGCATGGGCCTGCGTCGTGACCGGCACCGATTCCACGGTCTGCAAGCGGCCGTCCACAGGGTCGGTCGCGGCCAATTCCCGCGCGATCTGCGCAAACGGCAGACCCAGCTTGTACAGCACGCCAGCCACCAGCAGCAGGTTCGACACGTTGTGCGCCCCCAGCAGACGCGTCACGATCTGGGCTTCGCCATGCGGTGACACCAGCGTGAAGATCTGGCCTTGGGACGTGGCTTGAAGATCGCGCGCACGCATCGCGGCGGGGATCTCGGGCGAATCGCTCAGGCTGTAGCCCATCGCGCCCGTGCCCGCAGGCAGGCTGGCGATCAGGCGGCGCCCGGCGGCGTCATCGGCATTGACGATGGCGGCCGTCAGGCCCGGCCAGCGGAACAGGCGAGCCTTGGCGGCCTCGTAGTGTTCCATCGTGCCGTGGTAATCCAGATGATCGCGCGTCAGGTTCGTGAAGGCGGCCAGCGCGATGCGCACGCCGTCCAGACGGCCTTGCTCGATGCCGATCGACGACGCTTCCATGGCCACGGCTTTGGCGCCGGCGTCGCGCATGGCGGCCAGCGTGCGGTGCACGGTCAGGACATCGGGCGTCGTCAGGTCGCCGCCCAGCGTGCGGCCGTCGGGCAGCACGGCGCCCAGGGTGCCGATGGTGCCGCAAGGCTTGTCATTGCGGCTCAGCGCATGCGCAATCCATTGCACCGACGAGGTCTTGCCGTTGGTGCCGGTCACCGCCACCACCGCCAACGCGGCGGACGGGCGGCCGTACCAGGTGTCGGCCAGCTCGCCCAGCAAGGCGCGCAGACCGGTCACCGGCAACATGGGAGTGTCGGCCGCCGCGGCCAGGACGGAATCGCTGGCGGGGGCTTCGAACAACACGGCGCTGGCGCCCAGCGCCAACGCCTTATCTATATAGAGACGTCCGTCGCTGGACAGGCCCGGGCAGGCGACGAACACGTCACCCGGCTCGATATCGCGGGAGTCCAACTTCAGGTGCGCCGTCAACGAGACGCGCGCATGCAACCACGCCACGGTTTCGGCAACCGTGGCGACAGGGGAGGAGAGGAAGCCTTTGGCGCTCATCTGCCTGGCTCCTTGAGACCAGCAACAATCGTGGATTCAAAAGGCGCGTCCGGCCGCACCCCCATCAGCCTCAGGCTCCCCCCCACGATATGGGAGAACACGGGCGCGGCGATCGCGCCGCCGTAGTAGCCGCCGACCGTCGGCTCGTCGATGGACACGGCCACCACGATCTTCGGATCGGACACCGGAGCGAAGCCCACGTAGGAGCTCCGATAACGCTGCATGCTGTATTTGCCGTCGACGATCTTGCGCGCGGTTCCGCTCTTGCCAGCCACGCGGTAGCCCTGCACCTGAGCGGCCTTCGTGCCCTCGGGGCCGGCGGCGGCCTCAAGCATCGCGCGCACCATGGCGGTCGTCTTCGGCGTGTAGATCTTGACGCTGGTGGGGTCGCTGTCGCGCTTGACCAGGGTCAGCGACACCATGTCGCCATTGCGGGCGAAGACGGTGTAGGCGCGCGCCACTTGCAGCAGCGAGACCGACAGGCCGTAGCCGTAGGCCATCGTCGCCTTTTCGATCAGGCGCCAGCGGTCCCACGGGCGCAGGCGGCCCGGCGCAGCGCCGGGAAATCCCACCTGAGGCGCCTGGCCCAGGCCCAATTCGGTGAAGCGGTCCCACATTTCGCGGGATTCCAGCTTCTCGGAGATCATCGTCATGCCGATGTTGCTGGACTTGCGCAGCACGCCGGCCACGTCCAGCGTGCCGTTGCGGCTCACGTCGCTGATCGTGCTGCCCTGATACTGGAAACGGCCATTGCCGGTTTCGAACAGCGTCGACGTCGTGATGCGGCCCAGGTCCAGCGCCAGTGCGGCGGTGAACGGCTTCATGATCGAGCCCGGCTCGAAGGTATCGGTAATGGCCTGGTTGCGCAGCTTGGACCCGTGGAAGCTCTCGCGCTTGTTCGGATCGAAGGTCGGCACGTTGGCCAGCGCCAGGATTTCGCCGGTCTGCACGTCCACGACCACGGCGGTGGCGCCCTTGGCCTGGTGCTTGTCCATGGCGTCCTTCAATTCCTTGAACACCAGGTACTGCAAACGGGTATCGATCGACAGGCGCAAGTCGCGGCCGTCGACCGGCAAGGTCACGGCCTGCACGTCTTCAATGACGCGGCCCAGCCGGTCCTTGATGACGCGGCGGCTGCCCGGACGGCCCGACAACTGCTGGTTGAACGTCAGTTCGACGCCTTCCTGGCCCTGGTCTTCGACGCTGTTGAAACCCACCACGTGGGCCATCACGTCGCCGTCGGGGTAGTAGCGGCGCGTCTCGGGCTGCTGGTGCACACCCGGCATGCCCAACTGTTTGATCTTGTCGGCCACGTCCATCGAGACCTGGCGCTTCAGGTAGACGAAGTTCTTGTCTTCGTCGACCAGGCGGTGGCGCAAGTCGGCCACCGGCGTTTCCAGCAACTTGGCCAGCGCATCCATCTGCGCGGGCGTGCCCTGCTTGGCGTCTTCGGGAATGGCCCAGATGGCGCGCGCCGGCACACTGGAGGCCAGCACCGCGCCATTGCGGTCCGTGATCTTGCCGCGCGTGGCCGCCAGGGTCAGCGTGCGTTCATAGCGGCGTTCGCCCTGCTGTTGCAGGAACTCCGTCGACAACCCTTGCAGGAACAGCGCGCGGCCAGCCAGCACCGTGAACCCGCCAAACAGCAGGATCAACACCAGACGCGCGCGCCAGGTGGGCAATTGCCCTCGCAGCACCGGGTTGTCAAAGAAGGGGACGCGCTTCATTTGGCGCCCCCAGCCGTGGAGACGGGCGCTTGATTCAGATACAGCGTGCGGTCCGGAACGATGGGAATCATCTTCAGGCCGTCGCGCGCAATCACATCGACCCGCGCGTTGCGGGCCAGTTCGGCGCGATCAAGCTGCAGGCGGCGCCAGTTGGTTTCCAGGTCGCGTTCCTGGGCCTGATCACGTCCCAGCTCGACAAAGAGCTGGCGCGACTGATACCGGCTGGTGACCAGGGAAATGGCCGACAGCATCAGTAAAGCCGCAATGATCAGGTTGACACGACCCATTAGCGCCGCCCCCCCTTGCCGCCGCGGCGAGGCGGCGGAGCCAGGTCGCTGCCGGGCAGCGAGCCGATCTTCACGAACGCAAAGCCGCCCTCGGCGGGCAGCGGCGTTTCGGTGCGTTCGGCAACGCGCAGGACAGCGGAGCGGGCGCGGGCATTGGCCGAGACCTCATCGTCTTCAGCCAGGACACGGCCCAGGGAACGCAGGATGGGTTGCGGCATCTCGCTTTCGCGCAGCGGCAGGCGTGCATGCGCGGCGGCCGGACGCGCCGCCGCCGCGATGCACTGCTTGACCATGCGGTCTTCAAGCGAATGAAAGCTGATCACCGCCAACCTCCCCCCCGGGGCAAGCAGGTCTAGAGCTGCCGCGAGGGTGCGCGCGAGCTCTTCGAGTTCCCGATTGATGTAAATCCGTAAAGCTTGAAAGGTGCGTGTGGCCGGATGCTGCCCCTTTTCGCGCGTGCGGACGGCGCTGGCGACGCACTCGGCAAGCTCGAGCGTGGTGCGCAGCGGCCTTGTTGCGCGGCGAGCAGCAATCGCCTTTGCAACCTGAAAAGCAAACCGTTCTTCGCCATAATCCGCTATGACCTCCCGCATCTCATCCACACTGGCTTGCGCCAGCCAATCCGCCACCGTGGGACCACGAGTGGTGTCCATCCGCATATCGAGCGGGCCGTCTCGCATGAACGAGAAGCCGCGCTCGGCGTCATCGATCTGAGGCGACGACACGCCCAGATCCAGCATCACGCCATCGACCTTGCCGATGCCGCGCTGCTCCAATTCTTCAGCCATGGTGGCAAAGCCGCCATGGATAACCGTGACCCGAGGGTCCGCCGCCGCCAACGCATTGGCTACCGCGATCGCCTCGGGGTCCTTGTCGAACACCACCAGCCGGGCATCCTTGCCCAAGCGGCCCAGCAGCTCGCGACTGTGCCCGCCGCGGCCAAAAGTGCCGTCGACAAACACGCCGCGTTCCGCCCGCGTAGCCGTATCCGGCTCGGTCTGCGTGTGCGACCGTGTCGCGCCCTTGCCGCCGAAGTCGGGCAGCAATAGTGCGTCCACCGTCGGCTCCAGCAGAACGGGCCGATGTTCGAATTCCATAGATTTTTCAGAACGAAAACTGATTCAACACATCCGGCATACCCTTGGCCAGATCCTCAGCCTCTCGGCTGGCCAGGGTAGCGGCGTCCCACAGCTCGAAGTGCGCGCCCAGACCGAGCAGCATCACATCGCGCGTCATACCGGAAGCGTTGCGCAGTTCAGGCGCGATCAGGACCCGGCCGGAGCCATCCAGTTCCACATCCTGAGCGTTGCCCAGCAACAGCCGCTGCAATGCACGAGCCGTCATGGGAAAAGCGGCGATCTGCTCGCGCTTCTTTTCCCACTCCGGCCGCGGATACACCAGCAAGCAGCCGTCGGGGTGGCGGGTCAGGGTCAGCCGGCCATCGGCCTGCGACATCAGCGCGTCACGATGCCGGGTCGGAATCGAGATCCGTCCCTTGGCATCCAGCGTGAGCGCGCTGCTTCCCTGAAACACCACTTTTACCCCACTTAATTGCACAATTTCCTACTATTTCCCACTCTACGGTATGGCACAGGGGCGGTCAAGCGCGTGGTTGCAATTTTTTCAATCACAACAAGGACTTAGACCAATATGTAAAACCGCAAAAAGAAAAACCCCCTAATAAATCAGGAGGTTGCGGCACACTCTACAAGTCCTTCTTCAGAAGTAGCGCCTAAGGATGACTTTGCATTGTTTTACGAAGGGCCGTTTCGCCCGAACTGACGAGGCTTCCCGCCGGGCTTCCCGCCATGCGCAGCCAAAAAAATTGCGCGTCGGACTTCAGGCGCGACCACGCGCGGCCAGGCTTGGGGCCTGGCCAACTCGCGTGTGGGAAATTAGATGCAGGACGGGTCTATAGGCCGGATTCTGTACACCAGGTTTCCCTGGCGGACGATCATTCCTCTGCGCGGATCATTGCTGAGCCGCTCTAGCCACCTACCCGCATGCTTGGACGGAGCCGCCCTTCGCGACCCGAGGGCCGCACGCATGCCTATTTGATGTTGCTCCGGGTAGAGGTTGCCGCGTTTCACCCTGCGATGCCGCCCTTCGTTGCCGAATGGCGCGATACGGAGATGGCCGTATCTGTGCGTGCAAGCACGCCCGCTTCGCAGTCTCGTCTCTGTGGCCCTATTCCTCAACCGCGCCCGAAGACGCGGCCGGACGGCCGTTAGCCGTTACCCTGCCCTATGGAGTCCGGACCTTCCTCGATGGATTCGCATCCACCGCGATCGCCCGACCCGCCCTGCGGTCCGTATTCTATTACAGGTCATGGCTCTGTCCCCGAAGCGCGTCCCAAGGCGCGGGCACATCCCGCCCCAAACGAGCTTGCGGGGTTCCTGCGACAATACGCGCTGATCCGCTTAGACGCCGCAAAAACGACTCCATACATGGCCCTCGCTACTCTCATCACTCTTACCGACATCCAGCTGGCCTACGGCCACCATCCGCTGCTGGACCACGCCGACTTCGCCATTCAGGCCGGCGAGCGCATCGGCCTCATCGGCCGCAACGGCGCCGGCAAGTCGTCGCTGCTGAGGTTGCTCGACGGCAGGACGCTGCCTGACGACGGCGACATCGCCCGCAACTCGGGCCTGCGCGTCGCCACGGTCGAACAGGAACCCGAGCTGGACGAGAACGCCACCGTGTTCGATGTCGTCTGCAATGTGGAAGGCGACCACGAAGACTGGCAACGCCCCTCGCGCGTGCGCGCCATGCTGGAAAAACTGGGTCTGCCCGCCGATGCGCAGATCGCGGGCCTGTCCGGTGGCACCCGCAAGCGGGTCGCGCTGGCGCGCGCCCTGGTCGAAGAGCCCGATCTGCTGCTGCTGGACGAACCCACCAACCATCTGGACTTCGACGGCATCGCCTGGCTGGAAGAGATGCTGCGCAGCTGGCGCGGCGCCGCGGTCATCATCACCCACGATCGCCGCTTCCTGGACGCCGTCACCACCCGCATCGTCGAACTCGACCGCGGACGCCTGCTCAGCTTCCCAGGGAATTTCTCCCAATGGCAAGAGCGCAAAGCCCAGTGGCTGGAATCCGAACGCCTGGAACAAGCCCGATTCGACAAGCTGCTGGCGCAAGAGGAAGTCTGGATCCGCAAGGGCGTCGAAGCCCGCCGCACGCGCAATGAAGGCCGGGTCCGTCGCCTGGAAAGCCTGCGCGTCCAGCGCGCCGAACGCCGCGAGCGCATCGGCGACGTATCGCTGGCGCTGGCGGAAGGCCAGCGTTCGGGCAAGCTCGTGGCCGAACTCGAACACGTCGGCAAGACCTTCGGCGACAAGGTCGTGGTGGATGACTACTCCACGACGATCCTGCGCGGCGACCGTATCGGCATCATTGGCCCCAACGGCGCCGGCAAGACCACCTTGCTCAAGCTGATCCTGGGCGAAATGCAGCCGGACACCGGTTCCACGCGCATGGGCACCAACGTGGCGGTGGCGTACTTCGACCAGATGCGCGCACAACTGGATGAAAACGCCTCGCTCGTCGACATCATCAGCCCGGGCAGCGAATGGGTCGAAATCGGCGGCACTCGCAAGCACGTCATGACGTACCTGGGCGACTTCTTGTTCTCGCCCGCCCGCGCCGGCTCTCCCGTGCGCAGCCTGTCCGGCGGCGAGCGGGCCCGCCTGCTGCTGGCGCGCCTGTTCGCGCGCCCCGCCAACGTGCTGGTGCTGGACGAACCCACCAACGACCTGGACATCGAAACGCTGGAACTGCTGGAAGAACTGCTTCAGGAATACGCCGGCACCGTGCTGCTCGTCAGCCATGACCGCGCCTTCCTGAACAACGTCGTCACCCAGACCATTGCCTACGAAGGCGACGGCCACTGGCGCGACTACGTCGGCGGCTACGACGAATGGGTCGCCCAGCGCCCCGCGCCATCCGCCCCGGCAGCCGATGTGGACAGCGCCGCCAAGCCCGTCGACGAAAGCGCCGCGCGCGCCAAGGTCGCCAAGCCCAAACCGGCCAAGGCCACCAAGATGAACGCGTGGGACTTGCGCGAGCTTGAAGGCTTGCCGGACGCCATCGCCGCGCTGGAAGCGCAACAGGCCGAACTCGCCGGCAAGCTGGCCGACGGCAGCCTGTACCGCGATGCGCCCGCCGAGGTCGATCGCATCAACGGCGAACTCGCCAAACTGGAAAGCGAACTCGAAGAACGATTCGCCCGCTGGGAACTGCTGGAAGCACGCCGCGACGGCACGCTCTGACGTCCCTATCTATATATATAGATAGCCGCCATTTGAACGGCAAACAAAACGGGGGAGTGGCGCAAGCCGCTCCCCCGTTTCTCATTCGTCGACGCGCGCCCAATCTGGGCCCGCGCCCGCTGCTCAGACTTTCGCGCGCCAGGCCAACGCTTCGCCTGCCGCCAGCGGCACCAGCGTCGTATTGCCGAACTCCAGCTCGTCGGGAACCTGATACGTCTCGCGCACCAGCGTCAGGGTACCGGAGTTGCGCGGCAGGCCGTAGAAGTCGGGGCCGTGGAAGCTGGCAAAACCTTCCAGCTTGTCCAGCTTGCCCGCGGCCTCAAAGGCCGTAGCGTACAGCTCCATCGCGTGCAGCGCGGTGTAGCAGCCGGCACAGCCGCAAGCGTGTTCCTTCAAGCCTCGCGCGTGCGGCGCGCTGTCCGTGCCCAGGAAGAAACGCGGGCTGCCGCTGGTGGCAGCCTCGACCAGGGCCAGACGATGCGTCTCGCGCTTCAAGATCGGCAAGCAGTACAGGTGCGGCCGCACGCCGCCCTGGAAGATCGCGTTGCGGTTGTACAGCATGTGTTGCGGCGTGATCGTCGCGGCGATCGGCCCTTCGGCATCGCGTACATACTCGGCGCCTTCCTTCGTCGTGATGTGTTCGAACACCACCTTCAGGGCCGGAAACGCGCGGCGCAACGGCTTCATCACGCGCTCGACGAAAATCGCCTCGCGGTCGAACACGTCAATCGCCGGGTCGGTCACTTCGCCGTGCACCAGCAGCGGCATGCCGCATTTTTCCAGCGCTTCCAGCGCCTTCGCACACTTGCCCAGCAAATCGGTCACGCCCGCATCCGAGTTGGTCGTGGCGCCCGCCGGGTACAACTTCACGGCATAGACCTGGCCCGACTCGTGCGCGCGGAAGATCTCTTCCGCCGACGTGTTGTCGGTCAGATAGAGCGTCATCAGCGGCGTGAACGCTTCCGGATTTCCGCCAGCCTTGCCCAGCGCCTCCAGGATGCGGCCACGATAGGCCAGCGCCTGTTCGGTGGTGGTCACCGGCGGCTTCAGGTTCGGCATGATGATGGCGCGCGCGAACTGGCGCGCGGTATCGGCCACCACGGCTTCCAGCGCCGCGCCATCGCGCAGGTGCAGGTGCCAGTCGTCGGGGCGGGTGATGGTGAGCTGATTCGTGTTTGGAGTAGACATGGAAGGCTTCTTAATCTGCCAGCGGCATGCCCCGTTCAGCCAGCGCGCAGAACATCGCGCTGCCCAGGGGAATGACGGCATCGTTGAAATCAAAATGCGAGTTATGCAGCACGCAGCCCGACTCGGCGCCGCCTTGGCCCAGCCGGAAGTACGCACCGGGCTTGCTCTGCAACATGAAGGAAAAATCCTCGGAACCCATCGACGGCACCAGATCGCGCACCACGTTTTCCTTGCCGATCATCTCGGTCGCGATGTCGGCCACCAGGTTGGCGTGCTGCGGCGTGTTCAGGGTTGCCGGATAGATGCGCTCGTAAATCAGTTCGGCCGTGCCGCCGAATGCGCTGGCGATCGCGGTGACCAGTTCGCGCATGCGCGTCTCGACCATTTCCTGGACCGATTTGCGGAACGTGCGCACCGTGCCCACCAGCTTGGCTTCGCGCGGGATCACGCTCATGGCGCCCGGATGCCCCGCCTGCATGGACCCGATCGACACGACCGCGGAATCCAGCGGGTTCACGTTGCGCGACACGATGGTCTGCAATGCCGTAATGATCTGCCCCGCGATCGTCACTGGATCAATCGTCTGGTAAGGGTGCGCGCCATGGCCCCCGCGGCCCGTGATCTGGATCTCGAAGCGGTCCGCCGCCGCCATCATCGGCCCGGGGTTGATGCCGATCGTGCCGGGCCGCAGGCCCGGCCAGTTATGCAGCGCGTAGATCGCGTCGCACGGAAACGTGTCGAACAAGCCGTCCTCAAGCATGGCGCGCGCACCGCCCCGGCCCTCTTCGGCCGGCTGGAAAATCAGCACGGCCGTGCCGTCGAAATTGCGCGTTTGCGCCAGGTACTTCGCCGCCCCGATCAACACCGCGGTGTGGCCGTCATGGCCGCAACCATGCATCAGGCCCGGCTTGGTGGACTTGTGGCCGAAGTCGTTGTCTTCGGTCATGGGCAAGGCGTCCATGTCGGCGCGCAGCCCAATCATGCGTCCGCTGTCGCAGCGCTTGCCGCGAATCACGCCCACCACGCCGGTCTTGCCGATGCCGCGATGCACCTCGATGCCCAGTGCCTCAAGCGCGCCGGCCACAATCCCGGAGGTCCGGACTTCCTCGAAGCCCAATTCAGGATGCGCATGCAAATCGCGCCGCAGCGCCGTCAATTCGTCATGAAATAGGCGAATTGATTCCAAAGGAGATCGTGCGTACATAGGAGGTTACAGAATGACGTGATAGGGGGGACAGTCTGTGCATTTTAGTTGCTACAGAGGATAAATGCCTTTGTCTTTACGAGAGAGACACGTTATGCTCCGGCCGCAGGACAATTTTTCCAACAGCCAGAGAAGGAGCGCCGCATTATGGCCACAACCTCCAAACCCGCGACCGCGCGCAAGCCGAACGCTGCATTCATGAAGCCCCTGACCCCCAGCGCCGAATTGGCCGCTGTCATCGGCTCGGAAGCCGTGCCGCGTACCGAGGTCACCAAGAAGATCTGGGAATACATCAAGAAGCACAACCTGCAAGATGCCAGCAACAAGCGCAACATCAACGCCGATGCCAAGCTGCGTCCGATCTTTGGCAAAGATCAGGTCACGATGTTCGAACTGACCAAACTGGTCAACGCACATCTGAAGTAAGCAGGCAAAGGGCGTACCCCGTACGTCCCTGCCTCTTGGATTGTCGCGACGCCCTGGCTCACGCCGGGCTAGCACACCCTCCTCTCGCGCAAGCTCCATTTCCCGCGCGACACGCCGCTCCACATTCTGTGGACACGGCACACTCCCTCACTTGTTCCTGTCGATCCCATTTCGCTGATCGCTAGGCTTGGCGCGCCTCTTCGAGCAACCAGCTTCGAAACGCAGCCACCTCCGGACGTTGCGCGGACGCGCGCGCATACACGATCCAATAGCTGTAATCGTTCGGTAAAGCGTGCTCAAACAGTCGCACCAGACGCCCCTTTCGCAAGTCATCCGCAGCCAGCATCAGGCGCCCCAACGCGACGCCTTGTCCCTCGATCGCAGCCTGCAATACCAACGCCGCATCGTTGAAGACAAGACCCTGCGAAAGGTCCAATGCGACGTCGGTATGTTGGCACCACTGCTGCCACGCCGCGCGCGGCTGATCATGCAGTAGCGCCACGCGCTTCAGATCCTCCGGCCGCTTAAGCGCCGGCGGCCCGGCAGCCAACGCAGGGCTGCAGACCGGGCTCAAGAACTCGCGTGCAATCAGGTCGGCCTTGAGGCCAGGCCAACGCCCCAATCCCGAACGGATGCCGATGTCGAACGCGTCATCGCCGCTCCACAGCTGCACCGAGCTCGTCACCCTCAATTCCACGTCGGGATGCCTGGCACGAAAAGCCGGCAAGCGCGGCAACAACCAGCGCGAAGCAAAGGAAGGCAGCACCGAGATCCGCAAAGGCCCCTCGTGCTTGTCGCGCACGCGCTCGGTCGCCGCCGCCATCTGATCAAACACTTGCGACAGTTCGGCCAGATAGGCCGTGCCCTTTTGCGTGAGGGCCAATGCATGGCCTCGGCGCGTGAACATGGGATGACCCAGCCAGTGCTCCAGCTGCCGCACCTGATGGCTGATCGCCGCCTGCGTGACGCAGAGCTCAGCTGCGGCCAGAGTAAAGCTCATATGCCGCGCAGCGGCCTCAAAGGCGCGCAACGCGCCCAACGGTGGCAGACGGCGCATGTTCTCGATTAGTTCAGATTATCGAAGGGATGAGAATAGATCGTTTGGCCCCGCCCCGGAAGCGCTATCTACTACGACCTCGCCCGCTCACGGAAACCCCGGGGGATTGGCGGCAACCACATTCAAAGGAAGCGGTAATGATCGGGTGGGAAAGTTGGATCGTTTTCCTGGGGTACGCCATTCCCATGATCATCAGCCCGGGGCCGGGCAACACCCTCTTGGCCACCGCCGGCGGCCGCTACGGGATGAAGGGCTCGGTGCCGTTCTGGATTGGCTTCGAAGCCGGCAACCTGGCGCTCTGCGCCCTCTACGGGTTTGGCTTGGGTGGCACGCTGCACGAGTACCCGCAACTCCACACCGTCCTGAAATGGGCGGGCGCCGCCTATCTGCTTTATCTCGCCTGGGGCTTCTTCCGCGCATCCGTGGCGCCCGACCCTACGACGCGGCCACAGAAAGCGATGGGCTTTCGGGACGGTTTCATCTGCGTCGCGCTGAACCCCAAAATCCACTCGATGATCGTAGTCATGTTCGCGCAATTCCTCACGCCTGGCGCCAGCCTCGCCACCCAGGTGACGCAGCTAAGCGCCGCCTTCGTTGTCCTGGGCCTGTTCTGCCATTTCCCCTGGATCTACGGCGGCCAGGTCATCCTTGGACGGTTCAATACGCCACGTGCGGTACGCATCCAGGCCGCGGTCTTCGGCGTCTCGATGCTTGCTGTCGCAGCCTATGTCATCCTGTCCTAAGTACCTGTCCTTGGCACTGCAGCAAACGCCCATGAAAAAGGCCGGCGATCTCGCCGGCCTTTCTTGTTGCTGTTGCCCGAATTGCTTTCAGGTCACGCGTAGGTGGTGGGCGCCGCCCCTTCCAGCAACGCCAGCCAGCCCTTGATCAGGCGATACAGCACCCACACGACGGTTGCGATCAGGCCGATCCAGCCAATGAAGATATAGACGGCGATACCGCTGATGGCCAACCACAACATGGCCCACCAGAACGTGCGCAGCATCCAGTCGAAGTGGGCAGCGTAAACCGTGCCGGCCGCATCCGAGCGCTTCAGATACATCAGCACAACGGCGGCTAATGTCGCGATGCCCAGAATTCCACTCGTCAGAAAGCCCAAGGCAAACAAGCCGTAAGCCACGTGGGTCAACGTGCGCAGGTCCAACTTCGTACCGGGCACGGGGGTCTGGGTATCACTCACGATAACGCTCCAACGAATTGACTCGGTCAATCTTACCGCACAAAGCCCCCCCGCCCACGGGCGTTGTTATTTGTGCACATTCAGCATTGGCGCGGCTTGCAGCCTGATTGACGACCTGCAAAGCGCTTCGATTTGAAGGAGTTGTCACCAGCCATTCAGGCCGCCCTCGCCCAAAGACAAAGCCCCGCCGGGAACCGGCGGGGCTTTGAGGGATAAGAGCTTGACGATGACCTACTTTCACAGACGTCCGTCCACTATCATCGGCGCGAAGGCGTTTCACTGTCCTGTTCGGGATGGGAAGGAGTGGTACCACCTTGCTATGGTCGTCAAGCATAACTGCTTGAGCGGCTGCCTGAAACTTCAACCGCTCGAATCTTGGCGTACTTCTTGGGTCTTGCTGGGTCTTGCCCAGGTACTGCAGTGGATCCCGCTCTACGCATGTGGCATGCCAACAATGCCGCTTTCAATACGCAGGGGTTCTCACTCTACAAAGACAAAACCCCACAGGATTACCTGTGGGGTTTTGCGGAATAAAAGCCTGACGATGACCTACTTTCACAGACGTCCGTCCACTATCATCGGCGCGAAGGCGTTTCACTGTCCTGTTCGGGATGGGAAGGAGTGGTACCACCTTGCTATGGTCGTCAGGCGTAACTGGTTGAGCGGCTGCGGTTAGGCAACTGCTCCAATCTTGGAAGAAACACAACGTGTGGCGATCAGAGACTAGCTCGATGATCACGCACAGGGGGGTGTAATTGGTGTTGGCTGGCTGCTGACGGTGCAGCCAGATTTTGTATTGAACGACACTTGGAACGCTACATCACCAGGTCATAACCATCAGTGTTATAGGATCAAGCCTCACGAGCAATTAGTATCGGTTAGCTTAACGCATTACTGCGCTTCCACACCCGACCTATCAACGTCCTGGTCTCGAACGA
>NZ_NJIG01000030.1 GCF_002209535.1 Achromobacter marplatensis | reverse complement strand
CAGTCACGTCGCTGAAGTACTTGATGTTGGCCATTTCTCTCTCCTTGTTCATTCGTAAGCCCGCTCTAGGAACGGGCTGGCGGATGAATTCCGGAGCAGCGCGCTACCTGGCTGTTCCCGCTAATGCGGCTCCAGGTAGGGCGCTGCCCTGCATGCCGCCTCCGTTAAACCCGAAGGCCAGGGCGGTCATGGTTCCCGGACTACTCCCGGTGGTCATCAACACGATTACGCGCCATCGGTCGATTCTTGGCGTCCAACTGGATCGCGCTCTGTGCTGCCAGGTTCTGCGCCTGGCCGGCCTTAGTCTGTTCAGCCACCTGCACGAGCGGTTTTCGGCATCTTTCTGTTCAGGGCATCCGCGATTTCCCCGGTCGCATCGCCTCTCGGCGGGTGCGGAACGTTTTGCACATCGGTTGTTAAAGAGCGGTTCTTCTGTACTGCTTCGCGCTTCGTTCAGCGCATAGGTGTAATGTGCCACAAGAAAAACTAGCATGCAAGAAAAACTAGCATAGAAAGTTGTAACGGCTCGCATTGATGGGCGGCGCAGCATGGGGGTGGCGCCGTCAGTGGGCGAAAAAAAACCGCCCGAAGGCGGCGCTGCTGAGGCAGGATGCTCCCTAAGGGAGAGGAATCTCCACCTTAAGGCTTTGGTATCGGTCGCACAGATTGGCGAGCCTGTGTTCTATATCCGCACTGGTAATGCTAGACCGATAGGTATCCGTAACGAAAGCGGTCCAGGCCTCGACTGCACTAGTATTCCAGCCGAATTTGCTTAGCGCGATCAAGACGTTTTGGGTCGCGCGATCCTGAGGTACCGAGTTATCTCGCCAGGTCGCAACGCCAGCGGCAGTTCCGCGCAGAACGAAACAGCTTCCTAGCGCAGGATTGGAATCCCCGTATAAGGGCGCATTCTTAATTGCCCGTGGCGCCGCGCTAGATGCATTCGAGCGCGACGCACGAAGGCTGTTCACTTGGCCGTCATACGCGAGGGTGGCGCGCTCAAACCACGACTCCAGACATTGCGTATCTGTGCAATTCTTTTGGCGCCAGCCTAAGGATTCGCCAGCATCTCTCAGGAATGCTTTTTGATCGGGAGCGGCCGCACGAGCTGCGACATATGCGTCCGCATAGGCCGCATCCATCTGCATTAGTTTCGGAGATGAGCAGACGAGCTTATCCACCATTGTTTGGCGCGTATCGCAGTTCACGCTGCCCGCCAGGGCTGCGCCGGCAGCGCTCCAAAGGAACAATGCGGAGACGATCTTCAAAGTTTGCACCCCATCCAAAAAGCGCGGCCAATAATTTCGATCTGAGGGTCATCGAAATTTAGGTGTAGATCCGTATAGCCTCCAGCCGGGTTTTCAGACCGGGCAATGAATCCGCCATTTCCTTTATAGAGGCGCTTTACCAACAGCTCCCCATCAACCCGGAACGCGTAAACCTTCCCGTTAATTATGGACGTAGCGCCCCGGTTCACCAGGATAGTAGCGCCATCTGGAATCAACGGCTCCATGCTGTCGCCTTTTACGGACACCGACACAGTTTGCTCTGGAGTTGCGCCGGCCGCCCTCAAGAAATCAGCTCGAAACGAAAGTCGGCTCATCTCATCTTCAGATAGCACGATTTCTCCGTGACCGGCGGACAAGCGCACATCCAGACGTCTAATCGGGATGAATTCATCCGTGTCGGGGTCAGTGGCTGGGCCGACAGCGAGGTACTCGGGAGTTGTGTTTAGGGCCTTTGCGACAGCGTCCAGCCTTGCGCGCTTGGGAGCGGTTTTCCCGTTCTCCCATTGCTGAATGGTCTGCCAAGAAACCGACACGCGGTCGGCAAGCTGCTCCATGGAAAGCCCGAGCTTCTCCCTGAGGTCTTTGATTCGTTTGTGGATCGTCGGCATGCGCGCGAGATTACCCACAAGAAAGGCTTGTGTCATTGCAGGAATTTCTTGCATTGCTAGTTTTTCTTGTATAGAGTGGGCGTCATGGACAAGAACCCCCACATCGCTCAAGCCATCGCCAACGCCGGCGGCCCGGTGGCTACAGCCAGGAAGACCGGCGCCAACAACTACCAGACGGTCCAGCAATGGGAGCGGTCGGGGAATGTGCCTGCTGAGTATGCGCATGCGCTGGAATCAGCCTCTGGCATATCCAAGCGCCTTTTGTGTAAGCAGTGGGCAAAGGTGTGGCCCGAATTGGCAGGTGAAGAGGCGAGGGCGGCATGACATCAATGCACCGTCGCCGATTCGCGGCCGTCGGTCGCCCACGCCATGCGGTCACGCTCGGCGCACAGCTCCTGAAACAAATCCATGACGGCTTTTTCGCTGGGTGCCTCAAACACGCGGCGGGCCAAGTCCTGGGCACTGATCAACAACTTTTCCGTTTCGGTCACGAAACACACCTCGTTCTTTGTTCATAAGGATGTACTCAATGAGCACGCAACCAGTATCTGCCGAGCGGCAGGAAATCACCCGCAAGAACGCTGCACGGATTGAATCTGAGATCTTGCGCCGTCTTGCACATGTCACGCAGGTCCGTGCAGCCGAATTGATGGGCGTTGATCCCAGCACTTTGAGCCGACAAAAAGAGGCCTTGATTCAGTACTGCTTATTGCTGGCTGCTGTGGGCTTGCAGGTATCCCCCAAGAATTCAGTGGTGACGACGCCCAACGATCAGAAGGTTCTCAAGCGCTGGGCGGCCAACTGGCTGCTGGCCGAAGTCGAGAACGAGGACGAGGCGTAACCATGGCCGATATCACCCTGGTTCGTCAGCAACCTGTCCAAGCCTCAGAGCAGGAAAAGGAAGCCGCACGCCGAATGATCTTCGGCATGGTCGACGGCCTGGGTGAGCACGGGCGCAAGCAATGGCGCCGGCTGTGGAACCAGATTGTCCGGCTCGAGCCCGGCGAGATGCTGTCGATCACCACGCACAAAGAGCGCCTGGGCTGGTACCACCGGAAGCACATGAAGATGGAGACCGTCCTGTTCGAAGCCCAGGAGCGCTTCGAGGAATTCAACGCGTTCAGGGACTGGCTCAAGATCGGCTGCGGCTTCGTCGACTGGTATCCGGGCCCCAAGGGCGGCGTGATTCCTGTGCCGCGGTCGATCAGCTACGCAAAGCTGGAGCAGGCCGACATGGAGGAATTTCATGCCGACGCTGTTGCCTTCCTGCGCACGGCGCATGCCCAGAAAACTATGTGGCCGCATCTGCCGGCCGCGCGCGCCAGCGAAATGCTGGAGCTCGTCTTGCAAGGATTCGGCGAATGAAAGGCCGTAACCCCTCCGCGGAACAGAAGCGATTCTGGGATCTGCTGGTCACGAACATTGGCTGTGTGGCATCCCGCATGGATGGCTTCTTTGACGGCCACTGCTCCATCCACCACATCGACGGCCGCACGAAGCCCGATGCGCATTGGCTGGTTCTGCCGCTGTCTGCCGGCAACCACCAGGATGGGACCGGCGCGCCAGGCCGAATTGCCGTGCATCCCTGGAAGGCTCGCTTCGAGGCCCGATACGGCCGCCAGCGCGATCTGCTGGTCTGGTGCATTGAACAACTGCAGTCCCAAGGCTTGGAAGTCCCTGACGGCGCCCTACGTGCTGTCGGGATGCTGGAGCACGCATGAACTACTACAGCCACAACATCGGCGATTACGCCCAGGCCACGATGCACTTGAGTTTGGTTGAGGACGCTATCTACAGCCGCCTGCTGCGCCGCTACTACGCGGAAGAACAACCCATTGTGGATGACATGCAGCAAGTCTGCCGATGGGTTGGGGCGCGCTCTGAAGAAGAGCGCGAGGCCGTGAAATTGGTGCTGGGCGAGTTCTTCACCCTGGCCAATGGGTACTGGCACAACAAGCGCGCGGATGCAGAGATTGCCGCATATCACGTCAAAGCCGATACCGCGAAAGCCAACGGGAAGCGGGGAGGGCGCCCGAGAAAGGAAGGCGGAAACCCAGATAAACCCAGCCGGTTTTCCGTAGGTTCCGAAATCGAATCGAACCCTAACCCAGGGGAAACCGGATCGAAAGCTAACCAAGAACCAAGAACCAATAACCAAGAAACAAAAGAACACCCCCCTACCCCCCGCAAGCGGGGGAATGGATTCGATGCCGCCGCGATCGAGTTGCCGGACTGGCTTGACCGCGAAGACTGGCAAAGCTGGGTTGCCGACCGGAAGGACCGCAAGAAGCCGGTCACGGAGGAGGGCGCAAAGCGTCAGCTGCAGCAGCTGGCTGCCTACCTGGCCGAAGGGCATCAGCCGAGCGACGTGATTGCCAACAGCATCGCCGGCGGCTACCAGGGGCTATTCCCTCCACGGGCTCAAGCCCGAGCCTCCCCGTCGACGATCACGCAGACGAATGCGAAGTGGATGGAAAAGCTGTGGAGCGATCCGCAACCCGAAATGCGAGACATGGGGACTTTCGATGCAAGCACTGGCCAACCGGTTTGAAGCACCTCAGGCGCTGCCGACGCCTTGGATCAAAAAGCTGTTCCAGCGGCTGACCGCGATGTACGGCTCGAAGCTCCCCCAAATGTGGGGCGGCGTGCCGGAAGAGGCAGTACACGCTGTCTGGGCTGAAGACTTGGCCGGGTTCTCGGGGGACGAGATCGCCGTGGGATTGCAAGCCTGCAAGCAGCGTGACTGGCCGCCGACGTTGCCCGAGTTCCTGAAGCTGTGCCGGCCGTGGATGGCGCCCGAAGTCGCTTACCACGAGGCTGTGCACGGGATGACGGCCCGGCAGCGTGGGCAGATGGGTTCGTGGTCGCACCCTGCCGTGTACTGGGCTGCGATCGGGGTCAGCACCGTGGACTTGCTGGGCAGCACCTACGGCCAGATCAAGGCCCGCTGGGAGAAGACGTTGTCGGAGGAAATCGGAAAAGGAGAGTGGCACCCGATCCCCGAGCCGCGGACGGCGCTGCCGGCACCGGGACAGACATTGGCGACCAAGGAAGAGGCGGCTGCCGCGTTGAAGAGGATGGGCGCCGACAAGGCGCTGGACCAGACCGGGAGAGATCCCCGGCGTTGGGTTAAGGCATGGGGCGAACGCATTGCCAAGGGCGAACAACCTACGCCCACCATCGCGGCGATGCTTGCTAAGGCAAGGGGAGAGCAATCATGAGATTTGCAGGACAGGATCATCACGGGGTAGCCGTAGTCAACTGCTTGCGCGTTAACGGGCCTCACACAATCCGGGAAGTGGCGGAACTGATCGGCGTCGATCAGCGAGTTGCGGATAAGACTATGCGTCGCCTTCTGTGTCGTGGATATGTCGAACGCACTGGCGAGCGTAAGGGCGTCGGATCCGGCCGCGCAGCCATCTATCGCTGGTCGGATGTGGAGGCGCCGGAGAAGACTGAGCCCATGATGAACGCGTATGAGCGCAAACGCGCCCTAGCTATGACGGATGAATTGATCCGGACGCTGCGCGCCGGCTGGAATCCGAGTGCGGCCGATCCCTTCCGAGTCCTTCGCGCACAGGTGTCCGCATGAACCGCGCCTTTGCACTGGGCCGTCTGAAGGCCGGCCAGCTCAATAAGACCGAGCAAGCCTACGCCGACTACCTGGGCCAGCTCCAGGCGGTGGGCGGCATCCTCTGGCACAAGTTCGAGGGGATGAAATTCCGCCTCGCTGACAACACGTTCTACACGCCCGACTTCGCGGTGATGGTTCCCGACGGCCAGATCGAGCTCCATGAGGTCAAAGGCTTCTGGCAGGACGACGCGCGCGCCAAGATCAAGATCGCCGCGGACATGTACCCGTTCAAGTTCATTGCCGTTAAGGCCCGCGCCAAGAAGGACGGCGGCGGTTGGGCCGTGGAGGAATTCTGATGGAAGACCTACGCAAATGGGAGTTCCGCGACCCGATGCAGGTGGTGATGAGCCGCCAGCAGGCCGCACTCAATCGGTCGTGCAAGGGCTGCGCCCACGCAAAGACCATCGAGACGCCTTTCATCGGCGACACGATCACGCGGTGTCTGAAGGGCAAGCCCTACGGCACCAAGTGCAACCGGTACGAGGTGGCCGATGAGTAGCCTGACGGGCGATGACTTGCTTTGGAACTGGGCGCGTTGGACGTGGTCCGGCTGCACGGTGGGCAACATGGTCGTCCACCATGCCGAAGACGTCGACCCTCGCCCGATCAACTACGACCATGCCCTGCTAGTGGAGGCGATGCACGCCGCGCTGCCATGGCATGAGCGCATGGTAGTGATCGCTGAATACCCTCAGAAGGGCGTGAGGTTCGACGGCATGGGCACGAAAGACCGGCGTAAGGCGGCACGGGAGTGGATTGCAGAGATGACAGGCGTGACGCTGACAGACGCTGAATACCGGATTTATCTCGGCCTATTCCGAAATGAAGTTGAGAGGAAGATTCGATGAAATACGCTACCGAGGTTCTTGAGTTGCTGGGGACTTACCCCAAGCGAGACTTCAGGATGATGGAGATCGTCAATTACATCCTTGGCGACAACAAGAATCGACAGGATAGAGAGGCGGCGCGGAAGGCTGTCTCGCGCGTACTGGAGGCGATGGAGAATGGCGGCAGCCTAGTGCGCATCGCGCCCATCCATGAGCGCGGCGGCTATGCAACCTACCGGCTGAAAAGCTATGCAATCCCGGACGATGCGCCCGGCGAGGATCGTATCGCCAGCGTGCTCGGCGACCTGAGTCCTGAAGCCCTTGCGCGAATTCGCACCCATGCCAAGAGCCAGAAGCTTCCTGATCCTTACTACGCGTTCATGAAGCAGAAGACCCGATCCGCTGGCCGCGGCATCGGCTTCGAGCTCACTTTCGCCGAATGGTGGGAATTCTGGCAACGCCACTATCACCTGCGTGGCAGCGGCCCCAACGATCTCTGCATGGGCCGGTACGGAGACACTGGCCCGTATGCGGTCGGCAACATCTACCTGACAACAATCCGGGGCAACATGGCCGATTACGTGGGGTCGGCCAAAAAGGAAGCGGACATTGCCAGTCTGACGTCTCGGCGCCGGGCGGAATTGCTTGCCATGGCTGAAGAGGTAGCGAATCGGCCTCCTCCTCAATACACCTACGAGCAGGTGCAAGCCATGCTCAAGCTAGGCATCCCTTTCGAATTGAGGGCGCAGTGAGGAAAAGTGGGACACGGACATTCCTAAAAGCGCCACACATTGTGGGATACTAGCGCCGGGCTCTTGCGCCCTGAAGATATGAAGCCCCGACACTGAGCCGGGGCTTTTTGTTGCATAATAGTTTTGACGGTGAATGCAGCAGGGACGCTTGTTGCACACAAGGTATAGGCCGGGGTGAACTCACTCGGCCTTAGTTGGTTCGAATCCAACCACTGTCACTGCCCCACACGAGCAATCGTTGTGGGGCTTTTTCATGCCCGTTTCCAGAGAGCAGGGGCCAGAGAGAACCGTCCGCCGGGCCGCATGGGCACCGGCTGGCAAACGTCATGCTCCGGCCCCTGCTCTGTGGGAACAGCCGCCGCAATCGACCAGCCAGCAGCGCGCCAATGGCCAACGCTGCACTCGGGGATAGCCCCGTATCGCTGGCTCCGACCGGCGCCGCCCGTTAAGCCCCTATCGGTCCAACCAGCGGGCACTCACGCGCGCCAAGGGGTGGGCCCCACAACCTACAAGTACCCCCATGAGTCGCCTGAGCAGGCCTGGCGCCCGCGCAGGGGCAAATGCGCGGGATCTTTCTTCCGGTCTTGTCGCCGGCGGCCAGCATGACGAGAACCGCGGCGCCCAGCTCGCCACGGCGGGCAGTCGGATGGACGCACCTTGGAATTTACATGGCTCAGATCACCGTTCACCTGACGTTGAAGGTCGCGTGGTGGGTGCGCTGGTACATCGCTGGCGTGCGTCTGTTCGCTGACACAGTGGGGCTTGAGCCAGACCCCGAGCAGATGGCTCGGACGATTGAGCGCGGGTTGCGCGTTAAGGCGAGTCGAATATGGGGCGGCCCTCAAAGCTGACGGATGCGCAGTGGGAGACGATCGGTAAGCGCCTGCTGGCCGGGGAATCCACGTCTGCGCTGGCCCGTGAGTTCGGGGTGAGTAAGGGCGCCATTTCTACGCGGTTTTCTAAACGCACAGAAACGATTAAATCTGTTGCGAATCAATTGGTTGCGGCAGACCGCGCGATGGCGAATCTGAACGTTTCTGAACAGATAGCCGCCCGTTCACTTGCAGATGACCTGAAGGCGATATCCGAGCACTTGGCCAGCGCGGCAAGATACGGTGCCGCCACATCGCACCGCCTGTTGGGTATTGCCCACGGCAAGGTTGCCGAGATTGACGACGCCGCGCCGCTAGACGGTGGAAGCGTCGAAACGCTGAAGGGTATCGCAGCCCTGACACGAGTAGCGAACGATTCAAGCGAGATTGCCGTGAACCTGCTGCGCGCCAACAAGGACGCAGTGGACGAGGCCAACCGGGGCCAGAACGAAGTGCCCGCGGGGTTGGAACATTTCTATGGACGCTCTGCTGTCGAGGCCGACACTTAATCCGGCTCTGCGTGATTTCTGGCTCATGCCGGCGCGCAATCGGGTTCTGTACGGCGGACGGGCGTCGTCCAAGTCATGGGATGCGGCGGGCTTTGCTACGTTCCTGGCGAGCAACTACCGACTGCGCATCCTGTGCGTCCGGCAGTTCCAGAACAAGATTGAGGAATCGGTCTACACGCTGCTGAAGATGCAGATCGAGCGGTTCGGGCTGAATCCTCAGTTCCGGATCTTGGACAACAAGATCATCGGCCGCAAGACGCGCAGCGAGTTCCTGTTCTACGGTCTGTGGCGCTCCATTGACGAAATCAAGTCGCTGGAGAGCATTGACATACTCTGGATCGAGGAAGCGCACAACCTGACCGAAGCGCAGTGGAAGATCCTTGAGGCGACCATCCGCAAATCGGGGTCGCAGGTCTGGGTGATCTTCAACCCGCGCTTGGCCACGGACTTCGCCTACAAAAGGTTCGTAACGAACCCGCCGCCGAACACGGTGGTGCGCCTGATCAACTACGACGAGAACCCGTTTCTTAGCGAAACCATGCTCGCCGTGATCGAGGCGGCTAAGGCTGAAGACGAGGACGAGTACCAGCATATCTATCGCGGTGTCCCCAAGGACAACGACGACAGCGTCATTATCAAGCGCTCTTGGGTCATGGCTGCGATCGACGCGCATCTGGCGCTGGGCATCGAGCCTACTGGCCGTAAGCGCATCGGGTTTGACGTAGCAGACAGCGGCGCTGATAAGTGTGCAGCGATCTATGCCCACGGCCCCCTGGCGTCTTGGGCTGATGAGTGGAAGGCAGGCGAAGACGAGCTGCTGAAGTCCTGCACGCGCGTCTATGAGGCTGCGCGTGAGCGTCAGGCCAGCGTGACATACGACTCGATCGGGGTGGGCGCTGGCTCTGGTGCCAAGTTCAATGAGCTGAATGGCGCAGGGCGTGGAATCGTCCATCACTCCAAGTTCAATGCCGGCGCCGCGGTGTTTCAACCCGAGGCGCAGTACATGCCCGGGACCAAGAACAAGGACATGTTCGCCAACATCAAGGCTCAAGCTTGGTGGGGCGTGGCAGATCGCCTGCGCAACACGTTCAACGCGGTGCGCAAGGGCGAGAAGTACACGCCGGATCAGATGATCTTTATCGACAGCAACATACCCCACCTGAGCAAGCTGATAGACGAGTTGTGCACGCCCAAGCGTGATTACGACCAGGCGGGCCGGGTGAAGGTGGAGAGCAAGAAAGACCTGGCAAAACCGACCCGGGAGGGCGGGCCCGTGCCGTCGCCCAACTTGGCGGACGGCTTCATCATGGCGTTCGCGCCCGGCCAAGCACCCATGAAGATCAACCCCGAAGCCATGAGGCGCGCATGAAATTACTCGACTGGATCCTGCGCAGGAATGCCCCAGCGGCACCTGCGCCGGCCCCGGCCGCGCGCCGCGAGCCTGGGATGAAGATCAGCGCAGAAGCCTTGGGCCGTTCCAACGTGCCGCCGGCCGAGCCGCCGTCCGCTCCGGAGGGCGAATTCAAGCGCCCAGAAGTGGCCCCGTTCGTCGTCCCTGCGGATAAAAAGAGCGCGTTGGTGGCGATGGACGAGGCGATGAGCCCCGTGTATGCCTACGTGAGCGAAGCCTACGCGGGTATGGGATTTATCGGCTATCCGTACCTGGCCGAGCTTTCCCAGCGCCCGGAGTACCGCAAGATGTCCGACGTCATCGCCAAGGAGATGACCCGGAAGTGGATCAAGCTGGAGGTCAAGGGCGACGACGACAAGGCCGACAAGCTCGAAGTCATCGAGAAGGCCATGCGCCGCCACCGCCTGCGCGCCAAGTTCCGCTTGGCAGCGTTGCAGGATGGACTGTTCGGCCGGTCGCAGATCTACATCGACGTGAAGACGCCCAGCGGCATGCTGGCATGGGCGGATCCTGACGAGCTGAAGTCGATCCTGGTCAAGAGCCCCGCAAAGATCGCCAAGGGCGCGCTGGTGGGCTTCAAGGTCATCGACCCGGTGTGGACGACGCCGTACCTCTACAACAGCGACAACCCGATGCGGCCGGACTTCTACAAGCCGACGTCGTGGTTCGTGCTGGGGCGCCAGGTGCACACCAGCCGACTGCTGAACATCGTGTCGCGCGAGGTGCCGGACCTGCTGAAGCCGTCGTACAACTTCGGCGGGATGTCGCTGACGCAGCTGACCATCCCCTACGTCAACAACTGGCTGAAGACGCGCCAGGCGGTGGCAAACCTGATCGACGGGTTCTCGGTCGGGGTCTTCAAGACCAACTTGCAGTCGATCCTTCAGGGCGATCCTGGTGACGACGTGTTCGCCCGCATTGACGTGTTCAATCGGACGCGCACGAATCGGGGCGTCTTCGCCGTCAATAAGGACGACGAGGAATTCGGTTTCGAGAATGTTCCGCTGTCGGGCCTGGATGCGCTGCAAAACCAGTCGCTTGAGCAACTGTGCGTGGTTCCCGGCATCCCGCTGGTCAAGTACACGGGCATCACGCCCAGCGGCTTGAACGCGACCGCCGACGGCGAGATTCGCGTGTTCTACGACGAAATCCTGTCGGTGCAAGAAGCGGTGTTCCGCGACCCGTTGCAGCAGTGCCTGGAGGTCATTCAACTGAGCGAGTTCGGCGAGATCGACCCGGACATCACCTTTTCGTTCGTGCCTCTGTGGCAACTGAGCGAGAAGGAACAGGCCGAGGTGCGAAAGTACGACGCCGACACCGACGCAGTGCTGGTCGAGTTGGGCGCCGTAAGTCCTGTTGAGGTGCGCCAGCGCATCGCGGCAGAAGAGACGAACGGCTACCACTCGCTTGATGTGAGCGATCTGGACGAAAACGGCTTGCCCGACGCGGTGCCGGTCGAGCCGCCACCCCTGGATGACGAACCGCAGGAAAACGCCAATGCCTGACCTCGTATCCCCTACTGGCCGCGAGGTGCCGCTGCGCCCCGTGCATGCCAACCTGGGGATCGAGGCGGCCTACCGCAAGCGCTTGGACCGCCTGATCGACGAGATGCAGCGGTCGGTGGTGTACTGGCTGACGGCGGCGTACCGGCGCAACGTGCCGGAGATCGCGCAGGACGAAAGCCCGGCGATGGTGCTGACCAAGATGATGCGGCGCCTAGCCAAGCAATGGCAGCGGCGCTTTGACGAGGCGTCTCAGCCGGTGGCAAGTGAGTTCGCCGAAAGCTCGATGAGCACGGCTGACTTGTCTTTGCGCAATGCCCTGCGGCAGAAAGGCTTCAGCGTGCAGTTTCAGATGACACGCGCGGCCAACGACGTCTTCCAGGCCACCGTGCAGGAGAACGTCGGGCTCATCAAGTCCATTGCCGCCGAGCACTTGCAGGACGTCCAGGGGATGGTCATGCGGTCGGTCACGCAGGGCCGTGATCTGGAAGGCATCACCAAAGAGCTGGAGAAGCGGTACGGCATAACCAAGCGGCGCGCGGCGTTCATTGCACGCGACCAGAACAACAAGGCCACGGCCACCATCACGCGCGTGCGCCAGCAGGGTCTGGGCATCAAGCAAGCTAAATGGCAGCACTCTCGCGGGGGCAAGCATCCGCGCAAGTCGCACCAGGACGCCGACGGCGACGTCTACGACGTCGACAAGGGCATGCTCATCGACGGCGAGTACATCCGGCCCGGTGAATTGCCGAACTGCCGCTGCGTGGCCATCAGCATCATCCCGGGATTTGATCCATGAAACAGCAGAACCAGCGCGGGCTGGCCTTTGACCGCGCGACCGTGCGCCGCATCGACGTTGACGGCCGGATGCACGTCGAGGTCAGCAACATCAGCAAGGCCACGGTCAACCCGTACCGGGGCGACGAGATCCCGGACTGGGAGGCGCTGGGGCTTGACCCCAACCGTGTCTACTTCCTGTTGCGGGACCCTGAAGAGCTGGCGCGCGCCGCGCCCACCTTCAACAACATCCCGCTGCTGTCCAAGCACATCCCCGTCTCGGCCGCCGAGCCGCAGAAGGAGTTCGTGGTCGGGGCCACGGGTTCGAACGCCTCCTACCAGGCGCCGTACCTTAAGAATTCCCTCGTCGTATGGGACGCCGTCGCGATCGCGCTCGTAGAGTCTGATGAGCAAAAGGAGCTTTCGAGCGCCTATCGCTACCGTGCCGATATGACGCCCGGCAAGTTTGAGGGCGTCGCATACGACGGGGTGATGCGAGACATCCGCGGCAATCACGTCGCGCTTGTCGAAGTGGGCCGGGCAGGCCCGGACGTCGTCGTAGGCGACAGCTATACCCTCAACCCTTCGGAGATCCCGAAAATGAAACAGAGCAAAACCGCCATCGCTGTCGCCGGGGCGCTTGGGGCGTACATCCGTCCCAAGCTGGCCCAGGACTCGGCGCTGGGCGACCTGACCACCTTCCTAAAAGGTGTCAGCCGCAAGAACCTGAAGTCCGAGCAGCCGCGCATCGTGCGCGCGATGCAGAACCACTTCAAGGGCAAGCTGGCGCAGGACGCCGACCTGGAAGACCTGAAAGAGGTCATCGAGGTCTTCACCGACCCCGGCATGTCGCCTATCGGTGAAGACGAGGAAGAAGATCTCACGGAACCCAAGGCCGTGGCCCAGGACGACGAACTCATGGGCAAGATCCGCGAAATGCTGGGCGAAAAGCTCGGCCCGGAAGAAGCCGCGCGCGTGATGGCCGCCCTGGGCGAGCCGGCCGCCGGTGCTGAAGACGAGCCGCCGCACACGGCCGGCACGCCGCCGGCACCCGTGACCAAGCAAGCCATGGATCAGGCGCTGGCCAAGGCGCAGAAGGCAGGCGAACAGGCCGCCGTCGCGCGCTGGAACGAGATCCGCACCGCTGAGCAGGAATGCCGGCCCATCCTTGGCGAGATCGTGGCCCAGGACTCGGCCGAGGCGGTCTACAAGATGGCCCTGGACGCCAAAGGCATCGACCTTGCCGATACGCCGCCTTCGGCCTACCGCGCGCTGGTCAAGTTGGCCATGGCGCAGGACCAGGCCCCCCAAACCCCGCGTGTTGCGATGGACTCGGCCGCTCACAAGAGCTTCCGCGACCGCTTCCCGCACATCCCCAAGGTGATCTAAATGGGTTTCCAGAAACAGGTCTACATCGAGCCGGCCGCCGCGGTTGCTGGCGACTTCGCCAGCTCGAACCCGCGTTCGACCGTCTTGGCTGGCCCCGGCGCGCTGGTGGCTGACACCGCTGGCGTGACCGTCGGCCGCTTCGCCTGGGCAGACGCCGCCGGCAAGGTGACGAACGCCGGCTCCGGCGTGCCCACGGGCTTTGTGCACCGCGAGCAGCAGGGCGTTATCACCATCTGGCTGGCCGAGGCCACCATGCTCATCCCGGCCGGCCTGGGGGTCACGCTGCACAACGGCGGCGACTTCTGGGTCGCGACCAAGACGGCGGCGACCATCGGCCAGAAGGTCTTCGCATCCAACACCGACGGCACGGTCTCCACCGGTGCTGCCGGGGCCACGATCGCGGGCCACACCGAAACCAACATGTTTGTCGGCAGTGCGGGCGCCATCGGTGCCCTCATCAAGATGACTTCCTACAACCTGGGGTAAGACATGAAACGAAATCAAGACCTCGCGCTGCTGGAGAAGCACTTCGGCATCGTGTTCCCGGGCGCCATGGATTACCTGCCCGACGAGTTCCGCGCCGACTATGGCCTGGCCATGGACGCCGCAGGCCCGTTGGTGACGGTCAGCAACGCCGGCATCCCTGGCTACCTGCTGAACTACATCGACCCCGAGCTGGTACGTGTGCTCACGACGCCCATGCAGGGCGCCGTCATCCTGGGCGAGTCGAAGAAAGGCGACTGGACCACGCTGACTGCGACTTTCCCGGTGGTGGAGTCGACGGGTGAAGTGTCGTCCTACGGCGATTTCAACAACAACGGCCGGGCGGGCGCCAACACGAACTTCCCGCAGCGCCAGTCGTACCACTACCAGACTATGACGGAATGGGGTGAGCGCGAACTGGACATGTACGGTGTGGCGAAGATCAATTACGCGTCCGAACTCAACATCGCCGGCGCGCTGATCCTGAATAAGTTCCAGGACAACAGCTACTTCTTCGGCATCGCTGGCCTGCAAAACTACGGCCTGCTGAACGACCCCAACCTGTCGGCGCCCATCGCGCCGGGGGCTACCGGCACCGACAGCGGCACGCTGTGGTCCACGAAGGACGGCCAACAGGTCTACGACGACATCTCGCAACGCCTGTTCGCGCAACTGGTTTCGCAGACGCGCGGCCTGGTCACGCGGCGCGACAAGATGAAGTTGTGCATGTCGCCGGAAATCGAAGTAAACCTGACGAAGACGAACCAGTACAACGTCAACGTCGCCGACCTGCTGGCGAAGAACTTCCCCAACCTGACCGTCGAAACCGCCGTGCAGTACGCGACGGGCTCCGGCCAGCTGGTGCAGCTCATCGCCGAATCGATCGACGGTCAGAACGTTGGTTCCGCTGCCTTCACCGAGAAGATGCGCGCCCACGCGATCGAGCGTAAGACCTCGAGCTTCTTGCAAAAGAAATCGCAGGGTACGTGGGGCGCCATCATCAAGGTGCCCATGGCCATCGCCGGCATGATCGGCGTCTGACCAGCGCAGAACGCAGCAACCCAGAGGGGCGCCAATGTGGCGCCCCTTTCTCATTCGAGGAAGAGATATGTCGACTGTGACCATCGCATGCAAGTTGCCCAACGGCCTGGTGCTGGACGTCCCGGGTGTCAAAGACCCCGTGGTGCTGAATGGTGCTAACCACCCCGAAGCCATTGCCGGCCATGGCTTCACCGAAGTCAATGCCGATTTCTGGGAAGCCTGGACCAAGCTGTATGGGGACTTCCCGCCGCTGAAGAAGGAAATGATCTTCGCGCAGGGCAGCGAGCGCAGCGCCGTGGCCAAGGCCAAAGAGCGCGAGGACGAAAAGTCCGGCCTTGAAGGTCTGGACCCGGAAGCGCCCGCCGCCGGCATCAAGCCCGAGAACTACGAAGGCAAAAAGAAATAGGAGCGGCCCATGGCTGTCGTCGTCTTTGATCCCGCTGAGTTCAAGCAGATTTACCCGTCCTTCGCAGCGCTCACGGATGCGCAGCTGAACCATGCCTTCAGCACGGCCACGCTGTACCTGAGCAACAAGGACACCAGCGCGGTCTGCGACGTCGACGAACGCAAGGTGCTCCTGTACCTGCTGACGGCCCACGTCGCGGCGCTGACCTATGGCGAGAACGGCCAGGGTCCGCGTCCGCTGGTGGGTCGCATCAGCAGCGCGACCGAAGGGTCGGTTTCGGTATCTGCCGAATACAACGTCGCGGCGGGATCGGCGCAGTGGTACGCGCAGACCGGCTACGGCGCCCAGTATTGGGAGGCCACGGCCAAATACCGCGTCGGTCGCTACCGGCCCGCTCCGACTGGCTACGCCGTCCCCGTGGTGATCCCATGGCGGCCGTGACGTTCAAGGGTGGTGACGCCCTGATGGCGCGACTCAAGGAAATGGCTGATAAGGCCGGCCAGGGTGGCACGTTGCGGGTTGGGTTCCTGGAGAACGCCAAGTACCCGGACGGTACGCCCGTGGCTATGGTCGCCGCTATCAACGAATTCGGCCGACCGGATCATAACCAGCCCCCGCGGCCTTTCTTCCGTCGAATGATCGAAGAGAAGCAAAAGGGCTGGGGTAAGTCGCTAGGGAATCTGGCAGTCGCCAACGAGTACGACATCGACAAGTCCCTGGGCCAGATGGGCGAAGGGATGAAGGGCCAGTTGCAAGCGTCCATCCAGAAGTTCGACAGCCCCCCGCTGTCGCCCAATACGGTGGCGGCCAAGGGTTTCGCCAAACCGCTCGTGGACACCGGCCACATGATGAACAGCGTGGATTACGAGGTCGACACATGAATTTGCACGGCATCGTAAGCCCAGTCATCGCCGCGGTGAACCCGATGATTGCCGGGAAGGTCCGGTACAGCGACGGGTACGAAATGGGGCCGGGCCGCAAGCAGGTTCCGAAGTACCTGGCGCCGGCCGACGCCTCCCTCCAGGTTCAGCCGCTCAGTACGGGCGACCTGAAGCACCTGGAGGCCCAGAACATCCAAGGCGTGCAGCGAGCGGTCTACATGTTCGGAGATACGCAGGGCGTCGTTCGGCCGCTGGCCAAGGGCGGTGATCTGCTGGACTTCGGCGGCCAGACCTGGCTTGTCACGGCGGTTCTCGAAACCTGGCCTGACTGGTGCAAGGTCGGCGTCACGCTGCAATTGGACGAGACGCCATGAGCGCGCAGATCAGCATTACCGAAGATGACCTGGTTGATGACCTGGGAGCGTTCGCGGATACGGTGGTGGACTGTCCCGTCCTGCGGGGCCAGGTCAATCGCGTACCAACGCCGAAGGGCAGCGAATACGTGATCGTCACTCCCATGGGCGTGGTTGGCTTGTCGACCCCGCGCACCAAGTATGACGACCCTACGCCGACCACCGGCACGCGAGCGTTCACGCGTCCGACGCAGTGGGCAGCGCAGATCGACTGCTACGGCGAGAAGGCGCAAGACCGCGCTTTGGTGCTATCGATCGCGCTGCGCAGCCAGTACGGATGCGAATTTCTAGCCGAGATAGGACGCGCGCAGCCGTTGTTTTGCGGTGAGCCCAAGCAATTGCCGTTCATCACCGGTGAGAACCAATACACAGAGCGGTGGTCGTTCGACGCCGTCTTGCAGTTCAACCCAACCGTGACGCTTCCGCAGCAGTTTGCGGATCAACTCCACGTCGACCTGATCGAAGTCGACACGACTTTCCCTCCCGGAGCTTAAAGCTATGTCCATTCCCGCCAGTGAAATCGTCCAGGTAGTTCCTGGCGTGATCGGCGCCGGCGGATCGGCGCTCGACCTGAACGGCCTGATCCTGACCGCCAATACCTCCGTGCCCGTGGGCGCCGTAAAGAGCTTTGCAAACGCTGACGACGTTTCGCGGTTCTTTGGCCCGACATCCCCCGAGGCCGCCGCGGCGAATTCTTACTTCCTGGGGTTCGACAACTCCACGAAGAAGCCCGGCAATCTGTTGTTTGCGCAGTACCCCAGCGCGCCTGTGGCCGCGTACCTGCGCGGCGGCTCGCTTGCGTCAATGACGCTGACCGAGCTGAAGGCGCTGACGGGCATCCTGACCGTGTCGATAGACGGCACGGCCAAGACGTCCAGCGCCATCACTCTGACGGCAGCAACCAGCTTCTCGAACGCAGCAACGATCATCCAGGCGGCTTTTACGTCCCTGGGCGGCACGGTCACGTACGATGCACAGCTGGCAGCATTCAAATTCACGTCTTCCACGACGGGCGCCACGTCGACCATCAGCTTCGCCTCAGGCACGCTCTCGGCTGCCTTGAAACTGACGGACGCTACCGGTGCAGTGACATCGCAGGGCGCCATTGCTGGCGTGCCGGCCACGAACATGACCGCGATCGTTGGCATTACCCAAAATTGGGCGCCATTCATGACCATGTGGGAGCCGGTGACGGCCGACAAGGTTGCGTTCTCGGCATGGACGAACAGCCGCGGCAATCGCTTTGCCTACGTGGGCTGGGATACGGACGTGCAGGCGACCACCCAAGGCAGCACGACGAGCTGGGCTGCCATCGTCGCGGCGAATGAGTATTCCGGATCGATTCCGGTCTACAAAGACATCCTGCACGCAGCTTTCATCCTGGGGGCGATCGCCAGTATCGACTTCGAGCGCACGAATGGCCGGATCACCCTGGCGTTCAAGAGCCAGTCTGGTCTTCAGTTCACCGTGACGGACGCGACCACCGCCCAGACTCTGATCACCAACGGCTACAACTTCTATGGCGACTACGCCACGGCCAATGACCAATTCCGGTTCCTGTATCCGGGACAGATCAGCGGCAAATGGAAGTGGATCGACACCTATGTGAACCAGATCTGGCTGAACGCAGCGCTGCAGCAGGCCATGATGTCCTTGCTGACGCAAGTGAATTCGGTCCCGTACAACGCCGACGGCTACGCCCTGATCGACGCGTCGTGCATGGATCCGGTCAACGCCGCGGTTAACTTCGGCGCCATCCGCGCCGGCGTGCCTCTGTCCGCGCTCCAGAAGTCCCAGGTGAACAACCAGGCCGGCGTTGAAATCTCGGGCACGCTCGAAACGCGTGGCTGGTATCTCCAAATCTTGCCGGCGACGGCTCAAGTACGCGCTGCGCGTGGCACGCCGCCTATGACTTTGTGGTATCTCGATGGCGGATCCGTCCAGAAGCTCACCCTCGCATCCCTGGCCATTCTGTAAGGGCAACCGACATGTCCACTCTTACCAGTGCAAATTCCGTCCTGTATCTGGGCATCGCCGGCATCTTCCCGGTTCCCCAGAAGATCGAGGGCTACGCAACCGACGACGCTTTTGCGTTTGAAGCTGTGCAACCCGCCCAGGCCGTCATGGGTGTGGATGGCCGTATGTCGGCCGGCTACACCCCCTTCATGAGCATCCAGACGATCACCATCCAGGCGGATTCGCCTTCGATGATCGTCTTCGAGGCCTACATGGCGGCGATGAAGACGGCCCGTGAGGTCTTCTACTGCAATGGCACGCTGAACATCCCGTCGATCAGCCGCAAGTTCGTGATGACGCGCGGCGTGCTGACGCAGATCCCCTCGGCGCCGACCGCCCGTACGATCCTGCAACCCATGACTTTCCAGATAACCTGGGAAGACGTCTCCCCGGCATTGGTGTGATATGGCCCGCAAACAGGCAACCGTAACCATCAGCGCCGAGGGGCGCGACAACGGCAAGGTGTTCGTCCTGACCGAGCTTCCGGCCTCCGAGGCGGAAGACTGGGCGGGGCGCGCTCTCTTCGCCCTGATGAACGCCGGGGTGGAAATCCCCGACAACATCGCCGAAGCCGGCCTGGCTGGCGTGGCCGCGTTGGGCATCAAGGCATTGACGAAGCTGCCTTATGACAGCGCCAAGCCACTGCTCGACAGCATGATGAAGTGCGTTCAGATCCAGCCCAGCCCGAGCGTGACGCGCGCGCTGGTCCCGGACGACATCGAGGAAGTGGCCACGCTCTTGAACTTGCGCAAGCAGATTCTGGGCCTGCACATGGATTTTTCTATGGCCGTCGCTCAATCGACTTCGGGCTCCAAGCCTGGCAAGGCGGCGGCCCGCGGCTGATCCAGTACGCCAACGTGCCGCGAAATATTGCGGCGGTGATCTCTCGGCACCCGGGCCTGCTGCATGACCTGCAGACGGTCTACGGTGCCGAGGATCTCTACAACTTGCTGGAAGTGTTCGCGGTCGACGCGCACAACCAACAGGCGATAGCCAACGCGAGGAAATAGCATGGCCACAGTAATCGACGCGTTGGTTGTCACGCTGGGCATGAATGCCAAGGGCTTCAAGCAAGGCGCGGCCGAGGTGGACGATTCGCTCACGCATACGCGTGAGGAATCCGCCCGTACCGCGCGCGAGATGGAGACCCGTGGCAAGCAGGCCGCCATGTTCTTCAGCAAGGTGCGAAACGAAGCGTTGGCGCTGCTGGCGGTGTTCACTGCTGGCATGGGCATCAAGAGCTTCGTGTCTGACACGGTTCAGTCGACTGCCGCGTTGTCGCGCATGTCGGACAACCTGAACATGAGTGCGAAGGACTTGGCCGAGTGGCAGCTCGCAGCGAAGAATGCGGGCGGGTCGGCGGCCGGCATTACCGAGCAGCTTAAAGATTCGGCGGACCAGATCGCACGGTATCGCCGAGGAATGGCCGTGGAGTCAATCGGCGGCTTCTTCAGGTGGGGCGGTAAAGAAGACGACCTGAAGGATAGCGTCACGTATTTGGAAGCGCGCGCCAAGATCGTCGCAAATCTCTACAAGACGAACAAGGCGGATGCAGCCCTCGCTGCAAGCCAGATGGGTCTAGACGCCCAGCAATTCAACTTCTACAAAGATGGCCCTGAGGGTATGGCACGCCGCCGGCGTGAGCAATCCGGGCCGGCCGCTGCCCAAGCCGCAGCCGCCGAGCGCGCAGAGCAGTTGCGCCAGAAGTACGACACAGCCATGAATAAGCTGGCCAGTGTTGGCGTTGATGTGCTCGTGGCGTTGATGCCCGCGCTGGACTATATCGTTGAGAAGCTCACCGATTTCGGCAATTGGGTTATTGCTAATAAGTCCCAAGTTAACGCCGCCATCATGGCGGTGGCTGACGGCATCAAGGCGATATTCGAGGCAGTCTCGGAAGTGTTTACGAAACTAGTGCCGAAGGAAGTGCGGGACAAAATCAGTGCAGCGAGTGACCCCGTAAAAGCGGCCATGGACGCTGCGAAGGATGCCATCACTCCAAGTTGGATGTCCAAGAAGGCGAAGGCCGATCTCACTCCTGACGCCAGCGAAGCTATTGCCAAGTTCGAAAAGATGGGTTGGTCGCGCGCCCAGGCAGTAGGCATCGTGAACAATTTGCAGGCGGAGAGCGGCGGCAAGCTCGACCATCGCGCCGTTGGCGACAACGGTACGGCGTTCGGGGTCGCCCAATGGCGAAATGAGCGCGTCGACATGTTTAAACAGGTCATGGGCGTGGCGCTTGCTGAATCCACGCGTGATCAGCAGTACGCCTTTGTCGACTGGGAGCTGCGCAATACGCACAAGGGTGCAGGCGACAAGCTGAAGGCGGCGAAGACCGTGGAGGACGCCAGCCGAGTGGTGACCACGGACTTCGAGATCCCGGCGCAGAAGGAAAAGAAGGCTGAAGAGCGTGCGGCCGTGGCGACCGAGTTGGCGCGGCTGGCGCAAGCTGAAGCTCTTAAGGCTGGCGCTTTGGCTTCGGTTGGGGCAGCTCAGGCCGCACAGCCCTTGGCACAGTCAGTGAACAACGCCACGAGCACTACCACTACCAATTCCAGCGAAACCCATTTCCATGGGGACATCCATGTCGCGACGGCTGCGACCGATGGCGCGGGCATCGCGCGTGACTTGGCGGGTATGGGCAAAAACCAAAACTTGGTTCAACAGGGCAACACGGGGCTTTTCTGATGGCGCTGATTCCTTTCCCGAACGTCCCGCAGGTTCCTGGGGTGCCGGCCATCTTCCGTGAAACGACCATCCCGTCGTTGCCGGAGCTAGTCAACATCGGTCTGGGTGGCTTGGCCGAATTGTTCTTCGGCACGCCGCTGTGGGGGCTGTATACCCAGGACGGCCAGCAGGCGGTCGTGTTCGACTCGTTTCTGGGAGTTCGATTTCGGAACGGCGGCCGGATATCCAGTTTCCCTGTGGAGCAAGGTGGGTTCTCGTCCTTCAACAAGGTCGACACGCCTTATGACGCGGCCATCCGGTTGGCACACAGCGGCGATATGGCCTCACGCAATGTGATGCTGGCGGCGTTGGAGAGGATCGTGCGCAGCACTGAGCTGTACTCCGTTGTCACGCCGGAGATCGTCTACGCCTCGGCCAACTTGGTTAACTACTCGTACACGCGGGACACGCGAGGCGGGTCTAGCCAGCTGATCGTGGACTTGTTCTTGGAAGAGGTGCGGCAGACCGCTGCTGCCCAGTTCTCGGAAACGGAAGAGCCGAGCGGGGCGGATCCGCAAAGCAATGGCCAAGTCCAGAGCTTCCCGATAGATATCTCAATGATCCCGGAAGTGGGCGAGGTTTCGGTTCCCGGCTCGCTCTCACCCACGCCGCTGCCCGGAGGCATTCAATGAGGAAAATACCCCTTCGCCCGGTGCCATCGCAGTCGTTTAGCGTTGTTCTTGCCGGTCAAAGCTGTCAGGTCAATGTCTATGAGAAATCCACGGGGATGTATCTGGATCTCTTTGTGAGCCATCAACCGATCGTGACGACGGCGCTGTGCCATGACCGCGTGCGGTTGGTCCGAGAACGGTATCGAGGCTTCGTCGGCGATCTAACTTTCATCGACACGCGCGGCTATGCGGACCCTGAGTACACAGGTCTTGGTGAGCGGTTCGTCCTCGCGTATCTGGAGGCGAACGAGCTATGACGTTCATCAAACGGAGTATCGACGTCACGATTAGTCTGGGCGAAGGCCAGTTCGGCGATACGAAAGGGCCGGATGTGACGCTTAGCGGTTACCGCGTTTCAGCGGCTGTAGTGGCCTACAACGGGGACGTCCAAAGTCAGCTTCAACTGCGCATCTTTGGATTGAGTCAGGACATGATGAATAAGCTGACTGCGATCGGCCCTGTCATGACCCAGCGCAGGGGAAAGAATCGCATTCGAGTTGAAGTTGGGGACGAAAGAAACACACTCAGCACCGTGTATGAGGGTGATATTGACCAAGCCTGGGCGGACTACAACCAAGCCCCAGAGGTGGTCTTTAACGTCGTGGCACTGTCTGCTGCTGGAAAGGCGGTCAAACCGGTTCCTCCGCGCTCTTATCGAGGGGCCACTTCGGTCGCAGTCGTGTGCCGAGATATCGCAGCGTCTATGGAGCTGGCTTTCCAGGGAAACGGGGTGAATGTTTTTCTGTCGGATCCCTATTTTCCTGGCACGGATCTGGACCAGCTCCGCGCCTGCACTCGAGCTGCGCGCATCAGTTACACGATTGAGCGCGGAATTCTGGCTATTTGGCCCGTGAACGGTAGCAGGGAAGGGCCAGCAATACAGGTTTCCCCGGAATTGAACCTGATTGGGTATCCGACGTTCACCGGGAATGGGATTGCCTGCAATTTGCTCTACACCCCAGATGTCGGAATGGGCCGCGTTGTGCAAGTCACAACATCAATCGAGGCCGCGCATGGGGAGTGGTCAATAGTCGGGGTCGTCCATCAATTGGAATGCGAGATTCCAAACGGCTTATGGCTAACCCAGATACTCTGTCAACGGATTATCAATGGCTGAACAGTTCGGATATACCGGTCAGGCTCAAGCCGGCGAGGGCATGGGTGAGTACGGCGCGCTGATGTTCTTGATCAGCCAGTCGCTCGCCCGCCTAAGCACTGCCACGCTGGTCCGCGTGGTGTCGGTCACGAACGATGGCGGCCTATCGCCCGTTGGCTTTGTGGACGTGCAGCCGCTGGTGAATCAACTGGACGGTGCGGGCAATGCAGTGCCGCACGCGGTGCTGCACCAGTTGCCCTATTTCCGTCTGCAAGGCGGCACTGACGCCGTGATCCTGGACCCGAAGGTGGGCGATATAGGGATGGCCGCGTTCGGAAGTCGGGATCTGTCAGCCGTCAAGGCGAGCAAACAGCAAGCCAATCCTGGCTCTTGGCGTACCCACGACATGGCCGACGGCCTCTACTTCGGTGGCATGCTGAATGGCACGCCCGTGCAGTACGTGCAGTTCACCGCAGGCGGCATCAACGTGGTGTCGCCTTCCAAGGTGACGGTGCAGGCACCGAACATAGAGCTGAACGCGGCCACGCAGTGCGCGCTGAATTCGCCGGTCATCGTCCTTAACGGCACCGTGCAGCAAGGGGCTGGCTCGTTCGGCGGCACGTCAACCTGGCAGGGCAACATGAACACGCTGGGAACGCTGCGAAACAACGGCAAGGATGTGGGATCGACCCACACCCATCCGGGCGTGCAAAGCGGGCCGTCCAACACTGGAACCCCCAACCCATGAACACGCTGCTTTTGGACCGGACTGTCTGGGACCTGGTCCTGGACGCCTCCGGCAACATCGCTATGGCGTCGGACCCCTACGCCGTGGCCCAAGACGTCGCCAGCGCTATCAAGCTGTTCAAGGGCGAGCTGTTCTACGACAAGGCGCCGGGCGTTCCCTACTGGCGAGACATCCTGGGGTACCGCCCGCCGCTGGCGCTCGTGCGCGAGCATATCCAGACGGCGGCGCTTACCGTCCCGAATGTGGCCGGTGCTGTATGCACGATCACAAGCTTCAACGATCGCACCCTGGCCGGGTACGTCGAAATTACCCTGACCGACGGCACGACACAGACCGTCAGCATCTGAGGAAACCATGGCTACAAGCTCCCAAGTGCCGCGCGTGCAGTTCACGCCGGAAGGGCTGGTGCTGCCCGAAGAGTCGGCCATCCTGGACGGCGTCCTGACTGATATGGATTCCGCCTTTGGCGGTGGCCTGAACAAGTCTTTGGAGACGCCGCAGGGACAACTGGCGTCGAGCACCACGGCCATCATCGGTGACAAGAACAACGAATTCGCCAGCTATGTGAACCAAGTGGACCCGGCGTTTGCCGCGGGGCGGATGCAAGACGCCATCGGGCGCATCTACTTCATCGACCGAAAGCCGGGTACGCCGACGACCGTCTTGGCTACGTGCGTCGGATTGGCCGGCGTGGTGATCCCTGTAGGTGCGACGGCGCAGGCTGCCGACGGCAACCGCTACCTGTGCACGCAGTCCGGCACGATTCCGCCCACGGGCAGCATCGACTTGCCGTTCGCGTGCGCGCTGGACGGGCCGGTCGCTTGCGCAGCTGGCGCGCTGAACCAGATCTACCAAGCCATCCCCGGATGGGACTCGATCCTCAACGCGGCCGACGGGACCGTTGGCAGCTACGTCGAGAACCGTGCGGAGTTTGAGGAACGTCGTAGGCAGTCGGTTGCTCTGAACGCCATCGGCTCGCTGCCTTCGATCTATGCCAACGTGCTGAACGTAGCCGACGTCATCGACGTGTACGTGACCGAGAACAACACCAGCGCGAACCTGACCGTGGGCGGCGTCACGCTGATCCCGCATTCGATCTATGTGGCGGTGGTGGGTGGCGCCGCAGCGTCTATCGCTGACGCCATCTGGCGCAAGAAGTCCAACGGGGCCGACTACAACGGGAACACCAGCTACACTGTGCAGGACACGGCGGGCTATCAGTTCCCGTACCCGTCCTATGTCGTGAAGTGGCAAACGCCGACGGCGCTGCCGGTGCTGTTCGCGGTCCAGATCGCCAACAACCCCAGCCTGCCGTCCAACATCGTCGCACTGACCAAGCAGGCGATCATCGCCGCGTTCAATGGCGCGGACGGCGGCTTGCGCGCGCGGATCGGCTCGACCCTGTTCGCCAGCCGGTATTACGCCCCGATCGTGGCGATCGATCAGAGCATTTCGATCATCTCGCTGCTGCTTGGGACGACCACTCCGACGCTGCCGAGCGTCACCATCCCCATCAACAGGACGCCGACTATCTCGGAGGCGAACATCACGGTGACCTTGGTATGACGACGAACATTGTCAACGTCTTCGAGCCTGCGCAGTTCGGGGTGGGGGATGGCGCAACCACGCAGTTCCAGATCGGCGGACCGCGGGAGGTCGTGCAGTCCATTGCGCCCACGGGAGTATGGCGCCAGGACTGGCAGGGAAACCAGCTGCTGTATCCGACGCCGCGCACGAATTTGTTCAGATTCAGCAGCGATTTCTCCAATGCGGTTTGGGGGAACGCAACGATGACTCGGGATAGGTCATATCCCGCTCCGGACGGCTCGAATAACGGAACTCTGATCACGGTTCAAAATGCGAACAGTTGCCAGGTATTCCAGTCGATCACACTGCCTACGACACAGAGCGCATTCAGCATTTATGTGGCGCCTGGCAACTCAAGTACGCTCACCTTGCGGTATGTGAGCTTCGACACTAGCGTCATCGTGACCTTCAACCTTGCCACTGGCGCAGTTAGCAACCCTTTGATCGGAAAGATTGAGGCATCTCAAGGCGGATGGCATCGGTGCTCGATTGCGCCTGCAATGACAGGGGCTGACCTCGACGGGCAGGTGTATGCCTATCTGGCTACTAATGCCGGGACGCAGTTTTCTGCTGACATCGGGAACACCATGCGCGTGTTCGGGGCGCAGGTTGAAGTCGGGTTGGCGCCCACGCCGTACATTCCGACGGACGCTTCCGCTGTGACTGTGACGGACTACGTGGCCACAGCCGATGGTGTATTCCATATGGGGGAGTCTCCAGCCGTTGGCGCGTCGTTGACCTGGACTGGCCGTTACACCTACGAGTACCGGGAAGATGCGCCAACGCTTGCCGACCGCAACGTTATCAGCCAGTACGCGAACAGCCCCACGCTGCGCCAGCTCATCCGCAACATGGACGAGTACATCAATCCGGACACGGATTTTGATGCGTTCTACGACTACGTCTGGAACGTGGAGACGGCGCAGGGATTCGGGCTGGACATCTGGGGCAGGATCGTTGGCGTAGGGCGCATGCTCACGATTCCAGGCAACGAGACTTATCTGGGCTATCGGGAGGCGTTGAATTGGCAACCATTCAATCAGGCGCCGTTCTACACGGGCGTGCAGTCAACCCAGACTTACCGGCTTGCAGACGACGCGTATCGCAAGCTGATCCTGGTGAAGGCGCTCGCCAACATCTCTGATTGCACTTCGCCCAGCCTGAACCGGCTGCTGTCGAATCTGTTCTCGGGCCGTGGCCGCTGCTATGTGTCTGATACCGGGAAGATGGAGTTTCGCTATGTGTTCGAGTTCGCGCTTGAACCCTACGAGATTGCCATCCTGACTCAGTCCGGTGCCATCCCAAAGCCCGCCGCCGTTTTGGCCAATGTCCTTCAAGTGGACGTTCCTACTACCTTCGGATTCAACGAAGCGCTGATGCAGCCCTTCGGTTCCGGCGTTTTCTTCACATCTTCGGGGCTTATCTATGCAAGCTAGCAACGCACCTACCAAGTCAGCAGTCCCGTTCGCGAATAGCGGAGCAAAAAATACCATTCCAGTGGCTTCGCAGATCGGCGTCACGCCGGGGTTGGCTTCGTTCACCGACGGCTTCCCGCCCTTAACGATGACCCCCTTGGCCGCTGGCGGCGTGCCGCCATATGGGCAGGATTTCAACGGCATTCTGAACTTTCTGAGCGCGGCGACACGATGGGCTCAAGCGGGGGCCGGGTATTCCTATGATGCGGCATTTTCCACTGCCGTGGGGGGCTATCCCAAAGGGGCGACGCTGGTCATGGCAACCGGCAATGGTTACTGGATGAGCACCGTCGAGAACAATACGAGCAACCCGGACACCGGCGGAGCGGGCTGGATCGCGCTGCCGGCGGGGATCGCCAGCGTTGCACAAGCTCAAGCTCAGACGGAAAACACTCTGGCGCTCACTTCCCTACGGCTGGCCGACGCCTTCAAGGGTGGGAATCAAGCGCTAGGGGCCGACGGCCGGCAAAACGTGCCGGGCGGGCTGAAATTGCAGTGGGGCGCAATTTCCATCACATCCGTAAGTGGATCGGGATCGGTGGCAACTGTTGCATTTAACCAAGCGTACACGTCGTGGCGGCGCGTAATTTTGACGGAGCGGTCGAACGCGACGGCAATTCAATATAAGGCCTATGACAACGACGCTACCTTGTTGACGGGAGTTCAGGTCAATTTGGTATCGGAGGCCGGCGCTGGGGGTATTGCTGTCCCCGTGGCTTACATTGCAGTGGGAGTGTGACATGACATTCGTTTGGAAAAATGGTGGCTGGTACGACGAAGCCCCTGGTGGCTATACGGTTGAGCCGGAATACAAGGCTGAGCTTATGGCGGGGCAGATCGTGGATTACTTCATTGCGACGGCAGAGGATGGCCGCCCTTACTTGGAGCGGCGACCGGGACCGACTGACCAGCAATTGGCACAGTCCGTCCGTGCGGACCGAGATGAACTGCTGCGGCAAACTGATTGGACTCAGGCCGGCGACGTGCCCCTGGCGTTGAGAAAGTCCTACCGCGACTATCGGCAAGCCCTTCGCGACCTGACCGACCAAGAGGGGTTCCCACGGGAGGTCGTGTTTCCGGAAATGCCTAACGAGCAACAGTAGAAGCCGCTAATGCGGCTTTTTTTTCGTCTACAGGGGACGCGATGTTGTCGCCTCTTAGGAAATTCCATGGTTGACGAACATCTGTCCGATGCATTCATCAAGTCTTTGCATGCACGCGTGGTGCAAATGGAGCAAGACATGGCCCAAAACGCGGCAGCCACTGCGCGCAATACGGAGTCGATTGAGACGATCCGGCAGAACACACAGGACATCGTGGACACCTTCGCGGCGCTGGCCGGGGGGTTCAAGGTCTTGCAGGGGCTGGGCCGACTTGCGCGGCCGATCGGATACATCGCCACGGCGATCGCGGCCACGCTAGCAGCGGTGGCAGCTGTGAAGGGGATTTGGAAATGATCTCGGAAAGCCTGAAACGCAAGTTGCTTGCAACCGCCAGCGCCGGATCGATCGCCATTGCAGGCGTGCTGGTGTCGCACTTCGAACCGGGGAAAGCTCGTGGCAAGCCGTATATCGACCCCGTCGGCGTGCTGACGGTTTGCGATGGGCATACCGGTTCAGACGTCGACCCAAAACGGATCTACACCGACGCGGAATGCGATGCCTGGCGCGTCGCTGACCTGGACATTGCTGATCGTGCCGTACGTCGCTTGATCACCGTCCCGCTCAATGACTGGCAGCGCGCGGCTTTGATCGACTTCACGTACAACCTCGGCGCCGGGAACTTGGCTGACTCGACCATGAGGCGCAAGTTCAATGCTGGCGACTACGCGGGGGCCTGTGCAGAGCTGCAGAGGTGGGTAAAGGGAAGGCAAGGGGGGGTATTGGTAACTCTGCCAGGCCTAGTGACGCGTAGGGAGGCCAATACATGGGTGTGTCAACAGCGCTGATAGGGTGGCGAGGGTATGCCGCCGCTCTGGCGGTAGGGGCGCTAATCGCTGGTAGCGGAGCCTGGAAGGCTCAGAGCTGGCGGTTTGGAGCTGAGATTTCGGATCTCAAGCGTGAGTATGCTGAGGCGCGGGAGGCGGATTCCCAGGCCACTCTGACTGCCATCGAGGCTGTTAGAGAAGAAGAAAGGCGGCGTTCCGCTGCAGTGGAGAAGGCTCGAGATGAAGCAATTAAACAAGCCGCTGCCGCAGCTGCTGACGCGGTTGGCGCTCGTACTGAGCGTGACCGGCTGCGCTCCCGCGCAAACGCGCTGGCTAGCGCCGCAGTCGCCCGCGATCCCACCGCTGCCGACGGAAGCCCGACAAGAGCCGCTGCCGTCGATTTGCTCGCCTACATGCTCGGCCGGGTTAGCAACCGAGCTACAGAGCTTGCGGGAATTGCAGATCGCGCCCGCATTGCGGGATTGACGTGCGAGAGCTTGCATGACTCTCTTGGTGCGAGGAGATAGTTACCACGTAGGCAAGTTGAAAGCTGACGTAATGTAACGATGGGTATAATCGAACCGGTCCCCATTAATTTATTTCTCTTTCACAATGAAACAAGTTCTGCGCAAGATTCTGGTGGCCGCTTTTTTCGTTGGTTCGCAGCCCGTTATCGCTGGGACCTGCCCTGCTATCGGAGCGGCCCCTCGGACTATCGCGTCGAGCGCCGAAACTTACGCGACCACCAAGGGCTTCAGCCTGCGCGATGATGGCGTAGTGCTTTATGACTACGGCAAGGCTTTCAATGGCTTGGGGAAATGGGCCGACCCGTTTTTCAATTCCAACTACGCCCTTGGCTTGTATCGAGACTTCTTGGATACAAACTGCACCGATGAGAAGCTCAAGGAGCAGTTTCTGAATATTGCCGACTGGATGATTGCCGAGGGCAAGACACGTGGCGATATGCTGGTGTGGGAATATCCATTTTCCGATCCAAATTTCCAGTTGGCCCCGGGATGGATTTCCGGTATTGGACAGTCACGGATGGCGAGTGTCCTTCTGCGAGCCAACGCGGTGACGGGCAGGAGTGAATACAAAGCCGCAGCCGAAGCTGCGATGCGGGCGTACGAACACACCATCACGGAAGGCGGCGTGATGGTGTATGAGGGCGATGTTGCGTGGCTGGAAGAAATGGCCGACATCAAGGGCAACAGCTTCAAGGTTTTGAACGGCCACATCACGGGCCTTGCCGGCATTCTCGACTACTACGCCATCACGAAAGATGAAAAATGGATGAGTGTCGTCAAACGTGGGGTCGCTGCGGTGAAGCGCGACATCCCGAAATTCGACGCCGGATTCTCGTCCTACTATTCGCTGAAAATGCCGAGCAATGCGAGGCCCATCGCACCTCGTGTTGAGTACAACGCCCTTCACGTGTCGCAACTCGTTTGGATGTATGAGAATTTTGGCGACCCCGAATTTTTGAAGTGGGCAATGCGATTTCATGCTTATGACATGAACGATGATAAGTACAGCGCATCTTCCTCCATTGATCCTACCAACCACGGACCGGCGTCGATGCGTGGTTTGTACGGTGACCACTACTGGTCGGCGTCTCAATTCCCTGCTGATGTCTCAATCAAGTTGAGCGGGATTGAAAAAATTTCGGGCGTCGCTATCGACACCAACATAGTGCAAGAGCGCCCAATCAATTTTTCGGTCGAAGCTCGCCTTGGAGGAAAGCCGGTTAGTCAAAAGCTCGTTCAGGGAAATGAGGCCATTCATCTGGATGTCCTCTTTGACGCGCCTATCGCGGCTGATGAGGTCCTGGTCTCGTTTAAGGATACGGCTGATAAGGACATCCTGGCCATCAGGTCACTAATGGTCCTGCGAACATTCCCTCGATACTCGGCCATTGCCAACGATTGCAATTTCAGGATCCGCGGAATGCATGACCCCGCGCAGTACAACTTGAATGACGCATTGAATTCTGGTCCGCATCAGATGTCCACGTATTGCGCTGGGTGGATACTACTGCCCCGCGATAAAGATATGACGATGCTGTACGCTGCAGGTGGCTATGGGGCGACAGGAAGTTTCCGAGTTGAGAGTAGCGACGATCTTGTAAATTGGAAGAAAATCGGCAGCGTCCCCGCGGCGGGAGGGGAAGTTGGTGGATTAGCAAATTCGTACGTGCGTGTTTCGTTCGATGAAGGTATGACGTCGATACGAGAAGTGTCCTTGTCACCCGAATCGGTACTCGAATGGCGAAAGCCTACTACCCCTGCGTGGAGTGACTCGCGCATCAGTGGCAATCCTCTGCCCGCACCGGGCAGCGCGGTGATCCGGTAGCCAGCACCCCCTGCGCAGGTTTCATTGCCTGACCCACTGCATCCACCATCCCTGGTAGTAGCGCCGGCCGTCGATCTCTTCAAAGCCGCAGACCATCATGCCGCGGTCGGACGAGAAGGTCAGTAGCTCAGGCTCTAGCAGGTCCGGAATGGCTCCCTTGTCTGTGGCGCCGAATTTCATCAGGCCGTCCATTGTCATGACACGGATGGACCGCTTCATGTCGTCGCGCATGACGGAATACATGCGGACGGTGCCGGTGATGGTCGGGCCCGGGTCGCGGTCGTGACGCTTTTGGCCGAGATGGTGGGTGCGGGAGACGGTGCATAGCATGATCTGCTGCCAAATACTGTATGTATATACAGTGTAATGGACGACAAAAAGGGCCGGAAGCCCGACCCCTTTTCTAATTAGCGCGACGTGGCTTTCGCCCCGCGTTTTTCCTGAAAGTGGTACCAACCGGCCTCCCAGGCTTCCACCCGTTTTCGCCACGCATACAACGTTTCGTTTGTGTAAGCGGGCAGGTGGGCAATGCGGTAAAACGGGCAATCCAACAAGCCGGCTCCCATCGCGGCGGCCTTGGCTCCTTGCTCTTGGATCTCCTTTTTCATGTCAGTTCTCCTGACAGTTCTGGAACCTTAGTGTGCGCTGCCGTACACGGAACCCCTAGGCTCCTTACCAGATGAAACAATGTTTCGGCAGACAGGTCATGGTTGAGGTGTGGCAACAAGTCTGTCTGCAGGGAAGGGCACAAGGAAATCGCGGCTGGCCTCGGCCGGCGCGGTCAGCCAGTCGCCGTAGGCTCCCTCTTGTCAACGCCGGTTGAAAATTGACCCACTTTCGTCGGAATCGTCGGAGTAAAACTGACCCACCCCGGCGTTCAAAAACCTAGTTCCTGATCTTGATGTTTCCTGCTTTACGCTTGTCCT
>NZ_NJIG01000029.1 GCF_002209535.1 Achromobacter marplatensis | reverse complement strand
TAAGACCGACGCTTAGGAACCGGCGCTAATTCTGTCTTCGACATGGTGTCCACCTAAAAGTGGTGGACACTATCGAGGACAACGCACGCGCTCAATATGTGTTCGCCGGGCGCTTACGCCCAATTCCTCCTGGCTGATCCCGATCTGACTGACTTGTGCCCAGGAGGTGTGTTTTGACCGCGCTTGGACTGCCACTACTCGAGCAAGGAGATGCCGAAGCCGTAACTCAGGTTCGTCACTGCTGTATTGGAGCAGCGCCTCGGCAATGCCGCCCAGAAAGCGCATCCGCCATAAGCGAACACTTGATTCCGATTGTCAGAACCACTTGAACCGACATTGATAATGCGCCGTAAAATCAGCAACTTGAAAAATGCCTCACTTGAGGCTCAATTGTTGGCGCGGAGCGCCTGGTGTGGATCCGTGAAATGGTGCACGGGCTGTATCGGCCAGTCTGGGCGCAAGCACGTTTGGCGGATGGGCGTCGGGTTTCGGTCATCGCTTTCGTCGCCGAAACGACGCACCCCCAATATCGTGCGACAGATGAACTCAACGCGGTTGCCGCCGATGTCGCCATGGCAAGCGGCCCACTCGGGAGTAATCGTGAATATTTGACTCGTCTGGACGACGCGCTCGCCCGCTGGGGGATCCACGACCCACATGTGAGCGACCTTGTGCAGCGGGTCAAGGTGCGAGTTTGGTAACGGAATGCCAAAAACCACGCGAACTCGGCAATGGGCTGCCAAGCCACCCGCTTAACAAAGCCCCAAGCGCAACCCGATTTCACAGCCGATTGGGCATACTTCCATGCGTTCTGTCGCGACGTTCGAATTCTTCGGACGACTGTTGATGTGCAGCGCGCCAATCGCATCAACAGTCCTGTCTGGGCCGGCTGCCGGAAGGCATCGGTCTAGGCGTGGAGGTCGACTTCGGGACAAAGACGTTCTATCAGTCGCCTCCTCGCGCCTAGATCGGCTATCCTAGTGCAAACACCAGGCGAGGCTCCGACTTTTCCTGCAATGCCTCGCGCGTAACGCCGGGCGCCAGCTCTTTTACAACCAGCCCTTCGTCGGTGATGTCCATCACCGCCAGGTCGGAAATGATCCTGTGCACCACGCTACGACCGGTCAGCGGCAAAGAGCACTGATCCAGAATTTTCATCGCACCGTCACGCGTGTTGTGTTCCATGAGCACAATGACCCGGCGCGCGCCACCAACAAGATCCATGGCCCCGCCCATGCCTTTGACCATCTTGCCGGGGATCATCCAGTTTGCAAGGTCTCCCTGCGCGCTGACCTGCATGGCTCCCAGGATCGTAAGGTCCATATGGCCGCCTCGGATCATGGCGAACGACATGGAAGACGAACAGATGGATGCGCCAGGCGCTGTTGTCACCGTCTGCTTGGCCGCGTCGATAAGGTCCGGGTCGATTTCGTCCTCATAAGGGGGCGGCCCGATGCCGATCAGTCCGTTTTCGGACTGCAACCATACTTGCATGCCGTCAGGCACGTATTGCACCACTTTCGTGGGTAAGCCTATTCCCAGATTCACGTAGTCGCCGTCGTGCAGTTCCTGTGCGGCGCGCGCTGCCATTTGGTCATGTGTCCAAGCCATCGCAAATTCTCCTTACTGCGGCCGTGAACGGAAACTCTTGCGCTCGATGCGCTTTTCCGGGTTGGGTACGACGACGATACGATCGACGAAGATTCCTGGCAGATGCACATCGTCAGGATCGATCTCGCCCTCTTCCACCAGTTCTTCCACTTCGGCGATCGTCACCGCTCCCGCCATTGCCACGTCGGGATTGAAGTTTCGAGCTGTGCGTGCAAAGACAAGGTTGCCTGCTCGATCTGCACGCTTTGCTTTCACCAGCGAGACATCCGGCCGGAGCGCCAACTCCATGATGTAGGTCTGGCCACCGAACTGCCTGGTCTCTTTGCCTTCCTCGACGACAGTGCCGACGCCAGTCCTGGTGAAAAACGCGGGAATTCCGGCGCCGCCTGCGCGCAAACGCTCCGCAAGCGTCCCTTGAGGGTTGAACTCCAGCTCCAGTTCGCCACTCAAGTACTGTCTTTCGAATTCCTTGTTCTCGCCAACGTACGACGCGATCATGCGCTTCACCTGGCGCGACTGCAGTAGTAGCCCCAGACCGAAGTCATCAACGCCAGCGTTGTTGCTGATGCAAGTCAGATTGCCGACGCCGCTGTCACGCATCCCTTCTATCAATGCTGAAGGAATGCCGCACAGGCCGAAACCCCCGACAGCTATCGTTTGGCCGTTCGTGATGACCCCGTCCAGGGCGTCGGCCACATCTCCATATATCTTTCTCATTCTCTAACCGAAGTAAATGGGGTTGAGTGGGTGGTAACCCCCCAGATACTAGGGATTCGATGCGGCCGGAACAATGGATTTGCCGCAACCTTATTGTGCAATTCTGCACAGCGATCAAGCGGACGGGTGGAACAGCTCCGGCTGCGATTCGACCTGTTCACGGATAAATCGCCAAGCGAACTGGTAGCGTTTGATCCGCAGCAGATCTTCGGGCGCCGCAATCCATAAGCTCCGCGTAATGAGGGGCTTATCAGGAAAAACGCTGATGAGGTCGCCGCTATTCACGTTTGCGACATAGGGCGTAAGCAAGACAAGCCCCAGCCCAGCCGCTGCGGCCGAGCGCTGTGCAAGCACGCTGTTCGAGCTGAAACATCGATTCGGTTCCAGGACGAGCTCTTCAAGCACGCGATAGCGCTCACTGACCGAACCATCATGGATGTAGTCCAGGAAATCGTGCTGAGCGACGTCGCTGAGTTCACGTATTGGAGGATGGGCGTCCCGGTAGGCAGGAGAGCAATAAAGGAAGTAGTCGATCTGCGCCAGCTTCGCGACCTTGTATCGCCCCATCTGCGGCGGATCAAGCGTCACCAGGATTTCGACTTCCCTGGTCACAAGGCTGGGGAATTGGGGCTGGGCCATCAGTTCAATGCGCAGTCCGGGATGTTTCTGGCGCAACTGCGCCATCCCCGGGGCAAGCACGTGGATACCAAATGCTTCCGGTGTTCCAACGCGAACATTGCCTTTGATGAAGTCGGCCGCCTCCAGGCTTTCTTCCACAGCGGCCAACAGCGCGCTTTCCATTTTTTCCGCGTGAGGAATCAGCGCATGGCCAGCATCGGTCAGCGAATAGCCGCTGCGGCGTCGGTCAAACAAGACCACGCGCAAGGTCGCTTCCAGCCGGTCGATCCGCCGCGAAACAGTGGAGTGCTCGATCCCGAGCTTCTCCCCCGCATCGGAGATCGTGCCCAGCCGTGCGACAGCCAGAAAAACTTTGAGGTCGTTCCATTCGGGGTGCGTATCCATGGCTCATTGTGCATCAGCGCACACTAAGGGTGCAACGGTGGTCTTTGATAAAGCAAGTGCGGATCGCACAATTGCGCCAGCAGTTACGCAGAAAGGCACGCGTCATATCGGCGCAGAAGAACGCGGACGGCCGACAAACGGCCGCCCAATCACGTACCTGAAGTTGGAGTCGAGGATGACAGAAAACCTTCGTTATCAGAACTACACGGCGATTGAATTCGACCGTCCGCTTGACCGTGTTCTGCGCCTGACGCTGAACAACCCCGAGCGCATGAATTCCCTGGATTCCCGGGGGCACGCCGAACTGGCGGAGGTATGGCGCGAGATCGACACCGATCCCGAGGTCAGCGCCGTGATCATCCGCGGAGCCGGGCGTGCGTTCTCGGCTGGTGGTGATTTCCGCATGCTCGAAGAGATCAACGACGATTTCAAGGCCAGGGCCCGTGTCTGGCGAGAAGCCCGAGACCTGGTCTACAACATCATCAACTGTTCGAAACCTATCGTCTCCGCCATTCATGGCCCGGCGGTGGGCGCGGGTCTGGTGGCGGCTCTGCTGGCCGACATCTCGATTGCAGCGAAATCGGCCCGCATTGTGGACGGCCACACCAAGCTGGGCGTCGCCGCAGGCGACCATGCGGCCATCATCTGGCCCTTGCTTTGCGGGATGGCCAAGGCCAAATACCACCTGATGTTGTGCGAACCCGTGAGCGGCGCGCAGGCCGAAGCGCTGGGTCTCGTGTCGTTGTGCGTTGAGGACGACGCGCTTCAAGACAAAGCCCTTGAGATCGCCGGGAAGCTCGCGGCAGGCGCGCCGGGTGCGATGCGGTGGACCAAGTACGCCCTGAACAATTGGCTGCGTCAGGCCGGACCCATTTTCGATACCTCGCTGGCGCTGGAGTTCATGGGCTTCGGAAGCCCCGAGGCGCGGGAGGGAGTGAGCGCATTGCAAGAGCGCCGCGCTCCCCGGTTCGACCTGGACCTGGGTGTCTAGGCGGAGCAGCGCTCATGAAATCCATCAAAACAGTCGCCTTCATCGGCGCCGGCAACATGGGTGCGCCAATGGCGCGCTGCGTTCGGCGTGGAGGTTTTGACCTCATCATCTGCGACCGCAGTGCCGCCGTACGCGAGAGCTTTGCCCGTGAAGGCGTCGCCACAACTTCTGAAGTGAAGGATTGCGCTGGAGCGGACGCGATCATTGTGCTGCTCGCCAATGACGCTCAAATTACAGACGCCCTGCTTGGCGACGGCGGACTGGTTCACGCCATTCCCAGCGGCCACCAGCCCATCGTGTGCATGATGAGCACCACGCTGCCCGCTACCCTGCGCACGCTGGAGGCGCCGCTCGCTGTAGCCGGCGCCCACCTGCTCGACGCGCCGGTGAGCGGCGGCGTCGTGGGCGCACAAGAAGGAACGCTCACGATCATGGTGGGCGGAGCCGTATCCGACGCCGAACTGGCCAGGCCATTGATGCAGGCTATGGGTAGCCGAATTTTCCACTGCGGCGCGTTGGGATCTGCGCAGGTCGCCAAGATCATCAACAACATGGTCTGCGTGGCAAATATCTATTTGACCGCTGAAGCCATCGAACTGGCTCAGGCGCATGGCGTTTCCCTTGAGAGCTTCGCGCCCATCCTGGACGTCAGTACCGGAAGGAACTTTCTGACTGCCAACGCGGCCCTGGGCCGCGCGCAATTCCGCGCGTGGTCGCCGACGGAAGACGCCTACCCGGACATCCACCGAATCGTCGCGAAGGATCTGCACCTGGCCTTGGCACTGAGCGAGCAGGCAGGCATTGCGCCCGGACTGCTCAAGCAGGTGTCGAGTTACGTGGACAACCACGGCCCCAACGAAGCCACGCGCTGGACCAGCGCCGGACGTACACCTCAGTCGGGCTAAAGACATACCGGGAATCCGGTAAAAGCCGGCACGCGCCGGGAATCACTACACCTATAAATACGGAGAAGACAAGATGAAGAACCTCAACTGCGTTCTTACGGCTGTGACTTTGGCGACGGCGTCGCTCACGTCCGGCGCCGCATTCGGACAGGACACCAAGACCTTGATATTGGGCGTATCCGCGCCGATGTCAGGCGCCGCTGCAACGTGGGGGCTTGGACAGGAATGGACCGCCAAGCAGGCCGCCAAGGAAATCAATGACGCCGGCGGCGTGAAGATCGGCGGCACCACCTATAAATTTGAAGTCCGTGCCTACGACAACAAATACAACGCCGCGGAAGGGACCAAGGTCGCGCAGAACATCGTGAATCGCGACAAATCCCGCTACGTGGTCGGCAGCATCGGCACCGCGCCGATTCTGGCTTTGCAGTCGCTCACCGAGCGGAACCAGGTCATTCTGTTCACCTCGGCCTGGGGCAAGACCGTCAAGGGACCAACCAAGCCCTACACCTTGACCCAATCGACCACGCCGTTCGAAATCCTGGAACCCCTGTATGCCTACGTAAAGGCCAAACACGGCTCCATCAAGACCGTTGCCATGCTCAATCCCAACGACGCGACCGGCAAGGAGACCGAACCGGTCGCCCAGAAGGCTTGGGAAAAGCTTGGCGTGAAGGTGGTGTCAGTCAACTGGTACGAACGCGGCACCACGCAATTCCAGCCCATTGCGCAAAAACTCGCGGCGGTGATGCCGGACGTCATTGACCTGGGCGTTGCTCCCCCGGCCGATGCAGGCGTGCTCTTCCGCGAACTGGCCGTACTCGGATGGGACGGTGTCAAGGTTCAGCCGGTGGGCACGGGGGCAGCGCAGCTCGTGGACATTGGCGGTCAAGCAGCTAACGGGGTGTACATGGGCTTTTCGGGCGATTACGCCGGACAGCAGGCAACCAGCAAGCAACGTGAGCTCAACGAAGGCATGAAAAAGGCCGTCGGGGAATCACTCAACCCGCTGCAGCTCGCACCCTACGACTCTGTGTACGCCCTCAAGGCGGGCATGGAAGCCGCGCAAAGCATCGAACCTGCCGAGATTCTGAAGGTCATGCCCAAGATCGTCTTTGACACGTCGTACGGCAAGACGGCGTTCGGTGGCGAGGCGACCTACGGTTCGCCTCAGCAGATGCTCATCCCGGTCATGATCACGCAGATTCAAGACGGAAAGCTCGTGGAAGTTGAGCGCGTGGTGCCGGAAGAGCTGCAAAAGCGCCTGGCGCAAGGCAAGTAATCAGAACGCTGGACGGCGATAAGTCGGGGGAGACAAGTTGGACGTTTACATGCAATTAATCATGAACAGTATGCAGATCGCCGCGGCGTACATCCTGTTCTCGTTGGGCTTGACGCTGATCTTCGGCGTCATGCGAATCGTCAACTTCGCACACGGAGAGTTCTTTACGCTGCCGCTGCTGGTGATGGGAGTGACAGTCCCGTTCCTGATCAGCGAGCAGTTGCCGCTTTTTGCGTCCTATGCGCTGAGCGGAGTGCTTGGGATCGCCTTGACGCTGCTACTGGGGGGGGTGATCTACAAGTTCGCCCTCCAGCGGTTCCAGCGCGACATGACCGGCTCCTTTGTGGTGTCGGTCGGCCTCTCGCTGTTGCTGCAAGGCATATTCCTGGAATCCTTCGGCGGCGTTCCCAACAAGCTCCCCGCGCTGGTCGAAGGAACGGTGAACATCATGGGCGCCTACATCACCATCCAGCGCCTGATCATCACCTGCTGCGCACTGCTGGTGGCCGCTCTCATGTGCTGGACCATCGCGTCAAGCCGTCTGGGAAAGGCACTGCGCGCGGTCTCGGAAGACCATGAGGCTGCGATGCTGCAGGGCATCCCGTACCGACGGATCGCCCTGGCCGGCTTTTTCATCGCGACCTCGCTCGCGGCGATCGCCGCAGTACTGCTATCGCCCGTGACCGTTTCCAGCCCGATCATCGGCAGCGACTATCTCATCCGGGGTTTCATCGCGATCGTCATCGGCGGGCTGGGCAGCATACCCGGCGCAATCCTGGGCAGCCTGCTGATCGCCGTCATCGAAAGCCTGGGCGGCTACTACTTCGATCCCACCTGGGCCACGATCACGATGTTCGTCCTGACCATGTTTGTACTTCTCGTTCGTCCGAAGGGAATTCTCGGCAATGGCTAAATCGCTACTCACCCCTGCAATCGCCTCGGTCGGCCTGGTGGCGATCGCCGCCAGCCTGCTTCAGGGCGGCGGCCTGGCCGCCAGCCTGGTCCTGTGGCTGGCCGTCAACGTGCTGATTACCGCCAGCTTCCGCTTTGTCACCTTGATCGGTGAACTGAATTTTGCCGTCGCCGGCTTTGTGGGCCTAGGCGCCTATATGGCGGGTGTCGGGAGCGTCACGTTCAACTGGCCCTTCCTGCTCACGCTGGTGGCAAGCGCAGTCTTCGCCGGCCTGATCAGCCTTGTGTTCGGCTACATCACGCTGCGCGCCAAGGGCCCCTATTTCATGCTGATCGGCTTCGCTTTCACCGAAGTGATCCGCATGATCTACACCAAGACCGAAGCCATCGGAGGGAGCTCCGGCATGGTGGGTATCTTTCCGCCGGCCTACCTGGACGGCTACTTGCCCGCCCTGGTCGTCGCCGTGGTGCTCGCACTGCTCTGGGCGCTCTGGTTCATCGAGAAATCCGATTTCGGCAAAGTCCTTGTGGCCATCCGCAATAACGACGCCATCGTCGAGACCGTCGGCATCAACGTGCATCTGACCAAGGTGCTGTGCCTGGGTGTTTCTTCGTTCGTTGCCGGCATTGCCGGTGCGCTACTGGCTTACTCGAACAACGTCATCAGTCCGGGGGATTTTGGCTTCCTGCTGGCGGTATACGCGCTGGCCTATCTGAAGGTGGGCGGCGAATCCCACATCCTGGGCGCGGTCGTCGGCGCCATCGTTTTGACGCTGCTCGGCCAGTTCGCCCTGAGCTTCGGCCCCTACGAGCACATCTTCTACGGAGCCGCCATCGTGATCTCGGTGCTGCTGATGCCGGGGGGCCTGATCGGCCTGGGCCGCCACCTCAACAAGCGCGCGCCTGGGCTGACTGCCGCGGCGAAGCCCCACGCCTGAGGTCTTCATGGAAAACCAAGTACTACTTAAAGTCGATGGCCTGAGCCGCCGCTTTGGCGGCCTGGTGGCAATCAAGGATTTGAGCTTCGAAGTCCGCAAAGGAGAAATCCTTGGACTCATCGGCCCCAATGGCGCCGGCAAAAGCACCACGTTCAACGTGGTAAGCGGCTACTACAAGCCGTCTGGCGGCAAGCTGACCTTCATGGGCCAGGACATCACCGGCCAGAGCGCCGCCCGGATCTCCCGGCAGGGCCTGGTCCGCACGTTCCAGCACGACAGCATGCTGCGCGACATGACCGTCTACGACAACATCGTCGTCGGTACGTTCGCGACGATGCGCCATAAAGCTGAACGGGACGCACGCGTACGAGAAACCGCGGCGCTTATGGGCCTGTCGGAAGTCCTGAGCGAAGTTGCGGGGAACCTTTCGCACGGCCTGCAGCGCCTGGTCAGCATCGCCATCGCTTTCGCCGCCCGGCCAAGCCTGCTCTGCCTGGACGAACCGTTGACCGGTCTGAACCAGACCGAGGCATCGTCAGTGTTGGCGATCTTCCGCAGGATGCGCGAGGAGTACGGCGTTTCGATGCTGCTTGTGGAACACAACATGAAGGCGGTCATGGATATCTGCGATCGCATCGTGGTGCTGGACTATGGCGTGTTTCTAGCCACCGGTACCCCGGCCGAGATCCAGCGGGATCCGCGCGTGATTTCGGCCTATCTGGGGAAGCGGCATGAACAATAACGAAAATGTGCTCGACGTCGAGCGACTGTCGGTGATGTATGGCATCGTGCCGGCGGTGAGCGCGGCGAGCTTCACGGTGAAGCGGGGATCCATCTCCACCATCGTCGGTTCCAATGGCGCCGGAAAATCGACCATCATGAAGGCCTTGACCGGCCTGGTCGCGCCCTCTTCCGGACGTGTCCGCCTTTATGGAGAAGACATCACCGGACTGGCACCCGATGCCCTCGTCTCCAGGGGCCTCGTCCTGGTGCCCGAAGGCCGGCGCCTGTTCAAAGCCATGACGGTAGGGGAAAACCTGGAACTGGGCGCCTACCGCGAGAAAAGCAAGAATGCCATTCAGCAGGGAATGGCAGACGTGCTGGAACGCTTTCCCGCTCTGAAGACAAGGCTCAAGTCACCGGCGGGTAGTCTCAGTGGCGGCCAGCAACAGATGGTTGCTGTCGGCCGCGCCCTGATGGCCAAGCCGCGGCTACTGCTGCTTGACGAGCCCACAATCGGGCTTGCGCCCGCCATCGTCGACACCATCGCCCAGATCATCCAGGACATCGCGGCGGAAGGCGTGGATGTGATGCTTGTGGAACAGAACGCAGAGATGGCACTGGAGATTGCGACCCACGCCTTCATCCTCGAGCGCGGTGAGATTCAGTTGCAAGGCCTGGCGTCGGAGCTGGCCAGCAGTGAATCGGTGCGCAAAGCCTATCTGGGCATTTGACCCCCACGCATCCCTCATCCACTTATCCGTTTTTTGCGAGGTATTTATGCATCGACTCGAAGGAAAAGTCGCCTTCATCACGGGCGGCGGCGCCGGTATCGGCTGTGCCAGCGCATTGCTATTCGCCCAGGAAGGCGCCCAGGTCGTTATCGCCGAGCGTGACACCGCCGCGGGCGAGCAGACCGCCGCCATCGTCGAAAAATCGACGGGCCGCCCTGCCCGCTTCATCCACACCGACGTCACCGAACCCGAAAGCCTGGAGGCGGCCGTCAAACGGACCGTGGCGGAGTTCGGACGATTTGACGTGCTGTACAACAATGCCGGAGGCTCGACCGTGCGCGACAGCCGCGTGACGGACGCTCCGGTGGACGAGTTCTGGTCCAAGATGAAACTCGACCTGTTTGGCACCTGGTTGGGATGCCGCTACGGCATCCAGGCCATGATGGACGCGGGGAACGGCGGGTCCGTCATCAACAGCACATCCATCTTTGCCCTGATCGGCACTCACGGCAAGGACGCCTACACGGCGGCCAAGGGCGCAGTCAGCGCGCTGACCCGGTCGATGGCTGTGGAATATGCACAGTACCGAATTCGCGTGAATGCGGTGGCTCCCGGAGCGACGGCGACAGAGCGCGTGCTAAAGCTGCTGAAAGACGATGGCGTCACCAGCAAATCGCTGGACGGCCAGCTTTTTGGGCTGGTGCAGCCCGAAGATATCGCCCACGCCGCGTTGTATCTGGCTTCCGACGAGTCCCGCTCCACGACCGGCCACATCCTCGCCGTCGACGGCGGGTTGACCATTTCCTGATCGATCGGAGCCATCATGTTTCGACATATTGTCATGCTCAGCTTCAACGCCCCGCTCACCAGAGAAGACCACGAAGACATCGTCGGCATGTGCCAGACGATCAAGAAAGAGATCCCGGGTATCCTGGACCTGCGCATTGCCACCAATGCGTCGGATCGCGCCCATTCCTACACCCACGCATTCGTGGCGGACTTCGTGGACTCAGCCGCCCACGACCACTACCAGCAGGCTCCCGCCCACGTGCCGCTGAAGCAGAAAGTCGCGGCACTAAGCCGGCAGCTCATCGTGCTGGACTACGAAGCCTGATCCTCCGCCATGACACAACGATCCGAAACGAGGAACCTCATGCGGGACACCAAACTGTTTACCCCGTTCAAACTGCGCGGCGTCGAGTTGCCCAATCGCGTACTCATCTCTCCGATGAGCCAGTACTCCGCCATCGACGGACTGGTCCAGGACTGGCACCGGTTCCATACCGCCGGCCTGGCCCGGGGCGGACCCGGCAGCGCAATGATTGAAGTCGCGGCTGTCACCCGCGATGGCCGGGGAACCCTTGGCGACCTGGGAATCTGGAGCGATGAGCAGATCCCAGGACTTGCGGAACTAGCACGCATCATGACCACGCACGGCGTGGTGCCGTCGATTCAGATCGGTCATGCCGGCCGCAAGGCAAGCACGGGCAGGCCCTGGGAAGGCAATCGGCCGTTGGCACTGTCTTCGGAAGATCAGGCCTGGGAGACCACGGCGCCCTCTTCCGTGCCGGTACAGGAAGGCTGGCCCGTGCCTCGCGAACTTGAGGCCAGCGAACTGGCTGGCATCGGCGCCAGCTTCCGCGACGCGACAGTCCGCGCAGTCAGCGCGGGATACCGGTTTGTCGAAATTCACGCCGCGCATGGCTACCTGCTGCACAGCTTTCTTTCGCCCGTCACCAACAAGCGGCAGGACGAGTATGGCGGGTCGCTAGAGAACCGGATGCGCTTTCCCCTTCAGGTCGCGGCCGCCGTCCGGGACGCCCTGCCCTCCGACATTCCGGTATCTGTGCGGATATCGGCCGTCGACGGTATTGAGGGCGGGTGGCAGTTGTCAGACAGCATCTTGTTTTCCCGCGAATTGAAAGCACTGGGCGTTGATCTGATCGACTGTTCATCCGGTGGCATACAGGCGCCTGCCACGGCGGGACAAGGTCCGCAGGCCGTCAAGCGCGGGCCGGGGTTCCAGGTTCCCTTTGCGCAGGCGGTCAAGCAGGAGGCTGGCATCGGGACGATCGCAGTGGGGTTGATCGTTGATCCGGAGCAGGCCGAGGCGATTCTGGTTGGGGATAAGGCCGATTTGGTGGCTGTCGGGCGGGAGGCCCTTCTCAATCCGAATTGGCCCCTGCACGCCCGCTTGGCTCTGCAGGCCGATCCAGAGTTTCTGGCTTGGCCAGAACAATACGGCTGGTGGCTAAAGCGTCGTCCGAAGGTCTTTTAGGGAGCGTTCGACGGTTAAACCAAGCCCATATCACGGGGCTTGCCTGTAGAATCGAGTCTAATTTCATTTTGATGACTCGATGAATACATCCGCTGATTCGTACTCCGAAAAGCCAGGCATTCGCCAAGTCCGGGTGCTGTCGCGCGGGTTGACCGTTCTCTCGGCGTTCGAACCGAACAATGACTGGTTGAGCAACTCCGAAATCGCGGCGCTCACCGGCCTGCCCAAGCCGACAGTATCCCGCCTCACGGCCAATCTGCTGGAAGCAGAATACCTGCAATATTCGGCCCAGCGAGCCGCCTATCGCCTAGGCGCGGCCGTGCTTGCGCTTGGGTTCATCGCGGCCTCGCACCGGGACTTTGTCATGCTAGCGAGGCCGCTGATGCAGCAGTTCGCCGACCAGCATCAGGTCTCCGTCGTGCTCGCCTCACCCGATGCCAGCAGCATGGTCTGCAACGAGGTTGCTCATAGCCGAGACATGATTTTCACCTTGCGGGTGCGCGCCGGTTCGCGCCTTCGCATTGACCGCTCGGCCCTGGGCAGGGCACTGGTCGGCGCAATGGGCGATGCCGAACGCACGGCATTCCTCGAAAAGCTTGGCACGGCTGACCCGCAAGCTTGGGAGCTCTTGAGCCGCGAAGTGCCGACCGCCATTTCTCAAATGGCGAGCGACGGCTATTGCATCGCGGCCGGCACCCTTGAGGCCGGCACCAACGGCGCCGCAGTGGTCGTCGACACGCCAGAAGGTCCACACACCTATGCCCTGGGCTGCGCCGCACCGTCGAATTCCCTGGAGTTGCCGCGGCTGAAGCAGGAAGTTATCCCGGACCTGCTCGCCCTCAAAAACCGACTTGAAGCCGAACTCAGCAATATGCAGGCGGAATAATAATGGTACGGACTCGCCAATTGACACCGGGCACGCCGCGCGACGACGCCCAGGTGGATTCGCTGCGTCGGGGCCTGGAGGTGCTGCGTCTGTTCGACCTGCGCCACCGCAAACTCACGCTGGCAGACATCGCTCGCAAACTTGAGCTGTCCCGCCCGACGACCGAAAAGCTCGTCCAGACGTTGCAGGCCCAGCATTTTCTCCAGGCCACAGGCGACAGCTACGAACCCCATATTGCCTGCCTGGCGCTGGGTCGAGCTGCCAAGAAGGGTCTGGCGGTTGGCCAGGCAGCCAGGCCGCTTATGCGCGAGCTGTCGCAGCGCTTCGGCGTCCATGTCACGCTGAGCACGCGCGACCGGCTGCATATGCTGGTAGTCGAGCACTGCGTTCCCGCCGGCCGGGTACAGCTGGGCCTGACTAGCGGCGCTCGTTTTCCTATGGCCGTCTCGGCCTCCGGCCGCGCCTACCTATGGGGACGACCGAAGGAACAACGCGATGAATTACTCCGCATGATCGAGGCTGACGCGCCCTCCGGCGTGTCGCGACCGCTCGACGAAGTCTACGCCGCGTTCCGAGATCTGGAAAAAACGGGCTGGTGTTACCTGGCCGCGCCCGTGGCCACGCACACCGCCTCCATCGCCACCCCGGTAAAGGCGGGCTCGGAGTTCGCCCTGGCCGCCATGGCCGTGAGTGTGGATGTCACGGAAGCGGTGTTGCGGGGCCAGGTTGCAGCGTCGCTGCTGGCCATCGCCGAGCGTATCGCCCTAGCCGCCGAAGACGAAGACTAACGAGGTTTCCCCAGGGCGCCAACCGCGTCGCGCACCGCCCGCAGGTGGTCTTCAGATGCGTGTGCGATCGCTTGAAATGCGGCCACCACGTCCAGATGAGTTGCCAGTGTGTGCTGTTCGGCGTCTCGCAGCAGGCGTTTGTGCATGCGCAACGCCGCGGAAGGATGCCGCGCAATCTTCCGCGCCAATTGCGCGGCGCGCTGGCCCAGCCGATCGTCCGGCGCCACATCCGACACGAGACCGATGCGTAGCGCCTCCCGGGCATCGATGGACTCCGCGGTGAAAGCCAGTTCCATGGCCTTGGAACGGCCAACGAGCCGCGGCAACATCCAGGCTCCACCATCGCCAGCCACAATGCCAAGGCGGGCAAAACTGACCGAAAAGCGCGCGCTCTCTGCGGCGATCCGGATATCGCAAAAGCACGCCAGATCGCAGCCCACCCCGTAGGCCGCGCCATTCACTGCAGCAATGGTCGGAACATCCGCTTCGGCCAGCGCTGCTGGCAATTGGTGCACGGTTTCGCGGTAGCGCGCTTGCACCTGGGCAACGTCCCCGGCGGAAAACCCCTCTCGTTCCGCCATGTGCCGCAGATCTCCGCCCGCGCAAAACGCCTTCCCCGCTCCCGTGATGAGCAGGACACGAACCGCCGGATCCGCATTGGCCCTGCGCACGTGCGCAGCCAATTCAAGGAACTGCGAACCATCAGAGAAGCGATTGAGTGTGTCGGGATGGTTTAGCGTGAGCGTGACGACGCCGTCATCGTCGTCGCGCCGGACAAAAGCCGAAGCGCCGTCCATCGTCACGCCCCGATCCAGCGCGGCGCCCTTTTCTCGGCGAAGGCCCGAGGCCCCTCGATTGCGTCAGCGCTCGAATAAACGCGCTCATGGTACCGGCAGGCCGCCTCCAGACCGCGCTCGCAGCCAAGGTCCATTGCCGCCCCGATGCTCTTCTTGGCTGCCCAGACGGTAAGCGGCGCATTGTTGGCGATGGTGCGCGCTATAGCCTGGGCCCGCTCGCGCACGGCATCGGGCGCGGCCTCAACATAGTTCACGAAACCTAATTGGTAAAAGCGCTCGATGGGATGCATCTCGCCGGTAAGCATGAGTTCCATCATGAAGGGCTGCGGAAGCATCCACAGCATGGGCACTCCCCAGGGCGACCCTCGCCCCACCTTGGCCTCGGAGATGCCGCCGAGGGTCCCCTGCAAGCCGATCCGGATATCGCTGTTTGCAGCCAAGACCATACCCCCGGCGGTGAAGTGGCCCGTCATGGCGGCGATGATCGGCTTGGGAACCTGGCGCATGCGTTGGTGGAAGGGATCCCGCAGCATCTCCAGCATGTCCTTGCCGGTTTCGGCGCGCACCTGGGCGGCCTCCTTAAGATCCATGCCGGCAGAGAACACGCCGCAGTCGGCGGAGGTCAGGATCACCACTCGCACGGCGTCGTCGCGTTCGACCTCGTCCCACAGATCCAGCAGGCGCTCGCAGATAGCGATGGACAACGCGTTGCGCTGAGCCGGGCGGTCTATGCAGATCGTGGCGATGCCGTCTTGCACGGAGTACAGAACAGGGGCGTCGGGTTTATTCATGATGCAGGGCGACTCGCTAATCAGGAAAATCAAGGAAGTACATGCCGCGCGCGAACGGCGCGCGGCCCGATACTCATTCAGGTTTGATGCCCGCGGCCTGGGTCAACTTGCCGTAGTGCGCACTCTCCTCGGCAATGTATTTTCCGAACGCCTGGGGCGCCATGGGCGGCAGCAATTCATAGCCTGTGCCATCGATCTGCTTACGTACCTCCGGCTGCTCAAGCGCGCCGGTGATTTCCCGATTGAGCTTGTCAATGATCTCAGGCGGCGTTCCCTTTGGCGCGAATAATCCGTTCCAGTTTCCGATCTCGAAGCCTGGCAACGCCTCCTTCATAGCGGGCACGCCGGGAAGTTTGTCCGACCGGGCCGGGGTGATGGCCAAGGGCTTGAGCTTGCCCGAGGTCATGTAGGCCAGGCCAGTCGAAAAATCGATGAACATCATTTGTGTCTGCCCACCCAACAGTTCGGACACGGCCTGGCCATAAGCCTTGTAAGGAATCTCCGAGATATCGGTATGCGTCATCACGCGAAACGTACTGCCGGTGATGCGCGTGGTGCTGTTGGCGTAGGGAAACGAGAGCTTGCCCGGGTTGGCCTTCGCATAGGCGATGAGTTCCGCCACGGAACTGACCGGCACGGACGGATTGACGACCAACGCATGCGGCACGCCGCCGACGATGGCGACTGGCGCGAAATCCTTCAGACCGTCATAAGACACGTTCTTGAAGAAATATTTGTTCGCTACCTGAGTAGTGTTAGTGCCGAACAGCAGGGTGTAGCCATCCGGCTGCGCGCGCGCCACATACTCGCTGCCGATCATACCGGTGGCGCCCGGACGATTCTGCACGATCAGCGGCTGCCCCAGTCGCTTGGAAAGCGAGTCAGACAGCACACGGGCCACTGCATCGGTAGGACTGCCCGCAGCGAACGGAACAACGACCGTAATAGGTTTCTCGGGAAAGGCGGAGGCAGGCGCCGCTACTGCGCCCTGGGCGCACACGGTTAACGCTAGCAACCCGAAAAGCAGGGAAAATTTCATTGATGTCTCCTTGAGTGAAACGGGGCCGTCTACGCGTCCCTCGTGTGAAAAATTTGTGGGGCTTCGAGCTACGGGCGGGTTTTGACCATACGCAGGGGGTTATAGGTAAGCACCACCTCCCCTCGCTGGTTGACCACCCGATTTGAGGTCCGCACCAGGCCGCGCTCTGACTTGCTAGTCCCCCGGGCTTCGACCACTTCGCACTCGACATGGATGGTGTCGCCTGCGTTCGTGGGCCGGTGGACCTTGATATCCGCCTCCATGAACGCCATGCCGGTGCGCTGCATCGTGCTCTGCATCAACAGCCCTTCGGCCATGCAGAAAACAAGCGAACCAGGAGCCGGACGCGAGCCGATGATGGATTGCGACGCGACATAGTCCAGATTGGTGAACATTTCCTCCACCATGCCCACCGTACCGATGAACAGAGTGATGTCGGCCTCCGTAATCGTGCGGCCCAAGGTGCGAAAGCGGTAGCCGGGCTCGACGTCGTCCCAGTAAAAGCCCAGGCCCAGCACCTCCAGCCCGTTCTCGTCCACGTTGATTGATCTGCGCATACTGTCTTCTCCTGGTTGTTTGGTTATCTTGATGGTCGGTCAGAGCACGCCGGCGGCACGCAGCTCCGCCATCTGCTCCGTTGCAATCCCAAGTGATTGCAGTACCTCTTCGTTATGCTGGCCCAGCGATGGTGGCGCGCCGGCCGGGTCCAGTGGCGTTTCTGAAAAACGGATGGGGTTGCGCACGGTCGGAACCGGTCCGTACAGCGGATGCTCCAACTCGGCGCGCATGCCACGCGCGACTACGTGCTCGTCGGCAAAGACCTGGTCCATGCCATTGATGGGTCCGCCAGGGACCTGCGCCCGTTCCAGCAGCGCCGTCCAGTCGGCAAGCCGGCGCGAACGTGTGACGGGAACCAGCCAGGCATCCAGTTCGGCCCGGTTGTGCACGCGGTCGGCGATGGTGGCGAAGCGCGGATCCGTGCCAATCTCGGGCTGCCCGACCGCTTGGCACAGGCGGCGGAACTGGGTGTCGTTGCCGACCGCGAGCACCAGATGCCCATCGGCAGCCGGATAGACCGCATAGGGCGCGATATTGGGGTGGCCGCTACCCATGCGCTGGGGCACGCGCCCGCTGACCAGATAGTTCATCGACTGGTTCACCAGCGAACCCACCATGCAGTCCAGCAAGCTGATGTCGATATGCTGGCCTCCATGGCCGCGATCGCGATGCTGCAAGGCGGCAAGAATGGCTGTGGTGGCGTACATCCCCGCCAAAAGATCAGCCACAGCGACACCCGCCCGCTGCGGCCCCCCGCCGGGCAGGTCGTCGCGTTCGCCCGTCACGCTCATCAGACCACCCATACCCTGTATCAGATAGTCGTAGCCCGCGCGGTCCTTGTAGGGTCCCGTTTGCCCAAAACCCGTCACAGAACAATAGACCAGTTGAGGGTTGATCTCACGAAGCGAGGCGTAATCCAAACCGTAGCGCTTCAATGCTCCGACCTTGTAGTTCTCGACGAAGACATCGGCCTTACGCGCCAGCTCTCGCAAGATCTCCTGCCCTCTAGGGTTCGAGAAATCGATGGCAAGGGACTTCTTGCCACGGTTGCAGCTCATGAAATAGGCTGCGTCGCCGTTCTCACCGCTCTGCCGGTCTTTGAGAAAAGGCGGCCCCATCTGCCGGGTGTCGTCTCCGACATCCGGCTTCTCCACCTTGATTACTTCTGCGCCGAGATCGGCCAGGTTCTGCGTGGCCCAGGGGCCGGCCAGGATGCGGGAGAGGTCCAGCACACGGATATGGCTTAGCGGTTTCTGCATGATGATCTCGGTCCTAGCGGCTGCTGCCGGCCTGAAACTTCGGTTCGTCGATTTGCCTGCCCTCATCGATCGCCGCAGCGTCGTCCTGGACGATGTCGGCAATGAGTTCGCCCTCCCGCACGCTGTCGCCTGGGCCGTAGCGCAGATTCGCCACTGTTCCATCGACATCGGCAACGATCGAATACTCCATCTTCATGGCCTCGATCACGGCCAGGACATCGCCCGGGGCCACCCGGTCTCCCGGTTGCACCGCCACGGCTGCGATAACGCCTGACATCGGTGCCGTCGCCCCGCTGGCGTCCCGAGCGGAGGCGTTGCCTTCGTGAAGAACCGGGCGCACCGAGTAATGGTCGCCCGCCACCTGCAGATGCCACCCTTCGGCCGCGAGGCAGGCGTCCCAGCGCCACCCGTCCACAACGCCGCCCAAGCTGGACGCATCGCGCGACACGTTCCAGCTTTGCGGGTTGTCGCCCGCGCGGACATCGCTTCCGTCCACGGCGTGAAGAGCCACCGATGTCGCCTCGGCGTCCAGCAGGAAACGCACGCGCCCCAAAGGCGCGCCGGGATCCAGGAACACCCGGTCCATCGCGCCGCAAGCCGCGCCGGCATGCCAGGGCGAGGCTGCCATGGACTGCACAGGCAAGGGCAGCGTGGCGCAGACTGCTGCGGCAGCCGGGCGGCTGCACGGAGTTTGCAGCGATTTGTGTTCGTCCAGGTAACGGGTGTGCACGCGCCCGTTCAATACTCCCGGGTCGTCCAGCAGGCGCAACAGGTAGCCGAGGTTGCTGGAGACACCTAGCAACGATGTCTGGCCCAGGCCCGACTTCAAGGCGGCAATCGCGGTCGGACGATCGCCCGCGCTGGCGATGATCTTTGCCACCATCGGGTCATAGAAAGGCGGAACGTCGCCCGATTCATCCAGCGCGGCGTCCACGCGCAGGGCAGACGGCCAGCGAGCGTGCACCACGGTGCCGGGCGAAGGACGGAAGTCCTGGGCCGGGTCTTCCGCGTAGATTCTCGCTTCGATAGCGTGTCCGTGGCAGGCGATTTCGGACTGCGCCAGCGGCAGGGACTGGCCCGCCGCCACGCGCAACTGCCATTCAACGAGATCCAGCCCGGTTACCGCCTCTGTGACAGGATGCTCTACCTGCAGGCGGGTATTCACCTCCAGGAAGTAGCAGTTGTAGTCCCGGTCCATGATGAACTCGAAGGTGCCGGCGTTGCGATAGTCCAGGCTGCGCGCGCCCTGCACCGCCGCCTCCAGCAGTCGTTGACGCGCACGCTCCGGCAGGTGCGGCGCAGGCGCCTCCTCCATGACCTTCTGGTGTCGGCGCTGCAACGAGCATTCCCGCTCGAACAGGTGCACTACATTCCCGCAGCCATCGCCGAACACCTGTACTTCAATGTGGCGCGGCTCCTCGATGTACCGCTCCACGATCATCCGGCCGTCGCCGAAACTGCTGCGGGCGACACGGATGGCCGACTCAATGAGCCCAGGCAGGTCGTCGTATTGGGTAATTATCTGCATGCCCTTGCCCCCGCCGCCGGCGGAGGGTTTGAGCAAAATAGGCAGTTCAATGGCGCGCGCCAACGCCTCTATGGTGGCGGGATTGTCGCTGGCCTCGTCGGTGCCCGGCACGACCGGCACTCCAGCCGCGCGCATGAGCGCCTTTGCCCGCGCCTTGTCTCCCAACGCCGCAATAGTGGCGGGCGACGGTCCGATGAACGCCATGCCCGCGGCCTCCACGTTCGCCGCGAACTCGCTGTTCTCGGACAGGAAACCGTAGCCGGGATGCACTGCCTCGCAATCTGTTTCGCGCGCAGCCTGGAGCAGCTTCCCGGCATTTAAATAACTGTCCGCTGCAGACCCCGCGCCCAGGCAAACGGTCCGAATGGCGCCGCGCAGATGCGCAGCGCCAACGTCAGCTAGGGAATGCACCGCAACGTATTCGATGCCCAGCCGTTGGCAGGTGCGCGCGATGCGGCGAGCGATCTCCCCCCGGTTCGCAATAAGGATTCTCTTGAACATGGGCTACATCCTGAACACGCCGAAGCGCGTGGGTTCCTTCGGTCCGGCGGCTGCGAGCGCCAAGCCAAGCGTCAGCCAGTCGCGGGTGTCGGCGGGTTCAATCGCGCTATCTACCCACAAGCGGGATGCTGCGTTCAGGGCGGTGCTTTCGGCACCATAGGTATCGCGGATAGGCGCCTTGTAGGCCTCTGCCTCTTCGGCGCTGAATTCCTTGCCCTGACGGGCCAGTTGCTCGCCGCGCACCAGCGCCAGCACCGTGGCGGCTTGTTCCCCGCCCATCACAGAGGTCCTGGCATTGGGCCACATGGCCATGAACCGGGGTCCGAATGCTCGTCCGCACATGGCATACGCGCCCGCTCCGTAACTGCCGCCGACAATGACGCTGAACTTGGGCACCCGGGCCGTGGAAACCGCGTTGACCATCTTCGCCCCGTCCTTCGCTATACCGCCCTGCTCGTACTGCACTCCCACCATGAAGCCACTGATGTTGTGCAGAAATACGAGCGGGATGTTTTCCTGGCAGCACAGTTCGATGAAGTTGGCTGCTTTCTGGGCACTCTGGCCAAGAAGAACGCCGTCGTTGGCGAGCACGCCCACCGGATAACCGCCAATGGCGCCGGTGCCGCAAATAAGGCTGGTGCCATAGCGTTCGCGGTACTGCACCAGTTCGCTGCCGTCCAGCAGGCGCGCCAGCACGTCCAGCATAGGCATTGCCTGCTTGGGATTGGCGGGAATGAGTCCGGGCAATTCCGCCGCTTCGTAGCGGGGAGGCCGGCACGGACGGGGCGGCGGCGCCAGTGCCGGGGCCTCGCAGCGTCCAAGAATGCCGCGCACCAGTTCGAGTGCGTGCAACTCATCGTTCGCGAAATGGTCGGCCACGCCGGACAGGCGGGTGTGCGTGTCCGCACCCCCAAGCTCCTGGGCGTCAACCAATTCGCCGGTAGCGGCCTGCACCAGCTGCGGTCCGCCCAGGTAGATCATGCCCGCCTTGTCGACGATCACGGTTTCGTCACACATCGCTGGGATATAGGCGCCGCCGGCAGTGCAAGCGCCCAGCACCGCCGCAACTTGTTTAAGCCCAAGGGCCGACATCTCGGCGATATTGCGAAAGATCTTGCCGAAGTGCTGCTCGTCCGGAAATATGTCGCCCTGCAAAGGCAGAAAGGCACCTCCCGAATCCACCAGATAGACGCAGGGCAAGCCGTTCTCACGTGCAATGGCCTGGGCGCGCACCTGCTTCTTGATGGTCAGCGGGTAATACGTTCCACCCTTGGCCGTCGCATCGTTGGCCATGATCATGCAGGCCCGGCCGGACACAATGCCGACACCAGTAATGATCCCGGCTCCCGGCGACTGGCCATCGTACGCGCCATCGGCAGCTAACTGGCCGACCTCCAGGAACGGCGTGCCGGCATCCAGCAGCGTATTGATACGCTCGCGCGGTAACAGCTTTCCGCGCGCCAGATGCGCTTGGCGCGCGCGTTCGCCGCCGCCAGCAATCGCTCGTTCTCTTGCAGCGAGCAGCGGCGCGCGCAATGCTTCATACGCCGCCGAATTCGCGGCGAAGTCCGGGCTGCCCGGCCCGGGGCGGGAAGAAAGAATAGCCATTTGTTGAATACCGTCGGTGGGATTACAGGGATTCAGCTCGGATCACGCACGGGCAGGCGCAAAAGCGCATGCCCCAGCGATTTTCCCGTCTGATCCAACCGCAAGGTGCGCGTTGCCCCGCCTCCCAGCGCATGACGCATGATCACCATCATGGCGCCGATGTTGTCCATGGGGTGGCACTCCACCTCGCCCTGGACCCAATCGCCGTAAAGCGCCTTGACGTCGGCGGGCTTTACGCTCGCGAGCAGTTGCGCGTACTCATGCTGTCCTCGGGCCACCAGTCCCACGCTGCACACGTCCCCCTTGTCACCGGAGCGCACATAGGCGATGTCTTTCACTTGAAGCGTCATCAGAGCCCTCCTTAGGCCTTCAGGATTTCGGTTTTCTGTTCGACGGCGGCCCGCGGGATCAGGGTCGGCCACAGGGAGATGACGGGGCGCGGCTTCATTGGGGTGCCGAAGGACGTGCCGCCCGGGCCCATAATCCAGAGGTTCGTGCCCGCGCGGCGCACCTTGTCGGCCTCTTCGGCCGTGCGTGTACGCACCGCGCAACGCAGCCCGACTTCGGGCAGCTCGTTGGCCTGTTCGCGCCCCGGGAAGGTGGCGGCGGGACCGTGCAAGGTGTTGAGTCCAACAAAATCGAAGTGAATCTGTTCGGCGGCCAGTCCCATGCGCTCGAAACGTTCGAGCATGGTTTCGCGCGCCTTTACGGCGCGGTCATAGGCGTATGGCCATGGGAAAAACGCCATGGTCTCGCCGATCCAGCCGTCTTGGTAACCGACCACCAGCTTCCACAGGTCGGGCGCTGCCTCACCGCGCACGCCGCTGACGCGTACGCGGTCCTCTCCCTCATCGATCAGTTTCAGGGAAGTGAAGTCTGCCACGGCGTCGGGCATAAGATAGCGGCGCGGATCGCCCACCTCGTAGACCAGATGCTCCTTGATCGTCCATTCATCGACACGGCCGCCAGTGCCCGACAGCTTGGTGACGATGGCCTCGGCATCCGCGCCCACTTCAAGAATGGGAAATCCTGCTCGCCCCATGTGCGGCATCTCCGCGAACCGGGAAGACATCCCGCCCGAGCAGCCTGCCGCGCATTCGACGATGTGGCCCAGTGTCACCGCAGCAGCGTAACGGTCGATGTGTGCGGTGTCGCGGCGCCAACCAAACTCGTGGGCGAGCGGGCCGACGTAAAGCGCGTTGTCCGACACACGTCCGGCAATCACCACATCCGCGTCGCCTTCCAGACCCGCGGTGATGCCCGAACTGTCGGTATAGACATTGGCGCAAACGACGCGGTCGCGGATGGCCGCGAAGTTTTCGTCGCCGGTATCCATACTGCGGAGTGGCACCCCCTGCCCCATCAGGTCGTCGAGCTTGTCCAGCATGTCGTCGCCTTCAATCAGCGCGATGCGCGTGCCAGCAAGTCCCGCTTGGCGCGCGCCTTCGGCGATGCGCTGTGCCGCAGCTCTAGGATTCACCCCGCCACCGTTGGAAATCAATTTCGTTCCTACTGCGGTAGCGCGGGGCAAAAGATTAATCATGGTCTGAACCGCATCCGGCACGTAGCCCGCATCCGGCCGTTTCAGCTTCTGCCGCTGCAGTAGCGCCATCGTCAATTCGGCCAAGTAGTCGAAGCACAGGTAATCCAGATTGCCTCGCTCCAACAGCTCTTGTGCCGGATCTTGAGCGTCACCCCAAAATCCCGAGCCCGCACCAAGCCTTACACGTTTGGCCATGCCCAGCCTCCTATTTCCGTTTCTCTAATTTCGTTTTAATCATTTGAATTTCATTTTAGATGCCGATGTTGAAGGTCGTCAAGCGCTGAACAGGGTTGCGCCTTGAAAGTGCCCGTGGATCATTTGAAGGAGTGAAGTCGCGATGTGCCGGCGACCGTCGTTCCGTGTACAGGATCTCAATGGCCGACTGGGGGGCTCGCGACGATGAACGACTAATGGGTGGGTCAACGGGTCGGCATAACGCTCGAACCGATAGGCGCAATGTATGGGCTCACACCGGAGCCCCTCGACACGCTAGGCTCAACTAGACTCTTTCCATCCAACGGGAGGTCACATGGACGAGAGCGTCGTAGCGGCTATTCAGGAACTGGCGAATGCCCTGGCCGGACTGGGAAGCTGGCAGCAGCAACTGGTGTCGATGACGGTCCTGCTAGTTGTCGCCGCTGCCGGTTCTTTCTTTGGTGCCTATCTCAAGACCCGAGCAACGAACGCAGCGATGTCGGACGATCTGGACGACATCAAGAGGCAGCTGCGCGAAACTACGGATACGACCGAGACGATCCGTTCGCAAATTAGCAAGCGCGGGGAGCTTCACAGCTTGAATCACACCGGGTTTTATGGAGGCCATTTCGTTTAAGTCAGGCCGCCATGGCCTGACCGGATTGTTGCTGGTAGAAGTTTGCCTCAGCTTCTGCCGGGGGTATATACCCAATCGAGCTCAGCAACCGCTGGTGGTTGTACCAGTGAACCCATTTTAAAGTGGCGATTTCCACGGCTTCGCGACTACGCCAGGACTGCCGATAGATCAGCTCCGCTTTGTATAACCCGTTGATGGTTTCAGCCAAAGCGTTGTCATAGCTATCGCCTTTGCTGCCTACAGAGGGCTCTATGCCGGCCTCAGCGAGACGCTCCGTGTATCGGATGGAGACGTATTGGCTACCCCTGTCGCTATGGTGTATTAGGCCGTCCATGCGGCTCGGCTGTCGAGCGTGCAGCGCTTGCTTCAGGGCATCCAGAACGAAGTCTGTTCGCATCCTGTTGCTCACCCGCCAGCCAACGATTCGCCGGGCAAAGACATCGATCACGAAGGCGACGTAGAGCCAGCCTTGCCACGTTGAAACATAAGTAAAGTCGGACACCCATAGCTGATTGGGTCGATCCGCATGGAACTGTCGCTGGACCATATCCAGCGGACAGATCACGCTTCCATCAGGCGTCGTGGTACGGATCACAAGACCGCGACGAACACCCTGCAGGCCCAGCTGACGCATCAGCCGCTGTACCGTGCATCGAGCAATATCAATGCCCTCCCGCTTGAGCTGCTTCCAGACTTTCACGACGCCATAGCACTGCATATTGTCATCCCAGACGCGTTGGATTTCATCGCTCAACAGCTCGTCCTGCTTGGCACGGGCGCTTCGCAGTTCGGGTTGACGGGCTTTGGCGGCATGCAGGTAGTAACCGGACGGAGCGATCTGGATAACGCGACAGATCGACTCGACTCCGTACTGGTCCCGGTACTCGTCGACAAAAGCGTTCAGGGTTTGTTGCGGCGGTCGAGCTCCGCCTGGGCAAAATACGCACTGGCCAGGCGCAGAATCTCGTTCGCTTTGCGCAGTTCCCGGTTCTCGCGTTCCAGCGCCTTGATCCGCTCCCGTTCCTCAGTGGTCTGCCCGGGCCTGCGCCCCAGGTCAGTTTGATACTTGCGCACCCAGCTGTGCAGCGTTTGCGGAACACAACCGATCTTGGGCGCAATGGATTCGATCGCTGCCCATTCGGATGGGTAGTCGTTCACGTTCTCCAGAACCATGCGCACGGCACGTTCACGGACTTCTGGGGAGTAGCTGTTGGATTTTTTCATGCCTCATTCTCTCAAGAGTTGAGGCCTCCACGAAACCCGGTGTGATTCACAGGTGTTCGATGGCGTGAACCGCGAAGGCCGTCGCCAGATGCGTCTTGCCAGGGCCGCCAACTAATACGACATTGTGAGCGGGTTCGATGAACTTGCCGCGGTGCAGTTGCCGAACGAGGGCTTCGTTGACCTAGCTGCATCCGAAGTCAAAGCCTTGTAAGTCTCGATATGCTGGGAACTTGGCCACCTTCATCTGATAGGCAATAGATCGCACCTCTCGCTCGGTAAGCTCGGCCCGTAGAAGCTGGCTCAAGATGGGAGAGCAGCTCTGGTATGCCGGAGAGTCTTACTGCACGAGGTCAATGAGCGCTTGAGCCATCCCGTGCAGCTTGAGCGCCTTCAAGCGCTCGATCATGAGTTCATGCTGCATGACGTGGCTCCTGAGTGCGGAGGGTGTCGTAGCGGCCGACGTTCGCCTCGGGTTCGACTGTGAGCGAGAGCGCTTGGGGCGCCGTCAGCGGCGGTAGCGGTGTGCCGTCGAGCAGTCGGCTCAAGATGTTGAGAATGGTTTGCTTCGATGGCGTACCGGCCTCCAGCGCTAAGGTCACTGCGGCGAGGACCAGTTGCTCGTCATGCAACAAGACCAACGACAGGATCTCCACCATCTCTCTATCCCCGCCAGCGTGAGGCAGCAGCAGTGCCTGAAGTTGGCGAAATGCTTCCGGCAACGCGGTGAACGGCGCCCCATTGCGCAGCGCGCCAGGCTTGCGTTGCAGCACGGCGAGATAATGCCGCCAGTCGTAGAAAGTGGCACCACGGTCATGGCGCCGGTTGATGTGGCGAGGATGCTGCGCGATGACGTGACCTTCGGCGACGACAACGAGGCGATCCGCATAGACCCGCAAACTCACAGGCAGGTTGGCGTAGGACGCGGGGACGCTATAGCGGTCACGCTCGAAGGCGATCAAGCATGTGGGGGAAACGCGCTTGGTGTGTTCCACAAAGCCGTCGAACGGCTGGCCAACAGGCATCAGAAATGGGCGTTCTTCGGACCATATCTGCCAGATGCTCTGGTCACATGCAGGATGGCGTATCTGTTGCCACAGCCGGGCCTATCCGCAATTTTGTGTGCGAGGCATATCATGAGGACTAAAGACCATGGATATGCCGATGAAGAAGAGACGCAGCGCAGCCGCTCAGGCGGCGGCCCGTGGGCCGCTGCCTGAAGTCCCAGCCGAACTGCTGGATCATCTTGTCAAGGGACCGATGACGCCCAGCGAGGTCCAAGACCTGTTCCTGTCGTTCCAGAAGGCGGTGATCGAACGCACGATGGCCGCGGAGATGAACCTGCATCTGGGTTATCGGCCAGGCGAGGACAAGCCCGAAGGCCAGGCCAACGAGCGCAACGGCGCCAGCGGCAAGACGGTGCTGACCGAGCATGGCCCGGTGCGCGTGGAGCTTCCCCGTGACCGGGACGGCTCCTTCGCCCCGATCCTGATCCCCAAGCACGAGCGACGCTTCACCGGGTTCGATGACCGGATCATCGCCATGTACGCACGGGGCATGAGCGTGCGCGAGATCCAGGCGTTCCTGGCCGAGAGCTACGGCACCGAGGTCTCGCCGGACTTCATCAGCTCGGTCACCGACGAGGTCATGGCCGAGACCATCGCCTGGCAGAACCGGCCGCTGGAGGCGATGTACCCGGTGGTGTTCTTCGACGCGTTGCGGGTCAAGATCCGAGACGACGGCGGCGTCAGCAACAAGGCGGTGTACCTGGCGCTGGGCGTGCAGGCCGACGGCCAGCGCGATGTGTTGGGCCTGTGGGTCGAGCAAACCGAGGGGGCCAAGTTCTGGCTCAAGGTCTTCAATGAACTCAAGACCCGAGGGTGCCAGGACATCCTGATCGCCGTGGTCGACGGCCTGAAGGGCCTGGCCGACGCCATCGGCACGGCCTTCCCGCGCACGACGGTGCAGACCTGCATCGTGCATCTGATCCGCAACAGCCTGGATTACGCCGGGTGGAAGGATCGCAAGGCTGTAGCCGCCGCCCTGCGCCCGATCTACGCAGCCGCCAGCGCACAAGCAGCCGAGCAGGCGCTACAGGCGTTCGCCGATGGGCCCTGGGGAACCAAGTACCCCACCATCGTCGCGGCCTGGCAGCGGGCCTGGGAGAACGTCACGCCGTTCTTCGTGTTCCCGCCGGACATCAGGCGCGTGATCTACACGACCAATGCCATCGAGAGCTTGAACATGCAATTGCGCAAGATCATCAAGACGCGAGGCCACTTCCCAACGGATGAGGCCGCCATCAAGCTCCTATGGCTGGCGCTACGCAACGTGCTGGCCAAGTCCGTCAGAGCGACCTTCGACTGGAAAGTCGCCATGAACCAGTTTGCTATCCTGTTCGGCGAACGGTTTACTGCGGCCCGGGGATAACAACTTTTAAAACGCCTCGCCCACAAAAATACGGACAGGCTCGACCACTCGCACGTACCAGCGGCAAACCATGCTACCGCAACGGAAAGAGGCGTTCGACGTACTGGGCAAGCATCTAAGTGAGTTACTGGGATCGCCTACGACATGGCTACCACAGCAACATGACGGCCTGTCGGCAGTACTCCCCCCATCCCTCGCCAAGGGCCAGTGAATTAAGGTCAAATCATAGGGTATACCCTAGAAACTGCCTCCTGATCTCACAGCATTCGATTGCCCAATACTCGAAACGACCTGATCGACCACGTCTTGGCTTACCGTCCGCATTGGCAACGTTAGGCGATATACGGTCGCAATGCAGTACGCCTTCTCGTGTGCAGAAAGAGGGCGCTTCTGCTTCGACACTACCCGCTCTGTCTTTTCGATCGCCTGAACAAGTAAGCTAATCTCGAGGTCTGTTTGCCGTCGCTCCGGAACCTCATTAGTTCCTAGCAGCAACCAGTCAATACTCACTCCAAGTGAGTCACTTATCGCAACCAAAGCGTCGCTACCGGGCTTTTTGCCAGAGAATGCGTAGTCTCGAAGCGTACGATACGGTATGCCGCACTGACGTGAAAATTCCATCATGGAAGGAAAGCGGAGGCGGATGATGCGCCTTAGCCGGTGACAAAAACCGTCTTCATGTGTAGTTGCTTGCTCCATGCGTACTCAGCGTGTCTACAGCCAGCTTGGAAATGGGTTGCTCAAGTGTCGCACAATTGTTGCGTTTCCCCAACAACGCCGCTGGATAACAGGTCCTTTTTGGGGCCAACCGTAGCGTCCAGCGCCGAATTCTGATGCAATCCTTCTTAACTTCCCTTCGCGGAGTTAGGGGGGCGGCAGGCTGGTTTGCTGGATTGCTGCTCTTGTCACTCAAATCAACGGAGATTTCTTAAATGAAAAAGACTCTGCTCGCTGCCGCCCTGCTCGCCGGTTTCGCCGGTGTAGCCCAGGCAGAAACGTCTGTCACCCTGTATGGCATCATCGACACTGGCATTGGCTACAATAAGATCAAAGGCAGCGTTAATGGCGTGAGCTATAATCACAGCCGTATCAGCGAAGTGAATGGTGTCAAGAACGGGTCGCGTTGGGGGCTTCGTGGCTCGGAGGACCTGGGTGATGGCCTGAGCGCGGTGTTCAACCTGGAGTCGGGCTTTAACTCCAGTAACGGCAACTCCGCTCAAGGTGGCCGCCTGTTCGGCCGTCGAGCCACAGTTGGTCTGGCTAGCGACAACTGGGGTCGGCTGGAGTTCGGTCGCCAAACGAACCTCTCGTCGAAGTACTTCGACTCGATCGATCCGTTCGGTGCCGGCTTTGGTCAGGCTAACATCGGTGTCGGTTTCAGCGCTGCCAATACCTACCGCCTGGACAACTTGGTTCTGTACCAAACCCCGTCGTTCGGTGGATTCCGCTTTGGCGTAGGCTATTCGTTCAACGCAGACAGCAATAATACCGATCAGTCCGGCTTTGCTACTGCGGACAATACTCGCGCAATCACCGTTGGTGGTCAGTACGTGAATGGTCCGCTGAATGTGGCCCTGTCATTTGATCAACTGAACGGTGCGAACAACTCCAGCGTCGACAACGACGCCAAGCCGCGTCAGTACGCCATCGGCGCAGCCTACGATTTCGAAGTTCTGAAGCTCTCGCTGGGCTATGCTCGTACGACCGACGGCTGGTTCGGTGGTCAAGACGCTGAGGGATCTTCCGAGTTTGTCAGTGCAGCAGACCGTTTCGGCACTAACCGCTTTGCTGATGGCTTTAAGGCCAACTCCTATCTGCTGGGTGTGAGCGTACCCTTCGGTTCCGCTAGCAATATCTTCGGCTCGTGGCAGCGTGTTGATCCTTCGAATACCCGTTTGACGGGTGGAGATTCGACGATGAATGTGTTTAGCCTTGGTTACACCTACGATCTGTCCAAGCGTACGAACGTTTACGTCTACGGGTCGTATGGAAAGAATTACGCCTTCCATGACGACCTGAAGAGCACTGCTGCTGCCGTCGGCTTGCAACACCGCTTCTAATCCAAAGCAGGGCGTAAGTCCTGCTTTGAATTCAAAGTACTTGAGCGGGCTGAAGTCTGTTCGTAAAAGCCACCCTTTGGGGTGGCTTTTTACTTATTGGTGTTACTCAACGCTCACAAAGTTTGCGCCACTCCTCGTTCCTCTCCAGGATCCGCCGCCGAATCGGTACCGGGGTCGCATCAACTTGCTGCTCGGAATCGAAATAGATCGGCCGCGCATGGTCGCAGAACTCAACGCCGACTTTTGCCGGGGCCCCGCACCCACTGACGCTTAAGCTCATCAGCAATAGCGTCATCATCCATACGAGCCGTCTCCAACTGCACATTGCGCACCTCCTGGCGCGCCTGCGCCGCCTGTTCGTTGATCCGATCCTGCCGCTCTTGCCGCTCCGCTTGACGCCCCGTCGCACGCCCCCGGTAGAAGGCGCTGACCAGCGCCGCCAGCGCCAGGCCGGCCAGCATTAACCATTCCTTGATTCGTTCAAACCAGGCCAGCATGGTCACCTCCTATCTCGGCCATCGCCTGGGCATAGTTCCTGCCCCACTTCGCGCGCAGGTCCACCCGTTGCGCCAACGTCCCACGGGTGAAAGCACCGGGCCTCCAGGTGCGCAGGTACAGAGCCCAGGCACCGTCCGCGTCACCCAACGAAGGCAGGCGCTGGGGTTCGGTCCACAACAGCAACCGCGCGAACGCCGCCGCCAGGACGTCGTCGTGCGCCAGCGAGTTGTACACGTCCGTCGTGGTCGGCTCGACATCCCGAGCGGCGCACACTGAGCGGGCGGCCGCCCAGCTCGATGGATGCGACAGCACGCCGAGCACACCGCCCCCACGTTCGAATTGCCAGAAGCCCACGGCCGGCCCTTTGATCTGCCGTCGATGCAGAAAGCGACTTTCCTGCAAGCCAATGGCAATCAGCATCACGCGCGCTTCGCGGGTGTCGCGGTTGGCGGGCAAGAGCGCAAGCGCAGGTGCGATTGCGGTATCGAGAACAGTCTTCAAATCCACAATCACCCCTCCCCACCAGGCCGCACGCCCAGAATCTTCGCGCGGGCCTCGGCCACCCATTCAAGCAGCCCCTTCTGGCGCATGCTTGCCATCCATCGCATGTACGCCCCCAATACCCACCACGCCGGAAGCCCAGCGAGCAGCATGCTCGGCCCCAACACGTAGAACTTCGCCAGCAGCGCGTCATCACTGCCCGCGCCGTGCTGCGCCAGCCAGATCATGGCGTCCATCAGCCCCGGTTTCCACGCGATCACCGCGCCGGCCAACGCCGGCCCAAACATGAACGAGCATGCGACGGTCGAAATCGTTCGGACGGTGAACTCCCGCGCCGACCGTGGCGGCATGATCAGCAGGCCAAGCATGGCCGCCAACGCCGCCGGCACGCCATACGCCATTGCGACCTTCAAGGCAGCGAGGCCTCCCAGCCCCGTAGTACCTGGTTCCATAGTTGCACTGCTCCTGTAGACGGTGCGCATGATTGCCTCCCGTTTGGACGAAAAAAAGCCCGCCGAGGCGGGCAATTGAAATGCGTTGGACTACCTGACGAACGAAATCAAGGCGAGACTCCCTGTGACCCAGACCGTCCCACCGTTCGGGCGTGGAAATTCAAGGCGGAGGGTGTGCGCGCCTGCACCTATCCCCGTAGCAATGGCGGTCATCGACTTCATGTTGTCGCGCTCATCTTGGGTGTACAAGATAATCGCAGCCCGGCTGATGAGATTGCCATCCAAGAGCAGTCGCACCTGGCCGCTCGGAAGCGCCGACGCAGAATCGCATCTGGCGGCGAAGTCATAGTTAATAATGGCGTTCCCGGCAGCTGGCATGGTGAAGTTGATCTGGACGGCATTGTCATTGCTTCCCTGACCGAAGCCCAGATTGATTGCCACAGCGTTCCCTGCTGTTACCGCCCCGTTCTGTAAGTGCAGGGTGCCAATTTGAGCGCTCTGGATGTTCGCAGACCTTATGTAAGCCTGGTCGATGTTCGCCACCTTGGCGTTGAACGTCCCTACATCAATGCGGTCGGCGCTCATCGTGCCCGTCGTAATCTTGCCGGCGTCCAACGTATCGATGTTTGCGTTCTTGATCCAAGCCGTACCGATAAGCGCCTGGTTCATGAAAACCTGACTGCCTTGAATCACAAACGGCGTGACGACCTGCGGCCCATTGGGGTGAATGACGGCGAATCGGTCGGCAGCCACAAGAAACTGCGTTTCGGTCACGCCGCCCGAACTCTCCACGCCCAAGCCAATAGAAGCCGCGTAGTAACGGCCTCCAACAGTCACACCTGCGCGGACGTTCCACATGGCGGCCACATTGCCGTCCAGCTTGGCTATCGCGGAGCTTGTTTCCTCTACAGCTGCGAAGGCGTCGTTAGCTTTGTCCGTGGCGTCTTTGACCGATGCCTGTACGCTTGTTATGCGCGTCCCAAGTGCGCTCACATCGTCAGCCCTCGCCTCACTCTCTTCACGAATCAGACCTGCGTTTTCCCCCACCTTTGCGGTCAGGGTCCTGATGTGTCAACGCCGGTTGAAAATTGACCCACTTTCGTCGGAATCGTCGGAGTAAAACTGACCCACCCCGGCGTTCAAAAACCTAGTTCCTGATCTTGATGTTTCCTGCTTTACGCTTGTCCT
>NZ_NJIG01000028.1 GCF_002209535.1 Achromobacter marplatensis | reverse complement strand
GATGGTGCTCTGCCCTGTCTGCGGGAACAAACGCTGTCCGCGGGCTAGCAATCACATCTATGCCTGCACGAGGAGCAACGAGCCTGGGCAAGTGGGTAGCACATTTATCGAGCAGCCGAAGCCGCAAGGCACGATTAATGGAGCAATCATGACCAAAGAAGAACTAAGCGCCATAGCCAACCGCGAGGCGCACTGCAAGCCATTCGGAGCTGCAGTAACGCTCAGCGTTGGCGAGCGGGATGCTCTGGTGGCGATGGCGCGTCTTGCGTTCGACCAGCTGGACGCCGTAGATCAAGGCGAACTCCAAGACTGGTCCAACACTTACCCTGCCGTCGCTTGGCACCTCATCTTTCGCCACGGCGATAACTGGGCACACACCGGCGTACTGATGGAGCGCTGGGCCAGGGCTTGGGTGAAGGCTAATCCGGAGAAGGAGGAAGCGTGAATATCACTATCTCGTTGGGCTGGGTGGGATTTGGCTTTGTACGCGGCTGGCTGTTCGGAGACCGTGAAGGCGCACCAATTACGCTCCTGCGCTGCGGCCTGGTGGCCTTCGTCTTCGTGAAATCGCTGCGTGCAGCCGAAAGCTATTCAGACTTCCTGAAGGCCAACACAACCCTAGAAGAATACTTGGCTATGAAGCGGCCAAGAGTGCGCCAGACGATCAAGCGGGCTGAAGCCAAGGCTCGCAAACAGGCCCAGGCGAATGCCGCCGAACAATTGGAGTATTGGAAGCAGTGTCATCAGGAAGAATTTGTACGCCGCACCGAATTGCAGCAGCGGGTGTACCGACTGGAAACGACAGTCAAGACCCTGACGGAAATGAAGGAGGCGCGTTGAAGGAACGTGCGCGTCAGGTGATTGAGACCACAAAGAAGCACTGGAAACAGCCCGCCTAGCGCGGGCTTCGTTTTGGAGAAGAGATGATTGTCCACTTCCCTATCGTCAACCATGGATATTGCCCCATGGTTCCGCCGCCCGTCAACGCTGGTGCGGTCCACGTAATACTCCATGAGGATGACATGGACCGTTGGCCGGATTCGCCACTAGGGGAACTAGTCGCCAGCTCCTCCCTATCCGAAATGGTCGATGAAGAACTTGAAAGCTGCACCGGTGACTTCGGCATCGATGCGGAGGCGTTGCCCGGATTGACGGCGCTGCGAGACGCCTTGGCAGCCGAGGTCGCCAAGCTGAACGCGGCTCTTGCGGAGGTCGCATGATGCGACGCTACCGCGCCCTTCGAAAACTCGGATGCGGCTGGTTCACATCCGGCTTCATCGCGTGGGTGAACTTCCTGTTCAACGTGCCGGAGAACGAAATCCGGTTCATGCACGTAACCATTGAGATGGAAGACTGATATGGCACTCAAATTCAATGTGGAACTGGACGACACAGACATCCTGTCTGCCCTCAAGGGGGCCAGCCACGCCGATCTGGAAAAGCTGATCTTTGACATCGATCTTAGCGTGAGCGAGAAGGATTTCACCGTGGGCGTCATCAAACTGCTGATAGAGAGCCTTCAGTCGGAAGGTCTCTTTGTCACTCCACAGGAAATCGGGCTAGGCCTGGAGTAAGGAGACGACGATGGAAGAACACTTTAAGGGCGTTGTGGATTGGGTTGGCGAGAACTATCCGGCCTACAAGGGTTGGCGCATGCGCTCGTTCGCGTGGGAATACGACATCGCATCCAGCGTCCAAGAAATCGTCAACGCCGCTGATGACGCAGTTGAGCGCGGCGACGATGTACACCGATCCGACTTCGAAGGCATCGTTGAGAAGGTCATCCCCCCGGAGGGTTACGCCTACATCACCTTCCAGAAAGACAACACCAGGGTAGGGATAAACGTCCCCTGCCACGTGTTCCAGAAGCAAACCCAGCCCGCTTAACCGCCGGGCTTCGTTTTGGAGGCGATATGAACAGCGAATTCCTGCTGCTCGCGAAGTACCAGAAGCCCCGGCTCAGCCTGGCCGAGTTGGCCGACTTCATGGGGGTCAGCCTGCACCGGGCGCAGAACATGAAGTCTGCCGGTGAACTGCCGGTCCCTGTATATAAGGAGGGTCGCAACGTGTACTGCGATCTTCGAGACGTGGCCGCATACATGGATGCCATGCGCGAGTCCGCGCGGCAGGTGCACGAAGCAACCCGCGTTTAGCAGTGCTACGGCAGTGCTACGGGGTTTGCTACAACCCAGGCTCTATGCGGCTCTCCGGCCAATGAACTTCCCATCAATCATCGGGGCGACGCACAGCCGCCAGTCGGGGGAGTCCAAGAATCACTCTACAAAACAAGGGGATGCGGTATTTTACGGGCTTAGCGGCATTATGTCCGGCAGGCGAATCCGCCCGCGTCCGGCCGATCGCCGTAACCCCGCCCGCTATGTGGTCTAAAATTGCGCCGCCGCCGCCGCACAGGCGTAGCCAAGCGTCCGTTAACCCCCTCACCCCTCTATATCAATGGCCGTATTCACTCCCGTATCCGACGACGACGCGCGCGCCCTCCTGGCGCAATTCGACCTGGGCGAGCTTGTCTCGCTTCGAGGGATTACGGCCGGTATCGAGAACACCAATTACTTCCTGTACACGACCCGGGGCGAATTCGTCCTGACGCTGTTCGAAGTTCTCACGCACGCCCAACTGCCGTTCTACATCGAACTGATGTACCACTTGGCCCAGCGCGGCATCCCGGTGCCGCAGCCCCAGAATCTGCGTGATGGCACGCGCCTGACGACGCTGCACGGCAAGCCCTGCGCCATCGTTTCGCGCCTGCCCGGCGGCTACGAACCCGCCCCCGGGGCCGCCCATTGCGCCCTGGCCGGCGCCACTCTGGCGCGCGCCCACCTGGCCGCCCAGGACTTCCCCATCCACCAGCCCAATCTGCGCGGCCTGTCCTGGTGGCTGGAAACGGCCCCCAAGGTCATGCCATTCCTGGACGCCGGCCAAGCCCAACTGCTTAGTTCCGAACTGGCTGCCCAACAGGCTGCGGTGAACACCCCCGCCTGGCAGGCATTGCAGACCGGCCCGGCCCATTGCGACCTCTTCCGCGACAATGTGCTGTTCGCCGGCACGTTCGAAGATCCGCTGATGGGCGGCATCATCGACTTCTACTTCGCCGGTTGCGATACCTGGCTGTTCGACGTGGCGGTCAGCGTCAATGACTGGTGCATCGACCGCGACACCGGGGAATTCATCCCCGAACTGGTGCAATCCTGGTTGACCGCCTACGCCCAGGTCCGGCCGTTCACGGACGCCGAACGCGAGGTCTGGCCCGTCATGCTGCGCGCCGCCGCGCTACGCTTCTGGGTCTCCCGTCTGTACGACTTTTTCCTGCCCCGGCCGGCTCAAACGCTTAAACCTCACGACCCGCGGCACTTCGAAAGAGTGTTGCAAGCACGCCACCGCCCGGGCTTGCCAATATTGCCGTAACCGTTATGCCCCCCATAATGGGGTTAGCGCGTCCCTTTTGAGAGATCACCCCTTCAGAGAGCCATGCAAGCAGCATTCCTACCCGCGACATCCGGCTGGCACTGGGTTCGAGACGGCTTCCGTCTGTTCCGCAAGCAACCTCTGGCCATGTTCACCTGGGCCATGTTCATCAGCCTTCTGGTCGTCTTCGCCAGCGCGACGCCCCCGGTCGGACCGATCCTGGTCGTGGCGCTCATGCCCATCATCACCCTCATGACGCTCTCGGCATGCAAGCACGTGGATGCCGACCGCATCATGCTGCCGTCCATGTGGGGCAAGCCCCTGAAGCAACCCGGCGTCTTCCGGAAGCTGTTCCTGATGGGCCTGTTGTATGCGGGCTTGAGCATGGTGGCCGGCCTGCTGACCTTCCTGCCTTTCATGGATTCAATGGCCGAGGCTTACCGCATCGCGTCCGTTGAACGTTCGCTGGACCCCATCCTGATGGCCATGCGCGTTCCGCTGACCATCTTCGCGATCATCTACGTCGTGATTGCCGCGCTGTTCTGGCATGCGCCGGTACTGGTGGCCTGGCACGGTCTGCGCCTGATCCAGGCGCTGTTCTTCTCCGGCATCGCCTGCTGGCGCAACAAGTGGCCCTTCCTGGTGTACGGCGCCACGTGGGCCCTGGTGTTCCTGTTCATTGACCTGTGCGCCGGCTTGCTGGTCACGATGGGCCTGTCGCCCCAATTCGCCGGCACGCTGCAAATCCCGTTCAACATCGCGGCGGGCGGCGTTCTGTATTGCAGCTTCTATCCTGCCTATACCTCCGTATTCGGCATCGATCGCGCCAGCTCGCATCTCGACAACGGCCACAGCGCCGAAGCATAGGGCAACGCGGCAGGGCGCAAGCGCCCTGCGTACGCCCATCACCCGCAGATCCCGCGACACGAACGCCACATCGATGGCGTAGCGCATGCCAAAGGTATGCACGCCGGCACACGGCGTCAGCAAGATGCCGGACCGCCGCCCAGGCGGCCGGCGACCAAGCAGGCCACGCATCCGGCCGCACCAGCTCGCCACACGTAGAAGTCTCAACCGATCCAACGGCAATACGAGGCGGCCGTTCATTGCACGCTTTGAAGCAGCTGGACGGCAATCGGAAACGCCAGCACGATGAAGGTGCAGGGAAAAATGCATCCGATCAGGGGCAGCAACATCTTCACCGGCGCCTGCATGGCCAACTGCTCTGCCCGGACATGGCGATCGCTGCGGCACTGCGCGGCCTGCGCGCGCAGCACCGGCCCCAGGCTGATGCCCAACGATTCCGCCTGCGCCAAGGCGGCGGCCCAATTCCGCGCAAGCGGACTATTGCAACGGTCGGCCAAGGCCTTGATCGCCGCCGCCCTGGAAACTCCTGCCCGCATCTCGGCCAACGCGTCGGCAAGACCGTCCCGCAAAGCGCCGCGCGGACCGCTTTGCGCGGCCAACTGCAATGCGCCTTGCACACTCAAGCCCGCCTCCACGCACAGCGTCATCATGTCGAACACGAAAGGCAAATCCCTTTCGATGCTGCGGCGGCGCTTTTCGCCCAGGCCGCGTAGCCACAGCCCAGGGGCCACACCAGCCGCCAATGCTGCGGCAAGCATCCAAGGCAACCAGGCCAAGGGCGCGGGATCGGCAAGCGCCGCAATTGCCGCGGCGAGCCCTCCCGCGCCTGCGCCAGCGCTGGCGCACAATGCCGCCATGTGGGCATAGCTCACCCCAACCGGCAAAGCCGCTTGCTCGATCGCCCGCGTCAACCGGATGCGCAAGCGCCACGAGCACAATGGCCCCACCCAAGGAGCTACCGCCGACACCCAGGACCAGGCGGCTCGCCACCACCAGGGCAACGCGGCAGCGGCATCCTGCTTGCCCCGCAGCAGCGGGCGCAGGGCAAACCACGTCAGCCAGCCAACACCCAACGCCGTCGTCAACATGCCCAGGTACAACCACATTGCGGCCTCCTTCCATGACCTAGCCGGGATCGAAATCCCTGTCGGATCAGATATCGATCCGGATGATGCGCCGGATCAGCACGACGCCTGCCGTTTCCAGCACCGCCACGATGGCCAGCACGCCCCACCCCATCGGCGTATGCCACAGCAGCCCCATGATTTCCGGCTCCAACCGGTCCAGCACCGCCAGCAGCAGCAAAGGCAGCGCACCGACGATCCAGGCCTGCAACCGCCCTTGGGACGTCAGCGCCCGCAACTTCGCCTGCAACTGCAACTGCGCCCGCAAGGTCTGCGCAATGCTCTCGAGCGCCTCGGCCAGGTTTCCGCCCGTCTGCGCGGCAATCCGCATAGCGGCCACCACCAGCGAAGTGGAATCTGCCGGCATCCGGGCATGCAGGTTCTCTAGCGCGGCATCCCATGGCACGCCCATGCGCTGCTCGCGCAGCATCAAACCGAATTCCTGCGCCAGCGGCGCGCTGCTTTGCTCCACAACGTGCCGCAGTCCCGTCGCCAGCGCGACACCCGCACGTAAGGCCGACGCCAGCATCAGCAATGCCATGGGCAGCTGTTGTTCGAACCGATCAGCCCGCCTGCGCCGCAGCCTATCGACCGTCCAGCGGGGCACGCGGGATGCAAGCCCGGCCGCCAGGGCCGCCACCACGCCGCTGCCCGTCAAGGACAACGCCAGCCCCGCCGCCAGCAGCGCGCACGCCACCGCGGCCGCCCATAGCTGCGCGGGATCGATGAACAAGAACACTTCGCTCAGGCGAACGCCGGCATCCTGGGTATAAAACTCGCGGTAGCGCCGCAAGGCGGGCGCGAACCAGCCCTGGGCATGCCAGGCCAGAATCGCCACGCAACACATCGCGCCGCCCGCAGCCAGCCAGATCACGGCAAGCCCTGCGCGACGTTCGTCGCGATGGGCTGCGGGCCGCCTGCCTCCGCAAACCAGGCAGGGTCCAGGGACACGCCTTCATCGCTCCATTCCCGGGCAAAGCCGGGCAACGCGCCACATCCCAGAAAGCCTGCCGCACGGTCGTACCGGAAAAGTTCCAGCAGTTGTATACGACCGCTTTCCATGCCGGCGACTTCCACAATCGACATCACCACGCGCCGCCCATCCGCCAACCGCGCTTGCTGCACCACCAGATCCACACTGGCCGCGATGTGCTCACGCACGGCAGATAAGGGCAGATCCAGGCCCGCCATCAGAATCATCGATTCCAGGCGGCCCAGGGCATCGCGCGGAGAATTCGCGTGCAGGGTCGTCAAAGAACCCTCATGTCCGGTGTTCATGGCCGTCAACATATCGAATGCCTCGGCGCCCCGGCACTCACCGACGACGATCCGGTCCGGCCGCATGCGCAGCGCGTTACGCACCAGTTCGCGGATATCGATGTGTCCTCTGCCCTCCTGATTGGCGGGGCGTGCCTCCAGGGCCACCAGGTGATCGTGGTTCAGGCGCAACTCCGCCGCGTCCTCGATGGTGACGACCCGTTCGCCGTCCGGAATCTCGTTTGAAAGGATGTTCAGCAAGGTCGTCTTGCCGGAGCCGGTTCCTCCCGACACCACCAGGCTTTTGCGCATCCGCACGCAAAGCGCGAGGAATTGCGCCATGCCCTCGCTGAGCGACGCCGCCGCAATCAGATCGGCCATCTTGGGCCGGCGTTGCGGAAACTTGCGGATGGTCAGGCTTGCCCCTTTCATGGCGACCGGCGGGATGATCGCGTGCACGCGCGACCCATCCGGCAGACGGGCGTCCACCATGGGGGAGCTCTCGTCAATGCGCCTGCCCAGTGGCGTCACGATGCGTTCGATCACCCAACGCACGGACTGCTCGCTGGTGAAGGCCGCCGGATGCCGCCATAGTCGCCCTGCGCGCTCTACATAGATCTCGTCGTAGCGGTTGACCATGATTTCGGTAATGTCAGGCGCCGCCAGCAAAGGCTCAAGTGGCCCCAAGCCGACCGCTTCGTCCAGTACCTCGCGGCACAACGCTGCCTTGTCGACATCGCCGGCCCAGTCCGCATCCTTGGCAACGATCTGGGTCAGCAAGCGTTCGGCCTCTGCACGCAACGTGCCATCGCTCATGCCGGCCACATCGCGCCGGCGTAAATCCAGCCCCTCCAGCAACGCGCCGTGCAAGCGCCGCCGTTCCTGAAGCCGCTCGTGAAGCCGTTGCGGCGGTGCAGGCTGCGCGGGTGTCGACGTCTGCGCGGCGCTTGCTGGCTGCGCGGCAATCAGCGTGACAAGATCGTGCGGTTCTCTTGCCTGCTCAGCGGCCGGCGGAAGGGCACCCGACGAGGCCCACTGCACCCGCAAGCGGCAAGGGCCGATCAGGATGTCGTCATCGGGAAGTACCGGCGCATGACGCACCACTCGCACGCCATTGACCATCGTGCCGGCCAGCGTACCCAGGTCTTCCAGAACAATATCCGCATCCTCGCGCACCAGGCGAGCATGCTGCCGGCCGACCCGCCAATTCGAGATGCGCAGATCGCACTGCGCGCCCCGCCCGATCAACACCGGCGCAGCAGCAGCCAAGCGACGAACGCCGGCATCTTCGAAAGTCATTTCAATATCAAGCATCGCCTTACTCACGCAGAAGGGTTCGAGTCGTGTCGTCGCGGGATGTCCATTGAGACCCAGCCCCCGAATAGGGATCCCAACCGCCTGCCACTGACGGCACTGCCGTGCCCAACCGAGGGGGTTCCGGGAACGTGGCGTCCAGGACCTCGCGGCCACGACGTACGCGCTCTGCCAAGGCAGGTTCGCTTTGCGACACGATCTTGGGCGTGACGAAAATCGCCAACTCGGTTTCGCGCTGTTGATAGCGCCGAGACGAGAACAATGCGCCCAGAATCGGAATGTTCTGCAGCCAGGGCAACCCGCTGACCTCCTCGGCGTTCTCGCGCGACAGGAAGCCGCCAATCACCAGCGTATTACCCGACCGCACGTTGAACTCGGTCGATGCTCGGCGCGTGCGCAATGCCGGGCCGCCCGCCACGCTCAGCGAGGAATCCACGGAACTGGCCTCTACCTCGATCAAGGACCGAATGACGCCATTGCGGTCGATGCGTGGCGTGATGCTGAGCGATACGCCATACGGCTTGAACAGCGTCGTAGGATTGCCGCGTCCATCGGTGGACACGTAGGGCACCTCGCCACCCGCCAGGAATGTCGCGCTGGCACCACTGCGCGCAAGCAGTTGCGGCTGCGCCAGCATCACGGCCTCGCCGGTTTGCGCCAGGGCGGCGATACGGGCGGACAAGAGCGCATTCACGCCGAAGTAACCTGCAGCGGCCGATACCGGCCCGGCGGTTTCGATCACCGACTCGCCCGGCCGGGTTATCCGGCCAAGCGCCCCCGCATCCCAAGCCAGGCCCGCGTTCATCCCCCCTTGCGTCACGCCGTCCCAGCGCACGCCGAACTCGCGCAATCGGGAGGTGGGTATTTCCACCACCTGCACGTCCAGCAAGACCATGCGGTCCCACCCAACCTGGCCGGTAAAGTCCAGAACGGCGGGATAGCGTTCCGCCAAGGCGGCGATGCGGGCTCGGTCATCGTCGGACAAGTCGTCGCCCTCGATCAGGATTCGGCCTCCCACGCTGGTGCTGCGCGCACCGGGGATACGGGCCAGCAACGCTTCGACTTCGGCCCGCAGGCGCGGTGCGCCAGCGGCGACCACCCGCAATTCGTAGGCCGTCGTCGCTCCTTTCGCGTTCCAGACGTGCACCGACGACACGCCTTCCGCCCGGGCAAAGATCACGACGTCTCGGCCTTCCGCTGCGACGGCGCTCAGCACTTGCCCGTTGCCGATGGCCACCCTCTTCACGCCAGGGTGCGGCAAGACGCGGGTTTCGCCCACTTGAAGCTCCAGCACTTCCATCTGGCCCCAGGCTGCCGCCCCCCATAGGGATAGGCACACTGCGCCGAAGATCAACACGATGCGTTTCATGGCCGCCCCGATTCGAAGCCGGCCATTGCGGCGTGCCCGGCGGGAGCAACGAGGGCCTGCGCATCCACCCGGTCCCCGTACAGGATGGCCACGCCGGGAATGGGTTCAGGCTCGGGATCCAGCCCGACCAGCGTTGCCAGATCCGTCTGAGCCGATGCCTTCACCGCCCCGGCATCGTCACGATGACGCAGCATGGCCGTCAGGGTTCCCGATTGCCTGGCTGCGACAAAGCGCACCGCTTCGTCCGGATCGGCTGCCAACGTGATGTTGCCTGCGCCGGAGCCATCAGGATCGGTCTCTGCGCCCACGGTCAGCACCCGCATGCCCTGCAGCAACGGAACGGTGAGCTCGCGCTGGCGATGAGAGAAGCTCACGTAGATATCGATCAGATCGCCAGCGCGCAGCATCTCGGCCAAGCCGCCCAAATCGCCTGCGGCAACCGTCAGCGCCCGCTGGCCAGCCCGAAGTCGCGACGCCAGCGCAGGCGCTGGCGCCGTAAAGGTCAGATGTGTCTTCAGCAAAGGTTCGCCATGCGCCACATCCGCCACCAGGGTTGCGCCAAGCAGGCTACTCAGATCCAGCGGATCCAGGCTTGCGCTGGATGCCCACTGCGCGGGGATTTCACGCACTGCCAGATGCATCTCTTCCAGACTAGTGCCCGCGGGCAAGTCATAGGCTGCGACCAGGCGTTCGACGACGGGCGTGCGCGCTTGCGCCTCCAGGGCCTGAACCCGCTGCTGCACGTGCTCGCGCACCGCCCACGCCGACACCAGGCCAGCCACCAGCGCCAGCCCATAAACGCCCACACGACGCAACCGCCGCATGCCATGGATAAGCAGGGCCTTCACGATGCCCACCCCCTGACGCGAATACCGCTGCCGGTATCAAGGGGCACCACGGAAACCTGCAGGCGCTGGCTACCTCGCGCCCAGGATTGGGCATCACCGTCCCCCCGCAAACGCTGCCACCCCTCCCGCAACAAGCCCGCGTCCAGCAAGGACATCATCCGAGTGGGCGTCATCGCATGCTGCCAGATCCGCTCGGACACCCTGACGCCCTTATCCATGACGGCAACATCCAAGCGCAGCCGCGCCCCTTCCGGCAACCACGCAGGAGGCGGCGATGCGGGTGGGGTACGCAGACGCAGCGAAGAAATGCTGCCGACCGTACGCCCTGGGCCGGCTTCTTCCATTTGGGCCACCCACTGCTCATCACCGATCTGCCCGGAAAGGATCAGTTGGCCGGGCAACACATTCAAATCCGCCAGTGCGGATTGCTGCCCGGACAGGACGCGCACCAGATCCGACGCCTTCATCGGCACATCAAACACCACGACCTGCGCGGGTTGGCCGTACAGCCACAAACGTTCGGCCAGCACCGCATGCTGGGAGCCGTCAGGAAAGCGCAACCGGCTCAAGGACGCTGCGGCAGGCTTCGCCCCGATCCCATCCGTCGCTATGGCCGTTGCGGGAGCCAACGCCGTTGCGCTGGCCACCAATCCGCCAGCAAGCATCAAGCGGCGCGACCCAAGAAGGGCACGCTTTTTCCAGCGAGACCAGGGAAGCAGGTACGCACTCATCGAATCACCCCTCCACGTTTGCCCAAGCGGTCTAACGGCACCAGGTCCGCCCACGCGGATAACCAGTCCGTCGACACCGCTGATCGGCCCCAAGGGCCGTCCATGCGTTGCGCAAGCGCTCCCACGCGCCGAGCCTGCACCAGCGACGTTTTTTCAGCCTGCCGCCAAGCCGTCGGCGCATTGCCGATCCGGCGCTGCGCATCCGCGTCCCCGTGCGCATGCCCCGCCCCGATCGCCACCCGGGTCAACCGGGTAATCGACGGCGCCAACTCGCCACTGCCCGGGGTCGGCACGGTCTGCGCCTTCACCGTCAGCAACTGCAAGCCCGCGCCGAACCATTCATCCTGCAACGCGCTCACGCGGGGCGGCGCGATGCCCGGCAACACCTTGGCCCGGCTTGTCATAACTGAAGACGCGCGGGACCACGATGACGGCAGCGGTTGCCCCAGCGCACTTGACATCGCCGCCTTGCGGCTCGCCTGCGACATTTGTTGCGCCGCGAATTGCAAGCTGCCAATTCCGCTCACCGCCCAGACCATCACGGCCATCAGCGGCAAGAGCAACAGCGCTTCCACCGCTGCCTGGCCTTGCTGGCGATCAAGGCGCCTCGCCATCACCCCGCCCAGCGTCATGAAGACCTCCCGGCAAGCAGGACTTCCTGAGATTTGACGGCGGACAACCGCGCCTGCCAGTAAGGGCGAAACAAGGTGGCCAATTCGCCGCGGCCATCGGCACGTTGTTCAGGGCGCAGGAAATAGGTCTCGGCGGCGCTAGTCACCGTGATGGCGTCGGTGCGCCCAAGCCCGGCATAGCGGAACAAGCCGGTGGGCGCCGCCAACGCGCTGTCCGCGTCAGTCGTTTTCAACACGGCGCCCGCCAAACTCACCCTGACCGCGAAACGCAATGGATCCCGCACCCGCGACGCGGCGACCTCGCGATAAGCAGGCAAGCCCCGGCCGGGCCATCGCTGCGCCGATGCCATCGCATACGAATTGGCCATGGGATTGGTGACGCCGCTGAATATGTCCCACGACGTCGATTGCTCCACCCACCGCCAGAAATCTTCCTGAGAAAAATCGACGGGCGGTTCTTCAACGTAATCCACGCCTTCAGGCGCCTTGCTCTTTTGGCCTTGCGCGGTGCCCCAGCCCATCGCGTATTCGCGGTAGTAGCAACCGATCCATCGATTGGATCGCAGCGCATGAAACGACTGCGTGTCCAAGGCTCCCCAGCGCCCATCCGGCCCAAGCCAGGTCGATCCGCGGCGGCGCAGCTCATGCCGATACAGCGGGCAGCGCGAGCTAACTGGCCAAGGATTGCGCCGTGTTCCATTCCGTTTTTTCAAGAACCCGTAACGCTCGACCGCCTGCTCCACGGTCGGCCGTAAGCCCGATTTGCGGGTAGCGGTCTGGCGCTCGATAAAGCCCGGCCACGCATCTGACAACAACTGCAGCGCCAACCCCTGCGCACCCGTTGGTTTACGGCCACCTGCTTCACTGCCGTCTGCTTCACTGAAGTTGGCGGCAAGCACCTTGCGCATGACACGGTCGCGCGATGCGGGCAGTTCCAACATGGCGGACGCCGCAGCCGTTTCCAACACCTGATGCACGACACGGTCGTGCTGCGCGAAGGCGCTGGCCAGTCGTACCTCGGCGTCCGGCAACGCTCGCCCAGCCCCATAGGCAATCCCCATGTCAGGCCCGAACAACATCGCGATCAGACTCACCGGCGGGTTGCCGCGGTTGCGTTGCGACTGCAATGCGCCTCCGTACTGCGCCGACGCGGCCAACGTGACCAGATGCGCCATTGCTACCTGATGCGCGATCTGCGTTCGGTTGACGTAGGCAATGGCATTCAGCGTGCGCGCCTGCTCAAGCGCGCCGCTGTACGCGGCCGCATCCGCGGCGTGCGTCAGCCGCACCCTACCCTCGACCGTCTGGCCCAGGTTGTAAAGCACCACCAGAGACGTCGTGGCCACGGCCACGATCAGCATGCCCAGCACCAGCGCCTGGCCATGCTGACGGGCGGCGGGCATGCGCCGATGCAGCATCACTTTGCATCCGCGGCGTTGCCGGTAAACGACTTGAGCGAACGCGCCTTGGTCTGTGCCGCAGCCTTTTGCGCCGCCTGCTGCGCTGCGCGACTCTGCGTGCTGCCATCTTCGCCCGCAAGCTCCCGCGCCATGGCGGCGGTTTGCGAACGCACCACCTGTCCGAAGTACTGATAGACGGCAATTGCCGCCACCGCCACCAAGGCCACAACCACGATGTACTCCGTCAGACTGTCTGAAATCTCAGGTAACGCGTTGATTATTATGCGTTTAATGCGCCTACCAGTCTAAAACGATAGGGAGTTTTAGGGTCCGCAACCTGTTGATTTGAAAAGGCAGCACGGCTAGTTTTAGACAGAAAAAGGCTGTACATTCATACAGCCATGTCCTACTTCAAGCCGATGCCCACAAAGCTCGGCGGCTGCTGGACACGCGACAGCCCAAGCGATGAAGCGACCCCGGTTTTCATGAAATATACTGTGTACCCATCCAGTATATTGATGCCATGGAAAACAACGGAATCCTCGAACAGGTCGGCGGTCAGTACGTCTCTGAAGCCGGGAAGACCCTGCCGCCGGCTGCGACGGCCGAAGACCGGGAATACCCCGTGGAGATCGACGCCGGCCACGTGGGGCGCGTGCGGATCTACTTCCGCAAGCAGAGGCTGAAGCGCGCCAAGCACAGCCATTGGTTCTGGCTCGCCCAGCGCGCGGAGAAGGCCTAGGGCTTGTTCTTGGCCAACAGCTCGGACTTCTTCTGCCCGCCTGCCGTGCTGCCAAAGTAGTAGGCGATGATCGAGCTGAACGTACCGCCCAGGGTGCCCAGCAGGATATAGATGGGGTCCTTGCTGCGCTCGGGGATCTCGGCGAAGACCATGAACGCCAGCATCGTGAAGAAACCGGCCGTCACCAGGTAGGCCAGGATGCGCGGCGTCCAGTCCATGACGGAAGTCTCCCGGTGCCGCGCGTCGGCACGGTCGTCAGCGGCGATCTTTTCGAGGTCCGCCTCGTTCTTGAAGCCCATTTCGGCCATGCGCGCAGCGAAATCCTGTTCGGCCTTCTTCAACTGCAACAGGGTGTCTGGGCTGGCGGTGGCAAGCTTCTTGGCAATCTCAGCGTCTGAGGCATCCGGCCCCAGGCCCAACGCTGCAGTGATCGCCGCCACGGCGCCACCCGCAAGCGGGCCGCCCAGCGCAGTGGCCAGCATCGGCGCCAGGTTCCCCAGCGCGCCCTTCCAGTCGAAGTTCATCAGATATCCCCCGCGGCATACCGCATATTCTTGACAACGCGCCGAGACCAGCCTTTGCCAAAGCTCTGCCAAGTTTTCAGGTCGGTGTAGAACTGCTCGCGCTCGGCGTTGAACAGCAGCAGGATCACCGCCGCGTTAACCGAGGCCACCGCCGCCAACGTCTTGGGGCCGATGATCCCGTCATCCGCCACGCCCGCGGCGCGCTGAAGAAGCTTTGCTGCTTGGCTGGTGCCGTGGTTCACCGCCGCGTCGAACACCTGAAACGCCACCGGGAACGGCATGCTGTCGGCTTTCACCTTGTCCCAATACTGCGCGCGGTAGATGGCCTTGGCGGTGTCCCTCGGCAGGTCGCGCATGGGCCCGGCGTACCCGCTGGCGCGCGCGACCGCGATGGTGATGCCCCACATGGTTTCGCCGCCGGGGTCGTCCGGGTGATTCACATACCCGCCCTCGTGGCCGATGAGGCGGTCGAATGCTGTGTCGAAGGTCTGTTGCATCTATTCACGCTCCTGGGAACTTGAAACATCCGAAGCCCCCCCTTTTTTGACCATCTGGTTGATGAGCTTCCGTTCCCAGTCCTTGCGCTCCCCGTCCTTCTTGATCAGCAGCACGTCGGTCTGGATCAGGTGCACGCTGTTTACGACCTGCTCCAGCTTGTCGACGCTCTTGTTGGCGTACCACCAGTAGCCGCCGCCCATGAAGAGAAGGACCGCCACCGCGGCCCGCATGGTCGACTTGAAGCTGACCATTTCCCGCTCCAGGAATGAAACCCGGCCCTCAAGGTCTTTGTGATCCATGTCCGCCCCTGTCACGGCACCTTCACCGGCACCAGGTCGTCATCCGAAGACGTGCCGGGGATCATGGCCAGAATGTTCGCGGGGTCGTCCAGCAGCACCTGCGGGCCCGGCAGTACCGTGCCGTCGTCTAGCTCCGCGGGGATGAAGCGGCCGCGGTCGCCCACGATGTAGCCAATCTCGTCTCGAAAGCCGTAGCCGCGCGCCAACCGGATGTTGAACAGGTCGCCAGGGCGCGGCACATAGCAGCGCACCAGCGCGCCCGCCAACGGTGAGTCGGCGATGATGCGCAGGCTGCCGGTGGCAACCAGCACGATGCCCCGGCCCGGCATGATGTCCTCGGGCGCCAGGGCGCTGGCCAGCGTTTCCACTTCGGGGTCGGTCGCATTGCTCGTGCCGCGGTAGATTTCGTCCATGCCTCTCTCCTATTGCAAGCCCTGGAAGCGGCACCGGTAATGCGCCGCCAATGTGATGGTGAAGTTGGTGCCGATGTCTGCGGGCGCGAGGCCGACAAGGGAATTGTTTGAGGCCAGCTGCTTGTACAGGACCATGTAATTCGCCTGGGGCGGAATGGCGGCCAGCACTCTATCCGCCGAATTCCAGGATCCGCCCATTCCACTGGTGACCATCACCTGCACAAGCTGGGTCTGGTTGCTCATGGATTGATAGGGGACACCTGAAATTCGAAGGGAACCAGCGAAACCGGATTGCCCGGTAAGGTTGAAACTGCCATTCAAATGGCAGATGTTCCCAATCCGTGTGTTAGTCCCCAGCTGAGACACGTACGTTCCGGTGCCGGTAGTCGTCGTGCCAGTCAGCGCCGGAACGTAGTCGAGCTCGTCTTCGTGATACTGGCGGAAGTACGTCCGATCGGAGCCCACCATCAGCCCGTACCGATACGGGAACAGATTCGCGATGCTGAGTCGCACCAAGCGCAACTGCGCGCGCATGAAGGTGGTAACCGGGTCTGCGGTCGTGTCCGTGGTGTCCACATAGAAGCAGGATCCGTCTTCGAACATGATGGGCGAGTGGTACCCGCCCGAGCCACTGAATGCGGGCCCGCTCTGGGAAACAATGGTCCAAGGCGTGTAAAGGGTGCTGGCGATCACCGCATCCCTGAACGCCCGAATTTCGCGAATCGACGTCGTCACCCAGCGGATGCTGCGCGGCGTCACCCCACGCTCTGAAAAGCCCATCAGCAGCGAAGGCGTTCCCCTCGAATTGAACGCGTGCAGGACCGGAGCAATGGTATTTCCCGTGATAACCCGGTCGAAATTCGCTGCCGTGCCAATCTGCGTCCACGATTCGCCACCATCCTCCGTCATGGCCGTAGCGAAATCACCGCGCGCCACTGCGAACCCGAGCTTTGCATCGAAGAAGGCAAAATCGGTCTCGGTGTTGGCGGCGTTTTGGAAGATGTCGGCGCCCCGCTGCGGCATCGTGTCGAAATTGTCGTCGGAATAGAACATCCCGACAGGCACCAGCGTGGGAGAGGTGCGACGGTAATCCGCAAACGCCATGCGGTAGCCGCCGCCGATCTTGGGAATGCACTTGATTGCTGAGCAATAAACCCGCGCATAGTCTCCGGATGCTTCGAAAAAAACCCCGCGCTCAATCCAAGCCGGGTCGCCATCGGGCGTCGTGGCCGCCCCGCGGTGATCGTTGATCAGCAGGCGATATTTCGTGTTTCCAGTGTCGCGGCCCCATTGGGCAGACGGAGGAGGGATATCGCTGACGACCACGGCAATACGGCCGGTCGGGGTCACGCCGATATGGCAATCAAATACCGTACGGAAGGGGTTAAACCCGGGGTCAGCGGGCAGAGGGAGGCAAATTACCTGCTCGTTTTCCCACTTTCGACCGTCCCGGCTATTGACGTAGATGATCTTGCCTTCAGGATCTACCGCGTTTGCCTCAGTCAGACCGCCATAGCCGTGCATCTTCCCGCGGCTGTACACCATGTGATAGATGCCGTCAGGTGCGCGGACGATGCGCGGGCTGTGCCGGTACAACGATTCGCCCTGCGAGTCGACATAGGGCGTGTAGTCGTTGTCCGAATAGGTGATTGCCGGGTTGAACTCCGTCGCTTGCACGGCAGGTTTGTCGAACAGGTGACGAATACCCTCCACCTGGTAGGCGGCAGAGGAAATCGGGTACTCGATCTCCGGCGAGTATCCGATCATTCCTAGCCCGAGCGTGGCGCTGTCAGCGCCGGCCAAGTCCTCTCGGAGCTTTTTATCGACCGCGTCAATGTCTCCAGGAGTCGCAACGCCGGAAACATCGTCCTGCGACCACACCGCCGCATCATTCTTGTCACGCAGGACGAACGTGTACGTCTGGCCCGTCAGCAGGTAAATGATCGCTACGCCGGAGGCATCCAATACAATCGGATTCGTATTGGCGGCGCTTTGCTGCGCATCCTGATACGTGGGCGCCGGCGTGGTGGTCTTGTTCCGGTAGGTGTAAAGCTTGGCGCCCACCATGGGGCGACCGAAATCATCGATGGCCTGAAAGCGGGGCAGAATGTAAGTCGCGACGGCCATTTCTTGACCTCAAAAAAAAGCCCCGCACGGGGCGGGGCAATGTGGATATGAAAATTCTTCAGACGATCTGGAAAGCAACCGAAGTCGAGCGCTACGGCTTCAGGGAGTGGTGGACCAACGGGTCCGGCGGTGAGCTTCGGTTTATCGGGTGGGGGCTGATGGTGATCGTCTTGCCGGTAGTGCTGATCGGTTTGGCCGGTTTCTTCGTCTATTCCTTCTTCCCCTGATCATTCCCGCGGCACCAGCCCCTGTAGGCCACCCAGCACCGCGGGCATGTCCAGTTGGGTCGGCCGCGCCAGCCGCATCAGGGCATTCGGATTGGTCAAGGCACGGCTCAGCAGATTGGTGCCCACTAGGCCGGCGCCTAGCGCGCCCAGGGCCGGTGCGTTACCAGTGAACGCAGCAAGCGCGCCGGCACCCAGCAAGGCCTGGCGCGCGGCCGCCGGGCCCGATCCGGACGGGTTCGCCAGATAGCGCGAGCCGTCCCGGATGTTGGTGGACACCTTGGCCAAATTTTCCAACTGACCTAGCAGCTTCGGATCGTCAATCCGCCCGAACAGCGTCTCGCGGGCCTGAGGCGACAGCCGATTCCAATTCGAAAGAAAGGTCGATGTGCTGAAGACGTCGCCGGCTTCGTTCTGGTTGCCGACCGTGGCGCGGCCCATGCGCTGGATCACAGCGGCGGCCAGCTCCCGGCGGTTCTCCTTCGGGATGGCGCTGACCACGCGGCGCAGCATGGTGTCGCCGTCCTGACTGCCAGCAATCGCGGCGTTGAATACCTTCTCCGGGGTGTCCCGGCCGGCGATGCTGGCCAGATCGTCCAGGCGCCCAACCTGATCGCGGGTGAACTGGTTTGCCCAGCGCCACGTGTCATAGGCTTCCGGGCCTGCGCGTTCGGCGGCGTCGCCGAGGTCGTCGGACAGGGCAGAATACACCGCACGCCACTTGTCGCGCGGAACGTCAGACGTGAAATTGGTGTTGTCGATTTCCTTGCCCACCAGCGTGCGCAGCTTCTTGATCGACTCGTAAGGCAGTGTGGACGACCGGCGCGATGCCTGCGCGCCATAGGCGGTCATCCCCGAATCCAGGTCCGAAAGGAGGGCATTCTCGATACCCTTGATCCTGCTGTTCTTGAACATCTGGCTGAGCGCGGGCGCGCCGTCGATGTCCGAGTTCAGCGCGGCGAGGGCCTGCCGCGTGCGGTCTACCTGCACCGGCGCGTTCTGCGGTATGTAGTCGTCCAGGCGGTCGTAAAGCTGCCCTTGCACGCGCTTCACGCCCGCCTTGAACCCTTCCAGCCCGCGCGTGACAGCCTCGCCCGCCTCCAGAGCCCCGGCGCGCGGCGACAGGCGGCTGACGATATTGCCCACTTCGCTGGCGATGTCGTCTACCTGACCCGCGGCGCGTGCCGCCATGACACCAGCGCCACCCGGCGACTGCGACATGACCGTTTCCAGCCCCTGCAACACGGGCCGCTCGGTGGCCTGACCCAGCGTCGGGGTGGTGCCGGCGCGCTGGAACTCATCCAAGTTGCGCGCCACCGTCTGGCGCCCCTGTTCTCCACCTCGCAACAGGCCGCGCGTCGCCGCTCCAGTTCCGTACAGTACGGCCGGCGCCACCAGACTACCAGCCAGGCCGGCAGCCAGTTGGCCGCCGGCGCCCGCGCCCTCTTCCCGCGCCACGCCGGCCGCGCCCGCGCCAGTAGCCGCCGATGCGACCTGCGTGCCTACGCCAGCGCCGAGCTGACCGCCTATGGCTCGGGTCAGCGGCGCGACTGCATTCTGCGCCAGGGACTGGCCGATCTGTGCGACTGATCCAGCGCCCGCCATGCCGCCGGCGACATCCTGAGCCACGCGCTCGACGGTGTTTTCAGGTTCGGGCAGGCCCACGGCCGACAGCGTCGCCCCAACGTCGGCAGGCGGGATGCTGGTTCCGAACAGCGAATTGATGCCTGAAATCGCCGCGTTCGTGCCCATCGAGGCCAGGCCGGTCGCACCGGTGACGCCAGCGCGCGCGGTCAGCCCGATCTGGCGCCCGATGCGGTCCAGCATGCTGCGTTCTTGCGGCGGCGCACCGGCGGCAGCCGGGTTGGATTCCTGCGACATTTCGATGCGCATGACGCCGTCCGGCCCGCGCGCCACCTCCTCGTCCTGCGGCTGGGCTTCAGAAGCCTGCGCGCTCTGCAACCCAAGATGCTGGAAAATCTCAGCATCTGAATATCCAGCTTCACGAGCGCGCGCCATGCGATCTGCGAAACCTTGGGATTGACCCAAGTGCTGCATGATCTCCGCATCGGAGTACCCCGCTTCCCTTGCAGTGCGAACCTTACTTCCAAAATCAGGTGCAGATGCTGCTTGAGCAGATGGCAAAACTGCCTGTGCTGCTCGGTCGAGCAGTCCGCCCGACTTACGCACCAAATCCGTAGCAGCTACAAGCTTCCGTTCGTAATCGGCATCTTCCGCATAACCGCCTGCCTTCAATGCACGGGCGTAGGCTTGGGCATCAGTTCCTGCGTTCAAAGCGCCCTGATAGCGACGATTGATCAACCCGGCAAAGTCATTCCCGAATGCGTCCGGCGTGTCGTACGCGCGGTATCGATCAACACTCCCGGTCATGTTGTCGGTAGCCGCGACCCCGGCGCCGGAAAGGTCCTTGATGTTTCCAAGGTTGTTCGTGCCAGGAACTACCGATCGGCCCCACCCCGTCTCAAGCCCCCACTGCCCGAGCAAGACGGTTGGGTCGACCCCGATTTGCTTACCAACCGCGGCGGCCTGCGGACCGTACTGCTGCGCGAATTCCTGCGGAGTCGCCATTTCAGTTCCCGAAAATGTCGTTCAGGCTGGGACGCGCGGCGCCAGAGGATGCTGCTCCACCACCCGCAGCATTTGCTTGCGCCGCACCACCCGCCTTGCGCCGGGCACGTTCAAGGCCGCTGGCAACGATGCCGCGCAGGTCCTGAAGCGACTGCAAAAATTCCTTCTCGCTCTGTGCGCGCTCCAGTCGAGCGATAGCCTGAGTAGCCTTTTGACCTTCCACTTCCGTGATCTGGCCGCCTCCCTTGAGGCTTTCGAACGCCTGCAGGAAGGCCTGCCCCTTGATCTGGTCCAGCACAGCGCCAAAGTCGGCGGCGTCGGTTCCTGGCAAAGTGGGCAATACCGAGGAAAGGCCTGTCGCATACTCGCGCCCAGGGTGGTTGATCGCCTTATCGATCACGCCGATGATCTGGTTGGCAGTGGCCTCCGCCTGGCCAAAGCCCTGCTCGTTCTCAACCTGGGCTTTCCCTTGAGCTGTGCCACGCGCCTTGGCTTGAGCGACGTTTCCTTGCGCGTTGGGGTCGACAGTCACCGGGAGAATGCGCTCGCCAGTTTTGGGATCCGTGTAAAACTCGACGCCCTTCGGCCCAGCCCTGAAGAATCCGCTCGCACTTTGCTGCGGGGCGGACCACTTCCCATTGTCCAGCTCAGCAATTTGAGCAGGTGTCATCAACTGCCGAGCCATCGCTGTTCTCCACTGTCCATACGCGGCTGGATCCGAGGGTATCTGACCGAGAATCTGTTGGGCAGTCTGGGGATCCAGCACTCCAAACTGCAAACCACTTTGCACGTAGCTGCGCGCATCATCAGGCGTGAGAGAGGCAGCGATTCCCTGCCGCGCCCAGTCCTGCCGCTGCATGGCCAATTGCACGCCCTGCCGCTGATCCTGCTGGTTCAGGCGCGTCTGCTGGTTTGCCAGCTGTGCGTATGCGGGCACTTGGCTCGGAGCCGCCTGCGCGACTTGGCCCAGCCCACCGGGCGTCAGTTGACCCTGGGCGTCAAAGACCTGTCCTTGGCGCAATACGTCCGCAAGGGCGTTGCGCTCCGCACTGACACGCTGCTGGTCTGCCACGTCCTGTTGGGCGCCTCGCAGCCGCGTGGCGTCGAAGAGTGCATTCGTGTAGTTCTGGATCTGGGGAGCCTGAACAGCAAGAGGAATTCGAGAATCAAGAGCCATGATTTACCACCACCCGTTTACGCCTTGACCGCTGCTTAGGCCTCCCACGCCCGTCGTAGGCGTGAAGGTTCCGCTGTACCCGCTCGTGCCTTGATTTGCCCCTCGGGCGATCGCGCCCTGCAGCGAATTCGTTACTCCACCGAGCGCATTGCTCCAGGCATTTGCCTGCCCAACAGCGCCCGCAGCCGCGGCGTTGCCAGCCTGCAACTGGGTGTCTGCAATCTGGCTGGCAGCATTTCCACCAACGCCGGCCAGGGCATTTGCAGCGTTTTGCCCAACGCCGGTGACGCCCATGAGACGGTTGTAAATGTTGTTTTGGTTCGTGTTGAACGAGTTGAAGCCGGTCAGGTAGTCGTTGTTGTAGCGGCCGTAGGCGTTCTGGTACTCCTGACTCGCGAGCCCGGAGTTGTAGGCGGCCAAGTCCTTCGCCGCGCGCCCAGAGTTCAGGCCGCCGCGCGCCGCGGCCATGCGCTCAATCGCCTGCTCCCCTTGCTGCTGACGAAACGCATAGCCTGGATCGACCTGGAAGTCCTCCATGGAGAACGGCTTATATTCTTTGTATGTGCTCAGCAGCGAACCATACAGCGGGTCGTTCTGCGCGCCGGCCCGAGCGGCCTGCTGCTGTTGTAGGCGCTGTTGGATAGCGGCCTCCAGCCCCGCACTGTCGATTACATCCCGCGTCGACGATTGGTTTCGCCCAATTTCGTACTCCGCGCCCGGGATGAATTGGGCAAATGGCCCCATCTGTTCAAAAATGTTAGGGCGCCGATCCGACGTGCTGCTGGTCTGCTGGGACGTGAACTGCGGCAATAGCTCAGCCCGCAGTTGGTCGTATGTTAGGTTGCTCAACGACTGCCCCGTAGGACTCACACCGCCCAGGCCAAGCCGATACGCGAGCGCATTCATCCCTGCCTGGCCGAATTGGTTGTACGGCTCCAGGTTGCCCCGATTCTGCTCGTAGAACCACTTTTGGGTTTCCTCCGATCGACGAGCAGCATCCCGCTGCGCATCCGCAGCCGAATCAGCTGCATCCGAGCCCGTGATACCTCCAACCACGCTCCCAACTGCTCCAAGTGCGCCGCCCGCCATATGTCACCTATGAAAAAAAGTACCGTCTTGGACGGTGATTTCGCCATCGCCGATGTGAAGGCGAAGCGGGTCCATGCTCAGGATCTGCAATTGGGCATATCCCGCCAGCATGGCCCACGAGTTGTATAGAAGCTGGGCTTTCTGCAAAGTCCCAGCCAGGATCATTTCGACTGCTGCGCCCACATACCGGTCATGGACAGCATCATCGTCATGGCCCGGGGCGCTGCCGCGTTCAACCTCGAGCCGGGTATGGAACCAGTGCCCGCGGCCGGGCAGCTCCTTATCGCAGGCCACCCAATCATGGAATCCCATTCGGTAGTACCGAACGTCCCCCCAACCTTCGCGGGGGCTGTCAAACAGATGCCGGAAGTTCATCTTTTCGGTCAGCCACACCGCCGCCGCGTTCGAAGCAATGATCTTGGTCAGGATTTCCGTGCAATCAGTCTTCGTGAACATCCAATGCGCCGCGGCCTGTGCCGCAGCCAGAGATTTCCGCCCGCGCCCTTTCGGCAGGAAGTTGGTGTGCACCTCGTAGACGCCGTTCGTGTACCAATGGAAGAGGAAACAGCCGTCCTCGTTCGCCAGCACGATGTTGCGCGGTTCGGCCATGAATGCAGCCAAGTCCAGTTCGTCAGGGCCAGGCCCTACGAACGGGCGAACTTCAGGGTGGTTCATCACCGAGTTCACGAACTCGACGTCCCGGCATACGTGCAGCATGATCAGGATCCGGAGGTCTCGTAAGCGCCGCCGGCAATCGTGATCGACGCAGCTGCGCTGGCCAGGGCTTGCAAGGTCATACCAGGAGAAAGCTGCAGCCCGATGGCCTGAGGGGGCACTGCCGTAGCGCGGCCAGGCAGTTCAACCGTGTTGCCGATCATGTTGGCAGCCGACGCCGTGCCGCCGCTCGGCACGCGGTGAAGCGTGAACGAAACGACGCCTGTCGTCGTGTTGGTCAGCGACAGGTTGTTGATCGTGGCCGTGGTGCCGGTTGCCGCCGTGTAATAGGGAGCGGCGCTCGTGGTCAGCTGTGCGGCGGGGATAGGTACGGGGATTCGTTGCATAGCTTCCTCAGCGGGGGATTCGGTTCAAAGTGGGTGCAGCGGTGTAGGTGATGGCCACGCGGTCTCCCGGGGACAACTCGATAAATTGGCCCGCCGGCACTACGCCGACCGGCAGAGTCAGCGAACCGCGGGCGAACGAAATTGCGCTCACCGTTCCGCCAGCCACATGCAGCTCTTCACGCGTCGACGCTGTGTAGGTCATAGGCGACGCGGTGACCGAGATCGCCGCCCCTCCTTGCGGGGGCACATAGCCAGCGGCAAATATCGTCTCAGTCGCAAAGGGGCTGTCCAAGTTCGAGCGGCCAGCGACCATTTCGCCCAGATCAGGCCGAGCTGGCTCGGTGCGCCCGGGCATGCATTGCATTTCGACCGAAACCGCTTGCGCCACCAGGTCCTGAAGCCCGGAAGCTCCAAGCATGCTCAGCGACTCGACGCTCAGCGCCGCGTCCTGCGCGGCCAACGGGCCACCCAGCGGCGGCATGATGTCGCTGTCCGGGGTGATGATGTCGACATCACCGCCCGTACCTCCCACGCGGATCGTGAACTGGCGCAACAAGGCCATGAACTCGCGGGTCGGATAGCCAAGCGCCTCCCCGCCATTCGGCAGCGGCACCCGAATCAGTACCGTGCGCGGATTTGGCAGGTTGATCTGCGTTACCTGCTGGATAGGGTCGGCCATCAGGCGGTCCCTTTCTCGACGTCAGCATATCCGCCCAAGATCACGCGCTTCACGGGATCGGTAATGCTGATCTCGAACACGCGATTGCGCCCGCGGCCCAACCGGTTCCATTTAGCGCGGGCGCCGTACTTGCCGATCGGGCCCATAGACGCCTCGCGCCGGTTGCTGAAAGTGTGACCACCGTCGTCCGAATAGCGCAGCATCATCTTCGGATCTTCACCCTGGCCGGTCGGCAGGCCCACCCCCGCCTCTACGTCGACCTGCAGCGAACCGTAAAACAGGAATTTCTGTTCATCGGCCAACGTCGGCGCCGCGCGCAAGGACAGGATCGCCGCGCCGTCATCGGTGAACGCGTTCAAATCCAGGGCGTACAGGATGCCGTTTTCCCAGTCGCCCACGATGTTCTGACCGTTGAATGCAGCGTGGCAGTTGGCGCGGTGGCGATGCAGCTTGCCGGTACCGGAGTCCAGCCAGGCGCGCTCGGCCCAGGTGCCCGTGGCGGCGTCGAAATGCCAGGTTGCGTCGGCGCTGGGGAAGGTCAACACGTAGAACGTGTGCCCGTCCTGCTGATATGTGAACGCGCGGGCGTCATCGATGCGCGGATAACTCTGCATCGCAAACTCAAGGCCGTGGTCCGACATGCGCGCCGGGTTGTAGTTGGCCGCGCGCCACACGATGCCCTGTCCGTTTTCGTCCTGCCCCAGCCACACGACCGAATTGTCGAACCGCTTCGCACTGGCAGGCGCTACACAGCCGACCTCGATAAAGGCAGTGCCGCTGGCTTCCAGAGGGAAATTCGCGTTCCCCGTGTTTTCATAGATCTGAACTGTGGTTTCTCCGAGTACCCAAAGCTGACGATGGTCGGTCAGGTGCGTGACAATGTTGTCCGGCGCACCCTCGGCGCTGGTGAAGTCGGTGCCGTCCCAGGTGCGACCGTCCCCCAGCGCGCTGATCGAGAACTGCTCGGCGTTCGGCGTCTCAGCCACGAAGTAGCTGTCGATGTAGGAGACGGTGCGCGCACCGGCGGGAAATTCTCCATCGGCGATCCGGCCAAAGCTTGCGTCGGGGTTGTCCCAGATGTAGCCCGACACGCCATCGACCAGCATCAACTGGCTGCTATTGGCCTGGATCGACACATCCCCGGTGCTGGTATCCAGCGTGCCGCGCTCCGTCGCTACCCAAGCCTTCGTGATGGAATACAGCTTGTTGCCGCCCACGACCCACAGTTCGCCCTTGAACACCTCGGCCGCGCGTACTTCACACGGCGCGTTTGGCAGCACCAGCTTGCGCACCAAGCCCGGCGTGCCGATCAGCGCCGCACGGGCGCGACCGTCAGGGCCGCCGGCTTCCAGGTAGAAGTTCACGCAGCGCTGCGCGTTCAGATTCATGCTGCGCGCGCGGTAGGCGGGGCCGACGAATGGGATCTCTACCATGGAATGACCCCCCAATTGCCTGGGCCATAAGGCCAGCGCCAGCCGTAGTCATTGCCCCACGGGTGCGGTCGATCAGGCGTGCCGTACCCGAGGATCCAGCCCATTGCAAGGGTGGTGGGTACACCGTTCACCACGCCCTTGAGCGTGTACCAATTCCGCCAGCACAGACCTACCGGGACGGTGAAGGAGCTGCCGACGGGAATCAGCCCGTCGAAAGGCCCCACCGTCGTCATCGCAAGGTCAGTGACCTGCGCCGGGTCGATCGGCTCTTCGTCACCGTCGCGCTGATACACCTTGACCGTCAGCGTCACCTCGTCGCCCTCATACAGGCGCAGGTCGCGGCGCTTCGCGCCATTCAGAGCAACAGCGATTTCCATCAGAAGTACTCCGCCCGCGTCACGCCCACGTCCGTGAGCGCCACCGCCGCCTCAATCTCGCGCATGCCTGACGACCACAACGATGCGTCAGGCGCACGCTGGAATTCAGGTGCGGCCAAGTAGGCGCCCATGAAAACATACGGCTCTTGGGCATAGGCAGGAACATCGTTCAGCGTCCAACGGAGCAGCCCGCGCGTTTCGAGCGCAGCGTGGACTGCGTCCAGCTTTTGCTCGACCACCTCGATATCAGCCGCGTCGGCGCTTTCGCCGGCAGCAAGGACGGTGAGCTTGCGCAGTACGCGCGGGGCCAGCTCGCGTTTGGTCGCCATTTACGCCGTCGCCTGGTCGTACAGCGCTTGCAGGTCAGCCTTCAGCGCGCCGTCGGGATACGGCACGTCCAGGCCGTCCAATGCAGCTTTCAGTTCTGCGACGGTCTTCGGCTTGGCATCGTCGTGATCGTCTGCGACGGCGCCACCATTGAAGTGACTGTTGGCCGCAAGCTTGCGGAATGCCGGGGTATCCGGGACGTCCACCGGCTTCCCGAGGGGGAAAGTGTGTTCGCCGATCACCAGATCCTGACGCTTCTCGCCAGGGTGGGAGGGGTCGCCCGTAAAGGTAAGTTTGATCGTTTCCATGCAGGTCTCCAAGCGGGCCGACCCGAAGGCCGGCCCGCGGTTGGCTTACGTGTTGCGGGGGACCACCAAGATGTACCCGGCCACATAGCCCGCAGCGCCGGTGGAGGCGGTGCCGGTGTAGATGTCGATGGTGTCGTTGGTGGCCAGGACCAGGGGCGAAGCAGTGGCCGCGTTCGCACGAATGACGGCGCCACTGCCGGCGGCCACGAAATAGTCCGTGTCGCCGCCATAGCCGACGTCAAAGGTCGCCGTACCCGCTCCGCTGGTCACCAGCATCACGTCCAGCACCACCGAGCCGGCCTGGATGACCGGCGACTGGATCACAGTTCCGGAAGGCTGCGCGGCAGTCCAGTCGTAGCGAAACGGGATCGCCTTGACCGATTGGCCATCGCCCACGCCGGGCATGACGTCGCGCGGTTTCGTATCGCCCACGCGGGCGGCATTGACAGTTGCCATGAAAATCTCCTTGAACAGACGAAAAAGGCGCCCTGTGGGCGCCTCGTCTCGTCTCAGTTGGGTCAGGTGTTAGGCGTCAGCCACGGCTGCGGTCAGCACGGAAACAACGCCGTTCTGAACCAGCGTTTGACGGTCTTCCAGGCCGGTGCCGAACATCAGCTTCTCGATGCCCCGGATTTCCTGGATGCCCACGCCATGGCGGAAGCCATAGTCGCGGACGTCCGTGGTCGAGCGAGTGCGTTGCGCCCAAGCCAGGCCCAGGGCACCAGCGCCGCACAGGAAGTTGAAGCCCACATCGATGCCACCGGCGCCCACGCCCGGGATGACGCCGATTTCCGGCACCTCGCGGATGATCACGCCGTCCCAGACCAGATCACCGCCGGTGAACAGCGGGTTGGTGCGCACATTGCGTTCGCGCGCGTCGCGGTTCGCCTGGGTCATTTCCGGAGCGTTCTGCAGGTCCCGGAACGACAGCGCATTCGCGAACATCACGAACCATTCTTGGTCTTCGGTCGTGCGCGTGGGACGGATATGCGGCGTCGCGGTCTGCGCCATGCGCTTAGCCAGGCTGATCAGCTGGGGCGTCAGCTTGTCGGCCGTGTTGTCAATGTTGGCCAGCGATGCGGACCAGTCGTTCCCGGCGTTGTTGCTCTTGGCCGCACCGAACAGCACGCGGTCAGCGTTGGCGGCCAGGAAGGCGTCCTTCTCGGCCTCGGTGGCCTGCTCGTACGGCACCATGATGCCGGCAGCGTTCGGGATGAACTTCAGCGCAGCGGTGATGTCGTCGCGCATCGAATCCAACGACCATTGCTTCAGCGCGCCGCGGGCGGCCTGGCGAATGTCGATCGCGGACTTCTGCTCGTCCCACTCGGTCATGACGACCGCATTACGGCGCGGGGTGACCGCAACCGTCATGGAACGCATGTCCAGTTCGGCCTCGTTGCCTTCCAGCACCGTGTTGCCACGGACGCCGCCGCCGATGGTGCGCACAGCCGCGAAGGTGACCCGATCACCCGGTTTGCGGGACAGATCTTCCTTGGTGCGGAAGATCGATGATTCGCCGGTACCCATGAAGCGGCGGTAACGGTTCTCGCGGACGTATTCCTCGAAGTATTCCGAGTCCCAAATCTGCGGGGTAAGCCCCGCGCGTGCGGTAGTTTCAGCCATTTACGGCTCCTTTATTTGAAGATGTCGTCGAACGGCCGTGGCCCAGTAAACGCCGCAGCGGATCTGCCAGCGGTCGATCGGGCGGTGGCCAGGGAAGTGGGCAAAGCTGCGGCGGGCGCAGGGGTCGGAGCGGGCTGGGCAGTCGCGTCCGGTTGCGCTTGCATTTCGGCCAAAAGTTCCTGGCGCAAGCGCTCCTTGTATGCCGCAGGGTCGTCGCCGATCTCCCGCATCGCGAGCAAGCGCGCGCCCTGCTGGTAGACGTATTCCCAGGGGTGGCGCTGGTTCAGAAGCTCGGCCCCCATGGCCGGATTCTTCGCAGCGGCGGCTTCCCAGGCAGCGAGCTTTTCGTCCATGTCGGCATGCTTTTCGCGTGCAAGCAATTCCGACGTGTGCAAACGCTCGTTGAAGGCGAATTCCTGCGGTGTCATCTCGCGTTGAGGTTGCGGCGGCTGCTGGGGCGCATGCTGACGCGCCTCCAACTGCTTGATCTGCTCCTCGTAGCGGATAGCCTTTTCCTTCCAGTCCGTCTTTTCCTTGCGTACTGCCTCAAGCGCGGCAAGCGGGACATTCTTTTCATTTCCAGGGGCTGGCGGCTCCCCAGTCGCCGGATCGGCAGATGCCGGTTCCTGCGCTTCGCCCTTCGGAGCTTCCTGCGGTTCAGCTTGCGGTTCCGGCGCCGTGGTGGGCGCTGGTTCAGCTTGCGGTTCTGCGGGTTGCTTACCGTCGAAAATAGTCTCGAAGTCCTGATCACTCATTGCGCTCTACCTTCACGCCCGATTCAGCCCGGCGGCAGCTTTAACGCCCGAATTCCCCGGCGGCGGAATAAAAAAACCGCCCGAAGGCGGCTGTGAAACTGGGACTCGTCAGATGCTGACGCTTCCCCTGAATTCTGGGGCGGTTGGCATCGTGACTAGCAGCGCAGTCTCGACTTCAGTCTGCTGCGCTTGTGCGTTGGTCTTCCGGATGTCTGCGACGTCTTTGGCGACGGACACTTGCTGCGCCATCGGGTCGACCGGCTGCTGCTGGTCGGGCTTCATGACGGCCATGCGGCGCGTCTCGGCGTCGGTGGCCTTGATAGCCAGATCTGCTTGCTTTTCTCGCAGTTGCTGCTGCATCTGCTGCATGGCTTCGCCCTGCTTCTGGAGCTGCTGCTGCATCGCCTGAATCTGTTGCTGAACCTGGGGCGGCAATTGGTTTCCGGCCTCCATTTCGTCCAGGATTTGGTCCTTGTTGCGCAGGCTCGACGCCTGGATGATGGCTTTGGGCGGGATGGGCACGCCGGACTGAGCCAACTGGGCAAGCTGCTCGAACTGTTCCCCCTGCAGAGTGGCCAGGTCGGGGCCCTCTTCGATGACGATGTCCACATCCAGGCCGCTTACATCGTTTTCCACCGCCACAGGCTGCTCGAGCAGCGCCGGGTCTTGGGGAGGTAGGCCGAACTGCTGCGCGGCCAGCATGAGGGCCTGCTCCTGCATCTGGGGCGGAAGCTGGGCCAAACGGTCCTTTACGGTCACCGTCTTGTTCAAGCCGACCCATTTGATGTTTCGTTCGTCGTCCGTGACCCGAACCCACTTTTCGTCAGTCCAGAACTGCTTGATGCGCAGCCACACCGCCTCGTAAACGTCGCGCGTCCACTGGCGCAGCTCGTCCACGGTAGGCTCGACCTCAATACTTCCGGCCTGCTGCTGGGATTGGATAGCTCGGCCCGATAGCTGGCGCTGATCCTTGCCTGCCAAGGAGGCATTAGGCCCGCTTGCCTGCATTTCAGCGGTGACCTGCTGCAGTAGCTGCATCTGGCCCGCGGCCATATCTCCAGTGGGCAGAATGCCGAAGTTCTGGCCGAACGTGGCCCCACCATTCAATTCGACGTGACCATCAGGGCGCGCGAGCTCGCGCTTGGCCTTCGCCACATCCTTGACGGCTTCCTGCGTGCCATAGGTCTGACGCTGGTTCAGCAGATGCAGGGCTTTGGAGCGGCGCTTATTGATTTCGTCTTGCGTGTCGATCCAGTCGCTGACCGCGCCGTATCGATTGTTTTCGCGGTCGATGTAGCAGGACCGCATGATCAGAGAGGGGGTTGGCTGCCCGTACTTGTCTACATAGGGGGAGACTTGCGGGTCAACTAAGAACCCGCCGCGCGTGAACGTGGCCACCATCCAGGTGCCGTCGGCATCCTGGTAATGCATCTGGACGATGCGCACGCGCGTGCGCCGGTTGTCCGACCACATGCCGTCCTTAGGGCGGTCGTCGTAGGTTTCCGACATGGCGCCGGTCGCCAGGGAAGCCTCGATGGCATCCTCCCGGTCCGGGTAGGTGGCCATCGCGTCGGCTTTGTCCATCCAGATGACGATCCCGCGATAACGCGCATCAGAGAAGTCCGATTTGCGGCTGTGCGGGTCGTACACCAGGCGATCCCAGGGGACATACTGTACTGAGACGATCACATCGCCATTCGGAGCCTCTTCGACGACAATATCGGCGCCGCCGTACCCCTCTATCATCATGTTTTCGTAGACCGACGAGCGCACAACGTCGAAATCGTTCTCGTCTGCCACGAAGCGCAGCGCGTCGGTGGCGGCGTTGGCGCCCTGCTCGTCCTGCGGGTTGCGCGGGAATGCCTTGGGGTCAGTGCGGGAGCGTCGCTCCAAGCCGCGCAGGATCTCGATCTTGCGTTTGATGTAGTTGACGACTACGGGAGGCTGCCCGCGCTTTTTCAGCGCGGCGATTTCCTCGGTGGTGAGCTGCTTGCCGTCGTAGTAATCGCGGTTGCGCTCAGCGCGCAGGCGGGCGTCGCGCGTTCCATCCTCGGCCGCCTCAAAATCGCGGACGAGCCGGTCCAAGTGGTGATCGTACTGACCGCCGGACGTGGCTAGGGCCGCATCGGGCACATATTCACCGTCCAAGGTTGCCAATCTCACGTTCATGCCACTTTCCAGTCAAATTCATCAGGGTCTGATGCGCCGAATGCGCGGTCCCACCTGTCTTGCGCCTTTGGTTGCGCCTTAGCGCTCACCACCGCAGGATGCGCTTCGTCTAGCGCGCGTCCGATCATCGACGCCGTGTCGACGTCGTCGTCGTTCTTCCCAGTGGGGAACTTCAGGAATTCGCTGATCTCCGCGCCAGGCTCAAACCAAACCCGGCCCATTGCCATACGAGCCTGGAAGCCGCGTGCACGGCTTGGCTTGTCCGATACGCTGGGCAGCCATTCCATACGGCAAAACACGTTCCGCTCTCGCATACGGCGGGTTAGCATCGGTTCGACTGCCTTCTGGATCACCCCAGCCTCACCAAACCAGGCAAAGGGGCGCCATTCCTGAATCAAATCGAGCTTTCGCTCTATCCATTCATCAGCAGATGTCTGGCCGCGCCATCCGCCGAGCCGGTAGATGTCACCAGATGGGTCTACTCCCCATACCCGGTGAACCGTGTAATCCCCGCCGCCATCCGTCACCGCGTAATCGCTGGTGCCATAGATGGCCAAATCGCGGGGCTTCTCCTTCCATTCCTTGAACCAATCGCGGCGGAAATAACTGCCGTCGTCGGGCGCCGGATCCTGCTGGTAGAGAGCATTCCAATCCCGCTCAGGTAGCACAGCCTTGATCTGCAACAGCCGCTCGATCGGGTAGTCTTCCTGCCAAAGAGCGCGGCCGGCACCGTCAATAGCGGGAAGGCTAAGAACGTCCCACTTGTCCCCACCATGCTCCTGCTGCTCTAGCAGACGGCCAGAAAGGTCGTCTTCGTGCCACCGGGTGTTAATGAGGACAATCGCCCCGCCTGGCATCAACCGCGTGTATGCGGTCGACGTGTACCAATCCCACACCCGGCGCCTGCGGAGTTCGCTGTCAGCCTCTTCCCGGTCTTTGAACGGGTCATCGATCAGAAAGATGTGTGCGCCGCGACCAGTTACTGCGGTCCCTACCCCTGCTGCCACGTACATGCCGCCACCGCTGGTATGCCAACGGTTCGCAGCCTTGGAGTCAGCAGCCAGCGATACCTTGTAGAGAGCGCTGAATTCCTGCTCTGCGACGATGTTTCGAACTTCTCGGCCAAAGTCGCCGGCCAGATCGCCGTTGTAGCTAGCGGCGATGATCTGCTTGTCGGGGTTTCGCCCCAAGTACCACGCAGGGAAGCGGCGCGATGCGAGCTCAGACTTTCCGTGCCGGGGTGGCATGCAGATCATCAGGCGCTTGCAGTCTCCGCGCTCCACAGCTTCCAATGCCCGCGCTATCTCCTGGTGGTGCTGCGCAGGCCGGTACGATGGCAACGTGTATTTCGTGAACTCAACCAATCCATCCCGCGCCCTACGCCGGGCCAGCAGCTCAGCGGCTGCTGCTTGCGGCGATGGAAGCGAGTTGGTCATCGGTCAGCTCTACTGCTGCTACCTTGATTGGCGGCAAGTCGTCAGCGCCGCCGATGGGTTGGGATGCCTTCCCATAGCCGCGCTCGATCAGCTCTTTCGCCGCCGCTACTCTCGCCTGCGGTGGGGTGTCAACGTTGCGCATGATGCTGGCCAGCGTGTCGATAGCCTCTTCGCCATAGTTCTGCGCCAGCGCTTTAATGTCTGCCGTCACCCGATTCGGGATGCCGGGTTTACGTCCGGCCCCGGGGCGCGCTCCGCCTCGTGCCATTTGATTTCCTTTGATTTTCTTTCAGTGCCCGCGCCAGAACCTGATGGCTTTCACCACCGGGAAAGCGAGGGCGCAGACCGCAATCGAGATGCACACCGCGATTGCTGCGATGTAGGCGAGAAATACCAGAATCTCTTGCATGTCTGCTCTCGGTAGATCACGAGTATTAGGCTGCCGCCTGCAAAGGATCAACGCCTACGAACAGGAGGGACCAGGGCTTGAAGCGCGTTCCCGAGGCGGCAGTCTGATACTCGCGGAAATGAAAAAGCCCCAGCGCGCATTGATATCCGCCGGGGCTTGGTGGGTTCCCTAACTTGTAGCCCGTCGTCAAAGCGGAAGAACCCAAACCCGCGAAGCACATTGGCGCTCTACAAGCGGCCGCACAAGTGACACTTACACAGCCTGCACGTAATACTCTAAATACATCCGGACAGTTCCGCTAGGTGTCCGGACAATTTAGTCTCGTAGCCTGTTGCGTAGCTGCCCCCCATCGTGTGCGATAGCTGCTTGTGGGCGTATTCCAGGGTTTCGTAGTAAGCGGTGCGAGTGGTGCGCAGCAGATCCACCTTCCGCTTGACCGGCCCAGCCCACACATAGTGCGCGGTGATGATGACGCGCATGTCCGGGTGCAGATGGTTGATAGCGGCGTCGATTCTCAACATATCGCCATCGGCTGCGCATGCCTCAGGGCCACTGTATCCCCAGCCGTCGTGGTCTACGCGTTCTTTGGAGAATGCCGCGGCGGTCGGATAGCCCAGGGCGCGATCCTTCCGAATGTCCTGGCGATGTCCCCAGTCGGACAGGAGAATTTCAAGGTTGGTTCGCATTGGGGTTCCCTCCATGCATGGGGCTGGGATAGGCAAGCCGTAGCTTTCCCATCCAATCAATCGAAGAACTTGCAAGCCGGGAGCGGTACCAATCACTGTATGCAGCTTGAGGGGTTATGCCGTAGCCGCATGACCGAAATGAAGCGCATACCCATCCCATAACGCACGTTTGGGGAAAGTGACGCTGCACGATCATGCTCCGTTTTATTCTGGGCTTATCCATCCCACCCCTCCATATACCGGAAGTTGCTGACGTTGCTCGATAGCGTTACCGGGCGCGGGAGGCCCTTTAGCTTCTCGGCTACCTGGCGCATCTGCATGTTGGGGACGTATGCCCGCGCTTGCATGGGCTTGATCTCGCTGGGCTTGGTGGCTTGTTTCATCAGAATTCCTCTACTTGCCAGCCGCCGCCATCGCGCTTTGCGCGGGCCTTCACGGCGATGAACTTGAACGGGTACATGTCCGCAGCGATCTTGATCTTGGCCCGCGCATCGTCCTGCCAGAACCCCTTCACCTCATGGAGTTCGATTTGACCGTCGGGCGCCATCACCGCGAAATCCGGCGTGTAGAACGTGTTATCAGCCAGGCGGAACTTCATCCCCTCGAACTTATGCCAGAGGATGCCGCCCACGGCCTGGAGCTGGCCAAGGTAGTCGGCATAGGCTTGCTCGGTCTTGTTTAGCTGGCCGGTCTTGAGGCGACCTAGGGCGTAGGAGCGGTTCATACCGGCGCCTCCGGCTTCTTCATGACCAAGGCTCTGGCTAGTTGCTTCTCAGCGCTCCTCAGTTCTTTCCTGGCTCGGCCCACGGATTCCTTGCGCTTTTGCACCACAAACTGGTGGGCCTCTTCCCAAGTTTGGAAAGCAGCGTTACTGAGGGCGAACATCCTCGGGTTACGATCTTCGAACGCGGACAGCTTCCGATAGCTGATGTGGCATGTATGGAAAGAAGCGACGAAGTACTTTGGCTTTGCCGCGCTCATGCCGCCACCTGCGCCCGCAGCACGCGGAAAGGGTCGACCGAGTTCGGGTTCCATCCAGCGCGCAATGTACGAACCAGTTCATCAGCCATGGCAACGGCACGCTTGCGCTCATAGACGTTAATCATGGGCTGCGGCTTCTCTTCGTCCTCAACATCGACCCATTGGTAGATCGCCGCACGTCCTGATCCAGTACCTTTGCGCTCCCCTGTCTGCTCGACGTGGCCCTGGCACATCAATCTGCGGATTACGCCGTCCGCTCTGCGCTGATCCAATCCGATCAGTTCTCCGACCTCTTTGATCGTGTGGGGGCCATAGATGCGCAGGCAATTGACAATCGCCACGCCCCATTTGTCGTGAGTTGCAAAGCTCATGATTCCTCTCCTTTCGCCTTCTTGAGCATCGCCGCGATGGTCGGCGACGGTTGTTCGCCCTTGGCAATGCGTTCGTCCCATTTCGCACTCCAGCGCCGCGGATTCTTCCCGGTCTGGTCCAGTGCCTTGTCGGCGCCCATCTTCTTCAAAGCTTCAGCTGCCTCTTCCTTCGTCGCCACCGTTTGGCCCGGAGCCGGTAGAGCCGTTCTAGGCTCCGGAATGGGTGGGTGGCTACCCTTCCCTAGCTCCTCCGAAAAAGTCTTCTCCCAGCGGCCTTTAATCGAGCCGTAGGTGCTGTTCAACAGGTCTACCGAGCTCACCGAGATAGCTGCCCAGTAAATCGAGGGGTGCGACCAATGCCCCATTTCTCCCCGGCGCCGGCACGACAGGCCGTGCACCGCTTCGTGGTACGCAACCTCCGGCGACATCCACGGCCGGCACAGGCGCATGAATTCGGGCAGGCTGGGCGGCCATTCACGCTGTTTGCAGGCTTGCAGGCCGGTGGCGATCTCGTCGCCAGAGAATCCCGCCAGGTCTTCAGCCCACACCTCGTGCATCGCCGCATCAGGGACCGATCCCCACATCTTCGGCAGCTTGTCGCCGTACATCGCGGCAAAGCGCTGGAAGAGTTTCTTTATCCAGGGCATCGGCAAGCCCTGTGGTACGTCAAACCGGTTGGCCAGTGCTTGCATCGAAAGTCCCCATGTCTCGCATTTCGGGTTGCGGATCGCTCCACAGGTTTTTCATCCAATCGTTGTTCTTCTGCGTTTGGGTCGGCTCTCTCGGCTGGCGCTTTGGCGCAGATGACCTCAGCACGCGCTGCATGTAGCCGACCGGTTCCAGCACCTGTTCGTCAGCACATGCCTGGATGGCGGCCAAGATCGATTCCTCGGGGAAGTCACGGCAGAACGAGCCAAGCAACGTCCTGGCCTGTTTTTCAACGAGACCGGCAGTTGTTAGCAAGGGAAGGCCACGAGCAAAAATCTGCTCCTTGGCGGTTGTCGGGCGAGACGGCTTGCCGTCCGCGACAGCGGCTTGGTTTGAATCAGGAATCAGTGAATCAGGAATCAGTGAATCAGGGGGATTTCCACCGTCTTGCTTTCGTTCATTAACGGTTGCTTCACCGTTATTGCTTGGAAGCGTGCTTGCCTTCTCTGTGTGGTGCGGGCTCTGGTGCCTAGAGAAATTGCACACCATGATGACCTTCACACCCTCTGCCTCATAGCGTTCAATGAAGCCGTTTTCAGCCAACAGAGACAGCCCTTGCTCAACGTCCACGTTGTCGGCTGGGAAGATTTCCATCTTTATTTTCTTGGGCCGGTCTTCCAACTTCCCGTCTCTATCCGCCAATGTCCAGAGTCCAACGAACAAAAGACGGTGTTCGAACGGGAGTTCCACCAAAGTGTCGTTCTTGAAGAACCCAGGCTTAATGTTTCTTGCGCGTGCCATTACGCTGCCTCCAGCATTCCAGCAGCTGCTAGGGCTGCGTCAGGGGCCACATGCCCGCGGGCCTGCAGCACCTCGATAGCGGATATCAGCAAGTCGCGCTGGCGTCCGTACTCCGATTCAAAGCGGGCCTTCCAGGGGTGCACAGCAATCAATCCAGGGGCTCCGGTGCCGTCTTGATGATGGCCGGCGCAGAGCGGCAGAACGAGCCAATGCGCGTCCGGCTTCGTGCGCCCGTCGATGTGATGGATCAGGACATTGAAGTTGCCAATGCCATCCATACGGCAGGCCACGCAGCCGACATCACGGCACAGCGCGTCATGGAACCGCTTCTGAGCGGCTGAGGGAGATTTGCCTTTCATGACATAACCCCGCACCAAACCAACACAGCCGCGGCATAAGTCACGGAGCAGAAAACCCATGACAACCACTTGGGCAATAACGAGGCGCCATAAATCGCCGACAGAACGATCAAGAACCAAAATTTGAAATCGGTGCTCATACCCACCCCGGGATGTGCGGCTCATCGGTCCACTGAACGCTGTTCATGGCACCGAATGCCTGGATGCTTTCGATCAGTTCGGCCATGTCCTTGACGCTGATAGTCCGGGTTTGCTGGCCAAGAGAAACAACGCCCTTGCCATCCAAAGACGGCACCAGCTGCATACGGTCGGTTTCGCGCATCCAGGAATCGACAAGCAGGCGCTTCCAGTCTTCAACGCCCAGCTTGCGATTCATCCAGGTCATCTGCGCCGCGATGTCCGCGCACATGGCGTGCAATTTGGCGTTCTGGTTCAGACTGCGGTTCGGCTCCTGGATAGCCACATAGTGACCGTCAGGGGCGTTCAGGACAGCCTGGATCAGCATCTGGCGGGTTGCCGGCGTGACACGGATGCGCGACTTGTTCATCGCTAGGCCTCGTCTTCGCTCTCGACTTCGGCCAGCAACCAGTTCGCGGCCCATCGCTTCAGGACCTTCTGGTCGTGCGGCGTAGTCACAACGGAGTTCTTCGGCGACACCTGAAGACCGACGGAAGCCAGCATCAAGCAATACTGATAAAGGCCCTCTTTCATGCGACTCATTGTGCTTGGATCAATACCAGCCAATTCCGCTGCACGGACCTGCGTGACGTGTGCAAGCCGCCTCAATATTTCCGACTCAGTTCTTGCGGCTAACTTGCGGGTGATTTCCTGCCGGTCGGCAGATACTGGTTGCGTACTCATCGTGTACATCCTGTCAATGAGAGAGAAAAAGAACGTGACTGAAACCGAAACCCTGCTGACCAAAGCTCAAGACATCGCCCTGCGCGCCTTCGAAGAACCCAGCGAAAGCGCCGTGATGGACATCTTTCGTAGGCTCTGCTGCGAGCAAGACGAGGCTCGTATGAGCCGGGACGTGGGAATGGGGGTTGTGCATTGAACTCATCGCACCAACTCGGGCCAGATGCGCGCCCAATCATCTGGGCGGAGATCTGCTCGGGAGATTTCCCCGTGGGTGACCCGCTCGATATCTACGCAGCGCTCGATAGGAATCGGACGCCTACCGCTGATCCACTGCCAGGCCATGGATTGAGTGACGCCCACGGCGCTAGCAAATGCAGCCTGGGTCGTGCCGGTCTTTTGGAGGTATTGGGCGATGTTCATGGCCCAATACTAGCAACGCTAGTTCTAGGAGTCAATAGCAATGCGAGTTGCGCAGCTTACTAGCGTTGCTACATTGCCGCACATGGCAAAAGCATCACCACAAATCGAGCAATGGCAGCTTGAGGACGCTCGGCGTCTAAAAGAGCTGTTCAAGAAACACGCTCGCCTGAACCAAACAGAGTTCGGGGTTAGGTATGAGATTGGCAACCAGGGCTACGTGTGGCAGCTTATGAACGGCCGTCGCCCGTTGAACATCGATACGGTCAAGAAGTTTGCCGATGGCCTGGGATGCTCTATCGATGAGATCAGCCCTACCTTGGCCAAGAGAGTGTCCGAGGCATCCAATCACCTCTCCACTTCCGGTGATGGCTCTGAATTCGTTCCCATACGTCGGCTAGATGTTCGTCTTTCGGCTGGCCATGGTCGGCTAGTGACATCCGAGGACGAACTTTCCCGCCTTTCGTTTAGGGCAGACTTCTTACGTTCCGTAGGGGCTTCCCCGGACCAAACTGTTTCAGTTTCGGTGAAGGGTGACAGCATGGAACCCCTCATACCAGACGGCGCAACAATTCTCGTTAACAGGGGTAGCACGTCCGTAGTCAACGGCAAGGTCTATGCATTCAGATCTCACGGAGATCTTCTTGTAAAGCGGCTTTATAGGGGGAACGGCGGCTTCATTGCCAGATCCGAAAACCCTGCAGGCGGTTATCCAGATCTTCACCTAGATGAAGCAGACCCCGACATAGAAGTTATAGGGCGAGCCTTCTGGGTCGGGTTCAAACTCTAGGAGGGATTTAGCGGTGGCGAATTATCGTTCTTACGCAAGCGGCCAGAACTACCTGGAGCCAGGGTCGTTGGAGGCTATCAGGGCAGATTCGAAACGCATTCCAGAGCGGACATGGTCCTGGGTGGCCATGTTTGCGTTCGGTGGGTTGGCGTGGTCGTGGACGCGCAATGAAGCAGCGTCGATTTTGTTCGCTATTTTGGGCTGGGGCATGGTCGCCGTGTTCTATCGAGTCGAGCGTTTGCATTTCCAACAGCAGTTCCGTGAAGAGTACACACGCGCAATTGTTCGAGAAGTAGCGGCCGAAATATCCTTTGATTTGGAGCGCCTGCGGTCTGACATCGACCCACTTCTTTCACCTCATCGACGCGACTACCACGATCCAACGCGAGACGCTTGACTTCAAGCGCCACTGAATAGCCCGCTTCGGCGGGTTTTTTTTCGTCCGTTACAACTTTGTACTAGCGGTGCTATTGACACGCCAATACTAGCAGCGCTAGTATTCTTCTAACGCAACCCGAAACGCAGAACGCCTAGGCGGAAGCCAGCTAGTGACGGAGTCGGGTGCAGCAGAAGTACCGCAACACCGCTCTTTAACAACCAGCAAAGCGATAGAACAGGCCAATGACCGCAAGGTGGCTAGGCCCAGGGCGCAATCCTCTTCCCCTGATCAAAGACGACGATGCAAGCGCACAAAAGGTGCCACTGCATGAGGCTATCTATCCCTTGGCTGGCAACTGGACTGCTGGCCCTGCGGTGGATTGAAGAAGCAGCGCGTGGCTTGGAGCCGATGACCAACTATCAAGGATTACTTGAGAGTTGCGAGGGAACAGCCAGGTAGCGCGCTGCTCCGGAATTCATCCGCCAGCCCGTTCCTAGAGCGGGCTTACGAATGAACAAGGAGAGAGAAATGGCCAACATCAAGTACTTCAGCGACGTGACTG
>NZ_NJIG01000027.1 GCF_002209535.1 Achromobacter marplatensis | reverse complement strand
GATGGTGCTCTGCCCTGTCTGCGGGAACAAACGCTGTCCGCGGGCTAGCAATCACATCTATGCCTGCACGAGGAGCAACGAGCCTGGGCAAGTGGGTAGCACATTTATCGAGCAGCCGACGCCACAAGGCACGATTAATGGAGCAATCATGACCAAAGAGGTACTAGACGCCATTGCCGCCCGCGAGGCGCACTGCAAGCCATTCGGAGCCGCTGTAACGCTCAGCGTTGGCGAGCGGGATGCGCTGGTGGCGATGGCGCGGGATGGGGCCGCGATTCTGAGGGCCGCTACTGAACTGCCTTTCGGATACCACATCGAGTTGTACGTAGAGGCTGGATACGCGGGCGCGAAGATGATCGACCCGGATGGCGAACCGGTAGACCTAGACCAGGACGAACGCAATTTGGCGCTGGAAATCAACGCCGCCATAGACGCCGCGATGGCGAAGGATGCCAGCCTGTGACTGACGCAATCCAGCGCCTGCTGGACACCACAAAGAAGCACTGGATACAGCCCGCCTAGCGCGGGCTTCGTTTTGGAGGCGATATGCTCACGCTTTCCCAAAAGGAACTGATCGAACTCACCGGGAAGGCCAGGAAGACGGGGCAGATAGAAGCCCTCAAATTCCTTGCCATCCCTTTCAAAATTCGCCCAGACGGAACCCCCGTGGTTCTTCGGGCCGCTATGGAGGCAGCATTAGGCCATGCGACCAAGAACCAAGGACCGACACCTCCCCGCGTGCGTGTACGAGAAGCACGGAGCGTTCTGGTACGTCAAGGGCGGTAAGTGGCGCAAGATCGGCTCCGATCTGCATAGCGCGCTTACGGAGTACGCCCGGATCGTATCGGCTCCCACTGAAGGTATGCCGGCGCTGATTGATGAGGCGCTACCCATTCTCACAAAACACGTCGCGGCGTCAACGCGCAAGCAATACGAATACTGTGCATCCATGCTGAAAGAGGACTTTGCCGACTTTTACCCTGGTCAGGTAAAGCATGGGGATGTTGTCGAGATGCTAGACCAGTACGCCGACCGTCAGGCCCTGGCCAACAGGATGTTGACCGTGCTGAAACTGGTCTTCCAGTGGGCACTAGACCGTGGGCGTGTGGAGGCCAACCCATGTGTCAGCGTCAAACGTTTCGTGCAAACGTCGCGGGACAGACTCATTACGCGCGATGAATACGCACGGGTCTATGAGGCATGCCCCCCTTGGCTTCAGTGCGTCATGGACCTTTGCTACCTAACCGGTCAGCGGATTGGCGACGTCCTGAAGATCGAGCTAGTACACCTGCATGACGACGGGATCTATTTCGAGCAGCAGAAGACTGGAAAGCGGCTAGTAGTGGAATGGACACCAGAGCTTAGGGCTGTCTCCGAGCGGGCCAAATCGCTGCACGGCGAAGCAGTCCAAAAGCGCTTTCTAATTGGCGCCCGCGGCGGCAACCAGCGGCTCTATTCGTATGTGTGGCGCGCTTTCAAGAACGCAGCCAGCGCAGCCAAGGTCACAGACGTCAATCTGCACGACTTGCGTGCTATGTCTGGCACAGCTGCGGAAGCTCAGGGTATAGATCCGACCGCGCTCTTGGGCCACTCCGACACGCGCACAACCCGGATTTACCTACGGGATAAGCGCCCGAAATTGGTCAAGGGCCCCTCTCGCAAATCGACTTAGTTTTAGACATCTAATAGTCGATGAGCCCGAGAGCCTTATTTTATGCTCCTCTCCGGGCATGCGAAGTATTCCGTCATACCCTGACCCAACTGACGTTTCCGAAGTCCCCACATGTCCGCTCTCCGATGCAATGAATGTGGGATGCAGTGTCGGCGTGACGGGTAAAGGCAACAATTCGCGGATGCCGAGGCGGGCAAAATGCACACGGGTGCATTGACACTTGTGAAAGCTGCCCCGGTCGCAAGAAAAAACCCCTCGTGCGCAAGCATCGAGGGGTTCAAATCGGGGGCAAATTCAAATACCCGAAAATCTTGTAACTCACTAATTTTCCAGGGTTTTCCCTATTGTGAGGGCCCTGACCCGGCAGTAGATTTGAGTTGCCGGGCTGTCTGACACCCATCGCGTGCGAAGCCGGGCAGGAGCGCCTCAGACTCATCTAGAGCTGGGGCGCTCTTCCATTTCCGCCGCCGCTTCTGCGAAGTATTCAGAACGGCAAAATGCCTAGCCGGCTGCCGGGCGATTGTCTGCGGGACGTCCCAGCTGCGACATATCCAACCGTCGGAACACCCAGCCCGACAAGAGCGTGATCACGCCCACGCACACGAAGCTCAGCGTGAACGCACGCCCCAATGATGCGTTGGCCTCACCCGAGAACATGCCGACCAGCCCGCCTCCGATCGTCACGCCCAACCCGATGGCCAGCATCTGGATCATCGAAAACAGGCTGTTCCCACTGGCGGCATCCCGCTTGCTCAACCCCTTCAAGGTCACACTATTCATCGCCGCGAACTGCATGGAATTGGTCGCGCCGAACAGAGCAAGTTGGACGACCTGCAACGCCAACGGCCACCCAGGCGAAATCGCCGCGAACGAGACAATGGATGCACCGACCAATACCGTGTTGACCAGCAAAAAGGTGTCATACCCGTAGCGCCGAACCAGCGGCGCGATCCAGGGTTTGGTGATCGTGCCCGCAATCGCCGCAGGCAACATCATCAGTCCGGACTGCAACGGCGAATAGCCCAGTTGCAGTTGCAGCAACAGCGGCAGCAAGAACGGCACCGCGCTACTGCCGATGCGGCACACCAGATTTCCGACCAGCCCTACACTGAAATTGGGCTCGCGAAACAGGCGCAATTGGAAGAGCGGATTCTGACGTTTGCGCGCATGGATCACGTAAAGCAGCACGGTCAACGCGCTAAGTGCGAACAGGCCCGTCGACCACGCCATACGCCCCGAGCCAGCGGGCAAGTCCAGGCCGAGTGAAAACGACACCATGCACAAGGACAGCAAGGAGCAACCCAGCACATCGAAAGGTGCCACGTCAGACAGCGCATCCTCGGGCAAATATCTCCGCACGGCTAACAAACCGGCAATTCCGATGGGCACATTGATCATGAAGATCCAATGCCAGCTTGCCACCTGGACCAGCAGGCCACCCAAAGTGGGACCAAAAATAGGACCAACCTGACCCGCGATCGACACAAAAGCCAATGCGGAAATGTACTGATCGCCCGGCACCGTACGCAGCACCGCCAACCGTCCGATCGGCACCAGCATGGACCCACCCACGCCCTGGACCACGCGGGCAACGGTCAACTGCGTCAAGGTCTGCGCCATGGCGCAGAACACCGACCCCATCGCGAATATCAGGATTGCCGCCAGGTACACACGCCGGGTGCCGTAGCGGTCGGCTAACCAGCCCGAGGCCGGCGTTAGCATGGCCATCGTCAAGGTGTACGCCACCACGACAGGCTTCAGCGCAAGCGCCTCCTCGCCAAGGCTGCGCGCCATGGCGGGCAGCGCCGTATTGACGATCGTGGTGTCCAGCGTCTGCATGAAAAAGCAGGCAGCGACGACCCAAAGCAGGGCCTGCTGTGATGAGGGTTTAGCCATGGACGAATCGTACTGCGCGAATGCCAACGGACGGCTGACAGCGGGGAGACGCTTAGGGCGGTGCTGTGCTTGCGTCAGTCGGGCCTGACTCGCGATTTCCTGCCATCGGAAGCTCCTTGCGGCAGCTACCCAGCGCGGTGGTTTGACCCCGTTTTTTGTGGAATATACTGGATAAATAAACAGTGTATTCCACCATGCCGTTCAAAGCCCCCCTTACCCACGCCGACCTCCGCATCATCCGCGAGCGCCAGCCCTGGAACGCCGACGTCATCTCATTGCTATGGGAGGTCAAGCGGCTGCGCTCGGTGTTGCTACGCGCCCACCAATTGTCCGCGGATCTGAAGCGGCCAAGTGGTCTGACAGGCGAACTCTACGACGACTTCATGAAAGGTCTGCGGGAGGAGCCGTGTGTCCAGGAGCGGGACGGGATGACAGCATCGTTGATGGACGCGCCGGACAGGCTAAGAAAGGGGATGGCGCCTCGGTAGGAGCAATGGGCGCGCAGCATCGCCCAAGCGTCATTCGACCGCGGAGGTTTATTGCAAAGGCGTCCGCGGGTCGCCAAGCCTATCAGCCCACTTCCCCGCTCAACTGCATGTGACAACGCTGACCATGCTGATGGCGCTCATCAGATACTGCATCGCGGCAACTTTCTCTGGCGTCTGATGAACCGACGAATTCTCGAGTTTCGCCAACGCGTGTTTCATCAGCTGAAGGGAAGACATTGTTGAAACGGTAGAAGCCATTGAGGCCGTGCCGTTCCATCCTTGGGCTTCCGCCTCGAAGGCCTGCGGATCCGTCACTGCAGCAGGTAAGGCTTTAGATTTCATCAGAGCACTCTATTGGCGTGTCTTACAAGGAAGAAATCAGAACCCGCGCCGATGCAAAAGTTCCAGCGGCATGAAGACCATGCGGAGTTGTACGCGCGGGCCAATTTCAAAAAGAACAAGGGGCTACGCCGAATTGGCGTAACCCCTTGATTTCTTTGGTAGGCCCCCCGAGAGTCGAACTCGGCACCAACGGATTATGAGTCTGTCGGGGAATCTAGCATCCATGCGGGTTTGAGCCCGTTTTCTGTTCCGCAAACGGAGACAATTAGGGCTGAAAATTCCCTTTAGAATCAGACACCGATTTTCGATTGCGGAACGACATTGTTGGACGAATCGGTCCGAGATTGGTGCCGAACGCGAGACGGCCAGCGCCCGGCTCGATAGAGTGCTGACTATGCACACTTGGCCCTTCCCCAACATCCCGCCCGAACTGTTCGAAACGCTTTCCTCTGACGACAAGCGCCTGCTGGAAGCGCTGACGCTGGTCTACTTGGCCCACGTCCAGCAGCGCCACCGACCGTCGCCCATCACCGCGGACTGATCCTATACTGGCCCCTCCATCGGGAGGGTTCCATGTGCAGCCATTACCAGACTTTGAAGGACGCTGAGCTGCTGCTGAAGAAATTCGGCGTGCGCGAGAAGCCGGCCGCGATCGGCAAGTACGACATGTGGCCTCGCTACCAGGGCGTCTTCGTGCGCCGGCCGGTCGAGCATGACGCAGGCGACGAGGCTGTACCGGAACGTGAGGCGGTGGTGGGCCGTTGGGGCCTGATCAGCGCCATGACGAAGGCCGATGGGTTGGAAAAGGCTGGCAAGCTGTCGACGTTCAACGCCCGCAGCGAGACTGCGCCCAAGTCGTTCACCTTCGGCAACGCCTGGCGCCGGGCGCAGCATTGCATCATCCCAGCTGACGCCATCTTTGAACCCGACTGGCGATCCGGTGCCGCGGTGGCCACGCGGTTCACACGTGCGGACGGCGCGCCGCTGGGCATCGCCGGGCTCTGGGATCGCTGGCGCGATTCAGCCGGCCAGCTCCAAGAGAGCTACACCATGCTGACTATCAATGCGGACGATGATCCGATGTTCCGCGACTACCACCAGGCGGGCAAGGAAAAACGTATGGTCGTCATTCTGCCCGAGGGCGCATACGGCGACTGGCTGACCGCGCCAGCCGAAGCTACCCGAGACTTCCTCGTCCCCTTCCCCTCTGAAAAGCTCATCGCTACCCCGATGAAGTGACCCCGATTTAGCTGGAATATACTGTTTATCCATACAGTATATTGGCAGCAAATCATGCTCTGCACCGTTACCCGCACGCACTACCTCGGCGAGAAGCGCCGCGAAATCGATCCAGCCCCATCCATCACTGGTGTGGTCCGCATATACTCGATCATGCGCGAAGACCTTAAGCGCTACATCCGCGTCATGACCATGGATGGATTACAGAAATTCGGCGCCACGCAGAAAGGCGAGATCCCCGACTTGCTACAGCCCGAGCTTCTGACCTTTGCATCCGACCGGGGCATGATGGTCTGCGGCTTCGAAGAGATCGACGGCCGGCGTTACTACCAAGGGTGGTGGATGCAGTGGGAGAAAAGCTGACGCACGGACTACGACGGAAGGTGCTGCAACACTATTGCAAACGCCGTTTGGTGTGGTCCATACTAGCCTCCCGATCATCTCTTTTGGAGGGTACTGCAATGCACCGCGATGACATCCAAAAGCTGGGCGCCCAAGCCGCCCGCGACGGATTGACCTTGTGGGATTGCCCTTACTACCGAGCCGCCGAAATGCCCGGGCACACCGGGGAACCGATAGGTTCATGGAGTGCACGTGTCGAGGCATAGGAAGCAGGATGGGTAGCCGAGACCGAATCGTGGAAGCCACCTGGTTTTGGTGTGCACTACGCCCCGCCAGAAGTCGCACAAAATTAGAACTGATCGCCGAACAAAGCGCCCCACGGAGGGCGCTTTTTTTTATGCGCCTCGCTAGCGCTGCCAAGCTTGGCACGCCGCCAATTGGGCCGTCACGTGCCGGATTCCAGCCCGGAGGGCGAAATAATCCGATCGAGCAGCTGGAACGCCTGCCGCGGAGCCGTGCGTGGTGAAACGAGACTATGACACCCAGGATCTTATGGAAGCTCCCAACAAGCTGCGCAAGGGGATGGCGCCTAGGTAGGTGTACTCGACCCCTGACAACCCACTGAAACAATCTTCCTTGAAAACACGCATCCGGTTATGATTCAGCAAAACGTAACTAAAAATTCAGGCATATGACAGCCTGAACATTACCGGAGGGCTCGGCGGGGATGCCGAGTTAGGGAATGCCAAAAGACGGCTTGCATGCGACTGCAATCGGCACGATGTCGATCCTTACAGATATCAAAGCGGGCGCGGACACGCTTGTCGTCCACTTTTCTTCCCGCAATAAAGGCGCTGGAAAGTTTCATCGGTATCCCACGCCTGCAGACGTATCGAACGTCTATATCAATCCCGCAGACCTAAACTGGTATCTCGATGGCCTTCCTGATCTTCAAGGTCTGGATCGAACGGTGATCCGGCTCCGTTCAATCATCGAAGAGGCGCGCGCGTCTAGGGTCATCTGCATGGGCAGTTCGATGGGTGCATGGGGAGCCGCATACATGGCCCCGATGTTGGGAGCCCAAAAAGCAATCTTGTTCGGGCCAGAACTTCGCTTGAACTGCTTTGCGAGCTATTCCGCAGAGAACATCGCGCACCGTGCCGGCGAGATCCCGTCAATCTCTCCTGATCCGAGCTGCCAATACGTTGTGATTGCAGGAATGAACTCGCCTTGCGACATCTACGGAACCGTCTCGTTCTTCGGCGGAGGGGAAATGCCTGACTGCTATTTCCTCCCCTTGATGGGCCATGCCACTGCTCACGATCTAAACCAAATCGGCCTTCTCGATGGAATTCTGGAGGGCTTGGTACATGATCATCCCACGCGCCCAGTGCTTGACGCCATGCGCTACAAAGACCATGCGGCACTCTCTGAGTTTTTTTTGAATCGGCCCTATGATTTCCAGGCGATCACGGACTACATCGATCGTTTCGTTCCGACCAAGCATGCGACTAAATTCGTAGCTGGGGTGGCTGGTGACCTCATTACAAAAAAACTCTTCCCCCACGCTTTCAATTTGTTGTGGAAGGTCTACCAAGACGGCGCCATGCCGAACGACCTGAAGATCTTGCTGCTTCGTTCGGCACGCAAGGCCAAGCGCAATGCACAGGCCCTAAAAGTGGCAGAAGAGCTGGCCCAGGTGCCCACCTATCGGCGAGATGCCCTATGGGAAAAAGCACTGGTTCTCGAAAGGCTGAACCGAGCTGACGAATCGTGCGCCGCTCTTACTACGTTGTGTCGTGAACACTTGGAAGATCCGATCTACAAGACCGCCGCATCGAAGGTATCTTCGGCAGCATTTGTCAGCCCCGCCTATTGATGCCGAGCCTGTAGAGCTTTTATATAGCCCTGCAGGCCATTTACTTGGTCAGCCCATCGAGCAGCCTCTTTTCCCAGCTGCTCATATCTTCCGACACACGACCCAATAATTCCGATCCAGTCGGGGCCGGTTGCATCACGTCCGCCGCTGTCGCTGGCAGCTTCGGCGCGCCGCTGGGCAAGCTGGCGCAGCAGCCCGTCAATCCGGCCACGCTGAGCAGCAACAGTCTTTTCAGCAGCCTCACGCGCCAGCACGGCGCCGCGGTGTTTGGCATCAGCACGATCCCTTTCCTCCTGCCATGCGCGCTCGATGGCCGCCTGGCGCTTTTCGATTTCGGCCTGCTTAGCATCGGCCCCGGCCTGGTATTGGCTGGAGCCGTACCAGCGCACGCCCAGCACGGCGCTCACCACCAGGGCAGCACCAATCAGGTATGGCAGCACGGCGCGCAGCAGCGGGGTCATGGTGCCACCTCGACGACGGCCTGGTGGTAGAGGCCCGGCCAGGTTTGCGGGTGCGGTTTGCCGGGGCGCCAGGTGCGCAAGTACAAGTCCCACGCGCCGTCGGCATCACCGGGCGTTGGCAAGCGCCAAGGGTCCGTCCACAAGAGCAGGCGCGCGAAGCCGGCGGCCAACACATCGTCCGTTTCCAGCGCGGCGTAGACGGAAGCGGACAGCGGGGCCACGTTGCGGACAGCGCACAGGTTGTGCGCGGCGTCGCGGCTGGATGGGTGCGTCAGCACGCCAAGTACCCCGCCGCCCTTCTCGAACTGCCAGAAGCCGCGCGCTGGGCCGCCGATCTGGCGCCGATGGACGAATCGACTTTCCTGCAACCCGATGGCAAGCAGCATCACGCGCGCGGCCGGCGTGTCCATCTTCGCGGGCAGCAGCGCTAGCGCGGGTTTGATACCTGCCTTGATGATCTCGGAGAGATTCATTGTCTCGGTTTCCTGATGTGCTTGACGGTCACTGCGGCCACATAGAGGGCGGCTGACGCCGCGAGTGCTGCGTCGCCCGCGCTGGCCCAGCCGGCCACGAAGACGCGGCACGCCGCGCCGGTCGCGGTCATGCAGATGGCAGCCAGGCCAACGCGCTCCAGGGTCGTGTCCTTAATGGAAGTGGCAAACACCGCCAACATCGCGCCGCCGGCCACCACGAGCCAGCAGACAAATGCCAGTACCGCCCACAGCGTGAGGTAGATCTTGGTGTCCATGTCAGGCCCCTTTACCGCGCACGCGGTCAATGACTGCCTGCCAAAGCGCTGGGATCGGCACCGCCTGTACAGCTTCCCAGCCGCGCGAGACGATGGCCATGCCGAACATACCCGTCAGAAAGCCCGCCAGCCCTTCTGGGATACCCAGCAACGACGAGAGATAGGGTGATGTGTAATAGGCCACCAGCGACCCGCTGACAGCCATACTGAGGCGCTCCGGCCATGACCCTTGCAGGTATCGCATGGACACCGCCGCGCCAAGCACGCCGGCAAACTTTGCCGCGAGGGCGTCGAAGTCTTGGATATTCAATCGCGTCCCCTATAGACGAAAAAAATGCCCGACGAGCGAGCACTGGAGGCCATATTGATCGCCCTTCCGGGCAGATTACGAGTGCACTACTGGACTCTCACCAGAGCCAGGAAATCCGACCAGCTCGCGCCGTACTGCACCGCGAGCAGATTTTCCGGATCGTCGATGGCAACTACGCCGGGAAGATCGTCGGCCCATCCGAATTGACCATTGACCATCAGCAGCAAGCGGGCCTCATCGGCGAAGCCCAAGCCCGGCGCCAGCCGCACGCGATACCGATCTCCCAGGCGCGGCACGTACACCCTGAGCTTGCCGGCGTCGTCCAAGGTCTGATCCGCGATGATTCCCCAGCCCGGAGCGGCGACAATCACATAGCCGCGCCCAGCAATCGGCGCCGCGGCGTCTTCCGGCAACTCGACCGTGACTACAGAGGGCGCGGTCCCGTCGGCTGAACCGACAAAGATTTGTTGGTCTTCCATGCTATTGATTCCCCGGGAAGCGGCACTTGTAGTCGCCGAAGATGTGGCAAGAAAAGTTAGCGCCAATATCCGTCGCCAAGAGGCCGACCAAGGCCTGAGTAGCCGCGACCTTTTTGTACAGCGCGATGTAGTTCGTATCACTGATGACCAGGCCGACCACACGGTCAGCGGCGTTCCAGCCCGCCGCTAGAGCGCTAGTGACCTCGACATTCACCAACTGACTGAGGCCGTCCATTGATCGATACGGAAGCCCTGCGATTCGGATGGAGCCTGCAAAACCGGACTGGCCTGTCACGGTCAGCGTACCGTTGAACTTGCAACGGTTTCCGGTACGCGTGTTGGTACCTACAACCGAGACCGTACCGGAGCCCGTCGTGGAGGAGCCAACCAACGCAGGCGTATAGGTATTCTCGTCTTCATTGTGCTGTCGAAGCCAACTACGCTTTGACCCCAACATCAACCCATATTGTCGAGGCGCAAGATTCTTCACACCAAACCGAACTAGACGCAGCTGCGCCCGCATCAAGCTCGTAACGGGATCCGCCGAAGTCTCAGTTACGTCAACGTAAAAGCAGGATCCATCCTCAAACACGATGGGGCTTTGGTATCCACCGGATCCGACAAACGCAGGACCACTTTGAGAAACGATTGTCCAGGGCGTATAAAGCTGCGACGCAGATACCGCCGTCTGGAACGCAAGCAGCTCTTTTACGGAAGCCGTAACCCACCGAATTGATCGAGGGCTAACATTCCGCTCTGCCCAGCCGACCAGCAGCATGGGGTTCCCATCCACGCGAATGGTCGTGATCGTGGGAGAAACAAACCCCTCATTTGGCGTGATAGTCCTGTCGAAGTTGGCAGCCGTTCCGATGAGCGTCCAGCTCTGGCCGCCGTTTGTCGTTATCGACGTTGCGAAGTTCCCGCGCGTCACCGCAATGCCTAATCTTGCATCAAGAAAGGTAAAGTCCGTTTCCGTGTTTCCGGTTGCCGTCAGCATGTCGGCGCCGCGGACCGGGAGCGTTTGAAACTCGTCGTCGCTATAGAACATACCAACGGTAACGAGAGTCCCCGTCACAAGGCGGTAATCGGAAAACGCCATCCGCCAACCTCCACCAAGCTTGGGAATACACTTGATGCCGTTGCTATAGATGCGAGCGTAGTCTTGGTTGTGCTCGAAAAATACGCCGCGGTCCACCCACGATGCCGCTCCGCCGCGCTCATCGTTGGTGAACAACCGATACTTCGTATTCCCGGTGTACCGTCCCCAGCCACCAGGCGCCACGGCGCTCGGAGGTGGGATGTCGCTGACCACCACAGCCATGCGGCCGCTCGGGGTGACCCCGATGTAGCAGTCAAAGACCGTTCGAAATGGATTAAGTCCGGGGTCGGGCGGCAGCGCCTGGCAGATGATTTGCTCAGCGCTCCAGTTGATCAGATCCCAACTGCTTACGTAGACAATGCTCCCCTCGGGATCAATGGCGTTCTCTTCGCTAAGGCCGCCATAGCCGTGCATCTTTCCACGGCTGTAGACCATGTGATACTGGCCGGCAGCATCACGCACAAGGCGCGGGCTATGCCGATACAGTGAATCCCCCTTTGAGTCCACATAGTTCGTGTAGTCATTGTCCGAATATGTGATAGCCGGATTGAACTGCGTCGCCTGCACGGAAGGCTTGTCGAACAAATGCGGGATTGCCTCTGCTCGGTATCCCAAGCTCCCCGCTGGGTACTTCAAGGACGGGCTGTATCCAACGACACTAACCCCCAGAGACGCGTCCGTTCGGTTCTCGATCTGCTGCCGAAGAGCAGCGTCCCCAACCGAGACGAAGTTCGACCCTTCCTCGACCCACACGCCAGTAGTCGTGTACGGCAGATCCAGCCCAGCCCCGGCTCGATATAGCTCACCGTCCTTACGAAATACCAGGTTCCGCGAAGATATCGTCAGCCCTTGCCCGTAGTCGCCCAGATCGACATAGCCAGAGGCTAGCAAAAAATCTTGAAATTCCTCGTTGGATCGCAGCATAAAGGCCGAAAAATCGCGCTCTTGCCCACTCAAGGTCTTCCTGCGAACCCCAAGACGGTCGGTCCATTGGGTGTTGGACAAATCGTTAACCGCAGAGTCCAAATTCTCCGCGTTGTCGTAGAGGTCCTTGACCGCAGCACTTCCAAGCGAGTTGCCAGTGTTGTAGGTAGTCATTCTTTAGCCCAATAAAAAAGGCCCCTTAAAAGGGGCCTGGGTTGAAGCTGGATCAGTTATGCGGAAGGAAAGTCGTTGTCGGACGCGTAGACGCGGGCGTCATAGTTGACAGCTGACACGGATACCTCGAAGTCGCCTCTTGGGCTAACGCCTGTAACGAGAGCCGGAAACGCAAACGTCTCCGACTTGCCGAAATACAGATGCGGTAGCTCTTGGCTAAGAGTGATAGCTGGCCATGGTTTTGGGATTGCAGCTAAAACTTCATATTCATTCGCTCCGGGTGAAGCGGCGAACGGGCCGATCATCTTCCCGTCGGCGCGTCGGTACGCAACAATGTGCTGCGACCCCGCCTCCCAAACCAACCGCTCACTGCTGCGCAACACAGCGGTTCCGCTCGACCCGTCGGTCATTGAAACGACAAGCGCACTCTGTCCGTATCCTGGATCAGAACCAAACAAAGCTACCCTATCAAGGTAATTGCTGTTGAGGGCATCCAGCTCCGTTGAGAAGGAATACTCTTTACGCCGGTAGAACAGCGCTCGCCGCTGTCGCATACCAATACGCCAAGCGCGAGTCCGGTCGGTAACGCCCTCAAGAGTAATCTTTTGAACCTTGGCACCAAAATCTCCTGGAAGGCGGCATTGAACCGTCTCCTTCGACCACGTCGTAGCGCTGGTGTATTCCACATCCACGCCGTCGTAATCGGTGATCTGTGAATGCGCGGAGATATTTCGACGCAGCGACGTTGACATGTTCTGGGGCGAATACGACTGCTCCCAGACTTCCTGCACATCTTCGCGTACCGGACGAACAAGCCCATCTCCGCAAGTGAACTCGCCCATGCCAGCGCCGAACGCGGTTTGCAACGCCTCTTTCACGGTCGTCGCGTCAAACACGAAATCCAGAGTTTCGCCACGAGCGGTCCAAATTGAATGCAGCCTTACCATTTCAGTCATGTCGATCTGGTCATCGGACACGCCAGAAGAATTTAGGATGTACCGCGCAAAGGCGCTGATGTCCCGCGTGGGTTGCGGCGCAGTCCACGTGCCGTTTGGAAGCAGCGTCGGGAGTATTCGTGTGGGTTCGACGTTGATCTGGTTTTCGCTCTGCGCGCCTAGCTTACCGCCACTACGAAGCGCAACCGCAAGCGTAGTCCATTTTGGGTACAGCCAAAAATTCGGCAGACGGGCTTTGAGTCCGTACCATTGGCACTTGTCCTGAATCTGAGTACTAGTCGACTGCGCGCCGATCCTACGCACTCGAACCGCCGGCGCCATTGGGGCAATAGCGAACTGCTCAGTGAAACCAATCTGGTCGACGGTGGCGTCCGAGAAGGTACGCGCGATAGTCACCCGAGGGCCCCCAGCCACATTTCGATATTGGTACTCCACTCCGACGGATCTGGCCTCCACATCCCCATCGTCTGACAGGTAGCATAAGCCTTGCGGGAAGAAGACGTCGATTTCGATCAGGCTGGTCACTTGCCCGGGTGGCGTCGCAACAAACTCGTTGGACCACTCACCATATACAGAACCTCCAGCAAAGCGAACGCGGGTAGCGAGCGTGCCTGTTTGGAAGGCTCCAGGCGATACTGTCGCCGAAGTTTGATCGAACGCCACAATGGTACGTTCGACATCTGCGCCGAAGATATACGAAACACCTGTGCCTGGAGAAACTCGGACGATGCCGGTATCCAAGTCTTGAAACTCGACGGTATAGACACCCGCTCCCAGGCTAGCCACAACCGTAAGAACTTCCCATCGCACATTGGTACCGAATGGTCCGACACGGAAAGTGTTGCCCACTCCAACACTCGGCATATGCCCGAAGTATCCTGTGAATCGACTGATGGTGTAGCCCGGGTCAGATTCAGACGGCTGAACTTCGTGATCCACGATGTTGTACGGGCGCCCGTACTCGATAGCGAGAGCAGTGCCGACTCCCCAACCGCTTGGGAATTCTCCATCCGCACGAGCGATGACGTCGCCACCCAGGTTGTACGCGGACGCATCAACGTTGTCTCGATTACCCAGATCGGTAGTCATCTCCAGGCCGGCAGTTCCCGACGAGGTTCCACCAACCTCTGTTGTTGTATGCCAAATCTGCGCGGCTTCAACATTAGACAAATCAGTGTTGGGTGGAAAAACTCCATACCAAGCGTCTCCGCCCAATTGATTGAATGGTGTGGAGCCAACTTTTACGTTTTCGTCTGGGACAAGGTAGCTACCGGGGCCTATGTTCGTGAGGAAAACCAGCCACTGCTCGCGCTTGTTGACGAAATAGCGGCGCGGCGGTGTCAGATAGTCAACGAATCTTCGGTAGCGGCCGGCGGGCTCGGGGACCACCGCCGCTAGCTTCGCGGTATTGGCCTTTCCTTGAGACGCTTTCAGCTCCGTGCTTTGCGGCGTCTCAGCCGAACTGGTGCCGCGCGACTTACCTCCCAGGAAGCTGAACAGCTTGCCAATGATGGAACCGAGTGCCTTAAATATGCCGCCCATCGGAACAATGTTGACGCGCAGCACTGCTTCGACGGGCAAAGCTTCAGCCCAGTGCTCACGTGGGAAAGGCTTAGCACCAACGTAGGCAACAAACCGCTGGACTTCATGCTCGCGCCACTGAGGAATCGTGGAATCGAGATAGCTTTCGAAATGGCCCTGCCATTCCAGAGACTCCACGCACACGTCTAGCGCAGGCGCAGAATAGATTTCAATCCGCATAGTAAACAACCTTCGAATAGCGCCCTTCGAACTGATCTAGACGCGTGAGGCATGGCCCGGTCGGCTTGTCGGTCTCCAATATCCTCAATCCACCATTCACCCACACCACCACACCGACATGGACGCAAGCACGACCGTGCCAGGCTGTTGCCACGTGGCCGGGAGCTGGCGACGCATCGCTCATCCGTCGTTCCCTAGCAACTCGGGCGACTTCACGTGTGATAACCGGAATCAAGCCCGGCTTCGCATCCGCACATTCAGGCAGCAGAGGTAGCCCGAACAATTCGACTCGGGCATCTCGCGTGAGACCATAGCAGTCGTATTCATTCGGTCCCCGCCCACCCTCAACATATCGCGTCGTTAAGAACCGCTCCAGGCTCATAGGTATCGAATCCCAGGGGCATTTTGCGCGGTGTAAAGTTGGCGAGGCCAACGCAGATTGAGCACATCAAAAAATCCCGCACTTAACGATGCCTCGCCGTCTTGCAAGGACCCTCCGATCAAGTCCATTACATAGGGGCGACGGGCGGGCTGGGTCTTGTCACTCTCCAGAAACTCTCGGTAGGTGATCTTGACCGCCTCGCCAGACTCCAGGGCTTGGTCGAAATAGAACTGCACCGTCGAATTCACGCCGGCCACCCCAAAGTTCAAAGTCTGCATACCGGTTGTGTTCTTTGCTGGCAACGAAATCGAGAGCGATCCAGCCTCATATAGCTCACCGCCAAGAACCTGATCTTCGAACCCCGAGCAGATGCGGATGGGTACTATCCCCGCAATGGCAATTTCGAGTGAAGGGATGATCAGTGATCCAGCGGGCGCACTCGCATAAACCTCTGCTAACGTGCTCATGCTTGCGGCCACTCCCGATTCATAGCAAGGTCGAAGATCTCTGGGTTCGCAACATAATCGGGAAGCAGTAACCACTCATCCGAAAGCAACGGGCGCTCCCAAACTTCAAGCGTTGCCGAGTACTGCCATCGATCTGCGCCCCAGGCAGTGGGGCCGGCGAAGACACCTGAGATTCGGCACACCAGCGCCACGTACCCGACTGGATGCCGAAGGTCAACGTTGAACCACTCGGTGCCATCCTTTAAGACTGATCTGAACCAGAGCTCAAAAAGGCGCGCTTGGGCGCTCGTCATGACCCAGGTCGCCGACCTCATGACCGGCACCGAGCTAAATTTACGCCGTTGGCGCGCCCTGCCCGACTCCATGTTGGTGCGCTGGTTGGGCGAGACCACGGCGTATTGGTTTGGCGCCCATAGAGGAGCCGGCAAATACTCGGGGTAACTGATATTGGTTTGCATAGCTACCGCCCTTGACGCGTTGTGCCGTAAGTGGACTCGATGGTTTGAGACATCTCCCCCCCGCCGCGGATGTCCGCTACAAAAGCGTCAACAGTGAGATATTGACCATCCCGCTTTTGTGTGACCTCCCCCGCTCGAGAACGGTCTTCAATCAGGTTGACATTGATCATTGGCCAGCCCTGAGCAGCCCCCATCTCCCCGTTCGCCTCTCTATTACTGACGACCTCACCACGTTGATTCGGTAGCATGTACTGCTGCCCATTTGCAGCATTGAATACCTCCGGCGCGCCGTTCTCATTGATGCGATACATCTTGGCTGCATCAACACCACCTCCGTACAGGCGGCCCCCTCCGCTTACCATCGCCAAGCCTTCCGCAAGGCCCACCGTGGACGCGATGCCAGCCATAGCCGGCGCCGAGTTTGCACCGAAGGATGCTAACGAAGCGAAGGCAGCCGGCACCGCCCATGCTGTCGCGAGAGTGGCGGCTTGTGCGATTCCAAATGCAGTGGCAGCTGTTCCGGCTGCCTTCCCCATAATCAGATTTTTGACGTACTGGATACCCATCTGAACCAGCGCGGCGACGCCCTGCTTAAGAATCGCCCCGGCAAGCGCTTTGATCGCGTCCTCACCGCTGGTCGCGCCTGTGGCGATACCCACTAACGTGTCCGTCGCACTAGCCCCGAGCTGGTCGAGGCTGGACATCAGCAGTTCGTTCCAACTGGATTGCCGCCGAAAGTTCTCCTCCTGAAGCACACGTGCCCTTTCGTCGTAGGCCGTCTCCGCTTGAGCTTTCAACTCCAGATAGCGCTGGTCCTCCAACAACTTGGCTTCATTCAGCTTTCGCAGGTTGTCGATCTGGGTCTGAAATTCCATTTGCGCGCCGGCAATCGGGTCAACCTGGCCGAGCAGCTTCTTGTTCTGCTCCGCTTCGTTCACCTTGCCGATCGCGCGCGCCAACGCCTCAACCTGCGCCACCTGCTCGGGCGTAGCGAAGGGGTTCAGCGCCGCCTTCGCCTTAACCACCTCCAGCTCGGTTCCAGCCAATCCTGCTTCATAGAGCGCGGTGGCCAGCCCGTCGATAACCTTCTGGTTCTCTTTCGCTGCTTCGGCGGACTTCTTAGAGCCAGACTCGCCTGCCTTCTGGGCTTGCTCTAGCTTGTAGATCTCCGAGGCGAGGCGCTCCGCCTCCTCGCGCTCTTCCTTAGTGGCGTTGGCTCCCAGCTTTTGAATGGCCGCAAGCCTCGCGCGCGCGTCGCCGGTAAGCTTGGCTAGCGCCAATTCATCGCGCATTCCTTGTAGGCGCTTAGCTACCTCCGGGTCTGCGTCTGCCGGCTTGCTGGGACCTCCGCTCGTCCGCTCGCGCGGCTTCTGGTTGGCAAGCTTTTCCTGGAGCTCGTAGAGCTTTTGGAGGCGACCATTCACTTCATCAAGATTCGCCTTCTCTTCAACAAGCGATTTGTTGGCATTTGACAGGCCATCTGCACCCAAGTTGGCACCGCGCTGCTGCGCCTTTTGCAGCTCGATGATGTCCTTCGTAATCGTGGACACGCTGCGCGCGGCATCGCGTGCCTCTTTCTCGATCTGCTGGATCGCATCGCCTACCTGAACACGCCGCAGTTCTAGTTGCGCCTGGGTCAGGTTGTCTACGGCAGTCGCCAGCTCTTCGACGTTGGGCGCTGCCTTCCGAGAATTGTCGCCAAACAAATACACGCCTGCTGCGGCAGTCGCCAGCAATCCGATAATCCCGGCTGGGCCGCCCAGCATCGCCACCAACCCGGTCCCCGCGGCTGTCGTCGTGCGTTGCGCAGCCGCCAGGGCGGTCTGAGCCGCGCGATGGGCATTTGCAGCAGCGGTGGAAGCGGCGAGCGAACCGCCCAACCGAACTTGCGCTGCGGCCTGGCCTGCCGCAGCAGCAGCCGCCTTCTCGTTAGCTATGGCTTGCTCAAGGGCTGCCGCCGCTTGCGCCTTAGCCCCCAGCGCTGCGCGGGCGTTGGCGAGCGTTGACGCGGTGATGCCTGCGAGATACTTCGCCATCGCGCCGGCGCCAATCGCCAGCAGCGCGGTCACGAGAGTTTGTAGGTTCTCGGCGAGAGTCAGGACCGCCTTGGACAGCACACCTGTCGCGCCCGTGGACCTATTCGCCTCGCCCACCATCGCGGACAGATTGTTCCGAAGCGCGGTGAAGGCGTCTTTGATGGTCGTGGCCATCCCGTCAGCGGCTTTCTTGTTCTCGTCGAGCGACGTGCGCAAGCCTTCGGACAACTGGCGCGCGGTCAATTGGCCATTCACGCCCAGCCTGCGCACCTCTTCCGCCGTCTTACCAGTAGCCGTGGCCACGTCCGCCACAACGGTGGGGATCGCAGCCAGGATGGTCTCCCAAGCGTCCGCTTCGACGCGGCCCTTGTTGAGCACCTTACTGAAGGCATCCGTGGCGCTCTTCGCACGGTCCACGCTCGTCGCGTTCTTCACGAACGAGTACGAAAGCGAATCAGTGACGTCAAGTGCGGATTCCGTGTCGTAACCCATCGACTTCAGAGCGGCGGACGTCCGGATGTAGACCTCCTGCGCCTCGGCCAAAGACCGATAGGTCTTGTTCGCCGTCTCAAGCAGACGAGCCTGCACCGTGTTGTACTCGGCGGCGTTGGCGGTGGCCATCTGCACCCGCTCGGCCATCTCGTTGTATGCCTCGGCCATCTGGATCAGGCCGGAAACGCCTTGAAGCGAGATGATCCCCGCCAGTACACCTGAAAATCCTTTTAGCGCAGACGACGAAACAGCCGCCTCGCGCCCCAACCCTTTGACTGCCGCAGCCGTCTGGGTCATTTGAAATTGGGCTTGGTTGGCCGCCTTATCCGTTTGGCCAAAGCGCTTGTTCATCTTGTCCAACGTCGAATCGACGCTGGTGGAGCTGTTGACGAGCTTCGACGTGTCGGCCTCGACCTCGTAGTAGATCGACCCGACATTCATTCCGCCTGCCATCACTGAACCCCTTTAGCTGCCTTTCGCTTTGCTTCGATCTTGTCGAACCACGCCATGGTGGCGTCATGCTGTTCTTTGGTTGGTGCCTTGGCGCCAGGTGCGTTACTTTCGGCCGGCGGGAACTTGGCGCGCAGTGCGCCGACCATCCCGGTCATCGTCAGATCCCAAGCGTCTCGCTCCGAAACGCCTAGATGAGCCATGGCCATAGCCACATGCTCCCGGGCCACGAACTCCTTCACATACACCGGCTCATCGTCACCCGGCCGCCTCGGCAACGGGGGCAATGCGCCTGTGACGCCATGCTTCAGCAGGCAGCGCGCAAGCGGAACCACATGCTCTACCGGCGCAGCCCCTGGCACGTATTCCAGAGATCCGGAGGTGGTCTCGTACGTGCCAAACAATGACGATGGGTCGACGTCTTCGCTGGCGCATGCGTAGATGACGCCCAAGGCGGCCTGAAACAACCGGCGCGCCTGGGCCTCATCCTCTGCCCCACCCATGACCGTGGCGAATGTTTCGACTATCTCGACGGGGTCTCCCAGCCTAGACATTGCATACAGCGAGGGACGTAGGCGCACCACCTGGTCCCCCGCGTACACACCGACTTCGCCAATTTCGGTCAGGATCATGAGTTATGCCGGCGTGACGGTCACCGGCACAGTCACGCTCACAGCCGGACGAGCCGCGCTAGTGATCTTGACGCTGGTGCTGCCCTCGGCGACACCGGTAATCAAGCCCACGTTGCTAACGGTGGCCACAGCGGGCGATGCGCTTTCGTACACCAGGCCCGACGCGGCGCCGGTCGGCGAGACAGAAGCCGTCAAGGCCTGCGTCGCACCCTCATCCACCGATACCGCGGTAGGCGAGACGGAAATGCCTTGGACCAAGGGGACCACCGTCAGAGCTACCGTATCGGTAACGCCGGGGGCTACAGTGGACGCCGCCGTGATCGTCACCGAGCCAGCGGCGATGGCCGTAATCTGCCCGGTAACTTGGTTCACCGTCGCCATGGCCGGATTGGACGACGTCCAGCGCAGCGATTGCGAGGCACCGACAGGCAGCACCACGGCTTCGGCATCGAAGGACTGGCCAACCGTCAGGCTCAGCGTCGACGGGATCACCTCGACGCTAGTCGGGTCTGCGGCGTCCGGGTTCGGCGTGTCTTCAACGATCAGACCGAAGTCGCTGCCGGTGGCGCTCGCTTCGAGACTGAACGTAACCACATCGTCAAACGGGGCGCTGCGGCTCATGTTGGATACGAGCATGAACGCCGTAAACGTCAGGTCCGGGAAGGTCATTCGCATCCAAGCGACCGGCTGGCCTCCCGTCGCATCGGGGCGCGCGACGTGCTTGGTGATCTCGATCAGATTTTCCGAGCCGGCGCCAGAAGCCTTCGCAGTGCCATCGCCCGAAATGCTGAGGGTCTGGAACGTGGCGATGTTCTCACGCAGTGCGCCTACCGAATCGTCGGCGGTCGCGTCGGCGGTTTCCCATTCGAGCGTGAATTCCTTCGTCCGAAGGGCGGCGAATCGCTTCCAGTCCGTTTCGGCCGGCAGTTGATCGCCGCAGCCGATGTGGTATTCCAGGACCACGTCACGGCCAACATACTTCTGGTTCTTGCAAGTAGCCATTAGTGGCCTCCAGTTATAAAAGCACTTCAAAATCAAGCGAGTACCAGGGGCGGTTCTCGCTCGTGTAGCCGGGGCCGACGGCTTCGCCGACCGCGCGCACGGACGCAGCGCCGCAGGGCGACGAATCGCCTAATGCGGCCTGGGACAGTGATTCCATGGTTTGTTCGACAGGGACCACGTGCTTGCGGCCATCTCTCGGGCCTAGCAGGATCACTTTGAATCGAATAACGCGGTCCTCGACGTCCGGCGCCGGCCCGCCCATCTGCTGCACAGATGCGATGAACGCCCCGTTGACGGACGGGCTGTCAATCCACATGCCGCGGCTGTACAGATATCCGTCGCCAACGACCGCTTTGAGCCAATCAGTGAAGGCGTCAAACACCGTAAATCCTTTTGAGAATGGCCGGCACCGCACCCTTGATCTGATCAAAGCCCTTGGTAAGGAATTCGGGCTCCGCATTAGGGTCCCAATAGTTGCCGTTTCCTGTGCCGCCTCCGAAATCCACGCCTGAGCGTGTCCTGCCGAAGTCGGCCCGAGGCTTTCCCTTGAGCTTTCCCGAGGCTTCGTGAACCGCCGCCGCATAGGAGGCTGTGTACCCGACCGAGCCGGAAACCTTGCCTTCCTTCACGTCAATCTGCGGCGCGTACTGGCTATTGACCAGGTTGCTAGAGTCGATCGGCGTCATCTGGGCGGCCATTGCCGAGCCCTGTGACAGCGTCTCGTAGACGGCACGCTCGGTCTTGCCTTCGCCGATCTCTTTGACAGCGATCCGAAAGCCGCGCTTGACGCGCTCGATGCCCTTTACGGGCATCACGTTCCCCTACGTGCGTGGCTGGGCGCCCAGGCCTTCTCGCCGCCGGAATGGTCAAACGCCTCTAGGGTGAACGTGGCCGCTTCGTCTCGCGCATGACGCAGTGTCACTGCGCGCACGCCAGCGACAATGCGCCCCTGTTGGTCGCATACACGCATGACGCCCAGTTCGTCCATCTTGACGGACAGGTAGATTTTCTCTTTGCTCATCAAGTCACCAGCTTTAAGTCAGGCTCTTCGCCGAAGAAGGACATATCCCAGTTCGTCACCGACCGGATCTCCTCCCAGCCGTTCGAACCATCAAAACTGATCTGATCCAGATACTTGGGCCGCTTGTCTTCGGTGAAGATCACATGCTGCGAGAGGAACTCGGCTCCGCGCGCGCCGCTCTGACCGCCCGATTCACGCTCCATCTTGCTTTCGGCAGTCCAGGTGCAGGCGATCTCGAACTCTTCGCCGTAGACCGTCTCGCCGGTCTCCATGTCGATCGACTCAAATGGCCGAACCGTGGCGACGTTGGTGTAGCTCCAGTTGGCTGTGGCGCTCATTCTTGGCAACCACCCTTCGCGATCCACATGCCGGCGAACGCCTTCTTAGTGGGATCAGGAGGAATCAGGCCGACAGCGCAACCGAACTTGTCCAGGCCACGCAGCAGCGACAGGGCGCCGCTCCATCTGTCGGCAAACCCCTGATACCGGAACGAGCGCGACGCACCACTGGGCGCCGTCTGGCTGCTGATGTACCGATCTCCCTGCCCTAAGCCCATTAGGCTCAACAGGTACAACTGGATCAGGAGAGCCGTTTCGGCGGTGTAATGCTCATCCAGACATTCCTGGATGCTGTTTGCCTGGGCGACGAGCGCAGCAAGGACGAAATCCGGCAGAACGATCCCTTGGCCTTCCAGATACTGCTTGGCTTGGTCGATCGTCACCATATCCAGACCTCAAAATAGAAATGGCCCCGCCATCAGGCAGGGCCAATAGAAAACCGCCCGTAGGCGGTTAGTTGGCGGCGGGCTTCAGCGGATCGCCGTCGGGCAGCAGGGAAACCAGTTCTTCAGCGCTCTTCCGGCCGTCGTACTTGATGCCCAGCTCTTTCAGGCGGTTCTTGACGTCGCCCTTTTCCTGATCGGCACCACCCGAACCCGCACCGGGCGTTGCCGGCACCAGGGACACAACGTCATCGGCCTTGCGAACGCGTGTGCGATACAGCGGATGGGCGGCCTGGTCGGGCGTGAGCTCGATCACCGCGCCAGGCAGCATCACTTCGGCGCCAATGATCTTGCGCAGGAGGATGTACTTGGATTTCGCCATGATTCCCCCTTATGCCGCGCTGGCGTACAGCACGCCGCTACGGCCCTTAGCGTCAGCCTTGACCTGCAAGCCCGAGGCACCCCACACCAGCACATGCCAGTCGTCCATCGGCGTGACGCGCGGGATCGGCGTGGTGGTGACGGGCATGCCGACGACCGGGCGGATGTATTCGCTGGACAAGATGATGGCCAGGAATTCATTGCCGGTCACCGTGTCCGTGCGCTTGAAGCCAGCCACACCGGGGATGCGTTGCAGGCCCTGGAGGATGGTTTCGACGTTGCTGGTGCCCGGGTTGGCGATACGCAGAAGGTTGAACCAGATCTCGTCCGAGATGTAGAAGGTGACATTACCAACCGCGTTGTTGCCCTGGCCCTGGAGCGCTTGCAGTGCGGCGACGAAGGCGCCCCATGCCTGCGCAAAGGTCAGCGTCGGGCTGGTCAGATCCACGTTCAGGCCGGCGGCGCCCAAGTCCAACGCGATGGTGTTCGGATTGTTCTTGATGCCGTAGGCTTGGTAGTTCTTGTACGTCAGGTCGGGCGTGCCATCGACGAAGTTGTCAACGGTGCGCTTGCGGACAAAGCGCGTGGCCGCGGCCTGGTCATCCAGCAGAGCGTCGTAGCCTTCCGAGCGCATGCCTTCCAGCTCGCGCCAGATGCGGCCGACTTGCGTGGAGTGAACCAGAACAATTGCGCCGTCATAGTCGAAGCTGACGTGGTTCACGGGCTTGCGGTGCTGGCCGTCGATGCTGGACCGGACTTCCAGCTCATCCGCGCCGTAGCGGCGGTATTCGCTGACGATCTTGCCGATGTGGACGTTGCGCGCCAGGGGCATCAGGTCGTTCAGCAACACGCCGCCCTCATCGGACAGCATCAGCGTCTTGGTCTGCGTGTCGAAGTCACGCCACACCTCGCCCGGGATGCGCGCCTCGTTCACTTCCAGGCCGGCGGCCTTCATCAGGCCGGTCTCGTGGTCCCAGTTCGCGGTACGCGAGTTCACGATGAACTGGTGCTGCTTCTTCAGGCCGGAATTCGCTTCCAGGCCCTTTTTGTCTACGTAAAAAGCCATTTTCGGCCTCCTTAGCGGATCTTGATCGGGACCAACTGGTCCAGCGTCGACGTGGTCGGGGTCGTGCCGGGGAAGGCATTGGCCGGATCGTCGATGTACGCATGGATCGGATCGTCAGTGACGGCCAGAGCGAAACGGCCATCGGCGTTGATCGTCAGGGGCACGTCGTCTGCAATCGCGACGCCGGCCACCAAGCGGCCAGCCATCAGGTCTGCCGAACGCGGCGTGTAGAGGCGCATGGACGAACCGCCGCCAACCTGGTTGTCGTCGACGGAGCCGTGCAAGTGCTCGCCGATCAGGTACCAGAACTCGCGCACGCCCGTAATGCCCTTCTGGACGGTCATCTCGCCGGCGGCGGAGGTGATCGTGACCGCCGTGCCGGGCAGAAAGGCGCCCGTGGCGGGCGCGTTCACTTCGCGCGTTTCGGGCGTGGTGCGATGAACGCCACCACGGTAAATCTTGTTCCATTTCACAGCCATGATCTGGGCTCCTTATTCCGGGACGTCGTCAAAGCGCGGCTTGCCGGAATCGGCAACCTGGCCGTTGGTGATCGGCGCCGCAGTACCCAGCGCCTTGAACATCGCGTCCAAGGGCTCGCCATGCAGCGCATTGGCGACGATGTCACCATGCACAGCGGCAACGGCCTTGCGCTTGTCGGCTTCCTCGGCCTTCGCATTGGCGGTCAACGCGTCGGACAACGTCTTGTGGTTCGCTTCCAGGCCCTCGACCTTCTCGGTCAGCGGCTTGAGTTGGTCCGCCAGGTTGGCGGCGATGGCTTTGCTGATATCGTTGGTCAGCTCGGCCTTTTCTTCAGCGGTCAGAGGCATATTGCCCTCCAGAGTGTTATCAGGCCGAGCCTGATGGTTGAAAATTCGTTTGACGCTGTTCACCACGGTGGTGACCCAGGATTCCTGGCGGACGACGGGCGAGCCAACGTCATCGAAGACGATCTTTCCGCCTTCAGTGGCATAGCCGTAGACTTCGGCGACACCGCCGTTACGCACCAGGACAGCCTGGGTGTCGGTGAAATCGGCCACCCAGACGTAATCCTCTGCGCCCGGGGCAAAGCGGGCTTTGGCGGCGGCCTGGATGCGGTTCTCGCGCTCGCGGAAGGATTCACCTACCAGCGCACCGGCATTCACATGGAGCGGCTTGGCTTGGTCAGCGTTGACCATCAGGCCCACACCCTGCTCGGGGGTGGCGGCGCCCGGCTCGTCAAGCAGGATGGCGTCGTGATCGATGCCATGAATCTTGGCGGTCCATTCATAGCCATCGGCGTTGACGGCCGGCTCACGCTCCAGGAAGACGGCGACGCTGGTATGCACGGGCTCGCCCTCCCCCTTCTCAAGCTGCTCGACGCGCTCAATCACGCGCCGGCCGCCGTCCGAGTTCTGTGCGACCTCGACGTCGATCCACTTTTCGGTGTAGACGCGGTTGCCGACCAGCTTTGTATTGCGGTTCCAGGCGCCGATATGCCCCAGGTTGATTCCTTCCGGGGAGAAGGCGGACACAAAAGCGCCGTTTACGGTCGGGTGACCAAGCGGGGCCAACGTGCCTTCAAGCTTCTTGTAGTTGGCGACGATTTGGTCTTTCGGGTACAAGCCACCGTTCATCACCACGTCAAACGGCATGGTGTAGCTGGGGATTACGATGTGCTCACGGCCGTTGTGCTGCTCGCGGCGGATGGACTTGCTGTTGACCTGCGTGCGGATGTTTACCTGCATCGGCATGGCTATTCCTTGTCATCGGCCCAGGGGCCGTTGCCTTTGTCTTTCATCACCTGGTAGTTCTTGCGCGCCCGATCGACAATCGCAGGCACAAGAGGCTCGCCCTTCTCGTCCACCAGGACTGATACTTGGCTGCAATTGCAGTTGATGGCGTTCGCATCGCGTGCGTACCACTCGCGGGTTTCTTCGCTGGTGAACAGCTTCGCGTGCCGGCGGGCATGCGTCAGGCGCGTGGTCGGGCTAAGCGCGGACATGTGCATCAGCTTCGCCTGGGTGCCGTAGTCTTCCTGGGCCTGGTCTTGCTCGTCCCAGCGCGCACGGCGTAGGGCCATGGGCACTTCAGTACGTGCAATGCGGTGGCCCCGGCGGGCTTCTATGCCCGTCTGCTCCGTCAAATTCCTGGCGATGTCGCGCGGGTTCAAGCCCCGGCCGATACCGTCGGACAGGATGCGTGACATATCCGCCTTGACCTGACCGGACAGGCCTTTCATTTCTTCAAACTGGCGCGCTCGCACTAGAGACAGACGCGCCTGATATGGCTCGGATCTGAGCAACGCTTGCAGAGAGTCACGCCCCGCCTTGTAGGCCGGCGACTGCTGGCCAAGGTTGGCGAACTCCTGCGCTGTGCCGCGCTGGTAAGCCACCCCCACATACGACTCAAACAGCCATAGATTGCGTGCCCCGCCTTCAAGCAGGATCTGGTCAACGAGGCGGTCTGTGTCAGCGAAGATCGACGACAACAGCGCCTGATCCAGCCTGAACGTATAGCGCTTGTTCACGACCGGCTCGGCCGGAATGCGGGCCAGCGCCTCAACGTATCCATTCCGAATCCGCCGCATGCGCCGGTCAAAGTCCTTCATGGCGCCCCGCTCCAGCCGATCAACCCCTGTCGGGTCTGCCTGATTACTCGGCAGGATCGGTGATCGGGCCATCGTCGTCCTCGTCTTCGTCGGGCAATGGCTCGGTGTCGTCGCTGGGGTCGTATCCTGCCGCCTCGCGAATCTCGTCCGTGGTGAACACCTCGGCGCCTGAGCTCTGGGCGGTCTGGTTGATCTCGCTCATCACCTTGGCGTTGCCCAGCTTGTCAGCCTGGGTTGCTTCGGTCAGGTCGTCCCACATCACCGTGTATTCGGATATGGGTTTGACCACGCCGATGCGCGTCAGATGCTCCACCAAATCGTGGATCTCCATACCCAGGTCGGCGCGCCGCGATTGGCACCGGGCGTTGAAGTATTTCTGGTCTTCCGAACTGGCGCGCTCGCCGGTCTGCATACCAACCAGGATCTTGCTGGGGATATCCAGCGCGGCGCCGGCCGTTTGCAGGTTCACGTTGTACGTCGGGCCAGGGTCGGCAACGGCGGTAACCAGTGGGTTGACCGTGGCGCCCTGCGTGACCAGTAGAGCGTCGTTGCCTCGATTGACCTCACGGGCCGCCTCATTGAAGCGGGCCTGCAACTGGTCCAGCGAGACACCATAGGCCTGGGCAATGCTGCCCAAATCCACTTCCTTGTCGTAGCTAACCGACAGTTGCCGGGAAGCGTTCTTCAGGAAGGATTCGCCCGATCCGCCTTCAACCTTTTCCAGGCTGACGAAGGCGTTGTAGGCCGGCTCCAGGAAGCCGATGGCATCACATGAGGCATCGCCCAGGATGAAAACGCGGTCGGGGTGGATGTCCACCTTGCGCCCGGCATTCCCTTCCATTCCGTACTCGGTGTACTGCCACTTCGTGACAGTGCCGTATCCCTCGTCCTGGGCGTTGGTGTTGAATCCTGTCGGCTTGAGGCTACCCGCCCAGGTCGGGATCATCTTGACCAGTTGCGAGCCTTTGCGCTTGATGGGCTCATCCCAGCGGCCGCTGTCGCGCACTTGAAGCAGCAGGCCCGAATATCGACCTACCAGACGGCGCTTGTCCGCCTCGGCCACCGCGCGCCAGAACTTCGGGTTGAAGACCTGCTTGTTGCCGCGTTCCCAAGCGGTCTCATCCGTCGCATTGTCCTGGTCATCGCCCTCGATTACCCAAGGATTCGTCTTCCAGCATGCGGACGTAATCTTTCCGATGGCGCCGTGCGCGATACCGCCCCGGCGATACAGCGCGTAGAAGTCGGAAAACCCGATTTCTTCGGGGAAGCCGTACTCACACCAGGCCTGCGGGCGCTTGTTGTCGATGCCCATGCCGCCGAGCAACCCCGTGCGAGCGCGGGCGATCTGCGCCTGGCTCAGTGCGGCGTTCACCGCCAACTGGAGCTGTGCATCTTTGTTCGTGTCTGACATGCTCATTCCGATTTGAGAATCAGGCCGGGCCTGTCGTCGTGGCGCACTAGCTCAACACTCGATTGATCCGGATCGCGCCAGACGGCTGTACCCTCGGCACCGGCATTCTCGACAGCCACGGTGCGCGCGCACGAGACGCACTTCGCCCGCACGACCATGGACTTGCCATTCGCGCGCTGCGTGACCTTAAAAATTGCCATTTACCGTCCTGGGAGAAGCATGCCGACGGAGCCGCGGCGCTTGATAAGCGGCCCCAGCGCATAACGTGTCGCGTCGATGTAGTGATTGTTTTTGTCTACGATCTCGGTGAGAACATCGCCAGTCAGGCGGTCCACCTTGTAGCTATAGGTCCTGGCCTCGTGTAGTGTCTTGACGCAGCGAGGATGGATGATGATTTCCTTGTAGCTGCGCAGGTGGCTGATGCCGTCCTCAACGCTGCCCTTCCACTTCTCAACGCCAACGATCCTAGGCAGCGCCAGGCGCGTGCCGTTACCGTTGCTCTTTACGTGGCTGATCGTCTCCGGCCGGGCAGAGTCTGCGCGCACTGTGTGGCGCTCGACACCCGGCAGACGGTCGATCATGAACTTGGCAATGTCGTCGTTTTCCAGGCCAACCTTGCCGGCCTCGTACTCGATATAAAGCCTTTGGTCATGAATGCCGCACCGCACGCCGGCTGTCGGGTCTTGAGAGAACCCCCAATCAACGCCGAAATACGGCCCATCGAACTGGTCAAACTCGAATTCTGCTACTCGATACTTGCCGGCCAGGATCTGCGCCTCGCTGTTCTCGCGATACGCGCCGTCCCAAATCCACGCATACGTCTGATCATCCAACCGATCTCGGTCGTCAAGCCGTTCCTGCTCAAGCTCGGCAGGGAACCATGGATTGTCGGTGTAGTTGAGCTCGACAATCTTGGCGCCGGTCGGCGGGCTCTTGCGGAACCGCTCATCCGTTGGGCTGCCGTCCTTCTCCGGGTTCCAGGTGATCCAGATTTCGGAGCCCGATTCGCGGACGGTGGGGGCCAGCTTCTGCCAGGCGATCTTACTGACGCTTTCGGCCTCATCAACCCAAGCTATGAGGATGCGTGCCTTGGATTTAATGCTGTCTACGTTGTGACGAAGGCCTGCAAAGACGTATGAGACGCGGCGGTTCTTCGTCCGGACGTACTTCTCACCAATTTCAAAGTAGCCATCAAGCCACGGCACCGAGCGAATTGCCTGTTTAACCTCCTCCATAGAGGAATCTTCCAGGCTATTCATGAACTCCCGGCCGCACAGGATCACGCCAGACGCGCCGGCCTCCGCGAACATGTACGCGCGAACGGCGGTCATCAAGGCGAACGAGCGGGTCTTCCCCGATCCCCGCCCACCATGCGCGCCCCTGTACCGGGCCTGACCACTGAATACTGGGATCAGCTTTGGTGGTAGCTCAATCCTCGCTCTGTCGGACATTGGGCGCTACCAGCTCGATCGTCGTAGGCATCGTGGGTATGGGGCCGCCATCTGGGCCTGAGTGTTCAAGCTTTTCCTTGAACATGCCGATGTGCTTACCCAGCAGCTCCAGGGCTTTGTTCGCGGCGGTCGGCTCGAACGCGTTTACGTCGACCTCTACCGACTCGGCCGTTCCTGCCTGAGCGTTCTTGATGACCTCGGTGATCCGGATCGGCTTGCGGCCCATGCAGATGTCACGAAGCTCGCGCAGGTCCTTGATGACCTCGTCTTGAGTTACCTCTGTGCGCTTGGCACGCGCTGCCTGAGCTTTCTGAATCGCCGCGGCGATTTCAAGTTTCTTCAAGTTCTGCTCGCCGATCTGGCCAGCAGTCTTCTGGCTATACCCCGCCCTTATCGCCGCTTGCGTGGCGTTGAGGTCAACGAGGTACTCATCCACGAAGCGGCGCTGTTTGTCTGTCAGCGCCATTTTCTCTATATTCCGGTTACAAAAGCTTTCTGCGCATATAAGTAGCTAACCTGCCATGACCGATACACAAAAAAAAACCGCTCTGCACCAAAAGCCTTCCAGGCTGGTTTGGGTTCCGGTCGTAGCCGCTCTCCTGTTGGTAGGCGCCTATGTAGCCTATTTTGGGGTTTATAAGTCTGCGCCGATGGGACAGCCAGAAAGCTGGGGCCAGTTTGGTGACTTCCTAGGCGGCCTCCTCAATCCAGTGGTAGGAGTTGTGACCGTCACTCTCCTAGTTAGAACCCTTCTGTCCCAGCAACGAGCGATCGAAGTACAGGGCGAAGAACTCGAACTGCAACGCCACGAACTTCAATTGCAACGCGCGGAAGCGGCGAAGTCGACAGCAGCTCTGGATGCGCAGCACAAGGCAATCGTTTTGCAGAGCTTTGAACAGACCTTCTTCGCATGGCTGGCAAGCTACAGGTCTATGGTGGGCAACCTGGTTGGAAATTCACACCAGCTCAATGGTGCTCAACATCTTGTTGCTCTCTGCCAACCGTTTCGAGAGAACCAAGCTGACAAAACTCGTGAACAGGGAATACCACTCCCAGACTCGAACCCTGTTATCAGCTATGTCGACGGAGTATTTGACTATCTTCAGGCGGGCGACGGCATCGTGGTGCGCAGAGTTGAGCGAGCTGTGATGGAGTTTGATCTGGTGTACCGCAACAATCACTCGACCTTGGGGCCCTTGTTTCGCACTCTATACAGGCTTCTAGATTGGGTAGATAGATCACCGCTCTCCAATCAAGAGAAGTGGCACTACATCGCAATCGCGAGATCCCAACTATCGTGGGGAGAAATGTTTTTCCTAGCTTTCAACGGGCTCACCCCCCGCGGCAGCAACTTCGTACCATTGATGAACAAGTATGCAATCCTCGACAACTTAGAGGGATATACGGATGGACTTGTTCTTGTCATGCGGGAAGCATTCTTGAAGAAGCCGCCGACGTTTCATTGGATCTCCGCCAACTCGTGGCGGTACAACGCCAAGACCTTCAGTTCCCCGATAGCTAAACTGGAATTGGGCATTGTGGAGGCAAAAGATCTTTAGTCCGATCTTGCGCGCGACCGACACAAGCGATCCTGACGGTCTTTGGCACAGACCGGGCAATCTGGTGGCAACTATCAAGACACTATCCAGCTTTTCCGGGCTGCGGTGCGCGGCTTGGCCTGTGACCTGGCGGTCGGAACGGCCGATTCGCCCCATCCTGCGCATAAAAAAACCGCCCGGAGGCGGTTGTCCCTAATGCAACACTAATGGCGCCCGACCGGCTAAACGGCCGATCCAGCAAGAACGGCTGCATCTATCCGTAAACCGAGCGACGAAGCGTCGCCCTTAGCTCCAATCACTGGCGGCCGCCGTCACATCAACGTCCATTCCTGCGCCCTTTGCTGCGCGCGCCAGTCTGACTACCGCATCGTCTTCGTAGCTCAGGGGCCCAACTTGGTCGACATCCTGCGGCAACGCGCTGACCGACCATGCTTCCATTTGCGCGGTTTCCGGAAAAACAACCGTGATCTGTTGCCCCGTTGCGGCTTCCCGCAGTATCAGCGCATCGATCGCCCCGAATTCCTTTGGAGCGGGGTGCACGTCAAACCCCGGAACTCTTGCAAGCTGATCTTTTATGATTGGGTGACTGTCCGCATGGAAGACAATGGAGCGTTGGTGGCGAGACATTTTTGAACCTTCGAATTGAAAGATCTCTTAATGCCACCGTTCACCCGAAATTGCAACATCTCACACGAAAGTGTCACGCCCCTGGCTGATACAGGCTGATTTAGGGCGCAAGATCCCGCACGTATTGTGATGGTTTCTGAAATGCTTTTCCAGAAGCCGATGTTATGGTTTCCCACCAGTATTCAACATGGACGCGGCTTTCTGCCTCGTCGCGGGTGGTGGCTATCTGCCCAGACTCTTCCAGCGCTACAAGAACGCGCCACACGCCAGTACGCACCACGGCGCGCTGGCGCTGATCGGCTCTAGGTGCCACGTGATTGATGATTTGACGCATCTTGAACCGGCGCCCCGGGAACGCTGCCAGCAGGTCAATCACTTCGTGCGCATACTTCATTCGAACATCCTCCATACCTGCTGCTTAAAACTGCCCAGCGCCACCTTGTAGTACGGCAGCGCGATCCCAATCACCCGGCACGCCTTGTCCTGGCGAAGGTGCGCCGGCAGATCGCCATACTCATTGCGGCGCGTGTACTCCGCCTGGATCACCCGCTGTTCCGCCAGAGGCAACGCCTCATAGAGCCGGTTCACCTTGCGCGCGCGGTCGTGGTTCACAGGGATGCGCGGGAGTTCGTCGTCATCCTCGTGGCCTGGCTCCGCGGGGAAGGCGCATACGGCCGGCTCGTCATGGATCGGTCGCCCCGGCCCCGGCCACTCTCCTTCCCACTGAGCCCTCGCCCAGTTGTGGATCTCGTCCTCTACCCACCGTGGCAGACTGTTATCCATTGGCCACCTCGTACCGGCTGCACTTCTTCCCGTAGGGCCTTCCCTTCAAACAGCGCGTGATCGTGTCGCCGAACGGGGTCTCAACGGGCTTGGCGTGAGCGCAACCAGCGCACGACCGATTAATCGCGGCCTGTTGGCGGCTCATCACGACCAGCATCGGATCGCGCAACTCCCACCGTTGGAGATCGACCGTCATACCAGCCACCCCCGACGCCGGGCCCATGCCAAGTACGCGGACTCGAATGTCGCGCGCGGGCTGGGCCCAACCGCCGCGCACCACACCAGCCACATACCTCCCTCCCGCCGGGCGCGGGGCTTCTCGATGATCGTCATATCGTCACCTGTTCGATAGTTACGCGGACCAATCCGCCCTTGGCCTTTTCCCGAATCTCGGCCGGCGCGAAATGGAATCCTCGGTCATTCACGCCGATAGCGTCCGCGATACCGTCGGTCGCGGCTTTCATCCGCGCTGCCAAGTTGTCGCGGTCATAGGCGCGCGCATCTGGCGGAAAGAACTCGTACGCAAGACGGACCGCCAGGAATTGACTGAATCCGTCTGCTTTGGAAAGCGCTGAGCGAGCCAGCAACCGCGCAGCGGTTCTATATCGCTTCTTCGCTTGAGAAACGGGCGCCCAATGCCCCCGGTGGTTCGGGCTAAGCTCCTTGGGCGGCCAGGGAAGTTCAACAGTGATCATCTCAATCCCTCAACTGGCTGTATTTCTGCTTCGGTTTGAACTGCACGGCGTTGCGTGCTTCGGTCACGGCTTGAATATCGGCGTCCAGGAATCGCGAGTGCTGGCCCTGGAACGTCAGGAAGACTTCACCCAGAGGGCCCATGCGCTGCTTGCGAATCAGGACTTCGGCCAAGCCCTTGAGCTGGCTATCTGGCGTGTAGTAGTCGTCGCGGTACGCCATCAAGATGACGTCGGCGTCCTGTTCGATGGCGCCGGACTCGCGTAGGTCACTCATCAGCGGGCGCTTGTCGACGCGTTTTTCAACCTCGCGCGAAAGCTGGGAAAGCAAGATGATTGGGCAGCCCAGTTCACGGGCCAGCAGCTTCAGCGCCCGGGTGATGCCGCCCAGCTCTTCGTTCCGGTTGCCACCCTCTCCCTGCATCAGTTGCAGGTAGTCGATGACGATCAGGTCCAAGCGTTTATGCCGCTGGCGCACCTTCCGTGCCGCTATGCGGATGCGGGATGCATTCGCCAGACGCGGATCATCAGCAATGACCAGTTTCTGGTTTTCCAGGCGCCCCAAGGCCGACGTCAATCTTGTGAAGTCGCCCTGGCTCAAGCGCCCCGTACGCATCCGTTGGCTGTCAATTTCTCCGAATCGAGACACGCTGCGCTCAGCCAGTTGGCGAGAAGCCATTTCCAGGCTGATGACGAAAGCCACCTTCCCGTCAACAGCCACGTTCTCCGCAATGTTCACGGCCAAGGTCGTCTTACCCATCGACGGCCGGCCAGCAACAATGATCAAGTCCCCAATCTGCAAGCCGCACGTCTGGCGGTCCAGGTCTTCAAAGCCGGTCGATAGTCCGGAGACCTCGCCGCCGTGTTCCATCCTCGCTTCAAGCGCCTCCAGAACGCCAGGCAGCAGTTCGCCGATCGGCTTCGGGTCTTCCCCGGCTTCGCGTGTGTCTGCCAGCGCCATGGTCATGCTGGTCGCGCGCTCGATCAGTGCAGAAGCCTCCCCCGCCTCGTCAGCCAGCGCCGCGATCTGCTGCCCCAGAACCTGCAAGTCACGGCGGATGCGGTGCGATCGAACGATTTCGGCATAACGCCGGATGTTGGCGCTGCTGGGCGTGTTCTGCGCCATCGCGTTCAGATACGCAATGCCGCCCGTTTGGTCGGAGTCGCCGGCTGCCTGCAAAGCGTCATGCACGGTCAGCACGTCAGCCGGCATGCCGCGGTCAAGCAACATCGCCGCGGCGCCGAAGATCAGTCGGTGGTCATGGCGGTAGAAGTCCTCCACCGACACGCGTCCATCCAGACGTTCCCAAGCGCCGTTATCCAGAAGCAGACCGCCAAGGATCGACTGTTCGGCGTCCACCGAATGCGGCGGCACACGCAAGGCTTCGGCGCTCATGCTGCCTCCTTGTGGGCATGAAGCCGCTGGGCCTGGATGCCTTGGGTCGTCAGCGAGTACGTGCCGTTGGCTGCATCGGCATACCAAAGCCGGTAGTAGCCCTTGGTCACGTAGTTCAGGAAGTGCTTGCGCCAGTCAGCCTGCAAGCGGCGCTCGTTGGTGCCACCAGGCGAGTGCTCGCCCTTGAAGACGTCCCATGCAAGTTGGACAAATTCCATCGGCAGCTCGACACCGTCCACGTACTTGCGCAGAGGCTCGTACCCGCTGATCGCCGTCTCGCCGGCCTGTCGGCAACGGTCAAGAAAGGTTTTCAGCGAACAGCGCTCTTTGCGTTCCCGCTTGGGTTTGTCGGCCGAAGGCTCGTCAGACTCTTCACCCCCCTGGCAAGGGGGGTTGGGGGGTAGTTCTTCTTCTTTCTCTTCTCTTTCTCTAGCTAACGCACCCGTAACGCTAGTAGCGTTACTCGAATCATCATGGTTAGTTTCATGGGCGTTACCGGTACGATGGTTCGCCACCCTTTTTGCAGTCTGGGCGCGTTTCTTTGCGGAAGCTCCGTTGTGGTCCTCAAAGTTCAAGATCGAAATCCCATTTGAATGATCTTCAATCCAACCGATATCGACGAGCGCCTGACCAAAGCCAGGAACGCCGGTCTTCCTATCAATCTGACGGCACGAGAGGCCCGGCATGAATCCATCAGCCGTATGCTGGTCAGCGGTAGACCAGAGCCAGTAAAGACCGCCAATGACGGCTGCCTCGCTGGTGTCCGTTAGGTCAACCAAGCGGGCGACGCGAGGGTCATCCCACAGGTTGCCGCGCATCTTGATCCAGTCTCCAGCCATCACTCGTCCCCTTTCACCAAGCGGCGCAGCGGCTCCACAGCGCGCTGGTAATGCATTTCGACTTCTGCCGGCCACTTGCCCAACTGCATCAACGCGGCACGGGTTGCGTCCACGTATTCCCATTCGCGCTTCCAGCGCTCTGCGCGCGGAATGCCGCCCTGGTCATGCTGGCGGTGAAGTTCAGGGTTCAGCGGGAAGCAAAGGCTGTCGCACGCCTTCAGTGCGCCGCCCTTCCCCAAGTTCACATGGCAAGCCTGGGCGGGCTTCCCCGTCACCAGGCAGCCGAGCGCGGCCACGTTGCGGCGGTGCTGCTCACTGCGGAGCAACGTCGGCAACTTGTGGCCAGGCGGGCGGTAGAAGCCCATGACAATCTCGACCTTTCGGCCCAAGCCTTCGCCGCGCTCCGCTTTGGAGCGCTTCATCGGCGTCTTGCGCTGGAGGGTCGAGTTGCGAATCACGCGTCTCTCCCAAGGCTGGTGCGCGACCACTCAACGCCCTTGCCGTTGCCGAATGCGTAGGCGAGTTCGATGAGTTCCGTCATCTGATTCACGGTCATCTTGCTGGTGCGTTGGCCCAGCAGGACCATGCCGCCGTCAATGCCCATCGCCATCCGTGTTTCACGGCGCAGGCCGGCCGTCAGGATGTCCTTGACCTCTTCCGGCGCCACCTTAACGAGCGCGCCATTGACGATGAATTCAACTTGGCGGCTGATGTCGGTCAGGATCGACCACATCATGTCGTTCTGCGCCAGCGTGCGAGTACGAGGCTTGATCTCCACTCGGTAGCCTTCCGGCGCGTTGGAGCAAGCGTAGGCAGCGTTGCGCCGTGCCAACGGGTGCGACAGGACGAACACTTGTTTGTCCATCATTGCGCCCGTCCCTTCGACACCGCGCGCAGTACATTGCGCTCCATCCGATGCAAGATCACGCGGCCTGCACGGAACAGCGGTACGAGCATGTCGGCGTCGTTCTGGCACAACACACCATCAGCGATCGCATCACGGAGCTCGGCGGCGATCTTGCCCACCTTCGCCATGACTTCCATCAGCTTTTCTTGGAGAGCCGCCAGTTCGTCCGGATGACCGCTGGCCGGCGGCGGCGGAACGAAATCCACGAACAGCCCTTCCTGCGCGCAAAGCGACAGCAACCAATCGCGGGACTTGTCGGACGTGGTGATGTCTCTTTCCAGCCACTCGGTCAGCAGGACCGCAACGTCAATGTCCAGTTGCTCGTCGCCTTTCAGCTTGCGGCGCAGGGACTCAGGATGAATGGACGTGTCACGTCGCTCGGTGAGGAAAGTCGCAGCCGCTGAAACGCCGCCATCAGCCTTGCGCACTGTGTTGTAGAGCGTGTCGCGCCACTGGGTATTTGTGTAGTGAGCGGTCATAGGGCTGATTCCTTCAAAATTTCAACGTTTCGGTATTTCTGCGCCGCCTATAAAGTTCGGCACATGGAAAACAACAACGAATCCAAACCTGTGACCCGAGCGCACCTCTTCGCGCGCATCGATGCCACCCTTCTCTCTCAGCCGTCCGAGCAAACGGCCGAAAGCGAAACCGCGAAGCCGCAGGACGTAGAAATTCCCGCCGAAGACGCCGAAAAGAAATGACCGAGACCGAGCAGCTTTTGAAGAACGCGGCCGCAGTGGCCAAGCGGACGTTCATCGACCCCACCGAAACGGCGGTGCTGGAAATCTTTAAGGAGCTGTGCGCCGAGCGTGACCGCATGGCGTGGGCGACCGACGGCCGCGAATCGGCGACGGTGCATTGATGTCATGCCGCCCTCGCCTCTTCACCAGCGAGCTCAGGCCAGATGCGCGAGAAGTCATCCGGCCGTTGGTCTTGCCGGCGGATAACGCCCTCTGTGGCCAGTTCCAAGCCAACACAGTTTTCGGGAGACGGGAGCCGATCCTTGTACCGAGTGCGCCACTGCCGTATTTGCGCGTCGTTCTTGACGTCGTAGCCAAGCTCGACCATGCGCGCACGGAGTTGCGCCACAGTCAGGGCGCCAGGGGAAGACAGGTATGAGTTCAGGTCCATTCGCACATACTAGTAGCGTTTGCTACGTTTCGCAAGTAGCAAATGCACCCGTAGCACATGCTACTTTTCCGCGCATGAATGAGGTTGAACTAAACGAGTTCCGGATTGCGCGCCTAGCGGCTGCCGTGGACCACGTATCGCAAGGGAACAAAACCGACTTTGGACGCCGGCTTGGCTACAAGGACGGTGCATTTGTTCGCCAGATGATTTCTGGCATTCGGCCCGTAACTGAGAAAACCATCTGGGCCATTGAGACGATGCCCGGCATGAAGGGGTGGTTTGACGCCGACGGCGCCACAGAAACATCAAACCCGCCCTCACCTGCGCCCTGGCCCTTTCCTGAAATCCCAGAGCAAGAGGTGCGCGCCCTGCCCCCAGCCCAGCTGAACGCGCTGCAAGGAGCGCTGGCACTGGCAATAGCGCAGCTGAAGATCGGGATTAAGGTAGCGGCGACAACTGCGCAAAAGGCCACCAGTTCGACCCGTGGCTCAGTGGTGGATACTCACGCGGCTGATGACGCATTCCCGATGCGGGAGGTGCTCGACCATCCAGCAGCGGGCTCCGGCAAGATTCTGGTCTCTGCCAACGTGACCACGGGTGCGCGCGCCGCTGCCAACGACAGCTTCGAGCCAGTACCTGAACTGGCAGATGTCCGCCTGGCTGCCGGTGACGGCATCGAGAATCACGCGGAGGATCAAACCGACGTCATTCAATTCCGTAGGTCCTTCCTGCGGTCGGTCGGCGCTGATCAAGGGAAAGCAGTCGTTGTGTATGCAAAAGGCGACAGCATGGAGCCGCTCATCAGAGATGGCGCCGCCCTGCTGCTCGTGCCTAATGAGAGCCTGACCATCCGCGACCTTGCCGCCGGCGGCGTGTACGCCATCAACTATGACGGCAAGATGATCGTCAAGACTGTGGCGCGAGACAACCTCACTCAGCGATGGGTGGCACGGTCTTTGAACGCGTCCTACCCAGACATCCCGCTTGAGAATGGCCACCCGGTGCGGGTGCTGGGCCAAGTCGTTTGGACTGGCGCCAGACTGCGGGATGATGAGGCGGGGCAGTGGGTGAGATCTTAAGACTGCCGTGAACGGCAGCGTCTACAACAACAAGCGCCGAAAACGGCGCATAGCCTTTTTTCACAGGAGAAGCAATAATGGCTACGAAAAACAATGACTATCGCCCCGGTAAAGGCGAAGAGTCGAACGAAAGCTGGAGCAACGAAAACCATCGCGACAGGCCCACCCCTAACCGCGACCATGGCCGCAGCATAGCCAATGACAGCAATCCCCCTAACATTGAAATGGTGCAACCGCGGCGTAGTGGAGGCGGCAGCAACGGGGGCAACGGGAATGGGAAATGAGCGCAATCACCCCTGAATACAAGACACAGGTGAGCATTCGGTATCACCGAAAGAGAGAGCATTTTTTCCGAATTATGGATAGCCTTGGCAAGGGGATTTCGGTACTTGCAATCGCATCATTCGGTGCTTCTAAAATTTCGGTCTTGTTCGCTGCTGTTGTAGGGGTGATAAGCGTTTCATTCACTATCATTTCGCTAGTACTGGATTTTTCCGGTATGGCAAGTAAACACTCGGCGCTGGCTCAACGGTTCATTGATCTACTGGCGAGAATCCAGTCTGGTTCGCTGGAACAGGCGGAGCAAGTAGCACAATTTCATTTGATAGCTAAAGATGAGCCCCCGGCCCTGCGCGGACTGGGGCAACTGTGCCAAGATGAGCAGGATGCCGCAGAGGGCAAGAACGTTAAGCCAGAATGCTTGTCGATGCGTCGCCGCCTGGCTGCTCAGTTTGGCTTTGGACAAAGACCAATTGATTTTGAGCACTCTGAATCGACAGCCTAGCATGTCATCCAGCCACCTCCGGGTGGCTTTTTTATTGCCTACTGCAGTGGCTTCCAGTCCGGATCTGGCCCATACAGGCAAGCGTCCTGCACTCCCTTAAGTATCTGCATTGGAGACATCCCGGCTAAGTCCCTCTCAAAGTAGACGACGTTCACCGTCTGCTTCAGATAAGCGTCCGATGCCTTGATCCACTTTTCCTGACGAATGAGAGCAAACGCATCTGCCGGCGTGCGCCCGGTGTCTCGATATATCGCAGCTAGCTGATTTGCTGAGGCTCGCTGGCGGCACTCGCCGGCGAGTGTCTCTCTCGCCTTCTGGACATCCCAACCCTTTTCGCCCAGAGCCTTCGCATAAACGGGCGCGGCTGAGCATGCCCGACTTCCGATTGGGCTCGGCGCTGCATGAAGACTGCATTGGCCACTCGCCCGCATGTACTTCTGACTCAACTCGCGCACTTCTCTAGTGAATTCCGCGGCGGAGGCGGCACTCGTACCAACGACGGCTAGCAGTACGGCTGCTAATGCCCCCTCTAACAAAAGCCATCTCATTGTCTGCCCCTTAGTGACGAAGCCATGCGGGATGGTATCGCGCCTCACTGTTACAAAAAAGCGTAGCATTTGCTATTGAACAAAAGCGTAGCGTTCGCTACTATCTGTTCAACGCCTCACCAATCACGCCGAGGCCCGCTCTTTAACAACCCGACCAAGACCGTCCCGCCTGCGCTGAGAAGCGCGGCGCCGTGGGAATTCCGTGGATGCCCTGGACGAAAAGAACCGAAAACCAGCACTCCGGCGGTGAGCTATCGGGAGAGATAGACGCAGTCCGCCGCGACCTGGTGTCTGGCGAGAAGTTGGCCAGCGCGTGCAATCAGCCGAACGCGGGTATTCGGAGGAAGACCACCGGGAGCAGTCCGGGACCCATGACCGTTGCGAGCCTGCATAGACAGGGAGTCGCGCAATCGGCGTGTCGGGCAGCGCCCTACCTGGAGCCGCATTAGCGGGAACAGCCAGGTAGCGCACTGCTCCGGAATTCATCCGCCAGCCCGTTCCTAGAGCGGGCTTACGAATGAACAAGGAGATGGCAATGGCCAACATCAAGTACTTCAGCGACGTAACTGGCGAGCCCGAAGCCTTGGTCGCGCCTCACGGAATGAACAACGCCGAGTTCGCCGCGCGCTGGCCCGGCGTGCGCGGGATTCGGTACGACGGCTACCAGATGCTGATCGGCCACGTCGGCGGCAACCTGGGCGGTGCCGTTCTGCCTATCACCCGCAAGATCGAATACAAGGCCCAGCCGTCTCGCCACGAGTGCAACGCCAAATGCCTGAATGGCAAGCACAACGGCACCTGCGAGTGCAAATGCGGCGGCAAGAACCATGGCGCCGGCATGTTCACCTCTCATTTAAAGGCAGCCTGACATGAACGAAGGGCCAATGCTGGTCGTGATCGACGCCCGCCGCAACCCTTGGCGGCTTACCAGATTTGACGGACGAACTATGGGAGAGACGGCGGAATTGATTGTCCCGCCCGGATCTTCGAGAGAAGAGGTTCTGGAGGCAATCGAAGGATTCCGCGTCCGATCTCTGGAGGCTGTCGAAGCTGAAGCCTAACGCCTGCGCCGTGACAGGACGCAGACACATGAGTCCTGAAAGAAGCGGCGGCGTGGGAACTCCGAAAGGACAACACAGACACGCAAAAGCTGGAAATACGCCGTGGTTCGACTCCACGGGGAAGAGAGGAATAGCGCGCTACCAGGCTCGTGCGCGTCTATTTGCGAGGCACGTCAGACAGTGTCATGCCGGGGTGGTGTCCGGCCCGCTTCTTTCAGGATTCATACCGATTAACAAGGAGAACGAGATGCCGCTGTATCGAGTGAACGCGTTGCTTGACTTGGACATGGTTGTAGAGGCTGACAACGAGGACGAGGCCTGGAACGTGGCCCGAGAAGACTGGAAGGAAGCGGCATCAGATTCCCGCAAAGACGTGCAGATTTATGTTGTCGGCGAGATCAAGCTGACCGACAAGCTGCCGCCCGGCTGGGACAAGGATTGCATCCCGTATGGCGGCGACGGCAACACGCGAATCCGCGACCTATTGCCTAGCGCCGACTAACCCCCCATCCCGTTGATAAGCCCGAGGGCAAAGGAGAAGAGATGGATTTCCCGATCCACTACCCGGCAAGCATCGATGTGCTTGTCTACATCACTGATGGGGCTAACCAGCAAGGTACTGCGACCGTCAGCTTCAAACCGGGCAAGGAGATAACAAAGCAGGACGTCCGCGATGCCGTTGCTGCCCTGGAACGGGACAGCATGCCGGAGGGCTTCCGCCTGATGACCAAGCGGGAAGTCTGGAACTGGATTTGCGAAGACATGGTGGGTCGAGGCGCGCAGTTGGCTATGCCGGGTGGTGAAGACTTCGACGAATAACCATCCCTCCTCACCCCGGGGAGCAGTCCGATAGAAAAGGAGAAAAGATGGGACTCACTGTCCATCAAACCCACGAAGACGATTTCGCCAAGATTGTCCGCACGGACTCCGGGCGCCAGGTGCTGTACTACACCGACAGCAGCGAAGACGGAGAGCCGCAAGTCATCGCAGTCACTTCTGTTGAAGGCGTCACGGTACGCGTTGGCATGACCTTCAAAGACAGCGACTCGGGCCACGACAAACGAGACAAGTTCTTCGGCGAAGTGGCCACAGATCAAGCCAGCAAGTTTGAAGCGATGGCTATTGGCGCGGTAGTTGGCCGCCAAGCCGAGTAGCCCCTGTTTCTCCCCCTGGTGCTGCATAGCAGCCGTAAGCCGCACGAAACGCGGCGCTATCAACTACGGAGCAACAGGCAATGCTCTTGATTCTTTTCTGGCTGGGCGTGGAATTGCACACGCGCCACACCCGGCCTATCCACGGGCTGCCACCCGTGATCGCTGACAGACCCCGCGCTGCACGGCCGAGGCCGTGGAAAACGGAATGGGGTTAGTGCCGACCTAACCAACTATAGATAGCGGCTGGCAGGCCGCACAAAACCTTAGATAGCAGTGCGTCCGCCCTGGCGACGTTAAAGGCCAGGACTTCCCCCAGACGGTACTGCGGCAGCGCCTTAGCCACGCTGCACAACGTCAATTCTCAACACGCGAAAACGGGTACGACAAACCGGTGCTTTATCCGGGGCGTAGTGCCGTCTGGTGGAAGTCATTCAAAGCTTACGCAGCCCTCCCCCACCAGTTCAAGCAAGTCGCCTACAGCAATCCCGGGCCCGGGAGCGTGAGCGGTGATGCGCCGTGACTGGATGGCCGGAGGACTGCACCTAACACGGAGACCGCCATGGACACTTTCCACGGTGATGAACACCTCGAAGTACTCACGGCGTCGCCGCAGGAAGTTGGCGTCGTCATGCAGTCAACCCAGACCTGGGACTCTGACGGGCATACGGCCCACTGGTGGGCAGCACGGCTGATGGAGTCGGACCTGTTCCGCGACCTAGACGTGTACGACGCCGAACACATGCTGCGCGCAGTGATGCGCAGTGGCGATTCTCAGATAGCGCGGCTCCAGCGAAAGATCCTGGATGCGGTGCAGATCGAATTGGACGGCTGACATGGCCTATCTCGCCGGCCTGTGCGCCGCCCTTTACGCAATTGCCCTGATCGGCGACGCCTTGATGGCGCGCTGCTGGAGAGACAAATGAGCGCCCCGAACAGCAACATCCTGGCCCTGTTCCATGACGGCCACTATCTGGCCGAAATCGTCGGCGGCGGCATCCGCGTCGGCAAGCAGCAAGGCACTAGCGCTGACTTCCTGCCCGAATCGGTCGAAGCCCGACGCTTGGCGCGCCTGCATGAAGTCGGATCGATGGACCAGATCCATATTGAGGTACGCGCCCAGCTGGCCAAGCGCTCGGCAGCGGCCAGTGGCGCGAAGCTGAAGAACGGCGACAAGGATTGGGAAACCCCGTGCCAGAACTGTGAGCAGGTTCCTACCGTGCATCCCGTTGCCCTGTGCGGCCCGTGCTGCTTTGGCGAAGCGGCCACTGCTGGAGGGAACTGGTAATGATCCGCCGCCTCCTGCGCGCCCTGCTGCGACTCGACCGTCACGACTGGGTCGGTGCTGCCTGCGCCGTCGTCTTCATCGGCGGCATCGTCGTGGCCCTCGGCGACCGCCAGCAGCGCGACGAGCAAGCCCAATCCACCCTCACCGCTAAAGACGACGGCCGACCGACGGCATACGCATCCAAGGACTGACATGACCGAAGCAACCGAAATCGCCGAATTGCCGCCGAAGGAGTCCGCGCTGGCGGTGTACTGCAAGCCCAGCGGCCTGGAGCCTTGGCTGGAGAAGATCCGCGCCGAGGTGACTGGGCATGTGCCTGACCTCAAGACCAAGAAGGGCCGCGAGGCTATCGCCAGCTTGGCCTTCAAGGTCCGCAAGGTCAAAACTGCCCTGGACGGCATGGGAAAACAGCTGGTGGATGACCTGAAGGACGTGCCCAAGCGCATCGACGCCGAGCGCAAGCGCATGCGTGACGCGCTGGACGCCTTGGCTGACGACGTGCGCCGGCCGTTGACGGATTGGGAGCAAGCAGAGGACGCAAGAATTGCCAAGCACAAGGCAGGCGTTGAGTGGTTCCGACTGCGAGCCGAAGAGAACCGAGACCTGGATAGCGGCGAATTGAAGGCAACGATCGCCGAGGTTCAAGCAGTCAAGATCGGCGATCCGTGGGAAGAATTTGAGCCTGAAGCGCTTCGAGCAAAGGCAGATGCCCTGGAATCGCTTCAAGCAGCTCTGACGGCGCGCGAAAAGCACGAAGCAGAGCAAGCAGAACTGGCGCGCTTCCGAGCAGCTGAAGCCGAGCGCGAGCAGAAGGAGCGCGAAGAGCGCATTGCCCGCGAAGCCGCCGAGCAAGCCCAGCGTGAAGCCGACGCCCGCGCCCAAGCCGAACGCGAAGCCGTGATCCGGCGTGAGCAGGAAGCCAAGGCCGCAGCCGATCGCCGCGAACTTGAACTGAAGCTGCAAGCCGAGCAGGCAGAGAAAGCCGCGGCACAGGCCAAGGCGGACAAGATCGCCGCCGAACAGCGTGCAGAGCAAGAGCGCATTGCTGCCATGGAGCGCGAGAAGCAAGCCGCCGAGGCAGCGCGCCAAGCCGAGATCAAGCGCCAGGCCGACGCCAAGGCGGCAGAGGAAGCTGAAGCTGCCCGCCGTGAACGCGACAAGGCCCACAAGGGGAAGGTCAACCGCGCCGCGCTGGCGGCTTTCGTAGCCGGCGGGCTGCCCGAAGAGTGCGCCAAGTTGGCCGTCACTCTGATCGCAAAGGGGGAAATCCCCGCAATCAAGATTTCATACTGAGGACGCCATGAACGACGTTATCGAAGCCCCGGCCCGGGAAGTGGCAATGTCTGGCAGTGGCCCCGCAGCCAACTCGCCTATGGGCATGATGCTGGCAGCGCTGAACCAAGGCGCGCAGTTGGACCAGATCGAAAAGATGATGGATCTGCAAGACCGCTGGCAAAAGGGCGAGGCCAAGAAGGCCTATGACACCGCTTTTGCCGCCTTCAAGGCTGAGGCGGTCAAGATCATCAAGGGCAAGGACGTGAAGGACGGCCCCCTCAAGGGCAAGTCCTACGCCGAGCTTCACGACGTGGTAAATGCGGTCACGCCGGCACTGTCCAAGCACGGCCTTTCGTCCTCTTGGAAGCTGACCCGCGACGAGAAGGACTGGATGGAAGTGACGTGCTACTTGCGTCACGTCGGTGGCCACGAGGAAAGCGTATCCATGGGCGGCCCCCCGGATGCAGGCGGCGCCAAGAACGCGATCCAGGCGCGCGCAAGCACCAAGACCTACCTGGAGCGCTACACGCTGAAGGCCATCACGGGTCTGTCTGAGCAAGACGATGACACTGACGGCAATGCTGCACGCGATGAGGAATTGCGCGATTCCTGGATCAGCAAGATCGCACAGGCCGAAACGCTGGAACAGGCCGTGAAGACCTGGGAAGACGGCTGCGAAGCCATCCAGAAGACCAACAATCTCGCTGCCTTCGCGGCCTTCAAGAAGGCTTATGCGGACAAGCGCGCCATGCTCAAGCAAGGAGACGCCTGATGAACCTGATCACCCACACTGCCCCTCAGGGTTCCCCGGAATGGCTGGAGGCTCGCCGCGGCGTCATCACCGGCAGCCGCTTCAAGGATTGCCGCGACAAACTGAAAAGCGGGGCGCCTTCCAAGAAGTGCATGGACTATGCGATGGACGTAGCCCGGGAACGCCTGGGCGGCTCCGCAGCAGACAAGTTCGCCACGGCGGCGATGCGTACCGGCACCGAGCAGGAGCCCTACGCCCGCGCCGCCTACGAAGCCCGGACCAAGCTGTTTGTTGAAGAGGCCGGGTTCATTACCACCGAAGACAACCTGTTCGGCGTAAGCGTGGACGGCATGGTCGACGCCGACGGTCTTATCGAAATCAAAACGATGGTTTCGTCCGCGACCCTGTTCAACGCCGTAGTGGATGGGGACATCAGCGACTACATCGACCAGTGCAACGGCGCCATGTGGCTCCTGGGCCGCAAGTGGGTTGACCTGGTGCTGTGGGCGCCTGACCTGGAGCCGATCGGCCGGCACTTGACCATCCGTCGCATCGAGCGCGACGACAACGCCATCGAAGAACTTGAAGCCGACCTGATGGAGTTTGAACGCATGGTCACGAAGTACGAAACCCTACTGAAGAAGGAAGCCGCGTAATGGCCAGCGTCAACAAAGTCATCCTGGTGGGCAATCTCGGGCGTGACCCGGAGGTCCGCTACAGCCCCGACGGCGGGGCCATCTGCAATATGTCGGTCGCCACGACGTCCAGTTGGAAGGACAAGGCCAGCGGCGAAAAGCGCGAAGAGACCGAATGGCACCGGGTTGTCATCTACGGGCGCCTGGCCGAGATCGCCGGCGAGTACCTGAAGAAAGGTCGCTCCGTCTATCTGGAAGGCCGCCTTAAGACGCGCAAGTGGCAGGACAAGGACACCGGCGCTGACCGCTACAGCACCGAAGTCATTGCCGACCAGATGCAGATGCTTGGCGGTCGAGACGAGGGCGACAGCGCGCCGCCTGAACGCCAGCCTCAGCGCGCCCCAACACAGCGCCCGGCAAGCCAGCGCAACAAATATGCCGAGCAGAGCGGAGCCGGCCGGCCTCAGAGCTCAGGCGGTAGCTTGGCCGACATGGACGACGACATCCCATTTGGCCCGATGTTCGGTCGCAAAGCGCACTACCTCTAAGCCCCTCCCCCGCAGCCCCACCTTACCCCGCCGTCTGGCCGGGGCTGCCCTTCTATTGCCCGGAGATCCAAATGGAATCCAAAGACGCTCCCACGCCCGACGATGACCCGGTAGTTGATTTGGTGATGGCCTTGGGTCTTCCGGGTTTCTGTATTGGTCTTCTGTTAGCCACTGCCGCCATCTTCTACATCTGCCGCCGCGCAATCGAATTCTTCTTCCCCGGAGCCTGAGAGCATGAACACGAACAAAGATTGGCTGGACATCGCCAGCGCGCCGAAGGATGGGACCGAGATCCTGGCTTGGCGCAGAGATTGCGGTCAGTTTATCGCCAGCTACACGTCGCCGAGCGCGTTCCCCTTGACGCAGAAGGAGCTGGACGAAATGGATGAAGCTGATCTGTTCACGCAGGACTGGTTCACGCAGTGGCCGCACGCATGCCGCCTTGAAGGCAGCGAAGCCCCTACACTTTGGCAGCCCATGCCCACCGATCCCTGCGCGACCTGCGGTGGCCACGGAATGGTCGGCGGCTTGACCCAACATTCCGGATACGAAGCCGAGCCGTGCCCTGATTGTTCCCCCGCCTCCACGGTAGCGACTGAGGGGGAGAAGGCATACGGCAGTCCGGCAGATGTGGCCCGGCGCATTGAGCAATACCTGTACCACGATGGCCGGAAGAACTCGGCCACGCAGCTGCTGTACGAAGCCATGAAGGCGCTGCGCCGCCCCGCTCCCGCTGCTGGCGATGCGCTGGACCGAGATCAGCAGCGCTT
>NZ_NJIG01000026.1 GCF_002209535.1 Achromobacter marplatensis | reverse complement strand
GGGGCCCGCCGATTGGCGCCGCCCGGGCGGCGCCAATCGGCATACGCGTCTGGTGTCGTTGGGGGGGTGGTCGCTTGCGCGCGGGTGGGAGGGGCGAAGGGTTCGTCATTCGTAGGATGGGTGGAGCGCGGCAGATCCACCATTAGGATGATGACGCCTGTCGCGCGTAACCCATCTGGTGGCATGCATGGATGATGGGTTACGTGCGGCATACATTCGCGTGCCTATGCCGACCGGTACGCACTCCACCCATCCTACGGAGCACGGACAGACACGTACGGGCCAAGCACCTCAAAACCCAAACCGCATCCTCACGACGCAAGACGACGCGTAAGCTCCCCGAGGCCGCCCGCGCGGCCGGCCGGGAGCGGGCCCCGCAAGGTCCTCCACCATCCAAACACCGGTGGAGAGAACCCTAAGCAAACCACCCTCCCCAGCTGACGCGAAATTTCAACTGACAGAGCCCGGGGCGACGGTGGCCTGCGGGGCGCGGGGCGTCGATAAGCCCGAGGGAATCTGAAGGCAGTTGCCGCAGGCAACAACGAAGATGACAACGGGGCAGTCCGGAGCGAAGGCTCCGGACCGCAATCGTTGACCCGCGCCCCGCAGGCCATCGTCGCCCCGGGCGTCTTAAGAACCCACGCCCGCGACAACACAAAACGCCGTCAAGCTCTCCCCCGAAGCCACTCCTCCAATTCCTTAGCCGGCAACGGCGGCGAAAACAGAAACCCCTGTCCCGCCGCACACCCCTGCTCGATCAAGAACCGCCGCTGTTCCTCATTCTCGACGCCTTCGGCTACCACCGGCAGGCTCAAGCTCTCTCCGATCCGAATGACGGCGCTCGTCAACGCCCGCGCCGCATCATCGCTTTCCAAACCCTGGACAAAGCTGCGATCCAGCTTCAATTCGTCCACGATCAGGCGCCGCAAATGCCCCAGGCTGGAATACCCCGTCCCGAAGTCGTCCATCGACAAACGCACGCCCAGGCGATGCAGTTCGGCAATGGTCCGCAACGTGCCGGCGGTAGCGTCCAGGACCACGCCTTCGGTTATCTCCAGCATCAGGTCGGCAGGCGCCAGGCCGAATTCGGCCAGCGTGGCTGCAATCATCCTGGGCAGGTTCAGGTTGTGGAAATTCGTGGCCGACAGGTTCACCGAAACCGACGGCACCTTCAATCCGTTGTTGCGCCACGTCGCCAACTGCGAGCACGCCTCGCGCAGCGCCCAGTCGCCCAGGTCGCCGATCAGCCCGCACTCTTCGGCCAGCGGCACGAAACGCACCGGCGAAATATCGCCGAGCGTCGGGTGGCGCCAGCGGGCCAGCGCTTCCACCCCGTACAGGCTGCCGTTCTTCAGGCCGACCTGCGGCTGGTAGTGCAGGCGCAGCGCCTTGGCTTCCAGCGCGTCGCGCAGAGCCGCTTCCAGCGCCAGGCGTTCTTGCGCCTGGCGGTTCATTTCCGCGCTGAAGAAAGAGATCCGGTTTCGTCCCGCCGTCTTGGCCTGGTACATCGCCATGTCGGCATGGCGCAGCAACGTATCCATGTCGCGGCCGTTTTCCGGGAACACGCTGATGCCGATGCTGACCGACGGGTTCAGGGTGATGCCGCCCACCGAGAACGGCTGGGCCAGCGCCACCAGGATGTGTTCGGCGGCGGCCGTCAGCCGGCCGTGCTCGAAGTCCGGCATCATCATCACGAACTCGTCGCCGGACAGCCGGCCGACGATGTCGGTGGCCCGCGCCAGGCGGCGCAAGCGCTGGGCCACGTCGCGCAGCAAGGCGTCGCCGATGGGATGGCCCAGGGTGTCGTTGACCTGCTTGAAGCGATCCAGGTCCAGGAACAGCACCGCCACGCGCTTGCGTTCCGGTTCGGCGCGCGCCAGGGCCTGCTCGGCCTGGGCCAGCAGCAGGTTGCGGTTCGGCAGGCCGGTCAGTTCATCGTAGAACGCCAGTTGGCGGATGCGGGCGCGGGCTTCTTCACGTTCCAGCGCCAGCGCGCACAGGTAGACGCACACATCCACCAGGCGATGGTGGAAGTCGTCGGGCAGGCGGCGTTCGCGGAAGTAGAAGCCGAACGTGCCGATCACGCGCCCGTCGCTGGATTTGATGGGCGAAGACCAGCAGGCCTTGATGTCGTCGGGCAGCGGCAGGTGGCGGTAATCGTCCCACAGGGGGTCGGTGGCGATATCGGGCACGATGACGGGGCGGCCCAAAAACGCGGAAGTGCCGCAGGCGCCCGATTGCGGGCCGATCTTCACGCCGTCCAGCGCATCGCTGTAGGCGGGCGGCATGCTCGGGGCCGCCAGCGGGCGCAGGTGGCCGGTGTCATCCACGCGCAGCACGGTGGCGGCCACTTCGGGCGCCAGGCGCTCGACTTCGCGGCACACCATGTTCATGACCTCGACCACCGAGGCCTCATTCACCATCGCCTGCAGCACGCGGCGCTGCAGGACTTCGTGCACCTTGGTGGGGGTGATGTCGGTCAGCACGTCCACGATGTTGACGAGCGTGCCCCGGTCGTCGAAGACCGAGTTGGCCATGACCGACACCCATAGCGGCTTGCCGCAGCGGTCGTAGACCAGCACGTCCTTGTGGTAGCCCTCGCGGCAGGCGATGCGGCGGTCCAGTTCTTCGCGGGTGCCGCCGTCGGGCCGGCCGCCGGCCAGCAGTTCGCCCAGTTCCTGGTGCACGGCATCGCCCCGGCCGAAGCCGAGCATGCGCTGGAAGCCGTCATTCACATAGACGATGCGGCCATCGCTGCCGGACACGGCAACGGCGTTGCCGGTTTCGTTGATGCCCAGCAGCAGCAGGCGGATCTCTTCCTGGCGCTCGGCATCGGCAATCGACTTGCGCGAGATGACCGAAATGCGCACGACCTCGCCATCATCGTCCTTCAACGGCAGATAAGTGGCCTCGATCCATAACGACCCGCCGTCCTTCTTGCGGTAGCGGCAGGTGCCCGAAAAATGGTCGCCCTGGAGCAGCCGGGCCCAGATGCGTTCTCCGCTGGCGATGCCCTTGCCTTCGTCCATGCTGTCGCACAGCCTGTCGTGGCGCAGCGCCAGGGCCTCCTCCAGGGTGTACCCCGCGGCAGCCAGGAAATTGGCGTTGGCGTTCGACAGCGAGCCGCTCGCATCGAAATCGAACAGCAGCAGCGCCCGATTCATCGACGTCAGGTAATTGCCCGCATGCCACGCGGCGCCCTGGGGGCCCGCGCTCGAAACGCCTACATGAGTATCAAGCATAAGGGGCTCCATGCCGGAATACAGCTGTTCCGGTTTCATTCAGCGCTTTGGAAAACCAAGCGCGACGCGGTCTCGTCCGTCCTGCTTGGCCAGGTACAGCGCCTGGTCCGCACGACTGAGCGTTTCCGAGAAGGTCTCTCCCAACTGGTGATGCGCCATGCCGATACTGACCGTCAACCGCAATACCTCGTCGCCCGCCGCCACCGCCAGCCCGCGCACCGCGCCGACGAGCCTGTCCATGACGCCCTGGGCGGCTTCGGGCGGCGTGTGGGGCAGCAGCACCAGGAATTCCTCGCCGCCCCAACGTCCGCACAAATCGTATTCGCGCAGGCTCTCGCGCATCACACCAGCCAACTCGACCAGCGCGCGGTCGCCCGTCTCGTGACCATAGCGGTCGTTGACCGCCTTGAAATGGTCTACGTCCAGCATGGCGACGACAAAGCTTTCGCCGCTGCGCGAGGCGCGCTCGACTTCCTGCTTGATCATTTCCATCAGGGCGCGACGGTTCAGCAGGCTGGTCAGCGGATCGCGGCTGGAGGTTTCTTCCAGCGCCGCGTTCAGGTCGCGCATCATGTTCTGGTAGTGGTCGGAAATCCGTGCGATGCGGGTCAATCGGCGCAATTGCCGGTCGAATTGGTCGCACAGGCCCAGTTCGCGCTCGTGCGCCATGGACTGGTAGGCATCCGACAACTGGGTCACGCGTTCAATACGCGCCATCTGCTCGGCCGTATGCCGCCACAGCGCCTCGAGCGCTTCGCGCAGCGGATGGCCTTCATAGGCGGGGTCCGCCAGCAGTTCGGTGATGCGTCGATCCAGCTCGGCGGCGCCCGGTTTCATTCGCGGCCAACCACCGAGAACGGAAAAGTGCAGTCTTCCTTGAATTCCTCGGCCAGTTCGCCGACGCGTTCATTGCGCTTGTCGTAGAACCAGGTCACGCTGACCTGACGGCCTTTGCCGTGGGCCGCTTCGAGGACGTCGAAGATGTCCATGACGGACTTGATGCTGCTGGTGTTCAGATACAGCAGTTCCAGTTCCAGGCTCAGCGGGGCGGTCGTGCCCAGCAGATACGCCTCGACCCACTCGATCACGGGGCCGAACAGTTCGAAGGAATTCTCGGGATAGGAGTCGCCGCGCATCGCCAGCACGCCGGCGGCGGCATCGGCGGTGATGGCGGGCGTGGACTGCGTCCCGGGAATGTTCAGATCTTTCATCAAATACTCCGAAAATAATTCTTGAATGCCTGCGGAGCCCTCAGATCACTACGCTCAGGCTGAAGAACGCCTGTCCTTCCTGCGCAGCGGGCGTCAGGCTGGCCTCCAGCGGGGCGCCGGCGCGCCGGGCGATATCGATCAGCCCCAGACCCGCGCCCGAGGCCACGCCTTGGGTGCGCGGCTTGTGCAGCTGCGTCTTGTATTCGGCCTTCAGGGCCGCCTTGTCCAGCGCGGCCAGTTCCTGGATCCGGGCGACCAGCGCATGGCCGTCATCGGACTTGACCAGATTGCCCGCCGACACCACGTAGCGGCTTTCATCGCGGCGGCCGATCACGACGGTGGCCGAGGCCTCGGCGTCTCCGTTGGCGGCAGCGTACTGGCGGATGTTCTGGATCATCTCGATGTACACCGAGAACACGTCCATCGCTTCGGCCGGGCGCACATGTTCGGCGTTCAGGTAATTCTTGAGCGCGTTGCCGATTTCCTCGATCAGGCTGCGGGAGATCGGCCCGTTGAAGCACAGCAGGGTGCGGTTCTGATTGAACCGTTCGCCCAGCGCGTAGAGATCGGAGGCATTCATAGCGGTACCGCCCTGATAACGTTTATTCGAAACGGAAAGACAGCAAGGTGATGTCGTCACGCTGGGGACGGCCACCCTGATATTCGGCCAGCGCTTGCGTAAAGGCGGCGGCCTGTTCAGTTAACGGCTGCCGCGCGTGTCTCTTGAGCATATCCGCGAAACGCGTGTTGCCGAACCCGAATCCGTGCTCGCCGCCCGCCTGGTCCAGAAAGCCGTCGGTGGCCAGGTAATAGGTCCAGCCCGGCTCCATCTGCAGCTCGATATTCTCGTAGACCCCGGCGCGTTTGTCGCCCAGCGCACGCCGGCCGCCGGGGATCTCGCGCAAGGTATCGCCATCGCTGGCGTACAGGCTGATCTTCGCGCCCGCATACCGCAGCCGTCCGGTCTGGCGGTCAATATATACCAGGCCTGCATCGGTGTTGGTGGCCAGCGCCCGGGGCAATTGCGCATCCGCAAGCATGGCGCGGATGGCGGCGTCGGTGCGGGTCAGCACGCCCGCGGGATCGCCGGGTCCGACCTCGGTGATCGCCAGGTCGATGGCGGCGCGCGCCAGCATGGTCATCAGCGCACCCGGCACGCCGTGGCCCGCGCAGTCCATGATGCCCAAGAGGCAATTGACGCCGTCCGAGCGGAAGACATAGAAGTCGCCGCCCACCACGTCGCGCGGCTTCCACAGCACGAAGTGGTGAGCGCCCAGGGACTGCGTCAGTTGGCGGTCCGGCAGGATGGCGCGCTGGATCAGGCTGGCGTAGTCAATGGAGTCGCCGATCTTCTTGTGCGCGGCGGCCATGGCGCGGTTGGCGTCTTCCAGTTCGGAGGTGCGTTCGCGCACCTTCGTTTCCAGTTCGGCCGTGTGCTGGCGAACCTTGTCGGCCATGACGCCGAAGGCGCGGCTCAGGTCGCCGATCTCGTCTTGGCCACCCGGGGGTAGGCGCACGTCGTAGCTGCCGTCCGCGATGGCGCGGGCCGACTGCTGCAGGCGGCGCAAGGGGCGCAGCATCAGCCGTTCAATGGCGTAGCCGAAGCACAGCAGCATGGCGGCAAACAGCACCGCCAGGCCGATGGCCGCCGGCCAGAGCCAGCCGGTGTCCAGCACGCGGGCTGCCCCCAGGTCTACGACCGTCAGCACATGCCAGTGCAGCTCGGGCATGTAGGCCACGGACATCAACTGGCGCGCCCCGTCCATCTTCACCCAGGCGGATTGCACCGACTGCGGATCGGCCTGGGCCGCGTGCATGGCCGAGCGCAGCTCGTCCCGCCCCGGGCCGTCGTCCAGCAGATTGAACACCCTGCCCCGGCCGTCGGCCGCGCCGCTCGCGCCCGAGTTGTAGGCGATGAGGCTCGCGTCCATGTGCGCCTGGATGGCGCCTTCTTCGTCCACGATGATGGGCGTGACGCCGGGCTGGCCGCTGTTGACGAAGTCGCGCAGGAAACCGCCCACGTCCAGGCCGGCGCCGGTCAGGCCGACGACCTTGTCGCCATCGCGCACCTGCACGTTGATCCAGACCTTGGTGGTCTTGAGCTTTAAGTCGGGGTTGACGTTGATGTTGTATTTGGCCGGCGACTTCAGCGTGGCGTAGAACCAGCCGTCGTCCGCCGCGCCGGGGCTGAGCGTGTAGCGCGGCGCTTCGGACAGCGGCTGGTCGTCGTTGAAGTAGTAGTGCCCGCTGGCGGCGCTGGCGATGAAGTAGGCCCGGCCCAGCAGATCGCGGCGGTAGCCGTCGGCTTCGCGGAAGAAGAGCTCGCGGGCGGCCGGATCGCTTTCATTGCGCAGCCAACGGCGAGTGACTTCACTGTCGGCCAGGCGCTGGGACAGGGCCAGTTCGCGCGACACCGGCGCCAGGATGCGTTGCCGGTTCAGTTGCGTGAAGTTGTCGGCGAATGCTCGCCCGAAGTGGTCTTTGACCCCATCCAGCACCAGCCAGCCGATCACGGCGGCGGACGCCAAGGCGATCACGCATGCCAACAGCAGCGCCATCAATGATTTTTTGCGCAAACCCCATTTCGCCATGCGAAGTCTTCCTGACAGCTTGATAAGACGTGACGTGCGTACCCGCCCTGAAGGCACGATAGGGGTCAGGCGCGCTAAGTGTAGAGAACAGCGGGGTCAAATGAAACAGGCGCAAACGTCTGGATGCGTTCCAGACACCTTAAGTTTCAGCTCAGCAATGTAAATACGGGTTTATTGCGTTTTATATCGTATTTTTTACGAGTGACCCCGCGGGCGATGCGGCTTTATTACTACACGCCCAGATAGCGTTCCCATAGGCCGCGGTCAGCATCCAGCGCCCGCGAGTCGCCCGTCCACACGACTTTGCCGCGCTCCAGGATGACATGCTGGTCCGCCAGGCTCAGCAACCTTTCGACATATTTGTCGATGACGAGGATGGTCTGCCCCGCCTGGCGCAGGCGCGCCAGGCAATTCCAGATTTCTTCGCGGATCTTGGGCGCCAGGCCTTCAGTGGCCTCGTCCAGGATCAGCAGCCGCGGATTGGTCACTAGCGCCCGGCCGATGGCCAGCATCTGCTGTTCGCCGCCCGAGAGCTGGTTGCCCATGTTGCGGGCGCGTTCAGCCAACCGGGGGAACAGCTCGAAAACGCGTTCCGGCGTCCAGGGTTCGCCGATATCGGGGTTTCGCGCGGCGACGAAGGCGGTCAGGTGCTCGCGCACCGTCAGGTTGGGAAAGCACTGCCGTCCTTCCGGCACGATGGCCACGCCTGCGCGGGCAATGCGGTCAGGGCTCCAGCCGCTGATGTCCTGCCCCGCGAAATGGATCTTGCCGCCGCGCAGCGGCAATTGCCCGAACAGGGTGCGCAGCAGCGTGGTCTTGCCCATGCCGTTGCGGCCCAGCAAGGTCACGACCTGCCCCGCGCCGATCTGCAGGTCTACGCCGAACAGAACCTGGCTGGCGCCATAGCCGCTCTGGGCCGATTCGATGGTGAGCATCACGCGGTCTCCTCGTCGCCCAGGTAGGCTTGCCGCACTTCCGGGTTGGCGCGGATCTCGTCGGGGGTGCCGGTCGCGATGACGCGGCCATACACCAGCACCGACAGGCGGTCGGCCAGGCGGAACACCGCCTGCATATCGTGTTCGACCAGCAACATGGCGGCCCGGCCCCGCAGGGTTTCGATCAATTCGGTCAATCGGACGGTTTCGTCCGGCCCCATGCCCGCCATGGGCTCGTCCAGCAGCAGGACGCTGGGCCGGGCGGCCAGCGCCAGCGCGAACTCCACCTTACGCTGCTCGCCGTGCGGCAAGGTGCCCGCCGGGCGGTCCAGCAGGCTGGCGTCGATGGCGCATTCCCGGGCCAGTTCGCGCGCCTGTTCATATAGCGCAGATTCGGCCGCGCGCGGTTTCCAGAATCGGAAGCTGCTGCCCGCGTGCGCCTGCACCGCCAGCACCAGGTTGTCCAGCACGCTGGACTGCTTGAAGATATTGGTGATCTGGTAGGACCGCGACAGCCCGGCCGACACGCGCTGATGCGCATTCATGCCAGTGACGTCGCGCCCGCCCACGGTCAGCGTGCCGGAATCGGCCGCCAGCGTGCCGGACAGCAGGTGGATCAGCGTGGACTTGCCGGCGCCGTTGGGGCCGATCAAGGCGTGGATCTCGCCCGGGTTCAGGGACAGCGACACATTGTCGGTGGCGACCAGCGCGCCGAAACGGCGGACTAGCCCGGTCGCCTGCAACGCAGGCGCGGTGGCGTTGATAGACGGATTCATGATCCCACCTTGCCGGATTGGGCCGCGGCGCGTCCGCCGAACAACGGGCCGAACAGGCCCACCAGGCCACGCGGCGCGCCGAACACCACGCACAGCAGCAGCACGCCCAGCGGCAGATGCCAGTATTCGGTCCACAGGCGCAGCACTTCTTCCAGCGTCAGCATCACGACCGCGCCGGCAACACCGCCCCAGCGCAGGCCGATACCCCCCACCAGCACCATGATCAGCAAGTTGGCCGACTGCGTCCAATGCATCAGGCTGGGCGAGATGAACAAGTTGTGGTTGGCCAGCAGGGCGCCAGCCAGGCCGGCCGCCGCCCCGCTCAAGGTAAAGGCCGCCAGCTTGATGCGGTAGACCGGGTAGCCCATGGATTCCATGCGCGACTCGTTCTCGCGGATGCCTTGCAGGGCCGTGCCGAAGCGCGAGGACACCACGCGGCTGAACCCCCACATGAGCAGCGCGAACAACACCAGCACCAGGTAATAGAAGCTGACGTCATGGGACAGGTCGATGCCCGGCAGCGTGGAATAGCCCGGCAGGTTCAACCCGTCTTCGCCGCCGTATTGGCGCAGCGAGATAAAGATGTAGAACAGCATCTGCGCGAACGCCAGCGTAATCATGATGAAGTACACGCCGCGGGTGCGCAGCGAAATCGCCCCCGTAATGGCCGCCAGCACGCCTGCCAGCAGCATCGCCACCGGCCAGACGATCAGCGCCGACGTGACGCCCGACATCGCCAGGATGCCGACCGCGTAGGCGCCCGCGCCAAAAAACGCGGCATGCCCCAGCGCCACCATGCCGCCATAGCCCAGGATCAAGTTGAGACTGGTCGCGGCCAGCGCGTAGATCAGCACGCGCCGCACGAATGAAATGTAGAAGTCCAGGCCAAGCGCCGGCGCCACCAGCGGAAACACCGCCAGCGCCGCCAGAAGGACCACGGTCCAGATGGTGGTTCTCATCGTCAACCCCGCGCCGGAAACAGGCCGGAGGGCCGGAACACCAGCACAGCCGCCATCAATACGTAAATGGCGATGGCGGCCAACGTCGGACCGACGCTGGAGGCCACAGCCGGAGAAAAAACCTGGCGCAGCAGCATGGGCAGGAAGGCCCGCCCTGCGGTGTCCACCATGCCCACCAGCAGCGCGCCGACGAAGGCGCCGCGGATCGAGCCGATCCCGCCGATCACGATGCACACCAGCACCAGGATCAGGATTTCTTCGCCCATGCCCACCTGCACCGACGTGATCGGCCCCAGCAGGGCCCCGGCGACGGCGGCCAGCATGGCGCCCAGCACGAAGACGCCCAGGAACAGCAGCGGCACGCGCACGCCCATCAGCGTCGCCATCTGACGGTTGGAGGCGCCGGCCCGCACCAGCACGCCCGCGCGGGTGCGCGTCACGAACCAGTACAGCCCCGCGGCGGCGGCCACGCCGAACACGATGATCATCAGGCGATAGGCGGGATAGAGCAGGTCCGGCAGCAGGCGCACCGGGCCGGACAGCACGGCCGGCATGTTGAGCATGACGGGGGCCGGGCCCCAGATCATCTTGACGAGATCATTGGCGATCAGGATGACGGCGTAGGTGCCCAGCACCTGCGCCAGGTGATCGCGCAGCGCCAGGCGGCGGATCAGCGTCAGTTCCAGCGCCACGCCAACCACGCCGGTCGCCACGGCAGCCACCAGGACGGCGGCGGTGAATGAGCCGGTGCGCTGCATGGTTTCAGCGGCAACATAGGCGCCGGCCATGTAGAGCGAGCCGTGAGCCAGATTCATGATGTCCATGATGCCGAACACCAGGGTCAGCCCGGCCGCGATCAAAAACAACATCAACCCAAACTGAAGACCGTTCAGCAATTGCTCGACGATCAGCGTAAACGTCATGAACACTACCCCCTGCCGCAAATCGCCGATGGCGTCGCTCGCGGCCAAATCACCAAACCACCTGGTTATGCCTCACGCGGCCCACCCTGCGCAGCCCACGAAACGTGCCCGCCCGAGCGGGGTCGCGCGGAGCCGGCTTCGCCGGTCCGCAGCGACGCCCCCTAGAGGGGGAAGCGCGCAGCGCGTCGGGGGTGGACTCCCCCTACAGCTTGCAGTCGCCTACGTAGACGTCCTGGTACTTGTCGAACACCTTGCCCACCAGCTTGTTGGTGATGCGGCCGCTGCCGTCCTTGTCGACAACGCGCAGGTAGTAGGCCTGGATCGGGTAGTGGTTCTTGCCGTAGGTGAAGCTGCCCCGCACCGACGGGTAGTCGGCTTTTTCCAGCGCGCGGATGACGGCCTCGCGGTCGGAGGCCTTGCCGCCGGCCTGCTTGACCGCGGCATCCATGGCCATGATGACGTCATAGGCCTGGGCGGCGTACACGGACGGGTAGCGGCCGTTGTATTCCTTGCGGAAGGCGTCCACGAAGATCTTGTTCTGCGGCACGTCCAGGTCATGCGCCCATTGCGCCGTGTTGTACATGCCCAGCATGGGGTCGCCCACGGCCTGGATCACGTCTTCGTCGGCCGAGAAACCCGGGCCGATCAGCTTGACGCTTTGCGACAGGCCGGCCGACACGAACTGCTTGACGAAGTTGATGCCCATGCCGCCCGGCAGGAAGATATAGACGGCGTCCGGCTTGGCGGCGCGAATCTGCGCGATCTCGGCGGCGTAGTCGATCTGGCCCAGCTTGGTGTAGACCTCGTCGCCCGGGGCGGTCTTGTAGCCGCGCTTGAAGCCGGTCAGCGCGTCTTTGCCCGCCGGGTAGTCCGGAGCCATGATGAACATCTTCTTGAAGCCGCGATCCGCCGCGACCTTGCCGGCCGCTTCGTGGAAGGCGTCGTTCTGGTAGGAAGTGCCGAACCAGTAGTTGTTGCACTGGGCGCCGGCGAACTGGCTGGGGCCGGGGTTGTTCGACAGGTAGGGCACCTTGGCCGCGAACAGCGCGGGGCCGACGGCCAGCGCCACGTTCGAGCCGATGGGACCGGTGAAGAAATCGATCTTGTCGCGCTGGATGTAGCGGGTGACGAGTTGGCGGGCCTGGTCGGGGTTGCCGCCCATGTCGGTCTGCACGAATTCGGCGGGCTGTCCGCCCAGCTTGCTGCCCAGTTGCTTGATGGCCAGGTTGAAGCCGTCTCGGGCTTCGGCGCCCAGCGCCGAGAACGGCCCGGAGATGTCGTTGGCGATGCCGACCTTGACGGGGTCTGCCATGGCCACGGCCGGCACCAGCGCGGCGACGGCGATAAGGGAAGTGATCAAACGCATGGTGGTGTGCTCCGTGCGCGAGCCCGCGCAGAGGGTGTTCTTATAGAGGGTGCGATTCGAATGACTTCTGTGCCCGGCCTGCCGGCGCCATTGCGCCGCCGTCAAACTGGCTTGCAAAGATATTGCTTGCTACGCCACGATCCCGTTGTGAGAGCATAGGGAAAACTGGCGCGGTTCATAGTTTAGGTTTAAAGTATTCTCCAAAACAAGACTAGGGTTTTTACCAAAGGGTTTTTACTAGGCCAGTCAATAGCCGGCCTGATAACACTGAAATCTACCGCCATGGTTACCCTCTACCGCCACGTTGACCGCGCAGACTTGGACGTCCACCACAACGCACACGCGACAGTACCCGACATCGTGCTGACGCTCAACGCCTCCCCCAGCCCGCTGACCCGCGCCCTCTTCAAGCAGATGGGTCTGGCGCCCGCTTCCTCACGCATTCCCGGTATCCTCCCTAGCCATGACTGACGCTCCCGACCTGGAATCCCGCGCCGCGCCCGATGACCACCACGCGCTGCGCCTGTGGCTGCGCATGCTGACCTGCGCCAATCTCATCGAAGGCGAGATCCGCAGCCGCCTGCGCAACGACTTCGACACCACGTTGCCTCGCTTCGACCTGATGGCGCAGTTGCAACGCGCCCCCAAGGGCATGAAGATGGGCGACCTGTCGCGCCACATGATGGTCACCAACGGCAATATCACCGGCATCACCGACCAGTTGGAAAAAGAAGGCCTGGTCGTGCGCACCAAGGTGGAATCCGACCGCCGCAGTTCGCTGATCAAACTGACGCCGCAGGGCAAGAAGACCTTTGCCCGCATGGCGCGCGCCCACGAGTCCTGGGTCAAGTCCATGTTCGGCGACCTGCCCGAATCCACCCGCAACGCGCTGTTCCAGGCCCTGGGCGAACTCAAGCTGCAGGTGGTGGCCACCCGCTCCGAGTCCGCCAAGAGCTAGACGCTGCGCCGAGGGCGCTGAAATCCGCGCCCGGTTTGGCGCATAATTGCCGCCATGATTCCGGTTTCCCTTCCTGGCGGTAATTTCTATGTGCTGATGGCGGCCTCGCTGGCCTGCCTCGCCACGTTGCTGACCTGGCTGGCCGTCCTGGCCACCACGCGCAACGCGCGGCTCTGGCTGGGCGAGCACCGGCGCACCGGCACCGCGCTGATGGCCTTCCTCGCGCTGATCGGCGCCATCTTTCCCTACCAGCAGTTCAGCCTGTGGTTCGCCGCCCAGCGCGACGCCCAGGCCGACGCCGGCCGCAAGACGACGCTGGCCCACGCCGCCCGCCTGGCCGGCGTGGACATGCCGGCAGGCACCGTGCTCAGCCTGACCCGGCCGGGCGAACTGGCCTCGTTCGACCGCGCCGTGTTTCCCCAGACCCAGCCCGCCCCCATCCTGGGCGTGGCCGCCACCCAACTGTTTCGCTACCCCGCCACGCCCAAGCAGCCCGAGACCCTGTCGGCCGAGATTGCCCGCGACCAGGCGCAGGAAGGCTGGCTGTGCGCGCACGGCCACCGGATCGAATTCGTGATGCAGGGCGGTCAGCCCCGATTCGCGAGCTGCCACCTTGCCATCGGCAACACGCTGGACCAGCAGCCGGTACCCCCGGGAGCCTGGCTGAAGGTCGACGAGGCGGCACGCGGCACGGCGCCGGATGCGGCCGGCTCCACGGCGCGCTGGCTGCTGCGCACCGAAGGCAGCGAAGCCCTGACCCTGCGCCAGATGCCGCTGCTCAAAGTGGACATGCACCTGGACGGCCAACGCCGCATCCTGGATTTCGAAGGCCTGCTGGCGCGCGAGACCGTGCTGGGCGCCATGACCTACCCGCCCGGCACCCGCGTGCTGGCCGCGAACCCGCGCCTGCCCGGCGCCCAGCCGGGCGACCTGCTGTTTTCGCCGTCGCGCGGCCGTTCGGCGCGGCGCACCGGCGGCGAAGACGTCGCAGCTGGACTGTCGGTACTGCAAGCCCCGGACGGCACCGTGCGCAGCGTGCTCAGCAACCGCGAGGCCGGAGTGCTGGACGTGGCCGCCATGCGGATGGCCCCCTGACCGGCGCCTGACAAACCCCTGCCGCAAACCGGTGGGATAATACGAAACTTTCCCCCGCGCGCCGCCTTGCCTGGCGGCGATTCCGTCCTGCCCATTCAAGAGACGAAGTCATGGCCGTTAATTTGCAGATCCCCTCCGAGTCCGAAATTTTTCCTGTTGCCGGCATTGAAATCGGCGTCACCGAGGCCGGCATCCGCAAAGCCAACCGGCGCGACCTGACCGTCTTCCGCCTGGCCGAAGGCACGAGCGTGGCCGGCGTGTTCACGCGCAACCGCTTCTGCGCCGCGCCCGTGCAGGTCTGCCAGGCCCACCTGGCCGCCGGCGGCCCCATCAGCGCGCTGGTCATCAACACCGGCAACGCCAACGCCGGCACCGGCGAAGAAGGCCTGAAGAAGGCCAACGACACCTGCGCCGCGCTGGGCAAGCTGCTGGGCGTGCCGGCCACCGAGATCTTGCCGTTCTCCACCGGCGTCATCCTCGAGCCGCTGCCGCTGGACCGCCTGGTCGCCGGCCTGCCGGGCGCCATCGCCGACCTGGCGGCCGACCACTGGTCCAGCGCCGCCCACGGCATCATGACGACCGACACGCTGCCGAAGATCTCGTCGGCCAAGGTGCAGATCGACGGCAAGACCGTGACCTTCACCGGCATCAGCAAGGGCGCGGGCATGATCCGCCCCAACATGGCCACGATGCTCAGCTTCCTGGCAACCGACGCCGGCATCGCCCAGCCGCTGCTGCGCCGCCTGGCCGTGGAAATCGCCGACGCCTCGTTCAACCGCATCACGGTCGACGGCGACACGTCCACCAACGATTCCTTCATCATCGCCGCCACCGGCAAGTCGGGCGTGAACGTCAATAGCGAGTCCGACGCCGCCTACGCCGCCGTGCGCCAGGCCCTGACCGCCGCCGCGCTGGAGCTGGCCACGAAGATCGTGCGTGATGCCGAAGGCGCCACCAAGTTCATGACCATCCGCGTCGAAGAGGCCGGCACTACCGAGGAAGCGCTGAAGGTCGCCTACGCGGTCGCGCATTCGCCGCTGGTCAAGACCGCCTTCTTCGCGTCGGACCCCAACCTGGGCCGCATCCTGGCCGCGATCGGCTACGCCGGCATCGACGACCTGGACGTGTCCAACATCCGCCTGTGGCTGGACGACGTGCTGGTGGCCAAGAACGGCGGCCGCAACCCCGACTACCAGGAAGCCGACGGCCAGCGCGTGATGAAGCAGGCCGAGATCTCGGTGCGCATCGCGCTGGGCCGCGGCGACGTCAGCGACACGGTCTACACCTGCGACTTCTCGCACGAGTACGTGACCATCAACGCCGACTACCGTTCCTGATCCATCATGAGCGCAAGCGAATTCACCACCCTGATCCAGCGCGCCGAGCGCGTGCTGGCGCAGCTTGAAGCCTTCCTGCCCCCGGCCACGCCCGAAATCGACTGGAGCGCGCACGCATTCCGCTGGCGCAAGCGCGGCTCGCGCGGCTGGCTGGACGCGGTGCGCCACGTGGCCCGCATCGACATGCAGGACCTTCAGCACATCGAACGCCAGAAGGCCACCATCGACCGCAACACCGTCCAGTTCCTCGAGCACAAGCCGGCCAACAACGTGCTGATGACCGGCGCCCGCGGCACCGGCAAGAGCTCGCTGGTCAAGGCCATGCTGGCCGCCTACGGCGACCGCGGGCTGCGCCTGATCGAAGTAGACAAGTCCGACCTGGGCGACCTGGCCGACATCGTCGAGCTCGTCGCCTCGCGCCCCGAACGCTTCATCGTGTTCTGCGACGACCTGTCGTTCGAGGAAGGCGAGCCCGGCTACAAGGCCCTGAAGTCCGTGCTGGACGGCTCGGTGTCCGCCTCGGGCGACAACGTGCTGATCTACGCCACGTCCAACCGGCGCCACCTGATGCCGGAATACATGAGCGAGAACCTGCAGGCCAAGCACCAGCCCGATGGCGAAATCCATCCGGGCGAAACCGTCGAAGAAAAGATCTCGCTGTCCGAGCGCTTCGGCCTGTGGCTGTCGTTCTACCCCTTCAAGCAGGACGACTACCTGGACATCGTCTACCACTGGCTGCGCGAGCTGGGCTGCCCGGAGGCGCACATCGAGCCTTCGCGCACCGAAGCGCTGCAATGGACGATCGAACGCGGTTCGCGTTCGGGCCGCGTGGCCTACCAGTTTGCGCGCGATTGGGCGGCCCGCCATGTCTGAGAAGATCGTCGACGTCGCCGCCGGCCTGATCCTGCGCGCCGACGGCATGCTGCTGCTGGGCCAGCGGCCCGAAGGCAAGCCATGGTCGGGCTGGTGGGAACTGCCGGGCGGCAAGCTGGAGCCGGGTGAAACCGTGCTGCAAGCGCTGGCCCGTGAATTGCAGGAAGAAATCGGCATCCGCGTCACGCAGTCGCGCCAGTGGGTCACCTACGTGCACGTCTACCCGCACACGACGGTCCGCCTGGCCTTCTGCCATGTCACCGGCTGGGAAGGCGAACCGCAAAGCCTGGAGAACCAGCGCCTGGAATGGGTGGATCCGGCCAACGCGGCTTCGGTGGGCGATCTGCTGCCCGCCACCCTGCCCCCGCTGCGCTGGCTGCAGCTGCCCACCACCTATGGCATCAGTTCGATCGGTTCGCGCGCAGGCGTGGCCGCCTTCCTGGGTCGCCTGGAAGCCGCGCTTGCGCGCGGCGTGAAGCTCGTGCAGTTTCGGGAACCGCAGTGGCCGGATGGCGCGGGCGCAAGCTCGCTGCATGAGGTGCTGCAACAGGTGGTCAAGCGCTGCCGCGCTGCCGGCGCCCGCGTGCTGGTCAACAGCGCGCACCCTGCCGCCTGGTGGAAGGAAGCTGACGGCGTACATCTGCGCACGGCGGACGCGGCGCGCCTGACCGCCCGCCCCGAATTGCCCAAGAACGCGCTGGTCGGCGTGTCGGCGCACGACAATGCCCAGGTCGTCCATGCCCGCGACCTTGGCGCTGACTTCGCGGTGCTGGGTCCCGTACTGGACACGCCCAGCCACCCTGGCGCGCAGACGCTGGGCTGGGAAGGCTTCGTGCAAGGCAACCGCGATGCCGGCATTCCGGTCTTCGCGCTGGGCGGGCAATCCACCCAGACCGTATCGCAGGCGCTGTGCCATGGCGCGCATGGCATTGCCGGGATACGCGGCGTCCTCTGACGCCTGCCCCGCCGGGGTGCGCCCCGGCGGGCTCCTGTCGACGCGTCAGTCGACGCCTCAATCGATCTTGTAGTCCATCCATGAGGCGACCATCTCGCGCAGGCCGCCCTCTTCCTCGAACGCCTCGCGCGAGCCTTCCGCCTTGTTGCGTCCCAGTTCCAGGATGTACATGTAGTCGGACACCTCGGCGCAGCGTCGCACGTTCTGGTCCACCAGCACCACCGTCATGCCCTCGTCCGCGAAGCCCCGGATCAGCGCGTAGATTTCCTTGGAGATCTTGGGCGCCAGCATCGCCGTGGGCTCGTCCAGCAGGATCACCGACGGCTCGATCAGCAGGGCGCGTCCGAATTCCACGAACCGCTGCTGTCCGCCGCTCATGCTGGAGACGGGGTCGTTGCGCTTTTGCGCCAGGATGGGGAAACGGTCATAGACCGAGTCGATCCGCTGGCGCACCCGTGCCTTGTCGCCGCGGAACGGCCAGCAGCCCAGCAGCAGGTTGTCGTGCACGGACAGGTCGCCGAACAGGCTGCGGTGCTGCGGCACGAACGCCACGCCGTGGCTGGCGCGCTCATGCGAGGGCTGCGCGCTGATGTCCTTGCCCCGCAGCGTGATGCGCCCGGTGCGCGGCGGCAGAAAGCCGAACAGGGTCTTGAGCACCGTGGACTTGCCGGCGCCGTTGGGGCCGATCACACCGGTGACCTTGCCTGCGCGCGCCTGGACGTTGATGCGGTTCAGGATCGTGATGTCGCCGTGATAGGCCACGGTCACGTCTTCCAGCGCAAGGATGGCGGTGCTCATGTCAGGCTCCCAGATAGGCTTCGACCACCCGCGGGTCGGCGCGCACGTGATCGGCGTTGCCCTGGCTCAGGATGGCGCCTTCGTTCATGACGATGATGTGGTGGGACAGCTGGTAGATGGAGGTCAGGTCGTGCGAGACCAGCACCACCGAACAATCGTGCTCGGTGGGCAGTTCGCGGATCACCGAGATCAGCAGCTGCGCCAGCGCGGGATTCACCCCGGCGAACGGTTCGTCCAGCAGCACGACTTTCGGCCGCGCGACCATGATGCGCGCCAGTTCCACGAGCTTTTGCTGTCCGCCCGACAATTCTTCGGCGTAGTTGTGCCGCAGTCGGTGCAGCTCGACCTTGTGCAGCCAGTATTCGGATTGCGCGTAGCGCTCGTCCGCGCTGCGGCCCGCTTGCTGCTGCGCCACGTCCAGGTTGTCCAGCAGGCTGAGCTGGCGGAAGATGCGCGGCACCTGGAAGGTGCGGCCCACGCCCAACCGGGCCACTTCATGGACCTGCCACCCGCCGATCTCGCGGCCGTCCAGTTCGATGCGGCCTTCGTCCGGCGTGTAGATGCCGTTGATGCAGTTGAGCATCGTGGTCTTGCCTGAGCCGTTCATGCCGATGATGCCCAGGATGGACCCCTTGGGCACCTCCAGGTCCACGCCCTGCAACGCCACCAGGCCGCCAAAGCGCTTCTTGAGATTCGTGACTTTCAACATGCGTCCGTCTCCCGGGGCTGTTAACGCAGCGCCTGGCGGCCGAACAAGCCGCTGGGCCGGATGAAGATCGTGGCGACCATCAGCGCAAAACCGCAGATGGTGGCGATGGAGGGGCTGAAGAACACCACGGACACCTGTTCGGTGATGCCGAACAGCAGCGCCCCGACCAGCGCCCCCACCGGATGGCCCAAGCCGCCCAGCACGATGACGATGAAGCCAATCAGCGTGTAGTCGTTGCCCATGAACGGCGAGAACGCCGGGAACACCATGGCCACCAGCACGCCGCTGGCGGCAGCCAGGCCCACGCCCAGCCCGAACGCCACGGCCGACAGCCGCTCGGCATTGATACCCACGATGCGGACCGCGTCGCGGTTCATGATGATGGCGCGCAGCGCCTTGCCCAGCTGCGTGCGGTACAGGAACACCGTCAGCGCGGCGATGATCGCCAGCGCGATGGCAAGCGCCAGCAGCCGCACGGTCGGGATCAGGACCGGGCCGAACTTCAGGAAGACGGGTTCGATCTCGTAGGGCAGCGAGCGCGCGTCGGCATCGAACGCCAGCAGCATGAGCGCACCCAGCATGATGGACACGCCGAACATCAGCAGCAGCGAACTGATCTCGGGATCGTCCGCCTTGGACAGCCGCGGGATCAGGACGAAGTACAGCAGGTAGCCGGCCAGGAAGAACGCCACGAACGCCAGCGGCAGCGCCACCAGCGGGTTGATGCCCGCGTATTCCATCAGGTAGAAGGCGAAATACGCGCCCAGCACCAGGAATTCGCCGTGCGCGAAATTCACCACCCGCAGCACGCCGAAGACGACGTTCAGGCCCACGCCGATCAGGCCGTAGATGGCGCCGAGGATCAGGCCGTTGATCAGGCCTTGGATAAGCAGTCCGGTCATGGCGGGTCCTCAGGCGATGTAGCGGCGCAGTTGCGGCTTGCGTTTGATCAGGCTGCCGATGATGCCGCGGGGCAGGAACAACATCAGCAGGACGATGATGAGGCCCAGCAGCAGCAGGTTCACCACCGGGAATTTCTGCCAGATCATGTGGTCGATGCCCACCAGCGCCAGCGTTCCGACCACGGGGCCGAGGATGGTGCCGAAGCCCCCCGCCATCGCGTAGATGATGCTCTTGGCGGTGATCAGCACGTTGAAGGCGTATTCCGGGTCGACGACGTTCGTGTACCAGGCCTCGATGCCGCCGGCCAGCGCAGGAAACAAGGCGGCCAGCAGCCAGGCCTTCAGGCGAGTGTTGGGGACGTGGATGCCCACGCAGGCGGCCGCGCCGTCATCGTCACGGATGGCCTTGAGCGCGCGGCCCAGCCGCGATACCGACAGCCAGGTGACGGTTGCCAGCGTGGCGCCCATGACGATCAGCATGGCGTAGTAGCTGTGCGTGGGATTGTTGGCGCGCGACAGGATGATGCCCATGCTGCCGCCGGTGAACGACTGGGGCAGGTCGGAAATGACCAGCTTGACGATGGTGGCCAGCGCCAGGCTCACGATGCCGAAATACACGCCGCGCAGGCGCAGCGTGGGCGCCAGCAGCAGCGCGATCGCCAGACCCACGCCGCCGGCGGCCAATAGCGACGGCAGGATGGGCCAGCCCATGATCTTGTAGCAGATGCCGGTGGCGTAGGAGCCCACGCCATAGAACACCACATAGCCGAACGGCAGATAGCCCGTGAAGCCCACGCAGATGTTCATGGCGCTGGCCATGGTGATCCACAGCATCAGGTAGAACGCGAACGAGATGTTCGAGGTCGCCATCGGAATCACGGCCAGGCCGGCGGCCAGCGCGGCGAAGAGGGTCACTGCGATGCGGGTGCGCAACTGCACGGCGCGCAGATCCTGCGCGCGATGCGAAGCCGCGCCCGCCGCCAGGGCGGGACTGCTGCTCATGATGTCTTCCTCCGGGCCGTCTCGGGTTGGATGGCCGCTCTATTTGGAGGCGATTATGAACAGTTCAAACCATAACTGCAAGTTAAGGACTAACCCTTATCCGGGTCTGGAAACGCCTCGGCCAGCACCCCGCGCAGCTCGTCGATGAAGCGCAAGGCGATCTGCGACGGCTCCCGGTTGCTGGCGTAGACGGCCGAGATATTCAGGGGAATGCGCTCTTGCAGCGGCACGATCACCACGTCCGGCATGGTGTTCTGCATGACCGTGAATTCATCCACGATGGCGATCCCCACCCCGGCATTGACGAGCGCGCACGCAAGCTGGCTCCAGGGCACGTCGGCACACATGCGGCACGGCAGCCCGGCCTGCTCGAACGCGCCCAGCACGAGCATGCCGAAGGGCATGCGGGTGCCCACCACGATATGCGGATGCGGGGAAAGATCCGCCAGACTGACGGACGCCTGCCCCGCCAGCGGATGCCCCCTGGGGATGGCCGCCACCATGCGCCCCACATGCAGCGGCTGCGAGGTCAGGAAGGGATGGTCCGCCTGCATGACCACCAGCCCCAGCTCGGCCTCGCCCTGCAGCACGTCGGAAATCAGGCTGGGCAGGACCGAGGTATTCAGCCGCAGCAGCAGCTCCGGATGGCGCTGCTGGAAACGGGCCACCGCGCGCGGCACCAGGAATTGCGCCAGGCTGGGAATGGAAGCCAGGCGCAGCACGCCCGTGCCATGCTCGGAAAGCGCATCGGCCAGGTCATTGACCCGCTGCATCATGCGCTGCGTTTTTTCGATTTCCTCAAACAGGCTGTGCACTTGCGAGGTAGGGCGCAGCCGCCCGCGCACCCGCTCGAACAGCGTCACGCCCATGCTCTTCTCGGTCTGGGCCAGCATCCGGCTGACGGCCGGCTGCGAAATGTTCAGCAAGCGGGCCGCGCCGCTGATCGACCCGGCCATGACGATGGCCCACAGCATTTCCGTCTGCCGGTAATTCAATTTATTCAAGGCGTGCGCTCCATGCCTATTTGTTATACGCTTTGTCGCGTATTGGGCAATTATTGCCCAATACCGGGTTCTGGGTCCCTGCTTCGCGGCGGGGCGAGGCCCCCAAATCTATAACGATTGGAGACATCCCATGTTCGCTAAATCCTGGTTGTTCCGCTTACCGGCGCTGGCCATGGCCATCGCCGCCTTGACGCCCGCTACCGGCACCGCCCAAACCTCGGACAAGATCCGGGTGGGCATGACGGTCTCGTCCACGGGCAGCTTCGCCCTGGCCTCGCAATCCGGCGTCCGGGGCGTGGAACTGTGGGTGGAAGACGTCAATCGCCGTGGCGGTATCGAGGTGAAGGGCAAGAAATACCCTGTCGAGCTGGTCAAGCTGGATGACCGCAGCGACAAGCAGATGGTCACGCGTGTCTACGAACGCCTGATTGTCGATGAAAAAGTGGATCTGGTGTTTGCGCCTTTTGGCTCCACGCTGACGGCCGCGGCCGCCACCGTCACCGAGCGGCTGGGCAAATACATGATGGTCTGGTCCGCCGCCAGCGACGACCTGTACAAGCAGGGATTCAAGAACATGGTGTCGGGCACCCAGATGCCGGTGTCCGCGATGCTGCGCGCCAACATGGAGCTGGCGGCCAACCAGGGCGTGAAGAAGGTGGCGCTGCTGTATTCCGACGAACCGTTCCCGGCCGGCCTGGCTGAAGGCGGCCGCGAACAGGCCACGAAGAACGGCATGCAGGTCGTGATGTTCGAGAAGTACCCGAAGGGCCAGAAGGACTTCAGCACCATCCTGCAAAAGGCGCGCGCCGCAGGCGCCGAAGCACTGGTGCCGACGTCCTATGAGGGCGACCTGATCAGCATGACGCGCCAGATGAAGCAGCTGGACATCAACTTCCCGTACGTGTTCATGGTGTATGCGTCGACCCCGCAGTTCCAGGCCATCGGCGCGGATGCGAACTACATCTACAGCCATACCAACTACCACCCCGCGATCAACTGGAACGTCAACGCCGGCATGAGCCGCGAACAGTTCGCGGCCGCCTACGACCAGCGCTTTCCCAAGGCCGAGTTCCCGCCCGATTTCCAGACGGCGCTGGCCTACGGCGCGGGCGCGGTCACGGAAGAGGTCGTGAAGAAGGCCGGCTCCACGGACGCCGCGGCGCTCAAGCAGGCGTCGATGGACCTGTCCGGCAAGATCACGGTCATGGCCGGCCCCTACGCCATCGACGACACGGGCAAGCAGCTGCTGATGCCCTTCCCGGTGGTGCAGTTGCTGCCGGGCAAGGGCATGGTGCCCGTGTGGCCCGCGGACGTGGCCACGACGAAACCCGTTTACCCCGCCCCTGACTGGACCAAACGCTAGTCGCGCTTTGCACAGCCGGCCGTGCGCGCCCCGCACGGCCGGCCCCCCAACCTGAGGAAAACATGTCTGAAATTGCATTTGCCACGCTCGGCGAGCTGGCCGACGGCCTGGCCAAAGGCCGCTACAGCTCGGTGGAATTGACGCAGCACTTCCTGGACCGCATCGCCCAGGCCAATCCGGCGCTGGGCGCGTATGTCAGCGTGGACAGCGCCGGCGCCTTGCGCCTGGCCGAAGCCGCCGATGCGCGCCGCCGCGCCGGCTATGGCCTGCTCAGCCCGCTGGACGGCGTGCCGGTGGCCGCCAAGGACCTGTGCGACATCCAGGGCCAGGTCACCACCGCAGGTTCCGAGGCCTGGCGCGAGCGCCGCAGCAGCGTCACGGCCACCGCGGTGACGCGCCTGCTGGACGCCGGCATGGTGATGCTGGGCAAAACCCACATGGTCGAATTCGCGTTCGGCGGCTGGGGCACGAACCCCGTCATGGGCACGCCGCGCAACCCTTGGGATTTGCAGGCGTCGCGCATTCCAGGCGGCTCGTCCAGCGGATCCGGCGTAGCCGTCGCGGCCGGCCTGGCGCCGGCCGCGCTGGGGTCGGACACCGGCGGCTCGGTGCGGATTCCCGCCGCGTTGAACGGCATCACGGGTTTGAAGACCACGCGCGGGCTGATCAGCCTTCATGGCGCGGTGGCGCTGTCGACCACGCTGGACTCCATCGGTCCGCTCACGCGCGACACCCGCGATGCGATGCTGCTGACCGCGCTGATGGCCGGGCCGGATGTTCAGGATCCGCTGACGCAAGGCCTGCCCACCTTCCAGATCCAGGAACCCGCCACAGGCGCGCAACCGTTGCGCGGCATCCGCATCGCGCTGATGCCGCCGTCGCAGCATCCCATCGCCGTGGATGCCGACGCCCTGTCTGCCCTGGATGACGCGCGCCGCGTGCTCGTCGACCTGGGCGCCGAAGTGGCCGAAACGCCCTTCCCCTTCGACTTCCGCGAGATGATGCTGCGCAACGGCCAGATCATCGCCGCCGAGGCCTACGCCATGCACCGCGAATACATCGAAGACGCGGCGCAGCCCATCGGCCAATATGTGCGCGCCCGCGTGCTGTCCGGAAAGGGCGTGTCCGCCGCCGACTACATCGCCGCGTTGCAGGCGCACGCGCAGGCACGCCAGGCATGGCTGGCATGGATGCGCGACATCGATGCCGTGCTGACGCCCTGCGCGCCGTTTGGCGCCCGCCTGCTGGCCGACGTGGACGAGGCCGCCACGCCGCTGGCCGCCTTCACCCGCGCGGGCAACTACGTCAACGCATCCGGACTGGCGCTGCCGGCCGGCTTCACCGCCGGCGGCCTGCCGCTGGGCGTGCAACTGCTGGGCAAGCCGAATGCCGAAGGCACGCTCGGCAAGATCGGCATGGCCTTCCAGGCCGTGACCGACTGGCATCGCCGCCACCCCGACCTGAAGTCCATCGGGCTGTAAGTCGACAGGCCCGTTGACGACACGCCGGCGGCACCCGCCGTCGGCGCACCCTCTCCCGCCCTCCTAGGGAAACTCCCCCCTTGCTGCCGGCCCTCCCGAAGCAATATCTTGAATCCGGAATGTGACCACATGGTCACAACACCGACCACACGTCTTCGCTGCACCCTCTCTTTGTTGTCTTCTCAACCGCAAGGAAGTCCAGCATGCCCCAGCGTTCACCCTTTGAAGGCCAGGCGGATCCCGCCCGCCGCGACTTCCTGTTGCGCAGCGCTGCAGGCCTGGCCGGCGCCGCCGGTCTGGCAGCAGGCGCCTGGCCCCTGCAGGCCCTGGCCCAGGCGCCCTCGCCGCTGACCTTCGCCTTCTGGCCGTGGGGCAGTGAAATCGTGCAGCAAGGCGCGGCGCGCTTCACGCAGGAAAGCGGCGTGCAGGTGAACCTGTCGCCCATTCCCGGCGACTACGCCGCGGTGCTGGAAACCCAGTTGGCCGCCAAGGCGCCGCTGGACATGTTCTACGCGCAACGCGGCCAGGCGTCGCGCTGGTACGCGGCAGGCTGGATCCGCCCGATTGACGACATGCCCGGCCTGGCCGACATCCAGAAGCAGATGTTCCCCGGCATCGTGGATGATGCCCGCGCCACCGACGGCCGCTACCTGGGCCTGACGTATTACAACGGCGGCCCGTTCGCACTGTTCCGCAATGAGAAGATGCTGGGCGAAGCCGGATTCGGCGGCACCGCCAACGCGGCGGACTATCCGCAGGATTGGGCCACGGTCGAGAAGCAGGCCCGCGAGATCAAGAAAAAGGGCTTGTCCGAGCACCCCATGCTGATGCCCTGGTACAACGCCTGGACCGGCCTGCCCTGGGCCCTGATCGCGCAGTGCTTTGCCGAAGGCGAACGCTTCGTCGACGACGACCTGCGCGCCACTTTCGGCGGCGACACGCCGCTGGTCAAAGTCCTGACGGACTGGAAGCGCTGGTGGGACGACGAGCTGGTGCAGCGCGCCGTGCTGACCTGGTCCGGCACCGAGACGTCCAGTTCATGGATGAAGGGCCAGCACGCCTTCCACCTGAACATCGACTACTACAGCTTCAACTACAACGATCCTGCCAAGAGCCAGATCGCCGCGTACTCCAGCTACAACCCCGTCGTGCCGGGCGCCACGCACGATACGGTGCTGGTGGGCCATGCGCTGCTGTGCATGTCGACCCGCAAGCGCACGGACGCCGAGCAGGCCGCGCTGTGGGAACTGGTGAAGTACTTCGGATACCGCGACAAGGCGGGCCAGCTGACCACGCACAAGAACTGGATCGCCAAGGCCAATCTGGAAGTGCCGTTCCCCGAGCTGTACCGCGACGCGGACAGCAAGGCGGCCATCATGAAATGGATGTACCCGCCCCAGGCCGAACAGGTCTACCAGTGGCTCTTCCAAGGCCGCGAGAAAGCCGTCGCCGCCCACATCCTGAAGGCGCCCTGGTATCAGGAATGGGATACCGGCATGCACGAGATGATCGCCCAGGACATGCTCATCAAGGGGTCCAAGACGCCGGCGCAGGTCGCCACCGAACTGCGCGCCCGCTGGGATGCGCTCTACAAGAAGTACGCCAAGATCCTGAAGCGGAGCTGATATGGCCAGCGTATCCCTGCAAGGCATCCAGAAGGCCTATACCCACTTCCAGGCCGTGCGCTCGCTGGACCTGGACATCCGCGACGGCGAATTCGTGGTGCTGCTCGGGCCGTCCGGCTGCGGCAAGACCACCACGCTGAACATGATCGCCGGGCTGGACACGCCCACGGGCGGTGAGATCCGCATCGCCGACCGACGCGTGGACCAGGTGCCGCCCCACCGGCGTAACGTGGCCATGGTGTTCCAGAGCATCGCGCTGTATCCGCACATGACCGTGCGCGAGAACATCGGCTTTCCGCTGCGCATGCAGAAGATGCCGGTGGCCGAAGTGCGCGCGCGCGTGGACCGCGCCGCCAGCCTGCTGCGCGTGGAATCGATGCTGGACCGCAAGCCCTACCAGTTGTCGGGCGGACAGCGCCAGCGCGTGGCCATCGGCCGCGCGGTGGTGCGCAACCCCGACCTGTTCCTGTTCGACGAACCGCTGTCCAGCCTGGACGCCAAGCTGCGCACGGACATGCGGGTGGAGCTCAAGCGCCTGCACCGCACGCTGCAGGCCACCTTCATCTACGTCACGCACGATCAGGTCGAGGCGATGACACTCGCCGACCGCATCGCGGTGATGTCGGGCGGCAACCTGCTGCAGTTCGCTGACCCCGACACCATCTACCGCCGGCCCGCCAACATGGAAGTGGCCGACTTCATCGGCAACCCCGGCATGAACTTCCTGCGCGGCACGCTGCATGCGCACGATGGCGTCCCCGCCCTGCAGACGGCGGGCGGACGCCATGTATTGCCGGCCGCCCTGCACCCCGCCGCGCGTGCCTTGCCCGAAGGCAGCCAGGCCACGCTGGGCATCCGCCCCGAAGCCATGGCGCCTGCGCCGCTGGCAGGCGACGGCCTGCTGCTGCAAGGCAGCGTCTGGGCCGTCGAGCCGGTCGGGCCCGACCAGTTCGTGGACGTGGCGGTCGGCGCGGAAGACGGCCCGCGCCTGCGTGCGCGCCTGCCGCCCGAACGCCGCTATGAAGTCGGCGCCCCCATCGCGCTGGCGCTGCCCGCGGCACGCCTGTACCTGTTCGACGCGCAGGGATTGCGCGTGCACGGCGGCGAGGAGCCGCGGTCATGAGCGCCGCCAGCCTGTCGCCCGCCCGACCCGCGCCGGCGCGCCAAGGTGGCCGCGAAATGTCCGACCTGGGCTTCGCGCTGACCGTGATCGTGGCGGTGTACGCGCTGAACACGCTGATCATCGGCGTGCCGCTGGGCTATTCGTTCTGGCTCAGCCTGCACGACACCAACGCCATCCTGCGCACGGAAGAGTTCGTCGGCGCCGACCTCTACGGCGAAGTGCTGTCCGACCCCGCCGTCATCGACGCGATCTGGCGCAGCCTGGGCTTTGTCGCCATGTGCGTGGCGGGATCATTCGCCGCGGCGCTGGGCATCGCGCTGGTGCTGAACGAAGAGATGCCGCTGCGCGGCCTGGTGCGCGGGCTGGCGCTCTTGCCCTGGGCGATGTCCCAGGTGGTGACCGCCACGGTGTTCTCGTTCCTGCTGAACCCCAGCTTCGGCGCCCTGACCGGGTTGCTGGCGCCGCTGGGCCTGGCCAACGCGGCCACGGTCTGGCTGGCCAGCGACTGGGCGCTGTTCTGGGTCGCGCTGGCATTCGTCTGGCATATCGCGCCACTGGGAAGCTTCTTCTACCTGGCCGCATTGCAGACGATTCCGCGAGACCTGTACCGGGCGGCACGCGTGGACGGCGCAGGCCCGCTGTCGCGCTTCCGGCACATCACGCTGCCACACTTGAAGCACACGACGCTGATCGTGCTGGTCGTGATGACAGTGGAAGCGGTGCGGCAGTTCGACCTGCTGTTCTCGCTGACGCGCGGCGGGCCCGGCACGTCCACGCAGATCCTGCCGCTGCTGATCTTCCGCTACAACTTCGAATTCTCGAAGTACGGCCTGGCCTCGGCCGCCGCCTTCCTGCTGACGGTGCTGTCGCTGCTGCTGGCCACCGCCTACTTCATGCTGATCCGCAAGAAACGCCCCCAGGGAGACGCCCATGCGCAGTGATGCCGCGAAAGTCACCGGCGAAGGCTGGCGCCCCTGGCTGGTGGGCGCAGGCGTGGCGCTCGTCGCGTTCTGGTGCCTGTTCCCGTTGTACTGGACGCTGAAGGCGTCGTTCATGGACGAATCGGCCATCATCATGGGGGTTGCGCACAACGCAGGCGGGTTCACCTTCGACAACTACCTGCGCGTGCTGGGCCTGTCCACGTCGGACTCGATCTTCGGCGGCCAGACCAAGGCCATCATGACGGGCTTCGTGAACAGCGCGCTGGTGGCGCTGCCGGCCGCCGCCGTCGGCACGGCCATCGCCACGTTGGCGGGCTATGTGCTGGGCCGGTTCGAATTCCCCTTCAAGGGGCCGCTGCTGTACGTGCTGCTGGCCTCGCGCACCTTGCCGCCCATTGCGCTGCTGATCCCGTACTACGTGTTCTTCGCCGCCATCGGGCTGGCGGGCAGCCTGTTCGGCCTGTGGATCGTGTACCTGACCGCGGTGATCCCGCTGCTGTCGTGGGTGCTGATGGGCTACTTCGCATCGCTGCCCGTGGAAATCGAGCGCGCCGCGCGCATGGACGGCTGCACGCGCTGGCAGATGCTGCGCCACGTGACGCTGCCCATGGCGCTGCCGGGCATCGCCGCGGCCTTCATCATCGCGTTCCTGGTGGGCTGGAACGACCTGCTGTTCGCCATCGTGCTGACCGGCGGCACGTCCGCGCAGACCTTGTCGGCCTCGTTACTGGGCCTGTCTCCGCTGATGCCGGGGTTCCGCGCCGACCTGGGGCTCTTCGCCGCGGCCAGCATGCTTGCCGCCCTGCCCCCGCTGGCGCTGGCCATGCTGTTCCAGCGCTTCATCACCAACCTGAACATCGTCGATCCCGTGACGAGCAACACGGACTAGGACCGGTGAACGCCAAGAGGAGCCTCGCATGACGATCGGCGTCGCGGCATCCGGCCCGCAGGCGGGCGCGGCAGTGCAGGCGGCGGCGCTGGCCGCCGAGGCGATGGGCCACGGCGCCATCGGCGGTTTTGCCGTGTTCGCCATCATGGACGACGCCGGCCGCGTACGGCACAGATGGTGCCAGCGCGGCGGCGTCACCGCCTTGAACCTGCCGCCGGACTGGTTGCAGGCGCCCCGCGCGGCCTTGATCGAAAGCGGCCCGGACCGCCCCGAACCGCTGGTGCAGTTTCTGCCCGGCGCCGATGGCGTGGGGCTGGTGACCGGGCACCGGCTGCCCAACCGGCCGGGCGCCGACGGCATCGCGCTGAACCAGGCCGCGCTCGGCCTCATGGCCGCGGGCGCCCCGCCGGGCGACGCCGTCGGCCAGGTGCTGCAGGCGCATCCGGAAATCGACGCGGGCCTGATCGCGCTGTCGGCCGCGGGCGAACTTGCCTGGGGCAATACGCGGCGCGTCGCCCGCCGCCCCGACCAAGGGCTTGCCCATCGCGACAACGGCCTGTGCCGCGTCGCCGTGCTGCATAACTCCATCCACCCCTGCCCGCCGCTGGCCGACGCGATGGCGGACCTGGCCTGGTATGCCTTGACCGGTGAATCCGCGTCCTATCGCGCCTTGACCCTCGGCGTCCCCGTCGCCATCACCGCCGCGGCCCGCGACCGCGTGCTGGTGGATGCGCAAGGGCGCATCCTGGCCATCGAACAGGCCGACCCGTCGCTACCCTCGGCGCCGCGCCGCGCCAATGCGGTCTACCTGGGCAGCGAAGTCTGGCAAGATGACAGGCATATCGGCCACACCGTCAGCGAACTCAACGCCGACATGGCCGACGGCCGGGTGTACGGCGTGCCGGACCCCGCCCGCTCCCTCATCATCATGAAGGAATAGGCCTATGTCGCGACGCGAGAATACCGAAAGGCAGATCCTGCAAGCGCTGGAAGCCCAGATCCTGGAAACCGGAATGGGCGGCGTCGGCATCAACGCGATCGCCAAGCGTGCCGGCGTCAGCAAGGAACTCATCTACCGCTATTTCGACGGCATGCCCGGCCTGATGCTGGCCTGGATGCAGGAACAGGATTTCTGGACCCGCAACCCCGGGCTGCTGGCCGCGGACGAATCCAGCCAGCGCACGCCCGGCGAACTCGTGCTGTCCATGTTGCGTGCGCAGATCGACGCACTGGCCGGCAATGAGACGCTGCGCGAAGTGCGCCGCTGGGAACTCATCGAACGCAACGAGGTGTCCGCGCCTTTGGCCGAACGGCGCGAACGCGCCGCGCGCGGCTTCATCGACCGTATCGACGGCCTGGCGCCGGAAGCCGACATGCCGGCGATGGTCAGCGTGATGCTGGCCGGCGTGCTCTACCTGATGCTGCGCGCCAAGACCGAATCCCACTTCCTGGGCGTGCCGTTGCGCACGCCGGAAGGCTGGGACCGCATCGGCGGCGCGCTGGAACACCTGGTGGCCCATGGTTTTCCTGACCCCCTGAATACCGAATCCCTTGCCAACCTGGAGGCGCGCCGCGGCACGCAGGCCGCCGACCCAGAAACCTGAGCCCCAACCCATGCCCGCGCATCCCGACCAGCAGGAATACGACATCATCATCACCGGCGGCCAAGTCGCCGACGGCCTGGGCGGACCTGCCCGCCGCGCCGACATCGCGATCCGCGGCGAACGCATTGCCGCCATCGGCGATGGCGCGGCGTGGCGCGCGCCGCGCCGCATCGACGCGACGGGCAAGGTGGTGTCGCCGGGCTTCATCGACTGCCATACCCACGATGACCGCGCGCTGCTGGGCACGCCGCTGATGCGGCCCAAGGTCAGCCAGGGCATCACCACCGTCGTCACCGGCAATTGCGGCATCAGCCTGGCGCCCGTGCGCACGCCGGGCGACGTGGTGCCGCCGCCGCTGAACCTGCTGGCCAAGCACACGGGCGAGCTCTACGCCCGCATGCAGGATTACGCCGACGCGCTGCAAGCCGCACCCGCCGCCGTCAACAGCCTGGCGCTGGTGGGCCATTCCAGCCTGCGCGTATCCGCCATGGACCGGCTGGACCGCCCGGCCGACAAGAAAGAGATCGCGGCCATGCGGCAGGCGCTGGACCAGGCCATGGCCGCCGGCGCGGCGGGACTGTCGACAGGCCTGTATTACCCGACCGCCATGCACGCCAGCACCGAGGAAGTGATTGGCGTGGCTGAACCGCTGGCCACCTGGCGCGGCCTGTACACGACGCACTTGCGCGACGAGGCCGATCACCTCTGCGACGCGATGGAAGAAGCCTTCCTGATCGGCCGGGCGGCCGACGTGCCGGCCATCCTGTCGCACCACAAGGTCACCGGCAAGCACAACCACGGCCGCACGGCCGAAACGCTGGCGCTGTACGACCGCATGCGCGCCGAGCAGCCGCTGGGCATGGACGTCTATCCCTATGCGGCGTCTTCCACCATCCTGGAGCCGCGCCGCGTGGCCGCCGGCGAGAAGATCATCGTTACGTGGTCGCAGACGCGTCCCGAGATCCAGGGCGTGGACCTGCGCGAACTGGCCGCGCGCGAAGGCCGCGATCCCACCCGCCTGGCCGAAGAACTGTCGCCCGGCGGCGCGATCTATTTCTCGATGGACGAAGCCGACGTGAAGCGTGTCATCAGCCACGGCAGCGTCATGATCGGGTCCGACGGGTTGCCGCACGACCAGCGCCCCCATCCCCGCCTGTGGGGCGCGTTCTCACGCGTGCTGGCGCGCTATGTGCGCGAGATGCGGGTGCTGGGCATGGAAGAGGCCGTCCGCCGCATGACGAGCCTGACGGCCGCGCAGTTCGGCCTGAAGGACCGCGGCGTGCTGCGCCCCGGCTGCTATGCGGACGTGGTGGTCTTTGACCCGTCCACGGTGGCCGACCTGGCCAGTTTCGCCGAGCCCACCCTGCCGTCCACGGGCATCCAGGCGGTGCTGGTCAACGGCCAGCTGGTCGAGGAAGACGGCGCTCCAACCGGCGCCCGCCCTGGCCGCTTGCTGCGCGGCGACGACCGCGCGGCCCCCGGCTTCGAAACACCCGCCTGGGCAGCCTGACACCTTATCGCCGCACGCCCGCCTGGCCGGGCGCCAACCCTTGAACGCCGCGCCCGCGCGCGGCGCCTCCCTGGAGCATCATGCACATTGTTGTCATCGGCGCGGGGGTGGTCGGCATGACCACCGCCTATTTCCTGCACCGCGCAGGCCATCGGGTCACGGTCGTCGACGCGGGCTCGGGCCCCGGGCAGGCAACCAGCATGGCCAACGGCGCGCAACTGAGCTACAGCTTCGTCGCTCCGCTGGCCGACCCCGCCGTCTTGCCCAAACTGCCCTCGTGGCTGCTGGCCCAGGACGCGCCGCTGCGCTTCCGGCCGCGCCTGGATCCGGACCAGTGGCGCTGGAGCCTCGCCTTCCTGCGCGCCTGCACGCGCGCCAAAAGCCGCTCCACCACGCGCGAACTGCTGTCACTGGGCATGTACAGCCGCTTGTGCGTGCATGAGCTCGTGCGCCAGGAGAATCCCGATTTCGATTTTTCGTCGTCCGGCAAACTGCTGGTCTATCAGGATGCCGGCGCCTACGCGCAAGCGCTGGCGCAGCGCGACTACCTGGCGGATCTGGGCAGCGAGCAGCGCGTGATGGACACGCGCGCCTGCGTGGAGATGGAACCCGCGCTGGCCGGCATCGGGACCAGCATCCAGGGCGCGCTCTACACCCCGACCGAAGACGCGGGCGACTGCCAGCGCCTATGCACGGAGCTTGAACGCATCCTGCGCGCCGCCGCGGACCCCGTGCGCTTTCATTTCAATACCCGGGTGACCGTGTTGCGATCGGAACGCGGGCGCGTCGTGGGCGCCTCTACCGCCGCGGGCGATCTGGATGCCGACCACTACGTGCTGGCAAGCGGCATGGGCGCGCAGCCGCTGGCGCGGCAGCTGGGGCTGAACCTGCGGATCTATCCGCTCAAGGGGTACAGCCTGACGTATGCGCTGACGCCGGACAGCGTCGCCCCCAACGCCAGCATCAGCGATATCCGGCGCAAGGTGGTGTATGCAAGGCTGGGCCGGCGGCTGCGGGTGGCGGGCATGGTCGATATCGGCACGGGCGGCGGCGGCGTGGATCCGCGGCGCGTGCGCAGCCTGGAGCGCGACGTGGCGCAGTTCTTCCCGGACCTGAACCCGGCAGGCCCGCCCGAGCCCTGGGCCGGCCTGCGCCCCGCACGGCCCGACGGCAAGCCGCTGATCGGCGCCACACCCTACCGCAACCTGTGGTTGAACACCGGCCACGGCGGCCTGGGCTTCACGCTGGCCGCCGGCAGCGCGCGGATGCTGACGGACCTGATGCAGGGCCGCAACCCGGCCGTGGACGCGGCCGCCTTCGCCCTGGCGTAACGCGCGAGGCAGGCGTCCGCGCCGCGCTCAGTCCGCCTTGATGCCGCGGCTGCGGATCAGCGTGCCCCACTTGTCGCGTTCCTTCACTTCAAACGCGGCCAGGTCGGCGCCGAACAGATTGCCCGGCGTGGCGCCGCCTTGCGCCAGCGACTGCTGCAGCTCGGGCGATTTCAAGGCCTGCTTCATCGCCGCGATCAGCTTGTCGACGACCGGCACGGGCGTGCCGCGCGGCGCATACAGGCCGGACCAGGCGGTGACCTCGAAACCGGGCAGGCCGGCCTCGGCCATCGTGGGCAGGTCGGGCGCGGCAGGGCTGCGTTCGGCCGACGTCACCGCGATGCCGCGCAAGCGGCCGCCCGGCTTTAACGCCGCCATGGAACTGGGCAGGTTGTCCATCAGGATGTCGACCTGTCCGCCGATCACGGCGGGTATCGCGGCCGACGACCCCTTGAACGGCACGTGCAGCATCTGCAGCCCGGCCAGCGATTCGAAATAGGCGCCCGTCAGGTGCACGGACGAACCGATGCCCGGCGACGCGTAGGAGTACTTGCCGGGATCCTTCTTCACCGCCTTCATCACATCGTCCAGATTGCGCCAGGGCGATCCGGCCGCCACCGCCATGACGTTGGGCGTGGAAGCGATCATGCCCAGCGGCACCAGGTCGGTGGCGGGATTGAATCCGATGTTGCCGTACAGGAACTGATTGACGGTCTGCGTGCCGACGGAGCCCAGCACGATGGTGTAGCCGTCGGGCTGGGCGCGCGCGGCAGCGGCCACGCCCAGGTTGCCCGCCGCGCCCGGCTTGTTCTCGACCACGATGGACTCGCCCAGCGCCGGCCGCATGTGTTGGGCGATGGTGCGCGCGAAGATGTCGGTGGTGCCGCCGGGCGGAAACGGCACGATCAGGGTGATCGGCCGCGCCGGCCATTCCTGCGCGGACGCCGCCGCGCTCAACGCCAGCGTGGCGGCCGCCGCCACGCTTGTCCAGCGCCCTGCCCTGGCGGCCGTCCGCCAATGAGTTGACCAGCCCATCCTCTTTCCCCTTCGCTGACGCGTGTTCGATTGATCAAACGGAATTCGGTGTCGGTACTGCGCGACGAACGTGACCACATGGTCACTTTCGTCGCATTAAGAACCGGCGCCGAAAACTTGTCAACGAAAGCGTAGGGGATTTAAGCGTTATCCCTAGGAGCCGTCCCAACCGCCGCCCAGTGCGACGATCAGGTTCACGCTGGCGACCAGGCGCGTGCCCAGCAGGCTCAACGCGTTGCGCTCGCTATTGAGCGCCGTGGCGTCCACGACCGCCACGCTCAGGTAGTCCACCAGACCGGCCTTGTACTGGTTCTGGATCAAGCGCAATGATTCGCGCGCGGACTCCAGCGCGCGCCGCTGGACGACCTGCTCGTTCTCCATCACGCGCAACTGGATCAGGTAGTCCTCGACTTCGCGCAGGCCCACCAGCGCGGCCTGGCGGTAGGCCGCCGCTTGCGAGTCGTACGCCGCACGGGCCTGTTCGACTTGCGCCGCGCGCGCGCCGCCGTCGAAGATCGTCAACGCCAACGCTGGCCCCAGCGACCAGAAGCGCGCAGGCGCCGTCAGCAGGTCGGCGAACTGGCCATTGCGAAAGCCCCCGTCGGCGGACAAAGTCAGCGACGGGAACCACGCGGCTTGCGCCACGCCGATCTGCGCATTGGCGGCCGCCGCGCGGCGCTCGGCCGCAGCGATGTCGGGACGACGCTCCAGCAGCTCGGACGGCAGGCCCACCGGGATCTCGGGCAACTGCAGCGTGAACACGGCCGGCGCCAATCCGAACTTGGACGGCGCCTGGCCCATCAGCACCGCGATGGCGTGCTCGTACTGCCCGCGTTGCCAATCCAGGTCGATCGATTGGGCGCGCGTGCTTTCCACCTGCGTGCGCGCCACGGCCACATCAGCCTGCCCGGCCACGCCCACCTCATAGCGGTTTTGCGTCAGCTGCAGCGATTTTTCGTACGCCGCCACCGTGGCGTCCAGCAGGCGCTTCTGCTCGTCCAGCACGCGCAGTTGCAGATAGGTCTGCACCAGCGCCGCCTGCGCGCTCAGCCGCGTCGCGGCCAGGTCGGCCAGGCTGGCTGCTGCGCTGGCTTCAGACGATTCGGTGCTGCGGCGCACACGGCCCCACACGTCCAGTTCCCAGCTGACGCTGCCGGTCACCGAATACTGGTTCGACACATTGCTGCCCGACGACGAAGACGACGAGCCGTTCTGGCCGTTGCCGCTGCCCGAGCGCGACATGCCCGCGCTTGCGCCAACCGTCGGGTAGAAGCCGGCACGCGCGGCGCGCACCAGGCCCAGCGCCTGGCGGTAGTTGGCCTCGGCCTGCGCGATCGTCTGGTTCGACGTGTTCAGGCGATCGACCAGGCCGTTGAGCGTAGCGTCGCCATAGACCCGCCACCACTGCCCGCGGTCCGCGTCGTCGCGCGGCTCGGCAGGCTTCCAGCCCTCGACCTGATCCTGGCCCTGGCCCTCCTTGTAGGAGGCGCCCACGTCCAATTCAGGGCGCTGGTAGTCGGGACCGACCGCGCATGCGCCAAGCAGCGCGCACAGCGCCAGCGTGACCGCGCTGCGAGGAAGGAAGGCGTTCGAAAGCGGCTTGATACGGATCATGTCTGTTCTATGGAAGCAGGAGCGCCCTTCCGGGGACCGCGCCCGCGCGCGGCCCACAGACGGAAGCGGTCCAGGTAGAGATAGACCACGGGCGTGGTGTACAGCGTGAGGATCTGGCTGAGCACCAGGCCGCCCACGATGGTAATGCCTAGCGGCTGGCGCATCTCGACGCCGGCGCCGGTCGCCAGCACCAGCGGCAGCGCGCCGAAGATGGCGGCCATCGTCGTCATCATGATCGGGCGAAACCGCGTCAGGCAGGCCTGGAAAATCGCGTCGCGCGGCGCCATGCCCTGGTTGCGCTCGGCGTCCAGGGCGAAGTCCACCATCATGATGGCGTTCTTCTTCACGATACCGATCAAGAGGAACACCCCGATCAGCGCGATCAGTGTGAAGTCGTAGCGCAGCAGCAGCAAGGCCAGCAGCGCGCCCAGGCCGGCCGACGGCAGCGTCGACAGGATGGTCAGCGGATGCACGAAGCTTTCATACAGAATGCCCAGCACGATATACATCGTGACCAGCGCCGCCAGGATCAGCCAGGGCTGCTGCGCCAGCGTCTGCTGCAAGGCGGCCGCCGTGCCCTGGAAGCCCGCCTGAATCTGGTCCGAGGGCAAGCCGATACGGGCCACTGCCGCGTCGATGGCGGCGGTGGCCTGCCCCAGCGACACGCCGGGCGCCAGGCTGAAGGACACGGTGTCCGCCACGAACAGCCCTTGATGCTGCACGCTGAGCGGCGCGTTGGCGTTCTCCAGCCGCGCGAAAGCCAGCAGCGGCACGCGCGCGCCGGTCGAGGTGATCACTTCGACCTGCTTGAGCGATTCGATGTCTTCGGCGAATTTGGGCTCCAGGCCCAGCACCACGTGGTACTGGTTCAGCGGCCCGTACATCACCGATACCTGGCGCTGGCTGAACGAATTGTTCAGCACCGTCGAAATGGTGGACATGCTGACGCCCAGCCGCGTGGCGGCCTCGCGGTCGATCACCAGGTTGATCTGGCGGCCCTTGTCCTCGACGTCGGTGTCTACGTCCGTGATCTCGGGGATCTTCGCCATCGCCTGCTGCACCTTGGGCATCCACGTGCGCAGCAATTGCAGGTCGCCCGACATCAGTGTGTAGTCATAGGAACCCTGGCTTTGGCGCCCGCCGATCCGGATGTCCTGCTGCGACACCAGGAACATGCGCGCGCCCGGCATGTTCTGCAACTTGCCGCGCAACCGGTTGATGACCACATCGGCCGATACATCGCGTTCGCCCAGCGGCTTCAGCTGGATCTGCATGAAGCTGCTGTTGCTGCCCCCGCGCCCGCCGGCATAACCCGTCATGCTCTGCACCGCCGGGTCCGCCAGCACCACCTTGCGCAGCGCCTCTAGCTTGGGCAGCGTCGCCTGGAACGAGGTGCCCTGGTCCACGCGGAAAAAGCCCAGCAGCTGCCCCGTATCCTGCTGCGGGAAAAAGCCCTTGGGCACCGCGGTGTACAGATAGATGTTCAGGCCCACGGCAATCGCCAGGATCAGCATCATCAGCCGGCCATGCGCCAGCGCCCAGCGCAGGCTGCGCCGGTAGCCGTCCAGCATGGACTCGAAGCCGCGTTCGGACCAGCGCGCCAGCCGCCCCGGCGGTTTCTGCTCTTTCGGTTCATGGCGCAGCAGGCGCGCGCACATCATCGGCGTAAGCGTCAGCGACACGATCAGCGACACCATGATCGCGGCCGACAAGGTCACGGCGAATTCGCGGAACAGCCGTCCGACCACGCCGCCCATCAGCAGGATGGGGATGAACACCGCCACCAGCGACAGGCTCATCGACAGCACCGTGAAGCCGACTTCGCGCGAACCGCGCAACGCCGCCCGCATCGGCGACATGCCGTTCTCCACGTGCCGCATGATGTTCTCGAGCACCACGATGGCGTCGTCCACCACGAAGCCGGTGGCCACGATCAGCGCCATCAGCGAAATCGTATTCAGCGTGAAGCCGCACAGGTACATGATGCAGAACGTGCCGATCAGCGACACCGGCACGGCCACGCTGGGAATGATGGCCGCCCGCCAGCGCCTGAGGAACAGCAGCACCACCAGCACCACCAGGCCCACCGCGATGATCAGCGTCAGCTCGGCTTCGTGCAGCGACGCCCGGATGCTGGGCGTGCGGTCCTGCGCCACCGTCATGTTCACGTCGGCCGGCATCAGCGCCTGCAGCACGGGCAGTTGCGCGCGCACGGCATCCACGGCCTCGATGATGTTGGCGTCGGCCTGCCGGCGCACGATCATCAGGATCGCTTTGCGTTCGTTGAAGAACCCGGTCTGATACAGGTCTTCGACCGAGTCCTCGACTCTGGCCACGTCCGACACGCGCACCGGCGCGCCGTCGTTCCACGCCACGATCAGCGGCCGGTATTGTTCGGCGCGGCTCAGCTGGTCGCTGACCATGATCTGCCAGTGGTAGCGGTCGTTCTCCAGCACGCCCTTGGGGCGGTTGGCGTTGGCGTTGGCCAGCGTGGCGCGCAGCTGGTCCAGCGACACGCCGCGGTTGGCCAGCGCACCCGGCAGCACGGTGACGCGCACCGCCGGCAAGGAACTGCCGCCTACGGTGACTTCGCCCACGCCGTCCACCTGCGCCAGCTTCTGCGCCACGATGGTCGAGGCGATGTCGTACAGCTGGCCCTGGCTGAGCGTGTCGGAGGTCAGCGCCAGCGTCATGATGGGCGCGTCCGACGGGTTGGACTTGTGGTACGTGGGGTTGCTGCGCAGGCTGGTGGGCAACAGCGAGCGCGCCGCGTTGATGGCGGCCTGCACATCGCGCGCCGCGCCGTTGATGTCGCGCGACAGATCGAACTGCAGGGTGACGCGGGTGGACCCCTGCGAGCTGCTGGAGGTCATCTCGGTCACGCCGGCGATGCTGCCCAGCGAGCGCTCAAGCGGCGTGGCCACGCTGGAAGCCATCGTCTCGGGGCTGGCGCCCGGCAGGCTGGCCGACACCGAGATGGTCGGAATGTCCACCTGCGGCAAGGGCGCCACCGGCAACAGGAAGAACGACAACAGGCCTGCCAGCACGACCGCCAGGCTCAGCAGCGTGGTCGCCACGGGCCGGACGATGAAGGGCGCCGACAGGATCATGACGCGTCCCCGGCCGCCGGTTCGCGCACGCCGCGCCAGCGGCGCGACATGCGGTCGAACATCAGGTAGATGACCGGCGTGGTGAACAGCGTGAGCACCTGGCTCAACAAGAGGCCGCCCACCATCACCAGGCCCAGCGGCTGGCGCAGTTCAGCGCCCGTGCCGGTCGACAGCATCAGGGGCAAGGCGCCGAACAGGGCGGCCAGCGTGGTCATCAGGATGGGGCGGAAACGCAGCAGCGCAGCCTCGTGGATGGCCGCGCGCGGCGTCAGCCCCCGCTTGCGCTCGGCATCCAGCGCGAAGTCGATCATCATGATGGCGTTCTTCTTCACGATGCCGATCAGCAGGATGATCCCGATGATGCCGATCATGTCCAGCTCGGTGCCGCTGATCAACAACGCCAGCAAGGCCCCCACGCCGGCGGACGGCAAGGTGGACAGGATCGTGATGGGGTGGATGTAGCTTTCGTACAGGATGCCCAGCACGATGTACATGGTGACCACCGCGGCCAGGATCAGCCACAGCGTGCTGGTCAGCGAATTCTGGAACGCCAGCGCCGCGCCCTGGAACCGCGTCTCCACACCGGCCGGCAAGCCGATTTCGGCTTCGGCGGCGATGATGGCTTCGACCGCGTTGGACAGCGACGCCCCCGGCGCCAGGTTGAACGACACCGTCACCATCGGGAACTGGTCCAGCCGGTTCACGGCCAGCACGGTCCGGCCTTCGGAGATGTGCGCCACCGACGACAACGGCACCTGCGCGCCGGTCGAGGTCGGCACGTGAATCTGGCCCAGCGCGGCCGGGTTCATCTGGAACTGCGGCTGCACCTCCAGCACCACGCGATACTGGTTGGACTGGGTGAAGATGGTGGAGATCAGCCGCTGGCCAAAGGCGTCGTACAGCGCCTCGTCAATCACCGCGGCCGTGATGCCCAGCCGCGACGCCGCATCGCGGTCGATCTCGACCCAGGTCTGCAGGCCGTCGTCCTGCAAGTCGTCGGTCACGTCCTTCAACCCCGGCACCTGGCGCAAGCGGTCCACCAGCTTGGGCGTCCATTCGCTCAGCACCTTCAGGTCGGGGTTGGACAGCGTCATCTGGTATTGCGTGCGGCTGACGCGGTCTTCGATCGTCAGATCCTGCACGGGCTGCATGTATACAGTCAGGCCATCCTGCTTGCCCAGGGATTCCTGCAGGCGCGCCATCACGGTGCGCAGGTCGCCGTTGCGTTCGGCCTGGGGCTTGAGCGCAATCTGCATGCGCCCGGCGCTTAGCGTGGCGTTGCTGCCGTCCACGCCGATGAAGGACGACACCGCCTGCACGTCGGGATCTTCCAGCACCAGCCGCGCCGCGGCCTGCTGGCGTTCGGCCATCGCCGGGAACGAAATGGATTGCGGCGCCTGGGTGATGGCCTGGATCAGGCCGGTGTCCTGCTGCGGGAAGAAGCCCTTGGGCACCACCATGTACAGCACCACCGTCAGCGCGAACGTGCCCAGCGCCACCAGCAGCGTCAGCGGCTGATGGCGCAGCACCACCTGCAGCGTGCGGTCGTAACCGGCGATGACGCGGTCAATGAAGTTGCCCGTGGCCGTGTGGAAACGGCCGTGCTTCTGCTCCGATTCGGCGCGCAACAGGCGCGCGCACATCATCGGCGTCAGGGTCAGCGACACCACCAGCGAGATCAGGATCGACACCGCCAGCGTGATCGCAAATTCCCGGAACAGCCGCCCCACCACTTCCGTCATGAACAGCAGCGGGATCAGTACAGCGATCAGCGAAAAGGTCAGCGAGATCAGCGTGAAACCGATCTGCGAGGCGCCCTTCAAGGCAGCCTGCAAGGGCGTTTCGCCGTCTTCGATATGGCGGGCGATGTTCTCGATCATGACGATGGCATCGTCCACCACGAAGCCGGTGGCGATCGTCAGCGCCATCAAGGTCAGGTTGTTGATCGAGAAACCCGCCAGGTACATGATGCCGAAGGTGCCCACCAGGGACAGCGGCACCACGACGCTGGGGATCAGCGTGGCCGTCAGGCTGCGCAGGAAGACAAAGGTCACCATCACCACCAGCCCCACGGCCAGCAGCATTTCGAACTTCACGTCTTCCACCGAGTCTCGGATGGTCTGCGTGCGATCCGACACCACGCTCACGTCCAGCGTGGCGGGCAAGGCCGCGCGCAGTTGCGGCAGCAGCGTCTGGATCCGGTTGACCACGTCGATCACGTTGGCGCCCGGCTGGCGCTGGATGTTCAGCAGGATGGCGGGCTTGTCGCCGGCCCAGGCGGCCTGGCGCGTGTCTTCGGCGCCTTCAACCGCGCGCGCCACGTCCGACAGCCGCAGCGGCGCGTTGTTCTTGTAGGCGATGATCAGGTCGTTGTAGTCGGTGGGCGACTTCAGCTGGTCATTGGCGTTGATCGTGGTGGACCGCAACGGCCCGTCCAGGTTGCCCTTGGGCTGGTTGACGTTGGCCCCCACGATCGCGGTGCGCAGGTCAGACAGCGCCAGACCGTTGGCCGCCAGCGCCTGCGGATTGACCTGCACCCGCACCGCCGGCCGCTGGCCGCCCGCCACGCTGACCAGGCCCACGCCGGGAATCTGCGACAACTTCTGCGCCACCCGCGTATCCACCAGATCTCGCACCTGCGGCAAGGGCATGGTGGGCGATGTGATGGCCAGCGTCAGCACGGCCGCGTCCGCCGGGTTCACCTTGTTGTAGGTCGGCGGCACCGGCAAGTCGCTGGGCAGCAGGTTCGACGCGGCGTTGATCGCCGCCTGCACCTGCTGCTCGGCCACGTCCAGCGGCAGCGTCAGGTTGAACTGCATCGTGATGACCGAGGCGCCGCCCGAACTGGTGGACGACATCTGGTTCAAGCCCGGCATCTGCCCGAACTGCCGTTCCAGGGGAGACGTGACCAGCGAGGTCATGACGTCCGGACTGGCCCCGGGGTACAACGTCACCACCTGGATCGTCGGGTAGTCCACCTCGGGCAGCGCCGACACGGGCAGCATCCGGTAGGCGATGAAACCGGCGATCAGGATTGCCACCATCGCCAGCGTGGTGGCGACGGGGCGGAGGATGAACAGGCGCGACGGGCTCACGATGGTCTCGGCTTACTTGGACGCGGGCGTGGTGCCGGCAGGCGCCCCTGCCCCGAGCGTCTTGTCGCGGGTGGCGGGTATCACTTCCGCCCCGCCCACCACTTCCACCTTGGCGCCCGCACGCAGGCGGTCGGTGCCTTCCGTGACGACGCGGTCGCCCGGCTGCAGGCCTTCATTCACAGCCACCATGCCGTTATTGATGGCGCCCAGCTTCACCTGGCGCACCAGCACCGTGTTGTCCGGCTGCACCAGGAACACGAAGGCGCCGGCCGACCCCTGCTGGATCGCGGCGGTTGGGATGGCGGTCACGTCCTTGCGCGTCAGCACGTGCAGGCGCACGTTGACGAACTGGTTGGGAAAGAGCGCGTCATCCGCGTTGTCGAATTTGGCCTTCAGCTTCAGCGTGCCGGTAGTGACGTCGATCTGGTTATCCAGGGTCTCCAGCACGCCGGTGGCGATGCGGCGGGTGTCGGCGCGGTCATAGGCATCGACCGTCAGCGTCTTGCCGGCCGCGATTTCGCCCCGCACTTCGGGCAACTGGGTCTCGGGCAACGTGAACACCACGGAAATCGGCTGGGTCTGGGTAATCACGACCAGCCCGTTGGTGTCGGAGCTGGACACCAGGTTGCCGCGGTCGACCTGGCGCAGCCCCAGCCGGCCGCTGATGGGCGCGGTGATGCGGGCGTAATCCAGTTGCAGCTTGGCGTTGTCCACATTGGCCTGGTCGCTCTTGACGGTGCCCTCGTACTGGCGCACCAGCGCCGCCTGGGTGTCCACCTGCTGCTTGGCAATGGAATCCTGCTTGAACAGGGCCTGATAGCGCTGCAAGTCGCGCCGCGCGTTCTCCAGCTGGGCCAGATTCTGCATCTGGGTGCCGCGCGCCTGGTCCAGGGCCACCTGGAAGGCCCGGGGGTCCACCTGGGCCAGCAGGTCGCCCGCCTTCACGCGCTGACCTTCCTGGAAGGCCACGTCCACCAGCTCGCCACTGACGCGGCTGCGCACAGTGACCGTGTTGTAGGCCGTGACGGTACCCAGGGACTTCAGGTAGATATCGATATCCTGCGTGGCGGCGGTGGCGATGCGCACCGGCACGGCCAGGTTCGCCATGGCGGCCATCGGGGGCCGTCCCCCGCCCGCCCGGCCGCCAGGCCCGCCGGCCGCGCCCTGTTTGGCCGACGGCCGCAGCGCAAGCCAGGCAATGACGGCCACGGCAAGCAACAAGACCACCAATCCAATGATGCGGCGGCGGGTCCAGCGGGAAGGCGGGGAAACAGGACGACTATCGGACATGGAAACGGTTCCGGCACTGACGGAGAAAGCCGTATTGTCTACTAGTCGGTCGCCTTTTCTACCATGGTGCGCCACAGTTGAAACTGGCCGCAACAAGAATCGGTCTCAAGAACGCCTGTCCGGACGTAGGATGGGTGAAGCGCGAGACGGCCGCCGCAAGAACAAGGACACCCAGCGCGCGCAACCCATCAAGCGGCGCAGGGTACTGGGCTGGTTCGGCCACAACGCAACCGTTGCTTGATGGGTTGCGCGCGCTCTGCAATCGTTTTCTACGTTGGGTTCTCTCGCGCTCCACCCATCCTACGAACCACGGGGGGGTTACGAGCTGCAGAGCGTCATCTGGAACGCCACGTCGCGCGCCACCTGCTGGGGCTTGAATTCGCCGTCTTGCGTGGAAAAACGTATCCAGATCATGTACTTATTGGCACTGATCTCGGGAAATGCGCCCTGGGTCGGGTCCACCCAGACGCGCAGCAGCTGGAATTGCTTGCCGCCCAGCATCTGCTGGTAGGCGCCCTGCTCGGCCACGATATCGGTCTTGCGGCCGGACTCGCGCAACAGGCGCAGGGCCAGCGTCAGGCCATCGTACAAAGGCAGGAAGGGCGACACCCAGGCCTGCAAGTCCGCACAACGGGCGGCTTCGGTCTTGTTCTGCCAGGCGAAATAGGAAGGCATGTCCACTTGCGTGGCGCTGCCCGGCACGGACAGCCGGCCGCGCAGGCTGGTCAACCATTCGTTTTCGCGCAGCGACTGCCCGGTCTTGCCGGGCGCGGCCAGCGCGCTGGCCACTTTTTCCAGTTCGCGCAGCATGGCTTCCAGCGCGTCTTGCGCCACGCCGGGGTGGTCGCGCAAGCCTACCAGCGCCATGCGCTGACGCTCCAGGTCTTGCAGCACGGCGCCTTTCACGTCGGTGCGTTCGCACGCGTCGAGCAGATCGAAAAGAGAGGTAACGGCAACCTGATGCTGGCGTGAGTCCCCCTCGCGAGCAAAGAAGAACAACCTGTCGAACAGGTATTCCAATCGCAGATAAGCGCGGATGCGCTCATTGAAGGGATATTCGTAAACAATCACGCTATTTGACAGGCCCATCAGTGGTCGGCCAAGTGGCCGAGGGATTCAGGGGTGCCGGCCAAGCTTGTCGCTTACCGGCCCGTTGTGGTCGCCAGCGTCAGCCAGCGGTCATGCAGGGTCTTCGCCTGCGCGCGCAATTGCTCCGGCGATGTCGCGCCGTCGTTCACGATGACGTCGTCCGCAACCTCCAACCGGCTTGCCCGCGCAGCCTGTGCCGCCATAATACGCCTGATGGCGGGCTCCGTCAGCCCGCTGCGCGACTGCACGCGCGCCACCTGCGTTTCCGGGTCGCAGTCCACCACGCAGATACGATCCACGCGCGTGCGCCAACGCGCCAGGGACTCCACCAGAAGGGGCACCACAAAGACCAGGTACAGCCCGGTCGCGGCCGCTGCCTGGCGTTCGGTCTCTTCGGTAATGGCGGGGTGCAGCACGCCTTCCAGGCGCTGCCGCGCTTGCGGATCCGAGAACGCGCGTTCGCGCATCCATTGGCGGTTCAACGCGCCTTCGGGCGTCAGCGCCTGCGGCCCGAATTCGCGTTCGATGGCCGGCATGGCCGCACCGTCGGCCGCCGTCAGCGCGTGCGCGATCTGGTCGGTGTCGACCAACGTCGCGCCCCATTCGCCCAGCATGTCCGCCACACGGGACTTGCCCGAACCGATGCCGCCCGTCAGACCGATCTTGAACATGATGCCCATCCTTTCTTGCCTAGCGCATGAACTGCCATAAACCCTGCTCGCCGCCCAGCAGCAGCATGACGATGCCGGCCAGGGCCAGATAGGGGCCGAAGGGCAGCGGCTGCCCGCGGCCGGCGCGGCCCGATAGCGTCAGCAAGCCGCCGATCAACACCCCCACCAGCGAGGCCGCCAGCAGCACCATGGGCAGCGATTCGATGCCGAACCACGCACCCAATGCGGCCAGCAGCTTGAAGTCGCCATACCCCATGCCCTCGCGCCCGGTCAGCAGGCGGAACACATGGAAGATAACCCACAGGAAAACGTAGCCGGCCACCGCCCCCACCACCGCCAGCGGCAAGGTCGTGAACGCGTCAAACAGATTCACCAGCAGCCCGGCCCACACGAGCGGCTGCGTCAGCGCGTCGGGCAGCAGGGTGGACTCGAAGTCGATCCAGGCCAGCGCCACCAGCATCGCCGACAAACCCATCGCAAACAACGCGACGGGCGTCGCGCCGTAGCGCCACGCGCAGGCGGCAAACAGCGCACAGGTCAGGAGTTCGATTGCGGGGTAGCGCCAACTGATCGGAGCATCGCATGCGGCGCAGCGGCCGCGCAGCAACAGCCAGCCCAGCACGGGCAGCCGGCGCCAGCCAGTCACCGGCGCATGGCACGCGGGGCATTGCGAGGCCGGACGCAACAGGCCGTCGGGGCTGGCCGGCCGCGCCTTGCCCACCGCATCCAGGCACTGCGCCTGCCATTCGCGTTCCATCATGCGCGGCAGCCGATAGGTCAGCAGGGTCAACCAGTTGCCGATGAACAAGCCCACCAGCGCAGCCAGTCCGATGAAGGCGCCCAATGGGATGTCGAAGACGTGACGAACGCTGCTCATGCGCCCATCCGATGGGCGCGATGGCCGGGGTTCATCGCAGCACAGATGGCGGAAAATCGGACAGCCCAACTGCGGCCGTGTCGTAATTTGTGCATAAAGTGCTGACAACACCCAAGAGTGGCTAAGGGAACGTATCGAATCTTCGCATAAGTGCGTAAAATCGGAGACAGACTCAATTCACGGATAAGCTGCCATGACCGCCCGCGTCGACATCGTTTCCCGATCCCGCAAACTTAGCGTCATGGGGCTGCTGCTGGCCGGTACGGCACTGGGTGCTGCTGGGTGCGCCCAGCAGAAAACCGAAGGCTATTACGATCCCCCGGTTGAAAGCACCGTGACCGACGCCCAATACCAGGGTTCGGGCGCGGGTTACCGCAGCGTCATCCGCGCGCCGTCGCAGGTGCAGATCGCCCTGAAACCCGACGCCCGCAAGCCGCAGAACCAGGCCTCGCAAGCCACGCCGGCCGGCCAGACCACCGAAGACGGCCAAGCCGTGCCGGAAGGCGCCGACAATGCGGCTGCAGCCTCGGCCCCCGCACCTGCTCCCGCGGCCCCGAACGCCGCTGCGCACAGCCTGGTGCCGCAACCGCAAACCTACATGGGCACGCTGCCGTGTTTCTCGCCCGCCATGCAATGCACGGCGCAGCGCGTCACGCTGACCCTGGCGCCCAACGGCCGCTGGCGCGGCCGCACCGCTTATCTTGAAAACGACCCCCAAAAGGGCCCGGCCGTGACGGAGCAAGGCTGCTGGGACGCCACCGACGAACGCCCGCCGCGCGTCATCCTGATGGATGGCAAGGGCAATGCCCGGGCGGAATTCGTGGTGGCCGCCAACAACGTGCTGCGCGTGCGTTCCGTCGCCGGCCAGACGCCCAACCTGAACTACAACCTGACCCGCCAGCCGGACCTGGATCCGATTGACGAGCTGGCCAAGGCCCAAGCGCCCCAGTGCCCGTGATGGCCTCGAGGGTTCACGGCCAGCCCCAAGGCAAGCCCTGAACCCTCTGCCCAATGAAATACCCCGCCGGGCCTGGCGAACACCCCGTTCGCCAGGCCCGGTTTGCCATTGGCGAGGCGTCAGGGGTGGAGCCGCATTGGGAAGGCAGCATTGGGAAGGCAGCAACGGGAAGCCCCTCGTCGGCCCGCGTCCCGCAGGCACGCAGCGACGGCACCCATCAAGGGTCGGACGGTTTACCGTCCGGCGGACCCAGCCCGTAGGACGGCGGCGCCGGGGCGTGCAGCACATGGCGCGGCGCCCGGGCGGGGTCGCCACGGTCGGGCGGTTCATCGTAGCGGGCCGCGCCGTGAAGCAGGGGCGAAGCGCCCGAGCGGCCATGGGCGCATAGCTGGCAGGCCAGCTGCATGGCATTGCGGGCATCGAGCTTGGCGAAAATGCGGGCGCGATGGGCCTCGGCCGTGCGTAGCGAAATGCCCAGATCGATGGCAATGACCTTGTTGGGGCGGCCGGCCGCCACATAGCCGACGATCTGCCGTTCGCGGGGCGTCAATGCGGAAAGCACCGCTTCAAGATCGGGACGGGGAGCTTGCATGGGCGACTCTTTTTGCAATGTAGGATTACATCGAGTCTGCCCGGCCGCCCAAGGCGGCGGAAGCTGGCAAATCTGACAGGGGTCGGGGCGGCGCGGTGTCCGCGCGCCCGTCCTGCCCGCCAGGATCAGGCCGTGTAGGCCAGTTCCAGGTTGTCGATCAGGCGGGTCGCGCCCAGCTTGGCGGCGGCCAGCACCACGACGGGCACGCCGGCCTGCAGGTCGGCGGCGTCGGGGCGCTTCAGGTCTTGCTGGCGGCGCAGGGCCACGTAGTCCACCTTCCATCCGCGCTGCGTCAGGCGGTCGGCGGCCTCGCGTTCCAGGGCCAGCGCATCGCGCTCGCCTTGCGCCAGCCGCTGGCCGATGTGCTGCAGTTCGGCATACAGCGCCGGCGCCTCGGCGCGTTCGCCTTCGGTCAGATAGCGGTTGCGCGAGGACAGCGCCAGGCCGTCGTCGGCGCGCACCGTCTCGTGCGCCAGCACTTCCACCGGCAGCTGGAACTGGCGGCACATGTTGCGCACCACCATCAGCTGCTGATAGTCCTTCTTGCCGAACACGGCCACGCGCGGCTGCACGCAAGAGAACAGCTTCAGCACCACCGTGCTGACGCCCTCGAAGAAGCCCGGGCGGAACTCGCCTTCCAGGATGTCGCCCAGATCGTCCGGGGGTTGCACGCGGTAGTTCTGCGGCTCGGGGTACATCTCGCGCTCATTCGGCGCGAACAGCACATAGACGTCGCGCGCCTGTTCCAGCTTTTCGATGTCGGCCGCCAGCGTGCGCGGATACTGGTCGAAATCTTCATTGGGGCCGAATTGCAGGCGGTTCACGAAGATGCTGGCCACCACGGGGTCGCCGTGCTGGCGCGCCAGCTTCATCAGGGACAGGTGGCCTTCGTGCAGATTGCCCATGGTGGGCACGAACGACACGCGATTCTGGCCGCGCAGGTGATCGCGCAATTCCTGGATGGTGTGTACGACTTTCAAGGGGACTCTCCGGGGTTGGGGGCAGCCCGGTCAGGATCAGGCCGCGACCGCCGCCACGCTGGTGTAGGCCAGGCGCACGTAAATGGGTGCATAGGGCTCCGCCTGCGTGATCTCCAGCAGGGATTCGCGGGCCAGCTCCAGCATGGCGATGAAATGCACGACGACAACCGCCGCGGGCGCGCCTTCGCGGACGCGTTCCATGAACAGGTCGCCGAATTCCATGAAGCGCACGTCATTCAAGCGCCGCAGGATATGCGTCATGTGATCGCGCACGGACAGCTGTTCGCGCGTGATGTGGTGATGCTGGTTCAGCTTGGCCCGCTTCATGATGTCGGCCCAGGCCTGGCGCAGGTCGTCCACGCTGACTTCGGGCATCATGCGTTCGACGCTGAGGTCAGCCACGGCCTGGCTGCTGACGAAGTCGCGGCCCAGTTGCGGCAGCTTGTCCAGCTTCTGGGCGGCCAGCTTCATCTGTTCGTATTCGAGCAGGCGGCGGACCAGTTCGGCGCGCGGATCTTCGGGCTCTTCGCCGGTGTCGGTCTTCCTGACCGGCAGCAACATGCGCGACTTGATCTCGATCAGCATGGCCGCCATCAGCAGGTACTCGGCAGCCAGCTCCAGGTTGGTGATGCGGATCTGGTCCACATACGACAGGTACTGCCGCGTGACATCCGCCATCGGGATGTCCAGCACATTGAAGTTCTGCTTGCGGATCAGGTACAGCAGCAGGTCCAGCGGCCCTTCAAACGCTTCGAGGAACACTTCCAGCGCGTCCGGCGGAATGTACAGATCCGTCGGCATCTGGAACAGCGGCTCGCCGTACAGGCGCGCGAAGGCGACGCTATCGACGGTATCGGGCGTGCTGTCCACGGGAGGCGCCACTAGCTTGGCCAGTGCCTCGCCCGGGACTGAAGGGTTTTGGGACATGTCTGCCGCAATGGGATCAGTCTGCCGAATAGACGTACGGGCGCTGCGGCACGCGGGCCGCGCGGAAGCCTTCCAGCAGCTCCGAGTCCTGCGGTTTGTCCCAAAGACGGGCGCGGCCTTCGCGCTGGCGTTCTTCGGTGCCAGGGTGCGACTGCTTGAAGTCTTTCAGGAAAAGGGTGATCTCGGATTCGTAGTTGGTCGCCATGACACCAATTTCAGTGGGTTTCGGATCCCGGGAGTTTACTTCACGCCGGGCGAACCCCCAGCGTTACAATCGTCAGGCTCCCAACGCCCCCTCCCGCCATGTCAGCAGAATCCGCAGCAGCAGCCAACCCCGCTCCGCCCTCGAACCCGGACGCGCTGCGCGCGGCGCGCATGATCCCCTTCATTGTGGGCTGTGCGCTGTTCATGCAGATGCTGGACGCCACCGTCGTGGCTACCGCGCTGCCGGCCATGGCCCGGGCCCTGGGATCCACGCCCGTCCGGCTGAATGTGGCCATTACGTCCTACCTGCTGTCCGTGGCCGTCTTCGTGCCGGTAAGCGGCTGGGCGGCCGACCGTTACGGCGCCCGCCGGGTGTTCGTGGCCGCCATCGGCCTGTTCACCCTCAGTTCGGTCGCCTGCGCGGTCTCGCAGGACCTGCCCCAGCTGGTCGCGGCCCGGATCATCCAGGGGATGGCCGGGGCGATGATGGTGCCGGTGGGCCGGATCATCCTGCTGCGCACCGTGCCTAAGCAGGATCTGCTGAAAGCCATGTCGTTCCTGTCCATCCCGGCGCTGCTGGGCCCGGTGATCGGGCCGCCGCTGGGCGGCTTCATGGTCACCTACATGTCGTGGCACTGGATTTTCCTGATTAACATCCCGATCGGGGTCCTGGGCATCGCGCTGGTGCTGCGCTACGTGGCCGAGATCAAGGAAGAGACCGCGCCGCGCCTGGACTGGCTGGGTTTCCTGCTTAGCGCCGTCTGCCTGGCCACGCTGGTCAGCGGCTTTGAAGCCATCGGCCGCGACGTCATGCCGCTGCCCATGCTGCTGGGCATGATCGCCGTGGGCGCGGCCTGCGGCTTCCTGTACGCCTGGCACGCCCGGCGCGTCGAACACCCCATCATCGACCTGTCGCTGATGCGCATCCCCACGTTCGCCATTTCCACGCTGGGCGGCAACCTGTGCCGCTTCGCCGTGGGCGCGACGCCCTTTCTGCTGGCCATGCTGCTGCAGGTGGGTTTCGGCCTGTCGCCATTTTCGGCCGGCCTGATCACGTTCGCCAGCGCCGCCGGCGCGCTGCTGATGAAGTTCGTGGCGACACCCATCGTCCGGCACTTCGGCTTTCGCCGCGTGCTGACCGTGAACGCGCTCTTGACCGGCGTCTTCATCATGGTCTGCGCCACCTTCACCCCGGCCACGCCGGTCTGGCTGATGATCGCCATCCTGCTGGTCGGCGGCTTCTTCCGGTCCTTGCAGTTCACCGGGGTAAATACGCTAACCTATGCCGATATCCCCCCGGCCAAGATGAGCCGCGCCAGCAGCTTCGCGGCGATGGCCCAGCAGCTGGGCATCAGCCTGGGCGTGGGGGTGGCCGCAGTCACGCTGAACGTCAGCATGGCCCTGCGCGGCGCCGAGACACTTGCAGTCAGCGATGTCGTCGCCGGCTTCATCGTCATCGGCCTGATGTGCATGGCCTCGACCTTCTCCTTTAGACGCCTCGAGCCGCAAGCCGGGGCACACCTGAACGGCGCCAAACAAAGTGACGACGAATGAATTTGTCCTAGCCCTGGACCAGGGCACGACCAGCTCCCGAGCCATCGTATTCGACCGCGACGGCGTGGTGCGCGGCGTCGGCCAGCGTGAATTCCGCCAGCACTACCCGCGTCCGGGCTGGGTCGAGCACGACGCCAGCGAAATCTGGCACACCCAGCTGGACGTGGCGCGCGAAGCGCTGCGCAACGCGGCCGCGACCGCGGCCGACGTGGCCGCCATCGGCATTACCAACCAGCGCGAAACCACGCTGATCTGGGAACGCGCCACGGGCCGCCCGCTTGCCCGCGCGATCGTCTGGCAAGACCGCCGCACCGCGCCGATGTGTGATCAGCTGCGCAGCGACGGTCACGCCGACTTCCTGCAATCGCGGACCGGCCTGGTGCTGGACGCGTACTTTTCGGGCACCAAGCTGGCCTGGCTGCTGGACCACGTGCCGGGCGCACGCCAGATGGCCGAACGCGGCGAACTGGCGTTCGGCACGGTGGACACCTGGCTGATCTGGCAACTGACGGGCGGCGCCGTACACAGCACGGACCCCAGCAATGCGTCGCGCACGATGCTGTTCGACCTGCACACGCAGGACTGGAACGACGAAATCCTGGCGCTCTTGAAGATCCCGCGCGCCGTGCTGCCGCAGATCGCGCCCAGCAGCGCGGTCGTGGGCAATGCGCTGCCCGAATGGCTGGGCGGCTCCATCCCGATCGCGGGCGTGGCCGGCGACCAGCAAGCCGCCACTTTCGGGCAGGCCTGCTTCAAGCCGGGCATGGCGAAAAACACCTACGGCACCGGCTGCTTCATGCTGATGAACGTGGGCGAAAAACCCGTGCAGTCGAAGAACCATCTGCTGTCGACGGTGGGCTGGGGCCTGCCCCAGTCCGGCCAGGACAGCTGGACCCCCACGTACATGCTGGAAGGCGGCGTGTTCGTGGCCGGCGCGGCGGTGCAATGGCTGCGCGACGGCCTGGGAATCATCCAGCGCTCGGAAGAAGTCGAATCCCTGGCCGCCAGCGTGTCGGACACGGACGACGTCTTCATGGTGCCGGCTTTCGCCGGCCTGGGCGCGCCGCATTGGGACCCCTACGCCCGCGGCATGCTGGTTGGCCTGACCCGCGGCACCACCCGCGCCCACATCGCCCGTGCGACGCTGGAATCGATCGCGCTGCAAAGCGCGGAACTGCTGACCTGCATGAACGGCGACAGCGGCATTGCACTGACCGAACTGCGCGTGGACGGCGGCGCCGCCCGCAACGACCTGCTAATGCAGATACAGGCCGATCTGCTGGGCGTACCGGTCGTGCGCCCAAGAGTGCCGGAGTCGACGGCGCTGGGAGCCGCGGGATTGGCGGGACTGGCGGTAGGGTTCTGGTCCGGGTTGGATGAGTTTGCGTCGAAGTGGCAGGCGGAACGGACGTTCGAGCCGGGATGGCCGGAGTCGGTTCGTGCGGCGCGGATGGGGAGGTGGAGGCAGGCAGTGGAGTTGTCTAAAGGGTGGGCGGCGGGGGGATCGAAGTAGCTGTTTTTTGGCTGTCTTCGGTCTTCGTCGGTTGCTCGTTGGTTGAGCTTCGTGGGTCGTCTGTCGTTGGAGCTTCGTAGGTCGGCCGTCGATTGAGCTTCGTCGGTCGGCCGTCGATTGAGCTTCGTCGGTCGCCCATCGTCGCTGTCGGCGTGACGGCGCGCGCCCACGATTGCGGTCCGGAGCCTTCGCTCCGGACGTCCCCGTCGTCATCCTTGTATGGTGAGGGTGCGCCCTCTGCAGTGGGG
>NZ_NJIG01000025.1 GCF_002209535.1 Achromobacter marplatensis | reverse complement strand
ATCAACCAGATCTGCCGGGATCGACGGCAGTTCCCTCAGGGGAGGTTTCTTCTTTGTGGCCATACATGTGCTCCTTGAGCGGTATGTTAGGCCTCAAACACAAAATTTATGACACTCCCCACTCCACCCATCCTACGTAGTTAACAACGCGACGCATCGTACGAAGACAAACAACGCGACGCATCGTACGAAGACAAACAACACCACCCATCGTACGAAGAAAAACAACGCCACCAATCATACGAAGACAAACAACACCACCCACACGCGAAGCGACACCCAACACGACGTAAGACACCGCGTAAGCTCCCAAAGGCCGCCCGCGCGGCCGGCCGGGAGCGGGCCCCGCAAGATTCTCCACCACCCAACACGGGTGGAGAGAACCCTAAGCACACCGTCCTACCCAGCCGACGTGAGATTGCCATTGCCAGAGCCCGTCGTGGTGGTCCCCTGGGGTGGGCGGGGAGTCGATAAGCCCGAGGGAATCTGAAGGAACTGCCGCAGGCAGTGACGAAGATGACGATGGGGGGGGCCGCCGAGGCGAGTCCGGAGCGAAGGCTCCGGACCGCAATCGTTGACCCGCACACCCCAGGGGACCACCACGACGGGCGTCTAAAGAACCACCAACCAAAAAAAGAAAAAGGACCGCCAAGAAAAAGCGATCCTTCCCCAAAAACCAAAAACCAAAAACCAAAACCCAAAACCCAAAAACCTAGCCCTAGACCACCCCCTCAAACTCCGCCAGCAACGGCGCCAACTCCGCCCGCAAAGCCGCCTGTAAGTTGTCTGCCGGTGCCACCAACGGATCCAGGACTTCAGGTGCATTCACGCCGATCAAATCCATCACCGACTTCATCGGACCCGGATTCGTTTCCGCAAACGCCAGATTCATCAGCGGAATCAAACGGCGATGCAACGCCATCGACTCTCGCGTGCGCCCTTCGGCCGCCAACGCGTAAACCTTCCGCCACGCCGTCGGCAGCAGGCTTGCCGTCACCACGATGCCGCCGCGCGCGCCGGCAGCCAGATGTACCGGCAGCAGCGTGTCTTCGCCGCTGAACACCGCAAACGATTCGTCCACGCCCGCCACCGTACGCAAGAAATGGTACATGTCGGTGTTGCATGCCTTCATCCCGATGATGTTCTCGTGGCGCGACAGTTCGTGCAGCACTTCCGGGGCGATCGCGATGCGCGTGCGGTACGGGATCTCGTAGATCATCACGGGCAGCGGCGAGGCGTCTGCGTAGCGCAGGAAGTAGTCGCGGATGCCGGCTTGCGTCGGGGTCGTGTAGTAGGGGGTCAACACCATCAGCGCGTCGGCGCCGGCGTCGGCGAATTCCTGGCCGGCCTGCAGGGCGTCGTGAAAGCCGGGGTCCAGTACGCCGGGGATCACCGGCACGCGGCCTTCGATGGCTTCTACCGTCAGCTTGCACATGCGGATGCGTTCGGCGCGGGGCAATGCGCCGTATTCGCCCGTGCCGCCCAACGGCACGATGCCGTCGATGCCTTGCTTGAGCAGGTAGGCGATCAGCGCGCGCGCCGCCGGGACGTTGATGGTGTCGTCCGCGTTGACCGGGGTCGGGATGGCGGGGAAGACACCGCGAAGATGGGTTGCGTTCAGCATGTTGCGAATCCTAAGAGGTAAAACAAGCGCGCATGGATCAGTTGGCCAGGCTGCGGCGGCGCAGCCGGTCGGCCAGCCAGATCAGCGCGGCAATGAAGATGAAGAGGCAAGTGGAGACGGCGGCGATCACCGGGGAAATCTGCAGCGTCACTTCGTCCCAGAACTGCTTGGGCAAGGTGGCGTTCAGACCGCCCGAGGCGAACAGCGCAATCGTCAGTTCATCGAACGAGGTCGCAAATGCGAACAGGAACGACGACATCAAGCCGGCCCCCAGGATGGGGAAGGTCACGAAGCGCAGCGTGGCCCAGGGGCCTGCGCCCAGGCTTTGCGCGGCCAGGTCCAGGCGCGTGTCGTAGTTGCGCAGCACCGCCATCATGGTGATCACCACGTACGGCACGGCAACGACCGTATGCGCCAGGATCAGGCCGATGGTGGAACCCACCAGGCCCACGCGGGCGAAGAAATAGAACATGCCCACGGCGATGATCATGCGCGGCACGACAATCGGCGACAGCACGAAAGCCAGCATCGCCGACTTGCCGCGCATGTTGGCGCGCACCAGCAGGAAGGCGGCGGGCGTGCCGATCAGCATGGCCAGCAGGCCGGTGCCCACACCCACGATCAACGAACGGGTGATCGCCTGCATCCACACGGGCGAGGTGAACATCTGTTCGTACCACTGCAGCGAAAAGCCCTTGGGCGGCCACGTCAGGCCGGAACCCGAATCGAACGACAGCGGGATCATCAGGAACGCGGGGGCGCTCAGAAAGGCCAATATGCCCAGCACGATCCACCACAAGGTGCGCGACTGGCCGGTGCCCGACACCGATCGGCGCAGCCGCTTGGGCAGCAGCGCGAACAGCGCGTCGGACACGTTGGCCAGCACGGTCAGTACCGCATCGCCCGCGCGGCGTGACAGGCTTTCGCGGCCGGAAGCGCGTACGCGGGTGGACGCGCCGCCCGTCATGGTCGACAGGCCCAGCACCTTGTCGTAGATGGCGAAGACCACCAGCACCACCACCAGCAGCAGCACCGACACCGCGCCGGCGAACTCCCAGTTCATGGTTTGCTGGACCTGGTCGATGATGATCTGCGTGATCATCGTTTCCTTGCGTCCGCCCAGCAGCGCGGGCGTGATGAAGAAGCCGATGGCCGTCACGAACACCATGATGGCGGCGGCCGCCACGCCGGGCATCGACAGCGGAAAATAGATCTTCCAGAAGGCCGTGCCGGGGCGCGCGCCCAGCGTGGACGCGGCGCGCGGCAGGTTGCGGTCGATGTTCTCCATGACGGACAGCATCGTCAGCACCGCCAGCGGCATCAGCGCATGCACCATGCCCACCAGCACGCTGCCGAAGTTGTAGAGCAGATTGGCCGGCGCATCCAGAATGCCAAGCGCCTGCAGCAGCTGGTTGACCACGCCGTTGCGGCCCAGCAGCACGACCCAGGCGAAGGTGCGCACCAGGAAGCTGGTCCAGAACGACAGCAGCACCCAGAACAGCAGCGAGGTCTTGCGTTTGGCCGACAGGCTGGAGATCAGGTAGGCTACCGGGTAGCCCGCCACTACCGAGAAGAACGTCGTCCACAACGAGATCTTCAACGTGATCAGCAGCACATTCACGTAGACCGACGATTCGAACAGCCGGTGGTATTGCGTCAGGGTAAAACCCTGGTCGCCGACGAAGCTCAACAGCAGCAACTGGCCGACCGGGTAGATCAGCAGCACCAGCAGCAGCACGACCAGCGGGGCCGCCATCAGGAAATGGCGGCGGCCCGGGCTCATGCGCTTGCGGGGATTGGCAAGGGTTGTCATGCGTTCACTCCGCAATGGCCACCGCGTCCGCGGCTTGCCAACTGACCGTCAGCGGCTGGCCGATCGCGTACTGCTCGGCCTGGCGCTGCGTGGGGTAAGCCACGACGATCGGCGCGGCATCCGCCACGCCGGAATCCAGGTACAGCTTGGTCAGGCTGCCCGTCACCATCACGTCCAGCAGCTTGCCGGTCAGGCCCGGGCCGGTGGTGCCCACGCGCAGGTTCTGCGGGCGCAGCATCACCGTGACTTTCTGGCCGGCCTGGATGGGGGCGCCGTTGGACAGCGCCTGCCCGGTCACGCCCTGATGGGCGAGCTTGACCGTCAGCGTGTCGCCGTCCACCGACGCGACTTCGCCTTGCAGCAGGTTCGACTCGCCCAGGAAATCGGCGACGAACAGCGTGCGGGGGCGGAAGTACAGATCGGCCGGCGTGCCCAGCTGTTCGATCGCGCCGCCGTTCATCAGGCAGATGCGGTCGGACATGGTCATGGCTTCTTCCTGGTCGTGCGTCACGTACACGATGGTGGTGCCCAGTTCGCGGTGGATGCGTTTGATCTCAAGCTGCATCTGGTCGCGCAGCTTCTTGTCCAGCGCGCCCAGCGGTTCATCCATCAGGATGATGGCCGGGCGGTAGACCATGCAGCGCGCGAGCGCAATGCGCTGCTGCTGGCCGCCTGACAGTTCGCGCGGTAGGCGCGTCGCCACATGCGGCAGGCGCACCATCTCCAGCGCTTCGTGCGCGCGGCGGCGCGCTTCGGCCGCCGGCACCTTGCGCATCTTCAAGGGGAACGCGATGTTCTCCTCGATGCTCATGTGCGGGAACAGCGCATAGTTCTGGAACACCATGCCGATATCCCGTTCATACGGCGCGCCGTAGGTGACATCGGCGCCGTCGATCAGCACGCGGCCTTCGTCGGGCTGCGCCAGGCCGGCGATCAGGCTCAGCAGGGTGGTCTTGCCGGAGCCGGACGGACCCAGCAGGGTCAGGAATTCGCCGCGGGCGACGTCCAGGTGCGTGGGCGCCAGGGCGACGAAGTCGCCGTAGCGTTTGCCCAGGCCCGAGATTTGCAGATTGGAAGAAGACATGGTGTTCATTCAGAAAAGAATTACTTCAGGACCCAGCCGTTGAAGCGCTCGAGCACGTCGCGTTGCTTGTCCAGCCAGTACGCCGCGTTGATGTGCAGGCCGGTCTTGATGTTGTCGGGGTGGGTCGGGCAATTGCGCGCCACGTCGGCCTTGATGTAGTCGAAGGCAGCGGGTTGCGTCACGCCGGCGGCAAAGAATTCAACCAATGCAGCCTGCCGCTTGGGGTCGGACGCGAACTTGATGAATTCGCGGCAGGCGTCGGCGTTGGGCGTGCCTTTCAGGATGGACCAGTTGTCGCAGCCCCAGATGTTCTGGTCCCAGACGATCTGCACCGGCGCGCCGTTGGCAATCGCCGATTGCGCGCGCGACACCCAGGTGGCGATCATGTCGACTTCGCCCGAGCCCAGCATCTGTTCGACCTGGGCGCCCGTGTTCCACCACACGTCCACCGACGGCTTGACCTTGTCCAGGCTGGCCAGCGCGCGGTCGATGTCGCACGGGTAGACCTTGTCCGTGGGCACGCCGTCGGCCATCAGCGCTTCTTCGATGGTGTCGAACGGGTGCTTGCGCAGGCCGCGGCGTCCCGGGATGTCCTTCACGTTCCAGAAGTCGGCCCACGATGCCGGGGCGCGGCGGCCCTTGAACGCGTCGGTGCGGTAGGCCAGCACGGTGGTGTAGACGTTGTTGCCCACGCCATACGGCGACATGTATTGCTTGGGAATGGTGGCCACGACGGGATCGGATTCCAGGCCGTGCTTTTCCAGGTACACCTTGCCGCCTTCAGTCAGCATCAGGATGGCGGGCTGGCTGATCTTGGCCATGTCCCAGGTGTAGTTGCCGGTGTCCACCATGCTGCGGATCTGCGCGGTGGGCTCGGCGTTGGCCTGCACGCCCACGACCTGGATGCCGGTGGCTTCCGTGAACGGCTTGTAGAACACGGCGCCATACGCCTTGCTGTAGATGCCGCCGTCGTCGCGCACGACGATGCGCTTGGACGCCGCACGCGACGGCGTCCAGATCATGGGCATGGCCAGCGCGGCGGCGCCGGCGGCAACGGTTTTCAGCGCGGCGCGGCGCGAAGCGTTGTGGGAGGTCGATTTCATGGAAGACTCCTGCGGGTCGGGTCAGGGACTACGGATCAAGAACGACGGCTCAAGGCAGCAAGCGGCCGGGGTTGAAAAGGTTGGCGGGATCGAAGGTGGATTTCAGGGCGCGCATCATCGCCAGTTCGACGGCCGACTTGTAGTGCGCCATTTCGGCCAGCGACGTGCGGCCCACGCCATGCTCGGCGCTGAAGGTGCCGCCCAGCGCGTCCGCCACGTCGTTGACGGCGCGCCGGATGTCGGCCGCCATCGTGTCGCGGTGGGGCAGGGCGTTCCAGGCGTCGAACGTGAAGAACGGAATGAAGTGCACGTTGCCGTCGCCCAGGTGGGCCACGATCAGCACGGGCAGGCCGGGCACCAGGCGGCGCACGGCCGCCGTGGCTTCATCGATGAAACGCGGCACGCTGGAGACTGGCACCGCGCTGTCGGTGGTCAGGCCCACGCCCGCCTTCTTGTTGCCTTCGGACACGCTGTGGCGCACTTCCCAGAGCGCGGCGCGCTGCGTGTCGTTGCTGGCCACGACGGCATCGTGCAGCAGGCCGAGCTCAGACGCTTGTTCCAGGATCTGCTGCAGCAGGTCTTGCAGTTCGGCGCCGTTGCCGGTGTCGGACAGTTCCACCAGCACGTGCCAGGGATGCGCGCCGGCCAGCGGATTCTTGCGGCCCGGCACGTGCGCCATCACGATGTCCAGCTGGTTGCTGTCGATCATTTCAAAGGCCGACAGGCGCGAACCGCACGCGCGTTGGAACAGGCCCAGGATCTCGAGTGCGGCCTGCGGGCTGTCCGGTGCCATCCAGGCCACGGCGTGCGCCGTGGGCAGCGGGTGCAGCTTCAGCACGGCGGCGGTGACGATGCCCATCGTGCCTTCGGCGCCGATGAACAGGTGTTTAAGGTCGAAACCGGTGTTGTTCTTGCGCAGCGCCGTCAGGCCATTCCAGATGGTGCCGTCGGGCAGCACCACTTCCAGGCCCAGGATGTTGTCGCGCGTGTTGCCGTAGCGCAGCACGCCCGTGCCGCCGGCGTTGGTGGCGATGGTGCCGCCGATCTGGCACGAGCCTTCGGCGCCCAGGCTGATGGGGTACAGGCGGCCTTCGGCGGCCGCCGCGTCGTGCACCGTGGCCAGCACGCAGCCCGCTTCGACCTCCATGGAGTTGTTGGCGGCATCGACCCGGCGGACCCGCCGCATGCGCGCCAGGTTCACGATGACGGGCGGCTTGCCGGCGGCGTCGGGCACGGCTCCGCCGCACAGGCTGGTATTGCCGCCCTGCGGCAGCACCGGTGTGGCGTGCGCGTTGCACAGCCGGACGATGTCGGCGACCTGCTGCGTGTTGCCCGGCAGGGCGACGCACAGCGCCGGGCCCTTGTACCGGCCGCGCCAGTCTTCGGTGTAGCCGGCGGTGTCGGCGTCGGAGTGAAGGATGGCGTCCGCGCCCAGGGCCTGGGTCAACGCGTCTAGCAGGGTGATGCCGTTGGTCATGTCTGTGGTCCCGAATGGGGCTCGGAGTTCGACGGAAGTCCGAGCGCATTGAGGCACAGCATACGATTACTTAAATCGCTTTTCGATTTGAATAATCGTATTTCAATTGATTCTAGGGTATGTACTAGGAGTGAATCCGTCCGATAACGGGCGTCCCTTGCGGCGGGCGGATTGTTGTGGTCCCCGCAAACCCGCATTCTGCCAAGCTTTGCCGGCCAGGGCTTGTCGCGCGTCCACCCCTTGCCACGCTGAATTCACCCCTAGTGGCTGTTCCGAATTGCGGTTTTTAAAATGATCGAAATACAATCATATCGTGTGAAATGCAATTCTATTCGGCCCTCGCAAATCAAGGAAGGACATGCTTCCCAGCGTGATGGATTACCGGCGGCAGGCGCAAAGGCGGCTGCCCCGGCTGGCGTTTGATTACCTGGAGGGCGGAGCGGAAGACGGCCTGACCCTTGCCCGCAACCGGGCGGCTTACGCCGATCTGGAATTCCGCCCCGACGTGCTGGTGGACGTGACGGATTGCCGCCTGGACGCCACGGTGCTGGGGGCGTCAGCCGCCATGCCCGCCATCGTGGGGCCGACGGGCTTGAATGGCCTCTTCTGGCCGCAAGCCGACGTGCATCTGGCGCGCGCCGCGCATCAGGCGGGTGTGCCGTTTGTGTTGTCCACCGCGTCGACCTCGTTGCTGGAAGACGTACGCGCCGCCACGCCTGGTGAATTGTGGCTGCAGCTGTATGTGCAGCGCGACCGCCGCATCGCCGAACACCTGATGGACCGCGCCTGGCAGAACGGCTACACCGTGCTGTTCCTGACCGTGGACGTACCGGTGCATGGCAACCGCGACCACGACAAGCGCAATGGATTCAAGCTGCCGCTGCGGCCGTCGCGCCAACTGCTGCTGGATCTGGCGGCGCATCCGGGCTGGTGCTGGCAAATGCTGCGCCACGGCGGGCCGCAGTTAAAGAACCTGGCCGTCAGCTCCAATGCGCGCGAGAACATCACTGAACAGGCCTCCGCGCTAAGCCGGCAGATGGACCTGGCGCTGAGCTGGAACGACGTGGCCTGGCTGCGCCGCCACTGGCGCGGCCGCATCGTGATCAAGGGCATCCAGGGCCTGGCCGACGCGCGGCGCGCCCAGGCGCACGGCGTAGACGGCATCGTGCTGTCCAACCACGGCGGCCGTCAGCTGGAAAGCGCGCCGTGCCCGCTGGAAGTGCTGCCCGAGGTCGCCGCGGAACTCGGGCAGTCTCTAGAGATCCTGGTGGACGGCGGCGTGCGCCGCGGCAGCGATATCGCCAAGGCGGTGGCGCTGGGTGCGCGCGCCGTGCTGCTGGGCCGTGCGCCGCTGTATGGCCTGGCGGGGCGCGGACCGGCCGGGGCGAACGAAGTCCTGGCCATCCTGCGCACCGAGCTCGACAATACCCTCAGGCTGCTGGGACGTAACCGCATCGGCGCGTTGGACGCCGCAGCGGTGCGAAAGCGCTGAACCCGACTTGCCACCTTTTTTTTGGAAGCTCAGCAACATGCGAGAAAAGATCGTTTTCATCGGCGGCGGCAACATGGCCTCCGCCATCATCGACGGCCTGCTGCGCCAGGGCCGCGAACTGTCCGACTTCCTGGTGATCGAGCCCTATGCGCCGACGCGCGACGCGCTGTTCGCGCGCGGCCTGAACTGCCGCGAAAGCGTCGGTCCGGAAATCGCCGATGCGGCGTTGTGCGTGCTGGCCACCAAGCCGCAGGCTTTGCGCGAGGCTTGCGGCCAGGTGCATCAGCATCTGTCGGCAGCGGCCACCGTGGTCAGCATCGCCGCGGGGGTTGAACTGGCATCGCTATCGGAATGGCTGGGCGGCCATGCGCGCATCGTGCGCGCCATGCCGAACACGCCTGCAAAGGTAGGGCTGGGCATGACGGGGCTTTACGCCACGCCGGCCTGCAGCGACGCAGAACGCGGCCAGGTGGATGCCTTGTTCGCCGCGGTGGGCGAACGTATCTGGGTAGACAGCGAAGCCATGATCGACGCGGTGACCGCGGTGACGGGAAGCGGTCCGGGCTACGTCTTCTACTTCATGGCCGCCTTGGAAAAAGGCGCGGTGGAGCTGGGCTTTTCCGCGACCGATGCGCGCCGGCTGGCCGTGTCCGCGTTTCGCGGCGCGGCAGGGTTGGCCGCCAGCGAGGACGTGCCGCTGACGGAACTGCAGGACCGCGTCACCTCCAAGGGCGGCACCACCTACGCCGCGTTGTCGCATATGCGCGAGGCCGGTGTCGCAGACGCGATCACGCAGGCGGCGCACAAGGCCGAACAGCGCGCACGCGAACTGTCGGCGGGATAGTCCAGCCCGCGCGCCGGTGCCTCGCTGATGTGCGTCGATTCAGTGCCGGCGGCCCAGCCACCCCAGCAGCACGACCGACGCCGCAATCGCCGCCACGTTGAACTGCATGGCCGACGCGAATGCCTGCGCATAACGCTCGGGCGCACTGGCGTCGGCATGCGCGTGCAGCGCGCCGCCGAACAGCATGCCCGCCGCCGACACGCCTAACGCGGCGCCCACCTGCTGCAAGGCCGACACCACGCCTGCCGCCATGCCGGCCTGGCGGTCTTCAACCAGGCCCAGCACCAGATTCACCAGCGGCGTATTGACCGCGCCTTGCGCCGCGCCCAGCCAGACCAGCGCCGGCACCAGCGACCACGGCGCCAAGGCCGCGCCTGCCCTCCCCACGTGCACCATCAGCGCGGCCGTGGCCCCGCCATACAACAACGCCGCCAGCGCGATGGCGCCCGTGCCAAAGCGCGCCACCAAACGTGGCGCAACCATCGACCCCGCCACGAAGCCCACGCTGGCCGGCGCGAAAATCAGGCCAGCGGTCAGCGCATCCAGGCCGAAGCCGGTCTGCACCAGCAGGGCATAGCACAGGAACATCGCGCTGGCGGTCGAGAAGACAAACATCACCAGCAGGCAGCCGGCCGCAAAGCGCGGTTGCGCCAGCAAAGCCAGATCGACCAGCGGCGCGCCGCCGTTGGCCCGCACGCGGCGCTGCATGCGCACGAACAGCGCCAGCAATACGGCCGATGCGCCACCGCAAGCGATTGTCCAGATCGGCCACTGCCGCGCCGGTCCTTCGATCAATGCCAGCAACAGCAAGGCCAACCCCGTGCCCACCATTGCCGCGCCGGGCCAGTCCATTGCCGCGGCCGACGCCTCGCGGGACTCGGGAATGTGGCGAGCCAAGCGCCACGCCAACAGGCCCAGCGGCACGTTGATCAGGAAGATGGTGCGCCACGCCAGGCCGAACACGTCCGCATGCACGATCCAGCCGCCCAGCACCTGCCCGGCGATGGCCGCCAGCCCCAGCGTCATGCCCATCAAACCGAACGCGCGCCGCCGCGCATGGCCTTCGTAGCTGACGCGGATCAGCGCATACACCTGCGGGAACAACATGGCGGCCGCGATCCCTTGCAAGATGCGCGCGCCGATCAGCGTATCGGCCGTGGGAGCCAGCCCGCAAAGCGCGGACGCCAACGCAAAGCCGGCCATGCCCAGCATGAACAAGCGGCGGCGCCCGTGGCGGTCGCCCAAGCGGCTGCCGGCGATCAGCAGCACGCCATACGCCAATTCGTAGGCGACGATGATGAAGTTGATCTGCGCAAAGCTGGCCGACAACGTGGTCTGCATGCTTGGGATGGCGACGTTCACCACGAACAGGTCGAAGATCGTGATAAAGCCGCCCGACAGCAGCACGGCCAGGCCCAGCGGGCTGAGCGCAGGGGCGTCGGGGGCCCGGGGGGCGCAAGGGGAAGGCAGGGTGGTCGAGGTCATGAATACGCCATCGGAAACAGGATTGGCGGTATTCTGGGTGGATCTTCAGCCTTATACAATTTAGCTGTTTATGCTATTACTGCTTGCAATAGCCTGCCCGCCAGGATGCTTATTCTCGTGATGACTGACGCTCCCATCCCCCAGCGCCTGGACCGCACACGGGCGGACCTGTCCGAATTCCTGCGCCTGCGTCGTGAACGCCTCAGCCCGACGGCGCTGGGCCTGCCCGCCGGCGGCCGCCGCCGAACGCCCGGACTGCGCCGTGAGGAAGTGGCCGCGTTGGCGGGCGTGGGCCTGGCCTGGTACACGTGGTTCGAACAGGGGCGCAACATCAGCGTGTCGGCCACCTTCCTGGAAAACCTGGCGCGCGTACTGAAACTGGATCCCGCCGAGCGCCGCCACCTGTATCTGTTGGCCCATCAACGCCCGCCTGCCGAGCCGGGCCGCACCGTGTGCACCGTGCCGCCACAGGTACGCAGGCTGATGGACGACTTGCCCGCCCGGCCGGCCTACATCCTGAACCTGCGTTGGGACGTCGTGGTGTGGAACGCCGCCGCCGACCACGTCTTCGGCTTCTCGGCGCAAGCGCCCGGCCGCCGTAACCTACTGTGGATGCTGTTCGTGGCGCCCGCGATGCGGCAGGTGTTCGTCGACTGGCAAGCGCAAGCGCCCGCCATGCTGTCCACCTTCCGGCGCGATTTCGCCAGCGCGGCGGGCGTGCCCGACATCGCCGAACTGGTCGACGAACTGGAACGTGTGTCGCCGGATTTCAAGGCCTGGTGGCGCGAACACGACGTGCACGGCACGTGCATGGGTGTGCGCAAGCTGCATATCGAACCGCTGGGAGAGGTGGCCTTCGAGCACGCGACCTTGTCCGTGGACGAAAGCCGCCATTTGCGGCTGGTGGTGTACGCGCCGGCGCCTGACGAACCGCGGGCAGAGGATTTTGCGCGATGGGTGCAGGGGCGTACGACGCCAACAGAGACCGCGCATTGCGAGTAAGGTACGCAGTAGAGGCCTTTGATTGCCGGCACGTCGGCCTGTGCCACCAGCGGGAACCCGTCCATCATGAAGATCCTTCGCTTAACCGTAAGACCCGTCCTTGCCGCGGTCGCGTGCGCGTCGATTGCCGCCTGCGCGAACAATCCGCCCCGGCAAACCGATATGGACTATCGCAGCCGGCCATCTTCCACGACGCAGCGTGCGAACGCCACGCCCGGTTCCTCGGATCAGCGCTTGACCATACAGTCCGGCGAAGGGGAAAAACTGAATCTTCCGTGGTTCGTCCGGGATACGCAGGAGTGGATCAACAGCAACTGATCCCGAAATCGGTAGCGCCACGCTCTGTTCGGTGCCTTCCGCGTCGGGTTTTTCGAGTTCAGTCCAATGCTTGATGAAATCCGGTCGGCTCATCGGCCGCTCTCGCTTACGGCTGTTCCAATGGCCATACTTCCACGACGCCATGCGCAATCGCGCAGGGCGTGCGCGACACCAGGTCAATCGCCTCGGCCAGGTCCGCCGCCTCGATGATGGAAAAGCCAGCCACTGGCAAGGGCGACCGCATATAGGGTGCGTTCGTCGTTTCGACGCCGGCAGCGTCGTGATTGCGTACCTGCACCGGGGCGCCTGCGATGCCCATCAACACGCCGTCTTGTTTCAACCGCGCGTCGTGCGCATGCGCAGCATCGCGGAGGGGGGCTGCCGTACGGTCGTAACCCGCTTGGTCTCCATATCCGATCGTCACGAACTTTGGCATGGGGAGTCTCCTGAGAAGGCGTGCTTCGTTAAGGTATCAGACTGCATACAGCGTCATGAATTGCAGTCTGACAACGTCAGGTCGGATAATTCGACCCGATTGCGTCCCGCCGCCTTTCCTCTGTAGAGCGCCGCGTCGGCTTGCCGAAGCGCATCCTCCAGGCCATGGGCGCCATGGAAGGGGGGCGAAATTCCAATGGTGATCGTACAGCGCAGGGAACTACTAGAACCCGTCACGTTGATGCCTTGGCTTTCCATGCGGGTACGTAGGCGCTCTGCCAAGGTGATTACCGTGTCACCGTCCGCCTCCAGGAAGATTGCCACGAATTCCTCTCCCCCGATACGACCCGTCAAGTCGCCACGACGAACGGTGGAGCGAAGTAGTTCCGCCACTTGGCATATGACTTCATCCCCGGCTTGGTGGCCGTAGGTGTCATTGATCCGCTTGAAATGGTCGACATCCAACAGCAGCAAGCGAACGGGCGCGGAATGCCGAGAATCGAAATACCGTTTAAGCGCATCCAGAAGCCCTCTGCGATTGAGCAGGTCCGTCATGGGATCGCGCGCCGCTATGTTGCGCAGACTATCCGTCAGCCGCCGCAGTACCAGCCAGACAATGGAGGGCGGCACGATGGTAGCCAGGGTCGACATGTAGATGTAGAAGATCATTTGAAAGCGGCTGTCCATGTGCAGCGCATCCAAACCGTCATCTACGATTTTCAAGAACTTCAGCGCATTGAGAACACAGATCCCGCCAATCAGAAGCGCAAAGAAGACCATCTCTCCGTACAAGTCTTTTGCGAAAGTGCGCACACCGTAGATCACGGTGATGGTCATTGCAAAGAAAAGCAGGCTCGCCGTCGCCGCAAGCATGGCATAGCGCGCGGTGGGTCCTGCGTTCCATTGCACCAATAATTGCGCTATGCCGTAGGCCAAGGAAAAAATGATCAATGGACGCCACAATGGAACTTGACGCCCAAAAAAACGCATGGCGCCAAGCCAGTAGGCGATGGGGGCAGCCAGCGTGAGGGTGTGGTTGATGACGCTCATCACGCTCCAGGCCGGTCCCCCCTCAAGCAGTTGCAGGATGTAGGCCAACGCCAGCAGAAGATTGCCTACCGCAAAAAAATCCATCCCCATCCGGTTGCCGGGCAAGCGACGACTGATAAGCAAAAACATGACCGAAAAGCACAACAGGTGTGCACACAGCATGGCGACGAGCGTGGAGGCAACCATAAATGGAAACGAGGAGAGGGAGGGAGAGACTCCTACATTGGTAATGCTAGGACGTAGGCAGCGACATTAACTGGGGAAACTCGATCCAGGTCAAGTGCCGCGTGCGAGTTGCCGAGCGCCGTGATCCATTCAGGCTGCTAGCTTTGGAACCTGCTCTAGAACATTTTCATCGCAGGCCTCGCGTGTCGAGCCATTCCTGCATCATCGTGATCTCACCCTCCTGGGCGCGGATCACGTCTTCGGCAAGTTCGCGAACGATCGGGTCCTTGCCATACCGAAGCGCCACTTTCGCCATGTCTATGGCGCCTTGGTGGTGGGGGATCATGCCACGCATGAAGTCCACGTCGGCTTGCAACGGGCAACCGACCTAGTCCAAAGGCGCCTCATGGGGCACTTGCACAAGCTGTCCTGACGCTAGGCGTGCAAATGCGACAGGCGGTGGCGAGTCAAGCAGCGGGATGATATCGGGGCAAAGGTTTGCGATCGTGTTCACGTCGAAAACCCCATGATTGGACGGATCATCCATATAAGCCTGCGTCTCGTCGCCTGCCTGAAAAGCCCAGCCGCTGTCTTCGGGGAATATCGGTTCCTCACGCACCATGTAGCCAACCGGCCTGCCTTCAACGGTGATCTCGTCGGTGGCAATGCAACCCCCTCTGCCCGTAGCCAGGGGCTTAAGCTCAGCCGCAGAAAGCGCAAAATTTTTCATTGGTTTGTTCATTGTTAATTGATATGGCGCTGTGGGTGCAACGCCGCTCACAACATGTGATTGCTGTGTTCAGCGCGGCAGATTTGCGTTGGTCTCACGTGGGGGGCCTGCTCCGTGAGCGGGCAGTCGTCGGCTTAATCTCTCTCAAGCTGAGTGGAAAACTGCTTGGCGACACCCTGATAATACTTTGCAGAGGCGGTGTTCTTTTGCTGGGAATAATACTCACTGACCATCTTTGCGGCGCGCGCAGCGACTTCGAAGCTGTCGTCAATATCCACCCGTTCGGCTTCTTTGGAAGCGCCAATTTCCTTGCCATCAAACAAGCCAGCGCTGTAGCCGTCTCCATCATTGACAACGCCAATGATCGGAACGCCTGCACGCAACTCGCCGAAAAAGGCAGGGCCAGTTTGATTTCCCTTACGAGCCACGATCATGCCCGCGCCGGTGGCTACTTTGGTGACGGTGGAGCAAAAGCCCGTCCAGTATTTGGGGCCATCACCTAAAGAATCAGGCGCGACGAAGCGGCATTGGGTGGTTGGATCTGTGGACCATTTCAAATTGGAGCTGGCGCCAGCTGCCTCAGACGAAACCGACATCGTTCCGCATACAAGCACAATACCGAGGCAAAGCGCGATCTGACGCCTGTTCGTCGCGTGGAATTGCACGTTCAAAACTCCTAAGTTCAGCTTGGCGGAAAGTACGTAACGCGGCCTATAAACCAATATGTGCTCTTGTACCCTTCGGGTGTCCGGGACGTGATTGGTTCATCCAAATGCCGATGCCTTGGCTTTGTATCACCGCAGGCGGCATGAACATATTTGCTGGGCGGGCCGAATCAGTAATAAAAAATGGATGTCGTGAAATTTCGTTTCCGACAGCCTTTTGGCCTGGCGGCGGGCCCCGTAAATTGGGCGTCAGGCATATCGGTTTGTAGCGGCGATTTGAGTTTGCCTGCGACCAATCAATCTTGGGTTTTCCCCTAGCAATCCGACGTAACATTTAGCAGCATTACAAATGCCACCCCCCGCCAACCTCCTGCATGACGGTCCGCATCGCCGTGCTATGTTCGATCCCGAATTATTTCGACTGCCGTTATTTCCCGACACTGTTCGTGCAACGCCGATGATCGAACCCACTCCCTTTCCCTCCTCACTTGCCTGGCGTCTGGCTTTGACCGCCGTCGTCGTCCGCGTGGCCTACGCAGCGCTGGCGCAAAGCTACTCGGTATTTTGGCTACCCGAGTCGGCGCAACTGCGCGAGATCTACAGCCAGCCGCAATTCTTGATGCCGTTGCTGACCACCATTGCAACATCGGCCGTCTTTATCGGCTTGACGGTATGGGGCACCATGCATCGCTGGCTGCGGCAGAAGAATACGCAGGCCGTGGACGAACCCCGCAAGCTCTTTGGCACCTTCGTCGCCTTGCTGTTGATCCTCTTGTTGGCGGTGTCGGTGGCTACGGTTTACCTGCGTAACGTACTCATGCAATACATCATGGTGCACGCCGGTCCGGCGGGCCAATTCATTACTTTGGGCCTGTTTATCAGTGCCTTGGCCATTGCCCTGGAAATCCTTGGCGCATATCTCGTCGTGCGCATCGCTACGCGGACAGTGCAGCCTGCGGGCTTGGCGGGTGGCCCGGCGTATGAACAGCGTCACGCCGCCTGGAACTCGGGGCTGATGATATTGGGCTGGCAATTGAGTGTATGCATCGCCTTGGGCAGCTACTTGCAAGCGCAGGCGATGAGCGTAGGCTGGCTGGAATACGCGCTGGGCTACCTGATCCTGCCCGTCATCATCCTGGTGCTGTGCACGCAGGTCTGTCTGAAAATCCTGCAGCACCCCATCGGCGCTGCGCGCCAAGGACGTGCGCTTGCCCACGGCACGCTGGCCTTCTGGCTGGCTCAGGTGCTGGGTGTAGGCATGGGATTTTTGGCCATTAGGGCGATGTCATGGAACCAACTGATTCGTGTTGCCGAATCCAATGTGGCGGCTGCAGTGACGCTGTTGGTGTATGCCGCGCTGCTCGTGCTGGGCTGCATGGTGGGAAAGCTTGCGCTTTACACCCCTTCGAGAAGGCTTGCATCAGCGCACTGAGCGCCGCACAAAAAAAATGGCCGCGGGAAAAACGCCCGCGGCCATTTTCATTGGTTCCCGCGTGATCAGATCGCTGCCAGGCGACGTCTATGCTCGACCCAATGACGTGGACGTCAGATGCGCAGTTCGTTCGACATGATCAGCTCCATTGCCGTATTCCTAGCAATGTCTCATTATTCCCGCCAATCCGTCTCACCTCGGCGCATTTGACGTTTCCCGTCCGGTCCCGCAGTGTAAATTCGCCCACGATTTCCTTCACGCGACGCTTGGGTAAACCAAGCGTCTCGGGTTGGAGGGTCCAGCAAATTCAACTGACGGTATCGATGTATATGCTTCGCACAATACGCAGTAAGGCAGCCCGCGTTTCGCTTGCTCTCTTGGGCATGACCCACGCGCTGTCGTACGCGGCAGACGGCGCAGCAGACCCGGCAGTTACGGACCCGCACTTCGAGTTGGCGCCGGGCTATATCCCCAAAGAGAACCTGCCCAACAGCCTCGATCTGCTTGGGCCGCCACCTGCCGCGGACAGCGCCGCGTTCGCGCGCGACGAAGAGGCACGGAAGGCAACCATCCCGCTGCGCGGTGGCGCGCGCGCCGCGCAAGCCCGCCTGGACGCAGACCTGCAGTTTCCGCAGCCGGCCAAGAATTTCTCGTGCGCGATGGGCGTGGACATCACCGAGGCGCAAACGCCGCACCTGTATCGCTTGATGCAGAAGGTGCTGACCGATGCAGGCCTGTCTACCTATGGCGTCAAGAACACCTATAACCGGGTTCGCCCGTTTGTCGTCCACAACGAAGGAACGTGCTTCCCCGAGCAGGAAACGCTGTTGCGCACGGATGGCTCATACCCGTCTGGCCATACGGCGGCGGGCTGGGCTTGGGCCTTGGTCCTGGCCGAAATCAATCCTGATCGCGCCAACACAATATTCAAGCGCGGCCTGGCGTTCGGGCAAAGCCGCGTGATCTGCAACGCGCATTGGCAAAGCGATGTGGATGCCGGCCGCACGATGGGCGCGGCAACGGTTGCCCTGTTGCAGAACTATGACGAGTTTCGTGCCGATCTGGCTGCGGCCCGCAAGGAAGTGGAAGCCGCCAAAGCCAAGCAACCGGCGCCCAGCATCGAATGCAAGGCAGAGGAAGCTGCGCTGGCCGAACAGTGACGCCATTTTCGATTCGCTTACGCATTCCAAAGACGCCGCATCATCGAGTCACCATGAAACTGTGTTTTACGCCGCTTATCCTGTTGAGCGCGCTGGTCGGGACCTGCAACGTATCCTTTGCTGACAGCACGCTGCCGATCAGCCCGCTTCTGCAGAAGAACTCTGGCGATGCCGCCGACACGTGGCAGGTCAGCGTGAGTCCCTATGTCTGGGCGTCTGGCATCAATGGAAAAGTCGGGCAGTTCGGGCGGCCGCCGGTGAAACTGAATTCCAGTTTCAGCGACATCATCAGCGAGACGGATCTGGCGTTCATGGGCGCTGCCGAGGCGCGGTACAAGCGGTTCAGCGTGGTCGGGGACGTCATGTATGCGCAGCTCTCCGGCGGCGGCAATACCCAATACGGCCTCCTGAGTCGAAAGGTCGATGTTTCCTCCAAGACATTCACCGGTTTTTTGGGCGCGGGTTACAGCGTGCTTGAAAGCGACCGAGGGCACCTTGACGTGATCGGCGGCGGGCGGCTCTGGCACGCCAGCACCACGATTTCCCTGAAGGGTGGGGTGCTTGGCGGCAACCGTCGAAGCGACAGCGCGACGTGGATTGATGCGGTTGCCGGCGTGCGCGGCCAATACGCGTTGAACGATCACTGGTATCTGACCGGCTGGGGCGTGATCGGCGCCGGACAAGCCCGGCTGGACTGGGACGCCACGGCCGCGATTGGCTATCAGTTCAAGTCCAATCTGTCGGCAGTGCTGGGCTACCGTGCGCTGGGCGTCAATTTCAATCGGAACGGCTTCGTCTACAACGTCGTCCAGCAGGGCCCCATTGTGGGTCTGGCTTACCAGTTCTGAAGCGCAGGCGCCTTACGCGACGTCGGGCCGATGGCTGTGCGCCGCGAAATGGGTCGATAGAAAATTGTCGCTGTCGAGCGGCGACGCCGCGTGGGGGCTTTGGCCGCTGGCGTCTTCAGGGGCTAAGCCAAAGCGCGCAAGAAATGCCTGGCGAAAGCGCCCGGTATTGCGAAAGCCGAAGTCAGCGGCGATCTGGCTCATCGGTCGTGCGGGGCGCCGTGGATCGACGAGGAAGGCGTAGGCCGCGTCCAGGCGCCGTGTCTTGATCACCTGGGCGATGCCGCCCAGGTCGGAAAATACGCGATACAGATGGGCGCGCGAGACTCTGAATCGTTGCACGAGCAGGTCCGGGCCCAGCTCGGGATCTGCAAGGTGGCGATCAATATAGGCAAGGGCTCGCGCCCGCATTGCCTGACCCAGCACGGATTGCGGGCCATCGTCGACGGGCGCGGTGTTCGACAGGCCTGCCGAGAGCAGCGTGGTAAGGGCTTCTTGTGCCGCGCCGTCCTCACTGGTGGACAGCTGGCCTGCCACCGCGTGGAAACCGCGAAGGTAGTCCGCAAGCAGGCGCGTCATCGGAAGCCCGGGGTCAAGGACGAATCCGTGCACGTCGCGGGGCCCCAGCAGCTTATCGATGCCGGCGCGGGGGATGGTCGTCGCCACTCGCTCGCCGGCTTCCACGCTGCATGCATAAGGGCGGGCCAGGTCGATGATGCAGATCCCGCCGGGGGCCGCCAGGACGTCGCGGCCGTCAAAGTCGCCGTGGATGGAACCCGCCGCCACGACATGAACAAGGTAATGATCCAGCCCGCTGCGGGCAATCGTGGCCTTGTCCCGCTTGTAGCGCTGCGCGTTGAAGGTCGTTGAGCCCAGCGTCAATCCGCCCAGGTGGCGGATCCGCATGGTGCCTTCCAACGTTGCCGAACCCGTTGTCGGATCGAGCGTCGTATCGCAGAACGGGCGCGTGACTTCACGCCAGTACTCGTCACGCAGCGAATGCTCTATTGCGTCGGTGGAGATGAACGTTTCTGAGCAAGTCATGTTGACGTCTCGCCTTAAGTCGCAAGCCCATGGCCGGCCAAGTGGCCAGTGTACCCGCGTCCATGTTGCACAAACGCGGGTGTCGGCTTGGGCTGCGCGACCGAACGGAGGTTAGGGCTGCGGTGTCGGCTCCGGAAAGCGCCATTTGCCGTTCAGGATTTCCTCGCTTGGCTGATAAAGCCTGACCGTGTAGTTCCAACCCGGCGTGGTGGGCAGGCAATTGGCGATCTTCCCGTCGCATCCGCCGAACTGGATGTCGATCGACCCGTCAGCCTTTTGTTGCGCGGTGAGGTTGTTCAACGAATAGGCGTCGTACGGGTTCTTCTGGAAGTAGCCGTCGGCGTTGTACACGCTGACCGACCAGAAGCTCTTCACCGGGACTTCCTTTACGTTCAGCCGATAAACGGTTTTTCCATCGTTTTTGGGCGCCACGCCGGTAAGGTAGATGGCGTCCTTGGCGGGATTTCCACCCCAACCCGTGGCGGTGCCAATCAAGTGCTGGATTGGGTCGACCGTGCCCTTCGGGCCAAAGGCCTGGTTGTAGTTGGGGACCGTCTCGCCCAGCACCAGCAGGGCGTCGCGCATCTTTTTCTGGCTGGCCTGATCCCACTTCGGCACGACGAATTCTCCCGCCTTGGCCTGGCTGACCTTGATGGCATCCTGCAGGGCGTGCACCTGCTCAAGATCCTTCTTGTCTGCGGGGTCGACCAGCGTGCGGATCGCGACAAAGACATAGCGCGTGCCGATGTCCGCCTTGCTCAGGGTATGGGCGCCGGCACCGTAGAAAACGGCGGGTACGTAATGGTCTTCATCGACGATCTGCATCGACATGAATCGTGCACCGGCTTCGGGCAGCGTGATCGTGACGGGGCCTGCATCCAGATCGAACACGGCTTCGGAGTAGAGCGTGTCGCGATTCATGCGGATGACGTTCTGTGCGTCGATGGCGACCGGTGCGCGGCTGTGGATAAAGCGTCCGACACCTCCATCCGCCACCATTTTTCCCATGTAGAGATCGGACTCGGCACGGACAAAGTTGTCGACGCCAACCGGTGTCGTCGCATCGGGGGATTGCGCATGCGCAGTGCCAAACGTTGCGAGCGTCAGGGCGACGATGCGGGACACGGATGAAAATGACATGTAGGCCTCTTGATCGATTGAAGGTGACTTCATACCCCGGCTTCACGTAGGCTCCGCCCTTTCCGAAGCCGCTACGCATTCCGGGATGCACCTACGATCTTTGCCTTCAGGAGATGGCCCGGCGAGGCAACCTGCGAACGCTCGAGCCGCCCGAGTCGCCTCGAGTGAAATCGTTGGCGAATTTACACTGGGCCTCATGGCAGAAGCCGCATTACCGGGCGAGGCGAGACAAATCGGCCTGAATAATGAGACATTGCGCCGGATCGCGGCTGGGGGATTCGAACGCGGCGCCTGACGGCAGCAGGCTTGCGCCAGCCGCCGCCGACAGGCGTATGATTTCAGGCAGAGGATCAGTCCCGGCCTGGCCCGGGCCGCAGCCCGCGTGCCAGCTTTGCATGTCACTGCTTCGCGTCGTTCGTCCCGCTCCGTGCGCGGAAGGGCGTAAAGGCGTCGCGCCATGGACCATCTACTGCTTGCTGCCTGCCCGAATGACCCCGGCGGTAAGGGGTCTGGGATCGCCGCCCGGCTATCGGCGCGTGATCACGATCTCAAGGTATTCACTGGGCACCACCATCCCGGCGTCGCTAGAGCGATTGAACCGGTCTATTTGCGCTATCAGATCGCTTTCCAGGGCGGCTTGCGCCGCAGGTTCCAACGCAGCAAACGCTTTAAGAAGCGGCCCGTAATAGGTCTTGAAGACCTGCAGCCAATGTTCGGGCGAACGATAGCGGAACACGAAGTGGCGGGGTTCGGCCTGGATGGCGGAGGCGTGGGCGCCGAACATCTCGTCGATGCGCGCCCGGGTGCCCCACAGCGCGGGCGATTTGACGCCGGCCGGCGGGGGCAGGTGCTTGCCGATGGTCTTGAAGATTTGGCCGATGAAGCCCTCGGGCGTCCAGTTGGCCATGCCGATCTTGCCACCTGGGCGGCAGACGCGGACCAGTTCGGCGGCGGCCTTGTCGTGATCGGCCGTGAACATCACGCCGAAGGTGGAAACGACGGCGTCGAAGCTGGCGGGTGCAAAGGGCAGGGCCTCGGCATCGGCTTCCTGGAATTCGACCTTCAGTCGTTCGGCCGCGGCGCGTTCACGGGCGCGTCCCAGCAGCGCGGGCACGTAGTCGGTGGCGACCACCTCGCACCAGCGGCGGGCCGCGGCCAGCGAGGCGTTGCCGTTGCCAGCTGCGACATCAAGCACTTTCTGTCCGGCGCGGACGTCGAGGGATTCGCACAGCTGCTCGCCGACGATCTGCAACGTGGTGCCGACGACGGCATAGTCTCCGGAAGACCAGGTGGCTTGCTGGCGGGTCTTCAGGGCGGCCAGATCGGGCTGCGCGGCGGCTTGAGGTTGCGCAACGGCGGTGGCGGATATGGACATGGTCTGTCTCCATTAGTACGGGGGGAAAGCGACAGCGGACATCGCCGGCGCCGAGCGGCATCACAGACAAGGGCGCGAAGGCAGGTGCGTGTCGTGCGATCCGGAGTCAACCGTAGTTCCCGTGCGTGGAGCGGACCGTGGTAGCCGGCGTGGAATCTGCGGCGGCAAGGCACCCGGATTTTCCCCAGGATGCCGCCGCCATTCGTATCCACATGCTTGGGTCGATGGCGATCTTGCGGGGGGACGCCGCCTTGGCGTTGCCACCCTCGCGCAAGCTCCGCGCGTTGATCGCCTATCTTGCGCTTGCTCCGCATGCCGTGACGCGCACGCATCTGTGCGAGCTGCTTTGGGACGTTCCGAACGATCCCCGAGGCGAACTGCGCTGGTGTCTCAGCAAGGCAAGAACCTTGCTTGACGAGCCCGACCGCCGACGAATTCAGGCAACGCCAGAGACGGTGGCGCTCGATTTGCACGACTGCCTTGTCGACGTCCTGGATATCGAGCAGGCGATGCGGCAGGGCATCAGTAGTGTGGGCGTGGATAGGCTGCGCCGGCTGGCGGCGCTATTCGCGGGCGAGTTCCTGGATGGCCTGCAGCTCAGGGCGTGCCCGGTCTTCGATAGCTGGATGGTGGCGCAACGGCGGCGATTGAGAGCCTGCCAGGCGGTGGTGCTGGAGCACCTGGCCGCGTGCCTGCCAACCGAGTCCGAAGAGCGCTACGGCTGCCTGGACAATTGGTTGCGGTTGGCCCCGTACGACCGGCGCGCACACGCGTTGATGCTGCAGTCGCTAAGCGACCGGGGGCGGCTTCGCGAGGGAGAAGAACACCTGGCTGCCGCGATACGCGCCTTCGAGGACGAGGGGCTGGATTGGCGGCCCCTGCGCGATGCCTGGCGGCAGCTTCGGCTATCGCCCGGCGGCTCGCCGGAACCGGCGGCTGACGCCGCGAAGGCACCGATTGCCGACTCGTCCGACGGCGGCAGGGAAAGAACCGGACGGGCCTCGATCGCGGTCATGCCATTTACGAACGCCGCGGCGCGCAGCGGCGTGCGGGGCGGGTTGGGGGACGGGTTGGCCTACGACATCATCACCCGGTTGGCCAAGCTGCGCAGCCTGTTCGTCATCGCGCAGGGGACGGTCTTCGCCCTGGACCAGCGCAGCGTGGGGCCGGAAGAGGCCGGCCGGACGCTGAATGTGGACTTCGTGGTGAGCGGCTCGCTGCGCCGGCACGCCAAGCGGATCATCGTGGACGTGGCGCTCGTCGAATCGCGGACGGCGCGCATCGTGTGGGCAGAGACCTTCGACCATGCGCTGGACGACGCATTCGTCGCACTGGACGAGATCGGCAACCGGATCGTCGCGTCGATCGAAATCGAGGTCGAATCCGCCGAGCGCAACCGGGCCATTCTCACGCCGCCGAATTCGTTGGACGCGTGGTCGGCCCATCACCGCGGCCTGTGGCACATGTACCGGTTCAACCAGGCGGACAACGCGCTGGCGCGACATTTTTTCCAGATGGCGGTGCGGCTGGACCCCACGTATTCCCGGGCCTACGCGGGGCTGTCGTTTACCCACTGGCAGGACGCGTTCCAGCGCTGGGGCGAGCAGCAGCCCGCGATGGACCTGGCGTTCAAGACCGCCGGTCAAGGCCTGATCGCCGACGACCGCGACCCCGCGGCACATTGGGCCATGGGCCGCGCACTGTGGCTGCGCGGCACTCAGGACCCATCGCTGGCGGAATTACAGCGTGCCGTCGATCTGAGCCCCAATTTCGCCCTGGGGCATTACTCGTTGGGGTTTGTCCATTGCCAATCAGGGGACGCCCTGGCGGCCATCGGGTCGGCGGACCATTCGCGCCATCTGAGTCCCTTCGACCCCCTGATGTTCGGCATGCTGGCCGTCCGCGCGCTGGCGCTGGTCCGGTTGGGACGGATCGAGGAGGCTGCCGACTGGGCGCTCAAGGCCGCGATGCGTCCCAATGCCCACGTGCACATCCTGGCGATCGCCGCCCATTGCCTGGCCATCGCTGACCGGGTGGACGAAGCGCTGGGCTTCCTGCCGTTGATCCGCAAGTCGCATCCCGCCTACCGCGTGGGTGACCTCCTGGCTGCGTTCCGCCTGACGCCCGAGGTGCAGGTCTTGTTCAGAGAGGGCGCCAGGCGGATCGGGTTGGAGTGACGCCCGATGCGGGGCGGGTGGAACGCCGCGCTTGACGTCGGGTTTTTTGCGGGTGTATCGTAAGATATATATCTAAAGATACATCTTAAGAGCGAATCCATGCGCCATTCCCATTTTCACCATGAGCATCACGGCCACCACGGCCACCATGGGCATCACGCCCACCATCCCCATCACCCCCGCCATGCCGCCTCTAGCGGCGACTGGTTCTCGGGTCCGCCCGACGGCCGGGGCGACGCCGACGGTTTCGGCGGCGACGGGCGCGGGTTCACGCGGGGACGCCGCGTGTCGGCTGACGACCTGCAGCTGATGCTGCTGGGCCTGCTTGAGCAAAGCCCGAGCCACGGCTATGAACTCATCAAGGCGCTGGGCACGCTCAGCAACGGCTTCTATACGCCCAGCCCGGGGATGGTTTACCCCGCGTTGACCTATCTGGAAGAGCTGGGCTACGCCACGGTGGAACAAGAGGGCGCCAAGAAGCGCTATCACCTGGCGGAGCCGGGCAAGGCGCATCTGGAAGCGAACCGCAGCCGCCTGACCCTGATGTTCAATCGTTTCAAGCACATTGCCCGCAAGATGGACTGGATGCGCCAGGCCTGGAGCGGCGAGCCCCGCAGCCTGGGCCCTGAAGGCGAAGACGTGCGTACCGGCTGGCTGCCGGAGTTCGTCGAGGCGCGCCAGGCCATCCGGCAGGCGCTGCTGGACCGCACCGACGCGTCGCCCACCGAGCAACGGCGCATCGCCGCCATCCTGGCGCGTGCCACCGACGAGATCAACGGCAAGCCCTGTGCTTGACCCGTTCCCCTGACACTGGAGTTTTAATGACCCGTAGCGATTTGAACGTGGAGCGCGTGCGCCACAACCTGAAGATGCGCGTGCTGACCGTTGCGCGCATCGAGCGCGTTGCCGGCCTGCTGGCCCGCATCACCTTCACCGGCGACGACCTCGCGGACTTCGTGTCCGCGTCGTTTGACGACCATGTGAAGCTCTTTTTCCCCGCCGACCCGACGCAGCCGCTGGCATTGCCCACCGTCGGCCCGGATGGCGTCAAGTTCCCTGAAGGCGCGCCCAAGCCCGCCGCGCGCGACTACACCCCCCGCAGTTTCGATGCGGCACGCCGCGAGCTTGTCATTGAATTCGTGCTGCACGGCGATGGCCCTGCGTCCACCTGGGCCGAGCAGGCCGCGCCCGGCCAGACGCTGGGCATCGGCGGCCCGCGCGGTTCTTTCGTGGTGCCCAAGGGGTTTGATTGGCATGTGCTGATCGGCGACGAAACGGCGCTGCCCGCCATCGCCCGCCGCCTCGAGGAACTGCCCGCCGCCGCGCAGGCGTTCGTTCTGATCGAGGTGCCGTCCGCCGCCAACCAGATCCCGCTGCCCTCGGCTGCGCAGACGTCCGTGCGCTGGCTGCATCGCGATGGCACGGCGCCGGGCTACAGCACCTTGTTGCTGGAAGCGGCGCGGGAACTGACCTTGCCGCCCGGCGAAGGCTATGTGTGGGTGGCGGCCGAATCCGCCGTGGCCAAGGCCGTGCGTGAAATCATGGTGTCGCAGCATGGCACCGACAAGGCCCGCATCCGCGCAGCCAGCTATTGGAAGCGCGGCGCCGTGGCCGTGCACGAGTCGCACGAAGACTAAGCGCCGCGGCGCGCCGGTTCTAGGCGCGGCCGCCGGCCAGCCGAAGCAGGTTTTCCACCTTGCCGCCCGGCCTGTCCTGACGCACCGCCAGCCCCAGCACCGCGCGCGGCCAGTCCAGCGCGAAAGGGCGGTAGACCACGCCGTCGGGGCGCAGGTGGCGCAATGACGCCGGCACCACCGCCACGCCCATGCCTGCCGCCACCAGGTTCACCGCCGACGACAGCTGCGGCGCGCGTTGGCCGATCAACGGATTCAGGCCGTGCTGCCGGCATGCCGCCATGATGTCCGCGCTGAGCCCGTACCCCGACTTGCGCGAATACAGGATGAAGCGTTCCTGCGTCAGGTCCGCGGGCGCCAGCCGCTTCTTTCGCGCCAGCGCATGGCCCAGCGGCAGGGCCACCACCAGCGGTTCTTCCGCCAACTGCGTGAACGTCAACCCGCCGTCCAGCGCAAAGGGCGGGCGCACGAAGGCGGCGTCGATCGCGCCTTCGCGCAGCTGCGCCACCAGCGTCTCGCTATCGCCTTGCGACAGGGTCATTTCCACATCGGGATACTGTTGCCGGTATTGGCGGATCAGCTCCGTCACGACACCGTTGAACGACGCGGATTCGGTGAAACCCAGGGTCAGTTCGCCGACCTCGCCACGCGCGGCGCGTTGCGCCGTCTGCACGGCGGCCTGCGCGCGTTGCAGGATGTCTTGCGCGCACACCAGGAATGCGCGGCCGGCGTCGTTCAGCGCGACGCCGCGGCCCGTGCGGTCAAACAGCGGCGTGCCGACCTCTTGCTCCAGCTGGCGGATCTGCTGGCTGAGCGGGGGCTGCGCCATGCCCAGCAGTTCGGCCGCACGCGTGAAATGCTGCGCCTCGGCGGTCACGACGAAATAGCGCAAATGGCGCAGTTCCATATTGATACCTGAAAAGTACTGATTATCAATTTTCCATATATTGGACATTCTATTGCGGCCAGCCGATGATGCATACATCGACGCATCTTCATCAAGGAACCGCCATGAATGCTCCCGTCAAACCCAGCACCCTGTTGCGCCAGCACCTGGCCCGCGACATCGTCGTGGCGCCCGGCGCCTATGACGGCATGTCGGCCCGGCTGGTGGCCGCCGCGGGATTCAACGCCGTCTACGCCAGTGGCGGCGCCATCGCGCGTGCGGCAGGCTATCCGGATATCGGCCTCTTGAGCTTCACCGAAGTGATGGATCGGGTCGAGAAGATCGTCGACGCCAGCGGCCTGCCGGTCGTGGCGGACGCAGACACCGGTTTCGGCGGATCGGCCAACGTGGAACGCACCGTGCGCATCATGGAGCGCGCGGGTGTCGCCGCCTTCCATATCGAAGACCAGTCCTTTCCCAAGCGCTGCGGCCATCTGGACGACAAGAGCCTTGTGGACACGGACGAGATGTGCCGCAAGGTGCACATCGCGCGCCAGACGCTGTCGGACGCCGACGCACTGGTCATCGCGCGCACGGATGCGATTGCGGTGGAAGGGTTTGATGCGGCGATTGCGCGTGCCGAACGCTACGTGAAAGCGGGCGCGGACATGGTGTTCGTGGAAGCGCCCGAAACGCTGGAGCAGATCCGCGCCATCGCCGAGCGCCTGCCGGGCCTGAAGCTCATCAACATGTTCTATGGCGGCAAGACGCCGCTGGTGCCGCTGCCCGACTTGGCCGCGATGGGCTATCGCCTGGCCATCATTCCGTCGGACCTGCAGCGCGCCGCCATCCATGCCATGCAGGCCACGCTGGCCGCCATCAAGCAGACCGGCGACAGCAGCGCGCTGGCCGATCGCCTGACGAGCTTCAAGGAACGCGAAGCCATCGTGCAGACCCAGCGCTACCTGGCGCTGGACGCGCAATAGGCGTCCAGCGGCAAGACGGCTTAGCGGCGGCAGCGCGCCGGCAAGGACAGCGGCCACAGGCGCTGGCCGGCGCTGCCGTAAAGCGTGCGCATGCCGCACACCATTTCGACGCGTGCCAACGCGTTGCCGGCGGGGTCGATGATCTTCGACAGCTCCATCGTGGAGACCACCGCACGCTGGTCCGCAAACGGCGTGACTGCGTTGTAGTCGGTCGGGATGACGAACTTGCCCGCGCCGTCCACGTAGCCGAAGTTGCGCTCTGTGCGGGCGGGCGCCAGGCCGTCATGCAAGGCGCCCAGCGCGTCGAACGCGGGGCCGTTCAACGCGCCCTTGCCGTCGACGGCACGCACTGCGCTGGTGGACAGTTGCGTCACCGCGCGGCCTTCCGAATAGGCGGATCCCGTGCCTTCCACCTTGATGCGCGCCTTGCCGTCCAGGCCCACGTAATCCGTCATGGCCTTGCCGTTGGCAACATAGTGGCGAAGCAGCAAGGCCGAGCCCTGCGGCCAGCGCCAGTCGCCGGCGGGCAGGGTGGCGACGGTCTTGCCCGTGGTGTCGATCAGACGCGTGCTTGCGTCATCCGCGGCCAGCGCGCGGGCGGGCGAGCCTTGGAAGACCGAGCCGACCGCCGCCATGGGGCCGATCTGCCATGCGCCCTGGGCATCCAGATAGCCATAGCGCACGGCCCGGCGGATCTCCAGCCAGTCGCCAATGCGGGAATAGGTGGCGTCTTGCAGGTCCTGCACGCCGGAGCCGTCGGCCGCTACGATCCAGCGGTGGTTTTCGCCCGCGGCGGTAATGGAGCCTCCCTCCTCGGCGGATACCTGCAGAAGGCGTTGGAACGACGTCAGCGCGCGGCCCTGGGCATTGAAGACGGCGGCGGGGCGTTCGTAGTCTTCACCCTGCCCGCCGGCCTGCATCACCCGCCACAGCTTGTTATTGACGCGCGCGATGCCGTAATGGCTTGCCGGCAAGACCCATTGCCCCTGCTGGTCGATCACGCCCACGCGATCCGCGCCCAGTGACGCCACCGCCTGGCCGTTCTGGAAGTGGCCGATCTTGCGGAAGGCGGGCGCGGCCAGTTCCTTCTTGGCCACAAAGTCGTACAGACCCCACCGGGCATCGGCGCCGGCGGTCTTCAGGTATCGGACCACGCCCGGCGCCACGATTTGCGTCTGGAAAACGTCAGGCAGGTCGTAGGTCTTGCCGTCGCGGTCGATCATCCGGTTGACGCCATCGGCGTAAACCAGTGCATAGCCGTGGCGGAAATTGCCGATATGCTGCTGCACCGGCAGGCTCATCGGCCGGCCCTGGGCGTCCAGCAGCTGCAGGCCGCGGTCGGTCTCGGCGGCAAAGCGCAACTGATCGGGTTTCAGGACATCGTCGCCGGCCTCGGGTTCGGGGTCGCTCTCGCGGTCGTCGACATCATCCAGTGCAATCAGGTCCGTCCACGACGGGTCGCTCACCAGCGTGCCGTCGGCCAGCAACAGGCCGGCGCCGGACGGGCCGCATTGGCAATGTGACTGGCCCAGCATGGCCAGCGGCCCGCCCGGCATGTTCAACGGCACGGCCCTCAGTTCCGTGTACTGCGCCGCTTCAACCGCCTCGGGATTGAGCAGTACGTGGCCGTCGGCATCCACCACATTGAGCAATCTGCCTTCTCGCTTCTTGACCCACAGCCTGCCCTGGCGCACTTCCATCGATCCGGCCTCGCGCAGCCAGGCGGGCGCCGTGTCGCCATTGAGCCAGACGCCCTTGGGCGTCAAGAGGCCGGCGGGCGTGCCGGTTTGATCGGAGAACAACACAAAGCCCTCTTCGTTCCTGGCGGGCGACAACGCCGCGCCCAGCTTGATGGGGGCGGGCTGACCCGGCACCAGGGCCATGAGCGTCTCGCCGGAGGGGTAGACGATGGTGTCTTGAAAGCGCTGGGAGGCTTGCGCCTCGTCGGGCTTCATGGTCGTGACTAGCGTGCCCGTCGCGTCCAGCACGGCATAGCCTTTGCTGCGGTCCAGTTCGGCGCTCCAGAACGCACGGCCCACAGGCTGCATGCTGCCGTAGCCCTGGTCCAGTCCGCTCACCTTGCCGTCGGCGCCGATCAGCACGGCGCCATCGCGGCCGAAGGCCACGGCGGGTCTGCCGTCGCGTTGCGTCAGGATGTCTTCGTAGGTGGGTTCGACTACCCAGTTCCAATCGCCGTCCACCACGCCGTAACGGCGTTCGTCGTTGATCGCGATGTACAGCCCCTGGCCGTAGGCTTGCGTGATGGTGACGCCGGGCTTGGCGAAGCGGCGTTCGCCATTGATGCCGCGGAATTCCTGCTTGTACTGCACGGCGGCCCGCGCCGGCACGCCGTCGGCCAGAAACAGGTCCTGGATGCCGGCGTCCAGCGGTTCGCCCACGGGTTCACCCTGGCGGTCGATCAGTTGCTGGCGTCCGTCCAGCGTGGCGACCGCCAGGCCGATTTCGGCGTAGTCCTGGACGCTGTCATACCGCGGCGGCACCGCCATGCGGCCTCGCGTATCGATAAACCCCCATTTGCCTTTCCACTGCACGGCGGCCAGGCCGTGGCGGAAATCGCGCACATCTTCAAAGAGCGGGCGAATGGCCAGTCGGCCGTTCTGGTCCAGAAAGCCCCAGGCATGACGACGCAGCGACTGGTCCATGGGAACGCGGTTGATGTTTTCCAGGGCCGAGGGCAGCAGTACGGCGGCGCGCCCGTCAGACAGGGCGCGGATGCAGCCGTTCGCGTAGGGGCTGACGCCGGAGATGTCGTCGGTGTAGGCGTCGGAGCGGTAGCTGCCTTCGTCCAGGCAATACATGTGGCCGGTCTGCGCATGCGCAGACAGGGAGGCGCCCAGCGCGGCAATGGCGCAGGCGAGTCGGGTGGTGCGGATCACGCGTGACGTCATGGTTATTCTGCTTTGGCGTTGTCGAGGGCGGGGGGCGGCGGGTCCGTGGCTTCAAGGCAGGTCAGCGCCTCGGGGGGCCATGTCTGCTTTTCCTCCGCGTCGAAGATCACCACCTTGTCGCACAGCACGCCGAACGTGGCGGCCGCCTTGCCGCGCGTATCGATGAATTCCACCAGCCCGTCGCGGCGGACCATGGCGCGCCCGTCCTGGAAATCACCGGCCCACGTGAAGGCGGGCGGGATCGCATAGCGCCCGGTAAGGTCGATGTAGCCGTACAGCTTGCCGGTGCGTTCCAGGCGACGTGCGCGCGCCAGGCCGTCTTTCATCGGGCCCAGTTCGCTGAAATGCGTGCCCACGACGCGCTTGCCGTTGGCGTTCACGAAGCCCTGCTTGCCGCCGCCGTCGCTGTAGGGCACCACGCCTTCGCTGGCGCGGCTGTACTCCACGGAATAACGGCCCGCAAAGCGCGTGATTTCACGGCCCTGCAGGTCGGTCATGATGGCGCTGGATTCCGAATCGTCCGAGAACAGCAGGCGTTGCATCGATGCCAACGGGATGCCGTCGCCGCGCTTTTCCAGCACCGTCTTGCCACTTTGGTCGATCACGCGGTAGCCCGTTGCCAGGTTGACGCGCGCCAGGCCTTCGGGCTGCACGAAGAACGGATTGAATTCGCCATACAAGGCGGGAATCGCCATGTTGCCGCGGGCATCGATCGCGCCCTCCCGTTCGTCATGGCGCACGATGATCCAGTCGCCGTATTGCTCTTTGCTCTCGGGCTTGCCGTCCGACAGGCGGGTGGCGTGGCCTTGCGTGTCGAACAGCACGGCGCTGCCGTCGGCCACTTCGCCGATATAGCGCCCGTCCTTGATCTTGGCGGGTTTGCCGTAGATGGTGTCGCTGGCCTTGCCCGTGCGCAGGTTGACCATTCGGTATGGGCTGTCCGAGTAACGGTTGGCGCTGGCCTTGGCCTCGGGGTCGTCCACCAGCGTGATGCCGTTGCCCAGGTAATCCATCCTGTAGGCGCTTTCGTGCGTGGGGCGCACGATCCACTGGCCTTCGCGGTTGACGATGCCCCAACGGCCGTCAGCCTGGACGCGGGCCCAATCGTCTTCGAATTCCTCGATCTGTTCGTAAACCGGTTTCAGCGCCGGCGCGCCCAGGCGGATGTTCCAGAGGCCCCAGCGGCGCGCGCGGTTTTCATCAGGCGTGCGGTAGAACAGCAGTTCGCCGTCCAGCCGGCCGGAGTCGGCCGCGACGGCTTCGGGGATCGGCACGGTCTTGCCGCGCGCATCGATCAAGATGGCATCGTCGCGCTGCATCCCCGGCTTGCGGGCCCACGTGTAGGGGCCGCTGAAGTTGCGGATACCGCTGAACTGGGGTCGCACGGCCCAATTTCCCTTGCCGTCGATGGCGCCGAATTTGCCGCCGGTGGTCCGCACGATCAGCGGCATCGTCACGTTGTAGCTCTCGATGGCATCCCATTCCGGATTCGAGACGATTTTGCCGTCGGCCGTCAGGATGGACGGCGGTTGCTGGTAGTCCCCGGTGCGCAGCAACGCCAACGGCATGCCCGTTGCCGCCTGCCCGCGCAACGCCGACTTGCCGGGCGAGAAGGCGCTGATCTGCAACTCGGCCAATTGCGCGGTCGTGGCGGCATCAAGCAGCGGCTTGCCGTCCGGGCCGTAGACCTGGACCAGGACTTCAGGGCCTGCGGGCGCCATGGACGTCGTCTGATCGTCGTCTTCGACCAAGAGTGGCGACACGGTCGCGTCGGCGGCGGCCACAGAGGCCACGTCTGCCACGGAGGCGGATTCTGCGGCGGCGGTGGCATCAGGAGCCGGCGTCGCGACGTCCGTCATGACGGTCGCGGCGGCATCGGCGACCGGCTCCGCGGTGGGGGCATTGCCGGCGGCGTCGGCTGCTTCGGCAACGGTCGCGGCGTCGGCGGCCTCGGCTTCTTCCGGGGCGGCTTCTTTCACGGCGTCCGACAGGCCCGTCGCATGGGTATCGGACTGCGCGGCATCGCCCTCGGGCGTTGCCGCCGGCGCGGCCGAGGCGCCGTAGACCCAGGCGCGCCCCTGATTGATCTCGACGCGGCCATCGCGCAACGCCAATTTCTCAATCTTCCCGCCCGGGCTGATCAGCAGCGTCAAGGTCGTATCGGGCAGATAGCGCCAGCCATCCCGTTCCTGCAGACCCACATAGGGCTGCGAGAAGGTGTGCAGGGTCTGGAACTTGCCGTCCAGCAAGGCCGCTTTGCCGTTTTCGGGCTTGACCAGCCACAGCCCGGACGCCACCCACTGCACGCGTTCGTACCGCGCCGTCGACAGCGAGTTGCCGCGCGCATCGACAAATTCCCATCGATTGTCGCGGCGCACGGCCAGCACGTCGCCGTCGCGCATCGGCGCTTCCTGCGAACGCAGGACGTCCGGCGGCACCGCCCAACGGCCGTTGTCGTCCAGCAGGCCCCACCAGCCGTTGTAGCGGGTTTCGCGCAACTGGGCGGGCAGATAGCCATCCGTCGGGGCGCCAAGCGTCATCACCCCGGGCGGCAAGGTCGCGGCCTTGCCCGTGGCGATATTGAACAGGCGCGGCGGCGTGGGCACTTCCATCGACGCCAGCTTCTGACCCGGCTGGAAACCCCAGGTGCGCGTGCCCAGTTCGAAGGCCTTGACGACCTTGCCCTGACGGTCGATCAGCACATCGCGATCGTCTTCTTCGGCCAAGGCGGTGCCTTCGGCGTTAAAACCCGACGCCATGCCGAAGCGCGGCTTGATGACCCACTGGCCCTTGGTGTCGATATAGCCCCAACGATCGCCCTGGCTGACTGCGGCCAGGCCGTTCTGGAATGGCTTGGCGTCAGAGTAGGCGGGGGCGATGGCCATGCGGCCTTGTTTGTCGATGTAGCCCCAGGTGCCGCTGTCGTCGGCGCGATTTCCGATCAGCACGGCCGCGAAACCTTCGCTGAAGGCCTGGTGGCAATAGGTGTCGGACCCCTGGCCGTAGTAGGTGGTGGTGCACCGGTCAATCCAGGAGTCGGCCTGCGCCGTGCCGGGGATGCCGGGCAAGGCAAACGCCAGGGCCAGCGTCAGGGGCTTGAACGCGGCCCTCATTCTGCGAGGGCGCGGGTCGAAGCCGCGGGTAGGAATACGCCAAGCCGGACGTGCCACATGTCAGGTGCCTGTCAAAATGATGCGAAGGCAGCACTGTAACCAGCAGTAGCAGTCAATGAAGCGACAAATGTAACGATAGAAAAGAAAACGTTAATACGGCGGGCCAGACGTGCCGCCCGAGGGCATGACGAGCGGGAAGGGGGGGCATAGTTGTGTCAAAATGATGCGTCATTTCAGGGACCCATCAGGCGCATGACCGCCCCAGCCGCGCTATCCCCATCCGCCCTGCCGTCCACCCCCGGACACGATGCCTCGCATCGCGCCGAACTGGCCCGGTTGCTATACCGCCAATCCTACGGCGTGCTGTTCGCCAACTTTGCCATCGTGATCCCCGTCGCCTATGTGATGCGCGCCAGCGTGCCGGTCTGGCTGTTGGCCGCGTGGGCCGCCGCGTTGTACCTGCTCACCGCCTTGCGGGTGGTCGTGAACCGCCGGTTCCTGCGGCGCCAGGTCGCCTCCGCGGACGTGCCGCGCTGGGTGTCGGCGTTCTGCGTGCTGTCATGGCTGTCGGGCTTGTTCTGGGGGCTGGCTGGACTGGCCGCGGTGCTCTCGCACGACGACATGATGCTGGCGTTCGGCTGCGTGATGCTGGCCGGCATGTGCAGCGGCGCGGTGCCGTCGCTGTCGGCCTACCCGCCAGCCTACGTGGGATCTGCGCTGGGCATGCTGGCGCCGTTCACTGTGGCCTGCCTGCTCCAGGGCGACGCGCTGCATCTGGTCTACGCCGCCTTCGCGTTCTGCCTGCTGGGCGTGAACATGTATTTCAGCGCCATCACCTACCGCAGCCTGAAGACCACGGTGTCGCTGCGGTTCGAGAACCTGGGCCTGATCGGCGACCTGCAGCGCGAACGCGACCGCGTGGCCGCCGCCGACCAGGCCAAGACGCGCTTCCTGGCGGCCGCCGGGCACGATCTGCGTCAACCGGTCCATGCATTGAGCCTGTTCACCGACATCCTGGCCAGCCGCGCCCAGCAGGGCGACGCCAGCCCGAAAGACGTGTTGCACGTTGCGCAACGCCAGCAAACCGTCCTGGCCAGCCTGAACCGTCTGTTGGACGGCTTGCTGGACGTGTCCCGTATGGACGCGCACCTGCTGCGCATCGAGCGCCGCCCCGTCAGCCTGGACGCGCTGTTCGACGAGATCCGGCAGGACTTCGAGCCGCAGGCGCAGGCGCAAGGGTTGCGGCTGTCTGTCCTGCCCACGCCTCTGGTGCTGGAGACCGATCCCACCCTGTTGCGCCGCATCCTGCACAACCTGTTGAGCAACGCGCTCTCGTACACGCCCCAAGGCGGGGTGTTGCTGTGCGCCCGTCCGCGGGCCGGTGGCGCGCTGATTCAGGTGTGGGACACGGGCGTGGGCATCGCGCCGGACGCGCAAGAGGCCGTCTTCAATGAATTCACGCGCGTGGGCGACGCGCCCGCGGGGCAGGGCCTGGGCTTGGGGTTGGGGCTGGCGATCGTGCGGCGGCTGACGGGGCTGCTGGGTTTTGACCTCCAGTTGCGGTCCACACCGGGCAAGGGATCGGTGTTTTCGGTCCGCGCGCCTGCGTCCGCGCGGTCCGGTCACATTCCTGCTGAGCATGCAGCGGACAAAAAATAATCAGTTGATGCGCGGACGCGGCTCTTCTGTAATGGACGCCAGGCGCCCTTGATCGCAAGGCGTCGCGTCCGACAGGAGAACCGCCATGCCGTCCCCGCTTGCCCCGTCTTCCCCGGATGTCTCGCGGCTGTGGCTGCTGGTGCTTGCAGGCGGCATCGTCATGGGCCTGGCCCTGGGCGTACGCCACGTGCAGGGCCTGTTTCTCTTGCCGGTATCGATGGACCGGGGCTGGAGCCGCGAAACCTTCGCCATGGCGATGGCCATCCAGAACCTGACCTGGGGCATCGCGCAACCCTTCACCGGCATGGTGGCCGACCGCTACGGGTCGGCCAAGGTCATCGTCGTAGGACTCGCGTTCTACGCGCTGGGCCTGGCCGGCATGGCCTACGCCGCGACGCCGGCGGCCTTCCTGCTGACGGCGGGCGTGTGCATCGGCATTGCGCTGTCCGGCACCGCGTTCGCAGTCATCTACGGCGCGCTGAGCCGCCTGGTGCCGCCCGAACGCCGCGGCTGGGCGCTGGGCGTGGCGGGCGCCGTGGGCGGGCTGGGCCAGTTCACCATGGTGCCGGCGGCGCAGTGGCTGATCGCAGGCTGGGGCTGGGTGAACGCCTTGCTGGTGTTTGCATTGCTGCTGGCGATTGTGCTGCCGTTGGCCCGGCCCTTGCGCGAACCGGCCCGTGCCGGGCACGATCCGGCGGCGCCGGATGCAGGCCTGTCGCTGCGGGCATCCATCCGCGAAGCCTTCGTGCAGCCCGGGTTCTGGTTGTTGAACCTGGGTTTTCTGGCTTGCGGTTTCCAATTGGCGTTCATCGGCACGCACCTGCCTGCCTACCTGATGGACAAAGGCCTGCGCGCGACCGACGCCGTGGGGGCGTTGGCAATCATTGCGCTGACCAACGTCGCGGGCACGTATGTCTGCGGCATCCTGGGGGCGCGGCATCGACGTAAATACCTGCTGGCCGGCATCTATCTGGTGCGCACCGCCGCCATCGCGCTGTTCCTGTTGCTGCCGCTATCGACCTGGACGGTTTACGCGTTCGCGGCCGTCATGGGCTTCGTGTGGCTGGGCACCGTGCCGCTGACCAACGGGTTGATTGCGCAGGTCTTCGGCGTGCGCTACCTGACCACGCTGTTCGGCTTCGTGTTCTTCGGCCATCAGCTGGGTTCGTTCCTGGGCGTGTGGTTGGGCGGCATCGTGTTCGAAGCCACCCGGTCCTATGACCTGATCTGGATGGGGGCGATGGCGCTGGGCGTCCTGTCGGCCCTGCTGCACTGGCCGATAGACGACCGCGAGCTCACGCGGGCGCGTCCCGTCGCCGCGCCTGGCTGAGGCTACAGGGCGCGGTGCTGCGTGCCCGCGCCCATGGTGATGTGCAGCATGCGACAGGGCTCGATCACCTTAACGGTGTGCCACACGCCTTTCGGGATCACGTACGCGTCGCCGTCCAGCATCTTCACCGTCTGGATGGCCGTCGGCCATTCCAGGTGCAGCTCGGCCGCGCCTGACATCAGGCGCACGATCTCGTCGGCTTCGGGGTGCATCTCCCACTGCGGCCAATCCTTGGAGAAGGCGTACTCGGACACCAGCCAGCCGCGGCCGAAACGGTCCAGCTCATCGGGGGACTGGGACCAGAACGCGTCCCCGCCGTTGACGGTGGAAGCGGTGCCGGTGGCGTCCAGCAAGACGTAATGCGACGACAGATCGGTAGCCATGGTGCGCATCCTTGTGTGGGGAGGCTTGAGTTGCGGGTTTGGGGCCATAGTAACGAGGCGGCCCGGATTTGGCTCGGGCTTTCGCGCCGGTTTCAGCGCGTCATCTTGAAGCGATATCATGTCGCCCATCAGCAACCACAACGGGAAAGGCGATGAGCCAGGGGTTCGATGGGGTCAGGCCCGCGTCCGAATCGTCCATCGAGATCGGCTTCTTCTATGACGGCAGGCACTGCGTTGAACGCATCCGCGTCAAGCCCACGGCCGCCAACCTGAAACGGGCCGCCGATCGCCGGGCGGCCATCCTGGAGGCCATCGCGCGCGGCGATTTCGACTACGACGCCGAATTCCCCAAGCGCAGCACGCCTCCGAAGCCACCACAAGGGTCCGCATGACAAGCAACACGCAGCTGATAGTCAATGATCTGACGCCGCAGGCTTTCTCGGCTTACGGCTGGATGCTGGGCAAGCCCATGCCGGACGGCAATGGCGTGCCGCTATTCTCCAACCCGGCCACGGATTTCTGGCAGGAACACGTGTTCAACACGGGGGCGGGCGGCGACGCCGAATTGCTGTGGGTCAACTACCGCAGCCCATCCGTGGAAATCGCGAGCCTGGAAAAGCATCTATTGACGCAGCAGGCCATCGTGCCGCTGACCGGCCAGATCATCCAGGTGGTCGCCAAAAGCGCCGCCGACGGCAGCCCGGACCTGGCGACGCTGGCGGCTTTTCGCGTGCCGCAAGGCCAAGGCATCTGCATGCGGCCGGGTTGCTGGCACGCGACCCGCGTCGTCGATGGGGAAGTGACCTGCCTGATGTTGACGCGGCGATCCACCACGGTGGACCTGATCCAGCATCTGACCACCGACGCGCGAGCAACGGAAAGCGCTATCGTGGAGATCCCTTTGCAACGCCTGGAAGACCTGACCGAGGTGGCGCTGGAAGCGGCTACGCAATAACCCGCTTCACAGGCGCTGGGTAAAGGCCGCGGCGATCATTCCGCTTCGCTGCACACCACGCCCAGGCGCTTGAACAGGGGCCATTTGTTGCGGTAGCCATCCGTCCAGCACATGGCGGTAAACGCCGACAGCGGTTCATCCACCGCATGCACCGTGATTTGCGCGGCCGCGGCGTCGTCCTTGGGGCAGAAGGGCTGGCCCGGCGTCGGGTACAGCGCCCCTTCCCAAACAGGGCTGCCGCAGTGTTCGCAGAAATTGGTCCACTGGCCGTTGCGGTCCGGGTTTTGGCGGACGGTGGGCGCCAGCGCCTTCAAGGTTCGCACGACCGGCGCCGACAGGATGCCAACCTGCGACAACAGCACGGGCCCTTCGATGCGCTGCCATTGCTCCGGGCCGAACAGCCATTCGTGGAACGCCATGGGGTCCAGCCCGGTGCTGTCGCCGTCTTCGTCCAGCTCGATGTCGGCTTCCGTGCTTTCGTGATCGGGCGGCACCGCCAGCGCGAACACGGGTGTGGATTCGCCACACTGGGCGCAGCAGTGCGTGGCTTGCAGCACGTAGTACGACGATGCTCGCAGGTTTGCGCCTGATTCGCCGTCGCCACCCGTATTGCTATTCTGCGTATCCATGCCTGAAATGTTGTTCCTGTGCGAACCGGTCCTAGTTGTGGGGTACCGGTTCTTCTTCATCGCCGGGAAATATGCCAGAATCTGTCCCGGAATTTCTGCTTAGCCCGCGACGCTGCCGCCACCAGGGCGTTGCCAACATCCCCAACGTGTTGGAGCCAACCATGCGCGACCGCCAGAGTAGCACTGGATTTTCCACCGCCCTTCGCGGCGTGCCCGCCCGGTGGTTCATGGCGACGCTGCTGGCAGGCGGCTTGGCCGGCTGCAGCTTCACATCGCCGGACGAGGCCACGGGGTCGCAATCGGTCGGCATCCACGGCGTCACCGGGCAGCAGGCGCGCAGCATCGCCCGCGAGGCCTACCTGTACGGCACGCCCATGGTCGCCAGCTACCAGACCATGTACGCGTTCAGCATCGACAAGAACAACCCGCAGTACAAGGGGCCGTTCAATACGGTGAACAACATCGCGCGCGTCTTCACCCCCGAAGACACGGCCTTCGTCACGCCCAACTCCGATACGCCATACTCGTTCGCCATCCTGGACCTGCGCGCCGAACCGGTCGTGATTTCCGTGCCGCCGATGGAAAAGCGCCGGTACTTCGTCCTGCAGCTGATGGACCTGTACACGTACAACTTCGCCTACATCGGCAGCCGCAGCACGGGCAATGGCGGCGGGAATTTCCTGATCGCCGGCCCCCGTTGGACGGGCAAGGTGCCCCCCGGCATCACCAAGGTGATCAAGTCGGAAACCGAACTGGTGAACATGGTGGGCCGCACCCAGATGTTCAACCCGGCCGACCTCGAGAACGTCAAGCGCATCCAGGCCCGCTACAAGATCCAGCCCTTGTCGGCCTTCGCCAAGCGCCCGGCCCCACCCGCGCCGCCGGCCGTCGAGTGGATCCCGCCAGTGCCGCCCGGCGAGATGCGCACGTCGCTGGAGTTCTACAACCAGCTGGCCTTCCTGCTGCAGTTCGCGCCCACGCATCCCACCGAGAAATGGCTGCGCGAACGCTTCGCCAGCATCGGCTTGAAACCGGGCCAACCCTACAAGGCCGACGCCCTGAATCCCGCCTTGCGCCGCGCCTTGCAGGAAGGCATGCACACGGCGCAGAACGACATCGACAAGAACCGTGCCGCGCTCGGCGGCAAGACCGATACGCTGTTCGGCGACCGTAGCAAGCTGAAGAACGACTACCTGACGCGCGCCACCGGCACGCAAGTCGGCATCGGGGCCAACAGCCGCGAAGAGGCGCTGTATCCGGTCCTGGAAAAAGACAGCCGCGGCCAGGAACTGGACGGCAAGTACGCCTATACGCTGCGCTTCGCGCCGCGCAGCCTGCCGCCGGTCAACGCGTTCTGGTCCATGACCATGTATCGGCTGCCCGAACAGTTGCTGGCGCCCAATCCCATCAACCGCTACCTGATCAACTCGCCCATGCTGCCGTCCCTGAAGAAGGACGCCGATGGCGGGCTTACGCTGTATATCCAGGCGCAATCTCCCGGCAAGGCCAAGGAGTCCAACTGGCTGCCCGCGCCGGAAGGCCCGTTCATGGTGACGATGCGGTACTACTGGCCCAAGCCGGAACTGCTGGAGGGCAAGTGGGTGTCGCCGGAAATAGAGCGGGTGCCGCAATAGGCGCATCGGCGCGCACAGCCTAGAATCGGGCTCCGGAGGGCGGCGGGCGCAAATCCGGCCGCCTTTCCCATGGGGAGGAGTCACGGGCATGAAGCGCAACTTCAATATCCACGATCTGCGTATCTTCTATACGGTCGTCATGACCGGGTCGACCCGCCAGGCGGCGCAGGTGATGCACCTGACGCAGCCGGCGATCAGCCATGCGGTCTCGCGCCTGGAAAGCGCCACGGGCGTGCAGCTGTTCGACCGCTCGCACAAGACCTTGCGGCCCACCGAGGCAGGGCAGTACCTGTACACCGAAGCCAAGTTCGTGCTGGACGAGCTGGTGCGCATCGACGAAGCCTTGCACAGCATTGAGCAGTTCGGTAGCCGTGGCTTGCGTATCGCGTCGTCGCCGGCGTTGGCGCTGAGCTATGCGCCTGAGGCCGTCAAGCGCTACCTGGACGAACACGGCAAGCGGCCGTTCTCGGTCGACGTGGAATCCTCAGTGCAGGTAATCAGCGCGGTGGAGACCATGCGGGCAGACTTCGGCCTGGGTGCGGTCGGGCAAGACAGCCCGCGGCTGAACTTCACGCCTTTCCTGCGTACCGATGTCATGGCGATTGCGCACCGGGATCATCCGCTGGCCAAGCGTCGCGTAGTCGCCGTGGCGGATATCGCGCCGGACACCTTCGTCAAGCCGCTGTGGTCCGACTACGTGGTGGCGCAGGGCGACACCGGCGACACCACGCAGCTGGATTTCGCCATGCAGGCGCACATGACCCTGGTGCCGGGCACCGTGCGGGCGATGAAGGGGATCAGTCTGGTCAACGCGCTGTCGGCCTCCGATATCACGCTGGTCTACCCCGATCTGGTGGCGCTGCCGCTGGCGTCGCGGCAGTGGTTTGAATTCGTGCTGATCACTCGTAAGGATGCGCAGAACCAGGAACTGACCGGGCGGCTGCTGGGCGCGTTGCATGCTACCGCCCAGGCGCGCCGCACCGGCGTCTATGCGGACACGATCCAGCTGATCGGCTAGCGCGCCGCACTTTTGACGCGCGTCAGGCGGCCGGCGGTTGCCACGGCAGCGATTGCAGGTCGCCGTCGATGCTGATGGCCTGGCCGCTGACCATCGCGCCGTAAGGGCTGGCCAGGAACAGCGCCATGTTTGCGATATCGGCGGCACGCACGAATTGGCGCAGACTGACGCCGGCCAGTTCCAGCTCGGTTTCTTCCTTGACCGTCAGGCCCATGTTGCGGGCGCGGGCGGCGATCACGCGGTCGATGCGGGGGCCCGCCACCAGCCCGGGCAGCAGCGCGTTCACCCGGATGCCATAGCCGCCCAGTTCCACCGCCAGCGACCGCGTCAGCCCGACCACGCCCCATTTGGACGCGGCGTACGGCGTGCGCATGGGGATGCCCATGCGGCCGGCCACCGAACTGATGTTGATGATGGCCCCGCCGCCCGCTTGGCGCAGCGCGGGCACCGCATGCCGCACGGTGTGGAATTGCGAGGCCAGGTTGATGTCCAGCGTCGCGCTCAGGTCATCGGGCTGGATGTCGGTGATGCCCGCCGTGGGGCCGGCGATGCCGGCGTTGTTGACCAGCACGTCCAGGCCGCCCAGATGCGCCAGGGCGGTCTCCATGTAGCGGTCGATGTCTTCGCGCCGGCTGACGTCGGCATGGAGATTAGCGTGGCGGCTGGACGTAAGCGCGTTCTGGTCCACGTCGCACAGGTGGACGCGGGCGCCGCGGTCGGCAAAGGCGTCGGCCAGGGCCGCGCCGATGCCTGCCGCGCCGGCGGTGATGATGACGCGGCGGCCGCTCAGGTCCACCGGCAGGGCGGTAAGGTCTTGCTGGTTCATGTGGTTTTCCCGGGATGCGTTCGGATCAGGGTTTCATCAGGCGGCAGGTGGATTCCTGCGGCGACGTGTAGATCTGGTCGCCGGGAATCTGCGCGATCAGCTTGTAGTAGTCCCACGGCCCCTTGGATTCGGACGGTTTTTTCACCTGCATCAGGTACATGTCGTGCACCATCAGGCCGTCGGCACGGATGTGCGCGTCCTTGGCGAAGAAGTCGTTCACGGGGTTGGCCTTCAGCCACTTCATGATCGTGTCGCCGTCGGTGGTGCCGGTGGCCTGCACCGCCTTCAGATAGGTGGTCGTCACGGAGTAGTCACCCGCCTGCAGCATGGACGGCTTCTTCTTCATGCGTTCTTCAAAGCGCGCAGCCCACTTTCGCGACGCATCGTCCTGATCCCAGTACCACGCCGTCGTCAGGTACATGTCTTGGGCCGCCGCTAGGCCAAGCGCGTGGATGTCGGTGATCAGCACCAGCAGGCCAGCGATCTTCATTTTGGGCGTCAGGCCGAATTCCGCCGCGGCCTTGACGGCGTTGCTGGTGTCGTTGGCTGAATTGGCCAGCCCCAGCACCGTCGCGCCCGATGCCTGCGCCTGCAGGATGAACGACGAGAAGTCCGCCGAGTTCAACGGGTGCCGCACGCGGCCCTTCACCTGGCCGCCGTCGGCCTGCACGACCGCCGACGCGTCGCGCTCCAGCGCGTGGCCAAAGGCGTGGTCCACCGTCAGGAAGAACCAGTCCTTGTTGCCTTCCTTCAGCATCGCGCGGGCCGTGCCGCGCGACAGTGACACCGTGTCGTACACGTAATGCACCGTGTAGGGCGTGCATTGCGCATTGGTCAATTCGGAAGCCCCCGCGCTGACGACGAAGAAGGGCGTCTTCTTCTCTTCGGCCACCTTCGCCATCGCAAGCGCGGCCGCGGAGTTGGCGCCGGCGATCAGCATGTCGACGCCTTTCTGGTCCAGCCATTCCCGGGCGCGGGACGAGGCGATGTCGGCGCGGTTCTGGTGGTCGGCCACCAGCACCTCGATCTTCTTGCCCGCCACGGCGCCGCCCATGTCCGCCACCGCCATCTTGATGGCCTCGGCGCCGCCGGGGCCGTCGGCGTCCGCCGACAAGCCCGACATGTCGGTGATGAAGCCGATGCGGATCACGCCGTCATCGGCGCTGGCCGCGCCGCCCAGGCTCAGCAATACGGCGGCCACGGCCGCATTCAAGGTCTTTTTCATGATGTCTCCCCGCGAGGGTTTTGGTGTGGTTCCGGTGACGCGTCAGAACGCGACGTTGTCCCGGCCTTTGAGCTGCAGGATGTCGCGCGCGTCGTCAGGCGTAGCGATGGTGAGCGACAGGTCTTCCAGAATGCGGCGGATGCGCCGCACCTGGTCGGCGTTCGAATGCGCCAGTTCGCCCGGCCCATCCCACAGCGAATCTTCCAGGCCCACGCGCACGTAACCGCCCATCGTGGCGGCCTGGGTGGCCAGCGGCGTCTGCTTGCGTCCCGCGGCCAGCACCGACCACCGGTAGTCGTCGCCGAACAGGCGGTCGGCCGTGCGGCGCATCATCATCACGTCTTCGGGGTGGGTGCCGATGCCGCCGCGGATGCCGAAGACGGACTGGATCAGGAAGGGCGGCTTCAGCAGGCCCTTGTCCACGAAGTGCGCGGCCGTGTACAGATGGCCGATGTCGTAGCACTCGATCTCGAAACGCGTGCCGTTGTCGTTGCAGGACCTGAGGATGTGCTCGATGTCCTTGAACGTGTTCTTGAAAATCAGGTCGTTGCTGCCTTCCAGATACGGGCGTTCCCAGTCGTGCTTGAATTCCTTGAAGCGTTCCAGCAATTCATACATGCCGAAGTTCATCGACCCCATGTTCAACGATGCCACTTCGGGCTTGAACGTGGTGGCGGGCAGCATGCGTTCGCTGACCGGCAGCACGGGCGAACCGCCGGTGGTGATGTTGATGACCACATCGCTGGCCGCCTTGATGCGCGGCAGGAACTGCGCGTACAGCGCGGGGTCCTGCGTGGGCCGGCCGGTCTGGGGATCGCGCGCATGCAGATGCACGATTGCCGCGCCGGCCTCGGCGGCTTCCAGCGCCGATTGCGCGATCTGGTCGGGCGTCACCGGCAGGTACGGCGACATCGACGGCGTGTGCACCGAGCCAGTAATGGCGCAGGTGATGATCACATTGTTTTTGCGTTTCTTCATGGGCCTTGGACGATTCGTGTTTTCTTATGGGCCCCGGCTGTCTCCTCCGGGTGCGGCCCATTCTGTCGCACGGTCCTGGCCTTGTCACCTGAACAGAAATTATCAACTGATAGGCTTTACGGTGCTGCGGCGCAACGTGGATGCGCCGGGCTGGCGCGGCCCGATAAAAAGCCGCCACCCAGGGCGGGCGGCGGCCGTAATCGAAAACGCACTCAGGTCTGGTCTTTGGTCGGCGACTTGGGGCCGTTCGTCTTGACGGATTCGATGCCTTTGTCTCGCGCCTGGGCCGTCGAATACATTTCGCTGCGCCCGACCGATTCGCCGTTCGCCGCCACCAGCGTGAAGTAGTGCGAGCCGTCTTTCGCCGTCTTGCGCATGTAGCGCGCCTCGTCGGCGGAATATTTCTGCACCGCGGCAATGCCGCCTTCGGCCGAGGCCTTGGTCGTGTATTGCTCGCTGGTCAGGATCACCTCGTGATTACCCGCGTGCAGATTGAACATGAACTGCGTCCCGCTGCGCTTCAGTACAAAGTAACCGCTCATCGTCGTCTCCGTTCTTGTTGAAGGGGTAACGCTTGGGCAACTTGCAACACGCCGGGTGGCGTCTGCCGAGAATACTTGATGCGGGCGACTTTGGAACAGCAGGCTGAAATACAATCGGCCGCTATGTCCGACCGCCCGCTTCCTTCCCCGTCTTCCCCTCAAACGCCCCGCAGCGGATACGTCCTGGCGGTGGACCTGGGCGGTACGCGCTTTCGCGCGGCGCTGGTGGATGAATGCGGCGGCATTGCCCATTCCTGCGCCATCGATAGCCCCGCAGGCGCCGGGCCGCATCCGGGTTGGGACGACATCGACGCCGATGCCTGGTGGCGCGGCCTGCAATCCCTGTCCGACACCTTGGCCACCCAGGCCGGCGCTGCCTTCGACGCCGTGCAGGCGATTGCCATTTGCGGCGTCACGCGCACCCAGGTCTTCGTCGACGCGCAAGGCGCCGCCATTCGCCCAGCCATCACCTGGCGCGACACACGCACTGCCGCGGATGTGGCCGAATGGCTGGCGGCCATGCCGTCCGGCCATCCCGAAAGCCGGCAGATCAACGCCTTCCACCCTTGGGCGCGGCTGGCGTGGCTGCTGCGCGCCGAACCGCAGCATGCGGCGCGGGTGCGGGTCGTGCTGGAACCCAAGGACTACCTGAACTTCCGCCTGACGGGCACGGCGGCCAGCGATACCGTGTCGATGGCGCGTTTGGCTGCTGCTGCCCGGGGGCACGCGACCGGGCCTGATCTGCTGACGGCCCTGGGCGCCGATCCCGCCTGGGTGCCCCCCTTGCTGAGCCCCCTGGATATTGTCGGGCCCGTGCAAGCCGGCCTGCCGGGCGCCCTGGCCCGTTTGGCAGGCCGCAGCGTCGTCGCCTGCGCGAACGACACCTGGGCTGCGGTGGCCGGCCTGGGCGCGCTGCGCTCGGGCTACGCCTACAACATATCGGGCACCACCGAAGTCTTTGGCGCGGTGGGCGCCGAGCCCGTGCAGGCCCAGGGCCTGATGACCGTGGACTGGGGCAGCGGCCACCACCAGATTGGCGGCCCAGGCCAGAACGGCGCGGACACGGTAGCCTGGCTGTTGCCGCTGCTGGGCCGCCTGGGCGCCGAGGGCATGGCGGGCGTGGGCACCGCCATGGACGCTTTGTTGAATGCGCCGCGCGACCCGCAACCCGCCTTGTTCCTGCCGTACCTGCAGGGCGAGCGCGTCCCGTACTGGGACCCGCACCTGCGCGGGGCATTCCTTGGCCTGAACCGGCGGCATGGCGCAGGCGACCTGGCGTGGGCCGTGCTGGAGGGCGTGGCCTTCCTGAACCGCACCGTCCTGGAGCGCGCCGAGGCCGCCCTGGGCGCGCCGGTGGGGGAAATCCGCTTTGGCGGCGGCGCCGCGTCCAGCCCGCAGTGGTGCCAGGTCAAGGCCGACATCTGCGAACGCGCCGTCGTCGTCGGCCAAGCGGAACAACCCGGTGTCGTCGGTGCGGCCGTAGCCGGCTGGACGGCGCTGGGCCACTACGGCAGCTTCTCCCAGGCGCAGGACGCGCTGGTCCGCACGGCGCACCGCTACGAACCCCAGGCTGACCGCAGCGCCGCTTACCGTCAGCTATACGCCCAGTTCCGCGCGGCGGAAGCAGCGCTGACGCCGGTGTCGCACGCGCTGGCCGGGATGCGGTTGCCGTAAAAACCCTAGGTGCGCTTGCGCGGCCTGGCAGCCCCTTGCCGCACCGTCGGGGTATAAACTCCTACGCCATCAGGGCGCGAACGCCCGGCAGGCGGTGGATAACCCTTGCACTACAACGAATACCAACGCAGCAAGGGTTGAGTCGATGCGCGGCATCCTGGAAAAGTACGGCACGGCAATCGCGGGATTGGTCCTGGTGGGCTTCTTCGCAATCGCCGCCCCGAATTTCGCGGCACCGAACAATCTGTTGAACATCGCCAAGGAAACCAGCTTCCTGGCCATCATTGCCATCGGCTTCACGCTGGCGCTGGTGACCGCCGAACTGGACCTGTCAGTGGCCGACGTCGCCAGTCTGGCGGCCGTCGTCACCGGCGCCCTGGTGCACACGGGGCAGCCGGTGTTGATCGCCATCGCGGCGGGCCTGGGCGTCGGCCTGCTTTGCGGCCTGGTCAACGGCATCGCCGTCACCCGCCTGCGCGTCCCGTCCTTGATCGCCACCCTAGGCATGGCCGCCATGGCACGCGGCTTCGCCTTCATGCTGACCGACGGCGTGTCCTACGTCGGCCGCTGGCCTGCAACCTTCACGGACCTGGCTCGCGCCAAGCCCTTTGGCATTCCCGCCTTGGTGCTGTGGATGCTGGGCGCGGTGCTGGTCGCCTACTTCCTGATCAAATGGACCCGCACCGGCGCCCGCATGACCGCCACCGGCGAAGCCGGGGAATCCGCGCGGCTGGCCGGCATCAACATCCGCGCCATGAAAAGCATCGGCCTGGCTCTGTCCGGCCTGTGCGCAGGGCTGGCCGCCGTGTTGCTGACATCCAGCCTGTCGTCCGCCGCGCCCAACATGGCCGGCGACTACTTCCTGTACGCGATCGCCGCCGTCTTGCTGGGCATGACCATGTTCAACCCTGGCCACGCCAACATCCCTGGCACGCTCGTCGCTGCGCTGATCCTGAAGGTGCTGGGCAACGGCCTGGTGCTGATGGGCGCGCCGTACTACGTGCAGGACATCGTGCTGGGTTTCATCATGATCGCGTCCGTCGCGGTGTCATCGGCCGTCCTGAAGAAAGCGGCCTTCAAATTCTGATCCGAAGGGGAAACCACCATGACCAAAACCTTGAAGCGCACGCTGCTTGCCAGCGCATTCGCCCTGCAATCGCTGGTGGCCAGCGCTGCCTACGCCTTTGACGTCGGCATCGTCGCCTTTCAGATGTCGTCCGAAACGCACGCCCGCGTCGCCAACGCCGCGGCCGAAGCCGCCCGCGCCAAAGGCTGGACCGTTACCCAACTGAACGCCGAAGGCTCGCTGCCTAAACTGGCCGAACAGCTGGACACGCTGGTCAACAAAAAGGTCGACGCCATCGTCGTCGCCATGGGCAAACCCGTGGAAACCGACGCCCAGCTGCAAGCCGCCAAAGAGAAGGGCATCCCAATCGTGGGCGTGATGTCCGGCGCCAGCCCGCACATGCTGTTCGACGTCGAAGTCAATGAATATGCCACCGGCGCGCAGTCGGTGCTGTATCTGCTGGGCAAGATGGGCTACCAGGGCAACATCCTGTCCGCCCGCTTCGACGGCAACTCCGGTACCCGCATCCGCGGCAAGATGCTGGACGCCGTCCTGACGGAAAACACCGCCGTCAAAGACCTGGCCAAGTTCAGCATGGCCCGCACGCAAAGCTGGCGCGACGACGTGCGCAACGGCATGCAGGCCTTGTTCCTGCGCCATCAAGGCCAGTTCAAGGGCGTCTGGGCCTCGTTTGACGGCCAGGCCTACGTCATCGACGACCTGCTGCAATCCCAGGGCATGAAGAAGGGCGACATCACCTTGGTGTCGGTCGACGGCGGCCCGGAAACCTACCGCCGCATCGCCGACCCCAACAGCCTGATCACCGCCACCATGATGATCCCGTTCGAACAGCTGGGCGCAAGCGCCATCGATTCCGTCGATCGCATCGTGGTGAAGAAGGAGCCCAAAGAGACCGTCGCCGCCGGCCCGTACCTGTTCATGGATTCGGTGCTGGTCGACGCCACCAACGTCCAGAAATTCCTGCAACCCGCCGCCAAGTAATTGCCGTGACCGCCCTGACCACCATGACCGCCGCGCTGTCGCTACGCCAGATCCGCAAGTCCTATGGGGCGGTCGAGGCCCTGAAGGGCGTCGATCTGGACGTGCCCGAAGGCCGCGTCATGGCCATTTGCGGCGACAACGGCGCAGGCAAGTCCACGCTGATCCGCATCATCTCCGGCGCGCAAGAACCCACGGGCGGCGAGCTGAGCCTGAACGGCCAGAAGGTCGTGTTCGGATCCCCTCACGACGCGCTGGTGCAAGGCATCGCGACGATCTATCAGGACCTGGCCCTGGCGCCGCGCTTGTCCATCTGGGAAAACGTCTTCATGGGCGCCGAACTGGTGCGCCGGGTGGGGCCATTCAGCGTCCTGGACAAGCGCCGCATGGCCCTGGACGCACGCGGCTACCTGCAACGCCTGTCCGTGCCCATTGAAGACATGGACCGCCCGGTCGAACGCATGTCCGGCGGCCAACGCCAGGCCGTCGCCATCGCACGCGCGCTGCGCTGGGACGCGCGCGTCGTCATCATGGATGAACCCACCGCGGCATTGGGCGTCAAGGAAACGGCGCTGGTGCTGAATCTGGTGCGCAAGCTGCGGGAAGAAGGGCGCACCGTCATCCTCATCAGCCACAACATGGCCGACGTGGTGGCGCTGGCGGACCGCGTGGCGATCCTGAAGAGCGGCGTGAAGGTCATCGAACGCGACGTGGCCGGGCTGAATGCAGATGCCCTGGCGCACATGGTGATGACGGGGAAGGAATGAGGGGCGCGCCAGCGGGTTGTTGACTCGCGCGATCGGCGGCACACCAAACATGTAGGATGGGTGTAGCGCGAGAAATCCGCCCCAAGCACATCAATGCCGAACGCGCGCAACCCATCAAGCCGCGCCGGCGTCATGGCTGGAACGCCTAAGCATGGCAACGCTGCCTGATGGGTTACGCGCGATGTGCGCTGGTACGGGTGGCTGGATTCTCTCGCGCTACACCCATCCTACGACTGCGAATCCGCACAAAAAAAGGCCGCCGCCGGGTTTCCCCTGGCGGCGGCCTTTTTGCCGGCAGCAGCGGGACTTAGTCCTTGCGGCTGGTCACTTCAACCAGGTGATAACCGAACTGGGTCTTCACCGGGCCCTGGACCACGCCAACCGGGGCGCTGAACACGACGGTATCGAATTCCTTGACCATCTGGCCCGGGCCGAACGTGCCCAGGTTGCCACCGTCACGGCTCGACGGGCAGCTGGAGTTTTCCTTGGCGACTTGGGCGAAATCAGCGCCGTTTTCAATGGCGGTCTTGAGTTCGTTGCACTTGGCTTCGGTGGAAACGAGGATGTGACGGGCGGAGGCTTGTGCCATGAGGGCTCCTTGCGGGGAATGATTGGGGGAGGGGAGAGTAACGCATTCGGCGTTGCTCGCTACCCTGCAATCATAAACGGGGAATCCGGCCTCTCTGGGCGGGTCGCTGCCTGTTGCCTGTGTTTCTGCCTGATACGGGCAGACCAAGTCCCCCTGGCGTTGCGCCTACATTAGTCAATGATTAAAATGCAGTCATTGACTAATGGAGGCTTTCGTGGCGACCATGACGATCCGCAACATCGATGACCAGCTCAAGGCCCGGCTCCGGGTGCAGGCGGCGCAGCACGGGCGTTCGATGGAAGACGAGGCCCGCGACATTCTCCGCGCCGCTCTGTCCGCTGAGCCTCCCCGTGGCCTTTCGCTCGTCGGGGCGATCCGGGCGCGTGTCGCGCCGTTGGGAGGGCTTGAGCTGGATCTTCCAGCGCGTGAACCCCTACGCACGCCTCCGGAGCTGGGCGCATGATCCTGCTGGATACGAACGTCATTTCGGAGATTCTTCGGCCAGAGCCCGATCCCCGTGTGGTCGACTGGCTTGAGACGCAGCCGCGAACGGCGTTGTTTGCGACGACGATCAGCCGTGGCGAATTGCTCTACGGAGTCAGGTTGCTGCCTGAGCGACAGCGCCGGGATGCGCTTCTGCGAGCGGTTCTGGCGATCTTTGCGTCAGATCTGGCGGGGCAGGTTCTCAACTTTGATGGTGAGGCCGCAGATGCGTATGCAGAGATCGCTGCCGAGCACCGAGCGATGGGCAAGCCGGTTAGCCAGTTTGATGCGATGATCGCTGGGATTGCTCGATCGCGGGGGGCGAGCCTGGCGACACGTAACGTCAAGGATTTTGCCGACTGCGGCATCAACGTGATAGATCCTTGGCGCTATTGACTGCAGATTCCGCGGGGCCCGCCGCCGTCGCTTGATTAATCCGCCAGCCACGGCTTGAAGGGCTCCAAATCCAACCCGCTAGGCACATACCAGACCTTCCTGGTCTTATCCCACTGTGCCCCCAACGCCTTCACCACGTCCTTGTTCTCATAGGCGACGCGAAGATCCCGATGACCCACCGCCTGCGCCGGCGCGGCCATATTCCGGCGTAGCGCGGTGTCCGCGCGCTTCTGAATCGCCGCCAGCTGCATCCGGTCAACGAACACGCTCCGCCGCGCCGCTTCTTCCGACGAAACCAGCGTCAAGCGCGCTTTCGTCCGTGTCGCCGCGACATAGAACAGATTCTCTTCTTCCCCCAGTTCCCGCAGCGGATTCGGAAACTCGCCCGCGTCCAGGAACGGCAGGACGACATGGTCGAATTCCTTGCCCTTCACATTCACGATGCAGTCCATCAACACCGCGTTCTTCCCAGGCCGGGCGCCAACGAACGCTTCCGCCGCGCCAATCCATTCGGAAAACTGGTTCAGCGTCTTTCCCGAGTTTCGTGCCGAGGTGAGGAATCCGCTGACGGACTTGGTGACGACCGAGGCTTCATAGGGGTGGACATACAGGCGCTTGGCCAATTTATCCATGTCCATGATGTCGCAGACTTTCTCCAGCGCCGTGTGGGCAGGCGAGTCCACGGACAGGCCGCGCAGGAATGACACGGCATCCGCAATGTGGGTGCGGGCGGAGACGCTGCCGACGCGTTGAATCTGGCCGTCGAAAAAGTGCTTCAACGCCGACGGTTCTTTGGCCAGGGTGGATTTGGCCTCGCTTAGCTCTTCCGGGGTCAGCGGAACCTCTGCAAAGGTCGCCAGCGCTTCCACGATGGCCTCTCGCGTAGTCGGCGACGCAACGTGGTGGAAGTCGTCCAGCGCAATGGCGATCATGCCGCGCAGGAACAGGATTTCTTCGCGCAACAGGTAGCTGTTCATTGTCAGCGTGCGGTATTGCAGGCCGGCGTTCATCAGCGCGTTTTCTATTTCGATGGACTGGTGGGCGTCGCGGAACAGGATGCAGCAGTTCTCCAGCTTCTTGCCGTCCTGCTTCCATCGAATAACCGCTTTGACGACTTCGGCGCCGCACGCGCCGGGCGTGTTGGCGTAGGACAGTTCGTGGATATCCGTGCGCACCGGAAGATTTGAATCGACGGGCTTGTGCTTGAACGCTTCCATGGCGTAGGCCAGATGCGGCCCGTGGCGGTACGTCATCGTCAGCGGGAAGCTGGCGCAGTCGGGGAAGCTGGAGGCGATGCGATATTGCAGGAACGCTTCGTCTGCGCCCAGGTGCGAATAAATGACCTGGTCTTTGTCGCCCACGCCGACGAAATAGGTGGTGTCCAGGCTGACCAGGGCTTCGACAATGCAGAACGAGGCTTCGTTCATGTCATGCAATTCGTCGCACACCACCAGTTTGTAGCGGGGCAGGTCGTGGCGGGCGTCGGGGCTTGACCGCAGCAGGCGCGCCAGGTCGTAGGTGGCATCGAAAAAGCCGCGGGCGTCCACATAGCCGAACACGTCAACGCGTTGCTTCTCGTATTCGATGGCCCACAGATAATCCGTCAGCGGCAGCCCCAACGTCTCTGCCGCATATTCGGGATCATCCTCGCCGTCTGGCGCCAGCATCATCGTTGCTTTCAGCTTCAGCAAGTTGTCCAGGAATTGGCTGACGGCGGTGTTGTGGGTGCGGATATCCAGCATGTCCGCATACTGCGGGTGGTTGCGCGCCACGTTCTCCAGCACGGACAGCGCATAGCTTTGCTGTTCACGGGTGGACGGCAGTAGTTCCGGCTTGGCGTCCTCGATGCGGGACAGGACCTGCTGGGCAAACGTTTCAACGGTTTGGACGGGAATCCGCTTCGCGGTGTTGTAGGCGATGCTCACTTCGACCAAACGCGCCTGCAGGACCTGCCGGGCTTCGTCGGTGAAGGTCAGGGCAAGAATGTCTTCAGGCGCTAATCCCCGGGCCAGCGACTCCCCGATGCGCAGGGCCAGCGTGGTGGTCTTGGCAGCCCCCGCGTTGGCGATCACAAGGCTCGTGCGGTTGCGCGAAGCCTGGATCTTTTTCTGTTCTTCGGTGGGAACAAATCCTGCAGGGAAGAACTGGATGGAGGGGGAGCTTGTCGTCATCGGGGAGGTAAAGGCGCGAGCAGAAATGTCGCTGGAGTCAGACGCCAGTGTAACGATTCCGACAACGCCTTCGCCCAATGCAAGCGGCCGGCGGGCGCGCTGGGCACCCGCCGGCCGTTCAGGCCTGATTCCTGACGCTTAGCGCACCGGCCAGCCGTACATCAGGCCGCCATCGCGATAAGACGCGTTCAAGCCGCGCGGCAGCTTCAAGGGGCTGCTGGGGCCCAGGTTCTTCTCGAAGCTTTCGCCGTAGTTGCCGATGTGCTTGATGATGTTGTAGGCCCACTTGTCATCCACCCCCAGGTTCTTGCCCATGCCCGGGGTGACACCCAGCAGGCGCTGCACGTTGGGGTTGGTGCTTTTCAGCATCTCGTCCACGTTCTTCGACGTGATGCCGTACTCTTCCGCTTCCAGCATGGCGAACATGGTCCAGCGGACCACGTTGAACCATTGCTCGTCGCCTTGGCGCACCATGGGGCCCAGCGGTTCCTTCGAGAAGTTCTCCGGAAGAATGTCGTACTTTTCCGGGTTCTCCAGGTTGGTGCGGGCTGCGGCCAGCTGCGACTTATCGCCGGTGAACGCGTCGCAGCGTCCCACCGCGAAGGCGCGGATGATCTCGTCCAGACGCTCCACGACCACCGGCTTGAAGACAATGTTCTGCGAGCGGAACCAGTCAGACAGGTTCAGCTCGGTGGTCGTGCCCGGCTGCACGCACACCGTCGCGCCGTCCAGTTCCTTGGCGCTTTTCACGTTCAGGGACTTGTTCACCATGATGCCCTGGCTGTCGTAGTAATTCACGCCGACGCCGATCAGGCCCAGGGTGGTGTCGCGCGTCAACGACAAGGTCGTGTTGCGGGGCAGGACGTCCACTTCACCGGACTGCAGCGCGGTGAAACGTTGCACGGCGCTGACCGCCATGATCTTGGATTTGGAAGCATCGCCAAACATGGTGATGGCCAGCGCGCGGCACAGGTCGACGTCCAGGCCGATCCAACCGCCCTTGCTGTCGTTCACGGAGAAGCCCGCGACGCCGGTGGAGACGCCGCATTGGACGAAGCCCTTGTTCTTCACGCTGTCGAAAGTCACGCCGGCGTTGGCAGCGGCCCAGGACGAGAGGAATAAGGCGGTGCCTGCCGCAACATGTTTGAGTGCTTTCATGGTGTCTCCGCGCTGAATGCGCATGGTATTCGTCCGCCGGTGGGCGGATGTGCGCGGAATGGTAGCTACGGGGTCGAAACGGGAATATCAGGGAATTCCCGTTAAATCCACTAAGCGGAATTTGCGTCGCAATAACGGCATTCGGCGTCGCCGCTTTTACCGGTCGCGGGCTTTCCATCTTGCAGGTCGGTGTGCCCGCCATGAAAGCACTCATGCGACAGCCATTGGCTCAGCCGGTCATAGCTTTCCATATTGCTGCGCCAGTTGGGCGCGCACAGGTAGTAGCCAAGGGGACTCTCGAACGTGCGGTCGAAGATGTCGACCAGTTGTCCGGTCGCCAGCTCTTTTTCGATCAGGCAGTGCGGCATCAGCGCGACGCCAAACCCCGACGAGGCCGCCTGGATAATCATCGAAAACAGATTGAACCCGGGCCCGAATCGTGCGCGGTCATAATCGCCGATATACGTTGAAAACCAGTATTCCCACGACAGCGGAATTTCAATGTGCTGCAGCAGCGTGCATCGCTTGATGTCTTCCAGGCTGCTTATCGGATGCTGTTCCAGATATTCCGGTGAGCAGACCAGCCGCGTTTCCCGGCCGGTCAGGTACATGGCGTCCCCGTCATGCCAATCCCCATAGCCATATTGGATTGACGCATCGAAATCCAGTTCGGTGCTTTTGTAATCGGCCACGCTGTAGCGGACGAAATTGATGGAGATGTCCGGGTTGACGTCCCGGAACGTCTTTAACCGGGGAAACAGCCATTGCGCCGCGAAGGTGGGCGCGGCCGATACGTTCAGCGATTTGGCGGACTGCTGCGTGGCCATGACCTGCGACGTGGCGCTTTCCAGCGTGTGCAGCGCGGGACGGATCAGGCTCAGGTAGGTGGCGCCCATGCGGGTCAGTTGCAGCCCGTTGGTGGCGCGGATGAACAGCGCGTGCCCCAGGTAGCTTTCCAGCGTGGCGATGTGCCGGCTGATGGCGCTTTGCGTGACGAACAACTCTTTGCCCGCCTTCGAAAACGACAGATGACGGGCCGCCGCGGTGAACGCATTCAACTCAGAAAGGGTGGGGCAGCGACGTCTCATAGGGGGTATGAGTAATGCTCATAAGGCTGTTCAATTTTGTGTCGGACGCCTAAGGGGAGACCCGGTATCGGACGTTTGGATTGTACCGGTAGAGTTCGCCATGCTGAATTTCCTGCATGTCGAACGGATAGCGTGATTTATTTATGAAGCCGGTTGTTGTCAAGAATTGCAAGATTTTGAATACCCGATCGTTGGCCCTTGAGGCCGCGGCGAACGTGCTGATCGAGGACGGGATGATCTCGCGCATCAGTGCGGACGATATCGCGGTGCCCGATGCCGAGGTGGTGGACGCCAAGGGCATGACCTTGATGCCCGGCATGATCGATTGCCACGTGCATGTGGTGGCCTCGTCGTTCAATCTGGGCCGTGTGGCGGCCTTGCCGAACGCATTGGCGCTGCTGCGCGCCTTGCCGATCATGCAGGGCATGCTGGACCGGGGCTTTACCTCCGTGCGCGATGCGGGCGGGGCGGACTGGGCGCTGGCGCAGGCGGTGCTGGACGGGGTGATCGACGGGCCGCGCCTGTTCTGCTCGGGCAAGGCGCTGTCGCAGACCGGTGGGCACGGCGATTTCCGTCAACGCAACGATGAACTTGATCCTTGCCCGTGCTCGGTCAAGATCGGCAACATCGGCCGCGTGGTCGATGGCGTGGACAACTGCCGCCTGGCGGTGCGCGAAGAAATCCTGAAGGGCGCAACGCAGATCAAGGTCATGGCCTCGGGCGGCGTGGCTTCGCCCAACGATCCGATCCAGAACCTGGGATTCTCCGAGGCGGAACTGATTGCCATCGTGGAAGAGGCCAGCAACGCCAATACCTACGTAATGGCACATGCCTACACGCCGCGCGCGATCTCGCGCGCCGTGCGCTGCGGTGTGCGCACCATCGAACACGGCAACCTGGTCGACCGCGAGGCGGCGCTGGTCATGAAAGAGCATGGCGCCTACATGGTGCCCACGCTGATCACCTATGAAGGCCTGGCCAACGACGGCGAGCGCTATGGCTTGCCGCTGGACTCCGTGAAGAAGATCGCCACGGTGCGCACGCACGGGCTGAAGGCGCTTGAGATCCTGGACGAAGTGGGCGTCAAGATGGGTTACGGCAGCGATCTGCTGGGCGAAACCCACTACATGCAGGCGGACGAGCTGGTGCTGCGCAGCCGCGTGCTGGGCAATGCCAAGGTCATCCAGCAAGCGACGCTGATTGGCGCCGAAATCCTGAACCAGGAAGGCTTGCTGGGCGAGGTCTGCGTAGGGGCTTACGCCGACCTGCTGCTTGTTGACGGCAACCCGCTGGACGACATCGCGCTCTTGACCCAACCCGATTCGATCAAGCTGATCATGAACCGCGGCCTGCTGCACAAGAACGCCTGCTGACGTTCTCTTATTCCCCTTTCTCCGGAAATCTCCACCATGTATTCCGTATCAGACCGCCTGGAGCGGCTGCCGTTCTCAAGCTTCCATTTCAGGCTGCTGATGATCGGCGGCCTGGGGCTTGCCTTTGAAGCGCTGGACGCCGGCATCATCGCCTTCATCATCCCCTCGCTGCGCGTGCAGTGGGGCCTGTCGACCGGCCAGATCGGCTGGATCGCCAGCAGCACCTACGTGGGCTTCCTGGTCGGCGCGCTGTTCTCGGGGATTCTGGGCGACCGCTACGGCCGCAAGAAGATCATGATGTGGGCGCTGCTGTTGTTCTGCGTGGCGACGTTCTTCAACGCCTTCGCCCGCAACTATCACGAGTTCTACATCCTGCGCATGATCGCAGGCATCGGCATGGGCGCGGAAGGCGCCATCATCGCGCCGTATCTGGCGGAGTTCGTCAGCAGCAAGTACCGCGGCCGTTTCACCGGCGCGCTGGCCGGCTTCTTCTCGTTTGGCTTCGTGCTGTCGGCCTTGCTGGGCTATTTCATCGTGCCGTTGAGCGATGACGGCTGGCGCTGGATCATGATCATTGCGTCGGTGCCCGTCGTGTTCCTGCTGTGGTGGCGCAAGTCGCTGTTCGAGTCGCCCCGTTGGCTTGAGCATACCGGGCAGACCGCCGAAGCCGACCGCATCTGCTCGGCGATCGAAGCCGAAGTGCAGCAAAAGCTGGGCCGTCCGCTGCCCACGCCGATTGCCACCCGCAAGGCCGCTTCCGCTGCCGCCGAGCCCCAAGGCGCAATGGCGAAGCTGGCCTCGCTGTTTTCGAAGACGTATCTGGGCACGACCGTGTTGGTCTGGGTGTTCTGGATCACCGTGCTGTTCTGCTACTACGCCTTCCTGGTGTGGATTCCCAGCCTGCTGGTCGAACGCGGCTTCACCATCACCAAGAGCTTCTCGTACACCATCCTGATCTACCTGTCGCAGATTCCGGGCTATTTCTCGGCCGCGTACTTCAACGACAAGATCGGCCGCAAGTACACGATCCTGATCTACATGCTGCTGTCGTGCCTGTCGGCGCTGGGCCTGGCGCTGGCCAGCGGCGAACATCAGATCATCATGTTGAGCATGCTGCTGTCCTTCGGCATGAATGGCGTGATCGCGGGCCAGTACACCTACACGGCTGAAATCTATCCTACGTCGATCCGGGCGACCGGCATGGGCGCGGCCTCCGCCTTCGCACGGATCGGCTCGATCGCTTCGCCGACCATCGTGGGCGTGGCGTATCCGGTGCTGGGCTTTGCGGGGGTATTCGCGATGATGACGGCGATTCTGCTGGTCGGCGGCCTGGGCATCCTGTTCTTCGGCAAGAACACGCGCGGCGTGGTGCTTGAGGAGATCAACGCATGACGCCCGCATCCGTGTTTTCGCCTTGGGCCGGGTACGCGCGTGCCTTGGGGCTGGCGAGTGGCCGCCAGGCGCAGTGGGACGTGGTGTCCGGATTGCTGGAAGCAGCCTTCGGGCACCGGCTCTTCACCGCGCTGCTGTACCTGGAGGAACACCGTCTGATGAAGCGGCTGTACACGTCTGATGAAAGCATCAGCCCCCTGGGCGGCTTCAAGGCGACGGGAAACGGCCCCTGGTCGCGCCATGTGCTGGAGCAGGGGCGGTTGTACGTGGCCAGTAACGAAGACGATGTGCGCTCGGTGTTTTCGGAAGCGCCGATGCTGATCGATCGCGGCCTGCAATCGGCGTTGAATATTCCGGTGCGCCACGAAGGCCGGGTGATCGGTTCACTGAATTTGCTGGCCGGCCGCCATGCCTATGACGAGGCCGATCATGACCTGGCGGCGATAATCGCAGGTCTGTGCGCGCCCGTTTTCCTTGAGGAAATTCGGGCTGCGCAATCGGCGGCGGCGCAAGTAGACCGGTCTCAGCTCGATAGCGTCTGAGCTTGCTGAGCCAGCACGGAGCGTACTGCGTCGGGCGTAAAGGGCGCTTCATAGAAGCGCTGCCCCGTGGCGTCGAAGAGGGCGTTCGCGATGGCGGCGGGGCCCGGAACGGAGGCGGACTCGCCCGCGCCCATGGGCGGTTCGTCCTGGCGCGGCATCAGCAGCACGTCGATGGGCGGCAAGTCCTTGAAGCCGATGATGGGGTAGCCGCCCCATTCGCGGCTGGCCACGCCCGCGGTATCGAAATCCACTTTTTCCAGCAGGCTGCGGCTTAGCGTCTGGTTCACGTTGCCGTGGATCTGGTGGCGCACGCCGTCGGGGTTGACGATCATGCCCGTGTCTTGGCCGACGACGATGCGCTCGACGGTGATGCGGCCGCTGGCCGGGTCAACGCGCAGGTCGATGACCCACGCCGCCCACGCGGCGCCGAATCCGGGGAACTTGCTGTGCACGTAGCGGGCGTAAGCGACACCGCGCCCATGCAACTGGCCGTCGGCGTCGGGTGTGCCGCGGCTGCCTGGCGTGAAGGGACGCCAGCCTGCGCGCTGGGCCGTGGCGTCGATCAGCGCGACGGCGCGCGCATCATCCAGATGCCGAAGGCGGTACTCCACAGGATCCGCGCCGGCGGCGTGGGCGAGTTCGTCGATCATGCATTCATGCGCGAACGAATTGGGCAGCGCCGACACGCCGCGCAGCCACGATGCGCGCACCAAAGGCGCCATGTCGTGGCAGACGACGCGCCGGTTCTGATAGCGATAGGGCGGTGCCGCCGTGCGGTCGCCCATTTCCAGTGTGCGCGGTTCGGTAGAGATCGCACCCGTCAGTAGCAGCGCCAGGATGGGCGCGTCATTGGAGGGGTATCGCACCGCGAAGTCGTAGGCCAGCAGATCGCCGTTGGCATTGATCGCGGCGCCCACGTCCATCAGCTGGCCGGTGCCCTTGGGTTCCCACTGATGCTCCTGTTCGCGGGTGAGCTGCACGCGCACCGGAGCGCCCACCGCGATCGACAGCAACGCCGCGTCGGCGCAGACGTCATCGGCGCAATTGCGCCCGTAGCAGCCGGCGGCCTCCAGCCGGATCAGTTCTATCTGGCCTTCGCCCAGTTTCAGCAGGCGGTCGAGATCGGTGCGCAGCATGTGCGGATTCTGCGAACCGGTCCAGACCGTCAGGCGGCCGTCTCGGAAGTCGGCGACGGCGCACGAGGGGCCGATGGAGGCATGCATCTGGTAGGGCCAGACGTAGCTGCGGCGCAGGTGCGTGGCGGCGTCGGCGCATGCGGTGTCGACATCGCCGTCTTCGATCAGCGGCCGGGCGCGCGCGGGCTGGGCGCGAATGGCCTCGGCAAGATTGTCCAGGCGGGGTGCGGGCGGCACCGGCTTCCAGCGAACCTTCAGCGCCCGCATCGCGGCGATGGCCTGTTCTTCGCGATCCGCCACCACGCCGATGAAGTCGCCTTGCGCCACGACCTGCACGTTACCGGGCAGGTGGGCGACGGATTCAAGGTCCAGATCGATCAGGCAGCGGCCGATGAAGTCGCCGGCGTCGCGTCCCGGGTGAGGCGGGCGGATGACGCGCCCGTGGCGCATGCCGGGCACGCGCACGTCGTGCACGAAGCTGAGTTCGCCGGCGGCCTTGGCCGGGATATCGACCCGGGCTACGCCTTGCCCGACGATCCGATAGTCTTCGGCGGGTTTCAGGCGGACGGGCTGGTCGGGCGCCGCCAACGTCAGCCGCGTGTGTTGGCCGCGCACCAGCTGGCCGTAGTGCAGTTGACGCGAGTCGCTGTCGTCCCGGGGCCGGATCACGCCGTCGCGCACCCGTAGCGCATCGCGCGGCAGGTTCCACTGTTGCGCTGCCATGGCAAGCAGATGCTCTCGGGCCTGAGCGGCGGCGCGCCGCAAGGGAACCGCCGATATCTGGATGCTGGCGCTGGCGATCGTCGGCCCCTGGTTGGGGGCGGCGTTGGTGTGGCCCAGCACCATCTCCAGGCGTGCCATCGGAACATCCAGTTCTTCGGCGACGATCTGGGCCAACGAGGTCTTGATGCCCGTACCCAGATCCACGTGGCCGTTGAAGGCAAGCACGCGCCAGCCGGAAGGGTCTGATCCTTCGGGGGGCAGTCCGGTGCCGCCCAGTAACGCGATGAAGATTTCCGGCGTTGCCTGGACGTAGTCGGTCGCGGTCCCGGGTTGGCCCGGCGCAGGGCGCGGGGGCGCCGACGGCTCGCGCACGACCAGCAGCGCGTCGGGGTGGGCGAGCAGCGTGCCAACCAATGCTTGAGGCTGAGGCAGGGTCATGGGGCAGAGGGCATTCGGGCCAGGGGAATGATTATGCCGGCATTACCTGGCGCCAGACAGCGGGGTTTGCGCCAGGGCGTCGGTATCGGAGATGGCCTGGGCCAGGGGCATGACGGCGGCGTACTTCTGCGCCATGTCGAACAGGTTGGCGTCGTGCGGCCCCAAGGCGCGGTCGCCGCAGCAGTCGGACACGACCAGCGGCCGGAAACCCGCCTGCATCGCGTCCACCACGCTGGCCCGCACGCAGCCGCTGGTGACGCAGCCGGCAACCAGCAGGGTCTGCACGCCGCGCTGCGCGAGCCACGGCGCCAGCATGGTGCCGAAGAAGGCGGACGGGGTGCTCTTGCGCACCACGTATTCGCCCGCAGCCGGGGCCAGTTCCGGCACGATGGCGCTGTTCCTGCTGTGTTCCTTCAGGGCCAGCATCGCGGGCACCTTCAGGCAGAAGATGTTGCTGTCGGCGTCGTCGTCGGAAAAGACGATGCGGCTGTGCGCCACCGGCCACCCCTGTGCGCGGGCGTGCGCCAGCAGGTGGCGGGTCTGCGCGATGGCCTCGGGGATGTTGCCGCCGCCCAGCACCGCCGGATCGGCAAAGCCGTTGACGAAGTCGACGATCAGCAGCCCGAAGGGGGCCTTGAGCGGCAGCGGCGTGCCGAAGCCTTGGCGCGAATAGGCGGAAATGTCGCCGGAAGCGCCTTGGGAGGGGATGGTCTGGACGGTTGCGTTCATTTGTCTTCCTTACGGCGGGCGGCGCGGGCCAATCCCGGTTCGTCCTGCACGACGCCGTTGACTACGACAGGCTGATCATCCAGCGCGACGCTGCAGTGGCGCATCGGGATGTCGATATGGCAGGCGGTATTGCGGCTGCCGCCGGCTTCGTTGTTGGGGCCCATGGACCACAGGAAGTTGCCTTCGAAAGCGCGGGCGTCCATGCCGATGTGGGCTTCCTTGTTGTAGTGGGCCAGCATGGACCACTGCGCGCGCGGTTGCAGGCCCCAGCCGATGTGAGACACCGCATAGGCCTCGGGGTCTTCGTAGGCGGCCATGTATTCCTTGAGGATGTCGGCCTGCAACCCGCCGTTGATGCGCGTGACGTAGCCTTTTTCAATGACGAGCTCGATCGGCTCGGTTACGTAGTCTTTCATGGGCAGCAGGATGTCTCCGCGGTCCAGTATCACGCGCCCTTCGCTTTGGCCTTCGTTGGGCCAGGTCAGCACGAAGCCGCTGGGCCAATGGTCCCAGCGGCCGGGTTGGTCGACGAAGCCGTATTCCGAGATCGCCGGAAATTCCCCCAGTTGGCAGCGCAGGTCGGTGCCGGCCTTGGAAGTAATGTGCATCTGGCGCGCCGCCTCGATCTGGCGGGCGGCGGCCTGCACGCGGGTGCGGTCCGCCTCGGTGGGCACCAGCCGGCACAGCACTTCTGGCGGTTCGATCGCCAGCAGGATCTTGGTGCCGGTCTGCAGGATCTCGTGCTGTTCCGGCGAGAACAGCAGCGTCATCAGATCCAGCACCAGATCGCTGGCCGTAAGCGCCGCAATGGCAGCCGGGTTGCCGGTCAGCGGCGTGGTGCCCAGGTAGGCCAGGGCGTCGCGGCTGATCGACTTGTCGGCATTCACGGGCGGCAGGTCCAGCCGGTTGACCCGGGCGCCCATGTCGGTGGCGGCGGCGATGGCGCAGCGCAGGGTTTGCGGATGCGTGTCGGCGCCGGTAAGCACCGTGACAATCTGGCCGGCTTCAAGCCGGGAGAGCGTAAGCACCTGCTTCCAGGCGTGGATCAGATCGATATCGCTGACGGACATGGGGATTCCTTGGGTCGGCAGATTTGGGGGAAAGAGGGCGGCGCGTCAGTCCACCGGGCGACCGAGAAAGTCGCCGAAGGCGGCGTAGAACCCGGCTTCGTTGTCCCAGGGGATCATGTGACCCGCGCCGGGCACGCGCACGTGCTGAGTCTGTGGCGCGAGGGTTTGCCATTCGGCCACGTCGTCGTCGCCCACGACGCCGCCTTTTTCCGCGGTCATCAGCAACAGGGGAAGCGCGATGCCGGGCAGGTCGGCGTGGATATCGTCACGGCCGAAGTCTTCGAAGCTTTGGACGATGGCGGGTTCGTGGCACGTGTGCAGCCACTGGGCGCGCAGTTGGCGCTGCGCTTCGGTCCACGTCGGGCAAAACGCCCGCATGTCTTCGGCGGTCATGCCACGGGTGGCCTGGCGGATGGAATCCACGTACCAGGCCAGATTGGCGGGGTAGGCGCGGCGGCCGGGGCCGGACACGGGCGGGTCCACGATCACCAGGCGTGCCAGGCCCTGCGGCTGTTGGCGGGCAGCACGAATGGCGATGCGGCCACCCATGGAGTGGCCGACCAGTGCGTAGCGCTCCAGCCCCAACGCCTGGGCAAAGGCCGTTACATCGGCCGCTTGCGCGTCCAGGCCGTAGTCCAGGTCGGGCCCGGATGCCGATAGCCCGCGTCCGCGCACGTCCAGCACATAGGTATCGAACTGGCGGCCCAGGTGTTCGGCCACGAAACCCCACGTCACGGCGGGGCTGGTGATGCCGGGGATGACGATGACGGCAAGGCGTTCGGCGCGTTCGCCGGTGTTACCGCCGTAGCGCAGATAGTGCTGGCGGATGCCGTTGGCGTGGACGTGGCCGCCGTAGAGGTAGGTACTGGCAGGGTAAGTGCTGGCTGCGTGGCTCATTGCGGGTTCCTGGAATAGGGGTAGGCGCCGGAGAGCAGGGCGCCTGCGCCGGGCACCACGGGGTCCAGGCCAAGCGCTTTGAGGATGGCGTAGGTAGTGGCGATGGAGGCCGTCAGTACGGGCTTGCCCGTTTCGGCTTCGACCTGCGACACGGCGGGCAGCGACGGCATCTGCACGCAGGCGGACAGCACGATCACGTCGGCGTCGGCCACATTCATGCCGGCGACGATGCCGGGCAGGCGGGCGGGGTCGTGGCGGCCCACCTCAAGGTTGTCGGGAATTTCCAGGGCACGCCAGTCGACGATCTCGAAGCCTTCGGCGGCGATGTAGTCCATGACCAGTTCGGTCAGCGGCACCATGTAGGGCGCCACCAGCGCAATCTTCTTTGCGCCCATGACGTGCAGTGCGTCAACCAAGGCCCCGGCGCTGGTGATGACGGGCGCGGCCGCGCCGTTTTCGGCGGTGCGTTCAGACAGGCGCTTTTGCGAGACGCGGTGGTAGCCCCGGCCCATCGCCATGATGGCCACCAGGCAGGCGTAGCCCAGCACGTCGACTCGCGCATCGCTGAGCTCCAGCGCGCAGCGGTCGCTCTCGGCATCCATGGCCGCCAGCTCTTCCTTCTGCACCTTCTTCATGCGCATCCGGCTGGAATGGAATGTGAAGCGGTCCTCGGGCCGCAGGGACGAATGCGCCTGCAGCATCGCGGGGACTTCGGTTTCCATGGTCGTGTTGGAACTGGGGACGATCTGGCCGATTCGAAAATTCTTCGTCATGAGGTGCCTTGAAAGGGTGGGACTAGGGTTTCCGATAAATTCAAAAGAAGCGTATACGCTCTATTCTTGCAAAGAGCGAGGCAGATAGCCAACCTGGTTTTCGTAGTGGTTTTCACCTAATACTGTGAAAAACATGCACTATTTTGGTGATCTGTCTTCGGGTTTACGCGGGTTTTGAAAAATTTGATATCTAAAAATGAAGTGTGTACTTCATAATTTTTCAAATCCAAGGCCGTGCGCAGGTGTCGCCCTGGCGGTGGCCGGCAACGTGTTCAAGCATCTACTAATCCAGTCATTCACCATCCAGCAAGGAGAAGCCCCGTGTCTACATCCCCCCGTATCGCCATCGTCGGCGCCGGTCTTGGCGGCGCCGCAACCGCCGCGCTGCTGCTCAACGAAGGACTGAACGTCCGCGTCTATGAGCAGGCGCCGGGCTTTTCGCGGCTAGGGGCCGGCATCCATGTGGGGCCCAACGTCATGAAGATCCTGCGTCGCATCGGCGTGGAAGACGCGCTGAACGCCCAGGGCTCCCATCCCGACTACTGGTACAGCCGCCACTGGCAAACGGGCGACATCCTGGCGCAGATTCCGCTGGGCGATTACGCCGTCAAAAACTACGGCGCGTCCTATCTCACGGTGCATCGGGGCGACTTCCACGCCTTGCTGATCGACGCCCTGCCGAAAAGCGCCGTCGTCTACGACAAGTCGTTGACCAAGGTGGAAGACCGGGGTGACGTGGTGGTGATGCACTTTGCCGACGGCACGTCGGAAGAGGCCGACATCGTCATCGGCGCCGACGGCGTGAACTCGCGGATTCGCGAAGAATTGCTGGGGCCGGAACTGCCGAAATACGCGGGGTATCTGGCGCACCGCGCGGTGTTCCCGACGCCGCAGGTCAAGGGCGGCATGTTGCCCTTCGATGCCTGCGTGAAGTGGTGGAGCGATGACCGCCACATGATGACCTACTTCGTGACCGGCAAGGCCGACGAGCTCTATTACGTCACCGGTGTGCCCGTAGAACACTGGGACTTGAACGACCGCTGGCTGCCCAGCAGCAAGGACGAAATGCGCGAGGCCTTCAGCGGCTGGCACCCCACGGTGCAGGCGCTGATCGACGCTACGGTAGAGGTAACCAAGTGGTCATTGCTGGAGCGAGATCCGCTGCCGCTGTGGAGCCGCGGCCGCCTGGTGCTGCTGGGCGACGCCTGCCATCCGATGAAGCCCCATATGGCACAGGGCGCAGCCATGGCCATTGAAGACGGCGCGATGCTGGCGCGGTGCTTCAAGGAAGTGGGCGTGAATAATCACGAACTGGCGTTTGCGCTGTACGAAGCGAACCGCGCTGAACGCGCCAGCAAGGTGCAGCGCATTTCGCACGACAACACCTGGTTGCGCACCAATGAAGACCCGTCGTGGTGCTTCGGCTACGACGTGTTCAGCGAGCCGCTCGTAGAACCCAAAGCCCGGGCTGCAGCATGATGGGCGCCGCGACGCCGGGCAACAAAGGGCCCCGGCAAAAGAAGGGACTTGATCCCTGGCCCGCGTAGCGGCAACCTTTCACCCTTTCAACCTGTAGCCACGCGCCACGCCCATGGGATCCACAGTCAATCCAAGCAGCGCCCCGCCACCGATCCGTTTGACGGTCAATGGGGGCGTGTACGACGTGCCGGTAGCGCCCGATACAGCGCTGCTGCACGTGCTGCGCAATGACCTTGAGCTGAACGGCCCGAAGTACGGCTGCGGCCTGGGCGAATGCGGTGCGTGCACGGTACTGGTTGACGGTGTGGCGGCGCGGTCTTGCGTGATCCCGGTCAGGGCGGCGCAGGGGCGGGCAGTGACCACGCTGGAAGGACTGGGCACGCGGCAGCAGCCAGGGCCGACGCAACAGGCGTTCATCGACTGCCAGGCGGCGCAGTGCGGCTATTGCCTGAACGGAATGATCATGACGGTGGAGGCCCTGTTGCGCCGCAATCCCTGCCCCACCGAGCAAGCGCTGCGCAGCGAACTGCACCACAACCTGTGCCGCTGCGGTACGCATGTGGAAATCATGCAGGCGGCGTTGCGGGCCGTGCAATTGCGCGCGGCTGCCATCACGGAAGAGCCCGCCCGATGAGCGCGAACGCTTGCGCGGCGTCGTCGGGTAACGCTGGCCTGCCGGCTGCGCTGCCCGCCGATCTGTTGCACGGCATTGCGCTGCGTGCGCCTGAACTGGCGTGGGACGGGACGCGTTACCGCGGGAGCCAATTGCTGGGCGCGCGCCTGGCCGAGGTTCGAACCCTGGCCGGCGTGGTGGCAACGGTGCAGCACATGCACTTCGTGGGCGTCTTGGCGGTATCGCCGCTGTATGCTCGCCAGGCCGCGGCGGATCTCGCGCCCGTTTGGCAAGCCGCCCATGCGTTCGAGACCCCGCGTTCCGGCCCGCCCGACGCCGATCAGGTCCGCTACGGCCTGCGGCTTCCTTCAGTTGACCCCAGCCCTGGCTCCCGAGTCACCGCATGGAGCCTGAACGGGCATACCAGCGTGTGGCTGCCGGCCTGCACGCAGGCTGTCCAACAGATATTGCGACGCGAGCTGGCTGCCGTGCTGCAACAGCCCGAGGCCACGATACGGCTGGCGGTTGTTGGCGCCGATGACGCGCTCGTCGGCGAGCTAGATGTGGTGCATCCGCTGGATCTGATGGATGCGGCCGCCGATGCGGCGCTGCTGTCGCAAGCGGTCGGCCGGCCGGTCTGCGTGGCCTGCCACACCGAGGCGGCTGATGAACTGGTGCTGTACGTGCCGCAAGCGGCGGACTTGATCGAGCCCGTTCCAAGTCCGGCTGCGATGGCGCCCGGCGCTGATGGCGATCAGGCGTTGACCACCGTATTTGCGGCCGATGCGCCTTGGGCGATGCGCCCCAGCTTGGCGCGCCTGTTGAGCCAGCCGGCGCAGGCGCGGGCGGCCGCGCAGCCCACGGTGCACAGCGATGTGGCGGTGCAAGCCGGTAAGCAGGCATCCGTTCCGCTACGCGCCAGCGTCGACGAGCTGAACGCGGCCCAGGTGTTCGCCCAGGAAAGCCTCTGGCATGAGCAGGCGCTGGCCCGTGATGAAGATCCGATGGCGTGGCGCTTGCAGCACCTGCCCGAGGGCCAGGGCCGAGCGCTGGCGCGTCAGGTCGTGGAGCAGGCGGGGTTGCCTGCAGCGGATGACGGGGGCGCGCCGCGCCCCGGTATGTTGCGGGGCACGGGCTTCGCCACGGCGCAGGTGCAGTGTGTGGATGAGAGCGGTACGGCCCGCATGGTGTGGAGCGCCTGGGTGGCGGAGGTCACCGTCCAGCCTCAAACCGGCCAGGTCGACGTGACACGCGTCGTCGCCGGCCACGATAGCCAACATCTGCATCCGGCGCAGCGCGCGCCGATCCTGCCCGAAATCGAGCAACAGACACCGCGATTGCTGGCTAACGCCCGCCGCCTGCTGGCGGGCCCGCCAGCATTTGATGACTGGTCAAGCCCGGCCATCAACGCCGCGGACGAACAGACCGGCGCATTGAGTCGACGCGAAGGCGCCAAGGACCTGTCCCGCGTGGATCCCGCCGCAGACGGTCTGGTGACGCAGGGGCAACTGGGTCTGGACGGCGTCGTAACGCTACCGGCCGCTGCCGCAATCGCCAATGCCATTCAGGACGCAACAGGTGTGCGGCTGCGGCAGGTGCCGTTTGATTCCGAGCAGTTGCGGTTGGCGCTGGCTGACCGCCGTCGCGAGCGTACACGCAATCCGCTGGCGCGCGGCTGGGTGTGGCTGGCCGCCGGCATGGCGGGGCTGGCCGGCATGGCCGCCGCGCTGTGGCCGATGAAGCCGGCGCTGCCGCTGACCGCCGGCCCGGACGTGTCGCTGTATTCAATGCGCGCTATCGAACGCGGGCGTCTGGTGGCGGCCGCGGGCGATTGCGTCGCCTGCCACACCGCGCCCGGCGGCAAAGCCAATGCGGGCGGACTGGCGTTGGATACGCCCTTCGGCACGATCTACACCACCAACATCACGCCCGATAACGACACCGGCATTGGCCGCTGGTCGTACACCGCGTTCGAGCGCGCCATGCGCCACGGCGTGCACCAGGACGGGCGGCAGCTGTATCCTGCGTTCCCCTACACGGCCTACGCCAAGCTGAGCGATGCGGACATGCAGGCGCTGTACGGCTATCTGATGTCGCAGCCCGCCGTGCGGGCCGAGCCCCCCAAGACGCAGCTGGCATTCCCGTTCAATTTCCGTCCGCTGTTGGCGGGCTGGAATGCGCTGTTCCACGACGCTACGCCTTTCACGCCGGATTCGTCGCGCAGCGCGCAATGGCTGCGCGGCGCGTATCTCGTGCAGGGTGCCGGCCATTGCGCGGCCTGTCACTCGCCGCGCAACCGTCTGGGCGCGGAGAAGACGGGCGAGCACTACCTGGCCGGCGGCGAGGCCGAGGGCTGGACCGCGCCCGCCCTGAACCAGCTGGCCACCGGCGCGCGCGCCTGGACGGCAGACGAACTGTTCCAGTATCTGCGCACGGGATATTCCCCGCGCCACGGCGTGGCGGCCGGGCCGATGGCGCCGGTGATCCACGGCTTGGCCGAACTGCCCGACAGCGACGTGAAGGCCATCACGACCTATTTGCTGGACCTGCCGCAAGGGGCGGGTGCCACGGTAGCGCAGCCGCCCGCCGATTTCACGCCGGCACCAGCGTCGGGAGCGCAGCCCGCATCGCACGCAGCGGCGCAACCCGCGATTGCCGCTGCCACGATCCACTCCCTTCAGGGCCGGCGCGCGAACGGCGAACGCGTCTATCAGAACGCGTGCGCCGTCTGCCATGAGGCCGGCAGCGGCCCCACGCTGTTCGGCGTGAAGCCCCTGTTGAGCTCGAACACCAATTTGCACGCCGCATCGCCCGACAACCTGATCCAGGTGATCCTCAACGGCATCCAGACCCCAGCCAACGACGAGCTGGGCTACATGCCGGGCTTCAAGGACGCGCTGGACGACAGGCAGATCGCGGATTTGGTCGGCTACTTGCGGGAACGCCATGCGCCAGGCAAAGACCCCTGGCCGGACCCGACGAACACGATTAGCAGGCTGCGCGAGCACGCGGAGCTGAACTAAAGGAAGCGCGGCCACAACGCGTGCAGCAGTTTGTGTTGATCACAACAAGGGGTTTTTCATCTATGTCAGCTTCATTGGTTTCAGTGGACAAGGCCATCCAGGTGGCAGGTGTCGGCAAGTTCCAGTATCGGCTCTTCGTGATATTCGGCCTGGTCTGGATGGCGGATGCCATGCAGGTGCTGTCGATCGGTTTCAGTGCGCCGTCGATCGCCAAGACCTTCGGCATCACCGTGCCGCAGGCATTGCAAAGCGGCACGTTCTTCTTTATCGGCATGTTGATCGGCGCGTTCGTGTTCGGCCGGATGGCCGACCGCATCGGGCGCCGTCCGGTCTTGATGATCGCCGTGGTCATCGACGCCTGCGCCGGCGTGGCATCGGCGTTCGCGCCGGAGTTCACGTGGTTGCTGTTCCTGCGTTTCCTGACGGGGATCGGCGTGGGCGGCACGCTGCCTGTGGACTACACGATGATGGCGGAATTCCTGCCCAGCGACCGTCGCGGCCGCTGGCTGGTGCTGCTGGAATCGTTCTGGGCCGTGGGCACCATTTTCCTGGCGCTGCTGGCGCTGGCCGCAACGTCCTGGGGCGATGACGCCTGGCGCGTGATCTTCTTCGTGACCGGGCTGCCCGCCTTGATCGGCGTGGTGCTGCGCTTCTACATACCGGAGTCGCCGATGTACTTGAACCGCAACGGCAAATCGGATCAGGCGCGCAAGGTGCTGGAGCGCGTGGCGCGGGTCAACCGCCGCGACGTTGATCTGCCCCACCTGCAGCCGGAAGTGCCGGTGCACAAGTCCATGTTCGCGTTGTTCTCGGCCAGCTACCGCCGCCGCAGCATCGGGCTGTTCCTGGCATGGGCGCTGATCTCCATCGCTTACTACGGCGTCTTCGTCTACCTGCCCGTCAAGCTCAGCACCGAAGGTTTCGCCTTCATGCGCGGCCAGGAGTTCCTGGTGCTGCTGGCGCTGGTGCAGTTGCCCGGCTTTGCGCTGTCGGCTTATGGCGTGGAACGCTGGGGCCGCAAGCCCACGCTGGTCGGCTTCCTGATCCTGAGCGCGGTAGGGTGCATGCTGTACAGCCTGGGCACGTCGCCGGCCGTCGTGATCGGTTCCACCTTGCTGATGAGTTTCTCGTTGCTGGGTACGTGGGGCGCCTTGTACGCGTTCACGCCCGAGGTCTACCCGACCGATCTGCGCGCAAGCGGCATGGGCATGGCGGGGGCGGTGGCACGCTTCGGCGGCCTGTTTGCGCCGGCCATCATCGCGCCCATCATGACCAGCCACTTCACGCTGTCGCTGGTCGTGCTGTCCAGCATGCTGGTGGCGGGCGCCGTCGCCATCTGGTCGGTGGACGTGGAGTCGCGCAACCGCGCGCTGGAGTGATCTACGGTTGATGGATCGCCTGGCTGATTGCCAGGCAGAAAGACCAGCGGCGACGAACGGCGACCAACGGGCCTTATGCCTGTTCGTCGCCGTTGAGCATTTTGGTCAGCAGGAAATCCAGCGCCAGGCGTTCGGCGGGGTTCAGGTTGCCGTACGTGCTCTCGGTGATCTGCTTGGCGAACGGCTCCATCTGGGCAACCAGTTCCTGCCCGATGGGCGTCAGATTGATGACGACCTTGCGGCGGTCGATCGGGTCGTGGTCCACCTGGACCAGTTCGCGCTGCTTCAACCGGTCAACCACGCCGCGCACGGTGGCCTGGTCGATGACGGTGGCCTTGACCAGATCAGCCAACGAGCTGGCGCCATTGCGTAAGCACCCCCGTCAAGTAGACATTGGTTGATAGACGATCGGAGCGAAGGTTAGCCGAGGCATGAATTGCACCGGCGGGAGGCCACCCAACGATTCGTGCGGGCGGTACTGGTT
>NZ_NJIG01000024.1 GCF_002209535.1 Achromobacter marplatensis | reverse complement strand
AGGACGTGCTCACGCGCCTGCCCACGCAGAAAAACAGCCAGATCGCTGAGCTGCTGCCGCATCGGTGGCAACCTGCTGCATAAGCAGAACCGTCAAGGGTGTGTTCAGCAGGCGCTTGCGGAAGGATTGTAGGGGGCTTACTTCAGATGAACCGCGTTTGGAGCCCTCTTTGGCGCCTAACGTAGTCAGCTAGTGTTCCCGAGGCTCGGAACCGAGCAAGATCATGCCATCATGCCATCATGGCAGACAGGGGCTAAGTCAGTTCGCCAAGTATTCGTCAGTCGACTTGACTTGGCCATAGCCGAATGCGAAGGCGGCCATCATTGCGGCATGTACCTGGGTTGCGGGAACCTTCACGCCATTGAATTCCAGATCTAGCGTGGCACAAGCATCGTGGAGTACGGTGACGGGGTAACCCAAATCGGCCGCAGCGCGAACGACCGCGTCCACGCACATGTGACTCATAGCGCCGACGACAACCACTTCTTCGACCCCTCGATTGTCGAGTTGCTGCTTGAGGTCGGTTTGGCGGAACGAGTTGATATGATTCTTCACGATGACGGGCTCCCCGTCATGCGGGGCGACGGCAGACTGAATTTCCACCCCCTCAGTGCCAGGCAAAAAAAACGGCGCTTCGTTGTTTGCGAATTCATGCCGGACGTGAAAGATGGGCTCGCCGTTCGACCGTGCGTGAGCGATCACGCGTGCTGCATTTGTTGACGCCGCTTCAATGCCGGAAAGGGGCAGCTTCCCAGTAGATAGGTATTCGTTTTGCAGGTCGACAACGATTAATCCGCGCTTTGTCATGGTCGTCTCCGAAAGGTCTAGAGTGAGTCGACATGTTCGCCCAAAGCGCATATCCGAGAGTAGTGGCAGTGCCGACAAATTCCGCGGTGATACCGACATTTATCTGTGAGACGTTCACCAATTGAAGTATGGCTTGGCCCTACGACTCTCTGGATGTACCGCCCGCCCCCCCGACGTTGCCGACACTAAATCTGCGGCGATAGGCGCTCGGGGATAGCCCGGCGATACGCGCAAAAATCTTCCTAAACGCGCCAGGGTCGCTGTATCCTACTTCCCACGCTACCCGATCAATAGGCGCTGAGTCGAATTGGAGCAGTTCTTTAGCCCGTCCGACGCGTAAATGTTGACAATACTCAGTGGTCGTCATGCCGGTGGCCTTTTGAAAGCGTCGAAGCAATGTGCGCTCTTCAAGATTGGCTTGCTCGGCGAGTACTTGAAGCCTAGTCTCCTTCCCCTGAGTTGCTTGCAGCCAATGCTGCACTTTCAATACGGCGGCATCGCCATGTGAAAGTCTTGGCGAGAACACACTGTAGTAACGCTGCTCTCGACCGGGAGGGTCGACTAGCATCATGCGCGCCGTGGCAAGCATCACGGTTGGGCCCAGCAGCCTGTCTACTAGACGCAACCCTAGATCCGTCCAAGACATCAGGCCGCCGGCGGATATGACATCGCCGTCATCAATAATGAGTCGGTTAACGTCAACGTTGACGTCTGGAAAGCGACTTTTGAGCAGGTCGGCATACGTCCAATGGGTGGTCATGGGCCGGCCGGTCATCAACCCGGTCTCCGCCAATAAAAAGGCGCCGGCGCATACCGAACCGATCACGACGCCTCTGCCATGCTGTTCGCATCGCCAAGCAGTGAGCGACGAATCCGATGCTCCTCCCGTTGGCTCGGCCAAGGAGGGCGGTAGTATCAATGCTGACAAAATCGACACCCTACTGGCTCCGTTATCGAAGACACGCACCGGCGCAACTCCTGGCGCGGGTTGCTCCCAATGGGTGACTCTTAGCGGGATGTTGGATTGGGCTCCGTAGGAGGCGGCGCAAGCGTTAGCAACACAGAACAGATCTGTCAGCCCCAACACCGACGCCTGTTGGACGGCGGGATAGAGGACCACTCCTACTTCCAATTGCTTTACTGGTTCCACGTGTCGGCGCAGCCTAAATTTTGTGCTGTTCCCGTCGTCAATTATCCACTCGGTCAGCAAACAGGCGTGAGAATGAGCGCGCAGAAGCGCCACAACCACTCACTAATTGATTGTAAAGCAGAGCCCAGAACCGATTGGGTGCGGGCCTCGCCGGAAGTGGCGACCGTCCGCTGAGAAGCATGCAAACCGATGCTGCGGGTGTCGCAAGCCACATAGACGCGATCACCACTTCGTGCCAGCCCCTAAATAGCTTTAAGCGTTCACCTAGGACACCAAAACCAGATAGTTCGGTGGGGATGGTGGAAAGGGTTGTGCGCGTGGCAGAGTTTCATATCCGCTCAAAATAGATATATAGCTGTAGAACCGCTATTTTAGGCATGATACGCCACTGTGGCGACCGGCTGCCGTCCAGTTTTACTGCGTTACCGGTGGCAAAAGGGCTGCTTCGTGAGCCCTTTCTTATCTGCGTAGGCGGACTTCGACCGGTTTCGCTCAACATCGCCCCAACTCGGGACTAGGCTTCACGGAACTGGGCTCACAGGTGGGCCATCTGGTCGGGTAGCCACATAGCCAGTTGCGGGACTGCCAGAAGTAGCACGATCATCAGCAACAGCATCGCGAGGAACGGCAGCACGCCCATCACCACGTCCATGAATTTGCCCTGGCCGCGCACGCTGTGCACCACGAACAGGTTCATGCCGAAGGGGGGCGTGAGCTGGCACATTTCGCATAGCACGATCAGCATCACGCCGAACCACACCGGGTCGTAGCCCAGTGCAATGACGATGGGCACGGTGAGCGGGGCGGTGGTGACCAGCATGGCCAGCGTGTCCATGAAGCAGCCGAGCAGGATGTAGAACAGGATGATGGCCAGCATCATGCCCAGCATCATGCCCAGCGGCGGCAGGTCCAGGCTGGTCACGGCGTTCACCAGCAGAGTGGTGAGACCGATCGAGGACAGCACAAAGTTCAGGAAGAACGCGGCCAGGGTGATCAGGATGATCATGCCGGTGGTGCGCAGTGTGGCTTCGGAGGCGCGGCCCAGCATTTCCCACGTCAACACGCGCTTGTAGGCGCACAGCAGGGTGGCGGCCACCACGCCGAGCGCGGCCGATTCGCTGGCGGTGGCGACGCCGCCGTAGATAACGCCAATCACCAGCGCGAAGATCGCCAGCGGCGGCACCAGGTGCGGCAGGGCCGCGATGCGTTAGGCCCAGCTCACTGTGGGGCGTTTGCCGGCCAGGCCCGGGCGCCACAGACACAGGCCCACGATCAGCGCGATGAAGAGCCCGGTGAGCAGGATGCCCGGCAGCGTGGCGGCCAGGTAGAGCTTGGGCACTGGCTTCTTGTGGTGGGCTCCAGATAATGACCATTGACCATTGGCCATTGACCACTGACCACAGCCAACAGCGCATGGTCACGCCAGTTTCGACACCTTCCTTTGTTGACGACCGATCGCCAATGGGTTGGTTGGCGACCCTCGCTTTTGGAGAGAGCAGTGCAACTAAGTTTCAGTAGTGCGTGGGCAGGAGAAAGGCGGGTGCAGGAAGATGTCCAAGACGCACCAGTGGTACGCGAGGCGGGCGGCCGTTATCGAGTCGCAAGCCCGGAAGAGCTGTTACGTGCGGCCGCGCAGCAATTGGAGGGGGCGCTGGGTAGCCGCTTGCCAGTGGCCAAGCCATCCGCCGCCATCGACTATATCGTGACGCGGCTGGCGCTGTCGGACGTCGAGGTGTTCGGCGTAATGTTCCTCGATGCGCAATTGAGAATGATCGCCTTCGAGGAAATGTTCAGAGGCACGCTGTCGGAGACCAGCGTGTATCCACGTGAGGTCGTGAAGGCGGCAATTCGGCACAACGCGCACTCCATCTTGATTGCCCACAACCATCCCTCTGGCTCGTCGCAGCCAAGCAAGGGGGACGTTCAGGTTACGCGGCGCTTGAAGGAAGCGGTTGCTCTGGTGAATGTCTCGCTGGTCGACCACGTGATCGTGGCGGCGGGTAGCGGCCACTCTATGGCCAAGATGGGCTGGATCTAGACTTGCGCGCATGCGTCCAACAACCGAAGACCGAACGGTCTTCGGTTTTTTTTACGCTGCGAGTAGCTGCTTGGCGGTTAGCCGCTTTTGACGCTCGGCCGGCGCCACGGCTCCCGACAGCAGTCTTTCCAAATATTCGCCGAGCTTCGCCCATGCTGCATGTTTCTCGTCGGCGTAGTCGTAGAGCTGGTAGTGCCGCCTGACTCGGTTCTTGCCCGTGTGAATGACGTGATTTTGGCAGCGGTCGATGATGTTTGGATCGATTCCTAGCGACTCCATGATCGTCGACCCCGTTCGCCGTAAATCATGAGGTGTCCAATTGCCGTTTTGGCCTTTGCCGAGCACCAGGGAGTTGTCCGAAGCGCGACGTGCTTTGGGCTTTCCGTTGAACATGGCTTGCCGATCTTTGATTTGCTTAGTAAAGGCCTGCTTATACATCGGTTGGTCTACCCCCGCGTCATCATTGTCGCGCGAAGGTAGGAGCCAGCGGGATGATCCTGCCAGGTTGACAAGGGTCTCGAAATGCTTGACTGCGAAGGGTGACAGAAAGACCAGATGGTCGCGCTTCTGTGATTTTCTGCCCTTGACGTTCGCCTTGGGAATGAACCAGGTACCTTCTCGGAGATCGAGATGCGTAATTTCGGTTAGGTGCAGTTCCCCTATCCGGCATAGCGTGCTCAAACAGATCCAGGAAACTGCCTGCAACGCCTTGGATGGAGGCTTCCTCTTTCGCTTGTCATCCGAAGCGAGATACTGCTCCTCCAACTCGCGGTATCGAGTCTGGAGCTCGACAATCTCAATAGGCGGGAGAACGCGTTCGCGCGGGTTATCCGGGTCGTAATCGTCCGCCAGGAGCACCCCGAGCTCAACCAGCTCAACCGGATTTCCTTCCGAAAGCAGCTTTCGCCATGGTTGGCGCTTTTCTGCCCAATGGAACATCTGGCCCAGTATTTGGTAGGTCACCTCGGCAAGCCGATTGCAACCGCGGCCGACAATCGAGCGGATCACTCGCTCAATATCCTTCTCGCGAATTGATCGCACGGGAGTATCACCGATCAAGGGAAGCACGTCTTTTTCAACGATGCGCTTCACTTCGGTGTTGCCATCTGCTCGCTTCACTCCCGATTCCAGCCAGCTTTTATATATCTCTTGGAACGAAAGGGCGTCGGTCGCGGCCTCTTCTTCAGCGGCGGTTACAGCGGCAGATTCAGCTGCCATAGCTTCCCGCACCTGGGCGTTTTCCAAGTCGCGGACGTCTGACGGATTGCGGCCCGCCTTAATGTCCGCCCGCGCTTTGTTCCTGGCGGAGCGGATCTCGTCGAGTGTGCGCTCCGGCCATGAGCCGCAGTAGAATCGCTTTACCTTGTCGCCCATGCGATAGGCGTATCGCCACACCACGGCCATCGTGCCGCGCTGAATGCGGATCTCCCCAGTTAGGCCGTCTCCATCGGCCAGGTGATCACCGACCCATTCCGCCGGTACCGCTTCCAGCTCTTTGACGGTCCACCGCGCACCTTTTCCGCGTTTTGGGTATCTCGTCATATTTCCTCGAATCTCTCCGTTCTTCTGCCTCAAGCGCCATATGGGACAACATATGGGACAACATTTTTGCGGCTGTCAGCGTACATTAGCGAACGTCGACGAACAAGGAAATTTGGATAAAGCCTTATGAATCAGTTGGTTGTTCGTTCGCTGACGTTCGCTGATGTTCGCGCGTTTCTAATTTGGGAGCAGAGGGTCGTGAGTTCGAATCCCACCGCCCCGACCAATACATGAAAGGCCGTCAGTGATAGCAATCACTGACGGCCTTTTGTCGTTCGGGAAGCCAGGCGGCGGCGTAAGGCGCTTAGCGGATCGCCTCGGGCAGCCGAGACCAGATCGCCTCAGCCACGACCGACGGCGAGATGCCGTCCATGCCTGGGCCACCAGACGGTTCAAGGGGGTGCAAACAGGGGGCGTAACGCATGACGGGACTGCATCCGAACAGTCCAATCGTCGGGACGTTGTGGGCTACCGCGATATGCATGCCCATGCTGTCATTGGTGGCAAAGGCCAGGGTGCGCGCAATGAGCGCCTGGCTTACGCAAATGTCCGTGGCGTCTTGCGTGATGTCGAGCACGCGGATCGATGGCGGCAGGGCCGCGCGGATCTCATGCGCGATGTGCCGTACATCGCTGGCGCCACACAGCAGAAACGCCAGTTCAGGGTCGCGCTCGTGCAGGATTCGGGCGACCTGCGCGAAGGCCTGCGCCGCATAGCGCCGCTTTTCCGCAGAGGCGTTCAAACCAAAGCCGACCATCCGCGGTAGCCCTTGCGTGAGGCGCGCGGCGGCAGTGATGGCGTCCGGGGCGATTTCGAGCGAGGGATAGCATGCCTCGTAGGGGCAGCCCACCTTGCGCAACATCGCCGGCAGCCAGGTGTGGGTATCGGGATGCGGCGTGCCCTTGCGGCGCACCCAAACCTGTTCCGTAAGCCAACGCGAAAAATGCGGATGATGCCAGCGCAGAAAGCCGACGCGCCGCGGGATGCCCGCCAGACGGGCGGCGGCCGCCACATGCGAGCGGAACGTAAACAGGAAAAGCGCGTCGTAGGATCCGGCCGCCAATACGCTGCTTATTTGCGCGATGCGCGTTCGGCCCTGCAATTTACTGACTTCTTTCAGCGGGACGACTTCTTTTACGTAGGGCTGGGCCCGGAACAGCGCCAGTGATGACTCCTGCTGCGTCATCAGCAGCGTGACGGGAGCTCCTGCGTAGTCGGCCAGGGCACGCACGAAAACCATATTGAGGATGCCATCGCCAATTCCCCCGGAAATGTAAATGGCAAGATTGCTTGGCGCACATCCATCCACCGTCGATCCGTCCATATCGCTTGCCTGTGTAAGAGGATGACACCACTACGCCCGCTTGAACCGTACACCCTTAGGCGCCTGTTGGGCGGCAAATGCGGTTGCTGGGCAACGGCGTGCTCCGTGTCGGATTTATGCATGGAATATTGATCCAACGGGCGTGGATTGTCGCTGATTTTCTATGCGCCGAGCCCGGCCTGGCGCGTATTCCGCAGATAAGGGAACAACGGGTTTTCCCGGGATGCGGTTTCGAAGCTATTCGCTTATGTGGTTGAACTGGACCGATTCCGGCGCGATGCCGCCCTGGCGAAGCCGACCGTCAAGATCTTCCTGCACGCCGTCCCCGCTCTTCATTGAGGGCAGTTCCAGCCAATTCGCCAGCTCCCGCTTTGCCTGCGTCGTTTCCGAGATACTGCCGTTGACGAGCGCCACACTTTCTCCGCCGTCAAGTTTTCGATAGGTGATTTGCGTTTTCATCTTCTCTCCTAAGGCGCCGGGCGCGTGGTTATGCTTACGTCCGCCACGAGTATTGGGGACGTTGCACGGTTTCCATGCTCAGCAAGTATTGTTCCGCGCCCGCGGGGCAACGCTTGACCCTAACGTAACGTCATGTCCGACAGTTCGTTTTGCGCCATCAACGGAGGAATTCATGCGGCTGAAAGTAGGAGAACTGGCTCGGCGTAGCGGATTGACCGTCCGCACGCTGCACCACTATCACGCGATCGGTTTGCTGACGCCTTCGGCGCGCGCCGACAACGGCTACCGGCTATACGGCCGCGACGATATCGCCCGACTGCACCAGATTCAGGCAATGCGTCGTTTCGGCTTGCCCTTGGCGGAAATCGGCGCCTACCTGGACCAGCCAGCCACGCCCTTGGACGCGATCATTTCGAAACAGATCGCGATGCTCGACCGCCAGATTCAGCAGGCCGCGAGGCTGCGCGAACGCCTGGCGCAACTGCAACGCCAGTTGGCGGACGGCACGGAGCCCGAGCTGGTCGATTGGCTATCGACTTTGGAGATGATGAGCATGTACGACAAGTATTTTTCGCCGGATGAGCTGGCCCGTCTGCCGATGTACACCCGCAGCCCCGAGGGGGACGCGGATTGGATTGCGCTGATCGGGCAAGTGCGGCAGCAGATGGAGCAGGGCGCTGCGCCCGAGGATGCCGGGCCACGGGAACTGGCAGAGCGTTGGATGACGCTGCTGCTGCGAGACACCAACGGCGATCCCCGCTTGCTGGTGAAGCTGAACCAGATGCACGAGAAGGAACCCGCGATGCAGGCGCACATCGGCATTTCACCTGCGATGCGCGACTATGTACTGCGCGCCTTCTCGGAAGGCAAGCTGCGCTGCTACGAAAAATATCTAACGGCTGACGAAGCGCGATTCATGCGGGCGCATTACTACGACCGTATCGGCGAATGGCCGACGCTGATCGCGCAGGTTCGGGACGCCATCGATGCCAGCCAGGCGCCGGACTCCGCCGTCGGGCTTGAGCTTGCGCGGCAATGGATGGCGCTCTTTTGCACCTACGCCGGCAACGATCCCGCCACACACGCAAAGTTCCGGCAGGCGCTGATGACCGACCCGGAACTGACGGCGGGCACCTGGGCCGATGACGCGACGCTGGCGTTCGTGCGACGGGCGATGGGCGCGTTGGCGGCGGCGCGTTGACCTCGGTCTGCGCTGGATAAGGCATACTGCGCGACGCCAGGCGCAACCCTTGCGCGCGAGACGCTTTCGGCGTGTCGCGCGCCGCGTCCGATGGCGTTGCGCTGCCCGCGCAGAGATAAAAAAGTCGCGCCGTTCGATGCGCGACGTCGTCAACGAGGAGAGAGGGATGACGAAGCAGTCCAGGATTCATGCTGTGTGCCGCCAGGTCGGCAGGGCGTTGTTGCCGGCCGCTCTGGCGGCGGGCTTGATTGCCGCGCCTGCCGCCCATGCCGACGAGTATCCGTCGCAGCCGATCAAGCTGATCGTGCCGTTCGCGGCGGGCGGCGGCAACGACGGGATTGCGCGTCTGTTGGGGCAGTTGCTGTCAGACGGTCTGAAGCAGCCCGTGGTGGTCGAGAACCGTCCCGGGGCGGGCGGCAAGCTGGGCGTGGAGCAGGGCCTGCGGGCCGCCCCGGATGGCTACACCTTGACCTTGATTTCCAATAGCTATTCGGTCAACCCCAGCCTGTACAAGTTGCCGTTCGATCCGGTGGACGACATGACGCCGATCGGCATGATTGCACGCGCGCCGTTCTTCGTGTCCGTCAATCCCAAGGTGCCGGTGGAGACCCTGGGTGAACTCGTCGCCCTGGCCAAGAAGAAACCCGGTGTGCTGACGTATGCATCGTCGGGTACGGGCGGTATTTCGCACCTGGCGACCGAGGCCTTCCTGAAGACGGCGGGGATTTCCATGATCCACGTCCCGTACAAGGGCTCGGCGCCGGCATTGACCGATACGGTATCCGGCCAGGTCGATGCGATGCTGACGACAGCGGGCTCGACCTTGCCTTATCGCGCGGACAACCGCCTGAAAGTGCTGGCGGTGACGTTGCCCCAGCGCGTCTCGTCGGCGCCGGACATTCCGACGGTACGCGAGGCAGGTGTGCCGTACGACGTGACGGTGTGGTACGGCATTATTGCGCCCAAGGGCGTGCCGCCCGCCATCCAGGCCAAGCTCAATGCGGCAATCAATGCTGCCGTCGTGCTGCCCGAGATGGCGGATCGATTGAAGGCGACGGGCGAAGCGGCCGCGCCCGGCAGCCCCGAGGACTTCCGCGAGCAGATCGTGAAAGAGATCTCGCTTTGGGGCGATGTGGTGCGTGAGGCGGGCGTTACCGTCAACTGAGGCGTGAACCGGGCGCGGTCTTGAAGGCCGCCGCCTTGGTCCGCAAACGCCGATTCCCTACTGGGCGGTCTCAAAAACGTAAGTCTGGCCGGAACCCTGGGACGGGTTGTACAGGGGGCACCATCCGTTCACCGGGGCAACGGTGCAATACCGGTTCTGCCCGTAGACCTGGGCGACTTTCCAGGTTTGGGTGTTGTCGGCGCGTTCCAGCAGATACTGCATCCGCACCCCCCGTTCTTTCTTGTCCCGTTCGTCGATGTTCATCGTATAGCCCGGGGTCGGCGGCGTGGTGTTTCGGACGTGGGCCACGACCAGCGCACGGGTGTCGGATTGGACGTCGACGTTCACCACCTCGCGCTCGTAGCTTTGCGTGTCGCATTTTTCTTCGCCTGCCCGATTGGCCGAGAGCGCTTGCGTCGACAGCTCGCCCAGCGTCGAGCGGAACGGGCGGTACAACTCGGCCAATTCCTTGCAGACGGAGGCCGCGTATCGTTCTTCCTCGTCGCGCACGTGCCACCAGGACTTCACGGCGGCGTCGGGGGTGTTGGCCGCGATCTTCAATTGCGGCGTGGCTGCCTGCAGGCGGTTCCAAGGCGATTCTTCTTTGGAGCAGCCGGCCAACAACACAATCGCCAGCGCCACCAGCAATGCAGGTTTTGTCACAACTACGGGTCCGGTAATGTAGGGTGGCGTCATGATACCGCTTTCGAAATAAGCCCTCGGCACTGCCCACGCTTTACGGAGCTGCCGGGGCAGTTTTCGAGCAAGGGGGATCGTGTTAATCTTTGTCCTATGACAATGTTGTGTCGCCGAGGCTCAAACCGTGAACGCTGAAAAGACCGCCGATATCTCCCAGACGCAGCCGCTGCACGACCTGCACAACCGCTGGCCCGAAGCGGAATCGGTCGAGGATTTCCGCCATAACCTGGCGGCAGTGCATGCGCGCATCGCGGCGGCGTGCGGTCGGGTAGGGCGTGATCCCGCCAGCGTGCGCCTGTTGCCCGTCAGCAAGACCAAGCCCGAGGCCAGCATCCGGTTGGCCCATGCTGCCGGCTGCCGATTGCTGGGTGAGAACAAGCCGCAGGAGGCATTCCGCAAGTGGGAGGCCACGCAGGACCTGCATGATCTGCAATGGTCCGTAATCGGCCACTTGCAGACCAACAAGGCCAAGCTGGTCGCGCGCTTTGCCACCGAATTCCAGGCGCTCGACAGCCTGCGTGTGGCCGAGGCACTGGAGCGGCGCTTGCAGGCCGAAGGCCGCGCGCTGGACGTGTTCGTGCAGGTGAACACGTCGGGCGAGGCCAGCAAGTACGGCCTGCATCCCGACGACGTGCCGGCCTTCCTGCGTGCGCTGCCCGGGTTCCCGGCATTGCGCGTGCGCGGACTGATGACGCTGGCGTTGTTCTCGGCCGAGGCCGAACGGGTGCGCCAGTGTTTTGTCCTGTTGCGCAATCTGCGCGATCAGCTGCGGCAGGACGCGCCTGCGGACATATCGCTGGACGAGCTGTCGATGGGCATGTCCGGCGATTTCGAGATCGCCATTGAAGAGGGCGCGACCGTCGTGCGGGTGGGCCAGGCGATCTTTGGCGCACGGGCCCTGCCCGACAGCCACTATTGGCCGACTGCGCAAGACGATGGCGCCGATTCGTGAGCGCTGCCGGCTGCCCTTGATACGCCTGGCGCGCAACCCTCCTTTGTTTGAAAGGTCCCGACATGACCCGAAGCGCCGTTGCGATCCGTCATCTTCATTTTGAAGACCTGGGCACGCTGGAGCCGCTGCTGCGCGAGCGCGGCTAGGCCGTGCGCTACGTGGATGCGACTACGCAGGAATTGCGGACGCTTGAGGCGCTGGCGCCCGACCTGCTGATCGTCCTGGGCGGGCCGATCGGCGCGTTCGACGACGCGACCTATCCGTTCGTCAAAGACGAACTGGCCTTGGTGCAGCGCCGTCTGGCCGCGGGCGCGCCGATCCTGGGCATCTGCCTGGGCGCGCAGTTGATGGCGCGCGCGCTGGGCGCCCGGGTCTATCCGCTGGGCGTCAAGGAAATCGGTTTCGGACCGCTGCAGTTAAGCGAGGAGGGCCGCGAATCCCCGCTGGCGCTATTGGGCGACACGCCGGTGCTGCATTGGCATGGCGACCAGTTCGACATTCCCGCGGGGGCCTCGCGGCTGGCCGGGACGTCGATCGGGCAAAACCAGGCGTTCTCGCTGGGCAACGCCGTGCTGGGTCTGCAATTCCATCTGGAGGCGGATACCCGCTCGATGGAACGCTGGCTGGTCGGCCATGCCTGCGAACTGGGGCAGGCAGGCATCGACCCGCGCACGCTGCGGGCCCAGGCGGAGGAGGTGCAAGCGCGTCTGGCCGGTGCGTCGCGCGCGGTGTTCCAGGCGTGGCTGGATCGGATAGAAGGCTAGGCCGGCAGATAGTCGCGGCCGCGGCGGCGGGCTTGGGCGCCGCCGCAAGCCGGCGATAATCGCGTGACGCGCACTCAGGCCACGCAGTCCACGTAATAGCGCAAGTTCCCGTCGTCGTCCCGCAGTTCCACGAATCCGTGGATGTCGGTGCCGAAGCCCGGGCAGGACCGGTTGAGCTCGCGCGAGAACTTCAGGTAATCGACGATGCTTCGGTTGAAGACTTCGCCCGGGATCAGCAACGGAATGCCGGGCGGGTAAGGGGTGATCAGGCTGGTGGTGATGCGGCCTTCCAGGTGGTCGATTTCGACGCGCTCGGTCTTGCGATTGGCGATGTGCGCATAGGCGTCGCTGGGCTTCATGGCGGGCACTGCTTCCTTCGTGTACATCTCGGTCGTCAAGCGCGCGATGTCGCTCTTGGCGTAGATCCGGTGCACGTGCTGGCACAGGTCGCGCAGGCCCATTTCCTCGTAGCGCGGATACTTCCGGCAGAACTCCGGCAGGATGCGCCACATCGGCACGTTGCGGGCGTAGTCGTCCTTGAACTGCTGCAACGCCGTTACCAGCGAACTCCAGCGGCCCTTCGTGATGCCGATGGTGAACATGATGAAGAAGCTGTAGAGGCCGGTCTTCTCGATGATTACGCCGTGTTCGGCCAGAAACTTGGTCACGATGGACGCCGGGATTCCGTCGGCGGCAAAACGGCCGTCCATGTCCACCCCGGGGGTGACGATCGTGGACTTGATGGGGTCGAGCATGTTGAAGCCGCTGGCAAGCGGGCCGAAGCCGTGCCACGCGTCATCGTCGCCCGCGTCCGAAATAATCCACTGCGCCGCGCTGCCGATGCCTTCCGCTTCAAGTTCGTCCGGTCCCCACACCGTGAACCACCAGTCGTCCGCCGTGAATTGTTCGCCGACCTGCCGCATCGCGCGCCGGAAATCCAGCGCCTCGATGATGCTCTCTTCGACCAGGGTTTGGCCGCCGGGCTGCTCCATCATCGCTGCCGCCACGTCGCAACTGGCGATGATGGCGTACTGCGGCGACGTGGAGGTGTGCATCAGGTAGGCCTCGTTGAACAAGTGGCGGTCAAGCCTGCGCGTGGCCGAGTCCTGCACCAGGATGTGGCTGGCCTGGCTGATGCCCGCCAGCAGCTTGTGCGTGGATTGCGTGGAGTACACGATGGAGTCGCGCGGCCGCGCGCGCTTCTTGCCCATGGCGTGATACGTGCCGTAGAACGGATGGAAGGCGGCGTGCGGGATCCATGCTTCATCGAAGTGCAGGGCTTCCACGTAGCCGTCGAGCGCGGACTTGATGATCTCGGTGTCGTAGAGGATGCCGTCGTAGGTGGATTGAGTCAGCACCATCACGCGCGGCTGGACCTGGTCGGCATCCACCCCCGCCAATAGCGGATGGGCGCGGATCTTCGCCTTGATGGACTCGCGCGAGAACTCATCCCTGGGGATCGGCCCGATGATGCCCAGGTGGTTGCGCGTGGGCCGCAGGAAGACGGGAATGGCCCCGGTAAGCACGATGCCGTGCAGGATGGACTTGTGGCAGTTGCGGTCCACCACCACCACGTCGCCTGGCGCCACCAGATGCTGCCAGACGATCTTGTTGCTGGTGCTGGTACCGTTGGTCACAAAGAAGCAGTGGTCGGCGTTGAAGATGCGCGCGGCATTGCGTTCGCTGGCGCCGATGGCGCCGTTGTGGTCCAGCAATTGGCCAAGTTCCTCCACCGCGTTGCAGACGTCGGCGCGCAGCATGTTCTCACCGAAGAACTGGTGGAAGACCTGGCCGACAGGGCTTTTCAGGAAGGCGACGCCGCCCGAGTGGCCGGGGCAGTGCCAGGAATACGAACCGTCTTCCGCGTAGTCGAGCAGCGCTTTCAGGAAGGGCGGCTTGATGCCGTCCAGATAATTCCTGGCTTCACGGATGAGGTGGCGTGCGACGAATTCGGGCGTGTCCTCGAACATGTGGATGACGCCGTGCAACTCGCGCAGGATGTCGTTCGGCATGTGGCGAACCGATTTGGTCTCGCCATAGATATAGATCGGCACATCTACGTTGCGGCGGCGTACCTCGCTGATGAACAGGCGGATGTTCTGCAGCGCCGGGGCGTCTTCGGCGTCAGGCGTGAATTCTTCGTCGTCGATCGACAGGATGAAGGAACTGGCCCGGCTCTGCTGTTGCGCGAACTGGCTGAGGTCATGGTAGCTGGTGGCGCCCACTACCTCGAAGCCCTCGGTCTTGATCGCTTCGGCAAGCGCCCGGATGCCCAGTCCGGAGGTGTTCTCTGAACGGAAGTCCTCGTCGATGATGACGATGGGGAAGATGAAGCGCATGGTCGGTCCTGTATCGAGGCGACGCCAACGGCGTGGCGGTCAGCGGCTCGGGACGGCGAAGACGGGCAATCCCAAAGCCTTGTGGGGGACAAAGGCGGGATGGGACGGGGGCGCCGGCTCAAGTTCCTATCATGTCCTGGATTATTATTATATATGTCCTAGGACAAAGTTCGGGCGCAGGCAGTGCTCACGTCTTGCCAACGGCGGTTAACCCAGGCTGTGCTTGAGGTCTTGGGCAAGCCGGGCGCATTGCGCCGGCTCGATGTTCGAGATCGTGATACGCAGGCCTTTGACCGCATCCTGGACGGAAAAGGCGTCTCCGTGGCGGACCAGCCAGCCTTGACGGGCCAGCGCCAGGGCAATGGCCTGGTCGTCGGTCTGCAGCGGCACCCAAAGGTTGAGGCCGTCGCCTTGCGCCAGGAAATCGACGTCCTGGGCGCGCAGGGCGTCTTCCAGTGCCTTCCGGCGGCGAACGTAGTCGGCGCGGGCCTGCGTAAGCAGCGCGACCGTTTCGGGCTGTGTGAGCTGGACTTCGACAATGTCCTGCAGCAGGTGGCTGACCCAATTCGTACCGGTGGCCAGGCGCAGGCGCAGTTGCCGGGACGTGGCGGAATCGCTTGCTACCGCAGCGAGCCGGACATCAGGGCCCAGCGCCTTGCTGAAGGAACGGATCAACGCCCAGCGGTAGGCATTGTCGGGAATCGGCGAATGGTAGGGCGCGTTGGACAGCAGGGCGAAGTGGTCGTCGACGATCACCATGACGTCCGGATGCCTGGCCAGCAGGCGCGATAGTGCGCGTGCCCGTTTGTCGCTCAGGTTGCAGCCGGTGGGATTGTGCGCCCGCGGCGTGATAATGACGGCCTGCGCGCCTTTGGCCAGAGCCGCCTCCAGCCCGTCGGCCTGCATGCCTTGCGCATCGACGGGAACGCCGACGGTTTGAAGCCCGATGGTCCGCAGTGTGTTGATGCTGCTGAGGAAACAGGGGTTTTCAACGGCCACCTTGTCGCCGGCGACCAGATACGCGCCCAGCAGCCGCTCGATGGCGTCCACCGCGCCGTGGGTCAGGTCGATCTCGAAGCGGGCAGGGGCATCGGGCTGGAACCATGTGCGCAGGTGGTCTTCCAGCCCTGCATTGATGATGGGCTCGCCATACAGCCGGGTTTTGTAGGGACGCAGGCGCAGCGCGGCGTTGGCGTCCGGCAGCCAGGCCGGGTTCGGGTTGCCGCTGGCGAAATCGGTCAGCGGGGAATTGGCCAGGGTGCCTTCCTGTTCGCCGGCCTGGAATGGGTCGCGGATGATCGTGCCCAGGCGTCCTTGCGTCACGGCAATGCCCGCGGTGACAAGCCGCCGGTAGGCGGCGGCGACCGTATTGCGGTTCACGCCCAGGTCCACCGCCAGATCCCGCACGGGCGGCAGGGATGCGCCCGCGGATAACTGCCGGGACAGCGCCAGGGTGCGCACGCAGTCGTAGATCTCCGCTGCGGTCTTGCCGTGAATTTTCATATCGTCCTGGGACAGTTCTTGGAATCAGGCAGGCCAGAAACCATTTCGTCCTGTCTGGCGCGCCTGGGCTGATTTTGCCATAGCGCGTTTGGACGCCGGTGTTGTGCCCTAAGCGGGCAGGCTGAAGAGGAACGCGCGTAGCGCCGCACTGATTCGTGGGGAGAGTCCCCCTGCACATAATGGATGCCGCGAACGGTCACTTCGTGCTGGGTGGGGCCAGGTGCGGCAGTATTCCAGTGCCCGGCCGGTAAGGTGGGCGCCTGGCTCGGCGCTGATCAGCAGTTTGGACCTGTTGGCGCAAGACGCTTGGCTGGCTTACCCTGGCATTGCTTCGCCTCTCCCAGCCGGCGCAGCTCGTCCAGGGTCTGGCGCACCAGCAGAGACGGCCGGCATTCCCGGCGGATGAACATGCCCACTGATCGCGACAAGGCGCCGTGCAGCCGGGTCTTGGCTACGCCGCGGTGGGCAGTATGGTCGAACGACGATTCCGGCAACAGGGCGATGCCGCAGTTGGCTTGCACGAAGCGCGCGATGGTGTTGAGGTCTCGCAGTGCATAGGTCGGGTGGAAGGGCTGTGATTCGCGCCGGAAGGCGCGTTCGGTCAGTACGTGCACGCTGGTTCCCGGCGGCATGCTGATCAGCGGCAGCTTGGCAAGCTCGGCCGGTATCCAATGCTTGATGGCTGGCTTGGCCTGACGGCTGTGGAACAGCACGAAGGGCTCGGTAAACAGCTCCTGGTAGAGCAGGTCGGGCGATCCCTCGTCGCCCATCGCGGTGACGGCAATATCGACGCGGCGATCGCGCAGTAATTGCAGGGCCTCGCTGGCGATGGGGTCGTGCACGTCGATGCGGGCGTTCGGGTTCGCCTGCGCCAGGTTCTTGAGCAACTGGGGCAGCAGCGACGCCGCCAGCGTCGGCAGGGCGGCCACCGCGACGCGGTTGTTGCGGTCGCGCAAGCGCTGGGCAAGCTCCAGCATCCCATGCTCGTAGTGGGCGGTGATGCCACGGGCGATCTCCAGGATATCCTGCCCTTCGCGGGACAGGCGCACCATGCGCGTGCTGCGCTCGAAGAGTTTCGTCCCCATGTCTTCTTCGATTTCCTTGAGCAGCTTGCTGAGCGTCGGCTGAGTGACGTGCAGCATTTCAGCGGTCTTGTGAAAGCTCAAGGTCTGGGCCAGCAGCACGAAGGCCCTCAGTTGTCTCGTCGTCAGATTCATTCTTTTTGTCTATCAATAACGTTCGGATTGGAACTTAACGCGCCTGCCGCGTGGCCTTAGTCTGTGCATCAGGCATCGTCTAGGGAGTTCGAATGTTTCGCCTCGATGGAAAGGTAGCGTTGGTGACCGGGTGTGGCACGCTCGGCGACGGGTGGGGAAACGGCAAGGCCACCGCGGCGGTCCTGGCCAGGCTGGGAGCGTCGGTGTACGGGTGCGACCTCGATATCGAGGCGGCCCGGCAATCCGCCGAGGTGATCGCCGCTGAAGGCGGCGACATCCAGGTGCGGCAAGCCGATGTCCGGGACGCGCGGCAGGTGGCCGAACTGGTCCAGGCCTGCCTCGCCGCCCATGGCCGCATCGATATCCTGGTGAACAACGTCGGCCGCTCGGAACCGGGTGACCCCGTCACGATGTCCGAGGAGTCCTGGAATGATCAAATCCAGGTCAATCTGACCTCCGCGTTCTTGTGCTGCAAGCACGTCATACCCCTCATGAAGGCGGCCGGCGGCGGGTCGATCATCAACATCTCATCGATTGCCGGGCTGAGATATGCGGGCAAACCCCAGGTGGGCTATGCGGCGGCCAAGGCGGCCCTGATGCAGATGACCGCGACGACGGCGGTCATCTACGCCAAGGACGGCGTGCGCATGAATTCGGTCGTGCCGGGGCTGATGTTCACGCCGTTGGTCGAGCGCCTGGCGCAGAAGTATGCGGGCGGTAATTACGAGGGATTCGTGGCGCACCGACACGGGCAGGTCCCGACCGGGCGCATGGGCGACAGTTGGGATGTCGCCCATGCGGTGGCATTCCTGGCTTGCGACGAAAGCCGCTACATCACCGGCCAGCAGTTGGTGGTGGATGGCGGTATTACCCTCAGCACGCCCTAGGCGAGGACGGCATCATGCTCAGCACAAGCAAACCGCCGGGCCGCGTGGCCGGCAAGGTCGCCCTGGTTTTCGGGGCCGGTTGCGTGGGACCTGGCTGGGGCAACGGACGCGCCATCGCCGTCCGTCTGGCTCAGGAGGGCGCTCTGGTGATGGCGGTGGACAGGCAACCGGACTCCCTGCCCGAAACGTTGGAGCACGCGGGCGAATTCCGCGGGAACATCGAAACCCACATCTGCGACGTGGGCGATTCCGGCCAGGTCGGCCGCCTGGTCGACGCGGTGCACCAACGGCACGGCCGCATCGATGTCCTGGTCAACAACGTCGGCGGGCCCATTCCGGGCGGTGCCACCGCGCTGTCCGAAGCGGATTGGCAGCGGCAGCTCGACTTGAACCTGACCTCGGTGTTCACGACATGCCGGCATGTGCTGGCCCTCATGGCGCGGCAAGGCAGCGGCGCGGTCGTCAATGTTTCCTCTACGTCGGCCATCCGTTGGACGGGCGCGCCCCAGGTCGGATATGCCGCCGCAAAGGCCGGGGTGATGCAGTTCGGCCGGGTGGCGGCGGTGGAATACGCCAGGCACGGCGTGCGGATCAACACGGTGTTGCCAGGGCAGTTGCACACGCCGCTGGTGGATGCGTTCCTGGCGACCCAACAGGCAGCGGGAGATGTCCAGGCGCTGCTGGAAAAGCGCCAGAAGCGCATCCCTCTGCCATTCATGGGCGATGGGCGGGACACGGCGAACGCCGTGCTTTTCCTGGTCTCGGACGAGGCCAGATTCATCACCGGCACCGAGCTCATCGTCGATGGCGGCATGAGCGCGCGGTGCGATTGACAACAAGGGGGAGTCACGATGGCAAGAGTCGCTTACGCAGATATTCAGAATCCGGAAACGCGGCCGCTGGTCGAACGCATTCAGCGCGAACGTTCCAGTCTGCCGAATCTCTACAAAATGCTGCTCAACAGTCCGCCTGTGGCCGAGGGCTGGCTGAACTACCTGACGGCCATTCGCCAGAAAAGCAGCCTGCCGCCCCGCTTGAGGGAGCTGCTTATCCTGCGCGTGGCGGTCCTGAACGAGGCCGACTATGAATTCGAGCAGCACCTGCCCATCGCGCTGCAGGCGGGATGCGGCGAACATCAGGTCGAAGGCGTGAAAGCAGGCGATTTCACCGCATTGGAGAGCGGTGAGCGCGCGGCCATGGCCTATTGCGACGAAATGACGCGTTCGATCCGCGTGCGCGACGCGACTTTTGACGCGGTTCGCCATGCCTACGACGACAAGGCGATCGTGGAGATCACGGCCACCATTGCGGCCTACAACATGGTGTCGCGGTTCCTGGAGGCCATACAAGTCGATCACGAGTAAACGGCGCAAGCCGGACATAACGATAATGGGAGACAACCATGCACCACCATTTTGGCGCTGTCTTGGCATCCGTTGCGCTGGGCCTTGCCCTGAGCGCGCCGGTTCATGCCGAACCGGCCTATCCGGCCAAGCCGATCCAGCTCGTGATTCCATTTGCGCCCGGGGATACCGATCAAATGCTGCGGCCGATCACGGAGAAGATGGGCCAGTACGTGGGTCAGCCGCTGATCGTGAACTACAAGCCCGGCGCGGGCGGCGGGATCGGCGCGGCTTTCACGGCAGCGGCGGCGCCTGACGGCTATACCATTGTCGGCAGTTCGCCCGGGTCACTCGTCGTCGTGCCGTTGGCCAACAAGGAAATCAAGTACACCACCGACTCCTTCACGCCGGTCGCGGCCATTGCGCTGGGCGGCATGATGATCGTCGCGCAGGGCAACTCCAAGTACAAGACGCTGGCCGATGTGGTGGCCGACGCCCGGGCGCGGCCCGACGCCATCGCCTACGGGACCTCCGGCGCCATGGGCATCAGCCATCTGCTGGGCGAGACGTTCGCCGCGGAAGCGAAGATCAAGCTGCGCCACATCCCTTTCCAGGGAAGCACGCCCGCCGTGACGGCGCTGCTTGGCGGCCATACCGATATTGCGGTGTCCGCGGTGGGGCCGGCGCAGGCGCATATCCAGGCAGGCGGACTGCGGCCGCTGGCTGTGTTCAGCGACAAGCGCCTGCAGGCCTACCCCGATGTGCCGACGTTGCGCGAACTGGGGTACGCGGTGGGCAGCCCCACGATCTACGGCCTCATGGCGCCCAAGGGCACGCCGCCGCAGGTGGTCGATAAGCTCTATCAGGCTGCGCGCAAAGTCGTGGCGGAGCACGGGGCCGAGGTGGACAAGACGCTAGCTGGCCTGGGCGCAGAAGTCAGCGTGCTGGGACCAACGGAATATGGCGCCTATCTGCAGCAGCAGCGTGCGCTGTTCTCGCGTGCGATCGGGCTTATCCGCGAGTAGAGGCCATGCGAGGGCCCCGCCGCAAGCCGGGGCTCAGGCTGCGTCCAGGCAGTTTCGTTCGGTCAGATGCTGCAGGAACATCCTTGAGAGCGTCCGCTCGGGGCGCAGCGTACTCCACAGCACATGGCTATGCACCTGGATGTCCGGCACCAGCGGCCGATGCGTCAGGCCCGGGATCGGCAATGCGGCAAGCAGGCTGGACTCCACCAGCGCCACGCCGGCTCCATGGAATGCGAGCACGATGCCCGTCATGGAAGTCGATACTTCCAGGCGGATGTCCAGGGGGCGGTCCATGAAGGCGCTCAGGCGATGCCTGAGCAGGGCCTGTGGCACGTACGTGATGATGGGGTAGGGCGCCAGGTCTTCAATCGAAATCGCGGCCAACTGCGCCAGCGGATGCGTCTGCGGAAAAATACAGCTGAGCATCGCGCCGCCGACCCGCAGCGATTCGATGCCCTGGCGGTCTCCTTGCGTGAACGCCACGCCCAGGTCGATCTGTTCGTTGATGAGCCGTTCGGCGATCAGGTTGGAATCCATCGACTGCAGAGAGATGCGGACCTTGGGGCGCGTTTCGACGAATTCGGCGACCGCCTGCGCCAGCCACGCATTGGCGATCGGCGAGCTGGCGGCGATCGACAACGACCCCTGTATGCCCTCGGCCAGGTCTTGGCTGAAGCGCTCCAGGCCGGTGACGCGGCCGAAGATGTCCTGCACTTCGGGCAATAGCGCGCGCGCTTCCGGCGTGGGCTCCAGGCGCCCGCCCTGGCGCCGGAACAGGATAAAACCCAGGCGTTGCTCGAAGTGCTTGATCGTCGCGCTGATGGCGGGCTGCGTGACGTTGAGCAGCGCGGCCGCGCCGGTGATCGAACCGGACATCATGACGGCGTGGAAGGCTTCCAGGTGGCGTAACTGGATCCGGGACAGCATCGTGGCGTCTCCATAAGCAGGCTTTATGGCCGGCATCGTTTTCGTGATTGGCTCCCATGTTAGGCCACTCCCTAGAATCCCGGAACGCTTCATTTTCTGCAGGAGTCCCCATGTCAGCCACCCAGCAAACGGTCTATCGTCCCGAACAGGAAGACCTCTACTTTCCCGCCTACCCCACGTTTGATTCGATCCCGGCAGAGCGCTGGCATCGCCGCCAGAGACTGGCGGCGGTATGCCGGGTTTTCGCCAAATTCGGCTACGAGTACGGCTTCGCCGGCCATGTGACCGTGAGGGATCCGGAGCATCCGGATTTGTACTGGACGAATCCGTTCGCGATGGATTTCGGACGGGTCCGCGCCAGCGACATGCTGCTGGTCGACCATCTGGGCACGGTGCTGGAAGGACGCTGGGCAGTCAATCGCGCAGGTTTTGTTCTGCATTCGGCGATTCATGAAGCGAACCGCGACCTGGTGGCGTCCTGTCACGCGCACACCACCCATGGCATGGCCTGGGCCGCGCTGGGCCGCGAACTCGATCCCATCACCCAGACCGCCTGCGGATTCTACGAAGACCAGGCCCTGATCACCGAAGAAGCCGGCGCGGTGGTGGTCGAAAACCTCAAGGGCCATGCGGTGGCCCGGGCCTTCGGAAATGCCAAGATCGCCATCCATCAGAATCACGGCCTGTTTTCGGCCGGACGCGAATCGGTGGAAGAAGCCGCCTGGTGGTTCATCGCTGCGGAGCGCGCGTGCGAAATCCAGCTCAAGGCTGAGGCCACGGGTAAGCCCCTGAAACTGATCGGCCGGGAAGCTGCCCTGCATTCCAAAAAGCATCTGGCGACCCCTTTCATGGCCTGGCTGCACTTTCAGCCCATTTATGACGCAATCGTGCGCCAACAGCCCGACTGCCTGCTCTAGCTCGCACGCGGGCCCACGCCTCAAAACAAGAAATAGACTGAACTCAAGGAGACAAACCATGGCAATCGCCTTTCATCGGGGCGCCCTGCGCGCCGCCATCCTGACCGTTGCGGGCTTCTGTTCGCCGGCGCTGGCCGCCTGGCCCGGCGACAAGCCCATCGAACTGGTGGTCGGATTCGCTGCGGGCGGGGAAACCGACGTGCTGGCCCGCACCTTGGCGCCTTACCTGCAGAAGCACCTCTCGGGCGCCGCCAACCTCATCATCGTGAACAAGCCTGGCGCATCGGGCGCGATCGCCAACGCCTATGTGCAGCGGGCCGCGAAGGACGGCTATACGGTCGCGATGGTGAATACGCCTCCCATGAACTTCATGCCGTTGGTCCAATCGACGCCCTACGACCCCGACAAGTTCGCTCTGATCGGCCGCGTCGTCAGCGACCCGACGCTGTTGGTCGTGCGCGCCGACAGTCCATACACCTCGTTGAAGGACCTGGTGGCAGCGGTCAAGGCCGGACGTGCCAACGTCAGCATCGGTCAGAACGGATTGGGCAGCAATGGCGGCGTGGCACTGAGCATCTTGACGCAGGAGAGCGGCGCCGCGTTTACCGAGGTGCCATTTACGGGAACCGGCCAATCGAAAATCGCGTTGATCGGCGGCCACGTCGATATGATTTTCTCCAGTCATACGGCGGTGCCCAACCCGGCCGCAGAGCAGACCAAGCTGCGCGTGCTCGCCCAGTTCGTCGACAAGCGCGCGCCCATGCTGCCGGACGTGCCCACCGCCAAGGAAGAAGGGTTTGATGTGGTCGTCCCGTCGGATCGGGGGTTGGCAGTAGACAAGGACGTGCCGCCCGAGATTCGAGACCGCTTGCAGGCGGCGTTGGAGGCCGCGCTGAAAGATCCGGAGTTCCTGGTCGCGGCGCAGTCCTTTTCGGCCATCTTGGCCTATAAGCCGGGCTCCGCGTGGCAGCAGGACATCGATGCGGCCAAGGCGCCGCTGGCCAAGCTGGCGGCCAGCCTGAAGCAGCGCGCAGCAGGTCGCTGAAAGGGGCGTGCGCCTTGCGCGCACGCGTGGCCCGCTGCTACCCCGCTGCGGGCAGCAGCCGCATCCCGGTCCGTCTCACAAACTCTTCATACGTGATCGGCGGGCCTTCCTTTGTGCTGGCGCTGTTGGCCTGCCAGTGTACCCACGAGCGTCCCGTCGTGGCGTCGTACACGAGCTTGAAGAGATGGCTGGGCACCGCCACACCGGATCCGATCGTCTTGGGCTTATCGCCGTAGACGGGGCCGGTGAAGATGTAGACATCGCCCGAGGCGCGCATGACGTACTTGCGCGTGTCTTGCTCGATGCGGCTCCATGCTCCGCTATTGTGTATCTGGTCTTGGGGCACCATGTTGGCCAGCGAGAAGCTCTGCGCCATGGTGTCCTTGGAATACATGTCGGCGGCGGGCGCCATGTGGCCACGCGAATAGCCGGATCCCCGGTAGTCGTCCAGGTTGGCGCGTTCCGCGCTGGGCAGGCGCGCTTCGGCGTAGAACTTGTCGGTTCGCTGCAAGCCTTGGGCCTGGGTCAGCATTTTCCGGTTCAGCCGTTCGGCGACGAATACCGATGTCTTGGTCTGGCCGTTGTGCAGGATGGCGAAGCCGGAAAAGCAAAGTTCGCGCAAATTCTGACGCGCGGGGACCGCAGGCAGGTTGCCCCGTGGGAAGAACTGCGGACATTCCGCAAATCGCGTCTGGGTCAGCGCGCCGTTTTGTGCCGCCACCGGCGCATAGGTTTCCTGGGCGGGCCAACCCAAGCGGTCCAGGATGGCTTGCGGGGTGAGTTGCGCCGGCCATTGCGGCTTCAGGACATAAGTGGCTGCGCCGAAACTCGCCAGCGACGAGAGAAGGAGGGCTCGCAGGAATCGATAGGCGCGATTCCCCGCTTTGGATTGGGACCGGGCTGCCGGGCGTCTTTTGGTTGAAGCTGTTTTTTTCGCGCGAGTCATGCTGCCTGTGTGTTGCTGCAGGCCGGCGCCTTGGTGAGGCCGGCACGTCATCGGATTGTAGATGACGCGTCGCGTGGCCCCCTACAGCACCAGCTTGAAGCCGATGGCCAGCATCGCGACCCCGACACAGCCGTCCAGTACGCGCCAGGCTTTCGGGTTGGCGAAGAAGGGCCGCAACAAGCGCGCGCCGTAGCCCAGCGTGAAGAAGAATACGAACGACGCCGACATGGCGCCCAGCGCGAACGCGGTCTTGGCGCCTTCGTATTGGCTGGAGATCGACCCCAGCAGCACCACGGTGTCCAGATAAACGTGCGGGTTCAGCCACGTGAAGGCCAGGCAGGTGGCCAGCGTGGCGGCCAGGCCCGCCGTCTGTTTGGTGGAGGGAGACAGGCTGTCGTGCTGCGTTCGGAATGCCGAACGCAGGCTGCGCGCGGCGTAGACGAACAGGAACAGGGCGCCGCCATAGCGCATGGCGGGTTCCAGCCAGGGCAGGGTGTCGACGGCCAGTCCGAACCCGGCCACGCCGGCGGCGATCAGAATTGCGTCCGACACCGCGCAGGTCAGACAGATGGCGAAGACGTATTCCTGACGGAGGCCTTGGCGCAGGACGAACGCGTTTTGCGCACCGATCGCGAGGATCAGGCCAAGACTGAGCAGGAAGCCGGGAATGAAGGCGGTTGTCATGGATCACCCTGTAAAAGGGCGACAGACTAGCCGTTGCGAGAAGGTTAGAAAAACTAAATAGCCTAAACCAAGTTCAGTTTTGCTTAACAGGCGGCGCCATGCGTGCGCTGCTTAATGCGGGCGTGCCGCAACCAGGGGAGCATTCAATGTCCGCAACTGGGTTTGCAAGGATTCCAGCAGCAGCTGGATCTGTTCGGAGGTCAGCGCGTAGACCCGACCGCGGCTCGCTTCGTCCGGGGATTGAGCGGCTTGCGTGATGAAGTCCAGGCGGACCAGCAGCGAATCGTATTCCACGACGGGCATCATCGCCCAGCCTGTCACCGGCAAGACCGGCTCGCCATCCTTGAAATCTCTGTCCAGCATCTTGAAGTTCCTCTTCCGGGTTTCAGGCGGGAGCCCATGCGGGAGGGGATTTTAGGCGTTCAGCTTGGTGTAAGCAATGGGCGGACGCCGCGATAGCTGCCCGGGGGCGGCCCGGCCTGTATCGAGATGCGGTTCGAACGGACGGTGGCGTACTTCCGTTTCTGAAAAGCGAAGCACGCAACCGTCGTCAACGGTGCAGGCGGCTCAGCCGCCGCCTTGGTCCGCCGCACGCAGCAAACCGTACAGCTTGTCCTTCAACTGCAGCTTTTCCTTTTTCAGCACCTCGATGTTGGTGCCGGAGCTCGGCACGATGCCGTCTTCCATATTCTTGATTTCCTGGTCCAGATCGTTATGACGTTGGAACAGCGCCGAGAAATGCGCATTCTCGGATTTCAGCTGGGTAATGAGTTGGCGATATTCAGGGAACATTGGGGCCTCTCTTGGATACCAGTTGACGGGACCGGTGTCGCGCCAGGCACGACGCGCATCGGCGTCAATTCCATGACACGCCAACGCCCGCGCCTTGTCAACCGCGGAACCTGCCGTCACACGCCCGGCATTGACGCTACGCAAGGCGCCCCGCGGCGACAGCAACTCTGTCGCGCATGCTCACGTTTCATTACATGGGTGTTTCCGCCCGGCGATACACTCGCTTCCCCGTGGTCAGCCATAAAAGTGACATGAAACAGCGCGTGCCTATCTATCGGCAGGTCTTTGAACTCTTCCGACAGGACGGACGTATCCACGCCGGCACAGGGATGATGAGCGGCGTGATCGCGCTCTTCCTGGCGATCCTGTCTGTACTGGGCGTGCTGGCCTTCCACTTTCCGGCCTATCTGACCACGCCGGAACTGCGCGCGTTCTACTCCGTGGACGCGATGCGCACCCTGCTGTTCGGCGCGCTGCTTGTCTCGGGCTCGATCGCGCTGGCCAATACCGTGTTGGGCCGCCAGCGCTGGCTGAACATCACCGCCTTCGTGCTGGTCTGCAGCGCCGTGGCGGCCGGCGGCAGCCAGATCGTGGTGACGACGACCAATACCGGCAATCACCCCTATCTGGGTCTGGACTGGTTCATCCTGGATCTGCTGGCGTCCAGCACGGTCTTCATCATTTTCGAGAAGCTCACGCCGCTCTACCCGGGCCAGCCAGTGTTTCGCGGCGAGTGGCAGGTGGACATGAAGCACTTCCTGTTCAACCACCTGTCGGTGGGGGCGGTGCTGCTGTGCATCAACTTCTTCATCCACCGCCTGTTTTCGTGGGCGGCCTACGAACCGCTGCAAGCCGCGATCCAGTCCATGCCGTATCTGCTGGAGCTGTTCGTGGCGGTGCTGGTGGCTGATCTTGCGCAGTACGCGGCGCACCGGGTGTATCACGAGGTGCCGGTCATGTGGCGCTTCCATGCGGTGCATCACAGCACGCGCACGCTGGATTGGCTGGCAGGCTCGCGCCTGCATATCGTCGAACTGCTGATCACGCGTGTCGCCGTGCTGGGCGTGCTGTTCGTGCTGGGCTTTTCGAAGTCGGTGCTGGACGCCTACATCATCATTGTCGGTTTCCAGGCGGTGCTGATCCATTCCAACGTGAAGCTGCCGTGGGGATGGCTGCGCTACATCATCGTGACACCTGACTTCCATCACTGGCACCATTCGTCGGATACGGAAGCGATCGACAAGAACTACGCCGCGCATTTCTCGTTCATCGACTATATCTTCGGCACCGCCGTGCGCGGCGTCGGCAAGCGCCTGCCCGAGAATTACGGCATCCTGGATAACGACATGCCGGGCTCCTTCCTGGCGCAGCAGGCGTATCCCTTCCTGCGCAAGAAGTAAGCGCTTGCGCGTCCGGGCCACTGCGCCCGGAGCGCACTTTCTACAGCATCTTGACCGCGCGCCCGATGAACTGGATGGGGCCCGTGGGCTTGCCGATCGGCGAACCCGTCTTGGGTTCCAGCGTCAGCTCGAAAAGCTGATTGGGCTCCAGCGGCGGCAGCTTGTCCAGCGGGATGCGAACCGCCTCGCCGGGCTTGATCAGGCCCAACGACACGGGGCCGGCCCAACCGTCGGCCTTGGTCCAGAATTCCAGCGCGCGGTCCGCCGGGACTTCGGTGGCGGCGAGCGGCACCAGTTGCACGGCGTTCTGGCCGGCCTGAGCCTGCACCACCCAGCCCGGCGCCTGCGATTGCGGCGCCACCAGCACCACCACATATTGCGCAGCCCCCGGGGCGGGTGCTGGCTGCAGCGCCAGCGTGCTGCCCAGGATCAGCACTGCGGCCATGCCGCCGGCGGCCAGGCTGCGCCAGAAGAGCAGGCTGTCCCAAAGGCTGGACGTGGGGCGTGCGCGGGAGGGTTGGCGCTGGGCGGTTTCCGCATCGAGCGTGCGGGTGATGCGCGGCCAAAGACTGGCTGGCGGTTCCACGGGGGCGGACAGGTTCGCAAGCGGCAGCAGCCGTTCTTCCCAGCGGGCGATGGCATCGCGCAATGCGGCGTCGTGCGGCAGGCGGGCTTGTACCTCGCGGCGCGCCTGGGCAGACAAGGTGCCCAGCACATATTCGCCCGCCAGGTCGTCCAGGCTATCGGGGGATTCGTGGGCGGCGTTCATGCCAGGCACTCCTTGAGCGCTTGCAGGCTGCGCTTGATCCAGGCTTTGACGGTGCCGAGCGGCGCCCCCAGGCGCTGGGCGATCTCGCTGTGAGACAACCCTTCCACATACGCATGCAGTACGCAGTTGCGGCGTACAGGCTCCAATTGCTCCAGGCACGGGCCGATCTGGCCGGCGCTGGCGCGCCAGTCGAAGGCGTCGCGCGTATCGTGCCAGGCTTCGATGGCGTCGCGGGCATCCAGGGCAGCAGCCGTATCTTCATCGACGCCGGTCTCGCGCGCGGTGTCGCGCAGCGCGTTCAGCGCCAGATTGCGAGTGATGCTGTAGACCCAGCCGCGCCCCGACCCGCGGGACGCGTCGAAGCTGCCTGCCTGTTTCCAGATCCTGACGAAAGCGTCATGCACGATGTCCTCGGCCCAAGCGCGGTCGCGCAGCAATCGTTGGGCCACGCCAAGCAGGCGCGGGCCTTCTTGCCGGTAAAGGGCTTCCAGTGCGGGCCGGCGGCCGGCGGCGCACTCCTTGATGGCAGCTTCGTAATCGAAATCCGGGGTCAGGCGGTTCGGCATGCGAGAGCGGGAGCGGGAAGTGGGCGGCCGTGCGGACAGGGTACGCACGGTGGTCGGTTGCGCCATCTTACCGGACTCCCTTGACGCCGCCCGGGCCGACCGCATGCGGCCGGCCCGGGCGGGGCTTTTAGTTCGCTTTCCAGAAGATGTAGTCGGCCTGGTATTGCACCTGGCTCTTCTGGCCCAGCGTGGTGGGCGTGCAGGGCGTCTTCGGCGCCACGCCGCCCTTGAGCGCCACGCGCTGGATGTAGGTCACGCCCGTCAGCGCGCCGGCCCCTACGGCGGGGTTGGCCTTCACCAATTGATAGGGCAGGTTGCCGTCGCCCGATGGCGCAACCGCTACTTGCGTGCCGGTCAGCTTGGATCCGTCCATGGCTTCCCAGGTGGCCGGGGGGCCGTAGTAGGAGCCCACTTGCTTGCCCTGGCGGTCGTTCAAGACCGCCTTGGGGCCGGCGAAGACCCATTCGGTCTGGCTTTTCATGTCGGCCTTGGCGCGGCACTCATAGGTGATTTCACCCACGCCTACGGTTTCCCAGGCCACTTTGTTGCCCGCGGGCACCTGGACGCTGGCGGGAAGGTCGGTCTGCGAGTAGGCCATGGACTTGGCGCTCATCGAGCCGCAAGCGGCAAGGAGCGACACGGCGAACAGGCCGGCAACGGTGGGAATGCGATTCGAACGTTGGGTCTTCATGAGCGGTCTCCAGCGGCGTGAAAGTGCCTGTAGACGGCGCGCACGATGCGCGCCGGTACAGGTACTACACGCGGGAGGCCACATCGGATGCAGGCCGGACGCAATTATTTTGCGTCCGGCCTGAGGGGCAGGGCGTGATTACTTGGCCGACCGGTTGGCCGAGTAGGAAGCCATCAGATTGCGGTAGTCGGGGATGTGGTTGGCGAACAGGGTGCCCAGGCCCTCGACGTCATTGCGCCAGTCGCGATGCAGTTCGCATGCCACGCCGAACCACGACATCAATTGCGCGCCGGCTTGCTCCATGCGGCTCCAGGCGGCGTTGCGGGTGACTTCGTTGAAGGTGCCCGAGGCATCCGTCACGACGAACACGTCGAAGCCTTCTTCCAGGGCCGACAGCGCGGGGAACGCGACACACACTTCGGTGACCACGCCGGCGATGATCAGCTGCTTCTTGCCGGTGGCCTTGACGGCCTTGACGAAGTCTTCGTTATCCCAGGCGTTGATGTTGCCGGGGCGGGCGATATAGGGCGCCTTGGGGAATTTGTCCTTCAGTTCCTGGACCAGGGGGCCGTTGGGACCGTCTTCGAAACTGGTGGTCAGGATCGTGGGCAGCTTGAAGTATTCGGCCAGGTCGGCCAGGGCCAGCACATTGTTCTTGAACTGGTCGGGTTGGAAATCGCGCACCAGGGAAAGCAGGCCGGCCTGGTGGTCAACCAGCAGGACGGCGGCTTCGTTCTTATCCAGCTTCACATAGGGTTTGGTCATGGTTTGCTCCGTTATGTCGTCAGGTCGTGGTGCGCGGTGTGGCGCGGGGTTGAACACGTGAGTGCATGAACAGAATTCTAAATACAAGCCAATAAGCCCGGTAGACGGGATTTTCGCGCCTCAGTGTTCTATAAATCGGACGACGAGAGACCGCTTTTCAGGAAGGGAATGCCGTGGCGTTGCTGGGTCTCGTATTCGCGCCGGGCGCTCTCACGGTACTCCGCGTTCATGAAATCCAGGAGTTCGCGCACGGCGGGCAATAGCCCTCGCCGCGAGGGGAAGACGGCATGGACGGCGCCCGGCTCCGGATACCACGGCGCCCCGACCGGTACCAGCGTGCCCGCATCCAGTTCGTCGCGGATCATCATCAGGGGCAGGGCCGCTACGCCCACGCCGCGCAGCGTGGCTTGCTTGAGCGCCAGCATGTCGTCCGTGACCAGGCGGGGGGCGAACGGCACGTTCTGCCGGGCGCCCTCGGGGCCATCCAGGCGCCACTGGCATTCGCGCTGCTCGGTGCCCAGCGCCAGCGTGGGCAGTTGGCTGATCTGGCTGACGTCGGCGCCGGCGGGCAGCGTGCGCGCCAGCGCCGGGCTGGCCGCGAGAGTCTGGCAACTGGTGCCCAGGTGCTTCATCACCAGGTCGCTGCTTTCGATCGGTCCGAACCGCACACGCACCGCCAGGTCGAACCCCTCGCGCAGCACATCGACCGGGCGGGAAAAACTCTTCAGGTACACGTGCACCTTGGGGCACTTTTCCATGAAGCGCGCCACGACATCGCCCAGGAAGTAATAGATCAGCGCGGGCGGCGCGCTCATGCGAATGGTGCCTTGCGGCTCGGCATGGGTCCGGTCGATGACGTCTTGCGCGGCTTCGGCGCCGGCCAGCATCGACAAGCATTGGTCGAAATATTCCTGGCCCAGTTCGGTCACGGCGAAGGTGCGAGTGGACCGCTGGATCAGGCGCACGCCCAGGCGGTCTTCAAGCAGGGCGATGCGGCGGCTTAGGCGTGACTTGGGAATGTCCAGGGCGCGCCCGGCCGGCGCGAAGCCGCCGTTCCTGACGACCTGGACAAAGTAATAGAGATCATTCAAGTCGTGCATGGACTTTCCGCTGTTCTGATAATGGGACGTAGCGGGGAGCATATAACGCCCGCCACGTCCCCAGGCGGAAAGCCTGCGGGCAATGCCGCTTGCCGACGCTCGCCGGATCAGGCCGGCGCGCCGGCCGATTCCTCTTTCCAGCGCTGCTTGTCGCGCAGCGGCGGCGTGCCGAACAGGCGGCTGTATTCGCGGCTGAACTGCGACGAGCTCTCATACCCCACGGCGTGCGCGGCCAACGCGACGCCGGCGTCGTCGCTCAGCATCAGGCGGCGCGCTTCCTGCAACCGAAGGTGCTTCTGGTATTGCAGCGGGCTCATCGCAGTGGCCTGCTTGAAGTGGTGATGCAGCGACGACACGCTCATGTGCACGTCGCGGGCGATCTCCTCCACGCGCAGCGGCTGGGCGTAGTTGTCCCGCAGGATGCGGATGGCCTTGGCCACACGGTTGAGCTGGCTGTCCTGCAGCACCGTCTGGCGCAGCACCACGCCCTGGCCGTTCATCAGCAGGCGGTAGAGCAGTTCGCGCTTGACCATGGGCGCCAGGATGGGGATGTCGCGCGGGGTGTCCAGCAGCCTCAGCAGCCGCAGCACGACGTCCAGCAGGGACCCGCCCAGCGGATTGACGCACAGCGCGCGCGACGCTTCGGCCGGCAACAGCGGCGGCAGATTCTCGTCGCTGATCAGTTCCGCGATCTCTTCCGGGTTCAGATCCAGGCGCAGGCCCAGATACGGCAGGGTGGGACTGGCGACCGACACCTTGGCCACCACGGGCAGGTCTACTGACGAGATCAGGTAGTGGAAGGGGTCGTACTCATAGGATTCGTCACCGATCAAGACGCGCTTGGACCCTTGGGCAATGACCGCCAGCGCGGCTTTCTGCAAGCCGGGTTTGGCGCCGGTGGGCTGGGACAGGCGGTGCAGGTACAGGCCCTCGATGGGCGTATCCAGCGATCCCTCCAAATCCCCCGTCATCCGGTCCAGCGTGCAAAGCAGCTCGCGCCGCGCCGGCTCGTAGGCGATGTCCAGGGGGGCGGCGCTGGCGAAATCTCCGGGTCGAACGGTAGTAATAGGCATGGAGGCTCCTGAAGGCGTGCCGCCCGCGCGGGCGGCCGGCGGAGCAGAGGATTAAGCGGGCTCCAGTGTATGCCCAGCAACGGCGGGCTGGACAGTCGTGATTTCGGGGTGTGGAGAAATGGGCAAAAAGTTTGGAGGATCGGGCGCATGCCTGATCCTCTGCCGCTACTGCCAGAGAATCAGGCAAAAAAGGGGCAGGATCAAGCAGCGCGCGGTCGGCCTTCCGGACGCATACTGTCTCCACCCCGGCAAGCCAGCGTCCGGCGCTCCATCCCGGGGCGTGCAGGCCGGCTGCCCCCAGAAGGAGTGCAATCATGCGGTACAAGAAATTTGGCAGCACCGGCCTGTTCGTCTCGGAACTCTGCCTGGGCACCATGACTTTCGGCGGCGAAGGCGAGCTGTGGAGCAAGATCGGCGCCCTGCAACAAGAGGACGCGAACCGGCTGGTAGGTCGGGCATTGGATGCGGGCGTCAACTTCATCGACACGGCGGACGTGTACTCCGAAGGCCGGTCGGAAATGATCACCGGGCAGGCGTTGCGTGACCTGAAGGTGGCGCGCGACGACGTGGTCATCGCCACCAAGGTCTTCGGCCAGACCGGCGCCGGCGTGAATGCGCGCGGCAATTCGCGCTTGCACATCCTGGACAGCGTGAAGAAGAGTTTGTCGCGCCTTCAGCTGGACCATATCGACCTGTACCAGATCCATGGGTTCGACCCGGCGACGCCGGTCGAGGAAACCGTGCGCGCCCTGGACACCCTGGTGCAGCACGGCCATGTGCGCTACGTGGGCGTTTCCAACTGGGCCGCCTGGCAGATCATGAAGGCGCTGGGCATCGCCGAACGCCTGGGACTGGCGCGCTTCGAATCGCTGCAGGCCTATTACACGATCGCGGGCCGCGACCTGGAACGCGAACTGGTCCCCATGCTGCAAAGCGAAGGGGTGGGCCTGATGGTGTGGAGCCCGCTGGCTGGCGGCCTGCTCAGCGGCAAGTACGGCCGCGACGGGTCGGCAGAAGCCGGTAGCCGCCGCGCCGCGTTCGACTTCCCGCCGGTCGACCGCGACCGCGCCTATGACAGCATCGACGTCCTGAAAACGGTCGCTGATGCGCGCGGCGTGTCGGTCGCACAGGTGGCCTTGGCCTGGTTGCTGCACCAGCAGGTGGTGACCAGCGTCATCATCGGCGCCAAGCGTGTCGATCAGTTGGACGACAACCTGGCCGCCACCGGCATCAAGCTGACGCAGGACGAACTGGCCGCGCTGGACAAGGTCAGTGCGCTGCCGCCCGAATATCCCGGCTGGATGCATGTGCGCCAAGGCGAATTCCGGCGCAAGCAACTGGCCGAATCGGGCGAGGCATAAGCGCGGCGGCGTTCAGGACTGGACCGGGGACCAAGCGTCGACAGACGTCTCCAGGTCCAGCTTTGCCGCTAAATTGCATTGGCGTGGCAAGCGTCACGGCGGGGGCGGCATCTGCGCGGTAGTGGGCTAGTAGAATCTTTGCAGCGGCAACTCCGAAGATTTCCCATGAGCGACTCCTTTTCCCCCGATGAATCCCGCGCGCTGCGCGAGCATGGCATTGCGCTATTCGCGGATCGCGTCCTGATCTCCGTGCAGCCGCCCTTGGCCGAGACGCGCATCGCAGAAATTGAAGCAGCCTGCGCCGGCCCCTTGCCGGACGCGCTACGCGACTTGTGGCGCCTGACCGCGGGCGGCGAGCTGGCCTACGATCTGCGCGCAACAATGGACGGCAATGAAGAGGCGCTGAGCTGGGCCGAATTGTTCTATGACGGCAGCGACCACTACCGCGATCTGCAAGGGTGGATCGAACACGAACAAGCGTGCGCCGAAGAGGCTGCCGACGAAGACGGCGAAGCCTGGAACGGCAAGCTGCGCTATCTGCCCATCGGTGGTTTCGAGTATTGCGACCGAATTTATGTCACCGTCGAACCGGGCCCGCGCGCGGGCAGCATCGTGGCGTGGAAGAAAGGCTTGCCGGGCTGGACCCATGCCTTGCAGCAGGACGGCATCGCAACCATCGCGCCGGACCTGCACGCGGCATTTGCCGCGCTATGCCTTGAGACGGACCCGGAACAAGACGAGGACAGCCCCGGCGTGCGCGTGCTGGAGTACCTGGACGAACGGGTCTCGAACCACGGCATGCCGCAGGCCCTGGCGGACAAGGTGACCGCGTTCTACCTGCGTGCGAGAGTGGACTGGCGCGGCCCGCTGGCCGCCGGCACGCTGCTTGAATCACCGGGCCTGGCCAGCCTGGCCCTGCAGCACGCGCTGGCCCACGATGATGCGGCGCTGGTGCGGCAACTGGCCGAGCAGGGCATGTCCTTTGATCTGCCCCTGCGCGGCAGCGCCAAGCCAGTCGAAGTCGCGTTGATGCAGCATGCCTATGCGGCGGCCGACGCCTTGCTGCAAGCCGGCGCCCCTGTCAGCCCCACGGCGACCCATCGTTTCGACCGCCAGCCTTCGCTCCAATTGGTTCAGGGGCTGCTCGCCCACGGCGCCGTCGCCGACGCGTTGGGCGTGGCGCGCTGCGTGGCCTGCGGATCGCCCGAGGCCGCGCGCCTGGTCGCCCAGGCCTGCGGAACAGGCATTGAAACCGCTTACGCCGACGTGCGGGATTCCATGGCCAATAGCTACGAGGAAGACCTGCGCGGTGTGCGTGCGGGCAAACTGGGCCATTATCTAGGGGCCGAGGGTCTGGCCGAGCGCGTCGCCAACCTTCGGGAGTTCTCGCTGTGACGTTCAACGATCCTGTTTTGAAGGAACAAGGGTGGCCATTCCGTATTTGCGGCGGTTGACGGCCGTCAGCCGCAGCCCGCAAGCCAACCGGCATCTTGCCTACTTCCTGACCTTCACCGCCGGGGCGGTCAATGCCGGCGGTTTCCTGGCCGTTCAGCAATACACCTCGCACATGTCGGGCATCGTTTCGATGATGGCCGACCACATGGCGTTGGGCGGCATGATCGTGGTGCTGCAAGGCCTGGCCGCATTGCTCTCCTTTCTGGCCGGCGCGGCCAGCTCCGCGTTCCTGATCAATTTCGGCCGACGCTCCCATCTGGCCAGCGAATACGCCTTGCCGCTGTTGCTCGAAGCCGCGCTGCTGCTGGGCTTCGGGCTGCTGGGCGCCAACCTGGAGACCTTGCGCTGGTTCTACGTGCCGGGCACGGTCATGCTGCTGTGCTACATCATGGGCCTGCAAAACGCGATGATCACCAAGGTGTCGCGCTCCGAGATCCGCACGACGCACGTGACGGGCATGGTGACCGACATCGGCATTGAACTGGGCAAGCTGTTTTACTGGAATGTGGCCAAGGGCGATGCCCAGACCATGCCGCCCGTGCGGGCAGACCGCGCGAAGTTGATCGTGCTGAGCCTGATGGTGACGCTGTTCTTCGTGGGCGGCGTGACCGGCGCCTATTCGTTCTTCCATTTCGGCTTCGGGTCTACCTGGCCGTTGGCGCTGCTACTGACGCTGCTGGCGGTGGTGCCGATCGCGGACGACATCCGCAGCTTCATCCACCGCGCCTAGCCACAGGGGGGCTATCGCTTCGCTTTGCTCGCGGTGGAGTGGATCAGGAAGACCTGCAACGCCGCCAGTGTTTCGTAATGCAGCCGCTTCAGTCTGGCATCCTTGACGGGGTCGACCACGGCGTAACCCTTGGCGTCCACCGGGTAGGGCTCGCCCAGCAAGCGGGCGATGTCGATCTGGTAGTAGCTGGCATCCCCGTACGGCCGTTTGCCGTCGATGTACGGCATCGGCCAGAAGCGTTCGCCTTCACGCAGCACGGCCTGCAGCGACGTCGCATCCACCTCGCGCCAGACCGCGGCGCGCAGCAGCGTCAGATGCGCTTGTTGCAGCGTGAACTCGCCTTGCGCGTCGACACCGCTTTCCGGGAAGTCGAACGCCTCTTTCATTTCGGCCGGCACGGTGTAGCGCCCGGGGTGCAGCATGCCAAGAGACCCTACGTAGCGTGGCAGCAGACGGCAAACTTCCGCCAGGCGGCGAACGGCCAGCGCGTCGTCCGTGGTCTTGAGCGCGTTGCGGGCGAGGGCCAGCGTGTCGGCGCCGCCCAGCAGCGGTTGCTCGAAATCGACGGTGGGCGCGCCGGACTCGACGGGCATCCACAGCACGCGCAGCCGGCGCATCAGGGCCGCATGCTGGCTGGTATAGGCCAGGGTGTCGGACGGCCCCCCATACACCTGCCGGATGATCGCATCGCGTCCGGGCGAGGCAATGGCGCGCAGTGGGGCAACGGTCAGGCCGGCCAGAGCCAGGATCAGCGTCCGGCGTGTCATCGGATTTCCAGGCATTGCGGGCTCACTTCGGCATGCTGTTCAATTCGGACTCGGCCAGCGGGTATCCGGGTTGCAGGCGCAGCGCGCCTTCATAGGACAAGCGCGCGTCGCCTAGACGGCCAAGCCGGCGCTGCAGATTGCCCATATTGGTCAGGATCAACGCACTGGCGGGCTTGGCCGCGACGGCCTTCTGATAGGCGGCAAGTGCTTCCGCTTCGCGGTCCAAGGCGTCCAGCAACGAGGCCTGCAGGTTGTAGCCAATGCTCCAGTCGGGAAATCGTCGGGTCAGTTCCTGCGTGGTGGCCAACGCGTTAGGCAAATCGGACCGTTCGGCTTGCACGCCAGCCTTGTTGATGTAGGCCCACTTATTGTCGGGGTTGAGCTTGATGGACTGGTCGATCAGGTCCTGAGCGGCGGCGGGATTGCCCTGCTGGCTTTGCAGCTTGCCCAGGAACAGCAGGACATCCGCATTGCGCGGGTCCCTGCGCGCCATCTCTTCGCCCAGACGCTGCGCTTGCTGGCGGTCACCTGCGCGCAACGCCGCGGACACCTGCGCGTTCAATTCCTGCATGGCAGGCGGAAGCTGTTGAATGCGGGCGCGCAAGGCCTCGTTGTCGGTCTGCAGTTCGGTTTGATAGGCATGGTCCAACTGCGAGGCCGTCTGCGCCCGGAGGGCGGACGGCGCCAGGGTCAGCGCCAGTGCAAGCAGCGGCGAATACAACAGTACGGATGGCAAACGGCGGCGCAGGGTCGCAAGCATGGGGGGCGGCGGTTCCGAATGGATGGGGACAGGTCAGGTCCCTACGATACCGGAACCGCGGCCGGCGGCAAAAGCCCGGCGCGATGGCCGGGCATTTGCTCTGCCGGTTTGCCGTCGCAATCACTTCGGCATCAGCACCGTGTCGATGACGTGAATCACGCCGTTGGACTGGTAGACGTCATAGGTGCTGATGGTGGACACGCCTCCCTTTTCGTCCTTCAGGGTCAGGTTGTGTTTGCCGTTCATCATCACCCACAACTTGCCGCCGCTGGCGGTGGTCAGTTCGGTAGAGCCCCCGCCCTTCTTGATCTTGGCGGCCAGCGCGTCGAAATCCAACTTTCCGGGCACCACGTGGTAGGTCAGGATCTTGGTCAGCGTCGCCTTGTTCTCAGGCTTGACCAGGGTATCGACCGTGCCGGCAGGCAGCTTGCCGAACGCGGCGTTGGTCGGGGCGAACACCGTGAACGGGCCCTTGCCCTGCAGCGTGTCCGCCAGGCCCGCGGCCTTTACCGCTGCGACCAGCGTGGTGTGGTCCGCGGAGTTCACCGCATTGGCCACGATGTTCTTCGAGGGCATCATCGCCTGTCCGCCAACCATGACGTCGGCGGCATACGTGGGCGACAGGGTCAGGGCAGAGCAGGTGATGGCAATCGAGGCTAGCAATTTCATGACGATCTCCTTTTGTGTGGCCGTCATGAGCAGATACGGGGCGGGCACGCGATTGGATGCGCTGAGTTTCCTAGGTGTAAACCCGGATCGTACCGCCCCGGGCCTGCCGCGCGCCCATCGGTTTTACCCGGGGCGGGGGCACTACAATGCCGGGCACCGGATTGCGCGGAATCAAGCGCGCCGGCGGCGATACCCGCTACGCTGGGTGCGCCAAGGCGTCCGGGCCCCGGCCGGCCCGGTAGAAGCGATTAGCTTGCAACCGAAATACAGGAGGAGCAGACAACGTATGGACGCAGAATTCTGGTTGGAACGCTGGCGCGAAGGGCGCACGCACTTTCATCAAACCCGGATTACGCCGCTCTTGCAGAAGTACTGGCCCACGCTGGCCGTACCGCAGGGTGGACGGGTGTTGGTGCCGCTTGCCGGAAAGTCGCTGGACATGGTCTGGCTGGCGGCCCAGGGCCATTCGGTGTTGGGAGTCGAACTTTCCCAGCTCGCGGTGGACCAGTTCTTCGAAGAGAACGAGCTTCGACCCGCCACGCATGAATCCGTCTACGGCAAGCACTACGTGTCGGGCAACATCGAAATCATCTGCGGCGACATCTTCAAGCTGGATGCGCAAGTGTTGTCGCACTGCGTGGGCGTCTATGACCGCGCCGCGCTGGTCGCTTTGCCCGAGTCCATGCGCGCCGAGTACGTGCGCCATGTCTATGGGCAGTTGTCCCCCGCTTGCCGGGGCTTGCTGATCACCCTGGACTACCCGCAGGAAGAAATGGCGGGGCCGCCGTTCTCGGTGGTGGACAGTGAAGTCCAGGCGATCTTCGCAGGCGTCTCGCCTGCGAAGATCATCGACCGCCGCGACATCCTGGACAAGGAACCCAAGTTCCAGAGCGCCGGCGTCAGCCGTCTGGACACGGTGGTCTACCGCCTGGGCGTGTAGGATGGGTGAAGCGCAAGAGTCCTTAAGCTAGAACTCGGCTATTGAACGCGCGCAACCCATCATCTCGCATCAAGTCATCAGCCACCCACCGGCCACGTCCAGCACTTGGCCGGTGACGAACCGGGCCTGATCGGACGCAAAGAACAGGCAGGCGTCGGCCACTTCCTCAGGCGTGCCCAACCGGCGTAGCGCGGTCACCTGGGCCACGGCGTCATTGATGGCTTTCGGCACGCTTTTCAGCAGCGGCGTGCTGATTCGGCCCGGCGCCAGTGCGTTCACCGTGACGTCGTATTCGCCCAGTTCCGCGGCCCAATGGCGGGTCAGGCCGATCAGGCCGGCCTTGGTGGCCGCGTAGTGCGCCGCCACGATGTCGCAGTAGGCCTTGCCGGCCACCGACGACATATTGATCACGCGCCCCTGGCGCTGCTTGACCATGTGCGGCGTGGCCAGATGCGTCATATAGAACACGCTGTTCAGGTTCACCGACACCACGTTGTCCCATTCCCCGGGCGGCATCTCCCAGACCTTCAGCGCGCGGCCGTCCGTCTTGGGCGAGATGCCCACGTTGTTCACGAGGATCGTGGCTGCGCCCAGTTCGGACGTGATGCGGTCGTAAGCCGCCTGGCATTGGTCGTAATGCGCCACGTCGGCGTGCACGAACGCGACCTGATGGCCGTGCTTACGCAGTTCCTTCTCGAACGCCTGGCCCGCCTGTGAATTGAAATCGACGAGGCCAACCCGGCCGCCTTCGGCGAGGAATCCCTCGACGATGGCCGATCCGATGCCGCCCACCGCGCCGGTGACGATGGCGACCTGGTCCTGGAAGCGGCCGCTCATGCCTGTACCTTCAGCATGATCTTGCCGATGTGCTTGCTGCTTTCCATCAATGTATGCGCCCGGGCAGCTTCGGCCAGCGGGAACACTTCGTGGATCAAGGGCAGGCATTGCCCTTGCTCCATCAGCGGCACGACCTTGCCGGCGAGCGACCGCGCGATGTCGCCCTTGTCGTCGTCCGAGCGCGGACGCAGCGTCGACCCTGTGAATTGCAGCCGCTTGATCATGATCGGCAGCGCGTCGATCTCGGCCTTGCTGCCTTCCAGGAAGGCGATCTGCACCAGCCGCCCATTGACGGCCAGCAGGCGGATGTTCTTGTTGATGTAGGCGCCGCCCACCATGTCCAGGATCACGTCTACGCCGGCGCCGCCGGTGGCCTGGCGGATCTCGGCTTCGAAGTCCGCCTCCCGGTACAGCACGGCGTGATGCGCGCCGGCCTTCAGGCAAGCGTCCGCCTTGTCCTGATTGCCGACCGTGGTCCAGACCTCGGCGCCGAAGGCGCGGGCCAGTTGGATGGCCGTCAGGCCAATGCCGCTGGAGCCGCCATGCACCAGGAACTTCTCGCCGGCCGACAGGCGGGCGCGGTCGAACACGTTGGTCCAGACCGTAAAGTAGTTTTCGGGGATGGCGGCGGCGGACAGCAGATCCATGCCGTGCGGCACGGGCAGGCAGTGGCGTTCGTCGGCCAGGCAGTACTGGGCGTAGCCGCCTCCCGGCGTCAGCGCGCACACGGCGTCGCCGGCCTTCCAGGCCGTGACCTCCGGCCCCACGGCGATGATGGTGCCGGAGACTTCCAGGCCCAGATAGGGGGAAGCGCCCGGCGGCGGGGGATACGAGCCCGAACGTTGCAGCACGTCGGGGCGATTGACGCCGGCGTAGGCCACTTCGATCAAGACTTGCCGGCCGGTGGGGGCGGCCATGTCGCGCTCGGCGACGTGCATGCAATCGGGCGCGCCGCCCTTGCCGTGGTCGATGAATGTGCAGCGTAGAGTCATAAGAACGGGTCCTGGTCATCAATGGCCCAGATAGGCCTTTTTCACGTGAGGGTCGCTAAGCAGTTCGGCGCCGGTGCCGGTGCGCACGATGGCGCCGTTCTCCAGCACGTAGCCGCGGTCGGCAAGACGCAGGGTGCGGAACACGTTCTGTTCCACCAGCAGCACCGTCACGCCGTGCGAGGTGACGTCGCGGATGATGTCGAACATCTGCTGCACCAGCAGCGGTGACAGGCCCAGCGAGGGTTCGTCGAATACCAGCAGCTTCGGGTCGGCCATCATGCCGCGCGCGATCGCCACCATCTGTTGTTCTCCGCCGGACAACGAGCCGGCGTATTGCGTCAGCCGTTCTTTGACGCGCGGGAAAATGCGCAGCACCTCATCCAGCTTGCGCTGCACGATGGGGCGAGCGGCGCGCTTGTAGGAACCCATCAGCAGATTGTCGCGTACGGTGAAGTGCGGGAACAGCTGGCGGCCTTCGGGAATCATGGTGATCCCAGCGTCCACGATGTCATAGGGGTTGCGGTTGGTCAGGTCGTGGCCTTCGAATTCGACCTTGCCCTGCATGGCGGGGATCACGCCGCACAGGGTTTTGAGCGTCGTCGTCTTGCCGGCGCCGTTGGCGCCGATCAGGGTGACGATCTCGCCTGCATTGACCTCGAAGTTCAGGCCGTTCAGCACCTGGCTCTTGCCATAGCCCGACGACAGATTCGTCACCTTAAGCATCCTGATACTCCTTGCCCAAATAGGCTTCGATGACGGCGGGATTCTCGACCACGTCCTTGGGCGCGCCGCTGACCAGCACCGCGCCTTCGTTCAGGACGATGATGCGGTCCGATAGCGCCATCGTGGCCTGCATCATGTGTTCGATCAGCAGCACCGATACGCCCGAGTCGCGGATGCGGCGGATCATCTGGATGGACTTCTCGATGTCGGTGGGATTCAGCCCCGCCATCACTTCGTCCAGCAGCAGGATGCGCGGCTTGATGGCCAGCGCGCGGGCGATTTCCAGCCGCTTCATGCCGCCCACCGTCAGGCTGCGCGCTTCGGTATTCAGATACTTGACCAGGTCCGTCTGCTCGGCCACCTTCAGTGCGATCTGCTCGGCCTCATCGCGGCTGGACGTGCGGATGAAGGCGCCCAGCATGATGTTCTCAAGCACCGTCAGACCGGTGAACGGCTTGGCGATCTGGAAAGTGCGGCCCAGGCCCTTGTGCGCATACTCGTCCGGCGTCCTGCAGGTGACCCAGTTGCCGTCCGCGTCCAGCATCGAAATGCCGCCCTTGTCCGGCGACAGAAAGCCCGACAGCAGATTGAACACCGTGGTCTTGCCGGCGCCGTTCGGTCCGATCATGCCCAGGATCTCGTTCTGGTTCAGCGTCAGCGACACATCATTGGTGGCGCGCAGGCCGCCAAAGCTCTTGAACAGCTTGTCGGCCTTCAGCACCGGCTGCTCGGAACGGGTGGCGTTGTGCAACCGAAGTTCGTCGGCCAGCTTGAGCTTCTTGCGGGGCGAACCCAGATAGGGCAGGCGCGCCAGCCCGCGTTCGATGGCGGGGCCGAACGCGCCGGCCAGGCCGCGCGGAATGGTCAACACCACCGCCACCAGGATTAGGCCATAGATCAGCCCGTGCATGCCGTTACCCACGCTGGACAACCAGCCGCGCGCAAGTTCCGCGATCGGCAGCACCAGGAAGGTGCCCGCGATCGGACCGGCCACGGTGCCCAAACCTCCGATCAACGCGAACATGGCGACCTGGATCGACAGCTCCAGCGAGAACGCCGAACTGGGATCCACGAAGGTCAGGTACGTGATGTGGAAGGTGCCGATGATGCTGGTCAGCATGGCCGACACGACCGCGGCGATGATCTTCACGCGCACCGTGGGGATGCCCACGGCAAGCGCGGCGTCTTCGCGTTCCCGGATGGCGATCAGGTAATGGCCGATACGCGACTTGCGGATGTACCACGACACCCACGTCACGAACAGGAACAGCCCGAACGCGATGATCACGTAGTTGAGCTTTTCGCGGAACACGATCCACGCCCAGCCGATGTTCAGCGGCAGGCTGATGCCGCTGGAGCCGCCCGTCCAGCTTTCTTCGTGGATGACCAGCAGCCGCACCACTTCCAGGATGGCGATGGTGGCCAGCGCGAAGAACGGCCCGCGCAGGCGCAGCGTGGGATAGCTGATCAGGATGGCGACGCCGGCCGAGATGACCGCGCCGGCCAGCATGCCGAACCACGGCGAAATGCCGAAGTTCTGCGTCAGCAGTGTGGCCGTGTAGCCGCCGATGCCGTAGAAGACCGCGTGGCCCAGCGAGAGCTGGCCTGCGTAGCCGCCCACGATGTTCCACGCGACGGACAAGGACGAAAAAACGAACAGCAGGACGAAAAGGTTGGTCCAGAAGGGCGTGCCCATGACGGCGGGCACGATGAACATGACGATCAGCAAAATCAGGCTGACGTAGGCTTTGGGGCTTCGAAAGTCGGGAAACACGTCTCGCTCCTTGTGGCTCTGATCACTCTGTTCCAACGCCGAACAGGCCGTTCGGACGCAGGACAAGGATCAAGAGGAAGATCCCGAAATACACGACCTCTTTCAGGTCGGGGGCGATGTAATAGCCGGCCAGCGTATCCACGATGCCGATGATCATGGAGCCGGCGACGGCGCCGTACAGGCTGCCCAGGCCGCCCAGCACCACGATCACGAACGCCGTCAGCACGAAGTACGTGCCCACGGTCGGAAACACCGGGTACTGCGGCGCCAGCAGGCCCGCGGCGATGCCGACGAATGCCGTGCCCAGGCCGAAGGCGATGGCGTAGACGTTGTTGACGTTCACGCCCATCAGGGTGGCGGCATAGCGATGCTGGGCCACGGCGCGAAGCGCGCGTCCCAGATAGGTGCGGTGCATGAACAGATGCAGCAGCACCGCCAGGCTGATACCGACCACGAACGTGATCAACTGGCCCGTCACCATCGAGTAGTTGCCCACGTCGATGGCATTCGTGCCCAGTTCCACCGGCGCGCGATACACGTTGGCGCCGAAGATCACCAGCGCAAGGTTGAGCAGAATGGTGGATACGCCCACCGTGGCGAAAATCTGGATGTGCTGGTCGGCGTTGAGCAACGGCTGGATGATGCCTTTCTGCGTCAGCGCACCCAGCGCGAACAGGATGACGGCAACCGGAACCAGGCCTACATACGGATGGACGCCGAATTGCGCCGCGATCAGATAGACCAGGTACATGCCGATCATCAGGAACTCGCCGTGCGCGAAGTTCACGACGCGCACGACGCCGAAGATCAGCGTCAGCCCCAGGCTGATGATGGTGTACGCGCCGCCCAGCAACAGGCCGTTGATGACCAGTTGAATGAATATATCCATGGTGCAACCTCTTAGAGCGGGATGCGGCCCCGGCACGGCCGCGGTGAAAGCGGCCGCGCCGGAGCGCGCAATTCCCGGGAAACGTCAGGCGCCCCCGAGCGCCTGATCACTGGCGTCGCGCTTACTTCTTGAAGACCGGCTTGCCAAGTGCGAGGTTGCTGGGTGCGATGGTGACGAGCTTGCCGTCCTGCCACTGCATCACGTAGAACGTGGAGGCGTTGTTCTGGCCGTCTTCGCCGAAGTCGAAGGCCCAGCCGTTGGCCGTCTGGCCGGCCGGCTTCTTGTAGGCCATGACCGCGGCGCGGATCTTGTCCTTGTCGGTGGACTTGGCGTTGCCGATGGCTTCAAAGAAGGCCTTGGCGCCCACGTAGTTGGTCAGGCTGTGGCCTGATTGCGGGTCGCTCTTGTAGGTCGCCTTGTAGGCTTCCAGGAACTTGTCCAGGCCCGGCGCGCCAGCCGGATTGATGGACGACTGCGGGAAGTCAAGGTCGAACACGCCGTTCATGTCGGCGCCGACCGCCTTGGCGGTATCGGCTAGCGAATAGCCGCCGCCTGCGCCAATCACGACCTTGGGCTTGAAGCCCGCGGCGCGCGCCTGGCTGAAGAACAGGATGGCGTCGTTCTGGTAGGCCGTCTGGAGCACCACGTCCACCTTGGCGCCTTTCAGGCGCAGGATCAGGGACGACAGGTCTACTGTCTTGGCCGAGTAGGGCAGCACTTCAGCAACCGTGTAGCCCAGTTCTTGAGCACGCTTCTTTTCGGTGGCGGCCACGTCGGTGCCGTAAGGCCCGTCTTCGTGGATGATGCCGATCTTGATGTCCTTGGGGTTCAGTCCCATGCCCGGGGCGATCGTGTCATGCAGCGCATTGACCACCGACACGCCGTACAGCGCCGTATTGGGGTTGCTGCGGAACAGGTACTTGTAGCCGCGCGTGGTGATCTTGTGGGCGGTGGCGCCCAGTTCGAAATACGGCACGCCCGCCAGTTCCGTCACGGGCGACGCCGCGTACGAAATGCCGGAGGCGTAGCTGCCGAACACGCCGACCACGTTGGCCGAGATCAGGCGCTTGGTTTCCGACACGGCCTGCGTGGGGTCCACGGCGTCCGCCTTGACGATTTCGATCTTCTCGCCGTTCACGCCGCCTGCGGCGTTGATCTCGTTGACGGCCAGCTCCAGACCGCGATAGCTCTCTTGTCCCAGGAGCGCAAGCGCGCCGCTGAACGGGAAGAGGGCGCCCACTTTCATGTCGGCCGCTGCGGTGCCGCTTGCCAGTGCGCCGCACACGCCCAGCGCCAGAATAATCTTATTGAACTTGAACACGGTCTACGCTCCTTTGTCGGTATGGGATGCGGACTGTTTTTAGTGGCGTCCGTCTTTTTTAAATATATGATATATGTGCCGGCCAGGTACAAAAACCCCGCTTTGGATTCTAGTTGGGGCCGCAACAAGCCGAATCGGGGAATTCCCTAAAGCCGCATGAATAAAGCCTTAGCGGCCGATAAGGCGCGAAATGAACCGCAATATTCCGTCAGGCGGGCGTACCTGTCGGATGGTCGCCAGCGTTACTGAAAGTACGAGAAACTAGCCGGCCTAATCATATATCCTATATCATCAAACGCGCGCTTTTCCATAAAAACCCAGGAGACAGAAGCATGTTCGAGGAAGTCGATTTCGCCGGAAAACGGGTCCTGATCACCGCGGGCGCGGATGGTCTGGGCCTGGAGATGGCCAAGGTGTTCCATCATGCGGGTGCCACGGTGTTCGTGTGCGATGTGAACGAAGCGCGCCTGGCCGCGCTGCCGGCCGAATTGCCGGGCGTGCATACCGCGGTTGCGGACGTATCCGACGAGGACAGCGTGGGCGCGCTTTTCGCCGCGGTCAAGCAGAAGTTGGGCGGGCTGGACATCCTGATCAACAACGCGGGCGTGGCGGGGCCTACCGGTTACGTTGAAACCCTGTCCAAGGCGGACTGGGACCGCACGTTGGCCGTGAACATCACCGGCCAGTTCCTGTGCGCGCGCCAGGCCATCGGCCTGCTGAAGGCATCCAAGGCGGGCGTGATGATCAACCTGTCTTCCGCCGCCGGTCACCTGGGTTTTGCGGGGCGGTCGGTGTATTCCGCGTCCAAGTGGGCGGTGATCGGGTTCACCAAGTCGCTGGCGATCGAACTGGGGCCGCATGGCATCCGGGTCAACGCCATCCTGCCGGGCGCCGTCGAAGGCCCGCGCATCCGTGCCGTCATCGCAGCCAAGGCCGATACGTTGGGCCGTCCGGTGGACGAGATCGCCGCGCAGTACGAAAACCAGGCCGTGCTGGGCCGCATGGTCACGGCGCGCGACATCGCCAACATGGTGCTGTTCAACGCCAGCGAAGCCGCCCGCAGCGTCACGGGCCAGGCCATCGTGGTGGATGGCTTCACGCAGAAGCTCTACTGATGGGTACCGGCTCCCCGGCGCGTTGCGCCGCCATCATCGGAACGGGCCTGATCGGCCAGGGCTGGGCCATCGTGTTCGCCCGCAAGGGCTGGGACGTGCGCCTGTACGACGTCAATGCGGCCATGCTGGCCGAAGCGCGTTCGCTGATTCTGCAGCAACTGCGCGAACTGGAAACCCAGGGCCTGTTGGAAGACGCCAGCGGCATCATCGAGCGGGTGCACGTGGCCGGCAGCCTGGCCGACGCGGTCAAGGGCGCCAGCTACATACAAGAGAACTCGCCTGAAAAGGTCGAGATCAAGCGCGCGCTGTTTACGGAACTGGACGCCGTGGCCGAACCCGACGCGGTGATCGGCAGTTCGACCTCCAGCATCCCCGCCAGCCAATTCACCGAACACCTGCCCGGACGGCATCGCTGCCTGGTTGCGCACCCGGTCAACCCGCCTTATCTGATTCCTGTCGTGGAGCTATGCCCCGCGCCCTGGACCAGTCCGCAGGCGCTGGATGCCGCCCGCGAGGCCATGACGGCCATCGGTCAGAAACCGGTGCTGGTCCGCCGCGAAATCGAAGGCTTCATCCTTAACCGCCTGCAGGGCGCCTTGCTGCACGAGGCGTTCCGGCTGGCCAAAGCAGGCATCGCCAGCGCCGAAGACATCGACGTGACCGTGAAGGACGGCCTGGGCTTGCGCTGGTCGTTCATGGGGCCGTTCGAAACGATCGACCTGAATGCGCCGGGCGGCATTGCTGACTACTGCGCGCGGTACGGTGGCCTGTACGAGTCCATCGGTGCCGACCAGGGCGAATGCGTGGCCTGGGACGGCGCGCTGGTCGCCGCGCTGGAGGACGAACGCCGCGGCTTGCTGCCGCAGGAAGACCTTGCCAAGCGCCGCTTCTGGCGCGATGAAAAGCTGATGCGCCTGATGCGCCACAAACAAGAGAACGGAGACAACAATGGCTAAGCCCAAACAGAAAGTCGTCATTACCTGCGCCGTGACGGGCGCCATCCATACGCCCAGCATGTCGCCGCACCTGCCGGTCACCGCCGATGAAATCGCGGAAGCCGCCATCGGCGCGGCCAAGGCCGGCGCGGCGGTGCTGCACCTGCACGCGCGCGATCCGCAGACGGGCAAGCCGTCGCAGGATCCCGCACTGTTCAAGCCGTTCCTTGAGCGGATCAAGAACGAGACCGATGCCATCATCAACATTACCACTGGCGGCAGCCCGCACATGACGGTGGAAGAGCGCATGCGCCCGGCTACGACCTTCCAGCCCGAACTGGCTTCGCTGAACATGGGGTCGATGAACTTCGGCCTGTTCCCGATGCTGGACCGCTTCCAGGACTTCAAGCATGACTGGGAAAGGGAACACCTGGAGAACAGCCGCTCGCTGATCTTCCGCAACACCTATCAAGACATCGAATCCATCCTGACGCTCGGCAACGCCAATGGCACGCGCTTCGAATTCGAGTGCTACGACATCAGCCACCTCTACAACCTGGCGCACTTCGTCGACCGCGGGCTGGTGAAGTCGCCGCCGTTCATCCAATCCGTGTTCGGCATCCTGGGCGGCATCGGCCCGCACCCGGAAGACCTGATGCACATGAAGCGCACGGCAGACCGGCTGTTCGGCAACGACTACGAATGGTCGATTCTGGGCGCGGGCCGCAACCAGATGCCGCTGGCGACCATCGGTGCCGCGATGGGCTCCAACGTGCGCGTAGGCCTGGAAGATTCGCTGTGGATCGGCCCGGGGCAATTGGCGGAGTCCAACCGCATGCAGGTCGAGCGCATCCGCTCCATCCTCGAGGCGCTGAACCTGGAGGTGGCGACGCCCGACGAAACGCGCGCCAAGCTGGGCCTGAAGGGCCGGGAAAACGTGAAGTTCTGATCTGGGCGGCAGGCCGGCGCGGGTGCGCCGGCCGCGTTCAAGCGTGGCGGCGCAGCGCGTCGGCAAGCGTGGCAACATCCAGCTCGCGATCGAAATTGGCCGCGTGGCGTGCCTTCAAGGTCAGTTCCGCCGCCAGGGTCAAGTCCGCGTCGCCAGGGGTATCGGCGGCGCCCAGTTCGCGCAGCGTGGTGGGCAGGCCCACTTGGGCGTACCACTGGGTCAGGTCGGCCAGCATGCCGTCGCTGCGCTGTTCCAGGTCCAGTTGCACCAGCAGGCCGACCGCGACTTGCAGGCCATGCAATGCCGTCGCCACGCCGCCAATCTTGGGCAGCCCGCGCGTGAGTGCGTGGGCGATGGACAGGCCGCCGCTTTCAAAACCGAGACCGCTCATGAGGATCATCGCTTCCACCACGCGCTCGAACGCCGGCGTGGGCTGGCCGGTGCCCGCGGCCGCCACGGCATCCACGCCATCGGCCAGCAGGGTGCGCAGGCAGCCATCGGCGATCAGTTGCGCCGACAGCAGCGGCGCGCCGTCGTACATGTTCTTGCCGCCGTTACGTTGGCATTGCTCGGCCTCGAACTTCTTCGAGATGGCGTCGCCCAGGCCGGCGCGGAAGAAGTGCACCGGCGCGGTGGCGATGATGGCGGTGTCCACCAGCACGACCGTGGGATTGAACAGCATGTGTTCGACGGCCAGGAGGTTGTGATGTTCGTCGTACAGCACATAGTTCTTGCTGGTGGGCGCGTCGTTGGATGCCACCGTGGGCACCGTGATCAGATGGCAGTGGGCCGACTTCGCCACCGCCTTGCCCGCATCCAGCGACTTGCCGCCACCCACCGCCACCACCATGTCGATGCCGGCGTCCGAGGCTTGCGCGCGCAATTGCGCGATCAGTTCGGGCGTCAGGTCGCCATCGACGATCAGCGGCGTCAGCGCTACACCGTGTTCAGCGCACAAGGCGTCGATTCTTGGACCCAGCACGCCATGGACGTAGCGGTCGATGACCAGGGCGGCGCGGCGCCCGAACAAGGCGGCGTACTGGCCCAAGGGGGCCAGGGCGCCCGCTCCCTGTATGTAGCGGCTGGGAGCGCCAAAAATCTTCAGCATGAAGTCTTCCTATTTGCGTGGCACGGGAGGGCGGTAGTCGAGCTCTTTCTCGCGCTCGACCAACCAGTCAATCATGATTTTGCCGCCCCAGACCAGGTCGGCCTGGATGGCGCTGCGCGCCGCTTCGGAGTCCCGCGCTTCCAGCGCTTCCAGCACGGCTTCGTGGCGATGCTCGTTTTCGGAATAGTCCAGGCCGGCCGTTTTGATGTGGAAGACCTTCAGGATGGGGCCCGTGATGACCCAGAACGATTCCACCGTGCTGCGCAGGATGGGCTTGTTGCTGGCTTCCAGGATGCCGAAGTGGAACTTGCGGTTCAGGTAGCTGGCGCGCTTGGGGTCCGTCGACGTGCAGGAGATGAAGTCCCGCTGCAAGGCGACCAGATTGTCCAGCTGCTTGCGCGTGATGTTCTGCGCGGCCTCGGCCGCGCCCATGCCTTCCAGATGGAAACGGATCTGCTGGATCTCGCGCAGCTTCTCCGAATTCACGTAGGGCACATAGACCGCCGTGGCGGCCTGCATCTCCAGGCCCTGCTCGCTGATCAGGCGGAAGATGGCCTCGCGTACGGGCGTGATGGACACGCCCATTTCTTGGGCCAGTTCGCCAATGATCAGGCGTTCTCCGGGTTCGTACTGCCCGTTGATCAGGGCATTGCGGATTTCGTTGTAGACCCTGACGGAGAGGTTCTCTTTCTTTACCGGTTTGAGGCTGGGCATGACGTTTCGGGCTGGCTGTATTGAGGGAACGGGTGAATCCGGAATGAATTCTAGCCCGCCATAGCCAATTCAAGCTCAATGGGTATATTATATATCATATATCCTAACGAAGAAAGGACGCGCCATGCGCCATCACCAGGAGGCCCCCACCGAGGGGGAGGTCAGGATGCTGCGGGAGAAAGCCCGCCATATCCGGCTGGAGACAATCAGACTGATCGAAATCGCGAAGGTCGGGCATTACAGCTCGGTCTTCTCGTGCGCGGAAATCTTCGCGTCGCTGTATTACGACGTGATGCGGCTGCGTCCGGGCGAGCCCCATTGGCCGGACCGCGACCGCTTCCTGATGGGCAAGGGCCATGCCGCCGTCGGACTGTTCCCGGTGCTGGCCGACCACGGCTTCATCGACCGCGAATTGCTGGACGGCTACACCCGGCTGGGCAGCCCCCTGGGCGACCACCCAGACATGAGCAAAGTGCCTGGCGTGGATTTCAGCTCGGGCTCAATCGGGCACGCGCTGTCCAACGGCGTGGGCATGGCGGTGGGCGGGCGCATGAGCCAGCGCGACTTCAATGTCTTCGTGATGCTGGGCGACGGCGAAATGCAGGAAGGGCAGGTCTGGGAAGCGGCATTGTTCGCCGCGCATAACCGCTTGTCGCGCTTGATCGCCATCGTCGACCGCAACGGCTACCAGCTGGACGGGAAGGTGGACGACGTGATGGGCGTGGAGTCGCTCAAAGAGAAGTGGCTGGCGTTCGGCTGGGACGTCCACGAAGTCGATGGCCACAACCTGCTGGAATTGACGGCGCTGCTGCGCCGCCTGCGTGCGGACGACGCTCGCGAGAGGCCAGCGTGCGTGATTGCCAAGACCATCAAGGGCAAAGGCGTGTCCTACATGGAAACCGAGCCGGGTTGGCACCTGGGCTATCTGGCGCCGCAAGATGCGCAAAGCGCCGTCGACGAAATCCTCTCCCGCGAGATCTGAATGGCACAGGCACAAGTCCTCTCCCCCGACTCCTGGCAGTACCGCGCCCTGAATGCGGTGAACCCCGGGCTGTCCTATCTTTCCGATGCGCTGATCGAACTGGCGCAGGCCGGGCACCCGGTAGTGGCCGGATCGGCCGACCTGCAATACTCCAACGGCCTGAACCGCTTTGCCCAGGCCTATCCGGACCGCTACGTGCAGTTCGGCATTTCCGAGCAGAACATGGTGTCGGCGGCGGCCGGCCTGGCAACGACTGGCATGATGCCGTTCGTGGCCACCTTCGCCTCGTTCCTGGGGTTGCTGTGCTGCGAACAGATCCGCATGGATGTGGCCTACACCAAGCTGCCGGTCCGGCTGATCGGCCACCATACCGGCATCAGCCTGGGCTTTTACGGTACATCGCATCACGCCACTGAAGACATCTCGACGATGCGCGCGCTGGCCGGCCTGACGGTCGTCTCGCCCGCGGACGGCCCGCAGCTGGCGTCCGCCATCAAGGCCTCGGTCGACTGGCCCGAACCCATCTACTTCCGCATCGGGCGGGGCCGCGATCCGCAGGTGTACGAAGACGGCGCACCGTTCGAATTCGGCCGCGCGATCGTGCATTCGACGGGCAGCGACCTGAACATCATCGCTTGCGGGATCACGCTGCATGCCGCGTTGGCCGCGGCAGAACAGCTGCGCCAGGAAGGGTTGTCGGTCGGCGTGATCGACATGCCGACTATCAAGCCGCTGGATCGCGACGCCGTGCTGGCGGCGGCAGGGCAGGCGCGCCTGATGATGACGGTGGAAGAACACAACGTGCTGGGCGGGCTGGGTTCGGCCGTGGCTGAAGTGCTGGCGGATGCCGGCACGGGCACCCGACTGCGCCGCCACGGCATCTATGATGAATACAGCCTGATCGCCCCGCCCACCACGCTGTACGCGCACTACAAGCTGGACGCCGCCGGCATCGGCGAAGTGGCCCGCGAAGTGATCAAAACCCCAAATAAAGCCTGACCCCGGAGAACACGATGAAGGAAATCAGCGGAAACACGCGCCTGTTCGGCATCCTGGCCGACCCGATCCATCATGTGAAGACGCCCCAGCGCATGAACGAGCTGTTCGCCAAGATCGGTTTCGACGGGGTGTGCGTGCCGTTCCATGCGCGGCCCGACAATCTGGCCGCCGTGGTCGACGGCCTGCGGCGCCTGGAGAACCTGGGGGGCGTCATCATCACCATGCCGCACAAGACCGCCATCCTGGACCTGGTGGATGAGGTCACGCCGGTCGCTCGCAAGATCGGCGCAGCGAACGTGGTGCGCCGTGACGCGGACGGCCGGCTGGTGGCGCATATGTTGGATGGCGAAGGCTTCGTGCGCGGCCTGCTGACGGCGGGTGTACCCGTGCAGGGGAAAAGCGCCTATCTGGCGGGCGCCGGCGGCGCGGCCAATGCCATCGGCTTTGCACTGATCCAGGCGGGTGTATCGCGGCTGACCATCGCCAACCGCACGCCGGCCAAGGCCGAAGACCTGAAGGCCCGCATCCTGTCGCTGCATCCCGACGCCAAGATCACGGTCGGCACGCCGGACCCTGCCGGCCATGACCTGGTCGTCAACGGCACGTCGCTGGGCATGAAGGAAGGCGACGCGTTGCCGCTCGATACCAACCGCCTGACGCCGGACCAACTGGTGTGCGAAGTCATCATGCAGCCCAAGGACACGGCGCTGTTGCTGGCCGCCCAGGCCAAGGGCTGCAAGGTGCATTACGGCGCGCCGATGCTGGCCTGCCAGATCGAGCTGATGGCCGAGATGCTGGGCGTGGTTCCCGCGAAATAGCATGCAGCCGATATCAGGACGGAGTAGATAAAAAGATGGGCGACTACGATTTCATTATTGCGGGCGGCGGCACGGCGGGTTGCATCCTGGCCAACCGGCTCACCGCCGACGGCAAGCATCGCGTCCTGATGCTGGAAGCCGGCTTCGAGGCCCGCAGCATGTGGATCTCGATTCCGGCGGGCTTTTCCAAGCTGCTGGTGAACCCGGACTACAACTGGCGCTTTGCGACCGAGCCCGAAGACAACGTCCACGGCCGCACCATCGCCGTGCCGCGCGGCAAGGGCGTGGGCGGGTCCACGCTGATCAACGGCATGATCTACGTGCGAGGCCAGTCGCAGGACTACGACGGCTGGGAAGCCGCGGGTGCGACGGGTTGGGGGCATGCGCAGGCCGAACGGCTGTTCCGCAAGATCGAGCATTACGAACCCGGCGGCGAAAGCCGGGGCAAGAACGGGCCGATGCATCTGGAGGAAGTCGCCGAACGCTTTCCGGTGTCCGACGCTTTCCTGCGCGCGGCGCAAGAGGATGGCCAGCCGCTGAACGCCGACTACAACAGCGGCAACCAGGAAGGCGTGGGCTACTACCAGGTACTGCAGCATCGCGGCAGGCGTTGGAGCGTGGTGGACGGCTATATGAAGCCCGCGGCCGGCCGCCAGAACCTGAAGGTGGAGTGCGGCGCGCATGTGACGCGGCTGGTGTTCGAGGGCAAGCGTTGCGTGGGCGTGACGTATCGCCAGAACGGCCAGGAGCACACCGTGCGGGCGCGCCGCGAAACGGTGCTGTGCCTGGGGGCGGTGCAGTCGCCGCAGTTGCTGGAACTGTCCGGCGTGGGCGATCCGGCGCGGCTGCAATCCTTCAACATCCCGCTGGTGCACGCGCAGGCGCAGGTCGGTGAAAACTATATCGACCACTTCGCGACGCGCATGAATTGGCGCGTGAAGAATGCCGTGACCTTGAACGAAATGTCGCGCGGCTGGCGCCTGGCGCAACAGGTCGCTCGCTACTACACCCGCCACACCGGCATCCTGACGCTGGGCACGGGGCTCGTCCACGGCTTCGTCAAGAGCGCGCCTGACCTGCCGACGCCCGATGTGCAGTTCTTCTTCGTGCATGCCAGCTATGCCAACGCGGCCGAACGCATCCTGGACCGCCATCCGGGCATGACGATCGGCGTGGCACAGCTGCGCCCGGAATCGGTGGGCAGCATCCACATCAAATCCGCCGATCCCTTGGCGGGCCCGTCGATCCGCCCGAACTTCCTGTCGGCGCAGATCGATCGCGACAGCCTCGTCGGCGGCATGAAAGTGGCGCGCCGTATCGTGGGACAACCGGCCATGCAACGGTTCATCGAGGCCGAAGTCAGCCCCGGCGCCGCCGTGGAAAGCGACGAGCAATGGCTGGACTTCGCGCGGCGCAATGGCCAGACGATCTATCACCCCATCGGCACCTGCCGCATGGGCTCGGACGCGGCCGCCGTGACCGACGTGCGCTTGCGCGTGAACGGCCTGACGGGGCTGCGCGTGGTGGACGCGTCGGTGATGCCGAAGATGGTCTCCGGCAACACGCAGGCCGCCGTCATGATGGTGGCCGAGCGCGGCGCCGAAATGATCCTCGAGGACGCCGCTCAGGCACCCTGAGCGATCGTAGGATGGGTGAAGCGCGAGAGTTCTTAAGCAAGGACTCTCGCGTTCAGCGCGCGCAACCCATCAGGCAGCGCTTGCGTTGTAGCTAAAGTTGCCAAGAAATCACCGCTGCTTGATGGGTTACGCGCGCTGGGCAGCAGCGTTCTCGCCTAAGAACCCCCGCGCTTCACCCATCCTACGGCCTGCCGGGTTCAGCGGATCAGGAAGCCCGCGCCGACCGGGTCGTTGCGGTCGATCACCCAGCGCGCGGTGCCCAGGATGCTGGCGGTGCCCTTGACGGTGGGCCGGACGGCGCGCGTGCCGTTCAGGTCTACCTCGCCCAGCAGGCAGCCTTCAAACGTGCCGCTGCCCAGCAGGCCTTCGGATTTGATCGGCTGGTTCAGGCCCATCTTTCCGCGCGCCTCGAACATGGCCATCATGGCGCTGGTGCCCGTGCCGCCGGGCGAACGGTCTAGCTGGCCGGCGCTGAACACGTGCACGTTCTTGTAGAACGCGCCTTCGATCGTCGGCTGATGCCAGAACGTGATGAAGTTCAGATTGTTGATGTGCGCTTCGGTCGGGTGCTGGATGCGATGGCGCGCGTTCAACTGGTCACGCACGATCAGGCCCATGCGCGACAGCTCGGTGCCGTTGTCCGGCGAGATCCGCAGGTCGCAACCCGACAGGTCCACGATGCCGAAGTAGTTGCCGCCCCAGACGATGTCGGCGGACAGCTTGCCGTAGCCCGGCAGTTCCACCGGGATGTCCTGCGCCGCCACGTAGGCCGGCACGTTCTCGAAGCGCGTCCACAGCACGTTGTCGCCTTCGGATGCCACTTCCGACACGACCAGGCCGGCCGTGGTTTCAAAGCGGATCTTGGTGATGCCGTCCTTGCCGCGCGCCACCAGGCCATTGGCCACCATCGCCATGCTGACCGCGATCGTGCCGTGGCCGCACATGTGGGAATACTCGGTGCCGTCGATGTAGATCAGGCCGGCGTCGAATTCGGGACTGGACGGCGGCGTGAGGAATACGCCGAACATGTCCTTGTGGCCGCGCGGTTCGCGCATCAGCGCTTGACGCAGCCAGTCGTAGTTCTGCTCCAGGAAAGCCCGCTTTTCCAGGATGGTGGATCCGGCGGGGTAGGGGATGCCGCTATGCACGATGCACAGGGGCTCGCCTTCGGTATGGGTATAGATGACATCGAACGCGTCTTGCTTGCGCATGACTGTGGCTCCAGACAAAAGTAGGATGAGGGGAAAACCCGGGAGTCGAGAAACTATTTGCCGCGTTCGGACAGCATGTCCAGCCCGACGGTCAAATCAAGAATGACGATGGCGATCACCGCAACCACGATCGTGGCGCCCGATACGGCTGCGATGGTCGGATCTATCGTGTACTGCACGTAGTTGAAAAGCTTCACGGGGATGGTGTTCAGGTCCGCCGTGGTGTTGAAGATGGAAAGCTCCACGTTGATCCATGACGAGATGAACGCGAAGATGGAACCGGTCACGATGCCCGGCCGGATCTGCGGCAGCACCACCAGGAAGAATGTGGTCCAAGGGTTGGCGCCCAGGTCCGCGGAAGCCTCTTCCAGCGCGCGCTGCTCCGGCGTCAGCAGGGTCAGTGTTGAACGCAGCACGAACGGCGCGATGATGACGATGTGCCCGATCAACAGCGACAGGAAGCTGCGCGTCAGGCCGAAATACGCGCCGTACTGCAGCAGCGCCGCGCCCAGCACGATGTGCGGCAGCACCAGCGGCGACATCAGCACCGACGTCAGCGCCGCCTTTCCCGGGAATTCGTAGCGCGCCACCGCCAGCGCAGCGGGCACGGTCAGCACGACGGCGGCAACGGTCGCCGCCAGCGCCAGCACCGTGCTGGTGGTGAACGCGGCGACGTAGCCGGCTTCCACCAGCAGGGTGCGGTACCACTCCAGCGTCCAGCCCTGGGGCGGGAACGCCAGGTACGGCGTGGCCGTGAACGACGAGCCCAGGATCACCACCAGCGGCAGGGCCAGGTAGGCCAGCACGGCCAGCGCGATCAGGCGGATCAGATTGCGGGCGATCATCGCGCGGCTCCAGGCAGGGTGGCGGCGCGGTTCGCCAGCGCAACCAGAATCAGGGTGAAGACCAGCAGCACCATGCTCAGCGCTCCGCCGTAGTGGAAATCGAAGACCGAGCTGTATTGCTGGAAGATCAGCATGGACAAGACCGAGATCCGTCCGCCGGACAGCAACGCAGGTGTCACATACGCGCTGACCGCCAATGTGAAGACGATGATGGCGCCCGACACCACGCCGGGCAGCGTCAGCGGCCAGGTGATGTGGAAGAACGTCGCCGTCGGGCTTGCGCCCAGGTCTGCGGACGCCTGCTCGCAGGCCGGGTCCACCCGGGCCAGCGCATTGCCCACCGCCAGCACCACGAAAGGCAGCAGTACGTAGACCATGCCGATCAGAATGCCCAACTCGGTGCCGATGAAGCGCACCGGACGGTCGGCCGCGCCGACGCCAACCATCGCCTGGTTGACCAGGCCGTTACGGCCCAGCAGCACCATCCAGCCGAACGCGCGCACGATGTTGCTGGTGAACAGCGGCACCACCAGCAGGATCACGCAGAAGCGACGCCACGCCTGCCAGCGCACCACGCGCACCAGGTACCACGCGAGCGGGTAGCCCAGGATCACGCATACGACGGTGGTGAAGAAGGCCAGTCGGAAGGTCACCAGGATCACATCCCAGTGATATTGGTCGGCCAGCACGCGCAGGTACTGTTGCAAGGTCAGCGTCCCGCCGTCTGGCCCGCCCGTGATGCTGGCCAACGCCACCACCGCCAACGGCGCCAGGAAGAAGGCCGCAAAGAACAGCACGGGGGCCGCCAGCAGCAGGCCAGGCGAGAGCCAGGCGCGCCGGTTCATGGCTGTTCACCGATCAGGTGCAGGTGCTCCGGCGCGAAGGCCAGGTGCACCGTCGTGCCCGGGCGCAGCTCGGCAGGCGCAATGCCGCCATGGCGCGCCACCACCGACTGGCCGCCGATGTCCACGTGGATCATGCTGTGACTGCCCACGTTGATGACGTCCGTGACCGCGCCGGTCAGCGTGTGCGCGGACGCTTCGGCGCTCAGCCGCAAGTCTTCGGGCCGCAGCACCGCCACGCCGCGCGCGGGCGCCGGCTTGCCGCCCAGCGGCACGCGCAGGCCCTGGGCCTCCAGCTGCAGGGTGCCACCCTCTGTCGCGGTGAAAGCCATGAAGTTCGCGTCGCCGATGAACTCCGCCACGAAGCGCGTGGCGGGCTGGCGATAGATGTCCGTGCCTGCGCCCACCTGTTCGATGCGCCCCGCATGCATGACGACGACCCGGTCGGCCATGGTCATCGCTTCTTCCTGATCGTGAGTGACGAAGATGAAGGCGATACCCAGCTTGGCTTGCAGGTGCTTGAGCTCCAGTTGCATGCGCTTGCGCAGCTTCAGGTCCAGCGCCGACAACGGTTCGTCCAGCAACAACAGCTTGGGCTGGTTGACGATGGCGCGCGCCAGCGCCACCCGTTGCTGCTGGCCGCCGGACATCTCGCGGGGGTAGCGCGGGCCGAAGTCCGCCAGCCCCACCATGTCCAGCGCCGCGCGGGCGCGCTCGGCGGCCTCGGCCTTTGATGCGCCTTGGCGCCGCGGGCCATAGGCGACGTTCTCCAGCACGGTCATGTGCGGAAACAGCGCGTAGTTCTGGAACACCGTGTTAAGCGGACGATGGTGCGCGGCCAATCGGCTGATGTCCTGGCCGTCGATCAGGATGCGGCCCGATTCGGGCTTCAGGAAGCCGGCGATCGAGCGCAGCAAGGTGGTCTTGCCGCAGCCGCTGGGCCCCAGCAGGGCGACGAACTCCCCCTGCTGGATGTCCAGGTCGATGTGGTCCAGCGCCTGGTAGGCGCCAAAGCGCATCGACACGCCTTCGATGGTGAGCAAAGCGGACATGATTGATCCCTGGACCCTAGCGCTTGCGGGCAACCTGGCGGTTCCACGCGTCGGTGACTTCGGCGCGGCGGCTGTTGATGAGGTTCCAGTCGAAGAGGCTCAGGTTCTTCACCGAGCCCTCGGCGCCCCACGGCAGCTTGCGGGCTACGTCCTTGGGCACCTGCACGTCCTTGACGGCCGGCCCCAAGTACAGGCGCGTGGCCAGGCAAGCCGCGGCGTCTGGCGTCAACGCGGTATCGATGAACTTCTTGGCGGCCGCCGCATTAGGCGCGCCCTTGACCAGATGCAGGCGGGCATCCGTAGCCCACGCGCCTTCCTTGGGCACGGCGAAGCCGATAGGCAAGCCCTTGTCGATCAAGTCCCACGCGCCCACGTTGAAGTGCGCGCCGATGATGGCCTCGCCGCTTTGATAGGCGTTGCTGGCCGCGCCCGAGCTGTCGAAGAACAAGGCGGTGTCCAGGGTGGCCAGCTTGGCGTATAGGGGCGCCAGGTTTGACGGGTCGATGGCCCAGACGCGCGCCAGGAAGAAAATGAACGGCACGCCGGACGAATTCGCGGGCGAGGGCACGGCGACGGCGCCGGCATACTCGGGCTTCCACAAGTCCTTCCAGCTGGTCGGCGCCTGCGGCACTTCCTTGGTGTTGTAGGTGATGCCCAACGAGTAATAGCCCGTGCTGACGGCATAGGCTGCATCGCCGTTGCGGTATACGCCCTGGTCGATGACGTTCTTCAGGTTGGGGATGGCCGCGGGGTCCAGCGTGTCCAGCACGCCGGCCTGGGCGGCCAGTTCGCTGATGCCGCCGTCCATCCAGGCCACGTCGATCGTAGGCGCGTTCTTCTGCTGCTGCAGCTTGGCCAGCGTGGTGGTCGATGTGCCGACTTCCGGCACGACCGTCACGCCGGTGGCCTTGGTGTAGGGGTCGGCGACGCAGGCGCGGAACGCGTCGCCCCAGTTGCCGCCGTACCAGGCGACGGTGATCTTCTGCTGCTGCGCCATCGCCTGCGTGGCCAGCAATAGCCCGGCGCCCAGCAAAGCGGCGCGGACTGCGCTGCGGGTAGGTGTTGCCATGTCGGATTCCCCTTGTCGATTTATCGGCTTGTCGCGGGTGTCGCTGGAGCAGGGTGCTCCAGGACGGAACCGTGACGTTGCCATACCTGCATCTTGGGCGATCCCCGGGAAAACGAGCTTGAAGGCGCGGGACAAAAACTTGAATAATTGCGTCATGACTGACGTCGAAATCACCGCCTCCGCCACTTCCCCCTATGAGGACGCCGCACAAGGCCTGCCCCCGGGGAAACCCGCACTGACCATCGGTATCGTGCTGATGGACCAGTTCACGCTGGCTGCCTTCGCTGGTTTGGTGGACGTGCTGCGCCTGGCCGGCGACCACGGCGGACGCAGTCGGCAGATCCATACGGCATGGCGCGTCATGAGTTGGGACGGCAAGCCGCGCTGCTCCAGCGCCGGCCTGACCATCGATGTGGCCGACAGCCTGCCCGACGACCCCGCCCAGTTCGATTACGTTGCCGTGTGCGGGGGCAACGACTACATCAACGGCCGCATGCCCGAGCCGCTGCGCGACTGGCTACGGCTGGCGGCGGCGCTGCGGGTGCGCTTGTTGGGCATCTGCACCGGCACCTTCGCGCTGGCGCAGGCCGACGTGATCGGGCCCCGCACGGTATGCGTGCATTGGAATGTGCTGGATGCGTTCCGCGAGCGTTTTCCGCAGACCCGCGCGGTGGTGGACCGCCTGTTCGTGGACGAGGGCGACCTGATCTCCTGCGCGGGGTCCACCGCGGCGATCGACCTCGGCCTGTATCTGGTGGCCCGCCATTGCGGGCGCGACAAGGCCCAGCAGGCGATGCGGCACATGATGCTGCAGGGCGTGCGCCCAGGCCGGGTGCCGCAGGCGCATTTCCGCACCGACCTGTCCGGCATCCAGGACCTGCGCGTGCGCCAGGCTGCGCACTTTATCGAGCAGCGCATCGACAACCCCCCGCCGCTGGACGCCATCGCGCGCTACGTCGGGGTCGGACGGCGGCAGTTGGAGCGCGCGTTCCGCCTTGCCACGGGCATGTCGCCCATGGCATTCCAGCGGCAACTTCGGCTGGAATATGGAAGCTGGTTGTTGCTCAATAATCCTTGCAGCATCACGCAGATTGCGTTGGACTGCGGTTTTGCGGACGGCGCGCACTTCTCGCGCGACTTCCGGGCGCACTTCGGATTATCCCCGCGCCAGTATCAACAGGCCCGAGGCCAGCAGGCTATCGGGCAAGAGGGCGGTGTCAGCGTATTCCCTGCCTAGCCTTCGCTTACCCCAAGGAGACGGCATGACGTATGACCTCTGGTATTGGGACGGTATTCCCGGGCGCGGTGAGTTCGTGCGCCTGGCGCTGGAAGCGGGGGGTATCCCCTATCGCGAACGCGCGCGCGAACCCGGTGCCTCGGAAAATTCACTGATCGAAGACATGCAGTCGCCGCGTAAGCATCCGCCTTTCGCGCCGCCTTATCTGGTGGCCGACGGGATGACGCTGGGCCAGACCGCCAATATCCTGCTGTTCCTGGGAGAAAAGCACGGCCTGGCCCCGGAATCGCTGGAAGGACGCCTTTGGGTGAACCAGCTTCAGCTGACCATCGCCGATATGGTGACCGAGGCGCACGATACGCATCACCCCATTTCCGCCAACGATTATTACGAAGACCAGAAAGAAGAGGCTGCGCGCCGGGCGCGTAGTTTCCGGGAAGAGCGCATACCGAAATTCCTGGCGTATTTCGAACGCGTGCTCGGCGGGCCGACGGCGTGGTTGGCCGGCGGCAAGCGTTGGACCTACGTCGACCTGTCGTTGTTCCATCTGGTTGACGGCCTGCTCTATGCGTTCCCGAAACGCATGGGGACGGTAGCATCGGATTATCCGAACGTGATGGCCTTGCACGCGCGCGTGGCGTCGCTGCCGGCATTGCAGCCCTATTTTGATAGCGGCCGGCGTTTGCCTTTTGGCGAGTGCATATTCCGCCAATATCGCGAACTGGACGCCGCCTGACGTCCGAGTCATCGGCGGCTGCGGGGAGGGGTTAACGGCCGCGCGTCGGCAGTTTCCGAGCGGCGCCTGATGCTACCCGCATTTTCATCTGTCTATTGATAATGGGGTCATCGACCGCCCATTAATAAACGGCGCGCTTCAAACAGCGAAAAATAGATAGCGGATTGGTATTAACCCTGAACGGCACAATAAGCACGGGCTGATTGCGCTGTTGAAGGTCGCTGAATCATTATCCGATGCGAGGGTGCGCCGCGATTTTTTCTGCAAAGCGGTCGGTAATAGGTTGAGAATCGATCATTTTTAGGATTAAATATTTTCGACTGGATACATTCTCGATTTTTTTAATTTTGGTCCAGGCCTGCCGTTACCGCAGTGGCGACGGACTACCAGGTAGCAAGTGCATGCGGCGCGGCGTGCACTGACTGAGTTTGGGACGCGCCAAGCAGTTCTGATTCAGAGATTCCGCTTGTCGACCGTTGTCAGAAACTTCGTCCCATCCTTGGCAGGAGAAGCCACCATGCAATGGATCACCCTAAGGCGCCTGTTCCGCGGCGAACGCGGCATGCAGAAGGCGGATTTGTACGGCCAGATCTCGGCTATCCATAAAGCGCAGGCCGTCATCGAATTTGATCTGGAAGGCCACATCCTGATGGCCAATCAGAATTTCCTGGACACTATGGGTTATTCCCTGGATGAGATCCTGGGACAGCACCACCGCATGTTCATCGATCCGGATGAGCGCGAATCTGCCGAGTATCTCGCTTTTTGGGAAAAGCTCGGGCAGGGCGCTTATGACGCGGGCCGTTACCGCCGCGTTCGTCGCGATGGCCGGGACGTTTGGCTGCAAGCGTCCTATAACCCCATCTTCGATAAGCGCGGTCGGCCGCTCAAAGTCGTCAAGTACGCCACTGATATTACCGATCAGCAGCAGCGCCAGGCGGACACTGAAGGCCAGTTGGCGGCGATCTCCAAGGTGCAGGCGATTATCGAGTTCGAATTGGACGGCACGATCATCCGCGCCAATGACTTGTTCCTGAATGCCGTGGGCTACCACGCCGCTGAGGTGGAAGGCCGGCATCACAGCATGTTCGTGCGGCCCGAAGAGGCGCGCTCGGCCGCCTACCAGGAATTCTGGCGCAAGCTGCGCAGCGGCGAACATGACACGGGCCAGTACCTGCGCATCGGCAAGGGCGGGCGCCAGGTGTGGATCGAAGCCAGCTATAACCCGATCCTCGACGCGGAAGGCCGGCCTTTCAAGGTCGTGAAATACGCCACCGACATCACCAAGCGCTTCACCGCCGCGCAGACCCTGCGGGTGGCCGTGCAGGGCCTGACCGAAAATGCCGAGCGCGCCAGCCAGGCCAACGCTCTGGCGCTGGACGCCAGCAAGGTCGCCGAGCAGGGCGGCAAGACGGTGAAGGGCGTGGTGCAGACGATGGGGGCCATCACCGATAGCTCGCGGCGCATTTCCGAGATCATCGGCGTGATGGACGGCATTGCCTTCCAGACGAACATCCTGGCGCTGAACGCCGCCGTGGAAGCCGCCCGCGCCGGCACGCACGGCAAAGGTTTCGCGGTGGTCGCGGCCGAAGTCCGCAGTCTGGCGCAAAACAGCGCCGCCGCTGCGAAAGAGATCAAGGGATTGATCACGACCTCCGTCGAGCAGATAGAAAGTGGCGCCGGTCAGGTGCAGTCGGCCGGCACCACGATGGAAGACATCGTGGCCTCATCGCGCCGCGTCACTGAAATCATGGCGGAAGTGGTGAACGTGTCGTTGGCGCAATCGGCCAAACTGGCGGATGTCACCGAAGACATCACGCAGATGACGGCAGAAGCCGCCCAGACCTTGCGGGCCACCCAGGAAGCCGCGGATGCGCAGGCTGCGCGCAAAGACCATCGGCCTGTCGGGGTGGTCAAGCCCGTGACGGCGGCCGTGCGGGCCAGGCAGGCGGCCAATACGCCGCTGCCGCCCAAGCCGGTGTTGGAGTACGTGCGCTACTGACGTCCGGCCGGGCAGGGGCCCGCGCGAGTGCGCTATAAAGACGGTATTGTCTGAATCCCAGGCCTGGGCCGGATCGCTTCCGCCCGGGCCGCATTATTTGCGGCACCGTCCATGACCGAATCCGAAGCCCTCGCCCTTGCCTCGCACCGCCACTACAAGGGCGGTCTCTACCTGTATGTGGGTACCGCCCGTCATTCCGAGACCGAAGAGTCCATGGTGGTGTACGAACACCTGTGGCCGCACGCGCGCGGCCTGTGGGTGCGGCCCGCCACGCTGTTCTTTGGCCAATTGGCCGACGGTTCGCCGCGCTTCGCGCCGTTGCACCCGACGGAGTAAATACGGTGACGTTCTTCAACCGGCGGCCTCGCGCCAGCGGCGCGACGTCTCGCACGACCGTCAACCGCGCGCAAGCCTCGGCTGCGCTGGATTCGGCCTTGCAGGCGCTGCGCGGCCCGTTCATTGTGGCCGACTTGGAAACCACCGGCCTGTCCACCGCCACGTGCGAAATCCTGGAGTTCGCGGCTGTCCGGGTCGAAGCGTCCGGCATGCTGGCCCGCGAATATACACAAGTGGTTCGCACGAGGTCGCCCGTGCCGTCTTTCATCACGCGGCTGACCGGCATTACCCAGGCGGAAATCGACCGCCATGGCGTGCCGGTGGTGCAGGCGTTTTCGTCCTTCCTGGAATTCGTGGAGGACTTGCCGGTATTCTTCCACAATGCGTCGTTCGACCGGCGCTTTCTGGGCGCAGCGGCTGACCAGACCGGCCTGCCGTTTGCGAATCCCACGCATTGCACGCTGGCGCTGGCGCGGCGGGCCTGGCCGGAACTGCCGTCGCACAAGCTCGAGATCCTGGCGCGTCATGTGGGCGCCTCGGACCCCACTCACCGCGCGTTGGCCGACGTGCGCACGACGGTGGCCGTCGCGCTGGCAGCCAGTTCACGTCTGGCCGCGGCCTGACGCAGCGCCTGCTATCTGGAAAATTCGATGTCCGACCTGGAACAGATCAAACTCGCCGTGCGGGCCTTCACGGCAGAAAGAGCGTGGCAGCCCTTTCATTCGCCCAAGAACCTGGCGATGGCCCTGTCCGGCGAGGCCGGCGAGCTGGTGTCCCTGTTCCAATGGCTGACCGAGGCCGAATCGCGCAATATGGCGGCGGAACGCCTGGTGGACGCTGCCGACGAAATTGCGGACGTGCAGATGTATCTGGTGGCGCTGGCGGATCAGCTGGGCATCGACATCGCCGACGCCGTGGCGCGCAAGATGGTCAAGAACGCGCAGAAATATCCGGCGGACCGTTTTGCCGGCAGCGCCCGCAAGTACGACGATCCGCCTGAAGAGAGCTGACGGTCAGATCACTTTCTGTTCGTGATGGACCTGGGGCGGCTCGACGAAGAAGCCTGCCACCAGCTTGCGCCATTCCTGGAAGTCGGGCGATTCCCGAAAATCCACCATGTGGTTCTCGACGGTTTCCCACTCGACGACCAGCGTGTAGCGCTGCGGCTGTTCAATGCTGCGATACAGCTCCATTCCATGGCATCCACGGGCGCGCAGAAACAGCGGTTTGGCCTGTGCAACGCCTGCCTCGAACAGCGCTTCCTGTCCTTCGCGGACATGAATGCTGGCAATCTCCTGGATCATGACGGTGTCTCCAAATAATTGGGGCCGGGTGAGGCCCGACCGGCCGGAGTAGTATGGCTGAAAATTCCAATTCCATCCTGTCCGATTTCCTCGAGCCGTGACCTTGACTCGTCTCATTGCCGTCCGCCTGCTGTGGTACGCAGGCATTGCCGTTATCGCCGTTATGGCGCTGGCGCTCAACACGCAGTTCAGTGTGGTGGTACTGCTGTCGGCCATCGCCATCTACATTCCCTTGTCGGTCCTGTGCTTGCCGCTGATGGCCTGGCTGTGCTGGAGCCGCGGTTTGCGTGCCCCGGTCAAAGGCCTGGCTCCCGTGTGGCCTGCGTGGCTGGCCGGCGGTTTAGGCATCCTGCTGCTGGCCAGCTACCACGTGCTGGCGGACCTGGATCTGGCGGAGTGCGGCTTCCTGCTGGTTCTCGTCGCGGGCGATCTCTGGCTGCTCCGCCGGGAAGCCGCGCAGTTCTTCAACCCGGTGCCTGCTCGTTCTGGCTGACAGTAAGCCTAAAGGCTATCAACGGATTGCCTACCGGCGTGCGCGCTAGGCACCTTGTCCGAGCCCAAGACGCGTCGCCCCATCCTTAAAGTTGAGCCCCCCTGCATCGCGCAGGGCTCCCCTGCCTTTTTCATCGTCCATACGCATGGCGTGGCGCTCGCGCGCTCGTCTGTTCCGCTTGCCGATTGACAGACAGGCCTCGTCCACAAAGACCCGGTCGCCCGTTTAACCGATATCGACATGCCTAGGACGGAGCAATCATTCCGTACCAATACATAAGTCCCACGCCACTCGTCTATGTGCGGGCACGGGGGAGGGACGTAGCGGTCCGCGCCGGTCGGCCACCGGCACCTGTGCATCCGCATGAAGCGGATCAGGAGGAGCTCAAATGAAAAAGCTCGCAGCAGTCGCAGCCATGACCTTGTTTGCCGCATCGGCCTATGCCAGTGGGCCGGGCATGCCTTCCGTGTCGATCACCGGCCATGCCGGCACGATCAATGGCACGGCGTCATCCGTCTCCACCGGCAGTTCGGTGGTGGCCACGCAAGTCAATGGCTACGGGTCTTCCAGCCAGACGTCGTTTGGCGAAACGGGCGGCGTCGCGCAAGTCGGCGGCACGTTCAACCGGGACGGTACGCAAGTGGTCACCAGCACGCGCCAGTACGCCACCAGCGAGTCGTACGGCAACGTGACGGGCAACGCACCCATTATGGTGGGCGACAGTATCGCCAATGGCGGCGCGTCATTCGGCAAAACCGATACCGCCGCGTCGGCGACGGGGACTTTCGTTGCCGGCAATATCGGCGCGTTTGGGTCGATCGGCGGTGTGGGCGGGGTGGGCCACATCTCTGGCTTTAATCACTGACCCAATTATCCGGACGGCTTCGGCCGTCCGGTCGAGGGGACATCATGAAAACCATAGTGCTTGCAATCTCCCTGTCGCTGGCGGCGTGCACGGCCGCGGCGCAGACCAGTAACTCCAGTTCCACGACTTCCGCGTCATCGGGGGCGACCAATGCCGGCAACAACCAGGGCATCACGCTGAATTCCAATAACAGCGGTTCCAGCACCGTGAAGACGGTTCCGCCGGTGGGGGGCCAAAGCTTCTATGGTTCGTTCTCGTCGGACAGCTGCATGGTGTCGGCAGGCGGCGGCGGCTCGGTGGTGGGCTTTGGCATGAACGTTGCCATACCGATTGAAGACCAGAAATGCAGCCTGCGGCGTAACTTCGAGCGCACGATGCAGGCGGCCGCCTCCACCAAGGACGCGGATCGCTCGCGCCGGCTGGAAACCGCGGCCATCGACATCCTGTGCCAGACCGACGACCGCACCAAGGCGGCGCTGGTGGCGCAAGGGCTCTGCACCAATCCGGCGCTGACGACGGCCGATCATCGTTTCGATACGACTGCGGTTGCGCAGTCCTCGCCCACGACGGCCACCGTCGCGGTGCCGCCCGCGCCGGTGCAAGGCCAGACCCAGGCGCCAGCGCCGGCAGTGCAGGGGTATCCGGTGCAAGCCGTTCAAACCACCGCGCTGGCATCGCCGCCCTTGCGCAACCCGCGGCTTGAGCGGCAGCAGTTCGCCGACCTGTACTCGCCCGGCTGACACCTCGAGGCGTTGTGGGGCAAGCCGGATCAGGTGGCGGAGGCGGGCGGCAGGATGGCGGCGGGCGCCGCCACCGCCGCCGGCTGCGGCGCCGACGCCAGCTGCGGCGCCGACGCCAGCAGCATGGTGGGGGGCGAAGACACTTCCAGGCCGGCGTCGTTCAGGCGCTTGAGCACCGTGAACAGCATCGCGCTGCGCACGCCGTAAGACGCGCGCGGCGACGAGACATAACCCTTGGCATTGAAGATCAGGTTGCCCCCTTCGATGCCGTCCAAAAACACGTTGGGCGCGGGCGTGTCCAGCACGTCCTCATGGTCGGCAAAGGCCTGCAGGATCAGTTCGCGCACTTGCTCGGCATCCGTCGACAGCGGCAGAGGCAGCTTGATCTGCACCAACCCCAAAGGGTTCGATCGGGTCACGTTGCGCACTGTCTTGGTCACGAATTCCGAGTTCGGCACAATCACCGTGGAACGGTCGCCCATCTGGATTTCGGTGGCGCGGACATTGATGCGCAGGATGTCGCCCTCGACGCCGCCCAGCGACACCCAGTCGCCCACCTTGACCGGGCGTTCCGCCAGCAGGATCAGGCCCGACACGAAGTTCTGCACCACCGCTTGCAGGCCGAAACCGATCCCCACCGACAGCGCACTGGCGATCCACGCCACACGCTCCAGGCCGATGCCGGCCGCCGACAACGACAGCGCCACCGCCAGCACGAAGCCGGCGTATCCGAACAAGGTCGCGGCCGACAGCTGCATGCCCGGATCCAGTTCGGTCGTCGGCAGGTAGCGGTTCGACAACCAGCGCTTGAGCATTTTCACGCTCAGCAGCGACACGCCCAGCACCATCAGCGCTTGCAGCACCGCGCCGGGACGGATCTGCGCCTCACCGATAGCCAGGCCTTTGCGCAGTTGATCAAAGCGCTGCAGCAAATCTGCCGGCCCTTCACCGAAGGGTGCCAGCAGCAGGATCACCGCCAAGAGGCCCACGGCCACGCGGCCGACGCCTGACAGCAGCACGGCAGCCTGATCGCGCAGGCTGGGGCCGTCGTTCTCGCCTTCGCGATGCGACGTGCCCAGCAGCGTGCTGAAACCGTCCTCGATCAGCGTCGACACCAGGTAGGCGGAAGCCAGCACGATCAGCGTCCAAAGCACTTGCTTGGTCAGGAACGCGCCGAATGCCACATAGCCCGCCAGCAGACTGGCCAGGCCCAGGATCAGCACGGCCCACACCGTGCCGAGCAAGAGTGAAACCCAGAAGGGCGCGGGCGCGTCGTTTTCCTGGATGCTCAGGCGGCGCAGCCTGCGGCAGATAGCCAGCACGATGGCCATCGTGGTCATGATGATCACGGCGACGATGCCGGTCAGCGTGATGGTTGTCGTCAGGCTGGCGTTCAGTAATACGGGCAGGCGCTCGGCCAGCCAGATCATCACGACCAGCGTGCCCAGCAGATTGGGCAGCCAGTTCAGGCGCGTCGCCACGGCATCGCTGATGGGTGGCAGGCGCCAGGACGGGCGGTGCGTCGACAACAGCGCGTTGCCCAGACCCGAGACATAGCCACCGAAACAGACGGTCGCCACCAGCGTGGCCAGCAACGCTCCGGTGTTGTCGGACAGCTGCGAATTCCAATCCAGGCCGGCATGGATCAATAGTGCGATCACCCCAGGCGTGGCCACCGATAGTGTCAACTGCGCCACGGCCAGGAACGAGCGCCGCAGCCGGCCGGGAGGTACCCGAGTTGCGGTCAGGCGTAGGAACATCCGGCCGATCCAGATGCGCAGCGCGATCGTCAGCGCCGCCGCGGCAACCAGCAGCAGCCATCCCCATTTCGGTGTCTGTCCGATCGCAGTGGAAAGGTCGTCGCCCAACGCTTCAAGGCGCTCCAGGTCGCGGGGGAATTCCTCGTGGAACTCCACCCAGAACTGTTTGGACAGGAACGAATTGCGCCGCTCTCCCAGGCGCGCCTGGAACTGTGTGCGGCGCTGCGCCGAAATCTGTTCCGCCGTCTGGGCGGCATCTACCGACAGCAGGCGGGCCAGCTTGATCTGCGCATCCAGCGCGCGGCTGCTCTTTTCCAGCTGCATGCGCTGGGCCGCCACGTCCGGGGCTTCTTTGGCGCCTTCGGGCGGCGTGCCCAGCTCGCTTAACCGCGCGGTGAGGCTGGTCAACTGGGGGGCAAGCGCCTCGCTGGCCGCGTCGGCCTTGGACTGGATGTCCAGCGCGTCGCTGCGCTGTTTGACGAGCGTGGCGTCGTCGGTCTCGTCGGCGACGCGTTTGCGGATGTCGTCAATCTGCTTGCGGGCGGCCGCCAGCAGCGTTTCGGTTTCCGCAGGATTGGCGGGCGGCGCCGCGAAAGCGGGCATTACACAGAGCGCCAACAACAACGCCGCGACAAGCGCGGCGAGATGGGCGGTTAAGCGCCGGGGGAGTAAGAGCGGGAAGGTGCGGATCGGGTTCATATTCTTGTGCGAGACACTCGCGTCGAGGCGGCAGCATAACAAGCTGCGGACCACTCCGTTGCAACAAAAACTAGTACTGTGTCCCCTATTTTTCCACTGAACTTCGAAGGCGCCTCCCGTCGGCGCCCAGGGGGCGGAAACAGGGCCGCATCGGATCCGCGGAATGCGCGGGCCGTCTGATGCGTCCCGGCACGAAATCCACGTTTACCACGCCAACGTTTGGAATCAACTCGGACGCGTCAGCCCGCCTCGGGAGAGGGATTTTTTAGGCTTGCCTAGCACCGCGTCGCAGACGTCCAGCCAGGCGCGCGCGGCAAAGGACAGATAGCCGGATTGCAGCCAGATGTGGCCCACCTCCCATTGCATGCCAGACTTGGCCAGTTTCGCCGTGCTGAGTCCCCGCGTTTTCATGCGTTGCATCAGCGGCTCGGGCAGCAGCGCAACGCCCAGGCCGGCGGAGGCCATCGCAACCAGAAAGTCCCAATGCGCGCTCTGCGCGGCAATGCTGGGCTGAAAGCCCGCATCGGCAAAAGCTTGGCGCAGGCGCCGTGTGACGGCGAAGTCGTCAGTGGGGATCAGTAGCCGCGCGTCGCGCAGGGCGCTCAAGGGCAGGGACGTTTTGCCGGCCCACGGGGCATCCGGCGGGCCGATGACCCAGATGGGATAGCTGCCGAACAACTGGGCGGCCAGTCCGCCGTCGGGCGCGACAGGCAGGATGGTGGCGCCCACCTCCAGTTCCCCGTTGGCGACCAGGCCTTCGACGGCCTGGCCCGTGCCCTCGCGTAAGGTCAGATGGATGCCGGGATGAAGCTCCCGGAAGCGCTTGACCACCGGCGTGAACAGCAGGTTGATCATCGGCGGGATGCCGACCTCCAGCGCGCCGCGGTGCAGATCGGCGGTCTGGCGCAGTTCTTCCGACAGTTGCCGCATCGTTTCCAGCACCTGCAGGCCGCGCTGGTACATGACCCGCCCGGTATCCGTCGGCCGCGCGGTGTGGCCGTCGCGGATCAGCAGCGGCGTGCCCGCTTCTTCCTCCAACTGCCGAATCATCTTGCTCACCGTCGATTGCGTGACGAACAGGGCTTTGGCCGCCTGCGTGAAGCTGGCATGCCTGACCGTTTCGACGAAATAGCGCAACGCACGCACGTCCATGGCTTGGAAACTCCCTAGGCGCGTTGTGCGCAAAAACCTCAAACGATGAAAAAAACGACTGATTTGAATGATTTTAAGTCATTACGAGATTTAAGCAGGCCTTCCTATACTGCCGAAAATTCATCCCGGTGCAGGCCTTGAGCCCGTGCAGGGATATCGGGAAACGCCGCGAAAGACGGCGCCCGGGCGCTGAAAGGCGGCCTCGCCGCGCCCGGCCGCAAGCCGTTGGCCTTTAAATTTGGAGACACCATGCATCTCGACCGTATCCGCCACCCAGGGCTGCGCGCCAAGATCACATCCGCCGATCAGGCGGCATTGCTGGTTGAAGACGGCATGACCGTCGGAATGAGCGGTTTCACGCGCGCCGGGGACTGTAAGTCCGTGCCGGCGGCGCTGGCTGCACGCGCCGAGCGCGAGCCGCTGTCGATCACGCTGATCACCGGCGCGTCGCTGGGCCACGATACCGACAAGATGCTGGCCCAGGCCAATGCGCTGTCGCGCCGCATGCCGTTCCAGGTCGACACCACGTTGCGCCGCAAGATCAATCAAGGCGAAATCGCCTTTATCGACCAGCATTTGTCCGAAACGGTCGAACAGCTGCGCGCCGGCCATATCGGGCCGATCAACGTCGCCATCATCGAAGCCGCCGCGATCACGGAATCGGGCGCCATCGTGCCGACGATGTCGGTCGGAAACTCGGCCTCGTTCGCGCAGCAGGCCGACAAGATCATCATCGAATTGAACGTGGGCGTGCCCGCCGCCATTGAAGGGCTGCACGACATCTATGTGCCCGCGGATCGCCCCGCGCGTCAGCCGATCGGCCTGGTGTCGGTGGACCAGCGTATCGGCCAGCCCTTCATTGAAGTGGACCCGGCCAGGATCGCCGCCATCGTCATCACGCACGAGCCCGACAGCCCCTCCAATGCCTTGCCGCCGGACGACGACACCAATGCCATCGCCGCCCATATCAATACGTTCCTGCGCGGAGAGGTGGACGCGGGCCGCCTGACCAACGCGTTGCTGCCGCTGCAGGCGGGTATCGGCACCATCGCCAACGCCGTGCTGCACGGCTTCGAGTCGTCGGACTTCGATAATCTGACGATGTACTCCGAAGTGCTGCAGGACAGCGCCATCGAACTGCTGGACCAGGGCAAACTCGCCTTCGCGTCGGCCTCGTCCATCACGGTGTCCAAACCCGTGTACGACAAGATCCTGGCCAATATCGACCACTATCGCGAACGCATCGTGCTGCGTCCGCAGGAAATCAGCAACGCGCCCGAGATCGTCCGCCGCCTGGGCATCATCGGAATCAACACGGCGCTGGAATTCGACATCTACGGCAACGTGAACTCCACGCATGTGGGCGGCACGCACATGATGAACGGCATCGGCGGCTCGGGTGACTTCGCGCGCAACGCCCATCTGGCGATCTTCGTGTCGAAATCGATGGCCAAGAACGGCGACATCTCCAGCGTGGTCCCGATGGTGTCCCACGTGGACCACACCGAACACGATGTGGATGTGCTCGTGACCGAGTGCGGCCTGGCGGACTTGCGCGGCCTGGCGCCGCGCGAACGCGCCCGCGCCATCATCCAGAACTGTGTGCATCCTTCCTACCGCGACGCCCTGCAGGACTATTTCGACCGCGCCTGCCAACGCGGCGGCCAGACGCCCCATCTGCTGGAAGAGGCGTTTTCGTGGCACCAACGCTTCAATGAAACGGATTCGATGCAGCCGGCGAAGTCGCCCGCGCGCAAGGCGGCCTGAGGGCACGCAACGTTGGCTGCCGCCGTCGCGGCGTCCGCCAGGCTATTCGAGCGAAGCGAATCCTGGCTTGCGGGGAGTGCTCCCGCCGGGCGCCGTGTTTGGGTAGGGGTAAAGGAGCGAAAGCTGCTTTACCTTTTTTTTCGCGTCGAGTTCGCGGGCAAGGCGTCAGGTTCCGCAGGCGTGGTGACGAGCGCGCAGCGCGACAGCTCCAGCTCGTCGCGTAGCCATTGCTTTAACGCCACCAATGGCGCCCACTCCCGCAGGCTCGGCGGATAGACCAGGTGGTAGGTCTGCGCCTGTTCATATTGCACGCTCATTGGCGATATCTGCACCAGGCGCCCGGCGCAGAGGGCATCGGCCGCCAGCAGTTCGCGGCCCAGCGTAATGCCCAAGCCTTGTTCAGCCGCTTGCAACATCATCCCCGCATCGTTGAACGTGGCCACGGGCATCACCGGCGTGCGCAGGCCCGCGGCATTGAACCAGTGCTGCCACATTTCGCGTTCGCCCAGCAGCGGTTGGCGGGCCAGGGTCTCCGGAGAATTGTCTTCCAGCTTTGCCGCAGTCTCTGGCGACGCCAGCGCAATCAACGGCAGTGGCATATCGAACAAGGGCTCGGACTCCACGCCCGCCCAGGGGCCGCGACCAAACCGCAGCGCGGCATGAAAGCCGTCGCGCACCAGGTCCACCACTTGTTGGGACGTCTCGATTTCCAGCGACAGTCCCGGATTCCGCACGCGCCACCGCGCCATGCGGGGCAGCAGCCAGCGCTGCGCAAAAGAGGGCAGTACCGACACGCGCAACCGTTGTTCGCTGCCGGTGGCAGCGGCAGCCGCCGCCATCACGCCTTCGTCCAGCACCGCTAGCGCGCTCTGCACGCTGCATAGCAGCGCAGCGCCCGCGCTATTCAAAACGATCCCGCGCCCGCTGCGTTCAAACAGCGGAAAGCCCAGCTGTTCCTCCAACCCCTTGATCTGCTGGCTGACCGCGCTATGCGTCAGATGCAGCCGGTCGGCAGCGGCGCGCAGGTTCTGCAACTCGGCGACGGCACGGAAGGCGGGCAGGGTGTTCAGGGGTAAACGCATAGGAAATTTCGCAGAAGGCCAATATTTGGTTAGCTTAACTGACCAATGCACGGAAAACAATTCGATTTTCACCCGCTTCCTGGGCGACTACGCTTACCAAAATGTCGAAATTCCAGGAGCCCATCATGTCTGCCCAAACTTGCACCTCACCGTCACCCTCGTTCCGTCCGCTACGGCAGCCCGCGCAACCGGCACCGTCGCCGACCTCCGCAGTCAGAAGCGCACCAACGGAAAGTGGTGCTGTCGACGGCGCGTCGCCGCGCGGCTGGCTCGGCAAGCTCTGGGCCGCCTACTGCAGACGGCGTGAAGCGGCCCGGTTACGCAACCTGGCCGTCGATATGGACCCGCATATCCTCCAAGACGTGGGCGCGCCGAGCTGGCTCGTCAACGAAGCCACCCTGCAACGCGACCTGGCACGCTTGAAGCACACGGACTACATGCGTTGGTAGCTTCCTTCGCGACGCGAAGGGCATCGGAGCGGGCGCCGGTTCTCCCTGGTTGGGGGCCGGCGCTTCGGCTTTGGTAAGCCGGTGTTGATGACGCTTCTATATATAGAGAGATGAGGGAGTCGGAAATGAGGGGGTAGCCTCTCTATATATAGAGCGACTCCAGCTTCTCGCGCCATGAGTGTCGAAACTGGAGAAGGTTTTGCTTCAGTGGCATGACAGCCCCAAAACCTGTGCTATAGTCTCGCTCCTTCGCAGTTCAGACGTTTTTTGAACTGCGAAGCCAAGCAAGCACAACAGGCAAGGCAAGGTGAAAACCCGGGGCAACCCAGCCAAGTCTGCCGCGAACGGGTTCAGGAATGAGCGCCAAGCGGTTATTGCAAGGATTGCAGCAAATCAGGCAAAAGCCAGTTGCGTAATCTGCAAAAATCGTGCTATAGTCTTGGGCTTGGCTGGTGATGTTGATTCAGGGTTTACCCGGATCTCTCGCTAGCCACCTGAGCAGTAACCAACCCCAGGATTCTGGGCTGTCCGCGAAAGCGGCGGGGTTGCAAGATAGGATGCAAGTCAGGCAAAAGCCGGTTGCATAATCTGCAAAAGTTGTGTTATAGTTTCAGGCTTGGCAGTTGCCGAAAACTTAGGGTTAACCCGAATGGGTGCTTCTGATGTTTCGATAGCTGCTAAAGAGAGCAGATCCGAAGGGGTCGCAAGCAAGAAGGCGGTGGCGCGAAAGCGAACGAAGCTGACTTGACAAGCGATAAAAACTCCTTCATAATCTCGCCTCTCTGCTGCTGACACAGCGGGCGACGCAAGGCAAAAGCCGCAGCGAAGCAAGCGAGTTCAGCAAGTGGCAGTAAAGAAAGTAAAGAATTTAGCAGTACCGCTCTTTAACAATTAAACAACCGATAAGTGTGGGCGCTTGATGCGATGCACTGTGATTAGGTTAGGCGTTAAACCCTGATCTTCTCACAAGCACAATG
>NZ_NJIG01000023.1 GCF_002209535.1 Achromobacter marplatensis | reverse complement strand
CTTCGATCCCGGGAAACTGCGTCCGGGTGTAGGTTGACCCAAACCATAGAATCTCGTCCGCCTTCGGCTCCCTTCGGATTCCCTCGGGCGCATCAAGGTTGCGCGCCGTCACGCCGACAGCGCCGACGAGCTGCGGAAGTCTTGGATCGCGGCGCAGTCAGGCCTCTGTTTACTGACGAGTGCTGCGGGGCCCGCCGAATTGCCGCCGCCCGGGCGGCGCCAATCGGCATACGCGTCTGGTGTCGTTTGGGGGTGTGGTCGCTTGCGCGCAGATGGGGAGCGGTTTGCTAGTGGTCCCGCGCCCAATTGGGGAGGGTGGAGCGACGGGTGGCGCGCGGCAGATAGCTGTTTGCGTAGCTCCATCTGCGCGCGCGCCACCCGTCTAATAGGGAGACTGTCATGGGCTTCGGCTATGCGTTCGTAGGATGGGTGGAGCGCGGCAAACCCGGCATCAGGACGGAGACGTCCATCGCGCGCAACCCATCTGATGGCCTGCGACGATGATGGGTTGCGTGCGACACAGGTCCGCGTACTTGGGTCTACCCGAACGCACTCCACCCATCCTACGGAACACGAACAACATCCTTGTGGGGCCAGCAAGGACCACCTCGCAAGAAATGCCAAACCGGAAAAACCGGACAGAAGAACGCCCACCCCACCCCGACCCACACGCGAAGCGAACCCCCACACGACGCAAGACAATGCGTAAGCTCCCCAAGGCCGCCCGCGCGGCCGGCCGGGAGCGGGCCCCGCAAGATCCTCCACCACCCCCCATCGGTGATGAGAACCTTAAGAACGGCACCCTCCCCAGCGACGGTAAAGATTCAACCACCGAAGCCCGGCGTGGCGGTGGCCTGGGGTGCGCGGGGAGTCGATAAGCCCGAGGGAATCTGAAGGAACTGCCGTAGGCGGTGACGAAGATGACGACGGGGGGGGCCGCCGAGGCAAGTCCGGAGCGAAGGCTCCGGACCGCAATCGTTGACCCGCGCACCCCAGGCCACCGCCACACCGGGCGTCAAAAGAACCCTCCCCCCAACAATCAATACCAACCCAACCAAAAACGTTTAAGAACCCCCAGCAATATCCCCATATTTCCAAAAATCGATAACCCCCGTATCCACCACCACCTCAAGACATAACTTCATACCGACTAAGTATTTTTCCCCGTCCATCCGCGATGACAGAATCCCTTAATCACTCCGTCTCCTGGACACATCCTCATGTCATCGCTGCTTCGCCTGTTAGCCGCTTCAACCCTTGCCATCGCCTTCGCCGCGCCTGCACACGCTGAAGACAAGAACACCGTCACCGTCGGCATCTCCGTCGGCACGGCGGAGAAGATCTTTGATGTGGTCCAGAAGGTTGCCGCCCGTGACGGCTTGACCATCAAGCTCGTCAAATTCAACGACTACCAGCTCCCCAACGCTGCCCTCAACGCCGGCGACCTCGACGCCAATGCGTTTCAGCACAAGCCGTTCCTGGATAACCAGATCAAGGCGCGTGGCTTCGATATCGTTCCGGTCGGGCTGACCGTCACCGCGCCGTTAGGTTTCTATTCCCGCAAGATCAAATCGTTGAACGACTTGCCTGAAGGCGCGTCGGTCGGCATTCAGAACGATCCTTCCAACGGCAACCGCGCCCTGCGCTTGCTGGCGGCCTACAAGATCATCACCTTGAAGCCAGAGGCCGAGCAAAAGAACACCGCGACGCCGCTCGATGTGGTGTCGAATCCGCGCAAGATCAAGCTGGTGGCGCTGGATGCCGCGCAGTTGCCGCGTTCGCTGGATGACTTGACGGCGGCGTCGATCAATAACGATTACGCCGAGCAGGCCGGTCTGGTGCCGGCGCGTGATGCGATCGGGCGCGAGGCCGCTGATGGGCCTTACGCCAACCTCATCGCCGTGCGGACCAAAGACCGCGACCAACCCTGGGTGAAGAAGCTGGTGGCGGCCTACCAGTCGCCCGAAGTGCGCGCCTACATCGAGAAGGAATTCAAGGGTTCCCTCATCCCCGCTTTCTAACGCGCGATCTCCGGCGAATCATCATGAGCATCATCACGTTGGCGGGCAGCCCGTCACAGCGTTCCCGTTCTTCCGCGTTGCTGCGCCACGCCGCTCACCTGCTGCGTTCGCGCGGATTGGGCGTCGTCGAATTGGGCTTGCGCGACATCCCGGCCGAAGAGCTGATCGAAGGGCACTATTCGGGCGCCGCGGCCGGCGCGTTGCGGGCGCGCGTAGGAACCGCCGACGCGGTGCTGATTTCGACGCCGGTCTACAAGGCGTCGTTCTCCGGCGGCCTGAAGGCCGTGCTGGACCTTCTGGATGAAAAGGCGCTGGCGGGCAAGGTCGTGCTGCCGATCGCCACGGGCGGCAGCCCTGCCCATCTGCTTGCGCTGGAGTACGGCTTGAAGCCGGTGCTGTCCGCCTTGGGCGCGCGGCACATCCTGGCCGGCGTCTACGCCACCGACAAGCAGGTGCGGGTAGAAGACGACGGCAGTATCCATATCGACGATGACGTCCGCGAGCGGCTGGAAGACTCGGTCGACCGGCTGGCCGAGCAGGTGCTGCCGCGCGGCGTCGTTGCCCATGAAGCCTATGACCTGGGCCGGCTCGCGCTTGCGGGCGGCTTCAGCGTCTGACCGGAGATTTGCAATGGATGTCTTCTGGTTCATCCCCACGCATGGCGATTCACGCTACCTGGGCACCAGCCAAGGCGCGCGCGCCGCAAGCTATGACTATTTCCGCCAGGTGGCCGTGGCCGCGGACACGCTGGGTTACGACGGCGTGCTGCTGCCTACCGGCCGGTCCTGCGAAGACGCCTGGGTGGTGGCCTCCAGCCTGATCGGCGCCACCCGCAAGCTGAAGTTCCTGGTGGCGATCCGGCCTGGCGTCAGCTCGCCGCAGTTCTCGGCGCGCATGGCCGCCACGTTCGACCGCTTGTCCGAAGGCCGCTTGCTGGTCAACGTGGTGACGGGCGGCGACCCTGGTGAACTGGAAGGCGACGGCGTCTTCGTCAGCCACGACGAACGCTACGCGATCACCGCCGACTACTTGAAGATCTGGCGCGGCATCCTGGAAAACAGCCACGAGGCCGAAGGCTACAGCTTTCAGGGCGAGCAACTGGTGTCCAAAGGCGGGAAGGTCATCTACCCGCCCGTGCAGAAACCGTATCCGCCGTTGTATTTCGGCGGCTCGTCCGAGGCCGCCCATGAGTTGGCCGCCGAACAGCTGGACGTGTACCTGACGTGGGGCGAACCGCCTGAAGCGGTGGCCCGGAAAATCGCGGACGTGCGCGAGCGCGCCGCCAAGCATGGCAGGACGGTGCGTTTCGGTATCCGCCTGCACGTCATCGTGCGTGAAACGGAGGACGCCGCCTGGGCCGCGGCGGACGAACTGATCAGCCACTTGAGCGAAGACTCGGTGCGCGCCGCGCAAGCTGCATTCTCGAAGATGGATTCCGAAGGCCAGCGCCGCATGGCCGCCTTGCATGGCGGCAAGCTCAGCGACGACCAGGGCGGCCGTTCGCATCTGGAGATATCCCCCAACTTGTGGGCCGGCGTGGGACTCGTGCGTGGCGGGGCGGGCACGGCGCTGGTCGGCGATCCGCAGACGGTCGCCGCGCGCATCCAGGAATACGCGGACCTGGGCATCGACACGTTCATCTTCTCCGGCTATCCGCATCTGGAAGAGTCTTACCGCTTTGCCGAACTGGTGTTTCCGCTGCTGCCCGGCAAGGGCCAGCGTCAGGTCGGCAACACGGTGCTGACGGGGCCGTTCGGTGAAGTCATGGCGACTGAACTGGTGCCCAAGGAATCGGCAAGCTGATGGCCGCCGCCAGCCCCTCCCATCGCCACCGCCCGGTGCGCAAGGCGCTTGTGCCCTGGGTGGCGGCTGCGGGGTTGCTGGCGCTTTGGCAACTGGCGTCGCTGGCCGGATGGCCGCTTGCGCGTGACCTGCCGGCGCCGTCCGCGGTGCTGTCAGCCGCGGTCTCGGCCGCCGGCTCGGGCGAACTGTGGGCGCCGCTGCGGGTCGGCCTGTGGGGCGCGGCCGCGGCAGCATTGCTGGGGGCCGTGCTGGGCGGCTGGCAGGGCGTGCGTGCCGGGGATCGGAAGCTTATCGAAATGGGCCGTTCGGTCGGCCTGGCTGGCTGGCCGCTGTGGCGCGACGTGATCCTGCCCGGCGCCCTGCCCGCGGTGCTGTCCGGCGCGCGCCTGGCGCTGGCGCTGTTCTGGGTGTTGCGGGTGACGGTCGATATCGCCACCACGGGATCTAGAAGCGGCCACGCGGCGTTCGTTCCCATCCTGCTCTACGCGCTGCTGGCCCTTGCCACGGATGCGCTCGTCCGCGTGTTGGCGCGCCACGCATTGCGCTGGGATGCCGCCTTCGTGCCGGATCGCGCTGGCGCTTACTAGGAACTCAATCATGGCCAAGATTCAATCCCTTCAAGACGCGCGGGACGCCAGGCATCCGGACCCCGCCGGCGCCGCGCCGTCGCGGGCGGCGGACTCCGCAAGCGCGGTGGACGCCTTGGCGGCGCAACTGGCCGCCACCGCAGTCGAACGCGACCGTCAGGGCGGGCACGCGGCCGCCGAGCGCGAACTGATCCGTGCAAGCGGCCTCTTGCGCCTGTCGGTGCCCACCGCCTACGGCGGCGCGGGCGCCAGCTGGTCCACCGTGCTGCATGCGGTGCGACGCTTGGCGCAGGCCGACAGCGCCCTGGCGCACGTCTTCGGCTTCCATCATCTGCAGATCGCCGGCGTGCTGCTCTACGGCACGGCCGAGCAACACGCCTATTTCCTGGAGCCGACGGTCGAGCGCAATCTGTTCTGGGGCAATGCGCTGAATCCGCTGGACCGTCGCGTGATCGCGCGCGCCGAACTCGACGGCTATCGCGTGGACGGCGTGAAGGGCTTCAGCTCGGGTTCGGTCGGCTCGGATCTGCTGACGATTTCGGCGTGGCACAAGGCGTCGGATACCGCGCTGATCGCGGCCTTGCCGACGCGGGCCGACGGCATCACCGTCAATCCGGACTGGGACGCATTCGGCCAGCGACAGACCGACAGCGGCACGGTGCGGTTCGACCACGTCCGGCTGGAATCGATCCACGTGCTGCAGGCGCCCGGCACGACGCCGACCCCGCGCGCCACGCTGCGCTCGCAGATCGCCCAGCTGATCATGACGAATCTGTATCTGGGCATCGCGCAGGGCGCCTACCAGGAAGCCCGGCGCTATGTGCGCGACGACGCGCGGCCGTGGTTTTCGTCGGGCGTGCAGCGCCATGCCGATGACCCCTATGTGCAGGAGCGCTTCGGCGAATTTTGGCTGCGGGTGCGGGCGGCAGAGGCGTTGACCGATCAGGCAGGCCTGGCGCTGGATGGCGCGCTAGCCCGCGGGCCTTCCGTGACGGCGGACGAGCGCGGGCAGGTGGCCGTGGCCGGCGCCCAGGCAAAAGTGCTGGCCCATCGTGCCGCGCTGGAGGTCGGTTCCGACCTGTTCGACGTGACGGGCGCCAGCTCTACCGCCGCGCGCCACGGCTATGACCGCTTCTGGCGCAATGCCCGCGTGCACACGTTGCATGACCCCGTGGCCTACAAGGTCCGCGACCTGGGACGCTTTGCGTTGCTGGACCAGATTCCCGAACCCACCGCGTATTCCTGATGCGCCCGACCCTGACCGGAACTTCGCGATGAGCCAGATTTCCCCCCTTCCCGCCGTACCGCAGCCGGTGATCCGCCTGGATGCCGTCAGCAAGGCGTTTGCCACGCGTGCGGGCCGGTTCGATGCCGTGCGCGACGTGTCGCTGTCGATCCGCGCCGGCGACACCTTCGGCATCATCGGCAAGAGCGGCGCGGGCAAGTCCACGCTGCTGCGCCTGATCAACCTGCTGGAACGCCCGGATGCGGGCGCGGTGCATGTGGCGGGCACCGAACTGACTGCGCTGTCCAAGCGCGAACTGCGCGGCGCGCGCCAGCACATCGGCATGATCTTCCAGCAGTTCAACCTGCTGCAGAACGAGACCGTGTTTGAAAACGTCGCCTTCCCGTTGCGGGTGCATGGCGGGCGCACCCGTGAACAGATCGCCGCGCGCGTGCGGGACTGCCTGGATATCGTCGGCCTGACCGACAAGACCGCCAGCTACCCAGCGCAGTTGTCGGGCGGGCAGAAGCAGCGCGTGGCGATCGCGCGCGCCCTGGCCAGCGAGCCCGCCGTGCTGCTGTGCGACGAACCCACCTCGGCGCTCGACCCCGAAACCACGCGGTCGGTGCTGGCCGTGCTGCGCGACATCAACAAGCGCCTGGGCGTGACCATCGTGATCGTCACGCACGAACTGGCCGTGGTGCGCGCCCTGTGCCGCCATGTGGCCGTGATGGAGAACGGGCAGGTGCTGGAGCAGGCCGAGATCTCTGGCGCCAACGTGCACCTGTCTTCCGCGCTGGGACGCGAACTCATCCGCGAAGCCACCCACCCCTACGAAGAGGTCGCATGATGCTGGATACCTTTGTGCAGTTGCTGCCCGAGCTGGGCGTGGCGGTCGGCCAGACCTTCCTGATGCTGGCGATCGCGCTGGCGGCGTCGATCCTCCTGGGGGGGCCCCTCGGGGTGCTGGTGTTCCTGACCGGGCCGGGCCAGTCGCTGGACCGCCCCGTGGTGCATCGGCTGCTGAGCTGGACGGTGAATACCGTGCGCTCGTTCCCGTTCATCATCCTGCTGGTGGCGCTGGTGCCCTTCACGCGCGTGATCGCGGGCACCTCCATCGGGCCCGTGGCGGCGGCGGTGCCGCTGTCTTTCGCGGCGATCCCGTACTTTGCGCGGCTGGTGGAACAGTGCCTGCGCGACGTGCCGCGCGGCGTGATCGAGGCGGCGCATGCCGCCGGCGCGTCCGAGCTGCAGATCGTGCGCCGCGTGCTGCTGGTGGAAGCGCGTTCGGGCCTGGTGCTGGCGCTGACGGTGCTGGCGGTGAGCTTTCTTTCGTACTCGGCGGTGGCCGGCGTGGTGGGCGGCGGCGGCATCGGCGACCTGGCCATCCGCTATGGCTACTACCGCTTCCAGACCGACGTGATGGTGCTGACGGTGGCGCTGCTCGTCGTGCTGGTGCAGATCATCCAGGTTGCCGGCAATACCGTCGCGCGCCGCATCGACAAGCGTTGAATCCAATGAGGACTCCCATGGTATTTTCCCGCTCTACCCTGATCGCGGCGCTGGCCGCGCTGACCGTCGCCGGCGCCGCGCACGCGGCGGACCCGGCCAAGAAGGAAATCGTGTTCGGCGCCACAGCCGGCCCCTATAGCGACCAGATCAAGCTGGGCATCAAGCCCATCCTGGAGAAGCAGGGCTACACGGTCAAGATCGTGGAGTTCAACGACTACATCCAGCCGAACTTCGCGCTGGCGCAAGGCGCGCTGGACGCAAACGCGTTCCAGCACGTGGTCTACCTGAAGAATTTCGCCGCCAAGAACAAGCTGGAATTGTCCGAACTGGTGAAGGTTCCTACCGCACCGATCGCCATCTACAGCAAGAAGTACAAGAGCGTGGACGCCGCGCCCGATGGCGTCAGCGTGGCCGTGCCCAACGACCCGACGAACCAGGCGCGCGCGCTGGTGGTGTTGGAGGAACTGGGCTGGGTGAAGCTGCGCGAAGGCTATGACCCCTTGCAGGTGTCCGAGAAGGACGTGGCCGTGAATGTGAAGAAGATCAAGCTGATTCCGCTTGAAGCCGCGCAACTGCCGCGCTCGCTGGACGATACCGACTACTCGTTCGTGAATGGCAACTTTGCGTTGGCGTCGGGGCTGAAGCTGACCTCGGCGCTGGCGCTTGAGAAGACCACGCCTACCTACCAGAACCTGGTGGCCGTGCGCACGGCCGACCTGGACAAGCCCTATGTGAAGGATATTGCTGCGGCCTATGCGTCGCGGGAGTTCCTGGCGGTCACCGAGAAGTCGTTCGCCGGTTTTGTGAAGACCGATTATCAGCAGAAGCTGGAAGCGGCCCGCTAGGGCTGCCCGGCGGGAGCGCGCGGCCATGTTTGTCCATCCGAACGAGTTCGAGCTGCTGCAGCACCTGGAGGTGCCGGGGCGCGCCCGGCATGACGAGGCGCCGGATTCGGGGCAGGACGGCTGGCGGGCGCTGCGCGTCACCGTGCGCAAGCTGGCCAAGCGCCATGGCGCGCGCAGCGTGCTCAATGGACTGGACCTCGACATCGCCGCAGGCGAATTCGTGGCGGTCACGGGGCGCGTGGGCACGGGCAAGAGCACTTTGCTGCGGATCCTGGCCGGCCTGGAACGGCCCACCGGCGAACAAGGCGGCCCGCCCGCGCGTTCGCCGGTGCTGTTCGACAACTTTCCGCAATGGGCCAGCGACGACCGCGTGCGCTTGTTGTTCGCCGACGCCCGGCTGCTGCCGTGGAAGCGCGTATGGCAGAACGTGGCGCTGGGCCTGCCGGGCGACGCGCGGGCCCGGGCCGGCGAGGCGCTGCGGCAAGCGGGCCTGGCCGGTCGCGGTGGCGACTGGCCGGCGCAATTGACCGAAGCCCAGCGTCAGCGCGTGGCCCTGGCGCGCGCGCTGGCGCGGCGGCCGGGCTTGCTGCTGCTGGATGAACCGTTGGGCGGCCTGGACGCGCTGACGCGCATCGAGGCCCAGGCGGCCATCGAACAGGCCTGGCGGCGCGACGGCTTCACGGCCGTGCTGGCCACGCGGGATGTCTACGAGGCCGTGGCGCTGGCCGATCGCATCCTCGTCATCGATGACGGCGCGGTGGTGTTCGACGAACGGGTGGAACTGGCGCGCCCGCGCGCACGAGGTTCACCGGCGTTTGCCGCCTTGGCGGCGCGCGTGTTGCGCGCCGTGTTGAAAGAACCCGAACCGCCGGACGCGGACCGGCCCTTGGCGCCGGTGATCCAGATCCGGCACTTACGGCTGGCGGTATAGCACCGTGCAGCCTGGCATTCACGCAATGGCGCCATGACGGCGCCGCCCTTTCCCTTTCAGGAGCAAGACATGAGCATTCAATCCATCAACGCCCGCAACCAGTTCCGCGGCAAGATCAAGGAAATCATCCTGGGTCCGGTGGTGTCCGAGGTGGACGTCGATACGCCCGCGGGCATCGTGACGTCGGTGATCACGACGCGTTCGGTCAAGGAACTGGACTTGCAGGTGGGCACTGAAGTCCTGGCCTTCGTCAAGGCGACCGAGGTGTCCGTCGCCAAACTGTGAATGCAACGACGGCGCCGGCGCTTTCCTTGCGCCGGCGTTAGGCATATATTGTCAGCGCGTTATCCGGCGGTTTCCTCCTGGCTTGTAGCTTTATGCGTTGCTTCACGGAGAACGGTTCATGCGTCGACTGCAAGGGTGGTTCATCGGCTGGTTATGCCTGGGGCTGGCCGTCTGCCTGCCCGCCGTGGCGCAGGCCAAGCTGGACAATGGGCAGTTGGATCAGCTGATGGCGCCCGTGGCGCTGTACCCGGATTCGCTGCTGTCACAAATCCTAATGGGGGCCACATACCCCGACGACATTGCCGCTGCGGCCAAATGGTCGGCGGCGCATACGTCCGAGTCGGGCGATGCGGCGGTCAAGGCGGTTGAAGGCGAAAGCTGGGACCCCAGCGTCAAATCCCTGGTGGCGTTTCCGTCTGTCATGGACATGATGGGGCGTCAACCCGATTGGGTGAAATCCGTGGGCGACGCCTTCCTGGCGCAGCCGGACGGGGTGATGGATTCGGTTCAGCGGCTGCGCACGCAAGCGCAAAAGGCCGGCAACCTGAAGAGCACGCCGCAGCAGACGGTGAAGTCCACGACCACCGACACCAACAAGACGGTGGTGGTGATTGAGCCGACCGACCCGCAAGTGGTCTATGTGCCCAGCTACAACCCGACGGTGGTGTACGGGGCTTGGTCCTATCCGTCGTATCCGCCTTATTACTATCCCCCGCCTCCGGGCTCGGTATTTGCGACCGCGCTCGTATCCGGCATCGGTTTTGGCCTGGGGGTGGCCGCCGTGAATTCGATGTGGGGTGGCTTCAACTGGGGACACAACGACGTTGATATCGACGTGAACCGGTACAACAACATCAACGTCAATAACCGGATCGACAACGCCAGAAACAACAACGTGTCGTGGCAGCACAACCCGGCCAATCGCGGCAACACGCCCTATGCGGATGCGGGCAACCGCCAGCGTTTCGACAGCCAACGCCAGGCGGGTTTGCAGAACCGTCAGGCAGGGCAGGGTCAGAGGCAAGGGCAGGGGCTGGGGCAGAGCCAGGGCGGCCGTGCCGCCGGCGCCGCGCCCGCCGCGAATTCCCGGGAAGCCGCACGTGACCGCGCCGCGCAATCTTTCGAGGGGCGCACGGGGCAATCGATTGCCGGTCATGAAGAACGGGGCGCCGGGCGCGGCCAGGGCGCAGCGGGCCGGGGTGCTGAGGGCGCAGCCGGGCGAGGCGGGCAGGGTGCGGCGGGCCGGGGTGGTGACGCTGCGGCGAGCCGTGGACAAGGCGCCAACGCAGGCGCCGGGCAGGGCTCCCGCGACCGGGCGCAAAGCGGCGCCGCGCAAACGCCGCGTTCTTCAAGCGTTTCCACGCAGGACCGCCAGGCAGCGGCCCAACGCCAGCGCGCGGACGAATCCGCCGCCCGCGATCGTGCCCGCGCCTCCAACAGCAGCAGCGCGCTGCACGACGCCGGCAACGGCGACCGGATGCGCCAGCAGAGTCAACGCAGCGAGATGAATCGGGGCGGCGGCGGTGGCGGACATCGGGCTGGCGGCGGCGGCGGACGTGCGGGTGGCGGCGGCGGTCATTTCGGCGGCCGGAGGTAAGCACCATGGACAAGGGAGCTTTCATGACGAATGCCTGGGTTCGTGCCCGTACGCTAAGCGCCGCGACGCTGTTGGCGCTGGGCTTGGCCACGCCGGCGGCGGCGCAAAGCGTGTATCCGACGTCGCAGGCCGCGGCCGACGCCTTTGCCGACGCGCTGGCCACCAGCGATTCCGCCGCCATGGCCAAGGTGCTGGGGCCGAACCATAACCAGATCGTGCCGGGCGGCGTGGCGCAGGACGACATCTACCGTTTCCTGTCGGCCTGGGCAAAGAAGCACGAGGTCATCGCCGACGGCGGCCGTTCCTGGCTGGCGGTGGGAGATTCCGGCTGGACGATGCCCGTGCCGATCGTGCAGTCGGGCAAGGGCTGGCGCTTCGACCCGGCGGCGGGCAAAGCGGAAATCCAGCGCCGCACGATAGGCCGCAATGAATTGAGCGCCATCGAAGCCTTGAAGCAATTGCAGGCGGCGCAGACCCGGTACATGCAGGGCGTGGGCCAGGGCCGTTACGCGAGCCGCCTCGTCAGCCGGCCCGGCAGCATGGACGGCCTGTACTGGCCCGAAGTGCCCGGCGCGCCCGAGCAGGCGTTTGGGCCGGACGCGCTCGTCATGGGGCCGGAAACGCCGGTGGCGGATGCCTATTCCGGTTATCGATTCAAGGTGTTGCCGGGCAGCCCGGACACGGCATACCGCATCGTCGCGTGGCCCGCGCAGTACGGACGCACCGGCATCGGCACCTTTGTCATCGGCCCGCAAGGCGGGGTGCTGGAATCGGACCTGGGGCCGTCATCCGCGTCCCGTGCAGCGGCCTTGCGCGAACGCGATATCACCGCTGGCGCGTGGGTCGACGCCGACGCGCAACCCGTTGGAACCAAATGATTTTTTGGCGATTACGGGGACGCGTTGGGCAGGGGTTGTTGCTGGACGGCAACAGGCGCATTCGTTTGTCGCCAAACCCCTGCTTGTTGCCCTTTTGAAAGGCCGCTGTGCCTAAAATGGCGACCATTGGGATCGGTGCCCGATCCTTACTTGTCGGACCTTGAAATTGAATCCCTTGCATTTTGTCCGCTACGCCCTGGCCGGCGTAGGGATGGCGCTTAGCGCAGCGGCGGCATCCGCCCCGATCTTCGTCCTGAACTCCCTGGACGCCAATGTCAGCATCATCGATCCGGTTTCCTACAAGGAACTGCGGCGCGTGCCGACCGGCAAAGAGCCGCATCACCTGTACTTGACCCCGGATGAGAAGTCGTTGATGGTGGCCAACGCCACCGGCAACACCATCACGATGATGGATCCCAAGACGGGCGACGTGCAGCGCACGCTGACCGGCATCGTCGATCCCTACCAGCTGCAGTTTTCGCCGGACATGAAGTGGTTCGTCACGGCGGCCAACCGCCTGGACCATATCGACATCTATGCCTGGCAGCCGCAGGAAAAGGGCGCCGAGCTGAAGCTGGTCAAGCGCGTCCCGGCGGGCAAGACGCCCAGCCACATCATGATCGACAAGAAAAGCACCACGGCCTACGTGACGCTGCAGGACAGCGATCAGCTGATCGCCATCGATCTGGCCACGCAGACGCCCAAGTGGACGGTGTCCGTCGGCAAGACCCCGGCCGACGTGTTCCTGACGCCGGACCAGAAGACGCTGCTCGTGGCGCTGACCGGCGACTCGTTCGTCGAAGCCTACGACGTCAGCAACGGCCCCGCCAAACTGGTCAAGCGCATCCCCACGGCCGCCGGCGCGCACGCTTTCCGCGCGCAGGGCGACAAGCGCCACCTCTTCGTCAGCAACCGCACCGCCAATTCCATCAGCCGCATCGACATGCAGACGCTGACCGTCACCGACACCTTCGCGGTGCCCGGCGGCCCCGACTGCATGGACGTGCTGGCCGACGGCAAGACGCTGCTGGTCACCTCGCGCTGGGCGCGCAAGATGACGGTTGTGGACCTTGAGCAGAAGAAGGTCGTGAACCAGGTGTCGGTCGGCAAGTCACCCCACGGTGTGTGGACCTTGAACCATGCGCCAACGAGGTAAGGGCCCCCACGCCGCACCCGCTGTCGCGGGCTTGCTGCCCCCCAAGGGGGCGTTTTCACCTTGGGGCGGCCCGGCGGTGAAAAGGGGCCCCCACGCCGCACCCGCTGTCGCGGGCTTGCTGCCCCCCAAGGGGGCGTTTTCACCTTGGGGCGGCCCTGCAGTGAAAAGCCTTCTTGCAGCGGTCCTGGCGTTTGCTCTTCCGATGGCGAATGCGGCGGCGCCGACGACGTGCGACAAGCCGGTCTACCTGACCTTCGACACCGGCCACATGGGCGTGGCGCCGTTGATCGCGGATGTGCTCAACCGCCATCACGTCAAAGTCACCTTCTTCCTGGCCAATGAACGCACCAAGACCGACGGCGCGAGCCTGGACGACGTGTGGGCGCCGTGGTGGAAGGCGCGCGCGGCGGAAGGCCATGCCTTCGGTTCGCACACGTACGACCACGTCTACTGGCAGGGCGACCTGCCCGGCGGCAAGTTCCGCGTCAAGCCCAGCGCCGGCCCGGAAACGGGCAAGCGCGAGGAATGGACGGCCGAGCAGTATTGCGCCGAGATCAAGCGTTCGGCCACCCGCTTTCATCAGATGACGGGCCAGAACATGCTGCCGATCTACCGCGCGCCGGGCGGCAAGACCTCGCCCGCGCTGCTGAAGGCGGCCAAGGCGTGCGGATTCGAGCACGTGGGCTGGGCGCCCGCCGGCTTCCTGGGCGACGAGCTGCCCAGCGATAAATACCCTAATGCCAAGCTGCTGGACCAGGCGCTGCGCACCATCAAGCCAGGCGACATCCTGCTGGCCCATCTGGGCATCTGGTCGCGCCAGGACCCCTGGGCGCCTGCCGTGCTCGAGCCCTTGATTGTGGGCTTGCAGCAGAAGGGCTATTGTTTTGCTACCTTGAATACGCATCCCGCTTACCGCGATTGGATCGCCACGCATCACTGATCATGGATACGCTTAGTCAATTCTTCGGGGCCTGCCAGCAATGGCTCTTCGAAACGCTGATCCAGCCTGCGCTGTTTCACCTGGGGATGAGCAACTTCATCGAAGACGGCTACGACGCCACCATGTGGCTGCTGGTGGGCCTGGTGCAGATCGCCGTGCTGGTGCTGGTGTTCGGCCCGTTGCAGCGTCTGCGGCCGGTTGAAGCGGTCACCGACCGCCGCCAGATCGGCATCGACGTGCTGTACACGCTGATCCACCGCCTGGGCGTGTTCCGCCTGGCGCTGTTCTTTACGATTGACCCGTTCTGGGACAGCATCTTCGGGCAACTGCACGTCTGGGGCTTTGCGCCGTTCCAGCTGGACCAGTACTGGCCCGGCGTGACGGACAAGGCCTGGGTCAGCCTGATCATCTATCTGCTGCTGTTCGACGCGGTGGACTACGTCTATCACCGGGCCCAGCACCGTTTCAGCTGGCTCTGGGCGTTGCACGCGGTGCATCACAGCCAGCGTCAGATGACGATCTGGAGCGACGACCGCAACCACCTGCTGGACGACATGCTGCGCGACGTGCTGGTCGTGTTCGTGTCGCAGCTGGTGGGCGTGCCGCCCGCTCAATTCGTGATCGTGGTGGCCATTACCCAGCTGGCGCAGAGCTTCTCGCACGCCAACCTGCGCATGCATTTCGGCGCGCTGGGCGAACGCTTGCTGGTCAGCCCGCGCTTTCACCGCCATCACCATTCCATTGCCTACGACGCATCGTCGCCGGGGCCGGTGGGTGGCTACAACTTCGCCGCGCTGTTCCCGATCTGGGACGTGCTGTTCCGCACTGCCCGCTTCGGCGTGGGCTATGGCCCGACGGGCATCCACGACCAGCAGGCGGAATTGGGCGGACGCGACTACGGCCGCAGCTTCTGGTCGCAGCAATGGCTGGGCATCAAACGCATGGTGGGCCGCGACCGCGATCCCGTCTCCGCGCCGCCTAGCCCGCCCGGCGCCGCGGAACGCGCCTGACGGCGTCGGCCTGAACGGTTTGCGCCAACAAAAAACCGAGCCTGCGTGGCTCGGTTTTTTTTCGTCGGACCGGTTCAGCCGGCGGGCGGCGTGTCGTGCGTGGTCTCGCGCTTGATCTCGTCGTGGCGACGTTCCATTTCCTGGCGCAGTTCGCGGCGCAGGCGGGCGGCCTCGAAGCGCTGCTTCTCTTCCAGGTTGCGCGGCGCCAGCGGCGGCACGGCGGTCGGCGCGCCCTTGTCGTCCACCGCCACCATCGTGAAATAGCAGCTGTTGGTGTGGCGCACCAGCTTCTTGCGGATGTCTTCAGTGACGACCTTGATGCCGATCTCCATCGAGGTGCGTCCCGTGTAGTTCACCGCCGCCAGGAAGGTCACCAGTTCGCCCACGTGGATGGGTTCGCGGAACACGACCTGGTCGACCGACAGGGTCACTACGTATTGGCCGGCGTACCGGCTCGCACAGGCGTAGGCCACCTGGTCCAGGTACTTCAGGATGGTTCCGCCGTGCACATTCCCTGAGAAATTCGCCATGTCCGGCGTCATCAGGATGGTCATCGACAATTGGTGGCTAAAGGCGTCGTCCATGGCGGGCGCTCATCATTCAGAAATAAAACGCCTATGGTAGCGGCAGGCGCCTGTCATGGCGCCGTCATTCGCGCGGCGCCTAGGGTTTCTTCGCTACGGGGGCCGCGGCCGGCGCGGCGGGCGGCGCCTCGGCCACCGGTTCCGCCACGGGAGCGTCCGCTGCCGGCGCAGCCTGGGCCACCGGCTGCGGTTCGTCGCGCACCAGCGCGGGCGGCATCCACAAGCCGTCCAATAGCGCCGGGCCCGGCTCGTAGGCACGCAGCAGCACCGTCACCGGGCCTGCGGCCGCAACGGGCAGCCAATTGGGCTGTTCCTCGGGCGCGGGCGGCGCATGGCTGATGTGCACGTCCAGCGAGCCGTCTGCGTTGTAGCGCAAGGGCGCGCGGTCGCCCAGCGCGTAGCGGTTCAGCAGGTTGGCCACCGGCATGCCCTGGCCGTCATAGGCCGCCAGCGACCACGCCGCGCCGGCGGGCGGCAACTGCCCGCTTTCAAAGTGCAGCACGTAGCGGTGCGCGCCATCGATCGGCGCACCCTGGCTGTCGGCCGCCAGCAGCAGCACCATCTGGTCTTCGGGCAGGCCCGACCCCGGCTGGGCCTGGGCCGCCAGCGCGCGGCGCAGATAGGCGCTGCCGTACACGCCCACGCTGGCGGTTTCCTGCTGCCAGCCGTTGACGGCGCGCAGCGTGCCGCCGGCGGCTGCTTCCATGCGTTCACGTCCGGCGCGCAGGCCCCGGCGCATCCCTTGCTTGGCGGGGTAGTCCAGGCGGTCGAATTCGAAGGTCCTGCCGGCGATCAGGCCCACCCGGCGCAACTGCGCCAGCACAGGCTGGTCGGTCGCGTGCGGCGGATGCTTGCGCAGCAATTCCGCCGCGTAGGTGAAAAAGGCGTCGGTGGGCATGGATTCCACCTGTTCGCGCACCGGGATTTTCAGGTCCAGGTTCGGGTCGGACTTCACGCGCTGCGATTGCGCGGGCAGGTTCCATTGCGCAAGCGGCGTCAGCGTGAACCCGTCCTGCATGGCGTTGACGGCGGCGTAGTCGGCCGGCCCGTCGGTCTGGATCAGCACCTTTGCCCACACGTGCACCGTGGGGGCGTCGATGCGCGCCATGCCCGAGGGCAGCGTGCCCGTCCAGCCCGGCGGCACGATCACGGTGTTGCCCTTGGCCGTGCCGGTCGTGCGCTTGCCCAGCGCGGCGAACACGTCCGTCCACATGTCCAGCAGGGTGAGCGTGTACCGCCGACCCTGGGTGTCCGGCACCGACAGCACCACGGGGCCGGCCGTCAGGTCCAGCCAGCCGGTGCTGCGCAGCATGTCGGGGTTGGCCCAGGGCGTGGCCGCGCCCGGCTGGGGCAGGGTGCGGACATGCAGGAACGTGTTGGACGGCGCGCCCTGGGCGCCCTGCGACGGGTGCGTGAACTGGCGCCGCGTCAGGTCCATCGTGACGAGGGGGTAGAAATACAGGTAGCCGTCCATGGCCGCCTGGTGGGCGGCCTCGGTGGCGGCGGCGGCCGGCGTCAGGGCGGCGCGCGCGGGGGCTGCGGCGGCGGGGGCGGGCGCCCCGGCCAGGGCGGCAAGGGACAGGGCCAGCGGGGCAAAGCGGCGCATCGGCGCTCCAGCGGTCAGGCAAAAAAGGGGGGGCAGGGCCGGTCTAGCCCCGGCCGCCGGCAATGGTAGCAGCCTGCCGACCCTCCAAAATCTGCGAACAACTCCCATTTCGCTGCCAAATCCCGGCTTGAAGCGGGGCGGACCCCATGGCACGGCCCTGCGGGTTCGGAATATACTTGTTGAAATATCCTTGGAAGTTGTAGGGCTTTTTCCATTCGGGCGAGCCTCCGGCTTTCGTCATTCACCAGGAGAGGAGTGCTTCATGGTCAACATGAATCGCCGCCAGTTCTTCAAGGTGACAGGTGCAACCCTGGCAGGCTCCAGCCTGGCATTGCTGGGGGTTGCTCCCGGCACAGCCATGGCTGAGGTGCGCCAGTACAAACTTGCGCGCATGACCGAAACGCGCAACACCTGTCCCTACTGTTCGGTCGCCTGCGGTTTGCTGATGTACGGTCTGGGCGATGGCGCCAAGAACGCGCGCGCCAGCATCATGCACATCGAAGGCGACCCCGACCACCCCGTCAACCGCGGCACGCTCTGTCCGAAGGGCGCTGCCCTGATCGACTTCATCCACAGCCCCAACCGCCTGAAATTCCCGGAATACCGGGCACCCGGGTCGGACAAATGGGTACGGATGTCGTGGGATGAGGCCCTGACGCGCATCACCAAGCTCATGAAAGCCGACCGCGACGCGAACTTCGTCGAGAAAACCGCGGACGGCAAAACGGTAAACCGGTGGCTGACCACCGGCATGCTGGCCGCCTCGGCAAGCAGCAACGAGGTGGGCTACATCACGCACAAGACCGTGCGCAGCATGGGGATGTTGGCATTCGATAACCAAGCCCGTGTCTGACATGGCCCGACGGTGGCAGGTCTTGCCCCGACGTTTGGCCGTGGAGCGATGACGAACCATTGGGTCGACATCAAGAACGCGGACGTAGTACTGATCATGGGCGGCAATGCCGCCGAGGCCCACCCGTGCGGGTTCAAATGGGTCACGGAAGCGAAAGCCCATAACAAGGCGAAGCTGATCGTCGTGGATCCGCGCTTTACGCGCTCGGCATCCGTGGCGGACTTCTACGCGCCCATACGCACCGGCACCGACATCATCTTCCTGGGTGGCGTCATCAAGTACCTGTTGGATCACGACAAGATCCAGCACGAGTACGTGCGCAACTACACCGACTTTTCCTACATCGTGCGCGAGGACTTCACGTTCGACGCGGGCCTGTACTCGGGCTACAACGCCGAGAAGCGCACGTACGACAAGGCAAGCTGGGACTACGAGCGCGGCGACGACGGTTTCGTCAAGACGGACCCCACGCTGACGCATCCGCGCACGGTGTATCAGCTGATGAAGAAGCACTACTCGCGCTACACCGAAGAGATGGTCGAGCGCGTGTGCGGCACGCCGCGGGACAAGTTCCTGAAGGTGTGCGACATGCTGGCCTCCACGGCCACCACCGACCGGGCCGCCACGATCCTGTACGCGCTGGGCTGGACGCAGCACTCCATTGGCTCGCAGATCATCCGTACCGGTGCCATGGTGCAGCTGCTGCTGGGCAATATCGGTATCGCGGGCGGCGGTATGAACGCGCTGCGCGGGCACTCGAACATCCAGGGCCTGACCGATCTGGGCCTGATGTCGAACCTGCTGCCGGGCTACATGACCCTGCCCAACGAGCCCGAACAGGACTACGCCAAGTACATCGAGACGCGCGCGTTGAAGCCCCTGCGGCCCAACCAGCTCAGCTACTGGCAGAACTACAGCAAGTTCCACGTGAGCCTGATGAAGGCCTGGTGGGGCAAGTCAGCCACTGCCGAGAACAATTGGGCGTTCGACTACCTGCCCAAGCTCGACAAGATGTACGACATGCTGCAGGTCTACGAGCTCATGGTCCAGGGCAAGATGAACGGCTACATCGCGCAGGGCTTCAACCCCCTGGCAGCCGCGCCCAACAAGGGCAAGCTCAACGACGGTTTCGCCAAGCTGAAGTTCCTGGTCATCATGGACCCGCTGGTCACCGAGACCTCGGAGTTCTGGCGCAACGCGGGCGAACACAACGATGTGGACCCCACCAAGATCCAGACCGAGGTCTTCCGCCTGCCCACCACCTGTTTTGCCGAGGAAGACGGCGCGTTGGTGAACTCCGGGCGCTGGCTGCAATGGCACTGGAAGGGCGCCGAGCCTCCGGGCGAAGCCAAGAGCGACATCGAAATCATGTCGCTGATCTTCACGCGCCTGCGCAAGATGTACCAGGAGGAAGGCGGCAAGTACCCCGACCCCATCGTCAACCTGTCCTGGCCGTACTCCAATCCGCAAAGCCCCACCGCGGAAGAGCTGGCCAAGGAATATTCAGGCAAGGCGTTGGTGGACGTCATGGACCCCAAGGATCCCACCAAGCTCGTGCGCAAGGGCGGTGAGCAAGTGGCGGGTTTTGCGGAGCTGCGCGACGACGGTTCAACGGCTAGCGGCTGTTGGATCTTCGCTGGCGCCTGGGGCCCTGGCGGCAACCTGATGGCCCGCCGCGACAACAGCGACCCCACCGGAATCGGCCAGACCCTGAACTGGGCCTGGGCGTGGCCGGCCAACCGTCGCATCCTGTACAACCGCGCGTCGTGCGACGTGTCCGGCAAGCCATTCAACCCGCGGCGCAGCCTGATCTCGTGGAACGGCAAGATCTGGGTGGGCGCGGACATTCCCGACTTCAAGGGAGACGAGAACCCGGACGGCGGTATGGGTCCGTTCATCATGAACCCGGAAGGCGTGGCGCGCTTCTTTGCGCGGGCGGGCATGGCCGAAGGGCCTTTCCCTGAACACTACGAGCCCTTCGAGACGCCGCTGGGCTACAACCCTCTATATCCCAAGGCCAAGGGCGTCACCAGCAACCCGGCGGCGCGCGTCTTCAAGGACGACCTGGCCGCGATGGGCACGGCGGACAAGTTCCCGTACGTGGCCACTACCTACCGCCTGACCGAGCACTTCCACTACTGGACGAAGAACGTGCGCATCAACGCCATTCTCCAGCCCGAGCAGTTCGTGGAAATCGGCGACGCGCTGGCCAAGGAACTGGGCATCGCCAACGGGTCGCGCGTGAAGGTCTCGTCCAACCGCGGCTACATCAAGGCCGTGGCGCTGGTCACCAAGCGCTTGCGCGCGCTGACCATCGAGGGCAAGACCGTGCACCACGTGGGTATTCCCATCCACTGGGGTTTTGTGGGCCTGGCCAAACCCGGCTTCCTGACCAACACGTTGACGCCGGTCGTGGGCGACGGTAATTCCCAAACACCGGAATTCAAGTCGTTCCTGGTCAAGGTCGAGAAGGCTTAGGAGAACCGACATGTCCATGCAATCCCTAGACATCAAGCGGCGCTCCGCCACCACGACCCCGCCGCCGGGCATCCGTGAACCCATTACGGGTTCGGTCGCCAAGCTGATCGACGTCTCCAAATGCATCGGGTGCAAGGCTTGCCAAAGCGCCTGTATGGAATGGAACGATCTGCGCGACGAGATCGGCACCAACGTGGGCGTCTACGACAACCCGGCCGACCTGACCGAGCATTCCTGGACCGTCATGCGCTTCTCGGAATACGAGAACCCCGCCGGCGACCTGGAATGGCTGATCCGCAAGGACGGCTGCATGCACTGCGAGGACCCGGGCTGTCTGAAAGCCTGCCCCTCGCCGGGCGCCATCATCCAGTACACCAACGGCATCGTGGACTTCCACGAAGAAAACTGCATCGGCTGCGGCTACTGCATCACCGGCTGCCCATTCAATGTGCCGCGCATTTCCAAGAAAGACCACAAGGCGTACAAGTGCACCTTGTGTTCCGACCGCGTGGCCGTTGGCCAGGAGCCGGCGTGCGTCAAGGCCTGTCCCACCGGTGCCATCGTGTTCGGCACCAAGGAAGACATGAAGCAGCATGCCGAAGAACGGATCGTGGACTTGAAGTCCCGCGGTTTCGATCAGGCTGGCCTGTATGACCCGCAAGGCGTGGGCGGCACCCACGTCATGTATGTGCTGCACCACGCCGACCAGCCCGGGCTGTATCACGGGCTGCCCAAAGACCCGCATATCAGCCCCATGGTGTCGTTGTGGAAGGGGCTGGCCAAACCGCTGGGCGTGGCCATGATGGCCCTGACCGCCTTGGCGGGCTTCTTCCACTACGCCCGCGTGGGCCGCAACGAGGTTTCGGAAGAAGACGAACGCCGTGCCGAAGAGGAGGTGCGCCATGAGTGAAGACCACCGTCACCGCCGGATCAAGCGCTATACGCCGGGCGAGCGCACCAACCACTGGATCATTGCCCTTACGTTCATCCTGTTGGCGTTGTCCGGGCTGGCGCTGTTCCACCCGTCGATGTATTGGTTGTCCAACCTGTTTGGCGGCGGCCCTTGGACGCGTATCCTGCACCCCTTCATCGGGGTGGTGATGTTCGCCTGCTTCGTCGTGTTTGCCGGCCACATGTGGCGGCACAACGTAATGACGAAAGCCGACCGCCAGTGGCTGAAACAACTGAACGACGTGGTCGAGAACCGCGAAGAAAAGCTGCCCGAAGTCGGCAAGTACAACGCCGGCCAGAAGCTGCTGTTCTACGTGCTGGTGCTGTGCATGCTGGGGCTGTTTGCCAGCGGCATCGTGATCTGGCGCGAATTCTTCGCGTTCTACTTCCCGATCTGGGTGGTGCGCGTCGCCTCCGTGGTGCACGCCGTGACAGCGCTGGTGCTGATCTGCTCGATCATCGTGCACATCTACGCGGCGATCTGGGTCAAGGGATCGCTCACCGCGATGCTGCGGGGTTATGTCACCGCCGGCTGGGCGTGGAAACACCACCGCGCCTGGTTCCGCGAACAGATCCGAAAGTAGAGGGGCCCCCACGGCGCGCGCGCTACGCGCGCTTCCTGCCCCCCGAGGGGGCGGTCCCTCCTTGGGGCGGCCCGGCGGAGGGAGGGGGCCCCCACGGCGCGCGCGCTGTGCGCGCTTCCTGTCCCCCGAGGGGGCGGTCCCTCCTTGGGGCGGCCCGGCGGAGGGACGGGGCCCCCTCGCCGCGGCCACGTAGTTGCCTACGGCTGCTATCCTTCTTTGAAGGCCAGCAGCCGTGTTTGTTTTCTTGGAGACACCATTGCAGCGAATTCTTCCGCGCGGCGAGATCGAAGCGCTAGACCATAATGTGATCCCCCGCGTCAGCCTGCCCGACCGCGCGTCGGTGTTTGCGACGCGTGCCGCGCGCTTGCGGCAATTGGCGGCCGATAGTCCCGTAGCTGACTATCTTTTGCTGATGGCGCAATTGGTTGACGCCCAGCAGCGCGCGCTGAAAGACTGTGCGGCGCCGGAGGCGTCGGAAGACCGCGTCGCGCTGGCGCAGGCCCATGGCATGCCGCCTTTGCAGGCTATCGGCTGGCCGCGCGACCCGATGTGGCGCAACATCCTGGCGCAGCTGGTGGACGAGGTGTCGCGCGGCAAGAACGTGCCGGCCGAAGCCATCGAGGTCTGCGCCGCGCTGCGCCGGGCGGTGGACGAAGACCCCGAATCGCTCGAAGACCTGGCTGAAGCCGTGTTGGCCGAGCAGGACCAGGGTGTGGACAGCGCCGCGGCGCCCTTCGTGATGGCGGCCTTGCAGGTTTACTGGACCGATCTGGCCAGCCGCTTCGACGACAAGCAGTTGCCGGTGGTCAGCCCGTTCGGCGTCTGCCCCGTCTGCGCCAGCCTGCCGGTGGCCAGCGTGGTGCGCGTGGGCGGCCAGTTTGAAGGCTACCGCTACCTGTGCTGCAGCCTGTGCGCCACGCAGTGGCACATGGTGCGCGTGAAGTGCACGCACTGCGAAGACGTGGAATCGGTGGCGTACCAGGCCATCGATGGCCGCTCGCCCGCCATCAAGGCCGAGACCTGCGACCACTGCCACACGTACCGCAAGATCTTCTATCAGGACAAGGACCTGCACGTGGAGCCGGTGGCCGACGACCTGGCCAGCCTGATGCTGGACGTGCTGGTGGGCGAAGCGGGTTATTCGCGCGCCAGCGGCAACCCCCTGTTGTGGCATGGCGCCGAGGAATAGCATGGCCGAGCACCCGTCAGAGGGCGGCGTGGCCTCCGTGGCCGCCGTGTCCGACATCCCGCCGCTGGATCGCCTGCTGAACGCCGACGCCCTGCGCGCCGCCTTGGACACGCACGGCCGCACCCAGGTGGTGGCGGCGCTGCGGCGCGACCTGGACGCGCAGCGCCAGCGCGCGTTGGCCGGCCAGTTGCCGCGCAACGACCTGGATGCGCCGGTGGTGGCCGCCCGCGTGTCGGCGGCGTTGGACAAGGCGGCCCAGCCGCGCCTGCGCGCCGTCTACAACCTGACCGGCACGGTGTTGCACACCAATCTGGGACGGGCGCTGCTGCCCGACGAGGCGGTCGCGTCGGTGCTGCGCGCGCTGACCACGCCGGCCAACCTGGAGTTCGATCTGGACACCGGTGGCCGCGGCGACCGCGACGAACTGATCGACGAGCTGCTGTGCGAACTGACCGGCGCCGAGGCCGCGACCGTCGTCAATAACAACGCCGCCGCCGTCCTGCTGATGCTCAACGCGCTGGCCGACCGGCGCGAGGTCGTGGTGTCGCGCGGTGAACTGGTCGAGATCGGCGGCGCGTTCCGTATCCCCGACATCATGAAGCGCGCCGGCGCCAAGCTGGTGGAAGTGGGCACCACCAACCGCACGCACGCCGCCGATTACGACAACGCCATCGGCCCGCGCACGGCGATGCTGATGAAGGTGCATTGCAGCAACTACGCCGTCACCGGTTTCACCAAAAGCGTCGGCGTGGTCGAGGTGGCGGCGCTGGCGCACGCGAAAGGGCTGCCGGCCACGGTGGACCTGGGCAGCGGCACGCTCGTGGACTTGACCCAGTTCGGCCTGCCCAAGGAAGACACGGTGCGCGAAACCATCGCCGCTGGCGCTGATCTGGTGACCTTCAGCGGCGACAAGCTGCTGGGCGGCCCGCAGGCCGGCCTGCTGGTGGGCCGCGCCGACCTGATCCGCAAGATTAAGAAGAATCCGCTCAAGCGCGCCTTGCGCGTCAGCAAGCTGACGCTGGCCGCGCTGGAGCCCGTGCTGGGCCTGTACCGCGCGCCGGAATTCCTGGCGCAGCGCCTGACCACGCTGCGCCTCCTGACCCGCCCGCAGCGCGAGATCCAGCCGCAAGCCGAACGGCTGCGCGGCGTGCTGGCGCATGCGGCGGGCGCCCATTATGCGGTCGAGGCCGTGCCCATGTTCAGCCAGATCGGCAGCGGGGCGCTGCCGGTGGACCAGTTGCCCAGTTGGGGGCTGGCGGTGCGCTACACGGGCAGCGGGCGGCCGGGGCGCCACCTGGACACGCTCGAGGCGCAATTGCGCCGCCTGCCCACGCCCGTCATCGGCCGCATCGCCGACGACGCCTTGTGGCTGGACCTGCGCTGCCTGGAAGCGCGCGACGAGGCCGCCTTTGCCGCGCAGCTGGCGGAGCCCCTGGCATGATCATCGGCACCGCCGGCCATATCGACCACGGCAAGACCACGCTGGTGCGCGCCTTGACCGGGGTCGACACCGACCGGCTCAAGGAAGAGAAAGCGCGCGGCATTTCCATCGAGCTGGGCTATGCCTACACACCGTTGGCCAATGGCGACGTGCTGGGCTTCATCGACGTGCCCGGCCACGAAAAGCTGGTGCACACGATGGCGGCCGGCGCCAGCGGCATCGACTTCGGCCTGCTGGTGGTGGCGGCGGATGACGGCGTCATGCCGCAGACGCGTGAACACCTGGCCATCCTGTCGCTGCTGGGCGTGGCGCAAGGCGCGGTGGCGCTCACCAAGACCGACCGCGCCGACGCGGCGCAGCAAGCGGCCGTGCGCGCCGAGATCGCGGAACTTGCCGCCGGCACCTTCCTGGCGGGCGCACCGGTGTTTGCCGTGCAGGCCTCGCAAGCGGGTGATGCCGCCACCGCAGAACTGAAGTCCTATCTGCACGCGCAGGCCGAAGGCTTGCGCCAGCGCGATGCCGCGGGCCTGTTCCGGCTGGCGGTGGACCGCGTGTTCACGCTGGCGGGGCACGGTACCGTGGTGACCGGCACCGCGCACGCGGGCCAGGCCCGCGCAGGCGACGACACGGCCGATCTGCGCTTGATGCCTGCGGGCACGCGGGTACGCGTGCGCAGCATCCACGCGCAGAACCAGCCCAGCGAAACCGGCGTGGCCGGCCAGCGCTGCGCGTTGAACCTGGCCGGCATCGACAAGAACGCCATTGCGCGCGGCGACTGGATCGCGGATGCCCGCTGCTTCCTGCCTTCGCGCCATATCGATGTCGCGCTGACGCTGCTTGCTTCCGCCGACGCGCCCGTGCGCGCCTGGGCGCCGCTGCACGTGCACATCGGCGCCGCGCGCCACGTGGCGCACGTCGTGCCGCTTAGCGCCGAGACGTTGGCGCCGGGTCAGTCCGGCTGGGTGCAACTGGTCTTTGACGAGCCGGTCTGCGCCATGCCGGGCGACCGCTACATCGTGCGCAATGCGCAGGCGACGCGCACCGTCGGCGGCGGCCGCGTGCTGGACCCGAATGCGCCGGACCGCAAGCGCCGGGCGGCCTCGCGCCTGCAGGGCTTACAGGCCTTGTCCGACATGCTGGACGGCGGCGGCCTGCCGCCGGTGCTGGCGCACGCGCCGCTCGGGTTGGATGAAGGCGCCTTGCAGCGCCTGACCGGCAAGCCCGTGCGCGCGATCAAAGCGCCGCATGGCGCGTTGTGGATCGAGACCCGCAATGCGCAGGCGCCGCGCACCCTGATCCTGGCCACGCATTGGGACGCCTTGCGCGAGCGCGTCGAACAGGCCCTGGCGGCCTTCCATCAAAGTGCGCCCGACGAGCCGGGTCCGGACAGCGCGCGATTGCGCCGGATGGCGATGCCGGTGGGGCCGGACGCCTTGTGGACGGCCGTGCTGGACCATCTGCAGCGTGACGGGCGCGTGGCGCGCAACGGCCCCTGGCTGCATCTGCCGGCCCATACCTCCACGCTGGCCGACGCGGAATCGGCGCTGGCCGCGCGCCTGCTGCCATTGCTGGAGCAGGGCGCCTTCGATCCGCCCTGGGTGCGCGACCTGGCCCGCACGCAGAACGAACCCGAAGAGCGCGTGCGGCAGTTGCTGCGCAAGCTGCTGCGCCGCGGCGACGTGGCGCAGGTGGTGAAGGACCTGTTCTATCACCGGGACCAGGTGCGCGCGCTGGCGCGGATCGCGGCGGACCTGGCGGCGCAGCCGGCGGGCCTGAACGCTGCAGTGTTCCGCGATGCGACGGGGCTGGGCCGCAAGCGCGCCATCCAGATCCTGGAGTTCTTCGACCGGGTGGGCTATACGCGGCGGGTGCGCGATACGCACGTCTTGCGGGCGGAAAGCGCGTACGCGGCGATGCAGGTGAACGCAGAGCCGGTATCATAGGCGGGCTGCTGAGGAAGGCATTCGTGCCCGGCGGCACGGCTGGGCTTCAAACCCAGTTGGGGGCGTCAGACGTTCCCAGGTAGGTTCGACTCCTGCTGCCTTCCGCCACCCTCTTCAACTGCGCAGCATGCGCGTCACCACGCCCGTCACGCGGTCCGCCCGCCAGTCCAGTTCCCCCAGATGCCAATACCGGATCGACCCGGCGCGGTCCACCAGGTAGTTCGCGGGCAATCCGATCGCCTCCCATTTCTTGGACGCCGCGCTGTTGCGGTCATGCAGCACCGTGCCGGCCACGGGCCATTTCGCCAGGAAGGTCGAGACCTTGCCCAGCGCTTCGCCCACGTTCACGGCGACCAGCCGCAAGCCTTCTTCGCGGTGGCGCTTGGCCATGGCGGACATCAGGGGGATTTCATCGCGGCAGGGTTCGCACCAGGTAGCCCAGAAACTGACGATGACGACGTTGCCGCGCCAGGCCTAGAGCTTCTGTTCGCGCCCGGCCAGGTCGGGCAGGACGAGGGCGGGCGTGGGCGCAGTCCAAGGCGCCCAGTCGGGGCCGGTGGCGGTTTTCAGCGCCGAGTCGCTGGCGGCCCGCGCCCAGCGGGGCAGGGCGGCCAGCGACAGGCCGGATTGCAGCAGGCGGCGACGGCTGATCAAGGCGGCTTCCTCCGCGGGCGGGGTCAGATGGCGACGGGTTTGGCGCTGAGCTTGTAGCTGAAGCTGTCGGGGTCCAGGCTGTCCAGCCGTCCCGCGCTGGTCTCGCCGTTGGGATACATCAGGAAGGGCACCGGGTCATGCGCCGAGCCCGGCAGCACGACGTCGTGGCCGTGGTTGTACGCGACCCAATTCATTTCCCACGCGCCAAACAGCATGACGCGCGCGGCGCGCACCTTCGCGTCGGTCAGCGGCAATTCGCCCGGCGGCTCTTCCAGCATGACCTTGCGCACGTCGGCGGGGTCGACCGGAATCCAGCCATAGTCGGCGGCGTAGAATTCGGCGCGGCAGTGTTGGGCTTTCGTGACGTCGCCGGCCTTGCCCAGGCTCTTGTAGCCCAGCTCGGAATTGGCCACGCGCAAGCCATAGGCGTCGCGTGCGGGGATGCCGGCGGCGCGGGCCAGGGCCACGAACAGCGCGTTGATGTCGGCGCATTTGCCGTTCAGGTCGTTCGCCGTCAGCATGTAGCGCACGTCGCCCACGCCGCAGCCGCGGGTCGCGGCCGTCCTGCAGGTATTTTCCACCACCCATTCGTAGATGGCGCGGGCGCGCGCCAGGTTGCCCTGGTGGCCGCGGGTGATCTGGTCCGCGGTGGTCTTGACGATGCCGTCGGTGGGCAGCAACGCGGTGGGTTTCAGGAACTCGCGCAGCGCGGCGGGGCGTTCAAGCACCGCGTCCGAGGGCGGCGGCTGCGTCAGGTCGACCCGGCGATTGCGCGTCTGGAAGCGGCTGGTCACGGTGACGTTGCGCGGGGCCTGGGCATCGGGCCATTGCACGGCCAGCATCTGCACGTCGTAGCCGGGCGCCCGCATCAGCTGGGCGGTGCCGCCGCCGCTGACCTGCCAGGTGCTTTGCGCGCCGCGCTGGTACGGCGTGTCGGTGGCGTACGGCACCGGCACCCAGATGCGCGTGTGCGCGCCGGGGTCTTTCACGCTGATGTCGGTGGTCAGTTCAAAGCTGCGCCAGTCGGCGCTGACGGGAGCCTGCTGGGCGCGCAGCGCTTGCGGCAACGCGGTTGTGGCGGCGCACAATGCGCCGGAGAGTCGGAGAAAGTGTCGGCGATCCATGAAGCCCTCACGCACGGTGAAGTTTGGCTATCGGTGCGCCCTTGGCCGGGCGGCCGTCCCTTGGGGTGTGCTCCTACGCATCCTGCCGGATCATCATAGAGCCAACCTCGGCGGCGGTGCTATCCTTTTTCCATTGACCCATGGAGATTGAAATGACCCAGGATGTTGCCACGGCGGCCGTGCCGCGTTTGACGTCGTTGTCCCACGGGGGCGGCTGTGGCTGCAAGATCGCGCCCGGGGTGTTGTCCGAACTGCTCAAGCGTTTCGGCCCCGCCGCCAGCTATCCGAACCTGATGGTGGGCACCGAGACCGCCGACGACGCCGCGGTCTACCGCTTGAACGACGAGCAGGCGCTCATCGCCACCACCGACTTCTTCATGCCCATCGTGGACGACCCGTTCGACTTCGGCCGCATCGCGGCCACGAACGCGCTGTCGGACGTATACGCGATGGGCGGCACGCCCATCATGGCGCTGGCCATCGTCGGCATGCCGATCAACGTGCTGCCGCATAGCGTCATCGCCGACATCCTGCGCGGCGGCGAATCGGTCTGCGAGGACGCGGGCATTCCGGTCGCGGGCGGCCACAGCATCGATTCCGTCGAGCCGATCTACGGTCTGGCGGCGATGGGCCTGGTGCACCCCGGCCGTCTCAAGCGCAACGCGGATGCGCGGGCGGGCGACGTGCTGATCCTGGGCAAGGCGCTGGGCGTGGGCATCCTGTCGGCCGCGCTGAAGAAGAACCGGCTGGACGATGCGGGCTACCGCGTGATGATCGACACGACCACGCGCCTGAACCGCCCCGGCCCGGCGCTGGCCGCGCTGGACGGCGTGCACGCGATCACCGACGTGACGGGCTTCGGCCTTTTGGGCCATGCGCTGGAGATGGCGCGCGGCGCGAAGCTGACCGCGCGGCTGCGCCTGGAGGCCTTGCCCTGGTTGCCGGGCGTGCAGGCCTTCGCGGCCGATGGCGTGATCACGGGCGCGTCCGGCCGCAACTGGGCGTCCTATGGGGGCTCGGTGCAGCTGGGCGCAGCGGTCACCGACACGCAGCGCGCCTTGCTGACCGATCCGCAGACGTCCGGGGGGTTGCTCGTGGCCTGCGCACCCGAGGCCGCGGACGCCGTGCTGGACCTGTTCCGCAGTCAGGGCTTCGAGCAGGCTGCCGTGGTGGGCGAGATGACCACCGGCGACGCGCAGGTACGCGTGGAATAAACGGATCGACCAGGCGGGGCTATGGCCGCGGGTGGGGGTGCGGCTGCGTCTGCACCTGATGGTTCATCTGCCAGCGCAGCAGGTCGGGATAGGCGCGCAGGCGCTTCTGCTCGGCCAGCTGTGCGGGCGAGGTGTCCTGCTCGCGGGCCAGCGCCAGGCCGGCGGGGCCGGCCCACGGCAGGATCTTGCCCGGCCGGGTCTGACGGTAGGCGCCCTCTTGCGTGATCGTCACGTCCGGGTCGTTCATCCCGAAGCACCATACCGGGTCCGTCCGCGCGGCCAGCAGGTTGCAGCCGGTGCGAAAGTAAGGCGTGTCCGGCAAGCTCAATTGGTACAGCGTTGGCATGATGTCCTTGTGGCTGCCCACGCGCGCCGGGTCATACGTGGCGCCGGCCCGATAGGCGGGTGGCACGTACAGGTAGAACGGCACCGCGCGCGCCAAGGCCGCGTCCTTGTCGTCCTGGTAATCGATGCCCAACAGGTTGTGATCGCCCGTGACCGCTACGATGGTGCGGCTGCCGCTGGCAGAGGCCTTCACGCGTGTCAGGAAACGTCCCAGCTGGTCGTTGGCGTAGCGCAGCGTGTCGAAGGCGTCGGCAAGGCCATCCCAGGCTTTGAAGTACGGCTGGCGCGTCACGTCGTACAGCGGCAGGTCGCCGTGCTTGCCGCCTTCGGGAATGAGGAACGGCGGGTGATGCGTGGTGGACAACGCGATGATGAAGAGCGGCGCACCGTCCGGGTCCGCCTCGGCCAAGCGGCTTTCGATGTAGCGGAACATGTACTCGTCGGGGACGCCCCAGGTGCCGGCTTCGGCCTCGGGATAACGGGCTCGCAGGGACTGCTGGTCGATGAATTCATGGGCGCCCAGATGCGTGGCGAACGTGCCCAGGTTGCGCCATGTGGCGGCGCCTGACGTGACGAAGAGCACGCGGTAGCCCCGTGCCAGATACGGCGCGAAGGCGTTGCTGGCGAACTCGGCGTCGGCCGCCGAAGATTGGCCGATGGCGGACACCGGGCTGCGCACCAGCAGGCGCGACAGCGAATCGATGGTGCCGTTGCCTTCCGACAGGAAGCGATCGAAGCGCCAGTCCTGTTGCCAATGCGGCCGCAGCGCGCCCAGCAGGTCGCGTCCCGGCTGGTCATAGGCGTTCAGGTGGTGCCCCATGCTTTCCATGACCTGCAGCACGACGTGCGGCCGCCGCGCGCGGGCCGCCGGATTGGCCGCGGTGACGGCCATGAAGGGTTGCAGGCCCTGCGCGGGGTGGCCGAGGAAGCGCTCGTACAGCGCCTGGCCCGCTGCCGCCGTGACCGGTTGGAAGCGCTTGTCGTTGCCGCGTTCGGCCAGGGCCCAGAAAAACGACGAAATGCCATTGGGGGTAATGTCGTTCAAGAGCCGCACGCTGGAGATGCTGGTGTCGTCCTTGTTCAAGGGGAAGCGGCCCAGCGATCCGCGGCACGCCAGCACGGTGATCGCGACGATCAGCAGCACACGCAGCGCAGCCGGGGCCAGCGCGCGGCGCCGCAGCGGGAGGCGCTGCACGCGCCGTTGCCAGCGTGTGCCCAACCACCACGTAGAGGCCAGCACTGCCGACAGCAGCAGCCCTGCCTGCGCCACGGGGTAGCCGTGCCACAGCGTCATCGCGATGGCGCGGGTGTCGTCATCGATCAGGCCAAATACGAAGATGTCGATCGACCGCGAAAACGTGGCGTAGTAGCAGACCGTCACTACCGTCGAGGCCGCGAACAGGGCGGCCAGGCCGGCGCCCACGCCGGGCATCCAGCGCAGCCAGCGCGCGTGCAAGGCCCGGCTGCCGGCGGCCAGCATCGCCAGCAGCAGCAAGGCCGAAAAGACGATGCTCGTCACCTTGATGTCGAACAGCAGCCCGACGCCGAGCGACTTGCCCACGTCCTGCGGACGCGCCGCATAGGTCGCTGGCGGCGCATAGGTCGCAAGCAGGTAGGCGCGGCCTGCAAACTGCGCCAGCACGCTGACCAGCCAGGGCGCCAGGATAAGCAGGAACGCGCGTTGGACGTTGAGAAACCAGTCTTGCCACGCGTACGCTGGAGGAAAACGCTTCATTTGCACCGGGGGAAGGAGCTATCGGCCAACACGCAGATAGCGGCAATAGGATGCCCGCGGTCCTGTCGGGCGAGACCGGCGCGGGGGGATGGCGCATGAAAGAGATTCCGGCCCGTGTCCAGGGGGGCGCAGCCCCTAGGGGCGGAATGGCAGCGAGCGATCGGGGCTTTTCGTGGTGGGTTTAACGCGGCCGTTCGCCATGCAGCGCGAAATGTACAGGGGGCCGGGCCCGAATGTACAAAGGTTTGTATAGCTTTGTGATGGAGGCGTACCGGGCTTAACCAGTATGCGTCGCGGGGGACAGATCGCGCGCGGTCATGGCGGCCTGTTCGGTCAGCCACTGCGCCACCCCATCGGCGTCCGGCGTGCTGCGGCGCGCGTTGCGCACCAGCCAGTAGGCATGTTCTGTCGCGCGGGCCGCCTGCCCGCCCACCGCCTCCAGCCGGCCGTCCGCCAGCATGGGCGCGATCAACGCCAGCCGGCCCAGTGCGATGCCGTGGCCCGCCAGCGCGGCAAGCACGATCTGGTCGTACTGGTTAAAGCGCAGCATGCCCTTGGCGCGGGTGCGGCCCAGCCCGCGCGCGTTCAGCCATTCGGACCATTGCAGCCAGGGGCGGGTCGGGTCGTCGAATTCCAGCAATACATGGCGTTGCAATTCGCGGGCGTCCAGCTCGCGCGCTTGCAGGGACGGATGTGCCACCGGCATCACGGATTCCCCGAATAGCCAGACTGCTCCGTCCGGCACCATCTCGCGCGGGCTGTAGCGGATGGCGATGTCCACGCTTTCGCGGTCGATGTCGATCAGGCGGTTGTCGGCGGCCACGCGCACGTCGATATGCGGGTGCGCCGCCTGGAACTCCCCCAACCGGGGCAGCAGCCACAGGGACGCCACGCCGATGGTCGTGGTCACCGTGACCGGCGTGCGCCGTTCGGGGGCGCGCAGCTGTTCGGTCAGGTCGCCCAGCTGGCTCAGCCACACGTCGGCCATGCGGAACAGTTGCGCACCTTCCGACGTGAACGACACGCTGCGAAAACCCCGCACCAGCAACGGCACGCCCAGATGCGCCTCCAGCGCCCGGATCTGGCGGCTGACGGCTGACTGCGTCACATGCAGATCCTGCGCGGCCAGCGTGATGCTCATGCGGCGGCCCACGGCGACAAAGCCTCGGACGAGGTCAAGCGGAGGAAGTTTGGCCAGCGGATATGGCATTCGTGAAACTCATGCGTATCAGACGGAAATGTCGCTTGAGCAATAATACGCCGACGGCGTTCAATAACAGGCTGCGACGGGCGCATTGCCTGCGCCGTAGCGCCACCTTTTCCGCCGGAGTACCCGTGATGACCGCGCCGTTGCCTGACTCGCCCCGCGTGCAGATGTGGTTCGATTTCGCCAGCCCCTACAGCTATCTGGCGATTGAGCGGGTCGACGCCCTGGCGCAGGCGGCCGGCGTGCGGGTCGACCTGCGTCCCTTCCTGCTGGGCCCGATCTTCCAGGCGCAGGGATGGAACGACACGCCGTTCCGGCTGTTCCCGGGCAAGGGCGCGTACATGATGCGCGACATCGCCCGCCTGGCCGACAAATACAGCGTGGTCTACAACCGTCCGCGCCTGTTTCCGCGCATGAGCGTGCTGCCGGCCCGCATCGGCCTGCTGGGGCAGGACGAACCCTGGGGCCGCGATTTCTGCCTGGCGGTGTTTCGCGCCAACTTCCAGCATGACCTGGACATCCAAGCCGAAGACGTCGTGCATGGCTTGCTGACCCAGCTGTCGCTGGACGCGGACGCCCTGATCACCCAAGCCAAGTCCGAGGCCGCCAAGGAGGCGCTGCGCCGGCAGGTGGACCGCGCCCGCGACCTCGGCGTGTTCGGCGCGCCCACGTTCTTCGTGGGCGATGAAATGTTCTGGGGTAATGACCGGCTTGAAGACGCCCTGGAGTGGGCCCAACGATGAAAAACGCAAGTAGTGCCTATCGCGGCGCGCCCATGCCGGGCGGCCGTTCGTTCACGCAATTCCGCGCCGCCCGCATCCGGCGCGTCTCGTTCCAGTGGAAGCTGGCGGGGCAGGCGCAAGACCCGGCCGGCCACGGCCCAGGCAACAAGGGCGGTTCCTTCACCCCTTCGTGACCGGGGCCACCTGCGCCCATTCCTCGTCCGAATACAGCCGGGAGCGCAGCAGGAAGCGCTTGCCTTCCGCGCTGTCCAGCGAAAAGGCGCCGCCCCGGCCGGGCACGGCGTCGATGATCAGCTGCGTGTGCTCCCAATAAGCGAACTGGTCCTCGCCCATGTAGAACGGGCACCCCTCCAGGTCGCCCAGCAGGACGTCCGAGCCGCCCACCATGAATTCGCCCAGCGCATAGCACATGGGCGAACTGCCGTCGCAGCAACCGCCCGACTGGTGGAACATCAAGGGGCCGTGCTTGGTCCGCAAGGTATCGATCAACTGGCGCGCCTCGTCGGTCGCGACCACGCGCGGCGTGTGCTCTGTCATGGCGTCATTCCTATCCGGGAGCGCCGGCGCGCCAGGCCCGAAGGCCCGGCGCGCCGGCCGCAGGTTGACGATCAGAAAAAGCCCAGCTTCTTCGGCGAATAGCTCACCAGCAGGTTCTTCGTCTGCTGATAGTGGTTGAGCATCATCTTGTGGTTCTCGCGTCCGATGCCCGACTGCTTGTAGCCGCCAAACGCCGCGTGCGCGGGATAGGCGTGATAGCAGTTGGTCCATACACGGCCGGCCTTGATGGCGCGGCCCATCCGATAGCACGTGTTGGCGTCGCGCGACCACACACCTGCGCCCAGGCCATATAGCGTGTCGTTGGCCAGAGCCAGCGCATCATCGGCGTCCTTGAACGTCGTCACCGCCACGACCGGCCCGAAGATCTCTTCCTGGAACACGCGCATCTTGTTGTGGCCCTTGAAGACCGTGGGCTGCACGTAATAGCCGCCTTCCAGCGCGCCCTGCATCTGCGCGCGCGAGCCGCCGGCCAGCACGTCGGCGCCTTCCTGCTTGCCGATGTCCAGGTACGACAGGATCTTCTCCAGTTGCTCGGTGGACGCCTGCGCGCCCAGCATCGTGTCGCCGTCCAGTGGGTTGCCCTGCTTGATCTCGGCTACGCGCTTCAAGGCGCGTTCCATGAACTTGTCGTAGAGCGATTCCTGGATCAGCGCGCGGCTGGGGCACGTGCACACTTCGCCCTGGTTCAGCGCGAACATGACGAAGCCCTCCACCGCCTTGTCCAGGAAGTCGTCGTCTTGCGCGGCCACGTCGGCAAAGAAGATGTTGGGCGACTTGCCGCCCAGCTCCAGCGTCACTGGAATGATGTTCTGCGACGCGTACTGCATGATCAGGCGGCCGGTGGTGGTCTCGCCGGTGAAGGCGATCTTGGCGATACGCTTGCTGGAGGCCAGCGGCTTGCCGGCTTCCAGCCCGAAGCCCGTGACCACGTTCACCACGCCCGGGGGCAGGATGTCGCCGATCAGTTCCATCAGCAGCAGGATGCCTAGCGGCGTCTGTTCCGCGGGCTTGAGTACCACGCAATTGCCCGCCGCCAGCGCAGGCGCCAGCTTCCAAGCGGCCATCAGGATGGGGAAATTCCACGGGATGATCTGGCCGACCACGCCCAGCGGTTCATTGAAGTGATAGGCGACGGTGTCGCTGTCGATTTCGGACAGGCCGCCTTCCTGGCTGCGGATGCACGAGGCGAAATAGCGGAAGTGGTCGATCGCCAGCGGGATGTCGGCGGCGCGGGCTTCGCGGATGGGTTTGCCGTTGTCCCAGGTTTCGGCCGTGGCCAGGCGTTCCAGATTGGCTTCCATCACGTCTGCGATCTGCATCAGCATGCGAGCGCGTTCGGCGGCCGGGGTCGCACCCCATTTCGGCGCGGCGCGGTGCGCGGCGTCCAGCGCCAGATCGATGTCGCGCTCCTTGGAGCGCGCGTTGCGGGTCAGCACCTGGCCGGTCACCGGAGTGACGTTGTCGAAGTACTCACCGTCTGCCGGCTTCTGCCACTTTCCATCAATGAAATTGTCGTACTGCGTTTTCAGGTCCAGACGGGTGCCATACGAGTCCGGGGTGATGCGGGTCGCGATGTCCATGCTTGTCTCCGATATTGTTGGGATAGCGGCAGTCGGCTGCCTATCCGGTATCAAGCAAGGAACATGCCAACCTGCGGGCTTCCCCGCTGGACAGCGCGCGCTCTCACGTGCGAAAGTTGATCAGCCCGCGCAACCCCGGGCAACTGCCGTTTTTTGCGACATTGTCGCGGAACAGGTGTCGCAGAACGCCTGTCCTAGGAGACACGCATGGCCACTCATTCTCGTCAGCACGCGCTGACGCAAGCGCGCCTGCTGTTCAACCAGCAGGGGGCGGTGCCGGGCGGCATCGTTGCCGAACCCATCCTTCGATCCTGGCGCCGTTGCGCGGACCTGGGCTTCGACATGCGTGGCGTGCGCCGTGCCGAACTCATGACGCAAGGCGAACTGCGCGAAGCCCAGCAGCGCAACGAAGCGCTGCGCAGGCTGTCCGAACCCGCCATGTCGTATCTCCGTCGCGAGGCGGGCGGCAGCGGCAATCTGGTGATTCTGTCCGACGCCCAAGGGCTGGTGCTGGATAGCGACGGCGATGCGGGGTTCGCCAGCCGGGCGTCGCGCGTGGCGCTGATGCCCGGCGCACCGTGGGACGAAGCCGCCGCCGGCACCAACGCCATCGGCACCGCGCTGGTCGAAGGCCGGCCCATTACCGTGCATGGCGCGGAACACTACTTCGAACCCAATCGCATCCTGACTTGCGCGGCGGTGCCCATTACCGATAGCGAAGGCCGAACGCTCGGCGTGCTGGATTTATCCAGCCAGGCGCGCGACATCCGTCCCGACGTCCTGGCGCTGGTGCGCGCCGCGGTCGATCTGATCGAACACCGCTTGTTTGAACAAGCCTATGAGCACCATGCCGTGCTGCGGCTGCACGACCACCATTCCGGCCTGGGCGCACCAGGCGAAGGCCTGTTGGCGTTTCAGGGTGATGTGCTGATTGGCGCCAACCGCCGTGCCTTGCAGGCGCTGGGGCTGGCCGCAACGGCGTTGGGGGTGTACCGCTACAGCGATGTCTTCGATGGTGTACTGGAACGTTGCCCCGATGCCGCGGGCCGCGTGCATACTCGCACGGGCGCGAGCTACCACGCGCGGCTGCGACTGCCGCGTGCGCGTGCGCCGCAGCCGGTGGCGCCGGCCTTGCCAAGCATCGATGTCACGCGCCCGGCCGCACCCAGTTTCGACGCCGCCACACTTGGCGCACTGGCGCGCGCCGTGCACCTGTCAGATGCGGGCGTGTCCATTTTGCTGCAAGGCGAAACGGGCGTGGGCAAAGAGGTCTTTGCGCGCCAATTGCATTCGCGGGGCAAGCGGGCATCCGGCCCGTTCGTGGCGGTGAACTGCGCCGCCTTGCCTGAAAGCCTGATCGAATCCGAATTGTTCGGCTATGAGGATGGCGCGTTCACGGGGGCGCGGCGTCAAGGCAGCAAGGGTTTGCTGCGGCAGGCGCACGGCGGCGTGCTGTTCCTGGATGAGATCGGCGACATGCCGCTGATGCTGCAATCGCGGTTGCTACGCGTGTTGCAGACGCGCGAGGTGTCGCCACTGGGCGCGGCGCGGCCCGTGCCGGTGGATTTCGCGCTGGTGTGCGCCACGCACCGTCCGCTGGCCCACGAAGGCGCCGATGCGCCGGTGCGTCCCGACCTGTATTTCCGTATCGCCGAATACACCGTCACGCTGGAGCCGCTACGCGCGCGTGCCGACCGTCTGGAATTGCTGCGCGCGCTCTGGGCGGCGCAGGGGGCGGGGCCGGTGTTGCCGCCGCCCATCGAAGCGCTGCTGGCGGCCTACCCGTGGCCGGGCAACTACCGGCAGTTGGTAGCCGTGCTGCGCACCTTGCATGTGTTGGCGGGGCCGTCAGGCGTGGTTGATGCAGACATGCTGCCCGCCGAACTGCGGCCCGCGGCGGACAACGCGCATGCGGTCGCCGCGCCGCCCGAAGGCGGCACGGCAGATCTGCAATCGATGACGGATGCTGCCGTTCGCGCCGCACTGGCCGCGCACGGCGGCAATGTCAGCCGCGCGGCGCGGGCGCTGGGTGTGCACCGCAGCACCGTGTACCGGCGCGCGGCGGCGTTGGGTTTGCCGCGCGCGCGATAGCCTGGGTACGCGGCTTTAGCCGACCAGGCGCGCGAGTTCGGCGCCGGGGTCTTTGGCGCGCATGAAGGCCTCGCCCACCAGGAACGCGTTGACCTTGTGGTCGCGCATCAGTTTCACGTCTTCGGGCTTCAAGATGCCGCTTTCCGTCACGACGCGCTTGCCCGCCGGGATGTTGGGCAAGAGGTCCAGCGTGTTCTTCAGGCTGGTTTCGAAGGTGCGCAGGTTGCGGTTGTTGATGCCCAGCAGCGGCGTCTTCATGGTCAGCGCCACGTCCAGCTCGCGCGCGTCGTGCACTTCCACAAGCACGTCCATGCCCAGTTCCATTGCCAGCGTTTCGTAGTCGCGCAATTGCGACGGCGACAGCGCGGCCACGATCAGCAGCACGCAGTCCGCGCCCATCGCGCGGGCGGCGATGATCTGGTAGGGGTCGATCACGAAATCTTTCCGCAGCACCGGCAGCGAGCACGCGGCGCGCGCCTGGCGCAGGTGGTCGTGCGAGCCCTGGAAGAACTGCACGTCCGTCAACACAGACAGGCAGGCCGCGCCGTGCACGGCATAGGTCGAGGCGATGTCGGCGGGAGCGAAGGTTTCGCGCAGCACGCCCTTGGAGGGCGACGCTTTCTTGATTTCAGCGATGACGCCGGCCTTGCCCTGCGAAATCTTGTCTTCGATGGCTTGGGCGAAGCCACGCACGTCCTGGCGCGCCTGCGCTTCGCGCAGGACTTCGGCTTCGCTGCGCATCTGGCGGGCGGCGGCGACTTCCTCGACCTTGACGGCGAGGATCTTCGCAAGAATATCGTTCATTTCTGGAATTTCCGGGTATATGCGCAGAATTCTTCCAGCTTGGCTCGCGCCGCGCCGGTGGCAATCAATTCAAATGCTAGCGCTAAGGCTTCGGGAATGGAATCGGCTTTATTGCCGGCATAGATGGCAAGCCCCGCATTGAGCGCAACGATGTCGCGCGCGGTGCCCTCGACATTGTCCAGCGCTTCGATGACAAGTTCGCGCGACTGCTCGCGATTGGACACCTTGATGGACCGGTTGGACATCATGGATAGCCCGTAGTCTTCGGGGTGGATTTCATATTCCCGTATTTGACCATCTTTCAGTTCGCCCACGAGCGTGGCGCCGCCCAGCGAGGCTTCGTCCATGCCGTCCTTGCCGTGCACGACCAGCACATGGCGCGAACCCAGGCGCTCCAGCACGCGCACCTGGATGCCGACGAGGTCGGGGTGGAATACGCCCATCAGCTGGTTGGCGGCGCCCGCAGGGTTGGTCAGCGGCCCGAGGATGTTGAAAATGGTGCGTACGGCCAGTTCCTTGCGCACGGCCGCTACATTCTTCATGGCGCCGTGGTGGGCGGGCGCGAACATAAAGCCGATGCCGGTAGCCTGGATGCACTCGGCGACCTCATCGGGCGTCAGGACCAGGTTGGCGCCCAGGGCTTCCAGCACGTCGGCGCTGCCGCTGGAGGACGAGGCGCTGCGGTTGCCGTGCTTGGCGATCGGCACGCCGGCCGCCGCCGCTACGAACATGGCGGTAGTCGAGATGTTGAACGTGTGGCTGCCGTCGCCGCCGGTGCCGCACATATCCAGCAGATCCGGCGGATTCGGCGTTACGACGGGGGTGGCGAATTCGCGCATGACCTGCGCGGCCGCGGTGATCTCGCCGATGGTTTCCTTTTTTACGCGCAGGCCCATCAGCAGGGCGCTGGCGATCTGCGGAGACATCTCGCCGCGCATCAGCATGCGCATCAGATGCAGCATCTCGTCGTGGAAAATTTCGCGGTGTTCAATGCAGCGCGTCAGCGCTTCGGTGGGGGAAATCGTCACGATGCGTCCTTCTCAGGCGAGGTTCAGGAAATTGCGCAGCAGGGCGTGGCCATGTTCGCTGAGCACGGATTCGGGGTGGAACTGTACTCCGTACAGGGGCAGCGTCTTGTGGCGGACCCCCATGATGTCGCCGTCCGGCGCGGTTGCCGTCACCGCCAGGCAGTCGGGCAGGGTGGCGGGGTCGATAGTCAGCGAGTTGTAACGGATCACGGTGTACGGGGTGGGCAGGCCGGTGAAGATGTCGGTGCCCGTGTGCGAGATCTTCACCGTCTTGCCGTGCATGATCTGCTGGGCGCGGACGATGTCGCCGCCGTAGGCCGTGCCGATGGCCTGATGGCCCAGGCACACGCCCAGGATAGGCTTTTTGCCGGCAAAGGCCTGGATCGCGGCCACCGAGATGCCGGCTTCGGCCGGCGAGCACGGCCCGGGCGACACGCAGATGCGGTCGGGGTTCAGGGCGGCGATCTCCTCCAGCGTGATCTGGTCGTTGCGCGCGACGCGCACGTCTTCGCCCAGTTCGCCGAAGTATTGGACCAGGTTGTAGGTAAAAGAGTCGTAGTTATCGATCATCAACAGCATTTTTTTCTCCGTGCGGGCGGTATTCGGTTCGGGCGGGGCCGGGATCAGATGGGTTCGTCCAGGCCGTGCTGCACCTGTTCGGCCGCGCGCAGCACCGCGCGGGCCTTGGCTTCCGTTTCGGCCCATTCGGCTTCGGGGTTGGAATCGGCCACGATGCCGGCGGCGGCCTGCACGTACAGCGTGCCGTCCTTGATGACGCCGGTGCGGATGGCGATGGCCACGTCCATTTCGCCGCCGTAAGAGAGGTACCCGGCCGCGCCGCCGTAGATGCCGCGGCGCACGGGTTCCAGTTCATCGATGATCTTCATGGCTTCGACCTTGGGCGCGCCCGTCAGCGTGCCGGCAGGGAAGGACGCGCGCAGTACGTCCATGCTGCTCATGCCGGGATTCAGGTTGCCCGTCACGTTGGACACCAAGTGCATGACGTGCGAATAGCGTTCGATGACCATGGTGTCGCTGACCTTCACCGAGCCCACTTCCGCCACGCGGCCCACGTCGTTGCGCGCCAGGTCGATCAGCATCACGTGTTCGGCCACTTCCTTGGGATCGGCCTTCAGTTCAGCGGCCAGCGCCGCGTCTTCCTCGGGCGTGGCGCCGCGCTTGCGGGTGCCGGCCAGCGGGCGGATGGTGATCTGCGACTTCGGCACGCCGTTGTCCACCACGCGCTCCTGGCGCACCAGGATCTCGGGCGACGCACCCACGACCTGGAAGTCGCCGAAGTTCCAGAAGTACATGTAGGGGGAGGGGTTCAGCGACCGCAGGGCGCGGTAGAGGGACAGCGGGGAATCGCGGAAGGGCTTGGCGATGACCTGGCCGATCTGCACCTGCATCAGGTCGCCGGCGGCGATGTGTTCCTTGGCGCGGTGCACGGCCGCCAGATAGTCTTCCTTCTTGAAGTCGCGCCGCTCTTCGGTCTGCATGCTGGCGTGGCTGTAGGGAATTTCCACCGGGCGTCGCAGGCGGGCGCGCAGGTCGTGCAGGCGCTGCTGGGAGCGGCTATAGGACTCGGGCTGGCTGGGGTCGGCGTAGACCATCAGGTAGATGCGGCCGGCCAGGTTGTCCACGATGACCAGTTCGTCCACGTGCATCAGCATCAGGTCGGGCGTGCCGCCTTCCATGCCGGCCGGGAAGGGTTTGACCGCCGGGCCCAGGCAGGGCTCGATGTGGCGCACGGTGTCGTAGCCGAAGTAGCCGGCCAGGCCGCCGCAAAAGCGCGGCATGCCCGGGCGCAGGGCGACCTTGAAACGGCCTTGGTATTGCTCGATGAAGGCCAGGGGATCGCCTTCGTGCGTTTCCACGACCTGGCCGTCGTGCAGCACTTCCGTCAGGGTGCCGCTGGCGCGGATCACCGTGCGGGCAGGCAGGCCGATGAACGAATAGCGGCCAAAGCGCTCGCCGCCCACCACGGATTCCATCAGGCAGGTCATGCGGCCGGCCAGCGGGCCCGCGTGCGCCAGCTTCAGGTAGATGCCCAGCGGGGTGTCCAGGTCAGCATAGGTCTCGGCGACCAGCGGGATGCGGTTGTAGCCTTGCGCGGCGAGGGCCTTGAATTCGATTTCGGTCATGTCGGGGTCTCGTAAGCGATTTGGTGTTTGCTTTCAGACCGGGCGCACAACAAAAAAGCCCGGTCCAGGTTACTGGTTCCGGGCTTGGCTCTGTGTTTACACAGCTACGGCACTAGGCGGCATACGCGTCCAGGGCCGGGAGGGATCATCGCCACCCGGAAGACAAACGCCACCAGCGCCACGAGGCGCCGAGCATTTGGTTCTGGGGGTAAGCGTTCATTGATCCGGGATAAGTCTTTGAGAATTCAGGGTTTGTCAGCTGCCCCGGGCCCTGTTTCAGGAGACGGTTTTCGCGGCGTTCTGGTTTTGGTTCCAGAGCGCCACCCACTGGGCGGCGTTGACAAGCGTGTCCACTATACCATCGACATCCAGCTCGCGCACGTCACGGCCTTCGTTGTAACCGTAAGGCACGACCAGGACCTGCGTGCCGGCCGTACGGCCCGCCTGCGCGTCATTGATCGAGTCGCCGATGGTCACGGCTTCGGTTACCGCCACGCCCAGCAGTTCGCAGGCATGCAGCACCTGGTCGGGGTCGGGCTTGCGGCGCGCGCAGGTGTCGCCGCAGACGACCGCGTCAAAAAAGCCCGCCAGACCGGTGCGCTGCAACAGCGGCAGCGTGAATTCGGTGGGCTTGTTGGTGACGACGGCCAGTTTCAGGCCCTGGTCGCGCATGTGCTTCAAGCCTTCGATGACGCCGGGGTAGACCTGGGCGCGTTCGCCGTTGACCAGGTGGTAGTGGCGGTAAAAGGCTTCGCGGGCGCGGTCGAACTCGGCGGCCGACGGGTCGGCCGCGTCCAGGCTGCCCGCCAGGCTGCGGCGGACCAGGTTGTCCACGCCCTTGCCCACGAAAGTGGCCACCACGTCTTCGCGCAGCGCGGTCATGCCGAGCTCCACGCGCATGGCGTTGGCCGCGAAGGCCAGGTCGGGGATGGAGTCCAGCAGGGTGCCGTCCAGGTCCAGCAGCGCAGCGCGGAAAGCGGTCATGTCGTCGTGATCCTCAGATGGCGGTGGTTTCGCCGATGGCGATCTGTTCGCGCATGGACGTGATGATGCCCGCGTAGTCGGGCTTGCCGAAAATGGCCGAGCCGGCCACGAACGTGTCGGCGCCTGCACGGCGGATTTCGGCGATGTTGTCGATTTTGACGCCGCCGTCCACCTGCAGCACGATTTCCTGGCCGCCGGCCTGCATCCAGGCGTCGATCTTCGCGCGCGCCTCGCGCAGCTTGGTCAGTGCGCCGGGGATGAAGCTCTGGCCGCCAAAGCCGGGGTTCACCGACATGATCAGGACCAGGTCGATCTTGTCCATGACGTAGTCCAGATAGGTCAGCGGCGTGGCGGGGTTGAACACCAGGCCTGCCTTACAGCCGTTTTCGCGGATCAGGGACAGCGTGCGGTCCACGTGGCGGCTGGCGTCCGGGTGGAAGCTGATGTAGTCGGCGCCGGCCTTGGCGAACATCGGGACCAGGTCGTCCACCGGTTCGACCATCAGGTGCACGTCGATCGGCACCTCGACGTGGGGGCGGATCGCCGCGCACACCATCGGGCCGATGGTCAGGTTGGGGACATAGTGGTTGTCCATCACGTCCACGTGGATCCAGTCCGCGCCGGCGGCGACGACGTTGCGGACTTCCTCGCCCAGGCGGGCGAAGTCAGCCGACAGGATGCTGGGGGTGATGCGGGTGGAAGCCGTGGAGGATGACATGATGTTCGGAGTCGGGAAGGGCATAATGTGCCATTATTGCAGTTTGAGGCGCGGTATCGGGAACAGCCCGGTTCCACGGGTCTGAAAACTGCGTCTTGAAAGCGTCCGGCGCCGTTCTCCGGCCCCCGCGCCCAGCCACACAGGAAAGGACTGTGAAACCTTACGACCTGAGCGTCTCTGTCACTCCGCGCTTCGTGCCTGAACAGTCCGATCCCGGCGAACAGCAATTCGTGTTTGCCTATACCGTGCGCATCACCAATACCGGCGAGCATCCCGCCCAGGTGATCAGCCGCCACTGGGTCATCACCGACGGCAACCAGCGCGTGCAGGAAGTGCGCGGACTGGGCATCGTGGGGCAGCAGCCCCTGCTTGCGCCCGGCGAGACCTTCGAATACACCAGCGGCTGTCCCCTGCCCACCCCGGTGGGCACGATGCGCGGCACCTACCACTGCGTCGGCGAGAACGGGATTCCGTTCGAAGTGCCGATCTCCGAATTCGTCCTGGCCATGCCGCGCACCCTGCACTGAATGGCCCGGCCCGTTGCCTCGTTTTCTTCTCTGCTCATGAAGCGCATTCTTAGCCTGTCCGTGCTGTCGGTCCTGTTGGCGGCATGTTCCACCCCCTCGGACGTCCCCCCTGAATCCGGCGATGCCGGCAGCCTGCCCGGCACGCGCGTCCCCGCGGCTGACGGCCCCTTGGTGGTGCCGTCGCTGTCGGCCCTGCCGGACACGCCGCCGCGTGCCCTGGCGGGCAAGTTCAAGGCTGGGACCTGGTCCGAAATGCCGGGCTGGTCGTCCGACGATCTGACGCAGTTCTGGCCGCTGTTCCTGCGCAACTGCCGCGGCCTGATGCGGCCCACCAGCGGCAACCTGGCCGCGCCTGCGCGCGCCACGCCGCGCGCCTGGCAGCCCGTGTGCGCCGCCGCCGTCGACCCGTCCCGGGCGCCGGCCGCAGGCGACGCCGAGGGCGTGCGCCGCTTCCTGCAGACCTATCTGCAGCCGTGGCGCCTGAATGCCGCCGACGGCAAGCCAGCCACCAATACCGTCACGGGCTATTACGAACCTCTGGTACGCGGCTCGCGCCGCCAGGGCGGTAACCATCAGTGGCCGCTGTACGCCGTGCCCGCCGACCTGCTGACGATCGATCTGGGATCGATCTACCCGGATCTGGCCGGCAAGCGCGTGCGCGGCAAGCTCGAGGGCAAGCGGGTCGTGCCCTACGACACCCGTGCCGCCATCGAGTCCTCTGGCCGCCGCCCGCCCGTCGTGGTGTGGGTGGACGACCCCGTGGACAACTTCTTCCTGCAGGTGCAGGGCTCGGGCCGCGTGCAGCTGACTGACGGCCCCGACGCCGGCAAGACCATCCGCGTGGCGTACGCCGACCACAACGGCCAGCCCTACGTGTCCATCGGCCGCTGGCTGATCGACCGCGGCGAGCTGACTGCCGACCAGGCGTCCATGCAGAACATCCGCGCCTGGGCCCAGCGCAATCCGAAACGCGTGCAGGAAATGTTGAACGCCAATCCGGCGGTCGTCTTCTTCCGCGAAGAGCCGGTCATCGACCCCGAGCAAGGTCCGAAGGGCGCTTACGCGATCCCGCTGGCGCCCAAGCGCTCGGTCGCAGTCGACGCTACGTTCGTGCCGTTGGGCACCCCCGTGTATCTGGCCACCACGTTCCCGGCCTCTGACCGGCCGCTGCAGCGGCTGGTGTTCGCCCAGGATACGGGCACGGCCATCCGCGGCGCGGCGCGTGCCGACTTCTACTGGGGTTACGGCGACGAGGCCGGTCAGCAGGCGGGCCGCATGAAACAACGGGGCCAGATGTGGGTGCTGTGGCCCAAGCAAGCTGGGGAGCCCTCGGCAAGATGAGCCATCAAATCGTCGTTTGCGGGGCCGGCATCGTCGGCCTGTCCACCGCCCTGGCGCTGGCCCGCCGCGGCCAGCGCGTCGCCGTCCTGGCGCCGCGCACGTCGGTGCCGGCCGCCGATCCCAACCGCTACCACCCGCGCGTCTACGCCATTTCGCCCGCCAGCCAGCGTTTTCTGGCCGAGCTGGGTGTCTGGGACGCCATGCCCGCGTCCCGGCTGATGCCCGTCGAATCCATGGAAATCCACGGCGATGCCGATGGGCAGGTCAACCTGAACGCCTGGCAGGCGGCGCTGCCGCAACTGGCCTGGATCGTGGAATCCGGCGAAATCGAGCGCGTGCTGATTCAGGCGGTGCGGATGTTCGGCATCCCCTGGCTGGAAGACCGCTGCACGGGCTATCGGGATGGCGCGATCGATACCGAAAGCGGCACGCGCATCCAGGCCGAGCTGTTCGTGGGCGCTGACGGCGCGGCTTCGCCGCTGCGCACGGCGGCAGGCATGAAACACGACGCCGTGTCCTATGACGACACGGGCCTGGTCGTGCACCTGGACGCCGAACGCGCCCATCAGGGCACGGCCATTCAGTGGTTCCGTGATGACGGCGTGCTGGCGTTGCTGCCGCTGCCCGACACCGCGGACGGCCCGCAAGTATCGATGGTCTGGTCCATGCGCACCGAACCGGCGCAGGCGCTGCTGGCATTGCCGCCCGAGGCGCAGGCCGCAAAGCTGGAAACCCTGCTGGCCGAGGCCTCCGAAGGCCGCCTGGGCCGACTGAAAGTCCGCAGCAAGCTGCACGGCTTTCCGCTGACGCTGGAACGCGCCCAGATGGTGGCGCCCGGCATTGCGTTGGCCGGCGACGCCGCGCACCGCCTGCACCCGCTGGCGGGTCAGGGCCTGAACCTGGGCCTGGGCGACGTCGAGGCGTTGGCGCGCACGGTGGCGGGCCGCGAACCCTACCGCACGGCGGGCGACCTCCGGGTGCTGCACCGCTACCAGCGCGCGCGCGCCGAACCGGTGCTGGCCATGCGCCTTGCTACCGACGGCCTGCACAAGCTGTTCGCATCGCGCGCCACGCCGCTGGTGTGGTTGCGCAACGCGGGCATGCACTGGGTCGAAAAGGCGCCGCTGGTCAAGCGCCGCCTGATCGCGGGTGCTTCTGCCAATTGAGCCCGGTCGGGCATGCTTTTGGAACCTTGGCAGGGGGCGGGAGCCTGACTGAGATCCGCGCTGCGTCCGGTCCCCGCCCGGCCAACCCCCCTCGGGATGCGTTACGCTTGCCTCCAAAGAACACGATAAGTACAGGAGTACTGATGAACTTCCGCATCTCCGCCACCGTGGCGGCTTGTTTCCTGGCCGGTGGCCTGGGTCTGTCCACCGTGGCGCTGGCGCAAGCGCCCGCCAAGGGCGACAGGTCCGTGTCCACGCAGTCTGTCGGCCAGCCGGGCAAGGGCGAAAAAAGCGTGTCCACCACGCAGATCGACCCGGTGGCGGATGCCGTCAAGGAACGTTTCCAGCAGCGCTTCACCGGCATGGACGTGACGGCCGTGCGCCGTACGCCGTATGGCCTGTTCGAGGTGCAGCTGGGCATGGACCTGATCTACACGGATGAAAAGGTCACCTGGGTCATGGAAGGGCCGTTGATCGACGCCATGACGCGCCGCGACGTCACCCGCGAATCCCAGGAAAAGCTCAGCGCCGTCTCGTTCGACCAGCTGCCGCTGGACCTGGCCATCAAGCAGGTCAAGGGCGACGGCTCGCGCAAGGTCGCAATCTTCGAAGACCCCAACTGCGGTTACTGCAAGCAGCTGCGCAAGACGATGGAAGACCTGGACAACGTCACCGTCTACACGTTCCTGTACCCGATCCTGTCGCCGGACTCCAAGGACAAGGTGCGTGACGTCTGGTGCGCCAAAGACCAGGGCAAGGCTTGGGACGACTGGATGGTGCGCGGCAAGAAGCCGGCTACCGCCAGTTGCGACGTGCCCGAAGACAAGCTGCTGGCCCTGGGCCATCAGTTGATGGTGCGCGGCACGCCCACGCTCTTCTTTGCCGATGGGTCGCGCGTCAGCGGCGCGATCCCGCTGGACCAACTTAAAGCCCGTTTGAACTGACCGGCGCCGCGCGCCGGCCGGGCAGGCTGGCGCGACAAGCGCCACGCCTCCCGGAGACAGCACTTGAAAATCGCAATTCTCGACGATTACCACGACGTAGCCCGGCGCTATGCGGATTGGACCTCGCTGGGCGGCGACGCCGAGGTCCAGATCTTCAACAACTTCATTCCGGACGAACAGGTCGAGGCCACGCTTGAGCCTTTCGACGTGATCGTGGCGATGCGCGAGCGCACGCCGTTCCCCGCCGAGCGCATTCGCGCGCTGCCCAAGCTGCGCCTGCTGATCACGACCGGCATGCGCAATAACGCCATCGACATGCCCGCCTGCACCGCGCAGGGCATCGTCGTGTGCGGCGCGCCCGGCAGCGCCGACGCCAACACCGCCACGGCCGAACTGGCCTGGGCGCACATCCTGGGCCTGTTCAAGCACCTGCCCGCCGAAGACGCGGCCATGCGCCGCGGCATGTGGCAAACCGCCATGCCCGAGCCCCTGGCCGGCAAGCGCCTCGGCGTGCTCGGCCTGGGCAAACTGGGCGCCGCCGTGGCCAAGGTGGGCCAGGCGTTCGGCATGGACGTGGTGGCCTGGAGCCCCAACCTGACGGACGAGCGCGCCGAGGCCGCCGGCGTCAAGCGCGTGGACAAGCACGAACTCTTCGCCACGTCCGACGTCGTCAGCCTGCACCTGATCCTGTCGGACCGCAGCCGTCATGTCGTGGACGCCACCGCCTTGGCCGCGATGAAGCCCACCGCCTACCTGGTGAACACGTCGCGCGCCGGCCTGGTGGATAACGAAGCGCTGATGGATGCGCTGGTGAAGTTCCGCATCGCGGGCGCGGGCCTGGACGTCTATCCCGAAGAACCGCTGTCGCCCACCGATACCGTGCGCGACCTGGACAACGTGATCCTGACCCCGCACCTGGGCTACGTCAGCCGCGAGAACTTCGAGGCGTTCTATCAGAACTCGCTGGAAGCCGTGAAGGCGTTCCAGGCGGGCAAGCCGATCCGGGTGTTGAACGCCTGATCTGTGATGGGTTGCGCGCGTTCAATGGCGGTGTTCTCGATGCCGGATTCTGCGCGCTTCACCCATCCTACGGGGCACGCGCGTCATCGTTAGGATGGGTGGAGCGCGAAAAAATGGCCGCAAGGACGCGGCCATTCAACGCGCGCAACCCATAGGCATCAGCTGCGCGTGAACATCACCTTCTTTTCCACGATCGCGCCCGGTTCCAGCGCTTCCGGCGTATCGCCGCAGGCGTCGTCGCCGTCTTCGTCCGGATCCACGGCGTCAAACGCCGTGTCGCCGTTGGCGTCCGGCACGCCGGTGGGCTTCAGGCCCACGAAGTCGAACAGGTCGCGGTCCATCAGATGCGACGGCACCACGCGCGACAGCGCGTTGAACACGTTCCACGAACGGCCCGGGTGCTGCTTGTCCCAGTCCTTGATCATCCGGCCCACTTCCTTGCGCTTCAGGTTTTCCTGGGAGCCGCAGAGGTTGCACGGGATGATGGGGAACTGCTTGAGTTCGGCGTAGGCGATCAGGTCCGTTTCGGCTACATAGGCCAGCGGGCGGATCACCGTGTGGCGGCCGTCGTCGGACACCAGCTTGGGCGGCATGCCCTTGGCCTTGCCGCCGTAGAACAGGTTCAGGAAGAACGTGGCCAGGATGTCGTCGCGATGGTGGCCCAGCGCGATCTTGGTCGCGCCCAGTTCGGAGGCGACGCGGTACAGGATGCCGCGGCGCAACCGCGAACAGAGCGAGCACATCGTCTTGCCTTCTTCCAGCACGCGCGTGACGATGGAATACGTATCCTGCGTCTCGATGTGGAAGGGCACGCCCAGTTCTTTCAGGTACTGAGGCAGGATGTGGTCGGGGAAGTCAGGCTGCTTCTGGTCCAGGTTCACCGCGATCAGTTCGAACTTGAACGGCGCGCGCTTTTGCAGCTGGAGCAGGATGTCCAGCATCGCATAGGAATCCTTGCCGCCCGACAGGCAGACCATGACGCGGTCGCCTTCTCCGATCATGTTGTAGTCGGACAGCGCGCGCGTGGTCTCGCGGGCCAGGCGCTTGGTCAGCTTGTTGCCTTCGTGGCGGGCCTTCTCTTCTGCTTCGGTACGGAAGCGGATAGGGGGAGCGATATCGTTCATGGTCAACGCGTGATCTGGATTTCCACGCCTACCGCCGCACAGTCGGAAAAGGCCATGGGTTTGCTGATGCGCAGGCGCAGCGAGCGGATTTCCTGGAAGTCGGCCAGAAGGCGCGCGGCGACTTGTTCGGAAAGGGTTTCGATCAGGTTCACATGCGCCTGGGTGCATTCCTCGACGATGGCCTCGCGCAGCCGGCGGTAATCCAGCACGCTGTGGATATCGTGGTCGTCGACCGAGCGCTGAATGTCCACGTCAAACTCGGCATCGACGTGCAGGGGCTGGGTGGCGCGTCGCTCGTGTTCGAGGATGCCGATGCGGGCGTCGAGCGCAAGCCCGGAAAGGATGATGCGGCGTGTGGGCATGATGAAAACCTGGGTGGGACAGCCGGAATTGTAAGGCGACAGCGGGTCAGGGACGGCGCGCTGGCTACAATTCGGCCATGTCCGGGCGTCTTTGAGGACGCCGGCGCAGTCAATAAGGGGTGAAATGCAACAGATGCACGATGCGGTCATTGTAGGCGGCGGCCCGGCCGGCGCTTCCTGCGCCCTGTGGCTGGCCAGGCTGGGTCTGTCCCCGCTGTTGGTAGAGGCCAGCACCCGCCTGGGCGGGCTGGGCAATGACAATCCGTTCGCCGACGATTGGATCGCGGTGCTGCCCGGGGTGACCGGCCAGCAGGTCGCGGCCAATATTGACGCGAGCGTGCGCGCGGCCGGCGTGCCGCTGCGCCTGGAAACCCGCGCGACCGGCGTCTTGCCTTGCAAGGGCGGCATCCAGGCCACCCTGACCGGCCCGGACGGCAGCCAGACGCAGGTGCGCGGACGCACGCTCGTCATCGCCTCGGGCGTGCGGGCCAAGGGCCTGCCGGACCACCCGCCGGGCGCATCCTGGCCCGGCGTGCTGATCGGCCCGGGTTCCCCCATCGTGGCGCAGGACTACTCCGGCCTGTCGGTCGCGGTGCTGGGCGGCGGCGACAACGCGTTCGAAAACTACGTCTATGTGCGCAACCGCGGCGCCCGCGCCGTGCATCTGTACGCCCGCAGCGTCCGCGCCCAGCAGCAATGGGTGACGCGCGCCGGCCGCGAAGGGGTGCGCATCGGCCCCTACCAGGTGGATCCCGCCCGACGCAGCGTGGACGGCCAACCCTACGACCTGATTCTGGTCTTCTACGGGTGGGAACCGCAAGCCGCCTTCGCCGACGGCCTGCGGCTGGCCCGCGACGACCGCGGCTACATCCGCACGGATTTCGCCACCGCCGAAACCAGCGTGCCCGACATCTACGCCGTGGGCGAAGTGGCGCACCGCATGCATCCCTGCGTGGTCACGTCGATGGCGGACGGGGTCGTGGCGGCCAAGGCCATCCAGCGCCGCTGGGAGCGCGCAGGGGAATAAGCCGGCCGCCGTCCGGACAGGCGGGCCTTATTTGGGTAATAATAATTATTCTCAAATAAGAACCGGATCCGTCCATGCCTTCCCTGCGCGCCGCCGCCGAACACCATCGCGTTGACGCGGCACTGAGCCAGCCCGGCGGCGTCGCCCTGCACGCGGGCGTGTTCCGGCGCAACGCCACCCGCTGGCGCGACGAACCGCTGCACCGCGGCCTGAAAGTCATCATGCTCGATGGGGATGTGCACAGCCGGATCGAAGACCGCACCGCCTTGCGCTTGCAGGGCCCCACGCTGTTCCTGGCGTGGAACACCGGCCAGGCGCAAGGCGCGGACGCCTTCGAGGCGGGCGTGGACCAGCAGTACGCGATGGTCAGCCTGCCGGAGACGGCGTTGTGGTCGGAACTGGGGCTGGAGCCTGACTTCTTCAAGCGACTCTCGCCGGGGCAGCCGTCGAGTGAGCCGATCGTCTGGCACGGTGCCGCCGGGCGCGACGCGCGCCGCATCGCCGACCAGGTGCGCGTCTGCGCCTTCGACGGGGCGGCGCGCCGCCTGTATCTGGCTGCCAAGGGGCTGGAACTGGCGGCCGTGGCCTTGGCGCAGGCGACCCGGACCGCCGCCTTGTCCGCGGAACCCACCCACGCTGCCGCGCGGGAACTGGACGCGGCGCATGAAGCGCGCCGCCGGCTGTTGGCCGACCTGCGCCAGCCGCCAGGGGCCTCCGAACTGGCGCGAGATTTCGGCCTGCACACGCGCAAGCTGGAACAGGCGTTCAAGCGCGTGTTCGGCCTGAGCATGGCGCGTTGCGTGCAAGAGGCGCGGTTGTTGCGTGGCCGCGATCTGATACTGAACGGCGGCATGAGCGTGTCGGAAGCCGCCTGGCACGTGGGCTACGCGCCCGCGCATTTCTCGGTGGCGTTCCGCCGCCGCTTCAACGCCAGCCCCAGCGCCTTGCGCTGATGCCGGGCGGGGCCGCCTCAGCGCGGCAGCAGGAACCCCAGCACCGCGTCCATGAACGCCTCGGGCTGTTCGATGTTCGACAGGTGCACCACCGGCAATTCCAGCGACTGCGCGCCCGGTACCGTGGCCGCGATGGCGGCGCCGTGGCTGGCCGCCGTCACGGTGTCGTCGCGCCCTGAAATGACCAGGGTCGGCGCCGTGATCAACGCGATGGTGCGCCGCAAGTCCGCGTCGCGCACGGCCGCGAACGCGCCCGCCAGGCCATGCTTGTCGGTGGCCATCAGCCCGGCGCGGAACGCGTCGATGACGGGGCCGCCGGCGTGCAGCAGGCGGGCGGGGAACCAGTTTCCCAGGAACATGGCGGTTGTGTCCGTCATGTCGGGCGCCTCCAGCGTCGCGGCGATGCGCGCGTCCCATTGCGGCGCGGGTCCCAGGTAGGCGGACGTGTTGGCCAGGATCAGGCGGTCGATGCGATCCGGCGCATGCACGCCCAGCCATTGCCCGATGAAGCCGCCCAGCGACAGACCCAGGAAGTGGGCGCGCGGGATGTCCAGGCCGTCCAGCAGCTCAATGACGTCGCGGCCCAGCCGGTCCATCGAATAGGCGCCTGCCGGCACGCCGGACGCGCCGTGGCCGCGGGTGTCGTAGCGCAGCACGCGGAAGTGGCGCGACAGGGCGGGGATCTGGCCGTCCCACATGTGCAGCGTGGTGCCGATGGAGTTGGACAGCACCAGCACCGGCAGGCGGACGTCGCCATCGATGCGGTAGGCGATGCGCACGCCGTCGCCGGTGGTGAAGAAGGAGAGGTCTTGCATGGCGGGTCTGCCTGGTCGGGTGGAGATGAGGCAAATCGTAGTTGCGCGCCGATCCGGAAGAAATTACAAAGTCCGGACCATCATTGTCAGAAAAACAGACATCAGAGGCACGCATGAGCGACTTCACCCTGCACGACCTGCAGTGCTTCGACGCCGTGGCGCACGCGGGCGGCTTCCAGGCCGCTGCCGTCGCGCTGCATCGTTCGCACCCCGCGGTGTTCGCGGCCGTGGCCAAGCTGGAGCGCCAACTGGATCTGGCCTTGCTGGATCGCAGCGGCTATCGCGTGCGGCTGACGCCGGCGGGGCAATCCTTCCACCGCTGCGCGCAAGGCTTGCTGCGCGAACTGGAAGGCTTGCGCACACACGCCGCGCAATTGGCGATGGGCGAGGAAAGCGACCTGCATGTGGTGATCGGCGACTTCTGTCCGCGGCCGTGGATGCTGGCCGTGTTGAACCGCTTTTCCGCGCAGTGCCCCGGCACGCGCCTGCATCTGCACTTCGAGGCCGTGGGCGGCCCGGCCGAACGCCTGCTCGATGGCGACGCGGACCTGATCCTGCATCGCGTGGACAAGCAGGATCCGCGCATCGAATGGCTGGACCTGGCCAAGGTGCCGTTCGTTCCGGTGGCGGCGCCGGGGTTCCTGCCCGCCGCGCGCGGCCGCGCCATCAGCTTCCCGCAATTGCGCGAAGCCACGCAATGCGTGATGCGCGACACGGCCCGCCATACGCCGCCGCGCGATTACTTCATGGTCGATGGTGCCCCGCAATGCACGGTGCCTGACCAGCTCATGAAGAAGGACGTCATCCTGCAAGGCATGGGCTGGGGCCATCTGCCGCGTTTCCTGATCGAAGACGAATTGCGCGACGGCCGGCTGGTGTCGATTGCCAGCCGCCATCTGCCCGGCAGCATCGAAGAACTGGTGGCCGCCCGGCGCAGCGACCGCCCGCAAGGCCCAGTCGCGAACCGCCTGTGGCAGGCTCTGCAAGCGGCGTCCGCCGAAATTCGAAAGCCGTAGTCCCAACATCGGAAGCCGATCCGCTTGCCCGCGAATCACTTCATCCGCCGCCAGCCCTAGCGCGCAGGGAGGGCGGCTTCACCTCAGGCGAAGGCCGCCCTCCAGATTGCAGAATAGGCAATTTCCCCCGCGGCGCACACACTCTGTCTCCACAAGTTGATCAATCAATGATCACGTCGGGAGACAAGCATGTTGCACGCGCATCGCTGGCTGGCTGTCGGCGCGGTGGCATTCGCCCTGGCAGGCCAGGCCCATGCCGCCTGGCCTGAACGGCCGATCACCCTCATCGTCCCGTCCGCGCCTGGCGGCACCACCGACATCGCCGCGCGGCTGATCGCGGACAAGCTGGGCGCCCGGCTGGGGCAGCAGGTCATCGTGGAAAACCGCGCGGGCGCTGCGGGCATCATCGGCGCGCAGACGATGGCGCGCGCCAAGCCCGATGGCTACACCTTGCTGATGGGAAACATCGGCCCCAACGCCATCAACTACGCGCTGTACAAGACGCTGCCCTACAAGCCCGCCGACTTCGCGCCGGTGACGCTGGTGATCTCGGTGCCCAACGTGCTGGTCGTGAACGAAGCCTCGTCCGCCCGCACGGTCGCCGACCTGCTGGCGCTGGCCAGGCAGGACCCGGCCAAGGTGTCCTTCGGCAGTTCCGGCGCGGGGCAATCGCCGCACCTGTCGGCCGAACTGTTCAAGCAGCGCGCCGGCATCCCCGGCACGCATGTGCCCTACAAGGGCGCGGGCCCGGCGGTGGCCGCGCTGCTGGGCCAGCAGTTCACGTTCATGATCGACAACCTGCCCAGTTCGATGCCGTTCATCCAATCCGGCAAGCTGCGCGCGCTTGCGGTCACCAGCGACCGCAGGCTGGCTGAACTGCCGGACGTGCCGACCATGGCCGAGGCCGGCGTGAAGGACATGGTAGTGACTGCCTGGTTTGGCCTGGTTGCGCCGGCCGGCACGCCGGAGGACGTCATCGGCAAGCTCTACGCCGCCACGCGTGACGTCGTGCAGAGCCCCGAAGTCAGCGACCGCTTCAAGGCCATGGGCGGGCAGGCCGGCGGCAACACGCCCGCCGAATTCACCGCGTTCATCGGCCAGGAACGCGCTCGCTGGAAACAGATCGTGGACGCGGCCGGACTGGCGCAGGAGCAATAGACGTGATCGACAAGATCCAAGCATCCATGGCCCAGGCCGTGGCGGTGATTCCCGACGGCGCATCCGTGCTGGTGGGCGGCTTCGGCGAAGCGGGCGTGCCTTACGAGCTGCTGCAATGCCTGGCGGAATCGGGCCGGCGCGACCTGACCATCATCTCGAACAACGCCGGCACGTTCGAGCGCGGCATCGCCGCGCTGCTGATCCGCAAGCAGGTCCGCAAGATCATCTGTTCGCATCCGCGTCCGCCCAATTCCGATGCGTTCGCGCGTGCGTTCCGCGCTGGCGAGGTGGAACTGGAATGCGTGCCGCAGGGCACGCTGGCTGAACGGCTGCGCGCGGCAGGCGCCGGGCTGGGGCCGTTCTACACGCCCACCGGCTACGGCACCGAACTGGCCGCGGGCCGTCGCCAGGAAGTGATCGACGGCGTGGGCTACGTGCTGGAACATCCCCTGCGCGGCGATTACGCGCTGATCCGCGCCCATCTGGGCGACCGCTGGGGCAATCTGATGTATCGGCATGCTGCGCGCAACTTCAATCCGGTGATGTGCATGGCCGCCGGCCACGCCATCGCGCAGGTCGACGAGGTTGTGCCGCTGGGCACGTTCGTGCCCGAGCAGGTCATGACGCAAGGCATCTTCGTGAAATCCGTGGTGCGGGTGGAGGCCTGACATGCAAGACATCCCCGGCTTGACCCGCCAGCAGATCGCACAGCTGCTGGCCAGCGACATCCCCGACGGCTCCATCGTCAACCTGGGCATCGGCATGCCGACGCTGGTGGGCGACTACCTGCCGTCAGACAAGGACATCCTGCTGCACAGCGAAAACGGCATCCTGGGCATGGGCCCGGCCGCCAGCGGCGAAAACGTGGATCCAGACCTGATCAACGCCAGCCGCCAGTTCATCACGCTGCTGGACGGCGCTTCCATCACCGAGCACACCGTGTCGTTCGCGATGATGCGCGGCGGCCACCTGGACTACGCCGTGCTGGGCGCGTTCCAGGTATCGGAATCAGGCGACCTGGCCAATTGGAAGACCAATGCGGCCGACGCCATTCCCGCCGTGGGCGGCGCGATGGACCTGGCCGTGGGCGCCAAGCAGGTCCTGGTCACGATGGAGCACCGCGGCCGCGATGGCACGCCCAAGGTGCTGCGCCAATGCACCTACCCGCTGACGGGCAAGGGCGTGGTGACGCGCATCTATACCGATCTGGCGGTGATCGACGTGACGCCCGGCGGCTTGAATGTCTACGCCATGAAGGCAGGCGTTACCGCGGCCTTCCTGCGTTCCGTGACCGAGGCGCCGCTGCATTTCCCGGCGACGCCGCGCGTGATCGTGCTGGATCCAGCCGGCACGCCGCGCTACGCCTGACGGTGTGCATCCGCCTTCGGGCAAAGGAGACCCCCTGATGATCCGTTCGCTTCTGATCGCCGCGTCGCTCGGCGTCCTGTCCCTGGGTGCTGTAGAAGCCGCCCCGACCTACCCCGACAAGCCCATCACCTTGCTGATCCCGTATCCGCCGGGCGGCAGCGCCGATATGCTGGCCCGGCCGCTGGGCGCGGAACTGCAGAAGAAGTGGGGTCAGCCGATCGTGCTGGAATACAAGCCGGGCGCGGGCGGCGCCATCGCGTCCGCGCAATTGGCGCGCGCCAAGCCTGACGGCTACACCTTGCTGATGGTGCTGGCCGCGCATGCCATCAACCCCAGCCTGTATCCGTCCTTGCCCTACGACACCCGCCGTGACTTCGCGCCGGTCTCGCTGGTGGCGACGTTGCCGATGCTGGTGGCTGCGCCGTTGTCCACGCCGGCCAGCACCATCCCCGAACTGATCGCCTACGGCAAGAGCCATCCCGGCAAGCTCAGTTTCGCGTCCGCCGGCAACGGCAACACCAGCCATCTGGCCGCCGAGATGTTCAAGAACCAGACGGGCGTGGACATGATGCACGTGCCGTACAAAGGCAGCGGCCCCGCGGTCGTCGCCTTGCTGGGCGGCGAGGTGTCGTTGATGTTCGACAGCATCTCCACGTCGTTGCCACAGGTGCAGGCAGGCAAGTTGAAGGCCATCGCGGTCACCGGTGAACGCCGCTCGCCCTTGCTGCCCGATGTGCCCACGGTGGCCGAAAGCGTGCCTGGCTTCGTCGTGAACGGCTGGTACGGGGTGCTGGCGCCGGCGGGCACGCCGCCCGATGTCGTCAACGCCTTGAGCCGCGGCATCGCCGACGCCGTGGCGTTGCCCGCGTTGAAGCAGCAACTGGCGGGCTATGGCTATGAAACCGTGGGCTCTACGCCAGCCGACTTCGCCAGCCATATCGACCGCGAACTGGACGCGTGGAAAAAGGCGGTGGACGCCTCGGGGGCCAAGCTGAATTAAGCAGGGGCCCGATGGGCCCCTGTGCCGTATCCCCCGACGCGCGGCGCTATACCGTCAACACGCAATCCAGCGCTTCCGGCGCGGTGAGCCTCACGCGGTACGCGCGCAACTCGTCGCGGCGGAACACGTGTACCGTAACGCGATCACCGGGGCGATACTGCGCCAGCAGCAGGTCCAGGCCGGCGGGTGCATCCACCCGCAAACCATCCACCGCCACCAGCACATCGCCCGCCGACAGGCCGGCCTGGTGGCCCGCGCCGCCTTCCAGCACGGTGGCCAGCAGCAGCGAGTCGCCCTGTTTGCGCGTGCGCACGTCCAGCGACGGGATGTTGGCCGCCGTCTTCCATTGCAGCGTGATGCCTTCGGCGGCCAGCAGTTCGGCCAGCGGCACGTCGGCCGTGCCGTAGGCATGGCGCGCGATGAAGCGGCGGGCATCCACGCCGGTGGCTTCCTGGATCAGCGCGGGCAGGCCGTCTTCGGGCAAGCCCTGCGGATTGCCCTGATAGAAGTCGCGGCCATAGCGCTCCCACAGCAGGCGCATCACGTCGTCCAGCGAATGGCGGCCGGCGGAGTCGCGGCGGATCAGCAAGTCCAGGCCCAGCGCCACCAGCGCGCCCTTCGTGTAGTAACTGACCAGCGCGTTGGGCGAGTTCTCGTCCTGCTTGTAATAGCGCGTCCACGCGTCGAACGAGCTTTCCGCCACCGACTGCTTGGCGCGGCCCGGCGTGCGGGCCACGCTGGTGATGGTCTTGGCCAGCAAGCGCAGGTAGTCGGACTGCGTGATCGCGCCCGAGCGCAGCAGCAGCAGGTCGTCGTAATAGGACGTGAAGCCTTCGAACACCCACAGCAGGCGCGTCAGGTCGGGCTGCTCAAGGTGGTAGGGGGCAAACGCCTGCGGCTTGATGCGCTTGACGTTCCAGGTATGGAAGTATTCATGGCTGACCAGGCCAAGAAAGCCGCGGTAGCCTTCGCCCTGGCCTTGCTGGCCCAGCACCGGCAAGTCCTTGCGGGACGTCATCAGCGCAGTGCTGGCGCGATGCTCCAGGCCGCCGTAGCCGTCGCCCGTCACCATGGTCATGAAGACGTAGCGGTTGGAACTGTCCAGGAACGGCGCGCGTTTCGTGCGGGGCTCGAAGAACGCGATCTGCGTCTCGCAGATCTTTTTCACGTCGCCCGTGATGCGGGCCAGATCCAGGTTCGGCGTCACGCCGGTAAACACCAGTTCGTGTTCCGCGCCGTGGGCCATGAACGTCGCCACATGCGGCGTGCCCATTTCCACGGGATGGTCGATCAGCGCGTCGTAATCCGGCGCCAGGTACAGGCCAAAGCCGTGGCGGCGGGCGGCGCCCTTGTGGCCGCGGGCCTCGGGCAGGCTGGTGTAGACCTTCCAGCCGTCCAGGCCGCGCGGCGGCGTCAGGTCCACCAGGCAGGGCAGATGGTCCTGGCCATGCACGCGCAGGAACACGCTGGTGCCGTTGAAGAAGCCGTGGCTTTCGTCCAGATGCGCGCCGCGCACCGACAGGTCCCACGCGTAGACCACGTATTCGACCCGCAACGGGCCGTCGCAAGGCGCGGCCTGCCAGGTGTGGTTATCGATTTTGTCGACATTCACGCGCCGCGTGCCCGCATGGGCCGACAGCGATTCGATCTGGCGCGAGAAATCGCGGATGAGGTAGCTGCCCGGAATCCAGGCCGGCAGCGACAGCCGCTGGCCTTCAGGAGAAGGCGTATCGATGGTTAGGGTTATCCGGTAGCGGTGTCCTGCCGGATCGAACGGCGCAAGGCGGTAAAGTATCGGAAAAGCGGCATCTGATTTTTTCATGCTTCTATCTTATTACTGGAGACATTCAATGAGCGAGTCGTTTGTACTGGTCGAGACCCGGGGCCGCGTCGGCCTGCTGACGCTGAACCGCCCCAAGGCGCTCAATGCGCTGAACGATCAACTGATGGATGAGCTCGGCGCGGCACTGCTGGCGTTCGAAGCGAATGCCGACATCGGCTGCGTGGTCATTACCGGCAGCGAGAAGGCCTTTGCCGCAGGCGCCGATATCGGCGCGATGAAAGACTGGTCGTACATGGATGTGTACGGCAGCGAATACATCACCCGCAACTGGGAAACCTTGAAGCGCATCCGGAAGCCCGTAATCGCCGCCGTGGGCGGCTACGCGCTGGGCGGCGGCTGCGAACTGGCCATGATGTGCGACATCATCATCGCCGCTGACACCGCCAAGTTCGGCCAGCCGGAGATCAAGCTGGGCGTGATCCCGGGCGCCGGCGGCACGCAGCGCCTGCCGCGCGCCGTGGGCAAGGCCAAGGCCATGGATCTGGCGCTGACCGCCCGCATGATGGGCGCCGAAGAAGCGGAGCGCGCCGGCCTGGTGTCGCGCGTGGTCCCCGCCGACAAGCTGATGGAAGAAGCCCTGGATGCCGCCACCGTCATCGCGTCGATGTCGCTGCCGTCCGTGATGATGGCCAAGGAATGCGTGAATCGGGCGTTCGAAAGCTCGCTGAACGAAGGCCTGCTGTTCGAACGCCGCGTCTTCCATTCCCTGTTCGCCACCGAAGACCAGAAGGAAGGCATGGCCGCGTTTACCGAAAAGCGCAAACCGGACTTTAAACACCGTTAAGCCTTGTTACGTCCGCGCAAGCGGCGTGTGCATGTCCTGATACACCCGACGCGCCCGGCAGGGCGCGTTTTTCATGGGCGATGAATACGGGTTTTCCCGTTGCGCCTTGAAACGTCTGGGCAGCACCTTGTTGCAGACTTCTTCCCTATCCTGATTAGGCGTCATCAAGAGGTGCCGCGCCAGAGCGGCTTGCCCAACCTGGCAAGTCCCGCGCGGCGGCTCGCTTGCAAACAAAATCAAGAAGGAGCCTTGCATGCGTACTTTTATCGCCAATCGCCGGTGGTCCGCCGCGGTCCTTGCGGGCGCGCTCAGCGCCTGCTTCGTGACCGCCACTCAGGCTCAATCGCCGCAGCCCACGCTGCGCCTGGTGTCCGAAACGCCCTATCCCGCCTCGGCTGCCGCGCCGCAGATGAGCGAGCAGGATCTGCGCGACACGGCCATCGATGCCTACGTCTACGCCTATCCCATGGTGTTGATGGAGCTGGCGCGCCGCAAGGCCACCGCCGTGCAAAGTCCGCTGGACGGGCGCGCGCCGGTGAACCAGTTCGGCCACAAGACCGCTTTCCCTGACCCGCGCGCCGCCGACACGCCGTGGCCCAGCGCCGACGCGCTGTACTCCAGCCTGTGGTTCGATGTTTCGCAAGCGCCGCTGATCGTGAACCTGCCCGACACGGGCGGGCGCTATTCGGTGCTGTCGGCGCTGGATATGTGGAGCGACGTGTTCGCCTCGCGCGGCACCCGCACCAACGGCCCCGGCGCGCAATCCTTCGCCATCGTCGGCCCCAACTGGCAGGGCAGCGTGCCCGCCGGCATCGACGTGATCCGCAGCCCGACCTCGACCGGCTGGTTGATCGGCTGGACCCAGACCGGCGGTCCGCAGGACTACGCGGCCGTCAATCAGATCCAGGCCGGCATGACTGCTGTGCCGCTTGTCACGCAGACCGCCGCGACGCCGATGCGCAGCGGCCGCTACACCGCGGGCAACGCCTATCCGCAGACCGGATCGGGCGTGGGCTCGGCCCCGATCGGCAGCGGCCTGCCGTTGCCGACGCCGGTAAACCTGCCCGAGGGCACGCCCGCCGAGCAGGCGGCCAGCATGGACGCGGCATCCTTCTTTGCACTGTTCTTCGATGTGTTGCGCAACAATCCGCCGCACGCCAACGATTCGCCGATCCTGGACCGCATGCGCCGCATCGGCTTGGACAGCCGCCAACCGTTCTCGTATGGCCGCCTGAGCCCGGCCGTGCAGCAGGCCCTGGCCGATGCCCAGCCGCTCGCGGGTCGCCGCATCGCCGATGGCGTGTCGCGCCTGGGCACGCCGATCAACGGCTGGAACACCGTCCTGTCGGGCATCGGCACCTACGGCACCGACTACGCGCGCCGCGCCGCCATCGCTTATGCGGGCCTGGGCGCGCCGACGCCGGAGGACGTGCTGTACCCGGTGACCGTGGCCGATTCGAAGGGCCGTCCGTTGAACTCCAACGAGGACTACGTGCTGCACTTCGACAAGGGCCAGCTGCCGCCCGTCAACGCGTTCTGGTCGCTGCACGTCTATAACGACAAGCACGGCTTTGCCGACAACCCCGCCAACCGCTACGCGCTGCGCAGCACCGACGGGCTGAAGTACAACTCGGACGGCTCGCTGGACATCTACATCCAGCGCCGCGACCCGGGCGAGAAGAAGCGTTCGAACTGGATCAGCACGCCGGCCGCCGACGGTCCGTTCCTGTTGAGCCTGCGCCTGTACTGGCCGCAAGACACGGCGCTGGATGGCCAGTGGGCGCCGCCGCCGGTCAAGGAAGACTAAGCCCGCGCAGCCGGTTGCCACCGCCTGCCGGAACAAAGCGGCCCCGATGTCGGGGCCGTTTTTTTAGAGTGCAGAGGCGGGTTGCGCAAGGCTTGAGCAGGTGGAACGAGGGGCGCGCTCGCGTCCCTATTTTTCGTGCGGTATCTAGTACGCCCGGGCCGTTGTTTGCACCTTACAAACCCCCGAAAGTTCATTTGCTCGAGCAAAAAGAATCACGCTATACTCTGCGGGTTTGACGCTTGCGGGATAAGAACACGTGGCGGCTGGTAAGCGGTGGATGGGCGCGGATTGCAGGGTAGAGACGCTAAATTAGCGGATGCTGAAAAGCATGGGCTGAATAGGCGAACGCTGAAAGGCAAACGCTGAAAGGCGAACCCAGGCAAGCCGAAGCCAGACACTAGCGCGTACTGAAAGCGGTGCCTTTGACTTATGTAAGGACAAAGCATCAGGTTTCAAGTGCGGGCACGCCGGTTCTGATAGGGGCAAGAAGTACAGCGGGGAAGTTTGATGCAGCAGAACTCGATGCAACATGTGCAACAGGGTTTGTTGGACCAGGACGAGATGGACAAGGTTCTGGTTCTCAGCGACGCGGATCGCGCGGCGCTGAATGCTCAAGCTAGCCGCGGGCTCCTGTTGGCATTGGCGGCGCAAGGCGCCATGGGGCTCGCAGCAGCAGTAATTGCGGGGGTTGTCGGAGGGGCAGCGGCTGGTTGGTCGGCGCTGGCGGGGGCGGGAGCGTATTTCATACCCAATGCGTTGTTCGCATTGCGCCTGGTTGTCAGCGTTCGTGCCGGTCGAGCCAGTCCCTTTACCTTTCTCTCTGGTGAGTTGATCAAGTTGTTCGCAACGGCATTGCTGTTGTGGGGGCTTTCGCGTGTGGCGCAGGACACCCTGGTGTGGCCCGCTGCATTGCTCGGTCTGATACTCACATTGAAGGGTTACCTCCTGCTTTTGATGTTCCGCAAGTTGTCTTAGCGCCGAGTAGTCAGTAGCGGCAAACGTGATCGTGGAATCGTCCGGCTCGCAAGGGTTCGGGCATACAGCAAATAGGGTAGGATTCAAATGGCTGCTGCCAGCGACGTGTCGCCTCAGTCCGCGTATATTCAGCATCACCTGGTGCATCTGAACAATACCGGTGAGAAACAGAGCGCAATTGCTCAGTTCGACATCATCAATTACGACTCGTTGTTCTGGTCCGGCCTGATGGGTCTGATCGTGATTTTCTTCCTGTGGCGCGCTGCTCGCCGCGCCACCAGTGGCGTGCCGACCCGCTTCCAGGCTTTCGTGGAAATGATCGTCGACATGGTCGACGACCAGGCCAAGGGCATCGTCCACAACGCCAAGAGCCGTCTTTTCATCGCCCCGCTGGCGCTCACCGTGTTCCTCTGGATCATCCTGATGAACGCGCTGGACTTGCTGCCGGTTGACCTGTTGCCCTCCATCTGGCGCCTGACCGGCCTGGGTGCGGAACACGGCGATCCCCTCTATTACCACCGCATTCTGCCGACCGCCGACCTGAACGTGCCGATGGGCATGTCGCTGGGCGTGCTGCTGCTGATGTTCTACTACGGCATCAAGATCAAGCACCCGGGCGGCTTCGTCAAAGAACTGTTCACCGCGCCGTTCCATGCGCATGGCCTGGGCGCCGTCGTGCTGGCCCCGTTCAACCTGCTGCTGAACCTGATCGAATACGCCGCCAAGTCCGTGTCGCTGGGCATGCGGTTGTTCGGCAACATGTTCGCCGGCGAACTGATTTTCATGCTGATCGCCCTCCTGGGCGGCGCCTGGACCGGCTTCAACGGTGCCAGCATCGGCTTGGGAATCGGCCACATCCTGGCCGGCTCCATCTGGGCGATCTTCCACATCCTGATCGTTCTTCTGCAGGCCTTCATCTTCATGATGCTGACGCTGGTGTATCTCGGCCAGGCACACGAAGGCCACTGATCCCCCGAATTTCCTGCGCTGGCCACCCGGCCAGCGTGGGATAGCAAGATTATCTTGCATTGAGCTGTACCCCTTATTTTTCAATTTTTGACTTCAGATTTCTAACCAAGGAGTTGTCATGACCAACGTCGCTTTCGTTGCCCTCGCTTGCGGTCTCATCATCGGTTTGGGTGCTATCGGCGCTTGCATCGGCATCGCACTGATGGGCGGCAAGTATCTGGAAGCTTCGGCTCGTCAGCCTGAGCTGATGAACGCTCTGCAAACGAAGATGTTCCTGCTGGCTGGCCTGATCGACGCGGCATTCCTGATCGGCGTGGGTATTGCCATGCTGTTCGCCTTCGCCAACCCGTTCGTCGGCTAAGGCAGCGCCCGCCGGCGAATAGGCGGGTCATGACGCTGGCGGCGATGAGGGCGCAAGTCCCATCGCCGGTCAGCAAAGTATCGAGTGCTCCGTGACGCCCCTTTCCGGGTGCGGTCGGAGCCGCAAGGTGTTAAAGGAACGACCGTGAATCTGAACGCGACGATCATTTTCCAGATGCTCGTGTTCTTCGTTCTGGGCTGGTTCACGATGAAATTCGTGTGGCCTCCTCTGACGAAGGCGATGGACGAGCGCCGCCAAAAAATCGCCGACGGCCTTGCCGCCGCCGAGAAGGGCAAAGCCGACTTGGCTCAAGCCCAGGCGCGTGTCAGTCTTATCGAGGCTTCTGCCAAGTCCGAAAACCACGCCCGCATCATCGAGGCCGAAAAGCAAGCCGCCTCCCTGATCGAGCAAGCCCGCCGTGAAGCGGAAGCTGAACGCGCCCGTATCGTGGCTCAAGCAGCTCAAGATGCCGCGCAGGAAGTTCAGCGCGCTCGTGACTCGCTGCGCGACGACGTTGCCGCGTTGGCTGTCAAGGGTGCTGAACAGATCCTCAAGCGCGAGGTTGACGCCCGCGCCCACGCCGAGCTGCTGAACCAGCTTCGCGCGCAGCTTTAATCCGGGACCGTCATGGCTGAACTTTCCACTGTTGCCCGTCCCTACGCTGAAGCGCTCTTCAGCGCAGCGCGCGACGACAAGGCCGGCTTGCCGGCTTGGGCCGACCTGGTCAGCGAAATGTCGCAGGTCGCCTCCAACCCCGACGTGCGCGAGGCCATGGCCGACCCGCGTCTGGGCGACAAGCAGCGCGTTGAGCTGTTTTCCGGCCTGATCAAGGTCGAACTGCCGCAGGCCGCCCGTAATTTCATCGAGCTGCTGGTTGAAAACGACCGACTGCTGCTGCTGCCCGACATCGCCACGCAATTCGTGGTGCTGCGGAATCGTCACGAGGGCACGGCGCAGGCGGAAATCACCAGCGCGTTCGAACTGAGCGACGACCAGGTCAAAGAACTGGTTGCCGCGCTCGAACAAAAATTCGGCCTCAAGCTCAAGCCCAACGTCACCGTCGACAAGTCGTTGATCGGCGGCGTGCGCGTGGCTGTCGGTGACCAGGTGCTCGATACTTCCGTACAAGCCCAATTGGTCCGCATGCGCGATCAGCTCGCCGCTTAAGGCAACTAACAGGATTCCAGGAGTCAATATGCAACTCAATCCCTCCGAGATCAGCGAACTGCTCAAGAGCCGCATCGAGGGCCTGGGCGCTTCGGCTGATGTCCGTACTCAGGGCACCGTCGTGTCCGTGACCGACGGTATTACCCGCATCCACGGCTTGTCCGATGTGATGCAGGGCGAAATGCTCGAATTTCCCAACAACGTTTTCGGTCTGGCGCTCAACCTTGAGCGCGATTCCGTCGGCGCCGTTATCCTCGGCGACTACACCGGCATCTCCGAAGGCGACCAGGTCAAGACGACCGGCCGCATTCTGGAAGTTCCGGTCGGTCCGGAACTGAAAGGCCGCGTGGTCAACACGCTGGGCGAGCCGATCGACGGCAAGGGTCCGGTCAACGCCAAAGAAACCGACATCATCGAAAAAGTGGCGCCTGGCGTTATCGCCCGCCGCTCGGTGTCGCAGCCGCTGCAAACCGGCATCAAGGCTATCGATTCGATGGTGCCGATCGGCCGCGGCCAGCGCGAACTGATCATTGGCGACCGCCAGACCGGCAAGACCGCCGTCGCTGTCGACACGATCATCAGCCAGAAGGGCAAGGGCGTCACCTGCGTGTACGTCGCTATCGGCCAGAAGGCTTCCACGATCAACAACGTGGTCCGCAAGCTGGAAGAGCACGGCGCGATGGAATACACCATCGTCGTGGCCGCTTCGGCTTCCGACTCGGCCGCCATGCAATACCTGGCCGCCTACGCCGGCTGCACGATGGGCGAATACTTCCGCGATCGCGGCGAAGACGCCCTGATCGTTTATGACGATCTGACCAAGCAAGCCTGGGCCTATCGCCAAGTGTCGCTGCTGCTGCGCCGTCCGCCGGGCCGCGAAGCCTACCCGGGCGACGTGTTCTACCTGCACTCGCGTCTGCTGGAACGTGCTGCCCGCGTGAACGAAGACTACGTCGAAAAGTTCACCAATGGCGCCGTCAAGGGCAAGACCGGTTCGCTGACCGCACTGCCGATCATCGAAACGCAAGCCGGTGACGTTTCCGCCTTCGTTCCGACCAACGTGATCTCGATCACCGACGGCCAGATCTTCCTGGAAACCGACCTGTTCAACGCCGGTGTCCGCCCCGCAATCAACGCCGGTATCTCGGTGTCGCGTGTGGGTGGCGCTGCGCAGACCAAGGTCGTCAAGAAGCTGTCCGGCGGTATCCGTACCGACTTGGCGCAGTACCGTGAACTGGCCGCCTTCGCGCAGTTCGCTTCCGACCTGGACGACGCCACCCGTCGCCAGCTGGAACGCGGCAAGCGCGTGGTCGAACTGCTCAAGCAGCCGCAATACCAGCCGCTGCAAGTGTGGGAACTGGCCGTCACGCTGTACACGGTCAACAACGGCTACCTGGATGACGTGGACGTGGCCCAAGTGCTGTCGTTCGAGAAGTCGCTCAAGGATCAACTGAAGGCCAAGCATGCGGCCATGATCCAGCGCATCGAAGACACCAAGGAACTGTCCAAGGACGACGAGGCCGAATTGGCCACCGCCGTTCAGGAATTCAAGAAGCACGGTGCTTTTTAAGAAAGTGATGGGTTAGGCGTCTGCAACGCCTCACCCATCCTTACCGGATGGTTGAGGCGTGAGCGGAACCCATCGGCCAGTCTTCACAGGAAAGCGCAATGCCCGGAATTAAGGAAATCCGAACCAAGATCAAGAGCGTGCAAAACACGCGCAAGATCACCAAGGCGATGGAAATGGTCGCCGCATCCAAAATGCGCAAGGCGCAGGAACGGATGCGTGCTGGTCGTCCGTACGCCACCAAGGTGCGCGAGATTGCTGCGCACCTGATGCAGGCCAACCCCGAGTACAGCCACCCGTACCTGGTCGAACGCGAAATCAAAGCGGTCGGCGTGGTCATGGTGACGACTGACAAGGGTTTGTGCGGCGGCTTGAACACCAACATCACTCGTGTGACGTTGGGCAAGCTGAAAGAGTTCGAGAAAAACGGCATCGCCGTGCAAGCGACCGCTTTCGGCAATAAGGGCGTGGGTGTGCTGACCCGTATCGGCGCCAAACTGGTTTCCCAGGAAGTGCAACTGGGCGACAAGCCGCAACTGGACCGCCTGCTGGGCGCGATCAAGGTGCAGCTGGACGCCTACCTGGATGGCCGCATCGACGCGCTGTACGTGGCATCGACCCGCTTCGTCAATACGATGAAGCAGGAGCCGCTGTTCTTGCGTCTGCTGCCGTTGGCCAGTGGTTTGGAAGATCCGTACCAGACGGGTGCTGAAAGCCTGGCCAAGACGTCGGAAGTGAAGTCGGACTACAGCTGGGATTACATCTACGAACCCGACGCCCGTAGCGTGATCGACGACCTGCTGCAGCGTTACGTTGAAGGCCTGCTGTATCAAGCCGTGGCCGAGAACATGGCTTCGGAGCAGTCGGCCCGGATGGTCGCCATGAAGGCGGCGTCGGACAACGCCAAGAAGGTCATCGGAGAGCTGCAACTGGTCTACAACAAGACCCGTCAGGCCGCGATCACCAAAGAAATTTCGGAAATCGTAGGGGGCGCTGCCGCCGTTTAAGGCAGGCAGCTCCCATCTAAAGCTATCAAGCAAGGAATCGACATGAGCAACGGAACCATCGTTCAGTGCATCGGCGCCGTGGTGGATATTCAGTTCCCCCGCGATCACATGCCCAAGATTTATGAAGCGCTTACTCTGGCCGACGACGAGTCCTCCTCGTTCGCCGAAAAGGGTCTGACGCTCGAAGTGCAGCAACAGTTGGGCGACGGCGTGGTGCGTACCATTGCGCTGGGCTCCAGCGACGGCCTGCGCCGCGGCATGAAGGTCACCGGCACGGGCGCCCCGATCTCGGTGCCGGTCGGCACCGGCACGCTGGGCCGCATCATGGACGTGCTGGGTCGTCCCATCGACGAAGCCGGCCCGATCCAACACGAAGAAAAGCGTGGCATCCACCAAAGCGCTCCCCGCTTCGACGAACTGTCGCCGTCGGTGGAACTGCTGGAAACCGGCATCAAGGTTATTGACTTGGTCTGCCCGTTCGCAAAGGGCGGCAAGGTCGGCCTGTTCGGCGGCGCCGGCGTGGGCAAGACCGTGAACATGATGGAACTCATCAACAACATCGCTAAGCAGCACAGCGGTTTGTCGGTGTTTGCCGGCGTGGGTGAGCGTACCCGCGAAGGCAACGACTTCTACCACGAAATGGAAGAGTCGAACGTTCTGGACAAGGTCGCGATGGTGTTCGGTCAGATGAACGAACCCCCGGGCAACCGTCTGCGCGTGGCGCTGACCGGCCTGACGATGGCCGAGAAGTTCCGTGACGAAGGCCGCGACATCCTGTTCTTCGTGGACAACATCTACCGCTACACGCTGGCCGGTACCGAAGTGTCCGCACTGCTGGGCCGTATGCCGTCGGCCGTGGGTTATCAGCCCACGCTGGCTGAAGAAATGGGCAAGCTGCAAGAGCGCATCACGTCGACCAAGACGGGCTCGATCACCTCGATCCAGGCCGTGTACGTCCCTGCGGATGACTTGACCGACCCGTCGCCTGCCACGACCTTCCAGCATTTGGACTCCACCGTCGTGCTGTCGCGTGACATCGCTTCGCTGGGTATCTACCCGGCCGTGGACCCGCTGGATTCGTCCAGCCGCCAGCTAGACCCGCAAGTCGTCGGCGAAGAGCACTACGCCGTGGCTCGTGGCGTGCAGCAAACGCTGCAGCGCTACAAGGAACTGCGCGACATTATCGCGATTCTGGGTATGGACGAACTGTCGCCGGAAGACAAGCAGGCCGTGGCCCGCGCTCGTAAGATCCAGCGTTTCCTGTCGCAGCCGTTCCACGTTGCTGAAGTGTTCACCGGCTCGCCCGGCAAGTACGTTCCGCTGGCCGAAACCATCCGTGGTTTCAAGATGATCGTGAACGGCGAGTGCGATGCCCTGCCGGAACAGGCCTTCTACATGGTCGGTTCGATCGACGAGGCCTTCGAGAAGGCCAAGAAACTGCAATAAGGAACCGATATGGCTACCCTGCATGTGGATGTCGTCAGCGCAGAGGAAGCGATCTTCTCCGGTGAGGCGAAGTTCGTGGTGCTGCCTGGCGAAGCGGGTGAACTGGGCATTCTGCCCGGCCACACCCCGCTGATTTCGCGCATACGCCCCGGGACGGTCAAGATCGTTCGTGCCGACCAAGGCGAGGAAAACATCTTCGTCGCCGGGGGCATTCTGGAAGTGCAGCCGGGCAGCGTGACGGTTCTGGCCGACACGGCTATCCGTGCCGCCGACCTGGACGAAGCCCGTGCCCTGGAAGCTCGCAAGAAGGCCGAAGAGGCCCTTGCGAACGCCAAGGACAAGGCTGACATCGCTGTCGTCGAAGCGGAACTCGCCATGCTGGCTGCGCAAGCCATCGCGGCGCGCAAGCTGCGCCAAGGCGGTCGTTCGCACTAAGCGGCAAAGCAATACCCCGGGGTTCGCTCCGGATTGGAAAAAGCGGCCAATGGCCGCTTTTTTCATGCTCGCGCGTTTCATGCCCGCGCATCATGTGCCCGGGTGCGGGGGCGACCGCAATGCGTTCACTACGAATGGCGACGCGGCTTGCACGACAGTAGCCTTCAACTTTGCCTACTTAGCCAAAGGGGAAAGCGTGCGAGAAGTCCTGGATTGCGGGGTGCTGCTGGCGCCGGGCCATGAAGGCGCCATGCGCGATTGGGTCGCCCGGCATCAAGCCCGGCTGACGCGGATCCGACTGCACCTGGTGCCGCTGGTTCGCACACACGCAGCGGAGGCCAATGCCGAGCTTCTCGCGGCTCCTGCGCACGGCACGGGCGTCCACCCACATCCGCTGCAGGACGTTCAGGTGCTCGCGCGCCTGGCGATATCGCTCAAGCGCTATGACGGCTGCATCCTGCCTGTGACGCCGTCCACGGTCGCGTGGGCGCGCATGGCCCTGGCTCAGGCAGGCACCGCGCTGACGACGCCTATCCTGCTGCTGATGGACGACATGAAGGCCCCCGCCATCGAAGACCTGCTGGGCTTAGGCGTGGCGGACTTCATCGCGCAGCCCGCCTGCCTGGAAAGCATGCGGGTGCGCCTGGACCGGATGGTGCGGCCCGCCGTGTGGCGCCAGCCGCCGCGCGCCAGTGTGCGGGAACCGGCGGCCAGTTATCCGGGCGGGTCAGAAGCCGCAGCGCACGAGGTGGCTCGCCCGCGGTTGCCGGCAGAACTTGTCGAACAGGCCGCGGCCGGCATGCGCGAGGCACGGCGCCTGCCGGCGCAGGAGGCGTTCCGCGTGGCCAAGTCGCGGGTGGTGGACGGTTTCGAGCAGGACTACATTCGTCACGCGTTGTCACGCCACGGCGGCAACGTGGCGCAGGCCGCCCGGGCCTGCGACAAGCATCGGCGCGCATTCTGGGCGCTGATGCGCAAGCACGGCATCGAGGCCGCGCCGTATCGGCAGGCGGCGTTGGCGCGTCGGACGGAGTATTGAAATACCGGGGATCACCCCGCGCCGCCGCCGAAAAAGTTGAAATGCCCGGCAGAACTGCCGCCGACTTGCGCCCAAGCAAGCCGGGTCTGCCGGCCTGGCGCGCCTTGTCAGCTTGGGGAAGTAAAATCACGGCTTCCGATCATCGAGGATAGTCGTGTCTGCTTCCAGCTTGAAGAACGATGTGTTCTTGCGCTCGCTCTTGCGCGAGCCCGTGCCCTATACCCCGATCTGGCTGATGCGCCAGGCGGGTCGCTACCTGCCCGAATACCGCGCGACGCGCGCCCGGGCAGGCTCTTTCATGGGCCTGGCTCAGAATCCGGACTACGCGATGGAAGTCACATTGCAGCCGCTCGAGCGTTTCGACCTGGATGCGGCCATCCTGTTCTCGGACATCCTGACCGTGCCGCATGCGATGGGCCTGGGCCTGGATTTCGCCGAAGGCGAGGGCCCGCGCTTTGCCCGCCCGGTGCGTACCGAGGACGACGTGGCGCGCCTTGCCGTGCCCGACATGGACAAGCTGCGCTACGTATTCGACGCGGTCAGCGTCATCCGCCGCGAACTGGACGGCAAGGTGCCGCTGATCGGCTTTGCCGGCAGCCCGTTCACCATCGCCTGCTACATGGTCGAAGGGCAGGGCAGCGACGACTACCGCCTGATCAAGACGATGCTGTATTCGCGTCCGGATCTGCTGCACCGCATCCTGGAAATCAACGCCGAAGCCACGCTGCAGTACCTGAACGCGCAGATCGCCGCTGGCGCGCAAGCCGTCATGTTGTTCGACAGCTGGGGCGGGGTGCTGGCCGATGGCCTGTTCCAGCAGTTCTCGCTGGCGTACACAAAGAAGGTCGTGGACGGCCTGACCCGCGAGCACGAAGGCCGGCGCGTGCCGGTCATTGTCTTCACCAAGGGCGGCGGCCAGTGGCTCGAGCAAATCGCGGCTTGCGGCTGCGACGCGGTAGGCCTGGACTGGACGGTGGACCTGGCTGCGGCCCGCCGCCGCACGGGCGACTCCGTGGCCTTCCAGGGCAACCTGGACCCGATGGCGTTGTTCGGCGGCGCGTCCGCCATTCGTACGGAAGCCCGCCGCGTGCTGGACGCCTTCGGCCCGGTGGGCAAGGGCGGCCACGTGTTCAACCTGGGACACGGCATTTCGCGGTTTACGCCGCCGGAAGCAGTAGCGGAATTGGTCGACGAAGTCCACCAACACAGCCGCTTGCTGCGGGGGTAAGTGAGTGAACGCTTCGGTCCAAAGGGCCGAAGTTTGAGGGCCCCGGCGGACACTTGTGCACAGCAAGATTTTGCTCGGGGAAAACCCTTTAGAAGCTAGTTTACAATCTTGGAAGGCTGTTTAAGTCTTTGTTTTAATAGACAAAAAACCAGTTTTCCACCGGATTGCAACAGCGTGCGCAATCTACGCTTATTCCAAATCTTGACGTTGCCCCAGCCTTTTCCCCAAAGTTATCCACAGGTGGGGGCTGGAGCAAGCCGACGCATTGGGGCGACAATTGCCCCGCTGCGCCTTCCTTAGCAGTTTCCCGCCATCCAGGTCTTACCCGCCCCATGCACCCTCCCAGCATCCATGTCTGAAGCGCCGCCGATTACGACTCCCGCAGCGGTTTGCTGGGTGCGCGTGGCGCTGGACGTGCCCTTGCCCGGCCCCTTCGATTACCGCAGCGAGACCCCCGTGCCGGTGGGCCTGCGGGTGATCGTGCCGTTCGGGCGGCGCAAGATGATCGGGGTGGTGGTGGAGAACCCGGCCGAGCCCTCGTTCGACCCGAAGCAGATCCGCCCCATCGAGCAAGTGCTGGACGACCTGCCGCCTTTTGACGAGGACTGGCTGCGCCTGGCGCGGTTTGCCGCGGAATACTACCAGCGGCCCCTGGGCGAGGTGATGCTGCCGACCTTGCCGCCACCCCTGCGCAAACCCACGGCGTATCAGGGAAAACGGTCGGCGGGCGGGCCGGTGGCGCGGCTGGACAACCGCAAGCGCAAGACGGCGCGCGCGCCGGCCAAGGCCGACCAGCCGCCCGAACTGAACGAGGCCCAAGCCGCCGCCGTGGACGCCATTGGCGCCCTGGCCGGCTTCAAGCCCGTGCTGCTGCATGGCGTGACGGGCAGCGGCAAGACCGAGGTGTACCTGCGGGCCGCCGAACGCGTGCTGGCCCAGGGGCGCCAGGTGCTGCTGATGGTGCCCGAAATCAACCTGACGCCGCAGCTGGAAGGCGCGCTGCGCGCCCGCCTTGAGGCGCTGGTGGGCCCGGACGGCCTGGCCGTGATGCACAGCGGCTTGTCCGACGGCGAACGCCTGCAGGCCTGGGCCCGCGCCCAGCGCGGCGACGCGCGCATGCTGCTGGGCACGCGCATGTCGATCTTCGCGCCCTTGAGCAAGCTGGGCCTGATCGTCGTGGACGAAGAACACGACGCCTCCTACAAGCAGCAGGACGGCCTGCGCTATTCAGCGCGCGACCTGGCCGTGTGGCGGGCCCATGACCTGGACATTCCCGTGGTGCTGGGTTCAGCCACGCCGTCGCTGGAAACGTGGCAACACGCCGAGCGCGGCCGCTATCTGCGCCTGACGCTGCCGGGGCGCGCGCGATCCAGCAGCTTGCCGTCGATGCGGCTGGTGGACACGCGCCGCCTGCAGATGAAGCACGGTATGTCGCCGCATCTGCTGGAGGCGATCGGCCAGCGGCTGGAGCGCAAAGAGCAGTCGCTGATCTTCCTGAACCGGCGCGGCTATTCGCCCGTGCTGCATTGCCAGTCGTGCGCGTGGGTCAGTAATTGCCCGCGCTGCACGGCCTTTACCGTGCTGCATCGCACCGACGGCCGCGGCCACCGGCTGCAGTGCCACCATTGCGGCTATCAGGCGCCCGTGCCCCGCGCATGCCCCGAATGCGGCGACCAGGACCTGGCGCCGATGGGCCGCGGCACGCAGCGCATTGAAGAGCATCTGGCCGAGCTTTTTCCCGGCGCGCGCATCTTGCGCATCGATGCGGACAGCACGCGCAAGAAGGGCAGCGCCGAGGCGCTGTTCGCCTCGGTGCATGCGGGCGAAGTCGACATCCTGGTGGGCACGCAGATGGTGGCCAAGGGCCACGATTTTGCGCGCCTGGGGTTGGTGGGTGTGCTGAATTCCGATTCGATGCTGTTCGCGCACGACTTCCGCGCGCCCGAGCGTCTGTTCGCCCAATTGATGCAGGTGGCCGGCCGTGCCGGGCGCCACCAGGGCAACGGCGAGGTGCTGATCCAGACCGGCTATCCCGAGCAGCCCGTCTACCAGGCGCTGCTGCGTCACGACTACGCGGGCTTTGCGCGGCATGCGCTGCATGAACGCGAAAGCACCGGCCTGCCGCCGTTCGTCTACCAGGCGCTGCTGACGGCCGAGGCGCGCGAGTTGAAGGTGGCGCAGGCTTTCCTGGAACGCGCGCGCGTGCTGCCCGAAGGGGAGTGGGCGGCCGACTTTCCGGGCCTGGACGCGATCATGCTGTATGACCCGGTGCCGCTGCGGGTGGTGCGGGTGGCCAATATCGAACGCGCGCAACTGCTGGTGGAAAGCAGCAGCAGACCGGCCCTGCAGGCGTTCCTGGCGTCGTGGTCGCACCATCTGCCCTACATTGCCAACGAGGCGCGCGTGCGCTGGCAACTGGAAGTCGATCCGCTGGAGATCTGACCCCTCGGCATCTGCCGATGCGTCATCCATCCGATTGTTCTATGATCGTCTTCCTCTATCGCGCTGGCGCGGCAGGCCCGCATCGGCGGCTGCGCCCGTCCCCATTTTCTCGCGTAGTACCAGCCCGCTGACGGGCGGCTGCCGGCCCTGCGCCTGGCGGCCGCATCCGCGTTGCGGCGAGCGCGATGCATGACGACCCAACTCAAAATGTCCGCAAGCGAATCTATTGGTCAAGGCATGAATCCCGCCCAGAAGGAGGCGGTGCTTTACCTGGACGGCCCGTGCCTCGTGCTGGCCGGCGCCGGCAGCGGCAAGACGCGCGTGATCACGCAGAAGATCGCTTACTTGCTGCGCGAGTGCGGCTACATGGGCCGCAACGTGGTGGCGCTGACCTTCACCAACAAGGCCGCGCGCGAGATGGACGAGCGCGTGAAGACCCTGGTGGACCGCAAGCTGTCCAAGGGCCTGATCATCAGCACGTTCCATTCGCTGGGCGTGAAGATGCTGCGCGAAGAGGCGCGCAACGCGGGCCTGAAACCCACGTTCTCGATCCTGGACGCCGATGACGCCATGTCCATCATCCAGGAACTGCTGGCCACGACCGACAAGGCCCGCCTGCGCCACGTGCAGGGCATCATCTCGCTGTGGAAGAACGCGTTGCTGGAGCCGGACGACGCCGCGCGCGAGGCGGTCACGCCGGGCGATGTTGAAGCGGCCAACGTCTACCGCAGCTACGCGGCCACGCTGGCGGCCTATCAGGCGGTGGACTTCGACGACCTGATCCGCATCCCTGCGTTGCTGCTGGCCAGCAACGAGGAAGTGCGCACGCGCTGGCAGAACCGCGTGCGCTACCTGCTGGTGGACGAATACCAGGACACCAACGTGTGCCAGTACCGCCTGGTGCAGCTGCTGACCGGGTCGCGCGCCATGTTCACGGCAGTGGGCGACGACGACCAGGCAATCTATGCCTGGCGCGGCGCCACGATCGAGAACCTGGCCAAGCTGACGACCGACTACCCCAACATCAAGCTCATCAAGCTGGAGCAGAACTACCGGTCGGTGCAGCGCATCCTGGCCGCCGCCAACCAGGTCATCGAGAAGAACCCCAAGCTGTTCGACAAGAAGCTGTGGTCGGACCTGGGCGTGGGCGAACCGATCCTGGTGTCGGCGATGGACGGCGAAGAGCAGGAAGCCGAATCCATCGCCATGAAGGTGTCGGCCTCGCGCTTCGAACGCCAGGCGCAGTGGAAGGATTTCGCCATCCTGTACCGCAGCAACCACCAGTCGCGCATCCTGGAGCAGGCGCTGCGCAATTTGAAGATTCCGTACACGATCTCGGGCGGGCAGAGCTTTTTCGACAAGACCGAAGTGCGCGACGTGCTGTCGTATCTGCGCCTTTTGGCCAATGACGACGACGACCCCGCGTTCATTCGAGCGGCCACCACGCCCAAGCGCGGCATCGGTCAGGCGACGCTGCAGGTGCTGGGCCAGTACGCGGCCTCGCGCGAGATCTCGCTGCTGGCGGCGGTGGCCGAAACCGGCCTGGAAAGCCTGTTGGCGCCGCGTCAGCTGGACCCGCTGCGCACCTTTGCCGAGTTCATCCGCCGCATGCAGTGGCGCGCCGGACGCGGCGCGGCCTCGGGCAAGGACGCCGCGCCCGCCGAACCCGCGGGCGTCATCCTGGACGACCTGGTGGAAGCCATCCAGTACGAGCGCCACCTGTTCGAATTGTTCGAGGAACGTCCGGCGCAGACGCGCTGGCAGAACGTGCTGGAACTGACGGGCTGGCTCAAGCGCAAGGCCGAAGAAGACAACATGACGCTCTTCGACCTGGTGCAGCACGTGGCGCTGGTGACCATGCTGGAGCGCGGCGAAGAAGAAGAGCCCGACGCCGTCAAGATGTCGACGCTGCACGCCTCCAAGGGCCTGGAGTATCCGCACGTGTATCTGGCCGGCGTGGAAGAGGGGCTGCTGCCTCACCTGGGCAAGGACGACGAAGTCGGCGACCCGGCGCGCGCGGCCGAGAACCTGGCCACGCGCATCCAGGAAGAACGCCGCCTGATGTACGTGGGCATCACGCGTGCGCAGCGCAGCCTGAACCTGAGCTGGTGCAAGCGTCGCCGCCGCGCCCGTGAAGACCTGGTGCGGGAGCCGTCGCGCTTCATCGAAGAGATGGGCTTGGGCGATGTGCGGGTGCAGGAAGACGAAGCCACGGCCGCCATGAATCCCAAGGAGCGCATGGCGATGCTGAAGGCGCTGTTGAAGAAGTAGCGCGCGGGAGCCGACGCCATGAAAGACGACGTCCGATATCACCCGGTGCCCGGCACGCCGGGGCTGGTGCTGGGCCAGGCGCGGTTCAGCGAATTCCAGTTTGACCGCCACTACCATGTGGACTATCACATCGGCCTGGTGACGCAGGGCGTGCAGCGCCAGTGTTTCCGGGGCAGAAGCATCCTGCTGGGCCCCGGCGGCCTTGCCCTGATGCCGCCGGGCGAGATCCACGATGGCGCGGGCGTCGACGCTTATGGTGCTTCGTACACACTGAAGACCTTCCGCCTGTCGCCCGAGCTGATGCGCAGCTTCATCGAAGACGTGTCGGGGGCGGCTGCGGATGAACGCTTCTCTGCGACGCTGGTGGAAGACGCCGCGCTAGCCGCCCGTTTCATGGCGTTGCACAGCGTGTGGATGTCGGGCGCGCCGGATGAGCCGCTGGCGCAGGAATCGCAGTCGCTGGCGTTGATGGGCGCCTTGTTCGCGCGTACCGGCGCCGTGCAGCCCGAAACGGTCAAGGGCGGCTTGTCGTCCACGCATCTGCACGCCGTGCGCGACTATTGCCAGGCGCACCTGTGCGAGAAGATCGCGCTGGACGACCTGGCCCGGCTATGCGGATTGAGCCGCTTCCAGTTCCTGCGGCGTTTCACGCATTCGGCTGGCCTGACGCCGCACGCGTGGCTGGTGCGGTTGCGGCTGGAGCGCGCCTGCGCGGCGCTGGCCACCGAGCGGGTGTCGGTGGCCCAGGTGGCGGCGGACGTGGGCTTCTATGACCAGAGCCACTTCAACCGCGCCTTCCGCATGGCTTACGGCGCGCCGCCTTCGGCGTACCAGCCGGCGGCTTAGGCCGCGGACCCGCACGCGAGCACAGGTCTTAAGCAACTTGCGCGCGCAGCGCCGACAGGAAGTGGTCCACGTCCTGCTCCTGCGTCGCGAACGACGTCACCAGGCGCACGACGCCCGGGCCCCAGCGGTCGTGGTAGAAGCGGAAGCCATCGGCCAGCAGGCCTTCGATGGCCTGGGCAGGCAATTGGCAGAACAGGATGTTGGCGTCGACGGTGCCTTGCAGCGCCACGCCCGGCAGCCCTTGCATGCCGGCCGCCAGCCGCGCGGCCATGGCGTTGGCCTGGCGTGCGTTGCGCAGCCACAGGTCGTTGTCCAGATACGCTTCCAACTGGGCCGACAGCAAACGCATCTTCGAGAACAGATGGCCGCCGCGTTTGCGGCGGAACTCCAGTTCACGGGCCCGTTCCGGGTTGAACAGCACAATGGCCTCGGCGCCCAGCACACCGTTCTTGGTGGCGCCGAACGACAGGACCTCTACGCCCGCCTTCCACGTCATTTCCGCCGGCGTGCAGTTCAGGCTGACCAGCGCATTCGCAAAGCGCGCGCCGTCCATGTGCAAGGGCAGGCCGGCATCGCGGCAGATGCCGCCGATGACGTTGATTTCATCCAGCGTGTAGACGCCGCCGGTTTCGGTGGCCTGGGTGATGCTGACGCACGAGGGTTGGACCGAGTGCACGTCGCCGACTTTGCGGCGGGCTTCCACGGCCAGTTCTGCCGGATCGATCTTGGCGGCCTGGCCACCCAGAAGCTTTAAGCGCGCGCCGTTGGTGTAGAACTCGGGCGCACCGCATTCGTCATTGGCGATGTGGGCCTGCGCGTGGCACAGCACGGCGCCCCAAGGGGGCGTCAACGCCGACAGGCTGATGGAATTGGCGGCGGTGCCGGTGGGCACCAGCAGCACGTCCACGTCACGTTCGAAAATGTCGGCCAGCTTGCGCTGCACGCGCAAGGAGCCGTCGTCGGTGCCATAGGCCGGGGCCTGGCCGGTGCCGGCGCGCAGCAGGGCGTCGAAGACTTCCGGGCTGGCGCCCGCGATGTTGTCGCTGGAAAAACCCTGTTGCAGGGCGGGGACGGATGAGGGCGTAGTCACAGGCAAGTTCCGGCTGATGCGGGGAAAAGGCCACTATGCCGCGGCGCGGACGGGCAAGCTTGTAGAAAATTGCGGGTCGCTCCTACACTGGGCAAGTCTGTCTTGAAGGAGTGCGTCATGTGTCGTTGGCTGGCTTACACCGGTAGTCCCCTGCAGATGGAGAGCGTGCTCTTCAAAGCCAAGCACTCGCTGATCGACCAGAGCCTGCACGCGCGCCTGGGCGCCACCACCACGAACGGCGACGGCTTCGGCCTGGGCTGGTATGGCCGCGCCCCGGCGGGTCAGTCTCCCGAACCTCCGTTCCGCTATCGCAGCGTGCATCCCGCCTGGAACGACCGCAACCTGCGCGAGGCGGCGCGCGCGATCCATGCGCCGCTCTTCGTCGCGCACATCCGCGCGGCCACCGATACGCCCGCGCAAGAGACCAACTGCCATCCGTTCCGGCACGGGCAGTGGCTGTTCGTGCACAACGGCGTCATCCGCGACTATCCGCTCTTGCGCCGCGATCTGATGCTGATGATCGCGCCGGCGTATTTCGGGTCGCTGGAAGGGTCGACGGATTCCGAGGTGATGTTCCTGCTGGCGCTGACGTTCGGCCTGGAGGAGGACCCGATCCCGGCGCTGGCCCGCATGGTGGGCGCGGTGGAAGAGACTGGGCGGCGTCATGGCGTCACGCATCCCATCAACATGACCGTCTGCGCACTGGACGGCCACCGCCTGATCGCCGTGCGCTATTCCAGCGAGGCCGAATCGCGCACCTTGTTCCACAACACCTGCGTGCGCCACCTGCGCGAACTGTATCCGCAGGACGCGCAGATCGCCGCGCTGGACGAGAACGCCTTCCTGCTGCTGTCCGAACCATTGAGCGAGATGCCCGGAGCCTGGGAAGAGGTGCCCGAGGCGACCGCGATCATCGCCGGGGGCGGGGACGTGCAGCACCATCCCTTCGTGCCGATTCCGCCGGGCGCGTGACGCGAGCGGGTGCTTGGTGTCCGCCAAGGGGACACCTTTATCAGCGATAAAAGGGGTCATCAAGCACGTATTCCTCATATGGGGGAGAATGCGTGTCGCAAGACTTTGCGACGTCCTGGGCCGCGAAAGCACCCTAACTGAATAAGGAAGTTGCATGACTAATAGCAAAACCCCGCAGGCATCTGACGCATTGGCGGTGTTTACGCACACGGGGAGCGCCCCGGATCGCTTTGAATTGCATGACAAGGGCGTGGTCAGCCAGCATGGCGACACGCGTAATTACGCGGCTTTCGCGGACATCCAGGATCTTTGCCTGTTCGCCTCCGGCCCGGCCGCGGCGGTTCAGGTAGACAGCTTTGCCTACCGCACGGATTCGGCCCAAGACTGGACCGTGGTGCCCAGCGGCACCAGCGAATTTCCCGCATTCATGGACGGATTCCGCTCGCGCTACGTCGAGCAGCGCCTGCCCGTGCTGGAAGCCATGATCGCCAATGGCACGCGCGTTCCCTTCCGCTATATCAAGGCCGGCGAGTTCCCTGGCCTGGAAACGCAAGAACTGGCCCTGTCGGCGCAAGGCCTGCACATCGGCGGCGCCACCTGGCCCTACGAGTCGCTCAAGCGCATCGACCTGAATGACTGGACCGAGACGGTCACCCTGCAAGACGACAGCGGCAAGACGGTGTTCTCGTGCCTGGCCACGCGCATCCTGAGCTCGGACCTGTTGGTGAACCTGGTGTACGACCAGTTGGGGCAGACGGCGGAATACGCCTGACCGGGACACGACCCCAAGCGGCGCCGGGCGCGCCGGCTTTTCCCGGATGAAGAAAGGGCCGCTTGCAGCGGCCCTTTTCCATTCAATGCCCCGCGTGCAGCGCGGGGTTCAAGGTGCCCCAGGCGGCGGTGCGCACCAGGCACTCCACGGCGCCCGTCTGCGAGTTGCGGCGGAACAGCAGGCCATGCTGGCCCGCCAGCGACACGGCTTTCACCACGGCGCCTTCCGGCGTCAGCACGCGCGTGCCGGCGGTGACGTAGCAGCCGGCCTCGACCACGCAATCATCGCCCAGCGAGATGCCCAGGCCCGAGTTGGCGCCTAACAGGCAGCGCTTGCCGATGGACACCACCTGTTTGCCGCCGCCGGACATGGTGCCCATGATGGAGGCGCCGCCGCCGATGTCGGTGCCGTCATCGACGATGACGCCCGCGCTGATGCGGCCTTCGACCATCGACGCGCCGAGCGTGCCGGCGTTGAAGTTGCAGAATCCTTCGTGCAGCACGGTGGTGCCTGCCGCCAGGTGTGCGCCCAGCCGCACGCGCGCGGTGTCCGCGATGCGCACGCCGCCGGGCACGACGTAGTCGGTCATGCGGGGAATCTTGTCGATGCCGCGGATCTCCAGGGTCTGGCCGATGGCGCGCAGTTGCCAGCGCAAGGCGTCGACCTGGTCGATGGCGCAGGGCCCGACGGAGGTCCACGCGACGTTGGCGAGCACGCCGAACAGGCCGTCCAAGTTGGCGTCATGGGGGCGGATCAGCCGATGGCTGAGCAGATGCAGCCGCAGATAGGCGTCATGCGCGTCGACAGGCGCTTCGGCAAGCGAGGGGATCGCGGTGCGCACGGCGACGATGTCGACTTTGCGGCGGGTGTCCCGGATGAGGGCCGTGGGAACGTGCTCACCAAGCGCGGCGCGCGCTTCTTCAGGCGTCAGATGCCGGGTGCCGCCGGCAGGGGTGTGATCGGCCAGCGACGGACGCGGATACCAGGTATCAAGAATGGTGCCGTCGGCGGCAAGAGTGGCAAGGCCGTAGGCGATGGCGCTTTGAGATGCGGGGGCGGCGGACATGGCGGGGAGTTCTGGACTGGAATTGGGAGGATTCTAGGCGATTGAAGGTTTTGGCGGTATTTGATGGTTATTCGTAGGCGTCGGCAGGTCTTCGTCGGTTACGCCTCGGGTCTTCGTAGGTCGCCCATCGTCGCTGTCGGCGTGACGGCGCGCGCCCACGATTGCGGTCCGGAGCCTTCGCTCCGGACGTCCCCGTCGTCATCCTTGTATGGTGAGGGTGCGCCCTCTGCAGTGGGG
>NZ_NJIG01000022.1 GCF_002209535.1 Achromobacter marplatensis | reverse complement strand
TTCCTTCAGCACAGAAACGATCTGGCTCTCGGTAAATCTGCTTTTCTTCAAGGGAATCTCCGACTCAGGGAGGCTCCGAAATTCTACCGGTTGGTGTCTACCTGAAGGGGGAGCTTACGTCCCGACAAAGTCGAAAAACTCGTGGTGGTGGACGCGCCCGTGCCCGGCATCGTGCCATGGAACGAGATCATTCTGTGGCCCGCGCTGTGGCGCTTCAACGCCGGAGCCCCGATTTTGAGAGGTTTGTCGCCGACAGGGAGCGCATTTATCTCGATCGCTTCTGGAATGAATTCGCGGGCACGCCTTCGAAGATCGATGAAGCGACACGGCGCCACTACACCAAGCTGTACTCCCAAGCCGGCGCCATGCGCGCCGCCTTCGCGCAGTTCAACACTATTGCAAGCGCGATTTCGCCGACAACATCGCGTTTTCCAAAACCAAGCTGGCCATGCCAGTCCTCGCCCTCGGCGGAGAGAAGTCCTTCGGCGACAACATGGCGGTCGTCACGCGCGACGCGGCGCCCAATGTGCGCGGAGAAGTCGTGCCACATGCGGGGCATTGGTTGATGGAAGAGAGCACCAGCGCTACGGTCGGGTTGATCGAAGGGTTTTTGGCTTCTTCGCAATAGCCTGTTCGGCGCGGCGCCGGCCGACGTGCATCATCGCCATGCCCAAGATCGCGAGAGCGGCGCCGATGAACAGGTTCGCGGGGGTGGCTTCGCCTAGCCAGAGGCTGGAGAACAGTACGCCGAAGACAGGCACGAGCGTGATATAGCCGGAGGCCGCGCCGGCGCCCAACGCCTTCACGCCTTCGAAATACCAGGCATACGCGATCGCGGTCGCGCCGAACGCCAAGGCCAGCAGGCTGCCCCAGGCGCTGGCCGGCGCCTGCCCCAGCTTCTGCCAGGCGGGAACGCCCTCCACGATCAAGCTGATCAGCAGCAGCATCAGCGCGCCGATCACGGTGGTGACGGTGGTGGTGGTCAGGGCGTCCACGCCCTTGAGCACCAGCCGGCCGATCAGGGTGTAGGCCACCCAACAGGCCACGCAGCCAAGCAACATCAATTCACCGATGCCCACGCCGGTTCCATCGCTGGCCTGCGAGCTACCGCCGCCGATCGCGATATACGCGCCGACGGCCGACAGGACCATGCCGGCCAGGATGGCGGGATTGAGGTGCTCGCGGAACAGAATCGCCGCCAGCAGCAGAGTCGCGCCGGGATTCAGCGTCACCACGATCGCGGCCTTCCCAGCCGGCACCAGTTGCAGGCTCAGCATGAAGAAGCTGGAGTAGCCGAAGACACCCGCCAGCGCAGCGGCGGCCAGGCCGAGCCATTGATTGCGCGACAGTGACTTCAGACTCCGCAGCGCCGAGGCGCGATTCATCCACAGCACCAGCATCACACTGGCAAACAGGAATCGCAGGCTGGCCGCGGCCAGCGGGGCCATCGACTGGGCGACGACCTTGCCCCACGACCACGATGCGCCCCAGAGCGCCGCCATGCCGACCAGACGCAGGTGAGTAGCCATCAACGCATTTTTCATGTGTGCTTCAAAGGTGAGCGCGGTGGCCGCACGAGGCGACGGTGCAAATACAACGCGTCGAGGTTGCCTAGTCGTGGAGGCAGTCAGCGCGAAGCGAGATTTTAGCTGGCAACGGCGGGCCCGCCGGGCGGCCAGGAGCGCCCTGCGACAGGTTCCGCAAGACTATGTCTGCGCCCTGAAGGCCGCGTGCCCGCATCGTGTCATGCAAGCGGCCCAGTCAATAGGCGCTCATACTGGCGAAGGTCCTCCAGTGAAAAACAGCAGAAGACCACCTCTTGAACAGACGAGTCGCACGACAGGCTTTCACGCGAGTTTTTGATCGCTATCTCCGCCGCCAATTCGATGGGATAGCCGTATATGCCAGTGCTGATGCTTGGGAACGCAATCGAAGCGATTGCTCATTCTTCCGCAAGCTCAATGCAGCGGCGATAGCAGCTGGACAGTAATTCCGGCTCCCCGCTTCCTCCGCCCTCTCCACACTGGTCCCACCGTATGAATGATTATTGAGCGGGGAGACGATAGCCTTTGATGACCTTCGCATTGCTCTTGCAACCGCCTGGCAGCCGGCATTCGTGCACAAGGTCCGGCCCTGCAGCGCGATGATGGCGCCATCGACGCCGCCCCCGCCAAGCAATGAGGTGTTTGCGGCGTTGACAATGGCATCCACCTGAAGCGTTGTGATATCTGAACGGATTGCGCGTAAGCTGGTGGGCATGCTTTCGCTCTCGGGAAGCGGATAGGCTCACTCTAGATTGTAGGCGCCGCCAGTTCGGTTTGATTTCCGTCGGGATCGAAGCAATCAAAAAAAGGTACAACGCCGACGCCACAACAGTAGCGATATAACCAACTTCGAAATTTAATTTGATAAATCAAATGCGGCACAGGCACTCTATTAGCCACACGACAAGGTCATCAAATTCGTCCAGGAAGCAAAGTCATGATCTCTGGAACGGTAACCTGTTTACTATCCTCAACCGATTCGAACAATATTAACTGCCTTCGCCCCCTTTCCACCTTCGTTCGCATCAACTTGAAAAGTTACTTTTGCCCCCTCATAAACTTGACTTTCATCAACTATGTCTTTATAAAAAAAGAACAGATCCTTGCCTTTATCCCTAGTTATAAATCCATACCCTTTCAGAGAGAAGAAACACTTTATCGTTCCCACCTCATTATCATTATATTTCGACTCAGTCATAACATGTCACTGGATTGAAGGGTGGGTTTACATAGTGAAAGCATGGACTGAATCCTACGCGCAAGCCCGCGATCCGTTCTCATAAGAATGTTCAACCTATGCTTCAAAATGTGATATTTCTTGTAGTAGGCAACCGATTTTCGGTTACTCAAGGTTGTCTTGGAAATATACTCAGCCTGCCTCAACAAATTCGTAGCCTGATTAACATCATATATAGGGAGAATTTTTCTCAACCTCTCACGATAAAGCTTTGAATTAGCATGCTCCAAATATGCTAATTTTGAAACCCTTCCGGAAACATGGGAATGAAAATCATGATACTTCTTCCGTTCCCTTCCCTCTTTCGCGAGAATTTCACATTGATAGACTTCGCTTCTAATCGCGTTTCTATCCGACCGATGGGCCCTCGGCCTACCCCTATTTAGCCACAGCCCAGTAACTTCCATTAAATCTACTGGATTTGCCTTGGATAGTATTCTCGTTTTTTTATTATTGAGCTTCAGCCTTGCTCCGGCCAGCACAGCCTTCGCCTTCGAAATAATGGCGTCAACGTCTTTCTGTTGGAATACTTCTTTTGACGAAACAGATATATCATCAAGCAATCTAGTGTAAGTCCAACCCTTATTTTTGCAATATTGCGCAAAATGGTACTCATTCTCTTGCAACGATAAATTAGCCAAATGTGAGCTTGTGCACGCCCCTTGTGGAACACGCTCATTAAGGCAGCATAACTTTCCCAAAAGTTCAGCAACATCCCTAGGGAATCGAAAAAAATACTGAAAGATATCTTTCACCGCATTGAGGCTAATAGATGGATAAAAATCCTTAACATCCAATGCGATCAGCGCCTTGCAACCCGCATGTTGAGCTGCATTTTTTACGTAATCTCTTTCCTTGATCCCACCAAACAAGTATTCCGGATAAACCACATTGCTAAAAATCCTACTGTTTATTTTTTTTTGAATAGATTTTAGATGCAACGTAGGAATATTAATGGTCCGGAAACCACCCTTCTTTTTAGGTATCTGGTGTGCGTGGTAATGTTGATCTATAGCATTTGCAGTGTTTATCAAAACACCCAAGTCGATCTCGAGGGCTCGAGATAAAACTTCCAGCGATCCGATAGGTTTTTTTGTATATTGAGCGCGCATATCTCATGCATATAGAAAAATAAATACCTACTTTATATCAGGGTGCACAAACAAGGCATTGCAACCATCCACAAAGATTTCAGTGCCAAAACTACCTTTAAGAAGATAGCCATGCCACCGAGCCAGCAGCCAGCGCCGCAAGATCCACGATTTTGCTCCCGCAATTTCGTTTCTGAACTCTTAGCCACACAAGTGCAGCACTGTTTCGTACGTTTTTTCGGCTTGTTAGCCATAAACTTCTCCTTTGAAAGTTTCCCCGCCAAGAAAACCTTGGCGAGGGCTCAACACTTTCTAGGAGACACAGGAAATAAAAACTTGCCGCTGGCTCAGGTATTTATTCTTTAGCTCAACAATCGACTCTTATGGGCAGTTGCGCTTCGGCGTCCATTTCGCGGGGCCCGCGAATGAGGCGCATTGGCGACCTGCCGGTCAGGTTCTGAATAAACAGAACGTTTTTCTAAGAAAGAAAAACCCAGGCTTTCCTATGCAACTAACGTACGACAGCTTCGAATTCAAGCGACCCAGATGATTTCATCTGGTTGTAATAAATATTACCAAAAGATTAAAAAATAAAAATAAGGGTTTTCCCTAGCATGAAAGATTATCCCTTCATGGCCGCAAGGTTTTCCCTGTTCTTGAACAAATTGAATTTATGGTGTCAGACTGCAATTTGGCGAACAGGCCGCCCCAGCGCTGCATAGCTGGACAAGTACAAGATGAAGCTTGAAGATGTTGCCGGATGCTCTTATTACCTTGGCGCGCCATGCAGTTTCAACAGCGTCGTGGAGGATGATGCCAGCGACATCTAAGCTGACTTGATTCAAGGTATGGTTTGCGGATTTTGGATCACGCATAGCACGATATCGCCAACCAGAATCACTATGTCGTTTCACTCTATAGCTCGAGGACCAGGAGTTCATTTGTCTACCACGCAATACGCACGCACCTTGTCCTTAGCTTTCGCCAGCAGTGCGTCGTCCCTTCTGATCGCAGCCACCGCGCTTGCCGGCATCTCGCTCCCACGGGAACCCACGCAACCGGCCGCAGACACCGTCGTGGCCGCGCCGCTGAACCTTGCTGACCTGCGCGCCAACTGCGGCTTTTCCTTCCGCACCCCGTTGGATGCTGCTGTTGCCGCCTGCATCAAGCTAAGAGAGGCTGCCGGGAATGACACGGCGCTTCGTGCCAGGGCAATTGCGCACGAAGGCCTTGCCTATGCCCGCATGGCAAGCGGGGGTAGCGCTGACGAGCAAGCAGTCTTGGCATCTCGCTCGGTAGAACGTTATCGGGAAGCTATAAGAACCGACCCGAAAGAGCCCACGGCGTACCGCTATCTGGGCGACCACTTCTACGATACAGATGCCAAACTGGCGATATCCAACTATCAACTTGCTGCCGCCCTGACGCAAGAGGATGACCTCGGCATGGATAACCTCCAGGTCGCGTGGCTCTACGATCGAGACAAAGACTATCGGAACGCCGCCAGCATCTATACCGCCCTGATCGACGAATAAAAGGGCGGCCCCGTGTATCACGGCGCTGCGCTATATGCCATGCGTGGGGCGAGCTATGAGAAATTGGGGGAACTGGATTTAGCTGTGGCGGATATCAATGAGGCCATTCGCCTTAAGCCCAACAACATCACCAACTATACGAACCGGGGCAACGTACTTAGAAAGCTCGGACAGCTCAAAAGCGCGTTGGCCGACTTCGACCATGTATTAGCCCAAGACCAAGACGCAAGAGCATTTCTGGGTCGCGGGTTGGTCAGACGGCAACTGGGAGACGCATCTGGAGCAGACGCCGACATCGCGCGCGCCGCAGCCCTGAAGCCGCGTCTGAGTGAGGCAGATCTTTAAGGCCTCGACAATAGATAACCTGCGGCAGCCGGCTACCGGGTGCGAGCGGCACTTCACAGAATATAGGTGCCAGACAGCAATTTTTCCTAAGCTTCCCATGCCAAACTGCAGCCTGACACTTTATTTGCCACCATGCCCTCTCGCCAGCACAAGGCCTCTCCAGAGCAAACGGCGCTTTTAACAGCGGCATTCCCCTCGCACCAGCGATCCGATGTCGCGCTGATCGCCGAACACATCTGCCCCAGCGTCATGAGCGGCCGCGGATTGTCCGTCGTTGTGCAGGAAGCATCATTGACGCTGCCCTATCGCGTTCAACATCGAAGCGACGATTCCCTGTTTTCCCAGTCGAACGAACCCCAGGCGCTGCTCTACGCATGCATACAGTCGCGCCATCACGATGGCCACGTGCGCCAACGCCAGATTGGGCGGCTGGCTGGAGCTTCGAAGCCTTGGGTTGCGCCTTTCCTGCTGCAGCTTTGCAGCGAATACGTCGTTGAAATCCTGCAGGAAATCGAGACCTGCTTGCCCTTGCTGGACAAGCACGTCTACGGTGCGGTGCTTAGAGACAATCCTGCGTTTCTGGCGTTGGCGCAGCAACGCATGACCAGCTATTGGGATTGCTACTACCGGCGTCGCCAACCCGAACGTGAAACTTGTGTTGGGTTTCGCCTATTTGAACAGTTCCGAAACTGGCAAGCGTCAGAGTAAGACCTCACAAGCGGGACAGGCGCGGCCTGGGTATCAATTGCTTCGGCGCAGTTGATCCGTCGACTGCTTGTTCAAGCGCTTCGCTTCCGCTTCGGCATAGTCTTCCTCGCCCTGCTCGTACTGGCCCTCATACATGCAGCTGCTGCGAACAAGTCCGCACTCGCCAATGACTGAAGAACACCCTGAACTCAGCGCAGCAAGAAACAGCACCACTCCGTAACGGCCCAACGTTTGCATCGACATATCGCTCCTTGATGATCGGATAGTGTACGGGTCGCGATCACCATGGCGGCTGGGTAAGTCGGTAAAAAATGGTGTCAGACTAGGGCTGCAGGTCAGCGGAACCCTGGCTCGGCCACATTGTTTCGGCATGGTGTAACCACAGGGTGGCATCATCATTACTTTGGACAGATCATTTTCATGCGTGAGTGTTTAAGCCTTCTCGACAGCATCGAAGCCATTGCAGCGTGTCACGACGATAGGGATGTGTGGGACCGCTATTGCTGGGTCTACGCGACAGATGGGGTTCCGCTGGTCGACGCCCAGATCTATTTGTCTTCCAGGGACGACGAAACGGAACTCGAGCTTGACGGAGATGGCGCGCAACCGCCCGCCTTCGCGGTTGCGCACGGGCTGGTGGCTTACCTAGAGGCCGCCACCTTCGCCGACGTGCTGAGTGTCCAGAAGCGCCAACAACCGCTTTCGCGGCTTGAAGACTATGCGGCTGCGCTTGAACACTATGCTGAGCAGGACGCGTTTCTTGATCGCGGGGAATTTTATGGCGGTGGCAGCGAGCCGCAGCCATCACCGGGAATATCCCGTGACCTATTCGCTGAATTCGATCTTGAACTGGTGTCGTGCCCAATGGACAACGTGCTTGCGGCGGCACGCGCGACGGCTGATCTGCTCCAGATCGGCGTAGCGGACGCCCTTAATCGTTGCAGGCGGCTTCCATTGGTCCTCGGAGAACGCATTGACGCACGGGAGCGCGAGCGTATCGAGGCGCGCTTTGCCAGTATTGGTTTGCCGTTGCAGCGAACGACGCAAGTATCGTTCGTTTGGCAAAAGGGTCGCTAGATCCGCGCTCTACCCAGCCCCGGCTGCCCGCTAAGTCACTGAAATAGCGCCACATTTGTTACTCCCGCCGCCCGCCTCCCGGTGCAACACTATCCCTCAGCATCATCCAACGACGGACCGCCGCGCGATCCCTCGATCCTCCCAGCAAGAGGTATCCACACTCGGAGGCATCAACGCCATGACCGCTCCCATCCAACCCACCGCCCCCATGCAAACGCCCCCCATCGTCACCCCCGACGAATGGGAAACCGCCCGCCAGCAACTGCTGCTGAAAGAAAAAGCCCAAACCCGCGCCCGCGACGCCTTGGCGGCCGAACGCCGCCGCATGCCCTGGACGCCCGTCGGCAAGGAATACGTCTTCGAAGGCCCGAATGGCAAGCTCACCCTGCCCGACCTGTTCGACAACCGCCGGCAGCTGATCGTCTACCGCGCCTTCTTCGAGCCTGGCGTCTATGGCTGGCCCGGGCACGCCTGCCGTGGCTGCTCGATGGTGGCCGATCAAGTCGCGCATCTGGCGCATTTGAACGCCCGTGATACGGCGCTGGTCTTCGTGTCACGCGCTCCGCAAGCCGACATCGCCCGCTTGAAGGCAAGCATGGGCTGGGACATGCCGTGGTTCACGCTGACCGACAGTTTCGACGCAGACTTTGGGGTAGACGAATGGCACGGGACGAACGTGTTCTTCCGCGATGGCAATCGTGTGTTCCGCACGTACTTTCTGAATAACCGGGGAGACGAGCAGATGGGTGGAACGTGGAACTATCTGGACATCACGCCGCTGGGCCGGCAAGAGGTCTGGGAGGACTCACCCGAGGGATATCCGCAGACGCAGAACTATAAATGGTGGAACTGGCACGACAGCTACGTCGCGGACGCCCCGCCGGATCAGAAGTGGGTAGAAATCTCAGATGCGGGCGAGAAGGCGTTCCGGAACCATTGCGACAACGCTAAGCCGTCGACGTAGCCCCCCCGCCCCTGTCGAACGCGCGACGCGCTGATTATTTGGCCGGCGCAAATATGATCTTGACCGGGTTATCAGCCTTGTATGAAGCGGAGGCCGGCCCGAACTTGGGATCAAAGCCGGGATGCCAGGCTCTAAGCTCCGCATCGGAAAGCCATTCCAACTGTAGTTGGTCGTCCGGCGAAGGAGATTTGAATTGCGCCAGCGCATTCACCGCGGACTGGCAATTCTCTGAGGTGCCGGACTTCAAGACCGATACCTGGGTTTGCTCGGTCCGAGTCATGGAGCCAGGTTGGGGGCATTTGCGGACCTCAACGTGGTACTGGCCCTGGGGCGAAGGCAGATCCACGATGATTTTGTTCGGGCCGCATCCGGCCAAGAGCGCGGTCGGTAGCGCCAGCAGTGCAATATGTTTTCTCATCGAGCTACCTTGTGACTACCGGGGCAGTTGGTCCGTGAACACGTCGATCGCCATAATACCCGGCGCTATGTTTTGAGGCGCGCCTGCCGTTCCTGTACGCCAGCAAGCACGACACTACCGCTATCCAAGGGGTTATCGCCCAGGCAGGAACGCTGCCTACCCCTGCTGACTCAACGCCCTGGCAATCTTGTTCCGCGACACCGTCGTCTTCGGCACCTTGAACGGGAACCACGTCCGCACGTCTTCTTCCAGACCGATGCCGTGCATGTAGTTATAAATCGCCTTCTTCAGCGCACGACCCAAGGCATCATGATCCACACCCGTCGGGTCATGAAACCCAATGTCGTTCTTGGCGAACGTCACATCGGGCAGAGGCTTGAGCGTCACCCCGTATTCTTCGGGATTCTTCCCCACCGGCGAGTGCACCGTACAGGCGAAGCGGTGGAAGAACCCGCTTTGAATGCAGCCGTTTTCAAATAATTGACGCACGTATTCCAACGCGTCCACGGTGTCTTGCACCGTTTGCGTGGGAAAGCCGTACATCAGGTAGGCGTGCACCAGGATGCCGGCGTCGGTGAAGGCGCGCGTGACGCGGGCCACTTGGTCCACCGACACGCCTTTCTTCATCAGGTTCAGCAGCCGGTCCGATGCGACTTCCAAGCCGCCGGACACGGCGATACAGCCGCTATCGGCCAGCAGTTCGCATAGCTCCGGGCTGAAGGTCTTTTCGAATCGGATGTTGCCCCACCAGGAAATCCCGGCGTTGCGGTCGATCAGTTCGGTGGCCAGGGCTTTCAGCGATTTGGGCGGTGCGGCTTCGTCGACGAAGTGGAAACCGGTCTGCCCGGTTTCGCGGACGATGGCTTCGATGCGGTCGGCCAGCACGGAGGCGGATGCGCCTTCGTAGCGGCCGATGTAGTCCAGGCTGACGTCGCAGAAGCTGCATTTCTTCCAATAACAGCCATGCGCCACGGTCAGCTTGTTCCAGCGCCCGTCGCTCCACAGGCGGTTCATGGGGTTCAGCATGTCCAGCAGCGACAGGTATCGGTCCAGCGGCAGGCCGTCCCAGGTGGGCGTGCCCACTTCGGCAAACGCCACGTCGGGTTCGACCAGGTTCACGTACTGGACGGCGCCCGAGTCTTTGTCGCGCAGGAAGGTGCGGACCAGGCGTTGGCGCGAGCGTTTGCCTTGCACGTGTTCCAGCAGGACCAGCAAAGGCCGTTCGCCGGCGTCCAGGCAGACGAAGTCAAAGTAGTCGAAGACGCGCGGGTCTTTCAGTTCGCGCAGTTCGGTGTTGACGAAGCCGCCGCCCAGCACGGTGATGATGTTGGGGTCTTGCGCCTTGATGGTTTGGGCGATGCGGAAGGCGGCGTAGACGGCGCCCGGGAACGGCACCGACAGCAGCACCATCGTGGGCGTGTGACGGGCCAGGGCTTCACGCGTCAGTGCTTGCAGCGTGTCGTCTACCAGTGTCGGCGGGGACGCCAGGGCGTCGGCCAAGGGGTCGAAGGTGGGCTGGCTGCCTGCCAGGGACTCGGCGTAGCGCACGAATTCGAAGCGCGGATCGATGGCGTCCCGCAGCACGTCGGCCAAGTCGTTCAGGTACAGGGTGGCCAGGTGCTTGGCGCGGTCGTGCAGGCCCAGCGCGCCGAAGGCCCAACCCAAGGGGTCGCCGCCCTCTTCGTCCAGGTAGACGTCCAGCGAGCTGAATCGCGGGCCTTCGGGCAGGAAATGTCGGCCGACGATACGGTGCGCGAGCGTGGAGTCACGGCCTTGCAAGAAGGCGATCGTGGGGCCGATCGTGGACAGGTACCGCGATTGCATGGCCACGAAGGCCTGGATGGGCGGCGTGTGCTTGGCGATCGGCATCGCCTCGATGCGCTCCGCGACGGCGCGCAGGCCATCGGTGGACAGCAGGCGCAGCACCAGCGCCAACGCCAGGTCTTCCTGGAAGGCGGTGACATCGCGCGAGCGCAGGAAGCCCGTCAGGTAGGCGGTGGACGGATATGGGGTGTTCAACTGCGTCATCGGCGGGATGACCGACAGCACGCGTACAGGCGAGGTGGACATGAGGCACGGCAGGGTTGCCGTCAAAAAGCGGGGATTGGGGGAATTATAGGCAGTGCGGCGGGCCAAGCCCCCGTTGCCTGCGCCGCGGGCCGCTAAACTGGCGGTTTCCTGGCGACGGGCGCGTCCGCTTTCCCGCCATCCGCCCCCTGCAAGCCCATCCGCGACACAGCCTAGATGACAACCCTGTTCTCCACGCCCGGCTATCAGGCCCTGATGGCGCTGCAGCGCCGAATTCATGCGTTCACGATTGACGCCGCAAACGAGTTGGACGCGGATATCGACCAGCCGGATTTGCCGCTGTGGACGAGCCTCTATCAGTATCTGACGATCGCGCCGTTGCATGGCGGCCTGCATGTGGAGTATTTCGGCGGTACCTGGGACGAGCCTTTCGAGTGGACGTTGGAATGCCTGGCCCGGCAAGAGGTGGCCGACACGCTGGTGTCCCTGGCGTTCACCGGCCCCGATGAAGGCGCGAACGGGACGCGCGAGTGGGAATTCACGCCGTTGCTGGACAGCGGGGTGCAATTCCCGCGATTGCGGTTTTTGTCGATCCGGCCGACCGCCCCCGAGGACCACAACACGACGATGATCGTGCGGGCCGGCAGCATCATGGAGGAAGGCGGCGAGATCGCGCGGTTTGCCGCCAAAGCACCTTACTTGAGCGATCTGGTGGTGCCGAACGCGCCGGACGCGACGTTCTTCCAGGTGCCCTTGCCCCAGCTGTCGATAATGCGGATCGGTGGAGGCTCGGATACGCAGGGTTTCATCGACAACCTGGCAGCCTCGGGCAATTTGCCCACGCTGGGGCTGTTGGATTTCACGGAGTCCAGCGAACTGCAGTTCACCTGGGCCCGGTCCCGCCCTGAAACCGCCGTAACGCCATTTGCCGCCTACGAAAGGCTGTTCGCCAGCGCCGCGTTGGATCCCGTGCATAGCCTGCGCCTGCGCAACACCTGCCTGAGCCTGGAACAGTTGCACGCGCTGCGAGCCATGCGCCCGTCGCTGCAATTCATGGTGATACAGGCGACCCAAGGCGGCTACGTCAGCCATTTTGACCAGAACGTCTTCCCCTGGAAGCACTTGGTTCAAGCCGACCCCGGCCTGGAGTAGGCCCAGATTCCTATGCGCAACGCACCCGATCCTTTCGCCCCGCCCAGAAAACAGCGCGCCGTTCGCCAGAACTCGCTGCTGTGGATCCTTGATCCCCTGGAGCAAGATGCCAACTATGTCCGCCGAAAGATGTTCGGCTGCGACGCCGCTTACCTGGACGACATGCTGTACCTGGTGGTGGCCGACCGGGACGAGCCTTGGAACGGCGTCATGGTGTGCACGTCGCATGAACGGCAGGCAGCACTGATGGCGGATATACCCAGCCTGAACCCGCATCCGGAACTCGGAAAGTGGCTGTATCTGCCCCAGACCGACGAGTCGTTCGAGACCATCGCGGCGCAGCTTGTCGAACTTGCGTTGGCGCGCGACCCGAGGTTGGGCGTGGTGCCTAAACCGAAGGCGCGACGCCGCAAGCCGTGGCGGACTGAAGCGTAAGGGGCAGGAAACCGCTACTGCCCTACCCTTACCACCAGTTTCCCGAAGTTCTTTCCTTCCAGCAGACCGATGAACGCCTGGGGCGCTTGCTCCAGGCCATCGACCACGTCTTCGCGCCAGCGCAGCTTACCTTCCTGGATCCACTGCCCCGCCTGGCGCAGGAAGTCGTCCTGCTGCGCATCTGCGAACTCGTACACGATGAAACCCCGCAGCGTGACGCTCTTGGCCAGGATCTCGCGCATCGTGCCGGGCAGGCGGTCCGGGCCGCTTAGCGTGGACGGGCCGTCGTTGTAATTGGCGATCAACCCGCACACCGGCACGCGGGCAAAATTGTTCAGCAGCGGCACCACCGCGTCCCATACATGGCCGCTGACGTTCTCGAAGTAGACGTCGATGCCGTCGGGGCAAGCTTTGGCCAATTGCTCTGCAAAATCAGGCGCTTGGTGGTCGACGACGGCGTCAAAGCCCAGTTCGTTTTTCACGAAGGCGCACTTCTCCGGGCCGCCGGCAATGCCGACGGCGCGCGCGCCCTGGATGCGGGCAATCTGGCCCACGACCGAGCCGACCGCCCCGCTGGCGGCGGCGACGACGACGGTTTCGCCGGGTTTGGCTTGGCCGATGTTGCGCAGGCCGACGTACGCCGTCAGGCCCGGCATGCCCAGCACGCCCAGCGCGGTGGATGGCGGCGCGATGGCGGGGTCCAGGCGACGCAGGCCCGTGCCGTCAGACAGCGCGTAATGTTGCCAGCCGGATTCCGCCAAGACGATATCGCCCTCACGCCAATCGGGATGGCGCGACGTTTTCACCCGCGCGACCGTGCCGCCCACGATCACGTCGCCAATCTCGATTGGCGGCGCGTAGGACTTGGCCGCGCTGATGCGCCAGCGCATGTAGGGATCCAGGGACAGATACTGGGTCTCCAGCAGGACTTGGCCGTCGCCGGGCTGGGGAATGGGCGCATGTTCAAAGCGGAAATCGCTGGGTTTGGGGCGGCCGACGGGGCGGGAAGCCAGGACGACGCGCAGGTTTTGGGGGGCAGACATGGGGGAAATCTCCGTGAATGGGGTCAGTCGGTTAGCGACAACTCGATCCTAGGCACCCGCAAGAGATAAAGGTAGACTGAACTCTCATAATTCAGACTTAACGGATTGATAATGTCAGGTGATTTCGACCCTGCCCTGCTGCGCACCTTTGTGGCCGTTTGCCGCTATGGCAGCCTGAGCCGCGCCGCCGATCACGCGGGGCGCGCGCAGTCGGCGCTAAGCACGCAGATCCGGCGGCTAGAAGAAATGGTGGGCAAGCGGTTGCTGCACCGTACAGGCCGCGGCATGTCGCCCACGACCGAAGGCGAACTGCTGCTGAGCTACGCCCACCGCATCCTGGCGCTGGGCGAGGCGGCGTCGGCTCGGCTGCGCGAGCGTGCCGTCGCCGGCAGCGTGCGCATCGGGCTATCGGAAGACGTTGCCGTAGCGGCCTTGCCGGCCGCCCTGGGCCGGTTGAAACGTTCGTGCCCGCAACTGCATCTGGAAGTGGTGGTCGACGACGGCGAACGGTTGGCTGCGCGCTGGCAGGAAGGCACGCTGGATGTGGCGTTGGGCGTCTGCGCCGCCTTTGTGGATGAACCCGTCGAGACCTGGTCGGTGGATCTGCACTGGGTGTGCGGCATCGACGACGTGCCGCGCCCCGACCAGCCGCTGGACGTGATCGTGTATGCCGAGCCCTGCTCGTGGCGCCGGCTGGTGTTCGATGAACTGACTGCGGCGGGACGCGACTTCCGGGTCTCGCTGACCAGTCACAACGTGGGCGCCACCATCGCGGCGGTGGAAAATGGGTTGGGCGTGGCGGTACTGACGACTGAGTGCATACGGCCGGACACGATGCGCGTCATCTCGATCGGGCCGGATGGCGCATCCAGCCTGAACGCGCAGTTCGGCATGTATGCGTCGACGCGGCTGAACGAAAGCGGCCGGGCCGCCGTGTCGCTGCTGCGCGAAAGCCTGCAGGGCTGGACGGCGTCCAGGCTGCCGCGCCACACGGAACTGCTCGCGACCTGACGCCGACGCCCCGCCACGCGGACAGGTCGTGCGAAAAGGCATATAGTTTTTCCCCTAGCCAAACCTTCCGCCGGGCACCGCCCGGCCTTGCCTTTTTTGCAGACCGGAAATGAAGACATCCCTGCTTGTCCTATGCCCCGTGGTGCCCGCCAACCTGGAAAGCCTGAAGCAGCGCTACGACGTCACCTATGCGCCCACGCCCGAAGAACGGCAAGCGGCCATCGCCGCGCACGCCTCGCGCTTTCAGGCGGTGCTGACCATCGGCACCATCGGGCTGACCGCCGCCGAAATCGCCGCGATGCCGGCGCTTGAACTGGTGTCATGCATGGGTGTCGGCCACGAGACCGTGGACGTGGATGCCGCCCGCGCACGCGGGATCGTCGTCACCAATGGCCGCGGCGCCAACGACGAATGCGTGGCCGACCACGCGATGGGCCTGGTGATTGCCTGCATGCGCAATTTCCGCAAGCTGGACCAGCTTTGCCGCGACGGGGTGTGGCGCACGGCGATCACGCCGCCTCCCAATGTCTCGGGCAAGCGGCTGGGCATCTTCGGCATGGGCGCCATCGGCGAAAAGCTGGCCACGCGCGCCAGCGCGTTCCGCATGCCGATCGGCTACCACAACCGCAACCCCAAGGCCGGGTCGCCCTACCAGTACTTCGACAGCCTGCTGGCGCTGGCCGAATGGAGCGATGTGCTGGTCTGCGCCGCGCCCGGCGGTGCATCCACCCACCATGCGATCAATGCAGCGGCATTGCAGGCGCTGGGCGCCGAGGGCTTTCTGGTCAACGTGGGCCGCGGCAGCATTGTGGACACGCCGGCGCTGGCATCGGCCTTGGCCACAGGAGTCATCGCGGGCGCAGGCATCGATGTCTACGAAAGCGAACCCAAGCCGCCCACCGAACTGATCGGCCTGGACAACCTGATCCTGACGCCGCACCTGGCGGGCTGGTCTCCCGAATCCATCGACGCGCAATTCACGATCTTCCTGGAGAACATCGAAGGCCACTTCTCTGGCCGCGGCGCCGTCACGCCCGTATAGATTCACTGCCCGATGTCGCGGCAAGCAAGCCGCCGCGCATGCCGCGGCGGCCGGCAACGCAACCGCTCAACGGAACCGCAAATGCCGCCGCTGAAGATCAGCGACGGTCCGGCACCCCATCAGCTTCATGGCGCGCTCGATTTCGATCCGCATCAAATCCAGCGCCCGCTCCACGCCGGGTTGGCCTGCGGCCCCCAACGGGAACAGGTAGTAGCGGCCCAACCCCACCGCCTTGGCGCCTAGCGCCAGCGCCTTGAGCACATGCGTGCCGCGCTGCACGCCGCCGTCCAGCATCACGTCGATCCGGTCGCCCACCGCGTCGACGATCTCCGCCAGTTGATCGAAAGCGCTGCGCGAGCCGTCCAGTTGGCGCCCGCCGTGATTCGACAGCACGATGCCGGTGCAGCCGATGTCGACGGCCCGCTTAGCGTCTTCCACCGACATGATGCCTTTGAGGCAAAACTGGCCGTCCCATTGCCGCACCATGTCGGCGACGTCGTCCCATGACATGGCCGGGTCCAGCATTTCGGTGAAATAGCGGCTGATCGACATGGCGCCGCCGCCCATGTCGACGTGGCCGTCCAGCTGCGGCAGCCGGAAGCGTTCGTGCGTGACATAGTTCAGCGCCCAGGCCGGCTTGGCGGCGAATTGGGCGATGCCCGCCAGATTTAGCCGGAAGGGAATGGCAAAGCCCGTGCGTTTGTCGCGTTCACGGTTACCGCCGGTGATGCTGTCCACGGTCAGCATCATGACCTGGACGCCGGCCTCTTTGGCGCGAACCATCATGTCGCGGTTCAGACCGCGGTCTTTGTGGAAGTAGAACTGGTAGACCTGGGGGCCGCCGCTGATCTGGCGGGCTTCCTCCAGGCTGACCGTGCCCAGCGACGACACGCCGAACATCGTGCCGAATTTGCCGGCCGCCGCCGCAACGGCCCGCTCGCCGTCGTGATGGAACAGGCGCTGCAGGGCTGTTGGCGAACAATAGACGGGCATCGCCAGCTTCTGGCCCATCACCGTCACGGACATGTCCACTTGGGCCACGCCACGCAGCACGTCTGGCACCAGGTCGCAGGCTTCGAACGCGTCGGTGTTGCGCCGATAGGTGGTTTCATCGTCGGCGGCGCCGTCGATGTAGTTGAAGATCGGGCCGGGCAACCGCTGGCGCGCCATGCGGCGAAAGTCGTGGAAGTTCTGGCACTGGTTCAGACGCATCGGGAGGCCCTTATCAACGCTGCACGGGTAGACAGGCTCGCGGACGACGACCGCGACGCCGTCGTCATCATATCGTCAAACGATCCATCCGCCCGGCCCGGCATCGCTATCGACAGATGCAATCAGGCCTTCTAGCCACGCCCGATGCGCAGCGAAGGTTCCCAGTTGGGCTTCAGCCGCATGCCGTTCGCGCAGGTACCGGTCCAGATACCGGAAACCGACCACCTGCGCGGCTTGCCGGAGTGTGTCGTCCGACAGGTCGCGTTCGTACAGGAAATCAAAGCGATGCAGCCAGAACCCTTGCTCGCTGCGGGCGATCACGTCGATATCGCGCGGGCGTTCGATGCTGTAGCGGTTGAACTCCAAACCGTCCTCGTCTTCCAGGACGGCGTAGACCATCGCGTCCTGGTCCCAAAGCGCGATCCAGACCGGGCCATCGGACGCGCCGGGCCGCGGGTAGGCACGCGTCGGTGGCCCGACGCAGATGCCGCGGAACGCCTCGTGCAGGCAAGTGCCGGATGACAATTGCACCAATGGCTCGGACACGCCAAGCCGCCGCAGCGCCGCGATCCGTTCTGCTTCGCTGCGGTCGGCCATCTCTGCCACCGTGCCGCCACAATGACGGCACACGCGGGCGTCCCGCAGGATGCGCTGGCCGCATCCCGGGCAATCGATGTGCGTCGCGACAACAGGCTGCCTGGCGCGCGGCGAGCGGTCGTCGATGGTCATCAGGAAAATGCCGGCCACGACCGGGCTGATCAGGCAGGCAAGAATCGTCCAACCGACAGCCTTGCGCCCCCGCCGGACCGCCAACAGGCCGACCCCCAGGGACAACGCAATCCAAAGGAGGATAAGGGAAATGAGCATGGCGCGATGTTAAACCGATGGCGCACGCGGTTTATTTGCGCGCGGCGATCGAAACCGCGTCCGAAGGCGTCGGGCGGGAGTAATCTTCACCCTAGCGTCAACCCTGACGCAACCCGGTCGCTTGCAACCAAAAGGAAGTCCACATGCTCAACTCTTTTTCGAAATTGCGTAAAACTGGCGTGGCCGCGTTGACGCTCGGGGTGGCCAGCGTGTTCCTGGCCGGTTGCACCATGAACGGCCCGCAGGCGACGCCCACCGCCGCCGAAAAGCGCCAGGAACTGAATGCCGCCACCTCCGCCACCTTGTCCAAGCTGTACGAGGCCGCGCCGCAGTCCAAGCAATTGGTCGCGCAAGCCCGTGGCGTGCTGGTGTTTCCGGCGGTGCTGAGCGCCAGCTTCATCGTCGGTGCACAGCATGGAACGGGCGTGTTGCGGGTGAACGGCCAGGACACCGGCTACTACAGCATCACGGGCGGCTCGATCGGTTTTCAGGCGGGCGCCCAGTCCAAAGCCATGGTGGTGCTCTTCATGACGGATGACGCCCTGGCCAAGTTCCGCGCCAGCAGCGGATGGACGATCGGGGCCGATGCGACGGTTGCCGTGGCGAACCTGGGCGCAAACGGCAATATCGATTCGAATACCGTCCAGCAACCCATCGTGGGGTTCGTCATGAACAACGGTGGCCTGATGGCCGGCGTGTCCGTAGACGGCAGCAAGATTTCCCCGCTGCTGCTGTAACGCCATCCGTAAAAGACTAGGGGCCCGCCGATTGGCGGGCCCCTAGTCTTTTACGAGTGCGGCTTCAAGCCAGCATCGGCGCCATGTCCGGGTCGCCCTGCTTCATGGCGCGACGGTACGCGTCGCGGGCGCCGATGCGCTGCAGATAGGCCAGGATATTCGGATACGGCGACAAGTCGAACGGATAGAACAGCCGCATCGTCGTCAAGGAGAACACCGCGACGATGTCCGCAGCGGTCAGCGCGTTGCCCGCCAGATAATCGTTCGCCCCCAAGCGGGTATCGATCAGGCTCAGCGCCTGCTTGCGCCGGGCATCGGCAAACTGCACAACCGGCTTGTCTGCCGGCACCTCGGCCCGGGCCAGGACCATGCACCGCATCAAGGCGGGCTGCAGCGAGCCGTTGGCGAAATGGAACCAATAAAGATAATCCGCGAAATTCGCATCGACCGGCGCCGCCGTCAGGCGGCCATTGCCGAACTTGGCCAGCAGGTACTCGACGATGGCGGTGGATTCGGCCAGCACGGTGTCGCCGTCGGTAATGATGGGCGCGGTGCCCAGCGGATGCAGCGCCTTGTACGCGGGCGGCGCCAGGCGGGTGACCGGGTCGCGGTCATAGACCTTCAATTCGTAGGGGATGGCGAGTTCTTCGCACAGCCACACGATGCGTTCGGATTGCGATTTTCCCAGATGATGGACGGTCAGCATGCAGATTCCCCGGTTCGGATACGCCAGCGCGTTAACCCCGCCACTCTACCCTGCTTGAGCAACCCCGCGATATCCTTGGGCCATCCCCGGCAGACGCCGCTTTCCAGAACAAGGAGACCCCCCGTGATCAACGAACAGGACAAGAAGCACCTTGCGCGGTGCGTGGCGCTGGCCAGGCAAGCCCTGGAGTCGGGCGACGAACCCTTCGGTTCCATCCTGGTGTCCGCCGACGGCAAGGTGCTGTTCGAAGACCACAACCACGTGGCAGGCGGCGACCACACGCAGCATCCGGAATTCGAGATTGCCCGCTGGGCCGCCAACCATGTGCCGGCATCCGAGCGGGCCAGCTGCGTCGTCTATACCTCGGGCGAACACTGCCCGATGTGTTCGGCCGCGCATGGCTGGGTGGGTCTGGGCCGCATCGTCTACGCCAGCTCGTCCGCACAGTATTCGGCGTGGATGCGCGAATGGGGCGTGCCGGCGTCGCGGGTGCGGCCGCTGGCCATTGGCGAGGTGGTGGACGGCATAGAAGTCGACGGGCCGGTCACGGAGTTTGCCGAGCAAGTCCGTCTGCTGCATCAGCAGAATGTGCAAAAGCGGACCGGGGCGTAAGGCACTCCGTCGGTTAACCGATAGATACATTCCGCCGAAAACCGGCAACGCTTTGACGCAATCTGCATGCTAATTTAGGCGCCCGTAACCGCCCTCGCCTGAGTGCGGCATTTTCCCCTCTATTCATGACCATGCACACCACGCCTGATCGCGATACGACTACCGCCCATAAGCCGAAGCGGATTTCCCGGATGATTCCCCTGGCGTTCGGCCTTGCGCTTGCCGTGGCTTCGCCCATTATTGCGGCGCAGAATGCGGGCGCGGTGCGGGCCCACGGCCCCGCCCAGCCAAATGGCGCCGCCACCCAGCAGAACGCCGCCCCCCTTCAGCAGAGCGGCGCCGCGCCCCAACAAAGCGTCGCGCCGGCCCAGCAGAATGGCGCCGCCCTTGCGCCGGTCACCAAGACCGAAATCAAGAACCAGGCCGCCTACGAACGCCTGCTGAACAACAGCGGCGTCAGCGTGCAATGGCTCTGGTCCGCCGATCGCGGCCACCTGACCGCAAAAGATGACAACGACGTCGTGCGCATCGATGGCACGCAAGCCAACTTTGAAGGCACCTTGAAAATCAAGGGTGAAATCGTCTCGATCGACAGCGACCGCTTTGTGTTCCGCGGCACCATCCTGATCCTGGACGCGCCGGATAAAGGCCGTCGCTGCGAACGCACCGGCGACTACGAGTTCCGCGCCACTGGCAAACGCAAATACTGGCGCTTGCAGCAGATGGAAAGCTGCGGCCGCCTGACCGACTACGTCGATATCTATTACTAAGCCGTCAGCGCCTCGCCCCGGAATCCACGATGCCCCCTACCGCGATCAAATGGCTGGCCAGCATTGCCTTTGGCCTGCTGGTCGGCAGAGCCGCCTACGGCATGGTCAATCCGCTCTTGATCCTCGCGTTCGGGCTGAACGGGCCGGCGGCGGCCGCCGACGTGGCTGCCGAAGCCGCCACCGTGGACAAGATGCAATTGGCCGGCGGCATCATTACGCTGCTGCTGACGATCGCGGTCGCGGCGGCGCTGGTCCGCGTTCCCAATATGCGCCGCCTGATCGGCTGGGGCTGCGCGCTGTTGGGGATCTCGTTGTTGCTCACGGTCCCCATGAGCCTGCTGACGATGGACTTCCCGGCGCATGATGCGGCAACCGTGGGCGCACGCGCCGCCAATGACGCAAACACGGCGCTCTTCTTCTGGGCGCTTATCTTTGGTTTGCCGTATGTCGGCGGCGGATTGGCGCTGACCATCGCCGGCGTCATCCTGATCCGTAAAAATCCGGGCCTGGCCGAGCCCAGCCCCGCGCGGCCCTAAGCCCCCTTACACCACGGGCAGCTTCAACACCTGTTCCGTCGTCAAGACATCCCCGAACGTGTCGTCAATGCTGGCCAAGGCGGCGCGGTGCAGGCTGTCGTGCCCGACGACGCTGCCGTCGGCGCGGTCCAGGTCGCGCGTGGCGCAGGCATCTTCGGCCACGATAACGCCGTAACCCAGCGGCACGGCGTCGCGCGCGGCGCCGGCCACGCAAGCGTGCGTCATCAGGCCCGTGATCACCAGCGTCTTCACGCCGGCCGCCTTCAACTGCTGGTCCAGGTCGGTCGTGGGAAACACGCTGACCGAGGACTTGCGCACGACGTGGTGCTTGGCGCCGGGCTGCAGCTCGGCATGGAACTCGCCGGTGGGGCTTTGGTCGGCAAAGACCGGGCTGCCTGCGGGCGTGACGTGCTGGACGTGATAGACGGGAATGCCCGCCTTGTCGGCGTGCGCGATCAGGCGTTGCGCATTGCCCAGGGCCGTCTTGCCCGCGGGAATGGGCAGCTTGCCGCTGAAATATTCGTTCTGGAAATCGATCACCAGCAAAGCGGTGCTGGACGCGTCGATCGAGGCCGGGGCGGCGGCGCCGGCCAGCGTGCGGATGGTGGGATGGTTCACGGCTTGCCTCTTGGAGTGAAGTGGAAGAAGCCCCAGTGTCCCGCTAACGCCAGGTTGGCGATAGTGGCCCGATGGACAACAATTGCTAGAATCGGGCCAAAGCCGTCCTGCCCCAGCACCAGCCCTGCGCCAGCCACCCCACGCCCGCCATGCATACCGTCGCCGTCATCGCCTTTGAAGGCATCAGCCCGTTCCATCTGTCCGTCCCCTGCATGGTGTTCGGCGACGACCTGGCCCGCTTGGGCGTGCCGCGGTATCAGCTGCTGATCTGCGGCGAACGAACCGGGCTGATCCCCACGATGTCCGGGTTCAACATCGAGGTCGAACACGACCTGTCGGCGCTGGCCCAGGCCGACACCATCATCATGCCCGCGTGGCGCGACCCCGAGGAATCCGCGCCCCCCGCGCTGCTGGACGCGTTGCGGGCCGGCCATGCCCGCGGCGCCCGCATCGCCGGGCTGTGCCTGGGCACCTTCGTGCTGGCCGAAGCGGGTTTGCTGGACGGGCGCACGGCGGCCACGCACTGGGTATGGGGCGACGATTTCGAGCGCCGGCATCCGAAAGTCCGCCTGGACCGGAAATCCCTGTACATCGATGACGGCGATATCCTGACGTCCGCGGGCACGGCCGCCGCCATCGATTGCTGCCTGCACTTGCTGCGCCGCGATCACGGCGCCGAGATCGCCAACCGCGTCGCCCGCCGCATGGTCGTCGCCCCCCATCGGCATGGCGGCCAGGCCCAATACATCGAGCAGCCGCTACCCGAACGCAAGGGCTCGGACATGCTCAGCGCCACGTTGGACTGGGCCATCGAAAACCTGCAGCAGCCCCTGACGCTGGACCTGCTGGCCGATAAAGCCGGCATGAGCCGCCGCAACTTCACGCGGCGATTCAAGGCGAAGACGGGCGCCACGGTGTCTGGCTGGGTATTGAACCACCGCTTGGCCGCCGCACAACGCCTGCTTGAGACCAGCGGCCAAGCGGTAGACCAGATCGCTGAAAACGTCGGTTTCGGGTCGTCGGTGTCGTTTCGGCAGCACTTCACGCACGCGTTCGCGATTTCGCCTTCCGCCTACCGCAAGCAGTTCCGGGCAAGCGTCGCGTAGGTACGCCACGCAGCGCGCGGCGTCTGGTCATGCCGCAGCCTAGCGGTTCGCCACCAGCCAGTCCCGCGGCGAGGCTCCCATCCGTTGCCGGAAGGCCTTGGACAAGGACGACGCGCTGGCAAAGCCCAACTCGTCCGCGATGAATTTCACGGGGCGGCCTGACCGCATCATCGACGCCGCCAGGCTCAAGCGCCAATCGGTCAGGTAGGCGGCCGGTGTCGTGCCCGTGGCGTCCTTGAAGGCGGCGGCAAAGGCGCTGCGCGACATGCCGGCGATGGCCGCCATCTTCTCCAGCGGCCAATCGTCGCGCGGCGCCTGGTGCAGAGCCACCAGCGCCCGGGCCAGCTTCGGGTCCGCCAGCCCCATCACCAGCCCATTGCTGACCCCGGCTTGCGCGGGGTGATCCAGTATCCACCGCAGCAATTGGATCAGCACCACTTCAAACAGCCGATCCGCCAAAAGGCGCGAACCGCAACGTACGTTGTCGGCCTCGGCAAACAGCAGATCCAAGGCGGGCCGCAGCCCTTCGACGGCGTTCAACGGCACCCTTAGCACCGGCGGCAAAGACTGCACAAGAGGATTGCGCTCGCCGCCATCGAAATCCAGCGCCGCGCAGGTGAAGTCCGACCCGGTGACGGGCGGATTGATGAACTCATGGTGCATGGCGCGGGGATAGAACAGCAGCGTCGGTTCGGTCAGCGTCATGCGCTGCGAGCCGGCCGTGCCAGGCAGGTGCCGGACTTCCATTTCGCCCTGGCGCAGCACATGTAGAAAGCCCCTGCCGGGCTGCGCATCAAAGGTCTGGATACCGCAAAGCGCGCCCGTGTGGAACAGGCTGGCGCGCACGCGGAAGCGGTCCAGCAGGGCCGACAGACGATCAACAGGGGGAAGCATCGGGGTATTCATGGATTGGACTATAGGACATGTTTTATGGACATAACAACCCCATACATCCAGGAATGGTACGTACGATTCCCTTCACCCGCCACTACCCGGCGGCGTCCCCTACCCAGACAGGAGTAATGACCATGACCCGCGTATCCCTCATCGATTCCAGCAACACCACCGCCGATCGCGCAGCCCTGCTGACCCAAATCCACGGCGCCTTTGGCGCAACGCCCAACATGTTCAAGGCCGTGGCCAATTCGCCCGCCGCGCTGCAAAGCATGTGGGGCGCGTTCGGCGCCTTGGGTGGCGGCGTTATCCCGGCCAAGCTGGGCGAACAGATTGCCGTGGCCGTGGCCGACCGCAATGCCTGCGAATATTGCCTGGCCGCCCACACGGCGCTGGGCCGCAAGGCCGGCGCCAGCGCAGAAGAGATGTCGGCGGCCCAGGCCGGCCAAGCGACCGACCCCAAGACGGCCGCCGCCTTGCGCTTTGCGTTGCAGCTGGTGGAGGCTCGTGGACAGGTCAGCCAGGCGGACGTGCAAGCCGTGCGCGCCGCGGGCTTCAACGACGAAGCCATCGTCGAAATCCTGGCGCATGTGGCGCTGAACCTGTTCACGAACTATGTGAACGTGGCGTTTGCGGTGCCCGTGGACTTTCCCGGTGTGAAGCTGCGCCGCGCGGCGTAAGCGCATGGCGGGACGCGGGCGTGGTCCGCCGGCTTGCCGTGCCAGGATCACGCGCCGCGCAGTTCCCGCACTCCGCGTCCCAAGCGGCGGCGCAGCAACGTGCGCAACGTTGCGCCGTCGCCGTAGCCGACTTCGGCCGCGATTGCCTCGATGTTCAGCTTGCTGGTGCGCAACAGGTGAACGGCGCGCTCCACGCGCAGGTCCTGGAAATACGACAAGGGCGATTTGCCCAGCACGGCTTCGATTCGGCGCTGCAGCGTGCGCGTGCTGGTCGCCAATGCCGCGGCGGCGGCATCCAGCGAAAAACCTTCGGCCAGGCGCCCTCTTGCCCAATGTTCAAAACGTTCGACCAACGGGTCCGCGCGTGCCAGATGGTCGGGAATCATGTACGGCGCTTGCGATGGCCGGGCGTCCACCAACAGATAGCGGACGACCACGGACGCCAGGGCCGGGCTGGCCTGGTTCAAGAGCCACAGCGCCAGGTCCAGGTGCCCCATGGCGGCGCCCGCCGTGGTGAATTCACCCGAGGGCACCATCATGCGCGTGCTGTCCAGCCGCACGTCGGGATAGCGCTGGCGAAACAGCGGCGCCAGCCACCAGGAGGTGGTGGCCTCGTGGCCATTCAATAACCCCGATTCCGCCAGCACGAACGTGCCGATGCATGCGGCCGCGATTTGCACGCCACGGGCGTGGCTATCGCGCAGCAACGCCATGGCATCCGCCACGTCGGGGCGGGCCAGCGCCGGCAGCAGCTGTTCCGGCATTTTGGTGGCAATGGCCGGCATGACCAGCCAGTCGGGCTTGCCCACGTCGGCAACAGCCTGCACGGGAACGCGCATGCCCAACCCCGTGCGCACATCGGGGCGTACGCCCACCACCTTGATGTCGAAAGGCTGCCCTTCGGCGGGCCGCTCCAACGCAGCCAGCTCGTTGGCGGTGGTGAATGCGTCAAGAATCGCCGACAGGCCGGTGTCGAAACAGCCCTCCAGGGCCAAAACGGAAATTTTCATGGCGGGAATGACTCTAAAAATGTCATTTACGACAATAGAGCCGATGTCGATTCCTGTCTACAGTAGGGCCCGTGACGCATCTGGCGCCAACTACCGGAATCCGCATGAATACCTCCCCCTCCCATCCGCTCGACAACCCCGTGTGGAACGCCTTGACCTTGGCGCACGCCCATCTGCGTCAAGGCGATGGCCTGGCCTGCCGCTACCTGTCCGACGTCGCACCGTTCGCAGCCCTGGCGTCTGACGCCGCGCCGGCCTGGGAGGCGCTGGCGCAGCTTTTGCCGGCCGGCGAACAGGTCGCCATCCTGGCCGCGGGGCCGATCACGCCAGAGGCCCGGTTTCGTACCCAGCCGATTGGCGTGCTGCACCAAATGACGGCGACGGCCGCTGCTTCCGCCGCCGATGATGCCCCGGACATCGCCCTCCTGGGCAGTGACGATGCGGCAGACATGCTGGAACTGACCCAAGCGACCAAACCCGGCCCGTTCTGCAAGCGCACCCACGAAATGGGGCGCTACATCGGCATTCGGAATCAAGGACGCCTGATCGCAATGGCGGGCGAACGGATGCGCCCGGAAGGACATGTCGAGATCAGCGCGGTCTGCGTGGATCCGGCCTGGCGCGGCAAGGGCATCGCCGCCCGGCTCATCAAACGGTTGCAGGCCAGCATCCAAGAGCGCGGCGACACGCCGTTCCTGCATGTGCTGGGCAGCAACCAGAATGCCATCGCGTTGTACGAACGCCTGGGATTCACCCTGCGGCGAACGTTCTTCCTGACGCTGATCGGACAGGCCGAGCGCAACGTCTAGCCGGCAACTGGCACCCCCAAGCCTGACTGCAGCCCCGCCAGCGCTTATGCCTGGCTGCGCGAGGCGTCCCAGATCGCCATCAGCTGCGTGATCGCGGCGTCGAAGGTGGGATAGCGGACACCATCGCGCGCCAGCGTGGACACTCCCACCAGGAACCCGTCAAACACGCACGCCAGGGACCGGGCGTCCGTCGTGGCGGACAACTCGCCACTGGCGATGCCGCGTTCCACGCAATGGACGAAGCCCGCGCGGGTGCGTTGGCGTGAGGCCGTCAGCGGTTTGGTCACGTCCGCGTGCTCGGGCGTCGGTGCGCTCATGACGGCCAGCGCCACCATGCAGCCCTTGGGATGCCCCCGCTCGCACTGCATCTTCGACGATTGGCGCAACGCCAGTTCGACCGCATCGCGGGCGGGCATGGCGTCGTCCCACAGGCATTCCGTGACCAGCGCATAGGTTTCCAGATAGCGCTGCACGGTCTCTTGAAACAAGGCCTCTTTCGATCCGAAGGCTGCATAGAAGCTTGGCGCGGAAATGCCGCCGCCAATGCCGGCTTTCAGTTGGCTCAACGACGTGGATTCGTAGCCCTGCTCCCAGAATAGATGCAACGCCTGGTCGATCGCCTGGTCACGATCAAACGCGCGCGGCCGGCCCATCTGCGCCATATCAGACTCCTTAGATCACGACATCCATACTACTCGATACAAAAGTCGTTGACAACGCGTTGGCTCGCACCCTACATTTGTACCGATCGATATATAAATGGTGAGGCATTGCCGACGGTCAGCCGTCCGCCCGTCTGCCCGATCGGTCCCGATTCATCTTCAAAAGGATTTTTGTGTGAGCCACTTTTCCGCTCAGGCCGGACAGCCCGCCTCCGACCGCCTGCCCGTCTCTGCCCTGCTGGCGCTGGCGATGACCGGCTTTATCTGTATCGTCACCGAGACCTTGCCCGCCGGACTGCTGCCGCAGATCAGCGACGGGCTGGATGTCAGCGCGTCGCTGGCCGGCCAGATGGTCACCGCCTATGCGCTTGGTTCGCTGCTGGCGGCCATTCCGCTGACGATCGCCACCCGCGGTTGGCGGCGCCGCAACGTCCTGCTGCTGACCATCGTCGGCTTCCTGGTCTTCAATTCGGCCACGGCCCTGTCATCCCATTACGGGGTGACCCTGGTGGCGCGATTCTTTGCGGGCGTGGCGGCGGGGCTGGCCTGGAGTCTGCTGGCCGGTTATGCGCGGCGCATGGTCGCCCCCTACCAGCAAGGCCAAGCGATGGCGCTTGCCATGGTGGGCACACCCATCGCCTTGTCCCTGGGCGTGCCGCTGGGCACCTTGCTGGGATCCGCGGTGGGCTGGCGCGCGGCGTTCTGGATCATGTCCGGATTGACGCTGGTGCTGATCGCGTGGGTGCTGGCCAAGGTGCCCGACTACCCCGGCCAGTCCGCCCATGAGCGAATGCCGCTGCGCCGCGTCTTCACGACGCCTGGCGTGCGGCGCGTGCTGGCCGTCGTCATCGCGTGGATGCTGGCCCACAACATCCTCTACACCTACATCGCGCCCTTTGTCGCGCCTGCCGGACTGGGCGCGCGGGTGGACCTGGTGCTGTTCATATTTGGGGCGTCCGCGCTTGTCGGCATCTGGATCACGGGCAAGCTGGTTGACCGCCACTTGCGTTCGACGGTGCTGGCCAGCCTGGCCGCGTTTGGCGCCACCGCGCTTGCGTTTGGCCTGGTGCCGGCAAACCCGACCGTGATCTACGTGGGAATCGCGGTGTGGGGAATCAGCTTTGGCGGCGCGGCCACGCTGCTGCAGACGGCGCTGGCCGACGCGGCCGGACGCGGCGCCGACGTGGCGCTGTCCATGAATGTCGTCGCCTGGAATGGGGCGATTGCCGGTGCGGGCGTGGTGGGCGGCATGTTGCTTGACGTGTGGGGCGCAGGCGCATTCCCGTGGGCCCTGGTAATCCTGGCGGGTGTTGCGATCATGATTGCGTCGTCGGGCCACGCTTACGCGTTCCGGCCCGGGCTGCGCAGTTCGGGTGCGGTCGTCGTCGGACATTGACCGAGGTCGGCCCGGGCAGGCATTAAATTGCAGATTGAAACGTTTTGTCGCCCGGGGGCCGGCCCCCGCCCGGGCGACGCCAGTACAATTCCCCGCGCTCCCCTCTCTTTTTTCACTCCGGCCGCCTTTCTCCCCATGTCCAACCTCATCGTCCACGGTGGCACGCCCCTGCGCGGCCGCGTCATTCCTTCAGCCAACAAAAACGCCGTGCTTCCCATTCTGTGCGCCACGCTGCTGACAGATCAGCCGTTGAAGCTGCATGGGGTCCCGGACATCACGGACGTGCGCAAGATCCTGGACATCTTCCGCACGCTGGGCAGCGAAGTCCGGCTGGATGAGACCACCCGCACGCTGGATCTGCACCACAAGCACACCCAGTTCGACGCCGCCGCCCACCGCCTGCCGGAAGAAATGCGGTCATCCATCATGCTGGTGCCGCCGCTCCTGGCCCGCTTTGGCGTGGCGCGGCTGGAAGACAACGTGAAGGGCTGCACGCTGGGGGTGCGCGAGATCGACCCGCACGTGGAGATCTTCCGTTCGTTTGGCGGCGAGGTCGAGCGCGCAAGCGGGTCCTTGCTGGTGCGCAGCAGCGGCGCGCTCAAGCCCACCCATCATTGGCTGGACTACGCGTCGGTCACCACGACCGAGAACTTCGTGCTGTGCGCGGCGGCCGCCGAAGGCGAATCGTCGCTGACCAACGCCGCTTCCGAGCCGCACGTGCAGGAATTCTGCCGTTTCATGACGATGATGGGCGCCGATATCGACGGTATCGGCACGTCCCGCCTGACAGTGCGCGGCGGCACGCGCCTGGGTGGCGGCGAGTTCACGTTTGAAGAAGACTTCCACGAAATCACCACGTTCCTGGCGCTGGGCGCAATCACGGGCGGCGACGTCGTGGTGCGCAACCGCACGCCGGGCAATTTCCCGCTGATCGACCGCACGTTCGCCAAGTTCGGCGTGCAGATCGAACACAAGGACGGCTGGTCGCGCGCACTGCGTTCGGGCCCGCTGAAGGTGCAAACGCCCTTCACCAGCAATGTGCTGACCAAGGTGGAAGCGGCGCCGTGGCCGTATTTCCCGGTGGACCTGCTGCCAATCTTCATCGCGCTGGGCGTGTGCGCCGAGGGCAACGCGATGTTCTGGAACAAGGTCTACGACGGCGCCCTGGGCTGGACAGGCGAATTGTCGAAGTTCGGCGCGCACGTGTTTTCGTCGGACCCGCACCGCGTCGTGACGTTCGGCGGCAATCCACTGACGCCGGCGGTGGTCGAAAGCCCCTACATCATCCGCGTGGCCATCGCCCTGTTCATGGTGGCCAGCAGCATCAAGGGCCGCTCCGAAATCCGCAACGCGACCCCGATCCGCCGGGCGCATCCGCAGTTCGTGGAAAATCTGCGCAGCCTGGGCGTGCAGGTGGAATGGACGAGCGAAGAATAAAAGCGGTGAGGGCTGCCCCCGTCAAGGCGCACATCGCAGCGGCAGATGTGATGGGTTGCGCGCGCTAAGCTCCTGCGTTCTTGCTGGAGACGGCACGCGCTCCACCCATCCTACGAAATGCCGGCGGCCCTGCCCAAGAATTCCAGCACCGCCATGTAAGAGCCCTCGTTGCCCGCCGCATTCGCGGCGGGCGTGCCCCCCGCGTCCAGCAGCAGTCCCGACATCGCATGCGGCTTGCTGATCAGTGTGGCCGGCAAGTAGGGATAGTGCACGTGGTGCCCCGCCCCCATGCACACATGATGGAAGGTGGGCAGGCCGTGCGACTGGCGCTGCCGCATCACGATTTCTGAATAAGCGGTGCTGGGCCAGAAGCCGTCGTCGGACGCGCTGACCAGCATGACCGGGCCGGGATAGTTTTCAACCGGGATGCGCGCGCGTTCGAATGCGGCGCTGTCACGGGTAGCGCTCAGGAATGCGTGGGTCTGCCGGTATGGCGGTTCCGACGCGTAGGCCGCTTCCCAATCCGCGATGGCGTTGTCTTGCCATAGATGCGGCAACGGTTCGCCGCCCTGCGTCCAGACCTGCGCATTGCGCCCCGTCCCGGGCGCGCCAGCGCTGACCACGCCATGCGTGACGGGCGACGGCACATAAGCCACGACCGCACTGACCAGTTCCGGATAGTGCGAGGCCACCAGCAGCGAGGTCTCGCCGCCCCGGCTGATGCCGGACAACGCGACAAAGCCGTCGCGCGGCGCCAGTTCGGCGCGTGCCCACTGCAGCACGTGCTGGAAATACTCCAGCGGCATGTCGTTCAGGTACTTGGGCCGGCCTTCGTAGTTGAAGATGGCCAGGGCCAGGCACTGGAATCCGCGGGCGGCGAAGAGCGCGGCGCGCGGCGCATTCACGCCGCCCGACGAACCGTTCATGTAGATCACCAGCGGATGCGGACCGGGGCCGGCCGGCGTATAGAGTTCGCCCGATACCGTCATGCCGCCGACCTGTTCGCGCACCGCGCGATGGGTCACGCCCTCTTCCAGGAATTCCTGCACCAGCCGCGCCGAGGCGACGTGGCTGCCGTCGGTCGCTTCGATCTGGATGACCAGGGGATCCGTGCGATCGGGTGGAAACACCACGCGGCTCATGTCTTCGCACACCATCGACCACACGATGCCCATCGCTGAGGGTTCGGCATAGCTGCCCGAGACGGGGCTGTCGCGCCCCAAGTCCAGGCTGCCGTCGTGGCCGGCCACGAAGACGGCTTGCGAGCGCCATGGGGCGCCACACATCTGCATGGTGGCGGTGACGGTGATGAAGGCGTAGGCCGGAAAGCCGTCGATGCGGATGTCGCGAGCGACGTCGATCAGCGCGAATTCGGGATTGACGGTGATGCGGGCTTGTTCAGTCACGGGGTGTCCTTACGCTTTCAGATCGGTCTTGGGTACGCCGTTGGCCTTGATGACCTGGGCCCACATGGCGGATTCGTCGGCAATCACCTTGTCCAGATCGGCGGACGACGTGAACTCCACCGCCACGCCCTGTTCGGCGAACTGCTGCACCAGGCTGGGGTCCCGCGTGCCTTCGCGCACCGCGTTCTCCAGCACTTTCACCACTTCCGCCGGCATGGCGGCGGGGCCCGAGATCATCATGCGGGTGTAGAGCTCGAAGTCGTCCACGCCGGCCTCTTTCATGGTGGGCACGTCAGGCAGGCTGGACAGCCGCTTGTCGGCGGTCACCGCCAACACCTGCAGCTTGCCCGACTTGATATTGGCCAGCGCGGAGGTGGGGAAGTCGAACGTGCTTTGCACCGTGCCGGCCATCAGGTCCAGCAGCGCGGGGCCGCTGCCCTTGTACGGCACGTCCTGAAACTGGGTGCCGGTCTTGGACTGGAAATGCAGCAGCGCCAGGTGGTTGATGACGCCACGCCCGGCATGGGCGCAGGTGATGTCGCCCGGCTTCTTCTTGGCCAGCGCGATGAATTCCTGCACGTTCTTCACGCCCAGCGCGGGGTGCACGATCAACAGCATGGGCGACTTGCCCATCGATCCCAGTTGCTTGAAGTCCGACTGCTGGTACGGCAGGTTGTTGTACAGCAAGGGGTTCAGGATCATGCCGTTGGTGCCGGCGAATCCCAGCGTATAGCCATCCGGCTCGGCGCGCGCCACGGCCACCGTCGCGATGATGGCCTGGCCCCCCGGGCGGTTTTCGACGACCACGGTCTGCTTCAGCGTCTTGCCCATGCGTTCGGCCAGCGCGCGGGCGGCGATGTCGGTCAGGCCGCCGGGCGCAAAGCCCACCAGCAGCCGCACGGAGCGCGTGGGGAAGGTGCTTTGGGCCCAGACGGGACGGGACATCAGGGGCAGCGCGGCAAGCGCGCCCAGGGCGTGGCGGCGATTCATTCGCATACGGGTCTCCAGCAAGGAAACGGTATGTTGTATGCAATCTGATTCGTCCGCCATTTAGGGATATCCCGTGAGGGCCTCCCCCCAACAGCGGTCAAGCCCCGCCGTCAGGCCTTGGTCATCAGCTTCTTCCAGCCTTCAAGGCCCAGCTTGTTCATCGTGTCGATGTTCTTTTCATAGATCTCGGCGGCGTCCGGGAAGGACTCCACGGCGCGGTCGATGCTGTCTTCGCGCAAGAGGTGCAGGATGGGGTACGGCGACCGGTTCGTGTAGTTCTCGATGTCGTCGGGCTGCGTATCGGCAAACTGGAACAGCGGGTGGAAGGTAGCCACCTGCAGCTCGCCCACCAGGCGCATGCGCTTGAGCAAGCGGTCGGACAGTTCTTCGAAATCGTTGAAATCCAGGAAGTCGTCCAGCGCGTCCGGGATGATCAGCAAGGTGGTGTCGATCTTTTCGGGGTCGGTTTCGGCCAGCAGCGCCAGTTCGTCCTGCAGGTCGGTCAGGACGCCCTCGGCGTCGGTGGCGTCGCTGACGGCAAAGCGGATCTGGTCCTTGACCTGGACCGCTTTGGCGAACGGACAGAGGTTCAGGCCGATCACGGCCTTGGTCAGCCAATCGCGGGTTTCGGCAACCACGTTGGCGTAGGCGTCGGAAGTGGAAATCATCGGGGTCAGTCCTGAAAAAAGAAAGAGCGCAAGGCCTGGCGGCCCGCGCTCTGTGGGGCGTGCGGGTGCGTCAGGCAGCCGGCATGGCCGCCATGGTTTGGGCGACGGCTGCGGTCAGCTTCTTGCCGTAGGGCACGTGCAGGAATTCATTGGGACCGTGGGCGTTGGACTTGGGGCCCAACACGCCGCAAACCATGAACTGGGCCTTGGGGAAGCCCTTTTGCAGGATGCTCATCAGCGGGATCGTGCCGCCCTGGCCGATGTAGCCGCAGGGTTGGCCGTAGTACTGCTGGGACGCGGCGTCCAGGGCCTGGGTCAGCCACGGCACGGACGCCGGGGCGTTCCAGCCGGTGGCGGCGCCCTCGTTGGCCTTGAAGATGACCTTGGCGTTGTAGGGCGCGTCGGCTTCCAGCAATTCCTTGATTTCCTGCGAGGCGGCCACGGCGTCCACCAGCGGCGGCAGGCGTAGCGACAGCTTGAACGCGGTGCGCGGGCGCAGCACGTTGCCGGCGCTGGACAGCGGCGGCAGGCCTTCGGCGCCGGTCACCGACAGGGTCGGACGCCAGGTGCGGTTCAGGAGCGCCTGTTCGGGTTCGGTCGTCATCGGCAGCACGAAGCCGCCTTCAGCGCCGCAGCTCCAGGGGAAACGGCGCCAAACTTCGTCACCCAGGATGCGCGCGGTGGCGGACACCTGTTCGATGCGTTCGGCGGGGATCTCGCAGTGCAGGCTTTGCGGCAGCAGGCGGCCGGTGCCGCTGTCTTCCAGGCGGTCCAGCAGATGGCGCAGGATGCGGAACGACGAGGGCACGACGCCGCTGGAGTCGCCCGAGTGCACGCCTTCGTCCAGCACCTGGACTTCCAGCGTGCCCGACACCATGCCGCGCAGCGACGTGGTCATCCACAGCTGGTCGTAGTTGCCGGCGCCCGAATCCAGGCACACCACCAGGGCCACGTTGCCCAGGCGGTCGCGCAGCGCGTCCACATAGGGCAGCAGGTCATAGCTGCCGGATTCTTCACAGGTCTCGACGATGCCCACGCAGCGCGGGCGCGGAATGCCCTGCTTGTCCAGCGCCATGATGGCGGTCAGCGAGGCGTACACGGCGTAGCCGTCATCCGCGCCGCCGCGGCCATACAGCTTGCCGTCTTCGTACTTGGGCGTCCACGGGCCCAGGCCCGCGCGCCATCCCGAGAATTCCGGCTGCTTGTCCAGGTGGCCGTACAGCAGCACGGTGTCGCCGTTGTCGCTGCGGGTGGCGGGCGCGTCGAAAAAGATGACGGGCGTGCGGCCCGGCAGGCGCACCACTTCCAGCTTCAGGCCAGACACTTTCTGCGCTTCGACCCATTGCGCCGCATCGCGCACCACGCGCTCGATGAACGCGTTCTTCTCCCAGTCGGCATCGAACGCCGGGCTCTTGGCGGGCACGGCGATGTAGTCGGTCAGCGCGGGGATGATCTCGTTATCCCATTTGTCGTCGACAAATTCCTGGAGGGCCTTCGGGTCCAAGGTGGGCGGCAGTGCGTCTTCGGGGATACGTGCGTTCATGGCGCGGGATCCTGTGTGTGCGGGAAAGGGTAATTTTCTATTTTATGCCTGAGCGCGCCCGGCGGCATCTTTTGCCCCCCTTTGATCGCCCAACGCGCCAAAACGGTGTCGTCATCTGGCCGCGTAGGCTTCGATTCGGCTCCATACCTGGCGGGCCAGCGGCTTGGCGTTGTCGACCGACTGGTACAGCCGGATCTCCATATGGATATCGTTGCGGGCGCTGTCGGCGCGCACCAGCGTGCCGGCCCGCAGGTCGGCTTCGATCAGCGTATGCGGCAACCAGGCCAGGCCAAAACCCTGGCGCGCCATCGCGTGCAAGGCATCGGCCAGATCGGATTCATACATGGTCTGCAGCAGCGGCACCACGCAAAGCCCGCGCAGGCGGTCATGCAGGATGCGGCCCAGCGACATGCTGTCTGCGTATGCCAGGAACGGCACGGCGGGGTCCGAGGCCAGCTTGGGCACGGCGTGGCGCGGGTGCCGCCCGCCCGGGCTGACGGGCGCGCTGACGGCCACCAGCTTGTCGGCGCCGACGCGCCGGCATCGGTAGCCGGGGTTGTCGATCTTGGCGTAGAGCGGCTCGTGCGCATGGCACAGCAGGAAATCCACCTCGCCGTCCGCCAGCATGTCCACCCCGTAGTTCAGCGTGGTGGTGATGACTTTCAGCTGGAACGCCGGCATGCCCTGCTGCACGCTGGCCATCACGCCCGGCAGCACGGAATGCGCCAGCGTCTTGCCTGAGGCGATGGTGATCTTGCGGTTGCGCTCCTGCTCGGGCTTTTGCAGCGCCTGGCGCGTGTCGCGCAGGATGTCCAGCACGTCGATGGCCGCAGCCAGCATGCTGCGCCCCGCCGGGTTGAGGGTGGTGGCCTGATGACCGCGCTCAACCAGCGGCACGCCCGCCCACTCCTCAAGCGCCTTGATGCGGCGCCCGAACGCCGGATGCGTCACGCTGCGCGCCTCGGCCGCCTGGAACATGTTGCGCGACTTCGATAAGGCGACGAAGTCTTCCAGCCATTTAGTGTCCATATGACTCTCCGTGCGGCGCTCGTGGGCCCTTTCCCCGCCGGGCCGCCCCAAGGGGAAAGCGCCCCCTCGGGGGGCAGCAAGCGCACGAAGTGCGCGCGGCGTGGGGGCAACATCTGTGCCGAATCGGCACAATGGATGCTCATTTTGCACAACCCAGATACATCTGGCAACTAACATCGCGGCGTCCATTCCTTGGAAACGCCGATGTCCGACTCCCCTGTCCTGCTCAAATCCATCCGCAGCCATTTTCTGGGCGGCGTCGAAGCCGTGGCCGGCGGCGTGCCGATGCTGCAGAAAAAGGTGGTGGACAACGCCTCGGCCCGCTTGATCGACATGAACGGCGGCTACAGCGTCGGCCAGCTTTACGTGCAGGAATACCGGCTGGCCAAGCCGCTGCATCCCTACCCCGTGTTGCTTTGGCACGGCGGCGGCATGACGGGCGCGCAATGGGAGAGCACGCCGGACGGCCGCGAAGGCTGGCTGTGGCGCCTGCTGCAGGCGGGCTACGACGTGTTCGTATCCGATGCGCCCGAACGCGGCCGCGCGTCCTGGGCGATGTATCCGCAGGTCTACGACAGTGCGCCGATCTTCCGGTCCAAGGAAGAAGCCTGGCGCCTGTTCCGCATCGGCCCGGCTTCGGGCTATGCGCCCGCCGGGCAACCGCGCCACGCCTATCCGGCGCAGCAGTTCCCCATCGACTCCTTCGACACTTTCGCCAAGCAGTTCGTGCCGCGTTGGCTGACGCATGGCGACATGGCGCTGGACGCGTACCGGCAATTGCTGGAACTGGCTGGCCCCTGCATCGTCTTCGGCCATAGCCAGGGCGGCGGCTTCGCCACGCTGCTGGCCCATGAATACGCCGCCACCATCCGCGCCGTCGTCGCGCTGGAACCCACCGGCACCCCGGCCGCCGTGCCCTGGCAGTTGCCCCCGCACTTGCTGGTGTGGGGCGATCACTTTCAGGCGGACGAGACCTGGTTGCGCTACCGCGCCCAGACGGACGCCTATTGGCGGGCCCTGCGTATTGCGGGCGTCCGCGCCGAAACGCTGGACCTGCCTTCCGCCGGCATCGCCGGCAATTCCCATTTCTGCATGCTGGACCGCAATAGCGACCAGATAGCCGGATTGATCGTCGATTGGCTCGACCGCAGCCTCGACTAACCTTCGCCTGGAGACACAGATGAACTTCAAGAAATCCACCATCGCCCTGGCGCTGCTGACCGGCGCCACGCTGGCCGCCGGCGCCGCTTCGGCGCAACAGGCCACCGACTACCCCTCCAAGCCCCTGCGCCTGATCGTGCCGTTCGCCCCCGGCGGCACCGCCGACATCATCGGCCGCGTTTTCGCCGCGCAACTGGGCACCGAACTGGGCGCCACCGTGGTCGTGGAAAACAAGGCGGGTGCCGGCGGCTCGATCGGCACGCGCTACGTCGCCGATGCCGCCCCCGACGGCTACATCTTGCTGCTGGCCTCATCCAGCACCCACGGCACCAACCCCGCCGTGTACAAGTCGCTGACCTATGACGCCGTGCAGGACTTCACCGCGATCACGCAACTGGTGACCGTGCCGGGCGTGCTGAGCGTGACGAAGGACTTCCCGGCGGCCGACTTGAACGCGCTGATCGCCACCTCCAAGGCGAATCCGGACCGCTACACCTACGCCTCGTCGGGCGCGGGCGGCCTGGGCAACCTCGCCATGGAGCTGATGAAGTCGATGACGGGCGCCAAGCTCATGCACATCGCCTACCGCGGCGCAGGCCCGGCGTTCACCGACGTGATCAGCGGCCAGGTCTCGATGATCTGGGAACCGGTGCCGGCATCGCTGCCCTACATCAAGGGCGGCCAGATCCGTCCGATCGCCATCGCCGCCGATACGCGTTCGCCGGAACTGCCTGACACGCCGACCTTCAAGGAAGCCGGTCTGCCGCGTTATGAAGCCAATGCCTGGAACGGCCTGCTGGCGCCCAAGGGCCTGCCGGAAGACGTGAAGAAGAAGCTGCACGACGCTTCGGTGAAGGCGCTGAACACGCCGGAAGTGAAGGCCAAGATGGCCAGCCTGGGCGGCACGGTCGTGGCCGGCACGTCGGATGAATTCCAACAGGTCATCGCCAGCGACGTGAAGAAGTGGAAGAACGTGGCGGCCGACGCCAAGATCCAGCTGGATCAATAATCGTCTCGGTACCGCGCTAATGAGAAATGCCCCGCAAGGGGCATTTCTCATTGCAGGGCTGGAGCCAGGGCGGCCGCCATCAACGCCATCGGCGCCATCAGCGGCATCGCCCATCCATCAGGCGCCCAGCAGCGCCGGCTCCGCCCCGCGGCCCAACGCGGGCGCTTCCTCGTCGATCACTCGGCCGCCGGCTTGCAGCTTGAACACTGCGACCGCTTCGCGCAGGCGTTGCGCCTGGGTTTCCAGTGACGCGGCGGACGCCGCCGCTTCTTCGACCAGCGCCGCGTTCTGCTGCGTCACGCTATCCATCTGCGACACCGCCTGGTTCACCTGCTGGATGCCTTGCGACTGCTCTTCGGACGCGCTGGAGATCTCGTTGATGATGTCCGTCACGCGGCGCACCGACACCACGATCTCTTGCATGGTGGCGCCGGCGGCTTCCACCTGGTCCGACCCGATCGACACCTTCTGTACCGACTCGTCGATCAAGCCCTTGATTTCCTTGGCCGCTTGGCCGCTGCGTTGCGCCAGCGCGCGCACTTCGCTGGCCACCACCGCAAAGCCCTTGCCCTGCTCGCCCGCACGCGCCGCTTCCACGGCCGCGTTCAGCGCCAGGATGTTGGTCTGGAAGGCGATGCCGTCGATCACGCCGACAATGTCGGCGATGCGCTTGGAGCTGTCGGCAATGCCGCGCATGGTGCCCACCACGTCGCCCACGGCCTTGCCGCCGCGCGTGGCCACTTCGGAGGCCGCCGTCGCCAACTGCGAGGCGCTGCGCGAACTGTCGGCATTGTTCTTCACGGTGGACGACAATTCGTCCATGCTGGCCGCGGTTTCCTCCAGAGAGGCCGCCTGCTGCTCGGTCCGGGAAGACAGGTCGATGTTGCCGGCCGCGATCTCGCGCGAACCGGTGTGGATCTCTTCCACGCCCAAGCGCACGGCGGACACGGTGCGGGCCAGGCTGTCCTGCATGTGCTTGACCGCGGCGTACAGCACGCCGATCTCGTTGTCGCCGCGCTGCTCGATGCGGTTACTGAGGTCGCCGCTGGCGATGCGGTCGAACAGGCGGCCGGCGTCGTGCAGCGGACGGAACACCGACCGCGCGAAGATCACGTACAGGCTCACCACCAGCACGGCCACCACGGCCAGCAGACAGACCAGCAGCACGATCGCGCCGTTGATGCGCGCAGACGTGTCGCGCGCCACGCGCTGGCCCACATCGTCCGCATAGTCCACGTACTTCTGGATAGCCTGCGTGAAGGCGATGCCCAGCGGGGTGACCTTTTCCAGGTTCAGCCGGCTGGCGTCCTGCGGTTTACCGGCGCGGATGGCGGCCACCATCGGCGCGATCGCGTCGCGCTGATAGACATCGTAGGCGGCCAGTGCCGCGTCGAACAAGGGCTTGCCCTCGGCGGACGTCTCAGGCTGCTTGCGGGCGCTGTCGATCAGGTCGGACGCCTTCTTGGTATAGCCGTCCAGCCGCTGCATGCTGGCCAGCGTGTCGATGCTTTTGCCTTCCAGCAGCGCGCTCTGCGCCGCCAACAGGACCAGGCGCGCACGCAGCAATTCAGCGCCTGCGCCGTCCACGGCGTTGGCACGGACCAGGTTGGTGTCCAGTAGCAATTCAATCGAAGTGCGGTTGGACGTCAATTGCTGGTACACGGCTGCGCCGGTTACCAGGAAAAGCGCAAAAAAGACGCCCAAGGCGGACGTCAGGATTGCGCGGATACTTAAATTCTTGAACATGAAAGGCCACTCCGGGTTGCGTAACGCTCATCCGGTTAACGGCCTAATGCAATGAAAAGTTAAATATCTCATTGGGTTACATGCAAAACACCGCTTCTGCGTCCTGCCCTGGACGAAAAAAAACGGGCCGCTGGGCCCGTTTTGTTCCTGTGCCCGAGGTGCGGGCCTGGCGTTGCTTGTCCGGCCTTACTTCAGCCAGACGCGCGCGTTGCGGAAGATGCGCATCCACGGGCTGTACGTGCCGCCCTGGTCCGCATTGCCCCACTTTTCCGGCGCCCACGACATCATGACGTTGCGCGTCACGCGTTCCGGGTGCGGCATCATGACCGTGAAGCGGCCATCGGCCGTGGTGACGGAAGTCAGGCCGCCCGGGCTGCCGTTCGGGTTGAACGGGTAGGCTTCGGTGGCTTGCCCACGGTTGTCGATGTAGCGTGCGGCGGTCAGCACACGGTTGGCGTCGCCCTGCTGCGAGAAGTCGGCAAAACCTTCGCCGTGCGCCACGGCGACCGGGATGCGGGCGCCTTCCATACCGTTGAAGAAGATGGACGGCGACTTGGCCAGTTCCACCATCGACAGGCGGGCTTCGTACTTTTCCGACTGGTTGCGCGTAAAGCGCGGCCAGTGCTCGGCGCCCGGGATCATCGGCGCCAACGCGGCCATCATCTGGCAGCCGTTGCACACACCCAGCGCGAAGGTGTCCGGACGCGCGAAATACGCGGCGAACTGGTCCGACAGCTTGCTGTTGAAGCGGATGGTGCGCGCCCAGCCTTCGCCAGCGCCCAGCACGTCGCCGTAGCTGAAACCGCCCACCGCCACCAGGCCCTGCATCTGCGCCAGGTCCACGCGGCCGGCCAGCAGGTCGGTCATGTGGACGTCGATGGCTTCGAAGCCCGAGGTGTCAAACGCCCAGGCCATTTCGACCTGGCTGTTGCAGCCCTGCTCGCGCAGGATGGCCACGCGCGGACGGCGGCCGGTGTTGATGAACGGCGCGGCGATGTTCTCTTGCGGGTCGAAGGACACATCCGGGCTCATGCCCGGGTCGGTCGTGTCGTTCCAGACGTCCAGTTCAGCCTGGGCGCACGCGGGGTTGTCGCGGCGCGCCATGATGCGATAGGACACTTCGCTCCAGGCGCGGCCCAGTTCGGCGCGCGGCTGGCCCCAGACCTTCTTGCCATCGCGGTAGAACTCCACTTCGTCGGCGCCGTTCAGGCCGCCGATGACGTGCGAGTGGGCCGACAGGCCCGCGCCGCGCAGCACTTGCATGACAGCGTCGCGCTGCGATGCCGGCACCTGAATCACGGCGCCCGCCTCTTCCGAGAACAGGGCGTTGAGCGTCAGTTCTTCGCGCTGCACCTTCACCTGATCCGGGCGGATCTTGTAGTCGCCCCAATCCGCCGATTGCGGATCGAAAGTCAGCATGTCCAGGTTCACCGAGATACCGGTGCGGCCGGCGAAGGCCATTTCGGTCAGGGTGGCGAACAGGCCGCCGTCGGAACGGTCGTGGTAAGCCAGGATGGTGCCGGCTTCGGCCAAGGTGCGGATGGTGATGAAGAAGGCGCGCAGGTCTTGCGGCGAATCGATGTCCGGCACGGTCTCGCCGACCTGGTTGTAGGTCTGCGCCAGGATCGAGCCGCCCATACGGTGACGGCCACGGCCCAGGTCGATCAGGATCAGCACGCTGTCGCCCGCGTCGGTGCGCAGCTGCGGGGTCAGGCTGGCGCGCACGTCGGCCACCGGCGCGAACGCCGTGACGACCAGCGACACCGGCGCCACGACCTGGCGCTGTTCGCCGTCCTGTTCCCAGGACGTCTTCATGGACAGGGAATCCTTGCCCACCGGAATGGACAGGCCGGTGGCCTGGCACAGTTCGCTGACGGCGGACACGGTGTCGTACAGCGCGGCGTCCTGGCCTTCGACGCCGCAAGCGGCCATCCAGTTGGCCGACAGCTTGATGTCTTCCAGGCGCGCCACGTCCGCGGCGGCCAGGTTGGTCAGGGCTTCGGCCACGGCCATGCGGCCGGAGGCCGGGGCGTCCAGCATGGCGATGGGGGTGCGTTCACCCATCGACATGGCTTCGCCGCGGAAGCCTTCGTAATCCGCAAGCGTCACGGCGCAATCCGCCACCGGCACCTGCCAGGGGCCGACCATCTGATCACGGCTGGACAGGCCGCCAACGGTGCGGTCGCCGATGGTGATCAGGAAGGACTTGTTGGCCACCGTGGGGTGGCGCAGCACGCGGTAGGCGGCTTCAGTCAGGTCGATGCCGGCCAGGTCCAGCGGCGCGGACACACCGGGCAGACGGCGCACGTCGCGCGTCATGCGCGGCGGCTTGCCCAGGATCACGTCGATCGGCACGTCCACGGGGCGCACTTCGGCATCGCCTTGCGGGCGAATAGTGTCCAGGCCCGGCAGGCCCTCGCCGTCCACCACGCGCAGTTGGCGCTCTTCGGTGGCCACGCCCACCACCGCGTACGGGCAGCGCTCGCGGCGCGCGATGGCGTCAAAGCGCTCCAGGTCCTTCGGCAGGATCGACAGGACATAACGTTCCTGCGATTCATTGCTCCAGATTTCGGCGGGCGACAGGCCCGACTCTTCCAGCGGCACGCGCTTCAGGTCGAAGATGGCGCCACGGCCGGCGTCGTTGACCAGTTCAGGGAAGGCGTTGGACAAACCGCCCGCGCCCACGTCGTGGATGGCGATGATGGGGTTGTTCTCGGCCTGCTGCCAGCAGCGGTCGATGACTTCCTGCGCACGGCGCTCGATTTCCGGGTTGCCGCGTTGGACGGAATCGAAGTCCAGCTCGGCCGAGTTGCTACCCATGCTGATGCTGGATGCGGCGCCGCCGCCCATGCCGATACGGAAGCCCGGGCCGCCCAGCTGGATCAGCAGCGCGCCGGGGGGAATCACGTCCTTGTGGGTCAGACCCGCGTCGATGCTGCCCAGTCCGCCCGCGATCATGATGGGCTTGTGATAGCCCCAGCGCGTGCCGCCAGCGGTCTGCTCGAACGAGCGGAAGTAGCCCAGCAGGTTGGGCCGACCGAATTCGTTGTTGAACGCCGCGCCGCCGATGGGGCCGTCGATCATGATGGACAGCGGCGAAGCGATGCGTTCGGGCAGGCCGTGGTGATCGGCTTCCCAGGGTTGCAGCGCGTCGTCGAAGCGCAGGTGCGACACGGTGAAACCAGTCAGGCCGGCCTTGGGCTTGGAGCCGCGGCCGGTGGCGCCTTCGTCGCGGATTTCGCCGCCCGCGCCCGTCGAGGCGCCGGGGAACGGCGCGATCGCGGTCGGGTGGTTGTGCGTCTCTACCTTCATCAAGGTATGCACGGTGGTGTCGCGGCGGATGTACTTGGCGCCGTCGGCACCCTCGCCGGTGACGCCGGGCACGCCGGCCTGGAAGCGCTGCGCGGGGCCGCCTTCCATGATGGCGGCGTTGTCCGAATAGGCGACGACCGTGCCTTCCGGCTGCGCCTTGTGCGTGGCGCGGATCATGCCGAACAGCGTGTTGGGCTGTTCCTGGCCATCAATCACCCATTCGGCGTTGAAGATCTTGTGGCGGCAGTGTTCGCTGTTGGCCTGCGCGAACATCATCAGTTCGACGTCGGTGGGGTCGCGCCCCAGGTCGGTGAACGACTTGGCCAGGTATTCGATTTCGTCTTCCGACAGGGCCAGGCCCAGCGAGACGTTCGCTTCGGCCAACGCCTGCACGCCGTTAGCCTGGACGCCCACGGTGCGCATCGGCTTGCCGGCCAGCGTCTGGAACAGCGCCTGGCCGTCGAAGTTGGCGTCGACCACGGTTTCGGTCATGCGGTCGTGCAGGCAGTCGGCCGCGCGGGCCAGCATGGCGTCGTCAAACGACTTGGTGCCCAGCAGGCCGCGTTCCGGAGTAATCACGTAGCGCACGCCGCGTTCGATGCGGTGCACCGACGCCAGGCCACAGTTGTGGGCGATGTCGGTGGCCTTGCTGGCCCACGGGGAAATGGTGCCCAGGCGCGGAATGACCAGCAGGGACAGGCTCTTGGCCGGCACGTCGGCCGTGCTGGGCGTGCCGTAATCCAGCAGTTGGGTCAGGTGTTGCTGCTGTTCGGCCGTCAGGGCGGCGTCGGTGCTGACGAAGTGCTCGTAACGGGCGGAGATGTCGGCCACCGGCAGGCCGGCTTCCTTCAGTTGCGCAAGAAGGCGATCACGACGAAAGGAGGACAGGACGGAGGAACCAGGCAGATGCTGAACTAGGGACACGATGCGGGCGCCGTATAAGGATGGGTGCAAAAAGTGATTTTACCTGTTTAGGGGGTTTTCCCGGAGCGCTTGTTCAAGAAGGGTCCGAAGCCGCGGTTTTGTCCCGTGTTACAAAAGAATTCTGGATGCCGCGCACTGGAATGGTGCAAAGCAATATTCCAGTAAAGCCCCGATGCGAACGTGGTTTATCCCTGCCCCGCCGCTTCCTGCACGGGCTGCTCTGGTGCAATGCAGCATGTTGTTGCCGCCCCGCACCACGGGAAAACACGAACTATCGCGTCTGCGGGGCAACGGTAGGATGCAGCGACTTATTCATAGAACGCGCGTCAAGCGCCGAAGCCGTCGCCTCACCCCATGTCCCGCCCCGAAGCCCCCGCCGAGCCTGTCGAACCGATCATCCCCGTTGAAGCAGATCCCGCCGTAAAGGTGCCGCTGGCCATCGAAGACTGGCTGGCCGTGATCTTGCTGGCCACGCTGGCGCTGATCACCTTCACGAACGTGCTGGTGCGCTATTTCACCGACCAGTCTTTCGCCTGGACGGAAGAGATCTCGGTGTTCCTGCTGATCGTGCTGACGATGGCGGGCGGCAGCGTGGCCTTCGTGCGCAACCACCATATCCGTATCGAGATCCTGGCGGACAACGGCTCGCCGCGCCGCCAGCGCATCATGGCGTTGATCGCCAACAGCTGCGTGCTGGCGTTCTTTGTGCTGCTGACCGTGCTGTCGGTGAAGCTCGTGTCGGACGAATTCATTTATGAAGAGACCTCCCCCGCGATCGGCGTGCCGACCTGGTGGTATTCCATCTGGCTGCCCGTGATGGCTGCGGCGATCTCGCTGCGCACCGTCGGCATCCTCCGCCGCATCGCGCGTGGCGCCGGAACCGACGCCAAATGATCGCCACCATCCTCTTTATCGTCTTCATCGTCCTGATGCTGATCGGCGTGCCGGTCGGCGTGGCGCTGGGCATCGGCGGCACCGTCGCCATCGTGCTGTCCAACCTGGACACGCCCTGGTATGGCCTGTTGACCGTGCCACAGAACTTCTACGCCGGTTTGGCCAAGTACCCACTGCTGGCCATCCCGATGTTCGTGCTGGTCGGCTCTATCTTCGACCGGTCGGGCGTGGCCAAGCGGCTGGTGGACTTTGCCATCGCCATCGTGGGCCGCGGCCCCGGGATGCTGCCGCTGGTGTCCATCGCGGTCGCCATGTTCCTGGGCGGCATATCCGGGTCCGGACCGGCGTGCGCGGCGGCCGTGGGCGCCGTGATGATCACCGCCATGTCGCGCGCGGGCTATCCGGGCTCGTTTTCGGCCTCGATCGTAGCGGCAGGCGCCGCCACCGACATCCTGATCCCGCCGTCGGTCGCCTTCATCATCTATTCGGTACTGGTGCCGGGCGCCTCGGTGCCCGCACTGTTCGCCGCCGGCATGATCCCGGGCATCCTGGCCGGCCTGGCCCTGATCGTTCCGGCCGTCTGGCTGTCGCGCAAGTACAAGATGGGCGCGCTGGAATCCCACCTGCCGCGCCCGCCCTTCTGGGCCAGCCTGCGCGAAGCGTCGTGGGGCTTGGCTGCTCCAGTGCTGATCCTGGGCGGCATGCGCATGGGCTGGTTCACGCCAACCGAAGCCGCGGTCGTCGCCGTGTTCTACGGCTTGTTCGTGGGCGGCTTCATCCATCGCACCATCAAGTTCCGCGATCTGTACACCATCCTGCGCGAAGCCGCCGAGCTGTCCGCCGTGATCATGCTGGTGGTGACGCTGGCGGGCATCTTCGCCTGGGCCCTGTCCACGCTGAGCGTGATCGACCCGATCACCCACGCCATCGTCAATTCCGGCCTGGGCGAATGGGGCGTGCTGTCGCTGTTGATCCTGCTGCTGATGACGGTGGGCATGTTCCTGGACGGAATCTCGATCTTCCTGATTTTCGTGCCGCTGCTGATGCCGATCGCCAATGCCTACGGCTGGGATCCGGTGTGGTTCGGCGTGATCCTGACGTTGAAGGTGGCGCTGGGCCAGTTCACCCCGCCGCTCGCCGTGAACCTGATGGTGTCGTGCCGCATCGCGCACGTGCCGATGGAATCCACGGTGCGCTGGGTGGTGTGGCTGCTGGGCGCCATGTTCCTGGTGCTGGTGGCGGTGCTGGTGTTCCCGCAACTGGCGCTGTGGCTGCCGCATAAGTTGGGCTATTGAAGCTGGGCTATTGAAGCTGGGTTATTGAAGTGCTGGATCTCAAGACAACAACAGACACACTCGCAGAGAGAGGAGACATCACATGAACTTCCGCAACCTGATCGGCGCCGCGCTGTGCGCCGCCGCCGTGGTGGGCACGGCGCCCGCCATCGCGCAAAACTACAAGCCCGAATACAAGCTGTCCATCGTCGTGGGCACCACCTTCCCGTGGGGCCAGGGCGCCGAAATCTGGTCCAACCTGGTGCGTGAACGCACCCAGGGCCGCATCAACATCAAGGTCTATCCCGGCACCTCGCTGGTCCAGGGCGACCAGACCCGCGAATTCACCGCGATCCGCCAGGGCGTGATCGACATGGCGGTGGGCTCCACGATCAACTGGTCGCCGCAGGTCAAGCAGCTGAACCTGTTCTCGCTGCCCTTCCTGATGCCTGACTACGCCGCCATCGACGCGCTGGTGCAAGGCGACGTGGGCAAGGAAATGTTCAAGCTGATCGAGAAAGCGGGCGTGGTGCCGCTGGCCTGGGGCGAAAACGGCTACCGCCAGCTCAGCAATTCCAAGCGCGACATCAAGAAGCCCGAAGACATGAAGGGCATGAAGCTGCGCGTGGTGGGTTCGCCGCTGTACATCGACACGTTCACGGCGCTGGGCGCCAACCCCACGCAGATGAGCTGGGCCGATGCGCAGCCCGCGCTGGCCAGCGGCGCGGTGGATGGCCAGGAAAACCCCCTTTCCATCTACACGGGTTCCAAGCTGTACACGGTGGGCCAAAAATACCTGACCCTGTGGAACTACGTGGCCGACCCGCTGATCTTCGTGGTCAACCGCGAGGTCTGGAATTCGTGGTCGGAAAAGGACCGCGACATCGTGCGCCAGGCCGCGCTTGACGCCGGCAAGCAGCAGATCGTGATCGCGCGCAAGGGCGTCACGCCCGAAGACCCGTCGCTGCTGAAAGAGATCGAAGGCCACGGCGTGACGGTGACGTCGCTGTCGCAAGCCGAGCACGACGCCTTCGCCAAGGTCACCCAGCCCGTCTACGACAAGTGGAAGAAGCAGATCGGCGAAGACCTGGTCAACATGGCCGAAAAGTCGATCGCGGCGCGCAAGAAGTAAGCGGCGCGAGTCAAACGAATTGAATTAGCAGCAAGCCCCAGGGGAACGACGGCGCAAGCCGCCACACCGAGGCAGGGACGTCAGATCCCTCCCAACCAAACAGGCGCCGGCCACAAGCTGGCGCCTGTTTCCTTTTTGGGGTGCTGGATTGGCGGAATGACGACCTAAGCGCCGTAGGATGGGTGGAGCGCGAGCATCTTGATGCAAGAACAAGATATCTAGCGCGCGAAACCCATCAAGCAACCGCTGCATAAAGGCGAAAGCTGGCTAGCAAGCAGCCCCCCGCGATGGGTTACGCGCGCTGAACGGTCTGCCTGATTTCCCCGCCTTCTCGCGCTCCACCCATCCTACGCATCGAGCACTGCACTCAAGAATTACGGGTAACTGACTTCCAGGATGTCCAGCTCTTCGATCCCGCCCGGCGTGCGCAGCACGACCGTATCGCCTTCGCGCGCCTTGATCAGCGCGCGCGCCACTGGCGAAATCCAGCTGATCTTGCCGGCCAGCGGCTCGGCTTCGTCCACGCCCACGATGGTGACCGTGTGTTCTTCGCCGGCCTTGTCCGAATACGACACCGTGGCGCCGAAGAACACCTGGTCGCGGTTGGGTTGCGCGGCGGGGTCCACCACTTCGGCGATGTCCAGCCGCTTGGTCAAAAAGCGCATGCGGCGGTCGATCTCGCGCAGGCGCTTCTTGCCGTACAAGTAATCGCCGTTCTCGGAACGGTCGCCGTTGGACGCCGCCCAGGACACCACTTGCACGACGGACGGACGCTCCACGTTCATCAGGTGCGTCAGTTCGGCGCGCAGGCGTTCATAACCCTCGGGGGTCATGTAGTTCTTGGTGCCTGCCGGCAACGCCTGGGCTTGCGGCAGATCGTCGTCGTCCTCGTTGTCGGACTCTTTAACAAAGGCTTTGTTCATGGCGCATGCGCCGCAAGGGCGCGCTCACAATCGATGGCTTGCAGGATGGGCGGCGATGACCGCCCGCGTCAGAACCAGTCGTGCCAGACCGGCTTCAAGTCGGACGGCAGCGCCGGCAAACGGCCCAGGTCCATCCGGCTTTCCTTGGGGCTATGGAAATCCGACCCGCGCGAGGCCAGGAACCCATAGCGGCGCGCGATCTCAGCGTATTGGCGGGCTTCTTCGGCGGTATGGCTGCCGGTGTTGACCTCGATGCCCAGCCCCCCCAGTTGCAGGAACTCGTCAAACAGCGCGGCGAATTGCAGCGGGGTGTACTTATAGCGGCCCGGATGCGCGATGACGGCGATGCCACCCGCGCCGCGGATCCAGCCCACGGCTTCGGCCAGGGTGGCCCACTGCATGGGCACGTGGCCGGGCCGGTCGTCGCCCAGGTGCTTGGTGAAAACGGTTTGCACGTCGGGGCAGTAGCCGGCTTCGACGAGATACCGCGCAAAGTGCGTGCGGCTGATCAGTTCGGGATTGCCGGCGAACGGCAGCGCGCCTTCGTAGGCGCCGGGCATGCCCATGTCCGCCAGGCGTTCGCCGATGCGCTTGGCGCGTTCGGCGCGGCCAGAACGGGTCTTGCGCAAGCCTTCGACCAAGGCGGTGTTTTCCGGGTCGAAGCGCAGGCCCACGATGTGCACCGTCAGGCCGGCCCACGTCACGGAAATCTCGACACCGGTGGCAAAGCGCATGCCCAGGTCCTTGGCCGCGCTGGCAGCTTCGGCCAGGCCACCCACTTCGTCATGATCGGTCAGTGCCCAGACGTCCACGCCGTTGGCGTGCGCGCGCTGCGCCACATCGCGGGGCGCAAGCGCGCCGTCCGAGACGGTGGAATGGCAATGCAGATCGATGTTCAGGGTGGGCGATGTCATAAGTCTATTGTAGAGAAGGCCCGGCACCCTGGATAGCGCCGGGCTGTCCCCATAATCGCAGAGCGGACGATCAGGCCAGGAGAAACGCCGCGACCGGGTCCACCTGGCTGTCGGCGATCAGCGTGGGCGCATGCCCCACCCCGGGCACTTCCAACGCCTGGGCGCGCGGGTTGCGCTTGAGCATTTCTTCGACGGTGGCGGGCGTCAGCAGGTCGGACAGCGCGCCGCGCACGATCAGCACCGGGCAGGACACCGCGTCATAAGACCGCCACAGGATCTGTTCACCGGCGGCCAGTTCTTCCGGAGTCTGGGCCGCCAGCGCCTGGGCCAGGGCCAGATCGTAGTGCTTGACCCATTTGCCGCCATATTCCGGGTACAGGTACTGGGCCAGGTCCGCCCATTGCGCGTCGGTATGCGGTCCGAAGGTCTGGGAATTGGCCCGCATGGTGGCTACGGCTTCCTCGAACGAAGCGAATTCACCCGGTTCGCCCACGTACTGGCCAATGCGCGACAAGGCGCCGGTTTCCAGTCGCGGCCCCACGTCGTTCAGCACCAGCTTGTCCAAGCGGATGCCTTGCCCGGGCGGCAGCATGCCCGCATGCGGACGCATGGCCTGCAAGGCGCCGGCGAACGCGGCGGCGCCCGACAGCGCCAGGCCGACCAGCCCGCCCATCGACGTACCCACCCAGGCCAGCCGGGCCGGACGCAGGCGGGCGATCAGCGTGACCATGTCGGACACGTACTGCGGCACCGTGTAGAAAGCGGGATTGGCCAGCCAGTCGGATCGGCCACGGCCCACCACGTCGGGGCAGACCACGCGGTAGCGCCCGGCCAGCCGGCGCGCCAGGGCGTCGAAATCGCGCCCGCTGCGGGTCAGACCGTGCACGCAGAGCAGCACCTGGTCGTTGGCGGGGTCGCCCCATTCCCAGTACGCCATCCGGTGCAAACCGGCCGGGCTGGCGCAGGTGACGAATTCCAAACGGGGTTGCAGGCTGGCGTCCACCATCAAAACACTCCACGGGTCGGCGCAAGCCTGAAACGGCGGCGCACTAAGGCGGACTAGTGTAATCGCGCCAGTCGAACAATCACATGAACGGCACGGGGATGTGGCCGCCGCGCCGCCCCTCGCTGCCCGTGCTGGACACCCGGCCCGCGCATCGCTACGATCAAGCCCATCCTCTTAGGCGCACCCGCAGCACGGTAGGAAATTGCCGTTTCCTATCGCGCCGATCCAATCATTAAATTGGAGTTGCCTGCCCGTTAGGGCGAGAGTAATGAGCTTCAGGCATTGCCAGATCAGTCATCCCAAAATTGATATGGAGTCCGTATGCAGCAAAGCAGTCCCGTCTCTCCGCTGACCACCGATCATTCCCCCCCTCCCGCGGTCAGCCCCCCTCCCCCCGAACCGCCCAAAGTGCTCCAGGACGTGTTGTCCCGGGCCGACGTCCTGATCAACGGCCCCCGCCCCTGGGACATCCAGGTGCATGACAAGCACATGTACGAGCGCGTCTTCGCCAGCTGGTCGCTGGGGCTGGGCGAGTCCTATATGGACGGCGAGTGGGATTGCGAGCAGTTGGACGAGCTCTTCACCCGCCTGCTGCGCGCGGACATGGGGTCGGCCGCGCTGGGCGTCGCCCGCATCAAGCTGATCGCCGAACACCTGCGGCACAAGCTGTTCAACCTGCAGTCCAAGAACCGCGCATTTGAAGTTGGCGAACAGCACTACGATGCCGGCAACGACGTGTTCGAGGCGATGCTGGACAGCCGCATGATCTATTCCTGCGCCTACTGGGAAAACGCCCAGACGCTGGAAGAGGCTCAACTGGCCAAGCTGGACATGATCTGCCGCAAGCTGCAGTTGAAGCCGGGCGAAACGCTGCTGGACATCGGTTGCGGATGGGGCGGGCTGGCCAAGTTCGCCGCCGAAAACTATGGCGTCACGGTCACGGGCGTGACGGTGTCGAAAGAGCAGCTGGCGCTGGCGCAGGAGCGCATTAAGGGCCTGCCCGTACAACTGCTGCTGCAAGACTACCGCGACCTGCAAGGCAGTTTCGACAAGGTGGTGTCGGTCGGCATGTTCGAGCATGTGGGGCCGAAGAACTACGACACCTACTTCAGCAACGTGCAGCGCCTGATGGCGCCCGACGGCATCTTTCTGCTGCACACCATCGGCATCGCTGCCACCAGCCAGAGCACCGACCCCTGGATCGACCGCTACGTGTTCCCCAACGGCAAGCTGCCGTCTGCGCGCGAGATCGCCAGCGCCGTCGAACACCGCTTCATCATCGAAGACTGGCACAACTTCGGCGCCGATTACGACCGCACGCTGATGGCGTGGTGGGACCGGTTCGAACGCGCGTGGCCCACGCTGCAGGAACGCTACGGCACGCGCTTCTACCGCATGTGGAAGTACTATCTGATGTGTTGCGCCGGCTTCTTCCGTTCGCGTGAAGGCCAGCTCTGGCAGGTGATGCTGACGCATCCGCAGCGGAAAGACACTTACCGTTCTTTGCGTTGAACGCCTGACCACACCAAGAAAAACGGGAACCTCGCGGTTCCCGTTCTTCTTGTGCCTTATTAAACCGTCCCCTCATCCCCTGCCCGCGTCTTCGCGGATCATGTCTGCCGCCCGCTCCGCGATCATGATGGTCGGCGAATTGGTGTTGCCCGACGTGATCAGCGGCATGACCGACGCGTCGGCGATGCGCAGGCCCTCCAGTCCGAAGACCCGCAGCCGCGCGTCGACCACCGCGCCGCTGTCGGCGTCCTTGCCCATTGCGCAGGTGCCTACCGGATGGAAGATGGTGGTGCCAATCTTGCCGGCCGCTTCGCGCAATTGCGCGTCTGTCTGGTAAGCCGGCCCGGGCAGCCATTCCTGCGGCTGATAGCGCTGCAAGGCCGGGGCCGCCGTAATGCGGCGCACCAGCCGGATCGAATCAGCCGCCACCCGGATATCCGCTTCCGTGCTGAGGTAGTTGGCGGCGATGACCGGCGTCGCTGCTTCCGGCGTACCGGCCGGCCCTTGCGCATGGACGCTGCCGCGCGACGTCGGCCGCAGATTGCATACGCTGGCCGTGAAAGCGTCGAAGTCGTGCAGCGGTTCACCGAAAGCACCCAACGACAGCGGCTGCACGTGGAATTCCACGTTGGCGCGCGACTGCCCGGGGTCGGACTTGGCGAACGCCCCGAGTTGGGACGGCGCCATGCTCATCGGCCCGCTGCGTTTCAGCAGATACTCCAGGCCGATGCCCGTCTTTCCCAGCCACGACGAGGCAATCCGGTTCAGCGTCTTGACGCCGTTTACCTTGATGATGACCCGCAGCTGCAGGTGGTCTTGCAGGTTCTCGCCCACGCCGGGCAAGGCATGGCGCAGCGCGATGCCGCTTTCACGCAGCCGGGCGGGTTCTCCGATGCCCGACAGCTCCAGCAGATGAGGCGTGTTCACCGCCCCCGCCGCCATCACCACTTCGCGCGTCGCGCGCACGGTCAGGCTTTGGCCGCCGCGCCGCAGTTGCACGCCGACGCAGCGCTTGCCCTCGAACACCAGTTGCTCGGCCTGGGCGCCCGTCATCACATGCAGGTTCGGGCGTTTGACCACCGGGCGCAGGAACGCTTTGGACGTGTTCCACCGCCAGCCGCGCCGCTGGTTCACTTCGAAGTAGCCGCTGCCGAAGTTGTCGCCCCGATTGAAGTCCTGCACGCGCGGAATGCCTTCTTGCTCCGCCGCGCTGGCAAAGGCTTCCAGGATGTCCCAGCGCAAGCGTTGGGACTCGACGCGCCACTCGCCCCCGGCGCCGTGGAATTCGTCGGCGCCGCGGTGATAGTCCTCGCTGCGCTTGAAGACTGGCAGCACCTGATCCCAGCCCCAGGCCGGGTCGCCCGATAGCGCGGCCCAGTCTTCGTAGTCTTCGCGCTGGCCGCGCATGTAGATCATGCCGTTAATGGACGAGCATCCACCCAGCACCCGGCCCCGAGGGTAGATCAGCGAACGGCCACCCAGCCCCGGTTCCTTGACCGTGCGGTACATCCAGTCCGTGCGCGGGTTGCCGATGCAATACAGGTATCCCACCGGGATGTGGATCCAGTGGTAGTTATCGCGCCCGCCGGCCTCCAGCAGCAGCACCCGGGTGCCCGGGTCCTGGCTCAGGCGGTTGGCCAGCACGCAGCCGGCCGACCCCGCGCCCACGATGATGATGTCGTATGTCTCCATAAGCTCTTCTTATCTGGGTAGCGGCGCTTTTGGGGCTGCCGCTACGGTGAGCCGACCCGGCTGCGGCGTATGGACGCGCGCCGGGCATCTGGCGTGACTCTGGCGCAGCGGCCCGGAACTGTCCAATGAAATGTTGAAAAACGCTTTATAAGCATCTTTAATAATGCACACCCCCTTTCCGGACACCGCCATGGACCTCAAGCACATCCGGACCTTTGCCGCCGTGGCGCGCGAGGGCAATCTGACGCGCGCGGCCGAGCACCTGCATCTGACCCAGCCCGCGCTCAGCCTGCAACTGAAGAACTTCCAGGAATCCCTGGACCTGACCCTGTTCTCGCGCACCGCGCAAGGTCTGGCGCCGAATGCGGACGGACGGGCGTTGCTGCCGTCGGCGCAACGCGTGCTGGATGCGCTGGACGACTTCCAGCGCGCCATCGGCGCCCTGCGCGATACCGTGCAAGGCGAATTGCGCATCGGCACCATCCTGGACCCGGAATTCCTGCGGCTGGGCGCCACCCTCCAATACCTGGTTGAGCATTACCCGAAAATCCGCCCCACCCTGCGCCACGGCATGTCGGGGTCGGTCGGCCGGCAAGTGCGCACCGGCGACCTGGACGTGGGCTTTTGCCTGGGTCCGCCGGCGCCTGCCGCCGGCCAGCCGGGCCTGCAAGCGCTGCCGCTGGCGTCGTTCGCCTATTACGTCGTGGCCCCAAAAGGCTGGGGCGCGCAGGTGACAGGGCGCGGCTGGGCCGAGATTGCGGCGCTGCCGTGGATCTGGACCCCGCCTGATTCCGTGCACCACCGCCTGCTGACGGACAAGTTCGATTCGCTGGGGCTCACGCCCAACGCAGTGGCCGAAGTGGACCAGGAAGCGTCCATGCTGGACCTGGTGCGGTCGGGGGTGGGCTTGTCGCTTGCGCGGGATTCCATCGCGTTGCGGGAGTCCCAGGCCAACGGGCTGCTGCTGGTGAAGGGGCTGGCCATCCAGGCAGAGCTGTCTTTCGTCACCCAGACCGCGCGTCGGGACGACCCGCTGGTGGCCGCCGCCTTCGACGCCGTGCAGGCGGCGTTCGCCTGACGGCGCTGCTGCGTCCATTCCCGTTTCAAATGTCACGATTTTGCGCACGACCCGGGCGCGGCGGAAGTTCAATAATGTCCCATTCTTGACGGACCCCCACCATATTCATCCCGCCAAGACGCTGCACATGGCACGTATCGCCCTGCACCTGGGCGAAGCCGACCGTGCGCGCGCCTTCGCACAGTCGGGCCTGGCACGGGCGCCGCAAGCGGCCAGGTCGCTGAAGGCCGAGTTGGAGCAAGTGCTTGCGGGCTGACGGCGGCAAGCCCAATGCGTGTCTGCCGAACGGACGGGCCAGCCAGCAGCAGTTCAACCTCAGGAGACACACGATGCTCAGTAAAAATACGATTTGCCTCTGGTACGACGGCGATGCGCTGGAGGCCGCGACGTTCTACGCCAAGACGTTTCCGGACAGCGCCGTCAACGCCGTCCACCGTGCCCCCGGCGACTATCCGGCGGGCAAGCAAGGCGACATCCTGACTGTCGAATTCACGGTCATGGGCATACCGTGCCTGGGCCTGAATGGCGGCCCCGGCGTCCAGCACAACCAGGCCTTTTCGTTCCAGGTCGCGACCGACGACCAGGAAGAGACCGACCGCCTGTGGACCGCGATCATCGAAAACGGCGGCAGTGCAAACGTCTGCGGCTGGTGCCAGGACAAGTGGGGACTGTCGTGGCAGATCACCCCCCGCATCCTATCCGCCGCCATCATCGACCCGGACCCCGCCGCCGCCAAGCGCGCGTTCGAAGCCATGATGACCATGGGCAAGATCGACATCAGCGCGATCGAGGCGGCGCTGCGCGGCTGACCCGTCACGCAAGTCAGCGCGGCAGGCATCGCGCCAAACCGGTGCGGCGTGCACCCCACCCTGCACCGGTTTGACGCATGACTGCGCGCCGGGCCGTCCTGCCGCTTGGTCGCATCACCGCCCTTTCCTGCCGCGTGCCCCTATGAAAACGCGGACAAAATCCGCCCACCCAGGCCTATTGCATTTCGCTGGCACGGACCTTGCTTAAGTGTCCATGCAGGCCGCAAGGCCCGCACCACAACTCGAGCAGTTCCGGCAAAGGCGCCCCGACCGCAAGGTCCTGGGCGCCTTTTGCCTTTTTGATTCACGTATCCAAGCCTGGGGAACTTCATGAAAGCAGCGGCCACTTCCGATTCCTTGCTGACCCTGGTCGTGATCGGCAACGGCATGGTGGGGCACCATTGCGTCGAGCAGCTGATCGCCCGCGGCGCGCTGGCACGCTATCGCATCCACGTCTACGGCGAAGAAACCCGCCGCGCCTACGACCGCGTGCATCTGTCCGAATACCTGAACGGGCGGGACGCCGAGTCGATGGCGATGAGCGGGGCCGAGTTCTATACACAGGAGGGGCTGACGCTGCACCTGGGCGAGCCGGTGCTGGAGATCGACCGCCAGGCCGGGGAAATCGTGACAGCGACGGGCCGCCTCGCCTATGACAAGCTGGTGCTGGCCACCGGCTCTTACCCCTTCGTTCCCCCGATCGCCGGCGCCGAGGGCGCTTCCCGGCTGGTGTACCGCACGATCGACGACCTGGACCTGATCCGCGCGGCGGCCAGCGGCGCGCGGCGCGGCGTGGTCGTGGGCGGCGGGCTGCTGGGGCTGGAGGCCGCCAATGCGCTGAAATCGCTGAACCTGGAAGCCCATGTGGTGGAATTCGCGCCGCGCCTCATGCCGGTGCAGCTGGACGACGACGGCGGCGCCGCGTTGCGCGCCCGGATCGAGGCGCTGGGCGTGGGCGTGCACTTGTCGCGCGCCACGCAGGACATCAAACCGGGCACGCGCTACCGCTACCGCATGCGCTTTGCCGAAGGCGAGCCGCTGGAAACCGATTTGATCGTGTTCTCGGCCGGCATTCGCCCGCAAGTGACGCTGGCGCGCCAGGCCGGGCTGGCGCTGGCCGAACGCGGCGGCGTGGCCATCGACGACCGCTGCCGCAGCAGCGACGACCGCATCTACGCCATCGGCGAATGCGCGGCCTGGAACGGCAGCGTGTTCGGGCTGGTGGCGCCGGGTTATCAGATGGCGCGCATCGTTGCGGCCGATCTCTGCGACGCGCCGGAACAAGCGTTCTCGGGCGCCGACATGTCGACCAAGCTTAAATTGCTGGGGGTGGACGTCGGGTCCATCGGCGACGCGCACGGCACGACGCCGGGTGCGCGCAGCTACCGCTACATCGACGAGGCCGGGTCCAGCTACCGCCGGCTGGTAGTGTCGGCCGACGGCAAGCGGGTCCTGGGCGCCGTGCTCGTTGGCGACAACCGCTATTACGACACCCTGCTGCAGTATGTGCAAAACGGCATCGCGCCCCCGGCCGATCCCGCCAGCCTGATCTTGCCGCTGGGCCAGGCCGCGCCCGCGCTGGGCGTCGATGCGCTGCCGGCGACTGCCACCCTCTGCTCCTGTCACAACGTCAGCAAAGGCGCGGTCAGCGCCGCCATCGACGGCGGCTGCACCGATCTGGCCGGCGTCAAACGCTGCACGAAAGCGGCCTCGGGCTGCGGCGGCTGCGCCAGCCTGCTCAAGCAGGTGGTGGAACACGAACTGGCCAGCCGCGACGTCGCCGTGGACAAAAGTCTGTGCGAGCATTTCGCCTACACCCGCCAGGAGCTGTACGCCATCGTGCGCGTGGGCGGCATCGAGACCTTCGAGGCCCTGCTGGCCAGCCATGGCAAGGGGCACGTAGGTTGCGACATCTGCAAGCCTGCGGTCGGCTCCATCCTGGCGTCGTGCTGGAACCGCCCCATCCAGGACCCGCACCTGGTGCCGCTGCAAGACACCAACGACACCTTCATGGCAAACATGCAGAAGAACGGCACGTATTCAGTGGTGCCGCGCATTCCCGCCGGCGAGATCACGCCCGACGGCCTGATCGCGATCGGCGCGGTGGCCAAGAAGTACAAGCTCTACACCAAGATCACGGGTGGCCAGCGCATCGACCTCTTCGGCGCGCAACTGCATGAACTGCCCGACATCTGGGCCGAGCTGATCGCCGCCGGCTTCGAGACCGGGCACGCCTACGGCAAGTCCACCCGCACCGTGAAATCCTGCGTGGGCAGCACCTGGTGCCGCTATGGCGTGCAGGACAGCGTGCAGATGGCGCTGGATATCGAACACCGCTACAAGGGCCTGCGTTCGCCGCACAAGCTGAAGTTCGCGGTATCGGGCTGCACCCGCGAATGCGCCGAAGCGCAAAGCAAGGACATCGGCGTGATCGCCACCGAAAACGGCTGGAACCTGTACGTGTGCGGCAACGGCGGCATGCGCCCGCGCCACGCCGAGCTGTTCGCCACTGATCTGGATGACGCCGCGCTGATCCGCACCATCGACCGCGTGCTGATGTTCTACATCCGCACGGCCGACAAACTGCAGCGCACCTCCGTCTGGCGTGAATCGCTGGAAGGCGGCCTGGACTATCTGAAGGACGTGGTGCTGAACGACAGCCTGGGTCTGTGCGCGGAACTGGACGCCCAGATGCAACTGGTGGTGGACCGCTACGAATGCGAGTGGGCCAACGCGCTGAACGACCCGGAAAAGCTCAAGCGCTTCCGCACCTTCGTGAACGATCGCGGCGGCGACCCCGACATCCAGTTCGTCGAGGAACGCGGCCAGCCCCGCCCTGCCCCGGCGCGCGCCCCCGCGCGCGTCATCCCCATCGCAGAGGAAATCGCCTGATGAACGCTCCCGCCCTCGCCCCTTCCCGCTCCTGGCGTCCCGTCTGCACGCGGCAGGATCTGGTAGCCCAGTCCGGCGTCGTCGTGCTGGTAGATGGCGAACAGATCGCCTTGTTCTACCTGCCCGGCGCCGAAGGCCCCGACTTGTACGCCATCGAAAACCGCGATCCGAAATCGGGCGCAAACGTCATCGGCCGCGGTCTGGTCGGTCATATCGGTGGCGAACTGGTGGTGGCCTCGCCGCTGTACAAGCAACACTTCCGGCTGGCCGACGGCAGCTGCGTGCAGTTTCCCGAGCAGCAGCTGCGCACCTGGCAAGCGCGCTTTGCCGGCGACGCCGTGGAAATCGCCTGACCCGCCATGACCGAGCGCCACCTGCCGCCGCCGTTGCGCTTCCTCCTGGCCGCCCGGCGCAGTGAACTCCAGGGCCTGGAGGCCCTGGCGGGCACCTGCGAATTGGTGGTGCGCATCAGTGCGCTCGTGCACGCGCTGCAAAAAGAGCGCGGTTACTCCAACCTGACGCTGTGCAGCCCGCCGGGCCGCCTGCAACCCACCCTGGCCGGCCTAAGCCAGGACGCCGAAAGCGTCGAGGCGCAGGCACGCCAGTTCCTGGACGGCGAAGCCGCCGACAGCGCGCAGGGCAGCGGCCGCGCGCGCCTGCTCAACTGCATCGCCTTCGCCCTGTTCCGCCTGGATGAGCTGCCCGCGCTGCGCCGGCACGTCCGCGACCGATCCGTGCCCGTCGAGGATGCCGATTCGCGCTTCACCCAGGTGATCGGCAGCCTGCTGGCCGTGGTCTTCGAAGCGGCCGATTCGGCGCTGGATCCAGGCGTGACCCGCATCCTGGTGGCGCTGCTGAACTTCATGCAGGGCAAGGAATTGAGCGGCCAGGAACGCGCCTGCGGCGTGACGGGCTTTACCGCCGGATATTTCACCGACACCCAGAAAGCACGCATGCTGGGCCTGGCCGCCAACCAGCGGCGCAGCTTCGATACCTATGCCCACTATGCGGAAGGCGCCGCGCTGCAATGCTGGGCCGAACTCCAGCAGCAAGACCCGCCCGTGCAGCGCATGCGCGACATGGCGCAGCACACCTCCAGCGAACAACGCGTGGAGGGCACCCTGGCCGAGCTGTGGTTCAACCTGAGCACCGCGCGCATCGATGCCATGCGCGACGTCGAAAGCCTGCTGGCCGAAGCATTGGCCCAGCAATGCAACCGGCGCATCGCCGAGACCCGCCAAGAGCTGAACGACCGCCGCCTGCTGCTAAGCCGCTATGCCGACCATGCCAGCGGCCGCGCGCCCAGCATGCTGTACAGCGTGCAAAGCCGCGTCGTCGATACGCCGCCCCCGGACGGCGTGGGCAGTGAATTGAAGCGGTCGATCCTGGACATGATGCGTGAACAGACGCTGCGCCTGCAGCGCACCGACGACGCGCTGAACGCCGTGCGCGGCGCGCTGGACGAAAAAAAGCGCATCGACCGCGCCAAGCTGTTGCTGATCAGCCATTACGGCCTGACCGAGCAAGCCGCGCATGAACGCCTGCAACGCGCCGCGATGGACGCCGGCCTGGCGCTGGCGGACGTGGCGCGCCAGGTGATCGGCCAATTGGGCAGTCAGTCAGGCGGCTAGTTGGGCGGCCAGTTGGACGGCAATTGACGCGCGCGCCTACCGGAACACCCGCTGCGTCAGGCTGACCAGGACGCCGGCCACCGCCAGCACGGCCAGCACCCGGAAATGATCCAGATTCGCCAACAGCACCGATTGCTGATTCAGCATTTGCGAGATATGGGCCATGGCCATCTGCTGCGCCTGCGCGGGATCCGCCACCGTGGCGTACACGCTGCTGAGCTGTGCCTTGGCCGCTTCAAAATTGGCGTTGCCCGTGGCGATGCTATCTTGCAGCACGTTGTAGTGCTCGGACGTCAGCCACTGCTGCCCCACGGTCGCCAGCATGATGCCGAGCGCCTGTCCCACCTGCGCCAACATGTTCTTCACCTGCTGCGCATGGGCGAAGACGGCGGGGTCGTGGGTCAGCCCCGTGAAGGTGTTCATGGCCGTGGCAGGCATGACGATCATGATGAACACGCCGTAGCAGGCCAGCGCGGGCAACACGTCCGTCCAGGCGTTGGCCGTGGGCGACAGGCGCGACATCAGGACGCCGAACGCCGCCAGCGCCAGGAACCCTGCAACGAAGAACTTGCGCGGCGACGGCCAGCGGGGGAGCAGCTGCGACATCACCGCAAAAGTCAGCACGCCGGCGCCCAGCCCCATCGCAAAGAACACGCCCGTGTTGGCCCAGGAATGGCCCAGCGCGCGCTGCAGCATCAGGGGCACCAGATAGCCGTTGGCGCCCAGCATCAGATAGCAGAACATGAAGAGCGCCAGGCCGCTCAGGAAGCGCACCTCTTTCATGCCGCCCAGCTTGAGCAGCGGCGCGCCCGTGCGCGTTTCCGACCACACGAAATACGCCAACGCGGCCAGCCCCGCCAACGCGAACAGCACAAGCAGATGCCGGTCGCTGAAAAAGTCGTAATAGGACCGCTGCAACGCATGCAACACCAGGAAACTGCCCAACCCCAGTGCGGCGATCGGCGCCAGGCGCGCCTGCCCGGCCACCGTGGCGCCGCCTTCCTTTCCCGGCATGGACAAAGCTACCGGGATCATTGCCAGCAGCGACAACATGGCCACCAGCCAGAACATCAGTGGCCAGCCGTCATGCTCGACGGCCAGCGAGGCCAGCCAAGGCGCCAGCGCCGTGCCCGTGCACAGGCCCGTCGCCAGCGCCTTGATGCCGTGGAACCGCGCAGGCCCTGGCGGGATCAGGTTCACGGTCAGCCGCGACGAAGTCAGCATGGCGGCGCACCCCGTGGCCATCAGCACCCTGCCCAGCAGAAAACCCGCCTCGCTCAACGACAACGCACACACCAACGCGCCCGCTGCTGCGGCGCCCAGTGAGGCCAGCAGGTAGCGGCGCAAACCCAGGTGATGCACCAGCCACCCCTGCAACGCAATCAGCACCACGGCGACGCAGGCGTAGATGACGGCCACCGTGGTGTATTCCTCGGGGCTGGCGCCGATCTCGCCCATGATGGGCGCGGCGGCAAACGTGACCATGCCGTTCTGCAGGAAATCGACGAGGGTCAGCGCGCCGATCGTCATCAGCAAGGCGGGCGGGACCGGGGGTTGGGTAGCACTCATGGCGGCGGTACGGTAAACGTCTATCCATGCCCAGGCCGTATATGCCTAGGCAGATAAATGATTAAAAAAAAGCGGCTGGCGATGTCAGCCAGTGGTGTCAGCCGGTAATGTCAGTCCGCGGCAGCATTGACGAGCAGGCGCGACAGCAGCTTGTGCAAGGTCTCGGCATCGCCTTCCGAAAACCCGGCCAACAGACGCTGCATGGCGACCTCGGCCGCGGCAAGCGCTTGCGGCAACGCGGCCTGCCCCTGTTCGGTCAGTTCGATCAGATAGCTGCGTCGGTCGGCTTCGTTTTCCACGCGGCGAATGAAGCCCTTGGCCACGATGCGGTCCAGCAGCCGGGTCATGGCGCCCGAGTCATACGCCAGCACCCGGCAAAAGTCGCTAAGCGTGCGGCCCCAGCCCTTGGCCAGGCAGTTCAGCACCACGTACTGCGGCGTCGTGAGTTCGAACGGGGCCAATTCGCGTTCCAGGGCCTCGTGGATGCTGTTGCGCACCGACGTCACCATGAAGCCGAGTTCGCCGGTATGGAAACGGTCCAGCACGGTAGGTTTGACGGGGGACATGGTTGCCTTCAAGCCGCTTGAGGTCGATTGGCGAATTTTATCTGCCTAGGCAGTTAAAACGCAAGCAATAAATGGACGGATGCGAGACCCCGCACGGACTACGGCAGGTTCTCGCGGAAAATCACCTGGCTGCGCGCCAGCTCCACGCCGTTCATCGGGCTGCGCTTGTCGCGCAGGTTGCAGAAGATGCGCACGCAGCTCATCAACGCCTCCATCGGGCTTTGCGTGATGACGGCGTCCATCGTGCCGTCGATCAGCAAGGACCGGGTGTCAGGCGTCAAGCCGTGGCCGATGAACACCACCCGGTGCTGCTGGCCCGCCTCTTTCAACGCCCGCGCCACGCCGTCGGATGCGCCGCCAATGTTGTAGATGCCCGCCAGATTGGGATATTGCTCCAGCAACTGGCGCGTCTGTTCGTAGTTGCGTTGGGCATCGTCATAGCCTTCACGCAGGTCCACCACCTGCATGGCCTGGAACTGCTCGGCGTACAACTGCAGAAAACCGCTTTCGCGCTCTTCGTGGGCGCGGTAGTGGCGCGAACCGGCGATCAGCGCCACATGCGCCGCGCGCGACCCGATGAAGCGCGCGATCAGGTAGCCGGCCGTGCGGCCCGCGGCGCGGTTGTCCAGCCCCACATAGGCCGTGCGCGCGCTGTTGGCCAGATCGGAAATCAGCGTGACCGTCGGCACGCCCTGCCGCGCCAAGGTGTTGACGGCTTCGCGCACCACCGGGTGCTCCAGCGCCATGAAGGCGATGCCGTCGGCCCGCTTGGCGTGCTTGGCCAGCGCCTGCGCCAGGGCGTCGGGGTTGAAGCTTTCCACGTATTCGATCTGGCACTTGGCGTTCAGCGGCCCGAAGTGCTCGTGCGCGTAGCTGACGGTGTCGCCCAGCATGCGCAGGTAGCGGTTGCTGCCGCGCGGCAGCAGGAACACCAGCCGCATCGGTTCGGCCGGGGCCGCCGCACCCAGTTCCTGTTCGGGCAGGTAATCCAGTTCGAGGGCGGCCTTGAAGACCTTTTGCGCAGTATTGGCGCGCACGCCGGGCCGGCGGTTCAGCACGCGGTCGGCCGTGGCGGTGGACACGCCGGCGCGCGCGGCTACGTCGGCCAGGCGGGCGAGCTTGCGTTCGGGGGCAGTTTTATTCACATCAAAAACCATCATGAATAAGGTTTGACGATATTACCGCCTATTCACTATTGTCCACACTGCCGCATGGGATTGGCGTTTTTGTGGCACATCAAAAAACATCATAAATACGATTATGGAGACAACCATGAAGCTGCTGACACGCCGCAGTGCCCTGCGCCGCCTTTGCGCCGTTCCCGCCGTGGCCCTGGCTGGCGGATTCCCGCTGATTGCGCGCGCCGCCGACTACACGCTGAAATACGGCAACAACCTGCCGGTCACGCATCCGCTGAACATCCGCGCCCAGGAAGCCGCCGAACGCATCCTGAAAGAAAGCAACGGCCGCGTGGACATCAAGATCTTCCCGAATAATCAGCTGGGCGGCGACACCGACATGCTGGCGCAAGTGCGCTCGGGCGGCATCGACTTCTTCACGCCGTCGGCGCTGGTCATCGCTACGCTGGTGCCGGTGGCCGCCATCAACGCCGTCGGCTTCGCCTTCAAGGACTACAACCAGGTCTGGGGCGCCATGGACGGCGCGCTGGGCGCGCACGTACGCGCCGCCATCGCGCAGCGCAAGCTCTACGCGTTTGAAAAGATGTGGGACAACGGCTTTCGCCAGACCACCAGCAGCAAGGCGCCTGTCGCCTCCGCCGCCGACATGAATGGCCTGAAGATCCGCGTGCCGGTCAGTTCGCTGCCGATCTCCATGTTCAAGGGCCTGGGCGCCGCGCCCGCCAGCCTGCAGTTCAGCGAGGTGTATTCGTCGTTGCAGACCAAGGTGGTGGACGCGCAGGAAAACCCGCTGCCCATCATCCAGGTCGCCAAACTCTACGAAGTGCAGAAGTACTGCTCACTGACCAACCACATCTGGGACGGCTACTGGTTCATCGCCAACGGCCGCATGTGGGAAGGCCTGCCGGAAGACTTGAAGACGATCGTCGCGCGCGGCATCAACGAAGCCGGCCTGGCGCAACGCGAAGACATCAAGAAGCTCAACGCCTCGGTGCAGTCCGATCTGGAAGCCAAGGGTCTGCTCTTCAACCAGCCGGCCGCCGACAGCTTCCGCGAACAGTTGCGTACCGCCGGCTTCTACAAGGAATGGCAAGGCCGTTTCGGCAACGAAGCCTGGTCGCTGCTGGAACAAAGCGTCGGCAAGCTGGCCTGAGGTCGCACCATGTCCTCCCTGTCCGCCCCCCACGCCGCGGCCCCGGTGCTGCCGGCCAATCCCTTGCGCCGGGCCGCCGGCGCGCTGGACAGCGCGCTGGGCTGTGTGGTCGAGCACGCCGCCGCCGCCATCGTGCTGATCGAGATCTTCGTGCTGTTCGCCGGCGTGGTCGCACGCTACGCGTTCCATAGCCCGCTGGTCTGGTCCGACGAGCTCGCCTCCATCCTGTTCCTGTGGCTGTCGATGCTGGGCGCCGTCGTGGCCCTGCGGCGCGGCGAGCACATGCGCATGACGGCGCTGGTCAACAACGTCAGCCCGGCGCGCCGCGCGCAGCTGGAAACCGTGGCGCTGGCCGCGTCGCTGGCGTTTTTGATCCTGATCCTGGCGCCCGCGATCGAGTACGCCCACGAAGAACACTTCATCATCACCCCGGCGCTGGAACTCAGCAACGCGTGGCGCGCGTCAGCCATTCCGGTGGGCATGGGCCTGATGGCCGTGGTGGCCGTGCTGCGCCTGTTGCGCACCCAGCCGCTGCCGCAAGTGCTGATGGCGCTGGCGGGGGTGGCCGTGGTGGTAGCCGTGTTCTGGTTGGCGCAGCCGCTCTTCAAGGGGCTGGGCAAGATCAACCTGGTGATCTTTTTCGTCGGCATCGTGGCCGCCACCGTGTTCTCGGGCGTGCCCATCGCGTTCTCGTTCGCGCTGGCGACGTTTTCGTATCTGGCGCTGACCACCAATACGCCGATGGAGGTCATGGTCGGCCGGCTGGACGAAGGCATGTCGCACCTGATGCTGCTGGCGGTGCCGCTCTTCATCTTCCTGGGCTCGCTGATCGAGATGACGGGCATGGCGCGCGCCATGATCCAGTTCCTGGCCAGCATGCTGGGGCACGTGCGCGGCGGCCTGTCCTATGTGTTGATCGGCGCCATGTACCTGGTGTCGGGCATCTCGGGCTCGAAGATCGCCGACATGGCGGCCATCGCGCCCGTGCTGTTCCCGGAAATGCAGAAGCGCGGCGCCAAACCGGGCGACCTGGTGGCGCTGCTGTCGGCCACGGGCGCGCAGACCGAGACCATTCCGCCGTCCATCGTGCTGATCACGATCGGGTCGGTCACCGGCGTGTCCATCGCCGCGCTGTTCACGGGTGGTCTCTTACCCGCGGTGGTACTGGGCCTGGCGCTGTGTTCGGTGGTGTGGTGGCGCTACCGCAAGGAAGATCTGAGCCTGGCGCAACGTTTCAGCGCGAAGGAAATCGGCCACTTCTTCGTCATCGCCCTGCCCGCCGTCGCCCTGCCCTTCGTGATCCGCGCCGCGGTCGTTGAAGGGGTGGCCACGGCCACCGAAGTATCGACCATCGGCATCGTGTATTCCGCCGTGATTGGCATCCTGATCTACCGGCGTTTCGACTGGGCGCGCTTGCGGCCCATGCTGATCGAAACGGCCTCGCTGTCCGGCGCCATCATGCTGATCGTGGGCTGCGCCACCGCCATGGCCTGGGCGCTGACGCAATCGGGCTTTTCGGGCGACCTGGCCCGCCTGATGGCCGGCATGCCCGGCGGCAGCTACGGTTTCCTGGCCGTGTCCATCGTCGCCTTCATCATCCTGGGCAGCGTCTTGGAAGGCATTCCCGCCATCGTGCTGTTCGGGCCGCTGCTGTTCCCGATCGCGGTGCAGGCCGGCGTGCATGAAGTGCACTACGCGATGGTCGTCATCTTCGCCATGGGCATCGGCCTGTTCGCGCCGCCCTTCGGAGTGGGCTACTACGGCGCCTGCGCCATCAGCCGCGTCGACCCCAACGAGGGCATCGGCCCGATCTGGGGTTACATCGCCGCGCTGCTGGTCGGGTTGATTGTCGTCGCCGCCTTCCCCTGGTTCTCGATCGGTTTCCTGTGACACGACGCGGCGGGCGCCCGACGCCTGCCGCACGCCTCGCCTATTCAGCCACCTTTTCATAAAGATCCATCATGAGTCGTTTCCTGGGCGAAATCCGCCAACTCGGTTATGTGGTGCACGACATCGAAGCCGCCATGGACTACTGGAGCACCACGCTGGGCGTGGGCCCCTGGTACTACAACCCGCGCGTGCCGATCGTGAATTACCAGTACGACGGCGTCAGCCACGAGCCGCACAACTCGGTGGCGCTGGCCAACTCGGGCTTCGTGCAGGTCGAACTGATCCAGACCCGCAATGACGTGCCGTCCATGTACCGCGACTTCCTGCAGGCCGGCCGCACCGGTTTGCAGCACGTGGCGTACTGGACCGAAAGCTACGACGCCGATCTGGAACGCCTGCTGGCCCAGGGCTTCAAGCCCAAGATGAGCGGCGAAGTCGGCGAGAAGGGCCGCTTCATCTATTTCGACACCGAATACCACCCCGGCACGGTGATCGAACTGTCCGAAGTGGCTGGCCCCAAAGGCCGCCTGTTCGACCTGATCCGCAACAGCGCCACCGACTGGGACGGCAAGGATCCGGTCCGCCCGTTCCCCGACCTGAGCCGCCTGTAAAAGCCCTCCGCCCCGACACCGCTTGCCGCCCGCCACCATGAATTCCCAATTGTTTAGCGCTACCTACCTGATCGAAACGCCGATGGACCCCGTCCGGGTCGCGGAGGTCATGGCAGGCGAGCAGTCCTGCGGCACGTTCACCCGCGTGCAGGGCGAAACCGACGAACTGCGCGCCCGCGCAAGAGCGCGCGTGGAGTCCGTCGAACTGTTGGAATCCGTCGCCACGCCCAGCCTGCCCAACGCCTGGCTGGCTCGGCAGGCGGGTGGCATGCCCGAGCAGTACCAGCGGGCCCGCGTCCGCATCGCCTTCCCCGTCGCCAACGTGGGCGCCAACCTGGCGACCTTGGCGGCAACCGTCGGCGGCAACCTGTACGACCTGGGCGAAGTCACCGGCCTGCGTCTGGAAAGCATGGAGCTGCCGGCCAACTACCGCGCGCAGTTCGACATGCCGCAAGTCGGCATCGCCGGCACGCGCCAACTGACCGGCGTTGCGACCGGGCCGCTGGTGGGCACCATCATCAAGCCCAATGTCGGGCTGTCGCCCGAACAGACCGCGCATCTGGTGGCGCAGCTGTGCGCGGCAGGCGTGGACTTCATCAAGGACGACGAGGTCTGCGCCAACCCCGCACACGCCCCGCTGGCGCAGCGCGTGGCCGCCGTCATGGCGGTGGTGCGGGCGCACCGCGAACGCACGGGCCGGCAAGTCATGGTGGCCTTCAACATCAGCGACGAGACCGACGCCATGCGCCGCCACGCCGACCTGATCGAACGCGAAGAAGGCACCTGCGTCATGGCTAGCCTGAACTGGTGCGGCTTCTCGGCGATCCAGACCCTGCGCCGCAGCACGCCGCTGGCCCTGCACGGCCATCGCAACGGCTATGGCGCCCTGTCCCGCGCGCCACTGCTGGGCATGGATTTCCAGGCTTACCAGACGCTGTGGCGGCTGGCGGGCGTGGACCATATGCACGTGCACGGCTTGCAGGGCAAGTTCGCCCAGGACGACCGCGAAGTCGTCGAGTCCGCGCGCGATTGCCTGGCGTCGCTGACGCTGGGCATCGACGACCCCGTCATGCCGGCGTTCTCGTCCGGCCAATGGGCCGGCACCGTCCCAGCCACGTGGTCGGCGGTACGCACCGACGACCTGATGTTCATGTCGGGCGGCGGCATCCTGGCCCATCCGGACGGCCCCGCCGCCGGCGTGCAGAGCATCCGCCAGGCTTGGCAGGCCGTGCGCGAAGGGCAGTCGCTGGAAGACTTCGCGCGGCATGCGCCGGAACTGCAACGCGCCCTGGCCTTCTTCGGAAACCGCGCATGACTGGCGCCGAAGACGGCACGTCCGCACCGCGCGTCTGCTGGTACGGCGACGACTTCACGGGCGCAACCGACACGCTGGCCGAAGTGGCCCGCGCGGGCCTGCGCAGCCTGCTGTTCCTGGGCGTGCCCACGCCCGAACAACTGCGCCGCGCGGGTCCGTTGGACGCCTTGGGCATCGCGGGCGCCGCGCGCGCCATGGCGCCCGATCAGATGGAAGTCGAGCTGCGCGCCGTCGGCCGCTTCATGGCCGCCACCGGCGCTCGCGTGCTGCACTACAAATGCTGTTCCACCTTCGACAGCGCGCCGCACGTCGGCAGTATCGGCGTCGCCATCCGCGAACTGCGCCGCCACATGCCGAACCCGCTCGTGCCCATCGTGGGCGGACAACCCGGCATCGGGCGCTATTGCAGCTTCGCCCAACTGTTCGCCCGCGCGGGCAGTGCGCCCGAGATTCACCGCATCGACCGCCATCCGGTCATGAGCCAGCACCCCGTCACGCCCATGCACGAGGCCGACCTGCGCCTGCATCTGGCGGCCCAAGGGGTAGCCGACATCCGTTCGGTACCGCACACCGCCTACCCGCGCCTGCGGCAAGCTGCCGACGCCCCCGGCGTGGAGGACTGGATCGACAGCATCATCGACACCTCCGACGGCCCCGTGTTGTTCGACGTGATCGACGATGAGCAGTTACCCATCATCGGCCGCCTGATCTGGCGCGCGGCCGCCTGCGTGCCGCTGCTGGCGGTCGGGCCCAGCAGCGTGCAGCAAGCGCTGGCCCGCGCCCACGCGCCCAGCCGCGCGAGCGCCCCTGCCGCCCCCTTGGCGGCGGCGGCCGGGCCTGTCCTGATCGTGGCCGGCAGCCTGTCGCCCGTCACGGCCGGGCAGATCGCCGCGTGTCGGCAATACACGCGCCAGCCGCTACAGGTGCGCCTGCTGGACGACCCGGACTATGCCGCGCAACAGGTCCGCCAGGCGGCCTCGCTGCTAGCCGACGGACGCAACGTGCTGGTCCATACCGACCGCCCCCCGCAAGCCGTCACCGCCCAACAGGCGGCCGCCACGGCAAGCGGCACCGCGCAACTTGCGGCGTCGATCGTCGCAGCAAGCGCCCAAGCGGGCAAGCGGCTGTCACGCATTGGCATCGCCGGCGGCGACACTTCCAGCCAGGCCACGCTGGCGTTGGGGTTGTGGGGGCTGGCCTTCCATCGCGTATTGGCGCCAGGGGTCACCGTCAGCGTCGCCCGCAGCGACGATCCAGTCATCGACGGCGTCGAACTGATGCTCAAGGGCGGCCAGATGGGCGGCGACCGGCTGTTCGACGATCTGGCCACGGGCACGGCATAAGGCGCGTGCGGTCGTCGGTTATGCTGGCCGGGATTTGTCCGGCGGATGGCCGGACGGCCCCCACCCAGGAGATCCCCTCATGTCTTGGCGGTTCCGCGCATCTCTTATCGCCGCCCTCGCCCTGTGCCTGCCCTTGCCTTTGCTCGCCAGCACCTTGACCACGCAGGCAGAATGGCACACCGCCATCCGCCAGCAGCTGCAACGCAAGATCGAAGCGCCCCCACAGATCCACGAGGCGAACGCGGACCTGAACGTCCAGGTGCGCATCGTCGTCCTGCCCAGCGGCGTCATCGACACCGTGACCCTGGCTCGATCCTCGGGCAACGTCGCGGTAGACAATGCGACGCTCGCCATGATCCGGCGCGGCGGCAAACTGCCCGCCTTCACCCCTGACATGGCGCCCGACAAGCAAATCGTCATGCTGCCCGTGCGTTACGTTGTAGAGAAAAGCGACATCGCTCCCCCGCCGGCGCCCCCGCCTCTCGTGAAGCAAACCCGCAAGAACGCGCCGGACTGATCCAAGGCCTCTTGTGCCCATGCAGGGCGTGAGCGGCATCGCCCCGGTTCCGCCTAGCGCCCGTGCCAATACCGCCGCCCGCGGTCCCGCTGCGACCACACGTCCAACCCTTGCGTGCTGGATACCGCCATCACCGCCCCGTCCCGGTCGCTGCGCCAGAACGCTGCCCCCGCACGCAACCAGCGCCGCTCGACCGCCGGCGCCGGATGCCGAAAACGGTTCAGGTGACCGGCCTGCGCCAAAGCGTGGGTGGCCTGTGTCGCCACTACCCAGTCCCGTCCAGACGATGACGCCGAGCCGTGATGCGCCGCCATCACCACATCCGTCGCAGAGACGCCGCGCGCGACCAGTTCGCGCTCCTGAGCAACGCCGATGTCGCCGGTCAGCAGCAGCGAATGGCTGACGCCCTCCACGCGCAGCACGCAACTGTCCGCGTTGCGGTCAGCAACCGCTCCGCTGCCGCCACCGCCCGGATGCAGGAAGGTGAACGTCACGCCATCGACTTCCCAGACGTCGCCCCGTCGGCACCGCAACCTCTCTTGCGGCAAGGCCGGCTGCGCAGCGGCATCCGGCCACAGCCGAGCATCCCGCCGCACAAACGCCGCCACATCAAACGACGCATAACTGCGCTCCACCGGCACCGCGGCCAACACCGCCCGCGTGCCGCCCACGTGGTCCTGGTCGGCATGCGACAGCACCAGCACGTCCAGCGCGCCGATCCCGCGCGCCTGCAAAAACGGCGCCACCACGCGTTCGCCGGCGTCGCTCCCGCCGTAATGGCGCGGGCCGGCATCGAACAGCAACGTCTGGCTTGCGGTTTCAACCAGAATGGCGCTGCCCTGCCCCACATCCAGCGCGCTCATCCGCCAATGGCCAGGGTCCGGACGGTCCGGCCTCCAGCACAGCAATGGCAGCATGCATACCCACCCTGCATACCGCGCCGGCCAGCCCCGTGTCTGCAGGGCCCACACCATTCCCGCCACCGCCAGCAGCAGCCACGGCCACGGTGCGGCCGCCACCGCAAAGCTCGCCCATCCCGCGTTGCCCACCCACGCCACCGGCACCATCGTGTAATCGAACGCGGTCACCCCCAACTGCCCAACCCAGGCCGCGGCGCCCTCTGCACCCGGCACCACCGACAGCGCCGCGCAGAGCAGCGCCAGCGGCGTCACAACGAACGTCACCGAGGGAATCGCCACCGCGTTGGCCAGCGGAGACCCCACCGACACCTGATACACCAGGAACGCCAGCAGCGGCGTCAACCCCAGAGTGACCAGCAACTGCAGGCACGTTGCCTGCCCCAGCCGGGCCATCCAGCGCTGGCGCCAGCTCGCCTCCGCGTCGAACGGCGCATCCGCGATACGCAGCAGAATCGCCACCGCTCCAAACGACAACCAGAACCCCACCGACAGCGGCGCCCACGGGTCCAACGCCACCACCCCCGCCGCCGCGCACGCCAGCACCCGGCCCGCCGTCAGCGGCAGCCGCGACATCGTGGCTGCCAGCACCACCGACAGCATGAAAAACGTCCGCCGCGCGGGCACGCCCCATCCCGCCAACAGGCAATACAGCAAGGCAACGACGGCCGCCGCCGCGCCGCCCGCAACGCGCGACGGCGCAAACTCCGCCAAGCCCACGCCCCGCCATCGCGCCCGCCGCCACAGCGCCGCCACCAGCACCCCCGCAATGCCGGCGATTGAGGTCACGTGCATACCGCTGATCGACACCAGATGCGTGATGCCGCTGCGGTTGAAGATGCGCCAGTCGTCCCGCGCCACACCAGCCTGATCCCCGATCGCCAACGCAATCAGCACCGGCGCATAGCGATGCTCGCCCAACGCCTTGCGCAAGCCCTCCCGCACCAGATGCCGCGCCCGTTCAATGGCGATGCCCGGCGACACCCAGGGCGCGTCATCCAGCAAACGCGGCTGCCCCCGCACCGTGCCCACTGCGCGCAAACCCCGGGCAAACATCCGCGCCTCCGCATCGGGCCCCGCCGGATTCAGCACGCCATGCGGACGTCGCAACACCAGCGCCATGCGCCAGACCTGGCCGGGCAGCAGCTGGGGCAGTTCCTGCAAGCTTCCCCGTTTTGCGCCCGGCGGCGCCTGCCACGTCACCTGGATACGCGACGGAATGCCGGGCCGGCCGGGTTCCGCCAATTCGGCCACGAAGCGTTGATGTTGTTCGTCTCCGTCCGGCAGTTCAGCCACGCGCACGATCAAGCGCGACACCTGATCCTGGTGGAGGTCCGCCAAGGCGTCATCCAGCCGGTGTTGGGCCTGAAGGCTGGCGTTGAGCGTGCCCATACATAGTCCCAGCGTTAGGGCACAGGCAATACGGAGCGCGTCGTGACGGCAGCGCGCCCAGCAGCCTGCGGCAACGATCCCCCCGCCCGCGACCAGCCACAACAGCGTCCGTCCCGGCAATGCCGGCAAGCATTGCACCAGCGCTGCGCCGGCGACGAACGCCAAACAGAATGAACGACCGGTAATGACCCTCTCCTAAAGCCAGGAGCGTAGGTCGTGACGCAACACGTCGGGTCATCGAATGAACATGGTTGTCCACCTCGGGCGGCCGTAAGGAGGGCTTGCCGATCGATACGGGGACCCATGCGGAGATGACGGAACGTTAGACGCGAGACTGTTTCGTCAACGTCACCGCTTTACCCATGGTGACAGCGCCACTGGCATAGGACTAGTTGACAGGAGCCTGCTTGGAAACTGCAGTCTGAGCTAGCCCGGGTTTTCCGGACACCCGAAGAAGTAGACACTACTTGAAGGAGTTTGAACGGCTGGGCTTTGTCGCTAACGCCGAGGCTGTCATACCTGTGGATTGATCATGTTCGCGCCGACTCCCTACCCAGACGAAGTTCTTGGAAGCACGCTCGCGAGAGCGTGCATTTGGTATGGGCTGCGTCCGACGCAGCTCTTCAAGCGCGTCATCCGGAAGTCGGCGCAAACATCCTCTTTTTTGCCGAACTCTATTCAATCGATCGCCAATTGGCTTGGGGCAACGCCTGAAGCTCTGCTGCAAGAACACACAATGCTTCCGTATTGCGCGGCATTCGCTGACGCGAGCACGCGCCTGCACTCACCTTTTTTCTTCTCTCGACATGCACACGAGTCGAACTGTTTTCGCGCTTGCGCAAGCTGCATGGAGACAGACCTGAAAGAACTCAAGGAGAGCTACTGGCATCGCTCACACATGCTTCCGGGCGTCACACGCTGCCCAGCTCACAACGAGCAGCTGCTGCGGGCAAAGAGTGGCGCTCCTCACTCATGCGCTGCAGCCATGGACTTTGCAATGCCTCACCTATGCGACCTTACTCTCGAGACCGATCCAGGCTACAGCCCCCAACTACTTAAATCATGGATTGCCATATCCGTCAGCACCTTGAGTGCCGACTGGAGCCTGCGGGATAACTGGCATGACATCTACCGACAAAAGGCACTCGAACGTGGCTATATCTATAAACATCGCCAGATAGCATCAGCCGCTTTATCCCAAGATCTAATCAATGCTTTCGGACGCTCCTTCCTCGCCACCATCAACGCGCTCCCTAACGGCGGCGCCAGGGCCAGCTGGCCGGCCTTGCTTCTGCGTAAGCAATTGCCTTCAGGCCGCTTAGCGGCGCCAAAGCATATCTGCATGGCAAGCTTCCTGAACACCGAGGATATCAACCGTGCAAATTTTCAATACCCCGCGCCCGGACCGGCACCCAGGGATTGCCACGCATTGGATCTCGATGGCGTGGAGATCATCACCCGTCTGTGGGCTGAGCTACGTGCCGAAAGCAAGCGGGCTACGGTCCGATCGCTAATGACGCGACTTCGGTACTCCTGTCTGTATCGGCACCATCCCACTTCCTTCCCGCTTACTCGAGCCCTCATAGAACGGTTTCGTCATTCAGATCAGTCCGAGCGGCAGATCGGTCGGCGCAACTAAGGCCCACGCAAACAAACGCAACTAGCAGTACTGATGCAGAATATTCGTAGCACCCTACAACCCTATTGGCTGGACAAAATAAGTTGGAAAACCCACACCCCTCATCTGAATTTCTTGTCCCCATTGGGCGAGCAAACTGTGCCTTTAACGTCAAAAACATTCGGGGACACCTATCGCTTACCCCACGTAGGATCCTATGTCAGCATTGGCGCAGAGGTTGATCTTGGACACTTAGAAGAAAGCGAGGCTCACAAATTTCTTGAGCCCCACGGGCTTGCAGCGTTGAACTCATCTAGCCATCAAGTTTGGAGCACGACGATATGCCGTTACACCTGGCCCGACGGCGAACCGGCTTACTTCAAGGTCACGATTCCTGCCAGTTGCCTCATCGCGGCACTGCTCCCAATTAGCGACTTCCTGCCTGCAGTTTTCCGTGGTCACTCGCCATACGAGCTCTGTAACCCTCCTTGTAAATGGCCACAGAAGGGCGACCTACGATTTGGCCCGCATCGAATTAACCCCGGCTCGGCCGCCTCCCACGCAATTGCGTGGATCACACGTTTTCCCACAGCCATGCGCATGTGGCGATCAGTCACCCAGAGTGCTCGCCAAGGCCGCATTGCCCTGCAGCTGCCCGCAGCCAGAGGCCACATGCGACTTGCCGGCCGCTCAGACGGCAAGTCCATTCTCGTCGATACCGTCAACGTGAGAGAGCTATGGGCCCTTGAGCCGCCTCTTGGATATGCCCGCAGCGGGGAACACCACGAATGGAGCGTTCGGACCTCAAAGGTGGGTCTATTCAGGAGATACGCCACGGTCCCTAACACAACGGAGATCAAGCGCTATGGATTCGCGCCAGGGGCCCAGCTTAAGTTAAGTTGAAGGTGGATGTGACCGGATTTGCTCGCTTTGCTGCCACTGCATCAGGGGGGCTTCCAGCATTGGCCAGCCAGTGTGCTACACCTCGCCTGCCATATTGCCCATCCCATAACCGGCCGGACAATCTACAAGCCGAGCTTTCGCTGAAGGTTGTGAACTATCGCGGCAATGATGTTGCCCTTAAGCCGAGGCTCACGACCATATACGGTGTCCATCAGTTCATCCAACGAGGAAATGCGGCTCGGCCTGGTCACTAGCCCCTCAACAAGGACAAACTCGTAACGGGTAACCTTATCCTCAACGCCGCCTTTGCTAACGCGCCTGCTGGTGCGATCCAGCTGCACACCTCGATGAGCCAACTCACTGACAACACTTTTCTGATGACGCCTCACCACCGCTCACGTTCTCACGCACACATCGGCCATCGCAATTAGCCTCACCGTGTCCTCATCGACACCGGCACCGAGGGCGGCGCTGAGAAGCAGCCTTACCTCTAGTTTTGACCTGTACGGATACTCCCGGGGCACGTCAGTCTGTTAAACGACAGCTTCACGCCGGCCTGATAGGGCCAAGCGTCCAGCGGCGGGCCAGCAAACTCCGGGCCGTTATCCACGATGATAGATCGGGGCAACCCACGCAGTTCCGCGAGCCGCTCCCACAGCTCATAGGGGCGACGAACGGCACCCGTTGCAGTGCTATCGCCGCAAACTCAGACACTGTATTTGCTCGGATCGGGCTCGTGCCACCATCCTCAAAGCAAAGCCGCAACTATCTCGGATGGACCTCATCGCATTCCGGCTGAAATTGCCTCTCCGCCGATATCAGCTCTGTGCATCGCATTGTTCACTTGACATCACATTCCCTGTCGTCCTCTCAGCACCGCTGGTAAACTTTGTCACCAATAGAAATATCCCAATCGCACGAGTGGGCCTGCGCTGCGAAGGCAGAAAATTGTAGCGCTCCGAAATATAACCATCCCAATAGCCCACCGTGTAGGCAACTACCGAGATTAGTCTATGCAGAGTGGAGCGGGACCACGATCAATACAAATGGTGACTTCATGGAGATACTAAAGCCTCTCATGACCGTTCTGCGCGCGGCGTGGCCGTATCTAAAAAGACGGCTTGCCGAACGCGCCGCAGGCAAAGGTCGGGATCCGGCACCAACCTCTATCAGCGACAAAATGATGGATGACGCACTTCGTCGCTTAGGCGCGATGAACGCTGAAGACCCCCTATTCAAGCGCTTGATCGTAGGGATAGAAGGGAAAATAACTCGGCCGGATTGTTTCAGAAAGCCCAGCGTTAGAGAATGGCTCAGCATTCCACGCGTTAGAGATGGGCTTAAGCTTAGTGCCGAAAGAGCGATAGCTCGGGGAGTCGCCCCTGCCGATGTACTCGATCGGGTGGCAGATGACTACGCAGAAATTACCGGGGAGCATCGTAGCCTTGCTGCTGGCCCTATCCAGATCGTAATTTCGTTTCTTCAGGTGAGCATTCAAGAAGGCGTGAAAGATCCTGCAATGGCGGCTGTCTTACAAGCGACGTCATCGGAGATCACTCGCGAGTTGAAAACCGGGCTTTCAGACCTGACCGATGCCACGGCTTTGGCGGGAAACAGATTTGTTCTAGATCAGATCACGCAGGACGCCCGCAACGAACTCGACCGGATTCTTCGAAGAAGAGCTACGCAGGGGGAGAAAACGACGGAGGACCTTCGACAACTTGTCGGGGCGTTTGAAAAGGGAGCACGTTTTTTTGCGGCAGATTCAGCGTTGAAAAATGACGCTGTCAGTTGGCTCGCGCGGGCAGAAGCGAATGCTGGCAACGGCCCCGAGGCTAAACGGCTGCTGGATGACTTGAAGCAGAAGGGATACGTGGTTACCGACGCTGTACGGGCACTAGTCGATCTAGCGCAGGATGCGCCCACCGCTGCACTACAACGCGTGCGCGATTTACATGACGCGGATAGCCAGGCAGTTATGTTCTCTATTATCGCGAGAACCCAAGGGCGAGAAATGGCCCTTCAGTATGTTGACGATCTCCGTCCGCTCGCCGCAACTGCATTCACGGCGATCGGGTGGTGCAACGTATGCTCGAGCCTCATTGCTGAAGGTAAGGCATCCACTGCTGCCGACTTGCTGGAACGACTGCCCGAGGAAGTGCTCAGGGAGTGCACTAGCCTTTACTTCCTTTACGCTGTTAGCCAATTGCTGCCAATGTTTCCGGAGGAGGTGCAACCGAGCCTCATGCTCGCTGGCCTCCCTGCGGTAGTCCAACATGCGCTTGACGGTCCGGAGTCGACAGCGAGAATGACGATCGCGCTGAACGCTCTCGAACGGGCCAAGCATTGCGCCGCTGATGCCAATGACAATGTGATCGAAGAACATTGCGCCGACGGAATTCAATATCTACGCCTGATGGATGATCGGACGAAAGATGAAGAAACGGCAAGGATCGTGGAGGCGATGAAAGACGGCGCCACTGCCGTGAAGTTGGTCGCAATAGCTCGCTCGTGGAATATTATGTTTGACCCTCAGCCAATTCAGGACTATCTAAGTCGCGCACATCGGCTGGGTGGTCTGAATCGAGAACAACGCAAGGCGCAGTTGCTCCTACTGGATACCGCGGATCAAAGTTTAGAACGTCTCCGATTTCTTGAGGATGAGTGGCAAAATTTGGTCGCAGACCTTGGGTTCGAGTTCCTCGTGGTTAAGAAAATGGAAGCACTCGTTCAAACGAGGGATGTCGACGGTGCCGCCATATTTCTTGAATTACACTCAGACCAACTGGAGGAGCCACTACGCACTCGGATAAAATTAATGCTGGATAACGCTCGTGGCGAGGATCCTACCGCGGCTGCGGTAGCGTTGTTCAACGAGTCGGAAGCCATCGAAGATTTACATAACCTTGTTCGAGTCCTCGAAAGCCGCAAGAGATGGAAGAGGCTGGCTCCATATTCCGAGATGCTCTATCGTCGGGAGCCGAATTTCTACAGTGCAATGCTGCGCCTACGCTGTCTTGAGCAAACCCAAGCCAACGCAGATGTGATCTGCACCTTCCTCGACAGCACAGTAGGCCGCGTGGAGCAACGGCCCGAAGTTCGATCAGCTAGGGCCTGGGCTCAGTTCGCCGTTGGCAACCACGCTGAAGCGAAACGGTTAAATGACGAACTGCTCGCCGAGCGGGACGATGCAAATGACTTCTCCTTGGACGTGAACATTGCGGTCCGAACGGGTGATTGGGAGCGTTTTAGAACAATCGGAGCTGGGGGGTTGGAGCGTCGTTCCCAGTTGGACGCGAGGATGCTATTGGGCCTCGCGCAATTAGTAAGCCTATTCGACCCCGGCCAGTCGCTACTCCTGGCACAAGAGGCTGTGGCCCAAGAGGGAGACAACCCCGCAATTCTTGTGGGTGCGCATGCCATAGCAATAGCCGCAAAAAGGGACGATTTAGCGATGCCCTGGGTTCATAAAGCAACAGAGCTATCGAAAGATGGTGGACCCATTTCATCCTTTTCTTTACGAGAAATGGTGGAATTTATGAAGGGCAACGAGGAAAGCTGGAATCAGAAGAACGAGATGTATCGCACTGCGCAGATGCCCATACACATGGCAGCTTCGGTCTTCACCGCCCCGTTTTCTCAGCTACTCATCGCTATTCCGCGCCGGAACGCTCGGGAAGCGGATCCGAGACGATGGAAGCCTGTACCCATCCGTTCCGGAAAACGCGCACCCGTCGTTCCACTAAACAGTTCGCGCGTCGCCCTTGACGTCACCGCGCTTTTTATCCTGCACGAACTCGGTTTGCTGGAGACGACATTAGGCTCTCTGGACGAGGTGTTTATCTCTCCACGACTTATGGACGTGCTGCTTGAAGACCGCGGACGAATTGCATTTCATCAGCCGTCTCGCGTCGCCGAAGTCAAGCCCTTGATCACATGGATCGCCAGAGGGCAGATAAAACTAGGCGGGCTCAAGGCGGAAATCGGACTGGCGACAGAAATCGGCGAAGAGGCGGCAGCCTTACTTGTGGAGGCTGAGGCCAAGGCTGGTAAATACGTTCACCCGGGACCGCTGTTCAGGGTCAGCTCCTATATGGAGGAGGAAGCCGATTTGGGAGTCATGTCCCAGCGGATTGCTGATCCGATCGACATTCTGGAAGCTCTACTGAATGAAGGCCTCATCACGCAAGCGCACGGAGATGAAGCGAGACAATCTATGGATCGGACGCAGAGGGGCGCGCGTCAAGCCATTCCTCCAAATACACCTTTATACCTGAACGGGGCCTCTGTTCAATACCTTAACCACGCGAAACTGCTTCAGCCACTGCTAAATTCCACTCATGAAGTATTTATTCACAAAAGCACGCTTGAGGAGTGGCATGCGCTACTTGAAACTGAGCCCATGACCGATGAGCTTATCGAAGCTGTCAACGGGCTCCGCAAAATAATTCGCTCCGCCCTAATATCGGGCAAGGTGAAGTTTCTCGCGCAGAATCGCAAGCAAGGGGACATGCTGAACGCCACTACAATGCTTCCCTTGCACGATCTGCTGGGGGATTACCTCAATGTCGACGCAGTGGTGCTAGATGACCGCATGCTCGGAAATAACATTGAACTTGTAGATTCAACCGGAAAAAGTGTGCCTATTCTGTCAAGCCTCGATGTGCTTGATGTGTTGATACGGAAGGGAGTGCTGAGCGAAACGGAGAGGCGCGAAGCGCTGCATCAGTTGCGTGCCCAGTGCTTCTTCTGCATTCCCATTCTCCCAGATGACGTGGATTTCTACTTGAACCAGGCTCCAATTGAAGATGGTCAACTAAAAGAAACTGCAGAACTTAGGACCCTTAGACAATATCTTGCGCGCTTAAATGCGACAGATGTGTTGTGCACGGACGCGGATCTGACGTACCACGAAAGCCTGTGGAAACTCGCCCACTTACTCATCGGGAGGCTCTGGACCAACGGGTCGATACCGACTAACGAGGCCACAATAAAATCCGATTGGATTGTTGACCACGTCCTTCCGGATCTGGCGCTAGCGATGCGGTTTTCACCTGGGTTCGAATTACGTATCGAAGAGGTCGCGGCCACACAACTGAGTCTTTTCCTAGGGGTTCCCACCGCCGATCCAGCACGTCGAACAGCCTACGCCAACTGGGTGGAAAGCTGCCGCATCTTGCCTCTGTTACCTGCCAACTCGCAAGTCTTAGAGTTTGTAGCCGACCAAGCTGCTCAGTCACTCGCCCGGCGAACATTGGAAATCGCAAATGAGCTTGAAAAAAAATATAGCGTTAATTCAGCTTAAGGACTTCCCTCCGACTATAGCGGAGCTGCTCCTGAAGCGACATGACATTGTCGAACTAGTCGAAGCAGGCGAGGCAGAGGTACCGGGAGTTGGGCGCTTCAAGTTTATCGATATGCGCAAAGCTCTAGCAGAAGCCCCCCTAGAGACATTTGTAGAAATTTCCTCCCTAGAAGCCGGGCCCGTCTACGCAGCTCGGGCCGCAAATGCAATGTTTCGGGTCAAAGGGCAGTCGGGGCATCAAACAGATATTCCAGAACTCTCCCTGCTCGATCCTTCAGCAGATATCCGGACTGAGGGTATTCGACACCTCGCTAATCGAGCGCTTCCCAATTGGCCACGTGCGTTAATTTGGCAGGAACGCGTGTCGAGTGCACCGCTTTCTGATAGTGACTTCGAATTAGTACTGGAAGAGCTGCGACAGCTAGCACAACCAACACTCGCCAGGATCTTACAAAGCCTCCAAAGCGGGGGCTTTAGTATCTCAGAGATAATTCCCAAGGCCACGGCCTACTACGAATCGATCTTGGGATCAATCCCGGAACACATCGGACCTAAGGAGTATGCCGCGGAATTGCTCACACCTCACCTCGCTGCCATCAGTGTAAAGAGTCCTCCTTGGGCCCTTAGGTGCCTTCAAGCAGTCTGCGTTACAGAAAGTGTAGATCCGGTGGCTGCCATGGCTTTTGTGTCGAACGACGACCTGTTGACTGCCTTTCAAATAATAGGCATCGGCGTCACTCCTTTCGCTCTAATGGTCACTTACGAGCTATCTAGAGCTCGCGCGTCTTCCGATGAGCGATTTAGCCCGATTTCGCGAGAGGCCCTAAAGCATCTCATCGAGAACGGCGAAAAAGAGGAAGCGCGAATCGAACATGTCGATCTTCTGATTAAGCTAGCGCAACTGACAATGGCTTCGATCAGCCAGGCGAGCGCCCTAGCGCCGGCGCCCGTATTTTGGCGAAGGCTGGCAGCGTTTACCCATGCAACCATCATTCTCGAAACCATTTTCCTGTCCGACGAGGAAGCGCACGATTTAACAAGCCAACTCGACGGCAATCTCGCCGCAGACTACATGACGGTCGAAATGCTTGATCATCTTGCGGAGCCCAGATGGAGCTTTGAGGACCTTAGCCCCCGCCAACTTTGGGGTACCGCATTGCTTCGCGCGACGGACAACGCATCGGCAGTAGGGCTTCCTGCTACACAGACGGCATCGCAGCCCGAAGAACTCGAGTCATACTGTCGACTGCTAATCGGCTTGCCCGACATTATTGATGGTGGTAGGCGCGACTGGGCGCTCCACCCTGCCAAGTCGCTAGACGAGGATATTCTCGATCCCTATTCTCACCTTGAAAGCGAGAGTAAGCAAATGCAGATGTTTACGGCGTTAGCGCATTATGCTCGGGCACACCACTTCAACGAGAGCCTACTATCAAAAGCGTGCCAAATTATCAAGGCGTTCTCTCCGCCGACGGAAGACTGTTTTAGGCAAACTGTTTTGACACTCGAGCCTTGCTGCAAAGCAGCAAGCAGGCAGGGAGATGTGAAACTGGCAGAAGCGGCAGTGGAGAAAATTCTCGAATACTGCGATAACTTGAACGACCCCAAACAAGTTGAGCCCATAGTATGGCTAATCCTGCTAGCTGCCGGCGCAGAAAAAGATAAGATTTCCGCCTCCAAATGGGCAGGAGACAAGTTACTAACCCTCGCCTACAAGTTGCCACGTGGTGCATCATGTTCCGCGCTCGCCGCAATTATCCCGCGTTTTCAACGTCTGATTCCTCTTGGAGAACGACATTGGGGAAAAGCATTGATTACAGCTAGCTCAGCTTGCTAGCTTAGTCGCACGCAGTTTTCCCTAGACCACCTCAAGCGACTTGGCGCTCTGATTTGCTCGCGAAATAAGATCGCCTTCCCAATGCCCTGGCCATGCGCGGTCTTCGATCTCCGTAGGACGACAGCGAATTGAGATGCCGTCGGAAGTGCCGCGCTCTGAACAGCATCTACAAAGTGCTACAGTATTTTATTGAATGTTTCTACATGCCTCGAAGGTCACAATGCTGCCGTCAATCAGTCCACCCGTCAGTGAGTCCATCGTTTTCTTTGATGCACCCAATAAACAGACGGCTCCAAGGCAAGCGCCTGCTGAACACACCCTTGACGGTTCTGCTTATGCAGCAGGTTGCCACCGATGCGGCAGCAGCTCAGCGATCTGGCTGTTTTTCTGCGTGGGCAGGCGCGTGAGCACGTCCT
>NZ_NJIG01000021.1 GCF_002209535.1 Achromobacter marplatensis | reverse complement strand
GTTACTACAATCACCACCGCATCAAGCTCAAGCTAAAAGGCCTGAGCCCGGTGCAATACCGAGCTCAGGCCTTCGGGCTTTAGCTTCCTCTGACCGTCCAACTTCTGGGGGTCAGTTCACAAGCGACGGGTTTTTTATTTAACGCGCGAGGCAGGTCAGGCGACTTCGCCTTCTTCGCCATCCTTCTTGACCGGCTTGATCAGGTCTTCGCGCTTGACGCCCATCCACATGGCCAGCGCGGCGGCGACGAACACCGACGAGTAGATACCGAACCAGATGCCGATGGTGAGCGCCATGGCGAAGTAGTGCAGGGTGGGGCCGCCGAAAAACAGCATGGCCAGCACCATCATCTGCGTCGAACCGTGCGTGATGATGGTTCGCGAGATGGTTTGCGTGATGGCGCTGTTGATCACTTCGTGCACGTCCGCCTTGCGGTACTTGCGGAAGTTCTCGCGGATCCGGTCCATGATGACCACGGATTCGTTCACGGAGTAGCCCAGCACCGCCAGCACGCCGGCCAGCACCGACAGCGAGAATTCCCACTGGAAGAACGCGAAGAAGCCCAGGATGATCACCACGTCGTGCAGGTTGGCGATCACGCCAGCGACGGCGAACTTCCACTCGAAGCGGAAGCCCAGGTAGACCATGATGCCGATGACCACCACCAGCAAGGCCATCAGGCCGTTGTGCAGCAGCTCCTGGCCGACCTGCGGACCCACGAATTCCACGCGGCGCAGTTCGACGCCCGAGTCGGCCGTCTTCAGCGCGGCCATGACGGTTTCGCTTTGGGTCGCCGACGTTTGGCCTTCCTGCAGCGGCAGGCGGATCATCACGTCGTGCGAGGTGCCGAAGTTCTGCACCTGGAAGTCGGTGTAGCCCAGCTTGGACACCACGCCGCGCACGTTTTCAAGCTGCGCCGTCTGGGCGTAGTTGACTTCCATGACCGTGCCGCCGGTGAATTCGATCGACAGGTGGAACCCGCGGGTCACGATGAAGAAGACCGCCAGGATGAACGTGACGAGACTGATGATGTTCAGCACCAGCGCATGGCGCATGAACGGGATAGTGCGGTGAATCCGGAAAAATTCCATTTTTCGCCTTCGGTTCTTTGCTGTGGCGGACGGCTTGCGCCGCCCGCTTTATGTTCAGTTTGCCTTCGGTTTCCAGATTTCACCGATGGAGATCGTGGTGAGCTTCTTCTTGCGGCCGTAGTACAGGTTGGCCAGGGCGCGCACGCCCACCACCGACGAGAACATCGAGGTCAGGATGCCCAGGCAGTGCACCACGGCGAAGCCCCGGATCGGGCCCGAACCGAAGGCCAGCAGCGCCAGGCCCACGATGAGCGTCGTGAGGTTCGAGTCAAGAATGGTGCCCCAGGCGCGTTCGAACCCTTGATGGATGGCTTGCTGCGGCGTGGCGCCCGCCCGCAACTCTTCCCGTATCCGCTCGTTGATCAGCACGTTCGAGTCAATGGCCATGCCGAGCGTCAACGCGATAGCGGCGATGCCTGGCAGGGTGAGCGTGGCTTGCAGCATGGACAGCAGCGCCAGCAGCAGCAGCACGTTCAGGGTCAGGCCGACCGTGGAGAACACACCGAACAGGTGGTAGTACAGGATGATGAAGACGGCGATGGCCAGGAAACCGTACAACGTCGAATGGAAGCCCTTCGAGATGTTGTCGGCGCCCAGGCTCGGGCCGATGGTGCGTTCTTCGATGATGGACATCGGTGCGGCCAAGGCGCCTGCGCGCAGCAGCAGAGCGGTGTCGGCGGCTTCTTCGGAGCTCATGCTGCCCGAGATCTGCACCTGGCCGCCCGCGATTTCGCTGCGGATGACCGGCGCCGTGACCACTTCGCCCTTGCCGTTTTCGAACAGCAGGATGGCCATGCGCTTGCCGATGTTGTCGCGGGTGACGTCGCGGAAGATGCGGGCGCCCTTGGAATCCAGCGTCAGGTGGACGGCGGCCTGCTGCGTCTGGGAATCGCGGCCCGGCTGGGCGTCTTGCAGGTTTTCACCCGTCAGTACGACCTGGCGGCGGACCAGGATCGGACGGCCGTCGCGGTCGTTGTAGCGTTCCAGGCCGAAGGGCACGGTGCCGCCCAGCAGCGCGGCTTGCGCGGTGGGGGTGTCGTCGACCATGCGGATTTCAAGCGTGGCGGTCCGGCCCAGCAGTTCCTTGGCCTTGGCCACGTCCTGCACGCCGGGCAGCTGCACCACGATGCGGTCGGACCCTTGCTGCTGGATGACCGGTTCGGCCACGCCCAGTTCGTTGATCCGGTTGTGCAGGGTGTTGATGTTCTGCTTCAGCGCGGAATCCTGCACGCGCTGGACGGCGGCCGGGTTCAGGGCGCCCATCAGCAGCTGCTTGCCGTTTTCTTCGCGTTCGGTGAATTCCAGGTCGGGCAGGCGGGTGCGCAGGGTCGAGATGGCGCGGTCGCGATCGTCCGTGTTGGCGAAGGTGGCGGCAACGCCTAGCCCCGAGCGTTCGACGCCGGCCACGTTGATCTTCTGGTCGCGCAGTACCGAGCGCACGTCGGCGGCCAGCGAGTCGTAGCGGGCGGTCAGCGCGCCTTGCATGTCGACCTGCAGCAGGAAGTGCACGCCGCCGCGCAAGTCCAGGCCCAGGTACATGGGCTTGGGGGCGAACCAGCCCATCGCGCGCATCCAGGCGGGCGAGGCGGGCAGCAGGTTCAGCGCCACGGTGTAGTGCGGGTCGCCGGCGACGGTGTTCAGGGATTTGTCGATCAGGTCGCGGGCCTGCAATTGCAGGTCGGTCGACGTGAAGCGGGCGCGCACGGTGCCGAGCGTGCCGTTGGTTTCGAAGAAGACCCCTTCATTGGGGATCTTGGCGTCCGTCAGGATCTGCTCGACCCGGCTCAGCATGGCCGGATCCACCTTGATGGTGGCCTTGGCGCTGGAAACCTGGACGGCAGGGGATTCGCCGTAGAAATTGGGAAGCGTGTACAGCAGGCCAATGATGACCGCGATCAGGACCGTAATGTACTTCCAGAGGGGATAGCGGTTCATTGCCGGCTACTTCATGTAAGAGTGATGAAAGGGCCGCCCGAGCGGCAAGCGCAGCGGGCGGCGGTAGGCGCCATCGGACAAAAGAGCCCGACGGGGCTCCTATGGGACGCTTACAGGGCCTTGATGGTTCCCTTGGGCAGCACGGTCGAAACCGACGACTTCTGCATGATCACTTCCACCGGCTTGTCGGCCAGTTCGGAGACTTCAACAGTCACGTAGCTGTCGTTGACCTTGGTGACCTTGCCGAGCATGCCGCCGGCGGTGACCACTTCGTCACCCTTGGCCAGGGCGGCGATCAGGTTACGGTGCTCTTTCTGGCGCTTCATCTGGGGACGGATCATCAGGAAATAGAGGATCACGAACATCAAGACGATGGGCAGCATGCCCATCAGCGCATTGCCTTCAGGGGCGGCGGCTTGGGCCACGACGAGGCTGGCGGTATCGATAACGGACATTGAATTCTCCTGCGTTTAAGTCTGTTTGGGTTGTTTATTGCCTGGGCTGGCCATGCCCGGATTTTCTATGCCATGAAAGATCATGGCGGGTCACGGCGAGTCACGGCCATACTTTAGCTGTGTTTTTATGCACCCATCCCCGCGCGAGCCATGGATAGGGCAAGCCGACTATTGTATCTATCTTATTGCTGGCCTTTCACTAGGGAGGGATCCCAATCAATGGGGGCGAATCCAGGATAGAAAAGCCCCTGACTGAAAAAAGGGTCCACGGCGCTCAGGCTTGCAGCCCCCGGGGGATGCATTTACCGCCGGTTAACCCGGCGGTAAATGGCCCCGGATCACTCGATGCCGCGGGCGCGGTCGGCGGCGAATTGGGCGCGCCAGGCGTCGAAGCGGCCTTCGGCGATGGCTTCGCGCATTTCCTTCATGATGGTCAGGTAGAAATGCAGGTTGTGCAGCGTATTGAGCCGCGCGCCGGTGATTTCGTTGGCGCGCTGCAGGTGGTGCAGGTAAGCGCGCGAGAAATTGGCGCAGGTGTGGCACGTGCAGCTGGGGTCCAGCGGGCGGGTGTCGTCGCGGTACTTGGCGTTGCGGATCTTGACGTCGCCGAAGCGGGTGAACAGCCAGCCGTTGCGGGCGTTGCGGGTGGGCATGACGCAGTCGAACATGTCCACGCCGCGCGATACGCCTTCGACCAGGTCTTCCGGCGTGCCCACGCCCATCAGGTAGCGGGGCGCCTGGGCCGGCAGCTTGGGCGTCACGTGCGCCAGGATGCGCATCATGTCTTCCTTGGGCTCGCCCACCGACAGGCCGCCGATGGCGTACCCATGGAAGCCGATGTCCTGCAGGCCGGCCAGGGATTCGTCGCGCAGCGCTTCGTACATGCCGCCCTGGACGATGCCGAAGAGCGCGTTGGGGTTGCCCAAGCGGTCGAATTCCTCGCGCGAGCGGCGCGCCCAGCGCAACGACATGCGCATCGAGCGGGCGGCTTCTTCCACCGTGGCGGGGCGGCCGTCGATCTCATAGGGCGTGCATTCGTCGAACACCATGACGATGTCGGAATTCAGCGAGCGCTGGATGCGCATGGATTCTTCCGGCGTCAGGAACAGGCGCGCGCCGTCGATGGGCGAGGCGAATTTGACGCCTTCCTCGGTGATCTTGCGCATGCCTTGCAGGCTGAACACCTGGAAACCGCCGGAATCGGTCAGGATCGGCTTGTCCCATTGCATGAAGCCGTGCAGGCCGCCATGCTTTTCCATGATTTCCGTGCCCGGGCGCAGCCACAGGTGGAACGTGTTGCCCAGCACGATCTGCGAGCCGATCTCTTTGAGCTCGTGCGGCATCATGGCCTTGACGCTGCCATAGGTGCCGACAGGCATGAAGATGGGGGTTTCGACCACGCCGTGGTTCAGCGTGATGCGGCCGCGGCGGGCGCCGCCGTCAGTGGCGAGCAGTTCGAAGTTCAGTCCGGTCATGAGGCAGGGGATTCAATGAACATGGCGTCGCCATAGCTGAAGAAGCGGTAGCGCTGGGCTACCGCATGGGCGTAGGCGCGGCGGATCGGCTCGACGCCGGCCAGCGCCGACACCAGCATCAGCAGGGTCGACTGGGGAAGGTGGAAGTTGGTGACCAGCGCGTCCACGACGCGGTACTGGTAGCCCGGGGTGATGAACAGGCGCGTGTCGCCCTGGGCGGCGGCCAGCGGCAGCCCGGGGGCCGTGCGGCCTTCGGTCTGGGCGGCGGCGGATTCCAGGGCGCGCACGCTGGTCGTGCCGACGGCGATCACGCGGCCGCCACGGGCGCGGGCGGCGGCGATGGCATCCACCGTGGCTTGCGGCACCGTGAACCATTCGGCGTGCATGATGTGGTCGGCCAGGTTGTCCACGCGCACCGGCTGGAACGTGCCCGCGCCTACGTGCAGCGTGACGAATGCGCGTTCCACGCCCAGGTCGGCCAGGCGGTCCAGGGTAGGCTGGTCGAAGTGCAGGCCGGCGGTGGGCGCCGCCACGGCGCCGGGTTCGCGGGCGTAGACGGTCTGATAGCGGTCGTCGTCGCCGGCGTCGGCCGCGTGCGTGATGTAGGGCGGAAGCGGCGTGGCGCCGTGGGCGTCCAGCAAGTCCAGCACGGGGCCGGGGAAGCGGATGTCGAACAGTTCGCCCTCGCGGCCCAGCACCGTGGCGTCGAAGGCGTCGGCCAGGCGCAGCACCATGCCGGGGCCGGGCGATTTACTGGCGCGCACATGGGCCAGGACCCGGTCGGTCTCGGTGATGCGTTCGACCAGGACCTCGATCTTGCCGCCGGTAATCTTGTGGCCCGGCAGGCGGGCCTTGATGACGCGGGTGTCATTGAAGATAAGCAGGTCGCCCGCGCGCAGCAGGCCGGCCAGATCGGCGAATTGCCGGTCGTGCAGCTGGCTGGCGCCGTCCAGGTGCAGCAGGCGGCTGCCCGTGCGTTCGGCGGCAGGCGTCTGCGCGATGAGTTCGGGCGGCAGCTCGTAATTGAAATCGGAAACGGTCAGGGACTGGGTCACGCGGGTATCTGTCTGTCAGAGGGGGGCGGCCCGGCAAAAACCGCGGGCCGCGCCGGCCGGGCTGGCTCGGGGCAACCCGATATTGTAAAGGGGACAGTTAATAGGGGCGGAACCATGGCGAAACGCCGCGTCCCGCCGTATAACTGCGTTCTACGCCGTAGCGGATCGGCGCGATGCAAAAAACGACATCCGCGTACCCAAGGAGACACCGCATGACCCCTCGTCGCACCCTGATGGCCGCCGCCCTGGCGGCCTTGCTGGCTATGGGCGCCGCGCCCGCGCTGGCGCAAGTGAAGATCGGCGCCACCCTGTCCACCACCGGCCCGCAAGCGTCGCTGGGCATTCCCGAGCGCAATACCATCAGCCTGCTGCCCACCGAAATCGGTGGCGTGAAGGTCGAATACGTCGTGCTGGATGACGCGTCCGACACCACGCGGGCCGTCAGCAATTCGCACAAGCTGATCTCCGAGAACAAGGTGGACCTGATCGTCGGCTCCACCACCACGCCCAACACGATGGCCATGCTGGATACCGTGGCGACCGGCACGACGCCGGTGATCACGCTGGCCTCGTCGGCCCGGCTGATCGAGCCGGTGGACGACAAGCGGCGCTGGGTGTTCAAGACGCCGCACTCTGATTCGCTGATGGCCGAGGGCATTGCACGCCATGCCGCGGCCAGTGGCGTGAAGAAGCTGGCCTTCGTCGGCTTCAACAACGCCCTGGGCGAGACATTCTGGGTGGAAATCGAAAAAGCCGCCAAGAAGCACGGCATCGAGGTCGTCGGCAAGGAGAGCTTTGCGCCGACCGACACGTCGGCCGTGGCCCAGACCCTGAAGCTGATCGGCGCAGCGCCGGATGCCGTGGTGGTCGGCGCCTCCGGCACCCCGGCCGCCATGCCGGCCCGCGACCTGCGCGAACGCGGGTTCAAGGGCAAGATCTATTTCAACCACGGTGTGGCCAATAACGACTTCCTGCGCGTGTGTGGCACGGCGTGCGAGGGCGCGTGGGTGCCGGTGGGGCCGGTGATGGTGGCCGACCTGCTGCCCGACAACAACCCCGTCAAGGCCACGGCGCAGGCCTTCGCCAAGAAGTACGAGGCCGCCAACGGCGCGGGCAGTGTGTCGCTTTTTGCCGCCTATACCTGGGACGTGGGCCTGTTGCTGCAACAGGCCATCCCCGTGGCCTTGAAGACGGCCAAGCCTGGCACGCCCGAGTTCCGGGCCGCGCTGCGCGACGCACTGGAAAACGTCAAGAACCTGCCCACCGCGACGGGCGTGGTCAGCATGAGCCCCACCGACCATAACGGGCTGGACGAACGGGCGCTGGTGATGGCGACCGTCGCGTCCGGCAAGTGGCGGCTTCAATAAAGCGCGCGGCGGGCGGGGGCCTCCCGCCCGCAACCGTCCCAGGTTTTGTATGCTCTCGGTTTTGCAGGACTAGCAACTGGGTGGACGCAGCATGACGGGACAAGCGAAAAAGCGGGTGGGCGGGCTGATGCAATGGCTGGCCGGCGGGCTGCTGACCCTGTCAGCGGGCGCGGCTTGCGCGCAGGTCCAGGGCCTGCCGCCCAATGTGGTGAACGCCTGGAAGGCCAGCAAGCTGCCGGACAGTTCGCTGTCGCTGGTGGTGCAGGAGCTGGGCGGGCCCCGCATGGTGGCCCTGAACGCCAAGGAATCCCGCAACCCCGCGTCGGTCATGAAACTGGTTACGACGTGGGCCGCGCTGTCCGAACTGGGGCCCAACTACGTCTGGCGCACCGAATTCATGACGGCGCCCGGCGCCCGGCCCGACGCCAAGGGCGTGCTGGCCGGCCCGCTGTACCTGCGCGCCGGGGGCGATCCCCAATTCCTGATGCAGGATTTGTGGGCCCTGCTGCGTGAATTGCGCCTGCGCGGGGTCAAGCAGATCAATGATCTCGTCATCGACCGCAGCATTTTCGGCCAGGTCGCCACCGACCCCGGCGCCTTTGACGGCGCTCCGGACCGCGCCTACAACGCCAGCCCTGACGCCCTGATGGTGGGTTTCGGCGCGCTGCGCCTGCTGTTCACGCCGGACCCCGCCGCCCATAAATGGGTGCCGCTGATCGACCCGCCGCTGCCTGGCCTGAAGATCGAGGGCAACGTCGAATGGAGCGACGTCCGCTGCCCGGGCCCGCCGGTGGTGACGACGGATCCGTTGATCACCCAGCAGGGCGTGACGATCCGCGTCGGCGGCAAGGTGGCCGGCTCTTGCGGCGAATTCAGCCTGTACCGCCTGGCGCTGTCGCAGCCCGACTACGCCACCGAGATTTTCCGCATGCTCTGGAAAGAGCTGGGCGGCACCTTCAAGGGGCAGGTCCGGGCCGGCATGGTGCCGGCGGACGCCGTGGTGCTGGCCTCGCACGATTCCCCCACCCTGGCGGAGGTGATCCGCCAGATCAATAAGCGCAGCAACAACGTCATGGCGCGCACGCTGCTCTTGACGCTGGGCGCGGAAAAGGGCCGCCGGCCGGCCACCGTGACCAGCAGCGAGGCAGTGGCCAAGGGGCTGCTGGCCAAGCAGGGGCTGGACATGCCGGAACTCGTCATCGACAACGGCGCCGGCCTGTCGCGCGAGGCCCGGGTGTCAGCCGACAGCCTGGCGTCCATGCTGACGGTGGCCTGGAATTCGCCCGTCATGCCGGAGTACATTTCGTCCTTCGCCATCGCCGGGGTGGACGGCACCGTGCGCCGCCGCCTGAAGGGCGACGGCACGGTGGGCATGGCCCACCTGAAGACCGGGTCGTTGCGCGACGTGCGCTCGATCGCCGGTTACGTGCTGGGCGCCAGCGGCAAGCGCTACGTGGTGGTCAGCATCGTCAACCACGAACAGGCGGGCGCCGTCCGCGCCTTCGATGACGCGTTGATAGCGTGGCTAGCCGATCAATAGGCCAATTTTCCTAAACCGATTACGATCCTTGGGTGCGACCCGATAGCCGACGCAAGTGTGTTGCGCTGTTCGGGTGGCGCCTGAGGCGAAAAACCCCGTCTTTTCAATATTCTGGAGTGTTACGCACATGCCTGTGCACGAAATCCGCCATCCGTTGATCCGCCATAAGCTCGGGATCATGCGTCGCGCCGACCTCAGCACCAAGAGCTTTCGAGAGTTGTCGCAGGAAGTCGGCGCGCTGCTGACTTACGAAGCGTCCAAGGACCTGCCGCTGGCGCCTGCCACCGTGGAAGGCTGGTGTGGCCAGGTCCAGGTCGAGAAGATCGCCGGCAAGAAAGTCACCGTGGTGCCCATCCTGCGCGCCGGCATCGGCATGCTGGATGGCGTGCTCAGCCTGATTCCGGGCGCCAAGGTCAGCGTGGTGGGCGTGGCCCGCAACGAAGAGACGCTCGAAGCGCACACCTATCTGGAACGCCTGGTCGGTGAACTGGACCAGCGCCTGGCCCTGATCGTCGATCCCATGCTGGCAACTGGCGGTTCGATGGTTGCTGCCATCGACCTGCTCAAGCGCGCCGGCTGCAAGGAAATCCGCGCGCTCGTCCTGGTGGCGGCGCCCGTCGGCATCGACGCCGTGCTGGCCAAGCACCCGGATGTGCATATCTACACGGCATCCATCGATGACGGCCTGAACGAGCACGGATACATCATGCCCGGGTTGGGCGATGCGGGCGACCGGATCTTCGGTACGACCCAGAAGACGGAGTGACGGCTATCGGGTGATGGGTTGCGCGCATTGGGGGCCAAAGCTGTTACCTGTGCCGTCCGCGCACTCCACCCATCAAGCCGCCAGCCGTTGCGGGCGGCCGTCGATATGCTGGCCGAACCATTGCAATTGCGGCGCCAGGCCGGCGACTTCGCCCACGATCAAGAGCGCAGGCGACCGGATTCCGTGCTCGACGGCCAGGCGGGGCAGGGCTTCAAGCGTGCCCGACAGTACGCGCTGTTCGGGCCGACTGCCATTTTCGATCAGCGCGAACGGCGTCTGCGCCGAGCGGCCATGGCGTAACAGGCGCCCGGTCAGCAGATCCAGCTGGCCCACTCCCATATAGAACGCCAGCGTCTGCCGCTCGCGCGCCAGCGCAGGCCAGTCCAGATTGTCTTCGTCCTCGCGGCAATGCGCCGTGATCAGCCGGACCGACTGCGCATGCTCGCGATGCGTCAGCGGGATGCCGGCATAGGCCGCACAGGCCAGCGCGGCGGTGATGCCGGGCACCACTTCATAGCGCACGCCATGCTCGCGCAGATATTCCAATTCTTCGCCGCCCCGTCCAAAGATGAACGCGTCGCCGCCTTTCAGGCGCACCACGCGCCGGCCCGCCTGTGCGTGTTCCACCAGCAGCGCGTGGATGCGTGCCTGGGTGGCGTGATGGTTTTCGCCGGGCAGCTTGCCGACCGGCACGCGGTCGGCATCGCGGCGCGCCAGCGACATAATGTCGTCGCTGACCAGGCGGTCATACAGGATGACGTCGGCTTCGTTCAAGGCGCGCAGCGCCTTCAGCGTCAACAGGCCGGGGTCCCCCGGGCCTGCCCCCACCAGCACCACGCTGCCGTCGGCGGGCGCCAGCGGCGCAGCCAGCGCATCGGCCAAGGCGGCTTCAGCCCGGGTGGGCTGCTGCTGGCGCAGAAATCCGGCCACGGGGCCGTCCAGCAGCCAGTCATAGAAGCGGCGGCGCGCGCCCAGGTCGGGGTGGCTGGCCCGGATGCGCGTGCGATAGGTAGCGGCCAGGCCGGCCAGTTGGCCCAGCGTGTGGTCGAACAGCGATTCGATGCGTTCGCGGATGCGGCGCGCCAACACGGGCGCCACGCCCGAGGACGAAATGGCCACGATGACGGGCGACCGGTCCACGATGGACGGCACCTGGAAGGAGGACAGTTCCGGGTCGTCGACCACGTTGGTGAAGATGCGGCGGGCGCCGGCGGCGTCGGACACGGCGGCGTTGGCAGCGCGGTCGTCGGTGGCGGCGACCACCAGCCACACGTCGTCCAGCCAGGCAGGATCAAACCGACCAGCCAAGTGGCGGATCCGGCCTTCGGCGGCCAGCGCAACCAGCGCCGGCGTCAGTTCCGGCGCACCCACGACGACCTCGGCCGAGGCTTCCAGCAGGGCTAGCGTCTTGCGCTCGGCCACGGCGCCACCACCCACCACCAGCACCAGCCGCGCTTTCAAGTCGGCAAAAATCGGGAAAAGCTTCATCAAATGCCCGCTCCGGGCGTACCCGGCGAAATATCAGCTGATCATAGGGAGGGGGGGTACATCCCCACAACTTTTGATTTCTTGAATCCATATAGCTAAAAATCATGTAGCTAGCCTTTGCCCAGCCATCGGCTCATTTCGACGACCTCGCGGGCGACTTCTCCCAGGCGCTTCTGGCTCTGCATGGCGCGCTCACGCAACAGGCGATGCGCCTCGTCTTCCGGAATGGCGCGCGCCTTCATCAATATTCCTTTCGCCCTTTCCACCCATTGCCTGTCGGCCAGGCGCAATTGCGCGTCGCGCAATTCTTCGCGGCGAGACTTCTCCATGGCGAAGCGCTCGATCGCCACCGTCAGCAGCGGTTCGATGCGGGCCGCCGGCACGTCGCCCACGACATAGGCGGCGACACCCGCTCGCAATGCACTGCGGATGGTGTCGCGGTTGCCGTTGTCGGTGAACATCACGACCGGGCGGTCGCTGTGCTCGCTGGCCACACAGACGTTTTCCAGCGTGTCGCGCCCAGGGGCGTCGCTGTCGATCAGCACCACGTCGGGGGCGGCCTCTGCGATGGCGGCGGCCAGATCCATGCCGGGCGCCATTTCAGAGACGATGCGCACGCCCGCCGCGGCAAGCGTTTGCCGCAGCGATACCGCGCGTCCTTCGCCATCGTTAAGCAGCATGACTTTCAGCATGAGATCCCCCAGATGCTTTCAATCACGCAAGTTCCGTGCCATCTCCATGGCGTGCGGGGCTCAGCGCCCGGGCACAGCCGCAGGGCGTTAGCTGCACAGGCGTGGTGCACTGCCGCATCCGGGCATGCACCAACTTGGTTTGGGTGCGGTTTCCTGAACCCAAGTGGAGGGTGCGCGACCTGGGCGTAAAGCCAGTGCTGGCGCGGGGTCCAGGCGAATGTCGGCGAAAAACCAGCGGGTTGGCACAGTGATTGCTTAAGTGGAACCAGGGGGCCAACGGCGGTCGCCCGACGCAATGCGCCGCACTACGCGGCAAGGAACAACGACGTTCCGCAGCGCCAATGGACACGGTTCCATGGCGCGCGGGACGTTTTTTTTTGCCAGGAGCCATGCATGACGCCAGTGACACGTAGCCCCTCCACCCGACCCGCCGTCAGCGCGGACCTGACCGCTGACGCCGGCCGCCGCAAGTGGTTGAGCGGAACGGCGCGCGCGGTGGCGGGCGCCAGCCTGCTGTCGCTGGTCGATCCGCTGGTGCGCGCCGGCGCCTGGGCGGCAGGCACCGACGCGCCGGAAAAGACTGAAGTGAAGATCGGTTTCATCCCGCTGACTGATTGCGCCTCGGTGGTGATGGCGTCGGTACTGGGCATCGACAAGAAGTATGGCGTGACGATCACCCCTTCCAAGGAAGCCTCGTGGGCAGCGGTGCGGGACAAGCTCATGAACGGCGAGCTGGACATGGCGCACGTGCTGTACGGCCTGGTCTATGGCGTGCATATGGGCGTGGGCGGGCCGAAGAAGGATATGGCGGTGCTGATGAACCTGAACCAGAATGGCCAGGCGATCACGCTGTCGAACAAGTTGCTGCAGGCTGGCGCGCGGGACGGCGAATCGCTGGCCAAGCTGATGGCCTCGGACAAGCGCGAATACACCTTCGCGCAGACCTTCCCGACCGGCACGCACGCCATGTGGCTGTACTACTGGCTGGCGACCTACGGCATCCATCCGATGAAGGACGCGAAGGTCATCACGGTGCCGCCGCCGCAGATGGTAGCCAACATGCGCGTGGGCAATATGGACGGTTTCTGCGTGGGCGAACCCTGGGGCGCGCGCGCCATCATGGACAAGATCGGCTTTACCGCCGTGACCACGCAGGGCATCTGGCAGGACCATCCGGAAAAGGTGCTGGGCACCAGCGCGGAATTCGTGTCGCGCAATCCGAACACGGCGCGCGCCGTCACCGCGGCGATTCTCGAGGCCGGCAAGTGGATCGACGCGTCGCCCGCCAACCGCCAGAAGACGGCCGAGACCATTGCCGCCAAGTCCTATGTGAATACGGATGCCAGCGGCATCGTGGACCGCATGCAGGGCCGCTATGAAGACGGCCTGGGCAAGTCATGGACCGACGAGCACGCCATGCGCTTCTACGCGGAGGGTTCGGCCAACTTCCCGTACCTGAGCGACGGCATGTGGTTCCTTACACAGCACAAGCGCTGGGGACTGTTGAAAGAGCATCCCGACTATCTGGCAATGGCCACGCAGGTCAACCGCATCGACATCTACAAGCAGGCCGCATCCGCCGCCGGGGTGGCGCTGCCCGCCAGCGAGATGCGCAGCGCCAAGTTCATCGACGGCGTGGTGTGGGACGGCAGCAATCCCGCGGCGTATGCCGACGGGTTCAAGGTCAAGGCCTGAGCGGCCGGTACAGAGAAGGGGCATGCAATGTCTACCGTAACGAATGTGGGCCGCGGCGAGGCGATGTTCGCCGCCGGGCGTGAGCGGCTGGAGTCCGTGCTGAAGGCCGTGGCGGGCCCGGTAGCCGGCTTTGCGCTGTTCGTGCTGGTGTGGCAGGTGGTGGCCATGCGGATTTCGGAGATCCCCACGCCGGGGGTGACCTGGCACGCGGCCGTGGAGCTGTTCTCGGATCCGTTCTATGACAACGGCCCCAACGACAAGGGCATCGGCTGGAACCTGCTGGCGTCGCTGGAGCGGGTGGCGATCGGCTTCGGGCTGGCGGCGGTAATCGGCATCCCGGTCGGGTTCGCCATCGGCCGCTACGCCGCGATCAGCGCCATGTTCTCACCCATCGTCAGCCTGCTGCGTCCGGTGTCCCCGCTGGCCTGGCTGCCGCTGGGGCTGCTGCTGTTCAAGGCGGCCAATCCGGCTGCCATCTGGGCCATTTTCATCTGTTCGATCTGGCCGATGATCATCAACACCGCGGTGGGCGTGTCGCGCGTGCCGCAGGACTACCTGAACGTGGCGCGGGTGCTGAACCTGTCGGAATGGAAGGTCACGACCAAGGTGCTGCTGCCGGCGGTGCTGCCCTACATGCTGACCGGGGTGCGCCTGTCCATCGGCACCGCGTGGCTGGTGATCGTGGCGGCGGAAATGCTGACCGGCGGCACGGGCATCGGCTTCTGGCTGTGGGACGAATGGAACAACCTGAAGGTGGAGCACATCGTCATCGCCATTTTCGTGATCGGCATCGTGGGCTTGCTGCTGGAAACCCTGCTGGTCGCGTTGGCGCGCCGATTCACCTATACCGAGGAATAGGCCATGAAGAAATTCGTACGCATCGAACGCGCGGGCCAGACGTTCACCACCCGCAAGGGCGCTTTCGTGGCGCTGCGCGACATCGACCTGACCGTTGAGCAGGGCGAGTTCATCACGCTGATCGGCCATTCGGGTTGCGGCAAGTCCACGTTGCTGAACCTGATCGCCGGGCTGACGCGCCCCACCAGCGGCGTGCTGCTGTGCGCCGAACGCGAGATCACCGGACCAGGGCCGGATCGGGCCGTCGTGTTCCAGAACCACTCGCTGCTGCCGTGGCTGACCTGCTTCCAGAACGTGTACCTGGCGGTGGAACGCGTCTTTGGTGGCAAGGAAAAGCGCCCGCAATTATCTGAGCGCACGCGCGCCGCGCTGGAACTGGTGGGCTTGCTGCCGGCGCAGAACAAGCTGCCGCGGGAAATCTCGGGCGGCATGAAGCAGCGCGTGGGCATTGCGCGCGCGCTGGCGATCGAACCGGGCGTGTTGCTGATGGACGAACCGTTCGGCGCCCTGGATGCGCTGACGCGCGCGCACCTGCAGGACGAATTGCTGAAGATCGTGGCCAAGACGCGCACAACCACCATCATGGTCACGCACGATGTGGACGAAGCCGTGCTGTTGTCCGACCGCATCGTCATGTTGACCAACGGCCCGGCCGCGACCATCGGCGAGATCCTGCCCGTGCCCCTGCCGCGTCCGCGCGACCGCGTGCGGCTGGCCAACGACGCGACCTATCTCGAGTGCCGCGCAGCAGTCGTGGATTTCCTGCACCGCCGCCACGGCAATCCCGAACGGTCGCAGGCGGCGGCGCAGGCCAACGCGGTCCTGGACGCCTCGGCAGCAGCGGGCAGCGGCGCCGAGGCCGCGACCCGCGCGGCCGCCTGAAGGCCAGCCACGGGGACCTTCATGGGCGCAAAGCAGAAGCTGGTGGTGGTGGGCAACGGCATGGCGGGCATCCGCACGGTGGAAGAACTGCTGGCGCTGGCGCCCGACCTGTATGACATCACGGTGTTCGGTGCCGAGCCCCACACCAACTACAACCGGATCCTGCTGTCGCCCGTGCTGACTGGCGAACGCACCTTGCAGGACATCGTGCTGAACGACGAGGCCTGGTACGCCCGCCACGGCATCCGCTTGCTGCGCAACCGCAAGGTGACGCAGGTGGACCGCCTGCGCCGCATCGTGCGCACCGATGACGGAACCGAAGCGCCGTATGACCGGCTGCTGCTGGCCACCGGCTCTAATCCGTTCATCCTGCCTGTGCCGGGCAACGACCTGGACGGCGTAGTCGCCTTCCGCGATATCGGCGATGTGAACCGGATGATCGAAGCGTCGTCGCGTTACCGGCACGCCGTCGTGATCGGGGGCGGGCTGCTCGGCCTGGAAGCGGCCACCGGATTGGCTGCGCGGGGCATGGAGGTATCGGTCGTGCATCTGGGCGAAGCGTTGCTGGACCGCCAGTTGGACACCCAGGCGTCGGCGATGCTGCGGCACAGCCTGGAGGCGCGCGGCCTGACGTTCCTGTTGGGCCGCCAGACCCACGCGATCCTTGCGGGCGATGACGGCCGGGTTCGGGCGCTGCGTTTTGCCGACGGCCAGGAGGTTGCGGCCGACCTGGTGGTGATGGCCGTGGGCGTGCGTCCCAATACCGAGCTGGCGGCAAGTTGCGGCTTGCACGTGGACCGGGGCGTGGTGGTCACCGATACCCTGCAGACCTACGACCCGCGCATCTACGCGGTCGGCGAATGTGTCAGCCATCGCGGTACCGCCTACGGGCTGGTCGCGCCCCTGTTTGAACAGGCCAAGGTCGCGGCCAATCATCTGGCCCTGCATGGCATCGGGCGCTACGAAGGCAGCGTGGTTTCGGCCAAGCTGAAGGTCACCGGCATCGATCTGTTCTCCGCCGGGGATTTCGCGGGAGGCGCACAGACGGAAAGCATCACGGTGGCCGACGCGCTGGACGGCGTCTACAAGAAGCTGGTGATCCGCGGCGACAAGCTGGTGGGCGCCTGCTTGTACGGCGATACGGCGGACGGCGCCTGGTATATGCGGTTGATCCGCGACGGCCAGGATATCGGCGGCCTGCGCGACCAGTTGATGGCCGGCGAAAGCGCGGCGGGCGGGTAGGGGGATGGCCATGCCGTCAATCGTCCGGATTCCGGTGATGAATGCCGAGCCCGCTGCCGAGGTGTCGTCGGTGTGCTGTTATTGCGGCACAGGCTGCGGCGTGCGCGTCCAGGTGCGGGACGGCGCCGTGCTGCGGGTGCGCGGTGACGAGACGCATCCTGCCAACCATGGAAAGCTGTGCAGCAAAGGGCTGGCGCTGGGCGACACCGTGCGCCGCGATGGCGCGCGCGTGCTGTCGGCGCAATGGCGTGAGGCGCGCGACCAGCCGATGCGGGATATTGCGCTGGGGCAGGCCCTGGATATCGCGGCGGAAAAGCTGGCCCAGGCGATCCAGTCCCACGGCCCCGACGCAGTGGGCTTCTATCTGTCGGGCCAGTTGCTGACCGAGGACTATGCCGTCTTCAACAAGCTGGCGCGCGCGCTGGCCGGTACCAACAACATCGACACCAATTCCCGCCTGTGCATGTCGAGCGCGGTGTCGGGCTACAAGCGCACGCTGGGTGCGGATGCGCCGCCCGCCTGCTATGAAGATCTGGAACTGGCGGACACCGTGCTGATCGCCGGCTCCAATATGGCCTACGCGCACCCAGTGCTGTTCCGCCGGCTGGAGGCGGCGCGCGCGCGGCGGCCGGGCATGAAGGTGGTCGCGGTGGATCCGCGGCGCACGGACACCACCGTGTTCGCGGACCTGCACCTGCCGATCGCGCCGGGCACCGACGTCGCCCTGTTTCACTCCATGCTGCATGTGATGGTGCGCGAGGGCCTGGTGGACCGCGGCTATATCGAACGCCACACCGAAGATTTCGAGGCTTTGCTTACGCGCGTGGAGGCTTTCCCGCCAGAAGAGGCGCAACGCATTTGCGGCGTGCCAGCCGGCGACATCATCCAGGCGGCGCGTTGGTTCGGCAGCGCGGGTGCGGCGCTGTCGCTGTACACGATGGGGCTGAACCAGTCGACTCGCGGCACCGACAAGAACGCTGCGCTGATTCATCTGCATCTGGCGACGGGCCAGATCGGCAAGCCGGGTGCCGGACCGTTTTCGTTGACGGGGCAGCCCAACGCGATGGGCGGCCGCGAGGCCGGGGGCATGGCCACCTTGCTGCCGGGCCATCGCGACCCCGGTTCAGCGGCGGATCGCGCCGACGTGGCCGCCCTGTGGGGCGTGGACCGCCTGCCCGAGGCGCCGGGCACCCCCGCGTTGGACATGTTCGACGCGGTGCTGGACGGGCGCATCAAGGTGCTGTGGATCGCGGCGACCAATCCCGCGCAGTCGTTGCCCGACCAGGCCCGGGTGCGCGCGGCGCTTGCGCGCGCCGAATGCGTCATCGTGCAAGAGGCGTTCGCGGGCACCGAGACCCTGGCCTGGGCCGACCTGGTGCTGCCGGCGGCGACGTGGCCGGAGAAATCCGGCACGGTGACGAATTCGGAACGGCGCATCAGCCGGGTGCACGCGGCGATCGATCCGCCTGGCGACGCGCAGCCGGACTGGCGCCTGGCGCAGGCCGTGGCACTGCGGTTGGCCGCCCGCATCGCGCCGGACAAGGCGGCGCGGTTCGCCTATCGCGATGAAAGCGAGGTGTTCGCTGAGCACGTCCGCATGACGGCGGGCCGCGACTTGGACTACAGCGCGCTGGACTACGACGTCTTGCGCCGCGACGGGCCGCAGCAGTGGCCCTATCGTCCGGGGCAGGGCACGGCGCGCCTCTACGCCGATGGCGTCTTCCCCACGCCCAGCGGGCGGGCGCGCTTTTGCGATGTGGACTATTTTCCGCCCGCCGACGCGGTCACGCCGGCATTCCCGCTGCAGATGACGACCGGCCGCTTGCGTGACCACTGGCACACCATGGCGCGCACGTCGCTTGCCCGCGTGCTGACGCAGCACGTCGAAGAACCTTGGGTGTCGTTGCATCCGGACGACATGCGGCAGTTATTGCTGGAGTCCGGCGCGTTGGCGCGGCTGCGATCCCGGCGCGGCAGCGTGGTGCTGCCGGTGAAGGAGGACGACAGCGTGCAGCGCGGCCATGCCTTTTTGCCGATGCATTGGGGCAGCGCGTTCATGGCGGGCTTAGGTGTGAATGCGTTGACCAGCCCGGCGACAGACCCGGTGTCGCATCAGCCTGAATTGAAGTTCAGCGCGATCTGCGCCGAACCTGCCCGCCTGGCGTGGCAGGCGGCGGGCTGGACTCAAGGTGACGCGGCGGCGCTGCGCGTGCGCCTGGCACCCTGGCTGCGGCGCTTTGAGTACGCCGTGGTGCTGCCCGTTGGCGCAGGCGGCGTGCGGATCCGCCTGGCGGCTGAGACGGTGCCGGCGCCTGCGCTTTTGGTGGAGCTGGCGGATGCGCTGAGCCTGACGCGCGCCGAGGTCGCGTTCGATGATCCGGCACGGGGCAGGATGCGCCGTGTGGCAGCGGGGCAGGGCACCTTGCGCGCCTTCCTGCTGACGGGCGATCTGCGGGCGCAGGACGCGCTGCTGTCCTGGGCGGCGGGGGGCGACGCGCCGCCCAGTGTTTCCGGCCTGCTGACGGGCCGGATCGCGGGCGCGGCGCGGTCACGCACGGTCTGTGTCTGCGTGGGCGTGAGCGAAGCGGCAATCCTGGCGGGCATCGAGCGCGGCTGCGACCTTCAGGCGCTGAAATCCACGCTGGGTTGCGGCACGGGCTGCGGTTCGTGCGTGCCGGAAATCCAGTCGCTGATTGCCCGGATACCGGCCGCCGCGGTGGCGGCGTAGGCGGGCGGTCCCCCTCTGGCGCGGTCACGAGTGGACATACGCCGGGCACGGCAACCGGTGTAGTATCAAGCCAGCCGTCGCGCATAGCGGACGGCGCTATCTGATTTCTGGAGTGGCTTGAACGATGCGAAAAATGGCATCCCTGATTTTGGCGGCCGGCGCACTGGGCGCGGCCGCTTCGGCGCAGGCCGGCGTTTGCGATGCGCAGTTCATGCATGATGGCGGCGCGGTGCAACTGACCGGCTCGGGCAATCTGTCGCTGGGCGCCGACCTGACCTTCGCCGAAGTTACAAAAAGCAATGGCGACAACTGCCGCGCGCGCGTGCAGGGCGTGGCGACTTTCAGCTACGCCGGCTTGCCGCCGGGCAAGTCCAAGCTGGACTACCTGATGACGGTCAAGGGCGGCCAGGCCACCTTCCTGAAATACGCCAGCGCCGGCGAGGCCCCCAAGCCTTCCGAAGGCCAGTTCGACCTGCGCATGCTGGGCCTGTTCGCTTACGACGGCAAGCTCAACGCCGGCCAGAAATTGCCCGGTTCGTCGTTCCGCCTGAAGATCGGCAAGGAAGCGCCGGTGGGCGGCCAGCCCAGCACCACGGTGCGCATCGGCGAGAAGACCGTCGGCCAGAAGACCGCGGTGAACACCGCGCTGGGCCAGCAGTCCTGTCATCCGATCTCGTATACGCGCAACTCGGATCCCACGATGGCCACCTTCCAGGGCCTGACCATTCCGATCCCCGGCATGAACACCACCGTCACCGACTGGTACTGCCCCGCGGTGAATCTGGTGATGAAGCAGGACATCGATCAGGGTGGCGTGAAGTCCGCAGTTGAAATTACGCAGATCAAGTAGCACACGGTAGCAAGCACGCCATGCAGCGGGCATGGTGGCTGGTATGATGGTTTTGTCATAGACACACAACAGGAGCTCAAAAAATGGCCACGAGAAAATCCGAAGAAGTCGCAAAAGAAAAACTCATCGACAGTGTCAAGACCAGTTTGAATGACGCGGAAAACCTGCTGCGCGAAGCAGCGGGCACTACCGGCGACAAGGCAAACGAATTGCGCGACCGCGCCATGACTTCGCTCAAGCGTACGCGCGAAGCCCTCTACGAGGCGCAAGACGCCGTGCTCGAACGCGGCCGCAAAGCCGCCCGCGCCACGGACGACTACGTGCATGACAATCCCTGGCAAGCCATCGGCATCGCAGGCGTGACCGGCCTGCTGCTCGGCTTGCTGATCAGCCGCCGCTGATAAGGCTTGAACGTCCGGGCGGGCGGCGTCGGCTTCGTGCCGCGTTGCCCGCCCGGCGTTCTTGACGCCATGGGTCTACGAAAATCTGTTTTCGGCGTCGCGTCCAGCCTGGTCGGGCTGTTGCGCACGCGCCTGGAGTTGCTGACGCTGGAGGCCGCCGATGAAAAGGCGCGCCTGCTCAAAGTGCTGGGCATGGCCTTTGCTGCGCTGCTCTTCCTGACGTTGGCGGTGCTGGTGTTCACCGTGACGGTGGCGGTGCTGTTCTGGCCTACGGAAGATCGCTATCTGGCCCTGGGCCTGTTGGCGGCCTTCTACGGCATCGTCGGCATCGGACTGCTGCTGGCGGTACGCCATGCGCTGGTCTATGGCGCGCCGCCGTTCGCGGCTACCTTGGAAGAGCTGGGCCGCGATGCGGAACTGCTGGACCGGATCCGCGATGCGCAAGACGATGACGTACCGGCCGCGCGTCGGCGCGAGGAGGGCTGAGCCATGTCGAAAAGGTCTCCTACCGTTGATCGCGCTGTCCGCATCGAATTGCTGCGCGCCCGCGCAGCGATCGAACGCGAATCGTTGGCGCAGAGCATCGTCAGCACCAGCCACAAGCTGGAGCCGGCCTCGATCATCCGTGGCTTGCTGCCCCGACTGGCCTCGGGCGGCGCCTCGCGCTGGGCCTTGCAGGCCATCACGCTTGCCCGCCGCTATCCGCTGGTCAGCTCGTCCTTGTCCACCCTGCTCATGCGCGGTGGCAAGGGGTTCAAGCTGCTCAAGATCGCCGGCGGCGCGCTGGTCGGCTGGCAGGTGTACAAGCTGTGGCAAAGCTCGAGAGAGGGCGGGGAATAAGACGCGCGTTTGCAGCAGCGCGTCCTGTACCCACCCCATAAAAACCCCGCCTTGCCGGCGGGGTTTTTATTGGCACGGGCGGTTTGGGGCAGTTGGCTTCAAAGGCCCAACTGGCCCCACAGGTCGTCCACGCGCTTCTTGACGTCGGCGTCCATGGTGATGGGTGTGCCCCATTCGCGGTTGGTCTCGCCGGGCCACTTGTTGGTGGCGTCCAGGCCCATCTTGCCGCCCAGCCCGGAAACGGGGGAGGCGAAGTCCAGATAGTCGATGGGGGTGTTTTCGACCAATAGGGTGTCGCGCACAGGATCCATGCGGGTGGTCATCGCCCACACCACTTCCTTCCAGTCGCGCGGGTTGATGTCTTCGTCAACCACCACGATGAACTTGGTGTACATGAACTGGCGCAGGATGCTCCACAGGCCGAACATGACGCGCTTGGCGTGTCCCGCATACTGCTTGCGGATCGACACCACCGCCAGCCGGTAGCTGCAGCCTTCGGGCGGCAGGTAAAAGTCCACGATTTCCGGCAGTTGGCGGCGCAGCAAAGGCACGAACACTTCGTTGAGCGCCACGCCCAGCACGGCAGGCTCGTCCGGCGGCTTGCCGGTGTAGGTCGAATGATAGATAGGATTGCGGCGCATCGTGATGCGCTCGACCGTGAACACCGGGAACCAGTCCTGCTCGTTGTAGTAGCCGGTGTGGTCGCCGTAGGGGCCTTCCAGCGCCATTTCATAATCGCTGTTGGGCGGCGGGTTGACGCCCTCGGGCACCACGGGCTTCACGGCGCGCGGGTCCGACGACGGCAGCAGATGCCCCTCCAGCACGATCTCGGCCCAGGCGGGCACCGACAGGTTGCTGCCCAGCGCTTGCGCCACTTCGGTGCGCGAACCGCGCAGCAGGCCGGCGAATTGGTATTCGGACAGGCTGTCGGGCACCGGGGTGACGGCGCCCAGCGTGGTGGCGGGGTCGGCGCCCAGCGCGACGGCGATGGGGAAGGGCGTGCCCGGGTTGGCCAGCGCGTGGTCGCGGAAGTCCAGCGCGCCGCCGCGGTGCGACAGCCAGCGCATGATCAGCTTGTTCGGCCCCAGCAGTTGCTGGCGGTAGATACCCAGGTTCTGCCGCTTGGCATTGGGGCCGCGCGTGATCACCAGGCCCCAGGTCAAGAGCGGGGCCACGTCGCCGGGCCAGCAGGTCTGGATCGGCAGGCGGGTCAGGTCCACATCCTTGCCTTCCCAGACGACTTCCTGGCAGGCCGGGCTTTTGACGTTCTTGGGGCTCATGTCCCACAAGGCCGCCTTCAGCATCGACACCTTGGCCAGCGCGTCGCGCAAGCCCTTGGGCGCCTCGGGTTCGCGCAAGGACGCCAGCAGTTCGCCGATATCGCGAAGCGCGCTGACGTTGTCGGCGCCCATGCCGCGGGCCACGCGCGAGGGCGTGCCGAACAAGTTGGTAAGCACCGGCATCTGTGCCGGCTTGCCGTCATGCTGGGTGTTTTCGAACAGCAGGGCCGGGCCCTCGGCACGCAGGACGCGGTCGGAAATTTCGGTCATTTCCAGCCGGGTGGACACCGGCGCGGCAATGCGTTTGAGGTCGCCCATCCGTTCAAGTTGAGCGAGGAAGTCTCTAAGGTCGCGGTATTTCACTACAGATCCCAGCGATTTGGTTACATTTTGGGGTGAAAGAGAGGTTAACATTGACTCCCTCTTTTTCACGCAGGAGGTTTTTATGCCCGATGCGTCAGTGGCCAGCCTGTTCAGGAACATGGCCCAAGGAGTGCACGAATATCTTGCCGAGTCCTTGCGTATCTGCTCAGTCTATCTGGGCATCGCGGTGATTGTGACGGTAAGCATGGGATTTGCCCTGCCTGGTTTGCGCGATCAGGCATTGCAAGTGCACAAAGCCTTGTTGACCGCCCTAGCGCCTTCATCCATGCAATCCGGCACCGAATCCGATGTCGGTTCCGAATTGGGTTCCGACACTGCGTCGGCAATTGCCATGGCCGTTCCAACCGCTCCCGCCAGCAATGCCACCGGCATGCTGGGGCCAGCCCGCGTCGCGCCGCCGGTACCGAAGAAACCCGCCACCGTGGCGACCGGACCGCAGGCCGAAGCGTTGCGCAACTATATCTCGCGCAAGTACAAGGTAGCGTATGACGCCACCGGTCCGCTGTTGAATACCGTGTACAAGGTCAGCCGCGAAAAGCAGCTTGACCCCTTGCTGGTCCTGGCTGTGATCGCCATCGAGTCCCGCTACAACCCCTTGGCCGAAAGCCACGTGGGTGCGCAGGGCCTGATGCAGGTCATGACCAGCGTGCACCAGGACAAGTTCGACGCCGTCGGCAAGACCGCGCTGGACCCGGTCGCCAATATCGGGGTCGGGGCCACGATCTTGCGCGACTGTATCAACCGCCGCGGTTCCATCGACGGCGGCCTGGCCTGCTACGTGGGTTCCACGGGGCCGGACGACAACGGCTACGGTGCCAAGGTGCAGGCTGAACGCCGGCGCCTGGCGCTGGCTTCAGGCATTGCGCTGGCCCGGGACTGATCCGGCGGCGATTCTTGACAGCCAGGCAGGACCACAATGCGCGCTCCATCGGGGCGCGCATTGTTTTTGGCTTAGCGCTGCAGCCATTTGCCCATGCGGGCCACAGCCTCTTCCAGCCGGTCCAGGCCCGTGGCGTAGGAAAAGCGCATGGTGTGGCCGCCGTGGGCCGGCCCGAAGTCCAGCCCCGGCACGGCGGCAATTCCGGCTTCCAGCAGCAGGCGCTGCGAGAAGGTGCCGCTGTCCATGCCCAGGTTGCTGATGTCGGCGTAGATGTAGAACGCGCCGTCCGGCTTGACCGGCACCTGGATGCCCAGCCGTTCGAATTCGGGAAGCAGGTAGTCGCGGCGTTGCTTGAAGGCTTCGCGGCGATGCTCGAAGGTCTTCATCGCCTGGTCCGTGAAGCAGGCCAGGGCGCCATGCTGGGCCAGGGTGGGCGCGCAGATTTGCAGGCTGGCGGCGATCTTCTCCACCGGCGCCACCATGTCTTCGGGCACGATCATCCAGCCCAGGCGCCAACCCGTCATGTGGAAATACTTCGAGAAGCTGTTGATGACGATGACGTCATCGTCCAGGGTCAGCGCGGAACGCGGCTCGCCCTCGTAAGAGAGGCCAAGGTAGATTTCGTCGACGATCGCGAAGCCGTCGTGCGCGCGAACCTCTGCCAGCAGCTCGGCCAGTTCGTCCGCGGCGATCGACGTGCCCGTGGGGTTGCTGGGCGAAGCCACCATGACGCCTTGCGTGGCGGGGCTCCAGTGCTGGGCCACGTCCTGGGCCGACAGCTGGAAGCGCTTTTCCGCCGAACTGGGGATCAGGCGCGGCACGCCGCCCGCGGCCAGCACGAAATTGCTGTTGGCGGGGTAGGACGGGTCCGGCATCAGCACTTCGCCGCCGCTGTTGACCAGTGCCGCGCAGGCCAGCGTCAGGGCGCCCGAGGCGCCCGCGGTGACGATGACGCGGGCCGGATTGATCGTGGCGCCGAACTTGTCATGATAGAACTGCGCAATGGCTTCGCGAAGCGGCGTCAGGCCCGCGGGGGGGCTATAGCCGCTCAGGCCGGCGCGGGCCGCGCGCTCCAGCGCTTCCACGACCTGAGGGGGCGCGGTAAAGTCCGGTTCGCCGATGCCCAGGCTGATAATGTCCTTGCCAGCCGCCTGCAGCGCTTGCCCCTGCTTGAAGAGTTCCACTGCGTGGAAAGTCAGAAAATCATGGGTGCGCGTGGCGAGGCGAGGCATTGGATTCTCGAAAGCGTTTTGTAGCGGAAAAAGGAATTGTAGTCATGCAGCCATCCCGGCGCGCTTTCCTGCTTGGCCGCAGGCCGGCCCAGACCCCGTGGGCGGCCTTCATGCAGCGTCTGAAGCTGCTGTGCCAGGGGCAGGTCCAGGATCTGGGCGAAGATGGGCCCGGCGGGGCGCAGGCCATTTTGACCCCGTCGCGCGACGCCGATGTCGCGCATGCCCGCACGCTGTGCGCGGAGTACCGCATCGTCATGGCGCTGGAAGGCGCAAGCGGGCCTTACGCGCCGATTGCGGGCCCGCGCCTGCGGATCGACCCGTCGCACATGGCGGGCCTGGCCCGATTGGCCGGCGAGACGCCACGCTGGCGGGCCCAGCCGGGTGTCCCGCTGGCGGCGCTGACCCAGGCCGGACTGCGGCAGTTCGACGGTTTTCCCGGCGCCATGACGCTGGCCGAATGGCTGGCCGCGCCCGCGCCCTGGCCCGCCGGGCAATGCGCGGCGTCGGGCGTGCTGTCGGTGGACGTGATGCTGGCCGACGGCATCGAAGAATCCCTGGGGCCCTTCGGCGAAGCCGACGTGCAGCCGCTGCGTTCGGCCACGGTGCAAAGCCTGGTGCCCGAGCTGTTCAAGCTGGCCTCTGGCGGGGACGCCTTCGCGACCCACGACGGCCATCACTGGCTGGGTCGCTACCGGCTGGACGCCTTGAAGCCCGAAGCGCCGGCCACCGTGAACCTGGCGCACCTGCTGCTGGGGCATGGCGGCACGCTGGCCTGGGTGCAAAGCGTGACGCTGACCGACGCGCCGGCGTTCGCGGCGACGGGCCCGCAGGCGGAATCGCCCGGGCTGGCGACGGTCCGGCTGGACGGACGCGTCAAGGCGCTGTTCGACCCCGATGGTCGTTTTCCCTTATTCCTGCCTCGTGAAATCTGACATCATTTCAGCTTGTTGTAAGATTTCGCCGCTCGTCCCCAATAAGAGGAAAGGCGTCGCGGACGTATCGCGCCGCCCGTCATGGGAATAGAATTCCTCCCTCTTTCCGTGTCTCACCTAATTAGCCAGTAGCCGCCCTATGGATGCCAACCTTCGCAAAGCCGCCCTTGAATATCACGAGCATGGGCGCCCCGGCAAAATATCGGTCACGCCGACCAAGCAGCTGACCAACCAGCGCGATCTGGCGCTGGCGTACTCGCCGGGCGTGGCGGCGGCCTGTGAGGAGATCGTGGCCGATCCGGCCAATGTGTTCCGTTACACCGCGCGCGGCAACCTGGTGGGCGTGATCACCAACGGCACAGCGGTGCTGGGCCTGGGCAACATCGGCGCGCTGGCCTCCAAGCCGGTCATGGAAGGCAAGGCGGTGCTGTTCAAGAAGTTTGCCGGCCTGGATGTCTTCGACATTGAAATCAACGAAACCGACCCGGACAAGCTGGTCGAGATCATCGCCGGCCTGGAAGCCACCTTCGGCGGCATCAACCTGGAAGACATCAAGGCCCCGGAATGCTTCACCGTCGAGCGCAAGCTCCGTGAACGCATGAAGATCCCGGTTTTCCACGACGACCAGCACGGCACCGCGATCTGCGTGTCGGCGGCGTTCATCAACGGCCTGAAGGTCGTGGGCAAGGACATCGACAAGGTCAAGGTCGTGACTTCCGGCGCCGGCGCTGCCGCGCTGGCCTGCCTGGACCTGATGGTGGACCTGGGCCTGCCGCTGGAAAACATCTGGGTGACGGACCTGGAAGGCGTAGTCTTCGAAGGCCGCACCGTGCTGATGGACCCGGACAAGGCGCGTTTCGCGCAAAAGACCGATGCCCGCAAGCTGGCCGAAGTGATTCAGGACGCCGACGTGTTCCTGGGCCTGTCGGCGGGTGGCGTGCTCAAGCCTGAAATGGTTGCGACGATGGGCCCGCGCCCGCTGATCCTGGCGCTGGCCAATCCCACGCCGGAAATCCTGCCGGAAGTGGCGCACGGCGTGCGCGACGACGTGGTCATGGCCACGGGCCGTTCGGATTACCCGAACCAGGTCAACAACGTGCTGTGCTTCCCGTACATCTTCCGCGGCGCGCTGGATGTGGGGGCAACCACCATCACGCGTGAAATGGAAAAGGCGGCGGTGTACGCCATTGCCCAGCTGGCGCAGGAAGAGCAGAACGAAGTCGTGGCCGCGGCCTACGGCACGTTCGATATTTCGTTCGGCCCCGAATACCTGATCCCCAAGCCGTTCGATCCGCGCCTGATCGTGCGCATCGCGCCGGCCGTGGCCAAGGCGGCGATGGACGGCGGCGTGGCCACGCGCCCGCTGGCTGACCTGGAAGCCTACGAAGAGCAGCTGCAGCAGTTCGTGTACCACTCGGGCGCGTTCATGAAGCCGCTGTTCTCGGCAGCCAAGCGCATCGTGCGCGAAGGCGGCCCGGCCCGCATCGTGTTCGCGGAAGGCGAAGACGAACGTGTGCTGCGCGCGGTGCAAGTGGTGGTGGACGAAGGCCTGGCCCGTCCCATCCTGGTGGGGCGTCCTTCGGTGCTGTTGACCCGCATCGAAAAGCTGGGCTTGCGCCTGCGCCTGGGCGAAGACGTCGAAGTGACCAACCCGGAATACGACGAACGCTTCCACCAATACTGGACGACGTACTGGGAGCGCATGTGCCGTCGCGGCATCACCAAGGAAATGGCGCGCGTGGAAATGCGCCGCCGCATGACCTTGATCGGCGCGATGATGGTGCACCTGGGCGACGCCGACGGCATGGTCTGCGGTTCGGTGGGAGCCTATCACGACCACCTGCGTTTCGTGGACGAAGTGATCGGCCGCCGTCCGGGCCACAACGTGTACGCCGCCATGAACATCCTGCTGCTCAACGAGCGCACGGTGGTGCTGGTGGATACGCATGTGAACGACGAGCCTACGGCCGAGCAGATCGCGGAATTCACGATCGCCGCCGCCAACGAAATGCGCCGCATGTACCTGGCGCCGAAGGTGGCGCTGCTGTCGCGGTCCAACTTCGGATCGGGCAGCTCGGCCTCGGGCGCCAAGATGCGCCGCGCTCTGGAAATCGTGCGTGAAAAAGCGCCCGATCTGGAAATCGACGGCGAGATGCACGGCGACTGCGCGCTGGACGAAGCGCTGCGCATGCGCATCCTGCCGTCGTCGACCTTGAAGGGCGAAGCGAACCTGTTGGTGTGCCCGAACGTGGATTCCGGCAACATCGCCTACAACCTGCTCAAGACGGCTGCAGGCGGAAACGTGGCAGTCGGCCCGTTCCTGCTGGGCTGCAATGCGCCGGTGCACATCCTGACCTCCAGCTCGACCGTGCGCCGCATCGTCAATATGACCGCGATGACTGTGGTCGATGTCAACACGCCACGTTGAAGTGAGTCCGGCCGGCCCGGCGTGCCCACGCACGCCGACCGGCCTGGTCCTGACGGGAGGCGGCGCGCGCGCCGCCTATCAAGTGGGGGTGCTCAGCGCCATCATGGAGCTGCTGGACCCTGACTGGCATTCCCGGTTCCAGAATCCCTTCGACATCATCTGCGGCACGTCCGCCGGCGCGATCAACGCCGCCGCGCTGGCCTGCCGCGCCGACCGGCCCCACCTGGGGGTGCGGCGCATCCGGCGCCTGTGGTCGTCGCTGAACACCGACATGATCTACCGGGCCGACGCGCCCGGCCTGATCCGCACGGGCGTACGCTGGCTGGGCCTGCTGGCCCTGGGCTGGATGTATTCAGGGTTGACGCGCAAGCGGCCCCAGTCCCTGCTGGACAACAGCCCCATGGAGGCATTGCTGGGCCGGGTGCTGGACTTCCGCAACCTGCAATCCAATCTGGAAAGGGGGGCGCTATCGGCGCTGGCGATCACGGCCTCGGGCTACACCAGCGGCGAGCACCTGACCTTCTACCAGGCGCACACCCCCATCGAACCTTGGCACCGCTATCTGCGCCTGGCCATCCCCACGCCAATCGGCATCGACCACCTGATGGCCTCGTCGTCCATCCCCTTTGTCTTCCCGGCCCGCCAGGTGCAGGTGCATGGCAAGGGCGAATGGTGCGGCGACGGGTCGATGCGCCAGTTGGCCCCGATCAGCCCGGCCATCCACCTGGGCGCCCATCGCGTGCTGGTGATCGGCACGGGGTTCCGCGACGACACCCACCCCGAGCACCGCGCGGACTCGCCGCCATATCCTTCGCTGGCGCAGGTGGGCGGCCATGCGCTGTCCAGCATCTTCCTGGACGGGCTGTCCGTGGACGTCGAGCGCTTAGAGCGCATCAACTACCTGATGGACCATGCGACGCCGGACGGTACCCAGGTCAATGTCAGGCGCATCCAGGTGCTGACAATCACTCCCAGCCAGTCGCTGGACACCATGGCGCTGGAACACCTGCAGGACATGCCTGCGCAAGCACGTGCCCTTTTTCGCGTACTCGGTGTATCGTCCGATCCACACCGTCCGGGAGGCGGGGCGCTGATGTCCTATCTTCTATTCGAATCCAGCTACACCCGACGATTGATCGAACTGGGTTATGCCGATACGATGCAGCGTAACGACGAAGTGATCGCCTTTTTCAAGGAGGCTCAGGCATGACGCGCAATGGCCAATCTACCTTGCAGAAGCAGCTGCTGCGGGGCGGGGCGCTGCCTCATGAAGGGCTGGACAAGAAGGCCGTGGTGGATGCTTCCCATGAGCTGGGTCTGGCGCTGTTCGTCGCCAACTGCGACCCGGCCCGCAGCCGTTCGGCCGTGTTGCGCGCCATCGTCAAGGCGGTGGACTTCCCCGAATACTTCGGCGGCAACCTGGATGCCCTCTACGACTGCCTGTGCGACACGGTGCTGGACCACAAGACCGGCGTCGTGCTCTGGCTGTACCGGCTGCATTCCGGTGATCCGGTGCTGGAAGAAGATGCCGCCCGTATCGAAACCGTCTGCTCGGACGCGGCGGACTTCGCCCGCGAGAACGGTCGCATCTTTGCGTTCGTCATTGAGCACGCCGGCAAGCATCCGGATCCCGAGCCCGGCGTCGCGGCGGCCCCTTACGGCGAAAACGATTGAATTGAGCGCTGCCCGGGCACCCACTGGGGCACGCCCGGCGGCGGCTCGCACCGGGCGCTTTGCCCGGCGGGTGGGCACTACCAGGCGCGTAGCGCGCTGACGGCCGACAGCAGGGCCAATCCTGCGGTTTCGGTGCGCAGCACCCGGGGGCCGAAGTGCACAGCTTGCACGCCCGCCTGACGGGCCTGCTCCAGTTCCTTGTCCGACCATCCCCCTTCGGGGCCCACCATCAAGCTGAGCGCCTGCACGTCGGGTTCGGCCCGAAGCTTGCCGGCCAGGTCGTCGGCTGCGTCGGGGTGGCACAACAGGCGCAGACCATCCACGGGCTCTGCCAGCCAATCGGCCAGCGATTGGGGCGCATCTACCGTCATCAAGCGGTTGCGGCCGCATTGCTCCGCGGCGGATTGGGCGATGCGCTGCCAATGCGCCACGCGCTTGTCCAGCCGCGCGCCCGACAACTGCAGCACGCTGCGCTGCGCCGCGATAGGGCTGACGCGGGCGGCGCCCAGTTCCACGGCTTTTTCCACCACCCAGTCCATCTTGTCGCCGGTAGGCAGGCCTTGGACCAGCGTGATGCGGCCGGCCAATTCGGCTTCGCGGGGATTGAATTCGCCCAGCTGGGCAAAGCCTGCCTTGCCGTCGATCTCCAACACGGCGGGGTATTCGCCGCCTTGGCCGTTGAACAGGATAACGGATTCACCGGCCTTCAGGCGCAACACACGCAAGGCGTGGTGCGCCAGAGCTTCCGGCAGGGCAATGCGGGTGCCTGCGGCAAGCGGGGCGTCGCAGAAAAAGCGGGGGGCGGACATGGGGTGGCGCAAAAAGCGTTAGCGGAGCGCGTAGCCTACCACCTTGATCCCCCATTCAAAGAACGTGGGCGCGCTGGACGCCAGGTTGAGCCCCAGCAGGGTCAGGAAGCCCACCGTCATTTTTTTATCCAGGCGCAGGACGTGAGCGCGCAGGTCAGACAGGTCTTCGTGGGTGGCGAAGCGCTTGAGTTCTTCGCGGTTGGGCAATTGGGCGATCTGTTTGCGGATTTCGGCGACCTCTTCGCGTCGAGCAAGCGGAGCCACAGCTGCCGCCAGGTCATTCCGCCATTCCTGGCGGAGCTTGGCGGCGAGTTCGGTTTCACCCTTGATTTGCGCGTGTTCCAACGCTCGCGCAACGGCAATCGCCCGCTCTTCGCCAAGGGCGGTACGCAAAGCCATGATGCCTTCCACAGGGATGGTCAGATTGAGCATGAGGCTCATACTAGGAGGCTCCAGAGCTAAAGTCAGGGCTTTATCCTGAATGTCGGACCCCTTTCCCGCAATTGTGGGAGTTACGCTGACATCCTGCGCGGGAAACGCCTGTTTACATCAAGCTTAAGGGCGATGGCGTGAGGGAAATCCCCTGATGCTAAAATCGTCTGCTTCGCAACCTACTCAACTGGCCCCTATATTCCCTGTGGGCGTGCCAGCTTCAAAGAGCCTTCCGAATGAGCAATCCGACCGCCCCTAAACTTGCCTTGGCGGATGCCATCCGCGCCCTCGCGATGGACGCCGTGCAACAAGCGAACTCCGGGCATCCGGGTGCTCCCATGGGCATGGCGGAAATCGCCCAGGCCTTGTGGACGGGCAACCTGCGCCACAACCCGAAGGATCCCGCCTGGGCCAACCGCGACCGCTTCGTGCTGTCCAACGGCCACGGCTCGATGCTGATCTACGCCTTGCTGCACCTGACGGGCTACGATCTGCCGATCGAAGAACTGAAGAACTTCCGCCAACTGCATTCCAAGACGCCGGGCCACCCCGAAGTGGGCATCACCCCGGGCGTGGAAACGACCACCGGCCCGCTGGGCCAGGGCCTGGGCAATGCCGTGGGCATGGCGTTGGCCGAAGCGCTGCTGGCTGCTGAATTCAACAAACCCGGCCACACCATCGTCGACCACCACACCTACGCCTTCACCGGCGACGGCTGCCTGATGGAAGGCATCTCGCACGAAGTGTGCTCGCTGGCCGGCACGCTCAAGCTCGGGAAGCTGGTCGTGCTGTATGACGACAACGGCATCTCCATCGACGGCCACGTCGAACACTGGTTCGCCGACGACACCGCCAAGCGCTTCGAAGGCTACGGCTGGAACGTGATCCGTGGCGTCGACGGCCACGATGTTGCCGCCGTGGATGCCGCCATCAAGGCCGCGCGCTCGCAATCGGAAAAGCCGACGCTGGTCATCTGCCGCACCGTGATCGGCAAGGGTTCGCCCAACATGGCCGGTACGCACAACGTGCACGGCGCGCCGCTGGGCAAGGACGAAATCGCCGCCACGCGCGCCGCGCTGGGCTGGTCGGCGGAACCCTTCCAGATTCCGCAAGACGTCTACGACGGCTGGGACGGCCGCAAGTCGGGCGCCTCGGCCCAGGCCGAATGGCAATCCGCGTTCAACGCCTATGCCGCCGAATTCCCGGCTGAAGCCGCTGAGTTCACGCGCCGCATGAAGGGCGACATGCCCGAGGGCTACGCCGACCAGTTCAAGGCGTTCCTGGCTTCGACCCTGGAAAAGGCCGAAACCGTCGCCACCCGCAAGGCCTCGCAGTTCGCCATCGCCGCGCTGGCGCCGGTGCTGCCGGAAATGCTGGGCGGCTCGGCCGACCTGACTGGTTCGAACTTCACCGACTGGAAGGGCGTCGCCGCCGTCCGCGCCGGTGACAAGGGCATGCAGTTCGGCCGCCACATCAACTACGGCGTGCGCGAATTCGGCATGGCCGCGATCATGAACGGCGTGGCCCTGCACGGCGGCTACCTGCCGTTCGGCGGCACGTTCCTGACGTTCTCGGACTACTCGCGCAACGCCATTCGCATGGCCGCGCTGATGAAGCAGCGCGTCGTGCACGTGTTCACCCACGATTCGATCGGCCTGGGCGAAGACGGCCCGACCCACCAATCCATCGAGCACGCCGCCAGCCTGCGTCTGATCCCCAACCTGTCCTTGTGGCGTCCTTGCGATACGGCTGAAACCGCCGTGGCCTGGAACGCTGCCGTGACGCGCCCCCCCAGCATCGGCATGGACGTGCATGACGGCGGCCCGACGGCGCTGTTGCTGTCGCGCCAGAACCTGCCGTTCGTGCCGCGCGACGCGGCGACGGTGGACGCCATCGCCCGTGGCGGCTACGTGCTGCGCGACGCTGAAGGCGCCCTCGCCGTCATCATCGCCACCGGCTCGGAAGTCGCCATTGCGCTGGACGCGCAGGCGCAACTGGCCAAGGAAGGCGTCGCCGTGCGCGTGGTCTCCATGCCCAGCACCGACGTGTTCGACCGCCAGGACGCCGCCTGGAAGCAATCCGTGCTGCCCAAGGGCCTGCCGCGCGTGGCGGTGGAAGCCGGTGTTACCGCCTTCTGGCACAAGTACGTGGGCCTGGAAGGCGCCGTGGTCGGTATCGACCGCTACGGCGAGTCCGCTCCGGCCGGCGCGCTGTTCAAGTTCTTCGGGCTGACCGCCGACAAGGTGGCCGAGACCGTCAAACAGGTTTTGTAAAAAAGGAGCTTAGTCATGACCATTCGCGTCGCCATCAACGGTTACGGTCGCATCGGCCGCAACATCCTGCGTGCCCACTATGAAGGTGGCAAGAAGCACGATATCGAAATCGTCGCCATCAACGACTTGGGCGATCCCAAGACGAACGCGCACCTGACGCGCTACGACACGGCCCATGGCAAGTTCCCGGGCACCGTCGAAGTCGACGGCGACTTCATGGTCGTCAACGGCGACAAGATCCGCGTGCTGGCCAACCGCAACCCGGCTGAACTGCCCTGGGGCGAACTGAAGGTCGACGTCGTGCTGGAATGCACGGGCTTCTTCACGACCAAGGAAAAGGCCGGCGCGCACATCAAGGGCGGCGCCAAGAAAGTCATCATCTCGGCCCCCGGCGGCAAGGATGTGGACGCCACCATCGTGTTCGGCGTGAACCATGGCGTGCTGAAGGCGACCGACACGGTCATCTCGAACGCATCGTGCACCACCAACTGCCTGGCCCCGCTGGTCAAGCCGCTGAACGACAAGCTGGGCCTGGAAAACGGCCTGATGACGACCGTTCACGCCTACACCAACGACCAGGTCCTGACCGACGTCTACCACGAAGACCTGCGCCGCGCGCGTTCGGCCACGATGAGCATGATCCCCACGAAGACCGGCGCTGCCGCTGCCGTGGGCCTGGTGCTGCCGGAACTCAACGGCAAGCTGGACGGCTACGCCATCCGCGTCCCGACCATCAACGTGTCGCTGGTCGACCTGTCGTTCGTGGCCAGCCGCGACACGACCGCCGAAGAAGTGAACAGCATCCTGAAGGCCGCTTCGGAAGGCGAACTGAAGGGCATCCTGGACTACAACACCGAACCGCTCGTCTCGGTGGACTACAACCACAACCCGGCCTCCAGCACCGTTGACGCGTCGCTGACCAAGGTTTCGGGTCGTCTGGTCAAGGTTTCGTCCTGGTACGACAACGAGTGGGGCTTCTCGAACCGCATGCTCGACACCACCGTCGCGCTGATGTCGGCCAAGTAAGCAACACGGTCAGTCCACAGGGGACGGATTTGTTTTCCGCGAAGGCGGAAAATGGGTTCGTCCCCTTTGTTCGCCCATCGTAGGAATTCAAAAATGTCCAAGGTCAATACCCTGTCCGCGCTGGCGAAATCCGGCGCCCTGTCCGGCAAGCGCGTGTTCATCCGCGCCGACTTGAACGTGCCGTTCGATGACGCCGGCCGCATCTCCGAAGACACGCGGATCCGCGCCTCGGTGCCCGGCATTCGCCTGGCGCTGGACGCCGGCGCCGCCGTGATGGTCACGTCCCACCTGGGCCGCCCGAAAGAAGGCGTGCTGACCGAGGCCGATTCGCTGGCCAAGGTCGGCCAGCGCCTGTCCGAACTGCTGGGCATGCCCGTCCAGCTGGTGCGCGACTGGGTCGACGGCGTCCAGGTCGATCACGGCCAGGTCGTGCTGCTGGAAAACTGCCGCGTGAACGTCGGCGAAAAGAAAGACGATGAAGCGCTGGCCAAGAAAATGGCTGCGCTGTGCGACGTGTACGTCAACGACGCGTTCGGCACCGCTCACCGCGCCGAAGCCACCACCCACGGCATCGCCCGCTTCGCGCCCGTGGCCTGCGCCGGCCCCTTGCTGGAAGCCGAACTGGACGCCCTGGGCCGTGCGCTGCACGAACCCAAGCGCCCGCTGGTCGCCATCGTGGGCGGCTCCAAGGTGTCGACCAAGCTGTCCATCCTGCAATCGCTGGCCGACAAGGTCGACCAGTTGGTGGTGGGTGGCGGCATCGCCAACACGTTCATGCTGGCCGCGGGCTTGTCCATCGGCAAGTCGCTGGCCGAACCCGACCAGGTCGAGCAGGCGCGCGCCGTGATCGACATCATGAAGCAGCGCGGCGCGGCCGTGCCGATTCCGGTTGACGTGGTGTGCGCCAAGTCGTTCGGCGCGGATGCCGAAGCCACCGTCAAGGCGGCCACCGACGTGGCCGACGACGACATGATCCTGGACATCGGCCCGCAGACCGCGGCGCAGCTGGCCGAGATCCTGAAGAAGGCGGGCACCATCGTCTGGAACGGCCCCGTGGGGGTGTTCGAGTTCGACCAGTTCGCCAACGGCACCGAAGTGGTGGCGCGCGCCATCGCGGAATCGGAAGGCTTTTCGATCGCCGGCGGCGGCGATACATTGGCCGCCATCGCCAAGTACGGCATCGGTGAACAGGTCGGCTACATCTCGACCGGCGGCGGCGCGTTCCTGGAGTTCCTGGAAGGCAAGACCCTGCCGGCGGTGGCCGTGCTGGAAGCCCGAGTCTCCTGATGCGCAGCTCGCGCGACATCCGGTAGGATGGGTGTAGCGCGAGACCTCCGCGACAAGGGCGCTGACGTAACACGCGCGAAACCCATCAAGCAACGGTTGCATGTATGGCTGATTCAGCCAGAAATTCAATGCCGCTTGATGGGTTTCGCGCGGTTTGCCGTCGTGTTTTTTTGGCAGCGTCTCGCGCTGCACCCATCCTACGATGGCCGCTGTTTGCGGTTCCCTTATTCCATTTTGGCGCCCGAGATCTTCACGATCTCTGCATACCGCGCAATTTCAGACTGAATGAACGTGCTGAATTCCTCCGGCGATTGCCCGGCCGGCACCAGTGCGCCCATGCTTTCCATGCGCTGCTTCACTTCCGGCGTGGCCGTGACCGCGTTGACTTCCTTGTTCAGCCGCTGCACCACATCGGCTGGCGTACCGGCGGGCGCGACGATGCCGTACCAGGCCGACGCGTACATCTTGGGCACGCCGGCTTCGTCGAACGTGGGGACATCCGGCAGGGCCGGCAGGCGCTGGCGCGCGGCCACTGCCAACGCGCGCAGGGCGCCGGCCTGAACCTGGGCGAGCGACCCGGTGTCCAGCATCATGTCCACCTGGCCCGCCAACAGATCGGATACGGCGGGGCCGCTGCCCTTGTACGGGATGTGCAGCACATCCGCGCCCGTCAGGTACTTGAACATCGCGCCTGCCAGATGCTGCGACGAGCCCACGCCGCCCGAGCCGTAGTTCAGTTTGCCGGGCTCGGCCTTTGCGGCGGCCACCAGGTCCGCCACTGACTTGAAGGGTGACTGCTTCGGCACTTCCAGGATGTTCGGGATTTCAGCCACGAAAGCGACCGGCGCAAAGTCTTTCGCGGCGTCGAAGCCCAGACGCGAATACAGGTGCGGATTGGCGGCATTGGTGGAACTGGTGGCCATCAGCAGTGTGTAGCCGTCGGCCTTTTCCCGAACGAAGGCCGCCGTGCCGATATTGCCGCCCGCACCGGCCTTGTTGTCCACGATCACGGTCTGGCCCAGGCGGTCGGTCAGGCGCTGCGCCAGCAGCCGGCCCAGCGCGTCCGTCGCGCCTCCGGGGGGCCACGGCACGACCAGCTTGATGGGGCGCTCCGGATAGGATTGCGCGTGGACGGCGGGGGCGATGCCGGCGGCAAGCGCGGCCAGGACGAGCGCGCGGCTGGCGCGCCGCAGGAAGGCGAAGGACATGGAGTCTCCAGGAGTGCCGGCCCTTGAATCCGCGTCGCAGGGGGCGCGGCGGCGGGCCGTGTCGGTGTATAGGCGCGGCGCGGGGCCGCTTTTCTTATCCCGGGGACTCTACGCAATCTGCTGCCCCCACAAAAGGGATAAATAATCACCAATCTTCATTCCTAAAAGGAATGAAAAGCGCCTGCATTTGATCCAGGACGGTTTCGGGCGCCCGGCCTTGGTGTAGGCTTGCCTGACTTCCCGCACAGTGCGGAAATCCTTCTATCAGGTCGGTTTGCAGCACCATGAATCTACGTCTTTTCCCTGGCCTGAATAACTTCCGCGGCATCACCCGCGAGTCGGCGCGGCGCGACGTCTTGGCCGGGCTGAGCGTGGCGGCGGTGGCCTTGCCCGTGGGCCTGGCCTACGCGGCAATGATGGGCGTGCCGCCCGTCGCGGGGCTGTGGGCCGCCATTGCCGGCATGCTGGGCTACGCGCTGTTCGGTTCGTCGCGAACGCTGATCGTGGGGCCGGATACCGCCACCTGCACGCTGATCGCCGCCACCCTGAGCGGTATGGCGCTGACCTCGCCCGAAGACCGGCTGGTCGCCGCGACGGGCATCGCGCTGACGGTGGGCGTGGGGTGCCTGATTGCCCGGGTGCTGCGGCTGGGCGTGTTGGCCAATCTGTTGTCGCGGCCGGTGCTGATCGGCTACATGGCGGGCGTGGCGATCACGCTGGCGCTGTCGCAGTTGAGCGGCCTGACGGGGGTAGGGCTGCGTAACAGTGGGCTGATCCATCCCTTCCTGGAGCTCGGCCGCCGCCTTCCCGAAATCCAGATCCCGACCCTGTGCCTGGGGCTGGCCTCATGTTTGCTGTTGGTGGCGGTCAAGCGCTGGCGGCCCACCTGGCCCGGCCCTATCCTGCTCGTCGTCGGCGGCTGCTTGCTGTCATGGATCTTCGATTTCCCCAATCTGGGCATCGCTGTCGTGGGCGAGGTGCCGGCCGGCCTGCCGGGGCTCAGTCTGCCCGTGCGGCTGGAAGGGGTGGACAGCATCCTGCTGGGCGCGGCGGGCGTGCTGGTGGTGAGCTTTTCCAGCGGCATCGTGACCGCGCGCAGCTTCGCCGCGCGCACGGGCGAACACGTCGATCCCAACCGCGAGCTGGTCGGCTTTGGCGCGGCCAACGTGGCGGCGGGCCTGTTCCAGGGCTTTGTCGTGACGGGCGCGGATTCGCGGACCGCGGTGGGGCTCGTCGCCGGCGGTTCGTCGCCGCTGGTCAGCGTCAGCGCGGCGGTCGCGCTGGCGATCGTGGTGGGGCTGCTGAGCGCGCCCTTGTACTGGCTGCCGCAGGCGGTGCTGTCGGCCATTCTGCTGCTGGCGGCCGCCAGCCTGTTCGACGCCAAGGCCTTCATGCGGCTGGCGCGCATTTCACGGATCGAACTGGCGTTCGGGATCCTGGCCGCGGTGGGCGTGGTGGGGTTCGGCGTGCTCCAGGGTGTGGCCGTGTCGGTGGGCGCGACGCTGCTGTACGCCATGTACGTGTCGGGCAACCCGCGCGATGCGCTGCTGGGCCGGCTGCCGGGGGAATCGGTGCTGGGCAAGCTGCATCTGAATCCCGACGCGCAACCGGTGCCGGGCATCGTCGTCTGGCTGTTCGAATCGTCGGTCTGGTTCTTTAATGCCGACGCCTTTCGCCGCCGCGCCCGCGAGGTCATGAACCAGGCGAAGGACGCGCAATGGTTCGTGCTGGACGCCGAAGCAATGACGCAGGCCGACGCCGATGCGGTCGAAGCGCTGTACGAGCTCAAGCGCGAACTGGACGATCGCGGCATCACGTTGCTGGTCGCGGGCGGCCACGGCCAGTTCCGCATGGCGCTGGAACGTTCGGGGCTCGTCAAGAAGATCGGCCGCGACAAGATTTTCGGCAGCCCCGAACAGGCGGTGGAAGCCGTCGAGCGCTGGCGCCAGGGCGCGCCGGCCACGCTGGCCTAGGGCGTATTGATCCGCCCTTAGTCGATGATGTGATAGCCGCCGTCGATGTAAAGCGTCTGCCCGGTCATGAGCCGGGCGGCGTCGGTGGCCAGCCAGGCGGTGGCTTCACCTACATCGTCGATCGACACCAGGCTGCGCGCCGGCGCTTTGGATTGGGCGCGATCCAGCAACGCGTCGAATTCGGCGATGCCGGAGGCGGCGCGCGTTTTCAGCGGCCCGGGCGAGATGGCATGGACGCGAATGCCTTGCGGGCCCAGTTCGGCGGCCAGATAGCGGGTGGCGGATTCCAGGGCGGCCTTGACCGGCCCCATCATGTTGTAGTGCTCCACCACCATCTGCGAACCGTAGTAGCTCATGCAGAAGAGGGCGCCGCCTTGGGGCATCAGCGGCTCGGCCAATTTCGCCATGCGGATGAACGACCAGCAGGACACGTCCATCGCTTGCAGAAAGCCTGCGCGCGAACAGTCCGTCACGCGGCCATGCAGGTCGTCGCGCGGCGCAAACGCAATCGAATGCAGCACAAAATCCAGCCCGCCCCATGCTTGCGTGACGCGATCGAACACGGTTTCCAGTTCGCCTTCGTTCAGCAGGTTCAAGGGCATCAGCAGCGAGGCGTCCACCTGCCGCGCCAGAGGCTCCACGTGCGGCAGGGCCTTGTCGTTCAGGTAGGTCACGGCCAGTTCAGCGCCCATGGCGCGAAAGGCCTTGGCGCATCCCCAGGCGATGGAATCCGCGTTGGCGATGCCGGTGACGAGCCCGCGCTTGCCGGCCAGCGGAAGGTGCGCGCTCATCGTTGACGCACCAGCGCCAGCGTGTGCTGGGCGATGATCAGTTCTTCGTTCGTGCGGATCACGTATACGCCGATGCGGCTGTCGTCGCTGGAGATGCGCGGCCCGTGATGAGCGTTGCGTTCGGGGTCCAGCTTGATGCCCAGCCAGCCCCAGTGGTCCGCGACCGCCTGGCGGATGTCGGCAGAATTTTCGCCGACGCCGGCGGTGAAAACGATGCCGTCGATGCCGTTCATCGCGCAGCCCAGGCCGATCATGCCTTCCGCCACGCGCCAGGCGAAATACTTCAACGCCAGTTGGGCCGATGGCGCGTCGCTAGCCAGCAGCTCGCGCATGTCGTTGCTGATGCCGGACAGGCCTTTCATGCCGCAGTCGTGATAGAGCAGGTGCTCGATCTGGTCGTGGTCCATGCCGCGTTCCATCATCCACAGCACCACGCCCGGGTCGAGCCGGCCGGGCCGTGTGCCCATGGGCAGGCCTTCCAGCGCGGTGAAGCCCATCGTGCTGTCGACGCTCTTGCCTTCATGCATGGCGCAGGCGGACACACCCGAGCCCAGGTGCGCCGCGATGATCTTGCCCATCGCGAGTTCGGGCAGGGCCTGGCGCAGGCGCTGCGCAATGTATTCGTAGGACAGGCCGTGAAAACCGTAGCGGCGCACGCCTTCCTGGTACAGCGATTCGGGCAGCGCGTAGCGGTCAGCCACGTCGGAGTGGCTGCGGTGGAACGCCGTGTCGAAGCAGGCCACCTGCGGAATCCAGGGCCGCCTCTCACGGATCACGCGGATGGGCGCCAGGTTGTTGGGCTGGTGCAGCGGCGCAAGCGGCGTGAAGGTGTCCAGCTTGGCGAGGATGGCGTCGTCGATCAAAACGGGCTCGGACAGGTCGGGGCCGCCATGCACGACGCGGTGCCCCACCGCCAGCGGCGCGCCGCCCAGGTGGCCGCTCAGCCAGGTGCCGACGACTTCCTGCCCATTGGGCACGTCGGGCGCGTGGCTGGGCGCGATGTCGCGTTCCACCAGGGTTTTGCCGGCGGCGTCGCGCACCCGCAATTTCGGATGCGAGGTGCCGATGCCTTCCAGCTGGCCGCCCAGGCGCGGCGCCAGCTCGTGCGTGTCGTCGATGTCATACAGGTAGAACTTGATGCTGGAACTGCCGGCGTTGATGACGAGGATGGTGTCGCTCATGGCTCTGGAATCCGGTAGCGGTGGGCAGGCGTCACGCCAGCGGGCGGGCGGCTTGCTGGCTCAGGTGGTGGGCGTAGATCGCCGCCACCGCGCAGGAAGCCAGGCGCGAGCGCGGGCTGTCGGCGCGGCTGGTCAGGATGATGGGCACGCGCGCGCCCAGCACGATGCCGGCCGCTTCCGCGTTGGCCAGGAACGTCAGGTTCTTGGCCAGCATGTTGCCGGCCTCCAGGTCGGGCACCACCAGCACCTGGGCCACGCCTGCCACCGGGGACCGGATGCCCTTGATGCGGGCGGCGTCCGGACTGATCGCGTTGTCCAGCGCCAGCGGGCCATCCAGCAGGCCGCCGGCGATCTGGCCGCGGTCCGCCATCTTGCACAGCGCGGCGGCTTCGATGGTGCTGGGGATGTTGGGCGTGACCTGCTCGACGGCCGACAGGATCGCCACGCGCGGTTCGCCCAGGCCCAGGCCGTGATGCAGGTCGATCACGTTGCGGATGATGTCTGCCTTGGTTTCCAGGTCGGGGAAGATGTTGATGGCGGCATCAGTGATGAAGAGCGGCTCCGCGTAGGTGGGCACTTCCATGATGAACACGTGGCTGATGCGGCGGCCGCTGCGCAGGCCAGTCGTGCGCGCGACCACTTCGTGCATCAGTTCATCGGTGTGCAGGCTGCCCTTCATCAGCAGGGTGGCCTCGCCGTTGCGTACCAGCGCCACGGCGGTCTCGGCGGCCGCATGGCTATGCGGCACGTCCACGATGCGGGCATCGCCCAGGTTCAGTTTGAACTGGGCGGCCGTGTCGCGGATCTTCTTTTCCGGGCCCACCAGGATGGGATGCAGCAGCCCCAGGTCGCGTGCTTCCAGCGCGGCCGACAGCGAGGGCTCGTCGCACGGGTGGGCGATGGCGCAGAAGGCCGGTTCCAGCGTCTGCGCGCGAGCGATGAGCTTGTCGTAATGCGTCGAGGTAGGCAGGGTCATGCGGTCTTGGCCTTGGCGGATTGACGGGCTGCGGTCTTGGTGGCGCGTTTCGCAGGGGATGCCGTGGCGGTCTTGGCCGCGGTCTTAGTGGCAGTCTTAGTGGCGGTCTTAGTTGCGGTTTTAGCCGCGGCCGTCGTCGCCGGCTTGCTTGCCGATTTGGCCGTCCGTTTTGCCGGGGCCTTGGTGGCAGCCTTGGGCGCGGCGTCTTCGGCAACCTCCGCTGCCGCCGACTTGGCCGCGGCGGGGTGCGGTTGGGCCTTCTTGGCGGGCACTTCAGCGGCGGCCTTGACCAGTTTCAAGGCCGGCACGGAAGGCGCGGGGGCGACGGACGGCGCCGGCAGTTTGGCCGGTGCCGACGCCGGATTGCGCTTCTGCGCGCGGCGCTCTGCCGCCACGAAGATGCGTTCCATCTCGTCCAGGCTTTCGCGGGCGGCCGGGCTGAGCGGTTCGGCCGCTTCCAGCACGCGCTTCATCGTTTCCAGCGCGTCGCGGATCGCCGGGGCCGGTGAGCCTTCCAGCAGATGCGGCATGGCCAGCAGGGCGGCGTCCGAATCCAGCGTCAGGATCAGAGCCTGCTCGCGGGTCAGATCCTTGAACTCCTGCAAGCTCAACGCGTTGTCGGATTCGGCGCGCATCTTGCGAATGAGCGCAAAGCTGCGCTCGTCCAGGCCGCCCTCGGCGCCGGACACGTACAGCAGCATGCGGATGGCTGCCACGCGCAAGCCGCCTTCCTGCACCATCGAACGCAGTTCGGCGGCACGGTCTTCCATGAAGCGGCGGTGTTCGGGCGATACGCCCGGATGCTTGCGCGGGGGGCCGGACTGCGCGCCCAGGCCGGCCAGGTCCTGCACCAGCGGCGAACCGTAGACGCCCATGAAGGTGCGTTCGTCGGCCGAGTCGCGCAGTTCCTGCCAGATGTTCAGGCTGGTTTCGACCCAGTTCGAGAACATCTCCTGCGCCATCAGGAAAGGATTGGAAGGCGAGATCGGCTGGCGCTGTTCGCGCACCTGCTCGGCGATCTTGGCGATGGGGGCGATGACCGGGTTTCGGTCCGAAATCAGTTCATAGGGCAGGCGCAGCGGATGCAGGCGCTGGCTCCATTCCGCGGATTGCGGCGTGACCAGCGCGCGCAGCCACGGCTGCATGAAGCTGCGGTACATGCCCAGGTTGATGTCCGAGATGCGGGCCACGGCGGCGAAGCGGCGGTCGTCCTCTTCCTTGCGGTCGACGATGGCGCGCACGTCGTCCAGCTTGCGTTGTTCGAACGACAGCACGTAGTTGCCGAAAGCCAGATCCGCATTGGGGGTATCGGGCGTCTTGTCAGCGATCTCGGCTTGGTAGATGCCGGGGGGCAGCACGTCGATCATGTCGATGTTCGACGTGAATTCCTGGTGCTCTTTGCGGGCCACGCTGCCCGACACGAAGATGCCCAGGTGGCCGATGCTTTCGTGCACGGCGTAGACGATGGTCTGGCCGTGCGCCAGCACTTCGGCTTCGTTCTGGTAGAGGTCGGGGATCCAGCCGAGTGCCTGCGGCGGCGGCGTGATGTTGTCGCCCTTCGAGCAGAACACCACGATCGGCGACCGGATGTTGCGCAGGTCGATGCGGATGCCGTCGGAGGTCACGAGGCCGGCCGTAGCCAGCCGGTTGCCCACGAACAGGTTGTCCACGATGTACTGGATTTCCGGGCCATTCAGGAAGACGTGACCGCCCCACCATTTCTCGAAGCTCAGGTAGCGGTCGGCTTCAGTGTCCACCTTGGAATACAGGTTGTACTGCTTGGACCACAAGGTGTTGGCTGGATTCAGGTTTTCGAAGTTCTGCACCAGCCAGGCGCCGTCGAATTTGCCGTTGCCCAGGTCGCTGGTCATCGCCGTGAGCCAGCTGCCGCCCAGCAGGCCACCCGCATAGCGCATCGGATTCATGCCGCGCCAGCCTGCCCAATAGGACAGCGGGGCGCCTGCCACGATGATGGGACCGAACAGTTCAGGGCGAATGGCGGCGGTCATCATGATCTGCCAGCCTGCCTGGCAGTTGGCCACCACGACCGGCTTGCCCTCCGCGTCGGGGTGCCGCGCGATGATTTCTTCCAGGAAGCGCGCTTCGGCCATCATCACGTCTTCGACGGTCTGCTCAGGCATGGGCTGGGGCAGGAAGGTCGCGAAGTAGCAGGGATGGCCGGCGCGCACCGCTACGCCGATCTCGCTTTCGGGCTTGAAGCCGCCGATACCCGGGCCATGGCCCGCGCGCGGGTCGACCACCAGGAAGGGGCGCTTGATCGGATCGGTTTCCACGTCTGCCGGCGGCTTGATGCGCAACAGCCCGTAGTTCACGGGGCGCGGCAATTCGCGGCCATCCAGGACCAGCTCGAACTCCATGCTGAGCACGTTGGGCGCGCGCTTGGCCATGTGTTCGTGGTACTGGTTGCCGCGCTGGCGCAGCACGTCTGCGTAGAGCACGCCGCGCTGCCAGGCATCCACGGCATATTCGTAGGCGGCCGTCCAGGGGTTGAAAAAGGACGGGGTGGGGACGCGATCGTTGCCGGATCCGGCCATGGCGATCTCCTGTAAGTTGCTCCCGACGGCGGAAGGCCGCCGGGCCGATCCCGAGTGGAACCGGCCGAGTTGACCTCCCCATTACACCGCATCGAATGCTGCGTCGCAACATGGAAGGGTTTGATGCCGCTCAAATTAGGGCGCTAACTGTCCCTTCTTTCAGCTTTGTTGCCAATCTTGCAAGAACGTTGCGTCGCGGCAGGCGTCAATTCGCGCCGTGGCAGACAGCTTCCACGCAGTTGCCGTCGGGATCCAGCAGGAAGGCGGCGTAATACTGTGGGTGGTAGTGCGCGCGCAGCCCGGGGGCGCCCCCGTCGCGGCCGCCGTGGGCCAGGCCCGCCGCGTGAAAGGCATCGACCGCGGCGCGGTCCGGCGCCTTGAAACACCAATGGCGCCTGGCGCCGGCGTCCGGCGCCAAGCCGGGCGTTGCCAGGATGGAGACATACGTGTGTCGGCTGTCGCCGGGGCCGCAGCGTTCGCCATAGCCGATGGCGTCTGCCTCGTCATAGACCTTGGCCGCGCCCAGCGCCTGCATGACGGCGTCATAGAACGGCCGGGCGTGGCCCAGATGGGAAACCGCGATGGAGACGTGATCCAGCAATTGCATCGCGGCTCCGGACGCGTCAGGCGCGTGCTGCGGCGTTGTGCTCCAGCCATTTCTGGACGGATGGCCGCTGCCATTGGACATCGGCGTAGGCGCGCAGCGGGTCGGGCAGGTCATCCAGCGCCAGGCGCTTGAGCATGACCGCCAGGTCGATGTCGGCGATGCACCATTCGTCGAACAAGGACGCCTGGTCCACCCCGATCAGGTAGCTGGCCACCTGGATCAGCTTGGCCGAGGCGGCGTGCGCCGCGTCGGACAGCGGTTGGCCGGCGGCGCCGTAGAACACCGTCTCGGTGGGGCGCTCCTGGCGCAGCGCACCCAGGTCGCTGCGCAGCCAGGCCTGCAATTGGCGGGCGCGGGCGCGCTCGCGGATGGCCTGGGGATACAGCGCGGCATGCTCGGGCGCAGGAAACACGTCTTCCAGGTATTCGGCGATGACGCTGGATTCGGTCAGGTTGAACCCCTCGTGCGTCAGCGCGGGCACGCGCGCCGTCAGCGCACGGCACTGGTACGGCTGCATCCGCTGTTCGCCCGCTTCCAGATCGATCGGGCGCACCTCGAAGGGCAATTTCTTTTCGGTCAGCGCCACATAGGCCGACATGGCATAAGGGCTGAGAAACAGGGAGTCGACGTAAAGCGTAATCGGGGCGCCCAAATCTTGTCTCCGGTCTGGCGGGGTCGTGGTGAGTGGTGCGGATCCGACGGGTGGCGGCGCGCCGCATGAATTGCAAAGCGTAACGCAATTGCAATTTCGCGTGTCGCGCCGATGCGTCAGTCCACGATGAAGAGCTTGGCGCCCGTGGCGGTGGACGAGCGGTGGGGCTCGGCCTGGTCAGCCACCTGATAGCTCATGCCGGGGGTCAGGACGAACTGCCGGCCGTCTTCCAGCTCGGTATGCAGTTCGCCCTCGAGACAGAACAGGATGTGGCCCTTGCTGCACCAGTGGTCAGCCAGGTAGCCGGCGGTGTATTCCACCATGCGGACCCGCAGATCGCCGAATTGGCGGGTGCGCCAGTAGGCCATGCCGGTGTCGCCGGCGTGTTCGGTGCGTTCCACCTCGGACCAGTCCGTGGTGCCGAAGGGGATGTTGCTCATCTTCATCGTGAATCCTGCGGTGTGGTCCGGACGGCGGGTGGGGGGATGCCGTCCGGTAAACATCAGATACTACGCCACTCAGGCTACCAGCTTCTTTTGCCAGAACATCGCGCGGCCGGTGGTGTCGTCCAGCGCGTAGCCTTCAAAGCCCAGTTTGCGGTACAGCCCCTGGGCCACGGCGTTGCCTTCCAGTACTTCCAGCGTGATCTTGCAGCAGCCCATCTGGCGCGCCCGGTCTTCCAGCGCGCCCAGCAGCTGCTTGCCCACGCCCAGCCCCTGGAAGCGGGGCGACACGCCCAGATCGTGCAGGTTGATCAGCGGCCGGCAGGCAAAGGTGGAAAAGCCTTCCAGATAGATCGCCACCCCCGCGGGCTGCCCGTCGACGCGGGCCAAAAGCGCGTGGGCCGTCGGGCGGCGCGCCAATTCCGCGATCAGGTTCTGCTGCGCGTAGTCGGGCAGGGGCGAATTGCCGCCCATGGGGCCGCTGGCGTATTCGTTCAGCATGGCCAGCACCTGGCGGCCATGTTCCGGATTGGAGAAGTCGACGTCGATGATTTCCAGCACGATCGGTTCCTGTGGCTGATCCTGGCCAGCGCGAGTCGCCGGCCATGCCCTCGGATGACGGGGCAACCGAACATTATGCACGCTTGCCGCCGCCTGATTTTGCGCATTGAAAAATCGGTCCGTAACCCCTATCTTGTTGATATTCAAGGCCGGATGCGGCACTGCCCGACGCGGCCGAAACCTTTAAGGTGAGCTGGAATATGGAGTTCAAGGACTACTACAGCACTCTCGGGGTGGAACGCGGCGCCACCGAAGACGAGATCCGGCGCGCTTACCGAAAGCTCGCTCGCAAATATCATCCCGACGTCAGCAAGGAAAGCGACGCCGAGGCCCGCATGCGCGACGTCAACGAAGCCTATGACGTCTTGCGCGACCAGGAAAAGCGCCAGGCCTACGACAATCTGGCGGCCGGCGTGTCGTCCGATGGCGGCTTCCAGCCGCCGCCCGGCTGGGACGAAGGCTTCGAATTCCACCGGGGCGCGGCGCCTGGCGACGAGGCCCAGTTCAGCGAGTTCTTTTCGTCGCTGTTCGGCGGTCGCGGCCAGCGGGGCGGGGCGCGCCAGCAGGACTTCCGCGCGCGTGGCGACGATCACCACGCCGCCATCGAAGTGGACCTGGAAGATGCGCTCAAGGGCGCCACGCGCGACATCAGCCTGAGATCGATGGAGATGGACGACCAGGGCCATCCCCACATGAAAACCCGCACGCTCAGCGTGCGCATTCCTGCCGGCGTGCGCGAAGGCCAGTACATCCGTCTGGCCGGGCAGGGCATGCCCGGCTACGGGGGCGGCGAAAACGGCGACCTGTACCTGGAGGTGCGCTTCAAGCCGCACCCGCGCTACCGGGCCGAAGGCCGCGACCTTTATATGACGCTGCCCGTCGCCCCGTGGGAAGCCGCGCTGGGCGCGCAGGTGGATACGCCCACGCCGGGCGGCACGGTCGAGGTGTCGATCCCGGCCGGTTCCGGCAACGGACGCAAGCTGCGGTTGCGCGGCCGCGGCATACCCGGTGATCCGCCGGGGGACCTGTACCTGGTGCTGGACCTTGTGCTGCCGCCGGCCGATAGCGAGGCTGCGCGCGCGGCCTACCGCAAGCTGCAGCAGGACGTGCCTTTCAACCCGCGGCGCCACTTGGGGGTCTGACCATGAAGAAGCTTGTCATCACCAGCGCCACCGTCGTGGGCAAATCGCAGCCGCTCAGCGCGGACGACCTGGCCCGCGCCTGCGGCGCGGAAGTGGAATGGGTCGCCCAGTTGGTCGAAGTGGGCATCGTCAACGCCAGCGGCCCGCAGCCCGAGCACTGGTGCTTCTACAGCGTGGACCTGCAGCGCGCGCTGCATGCGCGCCGGCTGGAGCACGATTTCGGCGCCAGCCTGGATGCCGTGGCGCTGATCCTGGACCTGAGCCAGGAGGTGCGGCGCCTGAAAGCGCACTTGCGGGCGCTGGGCGCGCCGGAACCCTGACAGGGCCCCGTCCCGGGGGATACAGGGTGGGTAAACTACACGCTTGCCTTGCCACAACAAACAAGCGAAAAGCACCTTGGAGACGTCTTCCTCCCCCGCGCATGCCCTGGCGGGCAGCGCGCGCATCGATGGGCTCAAATCCTGCCTGCCGGTCATGATCGGCTACTTTCCGGTGGCGGTGACGTTCGGCATCGCCGGCGTCGCGGCAGGCTTGACCCCGCTGCAAGTGATCCTGATCTCCGTGTTTGTCTACGCCGGCGCCAGCCAGTTCCTGCTGCTGGCGTCGATCAAGGCCGGCACGCCCTGGTTGTGGGTGGTGGCGCTGTGTTCATTATTGAACGCGCGCCATCTGCTGTACGGCCCCTTGCTGTCCCGCTTCCTGCCGGCGGCGCTGCGCGACCGCCTGAAGGTCGCCTTCCTCTTGACCGATGAAGTCTTCGCCACCGCGTTCAACCGCCTGCAAAGCGTGCCTGCCGGGAATCGCCAGGGCTGGATGATCGCGCTGGGGCTGGGCGCCTGGCTGACCTGGATCGCCGGGACGGCCGTCGGCGTCTATGCGGGCGACGGGCTGGAACGCCATTACCCGATGCTGTCCCAGGTGATGCGGTTCGCGTTGCCGGCGCTGTTCATGGCGCTGGTGTGCCAAAGCGCCAAGCGCGGCATGGGCCTGCCCGTCATCGCCGCGGTGGCGGGCGCCGGCGTGGTGGCCGCCATGGGGCATACCAGCCTGGCCATCCTGATTGGCGCAGTCATCGGCTGCGCCGCCTATCGTCTGAAGAGGTCCGCATGAACGCCGATGGCCTGGGTTTCTGGGGCGCGGTGATCGCGATGGCTGTGATCACCTACCTGACGCGTGCGCTGCCCTTCATGCTGTCCGAACGCAGCCGCTTGCTGCGGCACCTGTCGCGCGAAGGCTCGGCGCTGGCCGCCCTGGGCCCCAGCCTGCTGGCGGGCATCGCGGCGGCCGTCATCGTGCCCGACTTGCTGGACGCGGGTACGCAAGCCGCCCGCATCGCCCCCTACGTGGGTGGCCTGGTCGTCACGGGCGTGGCCGCGCGGCTGGTCAGCAATACCGGCGTGGCCGTGTTGCTGGGCATGGGCGCATACGGGGTGTTGCTGGCCTTGGCGGGTTAAGGCTGCCCAGGCAAAATGATCGGACTCCCAAGGAGGCCGATCATGCTTACGCTCTACCATGCGCCGCGTTCGCGGTCGTTCAGGGTCCTGTGGTTGCTTGAGGAACTTGGGGTGCCGTACGACACCGAAATGGTGTCCATCCGCGGCACCGACAGCGCGGGCCACATGCCCGCGGACTACATCGACATTCATCCGCATCGCAAGGTGCCGGCGCTGGTGCACGACGGCGTGCCGGTGTTCGAGACGCCGGCCATCGCGCTGTACCTGACGGACCTGTTCCCGGAAAAGGGGCTGGGCCCGCTCGTGGGCGACGCGGACCGCGGTCCCTACCTGACCTGGCTGTCCTATTCCACGGGCGTGTTCGAACCCGCCATGGTCGAACGCGCATTCAAACGGCCTCATGAAGGAGGCGCGCCCGGCTGGGGCTCGGCCGACGAGGTCGAACAGGTGCTGACCCGGGTCCTGCAAGCGCGCCCTTATTTCCTGGGCAGCCACTTTTCAGCGGTCGACATCGTGCTGGGCGGTTCCCTGCAATACATGATGCAGGTGAAGGTGATTCCGGAATCGCCCGTGTTCGGCGCCTATGTCGAGCGGCTGGGAAATCGCCCGGCGATGCACCGGGCCTTGCAGCGGGACGGCGACATCGAAGAGGGCTGACCGCGCCGGCGCCCTGGGCTCAGGCCCGGCCCTGGATGCGCTCGCGCAGGTGCGCCTGCCACTGGGCCGGTCGGCCCAGGTAGCGGCTGGGCTCCAGCAGCGCATAAGCGCCCTGTTGCTCCAGCGCCAGGGTCGGAAAGCCCGTGCCCCCGACGCGGGCCAGCAGCTTGCGGCTATCGGCGATGTACGCGGCGGTGGCGGCGCCCTGGGCGGCCGCGTAGGCGGCGTCGAAAGCGTCCCCGTCCAGGCCGATGTCGCGGGCCAGGGCCGTGATCACGCCGGGGTCGGCGATGCGCAGGCCCTGCACGTAGTGCGCCTGTTGCAGGCGTTTGAGCAGGTCCAGCCCGCGGCCGGCCAGGGTGTCGGCGGCCAGGACGGCGGTGGTGGGCGGTTCGGAATCGAAGACGGCGCCCGTGTCGCGCAGCAGGCCGTCGAAGTAATCCTTGCCGAAGACCTGGCCGGTGAGGCCGGCGATGCGTTCGTCGTGGGGCATCACGTAGCGGCGCAGCGCGTCGGTGACGGGCTGGCGGTTGCTGCCGGTCATCATGCCGCCGCCATGGGCGGCAACCGCCAGCCCCGTGATGCCGCGGGCGGCGTCCACCAGCGGCGCAGCGCCATAGCACCAGCCGCAAAGCGGGTCGAAAATGTAATGCAGGGTGGGGGTCTGAGTCGCCATGGCGTCATGGTAGACGCGGGCCGGGGCGGGAAACAGCCTGGCGCGGTAGCCAGAGTGTTGCGTGGGCCGTGCAGATTGCCTGCACGGCCCGGTGGCTTGCGGTCAGCCGGTGATCTGCACGCCGATCCAGAACAGGCCGGCCGCCAGCGCCATCGACGCGGGCAAGGTCAGCACCCAGGCCAGCAGGATGTTGCGCACCGTGTTGCCTTGCAACCCGGTCTTGTTGGCGATCATCGTGCCGGCCACGCCCGACGACAGCACGTGGGTGGTGGACACGGGCAGGCTGAACACGTTGGCCAGGCCGATGGCGGCCACCGCCGTTACCTGCGCCGACATGCCCTGGGCGTACGTCATGCCCTGCTTGCCGATTTTTTCGCCCACCGTCAGCACCACGCGGCGCCAGCCGACCATAGTGCCCGCGCCCAGCGCCAGGGCCACGGCTACGATCACCCAGAAGGGCGCGTATTCGGTGGTGGCGGTCAGGTCGGCGCGCAGGCGTTGCAGGTCGGCGCGTTCGCGGGCGGGCAGCCCTTCGATGCGCGAGACCTTCTTGGCCGTATCGTCCAGGCACAACAGGTAGCGGCGCACGTCGATGCGTTTTTCGGCGGACAGGTCGGCGTAGTTGCTGACGCCGGCCAGGTCGGTTTGCAGCGCGGCGATGGTCGGCATGGTCAATTCCGGATCGCAGCGGAAATTGCGCGGCATCTCGGTGTTGGCGTCCGAGCGCTTGAGCGCCAGGAAGTCGCCCAGCATGGCTTCGTTGCGCTGGTAAAACACGCTCAGGTGGTTCGCCGCGTCGCGGGTGCGTTCGATCTGGTAGGTGGTGCTGGTCGTGTCCAGCACGAAATTGGCCGGCACGATGCCGATCAGCACCAGCATGATCAGGCCGATGCCCTTCTGGCCGTCGTTGGAGCCGTGCACGAAGCTCACGCCCATGGCCGACAGCACCAGCACCAGGCGGTTCCAGAACGGCGGGTGTTTCTTGTTGTCGATCGCGCGGCGCTGATCCGGCGTCTTGTGCATCTTGGACAGCGGCAGCCAGCGCTTGAGCAGCAGCAGCAAGCCGCCCGCGACCAGGAATCCCGCGACCGGCGAGGCCACCAGCGACAGGCCGATATCGATGGCCTTGCCCCAGTTGACGCCATCTCCCAGCGGCAGGTCGGTGATCAGCGCATTGGCCAGGCCCACGCCCAGGATCGAGCCGATCAGGGTGTGCGAACTGGAAGCGGGGATGCCGAAGTACCAGGTGCCCAGGTTCCAGGCGATGGCGGCGGCCAGCATGGCGAACACCATGGCCAGCCCGCGGCCGGTATCCACGTTGATCAGCAGTTCCACCGGCAGCAGGTGGACGATGGCGTAGGCCACGCCCACACCGCCCAGCAACACACCCAGGAAGTTGAAGATGCCCGACAGCACCACCGCCAGATGCGGCGGCATGGCCTTGGTGTAGATGACCGTGGCCACGGCGTTTGCCGTGTCGTGGAAGCCGTTGATGAATTCGAAGGCCAGGACGAATGTCAGGGCCAGCACAAGACTGAGGCCGACCCAGAGATCTAGGCCATGGAAGAGGTCGAACATGGAGGCGGGGGCGAGGTTCCGGCGAGAGGTGCCGATTATTGCAGATTTGTGACCTGACCCTGGTTGCGTCGGAAAACCACCGCCGTCCCGCCGGCACCGCCGGTTTCAGAACTTCGAGTACTGGAACTCGATTTCCATGGGCTTGCCCAGATTGGCCGAGGTATCGGCCTGGATCAACATCACCGCCAGGACGCCCAGGTACAGCAGGCACAGCCAAAGGGTTCGTTTCATTTGGGTTCGTTCCATTTGCCGGCGCCTCTCATGGACGGAATACCTGCGCGATCTTCTGGTTGACCCTCAGCCACCCCAGTTCGCCCAGGTGCTGCACGTCGCGCAGCATGCCGACTTCAAAGGGGGCGCTGTACATGTCCATGCAGGTCATCGCGTAGCGTTGGCACAGCGCCGCCACGTCGCGCTGGATCGGTTCGAAGCGGGCCAGGTCCTTGAAGACCATCGGGTGCAGCGGCTGCATCACGAACAGCGCATTCACGTCGTGCTGGCGCAGCAGGGCCATCAGGGCCGTCAATTCCCGCAGTTCGTCGCGGCCGGTCAGCGGCTGGGGCAGGTAGGCGGTCTTGCCGCCCTCGGGAATCGAGCGCAGGTATTTATTGAAGAATTCGTCGCGGACCGCGTAGCGGTTGCCGCCCATCTGGCTCTGTTCGGCTTCCTGGGCCTGGCTGGCCAGCGCATCCCAATCCACCACGCGGGCAGCGGCGGCCGGCCCTTCGCGTTCGCGTTCGGGCACAGGCGCTGCATAGGCGGGCGCCCACAGGTCCACCAGGCGCTGGCGGAACACGTAGGCCTGCTCGGCCACCATGGACCAGGCCACACGGGCGTCCCCCTTGTCGCGCAGCCAGCGCGCGAGCTCCGCCCGGCCTTCGGGCTGCTTCATCAGGCGCGGCAGCAGCGGGTTGGCGTGCTCCTTGAATTCGTCCGCGCCCAAGCCGCCGTCGCCGTCGAACCACCCGGGCGACAGCATCACGACCACGCGGGAGGCGGGTGACAGATCATCGGCCAGCGCGGCCAGCACCAGTTGCATGCCCAGGGACTGGAAGCCCGAATGGCCATAAGCCAGCACGGGCATTTGCAGCTCGTCGGCCAGATATCGGTACGGCACGAAGCGCAGATCGTTGCTGGTGAGTTCGGATGACCCCAGGATCACCAGCCGGTCGCCCGTGCGCAGCGCCTGGCTCATCCGAGACAGGTTGCGCGTCTGTTCCTGCAGGGTGTTGCCCAGGTTCGGGATATAGATCCCCGGGGCCGCCGCGGGCACGGGTTCGGTTTTCAGCGCCAGCGAATGCCAGGCCCACCAGCCGCAAGCGGCGGCGGCGGACAGGGCCAGCGCGGCTGCCAGCGCGTGCTGCCGTAGAGTGCGTGTGAACATGGGTGGGGCGGGGAGGCCGGGCGCGATATCGGATTAGATTGTTAGCGGATGTTATCCAGCGCGTATGACCGAAACAAGCGCGCGAAACCGGGGGCAGGGCCAATTCGCATTTTTGCGACAGCCGGAAGCGGGCTGGCCCGGAAAGAGAGCGCGCTTCCTCCTGGGAAAGAATGCGATAGCATCGACATCGCGCGGTTCTTCTGGATTTCCATGATTGACCGCGCCATGCGCCGTCCTTTGGCGCCGAACCCGCCTTTTCTTCACCTTCCAAGACGCTGCCGCCCATGACCGCCACGACCCGAATCGCCCGCCGCCATCCCGACGAACTGATCATCGGCCTGGTGTCCGTGTCTGACCGCGCCTCTTCCGGCACGTATCAAGATCAGGGCCTGCCCGCGCTGCGTGAATGGCTGGGGTCCGCGCTGGCCTCGCCCTGGCAGGCGGTGGATCGACTGATTCCGGACGAGTCCGCGCGTATTTCCGAGACGTTGATCGAACTGGTGGACGTCTGCGGGTGCGACCTGGTGCTGACGACTGGCGGCACCGGCCCTGCCAGGCGCGACGTCACCCCCGAGGCTACGCTCGCCGTTGCTACCAAGGAAATGCCCGGTTTCGGCGAACAGATGCGCCAGATCAGCCTGCGTTTCGTGCCCACCGCCATCCTGTCGCGGCAAGTCGCCGTCATCCGCGAAACCCCGTCGCACGCCGCCCTGATCGTGAACCTTCCCGGCCAGCCCAAGTCCATACGCGAGACGCTGGAAGGGCTCAAGGGTGAAGACGGCGCCGTGCTGGTGCCGGGCATCTTCGCCGCCATTCCCTATTGCATCGACCTGATCGGCGGCCCTTACGCCGAGACGCAGCCCGGCGTCATCGACGCGTTCCGCCCCAAATCGGCCCGCCGCGCGGCCCAGTCCTGAACGGCCGCTGCGTTATAGTTTTGGCCGCCCCTGTCCACCCCTCCTGCTTGAGAGTCTTACCGTCATGAAGGTTCGTTTCGCCCTGTCCCTTACCGTCCTGGCCGCGTTGACGGCCTGCGCCAATGTCAAAGACGTGCGCCAGCGCGACCCCGTCTTCTACGGTTCGACCCAGCGCACGGCAGAGGACTACACCGCGTGTGTGGCCAGCGCCTGGAAGAGCCAGGGCGTCAACTTCAAGCAGAACGCCGTGCGCAACGGATTCGAACTGGTCCAGGAAGACAGCCTGGGCGTTGAAGCCGTGCTGACGACCACGACCTGGAAGGGCAAGACCGAAACTCGCCTGTCGACGCGCATCGCGCGCCGCGACCAAAGCATCATCGAACCGGCGAACCTGTGCCTGTAAGCGCCATGTTCAATCGCCGTGACGTCTTGCGGGCCGGTCTGGCCGCCGCCGCCGTCAGCATCGGCTTGCCCGTGCGCGCGCAAGCCCAGCAAGGTTTTATTTCGCGCAAGCTGAATGCGCCGGTGCCCGGCGGCGTGGCCGTCCTGGCGCTTGGGGATGCCGATCGAGCGCCCGAGGTGAGCTTTCTGGATCGGCGCGTGCTGGTCGTGCGGGAAGAGGGCAAGCAGTGGATCGCCGTGGTCGGGATTCCGCTCAGCGTGAAGCCCGGCGAACAGCAGGTGGTAGTCAGCGACGCAAAGGGCCAGCGCAAGCTGCCGTTCAAGGTGGGCGCCAAGGAATACGTGGCGCAGCACATCACCTTGAAGAACCCGCGCCAGGTCGACCCCAACCCGGACGACATGAAGCGCATCGAACGCGAGATGGCCGAGCAAAGCGCGGCCAATCGGACCTACCGGGCCGGCGTCACGCCCAGCAACCTGCTGCTGGACCGCCCGGTCAACGGCGGCCGCCTGTCCAGTCCATTCGGCTTGCGGCGCTTCTTCAACGGGCAGGAACGCAATCCGCATTCGGGCCTGGACTTCGCGGTGCCGGCGGGCACGCCGATCAAGGCGCCGGCCGCAGGCGTGGTCGTGCTGGTGGGAGATTACTTCTTCAATGGCAAGACGGTCTTCGTCGATCACGGGCAGGGCTTTGTCAGCATGTTCTGCCACATGTCGGCCATTGACGTGAAAGTCGGCGACGAGGTGCCGCGAGGCGGAGTGGTGGGGAAGGTGGGGGCGACAGGCCGGGCAACCGGGCCGCACCTGCACTGGAACGTCAGCCTGAACGATGCGCGGGTCGACCCCGCCATCTTCATCGGAGCGTTCAAGCCCTGATCGTCAGGCCGTGGCGGTCTGCTGGGCGATCTTGTTCAATACGAACTGGTGCATGCGCTCGGCATACTCCATCTGCTGGCGCACATGGTGTTGCTGGGCTTGCTGCTCATCCAGGCAGTTGTCGTACTTGATCTTGGCTTCGGCGTAGGTCAGGCCGGTATTGCGAAGGCTGTTGATGAACCCTTCGCGCGACTGGTTGAGCAGACGCAGGCCTTCCTCCCCTTTCACGAATTTTCTTCGCGCCAGGGAAAGCTGGTCGGCGGCGGCTTGCAACTCTTCTTTAAGGTCCATCTTGCTTCATGCGTATCCCGCCAGACATTGCGCCTGGCAAGCGCGCCATTCTTTCACGAACAGACGTTCAACGCATTACGGCATATCGCGGTTCGGGCTTAAGCCCGCGCGAAACAGGGGCAGGGAGCCGGCCTCGGGCCGGCCCTGGAGCCCTGGCTTAACGGCGGTACTGCTGGGGACGATGGGGCGCGGGAGCGCGTTCGTCCTTGTGACGGAAGTTGATGCGGCCCTTGGTCAGGTCGTAGGGCGACATTTCCAGGGTGACGCGATCGCCTGCCAGGATGCGGATACGGTGCTTGCGGATGCGGCCGGAGGCGTAGGCGCCGACTTCGATGCCGTTGTCCAGTTTGACGCGGTAGCGGCTATCGGGCAGCACTTCGTCAACGATGCCATCCAATTCGATGAGTTCTTCTTTAGCCATTCTCTACTCCTTGATCAATACGCGCAGCCAGGCCGGCGGCATGACGCGCCGCGCGAGGCGGCAAGCGCGTTGGACTCAAATAACCAGGTCCAGCGGTTTGAACGTAAAACGTTCGGGCAAGCGCGGGTAAGGGCCACGGCATCCCTAGTGGATGTCTGAAATGACGGATACTCGCGCAGCGTGGGCAATATGCGCGCGGTGCGCGGCTTGGTCGCGGCGCCGTGCAAGCGCACAGCGCCGGAGAAAGCGGGTGGGGGCGATTGTTGCAACGCCGGACGGCACAATAATGTTGCGGCGCCGTTCGTAATAATCTCAACCAAACCGGGGGCAGCCTGAGTATCTTGGGGGTGACCCGAAGGGATACAGGTTGGCACGCAGAGTGACCGAAGCCCGGTTTTTTGCGGAAAAATCACGGACTTATGTTACTGCAAAGCGCAGCGATTAGCCAGTATTTATCTGCCGCTGCGCCGTGATAGTTGCTACTGAACGACTCTAGGCCCCGGGGACGCGCGCCTGGTAGTCGGCTTCCCACCGGTGGTGCGCCGACCAGAACGGGCCGGGTTCGCGCCCCTCGAGCTTGGCCGAAAGCACGCCCAGATGGGTGTGCCAGCCGCCCGCCACATCAACCATGTCGTCGCGCGAGTTCAGCTTGCGGTGCGTCAGCACCAGCAGCGTGCCCTCGCCTTGAGGCGACAGTTCGAACGTGACCTCCGACGGTTCCCCCTTGGATCCGCCCCAGGTGAATGCCAGCAGCCGGGGCGGCTCGCAGCGGGTGACGATGCCATGGGTCGTGACGCCGTTCTCGTAAGCCTTATAGGGTTCCGGCGTGGGTTCGGCGACCGATGACAGGTTGGCGTGCACGAAACGCAGGGTCACGCCGCCGCCTTCGCGCAGTTCCATGTCACCGGTGGCCAGCCAGCGGCCCCGCTTTTCGGATTCGGTCAGGAACGCCCATACGGTTTCCACGCTGGCGGGAAGCTGGCGGGTAAAACGCAGGGTCGTGGGATCCAGGACGACGCCGTGATCACTCATGTTGCTCTCCTAGGGACGGGGGCGGGGCGGGATGGGACGCCAGCGCAGAGGCCAGCGCATCCAGTCTGCCCGCCCAGAACTGTTCATAGAAACGCAGCCATTCCATGGCCTCGGCCATGGGTTGGGGATTCAGGCTGCACACATGGGTGCGGCCATGGATGGTGCGCCGGATCAGGCCGGCGCGTTCCAGGGCCTGCACATGCTTGGAGGCGCCGGCAAAACTCATGCGCAGGGGCGCTGCCAGCTCTCCGATGGTCTGATCCCCTTGTGCCAGGCTGCGCAGCATGTCGCGGCGCGTGGGATCGGCCAGCGCGCGAAAGACGGCATCCAGAGCGGGAGCGGGGATAAGTTCAACCATAAGGTTGAATATAGGCCAGCGCCTGGGGATATTCAACCACTCGGTTGAGTTTTTATGTAACTGCCTCTTTGCTGGCTTCGCCTACCCCCTGGAATTCATGGGGGTACTGCGGCAAGCCGTCCGTGATGTCGAACCAGGGCGCCTTGTCGGCCACATGGCAATGCGCGGTGGGCTTGACGCCCGGATCGTCGTCCAGCGCGCCCAGGGGCAAGCCGTAGGTGTCCGGTGTCTGGTCGAAGCGGCTGAGCAGCGGCGTGCCGCAGGCCTCGCAGAAGCCGCGGTAGTTGCCAGGCGACGAGGCATACCAGGTGACGTGGTTCTCGCCCTTCGTCCATTGGAAATCGGAGGCTTGAACCGACGCTCGGCTGCGGAAGGCGGCGCCGTGGGACTTGCGGCACATGACGCAATGGCAATTCAGGGCGTCGGTGAGAGGGCCGTTGATCTCGTAAGCAACGCGGCCGCACAGGCAGGAACCTTTGATCATGATGAGCGCCAGGCAAGTGGGGAGAACAATTCGAATATACCCGCGCTGCAAGGCCACGCAACGCGCGCGCCGGGCCATTTATGACGGAGGTCTTTCAGCCTGTTGCTGACCCCTTATTTTCCGGCAAATGATTCGATCCCCAGGTCATCGCGCTGTCATGCGGCGAAAACAGAATGCGGCAATGACCACAGACAAGGGGATCAGACGATGACGTACGCCATCGAAGTGCAGAACTTGAGCAAGACGTTCCAGGCCGGCGCCAAGGCGCTGGACAACGTCAGCCTGCAAGTGGCCGACGGGGAAATGGTGGCTTTGCTGGGCGCATCCGGCTCGGGCAAATCCACGCTGCTGCGCCACCTGGCGGGCTTTGTCGCCGGCGACGCGGGCCAGGGCAGCGTCAAGGTCAATGGCCAGCAGATCCAGCAGAACGGCCGCTTGAGCCGCAATGTGCGCGCCGCGCGCGCCGGCATCGGTTTCGTGTTCCAGCAATTCAATCTGGTGGGCCGCCTGCCGGTCATCACCAATGTCCTGACCGGCATGCTGCCGCGCGTGCCGCTGTGGCGCAGCCTGACCCGTTGGTTCCTGCGCGCCGAAGTACGCCAGGGCCTGGACGCGCTTGCCCAGGTTGGTATAGACGACTATGCATTTCAGCGCGCGTCCACGCTCTCGGGCGGCCAGCAGCAGCGCGCGGCGATTGCCCGCACGCTGGTGCAGAACGCCCGCGTGATCCTGGCCGACGAACCCATCGCGTCGCTGGACCCGGAGTCGTCGCGCCGCGTCATGGACACGCTGGCCCAGATCAACCGCAGCCGCAAAGTGGCCGTGGTGGTGTCGCTGCACCAGGTCGACGTGGCGCTGCGCTATTGCCCCCGCGTGGTGGCGCTGCGCCACGGCAAGGTGGTCTATGACGGCCGCGCCGCCGACCTCACCCCGGAAATGCTGCGCGACCTGTACGGCTCCGAATTGAGCGAGCTGCTTCCCGAATATTCGTCCCACGCGCCGTCCATGCCGGGCCTGGCGCCGCTGTCCCAACTGGCGCAGGCGGCCTGAGCCCGCTTCCGCCTTCATCGTCCCGACCTCTCTGCCCCTACATACCCGGAGTCATCCATGCTACGCAGAACCTTCGTCACCCTGATCGCCGCCGCCGCGTTGTCCACGCAGGCCTACGCGCAAGACGCCAAGACGTTGAACTTCGGCATCATCTCGACCGAGTCGTCGACCAACCTGAAGTCCGTCTGGCGGCCCGTCATCGACGACCTGAGCCGCGCCATCGGCGTGCCGGTCAAGCCCTTCTTCGCGTCGGACTACGCCGGCATTATCGAAGGCATGCGCTTCAACAAGGTGCAGTTGGGCTGGTTCGGCAACAAGTCGGCCATCGAAGCCGTGGACCGCGCCAAGGGCGAGGTGTTCGCCTCGGTGATCGACAAGGATGGCAACCCCGGCTACTGGTCGCTCCTGATCGTTAACAAAGACAGCAACCTGAAGACGCTGGACGACGTGTTGAAGAACGGCGGCAAGCTGAGCTACGGTGCGGGCGACCCCAACTCCACGTCCGGCACCGCGGTGCCCGGCTACTACCTGTGGGCCGCCAACAAGATCGAACCCAAGACCTTCTTCAAGACGGTGCGCGCCAGTAACCACGAAGCCAATCTGTTGTCGGTCATCAACAAGCAGGTGGATGTCGCGGTCAACAACACCGAGGCGCTGGAACGCTATCGCCTGAACACCGGCAAGGATGCCAACGACAGCGTGCGCGTGCTGTGGAAGTCACCGCTGATCCCGGCCGATCCGCTTGTCATGCGCACGGACCTGTCTGCCGACCTGAAGGGCCGCATTCGCGACTTCTTCGTCAACTACGGCAAAGGCAAGGACGCCGAGCGCGAAATGGCCAACCTGAAGGCGCTGACGTATCAGGGCTTCCGCGCGTCCGACAACCAGCAGCTCGTGCCGATCCGCCAGATCGAACTGGCCCGTGAAAAGGCCAAGGTCGAAGCCGACAGCACGCTGGGCCAGGCTGAAAAGCAGAAGCAACTGGCGGAACTGGATGGCAAGCTGGCCAGCCTGGGCCAGCCCGCCTCCGCCAAGCAGTAAGCCTTGCCGCAACACGCTGGCGCGCCGCCTGACGCGCCGGCGTCTGACCTCCGAATCCCTTCCAGCGGATCGCCTTTCTCCATGAACCTAGCCACCCATCCCTCCCGCCTGCCTGCCGCGCCGCGCTCGTCGCTGCCGGTCCTTCTTGTCTGGGCCGTCGTGCTTGCGCTGCTTGTCATGTCGTGGCGAGGCGCGGACATGCGGCCCCTGGATCTGCTGCGCGACTCGGGCAACATGGCCCAGTTCGCCGCCGACTTCTTCCCGCCCAATTTCCGCGACTGGCGCATGTACCTGGACGAAATGATCGTGACGGTACAGATCGCCGTGTGGGGAACGTTCCTCGCCATCGTGGTGGCCGTGCCGCTGGGCCTGCTGTGCTCGTCGAACATGGTGCCGGCCTGGGTCTACCAGCCGATGCGCCGCCTGATGGACGCCTGCCGCGCCATCAACGAGATGGTGTTCGCGATGCTGTTCATCGTCGCCGTGGGCCTGGGCCCCTTTGCAGGCGTGCTGGCCTTGTGGGTCCACACGACGGGCGTGCTGGCCAAGCTGTTTTCGGAAGCGGTTGAAGCCATCGACCCGCGTCCGGTCGAAGGCGTGCGGGCCACGGGCGCGAACGCGCTGGAAGAAATCGTCTACGGCGTGATCCCGCAAGTGCTGCCGCTATGGATCTCGTATTCGCTGTACCGCTTCGAATCGAACGTGCGTTCAGCCTCGGTGGTGGGCATCGTGGGCGCGGGCGGTATCGGCACGGTGCTGTGGGAAATCATCCGCAGCTTCCGTTACGCCGAAACCTGCGCGGTGATGATCATCATCGTGGCGTTCGTGGTCGTGATCGACATGCTGTCGTCCCGCATACGCCGGGCGTTGATCTAGGGATACTGGCCCGCCGCTGGTGCGGGCCAGTATCGCACTGCGCCCTAGCTTGCGGCGCGCAGCGCCAGGAACGCCGGCAGCGCCAGCAGGCCGGCCAGTTGGGCGTGCTCGATGTCCGCTTCCGAGACCTTGGCGCGTGGCATCAGGAAGTTGACGGTGCCCAGGCATTCGCCGCCGTAGATAACCGGGATGTTGATCACCGATTGCAGTCCCAGCCCTCGGATCGCGTCGTGGTCGTTGAAGAATTCGCGTATCGCGGCTTCGCCTTCGCCCACGAACACGCGGTGTTCAAGCAGGACGTGGCGGCCCCAGGGCGTGCCGCTCTTGTCTTTGCTGCCGCCGGGCGGATAGGCCTGCGGGTTCGAACTGTACAGGCGCACGACGCGCATGGTGTCGGCGTCGTAGCGGTTGACGGTGCAAAGGGCGTGGCCGAGGGCGGTGCGGGCGTGGGCGTCGATGGCCTGCAAGGCCGCCACCGCGTCGGCGGTGGCGTAAGCCCGCGCGACCGCCTGTACGCCTGCCGGCGCAGGTTGCTGCAAAGTCGCGTTGCCCATCATTCCGCGGTGATCCCCAATTCCTTGATCAGCTTGCCGTACTTGTCGGCGTCGCGCGTGAGGATCTGGCCGAATTGCTCCGGCGTGGTCTCGGTCAGCAGCACGCCCATGTCGCCCATTTTCTTGATGACGTCGGGGCGCTTCAAGATCAGGTTGATCTCGCGGTTCAGGCGCGCGGTCAGTTCGGGCGGCATGCCGGCGGGGCCGAACGCGCCGTACCAGACCGACAGCTCATAGCCGGGCAGCGTTTCGGCGACGGTCGGCACCTCGGGCAGGAGCGGCGAGCGTTTTTCCTCGGTGACGGCCAGCAGTTTCAGCTTGCCGGTCTGCACGTGCGGCAGCGTCTGCGTGCCGGCGCTGAACAGCACCTGCGTGCGGCCGGCCACCGTGTCCAGCACGGCCGGTGCGCCGCCGCGATAGGGGATGTGCATCATCTTCACACCGGCGGCTTTCTCGAACAGCGCGGCGCTCAGGTGGTTGGTGGAGCCTTGGCCCGCGGACGCATAGGCGACCGTATCCGGGCGCTCTTTCACGTAGGCGATGAATTCCTTCAGGTTGGTGGCGGGCACCGACGGGTGGACCACCATCGTGTTGGTCACCAGCGCCAGTTCAGCGATGGGCGTGAAGTCCTTCACGCCGTCGAACGGCATGTTGGAGTACAGCGCCTGGTTCATGGTGTGGGTGCTCATCGAGCCCACCAGCAGCGTGTAGCCGTCGGGCTTGGCGCGGGCCACGAAGGTCGTGCCGATGTTGCCCGAGGCGCCGGAGCGGTTCTCGACGATGACGGACTGGCCCAGCGACTGGGTCAGCCCTTCGGACAGCACGCGCGCCAGGATGTCGGTGGAACCGCCCGCGGCCCACGGCACGATCAGCGTGATGGGTTTTTCCGGCCAGGCTGCCTGGGACAGCGCGGGCGCGGTCAGCGCCAGGCCGAACGCGCATGCGCGCAACAGTCGTTTGAATCGCAATGTCATGGTGTTTACCCCTTGTGCAAGTGCCGGTCTGGACGCCGGCTGGAATGGAACTGGTTGATGAAGATCATCGGCCGACCGCATAGCCCTGCATGCCGCGCGGATTGGCGCCGGCTCGCAGCAGCAATGCGCCACCCGCGGCGGGTTCGCGCGTGCAGGCGCTGATGCGGCCTTCGGACCAGGCGGGGCCGACCTTGACCTCGTGGCCGGCGTCGCGCAGCGCCTGGATGGTGGTTTCAGGCAAGCGGGACTCCACCGTCAGGCGGTTCAGCGTCAGCGTGCGCGGCCAGAACGAACCCGGGAAGTGGTCGATGTGCCAGGAAGGCGCGTCGATGGCTTCCTGCAGGTTCATGCCCATCGCATGGCGCAGGAAGAACGCCACGGTCCATTGGTCCTGCTGGTCGCCGCCCGGTGTGCCGAACGCCATATAGGGTTGCCCGTCGCGCAGCACCAGGCCGGGCGACAAGGTGGTGCAAGGGCGCTTGCCCGGCTGCAGCTGGCCCGCTACGCCCTCGTCCAGCCAGGTCATCTGCAGGCGAGTCGTCAAGGGGAAGCCCAGCCCCGGCACGACCGGGCTGGACGACAGCCAGCCACCCGAAGGCGTGGCGGCCACCATGTTGCCGTCGCGGTCGATGACGTCGATCTGGCAGGTGTCGCCCACGAAGATTTCGCGGGCGGCCCATTCCGCCACCGGCGGCAGGGCTGCAAACGTAGGCTCTCCTACGCCGAAGCGGATGTTGGAGGCAGCCAGCGTGCGATCGGCGGCGGCCAGGTCGGGCAGGCGGGGCGCGATGCCGGCGGGGCTGCCCGGTTGCAGTGTCGTGGACGCCCTTGAGCCGATGCCGGCGGCGCGTTGCTGCGCATATGTGTCGCTGAGCAACGCGGCAAACGGCACCTGCACGAAATCAGGGTCGCCATACCAGGCGGCGCGGTCGGCGAAGGCGAGTTTGGCGGCTTCAGCGATGCGGTGCACGAATTGCGGCGATGTGGGGTCCAGGGCGTCAACGCCCAAATGCCGCAGCATCGCCAACTGTTGCAGATGCACGGGCCCTTGCGACCAGGCGCCGCATTTGGCGACGGTGTAGCGGCCGTACTGCGTGGTGGCGGGTTCGTCGTAAGTGGCGCGCCAGTCGGCCAGGTCGGCTTTGCGCAGCAGCCCGCGGTTGCGTTGGCCGGTGGTGTCGCGCACGGATTCCTGGGTGTAGTAGGCGTCGATGGCGTCGGCGACGAAGCCACGGTACCAGCCATTGAGGGCCGCATCGATGCGGCCGCGGCGGTCGCTGCTTGCGGCATGCGCCTCGTCCAGGATGCGTGTGTAGGTGGCGGCGATGGCGGGCGTGCGGAACAGGGTGTCGGGCGCGGGCACGCGGCCTTCAGGCAGCCAGACGTCGCGGGAAGTCTTCCATTCGTCGCGGAACAAGGCTTGCACGGCCAGGATGGCCTGCGACACGCGGGGCACCAGCGGAAAGCCGTTGCGCGCGTAGTCGATGGCCGGTTGCAGCACGTCGGCCAGTTCCCACGTGCCGTAGTCGCGCAGCAGGGTGAGCCAGGCGCCGAACGCGCCGGGCACGGTGGCCGGCAGCAATCCGATGCCGGGTACCTGTTCCACGCCCAGGCCGCGGAAGTAGGCGGGCGTGGCCAGGGCGGGGGCGGGCCCCTGGCCGCAGAGCGCGCGCATGCGCTGTTCGCGTTCGCTCCAGAACAGGATGGGCACTTCGCCACCCGGCCCATTCAGGTGTGGTTCCACGATCTGCAAGGTGAAGCCGCCCGCCACGGCGGCGTCATAGGCGTTGCCGCCGCGCTCCAGCACGCCCATCGCGACTTGCGAGGCCAGCCAGTGCGTGGACGACACGACCCCGAAGGTGCCGCGGATTTCTGGACGGGTGGTGAAAGAGTCGCTCATTTGACGGTGACTGGCGGCGAGGGAAAGTGGATGGAAGTATAGGATCGAGAAATAACTTGATTTAGCTTTGTTGGCATAATTGAATAACCATTTGGTTATAGAGAAACCCATGAGCTGGGATGCCGCCCGTCTGGCCAACCGCCTGAAGCACCGCCACCTGGCGCTGCTGACCAACATCGCCAAGCATGGCTCGCTGACCCGGGTGGCGGCCGCCACCGGCATCAGCCAGCCCGCCGTCACCAAGGCTCTGGCCGAGCTGGAGGACATCTTCGGCGCGCCGCTCTTCCTGCGCAGCGGACGCGGCCTGCAGGCTACGCCGCTGGGAGAGCTGGCCCTGCTGCGAGCGCGCCACATGCAAAGCGATCTGGACCTGTGGGCGCGAGAAGTCGAGGCCCTGCATGCGGGCCGTTCCGCACATCTGAACGTGGGCGTGGTGCCGTACGTGTCCAGCGCCCTGCTGACGGCTGCCATCAGCCAACTGCATCGAGGCCACGGGGTGACGCTGACCCTGCACCGCGCCACCACAGATCACCTGGTGCCGATGCTGCGCCGGCATGAGCTGGACTGCATCATCAGCCGCGCGACGTCCACCGTGGCGCTGGACGACCTGATGCACCGGGTGCTCTACCACCAGCGCCCGCGCCTGATCGCGCACAGCCGCCTGGCGCAGCGCCTGGCCCGGCGCGCGCCGGACTGGCCCGCCGTGGCGTCCATGGACTGGGTATTGCCGGCGGCCAACACGCCCACGCGGCAGCTGATCATGGAGCACTTCATCCGAGCCGGGCTGCGTCCGCCGTCGCCGGTGCTGGAGGCCTACTCCACCGACGTGATCGAAGGCATGCTGACGATGAACGAGGCGCTGATCTCGGTCGTGCCCGAAGACATCGCGCGGGAACTCTGCCAACGCGGCAAGCTGGGCATGGTGCCCTGGGACTTCGGTTGGGAACTGCCGCCCATCAACCTGATCCGGCGCAAGCGCGAGCAGCCGCTGGCGGCCGAGGAGCGCTTTTCGGAAATCCTGCTGGAACTGTGCGGCAGCCCGCCGAAGACCTGAGCCGTTCTAGCGGGCCAGTTGTTCCCGCGCAATCGTCAGCAGGGCGGCGGCAGCCGATTCGGGCGCGCCGTTATTGCTGACCTGCTCCAGCCGGCATGCTTGCGGCACGGCAAAGGCCTGCGTGGCGCGCGATAGCCGTTGCGCGATCTGCTCGGCGCTTTCGCGCCCGCGGCCCGCCAGGCGGCGCGCAAGCAGGGCGGGATCCACGGTGACTTCCACGGCCGTCAATGCGGGATAGCGGGCATGCGCCGCTTCGAGGTGCGCGCGCGATCCGTTGATGATGACGGCCGCGCCGCAAGCCAGCCAGGTATCGATTTCGATGCCGATGCCGTAGTGCAGCCCATGGGTGGCCCAGCGCAGCGCGAAGCAGCCCAGCGCCGCGCGGCGGGCGAATTCTTCGGGGGTCAGGCGCAGCGCGTCTTCGCTGTCGCCGCTGTCGCGGGTGATGTAGCGGTGCGCGACCAGGACGGGTTCGCCGTCCTGCAGATGGGCGCGCAGCAGCCGCAGCAAGGTGTCCTTGCCGCTGCCGGAGGCGCCCATCAGGTAGATCAGCCGCGCGCCGTCTGCGGGCGAGGCCGGAGCCGGTCGGTTCATGGCGCGGGCGGCCCTTGCAGGTAGTCCGCGCCGACGGCGTCGGTGTGCGTGCCGTCAAAGTGGTAGTGGCGCGCCGCGACGAAATCGGCGCCGGGTTCAGGCTGGACGTAGACGCTGATGCCGGGCACCGCCATGGCCTGTCCGCGCAACGGATCCGCAAAGGCGGCGATGCCGCGTTGCGCCTGCTCCAGCGCATCGCCCGCCAGCTTGCCGGTCAGGGTGATGTGGAACGTGTAGGTGTCGAACACGTAGGGGTAGCCCCAGCGCGCCAGCATGGCCTGCTGTTCGGGCGGTAGCGATTGCGGCTGGCGGCGCGCGATTTCCTCTGGCGTGGGCGGCGCGCGCAGGTCGTCCAGGCCGCGCACGGCGGCGTCGGCCAGGGCCTGTATGCGGGCCTGGCCCTGCGTGTCGGATTCCGCGATGCGCCAGGCGAGAAAGCCGCGCAGCGTTTCGCATTCGAGTTCGACTTCGAACGGGGCGATGCCGCCGGCCAGTTCCCGCGCGGCGGCGTCCACCGCTTGGGGCGTAGCGCCTGCCCGCAGGCGGAAGGGCGGCTTCAAGGTGGCGTGCAGGCCGTAATGGCGCGGCGCCTCGGTCCAGGCGCGGGCGGACTCGGGCTGGCCTGGCGGGGGCGGCAGCGGCGCACCGGTGTCGGCGCAGCGGCCCAGCCAGCGGCTGCCGTGTTCGCGCCATGGGCCGGTGGGCGCCAGGTACAAGGCGTAGCGATGGGCGAGCGGCATGGTCAGGCTGCCATGCGCAGGCTGTTGTCGTGGCCGAATACGCGGGTCGCGTAGCGCAGTTCGCCGCCGACAATGGCGGCGACCACGCGCGGCAGTCCGGCCACCTGGTCGTCCACCACGATGGCGTCGGCGATCAGGCCCGGCGTCAATGCGCCGCGGTCTTTCAGGCCGGCGGCGCGCGCAGGGTTCATCGACACCAGGTTCCAGGCCTGCGCCAGCGGCAGCACGCCGTCCTGCACCAGCCGCATGACGGCGGCCAGCGGGGCGGGGTAGTAGTAGTCGGACGTCAGGATGTCGCACAGGCCGTCGCGCACCATCTCGGTGGCGCTCGGTGCGCCGGTGTGGCTGCCGCCGCGCACCACGTTGGGCGCGCCGAAGACGACGGAGTTGCCCAGGTCGCGGGCGACGCCGGCGGCTTCGCGGGTCAGCGGAAATTCCGCGACGCCGCAGCCCAACTGATGGTAGTAGCGGCGCGTGGCGGCGTCGGGGTCGTCGTGCGAGGCCACTTTCAAGCCGGCCGCCTGCGCGCAGGCGGTGAGCTCGCGCATGGCATCGGCCACGGAGTCGGCTGCGGACATCGCGGCGCGGATGCGTTCCTGGAAGGTGTCCAGGTCGCATTCGGCGCGGCTGGCGTATTGCATCAGCTTGCGGTCATCGCCCAGGCGGCGCGCCATGCTGGGCAGGTGGTCGTTCAGCGCCAGGAAGCGCACGCGGCCGTCGCGGATCCATTGCTGGGCCAGATCGACACCGCCCACGTGGTGGGTCTCGAAGCGCAGGTGTACGTAGTGCCGCGCGCCCATCATGTGTTGCATGCGTTCCAGTGCGTCGAACATGCGCTCGGCATAGGCCTCGCCGCGCAAGCCGCCTTCCCAGGACAGGGTCACGCCATGGAATTCGGTGGTGATGCCGTTGGCCAGCAGTTGGCGGTCGACGTCGAACAGCGCGCTGTCATACGGGAAGGTGACACTGGGCCGGGGCATGATGGCGCGCTCGAAGGCGTCGCCATGCAGATCGACGATGCCGGGCAGCACCAGCAGGTCGCCGGCGTCGAACCAGGGGGCGCCGCGGGCGGGCGTGGCGCCGCTGTCGTCGATCAGCCCGCCATGAAAGCGCAGACTGGCTTGTTCGACGCCGCGCGGCGTCAGGATGCGTTGGCCTGTGACACCGGCCAGGGGCGAGGGGGCGTGTGAGTTCATGGTGTGACGTTATCGATTCTGCATGACAACCAGATGTCTAGATGTGTGTTGTTGCTTTCAAACTCTTGTCGTACCCATCGCCGCCGGCGTGTCCCGGCGGCGATGGCCTGGCCGTCTAGCTTTGGTCCGCCACCATCAACTGCACGAGGTCGCCTACGAAGCGCGTGATGCTGTATTGCAGTGGGGCGCCTTCCTGGTCCACGTTCAGCGCTTCCACCTGAAGGATCGGCCGCGTCTTGGGCTGGCCCAACAGGCGGGCGACTTCGGGCGTGGGCAGCGCGGCGGTGATGCGTGACCATTTGCGCGTGTAGTCGCCGATGCCGTAGTGGGCATAGACCTTGGACACCGAACGCATCGCGGTCAGGCGATCTGCGAAGTCCGGAAAACGCTTTTCGTCGAAGAAGTGTTCGGATGCGCTGATCGGGCGGTTTTCAGCCTTGCCGACCATCTGCACGCGCAACAGCGGCGCCGAGCGGGCCAGCCCCAGATGCTTGGCGATGTCGGCCGCGCGCAGCGTTTGGCTGCCCAAGGCTTCCAGGTGGCCCAGCACGCCCTGGCTGCGCAGGTTCTCGGAAAAGCGCGTGCGCTTGCCGATGGCGTAATCGATGGCGTGTTCCTGCACGAAGGTGCCGCGTCCCTGTTCGATCCGGACCAGGCCGCTTTGCTCGAGCTCGCCCATGGCGCGCCGGATGGTGTGGCGGTTGACGGAAAACTTGGCGGCCAGCTCCGGCTCGGACGGCAGTTGTTCGCCTGCCATGTAGAGCTTGTTGCGGATGTCGTCCGCCAGGGACTCGCCGATTTGCCGCCAGACGGCGATGCCGGAACCTCTTTCAACCATAGGGTGCGCTCGTGCTGTCACATCAGCTTCATGAAGAATGGCTGTGATTGTGCCTGATGCGGCGGCCGCCGGATAGGCGGTGCACAGACGCCGCAACTGTCATCAAAAATTCACGCCAGGCTGTTGAACTTGGAATTCGGAGCGATCATACTTCATCCAGTCGTCTAGACGTATAGAGGAAATAATGGATCACTCACTAGCAGGACAGGACGCGGCCAACGCCCAGCGCGCCGCCTGGATGCGCGTGTTGTCGCTGGCCAGTCCGGCCGCGCTGGAAGGGGCGTTCAGTGCTCTGGGCAGTGTGCCAGCGCATCAGATGCTGCGTCCGGCGCAGACGGGCATGGCCATGGTGCGGGCGCGCAGCGGCGGCACCGGGGCGCGCTTCAACCTGGGGGAAATGACGGTGACACGTTGCGCCGTGACGCTGGGCGATGGCGTGGTCGGCGTGGCCTATGTGCAGGGCCGATCGTTGCGGCACGCCGAGCAGGCCGCCGTGGCCGATGCGCTGCTGCAATTGCCGGACTGGCACGACACCGTGCAGGCGCACCTGATCCAGCCGCTGGCGCGCCAGCATGCCGATCGGGTCGAGCGCCAGGCGCAGGTGGCGGAGCAGACCAAGGTGGAGTTCTTCACGATGGTGCGAGGCGAGGACTGACATGCAACAACAGATACTGAATGCCCCGGCCGCCAGCCGCGGCCTGCTGCCCGGGTTTGCCGATCCGGTCAACGACGCGCAAACCACCTTCCGCACGGCCTTGCAGGCCCTGGCGCATCCCGGGCGTGTCCACCAGATCGTCGCCGACACCGGCGTGCCGGCGGGCCTGTCGCCCGCGATGACGGCGCTGCTGCTGACGCTGGTGGACGTGGATACCCCGCTGTGGTTGCCGCGCACCGTGGGCGCCGACGTACTGGCGTTCCTGCGCTTTCATTGCGCCTGCCCCATCGTGCCTTCGCCCGCGTTGGCGCGTTTTGCGGCAGTGCCGGCCGGCTGCGACGCTCCGGCCTTGTCCGCCTGCCACCAGGGAGACCCCGCCTATCCCGATTTGTCCACCACGCTGCTGATGGACGTCGCGTCCCTGTCCGAGGGCGAGGCTGTCACCCTGTCTGGTCCGGGCATCCAGACGCGGCAGGCTCTGTCGGTCGATGGCCTTCCCGACGGCTTCTGGCGCGAATGGCGCCTGAATCATCAACGGTTTCCGCTGGGCGTCGATGTGTTCCTGACGCAGGGACGGCGGATGTGTGGATTGCCGCGCACGACGCGCGTGGAGAACTGACATGTATGTCGCCGTGAAAGGGGGCGAACGCGCCATCCTGAATTCCTACCGCATGCTGGACGACTACCGGCGGGGCGATCGCGAGATCCCCGAGCTGAGCCTGGACCAGATCCGCGAACAGATGCCGCTGGCGGTGTCGCGCGTCATGGCCGAAGGGTCGCTCTACGATCCGCAACTGGCCTCGCTGGCGCTCAAGCAGGCCGCCGGCGATGTGATCGAAGCGGTGTTCCTGCTGCGCGCCTATCGCACGACGCTATCGCGCTACGGCTATACGCAGCCAATCGACACGGGCGCGATGCGCCTGCAGCGTCGGATTTCCTCCACGTTCAAGGACGTGCCCGGCGGCCAGATCCTGGGCCCGACCTACGACTACACACAGCGCCTGCTGGATTTCTCGCTGGAGGCGCAGCGCGAAGCCGATGCGCTGCCGCCGGGAGACCAGGCGCTGGACAGCGACATGCCGCGGGTCACCGACCTGTTGGCGCATGACGACCTGATCGACGCCGAAGCCGTGCCGGAAGGCGATCCCGAGCCCTTCGACCTTACCCGCCAGCCGCTGGATTTTCCGGCGTCGCGCGCCGCCCGCCTGCAGAACCTGGCGCGCGCCGACGAAGGCTTCTTGCTGTCGATGGGGTATTCGACGCAGCGCGGTTATGGCAACACCCACCCGTTTGCCGCGGAGATCCGCTACGGCACGCTGGAAGTCGAGATGCACATTGAAGAACTCGGGTTTGCCGTGACCGTTGGCGAAATCGAGATTACCGAATGCCAGATGGTCAGCCAGTTCGCGGGCAATGCCGAAGAAGGGCCGAAGTTCACCCGGGGCTACGGGCTGACGTTCGGCTATGGCGAACGCAAGGCCATGTCGATGGCGCTGGTGGACCGCGCGTTGAAGGCGAAGGACTTGGGCGAACGCGCCGATTCTCCTGCCAACGACCACGAGTTCGTGCTTTATCACAGCGACAACGTCGAGGCCTCGGGCTTCGTGCAGCACCTGAAGCTGCCGCATTACGTGGATTTCCAGGCCAACCTGGAACTGTTGCGCCGCATGCGCGCCGAACGCGGCGCGCCCCAGCCGGCCACCAACGATCTGATGGACGAGGCGGTTTCCTCATGAGCGCACAACACGCAACGGTCGAACGCGACGACCACTACAACTTCGCGTATCTGGACGAGTCCACCAAGCGCATGCTGCGCCGCGCCCTGCTCAAGGCCGTGGCGATCCCGGGCTACCAGGTTCCCTTCGGCAGTCGCGAAATGCCGCTGCCCTATGGCTGGGGCACGGGCGGCATCCAGGTCACTGCGTCCATCATCGGCAAAGACGACGTGTTGAAGGTCATCGATCAGGGCTCGGACGACACCACGAACGCCATCAACATCCGGCGTTTCTTCGGGCGGGTCACGGGCGTGGCGACGACGGAATTCACGCCGGACGCCACCATCGTTCAGACACGCCACCGCATCCCCGAAACGCCGCTTGCCGAAGGGCAGGTGATGGTGTTCCAGGTGCCGATCCCGGAACCGCTGCGCTGGCTGGAACCGAGCGAAACCGAGACCCGCACGATGCATGCGCTGGCCGAATACGGTGGCATGCACGTCAAGCTGTACGAAGACATTGCACAGCATGGCCACATCGCCACCACCTACGACTACCCGGTCATCGTGAACGACCGTTACATGATGCGGCCGTCGCCGATTCCCAAGTTCGACAACCCCAAGCTGGACGGCAACCCGGCGCTGATGCTGTTCGGCGCGGGCCGGGAAAAGCGCGTGTACGCCGTGCCGCCCTACACCCGGGTCAAGAGTCTGGACTTCGAAGACCATCCTTTCACGGTAGAAAAGTGGAGCGAATGCTGCGACGTGTGCGGGTCGCGCGACAGCTTCCTGGACGAAATCATCCTGGACGACGCCGGTACGCGCCGCTTCGTCTGCTCGGACACCGAATACTGCAACCACCGCCAGACGCAGCAACGCGACAACGAGGCCGCCGCATGACTCCCCAACCTTTGCTTTCCGTGCGCAACATGACGCGCACGTGGGACGGCGTGCATGGCTGCCGCGACGTCAGCTTCGACCTGTATCCCGGCGAAGTGCTGTGCGTGGTCGGCGAGTCCGGCTCGGGCAAAAGCACCTTGTTGTCGGCCGTGTCGTACCAGACCCAGCCGGATGCCGGCAGCGTCTGGTACGACACGCGAGACCAGGGCTTCATCGATCTGGCCGCGATGCAAGGCGCGCGGTTGCGCTTGCTGTCGCGCACCGATTGGGGCTTCGTTCGTCAGAACGCCCGCGACGGCCTGCGCATGCAGGTCAGTGCTGGCGCGAACATCGCGGAACGTCTGATGGCGGTCGGCGACCGGCACTACGGCGACCTGCGTGAAGTGGCGGGGAACTGGCTGCAGAAAATGGAGATTGACGCGGGCCGGCTCGACGACACGCCGGTGTCGTTTTCGGGCGGCATGCAGCAGCGCTTGCAGATCGCTCGCAACCTGGTGACGCATCCGCGCCTGGTGTTCATGGACGAGCCCACCGCGTCGCTGGACGTGTCCGTGCAGGCGCGCCTGTTGGATCTGTTGCGCCAACTGGTGGCGGACCTGGGGCTGGCCGCCATCGTGGTCACGCACGATTTGGCCGTGGCGCGGCTGCTGGCGCACCGCACGCTGGTGATGCGCGGCGGCGTCGTGGTGGAAAGCGGGCTGACCGACCAGATTCTCGACGATCCCCAACACCCCTACACCCAGTTGCTGGTGTCTTCCATTCTGCAGAGCTGAACATGCGCGAAACCACTCCCATGATCGAGGTGCGGGGCCTCGGAAAGATGTTCACCCTGCACAACCAGGGCGGCATCCGCCTGCCCGTGCTGGATGCCGTGGATTTCGACGCGGCCGCCGGCGATTGCCTGGTGCTGGCCGGCCCGTCGGGCACCGGGAAAAGCACCCTGTTGCGCTGCCTGTACGGCAACTATTTGGCCACCGAGGGCAGCATCCGCGTGCGGGCCCACGGCGAATGGGTGGAGCTGGTGGGCGCGCCCGAGCAGCGCATCCTGGCGCTGCGCCGCGACGTCATCGGCTACGTCAGCCAGTTCCTGCGGGTCATCCCGCGCGTGTCGGCGCTGGACGTGGTGGCCGAGCCGCTGCGCATGGCGGGCGTGGATACGGAGGACGCCCGCAGTCAGGCCGGCGCGCTGCTGCAGCGCTTGAATGTGCCGCCACGCCTGTGGGGCCTGGCGCCGGCCACGTTTTCGGGGGGTGAACAGCAGCGCGTGAACATCGCGCGCGGCTTCATCGCCCGCCATCCCATCCTGTTGCTGGACGAACCCACCGCGTCACTGGACGCCGACAATCGCCGCGTCGTGATCGAGCTGATCCACGAAGCCCTGGCCGCGGGCCGTTGCCTGCTGGGTATTTTCCACGACGCCGAAGTGCGCGATGCCGTCGCGACGCAGACCCTCGCCTTGCGTCCGGCGCAACCCGCCACGGCGGACCTGGAGTAGACATGCTGAGCACCTACCTGACCCATGCCCGCGTGGTCATGCCCGACCGCGTCCTGGAAAACAGCGCCGTGCTGATCGACGACGGCCGCATCGTCGCCATCGATCCCGATGGCGCGAAGGCAGACCGGGAGATCGACCTGCAAGGCCAGACGCTGATGCCCGGGCTGATCGACCTGCACTGCGACGCCATTGAAAAGGAAGCCGAGCCGCGTTCCCGCGTGCTGTTCCCGCTGGACTTCGCGGTGGCCCAGGTGGACCGCCGCAACGCCGCGGCGGGCATCACCACGCCTTATCACGCGCTGTCGTTCGCCAACAAGGAATGGGGCGTGCGCAACAACAAGACGGCGGCGGAAGTGGTACGCACGGTGCGTGCCTTTCGTCAGCACAGCCTCGTCGACAACCGCGTGCACTGCCGCTACGAAGTCACCGACGAGACCTCGGTGGACGTGCTGCGCGCCTTGATGGACGAGGGCGCGGTGGACCTGCTGTCGGTGATGGATCATTCGCCCGGCCAGGGGCAGTTCAAGACGCTGGAATCCTATCTTCAGTACATGATGGGCAACCATGCGATGAGCCGCGAGCAGGCGGAAGAGGCCGCCCATGCCAAGACGCGCGGCAAGGACGGCGCGGTCGGCCGGGTGGAGGCCTTGCTGTCGCACGCGCAGTCGCTGGGCATTCCGACGGCCAGCCACGACGACGACTCCATCCACCGCATTGCCACCATGCGCAATCTGGGCGTGGGGATGAGCGAATTCCCGATCACGCTGGACACGGCGCGCGCTGCGGTGTCTTGCGGCCTGCCGACGATCCTGGGCGCACCCAACGTGCTGCGGGGCCAGAGCCAGAGCGGATCGATGCGCGCCATCGACGCCATCCGGGCCGGCGTGGCCAGCTGCCTGTGTTCCGACTATCAGCCCTCCACGCTGATCGCCGCGGCGTTTGCGGTGGCCGCGCAGACCGACCTGACGTGGCCGCAGGCCATCGCGCTGGTCACGGCGAATCCCGCGGACGCTTGCGGGCTGACCGACCGCGGCCGTATCGCAGTGGGGCAGCGGGCGGATCTGGTGGCGGTGGCGCGGGTCGGCGGCATGCCCTTGATCAGTCACACCTGGTCAGCGGGCCGGCTGGTATTCTCGACCCACTATCTGCCGGCTCGCGAGCCGGTGGCGGCCCTGCGCGACGTCCAGCGCGTGGCGGCCTGACGGAGCTGCCGCCTTTGCCGCATTTGCTGCTGGAACGCGTCCAGGCGCAAAAACATCCCTCCCGGTCACAGACGGGGTGCCCCGCATCTGGTTAAATGGCGAAAGGGCGTAACGGCCTAAGGCGGAGCCGCGTTCTTGCGGCTTGCTCAGGCGAAGCCGTACTTTTCACGGTTCGCCATCCAATTTTCCGGAGCGCGCGATGGCACGATTCAATTTCACCCAAGACCCCGAAGAACCCGATCTGTGGGCGGCCGAGAACGTGCCCGCCGGCAACGGCCGTCCGCCCATCCACGTCATGATCCAGACGGACGGCGAAGAGCCTGACAGCGGTGCGTCCAAGGTGGTCAAGGCCATCATCGACAATCTGGACGACCACATCCTGGCAGCGTCCGAGTTCCTGCTGGACAACTATTCCTACGAGCACTGCAAGAAGCTCGGCATCGAAGACGACCAGTTGCTGAAGGAAGAAACCGCGGAAGCCATGGCCGAAAAGGCCGTACTGCGTGCGCTGTGGCTCTTCGACGAAGACGGCGACGGCTACGAACTGTGGTTCACGCTGCCGTGGGATCCGGTCCACACCTACGACGTCGAATTCGAAGACGGCTCGCCGGTGTCCTGCTCGGTCAACGACTAAGCCTGAACGCCTGGCAGGCGGGTGGGGCGGGTTGTCAGTGGACCAGCTCGAACTTCGTCGCCAGGCTCTGCCCCAGCGATTCGTCGTAGCGGTAGCGCAATTTAAGCGGCTTACCCTTGCGGATCTGGCCGGGCGCCGTGTTCTCAAGCGTGACGTCGATGTCGCGGTCCACGAATTCCGTGCAATCCGTATCGGCGCGTGCGCCATCGGGGATGTCGGCCGCTTTGACTTTCAGCCGGAACGTCGTCTGTGCGAGTTCGGTGCCATCGGTACGGTACTGACGCATCTGCACGGCGGGAGTGGAAGCCGTGCCGGACAGGTCGCACGAAATGCGTGTCCAGGCATGGGCGGCAGGCACGATGGCCGTCATGGCAATCGCTGCCAGAATGCCGCGCAGGGGAAGGGGTGTCATGGCATGCGTATCGCGCGTGGCGCCGTGGCGCCGCGCCGGGAGTCAGGCAAGGGAGTCTTATGTTGCTCCCGCCGATGCCGGCAGGTCAAGCGATCAGGTGTTAAAAAAAAGCGGGCCGCGGCCCGCTTTTTTTATCGCCGTGCCGCCAATACACGCAGTGTGCGCGGTGTGGGGGCCCCTTTTATCGCCGGGCCGCCCCAAGATAAAAGCGCCCCCTCGGGGGGCAGCAAGCACACGTAGTGTGCGCAGCGTGGGGGCTATTGTCATGCATCCTGGTTGGCGGGCTTGCCCGTGGCCGCGCGGGCGTCGTCTGCCGGCGCGCCTTCAGGCTGGTCGCCGCGGTCGTCTTCCAGCTTGGCGATCACCGCGGTGGCCAGGCTGTTGCCGACCACGTTGGTTGCCGTGCGGCCCATGTCGAAGAACTGGTCGATGCCCATGATCAGCAGCAGGCCGGCTTCCGGCAGATGGAACATCGGCAGGGTGGCGGCCACGACAACAAGCGAGGCGCGCGCCACGCCGGCCATGCCCTTGCTGGTCACCATCAGCACCAGCAGCAGCGTCAATTGCTGCGCAAAGCTCATTTCGATGTTGTAGGCCTGCGCGATGAACAGCACCGCAAAGGACTGGTACATCATCGAACCGTCCAGGTTGAACGAGTAGCCCAGCGGCAGGACGAAGCCCGAAATGCGCTTGGACACGCCAAAACGCTCAAGCGCTTCGATGGTCTTCGGATAGGCCGATTCGCTGCTGGCAGTGGAAAAGGCCAGCAGGGTGGGCTCCTTGATCAAGCCGCCCAGGCGGCGCGTGGACTTGCCCAGGAACAGGTAACCCACGCCGAACAGGATGGCCCACAGCAGCGCCAGGCCCAGGTAGAACTCGCCGATCAGCTTGCCGTAGCTGACCAGCACGCCCAGGCCTTCGGTGGTGATGGCGGCGGCCATGGCGGCGAACACACCCAGCGGCGCGAAACGCATCACGTAATCCGTCACGCGGAACATGATCTTGGCCAGTTCGTCGATCATGTTGTAGATCGTGTTATGGCCCTTGCTGCGGATGAAGGACAGCGCGGCGCCGAAGAACAGCGAGAACACCAGGATCTGCAGGATCTCGTTGTTGGCCATGGCTTCCGCAATGCTCTTGGGGAACACGTGCGCAATGAAGGCCTTGAGCGTGAAGTCGCCCGTCTTCAGTCCCGATGTGATGCCCGCATCGGGAATTGCCAGGTTCATGTGCGCGCCGGGCTGGAAGATATTGACCAGCAGCAGGCCCAGCAGCAGCGAAATCGCGGAGGCAGCGATGAACCAGACCATGGCGCGCAGGCCGATGCGGCCCACGGCGTTGGCGTCGCTCATGCTGGCCAGGCCGGACACCAGCGTGGCGAACACCAGCGGGGCGATGATCATCTTGATCATGCGCAGGAAGATATCCGTGATGAGGCTGAAGTACGACGCGATCTGCGCCGCGTCTTTCGCGTCATGCGCTGTCTGGTTGCAGAGGTAGCCCACCACGATGCCCAACACCATCGCGATGCCGATGTAGCGCGTCAGCTTCTTTGTATTCATGATCAAAACGGAAACAGGGACCTGTCGCGGAGCCCGGGTAAGGGGCGGGGCCCGCCGGCATAGGGCGGGGCACGACAGTCCGGTGACGGATATGCCAGGGACGTCCCGGGTGTGCGGGTTTTCCCTTGGGGCGTGATGTTAATGCCGCAAAGCTGACAGTTAGTTGTCAGGTCGGGGACGGATCACTCATGCCAGAATGGGCCGGCGCCAAGGCCCGGTCGGCCATCGCGGCGCATCGAAAAAAGAACCGGCCCCGACCGGGGCGATAGACAGGAGACAAGGCAATGCCGAAACGCGAATTGTCCGTGCTGGCTTCCGGGTACACCTACCTGGAAGGCTTGCGGTGGCACGAAGACCGCCTGTGGGCGTCGGACTTCTATACGGAACAGGTGATTGCCGTGGACCTCCAGGGGCGGGTCGAGCAGATCTGCCGCGTGCCCCAGCAGCCATCCGGCCTGGGATGGCTGCCCGACGGGCGCCTTTTGATCTCGTCCATGAAAGACCGCAAAGTGCTTCGCCGCGAGCCTGACGGCACGCTGGCTGTGCATGCCGACCTGTCTGCGCTGACGGGCGGGCATATCAACGACATGGTGGTGGATGCCCAGGGCCGTGCTTACGTGGGCAATTTTGGCTTCGACCTGATGGCAGGCGCGCCAGTCGCCACGACGACCCTGGTGCGCGTGGACACGGACGGCGTCGCGCAGGTGGTGGCCGACGGGCTGTGCTTTCCCAACGGTTCTTTCATCACGCCGGACGGCAAGACGCTGATCGTCAACGAGACCTTCGGCAACCGCATCTCTGAATTCGACATCCAGGCCAATGGGGCGCTGGGGCCCCGGCGGGACTGGGCGGACTTCGGCGCGCTGCCTGACAGCGACGACCTGTCGGTGCTGATCGCGGCGTCGGCCATCGGTCCGGACGGCGGGGCGCTGGACGCGGAAGGGGCGGTCTGGGTGGCGGATGCCATCGGCAAGCGGATCGTGCGGGTCGCGCGCGGCGGCAAGATCCTGGAGCAGATCGACACGGGCGAATTCGGCATCTTCGCCGCGGCGCTGGGCGGGCCGGACGGCCGCACGCTGTTCATGGCGGCGGCGCCCGACTTCATCGAAGCCAACCGCCGCGCCAAACCCGAAGGCCGGATCCTGATGACGCGGGTCGACGTGCCGCACGCCGGCAGGCCCTGAGCGGCCGTTCCGGGGCCGGCTGGCTTAGGCCGCTTGTGCCGGAATGGGCCGGACGCCGTAGCAATTGGACGGGGTCCTCCCCCGTCCGTCTTCGCCTGAATGGACCGGATACGGCCGGTTGCAAGACCTTTCAGCGATTCCCCCGTAAAATCACCTTATTCAGCAGGACTTCAACCATCTTTTAATAGACAGTACTTAGGAGGACCACTCATGGCCCTAGTCTCCATGCGCCAGTTGCTCGACCATGCCGCCGAGCACGGCTACGGCATTCCGGCTTTCAACGTCAACAACCTGGAACAGGTTCAGGCCATCATGGAAGCCGCTGCGGAGACCGACAGCCCGGTGATCATGCAGGCCTCGGCCGGCGCGCGCAAATACGCGGGCGAAGGCTTCCTGAAGCACCTGATCCAGGCCGCGGTGGAATCCTATCCGCACATCCCCGTCGTGATGCACCAGGATCACGGCCAGTCGCCCAAGGTCTGCCAAGGCGCCATCGACCTGGGATTCTCCAGCGTGATGATGGACGGTTCGCTGAAGGAAGACGGCAAGACCATCGCCGACTACGACTACAACGTCGAAGTCACCAAGAAGGTCGTAGACGTCGCCCACAAGCTGGGCGTGACCGTTGAAGGCGAGCTCGGCTGCCTGGGTTCCCTGGAAACCATGGAAGGCGACAAGGAAGACGGCCACGGCGCCGACGGCAAGCTGACCATGGATCAACTGCTGACCGATCCGGAACAAGCCGCCGACTTCGTGCGTCGCACGCAGCTGGACGCCCTGGCGATCGCCATCGGCACCAGCCACGGCGCCTACAAGTTCACGCGCAAGCCCACCGGCGACATCCTGTCGATCGCCCGCATCAAGGAAATCCACGCCCGCCTGCCCAACACCCACCTGGTGATGCACGGCAGCTCCAGCGTGCCGCAGGAACTGTTGGCCGAAATCCGCGAATTCGGCGGCAACATGAAGGAAACCTACGGCGTGCCCGTCGAGGAAATCCAGGAAGCCATCAAGTACGGCGTGCGCAAGATCAATATCGATACGGATATTCGTCTGGCCATGACCGGCGCGATCCGCCGCTTCTTTGCCGAGAACCCCGAAAAGTTCGACCCGCGCGAATACCTGAAGCCCGCCCGCGCCGCCGCCAAGGCGATCTGTGTGGCTCGCTACACGGAATTCGGCACGGCTGGCAACGCCAGCAAGATCCGTGCGCTGCCGCTGACCGAAATCGCCGCGCAATACGCGTCGGGCAAGCTGTCGCAAGTGGTGCAATAAGTTGCCGTACGCCGCCTTCGGGTGGCGGTCTGGCAGTGAAAAGGGGCGCGTCCATTTGGACCCGCCCCTTTTTTTGCGTCGTGTTCGGCGCTAGCGTCAGCCCCCCGGCGCGTTCCTGGGGAAATGCGGCACGCTGCGGTCCACGTGGTGCCAGGACGGCGCTGAGCTCGTCCACAGGCTGGCCTTGGAGTGGAAAGCCTCCGGATCGTCCAGCGATCCAGCTCGCACCACTTCGTACCCCATGCCCTCGGAGCCGCCGAACAGCGGCGTGCCACAGGCGGCGCAGAAGCTGCGCATGACGGTGTGGCCGGAATCGCCCTTGTAGCGGTGTTCCTTGGCCTGGCCGCGCAGCATCGTCACAGAGCCGGCGGGGAAGATCAGGGCATGGGCCGGAGCGCCGCCGCTGGAATACTGGCAGTCCCGGCAATGACAGGTGGCGGCCGTGATCGGCTCGTCGGTGACGGCGTAGCGGACGGCGCCGCACTGGCACCCGCCAGTCAGGTGTACCTGCGCGTCGGCGGCGGACGGGCGTTTGAGGGAAGCATCCTGCATACGGCTTTGTCTCCGGGCGTAAGGTCTGCGCCGTGACGCCCAGGGGCGGCCGGCGCGAATAGTGGGTTGGAAATCCAAGCCTAACCCGGCCCCCGCCGCCCGGCAAGGCAGACATATTTGCAGTAATCTATGCGCTTTGCAGGGTTCGGGCCTCGGCGCTTCGTGCGTCATGCGCCGTCCCCCGTGCAGGTTCCGATTTCGTTCTACTTCCCGCCCTGGCGTTTGCCCGAGGCGGGAATCTTCATTTTTGCCATAGGCCATTCCCGTGACTTCTGCTTTGCATCAATCCAGCATCAAGTCCTTGCCGCTGCTGGGCCGCGGTAAGGTGCGCGATATGTACGCGGTGGGCGACGACAAGTTGCTGATCGTCGCGTCGGATCGTATCTCCGCTTTCGACGTGATTCTTGACGATCCCATTCCCGGCAAGGGACAGGTGCTGACCGAGCTGACCGAATTCTGGTTGCAGAAGCTGGCCCACATCCTGCCGAACCACTCCACGGGCGTGAAGCCCGAAGACGTGGTGGCCCCGGACGAAGTGGACCAAGTGCGCGGCCGCGCCGTCGTGGTCAAGCGCTTGAAGCCGATCCTGGTGGAAGCGGTTGCCCGCGGCTACCTGATCGGTTCCGGCTGGAAAGACTACCAGTCCAGCGGCGCCATCTGCGGCATCAAGCTGCCCGCCGGCCTGCAGCAGGCCAGCCAGTTGCCCGAGCCCATCTTCACGCCCGCCGCCAAGGCCGAATTCGGCATGCACGACGAAAACGTCGACTTCGCGCACGTGGTCAAGGAAGTCGGCCAGGAACTGGCCGAGCGCATCCGCGACGTCACGCTCAAGCTGTACGCCGAAGCCGCCAAGTTCGCCGCCACCAAGGGCATCATCATCGCCGACACCAAGTTCGAATTCGGCTTGGACGACAACGGCACGCTGCATTTGATGGACGAAGTGCTGACGCCCGATTCGTCGCGCTTCTGGCCGGCTGACGGCTACCGCGTCGGCATCAGCCCCCCGTCGTTCGACAAGCAGTTCGTGCGCGACTGGCTCGAAACCCAGACCTGGGACAAAACCCCGCCCGCCCCGCGCCTGCCGCAGGACGTGCTGGAAAAGACGGCCGCCAAGTACCGCGAAGCGCTGGATCGCCTGATCGCCTGATCCCTCCCGCCGCTGACGAAAACCCGCTCTCGTGAACTGACCCCCGAAAGTTGGACGTAGATCCAACCTTCGGGGGTTTTTACATGGCGAAGTACGACGAGAACTTCAAGCTCAAGGTAGTCAGGCAGTATCTGTCCGGAACAGGAGGCA
>NZ_NJIG01000001.1 GCF_002209535.1 Achromobacter marplatensis | reverse complement strand
ATGACGCCGATCTTGACCGACTTGCAGACCTGTTCGACGTGGGCGGCGATGCCGTCCTGCGAGGCTTCGGTCAGGTAGTGGGGCAGCAGCAGGATGCCCTTGGCGCCTTGGCGCTCGGCCTCTTGGGCGTAGGCGATGGCGGTGCGGGTGGGGCCGCCTGCGCCTGCCAGGATCGGCACCTTGCCGGCGCAGGTCTGCACGGCGGTGCGCACGACGTCCGAATACTCCTGGGGAGCCAGGGAGAAGAACTCGCCGGTGCCGCCTGCGGCGAAGAGGGCGGTAGCGCCGTACGGGGCCAGCCATTCGAGGCGGGCGGCGTAGGTCTTGGCGTTGAAATCGCCGTTCTGGTCAAAGTCCGTCACGGGGAAGGACAGCAGCCCTTCAGACACGATTTCTTTGAGTTCCTGCGGGGTAGTCATAGCGCGCTCATCCGGTGTGGCCGTCGCGGGCGGTTGCTGCCCTGAACGGTGTACGGTGTTGAAAAGGTAAGTCATCGTACAACATGATTTTATTCGTTTCAAGGCTTGTTTCCCTATGGATCTACTTGTAGACAAGGGGAAACCCGGAATTTATTTTTGACCCGGTTCGGCGATATTCTTTAGGTTGTACGATAACGTACTGGATGCCGGATTCACGCGCATCCGCTATGCAAAAGGATTCTTCATGCAGGTTGCGGCAGACCAAGCGCCCGTGCTTATCAAGATTCACCCGCAGGACAACGTGGCGATCGTGGCCAATGAGGGCGGCTTGCCCGCCGGCACCGTACTACCCGACGGGTTGCAACTCGCGGACGCGGTGCCGCAAGGGCACAAGGTCGCGTTGACGGACCTGGCCGAGGGCGATGCCGTCGTGCGCTACAACGTGGTGGTCGGTTTTGCGGCGAAAGCCTTGCCGCGCGGCAGCTGGGTAAACGAACGCGTCACCACCATGCCCGCGGCCCGCACCTTGCAGGACCTGCCGGTGGGCACGCGCATCACACCGTTACCGCCGCTGGAAGGCTATACGTTCGAAGGCTATCGCAATGCCGACGGCACCGTGGGCACGCGCAACATCCTGGCCATCAGCACCACGGTGCAATGCGTGCAGGGCGTGGTCGAGCACGCGGTTGCGCGAATCCGCCAGGAAATGCTGCCGCGCTATCCCAATGTGGATGACGTAGTGGGCATCGAACACACCTACGGCTGCGGCGTGGCCATCGATGCGCCGGGCGCCGCCATCCCCATCCGCACCTTGCACAACATCGCGCGCAATCCCAATTTCGGCGGCACCTCGATGGTGGTCAGCCTGGGCTGCGAAAAACTGCAGCCCGAACGGCTGCTGGCGCCGGGCGCCATTCCGATCCGGGCGGGCGAGGGCATGGGCGCCGACGGCAACGGCGTGGACACCATCGTGCTGCAGGACGAAGAGAACATCGGCTTCCAATCCATGATCGACCTGATCATGCGCACGGCCGAACGCCATTTGCAAAAGCTGAACGCGCGCCGGCGCGAAACCTGCCCCGTGTCGGACCTGACGGTCGGAGTGCAGTGCGGCGGCAGCGACGCGTTTTCCGGGGTGACCGCCAACCCGGCCGTGGGCTTTGCGACGGACCTGCTGGTGCGGGCGGGCGGCACGGTCATGTTTTCGGAAAACACCGAAGTGCGCGACGGTATCGACCAGTTGACCGCGCGCGCAGCCACGCCCGAGGTGGCGGACGCGCTAGTGCGGGAAATGGCCTGGTACGACGATTACCTGCAGCGTGGCATGGCCGACCGCAGCGCTAACACCAGCCCGGGCAACAAGAAAGGCGGGCTGTCGAACATCGTTGAAAAGGCGATGGGCTCGATCGTGAAGTCGGGGTCGTCGCCGATCCACGGCGTGCTGTCGCCGGGCAACCGCCTGACGCAGAAGGGCTTGATCTTCGCGGCCACGCCGGCCAGCGATTTCATCTGCGGCACCTTGCAGCTGGCGGCCGGCATGAACCTGCACATTTTCACGACGGGGCGCGGCACGCCGTATGGCCTGGCGCAAGTGCCGGTGATCAAGGTGGCCACGCGCGACAGCCTGGCGCGCCGCTGGCACGACCTGATGGACGTGAACGCCGGCCGCATCGCGACGGGCCAGGCGACGATCGAAGACGTAGGTTGGGAGCTGTTTCGCCTGATGCTGGATGTGGCCAGCGGCCGCCAGCAGACCTGTGCGGAAAAACTCAAGCTGCACAACGCCCTGGCGCTCTTCAATCCCGGCCCGGTGACCTGAGGCTCCGGCCCTCGCGCCACACCGATTGCCATCGCATTACACCGATAAGAGGAGACACCGATGGAGCATGCCCCCTTGGCCCAACCCGGCCGCCGCCGGCTGCTGGGCGCCGCTTTGGCGCTTGGCCCGGTTGCACTGGCGCACGCGCAACCCGCTGGCCCTGGCCCCTCATTCAATTTCACGGCTCAGCAACGCTACCCGGATCCGTCCATTCGCATTCTGGACCCGGAGTTCTCCAAGTACCGCATCTACAGCAGCAGCGTCGAGCAACTGGCCAGCGGCTTTCGCTGGCTGGAAGGGCCGGTGTGGGTGGGCGACGGGCGCTATCTGCTGGTGTCCGACATTCCCAATGACCGCATCTTGCGCTGGGACGAAACCACGGGCGCGGTCAGCGTCTTTCGACATCCGGCCAACTTCAGCAACGGCCTGGCGCGCGATCGCCAAGGCCGTTTGCTGGCCTGCGAACACCTGACGCGCCGCGTCACACGCACCGAGTACGACGGCTCCATCACCGTGCTGGCTGATCGCTACGACGGCAAGCGCTTGAATTCGCCGAACGACATCATCTGCCAACGCAACGGCGCCATCTGGTTCACGGACCCGCCGTTCGGCATCGGCGGCCACTGGGAGGGCGACAAGGCCAAGCCCGAGCTGCCCCATGGCGTGTACCGGATTGATCCGTCCGACGGCCGCGTGACGCGCGCGCTGGAAGATTTGGCCGGCCCCAACGGGCTGTGCTTCTCGCCGGACGAAAAGCTGTTGTACGTGGTGGAGTCACGCCACCAGCCCAACCGCGTGATCTGGGCCTACGACGTTGGCGCGGACGGCGCATTGTCGGGCAAGCGGGTCGTCGTCGACGCGCAAGGGCCCGGCGCCATCGACGGCATCAAGTGCGACGAGGACGGCAACCTGTGGTGCGGCTGGGGCAGCAATGGCGCGCCCAACGCCAAGTCCGAAGAGCTGGATGGGGTGATGGTGTTCAACCCCGCCGGCAAGCCCATCGGCCACATCCGGCTGCCGGAGCGCTGCGCCAACCTGTGCTTTGGCGGCGCCAAACGCAATCGCCTGTTCATGGCCAGCAGCCATTCCCTGTATGCGCTCTACGTGGAAACGCGGGGCGCCGCCTGAATTCGCGCGAGGCGGCGGCACAGCCGCCCGCGCCCGATTTATTGACGACACATCAAACGAGTGGAGACAGCATGAACGTAAGCAAGAGGCAGTTCCTGGGCGGCGCCGCGGCGCTTTGCCTGTCGCCGCTGGCGCCCGGCTGGGCGCGACTGGCCAACGCCGCGACCGCCGCCGACACCAACTGGCCGACGCGCCCGGTGCGCATCATCGTGCCGTACCCGCCGGGCGGATCGTCAGACATCATCGCCCGCATTCTCGCACCGCGCCTGGCCGATGCGCTCAAGCAAACCGTGGTGGTCGAGAACAAGCCGGGCGCCAACGGCAACCTGGGCGCCGGCCTGGTCGTGCAATCGGCGGCGGAAGGCCACACCGTGCTGCTGTGCGACGTGGGCGCGTTGGCGATCAGCCCGTCCGTCTACACCAAGCTGTCGTTCGACCCGTCCAAGGACCTGCGCGCCGTCAGCATGCTGGCCTATTCGCCGCACGTGCTGGCCGTGCATCCCGACGTGCCTGCCAAGACCGTCCAGGAACTGGTGGAGCTGTCGAAGCAGCAACGCCTGAATTTCGCCGTGACCGCGATCGGCAGCGCGCCGCACCTGGCCGCGGTGGCGGTGCAGCAGGCCACCGGCGCCCAATGGGAATACGTGCCCTACAAGGGCGGTTCGCAGGCGGTGACCGACACCATCGGCGGGCAGACCCAGGTGATCATGAATGGCTTGCTGGCGACCTTGCCGCACATCAAGGCGGGCAAGTTGCGCCCGATCGCGATTTCGAAGGGCGAACGCATGCAGCTGGTGCCCGACATCCCCACCATTTCCGAGCAAGGCGTCAAGGGATTCGAATCGGGCACGTGGCAAGGCGTGATGGCGCCGATCACCACGACCGATCCCGTGGCCGAGCGTCTGGCGATGCTGATGGCGCAGATCGTCAACCAGCCCGACGTGAAGGCGCAGTTGAACGAACAGGGCGCCGAGATCGTGACCCGCAATCCGGCGGAGCTTACCCAGTTCTTCAACAGTGAGCGCGCGCGTTGGGCCAAGGTCGTGCAAAGCGCCGATATCCGGCTGGATTGATCGTCGCATTTCCCAAAGCGCAAGACGCCGCGAGGCGCCGCGATTCCGGTCGCGGCGCCTCGCGGCGTTTTCACGGCCTGGCCGGGATCAGAACGGCGAGACTTCCGCCGTCATGTCCGTCAACGTGTTGGTCTTCAAGTCGACGATGAAGTGGCGGGTCGGCGCGCCGGCCGCCAGCTTCAGCAGGATCGCCATCAGGGGCTTGAAGCGCGCCTGGAACACCGCCGCGGCGGTGTTGTCGTTGCGCACCTGGTTGCCGTTGACCAGCAGGTTGGCGTTGGTCGACTGCAGGGCTTGGGCCAGCAGCTTGTACTGGCGGGCGCGCGCGGCGGGGATGTCCGCAAAGGCCAGGTCGCCCGCGTTGGCCAGGCGCACGAAGTCGCCCGCCAGATCCAGCGCCTTCCAGGCGTCGAAGTCTTCCAGGCGCATGCCGTTGGCTTGCGCCAGCGCACGGGCGCGCACTTCGGCGGCGGCGTAGTCCGTCGCGTAGGCCGGATTGCTGGTGCCGCTGCCGCCCGCTTCGGCCAGGCAGCCGAAGAAGGCGGACGAGAACAGGCCCTGGCCGCCGGTGTTGGCCAATTCCTTCAAGGTGACGTTGGTCTGCAGCTGCGACAGCACAAGCAGGTGCGAGCCGTTCAGCGGGCTTTTCACCAGTTCACGCATTTCGCAGCGCCAGTCGTCGTTCAAGAGGCGCAAGCGCACCAGTTCGGACATGTAGCGCGAGCTGAAGTCGGCATAGTTGCGGGCGTCCAGGATCGAGGCGCTCCACAGCGTGCCGCCGGGCACCTGCGCGGGGAAGTCCGTGAAGAAGGCGTGTTCGGCACGGTAGTGCTCGAACAGTTCGTCATAGCGCGGGACCTCGTCCATGCGCACCGTTTCGACTTCCACCGTGCTGTCCGGTTTCATGCGCAGCAGTTTGTAGGCCGGTACGTAGGCCGCCATGGACGGAGCCTGGATGTTGAACAGCGCATGGTCGCCGTCATAGTGGCGCACGCCGGTGTCGTTGAAGTGCATGTGGCCGCCCACGTGGATCTGCAGGCCGGTTTCGGCCAGCGCGCGGGTCACGTCTTCGGCCGGGCGGCGCACCATCTGCATCTTGCCCGCGCCCAGCAGCGCCGTAATGTCGTCGGACGCGTCATTGAAGAACTCGCTCATCGGGAAGTGGCTGAAGGCCACGACCTGCTTGCCCGACGCCTTGCCGCGCGCCACCACGTCTTTCAGCCAAGCGATGACATGCTGCTTGTGCGTCAGCATCTTGTTGTAGCCGGCGTCGCCAGACCCCGCGAAGTCGTTGGCGCCCGGGCCGGTGGGCACGTAGACGTTGGCATCGATGGCCACCAGCCAGACGCCTTCGACCGGTTCGACGACATAGCTGGTGTCGGGCACCGAACGGCACAAGGTATAGCTGGGCTGGCGATACGAGCCGCCCGTGCCTTCCTTGCAGATCTCGTACTGACGGGTGGCCCAGTTGGCCTGCGCCAGCGCCTTTTCGTACGAATAGCCGCTATAGGTGTAGTTGCTGTACGGCGTCTCGTAGTAGCGGTAGGCCGGCTTGGGCATGAAGCCATGCTGCGCCAGCGATTCGGTGATGCCGGCGTAGCCCAGTTCCTGCACTTCTTCCGTGCAGTACGTGTTGTTGACCTTGGCCCAGTCGCCCGAGTAGCCCGAGGAGCAATCGCCGTTGCCGCCGCGGCTGTAGATCGCCTGCTGGGCGCCTTGGCGTCCGGTGGCGGAATCAATGCCCAGATAGTCGGATTTGCCGCCGGCGCGCGCCAGCGGCCGGTTGGGGTCGTGGTTGCCCGGCGCGGCAAAGAACTCGATGCCGTAGCGGGCGTGGTAGTCGTCCAGGATCTTCTGGAACCCGCGCATGTGCACCGGCTGGCCGTCGTCCGAGAAATCGCCCGGCAGCGCGATGAACTTCACGCCGCGCGCCACGGCGTCATCCAGCGCGGCCAGGAACGCGAAGTAGTTTTCGTTGAACAGCCGGGTGGACGTCATCTGCGCCTGCATCGTCCGGATTGTCGCGTTGCGGCCGGTCTTCTGGTTGGGCACGCCCGGGAACGATCCGTCCTTGAACGTGGCGTACACGTCATGGAAATGGACGTCGGGCATGAACGCCACCTGGGTGCCAGCAGGCTGTTCGGGTTGCGTGACGGGCGGGGTGACCGGCGGCGGCGTTTCGGGCTGCGCTGCGTCGTCGTCGTCGCTGCCGCCGCAAGCGGCCAGCAGGCTGATCAAGGAAAAGGCGAGGGCGCGGGCGACAGGTCGGCGCCCGAACGGAAAGGGGTTCGGCATGGGATCGAAAGAAGGTGAGGGGACTGTTGAACGGCTGTCGTTCTGTTGACTGCAGACTGAATGTTTCAGCGGCGCCAGTCTAGGCAGGGCAGATGACATCCCCGTGACGTGGCGCGAAAAACATCCAATTTTGGCGCCATAGTTTTGCGCCCGCGCCTTGCGGCAGGCAGGGGATGGGCGCACACTCGAAAGCGTGCAGCCTGAGGAGGCATGACGATGAAAACCCTGATCGCGGCGGTGTGGATGGCGCTGGCCTGTGGCCCGGCGCTGGCGCGGGACGGCGTACCCAGCGTTCCATCGCCGCCGCCCTCGGCACGCACGTTGCCGGACAACTGCGTGGGCACGTCCTGCCCCCGGACCGTCGAGCCAGGCCGTACGCCGCCCACCTGCCTGGGTACGGGTTGCGGCGAATCGCGTTATCCCGCGCCCGGCGCCTCCGGCGCCGATCGCGGTCCGTCACCCGCCTGGAGCGGGCCGAGCCAGCCGAAATTGCCACCGATGCCGTCGCGGCCCGGCCAGCCCGCAGGGCCGTTGACGCCCGGGCCCGCGCTCCCGCGCTAGCCTGCAGGGCGGCGCCACCGCCCCCTGCGCTTGCGCTAGCGGCGCCACATGCCGGGCGTGGTGCCCAGTTGTTGGGTGAAGACGCGGGTCAGATGGCTTTGATCGGCGAAGCCGCAGGCCAGCGCCACCGCCGCGATGGACCATCCGCCTTGCGCCAGCAGGGCGCAGGCACGTTCGATGCGGTAGGTGGTCAGCCAGCGGTGCGGTGTCTTGCCGGTGCTGCCCTTGAACGCCTTGATGAAATAGCTGCGCGACAGGCCGCATTCGGCGGCGATGTCGGCTACCGACAGGTCGCCGCCGACGTTGGCGGCCAGCAATTCGGTGGCGCGGCGCAACTGCCCCGGCGACAAATGGCTGCTTGCGGTTTCCAGGGCCGGCGCTGCGGCATGGCCATAGGCATGCATCACATGGGCCTGCAAGGCCACGCTGATCTGGTCCATGAACAGCCGGCTGGCCTGCTGGGGATGCAGCAGCGTCGGCGCCAGCGCGCAAGCCAGGTGGTAGATCACCGGGTCCTGGGTGCCGTTCATGCAATCGAATCCAGATATGCGCGGGCGCGACGTCTCGGAAGAAAACGCATCCAGTGCGCTGCGCGGCAGCTGGAAGCGGATGTTGTCGAAGGCCGACCGGTGGTCGCATCGCCACTGGTCGCCCAGGTGGGTGATGGCCACCACGCCTTTCGCATGCCCGCCCTGGTAGGCGATGCGATTGCCGCGCCACAAGGTGTGGGCGCGGAAGTCCTGTAGCTGGACGATGACGCTGAAGGCATCCTGCACCGGGATGGGCGGGCCGGGCGGCAAGTCGTCGCGGTGGCTGCGCATGCGCGTGACCGTCATGTCGGAGGCCTGGATCTGGACGCGTTGCGGCATGGCCGACCTTAGTTCCGGTGCTGGCGGCGCCAGGCCGCGGGCGGGACGCCGACGGTGCTGGCGAAGACGCGGGTCAGGTGCGCCTGATCCGAAAAGCCGCAGTCGCCGGCGATCCCGGCCACGGAGCGGCCGGAGTTCAGGAGCATCAGCTTGGCCTTCTCAACGCGGTGTTCAAGCAGCCAGCGGTGCGGCGTCGTACCCACCGTCTGGCGGAAGGCCTTGATGAAATAGCTGCGCGACAATCCGCAGGCAAGGGCCACGTCGCTGATCGACACGTTGGCCAGCAGGTCCGACGCCAGCGTGTCCTTGGCCAGCTTTTCCTGCCACCCCGCCAGACCGCCGCGCGCCGGTGCCTGGCAGAGTGCGGCGCCGCCATACTTCTGCGCCACGTGAACCTGGACGGCCAACGCGATATGGTCGATGAACAGAGGATCGGCGGTGCCCGGTGCGCCCAGCGCGGGCAGCAGCGCATTGCCCAGGCCGGCCAGCACCGGATCGGATTGCCCGGGCAGGCATGACAGGTCCCCGACGTGGGGCAGCCCCAGGTCTTCCGACAGCCGCTCCAGTGATTTGGGAGGGATGCGGAAATACAGGAAATCGAACGGCGTGCGAAGCTCGGCGCGGTAGGGTGCGCTGGCGCGGCGTATCGTCAAGGCCTCAGCGGCCACGGGCATGAGGTGGGGCTGGCCCCCTTCATACAGCACCCGATGGCTGTCGGTCAGCGACAGGCTCAGCAGGAAATCGTCGCCGTCGTCCTCGGAGCGCGCCACGCCGAAATCGGGCAGCGCGTAGCCCACACGCAGGATTTCCAGGCCCGCGCCGCAGGCCGGGCTGGTCCGAATGGCCTGGATCGACGCGCCCGGATAGACGTGCCGCAGGCTGGGAGGCGCATCAGGCCATTGCGTCATGGTCCGGCGCCTGGGCGGGAGGGGCGGAAGGTGTCATGGTCTGGAACAGGATAAACCTTGGCGGTTGCGTCCGCGTGTCATATTAGGCATGCGCAAGCGCAAATGATTGGACGCAAGTGTCCCGATTTGGACAAAAGCGCGATGCCGCAGCTGGGAGGACTAGTGCGCCTTCAATAGTGCGATCATTGCTCTTTTGTACAAATCAGGCGTCAAGTGCACAAGACTTGGCGGACCGGCAACGCTATGTTGGGTGCAGTACGCGCCACGCGCGGATGATCCGTGAGCCAATCCATGACCCGTCCCTTTACCGGCCCGACGCCCGCCGACGCGCCCGCCAGCCTGGCAACCTTGCATGCCCAGGCGTTTCCGATGTTGTCGTCCGCCCAGGTCGCGCAGGTGGCGCCGTATGGCGAGACGATCGCCGTGCCCGCCGGCAGCGTGCTGCTGAATTCCGGCGACCGCGAGGCGGCGTTCTACATCGTGCTGGAAGGCTATGTCGAGGTGCTGGAATGCGAGGCCGACGGCGCCATGCATAGCCTGCTGCTGCACCGCGACGGCGAATTCACGGGCAGCCTGGACCTCTTCACCGACCGGCCCAATGCCGTCACGTTGCGCGCCGATTGCCCCAGCCGCCTGCTGCGGGTCGACCGGCCGGCGCTGGCCAAGCTGCTTCTGGCTGACCGGCCGCTGGCCGAGATCGTGCTGCGCGCTTTCATGCTGCGGCGCATCGGCTACGTGCGGCAGCGCCCCTATGGGGGCGCGATCCTCCGGTCTGCGGCGGGCGTCGGGCAAGCCGATCCTGTGCTTGACCTGGTGGTCGTGGGCGGCGGTACGGCGGGCTTGGCGGCTGCGGCCTACGCGGCATCCGAAGGCTTGCATACGCTGTTGGTGGGTCGTCTGCGGTGCCGGGCGGACTTGCCCGGTGCGGACGCGCTGCCAGGCTTTCCCGGCACGGTCACGGGCCTGTGCGACGGAGGGCTGTTGCGACGGGCCGAGGACCAGAGCCGGCGCTTCGGTTCGCACGTGCTGCCTAGCCGCGTCGCCCGCAGTTTCGACGGTAGCGGCTACCCCTACCGGATCGGGCTGGACGACGGGCAGGTGGTCGAAGCCCGCAGCCTGATCGTGGCAACTGGCATGCGGCAGGATGGGGTGGGGGAGCCCGCGGCGCAGGCCAACACGGCATGGCTGGATGGCTACCTGGATACGGACGATTGGGGCTACATCCATACCGGCCGCGCGGCCGCCGGGTCGATGCAGGCCCGGGCCTTTGAAAGCTCGCAGCCGGGCGTCTTTGCGGCGGGCGCGGTGCGCGCGGGTTCGGTCAAGCACGTGCTGGCCTGCATCGGCGAAGGCGCCGCGTCGGTGCGGGTGGTGCACCGCTTCCTGGACGCGTCCGCGCACTGAACCCGGCGCACCGTCAGGTCGTCGGGCCGGGCTTCGCCTGTCGCATGTCCAGCGCCAGGAAGTGATGCACCACGGGCTTGTCCGGTCCGATGTGAAAACGCTGGGCTTCGCCCTGCAGGTCCGCGTCGGCTTGCGACACGCGCTGATGCTGGCGCAGGTGTTCCGCCCAGGACTCCACCAGGAACCATTCCTGCACCCGTTCCGGATCGCCGGTGTGTTCCGCGATCCCCCAGGCATAGGCGCCGTCACGGCGGCGCTCTTCGGCCACGGCTTGCAGCGCCTGCAGGAAGGCGGGGCGGTCCTGCACCCGGATGCGGTATTCGATCTGCACCATGACCGGGCCGCGGTCATGTTCGACGGGCGCATCCAGAAGCGGTTCGGGCCAGTGGTTGGACGGGTCCAGATTGGCCTCGCCTTGGGGCAGGCGCATGCGGTGCAGGACCAGGCCGGCCCCGAGCAGGCCCGCGGCACCCGCCAGCAAGGTGGCCGGAACGCCGATCTCCTGCGCCAGCAGGCCCCAGCCCAGGCTGCCGGCGGCCATGGCGCCGTTGAACACCATCAGATAGATCGCCAGTCCGCGCCCGCGCACCCAATTGGGCAGAATGGATTGCGCCACGCCGTTGAAAGTGGTCAGGGCGACGATCCAGCCTACGCCCAACAGCAGCAACAGCAGGACCGCCGCCCATTGCGGCGGCGCGAAGGACAGCGCCGCCATGACGATGGCGGCGACGGCGGCCGCGGCCAGCACCAGGCCGTCGGTGTTCAGGCGCCGGCGCAGCATCGGCAATATCACCGCGCCCAGGATCGCGCCCACGCCGACTGCGCCCAGCAAGATGCCGTAGAAGCCCGCGCTGCCCCCCAGCATGCGGCGTGCCACCAGCGGCAGCAGCGCCCACACTGAGCTTGCGAAGATGAAGAAGACCGCCGCGCGCAGCAGCACCACATGCAGGTCGCGGCTGGCGCGCGCAAAGCGCACGCCGGCGCGGAAGGCGCCAAAGAACTGTTCGGACAGGCCGTCATCCACCTTCTTGGGCCGTTTCCACCACAACAGCGCGGCGATGACGAACACGTAGCTGAGCACATCCGCGCCGTAGGCTGCGGCGGCGCCGAACGCCGCCAGCAGCAGGCCGCCCACGGCAGGTCCCAAGGCGCGCGCGATATTGATGCCCAGCGAGTTCAGGCCGACGGCGGTCTTCAGTTCCGCCTTGGGCACGAGTTCCGGGACGATGGCCTGCCAGGTCGGACCCATCAGCGCCGTGCCCACGCCGCCCAGGAAGGTCAGCGCGATCAGGTATTCGACGGTCAGCGTATTGGTCTTGGCCATCATCAGCAGGGTGAAGCTGACGCAAGCCAGCAGGACCTGGATGATGATGAGGAAGCGGCGCCGGTCCAGGATGTCGGACAGCACGCCGGCGGGAATGGCCAGCAGGAAAACCGGCAAGGTGGCGGCAGTCTGCATCATGGCGACGGCGGCGGGGTTCGACGACAAGTCCGTGACCAGCCAGGCGCTGGCCACGTCGCGCATGAAGCTGCCGATATTGCCCAGGATGGTGGCGCCCCACAGCACGGCGAACAGCGTGTGCTTGAGCGGGGCCATGCCGCTGATGGCGGCGGGAGGGGGGGTATTGTGGTCAACGCCGGCCATGCGTGCGCTCCGTCAGGTCATGCCAGGCGACCAGGACCCATGCCCCAGCCAGTCCGATGTGCTCGTAGAAGGCGTTCATGGTCATGAAACGCGCGTCCGCAGGCGCTTCCCAGTACCGGTTGGCCATCAGCGCCGCCGCGGCGGTGAAGCCGGCCAGCGCCAGGGCACCCAGCCAGCGCAACCGGCCGGTCAGGACCAAGGCGCTGGCGCCCAGTTCCAGCAGAATAACGGCAGCGGCCGCCAGATGGGCGGGATGCAGGCCGAAATGCGCCATTTCAGCCTGCGCGCCGTTGAAGTCCATCAGCTTCACCAGCCCGCCTTGCACGTACGCGCCGCAAAGCGCCAGCAGGGCAAGCCAGCGCACGGCCGGCGACGTGAATACCGCCGGCATCGTCATACGGCCCAGCACGCGCAGCCCAGCGCGCCCCAGAAGCCCTTCAGGTCCGACACGGGCAGCGTGCTGGCCCAGGCGCCCGCGTGCTGATGGCCATGGACATTGCAGCCGTTCGCGCACGCGCAGGCGGCGGCTGCCTCGCGCAGCGTCGCCTGTAATGGTTTGCCTTCGCTATCGCCCCAGGCGCCGTAGCCGCCGAAAAGGCGGGTGGGCGACCAGTCCGGCATGGCGGGCGGCGGCGCGGCTTCGTCGTGCGCGGCGAACTCGCCGGCGCCCCACACCACCTTGCCGCCCACCACCGTCAGCAGGCTGCTGGTGTCGGCGATATCCGATTCGGGGCAGGCGAAGAAGTCGCGGTCGGGTATGACCAGGTCGGCCAACTGGCCTTCGGCGATGCGGCCTTTCTTGCCCTGTTCGTTCGAGAACCACGTCACGTTCTCGGTCCACATGCGCAGCGCGGTGTCGCGGTCCAGGCAGTTGCGCTGCGGCGTAATCCGCAGCCCGCCCACGGTCTTGCCCGTGATCAGCCAGGACAGCGAGACCCAGGGGTTATAGGACGCCACGCGGGTGGCGTCCGTGCCGGCGGACACGTTGACGCCTCGTTCCAGCATGCGCTTGACGGGCGGCGTGGCTTCGGCCGCGCCGGCGCCGTAGCGTTCGACGAAGTATTCGCCCTGGTAGGCCATGCGGTGCTGCACGGCCACGCCGCCGCCCAACGCGGCGATGCGGTCGATGGATCGCTCGGAAATGGTTTCGGCGTGGTCGAAGAACCAGTTCAGGCCAGCCAGCGGCACGTCCTGGTTGACGCGTTCGAAGACATCCAGCGCGCGCGAGATGGTTTCGTCATAGGTGGCGTGCAGGCGCCAGGGCCAGCGGTTCTGCGCCAGGATGCGCACCACGTCCTCAAGCTCGCCTTCCATCTCCGGGCCCATTTCCGGGCGCGGTTGGCGGAAGTCTTCGAAGTCGGCCGCCGAGAACACCAGCATTTCACCGGCGCCGTTGTGGCGGAAGTAGTCCGTGCCTTGCTTGTATTGCGAGGTGGCGGTCCACTTCAGGAAGTCTTCCTTTTCCTGCTTGGGCTTTTGCGTGAACAGGTTGTAGGCCAGGCGGATCGTCAACTGGCCGGCGTCGGCCAGTTGCTGGATCACCTGATAGTCCTCGGGGTAGTTCTGGAAACCGCCGCCGGCGTCGATGGCGCCGGTGACGCCCAGCCGGTTGAGTTCGCGCATGAAATGCCGCGTGGAATTCAACTGGTATTCGAAGGGCAACTTCGGCCCCTTGGCCAGCGTGGCGTAAAGGATCGACGCATTGGGCTTGGCCAGCAGCAGCCCCGTGGGATTGCCGGCCGCGTCGCGCACGATCTCGCCGCCCGGGGGCGCGGGCGTGGTCTTGTCGTAGCCCACGGCCCGCAGGGCGGCGGCGTTCAGCAACGCGCGGTCGTACAGGTGCAGGATGAACACCGGCGTGTCGGGCGCCGCGGCATTCAGTTCTTCGATGGTCGGCAGGCGCTTTTCGGCGAATTGATGCTCGGTGAAGCCGCCCACCACCCGCACCCATTGCGGCGCGGGGGTGATGGCGACCTGCCGGCGCAGCATGGCCATGGCGTCCGCCAGGCTGGTCACGCCATCCCAGCGCAGTTCCATGTTGTAGTTCAAGCCGCCGCGGATGATGTGCAGGTGGTTGTCGATCAGCCCGGGCAACGCGCTGCGGCCGTTCAGGCCGATGACCTTCGTGCCGGGTCCGGCCAGCGGCAGGATGTCGGCGGCCGTGCCGACGCGCGTGAAGCGGCCGTCCTTGATGGCGACCGCGTCGGCAGTGGGGCGAGCCGGGTCCAGCGTGGTGAAGCGGCCTTGATGCAGGATCAGGTCGGGCGCGCCGTCGCGCGCCGAGGTCGGAGTGTCAGCCATTGCGCTTGTCTCCACAGGCGTCGGGGGGGGATTGGGCGGGCGGCTTCGGGCAACTGGGCAATTGGCCGAACATATGCGGCTTGACCTGCTGCTGGAGCCAGGACGTGCGGGTGGCGTCGTCGGCCATGAGGCGCTTGATCAGCGGGGGGATCTGTTCCCCAGCCAGGATGCCGAGCAGGCCTACCAGCGCAATGACCGGCGGGGCCGGTGACCGCACGTTGAACAGCGCGTAGATGACCCCGACCAGCAGGCCGAGTCCCAGCGATACCAGGTAGACCTTCATCGGCGCGCTCCGGTCAGCTTTCGTGGGCGTTGAACATGGACTTGGCGTAGATGATGCCCAGGCCGTAGGCGCCGCCGAACTTCTTGGCGATGCCGGTCGTCATCTCATAGGTGTCCGTGCGCGCCCAGTCGCGCTGCATTTCCAGCAGATACTGCAGCGCGGTGATCGGCTGGCCGCCTGCTTGCACGATACGCTCGATGGCGCGGTTGTGGGCTTCCACCGACACGTCGCCGCAGGCGTCGGTGATGACGTAGACCTCGAAGCCCTGGTCCAGCGCCGACAGTGCCGGGCCGACGATGCAGACGCTGGTCCACAGGCCGGCCAGCACGATGCGTGTCTTGCCGATCTGGTTCACCTGCTTGATCACGGCCGCGTCTTCCCAGGTGTTCATGGACGTGCGGTCCAGCAGCTTCTGGCCGGGAAACGGCGCGACCACTTCGTCGAACATCGGGCCCGAGAAGCTCTTTTCGGCAACGGTCGTCAGGATGGCGGACGCGCCGAAGCCGGCGGCGGCATGCGCGACCAGACCGGCGTTGTTGCGCAGTGTGACCGCGTCGATGGAATGCGTGGCGAACGCCATCTGCGACTGGAAGTCGATCATGATGAGCGTGTGGTCCTTGGGGGACAGCAGTTTGGCGCCGGGGGTTGGGGTGGCGGTGACGGGCATGGAGGTCTCCTTGGGATGCCTGCGGGGAATTCCCTGCAATGTGCCACCCGGCCCGCAACGCGTATTGAACGATTGTCCGCCGGTTTGAAGATTGTGATTGCGCTTGCGGGCTGCCATGCGCCGGATGCCCCTGGTCGCTTGCGGAACAATTTTGCAATGGGTTGTAAAAACTGCGCGGCAGGCGGCGGGCGCCACCCCGGCACGACGGAGTCCGATAAGGGGCCGCCCGCGCACCGGTCTGGTGCCAAGTGCCGCTAAATGGGCATGCCCGGGGCGTTTCAGGGGCATTCGGGGCCACATTCCGGGGGTAGCCCGCGCGGCAGGCACGCGCAAACGACGGGCGATTGTCGACAGGCCCCCGCGCCCGGCAACTTGGCATGCAAGTTGCTTAATTATTTCAACGAACCATTGCTACTATCAATCGTCGTGCCTGCCGGACCAGGGGGCGGACGGCCCCGATGTTGCCAGCGTGACCCTTGGAGACCTTCATGAAGCATCTCATCAAGCACGTGACCCGCTACCGCTATGCCGCCCCGGTGAACTACAGCATCCAGACGCTGCGCCTGACGCCCCGGCGCGATGACCACCAGCATGCGCTGCGGTGGCAGATCCAGACGCCCGGCGAGATCCAGCCGCAGGTGGATGCCTACGGCAACGTCATCCACACGCTGACCTTGCACCGCACCCACAGCGAAATCGAGATCCACGCCGTGGGGCAGGTGGACATCCATCCGCTGGCCCAGGGCCATGTGGGCGACGAGGACGAACGCCTGCCGGTCTACATCTACGGCGTGCCCACCGCGCTGACCCAGTGCGACGACACCATCCGCGACTTCTGCCGCCACGTGGCGCCCCGCGGCATGCATACGCCCGACGACGTGTTGAGGCTAAGCGCCGCCATCCGCGAACGGGTGGCGTACACGCCGGGTTTGAACGATGCGCCGATGATGGCGGCGCAGGTGCTGGCGGCAGGGCGGGGCGGCAGCCAGGACCACACCCATCTTCTGCTGGCTTGCGTGCGCGCCTTCGGTACGCCGGCCCGCTACGTCAGCGGCTATTGGCATGTGGCAGGCGACGAGGCCGCCAACCATGGCTGGGCGGACGTCTGGCTGGCCCGGCACGGCTGGGTCAGCGTGGATGTCAGCCACGCCTGCTTCGCTTCGGACGGCCATTGCCGGCTGGCGGTGGCGCGCGATTATGAATCGGCCTCGCCCGTGCGCTGGTTGCACGGCGCCGCCGCCGCGCTGTCAATGGATGTATCGGTACAGGTGCAGACCAGCCACTGAACCCCCCACGTGTTCCCCATGCAGTGCTTTGGCTGCCTTTGCGGCAGCCCCCAGTCGACCCGGAGAAGGCAGTGACGATCCACGTAGCACTCAAGCACGTTACGCAATACAAATATGACCGTCTTGTCGGGCTCTCGGCGCAAGTGCTGCGCCTGCGGCCCGCGCCTCACAGCCGGACCCCCATCCTGTCGTATTCGCTGACCATCGAGCCAGCCGAGCACTTCATCAACTGGCAGCAGGATCCTTTTGCCAACTACCTGGCGCGGCTGAATTTCCCGGGCAAGACCCGGGAATTCAAGATCACCGTGGACCTGGTTGCCGAAATGGCGGTCTACAACCCGTTCGACTTCTTCCTGGAGCCGGACGCCGAGACCTTCCCCTTCACCTACGACGACGGCCTGGCCCGCGAACTGGCGCCGTACCTGGTGTGCGGCCAGGCCACGCCGCGCTTTGCCGAGTTTCTGACGCGCGTGGACGTGCGGCCGCAGCGCACCGTGGATTTCCTGGTGGGGTTGAACCAGCAGATCCATCAGGAAATCAACTATCTGATCCGCATGGAGCCGGGGGTGCAGACGCCTGAAGAGACGCTGGCGCGCAATGCCGGGTCGTGCCGCGATTCGGGCTGGCTGCTGGTGCAGGCGCTGCGTCACCTGGGGCTGGCGGCGCGCTTCGTGTCGGGCTACCTGATCCAGCTGAAGCCGGACGTGCGGGCGCTGGACGGCCCCAGCGGCGCCCAATCGGACTTTACCGACCTGCATGCGTGGTGCGAGGTCTATCTGCCGGGGGCGGGCTGGATCGGGCTGGACCCGACCTCGGGCCTGCTGGCGGGCGAAGGCCACATCCCGCTGGCGGCGACGCCCGAGCCGGGCAGCGCCGCGCCGGTGACGGGCGCGGTCGACGAGGCCGAGGTCGAATTCACGCACACCATGGAAGTCACGCGGGTGTTCGAGTCGCCGCGCGTGACCAAGCCCTATACCGACGCGCAATGGCACGCCATCCGCGACCTGGGCGACAAGATCGACGACCATCTGGACCACATGGACGTGCGCCTGACGATGGGCGGCGAGCCCACCTTCGTGTCCGTGTCGGACCGCGAGGGCGCTGAGTGGAACACCGCCGCGCTGGGGCCCACCAAGCGCGGCTATGCGCTGGAACTGCTGAACCGGCTGCGCACGCGCTACGGCGGCAACGGCTTCCTGCATTTCGGGCAGGGCAAGTGGTATCCGGGCGAGCAGTTGCCGCGCTGGGCGCTGTCGATCTATTGGCGCACGGATGGGCAGCCTTGCTGGGAAGACCCGACGTTGTTCGCCGACGAGCGCCAGCGCAGCGCGTACACGGTGGCGGATGCCCGGCGCTTCATGGCGCGGCTGTGCGAGCGGCTGGGCGTCGGCGGGCAGACCGTCGTGCCCGGTTACGAGGACGTGTTCTATTACCTGTGGCGCGAACGCCGCCTGCCCGCGAACGTGGACCCCTTCGATTCGCGGCTGGAAGACGAGATGGAGCGCGCACGCCTGCGCCGCGTATTCGAGCAGAAGCTGGACAGCGTGGTGGGATACGCCTTGCCGATCCAGGCGGGCGAGGACGGTTCGTGGGTGTCCGGCCCCTGGTTCCTGCGGGACGAGCGCATGTACCTGTTCCCAGGCGATTCCCCAATGGGATACCGCCTGCCCCTGGATTCGTTGCCCTGGGTGGACGAGGCCGACGCGCCCGTGGCGGTCGAGCGCGACCCGTTTGATGCGCGGCGGTCGCTGCCCGGGCCCGCCCAGTTGCTGACGCAGAACGTGCGCGCCACGGCGCGCCAGGAGCCGGGCGGTCCGCTCGGTTCGCGCAACGGCGAAGCGCCCGTCGTGAACGGCGCGGGGCGCGGCGGACCGGGTGTGGACGTGCCCGAGGCGCGGCAGCCGGCCAAGTTCGAATCCGCGGCCTGGCTCACGCGCACCGCGATGTGCGTGGAGGTGCGCAATGGCATCCTGTACGTGTTCATGCCGCCCTTGCCGCGCCTGGAAGACTACCTGGCGCTGGTTGCCCAGGTCGAGGCCACGGCGCGCGACCTGAAAGCCAGGATCGTGATGGAAGGCTATCCGCCGCCGCGCGATCCGCGATTGAAGGTGCTGCAGGTGACGCCCGATCCGGGCGTCATCGAGGTCAACATCCATCCGGCCAGCAATTGGGCCGAACTGGTCGACCACACCGAATTCCTCTACGAGGCGGCATTCGAGACCCGGCTGTCCACCGAAAAATTCATGGCCGACGGCCGCCATACCGGTACGGGTGGCGGCAACCACTTCGTGCTGGGCGGCGCCACGCCGGCGGACAGCCCGTTCCTGCGCCGCCCCGATGTGCTGGCCAGCCTGCTGGCGTACTGGGTGAACCACCCCTCGCTGTCCTACCTGTTTTCCGGCCTGTTCATCGGGCCGACGAGCCAGGCGCCGCGCATCGACGAGGCCCGCAACGACCAGGTGTACGAGCTGGAGTTGGCATTTCAGGAAATTCATCGGCGCGTGGCCCAGCAGGGCGATTCCGTGCCGCCCTGGATGATCGACCGGGCGTTGCGCAACATCCTGGTGGACGTGACCGGCAATACCCACCGGTCGGAATTCTGCATCGACAAGCTCTATTCGCCCGACAGCCCCACGGGGCGATTGGGGCTGCTGGAGCTGCGCGCCTTTGAAATGCCGCCGCATGCGCGCATGAGCCTGGCGCAGCAACTGCTGCTGCGCGGCCTGATCGCGCACTTCTGGAAGACGCCCTATACGGCGCGCCTGACGCGCTGGGGCACCGAACTGCATGACCGCTTCCTGTTGCCTACCTTCGTGAAGATGGATTTCGAGGACGTGCTGGCCGACCTGAACGAGGCGGGCTACGGCTTCGACTCGGCCTGGTTCGACCCGCATTTCGAGTTCCGCTTTCCGCTGTTCGGCGACGTGGCGGCGCGCGGCATCCACCTGGAATTGCGCGGCGCGCTGGAACCCTGGCACGTCATGGGCGAAGAGGGCTCGTCCGGCGGGACGGTGCGCTACGTGGATTCGTCGCTGGAACGGGTGGAGATCCGGGTATCGGGCTTGAACGACAACCGCTATGTTGTGACGGTGAACGGCCGCGCGCTGCCCTTGCAGCCCACCGGCCGGGTTGGAGAATACGTGGCGGGCGTCCGTTACAAGGCGTGGGCGCCGCCGTCGGCGCTGCATCCCACGATTGCCGTGCATGTGCCGCTGACGGTGGATATCGTCGACACCTGGAACCAACGTTCGCTGGGCGGCTGCAAATACCACGTGGCGCATCCGGGCGGGCTGAATCCGGAGTCGTTCCCGGTCAACTCCTACGAGGCCGAAAGCCGGCGACTGGCGCGGTTCGAGAAGACCGGGCACACGCCGGGGCGCATGGACGTCGCGCCCGCTGTCGTCAGCCGGGAATTTCCGTTCTCGCTGGATTTGAGGCACGATTGAGCCTTACCGCATGTTGAACCCCGGCGCACCCGCCGGCGATAAAGCCGCTATGCCGCAATTTCTTTTTCAGACGGATCCGTCGCTGGATGTCGCGTCCCTGGCGGTTCATGCGGCGTTGCCCGCACGTCCCGGGCACTATGACGAGCTGCGCGACACCGCCGACGCGTCGGGCGCCACCCGGTTGCGCGAACCCTGGCCCCGTTTTTTTGAACTATTGGGCACCAGCGGCTTTGCCGACCTGGACCGGCGCGTGGACGTGGTGGCCCGCCAGATCCGCGAAAACGGCATCACCTACAACATCTACGCCGAGGCCAGTGGCTCGGCGCGTCCGTGGTCGCTGGACTTGCTGCCCTTTGTCATCAACGACACCGACTGGGCGGCGATCGAGCAGGGCGTGTGCCAGCGCGCCGCCTTGCTGAACCGGCTGCTCGCCGACGTCTATGGGCCGCAGACGCTGTTGGCCGACCGGCTGATACCGCCCGCCCTGGTGCTGGGCCACCCGGGCTACCTGCGTCCGCTGCGCGGCTATGCGCCGCCGGGCGGCACCTTTCTGCACATCGCCGCCTTCGACCTGGCGCGCGCCAGCGATGGGGGCTGGTGGGTCGTGTCGCAGCGCACCCAGGCCCCGTCCGGACTGGGCTACCTACTGGAGAACCGGCTGACGATCTCGGGCATGTTCCCCGAAGCGTTCAAGGAACTGCGGGTGCAGCACCTGGCCACCAGCTACCGCCGGTTGATGGACATGCTGTACAAGCTCAGCCCCGGCGGGCTGTCGGCGCATACGCCGCCGCGCATCGTGTTGCTGACGCCCGGGCCCTATAACGAAACCTACTTCGAACAGACCTATCTGGCGCGCTATCTGGGGGTGACCCTGGTGGAAGGCAGCGATCTGGTCGTGCGCGACAAGCTGCTGTACCTGAAGACGCTGCACGGGCTGGAACGCGTGCACGCCGTGCTGCGCCGGCTGGACGACGATTTTTGCGACCCCCTGGAGTTGCGTTCGGATTCCACGCTGGGCGTGCCGGGGCTGCTGCAGGTCATGCGGGCCGGCAACGTGCTGGTGGCCAATTCCCTGGGCACGAGCTTTCTGGAGTCGCCCGCGATCAACGGTTTCTTGCCGGCGATCAGCCGCCGCCTGCTGCAGGCGGACCTGCTGCTGCCGTCGCTGCCGTCTTGGTGGTGCGGCGAGGCCGCGGCGCGCGAGCAGGTGCTGGCCAACCTGCCGGGGGCGGTGGTCAAGTCCACCTATCCCAGCAACCTGCGCGGCGGCTTCGAACCGGTGATCGGCGGCGCAGTGCCGCCGTCCGAGCGCGATGCGCTGCAGGCACGCATCGCCGCCAACCCCGACGCCTACACCATCCAGGAATACCTGCCGCTGTCGCAGGCGCCCAGCTGGAGCGCCGGGCATATCGTGCCGCGCGCCGCGATGCTGCGCGTGTTCGTCATCGCCGACGGCGAGGGCGGCTGGAACGTGCTGCCCGGCGGGCTGACGCGCATCGCCAGCCGCGAACAGCAGATCGTATCCATGCAGCGCGGCGGCAGCAGCATGGACACCTGGGTGACGACGCGCGGCGCGGTCGACACGTTCTCGATGTTGCCCGCGCAACTGCGCCCGGAAGACATCGTACCCGCCCATCGCCCGGTATCCAGCCGGGCCGCCGAGAACCTGTTCTGGATGGGCCGCTACACGGAACGCGCGGAAAACGACGTTCGGCTGGCCAATGTGGCGCTGACGTGGTTGAACAGCGACGAGGACAACGCGGGAGAACTGTTCGCCGCCGTCGGGGCCCTGTGCCGGCGCAGCGGCCTCGCGCCGGCCGCGCCGACCCTGTCGGTGCGGATGTTCGAATCCACGCTGCTCGCGGAACTGGCGGGCGAAGACGCCCAGGGCGGCGTGTCGCGCAACCTGGGCGCGCTGGCGTACGCGGCCGGCCAGATCCGGGACCGCCTGTCGCCCGACCATTGGCGGCTGGTCGTCACCGCCAACGAACTCTTCCGGCGCATGGCCGCCGGCGGCAAGGACCGCGATGCCGATACGCCGGCGACGGCGCCGGACGTGCTGCGGGCGCTGAAGAATTTGGGCATGCAGCTGTCGGCCATCACGGGGTCGCAGACCGACCGCATGACGCGCGACGACGGTTGGCGGCTGCTGACGATCGGCCGGCAAATCGAACGCCTGTCAGCCATGGCCGGGCTGTTGGGCGAACTGTTCCGCCGCAATGCGGTGCTGGGCGACAGCGGGTTCAATATCCTGCTGGACCTGTTCGACAGCAAGATCACCTACCGCGCCTATTACCCCGGCCGCCAGGAAGTGCCTGCGCTGCTGAACCTGCTGGTGCAAGAACCCGCCAACCCGCGTTCGATCGCCTGCGTGCTGAACGTGCTGCGCAAAGAGGTGGCGCGCCTGCCCGCCACAGTGGCTGGCCCGGCGACCGACTTGCTGGGGCTGCTGCCCGCTGAAGGCCCCGGGGTGGCGCTGACCGCGTTGTGCCAGCAGACGCAGGGCCTGTACGCGGGCGTGTTGGCGCTGTGCGAACAGCTGGAGGCTGCCGCCAGCGCGCTTTCCAACGAGATCAGCCGCCGCTATTTCAGCCATGCGGCCGGCTACGACCAGACGCTGTCGGCCTGATGGCCGCCACCTAGCCGACCCGTTGCCGCCATGAACTTGCCCACACCCGTCCCTGCCGATACTCCCGCGTGCGCCGCTGGCGTGACCTTGGGGGTGGACCACGAAACCGCCTACCGCTATGACTCGCCGGTGGAACTGGCGTACCACCTGGGCTATCTGCGGCCCTTGAGCGACGCGTGCCAGGTGGTGGAAGACTACGCATTGAGCGTCACGCCCGCGCCGTCCGACATCAGCGAAACCCTCGACGGATTCGGCAACATGCGCTGCACGTTCGCGCTGGTGGCGCCTCATGAATCGCTGACGGTGCGGGCGACCAGCCGCGTCACGGTGCATGCCCGGTTCGAGGGCCTGGACCCCGCGACGGGGCTGCCCTGGGAGGCGGCGGCGCAACGCCTGCGCTATGACCCGGCCGTGCCGTTCGCGCCCGAGGTCGAATTCACCTTCCCGTCGACCTACGTGCCGCTGCATCCGGAGCTTCGGGAATACGCCTTGCTGTCTTTCACCCCGGGGCGGCCGGTGGCCGAGGCCGCGCTGGACCTGATGCACCGCATTCACGCCGACTTCAGCTACCGGCCGGCGCATACGCAAGTGTCCACGCCCATCCTGCAGGCGTTCCAGGAGCGCATCGGGGTGTGCCAGGACTTCGCGCATGTGATGATCGGCTGCCTGCGTGCGATCGGCCTGCCGGCCCGGTACGTCAGCGGTTACCTGATGTCGCAACCGCCGCCGGGAAAGCCGAGGCTGATCGGCGCGGACGCCTCGCACGCGTGGGTTTCGGTGCATTGCGCCGGGGTGCCGGGCAACGCGGGATGGGTGGATCTGGACCCCACCAATGACGTGGTGCCCGGCACGGCGCACGTTATCCTGGCCTATGGCCGCGACTACGGCGACGTCACGCCCTTGCGCGGCGTGATCCGCGGCGGCGGCCACGAACTGGATGTGCGCGTGACGGTCGCGCCTATCGATGAATTTCCCACCGGGACGGATGCATGAGCTATTTCTTCGACGCGATCAACCGCCAGCTGCGCGCCCCGAAACGCCAGCGCGTGCGGCATGCCCGCGCGAAGGCGTTTCAATGCGTGTGCGGCCAGCCGATATTCTTTTCCAACACCGAATGCCTGAACTGCCACCGGCAACTGGGCTTCGACCCCAAGCGCGGCCACGTGCTGGCGCTGGACGAAGGCGCCACGCCCGGCACGTGGCGGGAATCGGGCAGGGCGCGCGGCAAGACTTACAAGCGCTGCGCGAATTTCACCCTGCCGGCCTTGTGCAATTGGCTGCTGCCGGCGCATTCGCCCGAGACGCTGTGCACCGCCTGCAACCTGAACCGCACCATTCCCGACCTGTCCGTGCTGGAAAACGGCCCGCTGTGGTTCAAGGTGGAAGCCGCCAAGCGGCAGATGATCGCGCAACTGATGACGCTGGGCCTGCCGATCCGGCGTTCCGAGGAGCCCGACGACGGCGGCCTGGCGTTTGACCTGCTGGCGCCCGGCGCCGATGGCGCACCGCTGCTGACCGGACATGCGCAAGGGCTGATCACCATCAACGTCCTGGAGGCCGACGACGCCTACCGGGTGAAGGTGCGCGAAGACATGCGCGAGCCGTACCGGACCCTGCTGGGACATTTCCGCCATGAGATCGGCCACTATTACTGGGACCAGCTGATCGCGGGCGGCCCGTGGCTTGAGCCGTTTCGCCAGGTGTTCGGCGACGAACAGGCCGATTACGCGCAGGCCCTGCAGCGCAACTACGAACAGGGCCCGCCCGCGGACTGGGACCTGCACTTCATCAGCACGTATGCCTCGTGCCACCCCTGGGAAGACTGGGCCGAGACCTGGGCGCACTATCTGCACATGATGGATACGCTGGATACAGCCATCAGCTTCGGCGTCACGCGGATGTCGGTCGAGCAGTCCTACGAACCGTTCACGACGGCGTCGTTATATGACCCGCAGGACCCTGACGGCCAGGCTTTCCTGGATCTGGTCAACGCCTGGGTCGCGCTGACAGGCGTGTTGAACGAGCTGTCGCGCAGCATGGGGCAGCGGGATTTCTATCCCTTCGTGCTGCCGGCGGAAGTCGTCGGCAAGCTTCAGTTCGTGCACCGGGTGGTCAAGGGCGCGTCCACCATGCGCATCCCGCCGCAATAGGGCGCGGCCGCCGTCATCTGCCCCAGCACCTCGCGCAGTATTCCCTGCACGAGCTTCACGGCCTGCGTCATCGGGCGGCTGGAGGCCGTGGCGAGCATCAGGCGGGTGGACAGGCCAGGGTGCGTGATGCGGCGGGCAATCAACTGGCCGGCGGCGACTTCCTTGATGACGGCGGGCAGCCCCAGCACGGTGTGGGCCAGGCCCTCGACCACGATTTCCTTCATCAGCTCCAGCGCGTCGATTTCAAAGGCCACGGTAAGCGGCATGTCCGCCTGGGTGGCGGCGTGCTCCAGCGTGCGGCGCAGGCCGTGGTTGCGGGTCGGCAGCACCAGGGGCAGGTCGCGCAACTGTTCGAAGTCGATGGAGGCCATCGCCCGCGCCGCGGGCGACAGGTTCTGCGGCGGCGACACCAGAGCCAAGTCCAGTTCGGCTAGCGGGTCCACCGCGATGTGCTGCGAACGCCGCGCGTCGTGCAGCACGGCGATGTCGACACGGGCATTGGTCAGCCATTCGTGCACGTAGCCGCTGTAGCCCGTGATGATGTTCAGCTGGATGCGCGGGTGCCGCTTCCAGACTTCGGCCACCAGCCGCGTGCCCACCATATGGCACAGCGTGGGTGTGAGTCCCAGCGTGACCTGGCCGGACGGCGATTTCTGGTCATTGTGGAATTCGGTGACCACGTGATCCATCTGCCGCAAGAGCGGGCGCAGCCGGTCCAGCAGCTTTTCCCCGTCGGGCGTCAGCGATACGCCGCGGCCATTGCGATAGAGCAGGGCGCAGCCGCATTCGTCTTCCAGCTTCCTGACTTGCCGGCCCAGCGCCGACTGGGCGATGCCCAGCACGGATGCCGCTTTTGAAAAGCTGCCCTGATCGGCGACGTGGATCAGGTTTTCGATCTTGCGTAAGTCCATCCCGGGTCTGCGCGCGGGGGCGCGCCGCTGTCTCTAGTGTGCGTTTCTTGTATATCTGATTGCCAGAGTATGCCTAGTCGGCCCCGGCTTGCCAATCTAGAATTTCCGGGACTCAACCCTGAATCCTGACGCCGCCCATGACCGTATCCGCCGAATCGAACACGTCCTCTCACGCCTTGCTGAAGGTGTTCGCCGCCAATGGCATCGACCGCGTTTTCGTGGTGCCGGGCGAAAGCTATCTGGGGGTGCTGGACGCCTTGCATGACTTTCCGCAGATTGACGTGGTGACCTGCCGCCACGAGAGCGGCGCGGCCTTCATGGTGGGCGCGGATGCCAGGCTGACCGGACGCCCTGGCGTGGCGATGGTGTCGCGCGGGCCCGGCGCGACCAACGCGTCGATCGGCGTGCACGCGGCGCAGCAGGACGCGGTGCCGATGATCCTGCTGATCGGGCAGGTGCCGAAGCGGGACGTGCGCAAGGAAGCCTTCCAGGAGATCGATTACCAGAAGATGTTTGGCTCGATGGCCAAGTGGGTGGTCGAGGTGTCGACGCCCGAGGAACTGGCGGCGGCGGCCTTCAAGGCCATCCGCGTGGCAACGTCCGGCACGCCGGGCCCGGTGGTGATGGTGGTGCCCGAAGACGTGCAGCAGGCCGCGGTGCCGCAGCCGGGCTGGGTGGCGGCGGCGGAGAGCCCCGCGCAGCCCGCGCCCGCCACGCTGGAGCGCATCCACGGATTGCTGGCGCAAGCGCGCCGGCCCTTGATCATCGCGGGCGGCGCGTTCAACCGGCCCGATGGGCGCTGTGCGCTGCGCCGGCTGGCCGAGCGGCATACGGTTCCGGTGGCGGTGTCGTTCCGGCAGCACGACCTCTTTCCCAACACGCATGCGCTGTACGCCGGGGACCTGGACCTGGCGACGCCCGCCGCGCAGGTCGCGGCCTTCAATTCCAGCGATTTGATCCTGGCCCTGGGCACGCGCCTGGGCGACATCACGACCCAGGGCTACGTGTTCCCGGCCCATCCCAAGCCGGCCCAGGCGCTGGTCCACTGTTATCCCGACCCGCACATCGTGAACCAGCATTTCGCGGCGGATGTCGGCCTGGTGGCGGACCCGGCGGCGACCGCCCATGCCTTGGCCAATCTGCCGGCGACCGGGCGCGGCCTGGCGCGGGCCGATTGGGCGGCGTCGCTGCGTGCCATCCAGCAGCGCACCGCCGCGTGGCCGGAGAAGGCCGTCGACGACGGCGTGCCCTTCGTGTCGGTGGTGCGCGCCCTGACGCAGCGGACACCCAACGACGTGGCGATCTGCCTGGACGCAGGCACCTTCGCCGCGCCCGTGTACCGGCACTTTCCCTTCGTGTACCCGCAACGCTTGATGGCGTCGCAATCCGGCGCCATGGGCTACGGCACCCCGGCCGCAGTCGCGACGCAGCTGCGCCACCCCGACCGCAAGGTGGTGTGCCTGGTGGGCGATGGCGGCTTCATGATGACGGGCAATGAAATGGCCGCCGCCGCCGAACGCGGGCTGCCCATCCTGTTCATCGTGTCGAACAACAATTGCTACGGGTCGATCCGCCTGCACCAGGCGCGGACATATCCGGGGCGCTATGTGGGCACGAACCTGTCCAGCCCCGACTTCACGATGATGGCACGCGCCTTCGGCATGCAGGCCGAGTACCTGACCCGCGAAGACCAGCTGGATGCCGCGATTGCGCGCGGCCTGGCGTCGGACCGTCCGTATTTCCTGGAAGTGCGGACCAGCCTGGCGGCCATCCTGCCGGCAGGCGCCAGCCATGCGGCGGGCGTGGACTTGCTGCCGCGCGGCGAATAGGCCCGCGCGGCGGGGATCCCGGTCAGTCCTTGTAGCCGGGGTCCTTGCGGTCCATTAGGCGAAGCATGGCGGGCCATTCCAGCTCGCCGAAGGGGCGGCGCGTTGTCGGCTGGTACAGGTGCCAGGTCTTTTCGATGACCTCCGGCGGCGGCAGGCAGAGTTCCCGGTTGGCGCTAAGCGCGTCCACCTGCGCCTTGCACGCCATTTCCAGCCAGTACAGGGTATTGAACGCCTGGGCGATGCTGGGTCCCACGGCCAGCAGGCCGTGGTTGCGAAGGATCATCGCCTCGGACGCGCCCAGGTCCGCCACCAGCCGTGCGCGCTCGTCCAGGTCGATCGCCACGCTTTCGTAGTCGTGATACGGAATCTTGGCAAAGCGCATGGCGGTCTGGGTCAGCGGCAGCAGCCCGCACTTCAGGGCCGATACCGCCATGCCCGCGCGGGTGTGCGTGTGGATCACGCACCCGACGTCGTGGCGGGCGCCGTGCACCGCGCTGTGGATCACATAGCCGGCCGCATTGATGCCGTAACCGGTGGACGACGGGCCGAGGATATTGCCGGCCAGATCGATCTTGACCAGGCTGGACGCGGTGATTTCGTCATACATCATGCCGTAGGGGTTGATCAGCAGGTGATCGTCCGTGCCGGGGATGCGCGCGGTGATGTGGTTGTAGATCAGGTCGCTCATTCCGAAGTGCGACACCAGCCGGTAGCAGGCGGCCAGTTGGATGCGGGTGTCCCGTTCCTGCGGGCTCATGTCGTCGCTTGCGTGCATGGTCGTCGTGTCCTGTTCAGTCAGTGGCTTTGACATTGAAGTCGCGGACGATGGCGCCCCACGATTCGTATTCGTTCTTCATCATGGCGCCGAAGGCGGCCGGCGTGGGCGTGGTACGGACCTGGGCGCCCAGGTCTCCCAGGCGCTCGCGCACCGTCGCATCAGCCAGCACGGCGTTCATTTCGCGGGCCAGCCGGTCCTGGATGGCGGGCGGGATGCCGGCAGGCGCGATCAGGCCCAGCCAGGCGCCCATGTCGAAGCCGGGAAAGCCCTGTTCGGCCACGGTCGGCACATCGGGCAGCATCGCCACGCGCTCCGGCGTGCTGACGGCCAGCGCCTTCAGCCGGCCCGACTTCACCATGGCCAGCGACGACACCATGGTGTCGAAGGTGGCGGTGGTGCGGCCGCCGACGATGTCGGTCTGTGCCTGGCTGCTGCCCTTGTACGGCACGTGCACCATGGCGGCGCCGGCCTTGGACAGCAGCACCGCCGTCACCAGATGGCTGGTGGTGCCGATGCCGGTGGTGGCGTAGGTCAGCTGATTGGGTTTGGCCTTGGCCGTTGCGAGGAAATCCTTCAGGTTGCCGGCGGGATTGTCGGGGCTGACGACGAACAGATATGGCAGCCACGTGATCAGGCCGATGGGCGCGAAATCCTTGCGGGCGTCGTAGTTCAGGTTGGGATAGACGTGCGGGTTGATCGCCTGCGGCGCAGAGGCGCCGATCATCAGCGTGTAGCCGTCGGGCTTGGCGCGCGCGCCCAGGCCGGCGGCGATGGAGCCGCCTGCACCAGGCTTGTTTTCGACGATGAATTGCTGGCCCATGCGCTGGGCCAGCCGTTCGCTCAACATCCGGGCGACGGTGTCGGTGGCCGTGCCGGGCGGGAACCCCACCAGTATCGTGACCGGCTTGGTGGGGTAGGCGGCGTCCTGGGCCTGGGCTGCGGCGCTGACGGCCCACAACGGGGCGGCGGTTGCCAGCGCCAAGGCGGCGGCCAGCCGACGCCGGCGTGCAAAGGCGATGTGGGGGGCATTGCGCATGCTTGTCTCCTGTCATGTTTTTCATGGCGGGAGCGCGCTGGCGCCGGCCCGCATCGGGGCCGGCTCCTCATCCAGCCCCAATGCCGTCCAAGGTGGCACAAGGGGCCGGCGCCTTCAATGGCCTGGGCGGCCAAGCAGATAGCGCGAAACGGCAAGGGCGGGCACGCGCCGTGCGCCGGGCGCCTTACACGGTCAGGCTGATCCAGGTGGTCTTCAGGTCCGAGTACTTGTCCAGCGCATGCAGGGACTTGTCGCGGCCGAAGCCCGACTGCTTGACGCCGCCGAAGGGCACCGTGATGTCGCCGTCGGCGTAGCAGTTGACCCAGACCAGACCCGCGCGCAGCCGACGCGACAGCCGGTGCGCCCGCGACAGGTTCGACGTCCACAAGCCGGCGCCCAGACCGTAGACCGAATCATTGGCCAGGCGGACCGCATCGTCCTCGGTGGCAAAGCGCTGGGCCGCCAGCACGGGGCCGAAGATCTCTTCGCGCACCAGGGCAGAGTCCTGGCTGGCGCAATCGAAGATGGTGGGTTCGATGTAGTAGCCGCCCGTGGCGGTGCGGGCTTGCTTGCCGCCCATCCGCAGGCTGGCACCATCGGCCTGGCCCGCCGCGATGCGCGCCAGCACGCCCTGCATCTGGCGTTCGTCCACCATGGCGCCCATGGCGGTGGCCGGGTCCAGCGGGTCGCCGGGTTGCAGGCCCGTAGCGTAGGCTGCCACCTTGTCCATGAAGGCGTCGTAGATGCCGTCCTGCACATACAGGCGCGATCCCGCGATGCAGACTTCGCCCTGGTTCGAAAAGATGGCCAGCGCGGCGGCCTGGGCCGCACGGTCCAGGTCAGGGCAGTCGTCGAACACGATGTGGGGCGACTTGCCGCCGCATTCCAGCCAGACGCGTTTGAGGTTCGATTCGCCGGAATAGGTCATGAACCGCTTGCCAGTGGCGGTGGATCCCGTGAATGCCACGCAATCCACGTCCGGGTGCAGGCCCAAAGCCTGGCCGGCCACGGCGCCCAAGCCCGGCACGACGCTGAAGACGCCGGCCGGGATGCCGGCTTCCTCGGCCAGCGCCGCCAGCCGGATGGATGACAGCGAGGCCTGCTCGGCAGGTTTCAGGATGACGCAGTTGCCGGCCGCGAGCGCGGGCGCGACCTTCCAGGCGGCCATCATCAGCGGGTAGTTCCACGGCACCACGGCCGCCACCACGCCCAGCGCTTCGCGGGTGATGGTGGCCAGCGCGTCGGGGCCCGTGGGGGCGATCTCGTCGTAGATCTTATCGATTGCTTCGGCGTACCAGGCGTAACAGCGGGCGGTTTCCGGCACGTCGAAGGCCAGCGCGTCGCGGATGGGCTTGCCCATGTCCAGCGTTTCCAGCAGCGCGAGCTCTTCGGTGTGCTCACCGATCAAGGCGGCCAGCCGCAGCAGGCGTTCCTTGCGTTGGCGGGGCGCCAGGCCGCTCCAGACGCCGGCGTCGAAGGCGCGGCGCGCGGCCTGCACGGCGCGGTCCACGTCGACCTGGCCGCAGGCGGCCACATCGGCCAGCTTGCGGCCGTCGATGGGGCTGGACGCCGGAAACGTCGCGCCGTCGGCGGCGTTGCAATAGGCGCCGTCGATGTAGGCCTGCCCATTGAAGCGCAGTTCGGCGGCACGGGCGTGCCAGTAGGCGGAATCGTGGTGGCTCATGCTTGCTCTCCGGGGTGGTTGGCGCGCGCGACCATGGCGTCCAGCAGCACGTTGCAGCCGGCTTCCAGGTCCGCGGGCTTGGCGTCTTCGATTTCGTTGTGGCTCACGCCGTCCTTGCACGGCACGAAGATCATGGCGGTGGGCGTGACGCTGGCCATGTAGACGGCGTCATGGCCGGCGCCCGTCACGATGTCCATGGCGGCCAGGCCGCGGCGTACGGCGCCGTCTCGCACCTTGCCAACCAGGTCCGGGTCGAACGGGGTGGGCGGGAAGTACTGCACCTGCTTGACGTCCACCGTCACGCCGTGGCGCGCGGCCACATCCGTGCAGGTGGCCAGCCAGCGCGCATCCATCTGCGTCAGCGTGGCCTCGTCTTCATGGCGCAGGTCGACGGTGAAGCGCACCTGGCCCGGGATGACGTTGCGCGAGCCCGGGTGCGCATGGATCTCGCCGACGGTGCCGCGGCCGTGGGGCTGATGGTCGTTGGCGATGCCCACGACCGATTGCAGCAGGAAGGTGGCGGCGTACAGCGCGTCCTTGCGGATCGGCATCGGGGTCGGGCCGGCGTGCATTTCCATGCCGGTCACGACCACGTCGTACCAGCGCACGCCCAGCGATCCGGTCACGACGCCGACCACTTTTTCTTCGTGCTCCAGGATCGGGCCTTGTTCGATGTGCGCCTCGAAATAGGCGCCCACTGGGCGACCGCCCACGGCATCCGGCCCGGCGTAGCCGATGGCGGCCAGTTCGTCGGCCACCGAATTGCCGTCGTGATCGCGGGCGTTCAGCGCGACTTCCAGAGGAAATTTGCCCGCGAAGACGCCCGAGCCCATCATCACCGGCAGGAAGCGCGAACCTTCTTCGTTGGTCCAGATGGCCACTTCCAGCGGCGCCTCGGTGACCACGCCGTGGTCGTTCAGGCTGCGCATGACTTCCAGCCCGGCCAGCACGCCGTAGCAGCCGTCGAACTTGCCGCCGGTGGGCTGGGTGTCGATGTGACTGCCGGTCATGACGGGCGGCAGGTCGTTGTTGCGGCCGGCGCGGCGGGCGAAGATGTTGCCCACCTGGTCCACGCGCAGCGTCATGCCCGCCTCACGCATCCAGCCGGTGACCAGATCGCGGCCCTGGCCGTCCAGCGCGGTCAGCGCCAGGCGGCAGTTGCCGCCCTTGGGCGTGGCGCCGATCTGCGCCAGGTCCATCAGCGACTGCCACAGCCGCTGCCCATTGATTGAAATCGTCGTCGTCATCGTCGTCAGTCCTGGTTCAATGTCCGCTGCGGGCGATGCGCGCCTGGGCGGCTTCGCGGATGCCCATCAGCGTTTCACCCGGCGCGATGCCGTTGGCGTCGTAGCGGATTTCAAGCAGCGCGGGCAGGCTGTGTTCGTTTGCGAAGGCCAGCGCGCGTTCGAAGGCCGGACCGAAGTCCGCCGTGTTCTCGACGGCCTCGCCATAGCCGCCGTAGCCGCGGATGATCTGCGTGAAGTCGGGGTTCTCGAAGCCCAGCGCGATCGTACGCGCCGGGAATTCGCGTTCCTGGTGGGCGCGGATGGTGCCCCATATGCCGTTGTTGAACACCAGTACCACCACGCCCAGCTTGTATTGCAGGGCCACGCCGAGTTCCTGCATGTTCATCTGGAAGCAGCCGTCGCCGGCATAGCAGACGACGGTGCGCGCGCGGTCTTCCAGTTTGGCGGAAATGGCGGCGGGCAGGCCGTAGCCCATGGAGCCGACGGTGGGGGTCAGGCTCGTGCCCGGGCCGGCGTAGCGGCGGTAGCGGTGCGGGTACAGCGCGTAGTTGCCCGCGCCCACGGTGATGCAGGCGTCGGCAGGAATGTGCGCGTCGACATAAGCGGCGGCCGCGTCCAGGCTCATGGGGCCGGGCGAGGGCAACGGCGCCAGGCTGTCGACCAGTTCCTGGTGCGCGGCGCGCACGGCAGCGCCGCGCGGCGCGGCGTGGCCGGGGGCCAGCGCGGCGACGCCGGCCGCAAAGCTGGCCACGTCGGCCACGATGGCCTGGGTGGGCGAGAACACGCGGCCCAGTTCGGCGGCGTCGGGGTAGACGTGGATCAGCTTCTGGCGCGGCAGCGGGCTTTCAATGACGGTATAGCCCTCGGTGGTGGCTTCGCCCAGACGCGTGCCCACGGCCAGCACCAGATCGGCGTCGCGCAGGCGTTGGCGCAGCGCGGGCGTCATGGCCCAGCCCACGTGCCCGGCGGCGTTGGGGTGGCGCTGGTCAAAGCACTCCAGCCGGCGCCAGGCGGTGCCCACCGGCAGTTCGAAGCGCTCGGCGAAGCCGGCGATCCGGTCGATGGCGGTCTGATGCCAGCCGTTGCCGCCCAGCAGCAGGAAGGGCCGTTCGGCCGCGTCCAGCAACTGCGTCATGCGGGCCAGGTCGGCGGCACCGGGGTGGCTATGCACGCGCGGGTAGCGCGGCAGGTCCGCCACGCGCGCGGTGCCCCACAGCGTGTCCTCCGGCAACGCCAGCACGACCGGGCCGGGGCGGCCGCTGGTGGCGACCGCGAACGCGCGCGAGAGGTATTCGGGGATGCGGTCGGTGCGGTCGATCTGCGCGACCCACTTGGCCATCTGGCCGAACATGCGGCGGTAGTCGATTTCCTGGAAGGCTTCGCGCTCCATGAAGTCGTTGCCCACCTGGCCCACGAACAGGATCATCGGCGTGGAGTCCTGATAGGCGGTGTGCACGCCGATGCTGGCGTTGGTGGCGCCCGGGCCGCGCGTCACGAAGCAGATGCCGGGCTCGCCCGTCAGCTTGCCATAGGCCTCGGCCATATAGGCCGCGCCGCTTTCCTGGCGGCAGACGATCGGCTCGATGGCATCGGTGTGCTCGTTCAGCGCGTCGATGCAGGGCAGATAGCTTTCGCCGGGGATCATGAACACGCGGCGCGCGCCATGGATGCGCAATTGCTGCATCAGGATCTGACCGCCATTGCGTTCGGGTAAAGCGGCTGACGTCATGCGGAGTCTCCTTGTTGCGGGACGGCCTGCGCACGGCGCTCGGCGGCCCATCGTTCGAATTGGTCATGGCGCGCCAACAGGCGGCGCGCGGTGTTGTAGACGGGGGGATCGATGCGTTCGGCATCGTTCCGTCCGGCGCGTTGCGCGTCGAAACGGGCCACGCAGTCGCGGGCGGCATCGATTTCGGCCGCGGCGGGCGTGAATACCGCATGGATCAGCGGAATCTGTTCGGCCACGGTCGCGCACTTGGACTTCAGGCCCAGGCGGCGCGCCCAGCGCAGGTCGGTTTCCAGCGCGGGCAGGTCGCGGTAATTGAACGGGCAGTCGATCGGCACGCAGCCGGCAGCCGTGCAGTCCACCAGGAAGCGTGCGCGCACGGCGTGCAGTTCGATGCCGTCCTTGCCGCGTTCGGCGCCCAGGCTGGCCGTCAGGTCTTCGGCCGCCAGCAGGCAGGCGGACACGCGCGGGCTGGCGGTCAGGATGTCGTAGGCGCGCACCAGGCCCAGCGCCGACTCCAGCGTGGGCACGATCTCGGTGCTGCCCGGCGGCAGGCCCAGTTCGGCCTCAAGGGCGGTGATGGCCTGGTCCAGCGCGACGATCTGGGCGGCGCTTTCCGCGTGCGGCAGGAACACCGCATCGGGCGCGCCCGGCATCACGCCGCGCAGGTCGGCCAGGCCGTCGTCTTCCAGCTTGTTGATGCGCACGGCCGCCACCACGCCCTGGGCGCGGCATTCGGAGAACAGGGCAGCGATGCGCGGGCGCGCTGCGGGGCGTTCGACCTTGGCGGTGAATTCTTCCAGGTCGGCGACCAGTGCATCGGTACCGCTGGCCAGGCCCGCCGCCTGGGCGGCCGCGTCCAGGCCTGGCACGAACATCCAGCTGCGGCGCAGCGCCGCGGGACGGCGGAGAGAGGGGGAGTGGGTCATTGCACGTGCCTCGGCAGGAACAGCACCAGTTCAGGGACAAACGTCAGCAGCAGCATGACGGCGGTCATCGCCAGCATCATCCACGACAGCGGTCGCAGGGTCTGCATCATGTTGATGCCGCCGATCTTGCATGCGGCCATCAGGTCGACGCCGACCGGCGGCGTATTGGCGCCGATCGCCATGTTGATCGACAGCAGGATGCCGAAATGCACCGGGTCGATGTTGTAGTGTGCCAGCACGGGCATCACGACGGGGGCCACGATGATAATGACCGGGATCGCCTCCATGAAGGTGCCCAGCAGCAGCAGGACTACCGTCAGCACCAGCAGCACGGCCGTCTTGCTGTCGGTCCATTCCACCAGCAGGGTGGACAGCGCCTGCGGCACCTGTTCGGCCACCAGCACCCAGGCGAACAGGCCCGAGGCGCCGATGATCAGCAGGATGGACGCGCTGCTTTCGCCGGTGGACTTCAGGTTGTCCCACAGCGACTTCAGGCTGAGCGTGCGGTACCAGAAGAAGCCGATCACCAAGGCGTAGACGATGGCGCTGGAGGCGGCTTCGGTGGCGGTGAAGATGCCGAAGCGGATGCCGCCGATGATCAGCACCGGCACCATCAGCGCGGGCAGGGCGTCGATGGCGGCGGCGCGCAGCTCGCCCCACGAGAACGGCTGGCCGCCGGCCCAGTTGTGCTTGCGTGATTGCCAGATGGCGACGCCGATCAGCGACAGGCCCAGCAGGATGCCCGGGATGATGCCGGCCACGAACAGCTTGCCCACCGAGGTGTCGGTGATGGTGCCGTAGACGATCAGCACGATGCTGGGCGGGATGATGGTGGAGGTAGCGCCGGCGCTGCCGACCAGCGCGCAGGAAAAGCCCTTGTCGTAGCCGCTGCGCGCCATCGCCGGCAGCAGCAGGCTGCCGATGGCCACCACGTCGGCCACGCCCGAACCGGACAGCGCCCCGAACATCAGGCAGGCCAGCACGGCCACGACCGCCAGGCCGCCCTTGATGTCGCCCACGATGGCGGCGCACAGGCGCACGATGCGCTGGGTCAGACCCGCGCCGTTCATCAGTTGGGCGGCCAGGATGAAGAGCGGGATCGCCAGCAGCGTGAAGCTGTCCAGCCCCACGACGTACTGCTGCGCCGCGACCATCATGGGCGCGGAGTCGTAGATCGCCAGATAGGCCAGGCAGGACAGCACCAGACCGAAGGCGATGGGCATGTCGATCAGCACCGTGATCGTGAACACGCCCATCAGGAAAATAGCACCCGAAGACATCTTGTTATTCCTTTGCCGCGGCGGGAGCGAGAGAGAACAGTTGCGCCAGATGCACCACCACGGTGACGGCGCAGGCGAACGGCAGCGCCAGGTAGACCGTGCCGGCGGACACGTCCAGCGCGGGCAGCGTCTGGTCCATCGTCAACTTGGCCAGTTGCCAGCCGGCGTAGCCCAGCGCCACCAACCCGACGATGACCAGCACCTGGTTGATGCGCTCGAACGCGTTCAGCACGCGGGGGTTGCGCACCACGAAGGGCAGCAGGCCGGCCATCAGGTGCGACCGTTCGTAGCTGCAGGCGACCCCGCCGATGAAGGCGGACCACACCAGCACCAGACGCGGCAGTTCCTCGGCCCAATGGGGCGTGGTGTGCGTGACGAAGCGGGCGAACACCACGTAGGTGATCAGGATCGCCAGCAAGGCCACCGCCAGGGCGGCGAAGGCCTTGCTGATGCCCGACAGGACGGCGGACAGTCGATTCAGCATCACTGGGCCTCGCGGTACTTCTGCACGATGGCCATCAGCTCGGGGCCGTAGGTGACCGAGTAAGTCTTCCAGACGGGTTGCACGGCGGCGGCGAACGCGGCCTTGTCGACCTCGTTGACCTGCATGCCTTTCTCTTTCAGCTGGGCCACGAACTGCTGGTCGCCGTCGGTGATCATCTTGCGCTGGGCGTCGCGCCACTTGTCCGCCGCGGCTTGCACGATTTTCTTGTCGTCGGCCGAGAGGCGGTTCCAGACCGGCTTGGAGATGATCAGGTTGGCCGGGCCCCAGACGTGGCCGGTCAGCGACAGGTACTTCTGCACTTCGAAGAAGGACGAGGTGTAGATGATGGACAGCGGGTTTTCCTGCGCGTCGAACACCTTTTGCTGCAACGCCGAATACAGTTCGCCGAACGCCAGCGGCGCCGGGTTGGCGCCCAGTGCGGTGAAGGTGTCCAGGCGCATCTTGTCGGGCGTGACGCGGGTTTTCAGGCCGGCCAGGTCGGCGGGTTTGGCCACGGGGCCGCGGTTGTTGGTCACGTGGCGAAAGCCGTTTTCCCACCAGGAAATGATGGTCAGGTTCTTCTTGTCGGCCAGCTTGGCCAGGGCTTCGCCCAGTTCGCCGTCATACGCCTTGTAGGCTTGCTGCGAGGTCGACCACGTGTAGGGCAGTTCCACCACGCCGAACTTGGGTTCGATCGGCTGCAGCGAACCCGAGCCGATGATGGCCGCGCCCTGGCTGCCGATCTGCAGGCCTTCCAGCATGGTTTTCTCATTGCCCAGCTGGCCGCTGGGGAACAACACGAAGTTGACGCGGCCGGCGGTCTTTTCCTTGACCTCGGCGGCGAAGCCCTCGGCGGCCTTGTTCCAGCTGTGGCTGGGGGCCAGCACGTGGCCCAGCTTGATGTCCAGCGCATGGGCGGACAGCGGCGCCAGGCCCGCCATGGCAAGCAGGGCGCCGCCGAGCAAGGTGTTGAATTTCTTAGTGGCGAGGATCATGGGGTAGCTCCGGATGCGAAAGGAAGGGATGGATAAGGATGGATCGGCGGCGGGGTGCGGCCCCGCTCAGTAGGATTGCGCCCGCATGGATGCGGGGTGGCCGGACAAGGGGATGCGGGTGCCGGTGTCGGTCAGGCCGTGGTCGCCCACGGCCAGCACCTGCAAGGTCGCGTCCAGGAAGTTGCCCACGTACAGGTAGCGGCTGTCGGGGCTGAACGCCACGCCCTCGGGCAACGCGCCGACCTCGACGGCGCCCGCGCGCGTGACGCGTTGGCCGTCGATGCGCAGCAGCACGATCTGGCCGCGCGGATGGTGCAACCATTCGGAAGACGGGTTGTTCGACCCCTGCACGATGGCGACGGCGGCATGACGGCCATCGGGGCTGATCGCGATGCCCTCGGGGCCGTCTTCGACCATCACGCGGTCGATGACGCGGGGCGGGGTGGCAAGCAGGTCGACCACGCTCACGGAATCCGCATGGCCGTCCGACGCGGTCGGGCTGCCCATGTCCACCACCAGCGCCAGCGCGCCGTCCGGCGACACGACGAGGTTGAAGGGCACGAGCCCGGTGGTCAGGTCTTCGGCCGGGTCGTGCGTGACGCTTGGGACGGGGCCGCTTTCATCGATGTGCAGCACGCCCAGGCGGTGCGTGTCGGTCTTGACGACAAAAGCGCGGCGGCCGTCGGCCGAAAACGAGACGGCGACGACCGGCGTACCGACGTCGACGTCGCCGAAGGCTTGCACCCGGCCGTCGGCGATCTTCAAAACCGACACCGAGCGTCCGGCCTTGTTGGCGACCAGCGCCAGCGTCCCCGCGCGGTTGATCGACAGGCCGGACGGCTGCAAACCGATCTGCAGCGTTTGCAGCAAGGCGGGCGGGGTGGAGGCAAGGTCGATCACATGCAGATCGCGGCCGGGGGCTGGCTGCCAGCCGGCGCCGTCGGCGCGTTCCGGCCAGGCCATGGAGTCGGCAATCAGCGCCAGCCGCTGGTCTGGGGTCACGGCCAGGTTGACCGGCGGGCCGAACAGCGAATTGGGCAAGGGCAAGGTGGCGACCAGCACGGGCGCGGCGGGGTCGGCTGCGGCATCGAAGATGCTGAGCGTGTCGCGGCCGGGGGGCAGGAAGCGGATCCGGCCGTCGTCCCAGGTGACTTTCTCGTCGTTGCCGACCAGCAGGAAGTGGGGCGTCGGGTTCATGCCGCCAGCTCCTGGACTAGCGGCACGGCCAATGTTGCGCCGATCAGTTGCCGCGTATAGGGGTGGGTAGGCGCGAAATACACCTGGTCCGCATTGCCGCGTTCGACCACTCGGCCGCCTTGCAGCACCACGATCTGGTCGGCGATATGCTGCACGACCGCCAGGTTGTGGCTGATGAACAGGTAGCCCAGGCCGCGTTCGCGCTGCAATTCCATCAGCAGGTTCAGGATCTGCGCCTGCACCGAGACGTCCAGCGCCGACGTGGGTTCGTCGCAGATCAGTAACTGGGGTTCGAGCATCAGCGCGCGGGCGATGGCTACCCGTTGGCGCTGCCCGCCGGACAGTTCGCGCGGATAGCGGGCCGCGAATGCCGGCACCAGCCCCACCGCGTCCATCATCCGGCGCACGGCGGCAGCCTGCGTCGACGCGTTGCCCATGCCGTGGACCCGCAGCGGGGCCGTCAGGATCTCGTTGATGGTGCGGCGCGGGTTCAGCGAGGAATACGGGTCCTGGAACACCATCTGGATGCGGCGGGCGCGGGCGCGCGCCGGCATGGCAGCCAGCGGCTGGCCGTCCAGCAGCGCCTGGCCCTGGGTGGGGGCCAGCAGGCCCAGCATCAGTTTGGCAATGGTGGACTTGCCGCTGCCGGACTCGCCGACGAGACCGATGGTCTGGCCGGCGGGCACGTGCAGGTCGATGTCGTGCAGGATGCGCGGCGCGGGGCGGCGCGAGAACAGGCTGGCGCGGCCATACTGGAAGCACAGGCCATTCAGGCTGATGCTGGCGGATGTCGGGTTCATGCCGGGGCTCCAAGACGCATGGCGCCGGATTTGACGCAGAGGCAGCGGTGCCCGCCCTGCACACGCGCCGTCAACGGCTGCGCGCACCGCGCTTCGGCCACCGGGCAACGTTCGCGGAATGCGCATCCCCGGATGGCCGTGTCCAGCGATGGCACGGCGCCGGCGATGGTGGGCAGGTCGGTCCGGGGGGCGGTGCGGCCGGGCTGGGGAATGCAGTTCAGCAGCATGGCCGTGTAGGGGTGGCTGGGGCGCTCCAGCACGTCGCGCACGCTGCCGCCTTCGACGATGTCGCCCGCGTACATGACGATGACGTGGTCCGCGATGCGCGCGACCAGCCCCATATCGTGGGAAATGAACACCATGCCCAGCCCGAATTCCGTCTGGATGTCACGCAGCAGGTCCAGCAGTTCAGCCTGCACCGTCACGTCCAGCGCGGTGGTCGGTTCGTCGGCGATCAGCAGTTCGGGGCCGCACATCAGCGCCATGGCGATCATCACGCGCTGGCGCAGGCCGCCCGACAGTTCGAACGGGTACTGCTTCATGCGGTCTTGCGGGTTCGTGATGCCGACCCGGCGCAACAGGTATTCGGCGCGTTCGATGGCTTGCCGGCGGCTGACGGGCTTGTGACGGCGCAGCACGTCGACCAGTTGCGTGCCGATCGGGAACACCGGGTTCAGCGACGTCATGGGATCCTGGAAGATCATCGCGATGCGCGCGCCGCGTAGCGCCGCCAGCTGCCGCGGTTTCAGCGTGGACAGGTCCTGGCCGGCGAATTCCAGCTTCGCTACGCGGCGGCGCGCGGCCGCGGGCAGCAGGTCCAGCAGCGCCAAGGCGGTCAAGGATTTCCCGCAGCCCGATTCGCCGACTATGCACAGCGTCTTGCCGCGTTCCAGGCTGAAGTCCACCGCGCGCACAACGTGCTTGGTGTGGGTGGGGGTGTGGATGTCGATGTGCAGGCCCTGGACCTGCAGCAAGGGGGAGCCGGTCGGCGTCATGGCGTCAGCCCTTCTTCATTTGGATGGCGCGCAGCGTCTCGCCCGCGCGGTTCACGCACAGGACCAGCACGAACAGCACGATGCTGGGGATCACCACCAGGGAGGGCTGGAACAGCATGTTTTCCTTGCCCTCGGCGATCATCAGGCCCAGCGAGGGCATCGGCGCCGGCACGCCCAGGCCCAGGAACGACAGCGAGGCTTCCAGCGTGATCGCCATGGCGGCGTCCACCGTGCCGATGATGAGCAGGTTGCCGACCAGGTTGGGCAGGATGTCGCGCCAGATGATCTGCAGGTGCGTGCAGCCCTGCAGCCGCGACGCGGTGACGAATTCGGCATTGCGCAAACCCGCGGCCATGGTGCGCGCGACCAGCGCATAGCGTTCCCACAGCAGCAGCCCCAGCACCAGCACCACCACGGTCAGGGATGCGCCCACCACCGACACCACGGCCAGCGCCACCAGGATGATGGGCAACGCCAGGCGCGCGGTGATCAGGAACGACACGACGCGGTCGACGGCGCCGCCGAAGTAGCCGGCCACGACGCCCAGCGTCGTGCCGATCAGCCCGCCCATCAGCGCGACGGACAGGCCGATCAGCGCCGAGACGCGTACGCCGTACAGGGCGCGGGCCAAGACGTCGCGGCCCAGTTGGTCGGTGCCCAGGATGTGGTTCCAGTCGCCGCCTTCGCCCCAGACGGGTTCCTGCAGCCGGGCCAGCAGGTCTTGCGAGTACGGATCATGCGGGATCAGGTAGGGGCCGATCAGGCCGGCCAGCACCAGCAGCGCCAGCACGATCAGGCCGAAGCGGCGGCCGGCACGCGCCAGGCGGTCGCCGCGCGGCGCGGCGGGCAGGGAAGAAGACACGACGGTGCTCATGAGGCGGCTCGCACGCGGGGGTCCAGCCAACCGTTGATCAGGTCGGCGGCCAGGGTCAGGACGATGTAGATCAGCGCAAAGATCAGAATCAGCGCCTGCATCGTGGGGAAGTCACCGCGCAGGATGGACGTCCAGGCCAGCAGCCCGGCGCCATTGATGGCGAAGACGGTTTCGATGACGACCGAGCCGGCCAGCAAGGTGCCCATCTGGGCGGCTGCCAGCGACACCAGCGGCCGCAAGGCGTTGCGCAGCGCGTACTTCAGCACCACGCTGGGGCCGGCCAGGCCCATGGCGCGGGCGGTGCGGATGTAGTCGGTGGCCAGCACCGTCTCCATCTCGGATTTCATCAGGCGCAGCATCGCGGGCATGGCGAACAGCCCCAACGCGACGACGGGCATTACGTAGTGCTTCCAGGTGTCGAACCCCGAGGCCGGCAGCCATTGGTTGCGCACGCTGAAGACGATGATCAGCAGGAACGCCAGGCAGAACGGCGGCATGGCTTGCGCGCAGGCCGACAGCAGCATGGTGGCGCGGTCGGCGAGCGAGCCCTTGCGCAACCCCGCCAGCACGCCCAGCGGTATCGCCAGCAGCAGCGCGAACGCCATCGCGGCCAGGCCCAGCTTGGCGGTGGCCGGGAAGTGCTGGCCCAGCAATTCGGCCACCGGGCGGCTGAAGTACAGGCTGTCGCCGAAATCACCGCGCACGACCCCGGCAAGCCACCGGCCGTACTGCACCAGGATCGGGTCGGAAAAGCCGTGCTGTGCCGACAGGCGGGCGGCATCCGCCGCGCTGCCTTCACCGGCCAGGCGCGCTGCCGGATTGCCCGAGGCGAATACCAGCGAGAAGCTGATCAGCGACACGAACACCACCAGCAAGGCGGCGACCAGCAAGCGGCGAAACAGGAATGCAATCATGGGTCAACCTTTGTCACGGTGCGCCGGCGCACCGGCGCGTGCCGCCCCGCCGGGACGCCGAAGCGGCCCGGCCGGACAGGCAATAAGCGCGGGGCGCCGGCCGCCCGGATCAGTTCCAGGTGGCCTTGTAGAAACGCGGGAACTCGTCTCCGTCGACCGAGAAGTTCAAGTCCTTGGCCTGCACGGCGTTCAGCGAGTGGTTCCACAGCGGTACCCAGTACGCCTGGTCGGCGACGATCTTCTGCGCGGCCGCGTAGTTCTTGGCGCGCAGGTCGCGGTCTACCGACGTGTCGGCCGCTTCCAGATACTTGATCACCTCGGGGTTGCGGGCCTGGTCGTCCGGGCCGCCGCGGAAGAAATTGCTGGTGGACAGCGCCGCGTCCGCGATGCCGTACGAGCCCCAGTTGGACGACAGCATGGCGATCTTGCCGTCGCGCCAGTTGGTCATCGCGGTGCCGTACTGCTGTTCGACCAGGTTCAGCTTGATGCCGGCTTGCGCCATCTGGGCAGCGGCCGCGTCCAGGATGCTGCGCGGCGGCGCCGAGATCACCAGGTCCAGCGTGATGCCGTTGGGGTAGCCGGCGGACGCCAGCAGTTGCTTGGCGCGGGCCGGGTCGAACTTGTAGGCCTGCACGTCGGCGGCGCAACCGAACTGGGCCGGGTTGCAGGCCGCGTTGATGACCTTGGACGCGCCGCCCACCAGCGCTTTGCGGATCGCTTCGCGGTCGATGGCGTAGTTGATGGCCTGGCGCACTTCCTGCTTGGCCAGCGGCGACTTGCCGTCGTCAAAACGCGGGTTCAGCGAGATATAGCTGATGCGCATGATGCTGCTGCTCTTGACCGTGACGGTGGGCGTCTTCTCCATGCGGCGGGCCACGTCCGGCGGCACGCGCCAGATCCAGTCCAGGCCGCCGGACAGCAGTTCGGCGTACTGGGTGTTGGCGTCGGGCAGCACGCGCACCACCAGCTTTTTCACGGCAGGCTTGGGGCCGAAGTAGTCATCGTAGCGTTCGTACACGTAGCGGCTGCCGGGCTGGCTTTCGGTCAGGCGGTAGGGGCCGGTGCCGATGGGCTTGGCGCCCATGTCGGACTGGTTGGCCTCGTAATACTTGCGCGGATAGATCGGCAGGTTTTCCGACAGCATTTCCAGCGCCAGCGGGTAGGGCGTCTTCATCTTGATGCGCACCGTGTCCTCGCCGGCTTTTTCCGCCTTGGCGATCCACGCGACCTGGTTCTGGAAGCGGGCCTTGTAGGCGTCGGAAGACACCAGGTTCAGCGTGTACAGCACGTCGTCGATGGTCAGCAGCGATCCGTCGTGGAACTTCACGTCGCGGCGGATGGGGAGTTCGATGGTGGTGTCGTCGACGAACTTGTAGCCCGTGGCGATGGCCGGGCCGAATTCGCCCGTGTCCTGGTTCTTTTGCAGCAACCCCGAGAAGACCATGCGCGCCAGCGCCAGGCCGGGACGGTCCGATTCCTTGTAGGCATCCAGCGTGGCGGGCGCCGCGTCGAAGGCGATGTTGAGGGAGTTGTCAGCCTTGTTGGCCTGGGCGGCGTGGGCGCCTAGCGCCAATAGCGCCGCGCTCACTAGCTTCACGGTACGGGTCAGCTGCATGTTTTCACCTTGATATGTTTTAAGTATTTGACGTACGGGTCTTGCGGGTCTTGCAGGGACTGCGGAACTGCAGGGTCTTGCGGAATCGCGGGCAAGCCGCTCCCCTTGCCGCAGGCGGCGCTTTTCGCGCCGGCGGTGCATGCACGGTCGGTAAGGGGAGGGGCCTGGAGCGCCAGGCCGGGTGCTTAGCGGGTCATCAAATCATCGAATCCCAACGTTGCCGAAGTCTTCCCGCAGACGCGCCAGGATGCCGACCAGATGGTCGTGCATGGCGTGACGCGCGCGGATGGGATCGCGGTCGACAATGGCCGCGAGGATGCGTTCGTGTTCTTTCTGCGCTTCGCTCCACACCTTGGTGGTCACGAAGTGCTCTTCCAGCCGGTGGAACACCGGGCTGAGCGTGCTGAGGTGCCAGATGTGCGAGATGGCCGCGGCCAGGGCCGCGTTGCCGCAGGCCGCGCCGATGGCGCTGTGGAAGGCGCGGTCGTGCACGCTGGGCGACTCGGTCAGCGACATGCCTTCGTGCGCGACGCGGATCGCCGCGATCTGCGCGGGCGACGCCTTCTGCGCAGCCAACGCGGCGCATTCCGGTTCGATCAGCAGGCGCGTTTCCAGAAGGTCGAAGGGGCCGATGTCGGTGGCTTCGACGCTGTCTGCCGCGGGGGCCTGGGGCGCGTCCTGATAGTTGCCGTCTTCGCGCGGCGGGCACACGAACACGCCGGTGCCCACGCGCACATCCACATAACCTTCGATTTCCAGCGCAATCAGGGCCTCGCGCACCGACGCCCGGCTGACTTGCAGTTGCTCGGCCAGCTCGCGCTCGGCGGGCAATCTGCCGCCCGCAGGGAAATCGCCCGCCTTGATGCGCGCGGCGATCTGGTCGGCAATCATGCGGTAGAGGCGGGTCGAAGCTACGGCCTGAAGGGAAGTCATTGTGGCGTGGGATGGAGTGTTCGGGGGGTAGAGCGTAATAGGTCTGGGGCGCTCGTGTCTTGCGCGGGGTCGAAGGGATGCAGAAAACTTGTTCAGGTGCCTGATGGTCCAGTGGTCAGGCCACTGGACGAAATGTACCGGACGGAATTCCGCTTGGGAATCGGGAACCGCCCGTTTTTGCCGGATTTGAGGGAAAACCACTAGGCATTGGGCCAACCGCGCTCCCGCTTGGATGAGCGGGAGCGCGGGGCTAGGTGGGCGAGGCCGCTAAGGCCCGGCGGGCAGTTCGATGCGCACCTGACGCACCTGCCCATCGTCGCGCAAGCGGACCATGCCGTCCTCCTGATTGACGCCGTCCAGGGTGACCCGCAACGGCCCCGCCGCAGCCGCTACCCGCGTGGCAGTGACGGCATAGGTCGCGCCGCCGAAGCGGTATTGCAGCGTGAAGCCGTTCCAGTCCGGGGGCAGGCAGGGGCGGAAGCTGAGCGTGTCGCCGCGCAGGCGCATGCCCAGCACCGACTCCAGGATCAGCCGGTACATCAGCCCGGACGATCCCGTGTACCAGGTCCAGCCGCCGCGCCCCAACTGGCCGGGCGTGGTGTAGATGTCGGCAGCCATGACATAGGGTTCCACCTTGTAGGTAGCGGCGCCCGCCGGCGTATCGGCATGGTTGATGGGATTCAGCATGGGAAGCAGGCGGCCGATGCGCGCCTCGTCCCGCAGTTCGCAGAAGGCCATCGCCGTCCAGATGGCGGCGTGGGTGTATTGGCCGCCGTTTTCGCGCACCCCCGGCACGTAGCCGCGGATGTACCCGGGGTTCATCGGCGCCTTGTCGAAGGGGGGCGTCAGCAGGCGGATCAGGCCAAGCTCGTCGTCCACCAGCCGGTCGTCCACGGCTTGCATCGCCGAGCGCGCGCGGTCCGGGCTGGCCACGCCGGACAGGACAGCCCAGCTTTGCGAAATGGAATCGATCTGGCATTCGAGATTTTCAGCGGACCCGAGCGGGGCGCCGTCGTCGAAATAGGCCCGGCGATACCAGTTGCCGTCCCAACCGGCCTGTTCAAGATCCTTCGCCAATTGCCGCGCCGTCGATTCGCAGAACGCGGCGAACGGCAGGTCCGCCCGCGCGCGGGCCAGCGGGGCGAAGCGGTTCAGGGTGTCATGCAGGAAGAAGCCCAGCCAGACACTGACGCCGCGGCCGGCATCGCCCACCTTGTCCATGCCATCGTTCCAGTCGCACGACCCGATGCGCGGCAGCCCGTGCGCGCCCAAGGCGTTCAACGCATGCGTGAGGGCGCGCGTGCAGTGCACGTAGAGGCTGGCGGATTCCCGGGACGGGGTGGGGTGGTCGTAGTTGGACGATTCGCCGGGATTCAGAGGGCGCCCTTCGATGAAGCCCACGTTTTCTTCCAATACGCCCACATCGCCGGTGACGTCCACGTAGTGGCTGGTGGCGAACGGCAGCCACAGATAATCGTCGGAACAACGGGTGCGGACGCCCCGGTTGGAAGGCGGGTGCCACCAATGCAGCACGTCGCCTTGCACGAATTGCTGGGCCGCGCTGCGCAGCAGGTGGGCGCGCGTCAACTCGGGGCGCGCGATCGCCAGCGCCATCACGTCCTGCAATTGGTCCCGGAAGCCGTACGCGCCGCCCGATTGGTAATGGCCGCTGCGTGCCCACAGCCGGCAGGCCAGCGTCTGGTAGAGCAGCCAGCCGTTGGCAAGCGTATTCACGGTGGCGTCCGGTGTGTCGATACGCACGACGTCCAGCGTGTCGCGCCAGTATTGCCGGACGGCCTGCGCTTCGTGGGCGGCGGCCCCCGTTTCCCGATACCGGCGCACCAAGTGCCGGGCGTGATCGGCGCCCTCGGACGACGCGCCCAGCTGAAACAGGATCTGGGTGTCTTGCCCGTCGTCCAAGGTGGCGGGCACCTGGATTGCGGCGCAAGGGTCCAGCGCGGCGCCGCATCGGCCCGACAAGCGACTGCGGCGCAGCGCTTGCGGGTGGCGCAGCGTGCCGTTCCTGCCGATGAATTCCTTGCGGTCGCCCGTCATGGTGCGGGTGGTGCTGTTGGTGTCGAAATAGGCCACGTGCCCGGAATAGTCGGCATTGAAGCTGTTGCGGGCGAAGAGGGCGCCGGTGTCGGCGTCGATCTCGGTGGTGACGTGCATCGCGGATTTCGCGCGCAGGTCGCCCAGCAGCCATTCCACATACCCGGTGGCCGACAGGCGACGGCGGCGCCCGGACCGGTTGCGTAGCGTCAGAACATAGAACTTGACGGGCGATTCGTGGGCAACGTGGACGCGCAATTCGGATTCGATGCCATCCTCCACGTGTTCGAAGACCGTGTAGCCGAATCCGTGGCGGGTGACGTAGGCCGTTTCCCCCCCGGCCGGGTAAGGCGCGGCCGACCAGTAATGACCGCTGATCTCGTCGCGCAGATAGAAGGCTTCGCCGCAGGCGTCGGTGACGCCGTCGTTGTGCCAGGGCGTCAGGCGGAAATCATGGGCGTTGCCCGCCCAGCTATAGGCCTGCCCGCTTTCCGAGACCACGGTGCCGATCGCGGCATTGGCAATGACGTTGACCCACGGCGCGGGCGTGCGCTGGTCGCGTGTGGTGGTGATGACGTATTCCTCGCCGTCGGCCGTGAAGCCGCCCAAGCCGTTGGCGTGCAGCAGCGGCGCGGGCGCGGCAGCCGGCGGGACGTCGACCGAGGCCGGCAAGGGCGCGGCCGATATCACGAGCGGCGCGACACGGGTTTCCGGCAGCGCCAGGCGGTTGACCTGGTTGGCCAGTGTGCCCTGGGCGTCGCTGAGCGACACGCGAGAGACGGCCAGCAACAGCGTGCGGTCTTCTTCCGAGATCTGGTCGCCAGGACGCACGAAGATGCCGCCCGGGCGGTCGATGATGTGTGATTCCACTCCGGCAGAAATCAGCCCCATCATGCGGTCCTGCAGGGCCTGGCGGTAGGTGCCGGTGTCTTCGTTCCAGATCACCAGGTCCACGATGACGCCTTTTTGCCGCCAGTAGGCGTGGGCCTGCACCAATTGGCGCACCAATTCGAAATTGGCCGGGTCCTTGATGCGCAGCAGCACGATGGGCAGGTCGCCCGAGATGGCGTAGCCCCACAGGCCGGACTGCCCGCGGCGGTTCTTGACGAGCGTGGCCGCGTCGGCCCGCAGCGTGGGGTTCTGGTAGACGATGGCGTTGGCCAAGCGCGCGTACAACTGGGCGTCGGCTTCGGTCGCGTTCAACTGGCGCACCAGCACCTGCGCATGGGTCCAGGCCAACTCCAGGGCGCGATCCGCCAGATGGCGGTCCTGGTACTTGCTGATCAGGTTCATGCAGGCGCTGCGGCTGTCGCCCACGCCCTGCACCAGATCGACGACGGCGGTTTCCTCGGGTTCCAGCGTGATGGTGCAGCGGATGGCCGACACCGGGTCCAGCACGGAACCCTGGCTGCCCGACAGGGGGGCTGCCGAGTCCATCGCCAGCGGATTGGCCACGGAGCGGCCGCGCCCCAGGAATTGCGCCCGGTCCGTTTCATAAGACGCGCGCCCCGGGTCGCCGCCGTGGATGGCCAGCAGCTGGAACATCCACGGCGGATTGTCTTCCGGACTGCGGCCGCGCCGCGTGCTGAGGATGGCGCGTTCCGACGGCACGATCTCGGTCTGGATGAACAGGTTGCTGAAGGCCGGATGCAATTCGTCGGCCATGGCCGGGGCGATGACAACCTCGGCATAGCAGGTGATCTCGAGCGTGCGGCGTTCGCGCCCGCGGTTGGTCAGGCGGCAGCGCCGCAATTCGATATCGTCTTCGGGCGACACGACGATTTCCGTATGCGTGTCGATCTGATTGTCGGTGCGCCGGAACTCTGCGCGGCCTTCCGAGAAGATCACTTCGTAGTGGTCGGGACGCTGCAGGGTCGGCTGATAGGAGGTGGACCAGACGTGGCCGCTGTCTGTGTCGCGCAGATAGCAGAACGTGCCCCAGTTGTCGCAGGTGCCGTCTTCGCGCCAGCGCGTGACGGCCAGGTCCCGCCAGCGGCTGGAGCCCGCGCCGCTATTGGTGACCATCACGTGGTAGCGGCCGTTGGACAGCAATTGGACTTCGGGGATGGGCGTGTCGGCGGTGTCCAGCACGCGCACGGACACCTCGGCCTGGCCCGGCGGCGTGCTGCGGATCACCGACAGTTCGGTGGCCTTGGCGTAGGCGGCCGCGGCGCGCGGAACGCGTTCCTGAAGCAGCAGCATGGTGGCCTGGAACGAGGGATCGGCCTCGAAGCGGGCCTGCATCGTTCGGCCCAGCAAGACGCTGGCAAGCGACAGGAAGCCCATGCCCTGATGATGGGCCATGTAGGCGTACACGATCGTGCCGTTCTTGCCGGGCGGTTGACGGCGCGGCGTGTAGTCGATGGCCTCGTACAGACCATAGCGCCCGATCAACTGGTCTTTGGCCAGCCGCTGCAGGTTGCGGCAGGCCTCGTCGGGCGCCACCATCAGCGCCAGCATCGACGCGTACGGGGCTACCACCACGTCATCGGCCAGGCCGCGTTTCAGTCCCAACCCAGGCACGCCGAACGCGCGGTACTGGTAGTTCATGCCGACATCGAACAGGTTGTAGGCGCTTTCGGACATGCCCCACGGAATGCCCAGCTTGTCGCCGTAGTCGATCTGCGTGCGCACCGCCGACAGGCAGGTCTGGTCCAGCAGGGTCTGGGGGTAGGAGGGCATGACGAGGCGGGGCATCAGGTATTCGAACATGGACCCGCTCCAGGAGAGCAGCACCGGCCCGCCCGGGGAATTGCTCAATTGCCGGCCCAGCGCGAACCAGGTCTCTTGCGGCAATTGCCCCTGCGCGATCGCCACGAAGCTGCCCAGGCGCGCCTCGGAAGCCAGCAGGTCGTACAGGCCTTCGTCGCGTCGGCGTTCGGTCAGGTTGTAGCCGATGGCCAACAGGCGGCTGCCCTTGTCGTACAAGAAGCCGTATTCCGCCACCGCCATGTCGGCCAGCGTGTCGGCCAGTTTTTCCAGCGCGGCGCATCGTTGGGTGGCACGGTCCGCCGCCAGGACGATGGCAAGCTCGGTTTGCAGCAACCACGCACGTTCGTCCGGCGTCGTGCCGGGCTCGGAGAGGCGGGACCGCAATGCGGCCAGCACGCCGCCGCCTTGATCGGCTACCTGCTGCAGCGTGGGCATGGCCTGCAACGCCGGGATGTCTTGCCAGGGAGCGTCGGCGGGCCGTTCGGGCCAGGGCGCCAGCAGGGCCAGTTCATCGCGCGCCTCTTCGCATTGTCGCAACATGGCCTGGCAATGCCATAGCGGTTCAGAGTACGCGGGCGCCTCGAAGGCTTCCAGCAGTCCATAACCCAGTTGGCGGATGTGCTCCAGGCGCTGCCGGATTTGCGCCAGCGTCTTGGGCGCGGCGCGGCCGGCCGGTTCCTGCGCCGTCAGCAGCGCGGCGTCCAGCACGTCCAGCGCGGAGAAGGCGTTGGCCGGCAGGCTGTCTCGCAACACGGCCGCGGCGTCGGCCAGGCCCGCAAAGGTGCGCGGATGCAGGATCGGAGCCTGGGCCAGCGCCAGCAGCCCGGGACGCAGCGTCAGCAGGTGGCCGGCCAGGTTGCCGCTGTCTACGGTCGAGATGTACAGCGGGTGCAAGGGGGCCAGCGTGAGGGTGTCGTACCAGTTATAGAAATGGCCCAGGTAGCGCTCGAGCTTGCCCATGGTGCTTAAAGTGGCTTGCGTGCGTTCCATCAAACGGCCCGCCTGCAAGTAGCCGAAGTCATGCGCGGCCAGGTTCGACAGCAGGGCCAGCCCCAGATTGGTGGGCGAGGTGCGGTGCGCGGTCGTGGGCGCAGGCCGGTCCTGCACGTTGTCCGGGATCAGCCAGTTGTCTTCGGCCCCGCCGTGCCCATCGAAGAACGACCAGGTCTTGCGCGCCAGCAAGCGCAGGAACTGGTCCTGGCTGGGCGACAGCGCGGTTTTCGCGACGACGGGCGGCCGGCTCAGGCGCCAGGCAATTGCCGGCATCAAGGCCCACAAGGCCAGCACCGGGAACGCCGCGGGCCAGGCCGACGGGTTCCAGCGCAGGACGCAGGCGCCGATCGCCAGCGCCAGCAGCGGCGACCCCCATACAGATAGCAGCCACGGGCCCGAGCGGGCCGCGCCGTCGCGGTTGGTGACGCTGGAGGGCTTCCATTCCAGCAGGCGGCGGTGCGATATCGTCAGGCGGTACAGTGTGCGGCCAATGGCGTCCAGGTTGTAAAGCGCCTCGTGCGCCATGGCGCTGAACGCAAATGCGGCCCGGCTGAACTGCTTGAGCGTTGACGGGACCCAGCCCAGCAGATGCTGCCCCAGCAAGACATCGTCGCCCTTCCTGACGGCGCCCAGAGCGGAGGCGAACAGCGCGGGCAGGAACACGACCATCACCCCGGCCCCCGTCCACAGCCAGGGATACGGCAGCAAGGTCCAGCCCAGCGCCATCAACAGCACCAGGCTGGGCGACACGAGGCTGCGCCGCAGATTGTCCAGGATCTTGCAACGCGCCAGCCAGGCAAGAGGCGGTCCGCCCGCCGTGCCGGGTGGGCGCGGCGGGTGGCCGAACAGCCAGCCCAGCAGTTGCCAGTCGCCCCGGATCCAGCGATGGCGGCGGCTGACATCGGCCGAATAGCGGGCGGGGTGGCCTTCGAACAACTGCACATCGCTCAGCAGGCCGGAACGGGCGTAGCAACCCTCCAGCAGGTCGTGGCTCAGCACGCGGTTGTCCGGGAAGCAGTCCTTCAGCGCGGCCTCGAACGCGTCGACGTCATAAATGCCTTTGCCGACGAAGGACCCTTCCTTGAAAGTGTCCTGATAGACGTCCGACACGGTGTTGGTGTACGGGTCGATGCCGGCGTCGCCGCCATTTACCCGCGCATAGGCGGAGGCGGCCAGGTCAGCCAGGTTGACCGCCACGCGCGGTTGCAGGATGCCGTAGCCCCGCGTCACGCGACGCCGGACGGGATCGAACTGGGCCTGGTTCAGCGGATGCGCCATGGCGCCGATCAGCTTCCAGGCGCTTTCCCGGGGCAACTCGGTATCGGTGTCCAGCGTGATGACGTACTTCACGGCGGCCAGCGCGTCCAGGTCGCCGACCACGCAGGAGAACGCACCCGTGCCTTGGCCGCGCAGCAGGCCGTTCAGATCGGCCAGTTTGCCGCGCTTTCTTTCCTGACCCATCCAGACCTGTTCGTGGGCATTCCAGCGGCGAGGGCGGTGCAATAGGTAAAAGGGGCTTCGGCCCAAACGCCGGTATTTGTGGTTCAGCGCCTGGACATGCGTCTTGGCGCGTTCCAGCAGCAACGCGTCCGCGGGCAGATGTTCCGCGGCCGCGTCCGCAAAATCCGTCAGCAGGCAGAAGCTCAGGTTGTCGCCCGGGTTCGCCAGAAACCGGATCTCCAACGACTCGGCCAGCTGTTCGCCGTCGTCAGCGTCGATCAGCATGGACGGTACCGCCACCAGGCAGCGGGCAGCGTCCGGAATGCGTTTGGCGTAGTCCATCCGCGGCAGGCGCTGTGGGCGCACCAGCCAGGTCAGGGACCAGTTGATGACGGCAACCGACAAATGGCTGGTGCCGATCAGTGACAGCACCGCCAGGGCGGCCAGCGGCCACGGCTGGGCGCCCGCCGAATGGGCCACGAACACCAGCAGCGCGGACAAAGCGCCCGTCATCAGCACGATCGCCGCCGCATAGCCGGCCAGCGCCGCGCCCGGCGACAGGCGCGCCAACCGGTCCGTCACGCTCAGCCGGACCTTGCCCAGCTTGACCAGTTCCGGCAGGCCTTCATCAATCAGATAGAAGCCCACGTGCCGCCGGCGCGGATCGGCGGGGGCGTCGGCATGGGCGTCTGGCGCCGCCGTGCGCGCCAGGTCGATCGCCATGGTGGCCAATTCGATCTCGGAACGATCGGAGTTCCGGGCCAGGCGCTCCACCCGATGGCGGTAGCGGTCCCGGGTCGGGAAGTCCATGTCGGCGTAGACCCCGGCGGGGTCCTGGCGCAATGTCTGCTCCACCAGGATGATGGCTTCGACGAATTCGTTCCAGTTCGTCTTCGACAGCGCGCGCAGGCTGCCGATGCTGTTGCTGATGGAGACCTGGTCGGCCGCTTGCTGCTGGTTTTCGGCCACGACCATCTGCTCGATGGTCAGGTTGGATTGGGCCAGGCGCTGCTCGAACCAGGTCAACGGCAATGCCAGCGCCGGACCATGGCCTTGCAGGCGGCGGGCCAGTTCGGCCACGAAGGCGCCGTCTATGGGCGGATTCGAGCGCGCCATGTTGGCGATGACGAGGATCAGGCTGGTGGGGTCGTCCTGCGCGGCCTTGCGCATGGCGTCCGCCCAGGTGTCCGCCAAGCCCCGGTTCATGTTGGCGTAGGCCAGGCGGATCGCCACGCGCCGCAGGTTCTCGATCAGGGCCAGGCGCATCATGATGGGGATCGCCCAAAGCTCGCCCAGCTGCAGGGGTTCGACGCGCTGATAAGCGGCTACGAACGCGCTGATCCCGTCCGCGTCAATCCGCGCATCGCTGTGCGAAATCATCTCCAGCGCGATGTCGTACACCCGGGGAAGGCCCTGCGAGGGACCCGCGGCCAGCTTGGGCAGGCTGCGGCTATACCCCTTGGGCAAATGCCGCTTGGCCAGCCGGATCTGCTCTTCGATCAGGTAGAAGTTGTCCAGCAACCACTCGTCCGCCGGCGTGATCTGGCGACTTTGCTGCATGGATTCGATCAGCAGCGCACAGGCCTGGGCCAGCAGCGTCTGGTTCTCCGTCAGCCGGGGCAGCAGGTTGTCCTGCGCGCGAAAGGCGCCCAGCGCATGCACATGCGCCAGCGCCTGGCCGTGCGCTTCCATCTGCTGGGAATTGAACAGTTCGGCGCGCAACGGCGGCTCGCTTTCGGCGGAGGTAAGCGAGGGCTTGCTGCGCGCGAACAGGTCGATCCATTCGGGGGCGGCCTCCAGGGAAGGCCAGGCTATGGGTTTCATCAATACTCGGTCGGACGTGATCCATCGGGGCAAAGGCGTCGCCAGGGTGACGACCTCCCGCCTATAGAGTGACCAAGCGCGGTCGCCGGCTCTGTGCGCTACCGCACGGACGCGGGGCGCGGCCTATGCCATAAACGACCCGAGCCCGACCGCATTGCAATGCACCGTGCGGCATCCATGTGCGGGCCGACGGACGGGCGGGAGGGGGAAGTCGATGGACATGCAGGAATCGGGGCCAGAGGCCACACCGCTACCCACGCCCGCCTGGCAGGCGCTGGCGGACCATCGGCAAGCAATGCGCCCGGTGACCCTGCGGCAACTCTTCATGGAAGACCCGGTGCGCGGGGCGCGTCTGACGCTGGAGGCGGCTGGCTGGTATCTGGACTATTCCAAGAACCGGGTCACCCCTAGAACCGTGGAGCTTCTGGTGCGACTGGCCAAGGAATGCAGGCTGCCGGCCCGGATCGACGCCATGTTCCATGGCGACGCCATCAATGCCAGTGAAGGGCGGGCGGCGCTGCATGTCGCGTTGCGCATGCCTGCCGGGGAAGCCGTGCAGGTAGACGGCCGCGATGTCGGGCCGAACGTGCAGAAGACCTTGCACCGCATGGCGGCGCTGGCCATGCAGTTGCGCAGCGGCGCCTGCCTGGGCGGCACGGGCATGCCCATCCGGAATGTGATCAACCTGGGCATCGGCGGGTCGGCGATCGGCGTGGAAATGGCTTGCGCGGCGCTTGAACACTACGTCCAGCCCGGCCTGCTTGTGCGCTTTGTGTCGAACGTGGACGGTGCGGATTTCGCGCAGGCCACGCGAGGCCTGGATCCGCGCGAAACGCTGTTCATTGTCTGTTCAAAAAGCTGGCAGACCTCGGAAACCCGCCACAATGCGGCGTCGGCGCGCGTCTGGTGCATGCAAGCCCTGCAGGACGAAGACGCGTTGCAGGCGCATTTCGTGGCGGTCACGGGCAATCGCGAGGCCGCGATCCAATCCGGCATCGCGCGGGACCGCGTATTGGAGATCTGGGACTGGGTCAACGGACGCTATTCGCTGTGTTCGGCCATGGGCTTGGCGCTGATGGTGGCGGTGGGGCCGGAGGCTTTCGGCGAGATGCTGGCCGGCTGCCACGACATGGATACGCATTTCCGCAACGCGCCCCTGGAGCGGAACCTGCCGGTCATGCACGGGTTGATGGCCATCTGGAACAACAACTGCCTGGGCGCGCGCACCGCGGCCGTCCTGCCCTACGACCACCATTTGCGGCGTTTTCCGTCTTACGTGCAGCAGTTGATGATGGAAAGCAACGGCAAGTCCGTGACGCAGGACGGCAAGCCCGTGGCGGGGCACACCGGCCCCGTGTACTGGGGCGCTTGCGGCACGAACGGCCAGCATTCCTTTCACCAGTTGCTGCACCAGGGCAGCCAGATGGTGCCCTGCGATTTCATCGGATTCCTGGTGCCGCTTGCGGCTTCGCCCCGTCAGCACGAAGAATTGCTGGCCAACATGTTCGCGCAGGCCGAGGCCTTGGCGTTCGGCCAGGCGTTGGCCGATGACGGCGCCGCGGCCGCGCCTCACCGGCATGTCGAAGGCAACCGGCCCAGCAATACGCTGCTCTCCACCCGGCTGACGCCGCGGACGCTGGGTGCGCTGGTGGCGGTGTATGAACACAGCGCCTTTACGCAAGGGGCGGCGTGGAACATCGATTCCTTTGACCAGTGGGGCGTGGAACTCGGCAAGACGCTGGCGCTGCGCATCGTTCATGAATTGGATGCCGGCACGACGGGCATGCAAAACCATGACAGTTCCACGCGAGCCCTGATGCAGAAATACCTGGACGCCAGGATGGGAAAGACAAACCGGGGGACGGAGCAATAGTGCGCTACCCTGGAGGCACTCTGTTCGGTAGCGCACCAAGCGCCTGCCGATTACCCTCGCCGAGCGGGTAAGGCTTGTCGGAGCGCCTTCGGATTGCGCCCGCCCGACTCGCGGGCCTGCATTGGGCTTGTTGCAGGGAGCCGCCATGCCTGACTCACACGATCCCACCCAGAACCACCTGCTGGCGGCATTGCCCCCGGACGAGCAGGCCCGCCTGTTTCCGCTGCTTGAACGCGTGCCGATGCCGCTGGGCAAAGCGTTGTACGAACCGGGCGGCCGCATGCGGCACGTCTGCTTTCCGGTCGACTGCATCGTGTCGCTCCTGTGCGTCATGGAAGACGGCGCATCCACCGAAATCGCCGTAGTGGGAAACGAGGGCATCGTCGGCGTCTCGCTCTTCATGGGCGGAGAAACCACGCCCAGCCGCGCCATCGTGCAAAGCGCCGGCTCGGCCTTCCAGTTGAAGGGCCAGGCGCTGAAAGACGAATTCGACCGGGGCGGCGCCATGCAGCATCTGTTGCTGCGATACACCCAGGCGCTGCTGACGCAGATGGCGCAGACGGCCGTGTGCAACCGGCACCACTCGCTGGACCAGCAGCTTTGCCGCTGGCTGTTGCTGAGCCTGGACCGGCTGCGGTCCAACGAGATCGTGATGACGCAGGAACTGATCGCCAACATGCTTGGCGTGCGGCGCGAAGGGGTGACGGAGGCGGCCGGGCATTTGCAGACGGCGGGGCTCATCCGCTACCGGCGCGGCCACATCCAGGTAACCGATCGCGTCGGGCTCGAGGCGCGCGTGTGCGAGTGCTACACCGTGGTCCGTGATGAATACGCGCGTCTGCTCAGCCGGCGCACCGAGGCTGTACGCCCCTGAACGGGCGAACCGGAAACTGATCGTGCCTTCTGTCCAATCCGTGCATGAAGACGTGCCCAATCGCTTGCTTGACGCATTGCCCGGGCGCGAACGGGACCGGCTGCTCGGGCGCTTCGAAGCGGTCGAGCTAGTCTTTGGCCAATGCTTGCTGCAACCCGGCGGGCGCATGGGCGACGTCTATTTCCCGACGCACAGCTATATTTCGCTAATCCTGCCCTTGGCGCGCGGCCCGTCGCTGGAGGTGGGGTTGATCGGCAACGAAGGCATGTGGAGCGTCGACGTGCCGTTGGGCACGGATACCTCGCAACTACGTGCGGTGGTGCAGGGCGGCGGGGTCGCCTTGCGTATGCCGGCCGAGCGCTTCCGGCAGGAACTGGGCGCCAGCCAGGCGCTGCGACAGTTGATCAACGGTTACACGGTGGTTGTCCTGCAGCAGCTGGCGCAGGCGGCGGCCTGCATGCATTCCCATCTGGTCGAGGGCCGTCTGGCGCGGTGGCTGTTGATGACCCAGGACCGCGCCCACGCCGACCATTTCCACCTGACCCATGAGTACCTGGCCCACATGCTGGGCGTGCGCCGGGTGGGCGTGACCGTGGCGGCGTCGGCGCTGCAACAGCGCAAGCTGATCGCCTATCACCGCGGCGACATCGCCGTGCTGGACCGGCGCGGCCTGGAATCGGCCGCCTGCGAATGCTATGCGGCCGACCTGCTTAGCTACGCCAGGATCAATGGGCCGTCCAAGTAGACCGGGTGGTTTGACACCCGTCCGTTTCCCTTAAACTGGGCGTCTTTGCCAGCCGCCTGGAATGCTTCAATGAGATCGACCCGCGCCAACGCCCCGCTGCCTGTTTCCGAGCCGCGTCCGCCCCGGACCAAGCCCGCGGAGGTGCGGCTTGAGGAATTGATGGCGGCCGCCGAAAAGCTGTTCCTGGCCAACGGCGTGGAAGCCACCACTATCAGCAGCATCGTGGAAGAGGCGAACGTTGCAAAAGGCACGTTCTATCACTACTTCGCCGCCAAGACCGACATGTTGGCCGCGCTGGCCGAACGGTACACCCGCCAATACCTGGAGGTGCTGGAAGGGGCCGTGAACGCCTGTGCGGGCGACGATTGGGTCGGCAAGCTGCAAGCCTGGATCCATGCCAGCATCCAGACCTACGTGGATACCTACCGCACGCACGACATCGTTTATGGCAATCACCACCATCACGACCGCCAAAACCGCGACAAGAACGCCATTCTTGACCAGTTGCTGGGGATTCTGGAAGGAGGCAAGACCGCCGCGTTGTGGGCATTGCCGCAGCCCAGGATCACCGCCTTGCTGATCTATTCCGGCGTGCATGGCGTGGCCGACGACGCCATCGCGGCCAAGCTGAAGGATTGCACCGATTTCGCACGCAGTGTTTCGGACGACTGCCTGCGTATGTTGGGGGCGCCGGTTGCCGGGGCAGCGGCGGTCAAGCGGACAGCGAAAGCGCGTTGACCGGCGACGCGCCGCAAGACGGCTGCCGCCCGCGCACTTCCAGCACCGACGCGAACAGGCGCTGTGTATAAGGGTGCTGGGGCGCGTCGAACACTTGGGCCGTGTTGCCGGCTTCCACGACCTGGCCCTGCTGCAGCACGTACAGCCGGTCGACCATATGGCCGACGACGCCCAGGTTGTGGCTGATCAACAGCAAGGCCAGGCCCAGTTCCTGGCGCAATTCCTGCAGCAGGTTCAGGATCTGCGCCTGCACGGACACGTCCAGCGCGGAGGTGGGTTCGTCGCAGATCAGCAGTTGTGGCTGCACCGCCAGTGCGCGGGCGATGGCCACGCGTTGACGCTGGCCGCCGGACAGCGCGTGCGGATAAGCGCCGCGCGTGCGGGCGGGCAGGCCCACCTGGTCCAGCAAACGGGTGGTTTCGGCCGCGATATCCACGGTGTCGCCCCGACCGGCACGCAATCGCAGCGGCAGCGCCAGCAGGCGTTCGACGGTGTAGCTGGGGTTCAGCGACCCGTATGGGTCCTGGAACACCGGCTGCACGATCCGGGCGATGCGTTTGCGGGGCAAGCCGGTGACAGGATGGCCGGCCAACAGCACCGAGCCCGCGCTGGGCGTGTCCAAGCCCAGCAACAACCTGGCCAGCGTGCTTTTTCCGGAGCCCGATTCGCCCACGATGCCTACGGCTTCGCCCGCGTCGACATGCAGCGACACGGCGTCCAGCGCGGTGTGCATGGTCGGCGGGCGCCAGAATGCCGCGCGGTGGGTATAGCGGCGGGTGAGGGCGTCGGCCTGCACCAGGCGGACGACAGCGGGAACGCTCATGGGCGGGCCTCGAATGGCGCGTGGCAGCGCCGCAGGCGCTGGTCTTGGTAAGCCGTCAGGGCGGGCGGCGGTCCGGCGCAGACCTCGGCGGCATGGCGGCACCGGGGTGCGAAGACGCAGGCTTCTGGCGCCTGCGTCAGCGCGGGCACCACGCCGGGAATGATGGGCAGGCGCTGCGCGCCAGAGCGCTGGGCAACTTGCGGGATGCTGTCCAGCAGGCCTTGGGTGTACGGATGGCCGGGGGCCGCCAGCACCTGCGACGTGGCGCCCGATTCGACGATCTGGCCGGCATACATCACGGACACGTGGTCGGTGTAGTGGGACACCACGCCCAGGTCATGCGTGATCAGCAGCACGGCCAGCCCCATTTCGCGTTGCAGCGTCTTCAGCAGCTCCAGGATCTGCTTCTGGATCGTGACGTCCAGCGCCGTGGTGGGCTCGTCGGCCACGATCAGCTCGGGGCCGCACATCAAGGCCATCGCGATCAGGACGCGCTGGCGCATGCCGCCGGACAGCTCGTGCGGATACTGGCCCAGGCGGGCCTGGGGCTGCGAAATGCCGACGCGGTCCAGCAAATGCAGCGCGCGTTCGCGGGCGCCGCCGTCATGGCGGTGGCTGCGGTAGACGGTCATCAACTGCTGGCCGATGGTGAACGTGGGGTTGAGCGCCGTCATGGGTTCCTGGAACACCATGGCGATGCGGTCGCCGCGCAGCGCATTCATCCGCCGGTCCGGGGCCGCCAGCAGGTCTTCGCCGTCGAATGCCAGGCGGTCGGCCTGCACGCGCGCGCCGCGCGGCAGCAGGCGCAGCAGGCTCAACGCCGTCAGCGATTTGCCGCAGCCGCTTTCGCCGACCAGGCCCAGGGTGGCCCCCCGCTCGATGCGCAGATCGATCCCGCGCACGGCTTGCAGGGTGCCCGCGCGGGTCGGCAAGGTGATGTGCAGGTTGCGCACGTCGAGCACCGGGGCGGCAGGAGTCGGGGACCGCTGCATCATGCCTCCCGGCGGGTGCGCAGGCCGTCGCCCGTCAGGTTGATGCCCAGCACCAGCAAGAGCAGCGCGGCGCCGGGCAACGCGATCAGCCACGGGCTGAAGAACATGAAGGATTTGGCTTCGGACAGCATCAGGCCCCAGGACGGATAGGGGGCCGGCACGCCCAGGCCCAGGAAAGACAGCGCGGCTTCGACCAGGATGGCATGCGCCATTTCCACGGTGGCGATCACCAGCAGCGGGCCGCGGATGTTGGGCAGGATCTCGCGCACGAGGATATGCAGGTGCGAACAGCCCATTGCGCGCGCGGCGGTGACATAGTCGGCGTTGCGCAGTTGCATGGCCGCACTGCGCGCCACCACCGCGAAGTGGTCCCACAGGAGCAGGCCCAGCACCAGCACCACCGTCGTCAGCGAATTGCCGGTAACGGATACGATCGCCAGCGCCGCCAGCACGATGGGCATGCTGATCCGCGTATTGATGATGAAGCTGATGACCGCATCGGCCACGCCGCCGGCGTAGCCGGCGATGAGGCCCAATGTGATGCCGATGAAACCCGAGACGATCACCACTGCAAAACCGATGGCCAGCGAAATACGTGCGCCGTAGACGAGCCGCGCCAGATAATCCCGGCCCAATTGGTCCGTGCCCAGCCAGTGCGCAGGCAGTGTCTTGTCGTGCCAGAACGGCTGCGCCAGGCGCTGGCCCAGTGACTGGGTGAACGGGTCGTTCGTCAGCAGGGACGGTCCGAACAGGGCGATGAACGCCAGCGCGGCGATGATGGCGATGCCGCAGTAGAACCCCAGACGGCGCGGCATCACGAGGCCGCTCGCTTCAGGCGGGGATCCAGAAGGGTGTTCAGCACGTCGGACAGGAAGGTCAACACGATGTAGGTCAGGGAGATCATCAGGACGACCGCCTGGATGACCGGCATGTCGGCGCGGATCATGGATTGCCAGGCCAGATACCCGATGCCATGGATGGCGAAGATGGATTCGATGACGATGGACCCGCCCAGCATGAAGCCGAACTGCACGGCGCCCAGCGACACCACCGGCAGCAGCGCGTTGCGCAGGGCGCTCTTGAACAGGATGACGCGCCCCGGCAACCCCATGGCGCGCGCCGTGCGGATGTAATCGGATTCCAGCGCCTGCACCATGCCGCTGCGGGTCAGGCGGGTCAGCGCAGGCAGCGCGTACAGGCTGAGGGCGATGGTGGGCATGACGTAGTGCGCCAACGTGCCGCTGCCGGATATCGGCAGCCAGCGCAGCTTGACGCCGAAGAAGATGATCAGCAGCAGGGCGGCCCAGAAGCTGGGCATGGCTTGCACCACGGCGGTGACGAAGGACACGACCCGGTCGGTCCAGCCGCCGCGATGGGCCGCCGCCATCACACCGGCGGGCACCGCCACCGCCAGCGCCAGCAGGATCGCCGTCAACGCCAGCAAGGCGGTCACCCCGACCCGGTCGGCCAGCATGCGGGAGACGGGTTCGCCCGTCAACTGCGAGGTACCCAGGTCGCCCGCCACGAGGCGCCCCAGGTAGGCCGCATAGCGCTCGGGCAAGGGGCGGTCCAGCGCATAACGTACCCGCAGGGCCTGCAGGTCCGCTTCCGTAGGGCTGTCGCCCGCCAGCGCCAGGGCAGGGTCGACAGCCACGTTGGACAAGACGAAGCACAGCAGGGAGACGGTAAGCGCGACCATCACCGCCAGGCCGGCACGCCGCAACAGCAAAGAAAGCATGGCGGGTTACTTGGCCGACCAGCCCAGCTGATAAAAGCGCGGGATTCCGTCCGGCGACGGCTGATAAGCCAGGCGTTTGTCGGTAGCGTAGCCCACTACGATGGTGTGCATGGGCACGAAATAGGCGCGTTCGGCGGCCAGCTTGATGGCGCGGGAATATTCCGTGCGGCGCGTGGCTTCGTCGATGGCGTTGTCGGCGCGCTGCAGGATGTCGCGCAGTTCGGCGTCGTGAAAACCGTCCTGCGGGCTGAAGTTGAAGAACGCGGAAAGCGATGCCGAGGTGTCGAACATCGACGACGAGCCCCAATCGCCATACCAAAGGTCGAGCTTGCCTTCGCGCCATTTGCTGAAACTGGCGCGGGACTGCAGCATTTCCAGGTTGGCGTCGATGCCGACCGCTGCCAGATATGCCTTGACGGCTTCGGCGCGCGGGCGGTCGCGGAAGGACGACAGGCTGACCTTGAAGCCCTTGGGGTAGCCGGCCTGGGCCAGCAGCTCGCGCGCCTTCGCAGGGTTGTAGTCATAGACGGGGGCCGCGGCCTCGTCGCAGCCGAACTGCAGCGGGTGGCACAGCGTGGCCAGTTGCTTGCCTTCGCCGCCCAGCAGCGTGTCGACGATCTTTTTCCTGTCGATGGCGTGGTTGATGGCCTGGCGCACGCGGACGTCCTTAAGCGGACTGTTCTCGCCGCTGGCGCGACCGCGCGCATCCAGCAAGATGGTCGCGATGGTCAGCGTGGAGCCGAATTGCGCCTGCAGGGTCGGCACGGCCTGCAGTTGCGGGATCTGGTCCGCGGACAGGTTCCAAGTCCAGTCCACGCTGCCGCCGATGACCTCGGCAATGCGGGTCGCCTCGTCGGGAATGATGCGCACGGTGATGCGGTCCAGCTTGGCCGCGCCTTTGGCACCGCCGAAGTAGGACTTGTTTTTCTCCAGCACGTACTCGTTGCCGCGCGTGGCGCCCAGCTTGAAGGGGCCCGTGCCCACCGGCTGCTTGCCGAAGGCCTGCTGCCCGACCTTTTCGAAGTAGGCCTTGGGGAAGATCGCCAGCGAACCCGATACAAACTCCAGTGCGGCCGGGAAGGGCGCCTTGGAAATGATGCGAACCTGATGGTCGCCGACCTTTTCAACCGACGCGATCCAGTCCAGCCAGTTGGCCGAGCGGGCGCCGGATTCGGGGCGCGCGTAGTACTGGAGCGTAAAGACCACGTCGTCGGCGGTGAAGGGGTCGCCGTTGTGGAACGTCACGCCGGGGCGCAGATCGAACTCCCAGGTCTTGTCGTCGAGGCGGCGCCAGGCGGTGGCCAGCGAGGGCTCGTACTGCCCGGTGGCCAGATTGCGTTCGATCAGCGTGTCGTACAGCTGGCGCGAGGCCACGATGCCTTCGCGGGCCGTGCTCAGATAGGCGTCGAAGCTGGGCATCTCTTCCGTCAACGCGACCACCGCCGTGTTGTCTTGGGGGCCTGCATAAGCGGGGTGACCGAGGAGGATTGCCGCCGCGAACGCGCAACGAACTACCGACTTGTCAAACGGGAGCATGAGACCGACCAGTTGAGGTTTTTCAGGACGAGCGATGCTACAGGAGCAAGCGCGCGGGCTTTAGCTGCATTGGCTATGTGGATATGGCGAATCGATCCTCTGGCGCGCGGGGCTTTCTTGCCATAATCCGCGTCTTGTTTTTTGGCCGGCCGCGCCGTGACGCGGCGTGCGCCGCGGATAAAGGATTCAGCATGGCCGAAGTGGCAGGAACGTTGGAAGGGATCGTCGGCGACGCCGGCGTGCTGGAGCAGGTCGCCGCCGAGGCGAGCGTGTGGCGCCGCCAATTCCACGCCGCGCCCGAGCTGCGCTATGAAGAACACGCCACGTCGGCCTTCATCGCCGAGAAGCTGCGCGCGTTCGGCTTTGACCGCGTCGAGACGGGCATCGGCAAGACCGGCGTGGTCGGCGTGCTTGCCGGTCGGCGCGCGGGCCCTGGCCGCAACGTGGGCCTGCGTGCGGATATGGACGCCTTGCCGATTCACGAAGCCAACGACGTCGCCCACAAGTCGCGCCACACCGGCATCATGCACGCCTGCGGCCACGACGGCCATAGCGCCACCTTGCTGGCCGCGGCCCGCTATCTGTCGGTGGACCGCGACTTCGCGGGCACGGCGGTCTTCATCTTCCAGCCGGCCGAGGAAGGCGGTGCGGGCGGCAAGGCCATGATCGAGGACGGCCTGTTCGAGCGGTTTGACGTGGACGAAGTGTATGGCCTGCACAACATGCCCAATCTGGCGCTGGGCAAGTTTTCGACGACCGTTGGCCCGGTCACCTCCGCGTCCGATCGCTTCACGATCGATATCGAGGGCCGCGGCAGCCATGCCTCGCGCCCGCAAGAGGGCGTGGACACCGTCATCGTCGGCACCCAGATTGTCAATGCCTTGCAGACGATCGTGTCGCGCAACGTGCATCCGCATGAAAGCGCGGTCGTATCGATCACCATGTTCCATGCCGGCGAGACGGACAACGTCATTCCGCAAAAGGCCCAGTTGCGTGGCACGGTGCGCACCTTCAATCCGGACATCCAGGACATGGTCGAGGCCCGCATGAAGGACGTGGTGGCAGGCATTGCCGGCACCTTCGGCGCCACGGCGAAGCTCCATTACCTGCGGGACTATCCCGTTACGCTGAATCACCCGGAAAACACGGCGCACGCGGTACGCATTGCGCGTAGCCTGGTAGGCCCTGACCGCGTGGTGGACAACATGAAACCGGTAATGGGGGGCGAAGACTTCTCGTTTATGCTTCAGAAAAAGCCCGGCGCGTTCGTCTTTTTCGGAAACGGCCCGTCGTTCGGGCTGCACACGCCCCAGTACGACTTCAATGACAAAGCCATCAGCCACGGCGCCGCATTCTGGATCCGCCTGGTCCAGGACCGCACCGTTCTTTAAGCGGTGCCGGCCTTGACCCGCACCCGCCACCCTTCGCTGGCGCATTGGGGCGCGTTCACCGCCGTGGTCGAAGACGGCCGGGTGGTCGACTGCGAACCGTTCGGCGCCGACCGCGCGCCCTCTGCCATGCTGGGTTCGATCGCGGAGATGCTGCATTCCCCCTTGCGCATCCAGCGGCCCTCCGTGCGCAAGGGCTGGCTGGCGGGCAACCGCGACCGCGAAGGCGACGAGTACGTGGAAGTGTCCTGGGACCACGCGCTGGACCTGGTGGCGGGTGAACTCGCGCGGGTGCGCGAGCAATCGGGCCCGGCCGGCATCTTCGGCGGCTCTTACGGCTGGTCCTCCGCTGGGCGCGTGCACCATGCACGCAGCCTGATCCGCCGCTTCCTGTTCCAGGGCGGCGGCTGCGTGGATCAGGTGGGCAACTACAGCTGGGGCGCGGCGCAGTTTCTGTTGCCGCACGTGATCGGCACGACCAGCCCGGTCAGCGGCGACGTCACCGATTGGGAAAGCGTGCTGGAGCACACCCGCATCATCGTGGCGTTTGGCGGCATACCGGTAAAGAACAGCCAAGTCACCTCCGGCGGCGCCGGCCTGCACAACCTGCCGGGCTGGCTCGCGCGCGCGCAGGCCGCCGGCATCCGGCTGGTCGTGGTCAGCCCGACGCGCGCCGATATCCCGGAAGGCGTCGCCGCGGATTGGATTCCCGTGCGGCCCAATACCGACACGGCGTTGATGCTGGGCATGGCCCACACGCTGCTTTCCGAAAACCGGTACGACAGGGCATTCCTGGACACGCATTGCGTGGGGTTCGACCCCTGGGCCGCGTACTTGACGGGCGCCACCGACGGCCAGCCCAAGGACGCATGCTGGGCGGCCGGCATTACGGGCGTGCCCGCCGAGACCATTGCCGCGCTGGCGCGCAGCAGCGCGAACCAGCGCAGCCTGCTGACGGCGGCGTGGTCGCTGCAACGCGCGCAGCATGGCGAACAACCCTATTGGGCGGTGATCGGCCTGGCGGCGTTGGCCGGCCAGATCGGACTGCCGGGCGGCGGCTTCGCCTTTGGCCACGCGTCGCTCAACGGCATCGGCCAGCCGCGCCGGCAAGTGCCGGGGCCGGAAGTGCCGGTGCCCAGGAACCCCGCGCAATTGGCGATTCCGGTCGCGCGCATCACCGACATGCTGCTGGCGCCGGGCGCCGAATATGAATTCAACGGCGCGCGGCATCACTATCCGGATGTGAAGCTGATCTATTGGGCGGGCGGCAATCCGTTCCACCATCACCAGGACCAGAACCGGTTCCGGCAGGCCTGGCGCAAGCCCGAAACGGTGATCGTGCATGAATCCTGGTGGACGCCGTTGGCGCGCCGGGCAGACATCGTGCTGCCGGCCACGACGTCGCTGGAACGCTGCGACGTCGGCGGGTCGACGCGCGACCCCTATGTGTTCGCCATGCATCGGGCCGTGGCCCCGCACGGCGAGGCCCGCAACGACTTCGACATCTTTGCCGACCTGGCCCGGCGCGCGGGCTTTCACGAGGCGTTCACGGCAGGGCGCGACGAAATGGGCTGGTGCCGCCACGTGTATGAAGGCATGCGCGCGGGTTGCGCGGACAAGGGGGTGACGCTGCCGCCCTTCGATGAATTCTGGGCGCGCGGCCATGCCGAGCTGCCGCCGCCCGAATCGCAGTACGTGTTGTTCGAGGCGTTCCGGCGCGATCCCGCGGCGCATCCGTTGCGCACGCCTTCGGGCAAGATCGAACTGCATTCGCAGGTGGTGGCGGGCTTCGGCTACGCGGACTGCCCGGGGTACCCGGTGTGGCTGGCGCCGTCGGAGTGGCTGGGCGCCAGGGCGGCGGACCAATGGCCGCTGCACCTGCTGACGAACCAGCCGCGCCACCGGCTGCACAGCCAGCTGGACCCTGCGGCCTTGTCGCGCGCTGGCAAGATCCAGGGCTGCGAACCCATTGCGATGCATCCCGATGATGCGGCCGCGCGACAGATCCGGGATGGAGACCGCGTGCGCGTCTTCAACGGGCGCGGCGCCTGCCTGGCCGGCGTGAAGCTGGACACGGGGCTGATGCCCGGCGTGGTGGTGATGGCCACCGGCGCCTGGTCGGACCCGGACGGCGATCTGGACCGGCACGGCAACCCGAACACGCTGACCGCCGACATCGGCACGTCGCGGCTGGCGCAAGGGCCCAGCGCCCAGACGGCGCTGGTGCAGGTCGAGCGCGACCTGGAACCGGCCGTCGCGCACCGCGCCTGGGAAAGCCCGGCCATCTCGCCCGGCGGCTTATGACTTTTCACGGCAGTAAAGGCCGAGTCAACGATTTCCCGCACATATGATTAGAACGGCACGTTCTGATTTCTAGCGGCAAACTCCGGATTCCTTATTTACCGACTGCGACATGGTGCCCCCGATGCGCATGTCCCTTTGATCCGGAGTGCGCAATGAGCCTCAAACGCTATCTAGGCCTGGTCCTGTCTGCGTCCGTTTTCACCGCCGCCCATGCGGCGGACATCACCTTGGCGCTGGGTACCGAACCGTCCACGCTGGATCCGCAGACGGCGCAGGACGGCTCCGAGCGCGCCGTGTCGCGCAACATCTTCGAAACGCTGCTGACCCGCACGCCCAAGGGCGAGTTGGTGCCGCAGCTGGCCACCGCGCTGCCGCGCCAGACCGGCGCCGATACGTGGGAAGTGACGTTGCGCCCGAACCTCAAGTTCAGCGATGGCCAGGCGCTTGACGCCGCGGCGGTGGCCGCCAGCATCAACCGGATCGTCGACCCGAAGACCGCGTCGCGCCAGCGTCCGTTCTTCCTCGGCATCAAGCGCGCCGAGGCCGTGGATGCCGTAACGGTGCGCGTGCACACCAACGGCGCGGATCCGGCATTGCCCGCGCGCCTGTCGTGGCTGACCATCGTGTCGCCGTCGGCCGCGGCCGATGGCAGCCTGGGCCAGAAACCGGTGGGCAGCGGCCCCTACGTGCTGACGGAATGGGCCAAGGGCAACCGCATCGTGTTGTCGCGCAACCCGAACTATTGGAATCCGTCGGCGGTGGGCAACGTGGACCGCGCCACCTACCGGTTCGTGGCCGAGCCCGGCACGCGCCTGTCGGGCCTGCGGGCGGGCGACTTCGACTTCATCACCAACGTGCTGCCCGAGGACACCAAGCGGGTCGCCAAGGCCGTGACCTTGCAAGGCACCGACTTGCCCTTCGTGTCGCTCAATGCCTTGAAGGGCCTGACGCGCGACGTGCGCGTGCGCCAGGCGCTGAACTACGCCGTGGACAAGGAATCGCTGGCCAAGGACCTGTATGGCGGCTACGCGACCGTGTCGCACGGCCAGTTGCTGGCGCCGGGCTGGTTCGGTTACGACGCCAGCATCCAGCCGTATCCGTATGACCCCGCACGCGCCACCGAACTGCTGAAGGCCGCCGGCGTCTATGGCAAGACCATCGATCTGTACGCGCCGTCGGGCCGCTGGCTCAAGGACAAGGAACTGGCCGAGACCATCGCCGCCTACTGGGAGGCGGCAGGCCTGAAGGTCAACTTCCGCGTGCTGGCCTGGGCCGAGTATCTGGAGGCCATCAACAAGAACCGCGTGCCGACCGAAGCGCAGATCAGCAGCAGCCATTCGAACCAGTTGCTGGATGCCGACCGCACGCTTAGCGCCTATTACGCCGAGGGCGGCGTGGCGGCGGCCAATGACAATGCCGAATTGAAGGGCCTGATCGACGAGGCGCGCCAGGAGGCCGACCCCGTCAAGCGCCAGGCGCTGTATTCCAAGGCACTGAAGATTGGCCGCGACGAGGCCTATCTGGTGTTCCTGCTGGAAGGCGGCGAGATCTTCGGCTTGTCCAAGCGCATTGACTTTTCGCCGCGCGTCGATGGCCTGATTCCGGTGAAGGACATCCGTGTCATCGAGTAATTCTGCCGGGCGCGGCTTGCCGCGCTTTTTGCTGGGCCGCCTGGCGCAGGGCCTGCTGGTCGTGCTGGGCGTGACCACCATCGTGTTCATCGTGACGCGCCTGGTGGGCGACCCCGTCCAGGCGATGCTGCCGGTGGACGCCTCCGCCGCCGACCGCGCGGTGCTGGCGCGGGCGCTGGGCATGGACGGCCCCATCTGGTCGCAGTACCTGCACTACCTGCGCGATATCGCCTTGTTCGATTTCGGCAATTCCATCTGGCAGCAACGGCCCGCGATGGACATCGTGCTGGAGCGATTGCCCAGCACGCTGACGCTGTGCGCCGGCGCGCTGGGCTTGGCGATCTTGGCGGGGGTGCCGTTGGGGATCGTCGCCGCGCTGCGCCCGGGGCAGTGGGCCGACCGTATCTCGGTGGTGCTGAGCCTGGCTGGGCTGTCGCTGCCGCAGTTCTGGCTGGGCCTGCTGTTGATCCTGCTGTTTGCGGTGACGCTGAACTGGCTGCCGTCCTCGGGCGCCGAGGCGGCGGGCAGCGGCGTGCTGCCGATGCTGACGCTGGCGCTGCCGGCGCTTGGCCGCATCGCCATGATGCTGCGCTCGGCGCTGATCGACGAACTGAATTCGCTGTACGTGCGCACCGCCCGGGCCAAGGGCCTGCGGTCGGGCCGCATCGTGTTGGTGCATGCCTTGCGCAACGCCGCCGTGCCCACGGTGGCGCTGCTGGGCTGGGAGTTTGCCGGCATGCTGGCCGGGCACACCGTTGTGGTGGAAACCGTATTCGCCTGGCCCGGCCTGGGCCAGACTGCGGTCCAGGCCATCGAGCGCCAGGACCTGGTGCTGTTGCAGGCCGTCGTGTTCTTCATTGCATTCCTGATCGTGATCATCAATTTCTGTCTGGACATTCTGTACCGGCTGCTGGATCGGAGGATCGCGGTATGAGCGCGGTTCCCGCATGGATGGGTGACGCTGCCGAGGCGTCCCCGCCGGTCGCGCCGCGAGGCTGGCGCGCGCTGTCCGACCGGCAGCGTGGCTGGATACTGGCCTTGTCTTTACTGTTGCTGCTGGCGGCGGTGGCGGTCGTGCTGCCCTGGCTGGCGCCTTACGATCCGGCGGCGATCAAACTGTCCGCCCGGCTGCGCCCCCCGGTCTGGGAGGCGCGTGGCACCTGGAGCAACGTGCTGGGCACCGACAACCTGGGCCGCGATGTGCTCAGCCGCATCCTGCATGGGGCGCGGCTGTCGATCCTGATCGGCGCGGCGGTGGTGGCGGTTTCGGCCACGTTCGGCGTGCTGGTGGGACTGGTCGCGGGTTTTGCCGGCGGGCGGGTGGATGCGGCGCTGATGCGCTGGGTCGACGTGCACGTGGCGTTTCCCGGCCTGCTGCTGTCGCTGGTGATCCTGGTGATCCTGGGGCCGGGCCCTGGCACCGTGATCCTGGCGCTGGCCTTGAATGGCTGGATGGTCTACGCGCGGCAGATCCGCAGCGTGGTGCTATCGGTGCGCCAGCTGCCCTATATCGAAAGCGCCGAAATGGCGGGCGCGCGCGCCGGCCGCATCCTGCTGCGGCACATCCTGCCCAACCTGGCGGCGCCGCTGATCACGCTGATGGTGCTGGAGTTCGCCCGCGTGGTGCTGGCCGAGGCTGCCTTGTCGTTCCTGGGCGTGGGCGTGCAGCCGCCGGCGGTGTCGTGGGGGCTGGATGTGGCCAATGGCCGCAACTATCTGACCAGCGCCTGGTGGCTGGCGACGTTCCCCGGCCTGTCGATCGCCCTGACCGTGCTGATCGTCAATGTGGCGGCCAGCCGGCTGCGGCTGGCGCTGGATCCGCGCGAGCGCGAAAAGGACTTCGCGCGGCGCTTGATTGCGAAGGTGCGTCGATGAGCGAAACCCCATTGCTGAGCGTGCGCGGCCTGAGCGTCGAGTTCCTGACCCGCCATGGCAACGTGTCCGCCGTCGATTCGGTGTCGTTCGACCTGCGGGCAGGCGAAACCCTGGCCCTGGTGGGCGAAAGCGGCTCCGGCAAAAGCGCCTGTGCGCTGGCCCTGATGGGCCTGACCACGCTGCCCGGCCGGGTGGCGGGCGGCCAGGTGCTGTTCGACGGGCAAGACCTGCTGGCGGCGCCGCCTCGCGTGCTGGAAGACTTGCGCGGCAATCGCATCGCCATGGTGTTTCAGGACCCCATGAGCGCGCTGAACCCGCTATTGGCCATCGGCACGCAGATCGACGAGGTACTGGTGCGCCACACGGCGCTTGACCGCGCCCAGCGTCGTGCCCGCATCATTGAACTGCTGGGCCAGGTCGGCATCCCCAAGCCGGCCGAGCGCCTGGACCGCCTGCCGCACGAGTTCTCCGGCGGCCAGCGCCAACGCATCCTGATCGCCATGGCGCTGGCCTGCGACCCGCAGATCCTGATCGCCGACGAACCCACGACCGCGTTGGACGTGACCATCCAGGCGCAGATCCTGGACTTGCTGGCCGAGCTGAAGCAGCGCTTGGGCCTGGCGATGCTGCTGGTGACGCACGATCTGGGCGTGGTGGCCAAGGTGGCGGACCGCGTGGCGGTCATGTACGCCGGCCGGCTGGTCGAACTGGCCGATGCGGACGCGCTGTTCGCCGAACCCGCGCACCCTTATACCGCGGGCTTGCTGCGCGCCACCCCGCGCCTGACCGATACGCGCCACCGCATGATCGCGATCGACGGCGTGCCGCCCGACCTGCGGTTGCGCCGCAGCCATTGCGATTTCGCGCCGCGTTGCCCCGGCGCCGATGCGGCGTGCGCACAACGCCCCGCGTTGCGCGACATCGGCCATGGCCGCCTGGCGGCCTGCGTGCGGCCGTCTGCGCCCGTCTGGATGCAGGACCATGACTGATTCCTCCCCTCTGTTGCAGGCGCGCGACCTTCGCGTGCATTACCCCGTGCGTTCGGCGGGCTGGTTCGGCAAGCCGGTGCTGGCGCGCGCCGTGGACGGTGTGTCGCTGGAGGTGGCGCGGGGCGAAACGCTGGGCCTGGTCGGCGAGTCCGGCTCGGGCAAGACGACGCTGGGTCGCGCGGTGCTGCGCCGCACGCCGCTGACGGCCGGCTCCATCCATTTCAAGGGCGAAGACATCACGCACGCGGGCAAGTCCCAACTGCGCGAGCTGCGCCGCCATATGCAGCTGGTCTTCCAGGACCCGTCCACCAGCCTGAACCCGCGCCACACCGTGTTCGAGGCCATCGCCGAGCCCTTGATCGTGCATGGCTGGAATGCCGGCCGTGATGCCTTGCGCCGGCGGGTCGCCGAACTGATCGACCAGGTCGGCCTGCCGGCCGACGCGGCCGAGCGCTATCCGCACGCCTTTTCCGGCGGGCAGCGCCAGCGCGTGGGCATTGCGCGGGCGCTGGCGATCCGCCCGGACCTGATCGTGGCGGACGAGCCCGTGTCGGCGCTGGATGTCTCGGTACGCGCGCAGATCATCAACCTGTTCCAGGACCTGCAGCAAGAGCTGGGCTTGTCGTTCCTGCTGATCGCGCATGATCTGGCGGTGGTGCGGCACGTCTCGCATCGCATTGCCATCATGTATGCGGGGCAGGTGGTCGAGACCGGGTCCCGCGACGATATCTACGAGCGTCCGCTGCACCCCTATACGCGCGGCTTGCTGGCGGCGGTGCCGGAACCCGAACGCGGCGCGTCCCGCCGCCAGGTCTTTGCCGTGGCCCCGGGCGAGCCGCCCAGCCCGATGTCGCCGCCCTCGGGCTGCCGCTACCACCCGCGTTGCCCGCAGGGGGCCGACCGCTGCCGCATGGCCGCGCCGCCGCTGGAAACGCGCGCCGCCGGGCATGCGGTGGCCTGCTGGTTCGCCGCCCCCATTCCTGCTACACCTTGATTCGTATCCTGAATTCACCACCCCTTAATGGAGAGATCTTCATGTCTGTGCAAGCCCTAGCTCCTGTTGATGCCGCTGACGCCGCCGCCGTGCGCGCCTGGTTCAAGGAACTGTCCGACCACGTGCAAGCCGTGGATTACGCCGCTGCCCGCCACCTGTTCGCCGACGACTTCGTTGCTTTCGGCACCTATACCAACTTCGTCAGCGGCCGCGAACACGCGGAAAAGACGCAGTGGCGCAATGTCTGGTTCACGATCGATGATTTCATCTGGCGCCTGGACGATGTCCAGAGCTTCGTCTCGCCGGACCGCCTGTTCGCCGTGGGCCTGGCGGTGTGGGATTCGACCGGCTATCACCCGGACGGCAAGCCGTTTGACCGCGTCGGCCGCGCCACCGTGTCGTTCGCGCGCGAAGCCGTGGGCGAGCCCTGGGTGGCCACGCACACGCATATGTCGCTGTTCCGCGATACGCCCAGCGTGTCGCATGGGAACAAGCCGGCCCGCAGCTGATCCGCTGCAGCGCCCCAAGAAAGAACGGCCCCACTGGGGCCGTTTTTTTACGCTGCCAGATTGCGCCGCAGCGCCTGGACGAGGTCCGTCCTGGCCTCTTGCGCTTGCGGCAGGATTCGCGTCATGCCGATGAAGCTGTGTGGCACGCCCGAATACACGATGAAGGTCGGCGCGGGGCCGGTGGCAAACAGCTTGTTGGCCAGATCCAGCGTGTCGTCCAGCAGCGGGTCCAGGGCGGCTGCCTGCAGGATCAGGGGCGGCAGGCCGGCCACGTCCGCATGCAAGGGCGCCACACCGGGATCGGTCAGCTGCGCGGCATCGCCGACGTACTGCTTCCAGAACCAGTCCAGCTTTTCCGTGGACAAGCCGAAGCGCCCGTCGCCAAAGGATTCGTGCGACGGCGTGTCGCGGCGCGCCGACAGCATGCCGTAGATCACCACGCCGGTCTTGATGAAGGCATCGCCTTCGTCACGCAGCCGTTGCAGGGCGGCCAGTGTCAGGTTGCCGCCGGCGGACTCGCCGCCGACCGACAGGCGTGTTGCGTCCAGCCCCAGCGAGGGCGCCTGGTCGCGCAGCCAGCGCAGGGCGCCCAGCACCTGTTCCAGCGCCACCGGGTAGCGGGCTTCGGGCGACAGCGCGTAGGACAGGCCGGCGGTGACGATGCCGGCTTCGGCGGCGATCTCGCGCTTCCAGCGGTCCAGCGTGTCCAGGTCGCCGTGCGCAAAGCCGCCCCCGTGCAGATGCAGGTACAGGGGCAGCGGGGCATCCGAGGCGCTTTCCGGGTAGTACAGGCGCAACGTCGCGGGCACGGCCAGATGGTCCAGCCGGTGTTCAACCACGCGGCCCACGGGCGGGGCGGGCTGGCTCAGCCATTCCTGATACGCGCGGCTTTTTTCGCGGGTATCGGCAAGCGGCGTGGTCAGCACGTTGGGCGTGCCCACGCCATGTTGCTTGGCCAGCGCTTGGGCGGCCAGCACGTCGGCTGCCAGGGTAGGGGTGGGGGAAGCGTCGCTCATGAGGATTCCAATGCTCGGAACCCGCCAGTATGACGCGCTTCGCGCTAGTGCGCTAAATAAGCGTTAGGCATATTGATCCAACCCGGCCAGGAAGCGGCGGATCGATCCGGTGTAGATATCGCCCCGATCCTCGCCTTTCCAGTCTTCCACCAGGGTTGCATTGGGCGCCAGACGGGCGATCTCGTGGGCGATTTCCGTCGGGTGAAGGACGTCGTTGCCCGCCAGGATCAGCAACGGGGTCTGCGTGGCGGCTACGGTCTGCCGGCTGACGCTATAGACGAAATCGCCGTCGAACAGGTTGGCGCGCAGGCCCTCCAGCGCCGCCTCGTCCACGCCCTCCGGGCGTTGGCGCAGACCGTCCGCCCAACTGTCGAAGGATTCCGCGCGGTTTGCGGCATTGGCGGCGGACAGGCCGATGGGTTGCTGCAGGATGGCCCCGGTGACACGGTCGGGCGCCAGCGCGCACAGTTTCAGCGCAAAGGAGGCGCCGATGCAGGACCCCAGCACGTGAAAGCGGTCCACGCCCAGGCTGTCCAGCAGCCGCAGGTGGTCTTCTGCGTAGGTCTGCCAGCCGTCGGAGGCCTGGATGGGCGCGCGGGAGCGGCCGGCGTTGCGCTGATCGATGGCGATGCAGCGGTACCGGGTCGACAACGCCGCGATGGGGTCCGGATAGTCGCGCGGCTTGCCGTCGCGCGTGACGCGCCACAGCTCGACGTGCGACAGCAGGCCGCCGGGCGCCAGCATCAGGAGCGGATGCCCCTGGCCATGGATTTCGTAATAGATGTCGGCGTTTGCCAGATGAGCGATGGGCATGGGCGGTGCGCGAGGGGTGCGCTTCAGTTGACGGATACGCCCGTCTGCTGGAGCAGGGCGGGGAACTTGACGGCGTCGCTGCGGATGCGGTCGGCGAAGTCAGCCGGCGTGCCGCCGATGGCTTCGAAGCCTTGGGCGCGCAGACGCTCGCGGAACGCCGGTTCGTCCAGCGCCGTCTTGACCGATTGGCCGATGCGCTGCACCACCTCGGGCGCGGTGCCGGCCGGCGCCAGCATGCCGAACCAGCCTGATCCGCTGTCCAGGTCCAGCCCGGCTTCGCGGGCCGTGGGTACGTCGGCAATGATGGGGCTACGTTCGGCCTGCAGCACGGCCAGTCCGCGCAGCTTGCCGGTGCGGATCAGATTGGCCGCCGCGGGCACCGCCACGATGGCCGCATCGGTTTCGCCCGCCAGCAGGGCCACGACCGCGGGGCCTGCGCCCTTGTACGGCACGTGCAGCAGCGTTTCGGGATACAAGCCCTGCAGGCGGGCCAAGGCCATGTGGTTGCTGTTGCCATACCCTGGCGTGCCGACGTTCACCAGCCGTTGGCTGCCCAGCCGCCGCAGCCCGGCGATGTCCTGGATGTCGGAGTCGGCCCGTACGACGATCACCGGCGGGGTGACGGCCACGATGCCTACGGGCGCGAAGCTGCGCTCGGCGTCGTAGTTGACGTTGTTCTTGAAGAGCGTTTGATTGGCCACCAGCATGTCGCCGGTCAGCAGCAGGGTGTAGCCGTCCGGTTGCGCGCGCGCCACCATTTCAGATGCGATGTTGCCGCCGGCGCCGGCACGGTTCTCGACGATGACCGGCACATTCCATTGGGCGCCCAGTTGTTCGGCCAGGCCTCGGCCCAGCGCGTCCATCGCGCCGCCGGGCGACAGCGGCAACACCAGGCGCACGGGCTTGTCGGGAAAGGCCGCCTCGGCGGCGGTACTGAAGGCAGCCGCGGCCAGGGCGGCGATCGTCAAGGCGCGGCGTAGCCGCGAAATTCGGGTCATGCGGAGTTCCTGTCTTTATCCGACCGGCGCCCGTCAAGGCGCCTAAACCTTGATCCTAGGGACTTCGGCCGTCCGGATGAACGACGCATTTCGCATTTGAATAGTTGGATTGCGGCGCGTAATCGCTGCCGCCGGCCAGCCAGGCGCTATGATGATTTCGTTTCCGGCTGCGCCCGGATCCCGTCGCCCTCCGGCGCCTTTCTTGGAATCGCCACGCATGAATGACCGTCTATCGCAGACGCTGCTCCGGTTCGACCACTACAACGGAACCGACCCCAACCTGTTTTCCTGGCAGGGCGAGACCTGTCCCCAGGAATTGTTCCTGGCGCAGAAGCTGCACGAATGGGTGATGAAGCTGGCACCGGATGCGTCCGAGCCGCTGGTCCTGGCGTCGCGCTGTCAGCATATCGGCCGGTGGGAGATCGCCAGAAAGCGTTATCCCGAAGGCCGCATCGGCTATCTGACCTGGCGCAAGGCGCTGGCGCGCCATCATGCGGAAATCGCGCAAGGCATCCTGCGCGACACCGGTTACCCGCAAGACGTGATCGACCGCGTGACGGCGATCGTCATGAAGCAGGGCATCAAGCAGGACGCCGACGTGCAGACGATGGAGAACGCCTTATGCCTGGTGTTCCTGCAATACCAGTATGAAGCCTTCCATCCCGCGCACGGCGAGAAGATCGTGGATATCTTGAAGAAGTCGCTGCTGAAGATGGATGCGGCCGGCCACAAGTGGGCATTGACGCTGCCGTATTCTCCGGCGGGCATGGCGCATATCGAAAAGGCGCTTGCGGCCTGACGCGGAGTTCGCGCGCGCAAGAACAAACCCGGCCTGCTGCGTGAGCGGCAGGCCGGGTTGTTTTTATCGCCGCGCGGTTGCTACCGCGGGTTTGCCACCACGCGTTTGCCACCATCTGGGCCGCCAGGCGGCCCGTATTACGTAGGCGTGTCGGTGCTGGACGAGTCGGCGGCCGGCGCGTCAGCCGACGTGTCGGCAGCTGCGTTGGCCGGCGCATCAGCCGCAGGGGCCGGGGCGACAGCAGGCGCCTCGGTGCCGGGCGCGGCGGAAGCCGGCAGATCGGCAACCGTGGCGTCGGCAACCGGCGCATCCGCGGCCGGCGCGCCAGCGGCGGCCGGAGTTCCGGCTGCGGCAGCGGCTTCCGCCTTCTTGGCCTTGTTGCGCGCGGCGGCGTTCTTGGAGGCGCTGCGCGAAGCCATGCGCTTGGCGTGCTTGGCTTCGTTGGCCGTCACGGCGCCCGAAGGTTCGCCGTTCAGGTCCACGCGCGGCGCATCTTCCACCATGCAGGTCCAGTAGCGGCGGCCATCACACCAGGTCTTGACCGCTTCCTTGATCTGCGCCTCGTCCAGCTGCAGGGCCTGGGCGTGCTGCACCAGGTCCGCCAGCACACCGAGCTTCAGCGGAAGCTTGGGAGCGGGGTTCTTGGGGAATGCCTTGGGGAACTGGCGTTGCAGGCGCGAAATCGCGACCACGACGGGATCCACGGGCGTCTCGCGGCGTTCTGCGCGTTGCGGCCGTTGGCCCTTGTCGCCGCCTTGGGGGCGTGCGCCTTTATCGCCGCCTTGCGGACGCGGGCCCTTGCCGGCGCCTTGCGACGAACGGGGTCCCTTGCCGCCGCCCTGCGGACGCGATTCCTTCTTGGGGGTCGGCTCTTCGGGCGCTTGCTTGGTAATCAATGCCCGGATAGCGGCTAACTGTTCTAGTCCCATGTGCTACACAAAAAAAAGGTTGAGGCCGTGAGCATCAGCGCTCCGGCGGCTATCCCGACACCACGACAAGCAGTGCCAGGGACAAAAGAATGCCGAACGCGGCCAAGGCGAACGGCAGTAGTAGAACATAGACGCTGCGTTCTTGCCCTTGGCCGTGAGCCAGACCGGCTGCAATCGACATTCTTACCGGTGAAAAAATGCCCATCGCCGTGCCCGATACGTGTAACAGCGCGGCCGCTGCCGGCACGTTCAGGCCCGCATGAACCGCCAATGATAGCTGGGATGGCATGAACAGACTGTTCGGCGCGTTGCCGCTGTTGGCCAGAATGCCGAAGGCGCCGGCCAGCACGGGGGTGATCAGGATGGTCCAGTCCTGCAGCGTGGCGAACAGGCCGTCCGCGTAGGCCTGCGAGATGCCGGCGCCCGCCAGCACTTCGGCCATCATGGCGAACAGGAAAACGGACATGACGGCATGGCGGCCGGTCTTCCATGAGGCGCGCGCCTGGGTGGCCAGCGCGCCCGGCTGGCGGTGCCAGGCGGCCATGGCAAACGCGCCCGCGATCAGCCAGCTGCCTGCGTGCAGGAACGGCATCCAGGCGGGCAGGTCCGCGAACGGGCGGATATCGGCCAGCGCCCCCAGGGCCCGATTGAGCCCGGGGATGAGGCGCGTGGCCACCAGACAGGCGATCACCAGGATGTAAGGCAGCGCGCGCTTGGCGGCGGCCACGGCCTGCGGCCGGCCAGGGCGGCGGTCCAGCAGGAAGCGCAGCACGATCAACGGGCCGTAGGCGGCCAGCAGCGCGGTTTCGGGTCCCAGCAAGGCCGTGGCGGCCGTCAGCAGCCCCAGGCTGGCAGTCATCCAGACAGCTTCCCGCCGGTGTTCGGCCGCATCCGCCCGAAGGCCTGCGTGGCGCGCGGTACGCCAGAACAGGATCATCCACACGACCATCAGGAGCGCCACCGCCACCATGCTGTACAACGCCAGCTGTGGGGCCGGCACCCGTGCATAGGCCGAGGCCAGCAGCGTGCCGCTGCCCATTGCCCCCCAGGGGATCAGGGTCTGGCTCAGCAAGGCGAACACCATGATGTCGCGCGGTTTCAAGCCCAGCGGACGGATCAGCAGCACGGTGCCCAGCATGCCCACGCCAAAGCCGGTGGCGGATTCGGCAAACGGTCCGATCAGGAAACAGGCGAAGAACAGGCGCCGGCGCCGCGCGAGCGGATCGTTCAGTTCGGCTTGGTCGGCGGCCGGGGCGGGCGCGTGGCCTTGCGAGGCCATCTGCCAGAACAGCAGGCCGCCCAGGATGTAAGGGGTGATGATCCAGCCGATCCACAGACCGCGTTCGAGCGTCACCGCCAGTTGGGCGCCGGTGAAGGGCGCGGGCGCTGCGTAAAGCGCGATGGGGATGGCGGCAAACAGCCCCAGCACGGCGGCGATCGTGGTGTTCACCCGGCCGCTGGCGATGGCGCCGATCACGGTCAGGGCGGGCAGGGACCACAGAAGATACGTCATGGGCGCGGCGGGGCTGGGTTGTAGTTTATTGCGGCGTGGCCTTGGCCGGCGAACGCAACACGATCTGGGTGATTTCCGAAGGACGCCCCAGGCGGATCGGGAAGCCGGGCCACAGCCCCGTGCCGTTGCTGACGTACAGCGTCATGCCGCCCACCTGGTACAGGCCCGAGACATAGCCTTCATTGGCCCATTGCGTCAGCAGGTGCGGGCCCAGGATCTGGCCGCCATGGGTATGGCCGGACAACTGCAGGCCCGCGCCCGCCTGGGCGTTGAGCGCCGCGCCGGTAGGGCGGTGGCTCAGCAAAATGACGGGGTCGGTCGGCGGAACGCCGGCCAGCGCCTGCTGCACGTCAGGCAAGGGCTGGGCGTAGGCGGCCGCCATCCGGTCGGTGACGCCGGCCAGCACCAGGCGCTGGCCATCCGGCGTCAGTGTCACGTGGTCGTTGAGCAACAGGCGAAGGCCCAGGTGCTCGAATGCCGGCAGCCAGCGCTGGTATTCCGCGTAGTACTCGTGGTTGCCGGGAATCGCATAGACGCCATAGCGGGCGCGTAGCGCCTGCAGGGGCTGCACGTCGGCGGCGCGGGCGGCGGTAGTGCCATCGACCAGGTCACCCGTGATGACGATCAGGTCTGGATTCAGGCCGTTGGTCTTCTTGACGACGGCGTCGATCCACGGCGCTTCCAGCAGCCGGCTGGCGTGCAGGTCGGTCAGTTGCACCAGGCGGAAACCGTCAAGCTCGGGCGGCAGCTTTGGCAACGCGATTTCCAGGGTCTTCACGTCGGGTTCGCGTACCGCCTGCCACACGCCGATGGCGGACAGCACCACAGCCAGCACGGCAGCGCCTTGGCTCCAGCGGCGAGCGGCCCACAGGCGCCGGCCCTGTTCGCGGGACACCGCGCAGGCCGCCAGCGCCGCCACGTCGCGCACCAGTAGCAGCATGGCCAGCAGGAGCAGGCTGCCAAACAGCCAACCCAGCGCCATCAGCAAGGTGGCGGGGATTTCGGGCGACGCCATGCTGCCGAAGAAGTTGCGCGTCACCAGATGGTGTTCGGCGATCGCCAGCAGCGCAACCGACAGCACGAGGCGGCCGGACTTGGAAATGGGCAGGGGCAGGACGAAACGCCAGATGACGTAGAGACTGATCAGTCCCGTGAAAACATGGAACACGCGGTAATTCCTACTGAAAGCGGCGGGGGACGGGGTGGCCGAAGCCAGCGACATTATGACGACCTGTCCCCGAGGGCGCACGGTAGGCCCTCGACCCGTAGGGACAAAGGGCGTCCGTCGTAAATGTGCAACAGCAAATAAAGATGCGAATCAGTTGCATTACACTTTTCCCCGAAACAGCACTCCGCTGTGGGAGAGGTAGTCAGCATGCACGTTTACCGGCCGGGTGGCCGACCATCCATTATTCGTCCTCGTTTCATCCTGCGTCGCACGTCCGCCCTAGCGGTTTTTGACGCCGGGCCTCCCCAAGCCGAGAAGTCTGTACCGGGCGCGCCGCAAGCGCGCACCGCTTGCGCGGCGTGGGGCCTGCTTTTTGCCCTGGCTTCCGGCGCTGCCGCCGCACAGGAAAGCGGCGTGGCCACCCTGCCAAGCGTGCAAGTCGTGGGCGACACCGACGCCACGACGACCGAAGGCACCGGTTCCTATACGCCGCGTGCCACCGCCGCCAGTACCGGTTTGCCGCTGACGCTGCGCGAGACGCCGCAATCGGTCACGGTCGTGACGCGCCAGCGCATGGATGACGAAGACATGCGCTCGCTGACCGATGTGATGGCCAGTACCCCCGGCATCTCGGTGCAAAACTTCGACAGCGAGCGGTATTCGTTCAATTCGCGCGGATTCAGCGTCAGCAACTACATGTATGACGGCATCCCGACAAGCTTCGATACGGGCTACGCCGCGGGGGAGTCGTCCGTCGACCCCATCATCTACGACCGCGTTGAGGTCGTGCGCGGCGCCACGGGCCTGCTGACCGGCGCCGGCAACCCGTCGGCGTCCATCAACCTGGTGCGCAAGCACGCCATCAGCCGCGAGTTCAAGGCTGACATCAGCGTCAGCGCCGGCACCTGGGACAACTACCGCAGCACGCTTGACCTGTCGACGCCGCTCAATTCAGACGGCAGCGTGCGCGGCCGCATTGTGTCGGCGTACCAGGACACCCATTCCTTTCTGGACGGCTACCAGAACAAGAAGAAAGTCTTCTACGGCGTCGTGGACGCCGACCTGACCTCGCGCACGACGGTGAGCGCAGGCTTCAACTATCAGGACAACGACCCGCAGCGCAGCAGCTGGGGCGGATTCCCGCTGTGGTACGCGGACGGTGGCCGGACCGATTGGAAGCGGTCGCTGAATACCGGGGCGGACTGGAGCTCATGGGCAAGCACGACGCAAGGTGCGTTCGCCAGCCTGGAACACCGTTTCGACAATGACTGGCGCGTGCAGGCGGTGGCATCGCATTCCAAGAACGAAATGGACGGCAAGCTGCTGTACCTGTATGGCTGGCCTGACCGCGAAACCGGCCTGGGCATGGGGGCGTCGCCGTCGTGGTACCTGGGCGACCGCAAGCAGAACAGCGTGGATCTGAAGGCCTCCGGTCCGTTCACGATGTTCGGCCGCCGCCATGAGGCGGTGGTCGGCGCTAGCTTCAGCCGCCAGTATGCAGACTTCGACTACCGCTCGTCCCTGTCGGCGGCGCCCGTCGGCAACTTCCTGGACTGGGACGGCTCGTATCCGGAACCCGACTGGAACAGCACGTCCGTCACGGCAAACCGCTACACGACCAAGCAGACGGGTTGGTACGGGGCGCTGCGCCTGGACCTGGCGGATCCGCTCAAGCTGATCGTGGGCGGCCGCTACAGCACCTGGAAGACGGACTCCGTCGGCTTCGGCGGCGGCGACCATACGGCCTTCGACAAGAACGCGTTCACGCCGTACGCCGGGCTGCTGTACGACATCAACGAGACGTACACCGCCTATGTGAGCTACACGGGGATCTTCAACCCCCAAAGCTATCAGGACCGCAACGGCGGCTGGCTGGATCCGCTTGAGGGCAAATCCTACGAAGCCGGCGTCAAGGGTGAATTCCTGGAGGGGCGCCTGAACGCCAGCGCCGCAGTGTTCCAGATCGATCAGGACAACGTGGCCCAGACCGATACGGGATACCTCGTGCCGGGCACGATCAACCAGGCCTATCGGGCCGCGCAAGGCACACGCAGCCGGGGCTTCGACCTGGAAGTGTCAGGCGAAGTGACGCCGGGCTGGAACCTGGCCGCGGGTTGGTCGCACTGGACCGCAAGCGATGGGGACGGCAATGCCATCCAGACCGACCAGCCGCGCAGCCTGGTCCGCGTGTTCACAACCTATCAACTGCCGGGCGACTGGAACAAGCTGACCGTCGGCGGTGGCGTCAATTGGCAAAGCCACGTCTATACGCTGGCCAGCGGCCCCAACGGCGACGAGCGCGTGGGACAAGGCAGCTACGCCATCACCAACCTGATGGCGCGCTACCGATTCAACCGCAACCTGTCGGCACAACTGAACGTGAACAACCTGTTCGACCGCAAGTACTACAGCCAGGTCGGGTTCTACAGCCAGGGCGCGTGGGGCGCGGGAAGAAGCGCGATGGTGACGATGCGCTACCAGTACTAAGCGGTGCGCGCGCCAGGCGGCCGCTATACGCTGTCAGCCCGCCACGCACAGCGCGACCGGGCAATCGCGCAGCAGATCAGCCACGTCGATGTCGCCGGCCGTGTCCACGCCTGGCTGCCGGCCGGATAGCGTATCGACAAGACCCGCCGCGGGCACGTCGGACGGCAGCCGGATTCGGCTGCCGTCCCAGAACCGATGCGCCTGGGCGGCCTGGCCCTGCGCGTAAGGGGCCAACGCCCGCGCGCACAGCCGGGGCACGACAACGAGCAGGCATCGCGTTTCGTGCCGGCGCAAGTAGGCCAGCACATGGGCGGCCTGCGGGCCGTGCACGGCAAGCGGTTCGCAGCGCCCGTCGCTGAACAGTGCCGGATCGCGGGCGCGCAGGGCCAGCGCCCGGCGGATCAACGCCTGCTTGATGGCGCCTCTGTGCCACGCCGCGGCGTTGGTGACGATGGGCTGGCCGGGATCGTCCAGGGCCAACAGGTCTGCCCGCGCGGGGTAGTCCACCGGGCGACGGTTATCGGGGTCGACCAAGCTGAAATCCCACAGATCCGCGCCCTGATACAGGTCGGGCACGCCCGGCAAGGTGCAGCGCAGCAAGGTCTGCGCCAGGCCGTTCACCAGGCCGGCGGGTGCAAGGCGTAGCGTGTAGTCCGCGATTTCACGCAGCAGCAGCCGGCCGTCGTCCGTATGCTTGAGCGCGTCGAGGCAGCGCGCTGCCGACTGTTCATAGGCGGCGTCCGGGTCCGTCCAGCTGGTGCGCAACTTGGCCTCGCGCAGCGCCTTTTCCTGCCATTGCGCGATGCGGGCCAGATAATCGGCCAACGCGTCGCCAGCAGGCTCGGGCGGCAGGGCCAGCGGCCACGCGCCAACCAGGCTTTGCAGCAGCAGATAGGCGTCGGCAGACGCGATGGGACCGGGCCGGGCCAGCCGCGGCACCCACGCCTGGGCAAGGGCGATCCATTCGTCCGGCGCTTCGCTCAGCACCGCCAGGCGGGCCCGCGTGTCTTCGCCGCGCTTGTGGTCATGGGTGGCCGTGGCCAGCATGGCATGGGGATGGGTGGCAGCGCGCTCGGCGCTTAACGCGTGGAAGGCGTCAGGCGACAGGGAGAACCGTTCCGCGCTGGACCCCACTTCATTGCGCGACAGCAGCGGGCCGCGGCGGTAGAACAGGGTGTCTTCCAGCGCCTTGGCCGCCAGCGGCGGCGTCAATTGCTGAAAGCGCCGCAGGGCGTGCGCCAGGGCTTCGGCCAGCGCGTGCGGCTCGGGGGCGCTGACGCCGTGCGAGGCAAGGCTCTCATCTACGGGCGCGCCGCTGAGCCAATGACCTATCTGGTCCAGCAGGCGGGCGTCTGCCGTGCCCGGACCCAGCGCCGTGCGCGCGCGGTCAAGCGCGGTGTGGAACCAGTCGGTATCCGCCGGGCTGCGCCCGCCGTCTTCCGCATAGGTGCGATACACCGGAAATACGGCAAGCAGGGCGGTCAGTACGCGGTCAATGGCGGTGGTGGTCCAGTCGCGGGTGCGCAGGTCCATGCGGGCGACGCGTGCCAGCGCCCTTGCAAGCGCCTGGCGTTCGGCCGGGAAATGGCGGGCCAGCATTCGTTGGCGGGCGTCCTGCAATTGGGCGGACGCACCGCGCGGGTCACCGGCAAGTCCGTTCCAATAGGCCTCCAACGGCGCTTGCGCGGCGGGCGCGTGCAGCAGCGCGCCAACCTGGTCCATGAAGTCGTAGCCGGTCGTGCCGTCGGTCGGCCAGCGGAAATCCAGGGTTTCTCCGTCGGCCAGGATCTTTTCCACGACGAGATAAGCGCTTGCGCGTTCGCCCCGTGCCTGCGTCAGGCGCTGGCGCAGGCGTCGCAGGTAGGCGCCCGGGCTGGCCAGGCCATCCACGTGGTCGATGCGCAAGCCGTCCAGCACGCCTTCCCGGTACAGGCGCAGCGCCATGCCGTGCACGGCGTCGAAGACGATGTCGTCTTCGACCCGCACGCCGACCAGTTCGCTGATCTCGAAGAAGCGCCGCCAGTTGATTTGTTCCGGCGCCGTCCGCCACCAGGCCAGGCGGTAGTGCTGGCGTTCCAGCAGGTCGTGCAGGCGGGCCCGCCCCTCGGCGGTCTGCGCGTTGTGTGCCGCGCAGGTCGCGTCTGGGCCGGCCGCGTCCATGGCGAATCCCGGCGCCAGGGGCAGCCGCAGCTCACTGACCGACACGAAGAAAGCGTCCGCGTCGTGAACAATCTGGATGGCGCCCGAGGCCAGGCAGACCCCGTAGGGATCCGGCAGCACGGGCAGCAGCACCTTGCCGCGCAACGCCGGGTCAGGCGCATCCCAATCGATGTCGAACACGCGCGCGTGCGGGCTGCGCTGGCCCAGGCGCAGCACATCGGCCCACCACGCGTTGGACGGGTGGGCTGCCATGTGGTTGGGCACGATGTCCGCAATGAGTCCCAGGCCCAGATCACGGGCGGCCGCGGCCAGGCGGCGCAGCGCGGCGTCTCCGCCCAACGCCGCGCTGACGCGCTGGTGGTCCGTGACGTCGTAGCCGTGGGTCGATCCGTCGCGTGCCTGCGTGATGGGCGACAGGTACAGATGGCTGACCCCCAGCGCCGCGTAGTAGGGAAGTTGCGCGCGGGCGTCATCCAGTGTGAACCCGGCGTGCAGTTGCAGGCGGGCGGTGGCACGGGGGGCGTTCATGAGCGGCCTCGCAAGGCGCGTACCGGTTGCAGGCGCGCCAAACTGGCCGGCGCATTCAGGCAGTCGGCAACGGAGAGCGGCACGCGCTGGCGCCAGTTGGGGTGGTCGGCGATGGTGCCGGGCAGATTGGGTTGATCCAGCTGCCCGGTCAGGTCTTCCAGCGCCACCAGCATCAGCGGGCAAGGCGTGGACGCGACAAAGCCCAGCAGTTCGGCGCCGGGCGGCTCGCGCGGCGTCGATTGCCTGGCGGCGGTGGACGAGTACGCCTGCACGGTCCGCCACAGCGCGGCGCGGTCTTCCAACCGCGCGGCGCGCATCGCGGGCTCGTCCTGGTCCGGGCCCAGCAGTTGCAGCCGTGAACGCCACAGGATGTCTTGCGCGTGCCACCAGCCCTCCAGCGTGGGCAGGTCGTGCGTGGTCGTCATGGCTACGGCGTGCGCCGGCCAGTCGTTCGGGGCCAGGAAGGCGGCGGGCGTGGCGGATTCGGGGAGGGCGTCTCCGGCCGAGTCCTTCGCTTGCGGCGGGGAATCGGCCGCGCGCATGAACCACAGCACATTCATGCCCAGCAGCCCGTGGTCTTCAAGCTGGGCGTCAAAGCCCTCCGGCACGGTGCCCAGGTTCTCGCCGATGACCAACGCGCCGTGCAGCCAGGCTTCCAGCGCCGTCAGCCGCAGCAACTGCGCCAGCGGATAGTGCAGGTAGGCGCCGTCCTGCGGCCGGGCGCCATCGGGGATCAGCCACATCCGCGCCATGCCCAGGATATGGTCGATGCGCACGCCGCCCGCGTTGGCCAGGCTGGCGCGCAGCATGGCAAGAAACGCCGAGTAGCCGGACTCCCGCAAGGCAGCGGGCGATAGCGCGGTCAAGCCCCAGCCCTGGCCCAGCGGGTTGTGCAGGTCTGGCGGCGCGCCCACGCTGGTGCGCGACATCAGGTCGGCCTGTCGGCTCCAGGCGTGGCTGCCTGACGGGCTGCCACCTACCGCCAGGTCCGCCAGCAGGCCGACGCGCATGCCGGCGTCCCGGGCGGCCTGCTGCGCCTGTGCCAGGCTGGCCGAGGCCAGCCATTGGCCGAACATATGCGCGTCGATGTCGTCGGCGTGTCCATCGGCGTAGCGCTGCGCGTCCGGGGATCGCGGGTCGCGCAGGCCGGCGGGCCAGTCGGTCCAGGAAAGCGGCGCGCCATGCGCCTGCGTCTGATCGGCATGCAGCGATTCGAATAGCGCATGGTCGCGCAGGTCGGGTCCCGCCGCGTCACGGTAGGCGTCATAGGCTTGCCGCTGCGCCGTCGTGGCGCCCGTCGGGAAACCGGCATGCAGGCGGCGCAGCAATTGGTGGCGCAAGGTGGCCACGGCCGGCCAATCGATCAGCGGGCGCGCATCGAGCGCGCGCAATTGTGCCTGATCCATGCCCGCCAGCGCCGCGCGCACAGCGTCATTGCCCAGCACGCCGGCGGGGTCGGCGTACAGCGTATTCAGGAAGAGCCGGCTGGACGGGGAGTAGGGGCTGCATTGCGCGGGGTCCGCCGCGAACATGGCGTGCACCGGGCTCATGGCAAGCGCATCCGCGCCGGCCGACCCCGCGGCAATGGCCAGATCGCGCAGCGCGCCGAAGTCACCGAAACCATGCGTGGCCTGCGCCAGGTCCGAGGAGGGACGCCGCAGGCTGTAGAGCTGGACGGCTAATCCCCAGGCGCGCGCATTTTTGACGCCGGATAGCTCGTCGATCGTGGGCGCGCTTCGGGGAGCAACGGCAAGCGTGGTGTCGCCGCCGGGCGTGCTCAGTGTGTAGTAGCCGGGGACGGCGGGCGCGCGCAGGGTTGGTGCGCCATCGGGGCCGGTGGCAGTGCGGGCGGTGATGAGCGGTTGCTCCGGCGCCTGCATCTGGCAAACTCCGGCGCAATCCACGGGGAGCGCCACCGCTTCGCCGGGTAGCGCGATCAGCAGCGCGGGCAGGTGGTTCTGCGCCGAGGCTGCAGACAGGCGCTGCCGGCTGTCGCGGATGTCCGCCTCGGAACCGGCGGGCAAGTCCATCGCGTCAAGCAAGGCGCGCAGCGTATCCGGCGCGACACGGCGGGGGCGGCGGTCGGCGCCGGTCCAGTCTTCGGCGATGCCGGCTTCGGCGGCCAGGGCGGACAACTCGGTTCGCGAGGCGGGGTTCATGCTGCGTCCTCCAGCAGCCAGACCGTGCTTTCTGAGCACATGCTGCCCAGCGACAACGCATCAAACGCGCCTGCGCGGGACTCGAACAGCAGCGACGAAAACAGGTGGCCTGCCGCTGAGAATTTGGGCGGCAATGCTTCTTGCACCGGGCCCAGGTTGGCGTAAAGCGTCAGCCGGGTGCCATCGCCCAGACGCCACTGCGCGTGGACGCCGTGTTTGCCCACAGCGCGGCCAAATACGCTGCGCGCGCCGGGCAGGCGTGGCGCAATCACCTGTTGGCGCATATGCAGCAGCGCCTCATAAAGCGTGCGCCACCCTTGCGCGTCGTCGTCATTGCCCGGTTGCCAGGGATCGCTTTGGCTGAAGGTGGTCGGGGCGTTGGGGTCCGGCACCGCTTGGGCAGCGCCGTCGTCAAAGCCGGGAAAGGCCGAAAACTCGCGCTGGCGTCCTTCCCGAACCGCTTGAGCCAGGTCCGGATCCGTGTGGCTGGTGAAATAGAGGAAGGGCGCGCGGCTGCCCGATTCCTCGCCCATGAAGATCAGCGGAATCTGCGGCGCAAGCAGTTGTAGCGCGACGGCGGCGCGCAGGCGCTCCGTGTTTTCGGCCAACACCGTCAAGCGCTCGCCCGCGGCCCGGTTGCCCGTCTGGTCGTGGTTCTGCAGGAACAGGACGAACGCGGTCGGCGGCAAATGGCCGCTGGGTTCGCCGCGCGGCGCCCCTTGCCGGAAGGGCGAAGGCTGGCCCTGATACAGCCAGCCCTGCGCCAGGCATCGCGCCAGGGCCTCGGCCGGGCGGTCCGCGTAGTCCGAGTAATAGCCGTGCGATTCGCCGGTCAAGAGGTGGTGCAGCACATGGTGCGCATCGTCGTTCCATTGGGCGTCGTACCCCTGGGCGAGCAGGCTGGCGCGGTTGTCGTCGTTTTCCAGCACCAGGTGGACGTGGCGCTGCGCGGGGATCTGTCCGCGGACGAATTGCGCCAGCTCGACCAGCCAATCCGGGTCGGATATCGCGTGCACCGCGTCCAGCCGCAGGCCGTCGAAACGGAATTCCGTCAGCCAGTACAGGGCGTTCTCTTCGAAATAGCGGCGCACCGCCGGCTGGCGGAAATCGATCGCGTTGCCCCAGGGCGTGGCCACGTCGTCGCGGAAGAACGGCGCAGCGTATTGGGGCAGAAAATTGCCGTCCGGGCCGAAATGGTTGTAGACCACGTCCAGCATCATGCTCATCCCCAGGCCATGCGCCGTGTCGACCAGATGCTTGAGCGCGTCCGGCGTTCCATAGGCCGCGTCCGGCGCATAGGGCAGCACGCCGTCATAACCCCAGTTGCGCGGGCCGGGAAAGTCCGCGACCGGCATCAGTTCGACGACGGTGACGCCCAGCGCCGCCAGGTCCGGCAGCCGTTCGGCCAGCCCCGCAAATCCGCCCGCCAGGCCCGCGTGCGCTTCATAGATGACGGATTCCGCCCAGGGCCGGCCATGCCAGGCGGGATGCTGCCAGGCATAGGTGTCTGGCCCCGCGACGATGCTGGCGCTGTGTACGTCGCCGTCTTGCTGGCGCGATGCCGGGTCCGGCACGGTCAAGCCGTCGCCGATGCGGTAGCGATAGCGGGTGCCCGGCGGGCAATCGACGTCGGTCTGCGCGTAACCGTCGGCATCGGGGTGCAGGGGGATCGGGTCGCGCCCGTCGATCAGCAAGGCCAGTCCTGTGGCCGCCGTGGGCGCCCACAGGCGAAAGCGCGTGCGGCCGTCGGGCAAAGGCAGCGCGCCATGAGTGTAGGGCTCGGGCCAGGCCGTCATGACGCCGCTCCGGGAATGCAAGTGGCCGACAGCAACACCAGGCTGTGCGCCTGCACGGTGATGTCGGCTTCCGAGACCGGCGCTGCCGGGACCTGCGTGGCGGAATCCAGTTCGCGGATCCACGGTTGAGCGGGCGGGGGCAGCGTGAACGTGGCGGGATCGGCGCCCGGATTCAGCAGTAGCAGCGTGATGTCCGCGCTGCCGTCTTCGCGCAACGCGGCGCGGCGTAGCGCCATGGTGAGCGCTTGCGGGGCGTCCCAGGCCTCCTGGGTGATCGTCCCGCCGGCCGTGTCGAACCAGCCAATTGCCGCGACGCCGGGGCAGATCTCCTGGGCGGCGTCGCCAAAGCGTGCGGCACGCAAGCTGGGATGGTCGCGGCGCAGCGCCACGGCGCGCGCCACGAAATGTGTCAGCGCGCGGCCGGCATCGCTCTGGGCCAAGGTCCAATCCAGCCATGACAGGGGGTTGTCCTGGCAGTACGCATTGTTGTTGCCGTCCTGGCTGTTGCCGAACTCGTCGCCGGCCAGCAGCATGGGCGTGCCGTCGGACAGGAACATCGTCGCCAGCAGCGCGCGCTGCACCTGACCACGACGTTCCAGGATGGCTTCGTCCTGCGTCGGCCCTTCCTCGCCCCAGTTGTGGCTGTAGTTCTCGCCGTGGCCGTCGTTGCCGCCTTCGCCATTGGCCTCGTTGTGGCTGCCGTCGTAGCTCACCAGGTCTTGCGTGGTGAAGCCATCGTGGGATGCCACGAAGTTGACGCTGGCCCAAGGCCGCCGATGGCGCCGGTCGAAGACGTCGCGCGAACCGCATAGCCTGGCCGCCATGTCGCCGCGCATGCCTTCATCGCCGCGCCAATAGCGCCGCACCGTGTCGCGGTAGCGGTCGTTCCATTCCGCCAGCCCGGGCGGGTGGTTGCCCAGCTGATAGCCATCCGGCCCGATGTCCCACGGTTCCGAGATCAGTTTCACGCCGGCCAGCACCGGGTCTTGCAACAGGGCGTCGAAGAAGCCCGACCCCGGGTCAAAGCCCGTGCCCTCGCGGCCGAGCGTCACGCCCAGGTCGAAGCGAAAGCCGTCCACGCCATAAGAATCGGTCCAATAGCGCAGGGAATCCATCACCATCTGCAGGACGCGCGGGTGCGACAGGTTTACCGTATTGCCGCAGCCGGTGTCGTTGATGTAGTAGCGCTCTTCGCCCGGCATCAGGCGGTAATAGCTGGCGTTGTCCAGCCCGCGCCATGACAGCGTGGGGCCCAGTTCGCTGCCTTCGCAAGTATGGTTGTAGACCACGTCCAGGATCACTTCCAGACCGGCGGCATGCAGGCGGCGGACCGCCTGGCGCAGGTCGTTGGGGCCGCGCTGCAGATACGCGGGTTCGGGCGCGAAGAACGACAGCGTGTTGTAGCCCCAGTAATTGCGCAGGCCGCGTTCCAGCAGGAACCGGTCCTGCAGGAAGGCGTGCACCGGCAGCAGCTCGACGGCGGTGACGCCCAGGCGCTGCAGGTGTTCGATGAAGCGCGGGTCGGCCAGCGCCGCGCACGTGCCGCGCAGCGGCTGGCGCAGGTCTTCGCGCTGCATCGAGACGCCGCGCAGATGCACTTCGTAGATTGTCGTGTCCACCCATGGCGTTTGCGGCGCCTTGCTGTTGCCCCAGTTGAACGGGACGTCTTCCGTCACGATGGCCTTGGGCATGGCCGGCGCGCTGTCACGGCGGTCCATCGACAAGTCGGCGCGCGCGTGGTTCAGCCGGTAGCCGAAGAGCGCGTCGCTCCAGCTCGCCGGGCCTGTCAGGTGGCGTGCGTAGGGGTCCAGCAGCAGCTTGTGCGGATTGAAACGGTGGCCGTTGCGGGGATCATAGGGCCCGTGCGCGCGGTAGCCATACACCAGACCGGGCTGGGCGTCCGGCAGGTAGCCGTGCCAGACCTCATCCGTGCATTCCGGCAGGTCGAAGCGCCGCAGTTCCTTGCGGCCGCGCGCGTCGAACACGCACAGCTCGATGCGCGTGGCGTTGGCCGAGAAGACGGCGAAGTTCACGCCCAGGCCGTCGCTGACCGCGCCCAACGGGTACGGCTGGCCGGTGGTAAGGCGGGTCAATTGTGAGGGGTCCATGGATCAGCCTTGTATCGTGAGGAAAAGGGTGGCAAGCGGCGGCAGCGTCAGGGGCAGCGATTGCGCGTGGCCGTGCGAGGGTTCTGCCTCGGTGAGCGCGGCGCCCTGGTTGCCCTGGCCCGAGCCGCCGTAGCAGCCTGCGTCGGTATTCAATGTTTCGGTCCAGCGCCCCGCCATCGGCACGCCGACGCGGTAGCCATGGCGCGCCACGGGCGTGAAATTCGACACGGCCAGCACCAGCGATCCGCCGGCCTGGCGCAAGAACGCGGCCACGCTGTTGTCGGCGTCGTCCATGACCACCCAGGCGAATCCCGCCGGGTCCGTGTCCAGTTCGTGCAACGCGGGGGTCTCCCGATAAAGCCGGTTCAGGTCGGCAACCAGGCGCTGCACGCCCTTGTGACCAGGGTCGTCCAGCAGGTTCCAATCCAGGGCGGCGTCGTGGTTCCATTCGGCCGGGCACGCCAGCTCGCCGCCCATGAACAGCAGTTTCTTGCCCGGATGCGCCCACATGAAGCCCAGATAGGCGCGCAAGTTCGCCAGCTTGGCCGCGCGGTCGCCGGGCATCTTGTTCAGCAGCGACCCCTTGCCGTGCACCACTTCGTCGTGCGAGAGGGGCAGGACAAAGCGCTCGGAATAGGCGTAGGCCATGCCGAAGGTGATGTCGTGATGATGATGCTTGCGGTGCACCGGGTCTTCATGCAGATAGCGCAGCGTGTCGTGCATCCAGCCCATGTTCCATTTGTAGTGAAAGCCCAGGCCGCCTTCAGGCACCGGGGCGGTGACGCCGGGCCAGGCGGTAGATTCCTCGGCCACGACGATGGTGTCCGGTTCCTCTTCGCGGATGGTGGCGTTCAACTCCTGCAGGAACTGGACGGCCTCCAGGTTCTCGCGTCCCCCATGGCGGTTCGGGATCCACTCGCCGGGCTGGCGGCTGTAGTCCCGATACAGCATGGACGCCACCGCATCCACGCGCAGGCCGTCGATATGGAAGCGCCGCAGCCAGTGCATGGCGCTGGCGATCATGAAGGCTTTGACTTCGGTGCGCCCCAGGTTGTAGACCAGCGTGTTCCAGTCGGGGTGATAGCCTTCGCGCGGGTCGGCGTATTCATACAGCGGCGAGCCGTCAAAGCGCGCCAACCCGTGGGGGTCATCGGGAAAATGCGCGGGAACCCAATCCAGGATGACGCCGATGCCGGCGGCGTGGCAGCGATCGATGAAACGCGCGAAGGCGTCGGGCGGCCCAAAGCGCGCGGACGGCGCGAACAGGCCCAGCGGCTGGTAGCCCCAGGAACCGCCGAACGGATACTCCATGATGGGCATCAACTCGACATGCGAGAACCCCATGGCGTGCGCGTAGGCGGGCAGCTTGGCGGCCAGTTGGTCCCAGACGCAGGGCGCGCCATCGGGCGCGAGCCAGGAGCCGGCGTGTACTTCGTAAATGGAAATGGGGGCTTGGCGCGCTTGGCGCGCGGCGCGGGATCGCATCCATGCGTCGTCCGTCCAGGGGTAGGGTGAGGGGTCATCCACGACGGACGCCGTGGCCGGCGCCGCCTGGGCGCGGCGCGCCATGGGATCGGCCTTGAGCGCGATGGCGCCGTCGGCGTCGGTGATCGCAAACTTGTAGCGCTCGCCGGCCTGGATACCCGGGACGAACAGTTCCCAGACGCCGGCAGCATGGCGCAAGCGCATCGGATGGCGGCGGCCGTCCCAGCTGTTGAAGTCGCCCACGACCGCCACGCGGCGCGCATTGGGCGCCCATACCGCGCAACGCAGGCCGGGAATGCCGTCCATGTCGGCAAGCCTGGCGCCCAGCAATTCCAGTGCGGCGCGCCAGTCTCCGCTGGCAAGCGCGTCCAGGTCCTGGGCCGATAGCAAGGGGCCAAACGCGTAAGGGTCAGGCGTGACCTGTTCTGCATCCGGCCATTCGATCGCCAATTGGTAGGAACCCGGTTGGCCGGGGCGGGCGCGGGGGGCGGCGCCGGTATACAGCCCGTGGGCCTGTTCTTGCAGCGCGACGCGCTGGCCATCCTGCGCAACGACCCAGACGGCGGCCGCGCCGGGCGCAAGTGTGCGGACCACGCCCTCGTGCGGGCCCAGCACCGCGAACGGGTCGGCGTGCAGGCCGGAAGCCAGCGCGGCAAGGGTGGCCGGGTCGACCTGACCGGCCGGCTTGGCGCGGGGCGGCAACGTGGCGTTGGCGGTGCTGTTCATTGTGCGTGTTCCTCGCTGCTGATCGCGGCAGCCTGCAGCAGTTCGCGGGCAAGCCCGGTCAACGCGCATAGGGGGATGGAGATCCAGTCGGGACGGTGCGCGGCTTCGTAGCTGACCTCATAGGCGGCCTTTTCCAGCACCGCCAGTTTCAGCAGCGGATCCTCCTGCGCGCCGGGCAAGGCGATCGCGGTGCTGGCGGCCTCCTGGTAGCCCTGCAAGAAGGCTTCCGCCGAGCGGGAGCCGAAGCGCGCAAGCAAGGTATCGCGCAGCTCGACAGGCGCGCCGGGTGCGGCGGCCGAATCGGCGGGCCCCGCGTTCGCGTCCGTGGGCGCGCCGCCCAGCGGATCGCCCCGTGCGATGGAGGCCGCGGCATAGTCGAACGAGCGCAGCATGCCGGCAACGTCCTTATATGGGGTGTTGACCTGCCGACGCGCCTGCAGGCTTTGGATCGGTTCACCCTCGAAATCGATCAGGTAGGCATCGGTCTGCGCCACCAGCACCTGGCCCAGATGGAAATCGCCGTGTACGCGGATCATCGGGGCGCCGGTCAGCGCCTTTGCCATGGCCTCGACCTGCTTGATCAGGCGCGCGTGGTGTTCGAAGAACCACTGCGCGCAGGCGTGGGACGGCGCCTCCAGGGTGTCCAGCACCGCGCGCAAGTCTTGCTCCGCGCGGTTCAGCTGGGCAATGATCCGGGCGGCGTGCGCCGCTGTGTCTTCTTCCGTCGCCGTGCGCAGCGCGAAAGCGGGGTCGTCCGAGGGTTGCGCCAGGGCGTTGTGCAGCTCGGCCAGGCGACGGCCGATCGTAGCTGCCATGACGGTGTATCCCTCCAGGGTGGCCTCGAATTCCTCCGGGCTGTCGCCGCCCAGCAGCGCGGCGCCCAAGGTGCGCTTCAGGAAGTCCAGCGTCCACGTCCAGGCGTCGCCCTCGTTGGTGACGAAAGCGTGCAGCACCGCAAGCGTATGCGGCACGCCGTCGGCATCCACCCGCAGCACCTCGCCCAGCAACGCGGGAATATTCGCGTAGCCGGCGCGGGTCAGGTGGCGGGTCAGTTCGACTTCCGGCGAGACGCCGGGCTGCACGTTGCGGATCAGTTTCAGGATGGCCTGTCCGCCGATGATGACCGAGCTGTTGGATTGTTCGCCGCTGATCCACTGCAGCGCGGGTTCTTCGCCGAAAGCCTGCGCCGCCAGGCCGGGTTCGGGCACATAGCGGATGATGCCGGGTTTGTCGCCCGGCTTGCCGCCTTCGCGGCCGTCCAATTCGCGGCTGGCGCGCAGGGCATCGACCACGCCCAGCACAAAGCCGGGTTGCAGGAAGGCATCGGCAAGCGTGCCGACTTCCGCGCCACGGCGCACCCGCGCAATCGGATACTGCACTTGCGCGGTTTCGTCCCAGACCAGGACGAAGGGCGCCTGGGCGCGCAAGCCTTCCACGCCGTCTTCCGGCTCGACTTCGGCCCAGTAGTATTCGCCGCCCGCGGCGGTGAAGGGCGTCGCGTAGGCCAGGCGGGCCCGGGCCGGTGCATGCGAGCCGGGGAACCAGCGCTGGCGCGCCAGGTATTCGGGCAGCACCTCGTTTTCCAGCGTGGCGCGCGACGAATCGGTCAGGGCGGCGCCGCCGCGGGACTTCAACACCAGCGTCGTCAGTTCGGGCATCTGGGCGGGGCCGCTGGCATGCCAGCCGGGCGGCGCGGCGTCCGCGCTCAGGTCCATCCAGTAAAAACCGTAGGGCGGCAGCGTCAGCAGATAAGGCAGTTCGCCGATGGCGGGGAACGGTGTGCCGCCCAGCATTTCGACGGGCACCCGGCCGTTGAAGGCCTGCAACTGCAGTTCGACCGGCTGCGCGGCATTGGACAGGTTCGCCACGCACAGGATGATGGTGTCGTTCCACTGGCGCAGGTAGGCGAGTATCTTGCGGTTGCCGGCCAGGATGAAGCGCAGCGTGCCGCGGCCGAACGCATGCGTCTGGCGGCGTTGCGCCAGCATGCGGCGGGTCCAGTTAAGCAGCGAATGCGGGTCGCGCTGCTGGGCTTCGACATTGACGGCTTCGTAGCCATACAGCGGCCCCATCAGCACCGGCAAGGGCAGCCGCTCGGGATCGGCCCGCGAGAAGCCGCCGTTGCGGTCGGGCGACCATTGCATCGGGGTGCGCACGCCGTCGCGGTCGCCCAGGTGCACGTTGTCGCCCATGCCCAGTTCGTCGCCGTAATACAGCACCGGCGTGCCGGGCATCGACAGCAGCAGGCTGTTCATCAGTTCCACCCGGCGGCGGTCGCGTTCCAGCAAGGGGGCCAGGCGGCGGCGGATGCCCAGGTTGATGCGGGCACGCGGGTCGGCGGCATACACGCTCCACAGATAGTCCCGTTCGCGGCTCGTCACCATTTCCAGCGTCAGCTCGTCGTGATTGCGCAGGAATATGGCCCATTGGCAGGTGGCCGGAATATCGGGCGTCTGGCGGATGATGTCGGTGATGGGGAAGCGGTCTTCCTGCGCGATCGCCATGTACATGCGCGGCATCAGCGGAAAGTGGAACGACATGTGGCATTCGTCGCCGCTGCCAAAGTACTCCTGCGCATCTTCCGGCCATTGGTTCGCCTCGGCCAGGAGCAGGCGGCCCGGGTATTCGGCGTCGATCACCGCGCGTATCTGCTTGAGCACCTGGTGCGTCTCGGGCAGGTTCTCGTTGTTGGTGCCTTCGCGTTCGACCAGATAGGGCACGGCGTCCAGGCGCAGCCCGTCCACGCCCATGTCCAGCCAGTACCGCATGACCGACAGCACTTCTTTGAGGACCTGGGGATTGTCGTAGTTCAGGTCGGGCTGGTGGGAGTAGAAGCGGTGCCAGAAGTAGGCGTTGGCCTCTGGGTCCCACGTCCAGTTGGATTTCTCCGTATCGCAGAAGATGATGCGGGTGCCGGCGTAGGCTTTGTCGTTATCCGACCAGACGTAGAAATTGCGGGCTGCCGACCCCGGTCGCGACGTGCGGGCGCGCTGGAACCACCGGTGCTGGTCCGACGTGTGGTTCACCACCAGCTCGGTGATCACGCGCAAGCCCCGCGTATGCGCCTCGCGGATGAGCTTGCGCACATCGGCCACGGTGCCGTAGTCGGGGTGCACGCCGCGGTAATCCGCGATGTCGTAGCCGTCGTCGCGCCGGGGCGACGGATAAAAGGGCAAGAGCCAGATCGTGTTCACGCCCAGGCTGGCGATGTAGTCCAGCTTCATGATCAGGCCGGGCACGTCTCCCACCCCATCGTCATTGGAGTCGAAGAACGACTTCACATGCAGCTGGTAGATGACCGCGTCCTTGTACCAAAGGCCGTCGTCCTTGATGGGCTGGGTTTCACTGGTCATTTGTTGGGCTCCGGGCGGCGTCAACCATTGAGGGACAGGCGCCAGATTCGATAGGGTTGATCGGGGGAAAGCGTCACGGCGCGGGTCGCGCCGCGCCAGGTGTCACGGCTGTCCGTCAGCAGGTTTTCGGCCGCCAACTGCTGTGCGCCGGAGTCGGCGAATAGCCACAGCGGCGGGTCAAGATGCGCGGTCTGCGGGTGGAAAGGGTCCAGGCTGACCACCGTCAGCACCACGTTGCCCAGCCCCGGCGTCGCCTTCACGAAGGCCAGCACGCGGTCGTTGCCGCTGGGGATCGCCGTCAGCCCACGATGCGTCTGCAAGGCGGGATTGGCCCGCCGGATCTGGTTCAGGCGCGTGATCTCGGCGCGGATGTTGCCGGGCTGGTGCCAGTCGCGCGGGCGCAGTTCGTACTTTTCGGAATCCAGGTATTCCTCTTTGCCGGGCACCGGCGCGGCTTCGCACAATTCGAATCCGCTATACATCCCCCACAGGCCGGACCCCATCGCGGCCAGCGCGGCGCGGATCAGGAAGCCGGCGCGGCCCGAGGTCTGCAGGAACAGGGGATTGATGTCCGGGGTGTTGACGAAGAAATGCGGGCGGAAGAAATCGGCTGGCGGCGGCCGCGAGATTTCTTCCAGGTAGGACTGCAGTTCGGCCCGGTCGTTGCGCCACGTGAAGTAGGTGTAGGACTGCGTGAACCCCACCTTCGCCAGTCGGTACATCATCTTCGGGCGGGTGAACGCTTCAGACAGGAACAGCACATCGGGATGCTGCCCGTGCACCTCGGCGATCAGCCATTGCCAGAATGGCAGCGGCTTGGTGTGGGGGTTGTCCACCCGGAAAATGCGTACGCCGTGCTCGACCCAGAACAGCACCACGTCGCGCAGCGCCCGCCACAGCGCAAGCTTGCGAGCCCGGCGCGGCGGCCCGCCGTAGAACGAAACATTCACGATGTCCTGGTATTTCTTCGGTGGGTTCTCGGCGTAGCGCAGCGACCCGTCGGGGCGCCACGAAAACCAGTCCGGATGCGCTTGTAGCCACGGGTGGTCGGGCGAGCACTGGATGGCGAAGTCCAGCGCCACTTCCATGCCGTGGCCTTGCGCCGCGCCCACCAGGCGCAGGAAGTCTTCAAGGGTGCCCAGCTTGGGCTCGATGGCGTCGTGCCCGCCATCGACCGAACCGATCGCGTAGGGGCTGCCGACATCGTCCGGCCCCGCGGTCAGGCTGTTGTTGGGGCCTTTGCGGTTGCGCAGTCCAATGGGGTGGATGGGCGGCAGGTACAGCACGTCGAACCCCATTTCGCGGATGTCGGGCAGCCGCTCGATGACGTCGTCGAAGGTGCCGTGGCGGCCCGGCTCTTGGGCCTGCGAACGCGGGAACAGTTCATACCACGCGCCGTGGGCCGCCTGGGGCCGGTCGACCCAGACGGGGTAGCGCACCGCGGTCACGGATTCAAACGGATGCGCGTCCAGCTCCTGCATGGCACGCGCCAGTTCGGGGCCAAGCAGCAGGGCGATCTGCTCGTCCGTCGGCGCGGCATCGGTCAAGGCGTCGGGCAAGGCTTTCAGGACGCGTTTGATCGTGGCGACGCTGTCGCCTGCAGACGTTTGCCGGCCTGCGCGCTTGTCGGCCTCGCGCAGCAACTGCGCGCCTTCGGCGACTTCCAGCCGCACGTCGAGACCTGCCCGGTGCTTGACGTCCAGATCATGGTGGTAGGTCTGCCAGACGTCGAACCACGCCGCCACCTGGAATTCGTGCGGCCCGATGCGGCGAGGCCGGAAGCTGGCCTGCCAGCGGTCGTTGGCCAGCAGACGCAACGGCGCTCGGCGCCACTCCGGCTCGTCGGCCGCGCGCCAGCGCAGTTCGGCGGCGATGCGGTCGTGGCCGTCCATCAGCAGGTCGGCCTGCACGGTAATGCGTTCGTGCACGACGCATTTGACGGGGTGCGCGCCGTCGTCGACGGCGGGCGAGATGCTTTCGATGGCAATGCGCAAGCCGGCTCCGCCTTCGGTGCGCGGCCCGGGATGGCGGGACGATTCGCGCACCGGCGGCATGGGCGCTACCGACAGCACGGCGCAACCCGCAGCGGGCAGCGCGTCGGCGTTCAGTGCCACCGCGTCGCCTTCCCGATGCGGCAGGATGTCACCCGCGGGCAAGCTGGACGCCACGGCATCCCAATCAAGCAGGGCGGGCGCGGCGTCGGCGGGGTTCAGGGCAAGGATGGCGGTGGCGTCGTCCGCCGCGTCGCGCAGCACCAGCGTTGCACGGCCATCGCGGCCGGCCAGCACATGGGGCGGGCCGGTCGGCAGGGGTTGGGCGCCGAGCCATTGGTTGACGTCCTCTGCGGGACCGGGCGGGTCAATGTCGGTTTCGTCTGCCACCCAGCCGCGGGCCGTGAAGGCAGCGGCCCAGGCGCCGCGGTGGTCAGTGCGCGGCCCGCCCCCCGTCGCGGCGTCCAGCGCAGACACGCTGGCCAGGATAGGGGCGACGCGCGCCAGCCGAGCGGCCTCTTCGGCCAGCCACGCGGATTTGTAGTCCCACCAGGGAAGGGACGAGAACACGCCGTCGAATCCCGCGTCGCGTAACGCCTCGAGTTGCTGCGGGTTCAGGCCGGGCGTCCAGGCCAGGCAGGCGGGCGGGACAGTGTGTTGCCGCAACGGGGCCAGCAATTCCTGCCAACTGTGGGCCGGCAGGCACTGTGGCGCGTCGAAGAGGAAGCCAGACACGCCCGCGTCGGTCCAGCGCGACAGCCGTGCCGCCCAGGAGGCCGCGAAGCCCGCCGGCGGATTGTCCTGCAGCGCCATGAGGCCCCAGTCGCTGACCGGCAGCCGGGGATCCCGAGCCGGATCTTCTGGGTGTGCGCGATACCAACCGGGCGGCGCGGTGCCGGCGCTGGCGTCCACCGACACCCGGTCGAACCGCACGCGGACTATCAGCTTCAGATCCTGGGCCGCCGCCGCTTCGGAAAGCCGTGATAGCCGCTGCGTGATGGGTTCCGTCCGGTTTCCGATCGCACTCAGATCCGCGTCGACAGGCGCCAGGGAATGCGCGCCCGCCGGCAGCAGCCACGGGGCGGGGATCAGCACGGCATCAAATCCCGCTTGCTTGATGCGGGTGAGCCGGGATTCCAGCGCGTCCGCGCCTGCCGCCGCCGGCGTGACGTCCGGCAGCCCGTGTGGCGCATGGCAGATGCGCAACGGCGTGTGGGGGGCTGGGACGGGTCGGTGGGTAGCGGCCATGGGTGTCCGCCTTAAACCGGCATCGGCATCGTGCCGCGCGCCTGGCGCGTGCGACGTTGTGCGGCGGTGACCGGCGCGGGCGCTGCGGCGGCCTCTTCGAGGACGGGATGGCCCGCCAGCGAGTGGAGCAATTCCTCGTAGGGGCCGACGGCGCGTTGCCAGCTGAAATCACTGGTCATCGCGTTGCGCTGCATGGCCCGCCACAAGGTCGGATGACGGCGCAGATGCATCGCGCGTGACAGCGCGTCGGCCATGGCGTCGGGTGCGTCGCCGTCGAACAGCAGACCGTTGGCGAACGCCATCGTCGTCAGCGGCGCATCGGCGCCCGGGTCGTTGATGGTGTCGGCCATGCCCCCCACGCGGGACCCGATCGGGACGGTGCCGTAGCGCATGGCGTACAGCGGGGTCAAGCCGAATGGCTCGAAACGGCTGCCGTGCAGCAGAATGTCTCCGCCGGCATGCAGCCGGTGCGCGCCGGTCTCGTTGTAGCCGATGCGGGTTGCGCAGCGTTCCGGGAAGCGCGCGGCCAGCGAGGTCAGCGCTGCTTCCAGCCGGCGGTCGCCCTGGCCCAGGATGGCCACCTGCATTTCGGGGTGCGCGTCCAGCGCGCGGGGCAAGGCCTCGGCGGCGACGTCCGCCATTTTCTGTTCGGTCAGGCGGCTGCCCAGCACGACAAGCGTGGCCTGCGGATCCGGCTGCAGGCCAAATTCCCGCTGCAAGACCGTTTTGCACAGCCGTTTGTTGGCGAGGTCGCCCGCGTGATAGCGCAGTTGCCCCAGTTGCTGATCGCGCGACGGGTCCCACAGCGCGGTATCGATGCCGTTGGGGATCGCCATCAAATCGGCGGCGCGTTCACGCAGCAGCCCGTCCAGCCCGCAACCGAAGGCAGGGGTCAGGATTTCGCGGGCATACGTGCGGCTGACGGTCGTTACGCGGTCGGCATGGCGGATGCCGGCCTTCATGAAGTTGAGCTTGTCCCACGCCACCATGGCGTCTTCGCTGCGGCAGGCGGGCGGGATGCCCAGGGCAGCGGCATCTTCCAGGGGGAACTGCCCCTGGAACGCCAGGTTATGGATGGTAAGTACGCTTTTCACATCCGGGATGCCGGCTTCACGCAGCAGCATCGGCGTCAGGGCCGCATGCCAATCGTGCGCGTGCACCACCGTGGGGCGGGGCAGGCCCGGCAGCCCGCGCGCGATCCGCACCGCCGCGTGGCACAGGGCGGCGTAGCGCACGCCGTTGTCGGCGTGTTCGCGGCCCTCGTCATCCATATACAGACCGCTGCGGTTGTAGAGCGCGTCATTCTCCAGCAGCAGGAAGGACAACTCGGATACGGGGCAGACGCCCGCAATCAGACGCGCATCGCCGCCCGGCAGGTCTTCAAGCCTGGCCACTTCATGCGGTCCTTCCAGGCGGCTGGCCACGCCGCGGTAGGCGGGAAGCAGGACGGTGGTGGTCAGGCCGCGTTCGGTCAATGCGCGTGCCATGCCGGTGATGGCGTCACCCAGCCCGCCAGTCTTGGCCAGAGGAAATGCTTCAGCAGCCACTATGAGTATCGTCGTCGCCATGCTTAGTGCTCCGGGGGAGAGTCGGAGGGCCACTGAAAAAGGGGGCCCGATTCCGTAAGGCCTTCAATGCGCAAGGCGCGTGCCCACGGCCCGGCAGTGACGCGGCGTTACGCGTTCGGAGCCTTCGGGTGTCGTTGTTGCTGACGTTTGTAAATCTGGGAGCGGCGCAGCATTTCGGGGACGAGGCCGGGCCGGGCATGGCGATTGCGGCGCGCTTCGCTTGCTGCAAACCATGCAAAGGAGCGTCAACTTGAAAACCGTTTCCGATTTTGTTCTGGCCCGGCTGGGCGAATGGGGGGTGCAACGCGTGTTCGGCTATCCCGGCGACGGAATTAACGGGCTGATCGGCGCGTTCGGAAGAAGCGAAGAACTGGAGTTCGTCCAGGCGCGCCACGAAGAAGGCGCGGCGTTCATGGCATGCGCCCATGCCAAGTTCACGGGCCAGGTTGGGGTGTGCCTGGCGACATCCGGGCCTGGCGCCATCCATCTGCTTAACGGCCTGTACGACGCCAAACTGGACCATCAGCCCGTGGTGGCGATCGTGGGGCAGCAGGCGCGCAGCGCCCTGGGCGGCGACTACCAGCAGGAGGTGGATCTGGTCAGCCTGTTCAAGGACGTGGCACACGACTTCGTCCATATGGTGACGTCGCCCCTGCAGGCGCGCCATATGGTGGACCGCGCCATGCGTATCGCCATGGAGCGGCGCGGCGTGACGTGCCTGATCTTTCCCAACGACGTGCAAGACCTGGAGGCCGTCGAAGCGCCGCCTCGCGAGCATGGCACGGTACACACCGGCATCGGCCTGACGTCGCACGCTGCCGTGCCCCCCGACGCGGCCCTGGATAATGCCGCCGCCATCCTGAACCGGGGGGAGCGCGTGGCGATGCTGGTAGGCGCGGGCGCGCTGGACGCCGGCGCCGAAGTGCAGGCGGTGGCGCAGCGCCTGGGGGCCGGCGTGGCCAAAGCCTTGCTGGGCAAGGCGGTGGTGCCCGACGAATTGCCTTACGTTACCGGCGCCATCGGCCTGTTGGGCACGCAGCCCAGCTGGGAAATGATGAACGACTGCGACACCTTGCTGATGGTGGGCACCTCGTTTCCCTATGCCGAATTCCTGCCCAAGGAGGGGCAGGCCCGGGCGGTGCAGATCGACGTGGACGGCCGCAAACTCAGCCTGCGCTATCCGGTCGAGGCCGGGTTGGTCGGCGATGCGCGTCTGACCTTGCAGGCCTTGTTGCCCCGGCTGGAGGAAAAAAAGTCCGACCGTTGGCTGAAAGGCATCGAAAAGCGCGTAGCGCGCTGGCGCGAGACGGTCGTGGACCGTGCGATGGTGAAAGCCAACGGGATCAATCCCCAACGGCCGTTCGTGGAGCTGTCGCGCCGCTTGCCGCCGCAATGCATCGTCACCTGCGATTCGGGTTCGGCCGCCAACTGGTATGCGCGCGACGTGCAACTGCGCGACGGCATGATGGGCTCGGTATCGGGCGGCCTGGCCAGCATGGGCTGCGGCGTGCCTTACGCGCTGGCGGCCAAGCTGGCGCATCCGGGCCGGCCGGTCGTGGCGCTGGTGGGCGATGGCGCTATGCAGATGCTGGGTATCAATGAACTGATCACGATCGCCCACCGCTGGAAGGACTGGGCCAACCCCACGCTGGTGGTGCTGGTGCTGAACAACGGCGATTTGAACCTCGTGACCTGGGAGCAACGCGTCATGGGCGGCGATCCGCGCTTTGGCGATTCCCAATGGCTGCCGCCGTTTTCCTATGCGGAATACGGTCGCATGCTGGGGCTGGAGGGGATACGCGTGACCGAGCCGGATGACGTCGGACCTGCCTGGGATCGCGCGCTTTCCGCCGGGCGGCCGGTCGTGCTGGAAATGGTTACTGACCCGGAAGTGCCGCCGATGCCGCCGCATATCTCGATGAAGCAGTTCGCAGCCTACATGGCCGCGTTGCGTAAAGAGGATGCCGCCACAGGCGCCGCCGCGCTGCGCGCCACCATCAAGCAATGGTGGGCAAGCTAGGGCAAGCGCGGCACGGCGCTTGCGGAGGAACAGGTTCCTACCACCACAACGCGGGGCGCATGCCCCGGCAAAGGAGATAGACCATGGAAACTCAGACCAACATCGTGGGCGGCCCCAAGAGCAACCCGACTGGCCCGGGCCCGCAGGTCATGGCGGCGGATACGCTGGAAGGCAATGACGTGTACAACTCGGCCGGCGAGGAACTGGGATCGATCAAGGACATCATGATCGACGTGCCCCGCGGCCGCGTGGCCTATGCGGTCCTGTCGCGCGGCGGCGTGCTGGGTATCGGCGACAAGCTGTTCGCGATCCCCTGGGGTGCGTTGACGCTGGACACCGACCGCAAGTGCTTCGTGCTGAACGTTGACAAGGAAACGCTGAAGAACGCGCCCGGCTTCGACAAGGACAATTGGCCCAGCATGGCGGACGAGACGTGGGCAAGAAGCCTGCACACCTATTACAAGCAAGACATCTATTGGTAGGCCATGATGCCCGGGGCCGATAGGCCCCGGCTTCACGGTACCGGCCGCGGGTCCGCGATCCGCGCGCCGGTCACCATTTCCGTCACCCAGTTGACCAGGATCGAGGTATAGGCGCGTTGCGCCGTTTTTTCCGTCAGCGCGTGGTCCGCGCCGTCGATGATGCGGTGCGTCAGCGAGTGCGACCGGCGGAACGCAGAGCGGTAGCTCATGATGGTGGAGTGGGGAATGAACGTATCGTGTTCCGCTTCCACGATCAGCACGTCCCCCGCGAAGTCGGCGCAGGCCTTCAAGGCGCGATTCGATTCCGGCGGGACATAACTGTTGCGGTAAGCGCGCAGCGTCTCGCGGTTCAACTGGTTCTTGGGCAACAGCCATTCGTCATCCAAATACAGGGCCGGCACGTGCAAGGCCAGCCACCGCACGCGGCGCAGGCTGCTGAGCAGGGCGGCCAGATAGCCGCCATAGCTGCTGCCCACCACGACGACCGACCCCGAGTCCAGTGACGGGTGCGCGGCCAGGCGGTCGTAAGCCGCCACCACGTCGCGCAAATTGTCTTCGCGGGTGACCTGCAACTGCTGCTCGCGGGTTGCCGCGTGGCCGCGCAGGTCGAAGGTCAGGCACACGCATCCCAGCGCGGCGATCCCCTTGGCGCGGTTCAGGTCAAAGGCCTGGCTGCCGCCCCATCCGTGAATGAAAAGCACGCCCGGTACTTTGTCTTCCGGCGTCAGGAACGTGCCGTCCAGGGTCTGGCCATCCACCGATAGCGCAATGGGATCGCTATGCGCCGCCATCGGCTTCCTCCAGGATGCCGCCAGACTTGCTGATGTGGCCGACGGCGGAATCCTCCCCGTGAAAGACCAGATGCTGCGGGATCGGTCGGGGCGCGTCCGGGCCGTAGCGTTCACGGGTGGCAGCGCGCACCGACGCCATGGACGGCGACAGCGCGAACGCCTGCATGGCGGCCAGTTCGGCCAGGCTGGCGCCGCCCGCGCGCCACGATTGTTCCAGTACGCCGCCCCGCGTTTCGCCAGCCGCGTTGCGGCCGAACGCCACGTCGTAGTTGCGGCGCGACGCGAACAGCTGGGGATACGCGGTCGATACCGCAGCGTCATAGTGGCAGGCCATGTCCACGGCCTGGCGTTCGCGGGGTTCCAGGTCCAATGCCCGCAATGCGTCGAAGCCGCCCCGGGCCAGCCGCAGTTCCGAGCCCCCGTATACCGGCACGCCCGTATTGTCCGGCGTCAGCGACTGGGTGCCGACGTAGGAGATCTCCATCTTGCCCACGCGCGCCCAACCGACGCTATAGGTGGTGACGTCTTCCAGGTCTTCCTCCAGCACCAGGCCGAGCCTGCGCATGGCCGTGGCGGATTGGTCGGCCAGCGCCGCGCGCAATTCGGCGGCGTTGCGTACGACGACCTGTCCGCGTCCGGCGGTGGCGTCCGCGGGCTTGATTCGCAGCCGTCCGTGCTTGAGCAGCCGCAGGCCGGCGGCCTCGGCGTCCGGCAGGGTGAAGGCGGTATATCCCGCCAGAACCACGTCCCGCAAGGTGTCGGCCAGGCTCGCAATCCAGGCTTTCGGGGCCTTGGCGTGGGGGCTGGCCAGCCCATGGGTAATGGATTTGCCCGCCACGAAGGAATGCGGGGCGACGCCCCCGTACAGGTCCGCCGCCCGGTTGATGCCCAGGCGCGCGGCGCGTACCACGCCGATCAGCGTGCGGTCGGGCACGTAATAGGGCGGGGGTTCGGCCCGATGGCGGCTGGGCCGGTAGTCCGGCTTGAAGCGGCGCCCCAGCAAGGCTGCCAATCGGGCCGCCATGGCTTCCTGGGACGCGATCTCGTGTTCAGACGCGTTGGCCCGGCGGGGATAGGCGACGACCAGGTCGGATTCTGGAGGGGACGGGTTTTTTTTCATGTTTGCGATGGCAGCAAGCGGCGTGCCCGGTCGGGCGTCGTGCGCCTACGGAGACGCCTTTTCGTGCCCGGACAATGCGGCCGGCGCCTGGCGCTTGCACCACGCGATGCGCGCTTCCACGATCGGAAAGGCGGCCAGCGCCAGGCACAGCGGCGCCAGGGCGTAGCAGGCGCGGTACGCCAGGGCCGCGCCCAACACTTCGGAATACGGCAACTTCGGCGCCAGCACGGCGACGAAGATCGCCTCTGTGGTGCCCAGGCCGCCCGGCACACGCGTCAGCACGGCCGCAAAGCTTGAGCACAGCAGAATGCCCAGCACCACCGGGTAGGGCGCCTTGCCTTGTAGCAGCACATAGGCCACGGCGCCCATGAACATCCACGACAGGCCGGCGAACAGGCATTGCAGCGCCGCCATGCGGGCCCGCGGCAAGGTCACGCGTTGCCCCAGCCAGGTGGCCGAGCGCCGGCGCGCGCGGGCGCTTGCCCAGACATAGCCGATGCCGGCTGCCAGCATCACCGCCCCCATCAGCCGGAGCACGCCGCTGCCCACATCCCAGCCGTCGGGCACCGGCAATGCGCCGCTCACGAACACCGCACCCGCCACCCACGCATAGCCGATCCAGTTCGAGGCCGCTGAAAACAGGGCCACGCGCGTGGCCACCGCTTTGCGGCAACCCAGCCTGGCGTACAGACGCAGCCGCGTGCCCAGACCGCCGAGCAGTACCCCCAGGTTCAGGTTCAAGGCATAACTCAGCATCGCCACGCCCATTACGGTCGGCCAAGGCAACTTGTGGCCCGTGTATCGGCGCCCCAACAGATCCAGCGTGGCATAGCTCAGATAGCCCAGCACGACCAGCCCGCCGGCCATCAGGATGGCGTCGCGGGGAATGCGGCGCATGGCCTGCCATACCTGCGGCCAATCCACCGACCGGCCGAAATAGAACAGCAGGGCCGCCACCACGGCCAGTATCAGCCAGGGCAGCACCTTCTTGATGCGAGGCCAGCGATGGCGCAGCGAGCGCATGAGGTTCGTGCGGAAGACCCTCATGCCGTCTCGCCTTCGCCCGGCGGGGCGGGCTTGATCGTCTGCAGCTTGGGCTTGTGGGCGGGCAGCGAGCCCGCCCAGGCCGGAAAGCGCCGCAGGAAATGAAACACCACCACGCCGACCCAGAAGCGCCGCAGCGCACGGGTGGGCTTGGCGCTCTTGGGAACCGGCTTGCAGTCCTGCGCGATCAGGCGCTCCAGGCTGTCACGCAAGGCCGCGTTCAGCGACGCGTCGCGGGCCACCACGTTGGCCTCCAGGTTCAGGGCCAGGCTCAGCGGATCCAGATTGCTGGACCCCACCGTGCACCAATCGTCGTCCATGCAGGCCACCTTGCCGTGCAGGGGACGCTTGCAGTATTCGTAGATCTCGACGCCCGCGCTCATCAGGTGGTCATAGAGCATCGTGGCCGCCAGGCGGGCCACCAGCATGTCGGGTTCGCCTTGCAGCAACAGGCGCACCCGGACACCGCGACGGGCCGCATTGGCCAGGTCGCGCAGCAGGCGGTAGCCGGGAAAGAAATAGGCGTTGGCGATTAGCACGTCGCGCTTGGCGGCCCGCAGGCCCGCACGGTAATAGCGTTCGATGTCAGTCGTGTGGCCCAGGTTGTCGCGCACCACCAGCCGCCCGCCGCCGTCGCCGTCAGGCACCGAGGCCACGGGCGGCCGTCGCCACCGCCGCGGCGGGCGCCGCTTCAGGGCCGCGCGGGCGTAGTCGGCGATATCGGCCGCCAAGGGGCCATCCACCTGCACCGCGTAATCCTGCTTGGCTTCCGGGCCGAAATCCGGCAGATGGTCCGCTGAAAAATTGATGCCGCCCACTAGCGCGCACTGGCTGTCCACCGCGACGATCTTGCGGTGCATGCGGCGGAATACGTTGGTGCGGATGCCAAGAAGCCTTGGCCGCGGGTCAAAAATATGGACGCGCACGCCGCTTTCCGTCATGGCGCCGATGAACTCCGGTGTCAACTCATCCGACCCGTAGCCGTCCACCAGCAAATCCACGCTGACGCCGCGCCCGGCGGCGGCGATCAGCGTCTGCTGCAACTCCTGTCCGACCTTGTCCTCGAACAGGATGAAGGTCTCGACCAGCACCTCATGCTTGGCCGATTCGATGGCGCGGCGCACGGCGGGGAAATAGACTTCGCCATTCTCCAGCAGCGTGTAGCGGTTGCCCTCCCGCCATCCCAGATCAACGGTCGTCATAGCGCGATCTCCGCTGAAATCGGCACGTGATCCGACAATCGCGACCACACCCGCGAGGCCAGCGGGACGGGGCGCCAGTCGCGCACGCTGCGTACATAGATCCTGTCCAGCCGCAGCAAGGGCCAGCGGGCGGGAAAGGTGCGGGCAGGGCGGCCCAGCCGGGTGGTGAACACCTCCTGCGTGCCGCAGCCGGCCATCAACCGGTCCGCGTTCAAGCGCCAATCGTTGAAGTCGCCCGCGATCAGAAGCGGTTCGCCTGCCGGTACGTCGCGGCTGACCAGCTTGCAAAGCCCGTTCAGTTGCTGGCCCCGATGCCGTTCCAGCAGGCCCAGGTGCACGCAGATCGCATGGACGGGCGCGCTGTCCGGCACGCGCAAAACGCAATGAAGCAGGCCGCGGCCTTCGTGCCCGTCCACGCTGACGTCATGGTTCTCGTACCGCTCGATCGGGTAGCGCGACAGGATCGCGTTGCCGTGATGGCCGGCCGGATAGACGGCGTTGCGGCCGTAGGCGAAGTCCGTCCACAGCGTATCGGCCAGGAATTCGTATTGGGACGACGCCGGCCACGCGGTGGGGTGGCGCTCGGCATGAGCCTGGTGCTCGCCCAGCACTTCCTGCAAGAACACCACATCCGGAGCGGCGGTCCGCAGGGCTGCGCGCAGGTCGTGCAGCATGAAGCGCCGGTTGAAGCTGGTGAACCCTTTATGGGTGTTGACGGTCAGCACCGTCAACCTCCGGGAGGCATCGTGGTTCGGGGCGGGCATGGACTCTCCGGGGTGGGAAACTTCCGCCTCTGCGCAATTAGCGTGCCTGGGCCGGCTTCCCGCCGCGTTCAGCAGGGGAAAATCGTCCGCCTCGCCGAGGGCCCGGGCCGGCTGGTGCGGAAAAACCGGTATGCCCGGCAGATTTTCCCGACGCCGGGCAGTGACATGACAATCGCTAATAAAAAGCATTATCATGCCGCTTCGCATCGATCCTGCCCCATGTCATCCTCCCGGTCTCGTCCACACGGCTTTCTTGCCTATTACGAAGAACTGCTCGCCGTCTGGACCCGCAAGCTGGGGTGCCGCGACGCCGCGCAGGACTTGACCCATGACGCCTTCGTGAAGTGCCTGGAGGCCGGTTCCGACCACGTTGAACAGCCGCGCGCCTATCTGCATCAGGCGGCGCGCAATACGGCTGTGGACGGCTTCCGCCGCGAAGGCGGGCACGAGTGGGTGACGCTTGATACCATAGCGGCCCATCCCAGCGAGCTGGGCGATCCCGTGGCCGAGGCGCGCACGCAGCAATTGGGGCAGGCGCTGGAAACCGCGCTGGCCGAATTGCCGCTCAAATGCCGGCAGGTCTTCATCTGGCAACGGCTGGAAGGCCTGACGCAGGCCGAGATCGCCGAGCGCATGGGCCTGAGCAAAAACATGGTCGAAAAATACATGATCCGCACCGCCTTGCACCTGCGCGAACGCCTGGGGGCCTATGCGCCCAGCTAGCGACGCGCCGCGGGCCGAGGCAGCCAAATGGTTCGCCCGCACGCGGTCCGGCGAACTGGACACCGCCGGGCAGGCCGAACTGCAAGCCTGGCTGGCCGCCGATCCGCGGCACGCCTACGAATACCGCGTGCTGGAATCCATCTGGCAGGCCGCGGCCGAGGTGCCCGCCGACCGTTTGCGGGCGCTCGCCCAGCCGCGCCGGCGCGCGTCGTCGTCTGGACGGCGCCAGGTTCTGGCGCTGAGCGTAACTGCGCTGGCGGTGGCGGCCGGCGTGCTGTTCTGGCAGCAGTATCAGCCCGCTTCCGTGCAGACCGCGGAGTACCGGACGGCGCCCGGTGAGCGCCGCGTCGTGGCATTGCCCGACGGGTCCAGCGCGGAATTGAACAGCCGTACCCACCTGAAAGTGCGGTTCGACGCGGCCGCAAGACAGGTCGAACTGCTGGAGGGCGAAGCGCTGTTTGCCGTCGACAAGGACACTGGCCGGCCGTTCGTCGTGGACGCCGGGCTGGGCACGGCCACCGTCACGGGCACGCGTTTCGACGTGCGCCGCGATGCCGAGGAAGTGCGTGTGATGGTCGAATCCGGCTCGGTGCGGGTGGCCGGGCGCCAGGATGAGCCGGGCCGCGCCGTGTCGGTAACGCCAGGACTCGGCGCCCGCGTCGGCGCGCAGGGCAAGGTCGAGCCGCCGCAAACGGTGCCTGTCGCCTCGGCCCTGGCCTGGCGGGCGGGGCAGATCGTCTTCAGCGACGCCGATCTGGCCAGCGCGGTGCGGGAAGTCTCGCGCTATCGCGCACAGCCGATCGTGCTGGCCGATAGCAAGGGGCTGGCGGACCTGCGTCTGACCAGCGTCTTCCGTATCGACGACACCGATGCCTTCCTGACGGCGCTGCCGCACATCCTGCCGGTGACGGTGCGCAAATTGCCCGACGGACGGGCCGAAGTCGTGGCCCGCTAAGGCCGCGAGGGGCCGGCAAAAATATTTCGCGCCGGTATTCAGGTTTTTTTCCGCTTTTGCGTCTTCTCTCTTATCGCGGGGCTATGCCGGCCAAGGGGGCCGGAGACTGTCCCAATCAGGAGAGGATGAAGTGGATCGCAATAAGAACAAGCGGGCGCGGCCGGTGGCCTGCCGGATCAGGGCCGTCAGCGCGGCGGTGTTGATCGCCTTGGGGGCGCCTGCCGCCTGGGCCGCGTCGCCGCCGGTCGCCATCGATATGCCCGTCCAGCCATTGGACGCTGCGCTCAAGCGGCTGGCGCAGCAGCATGGCTTGCAGATCTTCTACACGCCGCAAGCCGTGGCCGGCATGCAGGCGCAGGCGGTGTCGGGCACGATGACGCCCGAGCAGGCCCTGGACGCTTTGCTGCGCGACACGCCGTTGCGCGCCCGCCGCGAAGGCAGCGCCATCATTCTTGAGCCGGCCAGCGCCGCCGCGCCGACGGTGCTGGCGCCGATCGAGGTCAGCGCCTCGCGCATGGCCAGCAACCTGGTCAGCCCGGTGCAGCAGACCATCGTGCTGGAACGCGACAATCTGCAAGAACTGCGCACGGGCTCAGACAGCCTGGCGACGGTGCTGTCCAAGGTCGTGCCCGGCATGGCCGATTCCAGCCGCACCATCACTGATTACGGCCAGACGCTGCGCGGCCGCAGCATCCTGGTGCTGGTGGACGGCATCCCGCTGAATACCAACCGCGATTCGTCGCGCAACCTGGCCAACATCGATCCGGCCATCATCGAACGCGTCGAAGTGCTGCGCGGCAGCAGTTCGATCTATGGCGCAGGGGCCACGGGCGGGATCGTTTCAATCACGACGCGCCCGGCCGGGGGCGAACCCGTGTCCGAGACCACGCTGACCGCCGTCTCGCCGCTGAGCCGCTTGCGTGCCGATGGCCTGGGTGGTCAGCTGCAGCAGCATTTCGCGGGCAGCCAGGGCAAGCTTGATTACGCGTTGGACCTGGGCGCGCGCCACAACGGCGCCTCTTACGACGCGCAGGGCCGTCGCATTGCCTCCGAGCCCAGCCAGGGCGACCTGTTCGACTCCAACATCTACAGCGTGGGCGGCAAGCTCGGCTTGCGCATTGACGACGACCAGCGGGTGCAACTGTCGGCCAGCTATTACAACGCCGACCAGGACAGCAATTACGGCTCGGACCCTTCAGTGGCCCGCTTGCCGCCGTGCACGGCGCGCGCTTTGCCGCTGGGCGGACTGGAACTGGTCGACCAGAACCAGATCCGCAACACGCTGGTGAACCTGGAATACCAGCATCAGAACCTGTGGGGCAGCAAGCTGTCGGCCCAGGTCTATTACCGCGACTATTACACGCGCTTCACGCCGTTCGACGCCCGCGCCGTGGTCACGCGCGGCGGTAACGTGGACCAGGCCATGCAGAATTCGAAGGTGCTGGGCAGCCGGCTGACCATCGACACGCCGCTGGGCGCCTCCGACAAGACCCGCCTGCTGTGGGGCGTGGACTTCAACCAGGAACGCAGCGACATGCCGATCGACATCTTCGATCCGGCCGCGTTCGACAGCAGTGGCGGGCGCGTATTCCGCAAGACGGGCACGCTGACCTACATGCCGGAACTGACCACGCGCAGCACGGGCATCTTCGGCCAGCTGGAGCACCGCTTCAACGACCAGTGGTCGGGGCAGGGCGGTGTGCGCTACGAATATTCGTCGGCGCGCTTCAATGATTTCGTGCCGCTCTCGCAGTCGCGGGTGCCGTCGCCGGCCACGGTCCAAGGCGGCACGGTGAACTACGACGCCTTGCTGTTCAACTTGGGGCTGAGCTATGAGCCCGTGCGCGGCCAGGAGTTCTACACGTCGTTCAGCCAGGGCTTCCAGTTGCCCGACATCGGTGTGCAGATGCGCAACGCGCGGCCGGGCTTCGACATCGGCTCGTCGGACCTGGAACCCGTCAAGACCAACAACTACGAGCTGGGCTGGCGCGGCGGCCTGGGCAACACGACGGCGTCGCTGGCGGTGTTCTACACCACGTCCAAGCTGGGCGACGTGCAAAGCTTCAACAATGGCCTCATCCTGACCCGCACGAAGGAACGCGTGTACGGCGTGGAAGCCGCCGCGGACTACCTGACGGACGACGAGGTCTGGGGCGCGGGCGGGACTTTCACCTGGATGAAGGGGCAGGAACAGCCCGATGGCGGCGAATGGCGCAACATGACCGGGTACCGCATTCCGCCGGTGAAGTTGACCGGCTACGTGCAGTACCGGCCGAACGAGCGCTGGAGCAACCGCATCCAGGCCAACTACTACGCCAGCAAGGACTATCGGCTGGACGGCGTGGCCAGCTTCGGGCGGCGCGAGGTCAACAGCTATTTCACGGTGGACGTCATGAGCCGCTACCAATTCACCAAGAAGGACACGGTGACGGTCGGCATCGAAAACCTGTTCAACCGCGACTATTACCCGCTGTACAGCCAGCTGATGCGCAGCAGCACCAATACCAGCCGCCTGCCCGCGGCCGGTACCGTGCTGACGTTGACGTATCAGCACCGCTGGTAAGCCTGAGGGGCTGCGCGCCACAACGGCAAAACCGAAGACGCAGGTATAAAAAACGGATTCTGAATCTGCAAAAACCGTGTTGTGCTGCGTTTTGCGCAGGGTCACAATCGAAGTCCATTCAAGGAGAATCTGCATCATGACGATTGCAACTCAGCCTTTGGACGCCCGCGTCGTCCAGGCCTTGTCCGGCATCACCACCGCCACGCTGACCACCGTGCTGCTCAAAAAGGGGCTGCGCCGCGTGTGGCTGCGGGGCGCGCAGCCGTTGGCGCCGGGCGCCAAACGGATCGTGGGGCGCGCGTTCACGCTGCGCTTCGTGCCGGCCCGCGAAGACCTGGCCACGCCGGCCTCGTGGGCGTCGCCCATTTCGACGCGGGCGGCGATCGAGGACATGCCCGAGGGCTGCATTGCCGTAGTGGACGCGATGGGCGTGACGGATGCCGGCATCTTTGGCGACATCCTGTGCGCACGGATGCAAAAGCGCGGCGTGGCCGCGCTGGTGACGGACGGCGTGGTGCGGGATCTGGAAGGCGTCGAAGGCACCGGCCTGCCGGTGTGGTGCAGCGGTGCGGCCGCGCCGCCGTCCGTGGCCGGCCTGACTTTCGTGGGCTGGCAGGAACCCGTTGGCTGCGGCGGCGTCGCGGTGTTTCCGAATGACGTGATCGTGCTGGACCGCGATGGCGCCGTGCTGATTCCGGCCGCCTTGCTGGACGAGGTGGTCGAGATCGCCATCGAGCAGGAACGGCTGGAAGGCTGGATCATGCAGCAGGTGGAAGCGGGCGAGAAGTTGCCCGGCCTGTATCCGCCCAACCAGGAAAACCAGGCCAAGTACCAGGCCTGGCGCGCCAAGCAAAGCTAGGGTTTGGCTGGCAGAAAGGCGGACGGCGCGATGCGGCACAAGGGATAATGCGGCGCATGACGCCTATCTCCTTGATCGCCTTTCTCCAAAGCGGCGCCTTCGGCCCGTACGTTCCGGTTGCCGGCGCTTCACCTGAAGCGGTGTTTGCGGCGCTGGGGCCGGCCGACCAGGTCTACAACCCGAATGATCCCAATCGCCCGTACGTCCCGGGCGACGCCGATGGTTTTCCGCTGATCGTGGCCTACGGCGACGTTGAATTCCACTTTGAGCCACCGGCGTCGCTCGTCACCGTCTTCGTCGACAGCTTCAGCGGCCCGAACGGCGCAGCCTGCGGCGGCCCGCTGACGCTGACCGAGGCCGGCCTGCTGTGCGCGGAGACCCCCATGTCGCGCTTTCTGGATGCCGCACCGCAGCACGGAATCGCCATCCGGTCGGTGCGCCCGCATGCGCCGCCCTACGCCTTTCTGGTCACGACCGAAGGCGGGATTGAAGTGGGGTTTGAGCACGACGATCCCGATGAGCCGGGATCCGTCGCCGGGTTGAAATGGTTTTGCTGGACGCCCCGGGCGGCGGCCACGTAAGGGCCGCGCGCCGGGGCGGGAGGCGGGGTCAGTAGGATTTGCCGCCGCGGATATTGCCCGCGACGCCGCCTGCCACGCCGCCGATGGCGGCTCCCGTCCATGCGCTGCCGCCCGCGATGGCGGCAATGCCTGCGCCCGCGGCGGCGCCGATGGCGGCACCCGACACGGTGCCTTGCTGCTTGGGCGTCATGTTCGTGCAGGCCGCAAGCGTCCCTATCGCGACGCCGATGACAATCGATCGAATTAGCTTCATGACAGCTCCTTCAGGGTTTGCGCTTCGTGCCGGGGACGACGATCTCGAACCACAAGGTCTCGATCACAGGGCGGTCCAGCTTGGTGGGGTTCGCAGCGTACCAACTGTCCAGCCCGTCACGCACGGAGTCCAGGGTGTGCGCTTGCAGGCCATTGGCGAACCGCGGCACCAGGGTCTGGGTGTCGGTGAGCTTGCGCCGTTCCTGGTACGCGCGTTCCACTTGCAGCAGGTTGGCGATCCCCAGCAGGTAGGCTTTCTTCAGGCTGGCGTCTGATTCCGTCCATTGCTTCCCGGTGACGATGGGGGCTGGATCGGTGGTTTGGGCCACGCCAGGCGTGGTGAACAGCATGGACAGCGCAAGGGCTGCCGGGCCTAACAGGTGTTTCACTTTCATCGCAACGCTCCTCGCGGGCTTAAAAGATAAAAAACAACCTCTCGACGCCGTGTCGGGCTCAAGGGAATGCCTCGGGCCAAAAACGGGTTTGCTCAATTTATGCCCGAAACAGGGTGTCCGCAAGCAGAATGCGTCGCCCGGCTTGCCGTGGGGCGCGAGTAGAATTCTGCCGTGGCGCCGGAATCCGCCGGCGCGCTGGATGGGCGCATGCGCACCGGACTTTCCTGTCGATTCCCACGCACTGCCTCGGCCGCCGATTTCGGGCGGCTGTTGCTGCTGTTGTTGCTGGTGGCGCGGGCCTGGGTACCGGTGGGATATATGCCGGACGCCGACGCCCTGCGGCAGGGCCGGCTGGCCCTGGGCTTCTGCGCGGCAGGCGGCGGGTCGTTGTCGGCGTTGCGCATGCTGACGGCGCAGCACGATCCCCATCTCGGCCATCATGGACACGGCACGCCTGACGAGCGCGGCGGGGCAGGGCAGGAATGCCCCTTCGGCCTGAGCGCCCATCAGGTGCTGAACGTGCCGCCGATGCTGGCGGTGGCGCCGGTGCTGCTGCGGTGGTTGGCCCAGACGCCGTTCCAGGCAGACAGCCCGCGTCCGCCCATGCCGGCCGCCGGCCCGCCAGTGGGGCCACGCGCACCACCTTCGACCTTCGAATGACCGTAACCGGCGTGCGCGCACTGCGCGCATGAATGCCGCCCCGGCAGGGCGGCGTCGTTCGTATTCGAGGATCCCATGTCCACCCAAACCCTGGATTCCCCCGCGGCGCCCGCGCGCGAGCGGGCTGCGGGACGCAGCGCCGTGCTGGCGCTGATCACCCGACTGCATTTCTATATCGGCCTGTTCGTCGGCCCCTTCATCCTGGTGGCGGCCGTCACCGGCACCTTGTTCGTGCTGACGCCCCAGATCGAAAACCTGCTTTACGCGGACCAGCTGCGCACCAGCTCGACAGGCCCGGCCCAGTCCCTGGCCAGCCAGGTCCAGGCGGCGCAGGCGCGCATCGGCGCCGGCCCGCGGCTGTTCGCCGTGCGCCCGGCGCCCGGCGCGGGCGACACCACGCGCGTGATGTTCACGTACCCCGGCCTGGGTGATTCGGAAAGCCGGGCCTTGTTCGTGGACCCCGTCACGCTGGACATCAAGGGCGACATGATCGTCTACGGCACCAGCGGCACGCTGCCGTTCCGCACGGCGCTGGACTACCTTCACCGCAACCTGATGTTGGGCGAAGTGGGCCGCAACTACAGCGAGCTGGCCGCCTCATGGATGTGGCTGGCCACCTTGGGCGGGCTGGTGATGTGGCTGGCGGGCCGCCGCCGTAATCCGGCCGCGATGGCGCGCAGCCCGCGTCTGCGGACGCGCCGCTGGCACACGCTCTTGGGCTTGTGGCTGGCGGTGGGGTTGCTGTTCCTGTCCGCGACGGGCCTGACCTGGTCGAACTGGGCAGGGGGGCGCGTGGACCAGCTGCGGGCGCAATTGGGCTGGATCACGCCGTCGGTGTCCGTGAAGCTGCCGGGCGCAGGGATGGCGCCTGCGCAGGGCGAGGGCGAACACGCACATCATCATGGCGCCATGGCCGGCATGGCCATGACGCCCGTGGCAGCGCCTTCGGGAGATATCGATCGCATCTTGGACACCGCGCGCGCTGGCGGCATCGATAGCGACCAGCTGGAGATCCGGCCGCCACGCAGCGCTGATCAGGCCTGGACGGTGCGGGAAGTGGACCGTTCGTGGCCCACGCAGGTGGATACCATCGCCATCGATCCCGCCACCTACGCCATCACCAGCCGCGCCGACTTCGCCACGTTTCCGCTGATCGCCAAACTGATCCGTTGGGGCGTGGACATGCACATGGGCATTCTGTTTGGCTGGCCGAACCAGTTGCTCATGGCCGCCATCGGCGTGGCGCTGACCGTGATGATCGTCTTGGGCTACCGCATGTGGTGGTTGCGCCGTCCGGCGGCGGGTGTGTCCGGCCAGACGCTGACGCAGGCGTGGCGCGAACTGGCCTGGCCGGGCCGCATCCTGGCCGCCGTCGTGGCATTGGCGCTGGGGTGGTGCCTGCCCGTGATGGGCGTCAGCCTGCTGGTATTCCTGGCGGTGGATGTGTTGCGGACGTGGCGGGCTCAGCCGCCCGCGGCGCTGACGCGGCGCGCATAGCTCGCCAGCACGATGCGCTCTGATTGGGCCAGGTAGTCCTTGAGCGCATCGGCGGCATTCTGGAATTCGCCGGTTTCGACGAGTTCCAGGATCCGCTTGTTCATTTCGGCGTACGGCGCGTGCAGGAATTCCGGGTCCTGCAGCAGGCCGAAGACCAGGCGCAGCTCGGCCAGCAATAGCGAAAACATGGCGTTCAGCCGTGCGCTGTCGGCCAGTTCCACGATGGCCATGTGGAAGGCCATGTTCGCCGTTCCCACACCCGCCCAGTCCTGGTTTTGTCGGCGGGCCACGGCGTCATCCACTGCCTGGCGCATGCGCTGATGCGCGGGATGGTGGGGGTACGCCTGGGCCAGCGCCTGGCATTCGATCATGCGCCGCACGCGGTAAAGATCGATGATGGACGCCATGCTGGGCACCGCGACCGCCACGCCGCGGTTGGGCGAATGGGTCAGCAGGCCTTCCTTGGTCAGGTTGCGGAACGCTTCACGCAGCGTATTGCGCGATACATCCAGACTTTGCGTCAACGTCGCCTCGGACAGCCGTTGGCCGGGCGCGAATTCGCCGTTGATCAGCCGTCGGCGGATCTGTTCGGTGACTTTGTCGGTCAGGGTCTGGTGCGCGTTCGGATCGGTCATAGACGGGGGTGGCGCAGCCGAAAGAGCTGCTCGGTTCCGAGTGTATCTGAGCGTTGGCCGGATTGCCCTGCATATCAAGTGATTTTGTACTGGCTTGGGGCAATTACTGATAGGCAATTATCGGCTATCTGATCTACTATTAATAAAAATTGTAGAACAATTCTGTAACATACGTTCTACACTCTGGGCCTGACGGTAAATAGCGAACAAGCAATGACCACGATTGATCTGAACAGCGACCTGGGTGAAAGCCTGGGCGCCTGGACCATGGGCGACGACGCCGCAATGCTGGCGCTGGTCTCCAGCGCGAACGTGGCTTGCGGTTTCCATGCGGGCGACCCTGCCGGTATTTTGGCGACGCTGAAAGGCGCTGCAGCCAACGGCGTCGCGGTGGGCGCGCACGTGTCCTACCCGGACCTGACAGGTTTCGGCCGGCGCAACATGGACGTGGCCAGCGCCGATCTGGTGGCGGACGTCATCTATCAGATCGGTGCGCTCAAGGGCCTGGCGGCGGCCGCGAGCACGCAGGTCAGCTACGTCAAGCCGCATGGCGCGCTGTACAACACCATCGCGCATGACGCGCGCCAAGGCAACGACGTCATCACCGCCATCCTTGAAATCGACCCGGCACTGGCGCTGGTCTGCCTGGCCGGTTCGCCCCTGCTCACGCTGGCGCGAGAGCGCGGCCTGCGGGTGGTGTCCGAGGCGTTCGCCGACCGGGCCTATACCCCGCAAGGCGCATTGGTTTCCCGCCGCGAGAAGGGCGCCGTGCTGCATGACCCGGAAGCAGTGGCGCAGCGCATGGTGCGCCTGGTCGAGGAAGGCGTGGTCGAAGCCATCGACGGCTCGCTCACCCGGGTGCAGGCGGATTCCATCTGCGTGCACGGCGACAGCCCAGGCGCGGTGGACATGGCGCGCGAAGTGCGTCGCCGCCTGGAGCAGTCTGGCGTTACCATTCGCTCGTTTGCAGGCGTCGCCGCGTAACGCCATCTTGCCCCATAGACGTTGAACCCCCGGGAATTTCCCGCCTAGGAGAACACGTGCGCTTTCTGCCCGTGAATACCGATGCCCTGCTCGTTGAACTGGACGATCTGGAGCAGACCCTGGCGCTGTTTGATGCGCTGCAGGCCCGGCCGATTGACGGCGTCACCGAGCTGGTGCCGGCGGCGCGTACCGTGCTGGTGGTGTTCCGCCCGGACCGCGTGACGCGCGAGGCGCTGATCGCCGATATCGGCGGCCGCGACACATCGGGCCGCGTTGCGCGCGACGGCACGCTGATTGAAATTCCCGTCCATTACAACGGCGAAGACCTGGGCGAAGTCGCAACCCTGCTCGGCATCCCCCCCGACGAAGTGGTGCGCCGCCACACGGCCAGCACCTATAGCGTGGCGTTCACCGGCTTTGCGCCGGGCTTTGCGTATCTGAGCGGCGGCGACCCCAGCCTGGACGTGCCCCGGCGCAAGACGCCGCGAACGCGCATCCCGGCGGGCGCGGTGGCGCTGGCCGGCACATTCAGCGGCGTTTATCCGCAAGCCAGCCCCGGTGGATGGCAGATCCTTGGCGTGACGACGACCCCCATGTGGGACCTGTCTCGCGACACGCCCGCGTTGCTCCAGCCGGGCTATCGCGTCCGCTTCATCGACGCCGGTCCCGCGCCTGCCGCCAAGGCGCCGACGCCCGCCGCAGGCGTGGATCCCGCCGCGTCCCGCCGTGCTAGCACCGCCACGCCTTCGCTGGAAGTGGTGGCGCCCGGCCTGCAAGCGCTTTTCCAAGACCTGGGCCGCCCCGGGCAGGCCCGCCAGGGCGTGGCTGCGTCGGGCGCAATGGACCGGGGCGCGCTGCGCGCCGCTAACCGACTGGTCGGCAATCAGCCCGGCCAGGCCTGCTTCGAAATCGTGTACGGCGGCTTCCAGGTCCGCGCGCATGGCGCCTGCGTGGTGGCCGTGACAGGCGCGCGAGGCGAGCTGACCCTGCGTGATGCCAAGGGGGCCAGCTGGACCGTTCCCGGCCACGAGGCTCTTGCCTTGAACGACGGCGACACACTCACGCTGGGGCAGCCGGCCGCGGGCATCCGCTACTACCTGGCCGCGCGCGGCGGCTTCGCTGTGGAACCCGTGCTGGGCAGCCGTTCGACCGATACGCTCGCGCGCGTCGGCCCCGATGCGCTTGCCGCCGGAGACCACATCGGCATTCTGCCTGCCGGGCAGGGCGCCATCGTCGGCCCGCCGGAACTGCCGGCTGCGGACCTGCCCGTGCAGGACGTCGAGGTGGTGCTGGACGTCGTGTTGGGGCCGCGCACCGACTGGTGCGATGCTGACGCCGTGGCGCTGCTTGCCAGCCAGTCCTGGACCGTCACCCCGCAGTCCAATCGTGTCGGTATCCGCTTGAACGGCGACCGGCCGCTGCAACGCGCCAACCATGCCGAACTGCCCAGCGAGGGCACGCGCAAGGGGTCGATCCAGGTGCCTGCCAGCGGCCAGCCGGTGCTGTTCCTGGCCGACCACCCGCTGACGGGCGGCTACCCGGTCATCGGCTCCGTGGCGCCCTGGCACCTGGACCGCGCGGCGCAGATCCCGATCGGCGCGCGCGTGCGCTTCAACCCCGTTTCCGACTTTGTCCCGGTTGACGTTCCCGCCGCGCAAGTCACAACGCAATAACCTGAATATGCCAGCCATGAAGAAAGTCCTCATCGCCAACCGTGGCGAAATCGCGGTGCGCATCATCCGCGCTTGCGCCGATTACGGCGTGAAGTCCGTCGCGGTCTACGCCGACGCCGATTTCGACGCGCTGCACGCGCGCATGGCCGACGAGGCGTTCGGCTTGGAGGGCGACCGCCCGGCCGACACCTACCTCAATATCGACAAGCTGCTGGCGGTGGCGCGCCGCAGCGGCGCCGACGCCGTGCATCCGGGCTACGGATTCCTGTCCGAAAGCGCCGGCTTCGCGCGCGCCGTGATCGACGCCGGCCTGACCTGGATCGGCCCGTCGCCGGAAACCATCGAACGGCTGGGCGACAAGGTGCAGGCGCGCAAGATCGCCCTGGAAGTGGGCGCGCCGCTGGTGGCGGGCACGCCCGGTCCGGTCGGCGGCGCTGAAGAGGTGCTGGCCTTTGCGCACGAACACGGTTTGCCGATTGCCATCAAGGCGGCGTTCGGCGGCGGCGGGCGTGGCCTGAAGGTCGTCTGGCGCATGGAAGACGTGGCCGACCTGTACGAGTCCGCCGTGCGCGAAGCCGTTACGGCGTTTGGCCGCGGCGAATGCTATGTCGAGCAGTTCCTGGACCACCCGCGCCACGTCGAAGCGCAGGTGCTGGCCGACAAGCATGGCAAGGTGGTGGTGCTGGGCACGCGCGATTGCTCACTGCAGCGCCGCAACCAGAAGCTGGTGGAAGAGGCGCCCGCGCCGTTCCTCAGCGACGAGCAGCGCCAGCGCATCCACGCGTCGGCGCGCGACATTTGCGCGCACGCCGGCTACGTTGGCGCCGGCACGGTGGAATTCCTGCTGAGCGCATCGGGTGCCATCTCGTTCCTGGAAGTGAATACCCGTTTGCAGGTGGAGCACCCCGTCACCGAAGAAACCTGCGGCCTGGACCTGGTGGTCGAGCAACTGCGCATCGCCGACGGCCTGCCGCTGGCCATCGACACCGCGCCCGCGCCGCGCGGCCATGCCATCGAATTCCGCATCAACGCCGAAGACGTGGGCCGCGGCTTCCTGCCGTCGCCGGGCCTCATCACGACCTTCGCCGCGCCGTCCGGCCCGGGCGTGCGCGTGGACAGCGGCGTGCAATCCGGTTCCACCATTCCAGGCACCTTCGATTCGCTGCTGGCCAAGCTGATCGTCACCGGCGCCACGCGCGAACAGGCGATCGCGCGCGCCCGCCGTGCGCTGGCCGAATTCCGCATTGAAGGCGTGGCCTCGGTGCTGCCGTTCCACCGCGCCGTGCTGGACCATGCCGATTTCATCGGCGACGGCCAAGGCTTCAAGGTGCACACGCGCTGGATCGAGACCGACTTCGCCACGGATCTGGAAGCCGCCGTGCGTCCGGCCCCGCTGGGCGCGGTGAGCCTGCACCGTACTGCGGTGGAAATCGATGGCCGGCGCGTGTCGCTGGGCCTGCCCGCCGAATTGCTGCGCGGCTTGCAATCCGCCGGCGCGGCGGCAGGAGGGGAGGCAACTGCCGCCCCGGCGCAAGCCAGCGCGCAAAGCGTGGCCGCGCCGATTGCGGGCACCATCCAGTCATGGAACGCCGAAGACGGCGCCACCGTCAAGCAAGGCGAACTGATCGCCACGATGGAAGCCATGAAGATGGAAATGCAAGTGCTGGCGCATCGCGACGGCGTGCTCACGCATCAGGCAGCCGCAGGCAAGGCGGTGACGGCGGGCGTCGAGATCGGGCGGATCGAGTAAAGGGTGGGCCGGCCGGCGGCACGGCCCACAAACCAGCCGGGGAGTTGGGATCAGGTCCGCTGGGAGTCCAGCAGTTCCTGGTTCTTCTCGACTTCCTGGGCCTTCGCATAGCTTTCGGCCAGCAGCTGATAGGACGGGAAGATCGCGCCGTAGAGTTCGGCCCATTGCGCGGCATCGTCGCGGTGCCACGTGCGTTGCAGTTCAGACGCGACGGCGGCGGTATCCATCGGCACCACGCCGGCCTGGACGACGCGGGCCAGCGTGATCTCTTGCGCCATCTTCGAATACGTGCCCGACGCGTCGATCACGGCGAACACCTGAAAGCCCCCGTTCACCGCGGCAATGCTCGGGAAGGCCATGCAGACGCTGGTGATGGTGCCGGCGATGATCAACTGCTTGCGGCCGGTGGCCTTCACGGCCGCCACGAATTCGGGGTTGTCCCACGCGTTGATTTCGCCGCGGCGGGCCACGTATTTGGCGTGCGGCGCGTTCTTGTGGATTTCCGGGATCAGCGGGCCGTTGGGACCTTGCGGCACGGACGCCGTCGTGATGACGGGCATCTTGGTCAGCGTGGCCATCTTCGCCAAGGCGCCAGCATGCGACCGCACAGTCGTGAAGGGCATGTCGCCGATGGTCTGGAACAGTCCGCTCTGGTGGTCGATCAACAGCATCGCGGCGTTGTCGGGGTCGATGACCGGGCGGGCGCCGTTGAAGTTTGCGGGGGTGCTCATGGATAGTCTCCTGGGGAATCGATAGCGGGCAACTGCCCTGCAGTGGCAGGCATTCGTCGCCTGTCATGTCGGGAACTGGACTGCCATTAACGATATAAAAAGAACAACATATCCGCTAGTAGCGGAATTTTGCCATGAGTGTTCTATATTCAGGACGACTGATTAAACGATGGGCGGTTCGCGCCCATGACGACGCGGCGTCGTTCGCAGACAGCGGTTTACGCGCTGTGATCGGCCAATAGCGGTTGGGCCGACAACGCGCCCCGCAACGAGTCCAGCAGAACACGCTTGTTTTCGCGGCTGCGGTAGGCGTGTTCACGCATCAGGTTCTCGGCCCGCACGGCTTCGCGCCGGGTGATGGCGCGCAGCAGATCTTCGTGGTCTGCCTGCGCGCGCAGGACAAAGGGCGTTTCCAACAACGACGGGGTGGACGGCAGCGTCAGCGCGGCCGGGCCGGCCAGCGGCGTCTTGTTGTTGTGCTCCAGCGCCGATAACAAGGCGCGATTGCCGGCGGCTTCGCACAGGATCTCGTGGAAACGGCGGTTGATCTGGCCCCAGGCCCGGGCATCCACGGTGGTGTTCGGGTCGCGGCGGGCGGGCGCCAGCAGGTTGCGGCCTTCCTCGACCGCTTGCGACAGTTGCTCCAGCACTTCCTTCGAGGCGCCGCGCTCGGCCAACAGGCGCGCGGCCATGCCCTCGAGCACCCCGCGCACGTCCACAGCGTCGCCGATCTCATCGACGGTGAATGAGCGCACCCGGAAGCCCCGGGACGGCAAGCGCTCCAGCAGGCCTTCCTTCTCAAGCTCGGTCAAGGCGATGCGCAACGGCGTGCGCGAGACGCCCAGGCGGGCAGAGAACTGCAACTCCACGATCCGTTCGCCCGGCTGCAGGGCGCCGGAAAGCACCATGTCCCGGAGTTCGGAAATAACTTTGTCGATCTGAGCGGCCATAGCGAAGCGTCGGCGGAATAAGGGGCGGTTAGGGCCTCCAGTGTACCTACAAAATTGCATGCAATAGGCCATAAAAAATCGATCCGCATCTTGCGATTCATCAAAATTGCATGCAATAATCCACAAAAAACAGTGGTAGAAGTGGGTATTAGCTCACGATTGCATGCAAAGAAATACACCAATGCATGCGAAAGCACCGCAGGCACAGGAGACAACATGAAGCTTGTCAGCTTCGATCAAGCAGGCCGCAACGCCTGGGGCGTGCTGCGCGGCGCCGACGTCGTGGTCCTGACGCAGGTCTGGCCCGACGTGACCGCTGCGCTTGAGGCGGGCGCGGAACAGATCGCCCAGGCGGCGCAGACGGTCGGCATGCCCTGTAGGACCTTGGCCGGGCTGCGGCTGCTGCCGCCGGTGCCCGCGCCGCGCAAGATCCTGTGTGTCGGCCTGAACTACGGCCGCCACGTGGCCGAGGCCGGCCGCGAACTGCCCGCCCATCCATCGATGTTCGCCCGGTTCGCAGACAGCTTCGTCGGGCACGAAGCGCCGGTGTGGAAGCCCCGCCTTTCCGACAAGTTCGACTACGAGGGCGAACTGGCGGTCGTCATCGGCCGGGCAGGGCGCCACATCGCCGCGCGCGACGCCCTGTCGCATGTGGCGGGCTACACCTGCATGGCCGAGAACTCGGTGCGCGATTTTCAGAAGCACAACGCCCAGGTCACGCCGGGCAAGAACTTCGAGCGCAGCGGGGCGATCGGGCCGTGGCTGGTTACCGCGGACGAGGTCGGCGACCCGGCGCGCCTGCAAGTCATTACCCGCCTGAACGGCACGGTCATGCAACAGGGCGACGTGTCCGACCTGATCTTTCCGATTCCCGAACTGATTGCCTATATCAGCGCCTTTACGCCGCTGTCGCCGGGCGACGTCATCGCTACCGGGACGCCTGAAGGCGTGGGTTCCAGCCGCAAGCCGCCGCGTTTTCTCGCTGTGGGCGACACGCTGGAAGTGGAGATTCCCGGCATCGGGACCCTGGTCAACACGGTGGCGGACGAACCCGCCCCGGAACAAGGAGACGCGCATGACTGATGCGCTGCGGTATCTGACGGAGCGGGACGTGGTCTCGGTGCTGGGCATCCACCGGGCCATCGATGCGCTGCACGCCATGCTGGTCGCGCAAGGCAAGGACCAGGCGCGCAATTTGCCCAAGGCGCTGGCCACCTGGGGCGACGGCAGCTCAATGCATGCATTGGGGTCCGTGCAGACGGACGGGGGCGGATATGCGGGTTTCAAGACCTGGGTCCACACCAAGGCGGGCGGCGGGTCGTTGTTCAGCCTGTTCGATGCGGGCACCGGTATTCTGCGCGCCATCATTGAAGCGCGGGCGCTGGGCATGCTGCGCACGGCGGCGATCAGCGGTGTCGCCACCCGGGCGCTGGCGCCGGAAGACGCGACCCAGGCCGCGCTGATCGGCACCGGGCCGCAGGCCGTTACGCAACTTGCGGCGTTGGCTGCGGTGCGCAAGCTGCGGCGCGTGCGGGTCTATAGCCCCACGCCCGAGAAGCGCCGCGCCTTTGTGGCCAGTGTGGCGGGCAAGTACGCGTTCGACGTCGAGGAATCGGCCAGCCTGGAACACGCGCTGGCCGGCGCCCAGATCGTCACCTTGATCACGCGCGCCGTCGAACCCTTTGTCGACGCCGCCATGCTGGCCGACTGCCGGCACTTGAATGCGGTGGGGGCGATCTTGCCGTCCAAGGCGGAATTTGCCCAGGATGTGTTCGACCGCGCGGACCAAGTGGTGGTGGACGACCTGGAAAACGCCCGCCGGGGCTCGCGCGAACTGCGCGAACGCTACGGCGCAGACGGGACGCCGTGGCAAGGCGTATCGGTACTGAGCGACCTGCTTGCCTCAGGGCAGGCGCGGCCGGAGGGCGCCCGCCTGACGATCTTCAAAGGCATGGGCATGGGCTTGTCCGACCTGGCGATGGCGCGCGAGGTGTACGAGCACGCCCGCGACCACGGCCTGGGCGTGGCGCTGCCTGCCCAAACCCGGGAAAACCTGCTGCTTGCGCAGCCTTGAACTGAATCCAATCAACGAGACAGCCGGCCGCAGCGCCGGCGGCAACAGGAGACAAGCATGTTCGTCGACGTCAGCGGGGCCAGCCCCCGCGAGCAGAACAAATGGCCGTCGATCGTGGTCCCGAAAGAGGACATCGATCTGGAAATCGCCCGGCTGATCGATGCGCCCCGGCCGGACAACGGCCGCCGCGCCTCGCTGATCGTGCATCCCGAGGCGACCGCGCCCGGCCTGGGCCTGGCCCCCGGCACGGACGTGACCATCAACGTGGTGAACCCCGGCGAACGCACGTTCAATCTGCGCAAGAACTCCAACATGCTGGAGATCTGTATCAGCGGCGAGGGCGTGGCCACTGTGGCGGGCCGCGACATCCGCGTTGGCCACTGGGATGTCTGGAATACGCCGGCCATGCAGGTGCATTCCTACCGCAACGAGGGCAAGACGCCCTGGGTGCGGCTGTCGTACTCGAACGCGCCCTTGCTGGAAAAGCTGGAGATCCACTACGTCGAGGAGTTCGAGGGCGATGTCCCGCCGGCGGATGCCAACACGAAGCCTGTGCCGGCCCGCGCTGCGGACGGCCCGCGGTCTCGTGACCTGGCCTTGCGCGAACAGATCACACCAGATGGCGCCTGGCTGATGGGCTACGAGTGGCTGATCGATATCGACGTGCTGGAATCCAAGGCGTTGCACTGGCCGTGGGCGGACGTGTCGCGCTACCTGCCTACCGTCGAAGACATGGCGCGCGGCTACAACGGCCGCCGGCTCTTCGTGCTGTACAACCCGGCCACCGAACGCCGCATCGGCACCACGCATAGTTTCTTTGCAACGATTTCCTCGTCGCCGCCGGACAACCACCACGTGCCGCACCGGCACAGCTCGTCTGCCATCAACTACTACCTGCGCGGCAACGGCTACAGCAAGGTCAGCGGCACGCGGCTGGACTGGAAGGCCGGCGACCTGATCCTGTCCGCGCCGGGCTGGGCAATGCACTCGCACCATTCGGGCACCGAGACCACGTCGGCGCTGACCGTGCAGGATCACCCCCTGCAAATTGCGATGGAGTCGTTGATCTGGCAGGAGCGCATGCAGGAACCCATCCTGGCGCTGGGCAGCCAGAGCGGCTTTGAAAGCAACCGCGCGCAGTTGGCCGCGGCCTCGTAAGCGGACGCGCTTCCCATGAACCGATTCCCGGATCCTTCCATGACCTTGACCGACTATTCCGGCGTGTTGTCGTTGCGTGCCCGCCTGCGGGACTTCTATGACGACTACGCCTTTTGCCTGGACGAAAACCGGCTTGAAGCATGGCCCGACTTCTTCACCGAAGACTGCCACTACCGCGTGCTGTCCCGTGAAAACCACGACGCCGGCCTGCCGCTGGGCCTGATCTACTGCATGAACAAGAACATGCTGCGCGACCGCGTCACGGCGCTGCGCGAAACCACCATGTTCGAGCCGCGCTCGCTGCGCCATTTCGTGAGCGGCGTGCGCGTGATGGAAGTGCAGGGCGACCACATCGTGGCGCAGGCCAACTTCGCGGTGATGGAGTCGCTGTCCGACCGCGAGCCCACCTTGAACATGGTGGGCCGGTACCTGGACGTGCTGCGCGACGGGCCGGACGGCCTGGCGTTCACCCGCCGCGACTGCGTCTACGACAACTACCGCGTGCGCACGTCGCTGATCGTGCCTCTCTGAATCCGCTGCAAGGAAACCTGCCATGACCTGTTCCGACTCCGCCGTGCTGGACGCGCCTGCCGAGGCTCCCATTCATATCGAGCGCCGCTGGCCCAAAGAGGGCTATACGCGCATCCCCAACTGGGTCTATACGGACCCGGCCATTTTCCAGAAGGAAATGGACATCTTCTTTGCCGGGCAGACCTGGAATTACGTCGGCCTGGAATGCGAAGTGCCGGAGGTCGGTTGCTACAAGCGCAACTGGATCGGCAACCGGCCGGTCATCATGGTCCGCACCGAAACCGGCGAAGTGACCGTGCTGGAGAACCGCTGCGCTCATCGCGGTGCGCAGATCTGCTGGCACAACACCGGCCGTGTGACGGACTTCACGTGCCCGTACCACCAGTGGAACTACGACTTGAACGGCAACCTGCAAGGCGTGCCGTTCCGTCGCGGCGCCATGGGAAAAGGCGGTATGCCGAAGGACTTCGACCCCAAGCAGAACGGCATCCGCAAGCTGCGCAGCGTGAACCGGGGCGGCTCGATCTGGGCCACGTTCTCTGACGAGGCGCCCAGCTTCGAGGACTACTGCGGGCCGGAAGTGCTGGCCGAGATCGACCACATGCTGCCGGGCAAGCCGCTCAAGCTGCTGGGCTACAGCCGCCAGTTGATCCCCAGCAATTGGAAGATGTACCTGGAAAACCTGAAGGACCCGTACCACGCCACCTTGCTGCATACCTTCTACATCACCTTCGGCCTGTGGCGGGCCGACTCCAAGTCGGAATGCATCCCCACGGGCGGCGGCGCGCACAGCGTCATGGTGTCGCACAACGAAGGCAAGAAGAAGACGGCGGCCACGACCGAAATGAGCCGCTTCCGCGATGACCTGGAACTGCTCGACCTGGAAACCGTGACGCCGCGCGCTGAATTCAACCGGGGCCGCGTGGGCGGCGCCTGGGTGTTCCCGGCCGCGCAGTTCGGCATCCAGGCCAATTCCCTGAAGACGCGCCACGTGATTCCGCGCAGCCCCACCGAGCACGAACTGGTGTTCACCTATTACGGGTATGAGGACGACGACGAGGAAATGACGCGGCTGCGTTTAAAGCACGCCAACCTGCTGGGTCCGGCGGGATTCGTGTCCATGGACGACAGCGAAATGCTGAACCAGGTGCAGATCGGCGTGACGGGGTATCCCGAGGCGCGGGGAATCGTCGAAATGGGCGGGCGCGATACCGAGCCCGCCGATTACATGGTGACCGAAGTGCTGATCCGGTCGTTCTACGACTACTACCGCAAGGCAATGGGGCTGTAAGCATGGAAACCTGGAAACCCGTCGCCCAGGTCGGCGACATCTCGCCCGATACTGGCACCTTGCGCGTCGTGCACGATGGAGAAGGCGTCTGCCTGTATGACTTGCAGGGAGAGATCTGCGCCACGCAGGACCGCTGCCCGCATGGCAACGCCAGCCTGGCGGACGGTTATGTAGAAGACGGCACCATTGAATGCCCGCTGCATCAGGGCGTCTTCGATATCCGCACCGGCAAGCCGCAATGCCCGCCCGTTACGACGGACCTGCGCCGCTACGAGGTGCGGGTCGAGGCGAACACGATCTACCTGAAGGCGGAGGCCGCGTGAACACGGGCGCCATCGTCATCGTGGGTGCGGGGCAGGCTGGCGGCTGGGCCGCCGCCACGCTGCGCGACCGCGGCTACGCCGGCCGGGTCGTGCTGCTGGGCGACGAGCCGCATGCGCCCTATGAACGTCCGCCCTTGAGCAAGGCCGTGCTGGGCGGGCAAGCGCCGCCCGAAAGCACAGAGCTGTTCTCGGCCCAGCGGCTGGCACAGCTGGACATCGAATTTCAGCCAGGCGTGTCGGCGACGCGCCTGCGGTTGCGGGAACGCCAGGTGGACACGTCCGGTGGCGGTGCGCTGGGTTACGACAAGCTGATCCTCTGCATGGGCGGCAGGCCGCTAGTGCCGGCGCTGCCCGGTGTCGACAGCGCCGGCGTGCATGTGCTGCGTACGCGGGACGATGCCCTGCGCCTGCGCGCGAGTCTGGGGCCGGGTAAGCATCTGGTCATCGTCGGCGGGGGATGGATCGGGCTGGAAGTCGCGGCCACCGCGCGGCAGACGGGCAGCACGGTCACGGTGCTGGAACAGGCGCCGCGGCTGTGCGCCCGCAGCGTGCAGCCGGGCGTGTCGGCCCACCTCGCTGCGCTGCATGCCGCGCACGGCGTGGATATCCGAGTCAATGCCGGGCTGCGCGCCGTGCAGGCGCAGGCGGACGGGAAAGCCGTTGCCGAACTGGCCGACGGCACCCGCATTGCCGCCGACGCGGTGGTGCTTGGAGTGGGCTTGCAGCCCAATGATGCGTTGGCGCGCGATGCGGGCATCGCCTGTGAGCGCGGCGTGCTGGTGGATGAATATTGCCGCACGTCGGCAGAGGACGTCTACGCTGCGGGCGACGTGGCGGTCTCCGCGCACGCCGCGGCCGGCGGCCGGATCCGTCTGGAATCCTGGCAGAACGCGCAAGACCAGGGCACGGCGGCCGCGTTGTCGGCGCTGGGCGAGACGGCGCCCTATGTACCGACCGGTGCCGTTTGGTCGGAGCAATACGACGCCATGGTGCAGATCGTCGGCTTCCCGGCGCTGGCGGCCTGCGAGGTATTGCGGCCGCAGGCCGATGGCCGGGCGCTGCTGTCCATGGCGCTGGATGCCGGCGGCCGCCTCGTGGCCGCGGTGGCGGTGGACGCAGCGCGGGATCTCCGTCAACTGCGCAAGTGGATCGCGCAAGGCGCGGTCCTGGACCCGGCGTTGTTGCAGCGGCCAGACGTGCCGCTGGCCAGCGCCCAGATCGGATGAGGACGCCTTTGGAACATTCCACCCACACCCTGCAAGTCCAGGCCGCTTGCGTAGCGGTCGTCCTGGACTTCTTCCATGCGTTGGACACCCGCCGCCACGAGGACGCAGCCGCGCTGATGGCGCAAGACGGCGTGTGGCTGCGGCAGGGCAAGCGGCTGTTCGGCCCGCAGGAAGTCCTGGCCGCGTTGAACGCCCGAGCGCCGGAACGCACCACTTGCCACGTCATCACCAACCTGCGCCTGACCGCGCTGGAAGGCGCGCACGCCACCGTCGCATATTTCCTGACCGCTTACGAAAGCGTGCCGCACGAGCAGGGCGGGGCGCCCAGGCTCGTCGCCATCCGGGATTGCCAGGACGCGTTGGTGGACACCGGCGCCGGTTGGCGCCTGGCCGACAAGCGTAGCCGACGTCATCTGCCGCCTGAACCCAAACCCGAATAAAAGCCCGAGCCCGACGCGGGATAAGCAAAAAAAGCCAAGGAGACAACATGGATACCCCCACCATCCAGGCGCTGGCGCGCCGGCTGGACGAAGCGGAACAGACGCGAACCCAGGTGCGTGCGCTGTCGCTGGACCATCCGGACATCACCATTGCCGACGCCTATGCGATCCAGCGCGAATGGGTCGCTCAGAAGATCGCGGCCGGCCGCCGGCTGGTCGGTCATAAGATCGGGCTGACCTCGCGTGCGATGCAGCTGTCCTCGCAGATCGACGAACCCGATTACGGCGCGTTGCTGGACGACATGCTGTTCGCCGACGGCGCAGAGATCCCCCGCGACCGCTTCATCGTGCCGCGCGTCGAGGTTGAACTGGCCTTCATCCTGGACCGGCGCCTGCAAGGGCCGGGCGTGACCTTGTTCGACGTGCTGGACGCCGTGCGCTACGTGATTCCGGCACTGGAGATCATCGACGCGCGGTCGCACCAGATCGATCCCGAGACCAAACGGCCGCGCAAGGTGTTCGACACCATTGCCGACAACGCGGCGAACGCCGGCGTGGTGATGGGAGGCCGGCCCGTGCGCGTGGGCGACATGGACTTGCGCTGGGTGGGCGCCATGATGTCGCGCAACGCGGTCATCGAGGAAACCGGATTGGCGGCGGGCGTGTTGAACCATCCGGCCAACGGAGTGGTGTGGTTGGCCAACAAACTGGCCGAGCATGACGTCACGCTGGAAGCCGGCCAGATCATCCTGAGCGGATCGTTCACGCGGCCCGTCTTTGCCCAGGCAGGCGACACCTTCCATGTGGATTACGGGCCGCTGGGCTCGGTGAGCTGCCGCTTCGTGTAACGCAACCGCCAGGAGACGCCTGACCCATTTCCGAATCCAACCACGCGCCCGACATACCTACAACGCCGCGGGCGCGCGTTAACGCATCCCCCAGGAGACAACAGTGAACCCTTCAAAGACTCTCATTCACATGGCGGCTGCCGCCTGCGTGTCGCTGACAGCAGGCGCCGCACTGGCGCAGCAGGCCGACTGGCCCGCCCACGCCATCACGCTGGTCGTGCCCTTTGCCGCAGGAGGCGGCGGCGACACGCTGGCCCGCCTGGTGGCCGAACCGCTGTCGCGCGAACTGGGTCAATCCATCATCGTGGAAAACCGGCCGGGCGCGGGCGGCAATATCGGCGCGTCCATCGCCGCGCGGGCCAAGCCGGACGGCTATACGCTGTCCTATGGCACCAACGGCACGCAGGCCATCAACCATTGGCTCTACAAGTCGCCCGGCTATGCCCCCAGCGACTTCGAGCCGATCTCGCGCTTTACCGTCATCGCCGCCGCGCTGGTGGTCAACGGCACCGACGACCGTTTCAAGACGCTGGCCCAGCTGCTCGACTACGCCAAATCCCATCCTGGCGAACTGACCTGTGGGTCGGCCGGCAACGGCACCTCGTCGCACCTGGCCTGTGAACTTTTGAACCAGATGGCCGGCATCCGTGTCATGCACATTCCGTACAAGGGCGGCGGCGCAGCCATGACGGACCTCTTGGGCGGACGCATTTCGTTCCTGATCGATGTGATGCCCAATGTGTCGGGCCAGATCGCCGCGGGCAAGCTGCGGGCGCTGGGCGTGACCACGCCTGAAAGGGTGGGTTCCAACCCGGACATCCCCACGATCAGCGAGGCGGGCGTCAAGGGCTACGAGTTCTTCGCCTGGGATGGGCTGTACGCGCCCAAGGGCACCCCGGTTGCCGTCCTGGACAAGCTGAACGCCGCGGTGAACCAGGCGCTGCAGCGTCCTGAAGTGCGCAAGGCGCTGGAGTCCCGCGGCGCGGTTCCGTCGCCCACGACCCGCCAATCGCTGGCGGACTTCGGCGCCGAAGAGTACACGCGGCTGGGCAAGGTGGTGAAGACCGCAGGCGCGGCGATCGATTGATCGCCACGGGGACTTGCAACGCAAGCTGACAGCGACGGCCGCCCGCTGTGGCGGCCGTCCTGTCCTGTCGCCGCCAATTGATAAACGTGCTTACGTCCGGTTGCCGGTGCGGGCGGTCTGGGGCAGGTAATGTCTTTGTAGTTCTCCTGTGCAGCGCAGCAATCATGCATGGGGGTCCTGGAACCGGAGACAAAGGCACCCATGCATTCCTCGTCGTCATATAAGACCGCCGCGCGGCACAAGCATCCGTCCCAGTGGCGGATGACCTGGCTGCAAGAGCGCAAGCAGTTCGTCAAGGCGCTGTTGTCCAACCCCGCGGCCATCGGCGCCGTGTCGCCTTCCGGGGCGGCGCTGGCGGCGGCGATCACCGCAGCGGTGCCGCCCATGGCAGGAAAAGTGCTGGAACTGGGTTGCGGCACCGGCGTGTTCACCCGCGAGCTGCTGCGCAAAGGCGTACATCCCTCGCGGCTGGTCCTGGTTGAGCAGGATTCGGGCATGAGCTCAAGCCTGCGCACGCAGTTCCCGGAAGCCGCCGTGCTGCAGGTGTCGGCGCAAGACCTGTCGCGGCACCTACACCCCGAACTGGACGGCATCGATGCGACGATTTGCGGGCTGCCATTGCGCAACATGAGCGGGGTGCACCATCACCAGCTGCTGACCGCTGTGTTCGAGGCCATGCGGCCAGGCGGCGCCATGCACTTTTTCACCTATGGCGTGCGCTGCCCGATTTCCCGCTCCGTGCTGGACGCGTGTGGGCTGTCGGCGCGCAGAGAGCGTTTCGTGCCGCTCAATCTGCCGCCTGCGTCGGTATACCGCCTGACCCGGCAATAGCCCCGGCGTTCAGGTCGCTGCGGTGGTCGCCGACCGATGCCGTCGGCGCGCCGCTTGCCGGGCAATGCACCGCTACACAACTGGCGGTTCTTAATTTCCGACTTTTAATTCATTTGGATTTCACGGCTTAGGGCCTAGATTGTGGGTTCTGTCGCGCCTGGCGCGACGAATCGCCAGGAGGCCCTTGCGCCATGAGCTACGACACCACCGAAGCCCCGATATCCGAACGGGTCCTGCCGGCCGCGCTGGAACGGGCGCGCGCCGAAGCGCGGGACCGCCATCTTCCCTATGCGGGCGGCGTGACACCGATTGAGGCCTGGACGCTGGCGCAGAACGGCGATGCCGTGCTGGTGGACGTGCGCTCGGCGGAAGAGCGTACGTTCGTGGGCCACATTCCGGGCACGGTCCACGTGCCATGGGCCACCGGCACGAGCCTGACGCGCAACCCGCGCTTCGTGCGGGAACTTGAAGCAAAGGTGGCCAGCGCCGGCGGCAAAGCGGCCGTCGTGCTGCTGCTGTGCCGCAGCGGCAAGCGATCTGCCCTGGCCGCCGAAGCCGCGGCCAAGGCCGGATTCTCGTCGGTCTTCAACGTGTTCGAGGGCTTCGAGGGTGAGCTCGACGCCAATCAGCATCGCGGCTTGAACGACGGCTGGCGGTATCGCGGGCTGCCCTGGATCCAGGACTGATATGGCCGTCTTCGATCTGGAAGGCGTCGTCCGTGCGCTAGAAGGCATCCGCGCCGATTGGCGGACCTCTCAGCAGCGCACACGCGAGCCGGGCGAACGCGAATTCCCCTCGCGCGAAGCGCTGGCCGACATCTTCGACAAACTCAAGCGCGCGCTTTTCCCCATGCGCCTGGGGCCCGTGGACATGCGCCACGAGAGCGAGAACTTCTACGTGGGTTATACGCTGGACGCAGCCCTGCGCAGCCTGTTGGAGCAGGCGCGGCTGGAATTGCGGCGCCACGCGCCCGACCATCCCGCGGTGGACGATCACGCGGCGTCGATCGTACGCCGCTTTGCGGCCGCGCTGCCGGATGTGCGCCGGCTGCTGGACAGCGACGTGCTTGCCGCCTATCAAGGCGACCCCGCGGCGCGCAGCGTCGACGAGGTGCTGCTTTGCTATCCCGGTATCCACGCGCTGATCCATCACCGGCTGGCGCACCAGTTGTACTTGCTGGACCTGCCACTGCTGGCGCGTATCGCGGCAGAAATTGCCCATGGCGAGACGGGTATCGACATTCATCCCGGCGCGCAGATCGGCCCTGGCTGCTTCATCGACCATGGCACCGGCGTCGTCATCGGCGAAACGGCCCGCATCGGGCGGGGCGTGCGCATCTATCAAGCCGTGACGCTGGGCGCCAAGCGCTTTGTGACCGATGCCGACGGCAACCTGGAAAAAGGGGTGGCTCGCCATCCGATCGTGGAAGACGACGTGGTGATCTACGCCGGCGCCACGATCCTGGGCCGCGTCACCTTGGGGCAGGGCGCCGTCATCGGCGGCAATGTCTGGATTACGGACGACGTGGCCCCGGGCGCCACGGTCACGCAGGCGGGGCCGCGCAGTACGCAGCGCCCGCGCAGCCTTCCGGGCCCGGAGCAGGAGCGGGCCGCCTGATTCAACAGTGGGCAGTACCTCATGAGGGCTTCGGCCCTTTCATTTTGCTTGTCTGAGTCGTTTTGCTTGTTTGTTCACTTCGGAGATTTCAATGAGTGCCACCGTAGGCGGGACCGTCGCATTGGGCGACAACGGCGCAAGGCAGTTGGCCAATGCGACCAAGACCGTACCCCAACTTGCCACCATCAGCCCGCGTTGGCTGACGCATTTGCTGCAATGGGTGCCGGTCGAAGCCGGCATCTACCGCCTGAACAAGGTCAAGAATCCCGAAAACATCAAAGTCACGTGCACCGCGCGCGAAGACGAGAACCAGTTGCCGCGCACCTTCGTGGATTATGAAGAGCACCCGCGCGAGTATTTCCTGAATGCGGTCAGCACTGTGCTGGACGTGCACACGCGTATTTCCGATCTGTACAGCAGCCCGCACGACCAGATCAAGGAACAGTTGCGCCTGACGATCGAAACCATCAAGGAGAACCAGGAAAGCGAACTGATCAACAACCCCGACTATGGCTTGTTGTCCCAGGTGACGGACGAGCAGCGCATTTTCCCGCTGACCGGCGCGCCCACGCCCGACGACCTGGACGAACTGCTGACCAAAGTCTGGAAGGAACCCGCCTTTTTCCTGACGCATCCGCTGGCGATTGCCGCCTTCGGCCGCGAAGCCACCCGGCGCGGCACGCCGCCGCCTACCGTCAGCCTGTTCGGTTCCCAGTTCATTACCTGGCGCGGCATCCCGCTGATTCCGTCCAACAAGGTGCCGGTGGCCGACGGCAAGACCAAGATCCTGCTGCTGCGCGTGGGCGACAAGCGGCAGGGCGTGGTCGGCCTGTACCAGCCTGGCTTGCCCGGCGAGCAAAGCCCCGGCCTGTCGGTGCGCTTCATGGGCATCAACAATCACGCCATCGCGTCGTATCTGATCTCGTTGTATTGCTCGCTGGCGATATTGGCGGATGATGCGCTGGCGGTGCTGGATGACGTCGAGATCGGCAAATATCACGACTATCCCGACACCTACAAGTAGGCCGCACGATGCCTATTGCCGATTCCTCTCCAAGTTTCGCCGCCCTGGGCGGCGGAGTGCCCGGCGCGCCTGAAGCGCCCATCGATCCTCGCGAACTTGCCCGATTGGCCAATGCCTTCTTCACGGCGTTGCCCGGGCAGGCTGTCGGGATCACCCCGCCGGCGCCCGTGCCGCCGGGCGTGCAGGCCCCGCTGAACGTCGCGCCGCCGGGATCGCCGCTGGCCAGCCCGGCGGGGGTGGGGCCAGGCGTGCCTGGTACGCCAATTCCGCAGGGCCATGCGCCGGGCGTCAACCTGGTGCCGGCATCGCCCGCGCAGTTGCCTTCGCTGGCGCATCGCGCGCCTGCGCTGCTGCCGCATGCGCAGGCGGGCAACGGCGTTCCGGACAACGTCGTGACGGCGGTACCGGCGTATGAACCGCGCTTCGGTTCGGGTGTCACGGGCGTGGCGCCCCTGGCCGGACGCGCCGCCCCGGGGCAGGCCGCTACCGTGCGCGAGGCGGCTTCCTACTATTTCCTGGATGCCGCGCATGGCCAACCCGCGGGGGACCCGGCGGGGCAGGAGAACGTGCTGGGCGGCACGCGGGGCAGTGACGAACTGGCCGGACTGTCCTTGCCGGGGTTGGGCGCTGCCGGACCCGGCCCGGCCCCAGCCAGACCCCCATCGCCGGCTGGGGAGCCCAGCTATTACTTCGTGGATGCGGTGGTGTTGCCCAGCGGTTATGTCACGCCGGCGCATCCCACGGCGCGCACGGCGCCCAGCGCGGGGGCCGATGCGCATCCGCCTTTCGACGTGCACGCGGTGCGGCGTGATTTCCCGGTGCTGCAGGAGCGCGTCAACGGCCGCCCGCTGGTGTGGTTCGACAACGCCGCCACCACGCACAAGCCGCAAAGCGTCATCGACCGTATCGCGTACTTCTACGCCCACGAAAACTCCAACATCCACCGGGCGGCGCATGAACTGGCGGCGCGCGCCACCGACGCCTACGAAGGCGCGCGCGAGCGGGCCCGCCGCTTCATCAACGCGCCCGACGTGAACGAGGTGATCTTCGTGCGCGGCACGACCGAGGCGATCAACCTGGTGGCCAAGAGCTGGGGCGCGCAACATGTGGGCGAGGGCGACGAAATCATCGTGTCGAACCTTGAGCACCACGCCAACATCGTGCCCTGGCAGCAGTTGGCAGCCGCCAAAGGCGCACGCCTGCGTGTGATCCCGGTGGACGATTCCGGGCAGATCCTGCTGGATGAATACCAAAAGCTGCTCAATGACCGTACCCGCATCGTCTCGGTCACCCAGGTGTCGAATGCGCTGGGCACGGTAACGCCCGTCAAGGAGATCGTGGACCTGGCGCATCGCGCGGGCGCGCGCGTGCTGGTCGATGGCGCGCAGTCGGTGTCGCATATGCGGGTGGACGTGCAGGCGCTGGGCGCGGACTTCTTCGTATTCTCCGGCCACAAGATCTTCGGCCCGACGGGCATTGGCGTCGTCTGGGGCAAGCGCGAGGTGCTGGAAGACATGCCGCCCTGGCAAGGTGGCGGCAACATGATCGCCGACGTGACCTTCGAGAAGACGGTGTTCCAGCCGATTCCCAACAAGTTCGAGGCGGGCACGGGCAATATCGCGGATGCCGTCGGGCTAGGCGCGGCGCTGGACTACGTGACGCGACTGGGCATCGAGAACATCGGGCGCTACGAACATGACTTGCTGGTCTACGGCATGCGGGGGCTGGGCGACATCAAGGGCGTGCGCCTGATCGGCACGGCGGCAGAGAAGGCCAGCGTCATGTCCTTCGTGCTGGACGGCTACAGCACCGAAGAGGTGGGGCATGCGCTGAACGAGGAGGGCATCGCCGTGCGCACGGGCCACCATTGCGCGCAGCCGATCCTGCGCCGGTTCGGCGTGGAAACGACCGTGCGCCCGTCGCTGGCGTTCTACAACACGTACGACGAAATCGATCGCCTGCTGGATGTGGTGCAGCGGCTGTCCTCGGTCAGGCGAAAGGCATAAAGGGGGCAAGCATGAGCGTGCAACGTCAACTCAAGCTGGGCGCGTTCATGCGCCCCGTCAGCATCCACACGGGCGCCTGGCGCTATCCGGGCGCGCATCGCGACGCCAACTTCAACTTCGAGCACCTGAAGCGCTACGCCCAAACCCTGGAGCGGGCGCGCTTCGACGCCTTCTTCATGGCGGATCATCTGGCGCTGTTGAACATGCCGATCGATGCCTTGAAGCGCAGCCACACCGCGACGTCGTTCGAGCCCTTCACGCTGTTGTCGGCGCTTAGCCAGGCGACGCAGCATCTGGGGCTGGTGGCCACGGCGTCCACCACCTTCGACGAGCCTTTTCACGTGGCGCGGCGCTTCGCGTCGCTGGACCATCTGAGCCAGGGCCGGGCTGGGTGGAACATCGTCACCACCTCTAACCCCGACGCTGCGCTGAACTTTGGCCGTACCCGTCAGCCCGACCACGCGGCCCGCTACGCCCGGGCCCGGGAGTTCTACGATGTGGTGACCGGTTTGTGGGACAGTTGGGCCGACGACGCCTTCATCCGCGACGCCGACAGCGCCGTGTATTTCGACCCCACCCGGCTGCGGGCCTTGAATCACCAGGGTGAGCACCTGTCGGTGAAGGGGCCGCTGCACATCGCCCGTCCGGTGCAAGGCTGGCCGGTCATCGTGCAGGCGGGCGCGTCGGAACCCGGCAGGCAACTGGCCGCAGAGACGGCGGAAGTCGTGTTCGCGGCGCAGTCCACGCTGGAGGAGGGCAGGCGGTTCTACGCCGACGTCAAAGGCCGGATGGACAGGCTGGGGCGCCATCGCGATCACCTGAAGATCTTGCCAGGCGTGCTCGTCGTGGTGGGTGAAACGGACCGCCAGGCGCGAGATATCCGCGCGCATCTGGACAGCCTTGTCCACTATGAAAGTGCCATCGCTTCGCTGTCCATTGCCTTGGGCTGCGATGCCTCGGCCTTTGACCCCGACGCGCGCTTGCCCCCGGTTCCCGAGACCAACGCCAGCAAGAGCGGTCGCGAGCGGGTGATCGCCCTGGCCGAACGCGAAGGGTTCACGGTGCGGCAATTGGCCCAGCGCCTGGGCGGCTACGGCGGGCTGGCCATGGTGGGAACGGCGCGCCACATCGCAGACCAAATGCAGGAATGGCTGGAGGCGGAAGGGGCTGACGGCTTCAATGTGATGTTTCCGTGGCTACCCGGTGGCCTGGACGCGTTTACCGAGCAGGTCGTGCCCGAGCTCCAGCGGCGCGGCATTTTCCGTCGCGAATACGAAGGCCGCACGCTGCGCGAGAACCTGGGCTTGCCACGCCCGGAAAATCGGCATTTTCCGCGCTGACCGTCACCACGCCCATGATGCTTATGGGCATTAGTTTCTGCCGGATTTCGAAATCCGAAGAATGTATTTAGGCGCGGCCGCGCCCTTGTTTAGAGTGGATCGCTTCACTTCGAATACAAGGATGCAGGGTAATGCAGCGCAGCGTAGCCAGTGTGATGAATCAGACCCGGGGCGCGCATGCGCCGCGGCGGGCCGCCGGCATCGGCTCGGCGCTCTGCGCGGCGGCATTTGCGCTGCTGGGCACCGCGGCGCACGGCGCCCAACCGCAATACGGCGGCATTCTCAAGGTTGCGCTGGAAGGGGACCCGCTTTGCGTTGACCCGCAGCAGCCCGGCAACAACACCGCGTTGAACATCGGCCGGCAGATCACGGACTCGTTGACGGATCAGGATCCCGAAACGGGCAACATCGTGCCGTGGCTGGCCACCAGCTGGAAATCCGAAGACGACAACCGCCGCTTCACCTTCGTGCTGCGCGACGGCGCGACCTTCGCCGATGGCAGTCCGCTGGACGCCGATGCGGTCAAGGCCAACTTCGACGGCATCGTGAAGATGGGCGCGCGCGCCTCGCTGGCGTCGACCTACCTGGCCGGGCTGGACCGTATCGACACACCCGACCCGCGCACGGTCGTCATCGTCTTCAAGCAGCCCAACGCCCAGTTCCTGCAGGCCACCTCGACGATGAGCATGGGCCTGCTGTCCAAGGCCACGCTGGCCAAGTCCTATGAGGAACGGTGCCAGGGGCAGGTGGTGGGATCCGGTCCGTTCACCTTGACGTCGTTCGTGCATAACCAGGCCGCCAAGCTGCAGCGCCGGGACGACTACGGCTGGCCGTCGTCGCTGGCCGCCCACAAAGACAAGGCATACCTGGAAGGCATCGAGTTCCGCATCATCCCGGAATCCGGGGTGCGCAACGGGAGCCTGCTGTCACGCCAGGTGGACGTCAGCACCAGCGTGCAGCCGCAGGATGAAAAGGTGCTGCTGGCCCAAGGTTTCCCGATCCTGGCGCGCAGCAATCCGGGGCTGGTCTACAGCTTCTTCCCGAATGAATCGCTGCCGTTGTGGGCGTCGCCGGCGGTGCGCCGCGCCATCGTCAAGGGCATCAACCGCCCCGAATTGCAGGCGATCCTGTCGCGCTATCAGCGCGCCGCCACGTCGGTGCTGGCCAAGACCACGCCGTCCTATGTCGACCAGTCGCAGGCCCTGGCCTATGACCCGAAAGGCGCGGCGAAGCTGCTGGAGGACGACGGCTGGGTGCTGGGCAAGGACGGCATCCGGGAAAAGAACGGCGAACGTCTGACCGTGCGGCTGGAATATTGGCAGGCGGTGACCTTCCTGGAACTGGTGCAGCAGCAACTGCGTGAGATCGGGGTGGACCTGCAACTGAAGAAGAGCGTGATCGGCCAAGTCAACGCCCAACGCGACACGGGCAAGATGCCGCTTCAGTTCTACAACCTGACCCGCGCCGACCCGGACATTCTGCGCACCGTGTTCCTGGCCAGCGGCCGCAACGTCAACTTTCGCCAGCCGGCCGAGGTGGACGAGGTGCTGGCCAAGTCGGCAGCCGCGCAGGACCCGGCAGAACGCCGCGCCCTGATCGCCCGCGCCGCCGAACTGCTGGTGGCCGACGGGCATGCGATTCCGCTGGTGGAACTGGCAACGGTTGGCGCCACTGGCAAGCACGTGCACGGCCTGCACTACGACGCCTCGTCGCGTCTGCAGTTCTACGACACCTGGTTGCAGAAATAAGGGGATCGCATGACCAAGACCGCGGCGCGTAGCGGCTGGCGCGACGGCAACGACGCCTGGCGCTACGCCTTCAGCCGGATCGTCCAATCGGCTTTCGTGCTGTGGGCCGCCTATACAGTGTCATTCGTGATCCTGTATATCCTGCCCAGCGATCCCGTCAGCATCATGTTGAACCAGGGCGACCAGAGCATGGTCGATCCCGCCCAGGTGGCGGCGCTTCGCGCGCAGTACCACCTGGACGAACCACTGCTGGTGCAGTACGGCATCGCGCTCTGGCAGGCGCTTCGCCTGGATCTGGGCGTGTCGATCCAGACGGGGCAGCCGGTGGCCGCCATGCTGGCGCAGGCGGCGCCCGCCACAGCGGCCCTTGCCCTGTGCGCGCTGGCAGCCGCGCTCGTCCTCGGCCTGGGGCTGGCCTTGGCGGCCAGTTCAGCACGCAATGCGCGCCTGCGGTCGGCGCTGCAGGCGGCGCCCTCGCTGGGCGTCTGCCTGCCGACCTTCTGGGTGGGGTTGCTGTTGCTGCAGTGGTTGTCGTTCACCTTTCCGGTGTTTCCGGCGATGGGCAATGACGGCTGGCAGTCGTTGGTGCTGCCGGCCGCGACGCTGGCGCTGCCCACCGCCGCCACCGTGGCCCAAGTACTGTCGCGGTCGCTGTCTGCCGTGTGGGGGCAGCCGTTCGTCGGCGCATTGCGCGCCAAGGGCCTGTCGCGCAGGCGCCTGCTGTTCACGCACGTGCTGCCCAACGCCACGATTCCCGTGTTGACGATGACGGGCGTGCTGATGGGCAACCTTCTGGCGGGGTCCGTCGTGACCGAAACGGTGTTTTCGCGCGAAGGCATCGGCCGGCTTGCGCAGGGTGCGGTAGCCGTCAAGGACATTCCCGTGGTGCAAGGCGTTGTGGTGTTGGCGGCCGCGGTTTTCGTCGCCGTCAATCTGGTGGTGGACCTGGCGTATCCCTTGCTGGACCCCCGCATCACCCGCAACCGGGCGAGGGCGCTGGCATGAATACGCAAGCCATTTCTAGAGAGTCGCTCGCCCGGCCGGGCAGGCTGCTGGCGGCGGCCTCGGCCCTGCGAGCCCGGCCCGTGCTGGCAGTAAGCGTCGCGGTGGTCCTGCTGGTGCTGGGCTGGGCCTTGTTTCCGCAGGCGTTCACGTCTGCCGACCCCTTGCGCGGCGTGCCTCAGGACGCATTGCTGCCGCCATCCGCCGCGCATTGGTTCGGTACCGATCATCTGGGGCGCGACATCTATGCGCGCACCGTCCATGGAACGTCCACCTCCCTGCAGGCGACGTCGCTGGCGGTGTTGATCGCGTTGTTTCTGGGCGGCGCGATCGGGCTGCTGGCGGGATTCCTGGGCGGGAAGGTGGATGCCGTGCTGATGCGCGCCACCGATATCCTGATGGCCATTCCCACCTTGCTGCTGTCCATGGCGATTGTGACGGTGCTGGGATTCGGCACGGTGCACATCGCCATTGCCGTCGGCCTGTCCTATGTGGCGACTTTTGGCCGGCTGATGCGCGGCGAAGTGCTGCGCTGGCGCAGCGCTGTGTTCGTTGAAGCTGCGGTGGCCTCTGGCGTGGGCATCCGCGGCATTCTGTTGCGCCACATCGCGCCGCATGCAGCGGGGCCTGTCCTGGCCCTGGCCGCGCTGGAGTTCGGCGCGGCCGTGCTGGCCGTGTCATCGCTCAGCTTCCTGGGGTTTGGCGCGCCGCCGCCCGCTCCCGAATGGGGGCTGCTGATTGCAGAGGGCCGCAACTATATCGCGGCGGCCTGGTGGTACACGACGATGCCGGGGCTGGTGGTGGCCACGGTGGTGTTGTCGGCCAACCAGATCGCCCGGTACGCCCAAGACCTGGGAGAATCGAAATGAGCGCGCAACCCCTCAAAGACGTGCCCGACGTGCTCGCGTTACGCGAATTGAATGTCGCCTACCAGGATGGCGCCACCGGTGCCTGGCGCAATGCCGTCACCGATGTGTCCCTGGCCATCCAGCCCGGCGAAATCGTGGCGCTGGTCGGCGAGTCCGGCTCCGGAAAGTCGACGACCGCGGCGGCGTTGATCGGCCTGCTGCCCGACAACGCCCGCCGGCTGGGCGGCAGCATTGCGCTGGAAGGGCACGAACTGGCAGACGCACCCGAGTCGGTCTGGCAGGGCCTGCGCGGACGGCGAATCGGATTTGTCCCACAGGACCCGGGCCTGTCGCTGGATCCGGTCAGACGGATCGACAAGCAACTGGAAGAAGCGCTGACCGTCCACGGCGTGCCGCTCGCCGAGGCGAGGCGCCGGGTGCCCGGCATCCTGGCCGATGTGGGGCTGAGCGACGTGGAGCGGGTGGCGCGCAGCTTCCCGCACGAACTGTCGGGCGGCATGCGCCAGCGCGTGCTGATCGGCATGGCCGTGGCGCACGAACCCGCGCTGATCATCGCCGACGAACCGACCAGCGCGCTGGACGTGACCGTGCAGCGGCAAGTGCTGGACCATCTGGAAGCGCTGGTGCGGCGCAAGGGCATCGCGGTCCTGTTGATCACGCACGACCTGGGCGTGGCGTTCGACCGTGCGGACCGGGTGGTGGTGATGCAAGGCGGGCGCATCGTCGAAGCCGGCGCCGCGCGTCAATTACGCGACCATCCCCGGCACACCTACACGCGCACGTTGCTGGCGGCGGCGCCCGGGCTGAAGCGTGACGGATTCCACTTTCAAGGAGCGCGTCCCCCCGTGCAGGCGCCGTTATTGGTCGTGGAAGGCTTGCAGAAGCGCTTCGGCGACGTGCTGGCGGTCGACGGCGTGTCGTTTCATGTGCCCCGTCATGGCACGACCAGCCTGGTGGGCGAATCCGGTTCCGGCAAGTCGACCACGTCGCGGATGGCGTTGTGCCTGGAACGGCCCACGGCCGGCCGCGTCTTGTTCGACGGCCGCGACGTGACCCGGTTGACGCGCAGCCAGTTGCAGGATTTCCGCCGGCGCGTGCAGGTGGTCTATCAGAACCCGTATGCGTCGCTGAACCCGCGGTTCACGCTGGAAGCGATCATCACCGAACCCTTGCGCGCCTTCGGACTGGGCAATGGAGCCTCGCGCCGCGCGCGCGCCGCCGAACTGCTCCAGGCCGTGGAGCTTAGCCCCGATCTGCTGGACAGCCGGCCGGCGCGTTTGTCCGGTGGCCAGCGCCAGCGCGTGGCGATCGCCCGCGCGCTCGCCATCGAGCCCGAGCTGCTGGTGCTGGACGAGCCCGTGTCGGCGCTGGACGTGTCGGTGCAGGCGCGCATCCTGGCGCTGCTGCAGCGTTTGCAAGCGGAGTTGGGCGTCAGCTATCTGTTCGTATCCCATGACCTGGCGGTCGTCAGGCAGATTTCGGATCACGTGGTCGTGCTGCGGCGCGGCCAGGTGGCCGAACAGGGGCCGGTCGAGCAGGTTTTCGAAGCCCCGCGCCATCCCTATACGCAGGCCTTGCTTGGCGATACCCCGGGCGGACGCCATGCGCGGTCCGCCGCCGCGCCTGCGCCCTTGACCCTAGACCTGGCGGCATAAGGCCGCGACACCATGACCGACCCCTTACTGTTTCCCATTGGATTGGCCCTGAACGGCATTGCGCATACGCCGCAGGACGACGCATCCGCTCGCCGCACGGAGGCGCGCTGGCTGGACGCGCTGCGGCGCGCCGATGATGCGGGCCTGGATTTCGCCACCTTCGAAGACCGCTGGGCACGCGGTAGCGCCTCCGGACAGAGTCCCTTGGATGCCACCTTGCTGCTGTCGCGCGCCGGCCCCGCCACGCGCCGCATCGGCCTGATCCCATCGGTGGCCGTCAGCACCAACGAACCCTTCCACATCTCGACAGCCATCGCCACGCTGGATTACGTAACGCGGGGCCGCGCGGGATTGTTGCCGCAAGTACCGGCCGAATCCGATGTCGAGGCGGCGCTGGCGCACGCGGGCAGCCGCATCTACGGCCTGCCTGACGAACGCGACGGCCTCTACCGCGACTCGGCCGACGCCCTGGATGCCGTGCGCCGCCTGTGGGATAGCTGGGAAGAGGGCGCCATCATCCGCGACGTGGACACCGGCCGCTTTGTGGACCGCGACAAGCTGCACTATGTGGATGTGGATGCCGCGACCTTTTCCATCAAGGGACCTTCCATCGTGCCCCGCCCGCCCCAGGGGCAGCCGCCCGTAGCCGTGGCCTGGCGCGAAGCGCGCGATCTGGAATGGGCGGCGGCCCATGCCGATATCGTCTTCGTGCCGCCTCCCCAAGGTGAAGCGGACTGGGCGCCCGTGCGCCAGATCCTCGCCGCCGCGCAAGAACAGGGCGGTCGCAGCCTGGCGCCGCTGCGCTACTACGCAGACGTGGCCGTGGCGTTCGGTGGCGATGGCCCTCTGGCCGATGCTCAGGGCGTGGCGGCCCATACGGGCACGGCGCAAGCGTTGGCCGAACGCATCAAGCACTGGCGCGCATTGGGCTTTTCTGGGGTGCGCCTGCATCCACAAGACCTGGACCGGGACCTGGATGGGGTGATCCGCGAGCTGCTCCCTCTGTTACGCGGGTCGCGTTCGCCCGCGGCACCCACGCCCGAAGCCGGGCAGCAACCCCTTTCCTTGCGTAGCCGCCTGGGGCTGGCGGAAGCAAGCAACCGTTATGCAGCCCTGGCAGGGCACGGAGGCCGTTAACCATGGCACAGAAGCAAGTGATCCTGGGCGCGCATTTTCCCGGCGTCAACAACATGACGGTCTGGAGCGACCCGCAGGCGGGCAGCCAGATCGAATTCGCCTCCTTTGAACGCTTTGCGCGTGCCGCCGAACGCGGCAAACTGGACTTCGTGTTCCTGGCGGAAGGCCTGCGCCTGCGCGAGCAGCGCGGCAAGCTGCACGACCTGGACGTGGTCGGGCGCCCGAACACGCTGGTCGTGCTGGCGGCGCTGGCCGCCGTGACCGAACGGATCGGCCTGGCCGGCACGCTCAACGCCACCTTCAATGAACCCTACAACCTGGCGCGCCAGCTGGCCACGCTGGACCATGTGTCGGGCGGCCGGTCCGCCTGGAACGTGGTGACGTCGCCCGGCGCCTTTACGGGCGAGAACTTCCGGCGCGGCGCCTACCTGCCGCATGACCAGCGCTACGAGCGCGCCCGGGAATTCGTCGAACTGGCCCGGCATTTGTGGAGCGGCGGCGACGACGGCCAAGGCAGCTTCGATTACCAGGGCCGGCAGTTCACGGTCCGCGGCCGCCTGGACGTGCCGCCGCTACCCCAAGGGCACCCGATCATCATCCAGGCCGGCGATTCGACGCAGGGCAGGGAGTTCGCCGCCCGCAGCGCGGATGCGATCTTCACCCGCCACGGATCGCTTGCCGAGGGGCAGGCGTTCTATGCCGACGTCAAAGCGCGGCTGCCCAAGTACGGCCGCGCCGAGCACGACCTGAAGATCCTGCCCGGCGTGGGGTTCGTGCTGGGCGATACGCCGGAAGAGGCCGCCGAACGCCATGCCGAGGTTCGACGCCAGCAGGTCAGCCCGCAAACCGCCATCGTGTTGCTGGAACAGTTGTGGAACCGCGACCTGTCCGGTTTCGACCCCGACGGCCCATTGCCGGAATTCGACCCCGACGTCTCGGCCACGACCGTGGCAAAGGGCCGCACCCGCCAGCACGACGACACGCTGGCCACGGCACGCCAATGGCGCGAACTGTCCCGCCGTGAAAACCTGGGCATCCGCGACCTGATCATCAAAGTCACGGGGCGCCAACAGTTCGTTGGAACGCCCGCCCAGGTGGCCGAAGACATGAACCGCTATGTGCAGCAGAACGCGTCGGACGGCTTTATCCTGGTGCCCCACCTGATTCCCAGCGGCATCGAGGAATTCGTGGACCGGGTCGTGCCGCTGCTGCAGGAGCGCGGCGTCTTCCGCCAGGAGTATGCCGGCAGCACGCTGCGCGAGCACCTGGGCCTGTCGGCTGCACGCCATGAACCGGTTACCGAGCGCGACGTGGCGGCAGCCGCCGCCGAGGCGGTCGCATCATGAGCCGCCATCCCCGCGTACCCCTGTCGGTGTTGGACCTGGCGCCGATTTCCACGGGGTCCGATGTTCGCCAGGCCCTGGCCAACACCGTGGATTTGGCGCGCCGTGCCGAACAGGCTGGCTACCGCCGCTATTGGCTGGCCGAACATCATCTGTCTGACGGGCTGGCCAGTTCGGCCACGCCCGTGCTGATCGGCCAGGTCGCGGCGGCGACCTCGCGCTTACGCGTCGGGTCGGGCGCCACGCTGCTCGGCTACCACACGCCGCTGGCGGTGGCCGAGGCTTACGGCACATTGGATGCGCTGCACCCCGGGCGCATCGACCTGGGCTTGGGCCGCGGATTGGCGGCGGGCCGGCGGGCGGCATCCGCAAGTGCCGCGGCGCCCCAGCCGTCGCCTGGATCCCGGACGGTGAAGGGTCTGCTGATTCCTGCGCCGCCGGTGTCGCGGCCGCAACGCTCGGCGCGCGGCGTCGCGCGTGAGGAGATTCTCTTGCAGCCGCACGCGCAGCCCTTGCCGTTCGAGCAAGCCGTGGACGCCTTATTCGGGCTGCTGTCCGGCACTTACACGCTGGACGACGGCAGCCGCGTCCACGCGACGCCGGGCGCTGGCGCCGCGCTGGAAACCTGGGTGCTGGGGTCGTCGGCCGGTGAAAGCGCGCAGTTGGCAGGCAGGCTCGGGTTGCCGTTCGCCGTGAATTACCACGTCAGCCCGGCTACGGCGCTGGATGCCGTGGACGCCTACCGCCGCGCGTTCGTGCCGTCGGCCACGCTTGCCCGGCCGTACCTGATGATCTCGGCCGATGTGGTTGTGGGACGCGACCTGGCCGATGCGCAACGCATCGCCCGGCCTTATGGCGCCTGGGTGCAGGGCATCCGGCGGGGCGAGGGCGCCACGCGCTACCTGTCGCCGGAGGAGGCCGAGGCCATCGTGCTGGAGGACGACCTGGTGCAGGACCGGGTCAGCACGCAGTTTGTCGGCGATGCGAATGCGGTCGTCAAGGGCTTGGAGACGCTGGTCCGGGCCACCGAAGCCGATGAGTTGATCGTCACCACCAATGCGCACCGGCACGAAGACCGCGTGCAGTCGCACGAATGGCTGGCGCAGGCGTGGTTGGCAGCCTAGTGCGCCGCCTGCGCCACGATCTGGACGGTGACCGGCGCACCGCGCGATACGGACCCATAGATCGGGCAGATGCGCAGGTACTCGCCCACCAGCGCGTTCGCCTGCGCGTCGTCCACGCCGGTCAGCGTGAATGCCAAATGCACGTGGCCATAGTGGCCGGGCTGCGCCTCGTCCGCCTCGGAGTCGCCCGTGACGACCACGCGCGATAAGGTCAAGCCCTGTTCCCGCGCGCTGGATTCGATCACGGCGTGTGCGCAGGTCGCCAAGGCGGCCAGCAGCAGTTCGCCGGCCAGCCAGGCTTCGCCGGGTCCGCCGCGCGAGGCGGTGGCGTCGGCGATCAGATGCTGATCGCGTGCGGACAGCAGGTAACGGCCATTCTGGCCGATGGTGGTGCTGGTGATGCTGGGCATGATTGGGGCCGCCTTGATGAGTCGGGTAGGGGAGGGTCAGGCCGCCGGGCGCGACAGGTTCAGATGGTCGCGCAGGGTCGTGCCGCCGTATTCGGTGCGGAACAGCCCGCGCCGCTGCAATTCGGGAATGGCCAGACGGACGAAGTCTTCGATGCTGCCGGGCACATAGGGCGCCTGGATCATGAAGCCGTCGCACGCGTCGGCGCGGAACCATTGCTCCATACGGTCGGTGACCGTCTCCGCGTCACCGATGAAGTCGCGCAAGGTGCCCACGCCATAACGATGACCCAGTTGCGACAGGCTGAGGTTCTGCTTGCGCGTCAGTTCCGCCACTTCCTTGTAGTGCCCTTGCACGCCCGGCACGTCCATGTCGGGCAGCACCTCGTCCTGCGGGAACTGCGCCAGGTCGATGTCCAGGTGATACGACAGCGTCGACAGTCCGGCTTGCGGGGTGGCCAGGCCGTTCAGCAGCGCATCGGTCGCCTCCGCCGCCGCGGCGGTTTCGCCCACGATGGGTACGATGCCCGGCAGGATCTTCAGCGTAGCGGGGTCGCGGCCATGGGACGCGGCGCGTCCCTTCATCTCTTGATAGAACGCCTGGGCCGACTCCAGCGACGAATGGTTGACGAAGATCACGTCGGCCCATTTGGCGGCGAAGTCGCGGCCGCGGCCCGAGGCGCCCGCCTGGATGAACACCGGGCGGCCCTGCGGCGGCCGGCTGACATTCAACGGCCCCTGGACGCGGAAGTAGCGTCCTTCGTGGTTGATCGCCTGCACCTTGGTCGGGTCGGCGAAGAGCGGTGCGTCTTTGTCGCGCACCACGGCGCCGTCCTGCCAGCTGTCCCACAGGCGGCAGGCGATCTCGACGAACTCGTCCGCGCGGTCATAGCGTTCTTCGCGCGACAACTGGTCGTCGCGTCCGAAATTGGCGGCCTCTGCCTGCTGGAACGACGTGACGATGTTCCAGGCCGTGCGGCCCGCGCTCATGTGATCCAGCGTGGCCAGCGAACGGGCCACCGCGAACGGCTCGAAGCACGACGTGGAAATGGTGCTGGCCAGGCCCAGGTGCCGTGTGGCGGCGGCCACCGTGGCCAGCACGATCTGGGGTTCCAGCCGCAAGGCGCCCAGCGCGCCGTAGCGCAACTGGCTGTCCATGCTGCCTTCGTGGCGTTGCGGCACGGCCAGGATGTCGGCCAGGAACAGCAGGTCGAACTTGCCGGCTTCCAGCAGGCGGCCCAGATTGGCGTAGTACTGCGGCGACAGGATGTCGGTGTCGGCTTGCGGGTGGCGCCAGCCGCCATGGTTGCCCGAAACCGGGCCGGCCTGGACGAAGGCGGCCAGATGCATCTGGCCTTGTGATTGGTATTGGGACATGACGGGGGACGGCGCTTGTCGCGCGAGGGATAGGAAGAGGGTTCAGCCCAAAAATTATAGGGATGAAAGCTATGCCGCACGGCTATTAGCGAATAACGCACGAGTCTTTGCGCAGGCCTGCGCCAGCGGCCACAATTCCCGGTTCCGCAGCGGTTTCTCGTTGCGCCATGTCATGATCAAGCAGACTTCCATGTTCAAATTTCTACGCCATGCGCTGGCCGCCAGCCTGGTGCTGTGCGCCGCCTCGGCCCACGGCGAAACCATCAAGCTGGGCACCATTCTTTCCACCACCGGCCCTGCGGCGTTCCTTGGCGAGGACATGAAGGACGGGATGCGGATCGCCATTGACGAAATCAACGCCGGCGGCGGCATCAACGGCAAGCAGATCGATTGGGTGTTCTACGACGCCGAAAGCCAGACTGCCAAGGCACTGGCGGCCACGCGCCGGCTGCTGTCGCAAGACAAGGTCGACATCCTGGTGGGCGGCGGCAACATGAGCGGCATCGCCCAGGCCATGGTGCCGCTGGCGCAGCAGGCGCGCACGCCGTTCATCTCGACCGAAGGCGCGGCCACCATCGCCAGTCCGGCCAAGGAACGCGAATGGGTCTTCAAGAGCACGGTGGACGACAGCCAGGTCTTCGCCCGCCTGGCCGACTACTTCAAGAAGAACGGCATCACGCGCATCACGTTGCTGCATGACACCAGCGGCTTTGGCCAAGCCGCCGCCGATGCGCTGCGCGCGTTCGCGCCGGGCCAGAACCTGCAGGTCAACTACGAGGCCTTTGCGCCGTCCGACACCGATCTGACGCCGCAGCTCACGCGCATCCGCGCAAGCGACACCCAAGCCATCGTCTGCTGGACGGTGACGCCCGCCGGCGTGATCTTCATGCGGCAGGCCAAGCAACTGGGCCTGGGCGACCGCAAGTTGATCCATAGCTACGGCTTCGTGTCGCAGCGCTATATGGAACTGGCCGGCGCCGACGCCGACGACGTGCTGCTGGTGTCCGTGAAGTTCCCCGTGGGCGCAGACCTGCCGGATGACGACCCCTTGAAAGCCCGCATCGCCGCGCTGACCGAGAAATTCCAGGCGAAGTTCAAGCGCGCGCCCAACCAGTTCGTGGCGCAGACCTATGACGCCGTCTGGCTGGCCGCGGGCGCGCTGGCCAAAGGCCCCGAGAAAGACCGCGTGCGCGCCGCGTTGGAAGGCACGCGCCAGTACGAAGGCGTGGGTGGCGTGTTCAACTTTTCGCCCGACAGCCATTCGGGCCTGGCCAAGAGCGACATCGTGCTGATCAACTGGAAGGACGGGCGCTTCCGCTTGGCCGACTACCGGTAAGCGGGCGGCATGCTGGACGCTCAATTCATACAGCTGCTGCTGGCGGGCCTGGGCACGGGCGGCATCTACGCGATGATCGCGGTGGGCTTCAACATCATCTTCAAGAGCACCGGCGCGCTGAACTTCGCGCAGGGCGAATGGGTGATGATGGGCGGGCTGTTCGCCGCCGTGGCCGTGTCAGAGATGCCGGTGTGGCAAGCCTGCCTGCTGGCCACCGCCGCCGTGACGCTGGTGGGATGGCTGTCGGACCGCGTCGTCATCCGGCCCTTGCGCAACCATGCGCCGCTGACGCTCACGCTGGTGTCGGTAGGCTTGGCCATCGCCAGCAAGAGCCTGGTGATGCTGACCTTGGGCAAGAATCCGCAGGGCTATCCCGGCCTGTCGGGGGCCCGCAAGTTCGAGGTCCTGGGCGCGCACGTGGACGCACAGACCCTGTGGATCCTGGCCATCACGGTCGTGCTCATGCTTCTGACGCATGTGTTTTTCGCGCACACGCGGTATGGCACGGCCCTGCGCGCCGCCTGCGCCAACCCCGAGGCGGCCGCCTTGGTCGGCATCAGCCACCGGGGCGCGATCGCCGCGTCCTTTGCGTTGGCAGCGCTGTATGGCGGCCTGGCTGGCGCCATCATCACGCCCATGACGCTGATGTCCTATGACAGCGGCGCGATGCTGGGCTTCAAGGCCTTCAGCGCCGCCATGCTGGGCGGGCTGGGGAACCTTTATGGCGCCTTGTTGGGCGGCCTGTTGCTGGGCGTGCTGGAAACGTCCATCGGCGGCTACCTGACCACGCAATTCAAGGATGGCGTGGCCTTCCTGGTGCTGCTCCTGATTCTGACCGTACGCCCGCAAGGGATATTGGGCCGTCCCGATGTTGTCAAAGTTTAAGGGGCGTCCCAAGACGCCCGCAGTGGCGCGGTCCGCGGGCGCCAGCCTGCGCGTGCTGGGGTTGACCTGGCTGATCCTGGCGGTGTGGCCGCTGGTGGCGCCCAACGATTACCTGGTCAGCCTGGGCGGCACGTTCTTCATCAACCTGCTGCTTGTCCTGAGCCTGAACCTGCTGGTGGGTTATGCGGGCCAGGTGTCGTTGGCACACGCCGGATTCTTCGGCCTGGGCGCCTACACAAGCGGCGTGCTGTCGGCCAGCCTGGGTTGGAGCCCCTGGGCCGGGCTGGCGGCGGCCCCCGTGCTGTGCGCCTTGGTGGCCTTGTTTGTCGGCATTCCGACCTTGCGCCTGCGCGGCCATTACCTGGCAATGGCCACCTTGGGCCTGAACGCCATCCTTTCCGTGCTGTTCGTGGGGCTGGTCGGCATCACCGGCGGGCCCAACGGCCTGATCGGCGTTCCGTCGTTCACGCTGGCCGGCTGGGACCTTGGCGTGCCCGCCGCCTTCTTCTTCCTGGCGTGGACCGTGGCGGGGCTGGCGATGCTGGGCTTGCGCAACCTGGTCCAGGCACGGGCGGGCCGCGGCCTGCGCGCGCTGGCTGCCAGCGACATCGCGGCCGCGTGCATGGGCGTGCCCGTGCTGCGCTACAAGCTGACGGTGTTTGCGCTGAGCGCGGCGCTGGCCGGTGTGGCGGGCTCGCTGTACGTGCACCAGAACAACTACGCTTCCCCCGAAACGTTCTCTTTCTTCAATTCGGTGCTGCTGCTGGTCATGGCCGCTATTGGCGGGCTGGGCCGCTACTGGGGCGGATTCCTGGGCGCCTTGCTGTTTACGGCGCTGCCCGAACTCATGCGCAGCATCCACGACGCCGAACTGCTGGTCTTTGGCGTGGCGATGATCGTGGTCGTCGGTTATCTGCCGGCCGGCTTGGCCGGGCTGCTGGACAACCGGATCAAGCGGCGGGGAGGGCAGCCATGAACGTCTTGCTGCATGCCCAAGGGATCAACCTGGCGTTTGGCGGCTTGCAGGCCCTGGACGACGTTGCGCTATCCGTCCTGCCCGGAGAGATCCATTCCGTGATCGGCCCCAACGGCGCCGGCAAGTCCACGCTCTTCAACGTGCTGACCGGGGTGGCGCGGCCGGACGCCGGCGCCATCACGTTCGACGGTGAACGCATCGAACGCCTGCCGCCGCACCTGCGGGTGTTGCGCGGTATGGCCCGGACGTTCCAGAACCTGCAGATCTTTCCGGAACTGTCGGTGCTTGAGAACGTGTTGGTCGGTCGCCATGCCCGCACGCGTAGCGGCTTTTTGCAAGGGATACTGGGTACCGCGGCCGTGCGGCGTGAACGCGAATCCGATATCGATATTGCCCACGCCAGACTGGCCGAGCTGGGCCTGGATAAGCGCGCGGCCCAATTGGCGGGCAGCCTCAGCTACGGCGACGCCAAACTGATGGAAATCGCGCGCGCCATGGCGTCGGAACCCCGCCTGCTGTTGCTGGACGAGCCCATGGCCGGCTTGCCGGCGGAAGCCGTCGCCCGGGTTGTCGAGGCCACGCGCGCCTTGAACCGCCAGGGCGTTGCCGTGTTGCTGGTGGAACATAACGTGCGAGTCGTGATGGAACTGTCGCACCGGATCCTGGTGCTGAACAACGGCCGCCGCATCAGCGCCGGCACGCCTGCCGAGGTCCGTCAGGACCCCGCGGTGATCGAAGCCTATTTGGGGGTGGCGACCGATGCCGCTTGAAGTACGAGGCCTGACGGCCGACATCGGCGCCGTGCGGATTCTGCAAGGCCTGGACCTGGACGTGGCCGAGGGCGAGGCGGTTGCGCTGATCGGTAGCAACGGCGCGGGCAAATCCACGCTGATGCGTTCGGTGGCCGGCCTCTTGCGCCCCATCGGCGGGTCGGTCCGCTACGGTGGCGCCGACCTTGGCCGCCTGAGTGCCGACAAAGTGGTGCGCCTGGGGCTGGCGCTGGTGCCCGAAGGGCGCCAGATATTCGCCCCGCTGACCGTGCGCGAGAACCTGCTGATGGGCGCCTACGCCAAACGCGAAGGCCCGCGTGAACTGGAGCGCGTGCTGGCCGTGTTTCCGAAACTGGCGGCCAGGCTGCAGCAACTGGGCGGCACCTTGTCAGGCGGCGAACAGCAGATGCTGGCGATCGGCCGCGCGCTGATGAGCGCGCCACGCCTGTTGTTGCTGGACGAGCCGTCCCTGGGGCTGGCGCCCAAAGTCGTTGCCGAGATCTTCGAGGTGATCGGCCAACTCGTGGCCAGCGGCACCTCGGTGCTGCTGGCCGAACAGAACGCCGCCATGGCGCTGCGTGTGGCCGGCAGGGGTTACGTGCTGCGCGCAGGCAACATCGTCCTGTCGGGCAGCGCGCGGGCGCTGGCGGACGATCCTTCGGTGCAGCAGGCGTATCTGGGCATTTAGGTAGACAAACCGATCAAGCAGCCGTCCAGGACGAGTCCGGAATGCGGCTGCCGGGTGGACGGCCGCTTGGGCGCCGTCGTCCCTTGCCGCGTGCGGTCAGTGTTCCGGCTTCTTGGGGCGCGCGAAGGCGTCTTGGCCGTCGGGTGCCTGTGAGCCTCCAGCCGGATATCCTGAATTCGTGGCCGGGTCGGGATTGACATCGCCGGTGGGTGGCCCGCTGGCCGCTGGTTGACCCGTGAAACCGGTCTCCGCGCGGTCTACGTGAGGAGAGGGCGGTGGGTTCGGGGCGGGTGCGGGTTTTGAATCGGTCATGATGGCTCCTGAGTGCAAATTTGGCGGCATGCGCTGAGGGAAATGGGTCGGCACGCAGCCATACGCCGGATTGGGGTGTCGGCCGATCGGATACTCGCAACTCGCGTTCCCGTGTCGCGCCAAACATCGAGTTTTTTGCAGGGAAAGCAGGGCAAGAACGCTGGGGAGATTGTGGCTGAAGCCCCAGTGCCTCTCGCTGTGTATAAAATACGCATAATGTGTATTATGTAAAGTAAGAATGATGGGTTTCCAGCCAGGTCCCTGGCCTGCACCTGCCTCATCCGCCTTTCGCCGACCGATTCAAGGCCGTGGCATGAGCCAAAACCAGGCTGGTGCGCCAACGCTTAGCCACAACGCCAGGATCAACACCGCACCTGCCTTGCTTCGCGGTTTTGCGCCGGCCGAATCCATCCACGCCTCGGCTTGGCCCCTGCATTCGACAAGCGGACTCAGTGCATAGGCGACCACGAACACGCCTACCGCCTTCGCATGCCAAGGTGTCCGCGGGTGTTTGCCGGCAAACCAAAGGGTCAAACCGTCACGTTTGACGCGTTTGGCCCAAGCCTTGAGCCGTTCACCGGTGTTCATGGGATTGCCGTCGTTTTCGAACAGGATCTGCACTTTGCCATGTTGCGCCCAACCACTTGCGATTACCTACTATTCAATGATTCCAGAATCGTTGTATGATTTAACTTATGAATGAAGATCAAGCAGTTCTCGCCCTCGGTGCCCTGGCCCACACCCAACGTCTTCGCGTGTTTCGCGCGCTTGTTGTGGCTGGTCTGGGTGGTCTCACGCCCAGCTTCCTGGCCGACCAGCTCGGCATCGCGCGCAATACCTTGTCTTTCCATCTGAAGGAGTTATCGCACGCAGGCCTGGTCAGCATCGAGCAGCAAGGCCGGAACCTGATCTATCGGGCCGACTTTTCCCAGATGAACGGCCTGCTCGGCTACCTCACCGAACACTGCTGCCAGGGCGCGCCCTGCGAGGCTTCCGATCCCGGCGCCTGCACTACCTGCTGAATCCTCCTCCGCTATTGCCCGGAAATCCCATGTCGCACTCCCCTTTCAACGTGCTGTTTCTTTGCACGGGCAATTCCGCCCGCTCCATCTTGGCTGAAGGCCTGCTCAGAGGCATGGGAGGCGACCGCTTCCACGCCTATTCGGCCGGCAGCACCCCTCAAGGCCAGGTGCATCCGCTGGCGCTCGCCACGCTGGGCTCCTTTTCATTGCCGACCGACGGTTACCGGAGCAAGAGCTGGGACGAATTCGCGGAATCGGGCGCGCCAAAAATGGACTTCATCATCACTGTCTGCGATAACGCCGCCGGAGAAGTTTGCCCGGTGTGGCCGGGACAACCCATGACGGCACATTGGGGAATTCCTGACCCCGCGGCATGCGAAGGAACCGAAGACACTCGTCGCAAGGCGTTCCATGACGCCGCGCGCGTACTTAAGCGCCGCCTTGAGCTATTCCTGTCTCTGCCTATTGACCGCCTGGACGCGATGTCGCTGCAGGCTGAGTTGCGCGGCATCGGCAAAGCGCAGGAGTAAGTCGATGTCGTCCGCTACACAAACGGCGCCCGCGCAGCAAGCGCGGGTCGGGTTGAGCGCCTTCGAGCGTTACCTGACGCTCTGGGTGTTTCTCTGCATTGTCCTGGGGGTGGCTCTGGGTCAACTTATGCCTGCGCTATTTCAGGCCATCGGGCATCTGGAGGTCGCGCAAGTCAATCTGCCCGTGGGCATGTTGATCTGGGTGATGATCATCCCGATGCTTCTGAAGGTGGACTTCGAGGCCTTGGGCCAGGTCAAGCAGCATTGGCGCGGTATTGGCGTAACGCTGTTCATCAACTGGGCGGTCAAGCCGTTCTCCATGGCGTTCCTGGGGTGGCTGTTCATCCGGCAGGTCTTTTCCCCCTGGTTGCCTGCCGACCAGGTGGATAGCTACATCGCGGGTTTGATCCTGCTTGCCGCCGCCCCGTGTACGGCCATGGTGTTCGTGTGGAGCCGGCTGACCGGCGGTGATCCGGTGTTCACACTGTCTCAGGTTGCGCTGAATGACGCGATCATGGTGTTCGCCTTTGCACCGATTGTCGGCCTGCTGCTTGGCCTGTCGGCCATCACCGTGCCCTGGAATACGTTGCTGGTTTCGGTCGGGCTGTACATCGTGATCCCCGTGATCCTTGCTCAACTCTGGCGTCGCGCCCTGCTGCGTCGCGGGCAGGACGCATTCGAGGCCGCGTTGGCGCGAATCGGGCCGTTTTCGATGGCAGCGCTGCTGTTGACGCTGGTGCTGCTGTTCGCGTTCCAGGGCGAAGCCATCATCGGCCAGCCGCTCGTGATCGCCATGCTGGCGGTGCCGATCCTGATCCAGGTGCTCTTCAATTCCGGCTTGGCGTACTGGCTGAATCGTCGCGTGGGAGAAAAGCACAGCATCGCTTGTCCGTCAGCACTGATCGGCGCCTCCAATTTCTTCGAGCTCTCCGTCGCGGCCGCAATCAGCCTGTTCGGATTCCAGTCCGGCGCCGCGTTGGCAACCGTGGTGGGCGTGCTGATCGAGGTGCCAGTGATGTTGCTGGTCGTGCGCGTGGTGAACCAGTCCAAAGGCTGGTACGACGCGGGCGCCCGTCGGAGCTAGCCGGTGGCAGGAGCTCCGGTCCGAGTGGTCGGTAGGCTGGGCGCCGCCCAGACATTGGCCTGGGCATCGTCCTACTACCTGCCTGCCGTGTTGGCCGCTCCGATGGCCGATGAACTGGGCGTTCCAACGCCAACGGTCTACGCGGCATTCTCCGGCGCAATGGTGGTGTCGGCACTTGTCGGCCCCTGGGCAGGCCTTGCGATCGACCGTCACGGCGGCCGCATCGTCCTTGTTGGCACGAGCCTGATGTTCGCGCTGGGATTGGCCATGCTGGGGGCGGCCCAAAGCCTATGGGCAATGGTTGCCGCTTGGCTCATCCTCGGCTTGGCAATGGGTGCCGGCCTGTACGAAGCCGCATTCTCCAGCCTCGTTCGCCTGTACGGACATCACGCGCGCGGCGCGATCACCGGCATTACGCTGATTGCGGGCTTTGCCAGCACCGTTGGCTGGCCGCTATCGGCCTGGATGGAAACACGGTTCGGCTGGCGCGAAGCATGCCTTGGTTGGGCGGGCCTGCATTTACTGATCGGTGTGCCCCTCAATGCCTGGCTACCGAAACTGCCGACCTCGCCAAACGTCGAAAAGCCAGTCGTGGCAGCGCCGACAGAAGCGGTTTCCTCCCCTGCCACTGCTCCTCCACCCAAGCACCAAAAGTTTGCAACCGCCCTCCTCGCCTTCGTCTTCGCCGCCACTTGGTTCATCAGTACCGCCATGGCGACACACTTACCGCGCATGCTCGAGGCTGCCGGCGCCACCTTGGCCGCGGCGGTTGCGGTAGGTGCGCTTATCGGTCCTGCACAGGTGGCCGGCCGCGTGCTGGAGTTTGGATTTCTGCGACACGTTCACCCCCTGCTGTCAGCACGCTTGGCCGCGATGGCGCACCCCGCGGGTGCGGCGGTGCTGCTGATGGCGGGACCGGCAATGGCGCCGGTATTTGCCGTTCTCCACGGCGCCGGTAACGGCATCCTGACCATCGCGAAGGGCACCTTGCCGCTGGCGCTATTTGGCTCAGACGGGTACGGCGCGCGCCAGGGTTGGCTGATGATGCCCGCGCGGATCGCGCAGGCGGCGGCTCCGCTTCTTTTCGGTCTGGCACTGGACGCATGGGGGTCCAACGCGTTGTGGTTGTCCGGCGCCATCGGGCTGGCCGCCTGTGGCGCACTGCTGCTGTTGCGCGCCCAGTCGCCCGCGCAATGAATGAAGTTTCAGTTTTGCATCAATGGAGGTTTGCATGAGTTTCCCCCCCAACTATCACAACGTCGCCAACGGCACATCGCGCTACGTCGATCTGCCCAACATTGATCCGTCGTTGTTGGCCCCCCCCTCCTTTGCGGCCTTGTTCTCGCCCCAGCGGGCTACCCACGCGCCACGTTTCCTGGTGCTGTATGGGTCATTGCGCGAACGCTCCTACAGCCGGCTGGTCGCAGAAGAATCTGCGCGGCTGCTCCAAGCCTTGGGTGGCGAAACCCGCATGTTCAACCCGGCCGGACTGCCGCTGGTCGATGACGCCACTGACGACCACCCCAAAGTCCGCGAGCTGCACGAACTGGTCCAATGGGCCGAAGGCATGGTGTGGAGCTCGCCGGAGCGTCACGGCGCCATGACGGGTCTGATGAAGACGCAGATCGACTGGATTCCCCTGTCGATGGGCGCCGTTCGTCCCACCCAGGGCAAGACGCTTGCCGTGATGCAGGTATCGGGCGGATCGCAGTCCTTTAACGCCGTGAACCAGATGCGGGTACTGGGCCGGTGGATGCGGATGCTGACCATACCGAACCAATCGTCGGTGGCCAAGGCGTACCAGGAGTTCGATGATGCCGGGCGCATGAAGCCTTCGCCCTACTACGACCGTGTCGTCGATGTGGTCGAGGAATTAATGAAGTTCACCTTGCTCACGCGCGATGTGGCGCCGTACATGGTGGACCGCTACAGCGAACGCAAGGAAACGGCCGCCGCCCTCTCCCGCCGGATGAAGCAAGGCTCGATATAACGGTTTTCTGCGCCTCTTGCACCGGCGCCACGATGTGGCGCCGGCATTTGCAATGCTATTTCTTCGCCGCAATATTCACATTGGCCTGGCGGCCCAGCGATTATGTTGCAGCCGTTATTGATCCATTGATGTCTCATTAATATTTTAATCCGCCCCGCGCGTTAGTCTGCATATTTGTTTTCTGTTTGGTGCGGTGATCGTATTTGGTCATTCAATGGCCAGGCATTAAAACCCGCAGGGTTTTTATCGGATCTTGCGCGCAGCGATATCCTGCATCTGCGCCCTCCCCTTGGGACTGTTCCACGCCCTTGCGGCAAGCCCTTTCAGCCCCGTTGTGCTACCTGAACCGGCCCTATTTCAATAATATAAAAGTGTATCAATTAGCGCCAGTTTTACGGTTTGGATGGTATCCATCCATCAGCTCTGCACGCATCGGTTGGTATCCTTTTTTTCATACTAGATAATAGGGATGGTATCCATCCATTAATTCTTGGTATTGCAAAAAAATTGGTATACATTGCGTCCTTTTTTTCGACCGCCCATTTCGTCCGCGCAGATTGGATCGTTACGTAAGCATACGTTTGCTGCGATCCGGTAATGCTTGGACATCAGTTTATTAATCGAAAAATAGGACCCAAGTTTTGATATACGGCACAAGAAAGTGGCTGACCGCGACGCTCGCGCTGAGTACCTCTTATTGCGGTGGCGTTACGGCCGCCGACCTGACTGTTGCGCCAGGTAATACGCAGCTATTCGATGGCTCGGCCAACTTCCCCGGCGGCGTCGATGTGAATGGCGGCACGGTGGTGATCGGCGGCAACGGCGGCGGCGCCGGCGTCACGATCAATGGAAACGTCAATGCGGCCTCCAACGGCATCGTCTCGGGCTTCGGCTCGATCAATGGCGATCTGAACCTGACGGGAAATGCCCGCGTTGCGCCCGGCTATTCGGTCGGTACGCCGACCGGCGTCTCCAACGGCAATTTGGGCGTCACCGGCAACCTGTCGATGAGCAATGCCGTGTTCGACTTCGAAACCGGCTATGCGGGCCTGCCGATCACGCAACCCGGCACGGGCGACAACATCACGGTCGGCGGCAACGTTGCCCTGAACAACACCACGCTGAACGTCTCGGTGAACACCCTGGGTGTCAACGCCGGCTACTACCGGATCATGTCGTACGGCGGCACGTTAAGCGGCAACGGCCTGTCCTTGGGCACGGTGACAGGCGATTCCGTGCCGGGAGCCACCATCCAGTCGTTGACCGGCGACAAGCAGATCAACCTCATCCTGGGGCCCAGCACGACCAACCTGTGGAACGGCAACGGCGCGGCCTCCGCGACGCGGGCGGGCGGCGGCAATGGCACCTGGAGCGCCGCCAGCACAAACTGGAACAGCCCGACCAACGCCACCGGCGCCCTGCCCGATGGCGGCTATGCCATTTTCACCGGCGCGACCGGCACCGTCACGGTTGATGGCAGCGCCGGCCCGGTCCGCGTGTCTGGCATTCAGTTCGCCACCGATCGGTATCGTCTGCAAGGCGCGCCCATCACGCTGGTCGGCAGCGGCGGCAATCCGCCGGTCCTGGTCGTGGGCGACGGCACCTATGCCTCCGGCCAATTCGTCGACACGATCGACAACCCGCTTCAAGGCACGCAGGGTTTTGTGAAGACGGGCCCGGGGTCGGTGATCCTGACCGCGGACAGCAGCGGCCTGACCGGCCCCATCCTGATCGCCGACGGCGCGCTGGAAATCGACGGCAAGTTGAACGGTCCCATGGATATCGGCCGCGAAGTCGTGCTGGCGGGCGTGGGCCAGGTGGGCACCACCACCCTCTACCCCACCGCGGTCATCTCGCCGGGCAATGACGGCTCGCCCATTGGCACGCTGACGGTCAACGGCAACCTCACGTTCGGCGAAAACACCATCTATCGCGTGCACGCCGACCCGGCAAGCACCGCCAGCGACCGCATCCACGTCACGGGCGTGGCCTATCTTGACGGCTCCGTGGCGCACGTCGGCCCCGACGGCAACTATGCGCCGCGCACGACCTACAACATCCTGACGGCCGACGGCGGCATTCAGGGCCGGTTTACAGGCGCATCAAGCGCGTATGCGTTCCTGACCCCCACGCTCAGCTACGACGCCAAGAACGCCTTCATGACGCTGACCCGCAACGACGTGCCGATCGGCAGCGTGGGCGAGACGGGCAACGAGAGCAGCGTGGGCGGTGCGTTGGATAACGAAGATCCGCCCGCCACCGGAAACGGCTCCTCGTCGACCGGGAATGGATCGGCAGCGGCCGGAAACGGCGCTGCATCGGCCGACAATGGAACGTCGTCGACCGCAAACGGATCGACCAGCACCACGACCACCACGACCGAACCGCCGGTGGTTGGAAGCGGCATCGCGGCGGCCAAGGACACGGGCGCCAGCCAGGTGGCAGCGGCCGTCCTGACCATGACGCCGGGCGAAGCGCGTTCGGCCTTGAAGATGCTGTCAGGCGAAGCGTACGCCAGCACCGCCAGCGTGTTGCAGAGCCAGGCGGACACCGTGCGCACGCTGCCGCTGGCCCACTTGCGCGGCAACCTGGACGCGCCGACGCTTGCCGGACGTCCGACGGCCCAGTTGGGGGCATCGTCTTCCGACGCCTTGCCGCAAAGCGGGGCGTCCCCCGTCTGGGCGCAAGCGTTCGGCAACTGGAGCAAGTTCGGCGGTGACGGCAACGCGTCCAGCGTGAGCCAATCGGCCGGCGGGCTCTTCGTCGGCGGCGACGGCGCCGTAGGCGGCGGCTGGCGCTTGGGTGGCGCGCTGGGCTACATCGGCAGCCACAACACGATCGCCGATGCGTCGTCGCGCACCAACGTCGACAGCTATACGGCGACGTTGTTCGGTGGACGTAATGTCCAGGCCGGACCTGGCCATTTCCGCTTCATGGCGGGCGCGGCCTACACCTGGCACGACATCGACGCCAAGCGTGACGTGGCGGCCGGCAGCCTGAACCAGCGGCTTGAGTCGTCCTATCGCGCGTCGTCGACGCAGGTGTTCACCGAACTGGGCTACAACCTGCCGCTGGGCGATGCCTACACCATTGAACCCTACGCCGGCCTGGCCTGGAACCAGTTGCGCACGCGCGACTTCCAGGAATCGGGTGGCTCGGCGGCCCTGCACGGCGCTGGAAACACCGATGACGTGACCAGCACGACGGTGGGCCTGCGCGGCGCGTGGCAATTCGGTTCGGACGTTGCCCCGGGCCGCCTGACCGCGTCCTTGGGCTGGCGCCATGCAATGGGCGATGTGAAGCCCAGGCAGGAACTGGCTTTCGACGGCGGCAGCACGTTCTCGGTGACGGGCGTTCCCATTGCGCGCGACGCGGCAGTGCTTGGCCTTGGCGCTGAAATGGCCATCACGCGCAACACGACCGCAGGCATCGCCTACGACGCGCAGTTCGGCGGCGGCAACCGTCAGCAGTCGGGTCAGTTGAAGCTGGCCGTGCGCTTCTAAGCCAAGGCTGGAAGATGCGCAGGCGTCGCGATCGCGGCGCCTGCGCTCTGACCCACGGCCAAGCCCGCCTTCAGGCGGCTTGGCGTGCGGTCACGCTGGCGGGGTTCCAGCGACGGCCGGGGACCGCGGCCAGCAATGCCTGCGTATACGGATTCGTGGGGTTGCCGAAAACCTCGGCGCAAACCCCCTCCTCCACTACCCTGCCGTCCTTCATGACCGCTACGTGGTCGCAGACCTGCGCGGCCACGCGCAGGTCGTGCGTGATGAATACGATCGACAGCCCCAGTTGCTGGCGCAACCGCGCCAGTAGCGCCAATACCTGCGCCTGCACGGAGACGTCCAATGCCGAGACCGGTTCATCGGCGATCAGCACTTGTGGCCGCATGGCCAACGCCCGCGCCAACCCCACGCGCTGGCGCTGCCCGCCCGAGAATTCATGCGGAAAGCGCCGGATGGCGTCCGCCGACAATCCCACCAGTTCGAAAAGCTCTTGCGCAAGCGCCAACGCCTCACGCCTGGGCATGCCGTGCACCATGGGGCCCTGGGCCACGATGTCGCCCACGCGTTGACGGGGATTCAGTGATCCATAAGGATCCTGGAACACCATCTGCACCAGCTTGGCATGCGCGCGCCGCGCCGAGCCGCCCTTGAACGCCAGCGGCTTTCCGGCCAGCGTGATGCTGCCGGCATCGGGCGGCAGCAAGCCTAGCAGCGTGCGGGCCAATGTGGATTTTCCCGATCCGCTTTCACCGACGATTCCTAGCGTCTGGCCCTCGCGCAAGGTCAGTTCGACGCCGTTCACGGCGTGTGTCACGCGGCTGGGGCGTCCGAACCAGCCACGCTTGCGATAAATCTTCGAAAGCGCCTTCGTGGCCAGGATGACCGGCGCATCGGCGTCCAGCGTCGAGCGGGCTTCGGCGGGCGCCAGCGGCGGCACGGCGGCGATCAAGGCGCGCGTGTACGGATGCTGGGGGTGTTCAAGCACCTGGTCGGCGGTGCCGCTTTCCACGAGCACACCGCGTTGCATCACGGCGACGCGGTCGGCGATTTCGGCCACCACGCCGAAGTCGTGGGTGATGAACAGCACCGCCGTGCCACGGCGCCGTTGCAAGTCGTGGATCAGATGCAGGATCTGCGCCTGCGTGGTGACGTCCAGCGCCGTGGTCGGTTCATCGGCAATCAGCAATGCCGGCTCCAGCGCCAGCGCCATGGCGATCATGGCGCGCTGGCGCTGGCCGCCGGACAGCTCGTGCGGGTAGGCGTTGACCGCCTGCGCGGGGTCCGGCAAGCGCACGGAATCCAGCAGCTCCAGCGTCCGCCGGGCGATTTCGGCTCTACCCAGGCGCGTGTGCGTGCGAAAGACCTCGCCGATCTGGTCGCCGATGGTGCGCAGCGGGTTCAGGGCGGTCATCGGTTCCTGAAAGATCATGCCGATACGTCGGCCACGCAGGCGGCGCAAGGCGTCCGGCGCCAGTTGCAGCAGGTCTTGCCCTTCCCAATGGATCTGTCCGCCGCTGGCGTGCACGCCCTGGGGCAACAAGCCCAGGATGGCGCCCGCCGTCAGGGACTTGCCCGACCCGCTTTCACCGACCACGCACACGATTTCGCCCGCGTTGACGCTCAAGGTAAGGTCCTTTAACGCGTGGGGACGGTCGGCTCCCGCCGGTAGGTCCACGGTAAGGTTCTGGATGCGTAGCAATTCGGTCATGAGCGTTTCAGCCTGGGATTGAGGGCGTCATTGATCCCCTGCCCCACCAGCGAAATCGCCAGGACGGTCAGCAGGATGGCAACGCCGGGAATGGCGGATACGTACCATTGCACCCGGAGGACTCCCCGGCCGCCGCCGATGAGGTTGCCCCAGGAAGGCACGTTGGGGTCGGACAGGTTCAGGAAGGCCAGCGCGCTTTCCAGCAGGATGGCGGTGGCCATGATGACGCTGGCGTACACGATGACGGGCGGCAAGGCGTTGGGCAGGATTTCGCGGAAGATGAGGCGCAGGTCGCCCATGCCCAGCGCCCGGCCCGCCTGGACGAATTCGCGCGCCTTGAGCGTCAGGAATTCCGACCGCGTCAGGCGCGCTACCGGCGGCCATGACACCAGGCCGATCGCCAGCACGACGGTGTGCAGGTCGGAACCGAACACCGCCACCAGCACCAGCAGCAACAGGAAGTTGGGCAGGATCTGGAAGGCTTCCGTCACCCGCATCAACAGGTCGTCGATGGCCCCGCCGTAGTAGCCGGCCACCGCGCCCAGCGTCACGCCGATCAGCACGGACAATAGCGTCGCCACCAGCCCGATCGCCAGCGTAACGCGTGCGCCGTGCAGGATCTGCGCGGCAATGTCGCGCCCGACCTGGTCGGTGCCCAGCAGAAATCGCGCGTTCTCGCCGGGCCATTGCAGCGGTCTGCCGGCCAGGCTGAGCGGGTTCTTCGGGTACCACAGGCCTGCGCCCAGCGCGCCGGCGCACACCAGCACCAGCAGCACCAGCCCCAGCACGGCGATGGGACTATGGAAATATCGGCGTATCGTTTCCATGGTTCAGCTCCGCGCAATGCGGGGGTCAAGCCGCGCATACAGTAGATCGACCACGAAGTTGATCGTGATCACCAGCAGCGCGGACACGAACACGATGCCCAGCAAGGTGTTCAGGTCGCGCTGGACCACCGATTCGTAGGCCAGCCGGCCCAGGCCGGGCAAGGCAAAGACGCTTTCGACCACGACAGAGCCGCCCAGCATGGTGCCGGCCTGCAGGCCCAGCAGCGTGATCATGGGAAGCAGCGCGTTGCGCAGGATGTGGCGGGCGACCACGGCTGTCTCGCGCAGGCCCTTGGCCCGCGCCGTGCGCACGAAGTCGTGCGTGGACACTTCCAGCATCGACGCGCGCATGATGCGCAGATAGGTGGCCAGGAAGATCAGCGCAAGCGTGGCGGTGGGCAGCACAAGGTGCCAGGCGATGTCCAGGATGCGCGCCCAGCCCGTGTAGCCCGAGGCGATGGTCGCAAAGCCACCTGCCGGCACCCAGTCCAGCCACACGGCGAAGACGAAAATGCCCATCAAGCCGAACCAGAACGACGGCGTGGCGCAAAACACCAGGCCCAGCGTGGAGATCAGCGCGTCCGCCCAGCCGTTGACGCGCCGCGCCGCGATCACGCCCAGCGCCATGCCGCCGGTAAAGGCGAAGGCCAGCGCCGACCCCATCAGCAGCAGCGTGGCAGGCAGGCGTTCGGCAATCACCGTCGAAACGGGCTTGCCGTAGATGGCGGAATAGCCCAGATCCAGGTGCACGAGGCGCCACAGGTAGTTGCCCAGGCGCGACGTCGTGGACTGGTCCAATTCATAGTGCGAACGCAGAGACGCGATGGTGACGGCATCTGCCCCGCCGATCTGCGCCACCAGCGCGTCCACCGTGTCCCCCGGCGCTAATTGCAGCAGCAGGAAGAGACCTGCCAGGATGATCAGCAGCGCCGGCGCGGCGGCCGCCAGCCGGCGGGCGGCCAAAGTCAGGAAACCCATGCCTGCGTCCTAAGCCGAGAGCCAGGCGTCGTGCCAGTCGCTGGACGGCCAGCGCGCATTGTTATGGCCATTCTGCAGCTTGCGGCTGGCGACCGAATAGAACTGCCGTTCCGTCGCCATCCAGATGGGCAGTTCATCATTGACGGCCGCCACCCATTCCGCGTACAGCGCCTTGCGGCGGGCCGGGTCGATTTCGGACGCGGCATCGTCGATCAGCTTGTCCACCTTGTCCGATTGCCAGCCGTACTGGTTGGTCCACGGCGCGCCCGCAGGGCTGCCGGAGCGATACCAGACGGTGGTGGAGACGGCGGGATCGCCGCGATACTGGTGCCAGCCGGTGGCGATATCGAACGTATGGTTCTTGTACACAGACGCCAGCGCGCCGGCGATGTCGTACTGGACGATCTCCACCTTGATGCCCACGGCCTCCAGCGACTGCTGGATGAAGGTGGCCAGCAACGGCACGTCTTCGCCGTTCTGGATGGGCACCAGCTTTAGCGTGAAGCGTGTGCCGCCGGCGCCGCGCTTGTAGCCGGCTTCGTCCAGCAGCGCCTCGGCGCGCTTGACGTCAAAGGGGTACGGCGGCTTGCTGCCAGCCGGAAAGAACGTTTCGGACGTGGACGGGATCGGCCCGGTGGCGGGCTTGCCCAGCCCGTAGAGGAAGTTCTCGATGAAGAAATCGATGTCGATCGCGTGCACGATGGCGCGGCGCACGCGCACGTCGGCCAGCTCTTTGCGACGGAAATTGAATTCCAACGTGTTGTTGAACACGTTGGCCTCCAGCCCCTTGCTGCGGACTTCGAAGCGCGGATTCTGTTTGAGCCGGTCCAGGTCCGCCAGGGTCAGCTGCGAGTACGCGCTCAACTGCAACTGGTCCGTTTCCAGGGCGGCGGTGGCCGCGGACTTGTCCGTGATGATGCGCCACACGATGCGGTCCAGATAGGGCTGGTCGCGCCGCCAGTAGTTCGGGTTGCGTTCGGCGATGATGAATTGCCCCCGCTGGTACTGCACGAACTTGAAGGGCCCCGTGCCCACGGGCGCGGTATTGGCCGGGTTCTCCAGCACGTCGGTGCCCTCGTACAAATGACGGGGCACCAGGTATCCCAGGTCCGCCAGGGCGCGCAACAGCAGATCCAGCGGCATCGGCCGGCTATAGCGGAACACGGCCGTATGCGGGTCAGGCGTATCGACGGCTTCAAGGTAAAGCTGCAAGGCCGTGCCGAAGTTCAGGTGTTTCTTCCAGAGCTCCAGCGCGTTGTACTGCACGTCGGCTGACGTAAAGGGCTTGCCGTCATGCCAGGTGACGCCTTCGCGCAGCTTGAAGGTGATGGTCTTGCCGTCGGGCTCGGTCGTCCATGACGTGGCCAGTTGCGCCACCGGTTGGCCGGCGGCGTCCAGGTCCACCAGCGATTCGATGATCTTGCTGGTGACGATGTACACGCCGGTCGAGGCGCGCAGCGCGGGGTTCAGGATGCGTTGTTCGGAGCCCAGGTGGACGTTCAGCACGCCGCCATGACGGGGAGCTGTGGTCTGAGCCAGCAACGACGTGGGAAACGCCATCGAAGCGGCCAGCGCTCCGGAGGAAAGAAGGAATTCACGGCGGGTAGTACGCATCGGAAGGGACTCTATGGTTCTGCCTGGAAGAAGCTGCGGATCATAGGCCTGCGTTATGAGCCAGGAGAAATGCCGATTTCTCATTTGCTCATGCGTCCGTCCGGCCCCGTATGGCCGATGCTGCGCGCAGCCGGCCTCACGCACCGCGCGTGGTGGTCCCTGGAATGAAAATCAGATATCCACATGCGAATTCAATCGTTCTAGCCTGCCCCCGCCTGCGCCAGACTGCACCTCTTTCCAACGCGAATTCAGGAGCTTTGATGTCTCTCCCGTCAGTCACCGGCCTAGATCACTACATCATCCGGGTCAACGATCTGCAGGCGGCGACCGACCGCTACGTGAAGCTGGGATTCAGCCTCGCGCCGCAAGGCAGGCACCATCGCGGCACGCGCAACCAGACCCTCATTCTTGATGCCAACTACCTGGAACTGCTCTATTTTCCGGAAGAACTGAAAGCGGAATCGCGCTTCAGCGGCTATGAAGACGCCTACGAAGGCCCGGTCGCCACTGCCCTGCAAACCACCGACAGCAGCGCGGTGCACGCGGAACTGGCGCGCCTGGGCATCACCGCCGAGCCGCCGCAAAGCGGCGGCCGCCCCGTGCATCTGCCTGAAGGCAGCGAAGACGCTGCCTGGAACAACACGAATTTTCCGGCCGGCCTGCTGGGCGTGCCCGACTTCTTCACCTGCGGCCACCTGACGCGCCACCTCGTATTCCGGCCGGAATGGCAGGAACACGCCAACGGCGCGCGACGCATCGAATCGCTGATCGCCGTCCACCCCGACCCTGCCTCGCTGCGCGCCGGCTATGAGCGCGTGTTCGGACCGATCGCCATCAGCGAACTGCCCGACGGCGGCCTGCAAGTGCGGCGCGGCAGCCTTCGCATCGACTTCCTGAGCCCCGCCGCGTTCGAACAGCGCTATCCGCGCGTCCGCGTCCCGGCCGGCTTGCCGGCATCGGCCCACGGCGGCTGGTTCGCGGGATCGGTGATCGGCGTGCGCGATCTGGCGAAGACGCGCGCCCTGTTCGACGCCAATCAGGTGAATTACCGCGCCAACGCGCATGGCGAACTGGTGGTACCGCCCGAAGACGGGGCCGGCGCGCTGCAGGTGTTCGTCCAAGAGGCGGCCTGACATGAGCGATACCCTGCCCGATTACTGGGACTGCTTTTCGGTCGATTACGCGGCGGCGCGCCAGGCGTTCGTCGCGGCTGCGACGCAACGCGGTGCGGCCCTGTCCCGCCATGAGCATCCCACGCTGAAAGATCCGCACGGCCAGGCGCTGAGCGTGGATGTTGCCGTGCTGGGCCGTGCCGACGCCCCGCGCACGCATCTGGCGATCAGCGGCACGCACGGCCTGGAAGGCGCGGCGGGCTCTGCCGTGCAGATCGGCTGGTTGCGCGCCGATGGCGGCAATCCCTTGCCCGACGACGTGAACGTGGTGCTGGTGCACGCGCTGAATCCTTACGGCTACGCGTACGACACCCGCACGACCGAAAACAACGTCGACCTGAACCGCAACTTCATTGACCACACGCGTCCAACGCCGGCCAACCCGCATTACGCCACGCTGCATCCGCATCTGATTCCCGACGCCTGGACCGAAGCCAGCCTGGAAGCCGGCGCGCGCGCCGTCGAGGCGTTCCGCGAGACCCACGGCGCCGACGCGCTGTTCAACACCACCGCCAGCGGCCAGTACACGCATCCGGATGGCCTGGTCTACGGCGGCAGCGGCCCCGAGTGGTCCAACCGCACCCTGCGCCGCATCGTCGACGAACATCTGGCCGCCAGCGAACGCGTGGCCTTTATCGACTGGCACACCGGCATCGGCGAATACGGCGAACCCTTTTTCTTGTGCTTTAACGACGAAGACAGCGCCGAACACGCGCAGGCCGCCCACTGGTGGGGCGCCGACCGCGTCCGCGACCAGCGCCCGCATGGCCTGGCGCGCCCCGACTACCAGGGCCTGGTGTTCCGTGGCGTGCAACAGGCGCTGGGTGACCGCGCGCTGGCCGGCGCCGTCGTCGAATTCGGCACGCGCGGCCTGCAGATGCGGCCCGCGCTAAGGCTGGACCAGTGGCTGCGCTTCAAGGCCCCGCACGCGCCCGATGCCGCCCGCGACGCCCAGTTGCGCGCCGACCTGGTCGATGCCTTCGTGCCCGTATCCAGCGTGTGGCGGCGCAGTGCGCTGGCCCACGGCCTGGCCATCACGCGCCAGGCGATCGCCGGCGTGGCCGCTTGGTAAGCCTTTTCCCTATTTCCTCTTCCTACTATTGGCAGTCATGAAAGCAATTGTTTTGCGTGAACACGGCGGCAACGACAAGCTCCGTCTGGAAACCGAATTTCCCGATCCCGTCGCCGGGCCGGGCGACGTCGTCATTCGCGTGCGCGCGTCCTCGTTGAACTACCACGACGTGTTCACGCGCCGCGGCATGCCCGGCATCAAACTGCCCTTCCCCGTGATCATCGGCCTGGACGTGGCTGGCGAGATCGTGCAGACCGGCGCCAACGTGCAGGACTGGAAGGCCGGCGACCGCGTGCTGGTCGACCCGATCGACCGCGTTGACGGCGGCCTGGTGGGCGAAACCATCCACGGCGGCCTGGCCGAGCTATGCCGCGTGCCGGCGCACCAGTTGCTGCGCCTGCCCGATGAGGTCAGCTTTGAACAGGCCGCGGCGCTGCCGGTGGCTTACGGCACCGCGCTGCGCATGATGAATCGCATCGGCCAGATCCAGGCCGGCGAAAAGGTGCTGATCCTGGGCGCCAGCGGCGGCGTGGGCGTGTGCGCGGTGCAATTGGCCAAGCTGGCCGGCGCCGAAGTCATCGCTTGCGCAGGTACGCCGGAGAAAGGCGAAGCGCTGCGCGCGCTGGGCGCCGACCACATCATCCTTTACACCGAGGAAGACTTCCTGAAGGCCGTGCAGGAACGCTTTGGCCGCCCTGCCCGCCGCCGTGGCGCCAAGTCTGGCGGCGTGGACGTGGTAGTGAACTTCACGGGTGGCGACACCTGGGTGAAGTCGCTGCGTTGCCTGCGCCTGGGCGGCCGGCTCTTGACCTGCGGCGCCACCGCCGGCTTCGACCCCAAGGAAGACCTGCGCTACATCTGGACGTTCGAGCTGCAGATCCGCGGCTCCAACGGCTGGGACCGCGAAGACCTGCATGAACTGCTGGAACTGGTGCGCAGCGGCCGCCTGCACGTGGAAGTGGACCGAAGCTGGCCGCTGGAACAAGGGGCCGAGGCATTGGCATCGCTGGAAGATCGCAAGATCGTCGGCAAAGTGCTGGTGACGTCATGAGCAATGTGCTGAACGCCGCCCAGATCCAGGCCAAGTTCGACGATTCGCCCTTCATCGCATGGCTGGGCCTGTCGGTCAGCGCCGTGGACCACGAGCGCGGCGAACTGACCGTGCTGGCGCCGATGCGGGCCGAATTCGAACGCGGTGCCGCCAGCGGCCAATGGCATGGCGGCCCGTTGGCCGCCGTGATCGACACCGTGGGCGATTTCGCCGTCGGCATGCTGCTGGGCCGTGGCCTGCCCACCATCAACTTCCGCGTCGATTACCTGCGGCCCGCCGTCAACACCGGCCTGACCGCGGTGGCGCGCGTGCGCCGCAATGGGCGCAGCGTCGGCGTGGCCGACGTGGACCTCTACAACGACCAGGGCGCGCTTGTCGCCATCGGCCGCGCCACCTACGCCACGCTCAGCCAAGGCTGAGCCGCGTTACCCAACAAGGATGCCATCATGACCCAAGCTCCGCGCCTCGGACGGCGCGCCTTCCTGACCCGCACCGCCGCAGGCTCCCTGGCCGCCACCGGCCTGGGAGCATTGCCGCAGGCGCTATACGCCGCCACCGCCCAACCGGGCGCGGATGCGGGCCCCGCCCGCAAGGGCGGCACGCTCGTCGCCACCTGGGGCGGCCTGGAGCCGCAAGCGCTGTTCGTGCCCGGCGGCGGCGGATCCAGCCCGTTCCAGACGTCCACCAAGATCCTGGAACGGCTGTTAAAACTGGATGCCGACCTGAAGTTCCAGCCCGCGCTGGCGCTTAGCGTCACCCCGGCGGCGGACTTCCGCAGCTACACCATCAAGCTGCGCGAAGGCGTCACCTGGCACGACGGCGCACCCTTCACGTCAGCCGACGTCGTCTACAACGTGCTGCAGCATTGGAAGCCGATTTCTGCGGGTATCGCGCTGAAATCGTTAACGGACGCCACCGCGCCGGATGCGCAGACGGTCGTGCTGACCTTCAACGCGCCCGTGCCGGAATTCTTCCTGAAATCCACGTTGTCCGGCCAGTATCAGCTGTTGGTGCCCAAGCACCTGTATGACGGCAAAGACCTGATCACCAACCCGCTGAACAACACGCCGGTGGGCACGGGCCCGTGGAAATACGGCAAGTGGGTGCGCGGCAGCCACGTGGAATACCAGCGCAACGACAAGTACTGGAACCCGGGCGAACCCAACCTGGACAAGCTGGTCATCCGCTGGTGGTCCGACCCCGCCTCGCGCGGCGCCGCGCTGGAAACGGGCGAGCTGGGCCTGGCCTATTCCAATCCGGTTCCCGCCCGCGACATCGACCGCCTGATCAAGACCGGCAAGGTCGTCGTGGACACGCGTGGCTACCAGAACACGGCCTGGACGGTGACGGCCGAATTCAACCAGCGCCGCGACATCGTCAACCGCCGCGAGGTGCGCCAGGCCATCCTGCACGCCATCGACCGCCAGTTCATCGTCGACACCATCTATTACGGCCGCGGCAAACCCGCCATTGCCCCCATCTTCAGCAGCAACCCGCTGTTCTTCACCGAAGACGTGCCGCGCTATCCCTTCGACCCGAAGAAAGCCGCGTCGCTGCTGGACGCCGCCGGGCTGCCCGTCAAGGACGGCAAGCGCTTCACCGTCAACCTGGTGGCCGCCGCGTGGTTTGAAGAGAACGCCAAGCTGGGCCAATACCTGAAGCAGGCGCTGGAAGACGTGGGCATCGCCGTCAAGCTGGATTCGGTGGACCGCGCGACGGCGCTCAAGCGCATCTACGGCGACTACGACTACGACATTGCGGTGTCCAATTTCACGTCGCCGCTGGAACTGGTGCCGACCGTGACCCAGTTCTTCACCACCGATGGCATCGTGAAGGGGGCCGCCTTCCGCAACGCCACCGGCTACTCCAGCCCCGAGATGGACGCGCTGGTCGGCAAGCTGGCGGTCGAAACGGCGCCCGACGCCCGCAAGGCGCTGGCCGCGCAGTTCGCGCGCCTGGCCTCGACCGATGTGCCAATCGTGCCGCTGGTGGAAATCCAGTCGTTCACGCTGGCTGGCAAGAACGTGCGCAACTTCACCACCGGCGCCAACGTCCAGGGCGAAACCCTGGCCGACGTCTGGCTGCAAGCGTAAGAGATCCGCCATGCCGTTGCGTTTGATCTTGCGCCGCCTGCTCCAGGCCGTTCCGCTGTTGCTGGGCGTGGTGGTGCTGAACTTCGCCCTGATCCAATCCGTGCCCGGCACGTTCCTGGACGTCATGACGGCCGAGCAGCAGGTCACCGACCCGGCGCTGATCGAACGCCTGCGCGTGACGTATGGGCTGGACCAGCCGCCGACCGTCCAACTGCTGAAGTACATCGGTTCGGTCGCGAGCCTGGATTTCGGTTATTCGTACCGGCACAACCTGCCGGTGCTGGACGTAATCCTGGCCCACCTGCCCGCCACGCTGGTACTGATGCTGGCCAGCATCGCCATCGCCGTGCTGGTCGGCATGGCGGCGGGCATCGTGTCCGCCATCAAGGTCAACACCTGGTGGGATAGCGCGGTCTCGGCGTTTGCCGTGCTGTGCTTTGCCGCGCCCAGTTTCTGGCTGGGCATCATGCTGATCATCCTGTTTTCGGTGAAGCTGGGCTGGTTTCCCGTGGGCGGCATGGTCACCATCGGCCTGGACGGCGGCTTGTGGCGGCGGGCGCTGGACGTGCTGCATCACCTGGCGCTGCCCGCCATCGCCCTGGGCCTGTTCTATTCCGCGGCCTATGCCCGCGTCATGCGGGCGTCGATGCTGGAAGTCAGCCGCATGGACTACGTGCGCACCGCCTACGCCAAGGGCCTGACGCGCACCGCCGTGGTGCTGCGGCACATTCTGCGCAACGCGGTGCTGCCCATCGTCACGCTGCTGGGCCTGCAACTGGGCTCGGTGCTGGGCGGCAGCATCGTGGTGGAGGCCGTGTTCAGTTGGCCGGGCATCGGCGGCGTGCTGTTCGACAGCGTCATGAGCCGCAACTACCCCGTCGTGCTGGGCATCCTGGTGCTGAGCTCCTTCGTGGTGGTCCTGGCCAACATCGTCGTCGATCTTCTCTACACGCGGATGGACCCGCGCATCAAGGCTGTCTGATATGTCCGCATCCCCTACGCTTGCCACCCTGCCCGTCGCCCGCGCAACCCCTCGCCCCGCGTCGTTCGCCGCCCGATTCGTCCGCAACCGCGGTGCGGTGGCGGGCGCGGTCGTGCTGCTGCTGATCGCCCTGCTGGCCGCCAGCGCCGGCTGGCTGTATCCCATCAATCCGCTGCGCATCGTCGGCGCACCCGAGATCTGGCCCTTCGAATCCTGGCGTTATCCGCTGGGCACGGACTCCATGGGCCGCGACGTCGCCGCGTTGATCGCGCATGGCGCCCGCGCCACCCTGCTGATCGGCCTGGTCGCCGCCGCGGCCGCAACCGTGATCGGGGTAAGCATCGGCGCGGCCGCCGCCTGGTCCGGCGGGTGGATCGACGAAGTGCTGATGCGCGTCACCGAACTGTTCCAGATCATTCCGAACGTCGTGTTCGTATTGACCGTCGTGTCGGTGCTGGGCCCGCACATCGAAGCCATCACGTTGGCCGTCGGGCTGGTGTCGTGGCCGCCCATCGCCCGGCTGACCCGCGCCGAATTCCTGTCCTTCAAGGAACGGGAATTCGTGCAGGCCAGCCGCGCCGTGGGCATGAGCCCCTTGCGCATCGTCGCCGCCGAGATCCTGCCCAACGCGCTGCCGCCCGTCATCGTGATGTCGTCGCTGGTGGTGGCGGGCGCCATCCTGTACGAATCGGTCGTGTCCTTCCTGGGCCTGGGCGACCCCAACATCGCCAGCTGGGGCCGCCTGGTCGGCGAAGGCCGCAGCCTGATCCGGTCCTCCTGGTACATCTGCGCCGTCCCCGGCGTCGCGATCATGCTTGCCGTGCTGTCTCTGAATCTGGTCGGAGACGGCCTGAATGACGCGCTCAACCCCAAGCTGCAAAAGCGTTAAGCGCCAAAACTCCCGGAATTTCCCCATGACGCATCCTCTGAAGAACCTGGGCGACCTGGCTGACCCCAGCCGCCCCGCCGCCCTGCCCGCCATCGTCGACCTGCGGGTCGCCGACGCGCCTGTCCGCTACACGCACGGCGACATCCATCAACTGGCCGGTGGCGTCGCCGCATGGCTGACGGCCCGCGCGTTGCCGGCCGGCTCGCGCATCGCCATCGCCGCCTTGAACCGCGCCGAATACCTGATTACCTATTTCGGCATCATGCGCGCCGGCTTCGTGGCCGTGCCCATCAACATCAAGCAGACGCAAGAGAACATCGACTACGTGATCCGCGACGCTGGAATTGCCCTGGCCTTCGTAGACAGTGCGCGCCGCGCCGCCTTCGAGGCCACGGTGCCGGTGCTGGATTTCGATGAAGCCGGACCGCAGGGCTTTGCCGCGCAGATCGTGCCGACGGCCTTCGACACCGTCACGCCCGCGCACGACGACGTGGCGCAGATGCTGTACACGTCAGGTTCCACCGGCAAGCCCAAGGGCGTGCCGCTGACGCACGCGGGCCAGCTGTGGGCGCTCGGCGCCACGTCCGGCCCGGCGGCCGCACCCGATCGACAGGAACACTACCTGCTGGCCCAGCCCCTCTTCCACATGAACGGCCTCTTCATGGCCAAGCGCGCATTCGCCAGCAACAGCCTGCTGGTGATCCAGCCGGCGTTCGACGTGGCCGCCTATGCCGACGCGCTGGAACGCTACCGCATCACCGTGCTGACGGCCGTGCCCACCATGTTTGCCCGGCTGGTCAAGGAGCCTGCCTTGCTGCAGGGCCGTGACCTGTCTGCGCTTGGCCGCGTCATGCTGGGCTCTGCGCCGATGACCGTGGCGCTTTACGAACGCATCCAGCAGGCCCTGCCGCAGGTGCGCATCACCCACGGCTACGGCACCACTGAAGCCGGGCCCGCCGTGTTCGGCCCGCATCCCGACGGATTGCCCACGCCGCCGCTGGCGGTGGGCCATCCGATCGATCCGTCCCACGTCCGCCTGGCCGACGGCCCCAATCCGGATGAAGGCGTGCTGCTGATGAAGAATCCGGCCGTCTTGTCCGGCTATCACAACCTGCCCGAAAAGAGCGCGCAAGTGCTGCGGGACGGCTGGTATTACAGCGGCGACGTCATGCGCCGCGACGCCCAGGGCTTCTACTATTTCGTGGGCCGCGCGGACGACATGTTCGTCTGCGGCGGCGAGAACATCTATCCCGTCGAAGTGGAAAAGCTGCTGGAACTGCATCCGGATGTACGCCAAAGCTGCGTTGTGCCCCTGGCCGACGAAGAGCGCGGCCAGATTCCCGTCGCCTTCGTGGTGCGCCGCGACGGCAGCGCCCTGGACGCGGACAGCCTGAAGCGCCATGCGCTGGCCAACGGCCCCGCGTACCAGCACCCGCGGCGTATCCGCTTCGTCGACGAACTGCCGTGGGCCGGCACCAACAAGGTCGACCGCAACGCCCTGCTCTTACAGGCGCGCGCACTGGAAGCCCGCCAGACCTGGACAACCCCTGAAACGGAGGCCGCATGAGCCACGCACCTGACAGCTTGACCGGCAAGACCGCATTGGTCACCGGCGCCAGCCGCGGGATAGGCCGCGCCATCGCCCTGGCTTTGGGGCGGCGTGGCGCGCACGTCGCCGTCCACTACAACGCCGCCAGCGACGCCGCCGACGAGGTCGCCGACCTGATCCGCGCAGCCGGCGGTCAGGCCTGGACGCTGCGGGCCGACCTGTCCGCGCCCGAGGCGGCGTCCGACCTGGCGCGCGACCTGCGCCAGACCCTGCTTGAACGCAACGGCGACGGCGGCCTGGACATTCTTGTGAACAATGCCGGCGTCGGCCTGCGGGCGCTGCTGGCGGACGTCACCCCCCAAGACTTCGACCGTGTGCTGCAAGTCAACCTGAAGTCGCCGTTCTTCCTTATCCAGCACTGCCTGCCGTTCCTGCGCGACAACGGCCGCATCATCAACATTTCGTCGATGGGCACCCGGGCCGCCTATCCCGAGATGAGCGTCTATGCGCCTGCGAAAGCGGGGCTGGAAACGCTTAGCCTGCTGCTGGCCGCCGAACTGGGCGCACGCGGCATCACGGTCAACGCGGTCCTGCCGGGCGCCACCAGCACCGACCTCAACCAGCGCGCGCGCGACCCCGAGATCAGCCAGGTCATTGCCAAGACGATTGCGCTGGGCCGCGTGGGGCAGCCGGAAGACATCGCGGACATCGTCGCGTTCCTGGCATCGCACGAGGGCCGCTGGATCACCGGCCAAAGCATCGACGCAACCGGCGGGCAGCGCCTGTAGTTCCAGCCCCGCGCTCAGGCCTATTGCACGGCCAGTTCATGGGAAGCCAGGCGTTCCGCCATGGAATAGCCGTCGATGTAGTCGCGGAAATGCTTCAGGAACGCCGTCTCGGCAGGCGTCAGCTGCGCGTCGCGGTGCCACAGCAGATGCAGCTCGACCGAGCAGACCCCTTCCCCGGGCGGCAGGCGCCACAGCCGCCCTTGTTCCAGGTCCACCTGGACGCTGTGCTCCGGCAGGCAGCCGATGCCGAACCCCGCGATCAGCAGGCGCTTGACCTCGTCATGCTGCGTCGATGACGCCACGATGCGGCCTGAAAAGCCACGCTGGTCGCGGAAGATGGTCAACGGGGACAGGCTGTCGCCCAGGGCATCGCTCGCAAACGACACGAAATTCTCGCCCAGCAAATCCTCGATGCGGATGTCGGGCTTGCCGAACAAGGCATGGTTGCGCCCGCAGAACAGCGCATACCGCTGTTGCAGGAACACTTTGCTCTCCAGCCGCTTGGGCATCCGGCGGCTTAATGCGATACCCGCCGTGGCGGCCCGCTGCTGCATCAGCGTGACGATTTCGCTGCTGGGCATCACGTCCATCTGCACTTCAATCCGCGGAAATGCACGATGGAAATCCGCCCAGAAGTTGTCGTACACGGTCGAGTGGATCCGGCTGGCCACAAGCAGATGGATCCGCCCCGTGGCTTCCACCTTCGTTTGCGAGACATCCGTCAGCAACTGGGACACGCTGCCGTAGATGGCCTCTGCCGCCCGGCAGGCTTCCTCGCCGGCGTTCGTGATCGTGAATGCGGTGTTGTGCCGCTCGATCAGCCGCCGCCCCAGCTGATCTTCCAGGCGCTTTAACGCCTGGCTGACCGCCGATTGGGTCAGGTGCAATTTGGTGGCGGCGCCACTGATGCTGCGTTCCTGAACAATGACCAGAAACGTACGCAGCAGATTCCAGTCCAGCCGATCGCCGGTGCGGGTGTCGAGAAGCGTGGCAGGTGTCATGAGGGTCGCGCGCCGTTAATCGATGTTTGGCCTTGCCCTGCGAAAACAGGCGGGAGGCCTCGTGTTTTCGCCGGACATCAAATTGGCTTAAGTCGATTATTAGAAAGCATAAATTGACGTTATGTCGAGCTCGGAGCGATAAACGCGCCTTCGAACAACGATATTCAGCCAAGAGGAAAACATGGCCGTTCCCGCCACTCCTTCTACGGCGCGTCAGCCCGTTCGGGCCGCAACCGCCGCATTCGTCGGAACCACGATCGAATGGTATGACTTCTACATCTACGCCACGGCCGCCGCGCTGGTATTCGGCAAGGTGTTCTTTCCCACCGCCGACCCCTTCATCAGCACCATGGCGTCTTTCGGCACGTTCGCCGCCGGCTTTCTGGCGCGGCCGCTGGGCGGCGTCATCTTCGGCCACCTCGGCGACCGGGTCGGCCGCAAGAACGCCCTGATGACCACCCTGGTCATCATGGGCGTGGCCACGGTCGGCATCGGCCTGCTGCCCAGCTACGCCACCGCCGGCCTGTGGGCCCCCGCCCTCCTCTTGCTGCTGCGTCTGGCGCAGGGCCTGGCGGTCGGCGGCGAATGGGGCGGCGCCGTGTTGATGGCGGGCGAGCACGCCTCGCAGGCCCGGCGCACGTTCGCCGCGTCGTTCGCGCAGTTGGGCAGCCCGGCGGGATTGATCCTGTCGTTGCTGGCCTTCCGCCTCCTGACGACGCTGGACGAAGCCGACTTCGTCAGTTGGGGTTGGCGCGTCCCGTTCCTGATCAGCGCCGTCCTGCTGGTGGTGGGCTATTTCATCCGCGTGGGCGTCAATGAATCGCCCGACTTCGCGCAGGTCCTCGAACGCCAGGAGCGCGCGGAGATTCCCGCCAAGGAAGTGCTGCGCACTGCCTGGCGCACCGTCTTGCTCTGCATGGGTGTCTGCACGGTCGCGATCGGCGGCATCTACTTCACCAACACGTTCATGCTGTCGTACACCACGCAGACGATGGGCCTGCCGCGTACGCTGATCCTGGACTGCCTGTTCGTCGTCGCCATCATCCAGTTCCTGGTCCAACCGCTGGCGGCGTGGCTGGCGGACGTGCTCGGCCCCAGCCGCGTCCTGATCACCGCCGCGGCGTGTTCGGTGCTGGCGCCCTACCCGATGTTCATGCTGGTCAGCCAAGGCACCGCATTCAGCATCATCGCCGGCATCTCCATCGTGCTGGTCTTCATGGCCGCGATCTATTCGGCAATGGCCGGGTACATCAGCTCGGCGTTTGCCACGCACGTGCGCTACTCCGGCATCTCGCTGTCGTACCAGCTGTGCGGCGCCGTGGCCGGCGGCATGACGCCGCTGGTCGGCACCTGGCTGACTTACCACTATCCCGGCCAATGGCTGCCCCTGGCGATCTTCTATTCGACCTTGTCGGCCATCACGCTCTTCTCGCTCTGGGCGCTGGCCGGCCACAAGCGCCGCCTGGCCCTGAACGCGCCGCGCGCCTCCGTGTCGGCCGCAAGCCCCCGATCCCACCCTCTTTGAAGGAATCCGCATGACGCAATCCCCCTCTGCCCAGCCGCTCACCGAAGCGCAGACCCGGCGCATCCTCCAGGCGGTCGACGCGCAATTCGACGCGCAGCTGGCGTTCACCCAGGACCTGGTCCGGTTCCCGTCGCTGCGCGAGCAGGAACATACCGCCCAGGATTTCCTATATGAAGCCATGCGCCAGCGCGGTTTCGCGATGGACCGCTGGCGCATCGACGTCAAGGACATCGAATCGCATCCCGGCTTCGGGCCCGTCACCGTTTCCTACGAAAACGCCTTCAACGTCGTCGGCACCTATCGCCCGGAACAGCAAGCCGGCCGTTCGCTCATCCTCAATGGACACATCGACGTGGTGCCGACCGGCCCGGTCGACATGTGGAGCCGCTCACCGTGGGATCCGGCGATCATCGACGGCTGGATGTATGGCCGCGGCGCCGCCGACATGAAAGCCGGCCTGGCCGCCAACCTGTATGCCTACGATGCGGTGCGCGCCGCCGGTTACGCGCCCGCCGCGCCCATCTACTTCCAATCGGTCGTCGAAGAGGAATGCACCGGCAACGGCGCGCTGGCGGCGCTGCTGCGCGGCTACCAGGCCGACGCCGTCATCATTCCCGAGCCCGAAGAGAACATGCTGGTGCGCGCCAACGTCGGCGTGCTGTGGTTCAAGGTCCGTGTGCAGGGGCATCCCACGCACACCCGCGAAATGGCCAACGGTTTTAACGCCATCGACGCCGCCTATGCCGCGATCCAGGCGTTGCGCGGCCTGGAGGCCAAATGGAACGGCCAGCACCACTGCCACCGCCACTTCGAACACCTGGACCATCCCATCAACTTCAACATCGGCAAGATCGAGGGCGGAGACTGGCCGTCCACGGTGCCGCCCTGGTGCGAGTTCGACGTGCGCGCGGCGATCTACCCGGGCACCACCGCCGATGAGGCCCGCGAGCAGATCGACGCCTGCCTGCGCGACGCTGCCACCGACCCACGGTTCGGCGGCACGCCGCCCGAAGTGACCTACACCGGCTTCTATGCCGAAGGCTATGTGCTGGAGGAAGGCAGCGACGCCGAGAACACCCTGCGCGAATGCCACAAGCAGGCCTTCCAGAGCGACCTGGAAAGCTTCACCACGCCCGGCTACCTGGATGCGCGGGTGTTCGTGATCTACGGCAATATGCCGACGTTGGTCTACGGTCCGAAATCGCTCGACATCCACGGTTTCGACGAACGCGTCCACATCGAGTCCCTGCGCCTCATCACCAAGGCAATCGCCCTGTTCATTGCCCAATGGTGCGGCGTCACCGAGGCGGCAACGGCATGATGCCGGATGGTCGGGGCGCACTGACGCGGCGCTCCGGCCATCCATCGGCCACGAGCCTCGCGCGCAGGAAGCCGCCGCTGCGCCCAGCGACGCGCCAACCGAACAAGAGTTTGCTATCGTGATCGGGGTTCGGGTCCCAACGCAACACGACCCGACGACTTCTTGCCCCATACCGATAGAGGATGACGATGGCCCGTTGGACCTTTTACTCCGCCCCTGGCACGTGCGCGCTGGCGACCCACATCGCGCTGCACGAAGCAGGCGCCGATTTTGACGTGGTCAAGCTGGATTTTGCCGCGGGACAGCAGCAAAGCCCCGAGTACCTGCGCGTGAATCCCAAAGGCCGCGTGCCGGCGCTGGCCACCGAGCAGGGCGTGCTGACCGAAACCCCCGCCCTCCTCGCCTTTGTGGCGCAGCGCTTTCCGCAAGCCAGGCTGGCGCCGCTGGACGATCCCTTTGCCTACGCGCGGATGCAGGAGCTGACGAGCTATCTGGCCGCGACCGCTCACGTGGCGCACGCACACAAAAGGCGCGGTGCGCGCTGGGCCGACGACGCCGCCGCGCACGAGGCCATGCGCGCCAAGGTCCCACAGACGATGACGGCCTGCGCCGCGTATCTGGAAGGCCAGATTGTCGGCCCGTGGGTCGCGGGCGAGGAATACAGCGTGGCCGACGGCTACTTGTTCACTGTCGGCAGCTGGCTCGAAGGCGACGGGGTCGACCTGGCGCAATTTCCGAAGCTGACGGCCTACCTGGCCCGTGTCGCCGCGCGACCGGCCGTGCAGCGCGCCCTGGCGGACGCCCGCTAGCGGCACCGACGCCGCGCCTGCCCGGCCGTTCAGAGTTCCAGCACGATGCGCTGGCCGCAGGCGCGCGAACAGCAGCTCATCATCTTGCGATTGGCCTCGCGCTCGGCGCGGGTCAGCACCACATCGCGATGGTCGATGTCTCCAGCCAGCACGCTGACCTCGCAAGACCCGCACAGGCCTTCTTCACAATCGCTTTGCACGTCGATATTGGCGGCGCGCAACGCAGCCAGCAGGGTCTGGTCGGCGCGCACGGTCACCACCAGCCCCGAGTCTTTCAGCTCGGCCTCGAATGCATGCTCGCGCTCGGGGTCCAGCGTGCCCAGCGTCGAATGGAAATGTTCGACCCGCAATGCGTCCTGCGGCCAGTGCGCACAGGCTTGTTGCAGCGCGTCCAGCAGGCGCTCGGGCCCGCAGGCGTAGATCTGGGTGTCTGCGTCGGGCTGCGCCAGAAGCGCGCCGAAGTCGTTGCGACTGCCCTCTTCGCTGATATGGAGGTGCAGCCTGTCGCCATGCAGGGCGGCCAGTTCCGCCAGCATGGCCATGCCGGCGCGCGTGCGGCCGCTGTAATGCAACGCGTAATCGATGCCCAGCGCTTGTGCGCGCCGCGCCATGGCGCTGATGGGCGTAATGCCGATGCCGCCCGCAACGAGGATCACCTTGGCCGCGCTTTCGTCCAGGCGGAAATGGTTGCGCGGGCCGCGGACCCGCAGGCGCTGGCCGGGTTTCACGTTGTCGTGGACCCAGGCCGAACCGCCGCGCCCGTCGGTTTCCCGCAGAACGGCGATGCGCAGGCGGCTGGCGTCCGCCGGGTCGCCGCAAAGCGAGTATTGCCGGGACAGGCCGGTGTCGCCGCATTCGATGTCGATATGCGCGCCCGGCGCCCAGCGCGGCAGCGCCTTGCCGTCGGGCGAGGCCAGCGTCAGCATGACGATGCCGTGTGCGGCCGGCTCCACGCGTTCGACGACAAGCGTGCGTGCGCTGGCGTGGGCCGAGGGCTCGCCGATGCGCACCGGTTGGCGTTGCGCCAGCAGCTCAGGCTGGCTGCGTTCGGGGTTCTGCGCCGGGTCCCACTCGACCCACAGGTGTTCGGGGCCGCGGAACGAGGTGTTGGGCACGTAGGTGAACTGCTGGGCTGCCAGGCGCAAGTGCGGCAGGCGACGCGTCAGCTCCTCCAGGAAAATCTGCATCTCCATGCGCGCCAGGTTCTTGCCCATGCATTGATGCGAACCGTACCCGAAGGTGAGCTGGTCGCTGGCGTTGTCGCGCCGGATGTCGAACAGGTCGGCATCGGCGAACTGGCGCTCGTCATGGTTGGCGGACGAGCTGACGATCAGCAGCTTGGAGCCGGCCGGAATCGGCATGCCCGCAATGGTGGTGTCGCAGGTGGCCAGCCGGCGCCAGGCCGCGACCGACCCGTTGTGCCGCAGGCATTCTTCGACCGCGTTGGGAATCAAAGACGGGTCTTCGCATAGGTCGCGCCACGCGTCGGGGTGCTGCAGCAGCAGCTTCAGCGCGTTCGCCGAGGCGTTGGCCGTCGTTTCGTGCGCCGCGACAATGCCCGCCATCATCATCGAATGCAAGTAGGAATCGGTGACGACGTCCGGGAAGTCGCGCTGCTTGCGCAGGCCATATTGCATCCAGCCGGGCTGGTCAGGGTCTTGGCGCATCTTGTCCAGGATCTTGCCGGCCAGCTGCCAGCAATTGCCGACCGCGTGCGCCACGGCCACCTGTTCCTCGGGCTTGGGACGGCCCCAGGTATTGACCGTGTGCGCAATGGAATAGCGGCGCAGCAGATCCATGTCTTCTTCCGGGACACCCAGGAAATGCAGCGCCACCGTCAGCGGGACTTCCCAAAGCAACTGGTCGACCAGGTCGGCGCGGCCGTCGTCGATGAAGCGGTCGACGTATTCGCGCGTCAGGCGCCGCACCATCGGTTCGTGGTGCTTCAGCGCGTCGGGCGTGAACGGTTCCATCAGCACGCGCCGCCGCGGCATGTGGGCCGGCTCGTCTTCGTTGACCAGCGTGCGGTTCATCGCATAGCCGTACGACGCCAGCACGGCGTTGGCTTCCGGGCCTGTCGGGGTGATTTTCTCAAGCGCGATGGACGGGCTGAACGTGATGTTGTCCCGGAAGATCGCCTTGATGTCGTCGTAACGGGTCACCACCCAGTAGCCCAGTTTCGGACTGTAGAAGACGGGTTCCTGCTCGCGCGCCCATCGCACGTACTCGGGCGGATCCTGCTGGTAGCCATCGCCGAAAGGGTCGAATTCAGCGGCGCGCTCGCTGACGTGCACGGGACAGCCGCTGGCGGCGGCAGCCGCATGCATCGGACAGCCGGTCGCGGGTTGGGCGGGTTGGGACATGTCTCTACTCCGGGTAGTCATCTGTTTTATGCGTAAATCATATACGCATTGCGTAATTCAATAAACCCGGTTTACCCTTCGCCTCTCTTCCCTTCCGACTTCCCGCCATGACTGCCACCCCCGATCTTCCGCGTCCCCGTGAACGCCGCCAGCGCGTGCAGGCGGCCGAGACCAGCATGGCCGTCCTGAAAGCACTGGGCGAGCTTGGCGGCCGCGCGGGATTGAGCGTGATTGCCGCCCGGATCGAGGAAAGCCCCGCCAAGGTGCACCGTTATCTCGTCAGCCTGATGGAAGGCGGGCTGGTCGGTCAGGACGCCGCCACCCAGCAGTACTTCCTGGGATTGGAGACCTTGCTGCTGGGCCTGGCGGCCATGCGGCAGGCCGATCCCATCCGCCTGGCTGAAGCGTCGCTTATCCGGCTGCGGGAAGCGCTGGAAGTCACGTGCTTCGTAGCGGTGATGGGCAACAAGGGGCCCACCATCGTGCGTTTTGAAGAGCCAGGGCTGCCGGTCACCGTAAACGTGCGCGTGGGGTCGGTGTTGTCGATGCTGTGGTCGGCCACCGGCCAGGTCTTGTTGGCGACGCTGGACGAGACCGCCGTGCGGGCGCTGGCCGAAGCCGAGCTGGAGGCCGCCACGGCCGAACAGCGGGCGATGCTGCATGCCGATGACCCGATTGGCGCGCTGCAGCGGTCCGTGCAGGCGGCGGGCTGCGCCGTGGTGCGCGACACGAACTTGCGCGGCATCAGCGCCGTATCGGCCCCGATCTACAACTATGCCGGCCGGCCCTGCGCCGTCCTGACCGCCCTGGGCGCCACCGGCGGCTTCGATCCGTCCGCGGATGGCCGCGTCGGGCTGGCGGTGCGCCAGGAGGCGCAGGCCATCAGCCATTTGCTGGGCAACACCTAGTCATTTGCCAGGCCGGAAATCGATCGCGGCCATCGCCCGCCCCACCGCCTGCGGCGCATACCCTTCCCAGGGCGTATTGCCGGCGTCCAGACGCGCATGGATATTGGCGATGGTCCAGTGCGCGCTGCCGCTGAGTTTCGCCAACTCTTCCCACGCCACCGGCACCGACACGCCCAGCCCCGGCCGCGCCCGGGCGGACCAGGCCGCCACCGTGGTGGCGCCGAAGCCGTTGCGCAGATAGTCGACGAAGATCTTGCCGACCCGGTTTTTCGGCCCGCTCTTGGCCACGAACTGCTTCGGCAGCGTTCTCGCCAAATGCGTGACGATCGCTTGCGAAAACGCCTTGATGGTGTCCCAGTCGTACTGCCGGCGCAGCGGCACCACCACGTGCAAGCCCTTGCCCCCGCTAGTCTTCAACCAGGGCGTCAGGCCGATTTCGTCAAGCAGGGTGCGTACCAGCTGGGCCGCCTGCTGCACGGCAGGCCAGCCCACGCCTTCGCCCGGGTCCAGGTCGAACAGCATGCGGTCGGGCTTGCCGATCGCGGTCTTCACCGCGTTCCACGTGTGGAATTCCACCACGTTCATCTGCACGGCAGACAGCACCGCTTCGGCGGTCGGCACCTCCAGCAGCGGCGGATGGCCGGGGTCCAGCTTGGGCGGCAACGATTTGACGCCCGGCATGGCGGCTTCCAGGTGCTTCTGGAAGAACAGCTCGCCCTGGATGCCGCCCGGCGCACGCAGGAACGAGACGGGGCGGGATTTCAGGTGTTCCAGCAGCAGGGGCGCGACCAGGCCGTAATAGCGCGCCAGGTCCAGCTTGGTCAGCCCGGTCGACGGATCGATGACCCGTTCGGGATGGGTCAGCTTGCCGATCTTGCCCGCGGGCTTGGCCTGCGCCTTCGCGGCGGGCGCTCGCGTGACTGCGGCCGCCTTTTCACGGGTGATCTCGCGCGCCGACTTGTCCGTACGCAAGCCCTGGAACACGGCGTGGCGGATATGCCCGCCGCTCGTCCAGTCGCCGAACGCCACTTCGGCAATCAATTCCGGCTTCACCCATTGCACGCCCCTGCCCTCGCCTCCCGTCACCGGCTTGTCGCGGGTTTCGATACGGGCAAGCTTTTGCTGAAGCGATAGCAAGCCTTGGCGGTCGAAGCCGGTGCCGACCTTGCCTACGTAGCGCAACGCGCCGTCGTCCTCGTGCACGGCCAGCAACAGCGCGCCCAGGCCCTCGCGCGCGCCCTGTGGCGCGGTGTAGCCGACGATGACGAACTCCTGGCGGCGGCCGCACTTGATCTTCAGCCAGTTATCGCTGCGACGCGACACGTAGGCGGCGGATTGGCGCTTGGCGATGATGCCTTCCAGCCCCATCTTGCAGGCTGACGCCACCAGATCGGCAGGTGTCTGGTCGAACGCTTCACTGAACCGCAGATGGTCGTCGTCGCTTGCGGCCATCAACTGCGCCAGCAACGCCCGGCGCACGCGCAGCGGTTCCTGGCGCAGGTCCCGTCCGCCGATGAACGGCAGGTCGAAGGCGTAGAACACGATGCCCCCCGTGGCTTCGCCGTCGAAGGCATTTTGCAGCGCCTGGAAATTGGGCACGCCCTGCTTGTCCAGCACCACGGCCTCGCCGTCCACCCAGGCGCATTTCGCGGGCAGCCGTCCGAAGGCGTCCACCAGATGCGGCAACTTGGCGCTCCAGTCATGCCCGTTGCGCGTATGGAGGGTGACGGTGTCCCCGTCCAGGCGCGCCAACAGCCGATAGCCGTCGAACTTCAATTCATAAAGCCAGTCGTCCGAGCCCGGCGGTATACCGTCCGCCAAGGTGGCCAGTTGCGGCTTCAACGACGCCGGCAGGTCGGCTGCCTGGCCGGGCAATGCCGCCTCGTCCCCTTTGGATATCGCCCTGTCCTCCTTGGGCTCCGCTTGCGGACGCGCTTTCGCCGGTGTTTTCTTGCGCAAGGGCACCACGCTGTCAGGCATTTCGTCGACCACGCTGAATTCGCGTTCGCGGCGCGCAAAGTCGTCGCGGTCCTTGATCAGCAGCCATGCCGGCTGCTTGTCGGATTCCTTGCCCTTCATGCGGACCAGCGCCCAGCGGCCTTGCATTTTCGTGCCCTGCAGGTCGAATTTCAGATGCCCGTCGCGGTAGCCCTTGCGCGCATCACCGACGGGCATCCAGCGGCCCTCGTCCCAGATGATGACCTTGCCGGCGCCGTACTGGCCCTCGGGGATCTGGCCTTCGAACTGGTTGTACGCGATGGGATGGTCTTCCACCTGCACGGCCATGCGCTTGACGGCGGGATCGTAGCTGGGGCCCTTAGGCACCGCCCAGCTCTTCATCGCGCCGTCCAGCTCCAGCCGGAAATCATAATGCAGCCGGCTGGCCCAGTGCTTCTGGATGACGAAGGCGCGGGCCGCTTCGTTTGCCTCGCCGCCCTCGGCGGGTTCCGGGGTGACCTTGAAGTCGCGCTTCTTGCGATAGGTCTTCAGGCTGTCGGCCATGTCATGCAGCCTTGCGGGGCCGCGCCGCCTTGGTGGCCTTGGCCGCCTTTGCCGCTTTCGCGGGCGCCTTCTTGGCAGGCGTCTTGCGGGCCGCGGTCTTCTTCGCTGCGGCGGGTGCCGCTTTCTTTCCGCCCTTCAGGCTGCGTTGCAGCAATTCGGTCAGATCGATCACGTTGTCCGCATAGGCGGGCGTTTCCTCTTGCGGCTCAAGAACGGTCTCGGTCTTGCCGGCCTTGACCTTCTTGGCCACCAGCCCCATGACCGCCGCCTTGAATTCGTCTTTGTACTGCTCGGGGTCCCACTTGCCGGACATGTCTTCGACCAGCATCTTGGCCATTTTCAGTTCGCTGGCGCTCGGCGTCATCCCGCGGGCGCCGGACTTGGGCAGGTCCAGCTCGTCTTGCGGCTTGACGTCGTCGCCCCATCGCATCAGGTTCAACACCAGCGCATCCCCGGACGGGATCAGCGCGGCCAGATGCTGCTTGGTCTGAATAACGACTTTGGCGATCCCGATCTTGCCGGTCTTGGCCAAGGTGTCGCGCAACAAGGCATACACCTTCTGGCCCTTGTTGATCGGCGCAACGTAGTAAGGCCGCTCCAGATAGACGAAAGGCACATCCCCCGCATCGACGAACTCTTGTATTTCAATGGTTTGCGTGGTGCGCGGATAGGCGTCGGCAATCTCTTCCGGGGAAATGATGACGTACTGGCCGTCTTCATACTCCACGCCCTTGACGATATTGTCCTTGTCGATTTCCTTGCCGGTGCGCTTGTTGATGCGCTTGTACCCGACCGGATCCATGGAGCGCTTGTCCAGCCAGTCGAAGTCCACGCCGGACTCCGTGGTGGCAGTGTGCAGGCCGACGGGGATGTGTACGAGGCCGAAGGAAATGGCCCCCTTCCAGATGGTTCTTGTTGCCATGATCGACTCCTCTAAACCGGGAAGTGATCAGCAAATAGTATTCCCGCGCCCCGCCGGGCGCCACGTCAGCGGCTGCGCGCCTTGGCCGTTGCCAGTTTGACGGCGCGGCGACGCCACCAGAGCCATACGCCGCTGATGCCCAGGCCGCCCAGCGTCAGGCCGCCCACGGCGACCGCGGTTTCCAGCGCCACGCCGCCCAGTTCGCCCGTGTGCAGTGGGTAGACCACGGCCGTCGCCCGTGCGCCTGGATCCAGCGTGTTCCAGCGCTGGACGGCCAGCACGTCGGCCGTGCGCGGGTCGATCCAGACGGACGTCATGCCGTTGGGATGCGGATCATCGCCCAGCATCATGCGGAAACGGGTCGGCGCGCCGGCGTGCGGCGGCACTACGATATAGCCGATGGGCGCCGGTTCCTGGAATTGCGCGACGGCTTTTTCGGCCAGTTGATCCAGCGTCAGCGGCTGTCCAGCAACCGCGCTGGCGGCCACGGCGGGCAATTTCGGCGCTTTGACCGGGGCCGCGCCACTTAGCCACGTTACGGCCGCGCCCAGCGGACGCCACGCCATGTAGGCGCCGGTGGCGACCGATACCGCGATCAGCAGGCCCAGCGTGGCCCCGCCCACCCGGTGCAGGTCGAACAGCGATCGCAACAGCCCTCGGTCCAGTGCGATGTTCCAGCCCTTGGCCCAGTGCCGCGGCCACCACAGGATCAGCCCCGTGATCAGCAGGAACAGATAGGCCAGCGCCACCCAGGCCAGAATGGCCTTGCCGGTGCTGTCCAGATACAGCGCGCTGTGCAGCTTGAACAGCACATTGGCCGCGCCTTCGGTTTCACCGCGCCGGCCTTGCTCGGCACCGGTGGCCGGGTCCAGGTAGAGCGTGCCGCGCCAGCCGCCGCGCACCCGCACTTCCAGCGTTTCGCCCGGGGCGCGGGCAGGCCGGAACACCAGGTTCGCGCCGTCGCCGAATTCCTGCCTGGCCGACCGCAGCACGGATTCGAGCGTGACGCCCGCCTGGCCGGGAGCCAAATCCGAACGGGCCTGGAACAGCTGCGGATTCGCCCAGCGGTCCAGCGCCGGCGTGACGACGAGCGCCGCGCCGGACAGGCCTGAAAAGATCAGGATCCAGCCGGCGCTAAGCGCCAGCCAGCGATGCACCCGCAGCCATACGCCGCGCAGGCCTTTCACAAGAACGATCCGGTCAATGCAATGCTCACGGTGCTTAGAAGGCCATCGAGGCCTGCATGTAGATCGTGCGCGGCTGCCCCACGAACTTGCCGCCGTTGTTGTCGGTGGAGCGCGTGTAGTAGCGGCGGTCGAACAGGTTTTTCACGCCAACGGCGAGTTTCAGGTTATTCATGTCGCGGCCGAAATCATAGCCTGCCCGCAACGCCACCGTGGCGAAGCCAGGGATGTCGCCCAGGCGTCCGCTGGCGTCTTCCTCGGTGACGTAGCCCGCGCCGGCATCTGGCGAACCCGGCGAGCGCTGCTTGGACTGCGCGAAGACGTCGGCATTGAAGGTCCAGCGCTGCACCGCGTACCGGGCGCCAACGGAAGCCACCTGGCGCGAGTACAGCGGCAGGTCGCGGCCTTCGAAGGCGCCGGCTTTGGCAATGGCTTGCGTGTACGTATAGGTGGCGTAGACGGACAGGCCGCGCAAGGCGTCGCTGAGGTCGCCCATGTCATAGCGCAAGGCGGATTCCACGCCGCGATGGCGGGTGGCGCCCAGGTCGGTCCACATGCCCTCGCCCACGATGGAACGCGTCAGCTGCAGTTCCTTGTCGAAGTCGATATTGAACAGCGTCAGCTCGCCGCTCCATGCCTGGCCCGCGAAGTGCGTGCCGATTTCATAGGTCTTGGCGGTTTCGGGGTGCAAGCCTTCGGTGGTGGACGCCAGTTGACTGTACTGCTGCGGGCCGAACGACTTGCCGGCGTTGGCGAACAGCGACCACTTGTCGTCCACGCGGTAGAGCACCGACAGGGTCGGCAGGGTCACGCGCGAATCGATCGACGGCGACAAGGCGCTGGTGACGGCGCCGGTCGCGGTGTTGAAGTTGGTGACGTTGTTGTAGGTGCTGATGCTTTCGAAGCGCACGCCGGGCGTGATCGTCCACTTGCCGATGTCGATGCGGTCGTCGATGTAGAAGGCGTGGGCGGTGGTGCCGCCGTCGCTCGTCTGGTAGGTGGGCATGTTCAAGTCGAACGCATCGCCGCCGGCGGCCGGGTTGTAGTAGGCGGTACGCCCGGCCACTTCCGAGCTGCTTTCCTTCAGGTAGCGGTAGCCGACGGTGACTTCCTGCACGAACGAACCCGAATCGAACAGGCGCGAATAACGCGGTTCGAAGCCGAAATAGTGATAGCTGCGCGGCGCGGTGGTCAGGCGGAACTGGTTCGCCGTGGCGCCGGTGCCGCCTTGCTCGATGTAGCTGCCACGGTAGGAATCCACGTAGTACGTCAGCACTTCGAAGTTGTTGACGCCGTCATTGTGCGTGTACTTCAGCGAACCGTCGGTACGGCGGCCCGTGAACTGGTCGTATTGGCGGGTCGACTGGAACGGGTCTTCCGAGTATTGCGCGGTGGTCAGGCCGCCGGGCATCCGGCCCTTGCCTTCGAAGTGGTGCAGCGACACAGCCACGTCGTCGGTCGCCGAAAAGCGGTAGGCGCCCTTCAGGATCACGTCGTCGATGTCGGTGGAATCGTTGCTGGAACGGTAGCCATCGCCATGCGTGCCCGAATACAGCAGCGCGCCGCCCAGGCCCTTGTCAGTGGTGCCGCCCACGAACAGGCTGGGCGTGGTCTTGACGTTGCCGCCATGGCTGTAGATTTCGCTGCCGACGTTCAGGCTGGTCGTGAAGTCCTGCGGGATGGCGCGCGTCACGAAGTTGATGATGCCGCCCACGTTCTGCGGGCCATACCGGACCGAACCGGCGCCGCGCACCACATCGACCGATTCCAGGTTGCCCAGCGACACGGGCGCCAGCGACAACTGCGGCTGGCCATAGGGGGCGTAGGCCATGGGCACACCGTCCATCAGGATGGTGGACCGGGGCGAGAGGCGCGAGGTCAGGCCGCGCACGCCCACGTTGAGCGACACGTCGCTGCCGCCCGTGCCGTTGCTGTCCTGCACCTGGACGCCGGGAATCTGACGCAGCACGTCGCGCACGCTGCTGGACCCGCTTTCCTGGATCTGCTGCTGTTCGACCACGGTGCGGGCGCCTGGGTGGGACAACACTTTTTCTTCGGTGGGGGTGCCCAGCCAGTCGCCGGTCACGGTCACGGCAGCCAGTTCCCCGGCTTGTCCGGTGGCGGCCGCAGGCGCGGGGGGCGCCGTCTGGGCGTGCACCATGCTGGACAGGCCGGCCAGCGCGGCGGCAATCGCCGCGGCACGGCGGTTCAGCGGGAACCCTGCCCGCGCGTTCTGATTTCTGGCCTTAGCCATCTTGCTCTTCTCCAAGCGCCGTTTGAGGCGTCACCATGATTGGCGGTCATCCTCAGTGCGACCTAGGAGCAGCAAGAGTCAATGACGCGAAAGCCGGACCATCGGGGGCCGACTCCGGGCGGGAGTATAAATAGGATCCATTTGCAAGTAAATAGGCGCCAAAATGGTTGCCAAGTTAACGCAAATCGTTGTTATGTGAACGTTTTTCCCCGTTGGAAACGCTCAGCAGGACGTACCGTCGGCTGCTGTAAAGCGGAGCAATCACGCCCGGAATGCGGTCGCGAATGTCCGCCAGATCGCCCTTCTCGACCGCCAGCAATACCCGGCCGCCTTGCTGCGGCAACACGTCGCGCACGCTTTCCCGCGGCACGATGCCGGCGTTGCCTTGCGAATAGAAGCGGGCCGAAAACGGCCGGCTGTCGACGAAATAAAGCCGTTCCCCCGCCTGCATCTCGGCCTCGGCGCGGGCGATCAACTGTTTTTCCGTCTTGAAGCGGTTGGGCTGCACGACGGACAAGGTGCCCAACACCACCGCCGCCGTGGGCACCAGCATCAGGCATCCCACGGCGACCCGGCGCGGCAGAACCGAGTTCAGCCGGCTAAGGCTCACGCCAATGCCCAGCGCCACCGGCGGCAGCGCGGGCAGCACATAAGTCCAGAGAATGTTGCCCGACAAGGTGAAGAACGCGGGCGTGGCAACTGCCCATGCGAACAGATAGGACGCCGTGGGCGAACGGCCGAACATCCGAATCCGCGCTACGAACTCGCCGCGCCGCTCACGTAGCAGCAGCCACAAGCCCAGCGGGCTCCAGGGCAGCGTCGCCAACACCCAATCCAGCCAGATCGCGCCATACGGCCGGCTGTGCGCGGAGCCGTAACGGTCGCCCGTCCAGCCCGGGTCAATGAAACGCAACACGTGTTCGCCCACGATGAAATATTCCAGGAACCCAGGCGTCTTCCACTCCGCAAGCAGATACCACGGCAGCGTCAACGCTAGCGTCAAGGCGGTTCCGCTGACCCACGGCAATGCGCGCAGATACCGGCGCGCATTGCCGTGCCAGAGCAGCCACGGCAGGATCGCGCCCGTCATCAAGACAAGCGTCAACGGTCCTTTGGACAGCAATCCGATGGCCAGCCCGATGAACAGTCCATAGCGCCAGAACCATGACGAAGCTTCGGGCGCCAGGAGGAACGACGCCATGCTCAGCGTGATGCCCAGCGCCAGGAACGGGTCGGTCAGCACCGCACCCGCCGCGACCAACGGCAGCAGCATGGTGCTGAACACCAGCACTGCCCATCTGGCAGCTCCAAGCGAAAACAGGCGCCGGCCCAGTTCATGCAAGATTGCCAACATGCCCAGCATCGCCAGCCACGACGGCAGGCGCAGGCTCATCTCGCTCATTCCGAACCAGGCGCCGGAGGCGGCCTGGGCCCAGAAGGCCAAAGGCGGCTTGCCCCAGAAGGGTTCGCCCGGCGCGAACCAGGGCGTGATCCAGTCTCCGGATGCCGCCATGATTCGGGCGATCTCGGCGTAGCGGGGTTCCGACGTATCTGCGAAGGGCATCACCGCCATGGCCGCCAATCGGATGCCCAGGATGACGCCCAGGCCGGCAAGAACGGCTTTAGCGGTCAAACGCATGGTGACGCACGTCAAGCGGGGAGCTGGACTGCAGCTCGGTGACCGGCGTCGCGCGGCTGCTGCGCACGTCGCGCACCAGGTACACCGGCCGTTGCTTGGCTTCCAGATAGGTCTTACCCACGTATTCGCCCAATAGCCCGATGGTCAGCAGCTGCACCCCGCTCATGAACGTGATCGTCGCCATCAGCGACGGATAACCCGCGACGTCATCGCCATACATCAAGGTCTTGAAGATGACGGCCACGCCCAGCAGCCCGCCCAGGATCGCCGCGATCGCGCCCGCGCCGGTCGCCCAGCGCAAGGGCGCCGTTGAAAACGACGTGATGCCTTCCATCGCCAGGCGGAACAAGGCGAAGTAATTCCATTTGGTCGTGCCGGCCGCGCGCGGGACGCGGTCGTAGTCGATGATGCGGGTGGGCATGCCCACCCACGCGTACAGGCCTTTCATATAGCGGCAGCGTTCGGGCAGTTTCAACAGTGCCCGCACTGCCCGCCGGCTCATCAGCCGGAAATCGCCCGTGTCGGCGGGGATGGCGGCCCGGCTAAGGCGGTTCAGCAGGCGGTAGAACGCGTAAGCAGAGGCGCGTTTCAGCCAGCTCTCCCCTGCCCGGCTGCGTCGGCGCATGCAGACGACGTCCGCCCCTTCCTGCCAGGCCCGCACCATTTCGGGAATCAGTTCCGGCGGGTCCTGGAGGTCGGCGTCCAGCAGGATCACCGCGTCGCCTTCGGCATGGACGATGCCGGCCGTCATGGCCGCTTCCTTGCCGAAATTGCGGCTTAGCCGGACCAGTTTCAATGACGGTTCGGTCGCCAGCATGCCCAGCAGATAGTCAGCGCTGCCATCGCGGCTGCCGTCGTCGACAAAGACGATTTGGTACGGCAGGCCCAAGCCGTCCAGCACCCGGCGCACGCGCGCCAGGCACAGGGGCAACACCTCGCGTTCGTTCAGAAAGGGAATGACGACCGATAGCGACGGCAAGCGCGCCGCGGGATCAAGTTTTCGCATGGGCGAGCTCCTCTTCCTCGGGGTCCCGCCGGTGCACCAGGCGGTAAAGCGCAGGCAACACCAGCAGCGTAAGAATGGTGGACGAAATGATGCCGCCGATCACGACGGTCGCCAGCGGCCGCTGGACCTCGGCCCCCGTCCCCATCGCGATCGCCATGGGCACGAAGCCCAGCGAGGCGACCAGCGCGGTCATCAGCACCGGACGCAGCCGGGTCAACGCGCCGATGCGCACGGCCTGATCGATGCTCTTGCCTTCGTCGCGCAGCGAACTGATGAAGGACAGCATCACCAGCCCGTTCAGCACGGCCACGCCGCACAGCGCGATGAAGCCGACGGCCGCCGTGATGGACAGCGGAATGCCCCGCATCCATAGCGCGATCACGCCGCCCGTCAAGGCGAACGGGATGCCGGTGAAGACCACCAGCCCGTCCTTGACGTTGCCGAACATGGCGAACAGCAGCGCAAACACCAGCAGCAGCGCCGCCGGCACCACGATCTGCAGCCGCTTGGCCGCCGACTGCAGCTGTTCGAACGTGCCTCCCCACGATGTCCAGTACCCCGAAGGCACCTTCACCTGTTCGCCAATGGCCGTGGAGGCGTCCGCCACGAACGACCCGAGATCCCGGCCGCGCACGTTGGCGCTGACCACGATGCGGCGCTTGCCGTCTTCGCGCGAGATCTGGTTGGGGCCCGGCGCCAGGTCAAACGACGCTACCTCGCTGAGCGGGATGTACGCCGTTTGTGCCTGCCCATCGGCCTTGGGCAAGGCCACCGGCAGCTTACGCAGTGCTTCCAGGTTCTCGCGCACGGATTCCGGCAGGCGCACAACGATGTCAAAGCGCCGGTCGCCCTGGAAGAAGGTGCCCGCCTCGCGTCCGCCGACCGCGATGGCGATGGTGTCCTGCACGTCGCCCAGGCTGAGTCCGTAGCGGGCCGCGCGCGCCCGGTCGATGTTGACGGTCAGCATGGGCAGGCCCGTGGTCTGCTCGACCTTGACCTCGGAGGCCCCAGGCACCTTCTGCAGGACTGCCGCGATTTCCGCCGCGGTCCTGTTCAGCACGTCGTTGTCGTCGCCGAAGACCTTCACCGCCACGTCGCTGCGTACGCCCGAAATCAGTTCGTTAAAGCGCAGCTGGATGGGTTGGGAGAACTCATAGTTGTTGCCGGGCACCTGGGCGGCTTCGGCCTGGATGCCCGCCAGCAGCTCGGCGTGCGTCTTGCGCGGCGTGGGCCATTGGTCCACGGGCTTGAGCATGATGTAGCCGTCAGAGATGCTGGGCGGCATGGCGTCGGAAGCGATTTCCGCCGTGCCGGTGCGGGCGAACACGCGCTCGATCTCGGGGAACTTGTCCTTCAGGCGCTTTTCGATCTGCTTTTGCATCTCGACCGACTGCGTCAGGCTGGTGCCCGGAATGCGCAGCGCCTGGATCGCCATGTCGCCTTCGTTCAGGTTCGGGATGAATTCGCTGCCCAGGCGCGAGGCCAGCACGCCGCACAGCACCACGAACAGCGTCGCGCCGGCCAGCACCAGCGGCGTGCGGCGCAACGCCCCTTCCAGCAGCGGCTCGTACCGGCGCTTGGCCCACAGCATCAGCCGGTTTTCCTTTTCGGACACCTTGTTGCCCATGAACAGGGCCACCGCCGCCGGCACGAAGGTTACCGACAGGATCATCGCGCCCAGCAAGGCCAGCACCACGGTCAGCGCCATCGGGTGGAACATCCGCCCTTCCACCCCGCTCAGCGCGAAGATCGGCAGGTAGACCACCATGATGATCAGTTGGCCGAACAACAGGGGCCGGCGAGCCTCGCGCGCCGCCGCGAACACCTCGTGGAACCGTTCGGCGCGCGTCAGCGGTCGCCGGTGGTGTTCCTGGGCGTGGGCAAGGCGCCGCACGCAGTTCTCCACGATCACGACCGCCCCGTCCACGATGATGCCGAAGTCCAGCGCGCCCAGGCTCATCAGGTTGGCGCTGACCTTGTAGGCGACCATGCCGGTGAAGGTGAACAGCATCGACAAGGGGATGATCATGGCCGTGATCAGCGCCGCCCGGATATTGCCCAGGAAGACGAACAGGATGACGATGACCAGCGCCGCGCCCTCCAGCAGGTTCTTCTTGACGGTAGAGATGGCCTTGTCGATCAGGTTGGTGCGGTCGTACACGGTCACCGCCTTCACGCCCTGCGGCAGCGACTTGTTGATGGTGTCCAGCCGCGCGGACACGGCTTGCGAGACGCTGCGGCTGTTTTCTCCGATCAGCATGAACACCGTGCCCAGCACGACTTCTTCGCCGTTGTCGGTGGCCGCGCCCGTGCGCAGTTCGCGCCCGATCCCGACGTCGGCGATGTCGCGGATCCGGATGGCCTGGCCCTGCACGGAAGTCAGGACGATGTCCTTGATGTCGTCGATCGAACGGACCTGGCCCGGCGCGCGGATCAGGTATTGCTCGCCATTGCGCTCGATGTAGCCCGCGCCCACGTTGGCGTTGTTGCGGTCCAGCGCGGTCATCACGTCCGCCAGCGTCAGGCCGTAGGACGCCAGCCGCTCGGTGCTGGGCGCCACCTGGTATTCCTTGGCGTAGCCGCCGATGGAATTGATTTCGGTCACGCCGGCCAGATTGCGCAATTGCGGCTTGATGACCCAGTCCTGGATTTCACGCAGGTCGGTCGGCGTATAGGCCGTGCCGTCCTCCTTGCGCGCGCCCGGGTCGGCTTCCACCGTCCAAAGATAGATCTCGCCCAGTCCGGACGATATCGGGCCCATGGTCGGCGTTACGCCTTCCGGCAGGCTTTCCCGGGCTTCCTGCAGCCGCTGGTTGACCAGTTGCCGGGCGAAATAGATGTCGGTGCCGTCCTTGAAAATGACGGTGACTTGCGACAAGCCGTAGCGCGACGTCGAGCGGGTCTGCTGCAGCCCGGGCAGGCCCGCCATGACTGTTTCGATCGGATAAGTGATGCGCTGCTCGGTCTCAAGCGGCGAATAGCCCGGCGCGCCCACGTTGACCTGGACCTGGACGTTCGTGATGTCGGGCACGGCGTCGATGGCCAGCTTGGAATAGTTGTAGACGCCGATGGCGGCCATGCCCAGGGTGACGAACAGCACCAGCCAGCGTTGTTCGATGGCGAAACGGATAAGGCGTTCAAACATGCTTGGCTCCGGCTCAGTGCGCGTGATCGGCGCTGGCTTTGCCCAGCTCGGATTTCAGGACGAAGGCGTTGCGGGTGACATACCGCGTGCCGGCTTCCAGGCCCGCCAGCACTTCAACCTGATCGTCCGACTGCTTGCCCAGCGTGACGGGCTGCGCCTGGAAACCGCCGGGCACTTCGACAAACACCGCCGGCCGGTCTTCGATCGTCTGCACGGCCTCGGCGGCAACGGCCACTGCCGCGTCAGAGGTCTGGACCACGACGTTGACCGACACGAACAGGCCCGGACGCCAGGCCATGTCGGGGTTGTCCAGCGTGACGCGGGCGGTCGCGGTGCGTGTCTGCTGCCCCAGCAGCGAACCGATGTATGACACCTTGCCGTCCGCGGTTTCGGTGAATGCCGCCGAGGCGACACGGGCCCGTTCGCCCACCCGCACGTCCTGCAGGTCCTTGGGCGCGATCACGAATTCCGCCCAGACCGTGCGCATGTCCGATAGCGTGAAGATGCTGGCGGTGTCGGCCAGCGCTTCGCCCAGCGCAATATGTTTTTCCACGATGACGCCGTCGAACGGCGCCCGGATTTCCAGAATGCCCAGGTCTTTGGACTGGGGCGATGCGCCCGCCGTGCGCAATTTCTGCTCGGCGTTCTGGACGGCGATGCGCGCTTCTTCCAGCGCGGTACGGGCCTGTTGATAGTCCTGCTCGGCCGACACCTTTTCTTGCCAAAGCCGGCGCTCGCGCTGATGGTTCTGCGCCGCCAGGTCGCGCCGCTTCACGGCCGCCAGCCATTCGCTACGCAGTTCGGACAAGCCCGCGCTGGAAATCGTGGCCAGCAGATCGCCCTTCCTGACCTGCTGGCCCAGGTCGGCCGACACGCTTTCCACCACCCCCGCCATGCGCGGCACGACGTGGGCGGTGCGGTCGGCGTTGAACTTGATTTCGCCCGGGAACGCCGCGGACCGGGCCAGCGTGGCTGGCGCGGCAACGGCCACCTTGATCCCCGCCACCGCGATCTGTTCGGCCGATAGCGTCACCTTCCCCTCTTCTTCATTTCCGGTTTCGTCGTGGTCGGCCTCTCCCTCGGCGTGGCCGTGGTCCGCGTCTTTGACGGATTGCGCGGATGGGCCGGGTTTGGCCGGCGCATCCGCCCACGCGGCGCCCGCCGGGCCCAGCAGCAGGCCGGACAAGACGGCGACAGCCAGCGCGTTGCGCGCGCGGACGGATTCAATTCGATGCTTTGCCATGGGTAGGGTTCTTTTCAACGTCCAAGAATGCGGTCGATTTCCGCGGAGGCCTGGTAGGCCGAAGCCAGCGCCGTCAGGTAGGCGATGTTTCCCTGGGACAGCGTGCGCTGGGCGTCCAGCACCTCCAGGAAGCCGAACTTGCCGGCTTCGAATCCTTTGCGTGCGGCGTCATAGGCCTGGGCCGCGCCCGGCAGCACGGCGCCCCGGTACTCGCGGGCCGATCCCACCGCCAGGTCGAACTGCGACACGGCCTGCAGCAAGTCGCCCGTCAGGCGCGCCGCCAGTTCGCGATAGGTGTCTTGCGCTTTGTAGGCCTGCATCGTGGCCGCATAGACGTTGCCCTGGTTCCGGTCGAACAGCGGCAGCGGAATCGATACGCCCAGTTGGGCCTTGTTGCGGCCGGCCTCGTTGTCACGCGCCACGCCCGCGCTCAACGTGATGTCCGGATAGCGCTTGCTCTTTTCGACTTCCAACTGCGCACGGCCCAGGTCCACGGCCAGCCGGCCGCCTTGCATCAACGGCGCATCGCCCAGGGCCGCGCTCAGTTCGTCGAGCGAACCGCGCTGAGGCAAGGCGTCCAGATTGCCGTCGACGCTGTCGAAGTCGGGCTGGGCGTTGCCCCATAGCAAGCCCAGCTTGCGTCGGGCGGCTTCCAGCGCCGCGTCTGCCGTGCGGGCCTCGATGCGCGCATTGGCCAGCTCCACCTGGGCCTTGCTGCTTTCCAGCGGCGGCGCCTTGCCTGCCGCCACGCGCCGATCGGCCAGGCGCAATGCGCTATTGGCAATATCCGCGTTGCCGCGGGCGACGCGCACGGCCTCCTGCGCCACGGCCGCTTCGAAGAATGCGGCAATCACCGCGGACCGCAGGCCGGCGCGCGCGGCCGACAGGTCGCGCTGCGCGATATCCCGCGACAGGCCGGCCGCCTTGATGCGCGCGCCGCGCTTGCCGCCGGTTTCGATCGGCACGCTCAGCATCGTGGTCGTGGTGCGCGTGGCCTTCTGGGTGTCGTCCACGCTGACCTCCAGCGACGGGTTGGGCAGCACGTCGGCCTGCGTCAGTTGCCCCTCGCTGGCCGCGGCCTCGTTGCGTGCGGCGGCAAAGCCCGGGTTGTTGTCGAACGCGGCGGACATGGCGCGTTCCAGGGTCAATGGCTGTGCCTCGGTGCGGGCAGGCAAGGCGAACGCCGCGGCCAAGGCCGCGACGGCAAGCGGTAAGACGGATAAACGCATGGGTCAACCAACGGAGACAGCCTGCGGCGATGCCAGGCGGGGATCAAGAGGATGGGTGTGCCGGCACTGTATCCAGGCGCCCTCGTCAAAATCTCGACCGCTACATGACATTTCTGTAAGGTTCGCGGCATTACGAATTCGTAATCAGGGTGTTTGCGAATTGACGAACTTGAATTCGTAAAGTGTCTCCACCGTTTCACAAACAGCGTGTAGGCGCTGGCCAGGCAACCGCCGCCAGTCCGACACACGCATCGAGGAGATTCCTGATGAAGACCCGTATCGCCGCCACCCTCGCTTTGACCGCCCTGATCAGCGTGCCCGCTCTGGCCAGCGCCAACAATGTCTGGCACCAGACGGACACCGAGATCGGCTACGCCATCGCCCCCGAACACGCGGCCAACGGCAAATCCCGTGATCAGGTCGAGGCCGAGCTGGCCGAGGCGAAAGCCGACAAGCGCCAATGGTTCCTGACCTATCGCAACCTGCCCAAGCCCGCCTGGGCCAAGCAGGCCACCTCGCGCACCCGCGCCGACGCGCTGGCCGAGGTCGAAGCCGTCACGCCTGCCGAGCGCGCCCGCCTGGCGGACATCTATACGCCGGGCTGATTCCCGCCAGGCCTGAAACGCCGTGCCTTCGGCGCGGCCGCTGACCCGGCGGCCGCCGCCCGCTCTTCCCACCCGAATGCGCCGTAAAATCGGCACGGACGCCCCATGCGCGCCGATCGCCCGCCGGCCCCGGCCGCCGGGCCATGGCGGCATGGCGCTGCCGCCCATGCCCCCCTCTTCCTGGCCCCCATGAAAGTCCTGGTAATCGAAGACGAGAAAAAGCTGGCCGAATATCTGCGGCGGGCACTGACCGAACACAACTACGTGGTCGATGTGGCGCACGACGGCGTCAACGGCCTGCATCTGGCCCGCGAAGGCCTGTATGACCTGATTCTGCTGGATGTGATGCTGCCCGGCATGGACGGGTTTTCCGTCCTGCGCGACATCCGGGCCTTCTCCCGCACGCCCGTCCTGATGCTGACCGCGCGGGACAAGATCGAAGACCGGGTCAAGGGGTTGCGCGACGGCGCCGACGACTATCTGGTCAAACCCTTTGCGCTGTCTGAATTGCTGGCCCGCGTGCTGGCGCTGGGCAGACGCAGCGGGCATCAGCATACGGAGACTCGGAGCCAGAACCTGTTGCGGGTCGACGGGCTGGAGCTGGACCTGCTGCGCCGCCGCGCCAGCCGCGATGGCGTGCGCCTGGACCTGACCGCCAAGGAATTCACTTTGTTGGCGCTGCTGATGCGCAAACAGGGCGAAGTCCTGTCGCGCCTGGAACTGGCAGAACAGGTGTGGGACATCAATTTCAACAGCAACACCAACGTGGTCGAAGTCGCGGTGCGACGGCTGCGCGGCAAAATCGACGACCCGTTCGAGAGAAAGCTGGTGCACACCGTGCGCGGCATGGGTTATGTGCTTGAGGTCCGCGAAGACTGATGCCCGCCGTTCGCCGCCCCCGCTCGCTGCGCCGCTGGCTGTCGCGCTGGCTCGCCATCCAGACTTTCCTTGCGTTGGGCCTGGTGTGCATCGCGGTCTATTACGCCACCAACCTCAACCTGAGCTATCGCCAGGACGCCCTGCTTCAGCAGAAGGTCGAAGTCATCCGCCACCTGGTCGACGAGAACCGCGGCAACGGCGACTCGACCCGATTGCGCCACAAGCTTGACGACTTCTTTTACGGACGTCCGGACTTCTCGCTGGAACTGGAGATCGACGGCGAGAAAGTCGCCTACGGCAGCCCGATCAGCCGCGACAACGACGTCGACCACGACCGCCGCATCACCTTTTCGCTGCCCCACCCCAGCACCCCGGGCGATTCCATGAGCGCGGAACTGGTGCTGGACATCACGCCAGACATCCGGTTGCGCCGCGCCCTGGCCTGGACCCTGTTCGGCTGCGCACTGGTCGGCGCCATCGTGGCCGCCAAGGTCGCCACGATGCTGGTCCGTCGGGGGCTGGCGCCCTTGGATGCCCTGGCCACCCAAGCCGCCCAGTTGTCGCCCGACCGCATCGGCGAACGGCTGGACGAAAGCGGCCAGGCCGACGAAGTCCGCCCGCTGGTGCGCCAGTTCAATGCGGTGCTGCAACGGCTTGAGCGCGCCTACGTCCAGATGGAAGGCTTCAATGCCGACGTGGCGCACGAAATGCGCACGCCGCTGGCTACCCTGATCGGCGAAACGGAACTGGCGCTGAAGACCCGTCCGTCTCAGGACGCCCTGCGCGAGATCCTGGGGTCCAACCTGGAGGAACTGCACCGGCTGTCCAGCATCGTCAACGACATGCTGTTCCTGTCGCAAGCCGACCGGGGCGCGCAGGCTCGCGCCACCTGGGAGGGCGATCTGGCCGGCGTGGTCGAGGAAGTCGGTCAGTACCACGAGGCGGAAGCCCTGGAGGCCGGGCTGCAGATTCGCGTCCTGGGTGGGGCCACCGCCGCCATCGACCGCCGGCTGTTCCAGCGGGCCGTGTCGAACCTGGTGTCGAATGCAGTCCGCTATGCCGACCAGGGCAGCGTGATCGACATCAGCGTCTCCCAACGCGGTGCGCGCGAAGCGCAGATCGCCGTACGCAATGCCGGCGAACCCATACCGCCGGAGCATCTGCCGCGCCTGTTCCACCGCTTCTACCGCACGGACGAGGCCCGGGGGTTCGACGGCGACCATCACGGGCTGGGCCTGGCCATCGTGGCCGCCATCGCCCGCATGCACGGCGGAAGCAGCTTCGTGCGGTCCGAAGGACGGACGACCGTCATCGGCTTCACCGTGTCGACGCCGCCGGCCGGCGACGCCGCGCACGACATTACAGAAAACTAATCTGCCGGTCCGCTTCCTGTCGGGGGCCCCTCCATAGACTTGTTGGTACGCCCAACTCGTTCCATGGAGAAACAATGAACCGTCCGACTCAACGCCTTTCGATGCTGCTGGTCCTTGCCGTGTCTGTCGCTGCCGCGGCCCCCGCCGTGCAGGCCGAGCCGAAGACCCGCGAACAGGTCGTCGCCGAGCTGCAGCAGGCCAAAGCCGCAGGCCTCGTCACTTACGGCGAACAGGATTACCCGGCCCAGGTCTACCAGCCGTCATCCAAGACCCGCGCAGAAGTCCGCGCCGACCTCCGGCTCTGGACCAAGGCCGGCCTGGCCGAGCTGCATCGTGGCGAATTGGAACCCGATGTGTTCGGGCTGGACTACCGCACGCGGTATGCCGAGTACGTGCGGATGCGCACGGGTCCCGAATACCAAGAGGCGCTTGAGCTTGAGCGCGGCCTGGCCAACCCCAACCGGTGAATGCCATGACGACGATCTCTCGCCCCCTGATTCTGGCGCTGGCGCTTGCCGCTTTCGGCGCAACCGCTCAAGGCCAACCCCTGGCGCCCGCGACGCACGCAGCGCCTGCTGCCGTATTGGCCACCTGCGACGCCTCACCCGAACGTCTGGCGAGCTACCGCAGCATGCAGGAAAAAGGCATGAAGACCCGGGCTGAGGTCCGCGCGGACACGATGATCTGGAAACGCGCCGGCATGGAAGAACTGTTCCGCGGACGTCAGCGGCTGGACACGTTTAACCCGGTGTACCGGCAGCGCTATGCGGACTACCTGCGGATGCGCAACGGCCAGGAGTACGCGGCCGAACTCTGCCGGCAGCTGGCCAGCTAGGCAATCCCGGCCGCGCGACCCAGCCTAGGTTCCCGCGTATTCCTTCAACACCCGCACGAAACGCTGCGCGTGGCGGCTGGGCGCATCGAATCGTGACCGCACCAGGCTCAACGCCAGCGGAATCGATTCGCGCAGCGGCCGCACGACCAGCCCGGGCCAACCGTCTTGCCCGACCGAGAACTGGTCCACGATCGCCACCCCGGCGCCCGCCCGCACCAGCGCGCAAGCCAGCTCGGCTCGGACGATGTCAACCGACGCGGTCCAGGCCACGCCGGCCCGCTGAAACGCCGCCGCCACCAATTGGCCGAACGGGATGTTGCGGCTGTATAGCACCAGGCGATACGCGGCCAGTTCGGCCAGTCCAACCTCCGCTTGGGCTGCCAGCGGATGGCCCGTGGGCAGGATGCAGACCATTTGGCCTGTGGCGAACGGTTCGACGATCAGATTGGGGTGGTCGATGGGCAGTACCGACACGGCCAGTTCGGCCTTGCGTCCCAAGAGCTCGTGCCCCATGTCCGCCAGCAGCGTCGTGTGGTACTTCAGCCGGACGTTCGGATAGCGCTCCAGGTATCGCGCCATGACGGGCGGCAGGAAGTTCAGCCCCAGGCTGGGGCTGGAGCACAAGGTCAGCGCCCCTTCCGGGCGCGCCGCCAGGTCCCGCGCAAATTCATCGATGCGCAGCGCCTCTTCAAACAGCGGCCCCACTTCCTCGAAGAGCCGGTGCGCCTCGGGCGTGGGCGTGAGCTTGCCTTTGTCTCGGGCGAACAATTGCAGGCCCAGGCTTTGCTCGGTATGCGCAATCAGCCGGCTGACCGCCGGCTGCGACACGAACAGCAGCTTGGCCGCCCCGTTCATCGATCCGGTCAGCATCACCGCCCGAAACACCTCCATCTGCCTCAGTTTGAACCGCATTGCCCTGTTCCGATAATCAATTGTTATATCCCCCGGCCAACTTAGCATAAGAGGAAATCCCGCCGCATCGGTAGCATCCAGAGTCGTCGCCGGGCACCGTTCCGGTCGTTTCGATAAAGGGATTGCATGACGTTGAAACTGGGATTCATCGGCCTGGGCATGATGGGCCTGCCGATGCTTGAGAACCTGGCGGGCTTGGAAACCTTCCGCATCCACGCCTACGACCGCGATCCGCAGCGGTTTGATCGCCTGAAGGCGCATCCCGCCTGGGGACGCACGCTGCTGCCGGCCACCGGCCTGACCGACCTTGCCGACTGCGAGGTGGTCATCACGATGTTGCCCAATAGCGCGATCACCAACGCCGTCATTGAGGGCGGGCAAGATTCGCCCGGCCTGGCGGCCCTGCTGCCGCGCGGGGCCACCCTGATCGACATGGGCTCGTCCAATCCCGCCGACACCCTGCGGCTGGCGCCGCTGCTGCAGGTAGCGGGCATCACGCTGATCGACGCCCCGGTATCCGGCGCGGTCGCCAAAGCCGCCAACGGCACGCTGGCGATCATGGCGGGCGGTCTGGCCGACGACCTGGAACGCGTGCGGCCGATCCTGTCCCGCATGGGGGCCACGCTGATCCATACGGGTGCGGTGGGCTCGGCCCACGCCATGAAGGCGCTGAACAACTATGTCTACGCGGCCGGCCTGCTGGCGGCCAGCGAAGCGATGCTGATCGCCCAGGGGATGGATCTGGACCCCGCCATCTTCACCCAAGTGCTGAACGCGTCCAGCGGCCGCAACGTGGCCACCGAAACAAAGCTGGCCCAGTTCATCGTGCCGCGCACCTTCAATGGCGGTTTCGCCCTGGCGCTGATGGCCAAAGACCTGCGCACCGCGGACAGCCTGCAACAACTGTCGGGCGTACCGGCGCCGCAACTGTCGCTGTGCACCGGCCTCTGGCAGCAGGCGTTGCAAGCCCTGCCCGCCGCCGCGGACAACACGGAGATCTACCGTTATCTGGAAACGCGGCACGGCGCGGGTTGAACGCGCAGCAACACCCCTATAACAAAGGCACATCCGCCATAAGGGAGACAAACACCATGCACAGAACCGCCACCTCCATCGCCCTGGCGCTGGGGCTGACCGCCGCCGCCTCAGCGCTGGCGGCCCCTTCTTTTCCCGACCACCCGATCCGGATGGTCGTCCCCTTCCCGCCCGGCAGCATCACCGACGTGGTGGCGCGCAGCCTGGGCAAGCATATGGCCACCGACCTGGGCCAGCCCGTGGTCGTGGAAAACAAGCCCGGCGCCAACGGCATCATCGGCACCCACGACGTGGCGCGGGCGAAACCCGACGGCTATACGCTGGTGGTGGTGGGCGTCTCTACCGCCGCCAGCGGCGTCAGCCTGTTCAAGGACCTGCCCTACAACCCGGCGAAAGACCTTGCGCCCATCGGCGCGGTCGCGGAAACGCCGTATCTGCTGGTGGGCTCGCCCAAGACGGCAGGCGCCAACGTGGGCGAGCTGTTCACCTATGGCCGCCAACATCCCGGCAAGCTCACCTACGCCTACGGATCGGGCAGCGCCCAGGTATTCGGCGCCAAGCTCGCCGCCATGGGCGACATCACCGTCACCGCCGTCCCGTACCGCGGCGGCCCCCAAGCGCTGACCGACGTCATCGGCGGCACCGTCGACCTGACGTTCACGGACCTGGCCAACGGCCTGCAGCAAGCCCGCGCCGGCAAGGTCAAGACGTACGGCGTCAGTACGCCCGACCGCTTCCCGCTGGCGCCCGACATTCCCACCTTGAACGAATCCGGCGCCCCCGGTTTCAACCTGACGGTCTGGTTCGGGCTGATGGGGCCGGCAGGCTTGCCCCAGCCCGTGGCCGACCGCTTGGCCCGTTCCCTGGATATTGCCCTGGCCAACAAGGAACTGCAGGAAACCTATGCGCGCCAGGGGCTGACCGTGAAGACGCAAAGCCCGGCCGAGTTCGGCGCCTTCGTCGTGGCCGAGATCGACAAATGGGCCGCGATCGTCAAGGAAACCGGCATACCCCCGCAATGACCCCTTCATTCCCTCTACGTAACGAGACTTCCATGTCGTTGATTGAAATCCGCAAGCGTTGCCTGATTGTTGAAACCACTTTCCACGAAAACGGCCCCGCGCCGGCCCAGCCGCTGAAGCTGGCCGCCTCGTGCGCCGTCATCAAGAACCCCTACGCAGGGCGCTACGAACCGGACCTGATGCCGTTCATGGCTGAGTTGCGCTCGTTGGGCACGTTGCTGGCCACCGAGCTGGTGGACACGCTGGGCAAGGACAACATCGAGGTCTACAGCAAGGCCGTCATCGTCGGCCTGGATGGCGAGATGGAGCATGGCGCCGTCTGGCATGAAGCCGGTGGCTGGGCGATGCGCACGGTGCTGGGCGAACCCAAGGCGATGGTGCCCGCGGTGAAGGCCGTTGCGGTGGCCGGCTATCGCCTCATGGTGCCGGTGCATTACATCCATGCGTCGTACGTGCGCAGTCACTTCAACAGCATCGAAATCGGCATTCAGGATGCGCCGCGTGCGGGCGAAATCCTGTTCGCGCTGGTGATGGGCACGGGGGGCCGCGTGCATTCCCGATTAGGGGGTCTGACGAAGGACGCCGTCTCGGTTCATGACGGTCAGCGATAAAAAAATCGCGGCGCTCTTCTTAAGAAATTACTTTAACTAAATCACTTTAATATGGATTTTTAATAGTTATATATCAATAACTTACTGAGTCATCTTAAAGCTATGTAGACGATGCTATTCGGCGCCTTTGCACGAATGCATCGTCTTTTTGGGGAAAACCCGAAGAAACTTTCTTGCTTTCGTAACGGTCGCTAATTGTTCAGGTTATCGTCAGGCGCCTTCTCCGGCACGCGCCGCACCTGTCTCCCGCCGCCCCTCCGAGAGCCCCCATGACACTGATCCGTCCGCGCACCGCCGCGATACCGACCCGTATGCTTGACGAGGCGCAACCGGGGTTATCGGTGATGGACGCCATCGTCGTATTGGTCGGGGTCGTGATCGGCATCGGCATCTTCGGGTTTCCGCCGCTGGTCGCGCAACACGCGGGTTCCGAAGCCATGTATATCGCGCTGTGGTGCGCGGGCGGCCTGGTGATGCTGGTCGGCGCCCTGTGCTATGCGGAACTGGGCTCGGCCTATCCCGGTGCGGGCGGCGAATACCTGTACCTGACCCGGGCATGGGGCCCGCGCGTCGGCCTGATGTTTGCCTGGGCCCGATGTACGGTGATCCAGACCGGCGCGATCGCTGTGGTCGCCTATATTTACGGCGATTATGCGCAGCGGCTGATGCCGCTGGGTACCTATGGCCCGGCGGCGCACGCCGCGATCTCGGTCGCCGCCCTGACAGCGCTGAATATCGTGGGCACGCGCTATTCCAAACGGCTGCAATGGGTGTTCACCGTGTTGACCCTCGGGGCGCTGGCGGCAGTCCTGGTCGCCAGCCTGACCGCCTCGGGCGACACCGCGGCCGCCGCCGCCACACCCACCCCGCTTGTCGGCAGCCCGGCCGGCCTGATGGGCATGGGCATGGTATTCGTGCTGCTGACCTACGGCGGATGGAACGAAGCCGCTTACCTTAGCGGTGAACTGCGCGATCCCGGCCGCAACATGAGCCGGGTGCTGCTGATCGGCACGGTCATCGTGACGGGCGCCTACGTGCTGACGAACCTTGCGCTGCTGGAGATCTTCGGCCTGCAAGGCCTGCGCGATACCCCCGCGCTGGGCGCCGACGTCATGCAGCTGGCGGCCGGCCCCTATGCCGCCGCGCTGCTCAGCCTGACCATTTGCGCCACCGCGCTCAGCACCATCAACGGCACCATCATCACCGGCGCTCGCGTCTATTACGCCTTGGGCCGCGATGTGCCGCGCCTGCACGCGCTGGCGGGCTGGAGCGCCCGCAAGGAAACGCCGGTCGCCGCGCTGCTGGCCCAAGGCGCGATCACGCTGGTGCTGGTGGCCCTGGGCGCGTTCAGCCAGAACAGCGTGCAGACGCTGGTGGCGTACACCGCGCCCGTGTTCTGGATCTTCATGCTGCTGGTGGCAGCATCGGTGTGGCGCCTGCGGCAGCTGGATCCCGAGCGGCCGCGGCCGTTCCGCGTGCCGCTCTATCCCCTTCCCCCGCTGCTGCTGGGGATAACCTGCGCCGGCCTGGTCTATTCCAGCGCGGTCTATGCGGGCGCCGGCGCCTTGATCGGTCTGGCCGTCCTGGCAGCCGGCATCCCCATGCTGCGTCTACTCAAGCCTGCCGGGATGTCGGGCTGACGCATGTTTTTCCTGGCGGGCGCTGCCACGCCCGCGGTTCGTTCCCAGCTGTTGACCTACAAGGAGAGCCCACCATGCAACCCTCGACTCAACCCCTAGTCGCCGGCCGCCTTTCGCGCTTGCCCAGGCGCCGGGCCATCGTAGTGGCCACCGCCATGGCGCTGTCCCTGGCTTACGCGGCCATCGCCACCGCCCAACCTGCGGCAAAGCCTGCCGCCGCGGCAGGCACCCAAGAGGAATACGTGCCGGACGTCGGCCAGGACGGCAAGGACGTGATCTGGGTGCCGACGCCACAGACGCTGGTGGACAAGATGCTGGACATGGCCAAGGTCACGCCGAAGGACCGGCTGATGGACCTGGGTTCCGGCGATGGCCGCACCGTGATCACCGCCGCGCAGCGTGGCCTGACGGCGCAAGGCATCGAATACAACCCCGACCTGGTCGAACTGTCGCGCCGCAACGCGCAACGGGCCGGCGTCGCGGACCGCGCCACCTTTGTGGCGGCCGACCTGTTCCAGACCGACCTGTCCAAGGCAGACGTGATCACCATGTTCCTGCTGTCGACCATCAACGAGAAGCTGCGTCCCACGCTGCTACAGCTACCGCCCGGCACCCGAGTGGTGTCCAATACATTCCGCATGGGCGACTGGGAGCCCGACGCGGCCGAAACCGTCACCAAGGATTGCTCCACCTACTGCACCGCGCTGCTCTGGATCGTGCCCGCCAAGGTCGAAGGCAAATGGGAGGTGGACGGCCAGACGCTGCAGCTGACGCAGCAGTACCAGATGCTGTCGGGCAAATTGGGATCCACCGACATTTCGGACGCCCGCCTGAACGGCACTGCGATTTCGTTCACCGCCAACGGCGTGCGCTACACCGGCGAAGTCAACGGCAAGACCATGAGCGGCACGGCGGCTGGCAAGGGCAACTGGTCCGCCAGGCGCACTTGAGCGTCCACGGGGCGGCGCCGTTTGACCGGGGCGCTTCTCATGCAATAGCATGCGTTGCATGAGAAGAGACAGCAAACTTTCCGGCGTGCTGCATGTCCTGCTGCATATGGCCGAGGCGCCCGGCCCCATGACGTCGGAAGACCTGGGCCGCGTCATGCAGACCAACCCCGTCGTCATCCGCCGCATCATGGCCGGGCTGCGCGACCAGGGGCTGGTGCGTTCCGAAAAAGGCCATGGCGGCGGCTGGACGATCTCGTGCGATTTCAACCACGTGACGCTGCGCGACATCTATGAAGCGCTGGGGTCGCCCGAGATCTTCGCCATGGGCAACCGTAGCGATGCGCCCGGCTGCCTGGTCGAAGCGGCCGTGAACAAGGCGCTGACCGGCGCCTTCGAAGACGCCGAAGCCTTGCTGATGGAGCGGTTCGGCGCCGTTACCCTGGCCGCGCTCAGCAAGGACTTCCACGCCGGCATGGTGCGCCACGGCCGGGGCTTTGACCTGGCGACGGCGCACGCGGAATGACCTTCAGCGCGGGGGACGCTGCGAAAAGCTGCGTTCGAAGATGCCTTCGGCGATGCGGTTCTTCAGGATCTCGATAGATCCCCCGGCGATCATCCATCCGCGGCACCGGCGCACGCAGTACTCGACCAGTGACTCCCGGCTGTAGCCCAATCCGCCCAGCACCTGCAAGGCGTCATTGGCCACGTCGAAGCCCACCTGGTTGCAGTAGGCCTTGGCAATGGCCGTGTCGGTGGCCGACGGGAACCCGGTGTCTGCACCAATGGCCGCCCGGTACAGCAGCAATTGGGCGGCATCCAGCTTGATCCGCATATCCGCGAATTTCCATTGCAGCCCCTGGAATTCACACAGCAGGCGGCCGAACTGCTTGCGCTGCATCGCCCAGTTGCGCGCTTCTTCGTAGGCATAGCGGCCCAGCGCCAGCGACCGCGCCGTGTTGCCGATGCGTTCCACGTTGAAGCCGGCGATCTGCTTCTTGAAGCCGCCCTCGCCCAGGACGACCATGTCGTCGGCCACGAACACGTTGTCGAAGAAGATCTCGACCCATTCCTCGCCGGACATGAACGCGGACCGCTTGCCCAGTTTCACACCCTCGGCCTTGGTGTCGATCAGGACGGACCCGATGCCGCCCGTTCCCGGGCCGAAGCGCACATAGGTCAGGATCACGCTGGCGTGCGGGCCGTGGGTGGTGAAGATCTTGGTACCGTTGATGCGCCAACCGCCATCGGCACGGGTGGCGCTGGTCTTCAGTTCGGTGACAGCCGAGCCCGCATCGGGTTCGGTCATGCCGACCGAAATCAGGCCTTCGCCGGCCAGCAGCGCGGTCAGGTACTTCTGCTTTTGCAGTGCGCTGCCGTATTCAGCCAGCACCCGGATAGCGCCGAAGTTGCCCGCCTGCACCACGTCGGCGCTGCGCGGGCACACGGATGCCACGGTTTCGATGGCGATGACGGCGTCCATCAGCGAACCGCCGACGCCGCCGTCCTGTTCCGCCACGGTGATGCCCAGCAAGCCCTGCCCGGCCATGTTGCGGGCCACATCCCAGGGGTAGTCGTCGGAGTGGGCGCGTTCGACGGCGCCGTCGCGCAATTCGCGTTCGGCGAAGCGGCGCACCGCGGTCTGGAAATCCTGTTGTTCCGGAGTCAGCTTGAAGTCCATCTAGGTAGTTCCTGATGCAAGAGTGAAAAAATGGGCAAGGGTCAGGCCACGCGAACCAGGCCGTCGACGGCGACCACGCCATCGGCGCGGACAAACAAGGGGTTGATTTCGGCTTCCTCCACCTGCACGCCGGCCAGGCAAGCCAGCCTGGAAAACGCCGCGATGGTGCGGGCCAAACTTTCGCAATCGCCTTCGGGCAAGCCGCGAAAGCCCCGGACGAGCCGGGTCTGGCGGACCTCCACGATCATGCGGCGGGCTTCATCTACGGACACGGGCGCCAGGCGCAGCGCAAAGTCCGGCGACAGCTCGGCGGCGATGCCGCCTGCACCCAGCAGCACGGTGGGGCCCACCAGCGGATCGTGGCGATAGCCCAGGATCAATTCGATCAATCGGCTTTCCATGGGCTGGACCAGGATGCCGTCGATACGTGCCTGGGGCGCCTGGCGGCGCACGGCATCCAGCATCTGGCCCGCCGCAAGCGCCAGCGCCTGCCCATCCGCGATGCCGACACGGACAGCGCCCAATTCGGTCTTGTGGGCCAGATCCGGCGAGCAGACCTTGGCCACCAGCGGATACGGCACGCTGTGATGCAGCGCGTCCGGCGTCAGCAGTTGGCCGGCCGAGACCGGCACGCCCAGGCTGCGGAACAGCGCGCCCGACTCGTGTTCACTGAGCATGCCCCGTTGCGGCAGGCCGTCCGGCCACGCCACGGGCGTGCCTGCCACCGGCGGCTGGCCGGCATCGGCGAAGAACACGGAAAGCGCGTCGGCGCAGGCCTCAGGCGTGCGAAAGGCCGCGATCCCGCCCGCACGCAGCAAGGCCAGCGATTCCGGGGCCTCGGGCGCCAGGAAGACCGCAAGGGGTTTGCCGTCCGGCTTGTCCGCCTCCAACAGCGGCTTGACCGCCAGGCCGGGATGGAACTGCGCCGAGGATCCCACCACGCTCAGGACGGCATCGCACCAATCGGCGCGCAGCAGGTGTTCAAGCAACATCTTGTATTGCGCGCTGCTGGCTGCCAGTGTCAGGTCGATGACGGGCGTTTCCCGAATGTTCAGGCCGGATTGGGCGATCATCCGCACGAAATCCGCGGGCGGCGCCACGGCGGCCAGGCCGTGCAGCCCGAGGTTGTCGACCACCGTGGCAGCGCCACCGCCCGTGGTGGTGATCACCGCGACTCGGGCGGCAGCGCCCTCGGCCACGGCAGCGGCAGCACGGCTCGGCCGACGATAACGCGACGCCAGCGGCGCGATCTCGAACAAGGTCTCCAGATGCCGCACCCGCATGACCCCATGCGTGATCAAGAAGGCGTCGACTGCCGCGTCGTTGCCGGCCATGGCCCCCGTATGCGACTGCGCCAGCGCGTCGCCTTGTTCGGACCGGCCCAGTTTGTAGGCGACCACCGGCTTGCCCTGGACCCGGGCACGGGTCAGCGCCCGGGCCAGCGTCGGCGCGTCGCGCAAGGTTTCCAGGAACATCAGGATGACTTTGGTGTGCGCGTCGTCGACCAGCGCATCGACCACCTCGCCGACGGAGATATCGCTTTCGTTGCCCACCGACACCGACTTGGCGAACCCGAAGCCGCGGGCCGCGGCGCGCGACAGCAAGGACCCCATCATCGATCCGCTCTGGGACACCATGCTGATGTCGCCGGGCAACAGGGTGTCGGCCTCGAACGCGGCGTTCACGGACAGGATCCCGCCGGTGTGCAGGTCGGCCAGGCCGATGCTGTTCGGTCCCAACAGGCGCAGGCCCAGCCCGCGCGCCTGCGCCACCAGTGCGGCCTGGCGCGCCTGGCCGTCCGGCCCGGTTTCACCGAACCCGTCGGAATAGACCGTCACGACCCGCGCGCCGGCTTCGGCACAAGCCGGCAGCAGCGCCGCTACTTCAATGCCAGGAATCATCACGAAAACGTGGTCGACCGGCCCGGGCAGGCCCGCCAGCGATGGATACGCCCGTTCGCCCAGGATCTCGGCCCGGGCGGCGTTGATGGGGTAGATGGCCCCGCTATAGCCATGCTTGCGCATGAACCGCAAAGGGCGCGCGGTGTTCTTGCGCGCGTCGCCCGAGGCGCCCACCAGGGCGACCGCGCGGGGGGACAGCAATGCGTCGGCGAAGGAAGAGGAGGAAGAAAAAGAGGACATGGATGCGGTGGATGTCATGGGTTCCAAAGGGATCGGGAATCAAAGTCGGGGCATGTCGGCGGCCAGGCGCAGTGCGCGCACCGGCATCGTGTCCAGGCGCCACACGTTCTCGCGCAAGGCGCGGGCGCGCGCCCGGCCCAGGACAGGACCGGCCAGTTCGTCGAATTTGTCGGCAAGGTCCGCATCCGACAACGGCGACTCGGGGTCACCCTTGCGAAACGGGGAATGGTGTTCAAGCACCTGCCCGGCGGTGGTCGTGACCGTCAGCCGCGCGGCGCGCATGCGGGGAAAGCCCGCTGTAAACGCAGGGTCTGCCCGCAACTCCAGCCGTTGCATCAGCTGGCGTACCTGCGGGTCGCGCAGACGGTCGGGGCCGAAAGCGTCCAGTCGTACCGAACCATGGACGAGCGCGTGCGCCACCACGTACGGCAGGCTGAACTTGGCCTCGAAGGCGGTGTTGGGCGAAAAATTGCCCGTGACGTCCAGGGACGTCTGATAGGCGTCCACCCGTAGCGCCGCGACGTCGTCCGCACACAGCCCCTGCTGGCGCAACGCCAGCGCGGCGTCGATGGCGGCGAAGGTATGGCCGCAGCAGCCGTGGTTCTTCTGCGTGATCGACAGGATGTTGTAGCGTTGGCCCAGGCCGTCGACGGCCACGGCCCAGTCGGGATCTTCTGCCAAGGCCGCCCCGAAGCCGACCTTGCCTTCCAGGATGTCCGGTACGCCGGTAATGCCGTGCGCCGCGCCCTGCCCGGCCCGCACGCCGACTTCGGCGGCATGGCCGGCGTGCAGCGCCTTGCTCATCGCGTCGGACCGGAAGGCCTGCTGCAGGCCGCTGGCCAACGTGCCGGCGGTGGCCAGCGCATGCAGCATCGCCTGCACGTCGCCCGGGGCGCACAAGGCCGCTGCGGCGGCGGCGCTGCCGAAGCAGCCCACGGTGCCGGTGGTATGGAAGTAGCGGTAATGCGACGGTTGCACGGCAGCGCCGATGCGGGTCGATATCTCGTAACCCACCACGATGGCGTTCAGCAAGGCCTGGCCGCTGGCGTCGCCCTCCTCGGCCAGCGCCAGGGCGGCGGCGATGGTCGGGCAGCCGGGGTGATAGATCGCGTCGCGGAAGATGTCGTCGAATTCCACGGCGTGCGACACGCTGCCGTTGATCCACGCCGCCGTGGCCGCAAAGGCGGTGGTGGCGCAGCCCGGCAAGCTGGAAGCGCCAGAACCCAATTCGGCGCCGTGCGCGCCCAGCAGTTGCAGGCAAGGCGCCGTGCGCGTGCCGGGATACAGCGCCGACAACCAATCCAGGAACGCGCGCTTGGCGTGGTGGATGACCTCGTCCGGCAACCTGGCCAGCGTGTCCTGCGCGCCATACGCGGCGATCGTGTCCAGCAGCATGCTTGTCTCTCCTCTTGTTATTGCAGCGCGGCAACCGCGTCGCTGATATCTGCCGTCCACTCTAGGCGGCCTGCCCCCGGCCAGGATTGATAAAAAGGAAAACGAGCGTTCTTGTTCCAGGGGGGACGGATTTAGAGATAGTTGCTTTGCCAATTTTTCATACCAGCCGGCGGGGGCCTTCCGTAAGCTGCATGGCAATAGCAAGAAAAACAGTCGCCATACCAAGGAGGAAGTAATGAGTGAGACAAAGACCCCGCTGGGTTTCATCGGCCTGGGCGTGATGGGCGAACCCATGTGCGCCAATCTCGTCCGCAAATCCGGGCACCCGGTTTATGTGGCCGATATCAGTCCCGAGCCGGTGGCCCGCATCGGCGCATTGGGCGGCCACGCCTGCGCGTCGATCATCGAAGTGGCGCAGACCGCCGAAATCGTGTTCCTGTCGCTACCCAGCATCGTGCAGGTGGAACAGGTGTGCACCGGACCGGGCGGTCTGGTGGAGGCCGCCGGGCGCGTCCGCATCGTGGTCGACATGAGCACCAGCGACGTCGGCCGCACCCGCCGCCTGGCCGAGGTGTTGCGCGGCCACGGCATCCTGCTGATCGACGCGCCGGTGGCGCGCATGCGCGAAGCCGCCCGGCTGGGCACGCTGATGATCACGGTAGGCGCCACCCGCGAGGACTACGAGACGGTCCTGCCCTACCTGTCGTGCATGGGCACGGACGTGCTGCTGTGCGGCGGCGTCGGCAATGGGCAGGTCGTGAAGATCATGAACAACATGGTCGTGTTCATGACGGTGCATGCGCTGGCGGAAGCCATCACGATCGGCCGTAGCGCGGGCGTTGACGGCACGCTGCTGCTGGATGCACTCAGCAAGGGCTCGGCCGACAGCTTCGTACTGCGCAATCCGGGCCAGAAGGCGCTCGCCGCGGAATCGTTCCCGGAAAAGACCTTTCCCACCGAGTACGCGATCAAGGACATCCTGCTGGCGCTTGAACTGGCGAACCAGGGCGATGTCGACGCCCGCGCCGCCAAGTTGACGCACGACCTGCTGGAGCGCACGCGCGCCGCAGGCTACGTCAAGGAATACTACCCGGTGATGGTCAAGCTGATCGAACGCGGCTACGCCTGAACCCTGTCTTCCTGCCGGCGGCGCCTGATGCGCCGCACCTTTCCCTATTCGAGACAACCATGACCTCCATGCTCTCCAGGTGGGCGCTGCCCGTGCTCGCCGCCGCGTTCGGCTTCAATGCCGCCGCCGCGGATTACCCCGTCAAACCGATCACGCTGGTGATCGGATTCACCGCCGGCGGCCCGACCGACGCCGTCGGACGCTATCTGGCCCGCGGACTGGAAACCGAACTCGGCCAGACCATCGTGGTGGAAAACCGCCCGGGCGCCAACGGCGTCGTGGCGGTGCAAGCCGTCAAGCGCGCCGCCGCCGACGGCTACACGCTGATGCTCGGCAGCAGCGGCACGCTGTCCATCGAACCCGTCTACAAACAGAAGGTCGACTATCAGGTGCTCAAGGACTTCCAGCCCGTCGGGCTGGTGGCCAGCTACCCGTATCTGCTCGTCGTGCCGGCCGATTCGCCGTTCAAGACCGTACAGGAGCTGATCGCCGGCGCGCGGGTCAAGCCCGGCGCATTGACCTTCGCGTCCGCCGGCAGCGGCGCCGTCAACCACCTGGCCGGCGAATGGTTCAAGAGCACCTCCAAGGTGGACATCACCCACATTCCCTACAAGGGCGACTCGGCGGCCATCGCCGACCTGGTGGCCGGCCGGGTGGACATGGCGTTCCTGAGCGCGATCGCCGCCATGCCGCAGGTGCAGGCCGGCAAGATGCGGGCGCTGGGGATCGCAGCCGCCCAGCCCTCGTCCGTGGCGCCGGGCGTGCCGACGGTGGCGGAATCGGCCGGCATCCCCGGGTTCACCGCCGAGCCGTGGAACGGCGTGCTGGCGCCCGCCGGGGTGCCGCCCGCCGTGACGCAACGCCTGAACGCCGCGATCAACAAGGTGATGGGCACCGAAGCCGCGCGCGACGCGCTGTTGAAACTGGGCCAATACCCCATGACCGGTAGCCCCGAAGACTTCGCGCGGCACATCAGCACGCAAACCGACCGCTGGGCGCAAGTCATGCAGACCAGCCACATCGCAAGGGCGGACTAAATGCACTATCCCGAACTGAACCTGCTGATCGGCGGCCGCGCCGTGCCCGCCGGCAACCGCCCGGGCCTGGAAGTGATCGACCCCGCCACTTTGGCCGTGCTGGGGCGCGTGCCGGTTGCGGCGCCGGACGACATCGACGAGGCGCTGGAAGCCGCCCGCCGCAGCTTTCCCGGCTGGCGCGATACGCCGGCGCTGGAACGGGCGGCCATCCTGCGCCGCGCCGCCAGCCTGATGCGCGAACGCACGCCGCTGCTGGCGTGGCTGATCACCCGGGAACTGGGCAAGCCGCTGGCCGAATCCGAGAAGGAAGTGGCGACCGCGGCTGAAATGTTCGAATGGGCCGCTGAAGAGGCCCGGCGCACCTATGGCCGCCTGATCCCAGGGCGTGTTGGCGGCATCCGCCAGATGGCGGTCCCGGAGCCGGTTGGCCCGGTCGCCGCCTTCTCGGGCTGGAATGCGCCGGCCATCACGCCGTCGCGCAAGATCGCGGGCGCGTTGGCGGCCGGCTGCTCCATCGTGATCAAGCCGTCCGAGGAAACGCCTGCGATCGCGCTGGAAATCGGCCGCGCGCTGGCTGATGCCGGCCTGCCCGCCGGCGTGTTGAACATGCTGTTCGGCGACCCCGGCGAAATCTCCAAACGCCTGATCGCCTCGCCCGTGATCCGCATGGTGACTTTCACCGGGTCCACGTCCATCGGTCGCGAACTGGCGGTGATGGCCGCCGCCGGCCTGAAGCGCGCCACGCTGGAGCTGGGCGGACACGCGCCGGTGCTGGTATTCGACGATGCCGACCCGGAAGCCGCCGCCGATGCCCTGCTGGCCGCCAAGTTGCGCAATGCCGGCCAGATCTGCACGTCGCCCACCCGCATGTTCGTGCAGCAAGGCGTCTATGAACGGTTTGTGCAGCGTCTTGCCGAGCGTGCCCGGGGCTGGCGCGTCGGCAACGGGCTGGAAGCCGGCGTGCAAATGGGGCCTTTGGCGAACCCCCGGCGCCTGGCCGCCATGGAAACCATGGTGGCCGACGCGGTCAGGCACGGCGCGCAGCTTGCCGCCGGCGGCACGCGCCTGGACCTGCCCGGCTGGTTCTGGGCGCCGACCGTGCTGCGCGACGTCGGCCCCGACTGCCTGGCCGCCAACACCGAGCCCTTCGGCCCATTGGCGCTGGTGCAGCCCTTTCGTGAGACGGACGAAGCGCTGGCGCTGGCCAACCGCCTGCCGTTCGGCCTGGCCTCGTATGTGTTCACGCGCGACGCCGCGACGGCGCGGCTGGCATCCGAACGCATCGAAAGCGGCGTCGTCTGCATCAACCACTGCCAGGCATCCCTACCCGAGACCCCCTTCGGCGGCTTCAAGGACAGCGGGCTGGGCAAGGAAGGCGGCGTCGAAGGCCTGCAGGAATTCATGCAGATCAAGTACGTCAGCCAACTGTAGCCGCCCCATCCAAAGGAGAAGACCATGAGTAAGAAGATCACCACCGTGCTCGTCCTGGCTGCGGGCGCCGGGCTGGCGCAAGCGCCCACGCACGCCCAGGTGCCGGCAGGCATTTCGGACGGCGTCGTGCGCATCGGCGTGCTGACGGACATGTCGGGCGCCTATTCTGGCAACGTCGGGCCGGGTTCGGTGCTGGCCACCAAACTGGCCATCGAAGACTTCGGCGGCCAGGTGCTGGGCAAGCCGATCGAGATGCTGTCGGCCGATCACCTGAACAAGACCGACGTGGCCGCCGGCCGGGCCCGGGAATGGATGGACCGCGAAAAGGTCGACGTGGTGACCGAACTGGGCAACAGCGCGGTCGCGCTGGCCGTGATGAACATCGCCCGCGAAAAAGGCCGCATGACGATGGTGACCGGTGCGGGCGCCACCCGCATCACGGGCGAAGACTGCTCGCCCAACAACGTCCAGTGGGTCTATGACACCTATGCGCTGGCCAAGGTGGGCACGCTGCCGCTGGTCGAAGCCGGCGCAAAGAAATGGTATTTCGTCACGGCCGACTACGCGTTCGGCCATTCGCTGGAAAGCGACGGTATGCGTTTCGTAAAGGAAGGCGGCGGCACGGTGGCCGGCTCGGTTCGCTACCCCTTCCCGGGGACGGACTTCGCGTCCTTCCTGCTGTCGGCCCAAGCCAGCAAGGCGGATGCGGTGGGCTTCGCCAGCGCGGGCGCCGACTTGCAGAACGAGATCAAGCAGGCCCGCGAATTTGGCCTGGCCGACCGCCAGAAGCTGGTCGCCATGCTGATGAGCATCACGGACGTGCACGGCGTGGGCCTGGAAGCCGCCCAGGGCATGACGTTCGCCGAAACCTTCTACTGGAACATGGACGACGAGACGCGCGCCTTCGCGCAGCGCTTCTTCAAAGCCGCCAACAAGATGCCCACTGCCTTGCAGGCCGGCCAGTATTCCGCCGTGCTGAACTACCTGCGAGCCGTGGAGAAATCGGGTACGGACAATGTGGACACCGTGATGAAGACGCTGCGCAGCATGCCGATCCATGACGCGTTTGCGCGCAACGCCCGGCTGCGCGAAGACGGCAAGCTGATCCACGACACCTATGTGGTCGAGGTGAAGGCGCCCAAGGAATCCCAGGCTGCGTGGGACTACTACAAGATCGTCAAGACGGTGCCGGGCGACCAGGCTTTCATGCCCTTGGCCGAAAGCCAATGCAAGCTGGTCAAGCAATGACCACGGCGCCCGCAGACGGCGCCGCGCTGCCGGTCTACGAGGCGTATGCCATCCGCTACGCCAGCGTGACCCGGCGCGCGGTCGACAACTTCCTGTCTCGCGCCGATGTGCACGACGGGCCCATGCCGCTGGATTTCTATTGCTGGCTGCTGCGCGGCCCGGCCGGCAATGTGCTGGTAGACACCGGTTTCAGCGCATGCTCGGCGCGCGCCCGCGACCGGGCCTTCACGCTGCATCCCGAGGCCGCGCTGGCCCGGCTGGGCCTGGCGCCGGCCGACATCGACCACGTGATCCTGACGCACCTGCACTATGACCACGCCGGCAACGTCGAGGCCTATCCCCGAGCGCAGGTCCATCTGCAAGACACCGAAATGCAGTACGCCACGGGCCGCTACATGTGCTTTGCGGCCATGCGGCATTTCTTTTCGGTGGACGACGTGCAGTCGGTCGTGCGCCAGGTCTATGCGGGGCACGTCCGCTTCCACGACGGCGACGCCGAGCTTGCGCCCGGGCTGGAACTGCATCACATCGGCGGCCATACCCAGGGTTTGCAGGTGGTGCGGGTGCACACCGCGCGCGGCTGGATCGTGCTGGCTTCCGACGCCTTGCACTATGCCCGCAACTTCACCGACGACAACCCGTTTCCCGCTATCTTTCACCTGGGCGACATGCTGGAAGGCTATCGGCGTATTCGCGCGCTGGTGCAATCCGACGCGCATATCGTGCCGGGCCACGATCCCGCCGTCGCTCGGCAATACCCACCCGCCGATGGCGAAGCAGGCATCTACCGGCTGGATACGCCCCCTTTGTGACAAGGAAAACCCGATGCAAGAAGACGACTTCATCCTGAACCGGCTGGCCGACGCCGTGAACGGTCAAGAGCGACTGGTATGGCGGGGCCGCCATCTGAACACGGTGTTCCTGCTGGAGCGCGGCGGGGACGCCTACCTGATCACGGTGGCGGCGGGCCGGATCCAGTCCGTACGGAAAGGCCCCTTCGTGATGCCGCGCTGGCAGTTCGCCTTGCGCGCCTCGGCCGAAGACTGGGCGCAATTCTGGCGTCCCCTGCCCCCGCCAGGCTTCCACGATCTGATGGCGCTGGTGAAGTTCCGGCGCCTGCGTGCCGAAGGCGACCTGTATCCCCTGATGTCCAACCTGCTGTATTTCAAGGACGTGCTGGCCTGCCCGCGCGCCGAAGGAGCGTCCTCGTGAATTCGCAAACCGCCGTCTTCGAACCCATCATCGGGCGCTACCTGCATTTGACGCTAGGCGGCCGTACGCACCGCGTCTATGTCGAGGAAGCCGGCACCGGCATCCCGCTGCTGTGCCTGCACACTGCGGGCGCCGATACCCGGCAGTACCGGGCCGTGATGAACGACCCGAGGATCCTGGCGTCCTTCCGGGTGATCGCGTTCGACCTGCCCTGGCACGGCAAATCGTCACCGCCCGAAGGCTGGCAGCAGGAAACCTACCGACTCACTTCCGAGGATTACGCGCAAGCGATCATCGCGGTTGCCGACGCGCTGGCGCTCGACCGGCCGCTGGTGATGGGGTGCTCCATCGGCGGACGCATCGTGCTGCATCTTGCGCTGGAACACGCGCACCGCTTCGGCGGCGCCATCGGGCTGCAGTCGGGCGCCCACGTGGACCCCTACTATGACCTGGAATGGCTGAACCGGCCCGACGTGCACGGCGGCGAAGTCTGCGCCGGCATCGTGTCCGGCCTGGTGGGCCCCGGCAGCCCCGACAATCACCGATGGGAAACGCTGTGGCACTACATGCAGAGCGGCCCAGGCGTGTTCAAGGGCGATCTGCATTTCTATACGGCCGATGGCGATATCCGGGACCGCGTGGCCCGGATCGATACGCGTCGTTGCCCCTTGTGGCTGCTGACCGGCGAATACGACTATTCGTGCACGCCGCAAGACACCGAGTTCCTGGCCGGACGAATCGCCGGATCGCATTGGCAGATCATGGAAGGCATGGGCCACTTTCCCATGAGCGAAGATCCCGACCGCTTCCTTGCCTATCTGCGGCCGGTGCTGGCCCAGGCGGCCGAAGCGCGCCTGACCGGCTAGACGTCTCGACACGCCGGCGCCGTTACTGCGCCGGCGTGTCGGGTGCCGTCAGCGCCTTCAGCAATTCTTCCACCGGGCGCGCCAGTTGCGCCGTGTCGCGCACGCAGACATAGAACTGGCGTTCCGCCCAGTCATCCCGCAGCCGCAGCAGCACCAGGCCCATCGACGCCAGATAGTGGCGCGCGATGCCTTCCGGCACTACGCCGATGCCCAGGCCTTCGCGGATCATCCGGCACCGCGTCTCAAAGTTGGACACCTGCAGCTTGACGTTGGGCGGCCGCGACAGCGTCTGCCCCGCATACGCCAGGAACTGGTCCAGCGAATGCCGGGGAAAGTAGCCCAGCAGGTCATAGTCCAGCGCGTCTTCCAGGAACAGTTCCGTCCGGTCCGCCAGCGGATGGCCGACCGGCACGACCAGCCCCACGCGATCCCGGCGGAACGGGAACGACGCGACGCCGGGCACGGGATGATCGGCGTGGTAGATGCCGATATCCACCGACGCCTCGGCGACCAGACGCGGAATGTCGTAGCTGTGGCCTTCCAGCAGGTCCACGCTGACGTCGCTGCGGCCCGCCAGGAACCTGCCCATCACGCCGGGCAGGAATTGCAGGATGGTCGACGGGTTGCTGGCCAGCCGGATCTTGGCCTGCCCATTGACGGAGTAGCCGTTGATGGCCTGCTCAGTCAGTTGCACGCTGCGCAGGATGGCTTTCGCGCGCTGGTAGAGCAAGGCGCCGGCAGGCGTGGGCTCGACCCCGCGGCCATGGCGATGTAATAGCGTGCGGTCCAGGTGGCGCTCCAACTCCGCCACCCGTTTACTGGCGGCGGACGTCACCAGGTTTTCCCGTTCGGCCGCTTTCGACAGGCTCTTTTCTTCGACGGCCGCGACGAAGATCTCCAGGGCAGGAATATCCAGCTTTTTCATACCGGCAATATACCGTGCCGCCATGCCGTCAACGTCGCTTCCACCTGTGTGATTTCCGCGTGGCTCATTCCGGCGCGGTCATAGAAGCCGGCACGTTCGGCCACCACCTCCCGCACGCGGTCCAGGATCGACTGCGCCACGGCTTCGGAGCGCAGGCCAAAGCGGCGGTATTCGGTCAGGCAATTCTCGAACGTGCTGTCGCGCCCCGCCGCGCCGATGTGCAGGTAATGCTTCGCCGACCCTTCCTGCGTGACCACATCGAACAAGGGCGACAGCCGATACGTGCCAGCGCCCTCGTCCTTCACGAAGCCCACGTTCTTCAGATGGTCGTCGGTGTTGTGCACGGCGACGTTCAGGATCATGCGGGCATACAGTTCCTTCAGGTCTTGCACCGGGTTCGACGAGACGCGGCGCACCACATCCGCCAGGCGCGCGTACGAATACGTGGCCTTGCCGCGCGCGCCGTCCAGTTCGCGCTTGCCGATTTGCGCCGACGGGCTGATCAGCGACGCGCCGCTCAGGAAATGGCGGCGGGCCACCACGGGTTCGCCGCCGCGCTCGGCCGCAAGCCGCTCCCGGTCGAAGCGGCGGGTCAGCAGCACGGCGCCCAGATGGGTTTGCGTCAAATGGATTTCGGGCACGGTCAGCCCGATCGCCCGGGCCATCTCCAGATTGGCGAACTCGACGCGTTGCCGGTCATAGGAATCGCCTTGGCGCGGAAACTTGGCGATCCACATCTCGCCTTGCTCGTCGCGCACGATGGTCTTGGGGCGCGCCCCGCCGATATCCCACGAACTGCCCAGGATGTCGCGGTACAGGCCTTTCGGCTTCACGCCCTGGTCGATGTCCGTCAGCAAATCCGCCAACGATTCCAACTGGCTGATCTCGGGCAAGCGATAGGTCTTGCGCATATTGGGCGTGAGCCGGCGCGCGCTGAAGAACAGCGCCCCCACGCCCATGCCGCGCCCGCGCAGCAGGACTTCGTCTTCGGTGACTCGGGCGCCCGCCTTGTCCACGCGCATCACGTTGCGGCCCCAGGCATCCGGCGCGGCGTCGAAGATCGCCCCCAGCGTTTCATAGCGGCTTTCCGTGCGGAAGGTCGTCTTGGCGTCGATCAGGGGCAGATTCAAAGGGTTCAGCGCGAAGGCGCGCGGGTCGTTCACATACGACTGCACATAAGTGAACTCGGCAAAAAAGTGATTCTCGTCCGAGTCGTCCAGCGTCAGCACGCCGGCCAGGACCGCTTCGCCGCGGATGTCCACGTAGACAAACAGCTGGCTTTCAACGGATTTGTGTTTGCGGGCGCGCGCCATGCCGAGCCTTGACCCTAGAGTTTGGTGGGGTCGATGCGGTGCGCGGGCGTTGCTGCGCCACCCCGGCTGGGCCGCCGCAACGCGTCCAACCGCTTGCCCACCCCGTCCTGATCGGGATCGGCAAGCGTGAACAGCTGGTCGCCAAACCCGTATTGCAGCAGCGCTTCCACTGCCAGCGCCAGGGATACCCCACCGTCGCCGCGTTCCAGACGGGCGATAGTCGCCCGGGACACGCCCAGGCGGCTGGCCAGCGCGCTTTCCGATTCGGCGCGACGCAGGCGCGCCGTGCGCAGGTTTGCGCCTAGCCGGGCGAGTGCATCGGCCGCATCGAAGCTGGGTTCGATCTTCTTTTTCATGCTTTGATAATAGTGCGGAAACCGCCCTATTGCATGATTAATGAGGCACAGGGTGTTTCAGTTATGACTCATTAATGAGTCATAACTACACTATTTGACTCATTAATAGCTCAAACTCTGAGGAACCCCTCACACCACCACGGCCTGATCCAGCCGCAAAGCGCCGCGGCCCGTGTCCAGCGTTACTCGTGCGCCCAACGGCAGCGTCAGGTTCGGGTCGCCGTGCCCGCTGGGCCAACCGGCCAGCACCGGAATCCCACGCGACCGGAACTGGTCCAGGATCAGTGGATACAGCAGGCCCTGCGCCTGCGCGTCATCCATCTGCACACCCAGGCGGGTGAAATTGCCCACCAGCAGGCCCTTCACGCCATCGAACTTGCCGGCGGCCGCCAACTGGCCCAGCAGCCGGTCGACGCGCGGCACGGCTTCATTGACGTCTTCGATGAACAGGATGGCGTCGCGCGTGTCGATCTCGTTGCGCGTACCGGTCAGCGCGGCGATTAGCGCCAGGTTGCCGCCGATCAGCCGCCCGCTGGCCACGCCCGGCACCAGTTCGGTGGCCAAGGCGTCCTGCGGGGGCGCGATCCATGCGCCGTTGCCCATCTGGCCGGTGACCATCGCCAGCAGGCTGGATTCCGTAGGTTCGCGTTTGCCGGCCAGCAAGTCCTGGCCCAGCATCGGCCCGTGGAACGTCACAAAACCGGCATGACGCTGCAAGGCCAGATGCAGCGCGGTGATGTCGCTGTAGCCGATGAACGGCTTGGCATGCTTGCGCAGCAGCGCGTAATCAAGCTGGTCCAGCAAGCGCCACGACCCGAACCCGCCTTGCAGGCACCACACCGCCCCCACGTCCGAGGCGGCAAACGCGTTGTGCAAATCGGCCAGCCGGTCGGCATCGCTGCCGGCCAGATATTCATAGGGCGTGTCCAGCCGGGTGCGGCTGGCTGGCATGACTTGGGCGATGAAGCCGCGAGCCTCCAGCCATTCTGCCGCCTCGTCGCTGGCGCCAGGCGCCGCGGAGGCCGGCGCCACGATGGCGACCCGTGCGCCGGGACGCAAGGCGGGAACCGGGGCGGCGCCCTTGCCGTGCGCGGCCGGGGGCGTGCTGGCCGCTGTAGCCTGACCGGGGCCCGATGCCCTGCCCGCAGGCGCACGGCTCGCGCAGCCGCTCAGCGCCAGTGCCGTCAGGCACAGCGCGCCGGTCTGCTTCAGGAAGCCGCGGCGGCCCGGATGCTGATGCTGCGGGGGCTCTCCACGCAGGTTCATGGTCTTCGTCGGGGGCATCAATGCGTCGTCAAAACCGTTCATAGTCCAGCCGGTAGCGCCATTGGCCTACGGCCAATCCCGCCATCGGCAAGCGGCCGATGCGGATACGGCGCAAGGCCTGCAGCTGCAAGCCCGCGGTATCGCAAACGTATTCGATGAAACCCGGCAACGGCGTCTTCAACGCAAAGCGCAGATGGGTTTCGTTCTGCCAGCTGACCTTCATGGGGGTGGCCGCCCGCCCTTCGTACGCCAGGCCACGTTGCAGTCGGGCCAGGTCGCCCTCGCTGAGCTGGCCGCTGACCTGCGCTACGTATTCCTGCTCGACGAGCTTGCCCTCTTCCACCAGCTTGCGCGATATCGCGTATTCCTGCGTGTAGACGACCAAGCCGCTGGCCGCGCGTTCCAGCGGCGTGACGAGCTTCAGGCCGTTGAACATGCGCTTCAGATAGCGTTGGCCGGAACGGTCGCCCGGCATCAGGTTCTTGGGCACGATCAGGTCCAGCGCCGAACCCGCTTCGTTGTCGGCGTACATGCCCTCAGGCTTGTGCACCAGCACGGTCACGGGCCGCATGTCTTCCAGCTTCGCGCCAGGCAAAAGGCTGACCGTCTGGCCGGGGGCGACGCGGAATCCGGGTTCTTCCACCGGCTTGCCGTCCACCGCAACCCAACCGCCTTCTATGTAGCGTTCGGCATCGCCGCGGGAGCAGGACTGTTCCGTGGCCAAGCGCTTGGCCAGTCTTACGCTTTCGCTCATCGCGCTACCGCCTTGCATGCGGACGGGGCCGGGGTGGAAAGGGATTCGGGCGTGCTGTCAGCCAGCACAAACGGGTGCATCGTCATTAAGTATTGCCGGGGTGGTGCAAAAAAAGCGGGCGAAGCGCCCGCAGCGTCAGGCAGATGTTACGCCTTTTCGGCAGGCGCTCCGGGCAGCGCGGCGCCCGTTGCTTCCGGAATCTCCAGGGGCTCGACGGGCGGCGGCACCTCTTCGATCCAGGCATTCACCAGCGTCGAGGTCACCGCCAGGATTACCGGCCCGATGAACAGGCCGACGATGCCGAAGGCGAACATGCCGCCCAGCACGCCGGACAGGATCAGCAGCAAAGACAGGTTCACGCCGCGCTTGATCAGCATCGGCCGCAACAGGTTGTCCAGCATGGCCACCAGCACCGCCCAGACCAGCAACAGGATGGCAGCCACTTTCATATCGTTCTGGAACAGCCAGATCACGCCGCCCAGCATCGGCAAGAACGGCCCCAGCTGCGCCAGGCACAGCATCACCATCAAGGCCGTCAGGATACCGGCGGCCGGCACGCCCGCGATCCACAACCCGACGCCACCCAGCACGGACTGCACCACGGCCGTCACCACGATACCCAGCGCCACCGCGCGAACGGCGGCGCCCGCCAGACGCACGGCCGCCACGCCGCGCGGGCCGGCCAACCGGTTCGCAAAGCGCTTGACGAAGTCCGACGCCATCTCGCCCTGGCTATACAGGATCCCCGCGATGACGATAGTGATCAGCATGTGCATGACGAACACGCCGACGATCGCCGCGTGGCTAAGCAGCCAATGCGCCGCGATGGTCAGATAGGGTTCCAGCCGGGCCAGCAGCCCGCCCGCGCCGGCGTCTGACAGCGTCTGCCATTCCTGCGCGATGCGCGGGCCCGCCAGCGGAATGGCGCTTACCCATCCCGGCGGCGCCAGCAGTGCGTACTCGGGCAGGCTTTTTACGGCCGCTGTGATCGCCCCGCCATGCTCGGCCAAGGTGGAAATCACCTGGTAGAGCGGTAGCACGATCACGAACAGCAGGATCAGCAGCATCATCGCCGTCGCCGCCCAGCGGCGGCCGCCGAAACGTTGCTGGATGGCCAGCAGCACCGGCCACGTCGCCACCACGATCGTGGTGGCCCAGATCAGCCCGGGCAGGAACGGACGCAGGATGTAAAGGCTGCCCACCATCAAGGCTGACAGGATCACGATAACAAGCAGGACTCGGGCAAGATCGACTGTAGGACGTGTATTCACCCGCTGCTCCTGGCAAGGCCGGACGCCTTGCGCGATGACGCATCGCGGCCCATGGGCGGCTGCCCGGGGATGCGCGTAGATGCGATTGTGTGGAATTTATCCGAAATCCGCGTGCACTTGTATCTTGCTGTGATGCCTGCTGGGCACGACGCTTGCTCCGCTGGCCGATGCCGCCGGATTCGGATGGCGATGGCGCCGGGCTCTCCGGTTGCCACCTTTCGGACGGCGTCTATCTCTTAAGGAGGTATGCCATGAAGCTCTTGACCACAGCGGGCGTCTTGCTGGCCCTTGCGCTAGCCGGCTGCACCGCGCCCAGTTCATATAGCTCCAGCTCGCCGCGCGCAAGCACCGCCACGAAGGACCAGGCCAACTACCACGCGGACAACTTCGGGGAACCGGACAACACGCCTTTCCAGGGCGTCTACCCCGGGCGTTGAGCCTGTAGTGTGCAGTGGCCACACGTTGCCGGCGCGTCGCCGGCCGGCAACCCTTTCGCCTATCCTGCTCGCGAATCTTCCGGCGAAGCCTCAGCGCCGGGCCTCTCTGATGCCACCGCAGCCGCTTTCTCACTGGCCAGCACCATCAGGTGGCGGGTCAATTCAGCCAGTTGCCCGTCCTTCTGACTCAGTTGCGTCAGCAGCGACGCCGATTGCGCATCCGCGGCATCCAGGCGCGACGCCAACGCCGCCTCGCGCTGACGCGCCGCGGCCAGCGCATCGCTTCCCGCACGGTCCGCGGCAAGCAGCCGTTGCTGCGCGACTGCGATCTCGCCGCGCAACGCCTGAGCGCCCTGCTCGGCCGCACGCTTGCCCTCTTGCGCCTCGGTCAATGCCGTCTGCAATTGGGCAGCTTGCCGTTGGCTGGCGATCAAGGCCTCGTCCAGTCGTACTTGAAGTTTCTTGACCGCGCTGCGTTCGCCGTCCAGTTCGTTCAGCCAACGCCGCTCGTGCGCGGCATGGCGCGTCTCGGTCGCCTCCAGCGCCTGCGCGTGCAGACTGCGCATCGTCTCGGCCTCCGTCAGCAGCGTTTGCACGGCGCTGCGCGCGTCTTCCAATTGCTGCTGGCTCTGTTTGAGCTGGTCGTCGCGCTGGCGCAACTGCTGCTCTGCCGCCCGCAAGCGGTCTTCCGTCGCCGCCAGCTGCGCCGTGGCCACCCTCAAGCCTTCTTGCAGGTCCTGTTCGCGATTGGCCAGTTGGATCTCGCGTTGCTGCAATTGTTCGGCATCTGCGGCCAGCCGTTCCCCTTCTTCCGCCAGTTCCGCCCACCGCCGTCGGTAGGTCTCAGCCTGCTCGGCGCGGGCTTCGGCCAGCGCGGCTTCCCAGAAGTGCGCGGCCGCCTGGGCGATCGGGTCCGGGATGGCCGGCGCGGCGGCAAAGGCGCCCGGGTCCTTGATACGCGCGCCCAAGGCCCGAAACCACGTTTCCAGGTGCGGACTGACCGTGTTGGGCGACCCGCGGCCGATCTTCTGACGCACTCGCTCGATGGTGGGCCGCGCGCCTTCCAGCAACAACGCGTCCGCGGCGGTCCAGACGTCGGTTTCGGTGATTCCTGTGGCCATGTTCCGCTTACTCCGTGATTTGCCGCCGAGTAGATGTTTAATTAGTCACGATAATGGAACCTTATCGTGATCTATTTGATTTTTCTGTAAGATATCGTACAGCATACATATAATTTACGTAATACATAAGAAAAGCTGCGCACAAAAGCCCCAGAAACCAGGACATCGACGCCTAACGCGTCGTCAGACCCACGGGCGCTTGACCTTGACCCGATGGAAGGCAGGAAGCTGCGGGTTCATCTCTACGGACAGGAGCTCATATGAACGACCGCACCCACACCCCGCATGCGTACGCAACCCCGCCCCGGGCCACGGATCCGGGGAACGAGCCCCGATGGGAAATTGAAGACGTCACCGCGCGCGCCGACGTCTCTGAACGCCTGGTGCGCCATTGCGAAGCGCGAGGCCTGCTTGCCGGCGCGGCGCGCGCGGGAGCATCCCGGCGCCGCTACACGCACGACGACATTTCGGTGCTGCGTTTCGTCAGGCGCACGCACGTACTGGGCTTCGGCATGAACGAGACCGCCCAACTGCTGTCGTTGTGGCGAGGCGGCCAGCCACCGGCGCCGGCCCACATCCTCCACCGCCTGGTCCAGGCGCATCCAGACCAGCAACAACCTTCCTGCCCGATACTGGAGGCATTGATGCAGGCTGGCCGTCAGCAACGCTCAAGCCCTGGTCCTTTGCCCTAAAATGAACGCGCCGATGACACGACCCACGCCCCTCCCCCGATGCAGCTGACCCTGCTTGCCTCGCTGCCTTTGCTGGACCCGCATGCGCTGGACACCCAGGCCGATGCCGCGGTCCGCGGCCTGATGCGGGAGGGCAGCTCGGCCAACACCGCGGCCAGCTATCGCGCCGCCATCCGGTACTGGACCGCCTGGTTCGAGCTGCGCTACGGCCAACGCTTCACCCTGCCCTTGCCCGAGGCGGCCGTCATCCAGTTCGTGGTGGACCACGCCCAACGCTCGACCGACCACGGACTGAAATGGGAGTTGCCGCTGGCGCTGGACCAGGAGCTGGTGCGCCTGAAGGCAAAAGGAAAATTGGGTGCGCCCAGCCTGAATACCTTGCTGCAACGCTTGTCCGTGCTCTCCAAGGCGCACGAACTGCTCGGCCACCCCAACCCTTGCCGTGCGGCCCCGGTCCGGGAATTGCTGGCCAAGACCCGCCGCGCCTACGCCCGACGCGGCATGACGCCGGCCAAAAAAGAGGCGCTGACCCGCGAACCCTTGCAGGCCATGCTGGCCACGTGCGACGACACGCTGCGCGGGGTGCGCGACCGGGCCCTGCTGCTGTTCGCGTGGGCAAGCGGCGGTCGGCGCCGTTCGGAAGTGGTGCGCGCAACCGTCGAGAACACGGTGCGTACCAGCGAAGGCTTCCTCTATACCTTGGCGCATTCCAAGACCAATCAATCGGGCGCACAGCGTGCGGACGACCAGAAGCCCATTGTGGGTTCCGCCGCGCAGGCGTTGGACGCATGGCTTGCCGCCAGCGGCATCCGCCAGGGGCCGATCTTTCGCCGCGTGCGCCGAGGCGATGTCATCGGCGAACCCCTGGCCGCCGCCGCCGTGCGGGACATCGTGCAGGAGCGCTGCAAGCTGGCAGGCCTGGAAGGCGACTTCTCGGCGCACAGCCTGCGCTCGGGCTTTGTCACCGAGGCCGGCCGACGCAACGTGCCGCTGGGCGACACAATGGCCATGACCGGCCACGCCAGCGTTGCCACCGTCATGGGCTATTTCCGCGCGGGCGCCGCGGCACGGTCGCCCGCCGCGCGCTTGCTGGACGAGCCGGACGCCGGCGAACTATAGATCGCTGCCTCGGCTGCCGTAATACTTGGCGTGGCGACGCCGCATGATCCTTGTCATGTTTACAATCAGCGGTGCTTGCCCGTGGCGCCGCCTGCCGGCATTGCGCCCCACCCTTACACCAGCGGCCCGGCGCCGCGCCTGCCCTGGCCCCTAGTCCGCCCAGATCCCAATGCGAATCAACTTACGCGGGCTAGTCCTTGCCCTCACCGTATTCAGCGCCCTTGCCGCCACGGCCAATGCCCTCTACGCCAGCTATCGCGTGCAACGCGACCAGCTCATCATCAATACGTTGGAGTCGAACCGCGTGTACGCGGCCAAACTGGCCGAAAGCGCGGGCAACTTCCTGAAGGCGGCACAACAGCAGCTGGCGTACAGCGCCCGCCACCTGGCGGCGCAGGTCGATGCGCCAGACATTCTTGCGGCGGAAGTCACGCGCGTGCAGGAGCAGACCGACAGCTTCAATTCCGTGGGCATCGTCAGCCAAGACGGCGTCATCCTGGCCACCACGCAGAATTTCCGGAATTTCCTGGGCACCCGCGTCGACAGCCCGGGCAGCCGCGCCGCCCTGCAAGCCCGCCAGCCGGTCATCAGCAAGCCCTATGTGTCGATGGCCGGCAACATGCTCATCAACCTGTCGCATCCCATCTATTCCAACGATGGCCGCTACCAGGGCTATATCGCCGGCACGATTTATCTGCGCAACGAAAGCGCGCTGCAGCAGTTGCTGGGCAAGCACCACTATGAGGATGGCTCGTATCTGTTCGTGGTGGATAGCGACGGCCAATTGATCTATCACGTCGACGCCGCCCGCGTGGGCGAAAACGTCATCCGCAACCCGGTGGTGGCAGCCGTCACCCAAGGCCACGCGGGCGCGCAGCGCGTCGTCAACACCAAAGGCGTGGATATGCTGGCCGGTTATGCGGCCGAACCGATCAGCGGCTGGGGTGTCATCGCGCAGCGGCCCGCCGCGGTTACGCTGCAGCCCATACACGGCCTGATCTGGGCGCTGATCGGCTATGCCGCGCCCTTGGCGGTGGCGTTCCTGCTGGCCATCTGGTGGTGCGCCCGGCTGATTTCGCGGCCCTTGTCGGAACTGGCCACCAACGTCGAACATCAGGACGTGGCGGTGGCGATGCAGCGCGTGCAGTCGATCAAGGCCTGGTACTTCGAAGCCGAACGACTAAAGCGCGCGGTGATCTGGAGCTTTACCGCCTTGCAGGAGAAGATCGGCAAGCTGAACCTGGCCAGCATCACCGACCCGTTGACGGGCTTGCGCAACCGGCGCGGCACGCAGGATGCGGTCGAGCACTTGCAGGCCTCGGGTACGCCGTTCGCGGTGGTGGCGCTGGACATCGACCACTTCAAGCGCGTGAACGACACCTACGGCCACACGGCGGGTGATGAGGTGATTCGCGGCATGGCCCAGCTGATGCGCGACTGTTCGCGGCCATCTGACATCCTATGCCGCAACGGCGGCGAGGAATTCCTGATCCTGCTGCCCAACGTCGGCATCAAGGAGGCCGGCCACGTTGCCGAACGGTTGCGCACGCACCTTGCCGAGCGCCAATTGCACGGCGTGAACGGCATTACGGTTTCGGCCGGCGTCGCGCAGTGGCCGACTTGCGGGCCGGATGTGGGGAAGGTGTTCCAGGCTGCGGACGAAGCGCTGTATGCCGCCAAGCAGCAAGGCCGCAACCGCGTTGTGGTCCACGCGACGTGACGGTGCCCTGCGGAAAACGGCACAATTTTGCGATAGTCGTGCAATGCTTTGTATTTGCGTGAAATACTATTTCTTCGCTTGATCGATTTACGCGTGCCCGGACCAAAGCCCACCCTCGCGCAGGGGTAATTACAGTATTCTGCGCTGCTACGGCTTTATGTTTCCCTGGTCCATCAGCATGCTGCGCCGCGCGTTCGCTCCGAAGTCCCTGGAACGGTATTTTTTGCTACTGGCTGTGGGCGTGTTGTTGCTGGTCTCTCTCCTGACCGGCACCGTGCTATTGCAGAACTGGAAGACCTATTCGTCTTCGTCGGAAGCCCGGGACGCGTTCGGCGTGATCCGTGCCACCGTGAAGGTCATGGAACTTGCCTCGGCCGAACGCGGCCCGATGAACGCGGCGCTGGGCGCCGACCTTCCCGTACCCGCATCCACTCTGGCCGCATTGCGCGCGGCCCGCGGCAAGACGGACGCCCAGATTGACCAGCTGCTGGCGCTGTACGCTGCGCCGCTCGATCCTGAAAAAATCGGCGCGCGCGCCGAGATCCAGCGCATCCGCCACGCGCTGTCGCTGGCTCGGATCCAGGCCGACCTCGTGATCACCACGCCGCGCGACCAGTTGACCGGCGACGCCGTCTGGGCGGTCGTCAGCGGCATGGTCCAGCTAATTCCACAATGGCAGGCCAGCATGGGCCGAAAGGTCGGTGTCGCCATGCGCAACGAGGTGGACGCGCCCAGCGTGCTTTCCCTGGCGTTGCTGGCCAGCGAACTGCGGGAACAGGCGGGTTTGCTGGGGTCGATCTTCACGCCCGCGCTGGCCAGGCATCGGACCTTGACCGAGGCGGAACAATTCCGCATCGAGCGCGTGCGAGGCCGCATTGATGAGCTCTGGACCCTGATCAACTCGCGCATCGCGACGCGGCCCGAGCTGACGGCCTCGCCGATCTACGCACAATTGCAGCAGCGCTACTTCGGCGAAGGCCTCCAGTACCTGGAACAGGTGCGGCAGAATGCCACCGTCCCGTCCCAAGGACTCCAGGTCTCTACCGGGGATCTCGCCGCAACCTACGTGCCGTTGATGGGTTCCATCGTGCAGTTCCGCGACGCCCTGCTGGACACCATCGAACAAAGCATCGAAACGCATCGGACAGACGCCTCGCGGCTGCTGCTGGTGACGCTGGCCGCCACGGCCTTGCTGGTGGCGGCGCTGGCCCTGGCGCTGGTGCAGTTCCGGCGGCGAGTGATCCGCCCCTTCGGCCTGGCCACGCGCATTATCAGCGCCATCGCCAATGGCACGCCGCCGGCGCCGATCCCCGTCGGCGCATACCAGGGCGAGGTCGATGAGGTTTTCAGCGCCTTGCGGGTATTGAAAGAGAACTCCGCCATCAAAAAGCGGCTAGAGGCCGAGCGCGACAGGCTGATCATCGACCTGGCCAATCTGGCTGAAACCGACTACCTGACCGGCCTGTTGAACCGGCGCGCCTTCGAGACGCGCTTTGAGATCACCCGCGCCCAATGGCAGGAAGAAGGCCCGGTGCTGGCATTCATCCTGTTCGACATCGACAATTTCAAGAACATCAACGACACCCACGGACACGCCAGCGGAGATATTGCGCTGAAGTCGGTGGCCGCGCTGTGCCGCAAGATATGGCGGCAATCAGATACGGTGGCGCGCGTGGGGGGTGAAGAGTTCGCGGTGCTCTGCCATACCGGCACCGCCGCTGAGGCCGTCGAACTGGCTGAACGCATGCGGCGCGCCATGTCGGCCGAGTCCGTCACGGCCGAAGACGGCGCCGTGTTCACGCTGACGGCCAGTTTCGGCGTCGCGTGCGCGCAGTGGGAACACGCCGCGGACGCCGGCAAGCTGTTCCACGTGGCCGACGAACTGCTTTATCAAGCCAAGCTGAATGGCCGCAACCAGGTGCTGCACCGCCTGCTGGCGTGATCCGCGCTACGCAAGCATGGGCCAGAATGTTGGCGCCAGCCGCAACCACATCTCGGTGCTCATCGCGTCCGGTCTGCGCTTGGGCAAGCCGGTACAGCGCTTGAGCGTGTCTCCCCGGCACGCGAACACGATGCTATTCGCGCAGGCCCCGTCGCTGACCTCGATCACCGACCCGGCAAAGCGTTGTTTGATGCGGCCGACATAGGTGCCGTAATGGGGATGCGAGGCGTGGAAGTTGCACACCATCATTCCACCAGGCGCCAATGCGTTCAAGCAAGCCGCGTAGAACCCATCCGTCGTCAATTGGGCCGGCAGGCCGTTGACGTCGTAGCCGTCGACCAGTACCGCGTCATATTCATCCTGATACTCGCCAATCAATTTGGCGCCATCGCCCTCCCGGACGGAAAATCGATAGTCGTCCTGCGGCACCTGGAAGGAATCCCGCAGCGCGATGACGTGCGGATTGATCTCGAACACGTCGATGCGGGTGGACGGCAGATGCCGGTAGCAGAACTTGGCCAGCGACCCTCCTCCCAGGCCGATCATGGCAATACGCTGCGGCGCCGGCTCGAACAGCAGGAATCCCATCATGATGCGCGTGTATTCCAGGTTGAGCGCTGACGGATCCTTGGTCCACATGCGGCTTTGCACTTCAGCATGCGAGAACATCAGCGACCGCGTGGTCGCCGTGGCATAGATGAAGGGCCTAACCGGTTGAGGGTTCGACGTGTTTTCAGGCATTCCTAATACTCGCTATCTGCAGAACGTGACAGCCCGACGCACACGCCGCGCTTGACCGCGCATCGCGCGCCAGCACTTTGCGCGCAGGCGACGCGCCGCCTGCACGCAAAGTGCAAGCGGCGCGCGCGGCAAATACGGGATAAATCGTCGGGCAAACGGACAAGCTCGAACGGCGCACAAAAAGTGCACAAAAAAGTGCACAAAAAGCACACACAAGGCGCGCCGTTCGGAGCCGGTCGATCAGGATTGAATCAGCCCGCGAATGCGGGCCGAATGACGAGAGTCAGGGGAGAAGATCAGGCGGACAGACGGGGTTTATCGGAGTCTTCCGAGGCATCGGTGTCTGCGGGAGCCGCGTCGATTTCCGATTCCGTATGCGCGTCAGGGGCCTTCCAGTTCAAGGGCGGAACCTCGAAGCGCCACTTTTTACCAACGAGTTGATGCGACATGAACGTTCTCCTGTGCAAGGCGCCAGGCTTCCCCCGCGTGAGCAAGTACCTGCCAAATTCAAGCGTGCCAGGAATGCCGTGTCGGGACGCGGGGGAGGCATTCGGAAATAGGCAGCGCCGGGGTTCGCTTCTTTGCTGTGGTTCTGTGCTGCTTCGGTGTGGATGTGCTGCTTTTGTCGTTGCAGCCACAGCAGTGTTGTTATTGTTTGTGCGAATTAAAAGATATTAGCATAATTTTGACAGAAAAAGCAAGCAGATCATGCCACGAAGCCTGGTTATGGTGTATGCGAATAATTCGATTGACGCCGGAGAATGATCGTTCTACCATTCGTGCACCGTAGTGTAGAACGATCATTCTCCCAAAGCGCTTTCATGACATCGACGACAACCGGCATCCTCCCCGATACGCTAGGCCACACGCAGGAGCGATTGCTGCGCGCCACCGAAAGCCTTATCTATCAAGGCGGCATCCATGCCACCGGGATGGATCTGATCGTGAAGACATCCGGGGTGGCGCGCAAAAGCCTGTACAAGCACTACCCCACCAAGGACGCGCTGGTGGCGGCGGCCTTGCAAGCGCGCGATGAACGCTGGATGCAGTGGTTCATTACGGCCACGACGCAAGCGGCCACGCCCCGCGCGCGTCTGCTGTCCATCTTCGATGCCTTGCGCGAATGGTTTGCGTCGGAAGGGTTTCGTGGTTGCGCGTTCATTAACGCCGCCGGTGAAATCGGCGACCCTGCGAATCCCATCCGCGAGGTATCCCGCCTGCACAAGGCGCGGCTGCTGGCCCATGTGCTGACGCTGGCGCAAGCCGCAGCGCTGCCCGACCCGGACGAAACGGCGCGCCAGCTGTTGGTGCTGATCGATGGCGCCATCGCCGTCGCACTGGTGACGGGCGACCTGTCGATTACCGACAGCGCCGAACGCGCTGCCGCGGCGCTGCTGCCCGCAAGCACCTGAACCCTTCCCCCCCACGCAAGAGGCCCATCCCATGACATCGACCCCTGAAGTCCGCCCGCCGCTTCCCCCCTTCACGCACCAAAGCGCCATGCAGAAGGTCCGGCTGGCCGAAGACGGCTGGAACAGCCGCGACCCCGACAAGGTGGCGCTGGCCTACAGTCTGGACACGCATTGGCGCAATCGCGCCGAATTCGTGAAGAACCGCGATGAAGCCCGCGCCTTCCTGGCGCGCAAGTGGGCCAAAGAGCTGGACTACCGATTGATCAAGGAATTGTGGGCCTATACGGGCAATCGCATCGCGGTCCGCTATGCCTATGAATGGCACGACGATTCAGGCAATTGGTTTCGGTCCTACGGCAACGAGAACTGGGAATTCGGCGAAGACGGCCTGATGGTGAACCGTTACGCCTGCATCAACGACCTGCCCATCAAGGAAGCCGACCGCAAGTTCCGGTGGCCGCTCGGCCGCCGCCCGGACGATCATCCCGGATTGTCTGAACTCGGCTTGTAATCCGCTTGCGATCCTGACGTGCGCCGCCGCCTATTCGTAGGCCTTCAACAACTTGCCGAGCAGGCGGCTCAACTGCTCCTGCTCGGAGGCGCTTAGCGGCGACAACACTTCCGCCTGGTTGCGCAGATGCGCCACCACGGCTTCGTCGATCAGCTTCAGCCCCGGTTGCGTCAACATCACCAAGGTCGCCCGCCCGTCGTCCGGGTTGGGCGTGCGCACCACCAGACCGGCCTTCTCCAGCCGGTCGATGCGGTTGGTCATGCTGCCGGACGAAATCATGGCGTCTTCGTAGAGCGCCGTAGGCGTCAAGGCATAAGGCTTGCCGCTGCGGCGCAGTGTCGCCAGCACATCGAACTCCCCCGGCTGCAGGCCGAACTGCGCAAATAGCGGATTGATCCGGTCGCGCGTGATCACCAGCGCGCATTCGCCCAAGCGGCCCAGCACGCGCATGGTCGACACATCCAGCTCGGGACGTTCGCGGTTCCACTGCTCTACCGCCCGGCTTGCTCTATCCACGGTCACTCCCTCCATTTATCTTGACGTGAAGATAAAATACAAATATCTTGATGCCAAGATAGTTTACCGGAACACGCCGCATGCGGCTGCCTGTTCCGGGTTTGGAGCAACCGTGTCTTTCCCCCGTCTCAACGTCTGGCGCATCGCCACCATCATCCTCGTCGGCCTGAACCTGCGTCCCGTCCTGGCTTCCGTTCCCCCATTGCTGGACTGGATGCAAGCCGCCACCCGCATGTCCGACACCGTCGCCGGCCTGCTGACCGCCCTGCCCGTGTTCGTGATGGGCCTGGGCGCCTTGAGCGTGGCGCCGCTGCGCCGCCTGGTCGGCGAACAACTCGGCGTCGCCCTGGGCCTGGTGCTCGTCACCGCCGCGACCGCGGGCCGCTGGTGGGCCGGGCACACCAGCCTGATGCTGGCCAGCGGCGTCGTTGCCGGCCTGGGCATTGCCGTCACGCAAGCCTTGCTGCCCATCTACATCAAGACCCGTTTCGCGGCGGGCAGCAGCGCGATCATGGGCATCTATTCAACGGCGATCATGGGCGGCGCCGCCGTGGCCAGCGTGGCCTCGCCGGTGCTCGCGCAACGCGCCGGCTGGCTGCAGGCGTTGGCGGTCTGGGCCGTGCCCGCCGCCATCGCGCTGGCCGTCTGGTTGCTGGTGAACCGGGCATCGCCGAACCCGCCAGCCGCCCAGGGCGCGGCCAGTCCCATCCGCACGCCGCGCCCGCGCGTCTGGTTGCTGGCGATGTTCTTCGGCCTGGGCACGGGCGCCTACACGCTGGTGCTGGCATGGCTGCCGCCCTACTACACCGCGCTGGGCTGGACCCCGGTGTCGGCGGGCCAGTTGCTGGGCGCCGTGACCGCGGCGGAAATCGCCGCAGGCCTCTTGGTGTCGCTATGCATCGGCCGCTTGCCTGACCGCCGGCCGGCGCTGTTCGTGGCGATCGGCGCGCTGTTCCTGGGTTTGATCGGCCTGATCGCGGCGCCCGCCGCCCTGGCTTGGCCCGCGGCCGTGTTGGCGGGGCTGGGCATCGGCGCGCTCTTCCCCTTATCGCTGATCGTCGCCATGGATCATGCAACAACGCCGGCGGAAGCCGGCCGGCTGGCCTCGTTCGTGCAAGGCGTGGGCTACTTGATCGCTGCGCTCTTTCCATTCGCCGCCGGCCTCATCCGCCAACACCTGGCCGACCTGACGCCTGCGTGGATCCTCATGACGTTGATCTGCCTCGTGCTCTTCGGCATGGCGATTCGCTTCCGTCCGCCATCCGCGGCACGCGGATCTTAGGGATTTCCCGCGATTTTCCGCATAAATATCGCCCTCGGCCCGATTCTCCGCTTGCCTGAAAGGTGAACGGAAGTTTGGATTTTTAGACTCCCGCATTCATTGCAATGTCAGCTTTTTTTCAGACGTCAGTCAGACAAAAGCACAACAACGGGAGGACTAGACCAAATGCAATCGAAACGCAGCGCCGTCCGGCGCGAGGCGTGGGCCGCCGGCACGATGATCGTGCTGGGCCTGGGCGCTATCGCTCAGGCATCCACATATACGCTAGGCAGCCTTGCGCGCATGGGGCCGGGCATGTTCCCGGCGATCCTGGGCGCCTTGCTGGTGATGCTGGGATTGATCATCGCCAAGATGGCCGCATCCCCTGCCACGGCCGAAGAAGACGCCGAAGAGGTTCCGCCGCCCGAATGGCGCGGCTGGGGCTGCATCATTGGCGGCTTGCTGGCCTTCATCCTGGTCGGCAAGTTCGGCGGCCTGGTTCCTGCCACCTTCGTCCTGGTGTTCATTTCCGCAATGGGCGACCGTCAGCACACGTGGCGCAGCGCTGCCCTGCTTGCCGTGGGCGTGACGATCCTGGGCGTGGCCGTGTTCTCGTGGGCGCTGCAGTTGCAGTTTCCGTTGTTCCGCTGGGGCTGATCGATGGAAATCTTCAATAATCTGATGCACGGGTTTTCGGTCGCGTTCGCGCTGGACAACCTGATGTGGGCCGTGTTCGGCGTGTTCATGGGCAACCTGATCGGCGTGCTGCCGGGCATGGGCGTGCTGGCCGCCATTTCCATCCTGCTGCCGTTGACGTACACCATGACGCCGACCGCGGCGCTGGTGATGCTGTCCGGCATCTACTACGGCTCGCAGTATGGCGGCGGCATCACCTCCATCATGCTGAACCTGCCGGGTACCGCGTCGCACGCCGTGGCCTGCCTGGACGGCAATCCGCTGGCGCGCAACGGCAAGGCCGGGTCCGCGCTGTTCATGCTGATGTTCTCGTCGTTCTGCGGCGCGTCGGTCGGCATCCTGGCGATGATCCTGTTTTCGCCGATGCTGGTGGACGTGGCCTTCAAGTTCGGCCCCGCCGAGTATTTCTCCATGATGATGCTGGGCCTGCTGGCCGGCGCCACGTTGGCGAAGGGATCGGCGATCAAAGGCGTGGCGATGGTGGTCGTGGGGCTGCTGCTGGGCGTGGTCGGCACCGACGTCAACACCGGCACGATGCGCTTTCACTTCGGCATCCTGGAGCTCTCCGACGGTTTGCAGATCGTGGCGCTGGCCATGGGCCTGTTCGGCGTGGCGGACTTCCTGAAGAACATCAACCGCATCGGCGGCGACAGCAAGATTACCACCGGCAAGATCAGCATGAAGTCGATGCGGCCCGAAGCCGGCGACATCAAGCAGTCGCGGGGCGCACTGGTGCGCGGCACGGCCATCGGCGCGGCGTTCGGCATCCTGCCGGGCACGGGTCCGACCATCGCATCGTTCATCTCTTACGCGGTGGAAAAGAAGGTGGCACGCGAGCCGCGCCGCTTCGGACGCGGCGCCATTGAAGGGATCGCGGGTCCGGAGGCGGCTACCAGCGCGTCGACGCAGACGAGCTTCATCCCGACGATGAGCCTGGGCATCCCCGGCGATCCGGTGATGGCCTTGATGCTGGGCGCGCTGATCATCCATGGCATCCAGCCGGGTCCGCAGATGATGATCGAACACGCCGACATGTTCTGGGGGCTGATCGCCAGCTTCTGGGTCGGCAACGTGTTGCTGTTGCTGCTGAACCTGCCGTTGATCGGCATGTGGGTGCGTTTGCTGACCGTGCCGTTCCGCTACCTGTTCCCTGCCGCGCTGTTCTTTGTTTGCGTGGGGGTCTACAGCACGAACAACAACCTGTTCGACGTAGGCATGGTGACGGTGTTCGGCGCAGCGGGTTATGCGTTGATCCGGTTGCGGTTTGAACCCGCGCCCTTGCTGCTGGGCTTCGTGCTGGGGCCGATGGTGGAAGAGAACTTCCGCCGCGCCCTGCTGCTGTCGCGCGGTGAACTGTCGATCTTCGTGACGCGCCCGATCAGCCTGGGCTTCATCCTGGCGTGCGTCGCGCTGATCGCGTTGCTGATCGTGTCGGCGGTGCGCCAACGCAACAAGGGACGCGCGGCGTTGCAGGAATCGAAATCCGCCGCGTAGCCGTCAGGCGTCCGGAGGCGCTGCCAGCGGGCCGGCGGTATGACCGTCGATATGGCCTAGCGGGCGCCCCGGATCCAGGCGGTCGCGCACACGCTGCTTGAGCACCTTGGCTTCGGGGAATCCGCCATCGCTTTTGCGGTCCCAGATCAGATCGCCGTTATAGGTAATCTGGAAGATGCCGCCGGTGCCGGGCTGCAGGACCACTTCACCCAGGTCGGTCGAAAACGTGGACAGGAGTTCTTGCGCCATCCAACCGGCGCGCAGCAGCCACTGGCACTGCGTGCAGTACAGGATGACGATACGGGGACGAAAGGCGGGCGTGTTCATGGCAATTATTCTACTGTGCCCGCCTTGCGGGGTCCCGGCTTCGGCCGGGCCGCGCATTCATGGATAATGTCGGGTTTTCCCGGGCGTGCAATGCGCCCAGAGCCTGCCATGAAGTCTGCTGCATCTTCCCGAAGCCAACGCTGGCTGATCGGTCTCCTGATGGGACTGGTCACGCTCACGCCGATGGGCATCGACATCTACCTGCCTTCCCTGCCCGCCATGGCCGATGGTTTCGGCCAGCCGGTCAGCGCGCTGCAAGCCAGCATCACCCTGTTCATCTTTGCCGTCGGGGTGGGCCAGATGCTGATCGGCCCCTTGGCCGACCGCTATGGCCGCCGGCCAGTGGCCCTGGGTGGCGCGCTGGCCTATCTGGCCGGTTCCGCGTTGGGCGCGGCGGCCACGTCGCTAGAGGTGTTCTATGCGGCCCGCATCATCCAGGGCCTGGGTGCGTGCTCGGCGTCGCTGGTGGCGTTTGCCGCCGTGCGTGACCGCTTCAGCCCGGCTGTGGGCGCACGCGTCTATAGCTACCTGAACGGGGCGCTGTGTTCCGTGCCCGCGCTGGCGCCCATGCTGGGCGGTGTTCTGGCCGTGCATGCCGGCTGGCGCAGCACTTTCGTGTTCATGGTGGCGTTCGCGCTGGCGCTGGCCGTGCTGCTGGCCAAGCGTTTCGAGGAGACCCGCGCGGCGCCCACGCAGCCCCGCGGCGCGCTCTACAGCCTGCGCCGCTACCTGCCTATCGTGGCCAGCGGCCGGTTCCTGTACTTCGCGATGTTCGGCATGGCGGGCATGGCGATGATCCTCGTGTTCGTCTCCGCGGCGCCGGTGGTGCTGGTGCAGCAGCTGGGATATACCGAGCTGGGCTTTTCCGCCTGGTTCGGCGGCAACGCCGCGATCAACATCGCGGCCTTCTTCCTGGCCCCGACTTTCATCGCGCGCTATGGCCGCCACACCATGGTGCGGGTCGGCATGGCGGCGCTGCTGCTGGCCTCGGCCATGCATGCCGCGGCCTGGGCCTGGATGCCGTTGTCGGCGTGGATCTTCATGCTGCCCGTCGCCGTCCTGACGGTGGGCTTTTCGCTGGCGCTGGGATCGGGCCTGAGCCTGGCGCTTGAGCCTTTCGCCGAACGCGCCGGCACGGCCGCGGCGGTGTACGGCCTGTTCCAGATGAGCGGCTCGGCCGTCATCGCGACGTTGCTGCTGGACAGCGGCATGGCGCCGCAGGCCGCCATGGCCTTGATCGGCGCCGTGATCGTCGTACCGCTGCTGTATCTGTCGCCAGGCATGGCCCGCCGCCTGGCGGCGTGAATCCGCCAAGCGGTGCGCTTGGCGGTATCCTGTCTTCCATATTCCACCTGGAGACCTGGAGACAACATGGCACTGGATACTTCGGCAGAACAGCCCCTGCTTGAACGCACCGCGGAAAACGGCGTGGTGACGCTGCGCATGAACCGGCCCTCGCAGTTCAACGCCTTGTCCGAAGGACTGTTGGGCGCGCTGCAGCAGGAGATCGATGCGCTGGAGCGCGATGCCGACGTGCGTTGCGTGGTGCTGGAATCCGCGGGCCGCGCGTTCTGCGCCGGCCACGACCTGCGCGAAATGCGCAGCCAACCGTCGTTGGACTATTACCGGGCGCTGTTCCGCAAATGCGGCAGCGTCATGCAAGGTCTGCAGGCCTTGCCCGTGCCCGTCATCGCCAAGGTCCAGGGCATCGCCACCGCCGCGGGCTGCCAACTGGTCGCCAGTTGCGATCTGGCGGTAGCCGCCGACAATGCGCGGTTCGCCGTGTCGGGCATCAACGTCGGCCTGTTCTGCGCAACGCCCGCCGTGGCGCTCAGCCGCAACGTGTCGGCCAAGCGCGCCTTCGAAATGCTGGTGACCGCCCGCTTCATCGACGCGGCGCAGGCCGTGGACTGGGGCTTGATCAACGACGCCGTGCCCGAGGCCGAATTGGATGCGCGGGTGCGCGCCCTGGCGGGCGACATCCTGGCGAAAAGCCCGACGGCCATCCGCTATGGCAAACGCATGTTCTACAAGCAAAGGCAGATGGCGCTGGCCGACGCGTACGACTATGCCGGCGACGTGATGGCGCGCAACATGATGGAGGCCGACGCGTGCGAAGGCATCGACGCGTTCCTGCAGAAGCGGCCGCCCCGCTGGCAGTCCTAGCCGAGCCAGGCCAAGGCCCAGCCGCCCGCGGCGGCGGCCAGCACCACCCAGACGGGCGACCAGCGCGCATAGACCAGCAGCGCGAACAGCAATAGCGCCAGGGCAAAATCCGCCTTATTCAGGATCGCGCTGGTCCAGACCGGGTCATAAAGGGCGGCCAGCAGAATGCCCACCACGGCGGCATTCACGCCTGCGGCCATATTGCGCACGCCGGGCCGCCGGCGCAGGCTTTCCCAGAACGGCAAGGCACCGGCTACCAACAACGCACCCGGCAGGAAGATGACGGCCAAAAATGCCAGCCCGCCGAGCCAGCCCGATAAGGGGCCCGACGACATCGCCCCCAGGAAGGCGGCGAATGCGAACACCGGGCCGGGCATGGCTTGCGCGGCCCCATAGCCCGCCAGGAAGTCGGCGTTGGACACCATGCCGCTGGATACCGAGGTGGCCTCCAGCAACGGCAGCACGACGTGGCCGCCGCCGAACACCAGCGCGCCCGCCCGGTAGAAACCGGCTACTTGGGCCGCCAACGGGGAATCGGACACCGCCGCCCACGCGGGCAACCCCGCCAGCAACACGACAAACAGCGCCAGTGCGATATAGCCTGCGCGGCGCGACGCGCCTTGGGTGCGATTGGCCAGGATGGGCCGGGGCGGCACTTGCAGCATGGCGCCACCCACGACGGCGCCCAGCAGGACCGCGCCCACCTGCCCCCATGCGGTGGGCAGCGCGGCCGTGATCAGGGCGGCCGTCACCGCCAATCCGGCCCGCGGGCGGTCCGGGCAAAGCGTGCGGCCCATGCCCCACACAGCCTGCGCGATGATCGCCACGGCCGCCACCTTCAAGCCGTGTATCGCACCCGACTGCGACAGCCAGCCGAAATGCGCCAGCCCCAGGGCGAATCCGATCAACGCCAGCGCGGTGGGCAGCGTGAATGCCAGCCAGGCGGCAGCCATGCCGGGCCAACCCGCGCGCCGCAGGCCGATCGCCATGCCGACCTGGCTGCTTGCCGGCCCGGGCAGGAATTGGCATAGCGCCACCAGATCCGAATAGGCGTAATCGTCCAGCCAGCGGCGCTTGTCGACGAATTCGGTGCGGAAATAAGCCAGATGCGCGACCGGGCCGCCAAACGAGGTCAGTCCCAGGCGCAGGAAAACCAGGAACACTTCCAGACAGGAGCTTCGCCCGAGGTCCACGCGCTCGTGCGTGGCGGGCCTGCTGGCGACGTGCTCGTCGTGGGGGGGCGGGTGCGGCATGGTGCAGGGGCGATCGATGACAGGCGGGGCGCCGGATCTCCGCCCCTTCTTCATGCTTATAGCCGGGGCGCGCGCCAGTTTCAATCGGGTCTGACGGCCGGATCCCGGCTGCCGCAACCATGGGCCCGAATCAAATCACTGCACGAATCTTCACAATTGACACACAAATCTCGACGAATTCAATTTCTGCACCCCGCTAGCATGCGCGATTACCCAGCTGTCTCCGCATGATTCCCGCCTTCCTTCCCCATGCCCGCTTCGCGCCACGCACTTGCCCGCGGCGCTCCAGGAAAGGCCACTGATGCTTAAGTTCGCGCTGCGCATCGTCATCATTGCCACGATCGGCTACGGCGTGGCGACCCAGTTGGTGAACCTGAGCTTCGGGTATCTTTTGGACTCGCTTAGCGCCGACCTGTCGTACCGCGCCGTGCGCGGCCAGATCTACGCGCTGCACAAGGAGCTGGACCCTGTCGCCCCGGAAGCTCGCGCGGCCTATATCCTGGATGAGCTGCTGCCGCACTATGGGCTGACCCTGACGCTGCTGCCCGACAGCCGCGTTACCCTCACGCCGGATGAGCAACAGCAGCTGGACCGTACCGGTCTCATCATGCGGGACGACTACAACACCTACCTGACCCGCTTGCCCGGCGAACCCGTGCAGTGGCTGGATGTACGCCTGCCGCTGGAACCCGCGATGGAACGGTGGATCACCTGGTCCGCCTGGGCGGCGCTGAGCCTGGTGCTGGCCGTGATCCTGCTGCTGGGGTGGGCCCTGCCCATCTGGCGCGACCTGGACGCGCTGCGCAAGGCGACGTTGCGGATGGGCCAAGGTGATATGAGCGTGCGGGTGCGGCTGTCCCGTATCTCGGGCATCCGCCACGTGGGCGAAAGCTTCAACCATATGGCCGAGCGCATCGCCGCGCTGATCGACAACCAGCGCAGCCTGACCAACGCCGTCTCGCATGAACTGCGCACGCCGCTGGCCCGGCTGTCGTTCGAAGTGGACATGCTGGGCCATGACCAATACCTGCCCCGCCGCGGGCAGATCCTGCAAGACATGCGCACCGACATCTCGGAACTGGAAGCGATGGTGGCCGAGCTGCTCGTCTACGCACGGCTGGAACGCCCCGCGGACGACGCAGTCCGGCTGGAGACCGTGGATGTGTGCGATTGGCTGGGCGAAGCGCTGGCGCTGGTCGCCCATCAGGCCGATGCCCGGGGCATCCAGTGCCACGTGCGCCCCGGCTATCCGGCGCACGTCGAACTGCATCCGCGCTACATGAGCCGCGCCTTGCTGAACCTGGTGCAGAACGCCGTGCGCTACGCGAGCCAGCGCGTCGAGATCGAACTGAAAGCAACGGCGGCCGGCTACGAACTGCTGGTGGACGACGACGGCGGCGGCATCGCCGAGGCGGACCGGGAACGCGTATTCGAACCCTTCATCCGGCTTGACGAAAGCCGGGACCGCGGCACCGGCGGCGCCGGGCTGGGGCTGGCCATCGTCAAACGCGTGGCGGCGAACCACGGCGGCACGATTGAAATCCAGGACAGCCCGCTGGGCGGCGCCCGCTTCGCGCTGCGCTAGCCTCGCGCGGCATCCAGCACGTGCTCGGATGGCCTATAAAAAAACACCATTTATGGCACTTTTTGCCTGGTCCAGGCTGACGCATGATGTGTTTTCGTGATCCCCCATTCGAAAACAGCGCTTCAGAAAGGTAGGCAAATGAGTCAACGATTGAATTACTTCCAGGTGTCGGCGGAACTGTCCAAGAAGTACATGGACTTCAGCGCGGCGATGAAAAAGGTGCCGGTGGTCGAGGAATTCGGCGACCTGATCGACATCCGGGCCTCGCAGATCAATGGCTGCGGCTTCTGCCTGGACATGCACGTCAAGCAGGCCAAGCTGCGTGGCGAACGTGAATTGCGCCTGCACCACGTTGCCATCTGGCGCGAATCCACCCTTTTCTCGGCGCGCGAACGCGCCGCGCTGGCCTGGACCGAAGCGCTGACCACCCTGCCCGCGCACGGCGTGCCGAACGACGTGTACGAACAGGCGCGCGAGCACTTCTCGGAAGCCGAAATCTCGGACCTGACGTTCCGCGTCGTAGCCATCAATGGCTGGAACCGCCTGAACGTGGCCTTCCGGACCGTACCGGGTTCCGCCGATGCCGCGTTCGGTCTGGACAAAGCCGGACTGAACTAAGGCCTACATCAACGCCTTGATCCGCAGGCCCAATTCAAGGGCTTGCGTCTCGGACGCGATGTTCGTGAAGCTGAGCAACAGGCCCGATTGCGGGTCCGGCAGGGTCGACCAGCGCGACAAGGGATGCGCATACATGCCCTGCTCCAGCATCCGCGCGGCCAAGGGCACATCCGTCAACTGCCCTTGCATGCGCGCGACCAGATGCATGCCGCCCGGTTGCGGTTCGATATGCATGCGGTCCCCCAGCGCGGCGGTCAATCCCGCCGCCGTGGCATTGCGCCGTTCGCTGTACAGCCGCCGCATGCGCTGGATGTGCCGGCCGAAATGCCCTTCGGCAATGAAGGCCGTCAGGATGGATTGCGTCAACCCCGGCGCGGTGCCCGACAGCAGCCGGCAGATGCGGTCGAAAGCCCCCACCTGCGCGGGCGGCACGACCAGATACGCCAGGCGCATCCCTGGAAACAGCACCTTGCTGAATGACCCGGCATACAGCACGCGGCCCTGTGCATCCAGGCTCTTCAATGCGGGCAAGGGCCGGCTGACATAGCGGTATTCGCCGTCGTAGTCATCTTCCACGATCCAGGCCTGTTGCCGTTCGGCCCATTCCAGCAGGGCTTGCCGCCGCGGCAGCGACAGCGACATCGACAGCGGGCTTTGATGCGCTGGCGTGACCACGGCCGCCTTCGCGTCCAGGCACCGCGCAACGCCCTCGCCAACCATCAATCCGTCCTGGTCCACCGGAATGGGCACCGCCTGCAGGCGCGCCTGCGCCAGCAACGCGCGGGTGGGCGGATACCCGGGGTCTTCCACCCACACGCGGTCGCCCGGCGCCAGCAGCGCCTGCATGACCAGCTGCATCGTATGGTTGTAGCCCGAGGTGATGAACACCTGGGACGGCTGGCAATGGATGCCGCGCGCCACTTGCAGATAGGCGGCCACGGCGGTGCGCAGTCCCATCAGCCCGTTGGACGGCGGGTAGGACAACTCGGGTGCTTGCAGGCTGCGCAATTGCCGGGCGCCCAGCCGGGCCCACAGCTTGCGAGGAAACTCGTCCAGCGCCGGCACGCCCATCTGGAACGGCAGGATGACGGACGGACGATGCCAGCCGTGCTCATCGTCGGGGGTTTCGGGCGGCGGCGCCACGGCGGCCGGTGGCGCCTGGGGCTGAAGATCCGGGGTGACGATCGTGCCTGCCTGCCCCCGAGTCTGGATGTAGCCTTCGGCCACCAGCAACGAATACGCCACTTCGATCGTGCCGCGCGCCACGCCCATTTCCTTGGCCAGGGCACGGGCCGACGGGATGCGGTCGCCGGGCGCAAGCGTGCCTTGCGTGATCGCGCCGCGGAACCGTTCGTACACCTGGCGGTAGAGCGGATCCGCGCTGTTGGGAACCAGCGGCGGCAATCCGTCCTTGGGGCGTCGGTCAATCATGGCATAGTCCAAAGTTCAATTTATGGCCCTTCAAATTATGTCATGGTCTTTCTACGATGATGCCTTGTCCTCCCTGAACCCCGCGTGAAATCCCCATGACAGACTCTGCTCTACAACACATCGATACCGACGAAGCACTGCGCGCCTGCCTGCCCCTGATGCGCGAACTGCGGCCACATCTTTCCGATGCCGACGACTTCGTTGCTCGCATCACCCGCATGCGCGGCGACAGCTACCGGCTGCTGGCGGCGGTGGATGGCGGCCAGGTCGTGGCGTTGGCGGGTTACCGCTATCAAGAGAACCTGATCTACGGCCGCTTCATGTACGTAGATGACCTGGTCGTGGACAGCACGCGGCGCGGCGGCCGCTGGGGCGCCCGCTTGCTGCAGGCGCTGGACGGCATGGCCCGCGACGCGGGTTGCGCCAAGTTCGTACTGGATACGGGCTTGTCCAACGCGCTGGCCCAGCGCTTCTACTTCCGCCAAGGCCTGTTGACCAGCGCCATCCGTTTCAGCAAGCTTCTGGACACCCCTGCCGCATGAGCATTCTTCACATCACCTGCAGCCCGCGCGGCCGCAGCGCCGAAAGCCACCGCCTGTCGCAACGCATCATCGACCGCCTGATCGCCGCCGCCGGACCCGAAGCGCCCGCAGTCGTGGAAGTTGACGCCACCGCCCTGCCCCCTGTGGACCAGGACTATGCCGCGGCGCTAAGTGCGCCTGCGGACCCGGCAGACGACGTGCTGGGACGCGGCGCGCTGCGGCAGTCGGCGCAATTGATCCAGGCTCTGCAGGCCGCGACGCATATCGTCATCGCCACGCCGATGCACAATTTCACCGTGCCGTCGTCGTTGAAGGTCTGGATCGACCATGTGGTGCGCGTGCGCAGCACCTTCCGCATCACGGCCGAGGGCAAAATCGGCAACCTGCCCGACCGGCCGGTATATGTGGCCATTTCCTCCGGCGGCGAATTCTCAGGCGGCGCGGCCCGCCAGCCCGATTTCCTGACGCCCTATCTGAAGCACGTGCTGGGCACCATCGGCCTGCACAGCGTGTCGTTCTTTTCAGTGGAAGGCACCGCGCGCGGCGAGGCTGCACTGCAAGCCGCAAGAGCCCGCGCCGAAGCCGCCATTGCCGCGCATCCGTTCTTGGTGGGATAAGCGGCAGCGCCTGGTAATTCCTGCTCCGTGCAGGCTTACCGGGCCGTTGGGACACATCCGGCGTTACGGTGAAAACTAATCCGCCGTCGGCCGGATTATTTAAGCGTGTCGCATTGACACTGCGGAAATCGGCGCACTACGCTAGGCCGCAAAAGCCCGCGCCATCAGGCGAACGGCGTATTCCCCACCATCGCATCAAGACGCTGGAGACGCAATGACCCTGTATCGGGCAGTGATTCCCGCCATCATGCTGATCGCATTGTTCAGCGCGTTGCCCTCCCCCGCCCATGCCGCGTGCAGCGACAAGAAAATACTGGCGATGTCGGACGAAGGAAAATCGGTGAAAGCCATCGCCAAGGCGTGCAACATGCCGGCGGCAAAAGTGCGGGCGGTCGTCGACAGCGACGATGGCAACGAAGATACCACGGCGTCTGCTGCGGCGCCCGCGCCCCTCATCAAGAAGTTGCCGTCGGGCGCGGGATTGGCCAGTTGCGACTGCCAGGGCACCGTGCCGTATGGTGACAAGGCGCCGGAACTGCGGTGCCAGAGCGGCGTGTCGATCGCCACCCCATGCGCGGGCTATTGCCCGCCGCGCGGCGTGGCGCCGTGGCGGCGCGTTTGCAGTTGACTCTTACTGCGCCGACCCCATGAACCACCGGTAGTACGCGTTGTCGCCGTCGTTGCGGGCCAGGCGGTTGATTTCCCTGCCCCAGGTTTCGCGGTCGCCGGCGTAGGCCGCCAGCGCAGCACGATAGAAGGTATCCAGCCGCGCGCGCTCCAGTTCGATATCGGCCTGGAGGTCTGCCGTGGCCCCCGGCAGCGGCGGCGCCGTACGCTCGGCGAGCAAGGCCGGCAGGACGCGGTTCAACTCGCGCGGCCGGACCCAGGTCGCGTATTCGATGCCGGGTCGGTCGTCGGTGACGGCGGGTGTATCACCGGCGAACCGAGCCAGCCCGTCGCGGTCGGTCACCCACGTGGCCAGCAAAGCCGCCGCGGACGGCACACCCACGGATTTCAGCGCTGCCGCCGTGTTGGGCTGGTCAAATCGCGCCTGGATGCGCGCCGCGTCCAGCTCCAGCGGCTGCATGGACCCGACCAGCAGCATTTCATGCAGTTCACTGGTCCACAAGGAAGCATGGGGAAAGACCTGGATGAAGCTGGCGACGAGCGCCCGCGTGTCGTCCACGTTCTGTGTGGGCAGCGGCAGCCACTGCGCCACGATGCCCTGCGGCGCCAAGCGGCGGGCAGCCAGTTGATAGAAGTCGCGCGAATACAGGTTGACGACGCCCGTTGCGGACGGCGGCGGCGGCTCCAGCGTGATCAGGTCCCATTGTTCAGCGCTGGCCTGCAGCGCGCGGCGCCCGTCGCGCAGCCGCTTGTCCAGGCCGGGATCGGATGCGGCCTGGAAGGTGCCCTGAAAGCGCGGCGCAGCGCGCAGCACGGCGGGCAGCAATTCGGCCACGGCACGCTTGTCCAGGCCCGGGTACTGGGATAACGCACCCGCCGTGATACCGGTGCCGTAGCCCACCACCAGGGCCGACTTGGGCTCGCCGTTATGAACGATCAGCGGCAGCAGCGCCTGCAAACGCATGTAGCGCAACGACGGCATGGCATCGCCCGAGTTCGACACGCCCTGGATGTACAGCCGGTGAAAGCGCGCGCCCTTGCTGGCCTGTTCCACCACCGCGACCGTGCCGCCATGGCTTTCTTCATAGAACACCAGCCCCGCGCCGCTCGCGCCCGGCAGCAGGCGCGCGAACTGGTCCGTGGGCAACAAGACCGCCACCGCCAAGGTCGCCATGCCGATCAGGCCGGTCGCTACGCCTGCCGTAGCGGGGCCGGACGAACGGCCACGCCACGCGGCGACCGCCCCGACCAGGGCGGCCATCGCCGCCAGCACGCCCAGGGTGCGCACCAGCCCCAGGGCCGGCAACAACAGGAAACCCGTCAACACCGTGCCGACGATGCCGCCCAGCGTGTTGCACGCCAGCACGGCGCCGGCTTCGCGGCCCACCCGCTGATCGCCCACGGCAATACGCAGCACGGCGGGAAACGCGGCGCCCAGCAGCAATGTGGGCGCCAGCACGAAGCTGGCCGCCGCTACCGCGAAGCGGGCGCACATGCCCGCAAACCCGCTGCCGGTCCATTGATAGACGACCGCTTCGGCGTAGGTCTGCGCGACCACCAGCCATTTGCCCAGCACCGCGACTTCCAGCACAGCGAGAAGGCCCGCGCCTGCAATCAGGCCGCCGAACACGGGCCAGGGGTTGCGCACGCGATGGCTGAACCGCGCATACAGCGCGGCGCCCAACGCCAGCCCGGCCAGGTACGTGGCCAGCACGATGGCGAACGCGAACGCCCGCGTGCTCATGAAAGGCACGATCATCTGCGACCAGACCACTTCGTAGCCCAACGCGATGCCGCCAGCAACGGCGTACAGCGCCACGGCCAGCCGGGCCTCGCCGGACAAGGGGGCCGACTGCGTCGACAGCTGAGGCGGCGCCACGGCGCCACCCGCCTTGCGATCCAGCAGCCACGCGCCCAGCGCGGCCAGCAGGTTCAGCGAGGCGGCCGCCAGCGCAGCGCCCTGCACGCCAAAGCGGGGAATCAGGAAAAAAGCGGGCAGCAAGGCGCCCAGGATCGCGCCGCAGGTGTTGACCGCGTATAGCGTGCCCCCGCGGCGGCTGGCCCCGGCGTCCTGGCGATGGACCGCGCGTAGCAGGACGGGCAAGGTGCCGCCCATCAGAAAAGAAGGCACGGCCAGCAACAGGCCGATGATGAGCCACGCGGCCACGCCACTGACCGATTCCACCGCGACGAACGGCGCGGCGCTATGCGCCAGCACCCACGTCACGGCCAGGCAGGACACCGCCACCGCGGCCTCCAGCAAGGCATAAAAGCGGACGGGCCGGGCAAGGCGGTCGGCCAGCCGGCCCAGGAACCAGCCGCCCAGCGCCAGCCCCAGGAAAAAAGCGCTGACCGCGCCGGCGATGGCGCTGACTTCAACGCCGACCACCAAGGACAATTGCTTGATCCACAACACCTGGAACACCAGCGCAGCCGCTCCGGACAAGAACAGCAGCGCCGCCGGGCGAACCGTGGTCAATGTCCCTGCGCCGCCTTGCTGCCGATGCGTATCCAGCCCTTCCATTGCCGCCGTCCCCATGCCCATGCCGCGGTTCCTCTAGCGTATCGCCGGGCGGCGCACCGCGCGCCGCCCGGATGGTAGAGGCGCCTATCCGGCGCCCACTGCCCTTACTTCGCCTTCTGCTTCTCCATCGCCTCGAAGTGGGCCTCGATGGCCTTGTCGACCTGCTTTTGCACCTGGTCGACGCTGAAGCTCGCCGGACGCTGGCTGGGCGGGTACTTCACGAAGGTTTCCAGGAACACGGTCGCCTTCATTGTGGCGATACCGGTCAGATAGGCATTCTTGACCAGCCAATCGTTGTACTGATCGGACATGTCGGCCCGTTCATAGGGGTCCATCCGCAGGTTGAAGATCTTCGGCAGCCGCAGGCAGACAAACGGATCCTGCCAGACGTTCAGGTTCCCGGGCGCCCGTTGTTCGCAGAACACGGCCTTCCAATCCCCCCACCGCATGCCGACCAGCACACCGTCGTCATTGAAGTAGAAGAATTCGTCGCGGGAGCTCTTGTCCTGCTTGCCGGTCAGATACGGCAGCTGGTTGTAGCCGTCCAGATGGACCTTGAACTTGGTGCCGCCGTCTTGCGGCGCCCAACCGTCCAGCAGGCGATCCTTGACCGAGGTGTCGCCCGCTGCGGCAAGCAGCGTGGGGAACCAGTCCATGCCCGACACGATGCCGCGCTTGACCTGGCCCGCCGGGATCTGCCCCGGCCAACGCACCATGGCCGGCACGCGGAACGCGCCTTCCCAGTTGGAGTCCTTTTCGCTCCGGAACGGCGTGTTGGCGGCGTCCGGCCAGCTGAACGCGTTGGGGCCGTTGTCGGTCGTGTAGACCACGATGGTGTTGTCCGCAATACCCAGATCGTCCAGCTTTTTCAACAACTTGCCCACGTCCTGATCATGCTCCCACATGCCGTCGGCGTAGTCGTTGCCCGGCATCCCGCTCTTGCCCCGGTGCTCGGGCCGGATGTGCGTGAAGACGTGCATGCGCGTGGTGTTCATCCACACGAAGAACGGCTTGTCGGCCTTGCCATGCTTGTCGATGTAGTCGATGGCGGCGCCCACCGTTTCATCGTCGATGGTTTCCATGCGCTTGGCATTCAGGGCGCCAGTATCCTGCACCTTGCCGTCGGCCGTGGCCTTGATGACGCCGCGCGGCGAAAAGTTCTTCACGAACGGATCGTTGGGATCCTTGGGCCAGTACGGACGGTCCGGTTCCTCTTCCGCGTTCAGGTGATAGAGGTTGCCGAAGAACTCGTCGAAACCGTGCTGCGTCGGCAGGTATTCGTCCTTGTCGCCCAGGTGGTTCTTGCCGAACTGGGCGGTGGTGTAGCCCTGGGCCTTCAGTGCCTGGGCGATGGTGATATCGCCCTTCTGCAGGCCGACTGGCGCGCCGGGTGCGCCCACTTTCGACAACCCGGTGCGCAGCGGGGACTGCCCGGTGATAAAGGACGACCGGCCCGCCGTGCAGCTGTTCTCGGCGTAGTAGTCCGTGAACATGATGCCTTCCTTGGCAATGCGGTCGATGTTCGGCGTTTCGTAGCCGACCACGCCATGCGCGTACGCGCTGATATTGGCCTGGCCGATATCGTCGCCGAAGATCACAAGGATGTTCGGCTTCTTGCCCGACGTATCCGCCTGCCCCGATTTGGCCGGCGGGGCCTGGGTCGGCGGCTGGGCTTGCGCATGCGCGCTGCCCAGGGCCGCCAGGCCCGTCACGGCGAAAAGCGCCGCGCTCAACAGTTTTCTTGCGTTCATCGCTTCCTCTCCTTGTCCTGTAGGACAACAACCCGACGTAAACGAATCACTGCGTAGTTCTCACTGCCTCTCAGTTTGGTATTTCAAATGCGTATATCCGCTTCCACTCCTTTTCCATATCCACAATCACCCAACCCTTGTTTGTCGCTTCGTCCAAGGCCTTGTCCAGCTTGCCGATCTTGGATTCGCGGTCATAAGCCCATTCGCGCTTGGCATCCGTGTGGTGCACCAGGCCGGCGAAGCGCTTGCCCGAGCCTGCGGCCGTCCACTGCAGCATCTCCAGGTCGCCGTCCGAATTGCCGAAGGCGAAGATCGGCTGACGGCCGATGAATTTGTTGATGGACACCGGCTTGCCCGGGCCGTCGTCGTTGTAGTCAAGCTTGGGCGTGCGCATCAGCACCGGCTTGCCGTCGCGCATCTGGAATTCCGTGACGAAGGTGGTGCCGATCACCTGTTCGGGCGGAATGCCGTAGACGTCTTGCGCCCAGGCGCGCATGAATTCCACTTCGCCGCCCGACACGATGTAGGTCTTGAAGCCGTTGCCGCGCAGATAGTCCAGCAGCTCGCGCATCGGCGCGTAGATCAGGCTGGTATAGGGCTGCTTGAAGCGCGGATGGCGCGCGGTCTTGACCCATTGCTTGACCTCTTCCGAGAATTCCTGAGTCGTCATGTTGGTATGGGTCACGCCCACGATCTTGAGCAGGCCTTCGGTGCCAGCGGCGGCCAGCGCCTGATGGTCGCCTTCGATCGCCGCCTTAAACGGCTGCTCCTGCGCCCATTCCGGGTGTTTGGGCGCCATGACCTTCACCTGGTCCAACGCGAAGATCAATTGGAAGTACAGCGGCTGCTCGCTCCAAAGCGTGCCGTCGTTGTCGAACACCGCGATGCGATCCACGGGCGCCACATAGTCCTGGCCCCCCTCTTTCGTGACCGCCGCCACGAAATCCAGGATGGCCTGCCGCGACGGGCCGTCGTTCCAGGACGGCAAGGGCGTCTGGGCGTAGGCCAGACCGGTCAAGAACCATAGCGCCAGCACGGCCAAGCCGCGTTGCAGGGTGCGGAGGGACAAGGTCATGAAGGGTCTCCCGGGTGGTGATCGGGCATGCGGGGGTTCAGCGGCAGCAGGCGGTAAGGATCGGCGCGCCGTCCCGCCGCACGAAAGCCTCGGCGCCAGCCGGGCAGCGCGCGGCGCAATGTCTGCAGTCCTCGGGCGGCATCCGGCGCGCGGCCATAGCAGTCACGCAACGCGTCGGCGCCCGCCGTGCGCAGCTCGGCCGGCAAGTCCGCCGTTGCGCCGGAAACCGTGGTGCGGTGCCGGCTGACGCGCAACCAGCGATACAGCGCATCCAGCCGTCCTGCGGGACGGGCCAGTTCTCGGCGTGCGGCCACGGCGGCGCAGGCCTCGGAGGCCTGCCAGCGGCGTCGTATCGCCTGAATCGTGGCGCGCAGCCAGCGCCCTGCCCGGCGGCACCATGGCATCCCCAGCCACCAGGCAAGTCCCGCAGCGGCTGCCGCAGCCGCCAGCGCAAGCCAGCCTCCCGGAATCCACACTTGAACCTGCCGGCCAAGGTCACGCAGATCCTGCTGTACCGAGAACGGCGCTTGATAGGCAGCGCCAGCATGGGCGTCAAAAGGCTGCGCCGGCAACACGGCGCGCTCTTCGCGCTTGGTGGTCACGTTCCACCAGTGCACCTCCACCTCGGGCAATGCAAACGCGCCTGCGCGCTCGACCACGTAATCGATCCGGTCCACCCGCTGGCCGCCCAGGAAGCCCCCGCGGCTGTCCGACAATGGGCTCAGCTCGGGCTCGGACGAATAGGCTTTCAGGCCTGGCACCGGCGCGCTGTCGGGCGGGGGAATCAGCATGGCTTGCGCGCCTTGGGCCTGCACGGTGATCGTGCGGCGGATGTGGTCGCCCACGGCCGGGGGCTGCGCCGAAAACTGGACCTGCTGGCTCACCTGTACCGAGGACGCGGCCAGGCCATGGCCCGACGCCTCCATGCCAGGCGGCGTGGCCGCCTGCACGGTCAGTGCCTGCGTGCTGGTGGACAGCGGCGCGCTTGCCTGGCCGACCTGGGCGCGGATCGTCAGCGGCGGCATGCGCAAGGCGCCCGCCGCCGTGGGGCTGACCTGGTACGAGAAACGCAGCCCGCTGTAGGCGACCCCGCCCACGTTGTCGCGGATCAGCGTGGCGTCGCCCGTGGGGCCGGTCACCATCGCGCCCGGTATGTTCAGGGATGACAACTCGGGCGGTTGCGTGAACCAAGTCGACGTCAGCACGTCGACTTGCAGCGTGGCGGTAGCGCCGACCGTCAAGGGTTCCTGGCCCGTGAAGCTGGCGGTGGCCCGCAACTGGGGCGCGGGATCTGCGGATTGCGCGTGCGCAGTGCCCGCCGCCAGCGACAGCAGCACCGACAGCAGCACCGACAGCAGCAACAACGCGCCCCGCAGGAAGGCCCACGCATTCATGGACGCCCTCCCGCTGCCGGTATGCCCGCTGCCGGTACGCCCGTCGCGTTCCGCGCATCCTCGATCGCGAACTTCTGCTTCAGGAAGCCGGCCGGAGACAGGCTCAAGTTGCGCAGCCAGACGTCGTCGGACGATGCCCGGGCCACCTCCACCGACATCATCTTCCCGTCGCCCTTCTTGTTGTCGTAGGCCACGTCGTCGGGCTTGTCGGCGTCGTCGTCCTGCTGCTCGGCCTGAATCGCCGCTTGCAGCCGGGCCACCAATTCCCGGTTCGCGCGGGCCTCCGGGAAGTCTGCCCGCAGACGCAGGGCCTGGTCATACGCGGCCAACGCCGCATCGTAGCTACGCAGGCGGGCCTGCGTATTGCCCAGATAGAAGCTTGCCTCGGGGGTGTTCAACCGGGCGAAGGCCTCGAGCGCCGTCGGGTAGTCGCCCGCGTCATAGGCTGCGCGCCCCTTCCAGTACGGATCCTGGAACTTGGACGCGGCCTTGGCATAGTCATGATGCTCGTACGCCCATCGGCCCTGCTGGTCCGGCGTGAAGAACGCATCGGCCACGGGGCCCGCGCGCGTATCCGGGGTGTAGACGCCCGCGCCGAAGGCCAGCAACAGGCCCGCCATCCAGTTGACGTTCCAACCGCGCCGCAGGCCCAGCAGCGCCAGTACCGCCAGCGGCCAGCACAACCAATAGCCCGCATCCTTCCAATGCACAGGCTGCCCCTGATCCTGCACTTCCTGGAAATGGCGTTGCGCGTGCAGTTCGACCCAGTCCAGATCATCGTCGTTCAACGTCAGGCTGCCCAGCGGCGCACGGGCCGCCTGGGCCAGCTGCTTCAACCCGTCGGCGTCGAAGACGCCCAATAAGGGTCTGCCCTGCGCGTCGACACGGGCTTGGCCCCGGGCGTCTTTCAGCACGCCGCCGTTCGTCGTGCCCGCCGCCCACACCAGCACCTGAAAATCCGCAGCCTTGGCCACTTGCGCCACTTGGGGCAGTTGGCGGGCATCCGCGCCGTCCGTCACCAGCAGCACCGTCCCGCCGGCCTGATCCGCCTTCAGCACCTGCCCCGCAAGCCCCAACGCGCCCGCCGCATCCTTGCCCGGCACGGAGATCAGGGCGGTCGAGAGCGACTGGATGAACAGATCCACCAGCGCCGGATCGTCGGTCGGCGGCAGAACCAGATGCGCTGATCCGGCATAGGCAATCAAGCCGGTCTTGGCGCCCGCGCGCCGCACCAGCAGGTCATGCAATTTGTGCTTGACCGCTTCTAACCGACTGGGTGGCACGTCCGTCGCATCCATCGAGGGCGACAGGTCCACCGCCACGATCAGCGGGGCCTGATTGTCCAGGAACGGCGGGCGATCATGCTGCCAGGTCGGACCGGCGGCGGCGATGCCGGCCAGCATCAACAAGGCCGCCACGGCGTGGATCGGGCGCGGCCCGCGGCTACCCGGCGCGTCCACGATCAAGTGCGGCAACAACGCAGGCGAAATGGTGCTGCGCCAACCCAGCCGGCCGCCCTCTGCGCGCCGCAGCCACAGCAGAAGCATCGCCGCGGGCAGCGCCAACAGCCACCAGGGCCTTAGAAAATGGAAGGCGCTCAGGTCGATCTCCATGCGCCCTCCTTCCGATCGGGTTCGGGGCTGGGGTCCGATTTGCCTGCGTGCGCCGCCCAGCGCCCGCGCAACGCCGCCAGCAGATGCCACGCCGCCAGCGCCAGCACGGCCAGGCCCAGCGGAATCCAGAAGAAGTCCTGCCGGGGCTGATGCCGCAGTTCGCGGACTTCGTGCGGCGTGATCTGGTCCAGCGTGGCGTACACCTGTTGCAACGACGCCTGGTCCTGCGCCTGGAAGAAGCGTCCACCCGTCGCCTGCGCGATGCGGCGCAAGGCATCGAAGTCGACCTTTTCTTCGCCTTCGGCCTTGGGATCGCCGATGCCGATGGTATGGACGACGATATGGCGGCCGGCTGCCATCGCCGCCGCCCGGTCGGGAGGAACGGCGCTGCCGGTGTCGTTGCCGTCAGTCAGCAGGATCAGCACCTTGTCGCGCTCGGCGGCATGTTCCAGCTGCTTGATCGCCACGCCGATGGCATCACCAATGGCCGTGTTCGGCCCCGCCATGCCCGTGGCTATCTGGTCCAGCAGCAGGGTCAAGGTCGCGTGATCCTGCGTCAAGGGCGCCTGCGGATAGGCCGCCGTGCCGAACACGATGAGGCCCAGCCGGTCGTCCTTGCGGCGGGCGATGAAATCCGCCACCACGGCCTTGACCGCCGTCAGCCGATCGACCCGTTTGCCCGACGGGTCCACGAAGTCCTGCGTCTCCATGGACTGCGAAATGTCCAGCGCCAGCATCAGGTCGCGCACGGGCTCGCGGTGCTCCAGCGGCGGCTCAACCCGTTCCGGCCGAGCCAGCGCCACCACGATCAGCGCCCAGACCAATGCGTTCAACGCCAATTGCCAGCGGTCGCGCCGCACGCCGGGCCGTTGCGGCGACTGGCCCACGCTACGCGCCACCGACTCGAAGAACGGGATGCGCAGTGCGCCGCGCCGCTGCACATAGGCCGGCAGATACCGCCATGCCAGCCAGCCCAGCGGCAAGAGCGCCAGCAGCCACGGATATTCAAGCCGCCACATGATGCCGCTCCATCCACTGCCGGCTTGCGGCGAACAGCGCTTGCAACCGCGCCGCGGGAATCGCCCGCACCGTGTCGGGAGGCCCATACGCCAGCGCGCGTAGCAAGGGTTCCGTGTCCGGCGCGAATGCGCCGCCATTGCCTGACATGAAGGCCAGCCAGTCCGGCCCGGCCAGCGCCGCCACCCGCGACTGCTCGGCATCCGGCACGGACGACAATCCGACGCGTTTGAGCAAGACGGGCAATGCGCGCGCCGCCAAGGGATCGGCTTGCGCGGCCTGCCGCAATTGTTCCAGTTGGCGCAGGCCTTCGCGGCGGTACTGGTTGCGCTGATGCTTGCGGATGCCCCACCAAGCCAGCCCCAACACCACCAGCAGCGCCAGGCCGAGTACCGCGAACCACCCCCAGGTCTGGGGCCAGTAGCTCACGGGCGGGGGCAGCGGCAACTGCCGCAACTGGTCGATGGATGGCAAGGCGTCGGCGTTCATGCGCGCCTCCTTGCCGGGCCGCCGGATTCGCGTCCCAGTTCGCGGCGCAGTTGCGTCAAGGTGTCGTTGGCCGTATCGATGGACAGCAGCGGGACATGGCTGCGGCGCAACAGCTCGGCCACGGCGCGCAAGCGCCCCGTAAAAAAGTCGGACAGCGGCTGATGCACCTGCTGGCGGTCCGCCGCCAGTTCCACCTGCAACGCGCCCTGCGTGACCACCAGCCGCCCGCGCAAAGGCATGTCCACGGCCAAGGGGTCATACACCAGCGTGGCGATCACATCATTGTGTGCAGCAAGCGTACGCAGCAGCCGCAGCGTCTTGTCGTCGGCACCCGCAAAGTCGCTGATCAGGCAGATCAGGTTGTCATGCGGCGCCAGCGCCAGTGTGTTTTCCAGGGCCTGGTTCAACCGGCCCGTCGCATCCACGTCGGGCGCATCGGCGCGCAGGGATTCGTTGCGCCGCACGATGGCGGCGAACAAGGCCTGGATGCGTTCGCGGCTGCGCAAGGGGCGCACCGGATCGATGCCATCATCGCTGAACACCAGGCCGCCCACCCGGTCGCCCGCCTGGAATGCCATCCACGCCGACACGGCCGCCAGCCGTGCCGCCACCACCGATTTGAAGCTGCGAACCGAACCGAAGTGCATGCCCATGCGCTGGTCCACCAGCACCATCACCGGCCGGTCACGCTCTTCGCTATAAGTGCGCACATAGGGCTTGCCCAGCCGCTGCGAGGCGCGCCAGTCCAGCTGCCTCAGGTCATCACCCGGCAGATAGCGGCGCAACTCCTCGAAATCCAGGCCGCGTCCACGCAGGCGCGAGCCGTGCTGGCCCGCCAGGATGCTGTTGATCGGTTGCCGGCTGGAAAAACGCAGGCCTCGGGCCGCCGCTTCCAACGCCATCAAGTCCGGAATGCGGACATGGACGTCGGGATTGGGCGCGACGGCTGGCATGGGGGGCTCACACGGGAACCGCAACCACATCAAGCAGTTTGCCGATCACCTGATCGGCGCCGACCCCGTCCGCCACCGCGTCATAGGACAGGTGCAAGCGGTGGCGTAGCACCGGCTTGGCGGCGCTGCGCACATCATCGGGCGAGGCGTAGTCCCGTCCGTCCAGCCAGGCGTGGGCGCGCGCCACCTTGTCCAGCGCTATGGCCCCGCGAGGGCTGGCGCCCACCTGGATCCACCGCGCCAGGTCGGGGTCGTAGCCCGCCGGATGACGGGTCGCGTTGACGAGGTCGACCAGATACTGGTCCAGTGCCTCGGACACGTGCACATGCCTGATCTCGGCGCGGCAGGCGAACAGCGCGTCTTGCGGCAGCCGCAGGGCCGCAGCCGGCGCATCCTGCCGGGACTCGCCGCGCAACAGCGACAGCATGCGGATTTCGCTGGCGGCGTCGGGGTAGTCCAGCACGATCTTCATGATGAAGCGGTCCATCTGCGCCTCAGGCAAGGGATACGTGCCCTCTTGCTCGATGGGGTTCTGGGTCGCCAGCACCATGAACAGCTCTGGCATCCGGTGCGTATTGCCCGCCACGGTGATCTGCCGTTCTTCCATGGCCTCAAGCAACGCGGACTGCACCTTGGCGGGCGCACGGTTGATTTCATCGGCCAGGATCAGGTTGCCGAACAGCGGCCCCTGCTGGAACTGAATCTGGTTGCGGCCCTGCGCGTCCTGCTGCAGCACTTCAGCCCCGGTAATGTCCGAGGGCAGCAGGTCGGGCGTGAACTGGATGCGGCTCATGTCGGCCGCCAGGTGGGCGGCCAGCGCCTTGACCGTACGCGTCTTGGCCAGTCCGGGCAGGCTTTCCAGCAGCACGTGGCCATCGGCCAGCAGCCCCAGCAGCACCTCGCGTATGACGGCGTCCTGCCCCAGGACGGATTGCGCCATGGCGCGTTCCAGATCCAGGATGCTGTCGCGATTGACGGTCGGCATTCAATCTCCCGTTCAGAGGATGGGGGGGGCGTCAGCGGCTGGCGACGCCGTTCTTGCCTGTCTGCGCCAGCTTCCATTGCTGGGTCGTCATCACCGTGCGGAATCCCAGGTGCGACATGCCGTTCATCGGATCCGTGCCGCGGCGCGCGCTGGTGCGGTAGCTGATGCAGTAGGTGTCGCTGCACAGGAACGACCCGCCGCGCGTGACGCGCTTGGGCGCGCCGGCCGGCACGATGCCGTCGTCCGGGTCGAAGCTGTTCGCCGGCCCGGCGGGATCCACCGGAGGCTGGCGGTATTGGGCCTGGATCTTGAACGCGTCGGCGCGGTACCAGTCCGACGTCCATTGCCAGACATTGCCCGCCATGTCGTACAGCCCGTAGCCGTTGGGAGAAAAGCTGCCCACCGGCATCGTGCCCACCTGCACCTTCTCGTCCTTCACGACGGGGAAAGGTTGCTGTTGCTGCGTGTCCCAGATATTGGCCATGGACTTGCCTTGCGGCAGCAGTTCATTGCCCCAGGTATACGTGGCCTGCTCCAGGCCGCCTCGCGCGGCCATTTCCCATTCGGTTTCGGTGGGCAGGCGCTTGCCTGCCCATTTGGCATAGGCCATGGCGTCTTCATACGACACCTGCACCACCGGATGGTCGTCCTTGCCGGCGATCGAGCTGCCCGGGCCTTGCGGATGCCGCCAGTTGGCGCCTGCCACATACCGCCACCAGCGCGAGTAATCGCGCAGCGACACTTCGGCCTCGGTGCCCACGAACACCATCGCGCCGGGCACCAGCAGGCTGTCGTCCGGACGCGGCGTGCCGGGCGGCAACTGCACCTTCAGGTCTTCCCATCTGGGTTTTTGTTCGGCGGTGGTGACATAACCCGTGGCTTCGACGAAGCGGCGAAACTGCGCGTTGGTCACGTCGTTCACGTCCATCCAGAAGCCGCTGACCGACACCTTGTGCGCAGGCATTTCATTGGGCTGCGCCAGCTTGTGGCTGCTGCCCATCAGGAATTCGCGCGCAGGCACCCATGCCATGCCCGGCGGCCCGCTCTTGCCATCGCCCAGCACGACTTTGACGGGTTCAGGCTGGCCGTTGTCGCCCAGCACCAGATAGGTGGTGCTGGCCGCCACGCCAAGCGCCACTCCCCCCAGCAGCAAGGCGCTGACCCAACGGAGTTTCTGCTTCTCTTGCTTGGCCATATCAATCACCCGAAATCAGAAAGACGGAAACCGCTGCCCGCGGCACGGGGCAGCCCTCTTGATCGATGCCAGACTCAGAACACCAGCGTGGCGGTCCCCATGACCGTGCTGGTGCTGTCAAGCCGGTTGGTGCTGCTGATCGTGGGTACCCAGCGCAGGCTCAGCGACAGTGAGCGCTTGTCCGCCAGTTTCGTGTCATAGGTCACGATCGGACCCAGCGCCCAGTCGCGCCCCTTGAAGCCGTTGAGCCGGTCGGCCGTCGGGCCTTTGTCGCTACCCAGTTGCTGCTGGGTGCCCAGGATCAGGCCCGCGCTGACGCCATTGCTGAACGTCTTGCGCCCCATCACGTCCAAACTGAAGACGGGTGCGTTGCGGTAGTCCGTGGCGCTGTTGCGGGTATAGAACTGCACTCCGGCCACCGTATCCAGCTGGAAGCCCGACTCCGGAAAGATCTTGGTGTAGGCCACCTGCGGAATGAAGGTCCAGTTGTTCAGGCTGGGGTTGGCCATGTCACTGGCGTTGTACTTGCCCGTGGGCGCCCAGATGTTCAGGCTGAGCGCCATGTGCGAGGTTTCAGAGAAGTGGTAGCCGGCAATGATGGGCGAGAAATACAGGTCGAACAGGTTCGACGCCGTATCGCTTTGCCCCACCGTCCGGCCGCCCGGCCCCGTCAGCTTCGAATCCACCTTGGTCCAGACATAGGGCAAGGTGAAACTCGACGCAAAATTCCAGCGCCCGGGCCCCGTGTCCCAGGTTTTCAGGACGGTGGCCAGCGTGAACGCCACCTTGCCGTCCAGACCCAGCGAGGTACGCCCCCCTACCGGCACCTCACGGCTTCCACCGATCTTGCCGTCCAGATAGATTTGGGCGAAATTCACTGCCCAGATTGGTTCGGGCGAAACGATACCCGCATTCGGCAGCACGTTGGTGCCCGTGACTTGGCGCCCCAAAGCGCCTTCGGTTGCCATGGACACCGCCGGCGCGGCCAGCGCGGCCAACGTGATCCATGGCGTAATTGCATTGCGCCAGGCAGTCCGGCGCGGGCATTTCGACATCATTGCTTCCCCTTCCCCTTAAGCCTCAAGGCGCCAGCTCGGCCTTGGGCAGCTTCCACGTACCGTCCAGAATGGCGGGTTTCGGGCCATAGAACCGCGCCACGATGTTGAACCGTCCTTCCGGGGCCGGCAGCCAATTCGATTCCTTGTCCTTGCCCGGGTTGGCATGCTGCACGTACAGCGTCAGCGAACCGTCCTGGCCGCGCTTGAGTCCACGGGTGCGGTCGCCGATCGCATAACGCTTGATCGGGTTGTCGACCAGGTGGCGGCCCGGCAGGTCGTACATGGTCATCGACCAGAAAAACTCGACAGGCGGCAATTGCCCCGGCTCGAACCGGATCACATAGGACTTGCTTCCCTCCAAGGGGTGCCCTTGCGCATCTTCCTCGTATCCCAGGTACACGGCCTCTTCGGACGAATTGCCGTAGATGCCCATGGCGGCGGCCACGGCCCGCTTCGTATAGTCGTTGCCCAGCGCTGCCCGTGATCCGAACAAACCGATGGACGAGCGCGTCTGCTTCTCGGCTTGCAGCAGCGCCGCCTTGCCGTCAGCCACGCCCTGCTCGATCGCGGTGCGCGTCGTCGAATCCAGCTTGGCGGCATCGAAGGGCTTGCCCGGCCCGATGCCGATCAGGGCGAAACGCTGCATCATGTCCTGCTCGGCCGCCGGCTGCGGTTGCGTGAACGCCAGCAGCTGGTTCAGATAGGCGATGAATTCCACCGAGGTCGCGCGCTGCTCGTCCCAAGGCAACCAGTCCACATCAGCAGGGGCGGCGGCGGGCGGCGGATGCCGCAGGAATTCACTCAGCGGACGCAATCGGTACCTGGCCTGCAAGGCCTGCACATTCTTCACATCCGACGGGCCGTTCAGGCTGGTGCGGCCCAGGATGCCGATGAAGTCCGTCTCGGACTGCATCACCTTGGTGATGCCCTTGGGTTTGCCCCCGTCCCAGCGCGGCCCGGCGATCAGGTAATTGCCGGAGCCAAACCCGGTGGCGCGTACGCCCGCGTAGGCGAAGTTGTAGGTATACAGGTCCACCATCTGGAAGACGTTGTAGCGATCTTTCGGGGTGGCGGGCAGGCTCAGCACCCACGGTTCCGTGCGCAAGTCCAGCCAGGCCCACGAGTACGGGGTGTCGTTGTTCGGCGTGACGATTTCACGGTTTTCCGGCGTGTACGGTTGCGAGTAGTGGCGGAACTTGCCGAAGCCGCCCACGTACTCTTTGCCGCCGGGGTGGATTGCCTGGCCGTACATCGTCTTGTAGTTGTAGAGCATCGGGTAGGCGTACAGGTACGCCTCTTTGGCCGTGCTGCGCAGCGCCTCGTCCTGGATGGGCGCGCGCTGAGTGGCGCACCCCGCCAAGGCCGCCAGGCCGGCGATCGCCAGCGCGCTACGAATACAGGCCCTCACCTTTTGCATTCCGTGCTCCTGGAATTCAAAGAAACCCGTGCCGCAATCAATGCCCGAACGTAATGTTCACCCCGGCGAATACGGTGAACTGGGGCAGGCCTTCGCCCTTGTGCGCCACCGTCCATTGCGGTTCGGCGAAAACGTTCACGATGTTCTTACCCATGCGCCAGGCCTTGCCGGCGCCCAGTCCGATGGGGATGTAGTAGTTGTTCTTCTGCAAGTCGAACGTCCACGTCGCCGTCGACCGCACATACCAGCCTTGCGGCAAATTGCGGATCAGGAAAGGTTGGAACGTGGCCGAATGCACGGTGTCGCGGTTGTTCTGCCCGGCAAACGAATGTTGCCATTCGACCAGCGCGCCCATCAGGCCTTCCTTGCTGCTGCTGACGACCGTGCCGGCCAGGCCGCCGGACCATTTTCCGGACCCCGTTTCGGTACTGGTCGCGGTAGGCATGGTCAGCATCGGGCCGATGCCGACGTCAAGCGCGCCTTGGCTCAACAGGAAAATGTCGAAAACATTGACGTCGCCCAACCCCGTCTTGTAGCTGCCGTCGGCTTGCGGTCGGGTGCTGATGGGCGCGGTGAAACGAAGTATCTGCGGCACGCCCACCCAGTCGCCCGGTGCGATGGGAATCGTCGGCCGGACCAGAAAGTCATTCGTGTGCGCGTTGGTGCCGAATAATTTTGGCGTGTAGTAATTCTGAAAATTCAAGGACGCCGCGAGGTTCAATGGATTATTGCTTTTATTCGCGTCGTCAGCAGATTGCGCATAAGCGCCGGCGCAAAAACCCAGCGGTGCGCTGATCAGCAATCTTGCTGCGATTCCCCTGCTTACCTTGCCTCGTGCCGTAGACCTCGTACTGCCCATGCTTCGCGCTCCATTAAGAACAACAAAATGCAAAGACACACCGTCGTACCGAGAACCTTCTCTTATTTGTTAATGGAGATAATAAGAAGGGTGAAATCTGCTGCAATATTCTCACAGAGTCTTGCTTTTCCCAAGCGGCCGTCAAGGCGGGATAATCCCGCGCATTTCCCTATGGGGGGACGGTTCACCTTTGCATCTCCTGTTGCAAAAAAACAGCGGATACCCCTTGTCGGAGTATCCGCCGCAATTGACGTGTTGACGACTTTTTAGGAAGCCCTAGTGTCCTCAAACGTCGAAGGCCGTGCGTGCACCTGATCCACGCGCAAGCCGTCCCGGCGCGTCACCTCAAAGCCCCAGTCATGCAGCCGGATGGTATCCCCGGCGTCCGGAATCCGGCCGACCGCCCGCAAGAGGCACCCCGCCAGGGTGGCGTCTGGGTATTCGTCGGCAAGCGCCGGCGCATTCAACAGGCGGGCCGCCTCGCCCACGGACAGGCGCCCTTCCAGCAACCACGTGCCATCAGACAACTGCAAGGCTTCAGGCTGGTCGTCGCTGTGCTCGGGCAATTCGCCGGCCACCGCGGTCAGCACGTCCATCGGCGTAACCAGCCCTTCGCAGACGCCGTGCTCGTCCACCACGATCAGCATGTGGTCGCGCGAGGCGCGCAGTTCCTCCAGCACCTTCAGCACCGGGGTCGTTTCCATGACGTAGCGCGGCTCGCGCGCCAGTTCCACCAGGTCGATCGGACCTGGATTCTGCAGCAGCGGCAGCACGTCCTTGAAATGCAATACGCCCAGCACGTTGGAGGCCTCGCCCGCGCACAGCGGCAGGCGCGAGTGGCCACTCGCGAATTTGCGGACGACGATGTCGGGCGTGTCAGACACATCCAGCCACGTCATGTCGCCGCGCGGCACCATGATGGAACGCACGTCGTGCGCGCCCACCGACAGCACGCGCTCGATCATCGAGCTTTCTTCCGGCGCGAAGGCAGGTTCGTCGCCTGCGCTGTCCACCAGCGCCACGACCTCGTCGGCCTGATGGCCGGGTTGGCCGGCACGGCCCGCGCGCAGCAGCCGCAAGACCGCCTGGGCCGTGCGTTGCCGGCGTCCCAGCGCGTGCGTGCCGCGGGCGCGGTTGCGGCGCGCCAACTGGTTGCACAACTCGATCAGGATCGAGAAACCGATGGCGGCGTACAGGTAGCCCTTGGGCACATGGAAGCCCAGGCCTTCGGCCACCAGGCTGAAACCGATCATCAGCAGCAAGCCCAGGCACAGGATCACCACCGTGGGGTGACGGCCGACGAACGCCATCAGCGGGCGGCTGGCCAGCATCATGACGGCCATCGCCAGGACCACGGCGATCATCATGATGCTCAGGTCCTGCACCATGCCCACCGCGGTAATCACGGAGTCCAGTGAAAACACAGCATCCAGCACCACGATCTGCAGGATCACCTGCCAGAACACGGCGTGTTGCGGCTTCTGCCCGGCGTCATGCGACGCGCTGCCTTCCACGCGCTCATGCAGCTCCATCGTGCCCTTGAACAGCAGGAACAAGCCGCCCAGGATCAGGATCAGGTCGCGGCCGGATATCTCGGCCCCCCAGACGGTGAACAGCGGCGCCGTCAAGGTGACGACCCACGCGATGCTCGCCAACAGGCCCAGGCGCATCACCAGCGCCAGCGTCAGGCCGATCAGGCGTGCGCGGTTGCGCTGCTCGGGCGGCAGCTTGTCGGCAAGAATGGCAATGAACACCAGGTTGTCGATGCCCAGCACAATTTCAAGAATGACCAGCGTCGCCAAGCCAAGCCAGGCGGTGGGGTCGTTCATCCAGTCGAAAATCATCGTTGGTCCACGGAAAACGGGCGAGCGCGCGCGAAGGCGTCGCCTTGCTGAAAAGGAAAAGCGTGATCAAGCGAGGGGATGCGGCCAGGCGTCGGCGGCGCGCGGCCGCCCAATCGAGGCGTCGCGGCGATGGCGCGGACCAGATCGGCGCAGCCGGGCTTGCTGGAGGCCGAGGGACAGGCAGGATGGGATGTCGGGCGCCGCAGCGCCCTGCTAGGAGGGGGGTCTTCGGTCATAGTTGGCGGCATTCGCGCACTGCCTGAGGCAGTGATAGCGCGTGAAAACCGCCGTGCTCTCGTTCTTACAGGAACCTGAATATTACCTGAATCCTGTCAGGATGCGAGCCCCGGCGGCCCCTGACGCTAACGGGGATCCGCGCCACCGCCGGAACCAGAGGACGCGCCCGAGCCCGGCATGCCGGCATTGTCGGGCGCGCCCGTCTTGCCGCCAGGCGTGCCCTGCCCGTTGCGGGTATCCGCCCCGGGATCCTTCTGGCGCGGCGTGGAGCCCGCCTTGGAGCGGGAGTCCGTTTCTTCAGTCGATGGCATTTTCTTCTCATCGGTGGTGCGGGCGCCCGGGACGGGCTTGCCGATGGCGTTCGCGGGCGCCGTCTTCTCGTCGGCGGTCGGCATGGGCTGCTGCGGTGCCGCGGCCTGGGCGACCAGCGTAGTGTGGGCGGATTGCGCCCCGGCTGCGTGCCAGGGAAGCAATGCCAGGGCGGACAGCAGTAGCAGTTTGTGGCTTTTCATGGTTGTCTCCAAATGGAAAACAGTGACAAACTAGGCGCCGACAGATAACGAGCTGGTGCGGGATCTCTTTCACCCGGGGGCAAGTAGCGTGCCTGCCCCCGAAGCTGGAGTGATGCATGGACGATCAACCCTCGGACAATCTTTCCCCTGGTCTTCCACGCCCGGACGATCCGCCTGCCCCCGGACGGCGCGGATTGCTCAAGGCGCTGGCGGTCGGGGTCCCCGGCGCCGCCTGGGCGGTAACCGCCCGCAGCGCGCCCGCCGACGCCGCGCCCGCCGCGGCCCCAGGGCAGACGCCCCACGCTCCCGCCCCATCCCCCAATCGCACCCTCACCTTTTTCAATGCGCAGGAAGCGGCAGCGATGGACGCCATCGCCGCGCGCCTGATTCCGGCCGACGACCTTGGGCCCGGCGCCAAGGAAGCGGGCGTCACGCGCTTCCTGGATGGCCAATTGGCCGGCGCTTGGGGCGCGGGCAGCCAGTTCTACCGCCAAGGCCCGTTCGAAAAAGGCACGCCCGAACAGGGCTACCAGCTGTCATTCACGCCTGCCGAGATGATCCGGCGCGGCCTGGCTGCGCTGGATGCCGCAACTCGCAAGCAGGACGGCAAACCGTTCGCCGAATTGGACGAAGCCAGGCAGGACGCCTGGCTTCATGACTTGCAAGCCGGCAAACCGGATTTTTCGCCCTTGCCATCCGACGTGTTCTTCCAGACCCTGCTGGACGCCACCATCGAAGGCTTCTTCTCCGATCCGCTGTACGGCGGCAACGCCGACATGGTGGGCTGGAAGCTGGTGGGGTTCCCGGGCGCGTTCGCGTCGTTCTCCAACGATATCGAACGGCACGGCGTCATCTGGGCCGGCAAGCCCGTATCCATCGCCAATGCCACGGGACATGCGATGAAACCGGGAGACAAGCATGGCTAAGACCTTACCCGCGGTAGACGTGGCGATCATCGGCGGCGGGTGGACAGGGTCCATCATCGGCAAGGAACTGGCGGCCGCCAAGCAGCGCGTAGTGGTGCTGGAACGGGGCCAGGCGCGCTGGCCCTCTCCCGACTTCCAAGGGCCGAACGTCCACGACGAATTGAAATACACCCGCCGGCACGAACTGCACCAGGACGCCGCGACCGAAACCTACACGTTTCGCAACAACACCGACCAGAAGGCGCTGCCCATGCGCCGCTGGCAATTCGCTTATCCCGGCACGCATCTGGGCGGCGCGGGCAACCACTGGTCGGGCGCGTACTACCGCTTCGACCCCACGGATTTCCGCATCCGCAGCCACTACACCGAACGCTACGGCGCGGGCATTTTTGACAAGGAGTTGACCTGTCAGGACTGGCCCCTGACATACGACGAACTCGAGCCTTACTTCGACCGCTACGACTACCTGATCGGTGCGTCCGGGCAAGCGGGCAACATCAAGGGGCAAAAGCAGGAAGGCGGCAACCCGTTCGAACCCTGGCGGTCGCGGCCGTATCCGAATCCGCCCATGAAGGTGCCCTATGCGCCGGCCTTGTTTGGCGAGGCCGCCAAGAAGCTGGGCTACCACCCCTATGTGCAGCCGTCGGCGCTCTGTACGCGGCCCTACGTGAATTCCGAAGGCCTGCACATGAGCGCGTGCGTGTACTGCGGATTCTGTTCCAACTTCGGCTGCGAGCACTTCGCCAAGGCCTCGCCGCAGGTCTGTATCCTGCCGGTGGCGATGAAGATGGAGAACTTCGAAATCCGCACCGGCGCCCACGTGCTGCGCGTGGAGCTGACGCCCGACAAAAAGCGGGCACGCGGCGTGACCTACGTGGACGCCGCCGGCGAAGAGGTCTTCCAGCCCGCCGAGATCGTGGTGCTGTGCGCCTTCAGCATCAACAACGTGCGGCTGCTGCTGCTCTCAGGCATCGGCAAGCCCTACGACCCGGTCACCGACACCGGCGTCGTGGGGCGCAACTATACGCACCAGACGACGTCGGGCGTGAACCTGTTCTTCGACGAATCCGTCAACATCAACCCCTTCATGGGCGCGGGCGCCGTCGCAGTGACGATGGACGATTTCAGCGCCGACAACTTCGACCACGGGCCGCTCGGGTTCGTGGGCGGCGGCTACCTGCAGATCCAGGTCGTCAGCGGCGCGCCGATCGGGTACCACCCCACGCCCAAGGGCACGCCGACCTGGGGCGCTGAATGGAAAAAGGCGGTCAAGCGCTACTACAACCATTCCGCGTCGATCACCATCACGGGGTCCGCCCAGCCCTGGCGCGGCGGATATCTGAGCCTGGACCCCACCTACAAGGACGCCTGGGGCCTCCCGCTGCTGCGCGTGACCTACGATTTTCCTGACAACGACATCCGCATGTCGGCCTTCCTGACCGACAAAGGCGACGAGATCGCACGCGCGATGAAAGGCATTGCGCGTACCGAACCCGGGCCCCGCAAGCGGCCGTTTTCGTCCACCGCCTACCAGTCCACCCATTTGACGGGCGGCGCGGCCATGGGCGACAACCCGGAAACCAGTGTCGTCAACCGCTATGGGCAAAGCTGGGACGTGCCCAACGTATTCGTGACGGGCGCATCGCTGTTTCCGCAGAACTCGGGCTACAACCCGACAGGCACCGTAGGCGCCACCGCCTATTGGATCGTCGAGAAAATCAAGGCGGACTATCTGCGTTCGCCAGGGCGGCTGGTGTGATCATGATCGAACATCGCAAAGGCATCACCATCGCGGTCCTGCTGATCATGGCGCCGCCACTCGTTACGCTGATCGCCACCGCGCACCAGATGATCGGCACGGGCGGTGACGGCCTGATCCGTGCAAGCGCCGTCACCGCACCGCCCGCCCCGCCGCCGGCCGCCAAACCGGCGGCACCGGCGCCGGCACCCGCTGCGTCCGCCACCCCTGCGGCGCCTGCCGCTCCTTCTGCGGCCGCTCCAGCGCCATCGCCAGCCCCGGCCGCAGCCACTCCGGTGCCAGGCCGAAGCGCATTGGACTTCAGCGCCTCGCGTCCTGACTGGGAGGGATTCCTGCGTGGGGCCGATCCCGAGGCCGGCAAGCAATTGGCGGCAAACGGCAAGCCCGGAGCCGGCGTCCAGGCCTGTATCGCCTGCCACGGGCCCGCCGGCATCACGCCCACCGGCGGCATCTTTCCCAACCTGGCCGGGCTGAGCCAGGAGTATCTGGCCAAGCAACTGGCTGACTTCCGCAGCGGGACACGGGTGCAGCCGCTGATGAACACGGTCGCGCGCGCACTGACCGAGCAGGAAATCGGCCAGGTGGCGGCCTATTACGGCACCTTGGCCGGCCCGCCGCTGCATGTGGGCGAATTCGGCGGCGAAGCGGCGCGCAAGCTGGACCTGCAAGGCGACGGCGCGCGTGCATTGCCCGCCTGCGCGAACTGCCACGGGCTGCGCGGCATGGGCGAAGGCCCCTTGCTGCCCAGGCTGGCCGGGCAATCCAAGGAGTACTTCACCGACCAGATGACCGCCTTTCGCAATGGCTCGCGCCAGAACGACGACGTGGGCGTCATGCGCGCCTTCTCGCAACGTCTGACAGACAGCGAGATCGAGGCGCTGGCCTTGTATTACGCAGGTCCCCCGCCCAAACCGAAGTGAAACCCCACCCGCCTTGCGCAATCCGCAGGGCGGGCAATTTTTACTGGTGTTTACCCTAGCCCGGCGCTATACTCGCGGCACTTTCAACCACCTAGAGATCACTGTGGACAACGACGGATGTAGTCGAAAACCGACTGCTCGCGCCGCTTGACGCAGGATCCGCGGAATCTCCCTTCCGCGTGAGTCCTGCGATCAGCCAGGACTTGGGCTTTCAGCCCCTCTCCCCCTAAAGCTTACCGACGCGATACGCGGGCCTAGTTGCGCGCGTGCCTTGCCGGTCAGGCGGCGCATGCCTGTGGACCTTCCACCGTACTCCCCTGTCAAGGAGACGACCATGCGCATCAAGAAATTCTTCCCCTTCCTGGATCGGGCCCATGACGCCCGCGCCGAAGGCCCGGTGTCGTTCGGCGCCCTGCCGTCGCACGCGCCCGTCACGCCGGTCTATCAATTCACCATCGTCAGCCTGAGCGCCACCCTCAACACGCTGAGAAAGCAGCTGTACTACGAGCTGCAAGCCCTGGACCTGCGGGTGATCGCCGTGCGCATTTCGCGCGGCGAATCCGACCAGTTGGCGTCCACGGTCGTCACGCTGCATTGCCCGCCGCACCTGCGCAGCCTGCTCAGCGCCGTGGCGCTGCGGCTGGGACAAAGCCCGGATGTGCGCCGCGTGCACTGGGAAAACGAAACCGGCGCGTCCATCGCCGTGCTGCCGGCCTGAAACCCGGCTTTCCTGGCAAGGAGATTGTCATGAAAGACCCGTACAAAGTCCTGTTGCTGGCCCGCGTGCTGGCCCTGGTGCTGATCTGGCTGGTCGGCGCAGGCCTCGTGCTGGCCTCAGTCTGGCGCCTGCCCTGAGCCCGCCAGGGGGCCCGCCCGGCCCCGTCGAACACCCATAAGCTGAAAAAGGGGCAAGACTATGAAGAACTTCGAAAACATCCAATTCCTGACCCTGGCCAACACGCTGGTCAGCCTGCTGACTGCCTTCGTGCTGGGCTCGATCGTCGGGTTCGAGCGCCAGTTCCGGCAACGCACGGCCGGCCTGCGCACGAACGTGCTCGTGGCGGTGGGGGCCGCCATCTTCGTCGACATGGCGTTCCGCGTGGGCGGCGCGGACGGCGGTGCGCGCGTGATCTCCTACGTGGTGTCGGGCGTGGGATTCCTGGGCGCCGGCGCGATCATGCGCGAAGGCGGCAGCATCCGCGGCCTGAACACCGCAGCCACCTTGTGGGGCTCGGCCGCCATCGGCGCCTGCGCGGGCGCGTCGCTGATGCTGGAGGCGGTGGCGGCCACGGCCTTCGTGCTGGCGGCCAACACCTTGCTGCGCCCCGTCGTCAGCTACGTGAACCGCCAACCGCTCGACTCGCAGACTTCCGAAGTCACGAACGTGATCCACGTCATCGCGAACGTGGAACATCGCCAGGCCGCGATGACCGTGCTGGAGGAGGTGCTGGAGGCCGAACAGCTGCCGCTGTCGGAACTGAAGATCGACCAGTTCGGCGAGAACGAGGTCGAGATCGAAGCCGCGCTCAGCGAGGCGTCGGTCGACGAGCTGGATCTGGACCGGGTGACCGCGAGCATCGCCGCATCGCCCGCCGTGCGCACGGCGTTCTGGGCTGCACGCACAGTGTGAACCTGGGGACGGCTGCGGCGAAACGCTCTAGAATGGGCGCCGACCATGCATACCCCTCTCCCTACTTTCCACCGCGGCAACGCCGGCCTTTGGCTGGTGCTGATGCTGTTCGTGCTGAAGGCGATGGTGCCGCAGGGTTTCATGCCGGCCACGCACCAAACCGGCACGCTGATCCAGCTGTGCTCGGCCGCGGGCCCCATCTGGGTGGCAGGGCCGTCCAAACAGGACAACGCGCCGGACGAACGGCACGCGGCGCAAGCCGCCACCTGCCCCATGGGCATGGCGGTTGCCGCGGTGGCCCTGCCGCCGTCGCCCGTCGTGCTGCCGGCGAAGTTGGCCGTCATGGCCCATCCGCTGGCCGCGCGCGCCCCGCCGGGCCCGGTTCTCGCCTCCGTCACCGGCGCGCCGCTAGGCGCCCGCGCCCCACCCACTGCCTCGGTATCCCGCTAGATCCTGCGCCGCCCCTGCGCGGCAATTTTTAGCTTACCGAGAGCACTCATGCCTTTTTCTTCCGCCAGGACGCATCGCGTCCTGAAGCGGCGCGTGGCCATTTGGACCGCGCTCGCCTTCACGCCCGCGCTGCACGCGCAAACCGCGCCGGTCGCCACGCTGCCGGCCATTTCCGTATCCGGCGACACGGTCGCGCCGACCTTGCTCGAACATGCCGCGACCGGCACCTTGCTGGGCCTGACCCCGTTCGAAACGCCTGCCAGCATCGACATCATCAGCAACGAACAGCTGCGAGCACGCGGCGCCACCACGGTCACCGACGCCATCACCCAGGCGGCAGGCATCAGCGCCATGCGCCATCCGGGCAACGGCGGCTCATCCCTGTCTTCCCGGGGATTCACCGATTCGAACTCCGTCGCGCAACTGTATGACGGCGTGCGCCAGTACGGCGGCGTGGGACAGACCTTCATCTACGACCCCTGGGCGGTGGACCGCATCGAAGTGCTGCGCGGCCCCGCCTCGGTGCTGTACGGGGAAGGCGCCATTGGCGGCGTCGTCAACGTCATCCCCAAGAAGCCCACGCGCGGCCCCATCGAAAACGAACTGATGACGACGCTGGGCACGCACGACACCCAGCGCTTTGGTTTCGGCAGCGGCGGCGCGCTGGATGACAAGTGGTCGTACCGGCTGGACGTCAGCGGCAACCACACGAATTCCGGGATCAGCCTGGGCGATTCACGCGATGCTGCTGTCACCGCTGCCCTGCGGCTGGACGTGTCGCCGGAACTGAACTTCACGCTGACCCAAGCCTACGCCTGGCAGGAACCCACCCGCTACTTCGGCACGCCGCTCGTCGACGGCAGGATGGACTACGGGCTGGCCAAGCAGAACTACAACGTGGCCGACAGCAAGATCATCTACCGCGACAGCCGCACGGAATTGAAGGCCGAGTGGTCGCCCAACGCCGCCACCACCGTGCGCAGCCGGCTGTACTACATCGGCAGCAACCGCGACTATCGCGATGCCGAAAACTACGCGTGGACGCCGGCCGGCCAGATCCTGCGCAGCGGCTATACCGAAATTGGCCACGACCAGGAGCAGACCGGCATGGTCACCGACGCCTCGTTCGACGGCCATCTGTTCGGACTGGCGAACAAAGTGGCGGTGGGGGTCGAGCTGAACCGCGCCTCGCTCAAGCACACCAACAATTCGCCCTATTCCGGCACATCGCTGGTGGATCCGTACGACGTCGATCACGGACGCTTCATCAATGTGGCCGGCACGACGCCGCGCTATCGCAATACGGCCAGCCAGTACGCGCTGTTCGCCGAAGACCGGCTGATGTTGACATCTCGCTGGTCGGTGCTGGGGGGCTTGCGCTACGACCATATCGACCTGAAACGGCGTGATCTGGTCGCTGACGAGACGGCCTTCCGCAGCACCTACACCAACGTCGGATGGCGCTTGGGCACGGTCTACGACGTGCTGCCCACCTTGTCGGTCTATGGCCAATACGCGCAGGCCGCCGACCCGATCGGCAGCCTGCTGTTGCTATCGCCCGCCAATAAGGGCTACGAGCTGTCGCAGGGCAAGCAGATCGAGATCGGCGTGAAGCAGACGTTCTGGGACAACAAGGGCCAATGGACGCTGGCCGCCTATCACATCACCAAGAACAACCTGGTCACGCGCGACCCCAACGACCCCGCGCTGCGCATCCAGGTGGGCGAGCAATCGTCGCGCGGCCTGGAGGCCACGCTGGGCGTGGAACTGTCGCCCACCTGGCGAGTGGACCTGAACGCCGTGGCGCTGCGCGCGCGCTACGACGACTTCAATGAATCGGTCGGCGGCGTGGCAGTGTCGCGTAACGGCAATGTGCCGACCGACGTGCCGGAACGCGTGGCCAACGCGTGGGTCAGCTGGAAGTTCGCTCCGCAATGGACGGCCAGCGCCGGCGTGCGCTACGTGGGCAAGCGCTATGCCGACGCCGCCAACCGGCTGGAAATGGCGGGCTACACCACGACCAACCTTGCGCTGCAATGGGAGCCGCGGCGCGACCTGAGCCTGGCGCTTCGCGCCTTCAACGTGTTCGACCGCCAGTACGCCGAAACCGCCTACTACAACCAGACGCAGTGGCTGCTAGGCGAAGGCCGGCGCGTGGAGCTCAGCGCCAACTACCGGTTCTGAGGCAGGGGCGCATTAAGGGCTGAGCAAGTCCGACAAGGCGTTGCCCAATTCCTTGACGGCGCCAGTCACGCCTTCGGCCGCGCCTTCCGCGCCCACGCCGATGGCGCGGCCAAAGCCTTGCGCCACCTGTGCGGCAAAGCCCCGTCGGACCGAGAACTTGGGATTGTCCAGGCTGCCTTGAAGTTTGAACTGGAAGCGCAAGGCGCCGGTCTTGTCTTTCATGGCGGCCAGCACCGCCTTGCGCGGCAACGAAAACAGGGTGCCGTCGCCGCTGAACTTAAGGTCACGCAGCGCGACGGTGCCCGAGGCCTGCAATTCGCGCTTGGCGATGGTGGTATTCATATCCAGATCCATCGCACCGCCAGTCAGCGACCCCGCGTCCTTTTCCGACAGGTAAGGCGCGGCGTGCCGGATGTCCATATTGCGCACGGCCACTTTCATGTCGGCGTCCGTCCCGCCGACTTGCAACCAGCCCTGCGCGCGCACGGTCGACTCCCCATTGCGGTTCTCTTCCAAGGTGCCGCTGAACTCCATATCGCTGTGCGTGCCATCCCCCGGGACCGACAACGGGCTCAAGCGGGCCTGAACGTTCTTGAATGGAATGCGATGCGACGGCTTGGACACCGCGGCGTCCTCGAAATCCAGCCGGCCGTCACGCAGGATCAGCTCCGCGACACGGATCGTGCGATCTGCGCGCGATTTGCCGTCGCCGCCGGCGCCTGCGTGCAGCGCCGCTTGCAAGGCAGGGGCAATCTGCATTTCGCCATCGGCGCCGCGCACGACCGCAAAATCGAAGCCTTCGACCACGACGGCGTCGAATACGGCCTCATGGCGCAAAAAGGCCGACCATTCCGGTTCCAGCACAACGCGTTTGGCGCTTGCGCCCGCTTGGCCCGGGGCGCCGGACACCTTCACATCAGTCAGCACGACCTGCCGCCAGCCGACCTGCACGTTGCCTACCTGGCCCCGGGGCCCCAGCATGCTTGAAATCCGCTGTTCGGCGATGCGGGTGGCGGCAAACGCCAGCACCCCGGCCAACGCGGCAAGGACAAGCAGCACGGCAAGAGTGGTGCCCAAGGCCGATCTCCGGCGCGGCGCGGCGGCGTTCAAGCTCATTGCGGTTCCTGTTTCGTGATGCCGGGGGGACGCAGACTGCGCATCGCGCAGCGTCAAACTGCAGGCCTCACCCGGGATGGTCAGCGATACGGCGCCATTATTCAATGGACGAAATGGATGATGCAGCTTATGTCCCCTTCGCGCAAACGGCCCCGTCCACGCCATTGAAAGCGCGGACGGGGCCGTTGGAATTCGCGCTGCCGGCTTGCGGACTCAATGCGCGATCAGGGGGTCAGCGCTGCGGCTTGCCGGGCTGCCCGGGTTGCTGGCCGCCCTGCTGGCCCTGGCCTCGATCGGCATTCTGGCCAGATTGGCCAGGCTGCTGGCCGGGCGACTGATTGCGGTCCTTGGGGTTTTCCTGGGCCTGTTGCTTTTGCGGCTGCTTTTGCTGGTCTGGCTGATTCTGATTGGACATTACAAGTCTCCTGATAGGCGGAAAAGGCTCCGCTACATCAGGAGTAGCAACTGGCGTGCCCAACGGCCGTAGCGACAGGATTCTGGAGAAGCAAATCGTAGTCCCCATTTTTTTGACCGGTAAGTCCTGGCCCTGCTGGAAGAAATTGCGCAAGCGGCAACGCGCCTGCGAGCGCTACTGCGTGATGACGCGGGCCGGGAAAGCCGGTTCGGTCTCTTTGGCGCCGCCATCAAAGGCCTCGATCCAGGACGACGCGTAATTGGCAGGCGCGGCCAGGGGTTCGCCGCCGTCACGCTGGGTGCGCAGCCGTACCATCAGGGCGTCCAGGGGCATCGGACGCCCAAGCGCGAAACCTTGCCCATAGCGGCAGCCAGCCGCCCGCAAGGCGGGGATGTCGGCCACGTTTTCCACCCCTTCGGCCACGACGCGCCAGCCCAATCGCGTGGCCAGTTCCGCGGCAGTGCGCAGCACTTCAAACGCCACGGCACTGCGCCGCATGCGCGTCACGAAATACTGGTCGATCTTCACTTCGGACAAGGGAATGGCCGATAGCAACTTCAGCGAGGCATGGCCCGTGCCGAAGTCGTCCAGGCTGACCTCGCAACCCGCGTCCTCCAGTTTCATCAACGACGCGCGCAAGACATCCAGCTCGCGGATGGGCTGGTCTTCGGTCAGCTCGACCCGGACCAGCGAAGCCGGCAGCTCGGCGGCGTAGATGAGATCCAGCAGGAAATCCACGGCGCTATCGTCGGATAGCGTCGACGCGGGCGCGTTGATGGCGACCGGCACCGCAATGCCCGCTCGCCGCATCGTCAGCAATATATCGATCACGCGCAGGCAGACTCGCTCGAACAGCAGCTTGTCCAACCCCATGCGGTTGATCGCAGGAATGAATTCGGCAGGCATGACGACACCCAGGCGAGGATGCTGCCATCGCGCCAGTGCTTCGGCGGATACGATCCTGCCTGTCATCAGGTCCACCTGCGGCTGCAACAGCACCCGCAGGCCATCCTTTCCTGCCACCATGGCCGCGATTTCTTCGTCGCTGACCACCGAGCTTGTGGAAGCCTCGTGATTGGGCGTCATGTCTACGCTCCTCGCGTGCCCCTGGGTAAGGCCTGCGCTGTCCGGGCGCAGAAAGAGGCACATTGGGACATGAGTATTCACTATCGGCTTACCGCGATGCGCCGGCCGTAATTTCCGGCGCATTGAACTGCCAAATGTTTTTTTATGCGATTTCGAGCAATTGTTCCAGGCAAATTTGCGTTCAAGAGGCAGTAAAGTCGCACAAATGAAACCATTTGTGTGGACCCATCCGAATTCATGCACCTGACATCCCGTGGACGACGATGGCGAGGCCGATAAAACCGCCTTGTCGACATGGTAGGGTTTGCGTCTTTCGGCCTTCGGGTCCTACTGCAGCTTGATGAATAGCGTGACGAATTTGCTTACCCGCTGGCGCGCTTCCTTGCGCAATGTCTTGTGGCTGGATGCGCTGCAAGCCGCCGCCATCAGCGCGGCACCCGTGATCCTGGCCGTGCTCGTGCACGAACCCCGCCTGGGCTGGACCGCGATTGCTGCATTCTGGGCCTGCTTCGGCGATCCTGGCGGCCCCTTGCGACAACGTGCCGGCTCCATGCTGGCGCTGGGCCTGATCGGCGGCCTCTTCTGTTTCCTTGCCAGCGCTAGCGCCAGCCATCTGTGGCTGCTGCTGCCGCTGACGTTTATCTGCTGCACGTTCGGCGGCTTGCTGCGCGTGCTGGGGCCGGCGGCGGCCATCGTCGGCACCTTGCTGTCTGCCGGCTTCGTCGTCGCCGCCGAATTGCCGGCGCCCACGCTGACCGAAAGCCTGTCGTACACCCTTTTCTTCCTGGCGGGTGCCGTCTGGGCCATTCTGATGACCGCGCTGGTATGGCGCCGCCGGCCCTGGAAGGACGCCACGCACGCGGTCGCGCATTGCTACCGCGGGCTGGCGGACTTTGCCGATGCGCTGGCACGCATGTATTCGGGCCTGACCCCGGCAGCCGGCCCCCAAGCGTGGACTGCCGTCACCAAGCCGCAGCGCAGCGCCCAGCGCGCCGCCTTGGAAGCCGCCCGCGTCCGTATCCGCGAAGTGCAGGACTCGCGCCCTTCCCGCCGCGCGCGCGCCAATCAGCTGACCTACTTGCTGGACAGCGCCGAAGACAGTTTCATTGCGCTGGTCGCCTGCGCCGACCTGCTGGAATCCCACGCGCCGCAATGGCTGGGCCGCAGCGCCGGCGCACACCTGTCGCATGCGCTGCACCGCTACGCCAGCGTGTGCAACGCGATTGCCAGCACCTCGGACGTCAGCGACCCCAAACAGGCGCAATGCCTGCGCGAGCGACTGGCCCACTATGGCGCCGGCCTGCATGACCTGCGCGGCGGCGCCATGGCCTATGCGCCCGATCTGGCCACGATGGTGCCCGTGCTGGACCGCCTGCTGCACACCGCACAAGCCGTCACGCAAGCGCTGTTCGACCAGGGCGGTGCGCCTGCCGCGCCCGCCCAGCAAGGTCGCGGGACGTCTCGCGCACGGCAGGCCTGGCGCACACTGCGCCAGAACCTGGGGGTGGAATCCGATGCCTTCCGCCACGCCTTGCGCGTGGGCGTCGGCGCCACCATCGCCGTGGCCTTGTCCAAGACATTCGCCGTCAACCATGGTTATTGGATGTCGCTGACGCTGGTCTTCATCCTGCAGCCCTATTTCGCCACCACGTGGCAACGTACCCTCGAACGCGTCACCGGCAGCGTCGCCGGCGCCATCGGCGCATCGCTGCTGGGCCTGCTGTTGAGTACGCCGCTGTCGGTGGCGCTCGCCGTGCTGCCCATTGCGTTGGGCACCTTCGCCGCGCGCACCATCCATTACGCGCTGTTCACCTTCTTCCTGACGTCGCAGTTCGTGCTGGTCAGCCATATCCAGCAACCGGAAATCTATGAGCCCACGCTGGCAGCTTTGCGGGCCTTCAACAGCGTGCTGGGCGGCATCCTGGCGCTGCTGGTGGGCTTTCTGGTGTGGCCGGAAAAAGAGCCGCGGCAATTGGCCGGCGCCCTGACACGGGCACTGGACCGGCACGCCGCGTATGCGCTGGCGCTGACACGGCAAAAAAGCGGCGAGGCCTCGCTGCCGGGCGAAAGCAGCATCGTCGCCTTGCGCCGCCAAGCCTGCCTGTCGGCCGATAATGCCGAGGCCTCACTGCAGCGCCTGCAACAGAATCCCGTGCACCGCGAGCGCAACGTCGACACCGCGGTGAACCTGCTGAACGCCATGCGGCGTATCACGGCAGCCGGCACGGTGCTGGAGATCCAGCCCGCCCTACCTGCCGAAGCGCCTGCGGCGGCTGCCCTGCGCGACTACGGCCTGGTGCTGGCCCACGCGCTGCATCCGCAGGATCACGGGGCGGACCTGCCTCCCCGCCAATGGGCCGTGCCGGCCGCCGTCGCCGCCGCCGACCCGGCCTTGGCCGAGCCGCTGGACCGCATCGCCCAGCAGGCACGCCAAGTGCGCCAATTGCGCGACCGCATCGAAAAAGATCCACCCCAATAGGCCGCAACCGGCCCACGGGCCGTCTTTGCGCCGAATCCGGGTATCTGAACGCCGCTTGATGCGCATCAAGGGCCGGCCCCTCGGAAAGCGTAACCATGTCGCTATGGGACGCTTACTGAGGAGACCCGCATGTATCGCCGCATTGCCGTACACCTGGACCACGGATTCGACTGCGAACGCCGCACCCGGCTGGCGCTGTCGCTAGCCAAACGCCACAAGGCCGAACTGGTCGGCATCTACGCCAGCGCGGCGCCGCCCCAGTATTACTACGGCGAATCCGTGTTGATGTCCCGTACGCTGAATGTCATGAAGGAACTGCAGGCGCAGAACCGCGCCGCGGTGCAGAACGCTTTCTTGGAAACGGCCGCAGCGGCCGATGTTCCGGCGGTCGTGCGCGCCGGAGACACCGCGCCCAGCGTCTGCGTGGCGCTGCATGCCCGCACCAGCGATCTCGTCATCGTCAGCCAGTTCAACCGCGACGATGTCGAAGCCGCGCATGAATCCGAATTCGTCGAGCAGATGTTGCTGACGGCCGGTCGCCCTGTACTGGTGCTGCCCTCCAGCGGCGATTTCCTCACCGTGGGCGACCGCGTGCTCTTCTGCTGGGACGGTAGCCGCGAAGCCGCGCGCGCCCTGGGCGACGCCACGCCGGCGCTGCGCCTGTCGTCGCACCTGATCGCGCTGACCATGGACGAAGGCGGATCCTCGCAGAAAGACGAAGCCACGCCGTTTGAAGACCTGGCCACGTATTGCGTCGCCCATGGCATGCCTGCCCCGGACCACGTGCGCCGCGACATCAAGGGCGTTGGCGTGGGCAGCACCATCCTGAATGCCGCCGCCGACCATAGCGCGGACATGATCGTGATGGGCGCCTATGGCCACAGCAAGCTGCGTCAATGGGCGATGGGCGGCGCCACCGCGTCCATCCTGAAAAGCATGACCGTCCCGATCATGTTCTCGCACTAGGCACGCGGCTAGGCCGCTTCGGCTTGCGCCTCCACCACCGGCGTCAACACGGGCTTGCCGCTGAAATGCGCCGTGGCGTTCCGCAGGAACAGCGCCACGGTCGCCGCCACCGCCTCGGGTGAACGGCCGGCGCTATGCGGCGTCAGCACCACATTGCCCAGTTGCTTCAAGGCATCCGGCACTAGCGGTTCACCATCCACCACATCCAGCCCGGCACCTGCGATGCGCTTTTCAGCCAGCGCGGCGATAAGCGCAGCGGTATCCACCACGCTGCCGCGCGCAATGTTCACCAGATAGCCGTCGGGGCCCAATGCGTCGAGTACCTCGGCGTTCACCAGATGGCGGGTGCCCGCTCCCCCAGGAGTGGCCACCACCAGGAAGTCGGAAGCCGCGGCCAGGGCGCGCGGCGTGTCGAAATAGGTGTACCCGGTTTCGGGCCGCGCGCGACGATTGTAGTAACCGACGCTCATGCCGAATCCGTTGGCGCCACGCTTGGCGATTTCAAGCCCGATGGTACCCAGGCCAAGAATGCCCAGGCGCTTGCCCGACACTTGCGGGCCCATGAAGCCGCTCCAGTGCCCTTGCCGCACCCAGGCGTCCGCTTGAGGCAGATGGCGCGCGACGCCCAACAATAGCGCCATCGCGTGGTCGGCCACCGACACCGCGTTGGCGCCCGGGCCGTTGGTAACGATGATGCCGCGCGACGCAGCCGCGGCCAGATCAATGTTCTCGAAGCCCACTCCAAGCGAACAGACCAGTTCAAGTTTCGGCAAGGCCGCCATTTCATCGGCGCGCAACCCGGTCGCGCCGCGCGTCAGCACGATGCGGATGTCCTGGGCATGGTCCTGGATGGCTTGCGCGCGGGCTTGCGCCGTCGGCGCATAGATGGCTTGAAAGCCGTGGCCTTCAATCGCGGGCAGGAAACCCTGCACGCTGTCGATCAAAATCAATAAGGGAATGGTCATGGAGGCGTTGCCGGATAGGCGGATGGCTGCGAAAAGGCGGGGAAATCTTACGCCTTGCCACGTACCCGCGCTACCAGCCGTCCAAGGGACGGCCATTCCCGGAAAAACCGAGGGCCGGCCGGCGCCGCGGGGCGCTCAGCCGGCCCTCGGCGTTATATCCGTCCCATCAGCAACATCACGATCAGCACGATCACGACAATGCCCAGCAAGCCGCTGGGGTAATAGCCCCAGCCCTTACTGTGCGGCCACGCGGGCACGGCACCGATAAGCAGCAGGATCAGAATGATCAGCAGAATGGTCGACATGATGACTCCTCGTCGTTATTGATTCGAATTGTTCAGCGGCATGCGGGCATCAGCGTTTGGGAGGGTCGATTTCCCTGATCGGCGGCGAAAGCGGCGGCAGATCGACTTCCGGTTCGTCCGTATCGGGTTCTACCGGCAGATCCCCGGGCGGCGATCCCGGCGGGATCGGATCGGGCTTGGGCGGCACGTGTAGCTGTAAGGTGGGTTGCATGGCACTCTCCTGTAAGGATCCTTGCCGGGACGGGAGGTTGGCCCCGGCCCGCAACGATCGGTTCGCTGATGTTGTTGCTGCCGATTGCCTCAGCAAGCGCCGTGCCTGACCCTGTTGATTCCCGCGTAACGTCGCCGTCGGGCACGTTGCTTGCTGCAGGCGCGCCGACGCCGTTGGAGATCAGGATGGACGCCCGCATATCGCCCCCCGAGCCCGTACCGCTGGTCTACGTTGACGACACGCAGCCGGGCTATCGCCGGGTGCGCGTGAACGGCAGCAAATTCCATTACGTGGACGCGCAGGGAAAACGCATCAAAGATGACAAGGAGATCGCCCGCATCCACGCGTTGGTGATTCCCCCCGCCTATGAAGACGTCTGGATCTGTCCCCTGCCCCATGGGCACCTCCAGGCCACCGGCCGCGACGCGCGGGGCCGCAAGCAATACCGGTACCACCCGGGCTGGGCGGCATTGCGCGATGCGGACAAGTATCAGAACCTGCTGGCTTTCGGGCAGGCCCTGCCGCGCATACGGCGCCAAGTGGACCGCCACATGCGCGCAGCCGGGTTGGCGCAAGAAAAGGTAATCGCGACGCTGGTGAAATTACTGGAGACCACGCTGATCCGGATCGGCGCGCGCGAGTATGCCCGGACCAACCAGTCGTACGGCCTGACGACGCTCAAGCGTCGGCATACGACCGTTGCGGGCAGCAGCTTCCGGTTCCGCTTCCAGGGCAAGAGCGGCGTGCCGCACGATGTAACGGTGAAGGATCGGCGCGTGGCCCGCATCATCCGCCGCTGCCTGGAAATCCCGGGCCAGCAGCTCTTCCAATACCTGGATGAAGACGGCGGCAAGCATCCCGTGGATTCCGGGGCAGTCAATGCCTATCTGCGCGCCGCCGGTTCGGGCGACTTCACGGCCAAGCATTACCGCACTTGGGCGGGTTCCGTGCTGGCATATGCTGCGTTGCAGGCTCGCCCCTTCGAAAACGAAGCGCAGGCCAAACAGACCGTGGTAGACGTTATCAAGCAGGTGTCGCAGCGCTTGGCCAACACGCCCGCCGTATGCCGCGCCTGCTATGTGCATCCCGCCCTGCTCGAGGCCTATCTGGCGGGCACGCTGCCGCCGAAGTCGCGGGCGCCGGAGGGCCCGCGCGGCCTGGACGCTGACGAACGGCGTCTCCTGGCATTCCTGCGCGGCCTGCCAGGCAGCGTAGACGGCACCGACCCGGCCGGCGAATCAAAAAAGGGATGAGCGGGCGTTCTTCGCGCGCGGCTGCGGCGCGGCGCCGTCTGCCCAGTTCGATTCGGTTTGATTGTCGACCACCGCGCGTTTGTCGCGCGCCGCCTCATCCGGGGTGGAGGCGTCTGGTTTGACTGGTTGTTTCGGCACATCGACGGGGCCGCTCGGCGGCAGTATCTTAGCGTTGTCTTGCGCGCCGGCCTGCGCGGACCGGTCCGCACGAACAGAGGCGGCCGGCGTCGACGGGGAGCGGTTTTTCATTGGTATCTCCTGCCTGGTTTCGATTTTCCATCCTACGGCCAGCGGCCTCGATAAAACACTCGCAGTACCTTCAAATTGCAAGCGGATGTGCCCGTGCCGGCCGGGCATACCTTTGCCGACGGCCATGGGAACTCACAAGGAGATGCAATGCGAGACCCAAACTTCGAGCAATGTGTGCAAGCCTGCTATGAATGCGCGGTGGCTTGCGACCAGTGCGCCGCGACCAGCCTGGAAATCAATGCCACGCGGATGAAGCGCTGCATCAGTCTGGCCACGGACTGCGCCAGCGTGTGCCGCCTGTGTGCCGCGATGCTGGCGCGCAATGGGGAGTTTTCTACCGCGTTATGTACTTTGTGCGCCTTGGTTTGCGATGCCTGCGCGCGGGCATGCACGCCGCATCAGGACATGGAGCATTGCCAGATCTGCGCCGGCGCTTGCCTGGCCTGCACCCTGGCCTGCCAAGACATGCTCGAGGCCTAGCGCCCCGACACGCCACGCGGCCGCACGGGCCGGTTCGCGCTGGTGGAACTCCCGCCCGATTGCCAGGAGCTTTCTGATGGCCTCTACGAATACCCCTCTGCCTTCCGACTTTCCCGAGAACGGCCCGGACAATCGTGGGTCGCGCAGGCGCGCGCGTCATCCGGAAAGTTGGATCGATGAAATCGAGGCGACGTTACGCGACGCCGACCCGACGGATCTGGACGCGCTGAAGGCCCGGCTGTCGGACCAGTTGAACGCCACGCGGCGCAGCCTGCGTGACGCCTCGGAGAATGCGGGTGATCTGATGCGGGAAACGATCGACTGCACCGAGGAATACATTCATGCCCGGCCGTGGCAAGCGGTCGGGCTGGTGGCCGGCGCAGCATTTCTGTTCGGCGTCATCGTCGGACGCCAATAGCTGCGCCAGCCGGGCCGTGCCGGGCGTCAGCCCGGCTTTTGCGCCTTTTCCTTGGCATCCCCGTAAGCGGCCTGCGTCTTGCCGGCCACCTTCTGCGCTGTCCCCTTCAGTTCGGTGGACGTGCTGCCGGTGGCCTTGCCGGCGACTTCCTTCGCCTTGCCGACGGCTTCGTTGACTTTGCCCTTCACCTGGTCCTTGTTCATGGCTCTCTCACTTTTCATCGCGTGGTTGGAATAACGGCGTCTGGGACGACGCCCACGGCAGGCCTCGCAAGCCGCGTGCCCAAAGCTCCACCCCTGTAATAAAACACTGTGCCAGGAACAGCAATTGCGTCCTTGAACCCTACCGCGCGCCTTGCGCGCCAGCTTCGAGGAGCATCGCATGAGCAAAGCCCCCAGCGCCGGCACCGGCGACCGTCCCCATCCCACCCCGCCCATGCCGGGTCAACATCTTGAGAAGCCCGGCAACGAAGCCGACATGGCGCTCAAGCCGCAATATCAGGCCCCCGGCTATTCGGGCAGCGCCAAGCTGCAGGACATGGCCACCATTGTCACCGGCGGAGACTCCGGTATCGGCCGCGCGGTCAGCGTGCTGTTTGCGCGTGAAGGCGCGGACGTCGCGGTCATTTATCTGAATGAACACGAAGATGCCGAGGACACCCGGCGTGCGGTCGAGGCCGAAGGCCGGCGCTGCCTGCTGATTCCGGGCGACGTGCAGGATGCGGCCTTCTGCAAGGACGCCGTGGCACAAGTGGTGAGCGCCTTCGGCAAACTGGATGTCCTGGTGAACAACGCGGCTTACCAGCAGCATACCGATACGCTGACCGAGATCGACGACGACAAATGGGACAAGACGCTGCGCACCAACATCACCGCTTATTTCTACATGGCCCGGGCGGCGCTACCCCATCTGAAGGCGGGCGCATCCATCATCAATACGGGCTCGGTGACCGGACTTCGCGGTAGCGCCAAGCTGCTGGACTATTCGTCCACGAAAGGCGCCATCCATGCTTTCACCCGTTCGTTGGCGGCGAACCTGGCGGACCAGGGGATCCGCGTGAATGCCGTGGCGCCCGGTCCTGTCTGGACGCCCTTGAACCCGGCGGACCAAAGCCCGAAGGCCATCAAGGAATTCGGCAAGCACACCGACCTGGGCCGGCCGGCGCAACCCGAAGAGATTTCTCCCGCCTATGTGTTCCTGGCGTCTCCCGTGTGCGCCAGCTACATCACCGGCATCGTGCTGCCCATTACGGGCAGCGCCGGCGACTGACCCGTCAGGTGACGGAGGTGGGGGCCTCGACGTGCTGGGGCGGCGTCAAGGGGTCGAAATCCTCCCACTTGCCGTTCAACCAGCGCCCCTGTGCACGTTCGATATCGCGGCCACCGGATTCGCGCAATACCTGCCGCGCAAGCGCCTCTTTGCCCACCGGCACATGCAACGCGAGCATCACGCCCGCCGGGCGAATCGCAGGATGCATTGCTTGCGGGTGGAGTGTGGACTTCCCCTTGCGCTTGTCCCGTCCGACGATCCACAGCGCGCCCGCCAACGCCCCCAGATAGGCGCCTACGCCCGCTGCAGCGATGACGATGAAGATCGATGCCGCCATCTGTGCCGCGATCAGGCCGCCCAGCAGCGCAAACAGCAATCCCAGCGCCGCTGCGCCCGCCACGGCACCGAGGTGGCCGCCTTTGGCGTCCGGATCTGCGACCCGGTCGCCGCCCAACGGATACCGACCGTGCTCACCCGCGGAATTGATATAGAACGTATGCACGTCGTCCTCGGTGAAACCTTCGGCAAAAAGCTTCTGCGCGGCCACGGTGGCTTGGTCGAAAGTCTGGAAACGTGCGGCGACAATCAAGGACATGACGTTCTCCCGGTTGCATGTGTCATCGGTCGCAGCAACTCGCATGCCCGTCACGCGAAGGCACGGCGCTTGCTGTCAGGCGTGCGCACACCTGTCCGGGTGCTGCGCTTCACCCCTACCCGGAGACCGCCATGCCCCGTACCCCCTCCCCCGATTTTCCAGATGGCTTGCCGGACCCGAACGACAATGGCCGCCCCGATCTGGGCCCCAGCGATTCGTCCGATTCGGCCAGTGACCTGCCGCCCGGCCTGGCGCATTCCGACAGCGATTCGCAGGCAACCGGTGAACGCGAAAGCGTTGAGCCGGATGTGCGCAACGACGATGGCAGCGATATCGCACCGGACCGCGTCACCGACGCTGACGAGGCCGGCATTTCCCGTTCGGCGCCTAATCCGGTGCGCAATGGCGGCTGATTCCCTGTCCGCTGAGTCCGCACCGTCGCCGTCGCCCCTCGCGTTCAACGCCGGCACGGCCGGCACGACTCGGGGGGAAAATGTGGACATTCCTGGGGACAGTGAAGTTTTTTCCAACCCTGAAGCAGAAACTGCCGCAAGCGGTGATCCTCGCGGGCGTGAACTGTCGCGACTGGATTGGCTGGCGCTGATGGCGGTCGTCGCGGGCGGGTTGAACTGCGGCCTGATCGCCGCCGTCAACCTCGACGTGTTTGCGAAAATCCTGCCGTACACGGTGGCGACCCGCGCTGTGCAGGGCCTGATCGGCCTGGCCGCCCTGCATTGCGTGGTGCTGCTCTTCCGCCTGGCGGAAGCCCCGGATTGATCGGGGCCTGCCGCCCTACTTTCCGCCCGGGCGCTTGCCGGGATACTCCCCTCCTTCTTCGAATTGCGGCCCCTTGGTGTTGGGCGTCTTGTCTGCCGGCCGCTTGGTTGGCGGATTTTCGGCAACCTCGGGCTCGTCCGCACCGAACTGGCCGCTGCGATGGGCGGCGTCCGTCTTGTCGTTCGGTGTGTTCGCCTCGGGCTTGGCCGGCTTCTGTGCAGTGGGCTGTGTCATCTTGCTCTCCATGTTCCCAATGATGCGCGGGTGGACGCCGCAAGCGGCGTGCCCGGGGGCCGGGAACGCCGCTTGCTTAGTGGTGTGCAGGCCCGCCTTACACCGGGCCCTTACCCAAAGGAGTCAGTCATGAATCTGTCCAAAACCGTTTGCCCCGCTATCGCCCTGTGCCTGTCCGCCCTGGCGTTCCAGGCCTCCGCGCAAACCACGCCGGTACGCAGCAGCGACCAGATCGACAATCAGTACAAGATGGATAAAAAGCAATGCGACGGTATGAAGGGCAACCAGAAGGACGTCTGCCAGCAGCAGGCAGAAGCCAACCGCGACAAGGCGAAGGCCGATGCCAAGGCCGGCAAGGAAAAGGCCGAAGCCAATCATGACGCCGCGAAAACGCGCAACGATGCCGACTACAAAGTAGGCAAAGAAAAGTGCGATGCGATGTCCGGCAACGCCAAGGACGCCTGCATGGCTGACCTGAAGACGCGCTACGGCAAGTAAGATCCGCCGGCGCGATGGCCGCCCCGCTCTGGCGGGGCTGCCATCGCGCCGGCAAAATCTAGCTTTAGCTGCGCGCCTCGTCCGAGCCGCCCTCTCCTGGCAAGACGTAGCCGGCAGCCGCATATTCTTCCAGCCGGTTGTAAAGCGTTTTGGGACTGATGCCCAGCATTGCGGCAGTCTGCTTCTTCACGCCATTGCAGCGTGCAAGCGTTGCCAAAATCAGGCGACGGTCCGCTTCCGCCAACGTCTCGCCCACCGGCACGCTGACCTGCCCGACCGCGGCATCCCCGCTTGGCGAGACGTGAGGTGCCAACATATCCGCATTCAAGACGTCGCCCTCCGCCATGATGAACGCTCGCCGCACAAAGTTCTTCAGTTCGCGCACATTGCCGGGCCAATCGTATTGCGCCAGCGCTTGAGCAGCTTCCGGAGCGAACACCTTGTTCTTTCCAGTTTCCTGGTTCTGGGCCTGGAGGAATCGTTGCGCCAAAAACAAAATGTCGTCGCCCCGCTCGCGCAGCGGAGGCAACTCAATGGGAAAGACACTCAGCCGGTAGTACAAGTCCTCACGCAACTTGCCGTCCTGCACAGCCTGTTCGGGATTTCGGTTCGTGGCGGCAATGATCCGGATGTCGCAAGCAATCTCTCGGTTGGTGCCAACCCTCATGAACTGGCCGGTTTCCAGCACCCGCAATAACTTGACCTGCAGGTCCAGCGGCATCTCCGTGACTTCGTCCAGGAACAGGGTGCCGCCGTCAGCGCGCTCGAAATAGCCCTTGTGCTGGCGGTCGGCCCCCGTAAAGCTGCCGCGCTCGTGTCCGAACATTTCGCTTTCGATCAAGTTCGGGGAAATCGCGCCGCAGTTGACGGCGATGAACGGACGCTGGCGGCGCGAACTCAGTTCGTGGATCGCATGAGCCGCCAGCTCTTTGCCGGTGCCGCTTTCGCCGATCAGCAAGGTCGTAACGTTGGTGGGCGCGACGCGCCCGATCTGGCGATACAGCGCAGTCATGCAATCCGACGCACCATACAGCTTGCCGAATCGCCCGGCTTCCTCGAACGGCATTCCAGGCAGGTCGCCGCCGGCATTGGCGACGACGCGTGTCAGGATGGCGTTCAACCGTTCCATGCAGATCGGCTTGACCAAAAAGTCGGTGGCTCCCAGGCGCAAGGCCTGGACGGCATAGTCCACCGTGCCATGCCCCGTCATCACAACGACTTCCGCGCTGGCTGCGGCGACACTCTTGAAAATGTCCATGCCATTGCCGCCCGGCAGCCGGACGTCGGTCAGCACCAGATCCGGCGCCTGCCGCTCCAGCTGTATGAACGCGTCCTTGACGCTGGCCGCCACGGCAACCGAGAAACCGCTGTCGCGGCCCAGCTCGGCCAAGGTCTCTCGAATCGCGTCGTCATCGTCCACGACCAGCAAGTGAGGCATCTACTTCTCCATAGGGCGATAGGCGGCGCGATGTCCGCGCCGCGCATTCTTGTTTCAATGAGAATAGTCACTCTGGCGACGAGAGGCGTAAATATTCGATACTGTCCACTAAAGTTTTCGAATACTTGCAACTGGTCGCATTCCTGCGCCCACCCCGCCACTACGATTATCAAATCGCGATAGGCTCCCGGCGGGCCGAGGTATAAGCATGGCAAATCGCATCACCACTGGTCGCGAGGACGCGGTAGTGTCCCCGGCCCCCCCGATGGACGTAACCGGCCTGTCCCCGGTCATGCAAAAACTGGGCACCCAGTTGCAACTGGCGGCGTCCACCGATGCCAGCGTCTTCATCGTGGGAGAGAGCGGCGCGGGCAAAGAGATTGTTGCGCGCGCGATCCATGACGCCAGCGAACGGCGCAGCCAGCCTTTTGTCGCCGTGAACTGCGGCGCCATCAGCGGCACGCTTGCCCACGCTGAACTGTTCGGGCACGAGAAGGGAAGTTTTACCGGGGCATTGGCCCAGAATGCGGGCTACTTTGAATATGCCAGCGGCGGCACCCTGTTTCTGGACGAGGTTACCGAGATGCCTCCCGACATGCAGGTGCATTTCCTGCGCGTGCTGGAGGCCGGGACATATCAGCGCGTGGGCGGGTCCGATCTGCTCCGGGCCAATGTGCGCATTATCTGCGCCAGTAATCGCGACCCAGCGGCATCGGTCGCTGAAGGCCGGCTGCGACAGGACTTCCTCCATCGCTTACTGGTCATTCCCCTGCGCGTGCCGCCGCTGCGCGAACGCGGCGACGATGCGGTGATCCTGGCGCACCGGTTCCTGGACACTCTGAATGCGCAGCACCGCACGAAGAAGACGTTTTCCAAGCAGATGCTCGATGCGATCCATCAGCACGACTGGCCCGGCAACGTCCGCGAATTACGCAACGTCGTGCAGCGCGCTTTCATCCTGTCTGATACCCAACTGGACACCGATCTGCTGGCGCGCGCCCCTGCCCGCCAGCGGACGGAGGTTCGCGATGGCGCCCTCAGTTTTCCCGTCGGCATGCCCCTGGGCCGGGCCCAGCGTGAATTCATCCTGGCAACCCTCGCGCATCATGACGGCGATAAGCGACTGGCCGCTGACACGTTGGGCGTCAGCCTGAAGACCCTCTACAACCGGCTGGACGTCTACGACAAGGAAGGCTTGGCAGACCGCTGAGCAGTTCTTACCGCCGGCTTGTAATAGCGTCTCCGCCCGCAGCCGCCATCCCCCCGATACTCACCCGCAAACCCACCTGGCATGGAGTTTGCTTGAGTATCAGGGATGCGCCGCCTTCCGGCGGCTCCCGGCAAGGAGACTCGATTGGGCCACCCTACGCAAGAATTGCGCCTGCGACAGCAGATGACGCTGGCGCCCCGGCTTCAGCAGTCCGTCAAGCTGCTGCAAATGTCGGCGCTTGAATTCACGACCGCGGTGGAGCATGCGCTGGCCACCAATCCGTTTCTTGAAGACGGCGACGAGCAGGATAGCGAGACCACCGACAACGGGCCGGACACCCGGCCCGTCGGCCACGGCGAGCACGCTGATGCGCCGGCGGAGCACACGACCACCCCAAGCGCTGAAAACGAAGAAGCGCCCCCCGACGCCCCCGCCTATTCCGGCGACTACCCCATGCCGTCGTCCGGCACCGGCGAAGGCAAGGACCTGGGCCAATGGGCCAGCGCATCCCTATCGATGCGGGAGCGCCTGTCGCAGGATCTCGGCAACTATCACCTGGAGCCCCGTGATCGGTTGTTGGCGGAATTCATCATCGACGCCCTGGACGACGACGGCTATCTTCGCGTTCCGCTGGGCAGCCTTTGCAGTGCGGACCGGCCCGAATTCAATCCCCCGCCCGATGACGGGGAGTGGATCGCTGCGCTGCGCCTGGTACAGCAGCTGGATGCACCCGGCCTGGGCGCGCGCGACCTGACGGAATGCCTGACGCTGCAATTGACGGCCGCCCGGACGGTCGACGCAGCCACTCGGGACCTGGCGCTGCGGATCGTGCGCGAGCACCTGGACCGCTTGGGCAAGAACGACTGCGTCGGACTGCGCCGCCTGCTGGAATGTTCCGACGAGGCACTGCGCGAGGCGTGCGCGCTGATCCGAAGCCTGGATCCCAAACCGGGCGCCCGCTACAGCGCGGAAGCGCCGGTGTACGTCGTGCCGGATGTATTCGTTGATAAATGGCATGCCCGCTGGCGCGTGCTGCCCAACCGCAATGCGATGCCGCAAGCGCGCCTGCACCGCACCTATGCCGACCTGTTCCGCCGCGCCCGCCTGGACGACCGCAGCCCGATGGCTCAAGAGTTGCAGGAGGCGCGCTGGCTGGTGCGCAATGTGGAACAGCGCTACACCACCATCCAGCGTGTCGCGGAGGCCATCGTCAAGCGGCAGCAGACGTTTTTCGAATATGGCGAGGTGGCGTTGCGCCCGCTGATGCTCCGGGAAGTGGCCGACGATCTCGACATGCACGAGTCCACGGTATCGCGAGCAACCGTCGGCAAGTACATGGTGACGCCACGCGGCGTATTTGAATTCCGCCACTTCTTTTCGCGCGAGCTGGCCACCGAATCGGGCGGCTCGTGTTCGGCCGCCGCGGTACGGGCGCTGATCAAGGAAATGGTCGACGCCGAAGACCCCACCATGCCCTTGTCCGATGTGGCCCTGACCCAGCAACTGGCCGCCAGCGGCATCCTGCTGGCACGCCGCACCGTGTCCAAGTATCGGGGGCAACTACGGGTGCCGCCGGCGGAGTTGCGCCGCCAGCACTAGCCGTTGCCGGTCGGTGCCGCATGCAAAGAAGGCTTCCCTGCGGAAGCCTTCTTTTTATGGCTGCCCTTTCGGGCAGTCAGGTTCAGGGCGCTTACTTCGAACCGCCCGTGTTCGGGTACCCCGGAGGCGGCGCGGCGCCAGCGGCCGGCGTGCGCGGCACGTTGTCGTTGGCTTCGCGCGGACGCTTGGGCGTTTCATCGGAGTGCTTCTTGCCCGAAGACATGGTGCCGCTATGTTGCATCGCGGGCGCGGTGGTCCCCGTAGAGGGCGTCGCGTTAGGCGCAGGCGCCATCTGACCCGCCGGCAAGGGGCGGTTCGGCTGGGCGGCGGAGGCGTCATTCGGCGTGGAAGACGGCGTAGTCGGGCTGGCCGACTGGGCCAGCGCGGCGCCGGCGGACGTCAGGCCCGTCAGCAGTACAAAAGCGCAAGTCATGGCACGGGTTTTCATAGTCAGACTCCTTGGTTGGAATGCGTGGACTTATTCGCAAGCCCCGTTCCCGTCCTTGGAATGACCCTCCCGCCACCGTGCGCCTGGGTAATCCACCCGCCAGCACGCCCGGACGGGTATTTTTTACCTGCCTTTGCAACCCTGGCATCCCACCGCCGGCGCTACCCCTGGCCTGCGCCGCCCGGCACCGCGTCGCGGGACTCCGCCAACATGTGTTGCACCCTTTGGCCCAACGCATCCAGCGAGAACGGCTTCACGATCAGTTCCATCCCCTGTTCCAGAAATCCCCGGTCATGCGCCGCGCTTTCCGCGTACCCAGTCATCAACAGCACCTTCAGCCCGGGGTGCGCCGCCCGCGCGGCATCCGCCAACTGCCGCCCGTTCAGCGCCGGCAGCCCAACGTCCGTCACCAGCAGATCGATGCCTGAAGTGCCCAGCACCAGCTCCAGCCCCGCTTCACCATCGGCTGCGGTCAGCACGCGCATGCCCAATTCGGCCAGGCATTCGTGCACCATGTCGCGCACGTTGTCGTCGTCTTCCACCAGGACCACCACGGACGGCTGTCCGACGCCCGGCACCTGCTGGGCAGAGGGTTCCTGCCGCGCCGCGGCATCCGGCGCGCCGTCATACCGAGGCAGAAACAGCCTGACCGTCGTCCCCTGGCTGACTGCGCTTTCCAGCGTGGCCATGCCGCCGGCCTGTTTGGCAAAACCATAGATCATCGATAGCCCCAAGCCCGTGCCTTCCCCCAACGGCTTGGTGGTGAAGAACGGATCAAAGGCATGGGCCAACACGTCTGGCGGCATGCCGCAGCCGACGTCGGACACGGAAACTTCCACGAAGTCGCCGGCTTTCAAACCCGGAAACTGGCGCAAGCGCATCGCATCCATGGACTGGTTCGACCCGGCGATGGTCAATGCGCCGCCGTTGGGCATGGCATCGCAAGCGTTGATCACCAGATTCAGCAAGGCGTTCTCGAACTGGTTCTTGTCGCACCGCACCGTCCACAGTGCCGGATCCAGGTCGAAGAGCAAGCGCACACGCTCGCCCGTGTAGCGATGGAACAGGTCCGCCATCGATTGCAGCGTCGATGCCACGCTGAACGGTTTCGGATCGATGGGCTGTCGCCGCGAAAAGGTCAGCAACCGCTGCGTCAAGTGCGCGGCCCGGTTGGCGGAGTCCATCGCTACGTTGATGAAGCGCTCGGCCTGCTCGGGCGTGTCGGCGTCCAGCTTGCGCTTGATCAGATATAAAGCGCCGGTGATGCCCTGGAGCATATTGTTGAAGTCGTGCGCAATCCCTCCGGTCAGGCGCCCTACCGCTTCCATCTTCTGCGACTGCCGCAACGCCTGCTCGGTATCCCGCAGCATTTCCGCCTGCGCCTTCAGATCCGTATCGTCCCGGCCCGTCATGTACAGGCTGTCTTGCGACCAAGACATGCTCCAGGTGATCCAGCGATAGGCGCCGCCGCGAGTCAGCAATCGGTTTTCCATATGCCGCACCGCTTGCGCGGGGTCCGCATGCGCGGCCTGTGCAATGGCGGCGCGCGTGGCCGCCTGGTCATCCGGATGCACCAGCTCGGCCAGCCCCATGGAGATGAACTGCTCCGGACTCCAGCCCAGGATGGGGCGCACGGCGGGATTGACGCTGACGAAACGTTCTTGCGCGTCGACCACCGCAAGCAACTCCGGTGACAGGCGCCAGATGCGGTCGCGCTCGGCAATGGCATGCTCGACCCGTTGCTCCAGCGTCCGGGCGTATTGAGACCGCTCGACGGCGTCGCACATGCGTTCCGTCACTTCTTCAATAAAGGTAAGATCGCCGGCCTTGAGCCGACTCGTGGACTGCGGACGCACTACCAGCGCGGCCCCCTGCCGCCCCCAGCGGCGCATGGGCACCACGATCGCAGAGGGCCGGACTTCGCCGCCTGGATCGGCCAACAGCGGTTCCACATAGGCGGTGCGTCCCTTGCGCAGCGCCACCTTGAACTCTTGTCCGAACTGCCCCGGCCCTAGCGCCGGCTGCGTGGCCCGGTCCCCCTCGGACCGCCAGCACGTGGATGGCGACACCGCCGCCGCATCGTCGCCGGGCCAGTCCACCACGGCCACCAGGCCCAACGACAGATGCTGGCCCAACCCTTCGCAGGCGGCGCGTTCGATTTCCGACTGGTGATGCAGTTCACGCATGCGGTCGCCCAACGACAGCAGGAAATTCTTCCGGTGCTGCCCCTCCCACAATTCCGTCTCGGCCGCCTTGCGTGCGGTAACGTCCAGGAACAACGCCATCATACGGTCGTCGCCGTCCTTGCGTGCGCGGGCCTCGTACCAGGCCTCCTTGGGCGCCGGCACGGCGAACTCGAACTGGGTCGGCTCACCCGTTTCCACCACCTGGGCGAACGCGTCCATAATCTGGCCGGGCACTCCCGGGATCATTTCGCGCAGCGTATGGCCCAGCGTGTCGCCTTCACGCATACCGCTTTGGCGCTCGAAGGCCGGGTTCACCTCCAGGAAGCGAAAGTCCACGATGCGCCCGCTGTCGTCGCGCAGCGCCTCGCTCAGGAAGAAAGCTTCCTGCATGCCGTCAAACATGGCGCGCCAGCGCTGGCCGCTCGCGCGCAGCGCGGTATCGGTCAGGTGGCGCTCGATGGCCAGCGCGGCGCTGCGCGTCACGAGCGCAATGGCGTCGATATCGTCGGCCGACGGGGAACGCACGGCGCTGTAGTAGTTCGAGAACACCCCAAGCAAGCGTCCGTCCGGCGCCTTGATTGGCGTGGACCAGCACGCCCGCAATCCGTGGGCCAAGGCCAGGTCACGCCAGCGCTCCCAATCGGGATGCGAGGCGATGTCCTCCACATAGACCGCGCTGCCGGCATAGGCCGCCGTGCCCCAGGAGGCCATGTGGGGCCCGATCGGCGTGCGTTGCACGGCCACATTGAATGCCGCCGGCAAGCTGGGCGCCGCCGCATGCAACAGGAAGGTCCCGGTATCGTCGATCAAGGCGATCGCCGCGCGTAATTCGACGCTGGATTGCGCCTCGATAGCGTGCAGCACGTGTTCCAGCACGTGCGCCAGCGGCATGCCCGCGGCAATCCGCTGCAGCATGATGCGTTCGTCTTCCAGACGGGCAAGCGTATCCGTCCAAGGGAGGGCGACGCGATCTTGTTTTTTCAGCATGTTTGCCCCTTTGCCAACGTCTACTGTATTGCGGGGCGGCGTCACCGTGCGGAAACGCTCGGTAACGCGACGCTACCGTTCCTGCTCGAACGCAGGTTCCCCGTCCAGGCGCAAGGCATTCAGCGCTTCGGGCTTGTCGACCAGCACGCACTGCTTGCCGGTGCGGGTGCAGTGGTCCTTGACGCGCCAATAGGCGCCGTGGCTGACGCACCCCGTCTGGCAGATAACCAGGTCGGCGGCGACCAGGCTGGCCTCCAGCGTGGCGCCGTCCGCGTCGCCTTCGCCACTGTGGCCCAGGTAACGACCGCCGGCAAGTTCAACGACCTTGCGCGTCAACATCAAGGCCATGGCGTCTTCGCCCACGCAGAGCACGGATTTCTGGCGCAGGGCCACCGCCGTCACGGCCGGTAGCGATGCCACGGCTTCTGCCAACCGTTCGACGGGTCGCGCCCGCGCCTGGCTGGCGCGGTCCTGCCAGGCCAGCCGCTCGCGCATAAGGCACTGGATGCGTTCCATCAGTTGCGTGACTCGCCGCGCCAGCGCCACCCGCTTGGGCAGGCCCGGTATAGATCCTTCCAGTGCGAGATGGTCTTCGCGCGCCCAGGCCAGCGCGGTATCCCGCTGGACCACTGCGGCGCGCAGGCGCATCGCTTCGCCTTCCAGGTGCAGGATCCGCGCCGCCTGCGCGCTGAGCAACTGGCTGCAATGCGATTGCGCCTGGCCGTAAGCGGCAAGCAGCGCCGCATGTTCACGCTGCAGCGTCTGGCGGTCTAGGGAAGAGGAAGTCATCGCAGGCCTCGGTTGAAACACCTACCAGGGCGCTGCGTGCAGAAGCACCCCGCAACGCGCCACTTGGCATGCGGGCAATTATAAATGAGAATGCGTCGTTTTTAGAAAATGACCTCATATCCGAAGCGCGCACAGGGAAATCCATAACTGACGCGCCCGAATCGCTTAAATATGATCGACAGATTCTACCGGCTCGCAAGCCCGCCCCGGGCTTGGAATAGGCGTTCCCACGAGGACGCCACGCGCCCTTCCGCTCCGGCCGCGGCCGACCGGCGGAAATTTCGAAGTCAGGGATGCCCGATGCCGAAATCCACCGAACTTCTGCGCGATATCCACGAAACCAACCTGATGTATCTGCTGCTGTTGCAGCGGCTGGCCCGCACCGGCAACGCGCCGGCGATGGCCGGCCTGCAGATATCGGCGCATGCCTGCCAGTGGTTGGCCGCCCTGTCCCATGACGATCTAGCCAAGATGTCGCGATGCAGCGTGCTGCTGGCACAGCTGGATTTGGCGCCGCACCTGTTGCTGTCAGCGCTAAGCCAGGGCATCGACGCCACCCTTGCGGCGCGAACGGTCGCTGCGGCGCCCCTAGAACCGCAGGCAGCTCGACTACCCTAGAAGCCTCAGGAAGACTCGCCGACGATGGCCGTGGCGCGCTTGGCGCTGCCGCTCGTGCGCCAGGCCAGCCCGACGCTGATCACGAGCGCCAGCGTAAGCAGGCCGCCGGCCATCGCCGCCACGCCCGGCCATTGGCTGGAGGCCCAGAAATGCCCGCCCCAGGCGCCCAGCACGCTGGACCCCACGTAGTACACCAGCAGGTACAGCGACGCGGCCAGCGCCTTGTAGCCGCGCGCCATCTGCCCGACCCACCCGCTGGCCACCGCATGCGCCGCGAAAAACCCGAAGGTAAAGAGGACGATGCCGGCGATCAGCACGGGCAATGAATCAGACAGCGTCAGCAGCAGGCCGGCCAGCGCCAGGCCCGTGGCCGCGGACAGCATCGCGCCCCGCCCATGGCGGTCGGCAAGCCGGCCGAAGAACGTCGACGCGAAAATTCCCACCAGATACACGACGAAGATGAAGCCAATGAAGGTCTGGCTCAGCGAGAACGGCGGCAGCAGCAGGCGGAACCCCACATAGTTATAGAGCGTGACGAATGCGCCCATCAGCAAGCCGCCCATCGCGAACAACGCGCACAGCGGGCCGTTCTTCAGATGGGCGCTGACGCCGGCGCGCACGTCGCCCGCCACGCCCGCCCAGCCCCGGCCGCGTTGCGGCGCAAAGCGGCGCGAAGGCGGCAGCAGCCAGACGAACAACACGGCGGCCACAATGCCCAGCAAGCCCAGCGTGCCCATCGCCGCCCGCCAGCCGAAGTGGTCGGACACCAAGCCCGTGATGACGCGGCCTGACAGGCCGCCAAAGGCGCTGCCGCTGATGTACAGGCCCATGACGAAGCCCAGCGTGTCCGGTTCGACCTCTTCGGCCAGATAGGCCATCGCCACCGCGGGCACGCCGCCCATCGCCACGCCTTGCAAGGCGCGCAGCGCCAACAGGCTGTGCCAATCCGGTGCCACCGCCGCGATCGTGCCCAGCATGGCCGACGCAACCAAGGACAACGCCATCACCCGCTTGCGCGGCAGCGATTGCGAGAACAGCCCTACAAAGAAAATCGCCACGGCCAGCAGCCCCGTGCACAGCGACAAGACCAGACTACTTTGCGCGGGTGACACGCCGAACGCCTGCGTGAACAGCGGCATCAGCGGCTGCACGCAATACAGCAGGGAAAAGGTGGAAAAGCCGGCGGCGAACAGCGCCCATTGCGCACGGCGCAACCCGGGCGTGCCCCGGGCAAGATAGTCGGTGGGGGCCGGGGAGGAAGAATTGGCGGAGGGGGTAGACATCAGGATTCTCGAAAGGCATCGGGCGTAGAGCCCGCCCCATCAAAGTAGACTTTTCCCCTGCATATGTCCAATATATGAAACTCACAGAGCCCATACTTTAAACCGATGGAACTCCGCCACTTGCGTTATTTCACCGCCGTCGCTGAAGAACTGCACTTCACCCGCGCGGCCGCCCGTCTGGGCATCGGGCAACCGCCGCTCAGCCAGCAGATCCAGCAACTGGAACGCGAAATCGGCACGCCGCTGTTCCTGCGTCTGCCGCGAGGGGTGGAAATGACCGAGGCCGGCGTCCAGTTCCTGGAAGACGCCCGCGCCATCCTGGCAAGCGCCGACCGCGCCATCGACACCGCCCGCCGGCTTGGCCGCGGCGAACGCGGCGCCCTCACCGTGGGGTTCACCGCATCGGCCGTGTTCCACCCTTACCTGCCGCGCGCCATCCGCGCCTTCCGCGACCGCTATCCCGATGTGCGCGTCACGCTCACGGAAAGCAATACCATTTCGCTGCTGCGTGGTCTGCGGCTGGGCGAGGTGGACGTCGCCTTCGTGCGTCCGCCCTACCTGTTGGACGCCGAATTCGAATCCGAGCGAGTGCTGGACGAGCCGATGCTGGTCGCCCTGCCGCCCGACCATCCCTTGAGCCGCCTGGCCAGCGTGCCCATCGCAGCGCTGGCCGACCAGGATTTCGTGCTGTATCCGCGCCCCATCGGCGCAGGGCTGTACGACGCCATCCAATCCGCCTGCCAGCGGGCGGGATTCGCCCCGCGTGTGATCCAGGAGGCGCCGCAGATGGCGTCCATCGTCAGCCTGGTCGCCGCCGGCGTCGGGATCTCGGTCGTGCCCGCGGCGATGCGCCACATGGGCGCCGAAGGCATCGAGTACCGGCCCATCGCCGGCGACGCCCCGCACGCCTTGCTGGATATGGCCTACCGCCGCCACGACCGTTCGATCGCGGCCGTCAACGCCGTCGACATGTTGCGTCGCCTGGCCCATCCCGAACGGGCTTGAGCGACGGCGCAAAAATGGGGCGGTATCACCCTGTCGCTTTTGTCATCTTCTGTAAAGCCGGCCGGAAAGACGCGGAGTAAATTGTCGCGCTATCGGCGATCCGTCCCTGAACCGGGCCGCAGCCTTGCCGACCTCAACCTTCCTACAGGTGACTTAGTGCGACGTACCCTTCTTGCCTTGGCCATCGCAACGATTCCCGGCTTGGGCGCAGCCGCCGGGCTGGCTTCCTCGATCGGCGCAGTGACGGTCTATCAAGACCGCGCGGTGGTGACCCGGTCGGCCAGCAGCGAGCTTGCCGCCGGCGAACACGAACTGGTGCTGGAGAACCTGCCGGTCACGTTGCAGGAGAGTTCGCTGCAAGTGTCGGCCAAGAGCACCGGCCAAGCCTCGCTGCTGGACGTCCAGGTGCGTGACGCCTACCAGGCCGACACCGCCAATGAACGGGTCCGCGTGCTGCAGGAGCAATTGCGCAAGCTCGAGGCCCAGCAAGCCGAACTGGACGACGAAGCCGCCGTGCTGGACAACCAGCGCGAGCTGGTCCTGATGATGCAGCGCGGCGCGACTGAACCCGCCAAGGAAGGCGCCCGCCTGACCTTGGACGAACTGAAGGCGATCCAGACGCTTAGCGCCGACAGCCTGGGCAAGACGCTGGCCAGCCTGCGCCAGGTCGCCGAACGTAAGACCGTGCTGGAACGCGAAATAGAAGCGCTCCACGACCAATTGAACGTCCTGCAAGGGCAGTTGAGCCGCCGCACCAAGACGGTCACGCTGCGTGTGAACCTGGCGCGTGCGGGCAAGGTGGACCTGGCGGTGTCGTATGCCGTGGGCGGCGCCCGCTGGACCCCCGCCTACGACGCCCGGTTGCGCCCGGCGGACCGCAGCGTGGACCTGGGCTACTTCGGCGTCATCAGCCAGAACACCGGCGAAGACTGGAAGAACGTCAAGCTGACCTTGTCCACGGCTCGCCCCTCGCTGGGCGGCGGCGCGCCGCCCCTGCAACCGTGGATCATCGATGTGGCGCCCCCGCCTCCGCCGCCTCGGCCGCCCCGCCCCGTCGCCGCGCCCGCTCCCGTCACGAGCGAGATGTCGATGAAGCGCTCGCGCCCGAGCTCAGCCGCCGAAGCCTACGCTGACGCCAGGATGGCCGAACCGGCGCCCGAAGCCGTGGAGGTGTCCACCGCCCAAATGCAGAACGAGGCGACCAGTGCCTCGTTCCAGATCAAGAATCCGGCCACCCTGCCCTCGGACAACTCCTCGCAACGTGTCGCCATCGCAACCGCAAAGCTGCCGGCCACGCTGCAATACCAGTCCACGCCCGCACTGCGCGAGGCCGTCTTCCTGACCGCGCAAGCCAGCAACAATACGGACTTCCCGTTCCTGGCCGGCCCGCTGAACACCTTCCTGGATGACGCTTTCGTGGCATCAAGCCGCATCAAGGCGGTCATGCCTGGCGAAAAGGTCGAACTGGCCATGGGCGCGGACGATGGCATTTCCATCAAACGCCAGTTGGTGAACCGCTTTACCGAAAGCACGGGGTTTTCTGGCAGCGGAAAACGCGTGACCTATGAGTACAAGATCACGGTCAAGAACAACAAGGCTACGAAGGAACAGCTCGTGTTCAAGGACCGCCTGCCGGTCTCGCGCAACGAGAAGATCGTGGTCAAGCTGCTGTCGCCTGCCGACCGCGACGTCAAGCGCGAAGAAGACGGCAAGCTGGCCTGGGAATGGGAGCTGGAACCCGGCAAATCGCGCGAGACGGTGCTGAAGTTCTCGGTGGATTACCCGGGCGACGTCGACGTATCCGGCATCTGAATTCCTGGGACGGGTCTTAGCGCATCTGGAACGCTTCCTGGTGAAACAAGCGGCGCACCGGCATTCCCCGCCGGTGCAGCCCATCTTTCAGCGCATCGGCGAAGCCGGTGGGCCCGCAAAACCACACACTCGGCCAAGGCGCCCCGGCGATATGGCCCGTCAGTAGATCGGCGGCCGTCAACGGCCTTTGCCCCTCGCTGTACCACACACGCAGCGCCACCCGGGGGACCTGTGCGCAAAGTGTCTCCAGCTTCCGTGCGAACGGCGCGTCGGCCTCATTGCGCGCACAGTAGTACAGCGCCGCCTGCGGAGCACGTTCCGGCTCGGCCTGCAACGACTCCAGCCAAGATATGAATGGCGTCACACCGATGCCCGCGGCCACCCATATTTGCGGACGGCCGTCATCTTGCTGCAAGTCGAAGCAGCCATACGGCCCCTCCACCATCACCGCCTGTCCCGGCTTCAGACGGGTCTGGAGCCGCTGAGTGTAGTCTCCCAGCGCCTTGATGGAGAACTGCACACGCCCCGTGCCGTCATCTGCACCCGATACCGTGAAGGGATGCGCGCCTTCGCGGCGATCGGCCGTCAGGAAGGCGAACTGGCCGGCGCGGTGGTGCCAATCCCCCTCGACCCTGCAGGTCAGCGACAGAATGTCGTCGGACAGCGGGTCGACCGATAGCACCAACCCCTTATGCCGCCTGGCTCTCCCGATCAAGCCGGTCAACGCCATGACGGCACAGACACTGCCCACGGCAGTCGCTGCCGCCACCAGCCATCCCGCAGGTTGCCACCACCAGGCAGCGGGCGTCAGCACTACCCCATGAAACGCGACCACCAGGAACACGACAGCCGCGATGCGGTGCACCTGCCGCCACAGATGATAGGGAAACCGCCGCCAAAGCGTCAGCACGACCAATGCCACCAAAATCCAGACCGCCCATTCCCCGATGTCCTTGGCGGACCCGCGGAACATGTCCAACCAAGCCGTCGCGCGTGGCGTCTTGGGCACGGGGTCGAACAGCGCAAGCAGCAGCGGTTTGCCTATCTTGACCAGGTAGTGTGCGGCGGCAAGGGCCGTCGCCAGGATGCCGCTCCACTTATGCAAGCGGTACATTTTGTCCAGGCCACCTAGCCTGGATTCGATCCACTGCGGCCGCACGGCCAGTAGCATGATCAGGGCCATCAGGGCGTAGGCGCCCAGGCCCGTCAACAGGATGAGCTGGTCGCGCAGGGTCCAGATATTGAATTCAGCCGGTGGATTCGTCCAGACCGTGCCGGCCCAGGCCAGCAGGGACAACAGCAGGACGGCGGCAAGTATGCGTCGCATCGATTCACCACTCCAGGGAAACCCTCAAACAGCTTCCATGGTAGTAGCTCGCGGATCACCTAGCCCCTGCGCGACCCGCCCACGTTGATCCCGGTCAATACGGCCAGCAATCCATGCTGGCGGGAGGCGGCCGGGACGCCCGGCCTCAGTGCCGGCGGCAGAAATCGATGAACGCCTCGGCATCCAGCGGCACGGACAGCCCGTAGCCCTGCGCGACGTCGCAGCCCAGCTCCCGCAACAACTGCACGTCGCGGTCTTGCTCAACGCCTTCTGCCACCACGCGCCGCCCCAGCACGCGGCCCATTTCGATGGCCGCGGCCACTACCGCCCGCGAGGCCGCTTCGCGATGCATGTGCACGATGAAGTCGCGGTCGATCTTCAATTCGGTGAACGGCATGGCGGAAAACAGCCGCATCGACGCGATGCCTGCGCCGAAATCATCCATCGCCAGTTCAAAGCCCCGCACCCGCAACAGGTTCAGCACCGACGACAGCGCCAACCAGTCATTGACGGGTTCGTCCTCGGTCAGTTCGATCTTCACCAGCCGGGCCGGCAGCCCCGCCTGCGCCACGCGCTTTTCCAGCAGCGTGGGCAAGTCGCGGGAGCACAGCGTGGACGACGAGGCATTGATGGCGATCGGCACGGCGATGTCCTCGGCATGCATGCGCTGCAATACCTCGATAACCCGGTCTACAACCCGCAGGAACAGCATCCGGTCCATACCCAGGCGATGCGCGGCCGGCACGAAGTCGGCCGCGGAAATCGGGCCCAGTTCGGGGTGATCCCAACGCGAGAGCGCTTCAGCCGCCAGTACCTGGCCCGTCACCAGGCTCATCTGCGGTTGCAGCACCACGCTCATACCCTGGCCGGTGATCAGGGCGCGCCCGAGTTCCGCCTCGATCACGTCGCGCCGCACGGAGGGCTGGCGTGGCGATATTACGTCATCGGCGGACAGCAGCGCCGTCTTGATCGCCTGCTGCATGGACGTGCGCGATACGGGCTTGGACAGGGCCTGCGCCGACGGACAGCCCGCTTGCAGCGCCAGCCGCACATGGGACTGCAGCAGCTCGTCGCTCAGGCTGCTGATCCAGATGATGGGCGGCATAGCTTTGAGCCGCCCGACGTCGACAAGCCGGCGCAGTTCGTTGGGCAGATGCGTGCCGTCGCCATCGCCCATGACGATGTCGCTGATGACCAGGTCGTAGAACTGTCGGCCCAGCGCGCCGACGGCTTCGGTGCTGCTTCCCACGCCGGCGACCCGGCGATATCCCAACGCTAACAGCATGTTCTGCAGGTAAGCGCGCTCGACCGGGTGGTCTTCAACCAGAAGAATCCGTCGAGCCGCTCCGGCGTCGGTTTTAGGCATTACGTTCCGTCCTAGCTTATAGGGCGGGCCTTTGCAGGCGACCGCTTGAAATCCGTGGACTCCATCCTACGGCATCTGCAACCGATCTGTCGTTATCGAGAACGGTTTAGTGCCATTTCCATGCCGATAGGCTTAGGTTTTGGAGCATCTTCCGCCGATAGGCCCGACTCCGTTCGGACGTCCGCAACGCCCGGACTCGGCCAGACGGCCCCCACCGCCCGGCGCACCGCGGCGGCGCCGGTGCGATAATGCCAGTCTTTACGTATCTACGGCACGGAGCATCCCTTGACCCGCATTGACGACCCCCAGCACGACCGCGAGGTCGGCACGGCCGACTCGACCCAGGACAACACGCGCACCGACGACACGCGCATCAGTGCAGTGCGTCCGCTGATTTCGCCCGCGCTGCTCCAGGACGAACTGCCCGTTTCCCCCGCCATCCAGACGCTGGTCGAAGACAGCCGCACGCAGATCGCCGACGTGCTGCATGGCCGCGATGACCGCCTTCTGATCGTGGTCGGCCCCTGCTCCATCCACGACCACGGGCAGGCGATGGAATACGCCCGCCAGTTGCGCGCCGCCGTGGACCAGCACAAGAAAGACCTGCTGATCGTCATGCGCGTCTATTTTGAAAAGCCCCGCACCACCGTCGGCTGGAAGGGCTATATCAACGACCCGCGCCTGGACGGCAGCTTCCGCATCAATGAAGGCCTGCGCCGGGCCCGCGAACTGCTGCTGGACATCAGCGGCCTGGGCCTGCCGATCGCCACCGAATTCCTGGACCTGCTCAGCCCACAATACATCGCTGATCTGATCGCCTGGGGCGCCATCGGCGCGCGCACCACTGAAAGCCCCAGCCATCGCCAGCTGAGCTCGGGCCTGAGCTGCCCGCTGGGCTTCAAGAACGGCACCGACGGCGGCGTGCAGATCGCTGCGGACGCCATGGTGGCCGCCAGCGCCAAGCACGCCTTCATGGGCATGACCAAAATGGGCATGGCCGCCATCTTTGAAACCCGCGGCAACCAGGACACCCATGTGATTCTGCGCGGCGGCAAGCAAGGGCCCAATTACGACGCCGCCAGCGTGGACGCCTGTTGCGCCGCCCTGCGCGCCGCCGGCCAGCGCGAACAGGTCATGATCGACTGCTCGCACGCCAACTCGAACAAGTCGCATCTGCGCCAGATCGACGTGGCCAACGACATCGCCGCGCAGCTTGCCCAAGGCGATGCCCGCATCACCGGCGTCATGATCGAAAGCCACCTTGAAGAAGGCCGCCAGGACTTGAAGCCTGGCCAGCCGCTGCGCCGCGGCGTGTCGATCACCGATGCCTGCCTGGGCTGGTCCCAGACCGAACCGGTGCTGGACACCCTGGCGCTCGCCGTGCGCAAACGCCGCGAAAAGGCCTCGGCCTGATCCTGCGTCAGCGGCGCAAGCCGTAAGGCGCCGGATCCATATCCGGCGCCTGTCCCGTGATCAGGCTGGCCAGCAGCTTGCCGGTCACAGGGCCCAGCGTAAAGCCGTGATGCGCATGGCCAAACGCCATCCACAGCCCGGGGTGCTGGGGCGCGGGCCCGATCACCGGACGCATGTCCGGCATGCAGGGGCGGCAACCCATCCACGGTTCGCGCTCGACCGCGGCGCCCAAGGGCAGCAACTGCCCGGCCAACACCCGCGTCCGCTCAACCTGGATGGGAGACGGCGGCGCGTCGCGCGCCGCGAACTCCGCCCCCGTCGTCAGCCGCACGCCCAACGTCATCGGCGTTACGACGAATCCGCAGTCGATGTCCGCCACCGGGTGCGATAAGGTCGCGCCGTCCTCCAGCGCGAAGTGCTGGTGATAGCCCCGCTTGACCGCCATTGGAATGCGATAGCCCAATGGACGCAGGACATCGGGCGACCACGGCCCCAGCGCCACGACCACGTCGCGCGCTTCGATCACTCCATCCTCGCCCTGCACCTGCCAGCCTTTGCCCGCGGCTGGCTTCAGGCTGCGTGCGTCGCCCCTGGCAAGCTGCCCCCCACGCTGCTGGAACAAGGCGGCGTAGCCCCGCGTCACGGCGCCGGGATCCGACACGTTGACGGGGTCCAGCCAATGGACCGCGCCCACCATCCGCGCAGACAGCGAGGGCTCCAGCGCCGCCAGCGCCTGCCGATCCAATACGCGGTAATTCAAACCATAGGGAGCCAGGGCGTCGGCCTCGGCGATGGCGCGCGCCAAGCCGGCTTCGGTGCGCACACCGTCGATCCAGCCGTTGCGGCGGAACAGGTGCGAGATCTGCGCGTCGTCCTTCAAGGCATCATGCTCGGCCACGCTGCGCTCGATCAGCGGCAACATCGCGTCGGCCGCGCGGGCCAGCCGCGCCGGCGATGAATGCCACCAGTAGCGCAACAGCCAAGGCGCCACGCGCGGCAAGAAGCGCGGGTGATAGCTGACGTCCGGCGTGTTGTTCCGCGCATAGCGCCACAGGCTGCGCCAATCGCGCGGAAACGCATAGGGTATGACGCTGGCGCGTTCGATCAGGCCGGCATTGCCATAACTGGTTTCCTCGCCCGGACCGCGCCGGTCCAAAAGCACCACGGATCGCCCGCCCGCCACCAGATGCAGCGCGGTGCTGACCCCCACGATGCCCGCCCCAAGAACCACGACGTCTGTTTTCATGCGCCGGATTCTGCGCCAGGCGCCCGGGTTCGGCAAGCCTGCGGCAAGCGTAGAATCCAACGCTGCACACGCCCGCTCCCGGATTTCGACATGCCCCTTCCCTTGCTGCAACCCGTCACGCTTGAAGGCGACGTCGTCCGCCTGGAACCGCTGGCGATTGAACACGCCGACGCGCTGGCCGACGTCGGCCTGCATCCCGAGCTGTGGCGCTTGCAGCCCGAACCCATCGCCACCGCCGACGACATGCGGCGCTACGTCGAGCGCGCGCTGGCCGGGCAACGCGACGGCGCCTGTCTGCCTTTTGTCATCGTGCAGCAAAGCTCCGGGCAGATCATCGGCACCACGCGCTATATGGACCTCGCGCTTGCGCACAAACGGCTGGAAATCGGGGCAACGTGGCTCACGCCGGCCGTCCAGCGCTCTGGCGCCAATACCGAAGCCAAATTCCTATTGTTGCAGCACGCCTTTGAAACAATTGGTATCATACGCGTCGTCTTCAAGACGGAGCTAAGCAACGCGCAGTCGCGTCAAGCCATTCTCCGGATCGGCGGCGTCGAAGAGGGTGTGTTCCGCAAGCACCTGATCGCGCAGTCGGGACGCGCCCGCGACATGGTCTATTACGCCATCCTCGACGAGGACTGGCCATCGGTGAAGGCCCGCCTGAAGGCGCGCTTGCACCGGCCGCAATAGCGCCGCGCGCATTACGCTCTTTTCGCAGCCGGTTTCCGCGTTCATTAGAACCGGGCCGTTATCGCAGGACCGGTGAGTCGCGGGCGCCCAATGCCCGCGCCGCCATTTTCAAGTCAGGTATGGACTCTTCTCCCCTCCTCCCGGCCGCAGGCTCCCAGGCGCGCCACACCATATTCCTCTATACGGAAGAACAGCGGGGCAACCAGTTGGTCGAGTCGCCGGTCATCGGCATGCTGTCCGATGTGTCGGGCTCCGACAAGCTGGTAGTCGTGCAGGATCCGCACAGCGGCCTGAAGTTCATCTATCGCGTCGACCACGAAAGCAGCAACCTGGATGCCGCCGCCATCACCGAGCAAGACCCTGCCTCGTTCAACGGCAAGACCTCGGTGCAGATCAATGCGATGTCGTACCGCCTGGGCACCGTCGAAAATGCCATGAAGCTGCTGCGCGGCAAAACTCAGTGGATCCAGGACAAAGGGGCCGTGCTGTCGGTATTGCTGCAAAATGCCGCCGCCCGCAAGACGCGCTTCTCTGCCGTGCGCATCGAGCGCGACCGCATGCGCAAGGTGCCACAGGGCGTTCCTGTGGAATACCTGCCTACATAAATAGGATGGCGCCAGACGGGCGTGTCTTATCCACAATTTCTGTGGATAAGACACGCCCGTCTGCATGATGACCGGCCGTTCAAGCGACCGCGCACGGGGCTGCGCATTTTTTGATCAATCCAAAGTTCTTTGCGAGCGGATGACATCCCGCACACGTGCCGCACCGCCACAAACGAGGAAGTGATATTCTCCGCAAGCGCCGACGATACAAAACGTATCTCGCCCCTTGGCCGGCGCACCCGCCCGCAGCGGACTCCCCCAAACAAGAAGCCGTAGCATGACAACAGCAAAAAGCGTGCTTGCCGTTGGAGCGCCTCGCGTGCAAGCGCGGGGGCCTTCCACGCCGTGACGATCATCATCGTCGACGACCATGGAGACTGGCGCGACACCATCGCCGAATACATCCAGGACCTGGGCCTGGACAAAGCCATCCTCACCGCAGGCTCGCTGGCCGAGCTGGATCAGCTATTGCTGACCGTCACGCCCGGCATCCTGGTGCTGGACGCCATGCTTCCCGACGGCGACGCACTGACCCGGGTGTCGCATCTGCGCACGACCTATCCGTCAATGGGCATCATCATGCTGACCGGCCGGCTGCTCAGCGAAGACAAGGTGTCGGGCTTGAGCCTGGGCGCCGACCACTATCTGACCAAGCCCGTCAACCTGGCCGAGTTGGGCGCTACCCTGGTGTCGCTGTCGCGCCGACTGCGCGTCGTGCGGCCCGCCGATGCCAACGACGCGCAGTCCGATGCCTGGCGTTTCGATCCTTCGCGCCGGACGCTGATGTCCCCCAACCAGGTCTGCGTCGACATTACCGATACCGAAAGCCGGCTGATCGGCGCGCTGATCCAGGCCGCGCCACTGCCCCTGTCGCGCGGCCGGCTGGTCGAAGCCCTGGGCGCCAGCGCCGACGCTTACGACACCCACCGCCTGGATGCGCACATGCACCGCCTGCGCCGCAAGCTGCGCGCGCAAGCCGGCGGCGACATGGGCATCCGCACCGTGTATGGCGTAGGCTATGTCTGCACCACGCCGGTACAGATCGTCGGCAACCTCAAGCCCTGATACGCCTCTTATGACGCTACCTATCCGCCCTCGCCGCTCCGTTCTCTACATGCCCGGCGCCAATGCGCGCGCGCTGGATAAAGCGCGCAGCCTGGACGCCGATGCGCTGATCCTGGATCTGGAGGACGCCGTCGCGCCCGACGCCAAGGCCGCGGCCCGCGAACAAGTCGCGCACGCCTTGCGCGAAGGCGGCTACGGCCGTCGCGAATGCATCGTACGCATCAATGCGCTGGACACACCATGGGGCCAGGACGACGTCGCCGCCATCGCGCAAGCCGGCGCGCATGCGGTGTTGCTGCCCAAGGTGCAATCCGCCGGCCAACTTGGCGCACTGGCGCAAGCCTTGGACGCCGCCGGCGCGCCACCTGATCTGCCCTTGTGGGCCATGGCGGAAACCCCGCTGGGCTTCTTGCGCCTGGATGCGATCGCGGGCGGGCATCCGCGGCTGGCAGCCATCGTGGTCGGCACCTCCGATCTGGTCAAGGACCTGCACGCGCGCCACACGCCGGCGCGCGAAGAAACGCTGCTGGCGCGCTCAATGGCCGTGATGGCTGCCCGTGCGCACGGCCTGGCGGTGCTGGACGGCGTGCATCTCGATTTACAGGACGACGCGGGCCTTGCCGCCGCCTGCCGCCAAGGACGCGATCAGGGCTTTGACGGCAAGACGCTGATTCACCCCAAACAGATTGCCGCCGCGAATGACGCGTTCGCGCCCACCGAAGCGGAGCTGGCCACCGCCCGCAAGCGCCTGGATGCCTGGCGCGCCGCACAAGCCGCAGGCCAGGGCGTTGCCGTGGTCGATGGCGCGCTGGTGGAAAACCTGCACGCGCAGGAAGCCGAACGCCTGTTGGCGCTGGCCGCCGCCATCACGGTACAATAGCGCCCACGACTGGACGGCGGCTTTGATTGGCCGCCCTTCTATTTCGCCTTTCGCGCCCGACTGCACCCATCAGTTCGCCAGCCTCGCGCGCGATCCCGCCCCGGTTCCCTTTTTTGCGCCGCGCCTTGTGGCGGGAGCCTTGCCGCGCGCCTGACGCGCCACCCCCAGCCACACGATTCATGATCCGCTTCCAACAAGTTTCACTCATGCGCGGCGTCAAGCCCTTGCTAGACAAGGTCGACCTGCTGCTGAACCCCGGCGACAAGATCGGCTTGATCGGCGCCAACGGCGCCGGCAAGTCGAGCCTGTTCGGCCTGCTGCGCGGCACGCTGCACGCCGACCAGGGCGACCTGGACTACCCCTCCAGCTGGCGCATGGCCTATGTGGCGCAGGAAACCCCCGCGCTGGATCGCCCCGCCATCGAGTATGCGATCGACGGCGACGTCACGCTGCGCAAACTGGAAGCGGAACTGGCGGCCCTGGAAGCCGAACCGGAAAGCGCCGAGAACGGCCTGCGCATGGGCGACATCTACGCCGCGCTGGCCGACGCGGACGCCTACACGGTGCACTCGCGCGCCGAACAGCTCCTGACCGGCCTGGGCTTCACGCAAGCGCAGATGCATCTGCCGTTGACGAGCTTCTCGGGCGGCTGGCGCATGCGCCTGAACCTGGCGCAAGCGCTGATGTGTCCGTCCGACCTGCTGCTGCTGGACGAGCCCACCAACCACTTGGACCTGGACGCGATCATCTGGCTGGAAGACTGGCTCAAGCGCTATCCGGGCACGCTCATCGTCATCTCGCACGACCGCGATTTCCTGGATGGCGTGGTGAACGTCATCGTCCATATCGACGAACGCAAGCTCAAGCGCTACTCGGGCAACTATTCGTCGTTCGAACGCCAACGTGCCGCCCAGCTGGAATTGGCTCAGGGCATGATGGAAAAACAGATGCGCCAACGCTCGCACCTGCAGTCCTTCATCGACCGCTTCAAGGCCCAGGCCAGCAAGGCGCGCCAGGCACAGAGCCGCATCAAGGCGCTGGCCCGCATGGAAGAAGTGGCGCCGCTGCGCGCGGCCGCGGAATTCTCGTTCGAATTCCGTGAACCGCTGCGCGCGCCGAACCCGCTCTTGACGATGGACAAGGTCAGCGCGGGCTATCGTGTCGAAGATGAAGACACACAAGCCGTGTCCGACAAGATCATCGTGTCGGGCATCAATTTCTCGTTGCAGGCAGGCCAGCGCATCGGGCTGCTGGGCATCAACGGCGCGGGCAAGTCCACCTTCATCAAGACCATCGCCGGCGACCTCGAAGCACTGGCGGGCGACACGCAGTTCAACAAGGGCCTGTCCATCGGCTACTTTGCCCAGCACCAGGTCGAAATGCTGCGCCACGACGAATCCCCGCTGTGGCACATGATGAAGATCGCGCCCACCGTGCGCGAACAGGAACTGCGCAACTTCCTGGGCAGCTTCAACTTCAACGGCAACATGGCCACCAGTTCCATCGCCCCGTTCTCCGGAGGCGAAAAGGCCCGGCTGGCACTGGCGCTGATCGTCTGGCAACGCCCCAACCTGCTGCTGCTGGATGAGCCCACCAACCACCTGGACCTGGAAACGCGCGAAGCGCTGACTACCGCGCTGGCGCAATTCGAAGGCACGCTGATGCTGGTCTCGCACGATCGCCACCTGCTGCGCGCGACCACCGATGAGTTCATCATCGTGGCCGATGGCGCCGTCAGCCCCTTCGACGGCGACCTGGACGACTACAAAGACTGGCTGTACAAGACCAAATTGGCCGCCAAAGCCGCCTGATCGAGTTACAATCCCGCGAATTGCCCGCACCGGTCTTCAATCGGACTGGTGCGGGCAACCTTCAACCACGTCCCGCTGTTCGCGGGACGCGTTTTTTCAGCGCTCGTAGATGACGATCAAAGACCAAGTATTCCTCGCCAGCCAGTATCTTGCGCCCCACCACCTGGTGTCGCGCTTTTTCGGATACGCCTCAGACTGCCGGGAACCCGCGGTCAAGAATTGGATGATCTCGCGCTTTGTCCGCAAGTACGGCGTGGACATGCGCGAAGCCGTGCAAGAAGATCCGCTGGCCTACGAGTGCTTCAACGACTTTTTCACCCGCGCGCTGAAAGACGATGCGCGTCCGCTGGACGACGAGCCCGGCTCGGTGCTGTGCCCCGCCGACGGCGCGATCAGCCAGATGGGCGCGATCGAACAAGGCCGCATCTTCCAGGCGAAGGGCCATAGCTACGGGCTGGTCGATCTGCTGGGCGGCGACACCGAGCGCGCCGCGCCCTTCCAGGGTGGCCAATTCGCCACGGTGTATTTGTCGCCCAAGGACTACCACCGCGTGCACATGCCGGTTGCCGGCACGCTGCGCGAAATGGTGCACGTGCCTGGCCGCCTGTTCTCGGTCAACCCGCTGACAGCCCGCAACGTGCCGCGCCTGTTCGCCCGCAATGAACGCGTCGTCTGTCTGTTCGACACTGAGCACGGCCCGATGGCCCTCATCCTGGTTGGCGCGATGATCGTCGCGTCCATCGAAACCGTGTGGGCGGGTCTTGTCACCCCGTACAAGCGCCGCGTCAAATCCGTGCGCTACGACGACCTGGCGCGCGCGCCGATCCATCTGGCGAAAGGCGCCGAAATGGGCCGCTTCAAGCTCGGCTCGACGGCGATCGTGCTGTTCGGACCGAACAAGGTCCGCTGGGCTGACACGCCGTCGGTACTGGGCCCCGTGCGCATGGGCGAACTGCTGGCATTGCCCGCTCAGGGCTGAACGCCGATCCAAATGCGGCGAGCCTTCTTGGCCGCCGCACCAGCAATTTCGCTTTTAGCGAATAGGGTTTTCCTTATTTATTCGCTTTCAGCGATGAAGTGGCGTTGTTAGATTACGGGCTTTTACCGGCCCGCCATGACATCCACCGCCCTGCCCGCCACCGCGCCCAATGGCGCTGCCACCCGCCAGCCCCTGCCGCGCGCGCTGGCCCGCATGCTGTCCCTGGACGACTTCGAAGCGGCGGCGCAGCGGCGCCTGCCCCGGCCCATCTTCGGCTATGTCGCCGGTGCCGCTGAAGACAATCAATCCCTGCAAGACAACCGCCACGCATTCGCACAGTACGCGTTCATGCCGCGCGTGCTGGTCGACGTGTCCCGACGTACGCAGCAGACTGAACTGTTCGGACGCCAGTACGCATCGCCCTTCGGCATTGCCCCGATGGGCATCAGCGCCTTGTCGGCGTACCGCGGCGACGTCGTGCTGGCGCGCGCCGCGCGCGAGCAGAACATCCCCGCCATCCTCAGCGGCACTTCGCTCATTGCCCTGGAAGACGTCATCCGCGAAGCGCCCGGCACCTGGTTCCAGGCCTACCTGCCCGGCGACCCCGCGAAGATCGATGCACTGGTCGAGCGCGCCCGCCGCGCGGGCTACGAAACCCTGGTGCTGACCGTGGACATACCGGTCTCGGCCAATCGCGAAAACAACGTGCGCACGGGATTCTCCACCCCGCTCAAGCCCAGCCTGCGTCTGGCCTGGGATGGCCTGACGCGGCCGCGCTGGCTGGCCGGTACCTTCCTGCGCACGCTCATGGCGCATGGCATGCCGCACTTCGAAAACTCATTTGCGACGCGCGGCGCCCCCATCGTATCGGCGTCGGTGCTGCGCGACTTCACCGCCCGCGACCACCTCAGCTGGGAGCACGTGGCGCGCATCCGCAAGCAATGGCCCGGCACCCTGATCATCAAGGGCATCCTGCATCCGCGGGACGCGGCACTCGCCCGCCAACATGGTGCCGACGGCGTCATCGTGTCCAACCACGGCGGCCGCCAATTGGACGGTGCGATCTCGCCGCTGCGCGCACTGCCCGGCGTGGTCGCGGCCGCCGGCGGCATGACGGTCATGATGGACAGCGGCGTGCGCCGGGGTGGCGACGTGCTCAAGGCGCTGGCCCTGGGCGCGCGCTTCGTCTTCGTCGGGCGGCCGTTCAACTACGCGGCGGCCGTGGGCGGCCAAGCAGGCGTCAGCCATGCGATCGACCTGCTGCGCGCCGAGGTCGACCGCAACATGGCGATGCTGGGCATCAACAACGTCCGTGAGATGGACGCCAGCCTGCTATGGCGAGACGGCCCGGTCGGCCCTTGACGCAAACGGGCACGAAGCGCCGCGTGCACCCGGCATAGAATGGCGTTTCCCTTGCTACCCGTGCGCCGGCCCCGAAACCGGCGCGCCCTGTGCCCGCCGTGTCCCTACGCCAATCCTCGTTTTTCCTGCGCTTCCTGACTCTCGGCGCGCTAGCCCACGTCTATGTGGGCGCACGACTGATTCCAGACGCGCTGCTCAGCAACGCGGGCGCCGCCGCCGCCACCATCGCCCTGATCCTGTCATGCATCCTGATCCCGCTGGGGATGCTGGGACGTTCGTCCGTGCATCCCCCTTGGGGCGACCGCATCGCGTGGGTCGGCCTGATCGCAATGGGGCTGTTCTCGTCGTTGTTCGTGCTGACCGTGATCCGCGATGCCGTGCTGCTGCTGACCTGGCTCATCAGCCTGGCGGCGGGCGCCGACCTGCCCTGGATCCGGCTGCGCAGTATCAGCGCGTGGACCGTGGCGGGGCTGGCGGCAGCCGGCACGTTGCTCGGCTTCTACAACGCGCGCCGCCGGGCGCGCGTCGTTGACGTGGACGTACCGATTCCGGGCCTGCCGCAGGACCTGGACGGCTTCACCATCGTGCAGATCAGTGACATCCATGTCGGCCCGACCATCAAGAAGCATTACGTGCAGGCCATCGTCGACGCCGTGAACGGACTGCTGCCCGACGTGATCGCCGTCACGGGCGACGTGGTCGACGGCAGCGTCGAGCATCTGGCCGCGCAGGCCAGCCCGCTGGGCACGCTGCGTGCACCATTCGGCGTGTATCTGGTCACCGGTAACCACGAATATTATTCAGGCGCCGCGCCCTGGGTAGCGGAGTTCCGCCGCATGGGGCTGCGCGTGCTGATGAACGAACACGCCGTGATCCACCCCTCGGGCCTGCCCGTGGTGGTAGCAGGCGTGACAGACTACAGCGCCGGCGCGTTCGACCCGCAGCAATGCAGCAATCCGAAGGCCGCGCTGGCGGGTGCGCCCGCGGACGCCTGCGCCAGAATCCTGCTGGCCCACCAGCCTCGCAGCGCCGCCGCGGCCGAACCGCTGGGTTACCACCTGCAGCTATCCGGCCACACCCATGGCGGGCAGTTCTTTCCGTGGGGCTTTTTCGTGCGCTTCCAGCAGCCGTTTACGGCGGGCCTGCACCGCCTTGGCAAGATGTGGGTGTACACCAGCCGCGGCACCGGCTATTGGGGCCCGCCAAAGCGCTTGGGCGCTCCGTCGGAAATCACGCGCTTGCGTCTGCGCACGGCGCCTCTGCGCAGCTAGCGCCCTCAGGCCTTCGCGTCCGGCGTCGTGTCCGGCAGCGGCCCGCGTTCCAGGTAGCTGGTCAGCGCGATATCGCTGGTGGTGTTGGTGATGCCGTCGATCTTGTGAATGCGCGCCAGCAGCAGTTCCAGCGCCTGGGTATCGCGCACCCGCACCTTCAGCAGCATGGCGCTTTTGCCGGTGATGGTGTGGATCTCTTCCACTTCGGTCAATTCCGCCAGACCCAGCACCTGTTGCGTGATGCTCCAGTTGTTGGTGTCCACGTGCACAAAAGCCAGCAAGGGGCGGCCGATGCGCGCGCCGTCCAGCTTGGCGGCGATGCCCTTGATCAAGCCGTCGCGCTTCAGGCGCTTGACCCGTTCGTGCACCGCGGGCGCCGAAAGGTTCAGCATTTTGCCCAATTCGGCATAGCTTGGCGTGGCGTCGTCCGCCAGCAGCGTTAATAGTTTTCGGTCGCGGTCGTCCAGGTCTGGCATCGGAATCAGGTTCTGCCTTACGGCATTCGAACTTTTATGGAATAAGGAAATATCAGCGTTAACCCTTATTTTATTCCAATAAAATTCGCGGCATGCAGAATCGTAGCAATCGCAATACCCGTACACCCTCTTCCGTCCCCGCATTGATGTTCGCCGTCAGTGTCGTGGGCTCCAACGGGCTGGCGCTCAGCCCCATCTTGAGCGATGTGGCGCGTTCGTTCTCGACGTCCGCGCTGACTATCAGCACCGCCATTTCCGCCTATGGCGCCGCCACGGCGGCCAGCGCCTTCTTCCTGGCCGCGCGCATTGACCGCATCGGTATCCGCCGGGCCTTGCTGGGCGCGATGGTGGCGCTGATTGCCGCCCTGATCCTGTCGGCCGCCGCGCCGCACTGGATCGTGCTGACCCTGGCGCAAGCCCTGGCCGGTGCCGCCGCCGGCGTCATCCTGCCCGCGGCCTACGGTTCGGCATCGCTGGTCGCGCCGCCCGGCCAGGAGGCCCGCACACTCGGCCGCGTCATCGCCGGCTGGTCGGTGTCGTTGGTGGCCGGTGTGCCGCTGTCGGCCCTGATCTCGGACGCCGTGGGCTGGCGTGCCACCTATGGCGTGCTTGCCCTGTGCGCCGCGACTGCCCTGCTGGGGCTGCGCAAGCTGCCCGAGCGCCGCGCCGAAAACCCCGCGCCGCTACGCCTGTCGCGGCTGCTGGCGCCCTTGTCCTATCGCGACGTGCCGGTGCTGCTGCTGGCTTGCCTGGCGTTTTCGTCGGCGTTCTACGGCGTGTATGCCTTCCTGGCGGACCACGTCCGCACATTGCTGGCGCTGTCTGCCGGGCAAGTCGGCTTCATCGCCTTTGCCTACGGCGCCGGTTTTCTGCTGGCCGGCATCGCGGGCGCCCCGCTGATCGAACGGCTGGGACCGCGCCGCGCCTTGCCGCTGGCCCTGGGCGCGATCGCGCTGGTCTATCTGGCGCTGTTGCCCGCCGCGCATGCCCTGGCCGCCGTGCTGGCCATCGCGGCATTCTGGGGCGCCGCGTCGCAACTGAGCCTGAACCTGCTGGTGCTGCTGCTCTCGCGCGCACGCCCCGATGAGCGGGGCGCAGTGCTGGGCCTGAACACCTGCACCACCTATCTGGGCGCAAGCGTCGGCACGGCGATCGCCGGCACGCTGTATACGCACGCCGGGTTCGAAACCCTGGGGCTATGCGCCTCGGCGGCCGTCGGCATGGCCGCCATCGGCCTGCATTGGCGGTTGAACGGGCGCCGGGCCGCGCGCGGCGAAGCCGCCGCCTGACCGGCGCGCCGGCTTACCAGGGGAAGCTGATCAGGTCGCCGTACAAGCGCTTCAGGGTGCTTTTGACCTCCGGCGAGTTCTGGTAGATCGCAATGAACTTCAGCAGCCGGGGATCCTGCGCCTTGTCCGGCGTCGTGACCCAACGGATTGCGTAGCGCCGGATGCTGACGGGGTCGGTGTTGTCGAAGGCCAGCCCGTCCTTTTCATTCAGGCCGGCCTGCTTGGCGAACGTCGTATAGGTCACCGAAGCCGTCACATCGTCGAACGTACGCGCGGACTGCGAGCCTTCGATCTGCACGAACTTCAACTTCTTGGGATTGGACACCACGTCTTCCAGCGCGGCCTCATGCGCCACGCCTGGCTTCAGCTTGATCAAGTCGATCGACTCCAACAACAGCAAGGCCCGCCCGGTGTTCACGGGATCGTTGGGCACGGCGATCGTGGCCCCGTCCGGCACCGTGTCGCCCTTTTTCAGCTTCTTGGAAAACAAGCCGATCGTGGTGGAGTAGCCGTAAGCGATGGGCGTCAGGTTCGCGCCGCGCCGCTGGTTGAACAGTCGCAGGAAGGGTTCGTGCTGGAAGAAATTCGCGTCGACCGAGCCGTCCGCCACGGCGATGTTGGGCAGCACCCAGTCGTTGAATTCCACCAGTTTGACGTCCAGGCCTTCTTTCTTTGCCTGCGCAATGGCCAACTCGGTCGCTTCGTTCGCCACACTGGGAATCACGCCAATGCGCAAGGGCTTGTCCTGCGCCATCGCGGTGGCGGACGCCGCCAGGCCCAGGGCCGCAACGGCTACGCCGCGCGTCAGTTTGAAAAGCAGGTGCTTGAGAAGCATGAAGAGTGTCCAGAAGTCTTGGAAAGCCGGCCCCGCGCCGGCGCTGGCGATATTGTGCAGCAGCTTGCGCGCCGATTCCCGAAAGGCCTTTGTCACGCAATGGCAATGTCTGGACGCCGGGACTAGCGCTAAGATGGTCGCAATCCGTCCCTTCCGGGAGGCCTCATGAATTCCGTGCTGACCACCCTGCCCGGCGCCCGGGCCGCCGCCCGCCGCCGCGACCAGATCGAAGACCAGCTGGGCGCCCACAACTACCATCCCCTGGATGTCGTCATCGCCCGCGGCAGTGGCGTCTGGGTCTATGACGTGGATGGCCGCAAATACCTGGATTGCCTGTCGGCATATTCCGCCGTCAACCAGGGGCACTGCCATCCGCGCATCCTGGCCGCCATGGTCGAACAGGCGCAAACCCTTACGCTGACCTCCCGCGCCTTCCGCCACGACCAGATGGCGCCGTTCTACGAAGACCTGGCCCGGCTTACCGGGGCGCACAAGATCCTGCCCATGAACAGCGGCGCGGAGGCTGTCGAAACCGCCATCAAGGCGGTACGCAAATGGGGTTATGAGGTACGTGGGGTGCCGCAGGACCAGGCCGAGATCATCGTCTGCGCCAACAACTTCCATGGCCGCACATTGGGCATCGTGGGCTTTTCCACCGACCCCGACGCCTACGGCAGCTACGGCCCCTTCGCGCCCGGCTTCAAGATCGTGCCCTTTGGCGACTTCGACGCCTTCGATGCCGCCATCACCCCCAACACCGTCGCCTTCCTGGTCGAGCCCATACAAGGCGAGGCCGGCGTGGTGATGCCCCCCGCCGGCTACTTCACACGGGTACGCCAGCGCTGCACCGAGCGCGGCATCACGCTGATCCTTGACGAGATCCAGACCGGGCTGGGTCGCACGGGCAAACTGCTGGCCGAAGAGCACGAAGGCATCGAAGCCGATGTCACGCTGATCGGCAAGGCGCTGTCGGGCGGCTTCTATCCGGTGTCCGCCGTACTGTCCAACGCCGACGTGCTGGGCGTGTTTCAGCCGGGCCAGCATGGCAGCACTTTCGGCGGCAATCCGCTGGCCTGCGCCGTGGCCCGCGCCGCGCTGCAAGTGCTGACCGACGAAGGCATGATCGAGAACGCGGCGGCAGTCGGCGCCTATTTTCTGGAACGGCTGCGCACCCTGCCCGGCCCCGTGCGCGAGGTCCGCGGACGCGGCCTGATGCTGGCAGTGGAGCTTGAGCCCGATGCGGGCGGCGCGCGCCGCTTCAGCGAACGCTTGCAGGCACGCGGCATGCTGGTCAAGGATACCCACGGCCACACGCTGCGCCTGTCGCCACCGCTCATCGTCACGCGGGAACAGGTCGACTGGGCATGCGACCAATTGGCCGCGGTACTATCCGCCTCTTGAAGAACCCACCGGAGCCCGCCCACGTGCAGAACACCGCCACCCTGCCTACCCAAATCACCCTCATCGGCGCACCGACGGACATTGGCGCCGGTGCGCGCGGCGCATCCATGGGCCCGGAAGCCTTGCGCGTGGCCGACCTGGGTCCCACGATCGAGGCCCAAGGTTTCCAGGTGACCGACCGCGGCAACCTGTACGGCCCCGCCAACCCCTGGCTGCCGCCTGTGGACGGCTACCGCCATCTGGAAGAAGTCGCGGCATGGAACCGGGCGGTGCACGATGCCGTGTACGCCGAGTTGGCCGAAGGCCGTCTGCCCGTGCTGCTGGGCGGCGACCACTGCCTGGGCATCGGCTCGATCAGCGCGGTGGCGCGCCACTGCCGCGAAGCGGGCAAGAAGCTGCGAGTGCTGTGGCTGGACGCCCATGCCGATTTCAATACCAACGCGTTGACGCCCACCGGCAATGTCCACGGCATGCCCGTGGCCTGCCTGTGCGGCTACGGTCCCGAGCAGATCACGGGCATGTCCGGCCAGACGCCTGACATCGAACCGGGCTGGGTCCGCCAGATCGGCATCCGCAGCGTGGACCAGGGCGAAAAGCGGTTGGTGCATGAAGCCGGGCTGGAAGTGTTCGACATGCGCTATCTGGATGAAATGGGCATGCGCGCCACGATGGAAGCCGCGTTGGCCGGGCTGGATGCCGACACCCACTTGCACGTGAGCTTCGACGTGGATTTCCTGGACCCCGAGATCGCCCCCGGCGTGGGCACGACGGTGCCCGGCGGCCCGACCTATCGCGAAGCGCAGCTGTGCATGGAAATGATCGCCGACACCGGGCTGATGCGCTCGCTGGACGTAGTGGAACTGAACCCTGCCTTCGACGTGCGCAACAAGACGGCGGAACTGGCGGTGGATCTGATCGAAAGCCTGTTCGGCAAATCGACGCTGATGCGTCGCGGCCCTTGAATCTGGGCTGGATGGCCCTCCGGGGCTAAACTGCGCGCGCCCGGCGGATCGCTTCCGCCGCCGCGTGCAGATGACGCAGGTTCTGGTCGCGCTGTTCCCACACCCGCGGCGTGGGTCCGGCCATGCACAGCGCGTACCATTCCCCGCCCAGATCCAACGCGACCGCCAGTCCGGTCAGGTCGGCCACGCTTTCGCCCACGTTGGCCGCCCACCCTTGCGCCTGAACCTGTTCCACCTCGGCCCGCAAGGCATCGCGGGTAACCAGCGTGCGTTCGGTGTAGCGCGTGTAGTCCGGCGCCGCCAGCAGGCCATCCCGATCCGCCGGCGCGAGCCGCGCCAGGATGGCTTTGGCGACCGAACTGGTGTGCATCGGACGGCGCTCCCCCGGGCGCGCCGCGTAATGCACCGGGTGGGTCGATTCCACCACGTCCAGGAACACCACGGCGCCATCCTGGATCTTGCCCAGCATCACGGTTTCATTGGCCGCGTCGCGCAAGGCAACCAGATGCGGCCGCACGGCCTCCAGCCAGGGATCGCCTGCCTGGATCTGCCCGCTCAAGGCGTGCAGCTTGGCGGTCGGGTAATACCCCCCGCGTCGGCGCACTTCGTACAGATAGCCGCGCGCGACCAGCGTGCGCACCAGCGCCAGGCAACTCGACATCGGGGCGCCCAAACCCTGCGCCAATTCCGTTAACGGCATCGGCCGCCGCGTCTGTGCGAACAGCTCGATCAGTTCCAGCGTCCGCACGACTAGTTTCACTTCCATGTGTCGACCCCTGTTCGGATTTGCCTTCAGAAAATTTGTAAATCTGCTAGGTCATCCACTAAGTTGACTTTTCATATGGGCGAACCTAAATTCTTGCACAGGAATTTATATTCACCAATAAGAAATGAATTTCAGCCGGCTGGAGAACTGGCGCCTCGGATAGCGGTACCGCGTCATCACCACAATTCCAATAATCGGCCCCGACCCGGGCCGGGGAGACAGACAGATGCGTATCAAACCCCTGCTGGCGGCCCTTGCCGCCGTGATGGCCGCGTCCGCGGCCCAAGCCCAATCGGATGTTGTGCGCCTGGGAGTGTCCAATGACCGTTCAGGCATCTATTCCGACCTGGGCGGCCTGGGCTCCGAAATGTCAGTGCGCATGGCGGTCGAGGATTTCGGCGGCAAAGTGGCCGGCAAGACCGTGGAAGTGATCGGGGCCGATAACCAGAACAAGGCAGACGTGGCCTCGGCGCTGGTCCGCCGCTGGTTCGATACGCAAGGCCTGGTCGCCGTGGTGGACGGCGGCGCCAGCTCCGCAGGCCTCGCCGCCCAAGGCGTCGCCAAGGAGAAAGGCGGCACCGCGCTGATCAGCGGCGGCTTTGCCGGCGACTTCAGCGGCAAGCAGTGCAGCAACCTCAGCACGCAATGGGCGCCCGACACCTATGCGCTGGCCAACGCGGTCGTCAAGAGCGTGGTGGAAAGCGGCGGCAAGTCCTGGTACTTCATCACCACCGACTACGTCTTCGGCAAATCGCTGGAAAGCAATGCCACGCGTTTCGTGCAGAACGCGGGCGGCAAGGTGGTGGGCAGCACGCGCCACCCCTTGGGTGCCATGGACTTCGCCTCCTTCCTGGTTCAGGCGCAGTCCTCCAAGGCCGATGTGGTGGGCCTGGCCAGCGCAGGCGGCGACCTCGTCAACCTGATCAAGCAGGCGCAGGAGTTCGGTCTGACCGGCGGCAAGCAGCGCATGCTGACCTTCCTGACCTTCATCAACGACGTGCAGGCGATGGGCCTGCCCGTCGCCCAAGGGCTGACCTTCCCCACCGGCTTCTACTGGGACGCCGACGAAGACACCCGCGCGTGGACGCAACGCTGGCAGAAGAAGATGGGTGTCACGCGCCCGCCTTCCATCGTGCAGGCACTCAGCTACGTCGCCACCACGCATTACCTGCAAGCGGCCCAGGCCGCCGGCACGTTCGAGGGCGCCGCGGTCAATCAGAAGATGCGCGAGTTGCCCATCACAACCAAACTGATCAAGAATGCCCGGATCCGTCCTGAAGACGGCCGCGTCATCATGGACCTGTATCTGGTCGAAGTGAAGAAGCCCGCCGAGTCCAAATATCCCGGCGACTTCTACCGTATCCTGTCTACCGTGCCTGGCGAAAAAGTGTTCGTGTCGCTGGCCGACAGCGAATGCCCGCTAGTAAAGAAGTAGCGCCCCTCGCAGTGCCCCGGCCATAAGAATCACTAAAGGAGACATTCCATGAAGTGCTATTGCGTCGTCAACTTCCGCGAACCCTTGCAGGAAATGAATCAGCCCACGCCCACCCCGCAAGGGACGCAGGTGCTGCTGAAGGTCCGTGCGGCGGGGGTTTGCCACAGCGATATCCACTTGTGGGAAGGCGGTTATGACCTGGGCCAGGGCCGCACGCTGTCCTTGAAGGACCGCGGCGTGTCGCTGCCGCTGACGATGGGCCATGAAACCGTGGGCGCCGTCGTCGCGGCAGGCCCCGAAGCCTCGGGCCTGTCCGGCGACCGCAATTACCTCGTCTATCCGTGGATCGGCTGCGGCAAGTGCCCGTCCTGCGTATCAGGCATGGAAAACCACTGCTCCGCGCCGGCCTGCCTGGGCGTGCACCGCGCCGGCGGCTACGCCGACCACATCGTGGTGCCGCATCCCAAGTACCTGATCGACATCGGCGACCTGGACCCGGCGCAGATCGCGCCTTACGCCTGCTCAGGCCTGACCACCTACTCGGCGCTCAAGAAGATCGGCGCCAACATCTACCGCGAACATCCAGTCGTGATCTTCGGCGCTGGCGGCTTGGGCCTGATGAGCCTGACCCTGATCAAGGCGCTGGGCGGCGCGGGCGCCATCGTGGTCGACATCGATCCCGCCAAACGTCAGGCCGCGCTGGACGCGGGCGCATTGGCTGCCATCGACGGAGCCGCGCCCGACGCCGCGCAGCAGATCATCAAGGCGGCTGGCGGCAAGCCCGTCCAGGCGGCGATCGATCTGGTGGGCGCGCCCGCCACCACCTCCCTGGCCTTCGACTTCCTGACCAAGGGCGGCAAGCTGATCATCGTGGGCCTGTTCGGCGGCGCCTCGTCGTGGCCGATCGCACTGATCCCCATGAAGGCCATGTCCATCATCGGCAGCTACGTGGGCAACCTGACCGAACTGCAAGAATTGATGGAACTGGTGCGCGCCGGCAAGGTGCCGCCGATGCCGGTGCACCGCCACGCGCTGGCCGAAGCCGACAGCGTGCTGTCCGCGCTGCGGGCCGGCAAGGTGGTGGGCCGCGCCGTGCTGACGGTGGATTGACGCGCCAAGGCCGCAGGCAAACCGCGCTGGGCGGCCGGGCTGGATCAGCCGGGCCGCAAGCGCGGGTCGTAGATGAACCGTTCGCGCCGCACCACCACGATGTGTTCCGCATCCGGATGCGCGGGGTTGATCAACAGATTGCAGTCGGGCACGCCGCGATACGGCACGATGGCGCTGGGCAGTTCCAGCAGCGCCGACACGCCAGAGGCCACCCAGTTGTCGCCCACGGCCTGGGAGGCCTCGGCGAACGGCACCGCTTCCCAGAAGGGATAGTCCTCTTGCAGTTGGCCTAACGTCAGGACCTGCCGGGCCTCATGAATGGCGCGTGGCACCGCCAGTTCGATCAGATACCGGTTGGCCTGTTCGGACGCGCGGGCCGCGAAATGCACCACCGTTTCCAGCACGGCCAACGCCACGCTGGACGAGGCATACACCACCGCCGTGCCCGGGCTGTTGTAGCGCCCCCCCACAGCGGCCGCGCCGGCTCCGCTCAAATCGTCGGCGCGGTACTTGCCGGCCGTGGTGCCGATGCGCCACAGCGAGACGAACTCCGTCATGCGTAGACGCCGGCCGCGGCGCGCGCCAAGGTGTCTTCCACGATTCGGCTGCTGGCGTCAGACGTCAGCAGCGACAAGGGCTTGACGTTGCCCAGGGCCGGCACCGGCGTGTTCAACCACAGCACCGCCTCTTCGTCGCTGCCCAGCACCTGGCGGGCTACACGTGCCACACGGGCCACCCGGGCCAGACGGTCCGATTCACCCAGCGGCAGCATCTGGCCTTCGCGAGTCCAGCGCGACAACGACGCCGCCTTGACCTCGGTGATGGCCATGATTTCCGATTTGGGCACTTGCAGGAAGTCGGCAGCGTCGTCCACCATCTGCGCGGGCAGGCCCCGGCGCACGTCGCGCGCAATGTCGCTCAACGGGCTGTCCACCAGTTCAAGGAACAACTGCTTGGCCCGGGCCGCCGCGTGCCGCGGAGGACGCTTGGCAGAAGCGCCGCGCTTGTCGGCCGCCTTTCCAACGATGGCGATAGTCATGATGCCCCCAGATAGTTCCAAACAGAATTTATAATATCCCATTTGGAACATCGATTTCAAGGCGACTTCCGGTGGATGCGCGCGCGCCTCCGGGTTGCACCGGATTTGGGCATATCATAGGCGGCGTTACACACGATCACGGACAAGGACAGGCAATGACGGACCGGCAGCTCACGATACTCGCGGCGTTGAACCTCATGGTAGCGGTGGGTGCCGGCGCCTTCGGCGCGCATGGACTCAAGCGCATGCTGACCCCGGAGCTGCTGTCCGTCTGGCAGACGGGCGTGATGTACCACCTGATCCACGCCCTGGGCCTGTTCATCATTGCGCTGCTGGGCGCCCGGTTCGGCTCGCCGCTGCTGTCGGCGGCCGGCCTCGTCATGTTCGCGGGCATCGTGCTGTTTTCGGGCAGCCTGTACATCCTGTCCCTGACGGGCACCCATTGGCTTGGCGCCGTCACGCCCATCGGCGGCGCCGCCTTCCTGGCGGCTTGGGCCATGGTGGCGCTGGCCGCCTACCGCGCCCAGGGCTGATACCCGCCCGCCCGCACGTCCCCTTTTCCCCATGGCGGCAGGAACCGCCGCCCTTGCAGGTTTCAGATGTCTTCCTCAACCGTATTACCCGCCGCCCGGGACCATTCCGCCGCCGCAGGCATCGCCTGCGTGGTGGGCGGCATCTTTTTCCTGACGCTCAGCGACGCCAACGCCAAATGGCTGGGCGCCCACTACAACCCGCTGCAGATCCTGTTCCTGCGCGCCTTGATCGCACTGCCCTTCGTGACCGCGCTGGCCTTGTGGCTGGGCGGCCGCCGCGTGCTGCGCACCACCCATCCGGGCCTGCACCTGACCCGCGGCGCGATCAACGTGGTGTCCGCCTGTTGCTTCTATCTGGGCTTGCGCGCGCTGCCGCTGGCTGAGGCGACCGCCATCGCGTTTGCCGCGCCGCTGTTCGTCACCGCGCTGTCGGTGCTGATCCTGAAGGAACGCGTGGACGGCAAGCGCTGGCTGGCGGTGTTGGCCGGCTTTGCCGGCGTGCTGATCGTGGTGCGCCCCGGCTCGGCCACGTTCCAGGCGGCAACGCTGTACCCGCTGACGACCGCCCTGCTGTATGCCGTGATGATGATCACCGCGCGCGGCATCAACCGCGGCGAAGGCATGCTGACGACGACGTTCTACATCGTGCTGGGCCAATTGGTGTGCAGCGCGGTCGCCCTGCCGTGGGTCTGGCAGACGCCCGCCACGGAGCATCTGCCCTACTTCTTCGGCATTGCGCTCTTTAGCACCTTGGGCTTGGCGTTGATCACGCAGGGTTTTCGGATTGGCCCGGCGTCCGTCGTCGCTCCCTTCGATTACACGGGCCTGATCTGGGCCACGATCCTGGGCTGGATCTTCTGGCGCGAAGCGCCGGATGCCTTTGCGTATCTGGGCGCGCTGTTCATCGCGGGCAGCGGCGTGTACATCGCCGTGCGCGAAGCGCGCGCCAAGGGCAAGCGGCGCGGTAAGGCATAGCGCCGCGCCGCCGAACCCGCCGCCGCGCCTATTCGGTCGGCGGCGGGAAATTCCGTCGCAGCACCCGCGCCACGTTCGGCTCCAGCGCGGCTTCGCGCGCCACGGCCGTCAACGCCGGGCAGACCGAGGCGAACCAGGCTTGCCCTGGCCGCCAATGCGTCATGACCGTCACATACAGATCCAGCGCGGAAAACCGGCGGCCCAGCATGTGGGGCGCCCCCGCCTGACGCTCCAGTTCCTGCCACAATTCCGCCCGCCGCGTATGCACGCGCTCGCGCAACAGGTCCGCGGCCGCGCCTTCGCTGGTCCATTGGGGCGGATTATCGCCGTAGGTGAAGGTCGGGTAGATGGCCGCGACCAGGCGCAGCAGCAGATTCAGGAAGCGCGCGCGCTCGGGCTTGTCGGGCCCCGGCGCCAGGCCCGCTTGCGGCGCCACATCGTGCAGGTGCAGGATCATTGCCGCGCTTTCCGTCATGACCTCGCCGTCTGGCGTGACCAGCGTCGGCACCTGCCCCAGCGGGTTAAGATGCAGCAGCCGGTCGCGCTCGGGGCCGGGTTTCAGATACGGCACATCGGTCAACGTGTGCGGCACGTTGGCCAGCACCAACGCCATCTCCACAACGGCCGAACCGCAGCCCGCGGATCCGATCAGTTCATAGGTTTTCATCGCTCACCCTCCCGACTCGGCCGGCGCGATCCGCAGCAATTGGCCGGGCGATGCGTCGGTCAGCACATACACATACCCGTCCGGCCCTTGCCGCACGTCGCGTATCCGGCTCTTGCGGTCAACCAGCAACCACTCCTGCCCCACCACCCGATTGCCGTCGAGCGTCAGTCGAATCAGGTTCTGATTGGCCAGCGCGCCGATGAACACGGATTTCTGCCATGCCGGAAACCGGTCTGCGTTGTAGAACGCCATGCCGCTGATCGCGGGGGACTTGGCCCACCAGAAAAGCGGCTGTTCGGTGCCCGGCGCGGTTTCGCCCTTGGCCTCGGGAATGGGTTGGCCCGAATAGTTGATGCCGTAGGTCGCCAGCGGCCAGCCATAGTTCTTGCCCGGCTGCACCAGGTTGATCTCGTCGCCCCCGCGCGGCCCGTGCTCGTTTTCCCACAAGTCGCCGGACCACGGGTTCAGCGCCATGCCCTGCGGGTTGCGATGCCCGTACGACCAGATTTCGGGCCGCGCGCCGGCCTTGCCCACAAAGGGATTGTCGGGAGGCACGCTGCCGTCGACCTTCAACCGCACCACCTTGCCTTGCAGCTTATCCAGGTCCTGCGCGGTCGGGCGCTGGTTGTTCTCGCCCAGCGAGATGAACAGATACCCCTTGCCGTCAAACACCAGGCGCGACCCGAAGTGCAGGCCGGAAGACAGCTTGGGCGCCTGGCGAAACAGCACCTTGAAATCCTGCAAGCTCGTCGCGTCGTCCGACAGGCGTCCCCGGCCGACAGCCGTGCCGCTCTTGTCCCCATCGGATTCCGCATAAGACAAATACACGTAACGGTCGGTCGCGAAGTCCGGCGACAGCGCCACGTCCAGCAAGCCGCCCTGGCCGGACGCGGCCACCTTGGGCACGCCTGCCAGCGGCTTGGACAGCCCACCCGGCGTGCGCAGCAAGCGCAGGTTGCCGGGCCGTTCGGTGATCAGCACTCCGCCGTCAGGCAGAAAGGCCATCGCCCAGGGGTGGTCCAATCCGCCCACGACAGGCGTGACGCGAGCGGCGACCGATGGCGGTTCCTGGGCGGCGCGCACAGGCGTAGCCGCGTACAGGGCGCCCGCGACCACCAGCAACGAGGAAACAAACAGGGGAATCGCGCGCGTGCTCGCGGCGGTGCGTGACTGCATGGACATCTCCGGCGGCAACTGGGTTGAATGCGGGCACGGATGGCATGACAAGATGGCGCGGACTGCACCGCGTGTGGCGTACCATAGCGCCCAGGGACGGGTGTCTCCCGTCCTTCCTCTCAGGAGACTCCATCAGATGAAACTGTACTACATGCCCGGCGCGTGCTCGCTCGCTTCCCACATTGTCCTGGAGTGGGTCGGCAAGCCTTACGAAACGCACAAGCTCAGTCGCGAAGAGCTCAAGGGCCCCGACTTTCTGAAAGTGAATCCGCTGGGCGCGGTGCCCGCGCTGGTCGACGGCGATTGGGCCGTGACGCAGAACGCATCGATCCTGGAATACATCGCCGAACAGGCTCCGCAAAGCAAGCTGCTGGGCGACGGCAGCGCCCGCTCGCGCGCGGACGTGCGCCGCTGGCTCGGCTTCATCAATTCCGACATCCACAAGACCTTCTCGATGATCTTTGGCGCCTCCCGCTTCCTGGGCGACGAAGGGGCGCAGAAGGAACTGGCGGGCTCGGCCTCCAAGCTGTTGACGAAGCTGTTCTCGCAACTGGATGCGCAACTGGCCGGCAAGGCGTACCTGACGGGCGACGCGCCCTCCATCGCCGACGCCTACCTGTACGTCGTGCTGCGCTGGGCGCATGCCAAGGAAGTCGACCTGTCCGGCCAGGACAATCTGGCGGCTTTCTTCAAGCGGATGGAAGCCGACAAGGGCGTCCAGGCCGCACTGAAGGCCGAAGGACTGTAAGCCCCCACCGGGCGGCGCGGCCAGCCGCTACCGCCCGCGTCCGCCTGATTCAGTCCTCATCTGGCGCACCGGTCAGCCCGGGTTGCGCCACCCCTTCCAGCGTTTTCTTCACCGCCGCCAAAAAGCGCCGTGCCAGCAAGGGCGGCGCGCTCAGGTTCGAGTGCGTGGCCCAGATCTCCACACAGGCCTGGGGCTCGATCGGCCGCAGCACCATGTGCGCCGCCTGGTCTGGCGTAACGCACCACGCGTCCACCAGCGCCGGCCCCAGACCCTGCTGCACGAATGAACAGGCCGTGACGGGCGAATGCACCTCGACCGCCGCCGCGCATCGGGGTCCATCGCCGAAGAACGGTTGCAACGCCCGGCCCAGCGGCGTATCCCGCGGATAACCGATCCATGCCGCCGACGCGAAGTCCTCGGGCCGCACCACCTCATGGGTGGCCAGGGGATGGGACTTGGGCATCACGCAGACCACCGGCACCTGGGCCAGGCGGATGGAGGTCAGGTTCGGATGATCAGGCGGCTGCATGGAAATGCCGATGTCCGCTTGCCCCGACAGGAAGTACGCCGCCAGTTCATCAAACGTGACACTGCGGTAGTCGACCCGGGCATCCGCGTTGCGGCCGCGAAAGCGCTCCAATGCCATGGGAATCAGGCGCTGGCCGAAACTGGCGCTAGCCACGATCTTCAGCATGCCCGCGCCAGACTGCCCCAGGCTGGCCGCCAGGTCGTTCACCCGCTGGATGCCGCCATAGACCTGCTCTACCTCGGCATAAAGCCGGCGCGCCTCGGCCGTGGGCGACAGCCGGCTCTTGACGCGTTCGAACAGACGATAGCCCAAGCGGCTTTCCGTCAACGCCAGCACCCGGCTGACGGCGGGTTGCGACACGTGCAGCATGCGCCCCGCCCCGCTGATCGAGCCGGACATCATGATCGCCCGGAATACCTCGATCTGGCGCAGGTTCAACGGCCGTCCGGCACTGGGCCCGACCTCGTCGGCATAGGCATCCGCATCCAATTTGTTCCCCTTGATCGATAACGGCGGATTATAGGAGTGCCACATTTTTCGATGATGCAGCGCCGCAATGCGGGTGTAATCTGCGCCCCTCAACACAACAAAACAAGGGGAATACCACCATGCACCGCAACTTTTTCCGCAGTTTGTCCGCGCTGGCCATCAGCGCCGCATTGATCGGCACCGCCGTCGCCGGCCCTTATCCCGACAAGCCCATCACCTTCGTCGTGCCGTCGGCCGCCGGTGGATCGCCCGACGTGCTGTCGCGCCTGATCACGACGCAGCTGGCCCGCGACACGGGCGCGACGATGGTCGTCGAAAACCGTCCGGGCGCTGCCGGCAACATCGGCATCGCGCTGGTCAAGCGCGCCGCCGCCGACGGCTACACCGTGGGCTACGGCAACATCAACACGCTAGCCGTGAACCGTTCGCTGTTCAAGCGCCTGCCTTACGACGTGGACCAGGACCTGACGCCTGTGGCCCACATGTTCGACCTGTACAACGCGCTGATCGTGCCGGCCGACTCCCCCGTCAAGAGCGTGCAGGACCTGATCGACCTGGCCCGCAAACAGCCCGGCCGCCTGTCTTACGGCGCCTCGGGCGTCGGCACCACGGGCCACATGGGCGGCGAACTCTTCAAGAGCATGGCCAAGCTCGATGTGATGTTCATCCCCTACAACGGCGGCCCTGCCGCCATCCAGGACCTGCTGGGCGGCCGACTGGACTACCTGTTCGTCAACACCTCCGAAGCTACGCCGCTGGTCAAGAGCGGCAAAGTGCGCGCCATCGGCGTCAGCAGCCTGAAACGCCTGTCGCTGATGCCCGATGTGCCCACGCTGGACGAATCCGGCTTGAAGGGCTATGAAACGGTCGCCTGGGGCGGCGTGGTCGCCCCCAAGGGTACGCCCGCCGACGTAGTGGCCACGCTGAACGCTGCCATCCAGAAGGCTCTGCAGGCGCCCGAAGTGCGTACCGGCCTGGCCACGCTGGGCGCCGAGCCCGCCACGGGCTCGCCCGAGGATTTCAAGCAGCTGATCGATCGTGAAACCGCCAAGTGGCAGAAGATCATCGAAACCGCTGGCATCGAGAAACTGGACTAAGCAACCCCATGACGGATCGCACCTTGCAGGCAGACTTCATCGTGGCGGGCGCCACGCTTATCGACGGCTCGGGCGGGCCCGCCCGTCAAGGCGACCTGGCCGTGCTGGGCGAACGCATCGTGGCCGTGGGCAGCTTCGTCCACCCCGAAGGCGTGCCCGTGATCGACGGCCGGGGCCAGGTCCTGGCCCCCGGCTTCATCGATTCGCACACCCACGATGACGGCTACCTGCTGGCGCATCCGGACATGCTGCCCAAGGTGTCGCAAGGCATCACCACGGTCGTCACCGGCAATTGCGGGATCAGCCTCGCGCCGCTTCAGCGCGACGCCATCCCGCAGCCGCTGGACCTGTTGGGCCCGCCCGAGCTGTTCCGCTTCGGCACCTTCCGCGCCTGGATGGATGCGCTGCGCGCCACGCCCGCCGCCGTAAACGTCATCCCGCTGGTGGGCCATACAACGCTGCGCGTCGCCGTCATGGACGACACGTCACGCGCCGCCGACGAAGGCGAACGCGCCGCCATGCGCAATCTGATGCAGGAAGCGCTGGACGCCGGCGCGTTCGGCGTTTCCACCGGCACGTTCTACCCCCCGGCCAGCGCCGCGCCCACCGATGAAATCATCGATGTCTGCCGCCCGCTCAAGGACTTGCGGGAATCGGGCCGGCACGGCCTGTACGCCACCCACCTGCGCGACGAAGCCGACCACATCGTGCCGGCCATGGAAGAAGCGCTCCTGATCGGCCGCGAGCTGGACTGCCGCGTGGTGTTCTCGCACCACAAGCTGGCGGGCGAACGCAACCATGGCCGCACGCGCGAAACCCTGGACCTGATCAGCCGCGCGGCCGCCAGCCAGCCGGTCTGCCTGGACTGCCACCCCTACCCCGCCACCTCCACCATGCTGCGCCTGGACCGCGCGCGGCTGGCCAGCCGTACGATGATTACGTGGTCCAAGGGCTACCCCGAGGCCACAGGCCGCGACTTCAGTGAGGTCATGCAGCAACTCGGCCTGGACGATGAAGCCGCGGTCGCCCGGCTGGCACCAGCCGGCGCGATCTACTTCCTGATGGACCCGGCAGACGTCAACCGGATCTTCGCGCACCCTTTGACCATGGTCGGGTCAGATGGCCTGCCCTTCGACCCGCATCCGCACCCCCGCCAATGGGGCACGTTCACCAATGTGCTGCGCACGATGGTGCGTGAACAGCAGCTGCTGTCGCTGGAGGCCGCCATCCACAAGATGACGGGATTGGCGGCTGGACAGTACGGCGTCGCCGAGCGCGGGTTGCTGCGCGAGGGGTATCATGCTGACCTGGTGCTGTTCGATCCCGCCACGGTGACAGATGTGGCCACTTTTTCAGCTCCCATTCAGGCAAGCCAGGGCATCCACACGGTGTGGGTCAACGGCAAACCGGTGTGGGACGGGGAACGGACCAGCGCTGAACGCCCGGGCCAGGTCCTGACGCCCGGCGACGCATTACCTCGGAGTTTATAAAGTGAAGACGTTTTCCCAGGGCTGCTACCTGGGTGTATTGGGCGGCATGGGCCCCATGGCCGGTGCGGCTTTCGCCCTTCGCCTGGCGGCGCTGACGCCCGCCGCGATCGACCAGCAACACATCCCCACGCTGCTGCGCAACGACCCCAGAATTCCCGACCGATCCAGCGCCTATATGGCGGGCGGCGAAAGCCCCCTTCCCCATATGGTCGACGGCGTGCGCTTCCTGGAGCAGGCTGGCGCCCAATTGATCGCCATTCCCTGCAACACGGCCCACCTCTGGTACGACGAGATCGCCGCGTCCACCGGCCTGCCCGTGCTGCACATCATCCAGGCCGTCATCGACGACCTGCGCCGGCTGGGCCTGCCGCGCGGCCGCATCGGCCTGATGGGCACCGCGGCCACCTTGAAGCTGGGGCTGTATCAAAAGCACCTTGAAGCCCAAGGCTACGAGTGCATCGTGCCCGACGACGATGAAGTCGAACGCTATTGCATGGGTTCGATCCGCGCCGTCAAAGGCAACCAGCTGGAAGCCGCCTTCGCGCCCGCCGCCGAGTGCATCGCTCGCCTGAAAGCACGCGGCGCCGACGCCGTGGTGCTGGGCTGCACCGAACTGCCGCTGGCCGTACCGCACGCGCTGCGACCGAGCCTGGGCGTGACGCTGACGGATTCGATCGACGCGCTGGCCCGCGCCGCCATCGCGCACTATGAAGCCGACCAGGCCAAGCAACTGATCGCGGCGTGAGGGGTGACGCGCGCTGACGGTCAAGCCCTTTGGCCCGCCTTGCGCGCCACCCGAAAAAAAAGCGCATCTTTCGATGCGCCCCAATTTCCCTTCGCGGGGAATAATGTTCTGAACGTCAGCCGCCCAGGTAAGCCTTGCGGACCTGATCATTGACCAGCAGATTGGCGCCCGTGTCCTGCAGCACGACACGGCCGTTCTCCAGCACATAACCGCGGTCGGCCACGCCCAGCGCCTTGTTCGCGTTCTGCTCCACCAGGAACACCGTCACGCCTTGTTCGCGGATCTCGCGGATGATGTCGAAGATCTGCGCGATTACCAGGGGCGCCAGACCCAACGTGGGTTCGTCCAGCAACAGCAGGCGCGGACGCGTCATCAAAGCACGGCCGATAGCCAGCATCTGCTGCTCGCCGCCCGACATCAGGCCGGCACGCTGGCTGGAACGCTCCTTCAAGCGCGGGAACAAGCCGTAGACGTGCTCGATGCCCGCCTCGATTTCCGACCGCTTCGAGAAGAAGCCGCCCATCATCAGGTTTTCGGCAACGGTCAGGTCCTTGAAGACCCGGCGACCTTCCGGCGAAATGGCGATGCCATTGCGCATGATGTGGTGCGTGTCCTTGTTGGTGATGTCCTCGCCTTCGAACGTGATCTTGCCTTCACGGGCCCGGGGATTGCCGCAGACCGTCATCAGCAGCGTTGTCTTGCCGGCGCCGTTAGCCCCGATCAAGGTCACGATTTCGCCCTTGTTGACGTCCACGGACACGCCGTTCAACGCCTGGATGGCGCCGTAATAGGTGTGTATGTTTTCCAGCTTAAGCATCATTCCTCCCCCAGGTACGCTTTGATGACGCGCTCGTCGTTGCGCACCTGCTCGGGGGTGCCGGTAGTGATGGGCTTGCCGTGTTCCATGACGAGGATACGGTCGGAAATGCCCATGATCAGGCTCATGTCGTGCTCGATCAGCAGTACCGCGACGCCGAACTCGCGACGCAGTTGGTCGATCAGCGATTGCAGATCGCGCTTTTCCTGAGGGTTCAGGCCAGCCGCCGGTTCGTCCAGCATCAAGAGGCGCGGCTTGGTGATCATGCAGCGCGCGATCTCCAGCCGGCGCTGATGGCCGTACGCCAGGTTGCCCGCTTCGCGGTTGGCGAATTCGCGCAAGCCCATGAAGTCCAGCCATTGCGCCGCGCGCGACAGCGCATCGGTTTCGGACTGGCGATAGCCCTTGAGCTTCAGCAGGCCCGGCAACAGCCGCGATTCCACCTGCGTGTGCTGGGCGACCAGCAGGTTTTCCAGCACGGTCAGCTGCTTGAACAGGCGCACGTTCTGGAACGTGCGCACCAGCCCGTGGCGCGCGACCTTATGGCTGGGCAGGCCGGTGATCGGCTTGCCGTCCATGATGATGTCGCCCGCCGTCGGCGCGTAGAAGCCGCCCACGCAGTTGAACACGGTGGTCTTGCCGGCCCCGTTGGGGCCGATGATGGCGAAAACCTCGTCGGATTTGACTTCGAACGCCACGCTGTCGACGGCCAGCAGGCCGCCGAACCGCATGGTCAGTCCGGATACTTTAAGCAATGCCTCGCTCATTTAGACAGCTCCACGTGGGGACGCTTCATGGGCAACAACCCCTGCGGACGCCACATCATCATCAACACCATCACCAGACCGAACATCAGCATCCGGTACTCGGCGAATTCGCGCGCCAGTTCAGGCAGGACCGTCAGCAGCACGGCCGCCAGGATCACGCCCACCTGCGAGCCCATGCCGCCCAGCACCACAATGGCCAGGATCAGCGCAGATTCGATGAAGGTGAAGGATTCCGGGTTCACCATGCCTTGGCGCGCCGCGAAGAACGCGCCACCGAAGCCGGCAAACGTGGCGCCCAGCGTGAACGCGGACAGCTTGATGCGCGTGGGGTTCAGGCCCAGCGAACGGCAAGCGATCTCGTCTTCGCGCAGCGCTTCCCACGCACGGCCGACCGGCATGCGGATCAGTCGCGTCGACACGAACAGCGTGACCAGCGCCAGCAACAGCGCCATCATGTACAGATAGATCACCATGTCCTGGTTCTGGAACGTCAGGCCGAAGAACTCGTGGAACGTCGTGCCCCCTTCCGTGCTGGCGCGGCGCGTCATCTCCAGGCCGAAGACGGTGGGCTTCGGAATCCCCGAAATGCCGTCCGGACCTCCGGTCAGCGTATTCAGGTTGATCAGCAGCAGGCGGATCATTTCACCGAACCCCAGCGTCACGATGGCCAGGTAGTCGCCCCGCAGGCGCAGCACTGGGAAACCCAGCACGAAGCCGAACAAGGCCGCCATCGCGCCCGAGAACGGCAGCGCTTCCCAGAAGCTCCAGCCGCCCCAGTGATACAGCAAGGCATAGGTGTAGGCGCCCACGGCATAGAAGCCTACAAAGCCCAGGTCAAGCAGGCCGGCAAACCCCACCACGATGTTCAGGCCCAGGCCCAGCATCACGTAGATCAGCACCAGCGTGGCGATGTCGACCGAGCTGCGTCCCGCGAAGAACGGCCAGACGACCGCTATCGCCAGGATCAGCAGCATCATCCCCTTGTGGTTCTTCGCCGGCGCCGACGGCAAGGTCGGCAACGCCGTCTTGAGCTTCTTGAACGGCAAGGCGATCCACGGGCGCAGCATCTGGAACACGAACACGACGGCCGCGGCAAGCGCCACCAGCCCCCAGTGGGATTCCATTGACGTGCGTGCACCCTGGCGGATCAGTTGCAGGCCGAATACCGGGGTAACGATGACCGCCGTCAGCACGGCCGCCATCGTGGCGTTTTTAAGATTATTTTTCGACATCAGACTTTTTCCACCTCAGGTTTGCCCAGCAGCCCGGTGGGACGGAACAGCAGAATCAAGACCAGCAGCGAGAACGCCACGATGTCCTTGTACTGTGACGAGATATACGCAGCTGCGAACGTTTCGGCCAGGCCCAGCAGCACGCCACCCAGCATGGCGCCGGGGATACTGCCGATACCGCCCAGCACAGCTGCCGTGAAGGCCTTGATGCCGGCCAAAAAGCCGATGAAGGGATTCAGTTTGCCGATGGTGATGGCGATCAGCACGCCGCCCACCGCCGCCAGGATCGCGCCCATCACGAACGTGAAGGAAATCACGCGATTGGTGTCGATGCCCAGCAGGTTGGCCATGTGCATGTCCTGCGAGCAGGCGCGCGAGGCGCGGCCCATGCGGGAATACTTGATGAAGAGCGTCAGCCCGACCATCAGCACGACCGTCACGACGATGATCATGATGCGCGAATACGGCACCGTCACGTCAAAGTCCGATCCCATGTGGAACTGCACGGCGCCCGACACCAGCGAGGGCACGGCCATATCGCGCGCGCCTTGGCCAAGAGCCACCCAGTTCTGCAGGAAGATCGACATGCCGATCGCCGAGATCAGCGCCACCAGTCGGGGGCTGCCTCGTACGGGCCGGTAGGCCACGCGTTCGACGGAAAAGCCGTAGATGCCGGTCACGGTGATCGCGACAAGCAGCATGGCGGCGATGATGAATGGCACCGGCAAGCCGCTGTTGGTGCCGATGGACGTCAAGGTGACCAGGCCGACATAGGCGCCGATCATATAGATTTCGCCGTGGGCGAAGTTGATCATACCGATGATGCCGTAGACCATTGTGTAGCCGATGGCAATCAACGCATAGATCGCGCCCAGAGACAATCCATTGAAGAATTGCTGGGTAAGTTGGGGTATGAGGTCAGACATTATTTCTCTTGCTCCAAATGGTTCCGGCCCCGGTAGAGAGACCCGGAGCCGGAAACCTGGGCGTATTTTATAAGGGCCTGCCGTCAACTGATGCCGGCCGCACAGCGCTTTTGGCGCATCGCTACGCGGATTACGGCACAACGAGGACGACAGGCCCTACACGCCGGCACCGCGCCGGCGGGATCGCGAGTTTACAGCTGGGTCTTCTTTCCGTTCTTGTCCCATTTGTAAACAGCAAACTCGAAGTTCTTCAAATCACCCTTGGCATCGTATTCGACCTTGCCGATGCCGGTGTTGAAGGTAGTCTTGTGCATGTAGTCCGCGACCTTGGCGGGATCTTCGCCCACGGCGTTGATGCTGTCGGCCAGGATCTGCACGGCGGCGTACGCCGGCATCTGGAAGGCGCCGTCCGGATCGCGCTTGGCGTCCTTGAAGGCCTTCACGATGCTTTCGTTGCCGGGCAGCTTGGTGAAGTCGGCCGGCAGCGTGACGAGCAGGCCGTCGATGGCCGGGCCGGCGATGGCCACCAGATCCTGGTTGGCCGTGCCTTCCGGACCCATGAACTGGACCTTCAAGCCCTGTTCGCGCGCCTGGCGCAGCAGCAGGCCGAGTTCGGGGTGGTAGCCGCCGAAATAGACCAGGTCCACGCCCGCGGACTTCAGCTTGGTGATGATGGCCGAGTAATCGCTGTCGCCGACGTTGATGCCTTCGAACATGGCGACGTTCACGCCTTCCTTGCCCAGCGAATCCTTGACCTGGGTGGCCACGCCCGAGCCGTAGGTCTGCTTGTCGTGCAGCACCGCGACCTTCTGCGGCTTCAGCGTCTTGGCGATGTAGCTGGCGGCGTACGGGCCTTGCTGGTCATCGCGGCCGATGGTGCGGAAGAAGTAATGCGGCTTGATGGTGTCCGTCACCAGCGGCGACGTGGCGCCCGGGGTGATGCCGACAATCCCCTCTTCCTCGTAGACCTTCACGGCGGCAACGGTCACGCCCGAGCACGCATGGGCCACGGCGAACTTGGCGCCGGAGTTGACCACGCGGTTGGCGGCCGGCACGGCCTGCTTGGGTTCGCAGCCGTCGTCGATCAGGATCGGTTCGAGCTTCTTGCCCTTCACGCCGCCCTTGGCGTTGATGGTCTCGATAGCGGTCAAGGCGCCGGCCTGGATCTGGTCGCCATATTGGGTGTTGGGACCGGTCATGGGCTGGGGAATGCCGATCTTGATCGTGTCGGCGGCGTGCGCGGCGCCAGCCAAGGCAAGTGCCCCAAGCGCCATGGCTACCGGGGTAAGGCGATTCAGAAACTTCATGCGGAGTTCTCCAGCGAGGTTTTGAGCGGCTCTGATCGAAACGGGTTATCGGGTGGGTACCCCGCAATCCGTATCGCGCGTCGCCGGCTTCTTGGGCAAAAACACGGTGTGGCCGGTATTCTGGAAGCAAGCCGCCATACTGTCACTGCGTGTAATCCCCAATATTTCCAGGCCAACCTTTAATCGTGACGGATCAGCGTGACAAGCCCATGAATTCACTGGATAAATCGCAAATTTGCCTTATTAATAGATTGGCAAACGACAAGATTTTGTGCTTGGCGCAATTTATGAAAAATCATTAATACGCCGTTCGAAAATGCATTTAAATACAGTACTTACGCGGGACTTACGAATAATGATTATCGCGTTAATAAAAAAGCGCACATCCGGCGGGCCTTGAGCCGCCGCGATGCACGCTTTTCTTTGGACGCCTTGCCTGCCCCGATGATCGCGATCAGGCGTTGGCGGGTTTGGCCAGGTTCCACATCAGCGCACGGAACGGCGCCAGCATGCTGATATTGACCACCAGCTTGATCGCCAGGTCGCCCATCATCCACGTCGTCCAGGGCGCGCCGGTGGCGGCGAACGCCACGCTGAAGAACACTGCCGTGTCCAGGATCGCGCCCAGCACGCCCGATACCAACGGCGCGCGCCACCAGCGCTGGTCACGCAAGCGGTCAAAGACCTGGATGTCGACCAGTTGGGCGCAGATGTAGGCCAGGCCCGAAGCCAGCGCGATGCGCGGCGACGCTACCCAGAACGACACCACCAGCGCAGCGGCAAAGCCGAACCAGACCACGCGGCGCGCGGCGCGCGGGCCAAAGCGGCGGTTCAGTACGTCAGTGACGAGGAAGGCCACCGGATACGACAGCCCGCCCCACGTCAGCCAGTCGTTCAGCGGCACCTGGACCAGGATGTTCGAGCCCACCACCACCAGCAGCATGCACAGCACGGCAACACCGAACTGCAAGCGGCTCATGGGCGGAAAGCCCCGGCTTGCCACGCTCATTTCCCGAACTCCTCGGCCAGCTCGCGCGAGCGACGGGCCGCGGCGGCCATCGCGTCTTCCACGATGCCCGTGAAGCCGGCATCGCCGAACGCCGCCAAGGCAGCAGCCGTGGTGCCGCCCTTGGAGGTGACGCGTTCGCGCAGCACCGCCAGGGGCTCGGTAGACTCGGAGGCCAGCTTGGTCGCGCCCGCCAGCGTGCCCAGCGCCAACTGCTTGGCCTGGGCTTCGGTCAGCCCGACCTTCAGGCCGCCCGCCACCAGCGCTTCGAGGAACAGGAACACATACGCCGGACCACTGCCCGACAACGCCGTCACGCCATCCAGCGCGGCATCGTCGGCCACCCAGACCACTTGCCCGACGCTTGCCAGCAAGGTGGCGGCCAATTCGCGGTCGGCTTCGCTCACGCCGTCCAGCGCGGCAAGACCCGTGATGCCCGCGCCCACCAGCGCGGGCGTGTTCGGCATGCAGCGCACCAGGCGCTTGAACGGCGCGTCAGGCGAACCCAGCCAGCCGGCCAGGGTGTCGGCCCGGATTCCGGCCGCAACGCTTACCACCAAGGTGTCGTCCTGCAACCACTGACGTGTGGAAGCCACAACATCTTTCATGTTCTGTGGCTTGACTGCGAACACCCATACGCGGCACCGCGCCAGGGCCTCGTCGGGGGCCGTCGCGGTGGTCATGCCGCGGGCCTGCCAGGCGGCATGCCCATCCTGGTTTATGTCAATGACATGGATGTTCCCGGCGGGGCATACTTTGCCAGCCAGTCCGGAGGCCAAAGCGGCCGCCATATTGCCGCCGCCAATGAACGCAATCGAAAGTTCGTTTTTCATAGCCAAGCATTGTAAACGGTCAGCTTCGTTGGGGAAAAAAAAGAAAATGTTCGTTCGCGCCTAAAACGCGCAATTTGACAGGCGTTTAGAGTGATGTGAAAGTCACGGTTTTGTCACAAACAATTCATAAGGTGTCGTGTTTTCTGTGCCCGGACAACCCGGTCGCAACACGCCCAACTGGAGGAAACCTCACCATGCGATCCCATCGTATTGCTTTAACCTTCGCCGCCATCATGACGGCTTTCGCAGGCGCCTCCGCGCATGCCGCCACCGAGATCCAGTTCTGGCACTCGATGGAAGGCGCCCTGGGCGACCGCGTGAACGGTCTGGTGGACGAATTCAACAAGAAGAACCCTGACTACCAGGTCAAGGCAATCTACAAGGGCAACTACGGTGAGTCCATGAACGCCGGCATCGCCGCGTTCCGCGCCGGCAACGCCCCGGACATCCTCCAGGTGTTCGAAGTCGGCACCGCCACCATGATGTACGCCAAGGGCGCCATCAAGCCGGTGCAGCAGATGTCCGAAGAAGTCGGCAACCCGATCGACCCGAAGGAATTCATCGGCGCGGTCGCGGGCTACTACTCGTCGGCCGACGGCAAGCTGGTGTCGATGCCCTTCAACAGCTCGACCGTGGTGTTCTACTACAACAAGGACGCCTTCAAGAAGGCTGGCCTGGACGCCGACAATCCCCCCAAGACCTGGGAAGAGCTGGCAGCCGCTGGCCAGAAGCTGAAGGCAGCCGGCCAGGAATGCGGCTACACGACCTCCTGGCCGTCGTGGGTCCAGCTGGAAACGTTCTCGGCCTGGCATAACGTGCCGTACGCCACCAAGGACAACGGTTTCGGCGGCCTGGACGCTCGCATCGCCATCAACACTCCGCTGCACGTGCGCCATCTGGAAAACCTGGCCAAGCTGGGCAAGGAAGGCATCTTCATGTACGGCGGCCGCGGCGACGAGCCGAACTCGCTGTTCATCAGCGGCAAGTGCGCCATGATCACCGGTTCGTCCGGCCTGCGCGCCAACATCGCCAAAAACGCCAAGTTCGAATTTGGCACCTCGACCGTGCCCTACTACGCCGACGTGCAAGGCGCCCCGCAGAACACCATCATCGGCGGCGCTTCGCTGTGGGTCTTCGCCAACAAGAAGCCGGAAACCTACAAGGGCGTGACCGCGTTCTTCAAGTTCCTGGCCAGCCCGGAAATCGCTGCTCGCTGGCACCAGCAGACGGGCTATGTGCCGGTCACCAAGGCTGCCTACGAACTGACGAAGAAAGACGGTTTCTATGACAAGAATCCGGGCACCGAAGTCGGCGTGAAGCAGCTGAACGTGGAAACGACCGCGCAGTCGCGTGGCCTGCGCCTGGGCTTCCTGCCGCAGATCCGTGAAATCGAAGACGCTGAAATCGAACGCATCGTGTCCGGTAAGGTTGCGGCCAAGGACGGCGCCGAGAACATCGTCAAGCGCGGCAACGAGTTGCTGGAGAAGTTCGAGAAGAGTGTAAAGTAACGCCCTTTCCGGGACGCCGGCGGGTGTTTGTCAACTAGCATTTTCCATGCAATGACAAGCACTTAGCGGCCAGACCGGATGCAAGCGCAAGGCTTAAAGCCCTGGTTTTTTTAGGGCTTTAAGCCTATCGTATTTTTATGAAAGCGGTTTCAAGCGGCGGTTAATCCAACCGCCGCTTTTCTGTACCTTGGGTTCCCCCTATGGAAAAACGCGTTGTATTCGGGCACAAGACCTTGCCCTATCTGCTGCTTCTGCCGCAGCTGATCATTACCGTGGTCTTCTTTTTCCTGCCTGCCGGACAAGCCATGTGGCAGTCCATGCGGCTTGAAGATGCCTTCGGTCTGTCGTCCGAGTTCGTCGGGCTCGACAACTTCATGGAACTGTTCTCGCAACAGGCCTACCTCGATTCCTTCCGCGTCACCGCCGTGTTCTCGGTGCTGGTGGCGGTGGTGGGTCTTGGCGTGTCCTTGCTGCTGGCCGTCATGGCCGACCGCGTGATTCGCGGCGCAGGACTCTACAAGACGCTGCTGATCTGGCCCTACGCCGTGGCGCCCGCCGTCGTCGGCGTGCTGTGGCTGTTCATGTTCTCCCCTTCCGTCGGCATCCTGGCGGTTGCGTTGCGCAAGTCCGGCGTGGACTGGAACCCCCGGCTGGACGGCAACCAGGCAATGATGCTGGTGCTGGTGGCTGCCGTGTGGAAGCAGATCTCGTACAACTTCCTGTTCTTCCTGGCAGGCCTGCAATCGATCCCGCGTTCGCTCATCGAAGCCGCCGCGATCGACGGCGCAAGCCCGGCCCGCCGCTTCTGGAGCATCGTGTTCCCGCTGCTGTCGCCCACCACGTTCTTCCTGCTCGTGGTCAACATCATCTATGCCTTCTTCGACACCTTCGCGGTCGTGGATACCACCACGCAAGGCGGTCCCGGCACGTCGACCTCGATCCTGGTCTACAAGGTGTACAGCGACGGCTTCCGCGGCCTGGACCTGGGTTCGTCCGCGGCCCAGTCGGTTGTGCTGATGTTCATTGTGGTTGCCTTGACGGTCGTACAGTTCCGGTACGTCGACCGCAAAGTGCAGTATTGATTTTGTTCGAGGCTAATAACAATGGTTGAACGCCGTCCCTGGCTGGATATTCTGGCCCACGTCATTCTGCTCTGCGGGGTGGCGATGGTGGCATTTCCGCTTTACATCACTTTCGTCGCGTCTACCCAGACCGCTCAGGAAGTGGCGCAAGCGCCGATGTCGCTGATTCCCGGTCCGCACTTTGTCGATAACTACATGCAGGCGCTGTTCGGCGGCTCGTCCGGCGGTTCGTCGGGCGCGCCCGTGGGCCGCATGATGTATGTCAGCCTGATCATGGCCCTGTCGATTTCCATCGGCAAGATCGCGATCTCGCTGCTGTCGGCTTTCGCGGTCGTGTACTTCCGCTTTCCTGGCCGCATGTTCTTTTTCTGGATGATCTTCGTCACCCTGATGCTGCCCGTCGAAGTCCGGATCGCGCCCACCTACAAGGTGGTGGCGGACCTGGGCCTGCTCAACAGCTATGCCGGCCTGACGCTTCCGCTGATTGCGTCGGCCACGGCCACCTTCCTGTTCCGCCAGTTCTTCCTGACGGTGCCGGACGAGCTGATCGAAGCCGCGCGCATCGACGGCGCAGGCCCGGTGCGCTTCTTCTTCGACGTGCTGCTGCCCCTGTCCAAGACCAGCATCGCCGCCCTGTTCGTGATCCAGTTCATCTATGGCTGGAACCAATACCTGTGGCCGCTGCTCGTTACCACCCAGGAAGACATGTACCCCGTCGTCATCGGCATCAAGCGGATGATCAGCGGCGGCGACAGCGTCACCGAATGGAACATCACCATGGCCACCGCCATGCTGGCCATGATTCCGCCGGCGCTCGTCGTCATCCTGATGCAGAAATGGTTCGTCAAGGGTCTGGTCGACACTGAAAAGTGACGCTTGCCCATCCGCACCCACCCGAACACGACTCCGAACACGAATAAACATGGCTACTCTCAGCTTCCGTAACGTCAAGAAAACCTACGCCGGCAACGTGCCGGTCATCCATGGCATCGACATGGATGTCAAAGACGGTGAATTCATCGTCATCGTCGGCCCGTCGGGCTGCGGCAAATCCACGCTGATGCGCATGGTCGCCGGCCTGGAATCCGTCACCAGCGGCGACATCGTGATCGACGACAAGGTCGTCAACACGCTGGAACCCGCCGAACGCGATATCGCGATGGTGTTCCAGAACTACGCGCTCTACCCGCACATGACCGTGTTCGAGAACATGGCCTACGGCTTGAAGATCCGCAAGTTCTCCAAGGAAGAAATCAAGAAGCGGGTCGACGTCGCCGCGCAGATCCTGGAACTGAGCCACCTGCTGGACCGCCGTCCCCGCGCGCTGTCCGGCGGCCAGCGCCAGCGCGTCGCCATGGGCCGCGCCATCGTGCGCGAACCCAAGGTCTTCCTGTTCGACGAGCCGCTGTCCAACCTGGACGCCAAGCTGCGCGTGGCGATGCGTCTGGAAATCATGAAGCTGCATCGCCGCCTGGGCACCACCAGCCTGTACGTGACGCACGATCAGGTCGAAGCCATGACCCTGGCCCACCGCATGATCGTCATGTATCAGGGCGTGCCCGAGCAGATCGGCACCCCGATGGAAGTGTTCGAAAAGCCCGCATCGACGTTTGTCGCCGGCTTTATCGGCTCGCCCCCGATGAACCTGATGGAAGTGCAAGTGGCCGGCGACGGCACGGTGCAGACCACCGACGGCATGGCGCTGGAGATCTCGCCGCTGCAGGTGCCGGCGCAGGTTCGTGGCCGCAAGGTCATCATGGGCATGCGTCCGGAACACATGCTGCTGAACACGCAAGGCGTGCCGGCGGAAGTCGAAATGGTGGAAACGCTGGGCTCGGAACAACTGGTCCACTGCCGTTGCGGCAAGACCACGCTGGTCGTGCGCTGCACCACCCGCCAGTTGTCCGAGTCGTCCGCCAAGGTGACGGACCGCGTCAACGTGGGCCCGGACGGCCGCCATCCCCTGCACTGGTTCGAAGCCGACACGGGCCGCCGCGTCCAAGGCCTGTAAGCCTTTCTGCGCATCCTCGAAAGAACCGGCGGCCAAGCGCTAGCCCGGTTCCTTTCCTAAACTCGCCGCCTGCCGGCGGCGAGTCCCTTCCCGCCTCAATACGTGTACGTCACCATCGTTCCGATGGTGTACTGGTTCCGGTCTTTCACGATCGGGCTGTCTGCCGCGTCTCCAAACAGCCGCCGTGCCTCGGCCGCGACCGTCCAGGACCAGGACTGGCTAACCGGCAGCGTCCAGGTTGCGCCCAAGCCCATGCTCTCCAGGCCGCCCTTGGGGTTGTAGCGGCGATAGCCCGATTTGGCCGATTGCCGGTCACTGACGCCGTACCAGGTGCGCATGTAGTTGCCGTCGCCCAACGTGCCGCTCAGCGCCAGGGACACCGAGCCCGCCGAACCTTCATACACCGTCGTGCTGGCGCCCAGGTTGAACATCGTATAGGCGCTACCCACGTCGCTGTCGTCGCCCTTCTTGAACGCGTGCGCCACGGTCGCCGACAGCACGACAGGCCCCAGCGCCGTTTCGGCATCCATGCCGATCTGGGCGCGGCTTTTGATGTCGCCCATGCCGCGCAGCTTGTCCGATCCCTGGAAGCCTTTCTTGTGGTCCTTGCGCGAGGCACTGGGCGACACATAGAAGCGGAACGTACTGTCCAGCGCCTGCGTCTCCCAGCCCAGGCCGTGATCAGTGCCCAGGAAGAAGCCGTTGGGACTGCGCACACCGAAACCAACGATCGGCACGACGGAACTCTCGTCGCTGCCGCTATACCGCGGCGCATAGCCCACGCCGGCCGTGCCGTAAAAGGTCCATTGGCCTTCCGGGCGCTCGTCCCCGGTCGCCACCGTCAAACCCCGAGAGCTCGCGCCCCGCTGTCCATAGACTGAACTGGCGTCCGTGACCGACAGATCGGCGGCAACGGCGGACAGGCTTGGGGCCGCCACCAGCAATGCTGCCGCGGCGGCACGGCGCGGGACAAACGACAAAAGGGGAAATCGCTTCATAAATGCATCCGGGAAACGAGGTTGATGAACGGTGCAGGCTCAGCGCGCCTGCGGGGCGCGAAATATGTCCTGTCGGCCTGGGCTAGTCGACGCCAGCGCCTTGCTTGGCCTGCCGCATCAGATGCATGGCCAGCGTCGATACAGACGCCACCAGGGGCTCGCCCGTATCGGCATTGCTCATGACCAGCACGGCAAGCTTGTCTTGCGGGGCCAACAGGTATCTGGCGTGAAAGGCTTCGGTAGCGCCGCTGTGCTCATGCAGTGGAGCGCCGCCCACGATGTCCTCGCCGCAGGGCGCGGCCAGCCAGGAGAGCGCCAGGCGGCAACTCAGGTCCAGACTGGCGCCGGATACCGTTTCCAGGTTCAGGACGGCGGTGGCGGATTCATCCTTCAGCACACGCGCGCCCCGGTACACGCCGCCGGCGAACAACATGCTGGAAAACCGCGCCATTTCGGAGGTGCTCATCCACAGGCCGTCGGCCGCCTCGTTGGGCTGCGGGCCTTCGTTCCAGGGAACGCCGCGGCGATAACCCGCCGCACGCAAATCAAGCATGCGGGCGTCTGCCCGATAGCCCGCGCGCGGCATGTTCAACGGCTGCAAGATCGTGCGGCGTACATAGTCGTCAAGCGGTTCGCGGGCCACATGCGCCACCATGTCGCCCAGCAAGGCGTACGCCATGTCAGCGCGGGCTCGGCCCATTGTGTCTTCCAGCGTGGACGGATGCAGGGTCAGCAAGTTGCGCGCGGTGTAGGGATCTGCCCCCATCCACTGCAGGGCGTTGCGGCGCGGTTCGACATGCCAATCGGGCAGGGACTGTCCGGCCGGCGCATCCAGCGGCAGGCTGCCGTCATCCGCGGCGCGCAGGACGCCTGCCGCCGTGACGATCTTGCTGATGGCGCCTACCCGGTACAGGGTGTCGCTGGTCGCGGTGCGATGCCGGACCGGATCCGCATACCCGAAACCCGTGCTCCAGACCACGCGCTGGTCGTCGACGATGGCGATCGACAGGCCAGGCACCTTGTGCTTGCCCATGTCGTAAGGAATGCGTGCTTCCAGATATCCCAGAACCGCTGCGTAGTCGCCTTTTGCGACGGTGGGCGGCGCCGCCGGCGGCAGATGCTGACAGCCGCCGGCGGCGACCAGCAACGACCCGATGGCGACGAGGCGGCTAAGGGAAAACATGGTTGGCGGCAAACCCTCTTCAAGAAGAATGCCGTCATGCTATCCACGCGCCCGAGCCGGATCTTTCCCGCTTTGTATGGAGTTTGTGAAGATTCGGAGCGCGTTTTGTGAAGTTTCTTTACGCCTGTCGCCGACGCCGCGTCAGTCCGCCTTCCAACTGACCACGAAACGCGCGCCCCCCAAGGGGCTGTCGGTGGCCAGCGCCGTGCCGTTATGCCACCGCGCGACCCGGCTCACGATGGCCAGCCCCAACCCGGTGCCGCCCGTGCCGCGGTCGCGGCTTTCGTCCAGGCGGATGAAGGGCTCGAAGATGCGTTCGCGGTCGGCGGGCGGCACGCCCGGCCCGTCGTCATCCACCGTCAGTACGTATTCCTGCGGCGCCGGGCTGGTCAGGCTGACCTGCACCCGGCCGCCGGCATGGCGGATGGCGTTCTGCAGCAGATTCAGCAGCGCCCGCGTCATGTAGCGCTGGTGTAGCCTCACTTGGGCCACATCGCACTGCGACACGGCACAATGCACGCCCGAGACGCCGGCTTCGTAAGCCGCGTGCTGCACGACGGAATCCAGCCACCCGCGCGCATCCTGCGCCCGCAGCGCGACGTCGTCGCTTTTGTGTTCCAGTCGGGCGTACATCAGCAGTTCGGATGCCATGCTGTCCAGTTCCGCCACGTCGTTCTTCATTTCCTCGACCAACCGCTTGCGCGCTTCGGGGTCGGCTTCGCGATCGATCATGTCCAGTTCAAAGGACAGGCGGGCGATCGGGGTGCGCAGTTCGTGCGACACGGCGTTGGTCAGGTCGCGCTGATTGCTGATCAGCGCGCCGATGCGGTCGGACATCTGGTTGAATGTCTCGCCCAGGTTGCGGATGCTGGAATGGCGCGACAGCCGCGCCCGCGCCTGCAAATCGCCCTGCCCCATCCGCTGGGCCGCGGTCTTCAGCGCTTCCAGGTCACGCCAGATGGGCAGCGCCCACACCAGCATGAACGCGCACAACAGCAACCCCAACGCGGAATAGATGCCCGCGATCACCCACGGGCCGATCGGTGGCTCCGGAGGCAGCTTCACTTCGATCCACTGCGCCCCCGGCCCTGGAATGGCGGTGACGAACGTCATCAGCTTGTCACGCAGGAAAAAGCCGCCGTCGGCGATCGTCTTGCGTTCTTCTTCCGTCAGTTGATAGCTTGCGGCCTCGTAGTCCGCGGGATCCAGCACTTTCAGCCCCAGGCCGTAATGCGGAGCCAGCGCATCGCGCACATAACTCGCGCGCGCCTCTGGTGCGACCCGCCCCACTTCCTGGGTCAGGCTGTGGAGTTGCCCCCGAACAGCTTCGCGCGCGTACGCCGCATTGACCGGCTCGAAGAAGTAATTTGCGGTCCGATCCACCACTTCGTTGGAGATGACGAAACCGATCGCCATCACCACGAAGAGCCGCAGGACAAACTTAAGCATCGCTGCCCTCGTGCGCCTTGGGCGAGAACAGATAGCCCTTGCCCCACACGGTCTTGATGCGCGCCGGATCGCGCGGGTCGTCGTCCAGCTTGCGCCGCAGCTTGCTCACGCAGACGTCCACGCTGCGATCCAGCCCATTGAATTCAATACCCCGCACGGCATTAAGCAAGTCGTCGCGGGTCAACACCTGGCCGGCCTGGCTGGCCAGCGCCCAGAGCATCTCGAATTCCATCGTCGTCAGATCGACTTCCACGCCGGCATGAACGACGGCGCGCGTGCGCCGGTCAATGGTCAGCGGCCCGAACTCCAGATGCTCCGGCGGCTCGTCCAGCTGATTGTGGCGACGCATCAGCGCGCGGATTCGCGCAAGCAGCACGCGCGGCTCCACGGGTTTGATGACGTAATCGTCGGCGCCGGACTCCAGCCCCAGGATCTGGTCCAGGTCGTCCTCGCGCGCGGTCAGCATCAGGATGGGCGCGGACGAGAACGCGCGCAGATCGCGGCACACCTGCAGGCCATCCCGTCCCGGCAGCATCAGATCCAGGATGGTGATCGCCGGCTCGTGGCGGCGGAACGCTTCCACGGCGTGGTCGCCGCGGTAGGCCTGGGCGACGTTGAACCCGTGTTGCTCCAGGAACTGCGCGATCAGGCGCGACAGCTTGGGATCGTCTTCAACTAGTAGGGCCTTGGTCATAATGTGCGGACAAGAGTAGGTCTAGGGGCCGCTGCGCTTTCGCGGGCGGTGGTCCGGCCGTTCGACACCGCAGTGGCGGTCCGGTTCCCGGCAGGGGGCACTCAAATGCAAAAACCGGGCCGGAAGTCTGTGGCTTCCGGCCCGGTGGTCATGCGGACGCTTGCGGGTCCGCATCCGATGCCGCGGGCGATAGGGCCGACGACCCTATGCCCGCTGGCGCATCACTTGTAGACGGTCTTGGAACCATCCTTGTGCCAGGTGAACACGTCGAACGAGAAATTCGTCAGGTCACCTTGCTTGTTCCACGACACCTTGCCGATCGGCGTGTCGAAGGAATTGGCGTGCAGGTACTTGGCAACCTTGGTCGGGTCGTCCGAACCCGCGCCCTTGATGCCGTCCGCGATGACCTGGGTGGCCGTGTAGGCCGTCATCTGGAAGGCGCCGCCGGCATTGCGCTTCTTGGCTTCGAAAGCCTTGACGATATCGGCGTTGGCGGCGTTCTGGGTGAAGTCGGCCGGCAGGGTCACCAACATGCCTTCGACGGCGTCGCCGGCGATGGCGTTGATGTCCGGGTTGCCCGCGCCTTCCGGACCCATCCACTTGGCCTTCACGCCTTGCTCGGCCGCCTGGCGCAGCAGCAAGCCCATTTCAGGGTGGTAGCCGCCGTAGTAGACGAAATCGACGCCTTGGCTCTTCAGCTTGGTGATCACGGCCGAGTAGTCGCTGTCGCCGGCATTGATGCCCTCGAACACCGCGACCGGCACGCCGCCCTTTTCCAGGTCGTTCTTGACGGCCGTGGCGATGCCCTGGCCATACGACTGCTTGTCGTGCAGCACGGCAGCCTTCTTCGGCTTGATCTTCTCGAGCACAAACTTGGCGGCGGCGGGGCCTTGCTGGTCGTCGCGGCCGATCGTGCGGAAGATGAACTCGTAGTTCTTGCCATCCGTCAGCGCCGGGGCCGTGGCCGACGGCGTCACCATGACGACGCCTTCATTGTTATAGATGTCCGCAGCGGCGATGGTGGCGCCCGAGCACACGTGGCCCACGACGAATCCGATCTTGCTGTTGACGACGCGGTTGGCGGCCACCGGACCCTGCTTGGGTTCGCAGCCGTCGTCGATGACCACGGTTTCGAGCTTCTTGCCGTTCACGCCGCCAGCGGCGTTGATGCGCTCGACAGCCGTGTCGACGCCTTCACGGACCATGTCGCCATACTGGGTGACGGCGCCGGTGGTGGGGCCGACAACGCCAATCTTGATGGTTTGCGCTTGCGCTCCCGCCGCAAACGTCAGGCCAGCGGCGACTCCCAGCGCCGCAATGACCGGGGTCAGACGAAATACTGGCTTCATGAGTGGACTCCTCTAATCGCTTGTAATCGTTGGTTTTTGAACCGGGCGGACGCTTCAAACCGATGTGGTCACGCCCCGTTACTGTGCATGTGCACGGCAAGCATACACTGAAAAAACCCCGCTTTTGGAGCCCATCCGGCCCGACTTCCGGTGCTCTTGGCGCACCTGGGTGCCGCATCGCGGGCAGGTGCCGCTTTATACCCGGCACCATCTATGCAAAGGACGATTTATTCGTTTGAGTTACTAGGGCGTCGCGGCATCATGGCCGCCATGAGACTCCAACCGATCATCGTCCCCGGATGGAAAAACTCCGGACCGGACCACTGGCAATCACGCTGGGCAACCCTGCTGCCCCACGCCGTGCGCATCCAGCAGCGCGACTGGGAGAACCCGGCCGCGCCTGAATGGATTTCCACGCTGGCCACCGAAGTCGACCAGGCCCGCAGCCCGGTGCTGCTGATCGCCCACAGCCTGGGCTGCCTGATCAGCGCCGCCCTGCCCGTCCCGCTACGGGCCAAGGTCGCGGGGGCATTGTTGGTCGCGCCCGCCGATGTCGAACGCCCCGACGCGCCCGATTGCTTGCGAGGGTTTGCGCCCATTCCGCGCCAACCCTTGCCGTTCCAAAGTGTGGTCATCGCCAGCGACAACGATCCCTACTGCCGCCTTGAGCGTGCGCGCGCCTTCGCGCAGGACTGGGGCAGCCGGGTCGTCGTGCTTCCCGGCGCCGGACACATCAACGCCGAAAGCGGCTTGGCCGACTGGCCACAGGGGCTGAAGATATTCGGCGCATTGCGCCGTCGCGCCTCGTGGCGCATTCCCACCCCCGCCAAGCGGATACCGCCTGTTCCGGTCTGCGGTGTGTCGTGACCAACTGCTCATCGTGGCACCCGCGCAAGCGCACCTTCCCGGTGCGTTTTTTTTGCCACAAATCTGCAGGCAATTGACCCAGGATTAGCCAGGTTTGGTCTTTTTGTTGTTCGATTCTTGCAAGTTTTGCAGGTCACAACAGGAAAGATCGAGATTTTCGTCACTCCTGAATTGTTTTGATTAATCTTGCCCAATACTAGTTACAAATGGTTGATATCCTACGGCCCGAGACGCTTAAGACAGCATTTTGAAAGCATGGCTTCCGGTGTTTCGCGGGGTGTGTGCTTTTGGGGTCAATCTGGCTGACAGTACGGTTACGGTAAAATCGGCAAGTTTTAAATCAATTTGTTTCTGCAAACGCACCCAAAGACGCCCCTTCATCCACGAATGAAGCCGAGAACGCGTCGGAGCAACAGAGAACAGAACAATCAAGTAATGGGCATAACAATTATTTACACGGCGCGCCGGCAGCAGCGCCAATGCAGAGTACAGGTCAAGGGGGCCATCCCAGCGATGGCAGCAATAGGGAGAACCGCCACATCCGGCCGTATCGGCCGCACTTGATCCTCAGGCGCAGTTCGCCCTGCTCGGGTCTCTAGGCGTCCGGATTCACCGGCACAAGGCCGTTACAGGCCACATTCCCCCTGCGGTTTGACCGCATTCTCATATACCGCGTCGCGACTCGACGGGGCTAGAAGGACACTGCATGGCTAAGCGCGTTGCCGTCATCGGACTATCGTTCCGATTCCCCAGCACCACTGTAGACAGCTACTGGCCAGCGCTGCTGGAAGGCCGCGATCTTGTCTCCCGCGTCGCCGAAGACCGCTGGTCCGCCGATACGTACCTGCATCCGGCCAAGGACCACCCCGGCACCGCCTATACCTTCTCCGCTGGCTCTATCGGCGATATTGCCGGTTTCGACGCGGGCTTCTTCGGCATTTCCCCGCGCGAAGCCGCCCTCATGGACCCGCAGCAACGCCTACTGCTGGAAATGAGCTGGGAAGCCATGGAGCAAGCGGGCGTGCGCCCCTCTACCCTGCGCGGCACCAATTGCGGCGTCTATATAGGTATCGCCAGCTCCGACTACGCCTACCGCCTGGCCGAAGACCTGAACGCCGTCGATGCATCGATGGCGACGGGCAATACCGCCAGCATTGCCGCGAACCGCTTGTCGTACTTCTTCGACCTGCGCGGACCGAGCATCGCCATGGATACCGCGTGCTCGTCATCGCTGGTCGCCTTCCACCAGGCTTGCCGCAGCATCATCTCCGGCGAGTGCAGCCAGGCCCTCGCAGGAGGCGTGAGTCTGCACCTGCACCCTTACGGTTTCATTACATTTTCCAAGGCATCGATGCTGTCGCCCCGCGGCCGCTGCAATGTCTTTGACGCAGCGGGCGACGGCTACGTCCGCTCGGAAGGCGGCGGGATCTTCCTGCTGAAGGACTATGATCAGGCCGTTGCCGACGGCGACAACATCCTGGCCGTCGTAGCCGGGTCGGCCGTCAATACCGATGGCCGCAAATCGGGGCTGACGGTGCCAAGCGCCGATGCGCAGGCCACGCTGATGCGCCAGGCCTATGAACAGGCAGGCATTTCGCCCGCCGACATCGATTACCTGGAAGCGCACGGCACCGGCACCGCGGTCGGCGACCCCATCGAGACGCGCGCCATCGGCGCCGCCCTCGCACAGCAACGCAGCAAGGACGCGCCGCTGCCGATCGGATCGGTCAAAAGCAACCTGGGCCACCTGGAAGCCGCGTCCGGCGTTGCCGGCCTGGTCAAGGCGATGTACGTGCTGCGCCATCGCGTGGTGCCCGCCACCATCGGCATCAAGACGCTTAATCCCAAGATCGAATTCCAGAACTGGAACCTGGATGTCGTCACCCAGAACCGCAAGCTGCGCCCGACGGGCAGGCTCGTCGTCGGCGTGAACTCGTTCGGATTCGGCGGCGCCAATGCCCACGTGATCCTGGAAAGCGCCCCGCCGCGCAGCCCGGCCGCTGAAGGCAAAATGGCCAAGACCGCACCGATTCCGGTTGTGGTGTCGGGCAAAACGCCCCAAGCCCTGAAAACCGCAGCACGCCAGATGGCGGCGGTCCTGCGCGATCAGCCCGCCAAATTCCTGTACAACGCGGCCTATCACGCCGCGATGCGCCGCGACTGGCACACGGAACGGGCTGTGGTCTTCGGCACCCATTGCAATACGATCGCCGACCTGCTCCAGCAGTTCGCCGACGACACCGAACCCAAACCAGAGGTGACAGCCGGCACGGCGCTGAAGCACGCGCGCGGCCCCGTCATGGTCTATTCGGGCAATGGCTCGCAATGGGCCAATATGGGCCGCCGCCTGTTGGCAGACCCTGTTTTCGCTACCGCCATCGACGAAGTCGACGCCCTGTTTTCGCAGTACGCCGATTTCTCGCTGCACAAGGAATTGGCCGGTGAAAACGGCGACGACCGCTACGAACGCACCGAAGTCGGGCAGCCCGCGCTATTCGCGCTGCAAGTCGGCATCACCCGCATGCTGGCGCAACGTGGCGTCGTGCCGTCGGCGGTTATTGGACACAGCGTCGGTGAAGTGGCGGCCGCCTGGGCCTGCGGCGCGTTGAGCCTGCCAGACGCCGTCTGCGTCATCTTCCAGCGCAGCCGACTGCAAGGTGAAACCAAGGGCCAGGGGCGCATGACGGCCGTCGGCATCAACGGCGAAGAAGCGCTGGCGCTGATCGCCCAACACAATCTGGGCGACCGGGTTTGCGTAGCCGGCTTCAACAGCAGCCGCGGCGCCACCGTGGCCGGCTCACCGGACGCCTTGAGCGTGCTGGAGGCGGCACTGGCCGAGCAAGCGCTGTTCTTCCGGCGCCTGGACCTGGACTACGCCTTCCACAGCCCTGCGATGGATTCCATCGAAGCAGGTATCCGTGAAGCGCTTGCCGACATTCAGCCACGCGCGACCGACGTCCCTTTCTACTCCACCGTCACCGGTACTCCGCTGGACGGCACCGCCCTGACCGCCGACTACTGGTGGCACAACGTACGCGAACCGGTGCGCTTCGAGCAAGCCGCCAACCGATTGACGGCCGAAGGCAACAATATTTTTGTCGAAGTGGGCCCGCACCCGTTGCTGCGCTCGTACTTGAACGACACGCTCAAGACCGCCGACATGCACGGCCGCGTGCTCAGTACCGCGACGCGCGGCGGCGATGATCCCGAAAAGATCTGGACCGCGGCCGGACAGGTCATTGCCAGCGGCGGCCAAATCGATCTGCAATCGCTCTTCCCGTGGGAAGGAACGGCGGTCGACCTGCCGACCTATCCGTGGCAACGCGAGCGCCATTGGCATCCCACCACGCCGGAATCGCTAGGCATGCTGTCGCGCCGCCACGTGCATCCGTTGCTGGGCTATGCTTTGCAGCAGCATGAGAACACCTGGCAGAACCAGCTGGACACCCAGTCCCATCCGACGCTGGCAGACCACGTCGTCGGTGACGCGGTGGTCTTCCCCGGCACCGGCTTCGCCGAAATCGCCCTGGCGGCCGCGTTGCAATGGCAGGATGGCGACTATGCCGAGCTGGAAGAACTGGAAATCCACGCCCCGTTGCTACTGAACGCCGCGCCCAGCAAGCTGACGCGCCTACTGCTGGACGACGCCGACGGCCGGTTCCGCATCAACGCCAAGGACAGCAACAGTACGGAACCGTGGGTCAAGCACGCCAGCGGCCGCCTGCTGCGCGAAGCCAGCTCGGCCCGCCTCACGCAGGCCAAGCTGCTCCTGCCGACCCGCGCGGCCGACTTTACCGGCGACACCCATGAGGCCCTGACGCGCGCCGTCGGCCTGGATTACGGCACCGCCTTCCGCGCTGTGTCGCACGGCTGGATGGAATCGGACACTAGCGTCCTTGCCGTCCTGCAAGCCGACCCCGTCATTGAAAGCGAACTTGGCGCCACTCACCTGCATCCCGCCCTGCTGGATTGCGCCTTCCAGCTGATCATCCAACTGCTGCGCAATGACCCGGCCATGGGCCAGGGTATCGCTTTCGTGCCTGCCAAGATCGGGCGCTTGAGCCTGCGGGCCCATGCGGGCCAGCCCGCCGCCGCGCGTGTGCGCCTGGAACGCCGCGCCCCGCATTCGCTGACCGCCAGTTTCGAACTCTATAACGCCGCCGGCGAGCAGATCGCCGCCGTCGAACAGGCGCGGTTCCGCAGTATCCGGCTGCGCAAACCGGCCGCCGACCATCTCAGCTTCCTGGATGTCGCCGCAACGCCGCGTCCGCACGCGCCGTTTGGCCCCTCCCCCCTGGACCTCGCCACGTTGCGTGCCGCCCTGGCTGAAGCCATCGCGGAATGCATCGAAGATGGCGCACACGCGCGCTATGCAGAAGAGGTCGACCCGCTGCTGGAAAGCCTGTGCGACGGTTTTTCGCTGGACGCACTGCGCCAGATCGCACCCGACGGACAACTGGTACCGCAGGCGCTGGTGACCGAACTCTGCCGCTACGCACCGGAATCCGCGTTGCTGCTTCAACACACCATCTCGCGCCTGACGGCGGCCGGTTTCGTTGAAACCGGCGCCGCAGGCGTCCATTTACCCGCCCCGGACGGCAACGAAAACGGCACGACAGACATCTGGAACACGCTGCTGCGCGAGTATCCGGACTACGCCCAGATCGTCCATGCGGTGGGCCGCGTCGGCCTGCACCTGCCCGCTTTGCTGCGCGGCGAAGCCACGCTGGACGCGGTTTGCCCGCGTGCCAGCACACCCGCCTCGATCGGCCGCAGCGCCCTGGGCGCCGCCAGCGGCCAGCGCCTGGGCACCGCCTTGCGGGCGGTACTGGCGCAAGCACAAGCCAATCGCCTTCCCGGCCAACGCCTGGCGATCATCGAAGTCGGCCAAGCCGCGCCGCTGTTCGCATTCAGCTGCTGCGACGCGTTGGACTTCAACGTGGCCGACTACTGCTACGCGTCGAACGACCCGGATGTGCTGGATCACGTCATTCATCAACAGGCCGAACGTTACCCGAACGCCCGCACCGAGCTCATCGGCGAAGGGGGTATCGCGCCTACCGCCCTGTGCGACCTGGCAATCTTCCACTGCGAGTTCGACACCCTGGAAGCCGCACGCGCGGCCTTGCGCCATGCGCGCGCCAGCCTGAGGGCGGACGGCGTGTTGCTGGTCTGCGGCGCGCACCCTGCCGCCTGGGGCGACTTCGTCTTTGGAGGCCGTCAGAACTGGTGGCAAACCAGCGAGGGCGGAGAACAACTGTCCACGCAGCAACCCATCGGCTTCTGGCAGGATGAGCTCCAATCGCTTGGATTCCTGTGCGACAGTCCGCTAGAATTTTCTGGATCGTTCGCCAGCGGCGCCTATCTGCTGACCGCGCGGCTGGACGGCGTGCAAGCCTTGGATGCCCTGCCCGGCGCGGATGCCTCGAATGCACCCACGAACTGGCTGATTCTGGCCGATCGCAACTCCGAGCACGGCGCGGGATTGGCGCAATCGCTGGAAGCCAAGCTGAAAGCCGCCGGCCATCACGTCCGCCTGGCGGTCCAGGCGGATCCGGAAGCGCTGGACGGCTTGCTGCGCAATGGCGCCACCGGCCCGGTCAACCACGTCATCCATCTGGACGGCCTGGCGTGGGCCGATGCGCACCAGACGCCTGAAGAACTGCTCGCCCTGCAGACCCGCCGCTGCGCCACCGCCGCTGCAGTCATCCAGGCTTGCGAACGCACGCAGACTGGCGCCACCGTCTGGCTGGTCACCGCCGACGCCGTACAGTATCTGCGCCAAGGGCCCCAAGCCCCCGCCGCCATGCACGCGTTGAACGACGCTGCGCTGTGGGGCTACGGTCGTACGCTGGCCAACGAAGCGTCCAATTTCCGCATCCGCATGGTCGACCTGCCGCTGGCTCACGCCAGCAATCTGGCCGACGCGCTGATCCGCGAATTGAGCTGCGCGGACAACGAAGACGAAATCATTCTCGACGAAAGCGGCGCACGCTATGCGCCGCGCCTGCGCCACGCTCCGCGCCCTGCGCCGACTGCCGCTGACGCCAACACGTCGCAAGCCGTGCGCCTGGGCTTTGAGTTCCCCGGCCAGCTGCGCAACCTGCGTTGGGAGTCGTGCCCGGCGCCGACACCGGCCGACGACGAACTGGAAGTCCGCATCGAGGCCACCGGCCTGAACTTCCGCGACGTCATGTACGCATTGGGCCTGCTGTCCGACGAGGCCATCGAAAACGGCTTTGCCGGCCCGACACTCGGCCTGGAGTTTTCGGGCACGGTGGCCAGGGTCGGGTCGGACGTCGACGGCTACGCCGTAGGCGATGCCGTCGTGGGTTTTGGACCCGCCAGCTTTGGCGACCGCGTGCTGACCAAGCCCAGCGCCATCTCGCACATCCCCGAAGGCTTCTCGTTCGAAGCCGCCGCAACCATTCCCAGCACGTTCTTCACGGTCTACTACGCGCTGCACCACCTGGCGCGCCTGGAAGAAGGCGAGAAGATCCTGATCCACGGCGCGGCCGGCGGCGTCGGCATCGCCGCCATCCAGTTTGCACAATGGCTGGGCGCTGAAATCTACGCGACCGCCGGTTCCGACGAAAAGCGCGACCTGCTGCGCCTGCTGGGCGTGCGCCATATCTATGATTCGCGCTCGCTGTCATACGCCGACGAAATCCTGGCAGACACAGGCGGCCGGGGTGTCGACGTCGTACTGAACTCGCTGGCCGGCGAAGCGATCAACCGCAACCTGCGCGTGTTGAAACCGTTCGGCCGCTTCCTGGAACTGGGCAAGCGCGACTTCTACGAAAACACCCGCATCGGCCTGCGCCCGTTCCGCAACAACATCAGCTACTTCGGCATCGACGCCGATCAGCTGATGAACGAGCGCCCGGACCTGACCCAACGGCTGTTCGGCCAGATGATGGCGCTATTCCGCCAAGGCGCGCTTCATCCGCTGCCCTATTCCGTCTTCGACGCGAACGACATCGTCGACGCCTTCCGCTACATGCAGCAGGCCCGCCAGATCGGCAAGATCGTCGTCACGTACCGCAACGGCATCAGCGGCGTGCATACGCCGGCTGCCCATACGGCACCCGGCCTGACGTTGTCCGCCGACGCGACCTATCTGGTCACCGGCGGATTGGGCGGATTCGGTCTGCGCACTGCCCAGTGGCTGGCTGACAAGGGTGCCCGCAACCTGATCCTGATCAGCCGAAGCGGCCCTGTAAGCGAAGCCGCGCAAGCAGCACTCTCAGCATTCGACGCGCAAGGCGTACGCGTCCACGCGGCTGCCTGCGACGTCACGGACCGCGCGGCGTTGGCCCGCCTGCTGGACGAAACCGCGGGCACCATGCCGCCCCTCAAGGGCGTCGTCCATGCGGCTGTCGTCATTGACGACGGCCTTGCGCGCAGCGCCACCCCAGTGCAGATTGAACGGACGCTCGCGGCCAAGGTGCTGGGCGCCCAGCACCTGCACGAACTGACGCGCGCGCTGCCGCTGGACCTCTTCATCTTCTATTCGTCGGCTACGACCTTGTTCGGCAACCCCGGCCAAAGCAACTACGTGGCCGCCAATGCCTGGCTGGAGCGCCTGGCCGCGCAGCGCCGCGCGGAAGGCCTGCCCGCCACGTGCGTGCGCTGGGGTGCCATCGACGACGTCGGTTTCCTGGCCCGCAACCAGAAAATCAAGGACGCGCTGCAAGGCCGCATGGGCGGCGGCGCGCTGGCTTCGCAAGTCGCCCTGGACGCCCTGGAAGACATGCTGGTTGCCGACGTTTCAGGACTGGGTGTCCTGGAACTGGATTGGCGCGCGCTCAGCCGCTTCCTGCCGTCCGCGAATCTGCCCAAGTTCTCGGAGATCGCCCGCCAGGCCGGTGACACCGGCGACGACGACAGCGGCGCCAACGACATCGCGCACCTGATCGCCACGCTGGACGATGCCGCCCTGCACGAACGCTTCACCGAGATGCTCAAGGCCGAGATCGGCGAAATCCTGCGCGTGTCTCCCGACAAGATTGAAGCGACCCGCTCGGTCTACGACATGGGCCTGGACTCGTTGATGGGGGTGGAACTGGTCGTGGCGCTGGAGAACCGCTTCGGCATCCGCCTCCCGGTGATGGCGCTCAACGAAAGCCCCACCCCTGCCAAGCTGGCCGAAAGGCTCGTGCTGCTGCTGCGCGACGAACACGACGAGCAGACCGATGCCGTGACCGCCAGCGTTCAACAGGTGGTCGCCAGCCACGCGGCGGAAGTCGGCTCCAACTCCGTGTCCGATTTCGTCGACGAAATCAAGATGAACGGCAGCCTTCCCATGCAACGCATGATCCAGTAGGTCGGAATTAATTGAGCACCATGAAGAAGTTGCCGGGCCTTGCGGCCGGCATCAAAGACAAGCTGATCCAGCAAGCCCTGGAGCGCAAACTGCGCCAAGCCGCCGCGCCCGGCGGCCAGGCACCTGCGCGCCCCGCGGAGAAAAAAGCCGAGATCCCCGAGGAACACTACCGGTTCCATCTGCATCCCGGCTATCAGCAACTGCGCATCATCAACGATGGCGCAAAGCGCCTGGGTGTCAAAAACCCCTTCTTCAAGCTGCACGAAGGTACCGCCGGCGCGGACACGCAGATTGGCGGCCGCGAATTCATCAACTACGCCAGCTACAACTACCTGAACATGTCGGCCGACCCGGCGGTCACCGCGGCGGCCAAGGCGGCTATCGACCGCTACGGCACGTCGGTCTCCGCCAGCCGTCTGGTCTCGGGCGAACGTCCCGTGCACCGCGAACTGGAAGATGAAATCGCCGCGCTGTACGGCGTGGATGACGCCATTACGTTCGTCAGCGGCCATGCCACCAATGTATCGACCATCGGCTATCTCTTCGGCCCACGCGACCTGGTCCTGCATGACGAACTGATCCACAACAGCGTCCTGCAAGGCATCCAATTGTCAGGCGCCCGCCGCCTGCCCTTCCCCCACAATGACTGGGAAGCACTAGACACCATCCTGAACGAACAACGCCACCAGTTCGAACGCGTGCTGATCGTGCTGGAAGGCATCTACAGCATGGACGGAGACTATCCCGACCTGCCCCGCTTCATTGAAATCAAGCAACGCCATCGCGCGTTTCTGATGGTCGACGAAGCGCATTCCCTCGGCGTCATGGGCGCGCGCGGGTATGGCATCCGCGAACACTTTGGCGTGGCTGGCAAAGACGTCGACATCTGGATGGGAACGCTGAGCAAGACGCTTGCGGGCTGCGGGGGGTATATCGCGGGAGAGACGGCGCTAGTGGAACATTTGAAGTTCCTGGCGCCGGGGTTTCTTTACAGCGTCGGCATGCCGCCGAGTGTCGCTGCCGCGTCGCTGGCGGCCCTGCGACGAATGAAAGAACTGCCGGATCGCGTGGCGACCTTGCAGGCGCGCGGGAAATACTTCCTGGAGCAGGCGAAGGCAGCGGGGATTGATACCGGGACGAGCACTGGATTTGCAGTCGTGCCGGCAATTACCGGAAGTTCGTTGAAGGCGACGCGCCTGTCAGCAGCGTTGTTCAAACAAGGGATCAACGTGCAGCCGATTCTTTATCCGGCAGTGCCGGAGAAGTCGGCCAGGTTGCGGTTCTTTATTTCTTGCATGCATACAGAAGAGCAGATCCGCATGACGATTCAAGAGATTATCAGGGCAGCACAGCGCGACAAGGCTTGACTCCAGCCTAGGACGAACAGCCTGCCCCCGCCAATTACAAACTGCAATCCAAAACTCCAGATTCTCAATGCAAGACTCCCCCCTGTTTGGCACCTTCTATCGCGAGATCGCAGAACTTCCTGGGATAGAAGCATTGTTGGGCGCGCAGGTCCGGCAAATCAAGTGGCCGCGCCAAACGTCGCCTAGCAGGCTGGCGGCCGTTTTGGGCTGGGGATTGCGTCCGACGACAGCTCGTGCCCGAAAGTGGGCCGTTGCACGAGAGCTGCCATTCATTGCACTGGAAGATGGATTCCTGCGTTCGTTTGGTACGGGAAGGGAAAATCCTTCGGTGTCGCTAGTTGTCGACGACCTTGGCATTTATTACTGCGCCACCCGTCCTTCTCGGCTCGAAGCCCTGCTCGCATCCGACGCCGACCTGCTCATCGGTGAAGGCGCTATCGCTCAAGCCGCATTGGAGACCATTCTGCGCCTTCGCTTGAGCAAGTACAACTTCGCGCAGGACTTTCAGCCTGACCAGAGAAAGCGCAGCACGAAATCAGTATTGATTGTGGACCAAACACAAGGCGATGCATCCATTTTTCACGGCTTGGCCACGCCCGACAGCTTTAGGCATATGCTCGAAGCAGCGCGCCTAGAGAATCCCGGCGCGACGATCTACATAAAGACCCATCCTGAAGTGAATAAGGGTACAAAGCGCGGATACTTGACCGACGTCCGGGAAGATGCCCGTACCATCCTGATTCGAGAGTCAGTGAATCCACTCAGCTTGGTCTCCCACATGGATCGCATCTATGTCGTTACATCACAACTGGGTTTTGAAGCACTTATGGCGGGTAAGCCTGTCACTTGCTTCGGCATGCCCTGGTACGCCGGTTGGGGCGCAACGGATGACCGTCAACGTTGCGCCCGGCGCCAACGTATACGCAGTCCGATCGAGCTTTTCTCAGCGGCATACCTCCACTACACGCGTTATCTGAATCCACTCACACACCAACGCGGCACAATCTTCGACGCTATTGATTGGCTCCAAACTCAACGCCAGAGCGCGATACGATACACAGGCAGAAGTATTGTCGTCGGTTTTAAGCGATGGAAAGCGACGAACGTCCTCCCCTTCCTGCACTTTGACTCCAAGCACGTGCACTTCGTACCCTCGGCGACTGACGCCGCACGCATGCAGCCGACGACACAGGACCGCATCATTGTCTGGGGCGGCATATCAGCTAACGAAACCGTGCAACTGGCAACTCGTACCGGGGCCTCGCTGCTACGCATGGAAGACGGTTTCCTGCGGTCTGTAGGCCTAGGGTCGGACTTTGTTCCACCTTCGTCTTTGGTCATGGATTCAGGTGGCATCTACTTCGACCCGTCCCGCCCTAGCGATCTTGAGAATCTTCTTAATCAACAGGAATTTTCAAATCAAGACCGACAGCGCGCGCAACACGTCCGGGCGCAGATACTCCAACATGGATTGACCAAATACAACGTTGAGCCGCAACGCAAGCCCACGTGGGCTTCTAAAGACCTCCACGTCGTATTAGTGCCTGGCCAAGTGGAGGACGACGCCTCCATCCGCCTGGGTTGTGACGACGTCAAAACCAACCTTGACCTGTTGCGTTCCGTCAGAGCCGCGAAGCCGGATTCGTTCATTGTGTACAAACCGCATCCCGATGTCTTGGCTCGAAACCGCAATGGAGATGTTGTACAAGGCTTGGCACTGCAATATGCAGATGTTGTTGAAAAAGAGGTCTCGGTCGTCAGTTGCCTGGAATCCTGTGACGAAGTGCACACCATGACATCGTTGACCGGATTTGATGCGTTGCTGCGCGGAAAGAAAGTCACAGTATATGGACGCCCTTTCTACGCAGGTTGGGGGCTGACGCAAGATTTGCTTACTGTCCCCAGGCGCGATCGTCGTCTGACCCTAGACGAACTTGTGGCTGGCGCATTGCTGCACTATCCCGTCTACTGGGACTGGACCTTGCGAGGATATACACAGTGCGAAGCCGTCATCACCCAGTTGATCAACCGCCGGGATCACATCATGAGAACCCGAGGACAGCTATCAACTGGCCTTGGATACGGCGCGCGGCAATGGCACAAGGTGAAGCTCTGGGCCCGGGCGGGCTTTGTACTCAAACGTTGAAAACTAACAAGACGTGCACATTCCATGGACTTACAGCCTAACCGCTCCATGATCGCGCAAATCAGCGATCAGCGGCGAACTCATAACGCATGAATCAGCACTTTCTATTCCTGCAAGGGGTATGCTCACCATTCTTCCCAAGGCTTGCAACCGCGCTTCGCCATCAAGGCCATGCCGTCACCAAAGCGAATTTCACAGTTGGGGACCGCGTTTACTGGCGTCAGGGCCAGCATCTGAATTATCGCGGCCCGATGGTGGGTCTGCCGGATTTCTATCAGACGATTTATGCAAGCCGCAGCATCAGCGACATTGTCCTGTTTGGCGATTGCAGACCAGTACATCAGCCCGCTATTGCGCTCGCGCGCTCCGCCGGCATTCGTATTCACGTTTTCGAAGAAGGCTATTTCCGGCCGCACTGGATAACGCTTGAACGTGACGGCGTCAACGGCAATTCGACCTTGCCCCGCGACCCAGCCTGGTATCGAGACCGAGAAAATCACGTTCCCCATTATGATAATGGCCAGCCGTTTAACACAGCATTCTGGAAACGTGCGGCGTACGATGTCGGATATAACTTCTGGGCAGGGTTAAATCCAGTGCTGCATCGCGGAGTTCGCAGCCACGTCCCATATAGTCCTTTGACTGAGTATTTTGGTTATATCCGTCGCGGGATCCGCCTTAAATACTATGCAAAGGATGCCAAAAATAAAGAGAAGGAATTACTGGCCTCGAAAGATTCGAAGCCGTTCTTCCTCCTACCGCTGCAATTGGCCACCGATGCGCAAATCGTGCATCACTCGCAGTTTTCCAGCATGGCACAGGCGACACACCATGTCATGCAGTCGTTTGCAGCCAATGCCGCCGATAACACTCGGCTGGCCATTAAGATCCATCCTCTGGATCCAGGCTTGGTCGACTATCGGAGGCTGGCACAAGTATGGGCCCGGCAACTGCGGATACAAGATCGAGTGTTTTTCCTGGAATCGGGCAATCTCCCGCCGCTATTGACCCACACGGCGGGCGTCATTACTGTCAACAGTACTGTGGGCGCATCAGCTATTCTTCATGGAAAACGCACCATTACGCTCGGCAACGCAATTTACGACATGGCGGGCCTAACCTATCAAGGGCAACTTGACAATTTTTGGGCCGCCGATGAACGCCCGGACTTGAAACTGTTCAAGGCGTTTCGCAATGTCGTCATCAACACCTGCCAATTGAATGGTGGCTTCTATTGCGCCCGTGGCATCGATCTGGCCATTGACGCCGCCCTTCCGCGTCTACAGGCGTAGTAGCTTGGCACAGCAGATATGCAGGCGCCGGCGCATAACGCGCCGGTACCCCAAACTAAAAAACTATGCTTTCTTGGCCTGACGCAGCCCTGCAATGATCTGTTGGCTCGCGGTGCCATCGCCATAGGGATTGTGGGCGAAACTCATCCTGCGGTATTCCTCGGAATCGTCAAGCAGTAGCGACAGCTGTTCGCGGATCCGAGCCACATCCGTACCGACCAGGCGCACCGTGCCCGCCTCGACTGCCTCGGGACGTTCCGTCGTGTCTCGCATCACCAGGACCGGTTTTCCCAAGGATGGGGCCTCCTCCTGGATGCCCCCCGAATCAGTCAGGATCAGGTACGAACGGGACATCAAATAAACGAACGGCAAATAGTCCTGTGGTTCGATGAGGTGCACATTGTTGCGCCCTTGTAGCAGCCGGTTGACAGGTGCTCGCACATTTGGGTTCAGGTGCACGGGATAGACGAAATCCACGTCAGGATACTGGTCGGCTGAAGCCGCGATTGCTTCGCATATTCTTTCAAATCCCGAGCCAAAGCTCTCGCGCCGATGGCCGGTAATGAGTACCAGACGCCGGTCTGCCGACAAAAAATCAAACTGGCAGCCCATCGCCTCGGACAGTTGAACATCAGTCTCGACTTTCTTGCTGACCCACTGTAGCGCATCAATGACGGTATTTCCCGTGACGAGAATTGTTTCCTCGCTCACCCCTTCCCGGCGCAAATTGTCTCGCGACGAAGCCGTCGGCGCAAAATGCACCGACGCAAGCACCCCCGTCAATTTCCGATTGCCCTCTTCCGGCCATGGCGAATAGATATTCCCCGTACGCAACCCTGCTTCAACGTGTCCGACAGCAATGCCCTCGTAGTATGCGGCCAAACTGGCAGCGAATGTGGTTGCGGTATCACCATGAACGAGAACATAATCTGGCCGAAATTCTTTGAGCACGGATCTGAGCCCAGCGAGGATACCGCAAGTAATATCCGTCAAATCCTGACCGGGTTTCATGATGTTCAAATCAAAATCCGGTTTGATTTCAAACAAATCGAGAACAACATCGAGCATCTCTCGATGCTGAGCAGTCACGCAAACTCGTGCGTCGATGCCATCCGCGACTTGCAAAGCCCTGACCAGCGGAGCCATCTTAATGGCCTCAGGACGCGTACCAAATACACTTAAGACTTTCATTCAGATACCCATAATTAAGTTAAAGCCCAGGCTCAGGAAAAATCAACGCACGACACGCCGGATTTACCTGCCTCCTGAACCAGCTCCCGGTAATCATGATGAGGAACAAGCATGACAACAAGCTTGGTGTTTCGCTTCAAGAGCGTACCGACGGTCGGCACTTCCCTCAGTATTTTCGGCGCCAGGGCATCTGCCGAAGCAAAATGATCGTAAATGTCTACACGACCGTTCCAGCGATGGACAATTGAACTTGCGAGTGCCATTGCCGCGCTATTCCTGCAATCGCTGCTGTCCGCCTTGTAGGTAACGCCCAGTACGGCCACCCGAGCCTGAGTGTCTTGCTCCAGCAACTGATTCACCAGGTTCAGCACCTTAGTTGCCACGAAGTTGCGCCGATCGGTATCGACAGCCCGAGCGGCGCGGATCAATTGCGTATTATGATTTGTGGAACCCATCAGGATCCAGGGTGAAACCGGTATGCAATGGCCCCCGACGCCACAACTGGGCTTCAGGATGTTCACTCGCGGATGTAGATTGGCAACCGAAATCAATTCGTTTGCATTTACACCGACGTCATCGCAAACCATCGCCAACTCATTGGCAAATGCGATATTGACATCGCGATACGTATTTTCAGTGACTTTCGCCAATTCTGCCACGCGGCTGCTGGTAATAACCACGTCGACGCCCAAAGCCTTACGTAGCACCGCTGCGGCCTTCTGCCCGGAACCTTCATCGACGCCGCCGACGATTCTCACGTTTTGCGTCAATTCCGACAAAATATTTCCGGGGATGACTCGCTCTGGGCAATACGCGATCGAAATTGCTGCCTCGCCGTCCACCGAGCATAGGTCAGGTCTGGCGTCGAGGATATACTGTAATACACGTTCTGTCGTTCCCACCGGGCACGTTGACTCGAGAATGATAATATTTCCGGCCTCCAGCACTGAGCAAATGCTGTCGATCGCAGCGAACACAAAAGACAGGTCAGTCCTATACTCCCCATCTAGAGGCGTGGGCACGGACACAAGATGTACATCCGCCGCAACCGGCGTTACGCTGGCAAGTAGCTTTTCTGACTTCACGCTGGTGTTGACTAGTACGTCGAGCCCGGGTTCTGGATGCGAGAGAGTAGCCGAATTGATGGCATCAACAAGATCCCGATTAATATCGACACCGTGCACACGATTTCCCTCAGCCGCAAAAACTGCAGCAGTCGGCAACCCAATATATCCTAAACCGTATACGGCCACTTGCATTCTATAATCCGCTTAATTTAAATTATTAGAAAACTTATTCAATGGAATACCCAGCGCAATCGCAACCCGAGGCACACAGGCCTCTTGCTACCGCCCGAGTCTATCTTGTCAGCGACGACCTCACAGCGGATGCGCTGAAAGATGAAATCGACTTAATACACTTATCACCACTCAACTATCGACTAAGGACGTATTTTCAACGTGCCGACTACCTGCTGGTTGAGTCAGCTTGGCAGGGTCAAAACAATAAGTGGAAGTACAGGATTGCCAACTACCCCGAACATCCGAAAAGAACCAATAAAAGCCTCAGGCGGTTGGTGGATTTTGCGAAAAACTGTGGAATATCCACGGTATTCTGGAACAAGGAGGACAGCGCCCACTTCCACCGGTTCATCGATAGCGCCAAGCTCTTCGATCACATATTCACGGTTGACGAAAATTGCATCGGTGATTACCGTCGAATAGTGCCTGCCGCCACAACTGTAGATACGTTGATGTTTGCCGTTCAGCCGTCAATTCATCACCCGGATCCCTCAATTCGCCCGGAAAATCGCGCCACTTTCATTGGAAGCTACGGCAAGCATGTTCACGATGCGCGACGCGCGTGGCAGGACATGATCTTTCAAGCCGCTTCCGACGAAAAATACCCGGTCCTTATCGTAGATAGAAATTCTCACAGAAAAAATGATACCTATCGATATCCGGGCTTTACGAACGTCACTGTCTCGCCACGCGTTTCCTACAGTGAAACGGCAAACCTATATCGACGCAATGCGATTTCCTTGAACGTCAACACAGTAACTGACTCGAAAACTATGTTTTCGCGTCGATTAGTCGAGATCCTCGCCTGCGGCGGAATTGCGGTAAGCAATCCCGCAGCTTCCGTGCTCACGCTATTCAAAGACTATTGCCACATCATCAGCAACCTGGACCAAGCCAGGGAATTGTTTTCCCGGCTTCAGCTTGATGGTCCCTCAAAGTTGGATATAGACCGAGCGATGTCTGGCGCAGAATATGTCGCCAAAAATCACACTTGGGCCCACCGACTAGCTCAAATATCCGAGACCATTCACCGATAGACGCCGGAACCCGGGGCGCGCCGCTCTTGCAATGTGCCCCAAGCTTCCATCATCTGCCCAGCAATGACAGGCCAATCACGCTTCAACGCCACAAAATCGCGGCCCTCCCGCGCACGTTGCTCGGCTTTTTCCTTGTTTTTCGACACCTCGTCTATTGTGTTCGCTAAATCTTCGAGGTCCCCCGCAATGAACGAATAGACGCTGTCGCCGCACAGCTCTTTCAACGCGGGCACATCAGAGATCAACACGGGAATCCCCATGCTCATGGCCTCCAATGGCTTTAGCGCTGGCACGATGCGGCACACCATCTCCGGCAAGCGAGGATACGCCGCCAGATCAAACAGCGAATAATATCTATGCACTTCATCCGGTGACACCCGACCCACCAATTTGAAGGCGCTTGCAACGTCTGGTGGAAACTGAGCGATAGCTTCTTGTACCGCGGCACGCGCATTGCCGTCGCCAACGACGATCAGAGCTACATTCTGGCCGCGGCTCAATAGCTTCTGTATTGCTCCGACTAGAAGGCTCAAGCCCTCATAGCCTACGACCGAACCAAGAAACCCGACCACGAATGTGTCAGCGGATATGCCAAGCTTCTCGCGGTCAATGGGTTCCGGGTTCCGAGCAGGAAAATCTTGAAGAAATACGCCATTTTCCACGACTCGAATCTTTGCACTGTCACAACCTCGGGAAACCAATTCGTCCCGTAACGTGGCTGAGATTGCTAATACCAAGTCCGCGGATTGCGCAATGGACAACTCCAAGCCCTTCATGCACTCGAACTTCTCCGTATTCTCGAAGTTCGGAATGCGCGAAACAGCCGTCAACTCCCATAGGCCTCGAACCTCGTATACAAAGGGAACCTGGGCGGATCTCGCCGCTAGTAGCGCTGGTAAGGCATTGACGTAGTTCGAAGGAGCCTGGACCAGGTTCAGATTTTCTTGCCTAATGGTCCTGAGAATTTCGTCGCGCGAGCGAAGGATGTAATCCGCCGCACTCAAATTGCGGCCGTCCCGCAATGGCAGACGCCGATAAGCGCTGAACTCATGCGGCATTGGGGGGGTGCCGTCTTTGATGGCATCATCGCGATCTTCCGGATATCCCAGCCTCGTGTAGCAAAGCACTTCCGCCCCCCGCGCGATCAAGGAGCGGCATACCGCCTCTGACCGGCGGCTGTAGCCGTTCACGTGGAAAGGATAAGAGCAATGCAGAAAGTAGCCGACCCTCCATCGCCGCTCGCCGAGCGGCACATTCTGCAGAACGTCGTACGTCGGCGGCGGCAACGAGGCAATCAGTTGCTGCGTGTGCTCCAACGCCAAGATTCTGCGCGCACGCAAGCGTTGCACGTCGTTCAATTGATGGAGGTCGGCGCCAATAGCATTAATAATCCGGCAAGCCGTCTTTACATTGCCGGCAGCATCCAGGGTCGAAGCCGTCCAGAATCCAGAGTTTACGTCTGGCTTACCAACACCCATTGCAAAATCAATCAATGCTGTCGCGGCTTCGGGAAAACCCGCGAAATAGCATCGGGCGACGCGAAAGCAGATCTCAACGACCACCTCGGGTGACAGACCTTCTAGGCCTAGCGAACGTAGCTGGTGTGGCTCTTCGTTGATTACGACGAACTGCACTGCCAGTTCGAACTGCTTTTCCGGTCCTAACAAACCTTTTGACTGTTTGGAGAGTCTCTTCCGCTCTTCGGCATACTTGTGAATGCGCCACAACGCCAGCGGCAGCCTTACCGCTGAATTCAAGTTTCGCAGTCCGTCCAGCAGTGTCTTGCCAAGCTGGAACGAAATTGTCCCTTCTTTGCGGACCAACGCGGATTCCAGCTCATAGATGCGTTCGGAAAGCGCAGCCAGCTTACGACGATAGGAAGCATCATCTTCAGACGCCCGCCGATCCTGAATCGCTTGTCCAGAGATCGGCAACGGAGGCTGCTCCCCCCCATCGCAAGACTGTGCGGGAGTTGCCCGTTCAAAGGAAGGCATCAAGTCGGATGGCAAGCCGGTGGACGTATTGTGCGTCTTCAACCCAGCAATGCCGTCAGTCGCCATAAGCTGCTGCGTCATTTCAGTACTTAGTCCAACACGAACACTTCATCAAGGATCTTGCTCACGCGATTCGCACGGATGTCACGCGGATTCTCTTCCAGGATGTTGGTGGCCAGCGCCTCAGCAGCGCGCAGGGCGCGATAAACGACCTTGTGTGCATCCTGATCCTCGATCGCAACGGCCAAGGCTTTGGACCATGCGCGAATGGCCTGTGCAGACTCGGTTTCGGCGAGCGCCTTCAGACTGGTCGCGGTGTGGTCAGCGAAGGGCTCAGCGACGCGGCACACTCTTGCCAGCTTCGCGCGGGCTTCATTTCGTTCATTAGCAATGCGTTTGACCCGTTGTTCCAAGAGCTTGATGCGCTCTTCAAGTTCCAAAATGGTAGGCGCTTGAGTAGTATCAGTCGTCATTTGTAATTCCTGTATAAAAACTCAGATTGCTTCAAATCCGAGCTTGCAGTCACGTTTGCTGTAGTGAGTAGATAAGTTAGAAAATCGGCGCGAGCGTTTGGCGAGAAATGCGCCCTATGGCAAGCCAGAAGCTTTGCAGAGAAGTCCTGAAGCTGAGTTGGGTCTATCACACCCAACTTGGCTTCAATATCTTCCAAGTCTGACGTATCGATAATTCTAAATTCTGGTAGATGTTTGTTTACCTCCCTAACTCCAAGGGATACGTGAGGCACCCCAAGTGCGGCATATTGAACTACTCTGCTGGGTAGATAGAAACTGCCAAATTGTTCCATCCCGTGGAAGTAGTTCTCAGATCCCACGTAGTCGCCAAAATACTGTGGGATATTTACAGCCAAGCGCCCAGAGAGCAGCGCCTTAGTAATCGATCGCGAATCACTCAAATAGCCCTTAAAGATCCCGAGTTCAGGCCTATCAGTCTTCCCGTAACAGGAAATCCTTGTCCCGAAGCGCGCAAGGATGTCGTTGCGCTTTGTTTTCACGGGCCCTACCGCATTTCCGAGAAAAACGAAATCGGACGACGCTCGTCCGACGTCATAAACGCTCTCATTGCCAGTTTCGCACCAAAACGGGAAATTCACGCCGGGCCTATGGCCCATTTTTTTATAGAATTCCAGGATATCGGCTCCCCCCGCATGCAACACGAGATCATAAAAATCGACCACGTGCCGATAAAGCGACGTGTAAAGCACGGGATCATCCGCCAGCCACACAACCGAACGAATTCCAACCTGTCTCAGCCGAATCAGCATCGCTGGCGATAGCGACCCGGGCCTGAAATTCACGAGCACATCTGGTTTCGCCGCAATAATTGCTTCGAATTTTTGCTCAATCTTCACTCGCGATTGCCACGACTGCAGCGGCAAAACCGTCTTGCCCAGCAAGCCCGTCGAGATAATCTCGTGCCCTTGATGGCGCAAGGCGTCGGCAAGACTTCGTGCCAAGTGCTCTTCGAGCAACGAGTCAAAGATGGCGATGTGCATTGTCAAAACCAGCGAGGCAGATAGGCAGCCCAGACCTTGCCAAGCCACTTGTACTCACGCTTGGCGCTCTGGTTGATCAGCGAGTATGGACTTGAGGCAACTGCGCGAGACGCGCCTTCGTAATCTGTCTGACGAATGCACGCATTGCTAATTTTTATCTTTGCGGCCTTTTCCCAACTCCAGTTCTTGCAATTGCGGGCCGCAACCAACTCGAACGTCAGACGCGAAATGCCCGCCTCTGCCTGCTTCTTGCCGATCAGGACAGAAAGATTGATATCTCCGCGACGCAGCGCGATGTCTTCCATCCAAACCGGCGTTCCGTCGACCTTAAGCAAGCAATAGATATAGCCCTTGTTGCGCGGCCGCTCATAGTGCTTGTGCAATTGGAACGACAATTCGTGTCCTCGACCCATAATCAGAGGCACTTCAATAATGGCTTGAGTCGAATCCCTACGCCGAGGCGCCGAAATCGGCAATCGCAACGAGATTGCAGCAGCTGAAGTTACAACGGCACCTTCCACTGAGACATGCGTGTGCACATGGCTCGTCACCCCCTCGTCCAAGCGAAGAACGTAGCGACGGTCGTCGACCTCTTGAGTCTCCTGGAACGGATTGCCCCCCACACCCACCAATTCGGACCCTGACGTCCGCAGATCAAGGCGAACAGCCCCTTCACTGTCGTTCCTCTCCGAGTTGACGCCGCTCCGCATTGCAGGCCTGTAGGCCGGGGAAATTCCGGCGAGATCAGCATCAACCGACGCGAACGCATCAGCCGCTGCACTTGCTGAAGCCCTGTCAAAGTTGCGCATCTGGGGCCGGCCCGAAAGCCAGTCCCCGCCAGGCGCCATGGCCTCAGAGCCACGCACCTCGAAGGAGCGCAGCGCGGGCCGGACCGTCTTCCGTTGCCACACCTTGTCCGTCGTAAATCCTTGCGCGCCACCGGCAGGGGCCGGTGAAACCTCATGGGCCGCAGCCGACAGGGGCAATTCGAAAGCCTTGTCCACTGCCGGAACCTGCGCAATATCGGCCGCAACGCGATCCAGTGCGCTCGACGCGTCCAGTTCCATTTTCGCAACATCGGCCAAGCTCTGCGCCGATAATTCACCCTGCACTGATACCAACACGTCGAATTTCTCGACAACCTGCGTCGCAGAAGCTGAGATATCAAGCACGAAGTCCGAGCGGCTGATTTCCGCAAAGTGCTTCCGGACCTTCGGATCGTACGACAACCCGAGCACCCGCTTATGCAAGCGATGCGCGATTAGCGCGGCATGCAGGCGCATTGCGATCAAATAGTCAAAGCTGTTTAGCACATTAGCAATATTGTGGACGCCAATCACTTCAGGATAGATTTCAGTCGAAGAGCGGTCTTGCATTCTCGAGAATACGAATTCCAACGCATCCCGATCATGAGACCCACCTTCCTGCATGGGGATGCCAACGAAATAGGCATTCCCCCGCGCAGCGATCACATCCAGGGCAGCGGCCAGCGCGACCAAATTCGGCTGCCCCGACTCCTTCTGCCAATGCCGTACGTTCACTCCTACAATCAGCCGCCCCCCCGCGCGCTCGCGCAGCCCATCATCCGGGGTCGTGTCGCCCAAGTCCACGGCGTACACGACGTCCGGCTCCAGCGAGCAAGGCGTCGTCAATTCGAGTTCGTGCAAGGCATCCAAAGATTCCTGGTCACGCACTTGGATGGACGTCGCGTGATTTGCCACCCACTTAAGCAACTGCTTCGCATCCGGATCGTGAAGCGGCCCAACGCCTAGTCCCACCCCAAAAAATGGCACTTGCCGAACCATGCCGATCATTGGCAGAATTGAAAAGCCCGCGATCGAGATTTTGGCGCCGGTGAAGAGACTGCGAATACCACCAGCCCGGCTGAATGTGTAGTCGTGCCACAGCCCTCCTCCTCCCACAACGATGGCGGAGGCATTTCGGCTGTAACTGTCGGCCACGTGATGAGTGCTGCGTCGGAACGCTTCCAATCCGTGAGTCAGTTCCACAAACAGCGGATTTTCAGCCGCGATGACGACCTGCGTAGACTTATCAGCAGCGGCGATACGCTTCGAAATCGAGCGCAAGATCATCTCGTCGCCTGCGTTGTTCGCGCCATAAAAGCCGGAAAGAATAACTCGCTTGGCACGTCCTAAATCCTCGGACAGCCGTTCCCGGAATACATTGCGGGCGGGTTCCGGAATGGGGCAGTTGTCCGATTCAAGCGACTCGTGGATATCCTTGAACAATTGCAGCCAGCGGTGCTCGTACAGGTGCTCACTCACGAGCCTCTCGAACGCACTCTCTACCGCGGCTTGGTAGACAGCGGGATCAGATAGCACACGCGACAGCTCGGACTCTAGCTCTGCCTCACTATCCCAACCGACGATCTGTGTGTCGTAGTCGAAGAAATTCGACATCTCGTCGAAACGCGCAGTGCAAAGCAACCGCCCGCTGGCTATCGTTTCAAAGACACCACACTTGATATTGATATAGCCAGCTCGAGTGGCGGCGAAGTTAACGTGACACTTCCCCTGCCGCGATGCCTGCAATTGACGAGTACCTTCCACCACCTCGCTTCCCGGTAGCAGCCAGCCCCGCCCATACGTCTTCACATTGAAGCGCTCCGCCAATGCAAGCATGACGTCGTTACGCTCTGGCCGAGACGTAGCATGGCCCAAGCAAATCACATCGGCATCCAAGCCAGGCACGTGTGCAACTTCCTGCGTCACATACCCGCGGTCGATCGCAAACGGAAAATACAGCGTATTGTTGACACCAGCTTCCTTATACATGTCCATGGCGCGCATGGCATTTGTTGTATGGAAGTCGAACGATTTTGCGTAAGTAGAAACCGTAGGGAATACATCAGGATCGCTCAGCGTGATTCCCAATGACAGGATGCCCCTATCCTGCACTGCTTTGGCATCCTCCTCGCTGAAACACAATCCGCCAGCACCGAAGATGATGATGTGAGGATGAAACTGATCCACTGCCTTTTCTATCTTGGACAGTTTGACGTAAATAGGACCATTTCCACCCTGCGCACGCGTAGGGTTTTCCGTCATTTCCTTGTGCTTGCCGGTATCGATATTCAGGACTTGGTGGCCCAAATTCTGAAGTGCTCGCATCAAGCAAGAGACGATGTCGGTACTACCATTAACCGAGCGACCCAGAAACATTATTCTCCAATGTTTCTCGGCATCAATCTTCTTGGTACGTAGCTCTTGGCGAAGAGTTTCAATCTTGGAAATCATCTGGAACCCGCAGTTTTAGTTGGAAGATATTATCAGTTTGAGCGGCCATCAGACTCATATCGCCTTATACCCTCTTCCACATCTTCATAAATTTCAATATTTCCATTCTTCATGAAAAATACCATATCGCACATTTTTCTCACTTGACCCATGCCATGAGTCACGAGTAACAACCGGGATTTCAGGACTCGTTCTTTGAACGCGGCGGCGGCCTTTTCGCGAAAATGCGCATCTCCCACGGACATAGCCTCGTCGACCAAGTAGTAATCAAAATCAAAAGCCAAACTTAGACCGAAGGCAACACGGGACCGCATACCCGACGAATATGTCTTCACTGGCAAATCAAAATGCTCGCCAATTTCGGCAAAATCACGCACATAATCTACGATCTTACGCATCTGATCGCCACCGGCGCCCATTACACGCGCCACGAACTTCACATTATCCTGGCCTGTCAGAGAGCCTTGAAACCCGCCACTCAGACCGATGGGCCACGAAATCCTACTGCTAGTGACAATACTGCCTCGATCTGGCTTATCAAGACCTGCGATCAGCCGAAGCAAGGTCGACTTGCCCGAACCATTCCGGCCAATCAGCGCGACATTGCGGTTCGATGGTATTTCAAAGGACAAGTCCTTGAACACGGTATACCTACCAGCCGCAGATATATATGTCTTTTGAATATTGACAAACCGAATCATGCTTGCGCCAGGCTCCTGCGATCATATCGATAAATCAACAAGCCTGCTGCCAGCGCAATCAATGCAATGGCGGGCGGCAAACCGGGATTAACCGTGTCGGTTCGTGGATAAAATTCAAACACCGAACGCCGCAACATATCGATGATGTGATAGAAAGGGTTGTACGCCATGAATTCCTGCACGGTTTGCGGCAAATGCCAAATAGGCGTAAGAATCCCGGTCATAAAATACAGTGGCAAGAACGTAATACGGATCACGAGTTTTGATTCTGGGACCTTCTGAACCAGCACCGACAACATCATCGCCAGACCGACGCAAAATACCGCCCCGCAGGCCATGTAGTAAGCCCACTGAAGTGGGTAGTGAATGGCGACATCAAAATCCATCCAGAACCCCAGGGCGAAAACAAAAATCGTATAAATGACGATCATCAAAAATGATTCGACGACTGCCCGCGCCAAAATGCAATCCAGTGGTTGAATCTGCTTATAGGCGAACAAAGCCTTATTGGCATTGACCGCTTCCATGCCCTTAAGCGCAATATTCTTGAAGAGGATGTAAGGAACGATTCCATTCAGCAGGAAAACCGGAAAATCCACCCCGGGTATCGTCCGAGCCCTCAAAAACGTAAAGATCACCATCGTGCCGATCATCTGAATCGCCGGAGAGATGAACATCCCCAGAAATCCCAGACGATCGAGTCCAACTCGCGCCTTAAGTTCTCGCAAAATCAGCGAAAAAACGACGTCACGAAAAATTCGGACAGACGACCTCTTTTGAAACATTTGGATCTGCCAGTACCTAGTATTTACTGATGGTGCGCCCAAGCAGCATCACTTGAACAATCGGAGCGATAATCTTCTGCCATTCATACACCATGGCAGATGTGACATAGACGGCATCTTCTGGGCGCACCAAAAATTGGCGCGCCAGAAAAATCGCTGCAGGATCCTTCATATTCAAGCGAAACACGATGGGTCGGGCCTGGGTCGCATCGGACTCGCCAGCCGGCTTATCATCCAAACCGTCGGTCGGATCTGGTTGCTCTGGCATACGGAAGACAAACACGCCACTCGGATCCGCCTTTGACTCATCCAGACCTTTGATCTTTCCCAGCACCTCAAGCAAACTCGGATTGTTCGACGGCAAGTCATGCAATCCAGGATCGCCTACAGACCCCATGGCAACGAAACGTTTGCGTGCGCGCTCCAGGATGATTTCCGCGCCGGGGGCCACCACATGGTTGGCACCAGTCAGCAGCTCTTCATAGTTATAAGCAAACGAACGTGAGCCCGTACGTACCAGCACACGAATCAAATGAGGCTCAAGTAGCGGGCCACCGGCGCGATTGATTGCGTCTAGCAAGGTCAATGGACCTTCTAAAGCAGAGAAACGCCCCGGGGCCTTGACGGCGCCGGCGACCAACACAGATCCGGACAAATCACCAGTTACGGAAACTCGAACCTGCACGTCGCTCGTTACGCCAGCCAACCGCTTACGGATGATCTTTTCGATCTCGCTCAACGTTTCGCCCGCAACATTCACCGTGCCGACGTAGGGGAGCGAGATTTTCCCCTTGTTGTCCACTCTGACGCTTTCAAAGGTTGTTCCTCCCAGTGCTAGAGGGGCAAAAATAGCGCCTTCCGTCACGCTGTCAGCGATGAGGACGCGCAGGACATCACCAGGCATCAGCCGAACTTCCGGTACGTCGGGCATAGCGACATGCGTTGCTAGCGGCTTGTCAAGCGGACGCATATATTGACCAATCGTCTCAGCTGAGATGTCGACCAACTCATAATTCTGTGGCCCTTCCTCAGTCGAGATTGCGGCACGTGAGGGCCCAGCACCCGACAGCAAACTGCCGCATCCAGTGAGCAATAAAGGGAGGGACAAGGCCATGGTACGAATCAGCACACGCCCGTCAAAACTAAATATCATGATATATGCTCTAGTCGCGATGATCTTCAATAGTGGCAACCGCAAATCGGACAATGCCAAAGAGCAACATCAACCCGATGAAAATTGTCAGAAGGTCATACAACCGCTCGGGATAGCTTGGACGTTCGGCCATGTTCGGCGACACCACCATGATTAGGCTGCGCAGCTTCTTGCTTGCCTCGATCCGAGCCGACTCAACCGAGCTAACCGCAAACTTGTACGTTTCCTCGGCAATAGCAGCGTCAATGGTCAGGCTACGATAGCGGGAGGCCACTACATTAAATTGGCTGCCCGTATTCTGCGAAACTAAACGGCGTGTTTCGGATTCAAGTTGCTGTTCTAGCGCACGAATCCGGTTCCGTTGCTGACGAATCTGGGGAGTGTCGTTATCTAATCGACTCTGCATATTCTTGAGGGTCGTCCGCTCTTTGGTAAGGTTGCCTTCCAGCTCGACAATAATGTCGCCCCGCGCCTTGGCGGTCGCCTCCGCATCTAGCACGCTATTCTTGCCCTGGAACTCGAGCATTGCCTCTCGACGCAGTTCGTAGTTTTCACGCGCCTTCGATAGTTCGCCCTGTGCAAACGCCATCTGCTCACGCGCCATACGATGTGACAACTCATTAACGAATCGTTCGCTTTCACCCAACATCACTTGTAGTGTGTCATTTGCAAACTTGGGCTCGAACGCCTGGACGCTTACACCGAGCAGACCCGTCTGCTCATCAAAGTGGGCCCGCACTACTCGCCTGAAGTATTCCAGCTTGTCTTCCTGCGGGGCGTCGTCCTCCAACCAATAAATGGGGTCTCGCAGTTGCGCCGCATAATGCTTGGACCAATCGAGTTCACGTTCAAGCACATCCAACATGTCCTGTGAGCTCAGGAATTCGCGGAGGAACAACGTCTCTTCACGGGAAGTGGGGTTGAGTCCACTAAGCATTATCGCTAGACCTGGAACTGCAGGCGCATCGTTATTGCCGACCTGCCTGACAGCAACTTGTGCGGTGCTGACATAGCGGTCAAGCGCAAAGAAGCTGAAATAGACGATAGCGACGATCATGGGCATCACGATCATCAGCAGAATCAGTCTGCGGCCTTTGAAAAAATCCAACTTGATCATTGCGACTATTAGAGCGAAGAGGAATAAACAGGCTGAAAACGCATTGGGGACGCCTAGGCGCCTGCCGGAGATTTCGGCACTGAAAAATTAAAAGGGAGCAGAGACTACTGCGATTTCGTCCCCTGATGGGCGAACTCTTCGACACGGCCCGATGAACGAATGAAAGAAATCGAGACCAACTACATACTGATACAGAAACACATTGAAACAATCTATCATTTGAATATACATGACTTCATCAATTCTTTCGAAATGCACGCTTTATTAGCGAATATCGAATAAATGCCACAAATTCAGTATAGTCAAATGGCCCTTTTTATTAAGCGACCTGATTGTAGTAGAAATCGCATCGCAATCTGTTGCACAACGGAACCTAAACAAGACGAGCTATTGTAAAGTACAACAATAAGTAAATCTTCGAGGCATTACTCCAGCCCTCGAGCTGCAACTGCTTCTGGCGGCCATACCCCCATGCCCGCTAGAAAAGTCGTAGACAGGGCAGAACTGCTTACACGGTCCGCGTCCGTCAGCTGCGCTCTCCACGAATGCCAAATCACATAGTCTGTAGTGCCATCCACGACGCCTAGTTGCTTGTAGACAGTGGGCATGATCGGCACGTGATCGCCAAAGATGCATAGACCGGCAGGTCGAGACCGCGCAAGTAGGCCACGACGCAATGCGCCAAACATCGCGTCGGCGTTACGCAAATGGCGGGTATAAGCCAGCAAATCAGCACACCCCTGTGGCACGGGCTGCGCCATTAGTTCCTGCTCTGTTCGCTTGTCCACGCCTTCCCAGTGCAAAGGCCCGTGGTTCTCCATGGTGATGACATGAAGGTACAACGGCCTATCCCCCGGACTGTCCAACAGGGCCAATGCTCGCTCCGCCACCGCACGATCCCCAATGTAGGGCCCGTCCGGCAGGACACCCGCGAAATGCGAAATATCCAGGAATTCCTCGAATCCCAGCAACGGCAGAATCTTGTCCCGACGATAAAAACTGCCGTGAAAGGGATGGATGCACACCGTCCGATATCCCAGCGATTTCAGATACGACGCTATCGTAGGAAACCCCTTCGCGGCCAAGCGCCTGTAAGGGTTGTATTGATGGACACCAAGAGCCGCCGCGGGCATGCCCGACAGAAAAGCAAATTCCGTACGCACCGTATTTGCGCCCCAGGCTTCGACAGTCAATTGCCCGTGTCTCGCAGATTCGGATTTCAGCAGGTCGAAATTGGCCAACACGTCACGCCGCACCTGCGGATAGGCACGCCGCACATCGAAGAACGACTCACTTTGCACTACGACCAGATCCGGCATGACGGTCGATTGCCGCGGCAGTTCGGTGGCTGGATTGAACGGCGCAAGCTGTTTCAGCCTGATAGTAGGCTGACGTTCCATTCGAGCATAAGCGCACAATGCTGCGATTAAGCCAATCCGGCGCAGGTCAGCACTTGCGTTCACGGAAGCATCGACCCATGCCCCCGTGCCTTTAGCCAGTGCGAAGCCACATAGCGCGAGTACGCCCGAATGCGAAAAAAATGGCACGGCAGGTGCCGTCGGATCGAACATATGCTCTTGCGGCAAGTCGGCAAATGAAACGAGCCACATGCCTGCGCCTGCGGTGACCGAATCTTCCAACGTCAGCCCAGCCCACAACGCAACCCCATAGCCGCCACCAGACACCATAGCGCGCCAAGCCCCAAAGAACGGCAAATACAACCTCGGATGCCGGATCGCATCCGTGAAATACTCAAAATCCGGATAAACAAACGGTTCCCTCAGCGCCTGATACTTCGCATTGCTGACCAACACGATCACCAACTCGATCGCCAGCACATTCGCGACTGCAAAATAGGGTCGCCTGAACAGCATCAACTCCAACGCAAACGCAAACGTCCATACGCCGACATGCACGCCGACCGCCGCCAGCGGGCGCCGCCACGGCGCAACCGGTCGCGGCGTCAACATCGCCTCCACCAAGAACGACAACACCAGCCCGATCAAATACGGCGGCAGCAACGGAATCCAGAACGCCTCAATCACCGTAGCCCAACCTCTTCAGGATCCAGCCCGACACGGCCGGATGGATCACCGACAGCAGGAAGCAACCCAGATTCAGCGGAAACGGGAAGCTGATCCGCGCCCGGTTCGCCTGCAACCCACGCCGGATTACACGCGCGGCCTTGTCCGCCTTCCATAGGAATGGCTTGGGGCCGGGCATGTCGAAGCACATCTGCGATTCCACGTAACCCGGCATGATGACGTTGAATTTGATGCCCTCATCGGCCAGCGCATCGCGCATGGCTTCGCCATAGACTTTGACGGCCGCCTTGCTGGCGCTATAGCTGGGGGTTTCAGGCAGGCCGCGCCAGGCAGCCAGCGAGCTGATCAGGGCGATCTGGCCGTGGCCACGCTGGCGCATTGCCGGCAGTACGCCATGGACCGTGGCAAAAACGGCCCGGACATTGACGTCCAGCAGGCGGATCACGTCTTGCCAGTCCTCGCCCTGCCCCTGCGGCCCCGTATTGATATTGACGCCGGCATTGGCAACAACCAGCGCGGGCATTTCAGTTTCGCAGACGTCGACCAGCCACGCCATCAAAGCGTCGTGGTCGCGCACATCCAGCGCCTTCGTGACGACGCGCGTCCCCAAAGCGCCGCAGCTGTCGGCCAGCTCTTGCAGGCGTGCGGCGTTACGGCCTTGCAGGATCAGGGTCTTTGCGCCGGCGGCGGCATATTCCAAGGCAAGCGCACCACCGATGCCACCCGTGGCACCGGTAATGAGCACGCAGCTCGGAAAGCCGGGTTCGCGGCTATCAGTGTGGTTCATGCTTGCTGGGATGAGATGGCGGAATCGCCAGAGAACGCGCGACAGAGCGGCGCGACGCGCGGAGCCGGCACTGCGTAGGCGCGGCGAAAGAAATATGAAGCAGAAGGTCGGTGTATAGGCGTTATCTGTGGCACGGTCGCATAGACATGGCCGCCTTTCGGCGGCCATGTTGGGTGTTCACAAGGATCCGGTCACCTCCCCCGAGCAGGGAAGATGGCCGGCCATTGTAAGCGAACGCGCGATTTAGATCATTGCAGCAAGCTGCGCAGCATCCAGGCGTTCTTCTCATGCACGTCCAGGCGCTGCGTCAGCAGGTCGGCCGTGGGCTGGTCGTTGGCGGCGTCGGCCTTTTCAAAGGCGGCGCGGGCGGTCTTGGCGACGGATTCGTTGGCGCTGACCAAAAGTCGGACCATTTCCAGCGCTTCCGGCACCGACTCGGGCTCGGCAATCGACGACAGCTTGGAGTATTCGCGGTAGGTGCCCGGCGCGTAATGGCCCAGCGCGCGGATGCGTTCGGCGATGCTGTCCAGCGCGTTCCACTCCTCCGTGTACTGCGTCATGAACATCAGGTGCAGCGTATTGAACATCGGCCCCGTGACGTTCCAGTGGAAGTTGTGCGTCATCAGGTACAGCGTGTACGAGTCGGCCAGCAGCTTGGACAATTCACCGGCGACGGCCGCGCGGTCCTTGTCCGAAATGCCGATGTTGATGCGCGGAACGCTCGGGGTCTTCTTGGTGGACTTGGCCATTGCTAGCTCCTATGGGATAAGTACGAATTAAGGATACCACTGCAAACACTACGGATTGACTCAAGACAAGCACGAAGCAAGGGATTGCGCGACGACGTTTTGACGCGGCTCAAAAGACCTTTCCGTCGCGTCGCGCCAGCCCTTGCAAAATCAGTCCTGAATCGCGGCCGCCTCGTCGGTCAGCATCTTCACGCCTGGCAACTCGCATTCATAGACGGCCTGCGCCAGGGCCTCGATTGCAGCCAGGCGGGGGAAGCTGCGGCGCCAGGCGAGCACCACGCGGCGCTCGGGCACATGGCCGTCGAACGGCAGGTAGCGCAGCAGGCTGTTGCTGGGCGGATGCTCGGGCACGGCCGTGATCGGCAGTACGGTGACGCCGATGCCGGCCGCGACCATGTGGCGGATGGTTTCCAGCGATGAACCTTCGAAGGTGCGCTGGATGCCGTCGCTGGCGGCCGAGAACCGGGAAAGTTCGGGGCAGACTTCCAGTACCTGATCGCGGAAACAGTGTCCGCTGCCCAAGAGCAGCATGGTCTGCTGCTTCAGGTCCTGGGCATCGATGGACTTGCGCTGGGCCAGTTCGTGGTCGTTGGGTACCGCGACGATGAAGGGCTCGTCATAGAGGGGCTGCATGACGAGGCCGGCTTCGGGCAGCGGCAACGCCATGATGGCGCAATCGATCTCGCCCTGGCGCAGCAGTTCCACGAGGCGCACGGTGAAGTTTTCCTGCAGCAGCAGCGGCATCTGCGGCGTGCGGCCGATCTGCACCGGCACCAGCTTGGGCAGCAGATACGGGCCGATGGTGTGGATGACACCCACGCGCAAGGGGCCGGCCAGCGGGTCGTGCCCCTGCCGTGCGATTTCCTTGATGCTGGCGCTTTCTTCAAGCACTTTCTGCGCCTGCGCGACGATGCGCTGGCCGATCGGCGTCACGCCCACCTCGGCGCCGCCGCGTTCGAACAGCGTCACGCCCAGTTCGTCTTCCAACTTGCGTATCGCGACGGACAGTGTCGGCTGGCTGACGAAACAGGCCTCGGCCGCCCGGCCGAAATGCCGTTCGCGCGCGACGGCGACGATGTACTTGAGTTCGGTGAGAGTCATGGTGGACTACGCCCCCGGGGGTTGCGCGCGGGCCTTGCGGCCGGCGCTTGAAAGATTCAGGTTAAGAATAGGCCGCATGGCGTCACGTCCGCAGGAAGTCTTCGCGGCCGCGCATCCAGCGCGCCAGGTGCGCTTCGACGGCATCGGGATGCTCGGCGCGCAGCCATACCGCGGCATCGCGCGCGTCTTCGGCGATGGCGGCATCGGTTTCCAGGTCGGCAAAGCGCAGCAGCGCCATGCCCGACTGGCGCGTGCCCAGGAATTCGCCCGGGCCGCGTTGTTCCAGGTCGCGACGGGCAATTTCAAAGCCGTCCGACGTCTCGAACATGGCGCGCAGGCGTTCGCGCGCGATCTGGGACAGGGGCGTTTGATAGAGCAGCACGCAGACCGATTCGGCGGTGCCGCGCCCTACCCGGCCGCGCAACTGATGCAGCTGAGCCAGGCCGAAGCGTTCGGCGTGTTCGATGACCATCAACGATGCGTTGGGCACGTCGACACCGACTTCGATGACGGTGGTGGCCACCAGCAGGTCTACCTCGCCTTCGCGGAATGCCTGCATGACGGCGGCTTTTTCGGCTTGCGGCAAGCGGCCATGAACCATGCCGATTCGCAAGTCGGGCAGATCAACCCGCATGGCTTCGTAGGTGTCCACCGCCGTCTGCAACTCCAGCGCTTCGCTTTCTTCGACCAGCGGACAGACCCAATAAACCTGCTGACCACCCCGCGCGGCCTGGGCCACGTGGGCGATGACTTCTTCGCGCCGTGCGTCCGACACCAGTTTGGTGAGCACCGGCGTGCGGCCCGGCGGCAGTTCGTCGATGACGGACACGTCCAGGTCGGCGAAGAATGTCATGGCAAGCGTGCGCGGGATGGGCGTGGCGCTCATGTTCAGCTGATGCGGCACGATGCTGCCACGGACGGTTTCGCCCTTTTTGGTCAGCGCCAGGCGTTGGCCGACGCCAAAACGGTGTTGCTCGTCAACGATCGAGAGGCCCAGGCGATGGAACTCGACGTGATCCTGGATCAGCGCCTGCGTACCGACGACCAGTTGGACGCTGCCGTCGGCAGCGGCCGCGGCGGCCTCGCGGCGGGCTTTGGCGGTGAGGCTGCCGCTTAACCAGGCGACGTTCACGCCTAGCGGCTGCAACCAAGACACCAGCTTCTGGAAGTGCTGTTCCGCCAGGATATCAGTGGGCGCCATCAACGCCACCTGCGCGCCGCTGGCGATCGCTTGCGCTGCCGCGATGGCGGCGACGACGGTCTTGCCGCTGCCCACATCCCCTTGCAGCAAGCGGTGCATGGGATAGGGCTTGGCCAGATCCGCCGAGATTTCCTGCACCACGCGTTCCTGCGCAGCGGTCAGTTTGAATGGCAGCTTGGCGTAGAGCTTGGCCACCAGGCCACCCGGCTCGTTACGCGCCGGTAGCGATTCGGCTTCTTTCACACGGCGCGCCGCACGCGCGGCCGCCAGCGACAACTGCTGGGCCAGCAACTCATCGAACTTGATCCGACGCCAGGCCGGATGCACGCGGTCCAGCAGCGCCTGCTCGGACTCGCCTTGGGCGGGCGTGTGCAACGCGCGAATGGCGGGTTCGAAGGGCGGCAGGTCATAGCGCTGACGCGCTTCGTCCGGCAAGGTATCGGACAAGTCGGCGCGGTCCAGCGCTTGCGCGATGGCGCGACGCAGGGTCAGCTGGGGCAGCCCTTCTGTCGTCGGATAGACAGGGGTCAGCGCCGTGGGCAATGGGGCATCCGCATTGGTCATGCGCGGGTGCACCATCTGGCGGCCGAACATGTTGGTACGGACTTCGCCGCGGGCGCGCAAGCGCTTGCCCACGGTGATCTGCTTCTGCTGGCTGGGATAAAAGTTCAGCCAACGCAATTGGAGTTCGCCGGTTTCATCCACCAGCGTGGCGGTGAGTTGGCGCCGAGGCCGGTACAGCACCTCGGATTTGGTGATCTCGCCTTCGACCTGGCCGGAAAAGCCGGGGCGCAAGGAACTGATCGGAATGACGCGGGTTTCGTCCTCGTAGCGCAACGGCAGGTGCAGCACGAAGTCCTCGGGCAGCACCAAACCCAGGTTACGGAGCTTGCGCTCTGTATCCGTCAACGGTTTCCCGGCGCCTTTGTTATCGGCGCCGGGTCGCTTGGAAGCCACGGCCGCGGCCGGCATGAAGGAACGAACCCCTGGTATCGAAAAGTCCGGGTGTGCCTTACAGGACGAGGATGGCTTCGACTTCGAACTGCGCGCCCTTGGGCAGGCTGGCCACGCCGATGGTCGAACGCGCCGGGAACGGCTGCGGAATGAGTTCGGCCATGATGGAGTTGGCGGCGGTGAACTTGCCCAGGTCGGTCAGGAACAGGGTGAGCTTGACGACGTTGTCCAGCGTGCCGCCGGCGGCGGTGATCACGGCTTGCATGTTGGCGAACGCCTGGCGCACCTGGGCGTCGAAGTTTTCGGAGACCAGATCGCCGGTGCCGGGCTCCAGGCCGATCTGGCCCGAGAGGTAGACAGTCTTGGTGCCGCTAACGGCAACCGCTTGCGAGTAAGGGCCAACGGCGGCGGGCGCGGCGTCGGTATGGATGATTTGCTTGCTCATGGGCGGAATCCTTCAGGTGACGGATAGAAGCTACAACTATCGGAGTTTAAACAGCAATAGACTTTTGCGAAAGTGCCCGGATGACGCAGGGTTGTCACTTCCCGGGTGCTACGAGTCTGCCTGATGCCCCGCCCCGCCGATATCGCCCCGATGCGCGATCAGCAGTTCGTATAGCGCCTGGGCCGCCACCGAGAGGCTGCGGCCTTTGCGTTGCACCAGGTAGAGCGGCCGCGTCAGGGCGCGTCCGGCAAGCGGCACCACACGCAGGTCATCGCTGCGGAAATGAAAGAGCGTCATGGCGGGCACGACCGACACGCCCAAGCCGGCCCGGACCAGGCCGGTCACGGTGGCCAGGTGCTCGACTTCGAACACGGGCAGCGGCGCGTCGGCGCCAAGCGCCTCGTCCAGATGTTTGCGCACACTGCTGCCCCGCGCAAGTTGAATGACGGGATAACGCACGATGTCGCGCAGGCGGACTTGGCTTTGCGCTGCCAAAGGATGATCCGCCCGGCACACCAGGAAATAGCGGTCGGCGTGCAGGAATTCGCTGTCCAGGTCCGTCATGTCCGGGCGGCGGGACGCCACGGCAAAGTCGACCTGACCGCTTCGCACCATGTCCAGGCAGGGGTCCAGCAGCGCATCACGCAAGTCCAGCACGATGCCCGGGTGCGCCTGGCTGAAGCGCGCCAGCAAGCCCGGCAGCCAGCCGGCGGCCAATGAGGGCAGCGCTGCCAGCGCCACGCGGCCGCGGCGGCGGGCGGCGTGATCGCGCAGGTCGTCCATGACCAGATCCATGTCCGCCAGCAGGCGGCGCGCCGAGGCATCCAGCACCCTGCCCTCGGCCGTCAACTCCACGTGCCGCGTGTTGCGGTCGAAGAGCCGCAGGCCGGCGGCGTCTTCCAGTGAACGGATCAATGCGCTGAAAGCCGGCTGCGTCAGGTGGCAGCGCTGGGCGGCGCGGGTGAAGTGCCGCTCGTCGGCCAGGGCCACGAAGGCGCGCAATTGCCGGGCAGATAGATTCATGAGTTTCTTCTATCAATTCATCCGATCTTTCTATTTTACTGATGAACCTCGTATGCCTATAGTGGCCCGGACAGCCCTCAAGGCCGACTGGACCCTTTATGCCTCAATCTCCCCTGCTTATCGGCTGCGCCTCCGGCTTCTCCGGCGACCGCAGCGACGGCGCCGCCGCGGTGGTGCGCACGCTGGCCGCCCAGGGCGGCGGCACGCTGATTTTCGAAACCCTGGCCGAGCGCACGCTGGCGTTGGCCCAATTGGCTCGCAATGACGATCCCAGCCGCGGCTACGAGCCGCTGCTGGACGAACTGGTATCGCCGGTGCTGGCAGATTGCCTGCGCCATGGCATCAACATCGTCAGCAATTTCGGCGCCGCAAACCCGGCCGCGGCAGCCCGGCGCATTGCCGCAATCGCGCGCGAGCAGGGGCTGCCCGTGCCGAAGATCGCGGTGGTCCATGGCGACGCCTTGAATACGGCGGCGCAACGCGCCTTGCTGCAGGAACGCCTGGGCGCGGCGCTGGAAGGACAAGAGGTGGTTAGCGCCACGGCCTATCTGGGTGCGACGGAAATCGCGCAGGCCCTGGCCGCCGGCGCGCAGATCGTCGTGGCAGGCCGCGTGGCGGACCCCTCGCTGACATTGGGACCGGCAATGGCGCACTTTGGCTGGGATGCGGCTGACTGGCCCCGCCTGGGCCGCGCCACCATGGCGGGCCACATGCTGGAATGCGGGTTGCAGGTCACGGGCGGCTATTTCTGCGTGCCTGGCCTGAAAGAGGTGCCCGACGTGCACGCGGCGGGATTCCCCATCGCCGCAATCCATGCGGACGGCGAATTCATTATCGGCAAGGCCGCAGATACCGGCGGCGCGGTGGACGCCCGCACCGTCAAAGAGCAATTGCTGTACGAAGTGCATGACCCCGCCCGCTATCTGACGCCCGACGTCGTGGCCGACCTGAGCCAGGCCCGGGTCGTCGAATTGGGCGGCGACCGCGTCGCCGTGCACGGCATCACCGGCCACACCCGTCCGTCCGAACTCAAAGTCAACGTATGCTATCGCGGCGGCTGGCTGGCCGAAGCCGAGATCTCGTACGCGGGCGTGCAGGCCGAAGCCCGCGCGCGCCTTGCTGCGGACATCGTCCAGAAACGGCTGGGCGCTGCCTTCAGGCTGCGCGCCGATCTCATCGGTGCGATCAGCATCCTGGGCGACGACGCCGGTGAAATGCGCCGCGCGCGGCCCGACGGCCACGCGCGCGACGTGCGCCTGCGGATTGCCGGTGAACATGCCGACCGCGCCCAGGCTGAACGCATCCTGCGTGAAGTGACCGCGCTGTATACCTGCGGGCCGGCCGGCGGCGGCGGCGTCCGCACCGCGTTGCGCCCGCGCCTGAACATGGTGTCCTGCACCATTTCCCGCGAAGCCGTGCACAGCGGCTGGAACTTCCTGGAGGATATCGCCCCATGACTCGCAACCCCGACACGCAAGCCGTGCCGTTGTACCGGCTGGGCCACAGCCGCTCCGGCGACAAAGGCGATATCTCCAACCTGAGCCTGATCGCCTGGGACCCGGAATGCTATGCGGTACTGGCGGCGCAAGTCACCGAGGCACGCGTTGCCGCGTGGTTTGCGTACCGGCACCCTGCCCGTGTCACCCGCTACCTGCTGCCCACCCTGCATGCCATGAACTTCGTGCTGGAAGGCGTGCTGGACGGCGGCGTGAACGACGCGCTGAACCTGGACACGCACGGCAAGAGCCTGTCTTTCCGATTGCTGGACTTGACGGTGGAGGTCAGCCCCGACCTGGCCCGCCGGCTGCCAGACATACCCGGCGACCGTCCCGCGGCCGCCTGATCACTGCCATCACCACCCTATAAAAAAACACCACAGGAGACACACACATGCGCATTTCATCCAAGGGCCGGCTGGCCCTGCTGCTGGCGGCCGCCCTCCCCCTGACCGCGCTGGCCCAAAGCTTTCCGGCCAAACCCATCACGTTCATCGTGCCCTTCGCAGCCGGTAGCGCCACGGACCAGATCGGCCGCGCCATCGGCCAGGGCGTCACGGAACAGACCGGTCAGGCCGTCGTGATCGAGAACAAGCCCGGCGCCAGCGCCATGATCGGCGCCGCCGCAGGCGCGCGCGCCGCGCCCGACGGCTATACGGTCCTGATCACCACCAACACCACCCACGCCGCCAATGAACACCTGTACAAGTCGCTGACGTACCAACCCGTCAAAGACTTCGCGCCGATCTCGCTGTTGGGCAAAGGCGGCCAGATCATGGTGGTCAATCCCAATTCGTCCGCCAAGACCGTGGGCGACTTCCTGGCCCAGGCCAAGCAGTCACCGGGCAAGCTGAGTTTTGGCAGCGGCAGCTCCAGCAGCCGCATCGCGGGAGAATTGCTGCAGCAGATGGCGGGCGTGCAGCTGCTGCACGTGCCCTACAAGAGCAATCCGCTGGCCGTGACCGACCTGCTCGGTGGCCAGATCGACATGATGATCACCGACACAGCGACCGGCCTGCCCCAGGTCAAGTCCGGCAAGCTGCGCGCGTTGGGAGTGACCGGGCTGGCGCGTTCGCCGCTGGCGCCTGACGTGCCGACGATCGCCGAAGCCGGCGTGCCGAATTACGAGATGGGTTACTGGTTCGCGGCCTATGCGCCGGCCGGCACGCCGCCCGACGTGATCAAGCGCTTGAATGAGTTGCTGGTGAACGCCACCAAGACCAAGCCCGCCCAGCAGTTCTATGCCCAGACCGGCACTGACCCGGCCACCTCCACGCCCGACGAATTAGCCGCGTTCCAGCAGGCCGAATCCAGGAAGTGGGGCGACATCATCAAGAAGGCCGGAATCCAGCCTGAATAAGCGGGCCTGCCCTGGAATGCAAAAACCCATCGCCTGGGCGATGGGTTTTTTATCGGCACAAAACGCGGTGGCTTATTTGTCGACGAAAGCGCGTTCCACCACGTAATCGCCCGGCTGGCCCACGCCCGGAGACACGACGAAACCGCGCTTGTCCAGCATGGCGCTGATGTCGGCCAGCATATGCGGGCTGCCGCAGATCATGGCGCGATCGGTTTCGGGGTTGATCTGGGGAATGCCGATGTCTTCGCAGAGCTTGCCGTTTTCCATCAGTTCCGTGATGCGGCCCTGGTTGCGGAACGGCTCACGCGTGACGGTCGGGTAGTAGACGAGCTTGTCGCGAACGACGTCGCCGAAGAATTCATTGTTCGGCAGTTCCTTTTCGATGAAGTCCGCATAAGCCAGTTCGCTGACCCAGCGCACGCCATGAACCAGGATGACCTTGTCGAAGCGTTCGTAGATGTCCGGGTCTTTGATGATGCTCATGAAAGGCGCCAGGCCCGTGCCGGTGCCGAACAGGAACAGGTGCTTGCCCGGCTTCAGGTCGTCGACGACCAGCGTGCCCACGGGCTTGCGGCTGACCAGGATGGTGTCGCCTTCTTTCAGATGCTGCAGTCGCGACGTAAGCGGACCGTTCTGCACCTTGATGCTGAGGAATTCGAGGTTTTCTTCGTAGTTCGCACTGGCGATGCTGTAGGCCCGCAGTAGCGGCTTGCCTTCAACTTCCAACCCGATCATGACGAAGTGGCCGTTGTGGAACCGCAAGGCCGCATCACGCGTCGTGGTAAAGGAAAACAGGGTGTCGTTCCAGTGGTGCACGCTCAGTACGCGCTCAGTGTTGAAAGCAGCCATGTCGTAGTAGGTAATATTAGGGTTGACCCTATTCTACAGGGTCTTGATAGGAATTGCTCTCATTATTCCGTAATACCCTTATGCCGTATTGATGGGGATCAAGGGTTGGAACCCATGCCTTACGAATAGTTGAATGCTGTTTCGCTTCCTGTTATCGTCCGGGTCTCAGTTGATAATCGTTTTCGTTAGCAGACCGTTTTAAGCAACGGAAAGCCCTTCACGGCTTCCTCGTTGCTGCCCTAGCCGGAGTTCCCGACATGACCAAGCGTCCCCAATTGAATTCGCTGCTTCGCGCCCTGGCGCTGGCCGGCGCCGCCGCCTTCACCGTCTCGGCCAACGCCGCGGAAGAAGTCAGCCTGTACACCACCCGGGAACCCAAGCTGATCCAGCCGCTGCTGGATGCCTTCACCAAGGAAAGCGGCATCAAGGTCAACACCGTCTTCGTCAAGGACGGCCTGCTGGAACGCGTGAAGGCGGAAGGCGCCAAGTCGCCCGCCGACGTGCTGATGACCGTGGACATCGGCAACTTGCTGGATCTGGTGGACGGCGGCGTAACGCAATCGATCAAGTCCCAGACCCTGGAATCGGTGATTCCCGCCAACCTGCGCGGCGCCGACGGCAAGTGGTACGCCCTGTCGCTGCGCGACCGCGTGCTGTACGTAGAAAAGGACCTGAAGCTGGAATCCTTCCGCTACGAAGATTTGGCCGACCCGAAGTGGAAGGGCAAGGTCTGCATCCGTTCGGGCCAGCACCCCTACAACACCGCCATGGTCGCCTCGATGATTGCGCATGACGGCGCGGAAGCCACCGAGAAGTGGCTGCGCGGCGTCAAGGCCAACCTGGCCCGCAAGGCGGCCGGCGGCGACCGCGACGTGGCGCGCGACATCCTGGGCGGCATCTGCGACATCGGCCTGGCCAATGCGTACTACGTCGGCCACATGAAGAATTCCGAACCCGGCACCGACGGCCGCAAGTGGGGCGACGCCATCAAGGTCATCCGCCCGACGTTCGCCAACGAGAAGAGTGGCGGCACGCACGTGAACGTCAGCGGCGCCGCCGTTGCCGCCCACGCACCGAACAAGACCAACGCGATCAAGCTGCTGGACTTCCTGGTGTCCGAACCGGCCCAGGCACTGTATGCCCAGGCCAACTATGAATACCCCGTCCGCAAGGGCGTGAAGCTGGATCCCGTGATCGCCAGCTTTGGCGAACTGAAGGTGGATCCGCTGCCCCTGACCGAAATCGCCAAGCACCGCAAGCAAGCTAGCGAACTGGTGGACAAGGTCGGCTTCGACAACTGATAAGCCCCAGGTCGCCACGCCCCCGGCGTGGCGCAGCCCTGCGGCAGTATTGGGCCTGTTCCCTTCTTTCCGGAGGGAACAGGCCTTGCCTTTGATGCAATCGACTTTGAAGCATGCACACAGAATCTTTGCCCCGGCCGTTGCGTTTGCGCTGGACTGAACGCGGCGCCGGCTGGCTTGCGGGCGCGGGCCTGATCGCCCTGGCCGTGCTTGCGCCCGTGCTGACGCTACTGTGGTGGGCGTTGGGCGGCGAACTTTCGCACTGGCAGCACCTGGCAAGCTATGTGCTGCCGCAAGCCCTGGCCAACACGGCCATGCTGCTGGCGGGCGTGGGCGTGATGGTGACGCTGCTGGGCACGGGCGCCGCCTGGCTGGTGACCGCCTACGACTTCCCCACGCGCCGCATCCTGACCTGGGCGCTGCTGCTGCCGCTGGCCGTACCCACCTACATCATTGCGTTCTCTTACCTGGACTTGCTGCACCCGATCGGGCCGGTCCAGACGGCGATCCGCGCGCTGCTGGGCTATGACAGTCCGCGGCAATTCCGCCTGCCCGACCTGCGCTCCATCTACGGCGCGATCTTCGTGCTGGGCTTCGTCCTATACCCGTATGTCTATCTGAGCACCCGCGTCATGTTCATGACGCAGGCGGCCAGCCTGCTGGAAGCCGCGCGCACGCTGGGCGCCGGACGCGTTGCAGTGTTCTTCCGCGTCGCCCTGCCCCTGGCGCGGCCGGCCATCGTCGTGGGCGTCAGCCTGGCGCTGCTGGAAACGCTGAACGATATCGGCGCCTCCGAGTTCCTGGGCGTGCAGACGCTGACGGTGTCGGTCTATACGACCTGGGTGACGCGGTCTGACCTGGCCGGCGCTGCGCAGATCGCGCTGACGATGCTGGCCATCGTGATCGGGTTGATCATGCTGGAGCGCCACGGCCGCAAGCGCCAGCGCTACGCCAATACGCAGCGTATGCGCCCGATGCAACCGCGCCGCCTGCGCGGCCTGCCCGCCGCCGTCGCCGCCCTGCTGGGCTGGATCCCCGTCGTCATGGGGTTCATTGCGCCGGCCGCCTATCTGATTTATGAAACCTACAAGCGCCTGCATTTAGTAGGCGGCGTATCGAACCAGTTGATCAACGGCTTGGGCAACACGCTGATCGTCGCGTTCAGCGCCACCATTGTGACCCTGCTGTGCGGGCTGATCGTGGCCTGGGCCGGCCGCACCATGCGCGAAAGCGCCAGTTTCAATCCGGGCCGCGCCTGCGCGCGCATCGCCAGCCTGGGCTACGCGGTGCCGGGCACGGTGCTGGCCATCGGCCTGTTGACGCCTTTCGTCTGGATCGACCATGCGGTCGCCACGGTATTCGGCGGCTCGGGCCTGTTCCTGATGGGCTCCATGGGCGCGCTGGTCATCGCCTACGTGATCCGCTTCCTGGCGATTTCCACGGGCGCGCTGGAAGCCGGCCTTGCCCGCATCCCGCCTTCGCTGGAACAGGCATCTCGCCTGCTGGGCGAAAGCTCGGCGGGCACCTTGCGCCGGGTCCATCTGCCGCTGCTGCGCCCCGCGCTGGCCGCAAGCGCCTTGCTGGTCTTTGTGGACGCCATGAAGGAACTGCCGGCAACCTTGCTGCTGCGGCCGATGAATTTCGATACGCTCGCCACTTGGCTCTACGCCGAAGCCGCGCGCGGCACGTACGAGGAAGGCGCCGTCGCGGCGCTGGCGATCGTCCTGGCCGGCCTTTTGCCCGTCATTCTGCTGGCGCGCACCAATCTGAAAATGGGACATTGATCATCGTGCCCGATCTGTTAGAAATCGATCACCTTTCGCTCGCTTACGACACGCCCGCCGGATTGAAGCCGGTGGTGCAAGACTTGACCCTGGGTTTGCCGACCGGACACATTGGCTGCCTGTTGGGTGAGTCCGGCTGCGGCAAGACCACGGTGCTGCGCGCCATCGCCGGCTTCGAACCGGTGCGTGACGGCCGCATCCTGCTGGACGGCACCGTCATTTCCTCGGCCACCGAGCAAGTGGCGCCGGAACTGCGCCGCGTCGGCATGATGTTCCAGGACTACGCCCTGTTCCCACATCTGACCGTGGCCTTGAATGTGGCGTTCGGCCTGCGCAAGCTGGCGCGCGCGGATCGCGCTCGCCGCGTTGAAGAAATGCTGGAACTGGTGGGTTTGGCGCATGCCGCCAACAGCTACCCGCACGAGATCTCGGGCGGCCAGCAACAGCGCGTGGCGCTGGCCCGGGCCCTTGCGCCCTCACCCGATCTGCTGTTGTTGGACGAACCGTTTTCGAACCTGGATGTGGACACGCGCGAACGCCTGGCGTTCGAAGTGCGGGACATTCTCAAGACCACGGGCCACACGGCCATCCTGGTCACGCACAACCAGGCCGAAGCCTTCGCCATCGCCGACCGCATCGGCGTGATGAGCAAGGGATCCATTGCGCAGTGGGATACGCCCTATAACCTGCATCACCATCCGCGCAACGATTTCGTGCGGGACTTCATCCGGCGCGAAGCGCTGGAGGCGCAGCGCGAGCAGGCTTTCGCCCGCGGGCGCTGAGCCGGCCATCAATCCGCCGACAGCTTGACCTTTTGCGACAGGGCCTTGAAGGCCTCGTGCTGGCTTTGGGTCAGGCGCTCGACCTCTTGCGGGGTCGATCCGTACGGCATGAAACCGGCTTGCTCCAGCTTGTCCTTCACGTCCGGCAGGGCCAACGCCCACTGGAACGCCTCGCTCAGCGCCTGGGTGACTTCCGGCGACATCTTGGCCGGGCCGTACACCGCGAACCACGGGTCAACCACCGCCCCCGCATAGCCCAGTTCGGCCAGCGTGGGCACGTCCGGCAGTGCTGGCGCCCGCTTGCTTCCCGTGACGGCCAGCGCATACACCTTGCCTGCCTTGATGTGCGGCAGCGAGGCAGGCAGGTTGTCGAACATCACAGGCAGGTGTCCGCCCAGCAGATCGTTCAGCCCTTGTGCGCTGCCCTTGTACGGAATGTGCTGCATGCCGACGCCCGTCAGTTGGTCGAACATCACGCCGGCCAGATGCATGGACGTCCCGGTGCCCGGCGTGCCGAAGGCGGTGCCGGGGTGCTGCTTGGCGTACGCGACCAGATCCTTGACGCTCGCCACCTTCAACGCGGGGCCGACCTCAAGCACCACGGTGGATGCGCCCAGCATGCTGACGCCGGTGAAATCCTTGGTGGGATCGAACGGCATCGACGGGTAGACGAAGGGATTCAGCGCGTTCGTGGAGATGGCGCCGAAACCGATCGTGTAGCCGTCCGGTGCGGCCTTGGCCACGGCATCCATCCCGATGTTGCCGCCGGCGCCGGGCCGGTTTTCAACAATGACGGGCTGGCCGAGTTTTTCGGCCACCTTTTGTCCAGCGGTGCGGGCCACCAGATCGGTGGTGCCGCCCGCCGTGTAGGGAACGATGAAGGTGATGGGCTTGGCCGGATAACCAGCAGCGAACGCTGCGGACGCGCCGTTGACCAGCGCCAACGCGGCCAGGCCGCGCGCAAGGTTGGGAGTGTAGCGATGCATGAGTCTCCATCCTGTTGTTATGAAGGTTTGGAGGCGCATCATACTGCCGCGCACGCCTCGCGCGGCAGCGGAAAACACGTCGGCCGCAATCAGGCGCGTGGTTCGGGCAGCGGGATGTATTCGGTCTCGTCGCCGGGCACGATCTGGTCGAAGCGCGTGCGCTGCCAATCCTGCTTGGCCTGCTCGATGCGGTCTTTGCTGCTGGAGACGAAGTTCCACCAGACAAAGCGCGGACCGTCCAGGGGTTCGCCACCCAGCACCGCAAACCGCGCGGCGGTGACAGCGCGGATCTGCACCGGCCGGCCCGGGGCAAACACCACCAGCCGGCCGCTTTCGAACACTTGCCCATCCACCTCGACCGAGCCTTCGGCCAGATAGGCGGCGCGCTCTTCATACTCCGCCGGCAGCACCGTCGTGGCGCCCGCCTTCAGTTGCAGGTCGCCGTAGAACAGGGGCGACAGCGTCTTGACAGACGAGGTCTTGCCGAACAGTGAGCCCGCCACGACTTGGGCGCGCACGCCTTCGCCTTCGACTACCGGCTGCGCATCCAGGCCATAGTGCGTAAAGCCCGGGTCCGTTTCCTCGTGCTGCTTGGGCAGGCCCACCCAGATCTGCAGGCCACAGAGGCGCTGCGGCGCCTGGCGGCTTTCCGGCGACGAACGTTCCGAATGGACGATGCCGCGGCCGGCCGTCATCCAGTTCACTTCGCCAGGCAGAATCGTCTGGGTGTTGCCCGCGCCGTCACGGTGCACCATCGACCCTTCATACAGGTAGGTGACGGTGGACAGGCCGATGTGCGGGTGCGGGCGCACGTCGATGCCCGAGCCGGCATCGAATTCCACCGGACCCATGTGGTCAAGGAACACGAACGGCCCGACGGTTCGGCGCTGCGCCGACGGGATCGCACGGCGGACGGAAAAGCCGCCCAGGTCGCTGGTGCGCGGCACCACGACGGTTTCAATCTGGTTTTCGCCTGCATCGGACAACGTAGACATGGTGTAGCGCTCCGCTTCAATAGGCCAATGGCCATGTTAAGGCCCAACGGCCCGTTCAAAAACAAGACCGGGCGGAAACCCTTCCGCCCGGCCTCGGGCATTACGCCAAGTCAAACACCAGCACTTCGGCGTTCTTGCCGGCCGACAGCTCGACCCGGGTGTCGTCAGTAATAGCGACCGCATCACCGGCCGAGAGCTCGGCGCCGTTGACCGTGACGCTGCCCCGCGCCACATGCACCCAGCTGCGGCGGCCGGCGGCCAAGGCCAGGGTGGCGGACTCGGCGCCGTCGAACAGGCCGCCATACAGGCGCGCATCCTGATGGATCTTCATCGAGCCGTCTTCGCCATCCGGCGACACCAGGGCTTGCAGCCGGCCACGCTTTTGGGCGTCGCTGAAGGTGCGCTCTTCGTATTCCGGGGCAATGCCGGTCACGTCGGGCTCGATCCAGATCTGCAGCATGTGCGTTTCGGTGTCCGGCAGCGGGTTGAACTCGGAGTGCATCACACCGCGGCCAGCGCTCATCCGCTGCACGTTACCGGGCTGGATGGTCGAACCGCTGCCCATGCTGTCCTTGTGCGCAATGGCGCCGTCCAGCACATAGGTGATGATCTCCATGTCCCGATGGCCGTGCGTGCCGAAGCCGCGGCCGGCAGCAATGCGGTCGTCATTGATCACGCGCAGTGCGCCGAAGCCCATGTGAGCCGGGTCGTAGTAGTTGGCGAAGGAAAAGGTGTGAAACGAATCGAGCCACCCATGGTTGGCGTGACCCCGTTCGGCAGCGCGGCGAATCGTAAGCATTGTGGACTCCTGTTTCAATAATATGAATGGTCTGCAGGGTGCGGCGCCGGCATTTCGCTTCGCCGTTTCCACTTAACCCCTGGCATGAGTGATATTCTGCGCGTGCAGGAGGGTCGCTTTGGCGCTATATTTTGATGACTTCATTCAAATTATTTGAATGATCTGCTCGAGCCCCCACCATGCAGCCCATTACGCCTGAATTGTTGATCCTGGTTGACGCCATCGCCCGCCATGGCAGCTTTGCCAAGGCCGCGCGCGAACTGGGCAAAGTGCCGTCCGCCGTGACCTATTCGATCCGCAAGCTTGAAGACGGCCTGGACGTGCTGCTGTTCGACCGCTCAGGACACCGGGCGCTGCTGACGCCCGCGGGCGAAGCCCTGCTGAAGGATGGGCGCCACGTGCTGCAATCGCTGGACGATCTGGCCTGCCGCGTGAAGCGCATCGCCACCGGCTGGGAAGTGGAGCTGCGCATCGCCGTCAGCGCCGTATTACCGTGGCGGCCCTTGTACGACCTGATCGACGAATTCCAGACGCTGGAAAGCGCGACCACGCTGCGCTTTTCCAGCGAAGTGCTGAGCGGCAACTGGGATGCATTGACGAGCGGACGTGCCGACCTGGTGATCGGCGCCGGCGCAAATGCCGAGCCGACGGGGCCCTACCGGTCGCAGGCGATCGGCGCGACGCAGTTTGGATTCTGCGTCGCGGCGCATCACCCCCTGGCGTCGTTGCCGCAACCGCTCAGCCGCGCCGACATCACGAAGTACTGCGCGGTCGTCGTGGCGGATACGTCGCGCAACCTGCCGCCGCAATCGCGCGGCATCCTGGCAGACCAGCCGACCTTGGTGATGCCGTCCATGCAGGCCAAGATCGACGCGCAGGTACGCGGCCTGGGCTGCGGCTACCTGCCGCTGACCATGGCGGCGCCCTACCTGGCGCAGGGTCTGTTGGTGGTGTGCGAGACGGATGAAGGCATGTCCCTCACGGAACACGTGGCGTACGCCTGGCGGGCCGAACCGCCGGGTGAAGCGCTGAAGTGGTGGCTGCAAAAGCTGAAATCGCCGCGGCTCTGCGAAAGCCTGCTGGGAATGGGCTGACGGGTTGCCGGGCGTACAACGCCCGGCAACCCATCAACGATCACTCGTCTTCGATCCCCAGCTCGCGCAGCTTGCGCGTGATGGTGTTGCGGCCGATGCCCAGGCGGGATGCGGCCTCCACACGGCGGCCGCGGCTGGCGTCCAGCGCGCTTTGCAGCAGGATCTTCTCGAACTGGCGCGTCAAGGTCGCCATCACGGCAGGTTCGCCGCGCTCCAGACGGTACTGCGCATCGCGCAGCAGGGAATCCTGCCAGTTGCGCGGCGCGCCGTCGTCCAGACCTTGGGACGCTTGCACCACCGTGCCGATACCCGGCATCGGCGTTGCAGGACGCAACGGGGCCAACCCGGGTTGCTGCTGATGCTCCAGCGCGCGGATTTCCGGCGGCAGGTCCTGGCGGTCCACCGTCTGGCCCGGCGCCATTACCGTCAACCAGTGGCAGAAGTTCTCCAGCTGGCGGACGTTGCCGGGAAAGTCGAACTTGGTCAGCACGGCCAGCGCGTCGGGCGTCAGGCGTTTGACCGGCACGCCCAGCGTGCGGGCGCTTGCCGTCAGGAAATGTTGCGCCAACGCAGGAATGTCTTCCACGCGCTCGCGCAGCGGCGGCAGGCGCAGCCGGATCACGTTCAGGCGATGGAACAAGTCCTCGCGGAACAAACCCTGTTCGACACGCTGCTCCAGCGGCTGGTGGGTCGCGGCCACGATGCGCACGTCCACTCGCACGGGCTGAGCCCCGCCCACACGGTAGAAGCTGCCTTCGGCCAGCACGCGCAACAGGCGCGTCTGCAGCTCGATCGGCATGTCGCCGATTTCGTCCAGGAACAAGGTGCCGCCGTGCGCTTCTTCGAAGCGCCCACGGCGCAAATTGTTGGCGCCCGTGAATGCGCCGCGCTCGTGGCCGAAGAGTTCGGCTTCCAGCAGGTCGCGCGGGATGGCCGCCGCGTTCAGGGCCACGAACGGGCCGCTGGCCCGCACGCCGTGGCCGTGCAAGGCACGGGCGACGAGCTCTTTGCCGGTACCCGATTCGCCGGTGATCAACACCGTCACCTTGGACTGGGCCAGCCTGCCGATCGCGCGGAACACTTCCTGCATGGCGGTGGAAGACGACTGCGTCATCATCCAGCGCTCGTTGTTCTGCGCCGCCTCGCCCTGCCCTTCAGGCGTTTCCGGCTGCGTGGATTCCTGCATGGCGCGCTGGATCAGCGCAACCGCCTCGTTCACGTCGAACGGCTTGGCCAGGTAATCAAACGCGCCGCCCTGGAACGCGGACACGGTGCTGTCCAGATCGGCGAACGCGGTCATCACGATGACCGGCAAGCCGGGATGGCGCTCTTTGAGTTGACGCAACAGCTCCAGGCCGTTGCCGCCGGGCATGCGGATATCGGATACCAAGGCGACGGGCGTTTCGCGCGACAGCGCTTCCAGCACGTCAGCCGATTGGGAGAAACTGCGGGTGGGGACACCAGCGCGGGCCAGGGCCTTTTCGAGGACCCAGCGGATGGCCTGGTCGTCGTCGACGATCCATACGGGTTTCATCAGTGTGCAGGCTCCATCGGTAGGACCAGGCGAAACTCGGTGCGCCCCGGTCGGGATTCAAATTCGATGATGCCGCCGTGCTGCTGCACGAAATCCTGGGCCAGGCTCAAGCCCAGGCCCGTTCCGCCCGCCCTGGCCGTGACCAGGGGGTGGAAAATGCGGTCGCGGATGTGGTCCGGCACGCCGGGACCGTTATCGATAATGGACAGCACCAGCGCCAGCCGGTGCTGGCGGTGGGCCAGCATGACCTGCCGCGCCACACGGGTACGCAGCGTCACTACACCAGGTTCCGTCTTGGGCCCTTCGGGGCGTGCGACCAGTTCCTGCGCGGCGTTACGCGCCACGTTCAGGACGGCCTGCATCAGACGGGCGGCGTCGCCCTTCAGATCGGGAACCGACGCGTCATAGTCGCGCAGGATGGTGACGTCGTTGCGGAATTCAGCCTGGATCAGCGCGCAGACGCGCTCGCAGATCTCGTGGATGTTCACCGGCCGCGCATTCAGCGGCACACGTTGCGGGCCGCTCAGGCGGTCCACCAACGCCTGCAGGCGGTCGGCTTCGGAAATAATGACCTGGGTGTATTCGGCCAGGGCCGCGCTGGGCAGTTCGGCTTCCAGCAATTGCGCGGCGCCGCGCAAACCGCCCAGGGGATTCTTCACTTCATGCGCAAGATTGCGCAGCAATTCACGGTGGGCTTCGATCTCATCAACCAGTCGATGATTGCGGTCGGCCAGCACGCGCTGCTCGATCTCGCGGGTCTCTATCAGCACGGGCCAGCGCTGGCCCGTCAGCCCCACCGTCGTGACGGCGACTTCCACGGATTCGGCGGCGCGGCGCAACGAGGCCAATTGCCTGACGTCGGCGTACCTGCCGGCCGCGGCGCGGTCGATCGAGGACTGGATATTTTCTGGGGTGTCGAACAGCGTGGCGGCGGAGTGCCCGCCCAGTTGCTTGCGCGAGCGGCCGAACAGATCTTCGGCGGCAGCGTTGGCGTATTCAATGTGACCGCGCTCGTTGACCAGGAAAACGGACGTGGCAAGCAGATCGAGAGCTTCTACATTCATTTTTCAACGTACCCGAATGACAGGGGGAAAGCGGAACGCGCCCGCGACGGCGGCGCCGGAACCCGGCGCCCTGCCCGCCAGGCGTGATGCCTGGCGGACAAACCGTCGAGCCGCGACCTGGTGGTGCGCGTGGTGTGGGCCCTGGTTTCTGCCTACATCATCGCGCTCCCCCCCGCCACAGCCTCTAAACGATCAGAGGCTGTAGTACATGTCGAATTCGACCGGGTGCGTCGTCATGCGCAGACGATTCACATCGGCCATTTTCAGGTCGATGTAGGCGCTGAGCATGTCGTTGCTGAACACGCCACCACGGGTCAGGAATTCGCGGTCGGCGTCCAGGGCTTCCAGCGCTTGTTCCAGCGAGGAGCACACGGTCGGGATCTTCGCGTCTTCTTCCGGCGGCAGGTCGTAGAGGTTCTTGTCGGCCGGATCGCCCGGGTGGATCTTGTTCTGGACGCCGTCCAGGCCGGCCATCATCAGGGCCGAGAAAGCCAGGTACGGGTTGGCCAGGGGGTCCGGGAAACGCGCTTCGACGCGGCGGCCCTTCGGGTTGCCGACGTACGGGATGCGGATCGAGGCCGAGCGGTTGCGGGCCGAGTAAGCCAGCTTGACCGGGGCTTCGTAGTGCGGAACCAGACGCTTGTACGAGTTCGTGCCCGGGTTGGTGATGGCGTTCAGGGCGCGGGCGTGCTTGATGATGCCGCCGATGTAGTACAGCGCGAATTCCGACAGGCCGGCGTAGCCGTTGCCTGCGAACAGGTTCTGGCCATCCTTCCAGATGGATTGGTGCACGTGCATGCCGGAACCGTTGTCGCCAACGATGGGCTTGGGCATGAACGTCGCGGTCTTGCCGTAGGCGTGGGCCACGTTGTGCACGACGTACTTGACGATCTGCGTCCAGTCGGCGCGCTGGACCAGCGTGCTGAACTTGGTGCCGATTTCCAGCTGGCCGGCGCCGGCCACTTCATGGTGGTGCACTTCGACCGGCACGCCCATTTGTTCCATCAGCAGGCACATTTCCGAGCGCATGTCCTGGAACGAATCAACCGGCGGAACGGGGAAGTAGCCGCCCTTGACCAGGGGACGATGGCCGGTGTTGCCGCCTTCGAATTCCTGGCCGCTGGACCACGAGGCTTCTTCGGACTTGATCTTGACGAACGTGCCCGACATGTCCGTGTTCCAGGTCACACCGTCGAACACGAAGAATTCGGGTTCCGGACCAAAGTAGGCGGTGTCGCCCAGGCCGGAGGACTTCAGGTAGGCTTCGGCGCGCTTGGCCAGCGAACGCGGGTCGCGGTCATAGCCCTTCAGGTCCGACGGTTCAACGACGTCGCACGACAGGATCAGGGTCGGCTCTTCGCGGAACGGATCCAGGTTGCCGGTCGAGCAATCGGGGATGAGCAGCATGTCGGAGGCTTCAATGCCCTTCCAACCCGGGATCGACGAACCGTCGAAAGCCTGGCCGCTTTCCAGCTTGTCTTCGTCGATCTGGCTGGTGGGCACGGACACGTGGTGCTCACGGCCAACCGTATCGGTGAAGCGGAAATCCACGAATTTGACTTCGTTATCGGCGATCTGTTTCAGGACGTCTTTCGGGCTTGCCATGTCATCTCCATTAGATAAAAGGGTCGAGGGCTTTGCCTCTCGACTGGCATAAAAGAGGGAAGCAATAAGCGTGCCAGGTTTTACCCCCTGGAATCCCTGGGGAAGACCGCACGGTCATGAAAAAATGTAGCACCACTTTGGTGCAAATGGTGGGGCACGATTGCCCCGTTATGGTGCATTCCTGCTAAAGGAACATTTCCTGAAGGTCATTCAGGAAGCGCCACCCCAAGGGCGTCGCCTTCAGACGGGTCGGATCGCCGTCCAGCAGGCCCCGTTTGGAGGCTGCCTCCAATTGGTGCGCAATGGCCGCAAGCGACAAGCCGGTGCGTTCGTTGAACGCCGTGCTGGGCACCCCGTCTTTCAGGCGCAGAGCGTTCAGCATGAATTCGAAAGGCAGTTCGTCGGGGCCGACCTGGCGGCTTTCAGCCAAGTGGCTGCCATCGCGGGCCATCGCAGCCTGCATCCAGGAATCGGGGCTGCGCAGCCGCGCTTCGCGCACGATACGGTCATGGAATGACAGTTTGCCGTGCGCCCCGGGGCCGATGCCCAGGTAATCGCCGAATTCCCAGTAATTCACGTTGTGGCGGCAGCGGGCGCCGGGCTTGGCATAGGCAGACACCTCGTAGCGGGCCAGGCCGGCCGCCGCCAGTTCGGCCTCCACAGCGTCCTGCATGGCGGCGCTGGTGTCGTCGTCGGGCAGGTCTTCGGGCGGGAACTTGGCGAAGACCGTATTGGGCTCCATCGTCAGGTGATACAGCGACAGGTGTTCGGTGCCGAACGAGATGGCCTCGCGCAGATCGGCCACACAGGCGTCCAGCGTCTGGCCCGGCAAGGCGAACATCATGTCCAGGTTCACCCGCGAGACGGCGCGTTGCGCCATGCCAATGGCGGCGCGGGCCTGATCGGCATCATGGATGCGGCCCAGCTTCTTCAATTGGGCATTGTCGAAACTCTGGATGCCCAGCGAGAAGCGCGTGACGCCACTGGCCGCGTAATCGCGAAAGCGGCTGGCCTCGGCGGTGCCGGGGTTCGCCTCCATGGTGATCTCGGCATCCGGCCATACATTGAGACAGGCGCGCAGCATGGCCAGCAATTCGTCCAGCCCTGCCGAGGACAGCAGGCTGGGCGTGCCGCCACCGATGAAGACGGACACGACCTGGCGGCCCCAGATAGACGGCAGCGCCTGTTCCAGGTCGCTGCGCAACGCATCCAGATAGGCGCGTTCGGGGATTTCGCCCGGCGCGGCGTGGGAATTGAAGTCGCAATACGGGCATTTGCGCACGCACCAGGGCACGTGCACATAGACGGACAACGGCGGCAGGCTGGTCAGCGTGGCGCCCGCCGGCACGAGCCGGCGCGAGGGCGATGCGCCCAGGTCGTTGCGGATAGGGATAGTGATGGACATGCGGTTTCCTGGAGCGGGCGCGGCGCGCGCGCTCAAGCCTGGCTCAGCTTGCTCAGCAGTTCGCGCAGCGCGCGGGCGCGGTGGCTGACGCGGTTCTTTTCCTCGGGGTCCAGCGTGGCCGCGGTCAGCCCCATGTCGGGCAGGTAGAAATGGGGATCGTAGCCAAAGCCGTTCGCCCCTTCGGGCTGGTCGATGATCTCGCCATGCCACAGGCCTTCGCCGATGATCGGGCACGGGTCGTTTTCCGAGCGTACCAGCGCAAGCACGGCGACATACCAGGCACGGCGGTCAGCGTGGCCGGCCAGGTTCTGCGTCAGCAGCGCGTTATTGGCCAGATCGGATTTCTCTCCCCCATGCATCTTGGCGTAGCGGGCCGAATAGACCCCGGGCGCGCCATCCAAGGCCGCCACGCACAGGCCGGAATCGTCAGCCAGGGCGGGCAGCCCGGTCAGGCGGCTGGCATGGCGCGCCTTGGTCAGGGCGTTTTCGACGAAGGTGACGTGCGGCTCTTCGGCCTCGGGCACGCCCAGCTCGCCTTGGGGCACCAGTTCGATGCCCAGGGGAGCGAACAAGGCGGAAAACTCGCGCAACTTGCCGGCATTATTGGACGCCAGCACGATGCGGCGCAGGGAATCGGGAATCTTGGGGGAAGTCATAAGGCAAATTGTATAGGGCACAGCCTGCCCGCGCCGCGGCATGACCGCCTGTCCACGTGCGCTCCCGCAACACCGCCGACACATTTTGTCGTCAACATCAGCGATCTTGTCACTGATCGTATCTGACCCCCGGCGATGACCCCTACTCACGCTATGCCCCGGACGGCTTCGGTCCGCGCGCCCCACACCTCCCTGGGCGATGCGCCCACGTCAGCCGGCTTGGCCGGCATTCTGCGCGAACGGCTGCTCCGCCCCCGCTACCAGCCCGTCGTCGACCTGTCGCACAGCCGCATCTACGGCCATGAAAGCCTGATCCGCGGCCCGGCCGATACCGCCCTGCACTATCCCGACGCCCTCTTCGCCGAAGCGCGGCGCCAGGGGCTGCACCCGCAAGTGGAGCTGGCCAGCTTCCGGGCCGGCGCCCAGGGCTTCCAGGACAACGAAGCGGCCGGCAAGCTGTTCCTGAACCTGTCGGGCTCGGCGCTGATCCACTATTGGACGCTATGGGGAGACGACATGCCGCTGCGCCTCTTGAAGGATTGCACCCTGCCCCCGTCGAGCATCATCGTCGAACTGACCGAACAGGACCCGCTGTCGGACCACATGGGCGAACTGGGCTGCGCCTTCGCGTGCCTGCGGGAGCGCGGCATGCGCATCGCCCTGGACGATTACGGCGTGGGCAATTCCAACCTGCAACTGTGGTCCGAGATGCAGCCCGATCTCGTCAAGATCGACCGTTATTTCTTCAACGGCATCGGCCAGAGCGATCGCAAGCAGAACATGGTGCGGGCCATCCTGAAGGTGGCCCAGCACCTGGGCACGGCCATCGTCGCCGAGGGCATAGAAACGGCGGAAGACCTGGCCGTGGTGCGCGAACTGGACATCCGGTACGCCCAAGGCTGGTTTCTGGGGCGCCCCGAGGAAACGCTGCTGACTGAGCTGAACGCGCCGCTGCGCGATTCCCTGCGGGTACGCAGCCCTGCCCCCTTGTCGCAACGTTCCGCAGGCGGCACCGCCGCCAGCCTGCGGGTGGCAGCACCCGCGGCGCTGCTGAATAAGGACACCAACGACGACGTGCATCGGCTCTTCATCGAACACAAGAACATGCACGCGGTGGCGGTCATCGACGGCGACAACCGGCCGGTAGGCATCATCAACCGCCGCGATTTCTCGGAACACTACGCGCAACGCTACACGCGCGAACTGTTCGGCCGCGACGCGTGCTCCACCTTCATGAACGGCGAACCGGTGCTGGTGGACCTGAACGTATCCATCGACCAGCTCAGCCACGTGCTGATTTCAGAAGACCAGCGCTATCTGATGGACGGGCTGATCATTACGCGGGATGGCCGCTACGACGGCCTGGCCACGGGCGAAACGCTGGTGCGCTCGGTGACCGAAATGCGGATCGAAGCGGCGCGCTACGCCAACCCGCTGACGTCCCTGCCCGGCAACATCCCCATCAGCCGGCACATCGCCACCTTGCTGGAGGACGCCGCCGACTTCACCATCTGCTACGGCGATCTCAATAACTTCAAGCCTTTCAACGACGTATATGGCTATTGGCGTGGCGACGACATGATCATGCTGACCGCCGAAGTCGTCAAACAGCATTGCGATCCGCTGCGCGACTTTGTCGGCCATGTGGGTGGGGATGATTTCGTGGTGCTGTTCCGCAGCCCGGACTGGACGCAGCGCGTGCAGCGGATCATCGCCGAGTTCAATGAGCAGGCCGTCGACCTCTATGACGACCAGGGCCGCCACAACGGGGGCATCGAGGCCGAAGACCGTTATGGCGTGCCGCGCTTCTTTCCGTTCGTGACGCTGGGCGTGGGGGCGCTCACCGTCACGCCTTCCCTATGCGAGCGCATCCGCCCGGAGGACATCGCGTCGGCCGCCGCGCATGTCAAGCACAAGGTCAAGCATGGGAACCTGTCGCTGGTGATCGAGCGCTACACCGGCGGCGCCCTGCCCCAGCTGGCCGATTGATTGCCCGGCTGCCGCCTGCACGGCGGCAGCATTCTGGGCCGCCTGGGCAATCTGGAACACCGCCACCGCGCGGCGCAGGCCTTGCGCCTGGATCTCCAGCGCGGCGGCGGCCGCCGCGGTCTGTTCGACCATCGCCGCATTCTCTTGCGTGGACCGCTCGATGTCGGCTACCGCGTCGTTCACCGACGCGATGCCGGCGGCCTGTTCGGCAGTGGCGCTCGAGATCTCGGCCACGATCTGCGTCACCCGGTCAACCGACGCCAGCATGTCGCGCATCGTGTCGCCGGCCAGGTTCACCTGGCGCACGCCCGCCTCGACCCGCGACGCCGAGTCCTCGATCAAGCCCTTGATTTCGCGGGCGGCCTGCGCGCTGCGCTGGGCCAGCGAACGCACTTCGCCCGCGACCACGGCAAAACCCTTGCCCTGTTCGCCCGCACGCGCGGCTTCCACCGCGGCGTTCAACGCCAGGATGTTGGTCTGAAAGGCGATGCTGTCCACCACCCCGACGATTTCGCCGATGCGCCGCGCGCTGTCGGCGATGCCCTGCATGCTCTGCACGACTTCGTCCACTGCCTGGCCGCCGCGTTGCGCCAGACGGGTGGCGCTTTCGGCCTGCCGGCTGGCCTGGTCCGCGTTGCCGGCCGTCATCTGGACGGTGTGCGCCAGCTGGGTCATGTTGGCCGCGGCCTCTTGCAACGAACCGGCCTGGCGCGCCGTGCGATCGGACATGTCCGCCCCGCCGGCCGCGATCTCGCCCGAGCCCGTATGGATTTCCTCGACGCCCTGGCGCACGGAGGCCACGGCGGCAGACAGCCCGGTCTGCATGCGGCGCATGGCTGAATACAGCACGCCGATTTCGTTGTCGCCGCGCATGGCGATGGCGCCCGTCAGGTCGCCGTCGGCGATGCGGTCAAAGTGCGCGCCGGCCTCGTTCAGCGGCCGCAGGATGCTGCGGCGGAACGCCAGCCGGATCAGCACAGCCAGCAGCAGCACCACGCCCAGCACGCCGGCCGCCACCAGAATCACCCGCTCCAGCGTCTGGCTGGCGCCCGCGACTGCGGCCTGGCCCTGCTCGCGCGAATAGGTCTGGTAAGCGTCTGCCTGCTTGACGTAGGCCGCGCCGCTGGCGGGCAGCACCTTGTCCACCAGCCGGTTGACCTCGATGCCGTTCCACCCCTGGATCGCCTTCTGCATGGGCACGAGCGTCTGCTCCGCGAACGCCGTATAGGCCTTGAGCACCTGCTCGAACAGCGGGCCGCCCTGGGCGCTGGCATCGGGATTGCCGCGCAGGCGCGCCAGGCTGGCGCCGGCCTGCTTGAGCAGCGCGTCTGCCTGGGCCAGGGACTCGTCGCGGGCGGCTTCCAGCCCGCCCTCCATGCCGGTCTTGGCGTCGGTCAGCGCGGCGCGCGCCTGAAACAAGCGGCTGGTCATGTCGGCCAGGTCGCTGGCGCGTTCGATGCTGCCGCGGCCCAAGGCTTCGATGTCGGCCCGGTTGTCGCGCAACACCGCGATGCCGGCTGCCGCCGCGACGGCGAACAGCACCACAAACAACGCCAGAATGGCCGATACCGCCGTGGTGACCCTGAGATTTTTCCGCATATCCATCCGTATATAGCCTGGCGCCAAAGGCGCAGTGCATCGGATTATGGGCATCCAGTTTGGCAATTTCTTGACACAACCTGGGCCCGAGCATGACGAACGCCCGTCATGAAACTGCGCTTTTGCGAACAGGAACCCCGTATTAAGGAATTGTGAATTGGCAGCGACACGCCCTTGCGGCACATTCGATGCTGTACCGAACCATTCCCATCATCCATACAGCAGCCCTATGCCACACGCCTCTGACGCTTATCAGGACATCCGCGAAGCCGTGCGCGACCTTTGCGCCCAATTCCCTGGCGAATATTTCCGCAAGATCGACGAAGAACGCGGCTATCCCGAGGACTTTGTCCGCGCGTTGACCGAGGCCGGCTGGCTGGCGGCACTGATCCCGCAGGAATACGGCGGCTCGGGCCTGGGCCTGACCGAAGCGTCGATCATCATGGAAGAGATCAACCGCAGCGGCGGCAACTCGGGCGCCTGCCACGGCCAGATGTACAACATGGGCACGCTGCTGCGCCACGGTTCCGACGCCCAGAAGCGCGAATACCTGCCCCGCATCGCCGCCGGCGAACTGCGCCTGCAATCCATGGGCGTGACCGAGCCCACCACCGGCACCGACACCACCAAGATCAAGACCACCGCCGTGCGCCGCGGCGACCGCTACGTGATAAACGGCCAGAAGGTCTGGATCTCGCGCGTGCAGCATTCCGATCTGATGATCCTGCTGGCCCGCACCACGCCGCTGGACCAGGTCGCGCGCAAGTCCGAAGGCATGTCGATCTTCCTGGTGGACCTGCATCACGCCGTCAAGCACGGCATGACGATCCGCCCGATCCCCAACATGGTCAACCACGAGACCAACGAGCTGTTCTTCGACAATCTGGAAATCCCCGTCGAAAACCTGATTGGCGAGGAAGGCAAAGGCTTCAAGTACATCCTGGACGGGCTGAACGCCGAACGCACGCTGATCGCCGCCGAGTGCATCGGCGACGGCTACTGGTTCGTGGACAAGGTCACCGCCTACGCCAAGGAACGCATGGTGTTCGGCCGCCCCATCGGCCAGAACCAGGGCGTGCAATTCCCCATCGCCCGCGCCCACATCAACGTGGAAGCCGCCAGCCTGATGCGTTACGAGGCCTGCCGCCTGTTCGACGCCCACCAACCGTGCGGCGCCCAGGCCAACATGGCCAAGCTGCTGGCTGCCGACGCCTCGTGGGAAGCCGCCAACGCCTGCCTGCAATTCCACGGTGGTTTCGGCTTCGCGACCGAGTACGACGTCGAGCGCAAGTTCCGCGAAACGCGGCTGTATCAGGTGGCGCCCATCTCTACCAACCTGATCCTGTCCTACGTCGCCGAACACATCCTGGGCCTGCCCCGTTCCTTCTGACCCGACTACGCACATGAACGCCGCCAAAGACACTCCCCACCTCAGCGCTGAACTCGCCGCCTTTGCCGCCAACCTGCGCTACGAGGACATCCCCGCGCCGGTATTGCGCCGCGCCGAAGACCTGCTGCTGGACTGCCTGGCCTCGATCCTGGCGGGCGCCTCCGCCCGCGCCGTGCAGGCCATCGACCGCTATGCCGCCGCCATGGGACCCGCCGACGGCCCAAGCGAAGTGCTGATCACGCGCCGCCGCACGTCGCCGCTGTTCGCCGCGATGGTCAACGCCGCGGCCGCCCATGTGGTTGAACAGGACGACGTCCACAACGGCTCGGTATTCCACCCCGCCGCCGTGGTCTTCCCGCCCGCACTCGCCGTGGCGCAAGCGTTGGGCAGCTCGGGCCGCGACCTGATCACCGCCGCCGTCGCCGGCTATGAAGTCGGCATCCGCGTCGGCGAATTCCTGGGCCGTTCGCACTACAAGATTTTCCACACCACCGGCACGGCGGGCACCCTGGCCGCCGCAGTCACCACCGGCCACCTGCTCAAGCTGTCGCCTGAACAGATGCTGCACGCGCTGGGCTCGGCCGGCACCCAGGCCGCAGGCCTCTGGGAGTTCCTGCGCGACGCCGCCGATTCCAAGCAATTGCACACAGCCAAGGCAGCAGCCGACGGCATCACTGCCGCGTATCTGGCGCGCGAGGGCTTCACCGGCGCCCGCCACATCCTGGAAGGTCCGCAAGGCATGGCGGCCGGCATGTCCACTGACGCCGACCCGTCCAAGCTGTGCGACCGCCTGGGGCAACGCTGGGCGCTGGCTGAGACCTCGTTCAAGTTCCATGCGTCCTGCCGCCACACCCACCCGGCCGCCGATGCGCTGCAGCAGGCGCTGCGCGACAACAACCTGACCGAAGCCGATGTGGCGCGTGTGGTGGCCCACGTGCACCAGGGCGCCATCGACGTACTGGGCCCGGTCGTCAATCCGCAGACCGTGCACCAGTCCAAGTTCTCGATGGGCACCGTGCTTGCGCTGATCGCCCGCAAGGGCCGCGCCGGGCTGGCCGAGTTCGACGCTGGGTTGGACGACCCGGCAGTCGCCGACTTCCGCGGCAAGGTTGAGATGGTGCTGGACGAAGAAGTCGACCGTGCCTACCCGCAACGCTGGATCGGCAAGGTCACCGTCACGACCCGCGACGGCCGCACCGTGCACGGCCGCGTGGACGAACCCAAGGGCGACCCCGGCAACACGCTCAGCCGCCCCGAGATCGAAGACAAGACGCTCAGCCTGGGCCGCTACGCGGACGCCGCCACGGACGCGGAACTGCGCGCGCTGATCGACACCATCTGGGGATTGGAAAAAGTCACCAAGGTCGACGCCTTGTTATCACGCAAGGCGGCCTAATCCTCGCCTTGTTGCCCTCGCCCCATGCAAAACAGCCGCTTTCGCGGCTGTTTTTTCGTGCCTGAAAGCTGTCCCTATCAGGCTAGCGCAGCGCGCTGCGCGCGCACCAGGCTGGCGATACCGCTTTCGGCCAGCACCAGCATCGTGTCCAGTTCGGCGCGGGTGAAGGTCGCGCCTTCGCCCGTGCCCTGTACTTCCACAAAGGCGCCACTGCCCGTCATGATGACGTTCACGTCGGCATCGCACGCCGAGTCTTCCTGGTAGTCCAGGTCCAGCACCGAGCGGCCTTGCACCAGCCCGACGGACACGGCTGCAACCGCATCGCGGATCGGATTGACGGCCAGGTCGCCGCGCTTCATCAGCAAGGCGACGGCATCCGCCGCTGCCACCCAGGCGCCGGTGATGCTGGCGCAGCGCGTGCCGCCGTCGGCCTGCAGCACGTCGCAGTCCAGGTGCAGGGTGCGTTCGCCCAGGGCCTTCATGTCGAACACGGCGCGCAGGCTGCGGCCGATCAGGCGCTGGATTTCCTGCGTGCGGCCGCTTTGCTTGCCGCGCGCCGCTTCGCGATCGCCACGTGTATGCGTCGCCCGCGGCAGCATGCCGTATTCCGCCGTGACCCAGCCTTCGCCCTTGCCTTTCAGGAACGGCGGCACCTTCTCCAGCACGCTGGCGGTGCACAGCACGTGGGTGTTGCCGGCCTTGACCAGCACCGACCCTTCGGCGTAGCGCGTGAAGCCGCGCTCCAGGGCAAACGGCCGCAGTTCGTCGACGGCGCGGCCCGACGGGCGGGCAATGGTGGGCGTAGTGGTCACAGGCAGACTCCAGACAGGAACATTGATTCGCGGCATTGTACGGGCTGGCGCCGCAGGAAATCCCCGCTTGGAGTATCCTGCGGCGATATATCACCAGGAAACGCCCATCATGATTCGCAGCATGACCGCCTTCGGCAACGCCCGAGCAGACTTAGAGCAAGGCACGCTTGCCATCGAACTGCGCAGCGTCAACAGCCGCTTCCTCGACCTGTATTTCCGGCTGCCCGACGAACTACGGCACGTCGAGACGCCGCTGCGCGAACTGCTGACCGCCAACCTGGCGCGCGGCAAGGTCGAGATCCGCGTTTCGTTCACGCGCAACGCCAGCACGGACCTGTCCAAACTCGACCCGACCTGGCTTGAAAGCCTGGCCGAGCAGCTTCAGGCCGCCCGCCGCATCGTCCCCGATATCGCCCCGCCCCGGCTGGTGGAGCTGTTCAACTGGCCCGGCCAGCGCGGTAACGATGCGCTCGACCCGCAAATCTGGGGCGCCGCCTGCCTGCAGGCCGGCCAGCAAGCGCTGACGCAGTTGCAGGAAGGCCGTGCCCGCGAGGGCGAACGCCTGGCCGGCATGATGCGCGAATGCGCCGATGGCGTGGCGCGCGTCGTCGACATTGTGCAGGCTCATCTGCCCCAATTGCTGTCCGACCACCGCGACAAGCTGGCGGCCAAACTGCGCGAAAGCGTGGAATCGGCCTTCCCGGGCGGCTTCACGCATATCTCCGGCACCGAGCTGTCCGAACGCCTGTCGCAGGAAGCCAATCTGTTCGCGCTGCGCATCGACGTGGCGGAAGAGCTGTCTCGTCTGCGTTCACACCTGGAAGAGCTTCGCCACCTTTTGACCGACGGCGGCGGCAAGTCCGCGTCGGGCAAGAAGAATGCGGGCAGCGCCGGCAAGCGCCTGGACTTCCTGTTTCAGGAAATGAACCGCGAAGCCAATACGCTGGGGTCCAAGGCGGGCAGCATGGAAGTCACGCGCGCCGCGATGGACCTGAAACTGCTGATCGAGCAGATGCGCGAGCAGGCGCAGAACATCGAGTAAGCGCCTCGCGCGCAGCCACGCCCGCCTCCCGCAAGCGGAGGGTCAACGGGCGTCGCCCGCCGCGGGTTCGCCGCGCAGGGCCGAATCCAGGTACTGGCTGCGAGCGCGAGCGTCCGGGAAACGCATATCCCGATAGCTGATGAATCGCGACCCGCGCGCCAGCCGGTAGCCCAGCCAGATCAACAGGAACAGCGGAATGCCGACATAGGTGGCCACGACGCCGCCCCAATCGATCCGGTCCTGCAGGAAGGCCTGGTAGTTCTGGCCCAGGGTGATGACCAGGCACAGCACGAAGGCGAAGATCGGGCCGAACGGGAAGAACGGCGACACATACGGCAGGTCGGCCAGGTTATGGCCCTGCTTCACATAGCCGCGGCGGAAGCGGTAGTGACTGATGGCGATGCCCAGCCAGGCGATGAAGCCCGTCATGCCCGACGTGTTCAGCAGCCAGATGTACACCGCATTCGGGCTGAAAATGAAGGTGAAGAAGCACAACGCCGCCACGACTGTCGTGGCCAGCAGCGCCCACAAGGGCACGCCGTTGCGCGAAATGCGGCCGAAGATGCGCGGCGCCTTGCCCTCGCGCGCCAAGCTGTAGAGCATGCGGGTCGCCGCATACATGCCCGAATTGCCCGCCGACAGCACTGACGTCAACACCACGGCGTTCATGATCGACGCCGCCCCCAGCAGGCCGGCGCGCTCGAAGATCAGCGCGAACGGGCTGACGCTGATGTCCTCGACTTCGTTGCGCAGCAGATGCGGATCGGTATAGGGGATGAGCAGGCCGATCACCAGGATGGCCGCCACGTAGAACAGCAGGATGCGCCAGAACACCTGGCGCACTGCGCGCGGCAGGTTACGTGCCGGGTCTTTCGATTCGCCCGCGGCGATGCCGATCAATTCCGTGCCCTGGAACGAAAAGCCCACCACCATGGCCACGCCGATCAGCGCCGCGAAGCCGCCTGCGAACGGCGCATCGCCGACGGTCCAGTTGGCCACACCACCCGTCTCGCCGCCGCGGATGATGCCCAGCAGCATCATCACGCCCATGGCCACGAAGCCCAGCACCGCCACCACCTTGATCAGCGCGAACCAGAATTCGGCTTCGCCGAATCCGCGCGCCGACATGGCGTTCAGGCCGAAGGTGATCGCCAGGAACAAGGCGCTCCAGTAGAAGCCAGGCACGTCCGGGAACCAATACGCCATGACGAGCTGCGCCGCCACCAGGTCCACCGCCACGGTGACCGCCCAGTTGTACCAATAGTTCCAGCCCAGCGCGAAGCCGAAGCCGTCTTCGACGTAGCGGGCGCCGTAGGTGGAAAACGAGCCCGACACCGGCATGGCAGCGGCCAATTCCCCCAGGCTGGTCATCAGGAAATAGACCATCACCCCGATCAGCACATAGCCCAGCAACGCGCCGCCGGGTCCGGCCTTTGCGATGGTCGCCCCCGAGGCGACGAACAGGCCGGTCCCGATGGACCCGCCGACCGCGATCATGGTCAGGTGGCGCGCGGACAGGGTTCGGCGCAGCTCGGACGGCTGATCCGCCTTCGCCGCGCGCGTGCCGCCTGCGCGGCCTTCATCGTGTTCCGATGGTGCCAAAATGCTTTTCCTTCACGTCGTGAAGGCACCCGTGCGATGCGCTGCGGATGCCTTGGGATTACCGGGCAACGCGCGAGAATAGCGCAAACCGCCCCGCCGCGAAAAATGGCGGGGCGTTGGGGACAGATCCTGCTATTGGAAAGCGGTTTCCATGAAGGTGCGCAGTTTGCGCGAATGCAGCCGCTCCGGCGGCATGTCGCGCAGCCGCTCCAGCGCCCGAATGCCGATCTCCAGATGCTGGTTGACCTGCCGGCGATAGAACACGCTGGCCATGCCGGGCAGCTTCAGTTCGCCGTGCAACGGCTTGTCGGATACGCACAGCAGCGTGCCGTAGGGCACGCGAAAGCGGAATCCGTTAGCCGCGATAGTGGCCGATTCCATATCCAGCGCGATCGCCCGCGACTGCGCGAACCGCTCGACCAGTTCCACATGGTCGCGCAATTCCCAGTTGCGGTTGTCGATGGTGGCGACCGTGCCGGTGCGCATGATGCGCTTCAAGTCCCAGCCGGACAGCCCCGCCACTTCTTCCACCGCCTGCTCCAGCGCCACCTGCACTTCGGCAAGCGCCGGGACCGGCACCCAGGTGGGCAGATCGGCGTCCAGGACGTGGTCTTCGCGCACGTAGCCGTGGGCCAGCACGTAGTCGCCCAAGCGTTGGGAATCGCGCAGGCCCGCGCAGTGGCCCAGCATCAGCCAGGCATGCGGGCGCAGCACGGCGATGTGGTCGGTGATGGTCTTGGCGTTGGACGGGCCCACGCCGATGTTCACCAGGGTGATGCCGGAATGGTCGCCGCGCACCAGGTGGTACGCGGGCATCTGCGGCAAGCGCGCGGCCTGCCCCTCATCGCCCGGGCCGCTTTCGCCGCGGCGCGTGATGCGGTTGCCGGGCTCGACCAGCATGTCGTAGTCCTCGTTGCCGCTGGCCATCAGCGCGCGGGCGCGGGCGCAGAACTCGTCGACATAGAACTGGTAGTTGGTGAACAGCACGAAATTCTGGAAGTGCGCCGGCGCGGTCGAGGTGTAGTGCTGCAGGCGGTGCAGCGAATAATCCACGCGCTGGGCGGTAAACGGCGCCAGCGGCTTGGGTTCGCCCTCCTTGCCGCGCCACGAGCCGTTGACGATGGCGTCGTCGGTCACGGCCAGGTCCGGCACGTCGAACAGGTCGCGCAACGGGCGCTTGAGCGCCTCCAGGTGCTCGCCTTCGACATAGGCGCCTTCCGGAAACGCGAAATGCAGCGGGATGGGGGAATCGGATTCGCCGACTTCGACCGCCACGCGGTGGTTCTGCAGCAGTTGGCCGACTTGCTCGATCAGGTAGTCGCGGAACAGTTCGGGCTGCGTGACGGTGGTCTGGTAAATGCCGGGTTCGGCCACATGGCCATAGGACAGGCGCGTGTCGATCGGGTCGTAGGTTTCAACCACGATGCGGATGGCCGGGTAGTACGCACGGGCGCGCTCGCGGCCGTTGCCGGTGCCGTTCAGGACCTCGCGGAACGCGGCACGCAGGAAAGCCGTGTTGCGCGCATAGATCTCGGCCAACCGGTCCACCGCGGCCTGGGCATCCTGGAATGGTTCAAAAGGCATGGCATCGGGCCGGTTCATCGACGACAAAGGGTGGACTGCATTCATCATTGAGCTTTACTCCGCTTTCTTGTCTGCCGATTATGCCCGACCGCGTGGCAGATGAAGCGTCATATTCCGGCGTGCGGGGCCAGCGGTGACGTCGCCAATGATATAGAAACAATATATCATTCCGATTCTTCGAATTTCCTGTCCCCTTCGTCCATGCCGCCCCTGCCAGGCCACCGCCACGCCGCCCCGCCGCCCTACGCGCGCTGGGCCGTGCTTGCCTGGCTGTCCGTTTGCCTGCTGCTGGCGCCGATGGGCAGCCTGCGCCATGCGCTGTCGCATCTGGGCGAGGCGCCCGCCGCCAGCCAGGACGATGCCCACCCGCATGAAAAGCTGGGCCATTGCGACCTGTGCCAACTATGGGATGTGCTGGACGCGACGCTGCCGTCGTCGTTCGCGTGGGTCGGCGGGGACGCCGCCCCTGCGGCGCCGGTTGCCCACCTGCCCGCCGGCACCACCGCCGTCGGCGGAACCTGGTTCCAATCCCGCGCCCCGCCCTTCCAGGCCTGAAATCCGACTTTTCAGCCGCCTTGTAGCGGCGCCGATTTCATCCGCCGGCCGTCTCGCCGGCACCCTGGATTGCCACCATGAATTTTCCGACCGTCCCCGCCGGGGAACGCGCGCCCCTGCGCGCCTTCGCCTTGCGTCCGCTGGCACTTGCCTGCCTGTCTGTCCTGCCCCTGGCCTTGCCCGCCGCAGTCCGCGCGCAGGCCGCCCCCGACACCGCCACGCTGTCGCCCGTCATCATCACCGCCAACCCACTGGGCAGCGACGCGCTGGCCTCGCCTTCTACGGTCCTTCAAGGGCAGGAGCTGGATCTGCGGCGCGGCTCCAACCTGGGTGAAACACTGAACGGGCTGCCCGGTGTGTCCACCACCAGCTATGGCCCCATGGTGGGCCGACCCATCATCCGCGGGCTGGATGGAGACCGCATCCGTTTGCTGAACAACGGCGTCGGCACGCTGGACGCGTCCTCGCTGTCGTTTGATCACGCCGTGCCGCAAGACCCGTTATCGACCAACCGCGTCGAGATCCTGCGCGGGCCCGCCGCCCTGCTGTATGGCGGCAACGCCATCGGCGGCGTCGTCAACACGCTGGACAACCGCATCCCCACCGAACCCATCGATGGCATCCATGGCGACGTGGGCGGCAGTTATGGCGGCGCCAACAATGACCGCAACGGCGCCGTCCAACTGGAAGGCGGCGACGGCACCTTCGCCATCCATGCGGACGTCTTCGGCCGCAAGACCGGCACGCTGCGCATTCCCGGCTACGCCCGCACCGCCACGCAGCGCGCCGCCGACGGCCCCGACGCCGACCAGCCCCGCGATCGCCTGCCCAACAGCGACGGCGAGGCCAGCGGCGGCGCGCTGGGCATGTCCTGGACCGGCGAACACGGCTACGCCGGCCTGTCCTACAGCGGTTACGACTCCAATTACGGTTCGGTCGCCGAAGCCGACGTGCGCCTCAAGATGCACCAGGAACGCTTCGGCCTGGCCGGTGAACTGCGCGACCTGACCGGTCCGTTCCAGAGCATCAAGCTGAACTTCGCCTATACCGACTACCAGCACAAGGAAATCGAAGATGGCGAAACCGGCACGGTTTTCAAGAACCGCGGTTATGAGGCGCGCCTTGAAGCCCGGCACGCCGACATTGGCCCGCTGCACGGCGTGGTCGGGCTGCAACTGGGCCAGACGCGCTTTTCGGCATTGGGAGACGAAGCGCTGGTGCCGACCACCGACACCGATTCCGCCGCCCTTTTCGCGCTTGAGGAATGGAACCTGACCGAGCGCCTGACGCTGTCGGCCGGCGCCCGCATGGATCACACGCGGCTAAGCCCGGCAGCGGGCGGCAACGACCGGTTCGACGATTCGGCCCGCCGCAGCTTCACAGCAGGCAGTTTTTCGCTGGGCGGCATCTACAAGCTGACCCCGGTCTGGTCGCTGGCGGCCAACGGCGCCTACACCGAACGCGCACCGACGTTCTATGAGCTGTACGCCAACGGCCCGCACGCCGCCACCGGCCAATATCTGGTCGGAGACCAGAACCTGGGCAAGGAGCGCGCCTGGTCCGGCGATTTGTCGTTGCGATACAAGGACGGCACGGATCACGGCAGCGTGGGCGTGTTCTACAGCAGCTTCGCCAACTATCTGGCAGAGACGAACACCGGCCGCTATCGGAACGACGATGGCGACGTGGTGGCAGCCGGCGACGACGGCGCCCTGCCCGAGGCGCGCTACCAGGGTGTCTCCGCACGCCTGTACGGCCTGGAGGCGGAAAACGTCACCCGCATCCTGCAGCGCGACGGCCACGCGCTGGATTTGGGCCTGTCGGGCGACTACACGGTATCGCGTAACCGGGATACCGGGCGCTCGTTGCCCCGCATCCCTCCGTTGCGCCTGCGCGTGGCGCTGGATTACGGCTATGGCCCGTATAGCGCGGGCGTGAGCGTGTCCAAGGCGTTCGCCCAGCACGACCACCCCGCCAACGACACGTCCACGCCCGGCTATTACAGCCTGGACGCCAACGCCGGTTACCGGTTCAAGGCCACCGGGGTGCAATGGCAGGCCTACGTGCGCGGCATCAACCTGACTAACCAGGACATCCGTTACGCGACCTCGGTGCTGCGCGACGTGGCCCCCGAAGGTGGCCGCGCCGTGATGGTCGGCCTGCGCGGCAGCTTCTGACAGGCCTATTTGCTGTGGCCGTTACGTTTCGCCCGGGGCGCGGCGTAACGGCAGCGTCCAAATAATGCTGCATTGCACTACAAATGTAATGAAACTTTATTCCATTATAATTTGCGAGCATCCGGGGCGTGCGCCCGCCGGATGCACCCCTTTCCGCCGGCTTGCCCCCTCTGGGCAAAGCCATGCCGCCCACTCCGATTTTTGAAGTGACGTAATGACTCCGCCCACGCGAAAAGTCCGAATTGCCAATTTCAGCATTCCCGTTTTCCTGTCAGCCCCCCTTCTGGCCCTGACCCTTTCCTGGATTCCCGGCGCCGCCCAGGCGTCCATCCCCGCCGAGCAAGCCCGCCCGACGCTCAGCGGCCTGCGCCTGGCGCAAGAGCCCACCGTTCCCACCCTGCGTGAACGCGTCGTGCAAGCCGGCCTGGACGCCATCGGTACCCCCTACAGCTGGGGCGGCGACGACGCCGAAGGCTTCGATTGCAGCGGCCTCGTCCTGTACGTGTTCCGCGAAATCGCCGGACTCGAACTCCCCCGCACGGCACGCGCGCAGCGCACCGAAGGGGAATCCGTGTCCAACAAGAAAGAACTGCGTCCCGGTGACCTGGTGTTCTTCGCCACGCGCGGGCGCGGCGTGACGTCGCACGTCGGCATCTATATCGGCCAGAACAAGTTCGTCCACGCGCCGCGGCGCGGCACGAAGGTGCGTGTCGACGAAATGAAGAATCCTTACTGGACCAAGCGCTACGTCGGCGCGCGGCGCTACCTGGATTCGACGCAGGGCCAGATGCTGGCCCAGGCATCGCGCTAAGCGCGACTGCTGCAAGTCCAGGCGGAAAAAAGGCGCCTGCCGGGCGCCTTTCCTGGGAACATCGACGAGCCTGCCGCGGGCATTACCCGCCGCGGGCCGTTTGCGCGTTCAGCCGCGGCCCACGAAAGGCATGTTCGTCGCCATGATCGTCATGAACTGCACGTTGGCCTCCAGCGGCAGGCGCGCCATGGCGGCAACCGCCTGCGCCACATGCGCCACGTCCATCCGGGGCTCGACCTTCGTGCTGCCGTCCGCCTGCAGGATGCCGGCCGCCATGCGCTCGGTCATGTCGGTAGCGGCATTGCCGATGTCGATCTGGCCGCAGGCAATGCTATAGGGCCGGCAATCCAGCGAAATCGATTTGGTCAGCCCTGTCACCGCGTGCTTGGTCGCCGTATAGGCGATGGAGAACGGACGCGGCGCGTGCGATGAGATCGAACCGTTATTGATGATGCGGCCGCCTTGCGGCGTTTGCGCCTTCATGATGCGGATGGCGGCTTGCGCGCACAGGAACATACCCGTCAGGTTGGTGTCGACGACGTCGCGCCAAACCGCTACCGGCAATTCCTCAATGGGCATCGCCGGCGCACCGCGGCCCGCATTGTTGAACAGCACGTCCAGCCGGCCGTATTCGCGCTGCGCCGTGTCGAACAGATCACGCACGGCGTTCTCGTCCGTCACGTCGGTAGGCACGACCAGCGCTCTCACGCCGTCTTCGCCTGCGGCAGTGCGGGTGGCTTCCAGCGGCTCGCGGCGGCGGCCGGCCAACACCACGCGATAGCCCTGGGCCAGGAATTCCAGCGCCACGGCGCGTCCAATTCCTGTGCCGGCGCCGGTCACCAGGGCAACGCGGGGCGGTTCGATCTCGTTCGTATGCATCGGATTCTCCTTGTTCTCAACCGCCGTGATCCTACCGCAATCATTGTCCCGATGCTGCAAGCAAAGTTAGCAGCGTCGACACACTTTCGCCCCCTGCCACGCAAGCAAAAGAAACGCGGATGCGCGCACTCAAGCCGACGATTTCGCGTTGATCTGTCACAAGTCTTTATATAATTTATGGAAATTAGCTTATTACTCAAAATCCAATAACATTCCTCGGAGCAGGCAACCATGACCCCACGGTCCCTTCCGCGTGCGTTAGCGCTTGGCGCGCTGATCGCCGCAGCCACCAGCGCCCAAGCCGCGCCTGACGGCAAACAGATCAGCACCCAGGGGGCCAATGGCGCACCCGCCTGTATCACCTGTCATGGCGCCCGGGGCGAGGGCAACCCCGCCGCGGGCTTTCCGCAACTGGCCGGCATCGGCGCCAAGTACCTGGCAGAGCAATTGGAAGCCATGGCCAACGGCTCGCGCGTCAGCCCCGTCATGGCGGCAACGGCCAAGGCCCTGGACCCGGCGCAGCAACAAGCGGTGGCAAGCTACTACGCCAGCCTGCCCTCCCCGCTGAACATCGACCGCCTGGCCGCCACCGCCATGCACCCCGTCAAGCCTGCCGATACCGGCGCCTGGCTGGCCACGCGCGGCGCCTGGGACAAGAACGTACCCGCCTGTAATCAATGCCACGGTCCTGGCGGCATCGGCGTGGGCGACAACTTCCCGGGTCTGGCGGGCCAACCCGCGGCCTACATCGCCGGCCAATTGCGTGCGTGGCGGCAAGGCCAGCGCCCGCCCGGCCCGCTGGCCCTGATGCCTGCCGTCGCCACCCGCCTGACCGACGCCGAAATCAACGCCGTGTCGGCCTACTACGCCGGCCTGCCCAAAGCCGCCGACCTGCTTGCCGCGCAAGGCGGCGCTGCCGAGGGGACCAAGCAATGATCCGCTTCCCGCTTTTCCGCCTGGGGTCCGTTGCCGCCTGTCTGGCGTTCTCGGCCACGGCGCTTGCCGCCGATCCCCGCCCCGCCTTCACGCCGCCTTCGGCGGCATCGCTCCCAGACACCGAGTTCGGCAAGATCGTGCGCCAGGGTGAACAGATCTTCCTGCACACGCCGCAGATGGCCGGCAAGTTCGTCGGCAACGACCTGAACTGCGCCAGTTGCCACCTGGATGCCGGACGCCGCCCCGATTCCGCGCCCATGTGGGCGGCCTACGTCCTGTATCCCGCGTATCGGGCGAAGAACGAACACGTCAATACCCTGGCCGAACGCCTGCAAGGCTGTTTCCGCTTCAGCATGAACGGCAAGGCGCCCGCCGCCGACGATCCCACGCTGACGGCGCTGCAAAGCTACATGTTCTGGCTGGCCAGCAAGGCGCCCACCGGCGTAGTGCTCGAAGGCCAGGGTTACCGCAAGCTGCCGGCGCCGGCCCAAAAGGCCGATTACGTGCGCGGCAGCGAGGTGTACGGCCAATATTGCGCCGTGTGCCACGGCGCAGACGGCCAGGGCCAGAAGAACGGCAAGCACTGGGTGTTTCCGGCATTGTGGGGCGCCGACTCATTCAACTGGGGCGCGGGCATGCATCAGATCGGCAACGCCGCCGGCTTCATCAAGGCCAACATGCCGCTGGGCCAGGCCGGCATGCTGAGCGACCAGGAAGCCTGGGATGTGGCCTATTTCATGAACGCGCATGAACGCCCGCAGGATCCGCGCTACGCAGGGTCCGTCGCAGCCACGCGGGCGAAGTATCACGATTCGGACGATTCGCTCTACGGCATCGAAATCAACGGGCATTTGCTGGGCAGCGATTCCCCGGCGCCGGGCGGCAAGCTGATCCAGGCCGCCGCCAAACCCGCCGGCTGACAGGCAGGCGGTCGCCGCGCAGCCGCGTGGCACGCATAAATCGCATGGCCCGACAGCGGGTTTTCCCCCTGCCGGGCCGCGCGATTTGCTAGACTTCCGGTCTTAGCATCACACGCCGGTCATATTCATGCACGCCAACCCCGGAAACGTCTTCATGGTCGTCGCGCCCAGCGGCGCGGGCAAGTCCAGCCTGGTCAAGGCCTTGCTCCAGCAAGACCCTTCCATCGAGCTTTCCATTTCCTGCACCACGCGCGCGCCCCGTCCGGGCGAAGAAGACGGCCGTGAATACCGCTTCGTGACGCCTGACGACTTCAAGCGCATGCGCGACGATCAGAACCTGCTGGAATGGGCGGAAGTCCACGGCAATTTCTACGGCACGCCGCGCGACCGTATCGACGCCGCTACCCGCGAAGGCCGTGACGTTCTGCTCGAGATCGATTGGCAAGGCGCCCGCCAGGTCAAGCAACGTTTCCCCAGTGCAATCGGTATTTTCGTGCTGCCGCCGTCCATCGATGAACTCGAAAGCCGGCTCAAGGCGCGGGGCCAGGATGCGCCCCAGGTGATCGCGCGCCGACTCATGGCCGCGGGCGGCGAAATCGCCCACGCGCCTGAATGCGAATATGTTATTATTAATCAAGAATTTAGCGTAGCCTTGTCGGAACTGATACAAATCGTCAGTGCCGCACGGCTACGCTTTTCGTCTCAGGCCGCCCGCCACGCCGAGTTGTTCTCGCAACTTGGCATCCCGGCCGAGCACTGAGCCGAACGCATTCTCCCTATCATCCATCAGCACCAGGTGTCCTAATGGCTCGCATTACCGTCGAAGACTGTCTGAATCAAATCCCCAACCGTTTCAAGCTCACGCTGGCCGCGACGTATCGCGCTCGCGAGTTGGCCCAGGGCCATGCCCCGCGCCTGGACAGCAAAGACAAGCCCACGGTCACTGCACTGCGCGAAATCGCGGGCGGCCTAACCGGCGTGGAAATGCTGCGTAAAGTTCCCACCTGATAGTCTCCGGGGGGCGGCAAGCATGGCTTTTCCCGGGCTGAAGTACGCTTCATCTGGTCTGCTTGCCGCACTACGTGCCGGCTCCCGTCTTGGGCGCCGCACGGGCAAGAAAGACAAAAAACTCGCTACGCCACCGTCCGTCGCCGCGCAAGAAGCGGCGGACGCAACCGCCTCGCCGGTTGCTTCGCTGGCACCGCTGACCGAAATCATCGGCAGCTATCTCGACAAGAAAGATGTAGAGCGCGTGCGCGAAGCCTATCGCTTCGCGGACCAGGCGCATCTGGGCCAGTTCCGCGCCAGCGGTTCACCCTATATCTCGCATCCCATCGCCGTCACTGAAATCTGCGCAGGCTGGAAGCTCGACGTCAACGCGTTGTCGGCCGCCCTGCTGCACGACGTGATGGAAGATCAAGGCATCGCCAAGCACGAACTGGCCGAGAAATTCGGCCCGGAAGTCGCTGAACTGGTCGATGGCCTGTCCAAGCTGGACCGCCTCGACTTCGCCACCAAGGCCGAACAACAGGCCGAGAGCTTCCGCAAGATGCTGCTGGCGATGGCGCGCGACGTGCGCGTCATCCTCATCAAGCTGGCCGACCGCCTGCACAACATGCGCACGCTGGACGCGGTCAATCCGGAGAAACGCCGGCGCATCGCCCGCGAAACCCTGGACATCTACGCGCCCATCGCCCATCGCCTGGGCTTGAACCTGCTGTTTCGCGAACTGCAGGACTTGTGCTTCGCGGCCATGTACCCGAACCGCTACCAGGTGCTGTACAAGGCCGTGCTGGCGGCGCGCGGCAACCGTCGCGAAGTCATCACAAAGATCGCCGATTCGGTCCGCGCCTCGCTGCCCGCCGCCGGTATCGAAGCCGAAGTCACCGGCCGCGAGAAAACGCTCTATGGCATCTATCGCAAGATGGTCGACCAGAAGAAGTCGTTTTCCGATGTCCTGGACATCTACGGCTTTCGCGTCATCGTCCATACCCTGCCCGAGTGCTATCTGGCCCTGGGCACCCTGCACCAGCTGTATCGCCCGGTGCCCGGCAAGTTCAAGGACTACATCGCCATTCCCAAGGTGAACGGCTACCAGTCCTTGCACACGACGCTGGTGGGCCCCTACGGCACGCCGGTGGAATTCCAGTTCCGCACGCGCGACATGCATCATGTGGCCGAGGAAGGCGTGGCGTCGCACTGGCTCTACAAGGGCGCCGACCTGACCCTGAACGACCTGCAAAAACGCACGCACCAGTGGCTGCAGTCCCTGCTGGACATCCAGAGCCAGACGGGCGATTCCGGTGAATTCCTGGAACACGTCAAAGTCGACCTGTTCCCGGACGCCGTGTACGTGTTCACGCCGCGCGGCAAGATCATTTCCCTGCCCCGTGGCGCGACGCCAGTGGACTTCGCCTATGCGATCCACACCGACATCGGCAACCAGGCGGTGGCCGCCAAGGTCAACGGCGAGTTCGTGCCGTTGCGCACCGAGTTGAACAGCGGCGACACGGTGGAAATCGTGACCTCGCCGGCATCGCGCCCCAATGCGCAATGGCTCAACTATGTGCGCACGGGCCGTGCCCGCTCTGAAATCCGCCACTACCTTCGCACCGTCAAGTACGAAGAATCGGTGGCCTTCGGCGAACGCCTGCTTAGCCAGGCGATGCAAGAGCTGCACATGCCGATGCCCGCCACCGACGACCCGGCCTGGCAAAAACTGGCGCGCAGCACCGGCGCCAGTTCGCGCGAGGAAATCCTGGCCGATATCGGATTGGGCAAGCGCCTGGCAGCCGTGGTTGCACGCCGCTTTGCGCCGGAGCACCAACTGGTCGCCACGACCGCTGCCGCGGTGGACGAACTAACCTCGGCGCGCAGCGCCCCCATCCTGATCCAGGGCAACGAAGGCCAGGCCGTGCAGTTGGCGCCTTGCTGCGGTCCGCTGCCCGGTGACCCGATCGTGGCGGGCATGCGCATGGGACATGGGCTGGTGGTGCACACTGCCGACTGCCCCGTTGCCATGCGCCAGCGCCTGCGCGAACCGGAACGCTGGATCAACGTAGGCTGGGACGCGCACACGGCCAAGCACCTGGCGACCCGCCTGGACATCGTCACGCGCAACGAACGCGGGGTGCTGGGTCGCCTGGCGGCCGAAGTCACGGCCGCCGACGCGAACATCATGCACGTCACGATGCACGACGACGCGGTGTCCACGGTGTCTTTGCATCTGACGATCCAGGTCGACAGCCGCAAGCATCTGGCCCAGGTCATCCGCGCCATCCGCCACGTGCCCCAGGTGCAGAAGATTGTCCGGGTGAAGGGCTAAGTCCTTTCGTCCAGGCGTAAAAAAACCGGCGCTTGCGCCGGCTTTTTTTACGTTTAACACCCCTTCATGCCACGTGCTGCAGAAAATCCTTCAGGCGTTGGCTGGGCGGGTTGCTCAGCAATTCCGCGGGCGGCCCATCATGCGCGATCTTGCCGGCGTCGATGAAGATCAGTCGGCTGCCGACCTTGCGCGCGAATTCCATTTCGTGCGTGACGACAACCATCGTCATGCCCTCTTCCGCCAGATCGCGCATGACCTTCAGCACTTCATGGCGCAGTTCGGGATCCAGCGCGGAGGTGGGCTCGTCGAACAGCATCAGCTTGGGCTTGATGGCCAGCGCCCGGGCAATGGCCACGCGCTGCTGCTGGCCACCGGATAGCTCTGCCGGATAGTGGTGCATGCGTTCGCCCAGCCCCACCTTGTCCAGCAGCCCCTCGGCCAGCTTGCGCGCTTCGCCCCGGTCTTGCCCGCGCGTATGCACCGGGCCGAACATGACGTTCTCCAGCGCGGTCATCTGCGGGAACAGGTTGAACTGCTGGAACACCATGCCGGCCTCGCGGCGGATCTCGCGCACCTGGGCGGAATCGCCCTTCACGCTAAGTCCGTCGACGAGCAGGTCGCCGCCATTGATCGTTTCCAGCACGTTAATGCACCGCAGGAACGTGGACTTGCCCGAGCCCGACGGCCCGACCACCACCACGACCTCGCCCGCGTCGATGTTCAGCGAGATGCCGTTGAGCACCATGGATTCGCCGAAGTTCTTGGTGACGTTATGAAATTCAACCATGCTCATAGTATGCGCATCCTCTTTTCCACCAGGTGCAGGCCCAGCGCCATCAGGCCGGTCAGGATCAGGTAGACGATCGCGACGGCCGACCAGATTTCAACGGCGCGGAAGTTGCTGGCCATGATTTCCTGGCCCTGGCGCGTCAGTTCCGCCACGCCGATCACGATGAACAGCGAGGAATCCTTCAGGCTGATGATGCACTGGTTGCCCAGCGGCGGGATCATGCGGCGAAACGCCACCGGCCCGATGATGTGGAACAGGATCTTGTGGAACGGCAGGCCCATTGCCTGGCCCGCTTCCTTCAGGCCCTTGTGCACCGACAGCAGCGCACCGCGCACGATCTCGGAAATGTAGGCGCCCGAGTTGATGATGAGCGTGACGATGGCGGCCCACTCCGCATCCACGCGGATGTTGACCAGCAGCGGCAAGGCGAAGTAGATGAACATCACCTGCACGACGATCGGCGTGCCGCGGATGACCGCGACATAGACCTGCGCGATGGCCGACAGGACCGGATGCCCATAAGCCCGCGTCACGCCCGACAACGCGCCCAGCAGGAAACCGCCGAACAAGCCCCAGAACGTGATCTTGATGGTCATCAGCGTACCCTCAAGCAGATTGGGTAACGCGTCTTGAATTACACCCCAGTCAAACTCCACGATATTCCCCCTATGGCGCCATCTTGCGCCGCATCATGGCGGGTCCTGCCCGCCGGCGGAAACGGCGCGGGGCCGTCCGCCGGCGTCCGGCGCTCCGGTCAGGAACGTCCGGAGCCCGTTACCGGCGGGCGGCCCCGAATGCAAAGCGACTTCGCATCAATTACGGCTTCTTGCCGAACCACTTTTCGTAGATGGCGTCGTACTGGCCGTTAGCCTTCAGGGTGGCCAGCGCCTTGTTCACCTGCGGGACCAGTTCGCTGCCCTTGGGGAAGGCGATGCCGTAGAAGTCGCCGCTCTTGACCGAGCCGACCACCTTCACACGGCCCTTGCCCGCCGTATTGGCGTAGTACTGGACGTTGGGCGTATCGTGCACGGCGGCGTCCACCCGGCCCGTGGCCAGTTCAAGGTAGGCGTTGTCGATGTTCGGGAAGAGCTTGAGCTTGGCGTCCGGCACCTGCGCCTTCAGGAAGTCCACCGTGGCGGTGCCGGTCTTGACGGCGACGGTCTTGCCGGCCAGGGACTTGGCGTCCTTGATGTCGGTGTTCTTCTCGCCCACCAGGATGGCCAGGCCGCTTTCATAGTAGGGATCAGAGAAGTCGATGACCTTCTTGCGGTCGTCGCGGATCGTGATGCCTGCCAGCGCGGCGTCGATGTTCTTCGTCTGCAGGCCCGGGATGATGCCGTTGAAGTCCATCGGCTGCAGCTTGTACTTCAGGTTGAGTTCCTTGGCGACCGCTGCCCAAAGATCCACGTCGAAGCCCACGTAGGTATTACCCTGCTTGAATTCGAACGGCACGAAAGCGGTATCGGTGGCCACCACCAATTCCTTGCCTTGGGCCTGCGCGCCGGAGACGGCGCCGAACATGGCCACGGACAGGCCGACCAAGGCGGCGGCGACTTTACGTTTGATCATGAAACTCTCCTCTTGGGGACCGTCGGCACCCCGGGGTTGTTGTAGGGGCATGATTCCTGGGCTACGCCGGGGTCTCCGGTGCAACTTATTGGGGATCTTAACGCATCCGTCCCCACCCGAGAGAGCTTAGAAAAATTACAATCCCCATGACACCCGGAGAATCCCCATGCCCTACAAATATGTACGCATTGCCGGAAATCGGCGCCAGGTCGGTCAGGCGCTGGGCAAGCTGGCCCGTCCCCTCATGTCGGCGTATTTGAACCAAAGCGGCACCTGGGAAGCCCTGCGCCCGTGGCGCGGCCATGCCTATGTCGCCGAGCTTGGGCAGCAGGCCCGGGCGGCGCTGCCGCAGGTCTGGGAAGAGCTTGAGGGCTTGGCTGACGGGCTGCGCATGCCGGTCGAAGACGTGCTGCTGTGGAACTGCCGCGGCGACCTGCTGCACAGCACGGGGGACGGCTGCACCTCGGTCGCCCTGAGGGCGGCGGACGGGTCACGCTGGATCGGCCACAACGAAGACGGCGACCCCTATCTATACGGGCGCTGCCACCTGGTGGACGTGGCCCTGGACGACGCGCCGGGCTATCTCAGCTTCTATTACCCCGGCTCGCTGCCAGGCCATACCTTCGGGGCCAACCGGGCCGGCCTGGTGCAAACGATCAACAACCTGCGCACCCGCCAGCGCCATGCCGGCGTGCCGCGCATGCTGCTGGCGCGCGCCGTGCTGGATTGCACGACGCTGGACGAAGCCACCGACCTGTTACGCGACACGCCGCGTTCCGGCGGCTTTCACCATACGCTGGGCAGCGCATCGGACCCGCGCCTGATCAGCGCCGAGGTCACGCCCGGCGCGGTCTCTTTTTTGGAGATCGGCACGCGCTACGGCCATGCCAACCACATGGTGCACCGGGAAACCCGCGGCCAGCCGCAAGTGATCACCGAATCGTCGCGTGAACGGCAGAACCGGATCGACGGGATCGTGGACGGCTGGTCGCCCGAGACCGATAGCACGGACCTGCTGGCCGCGCTGCACGACACGTTGGGCGCCCTGCCCATCCTGCGCACGGACGCCAAAGACCCCGACGGCGAAAATACGCTGGCAACCGCTGTCTTTGAAATCCGGGACGAGGAAGTGGCCTTGCGGGTGTACGACCGCAAGACCAAGGCCGATATCGCGTTGGACGTGATGTCCGACCCCGATTGATCGGAGCCGGACATCGGCGGCGGCCTTACAGCGCGCCGTAACCGCCCCCGCCCGGGGTTTCCACGACGAACACATCGCCTGGATGCAGCTGGGCGCTGTCTTGCGGGCCAAGCTCCTGGATGGAACCGTCGACGCGTTCGACCGAATTGCGCCCCATAGACCCCGGTTGCCCGCCCCCCAGGCCGAACGGCGCAAACCGGCGGTTGTTGGACAGGATGGCCGCCGTCATGTCTTCCAGGAAGCGGATGCGGCGCACGCCGCCTTCGCCGCCCGGATAGCGGCCCGCGCCGCCCGAGCCCTTGCGGATCTCGTAGGACTCCAGCCGGACGGGGAACCGGAACTCCAGCACTTCGGGATCCGTCAGGCGCGAATTGGTCATGTGCGCCTGCACGACGGACGTGCCCGCGAAGCCCTCGTCATGCGGACCCGCGGCGTCGATGCGCACCGGACCCGCGCCCGTGCCGCCCGAGATGGTCTCGTAGTACTGGTGGCGGGCGTTGCCGAACGTGAAGTTGTTCATCGTGCCCTGGCTGGCCGCCAGCACGCCCAGCGCGCCGTACAGCGCGTTGACGATGCACATGGACGTCTCGACATTGCCCGCCACGACTGACGCCGGAGGATTCGGGCGCAGCATCGAGCCTTCCGGCACGATGATGGACAGCGGCACGAGGCAGCCGTCGTTCAGCGGGATGTCGTCGTTGACCATGGTCCGGAACACATACAGCACCGCGGCCACGGCGATCGCCCCGGGCGCATTGAAGTTGTTGTCCAACTGCGCCGAGGTGCCGGTGAAATCCACCACGGCGCTGCGCGCCTCGGTATCCACCCTGACCGCCACGCGGATGACCGCGCCGTTGTCCAGCGGGTATTCGTAGCTGCCATCCTTCAGGACCGAAATCACGCGGCGGACCGCCTCTTCGGCATTGTCCTGCACGTGGCCCATGTAGGCGCGCACGACGTCCAGCCCGAAGTGGTCGCACATGCGCAGCAGCTCTTGCACGCCCTTTTCGTTGGCGGCGATCTGCGCGTGCATGTCAGCGATGTTCTGGTCCGGATTGCGCGCCGGCCAGCGGCCCGAGCCCAGGATGTCCCGGGCGGCCTGTTCGCGGAATTCGCCGTTCTTCACCAACTGGAAGTTGGTGAACAGCACGCCTTCGTCTTCCACCGTCTTGGAGTCCGGCGGCATCGAACCGGGGGTCGTGCCGCCGATATCGGCGTGGTGCCCGCGCGAACCCACATAGAACAGAATCTGGCGCCCGTCGTGATCGAACACCGGCGTGATGACGGTGACGTCCGGCAAGTGCGTGCCGCCGTGGTAGGGATCGTTCACGACGTAGGCGTCGCCGGGCATCATGCGCCCGGCGTTCGCGTTCATGACCGTACGCACGGACTCGCCCATCGATCCCAGGTGCACCGGCATGTGGGGCGCATTGGCGATCAGGCGGGCCTGCGCGTCGAAAATGGCGCAGGAAAAATCCAGACGTTCCTTGATGTTGACCGAATAAGCGGTGTTCTGCAGCCGGTAACCCATCTGCTCGGCGATCGACATGAACAGGTTGTTGAACACCTCCAGCATGACCGGGTCGGCCTGCGTGCCGACCACGCGGCGTTCCTTGCGGACTTCGACGCGCCGGATCACGAAATGGTCCTGCAGCGTCAACTCGGCCTGCCAGCCCGGTTCGACCACGGTGGTCTGGTTGGGCTCGGAAATGATGGCGGGACCCGCCACCACGTCACCGCCCGCCATGTCTTCGCGCACAAACAAGGGCGTGTCGCGCCAGGCCCCGGCGCTGTACATGCTGACCACGCGACGCGGCGTCAGCGCGCCTTCGCGGGTGCGCGACACCGAGGCTTCGCCGACGCGTTCGCCGCCGCCCGTGGCTTCCACCGAGATGGTTTCAACCACCAGTTCGCGATTGGGCATCAGGAAGGAATAGCGTTGGCGATACGCCGCTTCGAAGTCGCTGCGCGCCTGCTCCAGGTCCGAGAACGCGACTTCCAGCGCGGTGTCGGTACCGCGGTACTTCAGGTGCAGCCGGCGTTGGACGCTGATGTCGCCGTCAGGCACGTGCTGACGGCGCAGTTCACCCACCGCTTGCCCGGCCAATTCATCCAGTTCGTCTTTCAGCTGGCCCATCAGGCCCGCGTCCAGCACCTTTTCCACGGTCTTCTGGCGCATGTCCGTCTGGTCGGCCAGCCCCATGCCATAGGCCGACAGCACGCCACCCAGCGGGTGCGCGAAAACCGTCGTCATGCCCAGGGCATCGGCCACCAGGCAGGCATGCTGGCCACCGGCGCCGCCGAATACGGTCAGCGCGTATTCCGTGACGTCGTGGCCGCGCTGCACCGAAATGCGCTTGATGGCTTCCGCCATATTGCCCACGGCGATCTCGAGAAAGCCTTCGGCCAATTGCTCCGGCGACATCTCGCGGCCGGTCGCGGCGCGCACCTCGTCGGACATGGCGGTAAAGCGCTGGACCACGGCATCGCGGTCCAGCGCTTCGTTGGCCTCGGGGCCGAACACCTTGGGGAAGAAATCCGGCTGGATCTTGCCCAGCAGCACGTTGCAGTCGGTCACGGCCAGCGGGCCGCCCCGGCGATAGCAGGCGGGTCCGGGGTTGGCCCCTGCGGAATCGGGCCCCACGCGCAAACGCGCGCCGTCAAAATGCAGGATCGACCCGCCGCCAGCAGCCACCGTATGGATGCTCATCATGGGCGCGCGCATGCGCACGCCCGCCACCTGCGTTTCGAACTCGCGCTCGAACTCACCCGCGTAATGGGACACGTCGGTCGAGGTGCCGCCCATGTCGAAACCGATCACCTTCGGGAAGCCGGCGATTTCGCTGGTGCGCACCATGCCCACGATGCCGCCGGCCGGCCCGGACAAGATCGCGTCCTTGCCGCGGAAGCGGTGCGCGTCGGTCAGGCCGCCGCTGGATTGCATGAACATGAGGCGGATGCCCGGCAGTTCGCCGGCCACCTGGTCCACATAGCGCTTGAGGATGGGAGACAGGTAAGCGTCCACCACCGTGGTGTCGCCACGCGAGACGAATTTGATCAGCGGGCTGACCTCGTGCGAAGCCGAAACCTGCGTGAACCCGATGTCGCGGGCGATGCGGGCGGCGCGCTGTTCGTGCGCGGTGGCGTGCCAGGCGTGCATGAAGACGATCGCGACCGCGCGAATGCCGCTGTCATACGCCGCCTGCATGCTCAGGCGCAGGCCGGCCTCGTCCAGGTCGCGGATGACCTCGCCATCGGCCGCCACGCGCTCATCGGCCTCCACGACGGATTCGTACAGCATTTCCGGCAGCATCACGTTGCGGTCAAACAGCCGTGGCCGGTTCTGGTAGGCGATGCGCAAGCCATCGCGAAAGCCTCGGGTGGTGACCAGCAAGGTGCGTTCGCCCTTGCGTTCCAGCAAGGCGTTGGTCGCGACGGTGGTCCCCATCTTCACGCATTCGACCTGCTCGACCGGCACCGGCTGGCCGGGCGCCACGCCCAGCAGCTTGCGGATGCCGGCCACCGCCGCGTCGCGGTACTGCTCGGGGTTCTCCGACAGCATCTTCGCCGTGGTGGTGGTGCCATCGGGGCGGCGCGCCACGATGTCGGTGAAGGTGCCCCCACGATCAATCCAGAATTGCCACTTCTTCATACATGTCCTTGAAAACGAACGGCCACGGCGCGTATCGCCGCGGTCGGATTGCAGGAGACGGGGTCGTGCCCGAACGGATATCAGAGAGAGGTTGCCGCGCGGGCCGCCTGGTCGTAGAGGCCCGATAGCGCGCGCAAGGTGTGGGCCAATTGGCGGCTGAACTCCAGGCCGCCGCCGCCCGGTCCGTCCAGGCCCGCTGTCAGGCATTGTTCGCGGATTTCGCCATAGCGCTTGAGGATGGCCGCGCCCTGGGGCGTGACGCAATAGAAGACTTCCTTGCTGCTGCGCTCGCCTTGCACTACGCCCAGGCGATCCAGTTTCTTCAGGGCGTAGCTGACGATGTGCGTGTCTTCGACATTGAGGGTGAAGCAGATGTCGGCCAGCTTCTTCGGACGCTGCCGGTGGTAGACGTGATGGAAGACCATGACATCGGTAGGCGTCAACTCAGGCAGGCCGGCAGCGGCCATGCACCGCACCGTCCAGCGGTCGAAGGCATGGCTGGCGATCATCAGGCCGAATTCGACTTCGGACAGGTCAGGCGCGCTGCCGCCGGCCAAATGGGCCGACGACGCGATCAGAGAGGGGCTCATGGAAGGCGCAAGCCAAGTTAACTTGAGCGAAATACTAATAATTTATGGATAGTTCATCCATAAAAAATGATCATTTGGCCGCAGGAAACCCCCATTTCGAGGGAAATCCCCTAGCGCCTGCCTGGCGAATTCACGAAATCAGGGCGCCGACCAACCCATGGGCAGATTGGCGCGGATCAACCAGCCGGCGATCGAAATACGGGGCGCTATGTCGGGCATGGGGTCGCCTGGACCGAACCAACGCGCGTCCGCTATCTCGTCTTCCTGCACGCGGATGTCGCCCGATACGTAGTCGGCCGTGAAGGCGACCATCAGCGAATGCGGGAACGGCCAGGGCTGGCTGCCGAAGTACTGCAGGTTGCCGACCTTCAGACCGACCTCTTCGAAGACTTCGCGGTGCACGGTCTGTTCGATGCTTTCGCCCGGCTCGACGAAACCCGCCAGCGCCGTGTAGCGCGACGTAGCGGTGGTGGTGTGGCGGGCCAGCAGAATGCTGTCGCCCTTGCGGATCAGCACCATCATGGCGGGCGAAATGCGCGGATAGGCCGAGAAGCCACAGGACGGGCAACGCAGGCAGAACTCGTGCGCGACGCGTTCGGCCGGCGTCCCGCAAACGCCGCAGAACCGGTGCGTGCGCGCCCATTCGGCGATCTGGTAGGCGCGGCCCGCCAGCGCCATGCGCTCATCGTCCAGTACGCCGAACAGCGAACGCAGCTTCTTGAAGGCGTAGCCTTCGGGCGCTTCCAGGCCGGGATCGACATGGACGGTGCGGTAAGGCGAATCGGGCGCAATCCACACCGGCTGCAGCGCCGTGGGCGGCACGCCGATCCGTTCGCATAACGCCGTGTCCGGCAACACGCTGGACGTCTCTTGGACCAGCAACTCATCACGGCGGAATACGAAATTCACACAAGCCTCTGCACTACGTTTTCGATCTTGCAATCTTAGAAGAAAAACGTCCGCCCGGATGCGTGGCGGTGGCGCGACGAAAAAAGATTCAACCTTCAATCACCTCGCTATGGCCAGCTTAGGATTAACCCGTAAAACGCCTTTTTTTGTGCGCGTTGTTGCCGCGCAGCACCCTAGAATGGCACGGCTTTCAAGCCGAGCCTCGGCGGCGCAGCCGTCTTTTTCGCAATGCCTATCGGGCACAACCCGTCTTCACCATTCGCAAAGAAGGACCACCCCATGTACAAGAAAATCTCGCTGCTGGCTGGCAGCATCATCCTGGCGTTCAGCGCGGGCGCACAGGCACAAACCAAGTGGGACCTGCCCAGCGCTTACCCGGCCAGCAACTTCCACGTTGAAAACCTCACGACCTTCATCAAGGATGTGGACACGCTGTCGCAAGGCAAGCTCAAGATCCAGTTGCACAACAACGCCTCGCTGTACAAAGCGCCGGAAATCAAGCGCGCGGTGCAAGGCAATCAGGCGCAGATCGGCGAAATCCTGTTGACCAACTTCGCCAACGAAGACCCGATCTACGAACTGGACGGACTGCCCTTCCTGGCGACCGGCTACGACGCCTCGTTCAAGCTGTACCAGGCGCAGAAGCCGTTCCTGGAAAAGAAGCTGGCCTCCCAAGGCATGACCCTGCTGTACGCCGTGGCATGGCCGCCCCAAGGCATCTTCGCCAACCGCGACATCAAGCAGATCAACGACATGAAGGGCCTGAAGTGGCGCGCTTACAGCCCGGTCACGGCCAAGATCGCCGAATTGGTCGGCGCGCAACCGGTCACGGTGCAGCAGGCTGAACTTGCCCAGGCGCTGGCCACGGGCGTGATCGATTCCTACATGTCGTCGGCTTCCACCGGCTACGACACCAAGACGTATGAGTACATCAAGAAGTTCTACGACACGCAGGCCTGGTTGCCCAAGAACGCCATCATCGTGAACAAGAAGGCGTTCGAAGCGCTGGATCCGGCTACGCAGGAAGCCTTGAAGAAGGCCGGTGCGCAGGCCGAGGAACGCGGCTGGAAGCTGTCGCAGGAAAAGAACAAGTGGTACCAGGAAGAGCTGGCCAAGAACGGCATGGAAACCATCAAGCCCACGGTGGAGTTGAAGGAAGGCCTGTCGGTGATCGGCAAGCGCATGCTGGATGACTGGCTGAAGAAGGCGGGTGCCGACGGCCAAGCCATGATCGACGCCTACAAGAAGCAGTGATATCGCCATGCGCCGCTTTCTAGATGGTCTTTACGGCGCGGCCGGCCTGTTGGCCGGCTTGTGCACGATCGGCGTGCTGGTGTCGGTGCTGGCGGCGATCATCGCCCGCCAGCTCAGCCTGAACATCCCAGGCACCGACGCCTACGCCGGGTACTTCATGGCCGCAGCGGGATTTCTCGCACTGGCCAGCACGTTCAAGCACGGCGAACACATCCGCGTGACGCTGATCCTGAATTCGCTGTCCCCCGCCCCTAGCCGCAGGCTGGATATCTTCGCGCTGGCCGTCGGATGTCTCCTGGCCGCCGCCTTCGCGTTCTTCAGCATCAAGCTGACCTACGATTCGTGGCAGTTCAACGACATTTCCACGTCCAACGACGCCACCCCGCTCTGGATCCCCCAGACCAGCATGGCGGTGGGCACGGTCTTGTTTTTGGTCGCCCTCATTGACGAACTGATCCGCCGTTCGCGTGGTCTGGCCGCCGCCTCTTCGCAGCAAACCCATGAATGAACTTCTCGTCATTACCTTATTGGTCGTCTCGATCTTCGTCCTGCTGGGTTGCGGGGTCTGGGTCGGCCTGACACTGGCGGGCACGGCCTGGATCGGCATGGAGATCTTCTCCAGCCGCCCGGCGGGCGACGCCATGGCCGTCACCATCTGGGGCGCCTCGTCCAGCTGGACCCTGACCGCCCTGCCGCTCTTCCTGTGGATGGGAGAAATCCTGTTCCGCACCCGGTTGTCAGAAGACCTGTTCAAAGGCCTGGCCCCCTGGCTGAACCGGCTGCCTGGCCGGTTGCTGCACACGAACGTGATCGGCTGCGCCATTTTTGCGGCCGTGTCGGGTTCGTCGGCTGCCACCTGCGCCACCGTCGGCAAGATGACCATCCCCGAACTGACCCGTCGCGGCTACCCCGAGGATAAGATCCTGGGCACGCTGTCCGGCGCGGGCACGCTGGGGCTGCTGATCCCGCCATCGATCATCATGATCGTGTACGGCGTGGCCGCCGACGTGTCCATCGCCAAGCTGTTCATCGCGGGCATCGTGCCGGGCATCGTCTTGGCGCTGCTGTTCAGCGGCTACATCGCCTGGTGGGCCATCCGCAATCCCGGCCAGGTGCCGGCGGCGGATCCGGGCATGTCGTTCATGCGCAAGTTGTCGCAGTCGCGCCATCTGATTCCGGTGATGCTGCTGATCGGTGCGGTGCTCGGTTCGATCTACTCCGGCATCGCCACGGCGACGGAAGCCGCTGCGGTAGGCGTCGTCGGCGCGCTGATCCTGTCGGCGCTGCAAGGGTCGCTGAATCGGTCCACCTTCAAGCAATCGCTGCTGGGCGCCACGCGCCTGTACTGCATGATTGCACTGATTCTGGCGGGTGCGCAGTTCCTGACCCTGGCCATGGGCTATATCGGCCTGCCTCGCGCGCTGGCGGAATGGATCGGGGGCCTGGGCCTGTCGCAGTTCTGGCTGATCATGGCGCTGATGGTGTTCTTCATCATCCTGGGCTGCTTCCTGGATGGCATTTCGATCGTGGTGCTGACCATGGGCGTGTTGCTGCCGACGGTGCAGGCGGCTGGCATCGACCTGATCTGGTTCGGCATCTTCATCGTATTCGTGGTGGAAATGGCACAGATCACGCCGCCGGTGGGCTTCAACCTGTTCGTGCTGTCGGGCATGAGCGGACGCGAACTGCCCTACATTGCCCGAGCCTCGCTGCCGATGTTCTTCCTGATGATCCTGGCGGTGCTGCTGCTCTATGCCGTGCCCGGCATCGCGACGTGGCTGCCGCTGCACATGACGCTGTAGCCCATCTCGGCCTCTTGAAACCCCGTTCTCTGAACGGGGTTTTTTTTGGGACAATCCGACGATTGTTCCAATAACCGCTTATTTTCGAAATCTGTAAACCAGGGAAAACGCCGAAAAAAAATTGGCCCTACACACCCGGTAACTTTTTTAGAATCCCCAGGCGCTTACACGTTGCACCAAAGTGGCGCAGTCGTACCTTTTGGGCCAATGCTCCGGACCCGCGCTTACTCACAGCGACGGTGCGGCGGCCCAGCGTCAGACGATCCGCCTGGCGCAACAGACCCGGCCACAAGCCCGGTGCAATCAAAAAACAGCTACACAGGAGGAGTCATCAGTGAAACGCATCACCCTATCCCTCGCCCTCGCAGGCCTTGGTCTGGCCGCCGGCACGGCTTCGGCTGAAACCAGCGTCACCCTGTACGGTATCGCCGACGTCAGCATCCGCTACCTGAACACCAGCGCCGGCAGCGTCGGCCAGGAAGGCAGCCGCGTCTCGATGGAAAACGGCGCCATCTCCAACAGCCGCTGGGGCCTGCGCGGCTCGGAAGACCTGGGCAACGGTAACCGTGCCTTCTTCCGCCTGGAAAACGGCTTCAACATGCAGAACGGCAACTCGTCGGCCGCCGGCAAGACGTTCGGCCGTCTGGCCTACGTCGGCCTTGATGGAGGCAACATCGGCCAGTTGACCCTGGGTCTGCAAAACACCCCGATGTTCGACCTGCTGGCCGACCATTTCGACCCGCTGACCGTCGGCAACTACGACCAGAACGCCTGGCTGCCCGCCGCCATGTCGCGTGTGCGCACCAACAACATGACCAAGTACGCCAACAAGCTCGGCGACCTGGATCTGGCATTGTCCTGGGCTAACGGCGAAAGCTGGGAAGACCACAAGGCCGGCCAGCAGTACGGCGCCAGCCTGCGCTACATGATCGGCCAATTCGGCCTGGGCGCTGCCTACCAGCAGACCTACGACGGCGGCAATTCCGATTTGCGCCAGCGCGTCTGGAACTTGAACGCGTCCTATCAGTTCGACGGCGCCAAGGTGTTTGCCGGCTACTTCAACGGCCGTGACGAAACGGGCTGGGTTAACGCCGTCATGGGCGGCACCACCACCGCCTCGGGCCTGGACCGCAAGGACAACGGCTACTTCGCCGGCGTGACCTGGCAGGCCACCCCGCGCTGGGCCATCACCGGCGCCGGCTACTACGACCAGAGCAAGAACGTGGTCACGGACGGCGACAAGGGCAAGCGCTACGCGCTGGTCGCGGTGGCAGAATACTCGCTGTCCAAGCGCTCGCAAGTCTACGGTACCGTCGACTGGAACAAGGTCAGCGATGCCGCAAGCGGCGAAATCGCCGGCAAGAGCAACCAGGTCGGCGCAGCCGTGGGCTTCCGCCACATCTTCTAAGACCTGTCCGCCTCAAGGCCTACCCCCGGCCGCATTGAAAAGCCCATCGCTTGCGATGGGCTTTTCTTTGCTTGCGACGTGCGCGGGAGCGCTGCCTGATGGGTTACGCGCGCTGGATGTCAGTGTTCTTCATCCAGGCTGCTCACGCTACCCCCATCCTACATGCCCAGGTAGGCCTTGCGGACCTCGTCGGAGGCCGCCAGTTCCGCGGCATTTCCCGACAGCGCCACGCGACCGCTTTGCATCACATAGGCGCGTGCGGCGACTTCCAGCGCCTGCGCCATGTTCTGCTCGACCAGCAACACCGACAAGCCGTCATCGCGGTTCAAGGCGGCAAGCGCATCGAACACCTGCTCGACCAGCAAGGGCGACAAACCCAGGCTGGGCTCATCGATCAGCAGCAGGCGCGGGCCGCTCATCAGCGCGCGTCCGATGGCCAGCATCTGGCGTTCCCCGCCGGACATGGTGCCAGCCAGTTGCTCGCGGCGTTCCTTCAAGCGGGGAAACAGGGTGTAGACCCGCTCCAGGCGATCGCGGTAGACGCGCTCGTCGCGCACCGTATAGGCGCCCAGGCGCAGGTTCTGCTCCACGGGTTGGCGCGCGAACACGCGTGCACCTTCCGGGATCATCGCGATACCCTGCGTCACCAGCTTGTCGGGCGGCGTGCCCGTGATCTCGCGCCCTTCGAAGATGACGCGCCCTTCCTTCGGTTTGACCGATCCGATGGTGGCCAACAAGGTGCTGGACTTGCCCGCGCCGTTGGCCCCCAGCAAGGCCGCGATCTCGCCTTTGCGCACTTCCAGGGACACGCCCCGCACCGCCTGAACGCCGCCATAGGCCACGCTCAGGTTCTCGACTTGCAGCATCACGTCAGGCACGGTGCTTTCTCCCCAGATAGGCTTCGATCACGGCCGGGTCGCGGACGATGTCCTGCGGCGCGCCCTCGGCGATCATCTGGCCGAAATTCAACACCAGCACCCGCTGCGCCAGGCGCATGACCACTTCCAGCACGTGCTCGACGATGATCAGCGTGACCCCGGCGGCGTGGATGCCGCGCAGGATTTCCGCCAAGGCGATGGCTTCAGCCGGGTTCAGGCCGCCCGCCACTTCGTCCAGCAGCAGCATGCGCGGTTCCGTCGCCAACGCACGCGCCAGCTCCACCCGCTTCTGCCCGGCCACGTTCAGATCCGCCGCCTTCACGTCGGCGCGGTCGGCCAGCCCCACCAGTTCCAGCACCCGCGCCGACTCGCGGCGCGCGTCCGGCAGTCGCGGATGGCGCAACAGCGCACCGACCATGGCGTTCTCCAGCACGGTCATCTGCCCGAAGCTGCGCGGGATCTGATAGGTGCGCACCAGGCCCAGCGCGGCCACCTGCTCCGGCCGCAGGCCGATCATGGACCGGCCGTTGAAGCTGACCGTGCCGGAGGTGGGTTCGTGGTGGCCGACCAGGCCGTTGAACAGCGTGCTCTTGCCGGCGCCGTTGGGGCCGATGATGGCGACGATTTCGCCCGCCTCCACCGACAGCGAAATGTCCTTGTTCGCGACCAGGCCGCCAAAGCGCTTGGTCAGATTGTTAACGTCCAGCAGAGCCACGGCGCCTCCTCAATGTCACCAGACCACCCGGCAGGAACATCGTGACGAGCAGGATGGCCAGACCGAAGATCAGCAGGTCCAGGCCCAGGCCTGAACTGCCCCACAGCACCCGCGTGCCTTCCGACAGCGGCAGCAGCACCGCTGCGCCCAACCAGGGGCCGATCAGGGTGCCCACGCCGCCCAGGATCGTCACCAGCACGACCTGCACCGACATGGTCAGGCTGAACATGGATTCCGGATCGATGAAGCCCACGTACATCGCGAAGAAGCCGCCCCACACGCCGGTCATCCCGGCCGATAGCACGAAGGCCAGCATCTTGTAGCGGTCGGCGGGCACGCCCAGGCTGCGCGAAGCCGCCTCGTCGCCGTTGATGGCCCGCCAGTAGAAGCCCGCCTTGGAATGCACCAGGAAATACGTGGCGCAGAACGTCAGGAAGGCCAAGCCCACGGCGATCCAGTAGTACGGCACCTTGCTGCGGAACAGCAGCATCCAGGCGGCGTCGCCGATCGGCGCCTCCAGCCCGACCGCGCCCCCCGCCCATTCCCAATTGATCAGCAGCAGCAGGCCGATCTGCAGCAGCGCGATCGTAGCCATCGCGAAGTAATGGCCCGACAGCCGCAACGTGGGTCCGCCCACCAGCCAGGCCAGCGCCGCGCTGATCACGCCGCCCAGCGGAATGCCAAGCAAGGGCGTCAGCTTCAGATGGTGCAGCAGCAGCAAGGTGGTGTAGCCGCCCACGCCCACGAAGACGCTATGCCCGAACGAAATGCGGCCCAGGAAGCCGCCGACCAGGTTCCAGCAGGCGCCCAACGCCCCGAACATGATCGCCAGCAACAGCACCTGCAAGGTGAAGGAGTCCGTCACCACCAGCGGCACCGCCGCCATCACGGCGGTAGCCCCCAGCGCTACGGCGATCGGCCATTTCGGCACGCCCGAGGACGTGGAATCGATTTTCTGTGTCGTCATGTCACCACCGCCCGAACAGGCCGCGCGGCCGATACCAGAGAACCAGGATGAACAGGATGAAGACGCTGACGGTCTTCAAGGCCGGCGCGACGAAGTAGCCCGTCATGGCCTCGATGATGCCGATCAGGATCCCCGCGATGAAGGCGCCCGGCAGGGAGCCGAAGCCGCCCATGCACACCGCCACGAACGCCAGCAGTCCGAAGACCGTTCCGACGGACGGAAAGACATAGAAGAACGTAGTCAGCAAGGCGCCGGCCAGGCCCACGGCCGCGCTGCCCAGCATCCAGACCTGCGCGTTGACCCGGTCCGGCGAAATGCCGACCAGGGCCGCCACCTGGCGGTCTTCCGCCACCGCCTGCAGGGCATGTCCCCACCGCGTGCGGTACACCAACACAAATAGCGCCACCACGACGACCAGCGCGATCAGGCCCGTCACCACCTGCGGGCGGCCCAGTGAAATGCCCGCCACCGTCACGCTGCCGGACACCAGCGTGTCGGGCAGGCTGCGATAGTCGGGGGAAAAGGCGATGAAAGCGAGCTGGCGCAACACCAGCCCAAGGCCGAAGGTGGCCAGGATGACCGCCATGGGCGGCCCTTTCTGCAAGCGCCGGATGATCAGCGCATAGGTCAGGAAACCGACGAAAGCGAGCACGATCGCCACCAGCGGCGCGGACATCGTGGGGTCGATGTGACCCAGGGTATAGAGCCAATAGGCGGCATACATGCCCAACATCAGGAATTCGCCGTGCGCGAAATTGATGACGTCGGTAATGCCCCAGATCAGCGCCAGCCCCACCGCCACCGCGGCATAGATCAGGCCGTTGAACAGGCCTGCCGAGAGAGCTTCAAACATGGAGGGCTCCTGTGGCGGACCCCCGCGGCCCGCCACGCAAGAAAGCGGTTTACTTCCAGGAGAACGGCAGCGTGGGCAGCGTCTTGTCGGTGCGGTATTTTTCCGGCCATACCGTCTGGTAGGACGAGCCCTTGAGCTCCAGGATCAAGCCCGAACCCTTGGTGTTCTGGCCCTTGGCGTCGAACTGCACGCCGGCCCAGGGCATCGCCACCTGCGCTTCACCCAGGTCCGTGGCGGCCAGGGCCTTGCGGATGGCCTCGGGGTCCGTTGAGCCGGCGCGGTTGATGGCGTCGGCCAGCACCAGCACGCCCTGCATCGAACGCGCGTTGTTGCCGTTCAGGTCCTTGCCCGTCTTGGCCTTGTACATGTCGTTGATCTTCTTCAACCCCGCCTTGGCCGCGGCGACGTCGTTGCCCCACACGTCGCGTGTCAGCACACCCTGCACTTGCGGGCCCACTTCCTGCACGAAGCGCGAATCGATGAAGCCGGCGTCGTTGGCCAGCAGCACCGGCGGCGCATACTTGCTTTCGCGCATCGTGCGCACGAACAGCATGGCGTCGGACGTGTAGCTGGCGAAGATCGCCACGTCGGCGCGGGCAGCAGCCAGCTTCTGGACTTCGGCCGTCACTGACGCCGAACCCGCGCTGTACGCGATGTTGGCCACCAATTCCCGCTTGTACTGCTTGGCGAACTTCTCCACGGCCTTGTACGTGTTCACGCCGAAGTCGGTGTTTTCATACACCACGGCGATCTTGGCGGTCGGCACCGCCTTGATGCCGTCCAGGAACTGCATCATGTTTTCAACGAACGTATCGTCGTTGGGCGAGGTGCGGAAGAACCACTTGTAGCCGCGTTCGGTCAGGTCCGGGCTGCTGGACTCGCCGTTGACGTAGGGAATGCCGCGTTGCTCGGCGATGCGGCTGGCCGTCTTGGTGACGGCGGACTGGTAGGCGCCAGTCAAGGCCACGACCTTCTCCTGATCGATCAGGCGCTGCGCGTCGGCCAGGCCGACTTCGGGCTTGCCTTGGGAATCCCCGAACACCACTTCGATCTTGGCGCCGCCCAGCGCGGGCAGGCCGCTGCCGGCGGCAAGCGGAATCCCTTCCAGCTCGGGATGCGGGTTATTGACGATATCGACGGCCAGTTCGACCGCAGCCTTGATTTCGGCACCGGTGGACGCCAAGGCGCCCGACAAGGGGTAGATCGCCCCGATACGCACCGTCTTCTGCTGCGCCTGGGCAGGCACGGCGCTCAGCAACGCCAGACTTGCGGCGACACCCGCAATGAGCTTCATCTTCATTACTAGACTCCTGGAATAAACCAACTTGGAAAGCAATGCGCCGGGCGGCAGCCCCGGCCTGGAACGAACGGACTCGCGGCAGCCCGCCGTCCTGCGGCAAGCCGCAAGACATTGGGTGCTGAACGGTTGTCGCCTTTTCCCCTTGTCCTTTAATGGATCGTTTTGGTGGCACAACTGGTACGGCTGAAAAATCGCCGTCTGGGTGGTTCTAACTGCTTCGTGCTGACAAATGGCTGATTAGTAGGGTCAGATCCCGCGTCGCGCGGCCTGCGCAACCGTCAAAGAATCGCCATCCGGCTGTTGATCAGGTCCGTGACCAGCATGTGGCCCGGCGCGTGGGTGATGCAGAATTCCGGGCGCACGGCAGCCACGACCGACTGCGGCGTCACCCCGCAGGCCCAGAATACGGGCAACTCGCCCTCGCGTATCTCGACTGCATCACCGTAATCCGGCTGGTTGATGTCGGCAATCCCGATTAATGCGGGGTCGCCGATATGGACGGGTGCGCCGTGCACGGAAGGAAAGCGCGACGTGACCTGGATGGCGCGGATCGCGTCGGCCGCCTTCAAGGGCCGCATCGACACCACCAGGGGGCCGCCGAATACGCCAGCGGCATGCGTCGGCACACTGGTGCGGTACATGGGCACATTGCAGCCCTGTTCGATATGGCGCACCGGCAGGCCGTTATCCAGCATGGCTTCTTCGAAGGAAAATGAACAGCCGATCAGGAACGAGACGAGGTCGTCGCGCCAGATATCGCGGACATCCGTGGGCTCGGCGACCAGTTCCCCGTCTTTCCAGACCCGGTAGCGCGGAATGTCGCTGCGGATGTCGATATCGTGGCCCAATTCCGGCAATGCGGGGTCGCCTGGTTCGGACATGGCCAGCAACGGGCATGGTTTGGGGTTGCGTTGGCAAAAATGCAGGAAGTCGGCTGCCAGTGCACGCGGCAGGATGGCCAGATTGGCCTGCACGTGCCCCGGCGCGAGATTCGCCGTGGGCCCTGTCAGCTTGCCGCTGCGGGCGTCCAGGCGCGCCTGCCGCGCCAACGCAACACTGTCCCGACCTGCCATGCCCTGTGCCATGCCTATCCCCTGGATGTGTGATTGATAGGGGGCATTGCACCGGAAGTACAAGCGGTCGTCTAATCACATGTTGCGATAGACCCCGATCAACATTCCTTATCAGGGTTTTGCCGGATGGCGCAGTGCGTCTTCACGCGCGATCTGCTGCGCGGCTTCGGCCACCACGCGGGGAATCTGGCTGTCGGGGCCCTGCATCCAGCAGGCCGTGTAATGCAAGGGCGGCAAGGCCGGCGCCTTCACTTCCAGGATGCGCAATTCGCCCTGGGCAAGTTCTTTGCGCAGGATGACCGGCGCGATCACCGCCGTGCCGATGCCGTCCTGCGCCATGCGCACGATGACGCTGAGCGCGGAGCTCCCGTACATGCGCGGCGACTCCACGCCGGCCTGCAGCATCAGCTGCCGAACCGAGCGGTGCGGATCCGTGGTGGACGAATAGGTAATGACCGGCCACTCCGCCAGCCGTTTCAGGCTGATGGGCTGCCGTCCGACCTTCAGCTTCGGGCTGGCGACCCAGCTTAGCGGGTAGTTGCACAGGTACAGGTTTTCCACGCGGGGCTCTTCCATCGGCCCCAGCAGAAACGCCAGGTCGATCTGGCGCGCGGCCAGTTGCGACTTCAGCATGGTGGTCGTATCGACCTGGATCTCGACCATCAAGGCCGGGTAGCTGTCGTGCAGATACTCCATCAGCGTGGGCAGCCAGGTGTGGACGATCGTCTCGGAGACGCCCAGCCTGAGCGTGCCGCTCATGATGCTCTTGGCGGCTGCGGCCTCTTGCATGTCGCGCCGCAGCTGCAGCATGCGCTCGGCGTGGGACAGCAATTCACGGCCCTTGCCCGTGAGCTTGATGCCGCGGGCGTCGCGGTCGAACAGGCGGATGCCCAGGTCTGATTCCAGCGACGCGATGCGCTGCGAAATCGCCGGTTGCGTCGCGTTCAGCTTTTCAGCGGCAGCGCGGAACCCGCCCAGGGTGGCAACCCAAAAGAATGTTTCGATATTGCGCAGATCGATCATGGAGCCGGCGTCCCGCGTATGCCCACAGCGTGTGCAATCCCAATCCTCATCTTAGCCGCAGACGGGCTGCGGCACGGCCTGCCCGCGCCCTGCCCCGCCCGTCTTTGGCATGGCCTGCGATCAGCGCGCGGCCAGGCGCTCTTCGACCGACAGGCCGATCGCCAGGATACGGCGGTCGGCGCCGTTGCTGCCCGCGATCATCAGCCCCACCGGCGCCGTGCCCTGCGCGTGGCACGGCAGCGACAGGGCGCAGCCATCCAGGAAATTGATCAGCGTGGGGTTGCGCAGGATCAGGCCGTTGGCCGCGTAGTAGGCCTCGTCGGAAGCTGCCAGGTCCGCCACTGCGGGGGCCACGATGGGCGTGGTCGGCATGATCAGGGCGTCGTAGCCGGCGATACGGCGGTCCACGGCCGCCACCCAGGCTTCGCGGGCGTCCAGCAAATCCAGGTAGTCGGCGGCCGACATGTCCTGCCCACGCATGATGCGCGACACGACGCGCGGGTCGTAGCGCTTGCCGGCGCGGGCGATCAGGCCGCGGTGCCAGGCCCAGGCTTCCGCGGCGGTGAAGCCGCCCTTGCTGTTGATGTTGCCCAACTCCGCGAATTCGGGAATGGCGATTTCGTCGACCATAGCGCCCGCTTCCTTCAGGCGCGCCACGGCGGCGGCGAAGCTGTCGGCCACGTGCTTTTCCATGGCGTCCAGCGCCAGGGTCGTCGGCACGGCCAGGCGCAGGCCGCGCAGCGGCAGCGCCTCCGGCACGGGGCCGCCGTCACCCGACAGGATGGCGTCCAGCTCCGCGCAGCAGCGCACGCTGGCGGCGATGGGGCCGATGGAATCCAGGTTGGCCGACAGCGGCAGCACGCCGGTCATGGAAACCCGCCAGGCGCTGGGCTTGAAACCCGTCAGGCCGCACAGCGCGGCCGGGATGCGCACCGAACCACCGGTGTCCGACCCGATGCCGGCAACGGCCATGCCGTCGGCCACCGACACGGCAGCGCCCGAGGACGAGCCGCCCGGAATGCGGCCGGTCGCGCGGTCGTAGGGGTTCAGCGGCGTGCCGTAGTGCGGGTTGATGCCCAGGCCCGAATACGCGAATTCGGTCATGTTGGTGCGGCCGATGATGACCGCGCCCGCCGCGATCAGGCGCTGCACGACTTCGGCATTCTCGTCGGCCGCCGGTTCGCCTTCGCGCGCCACCGAGCCGGCCATCGTGGTTTCGCCTTCGATGTCGAAGAGGTCCTTGATGCTGATGGGCAGGCCTTCCACCGCAGACCGCACAATGCCGGCCGCGCGCAAGGTATCGGAGGCGCGCGCCTGGGCCAACGCCGATTCCGTATACAGCTTCGTAAACACACGAGCGCCCTCGCCCGCCTCGTCCCGGGCGCGCGCCAGCGCGGCCTCAGTCAGTTGCACAGCGGTGGTGCGGCCCTCGCTCAGGGCCAAGGTCAGTTCATTCAAGGTCGAAACCATCATTGTCCTAGTGCCGTCTTGCGGCGTAAAAGTGCGGACAGGCGCAGCCTCAAGAGGTGCGCCTGGCGATCAATACCGTGCGAAACCGGAATCAGGCCACCACAGGCAGCGATTCGACATGATAGCGGTGACTCAGCGTGCGTTGGCGGCGCGGGTCGAACAGTTCCATGGTGAAGTCCGCCGCCGCGCGGATGCCGCCAATGGCACCCACCGTGCCGCAGGTCATGCCGGCGCCTTGCGGCAGGACGGCCGCGCCGCCGGTGTAACCGGCGATCAGGTCCTGCGGCGTGCGCAGCGTGGACAGCGGGCCTTCCTGGTACAGCACCTTTTCGCCGTTCTCGACGATGTAGGAGCGGATGACCAGTTCATCCCAATAGTCGGCCACGTCGGCCAGGCGCCAGGCGCCGGTGGCAACCGGCTTGACGCAGACCTGCTTGGACATGGCGACGCTGACCGTCTCCAGTTTGCGGTCGGTATGGTCGGACGCGATGCTGACGTACATCTCCCCGTCCACGGCGAAGACGAAGGTCTCGACCTCGCCCGAGGATTCTTCGCCCACGGCCTGCACGCTTTCGGCCTGGGTCAGCTGGTTGTCGGCGATGCGGTAGTACAGCGGCACGCTGGTCGGGCGCGGCACGCCGATGGCGGCCAGCTCTTCGATGTGGTGCTCGATGGCGGCGATGTCGCGCCCGGCCCAGCCGGCCACGATCAGCGTGTTGAAGTCCACTTCCACCTGGCGGGGATTAGCGTCGTCGATGTTGAATACGGCTTTCATATCAGTCCTGCGGATTCAAAGGGAGGGAACGGGGCGACCCAGGCCGGGCCGCCGCCGGTACGGATAGGGAATCAACCGAAGGCGCGCGGCAGCCACAACGCCAGGTCGGGCCAGAACGCCAACAGGGCCAGCATCACGAACATGGCGAGGACGAACGGCAAGCTGCCGACGATGACCGCGCTCATGGATCCGGCCTTGCGCAGACTTTGCACCACGAACAGGTTCAGACCGACAGGCGGCGTGATCAGGGCGGCTTCAACCAGGATGATGATCACGATGCCCAGCCAGATCGGGTCGTAGCCCAGCGCGATCATGATGGGCGCGACGATCGGGATCGTCGTGATCATCATGGACAGCGTTTCCATGAAGCAGCCCAGCACCAGGTAGAAAATCACCACGATCAGCAACATCCAGCCGGGCGACAGGCCCAGGCCAGTAATCGACTTGGTCAGCGCGTCGGTCAGGCCGGTGGCCGACATGACGAAGTTCAGGAAGCTGGCTGCGATGACAATCAGCATGATCATCGCCGTGGATCGCATCGTGCCTTCCAGCACTTCGCGCAGCATCGACCAGTTCAACCGGCGGAACCATGCCGCAAGGATGAAGGCGCCCAGCACGCCCAGCGCCGCGGCCTCGGTGGGCGTCGCAAGCCCCGCGTAAATGGAGCCCACCACCAGGAAGAAGATGCCCATGGGCGGCGCCAGATGTACCAGGCTGGCGAATCGTTGACCCCAGGTCGCATGGATCTTCTTGCCGCCCCACGAGGGCTTGGCCACGCAGGCGATCACGACCGTCAGCATGAACAAGGCCGCCATCGCAAAGCCGGGAATGATGCCGGCCAGGTACAGCTTGGGCACCGACGAATTCGTCAGCACGCCATAGATGACCAGGTTGATCGAGGGCGGAATCAGGATGCCCAGCGTGCCGCCGGCGGCCAGGCTGCCCAGGAACAGGGGCTCGTTGTAGCCATACTTGCGGATCTGCGGAAGGGCGACCGTGCCCACCGTGGCCGCAGTGGCCACGCTGGAGCCCGACGTGGCCGAAAACAGCGTGGACGCGCCGATGTTGGCATGCATCAGCCCGCCCGGCAGCCACGACAGCCACAGGCTCATCGCGCCGTACATGCGTTCGGCAAAGCCTGCGCGCAGCAGCACCTCACCCAGCATGATGAACAGGGGAATCGCCACCAGCAGGAACTCGTTGTTCGAGCTCCAGGAAATCTCGCCGATGGCGCGCGACAGCGGCAGCATCGAGAACAGCGGGTCCAGGATCAGGCCCAGCACGCCAAGCGCCGCGCCCACCGGAATGGACAGGCCGATCAGCACCAGCAATAAGGTCAATGCGGTGGAAATCATGCGGCCTCTCCCTTCACCATGCGCTCGCCCGCGGCGGCTTCTTCGTCGGCTTCTTCCTGCGCCGAACGCACGCCGCAGATCTGCTTGACCAGTTCGATGTCGCCCGTGACCAGCGCGGCGGAAGCGCGCGCCAGCATCAGGGCGACCGTGATGCACATCCAGGCCAGCCCCAGCAGCCAAAGCCCTTGCGGGATCCACAACGGGGTGGCCAGCGGCGTATTGGCGGCGGATTTCTGTGCCCATGAGGTCTGGACCACCTCGTAGGCGTAGTACGTCAGGAACACCATGAAGACGGCCATCGCCACCATGGAGATCCAGTCCAGCGCAGCGGACAGGCGCACCGGCAGGTATTGATAAAGCACGTCGACACGCACGTTGGCGCGCTGCAGCGTGGCGAACGCCAGCGCCCACGAGGTGCTGATGGCAAAGGCATAGCTGGACAACTCGTCGGCGCCGCCCGTGGTGAAGCCCAGGAATTTGCGGGCAAGGACGTCAAAGGAGATCAGCAGCACGCTGGCCACCGTCAAGGCGCCGCCGGCCCATACGGCCGCGCGAGAAAAACTCTCGGCGCGCCGCAACAGGCCGCCAAGCAGGCGGAAGTGTTCGGTTTGGGTCATGAATGGAACCTTTGCGGGCAACGCCCGTAATGACTTGCCTTGCAACGCGCCGCCGCGCAAGGCGGCGGCGCGCGACGGCGCTTACTTGCTGGCGGTCAGACCCAGCGTCTTGCCGATGGTGGCGTTGAAGTCCTTGACGCACTGCGCCGAGCAACGCGCGGCCCACTTCGGCAGGACGGCTTCCTGGGCGACCTTCTTGAGCAGGGCCTGGTCGGCCTCGGTGGGCTGCACCAGGACCATCTTGCCCTTGACCGGGAACGGGCACGCGGCGGCACCGGTGTTGCAGTCATAGCCTTCCTGCGTCTGGCGCGCGGCGGCTTCCCAGATGTTGTCGACCAGCGTCTTCACGTTGGCCTGAAGGAAAGTACGAACCGCGGGATCCAGCTTGTCCCAGGCTTTCTGGTTGACGGCGTGGATCTGCTGGTTCCAGTTGATGGGCAGCGCGACCAGGTGCGTGGAGACCTCGTACCACTTGGCCGAATAGCCCGACAGCGAACCCGTGATGGCGCAATCGACCACCTTGTTCTGCAGGGCCGGGACCACTTCGCCGAAGGCCATGGTGACGCTGGAACCACCCAGCGCTTCAACGAATTCGGCCGTGGTGCGGCTGCTGGTGCGCACCTTCTTGCCCTTGATGTCAGCCAGGCTCTTGATCTCGGCATTGCAGAACAGCACTTGTGCCGGATAGGTCGAGATGCCCAGCAGCTTGACGTTGCTGCCTTCGCCATACAGCTTGGCGTAGACGGGTTCGAACGCTTCGGTGACGGCGCGCGCGGTCTTGACGTCCGGCGCCAGGCCGGCCAGGTCGATCGCTTCGTTGATGGGGTTGTCGCTGGCGAAGTACGACAGGGTCGCGGTGCCGAATTCAATCACGCCCTGCGACATCAGGCGCAGCAGTTCGGGGCCCTTCAAGCCCATTTCATTGAAGCCCTTGATGTCCGCCGTAACCTGCCCTTTGGACAGCTCGGGGATGGTCTTGGTCCAGAACGGCTTTTCGTAGTCGTTGTAGGCGGTCAGGTTGGACAGGCCTCCCACGACCTTCAACTGGGTTTTGGGCAGATCTTGCGCGTGGACGGCGCCTGCCAGCAAGCTGGCAGCGACGGCGGCGAAAACAAGAGACTTCTTCATGGACAAAACTCCTGGCTGGCGGGATGGTCTGTCGCGCGCGGGATCCCGTTACCCTGATCGCACGCGGTTAGGAATCGGGGATTCAGGGTCGGGAGTCGAGCGCGCGGCGCGGCAGATCCGCCACCGCCTGCGTCCAGTGTTGGAACAGATGCGTATTCATGCTTTCCCCCCGCGCTGTGTATCCAGGCGTTGCTTGCTTATTGATGTGCCGCCATTGCATCGTCAGGGGCGCGGAGCGTCCAATCGTATGTTGCGATGTGGGGGTATAAATATTTCTTGGGTCTCCTGACGGCAGCCCGCCAAGAATCCCGCAAACCGCCTATTGACGGGGCTTAGCGGGCGATCGGGCACACCCGGACGCGGGCGGCCGAGGGACGCACCGGCACGCGGCTGTGCGTGGCATATGGGGAAAACACCTAGGCGGGAATGCCGTCGGCGGCCTGCGCGGCGACCTTCTGCGCCATCTGCGCAATGACCTTGACCGCATGGCTGTCCGGGCCTTGCACCCAGGTCGCCGTGAAACTCAGCTCAGGCAGCGGATCGGCCTCGACGCGCAGGATGCGCAATTCGCCGCGCGCAAGCTCCTTGCCCAGGAACACCGGCGCGATCACGCTGGTGCCGATGCCGTCCTGCGTCATGCGCACTACCATCGACATCGACGCGCTGCCGTACATGCGCGGCGCCGACACGCCCGCGCGCGTCAGCATGTCGCGCACGAAGCGGTACGGCGCGCTATTGGACGGGTAAGTGATGATGGGCAGCTTCCCAATCCGTTCCAGGGTCAGCGGTTCGGGCCCCAGATCCAGCGTGGGGCTGGCTACCCAGGCCAAGGGATAGGTGCACAGCGGCAAGTTCTCCACCCGCGCCTCCAGTACCGGCCCCATCAAGAAGGCAAGATCGATCTGGCGCGACATCAGGTGCGAGCGCAGCACGTGAGTGGTGTCGACTTCGATCTCCAGCACCAGCGCCGGATACGTCGTGTGGATCAGTTCGATCAACGTGGGCAGCCAGGTCTGCACGATGGTCTCGGCCACGCCGATACGCACCGTGCCCGTCATCACGTTCTGTTCGCGTGCGGCTTCAAACATGTCGCGCCGCACCTGCAGCATGCGCTCGGCGTGCGAGAGCAGTTCATGGCCCTTGGCGGTGAGCTTGACGCCGCGCGCGTCGCGCTCGAACAACAGCACGCCCAGGTCGGCCTCAAGCGAGGCAATGCGCTGCGATACCGCAGGCTGCGTGGTGTTGAGCTTTTCCGACGCGGCACGAAAGCTGCCCAGCGTAGCGACCCAAAAAAAAGTTTCGACGTTGCGTAGTTCTATCATTGGCCTTTTCCCCCGGCGCGATGAGCGTATCATGGCAGCCGCCCGTTTCCCCATTAGGAGCCTGTCCATGCCCCCGGCCGATCACGGTCGCCCGCCAGCCGCCGCGCCCGCCTCCCGCGGCCCGCTCGTCGGGATCCTGTTGCTGGTGCTATCGATGTGGACGCTCTCCTGTCTGGACGCCAGCGGCAAATGGGTGATGAACGCGGGCGTGCCGCTGCTGGTGCTGTCCTGGTTCCGGTATGTGGTGCACCTGGTCCTGGTGCTGGCATTGGTGCTGCCCACCAAGGGGGTCGGCGTGCTGCGCAGCAAACGCCCGCGTGAACAGCTAATCCGCGGGGGTTCGATGTTCCTGGCCACGCTGATGTTCTTCACGACACTCAGCTACATCCCGCAGGCCGAGGCCACGGCCATCAACTTCCTGGCGCCCCTGCTGGTGCTGTCGCTGGCGCCCTGGATCCTGAAAGAACCCGCGCGGTTCTCGCGCTTCGTGGCGGCGGGCATCGCCTTCATCGGCGTCATCATTGTCATCCGCCCGGGCGGCGGCCTGCATCCGGTGGGCACCATTTTCGGGCTGCTGACGGCCTGTTGCTTCGCGGCCCAGTTCATCGCCACGCGGCGCGTCGCCGGGGACGATCCGTTCACGTCGCTGATCTGGAGCGGCGCGGTGGGCACGGCCTGCCTGACGCTGTCCCTGCCCTTCGTGCTGCCAGCCGCCCTGCCCGTGCTGCAATCGCTGTCGGCCTTCGACTGGTTCCTGCTGATCTCGACCGGCGTGACCGGCGGCGTGGGCCACCTGTTCCAGATCGCCGCCTACCGGCGCGCGCCCGCCTCGACGCTGGCGCCGTTCATCTATCTGCAGATCATCAGCGCCACCTCCGTGGGGTGGCTGGTCTGGGGCCATTTCCCGGATCCACTGACCTGGCTGGGCATCGCCATCATCTGCGCCAGCGGCATCGGCATCGGTCTGGTCGAATGGCGCCGCGGGCCCGCCGCTGCCACCGCCCCGGCCAAGGCCGGCGTCCGCTGACCGGGGAAGGCGCAGCCAACGCCGACCCGCCAGCGGCCCTGGGCCGGCTCCCGTACAATGCTGGTCGCTTTTTGCGCTTTCGCGCACCGGTCGCGCCGGCATCCGGCATTCCCCCAGCATTTCGCACTTCCCCGAACGAGGTCTTCATGATCATCAAGCCCCGCGTGCGCGGTTTCATCTGCGTCACCACCCATCCCGTCGGCTGCGAGGCCAACGTGAAGAACCAGATCGACTACGTCAAGGCGCAAGGCCCGATCGCCGGCGGCCCGAAGCGTGTGCTGGTGCTGGGCGCGTCGACCGGCTACGGCCTGGCCGCGCGCATCAGCGCGGCGTTCGGCTGTGGCGCGCAGACGCTGGGCGTGTTCTTCGAACGCCCCGCCGAGGCCGCCAAGGCCGGCACGCCGGGCTGGTACAACTCGGCCGCCTTCCACAGGGCGGCCGAAGCGGAAGGCCTGTACGCCAAAAGCATCAATGGCGACGCGTTTTCGGACGAGATCAAGCAAAAGACCATCGCCGCGATCAAGGCGGACCTGGGCCAGGTCGACCAGGTGATCTATAGCCTGGCCGCCCCGCGCCGCACGCACCCCAAGACCGGCCAGGTCTTCAATTCGACGTTGAAACCGATCGGCCATGCGGTCAATCTGCGCGGCCTGGACACGGACCGTGAGGTCGTCAAGGAATCCGTGCTGGAACCGGCCACGCAGGCCGAAATCGACGCCACCGTCGCCGTCATGGGCGGTGAAGACTGGCAGATGTGGATCGACGCACTGCTGGAAGCTGGCGTTTTGGCCGAAGGCGCCACGACCACCGCCTTCACGTACCTGGGCGAGAAGATCACGCACGACATCTATTGGAACGGCTCGATCGGCGCCGCCAAGAAAGACCTGGACCAGAAGGTGCTGGACATCCGCGCCAAACTGGCCGCACGCGGCGGCGACGCTCGGGTCTCGGTGCTGAAGGCCGTGGTCACGCAGGCCAGCTCGGCCATCCCGATGATGCCGCTGTACCTGTCGCTGCTGTTCAAGATCATGAAGGCCGAAGGCACGCACGAAGGCTGCATCGAACAGGTCTACGGCCTGTACAAGGACAGCCTGTGCAGCGCCACGCCGATCCTGGATGCCGACGGCCGCCTGCGCGCGGACTACAAGGAACTGGATCCGCAAGTGCAGGCGCAGGTGCAGGCGCTGTGGACCCAGGTCACCAGCGACAACATCTACCAACTGACCGATTTCGCCGGCTACAAGCAGGACTTCCTGCGCCTGTTCGGTTTCGAGATCGAAGGTGTGGACTACGAGGCGGATGTGGATCCGGCCGTGGAGATCCGCGGCCTGATCTGACCCGGCTTCCTACAGGTAGTCGAGCGTCACGATGCTGTAGCGCTGATCCGGGCCGCCGTTGCGGCCCGGCACCGGCGGCAAGGCCTTGATGCTGACCGAGACGATGTTCGCTGCGGGAAGCGGCAAACGGCCGGCTGGTTGGTCGCACTGCGCTGAGGGGGGAACCGCCCCGGCCTTGCGGCCTTGCATATCGACCCGACACGCCGCGGGCTCGACGATGGCCCCCGTAAACCGGATCGCGCCATCACTGGCGCCGGCCACCGCAGGGGCCAGCAACGAGACAAACGACAACGCAAACACCGAATTGCGAATAGTCATGACGCCTCCCAAGGCGTAAGCAGGATCCGGAAGGCGGGTTTGCCCTCCCTTTCCCCATTACGGCGCCGTTTCGCTGAACCTCAAGCGCCCTGCCTATGGACCGGCTACTGGTGCACGCCCTGCTTGAAGCGATGCCGCAAACTGCTTTATCTCGGTTGTCAATCAGACTACTAGTGATTTTTCATCGGATCAATCTGGATTTTGTCTGAAACTCGGGCTCAGGCGGCGTCTTCGATCTTGAACAGCGTCAGCAGGCGGTCCAGCCCGCCTTCGTCGATCGCTACATTCACTTCACGCCGAACCGCCGGCTTGGCGTGATAGCCCACGGACAGGCCCGCCGCACGCATCATCGGCAGATCATTGGCCCCGTCGCCCACCGCAATCGCGCGCTCGGTGCCCACCCCCAGGGATGCGCACACCTCCGCCAGCTTGCGGCGCTTTTCTTCGCCATCGCAGATATCGCCCCAGGCCTGCGGCAGCAGCCGGCCCGTCATACGGCCATCCACCACTTCCAGCACGTTGGCGCGCACCTCGTCCAACCCCAGCCGCACACGCAAGCGGTCGGTAAAGCACGTGAACCCGCCCGTGACCAACAGGCAGGTCAGGCCGGCGGCCTTGCAGGCGGCGATCAGCGTTTCGGCGCCCGGATTGATCTGCACGCGTTCGTTGTAGACCTCGTCCAGCAACGCCTCGGGCATGCCGGCCAGCAAGGCCACTCGGTCGCGCAGGCTCTGCTTGTAGTCCACGATCTCGCCGCGCATGGCGGCTTCGGTCAACGCCGCCACTTCCGCCTTCTTGCCCATCAAGTCGGCCATCTCATCCAGCGTCTCGATCGAGATAAGCGTGGAATCCATGTCGAATGCGATGACGCGGTAATCGGAAAGCGCCAACGGCGGCGTAATGCCACGCCATTGCAGGCCGGCGGGCGGAGTGGAATGCAGCATGGGAGTCCTTGTCTATCCGGGATGGGGCAAGCCGTGCTGTTGCGCGCACAGCCAGGCGATGAAAACTTGCGCCGACGCCGCGGCCGGGCCGTCGTGCCGATACAGCGCATGGATGCCGGCGTTGGGCAATTGCGGCTGCGCGAACAAGGGCCGCAGGCGGTCGGCGCGGATATCGTCTTCCAGCAGGCTCCACGGCGCCAGGGCGATGCCCAGGTCGTTCATGGCGGCCTGCATGCACAGGAACTGATGGTCGAACACCGGGCCGGGCAACTGCGCGGGCACGTCCACCTTGGCCAGCGCAAACCAGCGCGGCCAATGGTCCATGCCGCCCGAGATCTTCAACAGCGGATGCCCCAGGCAGTCTGCCGGGGCCGCCAGCCGGTTGCGCTCGATGAAGCGCGGGGATGCCACCGGCAGATGGAAATCGTCCAGGCAATGCACACAGGCCAGGTCCGACTGCGCCATGAAGCCGTGGCGGATCAGGACGTCACTGCCGGTATCGCCGCCCCGATCCAGGAACGGGCGCGCCTGCGTGCTCAACTGCACGTCGATTCCCGGATGCTGCGCCTGGAAGGTCGACAGGCGCGGGATCAGCCACTTCATCGTCAGCGACGGGGTCGCACACACGCGCAGCACGCCGCCGTAGGCTGGCGCCTTCAGTTTGGCGGTTGCGATCGCGATGCGTTCCAGGCTGGCCTGCACTTCCGGAAAATACGCCTGCGCGCAAGGCAGCAACGCCACGCCGCGCGCTTCCCGGGCGAACAACTGCTGGCCCACATACTCTTCAAGAATGCGGATCTGCTGGCTGACCGCGCTGTGCGTGATGCTGAGCTCGTCGGCGGCGGCCGTGAAGCTGCGCAGCCGCGCCGCGGCTTCGAAGACGCGCAAGGCCTTCAATGGCGGCAGGCTCTGCCCCGCCATGTCAGCGGACGCCCGCCCGCGCGCCGTCCAGGCGCATGACTGTGCTGCTCTTTCCCACGTGTTCCCTTGTTGTGGTCTTATCGGCGGCGCGGCCTTGACCGGGCGCCTGCCTTGTTCAGCCGCATTCTAGGGGATAGTCGCGGCGCCGACCTCTTAGAAAATCTAACGCCACGCCTTAAAAAACACTGCTGGTCGCCGCCGGGACGCATTCCTATGATGCCGGGAACCCAAGCAGGAACCCAAAAATGGCATCGATCACGGTAGACGGCATCGTCAAGACTTTCGGCGGGCAGCAAGTGCTGCGCAATCTGTCGCTGCACATCCCCGACGGCGCGTTCTACACGCTGCTGGGGCCCAGCGGCTGCGGCAAAACCACCTTGCTGCGCTGCATTGCAGGCTTTTACGCACCCGATGGCGGACGCCTGTTGTTCGACCAGGACGACGTGACCCATGTGTCCGCGCACCGCCGCGACATTGGCATGGTGTTTCAGGACTACGCCCTGTTCCCTGACAAGACCGCGTTCGACAACGTGGCCTATGGCCTGCGCGCCCGCGGCGTGGCACGCGCCGAGACCACGCGGCGTGCCAATGAAGCGCTGGATAAAGTGGGATTGCTGGCCTTGGCCGACCGCTACCCCGCCCAGATGAGCGGCGGACAACGCCAGCGGGTTGCCCTGGCGCGCGCGCTGGTGATCCGGCCGCGCGTGCTGCTGATGGACGAGCCGCTGTCCAACCTGGATGCCAAGATGCGGCTGCAGATGCGCGACGTCATCCTCGACCTGGTGCGCGAAGCCGGCATCACGACCGTGTTCGTCACGCACGATCAGGAAGAGGCGTTGGCGATGTCGGACCGCATCGCCATCATGGACCACGGCAACATTGCCCAATTGGGCACGCCGGAAGAGCTCTACGGCACGCCGGTCAACGCCTATGTGGCCGACTTCATCGGCTCGGCCAATGTAATTCCCGTGCCGGCGCAGACCGGGCTGGAGGGCGCGCCAGAGGGCCATGTCCGCTACGAACTGTGCGGCCTGGGCTTTGATGGCATGCAAGGCAGCACGCGGTTGGACGCCAACGGCGTACTGATCGCGCGTCCCGAAGAACTCGCCCTGATGGCGCCCGCGCCCTACGTGCCGAACACGCTGCCGGGCAAGGTGCTGCGCCGCCAGTACCTGGGCTTCAAGACCGCCTATCGCATCGCGTTGGACAACGGATCCGAGATCCGGGTCGAATTGCATGCGGGCAACATGGTCGCGCAGTTCCAGCCCGGCGAAGCCGTGCAGGTGCTGATCCCCGCCGACAGCCGCGTCGTCAACGCCTAAGGACGCGCACGCCATGAAAATCAAATGGTGGCCCTGGGGCATCCTGACCGCGATCAGCCTGGTCTTGCTGCTGTTCTTCGTGCTGTACCCGCTGGGCGTGCTGTTCGGCAACAGCGTCACAGGAGAAGATGGCGGCTTTTCGCTGGAAGGCTTCAAGGCCCTGCTGGCGGATTCACAATACCTGGAGGCCTTCGGCAACACGCTGATCCTGGGCCTGGCGGTCACCACCTGCACCGTGCTGGTGGGCGTGCCGTTTGCCTACATGGTGGCGCGCTACGACTTCCCGTTGAAGAACCTGGTGGCGATCCTGCCGGTGCTGACCATCGTGATCCCCGAGATCATCGTGGGCCAGTCCTGGCTGCTGATCCTGGGCAACAACGGCCTGTTGACGAACCTGCTGGGCGACGCGGGCATCTCACTGCCCTCTTTCTACGGCTGGACGGGCATGGTGTTTTCCATGACGCTCGTCTATTACACGTACATCTACCTGGGCGTACTGGCCGCGCTACGCGGCTTTGACGGGCAACTGGAAGAAGCCGGGCTGAGCCTGGGCACGCCGCCGTTCCTGACCAAGCTGCGCGTGCTGGTGCCCGTGCTGCTGCCCGCGGTGCTGGTCAATGCGCTGGTGGTGTTCACGCTGGTGGTCGGCAACTTCGCGCTTGCGATGCTGCTGGGCAGCCGCGTGCCGCTGCTGTCGGTGATGACCTACAACACGTTCGTCAGCGAAATGGGCGGCAGCCCCACGCTCCAGAGCGCCATGTCGGTGGTGTCGATCGCCATCGTCGCCATCGTGCTGTTCTTCCAGAAGCGCGTGGTGGAACGCAAGGTCTACACCATGACGCAGGGCCGCGCGCCAGCCGCCGTGCGCGTGCGTTCGTGGACCGCCGCGCTCTATACCGGCGGCGTCGGCTTCGTGATCCTGTTGTCCATGCTGCCGCTCATCATCGTGTTCGTGGCCGCCTTCACCAAGACCAGCGGGCCCGTCATGCAATGGGGCCAATGGTCGCTGGCCAGTATGCAGCGCGCGGTGCATGGGGCGCCGGAACCAATCCTGAATTCGTTGAAATTCGCCTCGCTGGCGACGGTGCTGGGCGTGGCCTTCGCCGTGCTGGTCAGCTACCTGACGATCAAGAAGCGCAGCGCCTTCACGCAGGTGCTGGACTACATCGTGGTGCTGCCGCTGACGATTTCCGGCACGGTGCTGGGCATTGCGCTGGTGCAGACCTTCAACACCGGCTGGCTGGTGCTGGCCGGCACCTCCGGCATCATGGTGCTGTGCTACACGGTGCGCCGCCTGCCATTCGCCGTGCGCAACGCCTCGTCGGTGCTGTTCAACATTCCCGACTCGATCGAAGAGGCTTCGATCAGCCTGGGCGTGTCGCCACTGATGACCTTCTTCAAAGTGATCCTGCCCGCGATGAAGGCATCGATCATTTCGGCTGCCATCCTGATGTGGCTGACGACGATCTCCGAGCTGTCGGCTTCGATCGTGGCCTACAGCGGCGGCCTGGAAACCATGCCGATCGCCATCTTCCGCCAGGTCGACGGCGGCAGGCTGGGCATGGCGTCCGCCTATGGCGCCGCGCTGGTCACGGTGATCGTGCTGCCCATCATCGTGTCGGTCAAGGCATTCCGCATCAAGCTGTTCTCCGGCAAATAACCCCCTCGATCCAAAGGCTACCCATGCAACTCAAGCACCTGATACTCACCAGTGTCCTGACCGCCGCCCTGGCGACGGGCGCCGCGCACGCCCAGAACGTCGTGCTGTATTCGTCGAACAATACGGAGACCATCGAGACCGCGCTGGAAGCCGTGAAGAAGACGAGCCCCAAGCTGAATGTGCAGCCCGTCACGGGCGGCACCGGCACGATGATGAAGCGCATCGAAGCCGAATCGCAGAACCCGCGCGGCGACCTGTTCTGGAGCGGCGGCTTCGGCACCCTGGGCGCCTACCGCCAGCATCTGCAGGCCTATCGCCCGGCAGACCTGGACAAGATCCCGGCCGAATTCCGCGGCCCGGACGACCTGTGGGTGGGCACGAACGTGCACGTCATGGTGATGATGGTCAACGAGCGCCAGTTGAAGGGTCTGCCGGCACCGGCCACGTGGTCGGACCTGATGCAGCCGCAGTGGAAGAACAAGTTCGCCATCACCGATCCGTCCAAGAGCGGCACGGCCTACATGCTGGTGTACGGCCTGTACAAGCAGTTCGGCCAGGCCGGGCTGGACAAGATCGCCGCCAACGCGGTCGTGACGGCCTCGTCGGGCACCACCTACAAGGGCGTCGCCGCCGGCGAATACGCCGTGGGCATGACGCTGGAGTACGCCGCGCAGGAATACGTAGCCGGTGGCCAGAAAGAGATCAAGCTCGTCTACCCGAGCGAAGGCAGCTACCTGGCGCCGGAAGGCATGTTCATCATCAAGGGCGCGAAGAACCTGGATGCGGCCAAGGCGCTGTACGACGGCCTGCTGAGCAAGGCGTCGCAGGAAGCGCAACTGGTGAAGAACTTCCGCCGCCCGACGCGCACCGACGTGGCGGTGGCCAGCCTGACCACCCTGCCCGACCTGTCGACGATCAAGATCTTCCCGGTCAGCCAGGAAGCCGCCGCCACCGAGTATGAAGCCGTGGTCGCGGCCTGGAACCAGGCCGTCGCCAAGGCGAAGTGATTGATCCGGCGAACGCCGTGATCAGATAAGGCCGGCCGGGGCGCCTCAGGCGCCCTGGACCATCCGGCCTGCTGCCAGCACCAGCTGGCGCCCGCAACGGGCGGCCAACTGCGGGTCGTGCGTCACCAGCACCAGCGTGGTGCCGTGCTCGCGGTGCAGGTCGAACATCAGGTCGATGACGGTCACGCCCGTGGCGGCATCCAGGCTGCCCGTGGGCTCGTCCGCAAACAGCAGGTCGGGCTGCACCACGAAGGCGCGCGCCAGCGATACGCGCTGCTGCTCGCCGCCGGACAGCGTCCGCGGGTAATGATGCAGCCGGGCGCCCAGCCCCACGCGTTCCAACATGGCCTGCGCCGCCTCGCGGGCGGATTGCCCGGCCAGCTCCAGCGGCAACATGACGTTTTCCAGCGCCGTCAGGTTCGGCAGCAGCTGGAACGACTGGAACACGAACCCCACATGATTGGCCCGCAGCCGCGCACGGCCGTCCTCATCCAGCGCGAACAGGTCCTGCCCGGCCAGGTGTACGCTGCCCATGCTGGGAACATCCAGCCCGGCCAGCAGTCCCAGTAACGTGGACTTGCCCGATCCGGAGCTTCCGGTGATGGCCACGGCGCTGCCGGCGGCCACCGTAAAATCAATACCTTCCAGGATAGACAGCGTCCCGCCGGCATCGGCCACCCGCTTGCCCAGCCCTTTCACCTCGATCGAATTCTTGCTATCCATGCGCCTATTTTCCCGTCTGCGTCTTACTTCCGCCCTGGCGACCACCGCCCTGGCAGCCGCCGTCATGGCGTACCCCGCCCACGCTCAGACCACCGCGGCGGCCCAGGGTTCCGCGTCGCGTACCGTATTGGTGGTGGGCGACAGCCTGTCCGCCGAATACGGCCTGAAGCGCGGCACCGGCTGGGTGCCCCTGCTGTCGGCCCGCGTTTCGGAACAATACCCGAAGTACCAGGTGGTCAATGCCAGCATCAGCGGCGACACGACCAGCGGCGGCGTGGCGCGCCTGCCGGCGCTGCTGCGCCAGCACGCGCCGGCGGTGGTGGTGCTGGAACTGGGTTCGAACGACGCGCTGCGCGGCCTGTCGCTGGCCATGACCGAACAGAACCTGCGCGCCATGGCCCAGGCATCGCGCAAAGCGGATGCCCAGGTGCTGATCGTGGGCATGCAGATTCCGCCCAATTATGGCCGCGACTACACGCAGCGCTTCGCCCAGCTGTTTCCTACGGTCGCCAAAGACGAAAACGCCCGGCTCGTGCCCTTCCTGATGGAAGGTATCGCAACGAACCGGGCGATGTTCCAGGCTGACGGCATCCATCCGAACGAGGATGCCCAGCCGCAATTGCTGGACAACGTGTGGCCGACGCTGCGGCCACTGTTGAACTAGGGGCCGCGCGGCCCCTGGTGGGCTGATCAGCCCGCCGCCTGCGGCTGGTCGCCGCGGATGACTTCGGCGGCGCTGGGCAGCACCTGCACCTTGTACTGTTCACGCAGCATCTTCAGCAGCGCTTCGATCTCGGCCTGGCCCAGGCCACCCGACAGCTGTTGCGCCAGGCGGTCCTTGGCGGACGCGTCCACCGTGCCGGCCTCGACCTTCTCCAGGCGAACCAAGGTGTAGTCCACGCCCGATTGCACGCCGGCATAACCGGGCAATTGGGTGGCGGGCAAACGCATCGCGGCGTCGACCACCGCTTGCGGCACGTCCTTCGGATCCTGGCGCGACACGGTCACGGCGGGCGAGAAGCCCTCCGGCGCGGCCGACGGGTTGGCCTTGTCGGCGGCCAGCGCGGCTTCGCCTGCCTTCTTGGCGGCTTCGGCCGAACGCTCGTCCAGCAGCTTGGCGCGGATCGAATCGCTGACCTTGTCCAGCGTCGGCACGTGTGCCGGTTCCACGGCAGCGACGCGCACGGCCAGCATCGTGGCAGGCGACAGTTCAATCACGCCAGAGTTCTGCTTTTCACGCAGGACATCGGGCGAGAACAGCACCTGACGCACACGCGGGTTGTCCAGCAGTTCGGCGTCGGGGCTGTCGATGGCCGAGCCCGGGCCGGCCTTGTCGGCGGGCAGCAGGCCTTCGCGGGTCACGCCCGAGGCGGTGCGCAGCTTCAGGCCGACGGCGTCGGCGGCCGGTTGCAGGCTGTCGCGCTGGTCATAGACCTGCTTGTTCAGCTGGCTGGCCATTTCGGAGAAATGCACGGCGGCAAGCTGCTTGCGCACTTCGCCCGTGATCTGGTCCTTGACCTCGGCCAGCGGCTTGACGGCCGCGGGCTGGATCTCGGTGACCTTGACGATGTGCAGGCCGGACGGGCTTTCCACCACGCCGGACACCTGGTCCTTGGCCTGGCCGAAAATCGCCTTTTCCAGCGGGCCGGTCAACATGCCCGGCGCCAGCCAGCCCAGATCGCCACCGTTGGCGGCCGAACCGGCATCCTGCGAATTCTTGCGGGCCAGTTCAGCGAACTGCGCCGGATCGGCAGCCGCCTGACGAGCCAGGTCTTCCGCCTTGACGCGCGCGGCCTTGCGGGCATCTTCCGAGGCGCCCGGTGCCACTTCGATCATGATGTGGCTGGCGCGGCGGCGTTCGGGCTGGCCGAAGCGGTTCTTGTTCTGCTCGTAATACGAAGCCAGGTCTTCGTCCTTGACCTGGATGCCTTGGGTGGCGGCAGCCTCGTCCAGCACCAGGTATTGCACCTGGACCTGTTCGGGGATCTGCAGCTGCTGCTTGTTGGCGTCGTACCAGGCCTGGATATCGGCCGGGGTAACGGTAACTTGCGAGCGGTAGTCGGCGGCAGCAAAGCGGCGCAGTTGCACCGTGCGCTGCTGCGTCAACGCCGTTTCCAGCGATGCCACCACTTCGGCGGGCGCGCGCGACGATTGGCCGACGGGCTCCAGCACGCGGGCAACCGCCAGGTCGCGGCGCAGGCCGGCTTCAAAAGAAGTCGGCGACATGCCCTGGGCCGCCAGCACCTGGCGATAGCGCTCGGGCGAGAAGCGGCCGTTGTCCTGCACTTCCGGAATGGCGGCGATGGTGTTGCGCAGCGTTTCGTCGGACACCGTGAAACGGTTGTCGACGGCGACGTTGGCCAGCAGGCGCTGATTGATCAGCTGGTTCAGCAGGCTTTCGCGCATGGCCGGCGTATCGATCACGGCCGGGTCGAACTGCGCGCCCAGGCGTTGACGGAACTGCTCGAGCTGGTTGCGGTGCGCCTGATCAAACTCGGCACGCGAAATAGGCTGGCCGGCGACTGTCGCCAACTCAGGCTCTTTGCGCATGAAGCTGTCATAGCCTTGAATCCCGACCAGGAAAAAGGACGGCACAATCAGAAGCAGCAGGATGAACTGCATCCAGCGCCGATGGCTGCGAATAAATTCGAACATGGAATCCCTGTTGCCGCACTCCAGGGGTATCCACCCAGAGCCGCACGAAAACGCATAAAAAAAGGCGAACTCGATTCGCCCTATTCCCATACCGGTCATTACCGGATCAGCGGGCGGATTTTAGCATTACCCGCCCGTATGGGAGCTTCGGATTCACTTCAAGTTCCCGTGGGGCCGTCCAACCTGTCCCCGGTACATGGAAGCCGGATGCCGTCAACCCGGGAAATCACCATTTTCGCGCCTCTTGCGCACTCGTATCGTGACCTGCAGGGTCAAGCCGCCACCCGGCCGCGCACCCCTGACGCCGGCCCATACCGCCGGCGCCCCTTTCCCAGCCACATAAAGGGTTCTCTCAATGCCGATTACCTCTCCCCGCCTGCATGTCCTGCGTGCCTGTATCGCCCTGGCGTTCCTGGGCGGCGCGCACGCGGCGCTGGCCGCGCCCGTGGCCGCCGTGCACGAAGCCGCGCAAGGCCAGCAGCAGGCCATGCTTGACACCATGCGGGACCTGGTCAACATCGAATCCGGCAGCAAGGACGTCGAAGGCGTCGAACGCATCGCCGAATTGATCCGCGACCGCCTGAAGGCGCTGGGCGGCACGGTCGAGATCCTGCCGGCCACCGATGTCTTCCGGCTGGACGACACTCCGGAGAAGGTCGGTCCGATGGTCCACGCCGAATTCAAGGGCACCGGCACCAAGAAGATCATGCTGATCGCCCACATGGACACGGTCTACCGTAACGGCATGCTGAAGGACCAGCCGTTCCGCGTGGACGGCGACAAGGCGTACGGCCTGGGCATCGCGGACGACAAGCACGGGGTTGCGACCATCATCCACACCCTGACCCTGCTGCAAAAGCTGGGCTTCCGCGATTTCGGCACCATCACCGTGCTGATCAACGGCGACGAAGAGATCAGTTCGCCGGGTGCCCGCAGCACGATCACCCGCCTGGGCGCCGACCAGGATGCCGTCTTCTCGTTCGAAGGCGGCGGCGCTGAAGCGCGCCTGACGCTGGCCACCAGCGGCATCGGCGCGGCCTACCTGACCGTGCAGGGCAAGACTTCGCACGCCGGCGCCCGTCCCGAAGGCGGCGTCAATGCCCTATATGAGTTGGCGCATCAGCTATTGCAGTTGGACAAGCTGTCCAAGCCCGAGGAAGGCCTGAAGCTGAACTGGACCGTGGCCCAGGCAGGCACCAACCGCAACGTCATTCCCGGCCAGGCAACCGCCCAGGCCGACGCCCGCGCCCTGCGCGTGTCCGACTTCGACGCCCTGGCACGCACGCTGGAAGAGCGCGTCCAGAAGAAGCTGCTGCCCGAATCCAAGGTCACGGTGAAGTTCGAAGTGCGCCGGCCGCCGCTGGAGGCCACCGCGGCATCCCGCGCCCTGGCCCAGCACGGGGTGCAGATCTATAAGGAACTGGACCTGCCGATGAAAGTCGTCGACCGCGCCAGCGGCGGCGGCACCGACGCCGCCTTCGCCGCCCTCAAGGCCCGCGGCCCGGTCATCGAAGGGATGGGGCTGAGCGGCTTCGGCGCCCACTCCAACGACGCCGAATACATCCAGATCAACAGCATCGTGCCGCGCTTGTATCTGGCCACCCGCATGATCATGGATGTGTCGCAAGACAAAGCGCCGCTGAAGTAGAGCCCGGGTGGAAGCCGGCCCCCAGAAGGATAGCCGCCCCGCCGCCGGACCGCCCCAAGGCGGGGCAGCCCCCTCGGGGGGCAGCAAGCGAGCGCAGCGAGTGCGGCGTGGGGGCCTTCCGGGCGTCATTGAGGCAAGAAGGAGTATCCTTGCAACCCTGTCCATAAGAAGCACACGCAACACCAAAAATGACCGCAAAACTCCCGTCCTGGCCCTATTCCCGTTACATCGCGCACCGCGGCGGTGGTCGATTGGCGCCGGAGAACACGCTGGCCGCCATGCGCGTGGGCGCCGAGCATGGTTTCACGATGTTCGAATACGACGTGAAGCTGAGCAGCGACAACGTCCTCGTGCTGATGCACGACGATGACGTCGACCGCACCTCCAACGGACAAGGCCCGGCCGCCGCCAAGACCTACGCGGAACTCGCGCAGCTGGACTTCGGCAGCTGGCACTCAGCCGCCTACGCCGGCGAGCCGTTGCCCACCTTTGCCGCCGTGGCCCGCTACACGGTCGCCAACCACATCGCCAGCAACGTCGAGATCAAGCCCTGCCCGGGCCGCGAAGCCGAGACCGGCGCCGCCGTCGCGCTGGCCTGCAAGCAGTTGTGGCAAGGCGCCAGCACGCTCCCCCTGCTGTCTTCCTTCGCCGAAGAAGCGCTGCAAGCCGCGCTGGAAGTGGCGCCCGAGCTGCCGCGCGCGCTGCTGGTAGAGAAAGTCCCCGCCGATTGGCGCGAACGCCTGGTCAAATACGACTGCGTCGCGCTGAACATCAACCAGAAAGACGCAACCCGCGAACTGATCGATGCCGTGCATGCCGCCGGCTACCGGATCGCGGCCTGGACCGTCAATGACCCCGAACGCGCCCGCTTGCTGCTGGACTGGGGCATCGACGGCATTTTCACCGACGAGCTGGCCGCGATCCGGCCGGCCGCCTGAGGCAGAACGCCCCGTGTTCAGTTACCGCCACGCCTTCCACGCCGGCAACCACGCCGACGTGCTCAAGCACGCCATCCTGGTTCACACCTTGGATTACTTCAACAAAAAGGACGCGCCCTATTGGGTCGTGGACACCCACGCCGGCGCAGGCCTCTACAACCTGGAAGGCGACTGGGCGAACAAGACCTCGGAATTCGTGGACGGCATCGGCCGCCTGTGGGAAGCCAAGGACTTGCCGCCGCTGCTGGCCGACTATGTTGCCCGCATCCGCGACTACAACACCAACGGTCGCCTCAAGCGCTACCCCGGTTCGCCGTGGCTGGCGCTTGACGTGATGCGCCCCTCGGACCGCCTGCGGCTGTTCGAGATGCACCCGACCGAAATCGATACGCTCGTCGTCAACCTGGAACACCAGGGCCGCGCCGCGCAGCGCCAGACCACGATCTACGGCGATGACGGCTTCGAAGGCGTCAAGGCCCTGCTGCCGCCGCCCACGCGCCGCGGCATGGTGCTGATCGACCCGTCGTACGAAGACAAGCACGACTACCGCCGCACGCTGATCACCGTGAAGGAATGCGTCAAGCGCTTTGCCACCGGCACCATCGCCGTCTGGTATCCGCTGGTGCAACGCCGCGAAGCCAGTGAAATGGCGCGCCACTTCGAGAACCTGAAGGTCAAGAGCTGGCTGCACGCCACCTTGACCGTCAAGAAGGCGACCATCGATGGCTATGGCCTGCACGGCAGCGGCATGTTCCTCATCAACCCGCCCTGGACGCTGCACGAAGGCTTGAAGCAAGCCATGCCGTACCTGGCCCGCGAACTGGGTCAGGACGAACGCGCCGGCTTCACGCTGCAATACCGCGAAAACCCCTTCCCGGTTCCGAAGAAGCAGTCGGACGACTAAGTCGGATCGACGATGAAAGTGGGCCGCAACATTGCGGCCCATTTCCATTGCGGTCTATATCTTTGGCGGTTTCGGCCGCCGATCAGGCCGTCGCGTTCTCCGACGCTTCGCTGCGCAACGCCTCCTGCGCGCGGGCCAGTTTGGCCGCCGCATCACGCAACGCCGTACGCAGGCCCTCTTCGATCACGGGATGGTAGAACGGCATTTCCAGCATGCGCGCCACGGTCAGCTCCTGCTGCACCGCCCAGGCCAGCAAGTGGCCAATGTGCTCGGCGCTGGGTCCGACCATTTCGGCGCCCAGGAAGCGGCCCGTCGCGATGTCGGCGTATACGTGCAGCATGCCTTTGTTCTTCAGCATCACGCGTGACCGACCCTGGTCGCTGAAATCCACTTCGCCAATCACGAAGGTGCCCGGGACCAGGCGTCCATAGCCCTGCCCCGCCAGCGCGATCTGCGGATCCGAGAACACCACTGCCAGCGGCGCGCGCCGCAAGCCCTGGCGCACCTCGGGAAAGCGCGCGGCGTTTTCGCCTGCGATGCGGCCTTCATCGGCAGCTTCGTGCAGCAGCGGCGCATCGGCATTGGCGTCGCCAGCGATGAAGATGGGCGAATCCCCCGCCTGCATCGTTTCCCGGTCGAACACCGGCACCCCGTGCGCATTCAACTCGAGCGAGGTGTTCTCCAGGCCCAGGCCGTCCACATTGGCGCGGCGCCCCGTGGCGACCAGTGCGTAATCGAAGCGTTCGGTGCGTTCGCTGTTGTCCAGCGTCACGTAGCGCACTTCCACTTCGTCGCCGACGCGGGTGGTCTCCAGCACGCGGGCATCCGGGTCCAGATAGAACTCGCGCTGGAAGATCTTGCGAGCATTCAGGCGCACCTGCGGATCGCTGATGCCGCCCAGGCTGCCGCTTACGCCGAAGACGCGCACGTCCACGCCCAGCCGCGCCAGCGCCTGGCCCAATTCCAGACCGATCACGCCGGGGCCGAATACGGCGACTCGACGCGGCAGGTCATCCCAGGCGAAGACGTCGTCATTCACTACCAGGCGATCGCCCAGGGCCCGGAACGGCGGCGGCACCGACGGGCGCGAACCCGTGGCGATGACCACGCGGGTGGCATGCACTTCGGTGTGGTCGTCGACCCGCAGCACCGTGTCGGACACGAAACGCGCATAGCCGCGCAGCTTGTCCTCGGCCGGAATGTTTTCCACGCCTTCCAGCACGAAGCCGACGAAGCGGTCCCGTTCGCGCTTCACGCGGTCCATCACTTCCAAGCCGTCCACCGAGATTTCGCCGCTGACGTGCACGCCGAAGGCTTCCGTATGGGCCGCGTTGTGGGCGGCTTCCGCCGCGGCGATCAGCAGCTTGGACGGCATGCAGCCCACGCGGGCGCAGGTCGTGCCGTAAGGGCCGCCTTCGATCAGCAGCGCGCGTTTGCCCGCCGCCTTCGCGGCGCGATAAGCCGCCAGGCCGGCAGTGCCGGCGCCGATGACGGCGATATCAGTGTGCAGAGTTTTCATGACTGGGTATCCCCCATGTTGCGGGTAGCAAGGATTCAAAGGCGAGTTCCGCCTTGTTGCGCATCCTCGGGACGAACAGCGTCCGGCGACGCCAGCGAAGGGCCGCGCAAGGAATGCGGTAAGGGTGCGTAAAAAGGGAAGCTCGTGCCGGCGGCAACGGCGCGGTCAACCTGCAACCGCGCCGTTGCGCCGGCCGGGCGCGGGGATTGCCCCCGCCCGGCTGACAGACTTAGGCGAAATGCGCCTTCAGGTCTTCCAGGCCGCCAACCAGCGAGCCGTTGATGAACACCTGGGGAGCGGTGCCCTTGCCGGACACGGCGCCGATCACACGGCCGCGGACCTTGTTTTCCAGCGGGATTTCGATCGGGGCGTAGCCCTTTTCTTCCAGCAGCGCCTTGGCTTCCACGCAGAACGGGCAGCCCGGCTTGGAGAACACGACCACCTGGTCGGGCTTCTTGGCCGTCGGGGCGATGTGCGCCAGCATGGTGTCGGCGTCCGACACTTCAAACGGGTCGCCTTCCTTTTCGGGTTCGATGAACATCTTCTGGACGACGCCGTCCTTCACCAGCATCGAATAGCGCCAGCTGCGCTTGCCGAAGCCCAGGTCGCTCTTGTCGACCAGCATGCCCATGCCTTCGGTGAAGGCGCCGTTGCCGTCGGGCAGCAGCGTGATATTGGCCGATTCCTGGTCCTTGGCCCATTCGTTCATGACGAAGGTGTCGTTGACCGACACGCAGACGATGCTGTCCACGCCGGCGTTGAAGAACGCGGGGGCCAGTTCGTTGTAGCGCGGCAGGTGGGTCGACGAGCAGGTCGGCGTGAAAGCGCCGGGAAGCGAGAAGACGACAACCGTCTTGTTCTTGAACAGATCGTCGGTCGTGACCTTCTTCCACGTGTTGTCCTCACGGACGGGGAACGTTACGTTCGGAACACGTTGGCCTTCGCGGTTTTGCAGCATTCAATCTCTCCTTGGGTAGCGGGGTTTGTTTAACCACCATGGAAAGAATGATAAATCTTGGCTATCAATTAATCAAATTTAATAAACTAAATTGATCGATAGCTTTTGGCAATTAAGAAATAATCACCGAAAAGCCAGGCCTATCATAACCTGGCTGTCCGGCGGGCGGCGTTACAGGCGCGTCGGCTCGTAGCCCGCGTCGCGGATGGCAGCTTCGAGCTTGTCGGCCTGGTCCGTGCCCGTAATGGTGACGCGGTGCGTCGGCAGATCCACCGCCACGGTCGCGCCCGGCGCCGCCTGGCTCACCGCACCGGTGATGGTCTTCACGCAATGGCCGCAGGTCATGTCGGGTACTTGGAATTCGATGCTCATGGTTTTTCTCCGGAAATTTCAAGGCGGTGGGCACCCTTTGCACACCATGGATCACAGCTTAAACATTCCCACAATGGCAAGGTCAAGCGTAGAATGGGCCTTGACCTTCCCATTATGGGAAGGTCAACACTGGGCATTCCACTTCGGAACCAGCCTGGCCTGCCTTGCGCGCGCCGGGCAAGCCTGACCCAAGGAGCCTGACATGAATATCGGAGAAGCTGCAAAGAGCTCGGGCATTTCCGCCAAGATGATCCGCTATTACGAGAGCATCGGCCTGATCGGCCCGGCAGTGCGCACGGACTCTGGCTACCGCGTCTATGGCGACCACGACCTGCACACGCTGCGCTTCGTGCGCCGCGCCCGTGACCTGGGATTTTCAGTGGAGCAGATGAACGAGTTGCTGGCCCTGTGGAAAGACCGCAGCCGCGCCAGCGCCGACGTCAAACGCATTGCGCTGGGGCATGTCGAGGAACTGGAGCGCAAGGCCGAGGCGCTGCGCGACATGGCCGCCACCTTGAAGCACCTGGCGCACAACTGCCATGGGGACGACCGGCCCGACTGCCCGATTCTGGAAAACCTGGGGCGCTCGCACTAAGGCCGGCCGCGCAAGAACGACGGGCCGGGACTGTCCCGACCCGTTGCGCAGCATCAGCCCTGAGGCTGGCTGGCGTCTTCGGAAGCCTGTTCGGCCTCGGCGGCGACGCGGGCGTGGTACGCATCCGTCGCCGCCTGCTTGGCAGCCGCCTTCTCTGCGGCGGCGGCAGCCTTGGCCTCTTCCGCTGCCACCGCATCCGCCGCCGCCTGGATGGCGCGCTGGCGCGCGCGTTCCTTCACTTCCAGCACGCCTGCGGCGTCCAGCGATTCAAACACCGCAATCGATTCCACATGGCCCGTGTGCGGGAACATGTTGATGACACCGGCGCTCTTCAACACGTAGCCGCCTTCATGCACCAGGATGGCAGCGTCGCGCGCCAGCGTGGCCGGATTACAGGACACGTAGACGATGCGGCGCGGACGCTCTTCCGCAGACAGTTCCGACAAGGCTTGCGACACGGCATGCGCGCCTTCGCGCGGCGGATCGATCAGCATGCGGTCGAAGTAGCCCAGGCTGCGCAGCCAGTGCGCATCCACCTCGAACAGGTTCAGCGTGGCGAAGCTGGTGCGGTCGCCCAAGCCGTGGCGGGACGCGGCGTCGAACGCGCGGTCGGTCAGCATCTTGCTGCCTTCCACGCCCACCGCTTCGCGGCCTTGCGTGGCCAACGGCAAGGTGAAGTTGCCCAGGCCGCAGAACAGGTCGGCCACGCGGTCGGTGGGCTGCACGTCCAGCAGTTTCAGCGCGCGCGACACCATCGCGCGGTTGATGGCGTGGTTGACCTGCGTGAAATCGGTCGGCCGGTACGGCATGCGCAGGCCGAATTCCGGCATCGTGTAGGCCAGCGTGTCGCCATGCTCGCGCTCCATGGGATGCACGGTCTCGGGGCCCTTGGACTGCAGCCACCATTGCACGTTGTGCTCGGCGGCGAAAGCACGCAGGATGGCGATGTCGCCATCGGTCAGCGGCAGCAGATGGCGAAGGACCAGCGCCGTCACGCCTTCGCCCAGCGACACTTCGATCTGGGGCATGCGGTCCGGCGCGGACATCGATGCGATCATCGCGCGCAGCGGCATCAGCAGGTCGCTGACGTGGCGCGGCAGCACGTGGCATTCGCGCATGTCGGCGACGTAGCTGCTCTTGCGTTCATGAAAACCGACCAGCACGCCGCCCTTTTTCGGCACGACGCGCACCGACAGGCGCGCGCGGTAGCGGTAGCCCCAGGTTGGGCCTTGCAGCGGCGGCAGGATGAGCGCGGGGCGCAGCTTGCCCACATGCCAGAAGGTATCTTCCAGCGAACGCTGCTTGATGGCCACTTGCGTGCTGGGCTCCAGGTGCTGCATGGCACAGCCGCCGCAGACCCCGAAGTGCGGGCAGCGCGGCACGACCCGCTGCGACGAGGGGCGCATCACCTGATCCACGCGCGCGATTTCGTAAGACGGCTTGCGGCGCAGCGTCACGGTGGTGACCCGTTCACCCGGCAGGGCCCCTTCCACGAACACCACTTTCCCGTCGCGACGGGCGATCCCCCTGGCTTCCAGGTCCAGGGACTCGATACTCAAAACGTCTGACATCTCACGCAGTCCAGAATTACACGCAACCCAATATTGTAGAAGGACTCTGGCCATTCGCGAAAATGGTCTTTCATGGGGCCGGACCGCCCCGCCGGATGGACGCGTTTCAGGCCGGCTGGCGCCCAGGCGACCGCGCCGACTGCAGCCACAACGCCCCCATGGCCGCGACTGCCGCAGCTGCGCCGGCCAACGGCAGCGCCGGCAAGCCAGCCCAAGCGATCGTCAGGCTGCCCAGCCCGCCGCCCACCGCCGTTCCCAGATTGAACGACGCGATGTTCAGCCCCGCCGCCACGGCCGTGGACTCAGGCACATGGCGTTGGGCCAGCTTCAGCAGCCGCAGCGTCAGCACGGTCACGATGCAGAAGAACACCAGCCCCAGCGCGCCCGCCAAAACCACGACCGCCCAGCCAGACTGCCGGAACCCGTACAGGCCGAGCAACGTCGCGGTCAGCCCGGCCAGCGCCAGCAACGCCGCGCGGTCCGCATCCATCTTGTCGACCAGATAGCCGCCCAGCAGGTTGCCGGCAATGGAAAACACGCCGAACAGCAGCATGGCCGCGCTCAACCGCTGCACGTCCGCCCCCGTCACCTGCAGCAGATACGGCGAAACAAAGGTGAAGAAGCAGAACGTTGCCACGCTGACCAACGCGCCCACGCCGGCGGTCATCAGCATCCTGGGGTGCGTGATGGCCCGCAAGCCCGCGCCTACACCGGGCCGGCCCGCCGCGGGTGCGGAAGACACGCCCCTGCCGGGCATGCACCACAGCAGTCCGCCCAAGCCGATCAGGGCCAGCACGCCGATCGCCGCGAAAACGGCCCGCCACGACCAGATGCTGCCCAGAAAGGTGCCCAGCGGCACCCCGAGCGCCAGCGCCAGCGTCAGGCCGATCCACACCACGGCGACAGCGCGCCCGGCGCGTGCCTCATCCACAAGCCGGGTTGCGGCGTCCGACGCCACCGCCATGAAGACCCCATGGGCCAGCCCCACCACGAAGCGCACGCCCAGCAGGATCGGCAAGGTGCCCGACAGGCTCATCAAACCGCTGCCCACGGCCAGGACGGCCATGGACCACGCCAGGGTGCGGCGGTCGCGCCAATGGGCCACCAGCGCAGGGATCAACGGCGCGCCGATCGCGGCGCCGAAGGCGTAGGCGGCAATGGAGGTCCCGACCGCCTCGATCTTGGCGTGCAGGCCATCGGCCATCGCCGACACCAGGCCGGCCACCACGAATTCAGACAGGCCGAATGCAAAGGTGCAGACGGAAAAAACATAGACAGCAACAGGCATGGCACGCTCAAACTCGACAAAGACGTGCCGAGCTTAGAGGGCCACCTACGCGCCGTAAAATATATTATTTATTGCTGAACAAGACGCCGGAAGTCTTAATCGGCACGCCCGAGTGACTGCAGCAACGCGTCGACTAAGCGGTCGCGCACCGGGGATGCCCGTTCGAAATTCCACCCGATCAAGAGATCCAGATGCCGCAAAGGCGCCGGCGCGTCGGCTGCGATCGGCCGGAAGACGACATCCGCGCCCGCGGTCTGGGCCAGCGATGCGGGCAGCAGCGCCACGCCAAAGCCCGCAGCCACCAGCGCCACCACCGTCTGCAACTGCCGCGCTTCCTGCGCCACCCGGGGCACGAAGCCGGCCGACTGGCACAGCTGGATCAACTGGTCGTGAAAACCTTGCCCCAAGCGCCGCGGCGATGCGACGAAGGGCTCGTCTTTCAGGGCGGACAGCGCCACCACGGCATTGCCCGCCAAAGGGTGCGCGGCCGGCAAGGCCACATGAATCGGTTCGCGCAGCAAGGTCTCGAACCGCAGGCTCGGCGTCGTGGCGCCCGGCGTGCGCATGAATCCGATGTCCGCGCGGCCCGCTTCCAGGGCCTGCACCTGCTCATGCGTCGTGGCCTCCTGGAGCGTGAACGCGACAGCCGGATGCGTGCTGCGGAAATCGCGCAGCGCGCGCAGCAGCGAAGCATACGGCGCGATGTTGATGAAGGTGAGCGTGAGGTGCCCGTCCATCCCCTGAGCCACGCGGCGCGTATGCGCCACGCCTTCTTCCAGCGCATCCAGGATGCGCCGGGCGGACTCCAGGAATGCGGCGCCCGCCGGCGTCAATGCCACACTGCGGTTGGTGCGTTCAAACAGCGTCGCGCCGATCTCCCCTTCCAGCCGGCGGATCGCCTGGCTGAGCGGCGGCTGCGCCATATGCAGGCGCTCTGCCGCTCGATTGAAGTGCAGCGTTTCCGCGACGGCGACAAACTGCCGCAACAAGCGGGTTTCGATCATTGAGACGCCCACCGTCGATCAAAGGTCAGTCCAACTCGGCCCGAGAGAACAGGTCCTGGATCTGCCTCCAGTCTTCACATGCGGCCTTGAAGCCGACGATGAAGGCCTTCAGCGCTTCGCTGTCGGAAGAATAGGCGCAGAACGTGTCCGCTTCGGGATCAAAATCAATCTGTTCAGAGAGCTCGGGCATTTTTTCATTCAGAAAGACCAGCGCCAATGACGCCCAGTCGTAGCCCGAACCCACAAAACCCTCTTGCCTGCGGCGGCGGAAGACCTCTTCCTTGTACTCCCCAACGGTGAGGATGACTGAAAAGCTGCCTTCGTATTCCATCCAGGAAAAAGGCTTGATTGATTCTTCGAAATCGATGGTCACTGCGCTCAAAGCTCCTTGAATAGCCTGCCGCCCCGGTGGCGGCATGGGTCAACACCGCGCAAATATACCTTTGCGCGATGCCGATGGCGCGACCATTAAAGGCAATTATCGAGTTTCCCGCAACGTGAGCGCGGAATCGGGCAACACGCGGGCCTTCCATGGCGAGAACGCCAGCAGGCTGATCACGGCAAAAACGAACGCGCTGCCGGCGCCATACGCCATCACCCATCCAAACCCGGACAAGAGCGCGGCCTGCAACGCGCCAGCCCCTTGGCTCAGGTGCGAGAACAGCGCCTCGTGCTCCAGCACGGCCAGGTCGCCGGCGGCAATCTTCTCTGCAAAGAGGCGCAGCCCCGGCCCGGCGGACACAGCCAACGCTTGCGTCAAGTACGCCATGACGCCCTCGACCAGGACCAAGCCCATCAAGGCGATGCTGAAGGCCAGGGACGTCATCCGTGCACTCATGTCGGCGCCCGACGCCATCCCGGCCCGCTCGCGCGAGACCGCGGCCGTGATCGTGTTGGCCACCGGCGTGTTCGTCAGCCCCAGGCCCATGCCGGCGACGACGCAGCCCGGCAGGATCCACCAGCCCGGTTGCGAAGAATGGCTGCCGAACGCCATCAGAAGGAAACCTGAACCGATGAGGCTCAAGCCAGCGGGAATCACGAATCCCGGGTGATACCGCAAGGACAGTTTTTCACCGACCGGCGGCATGAAGAGCGTGGGCAAGGTGTAGGCCAGCAGCGCCAAGCCGGTCTGCACGCTGTCGTAGCCCAGCCCGCCGTGGAAATAGATCGGCAGGTAGATGATGAATGGCCAGAAGCTGAGATTCATCCCTACCGAACCCGCGAGCGCGCCGGAGAAGTTGCGGTTGCGGAACACGGCGAAATCGATCATGGGGTGGCGGCTGCTTTTCTCGGCGGCGATGAAGCCGATGAAGCTGGCGACCGACAGGCCGATGATGCCCAATGCCACCGGGCTTCCGAAGCCCAGCACCGGACCTTGCGTGACGAACAACACCAGGCAGAACACCGCGACGGAAAGCGTCAGGATGCCCGCGATATCCAGGGGCCGCACTTGCGGATCGCGCGATTCCTCTACCGCGGCGCAGGCCAGGACCAAGGTGATCACCGCCAACCCGCCGTGCACCAGGAAAACCCATTCCCAGCTCGCCAGCGCTAGGATGGCGCCGCCCACGATCGGCCCGAAGCCCAGGCCGACGCCGAAGACGATGCCCCACCATGAGAACGCGGCGCCCCGTTCACGGCCGTCGCGGAACTGGCTGGACAGGATCGCCACCTGGCAGATCAGCATCATCGCGGCGCTCAGCCCCTGAAGAAAGCGCGCCACGATCAGGACCTGGATATCTTCCGTCAGCCCACACACCAGCGAGGTCACGCCGAAGGCAATGATGCCGACCATGAATAGCCGCTTGCGCCCGTAGCGATCGGCCAGCGTGCCCGTGGCCATCAGGATGGTCGTCATCGCGATGGTGTACGCGGCCATCACCCACTGGAGCTGCCTGAAGCTGGCCCCCATGGCGTGTTCGATCGTCGACAGGACTGGCGGCACGCTGGATATTTCCAGGCCCAGCATCAGTGCGGAAAGGCAGATGGAGGCCAGGGCGAGCTTGCCCCGGCGCGAAGAGACGGCGGTCATGAGTGAGCATCCAGACTAAGGTGCACGCATGGTAGGCGCCCGCCGTCTATTCCACAATGCTATGCTTGGATATATCAGAAACAACAATTTCGGATAGATGATGACCAAGCCTACGCTGGATGTGGACGCCGTCCAGGCCTTCGTGAGCATCGCGGAATTTCGAAGCTTCACGAAAGCGGCGGACGCCCTGGGCACGACCCAAGGCGCGATCAGCGTCAGGCTCAAACGCCTGGAAGACCGCTTGGGCCAGAAGCTGATCGAACGGACGCCGCGGCACGTGCGGCTTTCCGCGCAGGGCGCAACCTTCGTGAACGGGGCGCGCGAATTCCTGGCCGCGCACGACCGCGCGCTGGCGTTGCTGGACGCCGAACGGCGGCATTTCCGGCTGGGCATCGCCTCCCACATCGCGGGGCCGGAAACCCCGACCTTGCTGGCCCGGCTGCACGAACGCGATCCGGCGCTGAGCATCGAGGTCCGGCTGGACAATTCACACACGCTGCTGGACGCATTCGACAATGGCGACCTGGAAGCCGTGATCGTCGGCCAGGAGGATGACCGCCGCGACGGCGAAGACCTCGGGCCCGAACATTTCGGCTGGTTCGCCGCCCCGAGCTTTGAATGGCGCACCGGCGAACCGCTCAGGCTGGCTGCCTTGATGCCCTGCTGCCAGGTCCGCAACACCGCAATCCAGGCCCTGGATCGGAACGAGATCGCGTGGAACGAGGTCTTCGTAGGCGGCGGCTATGCCGTCATGGCAGCGGTCTCGGCCGGCTTGGCGATCGGCGCCCTGGCTTGCCGCCTGGCGCCGGCCGACACAATCGAAGTCGGCGCACGCTTTTCGTTGCCCGCCCTGCCCGCCTCCCGCATCACGCTGCACTCGACGCTGACGGACTCGCGGTCGCGCGACGCGTTGCGCACGATCGCAGCTGCCTACCGCGAACACGGCAGCGTCAGGCCTAGCGGCATTCGGTGAGCACCCCAACTGTCTCAGTTCGGGCCATCCTTGCCCCTCGCCAGCCCGCGGCTACGATAAGCCCACCCACGGGAACCTTTTCACCCCCTCTCCATTTTAGAAACCTATGAACGAGCAGACCGCCATTCCCGTTTCAGTTGATACCGAGTCCTGCAAAGGCAGGTTCTTTCTCATTGATCCAAGCCTCGGAGGTAATGGTCAGGTTTCGGGGCTGGAGTTTGCGAACGAAGACGCACTGATCCACCCCAGCATGAATATTGTCGAGCGACCGACTGGCGAACCCGATCAGTATCCCGAGCGGCCACATCTGGTGCTCGTGCCGGACAAAGGGGGGCTACCGCGCGACTTTGAAGTGCTGGCAGGCATCTGGGTTGTCTCCGAGGCACTCAGACAGGTATTCCTGCGTGTAGACCCCGAAGCATTCGCATTCGTCCCATGCGACTTCACCCTTGCCGACGGCTCTCCCGGTCCGCAGTACTACCTCTGCAATGTGCTGCGCACACTGAATGCACTGGACGAAGCCCGATCGCGGATGAAGATCAAGCTTGAGCACGACCCCCAGACTGGCCAGGACGTAAAGCTGTACAGCGTGGTGGGTGGAGCGAGTCTGATCTTCAAAGCAGACGCCGTGGCAGATGCCCACATTTTTCGCCAAGAGCGTTTGGGTGCTTCTCCTATCTGCGACCGGGTGATGTCTGATGCCCTGGTTGCGGCGAAGTTGAACGGTGTCCGGCTGCGTGACGTAGCGGAGCTCTAAAAAAAAAGGGGAATTGATGGGGACTGCCCATCAGGCAGTCTCCATCAATTCCCCAAAAGGCCGGCGCGTTTTCAAGGCGCCGCCACGGATTGCAATTCAGAACGCGCGCGATACCGAGAAGACCGCGCCCAGACGGCCCGACGGGTGGCCGTATTTGGTGGGCAGCCAGTTGTCCTTGGTGGCCCCGACCGCGGCCAGACCCAGCACCCAGCCCTTCAAGTCCTTCGTCACGCCGACCTTGTAATCGACGTAGTGGCCAATCGAATCGCCGTCCATGTTCGATTGGTTCTTCAGCTTCTGATAGCCCAAGTGGCCAAGCAGGCCCCAGCCATCGCCCAGATCGAACGTGGCCGTGCCGTCCAGGTACCAGGTGCCTTTGCTGTCCGGCGTGCTGAAGAAGTCGCTGGGCGTGTACGAATACTTCAGCGAGTAGTTGCCGTAGGACGCGCCCACGTACAAGTCGGTATTGTTGTAGTTGCCGCCCTTGGGCGAACTGGAGCCCGGGTAGTAGTAGTGCAGCACGCCGGCGTCAAGCGTGAAGCCGCCACCCACGTCGCCCTTCCAGCCACCGTAGAAATCCATTTCCAGGTTGCCGTCGGTGAACACGAAGTTCGAGACGTTGGAGTTCCAGTTGCCCAGGTAGAAGCCGGAGCTGTGGGTCAGGTCGATACCCAGTTGCACTGCGGGGCGGAAGTCGGTCTGCGAGTAACCGCGGAACCGGTAGTCGCTGGCAATGGTGGCGTTGCCGCTAAGAGAAAAACCGCCCCCCAGATCGGTGGGTTCAGCCTGGGCCGTCGAGGCGAAACAAGCGGCAAGCGCAAAGGGCAAGGCTAGCAACGTCTTCTTCATGGTGCGGAGTCCTGATCGGATTTAACGAGGAGGAGGACGGCCTCGCGGCGCATCCCTCTGACCGGCTTTGCAGCGGTGAGTTACCGGCTCACTTTCCAATAAGCAATGTCCATGCCAGGTTTCAAGCGGGTGACAATCGGCTGTCGGGCCGTTGAAAACCGCTTGCCATGCACCAGAAGCGTGCGGGTGCTCCGCCTCCATTTGCGGCCCGTGCGTCAAAACGGGGAATCTGCGCCAAAGTGGAGCGCCGTACCCTCGCCTACAGCAAAAAAACCCCGGCCCGCGCGATGCGCGTCCGGGGTTTTGCGTCAGGCCGCAGCGCCTTCCGGCGCCACGTAGGGCAGGCTTAGCTGGCCGACTGCGGGGGCGGCGGCGGGGGAACGTCGCCGGCAGCCGGCGGAGCAGGCGGCGCGCCGCGGCCCTTGCCGCCATGGCGCCCTTCCATCTTGGCGTGGCGCTCCTGCATCTTGGCTTCGCGGTCCTTCACCAGCTTTGTCACCTGGCCGCGCTGCGTGTCATTCAGGCTGTCCCAGACGGCGAGCCACTGGTCACGCACCTGTTGACCCTGCGCACGGAACTGGTCACGCGTCTGGTCCGATTGCGCCATCAGGGCGCGCGGATCCAGCTTGCCGCTGTCCAACTGGGACTTCAAGAGGTCGTGGCGCTTGCCGCCGGAGGCGCGCATGGCTTCGTGCAGGCTGCGTTGGCCGTCCTGCGCGGTCTTGAACAGCGCTTGCTGCTTGTCATCCAGCTTCAGTTGATCGACCTGCGCCTTGGAGACGGGGCCGATGCCGGGGATGAACAGGCCGTCGCGCATGCCCTTGTGGAATTCGCCACGCGGGCCGTGGTGCATGGCGGCCGGGCCACCATCAGCGGGAGGAGGCGGCGCAGCCATGACGGAACCGGCCACCAGACCGCCCGTCGCGGCGACAAATGCAAGAGCGGCCAAATTGGAGCGAATAGCGAATCGGGACATGTTGTGTCTCCTGAAAGTGAAGAAAGCGAGACCATTGTGCGATCCGCCCGGTTTCAACCGGGTTTCGTCCCCGCCATCCATGTTTCAGTCGATTGCGCATCCGCCAGACGTGAAGACGGGGCCTTGCCGGCCCCGTGCTTCGTCCTCGCCAGCCCTGCGCAACGCGTCAGGGCGCGTCCCAGGCCGCCATGTATTCCTTCCAGTGCGGCGCGTCGCTGGCGGACAGCGTGTCGCGCACCAACGCGATTTCCGCGTCGTAGCCGGTGCGGTCCAGTTCGCCGCGCAAGAAGCGGAAGCGGCAGTACACCAGCCACGTGTTGACGACGTCAGTCTCGCAATAGGCGCGGACTTCGTCGGCACGGCCCGTGCTCCAGGCCTCCCAGACCTTGCTGCCGTCCATCCCGAGCTTGCCGGGAAAGCCGCACAGCTTGGCCAGGTCATCCAGCGGCGCGTTGGCGCGGCCGTTGTACTTGGCCAGCACGTCCATCAAGTCCAGATGGCGCGTGTGGTAGCGGGCGATGTAGTTGTTGAACTTGAAGTCGCGGTCTTCTTCGCCCATGTCCCAGTAGCGCGGCGCGGGCACGCCCAGGATCAGGCTGCGGTAATGCAGGACGGGCAGGTCGAAACCCGATCCGTTCCAGCTCACCAGCTTGGGCGTGTAGCGCTCGATGGTCTTGAAAAAGCCGGCCAGCAAGGCGGCTTCGGGATCATCGGGCTGGCCCAGCGTCTTGACGCGGAAGCCCTGGTCGTCGCGGAACACGCAGCCCACCACCGCCACCTTGTGCAGGTGCAGCGGCAGGAAATCGTGGCCAACGGCCTCGCGGCGGGCGGTCAGCGCGCGTTCGACCACTTCCTGGTCAGGTACCTCGGCGCCCCAGCCGTTGAGCTTGCGCAGCCCATCGGCGTCGGGGATCGTTTCAAGGTCGAATACCAGGGTTGGCGTCATTTGGCGGGCAGGTACTGCATCGGGTCGACCGGCGTGCCTTGGCGACGGATTTCGAAATGCAGGCGCGGCGACGTGGTGTCGCTTTGGCCGAGCTCGGCGATCTTGGCGCCGCGCTTGACGTTCTGGCCCGTCTTCACCAGCAAGGCGCGGTTATGCGCGTAAGCGGTGATGAAACCGTTCTGGTGTTCGACGATGATCAGGTTGCCCAGACCACGCACGCCGTTGCCGCTGTACTTGACCAGGCCATCCGCCGCGGCGGTGATCGGGTCGCCCAGCGCGCCGGAAATGTCGATGCCCTTGCTGCTGGCGTTGAAGGTCTGCACGATCGCGCCGTTGGCGGGCCATGCCCAGTTGATGACGCTGGCATCCGCTGCGCGCGGCGAGGGCTTGACCTCGACCGGGGCAGGCGCCGGCGTGGCCGACGAATCAGGCGGAGGCAGCGATGCGACCGGCGCTTCGGGCTGATCCAGCGGCCGCGGTTGCGGCTTGGTGCTGGCGATGGGCGCGGGTTGCGCGCCGCCGCCCGACCCGCCGGACATCTTCAGGACCTGGCCGACCGAGATCTGGTTGGGGTCGCTGAGGTTGTTCCAACGCTTGACGCTTTCGATGTCCACATTGTTGGCACGGGCGATCTTGTAGAGCGTGTCGCCCGGCTTGACCACATAGCTGCCGCCCGGCTGAGCCGCCGGTGCGGGTTGCCCGCCGGTCATGTCGACCACCGGTGCACGAGTCCCTTTCGATGCGCAGCCGGCCAAAATGGCCAGGCTGAGCGCCCCCGCGATAAAGAGCGGGCGGCGCAGGCGCGTCATGGACGCGCCCATAGTCATATCGGTCAGTTGCAACTGCCCGTTGAGCATACGTTTCTCCTGTTTGCTCAAGATTGTATTCCGGCGCGTAGCGGCACAAAGCGCACGGCCTCTAATTCAGTTCGTTTCCAGCTGGCCGCGCCAGTGCGTTCGATCAGCACCAGGCGCTGGTTCGAGCCCCCTTCGGGAGCGATGAGGCGTCCACCCGGCGCAAGCTGCGTGAGCAGCGCTTGCGGAATGGCCAGGCCAGCGGCAGCCACAACGATAGCATCGAACGGGGCCACGCCGGGCAGGCCCAAGGTGCCGTCGCCATAGATCAGTCGAATCCGAGTGGTCAGCCGCAAGGCGCGCAGATGCTCGCGCGCGAGCTCGTAGAGCCCGCGGATGCGTTCAATCGAATGGACCTCGCGCACGAACTGCGCAAGCACCGCCGCCTGATAGCCGCAGCCCGCACCCACTTCGAGTACACGGGTTGGCGTGCGGTCTTCGCACACGGCGGCGATCATGCGTGCCACGACCCAGGGCTGCGAGATGGTCTGCGAATGGCCGATGGGCAAGGCGGCGTCTTCATACGCGCGGCTGGCCAGCGCTTCATCGACGAAAAGATGGCGCGGCACGGCGGACATGGCGTTCAGGACGCGCTCGTCGGTGACGCCCTGGCTGCGCAGACGCTGCACCATCGCCTGGCGCAGGCGGTCGGAGTTCAGGCCCAGGTTGCTGCCGGCAGCCGCCACGGGCGCCTGGGGCTGACGCGGCAAGGTCGCCGCGGAAATGCGGGTATTGCTATTGGCGGGCGTGACGCCGGGGCTGAGCCGGCCGGAGTCATAGCGGACCGGGCTGGGCCGGCCCGGCACCGCCTGGGAGACATCGGGTTGGCTTATGCGTTTGCGCATAGCGGCTCTGCCCAAGTGCGGATTTCATCCAGTTGGCTGTGCTGGGTCAGGTCCAGACGCAGAGGCGTGACCGACACCGTGCCCTGCTCCACCGCGTGGAAATCCGTGCCCGGGGTGGCATCAGCAGCCAGGCCGACCGGGCCGATCCAATAGACCGTGTCGCCGTAGGGCGTCGTGGTGCGCACCACAGGCTGCGACGGGTGCCGCTTGCCCAGGCGCGTGACCGCGAAACCGTGCATGTCCTCGAAACGCCGGTTGGGGATGTTGACGTTGAGCAGCACCGGCGCCGCCAGGGGCTTTGCCAGGTGCCGTTCGACGACCAGCCGGGCGGCGCGCGCCGCGGAATCGATGTGCTCCCAGCCTTTTTCTGCCAGCGAGAACGCGATGGCGGGAATGCCGAACAGATAGCCTTCGCTGGCCGCGGCGACCGTGCCGGAATACAGCGTGTCGTCGCCCATGTTGGCGCCGTTGTTGATGCCGGACACGACCAGGTCCGGACGCGTGTCCATCAGCCCCGTCAGCGCCACGTGGACGCAGTCCGACGGCGTGCCGTTCACGGCGATGAAGCCGTTGGACGCGGTGCGCACCGACAGGGGCCGGTTCAGCGTCAGGGAGTTGGAGGCGCCGCTGTGGTTGGTCTCGGGCGCGACGACGGTTAAATCGCCCAAGCCTTGCAGCGCCGCTACCAGCGCTTCGAGCCCAGGGGCCGAGTAACCATCATCGTTCGAAACCAGAATTCGCATTGTGCATCCGAAAGAAAATAAAACGCGGGTGGACGTGTCGGATTGTACCGTCCGCAGCCATACCCTGTATGTCAGTCTTGCCACCGCCTGTCGGCCGAGGCGCCGGCGCCACGCTCGATAACCCGTAGCCAGGGGTGGCGCCCGGCGCGGTAGAATCCGCGCCATTACGACAACAACGGACTCCCTTTCCATGGCGATTACCGAACCCTCCCTGGTGTTCACCGCTGCGCTCATCGTGCTGGCCTACCTGATCGGCTCCGTGCCGTTCGCAGTGGTCGTCAGCAAACTGATGGGGCTGCAAGACCCCCGTAGCTACGGGTCCAAGAACCCCGGCGCCACCAATGTGCTGCGTACCGGCAACAAGACGGCCGCCGCGCTGACCTTGCTGGGCGACGCCGCAAAGGGATGGTTCGCAATCTGGCTGGCCGAAAGGCTGGCCCCGGGCATGGCCCCCACCGGCCTGGCCCTCGTGGCCCTGGCCGCTTTCGTCGGCCACCTGTACCCCATTTTCCTGGGGTTCAAGGGCGGCAAGGGCGTGGCGACGGCACTGGGCGTGCTGGTGGCCATCCAACCGTGGCTGGCCGTGGCGACAGCAGCCACCTGGCTGATCATCGCGGTGTTCTTCCGCTATTCGTCCCTGGCCTCGCTGGTGGCGGCGTTCTTTGCCCCGGTGTATTACGTCTTCGGTTCGGGGCTGGCCTGGTACGCGCAACCGGCGATGGGTGTGGCGCTGGCCGTGATCGGCGTGCTGCTGTTCTACCGCCACCGCGCGAACATCACCCGCCTGATCCAGGGCACCGAAAGCAAGATCGGCGGCAAGAAGAAGTAAGTCTTGCTCCCAACGGAAATGGGCGGCCTGGCCGCCCATTTTCATGTCTACAAACCCGTTCAAGCGATATCGGCCAAGTCCCAGCGCGGCTTGACGGTAAAGCTGTGCGCATCCGGATCCAGCGTCACGAGCCCCGCTTTCACCCGCTCGGCCGCCGCGAAAGCGATCATCGCGCCATTGTCGGTACACAGCTCCAGCGGCGGGAAATAGGCTTGTGCGCGCAGCGGTTTCAACGCCGCGGCCAGCTTGGCGCGCAGCAGCTGGTTCGCCCCCACGCCGCCCGCCACCACCAGCCGGCGCAGGCCGGTCTGCTTCAAGGCCTTGATGGCTTTGGCCGCCAGCACATCGACGATCGCACCCTGCGTGGCCGCCGCCAGGTCGGCGCGGGTCTGGTCGTCCAGACCGCCGTCCTTTTCCGCGGCCTTGACCCGGGTCAGCACGGCGGTCTTCAAGCCACTGAAGCTGAAATCCAGGTCGCCGCTGTGCAGCATCGGGCGCGGCAGTTCAAAGCGCGACGCATCGCCCTGCCCGGCCAGCTTGGCCAGGGCCGGGCCGCCGGGATAACCCAGCCCCATCAGCTTGGCCGATTTGTCGAAGGCTTCGCCGGCGGCATCGTCCAGCGTTTCGCCCAGCAATTCGTAGCGCCCCACGCCATCCACGCGCATCAGCTGCGTGTGGCCGCCGGACACGAGCAGCGCCACGAAGGGGAAATCGGGCCGCGGATCGGCCAGCATGGGCGACAGCAGGTGGCCTTCCAGGTGATGGATGCCGATGGCCGGCAAGTGCCGAGACCAGGCGAACGACTGCGCCACGCTGGCGCCGACGAGCAAGGCGCCCGCCAGGCCCGGGCCGGCCGTATAGGCCACGGCGCCGATGTCGGACATCTGCAGGCCGGCCTCTTCCAGCACTTGGCGGGTGAGCGGCACGACGCGGCGGATGTGGTCGCGCGAGGCGAGTTCCGGCACCACGCCACCGTATTCCTGGTGCATGGCGATCTGGGTATGCAGCGCGTGCGCGAGCAGTCCCCGTTCCGTACAGACGGCTGCGACACCGGTTTCGTCGCAGGAGCTTTCAAAGCCGAGAATAATCATGGCGGCAGAGTTTACAACTGATGCGAAAATACGCCTGTTTTTGAAATCGCGGGGGCCATCCGGCACCCGCCCACAACAACCTACAAGCCTGCAAACACACTGGGGACTCGAATGCTGGAGAAGCTATTCAAGCTGCGTGAACACGGGACCACCGCGCGCACCGAGATCGTGGCCGGTCTGACGACCTTCCTGACGATGTCATACATCATCTTCGTCAATCCGGATATCCTGTCGTCCACCGGCATGGACCGCGACGCCGTTTTCGTGGCCACCTGCCTGGCCGCCGCGCTGGGTTCGCTGGTGATGGCCCTGATCGCCAACTGGCCGATCGGCATGGCCCCCGGCATGGGCCTGAACGCGTTCTTCGCCTTCACGGTCGTCAAGACGATGGGCTACACCTGGGAGCAGGCGCTGGGCGCCGTGTTCATCTCGGGCGTGATCTTCCTGATCCTGACGATCTCGGGCATTCGGGTGTGGCTGGTGAAGGGCATCCCGCATTCGCTGCGCAGCGCCATCGCCGCAGGCATCGGCCTGTTCCTTGCCATTATCGCGCTATCGAGCGCCGGCATCGTCGTCGCCCATCCGGCCACCAAGGTCTCTTTGGGCAACCTGACGACGCACGGCCCGCTGTTCGCGATCCTGGGCTTCTTCATCATCGCCTCGCTGGACGCGCTGCGCGTACGCGGCGCGATCCTGATCGGCATCATCGTCGTCACCGTGCTGTCGATGGCGCTGGGCTACAACGAGTTCAAGGGCATCTTCTCGGCCCCGCCCAGCCTGGCTCCCACCTTCCTGAAGCTGGACATCCTGGGCGCGCTGCATAGCGGCTTCGTGCACGTGATCCTGGTGTTCGTGCTGGTCGAAGTGTTCGACGCCACCGGCACGCTGGTGGGCGTGGCCAAACGCGCCGGCCTGGTGCCGGAAGGCCGCCCCAACCGCCTGGGCCGCGCGCTGTTCGCCGACAGCACCGCTATCGTCGCCGGCTCGGCGCTGGGCACCAGCAGCACCACCGCCTTCGTGGAAAGCGCGTCGGGCGTGCAGGCCGGCGGCCGCACGGGCATGACCGCGCTGGTGGTGGCCCTGCTGTTCCTGGCCGCACTGTTCATTTCGCCCCTGGCCGGCGCCGTGCCCGCCTACGCCACCGCGCCCGCCCTGCTCTACGTGGCCGGCCTGATGATGCGCGAACTGATCGACATCGACTGGAACGAAGTCACGGAAGCCACGCCCGCCGCCCTGACCGCGCTGGTGATGCCCTTCACGTACTCCATCGCCAACGGCATCGCCTTCGGCTTCATCAGCTACGTGGTGCTGAAGACGGCCACCGGCAAGGTCCGCGACGTGCACCCGGCCACGTGGCTGGTGGCAGTGCTGTTCGTGATCCGCTACGCGTTCTTCCCCGAATAAACCGTTCCGGGGCCACCCGCCCAAAAAGCCGCCCGGCGCCCTGCCGCGGCGGCTTTTTTGTGGGTAACGCCTGCGCAGCGTGGGGGGCGGCCCTCCACCCATGGAGGCGATAGCCCCTGGCAATACAACCCGCCCGGCCATAAGGTTGCTGCGGCCTCAGGTTGAATTCGCCGATACACTCCCCATGTATCACGGTATATGGAGTTCACCTTGCGCCTTGCCCGCTTTGCCACCGCGTTGCCCCCCTGTTCCGCCCGTTTTCCGGAGATGTCCGCATGAGCAACCTCGCGCGCATCCCCTTTTCGGTTCTGGACCTGGCCCCTATTGTGCATGGCCGTGACGCGGCCGACGCCTTCCGCAACACCGTGGCCGTGGCTCAGCATGTGGAGCGCCTGGGCTACAAGCGCTTCTGGCTGGCTGAACACCACAACATCAACGGCGTGGCGTCCAGCGCGACGGCGGTGCTGATCGGCCACGTGGCCGGCCACACCAGCACGCTGCGGGTCGGTTCGGGCGGCATCATGCTGCCCAACCATGCCCCGCTGATCATTGCGGAACAGTTCGGCACCCTGGAAACGCTGTATCCAGGCCGTATCGACCTGGGCCTGGGCCGCGCCCCCGGCAGCGATGGCGCAACGCAGCATGCCCTGCGCCGCGGTCCGCGCAGCGGCCTGGAATTTCCGGCGCTGGTCGAGGAATTGCGCGGCTTCCTGGCCGCCTCGCGCCCCAATCAACCGGTGCGCGCCATCCCCGGCGAAGGCCTGGACATTCCGATCTGGCTGCTGGGCTCCAGCGACTTCAGCGCCCGCCTGGCTGCCGAACTGGGCCTGCCGTTCTCGTTCGCGGGCCATTTTTCGCCTGAAGGCATGGCGGCGATGCGCCTGTACAGGCATCTGTTCAAGCCCTCGGCCACGCTGTCACGCCCCTACGCCATGATCGGCGTGCCGGTGATTGCGGCTGAATCCGACGAAGCGGCGCAGCGCCAGTCCACCACGCAGCAACTGAAATTCCTGTCGCTGGTGCGCGGCAACCGCCTGCAACTGCAGCCGCCCGTGGACAGCATGGACGGTTTGTGGAACGAATGGGAGCGTGAAGCGGTCAATCAAAGACTGGGTGCTGCCATCGTGGGCGGGCCCGAGACCGTCAAGCGCAGGCTCGAGGCGCTGGTGGCCGAAACCGAGGCCGACGAAGTCATGATCGTGTCCGACTTCTTCGACATCGCGGACCGCCTGCGCTCCTTCGAAATCGTCGCGTCGTTGAAGAACGGCGCCTGAGTCTTCATAAAAACCGCGGCCTGAGGGCCGCTGACCGCGCTCTCCATAGCGCCAACCATTGCGACGCCGCCACCGGCGGCTCTACTATTACCTCTAGAGCGCGTGGCACCTGAAGCGTCGCCGAATCAGGTCCGGGACAGGAACATCCCGGATCTCTGACACCGCCTTTTTTGCGCCGCGCTCCGCGGCAAGGATCCAAAATGAGTATTGTTGAACTCACCAAAGACAGCTTCCAGGACGCCATCACCCCCGACGGCACCCTGATCGTCGACTTCTGGGCTCCCTGGTGTGGCCCCTGCCGTGGTTTTGCGCCCGTTTTCGAGCAAGCCGCGACCGAGCACACCGACGTCACGTTCGCCAAGGTGAACACCGACGTAGAGCAGGAATTGGCCGGCGCCCTGGGTATTCGTTCGATCCCCACGCTGATGGTCTTCCGTGAGAAGGTCCTGCTGTTCTCGCAACCCGGCGCCTTGTCGGGCGGCCAGCTGAACGAGCTGCTCGCCAAGATCAAGGAAGTGGACATGGAAAAGGTCCACCAGGAAATCGCCGCGGCGCAAGACAGCCAAAACGCGTAAACATGCAAAGGGGCCCGATCAAGGGCCCCTTTTTCTGGCTCGCGCGCCGTCAGGCCGCGGTCACGACACCTGTTCCCAGGCCGAACGCCCTCGCGTGATGTTGGCGACTGTGACCTCCAGGTCACCCACCACGCTGCGGGGCACCACGAAGCACAGCGCCACGCCCTCTTCATTGAAGTCTTCTTGCTGGATGACCGCGCCGGCTTGCGCCAGGCGCGACTTCAGCAAGGCCAGTTCGGCAAAGCCGCAGGTGCAGGTGACGGTGGCCAGGTCCACGATTTCGGTCCGTTCGCCCAGGCGCAGGCAATTCGCCGCGCATCCGCCGTATGCCCGCACCAGTCCGCCCGCCCCCAGCTTGATGCCGCCGTACCAACGCACCACCAGCACGGCCACGCGGTCCATGTCCTGCCCTTCGATCGCTTGCAGGATGGGGCGGCCCGCCGTCCCGCCGGGTTCGCCGTCGTCGTTGAAGCGGTATTCCTGCCCGATGCGGTAGGCCCAACAGTTGTGGGTGGCCTCGGGGTCGCTGCGCTCGGCGAAGAATCGCATCGCTTCGTCCACCGTAGAAACTGGCGCGGCGTAAGCGGCAAAGCGGCTTTTCTTGATGTCTTCCTGATACGAGCAAGGAACGGTCAACGTGTGCGTCATGCCCGGCATTGTAAGTGCTGGCGCAAAGCCGTTCTAACCGTGGCAGTCGGCCACTTCCTGGTCCAGATAGACGTCGAACGCGACGTCGCGCGCCCATTTGGCCGTCATTGCCTTCCAGGCGCCCGCGCGGTCCCAGGCCCGCATCTCGTCCGCCAGCAAGGCGCGGCCGGCCGTGTCACCGGCCGGCAGCAGCCACACGCGTTCGCGCCGGGCGCCGTCCGCGGCCAGCGTGGACGAGAATTTCTTCCACTCCGGAAACCGCACCAGGGGTTCCCAGACGGCGTCATCCACCAGCCCGATATCGCAACTGCCTTCACGCACCGCAACCAGGGCATCGGACGGCACGCGATACGTGCGCACCACCGCGCCCCAGCTTTCGGCCAGGGCGCGGGCTTGCGTTGCCGCCTCGGCCATGCAGACGCTGCGGCCGCGTACATCGGCTGGCTTGCGCATCGTAGTGTCACTGCGGATCAGCGCCTTGGGACGCGCGCCGTAGCCCGTGGTTTGCACGGCAACGGTTTGCGGCTGGGCGCCTGCGCTATCCGCCAACACCAGGTCCACCTGGCCCGCCGCCAGTGCGGCGGCGGCCTGATCGGCCGGCACCTGCTGCAGCCGTACGGGCAAACCCAGCCGCTGGCCGAGCTTGTCGGCCATCTGCGCATCCAGGCCGTCGGGGGTACGGATCTTGGCCCCCGCCGCAGGCGGCGGCGCCAGATACGGCACGCCCACCACCAGTTCGCCCCGCGCCTGGGCGGCGGCGAAGCCGGTGGTCTGCGCCTGCGCGATGCCGGCAAGCAGCGTGCAGGCAGTCAGGGCAACAAGGCGAATCCGGCAAATCATGCAAGGCTCCGGCACTTAAACGTATTGATAGCGCAGCAGGCGATGCTTGAGGTTTTCAAGCACGAACTGGTCGATCAGCGCGGCAAGCACGGCGATAACCAGGATGTTGGTCATGACGCCTGTCATGTCGGCGATTTCACCCGAATAGGCCAGCGACCGGCCCAGGCCCTTGCCGAAGCCGATCAGCATTTCGGCCGAGATCAGCGCGCGCCACGCATTGCCGAACGCCAGTTGCGCGCCCGTGATCAGTTCAGGCATCACGGCCGGCAGATAGACGCGTTTGACCAAGCCCCAGCGCGTGGCGCCCATGACGCGCGCCGCCGACACGTGCACGCGCTGCACGGATTCGGTGGCATTCATCACGCTGAGCGCGGCCGGAAAGAACGCCGACAACGCGACCACGACGATGATGGGCGTATTGCCGAAGCCCATCACGATCAGGAACAGCGGCACCCAGGCGATCGACGGAATCGACTGCAGGATGACGATGGCGCTACGCAGGACTTCACGAAAGAAGAACAGCACTGCGGCGACCAGGCCGAAGCCGATCCCCGCCGCCAACGCCAGGCCGTAGCCTGCGCCCAAGCGGCCCAGGGTGCCCAGCAGGCTTTGATGGAACGATTGCTTGCCCAGGTCTTCGAACAGGCGCTGCACGACGGCAGGCACGCCCGGCATCAGGAAATCCGGCAGCGCGAACGCTGCCAACTGCCACAGGGCAAGAATGAACAGGACGCCCAATACGCCCGCAAGATGCTTGCGGGCGCCGGTCACTCGGGTAGACGAGCTCAAAGTTTGCGCGCCTCTTGCCAGGACAGGTCGACGATGCTGGACACGTCGTACGGCTTGCCGTCGCGCGTCTTCAGCGAACCCTGGGCCTGCAGGATGTCCGCGATTTCCTGCATGCGCGCCGTGTCTTTCTCGGTCAGCTTGGGCGTGAACACCTGCGTGCTGATCGCCTCGGTAATGACAGTTTCACGCGGCAGTTCGCCACGATGCAAGGTCTTGAGCGTGGGCTCGGCGATGAAGTAGGAAGCGATCAGCTTGGACGCCTGCGCGGGTTCTTTCTGCAGCAGCGTGATGGCCTGGTTCTGCGCGTCCAGCGCCTTCCAGACATCGTCCTTGCGCTTGGCCAGCGTTTCGCCCGAGGTGATCACCACCATGCACGGGAACGGCCAGGCCTGGCCCACTTCGTAGATCTGCTTGACCGGGGCCACCAGTTGCGCGATGCGGTCATAGGGTTCGAACAGGAAGGCCGCGTCGACGCGCTTGCCCACCAGCGACTGCACGGCCACGGCGGGGCTCACGCCCATGACGTTGACGTCGTCGGCGCCCAGGTTGCCTTGCTTGAGCACGACGCCCTTCAACACGACGTCCGCGGTGCTGCCTTCCGCTTGGGACGCCAGCGTCTTGCCCTTCAAGCCCGCGATGTCCTTGATGCCGGAATCATCGCGCACGATCAGCGAGTGATAGCCCTGCTGCGCGCCGCCCACGACTTTCAAGTCCGCGCCCTTGGAGGCCCAGGCCACCGCGTTGGTGAAGCCCAGCACGCCAATATCCAATTGGCCGCCCACGATCGCCTTGATCAGGTCGGTGCCCGACTTGAATTCGATGAGCTCGGAGTCCAGGCCCGCCTTCTTGTAGTAGCCGCCCTCTTGCGCCACGATCGCCTGCGCGTCGTCCATCACGCGCAGATAACCCACGCGGAATTTCTCGGCGGCCATTGCGGGGGCCGCCGCCAGCAGCGCCGCAGCCAGCGGCAGGGTCAGCCATTGCTTCAATTTCATGAGAGGAGCTCCAGGGAATTCAAGATCGGCAGCGCCACGGCGCCACCGGAACGGAAAAGGGGGTAGGTCAGGCGGCCAGCGCCAGATCGGAGTGGGCTTGCGAGCCGTCCACCCCAATGCCCAGCAGGCGCAGGATCTCGCGCTTCTCGGCGGCCAGATCCGACAGGTCGTGGGTCTTCTCGCGATGCGCCAGATTGAATTCGCGCAGCACGCGCGCCGGGCGCGGGCTGAAGACGACGATGCGGTCCGCCAGGAACAGGGCCTCGTCCACATCGTGCGTGACCAGCAGTACGGTCGGCTTTTCTTGCGCGATCAGCTGGCGCAGCACGTCCTGCAGGCTCAGGCGGGTCAGCGCGTCCAGCGCACCGAAGGGCTCGTCCATCAGCATCGTCTTGGGCTGCGCGATGAAGGCGCGCGCCAATGCGGCGCGTTGGCGCATGCCGCCCGACACCTGATGGGGGTAATAGTGTTCAAAGCCGCCCAGGCTGACCCGGGCCAGCCAATGGCGCGCGGCCTCGCGGGCGCGCTTCTTGGGCGTGTTCTGGAATTCCAGGGCCAGCGCCACGTTGTCTTCAAGCGTCAGCCACGGATACAGCGCGTGCTCCTGGAACACCAGCGTGCGGCTGGGGTGCGGGCCGCTGATCGCCTGGCCATCGGCCAGCACACTGCCTTGCGTGGGCTTTTCCAGGCCCGCCGCCAAATGCAGCAGCGTGGATTTGCCGCAGCCCGACGGGCCGACCAGGGCGACCAGTTCACCGGTCTTGATTTCGCTGGTAAAGCCGTCCACGACGGGCAGGTCGCCGAAGTGCTTGTGGACGTGGTCGAAGGTCAGGTTCATGGAACGAATCGTGGGCGCGCGTGGGGACGAGGCCTAAATCTAACAATTCGTTATATGAATTCAAACGATCAATATTGAATGTCTTAACTTCTTTTGGTTATTAACTGCAGCCCTAGGCCCTCTGCTACGCCATTGCCCGCTGGCGGACCGCATGGCGTTGCAAGCCGAATGCAATCAGAAAACCCACCAGCACGGCGACGGCGGCCGACAGGAAGATGGACGGGTAGCCGTAGCCGCTGGAAATGTAGCCCGCGACAGGCCCCGTCACGCCCAGGGCCAGGTCCAGGAATGCCGAGTAGGCGCCCAGCGCCGCGCCGCGGCTGCCGGCCGGCACGCGCGCCACCGCCTCCACGCCGATGGCGGGAAATACCAGCGCAAACCCGCAACCGGTCAGCGCCGCACCCAGCAACGCGGCCGTGGGGTTGGGCGCCAGCCACAACAGCAGCAGCCCTGCGGCCTCGACCAGGAACGAGACCTGCGCCACGCGGAAGCCGCCGAAGCGCGTGATGGTGCCCGCAAACAGCAGGCGCACGCCGATGAACGCGCAGCCGAAGGCGCTGAGCGCATGCGCCGCCCCCTCCCAGGAGAAGCTGGCGTAGTACAGCGCCACGAAGGCCGCCAGTGTGCCGAAACCCACCGAACCCAGCCCCAGCGCCATGCCGTGCGGGAAGACGCGCATGACCACGCTCTTGAACGCCATGCGGTGGCCGCCCACGATCGCCACGGCGGCGCGCGATACCGCCATGCCCAGGCCGGCCAGCCCCAGCAGCAGCACCATGCCGCCCAGCGCGCCCATGCTCCATTCGGTTTCCAGCTTGACGCCCAGTGGCGCGCCCAGCGCCAGGCCGCCGTAGGTGCAGATCCCGTTCCAGGAGATGACGCGGGCGGTGTGCAGCGGGCCGACCCGCGCGATCGCCCAGGTGGCCGAACCCGTGCCGACCCAGCTTTCACCGAAACCCAGCGCCAGCCGGCTGATGATGATGGCCGTCAGGCTGAGCCACCCGCTGCGTTCGAAGGCATAGGCCAGCAGCAGGAAAACGCCGCTGGCCGCGCACGCCACCATGCCGATCACGACCGTCTGCTTCGGCCCCACGGTGTCGGCCATGCGGCCCGCGTGGGAGCGGCTGAGCAGCGTCGCCACGTACTGCACGCTGATGGCCAGGCCGGCCAGCACCGAGCCATAACCCAGGTTTCCGTGCACATAGCCCGGCAGCACGGCCAGCGGCAAGCCGATGGCCAGATAACAGATGAAGGTGAAGAACGCGATGGAAACGATGCGCGCGGTCAACGCATACGTCCCGATGGGCGCGCCATCGGGCGTGGTGTGGGGTGTGGGAGACATGAATCGGAAAGGCGGGCGAGGTGCGTTTTGCACCAGGGTTTACCCGGATGATAGCGCACGCCATATTGCAGCGGGCTGAACGCCCGCGGGCCCACACATAACAGGGTTCGCTCCGATTGGAGCGAAGCGGAAGCTAGCCCATTGCCCCGCCGCCGGCGCGGTGGGGCAATGGGCGTCAAGCCGGAATCAGGCCTCGATGCCGCGCGATTCCAGATAGTCTTCGTAGCCGCCGCGGTAGTCGATGATCTCGCCCGAGGGCAGGATTTCGATCACGCGGGTGGCCAGGCCCGACACGAATTCGCGGTCGTGGGACACGAAGACCAGCGTGCCTTCGTACTTTTCCAGTGCGAATTGCAGCGATTCGATCGATTCCATGTCCAAGTGGTTGGTCGGCTCGTCCAGCAGCATGACGTTGTGCCGGCCCAGCATCAGGCGGCCGAAAGTCATGCGGTTCTTTTCGCCGCCCGACAGCACCTTGGGCGCCTTGGGCAGATCGTCCGCCGAGAACAGCAGGCGGCCCAGCACCGAACGGATCGATTGGTCGTCATCGCCCGGCTGACGATGGTCGCCCATCCAGTCCAGCAGATTGATGTCGGTTTGCAGGAACTGGTCCGACACGTCCTGGGCCATGTAACCCAGGTCGGCGTTATCGGACCACTTCACCGAACCCGAGTCCGGCTGCAATTCGGTGGCCAAGAGACGCAGCAAGGTCGTCTTACCCACGCCGTTGGCGCCGATGATGGCGATCTTTTCACCGGCATCGACCATGGCCGAGAACTTGGTGATCACCGGCGCATCGTAGGCCTTGGTCAGGTTCTCGATGGTGACGGCCAGGCGGTGCATGACCTTGTTCTGTTCGAACCGGATGTACGGGTTCTGGCGCGACGACGGCTTGACCACGACCTGGTCGGCCTTGATGCGGTCGATCTGCTTCAGGCGCGAGGTGGCCTGGCGCGACTTGGACTTGTTGGCGGCGAAGCGGCGGACGAAGTCCTGCAGTTCAGCAACGCGTTCCTTGGCCTTGGCGTTGTTCGACACCAGGCGCTCGCGGGCCTGCGTCGAGGCCAGCATGTAGTCGTCGTAGTTGCCGGCGTAGATGCGGATCTCGCCGTAGTCCACGTCAGCCATGTGCGTGCACACCTGGTTCAGGAAGTGGCGATCGTGGCTGATGATGATCATCGTGCTCTGATAGCTGTTGAGCACGTTTTCCAACCAGCGGATGGTGTTGATATCCAGATTGTTGGTGGGTTCGTCCAGCAGCAGGACGTCGGGGTTCGAGAACAGCGCCTGCGCCAGCAGCACGCGCAGTTTCCAGCCCGGGGCGACTTCGCGCATGGGCAGGTTGTGCTGGTCCACGGCGATTTCCAGGCCCAGCAGCAATTCGCCGGCGCGCGCTTCGGCGGTGTAGCCGTCGTACTCGGCGAACTTGGCTTCCAGGTCCGCGGCGCGCATGTAATCGTCTTCCGTCGCTTCCGGGTTCGCGTAGATCGCGTCGCGCTCGGACATGGCGCCCCACATTTCGGTGTGGCCCATCATGACGACGTCCAGCACGCGCAGGTCTTCGAACGCGAACTGGTCCTGGCGCAGCTTGCCCAGGCGCACGCCCGGCTCAAGCGACACGTTGCCGGCGGAGGCTTCGAGGTCGCCGCCGATGATTTTCATGAACGTAGACTTACCGGACCCATTGGCCCCGATCAGCCCGTACCGGTTGCCTTCCCCGAACTTGACGCTGACGTTCTCGAAAAGGGGCTTGGGACCGAACTGGATGGTGAGATTGGCTGTGGATATCACGGTGTATTTGAGTCTGAGGGCGTCCGAGGACGCATGCGAGGAAACCCGATAGTGTAGCAAATGGGGCTGCGGCCCCGATTTTCAATCTTCCGCCGGGAACACCGGGACCGGCCCTACCCTGCCCTGATCGGGTCCGTCCCCAAATGAAAACGCCCCCGAGTCCGGCCAGGGCCGGACGTCGAGGGCGTGCCGCCGATGGCGATGATCAGTGGTGGTGTTCGTCCAGCACCAGGTGCGCCAGGCCCTTTTCGGTAGCGATGCCCACCTTCTGGCCGATCGGCAAGGTGGCCTTGGTGGCCACATGTCCATAAGGCAGACCGGTGATGACCGGCACCTTGACCGTCTTGCGCAGCCAGGCCACGACTTCGTGCAGGTCGTAGCCCTTGTCGTGGGGCGCCAGCTTGTAGTCCGAGAAACGGCCCAGCACGATCGCCTTCTGCTTGCCCAGCACGCCGGCCTGCCACAGCTGGATCAGCATGCGTTCGACGCGGTAGGGATGTTCGGCCACGTCTTCCAGGAACAGGATGCCGCCGCGGATCTTCGGAAAGTATGGCGTGCCCAGCAGCGAGGTCAGCATGGCCAGGTTGCCGCCCCACAGGATGCCGCGGGCATCGACGGGATCTGCGTCCTGCGTTTCGAAACTGAGGATCTCGAGTTCGCCGCGCATGACTTCGCCAAACAGCGCTTCGGTCAGGTCATCGACCTTCTTGCCGCCGAAGTCAGCCACTGCGGTGGCGCCGGTGTAGCTGACGGCGCCCGTCTGCGCCAGGAGGCCCAGGTTGAAGGCAGTGAAGTCGCTCATGCCGACGAAGCGCTTGCCGCTGTCGGCCATCGCTTTCCAGTCGATTTGGTGCAGCAGCCGGCCCATGCCGTAGCCGCCGCGCGTCACCATGACGATGGGCAGCTTCTGCTTGACGGCGCGCGCCAGGCTGGCCAGACGCTGCGCGTCGGTGCCGGCAAAGCGCTGGTGTTCGGCATAGGCCGTGCGGTCCAGGGCGGTCTTGAAGCCCTGCTGCTGCAGGCGTTCGCGCGCCAGTTCCACCGTGGCGGGATCGCGTACGGCCGACGACGGCGAGATCAGGTAGATGCCGCGGGCGTCCGGCAGCGTGTGGCTGTGCCCGTGGTCATGGCTGTGGTCGTGGCCGCAGTTGTCGTCGCAAGCGGGGCCGTGGTCATGGCCGTGATCATGATCGTGGACTGCCGTCTTGGCCGCCGTTCTGGCCGCGGGCTTGGCGGCCGTTCTTGCGGCGGGCTTGGCGGTGCGCTTGGCTGCGGCGTTGCCGGCGGCGGCCTTGGTGCCCGCCTTGGCGGCTTTGGGGGTGCTCATGCTATGGATTCCTTGGCGCGGCGTTCGCGGAAGAACCGGCGCAGCAGGTCGCCGCAAGGTTCCGCCAGCACGCCGCCGGTGACTGAAGTGTGATGATTGAGTTTCGGGACCGACCCGACGTCCAGCACGCTGCCGCAGGCGCCGGTCTTGGGGTCGTAGGCGCCGAACACGACGCGCGCCAGCCGCGCGTGCAGCATGGCGCCGATGCACATGACGCAAGGCTCCAGCGTGACATACACGGTAATTCCCGGCAGCCGGTAGTTCTCCAGCTGGCGGGCGGCGCTGCGCAAGGCCACGATTTCGGCATGGGCGGTGGGATCGTGGTCGATGATGGTGCGGTTGTAGCCGCGCCCCAGAATTTCGCCCTTGGCGGACACGACCAGCGCCCCGACGGGCACCTCGCCGATGTCATAAGCGGCCTGGGCCTCTTCGAGCGCCAGGCGGATGTAGCGGGCGTCTTCTTCGGTCCAGGGCGTCACGGGCGTCGCGGCCGTCAGCGAACCGGCCTCAACCACGGTACACCCGGGACTTCAGCGCGATGCGGCCGGCCAGGCTGGTCACAGCCTCTTCCAGCCACTGGTAGAGCTCGGCCTGTTCGTCGTAGCGGGCCTGGTTCAGGTTGGACACCCGCCCTTCTTCGATGAAGCCCCAGGCGCGGCTGCGCTTGTCGCGGTGCTTCGGGTCCCAGACGCCGAAGGCGAAACCGCCGGCGCGGCGGATCAACGAAAAGCAAGGGATGTCGGTGTAGCCGTCGCCGACGAACACCATCTGGTCGAACGGCACGCGCAAGCGGTCTTCGGGCACCTTGCGGTTGACCTCGAAGGGCTTGTTGCGGAAGTCGCGCCCGATGATGCCCTTCTGGATGTGGAACAGATAGCGCGTCTTGTCGGTGAAGCTGACGATGCGGCGCGGGAACGTGATGCCGCCGTCGTCGCCGTAGACGAATTCGGACGCCCAGATTTCAGTGAATTCATGCGCAATGGGTGTGGAGCGGACCACGTCGCCGATGCCGCTGGAGATCAGGTAGAACTCCAGCTGCACCTGCGGCTGTTCGGCGCGCACCGCCGCGCGCAGGCGTTGAAACAAGGTCGGCACGCCGTCGTGCAGCTCCAGGCGCGAGCCCCATTCCTGCAGGCGCTGCTGCGTAATGCGCCCATGCGTGCCCGCCTGGGACAGCTGGATCATCTTGTACAGGTAGGCGGGGACGGGATCCCAGTCCTGCTTGGACAGCAGCGGATCGACCTCGTCTTTCCAGAACGAGGCCGTGTCAACGCCGATGCTTTCCAGGAAACCGGACGTGCTGTCCGAGGCCAGCGTGTCGTCGAAATCGAAAATCAGGGCGATGACGTCGGACATGGATGCGTGAATAAAGGACGGAATAAGGGCGGGAAAAGCGCAACAGCCGCCATTTTGCCTGAATGCGGCGGCGGCTGTGCGTCGTACCCGGCCCTACGCGGCCATTATTGGCGCATCGGCGCGCTCATGGTGCCGGTGCCGGTGCCCGGGGCGGGCGCCATGCCGGGAGCAGGTGCCATGCCAGGCGCCGGCGCCGTGGTGGCCGGCGGGACCGTGCCAGCCGGCACCTGGATCACCGTCTCACGCAACACCCCACCCCCCTGGACGCTGCCGCGCACATTGGTGGGCGAGCTCATCTGCGTCAGGCAGTCCTGGCGCGATTCCGCGGGCAGGCGGTTGCAACGGTCGACCATGTTCTGCTGATGCTGGTCGGTGGAGCCTTCCTTCAGATTCTGGCGATTGGCTTCATCGCGCGCGGCGCCGGCTTCGCGCATGCACGTCGCGCGGTCCTGGTTGGTATTACCGCTCTTGCATTTCGCCACGTCCTGCTCGTACTGGGACTGGATGGCGGCGCGGCCGATCGCATCTGCCGCGTGGACCGCGCCCGCGGCCAACATCAAGCCCGCCGCGCAAAGGGTTGCTGCGAGGCGTTTGGTATGCATGGGTCGTACGTTCATGGCCAGCTCCTTGATGAGAATTGAACCGTAAGCGGTCAAGACCACCTGCCCGTCCTGCCGCTTGCTTGCACCTACTATCCCACGATGCGGCGTCGGGGACATGTCCAGCAACTTGCATTCGTAAGGTTACGTATCAAGCGCTCTTTTTGCGGTGGGGCGGCCCGGGGGCAAAAAAACAGGGCCGATTGGCCCTGTCGTTGATGCCTGCCGCGGTGCAGCATGGCGTTTCGCGTTCACATGCGGTGGCGCTTGTTACCGGCCTTCAGCGGGCATCCAGGTCCGCGTCGGCCTTGGTCAGCCGATTACGGTAGGTGGCCGCGCGCATCAGCAGCATGGCCGTGACGGGCGACGACACGACCAGCAACAGCGTGATGATCACTTCGTGGAACACGGGCCGCGCCGACAGGGCCGAGAACACCAGGATGGACGCCGCCAGCACGCAGCCGCAACCCAGGGTGTTGCCCAGCGTGGGCGCATGGATGCGTGCGTAGAACGTGCGAAAGCGCAGCAGGCCTGCCGAACCGGTCAGCGCCAGCAGGCCGCCCAGCACCAGCAGGATGCAGGCCGGGATGCCGGCCCACAGGGGGATGGCGGTTTCGATCATGGCTCGATCACCTCGCCGCGCAGCAGGAAGCGCGCCATCGCGGTGGATCCCACGAAGCCGAACAGCGCGATCAGCAACGCGATATCGAAGTACAGCGACGCCCCCGATCGGATGCCGAAGACCAGCATGGTGAGCATGCCGTTGATGTACAGCGTGTCCAGCGCCAGGACGCGGTCCTGCGCCGTGGGGCCGCGCAGCAGGCGGATGGCGGCAAACACCATGCCCAGCGCAAAGCACACCAGGGCAAAGGACGCTGCCCAATACAGTGCGGTGTTCATACTCATTCAAACATCTCCATCAACGGGCGCTCGTAGCGCTCCTGCACCAGCTTGACCCAGTCGTCTTCGTTCTGGAGGTCGAGCACGTGCAGCTTCAAGCTGTGGTCGGGCGTCAGGTCCACCCAGACCGTGCCTGGGGTGTAGGTGACGATGCAGGCCAGCATGGCCAGGCCGTGCGGATCGCGCATGGTCAGCGGGATCATGATGAAGCCGGGTGAAAAATCGTTCCGGCGCGGATTCAGGATCAGCTTGCCCACGGCGATGTTGGACTTGATGATGTCCGCCGTGACGTGCAGGAACAGCGGCACGGCCTTCCACAGGTGGCGTGGCCGCGCATGCAAGGGACGCAGGCGCGACGCCGCCCACGTGAACCACAGCGCCAGCGCCGCACCCAGGGCGATCTGGCCCGCGGACAGGCTTTCGTTCAGCACCAGCCACAGGACGAACAGGAAAACGGGCAGGAAAAGGAAGTAAAGACGGCGCATCAGCTTCCTCCCTTGACGCCGCGCACGGTCTGCGCGGACATGACGGCGTCGATATAGGACTTGGGTTGATCCAGCGAGCGCGCGGCTTCGTCCAGATAGGCCGACACCGGCCCCGCCCCTGCCGCCAGGCCGACGCACAGCAACAGCAGCACGGCCACCGGCCCTGCTTCGATCACGCGCAGGCGCGGCGTGCTGCGGTCGTCGCTGGCCCAGAACACGCGGATGCCGGTGCGGCCCAGGCCGACCAGACCCGCCAGGCCCGAGACCAGCACGGCGGCCACCAGGATCCATGCGTCAAACGGCGGCGCAGATTCGGTGGCGGCCGACACCGCCGCCGACAGCAGCGAAAACTTGGCCACGAAGCCCGACAAGGGCGGCAAGCCCGTTACCAGCAACGCGCAGCAGATGAACGCCAGGCCCAGGAAGGCCATCGCCGCCGGTATCGCCACGCCGACCACGTCGTCGGAACGGTTCACCGACGCAGGGTCGTCCAGGTCGAAAGCATCCAGCGTCACCGCCAGCACGTTGGCACCGAAGCTGCGCGTGCGCTCGATCAGTTCGGCCAGCATGAAGAACGCGCCCGTGGTCAGCACCGAGCTGATCAGGTAGAACAGCGCGGGGCCGGTCAGGGTAACGCCGGGCATGCCCAGCGCCGTCAGCAGCGTGCCGGCAGACACGATGACGCAATAGCCCACCATCTTCTCCAGCTGCTGGGTCGCCAGCAGGCCCAGCGCGCCGAACAGCAGCGTGGCCAGGCCCGCCGCGAACATCCAGTCCAGGCTGAACGCCGCAGGCGCGCCCGACGGCAGCAGCAGAGACCCGATGCGCAACAGCGCGTAGATGCCGACCTTGGTCATGATCGAGAACATGGCCGCGATCGGCGCACCTGCCGAGCCGTAGCCCTTCACCAGCCAGAAGTTCAGCGGCCAGGCGCCCGCCTTCACCAGGAAGGCCACCCCCAGGATGGCGGCCCCGGCTTCGAACAGCATGCGTTCGGCGCCCGTCAGGTTGCCGGCGCGCAGGGCCAGGTCCGCCATGTTCAGCGTGCCGGTCACGCCATAGATCAGCGCGATGCTGATCAGCAACAGGAACGAAGCCACCAGGTTCACGGCGATGTATTGCAGCCCCGCGCTGACCCGCGCAACGCCCGAGCCGTGCAGCAGCAGGCCATAGGATGCCGCCAGCAGCACTTCGAAGAAAACGAACAGGTTGAAGAGGTCGCCCGTCAGGAAGGCGCCGTTCAAGCCCATCAGCAGGAACTGGAATAGCGAATGGAAATGCACGCCGGCGCGGTCCCAGCGGGCCAGCGCATAGATCAGCGTGGCCAGGCCCAGCACGGCGGTCAGCGTCAGCATGACGGCGGCCAGGCGGTCCACCACCAGCACGATGCCGAACGGCGCGGGCCAATCGCCCACCAGGTAGACGCCTACGCCATCGGGCCAGACGCCGGGCACGCCGCCGCCGGCCACGGCCAGGAGCGCAATCGCCGCGGCCAGCTGGGCCAAGGTGGCGACCACCGAAATCGCGCCCCGCGTGTAGCGGCTGGTATCGGCCAGCAAGAGCATCGCCGCGCCTGCAAGCAGCGGCGTGATGATGGGCAGTACAGGAAGGTGTTGAAGCCAGAAACTCAAGATTGGGACTCCCGTCCATCAACGTGGTCGGTACCCGTGAGGCCGCGCGAGGCCAGCAACACAACCAGGAACAGCGCAGTCGTGGCGAAGCCGATCACAATGGCCGTCAGCACCAGCGCCTGCGGCAGCGGGTCGGCGTACCAGGAAGGGTCATGCGCCATGGCGGGGTCCACGACGGGCGGACGGCCCGAGGTGAGCCGGCCCATGCCGAAGATGAAGAGGTTCACCGCATACGACACCAGCGACAGCCCCATGATGAACTGGAAGGTGCGCGGCCGCAGCAGCAGCCAGACCCCCGAGCCCGCCAATACGCCGATCGCGACGGCATAGATCAATTCCATCAGGCTTCCCCTGTTTGTGTGGCGGCCGCCTGGATTTCGGCGGCGGCCTTGCGTTGCGCGCGCAGCGATTGGTGGGCCAGCGCCACCAGCACCAGCACGGTGGAGCCCACGACCAGCATGTACACGCCCAGGTCGAACAGCAGCACGCTGGACAGGTGGACGTGGCCGATGAGCGGCAGCGCGACGTCCCAGGCCAGCGCGGCCAGGAACGGCTTGTAGGCCAGCCACGCGGTCACCGCCGCGATGCCGGCGGCCAGCAGGCCGATCCCGATCCAGTTCTGCGGGTTAAGCCGGCTGCGCGACTCCACCCAGTACACGCCGCCCACCATGTATTGCAGGATGACGGCGGTGGCGAAGATCAGTCCGCCGACAAAGCCGCCGCCCGGCTGGTTGTGGCCGCGCAGCAGGAAGTACACCGAAATCAGCGCAGCGGTGGGCAGCAAGAGGCGCACCAGCACCGTCGGCACCATCATCGAGCCTTCGGGCACCAGCGACTTGATGTCGGGCGCGGTCGGCACGCCGCCGTCCTGTTCCTTCTGTTGGCGCGGCAGGTCGGCGCTTTCGGCGGCCGGACGGAAGCGGCGCAGCAGCGCGTAGACCGTCAGCGCCACGATGCCCAGCACCGTGATCTCGCCGAAGGTGTCAAAGCCGCGGAAGTCCACCAGGATCACGTTCACCACGTTGGTGCCGCCGCCGTCGGGCAGCGCGCGATCCACGAAATAGGAAGAGATCGTCTCGCCTTGCGGACGCACCAGCACCGCGTAGGCCAGCGCCGCCATGCCGGTGCCGGCGGCCGTGGCCATCAGCAGGTCGCGCAAACGGCGGCCCCGGGCGCGCAGCGTGGCCTTGAGCGTTTCCTCGTCGTCCTTCTCGATGCGGCGGGGCAGCCAGCGCAAGCCCAGAAGCAGCAGCACCACGGTGACCACTTCAACGGACAACTGGGTCAGCGCCAGGTCGGGCGCGGAAAACCACACGAAGGTCAGGCAGGTGATCAGGCCGGCGCCGCCGGCCAGCGCCAGCGATGCCAGGCGGTGGTATTTGGCCTGATAGGCAGCACCCAGCGCGCAAGCTCCGCCCACCAGCCACAACAGGGCGAAAGCGGGGTCGACCGGCGTCATGCGGCCCGTGCCTTCCAGCCATCCGCCGCCGCGCAAGGGCAGCCAGGCCACGAACAACGTGCCCAGCACGATCAGCAGCATCTGCACCTGCAGGCGCGACGACGCCACCCAGCGCAGCAGCCAGGCCGCCGCCACGCTGGAGCCATCAAGCAACGTTTCGAAGGTGCGGCGGCCGTCCAGGCGGTAGATGAACGGCACGCGGCCCGGGTTGGCGCGCTGGTGGGCGCGCAACGCCAGGTACAGGAGCACCCCGGACGCCGTGGCGACCAGGCTCATCACCAGCGGCAGGTTCACGCCGTGCCAGACGGCCAGGCTGTATTCGGGCATGTTCTCGCCCAGGATGCTCTGCGCCGCGGTCGCCAGGAACGGGCCGACCGTCAGGGCGGGCAACACGCCCACCAGCAGGCACATGAACACCAGCAGCGCGCTGGGGAACAGCATCCAGCGCGGCGGCTCATGCGGCGCGCGCGGCAGGTCGGTGGCTGGGGGGCCGAAGAACACCTGCAGGATGAAGCGCAGCGAATAGGCCACGCTGAACGCCCCGGCGATGGTGGCCATCAGCGGCAGGCCGATCTGGGTGAAGCTGTCGCCGCTGACGAAAGTGGTCTCGGCGAAGAACATTTCCTTGGACAGGAAACCGTTGAGCAGCGGCACGCCCGCCATGGACGCCGCCGCCACCATCGCCAGGGTGGCGGTGATGGGCATGGCCTTGTACAGGCCGGACAGGCGGCTCAGGTCGCGCGTGCCGGTTTCGTGGTCCACGACCCCGGCAGCCATGAACAGTGACGCCTTGAAAGTGGCGTGATTGATCATGTGGAAGATGGCGGCCACCAGCGCAAGCTCGCTATTGAGCCCCAGCAAGAGTGTGATCAGGCCCAGGTGGCTGATGGTGGAATACGCCAGCACGCCCTTCATGTCCTGCTGGAAGATGGCGGCATAGGCCCCCAAGACCAGCGTGATGAGCCCTGCTCCGCCGATGATCCAGAACCATTCGTCGGTGCCCGACAGCACCGGCCAGAAGCGGGCCAGCAGGAATACCCCGGCCTTCACCATGGTGGCCGAGTGCAGGTAGGCGGACACCGGCGTAGGCGCCGCCATGGCGTTGGGCAGCCAGAAATGGAACGGGAATTGCGCGCTTTTGGTCAATGCGCCAAGCGCCACCAGCACCAGCACGGCCGGATACCAGGGGTCGGCGCGCACCAGGTCGCCCGAGGCCAGCACGCGATCCATGTCGTAGCTGCCCACGATATGGCCCAGGATCAGCACGCCCGCCAGCAGGCAGAGGCCGCCTGCGCCCGTCACCGTCAGCGCCATGCGGGCACCGCGCCGGGCGTCCAGGCGGTGATGCCAATACGCGATCAGCATGAACGACGCCAGGCTGGTCATTTCCCAGAACATCACCAGCTGGATCAGGTTGCCGGACAGGACCACGCCCAGCATGGCAGCCATGAAGGCCTGGAAAAACGAGAAAAAGCGCGGGACCGGATCTTCCGGCGACATGTAATAGCGGGCGTACAGGACCACCAGTGCGCCCATACCGGAGACGATCAGCGCGAACAGCCACGCGTAGCCGTCCATGCGCAAGGTGAACTGCAGGCCCAGGGCGGGCGCCCACGGCATGTCGAACCGGATAACGCCGCCGTTGGCGACGTCCGGGTAAAGGCTGGCAATCAGAACCACACAGGCCAGGGCGATCAAGCCGGCCAACCACGCCTCGGCATTACGGGCGTTCGAAGGCAACAGCGCGGCGCACAGGCTGCCGGCAAACGGCAGAGCGAGGATCAGGATCAGCGACATGGCGTTCCGAGAATGTCCGGGCCCCCTCCCGCCGGCACGTGGCAGCGAGAGACGAAACAGACCGGGGATTGAAAAACGGACGGAACCCTGGCCCGGTGCGTCGCTGCACTACACGTTGCCCCGCGGGGACATCAACCAACGCCCCATTGAACGGCGCAGACAGAAACAAACGCAATAGCTTTCTTGCAAGACCGGCCAAGAATCTCATCCGAAAAATATCAGATTCTTGTAAGTTATGCAGAGATTTATGCGTGAACCCGGCTAATGACAGCACGATGACTGCGCAATGATTGCGCAATGACAGGGTTTGAGAAATCGTTCATCTTGTTGTCAGGCTTGGCTTTTTCGGCGATCTGACGCGATTTCCACACAACTATCCGTCACTGAAAAAATATTTTTGCGTAAAGACAGGGAGAATCCTGAGTTGACCGTAGGGGGATTCCTGTGTGGAATTGCGCCCACGAAGCGTCGGCTACGCCAGCATCCCGGCAAAGCGCGCTTCACCGACGCCGGCCCAAGAAGCCGGTCGGCTCGGAACAACAAAATATGGAGAAGACTCTTGACCGTGCTGTCTCATGCCAAGGCCATCCTGGCCGCCGCCATCGCAGGCGTCTGCTTTAGTTCCGGCGCCCACGCCGCAGATCCGTACCCCAATAAGCCCATCCGCCTGATCGTCCCCTTTGCCGCGGGCGGCACGACCGACATCGTCGCCCGTATCGTCGCCGAAGGCCTGGGCCGTGAACTGGGCCAGGCCGTGGTGGTGGAAAACCGCGGCGGTGGCGGCGGCTCGATCGGCGCCGACGCGTTGGTCCGTTCCGCGCCTGACGGCTACACGCTGGGCGTGGCCACCGTCAGCACCATGGCCACGAATCCGGCCACCAACCCCAAGAACCCCTACAACCCGATCAAGGACTTCACGCCGATCACCAATCTGGTGAACGTGCCGAACGTGCTCACGGTCAACCCGGCCGTGCCCGCCAAGTCGCTGGCGGAATTCATCACCCTGCTCAAGGCCAACCCCGGCAAGTACAGCTATGCCTCGTCCGGCGCAGGCGGCATCGGCCACCTGGACGGCGAATTGTTCAAGTCGCTGACCCAGACCGACATGGTCCACGTGCCCTACCGCGGTTCGGGCCCGGCCCTGAATGACGTGATCGCCGGCCAGGTGAACGCCCAGTTCGACAACCTGCCCTCGTCCATGCCCCACATCCAGGCCGGCAAGCTGCGCGCCCTGGCCGTGGCTGCTCCCAAGCGCCTGCCCGCCCTGCCGGACGTCCCCACCTTCAAGGAAGGCGGCCTGCCCGAAATGGACAACATGGCCTGGTACGGGCTGGTCGCGCCCGCCGGCACGCCGCAAGCGGTGGTTGACCGCATCCACGACGCCGCCGTCAAGGCGCTGAAGGACCCGAAGATCGTCCAGCGCCTGGCCGACGGCGGTTCGCTGGTGGACGGCAATACGCCCGCCGAGTACGCCGCGCAGATCAAGCGTGAACTGGAACTGCGCCAGCGCATCGCCAAGGAACGCAACATCGTCTCGACGAACTGATCCCCGCCTGAGGGAAAGGCTGCTGCTTCATTCGAAGCCAGCCTTTCCCACTTGACTCCGGACGCTCGGGTGTTAGCATCTGCCCCCGTGCGATCCGATTTTTCTCCCATCCCCCCCGCTGCCTGCGTCCTTTGCGCCCTGCGCTCGACTTTGTTGAGCTCGCAGGAAGTCGCCGCGCGTTCCGCTTACGCGCGCTCCAAGCCCGGCTAATCGCCCGGCGCCTCCGCTTTCCCCCTTCCTATTCCGGCCTGTCGCCGGTGGCCCTGCACATCCGTGCGCGTTGCCGCCTGCCACGCGCCGGCGGACGCCCTGCCGCGTGGCCGGGCGCCCGCGCCTGAATCTTCGCCGCCCGCCCTGACCGCTGGCGGCCGGGCCACGCACAGATCTCCCCTTTCAGCGCCATGCAACTTACCAAGAAATTCGTCAAAGCCAAGAACCCCTGCGCGGGCGGCTATAAATGGTTCATCCGCGACCACAACGGACAGGGGGATTACCAGGCCGTGCTTGATGCGCTGGTGGGCGACGGCCGCGTCAGCGACGCCTGCTGGCTGCTGGACCAGTTCGGTCCCACCGACGCCGTGCTGAAGCTGGATGCCGTGGACGCCAACGCGATCGTCTTCGCGGGCACGCTGGAAGTGCGCATGGGCATCAACGTGGACAGCGTGGTGCGCGCCGGCCGCAGCATCATCACCGGCGGCGGCATCCGCGCGGGCGAGACGATCATGGCGGGGGAAAACATCACTGCCGCGGCCAACATCGCCAGCGGCGGCAATCTGCGCGCGGGCGGAGACATTGCGGCGGACTGGGGCATCGAAACCGCCACCAGCCTGGGCTGCGGCGGTAACGTACGCGCCAAATGGGACATCTGCGCCGGCCAGGACCTGGCCGTGACGGGCCACCTGCATGCCGGCCAGGACGTGCAGACGCAAGGCGCCATCAAGTGCGGCCAGGGCATCAAGACCGGCGGCGACGTGCGCGCCGACAAGGAAATCAACGCGGCCTGCGGCATCCAGGCCGGGGGTTCCATCCAGTGCGGCGAGCACCTGGCGTCCGGGTGGGGCCTGATCGCCGGCGGCGACATCCGCGCCGAAGGCTCGATCCGCGCCGGTGAAGGCGTGCAGGCCGAAGGCGTGATCCAGGCCGGCGACGGCCATGGCGTCTATGCCGGGCTGAGCGTCCGGCTGGACGCCTGGTCCGTCTGCGCCCGCGTCTCGGCCCAGACGCGCCCTGCCCAGCTTGTCAGCGGCCATTGGGTGGGGCAGGACGCGGCGGAAGGCGGAGACTCGGCGCCGGCCGCTACGCGGTCGTCTTGGCCGACGGCCGCTTATCCGGCGCTGGCTTGACCGCCGCCGCCGGATTGCGCAACACCAGCATCAGGCCCAGCAGGATCGCCCCCATGCCGGCCAGGCTCAGCGCAGACAGGCGGTTGCCCAGGATCAGGTAATCCAGCGCCGCCGTGCCGGCCGGCACCAGATAGAACAGGCTGGTGACGTTGACGAGGTTGCCGGCCTGGATCATGCGGTAAAAGAGCAGCGTCGCGCCCACGGATATCACGAGCCCCATCCAGATCAGTGGCACGACAAACCCGACGGTCCAGTCCACCCGGACCGGTTGGAACGGCACGAACAGCAGGCACAGCGCCAGACTGACCGCGTATTGCAACGGCATCACGTCCATGGGCGCCTGCTTCACGCGCTTTTGCAGGATGGCGCCCGCGGTCATGCTGGCCAGCGCGGCAAAGGCGAACGCCATGCCCGCCACTGAGAAGCGCGCCATGCCGATGCTTTGGTACACCACCATCACGAGTCCGCACAGCGCCAGGAACAGCCCCGCCAGCCGCGCCGGCGAATAGCGGCGTTCCATCACCGCCAGGGTCAGGATGGGCTGCGCGCCCAGCAGCGTGGCCAACACGCCCGGCGTGATGCCATGGTCCAACGCCAGCAGATAGCAGATGGAATAGCTGCCGATCAACAGCAGCCCGGTCAGCGCCACGGTCTTGCGCGTACCGCGCTCCGGAAGGCAGCGCTTGCGCCACAGGCATATCGCCCCCAGCACCGCCAAGGCAAGGATGAAGCGCCACAACAGGAAGCCGAACGCGGAGGCGTGCGACAGCCCCCATTTGGCGAAGATCGCGCCGCCGCTCCACAGCAGCACGAACAAGGTGGTGGAGCCGTAAGCGGTCCACGTGGATCGATTGAAAGACATGAGGTTTCACCTGTCAGGGTAAGAACAGGCTCCAGCCCTGCGCCGGGTTGCCGCGACTTTCGGCAAGCCGGCACGGATCAGCGGCGCTTGGGGCGCGCGATACGCGTCAACCCATCATGCGCACTGACAACGGACAAGGACTGGAGTGGAGAGTTTGGCGGTCAGCCGAACACAACCGCCAAGGGCGGATGTACGCCCGAGACCACGCCGGCAGGCGGCGAGGCGGGCGGAGAGACGACCGCAGAAACGACAGGAGAAACGACGGGAGAAATTGCGGCAGGCGCCGCAGGGATCAGACCGGCATGCGCAGACCACGCGCGCGCGCCGCGGCCGGCTGCTGAAGCAGCGGCAGCGAAATCGGCGTAGGGCGTGAAGTCAGGCATGGGCGTAGCCTATCCGTTCACCCCTTACGCCGTCAAGCCATTCAGGAAGCGCCGATGCGGCGCTGCTCGACTCCCATGTCCCGCCACGCCTCGCCGTGGCACGTGAACATCAGGATCTGGTGGCGCGTGGCCGCATCGAACAGCGCACGCTTCATGAAGTCGCGCCGCGCATCGTCAGTGTGGACCAGAGCGTCGTCCAGCACCAGCAAGGTGGGCCGCCCGGCTTCGCGCAGCAGGTCGGCATAGGCGAACCGGGCCAGGATGCCCAGTTGCTCGCGCGTGCCGAAACTCAGCGCCTCCAGCAGGTCTTCACCTTCGCCGCGACGCAACGCAGTCGGCAAGAGCGCATCGTCCAGCCGCAGCGCGGCCTCGGGGAACAGCAGGGCCAGGTAGTGGTTCAACCGCCGCGCCAGCGGCGCCTGCAGCCGCTGCGTGGCGGCCGCGCGCTTGTCGGTCAGCAGGGTCAGCAGCAGCTCCAGCGCGGCGGCGCGGCGGGCGAACTCATCGCGACGGCGCGCCAGGCGTTCACACGCGGCAGCCGATTCGGACAGGCGTTCGCCCAAGCCCTGCGCGCCCGCCTGGTCCAGCTTGCCCTGCAGTTGCAGGATCTCGCCGTGGCGCTTGTGCTGCGCGTCGCGTTCGATGGCGGCGGATTTCTCGTAGCGCTGGACGTCTTGCTCGAGCAGGTCGGGACGATGCTCCGCCAGTGCCGCCTGCGCCTCGCGCACGCGGCGGTCCAGTTCATCGTGGCCGCTGCGCACTTCGGCCAGCCGGCCCGCGCGCGCCTGGCGTTGCGCGGCGCGCTCGGCCGATTGCAGTTCGGCGCCCCGCGCCGCCGCCTGGCCCTCGAGCAATTGCGCGCGGGCGCTATCGGCGTCCAGCGCCCGCTGCGCGGCCGCCAGCGACGCGTCGGCCTGCGTGGCAAGCGCCTCGACCTCACGCAGCGCCTGAACCGCGGCAGGCAGGTCATCCTGATCCGACATCTGGCCCGCGGCCGGCGCGGGCAGCTTGGCCAGCCGCTCCTGCAAGGGCACGCGCCGGGCCAACGCGTCATCGCGTTGGCCGCGCAGCACGTCCACGCCCTTGGGCGCGTGGATGGCGAGCGTCTTGCGCATGCCGTCCAGTTCGCGCTGCAAGGCCGTATAGCGCGCGTGGCGCTGTTCAGCGTCAGCCAACGCCGTCACCCCCAACCGTTCCAGCAACGCGTTCCAGGCCGTCTGCAAAGCGGCGCGTTCGCGTTGCAACGCCGGCAGGTCCTGGCCGCCCGGTTCGATGCGCAAGCGCCCGACTCCCGGCAGATCCAGGTCGGCGGCGGACGTCAGCAGCACCTGGCCGTCGCCGGCCAACAGCCTGCCGTCCAGCGTGGCCTGGCGCCCGGCTTCCAGCTGATATGACAGCCGGGTGGCGATGGCTTGCTGGCGCAGTTGCAGATTGGCCAGTTCGCGCTCGCTCTTGCGCAGCGCATCGATATCGCCATCGGCGATTTCGATGCGGACGGCTTCGGCCTTCAGCGCCGAACCTTGTTCGATCAGCGTGGTAACGGCTTTCAGGGCGTCGTCCAGGCGTTCGACTTCGGCATTCAGTTGCGCCAGCTGGTGCTCCAGGTCGCGGCGGTCGGCCACGGCCTGGACCGCGGCCACGCGCAAGCGGGCGGCATCAACCGCCGCGGCGTGCGTTTGACGCTGTTGCTGCGCGCGGGCCAGCGGCGCTTGCGCGGCGTCGACCCGGGCCCGTGCCGCCTGGGATTCCTTGGCAAGCGCCTGGTAGTCGGCCTCGTCCTGCTGGTCGCGCCGCACCTGGTCCTGCAACAAGGTCAACGTCTGGGCGGCCTGGGTCTGCTCGCGGCGCAGGCCGTCAAACGCTTCGCGTTCCTTCGCCAATGCGGCCAGCCGGGCCCGGGCCTCGACGGCTTTGGCCTCGAAGTCCTTCCATGGCTGGCTGGCCTGGGCGCGCTCGTGGTCGCGGCGCAGTTCCGCCAGGCGGTCAACGTCGGTATTCAGTTGCGCCATCGCCTGCGCGCATTCGTCCCGTTCGGCGATGGCGCGCGCCAAGGCGTCCTCGGCGTCTTTATAGGCGCCCTTGGGACGCCCGTTGCGCGCATCCAGCAAGGCGGCGCGTTCGGCCGACACGCGTTCGAACAGGCGGTCGCCATCACTCGCGGCCAGCTCTCCGGACAACTGCGTCAGCGCGTCGCGCAGGTGGACGCCGGCATGACCGGCCGCCTCTTGCAGATTATGGCCATCGCCCTGCTGGATCCACAGCAGGCCGGGAATGCCCGCCAGGTCCGGCTTGCTTTGGCCGCGCCCCGGTAGTTCGAACCCCAGCAAGGCAGCCAGCGCGTTTTCCGCTTCTTCGCCGTCCAGGCGTTGGGCGCCGTCGTCGATCAATAGCTCGCATCGGGCTCGCGACAGAAATTGCTTTTTCAACACGTAGGAATGATCCGCGTGCGTGAACGCCAGCTCCACACTGGGCCGCGCGCCGGACTCGCCGCGCGGCGCCAGGTCGGCGACCTTGCTGGTGCTGTAGCGTTCCAGGAACGCCGCGCGGATGGCGGACGCGACGGTGCTCTTGCCCGCCTCGTTCGCACCGACGAAAAGGTTCAAGCCGTCTTGCAGGCCGTCCAGCACCATCGGCTGGCGGAACTTGCGGAATTCTTCAAGCGCAATCCGGGAGAGTTTCATTTGGCAGCCCCCTGCGCGGCGCTTTCGCGCTGGAACCGCAACAGCAGCCGCAGGGCTTCGCCCGCGACCGCGGCCTGCGCGCCATCCGCCTGCAAGGCCTGCAATTGCGCGGCCACCTCGCCGACGTAACCACTGGCTCCCAGTTCGGCCAGATCGGCCTGATCAGGTTCCAGCAGCAGGCCGGACAAGTCCGGCAGCAAGGCCCGCACCTGGGCGGTGGCCTGGTCTACGGCGCGTTGCAGCGCGTCCCAGGTCTCCATGTTGACGTGGCCCTGCACGTCCAGCCGTAGCACGTCTTCCGCGCGCAGCGCCGCCAACCGCTCGGCAAGCGCGTGCGCGTCGGTGGGCAGGCTGACGGTCTCCGTCCAGGCGGACCAGCGGTACTTGCCGGTGGCCACGCGTTCCACCACGGGCTCGGCGCCCGGGGCATCGATGCGCACGTCCAGCACGTAGCCGGGTTCATTGCCGCGGAAGCGGTCTTGCTCCGGCGTGCCGGCATACCAGGTGCGCGCGTCGATGGACAGGCAGCCATGCCAATCGCCCAGCGCCAGATAGTCCAGCCGCGCGCGGGCGCTGCGGTCGGGTGCGATGGGATTGGTGGCGTCGATCGTGTCGGGCAGGCGGCCCGCGACGCTGCCGTGGGCCAGGCCCACCCGCACGCGCCCGGGTTCCGTTTCCAGGGTGTCGAAGGCCTGCGTCACGTCATCGTAGGTGTGGCGTTGCGTGAGCGGCGCGGCCAGCACGGCCAGGTTGATGGCAGGCAGATCCACGACGCCGGTGCGCAACGGCACGTGCACGTTGCCGGGGATGCAGCCCAGTTGCATCGCGCGGCTCCAGACGCTGTCGGCCAATGCCGCGTCGTGGTTGCCGGCGATCATCACCCACGGGCCGGCGTAAGCGGCCATGGCGGCGAACAGCCGGCGGATCGTGCGGTCCGACACGCCTTGCGTATCGAACACGTCACCGGCCACCAGCACGGCGTCTACGCCGCGTTCCGCGGCAAGCGCGGCAATGCGCGCCACGACGTCAAAACGCGCTTCGGCCAGCATGGCGGCGTCGTCGGTGTCGAACTGGCCGTATTGACGGCCGATCTGCCAGTCGGCAGTGTGCAGGAAATGGGTCATGGGCCGATTTTGGCACAAGCGGCGTCATTCAAAACAGACAACGGCCCTCCCCGCATTTTGCGCGAGGAGGGCCGTCGAGAGCATGGCTTTTGGCCGATGCCCGATAAGCGAAGCGGGGCGAGTCGAAGCGCCGGCTCAGGCGCGCTTGCCGTCCAGCACCAGCGGCGGAGTCGACGAGGCGCGGCGGTCATAGCGCGACAGGCTCAGCCCGTCGGTACGGATGGCCGGGCGCTGGCCCATGACCTGGTCGGCGACCAGCTTGCCGGAGCCGCAAGCCATCGTCCAACCCAGGGTGCCGTGACCGGTGTTCAGGAAAAGGTTGCCGTAGCGCGTCGGGCCGACGACAGGCGTGCTGTCGGGCGTCATGGGGCGCAGGCCCGTCCAGAACTCGGCCTGGGCGACGTGTCCGCTATCCGGGAACAAGTCGTTGACGACCAGTTCAAGCGTCTTCCTGCGGGCGTCTTTCAGGCGCAGATCGAAGCCGGATAGTTCCGCCATGCCGCCCACGCGGATGCGCTCGTCGAAGCGCGTGACGGCGATCTTGTACGTTTCGTCCAGGATGGTCGACACCGGCGCGGCGGACTCGTCTTTAAGCGGTATGGTCAGCGAATAACCCTTGACCGGGTAGACCGGCAGGTCCAGGCCCAGCGGCTCCAGGAAGCCGCGCGTATAGCTGCCGAAGGCGGCCACGTAGCGGTCGGCCGTCAAGACTTCGCTGCCCACGCGCACGCCAGTGATCTGGCCGCCGGCGGTGTTCAGGCCAGAGACCGTCTGGTTGTAGCGGAAGTCCACGCCCAGCGCCGCCGCCATCTCGGCCAGCCGCGTGGTGAACAGGCGGCAGTCGCCGGTTTCGTCGTTGGGCAGGCGCAGGCCGCCGGCCAGCTTGTGGATCGAACGCGCCAAGGCGGGCTCGGCCGTTACCAGGCGGTTGCGATCCAGGAGTTCGTAGGGCACGCCCACTTCTTCCAGCACGGCGATGTCGCGGCGGGCGGCTTCCAGCTGGGCCTCGGTGCGGAACAGCTGCAAGGTGCCGCGGGTGCGCTCTTCATAATGGATGCCCGTGGCCGCGCGCAGTTCGCGCAGGCAGTCGCGGCTGTACTCGGCCAGCCGCAGCATGCGTTCCTTATTGACGGAATAGCGGTCGGCCGAGCAGTTGGCCAGCATCGCCGCCATCCACTTCAGCTGATACAGGCTGCCGTCCAGGCGGATCGCCAGGGGCGCATGCTTCTGGAACAGCCACTTGATCGCCTTCAACGGAATCCCGGGCGCGGCCCAGGGCGTGGAGTAGCCCGGCGACACCTGGCCGGCGTTCGCATAGCTGGTTTCCTGGGCGGCGGCGGGCTGGCGGTCCAGGACCGTCACCTTGGCACCCTGACGGGCCAGGTAATAGGCGGTGGTGGTGCCGATAACGCCGCTGCCGAGGACGATCACATGCATGATTCTTTCCGTATTTGGATTTGGTCAGTATTTTCGGTAGTCTATGAGCCTATTCGCAGTGAAAAGCACTGATTATTTTCCTTTGCCAGTGCTTTTCCCGGGCACGCCCCTGTTTTTCGATCGCCAAAAGTGAAATGCGCGACCTAGACCGAATCGACCTGAAAATTCTGGATATCCTGCAGCGCGAAGGCCGCATTTCGGTGACCGAATTGGCCGATCGGGTGAGCCTGTCCGCCACCCCGTGTTCGGACCGCGTCAAGCGCATGGAGCGCGAAGGCGTCATCACGGGTTACCATGCGCGCGTCAACCCGGCCGCATTGGGCAAGAATCTGCTCGTCTTCCTGGAAATCAAGCTGTCGGCCAAGTCCGGCGACGTCTTCGACAAGGTCAAGAAAGAGCTGCTCTATGTTCCCGAAGTCATGGAATGCCATCTGGTGTCCGGTGATTTCGACTACCTGGTGAAGGCCCGCCTGACGGAAATGAACGAATACCGTCGCCTGCTGGGCGAAATCCTCAAACGACTGCCGGCTTCCGCGGAATCGCGCAGCTATGTGGTCATGGAGGAAATCAAGGAAACCCTGTACCTGCCCGTCGACCGCTAGGCCGCGCGCGCAGGGTTCCCTGGCCCCGATATCCCCGGGGCGATGCGGTTTATTACGAAACACGCGGGCGCCGGCTGCTATGCTGGCGGCCCTCTGACCCGCGCCGGCAAGCCTTGGTCCGACCCTAATTCTCTAGTTCCTGCCTATGACTCGTCTCTACAAATACTTCTTCCGCGGCCTGATCACCGTCCTGCCGCTGGCTTTGACCATCTACCTGCTCTATATCTTCCTGGCCTGGACGGAAGCGGTGGCGCTGACTTTCCTGCGCCCCTTCATCGGCGGCTTCTACGTGCCGGGCATGGGGTTGGCGCTGGGCATCCTGGGCATTCTGGCCATCGGGTACCTGGTGTCCAAGGAACGCGTGCAGCGCTTCCTGACCGTGGTGGAAATGCCCTTCACCAACCTGCCGGTGGTCAAGAGCATCTATTCGTCCTTGAAGAGCTTCGCGGACTATTTTTCGCCCAGTTCCAAGAATACGGCGCAGCAGGTCGTGATCCTGCGCGTGCCAGGCCAGCAACTGGAGCTGGTGGGCCTGGTCACCCGCCGCAGCATGGACGGCCTGCCTGAAGGCTTCACGCAGGGCGACCGCGTGGCCGTCTACCTGCCGATGGGCTACATGATCGGCGGCTACACCGTCTTCGTACCGCAGGACTGGGTGACGCCCATCCAGATGTCGGTCGAAGAGGCGATGCGTTCGTCGCTTATCGCCTGGATGGCGCGCGCGGAAAGCGCACCCCGCCCCGCCGCGCCCAGCGTGCCCGAGGCGCCTGCCGCCGCCCCCGAGAACACCAACCGCGGCGGCCCGGCCTGAGGCCGCCTGACGTACGTGGCCGATCCGGCCGCTTTCACACCTGAATTTGCGCAATTCCTCCATGCCCATCATTGAATTCACGCTTGCCGACGGCAGCCCCTATATCGAAGTGAACCAGCTGCTTAAGGCCACCGGCGTCTGCGACAGCGGAGGCGCGGGCAAGATGATGGTGGCCGACGGCCTGGTCAGCGTGGGCGGCGTCGTCGAGACCCGCAAGACCGCCAAGATCCGCGGTGGGCAGATCGTCACCTGCGGCGACGTCCGCATCGTGGTGCGCGCCGCAGACGCGCCCGCCGACAACGCCTGACCCCGTTCCCCCCGTCACCGCAACGCCGCGAGCCGCCATGAAACTCAAGATGTCTCAGAACTCCATCTTCGCCGTCCTGCTGCGCTCGCCGTGGTGGATGAGCGCTGGCGTGGCGGTGCTGCTGTGCGTGGGCGGATTCGCCGCGCTACCGCTGGACTACGCGGCGATGGGCGTGTTTGCGGCAGTGCCGTTCGCGGTCATTTCCATCATGGCCGCCTACAAGCAATTGCGGGCGCCCTCGGGCACCCGCGTGCAGGCCGTGGCCGAAACCGCCGCCGCCATGTCGTGGGCCGACTTCGCCGCCACGGTCGAGGCCGGCTTCAAGCGCGACGGCTGTGAGGTGCAACGCCTGCAGACGCCCGGCGCGGACTTCGCCCTGAGCAAGGACGGCCACGTGGCCATCGTCAGCGCCAAGCGCTGGAAGGCCGCCCGCGTGGGGGTGGAGCCCCTGCGCGAACTGCAGGCGGCACGCGAGAAACGCGGCGCCCGCGAAGCCATCTACATCGCCCTGGGCGACGTGTCCGACAACGCCTGGGCCTATGCGAAGGCGCAAGGCGTGTCGCTGATGACGGCGCCCGAACTGGCCAAGCTGCTGCGCGACCTGAAGGTCTGAGGGCGCCTGGCGGGCGTCACACCACCATGACAGAACTGGCCGCGATCACGCGCCATTGACCGGAGACCGCGTCCAGCGCCCAGGTCCGCATGAACCGGAATGTGCCGTTGGCCGGCACCCCGTTGTAGCTGCCCGATATCCGCGCCTGCACCGACACGACCGCGCATTCCGCACGCGGCAGGATGTTCAGTTCGGACAGGTCCAACCCATGGATCTTCAGCATGCCCGAACGGTGCGCGTCCAGGTCGTCTTCGCGGGTGAAGCTCCAGCCCATGTGGTTCGTGAACAGCAGCTGCGGATCCAGGAGGCGCTCAAGCGCCGCGATGTCGGATGCCAGCATCGCCTGGCGCAGTTGCTCTTCGGCGGCTTGAATCCGCCCTTCTATCGTCTGGCCCATTGTCCTTGCCTCACGCTGTGTAATGACGCCGGCATTCTATTCCGACACCAAGCGTCTTGCTTTGTTGCCAATATGCCGCCCGGCCCGCGCAGCCTTAAGATTAAATGCGGGTCCGGCGAAGCACGCCGGCCATTTCCTGAACCTGCAGAGAACTTCCGATGACTTACCGCATCCTTGCCGACCTGGTCCTGGTCGCGCATGGCCTCTTCATCGCCTTCGTCATGTTCGGCGGCTTGCTTGCGCTGTGGAAGCCCCGCATCGCCTACTGGCATCTGCCCGCATTGGCGTGGGGCGCGATGGTGATCGGCATGGGCTGGATCTGCCCGCTGACGCCGCTGGAGGTGTCGCTGCGGCAGCAGGCGGGCCAGCAGGGATACGCCGGCGGCTTCATCGAACATTATGTGCTGGGCCTGATCTACCCCGAGGGCATCACGCGGACCACGCAGATCGTGCTGGCCACGTTGCTGATCGTAGGCAATATCATTGTCTACACGCTGTGGACGCGGCGGCGCCGGCGCAACTTTTCCGAAGGATCCAACGCATGAGTTCCCAACCCGACAGTGACCAGATGATCCGCGCCTACGACGCCCAGGGCCGCGAAGTGCTCGTCACCCGCGAGCAATGGCGCCAGAACGTGCTGCCCGGTGCCATCGAACAGGACTGGAACGATGCCGACCGGCTGGCCGGCCTGATCATCCAGTCGCTGAACGACGGTTTCATCGACGAGATGGTGCGCCCCGCCGAACGGCTGGTGGAACTGGACCCGAACCCCGAACGCGCCGTGGTGCTGCAGGCCATCGTCTACATGAAGCAGGACCGGCTGGACGACAGCGAACGCGTGCTGCAAGCGTTCTGCGCGCAGCATGGCGAGACGGGCATCGTGCTGACCAACCTCGCCAAGATCCACGCCGAACGCGATGACGAAGCCCGGGCGCTCGACACCTTGTGGCGCGCCTTGCAACGAGACCCCAACCAGGACAACGGGCTGGGCTGGTTCGAGGCCATCCACCGCGATTTCGGCGGTGACGCGGCGGGCATCACGGCGATGCGAAAAGTCGCCGCCCTGCCCGGCAGCTGGCGTGCGCAGCTATGGTTGGCGCGCGGTGAGCTCGGGTCGCACAACTACGCCGGCGCGATCGCCCTGTACAACGAGGCGCTATCGCGCGCGGGCGACCCCGCCCCCGCCGACTTGCTGATGCAGATGAGCGGCGACCTGGGCAATGCCGGCCGTATCGCCGACATCCTGGAATTGGCCGGCCCCCGCTTCCAGGTTCACGCGCATGGCCTGCAGGTGGGCAGCAACCTGATCAAGGCCAACCTGCTCCTGGGCCGGCCGGACGATGCCCAACGCATCCTGGATCAGTTGCGCGCGCTCGACCGCCCCGACTGGCAGGAACACCTGGCGTATTGGGACGCGCAACTGGCGCAAGGCCGCCCGGGCTGAAGCCGGACCGGCCGCGACGGCGCAGTCTGGGAGACAACGCCGTCGCGCGGGCTACAGGCCGCGTGCGATCACCAGCCGCTGGATGTCGCTGGTGCCTTCGTAGATCTGGCACACGCGCACATCGCGGTAGATGCGCTCCACCGGGAAATCCTTCAGGTAGCCGTAGCCGCCCAGCGTCTGGATCGCGGCCGAGCACACCTTTTCGGCCATTTCAGAGGCGAAGAGCTTGGCCATCGAGGCTTCCATCAGCGCCGGCCTGCCCGCTTCACGCAACGCCGCGGCGTGCAGCACCATTTGGCGCGCCGCATGGATCTGCGTGGCCATGTCGGCCAGCCGGAACGACACCGCCTGGTGCTCCATGATGGGCTTGCCGAACGCCTGCCGGTCGCGGGCGTAGTCGCGCGCGCATTCGAACGCCGCGCGCGCCATGCCGACGGATTGCGAGGCGATGCCGATGCGTCCGCCTTCCAGGTTGGCCAGCGCGATCTTGTAGCCTTCGCCTTCTGCGCCCAAACGGTAAGCCGCCGGAATGCGCATGTCTTCAAACGCAATCTGGCACGTGTCCGAGGCGTGCTGGCCCAGCTTGTCTTCGACGCGCAGCACTTGATACCCCGGGGTGTCGGTCGGCACGATGAAGGCGGAAATGCCGCGCTTGCCGGCGTCCGGATCAGTCACGGCGAAGACGATCACCGTCTGGCCGCTTTTGCCCGAGGTGATGAATTGCTTGGCGCCGTTCAGGATGTAGTCGTCGCCGTCGCGGCGGGCCCGGGTGCGCAGGCTGCTGGCATCGGACCCCGCTTGCGGCTCGGTCAGCGCAAAGCCCCCGATGTGTTCGCCCGTGGCCAGAGGCCGCAGGAACTGGTCTTTCTGCGCATCGGTGCCGAACTTCAGGATCGGCATGCAGGCAACCGAGTTGTGCACGCTCATGATCGTGGAACACGCGCCGTTGCCTGCGGCAATTTCCTCCAGCGCCACCGCATACGAGATATAGCCGCTGGCGTTGCCGTCCCATTCTTCCGGCACCAGCATGCCGAAAAACCCCAGTTGCGCCATCTCCCGAATGGCGTCAGCGGGGTATTCGTGGTCGCGGTCCCAGCGTTCGGCGTTGGGCGCCAGGCGTTCGGCCGCAAAGCGGCGCGCCATTTCCTGAATGCTCTGCTGTTCTTCCGTCAACAACATGGTCCTGTCTCCTGGATATTCGCGTGCGGACGGGCGCCGGATGGGCGCTGCCCGCTTTGTTCTGCTTCGCGCGCACCGGGTTGGCAAGCGCGCCACGCAATCGAGAATACACCGTCAAACGCGCGGGCTCTATGCGCCGGGTTTGCGCGGACGCGTCAGCTCGGCACGCGTCAGAAAGAAGTCCTGGTTGTCCGCCAGGCGCTCCACCATGAAATCGATGAACGCCTTGACGCGCAGGGGCTGTTCCGTTCGCCGCCGATAGTAGATATAGAACGATTCCCGCTGCGTCAGATGCTGCGTCAACAGCGGCACCAGCAAGCCGGCGCGGATGGGTCCGGCGGCTGAAAAACTGCCGAGTTGCCCGATGCCCAGTCCCGCCACCACGGCATCGGTTTCCGCTTCGGCATCGTTCGTGCACAACACGGCCGGTACGTCGCGATACTGGATTTCGTCGCCGACCATGAACTCCCAGGGTGCAAGCTTGCCGGTGTTGACGCGCCGGTAGCCCGTGCAGCGGTGTGCGTCCAGCGCCTCGATGGTCCGGGGCGTGCCGTGGCGGGCCAGATAGGCGGGCGAGGCGCACACGATCAGCTGGATCGGCACGAGCCGGCGCGCGATGGCCCCTTCGGCCGGCGGCGAACCGCCCCGGAACCCGACATCGGCGCGGTCTGCGACCAGATCGGTGAACTGGTCATCGAACTGCACGTCCAGCTGCACGCTGGGATGTTCCGCGGCGAACGCCATCAGGGCGGGCCAGATCACGTGGCGCGCCATCGTCCTGGGCGCGCTGACGCGCAAGGGGCCGGCGATGTCCTGACGCGACCGGCGCGCATCATCCAGCGCGGTCGCGAACATTGCCAGGGCTGGCGCCACGCTTTCGAGCAGTTGCTGGCCTTCTTCGGTCAGGCTGAGCTTGCGTGTGGTGCGGTGGAACAAGCGCACGCCCAGTTCCTTTTCCAGCTGCATCACCGCGTGGCTGGCGGCCTGAGGCGAAATGCCCTGGTCCACCGCCGCGCGGCGCAGGCTGCCCAGCACGGCGGCGCGCGCAAAGATGGTGACCGCACGGATTTCGTTCATGGGACGCTCATTCGCAAATTTTTGTTGATTATATTTCCGCTATTTCCTATCTATTCCGGGATTATCGATCCCCCTACGATCTAGGCTCATTCCCCCCTTTCGGAGCCTCTCCATGCAAACCCCCGTCACCTCCTTCAAACGCGTCTGGCTCATCACCGGCGCCTCGCGCGGCATCGGTGCGCTGATCGCCGAGGCGGCACTTGCCGACGGCAACGCCGTCATCGCCGCCGGCCGCAATGTCGACGCCATCGCAAAACGCCTGGGCGAGTCGCCCGCCCTGCTTCCCGTTGCGCTGGACGTCACCGACGAAGCCCAGGCCAAGGCGGCCGTCGCCGCCGGCCTGGCGCGATTCGGCCGTATCGACGTACTGGTGAACAATGCGGGCTTCGGCTTGCTGGGCGCCGTTGAAGAGTCCAGCGATGCCGACGTGCGCCGCATGTACGACACCAACGTGTTCGGCCTGCTGAACGTCACGCGCGCCGTGCTGCCCACGCTGCGGGCGCAACGTGCCGGCCACGTGATCAACCTGTCTTCGCTGGGCGGCTACCGGTCCGGCGCGGGGTTCGGCGCGTACTGCTCGACCAAGTTCGCGGTCGAAGGGCTGACCGAAGCGCTGCATGCGGAACTCAAGCCGCTGGGCATCCACGCGACCGTCGTCGAACCCGGCTACTTCCGCACCGATTTCCTGGACGCGACGTCGCTGACCGTGGCAGGCGCCATCATCGACGACTACGACGCCACGTCGGGCAATGTGCGACGGATTGCGGCCGGCCTGAATCACCAGCAACCGGGCGATCCGGCAAAGCTGGCTGCGGCCATGATCACCCTGGCCGATGCCGCAACGCCCCCGCTGCGCCTGCCCTTGGGCACGGACGCCCTGCGCGTGATCGCGGAAAAGAACGCGTACGTGGCCGAGGAAACCGAAGCCTGGAAGGCGCTGGCGCAGTCGACGGATTTCCCGGTGTAGGCGGCGCGCCGCCTTCCCCGGCAAAATACGACACATCGAAAGTTGCATGAAACCTGGATTCCACCCTATCATGCAACTTACGAAGTATCTTGATAGTCTCTGAATAGGAATCCAGCCGATGACTTACGACGCCATCATCGTGGGCGGCAGCTTTGCCGGCCTGTCCGCCGCCCTGCAACTGGCCCGCGCCCGCCGGCGCGTCCTGCTGATCGACGGCGGCCAGCCGCGCAACCGCTTTGCCGCGCATGCGCACGGCTTCCTGGGCCAGGATGGCAAGCCGCCCCGGGAAATCTTGCGGCAGGCGCGCGAGCAGTTGGCCCAGTACCCTTGCGTCAAGTTCCTGGATGGCGAGGCGGTCAGTGCGAGCGCGCACGCCGGACTGCTGCGCGTGACGATGGCGGCGGGAGAGGAAGTCCAGGGCAAGCACCTGATCCTGGCAACGGGGCTGCGTGACCAATTGCCTGCACTGGCCGGCCTGCAGGAACGCTGGGGGCAGACCGTGCTGCATTGCCCCTATTGCCATGGCTATGAAGTGGCCGGCCGCCCGCTGGGCGTGCTGGCCGCGCATCCGCTATCCGCGCACCAAGCCGTGCTGCTGCCGGACTGGGGGCCCACCACCTATTTCACGCAGGGCGAATTCGAACCGGATGCGGAACAGGCAGCGCTGCTGGACAAGCGCGGCGTGCGTATCGAACGCACGCCCATCGTGGAACTCATGGGCACGGCGCCGGCGCTGGATGCCGTCAAGCTCGCCGATGGGCGGCGCATGGCGGTGCACGCGCTGTTCGTCGCCAGCAAGACCCATATGGCCAGTCCGCTCGCGATGCAGCTGGGTTGCGCGTTCGACGACGGTCCGCTCGGCCCCGTGATTCGCACCGACGAGTTCAGGCAGACCACGGTGCCTGGCGTCTATGCCGCGGGCGATGCAGCCATTCCGATGAGCAACACGACGCTTGCCAGCGCCTCAGGCGTGATGGCCGGCGTGTGCGTGCATCGCGCGCTGGTCATGGCGTAGGCGGAGCCAGGCTGGTCCGGGCCTGGTCTGAAGGGGCCGGGACCGACCTAAAGGTGGTTCTTGAAGAACTCCACGACCTTCGCATTCAGGTCCTGGTGGAACTGCTGGCGGTCGAAGCCCGCCGCCTCCCTGCAATATACGGACAGGGTCTCGGCCTGCTCCGCCGGGCAACGCGCCAGGAAATCGAAGTGCCCTGCCCCCGTCGCCATCTGAAAGTCCGGCGCGGCGGGCAGCCCCTGGCGCACCGCCTCCACGCTGGCAGGGCTGACGCCATCACCGCCCCGTTCCGATGCCCACAATTGCACCGGAATCTTCACCGCATTCAAGGCATCGCCGGGAAACGCGTTCAACGGGTCCGCGATGACGGCCGCCTTGATGCGATCGTCATGCACATAAGACTGCTGTGGAATCTTTCCGGCGGCAATGTCACGGCACATCGGCAGCGACGGGGTAGTCTGGCAAACGGCGAGGCCGGCCCGGAAATCCGGCACGCCCCCCGCCAGCACCAGCGCGGTGTAGCCGCCGCGTGAAAAGCCGTAAATGCCGATCTTGCCAGCATCCACCTTCGCCTTCTGCGGCCAGGCGGTCGTCATGTAATCGATCAGCCGCCGCATTTCACGAGGGCGCGTCGAGAAAATCGACAGATACCCCTGCCGCGACCGGTCCTCCCAGTTGTCGCCTACATGGTTGACCGCCGCGACCACGAAACCCGCATTGGCCAACGCGGCAGCAGTGTCGTGATGACCCAGGAACGAGCCGCTGGATCCATGCGACATGACGACAAGCGGATGCCGGCCTTCGGGCACCGGGCAGTTCAGGACGCCGGAGATCGGGGTCCGGCCGACTTTGATCTCGGCGGCAGGTGCCGCGCACGGATACCAGATGGCGCCGGACAGCCCGGGGCCGTTCTGGTCCATGGGGAGGGTCAGGCGCTGGAAACCGGCGGCTTGGGTGTGAGCGGCAGCGAGGCCGAGGAACGCGGACAGGCAAAAACGGCCAAGAAGATGCGCGGACATGCGGAATGGAAGACCTGAAAAGAAACCAAGAGGAATCGTGCAGGCGGTGATTATCCCATCGGCGCGTCGTAGAGGAACGTAGGATGGGTAGAGCGCGAGCGCATCGCGCCATACGAGCCGGTCATCAACGCGCGAAATCCATCAGGCGGCGGTGGTGTTCTGGCTGACGCTGCCAAACAGTCACCGCTGCTTGATGGGTTTCGCGCGCGGGACAGTCGGGTTCTTGCTTAAGAACTCTCGCGCTACACCCATCCTACCGACCCGTGCTGCCCTACCGGACCTTGCCCTCCTTCCAGGCCGCCAGCAGCTTTTCATACGGGATGGTCTCGCCCTTGGGCTTCTCGTTCGCCAGTTTCTTCCAGGGCGCGTGCTGATCCGACAGCCACTTGCTGGGATCGCTCTTGGCGTTCAGCTTCGGCGCGCATTGCGCCATGCCTGCCCGTTCCAGGCGCGCCATCACCTGGTCCATTTCATTGGCCAAGTTGTCCATGGCGGCCTGCGGGGTCTTTTCGCCCGTGACGGCCGTCGCGACGTTCTTCCACCACAGTTGCGCCAGCTTCGGATAGTCCGGCACGTTGTTGCCCGTGGGCGTCCATGCCACGCGGGCGGGGCTGCGGTAGAACTCGATCAGGCCGCCGTAGTTCGCGGCGTTCTTCGTGAAGAAGTCGCTGTGGATGTCGCTGTCGCGGATGAAGGTCAGGCCGGTGATGGATTTCTTCAACGACACCGACTTCGACGTGACGAATTGCGCGTACAGCCAGGCGGCGGCCATCTTGTCGGGGTTGGTGGACTTGAAGAACGTCCATGAACCCACGTCCTGGTAGCCGTTCTGCATGCCGTCCTTCCAGTACGGGCCATAGGGCGACGGGGCCATGCGCCATTTCGGGGTGCCGTCGTCGTTGACGACCGGCAGGCCCTTCTTGGTCATGTCGGCCGTGAACGCCGTGTACCAGAAGATCTGCTGGGCGATCTGGCCTTGCGCCGGGACGGGGCCGGATTCCGAGAAGGTCATGCCCATGGCTTGCTGCGGGGCGTACTTCTTCATCCAGTCGATGTATTTGGTCAGCGCATAGACGGCGGCCGGGCTGTTGGTGGCGCCGCCCCGCGATACCGAAGCGCCCACCGGGGTGCATTTGTCGTCGGCGACGCGGATGCCCCATTCGTCCACTGGCATGCCGTTGGGCAAACCCTTATCGGCGGCGCCGGCCATGGACAGCCACGCGTCGGTGAAACGCCAGCCCAGCGACGGGTCCTTCTTGCCGTAGTCCATGTGGCCGTAGACCTTCTTGCCATCGATCTCCTTGACGTCGTTGGAGAAGAAGTCGGCAATGTCTTCGTAGGCGGACCAGTTGGTGGGCACGCCCAGGTCGTACCCGTACTTGGCCTTGAACTTGTCCTTCAGGTCCTGCCGGGCGAACCAGTCGGCGCGGAACCAGTAGACGTTGGCGAACTGCTGGTCGGGCAACTGGTACAGCTTGCCGTCGGGCGCCGTGGTGAACTTGGTGCCGATGAAATCCTTGATGTCCAGGTCGGGGTTGGTCCATTCGCGGCCCGCGCCGGCCATGTAGTCGGACAGTGGCAGGATGGCGCCGTAGCGATAGTGCGTGCCGATCAGGTCGGAGTCCGAGATCCAGCCGTCGTAGATGGACTTGCCGGACTGCATGGACGTCTGCAGCTTTTCGACGACGTCGCCTTCCTGGATCAGGTCGTGGTTGACCTTGATGCCGGTGATTTCACTGAATGCCTTGGCCAGCGTCTTGGATTCGTACTCGTGCGTGGTGATGGTTTCGGATACGACGCTGATTTCGTTAACGCCCTTGGCACGGAGTTTGGCGGCGGCGTCCATGAACCACTTCATTTCCGCCATCTGCTGGTCCTTGGACAACGTCGACGGCTGGAACTCCGAATCCACCCACTTCTTCGCTTCCGGCTCGCCGGCCCATGCCCCTGACGTTCCGATCAGGGCGATAGCCGCTGCCATGGCATGCATGCGCAATTTCATGACCTGTCTCCTCGAATGGCCTTCCCCATCTTTTGCTGCGGACCTCTGGCCGGGGAAGATGCGGGCCCGTAGTCCTTGAACCAAGTCAGGGATCGAAACGCCCCTTCAGCCTTTTCTCATGATGAAGGCCAACAGCAGCATGGACAGCACGAAGCTGATCCACACCGATGGCGGCTCATCCAGCGAAAACCATTCCACCGCCTTCTGCCCGAACCCCAGGAACGCCAGGTTGAGCCAGGCAGCGGCCATCAAACCGATGAACAACCTGTCGCCACGCGTGGTGCGCAGCGGCAGGAAACCCTTGCGCTCAACCGTGGGCGCCTTCAATTCCCAGACCGTCATGCCGATCAGCATCAGGACGATGCAGGTGAAGAACACGGCGACGGGAGTGGTCCATACCATCCAGCTGAACATGTCGCGCCCCTCCCCCTAGACCCGGCCCATCGCGAAGCCCTTCGCGATGTAGTGGCGCACGAACCAGATGACGATGCCGCCGGGCACGATGGTCAGCACGCCCGCGGCCGCCAGCACGCCCCAGTCCATGCCGGAGGCCGACACGGTGCGGGTCATGGTGGCCACGATGGGCTTGGCGTTGACGGACGTGAGCGTGCGCGCCAGCAGCAGTTCCACCCAGCTGAACATGAAGCAGAAGAACGCCGCCACGCCCACGCCCGACTTGATCAGCGGCAGGAAGATCGTCAGGAAGAACCGCGGGAACGAATAGCCATCGACATAGGCGGTTTCATCGATTTCGCGCGGCACGCCGGACATGAAGCCTTCCAGGATCCACACGGCCAGCGGCACGTTGAAGACCAGGTGCGCCAGCGCCACGGCCAGATGCGTGTCCATCAGCCCGAACGAGCTGTACAGCTGGAAGAACGGCAGCAGGAACACAGCCGGCGGCGTCATGCGATTGGTCAGCAGCCAGAAGAACACGTGCTTGTCGCCGATGAAGCGGTAGCGCGAAAATGCATAGGCCGCCGGCAGCGCCACCGCCAGCGAGATCACCGTGTTGATGACCACATAGATCAGCGAATTGATGTAGCCCGAATACCAGGCCGGGTCCGTGAAGATGGTGCGGTAATGCTCGAAGGTGAAGTCGCGCGGCCACAGCGTCAGGGTGCTGACGATCTCGGTGTTCGTCTTGAACGACATGTTCAGCATCCAGTACAGCGGCAGGATGGCGAACACCAGGTACAGGATCAGGAAGGCGGAGCGCCACCAGGTGGAGTTGTCACGCATTGGCACGCTCCTCGTCGACGCCGCCCGTGGTGCCCGCGCGCTGCATCCAGTTGTAGAGGATGAAGCACAGCAGCAGGATGATCAGGAAGTAGATGATCGAAAACGCCGCGGCCGGGCCCAGGTCGAACTGGCCCACGGCCTTCTGCGTGAGGTATTGCGACAGGAACGTGGTGGCGTTGCCCGGCCCGCCGCCCGTCAGCACGAAGGGCTCGGTATAGATCATGAAGCTGTCCATGAAGCGCAGCAGCACCGCGATCATCAATACGCCGCGCATCTTGGGCAGCTGGATGTAGCGGAACACCGCCAGGCGCGACGCGCCGTCGATGCGGGCGGCCTGATAGTAGGCGTCGGGGATGGCGCGCAGGCCCGCATAGCACAGCAGCGCGACCAGCGGCGTCCAGTGCCAGACGTCCATCACCAGCACGGTCACCCACGCATCGACGTCGTTGCCGGTGTAGTTGTAGTCCACGCCCAGCCATGACAAGGTGGCGCCAAGCAAGCCGATGTCGGTACGTCCGAACACCTGCCAGATGGTGCCCACGACGTTCCAGGGGATCAGCAGCGACAGCGCGATGATGACCAGCACGGCGGACGCGCGCCACCCGCTGGCGGGCATCGACAGCGCCAGCAGGATGCCCAGCGGGATCTCGATGGCCAGCACCGCCAAGGAAAAACCGGTCTGCCGGAACAAGGCCCCGTGCAGTTCTTCGTCCTGCAGCACGGCGGCAAACCATTCCGTGCCGACGAAGACGCGGCGTTCGGGCGAGATGATGTCCTGCACCGAATAGTTGACGATGGTCATCAGCGGCAGGATGGCCGAAAACGCCACGCACAGCACCACGGGCAGGACCAGGAACCAGGCCCGGTGATCAATGGGTTTCATGGGATCAGCACCTCGTCGCGATAGAAGCAGGTGTGCGGGTTCAACATCGACAACCAGACCGTGCCGCCGGCGGCGGCGGGCACGACGTTGCTGCCCAGCCGCGCGCGCACGGGCGTGCCTTCAAAATCGGCCACCAGCAAGGTATAGGTGCCGACGTCCTGCACGCGGTCCACACGCACGGGCACGGCGCCTGCCGCGCCGGCTTCGGTCACGCGCAGGTATTCGGGGCGCACGCCCAGCTTGACGGGGCCGGCGTCGGCCAGTCTGGCCCCCAGGGCCTCGGGCGCGCCGCCGACCTGGCTTTGCCCGACCCACAGCGCGCCGTCACGCCAATGCGCGGGCAGGAAGTTCATGCCCGGCGAACCGATGAAGTGGCCCACGAAGGTGTGGGCGGGCCTTTCGAAGAGGTCGTCCGCGGTGCCCACCTGCACCGCGCGGCCCCGCGCCATCACCATGACCTGGTCCGCGAAGGTCAGCGCCTCGGTCTGGTCGTGGGTCACGTAGATCAGCGTGAGTTTGAATTCGTGGTGGATTTCCTTGAGTTTGCGCCGCAGCTCCCATTTCAGTTGCGGGTCGATGACGGTCAGCGGTTCGTCGAACAGGATGGCCGACACGTCGCTGCGCACGAGGCCGCGCCCCAGCGAGATCTTCTGCTTGGCGTCGGCGGTCAGGCCGCTGGCGCGGCGGTCCAGCACTGCGGACATCTCCAGCATTTCGGCGATGCGGCCCACCCGCTCGCGAATGCGGTCCGGCGCAATGCCGCGGTTGCGCAAGGGGAACGCCAGGTTTTCGGCCACCGTCATGGTGTCGTACACGACCGGAAACTGGAACACCTGGGCGATATTGCGCGCTTGAGGGGTCTTGGCGGTGACGTCCTGTCCATCGAACAGGATGCGGCCATGCGACGGGCGCAGCAGGCCCGACACGCAATTGAGCAGCGTGGTCTTGCCGCAACCTGACGGGCCCAGCAGGGCATAGGCGCCGCCGTCGCGGAAGGTGAACTTCAGCGGCAGCAGCGCGTAGTCCTCGTCGGTCTTGGGATCGGCCACGTAGGAATGCGAGAGGTCCAGCTCGATCTGGGCCATCAGGCAACCTCCCCCGCGCCGGCAGGCTGGCGCGGCGCGGCAAGCAGCGCGCCGTCGGCGTCGAAGGCATAGGTCTGAGCCGGATCGAAATAGAGCTCGACGCGCTGGTCCAGCGTGTACCGGTGCACGCCCGGCAACTGCGCGACGACGTTGCCCGCGGCCGTTTCGGCATGGACGAAGGTGTCCGAACCGGATATCTCGGCAAGCTTCACCACGCCCGGCAGGCCGATGTGGCCGGGACGCGGCTCGACATCCAGGGCGCCGGCACGCAGGCCCGCGGTCAGGTCGGCGCCCGCCTCGGGCGGCAGGCGGCGCTCGACCGCCATCTGGCCTTGCAAGACGAAGCCCGTGTCCGTGCGGCGCGCGGCGAACAGGTTCATGGGCGGGTCGCTGAAAGCGCGCGCCACGCGGATGGAATTGGGCCGGTGAAACACCTCGGCGGTGGGCCCGTATTGCAGCAATTCACCCGCATCCAGCACCGCGGTGTGGCCGCCAAGCAACAGGGCTTCCCCGGGTTCGGTCGTGGCGTAGACCACCGTGGACCGCCCTTCGGCGAACAATTCCGACAGTTCGTCGCGCAATTCCTCGCGCAGCTTGTAGTCCAGGTTGACCAGCGGTTCGTCCAGCAGGATCAGCGGCGCGTCCTTGACCAGGGCGCGGGCCAGCGCCACGCGCTGCTGCTGCCCACCGGACAGTTCCGAGGGGTAGCGCTCAAGCAGATGATCGATATGCAGGCGCGCCGCCATGGCGCGGACCTTTTCGCGAATGTCCCGTTCGCCGCGCAGCTTCAGCGGCGACGCGATGTTCTCGTAGACCGACATCGACGGGTAATTGATGAACTGCTGATAGACCATGGCCACGTTGCGCTGGCGCACGGGCACGCCGGTCACGTCCGCGCCGTCGACCAGCACGCGGCCTTCGGTGGGCCGGTCCAGCCCGGCCATGATGCGCATCAGGGAGGTCTTGCCGGCCAGGGTCACCCCCAGCAGCACCGTCATGGCGCCCGGAACCGGGGCCAGGCTCATGGGAGTCAGGTGCGTCTGCGAGCCGGCTCGCAAACCAATCCTGTCCAGGGTCAGCTGCATCTAGTCTCCTCAACCTACTTATACGTCCCTATTTTTCACACGGACTTCGGTATTCGGTACAGCGAGCCAGCCTGCGCGCGAACGCACGCAACAGGATGAGCATACTCTTTCAGATGGCTTTCGTTTTTTGTGCGTTTTACTCAAGAAGCGAACAAAAAACAATCTTGCAGTGCGGCATTATTTTTCGCTTTTGTTGTTTTATCATTCGTCTATGACACTGAATCCACGACAGAGCGCTTTGATCGAAATGGTGCGGGCCCAGGGCTCGGCATCGATCGAAGAGCTTGCCAAACGCTTTGACGTCACGCTGCAGACCGTGCGGCGCGACGTGAACATCCTTTCCGAAGCCGGCCTGCTGTCGCGCTTTCACGGCGGCGTGCGCATCGAAGCGTCGACCATCGAGAACATCGCCTACCGCAAGCGCCAGGGCCTGCACGCGGCCGGCAAGCAGCGCATCGCCGAGGCCGTGGCCCGCGCCGTGCCCGACGGCTGTTCGCTGATCCTGAACATCGGCACCACCACCGAGGCCATCGCACGCGCGCTGCTGCGCCACCGCGGCCTGCGCGTCATCACGAACAACCTGCATGTGGCCGACATCCTGTCCGACAACCCGGACTGCGAAGTCATCGTGGCCGGCGGCGTGGTGCGTTCGCGCGACCGCGGCATCGTCGGCGAAGCCACCATGGACTTCATCCGCCAGTTCAAGGTGGATATCGGACTGATCGGCATTTCGGGCATCGAAGCCGACGGCACGCTGCGCGACTACGACTTCCGCGAAGTGCGCGTGGCCCGGACCATCATCGAGCAATCGCGCGAGGTCTGGCTGGCCGCCGACAGCAGCAAGTTCAAACGCCAGGCCATGGTGGAACTGGCGCACATTTCGCAGATCGACCGCTTCTTCACCGACGCGCATCCGCAAGAACCGCTGGCGCAAGTGCTGCTGGATTCCGGCGTGCGCTGCGATGTGGCGGCAGCCCCAAGCGCGGCCGGCGCGTCCTCCACGAATACCTCGGCACCCAACGCTTGAACCGGCGCGCCGGATCCGGGCCCCCTGCCCGCCCCCGGCTGCCCGCACACGATAACCACGCTTTTACCTGGCGGCCCCGCCGCAACGACTTATGAACCAACCGCTCGCCAACGTCACCCCGCCCGACCGCAACCGCCTGTTGTCCACCTTGGACAACACGCCTTCCTGGGACGTCATCGTCATCGGCGGCGGCGCGACGGGCCTGGGCACCGCGGTCGATGCCGCCTCGCGCGGCTACCGCACGCTGCTGATTGAGGGCGCCGACTTTGCCAAGGGCACGTCCAGCAAGGCCACCAAGCTGGTGCACGGCGGCGTACGCTACCTGGCCCAGGGCAACGTCAGCCTGGTGCGCGAAGCGCTGCATGAACGCGGCCTGCTCAACCGCAACGCGCCGCATCTGGTGTGGCCGCTGGGCTTTGTGGTGCCCGCCTACAACTGGATGGACCAGCCCTTCTACGGCATCGGCCTGAAGATGTACGACATGCTGGCCGGCAAGCTGAACCTGGCGCCCAGCCGCTGGCTGTCGCGCCGCGACACGCTGGCCAACGCCCCCACGCTGGCCGAAAACGTCAACGGCCGCGGCCTGAAAGGCGGCGTGCTGTATTACGACGGCCAGTTCGACGACGCGCGCCTGGCCATGAGCCTGATGCGCACGCTGTTCGACCTGGGCGGCACGGCCGTGAACTACGTGCGCGCCACGGGTTTGACCACCACCAACGGCAAGGTGGACGGCGTGACGGCGCAGGACGTCATCGGCGGCGCCAGCTTTTCGCTGCGCGCCCGCTGCGTGATCAACGCCACCGGCGTCTGGGTGGACGCCGTGCGCCGCATGGAAGACAAGAACGCGCCGACGATGGTCGCGCCCAGCCAGGGCGTGCATCTGACCTTGCCGCGCGACTTCCTGCCGGGCAACCGCGCCATCCTGATTCCCAAGACCGACGACGGCCGCGTGCTGTTCGTGGTGCCGTGGAACGGCCACACCATCGTTGGCACGACCGACACGCCGCGTGACGACTTGCCGCTGGACCCCGAAGCCGGCGCCCAAGACGTGGACTTCATCCTGGGCACGGCCGCGCGCTACCTGAGCCGCAAGCCCACGCGCGACGACGTCACCAGCGTCTGGGCCGGCCTGCGTCCGCTCGTCAAGGCCACGGGTGAGGCGTCGACCAAGCAGCTGTCGCGCGAGCACACCATCCTGGTGTCCAACGCCGGGCTGGTGACGGTGACGGGCGGCAAGTGGACGACGTACCGCCGCATGGCGCAGGACGTGGTGGACACCGCGATCCAGCACCAGTTGCTGACGCAAGCCAGCTGCCGCACCGAATCGCTGCCGTTGCATGGCGCTTCTGGCCTGGCGCCGTCGCAGGAACACGCCGGCACGCCGGACAGCTACTACGGCACCGACCTGGCCACCTTGAAGGCCCTGCCGGGCGCGGACCGCATGCTGGTCAACGCCAGCGGCCTGTCCGAAGCGCATGTGCGTTTTGCCGCGCGTTTCGAATTGGCGCGCAGCGCCGAAGACGTGCTGGCCCGCCGCAACCGCGCACTGTTCCTGGATAGCGAAGCGGCGATGCTGGCCGCCCCCGAAGTGGCGCGCATCCTTGCCGAAGAACTGGGCCACGACGCCGCCTGGCAGCAACGCACGCTGCAGAACCTGGCCGTGGTCGCGGCCAACTACCGCCTGAAATAAGGCCGGCGCGTGCCGTTACGGCACGCGCAACGGGCTTTTCAATATCATCGCTTCGAAGAGCCGCAGCAGGTCCGGATCGCACTTGGATCCGGACTCGCGGTTCAGGATGCGCATGATCTCGGCGTGGGAACGCGCCGGATGGTAGGGCCGCGTGTCGCCCAGCGCATCGTAGGAATCCGCCAGCGAAATGATGCGCGAATGCAGCGGGATATCGTGCCCTGACAGCCCTGCCGGGTAGCCGGAACCGTCGAAGTGTTCGTGGTGGTGGCGCACCGCGTGCGCGATCAGGTCGCGCTGCGGCATCGCGCTTTTCATGATGATGTCGGCGCCGGTGGCCGCATGCGACTTCATGATTTCCCAATCGTCCGCTTCCAGGCGCTTGGGTGAAAACAGCACGCGGTCGGGCGTGCCGATCTTGCCTACATCATGCAGCCTTGCAGCGACGGCCACTGCGGCTTGCTCGGGCTCTGGCAGGCCGCAGGCCTGGGCCAGCGCCACGCTCAGCGCGACCACCCGGTCGCAATGGCGGCCAGTGGCCGGGTCACGCGCCTGCATGGCGGCAAACAGCGCGGCCTCACAGGAACCATCGGGGTATTCGGGTACGTCTGGGGGCATCAGGAAGATGCGCGGCGTTGCAACGGAACGCGCGCAGTGTGTCAGAAAGTAGCAATTCTGACACACTGCGCAGCAATCCTGACCAAACAGATTTCAGTTCTTCAACCGTTCCAGCAAGGCTTGCGCCACGCCGACTGACGACGCCGGGTTCTGCCCGGTGACCAGCAAGCCGTCGCTGACCACATGCGGCTGCCAGTCCGGCCCGCTGCTGTACAAGCCGCCCAGCCGGGTCAATTCGTCTTCAACCAGGAACGGCACGACGTCGGTCAGTTGCACGGCCGCCTCTTCCGCGTTGGAAAAGCCGGTGACCTGACGCCCCTGCACCAGCGGCTTGCCGTCGGCGGTCTTGGCATGGCGTAGCACCCCGGGCGCATGGCACACGGCCGAGACCGGCTTGCCGGCGGCCAGCATGGTTTCGATCAATCCGACGGACTTGGTGTCTTCCGCCAGGTCCCATAGCGGGCCGTGGCCGCCGGGATAGAACACCGCGTCATAGTCGGCCGCCTGCACGTCCGCCAGCCGGTGGGTGGACGCCAGCACCCGCTGCGCCTCGGTATCCTGGCGAAAGCGTCGGGTGGCGTCGGTCTGCGCGTCGGGGTCATCGCTTTTGGGGTCCAGCGGAGGCTGGCCGCCCTTGGGCGACGCCAGCGTCACCGTGGCGCCCGCATCCACGAACGCGTAGTACGGCGCGGCAAACTCTTCCAGCCAGAAGCCCGTCTTGCGGCCGGTATTGCCCAATGTGTCATGGGATGTCAGCACGATCAGGATTTTCATGTTGCGCTCCGTTGTATGGCGCTATTCGTCAGGGCCGACGCGCACAATGCGCTTGCCGGCGTTTTCGCCCTTCAGCAGCCCCATCAGGCCGCGCGGCGCATTCTCCAGCCCTTCGACCACGTCCTCGCGGTACTTGATGCGGCCTTGCGCGATCAAACCTTCCATCGCCTCGCGGAATTCGCCGTAGCGGTGCGCGTATTCGTTGAAGATGATGAAACCTTGGAACTTCAGCCGCTTGGTCAGGATGGTGCGCATCAATAGCGCCAGGCGGTCCGGGCCTTCAGGCTGGCTGGTGGCGTTGTAGGCCGAGATCAGCCCGCAGACCGGCACGCGGGCGCGCGGGTTCAACAACGGCAGGACGGCGTCAAACACCGCGCCGCCGACGTTTTCGAAATAAACGTCGATGCCCTGGGGCACGGCGCGCGCCAGCCGGCCGGGCAGATCCGGCAATTTGTGGTCAACGCAGTCGTCAAAGCCCAATTCGTCAATCACATAGCGGCACTTGTCGGCGCCGCCCGCGATGCCCACGACCTTGCAGCCGTGGATCTTGGCGATCTGCCCCACCACCGCGCCCACCGCGCCGCTGGCCGCGGCCACCACCACGGTTTCGCCGGCCTTGGGCTGGCCGATGTCCAGCAGGCCCATGTAGCCCGTGAAACCCGGCATGCCCAGCACGCCCAGCGAATACGAGGGATGCTGCGGGTTGGCGCCCAGGCGCAGCAGGCCCGTGCCGTCGGACACCGCAAAATCCTGCCAGCCGGATTGGGCCAACACCCATTCGCCAGGCTTGAAGTCAGGATGGTTGGACGCCTGCACGCGTGTCACGGTGCCACCCACCATGGGCTGGCCGACCTGGACAGGTTCGGCATAGGACGGCGCATCGCTCATGCGGCCGCGCATATAGGGATCCAGCGAGAGATACACGGTGCGCAGTAGCACCTGGCCGGGCCCGGGTTGCGGGACGTCCCCGGTTTCCAGACGGAAATCGCTGTCTGTGGGTTCGCCGTGCGGGCGCGCGGCAAGCACGATACGGCGGTTGATCGACGATGATTGCGGCATGAAGTCCAGCCTCCTACAGGAAGCCGCCCGGGCCTTGCGGGCAACACCCGGGTGGCAAGTTGGGGAACCGGTCCATTACACCATCGTTGTCCATCGACTCGCGCGGTAACCCTGTCATCGTTCCCCCTTTTAATTAATTAAATACTTAATTAAACTCTGCGCCATGTGTCCTGTACCGCCTCCCGCCCCCCGCCGCCCCGGACGTCCCGCGCGCCCCGACAACGCCGCCATGCGCGCCAGGCTGCTGGAAATCGCTACCGGCCTGTTCGCCTTGCAAGGGGTCGCCGCGACCACCATCGCCCATATCGCCCAACGCGCCGCCGTGACGCCGGCGATGGTGCATTACTACTTCAAAAGCCGCGACCAATTGATCGACGCGGTCGTGCAAGAGCGCGTGTTGCCCGTCATCGGATATGTCTGGGCGCCGGTGCCGGTGGCCCTGGATGCCAGCCAGGATCCCGCCGCCGCGGCGCGCGGCTTCCTGGCGGAAATCGTGAAGCGCATCGTGCAAAGCGCCACGCAACAGCCGTGGTTGCCATCGCTCTGGATGCATGAAGTCGTCAACGAAGGCGGCCAACTGCGCGAACGCGTGCTGCCGCATCTGCCCTCCGATCGCTTGCAGGCGTTCGCCGGCATGATCGGGCAAGCCCAGCGCCAGGGCGCCATCACGCCGGGCGTGGAGCCCCGCTTGGTGTTCCTGTCCATCCTGGGCCTGACCCTGCTGCCGCTGGCCACGTCCAATCTGTGGCGCCGCATCTGGCAGGGCGACGCGCAAGCGCAGGCCATCGATACCGAGGCGATCGCGGCGCACGCCATCGCCATGCTGACGGGCGGCCTGTTCTCGCCGCCCGCCCCGCCCCCTGCCCTCTGAGGATGCCGACCATGCGCACCCGTCCCGCCCTGCTTCGTTCCCTGCCGGCCTTACCGGTGCTGGCCTTGCTGTTGGCCGGTTGCGGCAATGATCACGCCCCCTTCTACCAAGGCTATGTCGAGGGCGACTATGTCTATGTGGCCTCGTCCGAAGCGGGCCGGCTGGATGCGCTGCCGGTCAAGCGCGGGCAGCAGGTGACGGCCGATGCGCCGTTGTTCACCCTTGAGGCCACGCGCGAGCGCGCCGCCCGCGACCAGGCCAGCGCACAATTGGCCGCGGCGACGGCGCAGATGGAAGACATCGCCACCGGCAAGCGCCCGCCTGAAGTCGACGTCAGCCGCGCCCAACTGGCCCAGGCCGAGGCCGCCAGCCGCCGGTCTGCCGCGCAACTGCAGCGCGATACCGCGCAGTTCCGCATCGGCGGCATTGCGCGGGCGCAGTTGGACGACAGCCGCGAACAGGCGCAGTCGGACGCCGCCCGCGTGCGCGAGCTGCGCGCGCAGCTGGAAGTCGCCGCCCTGCCCGGGCGCGACGACCAGCGGCGTGCGCAAGCCGCCCAGGTGGACGCGGCCCGCGCGACGCTCGCGCAAGCCGAATGGACGCTGGCGCAAAAGCAGCTGGGCGCCCCGGCCGCAGGTCAGGTGTTCGACACGATGTACCGCGTGGGCGAATGGGTGCCCGCGGGCAGCCCCGTCGTCAGCCTGCTGCCGCCCGGCAATATCAAGGTGCGCTTCTTCGTGCCGGAGACGGTGGTGGGGTCGCTGAAGGTCGGCCAGCAGGCCACCCTGCGCTGCGACGGCTGCGGCGATCCGATACCGGTGCATATCGACTACGTGTCGAACCAGGCCGAATACACGCCCCCGGTCATCTACAGCCGCGAAAGCCGCAGCAAGCTGGTCTACATGGTCGAAGCCCGGCCCACGCCGGACGCGGCCACGCGCCTGCATCCCGGCCAACCCGTCGAGGCCACCCTGCAATGAGCGCGCCGGACGACACCGCGCGGGACGCGGGCACCGCCGTTATCGACGTGCATGGGCTGAACAAGCACTTCGGCGACAAGCACGTGGTCAACGACGTGTCGCTGCGCGTGCGCGAAGGCGAGATCTTCGGCTTCCTGGGCCCCAACGGCAGCGGCAAGACCACCTGCATCCGGCTGATGTGCGGCCTGTTGACCCCGGACTCGGGCAGCGGCACCTGCCTGGGCTACGACATCCTGCGTGAAAGCGCCGAGATCAAGCGGCACGTGGGCTACATGACGCAGAAGTTCTCGTATTGGGACGACCTGACGATCCGCGAGAACCTGGATTTCGTGGCGCGGATGTACGGCATGTCGAACCGCAAGGAGACCGTGGACCGCGCGCTGGAGGACCTGGGACTGCACAGCCGCGCCAGCCAACTGACGGGCTCGCTGTCGGGCGGATGGAAGCAGCGCCTGGCGCTGGCCGCCTGCCTGTTGCACGAGCCCCGCCTGCTGCTGCTGGACGAACCGACCGCCGGCGTGGACCCGACGGCACGCCGCGATTTCTGGGAACAGCTGCACGAACTGGCCGCGCGCGGCATCTCGGTGCTGGTCAGCACGCATTACATGGACGAAGCCGAACGCTGCCACAAGCTGGCCTACATCTCTTACGGCAGGTTGCTGACCCAAGGCACGGCCGAAGAAGTAATCGCCGAACAACACCTGACCACCTGGGCCATCCACGGCCATAACCTGGTGCCGCTGGGGCAACGGCTGCGCGGCGCACCGGGCGTGGACCAGACGGTGGCCTTCGGGTCGGCACTGCATGTCAGCGGCCAGGACGCGGCGCTGCTGGAACGCACGCTGCGCGGCGCCATCGACGGCCAGGACCTGCGCCTCGAGCGCATCGACACCAGCCTGGAAGACGTCTTCATCTATCTGATGAACCGGTCCACCGACAACTTTGCGAGCCCGCCATGATGCGCCATCTGCAAGGTTTTTCGTGGGCCCGCTGGTGGAGCATGGTGCTGAAGGAATTCCTGCAGCTGCGCCGTGACCGCATCACCTTCGGCATGATCGTGGGCCTGCCCATCATGCAGCTGGCGCTGTTCGGCTACGCCATCAACACCGACCCCAAGCAGATGCCCACGGCCGTCATCACGGCCGACCACAGCCCGTTCACGCGCAGCTTCATCGCGGCAATGAAGTCGTCTGACTACTTCCACATCACCGAAGAACTGGACAACGAGGAAGCCGGGCGCGCCGCGCTGGCCCAGGGGCGGGTGCTGTTCGTGGTGACGATACCGCCGGACTTCTCGCGCCGGCTGCTGCGCGGCGAACGCCCCGCCCTGCTGATAGAGGCCGACGCCACGGATCCCATGGCCACCGGCATGGCGATTGGCGCCGCCACCCAACTGACCCAGGCCGTGGCGCAGAAGGACCTGACCGGGCCGCTGGCCGGCCTGGCAGGCGGACAACCGGCGTTCGACGTGCGCGTGCACCAGCTCTACAACGAAGAGCAGATCTCGCAATACAACACGGTGCCGGGGCTGATGGGCGTGATCCTGACGATGACGCTGGTGATGATGACCGGGCTTGCCATGACGCGCGAACGCGAACGCGGCACGATGGAGAATCTGCTGTCGATGCCCGTGCGGCCGATCGAGGTGATGACGGGCAAGATCGTGCCCTACATCGCCATCGGGCTGATCCAGGCCACCATCATCCTGTTGGCGGCACACTTCGTCTTCCATGTGCCGATTCTGGGCAGCCTGCTGTCGGTGTACCTGGCGGCGTTGCTGTTCGTCGCCGCCAACCTGACAGTGGGCATCACGCTGTCGTCGCTGGCGCAGAACCAGTTGCAGGCCATGCAGCTGACCATGTTCTATTTCCTGCCCAACATGCTGCTGTCGGGCTTCATGTTCCCGTTCCAGGGCATGCCCATGTGGGCGCAGTACCTGGGCAACCTGCTGCCGCTGACGCACTTCAACCGGCTGATTCGCGGCATCCTGCTCAAAGGCAACGGCTGGTGGGACCTGTGGCCCAGCATCTGGCCGCTGATGCTGTTCACCGTGGTCGTCATGACCGCCGCCGTGAAGTTCTATCGCCGAACCCTGGATTGACGCGCCATGCCTCGCTTAGCCCGCCCGCCCTTCGCTTCCCGTCCGCTGCCGCGCCGCCGCGCGGCGCTGGCCGTCCTGAGCCTGCTTGCGCTGGTCTCGGGCTGCGCGGTCGGGCCCGACTTCGCCACGCCCGCGGCCCCCGATGTCGCCTCCTATATGGCGCCGCAAGACGCCCCGTCCGCGTCCGGCGGGCAGCAGTTGCAGGCGGGCGCCGACATTCCCGCGCAATGGTGGCAACTGTTCCATTCCGACGCGCTGGACCAGTTGGTGCGTCAGGCGTTGGACGCCAACCCGACGCTGGAACAGGCGCGGGCCAGCCTGCGCCAGGCCACTGAAGACCTGAACGCCGAAACCGGCGGCCGCCTGCTGCCCGCCGTCGACGGCAATCTGTCGGCCGCGCGCAAGAAGGTGGACCCGTCCGCCTATGGCGTGCCCGTCTCCGAACTGCCGCCGCCGTTCACGCTGTACAACGCCTCGATCGACGTGTCCTACACGCTGGACGTGTTCGGCGCCAACCGCCGGGCGCTGGAAGGCATGGCCGCCCAGGTGGATTACCAGGCGCACGAACTGCAGGCGGCACGCATGTCGCTGGCCGCGAACGTGGTGACGGCCGCCATCCGGCAGGCCGACTTGTCGGAACGGGTGGCCGCGACCCGCGAACTGCTGGCGGCGCAATTGCAGCAGCAGGACATCATGCGGCAGCGCCTGGCCGCGGGCGGCATCGCGCAGGCCGACTTAAGCAACCAGGAACTGCTGGTGGCCCAGACCCGTTCCACCCTGCCGCCGCTGGACAAGCAATTGGCACAGGTCACGCACCAGCTGGCGGTTTACCTGGGCCAGCCGCCGGCCGCATTGCCCGTAGCACCGCTACGCCTGGCCGACCTGACTTTGCCCTCAAGCATCCCCACCGGCGTGCCGTCCGCGCTGACGCGACAGCGGCCCGACATCCTGGCCGCCGAAGCGCTGTGGCACAAAGCGTCGGCCGATGTGGGCGTGGCCACCGCCAACCAGTATCCGCAGTTCACGCTGACCGCCAGCTTTGGGTCGCAACGTACGCGCGTGGGCGATCTGTCCGATGGCGTGAACGTGTGGAACCTGGGCCTGGGCCTGGTGCAACCGCTGTTCCATGGCGGTGAACTGCGCGCGCGAAAACGGTCGGCGGAAGCTGCCTACGATGCCGCGGCCGCTGCGTACCGGCAAACGGTGCTGGACGGTTTCCGGCAAGTGGCCGACGCCTTGCGCGCCGTGCAGACGGACGGTGAGGCCTACCAGGCCTATGACGACGCCTGGCGCCGCGCGACCGAGGCCGAGCGCATCGCGCAAGGCCGCTACCAGGCCGGCGGCATCAGCCATCTGAGCCTGCTGGACAGTCAGCGCCAACTATTGCAGACGCGCATTGCGCGCACGGAAGCCGATGCCGCGCGCTATGCGGATACCGCGGCGCTGCTGCAGGCGCTGGGCGGAGGCTGGTGGAACGAACCCGCCGCGGAGCTAAGCGCCGAGACAGAGCCCGCTGCAAACCCGCACCGACTTCCGCGGCAGGAACGTTAAGGCGTTGGTCAGCCTGCGGCCTTCGCGCACCAAAGTGGCGCACGCATCAGCGCCTCCATGCGTCGCGCGTAACAGACGCCCCGCAATCATGTCTGAGAATTCGGGTACGAAACGGGCGTTGTGCGAGGTTTAGGAATTCGATGTATCCGTAGCATCATGCATGCGCTCAAGCTGCACAGATCACTACGATTCATGAATGACCTACTAGACCTGATCGTCTTCTCTCCCGATCCCGACCAACGCGTGCGCCGCAGCGACGCACTGGCGGGCATGGGTTTTTCGCCCCGCCGTTGCGAGGACTCCAACGGCCTGTTCCGCCTCTTCCAGTCGCGTCGTACGCCGTTGCTGGTGATGGAAGCCGAATTATCCGATCTCTGCATGGCCGTCGCAGGTCTGCGCGCCATGGACACCACCGCCGGCATCGTTGCCGTCTCTACCTTCGATTCCCCGGAAAACCGCATCCTGGGCCTGCATTGCGGCGCCGACGCCTGCTTCCAGCCCGACGTGGCCACCGCCGAAATCGCCGCCGCATTGCAGGCCCTGGTTCGCCGCGTGCCCGCCATGGCCGGCCGCCGGACGGCCCCCGAGGCGGAACCGCGCGCGCCCAGTGCGGCCGCGTCCGTCGACGCCAGCGGGAAATGGCAATTCCATGACGCGGCCTGGACCCTGGTCAGCCCGCAAGGTATACGTTTGGCGCTGACGCTGGCCGAGCGCGAATTCCTGCTGAAACTGACCACCTCGGCGGACAAGCGGCTGCCCCGTAGCGATCCGCCCGGGATCGATCCGCAAGCGGGCCGCGAGTCCATCCGCCGCACCGACGTGGTCGTCAGCCGCTTGCGGCGCAAGGCGCAAGACATGAACATGGAACTGCCGATCCGCACCGTCTGGGGCTGGGGCTACGCCTTCACCGGCGAGATCTGACGGCTTGCCCGCGGGCGTATCATGCGATGTGTGCGGCGCCGACTCCCGGCGCCTGCCCATCCCATTCTGATCCGCCGCCCGACATGGAAGTCTTTGAACGCCTGCAAGCGATGCTTGCCCAGAACCAGGCCCGCCATCGCCTGATCGAACACCCCGCGGCCGGCCGCTCAGTGGAGGTCGCCGCCATCCGCGGCACCGCCGTCAGCCAGGGCGCCAAGGCGCTGGTCTGCCGCGTGAAGATCTCGTCGAACCAGCGCAAGAACGTGCTGGCCGTCTTCCCGGCCGACAAGCAGGCCGACCTGGACGCCATTGCGCGCGCGGCCGGCGGCAAGAAGGCCTCGCTGGCCTCGCAGGACCTGGCGCGCGAATTGACGGGCTGCGAGATCGGCGCGATTCCGCCCTTTTCCTTCAACCCCGACCTGCATCTGCTGGTGGACCCCAGCCTGCGCGACCGCCACGATGAAATCGTGTTCAACGCCGGACGCCTGGACGCGTCCATCCTGCTGAACACGGAAGATTACTTCCGGCTGGCCGCGCCGGAAGTCGCCCCGTTGATCAAAGCCTGATCCCGCCCGCCATGAGGCCGCCGTGTCCCGCCCCCTGAACCGCCGCGGCGCGCGCACGTCCAACATGCGGTGGCTGATGAGCCTGGCGCATATGGAACCGTCGCCGGTCAGCCGCTGGGTGGCATTGCGGGCCGCGCTGGCCATCGGCCTGCCATCGGCGGTCGGGCTGGCGCTGGACCAGAGCGCGGCCGCCGCGCTGGTGGCCCTGGGCGCGCTGCCCGCCATCACCGGCGACAACGGCGGCCCCTACCGGAACCGGGCGCTGTCCATCGGAGCCACCGTCTTCGGCGGCGCGCTGGGCTACCTGCTGGGCAACCTGGTGGCCGGACATGGCCTGTGGACCTCGGCTGCGATGACCGTGCTGGTGCTGATCGCCAGCCTGGTCGGCACCTTCAATAACATCGCCGCGGTGGCGACGCTGCAGTTCGCGGTGTATGTCATCGTGGGCGCCAGCCTGACGTCCAGCCTGCCGCCCTGGCTGCCGTCGGTGCTGGTGGGCGCGGGTGGGCTGTTCGGCCTGGCTCTTACCTTGTCGGGCTGGGTCGTGAACCCGATCGCGCCGGAACGCGCCGCGGTTGCGCTGGCCTACCGCAAGCTGGCCGCGATGTTCGCCGCCATCGGCACGTCACGCACCATGATCGCGCGCCGCGACATGGAAGCGGCCATGACCACCGCCTACGACACCGTGCTGGCCGCCCGCGGCCGCGCCGCCGGTCCATCGCCGCGCCTGGCCCGGCTGGCCGCCCAGTTGCAAGCCTGCACGCCGCTGACCAACGCCGCGCTGGCGCTGGCGCGCGCCGGCCGCGTGCTGCCGCCGGAATGCGCGCGCGTCATGAACCGGCTGGCGGACCGCGTGGAAAACGACGCGGAGCCCAACCCCGGCGACGACATCGCCGCGCTGAGGCTGGCGGACATGCCGCAACTGGCGGACGCGCTGGCGCAAGCGCTGCCGCTGCTGGACGGCGCCATGCCGCCCGGCGCGGATGCGTTGGCCACGCTGGCGCCCGTCCGCCCGCGCACGCCGTGGCGCGTGTTGGCGCGCACTTATCGGCCCGGACCGGCCACCGTACGCTACCTGGTCCGGCTAGGCCTGTGCCTTATCGCCGCCGAGGCCGTGGCGTGGGCGGTGGCCTTGCCCCGGTCCTACTGGGTGCCGCTGATCGTGGTGGTGATCTTCAAGCCCAACTTCGGCTCGGTCTTTGCCCGGGCGCTACAAAGCTGCGGCGGCAGCGTCGTGGGCGTCGCCATCAGCGCCACCGTGCTGGCCGTGGATCGCAGCGGCATCGCCAGCCTGTTGACGGTGGCGGTGCTGGCTTCCCTGCTGCCCTGGTCCATCCGCCGCAACTACGGGCTGTTCTCCGCCATTCTGGTGCCCATCCTGATGCTCTTGATCGGTGCCTTGCAGCCCGGCACCTGGGCGATTGCCCTGGCGCGGCTGATCGACGTGGGCATCGCCGCCGGCATCGTGCTGCTGGTGGGCTACCTGCCGTGGATCCGCATCGAACGCCACAACCTGGACCATGCCGTATCCGCCGCGATGGATACGTTGGCCGCCTATCTGAATACGGTCTTCCAGGCAGCGCCCGGCAGCCGCCACAGCCTGCGCGCAAGCGCCTATGCCCGCTTGTCCGACCTGCGCATCGCGCTGCAGCGCGGCTTGTCCGAACCCCGCCTTGTCAGCCGCCGCGCGCTGGCGTGGTGGCCGGTGGAGGTCGCCCTCGAACGCGTGGCCAACGCCATTTCGGATACGGCGTGGTCGCTGCCCGCCGGCCAGGCCGCGCCCAGCGCTGCCGAAGTCGCGGCGCTGGCGGAAACCTTGCATGCCATGAGCCTCGCCGTCGACCAGGGCGCAGCCGTATCCGCCACGCCCATCACCGCCCCCTCGCCTGCGCTGGCCGACGTCGCCGCCGAAATCGAAGCGCTGCGCGCCGCGCTGGCCGGCCCGGATTTCGCCGCCGCGCCAGGCGCCGGCGCCCCCAGAACCCCCGTACACCAGGTCTGAACCATGTGTCTTGCCGTATTGGCCCTGCATGCCTTGCCGGGCATCCCCGTCCTGATCGCCGCCAACCGCGACGAATTCCACGCCCGCTTGACGCATCCGGCGGCCGAGTGGGCCGATGCGCCCGGTGTCTACGCCGGCCGCGACGGCTTGGCCGGCGGCACCTGGATGGGCGCGACCTCGCGGGGCCGCTACGCGCTGGTCACCAACTTCCGGGAACCGGGCCGGCACCTGGATGCCGCGCCCTCGCGCGGCGCGCTGGTCGAAGACTTCCTGCGCGGCGGGACGTCGCCCGCCGAATACCTGGCGCGCGTCCATGAAAAGGACCAGGCCTACAACGGCTTCAACCTGATCGTGGGCGACGCGCTGCAAGCCTGGTACCTGAGCAACCGCGATGGCGCGCCGCGCGCGCTGCCACCCGGCATCTACGCGCTGTCCAACCATCTGCTGGACACCCCGTGGCCGAAGCTGGCACGCACCAAGACCGCCTTTACCGCCGTCCTGGACCGGGCGCCGCAGCCCGATATGCCCGCGCTCTTCGCCGCCCTGGCGGACCGCCAGGGCGCGGAAGACGACGAACTGCCTGCCACGGGCCTGCCGCGAGATCGCGAAAAGCTATTGAGCAGCCCTTTCATTGTCAGTCCGAACTATGGCACCCGCAGCTCCAGCGTGCTGGCGCTGCACGCCGACGGCGCGGGTCAGCTGGAAGAAAGGCGCTTCGCCCCGGACGGAACGATCAGCGGCGAGAGCCGGCTGGCGTTCGCCTGGCAGACGGGGTTTTCCGGCGATATGCTTGCCGAATGCGGTTAAGGTCGGCGCGTGGTTTCTTTTCGTGTCAGCCGGCCCCAGACACGCGAACTCGGCGCCCGCTTCCCGGTCGAAACCCTTGTCGCCTACTCCAGGAGAACCTGATGAACAAACGCATTGAACGCTGCACCCTGGCTGCCATGATGGCGGTGGGCAGCATGGCCATCGCCGGCGTCCTGTCGACCGCGCACGCGGCGTTGCCCCCAGTCAAGCACCAGGGCACGGTGCAGTATGTCAGCGGCGGGATCGGCATCGATGAATCGGAAGCCATGAAGGCGGCCGCCCGCGACTATCCGCTGGCGCTCACTTTTGCCGCCCAACGCGATGGAAAGGCGGATTACGTCGCCAGCGTCGGCGTCGCCATCCATGACGCGCAAGGCAAGGAAGTGCTGAAGGCCACGGCAGAAGGCCCGTACATGCTGGTGAAGTTGCCGGCCGGGGCCTACAAGGTCTCTGCTACCTACGAAGGCAAAGCCCAGGTGCGCGAAGTGACCGTGCAGAACACGGGTACCGCGCGCGCCGTCTTCGAATGGAAGTAAGCGGCGCCCTCGCGCCGCCCGCACGTGGCGCGCACCGGAACGTTTTCCGGCCCGCGCCGCGCGCCATTCGCGTGGCATTCGCGCGCCTTAGACGCCCGAGAACAGGATGGCGATCACGAAGCCTACGCTGATCGCCCAGACCAGCGACCGCAACGCGCCCCAGCCGGCCAGGTACATGGCCAGGTAGCCCAGGCGCACGCCCAGCCAGCAGGCCATCAGCGTAGCGACATGCGCGGGCGATGCCTGGGTATACAGCGCGAACAGCACCGCTGCGTAGAAGAACGGCAGGGCCTCGAAGGTATTGATCTGCGCGGCATTGGCCCGCGCTCGCCACCCTTCCTGGCGCGCTAGCCACGCCCGCGGATCATTGTTGTCGAATTGTTTGCCCCCCGCCTTGGCGACTATCGTCGAGACGAACGGCAGAATCGCCGCCGCCAGCATCAACCACGCGATCATTTTCATTTTTGCTCCAGGGTGCGAAAAAGGCGGCTTTGCGCCGCCGTGTGCGGCATCGTCGCCTGAAAGGCCCGGTTGGGCAAGCCGGTACGCTTACACTTTGCGCTTTGCGTGCCCGCGCCTGCTTCGATGCCGTTCCTGTCTCCCTGGTCCGCCCTCTTTCTTTCCACCGCCCTGCTCTGGCCGCCGGCCACCCGCCGCTGGGCGCTGGCGCCGCTCGCCATCGCCTGGGCCTGGGCGTGGTCGGAGGGGTTGATCGATCCGGTGGCGTTCGCTGCGCCTGCACTGCTGTTGCTGGCGGCGGCATGGGTGCGGCCCGCATCCGACGCGGTAACGCGCGCAGCGGGCCATGCTTTGTTCCTGACATTGGCGGCCGCGCTTTTCCTGCATCTATTACCCGGATTCCACAATCCGCAGGTCATCGCGCCGGCGCCGTTGAGTCCCGACGCGGTGCCCTTCGGCATGTACCTGAACCTGGACAAGCCGCTCGTGGCGTTCTGGGTGGTGCTGGCCTTGGCGCCGCCCATGGCGGGCGGCAACGCGCGCATCACGGCGGCGTCTGCCTTGCTGACGGCGGCCGCGGCGATTGCGGTGTGTCTGGGGGTTGCACTGGCGCTGGGCGTGGTGGGCTCGGCGCCCAAATGGCCGGACAGCGGCTGGATCTGGCTGATCAACAACGCGCTACTGGTCACGCTAGCCGAAGAAGCCTTGTTCCGCGGCTATGTGCAGCAGCAGCTGGCGACGTGTTGGCGCCGCCATCGCTGGGGAGGCTGGGCCGCCGTGGCGGTTGCTGCCGTGCTTTTCGGACTGGCACATTACGCCGGCGGCTGGCAATGGGTTTTGCTCGCGGGCCTGGCCGGCGTGGCCTATGGCGTCGCGTACCGCTATGGCGGACTGGCGGCAGCGGTGCTGGCGCACCTCGGCCTGAACGCCGCGCACTTCGGCCTATTCACCTATCCGATGCGCGCGGTGCCGTAGGCGCGGCTGCCGCGCTGCTTTACGGCAGCGCCGGGTAGTCCGTGTAGCCGGCGGCGCCCTGCGAATAAAACGTGGACGATTCCGGCGCGTTCAGCGGGGCGTCCAGTTCGAAGCGGCGCGTCAGGTCCGGGTTGGCGATGTACTGCACGCCGAACGCCACGGCATCGACACGGCCTGCCGTGATGGCGGCCTCGGCGGATTCCCGCGTGTAGCCTTCGTTGCCGATATAGACGCCGCCAAACGCAGCCTTCAGCTTCGGCCCCAGGCTGTCTTCGCCTTCATGTTCGCGTGCGCAAATGAACGCGATGCCGCGTTTGCCCAGTTCGGTCGCCACATAGGTGAAGGTCGCCGCCGGATCCGAATCGCCCATCGTGTGCGAATCGCCGCGCGGCGACAGGTGTACGCCCACGCGCCCGGCGCCCCACACTTCGATGCACGCATCCACCACTTCCAGCAGCAGGCGCGCGCGGTTTTCCAGCGAGCCGCCGTATTGGTCGGTGCGCAGGTTCGTGCTGTCTTGCAGGAACTGGTCCAGCAGGTAACCGTTGGCGGCGTGCACTTCCACGCCGTCAAAACCGGATTCCTGGGCCATCTTGGCGCCGTGGCGATAGGCTTCGACCACGCCCGGGATCTCGGCCGTTTCCAGCGCGCGCGGGGTGACATACGGGCGCTTGGGGCGCACAAGGCTTACGTGGCCGCCAGCCGCAATGGCGCTGGGCGCGACGGGCAGTTCGCCGTTCAGGAAAACCGGGTCGGAAATGCGGCCCACGTGCCACAGCTGGGCCACGATCAGGCCATCCTTGGCGTGCACGGCGGAGGTGACCTTGCGCCAGCCCTTGACCTGCTCGGTGGACCACAGGCCCGGCGTGTCCGCATAGCCCACGCCCTGCGGCGTGACGGACGTGGCTTCGGTCAGGATCATGCCGGCGTCGGCGCGCTGGGAGTAGTACTCGACCATCAGGTCGCTGGGCACGCGGCCTTCGTTGGCGCGCTGGCGCGTCAACGGCGCCATCACGATGCGGTTGCGCAGCGTGAGGTCGCCGGCGCGCAGGGGTTCAAACAGGGAGCTCATGCAAAATCCTTCCGCCCGGGCAACGGGCGCAACGTGTAGGGCTGACTACATATCCTGGTTCAACTGCCGCAGGAACGCGGCAATTACGGGTTCATTGCGACGGAAAAAGACCCACTGCCCCACTTTCGTCGCCGAGATCAGGCCCGCGCGCTGCAAGACGGCCAGGTGCGACGACACGGTCGACTGCGACAAGCCGCAGCGGTGATCGATGTGGCCCGCGCACACCCCATGCTCGAAGGTGTGGCCCGGGCGCTCTTCGAAATGCGCTTGCGGCGTCTTCAGCCAAACAAGAATGTCGCGCCGCACCGGGTTCGCCAGCGCCTTGAGGATGGCGTCGGCGTCGATAGCGGGCTGCACGTCGGTCTGATCGGGGGTTGAAGGGGATGCGGTCATATTTGTATATCGCAATTTATCGAATCATATATCGTTGTTGTCCGATATATAGTCATGCCCCTGTGGCGCATGGGGCTATTGGCCGGCCTCAGTCGCCCTGCACGCGCCCGCGCAGGCGCTTGACCTCGCCGTGCTGGACCTTGCGCTGCACCCGGCGGCGCTGGGACGACCGCGTCGGCTTGGTCGCGCGGCGCGGCTTGTCCACCTCAAGGGCGGACCGCAGTATGCCGAGCAGGCGTTCGATGGCCTCAACCCGGTTCTTTTCCTGGCTGCGGAAGGATTGCGACTTGATGACGATCACGCCCTCTTTCGAGATGCGGTGGTCGCTGACGGCGCAGACGGCGTCCTGGACCTCGGGCGGCAGGCCCGACGCACGGACGTCAAAGCGCAGATGGACGGCGCTGGAGACCTTGTTGACGTTCTGACCGCCCGCGCCTTGGGCGCGGATCATGGTGAACGTCAGGTCGCGCTCGTCCAGATAAAGGGAATCTTGGATGTGGAACATAGGCCGGGAGTCTACAAGATCAGGCAGGCGCCGGCGACGCGGCGCGCGCGGATCCGTTGATTGACGGCCATGCGCGTCGCTACAATGCGCCGGCCCTGCACGCAGGCCCCCCCCATCCGCCCCCCCCACCGCCCAGGCCCCTTTCCCCATGATCACCTGCTATTTGCGCTACGTCATCGACGCCAATGCGATCGCCGAGTTCGAAACCTACGCGAAGATGTGGATTCCGCTGGTCGAGCGGTTCGGCGGCACGCACCACGGCTACTTCCTGCCCTCGGAGGGCGCGAACAACATCGCGCTGGCGCTGTTTTCCTTCCCCAGCCTGGCCGCCTACGAAACCTACCGCCAGGACTCGCTGAAAGACGCCGATTGCCAGCAGGCCTACGCCTATGCCGTGCAAACGCGCTGTATCGTCAGCTACGAACGCAGCTTCTTCCGCCCCGTCTTCGAATAAAGGGGGTTCACCCCCAAAGCCGGCGCCGCGCGGGGTCTTTCGGCGCGCCGGCGCCGCTGGAAGTAAAATAGCGCGCTTTTGCTCGACTATTTACGGCGTCCGGCCACCCGCACCCGCCATTACCCCTTATGACCTACTCCGCCAAAGAAATCTTCAAGACCCTGCAAGGCGAAGGCGCCCACGCAGGCCGCGCGGCGGTATTTTGCCGGTTTGCAGGCTGTAATCTCTGGACGGGCCGCGAAAGCGACCGCGCCAGCGCCGCCTGCACCTTCTGCGACACCGACTTCATCGGCACCGACGGCGAAGGCGGCGGCAAGTTCGCCACGGCGGATCTGCTGGCCGACGCCATCGCTGCCTCGTGGGGCGCCGGCACGGAAGACCGCTATGTGGTCTTTACCGGCGGCGAACCCCTCCTACAGCTGGACGCGGCGCTGCTGACGGCCATCCATGCCCGCGGCTTCACCGTGGCGATCGAGACCAACGGCACCGTCAAGCCGCCGGCCGGCATCGACTGGATCTGCGTCAGCCCCAAGGGCACCGCGCCCATCGTCATCGAACGCGGCGACGAATTGAAGCTGGTCTACCCGCAATCGAATGCGCTGCCCGAAACCTTCGCGCATCTGGATTTCGAGCATTTCTTCCTGCAACCCATGGACGGCCCGGCTCGCGTGGCCAACACCGAACAAGCCGTCCAGTACTGTATGCAGCACCCGCAATGGCGGCTTAGTTTGCAGACCCACAAATACATAGGCATTCCATGATTTACCCCGACGCCTTGCGGAGCACGCGATGATTTCCGTGACCCGCAGGCTGGAATTCGACGCCGGCCACCGCATTCCCGATCACCGCAGCCAGTGCCGCAACCTGCATGGCCACCGCTATGTGCTGGAAATCACCCTGACGGGCGACGTGGTGCAGGCCCCCGGCGAATCCGACAACGGCATGCTGATGGATTTCTCCGAAATCAAGCACATCGCCAAGACCCATATCGTGGACGTCTGGGACCATGCATTCCTGGTCTATGAAGGCGACGCCGCCGTGCGCGGCTTCCTGGACAGCTTGCCCGGCCACAAGACCGTGGTGCTGGACCGCATTCCCACCGCCGAGAACCTGGCCCAGATCGTCTTCGACACCCTGGCGCCGCAATACCACGGCCACTACGGCGCCGACCTGCGCCTGACCCGCGTGCGCCTGTACGAAACGCCCAACTGCTGGGCCGACTGCAACGGTTGAGGGAAGGCCGGCGTTCGGAGGGCCATGCCCTTCAGGCCTATCCCCGCTAGCCCTCCCCCTGCGCTCACCGTCCCCGGTTTTCCACTGATGGAAAACCGCGCTCCTATCTAGCCAATTGAAAAAATCAATGGGAATATTCGCCATTTTCAATTATTAGTAAGCTAATAGATAGGATACAATCTATTCCATGAACTCACCTTCCGACTCCCAACTCATGGCTACCACCGCAAACCTGATGGTGCTGTCACGCGCTTATCGCGGCGCTGCCGACAAGGCGCTGGCCGACTACGGCCTGTCGCAAGCCACGGCCTGGCCCGTCATCCTGGCGGGCCGCCTGGGCGACGGCGTGCGCCAAGGCGCGCTGGCCGAAGCGCTGGGCGTCGAAGGCCCGTCGCTGGTACGCGTGCTGGATCAACTGGTCGCCGCCGGCCTGATGGAACGCCGCGAAGACGCCCATGATCGCCGCGCCAAGACGCTGCACCTGACGGAGGCCGGCCATGCGCTGCGCGCGCAGGTCGAAGACGTGCTGGTGGAACTGCGCCGCCGCCTGTTCCAAGGCGTCAGCGAAGCCGACCTGCAAGCCTGCCTGCGCGTCTTCGACGCCTTGAAGGTGTCGCTGGGCCGAGGCGCCACCGGAACACCCGCCCAGGACGATCAATCGTGAAACTGCCGAACGTCCGCGAAACCATCTTTTCGCTCAAGAGCTACCTAAGCGCCATCATGGCGCTTTATCTGGCCTACAGCATTGGTTTGCCGCGTCCGTTCTGGGCAATGACCACCGCCTATGTCGTGGCGCAGCCCTGGTCGGGCGCCGTGCGCTCCAAAGCGCTGTACCGCCTGGTCGGCACCTTCATCGGGTCGGCCGCCACCGTCTACATGGTGCCGCGGCTGTCGAATTCGCCTGTCGTCATGACGGCGGCGATGGTGCTGTGGGTGGGCGCCTGCCTGTACATGTCGGTGCTGGACCGCACGCCGCGGTCGTACCTCTTCATGCTGGCCGGCTACACCGCAGCGATGATCGGCTTTCCCAGCGTGACGGACCCGTCGCTGGTATTCGACACCGCGCTTGCCCGCGTCGAAGAGATCAGCCTGGGCATCGTCTGCGCCACGCTGATCCACAGCATCGTTCTGCCCCGGGGCCTGGCGCCCGCACTGACACTGCAATTGGACAAGGCCGTGCGGGACGCCCGCAACTGGATGCACGACACGCTCAGCGGCCAGAATGCCGAACAGCGCGACCGCGACCGCCGCGTGCTGGCCAACGACATCACGCAACTGCGTCTCTTGTCCACGCACGTGCCGTTCGATACCAGCAACCTGCGCTGGACCTCCGGCGCCGTGCGCGCCATGCAGGACCAGATCTCGGCGCTGACGCCGGCGGTGTCCGCCGTGGAGGACCGCCTGCGCGCCTTGCAGGCCAACGACCAGCCGCTGCCCGAACCCGTGTCCGCGCTGCTGCACGACATCTCCGAATGGATCAACGCCGGCGCCCAGGCGTCGCACGAGACCGCCGTGCAATTGCGCGCCGCCGTCACGACGCTGACGCCCGCCATCGACAGCCACTCTACGTGGCGCGACGCCTTGCTGGCCAGCCTGATGACGCGGCTGCGCGAACTGATCGACACCTATGACGAATGCCTGGCCCTGCGCCGCGAAATCCGCGCGGGCCTGCAGGGCGCTCCACTGCGTTCGCCGATGCGCCCCTCCCGCGGCGCCCGTGATCCCAACGCGGCGCTGCACCGCGACCACGGCATGGCGCTGCTGTCGGCGCTGGCCGCAGGCGTGGCCATTTCGGTGTGCTGCGCGTTCTGGATCGGCACAGCCTGGAGCAACGGCGCCACCGCCGCACTGATGGCCGCAATCTTCAGCTGCTTCTTTGCCTCGCAAGACAATCCCGTGCCCGGCATCATGCAGTTCCTGACCTATACGGTGTATTCGATCCCCGTGTCGGCGCTGTACCTGCTGGGCATCATGCCCGCCATCCATTCGTTCGAAATGCTGGCCCTGGCGATGCTGCCCACGGCCTTCATCCTGGGCATCTTCATCGCGCGCCCCGCCAGCGCCGGCAAGGCCATGGCCATGCTGTTCGGCTTCCTGGGCACGATGGCGCTGCAAGACACCAACACCGCGGACGTCGTGTCCTTCATCGACACGCAAGTCGCGCAGTGCATGGGCGTGGCCACCGCCGCGATCATCGCAGCCATCTTCCGTACGGTCAGCGCCGACTGGAGCGCTCGCCGCATCCAGGCCGCCAACTGGAAGGAACTGGCGACGCTGGCGAGTTCGCCCCGCGCCCAGTCGCGCCATACGTACGCCGCCCGCATGCTGGACCGCATCGGCCTCTTGCAGCCGCGACTGGCGCTGGCCAAGCGCCCTGACGACCTGGTCGCTGCGGACGCGTTGAAAGACCTGCGCGTGGGCCGCGACATCACGGAACTGCAGCACGCCCGCCGCCATCTGCCGATGGCCGAGCCCACGATCCAGCCCGTGCTGAACAGCCTGGCCCAATTCTTCCGCGCCCGTTCGTCGTGGCGCATCGGCGAGAAGACGCCGGAATTCCTGGCGCAGATTGACCGCGCGTTGTCCAGCGTGGCCGCCACGCCGCAAGGCCTGGCCGCCCGGGACCGCGCCGTGGTGGCGTTGGTGGGCATCCGCCGCGCCTTCTTCCCCGACGCGCCCGACTACCAACCCGCCCATCCCACGCTGGAGGGCCACGCATCATGATCGGCGAATTCAATCTTTACGGCATTTATTTCCCCTGGCTGCTGGTGCTGGGCATGGTCACCCTGGGCGTTGCCTGGGCCGTGCGCCGCGTGCTGGCCCGGGTCGGCCTGTACCGCCTGGTGTGGCACCCCGCGCTATTCGATCTGGCGCTGTTCGTGGTGCTGCTGTATGGCGTCTCCCTGATATCCCCTTATTTTCTCCAGAGATAGGTATGAAACTCCCCAATGCCCTTCGCCCTGCTGCTATCGGCAAGTTCGCGGTGACGGCCGTCGTCGTCGCCGCCGCCGCTTACGCCGGCTGGCAGCTCTGGGTGCACTATGAAGTCGAACCCTGGACGCGGGACGGCCGCGTCAAGGCCTATGTGGTCCAGGTGGCGCCCGACGTCTCCGGCCTGGTGACGAGCGTGCCCGTGCATGACAACCAGGACGTGAAGGCCGGCGACCTGCTGTTTGAAATCGACCGCGCGCGGTTCCAGCTGGCCTTCGACCAGGCCCAGGCCTCGGTGCGTTCGCAGCAGGTCGCCCATGACCAAGCGCTGCGCGACGCCAAACGCAACCGATCGCTGGGCCAACTGGTGGCGGCCGAAGCCGTCGAGCAAAGCCAGACCAAGGTGCAGCAGACCGAAGCCGCGCTGGCCCAGGCCGAAGTGCAGCTGAACACCGCCCGCCTGAACCTGGAACGCAGCCGCGTGCTGGCCGCCAGCGATGGGCGCGTCACCAATCTGGACCTGCGCGCCGGGTCCTATGCCTCAGCCGGCCGCGGCGTGATGGCGCTGGTGGACGCGGGTTCCTTCTACGTGGAAGGCTATTTCGAAGAAACCAAGCTGCCCGGCATCCACGAAGGCGACCCCGTCACGGTGACGTTGATGGGCGATTCGCGCCGCATCCGCGGCCACGTGGAAAGCATCGCCATGGGCATCGCCGACCGCGACCGCAGCACGGGCGCCAACCTGCTGCCCAACGTGAACCCCACGTTCAACTGGGTTCGCCTGGCGCAACGCATCCCGGTGCGCGTGAAGATCGACGACGTGCCTGACGGCGTGCGCCTGGTCGCTGGCCAGACCGCCACCGTGTCGGTCGACCCCAAGCCCGCGCAAGCGGCTTCGGCCGACACGCGCCAGCCGTCTTGAACCCCATTTCTGCAACCCTGTTTTTCAACCCTCTTATCGACGCCAAGCCGTACCTGCCATGAACACCAAACACTTCCTGCCGCTGATGCTGGCCCTTGCGCTGGCCGGATGCACCACCGTAGGCCCTGACTATCAGGTGCCCGCCGGATCGGTCGTCCAGCGACAGGCCGCCCAGGGCGCTTTCGTTGAAGCGCAGGCCGGCGTGTTCCAGCAGGAAGCGGTGTCCGGCCACTGGTGGCGCCTGTACAACGACCCGGTGCTGGACGGCCTGGTCGAGAAAGCGCTGTCGGCGAATACGGACTTGCGCGTGGCCAGCGCCAACCTTGAACGCGCGCAGGCCGCCGTGCAGGAATCCCAGGCGCAGCAGCAACCCACGATCGGCGTGAACGCGTCGCCCACCTTCGGCCACGTATCGGGCTTGCAGGAACTGCAGCCGGGCGTGAATCCGCCCAGCCGCTGGTCGTACTCCACAGGCGCCAGCGTGTCGTATCAGCTGGACCTGTTCGGCCAGATCCGCCGCGCCATCGAAGCCGCCAGCGGCGACGCGCAAGCCGCCCAGGCCGCCTACGACGCCACCCGCGTCACGGTCGCGGCCGAGACCGCGCGCGCCTACGCCAACATGTGCGCCGCCGGCATGCAACTGGCGTCGGCCCAGCACTCGGTACAGGTGCAAAAGGAATCGCTGGACGCCGTCAGCCGCTTGCAGCGCGCCGGCCGCGGCACCACGCTGGACGTCACCCGCGCGCGCAGCCAGCTGGAACAATTGCAGGCCAACCTGCCGCCCTTCCAGTCGCAGCAGCGCACCGCGCTGTACCGCCTGGCGGCACTGACGGGCCAGACGCCGAATGAAATCCCGGCGTCGCTGCTGCAATGCGCCGCGGCGCCGCGCCTGACCGATACCATCCCCGTAGGCGATGGCGCCGCGCTGCTGCGCCGCCGCCCCGACATCCGCCAGGCCGAACGCACGCTGGCCGCCAGCACCGCGCGCATCGGCGTCGCCACCGCCGACCTGTATCCGAAGATCACGCTGGGCTTGTCGGGCGCATCGGGCGGCCCCGCCTCGATGTTCGGCGACCGCGGCACCTTCGGCTGGAGCGTGGGTCCGCTGATCTCATGGACCATTCCGAACACGGGCGCCGTGCAGGCCCGCATCGCCGAAGCCGAGGCCAACACCAAGGCCGCCGTGGCGCGCTTTGACGCCACCGTGCTGAACGCGCTGCGCGAAACGGAAAGCGCGCTGGTCGTCTACGCCCGCCAACTGGACCGCGACGCCTCGTTGCGGGCCGCCCGCGACCAAAGCGCCGAAGCCGCGTCGCAGGCACGCCAGCTGTTCCAGTACGGCAAGACCGACTACCTGACGGTGCTTGACGCCGAGCGCACGCTGGCCACCAACGAAAGCGCGCTGGCCGCCTCGCAGGCCGAACTCAGCAGCGACCAGATCGCCGTGTTCCTGGCCCTGGGCGGCGGCTGGGAGAAGTAAACAGCCCTCAGCTGCGAAACAGGGTCAATGCACCGTGGCGCCGTCCGGCGGCGTCTGGTTCAGGCCCAGGGCCGCTTCCCAGGCGCGCAGCGGCACGCAGGTCTGCAGGCGCACGATGGCGCGCTGGATCAGTGCGGGATGCAGTTCATGGCCGACGTGGCTGGCGATGTCGATGGTGGAATCGCCATGCAGTTCTTCCAGCCGGGCCTGCGCGGCCTGGATGTGCGCCGCGCTCATCACGGGATCGTCGGCGCCGTGCAGCAGATGGATGGTGGTGTATTGGGGCGCGGCCTTGGGCAGTTGCGCGTAGCGGCCGGAGAACGCGATCACGCGCCCGGCCATGCCGTCGTGGGCCTGCACCAGTTCCAGCGCCATGATGGCGCCTTGCGAAAACCCGGCCAGCGCCGTGTCGGATTGCAGCAGGCTGAAGCGGGCCTGCGCTTCACGCACATAGGCTTCCAGGGGCGGCATGGCCTGCGCCACGCGTTCGGGGCGGTTGTCCTCGGTCACGCCACGCACCGAAAACCACTGCCGGCCTGCCGCGCCTCCGTCAAAGGGTTCGAACCCTTCGGGCACCAGGACCGCCGCGGTGGGAAACGCCGTGCGGACCGCTTCGGCCATCGGCCGCAGGTTTTCGGGCGAACCGCCCACGCCATGCAGCAGGATGAACAACTGGCGCACATCGACGCCGGGTTCGGGAAGGAATTCAAGAGAACTGGAAGACGCCATGAGACTGCTCCGTGCTGGCATAAGACCGGTGGGCTACGCCCTGATGACAGCATTGTAAAATGCGCGGCTTAAAGCGGACGGCAGGCAGGCTTTGAGCCGGATTACCGCCGCAACGGCCTTCTTTTACCCCTGTAATGCAAACACCGACAACCGACTCGGGCGCCACGCCTGCGAGCCAGAATCAGCTGCACCGCGTGCTCAAGGCACGCCACCTTACGATGATAGCGCTGGGCGGGGCCATCGGCACCGGCCTGTTCGTCGCCTCCGGCGCCGCCATCGCCCAAGCCGGCCCGGGCGGCGCCCTGCTGGTCTACCTGGTGATCGGCCTGATGGTGTATTTCATCATGACCAGCCTGGGCGAACTGGCCACCTTCATGCCGGTATCGGGCTCGTTCTGCACCTATGCGTCGCGTTATGTGGACCCGGGTTTCGGTTTTGCACTGGGCTGGAACTTCTGGATCAGCTGGGCCACGGTGGTTGCCGTGGACGTGGTGGCCGCCCAACTGGTCATGGCGTACTGGCTGCCGGACACGCCAGGCTGGATATGGAGCGTCGCCTTCCTGGCGCTGACCTTCGGCCTGAACGCGTTTTCGGCTCGCAGCTTCGGGGAAGCCGAATACTGGTTCGCCATCATCAAGGTCGTTGCCGTCCTGTGCTTCATCGCGGTGGGGCTGGGCATGCTGGTGGGCATCATCCATAGCGGCGACCCGGTCGGGCTGGTCAACTGGAAGGTCGGCGACGCGCCGTTCGTGGGCAACGCGGCCACCTGGGTCGGCGTGGCGATGGTGGTGGCCTATTCCTTCCAGGGGACCGAACTGGTGGGCGTGGCCGCGGGCGAATCGGAAAATCCGCGCCGCAACGTGCCGCGCGCCATCAACAACGTGTTCTGGCGCATCCTGCTGTTCTATGTGCTGGCCATCCTGATCATCGGCCTGCTGGTCCCCTACACCGACCCGCAACTGCTGCGCAACGAAGTCGAGGACATCGCCGTCAGCCCGTTCACGCTGGTGTTCCAGCATGCGGGGCTGCTGTCGGCCGCCACGGTGATGAACGCCGTCATCCTCACGTCCGTGCTGTCGGCCGGCAATTCGGGCATGTACGCCGCCACGCGGATGCTGTTCAACATGGCGGCCGAAGGCCAGGCGCCGGCCCTCTTCAGGCGGCTGACCGCCAACGGCGTGCCGCTGTATGCGCTGCTGGCCACCACCGCGCTTGCCTGCCTGTGCCTGTTCAGCGTCGTGTACAGCCCGAAGGCGGTCTACATCTGGCTGCTGAATTTTGCGGGCATGACGGAATTCATCGTGTGGCTGAGCATCGCGGTCAGCCACTACCGCTTCCGCCAAGGCTACGTGAAGCACGGCTATGACACGGCCGACCTGCCCTACAAGGCCGGCCTGTTCCCGTTCGGCCCGCTGCTGGCCTTCGTGCTGTGCCTGGTCGTGACACTGGGCCAGAACTACCAGGCCTTCCTGGAAGAACGCATCGACTGGATCGGGGTGGTGTCGACCTATCTGGCCATCCCGCTGTTCATGGCGCTGTGGATCGGCCATCGCGTGGTGAAGCGGTCGCGCTGGGTCAAGTACGCGGACATGCGCTTCTAGAGGCTGAGCGTCAGCTCCTGGTCGAGGTAGGTGGCGCGCAGGACGTGCCCTGCCCCCACGATATCGAAGGGTTTGCACATGGCGCCGGTGGAGACGATCTCGCCGGCGCGCAGCGTCACGTTCCGGTCGGCCGCGTGCGCGTAAAGCGCCGCCAGCGAACGCAGCGGGTCCGTCACATCGTCGCCGGTCTGCGCGCGGGCCTTGACCTGCCCGTCCAGCGACACCGCCGCCGACGCGTCGACCTGACGCAGCAGATCGGCATCCAGGCCGTCGCTGAACGGTGCGCTCACGACCAGGGCCTCGAACCCGACGTTGTCGGCCACGAAACTGGGCCACCCCACCGCGCGGCGGTCGACGAAGCGCGAACGCACCAATTCGAACGTGACGCAGGCGTGACGGATGTCGGCGGGATCGACCTCGCGCCCTGCTAGCGGGGGAAGGTCGCGCGCCAGGACGAATGCGATTTCGCATTCCACGGTGACGGGCGCGTTCAAAGGCAGACGCACCTGGGCGCCCGAGCGGTGCAGGCGCTGTGCTTCCAGCTGGCCGATCAAGGGCCGCGACAGGTTGCCGGCGCGCAATTGCGCCGGACTGCCGACCCCCAGTTTCCATCCGCCCCGCACCCCGCCCGCGGCGCGGAACAGCGCGTCCTGCGCGGCGTAGCCTTCCGCCAGGGTTTGGGGCCGCAGCGCCACGGGAAGGGCCTCGAGCTGGGTCTCGCGGCGCCATTGGTCAAGCAGGAGTTCCGCGGTGGCGGCGGGGTCGAAGGGGGAAGTCGGCATGGGCAGGGAAAAAGGGGGGGAATGTTACGGGCGCAAGTCCTTGGGGCGGCAACCCGAACCGGGGCCAGATCACATGATAGCGATATCGTCCGGGACGCTCCACGGGGGGCTGGAAGGCCGGTACAATACTGTATATTCATACAGCATAAGCCTTCTCTTTCCCGACCCGGGCCTTACCCGCCATGCAGTCCCCTGAACGTATCCACCCCGCGTTGTGGCGCGCCACCCAGATGGCCAAAGGCGCCGCCCGCAACCTGCCCACCGGGCACGCTTCGCTTTCCGCCGAGTTGCCGGACGGCGGCTGGCCGTTGGGTGCGTTGATCGAACTGCTGACCCCGCACCCCGGCATCGGCGAAATCCGCCTGCTGCGCCCGGCGCTGGCCCAACTGGAAACGCGCCGGCGCATCGCCCTGGTGCAACCGCCGCACGCCCCCCATATCGCCAGCTGGATGAGCTGGCGGCTGGATCCCCGGCAGTTGCTGTGGGTGGCGCCGCAAAAGCCCGTCGATACGCTATGGGCCACCGAACAGATCCTGAAGAACGGCAGCTGCGGCGCCCTGATCTGCTGGCTGCCCCACGTGCGCCCCGAATCCCTGCGCCGCCTGCATCTGGCGGCCCAGGCCAGCGATTTGCTGTTCATCGCCGTGCGCCCGGCCAGCGCGGCGCAGCACGCCACCCCCGCCCCGTTGCGGCTGGCGCTTGCGCCCGCTCCGGGCGGATTGTCCGTCCACATCCTGAAACGCCGGGGTCCGGTCTGCGACACGCCGCTGTACGTCGCCCTGGAACCCGGCGCCCTTACGCCTTCTTCCCCCCGCCATGCGCCTTTGGATCGCCGTCTTCCTGCGCTGCCTGCCGCTGGACGCACTACGCCCGCACTGGCCGCTTGAGGGGCAGGCGTTCGCCGTCCTGGACCAGGAACGCGTCGCCGCCCTCACCCCCGCCGCCCGCCAGGCCGGCGTCAAGCCGGGCATGCGCCGCGCCGGCGCGGCGGCTATCGCCCCCGACGTCGAACTGTTGCCGCGCCAGCCCCAAACCGAAGCCGACGCCCTGCTGGGCGCGGCGCTGGCCCTGCTGCAGTACACGCCCGAAGTCGCCCTGGCCGGCGACGACACCGTGCTCCTGAACGTGGGCGCCAGCCTGATGTTCTTTCGCGGCCCGCGCGCGCTCAGCCAGCGGGTCCGCGCCACGTTGCAGGCCCTGGACCTGCGCGTGGCGCTGGGCATGGCCCCCACCGCCACGGGCGCGTGGTTGCTGGCGCACCGCCCCGGCCGCCGCGTGCCCCGGCGCACCTTGACCCTGCCCACGCTGACGCGCCGGCTGGACGCGTTGCCGCTGGCGCTGCTGCCCCAGGCGCAACCGCGCCGGGACTGGCTGGACGACATCGGCTGCCATACGCTGGCAGACCTGCGCGCCCTGCCGCGCGCCGGCCTGCAACGGCGCAGCACGCCCGACCTGCTGCAAGCCCTGGACGCCGCCTATGGGCAGGCGCCCGAACTCTATCGCTGGATCGAACCGCCCCACCAGTTTTCGCGGCGCCTCGAACTCACGGACTACGTCGAGCACACCGACGCCGTGCTGGCGGTGGCGCGCCGGCTGGCCGAACAACTGGGCGGCTGGCTGACCGCCCGGCAACTGGCGGTGCAGCGCGTGGTGCTCAGCATGGAACACGAACGCGGCCGCCACGCCCGCCCGCCTACCGAACTGGAACTGGCGCTGGCGCAACCCGTCTGGCAGGCGCCGCAGCTCTTGCATCTGCTGCGCGAAAAGCTGAACCACTTCACCCTGGAGGCGCCCGTCATCGCCGTCGCGCTGCAGGCGCCCGACACGGTCGAGCAGCCCGCCGCCAGCACCACCCTGTTTCCCGAACCCGGCGGCACGGCGGCCGACCACGCCCGGCTGCTGGACCTGCTGGTGGCGCGGCTGGGCCGCGACCAGGTGCGCCACGCCCAACCCGCCGCCGACCACCGTCCCGAAGCCGCCAATGCCTGGGGCGACGCGCTGGCGCCCCCTCACCCCCCCGGCCCCTTGCCCTCCTTGCTGGACCGCCCCTTCTGGCTGCTGGAAACGCCGCTGCCCTTGAAACTGTCGGGCCATCGCCCCCAGTACGGCGGCCAGGCGCTGCGGCTGATGCGCGGCCCCGAACGCATCGAAAGCGGCTGGTGGGACCCCGCCCTGACGGTACGCGACTACTTCGTGGCCGAAGACGCCGCCGCCGCGCGCTACTGGATCTACCGCGAGCGCGACGCAGAACACGCGCGCTGGTTCCTGCACGGGCTGTACGCCTGAGGCCGTCCGCAGCATGCACGACGACTCCTTCGACGCGCTCGATCCGTCCGACCTGCCCGCGGCGCTGCCCGGCTATGCCGAGCTGCAATGCCAGTCGAACTTCTCTTTCCTGCAAGGCGCCTCACACCCGGAAGAACTGGCCGCGCGCGCAGCCGAACTGGGCTACGCCGCGCTGGCGCTGACCGACGAATGCTCGCTGGCGGGCGTGGTGCGCGCCCATATGGAAGCCAAGGCCCAGAAGCTGCCGCTCATCATCGGCGCCACCTTCCAGCTACGCGCCGCCCCGGACGCCGCGCCGCTGGGCCTGACCCTGCTGGCACAGACCCGCGAGGGCTACGGCAACCTGTCCGAACTCATCACACTGGCCCGTACCCGCGCACCCAAGGGCGAATACCGGCTGGCGCCGGAAGACCTGACCGATCCGCCCGAGGGCTATGCGCATTTGCGCCAGTTGCCCGAATGCCTGGCCATCCTGACGCCCGCCTACGGCATCGACGCCGACCGCCTGGCTGAACAGGCCCGCTGGCTGGCGCGTGTCTTTCCGCACCGCGCCTGGGTCGGCCTGAACCTGCTGTACCAATCGCGCGACGATCTGCACCGCGCCGCCGTCGAAGGCGCCGCCCGCGCGGCGGATTTGCCTATGGTGGCCGTCGGCCAGGTGCAGATGCACGTGCGGTCGCGCAAGCCCCTGCACGACACGCTGACCGGCATCCGCACCCGGCAGCCCGTTTCCCAATGCGGATACGAACTGTCCGGCAACGCCGAACAGCATCTGCGCACCCGCATGCGGCTGGCCACGCTGTACCCGCCCGAGGCATTGGCGCAAACGCTGGCGGTGGCCCGCCGTTGCGCATTTTCGCTGGACGAACTGCACTACGAATACCCCGACGAAATCGTGCCGCGCGGCCACACGCCGGCCTCCTACCTGCGCCAGGAAACGCTGGCGGGCGCGGCCCGCCGCTTTCCCGCCGGTGTCCCGGACCTGGTGGCCGAACAGATCGAAAAGGAACTCGGCCTGATCGCCGACCTGCACTACGAAGCCTATTTCCTGACCGTCTACGACATCGTCCTGTATGCGCGCAACGAAGGCATCCTGTGCCAGGGCCGCGGGTCGGCCGCCAACTCCGCCGTCTGCTATTGCCTGGGCATTACCGCGGTGGACCCGATGCGCGGCAACAACCTGTTCGAACGCTTCATCAGCAAGGAACGCAACGAGCCCCCCGACATCGACGTGGACTTCGAACACCAGCGCCGCGAAGAGGTCATCCAGTACATCTACCGGAAATACGGCCGGCAGCGCGCCGCGCTGACCGCGGTGGTCATTTCCTACCGGCCGCGCAGCGTGCTGCGCGATACCGGCCGCGCGCTGGGCGTGGACCTGGGCGTCATCGACGCCGTGGCGCGCGCCCATCAATGGTGGGACGGCAAGAAAGAAATGCTGCGCACGCTGGGCGCCTGCGGCCTGGACCCTGAATCCCGGGTGGCGCGGCAATGGGCGTCGCTGGCGCAGACCATGATGGGCTTTCCCCGCCACCTGTCGCAGCATCCCGGCGGCTTTGTGATTTCACGCGGCAAGCTGTCGCGCCTGGTGCCGATCGAAAACGCCGCCATGGAAGACCGCAGCGTCGTGCAGTGGGACAAGGACGACCTGGACGCGCTGAAACTGTTGAAGGTGGACGTGCTGGCGCTTGGCATGCTGTCGGCGCTGCGCCGCACCCTGGAACTGGCCGGCCAGCGCCGCGGCCAACCGCTGACGCTGCAGGACATCCCCGAAGGCGACGACGCCACCTACGACATGATCTGCGACGCCGACACGGTCGGCGTGTTCCAGATCGAATCACGCGCGCAGATGACGATGCTGCCGCGCCTGCGGCCGCGCAAATACTACGACCTGGTCGTGCAGGTGGCTATCGTGCGGCCCGGGCCGATCCAGGGCGGCATGGTCCACCCCTATCTGCGCCGCCGCCAGGGCAAGGAACCCGAAACCTACCCCAGCGAAAAAGTACGCGGCGTGCTCAGCCGCACCATGGGCGTGCCCATCTTCCAGGAACAGGTGATGCAGATCGCCGTGGTGGCCGCGGGCTTTACGCCGGGCGAAGCCGACCAGTTGCGCCGGTCGATGGCCGCCTGGAAGCGCAAGGGCGGCGTGGACAAATTCCGCGTCAAGCTGGTGGGCGGCCTGCTGGCGCACGGCTACACGCTGGACTTTGCCGAAGCGCTGTTCCGGCAGGTGGAAGGTTTCGGTGAATACGGTTTTCCGGAAAGCCATGCCGCCAGCTTCGCGCTGCTGGCGTACTCCAGTTCATGGTTGAAGCGGCACGAGCCTGAAGCCTTTCTGGCCGCCCTGCTCAACTCCCAGCCCATGGGCTTTTACGCCCCCGCGCAACTGGTGCAGGACGCCCGCCGCCATGGCGTCTGCGTGCTGCCCGCGGACGTCACCGTCAGCGGCTGGGACTCAGCCTTGGAAGCCCTGCCGGACGGCCACCCCGGCACTCGCCGCAGCGCCCGCCCGCACGCCCCCGGCCCCGACGCCCCGCGCCCCGCCGTCCGGCTGGGCCTGAGCCTGATCCAGGGCATGCGGGAAGACGCGGCCCGGCGCATCGAGGACGCGCGCGCGCAGTCCTCTTTTGTCGACACCGGCGACCTGGCCCGGCGCGCCGCGCTCAACCGCCATGACCTGAACGCGCTGGCCGCCGGCGATGCGCTGCGCACCCTGGCGGGCCACCGGCGCCAAGCCAGCTGGGAAGCGGCGGCCAGCGTGCACAGCCGCGACTTGCTGCGCGACGCCGCCATCGAAGAAACCCAGGCGCCGCAGTTGCAGGCGCCATCGGAAAGCCAGACCGTGGCCGCCGACTACCGCAGCGTGGGCCTGACGCTGCACAGCCACCCGGTGGCGCTGCTGCGGGACCAATTGGCGGCCCGCAATTTCCAGCCCGCCGAAGTCCTGAACCGCTACCCAGACAAGCGCGTGGCGCGCGCCTGCGGCATCGTCACCGTGCGTCAGCGGCCGCAAACCTCCAAGGGCGTGATTTTCGTGACGCTGGAAGACGAGACCGGCCCCGTCAACGTGGTCGTGCGGCCGGAACTGATCGAACGCCAGCGTCGCGAACTGCTGGGCGCCAAGCTGTTGGGCGTCTACGGCGCCTGGCAAAGCGTGGACGGCGTGCGCCACCTGATCGCGCAACGGCTGGTGGACCTGTCCGACCTGCTGGGCGGGCTGGCCACGCAAAGCCGCAACTTCCATTGACGGACGACCCCGGCGCCGCACAGCCCGGCTATCGCCCGAACAGGATGCCGTCGTCCAGCGCCTGCGCCATCGCCTGATAGCCCGCGTCCCCGGGATGCAGATGATCGCCCGAATCGTAGGCGGGCAACAGGCGCGCGGGATGCGATGGGTCCCGCAGCACGGCGTCCATATCCACCACGGCGTCGAACACGCCGCTGCTGCGGATCCACCGGTTCACCTCGCGCCGCACCGCGTCCTTGGCCGGGCTGTAGTGGCGGGCCAGCGGCGTGCCGTGCAGCGAGCCCTCGTAGGGCGCGATGGTGGCCCCGACGATGCGCACGTTGCGGGCGTGCGCGGCCTCGGCCAACTGCCGGTAGCCCTCGGTCAGCCGCGCCGCGGTCATCGGTGCGTCGCCGGGCGCAAACCCGCTGTCCGGCCAACCGATATCGTTGATGCCCATCAGCAGGACCACCGTCCGCACGCCGGGTTGCGACAGCACGTCGGCCTCGAAGCGCGCCATCGCGTTCACGCCCATCTTGTCGCCCCACACCCGGGCCCCCGAAATGCCCGCATTGACCACGCCCACGCCCTGCGGCGCCAGCCGGCGGGCCAGAAAATCCGGCCAGCGGCGGTTGGCGCCGGGTGTCGATCCGTTGCCGTCCGTCAACGAGTCCCCGAACGCCACGACGACCGGGGTGTCGGCCGCGGTTTCCACCCAGACGCCCGCCAGGAACGCCCGGCCCTGCAACGCGGCGGCGCCTGGCAGGTCCGGTGCGCCGCTGGCATCGCCCGGCGCCAGCGCCGCGGTTTGCTGGGCGCCCCAGTGGAACGTCGCCACCGGCGTCGGCTGCGGGAAATAGGTGCTGATGGCCAGTTCGCTCAAGGCGGCAACGGGCAGATCCACCGGATCGCTGATCGCCTGAGCGCCCGGCGCAATCGTGACGCCCGGCTGACCGCCAAAGCGCAAGACGCGATCCGACGCGGGGTCGATGGCCGCCCCCGCCCGGGCCCGCGCAATCCGCGCGGCGCCGATCACGAGCGGCTGTGCGCCGTATCGATTGGACAACACCACCCGCAGGCGCCTGCCGCCCAGGCTGATTTTGACGGTCTCGCGCAACGTCTGGTCCGCCACCCGCGCCGGCATGCCGGTCGGCAGCACGAACGACGTGTCCCATAACGGCTGCGGGCTGGCGAACCACGAACTAACCCAGGACGATTGCGGCGCGGCCGCGGTAGCGGCCGCGTGCGTGGCGGATGGATGCCAGACCAGGCCCGTGGCGGCCAGGCTGGCGGTGCGGACGAAAGAACGGCGGTTCATGGCGGGTGGCATAGGGACTCCTGGAAACGGATAGCGGTTTCAACCGCGACACCGTCACGATAGGTTCTTCCAAACCATGCCGGTAGAGCCGTAAAATGCATACCACTTCTTCCAAAATGGAATGCTTACCATGGATACCCTGCGCGCCATGCGGGCCTTTGTGCGTGCCGTGGAACTCGGCACGCTGTCGGCCGTCGCCCGGGAACTGGGCTTGAGCCAACCGGCGCTGAGCAAGATCGTGGCCGCGCTGGAGAAAGACCTGAACGTGCGCTTGCTGGAACGCAGCACGACTCGCGTTGTGCCCACCGAACAAGGCAAACGCTTCTACGAACGCGCCAACCGCGTGCTGGAGGAATATGCCGAAGCCGTGGCCGACGCCCGTGGCCAAACGGAGCAGCCCGCCGGCTTCCTGCGGGTCAACGCCCCGGTCGCACTCGGGCAGTTCCGGCTGAATGCGCTGATCCGGGAATTCCTGGACGCCTATCCCGACATCCAGGTCGAATTGATCCTGAACGACCGCTTTGTCGACCTGGTGGAAGAAGGCGTGGACGTGGCGCTGCGCCTGGGCGGCGACCTGCCGCCCAATGCCATCGCCCGCAAGGCGGCCCTGTCGCCGCGCCATCTGGTGGCGGCGCCTTCCTATCTGGCCCGGCACGGCAAGCCCCGCACGCCTGAGGACCTGACCGCCCACGATTACGTCCGGTTCGCGTGGCTGCCAGACGGCGACACCCTGGAACTGCACCACGGTGCCTCCCGCGCCACCGTCCAGACCCAGGGACGCTACCGCGTCAACAACGCCCTGGCCATCCGCGAAACGCTGGCGATGGGAGCCGGCCTGGGACTGTGCCCCGCCTGGCTGGTCGAGGACCTGGTGGCCGACGGGCAATTGCTGCGCGTTCTACCCGAATGGAGCGGCGCGCCGCAAGAGGCTTTCCTGATCTACCCCTCGCGCCGCTACCAGGCGTTGCGGGCCCGGTTGCTGATCCAGTTCCTGGCCGACCGGCTGCCTGCGCTGCCCGGCATGCAGCCGGCCGGCGGCCCCTGATTACAGTCCGCCCCGGCTGGTCTATCATGGCTTTTTTGTCGCGTAGTTGTAAGGAGCTTTACATGATCCGCAAGCTGATCCCTTTCCTTCTGGTTGCCAGTTTGAGCGCATGCGCCAATACGGGAACGTCGTCGTCCAGCAGCGCGCCGGCAGCCTCCAGCTCCTCCAGCGCGTCAAGCTCCTCGGGGACGTCCGGCGGCGCGAGCTATGGCGGATCCTCCTATGGATCGTCGTCAAACATCCCCGGCGCCACCAGCGGCAAGACGTGCGATGCCGGCGCCCTGCAATCGCAGATTGGCCAGAAGGCCACCCAATCTGTCATGGAAGACCTGCGTTCGCGCAGCGGCAGCACGACCGCGCGCATCCTGCGCCCCGGCCAGCTTGTCACCATGGAATACAACGCGACCCGCCTGAATCTGATCGTGGACGACAAGGACGTCATGACGGCGATCCGCTGCGGCTAAGACCGTCTTGGAGGCCGGCGCCCGCCGGCCTGCCGCCTAGGCTTGGCGCCGCAAGGCGGCCGGCGGCACGTGGGGCAGGAATGCCCCCGCCACTTCGAACGCGCATTCCTCGCGCGCAATATCGATCACCCGCGACACGATCGGGTTGACGATGTTCTTCTTGTGCACGGCGTAGTAATTGATGGTGGGCAGGTCCGGCTGCACGTTCAACTGGCAGAGCGCGCCGCGCTCGACCAGCGGCGCGAAATACGCGCCCGGCAGATAGCTGATGCCCAGGCCCAGCATCGTCAGCTGCGCCATCATCCCCAGGCTGTTGCAGGTCAGCACGCGCTTGACCGGCAGGCCCTGCTCGGCGAACCACGCGTCATACAGATGCGACAAGGCCGAATTCGTAGGCTGCGAAATCACGGGATACGGCGCCAGGTCCTGCGGCGTCAGGCGGGCTGCGAAATCGATGTCCAGCGCGGGGCTGGCCATCCAGACATTGGTGACGGCGCCCAGATGCGTGCAGTCGTACTGGTAGCTCCAGAACGGCCCGGGCATGATGGCCAGGTCGATCTGGTCCTGCTCCAGCCTTTCGTACAGCGTGATGCCGCCATCGATCTCGGGCATCAGCTGCACGCGGGGGTAGCGCTGGCTGATCTGGTTGATCAGCCGCGCCAGCCAGGTCATGCCCACCAGTTCGGTCACGCCCAGCCGCAGCACGCCTTCAAAACTGGCCGGATCGGCCATGTTTTGCACGATGCGGCTGTTCAGATCCAGCATTTCGCGCGCCAGTTCGAAGAGCTTGCGCCCTTGCGGCGTCATCACCAGCTTCTTGGCCCGGCGTTCGAACAGGGGCGACCCGGCAAACGCTTCAAGCTCGCCCACCCGCTTGGCCACTGCCGACTGCGTGGTGTGCAGTTTGCGGGACGACGCGCTGAAGCTGCCCAATTCGGAGCTCCAGTAAAAAGCCTCTAGCTGTTTAAGGGTGTACATCGCGGCGGTCGATGCCAAACGCATGGAAACCCTCACCTTAACATCGCCGCCACGCTGCCTGCTGCGACCTTAGCCGCGCGGATGCAGGATGTCGGCCAGGAAGCGCTGCGCGCGCGGATGGGATGGCGCGCTGAAGAAGCGCTCGGGCGTATCCATTTCCAGGATCTCGCCGCCGTCCATGAAGACGACCCGGTCGCAGACGTCGCGCGCGAAGCCCATTTCGTGGGTCACGCACACCATCGTCATGCCGTCCTTGGCCAGTCCCTTCATCACCTGCAGCACCTCACCCACCATCTCGGGGTCCAGCGCGCTGGTCGGCTCATCGAACAGCATCACCGGCGGTTGCAGGGCCAGCGCCCGGGCGATCGCCACGCGCTGCTGCTGTCCGCCCGACAAAGCCCCCGGATAGGCGTCGATCTTGTGTTCCAGGCCCACACGTTCCAGCAGGCTTTTCGCCAGCGCCACGGAGTCCTTGCGGGACTGCTTGCGGATGTTCACGGGCGCGAAGATCACGTTTTCCAGCACGCTCATGTGCGGGAACAGATTGAACTGCTGGAACACGAAGCCGATCTTCTGCCGCAGCGCGTTCAGGTTCGCGCCCTTGGCGTAGATGTCCGCGCCGTCGATCAGGATGCGGCCCTTTTCGATGGGCTCCAGGCGGTTGATCGTGCGGATCATGGTGGACTTGCCCGACCCCGACGGGCCGCACACCACCAGCACTTCGCCGCGCGCTACCGACAGGTCCACGTCCTTCAGCACGTGATGCGCGCCATACCACTTGTTCACTTTTTCAAGATTGATCATGTTTTGTCCTTGCTTTAAGCCATGGCGCGCGAGCGGCGGATACGCAGGTCCAGCCAGCTCAAGCCGCGGCTCAGGCTGAAGCACACCAGGAAATAGATGATGGCCAGGATGCCGAACACCTGCAGCGGCTGGGTCAGCACCAGGTTGTTGACTTGGTTGGCCGCGAAGGTCAGTTCGTTGACGCTGATGACATAGCCCAGCGACGTCTCCTTGACGGTCGACACGAACTGGCTGGTCATGCTGGGCAACACGTTAAAGAGCGCCTGCGGCAGCACCACCTTGCGCATCGTCGTCCAGTAGCCCACGCCCAGCGAACGGGACGCCTCGATCTGGCCGCGCGGCACCGCCTCGATGCCCGAACGGATCACTTCCGACAGGTACGCGCTTTCATAGACCACCAGCGCGAAGATCAGCGTCCAGAAGCCGCTGACGACCTGGCCGGTCAGTTTCGGCACGACGAAGTAGGCCCAGAAAATCAGCATCAGTAGCGGCATGCCGCGCACCACGTTGACCAGCGCCTTGCTGGCCACGCGCAGCCAGCCGAACGGGCTGACCCGGGCCAGCGCAATCAGCAGCGCCAGCGGCATCGACATCGCCAGGCCCAGTGCCGCCAGGATCAGCGTGAGGACCAGTCCGCCCAGCGGGCCGTTAGGGTATTGGCCGACCAGCAGCGTGGGCCAGTATTGCAGTAGCAGATCAAGCACCGTGGCCTCCGCGGTTCAGACGATAACGGGCGTAGATGCGCGATCCGACCGCCATGATCAGGAACGATCCCAGCAGGTACATGATCGTCGCCGCGCCGAAGGTGGCGAAGGTGCGGTAGGTCTCGTTTTCGATCTCGCGGGCCTGGTAGGTCAGTTCCATCACGCCGATCGCCATGGCCACGCTGGTGTTCTTGAACAGCAGCAGCGCCCGGCCCACCAGCGGCGGGATGGAAATGCGCACGGCCTGCGGCACGATCACGAAGCGCATGCACTGCAGATAGCTGGCGCCCAGCGCCCGGGCCGCTTCGAACTGCGTGCCCGGGATGGCGCGCAGCCCGCTGCGGATGTCTTCGGCGATGTAGGCGGCCGAGCCCAGCGCCAGCGCGATCGCCGCCAGCGACATCTCGGCGTTGTGCTCGTACAGCCACATGCGAAAGCCCTCGGGCAGCAGTTCAGGCATGCCGAAGTACCAGAACAGCACCTGCACCAGCAGCGGCACGTTGCGGTGGTATTCCACGTAGGCATCGACCACCCAGCGGCACGGCGCCAGGTTGGTGGCGCGCACCACGACCAGTGTCACCGCGATCGTGAAGGCCATCACCCAGGCAACCAGGAACAGCTGCACGGTGACCAGCATGCCGCTGGCCAGCAGCTGGTATTGGGAAGCGTCAAGTAGGCTCATAAAGCAATCAATCTCCTGCAATCGCGCGGCCCACGCCAAACGTCACGGGCTCCGGCCGCCCGCCTGGGCGGACGCCGGAAACCGTGACGGGGACATGCGGGCCGCGCTGGGGTCAGCGGTCTTTCAGCTGGCGATGGGGCCGATCTTGAAGCCGCGTTCCAGCTTGTACGGCGTTTCGGGGCCGAACCACTTGTCAAAGAGCTTGGCGGCCGCGCCCGAGCTTTCCGCTTCATCCAGCGCCTGGTTCACGGCCTGCAGGAAACGCGGTTCCGACTTGCGCACGCCCAGGCCCCAGGGTTCGTCGAACACCGACTTGGCGATCACGCTCACGGGCGCGGTCGGCGGGCTCTGCAGCACCAGGCGCACAAGCACCAGCTCAGAGGCGAACTGCGCATCCACCTTCTTCTGCTGCAAGGCCAGATAGGTGGCCGAGCTGTCGCCGTAGCCGATGACCTGGGACTTGTTCAGGATGCGCTTGATCTCGCGCTCCGAGCTGGAGCCCTTGGTGGCGCCGACGCGGCGGCCGTTCAGGGCTTCCACGGTGTCCAGCCCCGAGTCCTTGCGCACCAGCAGCTTCTGCGGGCTGACGTAGTAGGCGTGGCTGAAGGCGATCTGTTCGGCGCGGTCAGGCGAATAACCCAGGTTGGCCGCCAGGATGTCCACGCGGCCTTCGTTCAGTTCCGGCACGCGCGCCGCCACCGACAGCAACTTGTAGTTGACCTTCACGCCCAGCTTGTCGGCGACGAGCTTGCACACGTCGACGTCGTAGCCCACCAGTTGGCGCGTGGCGCCGTCCTGGAAGCTGAACGGCTGCGAGGTGCCCAGCGTGCCGCAGACGAGTTCGCCGCGCGCCTTGATGTCGTCGACCTGATCGGCCTGGGCGGCGGCGCCCAGCGCCAGGGTGGCCAGGCCCAGGCAGGCGGCGAAGAGAGTGTGGCGTTTCATGGTTGATTCCCCTTGTCTGTTTGTGTGGTGGTCGTACTGGAATGAAATGCGTGGCGCCGGCTCAGGCCAGCTTGGCGCAGGCCTCGCGGATGGCGGCGCATCCCTGCTGGATATCGTCCAGGGACGCGGCGAACGACAGCCGGAACGTGCCCGGCGCGCCGTAGGCGTGGCCGTCGATGACAGCCACGCCGGCCTCGCGCAGCAGATAGTGCGTCAGGTCGGTGTCGGTGGCGATCACGTCCCCGGCAGGCGTCTTCTTGCCCAACAGACCCGAGCAGTCCGGAAAGACGTAGAACGCGCCTTGCGGCACGACGATTGCCAGGCCCGGCGCGCCGGACAATTCGGCGATCGCCAGGTCGCGGCGTTCGCGGAAGACTTGGGCGAACTGGGTCACGCAGTCCTGCGGACCGGACAGCGCTTCCAGCGCCGCAGCCTGGCTGACGGACGATGCGCCCGACGTGCTCTGGGACTGCAGGATCGCCATCGCCTTGATGAGTTCATCGGGGCCGGCGCCGTAGCCGATGCGCCAACCCGTCATGGCGTACGCCTTGGACACCCCGTTGACCACCAGCGTGCGGGCGGCCAGTTCCGGCGCGACCTGCAACGGATGCACGGTCGGTTCGCCGGTGAAGTTCAGGCGGGCGTAAATGTCGTCGGTCATCAGCCATACGTGCGGATGGCGCTTGAGCACGTCGGTCAGGCCGCGCAGTTCGTCGGCCGTGTAGACCGAGCCCGTCGGGTTGCTGGGCGCGTTCATCATCAGCCACTTGGTGCGCGGCGTGATGGCGCGCTCCAGCGCTTCCGGGGTGACCTTGTAGTCCGTGGCGGGCGAGGTCTGCACCGCGACCGGCGTGCCGCCGTTGACCAGCACCATGTCCGGGTACGACACCCAGAACGGCGCGGGAATCAGCACCTCGTCGCCCTCGTTCAGCGTGGCGGCCAGGCCATTGAAGATCACCTGCTTGGCGCCGGTAGAGACGATGATCTGTGCCACGGGGTAATCCACCCCGGTCGCTTCCAGCAGATGGCCGCGCGCGGCGCGGCGCAAGGCAACCGTGCCCTGCGCGGGCGGGTATTTGGTTTCGCCGCGGTTCATGGCGGCAGTGGCGGCCTGGCGGATGTGTTCCGGCGTCGAGAAGTCGGGCTCGCCGATCGTCAGGTCGATGATGCGGCGGCCCTGCTCGCGCAGTTCGGCGATGATGGCGCGCGCGGCGACGCTGGGCGACAGCTTGATGCGCTTGATGCGGTCAGCGACGATGCTCATTTGGCGGCTCCCATCTTCTCGGCCAGGGTCTTTTCCAGCCAGGGCTTGGTGTAGGTGCCGGCGCGCAGCTTTTCCTTGGCCACGGCTTCGTCCGCTTCCTTCTTCTGCGCCAGGGCCAGCACGGCCGCGGCGAATTCGGCGGGGATCACCACCACGCCGTCGGCGTCGCCCACGACCACGTCGCCCGGGTTGACCACCTGGCCGCCCACGGACACCGGCACATTGATTTCGCCCGGGCCATCCTTGTACGGGCCCTTGTGCGACGCGGCGCGCGCGAAGCAGCCGAATTCGCCCTGGGCGAAGACGTCCAGGTCGCGTACGGCGCCGTCGATCACAAAGCCCTCGATGCCGCGCGATTGCGCATCCATCATCATCAGTTCGCCGACCAGCGCGTTGCTGGTGTCGCCGGCGCCATCGACGACGATCACGTCGCCCGCGCCGCCCAGCGAAATCGCCTTGTGGATCATCAGGTTATCGCCCGGACGGGTCTTGACGGTCAGCGCCAGGCCGACGGTGCGACGCGTGCAGGCATGCATCGGGCGCAGGCCCGACACGCCGTACAGGCGGTTCATGCAGTCGCTGATCTGGGCTGAGCCGATGGCGGCGAAGCCGGCCAGCACGTCGGCCGAGACGGCCGGGCCGGAACGGGGAAGAATGCGGTATCCGATGGGATTCATGAGGGAGTCTGGGGTAGATGCGTGGACAGCGTTAAGCGAACACGCATTACAAGGCCCCAGGGGGTGTTCCTCAAAACGATATAAATTCCCAGCCATTCAGGAATTTTATTCGTGAATTTTGCACTTAAGGGTTATCCCTCATTCGTGATTCGGCGGTTGGTCGCCGCCGTTCGCCACCTTTTATTCGCACCCCGGCCCAGCATCGTTCGCTGAACCGGTCGACGAGCAGCCGGCAAACAAGGCGACAAGGCACAGGGCTGCGACGCGGGGGATTCAACAGCCACCGTGCGCGGTGATATCAGCCATAATCAATTCAACCTGACCCCGCGTGACAGCAGGAGTTCAGTTTTCGCTCCCACATCAACCGGTAGCGGGTAGGCCGTAGCGTACTCAGTGCGGAGTATCTCAATGATGACACCGGAAACGCCAGACGACGACTTGGTACGGACCCGCAGCCACAGGCCACACGCACTGCCCCAGGGCTATCGGGCCGGATTGATTACGGCCATCACGGTATTGCTGGGCTTTTCGCTGGGTTTCCTGCGCTACTGGGGCTTGGACGCGCCGGGCGATTGGAGCGCGCTGTCCGTGCTGCCAGGCGTGTCCTTGTTGCTCGCCAGCCTGCTGCAGATCATTGCGCTTTACCGCGCCTTGCGTTTGGAGGATGAAGCCGAGGATGAATACCGGAAAACCGTGCGATGGTTCATCGCGTCGGCGATGCTGCTGTTGCTGGGCCTGACAGCGGCGTTGTGGGAGGCGGCGTGAATTGCTCGTACCCGGATCGTCAAGGTAGTAGCGAAAGAAATGACTAGCTGAGGAGGCTGATCATGAATGAAAAAGATCTGCTACTGGGGCCTGTGTTGTCGTTCCGTGGTATCGGAAAAGGTGACGTCTGGAAAGTAAGCGCGCTGGTGGGCCTCAAGGCGGGCGCCGTCACCCCTGCACTGGAGGTCGACGGCAAGGCTTGCGCCGCGCCAAAGGAGCTATTGGCCATCAACGGCGAACGCTATCTGCGCTACGACCTGTCCTGCAAGATATTGAAGAACGAGCGCACCGTAAGTTACGGTATTTCAGGTGGATTGACGTGGCGGATGACGGTACCCGGCAAGGATTTCTCGCCGCGCATGGCCTATGTGTCGTGCAATGGGTTTTCAGACCCGGCCGTGATGCGAAAGCTCATCCGGACGTCGGACGCGGTGTGGGAAGACCTGCTCTACAGCCACGACCGCGAACTGCGAAAAGAACAGGGTGCAGGCGAAACCAAGCTGCTGGACAAAGAGCAGTTGTGGCATGAGAAGCGCATCCATGACAAGGGCCTGCAGCGCTTTCATCTCATGCTCATGGGAGGCGACCAGATCTACTTCGACTCGATCTGGGAAGACGTTAAGGCGCTGCGCCGGTGGGTGGCCTTGCCTCGGCAGGCGCAATTGGAGTTCAAGGTCACCAAGGCGCTGGACCGCGAGATCGAGGCCTACTACTTCGGACTGTACAAGCAACGCTGGCTGCCCAGCGAGCGCAAGCCCTGGTCGTCGCCAACGGCCACGCTAGATGCGAGCGCGGCGATGGCGTCGATGCCGACCGTCATGATGTGGGACGACCACGACATCTTCGACGGCTGGGGTTCGTACAGCTGCGAGATGCAGAACAGCTCACTCTTTCAGACGCTGTTCCGCCACGCCCGACGCGCCTTCTGGGTGTTTCAGATGCAACATGCGCTGGACGACCTGCCCCAACAGGAAGACACGACGCCAGCGGGTTTTTCCCGACAAGACCCGCTGCTCCAGCCCATCGTGTGGAGTCAGGTACTCGCCAAGGATGCGTTGGCGCTGCCCCTGCTGGACGGCCAGCCGGGATTCACTTCCGCGTACGCCATCGGGCCGATGACCATCCTGGCGGCCGATCTGCGCACCGAACGCTCGCGGACACAGGTGATGGGCTCGGACACCTGGGGCCAAATCAAGAATTGGACCGACAGCCTGAAATCCGGCAACGCGGGCGCACAACCCAAGAATGCTTGCCAGCATCTTCTGTTCATGTCCTCGGTGCCCGTCGTGCACCCAAAACTGCCCCTGGCCGAGCTGCTGATGGACAAGTTCGGACAAGACCACGTCACGGACAGCAATGCCGACGACTTGAAGGATCACTGGTCCCACGACGACCACGAAGGTGAGCGCAAACGCCTCCTGGAAGTGTTTTCCCAATTGGCGCGCGACAAGAGGATCCGCGTGTCCCTGGTGTCGGGCGACGTGCACGTTGCAGCCTGGGGCACGGCCTACCGCAAGGACCTGCCTGCCACAGAGACTTGGTCCCAGATCCACCAGTTCACCTCGTCCGCCGTGGTTCATCCTTCGCTCATGGGCGTGATGGAGCGGCTGTTTCTCTCCTGGTTGAACAGCAATGCCAAGCAACCTCAAAACATCGACGTGCAGTACGTTGCGGAAGTGATGCCTTTCCCTGGGCACGACAAACATGTCATGGCAGCGCGCAACTGGCTGGCCCTGGAGTTGGACATGGGCTCGGCCGAGGGGTGCAAGTTATGGGCAACTTGGCGATGCGAAACCGAAATCAGCTTTTCGAATCACTTGCTCGCAGTCGCAGCCGTTGCATGAATAAGGGTTATCCCTTATTCATGCTCCCATCCGGTATTCCGCCTTAATCGTCGCCCGCGCTGCCCCCATTGCGCGCTTCCGATAGTGCGATCGTCAGGTGCATCACCTTCTTTTTCAGCTGGTCGCGTTCGTCCGTCAGGCGCGCCAGGACGCCGCGCAGACGCGCCACCTCGGCAGGCAAGTCCGCGATGCTTTCGATCGGCACCTCGGGCGGGGCTTCGCGGGGCGGCGGCGCCTTGGCCAGGCGCACTTCGCGCGCCGCCTGCTGCAGCTCTTTCCTGCCGCCGGCCACGGCCGCCGCCTGACGTTCGGCGGGCAAAGACGCCACCGCTGCGGCGGCATTGATCGAAATCGCGCCCTCTTTCACTGCGCGCACCAATTCCGGCGCGGCGTCTTTCTGGATCTTTTCGATCTGGCCCAGCGTATTGCTGCTGATGCGCGCCGCGCGCGCCAGAGCCTGGCGGCTGGGCACGGGTGGCGTCCAGGAGATGTTCGGCGGCAGGCGTGGCGCGCCGTCGGCGCCAGGAGCATCCTCGTCCCAAGGCGGTGAACCCTCAGGCGATGTGGCGTCAGCCGACCCGGCGTCGGGCGGCGCGCTGCCTTCTGGAGGCGTGCGCGCCAGCAGGATCTCTTTCTTGCGCAGCGCCAGCACGCCCCGCTGGAAGTCCGACACGCTGCGCCGGCCCAGGTGGTTTTCGATCATCCACAGGTGCACGTCTTCCATCGACTTGAACGTGGTGTTCTGCCGGGTCTGGAATTCGATGCCGTGCTTCTGGCAGATGGCGTAGCGGTTGTGCCCGTCCACCAGCAAGTCGCCCCACAACACCAGCGCATCGCGGCAGCCCTCGGCCAGCAGGCTGCGCTCCAGCGCTTCGTGCTCGTCTTCGGTCAAGGGGTCAATATAGGCGCGCAGGCCCTCGTCAATCCTGATATCCATGATGTCCAAAAAGGTTACTCGCCCGGCGTTTGCACCGGCGACCCGCTACGCCAGCCCTTGGCCGCGCAACAAGTCCTGAATAGCCGCCAACCGGGCCTCGGGGTCCGTCAGGCCCAGCAGCCGGGCCTTGTCGTCCGGCGGCAGCGGCAGCAGTTCGCACCAGCGGTCCGCCACCCAGCCGCAGTCGTCCAGCCGGTACGGCGGCGCCAGCGGCATCCGGTCGGCCGGCACGCCGTCCTGCTGCCATTGCGCCACCAGCCGGCCCAGGGCATCGGCGCTGGCCTGCATGGACGCCGGCACCGGCGTGGGCGGATCGTCGGCGATGGGCTCGGTCTGGCCCATCCAAAGACCGTATTTTGCCACCTCGCTGGAAAGCAGCCGGAATCGGCTGGTGCCGATGCAGCGCACCTGCAGCAACGCGGGCATCGGCGCGTCCCAGGTCGCGATGCGGGCCATCGTGCCCACGGGGGCCAGGGTCTCGACGCCTTCGGGCGAACGGACTTCGCTGCCCGCCAAGAGGCCCACCACGCCGAACTCGCTGCCGTCCGCGATACAGCGGCGGATCATATCCAGGTAGCGCACCTCGAAAATGCGCAGATGCAGCACGCCGGCGGGAAACAGCGCATTGGATAAGGGGAACAGCGGGATCAGCGCCATGGTGGCCTCCTACTTGACGTCGAACGCGGCGTCCACCGGCACCTGCATGGCCGTCACCATCGCGTTGGTCTGCGCCGCCATGCCGATGACCGACAGCAGTTCGGCGTGCTGGCCGTCGGTCATGCCCTTGGCCTTGGCCGCCGCCGTGTGGGAATGCACGCAATACGAACACCCGTTGGCCGTGGACACGGCGATGTAGATCATTTCGCGCACCAGCGGGGACAGCTCACCTTCCGCCATCATCACCTGCTTGAGTTGCGCCCAGACGCGCTGCAACTGCGGCGGGTCATTGGCCAGCGCACGCCAGAAATTGTTGACGAAATCCGATTTGCGCGTGGCACGGATGTCCTCGAAAACCGCCCACGCCTCGGGGCTTTTGCGGACATCCTCGTCCGACAGCAATTTGACCGTACTCATGCGCGGGTTCCTTTACGTTGTTGAGGGTTCAGACGCCCGATTTCACACATTGCGGCCATCGTACGGGATACGCGTCAGGGCATTGAGGTCGACGTTTTCCAGGCATCGCGCATTGACCGCCGCGGTCTCTTCGCCCTTGGGGCTGGCCCCGAAACCAAACGGCGCGCAACCGCAATTGGCGCAAAAATGGTGCGCAATCACATGCTTGTTGAATTTGTAGGTGGACAGGCTTTGCGTGGGCGACGTGATGCGCAACTGCGCACGCGGCACGAACCACAGCAAATAGCCTTTGCGGCTACAGTGGGAACAGTTGCACTCCAGAACCTGCGACACGTCGCCATCGACTTCAAATCTGATCTGTCCGCAGTGGCAGCTACCTTGTTGCATGGCCGGGCTCCTTCAAGTCTCACGGGTCGGGCCTTCCATCATAGATCGGCCACGGCTGCCCCGGCACCTGCCCGCCCAACCAGGAAGACACCATGCCCCAACTCTCCGCCTACCTCAGCTTCGACGGCAACTGCGCCGAGGCCCTGCACTTCTACGAGCGCGTGCTGGGCGGCCGGATCGAAGCCATGATCCGCTACGCCGACGCCCCGCCCGAGGCCGCCATGCCCGCCCTGTCCGCCGACGATGCCGAACGCATCATGTATGCACGGCTGGCCCTGGACGAGCAGACCCTGATGGGCAGCGACGCGACCGCCGGGCACCCTTATCCCGGCAAGAAGGGCATGGCGCTGTCGCTGGCCTACCCCACGGTGTCGGATGCGCAACGCGTGTTCGAGCAATTGTCCGACGGCGGCACGGTGACCATGCCGTTGCAGAAGACGTTCTGGGCCGAGGCGTATGGCGCGCTGGTAGACCGGTTCGGCACGCGCTGGATGGTCAGCGGCGGCCGGCAGACCCACTAAGGCCGGTATCGCCTGATCGGCGCGCGCCCCCGCCGTCGCGCCCGCGCGACGTCCGGCGCCGCTTTTGAATCATTGACATTTCCCCGCCCGCGCTCTGCAGTAATCTGGCAGCGCCCCTACCTACCGGACGCGCCCGCCATGAACTTTCTTGCCAGCGCCACGCTGCTTCGCCGCCGGGACGGCCACGAAGCCCGCGTCACTTATGTGGAATTGTTCTTCGACCTGGTGTACGTCTTTGCCGTGACGCAGCTGTCGCACAGCCTGCTGCACGACCTGACGCTGATGGGCGCCGTGCATACGCTGGTGTTGTGGTTCGCGGTCTGGCTGGGGTGGCAGTACACGTGCTGGGTCACCAACTGGTTCGATCCCGACGCCATCCCCATGCGGATCATGCTGTTCGCGGTGATGCTCGTGGGCCTGATCGCCGCCGCGGTCCTGCCCGGCGCATTTGGCGACAACGGCCTGATTTTCGCCGTCTGCTACGCGCTGCTACAGGTCGGACGTACGGCGTTCATCGTGCTGCACCTGGGGCCGAACCACCCGCTGGCCGACAATTTCCGGCGCATGCTGGGATGGCTCGGCATCTCCGCCGTGTTCTGGATCGCGGGCGGCCTGGCCTCGGGCGAAGCGCGGCTGGCGCTGTGGATCCTGGCCGTGGCGTGCGAGTACATTTCGCCGATGTTCGGCTTCCGCCTGCCCGGCATGGGGCGGTCTTACACCAGCGACTGGACGATCGAAGGCGGGCATCTGGCGGAGCGGTGCCAGTTGTTCGTGATCGTGGCGCTGGGCGAAACCCTGCTGATCACGGGCGCCACGCTGGGCGAACACCCGCATTGGGACGCCCCCACGCTGATCGCGCTGCTGGTGGCCTTCCTGGGCACGGCGGCGATGTGGTGGGTGTATTTCGACACCAGCAGCAAGGACGGCAGCAAAGCCATCGTGCATTCCTCGGACCCGGGCCGCATCGGCGCCTACTTCCACTACGTGCACGTGATCCTGATCGCAGGCGTCATCGTGTCGGCCGTGGCCAATGAACTCGTCATCCTGCATCCCGACGGCCGCATCGCCACCCCGGCCGCGGCTGCACTGATCGGCGGCCCCGCGCTCTACCTGCTGGGCAACGGCATCTACAAAACGGTGGTGTACGCGCGCTTTCCGCTATCGCATGGGGTCGGGCTGGTGTTGCTGGCGGCGCTGGCGCCCGTGTCGTATGTAACCGACAACCTGATGGTGGGCGGCCTGACCACGCTGATCATGATGCTGGTGGCCGTCTGGGAAAGCGTGTCGCGGCGCCGCCTGAATAGCGGCGCTCGCCCTGGCCGCGCTGAAACGCGGTGACGGTCACGTGGCCGCCGCGGGAATCCAGGCCGGCGCCCTGTGCGCCCCGGAGGGTAGTGGCGACTGACACGGAGCAACGTAAAATGCCAGGACTCTAGCCTCTACATGCTTCCCTTATGAACCTTGAACGACTGCGCCGCGAATTTCCCGACTTCGACATAACCACCCTGCCGACCCTACCCGAAGGGTATTTGGACACGTCGAGCTACATCGATGCCGCTCCTTCATTCGAGAACAAGGAGCGCGGTTTGAAAGTGTTTGTCGACTACGCCAACTATGCCGACCGCGAATCCGGCAGAAGCCAGCGCTTCTGCGTTTCGCGCTACGACGAGGAAGAGGGCGACTACGAGGACGTCGCCCTGTCGACCAACGATTGGGCCGAAGTCATTCGCTTCCTGAGCGCCTGACGCTGCTGCTCAATCCAACAAACCGCAATCGGGATAGGCCCCTTGCGATAAGTCCGAGATGCGCGTCGCCTCGTCCGCGCTACGCGGCGAGGTCTTCCTGAGGTGCTTTCACCTCTTTTTCCTTCTTCTCCTTTTTTTCTCCATCGTAATGAGACTTGATGGCGAAAAACATGCCCGTGCCCAACACGAGGATCTTGAACGTACCGAAGACGACAGGGACCCAAAAATTCATCATTTCCTCAAAACGCTGCTTCAGCAGCTTTAATTACGGGTCAAATTTTAGCGTCAAGCTCCATACATATTGGTGAAGCGTGCAAATTCAACGCACCGTTTTCGGTAAGCGATTGATTTCTATAGATTAGTATTTTCGCTTCGAATAGACTTCTACCGCTGGCTCAGCCTCCGGGCCGATGCTGAGCCAGCACCTCGTGCAGCGACTGCGCCGCGCGCTGCAACACTGGCACCGCCCGCAGCAGGTCGTCCAGCATGACGCGCGCGGTCGGCGCGTGGCAGGCCACGGCCGCCACTACCCGGTCTTCCGCATCCTTGACCGGCACCGCCACGGCACTCATGCCTCGTACGAATTCCTCGTTGTCGATGCCGATGCCACGCGCCGCCAACCGTTCCAATTCCTCTTCCAGCAACGTGGGATCGGTCAAGGTGCGCGGCGTGTTGCGCGTGAGCGGCAAACGGGCCAGCACGCGGCCTCGCTCCAGCCGGTTCATGGATGCAAGGAATAGTTTGCCGCTTGCCGTGCAGTGCATCGGCACGTGGCTGCCCACCGCGAAGAACAGGCGCAGCGGCTCGGTGGTCTCCACCCGTTCCATATAGATCACGCGGTCGCCGTCCGGGGCCGTCAGATTGCAGGTTTCTCCCAGTGTGCCGGCCAGTTGCGCCAGCACGGCGCGGCATGCCCGCGTGAACGCCGAGGCGCGCAAGGTGGACAAGGCCAGTGACGTGGCCTGCGGCCCCGGCACGAAGCCGTGTTCGGTCGGCGTAGCGGCCACGAAGCCGGCACGCTGCATGGCGGCCAACAGGCGCATCAACGTGGTCTTCGGCATGTCCAGGCGCTGCGCCAATTGCGCCAGCGTGGGCGGATGTTGGGCCCGCGCCAGGTGCTCCAGCACCACCAGGGCGCGCAGCGAACGCGCGGCCTCCTGCTGCACGGCGGGCGTGTCGACCGAAGCGCCGGCAGGCGCCTCTACCGATGCTGCACTGCGATTTTGAAACCGAAGTTGCATGTTCCGTTCCATTTTGCCGCCCCCACGCGTGTTGTGCTTTGCGCGACGCGCCCGCTTCCTAGAATCGCCACAGATCCCCAGCCGAATGCAGCGTCTCTGGGCGCTGCCGGGATCGACCCAGTATATAAGTGCGCCCCGCCGCGGCAAGCAGGGTAAACGCGCCGTCCCGCCGACGTGGCGCAGGCGGACGACAACAGGGAGACAAGGCAATATGTCCGACACCGTGGATGTCATCGTGGTTGGCGCCGGCTCAGCCGGATGCGTGATGGCCAACCGGCTGAGCGCCGACGGCGCACTGTCCGTGTGCCTGCTGGAAGCCGGCCCCAGGGACCGCTCCCCGTGGATTCATATCCCCATCGGCTATGGCAAGACGATGTTCCACAAGGTGGTGAACTGGGGCTATTACACCGACCCCGACCCCAACATGCTGGGCCGGCGCATTTACTGGCCGCGCGGCCGCACGCTGGGCGGATCCAGCGCCATCAACGGGCTGATCTACATTCGCGGCCAGCGGCAGGATTACGACGCTTGGCGCGACGCCGGCAACCCGGGATGGGGCTGGGACGATTGCCTGCCGGCCTTCCGCAAGCTGGAAAACAACGACCTGGGCGTGGGGCCCACCCGAGGCGTGGACGGCCCCTTGAACGCCACCTCCATCAAAACGCCGCATCCGCTGGTAGAAGCCATGATCGCGGCGGCCGGCACGCAGGGTGTACCGCACGTGCAGGACTTCAACACGGGCGACCAGGAAGGCGTGGGCTATTACCAGCTGACCACGCGCAATGGCTGGCGCTGCTCGACGGCAGTGGCCTATCTGCGCCCGGCCGAAGGGCGTCCCAATCTGCGCGTGGAAACCGGCGCCCACACGATGGCCGTGCTGTTCGAAGGCAGTCGCGCCTGCGGCGTGCGCTACCGGCAGGACGGTCAGGTGCGCACGCTGCGCGCACGGCGCGAAGTGGTGCTGTGCGCGGGCGCGCTGCAATCGCCGCAACTGCTGCAACTGTCCGGCGTCGGGCCGGCCGCGCTGCTGCGGCAGTTCGGCATCGGCGTGGTGCGGGATCTGCCGGGCGTCGGCGAGAACCTGCAGGACCACCTGCAGATCAGGCTGATCTACGAAACCACGCGGCCCATCACCACCAACGACCAGTTGCGCACGCTGAGTGGCCGCGCCCGCATGGGGCTGCAGTGGCTGCTGTTTCGCGGTGGGCCCCTGGCCGTCGGGATCAACCAGGGCGGCCTGTTCTGCCGGGTGGACCCCGCCAGCCGCACGCCCGACACCCAGTTCCATTTCGCGACCCTGTCGGCCGACCTGGCCGGCGGCAAGGTGCATCCGTTTTCGGGTTGCACGTATTCGGTCTGCCAGTTGCGCCCGTCTTCGCGCGGCCAGGTCCGGCTGCGCAGCGCGGACCCGTTCGAGGCGCCTTCCATGCAGCCCAATTACCTGTCCACCAAATTGGACCGGCGCATGACGATCGCCGCGGTCAAGTATGCGCGCGCGCTGGCCGCGACGGAACCGCTGGCCGGATTGATGAAGCGGGAATTCCGCCCCGGGCTGGACGTGCGCACGGACGACGAGATCCTGCACTTCTGCCGGGAGTACGGCGCCACCATCTTCCATCCTTCCGGCACCGCCAAGATGGGACCGCGCAGCGATCCAATGGCCGTGGTGGACGAGCGCCTGCGCGTGCACGGCGTGGCCGGCCTGCGGGTGGTGGATTGTTCCATCATGCCCACGCTGGTTTCCGGCAACACCAATGTACCTGTCGTGATGCTGGCCGAACGCGCAGCCGGATTCATGCTGGAGGATCTGAAGGCAACGCGGCGGCAGGCCGAGCTAGTCGCCGCGTAAGGCACGAGCAACCCCCGCAGGAAAGCATGGCGAGCGGCAACGCAGAGTGCCCCGCCCCCCCATCAAAGGAGACTGGAATGGCCAAGCAGAACGAAGCCGCAGTACGCCGTGTCGTCACCGCGTCGCTGATCGGCGCCACGATCGAGTGGTACGACTTTTTCCTCTACGGTGTCGTGGCGGGCATCGTATTCAACAAGCTGTACTTTCCCACCGGCGACCCGCTGGTCTCGACCATGCTGGCCTACACCACGTTCGCCGTGGGCTTCGTGACGCGGCCGCTCGGCGGCCTGATCTTCGGCCATTTCGGCGACCGTATCGGCAGGAAAAGCATGCTGGTGATGACACTGATGATCATGGGCGTGTCCACATTCCTGATCGGTCTGGTGCCCACCTACGACAGCATCGGCGTCTGGGCGCCCATCCTGTTGCTGCTGCTGCGCGTGTTCCAGGGCATCGGACTGGGCGGCGAATGGGGCGGCGCGGTGCTGATGGCGTATGAATACGCGCCGCCGGGCAAGAAAGGCTTCTACGCGTCGCTGCCGCAGATCGGGCTGGCGATCGGCCTGTGCCTGGCTTCCGGCACCGTGGCGCTGCTGTCCACCTTGCTGACCGACGAGCAGTTCATGGCCTGGGGCTGGCGCATCGCCTTCCTGGCGTCGGCCGCCATGGTGCTGGTGGGCATGTACATCCGCCTGAACATCAAGGAAACGCCCGAGTTCACCGCGGTCAAGGAAAGCAACGCCGAAAGCCGCATTCCCTTCTTCGACATGCTCAAGCGCTACCCGGGCAACGTCTTCAAGGGCATGGGCGCCCGCTACATCGACGGCGTGTTCTTCAACGTGTTCGGCGTGTTCTCGATCTCGTACCTGACGCAAACCGTGCAGATCACGCGAACCGAAGCGCTGACGGGCGTGATGGCCGCGGCCCTGGTGATGTGCTTCTTCATCCCCTTCTTCGGCAGATTGTCTGACCGCATCGGCCGCACCCGCGTCTACTTCTGGGGATCGCTGATCACCGCCGCGGCATCCTTCCCGGGCTTCTGGCTGATGCTGCACAGCGAAGGCAGCGTGATGCTGATCTGGCTGGCGATCATCATCCCGTTCGGCATCTTCTATGCCGCCGTGTATGGTCCCGAGGCCGCCCTGTTCTGCGAGCTCTTTGACGCCAAGGTGCGCTACACCGGCATCTCGTTCGTCTACCAGTTCTCGGGCATTTTCGCCTCGGGCATCACGCCCATCATTGCCACCGCCCTGCTCAAGACCGGCGGCGGCCAGCCGTGGCTGATCTGCCTGTACGTGCTGTTTGCCGGGGTGGTGTCGGCGCTGTGCGCATGGCTGATCGGACGCGGCCGGCCGGCGGACGAGCCCGCCAGCCACCCGGCGGCGCCCCTGCCCCGAGCGGGGTTGCGCAAGGCCTGAGCGGGGGGTGCGGCGCCGTACTTAAGCGCGCGGCGGCCGCGCAAACCAGGCTTCGGCCAGCTTCACGAACGCGCTGGCGCCGATGGGCAGCAGCGCGTCGTTGAAGTCGTAGCTGGTGTTGTGGACCAGGCACGGCCCCTCGCCGTGGCCCAGCTCGCGGTGCCCGCCATCGCCATTGCCGATGAAGCAATAGCTGCCGGGCACCGCTTCCAGCATGAAGGAGAAGTCTTCCGCCGCCATGATGGGCGTCTGCGCCAGCAAGCGCTCCTGGCCGACCACCTGGGCCAGCGCGTCGCGCATGAAGGCCGTCTCGGCCTCGTGGTTGATCGTGGACGGATAGTGGCGCGTGAAGACGAAATCGCATTCGGCGCCGAACATGGCGGCCACGTGCTGCGCCACCTCGCCCATGCGCCGCTCGATCAGATCCAGCGTCTCGGCGGTGTAGGCGCGCACCGTGCCGCCCAGTTCGCAGGTGTCGGGGATGACGTTGACGGCCTCGCCCGCCCGCAGCGTGGTCACGGAAATGACGGCCGTCTCAAGCGGCTTCTTGTTGCGGCTGATGATGGTCTGGAAGGCTTCGATCATCTGCCCCGCCGCCGGGATTGGATCGATGGCCAGGTGCGGCATGGCGGCATGGCCCCCCTTGCCGCGTATGGTCACGTGGAACTCGCTGTTGGATGCCAGCACCGGGCCCGGCGACGACGCGAAACAGCCCTCCGGGATGCCCGGCATGTTGTGCATGCCGAACACGGCCTCCATCGGGAATTTCTCGAACAGGCCGTCACGCATCATCTCGCGCGCGCCGCCGCCGCGTTCTTCGGCGGGTTGGAAGATCAGGTAGACGGTCCCGTCGAAATTGCGATGGCGCGCCAGGTACTGGGCTGCGCCCAGCAGCATGGCGGTGTGGCCATCATGGCCGCAGGCGTGCATCACGCCCGCGTGCTTGCTGGCGTGCGCGAACTGGTTCGCTTCCTGCATGGGCAGCGCGTCCATGTCGGCGCGCAGCCCCAGTGTGCGCGACGAGGTGCCGTTGCGGATCACGCCCACCAGGCCGGTCTTGCCGAAGCCCCGGTGCAGCTCGATGCCCCAGCTCTCCAGCAGCTCGGCCACCCGTTGCGCAGTGCGGTTCTCCTCGAACGCCAGTTCGGGATGGGCGTGGATGTCGCGCCGGACGTCTCGAATGGCGGGGGCGTTTTCAACAATCTCTTCAATCAGGTTCATGGCTACCGGTGCCGGCTCCCCGCAGGGAGCCGTTGATTCCAGGGTTGGAGGGAAAGGATGAGGATCAATCGGGCTTGATGCCCAGCTTGCGCAGCACGGGGCCGGTGGCCTCGCGCTCGTCGGCGACGCGCTGCGCGAAGGCGCTGGCTTCCAGATGGTACGGCAGCGAGCCGTGGCTGGCGTACATTTGGCGCATGGCGCCGTCCTGCTGCGCGCGACCGATCTCGGCGTTCAGGCGCTTGACGATGGCTTCCGGCGTGCCCGCACGCGCGGCCAGCCCAAGCCACACCGCGCCTTCGAAGCCGCGGAAGTCCTGCTGCGCCAGCGTCGGCGCGCGGCCAAAGGCGGCATCGGGCACCGCGTCGCTGATGGCCAGCACGCGCAGGCGCCCTTCCTTGACCATCGGTTCGACCAGCGCGGTGCCGGCGAAATACATCTGCGTATCGCCGGCAAGCACCGAATTGAGCGCGCCCGTACCCGTCTTGAACGGCACGTGCATGATGTCCACGCCGGCCTGTTCGCGCAGCATTTCGAATAGCACATGTGGCGGGCTGCCATTGCCCGAAGACGCATAGTTCAGCCGGCCCGGCTGCTGGCGGGCCAGCGCGAACAACTGCGCCAGCGACTGCGCCGGCACCTTGTCGTTGACCGTCAGCGCCATGGGGATGACGGCCAACGGACTGACGGGCACTACATCGCGCACCGGGTCATACGTCAGCGCGGGAAAGATATAGGGATTCCACACCAGATGGGCGTTGGTGACGAGCGCCAGCGTGTATCCGTCGGCGGGCGCCGACTTCAGTTGCTGCATAGCCAGCAGACCGCCCGCGCCGGGCTTGTTTTCAACGACGACAGGCTGGCCGAATGCGTTATGCAACCGCTCGGCCAGCGGCCGCGCGAACAGGTCAGGCAGGCTGCCCGGCCCGCCGTTGACCACAATGGTCATCGGCCGGGCGGGCCAATCGGCCGCACTGGCGGGCACCGCGGCCGCCAACGCCGCGCAAGCGGCCAGACCGCCGCAGGCACGCCGTAACCACGAACGCCAGAACCCGGCGCCGCGTGCCGACTGCGCACGCCCGGCACGCGGGGACGCCGCGCGGGATAGCTTCCGGCACGGCCGGCTGTCGCTTGGACGTATCACTGCTTGTCTCCTCGTGCGCCTGCCGCCGGCGAAAAGCCAGGGAATGGCAGCCGGCTCTCTGGCGGCGCTTTTTTTCTACGATAAGCAGCATAAATCTCGACGTCAATATCTTTTATCGAGATTTTGGAAAATAGGGCTAAATCATCCCTCCCCGGCTCCCGCAGCCGCGACCGGCGGCCGTTCGCCCGGCCAGCCGCCGCCCAAGGCCTTGAACAGGCTTGCCAGGGCCATCTGGCGCTGGGTGCTGACCTCGATATAGCTCAGTTGGTCGGTAAACGCGCTGCGCTGAGCGTCCAGGTAACGCAGATGGCTATCCACGCCGCCACGGTAGCGGGCTTCCGACAGGCGCATGGCTTCCAGGCTGGACTCGGCCAAGGAGCGGCGCGACGCCTCCTCGCGCCGCAGGGTGTCGGTGGCCGCCAACGCGTCGGCCACTTCCTTGAACGCCGTCTGGATGGTCTTTTCGTAGGCCGCGACCGCAATGTCCTTACGCACGTGCGACAGATCCAGGTTGGCGGTATTGCGGCCGCCCGCGAAGATCGGCAGCGTGATCTGCGGCGTGAACGACCAGGCGCGCTGGCCGCCGTCGAACAGGTTGGACAGGTCGGCGCTGGACGATCCGAACAGGCCGGTCAGCGAAATGCTGGGAAAGAACGCCGCCCGCGCGGCACCGATGCTGGCGTTGCGCGACTGCAGCTGATGCTCGGCCGCCAGGATGTCGGGCCGGCGCTCCAGCAGTTCAGAGGGCGCGCCCGCCGCGATTTCTTGCAGCAGCACGGGGGAAGCCGCCAGTTGCTGCGGCAGGTAGGGTCCCAGGTCGTTCACGCCCACCAGCAGCGCCAGGGCGTTGCCGGCCTGCCGCACTTCGCGGTCCATGCGCTCGAGTTCCGCCCGCGCCTGCTCGGTCAAGCCCAGCGCTTCCTGGTAATCCAGCGCCGTGGCCGCGCCGGCCTGGCGCCGCTTGACGATCAGTTCCAGCGACGATTCGCGGCTGGCCAGCGTCTGGCGCGTGACCAGCAGGCGGCGCTGCGCGCTGTCGCGCGTCAGATAGGCCTGGATCACTTCGGCCACCAGGCTGATCCGCGTGCTGTGCGCGGTTTCCTCGGTTGCCAGGTATTCCTGCAACGCGGCGTCCGACAGGCTGCGCACGCGACCGAACAGATCGATCTCGAACGAGGTCAGCCCGATTCCCGCCTGGTAGGTGCTTTGCACGCCGGCGCTGCCGGTACTGCTCAAGTCGCCCGGCACCCGTTGGCGCGTGCCCGTGCCTTGGGCGTTGATGCCCGGCAGGCGGTCCGCGCGTTCGATCCGGTACTGCGCCCGCGCCGCTTCGATGTTCAGCACGGCCTGGCGCAGGTCGCGGTTGTTCTCAAGCGCCAGCGCCACCAGTTGCCGCAGCGGCGCATCGGTCACGAACGACTGCCAGTCCAGCGTAGCCGCCGCCGACGGCGCGGCCGGCGCGGCCGGCTGATTGAACTGCGCCGGATACTGCGCGGGAATCGGCGCATCGGGCCGCTGGTGCACCGGCGCCAGTGAGCATCCCGCCAGCACCGCGCTCAGCGCCAGGGCGCCCAGGCGCAAGGGGAAATAGGTTTGCATCATGAGTCTTACTCCTCGGCCGTGCGCGGGGCCGGCAAGGGTTCGGATGCCGGCCGGCCGCGTTGCTTCGACACCAGCGACAGCACCCACACAAAGAAGATGGGCACGAAGATCACGCCCAGCAGCGTGGCGGTCAGCATGCCGCCGATCACGCCTACGCCCAGGGCACGCTGGCTGGCGGCGCCCGCGCCGCTGGCCAACGCCAGCGGCACCACGCCCAGGATGAACGCCAGCGACGTCATCACAATGGGGCGGAAGCGCAGCTTGGCGGCCTGGATGGCGGCGTCCATCAGCGAATGGCCCTGCTCGCGCAGGCTCTTGGCGAACTCCACGATCAGGATCGCGTTCTTGGCCGCCAGCCCGATGATGGTGATCAGGCCGACCTTGAAGTACACGTCGTTCGACATGCCCAGCACCGTTACCGCCAGCACCGACCCGAGCGCGCCGATCGGCACGATCAACATGACGGACGCGGGGATGGCCCAGCTTTCATACAGGGCGACCATCAAAAGGAACACCACCAGGAACGCCAGCGCGAACAGCATCGGCGCCTGCGCCCCGGCGAACTTCTCCTGGTAGGACAGGCCCGTCCATTCATAGCCGATGCCGCTGGGCAGTTCCGACACGATGCGCTCGATCTCGGCCATCGCCTCGCCGGTGCTGCGCCCGGGCATCGCGTCGCCCGCGATCTTGAACGCCGGATAACCGTTGTAGCGCGAGATCTGCACCGGGCCGTTCTCCCAACTGGTCTGGACGAACGCGCTCAGCGGGACCATGCCGCCCGACTTGTTGCGCACGTTCAGCATCAGGATGCTCTCGGGCGTCATGCGGTCACGCACGTCCGCCTGCACCACCACGCGCTGCAAGCGCCCGGCGTTGGCGAAGTCGTTGATGGTGGCGGACCCGTAGGCCGACGAGATCGCCGTGCTGATCGTGTCGAACCCGATGCCCAGCGCTTCCGCCTTCTGGCGGTCGATGTCCAGGCGCAACTGCGGCGCGTCGGCCAGGCCTTCCATCATGGCGTAGGCGATCACCGGCGAACTGTTGGCCTTGGCCAGCAGTTGGTTGCGCGCGTCCGTCAGGGCCGCGCGGCCCAGGCCACCGCGGTCTTGCAGGCGCAGCGCGAAGCCGCCGGAGTTGCCCAGGCCGTCGATGGGCGGCGGGTTCACCGCCATGATCGAACCATCGTCGATGGCCGTAAAGCGCGCGTTCACGCTGTTGGCCACGTCGCTGGCAGCCTGGCCCTTGCCGCGCTCGGACCAGTCCTTCAGCGTCGGGAACGCGATGCCGGCGTTCTGGCCCGTGCCCGAAAAGCTGAAGCCCATCACCGTGAAGGCGTCGCCCATCGCGTCCAGCGACATCAGGTGCTGCTCGACGTCCGCCACGACCTTGTCGGTGCGGGTGTGGGTGGCCCCGGGCGGCAACTGGACGTCGACGATCACATAACCCTGGTCTTCCGGCGGCACGAACGATTCCGGCACGCGCACGTACAGCACGCCCAGCACCGCCACGATCGCCACGTAGATCACCATGTAGCGGCCGGTGCGCTTGACCAGCCGCGTGTTCAGCGCCTCGAAGCGGCCGGTCAGGCGGTTGAAGCTGCGGTTGAACCAGCCGAAAAATCCTTTCTTTTCATCGTGATGGCCCTTGGGGATGGGCTTGAGGAACGTGGCGCACAGGGCGGGCGTGAACGTCAGCGCCAGGAAGCCCGAGAACAGGATCGACACTGCCAGCGACAGCGAGAACTGCTGGTAGATCACGCCCACCGAACCGCTCATGAACGCCAGCGGCAGGAATACGGCGGACAGCACCAGCGTGATGCCGACGATGGCGCCCGACACCTGCTCCATCGCCTTGATCGTGGCCTCGCGCGGCGGCAAGCCTTCTTCGGCCATGATGCGTTCCACGTTCTCGACCACCACGATGGCGTCGTCCACCAGGATGCCGATGGCCAGCACCATGCCGAACATCGTCATCATGTTCACCGAGAAGCCCAGCACGGACATCACCGCGAACGTGCCCAGCAGGCACACGGGCACAACGATCGTGGGGATCAGCGTGTAGCGGATGTTCTGCAGGAACAGGAACATCACCAGGAAGACCAGCACCATCGCCTCCAGCAGCGTGTGCACGACCTTTTCAATTGCCACGCTGACAAAGCGCGACGTGTCGAACGGCACCGAGAATTCCACGTCTTCCGGGAACGAGGCGGACAGCTCCTGCAGGCGCGCCTTCACGGCCTTGACCGTATCGATCGCATTGGCGCCGGGCGCCAGCTGCACGGCCGCGCCGACCGACTTCTTGCCATTCAGGCGCGTTTCAAAGTCGTAGCTCTGGCGGCCCACTTCCAGGCGCGCCACGTCCGCCAGGTGCACGGACGAGCCGTCGTCGTTGGCGCGCAGCACGATGCTGCCGAATTCTTCCGGCGAATCCAGCATGCCTTTCACGGCCAGGGTGGCCGTCAGTTCCTGCTCGGCCGAACCGGGACGGCTGCCGAAGCTGCCTGCGGGCACCTGCACGTTCTGGGCGGCGATGGCGGCATTGACGTCGGCCACTGACAGGCCCAGGCCCAGCAACTTCTGCGGGTCGATCCACACCCGCATGGCGGCTTCGGCGCCGAAGAACTGCACCTTGCCCACGCCGTCGACGCGACGGATTTCGTTGTTGATATGGCGCGCCGCGTAGTCCGACAGGCCCACCACGTCCTTGTGTGCGTCGTCGCCCTTGTAGGTCAGGGCGTAGATCATCAGGAAGTTCGAGCTGGCCTGCTCGACCTGCAGGCCCTGCTGCGTCACGGCGGACGGCAGGCGGGCCTCCGCCTTCTTGATGCGGTTCTGCACGTCGACCTGGGCCAGGTCGGGGTCCGTGCCCGGCTCGAACGTGACGGTGATTTCCGCGCTGCCGCTGGAGCTGCTGGACGACTCGTAGTACAGCATGTGCTTGGCGCCGTTCAGCTCTTCTTCGATGACGCTCGTCACCGAATCGACCAGCACCGAGGCGGAGGCGCCCGGGTATACGGCGGCGATGGTCACCTGAGGCGGCGCCACCACCGGAAACTGCGAGACCGGCAGCGACGGAATCGCCAACAAGCCCGCCAGCGAAATGAAGATGGCCACCACCCACGCGAAATTGGGGCGGCCAATGAAAAACTTGGACATGATCTATCCTTGCGAAGGCATGGGGTGCGCGGGCGGACGGTCAGTTCGCGGCAGAGGCGGAAGCCTTGCCGGCGGCCGCGACCTTGGGCTCGGCCGCCGGCGTCACGCTGACTTTCTGGCCGGGCACGGCGGCGTTGACGCCGCCCACGATGACACGGTCGCCCGCGTTCAGGCCCTCGACGATGTGCCAGTCGCCGCCGCGCATCGTGCCGGTCTGCACCAGGCGGGACTCCACGACCTCGTCCTTGCCCACCACCATCACCTGCGGCTTGCCGTCGGTGCTGCGCAGCACGGCGCGCTGCGGCACCAGGATGGCTTCGGGGTCCACCCCTTGCCGCGTCTGCACGCGCACGTACATGCCCGGCAGCAGCAGCACGTCGGGGTTGGCGAATTCGCCGCGCACGGACACCTGCCCCGTGGTCCGGTCCACCGCGATGTCCGAAAACAGTAGGCGCCCGTTGCGCTTCTGGTCGGTGCCGTCGATGGTGAGGGAAATGGCGGCGCCCTCGCCCTGCCCCAGGCTGCCGTCCTGCAGCGCGGCCCGCATGCGCAGCATGTCCGCCACCGGCTGGGTGAAGTCCACGTAGATCGGGTCCAGTTGCTGGATCTTCGCCATAACCGTGGCCTCGTTCTGGCCCACCAGCGCGCCTTCGGTGACCTGGGCGCGGCCGATGCGCCCCGAAATCGGCGCCTTGACCGTGGCGTAGTCCAGGTTCAATTGCGCGGTTTCCACGTCGGCCTGCGCCGAGCGGCGCGCGGCCTGGGCGCTCTTGAGCGTGGTGGTGGCGGTGTCGAAGTCCTGCTGGCTTACGGCTTCGATCTTGACCAGCGGCGTATAGCGCTTGACGATGGCCTGGGCGTCCGACACGGCGGCATCCGCCTTGGCCAGTTCGCCCTGGGCGCGCGACAACGCCGCCTTGAACGGGGCCGGATCAATGCGGAACAGCACGTCACCCGCCTTCACGTCGGCGCCTTCCTCGAAATTGCGGCTAAGCACGATGCCCGCCACGCGGGCGCGCACTTCCGCCACCCGCATGGGTTCCACCCGCCCCGGCAACGCGCTGGTCAGCGCGTAGCGTTCGGGTTGCACCGCCAGCACCTGCACGGCGCGGGGTTCGGACGCCTGCGAATGCGCGTCCTCTCCACCCCCGCAACCTGCCAAAACGATCGACATCACCAACGCCGTCAGGGGCCACTGCCACCTGGTCTGATTCTTCAACATAGCAACCCCCGCCCGCGGCGTCCTGAATTCAACAAGTCGCCGATGCTACCCGATTGCTTAATTTGAATCAATAACGATTCATTTGATTCTGTGAAGTTGATTGCATGACGCTTAACAAGTTTTTACTTGCCAACTTCGCCAAAGTTTGTACAAAGTGAATCACGCATGATTCAATAACGCCTGATGAAGTTCCATGACAGAACAGGGGCAGAAAATGTCTGACGAGGCGGGGCACGAAAAACTTCTGGTGGCGTTGGCGATGGCAATGGTCGACCAGCCCAGGGGCACCCTGCAGGAACTGGCGAAAGCCGTGGGCGTGAGCAAGGCGACGCTATACCGCTTCTGTCAGACGCGGGACCAGCTGGTCCTGCGACTCACGACGCATTGCGCCCACGTCATGAAGAAGGCGCTGGCGGACTCGCATCTGGATACGGCGCCGCCGCAAGAGGCGTTGCGCAACCTGATCCATCAGAATCTGGCGCACAAGGAATTGACGGCTTTCCTGATGTACAACTGGAAGCCCGACAACGAGCAGCAGCCCGACATCATGAACAGCTGGTCGGGGTATCAGGAATCGCTGGACGCGTTCTTCCTGCGGGGGCAGCGCGAAGGCGCCTTCCGCGTGGACATGACGGCGGCGGCGCTGACGGAGATGTTGTTCGGCGTGCTGACCAGCATGGTGGACGCCGAACGCCGAGGACGCGTCGCCCGCCTGGGCATTGCGTCCGTGGTCGAGCAGATGATGCTGCACGGCATTGCTGCCGAACCGGTCCGCGCCCCGGCCTGAGGCGCGCTCCCGGGATACCTTTATGCAGCGGCTACCGGCCGCCCGTAGAATGGGTAGTTCGGGTCGTTGTAGCCGTGCGTCGACGCATGGCCGGGCGTCACCCAGCCGTCCACGACGGCTTCGTCTTCCGCCGTGATCTTCACGTCCAGCGCCGCATAGTAGTCGTCCATCTGTGCCAGCGTGCGCGGGCCGGCGATCACGCTCGTGATGACCGGATTGGCCAGCACCCAGGCGGTGGCGAAGTGGCCCGGCTGCACGCCGCGCGCCGCGCTGTGCTGAACCAGCTGCTGCGCGATCTGCAGGGACTCTTCACGGAATTCGGTAGCCAGGATGCGGCGGTCGCCACGCCCGGCACGGGTATCGGCCGCCGGCGCCTGGCCAGGCAGGTACTTGCCCGTGAGCACGCCGCGCGCGATGGGGCTGTACGGCACCACGCCCAGTCCGTAATGCTTGCAGGCGGGCAGGATTTCCACTTCCGGACCGCGATTGAGCATGTTGTAGTACGGCTGGCACACCACCGGTTGCGGCACGCCCAGCTTTTCGGCAAGGCGCATGACCTCGGCAATGCGCCACCCGCGGAAGTTCGACAAGCCGAAGCTGCGCAGCTTGCCCGCGCGGATCAGGTCGCCCAGCGCCCACAGCGCTTCTTCCAGGTTTTCCTCGTGGTAGTCGCGGTGCAGGTACAGGATGTCCATGAAATCCGTGCCCAGGCGCGAGAGGCTTTGCTCCACGCCGCGCATCAGCCACTGGCGCGAATAATGGGCCTGGTTCGGGCCCTTGCCCACCGGGTTGCCGATCTTGCTGGCCAGCACCCAGTCGTGGCGCTGCCCTTGCAGCAGCTTGCCCACCACCTCTTCCGAACGGCCTTCGTTGTAGACGTCGGCCGTATCGATGAAATTCAAGCCATGGTCGCGCGCCGACGCGACAATGCGCGCCGCCTCGTCATCAGGCGTCTGTTCTCCGAACATCATGGTGCCCAGGCATAGCGGCGAAACGCGCAGATTGCTGGTTCCCAGTCGGCGGTAGTTCATGGCTTCATTCCTTGGTCGGTAAGAGGTCAGAATGTTACGCCTGTGGCGCGTCCACCGCTGCAAGGATCTTGCCGAACAGTGCATCCGCATGGGCGGAATTCAGCCAGCGCACGATCACCACCATCTTGCGCTCGGGCTCCACCCAGGTAAACGAACTGCCCGCGCCCACGCCGAAGAAGCTGCTGGCCGGCACGCTGGGAAATACGCGGCCTTCGTGGTTCAACCAGATCAGGTAGCCGTAATACGGCGCGATGGCGCAGGGCGTGCGCATCGCTTGAATCCATTCCCGAGACAGGATCTGCTTGCCATTGGCCTGGCCGTCGTTCAGCAGCATCTGGCCAATCAGCGCCTGGTCGCGCGCGCTGATGGACATGCCGCCGCCCCAGTGGGATCCGCCCGGCACCGACGGCATGCGCTGGCCGTCGATCTCGACCCAGGCGGTGTCGTAGCCCACCCATTGCCAGTCTTCGCTCGCGCCGATGGGGCGCGTGACGGCTTCGCGGAACACGTCCGGCAGCGGCTTGCGGAACAAGTGCAGCAGCGCGTAGGACAGCTGGTTGATGCGCACGTCGTTGTATTCCCAGTAGGTACCGGGGCGCTGCAAGGGGCGCGCGTCGCCCTTCTTGCCATCGGGCGGCACGCCGAACGTGACGGCGCGATAGCGGTCCGCCTGGTCCGACACGCCGAAGCGCTCGCCTTCCCATTCGCTGGTCTGCTGCAACAGGTGACGCCACGTGATGTCTGCGTTCTGCCCTTCGTCGAAACCGATGCCGGGCACCCGCTTGCCGACGGGCTCGTCCACATCGGGCAGCAGGCCGCGATCATGCGCCACGCCCGCCAGGATGGCCAGATACAGCTTGGCCACGCTGAAGGTCAGGTCGGCGCGCTCGGGCTCGCCCCAGGACGCGACGGTCTTGCCGTCGACCACGACCACGCCCGATACCGGGCCGCGGTCATGGATCGGCCCCAGCAGGCGGTTCCAGGGCGGCGGATCGTTCAGGTGCACGCCGAAATTGCCCTTGACGCTGCGGTCCCAGGTGGATTCGTGTTCATTGGCGAACTGGATCGCCTGCTGCATAAGCGTGTTCATTGCTTCCCTCGTTATTGTGGTGTGTCAGGCCGTGGCGCCTTCGGGCGTGCGGGCCAGGAATTCCATCGCGGCCTGCATGCCGCCTGCGCGGTGCGGCACGCCGGCGGCGGCCAGACCCATCTCGACGCCGGCCAGGGTGCCGCACAGGGTCAGGTCATTGAAGTGGCCAAGGTGACCGATGCGGAAGACCCGGTCGGTCAGCTTGCCCAGGCCCTGCCCCAACGACATGTCGAAGCGGTCCAGGATGATCTTGCGCAGCGCGTCCGCGCCGTGGCCCTCGGGCATCAGCACGGCGGTCAACGCAGGGCTGTGCGCGGCCGGATCCAGGCTTAGCAATTCCAGCCCCCATCCGGCCACGGCCAGGCGCGTGGCGCGCGCATGGCGTTCGTGCCGCGCGAACACACGCGGCAGGCCTTCGGCTTGCAGCATGGCCAAGGCCTCGTGCAGGCCGTACAGCAAGTTGGTCGACGGCGTATACGGGAAATAGCCTTTGGCGTTGGCGGTCAGCATGTCGCGCCAGTCCCAGTAGGCGCGCGGCAGGCGCGCGGTGTCGGCGGCGGCAAGCGCCCGCGCGCTGACGGCATTGAACGCCAGGCCGGGCGGCAGCATCAGGCCCTTTTGTGAGCCGGCCACCGTCACGTCCACGCCCCATTCGTCATGGCGGTAGTTGATCGAGCCCAGCGACGAAATCGTGTCCACCATCAGCAGCGCGGGATGCGCGGCGCGGTCGATCGCGGCGCGCACGGCGGCGATGTCGCTGGTGACGCCCGTCGAGGTTTCGTTATGCACCACGCACACGGCCTTGATGCGGTGCTGCGTGTCTTCGGCAAGGCGCGCGCCGATCACGGCGGCGTCCACGGGGTGACGCCAGTCGCCTTCGATGTAGTCGACCTCAAGCCCCAGGCGGCCCGCCAGCTTCTTCCACAGGCTGGCGAAGTGGCCGGTTTCCACCATCAGCACCCGGTCGCCCGGCGACAGCGTGTTGACCAGCGCCGCTTCCCACGCGCCGGTGCCCGACGACGGAAAAATGACCACGGGGGATTGCGTCTGGAAGACCTGCTTGACTCCCGCCAGCACGGCCAGCCCCAGCGCGCCGAACTCCGGCCCTCGATGGTCGATGGTGGGCTGATCGATGGCCCGCAGCACGCGGTCAGGCACATTCGTCGGCCCCGGAATCTGCAGGAAATGCCGGCCGGACGGATGGGAGTTCAGGGTAAGCATGCGTAGCCCAAGAGTGGAATTTTTTGTATACCAACGAAAGATGCGCGACGAGTAAACGACGTTTGTCTCGCATGCGGACTTGCGGCATGCGCCACTCTATCCCATTGTTTTTACATCGATAACCTAGGGTATACACCCATGATTGAACCGCAGGCCGCAGGTTTATAGTCTAGAAAAATACGGGGAAATGTTGGTATACCAATGAGCAGCAATCCTAGCCTGATGCCGGATCTGGCAGGGTCGGCAGATGCCGGCCGCGCCGATTCCGATGCGACGCCAACCGCCAGGGTTCCGCCCTCGGCGCCGCGCGCCGCCGGCAACGGCCGCACGCTGCCTGGCGCGGTGGCCAGCCAACTGCGCGAACGCATCATCCAGGGCGAATTCCCGCCCGGCTCCCGCCTGAACGAACGTGCGCTGTGCGACCTGCTGGGCGTCTCGCGCACCCCGATGCGCGAAGCGTTCCGCGTGCTGGCGGCCGAAGGGCTGGTGCAGATCGAACCGAACCGCGGCGCGCAGGTGGTGGCGCTGTCTGAGGCGAACATCCGCGAAGCCTTCGAAGTGATCGGCGGACTGGAAGCCATGTCGTGCCGGCTGGCGTGCCAACGGGCGACGGATGTCGAGATCGCGGAAATCCGTGCGCTGACCTACGAAATGATGGCCAGCCACGCCCGCCACGACCTGCCTACCTACTTCCGCACCAACCGCGAAATCCACGAACGCATCAGCCTGGCCTCGCACAACAGCCTGCTCAAGCAGCTGTACGACGCCCAGAACGCACGCATCCAGAACCTGCGCTTCGTGTCGAACGAAGACCGCCAGAAATGGGATCTGGCAATGCGGGAACACATCGAAATGGCCGACGCCCTGGACGCGCGCGACGCGGACCGGCTGGCGGGCATCATGCGGCAGCACTTGCAGCGCAAGTGCGAGGCCGCCTTAAAGACGTTGAACGCAGGGCAGGCCCCCGCGACCGCGCAGTCGTCCGGATCGGGTTGAAGCCCTTCCCAGCCCACGGACGACAACGATAAGAACAAGGGTGGCGCGGCCCGGAGCGAGATGATGGATACGCAGTACATGTAGTGCCTTCCAGAGGAGCCTTCACCATGGCTGATTGTCGCTTCACACCCGTCTCACCCGCCTTGCCCTCCCGCCGCACCCCTGCCCTGCACGCGCTTGCCGCCGCCTTGCTGGCCTGCGCCACGCTTGCCTCCCAGCCCGCGCTGGCCGGCAAGAAGGACGACACCTTGCGCATGGCCTACGACCAGGCGCCGGAAAGCGTGGACCCGTATTTCAACAACGTGCGGATCGGCGTCATCATCGCCGCCAACGTCTGGGACACGCTGCTGTACCGCGACCCCGTCACCAACGAGTACAAGGGCCAGCTGGCCAAGAGCTGGAAGCAGGTCGACGACAAGACGATGGAATTCGAGTTGCGCGAAGGCGTGAAATTCCATAACGGCGAGGAGTTCGACGCGGACTCGGTCGTGTACACGCTGAACTACGTGGCCGACCCCAAGAACAAGGCCGTCACCCAGCAGAACGTGGCCTGGATCGACAAGGTCGAGAAGATCGACAAGTACAAGGTGCGTCTCACCACCAAGGAGCCCTTCCCCGGCGCCAAGGAATACCTGTCCACCACCGCTGCCATCCATCCCGCCAAGTACTACCAGGAAGTGGGTCCCAAGGGCATGAACGCCAAACCCGTGGGGTCGGGCCCCTACAAGGTCACCGACTACCAGCCCGGCAAGTCCATCACGCTGGAGCGCAACGCCGACTACTTCAAGGATTCGCCCAAAGCGCAGCCCAAGATCGGCCGCGTCGTCATCCGCTTCATCCCCGACCGCCAGACCCAGATGGCCGAAGTGATCTCGGGCGGCGAAGACCTGATCATGAGCGTGCCCAAGGACCAGGCCGAACAGCTGGGCCAGATGCCCAACCTGCAGATGGTCACGGGCAACACGATGCGCATCGTGTTCATGCAGATGAACATCCAGGATGGCACCCCGGCGCCCCAGCTGAAAGACGAGCGCGTGCGCCGCGCCATCATCCACGCGATCGACCGCAACGCCATGCTGAAGAACATCGTGGGCGAAGGCGGCGGCCTCATCAACACCATCTGCACCCCGTCGCAAGTGGGCTGCACGCAGGATGGCGCGCCCACCTACAAGTACGACCCGGCGCTGGCCAAGAAACTGCTGGCGGACGCCGGCTACGCCAACGGCTTCGACATCGACATCGTGGCGTACCGCGAACGCAATCAGACCGAAGCCATCATCAACTACCTGCAGGCCGTGGGCATCCGCGCCAAGCTGAACTACCTGCAGTACGCCGCCATGCGCGACATGATCCGCGCCAACAAGGCGTCGCTGACCCACCAGACCTGGGGCTCGAATCTGGTCAACGACGTCTCGGCGTCCACGCCGGTGTACTTCGCCTTCGGCAACGACGACGTCACGCGCGACGCCCAGGTGCGGGACCTGCTCAACAAGGGCGACCACACGATCGATCCCGCCCCCCGCAATGCGGCTTACAAGGAAGCGCTGGACCTGATCGCGCAAAAGGCCTATGCGGTGCCGCTGTGGACGCTGCCCGCCTACTACGTCGCCACCAAGGACGTGAACTTCAAGCCCTACTCGGATGAGCTGGTGCGCTTCTGGGACATGAGCTGGAAGTAAGGCGCAGGGTTGCGCCGGGCAGGCATCGCGCCGCCCGGCGCCGCGAAACGATAGAGGAAGTCCTATGCTTTATTTCACGATCAGGCGCCTGGGCCTGGCGGCGCTGGTGGCGCTGACCGTTTCGATCCTGGCGTTCCTGCTGCTGCACCTGTCCGGCGACCCGGCCCTGGCCCTGGCGGGCGAAGGCGCGCGCCAGGCGGACATCGACATGATCCGCAAGACCTACGGGCTGGACCGGCCACTGGCGGTGCAGTACGCCGACTGGCTCTGGCACATTCTGCAAGGCGATTTCGGCACGTCGGTGTATTTCAAGACCGAAGCCGGCCCGCTGATCCTGTCCAAGCTCAAGACCACGCTGCTGCTGGGCATGGGCGCACTTGGGTTCGCGCTGCTGATCTCCATTCCGCTGGGCGTGCTGGCCGCGCTATATAAAGGCAGCCTGATCGACCGCATCTGCCTGGCGATCGCGGTGCTGGGCCAGGCGCTGCCCAACTTCTTCTTTGCGCTGATCCTGATCATGCTGTTCTCGATCTCGCTGCGCATCCTGCCCGTGTCGGGCAGCGGGACGTGGCAGCATTTCGTGATGCCGGCCATCGCCCTGGGCTATTACGTGGCGCCCGCCTTCATGCGGCTGATCCGCGCCGGCATGATTGAAGTGCTGGGCGCGGACTACATCCGCACCGCGCGGGCCAAGGGCCTGCCCGCGCGCAAGATCATCTTCAAGCATGCGTTGCGCAACGCCATCGTGCCGGTGGTGGCCCTGGCCGCCGTGCAGCTGGGCTACCTGCTGGGCGGCTCCGTCGTCATCGAAACCATCTACGCGCTCGACGGCCTGGGCTACCTGGCCTACCAAAGCATCACGTACAAGGACTATCCCGTCATGCAGCTGATCGTGCTGCTGCTGTCCGTGCTGTACGTGCTGCTGACGCTGGCCGCCGATATCGCCAACGCGTGGCTGGATCCGCGCATCCGGGTGTCCTGACATGAATACGCCTACCCTCACCCCTGCCGCGCCCGGCGCCCCCGCGCCGGCTCCGCTGGAACTCTCCGCCTCCACGCTGCGCTGGCGCCGCCTGCGCCGCAACAAGGCCCTCCTGGCCGGCGGCGGCATCCTGCTTGCCATCGTGCTGATTGCGCTGCTGGCCCCGTGGATCTCTCCGCACGACCCCTACTTCCAGGACCTGGCCTACCGTACCGCGCCGCCGGTCTGGTACGAAAAAGGCACCTGGCTGCATCCGCTGGGCACCGACCAATTGGGCCGCGACTATATGTCGCGCCTTTTCTACGGCGCGCGCATTTCGCTCTTGATCGGCATCAGCGTGGCGCTGATCTCCGGGCTGATCGGCACGGCCATGGGCATGGCCGCCGGCTACTTCGGCGGCAAGGTCGACATGGCGGTGTCGTTCCTGATCACGACCCGATTGTCGATGCCGGTCATCCTGGTGGCGCTGGCTACCGTGGCCATCGTCGGCGGATCGCTGTGGGTGGTGATCCTGGTGCTGGGCCTGTTGAAATGGGACCGCTACGCCGTCGTCATGCGCAGCGCCACGCAGCAGGTGCGGTCGCTGGAATACGTGGCTGCGGCACAAGCCGCGGGCGCGTCCACCTGGCGCATCGTCTGGGGCGAAGTCCTGCCCAACGTCGTGCCGCAGCTGATCGTCATCGCCACGCTGGAAGCCGCCAGCGCCATCCTGCTGGAAGCCTCCCTGTCGTTCCTGGGCCTGGGCGTGCAGCCCCCGCTGCCGTCCTGGGGCCTGATGATTTCCGAGGCCAAGGCCTACATGTTCTTCTCGTTCTGGCTGATCGCCATCCCGGGCTCGGCACTGGCGCTGCTGATCTTCGCGATCAACCTGGCTGGCGACGGGCTGCATCAACTGCTGACGCCTGAAGAGAGGGCCTGACCATGAACGACAAAGAAATCGTCCTGGACGTACAAGGGCTGACCGTCGACATCGCCACGCCCCGCGGCCCGCTGCACGCGGTGCGCGACGTGTCCTTCCAGGTCCGGCGGGGTGAAACGCTGTGCCTGGTGGGCGAATCGGGATGCGGCAAGTCGATGACCTCGCTGGCCATCATGGGGCTGCTGCCCAAGGCCGCGCAGCGCAGCACCCGCCGGCTGTCGGTGTTGGGCGAAGACCTGTCGGCTGCGCGCGGCCGCCGCATCAACGCCTTGCGCGGCAGCAAGATGGCCATGATCTTCCAGGAACCGATGACGGCGCTGAACCCGGCCTACCCCATCGGCGAACAGCTCACCGAGCACTACATCCATCACCGCCATGCCACGAAGCAGCAGGCGCGCGACCGCGCCATCGAGCTGCTGGAGAAAGTCGGCATCGCGTCCGCCGGACAGCGGCTGACGCAGTACCCGCACCAGTTGTCCGGCGGCCTGCGCCAGCGCGTGATGATCGCGATGGCGCTGATGTGCGGCCCTGAACTGCTTATCGCCGACGAGCCCAGCACCGCGCTGGACGTCACCATCCAGGCCCAGATCCTCCGCCTGCTGGCCGACTTGCAGGCCGAGCTGGGCATCGCCATGGTGCTGATCACGCATGACCTGGGCGTGGTAGCGCGCATCGCGCGGCAAGTCGCCGTGATGTATGCGGGCCAGATCGTCGAGGAAGGCCCCGTCGAGAGCATCTTCGCCACCCCGCGCCATCCCTACACGCAGGGGCTGCTGGGCTGTATCCCCGTTCCCGGCCGCACGCCGCCCGGCGAATCGCTGGGCACCATCCCCGGCGTCGTGCCCTCGCTGGTGGGCGACCTGCGCGGCTGCGCCTTTGCCGACCGCTGCCGCTACGCGCAGCCCCAATGCCGCGACACGATCCCCATCTACGGCCACCCGCCCGAACAGCAATGGCGCTGCATCCGCCAAGAGGAAGGAGTCCCGGCATGAGCGTGCTCTTGCAAGCCGAAGCCGTCAGCCGGCAATTCTCGATCCGCGCGGGCCTATTCCGCCCACGCAGCACGCTGCATGCCGTCAACGGCGTGGACCTCGCCGTGGAACGCGGCGCGGTGCTGGGCATCGTGGGCGAATCCGGTTGCGGCAAGTCCACCCTGGCCCGCATGCTGCTGGGCCTCACGCCCCCCACCGAAGGGGCCATCAAGCTGGACGGCCAGGACATCCGGCAGATGGACCGCCGCGCGCTCGCCCGCCGGGTGCAGCCGATTTTCCAGGACCCGTATTCATCCTTGAACCCGCGCCGCTCCATCGCGTCCATCGTGTCGCTGCCGCTGGAAGTGCACGGCATCGCCAACCCCAAGCTGCATAAAGCGATCGAGATGCTGGAGCGGGTCGGCCTGCCGCCGCGCCTGGCGCACAACACGCCGGGGCAATTGTCCGGCGGACAGCGCCAGCGCGTGGCCATCGCCCGGGCGCTGGTCATGCACCCCGAGATCGTGATCTGCGATGAGCCCACCTCGGCGCTGGACGTGTCGGTGCAGGCGCAGATCATGAACCTGCTGATGGACCTGCGGCGCGAGTTCAACCTGACCTATGTCTTCATCAGCCACAACCTGGCGGTGGTGGAGCACATCGCCACCCACGTTGCGGTGATGTACCTGGGCCGCGTCGTGGAGTCCTCTCCCACGGCGCAACTGTTCCATGACCCGCGCCATCCATACACGCAGGCGCTGCTGGCATCGGTGCTGACGCCGGAGCCCGGCCTTGGCATCCCCGACATGGGGCTGGGGCTGTCGTTTCCCGACCCGCTGCATCCGCCGCCGGGCTGCCCCTTCCATCCGCGCTGCCAATACGCCATGGCGCAATGCAGGACCGAACGCCCGGCGCTGGCGCTGCGCGACGAATCCGTGGTGGCCTGCCACCTGTACCCGACCTCTTCCTCTCATCCCGACGGAGCCCGACCATCATGACCCGTGAGCAAGCCATCGCCCAAGCGGAACACTGTTTTGATTCGGGCGCCTTCCGCGCGCTATTGGCGCGCCGGCTGGCGCTGCCGACGGAAAGCCAGAATCCGGAGCGCGCCGCCGTGCTGGCCGACTACCTGGAATCCGAGATCCGACCGGCATTCGAAGCCTTGGGATTCACCTGCCGCACGCTGACCCACCCCAAGGCGCTGGCGCCTTTCCTGTATGCCGAGCGCATCGAAGACCCCGCCCTGCCCACCGTGCTGGGCTACGGACACGGCGACGTCATCCGCGGCCTGGAAAAGGAATGGAAGGACGGCCTGTCGCCGTGGGCGCTGACCGAGGCCGAGGGCCGCTGGTACGGCCGCGGCATCGCCGACAACAAGGGCCAGCACACGATCAACATGGAGGCGCTGCGGCTGGTGCTGGAAACGCGCGGCAAGCTGGGCTTCAACGCCAAGTACCTGATTGAAATGGGCGAAGAGACGGGGTCGATGGGCCTGCGCGAGCTATGCGCCGAGCACCGCGACCTGCTGGCCGCCGACCTGCTGATCGCCTCAGACGGCCCGCGCCTGGCCGCCAAGCGCCCCACCATTTTCCTGGGCGCGCGCGGCAGCCTGAACTTCGACCTGAGCATCGAGGCGCGCGCCGGCGGCCATCACTCCGGCAACTGGGGCGGGCTGATTTCCAACCCCGGCATCCAACTGGCGCACGCCATCGCCACCATCGTCTCGCCCACCGGACAGATCCGCATCCCCGAATGGGTGCCGGCCGAACTGCCGGCCGCCGTACGCCGCGCACTGGCCGATTGCCAGGTGGACGGCGGCGCGGACGGCCCGGAAATCGAACCGGAATGGGGCGAGCCCGGCCTGTCGCCCGCTGAACGGGTGTTCGGCTGGTGTTCGTTCGAAGTCCTGGCCTACAAGACGGGCAACCCCGAAACACCCGTCAACGCCATCCCGCCGCGCGCCTGGGCCCGCTGCCAACTGCGCTTCGTGGTGGGCGTGGACGCGGAAGACCTGATCCCCGCGCTGCGCCGGCACCTGGATCGCCAGGGCTTTCCGATGGTCAAGATCGCACTCACGCGCGAATCCATGTTCTGCGCCACCCGCATCGACCCCGATGACGCCTGGGTGCAATGGGCGGTGGATTCGCTGGAACGCACCTCCGGCGAAAAGACCGCGCTCTTGCCCAACCTGGGCGGATCGCTGCCCAACGACATCTTCACCGACGTCTTGGGCCTGCGGACGATCTGGGTGCCGCACTCGTATCCGGGCTGCTCGCAACATGCGCCCAACGAACACCTGCCGCCGGAATTGCTGCGCCAGGCGCTGGGGCTGATGACCGGGCTGTACTGGGACCTGGGCGCAGGCGGTACGCCCGCGGTCGGGCGCTAAGGCTTATCCGGCGCTCGCAGGAAATCGATGAAGCGCCGGACCTTAGCGCTGACGTGGCGGGTGTCAGGGTAGACGGCATACACCGGTTGCGGCGGCAGCGAAATCGTCGGCAGCACCCGCTGCAACACGCCCCGCGCCAGCGGTTCTTCCAGTAGCCAGTCCGGCAACGCGGCCACCCCGCAGCCGGCTTCGGCAAACGCCAGCAACGCCGACGCCGTGTCGGCATGGGCCACGGGCGCGACCCGCAGCGCGTGTTCTCGCCCTTTGCCATCGGTCACGCGCCAGTGGTCGCTGCGTCCCGGCCGGTTGGCCAGCCAGGGCATCGCGGCCAGGGCCTCCAGCGTGCGCGGCGCGCCGTGCTCGGCCAGCAACGCCGGGCTGGCCACAAGCAGAAGTTTGAATTGGCCGATCGGCGTGGCGCGATAGCTGGAATCCGCCAGCGTCCCCACGCGGATCGCCAGATCCAGCCGGTCGCCGATCAGGTCGGCGTGCGCGGAACTGGCCTGGTAGCTGACCCGCAACGCAGGATGGCGCCGCGCGAAAGCCGCCAGGGCGGGCGCCACGATACGGTTGCCGTAATCCACCGTGGCGGTTACGCGCAAGCTGCCCGCCAAGGTGGCCTGCCCCGACCGCGCCTGATCCACGGCCGCGTCGGCCTCGCGCAGCAGTCGCGCGCATTCCGCATAAAAGCCTTCGCCGGCCTCGGTCAGCGCCAAGCGCCGGGTGCTGCGGGTCAATAGCGCCACTCCCAGCTCTTGTTCCAGCTGCTTGAGATTGAAGCTGACGACCGCTTTGGTCGTGCCCAGCGTGTCGGCAGCCGCCGTGAACGAGCCGGCTTCAACCACCGCGACGAACATCCCCAGGCGATTCAGATTGATCATGGGAGCATCCCATTGTCAAAAAAACACGAACAGTATATCCAGTCATTTGAGCTTCTTTCAGAACACCGGCCTACCTAGAATGGCGCTCCTTATTGTCTTTGAAGCCCGCCATGACGGACCTGTCTACCCCGTGCCTGCGCCTGACGCTGGACGCCCACTCCCTGATCGAACACTGGATCGGCCAGCCCGACGCGCCGGACCACGTCCTGGCCGACCTGCTGTCGCGCTTTGCGCCCGGCTTCACCATGATCGCCACCGACGGCCAGCGTCTGGACGGGAATGCGCTACCGGCTTTGTTCGCCGGCTTGCGCGGCGCGCGTCCTGGCCTGAAGATCGACATCGACGACATGACGGTGCGGCACATTGATACGGCGTCGGTGCTGCTCACCTACCGCGAACGGCACGTCTGGAGCACAGGCGCTACGCAGCGACGCGCGACCGTCCTGTTCACAGCCGGGGCGGGTGAGATGCCGCAATGGGCGCATCTGCACGAAACCTGGGCGTGACCCGACGGCGGCGGGCGGCCATATCCCCTGCAGCTATATGCAAGCGGGGAATAAATCGTTGGCGTGGGCGGTGTGAATCATTAGAGTCCAACGCCGTCCCGTCGCGCCGGCAATCCGCCAGCGCGCGCCCCCGATACGAGCCGCTTTCATGCCCTTCCGATTCCGAGCTGTACGCCGCACCACCCTGCTTGCCCTGACGCTGGCCCTTGCCGGCGTCGGTACCGCCCATGCCGAACAACGCGTCATCCGCATCGTCGTTCCTTACGGCACCGGCGCCGTCCAGGACACCATCGCCCGAGCCATCGGTGACGAACTGGGTCAGGCCTTGAACGCCTCCATCGTGGTGGAAAACCGCGCCGGCGCGGGCGGCACCGTAGGCACGTCGCAAGTGGCCCGCGCCACGCCAGACGGCAACACCCTGGTGCTGGCCGCGGCCAGCCACAACATCGCCGGCTATCTGTACAAGAACCTCAGCTACGACCCCTACAAGGACTTCACGGGGGTCGCCTACCTGGGCAACACCGGCTACATCATCCTGGCGTCCGCCGGCTTGCAGGTGAAGAACACGGCTGAATTCATCCAGGCCGTCAAAGCGAAACCGGGCGCCTACGATTACGCGTCGGCCGGCAACGGCAGCGCCTCCCATCTGGGCATGGCGTCGTTCCTGACCGCCGCCGGCGTCCAGATGCAGCACATCCCGATGAAGTCCACGGGCGACGCCGTCACGGAACTGCTGGCCGGACGCGTGCAAGCCGTCACCGCCGCCACCATCGGCGTCACGGCGTACCGCAACGACCCGCGCGTGACGTTCCTGGCCTACACCGGCAAGACGCGCTCGCGCTTTGCGCCCGACCTGCCCACCGTCGCCGAAAGCGGCTTGCCGGGCTACGCCTTCGATTCCTGGCTGGGCCTGCTGGCGCCCGCCGGGCTACCGTCGGCCGAACGCGCCAAGATCAATGCCGCGGTCAACAAGGTGCTGGCCGACCCCAAGGTGCAGGCTCGCCTGGCATCGCTGGGTGTCGAAGCCGAAGCCAAGTCCCCCGAACAGTTCCAGGATCTGCTGAAGGCGGACTGGGAAGCCGCCGGCAAGCTGGTGGCCGCCTCGGGCGCGCGGGTCGAGTAGCCAGGCGGCGCGTGCTTGCTGCCCCCCGAGGGGGCGCTTTTTGTCTTGGGGCGGCCCGGCGACAAAAAATGCCCCCACGCTACGCACGCGGCGCGTGCTTGCTGCCCCCCGGGGGGGGGGGGGCGTTTTTTGTCTTGGGGCTGCCCTACGACAAAAAAAAGCCTCCGGCTAGGAGGCTTGGCGTGGCGGTTGCCGGTCGCGTTGACGATCCGGGTCGGGGTCCCGTATGCCGTCCAGCAGCAGGTCGGTGATGAATTCCGCCAACGCCTGCTGCTGCGCGGCGTCCGGCAGTTGGCGCGTGAAGCGTTCGATGATGCCCATCAGCGACTGCGCGAACCAGTCGGCCGGAATCGCCGCCCGGAACAGCCCGGCCTGCTGCTCGGCGCGGACATTGTCGGCGATCATCGCCACCAGTTCGTCCTTCAGCGCTTCAGCCGCGGCCACCTGGAAGAAACCGATGCGGGTCAGGTTGGGATCTTCCTGCAAGATGGCAAGCAGGCCGCGGACGCCACGGCGGATTCGGTCCGACATTTGCGTGCCGTCCAGGTCGGCAGGCAAACGCGCCAGGCTGATCGCCTGCCGCAAGCGCTGCGCGAACATGCCGACCAGTTCGTCGTAGGCCGCTTGCTTGCTTGAGAAGTATTGATAAAAGACAGGCTGGGTCACACCGGCGCGGGCGACAATGTCGCTGATCCGCGTTTGCTGGAATCCGCGCTCGGCGAACTCCGCCGCGGCGACCTGCAGAAGCTGTAACCGAGTGCGTTCACCCTTCGTGAGCCGCTTGTCTTGCAATAAAGAAGAGGGTCGTGCCGTAATCATCGCGAGAAAGTACTACCGTTCATGGCTTTCCGCCACTACTTCCCAGAATGGTCAGGCTGCCCGATGTCACGATCGTTACGCATGTTGCGACATGTCGAAAAGCGCCCCGTACGGCTATTGAATCATCCTGCAAGCCGCATCGCCGTATGCGGCGCCAGCCAAGGTTGCCAATCCGGCGACGCGATTGATGGAATGCTGAAACATTGCATCGTCGCAAATTGGCGACAAAGGGCCGGAAATACCTCGGCCCAGCTAGCGGTATTCCTCCATCGTCGCCCTGAAGTCACTTGAAATGCCCGTAGCGTTTGCAACATATTTTGGTGCTCCCGCAGCAGTAAAGTAGCGTTATCGCCGCGAGTCTCTTATATGGAGGCTGTTGCGCGGCGACTTAGGAGCAAGATCATGAAACGGTTTACAGGCCGGATGGTTGTCGTGGCGTTGGCGCTTGCCGTTGCGAGCGCGCCCGTGATGGCCGGCGGACGCGGCGGTGGTTGGGGTGGCGGCGGCTACCACGGCGGCTATCACGGCGGTAATAACTATCACCACCACGGCGGTGGCGGCAGCAGCTCGGCGGGCTGGTGGGTGGGCGGCGCCTTCGCGTTGGCGGCGGTCGGCCTGTTGCTGGCGGCTGACTCCGGCCCTAATTATGTGCAGACTGGGGTGTATGCATCGCCGGGCGTGGCCTATACGAGCCCGCCGGTGTATGCCGCACCCGTCTACGAAGCGCCCCCCGTCTACAGCGCCCCACCCATTGCCTACGCGCAACCGCAGCCGCAATACGCACCCGTGCAATATGAATCTGCGCCCAAGGTCAATTCGGCCCAAGCCAATGCCACCAGCGATTGCCAGCGCTGGGCTATGAACCAAAGCGGCTACGACCCGGCAACCATTTCGCAATGGACCACGCAAGTCATGGTGGATTCCTACAACCACGCGCTGGATTCCTGCATGAACAGCCGCGGCTACCGCGCCAACTGACGCCGCAACCCCGGATATTCCCCATTGTCCTGACGCGCCGGCCTGCACACACTGCATGCCGGCGCGCCGCATTGGACGGCCCGCAAAACGCGCGGCCGTCACGCCGGGCAACAAGGGAAAGCCATGCTCAACTTCAAGCGGTTCGCCGGCCTTTGCGCATTCAGCGCAGTTTGCGCCGCCTCGTTCGCCGTCCACGCCGAGACCGACCCCAAGCCCCAGGTCCTGACCATCGTGGTGCCTTACGGCGCCGGGGGCATCGTTGACAACACCGCGCGGGCCTTTGCGCAGAAGCTGGCCGCAGAGCTCGGCCGGCCCGTCGTCGTTGAAAACCGCGGCGGCGCCGGCGGCATGATCGGCATGAACACCGTGGCCCGCGCCCACGATGAAAACACCTTGGGTTTTACCGCCGTCAGCCCGGTCACGTTGTCGCCGCACGTCATGAAAACCCTGTACGACCCGCTGAAGGACCTGGCGCCGGTGGCTGCCGTGATGTATTCGCCGGTGTACCTGGTGGGCGGCCCGAAATTCACGGGCAAGGACTTCAAGGACATGCTGGACCAGGCCAAGGCGGACCCCGATGGCTTGTCGCTGGCGACGGCGGGCGTCGGGTCGCTCGGGCACCTGATGCTGGAACAAATCAACGGCCAGGCCAAGGTGCGCATCACGCACGTGCCGTACAAGGGCATGGCGCAGATGGTGCCGGACGCCCTGGGCGGCCAGTTCACGCTGATGCTGGTCAACGCGTCCGCCCCCGTCAACACGTTGATCGACGAAGGCAAGCTCAAGCTGCTGGCGGTGGGCTCGCCGGCCCGCCTGCCCGGCCGGCCGGACGCGCCGACCTTTGCCGAACTGGGCTATCCCATGGCGAACATGACGTCCACCTTCGGCTTTTTCGCCCCGGGTACATCCAGCGCCGATTTCCGACGACGCATGAACGCCGTCATCAACCAGGTCGCCGCCATGCCCGACATCAGCAAGCCGCTGACCGATGCCTTGAACATCATGTCGCCCGGCAGCGTCGAGCAATTCGCGCAGCAAGTGCAGCGGGAATACGCGGACAACGGCAAGATCGTAAAGGCCGCGAATATCCGCAGCGAGTGATTTGCTCCCGGCGTGCGTAGGGATCAGCGGCGCCAACCGCGCCAGGCGCAAAGCAGCCCGGCGGCCAACAGCAGGGTCGCCGGCACCACCCAGACAAACCCCGACGACGTGTAGACCACCTGGTCATCGGGATCGTAGTAGCGGCCCAGTTCGTTGAAATCCCACTTCAGGTAGAACGCATACCAGGCGTAGTAGAAGAACGCGGATAGCGGCAGGCACAGCGCGGCGGCGACACGCGTCGGCCACCGCCGGCCGCTGGCCACCACGCCGGAGCGCCCGGCGGACGACCCAAGCCGCCCGGTCAGCACCAGGACTGCCAGCAGCGCCAGGACCACGGCGCCTGCGCTAATCCACATGCTGCGCCTCCCATTGCGCCAGACAGGCCTGGGCCTCGCCCCATTGCTTTTCACTGAAGACCTGCACGCCCGCCCGCGTCAGCAATTCCGCCGTCACGCCCACGCCCGGTTGGCGGCGGCCCGCGAAATGGCCGTCATACACGTAACCGCTGCCACAGGACGGGCTACCTTCTTTCAGTACCGCCACACGGATGCCGCGTTCCCGCGCCGCCGCCAATGCCGCGTGCGCGCCCTGCACGAACGGCAGGGTGACATCTTCACCCGTCACCGCCACGACCCGGGCGCCGGCGTCCAACACCGCAGCGGCCACCTTGCCGGGTTCGATCTCGGCGGGCGGCCGGGGAATGGGCATCCCGCCTGCCACCTCCGGACAGACCGGCACAACGCGGCCTTCGGCCAGCCATTGCGCCAGCACGGCGTCGCCATTGGGCACGCCGCGCCCGTCGTAGCGGACGGGGTTGCCCAGCAGGCAGGAACTGATCAATACGTATTGCATGGAAAATCCGGCAGGCAGGAGGCCAAGGGGCGGCCCGCAAACTGCGGCGCTGGCCCAAAACGTGGAATCATAGTCCACCAGGGCCGTGCACTTCTGCCCGCCTAGGCGCCCTGGTCCGCGCCGCCTTCCTCCGCCTGCACCCAGGCGCGCAACCCCGCATCCTTGACCTGCAGGATCTCAAACAGGCCCAGCGCGCGCAGGGCGGGCAGCGCGTCCTGGATATCGCGCCGGGCCGCGTCCACCGCCTGCGGCGCCGCCAAGGGGTCCAGGCATATGCGCGCGTTCGCCAGGAAGGCGCCCACCGTCCCTTTGCGTACGGCAACGCCGTTGAAGTTTCCTTGGTCTACGCCGTCCGGCAAAACGTCCTGTGCTTGCATTGGTTGCTCCTGAGGGTTGGACACAAGCGCTACGATAGGCGTTGCCGGCTGGCAATTCTGCGGTGTTTCTGACATTCAATACGGTAATTCGGCCATATGGAACCCTTGGCTCTCCCTCCGCCCTTGCTGGCGCCCGAACGCGCCCGCTCGCGGCAAGGCCCCCGGCTGATCGCCGTGCGCCGCGCAGACGGCGCATTGCGCGACACCGCCATGCATCGGCATGCGCGGGGGCAATTGCTGGGTGCCTATCAAGGATTGTTGACCGTCTATGCAGGCGAGCAGCAATGGGTGGTGCCGTCCATGCACGCGGTCTGGATTCCGCCCGATCATCCCCACGGCCTGCGCTCTCACGGCCCCTATGCCGGCTACAGCGCCTACCTGAGCCCGGCCGCCTGCGCCGGCCTATCGGCCTCACCCTGCCTGCTGCGCGCTTCCGCATTGCTGGTGGCCGCCGTGGACCGCGCCGCGGCGTGGGAAGACGGCGCACCCGATACGGCGCGCCGCCACATCGAAGCCTTGATCCGGGAAGAAATTCGCACGCTGCCGCGAGCGGGCGCGGCGCTGGTGCTGCCGCGCGACCCGCGGCTGCGACGCTTGGCATTGGCGCTGTCGGACGCGCCGTCCGACACCCGGCAACTGGACGCATGGGCCGAGACCATCGGCATGGCGCCGCGGACGCTGGCGCGCCGCTTCCAGGCGGAAACCGGCATGACGGTCGGTGCATGGCGCCAGCACGCCCGCTTGATGCGGGCGCAGGAAATGCTGGCCGCCGGCGCGCCGGTCACCACCGTGGCCTTCGATCTGGGCTACGACAACGTCAGCGCGTTCATCGCCATGTTCAAACGCGAGTTGGGTATGACGCCGGGCCGCTACCGCAGCCCGGCAATCTGAATCGGCGGCGCCTCAGGATTCCGAGGCCGCCGTCTTACGCGGCTGGCGCGTACGGCTGGCGGTCTTGCTGGCCGTTTTGCTAGCCGCCTTGCGGGCGGGCTTGGCGGCCACCTCATCGGGGGTTTCAGCCTGCGGCGCAGAAGCCGTCACGGCCTTGGCCGTGGCCGTCTTGGTGGCGCTGCGGCCGCGGGTAGCGGCGCGCTTGACCGCCGGCGTGGCCGGCGCCTCTTCAACCGGTCTGGCCTGGCCGCCGGCGAACGGGTCCGACGCCTTGGCAGGCGCCTTAGTGGGTTCACGACGCGTTTCTGCAGCAGGTTCGACAAACGTCCATTCGGCGATGTCCACGGCAGGCAGCGGCTGGCGAGCCTGCGGCAATGGCGTGGGCATGGGCGGCAGCCGCGAGGGTTGGACCGGCTTGGGCGCCTGGGCGCGGGCCAGCGCATCCGCGCGCATTGCCTCCAGCGTGGCGGCTTCCTCGGCAAGCTTCTTGGCGGTTTCCTTGTCGACTTCCGCCTGCTTGGCGGCTGCGACCTGCTTGTCGGCCTCTGCCTGTTGGTTGGCTTCTGCCTGCTTGTTCGCCTCTACCCGTTGGCTGGCTTCTGCTTGTCCGCCGGCCTGAACCAAGGCCTCGGACGGCGCGGCCGGTTCCTCAGATGCCGCATCCGACGGCACGGCCACAGCCGCTTCCGCATGCTGGCTGGCGCCCCTGCCCGACTTGCGCCCACCGCGCGATTTGCGGGAAGGACGGGGGTTGGCTTCCTCTTGCATCGCGCCGGCTTGCACCGCGCCGGCTTGCGCTTCGTCGGCCTCGACGTCGGCCGGCGCCGCCTGGCGGCCTTGCGCGGAACGGGATCCGCTGTGGCCACCCGAGCGGTTCACGGCCGGTGCGCTGTCGGCGCTGTCGCGATAAACGTAGGTGCCGGACTTCTCTTCACGGCCCACTTCCAGAAAGCCGCGCGACTGCGCTTCGTCCAGCAGATTGCCGAAGGCGCGAAAGCCGTAGTACGACTCGTTGAAATCCGGTTTGCGGCGCTTGAGCGCATCCTTCAGCGCCGACGCCCAGATCTTGCCGCTGTCGCCGCGCTCGGCCATCAGCGCCTCGAAGGTCTCGACGACCATTTCCACCGCCTGGGTCTTGCGGGCCTCAAGCTCTTCCTTGCGGCGGCGCTCTTCGTCCGGCGTCCGGCGCTGGCCGGCGTTGGCGCCGCCCCGGTTGTCGCGGCGCGCGTCGGCGGTGCGCTGGCCTTCGCGGGCCAGATCGTCATAGAAGATGAATTCGTCGCAGTTGGCGATCAGCAGATCGGACGTGGATTGCTTGACGCCCACGCCAATGACCTTCTTGTTGTTTTCGCGCAGCTTGGACACCAGCGGCGAAAAATCGGAATCGCCGCTGATAATCACGAACGTGTTGACGTGCGACTTGGTGTAGCAAAAGTCCAACGCGTCGACGACCAGGCGGATGTCGGCCGAATTCTTGCCCGACTGGCGCACGTGCGGAATCTCGATCAGCTCGAAATTGGCTTCGTGCATCGGGGCCTTGAACTCCTTATACCGCTCCCAGTCGCAATAGGCTTTCTTGACGACGATGCTGCCCTTGAGCAGCAGGCGCTCCAGCACGGGCCGGATGTCGAATTTCTGGTATTTGGTGTCGCGCACACCCAGCGCTACGTTCTCGAAGTCGCAGAAAAGCGCCATGCTGACGTTTTCGTTGGGGGTATTCATGTGGTTCTCCAATGCTGCGGCGGCTGTAGCGGCTGACCGCCAGATACCGCTCATGATATACATATCCGGCTCCTCCACCCTCTGGCCGCCCTCTGGCCGCCCTCGCGACCGCCCTTCCGGCCCCTCTGCGCCCGCTCCTTCAGCCACCATGCCCTACCCCGCCCTGACCACCGCCCGCCTTACCCTGCAGCCGCTAGGCATGGAGGACGCCGACGCCATCCAGCGCGTCTTTCCGCAATGGGAGATCGTGCGTTTCCTGGCGGATCAGGTGCCCTGGCCGTACCCGGACAACGGCGCAAGTGACTACATCGAGCGCGTGGCGCTGCCCGCCATCCGCCGGGGCGAACAATGGCATTGGACCGTACGCACGCTGGACGCCCCCGGCCGCCTGATCGGCGTGATCAGCCTGATGGACGACGAATCCCATAACAACCGCGGCTTCTGGCTGGCCCCGGACTTCCATGGCCGCGGCTACATGACCGAAGCCAGCGACGCCGTCACCGCCTATTGGTTCGAGGTGCTGGGCAAGCCGCTCCTGCGGGCGCCCAAGGCCGTCGCCAACACCGGATCGCGCAAGATCTCCGAACGCAGCGGAATGCGCGTGGTGGGCACCGAAGAGCGCGGCTTCGTCAGCGGCCGCCAGCCCGCGGAAATCTGGGAAATCACCCGCGAAGAATGGCTGGCCCGGCGCCAGCGCCATGCTTGAGCAGCGGAATACGACCCCATTTTTTTGGGGCCAGACCCCCGGCTGACTAAGCGGTTAAGCCGGTGCTTACCGGCCCTTTCGCCCTCTTTTCCGGCGGATTGACTCGCTCGGGTCCTGGCTAGAATTTCCCGAAAATCCGGCATTCCGCGCGCGGCATGCCTACCCTTTCGGCCAAGATCCATGAATCCGTCTTCCGTCATCGGCGCCGTCGTCGGCCTGCTTACCCTGCTGATCGTCGTCGCGCTGTCCGCCACCGACGCCAGCATGTACTTCAACCTGCCCGGCCTGGCCATCGTTCTGGGCGGCACCTGCGCCGCGCTGTTCATCGCCTACCCGCTGCCTGAAGTGCTGCGCATCTTCAAGCTGGTGCGCACCGTTTTCCGCAACGACCAGCACGACCAGCAGCGCGACATCGAAGAACTGGTGTCGATGGCGCAGCTGTGGATGAACACCGACGTCCACAAGGTCGAGCAAGAACTCAAGAAGGTCTCGAACCCGTTCCTGCGCACGGGCGTGCAGCTCATCATCGACAACACCCCGGAAGACCAGATCATCGAAGTGCTGCAATGGCGCGTCGCCCGGCTGCGGGCCCGCGAACAGGCCGAAGCGCAGATGTTCCGCGTGATGGCCACCTTTGCGCCGGCCTTCGGCATGCTGGGCACGCTGGTCGCCCTGATCAACCTGATGGCGGTGTTGGGCGACGGCAGCATGACGATGATCGGCCAGCATCTGGCCGTGGGCCTGATGACGACGTTCTACGGCATCCTGCTGGCCAACCTGGTCTGCAAGCCGATCGCCTTGAAGCTTGAACGCCGCACCGCCCGCCGCATCGAATCCATGAACATGGTGCTGCAAGGCATCTCGATGATGTGCGAAAAGCGCGGCCCGGCGGTCGTGCGCGAGACCCTGAATTCCTTCGTCATGCACGTCGAAGACGAAATCTACGACGGCGGCCTGGCCGCCACGACGCAGCCCAAACCCAAGACGGAAGGCCAGGTCAAACCCGCCGCCCAACCCGTCTCCATCACCCGTCCGGCCGCCGCGCGTCAATGAGCCTGATTTCCCCTTCCCTGGCGCAGCGGATCGAACAGGCCCGCCAGGCCCAATTACGCGCCCAGAAAGCGGCGGACAACAGCGGCTGGCGCCCCAGCCAGACCGACCGCAAGGATCGTTACGCCCGCTGGCACGTCGAAGAGACCGTGGAGCAGGACTCCGAGAACTGGTTGCTGAGCTATCTGGACCTGATCACCCTGCTGCTGGCCATGCTGGTGGTGATGCTGGCGGTGGCGCGCCTGCACGGTCAGGCGCCTGCCGCGTCCGACACGCCCGTCGAGCTGGTCGGCACGCTGGCCGCTAGCGGCCTGCCTAAATACGACGGCGAATACGCCGAATTCGACGCCACGCCGATCCCTGCCAGCTGGGCCGAACCGCCCGCTGAAAGCCCAGCCGCCGAAGCGCCCCCCGTCGACGACGGCGTGAAAGTGGCCGACGCCGCCCCGCCGTTGAAGGCGCCTTCCAAGGAATCGCTGGGCCTGGGCGACCTGGGCAAGTCGGTGGACGTGATCATCAACGAGCAGTCCGTCAGCTTCCGCATCAGCAACGAACTGCTGTTCCCCTCGGGCCAAGCCACGCTCAGCCCTGCCGGCCTGGAGGTCATCAAGCGCCTGGCCGCCATCCTGACCAAGAACGAATACCAGGTGTCGGTGGAAGGCCACAGCGACCCGGTGCCGATCCAGACCCGGCAGTTCGCCTCCAACTGGGAACTGTCCAGCAGCCGCGCCACCAGCGTGCTGCGCGAACTGGTGCGCGACGGTGTGTCGGCCCAGCGGCTGCGTGCCGTGGGCTACGCCGAAACCCGGCCCATCGAGTCCAACGACACGCAAGCCGGCCGCGCCGCCAACCGCCGCGTCGAACTGATCATGGACATCGCGCCGAAGCAGACGCCGGTCAAGCAGGCCCAGGCCCCCGCCCAAGCTGCCGACCCAGCGCAGTGACCCGCCAGGGCTGACGCCTTTCCGTTCACTGGAAGGCGGACAAACTCTGCGCGGGCAAGATGACGCAATCGACGGCACTGGAAAGGCAGCTGGATTTTCTACGGGAAATCGACCGGCTGAAGACGGTCATCCGGCAATCGCCACTGCTGGATCAAAGCCGGAAGGAAAACTCCGCCGAGCACTCCTGGCACCTGGCGATGTACGCGCTGGTCCTGGGCCAGTATGCCGCCGGGTCGGTCAATATCAACCGGGTCATGCAGATGCTCCTGCTGCATGATGTCGTCGAGATCGACGTCGGCGATACGCCGATCCACGGCGGGCATTCCGCACAACGGCAGGCTGAACGCGAATCCCAGGCGGCGACGCGGCTATTTGGCCTGCTGCCCCAGGCGCAACGCGACGAATTCCTCGGTCTGTGGCAGGAATTCGAGCAAGCCGAGACCGACGACGCGCAGTTCGCGAAAGCCCTCGACCGATTTCAGCCGCTGCTGATCAACATCCACACTGGCGGCGGCACCTGGACCGAAAGCGGCGTGTCGCTGGAACAGGTCGTTTCGCGCTATGGGCCCGCCATCAAAAAAGGCGCGCCCGAGCTATGGGCGGTGTGCGAGCGATGGGTCACACGGCATTTTTCGGGCCAGGCGCCCATGGCCGGCTAGCCGGCATCAATCGATTTTCCAGGAAGACTGACGTAAGCTTTCCGAACCCGCCACCGCGAGCCAGAATCCGGAAACCCCATGTCCTACCTGCTGCTGATCGTTGAACCCGTGGGCCAGCGCGCCCAACGCACGCCCGAGGAAGGCCGCGAGGCCTATGCGCAGATGGTGCGCTACGCCGAAGGCCTGAAGGCACGCGGTCTGCTGACGCAAGCTGAATCCCTGAAATCAGAGTCCGAAGGCGTGCGCCTGCAAATCCGCGACGGCGAACGCTCGTTGTTGGACGGCCCCTACGCCGAGGCCAAGGAAATGATCGGCGGCTTCTTCCTGCTGACGTGCGACACCCGCGAAGAAGCCCTGGCGCTGGCCGCCGAATGCCCGGCGGCGCAATGGGCAACCGTCGAGGTCCGCGAACTGGGGCCGTGCTTCATGTAGCAGCCTGCCGACCTAGTACTTACCCTAGGTCGGCAAATTCTTTGTCGATCTGACGTCTCGCCGTTCGTCGTGCCAGTACAAGCCCGGAGTTTCCAACCGGAATGCGGGCTGCGATGTCCAAATCCAAGGAGAGACGCAGATGCGATTCATGATCATCGTCCGGGCCACGCCCGACAGCGAAGCCGGCGTGATGCCGGAAGAAAGCCTGCTTGCCGCAATGGCGACGTACCACGAGGCGCTGGCCAAGGCTGGCGTGCTGCTGGACGCCAGCGGCCTGCAACCGTCGTCCAAAGGATGGCGTGTAGAGTACGAAGGCGGCCAGCGCAAGGTGGTGGACGGCCCCTTTGCCGAAACCAAGGAATTGATCGCCGGCTACACCATGATCCAGGTGCGTTCACGCGAAGAAGCCATGCAATGGACGCTGCGCTTTCCGGAGCCGTTCACCGGCCAGCCCTGCGCCATCGAAGTCCGCCAGTTGTTCGAACTGGACGACTTCGGCCCCAGCAAGGCCGTGGAACGTTTTCGCGACATCCCCGGCGTCAGCCACTGAGCCGCGCGGAATCCCACCATGCTGAAAACCCTGTTGCTGATTGTCCTGGCCGCCCTTGTTCTGCTGCTGGCCTATGCCGCCACGCGGCCAGACACGTTCCGCGTTGAACGTAGCGCGCAGATCCAGGCCCCGCCCGACCGGCTGTTCCCGATGATCAATGATCTGCACGCGTTCAACACCTGGAACCCGTACGAAAAGAAAGACCCCGCCATCAAAGGCCGCTACGGCGCGACCACCGTCGGCCCGGGCGCGACCTACGCTTGGGAAAGCGACAAGGTCGGTGTGGGGGAAATGCGCATCGAGTCGGCGCAGCCGGACACGGCCGTGACGATGCGCCTGACCTTCATCAAACCGTTCTCGGCCGTCAATCTGGTGAACTTCAGCCTGACGCCGGCCGGCGATGGCACGCGCGTCGCCTGGGTCATGGAAGGCCGGCTGAACTTCATTGCCAAACTGATGCACATCTTCTTCAATATGGACCGCATGGTCGGTCAGGATTTTGAAGACGGCCTCGCCAACCTCAAGGCCTTGGCTGAAAAGCGCTAGCGCCATACCGGAGCACTGACATGCACAAGCAGATATTCGTCAACCTCGCCATCGGCGACATGCAGAAATCCCAAGCCTTTTTCAAGCGCCTGGGCTTCACCTTCAACCCGCAGTTCACCAACGACCAGGGCGCCTGCATGGTCATCAGCGACGACATCTACGCCATGCTGCTGACCAAGGACTTCTTCCAGGGGTTCACCGGCAAGCCGCTGGTCGACGCCACCCAGGCCACCGAAGTGCTGATATGCCTGTCTTGCGAAAGCCGCGCCGAAGTCGATGATCTGGTCGCCCGGGCGGTGGCCGCTGGCGGCACTGCGCCGCGTGCGCCGCAAGACCATGGTTTCATGTACGGCCATGGCTTCGAAGACCTGGACGGCCATATCTGGGAACTGGTGTACATGGTTCCGGGCGAAGCGGCCGGCGCATGAGCCAGGCGGCAACCCATCGGGCCATCGAGGCGGTCTGGCGGATCGAAGCCGCCAGCGTCATCGCCGGCGTCGCGCGGCTGGTGCGCGATGTCGGCCTGGCTGAAGAGCTGGCGCAGGATGCGCTGGTGGCCGCCCTGGAACGCTGGCCCGATACCGGCGTGCCGGATAACCCGGGAGCGTGGCTGATGACCACCGCAAAAAACCGCGCCCGCGACCGCTTGCGCCTGGACGCGCTGCACACCCGCAAGCACGATCAGATCGGCCACGAGCTGGAGGCCTTGCAGGCCGACGTGGAACCCGATTTTGTCGATGCGCTGGACGCCGCCCGCCAGGACGATATTGGTGACGACCTGCTGCGCCTGGTGTTCACCGCCTGCCATCCGGTGCTGTCCACCGAAGCGCGCGTGGCGCTCACGCTGCGCTTGCTGGGCGGTCTGTCTACCGCAGAGATCGCCCGTGCCTTCCTGGCGTCGGAGTCCACGATTGCCCAGCGGATCGTGCGCGCCAAGCATAGCCTGACCGCGGCCAAGGTGCCCTTTGAAGTGCCTCGCGAGCAGGACCGCGGCCCGCGCCTGGCGTCCGTGCTGGAGGTCATCTACCTGATTTTCAACGAAGGTTATTCGGCCACGTCAGGCGATGACTGGATGCGCCCGGCGCTGTGCGACGAAGCGTTGCGCCTGGGCCGCATCCTGGCTGAACTGACTCCAGGCGAAGGCGAGGTGCATGGGCTGGTGGCGCTGATGGAACTGCAGGCCTCCCGCTTGCCGGCCCGCACCGATGCGCAAGGCCGCCCGGTGCTGCTGATGGAGCAGGACCGCGGCCGCTGGGACCCCTTGCTGATCCGGCGCGGGCTGGCGGCGCTGGCGCGGTCGGCCGCCCAAGGCGGGGCGTTGGGCGCGTATGCCTTGCAGGCGGAATTGGCGGCCTGCCATGCGCGCGCCCGCACGCCGCAGGACACCGATTGGCCGCGCATCGTGGCGCTTTACGACGCGCTCGCGCAAGTGATGCCGTCGCCAGTGGTGGCGCTGAACCGCGCCGTTGCCGTCGGCATGGCGTTCGGCCCGCAAGCGGGACTTGACCTCGTCGACGCGCTGGCGGCGGATGCAGCACTGGCCAACTACCATTGGTTGCCCAGCGTGCGCGGCGACCTGCTCGCCAAGCTCGGCCGCCACGCCGAGGCCTACGCGGAATTCGAGCGCGCCGCCGGCATGACGCGCAATACCCGCGAACGCGAGTTACTGCTGGCGCGCGCCCGCGACATGCAGGGGCAAGACCCCTCGTCCAGCCCGGGGTGAGACCGCACGCTCCCTTCGACTGTCAAATATTGTCAATGCACACGCCGCGGCCTCCTGCCGGGAGTAGCCTCATCCGACACAAAAATGCGGGGGATGGAGCGGCGCATGAACAAGACTGGCACGGTGTTGCTGGCGTCGGCGGTCGGAGTACTGGCTCTGCTCGTACCCTTCTCGTTGTCGTTGCTCTTGGCGCAAATCCAGGGGCGCGAGGATGTATTGGCCACGCTGCATGACATGGCGGACGATGTGTTGCAACGTGCCGACACCGCACGCCTGCAAATCAGCGACGCCATCAGCGCCCTGAACAACCATCCCGCCGGCGCCCCTTGCTCGACGGAACAACTGGCGCGCATGAGCATGCTGTCCGGCTCTTTCAGCCACGTGGCGGGCATGGGCCGCCTCGAGAACGATGCGCTTATTTGCACAACGCTCGGCACGCATGATATCCGCATCAATCTCGGCAAGCCCGACGCCAATCGCCAGTCCGGATTGCACTTCTGGAGCGCGGTCGAACTGCCCGGCCTGCCGGGCCAGGTCTTCAGCGTGGCGGGACGTGACGGATATGCCGCGCTTGCCGACGCCGATCTGGGGCTGGATCTGCTGAACCGGGATTCCGCCGTGTCCCTGGCATTCTTTATCGGCGGCCAGCACCAGATCGTGGGACACCGCGGCGCCATCCGCGGGGAATGGGCCCACCGCTATCGCGACCAGCCCGTCCAGTTCGAAGACAACGGCTATCTGGTGGTCATCCGGCCGTCGCAGACGACCGACAGCGCAGCGCTGGCGGCCATACCATCTTCGCTGGTGGCGGCGCAGGTACGGCGTTCCGCGTACGTACTGGGACCCGTTGGCCTCGCCCTGGGCGTGCTGCTGACGGGCGCCGTTGGCGTTGTCGCGCGGCGCCGCTTGTCCTTGAGCGGCGAGTTGCAGGCCGCTTTCGAGCGCGACGAGTTCTTCGTCGAATACCAACCCATCATCGATTTGCGCAACGGCCGGTGCGTGGGCGCTGAAGCGCTGGCCCGGTGGCGCAATGAAGACGGCGTGCTGGTCAGCCCGAACGTTTTCATCCCGCTTGCGGAGGCGCAAGGGATGATCGGGCGGATCACCGCCCGCGTGATGGAGATCGTCGTGCGGGAAGCTGCCGGGCTGCTGCGGGCGAACCCGGGCGTGCACATCTCCATCAACCTTTCATCCGAGGACCTGCATTCGCACGATGCCCAGATGCGCATGAGGGAATTGGCGCAACACGCAGAAATCGAACCGGCCAGCCTGATGTTCGAAATCACCGAACGCGGGCTGATGGCGCCGGAAAAGGCGCGCAATGTATTGTTGGCGGTGCGCGCAGGTGGCTTCCGCATGGCAATCGACGACTTTGGCACGGGGCATTCCAACCTGTCGTACCTGGCGACTTACGAACTGGATTTCCTGAAAATCGACAAGATGTTCGTGGACACGCTCGGCACCGAGGCGCCGACCAGCCTGGTGACCTTCCACATCATCGACCTGGCACGCTCGCTGGGCATGCAAGTCATCGCCGAAGGCGTGGAAACGGAAACACAGCGGGACATCCTGCAAGCGCGCGGCGTCCAATATGCGCAAGGCTGGCTGTTTGGCCGCCCTATGAGCATTCAGGAACTCCAGGGATTCATTGCACAGGTGGGCCCTGGCGTACGCCACACGTCAAGGTCCCCCTGACGCGGTCTCTGCGGCATGCTTAAATCCCAATCATGCGTTCCGATTCCGCCGCCTCTGCCGAGCCGGGCGCGCCCGTCCTGACGGGCGTGCCGGCGGCGTTCGACCATCCCAATGACCGTGCCGAATTCCGTCATGCGGCGTACCAGCCGGGCGTGGAGCTGTACCGCGCGGACATCGTGCGCCACGCCTTCGAACCCCACACGCACGAGGCCTATGGCCTGGGCGCCATCGAATCCGGGGTGGAACGTTTCCGTTACCGGGGCGCGGAGCATCTGGCACCCTCCGGTTCGGTCGTGCTGATGAATCCGGACGAACTGCACACCGGCCAGGCGGAAACTGAGACCGGCTGGCGCTACCGCATGGCTTACATCGACCCGGACGTGGTGGCGCGCGTCACCGGGGAATCCGATTGGTGGTTCGATACGGCCGTCGGCCACGACAGCGCTTGCGCGCAGCGCGTCACCGCCCTGCTCGACACCCTGTGGCAGGCGCGCGAACCGCTGGCCTTCGACAGCGCCTTGTACACGTTGCTGGGCGAATTCCGCCGCCACGCTCAAGTGCCCCGCGCCGCGCCGGACGAAGGCGCGCTGCGCTTTGCGCCCGTCATCGATTACCTGCGCGCCCATCTGTCGCGTCGGCTGACGCTGGACGAACTTGCGGCGGTTGCGGGACTGAGCCCGTTCCACTTCCTGCGCCGCTTCCAGGCGCAGCACCACGCCACGCCGCAACAGATGCTGATGGCCTTGCGGCTGTTCGAAGCCAAGCGCTTGCTGGCTGCGGGCATCGAGCCCGCCCAGGTGGCGCTGGCCGCCGGCCTGACCGATCAGGCGCACTTGACCCGCGCTTTCTCGCGCCGCTACGGCGTCACCCCCGCCCGCTACCAGAAGCAGGTCCGCGGCTAGCCGGGGCACCGCAATCTGGTACAAGACCGGCCTGCCCGCCGCTGGCTAGACTGCCCGCATTGATTACCTGGAGCAATGTATGTGGGCGGGAACCCTTTATGCCCTGGCCGCCGGCCTGATGTGGGGGCTGGTCTTCGTAGGGCCCCTGCTGTTGCCGGAATACCCGGCCGCACTCCAATCTGTTGCGCGCTACCTGGCCTTCGGCCTGATTGCGCTGCCGCTTGCCTGGCTGGACCGCCATCGCCTGCGGCTCTTGACCCGTGCCGACTGGATTGAAGCCCTGAAACTGGCCGCCATCGGCAACCTGCTGTACTACCTGTGCCTGGCCAGCGCCATTCAGCGCGCGGGCGGCCCCGTCCCCACCATGATCATCGGCACGCTGCCCGTCGTGATCGCCGTGTGCGCCAACCTGCGCAACGCGCGCCGCGACGGCAAGCTGCCGTGGAAGCGCCTGGCGCCGTCGCTGGCGCTGATCGCGCTGGGCATCGGCTGCGTCAATCAGGTGGAGCTTGCCGCACTGCGCCAGGACGCCGACGCGGACCTGGGCCGCTACGCGGTCGGCGCAGTACTGGCGCTGGCCGCCGTCGCTTGCTGGACCTGGTATCCGCTGCGCAACGCCGACTGGCTGCGGGCACACCCCGATCGCAGTCCCAGCACCTGGGCCACCGCCCAGGGCGTGGCCACCCTGCCCCTGGCGCTGGCGGGCTACGCGGTGCTGTGGGGCGGCATGGCCGTCGCGGGCAGCGGTTTCGCCATGCCGTTGGGGCCCCGTCCGGAAGTGTTCTTGGGCCTGATGATTATCATCGGCCTGTTCGCGTCCTGGCTGGGCACGCTGTGCTGGAACGAGGCCAGCCAACGGCTGCCCACCGCGCTGGCCGGCCAACTGATCGTGTTTGAAACGCTGGCCGCGCTGGCTTATGCCTTCATCCTGCGTGGCTCGATGCCCGAACCGCTGACGATGGCGGGCATCGCCCTGCTGGTGGTCGGCGTGCTGCGCGCGGTGCGCGTCAAGCCCGAACCCGTTCCCGCGGCCGTCTGACTACAGCAGGCCTGGCAACTGGCTCAGGTCGTCGATCACGTCGGACGCGCCTTCAGCCAGCAAGCGCTGGCGCTGGTCCGGCCCGTTGTGCGACGCGCCGACGTAACCCACCGCCCGCATGCGTGCGGCGCGGGCGGCGCGCACGCCGGGCACGCTGTCTTCCACCACCACGCAGTCCAGGATGGCGGTGCGCATCTGGCGCGCCGCGAACAGGAAGACGTCCGGGGCGGGCTTGCCTTTGGCGACCTGCGCCGTGCTGAACACGTTGGGCGCAAAGGCGTCCCACAGGCCTACCAGCTTTAACGCGGCCTCCAGTTTCGGCGGCGTGCTGCTGGATGCCACGCAGACATCCAGCCCCCGCGCGCGTAGCGTGGCCAGCGTCTCGTGGACGTGGGGCAAGGCCCGCAGCTCCTGGCGGAACGTGCTTTCCAGGCGGTCGGCATACTGCCGCGCGAAGCCGTCGGGCAAGGTGCAGGCGTTCTCGGCTTGCAGCGTCTGCCACATGTCGGCGTCGGGGATGCCGGCGAAGCGGCGGGCGGCGTCTTCGGGAGTGATGGCGATGCCGTGTTCGGCCAGCGCGCGCGACTGGGCGCGCGCCGCAATGATTTCGCTATCGATCAGAACGCCGTCGCAATCGAAGATGACGAGGCGGGTGGCAGGCGTATGCATGGTGGCTCCAAACAGAATCAACCCAGTATCGACCTCCATGATAGGCCGGCTTCATGACGCGCCGCCAAACGCCACGCGACGGACGGCCCGCCTTGAGGTTATAGGCGCGCCGCGCGCACCCGGCGCAGGCAAGCCGCGATCAGCAACCCGCCCAGGCCGGCCGCCAGCACGACGTAGGACGCCGACGCCCAGCCGTAGCGGTCGATCACGCCGCCCACGGTGACCGGGCCGATGACCTGCCCCAGGTTGCTGCCCTGCATGACCAGGCCTACCGACGCCGCCGTCAGCGCGGGACGCGGCGCCACCAACGGCGCGGTGCCCAGCAAGGTGGCGGGAATCAGGCCGCCCACCGCCGAAAACAGCACGCACAACAGGAAGGTGGGCATCGCCGGCAAGACCGAGCGGAAGATCAGCAGCGCCACCACGCCCATCGTCACGCTGGCGCAGGCAATCAGCGTCGACCGCCGCCAGCCCCGCGCCAGCAGCATGCCCGCGCCCAGGTTGCCGATGATGTTGGCGGCGCTGGCCATCGCGCTGTAGAGGCCGGCCTTCGCCAGCGTCAAACCCAATTGCTCCATCAGCAGCACCGGCAGGAAGGTGAACAGCGCGAAGAACATCAGGCTGTACAGCGTGAACGACAGCGCCAGCAGTACGGGCCCCGCCGCCCCCAGCGTGTCGGCCGTGTCTTGCCGCAAGCCGCCCCAAGACAGGCTGGCGCTACCGGGCGTGGCCGGCGCCAGCGCCGCCACGCAGGCCAGCGCGACCACGACCGCCGCGCCCGCGCACCACCAGTACGCCTGCCAATGGTCAAACGCCTGCGACGCCAGCATCGCGATGGCCATGCCGGCGGGCATGTAGCAGCTCCAGAGCGCAAAGGCGAAATCCCGGTTGGAGCCCGACACCATGCGCTGCAGGGCCGCGGGCCCCGCCACCGTGATCATCAGGAAACCCAGGCCTTCGATCACGCGCGACGCCAGCAGAATGCCGTAACCGGGCGCCGTGGCGCCTGCGGCCGTGCCTAAGGCCGTCGCCACCAGTCCCAGCAGCAACATGCGGCGCGCACCAAAGCGGGCAATCACGCCGCCTGCCGCAATCCCGCCGACCACGCCCAGTATTGAAAACACGGCCGTCAGCGTGCCGATCGAGGCCAGGTCCAGCCCCATGTCCTGGCGCAGCAGCGGCGCGGCGATGATGACCTTGCCCACTTGCAGCGACGCCACCACACCCGCGCCCACGATGGCCAGCACCCCGGCCCAACGCGTTTCAACCTGGTTCATTCCCGCCTCTCTTCCCATGCGATCCCGACAGCATGCCTGCCGGAAACGATCTTGATAAGTGATAATCTTTTGATGAAAGCGATCGATTGAATAGATCAACCGGACGATGATAGACGCTCTTACCCTGGACCAGCTGCGCGTGTTCGCCGCCGTGGCCGACACCGGCAGCTTCCGCGCGGCCGGGCGCCGGCTGTCCCGCGTGCAGTCGGCGGTCAGCCACGCCATCGCCAATATGGAAGGGCAACTGGGCGTGACGCTGTTCGACCGCAGCGGCCGCCGGCCCATCATGACCCCGCAGGGCCACGCGCTGCTGGCCAACGCCCGAGACATCCTGCTGCGTGTGGACGCCCTGCGCGCCCGGGCGCAAGGCCTGGGCGAAGGCGTCGAGCTTGAGCTGTCGATAGTCGTCGATACGCTTTTCCCGATCGCCGCGGTCGGTACTGCGCTGAACGCCATGCGTGCCGCCTACCCGACCGTCGCCACCCACGTATCCGTGCTGCCGCTAGGCGGCCCGATCGACGCACTGCTGACTGGCAGCCACACGCTGGGCATCATCGCCGGCGAACATTTCCGCCACCCGCGCATCGCCGTAGAGGCGCTGTCCTCGGTGCAGATGGTCGCTGTCGTCGGCGCCGGCCATCCCCTGGCGCGGCGCCCTTCGTCCGACGCCACATTGGGCACGCCCGAACTGGCCGACCACCTGCAGATCGTGCAGTCGGACCCGTCCACTCTGACCGAAGGGCGCGACTTCGCCGTGCTGTCGCCGCAGACGTGCCGCGTCAGCGGCCAGGACACCAAGCATGCGCTGATCCTGGCGGGCGTGGGCTGGGGCCGTCTGCCGCTGTGGCTGGTGGAACGCGACCTGGCCGAAGGCCGCCTGTTGCGCCTGCCCACGGACAGCCTGGGCCGCGCCAGCCAGGTCGCCACCGAGACCTATCTGGCGCACCGCATCGACCTGCCTTTGGGGCCCGCGGCACGCGCGCTGGCGGCCGCCCTGCGCGACGCCGGCTAGGCCTTGGGCGTTTGCGCATAGCTCACGCCCATGCCTGCGCGTACATCGTTCTGGATGCCGTAAGGCGCGATCGGATATCGCAACCCGTTGGCGGCCAACGCCTTCATGCCTGCGATCGCCACCGGCAGGTAACGCGGCGGCAGCGCCATCAGCATCTCTTCGTCAGGCACGCCGCCATAACGGCGTTCGGCGAAACAGGGCAAGGACAAGCTGGGTTCGCCGGTAGCCAGCGCCCGGCCCCATGAGTCCGCACAGGCCGTCTCGCCCACCACGCTCCAATCGAAACGCCGGTAGTTCTTCCACTGCAAGCCATTGATAAGAATGATCATCTGGCCTGGGGTGGCATACACCAGGCAGATGTCGGGCGGGTCCAGCCGGCCCGAGGCCAGCGGCGACACCACCAGCCCACGGTATTTGCCCGCGGGCACACAGGACAACGCCTCCTGGCGTGCCCGCGCGTCGGCCTCGGTCGCATGCCACACACCTACGTAGTCCTTGCCGCTTTTCCAGGCTTCGTCCTGCGGGCCCAGGCCCACCACCGCGCGGCATTGCGAACCGACCAGGTCGTCGCCGGTAATGCCCACCGTCCAGCCCAGCCGCGCCGCCATCCCGACAATCTGGTCGGTCGTATGCGTGGCCTGCGGCCGCCGCAAGCCCTTCACGCCCGCCATGGCGGCCTCGTCCTCGAACAGCTTCATGCCGATGACCGTGGTCTTCAAGCGCAGCAGCTTGTTCAGGTCGTCCACCAGCGACGCCCAATCAAGGGGCGTGTCTTGCGTTGTCTCTTCCATTCCCGTCCTTTGGACTGTTGTGCGCGGCGGATGCCACGTTGGATGTCTTAGGCGGGATTTTACGGATTACGACACCCGCTTCATCAAATACTTCGGTGACTCCTCGTACCCCTGCCGGTAATAGAACCGGTGCGCATCCTTCCTGCGTTCATGGCAATGCACTTCGATCCGGTCGCAGCCGCGTGCGCGCGCTTCGTCCTCGGCCGCCGCTTCCAGCCGCCGTCCCACGCCTGCGCTACGCGCTTGGTCGCTGACGCAGAAATATGTGATGCGGCAGAAATCGCCGGGCAGCGCCAGCTGGATCATGAAATGCAATCCGATGAAGCCCAGCAACTGGCCCGCCTCGTCTTCGGCGACCAGCAGCCGCACATCGGGGTGAACGGTCAGTTGCGCGATCTTCTGTGGCATGAAGGGCGCGGTACCGGGGTAATCCAATTGCGTCAGCAATGCCGCGATGGCGGCGCTGTCCTCGGAAGTGGCGGTGCGTATCAGCATGGGGGCATCCCGTCGATGTCTGCTAGAAAGCGCGAAAGCGTATGACAGCACCGTGTCCGCGCCATGACACGCGCGCCGGATCCGACTGCCCTGCCTACCCCGCCTTGTCATCCCGCTGCAACATGCTGAACAGCGCCCGCACCGACGGGCTGTCCGCCGCCTGCGCCGAGGCCGCCAGGCCAAACGACCGGTACAGCGGCAACGCCAGCCGCAACACGCGCAGGCCGCGGCGGTTTTCCGGCAAGGTCAGCGTGGGCACCAGCGTCACGCCCAGGCCTTCACGGACCAGCGCGAAGGCGCTGCTCCAATCGCGGACCGAAGCCCGCACGTCTGCGATGGCCAGGCCGGCATCCGCCGCCAGGCTCTGCGCATGCACGCTGCAACCGCCCGTGGCCAGCACGAAGGGTTGGGCCGTCAGCGCTGCCAAGTCGATGGCGCTGCCCGCGCGCGCCAGCGGATGCGCGGCGGGCAGCACGGCCATCCATTCGTCTTGCCCCAGCGGGCATACCTGCCGGCCCGGCGCGGCGTTCAGCACGACGCCCACGTCCACGGTACCGGCAGCCAGCAGGGTTTCGACTTCGTCGTCGGAGGCCTCCAGCGACACCACTTCGATGGCCGGGTGCAATTGCCGGAAGCGCCGCAGCACCGGCGGCAGCACGGTCGAGAACACCATCGGGAAACTGGCCAGCCGCAGCGTGCCGCCTGCGGCGCCGCGCGCTTCGCGCGATAGCGCCTGGATGCGATGCAGCGCGCCCAGCATGGCGCGGGCTTCGTCCGCCACGCGCAGCCCCAGCGCCGTTGGAACGGTTTGCCGGCGCTCGCGCGTGAAGAGCGGCGCGCCCAAGGTGTCTTCCAACTGCGCGATCGCCTGGCTGGCGCCGGACTGGGTCATGCCCACCTGCGCGGCAGCGTGCGTGATGTTGCCGGCGTCCACTACCGCCAACACCAGCCGCCAATGCATCAGATTCATCATGGAATCAGTTTTACTTATGGCACATTTCTAAAAGAGTAATTTTACGCATGCCTTGCGCGGGCTCAAGCTGGGCGTCTCGTTGAATCCAGGACTCACCATGAAGCTGTATTACGCACCCGACACCTGTTCCCTGTCGCCGCACATCGTGCTGCGCGAACTGGACCTGCCTTTCATGCTGGTACGCGTGGACAACCGGACAAAGCGCAGCGCCGATGGCAGCGACTTCCTGACAATTAATCCCAAGGGGTATGTCGCTGCGCTTGAATGCGGCGACGGGCAGGTGCTGTCCGAAGGCCCGGCCATCGTCCAGTATCTGGCCGACCTGAAGCCCGAGGCCGGCCTGGCGCCGCCCAACGGCACGTGGGCGCGCAGCCGGCTGCAGGAATGGCTGAACTTCATCAGCACCGAAATCCACGGCGGTTTCGGCCCGTTGTTCAACCGCGACCTGCCGGCTGCGGCACGCCTTTGGTGGCAAGCGCGGCTGGAAAAGCGCCTGGACTACACGGCGCGCGAACTGGAGGCGCGCCGGTACCTGGTCGAAGACCGCTTCGGCGTGGCCGACGCCTACCTGTACACGGTACTGCGCTGGGCGGTCTTCTTCGACATCGACCTGGCGCGCTGGCCCGCCCTTGCGGCCTATATGGCCCGCATCGCGCAACGGCCCAGCGTGCTGGCGGCGCTGGCCGCCGAAGGCGCTATCAGCGGTACGTGACGCGGGCGCACCGGCCACTCACCGATGGGCGACGGATCAACTGGCCCCTCAACCGAAAGCGTCGATCCCCCGCATCAGGGCTAGCGCCATCTTGGGTTGGCGCAGCGCCTCCAGCCACCATTGCAGCGCCCTGCCCTCATGCCCGCCGCGCCATGCCAGATACAGCAGGTTCGGCTCGCGCGGCGTCTCGGTTGCCTTTTCCACGAGTTCGCCGCGTTCCAGCAGAGAGGCCACCCGGTGGCGCGGCACCCAGCCCACGCCCAGGCCGTCGCGCTGCGCCAGGATCTTGGCGCGCATGCTGGGCACCGCTAGCACCGCCTGGCCACCCACCCGTCCATAGGCACGAGCCGACGCGCCGCGAGCCGTATCCGCCACGACCACGGCCCGATGCTGCTGGATCTGGTCCTGGCGCAAGGGGGCTTTCACCTTGGCGAGCGGATGGCGGCGCGATACCGCAAACAGCCACTCCATTTCACCCAATGCCGCCCACTGCAGATTCGGCATAGACTGGGGTTCGTTCGTCGCCCCCACGATCAGATCGGCCCGGCCTTCGCGCAGCGCTTCCCACGTGCCGCCCAGGACTTCGTGCGTAAACCGAAGCGTCACGCCCGAGTCCAGACGGTCGAACGCCTGAATCAAGGGCGACATCAGTTCGAATTCCAGGATCTCGTCGCTGACGATGTGCAGCCGGTCCTCCCAGCCGCTGGCCACCTGCTTGACGCGTTGCGTCAGGCGCGAGACGTCCAGCATCAGCCGGGCGGCCTCGTCGGCCAGCAACTGGCCCGCCGGCGTCAATTGCAGCCGGTAGCGGCGGCGGTCGAAGAGCAGCGCATCGAACCGTTCTTCCAGTTGCCGGGCCGCGTGCGACACCGAAGACGGCGCGCGCCCCAGCTTCACCGCCGCCCGCGACAGGCTGCCGCTGTCGCGGATGGCTTCCAGCAGCGCCAGTTCATTCACTGTCAACATGTGCGATTCCTTCGAACGTGTTCGTCCGGAAGATCGTACGACAAAGCGCCCGGCACGGCGCACTATGGCTACACCTTATCGAACGACTCCCAAGGAGATCACCATGAACCGTTTTGAACAGAAGACCGTCCTGGTCACCGGCGGCACCAGCGGCATCGGCCTGGCGGCCGCGCAAGCCTTCGCGGCGGAAGGCGCCCGCGTCATCGTCACGGGGCGCGACGCCGCCGCCCTGGAAACCACCCGCGCCACGCTGGGCGCGCGCGCCGTGGCCATCCAGAACACCGCAGGCGCGCCCGGTGCGGCAGCCGCCCTGGCCGACGCGCTGCAAACGGCCGGCATCCGGCTGGACGCGGTCTTCGTCAACGCCGGCATCGCCAAATTCGCCACGCTGGCCGACGCCACCGAAGACCTTTGGGACCAGACCTTCAATACCAACATCAAAGGCGTGTTCTTCCAGCTGCAGGCCTTGGACCCGTTATTGAACCCCGGCGCCTCCATCGTGCTGAACGGGTCGATCAACGCCCACATCGGCATGCCGGCGTCGTCCATCTACGCCGCCAGCAAGGCCGCCCTGATTTCCTTGGCCAAGACGCTATCGGCCGAACTGTTGCCGCGCGGCATCCGCGTGAACGTGGTGAGCCCGGGCCCGATCTCTACCCCCATCTACGGCAAGCTGGGCCTGGACGCCGAGGCCCTGGAAAAGACCGCAGCCGGCATCCAGGCGCAGATTCCGCTGGGCCGTTTCGGCACGCCCCAGGAACTGGCGTCCACCGTGCTGCACCTGGCCGCGCCGGAGTCCGCCTTCATCGTGGGCACCGAGATCATCGTGGACGGGGGGATGAGCCAGCTCTGACATCGATGCCGCTACGCCCCGATCGAACGCAATGCGCGCTTGCAGATGCGCTCGGTCGCGGCGGCGGGCTTGCCGGCCAGCCACCGCGCACACACGGCGCGCACCCATGCAGGCTGGTCCTTGCTGGCATCGTTCAGCCAGTTCGCCACCGAATCCTGGACATAGGCCGCCGGGTCGGCGCGTAGCGGCTCCAACAACGGCAGCGCGATGGCCGGGTCCGACTTCAGCGCCGCGATGTGGGCGCACCAGACCCCGCGCGGACGCAAGGCTTCGCTGGCGAAACGGCGCACACGCTCGGATGGGTCCTGGGTCCACGGCCGTAGCGCCTGTACTGACGCTTCCACGTCGTCGGCCAGGCGCGGGCGCAGCGCCAGCCACGCCCATTCGCGCACGCCGAAATGGGCGTCGTCCGCCAAGGGGCGGATACGGTCCAGGCGGGCTTCCAAGGGCACGTCCGGCGAGGCGCCAACCAGGAAGCAGGCCCAGCCGCGCACGGTATCGGACTCGTGCGTCCTGAATTGCGCATCGGCCTGCGGACCGCGGTGGTCGCCCAGGATACGTGCCGCCACCGCCATGCGCTTGGAAATGCCGGTGGCGGCTTCCGCGCGCATTAGCGCGATGGCTTCGGCGCCGACTTCCGGCGCGACCGCCTGCATCAACGCCGCGAAATCCACCGCCAGGCATTCGGTCAGGGTCGAGGCGGGCGCGCCCGCGTTCAACTGTGCCAGTCGGGCGGCGCTGATGTCCTTGACGCCGCGGCCCGAGGCTTTGGCGGCAGGCGATGCGGTCCGGGTCATTGCGGCTCCTTGCGCAAGGCGGCGCGGCCGGTGTCGGTGCCGACCCAGACGCGCGCCAGCAGGTCGCTTAACCGAGCCTTGTCCGAAGCGGCCAAGCCCCCGAACAGGGAACCGATCCAGTCCGTGTGTTCCTTGAACAGCGTCGCCGCCACCGACTTGCCCTTGGCTGTCAACGTCACCATGACCCTGCGCCGATCCAGCTGGCCGGGTTCGCGAAGCACAAAGCCGTCGCGCTCCAGTCCATCGAGCAGGCCGGTGATAGTCGCGCGCGTCACGCCTGCCCCTTCCGCAAGCTGATGCGCAGACAGGCCATCCGCCTGATCGTGCAACAGGAACAACAGCACGAACTTGCCTTCCGACAGCTGCTGCGGCGCCAGCCGTGCCGCGCAATCGCGGTCGATGGCGTTGGCCAGCGACAGCAACTGAAAGCACAGGCCGATGTCGTCGGCTGAGGCCAGCCCGCGGCGCGCTGCCTCGTCCAGCAACGCATGGTGTTTCGGTTCGAGCATGGGCGGCGTGCGTATAGCGTGGGACATGGGTGTCTTCCTGTTCTTCGATTCAGCGGCATATAGTAAGGCACCTAATTATGTGCGCGCAAACCGGCTCCACGCGTGCCGGTATCATCAGGCATGCCCCCGTATTCCGACCCATCACCCATGCCCGCCCCCTGCCCCAGCGTGACCCTGCGTCGCGTGCAGACGGACGACGTGCCCATGATCCTGGCGATGGAGGCCGACCCCGCGGTCATGCGGCACAGCACCGGCGTCAAGCCTGCAACTGAAGCTCGGCGTCAGGAATTGCTGACGTGGCTGCGCGAACCGCTTACCGACATCGGCCATTGGACCGTTCTGATCGACGGCGCCGCCGTCGGCTGGGTCAGCCTGGTCCCCCTTGAAGACGGCGGTCGCCTGCAACTGGCCTACCGCCTGTGCCGCGCCGCCTGGGGCCAGGGGTACGCCACGCAGGCGGCCCGGCTGCTGTGCGACTACGCCTGGCGCGCGCTGGATGTCCCCGAGCTGGTGGCCGTAGTCTGGCCCGACAACCACGCTTCGGTGCGCGTTCTGGAAAAACTGGGCTTCGCCTTCAGCGCCTACGAGCGGCACTACGATCGTCCCACCGCGGTTTACGCCTTGCCGCGTCCGGCCGCCTGATCTGCCCTATCATTCCGACTTCCCATTCACGGAACCACCCAGCATGTCCGACACCACCCAGCCCTTCGACGTCCAAGCCTTCATCGCCCAGAGCCTGGAGGGCATGCAGGCCGCCACCAGCGCGCATTGCGCCACGTGGCACTTGGACGAAGCCGAGCAATGGTCGGTGGACATGGACAGCGCCAGCATCGTCTTCCAATTGCCCGGCGGCATCACCGCGACGGCACCCGTGCAGATCGTCGGCACGTCCAACAGCGCCGACGGCAGCTTCCTGTGGGGATGGGATCACCCCTCCGTGCCCGCCGAACTGTCCGAACACGCGCAACTGGCGCTGGCCTTCGGACGCGCGCACGGCCTTCCCGCCTACACCCACCGCAAGGTCCAGTGCGACGACGCGCTGGCCTGGGAGTTCACGGCCGTGGCCATGCGCCTGGGCGAAGCCACCGGCACCTATCGGGCCCAAGCATCCGAAACCGCGTATGTGTGGATGACGTTCGGGCAAGTGAGCCTGTCGGCCGCATCGGGCCAATCCGAAAGCTGATCACCTCATGATCCCCTTCCGCCTGCCCCGTTCAACGCTTGGCGCCGTCGCGCTGGCGCTTCTGGCGCAAGCCGGCAACCTGGCCCAAGCGGCCCCGCGCACCGTGTACACAGGCACGCTGCAAGGCGCGGGCGACGTGGTGATGGAACTGGACAGCCGGCCGGCGGAAAACGGCGTGCTGACCGGCCGCTACTTCTATCCCAAGCATGGCGTGGACATTCCGTTGAAAGGCACGGCGCAGGCGCTGGTCGAACCGAAGACCGTCCAGGCGCTTGTCGACGCCGGCAAGGATCCGGAAACGGACGAGTTGGCGACCATTGCCGCCGCCACCTGGCAAGGCAGGCGCGACGCCGACGGCTACACGGGGCAATGGATCGACGCGCGCACTGGCAAGCCGCGCAGCTTTACCTTGCGCCGCGTAGCCGAATACGATCCCGAGGTATCGGCGCCAGGCAGCGTACAGGCCGTCACCAATGCAATCAGCGGCGGCGTGGGTAGCGGCATCGACGTGAACGTCGGCATCAATGCCGAAACCGCCCCCTATGAAACCCTGAAGCTGGCCGGCCATGCCGTGCCCGTCGGCCAGGACAGCGGCAACGGCCCGGTCGCCTATCGCATGTGGCGCGACCCCCGTACGCAATTCAGCTACCCGCGGCTGAGCCGGCACCCGGACCCGCAAGTCGCCAAACGCGTCAACGCCTTGCTGGAACAGCGGCACTGGCAGATGAACCTGGCAGCGCTGGCCTGCATGGCGTCGGCCTACACCGACGGCAATCCCGCCGCCGGCACGCTGGGCAGCTATGACGATGAAGCCATCACCGTTCAATGGCTGTCCAAGGCGCTGATGACCGTGACGGAGTCAGGCAGCCTGTACTGCGGCGGCGCCCACCCCGACAACCATTTCGAGCCCTACACCTTCGATCTGCTGCGCGGCGAATACCTGGACTGGAACCGCGTGCTCGACGCCTACGTCCCCGGCGAGAACGGCTGGCGCAAGGAAAGCCCCGCCCTGCTGGCGCTGATGGAAAAAGCGCGCGCGCCGCTGGCCGCCGCCAAGGCCAACACCAAGGGCGACGCGGAAGACGATTCTTTGGACAACTGCTCGGACCTATGGCCCAGCTATCTGGCCTTGGGCACGGAATCGCCGGGCGTGCTGACCCTGTCGATTTCCGGCATCGGCCATGCGATGGGCGTCTGCCTGGGTACACACGCGACGGTGCCCTTCAAGGATCTGACGCCCTACCTGGCGCCGGGCGGCCAGGCGTATCTGGTCACCGAATAGCCAAGATGGCCGGCACGCTCAACGCTTGCCGAAATCCTTCTGGCTGAAGTCCGTCTCGCCGCGATAGCCGTACATCCGGGAAACGGCCTGGAAATCCTCGGGCGCGAAGCCGGTCCAGGAATAATTCCGGACATTCTTCTTGGTCTTGGCGCTACGCACGTAGAACGACAACGCGGCGCGCTGTTCGGGCAGGTTCACGGCCTTATGCAGCGACGGCACGAACTCGTACTCGGACGTGGCATAGCTTTTCTTGACGCCCAGCAAGGTGTGGACCGAGATCTCGTTGTCGTTAAAGGCATAACGGTTCACGAAGACATAGTCCCGGCGGATGATCAGGAACACGATCAATCCCAGCACCACCGTCGACACATGAAAGACCGTCGAATTGATGTTCCGGTCCACCGTGAACCGATAGACGTAGTTGAAGACCAGCGCCAGCAGGCCCACGCCGATGACCAACTGCCCCAATTGCGAAAACAGCCATTTCGGTTTGTTCTGGATGTTGGCGATCATCGGTCGTCTCTATGACAGGTTGCGGGATAGGCATGGCACCGGAACCCGGGGCCGGCCGATTATTCCAGGGAAGGATGACGGTCCGCAAGCCGTTGGCGTCGCTGCCGCAAGGCCTCCAGTTTTTCTTCCAGCTCCGCGATCTCGGTCTCGACGTCCTGCACGCTTTGCTCGATCGTTTCGTACGCTTCCTGCAGCAGCACCTTGGCTTCTCGCTTGCTGGATGCATTCGGCGTGTCGCCCCGTAGCGGCCGGTTTGCCGTTTCAGGCAGGAAGAACGAGGTAATCAGCCCGATGGTGGCCGCCACGATTAGGTAGTAGGCGGGCATCATCAGATTGCCGGTTTCCTCGACCAGCCACGCGGCAAGCGTCGGCGTCAGGCCGGCGATGATGATGGCGATGTTGAATGAACTGGCCAGCGCGCTATAGCGGATCCGCGTCGGAAAGAGCGCAGGCAGCGTCGAGGCCATGACGCCCGTCAGGCAATTGAGCAGCACCGCGATGAACAGCAGGCCCAGGAAGATCAGCCCAGTATTGTCGCTGCCCACGAATTTGAAGGCCGGCACCGCCAGCACCAGCAGGCCCAGGCTGCCCGCCAGCAGAAAGGGCTTGCGGCCCACCTTGTCGCTGGCGAAACCGACGACCGGCTGCACGAACAGCATGCCGATCATGACCACGATGATGATCAGCACCCCGTGCTCTTCGGAATACCCCAGACTGCTCGTCAGGTAGGTGGGCATGAAGGTCAGCAGCATGTAGTAGGTGATGTTCGTCACCAGGACCATGCCGATGCAGATCAGCAGCGCCTTGCGGTATTTGGAGAAGATCTCGCGGAACGACACCGTGGGCCGCTCCTGCACGGCGTCTTGATCCTCTTTCTCCATCTTTTCAAGCTGTTGCGTGAACGCGGGCGTCTCTTCGGCGGCGTGGCGCAGATACAGGCCCAGCAAGCCCAGCGGCCCCGCCAGGAAGAACGGCAGGCGCCAGCCCCAGTCCAGGAAGGTCTGCTCAAGCAGGATCGTCTGCAACAGCACCACCAGCCCCGCGCCCAGTACGAACCCCGCGATCGACCCGAAATCCAGCCAGCTGCCCAGGAAGCCCCGCTGCCGGTCGGGCGCGTACTCGGCCACGAAGATCGCCGCCCCGGTGTACTCGCCCCCCACCGAGAAGCCCTGCGCCAGCTTGCACATCAGCAGCAGGATCGGCGCCCAGATGCCGATGGATTCATACGAGGGGATCAGCCCGATGCAAAAGGTGCTGATCGCCATGATGATGATGGTCAGCGACAGGACTTTCTGCCGGCCGAAGCGGTCACCCATCACACCGAAGAACACGCCGCCCAGCGGCCGGACCAGAAAAGGCACCGAGAAGGTACCCAGCGCGGCGATCGTCTGGACCGCCGGTGATGCATCGGGGAAGAAGACTTTGCCCAAGGCGAAGGCGACAAAGCCATATACGCCGAAGTCGAACCATTCCATGGCGTTGCCCAGCGCCGCGGCCGTCACGGCCTTCTTCAGCTTGGAGTTGTCGATGACGGTGATGTCACCGATCTCCAAGGGCCGTGCCTGCTGCGATGAAGAGGGTGTAGAGGTCATGTGTCAGCTTCCCGTAGTGCGTCCAGGATGGTGCTGACGACAGCATACTCCCCTACCGGTACAGCACCGTCGGCAGCCACATCCCGATCCCCGGGAACATGTACAGCAGGAAAATCGCCACCACCTGGATCCCCATGAACGGCATCATGCCCAGGAAAATCTGGTTCAGCGTCACATGCGGCGGCGACACGCCCTTCAGGTAGAACGCGGACATGGCCACGGGCGGCGACAGGAAAGCGGTCTGCAGGTTCAGCGCCACCAGCAGGCCGAAGAACAGCGGGTCGATGCCGAAGGCGTTCAGAAGCGGCACGAAGATGGGCATGAAGATCACGATGATCTCGGTCCATTCCAACGGCCAGCCCAAGAGGAAGATGATGACCTGCGCCAGCAGCAGGAACTGGATGGGCGTCAGGCCCAGCGACAGCACCCAGTCCTCGATGATGCGCTGGCCGCCCAGCAACGCGAACGCCGCGGAAAAGATCGACGAGCCCACGAACAGCCAGCACACCATCGCGCTCGTCTTGGCGGTCAGGAACACGGATTCGCGCAGCACCGGCAGGTTCAGCCGCCGGTACGCCAGCGCCAGCAAGGCGCCGCCCATTGCCCCCATGGCCGCTGCCTCGCTGGGCGTGGCCAGGCCGAAGGCGATCGACCCCAGCACTGCCGCGATCATGACGGCCAGCGGGAAGAACGACGACATCAGCATCTTGAAGATTTCCAGCCTCGCCCACGTCAGCGCCGCGTAGAACACCACCAGCAACGCGGCGCACACGGCGACGAAGATCCAGAAACCTTTCGGTGCGGGAACGGACTGCGCCGCCGCCCCGTCGGGCGCGACGGGCTCTGCCGCTGGGGTTTGAGCCCCGCCCGACGCAGCAGGCGTGCCGGGCGGCTCGGCCAGGCTGGAGCTTCCCGCATCCGAAGACGGCGGCTCGGCCAATTCGCCCGACGGCGGTTCCGCCAGGCCGCCCACGTCGGGTTCGCTCAAGCCGGAGCCGGAATCAAAGCCGCCCGATCCCAGTTGCAGTTCTGCCGGGATGTCGTAGACGACCTGGGGCCGCGTGACCCCATAGTGCACCACCGCCACCAGCAGCAGCGTCAAGGCCAGCGGCGCCAGCGCCGTCGCCATGTTGCGCAGCAGGAAGCCGAACGGCACGTCGCGGTTGCGGCGGCCCTTGAACATGGCGGCCACCATGCCCGAAACGGCGCGCGTGTATCCCGTAGCGGCGAGCGAGCGGGCCTCGGGCGACAACGGCACGCCGCGCTCATTGACCGGCAGCGGCGGCGCCATGTCCGGACGCAGCTTGGCCACAATGATCACGTAGACCATGTACAGCACCGCCAGCATGATCCCGGGGAACAGCGCGCCCGCATACAGCTGCACCACCGACACCCCGGTCGTCGCGCCATACACGATCAGCATCACCGACGGCGGCAGCAGGATGCCCAGGCAACCGCCCGCCGTGATGGCACCCGCCGTCAGCCGCACGCTGTAGCCCGCCTTCAACATCGCGGGCATCGCCAGCAGCCCCATCAGCGTCACCACCGCCCCGACGATGCCGGTCGCCGTGGCGAAGATCGCGCAGGTGGCCAGCGTGGCCACCGCCAGCGCACCGGGCAGGCGCGCCAGCGCCAAGTGCATGGAACGGAACAGCTTTTCGATCAGGTTGGCCCGCTCGACCAGATAGCCCATAAACACGAACAACGGGATCGAGATCAGGGAATCGTTGGTCATCGTGGCGTACGTGCGCTGCACCATCAGGTCCAGCGTCTGCCCGATGGAACGCCCCGCGTCCGCGCTCTGCATGTAGTACGCCAGGAAGGTGAACAACACGCCCATGCCCATCAGCGTGAACGCCGTAGGAAACCCCAGCATGATCGCCACCACGATCAGCGCCAGCATCAAGAGGCCGATGTGCCCCGTGGTGAGCTCGCCCCACGGGGTCAGGAACGCGATCATCAGCAGCACGATCCCGATGCAGGACAGCCCGAACCACAACGCCTTGTGGATTTTCATCAGCGGGGCTCCTTGGGCGTGGTCACGTAGCGGTCCAGTTGGGCGATGTCTTCGTCCTTCACGTGCACCATCTTCTTCAGCTTGTCGACGTCCACTTCCTCGACGTCCTCTTCGCGCGACGGCCAGGCGCCGCGCCGCAGGCACAGCACGCAACGCAGCACCTCGGCCACGCCCTGCAGCAGCAGGACGGCGCCCGCCACCGGAATAAAGGCCTTGAAGGGATAGATGGGCGGCCCGTCGGCCATCAGCGACGAGTGCTCGCCGATGGCGATGGAGTAGCCGGCGTAATACCAGCCGGCCCACACCAGCGCGATCACGCCCGGGAAAAAGAACACGATGAAAAGAACCAGGTCCAGCCCGGCCTGTACCCGCGGCGGCAGGAAGCCGTACAGGATGTCGCCGCGCACGTGCCCGTTCTTGGCCAGCGTGTAGGCCCCCGCCATCATGAAGAGGATGCCGTAATACATCATCTGCATGTCGAACGCCCAGGCGCTGGGCCGGTTCAGCAGATAGCGCGCCGCCACCTCCCAGCACACGTGCAGGGCCAACACGACGATCAGCCAGGCAAACGTCTGCCCGACGAAGGTGGAGATGCGGTCAATCAAGCGTATGAGTCGGATCATCGGACATCCCGAACGAGACGCATGGCGCCCTTCGCGCGCACGCGCCGCCCGCCTGGCCCCCAGGGGGCAGCAAGCAGGCGGCAAGGCAGACCTGCGTCAGGCCGGCTTGGTGCTGCGCGAGAAGTAGTGGTTGTAGGCCATGCGGTAGTTCACCGACACGTCCCCGTGCCAGCGTCCCACCCGCTCGGCGAAGACCCGCTGCGAGTCCAGCACCTTCTTGAACAAGGGGTTCTCGGCCGACCGCTTGGCAATCATCTCGTCCCAGATCTTCAGCTGCGCCTGCAGGATCGCGTCAGGCGTCTTGTAGAACTTGACGTTGTGGTCCTTCTGCAGCTTGATGTAGTCCTGCGAATAGCGGTTCGCCGCCTTCCAGGACATGTCCGCGCTGCAGGCCTGGGCGGCATTGCTCAAGACGTGCTTCAAGTGCGGCGGCAGGGAGTCGTACTTGCCCTTGTTGAACAGCACTTCGAACTGCTCGGCGCTTTGGTGAAAGCTCTGCAGCATGCAGATCTTGGAGACGTCCTGAAAGCCTAGCGCCAGGTCCGACGACGCGTTGTTGAACTCGGCCCCGTCCAGCAGGCCGCGGTCCAGCGCCGGCACGATCTCGCCGCCGGGCAAGGCGTTCACCGCCGCCCCCATCGCCGTGTACATGTCGATGGCCAGCCCCACCGTGCGGAACTTCACGCCCTTGACGTCCTCGACCTTGGTCACCGGCCGCTTGAACCAGCCGAAAGGCTGGGTCGGCATCGGCCCGTACATCAGCGACACCACGTTCACGCCCATCGCCTTCTGGATTTCCACCAGCAATTCCTTGCCGCCGCCGTACTCGTGCCAGGCCAGCAGCATGTTGGCGTCCATGCCGAAAGACGGCCCCGATCCCCACAGCGCCACGGCCGTGTTTTTCCCGTACCAATAGGCCACGACCCCGTGGCCGCCGTCCAGCGTGCCTGCCGACACCGCGTCCAGCAGGTCGAACGCCTTCACGACCGCCCCGGCGGGCAGCACCTCGATCTTCAACTGGCCACCAGCCATGTCGTTGACCTTCTGCGCATAGTCGCGCGCGAACTCGTGGAAGATGTCCGTGGCGGGCCACGTGCTTTGGAACCTTAAGGAAATGGGCGCGTTCTGCGCCCGGGCGACGGCGGGGAATCCCAGTGCGGCGGCGCCCGCGACGGCAGCGCCGGAAATGAACTTGCGGCGGGGTTTCGTGGGTTGTTGCATGGCTTGTTGTCTCCTTGGTGGACTACACGGACCAGCTTGTAGTGACTGCACCTGCATGGACACGAGAGAAACGCCTGCTGCGAGCTTCCCGGTGCCGGGACTGCGACCGCTTTGCAACTTTGTGCTGATTAAACCTTCCTGACTAACAGCTGACAATCAGCTTGTTGTCAGGAATTACCCTAGACCTTCGTATTAATCCTTTCGGATAGGGGCGGGCGCGCCCGCCAGCAAGTCGCGCAGCAACGCCCCCTGCCGAACAAGTTCCTGCTCGTCCAGCCCGCTGTAGCCGATCACCAGGCCCTCAGGCAAGGCCACGCGCCGGCAATAGTCCGACACGGGTTGCAACGCCACGCCCCGCGCCCGGGCCGCATCCTGCAACGCTGCCGCATCCACATCGGCAGGCAGCCACCACAGCAGATGGAAGCCGGCATGCTCGCCGCTGGTCCGTAGCGCCTTGCCGCCCGCCGCCTGCGCCAACAGCCGCAACACCAGATCGCGCCGCTGGGCATACACCGCGCGGGCCTTGCGGACATGGCGGGCAAAGCTGCCGTCTGCAAGAAAGCCCGCCAGCGTCATCTGCTCGATCATGCTGTTGGACCTTCCTGTCGTATGGCGCGCCCGGGCGAATGCGGCGACCCATCGCTTGGGCACCACCGCGTAGCCAATCCGCAGCGCGTTGAACATCGTCTTGTTGAAGCTGCCGCAATGGATGACGCGGTCTGCGGTGTCCAGGCTTTTCAGCGCCGCCAAGGGCGCGCTGTCGTAGTTGAATTCGCTGTCGTAGTCGTCTTCGATGATCCAGCAATCCGCCTGTTCGGCCCATGCCAGCAGTTCCAGGCGGCGCGAGACCGGCATCGTGACGCCGGTGGGCGACTGGTGCGCAGGGGTCACGTGCACCAGCTTCACGCCGCGTTGCCGGCGGGCGCGCGCCACGGAAAAGCCGTGTTCGTCGATGGCGATCGGCACGACGCGGGGCGTGAACTGGCTGAACAGCGGCATGGCGTTCAGATAGCCCGGGTCTTCCACCAGCACCTTGTCCTGCCGGGTAAGCAGGATGCGGGCGCTCAGGTCCAGCCCGTCGCGGATGCCGGTCAGGATGACGACCTGATCGGCGTCGCACGAAATGCCGCGGGCAGCGCCCAGATAGTGCGCGATCTGTTCACGCAACGGCAGCCAGCCTTGGGATTCTTCGTTGGCCAACTGGCCGGGCGTGACGCGCTGCGCGCTGGCCATCAGCCCCTTGCGCCAGGTTGCCATGGGGAACAGCGACGCATCGGCGGTCCGGGCGGCGAACAGCGGTTCGAGCCGGGGCGCGGGCGGGGCGGCAGAGGCGCCCGCAGGCCGCGCCGGCCTCGTGTCGGGGCCGCCTGCGCCTGGCAGGCCCCGATGAAAGAAATTGTCCGGGATGACGGCCGACACGTAGGTGCCCGACCCGACCGCGCCCGCCGTATACCCTTCGCCCCGCAATTGGTCGTAGGCGGCCTCGACCGTCGAGCGCGACACGTGCCAGCGTTGCGACAGGCTGCGCGTGGACGGCAGGCGCACGCCGGAAGCCAGCGCCCCCTTCAGGATCCGCTCCTGGATCTGCCGATAGACCCAGGTTTGCTTGGATTCCCCGTCACGCGGCGACTCCAGGGGCAAGTCCAGGCTGGATTCCAATTTCTTCCGGTTTGAAAGTGGCTTGTTCATTATTAGAAATATGGCTCTATTGGATAAGCCATTCTATCGATAAATTGTGGTCTGGATGCCCTCTGCCATCAGTCACCCGGAACCTGCAATGACCTCGTCCTACACCATCACCCTGCCCGCCGGCGCGTTCGCCACGGACGGCCAGGCTTCTATCCTGGATGCCGCGCTGGCCGACGGCACGCCGGTCCCGTTTTCCTGTCAGCGTGGAGAGTGCGGCTCGTGCCGGGCGCAGGTGCTGGCGGGGCGCTACGAGCGCATCGTGCCGCCGACCGAGCGTTCCTATGTGCCTGCCGACGATGAATTGCTGATGTGCCAGTGCCGCGCGGCCAGCGACCTGACGCTGCGCTTTCCGCACTGGACCGCGCCAGCCAAAGCGCCGCAGCCCGTGCGCGCAAGCGTGGTCTCGCGCCGTCCGTTGACGACGGATGTGACCGAACTGATCATCGAAGTCCCGGGCGACGCGTCCTTCGACTACCAGCCCGGGCAACATATACGCTGGCTGCTGGACGATGGCAGCCATCGCTGCTTTTCGATTGCGAGCCTCCCCACGGCCGGCGGCCCGCAACGGCTGGCGTTCCACATTCGCCGCACGCCCGCCGGCACGTTCACCAACCAGCTGTTGCCCGCGCTGACGCCGGGCGACACGGTGACGCTGGACGGGCCGCACGGCGCTTGCGTGTGGCCGGCCACCCACCCCGACGGCATCGACCATCTGGTGCTGCTGGCCACGGGCACGGGCTTTGCCGGCGTGTTCCCCATCCTGATGGCGGCCCTCGACAGCCGCAGCATGCAACGCGTGACGCTCTACTGGGGCGGCCGGACGCCGGAGGATTGCTACGCCAGCGGCCTGCTGAACGCATTGCAAAGCAAGGACGGGGTCTTCCGGTGGCATCCAGTCGTGTCGGGCGACGTTTCCGCCGACGGGATCCACACGCGCTATGTGCAGGACGTGGCGGCCGAAGCGGGCCACGATTGGTCGCGCACGATGGTCTACGCCTGCGGCAATGGCGCCATGGTTCGCGCGGCGCAGGCACGCTTGCGCGAAATGGGCTTGCCGGAAGGACGCTTCCAGTCTGAAGCGTTTCTGCCTTCCGACAGCACGGGGCCGGTCAGGGCCTCCGCCGGCCAGCCGCCGCATCCCTGGGAGCGCGTCAGCGAACGCTTCACGCTGGACGGCATCCTGGATGCGCGCCGGCGGTCGATGGACGCCGTGCGCGAGATCGCCGCGCTGATGACGCCCGGCATCACCACCGGCGAGGCCATCGCGCTGGCGGACCAGCATTTACAGCGCATGGGCGCGTCCCACAATTGGCATCCCACCTACATCCGCTTCGGCCCAGACTCGCAATCCCCCGCGGTGCAACCCACCGACCGGTGCCGCACGCTGGGCGAAAACGATATCTTCGTCGTCGATATCGGCCCGGTCTGGGACGGTTACGAAGGCGACTATGGCGACACCTTCGTGACTGGCGCCGACGCCGACCAGCAGCGCTGCGCCCAAGCGGCCCGCGACGTCTTCCAGCGCGCGCGCCTGGCGTGGCTGGACGGCCTGACCGGGCAAGCCCTGTATGACCTGGCCGATGTCTATGCCCACGAATACGGCTGCGCGCTGGTGCACGATATCGCGGGGCACCGGGTATCGGATTTTCCGCATGCGCTGTACGGCAAGCACCGGCTGGCGAACGCCGACTTCATTCCCGGCGACGGCATCTGGGTGCTGGAGATCCAGGTCCGCGACCTGGCCTCACCCATCGGCGCGTTCTACGAGGACGTGCTGCTGCGCCCCATTACTCTGCCCCCCCTCACCGCCTGAACGCCTGGGCAAGATGGGCGCACATGGCCATACGCGATCGGCCGACCCGGCGCCGGAGCCAGGGGCAGCACAAGCATGAAGCGGCTTCGGCCGTCTACGGCTTGCCTGTACCCGGCACCCAATGCTGGTTCGCCAGCTTGGGATCGGGAAACGGCAATTCCAGGTTGGTCGGCGGCGAGGCCACCCACTTGCCGCCATCCTGATAGAAGTCCATCGGCGCCTCCGAGGTGCCCGCCGGCATCAGCAGCATGGTGGTGCAAGAGACCCGCCCTTTGTGCGACGGGTTGGGCGCGGGCAGGCAGGTGCCGATGGCCAGCTGCGACTGTTTCATGCCGGGCAGATCGTCGCCCAGCAATGTGACCACGGCGGCATGCGCCTGCTCCGGAGTCGGGACGACGAGCGGCTCGGCGTGCGCCGCGAAGCCGACCACGGCCATTCCCAAAATACCTAGCGAAGCAAGCTTCATGCGTTTCCCAGAGTGAAGTCCAGGGGCCAAGCCCCACGACTGATTCTACCCGGGGCGCCGCACCGCCCTGACCTTGCCGCTATTGCCCCCGCCGCAGTAGAAGCGGTCCGCGCCATCCGACTCCAGGCCCGACACCCCGACACCGGCGGGCATCTCGACACTTTCCAGCACGTCGCCGGTCGCGGGTTCCAGGCGCCGCAGCTCGCTGGCGTCGTTCTCCCAGGTGCCGTGCCAAAGCTGGCCGTCCACCCACGTGACGCCGGTGACATAGCGGTCGGAATCGATGGAGCGCAACACGCGGCCGGTCTCGGGATCCACCTGATGGATCTTGCGTTGCTGATACTGGCCGACCCATAGCGAGCCTTCGGCCCACGCCATGCCGGAATCCCCGCCGCCGCCGGGCGCTGGAATCGTCGACAGCACGCGGCCGTTCTTCGGATCCACCTTTTGGATGCGCCCGTCGGCGATCTGATAGAAATACTCACCGTCAAAGGCCGTGCCGGCGCTGGCCGCGACATTCAGCGCCCGCGGGGTTTCGCCGCTACCGGGATCCAGCGCGACGAGTTGCTCACCTGTCGCGAACCAGACCTGTTGGCCATCGAACGTGACGCCATGCACGTTGTCGACGCCGGGGAACGGGCCGTATTCACGGAGGATTTGGGCTTGGGTTCGTTTCATGATCGCATCCTGTTTGGGTGGAGAAGTCATGCTACTCACCGGGCAGCAATGCCGGGAGTAACAAGCTTGTCGTGAAACCCGGCACCGGCGGCGTCATCCACCGGCGCGCGCGCCCGTGCCCCAACGGCTGCGCCTGCCCGGCCGCCGCCAGCGCATCCAGCGCCCGCTGCATGGTGCGCTGGCTGGCGCCCAGCGCCAGCGCCAACGCGGAACTGGACCACGCCTGGCCATCGGCCAGGCAGGCCAGCACCGCGGCTTGATCCCGGTCGGCCGCCTCCAGGGGTCGGGCAAGCACCACCACCTCCGGCGCCCCCTCCGGCTTCAGCACAAAGCCGTGCTTCGTCGCGCTGACGCCGGCCAACGGACGCATCGCCGCGCGCAAGCGCCCGATCTCCACGCGCAATCGCACACGATGGGAGTCGTCCTGGAAGCCAGTCCGAAAAGCCTGGGCGATCAGCAGTTCACGCGATACGTCCTGCGGCCAGGCCTCGGCCAGCAGCCGCGCCAGCGTGAACAGGACGGGGCGGCTGGCCAGCGGCACCGCCCGGCCCTCGCGCCGCAATACATTGCGGCAGGCGTCGACGACGATTGCCTTGGACGCCAGCAGTGCTTCCACCTCGCCCAACGTCATGTCCCGCGATTCGCCCTGCCCGACCCGGCGGCCGGCCGGCGCGCTCAACGCGGAGAACGCATGGTCCACTTCCGCCAGCAAGGCCGGGATGCCCGCCCGGCCGGCGGCGTGTGCAGCGCGGGCCAGCGCCGCGCTGGCCGCCGACGCCTGCACCTGGCGCAACGCGATGCCGCCCCGGATCAGTTCATGGATCGCGCGCGACGCGGCGGGCAGCCCCGCAGCGTCCACGGCGGCCAGCGTGTGCCCCGCCTCTTCCAGCCGGCCGGTCAGCAATTGCCTGCGCGCCTGCAGATGCGCCGCATGGGCGGCATTGACTACGTCCCCGTGCGCGGCCAGCGCGGCCCGGGCGGCGGCCAGCGACTTTTCCGGCCATGCCAAATCCCGCGAGGCCAGCGCGACCTCGGCCTCGGCCACCACGCAACGGGCGCGGGCAATGGCGTCCGTCGCGCCGAATGCCTTGGCCGCGCGGCGCAGCAGCGCTTTGGACCGCACGAAGTCGCCCAGTTGCGCCATCGCGATCCCGCGCAACGCCAGCGCCGGCGCATCGTCGCGCAGCGCAACGTGGTTCAGCGCGCCCAGCGGATCGCCCGCCGCCAACGCGCGCGACGCGCTTGAAATCAGAATATCCATGGAGGTGCCGCCACGCTATCGCTCCTGCTGGCCCGGGCCTGGAAACTAATCTACCACCCGTGGGCACCCGTGCCAGCAACCCGCCTGCGCCGTCACACTGTTGCACCCTGAAAGCGATGCGTCCCCGTTTTATACCGAAAGCCCCCGCCAGCGCTCCCTTTCCCGCCTCGCCAGCGTGTAAACTCCCCCCTTTTTGACTCTGGTGGTATGTTGCAAGCCCCACAGCGCACAGGTTTAAGCGGCCCGACGCTCATTCGCTTGCTGACTCGCCTGACGGATGTCGACGTTCCGGAATCCAGGCAATCGCTTTCCGACCATCTGAGCCAGTGGCTTGGCTGGACGGACGCGATCGCGCTATCCGCGGCCTTGAACACCAGCCCGCCGGTGATTGCCCCCGGCGCGCGGACGTTCAGCAGCGCCGAGGAACGCGAGTGCATGCGCGTCCGGACCACGCTGGCGGATGCCATCGCCAGCGACACCGCGGCGACCGCCGCCAAACGGCCTATTCCGGGGCAAGCGCCGGCGAAGAAGCCGGCGGCCGTCGCGGAAGCCGAAGCGGATTACTCGAATTTCCGGCAACGGTATCAGTCGTTGCAGCACACGATGGAGACCAGCGTGGGCAATCTGCGCAGTCGTCTGCGCGGAATGGTCGCCGCCAAGAACGGCGAAATGACGCGTCTGGCAGTGGTGGACGCCATCATGGACCGGGCGCTGCTGCCGAAGGAACGCGCCCTGCTCGGCGTGATCCCCAAGCTGCTTGGCGGGCATTTCGACCGCCTGCGCCTGGCCGAAGCGGCAGCATTGGCCGAGGCCAGCGCCGATACGCAAACTGAAGACGGCGCGGGCGCCGAGGCAGAAGGCGCCACGGCGCCTGAGCCGGCGCCCGTGTCGATAACACCCGGCGCATGGCTGGACGTGTTCCGCAAGGATATGCGGAGCGTCCTGCTCGCCGAATTGGATGTTCGTTTACAACCGGTCGAGGGGCTGCTTGCCGCCCTTCGCGCCAGCTAACCGGGACACTATGTCCAAGTATCTGATCAATTTCGTCGTTTTCCTGGCCGGTCTGGCCGTCGTGGGCTGGATCGGCGCGGGCTATGCCGGCACCAATCCGCTGGCGCTGGCCGTCACGCTGCTGATCGGCGTCTGCTATCTAGCCGGCGCGGTGGAACTGCTGCGCTACCAGCAAGCCACCTCCAGCCTGACGCGTTCGGTCGCCAACCTGAAGGAAGCGCCGGCCAGCCTGGCCTCCTGGCTGGACCCATTGCATCCCAGCCTGCGCAATGCGGCGCGGCTGCGGGTGGAAGGCGAACGGGTCGGCCTGCCCGGCCCGGCGCTGACACCCTATCTTGTCGGCCTGCTGGTGTTGCTGGGCATGCTCGGCACCTTCCTGGGCATGGTCGTGACGTTGCGCGGCACCGGCATGGCACTGGAAAGCGCCACCGACCTGGGCGCCATTCGCGCGTCGCTGGCAGCTCCCGTCAAGGGCCTGGGATTCGCATTCGGCACCTCGATCGCCGGCGTGGCTACGTCCGCCATGCTGGGTTTGTTGGCCGCGCTATGCCGCCGCGAACGCGTACAAGCCGCGCAACTGCTGGACACCAAGATCGCCACCACCCTGCGGGTGTACTCGCAAAGCTATCAGCGCGAAGAGTCCTTCAAGCTGCTGCAACGGCAGGCTGAGGTGATGCAACGCCAAGCCGAGGCGATGCCTACGCTGGTCGACCGCCTGCAGACCATGATGCAAAGCATGGAAAAGCAGACCCAATCCATGAACGAGCGGCAGCTTGCCAGCCAGGACGTGTTCCAGGGCAAGGCCGAGGCGGCCTACGCCCGCCTGGCCTCCGTGATGGAACAGTCCATGAAGGAAGGCGTGGCCGAAAGCGCGCGTTCCGCCGGCGTGGCGCTGCAGCCCGTGGTGCAAGCCACGATGGCCAGCCTGTCGCGCGAGACCGCCAGTCTGCAAGACACGGTGACGCAGGCCGTACAGCAGCAGTTGGCCACCCTGACCTCGGGTTTCCAGGCGTCCACCGCCAATGTGGCCGACATCTGGAACCAGGCCCTGGCCGGCCAGCAGCGCGCAAGCGAAGCGCTTGCGCAGGACCTGCGCGCATCGCTGGACCGTTTCGCCGAGACCTTCGAACAACGCTCGTCCGCGCTGCTGGACGGCGTCTCCACGCGCCTGGAAGCGTCGTCGGGCAACTTGTCTGACGCCTGGACTTCCGCGTTGTCGCGGCAAGAGCGCGTCAGCGAAAAGCTGGCCGGCGACAACCTGCAAGCCCTGACCGCGGCGGCCGCCAGCTTCGAGCAGCACTCCGCCTCGTTGCTGCGCACCTTGAACCAATCGCACTCCCTGCTGCAATCCGAGCTGGCTTCGCGCGACCAGCAACGCCTGGCCGCCTGGACCGAGACGCTGGGCGCCATGGGCGCCACCCTGCGCCAGGAATGGCAGCAGTCCGGCGCGCAAGCCGCCGACCGCCAGCAGGCCATCAGCGATACGCTGGCCCAGACCGTGCGCGACATCAATGCCCAGGCGGCCACGCAAGCCAGCCTGCTGGAAGGCGTGTCGGCGCGCATGGAAGCGGCCGCCAACAGCGTGTCCGACCGCTGGGACGCCGCGCTGTCCCGCCAGGAACAGGTCGGCGAAAAGCTGGCCACGGACAACCAGCAAGCCTTGACCACCGCCGCCGCCGCCTTCGAGCAGCACGCGGCATCGCTCTTGCGCACGCTGGACCAGTCGCATACCGACCTCCAAGCCGCATTGGCTGCCCGCGACGAAGCGCGCCTGACCGCCTGGACGGATTCGCTTGCCCGCACGGCACGCGACGTCACGTCCCAGACCGAGGCCCAGGCCCAGCTGCTTGAAAGCGTGTCGACCCGTCTGGAAACAGCCGCCGCTCGCGTGTCCGACCAATGGAACACAGCGTTGTCCCGCCAGGAGCAGGTCAGCGAAAAGCTGGCTGCGGACAACCAGCAGGCCCTGACCACCGCGGCAGCCGCGTTCGAGCAGCACTCGGCGTCGCTCTTGCACACCCTGGCGCAATCGCACACGGACCTGCACGCCGCGCTGGCCGCGAAGGATCACGAACGCCTGGCCGCCTGGACCGGCACGCTTGCCACGATGGCCGCGGCGCTGGGCCAGGAATGGAAGGCGGCCGGCGACCACACGGTCACCCGCCAGCAGGAAATCAGCGACACGCTGGCCTTGACGGCCGAAGACGTCGCCACCCGCAGCGAGGCGCAAGCCCGCTTGCTGGAGACCGTGTCGACCCGCCTTGAGACGGCCGCGCGCGAAGTCACCCAAGCCTGGACCGACGCACAGACGCGCCAGGAACAGGTCGGCGAAAAACTGGCCGCGGACAACCAGCAGGCGCTGGCCGCGGCAGCCGCCGCGTTCGAGCAGCACTCGGCGGCGCTCCTGCGCACGTTGGACCAGTCGCATGCAGACCTGCAAGCCGCCCTGGCCGCGAAGGACGAAGAACGCCTGTCCGCCTGGACCGGTAAATTGGCCGCCATGGCCGATGCGCTGGGCCAGGAATGGGAACTGGCCGGCGTGCAAGCCGCCGACCGCCAGCAAGCCGTCACCCAGACGCTGACTCAGGCTACGCGCGACATCACCGCGCAGACCGAGGCGCAGGCCAGCCTGCTGGAAAACGTGTCCACCCGCCTGGAAACGGCGGCAAGCCATGTCACCCAGGCCTGGACCGACGCGCAGGCGCGCCAGGAAAACGTGGGCGAACAACTGGCCGCCGCCAATCGCCAGGCGCTGGAAACCGCTGCGGCGACCTTCGAGCAGCACTCGACCTCGTTCCTGCGCACACTGGATCAATCGCACGCCGACCTGCAAGCCGCGGTGGCGTCCAACGACGAAGCGCGCCTGGCCACATGGACTGACAAACTGGCCGCGATGGCTGACGCGCTGCGCCACGAATGGGAACGGGCCGGCGCCGCAACCGCCAGCCAGCAGCAGCAGATCTGCGACACGCTGGCCCAGACCGCGCACGACATCACCGCGCAGACCCAGGCGCACGCCAGCGACACCATCGCCGAGATCGGCCGCCTGGTGCAAGCTGCGTCGGAAGCGCCCAAGGCCGCCGCCGAGGTCATCGGCGAACTGCGCCAGAAGCTGTCCGACAGCATGGTGCGCGACAACGACATGCTGCAAGAGCGCAACCGCCTGCTGGAAACGCTGGACACGCTGCTGAACGCCGTGAACCACACGGCCACCGAACAACGCACGGCCGTGGACGCGCTGGTCGCCTCGTCGGCCGAGTTGCTGGAACGCGTCGGCACGCAGTTCACCGACCGCGTCGAAGCCGAAACCGGCAAGCTCACCGACGTGGCGGCGCAAGTCACCACCAGCGCCGTGGAAGTGGCCAGCCTGGGCGAATCGTTCGGCACCGCGGTGCAACTGTTCGGCGAGTCCAACGACAAGCTGGTGGCCCATCTGCAACGCATCGAAGCGGCGCTGGACAAGTCCATCGCGCGCGGTGACGAGCAACTGTCCTACTACGTGGCGCAAGCCCGTGAAGTGGTCGACCTGAGCCTGATGTCGCAAAAGCAGATCATCGAAAACCTGCAGCAGCTGGCCATCCAGCGCGCCACCGCCGGAGCCGAAGCCGCATGAGCGAGGACATCGACGGCGGCGTGGAGGCGACCGCACCGGCTTGGGCCGTCTTCGGCGACCTGATGTCGGTGCTGCTGGGCGCCTTCGTGCTGATCCTGGTCAGCGTGATCGGCGTGCAGCTGCAACTGTCGACGCAGCTGGAAGAAGAGGTGAAGCAGCGGCAGGAAGAAACGCAGCGGCGCGAAACGCTGGAGCAGGCGCTGGCGGGCCCGTTGGCGGCCGGCCGCGTCACGTTGATCAATGGCCGCATCGGCATCAGCGGCAGCGTGCTGTTCGCGTTGAACTCCGACCAGTTGCAGCCTGAAGGCCGCGAGATCCTGAAGACCCTGATCGAGCCCCTGGCATCCTATCTGAAGACGCACGACGAAATCCTGATGGTCAGCGGCTATACCGACGACCAGCAGGTGCGCGAAGGCAATCGCCGCTTTGCGGACAACTGGGACCTGTCGGCGCAGCGTGCCCTGACCGTCACGCGCGCGCTGATCGACGAAGGCGTGCCCTCGTCCACGGTGTTCGCCGCCGCCTTCGGGTCCGAGCAGCCGGTGGCCTCCAACGCCGATGAAGCGGGGCGCGCGAAGAACCGCCGCGTGGAAATCACGCCTATCCCCAAGCCGTCCAACGATCCGGGAAAGCCGCGTGAGCAGTGACGGCACGCACTTGGCCCCGCCTGACGCGCAAGCGACGCTGGATGCCTGGCGTGATTGCAGGGCAGACCGCATTGACCCGGTGCGCTTCCGTTTTCTGGAGGCGATGGCGCGGCGCTCGGCTCTGCTGGACGGCCCCGCGCGCCAACTGCTGGACGCGAAGCTGGCCGCCCTGCTCCAGGCTTACGAGAGCCAGGTGGCAGCCGCTGCCGCTGACACCCGCGCCCCGGATGCCGCCCCCACCTCCAGCGCCCTGGCCGGCCTGATCGATTATCTGGCCGACCCGGATCCCCCCGGCGGCGTCAGCGGCTGGACGCGCGACACGCTGGGCCTGCGGGCCACCTATCCCGACGTGCAGATGCTGGACTACTTTCGCGGCGTCTGGTCGCAGGTCAGTGCCGACCGGCAAGTGCGCCAATCGCAGGAGCAGGTCCACAAGAACGCCGGCCCGCTCAATTCCAACCAGCTGGTTCACCGAGCGCTGACCTTGATGCGCGAGCTGTCGCCCGGCTATCTGCAGCAGTTCCTGTCGTATACGGACGCGCTGATGTGGATGGAGCAGGTCCACGTGGCGACGGCGCCGGCGCCGAAGGAAACCGCACGCGCGGGCGCGGCCAAAACGGGTACGGCCAAGTCTGGCGCCGCCAAGAAGACGCCACGCGCCAAGACGCGCTGAACGCAGCGGCGGACCGCCTGCCGGTGCCGGCGATTTGCACCGCTCACTGCCACGCAGTAAGATACGATCCATATACAAACCATATACGGATCATTCCCACCATGGGTCTCGTCAAAATCTCTGAGCAGATGCATGAGAATCTGCGCGTCGCCAGCGGCGCCCTCAGCCGCTCGATCAATTCCCAGGCCGAACATTGGATGCGCATCGGCATGCTGTCCGAACTCTATCCCGACCTGCGCCACGCGGATATCTGCCAGTTGCTGATCCGCATCGAACAAAGCGAAGGCTTTACCATCGCGTCCCTTTCCCGGCGCCTACCGGATGCCGCCCAACAGGAGGCCGCATAAATGGCGAAGAAGGTTTCCATCAAATCCGCCGCCGACATTGAAATGGCCCGCAAGGCCGGCGCCATGGCGGCGGAAGTGCTGCACATGATCGGCGAACACGTGCGCCCCGGCGTCACCACCGATGAGCTGGACCGCATCTGCAACGAATACATCGTGAACGTGCTGAAGGCTATTCCGGCCAACGTCGGTTATCACGGCTTTCCGAAAACGATCTGCGCATCCGTCAACCATGTGATTTGCCACGGCATCCCATCGGCCAAGGTGCTGAAGAACGGCGACATCCTGAACATCGACGTGGCCGTCATCAAGGACGGCTGGTTCGGCGACACCAGCCGCATGTACTACGTGGGCCAGCCCAGCCCGCTGGCGCGCCGGCTGGTCAACACCACCTACGAAGCCACCCGCGCCGGGATCATGGCAGTCAAGCCAGGCGCGACGCTGGGCGACATCGGCCATGCCATCCAGACCGTCGCGCACCGCGAGCATTTCAGCATCGTGCGCGAATACTGCGGCCACGGCATCGGCCAGATCTACCACGACGACCCCCAAGTGCTGCACTACGGACGTCCTGGCGAAGGCATGGTGCTGCAACCCGGCATGATGTTCACGATCGAACCCATGATCAACGCCGGCAAACCGGCGTCCAAGCAATTGCCCGACGGCTGGACGGTAGTCACCAAGGATCGCTCGCTGTCGGCGCAGTGGGAGCACATGGTTGTCGTGACCGAAACCGGGTACGAAGTGCTGACCCCCTGGCCGGACGGCTACGGCGACTACCCGCCTATCCCCTGACTCACGCGAATCCGGCCGCAAGGACCGGAGTGCGGCCGCCCAAGGGCACGATCATGATCGTGCCCTTGCCGTTTCCAGCGCCCTGACGGGCGTCGCTCATGCCTGCCCTGCCCTCCGCCTTCCGCCGTCTGGCCGCCTCGAACCTGGCTGCCCAGTTTTCTGAACAGATGGCCTTGGCGGCGGCGCCGCTGGTCGCCGTGCTGGCGCTGGGCGCCACCGCCGCGCAGACGGGTTATCTGCAAACCGCGCAAACCCTGCCCTTCCTGCTGCTGTCCCTGCCCGCCGGCGTGCTGGCGGACCGGATGTCGCGCCGCGCCTTGATGACCGCCGCCGAGTGCGTCCGCGCGGCCAGCCTGTTGGGCCTGCTGGCGTTGCTGTGGATGGGCGGACTGGGCCTGGGCTGGCTGGCGGCGCTGGGTTTCCTGGGCGCGGTCGGCACGGTGGCCTACAACGTGGCCGCCCCGGCGCTGGTACCCCGGCTTGTCCCCGCCAGCGATTTGGCCAGCGCCAACCGCTGGCTGGAACTGGCGCGCAGCAGTGCGTTCTCCGCGGGTCCCGCGGCAGGCGGTGCGCTGGTGGGCTGGATGGGTGCGCCGGTCGCCTATGTGATCGCCACCACGCTGTCGCTGCTGGCCGCGGCCCTGCTGGCGGGCCTGCCTGCCGATGCGCCCAAGCCCGTGACCCGCCGGCGCTTGCTGGCCGAACTGCGCGAAGGCGCGGCCTTTGTCGGCACGCACCCGCTGCTGCGACCGGTGCTGACGACCGCCGTGTTCTTCAACACTGCCTGGTTTGTGTTGCAGGCCGTATACGTCGTGTACGCCATCGAACGCCTGGGCCTGACGGCCGCCGGCGTGGGCATCACATTGGGCGTGTATGGCGGCGGCATGCTCGCCGGCGCCCTGGCCGCGCCGTGGCTGGCGCGCCGCCTGTCTTTCGGCGCGATGATCGCCTCGGGTCCGCTGTCGGCGCTGGCGGCAAGCGCCATCCTGCTGTCGACGCTGGTCTTGCCCTCCGGCATCTGGGCGGCGGTGGGGTTTTTCCTGTTCGGCGCCGGCCCCATCCTCTGGACCATCACCACCACCACGCTGCGCCAGGCCGTGACGCCCAACGCCCTGTTGGGCCGCGTGTCCGCCGTGATCCTGACCGCGACGTTCGGCGCCCGGCCCGTCGGTGCGCTGATCGGCGCGACGTTGGCCGCCCGCGTGGGCCTGGATGCGTGTTTGTGGGTCTCGACCGCAGGATTCCTCATTCAGTTCCTGGTGCTGTTCGCCTCGCCCGTGCGACGGCTGCGCAGCCAGCCTGAAGCGGCGGGCGCCTGAAGGCAGGCCGCCGCCTGCCACGCCGCTGCGCTGTTACGCCCGCCGTCGCCCCGATCTGTATCTGGCGACGGTACCAGGCAGCCGCTAGACTGCCCGGATTCCTCCACGCCGATGAACCGGGCCGTTCGCAAGATGCTGAAAATACTGGGTAAAGCTTCGTCCATCAACGTACGCAAGGTGCTGTGGACCTGCGCCGAACTGAACCTGCCGTTTACCCGCGAAGATTGGGGCGCGGGCTTCCAGGCGACCTCGGACCCGCGCTTCCTGGCGCTGAATCCCAATGCCATGGTGCCCGTCATCGAAGACGGCGACTTTGTGCTCTGGGAGTCCAACACCATCATCCGCTACCTGGCCGGGCAATACGGCGGCCAGCAGTTTTACCCGGCCGAGCCTCGGCTGCGTGCGCGGGTGGATCAATGGATGGATTGGCAGGCAACAGACCTGAACCGGTCCTGGAGTTATGCCTTCATGGCGTTGGCGCGGCGTTCGCCTGAACACCTGGATGCCGCCAGCATCCAGGCGTCGTGCCAGGCTTGGGCGCATTTCATGGGCATCCTGGAACAACGCTTGGCGCTGACCGGCGCCTATGTGGCGGGTGACGCTTTTTCGCTGGCGGACATTCCCGTGGGGCTGTCGGTGAACCGGTGGTTTGCTACGCCCTTCGACAAGCCCGCCCTGCCGGCGATTGCCGCCTATTACGACCGGCTGGCCGTGCGCGAGGGCTACCGGCTGCACGGCCGCAACGGCACGGCCTGACCGGCCGTCACGGCAACCCGGCGCACCCTTCCTTGCGCTTACTTCACCACGCCGCAAACCAGGCGGCCGCCTCCGCCGCCCAGCGGCGCGGGCGTGTCGCTGTAGTTGTCGCCGCCCACGTGCACCATGACCGCGTGCGTCTTCACGTCCGCCAGCTTCAGGTGCGGCGCCACCACAGCCTTCTTGGCCGTGCCGTCGGCTGCCACCACGATGAAGGGCAAGTCGCCCTGATGGCCGTCGGTGGCCATCGGGCCCTTGTGGGCCTTGGTGCCCTTGGGATCCAGGTGGCCGCCTGCGGCACCGCCCGGCGCCGTCTGGCCGTTCACCATGCCCGGCATGCAAGAACCCTTTTCATGCACGTGGAAACCGTGTTCGCCCGGCGGCAAGCCCTTCAGGTTCGGCGTGATCTGCAAGCCGCCCTTGGTGTCCTTCAGCGAAATCGTGCCGGCGCTTTTGCCTATGCCGTCGGCGGTCAGGAATGACATCGAGACGTTTTCGGCCAGTGCGGCGCTCGAGGCGCCCGCCATTGCCAGCGCCGCGACAAGCATCGAGATTTTCTTCATGAAGTGCCTCCTGGAATCATGCACGCGAAGTGCGGATGCCCGGCCCGGCGCAAACGGCGCCAACCTGGCCCTGGGCGCCAATGACAATAGCACCGGCGCCGCCTGGTGGGCCAGCAATCTTCATTCCTGATACAAGCGATCAGGCTTGTTAACGATTGACCAGCAGCACCAGCGCGTGCAGCGCCACGCCGATGAGCCCGCCCACCAGCGTGCCATTGAAGCGGATGTACTGCAGGTCGCGCCCCACGCTGAGCTCCAGTTCGTCGACCAGGTGGCGTTCGTCCCAGTTCTTCACGGTGCGCGAAATATGTTCCGTCACGCCGATGCGCAGGCGGCCGGTCAGGCGCCGCGCGCTGCCCAGCACGTGGTTGTTGATGGCGTCACGCAAGCTCGGGTCTTCGCCCAGCTTGCGGCCCAGCGCCAGCAAGGCGCTTTCCAGATGGCGGGCCAGTGCCGAATCCTCGTCCGACAGGTCGCGCCGCAGCGCCGCGTGGATGTCGTCCCACAGGCCCTGCACATACTCCTGCACCTTGGGGTGGTCGATGGCCCGCTGCTTCAGGTCTTCGACCTGCGCCGACAAGGCGGGGTCGGTCTTCAGGCGTTCGATGTAGTTCAACACCCAGGCTTCGTAGTCGCGCCTGACGGGGTGGTCGGGTTCGGACAGCACATCGCGCACTTCCTGCACCAACGCCAACGCCAGCCGGTCGGCCAGATTGTCGGCAATGCCGTCCACCGACTTGATCACATCGACGGCCGCGATGATGCGCGGCCATTCCTTGCGGGCGAATTTCACCAGCAGGGTCGATGCGCGTTCCTTCACGTCGTCTTCGCCCAGGTAGCCGCCCAGCCGCTCCATGGCCGCGTCCAGCAGCTCCTGATGGCGACCGTCTCGGGTCAGGAGACCTAAAACCTCGCCCACGGTACCCGCCGCATCCCAGCGGCGCAGGTTCTTCACCACGAATTCCTGGATCACCCCGCGCACTGCCTGGTCGTCCAGCATGTCCAGCGTCTGCAAGGCTACGCGGCGCGCGCCGTCGCTCAAGGCATGCGCCTGGCGCGGCCGGATCAGCCAGCGGGACAGGCGGGCGGCCGGGTCGAAGACCCGCAGCTTCTCCATCAACGTGTCCGGGTCCAGGAAATGATCGCGGACGAACACGGCCAGGTTGTCGCCGATGCGGTCCTTGTTGCTGGGAATGATGGCCGTATGCGGAATCGGCAGGCCCATTGGACGGCGAAACAGCGCCACCACCGCGAACCAGTCGGCCAACGCCCCCACCGTCGCCGCTTCGCAAAACGCCCGCACCCAAGCCCACACGCCCTGCCCGCCCATGACGTGGCTGGTGATGAAGCCGCTGACCATGGCCACCAGCAAGGCCAGCGCAGCGATCTTCATGCGCCGCAACTGCGTGCGGCGCGTGTCGGACGCCAAGGCGGAGTGCGGGGCGGATGGCGTCGAGGGTCGGGACGGATCGGGCATGGAGTTTCCGGCAAGGCGATGCGTCAGCATACCAACTGGCAGCGCCGATCAGGCTGCCTGGGGGATCTTTGCGCCCCGCTTACGCCGCCGGATCCGCCAGCGCGCGGCGCAGCCACCCGACAAACGCATCCGCGTGCCCCGACAGGCTCCGACTGGCGGCGGGCAGCGCGCGCAAGCCGCCGTCGAACACCACGAATCCAAAGGGTGCGACCAGGGTGCCCTCTTCCAGTTCGCGGCTGATCAGCCGCTTCTCTACCAGCGCCACCCCCAGTCCGGAAAGCGCGGCCTCGATGCACAGGTGCGTGTGCGGAAACGCCAAGTGGCCCGCGGTAGCAACCGCTACGCCTGTAATGGCCTCCCATTGATTCCAGGCGCTGGACGTGTACTCATGGGCGATGCGCACCTGGTCGGACGCCGCGCGCCGGGCATAGGCGGGCGTGCAGACCGCGCCAAATCGCACGGGCGCAAGCGTCAGCGCGCGGCGCCGGTCGGCGTCCGTGTAGCCCGACAGGTCCCACGCCAGCAGCAGGTCCGCGCCCTCGTTGCGCATTTCACGGGCGGACGTCATCGACAGGCGGATGCGGATATCGGGATGCTCGCGGTAGAACACCGCCAGCTGCGGCACCAGCCAGCGCATCGCGAAGGTCGCACTGCAGGCCACGTGCAGCCCCGGGCCCTGGGCTTCGCGGCCCAATCGTTCGTAAGCGCTTTCCAACTGGTCGAACGAGGCGCGCACCGACGCGTAGAAGGTCGCGCCCGCGGGGGTGAGCTTCAGCCCGGTGCCGTCTTTGTCGAACAGCGGCACGCCAGCGTGTTCCTGCAACAGCTTCAGGTGCCGGCTGACGGCGCCGTGGCTGCGGCACAGCTCTTCCGCGGCGCGCGTGACCGAGCCGGTCCGTGCAATGGCTTCGAATGCCCGAACGGCGGCTAGGGGCGGCAGGTGGCGCACGGCACTCCTTATGTCAATAAAACTGACGAATATCCAGAAAAACTGCATTTTCCGGATTGCGTTGTTTTTTTAGGATATCGCCTGGATATCCCGCAATCAGTTCGATGCGTTGCAGTATTGCACGCCGGACTGCAAGGATAAAGACCATTCCTTTATTTCAATAATCTGACCATCAGGAGCCCCATGAACATCATCGACATCACCGCCCACGAGGCACTGGACAGCCGCGGCAACCCGACCGTCGAGGTCGAAGTCCGGCTGAATGACGGCGCGATGGGCGTGGCGCTGGTACCGTCCGGCGCATCGACGGGCCAGCATGAAGCACTGGAGCGGCGCGACGCGGATCCCGCACGCTATCTGGGCCGCGGCGTGCTGGGCGCCGTGCGTGCCGTCAATACCGAGTTGCGGGATGCGCTGCTGGGCCAGCAAGCGGATCAGCAGGCCACCATCGACCGGATCATGATCGGCCTGGACGGCACGGCGGACAAAAGCCGCTTGGGCGCCAACGCCTTGCTGGGCGTCTCGCTGGCAGTGGCGCACGCGGCAGCCGCCAGTGAAGGGCAGCCGCTGTGGCGCCACCTGGGCGGCGTGCAGGCGCAAGTGCTGCCCGTCCCGATGATCAACATCATCAACGGTGGCGCACACGCCGACAATCCGCTGGATTTCCAGGAATTCATGATCTTGCCGGTGGGCGCGGAAACCTTCGCCGAAGCCATCCGCATGGGCGCCGAAGTCTTCCACACCCTGCGCGGCAAGCTGCTGGCGGCCGGCCACAGCGTCAATGTGGGCGACGAGGGCGGATTCGCACCCGTCCTGCGCACGGCACCAGAGGCGCTGGACTTCATCATGGCGTCCATCGAGCAGGCCGGCCTGCGCGCGGGCACGGACATTGCGCTGGCACTGGATCCGGCGGCCAGCGAATTCCACACCGATGCGGGCTATCGTTATCAGGGCGAAGGCGTGGTTCGCAGCCGCGAACAGCAGGTGGATTACCTGGCCCGCCTGGTACGCGACTACCCCATCGTATCCATCGAAGACGGTATGGCCGAAGACGACCCTGCCGGCTGGCAAGCCCTGACCGCACGGCTGGGCGATGCCTGCCATCTGGTGGGTGACGATGTCTTCTGCACCAACCCCCGCCTGTTCGAAGCTGGCATCTCGGCCGGAATCGGCAACGCCATCCTGGTCAAAGCCAATCAGATCGGCACGCTGAGCGAGACCCTGCAGGTATTGGGAATGGCCCGCCGCGCGGCATACGGCGCCGTCATGTCGCACCGATCCGGCGAAACCGAGGACACGACCATTGCCGACCTGGCGGTGGCCGCCAACTGCGGCCTGATCAAGACCGGGTCGCTATCGCGCGCCGACCGCACCGCCAAGTACAACCGCCTGCTGCGCATTGAACGCGAACTGGGCGCGGCTGCCGTCTACGCCGGCCGCGATGCCTTGCCGCGGCGCGGCCGCGCTGAGAGCCGCGAGTAGTACCACCCCATCAGGGGCGACGCCGAGATGCCGTGCACCAGCACGGACGCGACGATGGCGGCCAGCAACAACGGCGCAAGCGCCCGGGACACGTCCTGCGGCGCTTGCTCCACCGCCAGCAGCAGATAGTAGAAAGTGCCCACGCCGCGTATGCCCAGCCAGCTTGCCAGCCAACGCTGGCGCCGGTCCATCGACGACCCGGCCAGCGCCAGCATCACGCTGGCCGGCCGCACCGCGAAGAACAGCACCGCCGCCACAAGGAGCGGCGTCCAACCCAGCATGTCGCGCCAATGCGCCGACACCACGCAGCCGATGACCAGCATCAGCGCCAATTCGGCAAAGCGTTCCAGCCCCACCGACGTCGCCATCATCGATTCCGCCAGATGGGCATGGGCCAATTGCGGGTCCTGGGTGCTTTCTTCGCTTTCGGCGGGCGTGACTTCCTGCAAGACGGCACGCGGCGTCCGACCGCTGCCGGTGGCGCGCAGCTCCTGTTGGCGCAACGCCACCCCCGCGCAGAAGACCGCAAGAAAGCCGTAGCCATGCGCAAGCAAGGTCGCCCCGTAGCACAGCGCCATCAGACCCAGGGCCAGAAACTCGTCCAGCCCCAGGGCGTTGCCATAGCGGATCCGCAGCGTGGCGATCAGGCGTTCGCCCAGCGTGCCCAGCAACCAGCCGATTCCCACCGCGCTGACCACGCCCCAGATCAGGGCGGCCGCCAACGGCCACGGCTGATCAAGCCCGGCCGGCCCCGCGTTGCACAGGGCGATGCCCAGGATCACGAAGGGAAACGCCGCCCCGTCATTGGCGCCGCCCTCGCCCGACAAGGCAAAGCGCAGCGGTTCGTCATCGCCCGCTTCACGCGGGCGCAATTCATTGGCCAGCACCGGGTCCGTCGGCGCCAGCGCCGCCGCCAACAGCACTGCCGCCCCCAATCCCAAGCCCAATAGGCCCATGCCGAATGCCGTCATCAGCGCAATGGTCAGCAGCATGGCCGGCGCCGCCAGGCGCAGCGGCAGGCGCCACAAAGGATGCCCACAAGCCACGCGCAAATGCATGCCGACTGCGAACAGCGAAACCGGCAATGCCGCTTCGGTCGCCAGGCGCAGCAAGTGGCTGTCTCGGTAGAGATCCAGGTTCAGCAGCCCCAATCCTGTCGGGCCGATCAGAAAGCCCACGACCAGATACACCATGGCGCCGGTCATGGGCAGCGCATCGATCAGGCGTTTGGACACCGCCATCAACACGAACAACGCGCCGATCAGCAGGAACCAGACGGCTTCGATATTCATCGCATCTCTCCGGCGGTCGCCAGTGGTTCAAGCTAGTCGGGTTCGTCCCAGCCTTGGCGCAAGGCGCTGGCAAAGCCGCCTTCCACGCGGGAGTACGGCCGCGCGCTGGTTGTCACCCGCGGCAGCGCCGTCCAGGCGATGCGGGCGCCGCCTTGCTCCAACCGGTCCACCAATGCCTGGTCTTCGCTGCAGGCCAGCGCGGCAAAGCCGCCGATGTGCCGATAGGCATGCGCCTCGATGCCAAGGTTTGCGCCGTGCACGTGGCGGTGGCCGTCCTGATCCTGGTAGTGGGTGGCGAAACGGCGCCGGGCCTGGCGCGCATGCGCGCCATGTTGGGCCCAGCCCGACACGCCCACGGTGCCGCATACGACTTCCGCCCCTAAAGACAACTGATCCACCAGCCAGCGCGCCGACACGCGGGTATCGGCGTCCGTGAATGCCAGCCAGCGTGCGCCCGCATCAAGAAGATGCTGCGCCCCGAAGGCCCGGGCCACGCCCACGTTACCCGCCTCGACCCGCAGGCACCGCACCGGCCACGCCGCCGACAATTGCTCGGTACGGTCCCGGCAGCGATCCAGCACCACCACGATCTCGACGCGTTCAGCCGCCAGCAGCGGGTGCCGGGCGGCGCGGGTCGCGGCGCGCAGGCAGGCGCCGATCATCCGTTCTTCGTTGTGGGCGGGTATGCAGATTCCGATCATCGCCTGCTCCTTACAAGGGGTTGCGCCAGAGGTCCAGACGAAAATCTTCTTCATGGTGATGTACCAGCCGTTGCAGGCCGGGCAACGCTCCCATCGCATCATGCAGACGGTCGGTGGGTTGCAGGCGGTCATCGAACGCGGGGCGCCAGTGGCAGGCGACCAATTCGCCGCCCGCTCCCAAACTGCTGCGCAGGCGCGCCAGGAACAGCGCGCAGGCGGCGTCGTCCAGGTAATACGCCAGCTCCGAGACAACGATCAGATCGAAGCCCGCAGCGGGCACGGGCGGCCATTGTTGCGGCAACTTCAACGCCAGCGAGCGCACCGTGGCCGCCACCGGATCGGCACGCAGCCGGGCCTGGACGCGGCGCACCGCGCTGGGCGCCAGATCCACGGCGCAGAGCTGGTCGCAGCGCTGCGCCAGGGCAAGCGTCATGTCGCCCCCGCCGCAGCCCGCCTCAAAGATGTGGCCATAGCGTTCGCGCGCCAACGTCGCCAGCAGCACGGCGCGCTTGCGGCGCTCGTACCAGGCAGTGGCCACCCGCCAAGGATCGTCGTCCTTGCGGTACAGGCGCTCGAAATGGTGGTCATCTAGAGTGACCAAGGCGGCTCTCCGTGTTGCGCAACGTGCTTGCCATGCGCGGCCTGATCGCGTTCCGCGTGGCTCTGCCGGATGAACACGGGCAAGTCCGCCAAGGCTTGCGCCAAAGCGGCATCGCGGCATAACGGGCCGGCCCCCAGCGCGCGCGGCACGCGGTTCAATACGTCTTCTGCGGCGGCTTCCACCGCCAGGCGGGCCCGCGCGGTATGCAGTACGCAGCCGTCTTCGGGATGGGCGTCGATCGCCGCGGCGGCCTCGCGCAACACCGCACGCGCCTCGGCCAAGGCAACATCCACGGCGCCAAGATGCGCCAGCCGGTACGGGTCGGGCCGACCCTTTGCGACAGCGGTGCGCAGCCTTTCGGCAATGCCCGCCAACGCGCCGTACCAGCAAGCGGCAACGCCCGCCCCGCCATGCAGGAAACCCGGGCGGTCCACATAGGCGCCCGGCGCACCGACGGCGGCGCCTCGCGCCTGGTCGAAAACCACATTCACACTGGCGGACGAGCGCATGCCGACGGCGTGCCAGCCTTGCGTGGTGACAGTCACGCCCGGCTGGTCCAGCGCCACTGCGGCCAGGCAAGGTTCGCCTGCGCCGTTCCAACCGCTGACGATCGCGTGGCTTAGCGCCGCGGCACCCGAGCACCATCCCTTCAAGCCGCTGACCATGACCCCGCCGGCGGCGTGGGCGCGTATGCCCACGCGCATGTCGGGCGGCTCGGCGCACCAGACGCCCCAGCAGGCATCTTCGGGCGCGTCCACGCGTGCTTGCAGCTCGGCAAGAATGGCCAGCGCATCCGTGTGCCCCTCGAATAATTTGGCCAAGCCCAGATCCACCGCGGCAACCGCGGCGAGCGCCCGCCAGCGCAGCAAGGTGCCGCCCGAGCCCGGCAACGGCAACCCGCCGAAGCCGGCGCGCACGAGTTCGCCCAGCCAATGGCCGGGATCCACCGGCGGCCGGGCGCCGGCCAGGACGTCCTGGATCGTCTGGCCGAGGGATTCGGAGGAAATCGAACGGGCGAGTCGGGTTGGCATGGCGAGCACGGTGGCGTGATTCAAGGTGAGGAAAACTCCCTTCAGCATGTGGCGTGCCCGTGCTTACTCGCCCAGGAACTCCGACACGGCCTCCAATCCTTCGATGTGGTCAGCGACCACTTTCGCGATGAAGGCCAGCGGCACGGAAAGCAGCGTTCCCCACACGCCCCACAGCCAGGTGAACAACAGCAGCAGCATGAAGACCGCGACGGCGTTCATCTTGGCGATGCGGCCGGACATCCAGGTCGTGACCACTACGCCCATCAACAAGGCGATGGCCACCGAACTGCCGGCCACCGCCAGCGCCGGGCCGATCTCGCCGAATTGGATCAAGGCCGCGATCCCGGTGCCCACCGCGGTGAGCAACGGGCCGAAGTACGGAATGATGTGCAGCGCGCCAGCGACCACGGCCCAGGTCGCGGCGTTTTCCAGGCCCAGCAGACGGAATGCCACCCACGACATCAGGCCCAATGCCAGGTTCGTCACCAGCATCATCGCCATGTACCGATGGATGGAGCTGTTGATCTGGTCCAGCATGTGCACGCTGATCTTCTTTTGCGACAAGGTCTTGCCGGCCACTTTCACGAACTTGCGCTTGAACGCGTTGCCGGACAACAGCAGGAAGAACACCAGGAACACGCTCATCGTCGCCTGCCCGATGAAGGCGGCCACGCCCTTGGATCCCCACAGCAGAAAATCGCTCAAGCCGGAATCGGACTTCGCCACCACCACCTGCCGACCGGGCACGATACCCCCGCTGTCCTGCAACACGCCGGCCGCGCCCTTGAGCTTTTCAAAGAAAGAACCGTCCCCGCTGGAAATGCCGGTCAGGGTGCGAGAGAGCTTTCCGGAGATTTCCGGCAGCGCCTGCACGATGGAACTGACCTGATTCTGCGTGACGTAGGCCAAGCCCGCCAGGCCGGTGGCGATGACGAACATCAAGATCAGGATCCCGACCGCGCGCGGCACGCGGGCGCGCCCCATCAGGCTCACGATGGGGTCCAGCGCGTAGGCCACGACAATCGCCATCACCACGGGGACGATGAATTCCTGCGCCAGCTTGAGGGTGAACAGCACTGCCAGGACGGTCAACGTGGTCAGGCAGGCGCCGCGCGCCCAGACATAAGGGGTGTCCGGCCGGGGCTCGGAGATCAGTCCTGCCTCCTGCACCGTCACTTTCTCTTCGGCGGGGCTTGCAGCCTCCTCCCCCGTGTCGGCGTTTTCTGTCGGCTTCGCGCGTTCGACCGCGCCCGGTGCTGTCGCGACCGGTGTCGTGATTTCCATCTTGCCCCCCAACAATCGATTATCGACAGCGGACAGCAAGTGGCGTGCCTGACCGTATTTAGCCCGCCAGCGCCAGCAGGCCCGGCTGGCCCTCGTGGCCGCGCTGGGCCCGATCCAGGATGAATTCGATCATCATCGAGATCGCGCGGGGATGGTGCCGATTCGGCATGTACAGCATGTACATGCCCCGGCCGAAGATGCTCAGCCGCCACTCGGTCAGCGCGGGCAACAGGTCGCCACGGGCGATGTCGTCGTGCACCACGTAGTCCGGCACCACGCCCACCCCCAGGCCGGCGCGGATCGCGTCGCGCAGGAAGGCGTAGTTGCGGGAGATCACGGTGGGTTCCAGCACCACGTGCTGGCGCGGCTGGCCGCCATAGTAGGCCGACAGCCGCAACGGCCGGCCGATGACGGCCGCGCTGATGACGGGCGTGCTCGCCAGGTCTTCAGGGCGCTGCGGCAGGCCGCGGGCGTCGGCAAAGGCCTGGGACGCGCACGCCACGTAGCGCACCTGGCCCAGTTCGCGCGCCACCAGGTTCTGCGGCGGCTCGGACATGATGCGCACCGCGATATCCACTTCGTCGCGCAGCAGGTCGTCCACGCTGTTCTCGAACAGCACGTCCAGCACGATGTCGGGGTACGCCTGCTTGAATTCCAGCAGCCACGGCGTCATCACGAACTGCCCATAGCCACTGGGCACGCTCAAGCGCACTTTGCCTTGCGGCGTCTTGCCCAGCGTTTCAACGGATTCACGGGCGGCCACCAATTCATCCTGGATGCTGCGCCCGTGCTGATACAGCTTCAATCCAATTTCAGTGGCCTCGACGTGCCGCGTCGTACGCCGCACCAACTGCATGCCCACCGAACGCTCCAGCTGGTTCAGGTGGTAGCTGACATTGGCGCGCGTCATCTTCAGGCGGCGCGCGGCTTCGCTCAGGTTGCCGGCGTCCAGGATTTCCACCAGCAAGGTCAGGGATTTAGTGTCCATGAGGCTCCTCCACGGCCATTGTCAAATTTTATTATCCGCCATGTCAATTCTAGATGCCATTGTCAAGACATCTTTACTGGGAAAGAATAAGGAAATAAGAGACGAGCCGTTCTGGCCCGCCAGGCGCCGCCACGGCGGACGCCCCATTGGAGACAAGGTCCCATGATGGACAAGCAACCTGCCGGCGCCGCCCACGCGCGCCGCGACGACGACATCCTGGTCATCACCCTTGACCACCCTCCCGTGAATGCGCTGAGCGCCGACGTGCGCCACGACCTTGCCGCGGCCATCCAGGCCGCGCAGTCGGACCGCCAAGTGCGCGCCATCCTGCTGGTGGGCGCCGGCAAGAACTTCATCGCCGGTGCGGACATCCGCGAATTCGGCAAGCCGCCCAAGCCGCCCGCCCTGCCCGACGTGTGCAACCAGATCGAAGCCAGCGACAAGCCCGTGGTGGCCGTGCTGCACGGCGCGGCCCTGGGTGGCGGACTGGAAGTGGCGCTGGCCGCGCATTACCGCGTCGCCCTGCCCGGCGCCAAGCTCGGCCTGCCCGAAGTGAACCTGGGCCTGCTGCCCGGCGCAGGCGGCACGCAACGCACGCCCCGCCTGATCGGCGCCCGCGCGGCGCTGGACCTGATGCTGTCGGGCAAGCACCTGTCCGCCGAGGCGGCGCTGAAAGCCGGCCTGGTCGACGCCCTGGGCGACGGCGACGATGCCCAGGCCGCGGGCCTGGCCTACACCCGCCGCTTGCTGGCAGAAGGCGCCGGCCCGCGCCGCAGCCGCGATGCCACTGACGCGCTGGCCGACAAGGCCGCAGCGTTGGCCGAAGCCTCCGCCGCAGGCGAACAGGTCGCCAAGACCTTGCGCGGCCTGTACTCGCCCGCGAAGATCGTCGACGCCGTGCGCGCCGCCATCGAACAACCCTTTGACGAAGGCCTGCGCACCGAACGCGCGCTGTTCCTGCAATGCCTGGATAGCCCGCAGCGGGCCGGCCTGGTGCACGCGTTCTTTGCCGAACGCGAAACCGCCAAGATCCCTGAACTGAAGGCGGCGCGTCCCCGCCGGCTCGAGAAAATTGGCGTGGTGGGCGGCGGCACGATGGGCGCGGGCATCGCCGTGTCGGTGCTGGATGCCGGCCTGCCGGTCGTGATGGTCGAACAGGACGACGCCGCGCTGGAACGCGGCCGCGCACGCGTGGCTCAGGTGTACGACCTGCTGCAGAAGAAAGGCCGGATCACCGCAGGCGAGCGCGACGCCCGGATGGCGCGCTTTACCGGCGCCACCACCTACGACGCGCTGGGCGATGCCGACCTGATCATCGAAGCCGTCTTCGAGGACATGGACGTCAAGCTTGCCGTCTTCGCCCAACTGGACCGCGTGGCCAAGCCGAGCGCCGTCCTCGCCACGAACACGTCCTATCTGGACGTGAACCGCATCGCCTCCGCCACGCGCGGCCCGGCCGATGTGCTGGGCCTGCACTTCTTCTCGCCCGCCAACATCATGAAATTGCTGGAAATCGTGGTGGGCGAACACACGTCCGCGGAAACGGTGGCCACCGGGTTCGAACTGGCGCGGCGGCTGCGCAAGACGCCCGTGCGCGCCGGCGTGTGCGACGGCTTCATCGGCAACCGCATCCTGGCCGTGCACCGCCAGGCGGCAGACATGATGATGGAAGACGGCGCATCGCCTTACGACATCGACGCGGCCGTGCGCGAATTCGGCTATCCGATGGGGCCGTACCAGATGGCGGATCTGGCCGGCGGCGACATCGGCTGGGCCACGCGCAAGCGCCGCGCCGCCACGCGCGACCCGGCGCTGCGCTATGTGCAGATTCCCGACCGCCTGTGCGAACGCGGTTGGTTCGGCCAGAAGACGGGCCGCGGCTTCTACCTGTATCCCGACGGCGCGCGCGTGGGCACGCCCGATCCGGAAGTGCTGGCCATCATCGACGAAGAACGCCGCCGCGCGGGCGTCACGCCGCGCCCCTTCACGCACGAAGACATCCAGCGCCGCTACCTGGCCGCCATGATCAACGAGGCCGCCAACGTCCTGCACCAGGGCATTGCGTTGCGTCCGTCCGACGTGGACGTGGTGTTCCTGTCGGGCTACGGCTTTCCACGCTACCGCGGCGGGCCGCTGCATTACGCCGATAGCGTGGGGCTGGACCGCGTGCTGGCCGACATCCGCAGCTACGCCGAGGAAGACCCCGCATTCAGGAAGCCGTCGCCGCTGCTCGTGCAGCTAGCGGAATCCGGCCGCAACTTCGCCAGCCTGAACCAGGCTGCCTGATCCGCCGGATTCCGATCCCACCGACTCCGAACCTCCTTTCTTCGACAGGAAACCCCATGCGCGAAGCCGTTATCGTCTCTACCGCCCGCACCCCCATCACCAAGGCGGGGCGCGGTGAATTCAACCTGATCGCCGGGCCCACCCTGGCCGGTCACGCGGTGCGCGCCGCCGTCGACCGCGCCGGCATCGACCCCGCGCTGATCGAAGACGCCTTCATCGGCTGCGGCTACCCCGAAGGCGCCACCGGCCGCAACATCGGCCGCCAGGCGGTGATCCGCGCCGGCCTGCCCGTCAGCGTGGGCGGCGCCACCGTCAACCGCTATTGCGCCTCCGGCCTGCAGGCCATCGCCTCGGCCGCTGGCCGCATCGTCATGGACGGCGCGCCTGCCGCCATCGCGGGTGGCGTGGAACTGGTGTCGCAGATTCGCACCCGCGACGACGGCGTCAGCGGCATGGATCCCTGGATCGTGGCCAACAAACCCGAGCTCTACCTGCCCATGATCGAAACCGCCGACATCGTGGCGGCCCGCTACGGCATCAGCCGCGAAGCCCAGGACCGCTTCGCCGCGCAAAGCCAGGCGCGCACCGAAGCCGCCCAAGCCGCCGGCCGCTACCGCGAAGAGATCATCGCCGTCACCACCACCATGTCCGTCACCGACCGCGCCACCGGCGCCGTCACCGAACGCGAAGTCACGGTGGACAAAGATACGTGCAACCGTCCCGGCACCACCTATGAAGCGCTGACGGGGCTTGCCCCCGTGCGCGGCGAAGGCCAGTTCGTGACGGCCGGCAATGCATCGCAGTTGTCGGATGGCGCGGCGGCCTGCGTGCTGATGGAAGCGGGCGAAGCGCAGCGCGCCGGCATTCGCCCCCTGGGCGCCTTCCGCGGCCTGGCCATTGCCGGCTGCGAGCCCGACGAAATGGGCATTGGCCCCGTCTATGCGGTTCCCAAGCTGCTGGCGCGCCACGGCCTGAAAGTGCAGGACATCGATCTCTGGGAACTGAACGAAGCCTTCGCCTCGCAAGCGCTGTACTGCCAGGAAAAGCTGGGCATTCCGATGGACCGCCTGAACGTGGATGGCGGCTCGATCGCATTGGGCCACCCGTTCGGCGTCACGGGCGCGCGGCTGGCCGGCCATGTGCTGATCGAAGGCCGGCGCCGCGGCGCCCGCTATGCCGTCGTCACGATGTGCATCGGCGGCGGCATGGGCGCGGCCGGCCTGTTTGAAATCTATTAAGGACCGACATGGACCTCGAATTCACCCCCGAAGAAAACGCGTTCCGCGACGAAGTGCGCGCGTTCCTGGCGGCCAAGCTGCCCCAGCGCCTGTCCGACAAGGTCGGCCAGGGCAAGCTGCTGGCGCGCGCCGACATGGTCGAATGGCACGCCATCCTGAATCAGCAAGGCTGGCTGGCCAGCCATTGGCCCGTGGAATACGGCGGCACCGGCTGGAGCGCCACGCAGAAATTCATCTTCGACAATGAATGCGCCTTGGCCGCCGCGCCCCGCATCGTGCCCTTCGGGCTGAGCATGCTGGGCCCCGTGCTGATCAAGTACGGCACCGAAGCGCAGCGCAACTACTGGCTGCCCCGCATCCTGGACGGCAGCGACTGGTGGTGCCAGGGCTATTCCGAACCGGGCGCGGGCTCGGACCTGGCTTCCGTCAAGACCACCGCCGTGCGCGACGGCGACAGCTATATCGTCAACGGGCAAAAGACCTGGACCACGTTGGGCCAGTACGCCAACATGATCTTCTGCCTGGTGCGCACGTCGCAGGAAGGCCGCCGCCAGGAAGGCATCAGTTTCCTGCTGGTCGACATGAACAGCCCGGGCGTCGAAGTGCGCCCCATCATCACGCTGGACGGGGAACACGAAGTCAACGAGGTGTTCTTCTCGGACGTGCGCGTGCCGGCCGAAAACCTGGTAGGCGAAGAAAACCGCGGCTGGACCTGCGCCAAGTACCTGCTGACCTACGAACGCACCAACATCGCGGGCGTGGGCCAGTCGACGGCAGCGCTGGAACGCCTGAAAGCCGTGGCCGCCCGGCAAAAGAAGCATGGCCGCCCGCTGGCACAAGACCCGGACTTCGCCGCCCGCCTGGCCCGCGTCGAGATCGAACTGGCCAATATGCGCACCACCAACCTGCGTGTCGTGGCGGCAGTTGCCGGCGGCGGCGCGCCCGGCGCCGAAAGCTCCATGCTGAAGATCCGCGGCACGCAGATCCGGCAGGAGATCACCGCGTTGAACCGGCGCGCCATGGGCCCCTATGCGCGCCCCTTCGTGCCCGAAGCACTGCATGACGGCTATGACGCCCCGCCCATCGGGCCGGAAGGCGCCGACAGCGCCGCGGCGCAGTACTTCAACAACCGCAAGCTGTCGATCTTCGGCGGCTCCAATGAAATCCAGAAGAACATCATCTCGAAGATGATCCTGGGACTGTAAGGGCCGGCCATGAATTTTGAACACACTGAAGACCGGCGCATGCTCTCCGACATGCTGCGCCGCTTTGTCACCGAGCAGTACGACTTCGCCACGCGCGAACGCCACGCGCAATCCCCTCAGGGCTACAGCGTGGAATTCTGGCGCCGCTATGCCGAACTGGGCGCCATCGGCGCGCTATTCACCGAGGCCGACGGCGGCCTGGGCGGCGCGGGATTCGATATCTCGGTGGTCTTTGAAGCGCTGGGCCGCGGGCTGGTCGTCGAACCGTTCCTGGACGCCCTGATGGTGGGCAGCGCCATCGCCGCGGCCGGCACGCCGGCCCAGCGTGAAGCGCTGGAGGGTCTGATCGCAGGCGCCATCACCGCCGCGCTAGCCCAAGCCGAGCCGGAATCGGGCTATGACCTGGCGCAAGTGCGTACCCGTGCCGAACGCTCGGGCGAGGGCTGGGTGCTCAATGGCGCCAAGGCGGTCGTGACGGCGGGCGAACATGCGGACCTGTTCCTGGTGTCGGCCCGCACGGCAGGCGCCGAAGATGACGAAGCCGGCATCAGCCTCTTCCTCGTCAGCGCCGGCACGCCCGGGCTGTCGGTACGCGGCTATGGCCTGATCGATGGCGGACGCGCCGCCGAAGTCAGCTTCGACAACGTCCAGCTTGGCCCCGACGCGCTGGTGGGCGAGGCCGGCGCGGGTTACGCGGTGCTGGAACGCGCCATCGGCCGCGGCATCCTGGCCCTGTGCTCGGAAGCCGTGGGCGCCATGGATTGCGCCCGCGACGCCACGCTGGAATACCTGCGCACGCGCCGCCAGTTCGGCACCCCCATCGGCAGCTTCCAGGCCCTGCAGCACCGCATGGCCGACGTGCTGCTGGAAATCGAACAGGCGCGCTCGGCCGTGATCAACGCCGCCGCCGCCGTCGACCACCCCGACCGCGCCACTCGCGAACGCGCGCTGTCCGCCGCCAAATACACCATCGGCCGCATCGGCACGCTGGTGGCCGAAGAAAGCATCCAGCTGCACGGCGGCATCGGCATGACGTGGGAACTGCCCCTGGCGCACTACGCCAAGCGCCTGGTGATGATCGACCACCAGCTGGGCGACGAAGACCACCACCTGCGCCGCTACATCGCGCTGGGGCAGGCTTGAACGGAGGACGCCAGGACATGACGCAGGCCTATACCGTCCCGCCCTTGTCGCGCCCGTTCGCGGCGCCTTTCCTGGTGCGCAGCGCCGCTGACGTGCAACGCTTGCAATCGCGCCCGCTGGCCGAAACGCTGACGGTGCAGAGCACCTACGAGATCTTCCGCAATTCGGCTGCGGCTTTCGGCGACAAGACCGCGCTGACCTTCTTGCGCACCGCCAACCCGGATGACGAGGCCGTACGTTGGAGCTATCGGGAGCTGCTGGCCGGCATCCACCAGACCGCCAACCTGCTGCATGACCTTGGCGTGCGCGCGGGCGACGCCGTCGGCGTGATCCTGCCCGGCTGCCTGGAATACCATCTGGCGCTGTGGGGCAGCGAAGCCGCCGGCATCGTCCAGCCGCTGAATCCGCTGCTGAGCGAAGACAAGCTCGCCTCGCTGATGACGACGGCCCGCGCCAAGGTGCTGATCGCTTATGGCTCGGACGCCGAATGCGGCACCTGGTCCAAGGCCTTGCGGCTGCGTGAACGCGTGCCCACCTTGCAAACCCTGCTGCGCGTGGCGCCGCTGGACGAGCCCTTGTCGGCCCGCCCCGCCTTGCCCGACTATGCGCTGGACTTCAACGCCAACCGCTCGGCGCAACCGGCCGACCGCCTGCTTAGCGAACGCGTGATCCGCGCCGACGACGTCGCGGCATACTTCCATACGGGCGGCACCACGGGCGCGCCCAAGCTGGCCATCCACACCCACGCCAACCAGGTCTTCACCGCCTGGGCCGCCGTGCAGTTGCAGAATGCCGGGCCCAGCGACGTGGTCATCAACGGCTATCCGCTCTTCCACGTGGCGGGCGTGCTGCCGGCGTCGCTGGCCGCCCTGTCTGCGGGCGTGGAAACCGTCATCCCCACCACCCTGCTGCTGCGCAACCGCGATGTGCTGCGCAACTACTGGCGGCTGGTGGAAAAGCACCGCGCGACCTCTTTGCAGGGCGTGCCCACCATCCTGGCCGCGCTGGCGGACATACCGCTCGCCGGCGCCGATATCTCGACGCTGCGCTATTGCCGCACGGGCGCCGCGCCGCTGCCCGCCGAGCTTGCCGCGCGCTTCAAGCGCCTGTTCGGGCTGCACGTGAACGAGAGCCTGGGCATGACCGAAATGGCGGGCATTTCGTCCATCACGCCGCCCGGCTCGGAATTTCCCGTGAACTGCGTGGGGTTTCCCCTGCCCTATGTGCAGGTGCGCATCGTGGGGCTGGACGTCCCGTCGGGCCAGGCGGCGCGCGACCTGCCTGCAGGCACGGCTGGCATGGTGCTCTTCAAGGCGCCCAACGTGATCCCCGGCTTCCTTGACCCCGAAGACACTGCTCGCGCCTTTACCGAAGACGGCTGGCTGATCAGCGGCGACGTGGGGTTCATGGATGACGAGGGCCGGCTGCATCTACAAGGCCGCGCCAAGGATCTGATCATCCGCGGCGGCCACAACATCGACCCGAAAACCATCGAAGACGCGCTGGCCACGCACCCGGCGGTGCACTTGTGCGCCGCGGTCGGCGCACCGGACGCCTACGCCGGCGAACTGCCCGTGGCCTTCGTGACGCTGGCCGACGGCGCCCAGGCCACCGAAGCCGAACTCGTCGCCTACGCCGCGGCCCACGTGGACGAAGGCCCGGCGCGGCCCAAGCGCGTCATCGTCCTGGACGCCATGCCCATGACCAACGTGGGCAAGATCTACAAACCCGATTTGCGCCGCCTGGCCACCGCTGTAGCGGTGGAGTCCGTGGTGGCGCGCACCTTGCAGGCGGCCGGCCTGACGGAAGACGCCCAGATCTTCCGCGTGCTGGCCGACGCGCAACCGGAGGTCGCCGTGCAAGCGGCTCCCGGCACGCCCGCGCCGCTGAGGGAGCAGTTGCGCGAAGCCTTGGCGCGGCTGCCGGTGAAGGTCGCCCTGCGCGACTGAGCCGCTGCCGTTCCAAACCTCACAACAAGCCATAACAACACCACTGGAGACAAACCCCATGCTCAAGAAGCCTCTGCGCCGCGCCTGCCTGGGCGCCCTGCTGTTCGCCGCCGCAGGCGCCGCCCTGCCGCTGTCCGCCGGCGCGCAATCCACTTTCCCCACCAAGCCGATCACGCTGATCGTGCCCTTCCCGGCCGGCGGCTCCACCGACCGCCACCTGCGCATCGTGGCGCAGGACGCCTCCAAGTACCTGGGCCAGACCGTCATTGTCGAGAACCGCCCCGGCGCAGGCGGCACGCTGGGTACGGCCACAATGGCCCGCACCGCCAAGCCGGACGGCTACACGATCAGCCTGTACACGCTGGCGATGCTGCGCATGCCCTACATGCAAAAGAGCAGCTGGGATCCCATCAACGACTTCAGCTTCATCATCGGGCTGTCGGGCTACACCTTCGGCTTCACGGTCCGTTCGGATTCGCCGTACAAGACCTTCAACGAATACATAGAAGCCGCGCGCCAGAACCCCGGCAAGATCGATTACGGCTCCACCGGCATCGGTTCGTCGCCGCATCTGCTGATCGAGGAAATCGCCATCAACGCCAAGGTCAAGCTGAACCACGTGCCGTTCAAGGGCAACGCCGACATGCAGCAGGCGCTGCTGGGCGGCCACGTCATGGCGCAAAGCGACGCAACGGGCTGGGACCAGTTCGTGGACGCCGGCAAGATGCGGCTGCTGGTGACCTTCGGCGACAAGCGCACGACCCGTTGGCCCGACGTGCCCACCGCGCAAGAGCTGGGCTACAAGGTCGTGTCCACCTCGCCCTACGGTCTGGCCGGTCCGAAGGGCATGGACCCCGCGGTCGTGAAAACCCTGCACGATGCGTTCAAGAAGGCCTTGTTCGATCCGGCCAGCGTGGACGTCATGAAGCAGTTGAACCAGGAACCGGCCTACCGCAACAGCCAGGACTACAAGGACTGGGCCCAGGCCACGTACGTCAAGGAAAAGGGCCTGATCGAATACCTGGGCCTGATGGCGAAGGACTGACGCACGCGGGGCTTACGCCCCCGCCGCTTCCTGAATGACCTGAAAGCAGCGTTCCCGCGTGATGCGCGTGGCCGGGCTGATGCTGCGGCCACGCAGGGTCACGAACGCGAAGTGCGCCTGGATATCGAAATCCGGCGGCGGCGGCAGGCGGACAAGCCGTTCCGATTCCGTCAGCGTGCGCGCCGAGGCCAGCACGCCCAGGAAGACCGCATCCGACCGCTCGACGATATCGAACAGGTAGGAAATGTCTTCGCATTCCATATGCAGCTCGAACCCCGCCGGCGCGGCGGCGCCCGCCAGCCGCCGCCGGATTTCCGGGCTTAAACCGGTCGACACGACGGGATAGCGCAACACGTCGGCCAAGGTTGCGCCCCGCAAGTCCCGCAGCGGATGGTCCGGCCGGCAGACAAAGCCCGACGCCAGCGCCGGCATCGGCGCCACCTCCAGGTCTTCTTCGTTGTCCAGCGTACGGATGTGCACGATCAGCGCGTCCAGCACGCGCTCGCGCAGGCTGACCAGCAAGGATTCCGTGGGGCCGCGCGACAGCTTGACGCGCAGCTTCGGGTAGTGGTCCAGCAGGTGCTGCATCAACGGCACGCTGAGCAAGGCGCTGGGCGCCGCCCCCAACCCCAGCCGGATGGCGCCGGTTTCGCCTTGCGCCAGCATTTCCGCTTCGCGGCGGATTTCTTCGACCTCGGCCAACACGCGCCGCGCTCGCTGCCCGACCAGGCGGCCTAGCGGCGTGGGTTCATTGCGCTTGCCGATGCGGTCCACAAGCGCGCCCAGTTCTCCTTCCAGCAATTGGATGCTGCGGCTGAATGCCGGCTGCGACAAATGCAGCGCTTCGGCCGCCCGCGTGAACGAGCCGGTCTCCAGAAGCGCCACCAGATGAGCAAGCTGCGAAAGGTTCATGGCCCCGACCCCGTTGATCGCATTAATCATGCATAAAACGCATTGTAATCAGCCAATCAATCGATTGGACAGATGAAACGGCCGCTTCTAGCATCCCATCCAGCACTCGGATCCATCACAAGGGGAATGCCATGAAAAAGAATCTGATGATCGCCGCCGTCTTGCTGCTGACCGGGTTGGGCGTCGGCGCCCACGCGCAGGCGCAGGACTATCCTGCCCGGCCCGTGTCCCTGCTGGTGCCCTACCCGGCGGGCGCGGCGAGCGACATCACTGCTCGCGCCGTGCAGGCGCCGATGTCGCAGTCGCTGGGCGTGCAGGTGGTCGTCGAAAACCTGGGCGGCGCCAACGGCGCGCTGGGCGCGAACCGCGTGCTGAATGCCAAGGCCGACGGCTATACCCTGTTTCAGGGCTCGCCCAACGAGCTCATCCTGGCCGGGCTGACCAACAAGTCCGTCACCTACAAGCCGGACGACTTCCAGTTCGTGGCGCCCGTGGCTACGTCGCCCTACGTCGTCGTGACGCGCGCGGACCTGGGCGCGGCCAATGTGGATGAACTGGTCGCCCTGGCGCGCCAGCGCAGCGTGCCGTTGACCTACGGATCAGGCGGCGCGGGGTCGATGATCCACCTGATCACCGCTGCGCTGGCCGAGCGCACAGGTGTCGCGCTGACGCACATCCCATACCGCGGCGGCGCGCCGCTGATCACCGACATGGCCGGTGGCCAGATCGATTTCGCCATCATGCCGTACCAGGCGAACTACGAAGACCTGCGCCGCGAAGGGCGGCTGAAGATCATCGGCACGCTGAACCGGGAACGCCTGGCCGCGCTGCCCGACGTGCCCAGCGTGCAGGAAAGCGCCACGCTGAAGGACTTCAACTACACCATCTGGACCGCCTATCTGGTGAAGAAAGGCACCCCGGCCGCGGCGGTCCAGAAGCTGCACACCGCGATCCAGGCCTCGCTGCGCGACCCCGCAGCCCGCAAGACGCTGGAGGCGCAGGGAAAGATCCTGTTCGCACCGCAGACGCTCGCCGAAGGCGACGCCTTCTACACGGAACAAATTGCCGGTCTGGCCGACTTGGTGCAGCGCAGCGGCTTCCGCGGCGATTAAACGCCCCGCCCGACCGGCCCGCGCCCCGGCGCGCGCCGCCTTCCCTTTCTTCCGGACCCTTCCATGACCAATACTCTCCAGCCCGTCCTGAATCATCTGGCCGCCCGCCAGCCGCAGATCGAAGCGTGGCTCAAAACGTTCCTGCGCATCCCCAGCGTCAGCGCCGACCCCGCTTACGCCGCGTCCATGGACGAGGCGCGCCGCTTCCTGTGCGAACGGCTGCGCGCCGAAGGACTGCAACAGGTGCAGTTGCTGGACGGCGGCGGCGAAGCCGCGGTGTATGCCGAATGGACCGGCGCGCCGGGGCGGCCGACCGTGCTGATCTATGGCCACTACGACGTCCAGCCCGCCGACCCCGTCGCGTTATGGCGCACCCCGCCTTTCGAACCCACGCAGGTAGGCGACCGCCTGTATGCACGCGGCACGTCCGACGTCAAAGGGTCGACCACCATTGCGCTAGAAGTCGTGTTCGCCTTCCTGACCACGCTGCGCGCCTGCCCGGTCAACATCAAGGTGTTCATCGAAGGCGAAGAGGAAACGGGCAGCCCGTCGTTGCGCCCGTTGATTGATCGCTACCGCGACCTGCTGGCCGCCGATGCCGTGCTGTCGGCCGACGGCGGCCGCGCCAGCGCCACGACACCCACCATCAACACCGGCGCGCGCGGCAATGCCGCGTTGGAGGTCAAGCTGCGCACGGCGTCCAAAGACCTGCATTCCGGCCGCTACGGCGGCGGCGTCAGGAACGCCCTGCACGAAATGGCGGCGCTGTTGGCGTCGCTACACGCGGACGACGGCAGCGTCGCCGTCGACGGTTTCCATGCGGGCGCCGAGCCCCCTACGCCGCGGCAGCGCCAGGACACGGCGGCCTTCCCCTACGACGAAGCCGCCTTCTTCACGGATGTAGCGGGTGCCTCGCACGGCGAACCGGGCTACAGCCCCCGAGAACGGATCACGCTACGCCCGGCGCTGGACGTGAACGGCATGTGGGGCGGCTACACCGGCGCGGGCGTCAAAACCATCATCCCCTGCGAAGCCCAGGCCAAACTGACGGTCCGGATCGTGGAAGGCCAGGACCCCGCGCAAGTCATCCACGCGGTGCTGGCGCATCTGCAAGCCCGCTGCCCGGCGGGCTGCGAACTCGAGGTCGTGGCGCTGAACCCGGGGTCGCCCGCCGCCACGCTGCATCCGGAACATCCCCTGGTAACCGCGGCGCAAGCCGTGCTGCAGGTGCCCGGCGGGGCCAGGCCGATCCACGTCCGGCTGGGCGCCAGCGTCCCCATCACGTCCGTCTTCAAGGAAATGCTGGGCATCGACACCCTGATGTTCGGGTTCAATCTGCCCGACGAAGACGTGCATGCACCCAATGAATTCTTCCGCCTGTCGTCGATCAGCCAGGGGCTGAAGGCCTGGACGGCATTGCTGGACGCGCTGGGGCGCTTCGAGCCTGCAGCCTTCCACCCGCGCTGAAAGGAGGAAAGCCGGCCAGGATTGCATGGTATTTTTGTATTCAAAAAATGTCTGCCTTTCCTGTTCGGCTTTTTGATAGACTGGCTGCCCGATGGTTTTTCCCTCCCGGCAGCCCCAGCCGCGCCCCATGACCCAGGAAGTTCAGCTAGATCCCAGCGCCGACGACATCGCCCGCGAAGTGGCCGCCGCCATCGTGGCACACAAGCTTCCGCCGGGCACCCGGCTGCGCGAAGAAGCGCTGGCGCGCGTCTACAAGGTCAGTCGCACCAAGATCCGCGCGGCGCTGCTGATGCTCAGCAAGGACAAGCTGATCAACATCGTGCCCGACAAGGGCGCCTTCGTCAGCAAGCCGGACGCGAACGAGGCGCGCGAGGTCTACGCCGTGCGCCGCATCCTGGAGGCCGCGCTGGCCAAGGAATTCGTCGCCAACGCCACGGCCGCCGATTTCCGCCGCATCGATGCCCACCTGGCCGAAGAGCGCCGCGCGCTCGAGAGCGGCGACGTCCAGAAACGCAATCACCTGCTGGGCCATTTCCATATTCTGCTGGCCGAAGCCGTGGGCAATTCGGTGCTGACGGGCATGCTGCGCGAGCTGTCCGCGCGCAGCGCCGTGATCACCGTCCTGTATCAAAGCTCGCACGACGCCAGTTGCTCGTCGCAAGAGCACCACGCCTTCATCGAGGCCGCCCGCGCGGGCGACACCGACCGCGCCTGCGCGCTGATGGACGAACATCTGGAACACGTCCAGACAGCGCTGAACTTCACGGACGACGGCCGGTCAGGCGGCGATCTGGTCACCGCCCTGCTCAGCTAGCCGCCCGCCCCCAGCAGTTGGCCCATGCGCTGCTGCAACCAGGTTTCGGTCGCGCTCAGCGACGCGCCTTGCAACCATAAGGTCCGCACGGACAGCATCGGCAAGGACAGGCCCGCGCACGGCACGCGCGCAAGCGTGGTGCGAAAGCTCTCGTATTCCGCGATGTTCAAGGGCAGGATCGCCCAGCCCAGGCCGTCCGCCACCATGCCGGCAATGCTGTAGAAGCTGTCGGTGCGCCACACGGTCGGGCTCAGCACCACCTCGTCCACCCCTTCCATCTGCATCACCAGTTGCCGGTAGCGCGCCAGATCGCTGCGCGTCACTTCGGCCAGGCCCGCCAGCGGGTGGCCCGATGCCACGAAGACGGCCTGCTCCACATGGCCCAGATAGCGGTGCGCAAAGGCGCTGCCCGGATCGCCTCGGTCGAAGTGGAAAGCAATGCTGGCGCGGCCCTGCTGCACGTAGTCAGCCACTTCGGTCGCGGTGCCATTCAGTTGCGTCAATTCCAGCGCCGGAAAGCGCGCCGCAAGCTCCAGCACCAGCGCGCCCAGCACCTGATACGGCAACGCTTCGTCCAGCGCGATGGACAGCCGCGCGTCCTGCCCCGCGGCGAACGACAGGGCGCGCTGATCCAGGCCTCCCGCCTGGCGCAGCAGTTCGCGGGCCTCTTGCAGCATCACTTCACCCACGGGCGTCAGCGTGGCATTGCGCCGCGACCGGTCGAACAGTTCCACGCCCAGGTCCGCTTCCAGCAGCCCTACCGACGTACTGACGGCCGACTGCGCGCGGCCCAGCCCGCGTGCCGCGGCGGAAAACGAACCGGCGTCCGCGGCCGCCACGAATTGGCGTAGTTGGTCCAAGGTCCATTGCATGGCGACTCCTATCCATCCATCAATTTAATAGATGGAATCAAACTTTTTCAGGCAAATATACAGATAGATAATACCGGACCTGACGCTGGCGCCGCACCGTAGCAGCCGCCGGTTTTCAGTTGCCTCACAGGAGTAGAACTATGCAGCGGAGTCATTCGAACGCTGTCGCCACGGCCGATCCGCGCCGTTGGCTGGTGCTGGCCATCGTGTCCATCGCCTTGTTGTTGATCGTGGTGGACATGACGGTGCTGTACACCGCCTTGCCCCGGCTCACGCACGACCTGGGCGTCTCGGCCTCGGCAAAATTGTGGATCGTGAACGTCTACGCGCTGGTCGTTTCCGGCCTGCTGCTGGGCATGGGCACGCTGGGCGACCGGCTCGGCCACAAGCGCCTGTTCATGATGGGCCTGGCCGTGTTCGGCGTGGCCTCGTTCGCCGCCGCCTATTCGCCCGGCGCCCCCGCCCTGATCGCCGCCCGCGTGCTGCTGGCGGTGGGCGCCGCCATGATGATGCCGGCCACGCTGTCCATCATCCGCCTCACCTTCACCGACGAACGCGAACGCGCCGTCGCCATCGGCATCTGGGCGTCGGTCGCCTCCGGTGGTGCTGCGTTGGGCCCCGTCGTGGGCGGCGTGCTGCTGGAGCACTTCTGGTGGGGCTCGGTGTTCCTGATCAACGTGCCGATCGTGCTGCTGGCCCTACCGCTGGCCTGGCGCTGCACTCCCGCCAGCCGGCCCAGCGCCGCGCGCCCCTGGGACCTGGCCGGTTCGCTGCAGGTCATGGCGGGGCTGATCCTTTGCGCTTATGCGCTGAAGGAACTGGGCAAGGCCGCGACCTCGTGGCTGCATGCGGGCCTGGCCTGCGTGGCGGGCGTCGCGATGCTGACGGTGTTCGTCCGCCGCCAGCGCCGTCGTCCGTACCCGTTGATCGACTTCGCCATCTTCCGCAACGCCACCTTCAGTTCGGGTGTTGCCGCCGCCTTGTTCGCGGGCGCCGCCTTGTTCGGCATGGAGCTTGTATTCAGCCAGCGCCTGCAGTTGGTGGTGGGCATGTCGCCCATCCAGGCCGCGCTCTACATCCTGCCGCTGCCGCTGGCCGCCTTCGTGGCGGGTCCGCTGGCGGGATGGCTGTTGGCTTACATGCGCGGACCTCGCCTGATGTTCCTGGCGCTGACCGTCTCGGGCTTGGGCATGGGCGGCTACCTGCTGAGCTATGACGGGTCGTTCATGGCCCAGATGGCCAGCCTGACCGTGCTGGGCGTGGGCATCGGCGCCACCATGACGGCGGCCTCCAGCTCCATCATGCAAAGCGCCACGCCGGAACGCGCCGGCATGGCGGCCTCGATCGAAGAGGTGTCGTACGAATTGGGCGGCGCCTTGGGCGTGACGTTGATGGGATCGATCCTGACCGGCGTCTACGCGCAGACGCTGGACGTGCCGGCGGGCGTGACGCAGGCGGCGTCCGTACGCGACAGCCTGGACGACGCGCTGCTGGTGGCCGAAGGCCTGCCGGCAGACGTTGCGGCCGCCTTGACGCAGGTGGCCAAGTCGGCCTTCGACACCGGCTATGCGGTGGTGATCGCGACCGCCACGGTAATGCTGTTGGCCACCGCCGTCTTCGTGCTGCTGAACCGCACGCGCAGGCCGGCGCACGCCGCCTGAGCGGCGGCGCCTGGCCCGGTCAGCGTTTGCGGAAGGCGTTGTCCATGTCGGCGATCAGGTCTTCCTCGTGCTCAAGCCCGATGGACACGCGGATCAAGCCTTCCGACACGCCCGCCGCGTCGCGTTCGGCCGCCGGCACGCCCGAATGCGTGGTGGATGCGGGATGGCAGACCAGCGATTCGGTGCCGCCCAGGCTGACTGCCGACTTGAACAGATGCAGCGCGTTGATGAAGCGGAACGCGCGCTCGCGCCCGCCGTCCAGCACGAAGGCAAACGTCGACCCCGGCCCGGTGCACTGGCGCTTGTAGACCTCTTGATACGCGCGGTCGGACATCATCTCGGGATGGAAGATCTGCACTTTTTCATACGGGTTGCCCGCCAGCCATTGGGCCACCTTGGTCGCCGTGCGTGCCGCCTGCTTCATGCGCAGCACCACGGTCTCCATCGAGCGTGTGATCATCCAGCAGGAATGCGGATCCAGCTGCGAGCCGAACGCGCTGCGGATCGCCCGCACCTTCTTGATCAACTCCTTGGTGCCCGTGACGGCGCCCGCCACCAGGTCGCTGTGGCCGCCCACGTATTTCGTCAGCGAATACACGCACAAGTCCACGCCATGTTCGGCGGGCTTCTGGAAGATGGGCCCCAGCAACGTGTTATCGCATACCGAGATCGGCCGGTAGCTGTGGCGCGTTTCGAACGCGTCCAGCTCATTCTTCATGGCCTCAAAATCGATCAGCGAGTTGGTGGGATTGGCGGGCGTTTCGATATAGAACACGCGTACCGGTCCCTTGGCCGCGGCGGCCTCGAGCGCGGCCCGCATGTGCTTGGGCGACAAGCCGTCCTGGATCGGATGCGATCCGATGCCCCATTCCGGGAAGATCTTGGCGATCAGGGTCTCGGTACCGCCATACAGCGGCAGTGACTGCACCAACTGGTCGCCAGGCCGCAGAAAAGCCATCAGCACCGCGCTGATCGCGGCCATGCCGCTGGAGGTCACGGCGGCATCTTCCGAACCGTCAAGCAACGACAGCCGGTCTTCCACGATCTCCAGGTTGGGATGGTTGAAGCGGCTGTACACGAGGCCGGCCGATTCGCCCTGCGGCAGGGGTTTGCGCCCTGACACCAGGTCGAAAAAGGCCGCGCCGTCTTCGGCCGAGCGGAACGCGAACGTCGACGTCAGGAACACCGGCGGCTTGACCGCCCCTTCCGACAGGAAGGGGTCGTAGCCGTACGACATCATCTGCGTCTCGGCATGCAGGGGGCGGCCAAAAAACTCTTTCTTGTGATAGGTCGAATACGTCATGGTGTGCCTCTTCTCTGGGGTTCCAGCCGACCGGGCAGGCGCGTCTCGCATTCGATGACAATAGCGCCGGCCGCCTCGGGATGTCTTGCAGTATGGGCGCAGGCCATCCCAATATTCTTTCCATTTCAGTCACAAGACCGCGATAATTGGAAACGTTGTTTCCCATCAGAACGAATTTATGAAAGACACTGCCTTGTTACATCAACTTGACGCGATCGATTGGAAAATCATGAAAATCCTTCAAGAAGATGGACGCCTGAGCAATGCCGAGCTGGCCGAGCGCGTATCGCTGTCGGCCTCGCCTTGCTGGAAACGGTTGAAGCGACTGGAGAACTCGGGCGTCATCCGCGGCTATCAGGCCATTCTTGACCGCCGCGCGCTGGGGATGGGGGTGGTGGCGTTCGTCAGCATCTCGCTGGAGAACCACACTGAAAAACTGTGCCACGCCTTCGAGGCCGCCGTGGCCGCCATGCCCGAAGTGCTGGCCTGCCACAACACCACCGGCCAACACGACTACCTGCTGCATATCGTCGCGCGCGACTTCGACGCCTATTCCGAATTCGTGCGCAACCGCCTGCGCACCTTGCCCGGCGTGAAGGAATTGCTAAGCACGCTGTCGATGCATGAAGTGAAGTCGTCGACCAAACTGCATCTGTAGGCGGCCGCCTATTCCGCCACGGGCGGCATCTGGCCCGGCACGACGCGGTTGCGTCCCTGGTGCTTGGCCTGGTACAGCCCGCGGTCGGCCGCGAGGATCAGGTCGGTGCACGGCTGGTCTGCCGCGGGCACGGCGGTGGCAGTACCGATGCTGACCGTCAGCCACGGCCCCGAACCTGTGTCCTTTTGCGGAATCTGCATGGCCTCGACGGCGCGGCGCAGCTTTTCTGCGGCCAGCCGCGCGCTGCCGGCGGGCGTGCCCGGCAGCACCAAAGCGAATTCTTCGCCGCCGAAGCGGGCCGCCAGGTCGGTGGACCGGTCGCAGCTGGCGAAAATGGTGTTGGCCACGCGCTTGAGCGCTTCGTCGCCCGCGATGTGGCCATAGGTGTCGTTGTAGGCCTTGAAGTGGTCTACGTCGATCATGAGCATGCTGATCTCGCGGCCGTCGCGGCGCGCGCGTTGCCATTCGGCGTTGAGGTACTCATCGAAATAGCGGCGGTTGCCCAGGCCGGTCAGGCCGTCCGAATTCGTGAGGCGGCGCAATTCCATATTGCTTTCCAGCAGCTGCTGCTGACTTTGGCGCAGGGCCTGGTAGGCCTCGTCGCGCTGCACCAGCGCCAGGTACGAACGCGAGTGGTAGCGGATGCGCGCCACCAGTTCGATGGAATCAGGCAACTTCACCAGATAATCGTTGGCGCCCGCAGCAAAGGCCGCGCTCTTGATGGCCGGGTCTTCCTTCGTGGACAGCACGATAATCGGGATGTCTCGCGTGACGGGATGGTTGCGGTATTCCTGCACCAGGCTCAAGCCATCCACGCCCGGCAGAACCAGATCCTGCAGGATGACGGTGGGACGCGTCTGGATCGCCACCGTCAGCGCCTTGTAGGGGTCTGAGCAGTAGTGGAAATCGATATTCCCCTCCGTCGCCAGCGCCCGCCGGATCGCTTCGCCGACCATCACCTGGTCGTCGACGAGCAGCACCATGGCCGCATGCGAGTTCAGATCCGCGGAAGCCGAGCTGTCAATGGGAGGGTGCATAGTATTTCCTTGATGTCTGACGATATCGAGCCGCTCAGGCAAAGGCCTGGATCAAGCGGGGAGCGATTTGGTTCAATGGTCGGATTTCCACCGCCGCCTGCAAGGCCGCCGCCGCTTTCGGCATGCCGTACACAGCACTGGTGGCCTGATCCTGCGCGATGGTGAGGTATCCCCGTTCACGCAAGGCCTTCAGCCCGCGCGCCCCGTCTTGCCCCATGCCGGTCAGCAGCACCCCGACCGCGGTGCCGCGCCAATGTTGCGCCACGCTGTGGAAGAACACGTCGATGGAGGGTCGATACAGGCTTTCCTTCGGGTCTTCGGTGTAGCGCAGCGTGCCATCCGCCAGCAAATGCAGGTGGTCGTCGGTGCCCGCCAACAGGATCTGCCCCGGCAGCGGCCGTTCGCCTTCCCGCACCAGCCGTACCGGCAACAGTACCTGGTCGTTCAGCCAATCCGCCATGCCGGCGGCGAACGACGCGTCCACATGCTGCACCAGCACGATGCCCGCGGGAAAATCCAGCGGCACGTCGCGCAGCAGTTGCGCCAGGGTGGCCGGGCCGCCAGCCGACGCACCGATCACCAGCAGGCGCTGCGCGGACGCTTTGGGCGATGGCTTGTCCACGGGCGTCAACGCCGGCCGATTGCCGTAGCGGCCGATCAACCAGCCGATATTACGGATCTTGCGCAGCAGCGGCGCGGCGGCCGTGCGCATGTCGGCATCGCCCACCACCGGCGTGTCCACCGCATCCAGCGCGCCATAACCCATGGCGTCGAACACGCGCGTCGTGTGGCGGGCCACGTCCGCCGTCACTACGACGATGGCGCAGGGCGTTTCCGCCATGATGCGGCGCGTGGCCTCCACCCCGTCCATCACTGGCATGATCAGGTCCATCAGCACCACGTCCGGCCGGTCGCGCGCACACTGCGCCACCGCCTGTTCGCCGTCGCTTGCCACCCACGCCACTTCCAGGCCGGGCTCCAGCGCAATCGCGCGCCGCATGGTCTCAACCGCCATTTGCAGATCGTTGACGATCCCGATTCTCACGTGAGTGCCTTTCCGATCAAGTCTTCGACGGCGTCAAGCAGCGCGTCGTCATGGAAGCTGCCCTTGGCCAGATAGTAATCGGCGCCGGCATCCAGCCCACGCCGCCGGTCTTCCTCGCGGTCCTTGTACGACACTACCATCACCGGCAGGCTTTGCAACCTGGCGTCCGCCTTGATCCGGGACACGAGCTCGATGCCGTCCATGCGGGGCATGTCGACGTCGGTGACGACCAGGTCGAAGTCCTCGCCGCGCAGCATGTTCCAGCCGTCCATGCCGTCCACCGCGACGGCAACCTCGAAGCCCCGGTTCAGCAGCAGCTTGCGTTCCAGTTCGCGCACCGTCAGGGAATCATCCACCACCAGCACGCGCTTGCGGCGCCGCGCCTGGACAACCGCGCCGCCGCCATCCACGCGCGTCAGGCGTCCGCCTTCGATCAGCTTCTGGACCGACAGCAGCATGTCTTCGACATCCAGGATCAGCAGCGGCGTGCCGTCGTCCATCAAGGCGCCCGCCATTACATCCTGCACCTTGCCCAGCCGCGGGTCCAGCGGCTGCACCACCAGCGTGCGTTCGCCCACATAGCGGTCTACGGCAATGCCGTAAAGCTTGTCGTGATCGCCCACGACCACCACGGCCACCGACTCCGCCGCAGGCGCCGGTTCGCCAGCGCGCAAGATCTGGCGCGCCGACACCAGGCCGATCTGCTTGTCCATGAAGCGGAAGTGTTGATGGCCTTCCAGTTGTTCAATCTCTTCAGCGCGCACTTGCAAGGCGTGGCTGACATACGCCAGTGGAAACGCGTAGATCTCGCCCTGCACTTCCACCAGCAAGCTGCGCACCACCGACAGCGACAGCGGCATTTCCAGCACAAAGCGCGTGCCCTGCCCCGTGGTCTGGTGGATCCGCACGGCGCCGCGCAATTGCCGCACCATGGTCTGCACCACGTCCAGGCCCACCCCGCGCCCCGAAATTTCGGTGACTTCGCCACGCGTGCTGAAGCCCGACAGGAACAGGAATTCCAGCAGTTCGGCCTCGCTCAACCGGGCTGCCGTTTCGGCGTTCGTCAGTTTGCGCTGCACCACTTCGACGCGCAGCCGGTCCAGGGAAATGCCCCCGCCGTCGTCGCTCAGCTCGATCAGCAGCATGCCGGCGGCGTGGCGCGCCGCCAGCTTGATCAGGCCTTCCGGCGACTTGCCGGCGTCCATGCGGTCCATCGGCATTTCGATGCCGTGGTCCACCGCATTGCGCAGCAGATGCATGAGGGGCGCATCCAGCTTTTCCAGGATGTCGCGGTCGACCTGGGTGGCGTCGCCCTCGATCTCCAGCCGCACCTGTTTGCCCAGCGAGCGGCCCAGATCGCGCACCATGCGGGCCATGCCGCCCACACCGTCGCCGAACGGGCGCATGCGGCAGGCCAGCGCGGTGTCGTACAGGCGTTGCGCCAGATGGCTCATGCGCCAGCCGAATTCGTCGACCTCGCTGGTGCGTCGCGCCAGTTCCTGCTGGCATTCCCCCACGATGCGCTGGGCATCGTCCAGCGCGGCCTGGACGCGTGCGTCTACGTGCTGGCCCGCCAGCGCGGCGCGCACGCCGTCCAGCGCCTGCGCGGCGCCCGACTGCATGCGCCGTAGCCGCAGCATGGATGCGCCGAACGGTCCGACCCAGTGCGATTCCACCAGCGTTTCGCTGGACAGGCCCAGCAGCTTGTTCAGCGTATCGGCCGTCACGCGCAAGACGCGCTCGCCTTCCGAGATGCCCTGGTCTGAACTCCGGCGCACCATCGTCTGCGATGACGGCGCCGATGCGGCCACAGGCGCCGCTGCCGGCGCCGCCAAGGGCGGCTCATCCACGCGTTGAATCGGCGGCAGGAAGTCCGACGGCCGGGGCGCACGCGGCGGCACGGCCGGCGCCGCTGGCGGCGCATTGGGCGCATTACTCAGGCGGACCACCAGTTCATCGATCTCGCCGCCCAGCTCGACGCCGGGCGTGGCGACCCGCTGCAGCAAGTCGGTGCCCAGGAGCAATGCATCGATATCGGTGGCCTGCAGCCGCAACCGCCCTTCTTGCGCCGCCACCAGGCAATCTTCCATGGCGTGCGCAATCCGCACCGCCGGATGCAGGTCCACAATGCGGGCCGCGCCCTTGAGCGAATGCGCCGCGCGCATGCAGGCTTCCAGCTGGGCCGCCGACGTCGGATCGTGTTCCAGCGCCAACAGGCCGTTGTTCAGCACCTGCACCTGGGTGCGGGTTTCGAGCTGGAACAGCTCCAGGAGCGACGCGTCGCGCATCTCGTCCGGATTCACGCCAGACTCCGTTCCAAAGCTTGCATCAGCAGATTCTCGTCCAAAACGCCTACGCCGCGGCCGCCGCAACGCGCCATGCCGCGTGAATAGGTCTGGCTTGCGCCTTCCACGGTGGCCGGCAGCGGCTCCAGCGCATCCAGGTCCACGGCATGTATGCCTTCCACTTCATCCACGGGCAGCACCACCGCCCGGCCGGTGCCGCCAAAAATCAGCATGCGGGCAGCGGCCCGTTCTCGCGCATCCACCGGCGCGGCATCCAGGCCAAGCAGGCGCGCCAGCGACACGCAGACGGTCAGGGTGCCGCGCACGTTGGTCACGCCCAGCACGGCCGGATCGCGGCGATGCGGCAGCGTCAGGACGGGGCGCGTGCCGGCCACTTCGTCCAGCGCCCGCGTGGGCAGGCCCAGCCACTCCCGGCCCAGGCGGAACACCAGCAGCGACGACTGACGCGTGCTGTGTCGGGCTTCCGGTTCATGATCCTGCACGTCCATCTGGGGCGGCAGCCGGTCCAGGATGCGTTTGGCCGCCGTCGCATAGACCGGACAGTTGCGGCAATGCACATGCCCCGCCAGCTGGCCACAGCTCTTGTCGCCGCGGATGCCAATACGGTTCCAGCAGTCGTCCACGTCGGACAGCAGCGCGATGGATTCACTCACGACGGGCCTCCTCTCGCGCCGCGCGCGCTTGCAGGCGGCGGGCGCCTTCCACATCGCCCGCCGACGCGATCAGTGCGGCCAGATGCAGCAGGGCTTCGCGATGCGTCGGATCCAGGTACAGCGCCTTGCGATAGGCGGCCTGCGCCTGGCGCGCGTCGCCCGCGGCGTCTTGCAACAGGCCCAGCAGATGCAGGCCATCGGCGCTGGCGCCATGGATTTCCAGGTGCGCCCGGCACTGCGCCAGCGCGTCCTGCACGCGCCCCTGGTCCGCCATCGCCGCAATCTGGCGCAAGGACACGTCGGCGTGGGTGCCGTTTGAAGTCGGAACCGAGGCCGGAGCCGAAGCCGGGGCCAGGACGGTCGCCGCAGCCGCAATCGCCGCATGCGGCAAGGGCAAGCGCGCCGCCGGCGGCTGCGCCACGGGTCGCCGGGGCGGCGTCCAGGCATGCACGATCGGCTTGGGCGGCGCGTACGTTTCGGCGGGCGGCGGCATCGCCTGCGCCGAAAATGCGAAAGACCGGGCCATCTGTACGGCAGGCAGGCGCCGCGCCGTCATCAGGCTGGTTTCTGCGGGCCCGACGAAGATCACGCCGTCGCCGCGCGTAAAGCGCCGCAACACCTGTACCGCACGCTCTTGCGTGGCCGCGTCGAAATAGATCAGCAAATTGCGACAGAACACGAAATCGTAAGGGGCGGCGCCCAGCAGCAGGTTGGTGTCGAACAGGTTGCCCTGCTGAAAGCGCACCTTTTCCCTGACCACCGCCGCCAACCGGTAGCCATCGGCCGTCTCGGCAAAGTGACGGCCGCGGTAAGCCAGATCATCGCCCCGGAACGAGTTGCGGCCATACACCGCGCGCCGGGCGAATTCCACCATGCGTTCGCTGATGTCCACGGCATCCACCTGGAACCGCGCGGCGGGAACGCCCGCATCCAGCAAGGCCATGGCGATGGAATACGGCTCTTCGCCGCTGGAACACGGCACGCTCAGCACGCGCAGCACACGGTCTTCAGCCACGCCCGCCGCGAACAAACGTTCGCATGCCAGCTTCGCCATGGCCGCCTGCGACTCCGGGTACCGGAAAAACCAGGTTTCCGGCACGATCACGGCTTCGATCAGCTGCTGCATTTCAGCCGCCGAGGCCTGCACCCGCATCAAGTAATCGTTTTCGTCCGCCGCGTTCACCGCGCCCATGCGGTGCCGGACCGCGCGCTCGACCGCCGCCTTGCCGATCGAGCCGCTGTCCAGGCCCATCTTGCGCTTGAGCAGGGCGCTGAATTCGTCGATCAAAGTCATGGCCGCGCCTCGCCTTCACGCCTGTCGCCAGGCTCCGGGAACAGCAGCGCCCGCACCGGGGCGGGCAGCAGGTCCCCGACGTTGACGGCCTGCACCATGCCGTGCGCGTCGCTCAGCACCGGGCCCAGATAGCGGGCGCCGGCATTGTCCAGCCCGTAAGGCTGGAACGCCGCCGGGTCGTAATGCACCGTCTCGGTCGCCTGTTCCAGGATCAAGCCCAGCAAGCGGCTTTCCGCCCCGGGATCCGGGCGGTAGCGCACCAGCGCCAGCCGGGTGCTGGTCACCGTGACCGCACTGCCGTGGCCTGCCAACGCGCTCATGTCGATCACCGGCACCGGCACGCCGCGCCGGTCCAGCATGCCCGCGACCCAGGGCGGCGTGCCGGGCACCTGCTTGAAGGCGCGCAGGCCCAACACTTCGACCACGTCCGCCGCATCCAGCGCATAGCGGTCTTCGCCGATGCGGAACAGCAGATAAAGCCGCCGCGCCGCGGCAAGCGCCGCGCCGGGCTCAGAAGGGGCTAGCGCAGCCATGACCGGACTCACACCTTGAAGCGCGACACGCCGCTGCGCAGGTCATTGGCAACCAGCGTCAGCTCTTCGATGGCCAGACTGGACTGGCGCAGGGACTCCACCGTCTGCTGCGCCGCATCACTCAACTGCTGCAGGGCCTGGTTGATCTGTTCGGCGCCTGTGGCCTGCGCCTGCATGCCTTCGTTGACCATCTGCACGCGCGGCGCCAGCGTCTGCACCTGCTGGATGATCTGCGACAGCTGATCGCCCACCTGCTGCATGTCGGCCATGCCGCGGCGCACTTCTTCCGAGAACTTGTCCATGCCCATCACACCCGCGGACACCGACGACTGGATCTCGCGCACCATCTGCTCGATGTCGTAGGTGGCCACCGCGGTCTGGTCGGCCAGGCGGCGGATCTCGGTCGCCACCACCACGAAACCGCGGCCGTATTCGCCGGCCTTCTCGGCTTCGATCGCCGCGTTCAGCGACAGCAGGTTGGTCTGGTCCGCCACCTTTGTGATGGTAGTGACCACTTGCGTGATATTGCCGGCCTTCTCGTTCAGGATCGCCAACTTGGCGTTGACCGATCCCGCCGCACCGACCACGTTGCGCATCGTGTCTTCCATGCGCGCCAGCCCGACCTGGCCGCTGCCCGCCAGCGACGCCGTCTGCTCGGCAGCGCCGGACACTTCGGTCATGGTGCGCACCAGTTCGCGCGAGGTCGCGGAGATCTCGCGCGACGTCGCGCCAATCTCGGTCGTGGTGGCCGCCACTTCGGACGCCGTGGCCTGCTGCTGCTTGGACGTGGCCGCGATCTCGGTAACGGACGTTGCCACCTGCACGGCCGAGCGCTGCGTCTTGCTCACCAGCCCCGTCAACTCGTCGACCATGCCGTTAAAGCCGGTCTCGATGGCGTTGAACTCGTCCTTGCGCGCCAGCGACAGCCGGCGGGTCAGGTCGCCGCCGCCCGTGGATTCCAGGGTCTTGACGATATCGCGCATCGGGTTGGCGATGGCCCGCATCAACAGGAAGCCGCACACGACGGCGGCGGCAATCGCCAGCGCCAGCGACACCAGCATCCCGACCTCCGCCGTATCCACCGACTTCTGGATGCTGACCGCGGACTCGTCCGCTTGCCGCTTGTTTTCAGCCACCATCTTGGCCAGCGTGTCGCGGCCCTTGTAGAAAGCGGGCCGCAGTTCCGTCTTGATGCGCGCCTGCGCCTGCGCCACGTTGCCCGTCGCGGCCTGCTCCAGGATGTCGGCGCGGATGCGCTTGTATGCCTGCAGTTCCAATTCGAATTCGTCGAACATCTTGCGGTCGTCGCCGCGCGATACCGTCCGGCGGTACAGCTCGATGTTCTCTTCCAGCTGCTGGTCGTTCTTGGGTAGCGCTTCCAGGGCGCTGCGGCGCTCGGCATCGGTGTCCGAGTTATAGGCATCCTGCACCACCACGAAACCCGCGAACCACGACGACCGGATCGAGGTGCTGTAGTAAATGCCCGGCACCGCATCGGTGTTGATCGTGGCGACCTCTTCCTCGATGTGCAACAAGCGCCGGTAATCCACCACCACCATCAACGCCATGATGGCCAGGATGACCAGGAAGCTGGCCAGGATGCGCTGGCGGAGTGTCAGATTCTTCATGCCGGGAGACCTTTGTGCTGGTTCAATGCTTCAACGCCCCAAAGGACGCCCCTGAACGACTGGACGCGCCGCGACGCGCGCCCGCGCCCACTTTATGACGGGATGTGGGTAATTTCGCTAATTATTGCAAAGGCTTGGCCTGTCAGCCATGAAAATGCAAGGGAAACCCCGACGAAGCGCCCGGTTCGTCGGAAAAATGCAAAGTCCGCTTACAAGCCCTTGTCTTTTGCGGTGACAGTGCGTACCAGAATCGCCCTTCAGCCGGGCTCACGCCACAAGGCTTCCGGCTGCCGCGCGTGCACCCAGTCGCTTGCCTGCTCGTAGGCGTGCGCCAGGCACAGCACGTCCCGGTCGGCCTGCGGCGGCCCCACCAGTTGCATCCCCATCGGCAAGCCCTGCGCGTTGAACCCCACCGGCACGCTGATCACGGGGCAGCCTGCCAGCGTCCACGGCGTCACCGTCTCCATCCAGCGGTGGTAGGTATCCATGGGGCGTCCGGCGATCTGCTTGGGCCAGTCCAGCGTCGCGTCGAACGGAAAGACCTGCGCCGATGGCACGGCCAGGAAATCGACCTCGTCGAACATGCGCAGCACGGTCTGGTACCAGGCACTGCGCTCTTCGGTGGCCTGGTAGACCTGCCGCGCCGTCATGCCTTCCAACCCCTCGACTTCCCAGATCAACGCCGGCTTGACCAGCTTGCGCGTTTCGGGGTTTTCGACCAGGGCATGGAACTGGCCGCCCACCATCAGATGCCGATGCGCCAGCCAGATGCGCCACAGGCGGTCGCCGGCGAAGGGCACCTGGTAATCGACAACATCGCAGCCCACGGTGCCCAGCGCGGCCAGCGCCTGGCTGCACAGGTCCAGGATGCCCGGCTCCATGGCCAGGTAGCCGTTCCAGTCGCCCAGCCAGCCGATGCGCTTGCCGCGCAGGTCGGCGTCCAACGGGGCCGCGAACTGCGCCGGGTCGTCGCGCAACGACAGCGGAGAGCGCTTGTCGTGCCCCGCCATCACGGACATCAGCAGCGCCACGTCGCGCGGCGTCCGGCCCATCGGGCCTTCGTAGGACAGCTGTTTCAAGAATACTTCCGGCGCCGGGCCAAAGGGCACGCGACCGGCCGATGGGCGCATGCCATAGACGTTGCAGAACGCCGCGGGGTTGCGCAGCGACCCGCCGAAGTCGCTGCCATCGGCAACCGGCAACATACGGGCGGCCAACGCGGCCGCGGCGCCGCCGCTGCTGCCGCCGGCGGTCTTGGTCGGATCGTAAGGGTTGCCGGTAGTGCCGTAGACCCGGTTATAGGTGTGCGAACCCAGGCCGAATTCCGGCACATTGCTGCGGCCAATGAAAATGGCGCCCGATGCCCGCATCCGTTCGACGATGATCGAGTCATGCGGCGTCACCAGGTCCTTGTAGACCAGCGACCCCATGGACGTGACCATGTCGCGCACCGCCGTCAGGTCCTTCGGGGCCTGCGGCATGCCGTGCATCCAGCCCAGCCACTGTCCCGCATCCAACTGTGCGTCACGCTCGGCGGCGTCGCGTAGCAACGCGTCCGAATCACGGCGGGCGACGATGGCATTGATCTTGGGATTGACGCGGTCGATATGCGCCAGATAGGCGCGCATCACTTCGACGCAGGACAGCTCGCGCCGCCTGATCGCATCCGACAGGGCGTGCGCCGGCATGGCGACGATGGGGTTCAGGCTGGCGGTTGCAGCCGGCGTGGCGGGGGGCATGCGGTCTCCTGGTTTGTCATTATGGGCGCGGGCGGCGACCGCCCGGCGCAACCGACATACTACGCAAACCCGGCAGACCGCGCGCGCCCGGCAGGCGCCGGGCCGGTCTGCTTAAACCCGCTCTATCGCCACGGCCGTGGCCTCGCCCCCGCCGATGCATAACGCCGCCACGCCGCGCCGCAGGCCACGCGCCTGCAAGGCGTGCAGCAAGGTCACGATCAGCCGCGCACCCGTCGCGCCGATCGGATGCCCAAGGGCGCAGGCGCCGCCGTTGACGTTCAACCGGTCGCGGGCAATGCCCAGGTCCTGCGCTGCGGCCATGGCCACCACGGCGAACGCCTCATTGATCTCGAAGAGGTCGACGTCCTGCACCTGCCAACCGGCCTTGTCCAGCAACTTGCGGACGGCCGGGATGGGCGCCGTCGTGTACCAGGCCGGCTCCTGGCTGTGCGTCGCATGGCCGTGGATGCGGGCCAGCACCGGCCAGCCTTCGCGCCGCGCGACCGATTCGCGGGCCAGCACCAGGGCAGCCGCGCCGTCCGCGTTGGCCGATGCGCTGGCCGCGGTAATGGTGCCGTCTTCGCGGAAGGCGGGCTTGAGGGTGGGGATTTTCTCGGGCGATACCTTCAACGGGTTCTCGTCCTGGTCGACCATCAGCGCCCCGCCCTTGCCCGGCACCGCCACCGGCGCAATCTCGGCCGCGAACGCGCCGGACTCCACCGCCTGCCGCGCGCGCCGCAGCGTCTCGGCCGCATAGGCGTCCTGGTCGGCGCGGGTGAAACCATAGGCTTGCACGGCGCTTTCGCCAAAGTCGCCCATCGGCCGCCCTGCCTCGTAGGCATCTTCCAGCCCGTCCAGCGCCAGATGGTCGTAGACACGGTCATGGCCGAAGCGATAACCCGCCCGCCCCTTCTTCAGCAGATACGGCGCGTTGCTCATGGACTCCATGCCGCCGGCCACCGCCACGTCGATCGCGCCGGCCAGGATCTGGTCGTGCGCAATCATCGCCGCCTTCATGCCGGACCCGCACACTTTGTTGACCGTGGTGGCGCCCACCGCATCCGGCACGCCGGCCGCGCGCATGGCCTGACGCGCCGGCGCCTGTCCCTGGCCAGCGGGCAGCACGCATCCCATCAGCACTTCATCCACGCTGGAAGCCGGCACGCCGCCGCGTTCCAGCGCGGCGCGGATCGCGACGGCGCCCAAGTCGGCGGCGGTGACGGGGGCCAGGCCCCCGAGGAAACGCCCCAGCGGAGTCCGCGCGGCGGCAACAATGACAATGGGATCTGCGGCAATCATGGCTGTTCCTTTTAAACGAGTCGTCTCAACCCGCAGCGACGGCCGGGGCCGGCCGCGCGAACACGAGCAAGGTGGACGTGGCCGAGGCCAGCAGGCGGCCCTGCGCGTCCGTCAATTTGGCTTCGGCATAGGCCACGCGTTGGCCCATCGACAAGACCCGGCCTTCCGCCCGCAGCAGGCCGCTGTGGCGCGTAATGGCCTTGTGATACGCCACCTTCAGCTCCAGCGTGGTGTAGGCCTGCTCGGCCGTCAGTTGGGAATGCGCGGCGCAACCACATGCCGAGTCCAGCAGCGTGGCGGCATACCCGCCGTGCACCGTGCCAATGGGGTTGTAGGCCTGCGGCCCCGGCGTGCCGGCGAATACCGCACGTCCGGCTTCCACTTCCACGAAGTCGAAATCCAGCGTCACCAAGATGCCGGGCTTGCGGCCGGAGGCCAGCAACGCGCGCAGTTGCGCCAGGCCGTCCAGACCCGCGCCGGTCTCCTCGACCATGCTGGGTTCGCGATGGGGGGTCGGTTGGGATGTCATCAGCATTGCTCCAGGCCCAGGCGGGCCTTCAAGAGCCGGCGGGCGTCCGCCAGCATGGCATTCGCCCGTTGCGCATCGGTCTCGCAACGGGCCAGGGAAACCGCGCCCACCAATTCAGCCAGCACCGAACGGGCCAGCGGTTCCGGTTCGGGGTAGCCGGCATCGGCCAGCCGGCCGGCCAGGGCCTGAACCAGTCGGCGCAACCCGGCGGCGTACGCCTGCCGGCAGGCGTCAGACTGCCGCGGCAGGTCAGCCGCCAGCGCCACCAGCGGGCAGCCATGGGCGCGCGCCTCGCAATGGGCGGTCGACAGGTAGGCGTCCACGTAGGCGGCAAGGCCGTCGGCGGGCGGTCGTCCGTCCATGCGCTTCTGGGCGCGGGCCAGCGCCTCGTCGAACATGTGTTCGATCGAGGCCTCGACCAGCGCGTCCTTCGAATTGAAATGGGCGTAGAAGCCGCCGTGCGTCATGCCGGCCTGGCGCATCACCGCAGCCACGCCGATCCGGTCGGGCCCGTCGGCACGCACCGCTTCCGCCGCAGTCTTCAGAATGCGTATCCGCGTTTCGCGTTTGTGTCCGTTGTCGTAGCGCATGACAGGCCCAGCCATTAGATGATGATCATCATATTAATATGATGATCATCATCCTACAAGGGCGGCCTGGCGGGGTTCAGGGAAACAGGTGCTGCGCCAGATGGTCGATGAAGACCCGCAGCTTGGGCGACGCATGGCGGCTGGCGGGCCACAGCGCCCACATCGTGCCGCTGCCGCGCGTGCGGTCTTCCATCACGATCTGCAACTGGCCCGCAGCCAGTTCGCGGCGGATCGTGAAATCCGGCAGACAGACGATGCCCTGCCCGCCCACCGCCAGGGATATCCGCATCTCGACGCTGTTGCAGACCAGCGTCAGGGGCAAATCGAGCGATTGCGCGTCCGGCCCCTGTTTCAGCGGCCATTTTTCAAGCCGGCCCGTCGCGGGATACCGGTAATGCAGGCAGGCGTGGCGCAGCAGGTCGCCCGCGCGCTTGGGCGTGCCATGCAGGCGCAAATAGTCGGGCGCTGCGGCCAGCACCCGCCGGAACGGCCCCAGCCGCCGGCGCTTCAGGCCGGAATCGTCCATGTCGCCGGTGCGGACCACGGCGTCGTAGCCTTCGCCGATCACATCCACCATCCGGTCCGTGAAATCCAGGTCCAGTTCCACTGCCGGGTACTGCTGCATGAAGCTGGCGATGCTGGCGTCGAACAGCCCGCTGTAGCGCGGCAGGCTCACCCGCAGCTTGCCGTGCGGCGCATCCGTCGCTTCGGAAAGTTCCAATTCAGCGGCTTCCACTTCGCACAGGATGCGGCGGCAACGCTCCAGGAATTTCTCGCCTTCCGGGGTCAGCGCAATGTGGCGCGTGCTGCGATGGAACAGACGCACTTTCAAGCGCTCTTCCATCCGCGCCACGCTTTTGCCCACCGCCGACGGTGACACCCCCAGCACCCGCCCCGCCTCGGAAAAGCTGCGCGTTTCCGCGACCAGCACAAGTACGCCGATGCCGCTAAGACTATCCATCCTCATCCCCATTGCGGACGTTTTTGTCCTGAATATTCGGAATCCTAGCCTGTTTTTCTTTTATCCAGTGGCCCCTAAGCTTGCCGTCATTCTGCCGCCGCACCGCAATCCCGCCGCGCGGCGCCCTTGTTTAGACCCGCTCGTCCTCATGCACCTTTCCGAATCCCCATCCTCCCGCCATCGCTGGCTGCAACTGCTGTCTGCCTGCCTGACAGCCCTGCTCATCCCGCTGTGCTTCACCGGCCCCGCCGTGGTCCTGCCGTCGATCAGCCAGGCGCTGGGCGGCACGCCGGTTGAACTGAACTGGATCCTGAACGGCTACATCCTCGCGTACGGCAGCGTCATCATGGTGTCGGGCAGCCTGACCGACCTGTACGGCCCCCGCCGGGTCTGGCTGCTGGGCCTGGCATGGTTCTGCGCCGCCACGTTCGCCATCCCCTATCTGCCCACCACGGGCTGGATCGACGTCATGCGGCTGATGCAGGGCATGGGCGGCGCAGCCGCGTTTGCCGCCGCCATGTCGTCGTTGGCCCCGCTGTTCCACGGCGTGGCGCGCACCCGTGCGTTCAGCTTGCTGGGCACCACCTTCGGCATCGGCCTGTCGTTCGGGCCGCTGGCGTCCGGTTGGATGGTGCAGGCAGCCGGTTGGGAATGGGTGTTCCTGGCGACGGGCGGCGTGGGCGTGCTGGGCGCCGTCATGGTGGCCGTCAGCGTGCGCCCGACCGTCGGCGCCCCCCAAGGCCGCTTGGACTGGCCGGGCGCCATCAGCTTCACCGGCGCGCTGGGCCTGTTCACCTACGGCATGTTGCTGGCGCCCGAAGCGGGCTGGACGGATGCGCACGTCATCGGCGCGCTATTGACGTCTGCCCTGCTGGCCGGCGTATTCGTGCACGTCGAGCGCCGCGCCGCCCGGCCCATGCTGGACCTGAGCCTGTTCCGCGACGCGCGCTTCGTGGGCGTGCAGGTGCTGGCGGCTTCGCCCGCGTTCCTCTTCATCGTGCTGATCGCCGTGCTGCCCGGCCGCTTCATCGGCATCGACGGCTACAGCGCGCTGGCGGCCGGCCAGTTGATGATTGGTCTGGCCGCACCGCTGCTGGTCGTGCCGTTCCTGGCCGCATTGCTGACACGCTGGTTCAACCCGGGCGTGCTGTCCGCGGTGGGCCTGCTGGCGGTGGCCGCCGGCCTGGTCTGGTTGGCGGACGTCATGACCACAGGCGCCACCGGCCTGTGGTTGCCGATGAGCCTGATCGGCATCGGCATCGGCGTGCCGTGGGGCTTGATGGACGCGATGGCCGTCAGCGTGGTGGAACCGCGTAACGTCGGCATGGCCACCGGCATCTTCAACACGGTGCGCGTATCAGCGGATGGCATTGCCATCGCCGTCGTCAGCGCGCTGCTGGCCTTGCTGATCCAGATGCCGCTGACGGCGGGGCTGCCTGCCGGCACCGACGGCCAGGCCATCCTGATGGCCGCCAACCGCGCCGCGCTTGGTCAGTTGCACGAAGCGGCGGCCTTGTTGCCGGGCGCATCCGAGCTGCTGCAGCACAGCTATAACGAGGCCTTCCGCCACGTGCTGCACGCCTTGGCTGGCATTGCCGTGCTGACCGCGCTGGCCATCCATGCGCTGCTGGGGCGGCGGCGCCCGCACGCCGCCCGCGATGGCGTAACGGCCACGCCCTAGCGGATCAGTCCACCTGCCACCAACTGGGCAACAGGCCGCGCACTTTGGCGCGGCGATAGCGGTCGTCGATCAGGTGCACGGTGCCCACGTCCTGTTCGGTACGGATCACCCGGCCGGCCGCCTGCACCACTTTCTGCATGCCCGGGTACAGGTACGTGTAGTCGTAGCCGTTCTCTTCGCCATAGCGCAAGTCCATGGCCCGCTTCATGTTTTCGTTTACCGGGTTCACTTGCGGCAGGCCCAGCGTGGCAATGAACGCGCCGATCAGCCGCTTGCCTGGCAAGTCCACCCCTTCCGAGAACGCGCCACCCAGCACCGCAAAGCCCACCCCCTGGCCGGTCTCGGTGAAGCGGGCCAGGAATGCGGCGCGGCCGGGTTCATCCATGCCCGGCGTCTGCAGCCAGATCGGCACCGTGGGATGGCGTTCGCGCATCAGGTCGGACACCTGGCGCAAATAATCGAAGCTGCTTAAAAACCCCAGATAGTTGCCGGGCCGCTCAGCATACTGGGTCGCGATCAAGTCGACGATCGGCGCCAGCGAACGTTCGCGGTCGCGATAGCGCGTGGACACGTTGCCCACCACCCGTACCGCCAGTTGCTCGGCCTGGAACGGCGCGGCCACGTCGATCCAGGGCGCATCCTTGGGCAGTCCGAGGGTGTCGCGGTAGAACTGCTGCGGGCTCAGCGTGCCGGAGAACAGCACCGTCGCGTGCGCCGCCGCGTAGCGCGCCGCCAGATACGGCGCCGGGATCACGTTGCGCACACACAAGGTAGACGGCCGCGTCTTGGCGCTGGCCACGCCCACGTCCGACAGCGTCACGTCAAAGAGCGCATGCGAACCGAACTGCTCGGCCAGGCGCATGAACTGCAGCGCTTCGAAGTAGAACGTCAGGACGGGATCGTCTTGCGCCAACGGCGACTCGGCCATGTGCTCCATGATGGCGCCTACCGCTTTCTGCACGGCGGTCAGCACGCCCGGGGCCACCATCTCGTAGGCCTGATACCGTTCAACCTGCTTCTTGTTCAGCGCGTTCCAAGACCGCTGCAGGCCGTCCAGCGGCTTTTTCAGCGCCTTGGGCGCGGCATAGCGCGCGGCGGACAGCGATGCCTGGTCCAATTCACCCGTGTACATGCGGCGCGCCCGGTCCACCAGATTGTGGGCTTCGTCCACCAGCACCGCCACCTTCCACTGGTAGGCCTGCGTCATGGCGTACAGCATCGCCGTGGCGTCGTAGTAATAGTTGTAGTCGCCCACCACCACGTCGCTCCAGCGGATCAGCTCCTGCGACAGGTAGTACGGACACACCTGATGCGCGCGGGCCGTCGCGCGTACGGTGGGCGCATCCAGCCGGACGTGTTGCAACGCCGCTTCGCGCGCTTGCGGCAAGCGGTCGTAAAACCCTTTCGCCAAGGGGCAGGAATCTCCGTGGCAGGCCAGATCCGGATGCTCGCAGGTCTTGTCACGCGCCTGCAGGTCCAGCACCCGCAGCGCGGGCGCAGCAGGCTGCGCATTGACGGTGTCCAGCGCTTCGACTGCCAGCCCCCGCCCCGACCCCTTGGCCGCCAGGAAGAAGATCTTGTCCAGGCCCGTGCCGGGGCTGGCCTTGAGCAGCGGGAAGATCGTGCCCAGCGTCTTGCCGATACCGGTGGGCGCCTGCGCCATCAGGCAGCGGCCGTCGCGCGCCGTGCGGTACACGGCCACGGCCAGGTCGCGCTGCCCGGCACGGAATTCCCCATGCGGAAATGCCAGCTTTTCCAGCGCGGCATCGCGCGCTTGCCGATGGGCAAGCTCGGTCTTGGCCCAGGCCAGGAAACGGCCGCATTGCTCCTGGAAGAAGGCCGCCAGCGCCGACGCCTCGTGCGTTTCCACCAGGACCGTTTCTTCTTCGGTGACCACATTGAAATACACCAGGGCCACGCGCACTTGCTCCAGCCCGCGGGCCTGGCACAACAGATGGCCGTAGACGCGCGCCTGCGCCCAATGCACCACGCGGTGGTTCTCGCGCACGCTGTCCAACTGGCCGCGATACGTCTTGACCTCTTCCAGCTGGTTGGCCACCGGGTCGTAGCCGTCGGCCCGCCCCCGCACCAGCAGGTTTTCATGTTGGCCGGACAGCGCCACTTCGGTTTCATAAGCCGGCCCGCGCCGGCCCGTCACCACCGCGTGGCCCGCCATTCCTTCCAGCCCCGTCGGCGCCGGCGTGAAACGCAAGTCCAGATCGCCCGCCCGCGCGGTGAACTCGCACAGCGCACGCACCGCCACGGCATAACTCATGCCGCATCCTCCCGCCAACTGACGTGGCAGACGCGAACCGGCATCCCATGCGACACGCAATACTGCAGCCAACGGATCTGGTTATCCTGCAGTTTGTCGCCGGGCCCTTTGACTTCGACCAGCTCGTAGCGGCGCTCTGCCGGCCAGAAACGGATCAGGTCCGGAAAGCCCGAGCGGTTGGTCTTGACGTCCCGCAGCAGCCGGGTGAAATACAGCTTCAGATGCGCGGCCGGCAGGCAGTCCAGGGCTTGCGCCAACAGCGTGTCCGACAACGCGCCCCAGAACACGAACGGCGACTGCACGCCCGATTTTTCCGCATAGCGCTGCAAGATCACATCGCGATACGCGTGCGTGTCCAGCTGCCCCAGGCAGTCGTTGAACAAAGCCGCGCGGCGCTGGTGGAAATCCGGCGCATCCAGGTCCGCCGGGGCGCGCTGGAACGGATGGAAGAACGCGCCCGGCAACGGCGCAAAGACGGCCGGCCAGCACAGCAGGCCGAACAGCGAATTGATCAGCGCGTTCTCAACGTAGTGCACCGGCGCATCGTCCTGATGCAGGTGGTCCCGGGTAACGAATTCCACCGCCATCGGCTGGGCCGGCCGCGGCAAGCTCAGATCCGTGCGCAGCAAGGCCGGGGCCGCCGCCCGCGCGGGCGCGCCCTGCCCCGCGCCCCGATACAGGCGCGGCAGCATCCGCGCCACGCGCTGGCTTTCCTCTTCGCTTTCGGGTGCGGATTGCGCCTGCAAGGCCAGCGCCAAGGCCTCGCCATACTGCGCCATGCGTTCATGCACGCGTATGCGGCGATGCCGCGCGCCGGGGTACGCGCAGCGCGTGTACACGCGTTGCGCCGCCGCCCAGTCCTGCGCCCGCTCGCACGCCTGCCCGATCCGCAGCAGCACCTTGGCGCGGCGCTTTTCCAGCCAGGGGTTCTGGCTGGCGCAATCGTCCACCGCCCGCAGCAAGGCGTCCAGTTCGGCGCCTTCGTCCAGCGCCGCCCGGCAGGCATGCAAGGCCAGATAGCCGTCCACGTCCGCCCGCGTCTGGAATGCCCGCGACGACGCCTCGAACGGCACGGCCTCGTACTGGAACACGCCCAGGTCGGCCAATACGAATTCCGACCAGTCCTGGTACAGGTTGCCGAAGAACATCAGGCGCAAGCGTTCGCAAAGATCGCCCACCATCACGCGCCACACGGGCTCGTCGGCCGCGGGGTTCCAAGCCGCATAGGGCTGGGGCGCATCGTGCCGAGCCCGCAAGGCCTCCAGCAGGTCCGCCTTGCGCGCCGCCGGCTTGACCGAGGCATCCCCAAACAGGCGGCAAAGCTCGGGCTTGGTATGCAGGGCGAACACCTCGTCCAACGTCATTGGCGCGTCGGCGTCCAGCCACCCCAGCGCCTGCAGCGGCGCCGCGGCATCCTGCGTGCTGGCGATTTCCTCATAGACCAGCCGGCTGGCGCGGAACCACGGCCCGCGCCGCATCAGCATGCGCACCATCAACGCCTGGGACGCCTGCGGCAAGGCCTGGAAGTCTTCCAGGAAACGGCGTTCGCCGGCATCCAGCAGGTCGGCGTAGCGGTCAGCGACCCACGCCAGCGCGCGCTGGAAATTGTGAAGGTAGTAGTAACGGTGCGGGGGGAACATCGGCCGGGCCGGATAGCTGGGTATTTATCCAGTAATCATAGCAGCTGGGCAAGCTCCGCGTCTGCCCGTGGCGGACGATCTGGGCGCGACGCATCAAATAAAAAAGCGGCGCCGGAAAGCCTGGACTTTCCGACGCCGCCATCATGCGGGACCGTCTTGCGGAACCGCGGGGCGCGTTAACGCGCGGGCTGCGCGGCCGCCCCCACTTCCTTGCGCACCTTGGCCACATCCGACGCGCTGACTGCCGCGCCCTTGTTGCCCCAGCTGGACCGCACGAAGGTCACCACGTCGGCGACTTCCTTGTCGGTCATGCGCCAGTCGAAGCCAGGCATCGCGTAGGCCGTGGGCGCCGCCGTCGTGCCCGGCATCTGCGCGCCCTTGAGCACGATGTGGATCAGCGAGGCCGGATCCGCGGAATTCACCGTCGAGCTCAACGCCAACTGCGGGAACGTTTCCGTATAACCCTTGCCGGTGCTGCGGTGGCAGGCGGCGCAGTTATTCAGGAACGCCATCGCGCCATCGCTCTTATCCTTGCCGGTACGCAGCGCTTGCGCCACGGACTCGTCATCGGCCAGCGGCTTGGTCGCGTCCTTGTTGACCGGCGGCAAGCTCTTCAGATACACCGCAATGGCGTTCAGATCGGCGTCGGACAAGTGCTGCGTGCTGTCCTCGACCACTTGCGCCATGCCGCCGAACGCAGCCGAATGGCCGTTGCGGCCAGACTTCAGGAAGACAGCAATGTCTTCCTTCGTCCAGTTGCCCAGGCCGTCGGTGGCGTCGCCGCGCAGGTTCTTGGCCAGCCAGCCTTCCACCACGCCGCCCGACAGGAAGGCCGAGCCGTCCGCGTCGCTCAGCGCCTTTTCCTGCAAGGCGAAACCGCGCGGCGTATGGCAGGTGCTGCAATGGCCCAGGCCTTCGACCAGGTACTGGCCACGCAGCAGCGCTTCGCGGTCGGCGCCCTTCAAGTCGCTCGCAGCGGGGCCGCTGACGACGTCGGGTGCGAACATCCAGCGCCACACGGTCAAGGGCCAGCGCATCGACATGGGCCACGAGATGTCCGTGTCCTTGTTTTCCTGCTTGACCGGTTCCACGCCATGCATGAAGTAGGCATACAGCGCCTTCACGTCATCGGGCGTGACCTTGGCGTACGCGGTGTACGGCATGGCCGGATACAGCGAATGGCCATCGCGGGCCTTGCCGTGGCGCACGGCCTGGTCGAAGTCCTCGTAGGTGTAGTTGCCGATGCCCGTCTCTTTGTCGGGCGTGATGTTGGTCGAATAGATCGTGCCCAGCGGCGACTCGATGCCGAGTCCGCCGGCGAAGGGCTTGCCGCCCTTGGCCGTATGGCAGGCGATGCAGTCGCCGGCGCGCGACAGGTATTCGCCCTGCTTGATCATCTGCGCATCCGCCGCGGCCGTCGTGCCGTCCGCCGCGAATGCGGCGCTGGCGACCAGGGCCGAGAAGGCCGCAACAATGGTTTGCTTCAACATTGTTCCGTCTCCTTAAGCCTGGACCAGCGGGCCGGGGTTCTTCAGATACTGGTCGCGGATCGCCTGCGCGGCCCAGAAGGCCAAGGCGCCCACCAGCCCGGTCGGGTTGTAGCCCATGTTCTGCGGGAACACGCAGGCGCCCATCACGAACACGTTCGGCACATCCCAGCTTTGCAGGTACTTGTTGACCACGCTTTCCTTGGGGTTCGAGCCCATGATCGCGCCGCCGGTGTTGTGCGTGCTTTGGTAGACACGCGTGTCATAGCGCGCGCCCTTCTTGCGCACGGCCACGAAGTGCTTCTCCGGATTCATGGCCTTGGCCACGGTCTCCATGCGCTTGCCCATGTAGCCCAGCATGTCGAACTCGTTGTCATGCCAGTCGAACGTCATGCGCAGCAGCGGCTGGCCATAGGCGTCCTTGTACGTCGGATCCAGCGACAGATAGGCGTCGCGGTACGACATCACCGAACCGGAAATGCCGATGGTCATGAAGCGCTGATACGCGTCCTGCACACCCGCTTTCCAGGCCGTGCCCCAGCTGGGGGTGCCCGGCGTCGTCGGCGTCTGCTTGATGGGACGGCCGCCGTAGCGCACGTGGCGGATGCTGGCGCCGCCCAGAAAGCCCAGCGGGCCGTGGTCGAACTGGTCGCCGTTCAAGTCGTCCATGCCCACGCCGCCCGCGCCGGTGCCCACGAAGGGGTTCAGCTGGGTGCCCTTGGGCAGCAGCACGTTCACTGCGCCGTTCATCTGGTATGCGTAGTTCTTGCCGACCACGCCTTCATTGGTCTTCGGGTCATACGGCTTGCCGATACCCGAGAGCAGCAAAAGGCGCACGTTGTGCATCTGGTAGGCCGACAGGATCACCAGATCGGCCGGCTGGTCGATTTCCCGGCCCTGGGCGTCGATATACGTCACGCCGATGGCCTTCTTGCCGGTGGAATCCAGATTGACCTTGATCACCTGCGAATGCGTGCGCAGCTCGAAATTCGGCTTCTTCAGCAGCACCGGCAGGATGGTCGTCTGCGGCGACGCCTTCGAGTACATGTAGCACCCGTAGTTTTCGCAGAAACCGCAGAAGTTGCAGGGGCCCAGGCGCACGCCGTAGGGGTTGGTGTACGGGCCCGAGGCATTGGCGGCGGGTGCCGGATACGGATTGAACCCGACTTCGCGCGCGGCCTTCTCGAACAACTGCGCGCCATACGTGTTGGGCAGCGCGGGCAGCGGGAATTCCTTGCTGCGCTTGCCTTCCAGCGGGTTGCCGCCTTCCACGATCTTGCCGTTCAGGTTGCCGGCCTTGCCGGACGTGCCGCACACGTACTCGAATTTCGAGAAGTACGGTTCCAGTTCGTCGTACGTCACGCCGAAGTCCTGGATGGTCATGCCTTCCGGAATGAACTTCTTGCCGTAGCGCGTTTCGTAGCGCGTGCGCAGTTCCAGCTCTTCAGGCAGCGCGCGGTAGTGCATGCCGTTCCAGTGAAAGCCTGCGCCGCCCACGCCCGTTCCCAGCAGGAACGAGCCGTTCTGGCGGTACGGCACGGCCACGTCGTCCACGCCGTGGCGGATCGTCACGGTTTCCTTGGACAGGTCCTGGAACAGCTTGCCGCGCACGGAATACGCCAGCTCGTCGATCACCTTCGGGTACTCGGCGTCCTTCGGCGTGTCCTGCATGCCGCCGCGCTCCAGCGCCAGCACGTGCAACCCGGCTTCGGTCAGTTCCTGACCCAGGATCGCACCGGTCCAGCCGAACCCGACCAGGACCGCATCCACTTTATCTTTCTTGATCGCCATGATTAACCCTTCTCCCCAGAGATCGACACGGGGCCATAGGGGTACTTCACATTGGGCTGGTCAACCCAGTCCATATAGTCGGCGCGCGCGCCGGGAAAGCCCACCATCTTCCAACCCACCATGTTCTTGTTGCCGCCGTAGATCGGATCGGCAAAGAACCCTTCCTTCGTGTTGGACAAGAGGAAGCTGAAGAACGTCCTGGCAGGCACGGTCTCGAGCTCGATCTTGCCGCCTTGCAGATCCTTCAGGATCTGTTCCTGCAGCGGCTTGTCCAGCTCGGCATACACCTTGCCGTGCGTCTTCACGCACCAGGCGTTGCAGGCTTCGATGCCGTGGCGGTAGACCTCGCGGGGAGTCTGGTTCAGCTGGTAACCCAGTTCCGGCACCTGATCGGGATGGAACGGGCCTTGCATGTACCAGAGCTTGCCGTGGCCAAAGGGCGTTTCCATCTGGCGGTCGATGAACTCAGGCACGCCGGCGGCAATGGCGCCCGGACCGTACTCGTCGGCGGGGATCAGGTGATCCACGGCCGCCACGATGAAGGTCCATTCAGGCTGGGTGAAATAGGTGGGTGCGTAGGGCTTGGCGGCCTGAGCGGCCTTGCCTTCGTCGGCGCTGGTACAGGCCGTGGTCAAGGCCCCTACCGCCATCGTCGACGCTGGCACGATGGCCAACGCTTGCAGAAACCGCCGGCGCGGCTTTGCATCTTCTGTCATAGACATCTCCGTGAATACTCCAAGTTGTCCTAGCGCGCTACCGAACATGAAACCTGGAAACACGAACTGCCGAGCTAGTGACAACACGCTCTTTGCTTACAGAAAATCGAACCTGCTCTTGAAAAGGGACATAAGAGAAGGTGGTCGCATTATGCGCCTTTTCGACCATCTGATCTGCTCAAGTGACCATATCAGTTCGATTTTCTTGACATGGGATTGTCTTTTGCTTTAAGGACAATGTAAGAAGCCCGCAAAAGCGGGATTTTCTGACAAACGGGTTAACGGATTCTGTATATTTCGCGGCAAGGAACAGCAACGGATCCCTCCCATGAACGACAAGACGAAGACCTGGCGCAGTTCGACGACCACGCGCAGCTGGAGTTCCACCTCGGACCTCACGCCCGAGCAGCGCGTCCACATCGAAGACCTGCTGGACAGCAAGATGGACGGCGTCAGCGTCACTCAGGAATGGAGCTACGCAGGCCTGGAAAACGGGGAATCGTTCAACGTCCTGATCAAGGACGGCGCGGTCATGGTGAACGGCCGCAAGTACGACAGCCTGGATGAGGTTCCGCGCGCCGAACGCGAACGCATCGAGGCGTTGCGCAGCGGCAAAGACCTGGGCGGCCTGTGGGACATGCTGAAAAACGCGGGCATCGACGTGCAGGACTTCGCCGGCGATGCGGCTGACGTCAAGCGCAAGCCTGCGTTCACCATCGAAACGGATAGCCCAGATCAGGCCGACGCCCCCTCGGCGCGCCCTGCTCCCGCCGCCGGCGCGTCGCACCCCTCGCGCGTCAATGCGGATCCGTCGTTGTCGCCCGGCGCGGTCCCCTCGGGTGGCGGACTGCGGCGCATGCTGCTGATCGGCATCGCGATCGGCCTGGCGCTATGGGTGGCGCAAGCGCTGAACCTCTTCTAATGGGGCGGACCGCGGCCTCAGGTCGTGGTCTGAACGTGCAGCCGGCTCGATTTGCAGCGGTGCAACGCGCGGTAGTATTCCAGCGGCCGGCCATTCGAACCGTAAGCAATGGACTCGATGCGCAGCAACGGTTCGGCGCTGGCCATGCCCAACAATTCACACGTGTGCGCGTCGGGCGCCACCGCATCGATCCAGCGCTCCGCCCGCACGATGCGCAACCCATACTGGCGGCGCAACACGTCATACAGCGAACGGTTTTCCAGGCGCGTGCGGTGCAGGCCGGGCGCCAGATCCGCCGGCACGGCGGTCTCCACCAGTAACTGCAGTTCGCCGTCCACGCTGCGCAAGCGCTTTAGCGCCACCACCATGTCCGCTTCATTCAGCGCCAGCGACGTCGCTTCCTGCGCGGTCGGCGCGCGCAGCTCCTGCACCAGCACCTGGGTGCGGACGGTGCGACCCTTGCGGGCCATTTCGTCTGAAAAGCCCAGCACCGTCGATACGAAGTCCTCGTCGCGTTCGCGCGCCGACACAAAAGCGCCCTGCCCGCGGATCTTGTAGATCAGGCCATTGCGCACCAGATCCGCCAACGCCTCCCGCACCACAATGCGTGAAATGCCGTACTGTTCGCCGAACTCGGCCTCGGTGGGCAGCTTGGCCCCCACCGCCAGTTCGCCTTGAAGGATCTTGCCGCGCACCACGTCGCGAAACTGCGCCCAAAGCGGGGCGCCGGCGCTGCGGTCCAGTACGTCTTGGGTCGGAATGGGGCTGCTCATGTCGTGATAAGGCTAAGGCTTGAATCAATATCTACAAAATGCCGGTCGCGCAGAATGGCGGCGCACGCCAGCCACTCGTCGCGCCGGCGCGTGTCCGTCCAACCCAGCGCCTCTGCGGCCAGCTCCGCCAATTCGGCCAGCAAGCCGTCGGTGACGCGGCCGCATATCGCCAGCAAGGTCCGGCGGATCACCAGATCGGCCAGATGCTGCACGCCCGTCTGGCGGCACAGCATGCGGATCTCGGCTTCGGAATAGTCCGGCGCATGGCGCAGCGGAACGTCCCCTGCGGCCGCGAAGGCCTGCGCCAGGCCGTCGGCACGCGAACCGTAGCGGCTGACCAGCCCGTCGATCCGTTCGCGCGAAAGGCCTGAGCTAGCCCGGATCGTATCGACCAGTTGTTCCCTGGCCGGGCCGTCCGCGGGCATGTCCGCACCACCGCCGATGGCCAGCGCCTCGGTCAAGCGCAGACGGGGCCGATCCAGCAGCGTCAGCACCTGGTTCGCGGCCAATTCCGCCAAGGATCGGAACGTGGTCCACTTGCCGCCCACCAGGCACACCAGCGGAACCTTGCGCACGGCGTTCGGCGGATCGACCACCACCGCGTGGTCGCGCGATATCTGGCCGGGCTTGTCCGCATCCGAATACGCCAGCGGACGCACACCGACGTAAGTGTAGACGACGTCGCCGCGCGCAAAACGCAGCCGCGGGAAGACCTCGCCCAGCACGTCCAGCAGGTAATCGATCTCGGCGGATTCGGTAGCCGCCTGGTCGGGATCATCAACCGGAATGTCGGTGGACCCGACCAGCACGCGATCCATAAAGGGATAAACGATGCAGACCCGTCCGTCCGACGCTTCGAAGTACACCATGCGCCCGTCCAACGCCGCGCGCAACGCGGGATGGTCCAGGATCAAGTGCGAGCCCTTCGTGCCCATGACGCGTGAACCCGCCCCTTCCAGCACGCCGGCGGACCGGTCCAGCCACGCGCCCGTGGCATTGACCACGGTGTCCGCGGTGACCTCGACGGTTTCCCCGGTGATCTCGTCGCGCAGGCTAAGCGTCCTGCCCCGGCACGCCGTCACATTGCAATAGTTGGCCGCCAGCGACGCGGGCTGGTCGGCATGCGCGTCGGCCATCAGTTCCTGGATCAACCATTCGGGATGGCTGATCCAGGCATCGAAATACGTGGCCGTCCAGCCCACCGACTCCCGGAACAGGATGTTGTCGGCGGCCGAGGCCCTGGCGATGCGGTGTTCCGGCATCACGCGCTGGCGCCGTCCCAGGCGGTCATACAGGCGCAGGCCCAGCGCCACCACGAATACGCCGCGCGCCCCGGGCGACGCCTTGAACCCGGCAAAGCGCAGCACGCTGCCCAGCAGGCCGCCGAAACGGCTGGACAACGGCACCACCGTTTTCAGCGGACGCACCAGATGCGGCGCGTTGCGCAGCAGCCGATTGCGTTCGCGGGTGGCTTCCGACACCAGCGCGAATGCGCCGCTTTCCAGGTAACGCAAGCCGCCATGGATCATCCGCGACGGCGCACTGCTGGCGCCGGCCGCAAAGTCGCCCTTGTCGACGATCAGGCAGTCCACGCCCTGCAACGACAAATCGCGGAACACGCCCACGCCATTGATGCCGGCGCCCACGATCACCGTGGAAAAATGCCGGCCCGCCAACGCGGCCGGACGCACATAGGGCAAGGTTGGCGTCATCATGGCGCACGCCCCGCCAATTGCGCGAAGGCGGGCGCCATATTGCCGATCAGCGCTTCAAATTCCGAATGGAACTCGGCATGCGCTTGCGCCGTCGTCGCATCCGGCGCTTCGGTCACGCAACGCACGGGCAAGGCCTCGTCCGCGCTTGCGCCTTGCGACAACGCCGCATAGCCGGCCGCGCCGCGCGCCCCGGTCTCGTCATCGCCGCAGCGTTCAACAGGATGGCCCAGGAAATCGGCCAGCAAGCGCACCAGCCGCGGATCGCGCGCGCCGCCACCCAAGGCAGCCACCCGGCCCGGCACGCCCAGGCCATGCGCGGCCAGGCGCTTCAAGTGCCAGGCATGCAACGCCGCCACGCCGTCGATCACCGCGCGCGCCATGTGCGCACGCCCGTGATGCCCCTTCAAGCCCACGAAGCCCGCCGTTGCGCCCGCCGCCACCCCGCCCCCGTTGATGAAAGGCAGAAAGCGCAAGCCCTCCGCGCCCAGCGGCACCGACATCGCGCAGTCCACCGCCGCGGCCGCATCGTCGAACTGCAGCGCGCGTGCCAGCCACGCCACATTCGCCATGGACGAAGGGCTGTTCTCAAGATATAGCCGCGAGGCCGGCGGCCCATGGCGCACGATCGCGCCGACCTCCGGCTTGGGTTCGCGCGCATCGGCCACAACGGCGTTCACGCACCAGGTGCCGAACACCGCCACCGCATGGCCGCTTTTGACAGCGCCCACCGCCGACAGGGAGGCCAGCAGATCGATCGCGCCCATGACGACCGGCAGGCCGGCAGGCAGCCCGCAGGCGGCCGCGCGCGCCGGCAGCAGGCGCCCGATCACCGTGCCCGTGGGCACGATCGGTGGCAGTGCGCGCGGCATCAGATCCGCCAGGCCGGCCGCCTCGAATGCCAACGCGGACCACACGCCGGTGTCCAGATTCAGCAGGCCCGCCGTGCTGACGTCGCTGGCGTCGGTGGCGATTTCTCCGCTAAGCAGGAAGCCCAGATAGTCCTTGGCGAACAGCAGGCGGCGAATCGCCCGATGCCCACCGCCTTGCGCATCGAATAATTCCGTGGCAACCAGGCTGGGCTGGCCCGACCACGGCCGGCAGCCCACTTCCTGATACAGGGCGTCCCCCTGCCGCTGCGCCAGATTCCGCGCCAGCCCGGCAGCCCGCTGGTCGGTCGACGCCACGGCGCGCCCGGCCAACAGATCGCCCCGCTCGTCCAGCGCGTACAGCCCCGCGCCATGGCCGGTGCAGCACAGCGCCTGCACCTGAGCCACACGCGGCCCCAGTTGCGCGGCCACGCCGCGCAGGGCCTGCATCAGCGCCGCGTCGATGGCGTCCGCACGCAATTCGCAGCCGCCACCAGGCAGATGCCTATAGGGCAGCCCGCCGCCCGAGGCGGCCAGCGTGGCTCCCGTCCCAGCCTCGAAGGCAACCGCCTTCAGGCCCGTGGACCCCATGTCGATACCCAGGAATATGTCGGCTTTCATGTTATGACATTGTCTACAGATATTTTCGGCAGGATAGCAGTGTTTCCCCTAGTAAAAGAAATAATTCCGCTGCCATATAGTTCAGTCGATGTCATAACAACGAGTTGAGCCAATCAGGCCCACCACCGGGTATCCAAGCCAGCAGGCAATGGATCAATGCGAGGAAAAGGAGCGCAACATGAGAAGAGATTTCTTGAAGACCGTAGCCGCTGCGGGCGCCAGCCTGGCAGGAGCCAATGCCTTTGCGCAGAGCGCGCCCGCCGCGCCGGGTACGGGCTTGAAGGGAGCCACCAGCGACGTCTATGTCATGAACGTCATGGTGTCCGGCGTGGAATACTGGTTCCCGGTCTATGAAATGATGAAGCAGCTGGGCCACACGCTAGGCGTCAAGACGCGGTATTCGGGCACGCCCGAGTACGACGTCAACAAGCAACTGGCCTCCTTCGAGCAGGAGCTGGCCCGCAAGCCCGCCGGCATCCTGCTGCACCCGATGAACCCGGATCCGTTCATCGAGCCCATCAACCGCGCCGCGGCGATGGGCATCCCCGTCGTCACCTTCGCGGCCGACTCCCCCAACTCCAAGCGCGTGTCGTTCGTCACGTCCGACAACGAACGCGAAGGCGCCCAGGCCGCCGACGCGATCGCCGCGGCCCTGAACGGCAAAGGCGACTACGCCGTGCTGGAGAACCCCGGCCAGGACAACCACGACCGCCGCATCGCCGCCTTCATCAACCGCATGAAGACGAAACACCCCGGCATGAAACTCGTGGGCCGCGCCGCCAGCAACCAGGACCCCAACAAGGCCTACCAGGCCACGTTGAGCCTGGCGCAGGCAAATCCCGGCCTGGCCGCGCTGTTCATGCCCGAAGCCAATTCCGCGCTGGGCGCGGCGCAAGCCAGCATCGAAACCAAGGAGAACATCAAGGTGTTGTGCTGCGACGTGAACGCCAAGATCCTGGACATGATCAAGTCGGGCGAGGTCTATGGCTCGGTCAACCCGAACCAGGGCGTGCAAGGCTACATGGGCATGATGCTGCTGTTCCTGGCGCGCAACCAGCAACTGATCGACCCCATGAACGACGCCAAGCGCAACGGCACCAACCCGATGGCCGTGCCCTTCCTGGACAACGGCCTGTCCATCGTCAGCAAGGCCAACGCCGACGACTTCTACTGGGACAAGTACCTGGCGCGCCGCGGCACCAAGGGCATCAACGAATGACCGCGCAACCGCCCCTGCTGGAACTGCACGGCATCGCCAAGCGTTTCGGGGCGTCGCGCGCGCTGGCCGGCGTGCATTTCTCGCTGCAACGGGGCGAAATCCACGCCCTGTGCGGCGAGAACGGCGCCGGCAAGTCGACGTTGATGAAAATCATCGACGGCATCCACGCGCCTGACGAGGGCGACATCCGGCTGAACGGCGAGCGCGTGGTCATCGACGGGCCGGCCCACGCCATGCGGCTGGGCATCGGTCTGGTCCACCAGGAAATCGCGCTGTGCGGCGACGCCACGGTGGCCGAGAACATCTTCATGCCCGAGATCACCACCCGGCCGCGCGCCTGGATGGACTTCGCCAGCCTGAATGCGCGCGCCGCCCAGGTGCTGGCAAGGCTGGGGCAGCAGATCGACCCTGGCCTGCGCGTGGACGACCTGGGCATCTCCAGCCAGCAACTGGTCGAAATCGCCAAAGCACTGACCCTGGACTGCAAAGTCCTCATCCTGGATGAACCCACGGCGGCGCTGACCGAAGTGGAATCCGCCGCCCTCTTCCGCGTGCTGCACGATCTAAAAGCACAGGGCATCGGCATCATCTACATCAGCCACCGCATGGCCGAGATCTTCCAGCACTGCGACCGCGTCACCGTCCTGCGCGACGGCCGCGACGTACTCTGCGCCCCGCTGTCGGGCCTGACGCCGGATGCGCTGGTGCGCAGCATGGTCGGGCGGGACCTGGGCTGCTACTACCCGCCCAAACAGGCGGCAGGCGGTAACGCCGCCCCCTTGCTTGAAGTTGACGGCATCGCCGACGACGTCAGCGTGCACGGCATCTCGTTCACGCTCAAGCGCGGCGAGATCCTGGGCATCTCGGGCCTGATGGGCGCCGGGCGCAGCGAACTGGCCGAGACGCTGTGCGGTCTGCGGCGCGCGCGGCGCGGCAGCGTGCGGTTGCGAGGCGAACCGCTGCGGATCCGCCGCTACGGCGACGCCCTGCGCCATGGCATCGCCTACCTCAGCGAAGACCGCAAGGCGGCGGGCCTGTTCCTGGAACTTCCCATTGAACAGAACATATCGTCGATGGCGCTGGCCCGCATCAGTTCGCGTTTCGGCCTGTTGCGGCGACGCGCGGAACGGCGCCTGGCCACGGAGCTGGGCGCGCGGCTCAAGCTCAAGTCCGACGGCGTGGCCATCGACGCCGCAAGCCTGTCGGGCGGCAACCAGCAGAAGGTCGCGATCGCCAAATTGCTGGCCACCAACCCCGCTGTGCTGCTGATGGACGAACCCACGCGCGGCGTGGACGTGGGCGCCAAATCCGAGATCCATCACATCCTGCGCGACCTGGCCAGCCAGGGCGTGGGCGTGGTCGTGATTTCTTCCGAACTGCCCGAAATCATCGGGCTGTGCGACCGGGCGCTGGTGATCCGCGACGGCCGCCTGGCCGGCGAGCTGGCGGCCAGCGAAATGACTGAAGAAAGGCTGCTGAGACTAGCCTCGGGCCTCAGCGCCCAGGAGACGATCTGATGTCCGAACTCAAACCCTCCCCCGCGGCCGACGCCGTTCTGCTGCATGACGCCGGACTGACGCCCGCGCGCCCCGCCACCGGGGTCCCGTTGCGGCACCGGCTGGCAAGCATGCGCGAAGCCGGCCTGTTGTTGATCATTGCGCTCCTTGCCATCGGCATGAGCTTCGCGTCGCCGCATTTCCTGACCTGGGAAAACATACGCGCGATGCTGTTGTCGTTTTCCATCGAAGGCATCGTCGTGGTCGGCATGACCCTGCTGGTGATCGTGGGCGGCATCGACCTGTCGGTAGGCTCCGTCGTCTGCATGGCCATGGTGATCACCGGCAAGCTGTTCCTGATGGGCGTAGACCCATGGACCGCCAGCCTGGCCGCCATCGCAGCAAGCGGCGTCGTGGGCGCGCTGATCGGCCTGTGCGTGACCCGCATCGGGCTTAGCCATTTCATCGCGTCCCTGGCCTTCATGGTGATCGTGCGCGGCTTGTCGCTGGCCATCACGCAGGGCACGCCGCAGTCGCTGTTCTCGCTACCGGCGCAGTTCAAGTTCATCGGCCAGGGCGTCATCGGAGGCATCCCCGCCGTCATCCTGATCTTCGCCGCCATCGTCATCGTCAGCGACTTCGCCTTGCGCCGGGCGGCGCTGCTGCGCAAGGTGTTCTACACCGGCAGCAATGAAAAAGCCGCCCTGTATTCCGGCATCCGCACGGGCCGCGTGAAGTTCTGGGTCACCGTGCTGTGCTCGACACTCGCGGGGCTGGCGGGTGTGGTCTACACCGCACGCTTCGGCGCCGCCACGCCCACCTTCGGCCTGGGAATGGAACTGAACGTGATCGCCGCCGTGGTGATCGGCGGCGCCAGCCTGAAAGGCGGCTCCGGCACGGTCCTGGGCGCCGTGCTGGGTCTTGCCCTGCTCTCGATCGTCACCAGTTCTCTGATCCTGCTGGATGTCTCGCCGTACTGGCAAGACGTCGTCAAGGGCCTGATCCTGCTGGCCGCCGTCACCGTCGACCATCTTATGAACGTCAAGAAAGGACACCGATGAACATCACAACACTGGGCGCGTCCGGCATCGAATGCGAAACCGTCGGCCTGGGCACCTGGGCCATGGGCGGCTGGATGTGGGGCGGCGGCGACGACGCCGCAGCCATCGACGCCATCCGCGCGTCCGTGGACGCCGGCGTCCGCCTGATCGATACCGCGCCCGCCTATGGCCTGGGGCATGCCGAACGCCTGGTCGGCACCGCGCTGAAAGGACGCCGGCACGACGCCGTCATCGCCACCAAATGCGGGCTGGTCTGGCACACGCAACAGGGCGCGCACTTCTTCGACGAAGACGGCAAACCGGTGCACCGCCATCTGGGCCGCGCCTCCATCTTCCATGAAGTGGAACAAAGCCTGGCCCGCCTGGAAACGGATTACATCGACCTCTACATCACGCACTGGCAGGACAGCACCACGCCGGTCGCCGAAACCATGGGCGCGCTGCTTGACCTGAAGCGCCAGGGCAAGATCCGCGCCATCGGGATCAGCAACGCCACGCCCGAGACGCTGGCCGAATACCTGGAGCAGGGCCCCGTGGACGCCATCCAGGAACGCTACAGCCTGATCGACCGCGACATCGAATCCACGCTGCTGCCCCCATGCCGGGACCACGGCGTGGCCTCGCTGGGCTATTCGTCGCTGGCGCTGGGCCTGCTGGCCGGCCCGATCGACCCCGACCGGCAATTCACGGGCGACGATCAGCGCGCCGGCAACCCGCGCTTTTCCGCTGCCAACCGCCAGCGGCTGAAAGCCTTCTTCGAGGCATTGGCTCCCTTACAGCAACGCCTGGATTGCTCGTACGCGCAGTTGATGATCGCCTGGACCACCCGCAACGGCGGGGTCAGCACCGCCCTGTGCGGCGCGCGCACGCCCGCGCAGGCGATCCAGAACGCCGGCGCGGCCGACCTCAGGCTGGATACGGCCGCCCTCGCCGCCATCGACGCGGCCGCCGCCCGCCATCTTGCCACCCTCGACTGACGGACAAGGAAACCTCCATGACGCACAACAAAGAAGCGCGCCTGAACCGCCTGCTGACCGCCGGGCGTTGCCTGGACATCGCCGTCGACCACGGCGTCTGCAACGAACCCGGATTCCTGGACGGCCTGGAAGACATGCCCGCCGTCATCGACCAGTTGGCCGCGGCGCGCCCCGACGCCATCCAGCTCAACTACGGCCAAGCCGGCCTGCTGCAGCAGCGCCCGGGGCGTGAAAAGCCCGCGCTGGTGATGCGCCTGGACATGGGCAACCCCTACAACGCCACCACGCACCGCGTGATGTGGGCCGTGCTCCAGAACACCCAAGACCCGGTGCTGCCCGCCGTACAGATGGATGCGGCCTGCGTCGTCGTCAACCTGTTCATGCTGCCCGACGAACCCGACCTGTTCCGCCAATGCGTCTCGAACATCGCGCGCGTCAGGGCCGACTGCGACCGCTACGGCATGCCGCTGATGATCGAACCGCTGGTCATGGCGCCCCACTCTGCCCGCGGCGGCTACATGGTGGACGGCGACGCCGAAAAGATCGTGACGCTGGTGCGCCTGGCTCGCGAAATGGGCGCCGACATCATCAAGGCCGATCCCACCACCGAAACCCGCGATTTCCACCGCGTGGTGCAGGCGGCCCGATGCCCCGTTCTGGTGCGAGGCGGCGGCCGTGAAGACCTGCAACGCGTATTCGGCCGCTCATGGGAACTGCTGGACCAGGGCGCGGTGGGCCTGGTGTACGGACGCAACGTCTACCAGCACGCTAATCCAGCGGCGGTGGTGCGGGCATTGATGGCGATGATCCACCAGGGCGCCAGCGCGCGGGACGCGTGGCAACAGTACGAAAGCGATTCCGGGCGCGGATAGCGCCAAGTGTGGCCAAGTCTGATTATCATGTCGAAGCTCGCTCTGAAGCCGCCTAGAGAATTGGCAAGCCAATGGAATCGCTCAATACAACGGACTGCAACCGGATCGCCCTGCCCGCCAAGTGGCGCGACGGCTTCGCTCATGCCTCCATCGAACAACAGTCCATTGGCGAGTCGCGCGCAGACGTCTACCGCGTGCGCCGCCGCGGTCAGCCCGATCTGTTCTTGAAGTCCGAACTCACTAGCGTTGTGAACGAACTGCCCGATGAGATTGCGCGGCTTCGCTGGTTGCGGCAGGTCGGCCAACCGGCCCCCACCGTGCTCGATTCCGTAGACGACGGTGGCCGCCACTGGCTGCTGATGACTGCGCTGGAAGGCTGCGACCTGGCCAGTGCCACTCTGCCCCCGGGCCAGGTCATTGGCCTGTTGGCCGCGGCATTACGCAACCTGCATCGCGTCCCAACGGAATCCTGCCCGTTCGACCACAGGCTGGCGCCCCGCATCGCTGACGCAAAACGGCGCGTCGACGCCGGATTGGTTGATGAAGCGGATTTCGACGATGAAAGGGTTGGGCAATCAGCCGGCCAGGTGCTGGCCGAACTGCTATCGACCTGCCCCACGGCACATGACTTGGTCGTGACGCATGGGGATGCCTGCCTGCCGAACTTCATGGTCGACGGTAACCGTTTCACCGGTTTCATCGACTGCGGCCGATTGGGCATCGCAGACCGCTTTCAAGACCTTGCCCTGGCTGCGCGCAGCATCGCCCGCAATGTCGGCGAGGAATGGGTTGCGCCCTTCTTCCGCGAGTATGGCGTCGCGCCCGACGCGCAACGCATCAAGTTCTATTGCCTGCTGGACGAATTTTTCTGACCTGCTGGGCGGCCGATGCCGCCCCGTCCTGTTCGGAGCTAGGCCGCAGGTTCGGCGTCCGTGGCGCCGGCCATGTCCAGCGACGTCTTGATTCCGTTGCTGAGCACGTGCCGCACCAACGCCGCGTCCGTTGTCACGCCCAGCTTTCGCATCGCGCTTCGCTTCTGGGTGCTTACCGTCTGCACGCTGCGATGCACGAGTTGGGCGATGTCGGTAATCGTTCCCCCCGCGCAAAATAGCCGGACGATCTCCGTTTCGCGAGGCGTCAGCCTTTCCACGTCACCCATCCTCATGTTGTGCATGAAGAGTTCCTGAATCACGGGCGAATAGTACCGTCGACCGGCGGATGCGGAATTCACCGCACTCAGAAGATGATTGGGAGAATCGCATTTACTCACCACCCCCATGATCTCTTGCCGTACCAGCGCCCATATCAACATGGGATTATCGGACATCGTATGAATAATCGTGCGCAGGTTCGGGTAGTTTCGCGCCAGATACGACACCAGCGCCAAGCCGTCGCCGTATTTTCCGCCGGGCATCGAAAAATCTGAAATCAGCAAGTCGCAGCGCGTTTCGTTGAGCAACTCAACGAGCCCTGTTGAATCCTGGGCGTGCCCAACAATGACAATTGCGGGGTTTCGGCTCAACACCGCCTGCACCCCCAAAGACACGGCAGGATGATCATCGACCAGTGCGACGAATATATTGGCTTCAGACACCGGGACTCTCTCCTTATCAAGCGCGGGACCACCATCACCGATTTAATTGTAGATGGCACCTCATGCTAAATGCGCATCCCGTTTGCTTACCAGACGATCTGCACCCCTCAATTTAGGACTCAATTACCCCCACCCCTCTCGAAATCTAGGACTAATTCGCGCAAAACAACACCAATTCTCCGAAGTCCGCACGAACCTCAATAAAAATTCTAGAGAATCACGTGCATAGCTAAATTATTTTCCGAATACACCGCAGTTCAATCTCGTAGTCTTACTAACTCTCTTCGTCTTACACATACCTATAGTCATCGCATGTGGCAACGACACCGGAACGAGCTTGTCCCGGGCCCTTGTCGCACGCGCTGAGCAAAGGTAGCGGCCTTTCGCTCGAACAATAAAAAAGACCCAGAGAGGGCCGTTGCGAAAGACGGTTAGAACGAATTGATATTGCGAAACGCCGTGGCGCTGCTGCGCCCAAAATCTCCCCCTTCCTTTCCCTCAGATCCATTTCCGTTCCGTAGCGGCCTGGCTCACCGAGCTTGTCAGGGGATCGGCGGACTTCTGCTGGCGCTGACACATACCACGACGCCGGCTCAGATACCTGACGCCGGCCGGTCGCTGCGCGAACTTGAATCGACGCTGCCCGCGCTTGCCCCGCCGGCTTCGCAACCCGGTCTGGACGTGTCGGGCTCTGCCCCCGCGCGGCCCTCGGCCACGGGCCAATCAGAAGGCCCCAAGGTGGCCATCAGCGGCTTTCATCTGCAAGGCAATCATGTGTTTCGGGCCGCAGATCTGCTGGCCCTGCTATCCGATCTGACAGGTACGCAGCAAGACCTTGACGGCCTGCGCGCCGCCGCCGACCGCATCACCAGGTTCTATCAAGACCACGGCTATCTACTGGCCCGGGCCTACCTCCCGCCGCAAGAAATCGTCGATGGTCTCGTCCAGATCGCCATTCAGGAAGGCGTCTATGGCGGCCTGACGCTCACCAACCGAACTCGCGTTCGCGACTCGGTCCTGCGTCGGGCGCTTTCCCCGTTGCGCCCAGGCGACGTCGTGCACCTTGAAGCGCTGGACAACCGCCTGATGCTCGTCAACGACATTCCCGGCGTCCGGGTCCAGGGCACCCTGCGCCCGGGGCAAGTCCCCGGTTCCACGGAACTGTTCATCGATGCCGCCCCCGGCCCCCTCGTGGCGGGCAGCCTGGACGCCGACAACTTCGGGGGCTATTACACCGGCGAGTTTCGCCTGGCCGGCAGTCTGGACGTAAACAGTCCGCTGCGCCTGGGCGACCAGTTGAACCTGCGCCTGCTGACCAGCGACAAGAAGCAGCGCTATTACCGCATGGCCTACCAGGTGCCGGTCGGAGCGCGCCTGACCCGCCTGGGCGCCAGCGTCTCCAACATGAGCTATCGCCTGGGCAGGGATTTCGACCTGCTGCAAGCGCACGGCAACGCCTCCATCTCCAGCGTCTTCGTCCAGCAACCGGTCTTGCGCGGCCGCAGCATCAATCTGCAAGCGCAACTGCAGTACGAAGACAAGAGCATGCGCGACGCCATGGATCTGTTCGACGTCGTCAGCCGCAAGCATATCGGCCTATGGACGGCATCCCTTAGCGGCAACAACGACGACGCCTTCCTGGGCGGCGGCCGCAATGCCCTGTATCTGTCCTATGGCATCGGCTCACTGCAGCTGCGCGACGCAGCCAGCCGCCAGGGCGACCGCCTCTACAACCGAGCAGCCGGCCGGTTCGGCAAGACCAACCTCGCCCTGCTGCGCCTGCAGAACCTGCCCGGCCCTTTCATGCTGTCCGCGCAATTCAGCGCGCAACGGGCATCGAAGAATCTGGACAGCTCCGAGAAATTCAGCCTGGGCGGGCCATTCGGCGTACGCGCCTTTCCCAATGGCGCCGGCAGCGGAGATGAAGGCTGGCAAGGCAGCCTGGACCTGCGCTACCTGCCCTTTCCCGGCTTGCAGCTTGCCGCCTTCGTGGACAAGGGCGCCGTGCGGCTCAACAAGCGCCCGTGGATCGGCGGCCGCAACAGCCAGCATCTGTCGGCCACGGGTGTGAGCGTGATCCAGACCGGCCGCCAGCACCAGATCACGCTGACCGCGGCATGGCCGCTGGAGCAGAACAACTATCGACAAGAAGGCCCCAAACGCGAACCGCGCTTGTGGTTCCAGGCCACCCGTCTTTTCTGACCCCGACGCGTTTACGCGTTTTTCAACCCCGCACGGAACTTCTCCCGTGCGTCACTTGCAAGAAGGAAGACATGAACAAGTCCTATACCGTGGTATGGAATGAATCCAAGGGATGCTGGAGCGTCGCCGGCGAATCCGCCAAGCAACGCGGCAAGTCCAGCTGCTCTGGTGTACGCGCCGGCGTCATGGCCGCCGTCGTGATGGGGCTGTCGGCATTGATGCCGGTCGCCCATGCATTGCCCACCGGTGCCACGGTCACGCACGGTACGGCGCAAGTCGGGACATACGGCAAGGAAATGGTGATCACCCAAAGCACGCCGAAGGCCGTCATCGACTGGAATGCGTTCGGCATCGCGGCCGGCGAACGCGTCACCTTCAGCCAGCGTACCAGCGATATGACGCTGAACTACGTTTCGGGCAATTCTCCCACCACGATCAACGGCAGCCTCAACGCCCAGGGAAAAATCTTTATCGTCAACCCTAACGGCATCGTCTTCAATTCCGGCGCCAGCGTGAACGTCGGCAGTCTGGTGGCCTCCACGCTTAAGGTAGACCCCGATAGCTTTTACAACAATACCAATGGCGAATTTGTGTTTGAAGCCGCGGGCACCAACGGCGTCAGGAATAATGGCGGGGTGATCACCGCCATTAGCGGCGACGTGCTGCTGCTTGGCGCCCAAGCCACCAACATGGGCACCATCCAATCCCACCGCGGCACCACCGCATTGGCCGCGGGCGACAAAATCACGGTCAGCATGGGCAGCGGACTGGTCAAGGTGGAAATCAACGCGGCAGTCGCCAACGCCTTGGCGCGCAACAGCGGCACGATCCGCGCCGATGGCGGTCAAGTATTGCTACAAGCCAGCGCCAGCAACGCCTCGCCCCTCTCGACGGTGGTCAACAACTCCGGCGTCATCGAAGCCAAGACGCTGAACAATATGCCCGGCAAGATCGTGCTGCACGGCGGAACGCAGGGCACCGTGGAAGTGGCTGGCCGCCTAAGCGCGACCGGGCTGACAAGCTATGGCAACGGCGGCGCAATTGAAGCCTCCGGCAAAAATGTGCGGGTGCGCTTGGGTGCCACCATCGACACACGCGCCACGAACGGCTCCACCGGCGCCTTCAAGCTCACCAGCGATGGGATCAACATCGAAAGCACCGCAACCAGCACCAATCCAACCCTCCATGCGGACACGTTGAACCGCACGCTGGCCACGACCAACGTCGAATTGGCCAGCGCTGCTGACGACATCGTGGTGAACGCGCCGTTGAACTGGACGTCCGGCAACAGCCTGACGCTGAACGCTCAGCATGGTGGCGCAGGCAAGGCGGTGTTGAACGGTACCCTGTCCGCCTCCGGTGCGAACAGCACGCTAAACCTGTTGGCCGACGAGCGCATTGACATCAGCGACCGCATCTTGCTGAACGGCCCGAATGCCCGCATTGCCCTGACGACAACCGCCGCTGCTCCCGGCACCGGCGGCGCATCAGGCAAACCCGCTACCGCCAACTACGTGTTGCGGGGCCCAGACGCCAACATCACCCTGAGCGGCGCTGGCGCCGGCTTCCTGTCCAACAACATCTACCATACCGTCATCCAGGACCAGGCTGCACTGCAGGCCATCAACAACAACCTTAACGGCCTTTACGTATTGGGTACCGATCTTCAGGGTGCCGAAACGTTCCAACCCATCGGCGGCGCCTACGGCTCGTTCAATGGCGTGTTCGACGGCATGGGTCATACGCTGACGAACTTCTCCGTTGCCACCACGGGCGACAACCTCGGCTTGTTCTCGTCGTCTGCCGGCATCATCCGGAACCTCAATCTGGCCTCGATGTACGTCACGTCCACCAATGCCAACGTCGCGTCCATGTCCATCGGGGCGTTGGCCGGCCGGAACACCGGCATGATTGACAACGTCAAAGTCACCAACACCACCGTCAACGGCAACGCCTACCGTGCCAACGTCGTGGGCGGCTTGGTCGGCACGAACCAGAAAGGAACCATCAGCAACTCGGCATTTTCCGGCTCTGTCTTCAGTAACACCTACACCAGCAGCGTTGGCGGTCTGGTAGGGGTAAACCGGAGTAACGGCAACATACTGAGCAGCCAGGCAAGCGGCGTCGTCAGCGGCGTGTTGCAACATAACGGCCTTGGCGGTATCGGTGGTCTGGTCGGCTTCAACGAAGCTAGCCATATTCAAGACTCGACCAGCGCAGTGGAAGTCAGTGCTAGAAGCGCCAGTCTTAACGTCGGCGGCCTCGTTGGGTCGAATCGCAACGGCACACTGACCAACGTCAGCAGCACGGGGACGGTGAGCGGCGACGCTTCCAGCAACGTTGGCGGCTTGGTCGGCGTCAACATCGGCGACATTACCCTCGCCGATAGCAGCGGGCAGGTCTTCGCCGCCTCTGGCAGTTCCGCTGGCGGCCTGGTCGGCGCCCACAACGGCGGCAAAATCTCGACTGCCAGCGCATCCGGCAAAGTGTCCGGCTACGACGGGGCGAACACGGGCGGCTTAGTAGGCGCGAATAACGGCAGTCTGGAAGACGTCAAGGCCAGCAACATCGTTGAGGACTGGCAGTATGCCGGCAACATCGGCGGTTTGGTGGGCTATAACGGCTTTAACGGCTCGATTCAGAATGGCGAATCCAGTAGCGAAAGTGTGTCAACGTACTATGGATACGGCAATGCCGGTACTCGCATGGGCGGCTTGGTAGGCGCCAACGACGGCAACATTCTGTTTGGCATCTCAAACGTGGAGAAAGTTATTGGAGGCAACTATGCAGCGGTAGGCGGCTTGGTCGGCTACAACAGCGGATCCATCATTGCTTCCAACGCGGCGAGCTTGACGCAAGGGGGCGAATACAGCACGACGGGCGGCCTGGCAGGGGTGAATGCCGGGAAAATCATCGCCGGCACCGCGTCAGGCACGGTCATCGGTAACGACTACGCCACGATTGGCGGTTTGGTTGGCCAAAACCTCGTGGACGGGATAATTGAACACTCCACCGCAGAAGGCCTAGTTACAGGCCAGCCGGTTGGCTCCTACTATTATTCCGGCACGGGCATGGCGCTGGGAGGCCTGGTCGGCATCAACCAAGGAGAGGTCAACGACTCCACCGCTTCCGGCCAAGTGGATTTCCGCCACAATATGAGCCAAGCCTTCGGTGGGCTGGCAGCCATCAACTACGGCACCATGCAAGGCAACTCTGTTTGGGGTCAGGCAGCCCAAGTGCCGATCGTTGGCACCAACTACGGTTGGATCAACATGTTCCACTAATTCAGCCGAACCTTATGGCCGACCGAGCCTGGCTAGGTCGGCCTACCCAACGCTCCTGAATGCACTGCCCCCGAAAGTTAAAAATATCTAACCTACGGGGTTTTTTGCAGACTTCCCCCGGGACATCAGTACAGGGAAAAGCGAGAGATGTGGGTTGTACCTCAGCGCCTCAAACGGAGCGAATTCATCACGCTGCACGACCTCCAGCAGCAATGAGGGCTTGGCAAGACGACTACAACCTTGATCGCCCTCAGGCGCTATTTCTTATGCTTGACGTGCCACGATCCATGCAGAACCAGGCCAGCCGCGCAAAATCTGTCAGTCGTAATAGATATTGAAATTCACCTGGCTATTCGCAATACCAGCTTGGACACCCGACGGCTGCTGCTGGTCAGTTCGCCGATAGCGCGCGCCCAACTTGATCTCTGCCCCGGAATTTTGCGCCACCCCCGCGCCGGGCAGGTTGTCAAACTCGTACTTGTTGCCTACATCGCTACCTTGGCCGATCACTAGCGGTTGGTCGTTACCTTGCCTGGTCAGAATGATGCCCAAATTCTTCGCACTGGTCACTGCGGTATGGTCTTTCAGCTGAAGTACATTGCTAGCGCCAGGAATCAAACCATACTGCGCATTAAAACCGATCTTGGGTTTGGCCCCTGCTGCACATGTGTGAACGGAGACCTCGAACGGAACCTCCTTGCTTAAAGCCCCGTCCGAGCGAAAATCCGCGGCAGCATAGTTACCCATAGGCAGCGAAAATCCCGCTCCCTGGAACTTCGCATCAACGGTACATTTTGCTTCGACCGGAAGTCCGCCGCCGCCGCCGTCGAGAGTCAAGATATCACTCACGGTATAGACTTTAACGTCGTAACATGTGTTGCCGTTACTATTTGCAGGCTTTCCTTCTTCCCTCCCTACCTGCATAACCGCGCCAAGCGCTGGGGTGTTGCGTGTATCTCGCTGCGTTGCCAAGATCTCGAGCCTTGTTCCCTTCCATGTCGAAGCGAGATCGCTCACTGTATGTGAACCAGGCGCGACAGGGCCTGTCACGACCACCTCCACAACAACGGTATCGCCAAAAGTGAAACTCACTGAGTTCCTCGCTTCGCTGGAACCGGAATAGATTGTTAAAAAATTTCCGGGGTCCAGGGGGCGCACATACGCCCCCTGATTCATAGCACCGGAAATCCGAATGGACAACCCATCCACGTTTGTCGGAATAAGATGCGTAGACAGATTCGGGGCACCAGACCAGCGTGCTCCTTGAAGTAGAGCCAGCCCGTCCCTCTCATCAACCTCGGTAGCGGTTTTACCTACAGCATTGATCGACACAGTACGCTGCGCAATCACGTTGTTCACCGTCGCCGTATCCTGGCCCGTTTTCCGCCATGGGGTTGCACCACCGTTACCCGTCTCCCCGATTTGGAAAAGGCTGCATTGGTTGAGATAGTAAGGTTTAATCTGGGGCTGAGCCTGCGCTGCCCCCATCGCGCAAACAAGCAATGCACCTGCCAGGGCAAGTTGCCCCATGCCGCGCCGGGTGCCCAAAAAAAATGAAACTGCACGCATAGCTGAACTTCTCCAATAGTGCCGCCCTCCGCATCTGAGCGAGGGCGCGCGAGCCACACAATTACGGCGAGGCAATCTGAAACCTCGCCGTGCCGGGAACCACAAGCCCCAAGTCATCGACGGCCTCAAATTCCAGGCTGGCGCCATTTACGGGCGGGGCCGATTCGGCAGGCAACGCAAAGCGCTCTGTTGCTTTGGGCAGGATGGTCAAACCCGTCCATGCGATGGGTACGGGCCCGTTGCGCAGGCTTAGCGTCGACAGTGACACAACATAGGGCGTGGGGTTCTCGGCCTGTAAGTACGGAGCGGATTGCCCCGCGCCTGGGTGGTAACTCCAGCGCACCTCGGCTGGCGCATCGTTGGCCTTCCCTGCCAGACCGTTCGGGCGGTACAGGACTTTCATCACGTAGTTCAATACCGCCTCCAACCGTGACCTGGAGTCCTGCTTGGCCGGCGCGTGCCGGAGGTTGACCCAGAACACGGTTTCCCTATCCGCCGGCAAAGGCTCTCCGGTGTATCGCAATTGCAGCGCCTTGCGTTGGCCTGGGTCTAACCTGAAAAGCGGCGGCATCAACACAAAGGGCACCTGCAGGCGGCTCAGGTCCGACTCCGCCCTTCCGTGGTCTAACCAGGTCTGGACCAGGACGGGGTCGTCGCCGGTATTACGCAGCGCCACGACGATTTCTTTTTGGCCTTCCGGGTAGACGAAACGCGTACCCGTAACGGCCAAGTCGGCCCGTGCGGCTGCTGACGCGACGACCGACAGCAGCACGCAGAGCTGTGCCAGCCAGCCGCATAGGCTCGTTGATTGATGGGATGCCCTCATCGGCTCGCCACCGGAGACATGGGCGGCGCCTTGGCCGGCAACGGTTTGCAGGGGAGTTCCAACGTGTCGTATCCGTCTTGCTTTTTCCCCTTGGCGCGCTCTGGCAATTGATAGTCGATCATGCATTGTTGATCGGGCCTTCTGCCCCACGCCACCCGCAAAGAACCCTGGTCTTGCAGCGCCCGCATCACGATGCGGCTGCCCTGGCCCACGCCTCCGACGGAGTCTTCGGTCGCCATATCGAACACATCCGCCCCGAACGGCAACCTGTCGCCATTCGGCAAGCGGCTGTCGATCAGCACTGGCCGCGCCCGCCGCGTTGGATAAGACAACAACACAACGGCGCCCGCGCGAGGGGCCACGCTGCGCGTGCTATTCAACAGTTCCACGTCATCCGACATATCACCCGGATTGAGCTCAACGGTGTTTAGCTGATAGGGAGACAAGCTGGTGACCAATCCGTAGCCGCGATAATCAACCTTGTTCTGGCTGAATCCCACACGGGCATCTTCTGCGTCGGGTGCGTGCAGCAAGCCCACGGTTTCACCCAACATGGAAGCAAAGGTCACCCCTCCCGCGTGAGCCAACACGCTGCCACTCGCCCGCAAGGATCCTTGGCGATAGCCGCTGCCCTGCGAAGCGCTAAGCCCCACGTTGGCAGCAGACGCCCGATAGTCCAGGTTGCCGCTGGCGGAATTGGTGCCGCCCCGTGTATCGCGCGACGCCCCCAGCGAATAGGACAAGTCCCCACGTTGATCCAAATAGCCCGACACACCTGTTGCAACGTCCGTCCCACTGCGGTTGTCATGGTTCACGAAGGTAGTCAGGACCGGAGCGCTCACGGAACGGCCCAATGGGATGGAGATATTGAACGACACTACCGTGCTCTTTTCGCGGCTGCCGGCATACACTGAACTGCCCGGCCACATGCTTTGCATGCGTTGCGCACTAAGAGAATAGGTGACGTCACGCCAACGGTTTGTATATCCCATGCTGTAGCTCAAGGCGCTGCCGGAACGTTTCCAGTATTGCGTTGCCGACCCGTTGGCATACAACGTACCCAACGACGAGCCCAGATCTTGGCTGGCATTCAGGTCAAACCGGGTGCGAGGCCGTCCCAAATCGCCATAGCGGCGGATCTGGCCTGCGTCGCGCAAAGCGATGGCTTCGTTGAACCCGATGAAGCCGCTGGTGGAATAGCGATAGGCCAGCAATGAAAAGTTGGTGCCGCTATTGGGCAAGTTCCTGCTGTAGGCAAGGCGATAGCTGGAGCCCGAGATGCTGCCGTAATTGGGGAGATTGGCGCTGGCCACGCTGATGTCACCGCCAAATGCGCCTATCGACGTATTGATCGCGGCCCCGCCCATCACGGATCCGTAATAGTCGCTGGCCGCCAAGCCGCCATACCCGGTCACCATGTTACTTAGGCCACGCCTGATGACGCCTTCAAAAATGTTCTGCCCGCTGCTGCGGTTGGCCGACGACATGGCGCGTCCGACTGACACTGAATATCGTGTGGTGCCAGGACGCAACAGTTCCACCCCCGTGGCGAAAGGCACCACAAACGTGTGTTCTTCACCATTGGCTTCCACCACCTTGACGTCCAGGTCTCCGCCATAACCCGCGGCCTGCAGGCTCTCAATGGCGAATGAACCCGGAGGCACGGTGGTTTCATAGATTAGAAATCCCCGCTGATAGACTGACACCGATGCATTAGTAGCGGCCGTGCCCCGTATCACGGGGGCATAGTTACGCAAGCTTTGCGGCAGCATGCGTTCATCGCTGCGTATGTTCACACCGCGATACGACACCGCGTCGAAGTAGTCGCCGCCCGTGGATGTTTCGCCGATCAACAACTGCGAGCGCCACGCCGGCAGGTCGGTGGTGACGTACGTTTGACCGCGCTGATAATCCGCGCCTGCGCCGTTCGAAGCCCAGGTGAGCGAGCCGTAGTGGCGCAACCGCCAAGCGCCAAGATTCAGGCCCGCGTTCAATCCCGCATAGCCCCGCGTATCACGACGCCCGTTGCTTTCCATCATGTTGACGTTGGCGTTGTAGTTCAACCTGCCTGCGGTCACGCCGCTGTCCCAGTTGCTGGGATCCACGTAGTTGTCCATCAGTTCGGAATGCAGGTAGTACTTGGGGACAGTCAGGTAGAGCCGCTGTTCGCCCATGTCGGATTTGACAATCACGCCCGGTACAAAACGGTCCAGGTCTTCGCAAACCAGTTCGTCGCCTAACGGCACACGGCCATGCTCGGCAGCATAGCGGGCAGTGAGTTGAATATCGAGGCCGGCGCGCCGCAGAAAGTCGACGTTGTAACAGGGCTGCCCACCAAGCTCCTGTGTACCGCGATACTCGACATCTTGGGTGCCGCGCCACTTCCCGTTGACGTAGAGTTCCAGGCGATATTGGCCCGGGATGACGTATCCGCTGCGCTCGAAGCGCGAAAGATCAATCGTGCTGCCGCCAATACCGGGCATCAACGTCTGCGGATCGAACTTCACGACCCGTTGGGATCCTTGGGCCAGCGCACCGGGGCCAAACACCATGGCCAACGCCGCGATCAACAGCCTGGGCTTCCATTGGGACCGCCCCCTGCCGCAGCAACCATCCCTCCTACGTTGGCCAAACGCCAGACGTGTCTTTCCCCGCAGTGAAGCGTACATAACCATGATCCAAATACGAATGCTGAATTGAGTGGCGCCCGAGCCTGGCTGCCAGATGCCCTTAGCGCTACAGTGCGCGCTCTAACATATGCCGACCGCCGTAGTCATTAATGACCTCGTAGTGAACGCGCATCTTTCCCGGTTCAGCAGCGGCCCCCTTGGGCAACTTGAAACGCTCCACGCCAAACGGCACGATCATGCCCCCGCCGAGCGAGGTAGTCCTTCCGTTCGCTACGGATTCGATAGACGACATCGAAACGTGATAAGGCGTGGGATTCTTCACTTCCAAGGCTGAGCCGGCGCCGGACTGAACCACCTTCCATTCAAGTTGCGCCGGCGCATCTACAATGCCGTCGCGCAGCGAGGCAGGCCGAAAGAACAGCTTGATACGGGTTCTGAAACTGAAGCTCGCCGATGAAGTCGAATCACTACTTGGCGGCACTTGCAGCACATTGAGGTAAAACAGCGTTTCACGATCGTCAGGCAAAGGGCTCTTCGTGTACACCAACCGGATGACGGCACTAGAGTTCGGGTCGATTCGGGTAAGAACCGGAGACACCGTGAAGGGCACCAAGACATTGGCTGGCGCGACGCCCACGGCGCCATCGTCTATCCATACCTGTGCCAGCATGGGTTCGAAACCGTCGTTACGCGCCCGAATCGTGACATCCTTGGAATCCGACGGATAGACCACTCGTGTACCCGTCAGCACCAAAGCCGCCTGCGCCGAACCGGCGCAGGCGGCCCAGCCCATGACGCCAGCCATAAAGGCAAGAAAAACCTTACGCATCACTAGCGTCATGATTGCTCCTATTACTGGTTCGACCGTGAATTACTGGTACACGACCATGAAAGGAATAATCGAGTTTGCCGAGCCACCCGTAACGGTACCGGCCGTCGAGACATAGTTTGCCGTGAACTTAAGAGTGCCCTTGTTACCGGCAAGCAGCACCTTTTGGGGATCTGTCTGGGCAGCGCCAAGGTTGATTTTTCCAGCCTTGCCATTGCCGAAATCGGCGATTTCAATCTGAATACCTACGGCAGGCGACGTGCTGTTGATTTTCAAGTTGCCCGACGACTTGTCAATGTGAGGGGAGTTTTGGTCGAAAACAACGCTCGCAGTCTTACTGGCGTCGCATACAGCGGTGGGGCCATTGCTGGTCAATTCGATACTGAAGGGCTCCGGAGTGCTCTTCGTGCCAATTGCACTAAAGAAGCTAGGCTCGTACTCTCCCAGAGGTACTTCCGTGATGTTGTTCATGCCCGGCATGTTTCCGTTGATCAGGCAGGTGGTGTCGCTGATTTTTCCAACGAACTTGACCTGACCATCCCATTGCGCGTGCGAGACGCCCGGAGCCAAAGCCAGCATCAGCGCGCCGGCAGCCGAAAAGGATGCAAAAGTACTACGTTTCATTTTTTTGATTTCCTAAGACGGAAGGATTAACTGCGATCACCATTCAGGGATTAGCAGCTGACATGCGAACGTGATGCGAGCACGGGTCGGCCTGTGCAAGCGTCGTATTGCCGTCGGGGATTCGCCGCCGCAACACATGCGATCGACAGGCATCACTATAGTGATTGCGCATCATCGGGTCCGTAGGAAACCGAACATAATCAACTCGTATGATTCCGAATCTCCTCGGAGAAAAAATCATCGAGCAAAGCAATCTCGCCTGCGGTCCCTGCCCCTGTCCAGGGAAGCGGCCTCCCCCGCGAAACTGCGTGAGAGCGGCATCGGGCAGGCCCATGCCACCGGCCTATTGGCAGGTGAGAGGCCGCATGCGCCCCCTGCGCTCCAGTACAATTCGCGGTTTGGCGACGTTGTGATCGCCCATTCATCTGGACCAAAGCATGTTGCGACTGTCTGAAATCAAGCTGCCGTTGAACCACACCCCCGAAGAATTGCCCGCTGCGATTCTGAAAAAACTGGGCGTTCCGGCCAGCGACCTGCACGGCTTCACCATCTTTCTGCGCAGCTACGATGCACGCAAAAAGCACAATATCCTGCTGACCTACACGCTGGATATCGACATCGAAAATGAAGCGGCGCTGCTCAAGCGGTTTCACGATGATCGCCATGTGAAGCCCACGCCCGACACCGAATACAAGTTCGTTGCCCAGGCGCCCGCCAGCCTGAACAAGCGCCCCATCGTCATCGGCACCGGCCCCTGTGGCCTGTTTGCCGGACTGGTACTGGCGCAGATGGGCTTCAAGCCCATCATCCTGGAACGCGGCAAGGCGGTGCGGGAACGCACCAAAGATACGTGGGGCCTGTGGCGCAAGCGCGTGCTGAACCCGGAATCGAATGTGCAATTCGGCGAAGGCGGCGCGGGCACGTTCTCCGACGGCAAGCTGTACAGCCAGATCAAGGACCCCAAGCATTACGGTGAAAAAGTGCTCAAGGAATTCGTGCTGGCCGGCGCGCCGGAAGAAATCCTGTACGTGAGCAAACCGCACATCGGCACGTTCCGCCTGGTGGGCATGGTGGAAGTCATGCGCGACACCATCACCAAACTGGGTGGCGAGGTCCGGTTCTCCAGCAAGGTGGAAACGCTGCAGCGCGAAAATGGCCAGATCACCGGCGTGACGCTGGCCAGTGGCGAGCATATCGAGGCCGACCACGTCGTGCTGGCCATCGGCCATAGCGCGCGCGACACCTTCCAGATGCTGCACGACCAGGGCGTATTCATGGAAGCCAAACCGTTTTCGGTGGGTTTCCGGATCGAACACCCGCAGTCGCTGATCGACAAGGCGCGGTTCGGGCCGAACGCCGGCCATCCGATCCTGGGCGCGGCGGATTACAAGCTGGTGCACCACGCCAGCAATGGGCGATCGGTATACAGCTTCTGCATGTGCCCCGGCGGCACGGTGGTGGCGGCCACCTCTGAACCCAATCGCGTCGTCACCAACGGCATGAGCCAATATTCGCGCAACGAACGCAACGCCAACGCGGGCATCGTCGTGGGAATTTCGCCCGAGGAGGATTACCCGGAGCACGTGCTGGCCGGCGTGGATTTCCAGCGCGCGCTGGAGTCGCGCGCGTTTGAGCTGGGCGGCAGCGATTACAGCGCGCCGGGCCAGCTGGTGGGGGATTTCATCGCGGGCAAGGCGTCGACCGAGTTCGGTTCCGTGCTGCCCTCTTACACGCCCGGCGTGCACCTGACTGACTTGGCCACGGCATTGCCCGAGTTTGCCATTACCGCCATCCGCGAAGCGCTGCCCGCCTTTGACAAGACCATCAAGGGTTACGGCATGCACGACGCCGTGCTGACGGGCGTGGAAACGCGGACCTCGTCGCCGATCCGCATCAAACGCGACAACGAAACCCTGCAAAGCATCAACACCAAGGGCTTGTTCCCCGCTGGCGAAGGTGCTGGTTATGCGGGGGGAATCCTGTCGGCGGGCGTGGACGGCATCAAGATCGCCGAGGCCGTAGCGCTAAGCATCATGGGCCGGCAGGCCTGAGCTGGTTTCATACCAGATTCGCGGGCGGTGCAACGCCGCCCGCCGGCATCAACTGCGGCGCTGGTAACAGCCCAGGAACATCGCCACCGCGGAATCCGCCACCCGCTGACGCTCGGCCGGGTTTAACGGCGGCTGCCCCAACGTCACCTGGGGCCAGAACGCAAAACTCTTCACCAGCCCCTGCAACTGATGGCCCGCAAAGTCGGGGTCGACTGCGGCCAGGCGTCCGTCCGCGATCGCGGCCTGGATCCAAGCGGTAACGCCGCTTTCCTTTTCTCCCATCCGGCACACGATGCCCTGCGCCCGCTCGGGGGAATGGATGATCTCGGCCAGCGCTACGCGCGCCAGATCGATGAAATTGGAATCGCCCAGCAATTCAAGCTTCTGCATCAATAGCTGCTTAAGCTGCTGATCCAGTGGCAAATCGGGGCGGTAGGCCAAGTCAACACTGGAGGCGCTGCTGTCCCACAGTTGCTCAAGCATCTGTCCGAACAGCTCTTCCTTGCTGGGGAAATGGTTGTAGACCGTACGCTTGGAAACGCCCGCGGCAGCGGCAATGCGGTCCATGCTGGTGGCCTCGTATCCCGCCGTCCGGAATTCGTCCACCGCCGCGCGCATGATGGCTTCACGTTTACGGTCGGTCAGACGTTTGGGCGGATTGGGCATGGAACGGCCTAAGGCGGTAGAAACGCTATTTTACACCGGGCAGTGTACTTTTTAAAAAAACAAAACTACACTGTGCAGTCTACATTCAAGATGCCTTCCATGAAGCGTCTCTCCGTCTACGCCCTTGCCTTCTTACTGCTTGGAATTCTTGCCGTGACCGCCAATACCGCCTACGTCCATTGCACTCAGCCGAGCTACCCCGACTCGCCCCAGCACCGCGACGGCCGTTTCGGGAACGTATCGCCGCGCCCGCCCATGGGCTTCTGGAACGGCCTGAAATTGACGTGGGCATTCCTGTTCGACAAGCCCACCGGCACGGTTCCCGACCAACCTATTCCTGTCCGCGCGCTAACTCGCGCCCAGCTTGACGCCGCCCCCGACCGCAGCCTGTACCGCCTGGGCCATTCCACCGTGCTCTTAAAACTGCGTGGCCGTTACTGGCTGACCGACCCGGTCTTCTCCAAACGCGCCTCGCCGGTGCAATGGTTCGGGCCGGCGCGCTTTCATGCGCCCCCCATCGCCATCGAAGACTTGCCGCCCATTGCGGGGGTCATCCTGTCGCACAACCACTACGACCATCTGGACCACGCGGCCGTCATGCAACTGGCCGGCAAGACGGGCCGATTCATCGCCCCGCTAGGCGTCGGCGACCAGTTGATCGCCTGGGGCATCGATCCGAAGCAGGTGGAACAACTGGACTGGTGGCAGTCGACGGAAGTCGACGGGCTGCGCTTGACGGCCACGCCGGCCCAGCACTTCTCGGGCCGTGGCTTGACCGACAGCGACCGCAGCCTGTGGGCATCATGGGTCATCCAAGATGCGGACCTGCGCGTGTTCTTCAGCGGAGACACCGGCTACTTCGACGGCTTCAAGGCCATCGGCGACGCCTTCGGCCCATTTGACCTGACGCTGATGGAGACCGGCGCCTACGACAAGCGCTGGGCGTACGTGCACATGCAGCCGGAACAGACGCTTCAGGCGCACCTGGATCTTCGCGGCCGCTGGTTGCTGCCGATTCATAACGGCACCTTCGACCTGGCGATGCACGCCTGGCAGGAACCGTTTGAACGCGTGGCGGAATTGGCCGCCATGAAAAACGTGGCCTTGACCACGCCTGAAATGGGCGAGCGGGTGGACCTGAACGCGCCCCACGCGGGTGAAGCATGGTGGCGGAAACTGGTGCCTGCCAGCCGGGGCGTGCAGGTGCCCGCGTCAGCAGCGCAATAGCCCCTCGATTGCCGTAACTGCTGGCCGGGTGCAGAACTCGCCGCTGCTTGCTATGGTACGTTTTTACCGGCCTGCAACCTCCTCCAACCGGCATCCAGCAGAGGTCCAGATCAACCCCATGACTGTTCGACGGATTTTCCTCGCCCTTGCCACACTGGCCATGTCGCCCGCGCTCACCGCCCATGCGGCGTCCAAGGTCGCAACCTGGGTCCCCCCGGGCCCGACGGCCTGCAATTTCTCTGGTTGGACGACCAACAAAAAGCCCGTGATCCAAGTGCGCGCTGCACCCTCCCCCCAGGCCGAAACGGTGGGCAGCCTGCCCACGACCCGCGGCGACGACCCTGATCCCGACCACATCGATTACTACAGCGTCACCTTCGACGTGAGCGAGGCGCGCGACGGGTGGCTAAAGATCAGAAACGCCAGCGACGATATGACCGGCAACGAAGCAAGCCGCCCCCGGCCCGTGTACCGGGGAGAAGGTTGGATCGAAGCAGCGGATGCGCAGGTCGGCATCCAGTCGGCGCGGGGATACGCTCGCCCGGACGCCGGCAGCGATCGGCTGCTGGACCTGGGCAGCGACTGGCTCACGGAACGCGCCACGTTGCGCGGCATCGTGGCCTGCGAAGGCGAATGGCTTCTGCTGGATTACGAGATGCGCCAAAGCGAAAACTGGGAGCTGCTGGCCCCCAAGGACCGCACGCAGGGGCGCGCCTGGTTTCGCGGCATCTGCACCTCCCAGGAAACGACCTGCGATATGCGGTCGGTGGACAAATAGCCCTTGCATCAGGGGCACAGATACCCCTGTCAAGTAGGCATCCGACTACCGCTCCGGAACCCCGAAACCGCAGCCGGATGCCATGTCGGCGGACCTACCGTTCGACCTTGGCCTGCTGCGCCCGGTATTCCGGCACCGTGACGCCGCCCACGCCCCAGTTCTCCATGTCTACCTCGTCGATGACGACGAAGGTCGACGCATGGGGCTTTCCCAGCACCTCAAACAACAAGTCGCTGACGCCCTTGATGAGCGCGCGCTTTTGCTCGGGCGTTGTCGCCGTCGCGCCGGGCGCCGTCCCTTCGCGGGTGACTTTGATATTCACGTAAGGCATCTCTGTTCTCCGTTTGATTGCATCGCTGTAGGGGTCGGCCTTCTCGACGGTCAAGCGCCCGCGACTTGCCCGCCGTCCACATGCAGGATCTCGCCAGTCACGAAACCGGCATCCTCCAGATAGAGTACCGCCTGGGTCACGTCGGCGACCTCGCCCATGCGCTTCATGGGATGCAATGCGGCCAGCGCGCCGTGCGTTTCCGGGGCGTGCATGGGCGTCTTGATGATGCCCGGCGACACCGCATTCACGCGAATATTGCGCGAGGCGTACTCGATCGCAAGGCTGCGCGTTGCCGCGGCCAAGCCGCCCTTGGTCAACGACGCCAGAACCGACGGAACGTTGGAGTTTGCGTGGTCGACCAGCGTCGTGGTGATCTGCACGATGTGGCCGCCCCCCTGTTTGAGCATCGCCTCCACGGCAGGCTGCGTGATGTAGAAGAATCCGTTCAAGTTGGTCCACAGCATGTCCCGATACTGCTGCTCGGTATATTTCGTGAATTCGCTGGCGACGAAAATGCCGGCGTTGTTGACGAGCGTATCCACCCGTCCGAAACGGGCCAACGCCTGCTCCACAACCTGCCTTCCCGTCGCCGGATCGCCGATGTCGCCCGCGATGGTCAGGTAGTTCGGATTGTCCGACGGCGGGATGGACCGGGACGTCCCGACGACGCGGTAGCCGCGGCTGAGAAATGCACGGGCGATACCCTCGCCCAGGCCCTGCGATGCGCCGGTAACGATGGCGACTTTCTGTTCGTTGCTCATGATGCTTCCTTCTGTATTGGGGTTGGCATGACCCGTACAGTAGGCGCATCGCACCTGTTCGAAAATCCGCTATTCTTGCTCAATGGCTGATAAAAAACGCACAGAGCCCGACTGGCAGGACATCCGCGTATTTCTCGCGCTGGGGCGCTACGGCAGCCTGTCGGCGGCTGCGCGGGCGCTGTCGACCAACCATTCGACGATCTCGCGCCGCCTTCAGTCCTTGGAGGCCACGCTAGGGGAAAAGCTGGTCGAACGCCGCCCCGAGGGATACGTGTTGACGCCGGCAGGAACCCACGCGCTGGCGGCCGCCAGCGACATGGAGGCTGCCGTCCACACCCTGGGCAGAGGCAGCGCAGACGGCACGCCGCGCGGCCTGGTCCGGGTCAATGCTCCCCCTGCCCTGTCCCAGGGGTTTCTGGTGGGCAGACTGGCCAGATTGCCGCTGCAGCACCCCGGCATCGACATCGACCTGGCCACGGATCTGCGCTCGGTCAGCCTGGAGCGGCATGTCACCGATATCGCCGTCCGCCTGGGCCGCCCCCAGGATGGCGACTTCATCGCAAAGCCCCTGGGCCTGATGGCATTCGGTTTCTATGGAACACCCACGCTATGTCAACGGATCGAAGGCGGAGCGGAACCTGTCTTTGTCGGGTTCGATGAGGCGAACGCCTATCTGCCCGAGGCCGTTTGGCTTGCCCGCCATTTTCCGCAGGCCCGCATGGTCTTTCGGGCGAACAATCAGGTAGCGCAGGCCACGGCGGCCGGATCAGGCGTGGGGATTGCGCTGCTGCCGCACTACGTCGGGCGGACGACGCCGGGTCTTGCACCGTGCAAGCTGGACGCGGCACCGCCGCCGCGCGAGATCATGCTGCTGACGCGACGGCAAGACCGTAAAGACCTGCCGATTCGGACGGTTGTCGAATATCTGGTTGAAGTGTTCGACGATGAGCGGGCGTTGTTCTCACCGTGATTCAATTGCCACATGCCTACTGATCCCCGCCTTGAAGACCTGCGCCGCTACGCCGTGGGGCGCAGCCTGTTCACGCCCGTCACCTTGCCGGCGGCAATCCGACGCCTGGGCTTTGTGCAGGCCGACCCGATCCGCGCCCCCGCCCGGGCACAGGACCTGACGCTGCGCCATCGGGTGAAGGACTACCGCGCGGGCGACCTGGAGCGCCGCTACACGCGCCTGGCGATCGACGAGGACTGCCTGGTCAACTACGGCTTCCTGCCCAGCGAACACCTGACGCTAATGCACCCCCGCCAGGCCAGGAAAGCCTGGGATGCCGAGACCGAGCGCAAAGCCGCGGACGTGCTGGCTTTCGTGCGTGAACACGGCGCGGTACACCCGCGCCAGGTCGATCAGCACTTTCAGCATGGCCGCGTGAAAAACTATTGGGGCGGATCAAGCAACGCCAGCACGCAATTGCTGGACGGCATGCACTATCGCGGCCTCTTGCGAGTGAAACGGCGCGACAGTGGCACGCGTATCTACGAGGCCGCCTCGCACCCGCCCGCGGACGACAGCCCCGCCGGCGCCGTTCGGCGCGCCGCCACGTTGATCGACCTGGTGGTACGCAAATACGCGCCGCTACCCGCCGCCAGCCTGACCTATCTGCTGCGATTGCTCGGCTATGGGGCTCCCCATCTGACCGCGCAAATCCAGGCGGCGCTGCGCCTGGCGCGCGAGCACCTGGCCAGTTGCCGCATCGATGGCACCACCTGGTACTGGCCTGCCGACGAAAACCCACGCTCGCGCCGGTACGCGGTGGATGACCGACTACGGCTGCTGGCCCCGTTCGACCCCGTGGTCTGGGACCGGCGCCGCTTCACGCTGCTCTGGGACTGGACTTATAAGTTCGAGGCCTACACGCCGCCGGCGCAACGCCAGTTTGGCTATTACGCACTGCCGATGCTATGGCGTGACAAGGTGATCGGCTGGGCCAACGTGTCAGCGAACGAAGGACACCTGGCGCCCGCGTTCGGTTATGTGGCGGGCACAGCGCCCAAAGACGCTGCGTTCCGCAATGCGCTGGATGAGGAAATAGAACGCATGAAGCACTTCCTCACCCCGCGCTGACCCGTCTGGCAATCAGCGCGACGCGCCGATCTGCAGCACCTTGAAATCGCGCTGCATATAGCGGTTCATCACCTGAGACAGAATCGGGTTGCCCGCATTCTCTGCTTTGGGGGAAGTCATGCTGACGACCGCGGCACACAGCTTACCGGCCTGGACGGTACGCCCCGAGACCGTGGCCTCTACCGACGCAGCCATGCTTTCCTTCCATGCGGCGCCGATGCCGTCAACGGCCTGCTTGGCGGTGGCGCAATCCGCGTAAGCCAGCGAAATCACCACAGCGGGGACGTTGTTGATCTGGGCGTCTGCCAGGATGCCGGAGAAGTAAGGCGGGATGCCGCGCGCGCTGGATGCCGCAGCCGCTTCAAGATTGCGCTTTGCCGCGTCGAAGTCTGCGGGCGTAGCGGGCAACACCTTCGCCGGATCCACGCCTTCCAGGCCCAAGACCGGCGAAATCACCGCGGCCTGCTCAATGTGGCCGTCGGCAGAAGAAACGGCTTCCTTCAGCCCGGCAACCGAGGCGGCAACGACTGCACTGTCGGCCACCGACGGCGTGGGTTTGGCCAGTACGTTCATTCCCGTTGCGGCGGGCGCCTGAACCAGCGCGGTATCCAGCGGCAGGACAAAGCTGGCCTTGCCCATCGAGCCTCTCCAGGGGTCTCTGGGATTGGCCTTTTTCATGTCCATCTTCTGCGCCTCGCCATTGGCGAGCACGCCGGGGACGTCACCCCCCACCGCGGCGAAATCGGCCTGCTTTAAGCGATCAACCAGCCCCGCCACGGCTTTACCGTCCTTCATCCCCCAATAGGTGACGTTGCCAGGCGCCTGGCCGAACGCAGCGAAATAGGAGAGTTCATCGAAAGGGATTTTGGCGTTGGTCGACCATTGGTCCAGACCGTATCCCACGGATTGAAGCGGGCTGATCCACTGCGCCATCGCCAATCTGCGCATGCCATCCGCAGAGGGTCCGGCTTTCTCCAGCCCGCGCCACGCTTGTACGTCCACAAAGAATATCTGCATCGCTTCCGGGGCGGTAAGCACCACCTGCGGTATCTGCTTGAATGCCTGCTGCAACGATTGGGTGCTGTCTTGGGCGGCGGCCGAACCTGCAAAACCGGCCATCAAGCAGAGGGCAAGAGCCTTTAAGCGCATCAGATTTTTTCCTTTTCTTGATTCGTTTGGCATTGATGCGATCCCTGTCTGCATCGTTGAAGACGGCCTGTGGCCGCCTTCAAGAACATCCCAGGATCGCTGCCGAAAGATGGTACCTCAATGCTTATGATCAATCTGATGCGCTCGAACGCGCGCCCATGTGAACACGCGTTCGCGACCGCTTACCCGATTTGGCCGCCCGATTGATAGCCGCGGCGAATGAGATGGGCGCGGCGCGTCCGCGCAAGCTGCTGACAGGAATTGACACGACGATCGCCGACACTGGCAACCCCCGCCCGGCCGTGTCCGGCCCGACTCAGGAATTCCCCGCCCGATGACCACCCAGACCCACGCCCCGCTCAAGGATTCGATGGGGCCCGCGCAGTTGCGCGAGCTGTCAGCCGTACTTCAATCGATATGCGCCCGCTTCGACACCGGCCGGTTCCTTTCCACCGCGCTGGACGGCCTGGAAACGCTGACACTGATGAAGCGCGTGCGGCGCGCCAGCGATGCCGTCGCCGCGGGCGCCCATGACCTGCCTGGCGGGTATGAAGGCGTGCTGGCATTGCTGATGGAAGCGGCGCCTCGCCTGGGCAACGGCTTCATGTCGCTCGTCGCGCCCGATTATGTGGGCCAGCATGGCCGCCAGGCCTTCGAACGCTCCATGGACGCGTTGAAATTCTTCACGCCGTTCGGCACGTCGGAATTCGCCGTACGCGAGTTCCTGCGCGACGACCTGCCCCGCGCGCTGGAGATCATGACGGCCTGGTCGCGGCACCCCAACGACGCCGTGCGCCGCCTGGCCAGCGAAGGCACGCGGCCGCGTCTGCCGTGGTCGTTCCGGCTGGGCGCCCTCGAAGCGTCTCCAGCTCTTGCCGCCCCGATCCTCGACAATCTGCGCGCCGACCCAAGCCTGTATGTGCGCCGGTCCGTCGCCAACCACCTGAACGACATCACCAAGGCCAATCCGGCATGGGTGCTTGCACGCGCGGCGCAATGGGGGATCGAGGACCCGCATACGCGATGGATCATCCGCCATGCCCTGCGCACGCTGGTCAAGCAAGGCAGCGCGCAAGCGCTGGCGATGCTGGGCGCCGAATCCACCGCAGACATCGAGGTCGACGCATTCCAGGTGACGCCCGCCCGGCTTGTGCTCGGCGATACGCTCACCCTTGCCTGCACCTTACGCTCGACCGCGTCCGCGCCCCGGCGACTGATCGTCCTGTACCGCATCGGCTACGTGCGGCGAAACGGCGCCGCCACGTTCAAGGCGTTCAGGCTGAAAGAGCTGACCCTGGAACCGGGCCAGGCCATCACGCTCAGCCGCAGCCAGCAGATCCGCGACTTCATGACCCGCACGCACTACGCCGGCAGGCACGCGGTGCAGTTGTGCGTGAATGGCAGCATCGCCGCCCAGGGTTGGTTCGATCTGGCGCGGTGACGCCTGCCCGCTGGGCACAGGGCAGGGAAAACAGGAGCGCTCCATTCGCTATTGTTAAAGCAAATGAAATTATTATCTTCATAACCGCCCAATTATCTTCCAAACGGAACAGTCCAGAATTGATCCCGTCAACTCAACCACCGGATCAATGCCATGACGACTTCCCAAATTGCCCTGATCACCGGCGCTTCGTCGGGCTTCGGGCTCATGACCGCCAAAGCGCTGGCCAAGGCCGGCCACACCGTCTACGCGTCGATGCGCGCGACCACGGGCCGCAATGCATCCCGCGTCGCGCAAGCCGCGCAATGGGCCGCCGACAACGCCGTGGACCTGCGCACCGTCGAACTTGACGTGCAGTCCGATTCCTCCGCAAACGCCGCCATTGGACAAGTCCTGGCCGAAGCGGGCAGGCTGGACGTCATCGTCCACAACGCCGGTCATATGGTCTTCGGCCCGGCCGAGGCTTTCACTGCGGAACAGTTGGCCCAGCAGTACGACGTGAACGTGCTGGGCGCGCAACGCGTCAACCGGGCAGCGTTGCCGCAATTGCGCAAGCAGGGCAAGGCGCTGCTGGTCTGGGTGGGTTCATCCTCCACCCGGGGCGGAACGCCCCCCTTCCTCGCACCCTACTTCGCGGCCAAGGCCGCCATGGATGCGCTGGCCGTGTCGTACTCGACCGAACTTTCGCGCTGGGGAATCGAAACCACGATCATGGTGCCGGGCGCCTTCACCAAAGGCACGAACCACTTCGCCCATTCGGGCAAGCCCGAGGACACCCACATCGTCGCCGAGTACGAGCAAGGTCCCTATGCCGGCGTGGCTGCCAGGGCGCTCGAGAGTTTGGCGGGGCTGGAACCCAGCGATGCGGATCCCGAAGAAGTCGCCCGCCAGATCGTGCGCGTCGTCGGCCTACCCCACGGCAAGCGTCCTTTCCGCGTCCACGTGGATCCCTCGCAGGACGGCGCGGAAGTCGTCAACGCCGTCGCGGACCGCATGCGTGCCGAGATATACAAAGCCATCGGCCTTGCCGACCTGCTTGGCCCCCGCCTCTGAGGCGCCTTGAGCTTGTTCGCCACGCTTGACGGCCACGCGAACGGCTCTCGGCAAGGCGCGCAGTTACTGACCCTGGGCGCGGTACTGCGCGATCCATTTCACAGACTGTGCGATCCCTCCGAATGGAAAGAAGTGCAGGCTTACCTCTCCATGTTCTTCTGTGAGTCCCGCAACCAAGCGATCCACAAAAACATCCGGCCCAGCCGTGCCGAACAGCTTGCCCAGGGAAATACCGTACTTGGACCACATCGATGCGCATGCGCTGACGCCGCACAAGGCGGCATAGCGGGCAAGCACCGCGATACCTGCGGGGCCCGGCACGCCCACGCGCACGGGATGCTCGATGCCACGCTCGCGCAGGGTTTTCAGCCACGCCAGCACGATGTCGGCATCAAATCCAAACTGCGTGACGATCAAGGGCGTCATGCCGCGCATGCCGATGCTGCGGCACTTGCGTTCAAGCACCTCCCACCGATCGGCCGCGCTCATGACCGGATGGCCTTCCGGATGCCCGCCTACGCCGACAACCTGGATGCCCGCGCGCTCGAATACGCCTGTTTCGATCAGCGAGGAACTATCGGCAAACGGCCCCAGCGGCGTCGACGGATCTCCTGCGATCACGAAGCAGCGCTCGATACCGGCTTCAGCGACCGCGCGCGTCACGAAGGACTCAAGCTCGGCGAGCGAGGCGATACGGCGCGCAGAAAGGTGCGGCATGGCTACCAAGCCCAGTGCGCGCACGGCACGCGCGGCGGCCAGTCGCGCGTTGTCGTCCTGGCCAGGCAGATAGGGAATGGAAATGGTCGACCCCGGCAACATCCGCGGCGCCGCCGCGGTCAGCGCTGGAATGTCCTTCGCGCTGACTTCCAATGAATAGGCATCGGTGATGTGGCCGGGCGACTGGGGGGAACTGGGATGAATCAAGGGCATCAATGACAGGCACGCCGAACGGCTCGGCTAGCGGTTTACGTTCAACGGTGAGATTCAGCGAGTGCCTTCTTGCACAGCGGCCGAGGTGGCGCCAGCGGCCGGCTGCCGGGCCAGTTCGATGAAGGCCCGCACGTAGTCGATGGCGGTTTCTGCCTCGCGCGCCCCCAGGAAGATCTGCTTGGCGATGCCGCGCACGCCCAGCCGCACGGGCACCACGTCCATCCTGGCCGCGTATTCCTCGACCAGCCAGCGTGGCAGCGCCGCCACGCCGCGGCCGCTGGCCACCATCTGCACCATGATGTCGGTGGTTTCAATGGCTTTGTGGCGCTTGGGCGTCACACCGGCCGGCAACAGGAACTGGTTGTATATGTCCAGGCGCTCGATGTCCACGGGATAGCTGATAAGCACTTCCTGGGTCAGCTGCTGGGGCTTCACGTACGCCGCCGTTGCCAGGGCATGGCCCTTGGGCACGACCAGCACCTGTTCGTAGTCGAACACGGGCTCGAACTTCAGGCCCGGCTTGAACAGCGGATCAGGCGTGACCAGCAGATCGATCTCGTAGCCGAACAGCGCGCCGATCCCGCCGAACTGGAACTTCTGCTTGACGTCCACATCCACGTCAGGCCATGCGGCCAGATAGGGGGACACCACTTTTAGCAGCCACTGGTAGCAAGGATGGCATTCCATGCCAATGCGCAACGCCCCGCGCTCGCCCTGCGCGAACTGGCCCAGGCGCTCTTCGGCCAGGTCCAGTTGCGGCAGCACTCGGTTTGCCACCGCCAGCAGGTATTGACCGGCCTGCGTCAGGCGCAGGCTTCGGCCCTCGCGCAGCCAGACGTCGGTGCCCAGTTGCTGCTCCAGCTTCTTCATGCTGTGGCTCAGGGCCGACTGGGTCAGGTTCAGCACGCCGGCCGCGGCCGTCAACGACCCTTGCTTTTCGACCTGCTGGACGATGCTGAGGTGGATGCGCTCAAGCATTCAGATGATTTCCGCTCATGGATTCGTGAAATAAAACCATTTTACTTCATCACCCCCCTCCCCTAGTATGCGGATCCCGGCCTGTTGCTGCACCTGCACAAAAGCAGATGCGGCGCCGCGTAGACCCATTCATGTGAAGCAAAGATGACACGTCCACTCCGTCTCGTAGCAGTTTCCGGCGGACTGCAACGCCCCTCGAAGTCGGCAGCCCTGGCAGAGCACCTGCTGGACCTGATCGCCGACGAAGTCCCGTGTGAACAGCACCTGGTCGAACTGGGCCAGCTCGCCCCGCAACTGGCGGGCGCGGTCTGGCGCTCGCAGCTGCCCGACACGGTGGAGCGCGAACTTGCCCTGGTCGAGCAAGCGGACATCCTGGTGGTGACCACCCCGGTCTACCGTGGCTCCTACACGGGACTCTTCAAGCATTTCTTCGACTTCATTCATCAGGACGCCTTGATCGACAAGCCCGTCTTGCTGGCGGCCAACGGCGGCAGCGAACGCCATGCCCTGATCATCGACCACCAATTGCGGCCGCTGTTCAGCTTCTTCCAGGCACGCACGCTGCCGCTGGGCGTTTACGCGACCGACAAGGATTTCGCCGACTACCGTCTGCAGGACGAGGCCCTGATCGAGCGGGCCAGATTGGCAGTCGAACGGGCATTGCCCTTGGTCGAATTGATGCGCCATTCAAGCACTGCCACCGCGCAAGAAGCCGTCGCAGCCTGAAGCCAAGCTAATCCGGCTGCCCCATAGCGCGGCGATAGCGTCCGCCGCCCAGCGGTAGACCGACTCAATTTTCGCAAAAATAAACACACCCCATCGCAATGAGCCAAGACTTCACCTTCAGCATCAAGAGCATCTCTTTTGATGAGAATTACCAGCCGTCCGACAGCACGCGCATCACGACCAACTTTGCCAATCTGGCCCGGGGCGCGAGCCGCCAGGAGAATTTGCGCAACACCCTGCGGATGATTGACCGGCGTTTCAACAGCTTGGCGCATTGGGACAACCCCAAGGGTGATCGCTACGCGGTTGAGCTCGAAATCATTTCCGTTGAAATGCACATTGGCGCCGAAGGCGGCAGTGACGTTTTTCCGCTGATCGAAATATTGAAAACCAATATCGTCGACCGGAAAAACAACGAACGCATTGAAGGCATTACCGGGAACAACTTCTCGTCCTATGTGCGCGACTACGACTTCAGCGTGCTGCTGTCGGAACACAACAACAATAAATCCACGTTCAGCACACCCGACAATTTCGGCGAACTGCACGGCAAGCTGTTCAAGCACTTTGTGAATTCAAGCACTTACAAAGCGCACTTCAGCAAGCCGCCTGTCATCTGCATCAGCGCGTCCAGCAGCAAGACCTACCACCGGACTGAGAACCAGCACCCCATCCTGGGCGTTGAATATCAGCAAAATGAATTCTCCCCGACGGATCAGTACTTCGAAAAAATGGGTTTGCAGGTGCGCTACTTCATGCCGCCGGGTAGCGCTGCGCCTTTGGCCTTTTACTTCCAAGGCGATCTGCTTGGCCACTACACCAATCTTGAGCTGATCAGCCTTATCAGCACGATGGAAACGTTCCAGAAGATCTACCGCCCCGAGATCTACAACGCCAATTCCGCCGCCGGCAAGCTCTATCAACCGAGCCTGAAGAACCAGGATTACTCGTTGACGCAGATTGTCTATGACCGCGAAGAACGCAGCCAGCTGGCCGTCAAGCAAGGGAAGTTTACGGAAGAACACTTCATCAAGCCTTACGCAAAGACGCTCGAAAGCTGGGCCGCCAACTACGCCCTCTAATCACTCAAAACATACAAGACTACAGATCATGAAAAAACTACTGCCCACCTCGACCGCCGGCAGCCTGCCCAAGCCTTCCTGGCTTGCCCAGCCCGAAAAGCTGTGGTCGCCGTGGAAACTGGAAGACCAGGAACTGGTCGAGGGCAAGCAAGACGCCCTGCGCCTGGCGCTGCAAGAACAACAACACGCCGGCATTGATATCGTCAGCGACGGCGAGCAAACCCGTCAGCACTTCGTCACCACGTTCATCGAGCACCTCGACGGCGTCGATTTCGAAAAGCGCGAGACCGTCCGCATTCGTGATCGCTATGACGCAAGCGTGCCCACCGTCGTGGGCGCCGTGAGCCGTCAGAAGCCCGTTTTCGTCGAAGACGCCAAGTTCCTGCGCCAGCAAACCAAGCAACCCATCAAATGGGCCCTGCCTGGCCCCATGACGATGATCGACACGCTGTACGACGGCCACTACAAGAGCCGCGAAAAGCTGGCCTGGGAATTCGCCAAGATCCTGAACCAGGAAGCCCGGGAACTCGAAGCCGCAGGCGTCGACATCATTCAATTCGACGAGCCGGCATTCAACGTCTTCTTCGACGAAGTGAACGACTGGGGCATCGCCACCCTGGAACGCGCCATCGAAGGCCTGAAGTGCGAAACCGCCGTGCACATCTGCTACGGCTACGGCATCAAGGCCAACACCGACTGGAAGAAGACTCTGGGTTCGGAATGGCGTCAGTACGAGGAATCGTTCCCCAAGCTGCAGCAATCCAATATCGACATCATCTCGCTGGAATGCCACAACTCGCACGTGCCGATCGATCTGCTCGAACTGATTCGCGGCAAGAAGGTCATGGTCGGCGCCATCGACGTGGCCAGCGACAAGGTTGAAACGCCGGAAGAAGTCGCCAATACGCTGAGGAAGGCGCTTAAGTTTGTGGATACCGACAAGCTGTATCCGTGCACGAACTGCGGCATGGCGCCGTTGTCGCGCGCCATTGCGAAGGGCAAGCTGCTGGCGCTGAGCGAAGGCGCGGAGATTGTTCGGAAGGAACTGCTCGGCTGATGTTGAGCTGAAGTGGTAAGGGGGGTGAAGGGATCGTTGTTCTACCTACTGTTCCTTCAACCCCAACGACTTCATCAATGGGGCGAACAATTTCTTCTCGTCCTGCACACGTGCGGCGTAGTCGGCCACGCTCAGCGGTAGCGCCTCGGCGCCCGCGTCGAGGAAGCGCGCCTTGATCTCCGGCCGCGCCAGCACCTTGTTGATTTCGCCGTTCATGCGAGCGACCACATCATCGCGGGTGCCGGCGGCGGCATACACGCCGAACAGGCTGTCCGCGAAAACGCCGTCAATGCCGGCCTCAGAAAAGGTGCGGATGTCGGGCGCGACAGCAGCCCGTTGCCTGCTTGCCACCGCCAGCACCTTCAGCTTGCCCGCTTGCACCATGGGAAAGACCGTGGCCGGTCCAAACGCAAAGTCGATCTGGCCTGCGGCCAGGTCTTGTATCGCCGGCGCCACGCCGCGATATGGCGCATGGGTGGCCTGCATGCGGGTAGCCTGCTTGAGCAGCTCGCCTGCCAGATGCGGCGTCGTGCCGTTGCCGGCCGACCCATAGTTGAGCGGATTGGGCTGCTTGCGCGCGTATTCGACAAACGCTTCGAGCGTATCGACGCCCAGCGAGGACCGGACGAACAGGAACAACTGGCTGTTGGCCAACAAAGCGACCGGCCGCAGGTCCCGCTGCGGATCGAACGGCATGCTGGTGAACATCAGCGGGTTGACTGATTCAGTCGTCGACGGATTAAGCAAGAAGGTGTGATTGTCTCCGCCGTTGCGCACGACCTCGGCGCCCGCCACGTTGCCGCCCGCGCCGCCCCGATTCTCCACGATCACCGTCTGCTTCAGGGCCTCGGCCAAATGCGGCTGTACCGTACGCGCCAGCACGTCGACCAGCCCGCCAGGGGCCAGCCCCACGACCAGGCGAACCGGCTTGGCGGGCCAGACCTGAGACGGCGTTTGCGCATGGCTGCCCGTCGCCCAGCCCGTCAGCGCCAGCATCATTATGGCCAGGCAATGTCTACGCAGCAGCATGCGATTCTCCTTACCGGGCGCCACCGCGCGACCTGCGTACGGTGCGTCAGGTGCCGCACCCCGGTGAACCGCCGTGATGCCTCATCGCGGCGGCAGCCCTGCATCTGCCGCTCATTCTTCACAAAACTTTAAGCATAAAGAATCCCGGATAACCCTAGTGTGCTGGCGACGCCGGCCATGCCCAAATTCTCTTTCAATTCGACAGGGAGCTGCTCTGCTGCCCGAGCAAAATGACGTTCTTCGGCCACAGCCAAAAAAAAGCGCACGTGTCGAAATTCCACCGTATGTCTTCCCACCGCGTCAGGCCGTCGCTACGGAAAAACGCAATCCAATGATTCCGATAGCCGTTAATCCGAGGAAGAACATCCGAAGCCAGTTCATCTCCTCTTGAAATGCCAACACACCTACCAGGATCAATCCAATCGTGCCGATGCCCGTCCAGATGACATAGGCCATCCCAACGGGCAACGAGCGTAAGGCCAAAGCCAGCAGGTAGATGCTGCCCAACCCCGCCACCACGGCGACGAGACTTGGCCCCAACCTGGTCCACCCCGCGTTCAACTTGAGAGAAATGCCCATCACGATTTCCAGGGCTGCGGCAAGAAGCAGATAAGTCCACGCCACGGTCTCATCCCTCCACAGAAGTTAACCGTTCGGCGGTATTTCTGGAGCCCGGCTCACTTGCAAGCAGTCCTGCCTGTACCGCGGGTCGAGCAGCGATCACTTCGAGCCAACCCTGTACATGCGAGTACGGAGTGATATCCAGGTTCAACTCACCCCACGTTCTAAGCCAGGTGAAGGCAGCAATATCGGCGATGCTGTAATTTTCAGAGGCGATGAAAGTGGATTCGCTCAGGCGGGCATCCACGACTTGGTAAAGACGAAGCGATTGCTTCTGGTACCGCTGTATGGCTTCGGTATTGCCCATTTTCGAGGCATGCAAAAACCACCACAGCTGCCCCAACATTGGACCGATGCCTCCAATCTGAAAATGTAGCCATTGCTGCACGGCGACGTTTTCAGCTTCCGTCGCAGGCAACAGGCACCCCGTCTTCGACGACAGATAAGAAAGGATAGCGCCAGACTCGAAAACGGCCAGGCCGGCTTGCCGATCAATGATGGCGGGGATCTTGCCGTTCGGGTTGATCTTGAGGAAGTCAGGTTGATGCTGCTCTCCTTTGTCAAGATCAAGGTCGAACTGCTCATAAGCCAATCTGGCCTCTTTAAGAAAGATACTGACCTTCTGCCCATTGGGTGTGTTCGCGGTATAGAACGCGAGATCGCTAGCCTGTGTCATAGCTATCCTTGTTGTTGATCACGATTGCATTTACAATCGTTGCATTAGCAATCGTATGTCAGGATATCAAGTCCTGCAAGAAGGCAAGACACCCGGGCGTAGCTGGACGAGCCGAAGACTGTCACGACGGTCGAAGGTCGTTCGTACGCCCACTACCTGATCGACCAACCTCGATCCGGAAAGCATTGACCCCCGCAACAATCCCATATGCATACACAACAACCATGGACGATTTGTTGAGCAGTATCGATACCCCGTCAGATCTCAGGCACCTTCACCGTCGCGATTTGCCGCAGCTGACGCATGAACTGCGCACGTTCATGCTCAACAGCGTTTCACAGACCGGGGGCCACTTGTCGCCGAATCTGGGAGTGGTCGAGTTGACCATCGCTCTGCACTACGTATTCGATACCCCTCACGATAGGATTGTCTGGGATGTGGGCCATCAGACCTATCCGCACAAGATTCTTACGGGCCGGCGAACGCGAATGCACACGTTGCGGCAGCCTAACGGAATTTCAGGCTTTCCCATGCGGGCCGAATCAGAATACGACGCGTTCGGCACGGCTCATTCAAGCACGTCCATCTCGGCCGCGCTCGGCATGGCTATCGCCGCAAAACTGCAAAAGGTGAAACGCCATTCGATTGCCGTCATCGGTGATGGTGCAATGACGGCTGGCATGGCATTTGAAGCGATGAACAATGTTGGCGCCGCAAAAGGTATGCCGTTCATTGTGATTCTGAATGACAATGACATGTCGATCTCGCCGCCTGTCGGCGCATTGAATCGCTACCTTTCTCGCCTGATGTCGGGCCGTTTTTACGCGGCGACGCGTACTGGCGCAGGACACGCCTTGAATTTCGCGCCACCCATGCGTGAGCTGGCACGCAGGCTTGAATCACACGCGAAAGGAATGATTGTTCCCGCCACGCTGTTCGAGGAGTTTGGGTTCAACTATATCGGGCCGATAGACGGTCACGATCTGGAGTCGCTCATTCCAGTGCTGGAAAACATCAAACACCTGCACGGCCCGCAGTTCCTGCATGTCGTGACAAAAAAGGGACACGGTTACTCCTTCGCTGAAGGCGATCCGGTGCTATATCACGGCCCAGGAAAATTCGATGTGAAAGAAGGGATAAAGGCGTCGGAAACGCCACAGAAAAAAACCTATTCGCAGGTTTTTGGAGAGTGGCTATGCGACGCAGCAGAACGGGACTCGCGCGTGGTGGGCATTACGCCGGCCATGCGTGAAGGTTCTGGAATGGTTGAGTTCGAGAAGCGCTTTCCCCACCGATACTTTGACGTGGGTATCGCGGAACAGCATGCGGTGACCTTTGCAGCAGGCCTGGCAGCCGACGGCTTGAAGCCTGTTGTGGCTATTTATTCGACATTTCTTCAGCGGGCATACGACCAGCTCATTCATGATGTTGCGCTACAAAATCTGCCCGTTGTCTTTGCTATCGATCGAGCGGGGGTCGTCGGCGCTGATGGCGCGACCCACCTTGGCAGCTATGACTTGGCATTCCTGCGCTGCATCCCCAACATGATGATCATGGCGGCGTCGAATGAAAACGAATGCCGTCAAATGCTGTACACCGCTCTACAGCAAGCGACACCGGCCGCCGTTCGCTATCCCCGTGGCGCTGGCACAGGAGTCGAGATCATCAAGGAGATGACGACGATTCCAATCGGCAAAGGACAAACGCTCCGGCATGCCTCTCAATTGTCGAAGATGCGCATCGCTATCCTCGCGTTTGGCTCCATGGTCGAGCCAGCAGTTGGCGCAGCAGAATTGATCGACGCAACGGTAGCAAACATGCGTTTCATCAAGCCCCTCGACACCGATCTGGTGCGCCACTTGGCGGCTACGCATGATGCCATCGTGACGATTGAGGAAGGCTGCGTCATGGGAGGCGCGGGATCCGCATGTGCCGAGGCCTTGTTCGCGCGGGGTGTAAACCTGCCCGTACTACAACTCGGATTGCCTGATCACCTTATCGATCATGGAGATCCTCTCAAGCTATTGGCTGATTGTGGGCTCGATAGTGCGGGCATCGCCAAGTCGATTCGCAAGCGTTTTCAGATTGCACTGTCTGAGAATGTGGCCAATCCATGATTGACTTTCCAAGCCAACACGCCGCAGTGATCGACGCGGGCGCGCCTATCAAATAGAGGTCAAGATACCGCTATTCCTGTTTAACAAAAATCGATGAAATTTTTTCAGGAGCCGTGAGATGCATGCAAACGTTGGTTTTATCGGTTTGGGCGTGATGGGAACCCCCATGGCGCTTAACTTGGCGCACGCCGGAATGCCGTTGATGGTGTGGAGCCGCTCAAGCACTCAGTACGACACGCTGCGTGAAGCGGGAGCAAGCGTTGTCAGTAGCCCTGAAGAACTGGCCTCCAAGTGTCCAACCATTCTGCTCATGCTAGCTAACGAAGGGGCCATAGACGATGTTCTCGGAAGGCGGACATCCAAGTTCAACGATCTCGTGAGTGGACATCTGATCGTGAACATGAGTACGACATCCGCCGAGTACTCGCAGGGGCTGGCTATAGAGATCAACGCGCACAATGGCCACTACGTCGAGGCGCCGGTATCAGGATCTCGCAAGCCGGCGGAAGCGGGGCAGCTTGTCATGATGCTGGCCGGCTCCGAGGAGCACGTGGTTGCCGTGCGCGACCTCCTCCAGCCCTTGTATCGAGAGAGCATTCTGTGCGGCGACGTGCCAAATGCCCTGACGATGAAACTTGCGGTCAATCTGTTTCTCATCACCATGGTAACGGGGTTGGCCGAAGCCACGCATTTCGCTCAGAGCCACGGGATTCCACTGGCGAAATTTTCTCACGCATTGAATGCTGGCCCGATGGCAAGTGACGTATCGCGCATAAAAATAGAAAAGCTTGCCACGCAGGATTTTTCGGTACAGGCGGCCATTACCGATGTCTTGAAAAACAGCCGCTTAGTTGCTGAATCTGCACGGAGCATTGGAATTGCGTCACCGCTTTTGGATATTTGTCATGCACTTTATGGCGAAACGGAAGCACTAGGACTTGGGGCCCAAGACATGATCGCGGTCATTCGTGCCCTCGAACATCGCACGCCTGACGGTACCCCTTCATGAATTCCCTTCCGGGGTGCCAGTAGGCGTCGCGCTGCTTCCTTCACCGTCCGCGTGCGCGCTCATCTCGCAGCGTCATCACAGCGCTCTCAATGCTCGCCACGACCTTGTCGTCTTCACGCCGGATCACACACCGGTAGTGGCTGATTGTCTTGCCGCGATGGGTTGCCCAGGCATGGGCACGTAGCTGAGACTGCCACACGGGACGCAAGAATGACGCCTTGAGATCAATGCTGGTAAAGCTCTCGCCTTCCTTTATCAAAGTGGAATGTGCAGTGCCGATGGCGGCGTCTGCCAGTTCGCATAGCAATCCACCGTGAACGGTTCCCTGCTGATTTCCGTGTATGGCAGCATCCGCATCGAGTTCAATCTCGGCGTCAGCTTCTGAAATCGAAACAATGCGAAATTTCAACAACTGGGAAATGGCTGTGGGGTAGCGCATATGAGTCCTGTCGCCCTCCCCCAGCAAACCGTCCAATTGGCGCTGCAAGTACTCCAGTACGGGCAAATGTTGACCTCGGCTCGTCATAAGAATTTCCTGTCGTTAATGTCGTCCACAAGTCTAAAAGCGTAGAATAAGACAATCAAAAAATTGTCCTAATTACGGTTCATGCCGGTTTCGTCCATCTCCCGCCTGATTGAAGGCATGGCAGCCGACATCCGCAGCGGCAAGCTACCTCCAGGCACTCTGCTGCCAACCCATCGCCAACTGGCCGCACAGCACGGCATTGCGATTGCCTCGGCGAGCAAGGTGTACACCCGCCTCAAAGCGATAGGGCTGGTCGTGGGCGAGACGGGACGTGGCACTTTCGTGCGCGACCGTCCTCAACGACACGAATGGGATGGCGGCGACGAAGCTCGACAAAGCGCCACTGCCGTAGATCTCTCCTTCAATCATCCGACATGGCCAGGCCAGGGAGATCTGTTGCGCAGGACCTTGCGGGAACTGTCGCTCTCTGGCGATCTTGCCGCCTTGCTACACCAACAGCCGCCTGGCGGTCGAAGGCACGAAAGACAGATCGTTGCCGACTTCCTCGCCAAGTCTCGCGGCATTCGGACCGAGCCTGATGGTCTTTTTTTGGTGAACGGTGCTCAGCAGGGATTGGATGTCACCACGCGCGCTTTACTCAGCCCAGGCGATACCGTAGCCGTCGATGCGCTGACCTACCCAGGATTCAAAATGCTGGCCCAAGTTCAACACTTGGCGCTGCTACCGGTACGCGGCCTCACAAAGGGGCCAGACCTAGATGCACTCGACACGCTATGTCAACGCAAACGAGTACGAGCTATCTACGCTATGCCGACCATGCACAACCCGCTGGGCTGGATACTGACAGTCGGTCAACGCCAACGTTTGGTGGATATTGCCCGGCACCACGATTGTCTGCTAATCGAGGATGCTTCTTACGCGTACCTGGCCAAGAAATCCCCTCCTGCACTCGTTACGCTCGCGCCTGAACGCACGCTTTATATTGCAAGCCTCTCAAAGAGCTTGGCCAGCGGATTGCGTTTCGGATTCGTCGTCACACCCGAGAGCTACCGGATCCCTATCAAGGCAACGATTCGTGCCAACTACTGGAGCCTGCCGAGTCTCATCACGGCCATAGGTACACGCTGGATCGCAGACGGCACCGTTGCTCGACAAGAAAACAGAATGCGCCAGGAAGCATCTAAGAGACAAACCATCGCGCGCCAAGTTTTTTATGGGATGGACGTCATTACTCACCCGTCCTCTCTATTTCTATGGCTGCGACTGCCTTCCGAATTGAGAATGGATCGGATCGCCACCGCGCTTGCCGACCGCAACATCGCCGTGTCCAAAGCGACTGCCTATTCGACGACTCCGCATGCACCACACGCATTGCGGTTGGGTTTAAGCTCAGTGCCTATGGAGGATCTTTTCTCGGTTTTAATGCAAGTGCGCAGCATCATCGAGCATTTTCCGATTTGATTTTTTATCAACGCGAACGCAATAGCAGCACACCGCAAGGTGACGCCTTTTCCATCATTCCCGAACGACGCTTCTGAACTCAGCCGCCAGGGCATCCAGCGCATCGCGCAACCGACCTGTGCGCGTTCTTGTATGCAGTAGAACCGGCAAACGAGGTAGTTCAGGAAGCAGAAGCCTGCCGCCCACCTCCTCCGCACCGAATGGCAGCATGCGGGGGGCCAGCGCCGCCACACCCAGGCCTGCCATCACCGCAGCAACGACTGCAGCAACCCCGCCACCGATAAATACTTCCCTCCAGGGGATACCCGCCAAGTCGAGCGCCTGTTCGGCCATTGCGCGCACCCCGCAAGGCTCAGCCATCGTAGCCAATGGCAATGGCTCTGCCGTGCGATGCTGCCAACCGGGCGCGGCAAACCAACCGAAGGGTTCATCCGTTACTAATTCACCATCGTTGCGGCCTGTATCCAGGCGCACGATGGCGGCATCTAACTCGCGCCGATCAAATCGTTGCAGCAAGTCAACCGACGAAGCAATGCGAATTTCGATCAATACTTGAGGCACTTGGGCGTTCATACGGGCGATCAGCGCTGGCAGCTCCGGCCCTGCGACATGGTCACTGATCCCAATCGCCAAGCGCTGCCGCTCCCCCACACACAATTTCAACGCTCGATCATGTGCGTCCAGCAAACCTCTTGCCTGCTCCAGAAACGCAACGCCATGTGCAGAGAGTTGGACATGCCGAGGAGTGCGCTCCACGAGCCGTGCGCCTAATCGTTGCTCCAGGCGCTTAAGTTTTAGGCTGACTGCGGACTGCGTGATGCGCATGCTATCGGCCGCGTGGGTGAAGCTGCCAGATTCAGCAATACGCACAAAAGCCCGAACAGCATCAATATCGAGAGGATGGTCATTCATTTCAAAAGCTCATCTCTATTATCTCTTTCCACATCTTGTTCAAATGGTTGACAGACCATAAGGTGTTGTCTCTTGACAATCACAAAAAAGGAATCGTCATGCCATTTGTCCAAATTTCCCTGCGTACCGGGAAGTCTCCCGCTTATCGGCAGGCACTCTGCGACGGCGTTTATCAAGCGATGCGGGAAACGTTCGACGTGCCCGAGGATGACCAGTTCATGACTGTCGCGCAACATGAATCTGCTGACTTTCGATACAGTAAATCCTATCTAGATGTGGCACGCAGTGACGATCTGGTATTCATCCAAATTACCGCTAACGCCACGCGGAGCGTGGCGCAGAAGAAGGCGTTGTACCAGTGCATCGTACAGCGGCTCGGCGACAATCCTGGTTTACGGCCCGAGGATGTGTTCGTGAACATTGTCGAGGTTGCCGTGGAAAACTGGTCCATGGGCCATGGATTGGCTCAATACGCGTAAAGAGCGCGAGGAGCGCCTCTCGGCGCTCCTCATTTCAAACATAAAATTGATTGCTATTTGATTCTGCGCCATACAGAAATCGGCACATCCCCATTGGGACGCGGGGCAACGCGATAGCTCAATTCACCATTTTTAAGCTCGTAGCTCCGCTTTTGTTGCTGTCCTTCCCAATTGGGAAAGGATGCATGGTCGATGCGAAAAGTCAGTGTGGCGTCGGCCGGATCGATGCTTATCGTACCGAAATGCGTGCTGGACCCCATGACTGCCGCTTTGTACTCGGCGGGTGTTGCAGCGCCCTTGTCCGCTGAAGCAAACCGAGGACGCTCCGCCTTGAAAATCTGCAGTGAATAATGTCCCTGTGCGTCGATCATCAGCATCCCCTTCGGACTGGCGCCATAGTCATGTGCCCGCGTACCATCGGGATGCAGCACATCCGCCGCGACGAGGCTCCATGTTCCCACCATCGAGGGGTCGATGGACGCCGCATCAGCACGTGAAAGTGCCGCCGCCAACAGGCCAGTTGCAAGAACGGCACCAAATAGGCCGCGGTTGAAAATTGTCTGTCCGCTCATACACTGATTTCCTCCATTATCTGGATGCTTAACAAGGCTTTGAAGGCCGTTGGGGTCGGTAGCGCGCGCTAAAATTTCACTAGCCGTTCACGCAGCGACCGAAATTCGTCGTGCCAACCACGCCCCCCAGAACAGGCTGGCAAAGAAGCGCAGAGGTTTCACGAAGCCAGCGTTCTCAAGCAGAGCAACCACTGCTTCTTCCGATTGAGGCGGCTCTGCACCATGCAGAATTTTGTTCATCTTGGACTGAACTTCTTCAGGTGTCACACCGTTCATTCGCCAACGAGCTGCCCAGGCAGCCATAAGCAAGGGCTGCGAAGAATAAGGGCGATAATTTCCGGCGATGACCACGGGGGCAGCCGGTAGCAAGCGCGCGGCAATCTGCGTCAAAATTTCCTGCTTCGCCTCATCCCCGGCCAGGTGATGCAAGACTCCGATCATGATGGCTGCATCGAATGACGGCGTGGAATCGATGTCTTCGAGGGTACCCAGAACGGTCTTCACCCGATCTGAAACGCCTGCGTCGTCCATGTGTGCGCGCGCCAGCTCCAGCATTGGAGGGGATGGATCGATAGCAACAAAAGACCATGCAGGCTCCAAGCGCGCGGCAGCAATGATTTCGCCCGCGGTTCCCCCGGCACCGATCACCAAGACTCGCGCGGGTTCTCCTTCGCCCAGAGCGGCTGACAGCATGCAGGCGGAAAGCTCATGGCAGGCGTCATAACCTGCAAGAGCGATCCGACTCTGGGATGCATATTCTCCTGCGCGGGCGGCATCGAATTTTCGGGCGGAATGCTGAGTCATATAGTCTCTTGTGCGTTGTGATTGAGTCGCGGCTAGCGCAGCACTGCATGTCATGATAAAAGATTAATGATCAATATTTTTTGGAAAATCATGATCGAAAGTTCCAAAATCGAGCGAAAGCATGATCGGCTGGTGGCGTTTCTAAAAGCCTTTTCTCTTAGCGCAACGCATTGCGAATCAATAGAAGAGGCCAATCTCCTCATCGTCGATATGGAGGCTTCGGGTGACCCCACTCATTTGCTCTATCGAGCGCGCTCAACCGCAACGCTGCCGGCAGGAGCGGGGCTGTGCGCTGCTACGAAAATAAGCTTTGGTGGCGATGTCAATCCGCTCGTCGGTGCTTTACCTGATGAGTTGCGTTTCTCGCTGGCTGACGATTTGCAATTACTTGAATTGTCGAAACTGATCGTGGCCGAGGTGACCGTTGCTCGCTGCGGTGGAGGTTCCATCCGGGCGAGGTTGTGTGAGGTCATTGTGGTTCTGGCGATCCGCAAAGCCATAGCAATTGGTACGGTCGATGCAGGATTGCTGGCGGGGCTTGCCCATCCCAAGCTGCACGTCAGCCTCATTGCGATGCACGATGATCCCGCGCGGAATTGGCAAATTGCGGATCTGATGGTCCTATCGGAAATGTCGCGCGGACCATTCATTGCAGCCTTCAAACAGACCGTTGGCCAGTCGCCCGGCGCATATTTGAATGGATGGCGTTTAGCGTTGGGGCGCGCACAACTGCTCTCCGGCCGCAGCGTCAAAGCGGTGGCGGCAAGGGTCGGCTTTGGAAGTGCCGCGGCATTTTCTCGTGCGTTTTCACGCAAGTTTGGCTATCCACCGACTCAGAGCAAGTTGCAACATTCAGTCGTATGAGACCGTACTGATCTGAGTGGCGCCGCTTGCGGCAAGCACTCCCCTCAGAATGGAGCCCGCGTGGGGGGGGATTACTATCCTAGACATCACTGCCGCCCGCTAAGCTTCATAGAGAATCTCGTAGCGCGTACCTTTGCGTTTGATGTGGCCAAACCCAAGCTCGCCAAGGTGCATGCCAGCAAGTGCAAGATTCGCTATCAACTTTCCACCCCATTGCTTGAACCCACCAGCTCCCGCGTCGATGAGGATCGTGCGCCCTCTTCCCTGCACCAGGTAACAGTTGATGTAGATCGAGGTTGGGTCGCTCACGCCTGCATCCTGCTGCAACTTGGACGCCTCCATAGGATCGATGTTGGAGAGCAAACTTAGATTTGCGCAAAGGTATCCGTCACTGATGGCCGTGACCGTCGATTGAGTGCCCAACGGAGAGCGTTACGCGGTCCAGGTTCGCGAATCGCTAGACCGGCTGGATCGGGACAGCCAGTACTTGATGGAGCAGCCTAATGATGGCGCGAGCCTAGACATCGCCACCATCCCGACGTTCGCGATGCGATGGCTCATTCCTCGCTTGTCAAGATTTCAGCAGAAGCATCCGAACATCACTGTGCATCTTGCCGAGCGCATGGACCCCTTCGTCCTGGCCGGAAGCGGATTTGATGCCGCTATCCATTTCGAGCACCCAGCGTGGACGGGAATGCGGACTCACCCGCTGTTGCATGAAGTGCTGGTTCCGGTTTGCCATCCTGAACTTCTGACAGGACGCAAACGACAACCCACACTGGAGGAATTGCCGCGCTTGCACCGACGACAGAACCCGGAAGCTTGGCTTCAGTACTCCCAGGAGACGGGAACCCCGCTGAGCAATCTGGTGGCCCCGTGGCCAGAGGGAAAAACCATTTCCAAAACCTTCTGCCTCGTCCTCCCCGAGCCCATCGGATTGAGCAGAGAGCCAATACAAGCGTTTGCTCAATGGCTGCTCGACGAAGCGAAGACATGAACGGCGGTTACAGAAGCGATGGTGTCTACGCTTATCACACATGCGAGCGCAGATATCGGCCGCGAAATCAGGCTCGCCCCCAAACCACACAATCGACTGTTTTCTCCGCAATGAAAAAGAGCGCCGAAGCGCCCTTTTCATTTACCTCAATCGACCAGCAGGATCACTCCCACTCAATCGTCGCCGGCGGCTTGCTCGACACGTCGTACACCACCCGGTTAATCCCGCGGACTTCATTAATAATCCGCGACGAAACCCGAGCCAGCAGCGGATGCGGCAGCGGCGCCCAGTCGGCGGTCATGAAGTCGAAGGTCTGTACGGCACGCAGGGCCACCACGTATTCATACGTGCGGCCATCGCCCATCACGCCCACCGACTTGACCGGCAGGAACACGGCAAACGCTTGCGACGTCAGCTCGTACCAGGTCAGGCCGCTGGCTTCGTCCTTGGTGTTGCGCAGTTCTTCGATGAAGATCGCATCCGCGCGGCGCAGCAGTTCGGCATATTCATGCTTCACTTCGCCCAGGATCCGCACGCCCAGGCCGGGGCCGGGGAACGGGTGGCGGTAGACCATCTGCGGCGGCAGGCCCAGGGCCACGCCCAGTTCGCGGACTTCGTCCTTGAACAGTTCGCGCAGCGGCTCCAGCAGTTGCAGGTTCAGCGTGTCCGGCAGGCCGCCCACGTTGTGGTGCGACTTGATGGAGGTGGCCTTGCCCGTCTTGGCGCCAGCGGATTCGATGACGTCGGGGTAGATCGTGCCCTGGGCCAGCCACTTGGCGCTTTGCTGCTTGCCGGCTTGTTCCTGGAACACTTCGACGAATTCGCGGCCGATGATCTTGCGCTTGGCTTCCGGGTCGGCGACGCCGGCCAGTTTGCCCATGAATTGCGCGGTGGCATCGACGTGAATGATCTTCACGCCCATGTTTTCGGCAAAGGTCTGCATGACCTGCTTGCCTTCGTCCAGGCGCAGCAGGCCGTGGTCGACGAACACGCAGGTGAGCTGGTCGCCGATGGCCTTGTGGATCAGCGCCGCGGCAACGGAGGAATCCACGCCGCCGGACAGGCCCAGGATGACTTCGTCGGTGCCGACTTGCTCGCGAATGCGGGCAACGGCTTCGGCGACGTAGTCGGGCATGTTCCAGTCGCCCTGGCATTCGCAGATCTCGTTCACGAAGCGGGCCAACAGGGCCTTGCCTTGGACGGTGTGCGTGACTTCGGGGTGGAACTGGACAGCGTAGAAGCGGCGGTCTTCGTCGGCCATGCCGGCGATGGGACACGACGGCGTGGAGGCCATCAGCTTGAAGCCCGGGGGCAGCTCGGTGACCTTGTCGCCGTGGCTCATCCAGACCTTCAGCATGCCGTGGCCTTCAGGCGTGGTGAAGTCGGCCAATCCGTCCAGCAGCTTGGTGTGGCCATGAGCGCGGACTTCGGCGTAGCCGAATTCGCGGTGGTCCGAGAAGCTGACCACGCCGCCCAGTTGCTGCGCCATGGACTGCATGCCGTAGCAGATGCCCAGGACAGGCACGCCCAGCTCGAACACGGCGTGCGGCACGCGCATGGAGCCTTCTTCGTAGGCGGAAGCGTGGCTGCCCGACAGGATGATGCCCTTCAGGCCTTGCGCCATCTGTTCGCGCACGAAGGCGTCGTCGACGTCGCCCGGGTGGACTTCAGAATAGACGCCGGCTTCGCGCACGCGGCGGGCGATCAGCTGGGTGACTTGCGAACCGTAGTCAAGAATGAGGATGCGCTGGTGCATGGAGACTCTACCCGTTAGAAATAAAACCGCACCGGCAGAACCGCTACAAGATTTTGCGATTCTGCCGGTGCGTAATGCATGACATTGTAGTTGACTGTGTAGATCAGTCGGCGCGGTAGTTAGGCGCTTCCTTGGTGATCTGCACGTCGTGCACGTGGGACTCGCGGACACCAGCAGAGGTGATTTCCACGAATTCGGCCTTGGTGCGCATGTCGTCAATGGTTGCGGCGCCGCAGTAGCCCATCGAGGCGCGGATGCCACCGACCAGTTGGAAGATGATGGCCAGGACGCTGCCCTTGTAGGGGACGCGGCCTTCGATGCCTTCCGGAACCAGCTTGTCGGCGTTGTTGGACGGGTCTTGGAAGTAGCGGTCGGCCGAGCCGTCCGTCATGGCGCCCAGGCTGCCCATGCCGCGGTACGACTTGTACGAGCGGCCTTGGAACAGCACGACTTCGCCCGGTGCTTCTTCCGTACCGGCGAACATGCCGCCCATCATGCAGGCGAATGCGCCGGCGGCCAGCGCCTTGGCGACGTCGCCCGAGTAGCGGATGCCGCCGTCGGCGATCAGCGGAACGCCCGTGCCTTCCAGCGCCTTGGCGACTTCGGAAATGGCATGGATCTGCGGCACGCCCACACCCGCCACGATACGCGTGGTGCAGATGGAGCCGGGGCCGATACCGACCTTGACGCCGTCGGCGCCGTACTCGACCAGCGCACGCGCAGCGGCGGCAGTGGCGATGTTGCCGCCGATGACTTCAACCTTGGGGTAGTTCTGCTTGACCCAGCGCACGCCTTCCAGCACGCCCTTGGAGTGGCCGTGGGCCGTGTCGACGATCAGGACGTCAACGCCTGCCGCGACCAGCTTTTCCACGCGCTCTTCGGTGCCGGCGCCCACGCCAACCGCTGCGCCAACGCGCAACTGGCCTTGGCCGTCTTTGCTGGCCATCGGGTGTTCGGTGTTCTTGACGATGTCCTTGACGGTGGCCAGGCCACGCAGTTCAAAGCCGTCGTTCACGATCAGCACGCGTTCCAGACGGTGCTTGTGCATCAGGGCCTGCGCCTCATCCAGCGTGGCGCCTTCCTTCATGGTGACCAAGCGTTCCTGCGGCGTCATGATGTTGCGCAGGGGCTGATCCAGGTTTTCTTCGAAACGCAGATCGCGGTTGGTCACGATGCCGACCAGCTTGCGGCCTTCGACCACCGGCAGGCCCGAGATGCCATGCTGGCGCTGCAACGCAATGGCGTCGCGCACTTTCATCTGGGGGGTGACGGTGACCGGATCGATCACGATGCCGAATTCGTGGCGCTTCACACGAGCCACTTCACGGGCTTGGGCATCGGCGGACAAATTCTTGTGAATGATCCCGATGCCGCCCTCTTGCGCCATGGCGATGGCCAGACGCGATTCGGTGACGGTGTCCATGGCGGCGGACACAAGGGGGATATTCAGGCTGATATTGCGAGTCAGGCGCGTGGCCAGGGAGGTGTCGCGCGGCAACACCTCGGAATACGCAGGCACCAACAACACATCGTCGAAGGTGAGCGCTTTTTGAACGAGACGCATGGGTAACTCCGGGCGCAAAGCAAGATTATACGCCGCCTGCATGTTTTGACTAGGTGTTGACCCTAGGTTTGTACGGAATTTTTGCAGTCTGGCAAGTCAGCGAATGCAACGAACCCGACTGGTGATGTGACCCCGATTTCTAGTGAACAATCTCACTCGAAGAACAATTCTACCCGGGCAATATTGACTTATATTTTTACCCGGATCATAATCCGCACCAGCTTAACTCCACTCGGGCACGGGAACCCTACCGCCATGTCTAGCACTGCCTCCCCCCTTTCCTACACCGCCTTCGAAGGCCACCGCATCCTGGCCACGGGGCACCTGGCCGACGTGGCGCTGGCCGTCAAACGGGCCATGAATGCGTCCGACCGCGAGGCGGTGCTGGTCTTTCAGGACGGCACGGGCCAACAGACGGACCTGGACTTGCGCGGCGACGACGCGCAAATCGCCGCGCGCCATGCGCCGCCGCCTGCCGCCGACTTGCCCGCCGTCGAAGCCGACGCTGTCGATGCGGCGGATGCGCAGCCCCGCGGGCGCGGCCGGCCGAAGCTGGGCGTCGTGCCGCGTGAAGTCACCCTGCTGCCCCGGCACTGGGACTGGCTGGGCGCGCAACCCGGCGGCGCCTCGGTGGCGTTGCGCAAACTGGTCGAGCAGGCGCGCCGCGACAACGAGGCGCGGGATGAGCGGCGCCTGCGCCAGGAAGCCGCCTACCGATTCATGTCCAGCATGGCCGGCAACCTGGCCAGTTTCGAGGACGCGACCCGGGCGCTCTATGCAGACGACCGCGAGCGCTTTGCGCAGTGCATTGCCACGTGGCCGCAGGACGTGCGCGCCTACGCGATGGGCCTGGCCTGGCCAGCGCCCGATTAAGACGAATCGTTGCAGGGCACGCTACCCGGCGGCCCTGCGGACTGCGGAATCGGATGGGAAACCGCATTGAAGGATTGCATTAACGTGTTCAGAATCAACCGGGTTTCGGTACCATGCAGTTCTGACCTCCTATCCGCCTACCACTTTCCGGACCGCTGGCATGCCACAACTTGTATTGCTGCTGTTGGGAGTCCCCTATCTGCGCAAACGCTGGCGCGCCTTGTTCGCAGTCGGCGCATTCTTTCTGGCGGCTGGCATATGCGTCTTCATCGACGCGCTGGACAACGCGCTCTATTTCCCCTTGAATGCCTTTGCCGTCCTGTTTATTATTGAAGGACTGGCCACGCTGCTGATCGCCTCTTCCGGCGTGGGCGGCCAGCGTGTCTTGCGCTACACCAAGGGTGTATTCGTGCTGCTGGCGGGCACGCTGATCCTGATCGGGCACCACCACGGGCACTTCGCGCTATCGATGATCTTTGGCGCCTTATTCCTGATGGACGGGGTTCTGCAATGCCTGGCCGCCTATGTCGTGCGCTACGACCGCTGGCGCTACGCCTTCGCCGGAGGGGTGGCCGAAATCCTGCTGGCCATTTTCTTCTTCCAGCCCTACCCCACCAATTACGTCGGCACGGTGCCGTATTGCCTGGGCCTGTTCCTGGCCATTGCGGGCCTGAAACTGCTGTGGCTGGCGCGGCGCGTCAAGCACCTGGCCTCGAACCCGGCCTTCGCCGCCAACGATTCTTCGGATTTCCTGCCGGCCGCGCCGGCGGCCGCGTCGCCCGTGTGGGACGGCCCGCCCGCCGATTCCGAGCGGGCGCTGACCGTCCACGTCTGGACGCCGTCCGGCTCGGCCAAGGCACAAACGCGCAACTATCCCGTCGTTGACCGCTACATCGCGGCCGTCGATGTGAACGGCGTGATCTCCACCGGCCACGCCGCCTTGGAGTCCCCGGAAGGCATCTATATCAGCCTGTATCCCAAGGAAGAAATCGACCGGTCGCCCGATGAGTTCGGCAACCTGTTGCGCGCGACGCCCGACAACGACATCCCCGGCGTGTACCAACCCGACTATGCGACCGAATCCAAGGCCTGGTGCCCGTCCACCATGCGCGTGCGCATCCGGAATTACAACCCCGACAAACTGGCCGCGTTCTGGAACGAGTACCGGCAGAACAGCACCTACAACCTGACCCACCGCAATTGTTCAAGCTCGGTGGCGCGGGCGCTTGATGCCGCGCTGGACGGCGTGGTGGGCCGGCTGCACGGCAGCCGGGCGGGATGGCGCGTGCTGATCCGGCTGCTGTTGACGCCAGAGCTTTGGGTGGCCTCGCAGATCCGCAAGCGCGCCATGACCATGGCCTGGACGCCGGGGCTGACGCTGGACTATGCCCGCGCCATGAGCATGCTGGCCGATCCGCGCCCGTTCGGCTGGTGGAAGATGTCGCAGCAGGCGTTGCGCCAGATCGCCGGATTGCGCGCGCGGTGGCGGGCGCAGGACCGTGGGGCCACGCAGCGCGGCCAACAGGCGTCGGCCGACCTGCCCGGTGCGGGGCCCGAAGCGTGAAGGCCTAGCCGCGGTTGGCGCCAGTCGCCCGCGTCGGCTCGAAGGCGCTGCGATAGGCGAAAAGGCCAGGCTGGCCGCCTGTCATTACGAACAGCACGTTCGAGCCGGGCGCGTACTTGCCCTGTTCGATATCGGCCAGCAAGCCCGCGAATGCCTTGCCGCTGTAGACGGGGTCCAGCAACCAGCCCTCGGACCGGGCAACGGTCGTGACCGCGTCCAGCATTGCCGATGTGGCCGCCCCGTAGTGCTCACCGCGATGCGATCCATTCACGCGGATTGCGGAGACGGCGGGTGACGCCAGCCCAAGCAGCTCGCACGCGCCGGCCACCAAGGCGTGGGTCGTGGCGATGGTCTGAGCTTCGACGGCCAGAACCCCATATCCCTGAACCAGGCCGGGGTCTCGGCCCGCCGCGTAAAAGCCGGTCACCAGACCGGCTTGCGTCCCGCCGCTGCCGTTGGCGACCGCCACGGTCGAGAATTCCACGCCGAGTTCGCGTTCCTGGTTCAGGATTTCCTGGGCGCAGCTGACGTATCCCAGGCTGCCCAGCGGTGTCGAGCCGCCGGTGGGAAGCACGACAACGCGCCGACCTTGGGCGCGCAGCGCTTCCGCGCGCGCCTGGGCCGCGGTCAGACTGTCCGTGCCTGCCGGTGCGATGGTGACCCGGGCCCCGAACAATGGGTCCAGCAGCATGTTGCCGTTGTACTCGTATTCCGCGTCATCCCGGGGCACGGCGCGTGACAGGACCAGTTCACAGGCCAGGCCTGTGACCGCCGCGGCCGCCGCCGTCAGGCGCGCATGATTCGACTGCAGTCCGCCCACGGTGATGACGGTATCGGCGCCATGGGCCAAGGCGTCGCCCAACAGGAATTCCAGCTTGCGCAGCTTGTTCCCGCCCCCGCCCAAGGGCATGAAATCGTCGCGCTTGACGTAGAGCTGCACGCCTTGCAGGCGCCCCTGCACGGCGGCGGCCAGACGATCCATTCTTTGGATCGGCGTCGGTGCGCCGACAAGCGAAACCGTCGGAAACTGGTCCAGGGGAATCTTTGCGGTGGTCATGCTGGAGTACATCCCTTTGAGTGTCGAATGTGGGCGCCGCAAGCGCGACGGGTCGGGCACTTTTTTATCACGAACGAAATGCGCTTTAATCCGTATAGGCGGGCGGGATTCCCGCGCCCGCGCAAAAATATAGGGGGCCCCATAGCCACGCCCAAGAACTTCCTGCTGTATGACGGAGACTGCCCCTTTTGCTCGAACTACGTGCGGATGCTGCAACTGCAGAAGGCCGTGGGCCCGATCGACCTGCTTAATATGCGCGACCACCCGGACCTGGCGGTGGCCTACAAGGCACAAGGGTACGACCTGAACCAGGGCATGCTGCTGCATCTGGACGGCCAGGATTATTGGGGCGCCGACTGCATCAACCGGCTGGCGCTGATCAGCACCGGCAACGATTTCTTCAATAGCGTGAACGCCGCCGTCTTCCGCAACCCCTGCCTGTCGACGGCGCTCTACCCCTTCATGCGCACAGGCAGAAGCCTGGCGCTGACCTTGCTGGGCAAGAAGAAAATGCAGATGTGACGGCCGCCGTCGCGGCCGCCCGGTTTACTCACTTGGCCGCGACGCCCGCCACCCGCTGCAGGAACGCGTCCAGCGCGGGGTTGTCATGCTGCGCGTGCCAGGCCAGATACATGTCCGCGTATAAATCTCGCTGGCCGATCGGCCGGAACTCCACGCCTTCAAACCGCAGTTCCCGCGCCGAATCCGGCACGATGCCCGCGCCCAAACCCGCCCGCACCAGCGCCAGCAAGGTGTGCGTCTGCCCTGCGCGCTGAACGTAGTCCGGCTGCACGTCGGCCAGCCCGAACGCGCCCACGATACGGTCATAGAAGTACTTGCCTTCCCGGGGCGAATACAGCACGAAAGGCTGGCCCTGCAACAGGCGCAACGGCACGGTGTCGTGTTCGCACAAAGGGGAGCCTGCGGGCAACGCCAGCACCAGGGGCTCGCGTTCGACCAGCCGCGATTCGATGCCGGCCTGTTGCGGCACGCTACGCGCAAGGATGGCGTCCAGTTCGCGCGCCAGCAGCAGGCGCGCCAGATCAGTGCTGACCGTTTCGCGAAGCTGGATTTCAACGCCGGCCAGCAGCTTGCGCGCCTGCATGATCAGCGACGGCATCAGCCGATACGACGCGACCGCGGTGAAACCCAGCGTGATGTGCCCGGCCTCGCCCCCGGATGTACGCCGCGCGGTGGCAGCAGCGCGCGCCGAGAATTCCAGCAAGTGCCGCGCATCGCGCAAGAAGCGCCTGCCTGCCGCGCTGAGCAGTACCTGCCGGCTATTGCGTTCGAACAGCGTCACGCCCAGATCCTGCTCCAGCAACTGGATCTGCCGGGACAGCGGCGGCTGCGTCATGCATAGCCGTTCGGCCGCACGGCCGAAGTGCAGTTCTTCGGCAACGGCGATGAAACACTCCAGCTGACGGAATTCCATCGATTCAACTCTTGAATTGATCAATGCTATTTATAGCTCGAACGGCTATCCATCAACAGCCGTTTCTATACTCCGCGACAAGGCCGCCCGCCGGCCCGCAGGAACCAAAGGAGTACCTACGCAGCACGTTTTTTCGCGGCAGACGCCGCTTCCCACACCAAAAAGAGAAGAGAGACATGGAGACAACCCCCATCGCGCGACAACGCGTCCGGCTCATCGCCGCGGCGCTGGCCCTGGCCGCCACCGCCGCGTTGCCTTGTAATGCCAGCGCCGCCGGGTACCCGGAGCGCCCGATCAATCTGATCGTCCCCTTTTCACCGGGCGGCGGCACCGACATTTCGGCCCGGTTGCTGGCGGCCGCGCTGGGCGACAAACTGGCGTCGTCAGTGGTAGTGGACAACCGCCCAGGCGCGGGCGGACAGATCGCCGCAGATCTGGTGGCGCGTTCGCCGGCCGACGGCTACACCTTGCTGTTCGCCAATTCCGGGATGCTGGCCATCAACCCGTGGATCTACAAGCTGCACTCGGATCCGGCGACGGCCTTCGCCCCCGTTTCGCTTTTCTCGGACCTGCCCTTCGTGCTGGTCGTGCCCACGGGGCTGCCGGCCAAGAACGTGGCCGAACTGGTAACGCTGGCGCGTGCCGAACCCGGCAAGCACACGTTTGCCAGTTCCGGCACAGGCGGCGCCCCGCACCTGTCCGCCGAAATCTTCCAGCAAGCCACCGGCGTGGACCTGATGCATGTGCCATACAAAGGCGGCGGCCCGGCCATGACGGACCTGATGGCGGGCCGCGTGGACATGCTGTTCGCCTCGGTGCTGGAAACCATGCCCTACGTAACAGGCGGCAAGTTGCGGGCGCTGGCGGTGACAGGCGCCGCACGGTCGCCCGCCATGCCAGACGTGCCGACCATTGATGAAGCTGGCGTGAAGAACGCGCAATCCGGATCCTGGACAGCCGTGTTGGCGCCGGCCGGCACCCCGCCCGCCGTCATCGACAAACTGTCGCAAGCGATCCGAGAGATTGCCGCCGACCCCGTCATGAAAGCCAAGCTGGAATCCCAAGGCGCGGTCGCGCATGGTTCCACCCCGCAGCAGTTGCAAGAGCTGGCCGCCAGCGAACGCGCGCGCTACGGGCAGATCATCAAGACCCGCAATATCCAGACGAACTGATCCCCATCCGGCCCGGTCACCGGGCCTTTCTCATAAGCCGTATCCATGACAGATTCCCTGCCCGCCTCCTCCGCCCACCTGCTGATGGTCGGCCCCTTGCTACCCGAGCTTGTGGCCGATCTGGAATCCCGCTATCGCGTCCACCGCCTGTGGGAAGCCGCCGATCCCGCCGCGCTGCTGCGCGAACAGGGGCCGTCCATTCGCGGCATCGCCACCAGCGGCCGCTTCGGCGCCACCCGCGAACTGATCGACGCCTTGCCCGCGCTGGAGGGCATTTTCAGCTTTGGCGTGGGCTACGACACCATCGACCTGGCAGCCGCCCAGGAACGCGGGGTGGTCGTCACCAACACGCCCGGCGTGCTGGACGCTTGCGTCGCCGACACGGCGCTGGCGTTGATGCTGGCGGCGCCGCGCCGCATCGTCGAGGCCGACCGCTTCGTGCGTGCCGGCCGCTGGCCGAACGAAGGCTTTCCGCTGGCCACACGCATGAGCGGCAAGCGCTGTGGCATTGCCGGACTGGGCAACATCGGCCTGCAGATCGCCCGCCGCGCCGCGGCCTTCGACATGGAAATCCTGTACACCAGCCGCAAACCGCGCGCCGACGCCCCGGCCGGCTACCGCTATTGCCCGGATATCAAGTCCTTGGCGGCCGAATGCGATTTCCTGGTGCTGGCCGTGCCCGGAGGCAGTGCGACCCGCCACCTGGTGAATGCGGAAGTGCTGGACGCGCTGGGGCCCCAGGGCTGGCTGATCAACATCGCGCGCGGCACGGTCGTGGACGAAATCGCGCTGGTCAGCGCCTTGCAGGACAAACGCATCGCCGGCGCGGGCCTAGACGTGTTCGAGCACGAACCGGCAACGCCGGCCGCGCTGAACGCGATGGACAACGTGGTGCTGCTGCCGCACATCGCCAGCGGCACGCACGAAACCCGCCGCGCGATGGCGGACTTGATGGTCGCCAACCTGGATGGCTGGTTCCGGGATGAAAAGGTGCTGACTCGGGTGGTGTGACCCAACGCCAGGCCACGCCTGTTTTCAGAACTTGACCGAACACCGGATCCCCGACGGGATGGCATTGCCGTCATTGGGCACGCGCAGCAGCACCGTAAAGGTGCCGCTTGCCGCGTCCATGACCCGGTCGATGCGCCACACCTTGGCCTGCAGCGGCTTGCCGCTGATGGCCTGGTTCACCGTAACCTCGGCACCTGCGTCGGCCTTGATCTGCCCGTACAGGCCTTCGGGGACGACCACCTTCACCAGCAAGGGGTTGATCTGCGCCAGCTTGACGATCTTGTTGTCGTTGACGCGGTCACCCGGCCCCGCAAAGCGTTCCGCGACGACACCGTCGAACGGGCTCTTGATGCTGCGCTCGGCCAGGATCGCCTGCTGCAGCGCCACCTGAAGCTGCGCCTGGCGGCTGCGCGAGGTCATTTCGTCGTAGTCGCCGGCCGGCAACAGTTGGCGTTTGAACAGGTCGGCATTGCGCTCGACGACGCGGCCCAGGTAGGCCGCTTCGGCGCGGCGCAGCCCCAAGGTGGCTTCGTCGACGCTGGTGTTCAGCTCGGCCACCACCTGGCCTTTCTTGACGACGTCACCGCGCTGTACCAGCACATTGCTGAGCACGCCCGCCGATGCGCTGCCCAGCTCGGACACCTGAAACGGTTCGATCAGGCAGGCCATCGGCGCATGCAGATTGTCGCCCTGCGTGGACAAGGCCGGCTCCGTCAATACGGGCAGGCGGGCATCCGGCGGAAGGCCCTGGGCGCGAACGCCGGTGGCGGCAAGCAGGCCGGCCAGCAAGGCGGGGCAAAGCAGTCGAAGGCGTAGCGTCATGGGATGGGATCTTTGCATGTCAGTCGCCCTGCCCGGAAAACGACAGGGAGTTTTCAAGTTCTTCATCCGCGGCCACCATTTGGCGGCGGTCGCGGGCCAGTTTTCGTTCGGTGCGGGCTTGCGCAAACCGCAACCAGCGCGCGGCCAACCCATGCCATCCCTGAGCGCGGGGCGCGCGCAGGATCTGCATGGGCTTGGCCCACGCGCTGCCGGTCACGCTATCCAGCACCGCGTCTTCCAGCGACAGAATGGCCTCGACATGGCCCGGGTCGCCCTGGCGCCCGCAGCGGCCTTCGAGTTGCCGGTCGATGCGTGCGGATTCATGCCGTTCGGTCAGGATGACATGCAGGCCGCCGGCCTCGCGCGCGGCGTCGGACAGCGGAATGTCAGTGCCGCGCCCCGCCATGTTGGTGGCGATCATGATGCTGCCGATCTCGCCAGCCCGCGCGATCATGTCGGCTTCGTCGGCGTCTTGCTTGGCGTTGAGCACCACGGCGGGCAGGCCCGCCTGAGCCAGCACCTGCGCCACCTGCTCGGACGCCGCGACGGAGCGCGTACCGATCAGGATCGGCACCCCTTGCTGGTGCAGCGCGCGGGTGCGGTCGCGCACCGCGGCCCATTTCTCGGCCAGCGTGGGGTAGACGGCATCCGGCGCGTGCCGCCTGCGCGACTTGCGATGCGTGGGAATGCGCACTACCGGCAGGTCATACACGCGGCCCAGTTCGGCGCGGATCTCGGCCGCGGTTCCCGTCATGCCCGACAGCAGCAGATAGTGTTTGAAAAAACGCTGGTAGCTGATGCTCTTGAGCGTGGCGCGCGGTTCGCTCAGCTCCAGCCCTTCCTTGTGTTCCAGCATCTGGTGCAGGCCCTGGCCCCAGGACCGGTCCGGCATCACGCGGCCGGTGAACTCGTCCACGACCATGATTTTCTCGTCGCGGATGATGTATTGCTCGTCCAGCCGGTACAGATGCAGCACGGTCAGCGCGCTTAGCACCAGTTCCTCGCGCCGGAACGGGATGCTCCAGGGGGCAGGCAGCGCGGCGCACTGCCCGCGCAGGTATTCGCGCCCCAGCTCGGTCAGCGTCACGCGGCGCTCGCCGCGGTGCAGGCGGTAATGCTCGGGCACCATGCCGCCCGCCAGTTCCATGGCCTGGCGCGTGACCTCAGTGGTGTCGTCTTCCTGCACGCCCGAAATGATCAGCGGCGTGCGCGCCTCGTCCACCAGCACGCTGTCTGCCTCGTCCACGATGGCAAAGCACAGACCGCGCAGGTACAGCTGGTTCAGCCTGCCCTGCGCCCCGCGCAAGCGCTCCAGGCGCAGCGCGTCTTCGTCCTTGTCGCTATCGAGCACGATCAGGTCGCGCAGGTAGTCGAACACCAGCGTCTTGTTGGAACAATAGACCACGTCCGCCTGGTAGGCCTTGCGCCGCGCGGGGATGTCCATTTCCATGCTGACCCACGCCACCGACAGGCCCAGCGCCTCGTAGATCGGCCCCATGATCTGCGCATCGCGTTCCACCAGGTAGTCGTTGGTAGTGATGACGTGCACGGGCAGACCAGCCATGGCGACTGTGGCGGCGGGCAGCGTCGCCGTCAGCGTCTTGCCTTCGCCCGTATGCATTTCGGCCACCATGCCTTGCAACATGGCCCAGCCGCCCAGCAATTGCACATCGAAATGCGCCTTGCCCAGCGCCAGCCGGCCCGCTTGGCGGATCAGCGCGAAGGCACGCGCGGCGCTCTCCTGCGTGATGCCATTGGCGCGCAGGTCGAATGCGATGTCGTCTGCGCGCCGACGCACGCCTGCCAGGTCGATATCGCCCAGCGCCGCGGTTTCGCGCCGCACGCGCGACAGGATGCGCCGGGTGCGCCACAGCGGTTCGCGCCACTTGCGACCCAGCCAGCGCAAGGTGCCCGTGCCCCAGGCTTCCAGCTTGTTGGCATGGCGCTCGCTCTCCTTTTCAGGATAGAGCGGGTCGGGGTTCAGGGCGGCAAAGGCGTGCATGTCAGAACCGGAACTGGCGCAGCACCATCTGGCGCACGGCATCGTAGGCTTGCAGCGCGACCGGGCGGGGCTCGTGGGAGAACTTCACGTAGACGCGCGCGCCCAGATAGGCGCGCGGCGCGTCCTCGGGCAGGGTCAGGTCCATGACGAACAGGTTTTCGGACGATTTGGCGCGCCCTTCCTGCGATTTGCGCGGGTCCACGCCGATGCTGCCCCCACCTTGCAGGCTGAGCGCCAGACTGGGCAATTCGTCGGTGGCGGCGGGCACCTCGCGGGCGATCGTGGCCACGAATTCCTGCCCACTGTCCTGCACCAAGCGGACGCGCACATCCTTGAGCGACCGGTGGATACGCTCCAGGCTGGACTGCGGCACGACGACCCGCACGGTCTCGGCATCCGTCAGTACATAGCCCAGCAACTCGCCGCGCTGCACGTAGCGCCCCGTCATGTCTTCGGGCTGCGCCGACACATAGCGCCCGGCGTGCGGGCTGCGCACCTGCTGCGCCTGCACCTGTTCCTGGATCGCCCGGCGCTCGGTTTGCAGGCTGGTCCACTGGTGGCGCATGATGGCCGCCTGCACCTGGTTTTGCGCATAGGCCTGCACGTAGCGCGCCTGGTATTCGTCAACCTGCGCGGCCAACATGGCGTCGCGGCGAATCAATTCATCGTTTTCCAATGCCATCAGCGGCGCGCCCATCCCCACGGGCGCGTCATCGGCCGCCTGGCGGGCCCGGACAAAGCCGGCCACGGGCGCCCTGACCTGCGCGGTCGGCGGCACCCAGACGACGCCCTCCGTGTCGGTGGACGACGGCATGGGCACCGCGCCCACCAGGCCTGCCACGCCCAGCACACATAACCCGCAGATCACATAGGAACGGAAGCGGTGAGCCTGGATCTGCGGGTCGGCGTAGAACTGGCGACCCAGGCGCCACAGCGGCATCACGATCGTGTTGAACAGCGCCCACATCGCCAGCAGCACGCCGAAGAAAAAGAACTGCCCGGCCATGATGAAGATGGCCAGGAACATGATGAACATGCGGTAGCAGAAGGACAGCACCGCATACCCGACGAACCAGGCGCGTTCGCCCGGGGTGGCGCGCGGCGCCTCCACGCCGCGCAGGCCCAGCGCATAGCGTTTGAACAGATAGCCCAGGTAGCCGTTGGAACGCTGGCCCAGGTTGGGGATCTCGATGGCGTCGGACAGCACGTAGTAGCCGTCATAGCGCAACAGCGGATTGCCGTTCATGAACAGCGTGGACACGCCGCACAGCACGATGACGGTATAGGCCAGCGACCGGCCCAGCCCCGGATCCAGCTGCGTCCAGGCGATCATCGCCACCGCCGCCAGGAACAGTTCCACCAGGATCCCTGCCCCGCCCACCAGCATGCGCCAGCGCTTGTCCGCGAAGGCCGAGGCCGCCGAGGCGTCCACATACGGGATGGGCACCAGCAGCAGGAACATCAGGCCGATTTCATGGACCTCGCCTCCGCGCGCCTTCACGGCGCAGGCGTGCCCGAGCTCGTGGATGGCCTTGACCACCGGATAGACCAGCGCCATGGCCAGCACGTTGCCGGTGGAAAACACCTGGTCCCAGATGTTGTGCGTCAGCGTCTGCCAGTGCATGGCGCCCAGCGCCGCGCCCGCCCCGACCACGCCCAGCCACAGCAAGGCGCCCACCCAGGTGAACAGCCAGCGGTAAGCCGGAAGCAGGCGCGTCAGCCAGCGGTCGGGGTCCAGCAACGGCATCTTCAGCGCGCTGGGGTTGCCGATGTATTGCTTGACCTTCTGCATGCGCTGGCGCTTGCGGCGTTCGACCAGATCGCGCACGTCGGGCGCGCGATCGGTGGTCAGCACGTCGGCGCGGTGCAACTGCGCCATGAGGCGGATGACCTCGTCCTGCGGCATGGCGTCGTCATCCAGCTGGCCGCAGGCGATTTCCCAGATCTCCTGCACCGTGCGGCGGCCGTCCATCAAGCTGATCAGCAGGTTGGCCTCGGGCGTATAGCGGTGGAATTCGCCATTGCTCTGGTCTTGCATCACGTACCAGACCTCGCCCCGGTAAACGTGGCGATGGATATGGATGTGCGAACGCAGCCGCGGGCGCAGCGTGCTGACCCGGTGCCAGGAATTGCTATAGAGCGCGGTGCTAGACATCTTCTGCTCGTCAGCCGAACCAGCCCCACCATTTCAGGCGTAGCCAATCAAAAAACCCATGCGTCCAGATCCAGACGTAGCGGCGCTCATCGATGTCGATGCGCCCCACGCCCTCCATCCCCGGCCGCAAAGCCGGCGCCGACTTCGGGTCCAGGCTGGCTTCCAGGCGGAACACCGTCTTGCCTTCCTGCACCTGCGCCAGGGGCACGATGCGCGTAACCGTGAACGGAATCTGCCGGTCGGGCATGGCGGCCAGCGCCACCCGGCCGGTCTGGCCCACCGCCACGTCGTCGATCAGCCGATCTTCCACGTCCAGCCACAGCCGGTAGCCGTCCGGCGGCGACAGCTTGAACAGCTCTTGCCCGCGCTTGACGGCTTCGCCCAGCTGCTGGCTCAAGTCGCCGCTGACGATCATGCCGTCAAAGGGCGCGCGCAAGGTCGACCGCTGGACCTGTTCCCGGTAGAACTGGATTTGCGCCATAGCCTGGCGGGCCTGGGCCTGCGCGATGGCGGCGGCCGCGCTGTCGCCCCGCGCCGACGCCTCTTCGGCCTGGCGGCGGTACTGCACTTCCAGATTGCCGGCGCGCAGCAGTTCCAGTTCGGTCTCGCGCGTGTCCAACGCGGCCAGGGCGTCGCCCTGCTTGACGTCGTCGCCCGCGCGGTGCGTCGCCTCGCTGATGTAGCCGTCGAACGGCGCCGCCAGCACGCGCTGCACCACGCCCTGCACGGTGGCGGTAGCGCTGATGCGGTACGGGCCGTGGGCGAACACGCCGAAGGCGACGGCGGCCACCAGCGCCAGCGCCAGCAATTTGCGCCCGATATGGCGCGGTCCCAGCAAGCGGCCCGATTCGCGCAAGGCCCCATCGCGCCATTTGCGCCAGAAGGGCCGTTCCTGCTGCAAGCGTTGATAGAGCACCCGGCCGGTCAAGAGCACCACGCTTTGGCAAAGCTCGATGCTTTGCCGGTCAAATGGCTGGTTGTCGGGGCGTTCAAACACCAGCGCGCCACGGGCCTCGTCTTCCGGCGCGAAGGGCACGGTCAGCACGTTGCGGTTGCCGAATTCGCGCGCCAGCTTTTGATGCGCGCGCAGCTGGATCGTACGGCCCTCGTCCTGCGGCAGGCACAGCGTCGTGTTCTGGTCGATGGCCTCGTCCATGGCTTCGGCGACGCTGCGCATCAGGTTCATGTTCTGAACCAGCCGGCTGCTGTGCGACAGCGCATACACCTTGCTGCGGCCATCCTGGCGAAAGCCGATGCTGACCCGGTCGCACTCCAGCCGGGTGGCCAGGTCGGTCACCAGGGTCAGCGCCACGTCCTTGAACTTCCCTTCCTTCAGTGCGCGCGCCACGCTGTTGATCACGACCATCAGACGTTCGACCGTCTGCGCGCTGTCGGTTTCCTGGCGTTGCAGCAGCCAGAATTCCAGCACGCCCGTCCCCCAGCGCAGCGCCTGCACCAGGGGTTCGGGCGCCTGCATGGCGGTCTCGAAGGCCGCCACGCCATGGACGCGCCCGGCCAGGACGATGGGATAGGCCACCACCAGCGCATGCGCATCGGCCGACACCGCGACCTCCCTGCCCTGCAGGGATTCGTCCACCGCGCCGTAGAACGACGCGCACGGACGGCTGCCCACGGGATATTGCGACACCGCCTCGAATGGGCCGGTGTCCGGCTCGCCCAGGATCAACGCGGCGTGACGCACCCCCGCCAACTGGCCGGCCTGCAAGGCCAGCCACGCGTCCAGGAAAGACTGGCGGTCGCTGGCGCCCGACAGCGCCGACCACCAGGCCAGGTCCGCGCGCTTGACCTGCGCGGGCACGACTGCATCATTCATCCTCGCTTCCAATCTCCGTAAGCTGGGGAGCCTCGCGCCGCACGCTCAAGCCGCGCTTGCGGGCGGCCTTCGGTTCCCACGTATTGGTCTTCGAATTGAACACGACCGTGCCGTTGCCCGACGTGCCCAACGCGCCGCTCAATCCCAGCAAGCCCACCCCTGCCGCCATCGCCACCCGTTCGGCCGCGGACGCGCCCGACGCAGGCTCGGCGGCAGCCGCCGAATGGTCGGCCTGGCCTTCAGCGCGCAGCGCCGCTTGCTCGCCATCCGGCAGCGTTGCGACCGGCTGCGCGTCGGCTTGCGGCGCTTGCTCGTCGGCCGGTTCCACGGGCGGCGCCTTCCGAGATGCCGGCTGGGGTGCGGCCGACATACCGCCCGCATAGCCCTGGCCGCCATCCTGCACCGTCTGATCGGTGCGCATCGATACCTCGTCCGCCGCGGCCGACGAAGCATAATCGGAAAGCCCGCCGCCGTCGCGGTCGATCACGATGTCCGGGCGCGCCGCGCCCAGGCGGATGCGGTCGATCAGATCCTGCACACCGCCATTCAGGTAGCTGTCCGCGCCCCAACGGGTGGACAGCGCGCCGAACACCGGCCGCGACCAGTCGCCGAAGTTGCCGTTCCACGAGAACAAGTCCTCCATCGCCCGCGTGATCAGGTCGGGGGTGTTGCCGCCCTGGCCGAAGCGAGTCAGGTTGATGATGCGGCCGCTTTCCGGCTGGATATAGATTGCCGCGAAGTCGCCCACCATCACGTCCTTGGAGAGGCTGCCGCGGAAGTTGTCCGCGCCAATGCCGCCCAACATGACGTTGTTGCCGGGGCCGGCCAACAGGATGTCGTCGCCGCCGAACGCGATGTCGATGGTTTCGATCAGGCTCATGCGGTCATTGACCAGCACCACCCGGCCGTTGTCGCCGAACATCACGTTGTTGCCCGCGCCGCTTTCCAGCAGGTCGGCGCCCATGCCGCCGATCATCACGCCTTCGCCGTTGTTGTAGAGGCTGTCTTTGCCACCCACCGACGGATGCGTGGACTCGAACATGGCGATGCGGCCGCCGGCCGTGAACAACGCCCGCGCGCCGTCGCCGGCGATCAGGTTGAAGCCGCCCGCGCCCACGGCCCGAATGATGTCGTCGCCCATGCCGCCAAACAGGGCGTTGCGGCCGGCACCCACCGTAATGGTGTTCAGGCCGCCCGCCGGCAGGTTGATCGTCTCCAGCATCTGCAGGCCGGCGCCCGCGAGATAGCGCGCGTCCGTACCCGGCGCCGCGGCGTCGATGAAGTCGCCCCGGTTACGCAGGTAGTTCACCGGATCCACGGTGACGATACGGCCGAAGTTGGCAAACACGATGTTGTTGCCGTCGCCCGCCGTGATCGTATTGCCGCCGGCCGCCAGCAAGTCGGCCGAACCGCCCACCGCCAGGCCTGCAGCCTGCTGCGGCGTCAACACCAGCGTCAGCGCCGCCAGCGATTGCACATCCGCCGTTGCCGCCGAGCCCATGTTCATCGGCGTGCCCAGGTCGATATTCATGCCGGCGTTGCCGAACACGATGTTGTTGCCCTGGCCCGCATGGATGACGTTGTTGCCGCCGCCACCCGCGATCAGGTCATTGCCCAAGCCTCCGTAGATCAGGTCGTTGCCCGCTCCGCCGTACAGGATGACGCCCTGCGTGGTGGTGCGCGCGTCCAGCACGTTGTTGCCCGCGGTGCCGAAGTGCAGCGCCTGCCCCGCCACGCGCTGTCCCGGCAGCGCGGTGTAGTAGGCGTCGTCCTGGCTGGTCGACCCGAACAGCAGCACCGGACGGTCGGTGCCGCCCACGGTGCTGCCTTCGGCGATCAGCAGGTTGTTGCCGCCACCGCCCTGCACCAGCGTCACCGTGCCGACCGTGGCGTGGCGCACCGTATAGGTGTCGTCGCCCTGACCCAGCATCGTGTTCACCGACTGCACGCCGTGGAAGAGGATGCCGCGGTCGTACACGTGCGTGCCCGCCTGGCTGGCTTGCGACACCGTGCCGCCGGCACCGCCCAGGCCCGGCGTCATGCCCAGCCCGGTGATGCGGCCGAAGTCGCCCGCTTGCGCGTTGTCATACACGCGGTCCAGACCGCCCATATTGTCGACCTGGTCCTGCATGCCGGTCTGGCCGGTGGTGGTGCCGTCGTTGAAGAGGCGGATGCGGTCATTGACCGGCGAGGCCGAGGCCACGCCGTCATACCGCGCGCCCAGCACGCCGTCGGTTTCGCCCGGCAGGCCCACGCCGGCACGCAGCGTGGCGTCGTAGTCGGGGCGGTCCAACGTGTCGCCCTCGATCAGCAGCGTGCCCTGAATGCCCGACACGTCATGCGGCTGGTCGCCGTAATTGGCGTAGCTGACGCCGGTCACCGGATCCACCGTGATGATGGGCTGATCCGTCGCGCGCGGGTCGCGCACCTTGCCCGGCTCGTTGGCGGGGCCGGCATAGGCCGGGTCCGCCACGCGCACCAGAATCGGCGGCAAGGCCACGTCTTGCAGGCCCGGCAGCGTCGTGAAGAGCGAAGCCGACAGATGCAAGTCCCGGCCCGCCAGGCTCAGCGGCGGCAGGCCTGCGCCCACGCCATCCTCGACCTTGACCAGCACCTGCTGCATCGCGCCCCAGGCTTGCGCTCCCACGCCGTTGGCGTCAAACGTCAACACCACGCTCTGGTGCCACGTCAGCCCGCCGTCGGTAGACAGGAGCAGACCGCGCCCTTGCAGGCTTTGCATGGCGGCGGCAAGCGAGTCGGCCGCGTTCAGGCCCACGCCCTGCGTCAGCGACCCATACAAGGCCGACGCCACCATGGCGCTACTCAGCGACACATACGCCTGGCCCGTGACCGGGCGCGGCAGCACGCTGGCGTCCAGGTTGACCGACAGCGACAACGTATTGCCGCCGTTGGCGTCCAGCTGGCCCGGCTGCGCCGTGATGCTGACCGGTTGCGCGCCATCGAACACATCGCGCGCGCCGCCACGGCCCGTCACGATGGTATTGCCCGCCACGTCGCCCGACAGATCGAAGGTGTCGCTGTCGCGCCCGCCAATCAGCGTCGTGATGACGTTGCTGCGCGTGGACAGCACGTAGATGTGGTCGTTGCCTTCGCGCGCATCCAGGTTGACGCGCTGGATGTTCTGGTAGCTGGTGTTCAGCCCCGCGCCCCGGATGCCTTCCTGCGTCAGCACAAAGGCGTCCGCGTCTTCCGAGCCCAGCACGGTGTAGGTGTTCAGGCCCTCGCCGCCATCGATCGACACGGGGCCGTTGATGACATAGCCGCGCTCGCCATTGGCCTGCACTTGCGCTTCCTTGAACGCGTAGACCATGAACTCGTCATCGCGACGGCCGCCATAGAGCGCCAGCGGAGCGGCGTTGCTGTAGATGCGGAACACGTTGCTGCTGTTCTCCGCGCCGTACAAGGTCAGGCCAAAGCTGTTGCCGCGCGACAGATAGCCTTGCGTCGTCTGCACCGTATCGATCGTGTCGCCCGCACCCACGTTCGGGAACTGGCGATCCAGCGCGTACAGCTGGCCGACCTGGTACTCGTTGTGCTTGGTCGCGTCGCTACCCAGGCCGCCGTCGATCACCACATAGGTGCTGGTGTCGTCGATGTAGAAGCGGTTGCCGCCGTCCACGGCGTTCAGGCGCAGCCCGCCCGTCATGCTGCGGTCGTAGTTCACGCGCTGCACCTCGTTGGCGTAGCCCGCGCCCTGCGGCGTGATCTTCGCAACGAAGTGCTCGCGCACCAGGAAGGTCTCGTCGTCGGTGGTGCCGTTGATGGTCAGCGTGTTCACATCCGACAGGTTTTCCAGCCCGTTGTCGTCGGAATCGTGGACGTTGATGACAATAGACGTCAGCGCGGCCGCCAGATTCACGATGATGTGATCGGCGCCCCGGCCGCCATCCACGTCGACGCGGTCCGTCACGCCGGGCACGCCCTGCTGGCTCGTCAACGACGGCAATTGATCCAGCACGATCAGGTCGTTGCCGTCATTGCCATGCAGCGACACGCCACCGGCCAGCGCGCGCGCCGACAGGTAGATATAGTCGTCGCCCTCGCCCGCCAGCACCGTTGCGCCACGGGCCAGCAGAATCCGCGCCATCCAGATCTTGTCATTGCCGGCGCCCGCGTCCACGGCCAGATGGCCCAGGAAGTCGGAGTCGGCCAAGGTGATCAAGTCCACGCCTGCGCCGGTCGCAATGTCGGTCGCGCCGCCGATGGTTACCGTGTCAAGCAGGATCACGTTGTCGCCGTCGCCGGCATCCACCGTCAACGATCCGATCAAGCCGCTGTCCAGCAGCGTTATCTGGTCGTCACCGGTACCCGTCGTGATGGCCGAGCTGCCGCCGACCGTTACCGTGTCCAGCAGCACGGTGTTGTCACCGTTGCCCGCATCCACAGTCAAGGCGCCGGTCAGCGCCGTATCGACCAAGGCGATCTCGTCCTTGCCGATGCCGGCCGTGATCTGCGTATCGCCGCCCACGGTCACGGTATCCAGCAGCACGACATTGTCGCCATCGCCCGCGGCTATCGTCAGCGTACCGGTCAAGTCGCTGTCCACCAGCCCGATCAGGTCGTTGCCCGCGCCGCTCGTGATGCGCGTATCGCCGCCCACGGTCACCGTTTGCAGCACGACGCCGTTGTCGCCATTGCCGGCCGCCACCGTCAGGTCGCCCGTCAGGCCACTGTCCACCAGCGCGATCAGGTCATTGCCCGTGCCGGTGGTGATGGCGGTGTCGCCGCCCACCGTCACGGTATCCAGCAGCACAAAGTTGTCGCCATTGCCGCCGTTGACCGTCAATGCGCCGGTCAGCGCGCTTTGCTGCACGGTGATCTGATCGATGCCCGCGCCCGCCGTGATGGCCGTCGCGCCCGCAATGGTCACGACATCGAGCAGCACGACGTTGTCGCCATTGCCCACATCCACCGACACCGCGTCGCCAAAGCCGCTATGCGTCAACGTGATCAGGTCGGCGCCCGCGCCGGCCAGCAGCGTCGTGACGCCGCCTACCGTCACGGTATCCAGCAGCACGGCGTTGTCGCCGTTGCCTGCATCCACCGTCAACGCGCCCGTCAACCCGCTGTCGAGCAAGACAATGGCATCCGCGCCCGCCCCGGCCGTGATGGCGGTATCCGCGCCCACGGTCACCGTATTCAGCAGGATCGTGTTGTCGCCGTCGCCCGCGTTGAGGGTCAGCGCGCCCGTCAGGCCGCTGTCCAACAAGGTGATGGCGTCCACGCTGGAACCGGTGGTGATGGCGGTATCATCGCCCACAGTCACCGTGTCCAGCATGACGGTATTGCCGCCGTCGCCCGCGTTGAGGGTCAGCGCGCCCGTCAGGCCGCTGTCCAGCAGGGTAATGGCGTCCACGCCGGAACCGGTGGTGATGGCCGTGTCTCCGCCCACCGTCACCGTCTCCAGCAACACCGTATTGCCGCCGTCGCCCGCCGTCAGCGTCACCGAACCCGTCACGCCGCTGTCTTGCAGCGTGATCTGGTCGGCGCCGATGCCGGTGACGATGACCACATCGCCATCCACCGTGGACGCGTCCACCAGGATGACGTTGTCGCCGTCGCCGCCGTCCACGTTCAGCGTGCCGGCGATCATGGTCTGGGTGACCGTCACGGCGTCATCGCCCAGGCCCGCCAGCACCGTCACATCGCCGCGCACGTCCGTAGCGCCGAAGGTGATCGTGTCGTCGCCGCCCAGGGTGCGCACGGTGGTCTGTTGCTGGTTGACGAGCTGCGCGTTGACCAGGATGGTGTCCTGACCCGCCCCGCCCGTTACGTCCAGCAAGACGCCCTGGGTCAGCACGCCGCCCGCCAGCCCGCCGCCGATGTCGGCCGTGCTGCTGAAGGTGATGGTGTTGTTCCCGCCGTCGCTACCGTAGACATAGATCTCGGGCGCCAGCAGGCGGCCGTTGACGTCCACCGCCGACGCCTTGCCGTAACCGGCGGCGCCACGGTCATCGCGGTCAACGCGCAGATTCATGCGCTGGCCCGCCTGGATCAGGCCGCCCGCCTGCAGGCCGCTGCGGCCCGCCACCGACAGGTTGTTGCCCGCCAGCAGGCTCAGCACGCCCACGGTACGAATCACCGTGTCCGGCGCCAGCACGATATCGCCCGACGTACCGGCCTGGCCCGCCTCGTGGCGCGCCACCAGCCAGGCGTTGCGCGCGTCGATCTGCCCCACGTTCAGGGACAGCGCCTGCGACACGCCTTGCGCGTCGGTCGCAGCGCCCACCTGCACCAGCGCCACGTCGCCGCGCGCCTGCACATTGATGGTGGACGCCTGCCCCACCGCCGCCACGATCAGCGCGTCATTGAAGGCCGCGCCTGCGGTGTCAGACTGCATATACGCGCCCACCGAGCCGCCCGCCACGAAGAACAGGCTGCCGCCCGTCACCACCGCGTCGCCGCGGCCGTTGGACAGGCCCGGATGCGCGGTCTTGTCATTGACGATGCTGGCGGCGCTCGTCAGATGCACCTCATCACGCGAGCGCGATTCCACCCGCGCCAGCACCAGATCATGCGATCCGATCTGGCTGATCGATACCGAGCCCAGCGCCGAGGCGACCAGATAGCCGGACATGTCCGTCAGCAACGGCGAACCCAGTTCGCCAATGGTGCCCGACAGCGTTTCCAGCCACACATTGCGCGCCGTGATGGCGGCCTGGCCGGACGCCGTGCCGTTCAGGATGGCGTCCAACGCATACAGGCGCACATCGCCGCGCACGCCGTTGGCATCGACCACATCGATGCCGCCCAGGCGCAAGCCATGCATGCCATACAGGTTGACGCCCTGCGTGGCCGAGGCCCGCACCAAGGCTTGGGTGTCGGTGGCCGACACGCTGACCAACAGCGGCGTGCCTTCCTGCGACACGTCCGCGCCCAGCTGCCCGACCGACTGGCCGGCGATCAGCGAGATTTCGCGCACATAACCCAGCCCTGCCAGCTCGACGGCGCTCAGGTCCGACAGCACCACGTTGGCGTACTGGCGTTGCCCTTCGGACGTGGCGTTCAGGATGGACAGGCCCGCGTTCAAGGTCACGCTGCCGGCCGACACTACCTGACCCACGAGCAGGTTCGCATCGGTCTGGTACGAAGACCCGCCCGCCGCCGTGCCCTTGGTATTGGCCAGCACCAGGTTCAAGTCCTGCGCGCCCAGCTGCGACACCCGCGCCACGCCGCCCGCTTCCACATACAGCGCATGGCCGGCGGTCAGGCTCAGTTGCAGGTGCTTCGTGGCGTCGTATTGATAGATGCCGTTGCCGTCGCGCGAGCTGCCGACGATGTCGCGGTCCGCCACCAGGCTGACCTGGCCGGCGCTTTCCAGCGTGCCGGCGTCGGTGCCGATGATGGAACCGCCCTGCGCGCTGACCGTGATGGTGATGCCGTCCTTGGCGTGGATATCGCCCAGGCGGATGCTGCCCTTGGGCGAATCCAGCCCGACGGTGGTGTCGCTGTACGCGGACACCACGCCGTTCACCGCCTGCACCGCCAGCGAACGCGTGAGCTTCAGCGTCAGGTAGCGCGGGTCGCGCATGTCGCCCACCAGCATGCCGCTGGCCAAGGCCTGCGGGCTGGCGCCGTCTTGCGCCATGTAGGGCACGCTGATGGATTTCCACACCGGGTCCAGGAAGCCGCTGCCGATGTCCACCACCTGCACGCCATTGGCGCGCGCGGCGGCCACATTGGCCTGCCACTGGCTGATCTCGCCCGCCGACGCGCCTTCCAGCAACTTGCTGTTGTAGATGAAGACCTCGCGGCTGTTCTCGTACAGACCAAAGCGGTCCGCAAACAGGAACTGCACGGCGCTGTTGGCGGGCAAGGTCGCGCCCAGCTTGAACGCCGCGTCGTTGGAGAACTGCGGTTCAAAGCGCTGCCACAGGCTGGTGTCGGAGAAGTCCACGCTGGCGCGGTCCAGCGGCTGCGTGCCGGCCGGGCCGATGTAGCGGTACAGCGTGTGATACACGCCCGCCAGGTTGACGGCGTTGGCGCGCGACAAAATGGCCTTGTCGGCCTCGGGCAGCGAGTCGAACACGTTGGCGCGTTCGTCATCGGTAAGCCCGCCCAGGCTGGGCAGTTGCAGCGTGTAGTCGCCCAGCTGCGCGCCGATCGAGCCCTGGCCCGACGTGCGCAACACGATGCCGCCACCGGCCTTCACGTTCAGGAAGCGGTCCGCAGGCGGCGCGCCGTCGGTATCGCCGTCCACGTCGAAGACCTGTTCATTGATGGCGGCCGACACCGGGTACAGCAAGTTGTTCTCGATGTTGCGCAGCGTGGCCGTCGAGAAGTAGAAGAAGTAACCCGCGTTATAGGTTTGACCGTACTGCGCGATCTCGGCCGCCGTTTGGGCCGGCGCGTCGGCGCGCACCGTGTAAGTGCGCGTGTACGCCTCGACGCCCGTGCCGTTCAGGCTGGAGGCGTCGAACGCCACCGTGATGGCGTCACCCATGTTCGGGTACAGCGCCAGCAGGCCGTCGTTCTGCCCCGCCCCCGTCTGGTACAGCATGGCGTCGGCCAGTGTCGCCGCCAAGCGGATGGTGCCGTCCGCGCCCACGATGGCGTAGTACGCCGTGTCGGCGCGCACATTGCCGATCGACTGGCGGAAGTAGATCTCGTCGCCCGTGCGCAAGGCGCGCAACTGCCCCGTGCCGTCGTCCACGATGTTCATGTTGGCCAGCTTGAAGCTGCCCGATCCCACGGACGTCAAGCCCGAGCTGACCGTGCCGGCCGCGGACTCCAGCCGGTCGCGCCAGTAGTTGTGGTATTCGGCCGTCTGCGCCAGTTCCTTGTCGACCACGTAGTCGTAAACGATTTGGTTACGCGTGGACTTGACAAGGTTCTGTGCCGCCGTGATGTCCAGCGCCGCAGGCAGGTAGTTCGGATCGAAGCCCTGGTTCTTCAGCTGCTCGTGCAGCGCCTGCGTCTGCGCGTTCAGACCCGCCGTGGAACCGGCCGCCTGCGTCTGGAACAAGTGCGTGGACACGGTGAACATGCCGTTCACATCGGCCGCCGCAAAGCCCCGGAGCAATTCGCCCGTGATGCCGGCGTCGGTGAACAACGCCTTCACCAGCTCCCTGCCCTCTGCCGTCTGGTTCAGCAGTTCAATCTGCTGATGCAGCACCGCCTGTTCCTTGGAGGCGAACAGCTGGATGGTGTTGTTCGCGCCCACCAGCACGTAATAGGCCACGTTGGTTTGCAGGCTGGCCGTCTTGCCGATCTGCACGCGCACGTCGTTCAGATAGACGCGGTCATAGTTCTGCAAGGCGCGGTAGCCCGTCACCTGGCCGTTGGCGTCCGTCACCGGCACGATATTCATGTCGGTCAAAGTGATGACGTTGTCCGTCGACACCGAGGCGCCACTGGCGGCCGCGTCCAGCAAGCGCACCGTCACCGCGCCCGGGGTCGCCCCCGCCACGCCGAAGATCTTGTCGATGGTGACCGCGGCACCGCCATTGAAGGCGCCGTTGACGCTGTCGGACAGGGTCACGACGCGCCCGTTGACGCTCTGGATGTAATAGATGGCCGTCTGCGTGGAATTGGCGAAGCTCAGTTCCACGCGCTGGCCTTGCACCAGGCGGTCGTTGCCCGGCAGGGTCAGCGTGGCAACGCCGAACTGCGTCAGCGACTGCTGGGTGAAGCCCTTGTCCACCAGGCGGATGCCGGCATTCACCGTCATGCCCTGCAGCACCGGCGTGTAGCCGCCCGACGTGGTCGTGTCGTGCACATTGGTGTTCTGGTAGACGTTCAGGTCTTCCAGCTGCGACTTCTGCGCATACACCTTGCCCGAGAACGTGATGCGGCCAGTCAGCCAGGCGCTGTCGGGGCTGGATGCCGTCAGCGGGTTGCCGTCGGCATCAACGATGGTCAGGATGCGCAGCGTGCCGTTGTCGTACACGCCCAGATCGTGGCCTTGCAGGCTGCCGTTCTGGTTCGTCATGTACAGCTCAAGCCCGGCCAGCGAGATCGACTGCCCGCTTTGCAGCAGCGCCTTGATGCTATTGGCCAGCTGCGTGCGCGCCACATCGCTGAGGTTGACCTTGTTCAGGTCCCAGCTGAAGCCGTCGCCCATGTCGACAAACTCGGCGTAACCGGCGCCGGACGTTTCCGTATAGGTGTAGAACGGCAGCAGGTTGCTGCCGAACCAGCCCCAATTGGTGTTCGGCGTGTCGGACGTCAGGACGCCTTGCTTGAGCGCCGTGGCGCCAAAGCCGCGCTGGATCGTGTAGGCGACGGAGGCGGAGTTCGTTCCCTTGCCCAGGCCGGTCAGGCCATAGACCAGCTGCGACGGCAGCACCGCGGACGTCACCACGTTCGCGCCATTGCGCACGTAGTAGCTCTTGATGGAGATGGCCGCGCCCGAGAACGTGATCGCGATCTGGTTCTGCCCGTTGTTGACGCTGGTGGCGGGCGAGCCGTCGGCCTGAACCAGTTTCAGCGATTCGATGCGCCGGGTGTACTCCACCCCGTCGATCGTGAACGTGATTGTGCTGCCGATCAGCCCGTTGACCGCACTGTTCATCCAGTCGTTGTATTGCTGCACCGTGCCCGAGCCCGGCATCTGCCAACCCAGCGAATTGCCCGCCAGTTGCAGGGTGTTGCCGGTGACGGTGCGCTCGATGACCGACCAGGTGCTGCCCGGCGTCGTCGCCGTCAAGTTGGCGTACAGCGAGCCAGTGCCCGTGGCGATCTGGGCTTGCGGATGGTCCAGGTTGTACTGCGTGATGGCCGCAATGATGTCGGCCGACATGTCCCGGTCATTGGCGCCCAGCACGGGCGCCGGCGTGTTCGTTGCCGGCACCGTCGGCCGGGTGGCGTTCGTGGTGCCGCTGGTGTCGCCCGCGCCCATCGTGCCGGACGCATTGCCCAACACGATGTTCAGATTATGGTGGCCGGAGCTGTCCACGTTGCTCAGGTCGCCCACATAGGGCGACTTCAGCGTGATCAGGATGCTGTCGAAGCTGTTCGAACCCCACCATTGAGCGCCAGTGGGCAAAATCTGGTCAACCGCCAGTTGCTGCCCATCCACCAGCACATAGGTATAGGTACGCAAACCCGCCAGCGCGCGCTGGTACAGGTCGCCCTGCGTCTGCCCTGACTGGCTGGCCAGCGCGTTCAACTGGGCGTTGCTCAGTTGCAGGCGCAGCGTGCTTGAGCCCTGCTGCACGGTCAACGCGCCGGAAGGCAGCGTGAACGAGATCGGCAGATTGGCGTTGGCCTGGTCCGTGGCGCCGGCCAGCGCGTACGACGGGCCGTACAGCACGCCCTGGCTGCCGGCCGTGTAACCCAAGGCCGCCAGCGACACCGGGCCGGGGGTCACGCCCGGATTCGCCGGGTCGTACACCGTGAAGGTGAATTGATAGACGTTGTTCACGCCACTGCCCGCCACCAGCCCCAGATAGCCCAGGATCTCGGTGCGCACATTGCCGTTCAAGCTGTTGTTATAGGCCAGGCGCACCAGATGCTGGCCGTCCACCGCCGCCTTCAGCGCGGCGTTGTACTGGTCCGCCGTCAGGTTCAGCGCCAGGTATTGGCCGCCTTCGGCCTGCGTGCTCAGGTACGTGCCCACGCCGCCCAGCGTGATGGTGGCCGTCTGCAAGGACCGCACGCCCGACCAGTAACTATCGTACTGGGCCAGTTGCGCGTTCAGGTCGGCCAGGATCTTGGCCGTGACCGTGGGATACGCCTTCTCGGTCGCCGTGCGCGTGTCGGCCAGCTCGCCATCCAGCAGCGAACCGCCATTCAGCGTGATATTGACGCTGCCCAGCTCCGCGTAGACGGAGGCCTGCGGATTCGTCCAGTTCACCGGCTTGACCAGCGTCAGGTCGGCGTTCAGCACGTTTTGCGACAGGTAAATGCTCTTGTCGACGCCCGCGGGGCCGCCCGCCAGGCCCGCCTGCGCGGCAAAGCCCTGGCGCGCGTTGATCGTCAGCGCCTTGGACGCGGTGCCGATGGCGCCGTAGCCCGCGTTCAGTTCAATGCGGTTACCCGACACCACAGTGTCCGTGCCGCTGGACGCATGGCTGAAGATGCCGTTCAGCGCCTCGATGTACACCGTGCCGGCGGACGAGTTGACCTTCTTCAAGGTCGCCCACGAACTCGCGCCGCCATCCGAGAAGTAGTTCAAGCGGATGTCGTTGCGCGCCTCGGCGCGGGTATAGCCGTTGGAGCCCATCAGGTTCAGCTTGATGGCCCCGCCCAGCGCGATGGCGTCCACATTCACCTGGGCGTTTGCGCCCGTGGGCATCTGCCCGTTCACATCTCGCGCCATGATGCCGACTTCGCCCTGCATCGTGATCGATGTGGGCTTGGACGCCGACACGGCCTCGATGTGCACCGTTTTTCCGTTGCCCACGATCAGGTTGCCCGCCAGCGTGATGTCGCCGTTGCTGCGGAGGTAGATGGCGTTGTCGGCGTTGCTGGAGCCCATGAAGCTCAGCGTGATCTCTTGCGAGGCCGGCATGTAGAAGGTGAAGAGTTCCTGCTGCTTCTTCTCGACCACCTGCGTCAGCGTGGTGGTCTTGGTGCGCAGCCAGCCGCCGCCGCTCGTGTGCGGGCCATCATTGCGCACGATGACGCCGGTGTTGAACTTGCGGTAGGCCACGCTGAACACAGACGTGTCCAGCGCCGTGCCGCCCGTGGTTTCCAGGCGGTAGTGCTTGCCGTCGGGGCCGACAATGGTGCCGTTGGCATCCTCCACCAGCTTCTGCGTCCCGCTGCCTTCGATCGTGGTCGGCAACAGCGCGTCGTTCAGCTTGCCGCTGGCGCTCAGTTGCGCCTTCAGCGCATCCGGCACGGAATTCACGCCGTCATAGGCGACGACGGTGGACACCAGCACGGGGCGCGGCGTCTCGAAGACCGTTACCGGGCCGGACTTGCTGGTGTTCTTGTCGGTCAGCCAGCCCAGCGGATCAAAGTCGCCGAACAGGTTGAACTGCTTGGTCGTGTAGACGGTGGTGGTGGTTTCGCCCGAACTCCAGCCCATGACCCACACCATCATCTGGCCGGCCTGGGGCTTGTAGTTCAAGGTCAGCGTCTGGCCGTCCTGCAGCGTGCCCGCCGCGCTGCTGGAACCGGCCGTGTTCTGCTGGCCGTTGCCGTTGTCGTACACCCAGATCCAGGTCAAGGGATTCACTTCCCCCGGCGCCGGCTGCACTTGCACGAACTTGTTCCACACCGTGTGCACGACGTTGTTCGTGCCTTGCAGCTCGTACAGGTCCTTCTGGCCACGAGCGGTGTCGATGATTTCGATGCGGCCGCGACGGTAGGTGCTGACGTCGATGTCGCCCGTCACCAGGCCGTAGGTGGTCTGGTTGTCGATATGCACCGAGGCGTAGCCGTTCGCCACGATCAGGTTGCCATTGCCCACCGACACGATCTGCCCGGTCAGCGAAATGCTGCCGCCGGCCAGCCGGATCGGGTCCAGGATGATGGTCTGCGTGGCGTAGTCGAAGCGGCCCGTGATGGCGCCGTAGCGGTTCAAGGAGCCATCCGCGCTGAACGACACGCCGCTGACCGCATAGCCGTTGCCGTCCTGCAGGGACTTGTCCTGGTCGCCGCGGAACGAGCTGTCGATCTTGATGTAGGCGTCGGTCAGGCCGCTTTGGATCTTGCCGTCGATGTTCAGCGTCAGCGCCGAAATGCTCACCGCGCCCAGCGCGAAGATGCGCGAATCGCGTGCCGCCGTGTTGCTGTTCATGTACTGGGCGAACGAGTCCAGCTTCAGGTAGCCCCACTTCAGCAGCACGTTCTGCATCGTGTCGCTGATGCCGGTGCTAGTGCTGTTGCTCTTCAAGGCGTTGACGACGCTGGCCCAGCTGTCGTTAAGCAGCGTGGGGTCGGCGCCGGTGTTGAACCAGCCTTCGCTTTGCAGGCTGAAATTGCCCTTGGCCACGATATCCAGGCTGACCGCCTGGATCGTGCCCGACACGTTGATACTGCCCAGCGTGTTGATGACCGAGACCTTGCCCAGCGGGTTGACCACCGCGCCCAAGAGGCCCAGGTCCACCGGCGCGTTCGCAATCAGGTTGGCCAGCGATTTGTCTCGGCTGCCATCCGCCCTGATCTCGTCCAGCATGCCGCCGAACGGGTCCGCGGCCCAGGCGTTCTTGACCTGGCTGATATTGACTTCGGCCGTGTCGGAGCCCGACGCGCCCTTGACCGACACGTCGTTGATGTACAGATGGCCGGTCTTGAACACCTTCAACTGGCCATCGGAACCCGGCCGGATGATGGTGCCGTCCAGCACCACGGCGTCATACACGTTCATCAGCATCGGCGAATCGTTGACGATGTTGATCTGTGTGTTGGCGCGCGCGTCGATGCCCGCCCGGTTCACGCCGCTGGTGTCCGTGGCGCTGACGTAGACCGATCCGCCTGACGCGTACATATCGGCAATTTCGATATAGAACGTGGAGAACGAATCCAGGTAGCGGACTTGCCCGTCCACCACCGTCGCCATCTGGATGCTTTGCAACTGGCGCTGCAAGGCGGCGATGTTGGCCTGGTAGCGCGCCACCGCCTGCGGGTCGGACGCGTGCTCGTTCTGCATCTTCGTCAACGTGCGGATCTGCTCGCTGATGATGTTCTGCTGGCTGGCGTAACGCAGCGTGGGCATCCCCACGTCCAGAGTCTTCAGCACAAAGTACAGGCTGCCCACCTGGGCAGCCGCCGTGGCGCCGAAGTCCTTGCCCAGCGCTTCGTCCTTCTGGGCTTGGGTCGGGTTATTCAGACGCAGCCAGTAGCTGTTGCCGTAGTTCTCATCGGCCAGATTCAGGTCGCGGCTGTCCAGGCTGTTGTAACGGTAGTAGTTGCCATTGCCGTCCGTGATGATCATGCCGGTCGTGACGTTGACCTTGATGTCGCTGGCGGTAAACGCTTTCAGCTCATAGTTCACGTCGATATTGACCGTGCCGGCCGCGCCGTCCAGGCTGGTCTTGCCCGCACCCAGCAGCTTCTCCAGAATGGCCTTGACGATGGCCGAGTTCGAATCGAACTTCACCGCGCCGCCGGCCGCCTGCACGCCCAGGCTGGTCAAGCCCAGTTCCTTCAGCAGTTCGGCCGGGATCACGAACAGGTTCGCCGCGTTGTTCACGCCCGCGATGATCTGCGTGGCCGCACCCGTGGCGACCTTGCTGGAGGTGGTATCCACCACCCCGTCCGCCAGCTTGGCGGTGGGGTTCAGGTTCAGGCCGATGACCTGCACCGTGCCGTTCACCTTGGCCTGGTCCAAGGTCGATGGGTTGGTCTCCAGGCGCACGTTGCGCTGCGCCTTCAGCAGCGAACCGCTGGACGACACGCCGTCGATCAGCACCGCATTGATCTGGCGCGCCTTCGCGCCGCTGTCCACATCCGGAATCTGGGCGATGCCCACCAGCGTGAACGACACGTTGTCGTTTGCCAGCAGATAGCCGGTCGACAAGGGGTCGGACGCCTTCCCGTTGCCCGCCAGCGCCAGGATGCTGTCGGCCTCGATCGAGGAATTGTCGATCAGGATGCTGTTGCGCACCGTCAGGTCGTTGTTGCTGTCCGACTTGCTGAAGCTGGACACGGACACCACCAGCAGGTCGCTGATGGTCGTCGTGACGCCGCGCGTGTTGGCGGCCATCACCACGTCGCCAAAGGCGTTGCGCAGGAAAGCGCCATCCACCTTCACCTGCGACAGGCTGCCGTCGGTGCTCAGGTGGTTGGTCGACAGCGTGACCGAGACCCCGGCCACGCCGGTGATCTTGTTCTTCTGGGTATAGATGATGTCGTTCGTCGTCACCAGGTCCAGCATGCCCGGCGTGCCGAAGTCGCCGCGCGCCTGCACGACCGTCATGCCGGCGGACGTGATGGTGTCGGTCGCCTGGCGCGAGCCGGTGATGGTGATGGTGGATTCCGGCTTGATCGACACCGTGTGCTTGCTGACGTCGGCGCCCGCCACCCGGACGGAATAGCCCGACAGCGTGGACGTGCCGCGCACGGTGTTGTTGCTGCGGATGTCCAGCTTGTTGCCGGTGACCTGCGCGCCGCCGCTGATGTCGATGGCGGACTTGCCGCCCACTTCCACGTCGATCTTGCCCTGGCGGCCCGCCACCAGCGCGATCGTGCCGGCGTCCATCTTGACGTCCACCGACTGCACCTGGCTGGCCGAGATGCTGAGCATCGTGCCGTCCACGCGGGCGTTGTTGCCGATCTGCACGCGGGCGTCCAGGTTGGTCGTCAGCGACGCGGTGTCGATCGACACCGTCACGCCGCCCACTTCCAGCGAACGCGCCTCGGCCAGCAGGCCGGCTTCGCCGTTGCGTTCGGTGGTGGCACCCACCGTGATGCCCACGATGGCGCCCTGCACCGTCGCGTTGTCTACCGACGCCTTGAGCGAGCCGCCCAGGCGCGTTTCGGCGCTCATCATGCCCACGCCGACGATCCCGCCCGTGATCGCCTTGGAATAGGCGCGGCCGTAATAGGTGCCTTGCGCATTGATGTTGACCATGCCGGGGGTCACGCCCAGCCCGGGCGTCGTCACCGACACACCGGTCAGCACCGCGCCATTCCTGGCTTCGGCCAGCGTCGTCGCGCCGATGTCCACCAGCGCGCGGTTGACGTTGACGGCCAGCCCCGTCGACGCGGCCACGCCGGCCGTCTGGGTCTGGCTGAAGTCCACGGCCACGAGCGCGCTCAGGTCCACCACCGGGGCGGAGACGGTAGCGCCGTCCACCGAGGCCGTCGTCGTGTCGCGCGAGATGTTCTCGGCAATGCCCACGCCGATTGCCGCGCCCACCATGCCGACCGCCACGCTGACTTGCGTCAGGTCGATCTCCGCCGTGATCTTGGTGTCGGCCTTGATGTCCACCTTGCCGAATGCGCCCACCTGCCCGCCGCCCGTGACGCGGGCGCTGACGTTGTTGCGCGTGTTGTTCGTGACCCGCACCCCGGCGCCCGAGGCCGCGATGCCGCCGCCCACCGCGACCGAAGCCGTCACCGCGTCCAGGCCCTTGAAGCTCGTCGTCTCCAGCGCCAGCACCGACACGGCGTCATAAGCGCCCACGTTCTTGCCGCTGGCGGTGTTGATGGTGGCGCTGACCTGGTTCTCGGCCACGCTGTCCACCAGCGTCACGGCCAGGGCCAGGTTCAGGCCGAAGTTGCCCGGCACCGGCAGCGAGGCCGCCACGGCCACGCCGTACGCGCCCGATTTGAGGATGGTGCTGGTGTCTTGCGCCCGCACCGTCACCGAACCCGCGCCGCCCATGATGCCCGCCGTCACGTCCGAGCCCTGGATGGTGGCGGACGTGGTGGTGCCAAAGCGGTTCGTCACCTGCACACCGGAGCCCGCGGCCGAACCGCCCGCACCCGCCACCGCCACGCTGCCCGCGAAGTTGACGCTGGTGAGCGTTTCCGCCGAGGTCGCCAGCACATCCACATTGCCCTTGGCGACGTTGATGGTGCTGTTTTCAATCGAGGCCAGCGCGCGGTTCGTGCGGCTGATGCCATCGCCGGCATAAGTGCCGAAGGTATTGTTGGCGATCGACACGCCGATGCTGGCCGCCAGGCCCGCGCCCGTCGCGCTGACGGACACCGCGCCCGTCACCGCCGAGATCGTGGACGTGTTGTCCGCCTTGACGGACACCCCCGTGCCCGCCGTCAGCGTCGAACCCGTGATGCGGCTTCCCACGTCGTTGGCCACAATGTGCGTGCCTTCCGCGCCCGAACCGGACACGGACACGCCCGAGAAGCCGGCCGCGACCGACGCGGCTACCGACACGCCGTCCAGCGTGGCGGTTTCCTTGGCCGACACCGACACCGCATCCGACACGTTCAGCGTCGACGCGTTCACCGACGCCTGCACGCTGGTCGCGGCGACGTTCTTCGCCACCGATGCGCCCACCGCCAAGGACCCGCCCGACATCGCAAACGCCAGCGAGGCGCCGATGGCCTTGGCGTTCAAGATGGTCGTGTCTTCGGCAGCCACGGACACGCGCGTCATCTGCGCGCCCGTGCCCACGTTCAACGTGGTGTTGGACACCGACGCATCCACCGCGCCCAACGCCTTATTGCTGGCCAGCGCTACGCCCACCGACAAGGCCAGGCCCTGCGACGTGCCGGACAAGGCCGCGCCTGCGGCCGTGGCCTTCAGCGTGGCGGTGTTCGTGGCCTTGACGGTCAGGCTGTCCGCGCCGCGCACGTTGGCGTCAATCTGCGTCAGGCCGTCAACCTGCGCGCGCGTCACGGCGCGCGTGCTGTTCGATGCGTTGGATCCCGCCGCCGCCAGCGCGACGCCGTTGTAGGCAATGCCCACCGCGCCCGCCACCACCACGGTTTCCAGCGTCTGGATCGTGTCGGCCGTGACGTTGATGGCGCCCAGGTTCGACACCTGGGTGTTGGACAGCGTGGCGCGTGCGCCCGCCTCCTGCGTGATGTCGTTCTCGGCCACCGAGGCGCCGATGGCAAGCGAGCCGCCCGCCGCCGTGAAGGCCACGCTGGCGACCACGACGGTGGACTTGATCGTGCCGCTCATGTCGGCGTCCACGGTCAAGGTATTGGCGCCGTTGCCGCTGATGCGCGAGCCGTTCATCAACGCCGTGGCGGACGAACTGATCACATTGCGCGCATTGGCGCCGCCGCCCGCCAGCGATATGCCGCCCAGGCCCACGCCCACGGCGACCGATGCCGCCACCGACACGGTATGGATGCTGGCCTGGCTGTCCGCCTTGACGGTGATGGCCGGGGCGTTGACGAAGTTCACGCCATCGACCTTGGCCAGCGCCGCATTGCCCACATCGTTCTGCGCCAGCGACGCCGCGACCGACAGGGACGCGGTGGCGGCCAGCGACACCGCCACCGAAATCGCCACCGCGGCAATCGTGCTGTCGATGCGGGCCGCGTCCATCGCCACCACCGACACGGTGGCCGCGTTCCACGCATGCGCCTGGTTTTGGTCCGTGATGCGGGCGGTGATGCCCGTCTTGATCTTGTTGACGGCCCGCGCGCCCGCGCCGGCCCCCGACACCGCCAGGCTGGCGCCGTCCACGATGGGCGGCGCATAGGCCACCGACACCGCGACCGCGCCCGCCACCACGACGGCGTCGATGCTTTGCTGCTGGTCGACGCTGCCGTCGGCCTTGAACGTCGCATTGCTGGCGTTGACGCGCACCGCGCCCGCCGTCACCGTGCTGCCGTCGATGCCGGCCACGATTTCATTGACCGGACGGCCCGCGCCCAGCGCCACCACCTGCCCGGCGCTATTGACGTCGTAGCCGATGACGTTCTCGGCCATGGCCACGCCCACGGAGGCCGACGCCGCCGCGTAGTGGCTGACCGACACCGAGGCCGACATGCCCAGCACCACCGCGTTGATCTGCGACAGGCCGAGCGCCAGCACGTCCAGCGCGCCGAACGTGTTGCCCGCGCCCGAGGTGTCGATGACCGCATCCGACACCACCGCCTGCACGCTGGCGGAAATGACGTTGCGCGCCAGCGCCCCGCCGCCGCCGATGGCGGCATTGGCGCTATCGCCCACCGACACCGCGACGGACGCGCCCAGCACTACCGACGTGATGTCGGCCTGCTGCGTGGCGCTGACCGTCAGCGCCGCGCCGCCCGTTTCAATGCGGCCGCCCTGGATCTGGGCGTGCACCGTGTTGAACACCTTGTTGACCGCCACGCTCGTGCCCACCGCAATGGCCACGCCCGCGCTGCCCGCCTGCACGCTGACCGCGCCGCCCACGGCGACGGCGGTGATGGCCGCCGTGTCGCTGGCCGACACCGTCACGCCCTGGCTGCCGGCGCGCGTGCGGATCACGGCGCTGTCCACCAACGCCTTGACGACGGTGGTGATGTCGCTGATGGCCACCGACACGCCCACGGACGCGCCCGCGCCCATGCCGCCTGCCGACACCGCCACGGCCAGCGCGCCGGCCACGGTGACGATGCTGCCGGTGTTCTCGGCGTTGACGCGCACGTCGCCGTCGATCGTTCCGTTGTTCTTGGGGTCCACATTGCGCAGCGTGGCCTGAACCGAACCGCCAATGGTGTTGCCGCTGCCCGCGCCTGCACCGGCGCCCGCAAAGCCCTGCCCCACCGCCACCGCCGCCGCCACGCCAATCGACGTGGACACGATGCGCGACTCGTTGATCGCGTCCACCGCGATGCCGTTGGCCGAGCCGATCTGCGTGCGCGCATTCGCGTCGCTGACCGAGCTGCCGTCGATGTACGCCAGGGTGTTGTTCCTGACCGTGTTGTCGGTGGCCGACACGCCGGCCGCGATGCCCGCGCCGCTGCCCGGCGACACCGCCACGCCCAAACCGCCCGCCACGGCCAGCACATAGCCGTCGTCGCGCGCCTGCACGGCCACGCCCGGCGCGCCGCCCGAGGACAGGGCCTCGACCAGACGCGCGTTGCGGATGCCGGCTTCGTTCTTGCTGTTGACGCGGTTGACCGACACGGCCCCGCCCACCGACACCGCCGCCGTGCCCACGGCCACGCTGCCCGCCACGGTCACGTTGTGAATCTGGCCGGTGAACAGCGAGGCCACCTGCACATGCGCGCCGCGCACGGCGCCCTGCGTGTCGCGGATCAAGGCCGACACCGAGTGCTCGCGCGCATTGCCCGCGGGCGCGCCACCCAGGTAGTTGTAGGACAGGCTGGCGCCCACCGCCACGCTCGCGCCTTGCGAGCCCAGGCCCAGCGCCACCGCGCCGGCCAGGCTGTTGATGGTGGATTCGTCGGAAGCCTGCACGACGATGTCGCCGTCCGCCACCACGTCCTGGCCGCTGACCGTGTCGCCGATCTCGGCGGTAATGGTGTTGGCGATCCAGTTCAGCACCGCCGACCCGCCAAAGCCCACGTTGGCGCCGGAGCCCCCGGCCGCCACCGCGCCGCTGACCGCCATCGCGGAAATCTGCGCGTTCAGGCCCGGCGACAAATCATCAGGCTTGGCAAACGTGGACAGCACCACGATATCGCCCGCCGCCGACAAGGACGAGCGCACCGCGCCCGCGTACACCGTGTCGAAAATCTGGTTGACGGCAAAAGCCATGCCGGCCGCCACGCGGCCGCCTACAGAGACGGACACATTGCCCGCCAGCGCCGCAATGCTGGCCATGTCTCGCGCGGCGATTCGGATATCGCCCGCCGTCGCCGTCACAGACGCATCGCGGATCTGCGCATGCACGGTGTTCTGGATGGTATTGACTGCGACCGAACCACTGACCGCCACGCCCGCGCCGCCGGCCAGGCCGATCGACACGTTATAAATGCTGGCGCGCTCGTCGGCGCGCACCTGCACGGATTCGGCTTCGACGGTTGCCGACGCGATCGCCGCGCGCACGTCATTGCGCATGTCCGCCACGCTGACCGAGGCGCCGATCGCCGCCGACGCACCTTGCGTCAGAGAAATGCCCAGCGCGCCCGTGGCCGTGACGATACGGCTGGCGTCCTGCGCCGACACGGACACCGCGCCGGCCTCGGCCAGCACCTTGGTGCCCGCCGCCGCGCCCGTGTTGTCGATGATTGCGGACACATCCGCCCGCGACAGGTTCACGCCGATGGCGCCCGCGCCGCCCAGGGACTTGCCCCCGGCGCCGGCCACCGTGATGCTCAGCATGCTGTTGGTCAAGCCATGGCCTTGCGTCAGCGAACCGATGTCCAGCGCAATCAGACCACCCGAGGTGATGCGGTCCACGGCCTTCTGCAAGCTGATGCCACCCGTGCCCGTCACGGCGCCCAACTGCATGGCGATGCCATCGCGTGCATTGTCCAGCGACGTCGCCAATTGATAGCGGAACGCGCCGCCTTGCGACGCGTTGATGACGTAGTAACGCTGACCATCGACCAGACCCGCAATCTCCGTGCCCTGGCTGCGGTAGATCACGGTGTCGCCCGTGGCCAGACCCGCGTCGGTGGCAAAGGTAAAGCTGTTCTCGCCCGCCACCTGCGACTTGCCGCTGCTGGCTGACAGCGTGGCGTCCGTCGGCGTGCCCTGCGTGATGCTGGTGTTTTCGGTGCCGTCGCTGCCGGTGGTGGTCGTCGTCTGCGAGGTCTGGCGTTGCAGCTCGACCTGCGTGAACGCGATCATCGCGTCCGGGTTGACGGTCATCGGCTGGTTCTGCGCGTCCAGCAGCTTGTTGCCCGCCGCATCCGTCAGGAAGTAGTCATAGCGCTTGGTGCCGGCATTGAATTCCGCCACATAACCCAGCGCCGCCAGCGTGACGGCGGCGCCGTTCACGTCTTTGAAGCGCAGCGTGGTGCTGTCCACGACCTCAACCACGTATACGTGATCGTCCGTCAGGCCCGTCAGCACGCCGTTGGCGGCCACGCTGACGACCACCTTGTCGCCGGTCGCCAGGCCATGCGCCTTGGGCAGCGTCAGGCTGCCATCGGCGTTCAGCACCGCGCCCGCGGGGTTGTTGACGCTGAAGCGTTGCGGGGCCGCGCTGACCGATGCGCCGCTGAAATCCACCAGGTTGCCCTGGCCGTCACGCAGCTGGAACGAGGTCTGGTCGGCACTGAGGTTGACCACGTAATACGTCACGCCCACCTTCAGCACATCCTTGCCCTGCGCAAGAATGCGGTTGGCCAGCACGTCGTCGATCTGGCCATTGCTGCCCACCGAACCGCTGTACACGATGGCCGAGCCTTCCTGCACGCCGGCAAACGGCGTGCTCAAGGTCAGCGTGTTGTTGGCCGGGTTCAGCGTCACGCCCGCGTCCACACCGTGGAATGGCTGAAGATTGACGCTGGTGGAATTCTGCATACGCACATGGGCAAAGCCCACGGCGGCAAGGTTGCTCACGCTGCTGAATTGCAGCGCCTTGCCGCGCAGCGCGTCTTCCTGCGTGTCGGCCAGCTGGATCACGGCCTCGCCATTGGCGGCCTCGCGGCGGATCACGTAGTACACGCGGTCGTTGCGCAGGCTGGAGCCATCGGCCAGCTTGATGTTGGACGCGCCCGCGCTCACGTAAACGCCGTCGCCCGTCTGCCAGCCCGAGAACTCGCCGCCCGTCGTACCGCCCTGCCCCGGCATGCCGCCGTTGCCGCTGTTGTCGGCCGTACCGTTGATGACGGCCGCCGCGTTGCCGGTGAAGGTCAGCGTGCTGCCGCCCTGGTCCACCTTGATGTCGCTGCCGCCCACCGACAGCTGGTCGCCACCGTTCAGCTGCGCATTGCCGCCCGCCGCCATCGGGTCCACCAGGCCAGCGAACACGTTGACGTTGCCGGCCGCCGCGTGCACATCGCTGCGCTGGATGGCCGCCGTCACCTTCGGATTGGCCGTCGTGCCGGCATTGTCGGCCACGCCCGCCGTCGTGACCGCCGCGCCGGAATCGGCCAGCGTCCCGTTGTTGAAGCTGAGCAGGTTACGGTCAAAGGCGGTGTTTCCGCCCATGATGTTGACCGCCACGGCCAGGCCCACCGCCGCGCCCTGCGTGGCGATGGAACCGGCCACGGTGATGGCGTACAGCGCGGATGCGTCCGACGCGTTCACCCGCACGGCATCGCCCGAGAAGCCCGCGAGGCTGCCTGCCTTGATAGTGCTGTTGCTGATGCGCGCTTCGGTTGCGCCGCGCATCATGTTGACGTTGACCGCGCCGGCCAACGCGAAATTCTTCGACAAGGCGCCTGCCGCGCCCACCGACACCAGCAACGGCGACGAATGTGCCGACACGTCCACCTGGCCGCTGACGTCCACGTCGGCGTTGTCGATCAGCGCGCTGGTGCGCGAGCTCATCTCGTTGATACTGACAGACGCGCCCACGGCCACCGAGCCGCCGGCGGCCACCGCCACGCCGCCGGTCACGGCGACGAGCGTATTGTTCTCGGTCGCCTTCACCGTCAGCGCCGTGGCGTTGATGGTGCTGCGCGCCGCCACCGCGCCATTGCCGGCGTAGCTGGGCAGCACATAGGCCGCCACGGCCGAGCTGACCCGGTTGACCTGCACCGAGCCCGCGGCCGCGAACTTGGCCTGGCCCATGCCCATGCCCACGCCCACGCCGACCGCGCCACCGCCCAGTGACGAGGTGTCTTCAGCGCTGATGTTCACCGCGCCGTGGCCCTTGGTATCCACGGTCGAACCCTGGATGCCGGCCATGACCGCGTTGCCGATTTCGTTGTAGCTGACGGCGATGCCCACGCCCGCCTTCTTGCCCGCGCCGGCCGCGCCGGTAATGGCGACCAGCGTGGTCTTGTCCGACGCACTGACGTTCACGTCGTGGTTGCCGGTGGCCGCGCCGCTGTGCGTGACCTTGCTGTTGATCAGATAGCTTTCAATGCGGTTGGACACCACGTTGACGGCCACCGAGCCGCCCACGCCCGCGCCATCGCGCGCCATGCCGAACGCGCCGGCAAAGCCCACGACCACCTGGGTGGATTCCGCCGACACGTCCACGCGGCCCGTGTACAGCAGGTCGGTCACCTGGCGGATACCCGCCTCGACGTTGCTGGTGCTGACGTTGACGGCAATCGCCGCGCCCACGCCTGCCTTGCCGTCCGAGCTGGCGGCCGCGCCCGCCACGGTGGCCAGCACGCTCAGGTCGCGCGCCTGGATGGTGATGTCGCGCGCCGACACCTTAGCCGCGTTGCTCAGCACCGCGATGTTGGCGTAGTCCGCCACGCCCACGGCGGCGGAACCCGCCACCGCCACGCCCTTCTGCCCCTTGGCCCCGGCCATGCCGGCGGCAATCGTCACCGCGACGCCGGTCCGGCGAGCCGCCAGCGCCAGGTTGGCGGTAACGGCCAGTTCGCCCACCGCCATCACCTCGGCGCGGGCTTCGCCGCCCAGCATGTTCATGCTGTAGGCGCCGGCCACGCCCACGTTGGACTTTGCCGTGTCCGACTGCGCCAACGCCGCCGAACCCGACAGCGCCAGCGCGTGGGTGTTGTTCAACGCGGTAATCGACGCGTCACCGCCAATCTTGATGACCATGCCCGCCGCGTTGACATAGGCCTGGGCAAAGTCGCTGACCATGTTGACAGCCACCGCGCCCGAAATCGCCACGCCTGCCTTCGACGGCTGGCTGCTGGCGGCCGAGCCGCCTGCGCCGGATGCCGGCGCGCCCGCGTCCTGCGTCAGCTGGCCCACCTGGCCGCTGACCGAGTCCAGCACGCTGCTGACATCCGTGCTGGGCAAGGTCGGGGTGCTGGTGCCGGGAGTTGCATTGCCCTGGCTGCCCGGCAGCTTGATGGCCGACGTATCGGTGCCGGTGCCGCCTGCGCCGCCCGAGCCGCCCGCCCCCGCGCCAGTGCCGCCGCCCGCGCCCGCCACCGGGCTGGACACGCGCGAACCGGCCACGGCGAAGTTGCCGACAAAGCCCTTGTTTTCCGCCCGCACCGATAGCGAGGCCGCCGAGAACGTGCCGGCCGCCGAGGCCGAGGGCGCGCCATCGGACACGCGCAAGGTGTCGCCGATCAGCGCCTGCGTCCAGCGGTTGACGTCGTTGATGGACACGCTCATGCCCACGCCCGCCGCCTGCGAACTGGCGGCGGCGCCGGCAATCGTGCCGACCCAGGTAGCGTCGGTGGCCTGGATGGCCGCCGCGCCGCTGGCGTTCACCGTTGCGGCGCGGCCCACTTGGGCCAGCGTCGTCGCGCTGGTGGAATTCACCAGCACCACGCCATTGAGCGCCAGCGTCTTGGCCTGGCCGCCCGAGGCGCCCAGCGTGACCGAGATCAGTTCATTGTCGGCATTGACCGTGAGCTTGCCGGCGTTGATCACCGCCGTGTCGCTGACGACCGCGCGCGTGTCGTGCTTGGCCGCGTTCACATACACCGACACGCCAATGGCCGAGCCTTCCTTCGAGCTGCTGCCGTAATCGAAGCCCTGGTACTTCGGGGTCAGGAAACCCTTCGTCAAATCCTTGCCATAGCTCAGGCGGCTTTGGCCGTCGGCCTTGGCGTCGGCCTTCTTCAGCGACTTCTCGCCGCCGATCGACACCGACGGCAGGATGATGTTGCCGACCAGATTCAAGCGCTGCGAGGAATTTTTGGCGTCAACGGTGACGTCGCCGGCGGCGGCGCCAGCAATGCGGGTATCGATCGCGCCCGCCACATTGGCCTGCGTCTTGGTGTCTTGCACCAATACGGTGAAGGCCCCCGACAGGGCCAGCTTCTTGCTCTTGGCCGTGGCGCTGGCCCAGGTGCTGAAGCTGGACGAGATGCCGCCCGTGCTGGTCAGCGTGGCCTGCAGATTATTGAGGAAGCTCTTGGCGGCGTCGCTCGCCACCGTCATCTTGGCCGAGGTGCCATCGGCCGCGTTCCACTTGCCCTGGATGCCATCGAAGGGCGCATACAGATTCACCAACCACAGCTTGTTCGGGTCGATCTGGTTCAGCGTGCTGGCCGTTACGGCCACGTCGCCGCCCGTGGTGCTGATGCTGGCGTTCTTGGAAAGGCTGGCCTGCGTCTTGACGTCTTCAATGCCGATGACCACCGCGGCCGCCGCGCCAAAGTCCGACCCGTCCGGCCCCGTCGCGCGTTCCGGCTGGTTGGTCGTCAGGTCGTTTTTCTTTTTCAGAAACGCCTGCTTGTCGGCGATGGCCTGATCGTCCACCCCGCTCATCACCGTCAGCTTGGTGTTGTATTGCGTGACGGCATTCACCGTGACGTCACCGCCCGCCGTGTTGACCGTGGCGCCGTTCACGCCGTTTCCGATGCGCGCCGTGGTCGTGATGTTGCTCATCGACATGCCCAGCGCCGCGCCCACCTGGAACTCGGTGGACGGGTTGTCGATTTCCTTCTGGATGTCCTCGTCGTACTTGGCGCGGTCCTCGAAATCCTTCTCCTGCTTGATTTCCTTGACCTTGTCGCCGAACTTGCCACCCCGGCTATCCGACACCAGCCCGCTGAAGAAGCTCTTCACGTACTGCGCGCCGGTGCCCAGGCCGCTCAAGGCGCCGCCCACCACCGGCGTCACCGTCTTGGAAATGGCCGCGCTCTTGGCCTCCGTTTGCGCCGACGACAGATAATCGCTGCCGGTCGCGGCGCGCCCGCCCAGAATCGTCTTGACCGAAATCGCGCTGCCCTTGTCCAGCGCCTTGGCCTCGACCGTGACCTTGCCCGCGTTGCGCGTCACCACCATGCCGTCCATGAAGGCTTCGGTTTTGAGCTGGTTGTAGGCAAAGCCCACCGCCACGCCGACCTTGGCCACGCTGGCCTTGTACTTGCCGGCTTCCTTGGACGGATCGATCTTGCCATCCGCGCCCGTCACCGGTTTGGTGTCGTCGCTTTCGGCCATCGCGCCCTTGGCGGTGATCGAAATCGTGCTCTTGTGATTGGTGATGGCCTGGATGGTGACGTCGCCGCCCACATTGCTGACCGTGCCCGTTGTCGGGTCGGCCGTGTGTTGCAGGCCCGTTTCCAGACGCGCGCCGGTGCCGATGTGCACCGTGGATTCGCTCAGCACCACCGCCACGCCCACGCCGATCACGGCGGGCACTGCGCCCAGCTGGCCCGGCAGCAGGGTCACGGAGATATCGTTCGTGACCTCGGACTTGATGGTGATGGCCTTGGAGGCGATCACCCTGCCTTGCACGTCGATGTGCGAGTAATTCTGCAACACGCCCACGCCGATGCTGGCCACCTTGGACACCAAGGGGCTCAGCGCCACCGTGGCCGACGAGGTCGACGTGATGGTGACGTCGCTGTTGGACACCAGCCGCGCCTGCGCGCCCACATTGATGGACGACTTGTAGGTGATGCCCGCCCACGACGCCATGGCGCTGGCGCCGTCCAGGAACTTCATCAGCGCATCAAACGCGGAATTCACCCCGCCCGCCAGCGTGCCCAGCACACCGCTCTGGTTCGCGGCGTTCTTGATCAGCGGGTCCAGATCGTAGTCCTTGCTGTCGATCTTGGTCGTCAGGCTGACGCCCGCGCCCGACGCATTCTGCGCCCACAAAGTGGCGTTGTTGATCGTGATGCTGGTTTCCAGCGTGTAGATCTGGGCAAAGCCGCTGCGCCACGGGCGGTAGCGTTGCGCCGCCAGTTCGACGGCGCCCGCCGCCAGCACGATATTCGCGCCCGTCGTGGCGCCGACCGTGATCTTCTCGCCTTCCAACCGCAAGGTATGGGCAGCGTCCAGCGTGATGTCCGTGTTTACCGAGAACGATTGGCCGCGGATGATGACGTTGCGGCCGGTCACGGCAAGCGCCGTGTCCACCGTGCCATTGCCGATGTCCAGCACGTAGTCGAGCTTGTCGGTGTTGGCGCCCAGCGTCACGCCGAGGATGGTGCCGGTCGCCGAGATCAGGGTCGACAAGGCCGTGCCCGCGCCCAGCGCCATCACTTGCAGGCTGTTGCCCGACCCCGCGTTCGACGCCAGCGACACCGTGACGGTGCCGTTCGCGGTGTCGGCTGGCTGCGTCACCACGAAGGACACGTTGTTCGTGTTGCCCTTCAGCGTGTCATAGCCGCCGCTGGTGGCCAGCGTGACCGGTGCGCTCCAGGCAGAGGCGTCCAGCGTGGTCGCGCCGGTGGTGTTGGTGGCGATGACGGTGGCGTCGGTGAACGCGTTGCCGCCGTAGTTGACGACATTCGTGCTCGTCCCGGCATTGACGTAATGCACGTTGGGACCCGTCAACACGGCGCCGACGCTGGTATTGACCACCAGGTGATTGCCAGTGGCCGTCGCCAGCGTGACGATGTTGTTGCCGGCTCCGGTATTGTTCGCCGACTGGCCGTAATTGACGACAAAGGTGTTGTCGCCACCGCCCGAACGGATGGTGGAATTCGTGCCCGCCAGCACAAACTGCGTCTGATGGCCGATGGCCAGCGCCGCGCCCGTCAGCACGCCCGCGCCGGTCGAGCTGGTTTGCACCTGGCCCGCCACGATCAGGCCCAGCTTGTAGGCCGCGTCCGACAGGCTGACGGTGGAGTTCGACACCGTGCCGTCCGCGTTCAGCGCCGCCTGCATGCCGGGCGCCAACGTGAACACGCCCGAGAAGCCCGCCGCGATGGCGTCCTGGCTGTAGGCGATCTGCAAGCGGCCCTGCGCGTCCAGGCTGGCCGTGAGCGCGTACAGGTAGTCCCACTCGGTGGTGGTGTCGGAGGCCGGAATCAGCTTGCCTGCGTTCGGGCCGCTGACGGCCACGCGCAACGGCTCACCGGCCGCGTTCACCATGATGCCGGCGCCGATGGCGTCCAGCAGGTCTTGCACCGTGCGCACGCCTTCCAGGCCGACATCGACCCGGGCGTTGGCATGGTTGGGAAACAGGAAGGCCAGCGCCGGGCCTTCGGCCGGCGTGTAGCCCGAGGTCAGGTCCGACAGATAAGTCTGCGTCGTCACGCCCGTGAACGCGGAGGTGTCCACCGTGTTGGCGCTGCCGCCCTGCACCACGAAGCGGAAGTCATTCACGTTCGTGAAGGCGCTGTTGATGGCGGCGCCGCCCATGCCGATCGTGAGCTGGGTATTGTTCAGCGCCACGTTCTTGCCGCCCGTGGACAGCTCGATGGTGTTGATGCCGGCCGACCCGATCACCTGCGTGGCGTAGGCGTTGCTGATGATGAAGGTGTTGGCCAGGCCCGCCGAGCCATCCAGCTCGGCCGCGCCCGCAAAGCGCGACGTGTCGATCCAGTTGCCGTATTCGCCGCTGATGACGCGCGCGCTGGTGATGTTGGCGTAGGTAGACGCGGTGGCCTGCGTTTCGCCCGCCGCGCGCTTGATCCAGTTAGTGCCGCCGTTCTGCTCGAACGACACATAGCCCACGCCGCCGGTCGCGGCAATCTGCGCTTCATAGCCCGCGCCGTCGATGCCCGTCAGGCCGTCGGCGGCCACCACCAGTTCGGTGGTGGCGTGGGCGCCCGTGCCGCCGGTGATGGCATAGCGCCCGCCCAGCAGCATGATCTGGTGCTTGGTGTTAGCGCCGGAGCCCGACTTGATGACGCCGCCCATCATCAGGCCGCTGACCAGCACCGTGTTGCCGGAAAAGGCGGATGCGTCGATCAACGTGGAACCCAGGCCGCCGTTCAGGCGCGCATCGCTGAAGGTCCCATGCAGGGTGTTCACCAGGGTCGGATTCGCCACGCCCGTCGCAAGCGGTGTGCCGTCGGTGGCATACACCCCGGTCAACTGGGCGTTGGTCAGCGTGAAATTCCATTCCCCATTTTCGCTGACCGTATTGCTCAGCGACCCGGCCTGCGCCCACAGGTCGTTCGCCCCTTGGTAACCGGTAAATGTGTTGTTGCCCAGCCCGCCCTTGAGGACGTTGGCGCCTGCGCTGCCGATCAGCGTCAGGTCACCGCGATAGTTCGTGCCGTCCAGCGTAACGACGGTACCCGCGTGATTGGTCGTGCCTGCCGCCGCAGCGGCATCGATGGTGCGATAGTCCTGCAAGGTCACGGCGTTCACGCCGCGCAGGGTCACCGTCGTAGCGGTGCCCGCGCCAACAGGCGTGTTCGTCAACGTGGCCGAGGTCTTGTCGCCGCTGAGCGTGGCATTGCTGTCCACGCCCGCGATGTATTCCGTTGCGCCGCCCGTGGCCAGGTTGCCGATCACCAGATCGTTGCCACCGCCGCCGCTGATGCGGTTCTGCCCGCGGCTGTTGGCCACGGTGATGATGTTGTCGCCCAGGCTGCCGACGATGTCGTTGCCATAATCGCCGCCCGCGCCAATGACGTTGCTGATGTTCAGCACGCCGGCCAGGCCGCTGGCGTCGTAAAGCCCGGTGTTGCCGTCCTGGAAGTTCAGGTTAACCGTGACGTTGTCTTCATAGGCCGAGTAATCCAGCGTAGTTTTGCCGGCCACGCCGAAGAACATCTGGACGTCAAGATTGCTGACCAGCGCGGTCGCCAGGCTATTGATGCTGCCGTCGGCCGCCAACCCGGCGCCCAGGAATACGCTGACGCCGCCCCCCGTCTGCACACGGGCCGTGATGTCGGCGCCAAATTGGGAAAGGTCCAGGGTGTTGCCGCTTTGGCCAGCCTGCTGGGTCAGGGTAAAACCGATGGTGCCGCCTGCGACGATGTAGGTGTTGCCGCCGCCGCTACCCGTAATGATGTCTTGCGCGTTGTTGATCGTGACGGTGGTGTCGCCCACCACGGTGATCTTGTTGCCGCCCTGCGTGGAACCCTTGACGCCGCTGATCGCTCGCACATAGCCGAATCCGGTCGGCGGCGGCGGCGGAACGTCTTCGCCATTGGCGTCTTCCGTGGGGCCGGAAAGGTCGACCGTGACGCCGGTGGCATAGCCGCTGTAATCCAGGATGGTCTTGCCATCCAGCGCGGTGCCGATCAGGTTGAAGGTCTTGTCCCCGATCTTCAGGCTTTGCGTGCCATCGGCGGACTTGAACACCACGTTGACGACGTGCTGGGTCCAGTTGTTGCCCGCATCCACCGTCGAATAGGTGATCTGGTAGGCGTCGTTGTTGCTGATGATGGCGGTGACGTTGCCCTTGATGCCCGAGAAATCCAGCGTGTTGTTGCTGTTGTCGTCGTCTTCGTTGCGCACCCAGACGCCGTTCTCAAGCTTCATGCCCTGGCGCACTTCGATCGTCGTGACGGCCGAGGTCGAATTGTTGTCGAACACGAACGTGTTGTCGCTGCCATAGCCGATCAGGTGGTCATTGACCGCCACCCCCTGCAGCGTGGAACCGCCGCTCTGCAGGCCCGTGGCGCTGGCCATCACCCCGTTCCAGCTGGCGACCGTCACCGTGTTGGTGTCGATCACGCCATTGCGGTAGTCCAGCACCCAGTCGCCGCCCAGCGCGGCGCTGCCCACCGTGTGGGTCGCCGCCGCGACATCGGCGCGCGTGATGGCCGACAGGCTGTCGACGAAGGCCACGCCCGCGCGACCGGCCGCCACATTGCAACCGTACAGCAGGATGTCGCCGTCTTCCGACAAGGCATCGCCCCAGGCACGCAACTGCTCCTTGTACGTGTCCAGCTGGCCCTCGCCCAGCGTGGCCGTGCCCAGTGTCAGCGAGCCCACGCTGCCGTGGCTCATGATCTGCACCGCCGCCAGGTCTTTGTGCTGGGCCAGGATCTGCGTGATCTGGTCCACGCCGTCATAGCGTCCGTCCAGCACGATGATCTCGGTGTCATGGCTACGCAGCACCTGCACTTGCGGCCCCTCGCCCGTGGGCTTGACCAGGCCATCCAGGCCTTCGGTCTTGCCGCTGATCAGGCCGTACAGGCCTTGCACGATCTGCTCGGCGTTGTCGACGGCCGGGTCCACGAAGATGATCTGGCGCACCGGCGTCTGCTCGGACTGCGTGGTGTAGCCGGGAATGTTCGCGGCCGCTGCGGACGGTTTGGCCTGGCTGGCTTCCTGCCCGGGCAACCACGCCTTGGCGTGGCCCTGGCGCGTGGCGTTGGCCTTGGCGTATTGGTCCAGCGTCAGCATTTCGCTGTGCTGGGTAGCGGCCTTGAAGGCGGCGCGTTCCACCAGATACGGGTGGGTGCCCGGCGCGGTGGGCTTCTTGCCCTGGGCGCCGGCAGCCGCAGCACCGGGATTGGCCGGCGTCACGATGGGGGCCTGGTCGCTGGCGGGCGGCGGCGGCGGAACCAGCAGCTCGGCCGACATGAGATAACGGCGCTCCAGCGCCTCGAAGAGGGGCCGCCTGCGGAACAAGGATTGCTGCACCTCGCGGGAGGAACGGCCGGTCCAGAGTTTGCGCGCCAGTTTCTTCATGCTCATATCGTCGCTCGACACTTGTTTGGCGGGCGCCTGAAACGCCCTGAATTAAACGATTCGCAGCCATCCGGTAGCCCCCCCGGATGGCCCTGCTTTTGCGTGGCCTTGCTCTTGCGTTCCTTGCCAGGGCGAGCGAACTGCCGCGCGCCCCTTGCCGCTCTACCGCTACAGCGCTACAGCATCTGCTGGCTGATCGCCGCGATATCCGCCGCGCTCAGCGTGCCGGCGGCCTGCTTCAGCTTCAGCCCGTCCAGCACAAAGTTGTATCCGGCTTCAGCCTGCTGACGCTTCGCGTTGTACAGATTGCGCGTGGCATCCAGCACGCTGACGATGTCGTTCAGCCCAGCCTGAAACCCTTCTTCCTTCAGCTTCAACGCCAATTCAAAGGATTCCACCGAGCTGTTCAGCGCCTTGATCCGGTCGATGCCGATCACGATGTTCTGGAACGACGAGAACAGCTGGCGCTGCACCTTGCGGCGCGTCAGGCTCAGGTCGGACGAGGCCGCGCTCAGGCGGCTGGCCGCCGCATGGCTCATGCCGTACGTGTAGCCGCTCTGGAAGATCGGCACGGACAGGTTCACGGTAAAGCGCGTGTCGGCCACCGTGCTGCCGCCGCCGAACAGGCTGCCGCCGGTTTCGTTGCGGCCGGTGGAGGCGCGCAGATTCACGCTGGGGTAGTAGCCGGCCTTTTGCACCGACACTTCCTTTTCGGCCACCGCCACGCCGGCCGAGGCCGCGCGGATCGACCAGTTCTGGTCCAGCGCCGTGCGCAACCAGGCTTGGGGGTCGTTGGGCACGGGCAGCGTCATCGGCAGGTCTTTGCGCACGGGGCGCAGCTTCAGATTGCCGTAGCCGACGATTTCCTGGACGGCTTGCTGCTTGTCCAGGTAATCGTTCCTGGCCAGCAAGGTGTTGGCGTCCTGGATGTCCAGGCGGGCCTGCACTTCGCTCAGGCCCACGCGGGTTTCCTGGCCGCTGTGATAGCGCGCCTGGACCAATTCCTTCTGCTTCTGGGTCGTGCGGCGCTCGGCCTCGGTCAGTTCGATCTGATCCTGGGCGGCCAGCACGCTCAGATAAGCGGTGGCGGTGCGCAGCATCAGGTCCTGCTGCGCGTAGGCGTAGCTGGCCACTTCCTTGCGCTCGGCATCCTGCGACTGACGCCACTTGTGATAGGCGCCCAGTTCGAAGATGGGCTGGTTCAGGGTCAGCGCCCAGCCGTTTTCGGCCCAGCTCGCGCGGCCTGTCTGATAGACGGCGTTTTCGCTGTCGACCACGTTCTGGCGAACGCGGCTGCGGTTGACCTCGCCGCTGACGCTGGGCAACAGGCCCGCGCGCGCGGACATCACGCCATAGCCCACCGCTTGCAGTTCCTGATAAGCGCCTTGCAGTTGCGGATCGTTCTGCAGCGCCATCATGTAGACCTGGTCCAGCGTCATCGGGTCGGACTGGTCGGGCAACTGCGCGCCGTTATACGCCGGCATGTTCTCCGCCAGGTAGGACGCAGGCGCGGGCAGCACGGTGTTCTCGTCGAAACGCGGCGCGGGCGTGGGCGGCACTTCGTCCATCTGCGCGCTGGGGGTGGCCTTGCCGAAGCCGGAATCTTCCTGCGGCGTATGCTGCCCGATCTTGAGCGACCCGCTTTCCGTCTGCACGCCCGAGGACGCGGCGCCGGTAGGGGCAGGCGCCGCAGCGGCGGGCGCCGAAGCGGCCCGGTCTTGCGACGCGCAACCCGCCACGCTCAGCGCGGCCAGCACAGCTACCGCCAACAGGCCCTTGCGCGCATGCGCCGGGCGGAAGAGAAGCTTGTCGTTGTCAGTCATAGTAGACAGTCAGAAACTCGTGTCCGTCCCGCGCGGCGCCGGCAGCCAGGCTATAGAGGCTGCGCGGTTCGTCGGGCAAAAGAAAACCCAGGACCTCGCTTTCAGCCAAAGCCAGGCTGGCGGCCAGTCGCAAGAGATCGGGGATGAAGGCCCGCAGGGGCAGATCCGCCCCACGGAAGGTGAGCGTGAACGAATCGCGCCGGGTGTCGGCCTCGTCCACTTCCAGAAACATGAAACCCGCCGGATCGGCCTGGGCAGAGGCCTGTGCCACGATGCCCTGCGCCACCTGCCGCAGCACCGGATTGGCAAGCTTGGCCAGGTACGGCGCCAGATGGGCGTCGAACGCCGCACGGTCTTCCAGATACCGCATCCGGTAGGCGGTCACGGCGGCTTCGCGCTGCGTGGCCGGATGCCATTTGTACCCGCAGCCCAGCGGCAGAACGCCGTGCTGGCGCAACGCGTCGGGCGTCGGCATGAATTCCAGATACACGCGGTAGGTGCCGGCCGCGCCGTCGGGCTCGTAGGCGAAGAACATGGCGCGTGCGTGCTCCATGTCTTGCACCACGCGCATCCACAGCGACTGCGGGATGGCCAGCGCCTGCGAGAGCGTAGCCAGGTCCAGCTGATGCCAGTGTTCACGCTGGATGCCCAGCATGAAACGGTTGCCGACCAGGCCGGTGGCCGAAAACTTCATCGACCACTCGACCCCGTCGATCTGCCTGCCCTTGAATACGGACAGCAGGCGGTCCGCCCAGATCCGGGGTTCCCCGTGCAGCGTGTGCAGGGGGATATGGATCTCGGGCTCGGCGTCAGTCTGGCTCGAGGCCATACCGATCGCGGGAGTCAAGGAGGCGGTCAGCATCGCCCTGACGGCGGATCAGGCCGCGGACTCGACAGGCGCGGCGTCGGTGCTGGACGCCACGTCCTTTTGCTGCTGCGCCTTCACCCGGCGCTGCTCATCCAGCTGCATGGCCAGACGTTGGATGTTGCCCAGCGACGCGCGATGCAGTTCGATCAGGCGCAGCATGCCGGTGCGCTGCAATTCGACCACGCGGGCGTCGTCGATGCCGGCGAACTTCTGTTCATCCACGACCCAGAAGCCGCTCAGGTAGCGGTCGCCGTCGGTTTGCGAGATGGTGATCGTCTTGGCGGCGAGCAGGCCCAGCTCGTTCAGGCGCTTGGCCATGTTCTTGGTCAGCTCCATTTCGCCCTGGAACACGCGCAAGAATTCCATCATCTGCGTCAGGTAGCCGGTTTCCTTGCCGTCTTCGAACAAGGCCACGCCGTCGGCGGTGTTGATGCCTGGGTAGGACTCATCGATGCATACGGCCAGACGGTCGGCCTCGGACGTGGTGCCCAGCACGAAGGGATAGCGGCGTGCGAAGGCCGGCACATACGTATCGGCCTTCCAGGTGCCCAGTTCGGTCACGAACAGGTTGGACTTGTCTTCCAGGCCCAGCAGCACGGCCACATGGAAATTGCCGGCTTCATCGCCCACGAAAACGATGGGGTAATGACGGCCGGCATCCGCAAATTCGCTGGCGGCGATAGGCAGGGCATTCGTATCCAGCGCGAAGGCGTAATGATCCGGCTGGATCTGGATTTTGGTGTTCTGATGCGCCGCACGGTCCAGTGCAACAGCCCGTTCGTAAAACACAGTCGCTGACATTATTAAAATCTCCTTACCCGGTTTTTGTTACTTGTTCAAGTTTTCGGCAAGGCTGATGCACGCGCAGAACCACGCCAACTTGAGAAAATCCATACGTCATTAGGACGAACAATCGCAAGAATTAGACGGGTTTTGACAAATTTCGTCTATCCCTGAAACTAGGCATATGCACTGCGGAAAACCCGGAATTGCGGCGCTAATTCGGGCAACGGGCGGCATAAATCGATATATTTCACGCGCAGGTAATGACCCCATTTTTCCGGACTACGGAATTTGGGAAATATGCCGGCTGTAGTGATTCATTCGCGGGGATGAAACCGCAATTAGTTACCGATTGACCCACTTTTCGATGCGCCGATTCCGACCGGAAGTTACTCCGGCGGCATGGCCTGCGCATCGGACTTTAGTCGTAGCCGGGGACAGGGCCCGCCCGCGGATAGCGGGCAGGCGGTGCAAGGCAGAAGCGGATTTCGGGGATTAGCGGCGTGCTTGGAATGGACGCGACGCGCCTATTCGCTGACCCACTGCAGCTCGGGCGAGGGCTCGCCCGCCTGCTGGAAATGCCTGACCGCCGCCAGAGCAAGCTCGCGGTCCACGCACTGGTATTGCTGATAGCTGCCCGACTGGCCGCCGACCACGACGTCCTGGTCGTGGTCCTCGGATTTGGCGGGATCGACCAGCGTATAGATACGGGCGTCGTCATCCAGCGTGATGGACACGACATAGGCGCCCTCGCCGCCGCCGATCGCCATGACGGTTTCGTCTTCCGTCACCAGCGCAATGGAACTGAATTCCGCCCCATCCAACTGGTCCAGCGCGGCTAGCAAATCCGCATCCGAGGGGTCGGCACGCTCGCTGACCGCAGCCCGTTCGCCTTGGCGGCGTTCTTCGATGAGTTTTTTTATTTTCATGAATTCGGATCCCCCGATTATGGTTATCAAGCCGGCCGCCCACACGGGCCGGATAGCCGGCGCGTGTCGCCATGCACGCATCAGCCCCGTCAGTCTACCGGGTTGGAACAAAATACGAATTCCCCCGTAAGCGGGCTGTTGCGATTGACCGCTGGAATCCCTGCCGCCCCGGGTGTACCGTATTTGAACGGCATATGCCGCGTCACCTGAACAGGTACGCATCATGACGTCCCATACCCCCCGCTCTCCGCAAGCCCCCGCCGCCCCCGACGCTCCGGTTTCCCCGCACGCCGAGAAAGACCGCGCCAAAGCGGATCATCTGCAAGAAGAGGCCCGGCGCAAGGCGCTGGCCAGTGCCCAACATAAAGAAAGCCCGCGCAATATGTCCGCGCCCCGGTATCACGGTGGACATCGCGGCGGTTAGGTCCGGTTAATCAACAGGCACGTCGATGGGCCGCCGGCGAAAGAATACAACCACATGTTTCTTGCGCCGCGGGCCATCTAGTTTCCGTTATCGCCCGCAGCGTCCCCCGTTTCCCCTTGCACGCCCTCTTCCGAGGGCCGCTGCGCATTCCTTATCACGGTAACGATTTGGAAAATAATCGCATTGAAATATGCGCCACGAAAGCAGACTATCGCCCATTGGATTAGGCCGATAGCTTGAGTCTGATCCAACCGGATCAATCAAGGAGGCTTATCGTGAATCCCATCAGACCCGCCGTGGCGGCCTGTGCGTTGGGCGCAATGTTGACGTTGGCCAGTTTCAGCCAGGCCGCACATGCCCAGGCCGCAACCGAGGCCACAGGCACCAAACCGCTGGCGACGGGCCTGACGGAAACCGGCACGGCTGAAGGCCAGGTGGTTGAAGCGGTGCGTAGCGGCGATATCCTGACCCTTAAGGTCCGGTTCAAACCGATCGTCCCCGGCAAGACGGAAATGGTGTATTCGCAGATCACGAAAAACGATTACGAAGACAGCTTCTACGTCATCGCTGGCAATAAAAAGCACCTGCTGTTGAAAGACAGCAACGATAAGCCGCTGACCAATCCGAAACTGGTGCTGAAAACCTCGAAAGACGCGCCGATCGCGGGCGCCTGGCAGGGCAAATTCCCCGCGCCGCCCAAAGATATTACAGAGGTGTCCTTGACTATACCGGGTGTCGAGACTTTCGACGCCATCAAGATCACCGACCGCTGATTATGGCCCCCGCCCGGTATGTTCCGGCCGCGCTGGCCGCAGCGTTACTGATCTTGGCCCACGGCGCCGCTGCGCAAGAGCCACCGTATAAGGCGGAAGTCCTGGACTTGCAGGCGACCATATTGGACTTGAAGGGATTCCCGTCAGACACGGGTGCGGGCATCTCGGACCTATCTGCGCAGATAAGCGATCTGGCGGGCCGCCACGAAGGCTTGTCGGTGCGGCAGGACAAGGACGCCGTCACGGTATCGATGCTGGGCGACGTGCTGTTCGATTTCGACAAGGCCGCTATCCGGCCAACCGCCGAGCCCGCCCTGCAGGATATTGCGCGGGCGATCCAGGCGGCCCCCGCCGGCCGCGTCGCCATTGAAGGCCACACCGATTCCAAGGGCACGGCCTTGTATAACCAGACACTGTCAGTGAAGCGGGCCAACGCCGTCTTGCAATGGTTGGCGAATCACGGCGTGGATAAGGCGCGCCTGGCGGCTAAGGGCTACGGGGACACCCGGCCCGTGCAGCCCAACGCGTTGGCTAATGGCGCAGACAATCCGAAGGGGCGCGCCCAGAACCGGCGGGTGGAATTCGTGTTGCCCAAGCACTAATTAAGCAACGCGGACCTAGCGGTCGCGCTCTTCTTCGTCTTCTTCCTCTTTCGACTTGACCTCTTCCAGCTTCACCATTTGCGTACTGCCATGCGTGGCGGCACACTGGTCGGGCTGCTGCGAGCTTTTTACGCACTCGGCAAAAGCCAAGGCAGCATCCACGGTGGCGAAGTGGTACGAATGGCCGTTGGTAAAAGCAACCTTTCCTTCGACTGAGCAATCCATCAGGCCTCCGAATGACTATTGATTGATGGTGTTCGCGCGCGGCAGCGGCGGCGCGTTTATGACTGTTCTTCCCAATAGCCAAATGGCCAGCGTCGCTTTTTGGGTTCGGGCGGGGGATTTTGCTTATTCATTATGCGTTCCGATTTTTAGTTATGAGAATCCTATCTTCGGAGTCGTAACAGCGATGTAAGGGTTCGCAAACAAGCCCTTCACCCATCCACCACGCATGCCGATTTGGCAAAGGAATTCCATGCCCCCTATACAAGTAAGCGGCGAGATCGAGAAAATGCGCTCGGGTGCCCTGTACGACCCCACCGCCGCAGAAATCCAGCAGGAACAAGCGGCCACCATGGCGTGGCTGGCCCGATACAACGCCGCCCTTGCCCAGCCTGCCGAGCCGCGCTTCGCGCTCTTGCGGGAACGCTTGGGATCGGTAGGCGAAGGCGCCGTGGTGCGCCCGCCATTCCATTGCGACTACGGCTTCAATATCCACCTGGGCGCCGGGGTGTTCCTGAACTTCAACTGCGTGATTCTGGACGTGGTCGAGGTGACCATCGGCGACCGGACCCAGATCGGGCCCGGCGTGCAGATCCTGGCCGCGGACCACCCGCGCGATGCCGCCACCCGCAACGCGGGACTGGAGTTCGGCCGCCCGGTCCGCATCGGCGCGAATGTCTGGATCGGCGCTGGCGCGCTAATCTTGCCCGGCATAACGGTTGGGGATGACGCGATCATTGGCGCGGGCAGCGTGGTCACCCGCGATGTTGCCGCCGGCGCAACCGTGGTGGGCAATCCCGCCCGCCCCGTCAACCGTTGAAGTGGCAACGACTCGTCTGAACCAGGAGACCCAAATGGCAATATTCGGCGCATTCGTACTGCTTCACGGCATCATCCTGCTGCCCTTTCTTATTGTCTAGCCGGCAGGACGCCTCGCAGGCCCCATCCCACGGGGCCTCGCTTTGCATGCTGGCGGCCCGCCTGCAGCCGCCTGAAGTCACGCCAAGGTCACGCCAAATTTCCCCGCGCCCAGAAAACGCCTTTAGGGAAAACCCGCTAAGCCCTTGAAATAACTGGAAGTAATGAAAAGGCATCAGGAAATCCCCACTTAGGGAATTTACTTATGCCTTTTAACTATTTGCAGCGCGCATACTTGCCGGGCAAGAATTCGCTCTGAGCATAAAGCAAGACAGATGGAACTACGTCAACTCGAGGCCTTCGCGGCCGTCATGTCTACAGGCAGCGTCACCGCTGCCGGGCGATTGCTTGGGCGTTCGCAGCCGGCCATCAGCCGTCTGCTGCAAGAGCTGGAAGCCGAGATCGGCTACGCGCTCTTCAGCCGCAGCGGCCCCCGCGTGACGCCGACCGAGCAAGGCTTCCTGCTGTATGACGACGTGGAACGCGCGTTGGCCAGCCTGCAGCAGATCCGCGGCCGCGCCGAAGAGATCGCCCGCGGGCAAGCCAAGCCGCTGCTGCTGGCCGCCACCTCTGCCCTGGCTGCCGGGTTGTTGCCCGACGCGCTCAAGCGCATTGAATCCCAGACCACCGGCACACGCATCCAGGTGCGCAGCGCTTCACCCGAACGCGTCGTGCACGCCGTCTTGAGCGGCGCCGCGCAGTTGGGCGCCACCAGCCTGCCGCTGGAGCATCGCGGCCTCAACGTGCATTGGATCGGGCAGGCGCCCTGTGTCGTCGCGCTGCCGGAAGACGACGCGCTGGCCGCTCACGATGTGGTGCCCGTCACGGCGCTTGCCGGACGCCGCCTGATCACCATGGCCAACCCCTATCGCCTGCGCCGCCGGCTGGATGCCGCGCTGGCCCCGGACGGTAATGCGCCAGGCACCATCGAAACCAATTCGTCCGTCAACGCCCTGGCCGCCGTGCGCGCCGGGCTGGGCGTGTCGGTGCTGGAACCGATTACCGCTTACGGCGTCCCGATGCCGGGCGTGGCAATCCGGCCCATCGACCTGGACATCCCCTTTTTCTTTGGGGTCATCACCCCGCAGTCGCAACCCCTGACGCCGGCCTGCCAGGCCATGGCCGACGCGCTGGCCGATGCCGCCGCCGCCCTGCTGCCCGGCTTTGTGCTGCACGACGCGTGCGAGCACTCGGCGCTGTTGCAGTCGATTTACGGTGATGACGCCCCTGTTATGGAAACCCCCGCATTATGAATCTGCCCCTTGCCACCCCGCCGCAAGGCTTAGCCGCGCTGGAAGCGCGCCTGCGGCAAGACCTGTCCTGGCTGGAAATTCCCGCCAAGAGCTGGGTCGCGCCGCGCCTGGTGGACGGCCAGCAAGTCCTGGACGTGGTCGTCATCGGCGGCGGCATGGCCGGTTTGGCTGCCGCGGCGTCTTTGACGCATCTGGGCATCGCCGCACCGATCTTCGATCAGGCGCCCGAAGGCTATGAAGGCCCCTGGGCCACCACCGCCCGCATGGAAACGCTGCGGTCCCCCAAGCAATTGACGGGCCCTGCCCTGGGCTTGCCGGCACTGACGTTCCGCGCCTGGTTCGAAGCGCAGTTCGGCTCGGACGCTTGGGAAGCGCTGGACAAGATTCCCCGCCTGCAATGGATGGACTACCTGCGCTGGTATCGCCGCGTGCTGAACCTGGACGTGCGCAACGAACACCGCGTGTTGTCCGTGCAGCCGCGCGCCGACCGCCTGGTGCAGCTGGACATCGAATCCCCCGCCGGCCGCAGCACGGTGCTGGCGCGCCGCGTCGTGCTGGCCACCGGCCGCGACGGCCTGGGCGGCGCCTATGTACCTGATTTTGCAAAGAAGTTGCCGCGCGACCGTTGGGCGCATTCGTCCGACGTAATGGACTACGCCACGTTGGCCGGCAAGCGCGTCGGCGTCGTGGGCGCAGGCGCGTCCGCCATGGACAGCGCCGCGACCGCTTTGGAAGCCGGCGCCGCCAGCGTCGACCTGCTGATCCGCCGCAACGACATTCCGCGCGTGAACAAGGGCAAAGGCGCAGGCAACCCCGGCCTGACCCACGGCCACCTGACGCTGCCCGACGAGTGGAAGTGGAAGATCCGCCACTACATCAACGCCGCGCAAGTGCCGCCCCCGCGCGGCAGCACCTTGCGCGTGTCTCGCTTCCCCAACGCCCGCTTCAACCTGGGCTGTGGCGTGCAGGACCTGGCAATGGTCGGCGACGAGATCCACGTCACCACGCCCAAGGGTGTGTTCGTGCTGGACTTCCTGATCTTCTCGACGGGCTTCCGCATCGACTGGACCGTGCGTCCGGAATTCGCGCCGCTGGCGCCCCACGTGCGCAACTGGGGCGACCGATTCACTCCGCCCGCAGGCGAAGAAGACCAGGAACTGCACGATTCGCCCGACCTGGGCGCCGTCTTCGAACTGCAGGAAAAGGTCCCTGGCGCCTGCCCGGGCCTGGACCGCGTGCACTGCTTCTCGTACCCCGCTGCACTGACGCAAGGCACGATCTCGGGCGACATCCCCGCCATCAGCGACGGCGCCAAGCGCCTGGCGCAAGGCATCGCGGGGCTGTTCTACCGCGAGGACGTGGAGACGTACTACGCCAATATGGAAGCGTTCTCTGAACCCGAGGTGTTCGGCGACGAGTGGGTTGCCGCCCAACCCCCGGCCTCGGCACCGCAGGCGGAGACCGCGCAATGACCGGCTGGTTGCTACGCCGCGTGGCGCAAGCCGTCGTGGTTGTGTTCTTGATGACGCTGATCGTCTTCGTGGGCCTGCACGCCATCGGCAACCCCGTGGACATCCTGATCGGCCAGGACGTCGACCAGGTGGACCGCGCCCGCATCATCGCGGAACTGGGTCTGGACAAGCCCTTGTGGCAGCAGTACCTGGGCTTTTTGAACGGGGCGCTACACGGCAACCTGGGCAACAGCTTCGTCTACAACATCCCCGCCATCGAACTGGTGATCCAGCGCCTGCCGGCAACCCTGGAACTGGCGATCAGCGCCCTGCTGCTGGCCGTCATCATCGGCCTGCCGCTGGGCCTGGTGGCAGGCCTGTACCCCGACAGCCGCTTTTCCAAGATGATCATGGCTGGAAGCATCGTCGGCTTCTCGCTGCCCACCTTCTGGGTGGCGCTGATGCTGATCATGACGTTCAGCGTGTCGCTGGGCTGGCTGCCCGCCAGCGGCCGCGGACAGACGGTGGAGTTCCTGGGCTTCCAGTGGTCGTGGCTGACGGCCGATGGCTGGCGCCACCTGATCCTGCCGGCGCTGAACTTGTCGCTGTTCAAGATTTCGCTGGTCATCCGCCTGACGCGCGCCGGTGTACGCGACGTGATGCCGCTGGACTTCGTGAAGTTCGCGCGCGCCAAGGGCCTGTCGCCGTTTCGCGTGGTCTGTGTGCACGTGCTGCGCAACACGATGATCCCGCTAGTCACCGTGCTGGGCCTGGAGCTGGGTTCAACCATTGCGTTCGCCGTCATCACGGAAAGCATTTTCTCGTGGCCCGGCGCCGGCAAGCTGATCCTGGACAGCCTGAACGCGCTGGACCGCCCCGTCATCGTGGCCTACCTGATCGTGGTCGTGTGCCTGTTCGTCACGCTGAACCTGATCGTGGACATTCTTTATAAAGTGCTGGACCCCCGGGTACGGCTGGAGGGCTCGGCATGAGCACCACTGCAACTCCCGAGAAGGTTCCCGCCCTGCGCCGGGAATCGCCCTGGCGCCGCAACCTGACCGAATTCCTGTCGTCCAAGACGGCGGTGTTTGGCCTGGTCATCGCCACGCTGCTGATCCTGGCCGCGATCTTCGCTCCCTGGATCTCGCCGCAGAACCCGTATGACCTGCTGCAAATCGACGTGCTGGACTCGCGCCTGCCGCCCGGCTCCATGAACGGGCTGGACACCTTCCACTACTGGCTGGGCACCGACGGCCAGGGCCGCGATCTGCTGTCGGGCATCCTTTACGGCCTGCGCATCAGCCTGATGGTGGGCGTGGGCTCGGCCGTCATCGCCGGCATTGTCGGCACGCTGCTGGGCCTGCTGGCCGCCTACGCGGGCGGCAAGGTCGATGCCTTCATCATGCGCCTGGTCGACCTGATCTTGTCGTTCCCGTCCATCCTGGTTGCCATGATGATCCTGGCCTATCTGGGCAAGGGCGTGGGCAACGTGGTGCTGACGCTGGTGATCCTGGAATGGGCCTACTACGCCCGCACCGCGCGCGGCCAGGCCCTGGTGGAACGCCGCCGCGAATACGTGGAAGCCGCCCGCTGCCTGGACATCCCCAACTGGCGGATCATGTTGAAGCACATCCTGCCCAACTGCCTGCCGCCGCTGATCGTGATCGGCACCCTGCAGATCGCCCGCGCCATCACCTTGGAAGCCACCCTGAGCTTCCTGGGCCTGGGCGTGCCGGTGACGGAACCGTCGCTGGGCCTGCTGATTTCCAACGGCTTCCAATACATGCTGTCCGGCGAGTACTGGATCAGTTTCTACCCCGGCATCGCGCTGTTGATCACCATCGTCGCCATCAACCTGGTGGGCGACCGCCTGCGCGACGTGCTGAACCCGAGGACCCACAAATGACCGACCGCACCGCCACCGGCGCGCCGGCCACGCTTGAGGTGCGCAACCTGCGCACCCACTTCCATACCCGCGCGGGCGTGCTGCCCGCCGTGGACGACGTGTCGTTCACGCTGGAGCGCGGCAAGATCCTGGGCCTGGTCGGCGAATCCGGCTCGGGCAAATCCGTCACCGGCTTTTCCATCATGGGCCTGGTGGACGCGCCGGGCCGCATCGTCGGCGGCGAAGTCCTGTTCCAGGGCCGCGACCTGACCAAGCTGTCGCCCCGCGAACTGCGCAAGTTGCAGGGCAACCGCATCGCCATGATCTTCCAGGATCCGATGATGACGCTGAACCCCGTCTTGCGGGTGGACGTGCAGATGATCGAAACGGTGCGCGCCCACAACAAGATGAGCAAGGCTCAAGCTCGTACCCTGGCCCGTGACACGCTGGGCATGATGGGCATACCCAGCCCGGAAGAGCGCCTGTTGGCCTACCCGCACCAGTTGTCGGGCGGCATGCGCCAGCGCGTGGCGATTGCCATTGCCATGCTGCACCGCCCCGACCTGATCATCGCGGATGAGCCGACGACCGCGCTGGACGTCACCATCCAGGCGCAGATCCTGTCCGAAGTGCAAAAGCTGGCGCAGCAACACGGCACCAGCCTGATCTGGATCACGCATGATCTGTCCGTTGTGGCCGGCTTGGCCGACGACGTGGCCGTGATGTACGCCGGCCGCATCGTCGAACACGGCAAGGTCGATGACGTGCTGGACCGCCCGCAGCACCCCTACACCGTCGGCCTGATCGACAGCCTGCCCAGCAACAACCAGCGGGGCCAGCGCCTGCGCCAGATTCCCGGCATGACGCCCAACCTGCTGCACCTGCCCGCTGGCTGTGCGTTTTCCGCGCGCTGCTCGCGCGCGACCGCCGCCTGTGGCCAGCAACCCGGCATCACACAAGCCTTGCCCGAACACGACGTGCGCTGTTTCCATCCGACTATCCAGATCCACAACGAGGTGACGGCATGACTGTATCTGCTGCCCCCGTTCCGCTTATTGACCTGGCGCAAGTCAGCAAACGCTTTGGTGAACGCAAGGTCGGCGCCGCCGGCCGCGCCATGCAAAAGCTGGGCTTGTCCAAGCCGCCCGCCATCACGCGCGCGGTCGACAACGTGGACCTGATCGTGAACCCCGGCGAAGTGGTCGGCCTGGTCGGAGAATCCGGTTGCGGCAAATCCACGCTGGGCCGCATCGCGGCCGGTCTGCTCACGCCGTCGGGCGGCGAAGTCCGCATCAACGGCGTGCGCCCGTCGGACATGAACTCCGCCGCCGCCCACGCCGCGCGCCTGACCGTGCAAATGATTTTCCAGGACCCGTACGCCAGCCTCAACCCGCGCCTGCGCGTGGACGAGATCGTCGGCGAAGCGGCCCGTATCCACGGCCTGGTCGACAACGCGGGCTTTGACGACTACGTCAGCGCCCAGCTGGAACGCGCCGGCCTGGACCCGGCGTTGCGCCAACGCTATCCACATCAATTCAGCGGCGGCCAACGCCAACGCATCGGCATCGCCCGCGCGCTGGCCGTGCAGCCGTCCATGCTGGTCTGCGACGAAGCCGTGGCCGCGCTGGACGTGTCGATCCAGGCGCAGATCCTGAATCTTTTCATGGACCTGCGCGAAGAACTGAACCTGACGTACCTGTTCATCAGCCATGACCTGGGCGTGGTGGAGCACCTGTCTGACCGCGTCGTCATCATGTACCTGGGCCGCGTCGTGGAAACGGCCACCGTGGACGAAGTGTTCCAGCGCCCCAACCACCCGTACACGCAAGCGTTGCTGGCGGAAATTCCCAGCCTGAAATCGCGCCACAAGATCTTTACCGCGATCAAAGGCGAGATTCCCAGCCCGCTGAACCCGCCCGGCGGCTGCCATTTCCATCCGCGATGTCCGCATGCAATGCCGCGCTGCAAGACCGAGGTTCCCACGTTGAAGGGAATCGCCATCAACCATTTAAGCGCCTGTCATTTGAACGACATGGCCTGAACCTAATCGGCCGCGGGGCAAGCAAATACCGCAAACACCGCGCAGCCTTCGGAACACTTCACTTCGTTCCCCCCCTACCAAGGACCCCGAACATGAAACGCCTGATTCTCTCGACCCTGACCGCCGCCATCCTCGGCGCCTCTGCTGTCGCTTCCGCCGACAACCTGACCATCGGCTTTGCCGACCCGCTGTCGTCGCTGGACCCGCAGCTGAACAACCACGCCGGCGACCGCTCGGTGGCCTTGCACTTCTGGGACCTGCTGATCGAGAACAAGTGGAACAAGCTGCAGCCGGGCCTGGCCGTCAGCTGGAAGCCGCTGGACGACACCACCTGGGAATTCAAGCTGCGTGAAGGCGTCAAGTGGCAAGACGGCACGCCGTTCACCGCTGACGACCTGATCTATTCCTATACCCGCGCGCGCGCCGTGCCCGGCAGCGTGGCGACGTACGCCGGCTACCTGCGCACCATCGACACGATGACCGCCAAGGACCCGCTGACGCTGATCGTCAAGACCAAGGCCCCCAACCCCGACCTGCCGCTGAACCTGGCGTCGGTGCACGTCGTCAGCAAGCACGTTGGTGAAAAGTCGACCACCGAAGACTACAACTCGGGCAAGGCCGTCATCGGCACGGGCCCGTACAAGTTCGTGTCCTACACGCCGGGCGACCGCGTCATCATGGAACGCAACGACGGCTACTGGGGCGAAAAAGCCACCTGGGACAAGGTCAACTACCGCTACATCAACAACGCCGCCTCCCGCACCGCCGCCCTCTTGGCGGGCGACGTGGACGTGATCGACAAGGTGTCGGTGTCGGACCTGGCCAAGTTGCAAAAGGCATCGAACATCTCGGTGTACCCGTACGACGGCCTGCGCGTCATGATCCTGCAACCCAGCTTCAACCCCGCGCCCAACCAGTACATCACCGACAACAACGGCAAGCCGCTGGACAAGAACCCGCTGCTGGACCTGCGCGTGCGCAAGGCGCTGAACCTGGCGATCAACCGCAAGGCCATTTCCGACCGCATCCTGCAAGGCGCCGCCACCGAAGCCAACCAGTGGATGCCCAAGGGCACCTTCGGCTACAACCCCGACGTCAAGGACATCCCCAACGACGTCGAACAAGCCAAGAAGCTGCTGGCCGAAGCCGGCTTCCCCGACGGCTTCAAGCTGACCATGCACGTGCCGAACGACCGCTACCCGCAAGGCCCGGAAACGGCCCAGGCGGTGGCGCAGTTCTGGACCCGCGTCGGCGTGAAGACCCAAGTGGAAGTGGTGCCATGGGCCGTGTATTCGGGCCGCGCCAACAAGAACGAATTCGCCGTCAGCATGCTGGCATGGGGCAACGGCACGGGTGAAGCCAGCTACGCGCTGGTCAACATCCTGGCCACCGTCGACGCCAAGAAGGGCCTGGGCGCTTCCAACTGGGGCCACTACACCAACCCCAAGGTAGACGCCGCGCTGGAACAATCCACCTCGGAATTCGACGTGGCCAAGCGTGAAGCCATCCTGCGCGACTCCGTCAAGATCGTGGCGGACGACGTCGGCATCATCCCGCTGTACCACTACAAGAACATCTGGGCCACCAAGAAGGGCCTGAAGGTCACCCCGATGACCAGCGACCGCACGGCCGCCATGATGGTCACCAAGGACACGGGCAAGTAAAGCCATGGTGCCGACCTTAACCATCACCCCCGCGGACGCCCTGATCGACGTGCCGCGCCAGATCCGGGTTGAACACGTCGAACCCGGCCAGACGGTCGAAATCACCACCCTGACCCGCCGCAACGGCGTGCTCTGGCAAGCCCAGGCCGCCTACACGGCGGGCGACGACGGCGCCGTCGACCTAACCCGCGACGCGCCCGTCTCGGGCGACTACAAGGGTCTGGCCCCCATGGGCCTGATCTGGTCGCAGTCGCCCGTGGACTCGCCCAGCCGCGAACACTTCAACCACCCGGTGACCGACGCGCTCGTCACCGACGTGGTGGCCCACGTGGCCGGCGCACAGGCGCAAGCCAGCTTCACGCAACGCCTGGCGCTGGACGGCGTTACCCGCCAGGAGGTCCGCGAAGAAGGCCTGGTTGGCACGCTGTACCTGCCCGCAGGCAGCAAGCCGGGTTCGCATCCCGCCGTCATGATCCTGAACGGGTCCGGCGGCGGCATCAACGAACCGCGCGCGGCGCTGTATGCATCCCGCGGCTACGCCGCCTTTGCACTGGCCTACTTCAAGGCGCCGGGCCTGTCCGACTACATCTCGAACACCCCGCTGGAATACTTCCAGACCGGCCTGCGCTGGCTGCGCAAGAAGGTCCAGCCCAAGCACGACTTCGTCGCCATCAGCGGCCAGTCGCGCGGCGGTGAACTGGTGCTGCTGCTGGGCGCCACCTTCCCCAAGGAAGTGTCCGCCGTCGTCGCCTACGTACCCGGCGCCGTCGTCCACAGCGGCCAAAACGCCTGCGACCCCAAGATCGGCCGCGAAGGCCCGACCTGGCTCTTGGGCGGCAAGCCCATCCCCCACGTCTGGGAAAACAACCGCACCGCCACCTGGGCGCCGTTTGACGAAGGCCCCTCGCCGCATCGTCACGAGAAGGCCATCCTGACCGCGCTGCAAGACCCCGACGCCGTCGCCCGCGCCCGTATTCGCGTGGAAGACATCGAAGGCCCGGTCATGCTGCTGTCCGCCACCGACGATGGCTCCTGGCCGTCAAGCCTGTACTCGAAGATGGTGCAGGACAAGCTGGCCGAAGTGAAACACCCGTACCCAGTGCAATGGCTGGACTACGAGAACGGCGGCCACTCGATCCTGTTCCCATACGTGCCCACCACCCAGCTCGTCTACGCCCACCCCGTGTCGGGCAAGATCAGCACCAGCGGCGGCAACCCCAAGGACAACGCTCGCGCCGACCAGGAATCGTGGGAAGGCGTGAAGAAGTTTTTGGACGCGGCGGTGAAGGCGCGTGCGGCTGCGGCCGCGGCTGCGGCTGGCGTGGATTCGGCAAGCACGTCCGCAAGCAACCCCGGCAACGCCGGCTGATCAGACACCAAGGAGAACATCCCCATGGCACAACAACCCATCGTCTATGACGCCGTCAATGATCTGGTCGACAAGCTCGTCGGCCTGACGCCCGGCAGCAAAACTTTTGAGGTTCGCCACCAACGCGAAAAAGTCGCCGCCGCCACGCAAGGCAGCTACGACGCCCTGTTCGACCCGGCCCTGCCCGGCCTGTCGCTGACCGAACGCCTGCTGGTCGCGCTGTACGCCACCCGCATCAGCCCGTCGCCGCTCTTGGCCTCGCACTACCGCGCCCGCCTGGCGGAATCCGACGCCGCCCCCGCCGACATCGCCGCCGCCGAATCCGGCAAGCCGTCCGACGCCTCCACCCCGCGCCTGGCTGCGGTGCTGGAATTCACGCGCAAGCTGATTGAGAACCCCGTCGAAGGCGACGAAGCCGCACTGAAGACCCTGCCCGCGGCAGGCGTCTCCACGCCCGCGGTCGTCACCCTGTCGCAACTGATCGCCTTCCTGTCGTACCAGACCCGTCTGATCGCGGGCTTGATGGCATTGCAAGCGGCCGAAGGCCAGACGGTACCCGCCAATGCGGCTGAAGCCGGCGCGGTCGCCGCCAAACCCGGCACCACCGCACCCGGCGCCGTCCTCAAGGCCCACGGCTTCACCAACGAAGTGCTGGAGTGGAAAGCTTGGCTGGACGTCGTCAACGTCGACACCGCCACCCCGAAACAAATCGCCGTCTTGGAAGAAAGCCACCCCAAGGCCAAGGTCTCGGACTACTACCTGTTCCTGGTCCACCAACCGGAAATCCTGCGCCAGCGCTCGGCAGCGTTCAACGCCATCATGTACGCGCCCGGCGGTCTGTCGCGTGCGGAACGGGAGCTGGGCTCGACAGTCGTCTCGCGCGTGAACGGATGCGTGTACTGCGCGTCGGTCCATGCGCAGCGCTTTGAGCAACTGGCCAAGCGCAATGACGTGATCGCGCAGGTGTTTGAAGATCCGGCCACCGCTGGAACGAATGCGCGTGAACAGGCGATTGGCAAGTTCTCGATCCAGATCACCGAAGCGCAGGCGAACGTCAACGCGAACAGCGTCCAGGAACTGAAGGACGTGGGCCTGAGCGAAGGCGAGATCCTGGATCTGCTCCACTCGGATGCGATCTTTGCTTGGGCGAATCGTTTGATGTTGAATTTGGGCGAGCCGGTGTTCCCCTCCGCCGCCTGACGGTCGGCTTTTCGACTGCCCCACGGCCGCGTCAGCGTTTTCGTTAAACTGACGCTTTCCGCGCCACTACGCGCCCCGCCCCGTGCGGGGCGCTTTGCCTTCCCCCATGTCAGAAAAAACCCACGACATCCGCCCCGGCCAGTCCGTCGAACTGCTCAAAGCCCTGCACATCCTGACCCGCGACGGCAAGATGAACCAGGACAGCCGCCGTAAGCTGAAACAGGTCTATCACCTGTTTCAGTTCATCGAGCCGTTGCTGAAGGACGTCCAACAAGAACGCGGCGCCGTCACGCTCGCGGATCATGGAGCTGGTAAGTCGTACCTGGGGTTCATTCTGTATGACTTGTTCTTCAAGGAACAGAAAGACGCCGTCGGGAATGGGTCCCATATTTATGGGATCGAGACGCGCGAGGAACTGGTGAAGTCGTCAGAGGAACTGGCGAAGCGGCTCGGGTTTGAGGGGATGTCGTTCTTGAATCTGTCTGTGGCGGAGTCGATTACTTCGGATCGGCTGCCGGGGACGATTGATGTGGTCACTGCGCTGCATGCGTGTAATACGGCGACCGATGACGCGATTCACTTTGCGCTGGAGAAGAAGGCGAAGTACATCGTGGTCGTGCCTTGCTGTCAGGCGGAGGTGGCGTCGGTGTTGAGGAAGAATAAGGGCAAGGCGCTGGCTGATCCGCTGGCGGAGATTTGGCGGCATCCGTTGCATACGCGGGAGTTTGGGAGCCAGATTACGAATGTGCTGCGGTGTTTGCAGCTTGAGGCGCATGGGTATCAGGTTAGCGTGACCGAGTTGGTGGGGTGGGAGCATTCTATGAAGAATGAGCTGATCGTGGCGCAGTATAAGAATTTGCCGACCAGGAAGCCTGCGGAGAGGCTGACTGAGATGTTGGAGAGGATTGGGTTGCAGGAGTTGAAGGATCGGTTTTTTGTGCCGCAGCCCACGGAGGCGGCGGCGGGAGTGTCATAAATTTTGTGTTTGAGGCCTAACATACCGCTCAAGGAGCACATGTATGGCCACAAAGAAGAAACCTCCCCTGAGGGAATTGCCGTCGATCCCGGCAGATCTGGTTGAT
>NZ_NJIG01000020.1 GCF_002209535.1 Achromobacter marplatensis | reverse complement strand
ATGAACAATAGGAACGCTCAGCAGACCGTATTTTTTACGCAACCCATTGATTTCAAATGGGCCAACCTATCCACCAAGCGCTACTGAGCGCCACCGAGATCCAGCAAAAATCGTCAGACATTGAAGCCGCCGGTGATGATGACGTCGCGCAGCCGATCCTTCAGGAACAGGTAGCCGCGCGCATCGATCAGGCCGGTGTCGCCCGTATGGAGCCAGCCGTCGACAAGCGTTTCGGCGGTCTTCTCAGGCAGGCGCCAGTAGCCGGTCATCGTCAGGTCACCCTGCACCACGACTTCCCCGATTTCCCCGCGCGGCAAGAGCGCGCCATCCGGGCCCATGATGGCCACGTCGGACAGCCACGTTGCGCGCCCGACCGAGGCGCGGTTCTGCGGCGCGTCCAGGTCGGCGGGCCGCAGCACGGTGGCGATCTGCGGCGCCTCGGTCTGCCCGTAGGTGGTGCCCAGCACGGAGCCGAAGAAGTCGCGCGCGCGGTCGATCTTTTCGGGCGGCATCGGCGCGCCGCCATAGATCAGGTTGCGCAGCTTGGGGAAGTCTGCGCGCGAGACGCCTTCCTGCGCCATGATCATGTAGATCAGCGTGGGCGGCATGAAGCTCAGCGTGCCGCCGCGTTCGCGGAATGCCGCCGTGATGGTGGCGGGGGTGACGGCGTCCAGCAGCAGGTGCGCGCCGCCGCAGGCCAACACGGGCAACAGGTATGTGCCCGTGCCGTGTGTAATGGGGGCGGACACCACGTATCGGTCGTCGCAGGTCAGCGCCCAGCTGGCGATCTGGTTGATGATGCCCGCGTTCCAGGCGCGGTACGGCTGCATCACGCCCTTGGGCAGGCCGGTGGTGCCGCCAGTGAACTTGATGGCTTGCGTGGCGTCGCGCGACAGCGCGTGGCGCACCGGCTCGCATCCGGCGTATTGCTGCAGCAGGGCGTGCAGGCGCAATCCGTTTTCCCGGTCGCCTTCCTGACCGTCCTCAAGATGGATGCGCGCGCTGTCCGAGGGCGGCGCCAAGGGATCCCCGGCGGCGTCGACGATGACGATGGACGGTTCGGTGGCGTCCAGGATGCGCCCGATCTCGCGCGCGGTGCTGCGGTAATTGAGCGGCACCCAGACTTTGCCGCTGGCCAACACGGCCAGCAGCGCCAGGATGTGCCGCGCCGAGTTGCCGGCGCAGATGGCTACCCGGGTCTGCGGGTCGGGGTCCAGCCCTTGCAGCGCGGCCGCCAACGCCCGCGTGTCGGCTGCCAGCTGCGCATAGGTGACGGCGCCTTCCGGGCCGTCCAGCGCCACGCGTTCGGGATACTGCTCCGCGGCGCGGAAAAAGAAATCGATCGGGTACACCCTGTGCTCCTTGAAACCTAGTTGGCCTTGATGTCGGCGCGTTTGACGACGGCGCCCCATTTGCCGATTTCACTGTCGATCTTCTTGGCGAAGGTCTCGGGCGTATTCGGCGTGGCGGGCGCATAGAAGCCGGACTGCTGGTAGGACGCCTGCAACGCCGGGCTGGCCAGCGCCTGGTTCAGCGCTTCGTTCAGGCGCGCGATGACGGGCGCGGGCGTGCCCGCGGGCGCCACCAGGCCGAACCACGATTCCACGTCGAAGCCGGGCAGCCCGGATTCGGCCAGCGTGGGCACGCCCGGCGTGGACGGCAGGCGCTGGGGCGAGGTGACGCCGATGGCGCGCAGCTTGCCGGCCTGCACGTGGGGCAGTGACGACGGCAGGTTGTCGAACATGGAATCCACCTGGCCGCCCAGCAGGTCGGCCACGGCGGGGCCGCTGCCCCGGTACGGCACGTGCAGGATGTCGGTGCCCGTTTCCATCTTGAACAGTTCGCACGACAGATGGATGGACGAGCCGCTGCCGGAGGACGCGCAGGTCAGCTTGCCGGGATGCTGCTTGGCGTAGGCAATGTATTCCTGCACCGTCTTGACCGGCACCTTGGGGTTAACGACCAGGATGTTGGGGATGGTCGCCACCAGGCCGACGGGCTTGAAGTCCTTGATGAAGTCGTAGTTAAGCTGGCTATACAGCGTGCGGTTGATCGTGTTGGCGATGGAGCCCATGTACAGCGTGTAGCCGTCGGGGGCTGCGCGCGACACGATTTCCGCGCCGATGTTGCTGTTGGCGCCCGTCTTGTTTTCCACCACGAAGGTCTGGCCCAGCGCTTCCGACAGCGACTTGGCCATCAGGCGCGCGACGATGTCGGTGGCGCCGCCGGCGGCATAGCCGACGACAAGGGTGACGGGCCGCTCGGGATACGGCTTCGCCGCAAGGGCAGCGGGGCTGGCGATGAGCGCGCCGCCCAGGGCGGCCGCCAAGGCGGCCAGGCGCCTGGTAAGTGTCTTCATGGTTGTCTCCGTCCTGTTTGTCTAATATTTGGACAGATCTTTGTCTGCCCGATTTCATATTGGGCTTTGATAGGGCCGTCATCAACGCAAGCTGTCCAAAATATGAACAAACCGGAATCCGAAACCGCAGGGCCTGTCGTGCTGCGTCGCGGGCTGCGCGTGCTGGGGGTGTTGCGCCAGGCCGGAGCGGCGGGCATGCATGTGGTGGACATCGCGCGCGCAGCCGGCATGCAGCGGTCCACCGCCTATCGCTATCTGGACGTGCTGGTGGAAGAGGGCTATGCGCTGCGCGAGTCCGAGGCGCCGCGCTGGCGCATCGCGGAACTGGGGGTGATGATGGCGGGCGATCCGCACGCGCAGGCGGTGCGCGGCCTGCGCCCGGTGCTGCGCCAGATCAGCGACGTGACGGGCGACTCCGCGTTTCTCATCTGCCGGGCCGCGAACGATTCGCTATGCCTGCACCGCGAAGTGGGCAACTACCCGGTGCAGGTGCTGGCGGTGACGGTGGGGCATCGTCAACCCTTGGGCGTGGGGGCGGCAGGTCTGGCGCTGCTGGCGGCCTTGCCGCCGGCAGAGGCCGACGAAGTGGTGGCGCAGAACGAACAGGTGCTGCGCGCCTACGGCGGTATGACGGGCGTGCAGATGCGCCGCCTGGTGGAGAACACGCGGGATCGGGGCTGGTCGGTGGTGGGCAATGCCGCGGTGCCGGGCGTGTTGGGGGTCGGCGTGGCCTTGTGCGACGCGGGCGGCTATCCGCGCCTGGCGGTCAGCGTGTCGAGCCTGATCGACCGCATGCAGGCGCCGCGCCAGCGCAGCATCGCGGAACTGATCCGCGGCCAGCTGGCGCAGGACGAGGTCAGGCGGCTGCCGGCGGCGGCGCCCGGTACGTCTTCTGGTAGTGCACGGTAAAGGTCTTGAAGGCGTCCAGGGCCTTGTGCGGGTCGTGCCCCGGCTTGACCAGGAAACTGTTGAAACCGACGCGCGCCTGGTAGTGGATGGTGTCGATCATCACGTCGCCGACCGCGCGCAACTCGCCCGTCCATTGGTACTGCGTGCGCAGCAGCTGCGCCAGCGAATAGCCGCGGCCGTCGGTGTAGTTCGGAAAGTCCACCGCGATGAATGCGATGCCGGCCGGGTCCAGCGTGCCGTCGGCCTCGGCCAGCTCGCGCAGGTCGGCGTCGGGCTCCAACTGCACGGCAACGGGGTGCCGATGGCGGCGCAAGGTCGCGCGCGAAGTTTTCCAGACGGACAGCGGCACGATCCAGCCAGGTTCGTCGCTGGGTACCTGGCCTTCGGCGGCCACTTCGGGTTCGGGGACGAAGGGGCGCGCCGTGTCGGCTTGCAGGCGTCCGTCGCGGATCAGGTGCGGGCCGGGGGCGTCGTGGGCGTACAGGTCAGGCATGGGCGGGCTCGGCGCTTTGTGCGGGTTTGGCGAAGGCGGGATCGGCGTACACGTCCTGCTTGAAGGGGTCGATGCCGACGCGGTCCACCACGTCGATGAAGCGTTCGATTTCGCTGTCGCGCAATCCCAGGTAGGTGCGGATCAGGCGGTCGACGACACCGGGCACCTGGTCGCGGGCGAACGACGGCCCGATGATGCGGCCGACGGCGGCACCGCCGCCGCGCGTGGATTCCAGGTCGGGCAGGGGCTTGGCGCCGCCGTTCTGGCGGCCGCCCAGCGTGACCTGATACCACTCTTCACCGGCCTTATCGACGCCCAGGATGCCGATGTGACCCACGTGATGGTGGCCACAGGAATTGATGCAGCCCGAGATGTTCAGGTCCAGCTCGCCGATCTCGAACAGGTAGTCCAGGTCGTCGAACTGGCGCTGGATGGCTTCGGCGACGGGGATGGAGACCGCGTTGGCCAGCGCGCAGAAGTCTCCGCCGGGACAGGCGATGATGTTGGTCAATAGGCCGATGTTGGGCGTGGCCAGGTTCAGCGCTTCCAGCTTCTGCCAGAGTTCGTGCAGCCGCGAACGGCGCACGTCGGCCAGTATCAGGTTCTGCTCGTGGGAGACGCGCAGTTCGCCGAAGCCATAGGCGTCGGCCAGGTCGGCCACGGCGTCCATCTGGTCGGCCGTGATGTCGCCCGGCGGCACGCCGGTGGGCTTGAGCGATACGCTGACGGCGGCGTAGCCGGCGACCTTGTGCGCGTGCACGTTGGTGCGCAGCCAGCGCGCAAAGCGCTTGTCGCCCGCAGCCAGCGCATCGGTGTTGTCGGGTTCGTCGGCGGCGGCCGTGTCGTACTGCGGCCAGACGAAGCGCGCCTTGATGCTGTCGACGAATTCCTGGGTGATGGTGTCGGGGCCGCCCTTGATCAGCTGCCACTGTTCATCGACCTGCTGCGCGTAGACCTCCGGCGTCAGATCCTTGACCAGGATCTTGATGCGGGCCTTGTACTTGTTGTCGCGGCGGCCGTGCAGGTTGTAGACCCGCAGCGCGGCCTGCATGTAGGTCAGCAGATCCTGCCATTCCACGAACGGGTTGATCAGTTTGCCGACGATGGGCGTGCGGCCCATGCCGCCGCCCACCCAGACGCGAAAGCCCAGCTTGCCGTCGCGTTCAACGGCTTGCAGGCCGATGTCGTGCACGCCGACTGCGGCGCGGTCCTGCACGGCGCCGCTGACGGCGATCTTGAACTTGCGCGGGAGGAAGGCGAATTCCGGGTGCAGCGTGGACCACTGGCGGATGATCTCGCACCAGACGAGCGGGTCCACGAGTTCGTCCGGCGCGACGCCGGCGAAATGGTCGGTTGTGGTGTTGCGGATGCAGTTGCCGCTGGTCTGGATGGCGTGCATCTGGACGGTGGCAAGTTCCGCCAGGATGTCCGGCACGTCTTCCAGTTTCGGCCAATTGAACTGGATGTTCTGGCGGGTGCTGAAGTGGCCATAGCCGCGATCCCACTTGCGCGCGATATGCGCCAGGGTGCGCAGCTGGCGCGACGCCAGCATGCCGTACGGAATGGCGACGCGCAGCATGGGCGCGTGGCGTTGGATGTACAGGCCGTTCTGCAGGCGCAGAACGCGGAATTCATCTTCGGTGAGCTGGCCGTCGAGGAAGCGGCGCGTCTGGTCGGCGAATTGCGCCACACGCTGCTCGACAAGCTGCTGGTCGACGGGGTCATACACGTACATGTCTACTGCCCTTGAAGTCTTCTCGGTCTGAGTCCCAGCGTCCGGCGCAGGGCGGCGGAAAAAGGGGATTCATAACCGTAACAGGCAGCAGATATCAGCGTCTAAGTCATTCTGGTAATAAGGAAATAAGGCCCCCACGCTGCGCGTGCTTCGCACGCTTGCTGCCCCCCGAGGGGGCGTCCTTCCCCCTAGGGGCGGCCCGGCGGGGAAGGAGGCCCCCCACGCTGCACACGCTACGCGTGCTTGCTGCCCCCCGAGGGGGCGTCCTTCCCCCTTGGGGCGGCCCGGCGGGGGAAGGAGGCCTCGCGCTGCGCGCACTGCATAAGCTCAGCAGGGGACGTAGGATGGGTGGAGCGCGAGGAGGGCTCTATTAGAAAGAAGGCCTGCAGCGCGCGTAACCCATCAAGCAGCGGTGATATCTTGGCGGCTTCAGCTACAACGCAACCGCCGCTTGATGGGTTGCGCGCGCTGGGCGGCAATGTTCTTGCTTAAAGAATTCTCGCGCTCCACCCATCCTACGTCCTAGCCGGGGGCGCAGAACACCGGGGCGTAGAGCACGGGCACGCAGAACACGCACGCAGAACACGGGCACGCAGAGCACCAGGGCGCAGACCACCAGCGCGCAGAACGTATGTTGCCGGTCGTGGGTGGTCGCGTGAATCGCGGTTGGCGTTACAGCGCCGCGTTCACTGCCCAGCGTGCGATGAAGACCAGGATGATCACCAGGCAGGCGGCCAGGAGCAGGCCGGTGGCGATCAGGGGGCCGGGTTTGTTGTGGGCGATGTCGGCCTGGTAGCCGCGGCCGCGGCGCACGCCGAAAAAACCCCAGAGCACGGAGCGGACCGTGCGCAGGAAACTAAGCATATGCGCCTCCTGGCGGATGAGGGGATACGGCACTGTAGGCCGTGCCGTCCGCGCCAAACAGAGGCAGATTCGCGTCAACCGACCATATCAGATGCGGGCGCCCCGGGGGCGCCGATGCCGCGCACGATGTGGTCCAGCAGCTCCCGCGCAGCGGGCGAGATGTGGCGGCCCGCGCGGCTCAGCACGTGCAGGCTGCCCTGGTTCAGGATGGGATTGGCCAGCGGCAGGCTGGCCAGCCGTTGCGCCCGCATGTCGGCCGTGACGGCAATGGGCGGCGTCAGCGCGTAGCCGATGCCGGCCGCGGCGAACTGCCACAACGCCTTGAAGGAAGAGGTCGTCAGCACATTGCGCAGCCGCACTTGTTCGCTGATCTCGGCCGCCTGGATGTGCTGGCGCACGCCAAAGCCTTCCTGCATGGACGCGCCCGGATAGTCCGCCAGGTCGGTCAGCAGCAGGGGGCGGTCCAGCCGGGTCAGGGGGTGATCCTGTCGGACGATGGCGCGGATGGGCTCTGGGCGCGAATAGTGGGTGCGCAGGCGGGCGTCGTTGGGCGGCTGGAACACCAATCCTATATAGGCGCGGTCGTCCACGATGCGCTGCACGATCTCGGAGGTGCGGGCCACGTCGATGTCCAGCGTGACCTCGGGGTGGCTGCGCCAGTAGCCGGGCAGCACGCGGTCGAACATCAGTTCGACGAAGCCTTCGCCCAGCACCAGGTCGATATGGCCGCGTTCGGCCTTGCGCAGGCTGTCGATCTCGGAAAAGAAGCTCTCCTGGATGTTCTGCTGGCGTTTCACATAGCGGGCCAGGATATGGCCCGCGTCCGTGGGCACCACCCCGCGCCCGCGGCGTTCGAACAGGGCCATGCCGCAGTCGCGCTCCAGCGCGGCGATGGCGCGGCTGACGGCGGAGGGGTCCATGTCCAGCACTTCGGCGGCGCCGCGCACCGAGCCGCGGCTCATGACCTGCATGAAATAGTGGGTGCGGCGGGCGTCGAGTTTTTCGTCCATGGCGGGGCTCTTCAATGCGGAGTGCGGCGGGAGATCCACAGTGCCAACCTAGGGTTTACCCGTAAAATGCGGGATACCTTGCAAAATTTTCCCAGGAAAAGGCTGTGCGTTGCATTTTACGCAACGCTAATGCGCAAGTGGTGTCATGGTTGCCCGCGAGGCCCCCGGGCGAAAATCCCGCCTGCTGCCCGCGCCGCCGCCGCAATGCGTCGCCGTGGCGCTACGAAAACTTATTCACGTTCATCAGGGGAATTCGATGTCTCACGCCAGCGTCAGTCTGGCCGCGCCTTCCATGCCGCTATCCGCCCGCATTCGCATGCTGGCCGCCATTTTGCTGGTGGTCGTCATTTCCGAAGCGATCGGCAGTGTCACGTTCGCGGTAGGCCCGGGCAAGATCGTTCTGCAACCGATGCTCTGGGCCATCTTCATCGGCGCGGTCGTGGCCGCTTTCGGCCAACGCCTGCCGGCGGGTTCGGGCATCGACAAGGCCATGCAGACCCGCATCAGCGGCTATCTGCAGTACGCGCTGCTGCCGTTCCTGGCCAAGCTGGGCCTGATGGTGGGCGGATCGCTGCCGCAGGTGCGCGAAGCCGGCTGGGCTCTGGTGTTCCAGGAATTCGGCCACTTCTTCGGCACCATGGCCATCGGCCTGCCGCTGGCGCTGCTGCTGGGCATCAAGCGTGAAGCCATCGGCGCCACCTTCTCGGTGGGCCGCGAGCCCAGCCTGGCCATCATCGGCGAGCGCTACGGCATGAATTCGCCGGAAGGCCGCGGCGTGATGGCCGAGTACATCACGGGCACCGTGATCGGCGCGCTGTTCGTGGCGCTGATGGCCGGCTTCATCACCAGCCTGAACATCTTTGATCCGCGTTCGCTCGCCATGGGCGCCGGCGTGGGCTCGGGCAGCATGATGGCTGCCGGCGTGGGCGCCATCGCGTCCCAGCAGACGCCGGAAATGGCGCACCAGGTGGCCGCCCTGGCCGCCGCTGCCAACCTGCTGACGACGGTGGTCGGCGTGTACTTCACGCTGTTCATCTCGCTGCCCACGACCATCTTCCTGTACGGCAAGCTGGAACCCGTGCTGGGCCGCTTCTCGCGCAGCAAGGCGTCCGAAGCCGTTGTCGAGGAGAGCGTGTCGGAAGACGTGCCGGCGCATGGCGCCAAGATGGGCTTTGGCGATCGCCTGACCGCCTATCTGGTCTGCGGCCTGTTCGCACTGGTGGGCAACCGCCTGGGCTATAACGTGCCGTTCTTGGACGCGCTGCCGGGCATGGGCATCATCATCCTGCTGGTCGTGCTGACCGACCTGATCCTGCGCGTGCTGCCCAAGCTGCCCGCCGTGGCCGTGCTGTCGCTGATCGCCATGACCGCGGGCTGCCCCGGCGTGCTGCCGTACTCGGACCAGATCATCGCCGCCGTCGGCAAGGTGAACTTCCTGCCGTTCACGACCGTGATTCTGGCCATGGCCGGCCTGTCGATCCTCAAGGACCTGCCCGCTTTCCGCAAGCTGGGCTGGAAGATCGTGGTGGTGTCCCTGGCCGCCAACGCCGGCACCTTCCTGGGCGCCACGATGATCGCGGAATTCTTCCACTGATCCATCGCGCCTGACCACCGGTCAACGAAAAAGCCGCCTGGTGACAGGCGGCTTTTTCTTTTGCGGCGGGCGTCATGGCGTGGCCACCGGGATGACCTGCCGAAGCGGCCGCAAAAGGCGCTCAGCGCGCGTCGGGTGCCACGCCGGGACGGTAGCGCGCGTTGTCGGTGACGTTTTCGGTGGCGCCGATGTTGGCCACGGCGGGCACGCCGACGCCAGCCGCCTTCACGGCTACGGCGGCCTGCCATTCCTGGACTTGCGGATTGCCCATCGCAACCCGGTAGGGCTGCAGCGGCGTCAGTCCTTCGATGGTGCCCAGATCATTGGCGCTGCCGGCGCGCTGCGCCAGCGGATCTGGTTGCGCCGTGAAGTCGTCGACGGCGCGGCGCATGCGGAAGTCGGCGTACTGATCGCGCAGCGCATCCAGATTGACCTGCGGCGCTGCAGGCGGCACGTGTGGCGCATCGGCGCCGGCATGCGCGTTCCGGGCGAATACGCCAAAGGCAGAGGGAGGATCCGCGTCACGCAGGCGGGCGACGCGCTGGGCTTCCCAGGCTGTCGTGGTTTGCGCCGCGCGCTGCGCCTGGCGGGCGGCGGCGTTTTGGGCCAGGCGGTCGGCTTCCCAGGTGGGGCGGGTGTCGTCCAGCATCGGGATGCGCGCCGAGTAGGGCGCGGCGACGCGGGGAACAGCGGAGATCGCAGCAACGTTCATGCGGGGCTCCTTGTCGTGGTGGGCCAGAAGGTTGGTCTGGCCAGCGGGTGACAAGTTCACTGTAACAGGAAAGCGTGCTGCCCCCGAGCGGGCTTTTTACCTGGGGCCGCCCCAAGCAAAAAAAGGCCCCTGGCCGAAGCCAGGGGCCGAGCGGCGGCGCCCGTGGGGCGGCGCCGTACCAGGCGGGCGGCGGGACGGGACTCCGGCGGGGTTTCCCGGCCGCACCGCCTGCCCCAAAAACGCTCAGGGCTTGGTGGCCTGCATGGAGGGGCGTTGGCTGAACGCTTCGTACCAGGCGGCGGTGGCGGGGTGTCCGTCGCGCCAGTTCAGGTCGGGAAAGCGGAAGTCCAGGTAACCCAGCGCGCAGCCGATGGTGATGACGCCGATGTCCAGGCGGCCTTCCAGCGATGCGGCATGCTTTTCAACCAGCGCAAGACCGTCGCGGACCTTGCCCAGCTGGCCATCGACCCAGCCGTCCCAGCGCAGCGCCTCCGGGCGCAGCGCGGTTTCATAGCGGGCCAGCAAGGCGGCGCCCATCATGCCGTCGGCCATCGATTGCTGGGTCAGCACCTGCCAGCGCGTGCCGTCGGTCGGGAACAGCGCGCCGCCTCCCAGATCGTTCAGGTATTCGCACACCACGCGGCTGTCGAAGATCGACTGGCCATCGTCGGCAATGAAGGTGGGCACCTGGCCCAGCGGGTTGCTGGGGATGATGGTCTGGTCGCGGGCGACGGGGCCGGCGGCGCTGGGCAGCTTTTCGATGCGGTCGGCCAGGCCGAGCTCATGCGCGACGACCATGCATTTGCGGACGAATGGCGAAGCGGGCGAGTGGAAGATCTTCATGGGGGTCCTTGTCGGTAAGAGGCGTCAGTGTTGTGCATGGGCCAGGTGTTGTCCAGCCACCCAGCCGAAGGTCAGGGCCGGGCCCAGCGTAATGCCGGGCGCCGGGTAGGCGCCGCCCATCACGGACTGCATATCGTTGCCGGCAACGTACAGGCCGGGGATGGGCGCGCCCGCGGTGTCCACGGCCTGGGCGTTGGCGTTCGCCGCGATGCCGCAGGCGGTGCCGATGTCGCCGGGGTAAACCTTGACCGCGTAGCAGGGGCCGTCGGCAAGCGGGGCCAGGCAGGGGTTGGGTTGGTGCTCCGGATCGCCCAGATAGCGGTTGTAGGCGGTGCCGCCTTTGCCGAAATCCGGATCCTGGCCTTGGGCGGCGTAAGTGTTGTAGCGCGCGACGGTGGCCGCCAGCGCGCTGGCCGGCGCGCCGATCTTGGCGGCCAGCGCCGCCAACGTGGGCGCCTGGATCAGATAGCCGGCGTCGATCAGGTGTTGGCGGGGGCGGCCGCCCGGCAGCGCCAGGCCCAGGCCCCAGGTGTCGATGAAGCGTTGGTCACAGATCAGGAACGCGGGGATGGTGGTCACGGTCTTGTTGCTGCGGTACATGCCCTGCACGAACTCGTGATACGACGTGGATTCGTTCACGAAGCGCTCGCCCGCGCCGTTCACGGCGATCAGGCCGGGCTTGGCGCGGTCCCACACCAGGTGCGGGTAATGCAGGCGCTGGCCGTCGCCCGTTTCCAGCAGGGAGACCGGCGCCCAGAACGCGGGGCTGGCGTAGTCCGTGCCCAGGGCGGCGCCTGCCTGTTCCGACAAGCGGATGCCGTCGCCGGTGTTGTCGCGCGGCGCCATGGACCAGTCGCCGGTGGGCTGCGGATAGGTGCGGGCGCGGCGCTCGAGGTCCCACGGGAAGCCGCCGGTCGCCATGACCACGCCGCGACGCGCCCGGATGTTCACGGTCTTGCCGCCCTGTACGACCGAGGCGCCCAGCACGCGGCCGGCGGCATCGCGGTGCAGGGCCTGCACGGGCGCGTTCAGCCAATAGGCGACGCCGCGCGTCAGCAAGCCATGGAACAGCTGCGCGGCCAGCGCGTTGCCCAGCAGCAGCCGGGTTCCCCGGTGATAGCCTCGCAAGCGGTCCGCTGCAAAGCGCAGCACCAGCTTCATGCTGTGGCGCCAGGCGCCAAACGCGCGCGTGGCGCGCAGCAGATGACGCACGTCGGTGATGTTGACCATCATGCCGCCCAGCACCGTGAATTCCTTCAACGGATCGCGCAGCGTGCGGAAGTGGCGGCCAAGCTTTCTGCCGTCGAACTCCACCGGGTCCAGCGATCGGCCACCCATCGCCGCGCCCGGCCGGTCAGGGTAATAGTCGGGCGATGCGGTGCGCGCGGCCACGTCCAGGATGCCGCGCGACACGAGGTAATCCATCATGCGCGGACCGGCCTCCAGATAGGCGCGCTTCATCTCGTCTGACGCCGCGGCGCCAACGGTCTGTTCCAGATACGTCCAGACCTTGTCGAAGCTGTCGGGGTGCCCGGCGCTGTCCGTCTGCGCATTCAGCGGTATCCACAGCGCGCCGCCGGAAATCGCCGTCGAGCCGCCGATGCGGCCGGTCTTCTCGACCAGCAGCACGTCCAGCCCTTCCTCATGCGCCGTCAGCGCCGCCGCCATGCCGCCCGCGCCGGAACCGACCACCAACGCATCCACTTCCTTGTCCCACTTGATGCTGTCCATACTGCTTATGCTCCCGACCCGCCCAGCGATTTGCCGCCGTCCACGAAGAGGACCTGGCCGGTGATGAAATCCATGTGCGGCGCGGCCAGGAAGGACACGGCATTGGCGATGTCTTGCGGCTGGCCCGCGCGGCCGGTGGGCTGCAAGGCCAGTTGCGCGGCAAGGCGATCAGGCGTCAGGTTGCGCAAGAGCGGCGTGTCGATCAGGCCGGGGGCGATGGCGTTGACCAGAATTCCGCGCGACGCCAGCTCCATGGCGGCGGCGCGCGTATAACCCACCAGCGCCGCCTTCGAGGCCACGTAGTGCGGATGGTTCTTCGCGCCCAGATAGGCGCGCGACGCGATGTTGACGATCTTGGCGCCCGCCGCCATGGTGCGTGCGGCTTCTTGCGTCAGTGTGGCTACCGCCAGCAGGTTGACGTCGAACGCGCGGCGGTAGTCGTCCGAGCCGACGTCGAAGAACTTGCGTTCGTCGAACAGGCCGGCGTTGTTGACCAGCGCGGCCAGCGGCGGCAGCGAGGACACCATTGCCCGCGTGGCCGCCTCATCCGTCAGATCGACGACGCAGTGCGCCACCGGCAGCCCGCGTGCGCGCAGCGCCTGGGATTCCTGTTCCGCCAGCGCGCCGTTGCGGTCCGCCATCACGACGCTGAAGCCATCGCGCGCCAGGCGCTCGACGATGGCCAGGCCCATTCCGCTTGCCCCGCCGGTGACTAGTGCCGTACCCAGATTCATGGTGTCTCCTTATACGGCCAGGTAGCCGCCGTCCACGGGCAGCACCACGCCGTTCACATAGCTGGCCATGTCCGAGGCCAGGAACAGGACGGGCCCGACGATTTCGTCCGCGCGGCCGGCGCGCGCCAGCGGGGCGCGTCCCATGTACCAGTCGGTGCCGTTGGCTTGTGCGCGCTGGCCCGCCGTCATGTCGGTCTCCATCAAGCCCGGCGCCACCGCATTCACGCGCACGCCATGCGGGCCGAGATCGCGCGCCAGCACTTCCGTGAACGAGCGCACGCCGCCCTTGGACACGACGTAGCCAGCCGTTGAAATGCCGCAGCCGTACGCCACGATGGAGCACAGGTTGACGATGGCGCCGCGCGTGGCTTTGAGCTGTTCGACAAAGGCGTGCGTGACGTTGAACGTGCCTTGCAGATTGACCTGCATGACGCGGTCCCAGATGGCGGGCGTCTGCGGGTCGTCGAACGGCGCGCGCGCCGAGATGCCCGCGTTGTTGATCAGAATATCCAGGTTGCCGTGGCGCGCCGCGCAGTGCGCCGCGAAAGCGCGCACGGCGCCAGCGTCCGTCACGTCCAGGCGGGCGTCGACCGCGTGGCCGCCCGCGTCGCGGATGGCCTGCGCCGTGCCGGCGGCCAGCGCGGCGTCGATGTCGGCCACGATGACCGTCGCGCCTTGGCCGGCGAAGCCGTGCGCGATGGTGGCGCCCAGGCCGCGCCCGGCGCCGGTGACGAGGACCCGCTTGTGTTTGATGGATGTCATGGTCTGTCCTTCGCGGCGCGTCATGCGCCCAGATAGGCGCGCTGCACGCCTTCGTCGCTGGCAAGCATGGCGGATTCGCCCTCCAGCGCGATTTCGCCGTTCTCAAGGATGTAGGCGTAGCTGGAGACCGATAGCGCCAGCTTCACGTTCTGTTCCACCAGCAGGATGGTGATGCCTTGTTCGCGGTTCAGCCGCAGCACGATGTCGAAGATCTGTTCGACCACCAGCGGCGACAGCCCCATCGACGGCTCGTCCAGCAGGATCATGCGTGGCCGCGCCATCATTGCGCGGCCCGTCGCCAGCATCTGCTGTTCGCCGCCGGATAGCGTGGCGGCCTTTTGTTCGAAACGCTCGCGCAGGCGCGGGAAGGTGTCGCACACCATGTCCAGGTCCTGCTTCACCGCCGCACGGTCGCGGCGCAGGTAGGCGCCCATTTCCAGGTTTTCGCGCACGCTCATGTCGCGGAATATTTCGCGGCCCTCCGGCACTTGCACGATGCCCCGGCCCACCACGGCGTCCGCCGGTAGCCGGTGGATGGCCTCGCCTGCGAAACGCACGCTGCCCGCCGTGGGTGCGACCAGGCGCGAGACCACGTTGAGCGTGGTGGACTTGCCCGCGCCGTTGGCGCCCAGCAGCGCGACGATGGCGCCTTGCGGCACTTTCAGCGATACGTCCTGCAATGCGCGAATATTGCCGTAGGCGGCCGAGACCGCATCGACTTCAAGAAGGATGTCAGCCACCTGCGGCTCCTTTGCCCAGATAGGCTTCAATCACCCGGGGGTTGCTGCGCACCTCCGCGGGCGTGCCTTCGGCGATCTTCTCGCCGAAGGACATGACGGTGATGCGGTCCGAAATCGACATCACCAGTTGCATGACGTGCTCCACCAGCAGCACGGTGATGCCATCGCGTTCGCACAGCTCGGTCAGCAGACGGTCCAGCGTTTCGATCTCGCGGTTGCGCAGGCCTGCCGCCGGCTCGTCCAGCAGCAGCAGCTTGGGCGAAATCGCCAGCGCGCGCGCCAGTTCCAGCATCTTCTGGCGGCCGAAGTCCAGGCTGCACGCCGGTGTGTCCAGGAAATCGGCCAGACCGACACGTTCCAGCAGATGCTCGACGCGCTCGCGCGCTTCGGCCGCCGCCGGGCGCAGCAGCTTTCCGGCGCGGTCCGCGCCGTGCGCATAGGTACCCAGCAGCGCGTTCTCACGCACGCTCAGCGCGCCGAACAGCTCCAGGTTCTGGAACGTGCGGGCCACACCCAGCGCCGCCATTTCATGCGGCTTCTTCTTCGTAATGTCCGTGCCATTGAATTGGATGCTGCCGCTGCTGGGGCGGTAGTAGCGCGAGATGCAATTGAAGGTGGTGGATTTGCCGGCGCCGTTGGGGCCGATCAGCGCGTGGATGCGGCCGCGCTCCACTTGCATGGACAGACCGTTGATGGCGGTCAGGCCGCCGAACTTCACGGTCAGGCCCTGGACGTCCAGATAGGGTGGGTGGCTCATGCCGCGCTCCTTTGCGTGGCTTTGGCGGCGCCTGCGTCGGAACGTGAGGCCGCGGGTAGCGGGGCGGCCGGAGGCGGCGCACGGCGGCGCGCGTCGCGGCCGGCGAACAGGCCCTTGGGGGCAAACATCATGAAGCCCATCAGGATGACGCCGTAGATGATTTCCTGGAACGACAGCGCCTGGCGCAGCAGTTCAGAGATCAATCCGAATGCCAGCGCGCCCGCGATGGCGCCGCGTACCGAGCCGATGCCGCCCACCACCACCATCGTGAGGATCAGGATGGTGGTCTGGAAACCCAGGCTTTCCGGGTGGATGAACGACGCGAATGTGGTGTACATGCCCCCGGCGATCCCTGCATAGGCGGCCGATAGCGTGAAGGCGGTGCGCTTGATGGCGTTGACGTTCACGCCCATCGCCTGGGCCGCCACGTCGCTTTCCCGTACCGCGCGAAACGCCGATCCCAGTTGCGAGCGTGACAATGCGATGGTGGCCCACAGCAAGAGTGCGGCGATCAGCACGACAAAGGGATAGGCCTTCAGGTCGGAAACCAGTTCGTAGCCGAACAGCGTGGCCGGCGATATCCGGAAGCCGTTCGACCCGTTGGTGACCGACTGCCAGTTTAGAAACACCCACTGCATGGCCTCGCCGAACGCGAAGGTCGACAACGCCAGATAGATGTCGCGCATGCGCAGCGCCAGCGCGCCGATCAGGTAGCCGAGCGCGGCCGCCAGCAACCCGCCCGCGATGATCGAGATGAAGAACGGCGGATGCCACAGGTTGTTGATGAGACCCGCGGTGTAGATGCCCACGCCATAGAACGCGGCATGCGACAGCGCGAACTGCCCGGTTTCGCCGATGACCAGATGCAGGCCTAGCGCCAGCACGACGAAGACCATCAGCAGGTTGACGACATAGATGACATAGCCGCTGGCCAGGAAGGGCAGGGCCGCCAGCGTCACGGCCATCAGCGCCAGCAAGGTGCGATCGATCTTGTTGCTCATACTTTCTTCACCTGCAGTTTGCCGCCCAAGAGGCCTTGCGGACGCAGCAGCAGCACGACCATGATGGCCACGAACGGGGCAACCACGATGGCATTGGTCGAAATGAACAGCCCCACCAGGTTCTCGGCCATGCCGATCACGAAACCGCCCACCACCGCGCCGGGCAGGCTGGTGATGCCGCCCACGATGGCGGCGGCGTAGGCCAGGATGGCGATGTGGCCGATGTCCGGCGTGATGAGGATCTTGGGGGTGATCAGCAGCGCGGCCACGGCCGAGATCAGGCCGGACAGCGCCCACACCATCATGCGGATGCGGGTCAGGTTCACGCCCGTCAGCCGCGCGGCCTTGGGGTTCATGCCGACGGCACGCATGGCGCGGCCGACGCGGGTGTACGTGAACATCGCGAACAGCAGCAGCATGACGCCCACCGCCACCGCGAAGATCACGATGTCCAGTTGCGTCAGCACCGCGTCGCCGATGATGATGGCGTCGGTCGGGGCCAGCGGCGGGAGCGAGCGCGGCGTGTCGCCCAGGCCCGTTTGCCGCACCAGGCCCTTCAGCGCATAGGCTAGCCCCAGCGTGGCGATGACCATCTGCACGCCCACGCCTTTGGAGGCGATGACGCGTTCCATCACGACACGCTGGAACAGGCCCGACACGAGGGCTACTGCGGCCAGCGTGACGGGGATGACCACCAGGTAGGGCCAGCCCATCACCAGTGTCAGGAACAGGGCGATGTAGCCGCCCACCATGAAAATCTCGCCCTGGGCGAAATTGGGTACGTCTGTTGTCTTGAAGATGATGACGACGGCGACGGCCAGCAGCGCGTACACGCTGCCCGTCACCAGTCCCGACAGCACCCCCTGCTGCAGGAACAACCAGAAATCGGCAAAGCTCATGATGTTCTCCGGCGGCCCGCGCGGTGCTGCGCCACGGCGCGGGCTCGGTCTGTGACAGGCCGCAGGCCTACTTCTGGTATTGCCAGACGCTCTTGAAGGCGCCGGGGATGAGCGTCATGCCGGTGCCGTCGAACTTGATGTAGATGGCGGATTCCTGCGCGGCGCGGTCGTTCGGGCCAAACTCGATGGGGCCGGCCATGACGCCCGAGTCGAACTTCATCGTCTCCAGCGCCTGCAAGACCTTTTCGCGCGTGGGTTGCGGGCCGGCGGCCTTCAGTGCGTTCACCACCGCCATGGCGGGCGGCAGGCCGTAGGGCATGTAGGTTTGCGGATGGCCGGGCTTGGCGGCCAGGTCGGGGTAGGACTGCTTGTACATGTCGTACACCCAGGTCAGCTTGGGGCCGCCGGGCAAGTCGGACAGCACGTCCTGGATGTAGACGTTCTTGAAGGCGTCCTTGTTGCCTACATTCTCCACCAGCTGCTTCAGGTCGGCGGTGCCGTTCACGGCCAGCACGATGGGCTTGTTCCAGCCCAGTTCCTGCGCCTTCTTGATGATGAGCGCGGCGGGGCGGGCGTAGGTGGTCAAGAGCAGCACGTCGGGGTTGCCTGCACGGATCTTCAGCATGGGCGCGGTGACGTCGGTGATGTTGGGATTCACCGACTGCACTTGCAGGCCCAGGTCGCCCAACTGCTTGGCCTGGGCTTGCGCCGCCTCGAGGTTCCAGCCGCCGTAGGCGTCGTCGTGGTTTATGTAGCCGATCTTCCTGGCTTTCAGGTGCTCGGACGCGAACTGCACCATGGAACCGCCCACAGCGTGTTGCGAGATCGAGAAGGCGCCGTAGATGTACTTGGACGGCGGGTACAGCGCGCCGTCGCCCGAGGCGTTCAGCATGACGAGCGGCACCTTCTCGCGTTCGACGTATTCGCGCGACGCCACGACCGCGGCCGAGCACGAACCGCCGTTCAAGAGGAATACCTTGTCCTGCTCATTGAGCTTTTTTACCGCGGCGACCAGGTCATTGGCGTTGCAGCGGTCGTCTTCGATGACGAGTTCGATCTGGCGGCCGTGCACGCCGCCTTCCTTGTTGACCTTGGCGTACCACATCTTGGCGGCGTTCAACACGTCAAAGCCATAGGCCATGCCGCTGCCGGACAGCGGCGCGAACAGGCCGATCTTGATGGTCTTGTCCGTGATGCCCGGCTCTTGCTGCGCTTGCGCGCCGGTCGATAAGGCCCACGCGCACAGCGCCGCGGCGGCCGCGAAGCGACTACGTTGATTCATGATTTGTCTCCCGTCTTTTTGGAATGCGCGCCTGTGTGTGCGGCGCTTTGCTGCATAGGCCGGCAGGCTGCCGGCACCCCTTACTGCATGCGGTAGCCGCCGTTCACGTCGATCACGCTGCCGGTGATGTAGCCGGCCTCTTCGGATGCCAGGAAGCGCACGGCGGCAGCCACGTCGTCCACGGTGCCGATGCGGCCCAGCGGGATCGCCTGCGCGGCTGCGGCCAGCGCGCCGCTGCTGGTGACCGTGCTGCGCAGCATGTCGGTGTCGATCAGGCCGGGCGCGATGCCGTTGACGGTGACGCCCAGGTGCGCGGATTCGCGCGCCATCGCTTTGGTCAGGCCCAGCACGGCGGATTTGGCGGCAATGTATGAGGCACTGGAACGGTAGCCGCCCAACTGCGCGGCCACCGACGTGAAGGTGACGATGCGGCCGTGCGCCAGCGGCGCGGTTTCGCGCCGGCGCAGGTAGGCGCGGCCGCAGAGGAAGACGCCGCGCGCGTTGACGGCAAAGCTGCGCTCCCAGATGTCCAGCGTGGTGTCCTTGATGAGCGGGCGCTCGCCGTCGGGTTGGAACAGCAGCAGCCCGGCGGCGCTGACCAGCACGGCGATCGGGCCGTGCTGCGCTTCAATGGCGTCGAATGCGCCTTCGACCGCGGCTTCATCGCTGACGTCGAAAGCGTGGGCGGCGTGCGGCGCACCCAGTTCATCGGCCACGCGGCGGGCGCGCACGGCGTCCACGTCCGACACCACGACACGGAATCCCGCGCGCGCCAGCTCCTGGCAGATCGTGGCGCCGATGCCCCCGCCGCCGCCGGTCACGAGCGCAAGACGGGAGGCCGCGCCAAGCGCGGGGGGCGTGGATACATTGGACATGCTGTCTCCTGATTGGCGTGCCGTCTGCCTGGGAAGGCGGGGCCGCTGATTTCAATTTTTTGCGATTATGTATACATGGAGTGGGCGCAGGTATAGGTGCTTACCCTGAGCATCGTTTGATGTAGGGCATAGACACTAGGGAAAGCGCGTAGGGTGCTGGTGAGGAAGTCGCCGCATGTATCCTTCATGTATACAATGAGGTCATGGACACGCTATCTCAACACGTTACCGATACGCTGCGGGACTGGGTGCTGCACGGCCAATTCAGCCCCGGCGCCCGTCTGGAAGAAATCCCGCTGGCCGAGAAACTGGGGGTGTCGCGCACGCCGGTGCGCGCCGCGCTGGCGACGCTGGGCAATGAAGGTCTGCTGGAGCATCTGCCCAAGCGCGGCTACACCGTGCGCGCCTATGACATCGGCGAGATCGTGGCGGCGTACGAAGTGCGCGCCGCGCTGGAAGGGCTGGCCTGTCGGCAGGCGGCCTTGCGCGGGCTGAGCAACGACGCGGTGGCGGTATTGAAGAACTGCCTGGACGAGGGCGACCGGATCCTGGCGAAAGGGGTGCTGCTGGCCGAGGACCATTTGCCCTACCAGAAGGTGAACATCACCTTGCACAATGGCATCCTCGAGGCGGCGGGCAACCCGTGGGTCAAGCGCTTCGCCACGCAGGCGCAGGCCATCCCCTATGCGTCGGACCGCATCATCCTGTGGGAAGACCACGGCATCATCCTGCGCTCGCACGATGATCACCACCGGATCGTCAACGCGATCATCGCGCGTGACGGCGCGCGCGCTGAAGACCTGATGCGCGAACACGTCTACTACGCGGGGATCATCCTGAAGAACAACTACGAGCGGCTGGCGCAGGCTTACCGGGTGTAAGCGTAGCGCCGGCCGCGGCGGCGGTTAGCCGTTGATGCCGGTTTCCAGGCAGGGCTCGAATTCGCCGGTTTTCGGGTCGCGCAGGAACAGCACGCCGGTGGCCACGCCGAAGTAGGTGCCGTGCAGTTCCAGGTCGCCCTTTTCCACGCGGCGGCGGATGGACGGGAACGTCATCAGGTTGTTCAGGCTGTGCTCGACCACGGCCAGTTCCAGGCGCTTGAGCTTGGCTTGGCGGTCGCCGGAGCCGGGGCCCAGGCGTTCGGCCACGGGTTCGATCTGCGACATCCACTTGCCGATGAAGTCGCCCTTGGACAGGGGCTTGGCGTCGTCGAAGAACGAGCGGATGCCGCCGCAGGACGCGTGGCCCAGCACGACGATGTGCTTGACGTTCAACCCGTTGACCGCGAATTCGATCGCGGCGCTGGTGCCGTGATAGGACGATTCAGAGTCGGGCTCACAGGGCGGCACCAGGTTGGCGACGTTGCGCACCACGAACATCTCGCCCGGGCCGGCATCGAAGATCACTTCGGGGGACACGCGGGAATCGCAGCAGCCGATAAGCAGGATTTCCGGGCTTTGGCCCAGTTCGGCCAGTTTCTGATAGCGGCTGCTTTCCGAATGGAAACGGCCCTCCAGGAACGATTGATAGCCTTCGGTGAGTCTTTTTGGGAACATGATCTTCACTTCCTAGTAACAAGGCCAGGCCTGCTGGCACGCCGACAGACGCAATAAGGGGCTTCGTGTGGAAGCCCCTGTTATCGAGTCGACAAGCGGAATTTTCCCATATTTGACCCTACAACCCCCTGTCTAAACCCTGGCCACAGAAGGGTTTTTTGCTTCCCGTGAAGGCAGAGAGCGCGCGTAGCGTGGGGGCTAACCCCCCCCGCCGCCGGGCCGCCCCAAGGCGGGGAAGCCCCCTCGGGGGGCAGAGAGCGCGCATAGCGCGCGAAGCGTGGGGGCTAACCCCCCCCGCCGCCGGGCCGCCCCAAGGCGGGGAAGCCCCCTCGGGGGGCAGAGAGCGCGCGTAGCGCGCGAAGCGTGGGGGCTAACTATTGTGCCCGGATGTCCAGCACCGTGACGCGGGTGAACTGCAGCGGCGTGATCGCCTTCACCAGCCGGATCTGTCCCGGCGCCATCGGACCGATGACGTCGTCGTTAACCCGGCCCACTTCGCGCCCTTGCGCGTCATACAGCACAAAGGTCAGGACCGCGCTGGAGATGGGCCGGCCCGATTGATTGGCCAGCGACCCCGTGATGGTGGATACGTTCATGTTGATATCGCGCACCGCCTGCACGTTGCCCAGAGTGACGCCGTAGGCCAGGCTTTGCGCGCCGGCGGCGCCGGACAGGCCGGCAAGCAAGACGAGAGAGGCAACGGCGAGTTTCATGGATGGTCTCCTGGGACGCTGGCGTCGGGGCGCCTGCTTGTCCGCGCCGCCGTCTTCGCCGCCCGCGTATCGCGCGGACAGCTGTATCTCACACCTTTCCGCAGCCGGGCACAACGGGTCAAAAGGATGAATGGGTAACAGGTTGCGCGGCATGTTCCCAGATTCGATGGGGGATGGCACAAATGCATCGGAATGTCTCTAGCTTGGGAGTTTCTGCTGTCGAAAAGCTGAACGAATCGGGCGCGGTTTCCTGGCTTTTCTTAACCTTTCCGCGCTTGCGAAGCCTGTCGCTTTGTTCGATGATGACCGGGCCGGCAAGTGGCCGGCAGATCGTGCCGCCCAGCGTCAAGCGCGTCCTTGCGCCAACCGGGCGCATAACGCTCAAGGGAGAAACTCATGCTTTCCCGTACTAGCCAGTTGGCCTCGGCCCTCGTGTTGTCCGCATGTTTTTTCGGCGCGTATGCGCAGACCCCCGCCGCTCCCGCGCCCGCCAAGACGCCCACGCCGCAACAGCAGCGCATGGCCGACTGCAACAAGTCGGCAACCGGTAAGACGGGCGACGATCGCAAGACCTACATGAGCAGCTGCCTGAAAGGCGAGGCCCCCGCGCCCGCCAAGCAACTGACGCCGCAGCAGCAGAAGATGAAGGACTGCAATGCGAAGGCGGGCGACCAGAAGCTGACCGGCGACGCGCGCAAGACTTTCATGAGCACGTGCCTGAAGGGCTGACCAGTCTTGATGGGATCGTAGGATGGGTGAAGCGCGAGAAACGCGGGGCAAGAACGCCAATATGCAGCGCGCGCAACCCATCAAGCAGCGGTGATTTCTTGGCAATTGCAGCCACAACGCGACCGCTGCCTGATGGGTTGCGCGCGCTGGATGATCGAGTCCTTGCGTAAGGTCTCTCGCGCTCCACCCATCCTACGGACCGACGGTTTCCTAGCCCCCGTCCCTTTTCGACGGTTTCCCAGCCCCCGTCCCTTTTCGACGGCTTCAAAAAAAAGCCCCCTTTCGGGGGCTTTGCGCATCCTAGACGGTAGCGATCGGCGTGACCGGGGAACCGATCGCGTGCGGCAGGCGCAGCGGCGGGGCGGTCAGCATGAAGTGATGGCGTCCGTTCGCATGCAGGAAGTCGGCCAGGTCTTTCAGGTACCACAGCTCTGCCAGCGGCAGGCCCAGCTTGAAGAGGCAATGGTGGTGCAGCGGCAGCATGGCGCGCGGGCCGGTTTTCTCGCGGGCGGGGTAGGCCTCGACCGCGTAGTTGTCGGCGCAGATGGCGGCGATGCCGCTATCCGTGATCCATTGCAGGAGCGCGGCGTCGGTGCCGTCCAGCGCGGCGCCGTAGGTGTGCAGCACCTCGGGGTCCGGCGTGCCGTTCATGGCGACGACGGCCTCGGCGTAGCCGGTGCGCAGCACCAGCATGTCGCCGCGTTCGACCGTGATGCCGTCCGTTTCCAGTACGTGCATCAGTTCGGCGTGGCCGATCAGCGTGCGGCCGGGGCCGTAGTGGCGGAACAGGTCCACCAGCACGCCGCGCCCTTGCATGCCTTTCTGCGCCAGATTCTCCACGCCCAGCTTCAGCGCGGCCGACGGGCCGCCGCTGTTGCAGCCGCAACCCGTGTGGTCGCCGTCGGCCGGGCCGACGACGTCCACGCCGGCCTGAAAGCCGTTGTAGTAGCGCAGTTCGGGCTTGCCGTCGCCGTCGGCGTCAAACAGCGCGCCCACGTGCGCCAGCGCGTCCCATTGGGTGGAGTACTGCATGGACAGCAGCACCTGGTCGTCGCTCAGCACGTCCACCGCATCCGGGTTGACGTTCTTCAGCGGGAAGTTCAGGTAGGGCGTGTCCGCCAGCCGGGTGGGGCTGAGTTGCGGCGGGTGGCGGCGCGGGTTGAGCACGTTGCCGCCGGGCAGGTCCAGCGGCAACGACAGGCAGAACGTCTTGCCGGCGCGGATTTCGCGCGCGCCCTTCAAGACCTGTTCTTCGGTGATGAGGTTCAGGCGGCCAAGTTGGTCTTCGGGTCCGAAGTCGCCCCAGTTGGAGCCTTCGGGCCGGTGTTTCCAGCGCTGCATGCGGTTACTCCGTCAGGAAGTCGACGACCGCGCGGGTGAAGGCTTCCGGTTGCTCCCAGTTCGAGATGTGGGAGGTGTTCAGTTCGACATAGCGGGCACCCGTGATGGCGGCGGCCAGCTCTTTGCCTTGGGCGGGCGTGGCGGCCAGGTCGTGCGTGCTGCTGATGACGAGCGTGGGCGCGGCGACGGCTGAGACCTGCGGGCGGTAGTCGGCGTCGCGCAGGGCGGCGCAGTTGGCCGAATAGCCGGCGTCCGGCGTGCGGCGCAGCATGTCGATCAGTACTTGCGTCAGGCCCGGTTCGGCGGCGCGGTAGTCGTCGGTCAGCCAGCGCTCGACGAGCGTGGGGGCCATTTTCTCCAGGGTCTGCTCGGCGACTGCGCCGATGCGCGTGCTCCAGCCTTCGGCCGAGCCGATGCGCGCTGCGGTGTTGCACAGGATCAGCTTGGAGACGAGCTGCGGGTGCGCCAGCGCCAGCGCGATGCCGGTGGGGCCGCCCATCGACAGACCGCAGAAGTGGGCGCGTTTGATGCCCAGGTGCGCCAGCAGTTCGGCGACGTCGCCTGCCAGTTGTTCGAAGGTGTATTCGCCGTCGGGGATCGAGGACTTGCCGTGGCCGCGGGTGTCGTAGCGCAGCACGCGGAAGTGCTTGGTCAGTTCGGGGATCTGGCGGGCCCACATGTCGGAGCAGGTGCCCAGCGAATTGGAGAGCACCAGCATCGGCGCGTCGGCCGGGCCATCGATGACGTAGAACAGCCGTGCCTGGCTGAGTTCGGCGTAAGCCATGTGGGATTACCTCGGATGAAGCCGCGGCCGCGCAAAGGGCGGCCGCTTCGGGATTACAGGTAGCAGGTGCCGTCGACGTAGGCTTTGCGCCAGCGCGTGATGGTCACGCGGTCGAAGAGCTTGGCTTGCGAAAACGGGTCGGCATCGATGAACTGCTGCGCGGCTTCGCGCGTGTCCAGGTCAACGATGTACAGGCCGCCGCCGGCATCCTTGCCGTCGTCCTGCAGCTTGGCGCCGCACGCCAGCAGCAACTGCTTGTTGGCGTCCAGGTATTCCAGGTGCGCCGCGCGATGCTGTTGGCGCACTTCCTGGTGGTTGGGCTTATCGAACGTTTCGATGATGTAGGGCATGGGAACTCCTGTCGTTTCAGATGGCCGACGGGTGGCGCGCCAGCGCCGTGACGTTGATGTCCATGTACGGGAACAGCGGCAGGGAGGCCAGCAGCGTGTGCAGTTCGTCGTTGCTTTCCACGTCGAAGATGCTGACGTTGGCATAGCGGCCGACCACGCGCCACAACTCCTTCCACTTGCCGTCGCGCTGCAGTTGCTGCGCCAGGGCCTTTTCGTCGGCCTTGAGCTTGTCGGCGCGTTCGGCCGGCATGTCGACGGGCAGATTGACTTGCATTTGAACCATGAACAACATGATGGACTCTCCAGAGAGGCCGCCCCGGCATCAGCCACGGGCGGCGTATCGGCAAAAAAATCAGGCGGAAAACTTCAGCGGCAGGCCGGTCAGGGCCAGCAGTTCGTCGGCGGTGACGTCGCCGAACATGTCGATGACGGTCACGCCGTCTGCGCGGATGTCGAACACCGCCACGTCCGTGTACACGCGCGACACGCAGCGCACGCCGGTCAGCGGGTAGGTGCAGGCTTCGACCAGCTTGCTCTGGCCTTCGCGGGTCTGCAGTTCCATCATCACGAAGACGTCCTTGGCGCCGATGGCCAGGTCCATCGCGCCGCCCACGGCGGGGATGGCGTCCGGCGCACCCGTGTGCCAGTTGGCCAGGTCGCCGTGCTGCGACACCTGGAAGGCGCCCAGCACGCAGATGTCCAGGTGGCCGCCGCGCATCATGGCGAACGAATCGGCGTGATGGAAGAACGAGCAGCCGGGCAGTTCGGTGACGGGCTGCTTGCCGGCGTTGATCAGGTCGTAGTCTTCCTCGCCCTTGGCGGGAGCGGGGCCCATGCCCAGCATGCCGTTTTCCGTATGCAGGATGACTTCGCGGTCGGCCGGCAAGTGGTTGGCGACGAGCGTGGGCAGGCCGATGCCCAGGTTGACGTAGGCGCCTTCAGGGATGTCCTGCGCGACGCGGGCGGCGATCTGGTCGCGGGTCAGTTTGGTGCTCATTGCTGCTCCTTGGCGTCGATCTGCACGACGCGCTGCACGAAGATGCCGGGGGTGACGACGGTTTCGGGGTCCAGCGTGCCCAGCTCGACCACCTCACGCACTTGCGCCACGGCCACGCGCGCGGCGCTGGCCATGATGGGGCCGAAGTTGCGGGCGGTCTTGCGGTAGACCAGGTTGCCCCAGCGGTCGCCGCGTTCGGCCTTGATCAGCGCGTAGTCGGCGTGCAGGGGGTATTCCAGCACGTAGTGGCGGCCGTTGATTTCGCGGACTTCCTTGCCGTCGGCCAGCGGGGTGCCGTAGCCGGTGGGCGAGAAGAACGCGCCGATGCCGGCGCCGGCGGCGCGGATGCGCTCGGCCAGGTTGCCTTGGGGCACCAGTTCCAGTTCGATCTTGCCGCTGCGGTACAGGCCGTCGAAGATCTGCGAGTCCACCTGGCGGGGAAACGAGCAGATGATCTTGCGCACGCGGTTCGCGCCCAGCAAGGCGGCAAGGCCCGTGGTGCCGTTGCCGGCGTTGTTGTTGATGATGACCAGGTCTTTCGCGCCCTGTTCGAGCAGGGCGTCGATCAATTCCATGGGCTGGCCGGCAGTGCCGAAGCCGCCGATCATGACGGTGGCGCCGTCGGGTACGTCCGCCAGGGCGGCCGCCGCGCTTGCAACAAGCTTAGAGATCATGATGTTCGCTCATAGGTGGCGTGTCATAATTTGTTCTTCATTAGAACTTTCGTTCTTCTGAAGAACATCGTTTCATGGGGACTGCATAGCGTCAAGGCGAGCCAGCGCGGTGCAATCTCCATCGTTTTGCGTTGCCTTTTACGGCAACGGACGGCTCGCCAGCGGCGAGCTTTTTTCTCGTGAGACCGGACGGATGGCGGAGCTTGACACCCAGCAACCCAGCGACAGCTACGTGCAATCGTTCGCGCGTGGCCTGTCGGTGATCCGGGCCTTCGGCCCGAACCGTTCGCAGATGACCTTGTCCGAAGTGGCAACCGTCACGGGGCTTACCCGTGCCGGCGCGCGCCGCATCCTGCTGACCCTGGAACACCTGGGCTACGTCACCGCCTTCGACCGCAAATTCGCGCTGACGCCGCGCATCCTGGAGCTGGGCTACGCGTACCTGTCGGGCACGCCGCTGTGGAACCTGGCGCTGCCCTACATGGAAGAAGTGGCCGAGCTCACGCGCGAGTCCTGCTCCGTGTCGGTGCTGGAAGGCGCGGACATCGTCTACATTCTGCGCCTGTCCACGCACAAGGTCATGACCATCAACCTGGCCGTAGGCAGCCGCCTGCCGGCCTGGGTGACGTCGATGGGCCGCGTGCTGTTGGCTGGTTTGCCGGAAGCGGAGTTGGACCGGGTGCTGGCCATGAGCCAGATCCGGGCCTACACCGCCGATACCGTGACCGACATCGCCGAACTCAAGCGCGTGCTGGCCGGCGTGCGCGCTGACGGCTACGCCTGCGTGGCCCAGGAACTGGAGCCGGGACTGCAGTCGGTGGCGGTGCCCATCATCGACCGCAGCGGCCGGGTGATCGCCGCGATGAACGTCAGCGGGCATTCCAACCGCTTCTCGCGCGAGGCCATGCTGGAGGCTTTCCTGCCGCCCTTGCGCCACGCCGCCGACCAGATCAACCACGCGCTGCTGCGCCGCTAGGCGAACCGGGCGGCACGGCAGGAGGCGGGGCTGGGCGGGCATGGCGGCCGGGCTCAGATCGGGGCGACGCCCAGCGTCGTGCCGCCGCACACGTACAGCATCTGGCCGGTCACGAAACCATTGTCGGGCGACAGGAAGAACATGGCGGCGCGCGCCACGTCTTCCGGCGTGCCCAGGCGCTTGACGACGATGCTGTTGATGATGCGTTCGGTCTGCGGGGCGCCGGCCGGGTTGCTCTTGGTGAAGAGGTCGGTCGCGATGGGGCCGGGGCCGATGGCGTTGACGGTGATGCCGTCGCCGCCCAGTTCCATTGCGAGCGTGCGGGTCAGGCCCACCAGGCCGGCCTTGGTGGCCGAATAGACCACGCGGTCCGGCTTGCCCAATGCGGCGCGCGACGACATGTTCACGATGCGGCCGAAGCCGGCTTCGCGCATGGCGGGCAGCGCGGCCTGCACCAGGATCAGCGCGGTGCGCAGATGCAGGTTCACCACATAGTCCAGATCCGCCAAGGTGGCCGTGTCGGCCGTGCCGGGGCGCGTCGCGCCCGCGTTGTTCACCAGGCCCACGATGTTGTAGGCGGCGGTGACTTCGCCGGCGACTTCCTTGGTGCGCGCTTCGTCAGTCAGGTCGGCCTGATACGAGACCAACCCGGCCGGCGGATTCTCGGGCAGGCGGTAGTCGATGTTGACCACCTTGTGGCCCGCATCCAGCAGCATGCGGATGATGGCGGCGCCAATCCCGGCGCTGCCGCCAGTGACGAGATACGCAGTCGGTTTGCTCATTTCATTTCCCGTTCGGTTTAGAAAAGCACTGCTCCAAAAACTAAAGCCGGTTCCCCCGTCAGGGACACCGCCAGATCCGGCTCCGCCGGTCCGTAGGTGTCGCCCCTGGGGGCGCGCGTGAGCGCGTAGGGGGGGCTATCAGCCTATCAGTGCGTGGCGTAGCCCCAGGCCAGCACGGCGGTGATGTGGATCACGCCGACCCACAGCATCATGATGACGGTATAGCCCATCACGTCGCGCAGCTTGAGTTTCGACAAGGCCAGCGCCGGCAGGATCCAGAAGGGCTGCACCAGGTCGTTCCAGGCGTTGCCCAGCATGACGGCCATGGTCGTCTGGTTCAGCGCGCTGCCGATTTCCTTGGCCGCGTCGATCATGAACGGACCCTGGATGACCCAGTGGCCACCGGCGGACGGAGCGAAGAAGTTGATGAAGAACGAGCTGATCAGGCCCCAGAACGGCAGGGTTGCCGGCGTGGCGAAGTCAACGAACACCTGCGAGATCGACGTCACCAGGCCGGAGGCGGCCATGATGGCCATGATGCCGGCGTAAAACGGATATTGCAGGATGATCCCGGAGATCGTCTTGATGCCTTCGGTCAGCTTGGCCACGTAGGCGGCCGGCGTGCCCAGCAGGATGATGCCCAGGAACAGGATGATGAAGTTGATCAGGTTCAGGTCCAGCGAACCGCCGTCCATGAAGTGGAACGTCACGTAGGCGATGCCCAGCGCGCCGATCAGCATGGAGAGGATGCGGCTGTTGTTCAGCTTCGAGGCGATGGTGCCCTTTTCCAGCATGTCTTCGGTGGCGGTGGAGGCGTTGGCGTCGCGGTCGATCGCCGGGTCCACTTCAACGATCTTCTCGCCCTTCTTCGGGTGCAGCCAGGCGTTGAGCAGCGGCAGCGTGATGATGATGACCAGGCTGGTGATCAGCATGGGCACCGAGAAGATGGTTTCCGACAGCGGGATGGTGCCCATCTGCTTGGCGGTCGGATGGCCGGGAGTGGCGACCAGCACGGGGATGCTGGCGGACAGGCCCAGGCCGTACATCGTGAAGCCGCTATAGGCCGCCGCGATGATCAGCGGGTAGTGAACGCCCTTGACCTTCAGCGCCAGCTTCTTGGCGACGATGCCGCCGATGACCAGACCGAAGCCCCAGTTCAGGTAGCTGCCCACGCCGCCGACCAGCGTCGCGACGATGATGGCGGTGTGCGGACGGTGCACGTGGCTGACGATGCGGTTGAGCAGGCGGTCGGTCAGCGGCGCGGTGGCCAGCACGTAGCCCATGGCCAGGATCACGGCCATCTGGGTCGTGAAGGCCAAGAGGCTCCAGAAGCCCTTGCCCCAGGCGCGGGTGACGTCGCCGATGCTCTGGCCTTCGATGCCCATGGCGAGCAGCACGGTCAACAGGGTCAGTGCGATCGCAAAAACGAAAGGATCGGGCAGATACTTGCGCATCAGCTCGGTAAAGAATGAAGCGAGTTTATTCATGGTGCCTCCAACAACTCCGTAGGCGGGTTCTCTAGTGTCTTGCCTCGCCCGTCACCGGGTGGCGGTGCGGGCGGGAGCGACGTCTGGTTTTCTTTGTGTGGTGGGCTCGTGGCCCGTCGGCGCGGTTGGCGGTTGCCCCCGCGCCTTATCCGTTGTGAATTCGTAGGGGCGCCGTCAGGCGTCGCCGGCCTTGCTGTTGAGCCACGCGGCCAGTTCGCCCAGCGTGGCGCTTTTCTCGCGCAGCACGCGTTCGCGGCGTTCGGGGCTCCAGGAGTAGAAGCCCTGGCCGCTTTTGGCGCCGATCTGTCCGCTTTCGACCTTGCTCTTGAGCAGGTCGGACGGCTCAGTCCGGTTTTCCAGGTCTTTGTAGAGATAGCTGGCGATCGCGTAGTGCACGTCGATGCCGTTCATGTCGCGCTGCTCCAGCGGGCCGGACAAGGCCAGGCGCAGCCCCAGGCTCCACTTGACCACTTCGTCGATGTCTTCGGCGCTGGCCACGCCCTTTTCCAAAAGCGAGATCGCTTCGCGCGCCAGCGCGTGCTGGATGCGGTTGGCGATAAAGCCGGGGATGTCCTGGCGCACCAGCACGGGCCGCTTGCCGGCGAAACGCAGCGTGGCCATGACCTGGGCGACGGTGGCCTCCGAGGTGTCATCGTTGCGCACGACTTCGACCAGCGGGATGACGTCGGCAGGGGTGAAGAAGTGGGTGCCCACGAAGCGGTCGCGGCGCGCGACGGCGCTGGCGATGGCGTTGATGGACAGGCCCGAGGTGTTGGTGGCGAACAGCGTGTGGGCCGGGCACAGGGCGTCAAGCTTGGCGAAGATGCCGCGCTTGAGCTCCAGGTTTTCCGGTACGGCTTCGATGACGAGGTCGCAGCTGGCGGCGGCGTCCAGGCTGGGGTCGAAGCGGATCCGGCCGATTGCGGCTTGAACGTTGTCCGGGGCGTAGACGTTCAATTGGCGTTCGATGGTCTTCAAGGCGCGGGCAAGGGCGCCTTCCATCGGATCGATCAGGACGATGTCGAGTCCCTTCGAGGCGAATAGCGCGGCGATGCCGCTGCCCATGGCGCCTGCGCCGATGACGGCGAGATTCTTGAGGGGAGTATCCATGATGGTTCGCTCGGTGCTGTCTTGCAGGCTGCTGCGGTTCAGTCAGGCACGCGGGCGAATCAGGGTGAGCTCTGTCTCTTCCTAGGGTGCCTTTCTGTGCGGCGAGGCCAGAAAAATCGTTTTGTTCTATATACGAACATTTGTGCGTATATAGAATTTCTGGTGGGAATAGTACTAAAAGTCACCGAGGATGGACAAATGGGGATTTTTTGGCGTTCACCTGGTGGACGCCTGAGGGTGGGCAGGGGCTTGCCGGGAAGAGCGTCTTCCCCTGCCGCGCCGGCTTTACCAGCGGTAAGTCGCGGTGCCGATCACCCGGCGTGGTTCGCCGTAGAAGCAGCCGTAGGTGCAACTGCCGATGTAAGTCTTATCGGTCAGATTGGTGGCGTTCAATGCGAATTTCCATGGCCCCGTGGTGTAGCTGACCATCGCGTCAATCAGGGTGAAAGAGGGCACTTCGACGGCTGTGCCGTGCGCCATGCCGCGGGTGCTGCCTACGTAGCGGACGCCGGCGCCCACCCTCAGTCCGGGCAGGCCGAAGTCGCCGAAGCCATAGTCCCCCCAGAGCGAGAATTGGTTGAAGGGGACCGAGTTCAGGCGCTTGCCCTCTTCGCCGGGTTGCAAAGGGCTGGCCTTGAGCGTGCGTGCATCGGTGTAGGCATAGGCCGCGATCAGGTTGGCATGACGGCCGATGCGGGTGCGCGCCTCCAGTTCCAGGCCCCGCGAGCGCGCCTTGCCGGCCTGGATCTGGTAGGACGTGTCCAAAGGGTCGGTCACGGTCACGTTTTTTCGGATCAGCTGGTACATCGACGCCGACAGCAGCATGCCCGAACCGGCGGGTTGATACCGCAGGCCCGCCTCGTACTGTTCGCCGCGGGTGGGTTCGAAACGATTGCCCTGGCGGTCCTGGCCGAGGGTCGGTTCGAACGACTGGCTAAAGCTCACGAAGGGGGCCAGGCCGTTGTCGGCCAGGTAGACCAGCCCGGCGCGCCCGCTGAACGCCTGGCTTTTCTCGTTGTCCGCGTACTGCTCTTGCGTGAACAGGTTGTGTTCGTTGCCGGTCACCCAGTCTTGCCGCCCGCCCAGCAGTACAACCCATTTGTCGACGATCTTCATCTGGTCCTGGAAATATATGCCCAGTCGCTTGTTGTCGCCCTTCGTTGACGAGCCGTAGTTGGGCGTCGCAGGCCCCAGCGGACTGCCGTATGTCGGGTCGAAGAGGTCAAGGCTGTCCAGCGTCTGGAAATAGCGCCTGCTCTCGTGCCGTGGCATCGAGTAGTCCAGCCCGGCCAGCAGCGTGTGGTCGACAACACCGGTGCGGGTCTGGTATTGCAGCGACGTATCGACGGACAGCGCCGACGATTTGTCCTGGCGGGGTGAGAAGCCGCGGTCCGCAGTCCTGCGCTGATCGGGCATCAACTGCCAGATGTCGGTGGAGTTGTAGTCGCTCTTCGCGTTGACGTAGCGCAGGTTGTGGCGCAGTTTCAATTGGCTGCTGAAGGCGTGCTCGAACAAGTATCCGACGGAAAAGCGTTCCATCTTGAACTCGTCCAGGCCGGGCTCGCCCGTGAAGCGATCGCGCGGGATGTCGCCGTTGATGTTGGGCAGTACCGTGCCCTGTGCTGGCAGGCCGTAGACGTAGGCGGTGCGGTCTTTCTGATACTCGGCCAGGAGCGTCAGCGAGGTCGCCTCGCTCGGCTGCCATTTGACGGCCGGCGCGACGTAGGTCCGGTCATCGGGTACATGGTCGATGAAGGTGTCGCTGTCGCGCTTGAGCGCGGTCAGCCGGTACGACCATGTGCCGTCTTGGTCCAGCGCGCCGCCGAAATCGGCGGCCACCTGTTTGCGGCGGAAGCTCCCCGCCTCCACATTCAGTTCCCGCAACGGTTCGAGGGTGGGACGCTTGCTGACGGTGTTGACGATACCGCCCGGGGGCATTGCGCCGAAGAGGACCGACGAGGCGCCTTTCAAGAACTCGATCCGTTCCAGACCGTAGGGCTCTTGCCTGCCGTCGTAGATGTTGACGGTGTACAAGGAGCCGTCGCGGTAATAGCTGCCCTGGTTCGAGCGAAATCCTCGTAGGAACAGGCTATCCGTGGTCCTGTCCAGGCCCTCGGCGCGGCTTACGCCCGCGACGTACCCCAACGCGTCCTGCAGGCTCTGCGATTTGAGCGTTTCGATTTCTTCCGCGCCCACCACGGTGATCGACTGCGGGGTTTCGATGATGGGCGTATCGGTCTTGGTGCCCGTCGCGCTGAGCGTGGCCGCGTAGCCGTGGAAAGGCCCCGTGGCCGTCTCTGCCTGTCCCGTGACGGTCACGGGATCGAGCAGCGCGGCGTCCTCTCGCGAGGCGGGCGCCGCTTTCAGCGTAAAACTGCCATTGGGTTCCGGCGATGCCCGCAGGCCGTGGCCGCGCAGCAGTTCGGCGAATCCCTCGCGCACGGTGTAGTTGCCCGACAGCCCGCTGCTACGCTTGCCGTGCAGCAAGCTCGCGTCCATGGTCAGTTCCACCCCCGCCGCGTTGGCGTAGGCGTTGAGCGCCTGGCTCAGCGAGCCGCCGGCGATGACGTAGCTGCGCTTGGCCTCCACGGCTTGCGCCTGGGCCGCTGGCGCGGCGGCGACGGCCGTTAGTGCGGTGCTGATCAGCCAGGCCAATCGGGCCGCGGCGGTGCGGCGGCCCAACGCCATGCGGGAGGACGCGGAATGGGATGCCGGCGCGGCCAACGAGCGGCCGCGGCGATGGGACGGGTGATGACGGGACATGGTCTTGGGCCTTGCTGCTTGGGTTCAAGGTTGAGGGGGTTCACCCTGTATCCCGAACGAGGCGGCCCAAAGGACAATCGCCAGCCAAAAAAAGTTGTAACGCGACAGGTGCGGGCAGCTTCGGCATGGGGCGCGTTCAGTCTGCCGCCCGCACCGTCACCCAATAGCGGCTGCGGTAGACCACCGTCACCGGCAGGCCGCGCGTCAGGTTATCCAAGGCCCGATCGGTGTCGCGCAGCGAAAAGACGCCGCTGACGCGCAAATCCGCGACGGCCGGGTCGCAACGCAGCAGGCCGGACCGGTAGCGGGCAAGTTCTGCAACAAAGGCGTCCAGGCGCATGTCGTCAGCCACCAGCACGCCACGGCTCCAGGCTGCCGCAGCCTCGGACACCGGCTCAAGCGGTTCAACACCATATTGCGAGAAGCTTGATCCCCGGCCGGCTTCCACGCGCACCGCCTCATCCGGTGCGCGGGCCGGCCGTATTTCCACCGCGCCTTCGAATACGGCGACGCGAGAAGCCGTGTCGTCGTCACGAACGGTAAAGCGGGTCCCCAGCGCCTGGACGGTGCCGTGCCGGGTGCGCACCCGGAAGGGCCGGGACACGGCGGCTGCGTCCGGGGCCGTGGCAATGAGGATTTCTCCGACGCGTAGAACCACCAGTCGCTCGTCGTGCGTAAACCGCAGATCGACCGCCGAGCCTGTGGACAAGGTGATGTGCGAACCGTCCGGCAGTGTCAGCGCCAGGATTTCGCCGGTGCCGCTGCGATAGTCGGACGTGGCGGCTTGCCACGTATCGGTGCCGCGCATCGCGTAGCCGGCGCCGATGGCCACCGCGCCCAGGCCCAATGCGCGCAGGGCGCGCCGTCGTCCGGCGCCAGCGGGGGCGCGCAACGCCTGGCGTGCGGCATCGCGCGGCACGCTGCCCAGCTTGTGTTCGAACGCGATCAATCGCTGCCACGCTTGCTCATGGTCGGGATGCCGGGCGCGCCAATGGGCGCACGCGGTCCGGTCCTGCTCGCTGACATCGTCGGACCACATCTGGGCGATCCACGCGGCGGCCTGGCGCATGATGGCGGGATCAATGGGCCGGTCCGGCTGTGCAAGGCTTGTCGTACCCGTCATGGCCGTTCAGCCGCCGGCCGCCAACTGCGCCTGATAGCAGGCCAGCAGCGCCGTCGCGATGTACTTCTTCACGGACGATACCGACACGCCCAGCCGGGCCGCGATCTCCGTGTAGCTCAACCCGTCCAGCTTGCACAGTAGCAAGGCTTCGCGCACCTTGGCCGGCATGCCGTTCAGGATCAGGTCGATCTGGATCAGGGCCTGGACGGTCAGCGCACGGGTCTCTTCGGAAGGCGCGTGCGCAGGCGGCAGGTGGGCGATGGCGTCCAGATAGGCCGCTTCAATCTGGCGACGGCGGTACAGGTCGATGACCAGGCACTTGGCGATCTGCGCCAGATGCTGGCGGGACTGATGGGGCTCGGGGACACGGCCGCTATTCAGGATGCGCAGATAGGTGTCGTGCGCCAGATCGGCCGCGTCGAAGGCGTTGCCCAGCCTGCGCCGCAGCCAGGTACGCAGCCAGCCGTGGTGCTCGGTGTACAGGCTTTCGATGCCCGCTGGCGGACCGGCGGAATCGGTAATGGACATGGAAGCCCCCGGGCGCGCGGCGCCGGGAAGGCGTATGCGCTATAAAATGAGAATAATACTCATTTTATAGCGCTTGCCGGTCTGTCGGCAACGCCGGCGTCAGCCAGAATTGCGCAGTCCCGCTGCAATCCCGTTGATGGTCAGGTGAATCGCGCGTTGCACGCGTTCGTCGATGTCGGCGTCGGGGTGCTTCTGCGCCGCGCGATGCCGGCGGATCAGGTCGATCTGCAGGTAGTTCAGCGGGTCGATGTAGGCGAAGCGTTCGCGCAGCGAGTCCTGCAGGGTGGGGTTGTCGGCCAGCAGTTCGCGCTGGGTCAAGAGCTTCAGCATGGCCAGCGTGCGGGCGTGTTCGGCGCTGATGGCACCGAAGATACGCTCGCGCAAGGCGCGCTGCGGGACCAGTTGGGCGTAGCGGGCGGCGATGGCCAGGTCGGACTTGGCCAACACCATTTCCATGTTGGACAGCAGCGTGCGGAAGGCGGGCCAGTCGCGGGCCATTTCGCGCAGCTGGGCCAGGCGGCCGCGGCGCGAGCGCGGGGCGTCGGGGGCGCCGGCTTCCAGGTAGGCCTCGATGGCCGAGCCCATGCCGTACCAGCCCGTCAGCATCAGGCGGCATTGCGCCCAGGAGAAGCCCCACGGGATGGCGCGCAGGTCTTCGATGCGCTGGCCCTTTTTGCGCGAGGCGGGGCGCGAGCCGATGTTCAGGCCGGCGATCTCGCTGATGGGGGTGGCGGCAAAGAAGTATTCCGCAAAGCGCGGCGTGTCGTAGACCAGGCCGCGGTAGGTGCGCTGCGCCATGTCCGACATGAACGACATGGCCGGGCCGTGGTGCGCCATGTGCGCGTCTTCGGCGCTGGTGGCTTCGGCGCGCGGCGCCAGACTGGATTCCAGCGTGGCCGCGACCAGCAGTTCCAGGTGCCAGCGCCCAACCTCCGCGTCCTTGTACTTGCTTTGGATGACTTCGCCCTGTTCGGTCAGGCGGATCTGGCCGGCGACGGTGCCGGGGGGCTGGGCCAGGATCGCGTCGAAGCTGGAGCCGCCGCCGCGTCCTACCGAGCCGCCGCGGCCGTGGAACAGGCGCAGGCGCACGTTGCGGGCCGAGAACACCTCGACGAGTGCGCGTTCGGCCTGGTAGAGCGACCAGTTGGACGTAAGGAAGCCGCCGTCCTTGTTGCTGTCCGAATAACCCAGCATGACTTCCTGCGCGCCGTTTTGCGCCAGCTTCACGCGCTGGCGGATTTCCGGCAGGTCCAGCCAGGCGGCCATGATCTCGGCGCCGCGCTGCAAGTCGGGGATGGTCTCGAACAGCGGCACGACCATCAGGCCGTCTTCGGCCGCGATGTCCTGGCCGGCCGGCGCGATCAGGCCGGCTTCTTTTTGCAGCACCATCACTTCCAGCAAGTCGCTCAGGGTCTCGGTGTGCGACACGATGGTCTGGCGTACGGCCTGCTTGCCGTAACGGGCGCGGCCGGCGGCGGCGGCGCGCAGCACCGCCAGTTCGCGCGTGGTGTCTTCGCTGTAGGCGATCCACGGCGACGCGAGCGGGCGCGCCTGCGCCAGTTCGGCGCGCAGCAGCGCCACGCGCTCGTCTTCGCTCAGCGCCAGATAGTCCAGCGCCTGGCCGTTGTGCTGCGTGCCGGCGCGCGCGAACAGTTCCGCCAGCGCGCGCTCATGCACGTCGGAGCTCTGGCGCAGGTCGACGGTGGCCAGGTGGAAGCCGAAGACCTCCACGGCCTGTTGCAGCCCGGCTAGCCGCAGGCGGCCGATGGGCGCGCCATGGTGGGCGGCCAGCGATGCGGCGATCACGGCCAGGTCGGCGGATAGTTCTTCCGGCGCACCATACGGGGGGGCTGCCACGGTGCTGCGGCGGGCCAGGTCCTGCCCCGTGAGCCCTTGCGCCGTGGCAGCCAGGCGGGCGTAGACGCCGACCAGCGCGCGGCGGTAGGGCTCGTCGCTGCGGTGCGGGGAGTCGTCGCCGCTGCTGTCGGCGAGTGCCAGCAGTTCCGGGTTGGCCGAGATCAGCAAGGTAGTGATGGACAGTTCCGCGCCCAGCGCATGGACCTCTTGCAGATAGTGTTCGAACAGCACCGTGGCCTGGCGCAGCAGCGCGCGCTCCAGGGTGCCGGCATCTACGTTCGGGTTGCCGTCGCGGTCGCCGCCGATCCAGCTGCCCATGCGCAGGAACGGTTCCAGCGGGGGCGGCGGCGCGGCGAAGGGTTTGGCGGGTTCGCGGTTCAGCAGCTTGGACAGGTCCGCGTACAGGCGCGGGATGACCTGCAGGAAGGTGCTGCGGTAGTACGACAGCGCGTTCTCGATTTCGTCGGACACCGTCAGGCGCGTGTAGCGCAGCATGCGGGTCTGCCACAAGGTGGCGACGCGTCCAAGCAGGGCCGCGTCCAATTGCGCCAGTTCCTCTGGGGTCAGCTGGCCGTCGCGCAATGTCAGCGCCGAGGCGATTTCGCGGTGGACGTCCAGGGTGCTCTTGCGCTGCACTTCGGTGGGATGCGCGGTCAGCACCGGCATCACGCTGGCCTCGGCCAGCAGGCGGCGGATGCGGGCGGCGCCCACGCCATGCTTGGCAAGCGTCTGCACGGCGTCGCGCAGGCTGCCGCGCGCGGCGGAGTCGTCGGCCAAGGCGCGGGCCCGCTGGCGGCGGTTCTGGTCGCGGTCTTCGGCGATGTTGGCCAAGTGCAGGAAGTAGCTGAAGGCGCGCGCTACCGAGTTGGGGTCGTTGCCCTGCAGGCGCTTGACGCGCTGCTCGAGCAGCTTGCTGTCGGCGTCGATGCCTTCCCGGCGGAATTTCACGGCCGTGCGGCGCAGCGTTTCTATGGTGTCGAAGACGCGCTTGCCTTCGCATTCTTCAATGACCGTTCCTAACAGGCGGCCTAACAGCCGGATATCGTGACGCAAGGGTTCTGCTGAATCGGACTGCGGGCGGATGGCATTCATCGGGCGGGGATCCGTCGGGCGGCTGAAAGGGGAAGGGGAGGCAAACGGGGTGCTGAGAACTACCGGATGGGAAACGCCACCGATTTTACGCAGGCTTGCTTACGCGAGGGGCCTGGGGGCTGCGTTAAAGTTCGCCTATTCCCTTCGTCTTTCCACAAGCCCCCTTTATGCAAAACCATCAACGCCGCGCACTTGTCCTCTTTTCGGGCGGCCAGGACTCCACGACTTGCCTGGCCTGGGCGCTGGACCGCTATGCCCATGTGGAAACGGTGGCGTTCGATTACGGCCAGCGGCACCGCATTGAACTGGATGCCCGCTTGAACGTGCTGCGCGACATCCGCGCGCGCTTCCCGCAATGGGCGGCGCGGCTGGGCGAAGATCACCTGCTGGACCTGAAGGTGCTGGGCCAGGTGGGCGATACCGCCATGACGAGCGACCGCGCCATCGAGATGCAGGCTAATGGCCTGCCCAACACGTTCGTGCCCGGCCGCAATCTGCTTTTCCTGACGCTGGCCGCTGCGCTGGGCTACCGCCGCCAACTGGACGTGCTGGTCGGCGGCATGTGCGAAACCGACTTCTCGGGCTATCCCGACTGCCGCGATGACACGATCAAGGCGCAGCAGGTGGCGCTGGGCCTGGGCCTGGGCAGCCGCGTCACCATCGAGACCCCGCTCATGTGGATCGACAAATCGGAGACCTGGGCGCTTGCCCAGACGCTGGGCGGCGACGCGCTGGTTGAAACCATCGTCGAGGAAAGCCACACCTGCTACCTGGGCGAACGCGGCGCGCGCCACGGCTGGGGCTACGGTTGCGGCACATGCCCGGCCTGCAAGCTGCGTCGCGCAGGCTGGGAAAAATGGACCGCCGCCCGGGCCTGATGCCGTCCTGACTTCGCCGCGGGTTGTCGCGATGACGCGTATCGCTATATTTCGCAGCGTGGCGAGGTTTATTTTGATATGTTGAGAGTTATTCATATTAATATGAATAATATTCAATAAAAATTGACTTAAAGTCGCCCTTTTCGTATTGAGCCCCCTTTTTTTGCTACTCTGTTCCAGGTATGGAAATGCATCCACACATTTCGATACCGTTCGATGGAACGGCATTATTAATCAGGGCTTAATCAATATGAATCGGTCGCGGATTATTCTCGTTTTTGACAACGAATTTGCAAAACGGGGCATTTCCAATTCCCTCGAGCAAATCGGTTTTATTCTGAACTCCGTCTCGCTGCTGGATGCCTCTGCCAATCGCCTATCCGGCGAGATCCTGGTGCACTTGTGCCTGCCGCGGGACCTGGACATCACCATCGGCCAGTTGCGGGCAAATTTCCTCAGCTCGACGATCATCGCGATACGCGACATCGAAAGCCCAACGGTGCGGATCAATGCGCTGCTGGCCGGCGCGGATAGTTGCTACGGCACGAACATCAGCTACAGCGAAGTGGCGGCCGCCATCCAGTCCGCGCAGCGCAAGCTCACGCTTGCCTATGCGCCGGTCGGCCATGCGGCGCGCCGGATGGAGCCCCCCCTCGGGCAGGCCGTGGCCAGTCCTGCGCCCGAAGAAAAGATCTGGCGGCTTGCGGACAATGAATGGACGCTGACCTCCCCGGCAGGCGTTGGTGTCAGCCTGACGCCAATGGAAAGGGCGATCATGAAAACCATGCTTGGGCACCCCGAAAAAATGGTGGGGCGAGGCGACTTCGCGATCGATAGCGAGGACGTCGCGGGCAATGGCAGGTCGCTGGACCTGATCGTCAGCCGGCTCAAGCGCAAGGGAAATGTCGCGGGCGCATCCATTCCCATACGCAGCATGCGGGGCAAGGGGTACTCGTTTTCGGGCGAGTTGCGGGTTGACGGCGCGAGGCTGCCGCCGACCCCGCCCGCGATCATCCGGCCTCCTATGCGCAAGCCTGAAGATCCTGAATACCCACTGCTGACGGCAATCCAGGACGAGCGGCTGCACTTTCTCTATCAGCCTATCGTCTTGGCGCACACGCAGGAGATCGCCGGCGCGGAGGCGACGCTCGCGTGGAAGGATGCCAGCGGGATGGGCGGGGACATCGAAGGCCTGTTGCGCGACGCCTGCAAGTCGGAGGGCGCGCATGAACTGGTGGGCTGGGGGCTGCGGACCATTTCTGCCGACCTGGCCCACTGGCGGCAGATCGGGGCAAGCCCTGGCACGGTCGTCAACATCAATGTCTCTCCCCAGAGCTTCGCCCGCCGGGACGTCGTGGACGCTATTTTGCTTGGGGTGTTTTCGTACGGTCTTTCACCGCGGGATCTGCGCCTGGAAATCACTGAAGAGACGACTTCCCAGGTGGGCTCGGCCGACATGCGTGCCGTTCTGGAAGAATTCACAAGCCTTGGGGTGCAGGTCTGGCTGGACGATTTCGGCAAGGGCTACAACAACCTGGAATGGCTATCGACGCTGCCGCTGTCCGGCCTGAAGCTGGAGAGATCCATCGTCTGGAATGCTGCGCGCCATCCGGATTCCCATAAGGTGTTGCGCTCCATCTGCCAATTGGCGAAAGACCTGGGCATCACGACCGTGACTGACGGCATCGAAACCGATGCGCACCGTCAGGCCGCGTTGGATGCCGGGTGTGAACTGATGCAGGGCTTGCTGTTCTTCAAACCCGCTTCCAGCGATGAGTTCGCCCGCGCATTGGCCGGGCAGCGGGCGCACCACGCCGCAGTCATGCCCGAACCCGGGCGATAAAGCGCCACCGGAGCGCGAATGCCGCCGCCAGAATGGCCGCGGCCAATCCAGCAGACATCCCCATCGCGGCCCGCGCGCTGAACTGTTCGATCACGAAGGCATAGGCCACGGGCGCCGTGGCCGTCAGCAGGAAGCTGGGGATCAGCAGGGCGCCGACCAGCGCGCCGTAGCTGCGGAAATCGAACAGGGCCAGCGGCAGCGTGCCGCGGGTGATCGTCATCAGGCCGTTGCAAGCGCCATAGAGCAGGGCGTAAGCGGCGGTGGCGTAGAGGTTGCCCCGGGACAGCAAGGCCAGCAGAAAGCAAAGCGGGAACAGGCCGCTGACCGCAAGCGTAAGCGTCAGCGGGTGCAGCCTTGACCCCAGGGCCACGTCGGCCACGCGGGCGGCGAATTGGCCCACGCCCCACAAGGCCGCCACGCTCACGGCAGTGGCGGCGGCCAGGCCCAGGCCGGACAGCAACGAGATCAGATGGGCGGCGTTGCCGGCGGCCAGGAAGTTGGTCAGCATCGCAATGACCGCATACAGCGTGCCGGCCAGGCGGCGTTCGCCGGCGGTGCGTGTCAGGCCGGCGGCATGCTTGTTGGCGGCCGTGGCGGGGGCGGCGTACCGTTTACGCGGCATCGCCAGATACAGCGGCAGCGTCGCCAGGGCCAGCGCGGCATAGACCAGGACGGCGCCGCGCCATCCCAGCCAGGCGGACAGCGCATGGCCGACGGGCCACATCACAGTCGAGGCCAGGCCGCCGAACAGGGTGATCTGCGACATGGGGCGGCGCGCGGTGGGCCCGGCGGCGCGGGCCAGCGATGCGAAGGCGGCGTCGTACAGGCAGAGGCGCATGCCGATGCCCAGCAGCACCCACGCCAGGAAATACACGGCGATGGCGTGGGCGGCGGCCAGCAAGGCGCAGCCGGCTGCGGCGACGACCGCGCCTACCGGCATGACGCGGTGGCCGCCCCAGCGGTCCACCGCCATGCCAGCCAGTGGCGACACCAGCGCCATCGTCACGATGGCGGCGGAGAAGCCGCCGTAGACCGTGGCGGCGTTCCAGCCCAGGTCGGCCGCCATGGCCGGGCCCAGGGCGCCGATCAGGTAGAACGTCACGCCCCAGCCGACCAGCTGGGTCAGGCCCAGGCAGACGATGGCGCGCGGCGGGATCACGGGCGCTGCGGCGGCGTGGCGTCGCCTTCGCCCAAGGCGCGCTGCATCAGCACGGTGTCGCGCCATTCGCCATGCTTATGTCCGACGGAGCGCAGGGTGCCCACCGGATGGAAGCCCTGGCTGGCGTGCAGGGCCAGGGACGCGGCGTTGCGGCTGTCGCCCACCACTGCCAGCATCTGGCGCCAGCCGGCGGCGGTGCAGCGTTCGATCAGCGCGGCAAGCAGCTTGCCGCCGATGCCCAGGCCGGCGCGGCCGGCTTTCACATACACGGAATCCTCGACCGTATGGCGATACGCCGGGCGCGGGCGGTAAGGCGTGACGTAGGCGTAGCCCACCACTTCACCGTTGATCTCGGCCACCAGGTAGGGCATTTCCTTTTCCAGCACGCTGCCGCGGCGTTGGCGCATCTCGGCGATGGAGGGCGGTTCCAGTTCGAACGAGGCGGTGCCGTGTTCGACGTGGTGGGCGTATAGGGTCTTGATGGCAGGCAGATCCGCGTCCGCGCTGTCGCGGATCAGGACGGTGGGCAGGGTGGGCGACATGAAAGGACGGGGTGGTTCGGTGACGGGGAAAAACCAGCCGCCAGTGTCGCGCAACGTCATGCATTAATAAAGCTTTGGATTATTATGGTTTTCATAAGTAAAACTTTGGATTGATCCGATGCGTGGCCTGAACCTGGACCATCTGCGCACCTTTGCCCAGGTAGTTGAACTAGGCAGTTTTTCCGCTGCCGCCGAGCGCGGCGGCGTGACCCAGCCCGCCGTCAGCCTGCAGATCCGCCAACTGGAGCGGCGCTTCGGCGTAAAGCTGGTCGAGCGCATCGGCCGCCGCGCCGGCCCGACCGCCGCGGGGCTGGAACTGCTGACCCATATCCGCGTTATCGATGCCGCGCTGGCGCAGGCCGAGCAGGCCATGTCCGCGCATGCGTCCCAAGTCTCCGGGCGCATCCGGCTGGGCACCGGCGCCACCGCGTGCACCTATCTGCTGCCGTCCGTGCTGGCGGACCTGCGCCGCCGCTTTCCCGCGCTGGATATCGTGGCCAGCACCGGCAACACGTCGGACATGCTGCGCGGTCTGGAGAACAACACGCTGGACATGGCACTCGTCACCCTGCCTGCGCCGGGACGCATGTTCCAGGTCAACCCGGTGATGGAAGACGAGTTCGTGGCGATCTTCCCTGCCCGCGACGCAGGCGCGATTCCCGATGTGGTGACGCCCCAGTCGCTGGCGGGGCTGCCGCTGGTGCTGTTCGAACCCGGCGCCCGCACGCGCCGGCTGGTGGACGACTGGTTCGAAGCGGCAGGATTGGCGGCCAAACCCGTCATGGAACTGGGCAGCACGGAAGCCATGAAGGAAATCGTCGCGGCGGGCCTGGGCTGCGCGGTGTTGCCCAAGCTTGCCGTGTCGGGCGCGGGCCAGCGCGATGCGCTGGCCGTGCGTTCGCTGACGCCTCGTCTGTCGCGCGACCTGGCCCTTGTCCTGCGCCGCGACAAGCCGCTTAGCCGGGGGTTGCGCCACCTGCAGGAGGCGCTGCTGGCGTTGCATGCGTGAACGCGTAGGGGTGGAACACATCCACGGGAAGCTGGTTGCAGTCCTGGACGCATTCGCGCACGGCGGCCATGTCCGAGAAGTCCAGGCCGCTCTGCACGCCATGCAGGTCCAGGTTCATGGCCAAGGTCACCAGGTCCACGTTGCCCGTGCGTTCACCGTTGCCGAACAGGCAGCCTTCGACGCGGTCGGCGCCGGCCAGCACTGCCAGCTCGGCTGAGGCGACGGCCGTGCCGCGGTCATTGTGCGGATGCACGCTCAGCACGATGCTGTCGCGCCGCGCCAGGTGGCGGTGCATCCATTCAATCTGGTCGGCATACACGTTGGCCGTCGTGCACTCTACCGTGGACGGCAGGTTGACGATCATCTTGCGGTCGGGCGTGGGACCCCAGATGGCGCTGACGGCATCGCAGACCTCCAGCGAGAAATCCAGCTCGGCCAGGCTGAATGTTTCTGGCGAGTATTCGTAAATCCATTCCGTCTCGGGGTGGGCGTCGGCCAGCGCCCGGATCTGGCGGGTGCCGGCCAGGGCGATCTCCTTGACCTCGGCGCGCGTCATGCCAAATACGATGCGCCGCCATTGCGGCGCGATGGGCGCATACAGGTGCACGATGGCGCGCGGCACGCCGCGCAGCGATTCAAAGGTGCGTTCGATCAGGTCGGGGCGCGACTGCGTCAGCACTTCGATCGTCACGTCTTGCGGTATGCGGCGCTCTTCGATCAGCTTGCGCACGAAGTTGAAGTCCGTGTCCGATGCCGATGGGAACGCCACTTCGATTTCCTTCACGCCCACCGCCACCAGTTGCTCGAACATGCGCAGTTTGCGCGCGCCGTCCATGGGTTCGATCAGCGCCTGATTGCCGTCGCGCATGTCGGTGCTCATCCAGACAGGCGGCGCAGTCAGGCGGCGCGAAGGCCAGGTGCGTTCCGCGTAATCGCGTGTGAAGGGTTGCGTGGGACGGTACTTGGTTTGGGGTTGTTCAAGCATGGAAACCTCCGGCCGCGAGCAGGCGCCGCGGCATCAGAACGCCATGGCCGCAAGGCGCGGCGACGGCACAGCAAGGGGGAGGTGGCTTCAGGGCCCGTCAGCGGGCCCCGGGCTGCCGGGCGGCCACGGGGCGCAAGGCCCGGCAACCGCGCGCTAGTCGCAGGGGTAGGGCGGGGGCGGCCGTGCCGTTCGCGCAGCCATGCCCGGCGGCCGCAAGCGCGGCGTGGGTGGCAGGGAGGGCGAACGGCAAGGGCATGGGGGCGTGAGGGGATTCAGCAGGGATTCGGGGATGGTAGGTACACTTGAAAAGACCGTCTAACGCTATCAAGACATCCATCGTCGCAAAATGGACACCTCGCCGCCCACCCCAACTCCGTCGCCTTCCGGGAAACCGCGCTCTCCCGCGGATTTGGACCTGTTTCCCTACGAATCGTCCCAGCGTCCCGTGGCGGGGCTGGCGGTGGACTACGAAGACGGCCATCGCGTGCGGCGGCACCGGCACCGCCGGGGGCAGTTGCTCTATGCGATCTCCGGCGTGATGGTGGTGGATACCGACGCCGGCATCTGGATCGTGCCGCCCACGCGCGGCGTCTGGGTGCCGGCGTGGGTGCCGCATGGCATCCGCATGAGCGGCGAACCGCGCATGCGCACCGTGTTCGTCGAGCCGGGAACCGCGGCGCATCTGCCCGAGCAATGCTGCGTGCTGTCGATTTCGCCGCTGCTGCGCGAACTGATGGTGGCCGCGGCCGACGTGCCGTTGGATTGGGCGCCCGACACGCGCGACGGCCGGCTGATGATGCTGCTGCTGGACGAACTGCGCCAGGAACCCGTGTTGCCGCTGCATTTGCCGCAGCCGGCCGAGCCCCGGCTGGCGCGCATCTGCCGCGCCATCGTGCGCCACCCTGAGCGCCAGGCCGGCGCGGCGGACTGGGCGCGGGAATTGGGGGTGGACCCCAAGACGGTGCACCGCCTGTTTCTGCGCCATACGGGCATGACCTTCGGGCGCTGGCGCCAGCAGGCGCGCCTGTTGGCCGCCATGGAGCGGCTGGCGCGCGGCGCGCGCGTGCTGGATGTGGCGCTGGACCTGGGCTACGACAGCCCCAGCGCCTTTGCGGCGATGTTCCGCCGCGCCGTGGGCGAGTCGCCCAGCGCGTTTGCGGCCCGGGGCGGCGCGTCCGCCTGATGGCCACGAAGCGTCCCGGGGGCGGCTGCCGGCCAGCCCCGCCCGGAACCAGCGTATTATTTACCGTTTTGCCGCCACGCTAACAGCACTCGAGACAAATCATGCCGCACTACCGTTCCCGCACATCGACCCACGGCCGCAACATGGCCGGCGCCCGCGCCCTGTGGCGCGCCACCGGCATGAAGGACGGCGATTTCGGCAAGCCGATCATCGCGGTAGTGAACTCGTTCACGCAGTTCGTGCCGGGCCACGTGCACCTGCGCGACCTGGGCGCACTGGTCGCCAAAGAGATCGAAGCCGCGGGCGGCGTCGCCAAGGAATTCAACACGATCGCCGTCGATGACGGCATCGCCATGGGCCACGGCGGCATGCTGTATTCGCTGCCGTCGCGCGAACTGATCGCCGACTCGGTCGAATACATGGTGAACGCGCACTGCGCCGACGCCATGGTCTGCATTTCGAACTGCGACAAGATCACCCCGGGGATGCTGATGGCCGCGATGCGCCTGAACATCCCGGTCGTGTTCGTGTCCGGCGGCCCGATGGAAGCGGGCAAGGTCAAGTCGCCGACCGACGGCAAGGTGATTGCCAAGATCGACCTGATCGACGCCATGATCAAGGCGGCCGACCCGAAGGTGTCGGACGCCGAAGTGGCTGAAGTGGAACGCAGCGCATGCCCGACGTGCGGCTCCTGTTCCGGCATGTTCACCGCCAACTCGATGAACTGTCTGACCGAAGCCATCGGCCTGGCGCTGCCGGGCAACGGCACCATCGTGGCCACGCACGCGTGGCGCAAGGGCCTGTTCGAGCAAGCCGGCCGCCTGGTCGTGGACCTGTGCCGCCGCTACTACGTGGAAGAAGACGAATCGGTCCTGCCGCGCAGCATCGCGACGAAGAGCGCTTTCCAGAACGCGATGGCGCTGGACGTGGCGATGGGCGGTTCGACCAACACCGTGCTGCATTTGCTGGCCGCGGCGCAGGAAGCGGGCGTGGATTTCACGATGGCCGACATCGACCGCATTTCGCGCAAGGTGCCCTGCCTGTGCAAGGCGGCGCCCGCCACCGACAAGTACCACATCGAAGACGTGCACCGCGCAGGCGGCATCCTGGGCATCCTGGGTGAGCTGGCGCGCGCCGACCTGCTGGACCTGTCTTGCGGCAACGTGCACAGCGGTACGCTGGGCAACGCGATCCAAGCGTGGGACGTGGCGGGCGAGGCCGGCGAAGAAGCGCAGAAGTTCTACCGCGCGGCGCCTGGCGGCATCCCGACGACGGTGGCGTTCAGCCAGGACGCAACGTTCCTGACGCTGGACACGGACCGCAAGACGGGCTGCATCCGCAGCAAGGAAAACGCCTACTCGAAGGACGGCGGCCTGGCCGTGCTGTACGGCAATCTGGCCGAGAAGGGCTGCATTGTGAAGACGGCCGGCGTGGACGAGTCGCAATGGGTCTTCACGGGCCGTGCGCGCGTGTTCGAAAGCCAGGACGATGCGGTGGAAGGCATCCTGGGCGACAAGATCGTGGCGGGCGACGTGGTGGTGATCCGCTACGAAGGCCCGAAGGGCGGTCCGGGCATGCAAGAGATGCTGTATCCGACGTCGTACCTGAAGTCCAAGGGCTTGGGTAAGACGTGCGCGCTGTTCACGGACGGTCGTTTTTCGGGCGGCTCGTCGGGTCTGGTGATCGGACATGCGTCGCCGGAAGCGGCGGAAGGCGGCACGATCGGCCTGGTGGAAGAAGGCGATGTGATCGAGATCGATATCCCGAACCGGAAGATGCATCTGGCGGTGTCCGACGAAGAACTGGCGCGTCGTCGTGCAGCGATGGATGCGCGTGCGGATGGCTGGGAGCCCGTGGGGCGCGAGCGCGTCGTGTCGCAGGCGTTGCAGGCTTATGCCGCGTTGGCGACGTCGGCGGATCGCGGTGCGGTGCGGGATTTGTCGCAGCTGAAGCAGAAGGGCAAGCGGTGATTGCCTGATTGCGTGGGGTGTGAAAAAGGCGGCGCTTTTTGCGTCGCTTTTTTTTGTGTTGCCCGGGCGGGCGGTTGGCGGTTTCGTCGCTCGGGTTTGCTTTGTAGAGGCGGTTGGGCGCTTCGTAGGTCGCCCGTCGGCGGGGTCGGGCGGATGGCGCGCGCCCACGATTGCGGTCCGGAGCCTTCGCTCCGGACTTCCCCGTTGTCATCCTCGTCCGCCTGCGGCTCCCTTCGGATTCCCTCGGGCGCATCAAGGTTGCGCGCCATCCGCCCGACCCCGCCGACGTGCTGGCGCCTTCTTGGCTCGATGCGCTGCTGGATCGCTGTTTACTGACGAGATTTGCGTGGCCCGCCTCACGCGGCCGCGCGGGCGGCCGCATTCGGCATACGCGTCGGTGGGGCGTCGTGGCGGTGGTCGCTTGCGCGCGGCCGGCCGGGGGCAAGCCCCGCAAGATCTTCCATTACCCCCGACACGGGGCTAGAACCCTAAGAACACAGACCGTCTCCGGTGACGCCAGATTGCACACGTTGGAGCATGGCGCGGTGAGGCCCTGGGGTGCGCGGGGAGTCGATAAGCCCGAGGGAATCTGAAGGAACGGCCGAAGGCCGTGACGAAGATGACGAAGGGGAAGTCCGGAGCGAAGGCTCCGGACCGCAATCGTTGACCCGCGCTCCCCAGGGCCTCACCGCGTCGTGCGTCTCAAGAACCCTCACACCGCCCATCACCAGGAAACCCCGATAAAATTCCTAGACCCCGCCTGGAGCCCTCATGTCCCTGAATTCAGAAGCGTTGCGCCTGTTCCTCGGCGTCGTCGATGCCGGCTCCATGAGCGCGGCGGCAGAAATGCTCGGGCAGACCGCATCAGGCGTCAGCCGGGGCCTGTCGCGGCTTGAGGACGAGTTAGGCGTCATTCTCTTGAACCGGACAACCCGGCGGATGGAATTGACCGAAGAAGGCGCTCACTTTCTTCCCAAGGCTCGGCAGATCGTGGCGGCGTTGGAAGAGGCCGAGGAATGCATGCGGATGGTGCATCAGCGGCCGGCGGGGCGGTTGCGGGTGGATGCGTCGGTGCCGGTGATGCTGCATTGCGTGGTGCCGCACGTGGGTGAGTTCCGGCGCGAATATCCCGAGATCACGTTGGAGCTGACCAGCAACGACCGCATCGTGGACTTGATGGAGCATCGCACCGATATCGCGATCCGCATGGGGCCATTGACGGATTCGACCTTGCATGCCCGGCCCTTGCGGCCGGCGCCGCGGTGGATGATGGCCAGCCCTGAGTACATCGCGCGGCGTGGGGCGCCGGAGACGGTGGAGGATCTGGCAGAGCACGAGGTGTTGGGCTTCACGCACCCCGAAAGCCTGAACGTGTGGCCGCTCAAGCATGCCGGCGGATCCAGTTATCTGGCGACACCGACGCTGGCCACATCCAGTGGGGAAACGCAGCGGCAGCTGGCGCTGCGCGGCGTGGGGATCGCGTGCCTGTCGGATTTCGTCGTGCGCGAAGACATCGCGGCCGGGCGGCTCGTCAAGGTGATGGAGGGCGTGTACAGCGACTACCTGCAACCCATGCACGCGGTGTACCACCGCAATACGCAGCTGTCGCGGCGCATTGCGTGCTTCTTGGATTTCTTCGCCGGACGGGTGTAGAAGGGATGGGTTGCGGCGCGCAACCCATCATGCCGCGCTACGCGTGCAACGCCCGTCCAAACGCCGACAACACTGATTCGTGCAGCGTTTCCGACAAGGTCGGATGCGCGAACACGGTGTGCATCAGATCCTCTTCGGTGGCTTCCAGCGACGCCGCCACCCCGTAGCCCGTGATCAGCTCGGACGCTTCCGGATGGATGATGTGCGCGCCCAGCAATTCGCCTGACTTGGCGTCGAACACCGTCTTCACCAGGCCCTGGTCTTCGCCCATGGCGATTGCCTTGCCGTTGCCGGCGAAGGTGAACTTGCCCACGCGGATCTCGCCGCCGGTCTGCTTGGCATGTTCGCGGGCGCGGGCCTCGGTCATGCCGATGCTGGCGACTTGCGGGTACGAGTACGTGCAGGCCGGAATGCGCAGCGGGTCGATCGCGTGGGTGGGCAGGCCCGCGATGGCTTCCACGCACAGCACGGCTTCGTGACTGGCCTTGTGGGCAAGCCATGGGGCGCCGGCCACGTCGCCGATGGCGTAGACGCCCGGTTCGCCGGTGCGGCATTGGGCGTCGGTGACGATGTGGGTCTTCTCGACGGTGACGCGGGTCTTTTCCAGGCCGAGGTTCTCGACGTTGCCGACGATGCCGGCGGCGACGATGACGCGGTCGACTTCAATATCCGTCTTCTTGCCTTGCTGCTCCAGCGTCACCTTGACGCCTGTGGCGGTGGGCGAAGATGCCGTGACGGCGCATTGCGTCAGCACGCGGATGCCTTGCTTCTCGAACGCCTTGCGCGCCAGTTGCGAGATCTCGGCGTCTTCTTGCGGCAGGATTTCCGGCGTCATGTCGATCAGGGTGACGTCCGAGCCGATGGCGCGGTAGAAGCTGGCGAATTCCGCGCCGATCGCGCCGGCGCCCACGACCAGCAGCGACTTCGGGATCTCCGCCGGAGCCAAAGCCTGGCGGTAGGCCCAGATGCGTTCACCCACCGGCAGCGCCGGCAGTTCGCGGGCGCGTGCGCCGGTGGCCAGGATGATGTGCTTGGCCGACAGCGTGGCGCCGGTGTCCAGCGCCAGCTTGCCCGAGCCGGCCAGCTTGGCGCTGGCGGCGAACACGGTGACGCCGTTCTTCTTCATCAGGTGCGCCACGCCCTGGCCCAGGCGGCCCGCGACTTTGCGGGACCTGGCAACCATCGCGGCCAGGTCGGGGCGGGCATCGCCCGCGCCCGTCACGCCGTAGTGCGCGGCTTCGCGGCAGGCGCGCAACACGGTGGCGCTGTGCAGCAGCGCCTTGGTGGGGATGCAGCCCCAGTTCAGGCAGATGCCGCCCAGTTCGGCGCGCTCCACCAGCGCCACCGACATGCCCAGCTGAGCGCCGCGGATGGCGGCGACGTAGCCGCCGGGGCCGCCGCCGACGACGATAAGGTCAAACACGGTCTTCGTCATCGTCGGGCTCACAGCAGGATGCGCACGGGGTTTTCGATCAGCGTGCGCAACGCAGCCAACCAGCGCGCGCCGACGGCGCCATCCACCGCGCGGTGGTCGGCCGACAGCGTCACGGTCATGACGGTGGCGGCGACGAGTTCGCCGGCCTCATTCACGACTGGGCGGCGCTCGGCCGCGCCGACGGCCAGGATGGCGGCCTGGGGCGGATTGATGATGGCGGCGAATTGGCTGATGCCGTACATGCCCAGGTTGCTGACCGTTAGCGATCCGCCGGTGAATTCTTCGGGCTTCAAGCGGTTGATCTTGGCGCGTCCGGCCAGTTCGACGATTTCGCCCGCGATGGCGGACAGGGACTTTACGTCCGCGTCGCGCACGATGGGCGTGACCAGCCCGCCATCGGTGGCGACCGCTACCGAGATGTCGGCGCCTGCATGGTATTCGATGGCGTCTTCGTGCCAGCTGACGTTCACTTCCGGCACTTCGCGCAGCGCCAGTGCGGCGGCGCGCACGATGAAGTCGTTTACCGACAGCTTCACCGCGCCGCCGTGGTTAGCTTGCGCACGCAGGGCCAGCAGCGCGTCCATGCGGCAATCCACCGACAGGTAGAAGTGCGGCACGTTCTGCTTGCTTTCGGTCAGGCGGCGGGCGATGGCGCGGCGCATGCCGGTGTGCGGCACGCGGCGGGCAGCGGGGCGGCCGGCAGCCGATGGGGCGGCAGCAACCGGCGCGCGGTCGCGCGCGGCTTCGACGTCGCGGCGCACGATGCGGCCGTGCGGGCCGGTGCCCGTCACGCCCAGCAGGTCCACATGCCATTGCGCGGCCAGACGGCGCGCCAGCGGACTGGCGAACAGCCGCCCGCCCGGCACGGCGGCGGAAGAGGATGCGGCAGGCGATCCTGCGGCAGCCGATGCTGCGGCAGGCGTTCCTGCGGCAGCCGGCGCTGCAGCAGGCGGTGTAGCGGCAACCTTCGAAGCGGTCGCTGCCGTAGCCGCCCCGCCATGTTCCGCCAGCGCGCGGTCGATTGCGGAGGCGTCATCGCCGTCGGCCAGCAGCACGCCGATCACGGTGTTGATGGGCACCGACGCGGCGCCGGCCTGGACCACGATGCGGCCCAGCACGCCGGCATGTTCGGCGTTGATTTCGACGATGGCCTTTTCGGTTTCGATTTCCGCCAGTGCATCGCCGACGGCGACCTTGTCGCCTTCTTTCTTTAACCACTGGTGCAGGTTGCCGCCCGACGTGTCGGCGGCAACGGAGGGGAGCTTGATAAGGTGTGCCACGATGTTCGTCCTAGTTTGCGGCGGCGGCCAGATCGGGCCGGTAGGCGGCGGGGTCGTCGTATTCGACCAGTTCCAGCACATTGCCTTCCGGGTCGCGGAAGAACGCCAGCCAGGTGCCGGGGCGCACTTCCATGGGCGCGGGCGCGCTGTCGAACACGACGCCCTTGGATTCCAGGTTGCGCACCACGCCCGCCAGATCGCGCACGATGAAGGTCAGGTAGGTGGCGCCCTGGCGGTCCAGGATCGCCGCGCCGCGCACGGCGGATTCCGGCGCCACGCTGGGCTGCAGCAGCTTGATGCGTTCGCCGTAGGACGTCTGCAGGCGTGCCACGTCGTAGCCGTGCACCGTCAATCCCGTGGCGCGCGCCTTGTCGGCGGGCACGCTCACGCGGTTGACGAGCGTCAGGCCGACCACGTCCGTGTAGAACGCCAGCAGCGCGTCCAGGTCCTTGCAGCAGATGCCGACTTCCATCGGCACGGTCATTTGCAGGGCGCTCATGCCTGTTCTCCCAGGTCGGCCAGCACGTCGGCCAGGCCGGTCAGCACTTCCTCGGTGTCGGCGAACGCCGCGCGTTCCAGCACCTTCGAGATGCTGGGCGAGGCTTCGCCGCCGGTCACGCGCTTGATCGGCTGGTCCAGCCAATCGAAGTAACGGCGCTGGATCTCATCAGACAGCATGGCGCCGTAGGACGTGCCACGCGCGCCTTGCTCCACGATCAGCACGTTGTTGGTCTTCTGAATGCTGGCGCCGATGGTGTCCCAGTCCAGGCTGGCGCGGTCCAGCGTGCGCAAGTCGATCACTTCGGCGTCCACGCCGGCTTCTTCAGCGGCCTTGAGCGCGCGGCTGACCATCGACAGGTAGGTCAGGATGGTGACCTTGCTGCCGGCACGGCGAACGCGGGCTTTGCCAAACGGGATGGCGTAGTCCAGGTCGCCGGCGGGCACTTCGCCCGACGAGGCATACAGGTCCACGTGTTCGATGACCAGCACGGGGTCCTTGGAGGCCAGCGCGGTGTTCATCAAGCCCACGTACTCGAAGGGCGTGGACGGGGCCACGATGCGCCAACCGGGCGCGGTGGCGAAGATGCCGGCCGGGTCCATCGAGTGCTGCGAGCCGTAGCCCGTGCCCATCGCGACCTTGGTGCGCAGCACGAAGGGCACGTCGATGTCGCCGCCGAACATGTGGCGGGCCTTGCCGATCTGGTTGAAGATCTGGTCGGCCGCGACCCACATGAAATCGGGGTACATGAATTCGACGACGGGCTTGTAGCGGCCGTCCATTGCCAAACCGCCGCCCAGGCCGGCGAAGGCATTCTCGGAAATCGGGGTGCCGAGCACGCGGTCGGGGTACTTGTCCTTCAGGCCGCGAGTCGCACCGTTGGTGCCGCCCTTCAGGCGGTGCACGTCTTCGCCCAGCACGACCACGCCGCCATCGGTTTCCATGCGGCGATCCAGCACGTCGGCGACGGCATCGACGAACTTGCGTTCGACCTTGTCGCCGGTGTAATCAGCCACGTCCTCGTAGCGCAGGCGTGCCAATTCGGCGCCATCGCTGCGCAGGCCCACGTCGCGGAAGTCGGGGCTGGGCCACAGGTCGGCGCGCACGCGGCGCTTGCCGCCTTCGGCGGCTTCGGTCAGGCGGCCGCAGACGTCTTTCATGACGTCCTTGCAGCGCTGGCGCAGCGCGTCCACTTCCGCTTGCGTGATCAGCGCGCGTCCGATCATCTCGGAAGCGATCTTGTCTAGCGGATCGCGGCGGCGCCATTGCGCCTCTTCGTCCTTCGTGCGGTAGCCGAAGGCGCTGCCGGGGAAGGGGCCGTTCTGGTGGAAGAAGCGGTACACGTCCACTTCCACGATGGTCGGGCCGTTGCCGGCGCGCATGTGCGCCACCGCTTCCGACATGGCCAGGTGCACGGCCAGCGGGTCCATGCCGTCCACCTTCCACGAGGGGATGTTGAACGCCAGGCCGCGGGCCGACAGGCGCGGTTCGGCGGTGGACTCTTCCACCGTGGTCGACACGGCGTAGCGGTTGTTCTCGATGAAGAAGCACAGCGGCGTCTTCCACGCGGCGGTCAGGTTCATCGTTTCCAGCACGGACCCAATGTTCACCGCGCCGTCGCCGAAGTAGGTCACCGCCACGCGGTCGGTGCCGGCGTGCTTGTGCGCCCACCCGGCGCCGGCGGCCAGCGGCACGCCGCCGCCCACGATGGCATTGGTGCCGAGCGCGCCCGCTTCCAGCCAGCGCAAGTGCATGCTGCCCCCACGGCCGCGGCAATAGCCCTGGGCCAGGCCCATGATCTCGGCCAGCGTCTTTTGCAGGACTTCGTCGATGGCGGGGGTGAGCGGGTTGCGCGGGTCCAGGCCCAGCGGGGCGACGTGCTGCAGCGCCTTGGCCAGGAACTGGTGGTGGCCGCGGTGCGACCCGTTGATCTGGTCGCCGGCGCCCAAGGCCAGCACCGAACCGACGGCGCCGCCTTCCTGGCCCACGGACGAATGCGCGGGGCCGTGCACCAGGCCTTCGGCGGCCAGGTCCAGCACGGCCTCTTCAAAGGCGCGAATCCAGTGCAACTGGGTGAGCATGGTGCCCAGCAGGGCGGGGTCCGCCTGCTGCCAATCCTTTGCCTCGACCGTCAGTTGCCGCCAGGGCGCTTGGGGCTCAAGCGGTTGGTAGGTGGCCATGAGTGAATCTCCAGAATGTTTTTAAGCGTCGGTGCGGTTAGAGGTAGCTGTAGCGGCTCCAGCCGCCGTCGGCCACCAGGGTGTGTCCGGTGATGTAGGCGGCCTGGCGCGACGCCAGGAAGACCGCCAGGTCGGCCATTTCGGCCGGCTGCGCCATGCGGCGCAGCGGGGTGCGCTGTTTCAGGCGCTCGGGGTCCAGTCGGCCGCGCGCAGCCAGGTCTCGCACCAGGTCGGTCTCGACATAGCCGGGCGCCAGCGCATTGACGCGCACGCCCATCGGGCCCCATTCCACCGCCAGCGTTTCGGTCAGCAGCACCACGGCGCCTTTGGTCGCGCAGTAGGCGGCGCGGTCGGGCGCGGCCACCACGCCATACATCGAGGCCAGGTTGATGATGCTGCCCGAGCCTGCCGGCACCATGCGGCGGCCGGCGGCCTGCGCGCACAGGAAGACGCCGGTCAGGTTGATGTCGACCGCGCGGCGCCATTCGTCCACGGTCACTTCCAGCGTGGGCTTGTTGGCCGAGATGCCGGCGTTGTTGACCAGCACGTCGATGCGGCCCCACGCCTGTTCCACCCGGGCGAAGGCGCGTTCGACGGCGTCGGCGTCGGTGACGGAAGCCTGCACCGCGATGGCTTCGCCGCCGTCGGATGTCAGCTCGGCCACGGCGGCGTCCAGGGCGGCGGCGTCCATGTCCAGCAGCGCGACGCGCGCGCCTTGGCGCACGAAAGCCCGCGCCGTGGAAAAGCCGATGCCTTTGGCGCCGCCGGTGATCACGACGGTCTGGCCGCGCAGGTCGCTATGGATGACTTCAGTAGGGTTGTCCAAGGTATTTGCCTGTAAAGGGGTTTGCGTGACGGCGCGTCAGACGGCCAGCCATTCCTGCACAACGTCCTGGCGCTCATGCAGCTGCGCGGGCGGTCCTTCGAATACGATGCGGCCGTGGCCCATGACGCTGACGCGGGTCGACACCTTCAGTGCGATGGTCAGCTTCTGTTCCACCAGCACCACCGAGACGCCGCGTTTATGGATGTCGCGGATCACGTCCGCAATCACTTCCACGATCTTCGGGGCCAAACCCTCGGTGGGCTCGTCGATCAGCATGACCTTGGGGTTGCCCAACAGCGATCGGCACATGGTCAGCATCTGCTGTTCGCCGCCGGACAAGTTGCCAGCGCGGGTGTTGATGCGCTCCTTCAAGCGCGGGAAATAGTCGAACATCTGCGCGACCGTCCAGTAGGGCGCGTCGTCGCGCTTGGGCTGTTCGCCCATGCGCAGGTTCTCGTCCACGGTCAGGTTGGCGAAGACCTCGCGTTCTTCGGGCACGAAGCCCAGGCCGGCGCGCGCGATCTCGAAGGGGCGCTTGTTGGTGATGTCGCGCCCTTCGATGGCGATGCGCCCGCCGGTCACGTCCACCAGGCCCATGATGCTTTTCATGGTGGTGGAGCGGCCTGCGCCGTTGCGGCCCAAGAGGCTCACGACTTCGCCGCGCCCGATGGACAGGTCGATGCCGTGCAGGATGTGGCTCTTGCCGTAGTGCGCGTGCACGCCTTGCAGGCTGAGCAAGGGGGATTGCGGGTTTGATGCCATGTTCATACCGTTTCCTCTCCCAGGTAGGCTTCGCGCACGCGGGCATCGCCGCGGATGTCCGCGGGCGTGCCCGTGGCCAGGATTTCGCCGTACACCAGCACGCTGATGCGGTCGGCCAGCGAGAACACCACCTGCATGTCGTGTTCGACGATCAGCAGGGTGCAATCGCGCGTTACTTCCTTGATGAGTTCGACCGTGTAGTCGACTTCGTGCTGCGACATGCCGGCCATCGGCTCGTCCAGCAGGATGACCTTGGGGCGCGAGGCAAGCGTCATGCCGATTTCCAGCGAGCGCTGCTCGGAGTAGTTCAAATCGCCCGCGCCCGTGTCCTGCTTGGCGGTCAGGCGCACTTTCTCCAGCAGGCGGTCCACGTCTTCATTGACGGCGCGGTTGCGCGCGATGGGGCGCCAGAAGTTGTAGACCAGCCCGTGCATACGCAGCACGGCCAGGCGCAGGTTTTCGCGAACCGACAGGCGTGGGAATACGTTCGTGATCTGGAACGAGCGCGCCAGCCCCAGCCGGTTGATAGCTTCAGGCGCCAGGCCGCCAATGGAACGCGAACGCAGGCTGATGTCGCCCGAGGTCGGCGCGAACGAGCCCGACATCAGGTGGAACAAGGTGGACTTGCCGGCGCCGTTGGGGCCGATGACCGCGTGCCGTTCCCCGGCTTCGATCGCCAGGTTCACGCCGCGGATGATCTGCGCTTCGCCAAAGGACTTGCGCACGTCAGTCAGGGTCAGGATGTCGTGGGTCATTTTGCGGGCTCCAGCACAGGGGCGGCGTCGCCGTCGTCGCGCCACAGGGCCAGCGCCCAGCGGCAGGCTGCCAGGCCCACGGCAAATAGCGCCAGCGGGATCAGCCAGGTGGACAGCGCCAGCGGCGCCCATTCCTGGCCGAAAAGGGCAATGGCGGGCCAGCCGGCCTCCGGGTTCATCGCCAGCAGTGCGCGGTAATCGCGGGCGAACATGCGTTGCAGCATCTCGACCGAGAACACGGTGGCGGCGGTCAGGAGCAGGCCGGCGGCCACCGACAACGCGGCGCGCGGCAGCCAGTTGGCCAACCCGCGCTCGCGCAGCGACTTGGCCGCGCGCTGCACCAGGCCCACCAGGCCGTCCGGCACGAACAGCATGACCAGTACGAACAGGACACCCTGGTACAACAGCCACGACCGCGTGATGTCGGCCAGCGTCTGCGACAGGAAGGTCAGGATGGAGGCGCCCAGCACGGGGCCCAGGAAGGCGTTGACGCCGCCGATGTAGGCGAACAGCACCGCGTCGGTGGACAGCTTGACCTCGAACAGCACGTAGTTGCCGGCTTCGATGTTCAAGGCCTGCAGGCCGCCCGCGATGCCGGCGAACATGGCCGACAGCGCAAACACCATCGTCTTCAACGCATGCGGGCGGTAGCCCAGGTAGCGCAACCGATTGGCGTTTTCACGCAGGCCCAGCGTCAGCCGGCCTAGCGGCGTGCGGGTCAGGCCGTACAAGGCCGCCAGCGAAATCAGCACCCAGGCCAGCACCAGGAAGTACACCTCGATGTCGGAACCGAAGGTGAAGCCCCAGGCCGGCATGCGCATGGCCGACACGCCGGCCTCGCCGCCGAACACGCCTTTCAGGTGCGGCGCCAGCGCGTGCAGCAATTCAGCCAAGGCCAGCGTGATCATCGAAAAGTACACGCCGGAACGCATGGTGGCGAACCAGCCAGCGACGAGACCGAACAGCAGGCCGGCCACGCCGCCCGCCAGCGGCATCAGGGGCGTGGGCAAGAGGCCCGCGCCGCCCAGCGCATTCATGGCGTGGATGGTGGCGAACGTGCCGACGCCGAAGTACGCGGCATGGCCGAAGGACAGCATGCCGCCCTGGCCCGCCAGCAGGTTGAAGGCGCAAGCGAAGAGCGCGGCGATCAGCATCTGCACGGCGGCCACAAGCTGGCCCGGGGGCAGCAGCCAGGGCAGCGCGCACAGCACGCCCACGCAGACGATCAACAGCAGGGCGCCCGAGACGTTACGGGTTTGGCTCATGCCTGTTCTCCTTTCAGGCCGGACGGCTTGACCAGCAGCACGACCAGCATCAGCAGGAAGGGCAAGGTGGCCGCCAGGCTGGATATCTTCACGGTCATCAGGCCGCCCACGCTTTCGGCCCACTCGCCCGCGCCGAACAGGCCGAACAAGGAAGCCAGGCTGGCGTCGATGCCCACCGAAAACGAGCTGATCAGGCCGATCAGCAGCGACGCGATCATCGCGCCTTCAAGCGAACCCAGGCCGCCCACGACCACCACCACGAACACCAGCACGCCCAGTTCCAGCGCCATGTTGGGATTGGTGGTGTAGAAGGCGCCTGCCACGGCGCCCGCCAGGCCGGCCATCGCCGCGCCCACGCCGAACACGCTCATGAAGACGAGCGGCACGTTGTGGCCCAGCGCTTCGGCCATGCGTGGACGGTAGATGGCCGAACGCACCACGATGCCCACACGAGTGCGCGACAGCAACAGGTAAATCACGGCGAACATCGCCAGCGACACGCCGCCCATCAACAGGCGGTAGAAGGGGTAGTCCGCGTCGAACACGCGGAAGGCCGCAAAGTTCAGGAACTGCGGCACGCGGTAGTCCACGGGGAAGTCGCCGTAGAACAGCTTGATCAGCTCGGCCACGATGAACGCCAGGCCGAACGTCACCAGCAGTTCCTGCGCGTGGCCGAACTTGTGAACGCGGCGCAGGAAGAAGCGTTCGACGCCCATGCCCAGCACGCCCGCGATGATCGTGGCCAGCACCAGCGCCGTCCAGAACCCCGTGACCGGCGTCAGTGTGTAGGCGGCATACGCGCCGATCATGTAGAACGAGGCGTGCGCGAAGTTCAGCACGCCCATCATTCCGAAAATCAAAGTCAGGCCTGCCGACACCATGAATAGCAGCAGGCCGTAAATCACGCCGTTCAACAGCGAGACGGTAAAGAATTCCATGTCCGCTCCATAATTCTTGCGCTAAGACGCGAGGCGTCCTGCGAGCGATTGCGCACGTTGTTTTTCCGGCCCGCGCCGGGAGTGCGCTTGTTTTTTGCGGTGGCGATGATGGGTTGCGCGCGTTCGATGCTGGCGTTCGCTTTTGGGGACCTGCCGCGCTCCACCCATCCTACGTAGCGGGGTACGCATCCGTAGGATGGGTGGAGCGCGCGACAATCACGCCGCGCGCGCTGCCGTCCAGCGCGCGCAACCCATCAGATCAGTCCGGCCGTTGCATCTTGCACGTTGCCTGCACCGGCGCCGACACGTCCGCCGCTGCCAGCACCTTCACCGGCTCGAAGCCCATGTCGGTGCCGTCGGCCTTGTACTTGGCGCTCTTGCTCACCTTGGACACGACCATCGGCAGTTGCACCTGGTGGTCTTCCGCACGCATCGTATAGGTGCCCAGCGACGAGGTGTAGGTGACCTTTTCCAACGCCTTCGCCAGCGCCGGCACGGACAGCTTGCCGTCCTGCGGCGGCACCTGCTTCAACGCTTCGCCCAGGAAGCGCACGCCGATGACGGTTTGCGGTTCCGTATAGCTGGGGTAATGGCCAGTCTTGGCCTTGTAGTCTTCGGCGAACTTGGCGCCTTCGTCGCCCGCGGCTTCGATGTTGTACGGGTGCGCGATGTAGTGGCCCAGCGCGACTTCGCCCGCGTTGGCCAGGTTGCCCACCTGGTCCAGGAACACGGTGGCAAAGCGCACCTTCAGGCCGGCAGCCTGCGTGGCCTTCATCAGCAACAGCAGGTCGTTGGACCAGTTGCCCGTGATGACGGTGTCGGGCGTGGCCGAGCGGATGCGCGCGACGTAGGGCGCGAAGTCCTGGATCTTGTTGACTTCATGCAGCGTCTTGCCTACCACTTCATAGCCGTACTGCTTGGCGAAGCGCTCGGTGGCGCCTTCCATGTCCTGGCCCCAGGAATAGTTCTGGTTGATGGCGTACACGCGTTTGCCCAGCGTGCCGTCGGCCGACATCACCGAGGCCAGCGACTTCACGCGCAGGTCGGCGTTGGTGGTGAAGCGGAAGTGGTAGAAGTGGCACTTCTGGCCCGTCAGTTCCAGCGCCTCGCCGCCCACGTTCAGGAAGACGACTTCCTTGCCCGGGTTGCGCAGGTTGTGCTTGCGCACGTCTTCGGTCAGCTGGCCCGAGATCGCGGACGACGAGCCCTGCACCAGGACCTGCACGCCTTCGGCAGCGGCGGCGCGGAAGCGGTCGGACGCGCCCACGGGGCCGCCCTGGTTGTCGAATTCGACCAGTTCCAGCGGCTGGCCGTTCCAGCCGCCGGCGGCGTTGATGCGGTCCAGTTCGTACTTGACCGCAGCGCGGAACATCAGGCCGGTCGAGGCCTGCGGGCCCGACAGCGTTTCGATCAGACCGATCTTGACGGGTGCGGCGTGCGCCGATGCGGCAATGCCGGCCAGGCACAGCAGGCCGGTGGTGAAAGCCAATTTCATGCGTGTCTCCTCCGTGGGACGGGAGTGGTGAGTCCGTGAATCAAGCAAGCGCGCTTTGTTGCGGCTCTTCTACGCCCAGAAAGCGGGCAATTTCGGTGAGTTGTCCTTCCAGCATGTACAGACCCGGATGGGTGCGGCAGCCTTGCGCGGCGGCGGCACGCAGCAAGGGGGTGTCGACGCGGCTCATCACGGCGTCGGCCACGACGGTGCCGGGGGCCAGGGCGTCCAGGGGGAAGGGCAGGGGATCGGTGTCTTGCAGGCCCAGCGAGGTCGCGTTGATGGCGATGTCGCAGGGTTCGGGCGCGGAATCCGCCACGCGGATGTCCAGGTCGGGGTGTTGACCGGCCAGATGGGCGGCGAAGGCGCGCGCCTTGTCGGCGGACCGGTTGTACAGGCGCAGGCTGGCGGGGCCGGCGTCGGCCAGGGCACAGGCGATGGCCTTGCCGGCGCCGCCCAGACCGGCCAGGTAGACGTGGCGGCCGGCGGGGTCATGCCCCTGGCTGCGCAAACCGGCCACAAAGCCCAGGCCGTCGAAGTTGCCGCCGGTCAGCACGCCGTCTTGCAGGCGCACGGCATTGACCGCGCCGATCAGCTGGGCTGCCGGGGTCAGGGCGTCGCACAGGGTGGCGGCATGTTCCTTGTGGGGCACCGTGACCACGATGCCGCCCAGGTTGGCCAGGCCGCGCAGGCCGGTGAACAGGCCCGGCAGCGCGTCGGCGGACACGTGGAAGGGCACCATGACGGCGTCGACCGCGCGTTCGCGCAGCAGGGCATTGAGCCGCTGGGGCGTCTTGACGTGCGTGATCGGGTCCGCCGCGATCGCGAATACGGTAGTGCTGCCGGTGATTTCCACCTGGTTGTCCCCTGCCTGTCATGCGGCCTGCGGCCGTGTTTTTCTGACCCTTCTTGCCTGAAAGCGCGACTTGATTTACGCTTTCGGAATAAGTTGTCAGGCAACTTTATTAAGTTGTCCGATAAATCATAGGGCATGCGTTTTTCTCGTGTCAAGCAGCGGATTCAGGAGTTCAATCCAAGAAGCCGCTGGCGCTTGAAAGGCCGCGGGCCCGCCCATAGAGAGCTTTGGAGACAGGATGATTTCGTTCGAAGGACAGGTGGCCGTCATCACCGGCGCAGGCAATGGCATTGGTCTGGCGACCGCGCGGCTGATGGCCGCCCACGGCGCCCGGCTGGTGCTGACCGACATCGACAACGCGCGCCTGGAGGCGATCGCGGCCGAGCTGGATCCCAGCGGCCAGCGGGTCTACACCCACGCGCTGGATGTGTCCGTGTCGCACGACTGCGAACGCGTGTTCGAGTCGGCGGCCAAGCATTTCGGCGGGCTGGATCATCTGATTCACTGCGCCGGCATCTACCCGGAACAACTGGTGAAAGACACCAGCGACGAGGCTTGGCGCACGCTGATGCGCGTGAACCTGGACGGCACGTTCTACGTGTGCCGCGCGGCCCAGCGCCACCTGCGCCACAACGGGTCGATTGTGCTGCTGACGTCCTTGGCCGCCCAGCGCGGCAGCTACGCCCACGCCGCCTATTCGGCGTCCAAGGGCGCCGTGCAGAGCTTCACGCGCAGCCTGGCGCTGGAACTGGCGCCGCAGATCCGCGTGAATGCAGTGGCACCCGGCATCATCGCCACGTCCATGACGCATGACCTGATCGGCCAGAAGGGCGCGCAGTTGCTGGAAAGCACGCCGTTGCGCCGCTTCGGCACGGCCGAGGAAATCGCCGGATCGATCGCGTTCCTGTGTTCGCCGCTGGCGGGCTTCGTGACCGGCGAAGTCATGCAGGTCAACGGCGGCATCTATATCGCTTAAAGTTCAGGACGCCGCCATCACGATCCAACGATTTTCCATGCAGCCTACCCAAGAACAGGACCCGCCGCGCGCTGCGCCCAAGAGTTCGCTTTCCGCGGCCTTGGGCGACGCGCTGGCCGAGCAGATACGCCAGGGCGTGCTTGCCCCCGGCGATCGCCTGCCGACCGAAAAACAGCTGACCGAAACCTATTCCGTCAGCCGCGCGGTCGTGCGCGAAGCGCTGGCCCGCTTGAAGTCGGAAGGGCTGATCACGTCGCAGCAAGGCAGCGGCGTGTTCGTCGATCCGAACTTCCAGCGCAACGCGTTTCGCATTGCCGCGCCCACGCCGGGCGACAGCCAGGACCTGGAACACATCCTGGAACTGATGCTGTCCATCGAAGTCACCGCAGCGCGCTACGCGGCGCAGCGTCGCACCGAGCAAGACCTGAAGAAGATCCGCCAGGCGCTGGTGGGCATGGAATACGCGCTGATCAACGACAAGCTGGGCGACGAAGAGGACTACCAGTTCCATCAGGCCATCGTGCAGGCCACGCACAACCCGCATCTGGTCGCGTTGAACGACTACCTGGAAGCCAACGTGCGCCGCGTGATCCGCAGTGCGCGCAACAACACGGCGCGCAGGTACGCCGAACGCATGGCCGCCGTGCAAAGCGAGCACCAGGCCATTTTCGCGGCAATCGAAGGGGCGGATCCGGACGCTGCCGGCCAAGCCGCCGAACAGCATCTGCGCAACGCCGCAGACCGGCTGCGCCTCTTCCAGGCTGAACGCCCCGCGCCGGTCTAGCCGGCGGCGGTGCGTCCGCGTGGGCTCAGGCGAAGGTCTGTTCCATTTCGCGGCGGAACTGCACGGCGGTGGAGCGGTCGTCGTACTCCACGTCGCGCCAGCGTATCGCCTGCGACTGGCGCACCGGGTTCTTCAGCTTGACCTGGTGCGACAGGCCCAGCGGCAGATAGCCTTCTTCCACCGAGTCCGGCGCGGGCATCAGCCGGCCGTACACCGTATAGCCGCCTTCGCCGTCCAGCAACTGGCCGGCTTGCAGGTCGCGCTTGGCGGTGGCCACCACGTCGCCGTGCCAGCCGGCGGGCGCGCCCGTGGGCTCGCGCCGCAGTCCGACGCTGGCCACGCTGATGCCCAGCTCCAGCCCGATCAGGTGATAGGGCTTGTACATGGCGGTGAAGTTGCCGCTGGGATCGGTGACCAGCCCGTATTCCTGGAAGCAGCGCCGCACGTAATCGCTGTCGGCGGCCAAGGTCACGTAGACGCCCCAGCGCAAGTCGCGAAACACCGGCCGGCCGTCGCGTTCCAGCGACGAGATCACTTCCACCTGCCCGCGATGGTGCAGAATGCCGCCGTCTTCGCGCGGGCGCAGCACGCGGGCCAGATCGTCCACGCCGCAAGGCGGGAAATGCAGGCCCGAGGGCGACGGCAGCAGGCCCGTGGCGTTGGACACCGCCGCCATTTCGATGGCGCTCTTGGTGCCGTCCAGGAAGCTGTTGAACATCTGCGCGTTGAAGTCGCCCGCGGCCACCATTTCGGCGGTGAAGCCGTAGTAGGGCCAGACGGTATCCGGCGTGGACGTATGGAATTCCGGCAGGTACTTGGTGCCTTTGCCCGCCGCCATCACCTCAAAGCCGGCGGCGCGCGCCCAGTCCACCATTTCGCAGATCAGGGCCGGCTGGTCGCCGTAGGCCAGCGAATACACGATGCCCGCCTCGCGCGCGCGGCGCGCTAGCAACGGGCCGGCCAACGCGTCGGCTTCGACGTTGACCATGATGATGTCTTTGCCGTGTTCGCAGCAGGCCAGCACGTGGCCGATGCCGGCTGCGGCCTGGCCGGTGGCATCGATGACGATGTCGACGTCGGGGCTGGCGATGATGGCGTAGGGGTCGTCGCTGAAAAAGACCTTGCCGTTCTTTAACGCGTCATTGGTGCTGGCGGCGTTCAGTGCGCTGGCGGGCCAGCCCACGCGGGTCAGCGCGGCGCGGGCGCGGGCGGGCGCCAGATCGGCCACCGCGACCAGCCGCATCCCGGGAGTGCGGGGCGCCTGGCTCATGAACATTGCGCCGAACTTTCCGGCGCCCAGCAATGCAACTCGCAAAGGCTTGTGGTCGGCTTCTCGCTGCTTGAGCAGGCGGTGCAGATTCATGGTGCGGGCTCCTCCGGGGTGGGGGTACAGCCAACACAGAATAGCCCTAAATCATGACCGCTGAACAGGACCCGCGCGGACTCATTCGTCTGCCGTATAGAGCTCGCCCGCCAGCACGTTGCGCCAGTTCGCCCAGGTGATGCGGGCGCGATCGGTGACCTGCCGGTTGTAGGGGGCGTCGAACAGAATGTGTTTCCAGCGCGGCTTGACTGCGCCTTCGATCAAGGGCTTGTCGTCGATCAGCAAATGGCCCTGCACCAGCGTCTTGTCCTTCGTCAGGATCAGCCGGTTGGTGGCCTCGCGCCCCAGGTGCTTTTCCACCCACAGGTACTTTTCAGCCACGCAGTTTTCGAACTGCGACAGCGGCGACGTGCAGATCCGCACGTCCATGCCCAGCGCGAGCAGTTCGCGCACGGCATCCAGCGCGCCGGGCACGGGCGGCAGGTTGCGGATGAACCCCGGGGCGGTGTAGATGGCCTCGGCCATGCCGCGCAGTTCCGGGGCGTAGTCCTCACGGATGTAGAAGGATTTCCGGTCTTCGAACGCGACGGGGGCGATGTCCGGGTGGCGGGCGCGCCAGGCGTCGATGAACGCGTGTTCGAAATCCGCCAGCACGCCGTCTTGGTCCAGCAGGATGATCATGGTGATCCCAGGTCGTTGCAACCGCCTGATTGTGCCAGAGCCGGGCTACTCGCCACCGGGGCGCGACTGCGCGATGACGCGGTAGCGGCTGCCGCCCGACAGGGATTCCGAGGCCACCAGCACCATGCGGTCATAGCGCCAGGACAGCGGCGCCGGCGTCGCGTCAGGGGGCTGGCCGCGTTCGATGTTGCGCAGCAAGGTCACGTGCGGGCGGAAGGGCTGGGGCGGGGCCGCCAGGCCGAATCCGGCCAGCCATTGCCACAGCCCGTCATGCGCGGCCTGCAAGCCGGCGGGCGTATCGCGCGGGCCGGCCCACAGGATGCGTTGGCGGTTGAACACGCCGTAGTGGTCCAGCGCCACCTCGCCCGGGGCCAGCCGGTGGTCGGGCGTGGCGCAGGCCAGCGTGTCTGCCAGCTGCGCCTCCACCGGCCCCAGGAAGGCCAGGGTCAGATGCAGCGTCTCGGTGCGCATGACGCGGCCGCCGCAGGCCAGGCGGGCCTGTTCCGCCCAGCCGGCCAGCGACGCGGCAAGCGGGGGCGACGGCCACAGGGCGAAGAAGAGACGGACGGTGGACATGCGCCGATTGTAGGCGCGGCCTGCGCGCTACGCGTAGTGCTCGTCGCCCAGCAACATGTCTTCGAAGAACGCGCCGAAGCGACCGGCCGGATCGCGCAAGTGGATCTCCAGGATCCAGCGCATCTCCGACGGCGAGGTGGCCAGGTCTGCCAGCGAACCGGTGTGGATCGCGGCGTGCGGGAAATCGGACACGCGGTGGCCCGGCAGGTCGAAGTTCAGCTCCCATCCCAGCGCGCGCGCCTGGCGGTCGGCGTAGGCGTAGAGCTCCTGCCCGGTCAGCCCGTCGCGGCGCCACACGCCGCGCACGTCGTGGAACAGGGCTTCGGCGTCGCGGGCGCAGCGCGCCTGGTCGGCATTGCCGCCCACGGTGAACGACTTGCCGCCGTCGCCTTCCCAGGCGTCCAGGCGTGGCGCGATGTCCAGGAAGAAGATGTCGTGCTCGCCCAGCACCACGCCGGGTTCGGAAGCCTGGCGCATGGCCTTCATGGTGTTGGCGCCGAAGCGCACGCGCGTCGGGTGCCAACTGAGCGCCATGCCGGCGTCGATCAGCGTTTGCCGGGCCAGTTGCACGGCGTCTTCTTCGACCATGCCGGGCCGGATGCGCGCCGCGACATCGGCGATGGCCTGGCGGGTCTTGTTGCGGGCGGCCAGCATGCCGTCCACGGAAAAGGCGGGGCCGACGCGTTCGCTGGCTAGAGACGGGGGCATCGTCATGGCGGGATCCTTTGGGGGTGATGGGCGCGGCGGCATGCCGGGCCGGACAGGGCAATCTTGCCGGCCCGGCGGGCGATGGGGCGGGGCCGGCGTGGACGGAATCGCGCCAGCGTGGTGCGGCGGGCGGCCAACCGGGCACGCAGGGGTGGTTTCCGGCCGCGATGCCGCGTTTTCGGGCCAGGCTGGTGCGCGGGGCCATGCCGCGGCCGTGGCGGTCGGCTAAGGTAGTGTTTTGTGCGTCCACCGCCGTTCCGCCTGCTAACGATTTCCCATGAAAACCGTCGCTATCGTCGTCTTTCCCGGCGTGCAGTCGCTGGATGTCAGCGGACCGCTGGACGTGTTCGCCGAAGCCAACCGCTTCCTGTTGCCCGCCCAGCATTACCAGCTGGAACTGATCGGCCTGACGCGCGGCACGGTGCCCTGTTCCAACGGCATGGCGCTGCTGCCGCAGCGCCACTACGCGGACGTGGCCGATCCCCCAGACCTGCTGTTGGTGGCGGGCGGGCCGGCCTTGCCCGGGCAGCGCGAACCCGATGATGCCCTGGCCTGGCTGCGCGCGATGTGCCTGCGCGCGCCGCGCTATGGCTCCATCTGCAACGGCACCTTCCTGTTGGCGCGCGCCGGCCTGCTGCAGGACGCCACCGTCACCACGCATTGGAACGATGCGCCGGCGCTGGCGGCGCGCTACCCCGCGCTGCGGGTCGAGGCGGACCGGCTATACGTGCAGGACGGGCGCCTGCATACGTCGGCGGGCGTGACGGCGGGCATCGACCTGGCGCTGTATCTGCTGGCGCAGGACGTCGGGCAGGATGTCGCCCTGAATGTGGCCAAGCGGCTGGTGGTGTTCACGCAGCGCGCGGGCGGGCAATCGCAGTTCAGCCCGTTCCTGACGCCGTTCGTGGAAGAGACGTCGGCCGTGGCGCAGGTGCAGCAGCACGTGCTGGGCCACCTGGACGCGGACCTTGGGCTGGATGCGTTGGCGGCCGTGGCCAACATGAGCCGCCGCAACTTCTCGCGGGTCTTCCTGCGCGATGCGGGGGTGACGCCGGCCGAGTTCGTCGAGCGCGTGCGGGTGGATGCGGCGCGGGCGCGCCTGGAGCGCGAGGCGCGGCCGCTGAAGACCGTGGCCTACGAATGCGGCTTTCGCGACGCGCGCCATCTGCGCGAAGTGTTCACGCGGCGGCTGGGCGTGTCGCCCAGCCAGTACCGCGCAAGCTTCGGGTTCTAAGGCGGCGCGCGCCTCAGGTGTCGGTGGTTTCCGATTTGCGCAGCCGGCTCAGCGCGGTGTCGAAGCGTTCGACGCCAGGGCGGGCCGGGCGGTCGAAGCGCTCTACGCCAGGGCGCGCGGGCTTGTCGAAACGTTCCACCCCGGGCCGGGTGAAGCGCTCGACGCGCGGCGGGCTTTGCGTCTTGGCCTGCACGCTCTGGGCGGCCGCCTGCTCGCGCTTGGCGATGATCTCTTCGGCGCGTTGATGGTGCGGGGCCATCTTGCGCACCATCACCCGGCCGTCGCGCGGGAAGTAGTTGATGCGGCGGGCGTGCACGTCGCCCAGGTCCTGCGCCTTGACCGGAATGCCTTCGGTCTTCAGGTAGTTCAGGACGAATTCGCCGTTGCGTTCGCCGATGTTCATCTGCTGCATGGCGCTCAGCACCGCGCCGCCGCCGAACACCTTGGCTTCCAGGCGGTCGCGCACGGCGCCCGCCTTCAGCAGTTCGTTGATCAGCACTTCCATCGCGAAGGCGCCATAGCGCATCGTTGCCGAGGCAGGCGACTGCATGTCGCCTTCCGGCAACATGAAATGGTTCATGCCGCCCACGCCGGTGACCGGATCGTGGATGCAGGCGGCGACACACGACCCGAGTACGGTCGAGATCATCAGGTCTTCGTCGGTGACGTAGTACTCGTTGGGGAGTACTTTCACCGCCTGACACTGGAACGCGCTATCGAAATAGTGGCGCGTTGCACGGGCTTCAAGACGGGCGACCATGGGACTTAAGGGGCAAGAACAGCGATTGGGACACGAAGGACGGCGCTCGGTAAAACAAGGAATGTTTCAAAAAGTGTAAAAAAATGTCGCTTTATTCTTGCATATCCCAGCTTACAACGCGGGAAATGCTTGTAACGGCGACGGTGCGATACGTCCCTGATTTTTAACGCTCTTTCTCGCGGTTTCCTTTTTTGCAGGGTGGACAGCCTGTAGGCCAGGCACCCGCAGGCGCCTGCGGCCGTTCACCCGGACGGCTTGCAATCATCGTACCCGGGCGGATAGCACGCCTTTCCCCGGATCACGGGGAGGATCGGGCTTCATACGTGGCTTTAGGCGGGGTTTTCAGTGGCGGCGGCCTGCGCCGGTTCCCAAGGCGCGGGCCATCGGGAACCGGGCCGCAACGCGGCAGCGTCAGAAGCGCGTACTGCGCGTGACCGACCAGCGGGCCGACAGCGCGCCCAGGGCGGCCGAGGCCACCACGGCGGTGATCAGCACCGAGGTACCGGGCAGGTGAAGGGCAAATTCGGCGCCGTAGCTGCGGGCCAGCCCCAGCAGGGCGTCGTTCAGCGGCGACAGCGCGATGGCCGCAACCCCGATGGCCAGCAGCGAGGCCACGGCGCCCGACAGCGCGCCCAGATACAGGAACGGCCGGCGCACGAACGATTCGGTGGCGCCGACCAGGCGGGCCACGCCGATTTCCTCGCGCTGGGAGAGCGCCTGCATGCGTACCGTGTTGAACACGGTGGCCAGCACCACGACCGCCACGCAGGCGGCCAGGAATCCCAGGCCGATTCGGGCAAACCGCAAGATGGCTTCCAACCGCTGCACCCAGGCGCTATCGAGCTGCACCAGGTCCACGTGGTTCCATTGCTTCCAGGCGCCCGCGAGCTTGTCCGCGCGCCCGGCCAGATTGTCGCCATCGGCCAGCGTCACGACCACGGCGTCCGGCAGGGGATTGCCCGGCAGCACGGCCAGCGCCTGCTGCCAGGCGGGGTTGGCGCGCAGGTCGGCCAGCGCGGCGTCGCGCCCCACGACACGCGCGGCGCGCACGTCTTGCGAATACTCGTCCTTGATGCGCTTGGCCACGTCGGCGGCGGCGCCGGCCGGGGCATCCACGCGCATGAACACGGTGACTTCGGGCGTCACGGACATCTCGCGCGCCACGGGCTGGACCGACACCAGGATGGCGCTGCCCAGCAAGGGCAGGGCCAGCGCCAGCGCCATGACCAGCAGGTTGGCCAGAGATGAGAACGGCTGCTTGGCCAGGCGGCGCAGGGTGACCATCAGCGCGTAGCGGTGTTGCCGCAACCAGGCGTTCATGCGGACTCTCCCGGATGGCCAAAGCCGGGCTCGGCGCGGCCGCCGCCCGTGCGGGTCGGGGCGGCCTGGCCCTGCCCGGCCTCGGGCGGAGGCGCGGTGCCAGCGGAATCGGCGAACTTGCCCGGGTCGATGCGCAAGGTGCGTGTGGCGTAGCGCGCCATGAGGTCCTGGTCGTGCGAGGCGATCAGCGTCGTCACGCCGACGCGGTTGAAGTCGCGGAACACGTTCATGATGCGTTGCGCGTTGTCGTGGTCAAGGTTGGCGGTGGGTTCGTCCGCGATCAGGATGGCCGGCCGGTTCACGATGGCCCGCGCGATCGCCAGGCGTTGCTGTTCGCCGCCAGACAGTTCGATGGGGTTCAGGTCTTCCTTGCCGGACAGGCCTACCTTGTCGAGCGCGGCGCGGGCGCGCGCGGCGGCCGAATCCCAGGGCTGCCCCTGGACGGCCAGCGGCAGCATCACGTTTTCGAACGCGCTTCGATCGAACAACAGGTGGGTGTCTTGCAGGATGACGCCCACGGCGCGGCGCAGATACGGCCGGGCGCGCGCGGGCAGCTTGTCCAGCCGCTGGCCGTTGACCTGGATGGATCCGCGGCTGGCGGGCTCCAGCCCGCCGATCAGCTTGAGCAGCGTGGACTTACCGGCGCCGGACGGCCCCGATACGAAAACGAATTCTCCCGCGCTGACGCGGAAGTTGATGTCGGCCAGAATATTGCGGCCGCGACCATATGATTTGAATACGTGTTGGAATTCGATCATGGCGGCTGTCAGATGAAGCCGCAATAGTAACTCGGGGACAGTAAGGTGGCCTAAGCCTCTTGGTGGGCAGGCTGTGAAAAAGCGTATCCATGTGACCAGTCGGACACGTTTTCGCCAGAACGAAATGAATGCGTCTTGGGACAAATCCGCCGCGCTAAAACACGTCCCCGTTTTCGTACGAAAACAACGTTTGATTTCGCCAGTGTCCCTATATTTCAAGGGAATTCCCGGATGCGCCGCCTGCTGCGCGGACGCTACCATCCGCCCCATGCGTCGGCCCAACCCGGCCCGCGTACGGCTCGATTTATCCCACACGGAGATCACGATGAAAGTACTGAAACTCGCTGCTATTGGCGCGGCACTGTTTGCTGCATCCGCGGCCGCCAATGCGGGCGCGACCTTCGATAATGTCAAAAAGAAAGGGTTTGTCCAATGCGGCGTGTCGACGGGCATTCCGGGTTTCTCCATCGCCGACAGCAAGGGTGAGTACAAGGGCATCGACGTGGACCTGTGCCGCGCCATCGCCTCCACGATGTTCGGCGACGCCACCAAGGTCAAGTTCACCCCGCTGAACACACAGCAACGCTTCACCGCGCTGCAGTCCGGCGAAGTCGACGTGCTGACCCGCAACACCACCGTGACGCTGACGCGTGACACGACGCTGGGCCTGATCGGCGTGGGCGTGAACTACTACGACTCGCAAGGCGTCATGGTCTCCAAGGACCTGAACGTCAAGAGCGCCAAGGAACTGAACGGCGCCACCATCTGCGTGCAGCCGGGCACCACCACCGAACTGAACCTGGCTGACTGGTTCCGTGGTCAGAAGATCGAATTCAAGCCTGTCGTGATCGACAAGTACGACGAAATCATCCGCGCCTTCTCGGCCGGCCGCTGCGACGCCTTCACGACCGACAAGTCGCAGCTGGCTTCCACGCGCACCACGCTCGAGAACCCGGACAAGTTCATCATCCTGCCGGAAGACTTTTCCAAGGAGCCGCTGGGCCCCATGGTCCGCCAGGGCGACGAGCAGTGGTTCAACGTGGTCCGCTGGTCGCTGAACGCCATGCTGGAAGCCGAGGAATACGGCATCACCAAGGCGAACGTCGAAGAAATGACCAAGAGCCCCAACCCGAACATCCAGCGCATCCTGGGCGTGACCCCGGGCATGGGCAAGAACCTGGGCGTGGATGACAAGTGGGCCTACAACATCATCAAGAACGTGGGCAACTACGGTGAAAGCTTCGAAAGCACGCTGGGCAAGAACAGCGCAATGAAGCTGGAACGCGGTCTGAACGCGTCGTACAAGCAGGGCGGTTTGATGTACGGCTGGCCGGTGCGCTAACACACGGCTGCCTGGCAAAACGGAGCCTCGGGCTCCGTTTTGCCTAGCCCGCCATAGAGCGGGCGGCAGGAGTGGGGGGCGTGGCCTTGCCGGCTTTGCCACCCGGTGTACGACTTCTGTAGATTCAACATGACGACTTCCAATAAAAACGCCCCGATTTCGGCGCCCCGCCGGCGGCTGAACTGGAACGACCCCGGCGTGCGCTCCGTGGTCTACCAGGTGCTTGCGCTGGCAGCGGTCGCCTGGGCCGTGTGGTTCCTGGTTTCGAACACGCTTCACAACCTGTCCGTGCGCAACATCGCCACGGGGTTCGGGTTTCTGAACCGCGAAGCCGGGTTCGCGATCGGCGAAACGCCCATCGCCTACACCCCCGCAAACGATTACGGCCGCGCCATCCTGGTGGGCCTGCTCAATACCCTTCGCGTCGCCGTCATCGGCATCGTGCTGGCAACCATCCTCGGCACCCTGATCGGTATCGGCCGGCTGTCCAAGAACTGGCTGGTGGCGAAGATCACGTCGGTGTATGTCGAGGTGATGCGCAACGTGCCGCTGCTGTTGCAGCTGTTCTTCTGGTACGCGCTGATCACGGAAAACATGCCGGGTCCGCGCCAGGCGCACAACCCGCTGCCGGGCGTCTTCATTTCCAACCGCGGCCTGAAAGTGCCCGGGCTGGAAGGCAACTCGCTGGACTGGATGCTGGCCGGACTGGGACTGGCCATCGTGGCCATCATCTTCCTGGGCCATTACGGCAAGAAGCGCCATGAGGCCACGGGCCACATGTTCCCGCTGGGCCGCTGGGCCATCGGTCTCTTGATCGGGCTGCCGTTCATCGGCTGGCTGGTCAGCGGCGCGTCGCTGACGCTGGACATGCCGGAATTGAAGGGCTTCAACTTCTCGGGCGGTCTGACGCTGTCGCCGGAATTCGCCGCGTTGCTCGCGGGTCTGGTGATCTACACGTCGGCGTTCATCGCCGAAGTGGTGCGGTCGGGTATCCAGGCCGTGAACAACGGCCAGTGGGAAGCCGCCGGTTCGCTGGGCCTGCGCAGAAAGCAGGTACTGCGCCTGGTGATCCTGCCGCAGGCGCTGCGCGTGATCATCCCCCCGATGACCAGCCAGTACCTGAACCTGACGAAGAACAGCTCGCTGGCGGTCGCCATCGGCTATCCGGACATCGTGTCGGTGGTCAACACCACGCTGAACCAGACGGGCCAGGCGATCGAGGGCATCCTCATCATCATGGGCGCGTACCTTACGGTCAGCCTGTCGATCTCGATATTCATGAACTGGTACAACAAGCGCATCGCGCTGGTGGAGCGTTGAGATGAGCAGCACTACGCATACCCCCAGCGAAGGCCTGCCGCCGCCCAGCACACACGTGGGCGCGTGGCCGTGGCTCAAATCCCGCCTGTTCTCGTCGCCGCTGAACATCCTCATCACGGTACTGCTTGCGTGGTTCCTGTTGATGGCGGTGCCGGCGCTGGTGGAATGGGCATTCATCAAAGCCAACTTCAACGCGACGAGCGCTCAGGAATGCCGTGCTTCGGGCGGCGCCTGCTGGGCGTTCATCATCGAGAAGCACCGGCTGATCCTGTTCGGCACTTATCCGTTCGATGAGCAATGGCGTCCGCTGATCGCCACCATCATCCTGGTGGCGGTGATCGTCTGCAGCGGCATCCGCCGTTTCTGGAACTGGAAGCTGGCCGTCATCTGGACCGTGGGCCTGACCGCCGTGGCGCTCCTGATGTGGGGCGGCGTGTTCGGCCTGACCTATGTGGAAAACGCACGCTGGGGCGGCCTGCCGCTCACGCTGATCCTGTCCACGTTCGGCATCGCCTTCGCGTTCCCCATCGGCGTGCTGCTGGCCCTGGGCCGCCGTTCGAAGATGCCGGCCATCAAGGCGCTGTGCGTCGTGTACATCGAATTGATCCGCGGCGTGCCGTTGATCAGCCTGCTGTTCATGTCGTCGGTGATGCTGCCCTTGTTCCTGCCGGAAGGCTTTTCCATCGACAAGCTGTTACGCGCGCAGATCGCCATCATCATGTTCGCCGCGGCCTACATCGCGGAAACGGTGCGCGGCGGCTTGCAGGCCATCCCGAAGGGACAGTACGAAGGCGCGGATTCGCTGGGCCTGAACTACTGGCAGCAGATGCGCAAGATCATCCTGCCGCAGGCGCTGAAGATCGTGATCCCGCCGCTGGTCAGCATTTTCATCGCGCTGTTCAAGGACACGTCGCTGGTGGTGATCATCGGCATCTTCGACCTGACGCTGGCGGCCAAGGCGGCCTTGTCCGACGCGGCATGGCGCGGATTCGGCGTAGAGGCGTATCTCTTCATCTCGCTGATCTACTTCGTGTTCTGCTTTTCCATGTCCAAGTACAGTCAGGCGCTTGAAAAACGTCTTGCGACTGATCACAAACGCTAGCCAATGCCGCGCGTCCGCCGCATGGCGGGCGCGCACAGCGATATTTACGGGAGTACAGGCATGTCCGATGCCATTATTCGTTTGCAGGACGTGAACAAGTGGTATGGCCAGTTCCACGTGTTGCGCAACATCAACCTGGACGTGGCGCAAGGCGAGCGCATCGTGGTGTGCGGCCCCTCGGGGTCGGGCAAGTCCACGATGATCCGCTGCATCAACCGTCTGGAAGAGCACCAGAAAGGCCACATCATCGTGGACGGCACGGAGCTCACCAATGACCTGAAGCACATCGAGACGATCCGCAAGGACGTGGGCATGGTGTTCCAGCACTTCAACCTGTTCCCGCATCTGACGGTGCTGGAAAACCTGACGCTGGGCCCCATGTGGGTGCTGAAGAAGCCGCGCGCGGAAGCCGAGGCGACGGCCATGAAGTACCTGGAGCGCGTGCGCATTCCGGAACAGGCCAAGAAGTTTCCCGGCCAGTTGTCGGGCGGCCAGCAACAGCGCGTGGCGATCGCGCGTTCGCTGTGCATGAACCCCAAGATCATGCTGTTTGATGAGCCCACGTCGGCGCTTGACCCGGAAATGGTCAAGGAAGTGCTGGACGTGATGGTCAGCCTGGCCCAGGAAAGCGGCATGACGATGATTTGCGTGACCCACGAAATGGGCTTCGCGCGCAAGGTCGCCAACCGTGTGATCTTCATGGACCGCGGCGAAATCATCGAGCAAAACAGCCCGGACGAGTTCTTCGACAATCCGCAGAACGACCGGACCAAGCTCTTCTTGAGCCAGATTTTGCACTGATCGGCTGAAGCCCGCCCGTTCGGCAGACACCCCAAAAGTTGGATTTCGGTCCGGCTTTTGGGGTGTTTTTCATGGACGTTGTTCTGAATGTACCTTTTGAGCGACAATCCGGTATGTTCAGATTTCGAGAAACCGAGGAATTTTCCCGTTGGCTTGAATCATTGCGAGACGCTCGAGCGCGCGCTCAAATCCTGCGCCGTTTATCCCGTGCAACAAAGGGAAATTTCGGCGACGCTGAGCCCGTGGGGGAAGGCATTAGTGAAATGCGGGTGGACATCGGTGCCGGCTACCGCGTTTACTACGCTCGAGCGGGAAGGGTCGTGTATGTACTGCTTTGCGGTGGCGACAAAGGCAGCCAAGCTGGAGACATCGCTCACGCAAAACGCCTCTGGACGCAAATAAAACGGAGTACCGATCATGACGAAATACCGTGACTTCGACGCAGCGAACTATCTGAAAGATGACGAAACGATCGCGCATTATCTTGCGGACGCAGCGGCCGAGGAAGATCCCGATGCGTTTCTTGAGGCGCTGGGCGATGTGGCCCGTGCGCGCGGCATTACCGAAATCTCGCGTGAAACGGGACTCGCGCGGACGAATCTTTACCGAGTGCTCGCCCCGGGGGCGAATCCCAGCTACCACACCTTGCGCAAGGTAATGAACGCGCTTGGCGTGTCCTTGACGGCACTTGTCAAAACCAAACGTGAACCCACTCCCCAGGGATAATGTCGGCAGTATCCCTTTGTTACGTCGATCTGCTCCCTGCGGTATGCTACTGACCGCTATCGATCCGGAGTGAGGAGAACAACATGATGACGAAACCCCCCCGCCGCGCTATGCGCCGCGCACTGCTGCAAGGCGCCGTGGCGCTTGCCGCCACCCTGCCTTTCGGCGCGCCCGCCCTGGCGCAAGCCACTGATTTCCCGACGAAGCCGATCCGCTTCGTCGTGCCTTACCCGCCCGGCGGCCCGCTGGATACCATGGCCCGCATGCTGGCCGAGAAAGTGCGCGGTTCGCTCGGCCAGGCCGTGATCGTGGAAAACCGCTCGGGCGCAGGCGGCAACATTGGCGCCGACCTGGTGGCCAAGGCGCCGGCCGACGGCTACACGCTGGTGATGGGTGCGGTGGCCACGCATGCGATCAACCCCTGGTTGTTCGCCAATCTGCCGTACGACCCGGTGAAGGATTTCGCGCCGGTCACGATCGTGGCCTCGGTGCCGAACGTGCTGGTGATGAACGTGGAGTTCGCCCAGAAGAACAATATCAAGACGCTGGCCGATCTGATCGAGTACGCGAAGAAGAACCCGGGCAAGCTGAACTATGGTTCGGGCGGCAACGGCAGTGCAGGCCATTTGTCGGGTGAGCTGCTGAAGGCGCGCGCGGGCATCAATGTCGAGCACATTCCTTACCAGGGTGCGGCGCCGGCGCAGTTGGCGCTGCTGTCGGGCCAGTCTGATTTCATGTTCGACAATCTGGCGGCCTCGGCGCCGTTGATCAAGGACGGCAAGGTGAAGGCCTTGGCCGTGACGACGGCGAAGCGTTCGTCGTTGCTGGCGGACGTGCCGACGGTCGAGGAGTCGGGGGTCAAGGGGTTTGACCTTGGCACTTGGTTCGGGGTGTTCACGACCGGTGGCACGCCTGCGCCTGTGGTGGCGAAGCTGAACAAGGCTTATTCGGAAGCGATGCAGCAGCCGGATGTGAAGCAGCGTCTGTTGACCATGGGGTCGGAGGCGGGGCCGATGACGTCTGAGGCGTTTGCTGAGTTCGTTAAGGGCGAGAAGGCGAAGTATCAGGAGATCGTTAAGATTTCTGGGGCTAGTTTGAATTGATTTTTGCTTGATTGGTTGATGTGCGGCGGGGTGGGTTTTTAAGACGCCCGTCGCGTCGGTGGCCCGGGGTGACTCGGGTCAACGATTGCGGTCCGGAGCCTTCGCTCCGGACTGCCCCCTTGTCATCTTCGTCCTCGCCTTCGGCGACTCCTTCAGATTCCCTCGGGCTTATCGACGCCCCTCGCACCCCGGGCCACCGACGCGACGAGCTTTGTCGTCTGCAATCTTCCGTCAGCGGGGGAGGACTGGGTTTTTATGGTGCTTGTCATCGGCGGTTGGGTGGGGGAAGGTCTTGCGGGGCCCGCCCCATGCCGGCCGCGCGGGCGGCCTTGTGGGGCTTACGCGGTGTCTTGCGTCGGAGCGTGGTCGCTTCGCGGTGTTGGTGGCGGTCGGGGCTGATGCCGTATCTTGCGCCGGGGCGTTGGTCGTTTCGCGCTACGTGCTTTTTTTGATCGCTTGATCGGTTGGTTGATTGGTTGATGTGCGGCGGGGTGGGTTTTTAAGACGCCCGTCGCGTCGGTGGCCCGGGGTGACTCGGGTCAACGATTGCGGTCCGGAGCCTTCGCTCCGGACTGCCCCCTTGTAATCTTCGTCCTCGCCTTCGGCGACTCCTTCAGATTCCCTCGGGCTTATCGACGCCCCTCGCACCCCGGGCCACCGACGCGACGAGCTTTGTCGTCTGCAATCTTCCGTCAGCGGGGGAGGCGTGGTTTTTTATGGTGCTTGTCATCGGCGGTTGGGTGGGGGAAGGTCTTGCGGGGCCCGCCCCATGCCGGCCGCGCGGGCGGCCTTGTGGGGCTTACGCGGTGTCTTGCGTCGGGGAGTGGTCGCTTCGCGGTGTTGGTGGCGGTCGGTTGGGTAGTTGGGGGCGTGCGGTGTCTTGCGCCGGGGCGTTGGTCGTTTCGCGCTACGTGCATTTGTAGGATGGGTGGAGCGCGTGCGGTGGTCACTTGTGCGCGGGTGCTTGCCGCGCGTAACCCATCGTCGCTTGCGAAGGCGTGGCCGGATTATGCTGTGGTATTCACGCTTCTCATCCGGGCTTTTCTCATGCAATTTTCCGCCGCTATCCCCATTCTGCGCATTTTCTCGGTCGAGAAGGCGCGCGAGTTCTATCTGGATTATCTGGGGTTCTCGTGGGACTGGGAGCATCGCTTCGAGGCCGGGTTTCCCTTGTATGCGCAGGTGCATCGCGGCGACTTGGTCCTGCATTTGAGCGAACACCATGGCGATGCGACGCCGGGGTCGGCGGTGTTTGTGCGGATGCAGGGGGTGGATGCGTATCACGCGGAGCTCACCGCGACGCAGTACGGCTATATGCGGCCGGGCGTGGAAGAGGCGCCCTGGGGGCGGGTGCTGGCGGTTATTGATCCGTTCGGCAACCGCCTGAGCTTTTGCGAAAGCCAGGACTAGGCGCTTACGCGCCGGTCCTGTTGTGCCGGGTTTTACTGCCCCTTTTTCCTACATCTTGCATTCCGCCGCGTGCACGTCAGTGTGGTCGCGGGCGAGTACCTTTTGGTTCTTGTAGACGAGCTTGCCGTCGGGGCCGGCTTCGATGTGCAGCAGGTACCAGTCCTGGATCGGGTGCTGGTTGGGGCCGAACTTGAATTTGCCGCGCACGGTGGGGAAGTCGGCGCGGCGCAGGGCGGTGCGGAAGTCGTCGGCGCGGCCGGTGACGTCGCCGTTGACGGCTTTCAGCGCCGAGGCGATCAGGTTGGCGGTGTCGTAGGCCTGGGCGGCGTAGGCGGTGGGCGGGCGTTTGTAGGCGTTGGTGAAGGCCTCGACAAAGTGCTTGTTCTGCGCGTTATCCAGGTCGGCGCTCCACAGTGAGCTCAGATAGAAGCCCTTGCTTGCGGTACCGGTCGCGGCCAGCATGCGGTCGTCCATCGAGTAGATGGGCGTGATCATGCGGATCTTCTCGGACAGCCCCGAGTTGGCGAACTGCTTGGTCAGGTTGATGCCGGCGCCGCCGGGATGGAATTGGAAGAGGGCGTCGGGGTTCAGCGAGCGGATGCGGGCGAGTTCCACCGAGAAGTCGGACTGGTCCAGCTTGGTATAGATCTCTTCGGCGATTTCGCCCTTGTAGGCGCGCTTGAAGCCGGCGACGGCGTCACGGCCGGCTTGGTAGTTGGGGGCCATGACGACGACGCGTTTGACGCCCAGTTCGTTGGCCGCGATGCCGGCCGTGTCGGCGTACGAGTCGTTCTGGAAGGCGGCGGCGAAGTAATTCGGGTTGCAAGCCTTGCCGGCGTAATTGGAGGGGCCGGCATTCAGGCTGACGTAGAAGCCGCCGGCGTTCAGCACCGTGGGGCCGACGGCGGCCATGACGTTCGAGAAGTTGATGCCCGTGAAGAGCCGCACGCCGTCCTGCACCATCTTGTCGGCGATCTGCTTGGCGTTGGCGGGCTTGAGCGCATCGTCTTCGACGCGCACGTTGACGGGCACGCCGCCCAGCTTGCCGCCGCCTTCTTTCACGGCCAGCATGAAGGCGTCGCGCTCGTCCTCGCCGATGTAGCCGGCGGGCGTGGAAAGCGTGCCGATGAAGCCGATGTCCACCGGCTTTTGCTGCGCGGCGGCCGCGGAGGCCGCCAAAGCCAGCAGGATCGCGGCGGTGCCGCGGATAGGGCTCTTCTTCATGTTGTCTCCTCTTGTGCTCTTGTTATGTCGCCGCGAGGCAGTTCTCCACTTTCCAACCGTACAGCCACTGCAACGCGTCGTAGAACTGGGACTGGCTGCGGCCGGTCCACAGTTGGTTGCGCACGGTGCGTTCCACGCCCCGCGCGTGATACAGGCGGCCCATTTCCCGGGTGGACCAGACCACGCGCGCGCTGCGCGGGATGCGGACCGATTCGTACAGGCGGAAGGCGGCTTCCAGGTCGTAGCCGCATTGGCGCACGGCTTCGCCCAGCGTCACGGCGTCTTCCAGCGCCATGCAGGCGCCCTGGGCCATGTATTGCGTCATGGGGTGGGCGGCGTCGCCCACCAGCGTCACGCGGCCCTGGCCCCACTGCTCGACGGGTTCGCGGTCGGCGGTAGCCCAGCGCTTCCACGACGTGGGGCGGTCCAGCATCTGGTGCGGGCGCGGATGGATGCCCTGGAAGTACGACAGCACCTCTTCCTTGCTGCCTTCGCGCACGCCCCATTCTTCTTGTTCGCGGCTGTGAAACGTGACGACCAGGTTGTATTGCTGGCCGCCGCGCAAGGGGTAGTGCACCAGGTGGCAGTGCGGGCCGGCCCACAGCACGGGTGCGTTGATGCGCAGTTCTTCGGGCATGTTGTCGCGTTCGACCACCGCCCGGTAGACGACGTGGCCGGTCACGCGTGCGGGGTCGCCGATCGTGCGTTCACGGATCACCGATTTGACGCCGTCCGCGCCCACGATGGCGTCCGCCCGGTAGCGGTTGCCGTCCGTGTCCACGACCTCGACGCCGTTGCCGTCTTGCGACATGCCGGCGATCTGGGTAGACGTGCGAAAGCGGATCAGCGGGTTCTGCTGCACGGCTTCCAGGATGGACAGGTGGATGTCTGCGCGATGGATCACGGCATATGGGCCGCCGAAGCGCGCGCGGAACGCGTCGCCCGTGTCGATGCGCACCACTTCCCGGGCATCCACCGCGTCCATCATGATGATGTGATCGGTGAAGACCGCGCGGGTGCGCGCGGTCTGGCCCACGCCCAGGGCGTCCAGTGCGGCGAAGGCGTTCGGGCCCAATTGGATCCCCGCGCCGATCTCGCCAATGTGCGCGGCCTGTTCCAGCAGTTGCACCGCGATGCCTTGGCGGGTCAGCGCCAGCGCGGCGGCCAGGCCGCCGATGCCGCCGCCCACCACGATGACGGACCGGGCCGGTTGAGTGCTTGTCTTGGACGTGTTCATGATTGTTGTCCGCGCCCCGTCATTCCTGGCCGCCAAGGAAGGCGCCTTGGCGCTTCAACTGGGCCTGCAAGGCGGAAACGGGCACATCGGCAGGCGCGATGCCGGCGCGCAGCGCCATGGCCGCGGCCGTGCCTGCAGCTTCGCCCATCACGAAGCAGCTGCCGCTGACGCGCGCGGCCGACTGGCCCTCGTGCGTCATCGAGGCGCAGCGGCCGGCCACCAGCACGTTGTCGGCCACGCCAGGGCCGCGCTTGGGGACCATCATCCGGAACGGCAGCTGGTTGTAACCCCGCGATTCGGGAATGGGTGGCCACATCCATTGCACGTCACCCGCCGTGTGCATTTCCAAGGGCCAGCCATTCACGCCGATGCTGTCTTCGAAATCGGCGCAGCCCAGCACGTGTTCCTTGGTCAATACCGCTTCGCCCACGATGCGGCGCGTTTCACGGATGCCGAGTTGCGGGGCGATGTCCAGTACATACGCGTTCTCGAAGCCCGGCACCTTGGCGCGCAGGAAGCCCAGGTATTGCATGATCTGTCGGCGGCCTTCCAGCTCTCCGGCGGACAGCGACCCGGCATTGGTGCCATCGGCCGCGCTGCCGTCGGCGTTGGCCAGTTGCGTGACGTTCACGCGCCATTCGTAATCGTGCTTTTGCGGACGCACGATGGCGCCCCGGCGGGGGAATGTGAATTCGCCGCTGGCCGCGGCCTGGTCCATCAGGAGGGGGATGGTCTTCCAGGCTTCTTGTGCGCGCGCGCCGTCCACGTTGCCCACCTTGAACATGAGGGTGGGGTAGAGCATGTGGCCGCGTTCGTCGCCTTTTTCGAACGGCAACCCGCCCCATTGCGCGATGTCGGCATCGCCCGAGCAGTCGATGAACACGCGGGCACGCACGGCGCAGCGGCCCGACTTGGTCTCCAGGAACAAGGCGTCCACGCGGCCGTCCTCGGCGCGTGCAAGGCCGGTGGCCAAGGCATGGAACAGCACCTGCGCCCCGCTGTCCTGCACCAGACCGTCGGCCGCGCACTTGAACGCCGAGATGTCGTAGGCCTGGGCGTGGATCTTGCCCAGGATCAGATGCGGATCATTCAGCCCGTCCATGGCGCGCATGCGGTCCAGCAGGTCGTCGGTCATGCCGTGCACGACCTGGCGGATGTCGCCGTGGATGTTGGCGTGCAGCCCGCAGAAGTTCGACACGCCTGCCGCCGTGCCCATGCCGCCCAGGAAGCCGTAGCGCTCCACCAGCAATACGCTGGCGCCATTGCGGGCGGCGCTGGTGGCGGCCAGCACGCCGGCCGGGCCGCCGCCCAGCACCACGACGTCGTATTCGCCGTAGAGCGGGACCTGGCGGGCGGGTTCGTTGATCAGCATCTGATTCTCCTTGCTTGTCGTGCGTGTCACTGGCCTTTGATCCCCAGCTTCTTGATCAGGGGTTCCCAGCGCTGGAGCTCGTCATCCATGTAGGCGCGGAACTCGGCAGGCGTGCTGCCGACGGGGTCCATGAACTGCGCTTGCAGGCGCTTGGCCACCTCGGGGTCGCGGATCGCCTGGATCAGCGCGTCGGACAGCTTCTTCTGGATGTCGGCCGGTACCTTGGACGACACCACGAAGCCGATCCACGCGGATCCCTCGATGCCCGGCACGCCTACTTCGGCCAAGGTCGGGATATCGGGCAGCAGCGCCGAGCGTTTGGACGAGGTGACTGCCAAGGCCTTCAGCCGGCCGTCTTTCACCATCGGCATGACGGCAATGGGCGGCAGCGCCGCGAATTGCGTGTCGCCCGACAGCAACGAGGTCAGGGCGGCGGGCGATGAGGGGTAAGGCACATGTGTGGCGCGCGCGCCGATCTGCTGCAGCAGCAGTTCGACGGCCAGGTGGGACACCGTGCCCGCGCCGGGCGACGGGAAGTTGTACTTGTCCGGGTTCTGCTTCAGCGCATCCAGTAATTGGCTGACGTTGCCGATGCCGGCGGAGGCGGGCACGACCAGCACGTTGGGCTGGTGCACGGCCAGCGTCAGGGGCGACAGGTCGGTCGCCGGCGCGTACGGCAGCTTGTCGAACAGCAGCGTGTTGTTCACCAGCGGGCCGGTAATGGACACGCCGAAGGTGTAGCCGTCGGGCTTGGCGTTGGCGATGGCGAAGGTGCCGATATTGCCGCTGGCGCCGGGCTTGTTTTCGATGACGATGGTCTGGCCCAGGATGGCGCCGGCCTTTTCGCCGACGATGCGGGCGACCTGGTCGGGGCTGGAACCGGGACCGAAGGGCACGATGGCCTTGAGCGGTTGCGTGGGCCACACGTCGGCGGCCTGCGTTGCCGCCAGTGGCGCGGCGGCGGCCAGCGCCAGCATCAGGGCACGCGCCGCGGCGTGGCGGGCCAGCGTCAGCGGACGGGACTTATTCATGCGTGTCTCCCGCGTCTTTCATGGTGGCGAAATAGGTTTGCTCGTTGGCGATGAAGGCGGCGACCATCGCCCGGTAGGTGGCATCCACCACCTGCTCAAGATTGGCGAAACCGCGGTTGTGGCGTTCGGCCAGCGCGCGGGCCTTGTCGAACACCTGGGCCTGGCGCGCGGGCGCGCTGACCTGGAAGGCGTCGCGCTTGAAGCGCGCCGCATCCTTGACGTACATGGCGCGCTCGGCGATCAGGCGCACGATCTCGTCGTCCAGCCGGTCGATGTTGGCGCGCACGTCGGCCAGGTTGGCGCATAGGGGCCGATAGGCCGGATCGGTGTATTCGCGCAGCGGCGCGCCGTGGGTGTCGGGTTCTTGCATGGGCGTCGTCATTGGGTGTAGTCGGGCTGGCGCGCGGGCGCGGCGGCCTGGAACGCGGGCTGCGCGTTGCAGTGGTCGAAGATCCGCAGGATGCGGGGGTAGGCAGACAGGTCGCAGCCCATGCGCTGCGCGTTGGCCACTTGCGGCACCAGGCAGCAATCGGCAAGCGTGGGTGCGTCGCCAAAGCAGTACGCGCCGTGTCCGTGGCGCGCCAGCAGTGCCTCGACGGCGGTCAGGCCCTCGCGGATCCAGTGGTAGTACCAGGCGGTCTTCTGCTCATCCGTGGCGCCCAGCACGTCCTGCAAATAACGCAGGATGCGCATGTTGTTCACGGGATGGATGTCGCAGGAAATGGCGTCGGACAGTTCCAGCACGCGGGCGCGCGCCAGCGTATCGGCCGGGATCAGGCGGGGCTCGGGATGCGTGGCATCCAGGTAGTCGACGATGGCGAGCGATTGCGACAACTGCGTGTCGCCATCGATCAGCAGCGGCACGCCCGCCGACGGGTTCTTGGCCACATATTCCGCGGCGCGCTGCTCCTGCTTGCGCAGGTTCACGGGCAGGTATTCGTAAGGCAGGCCCTTGAGCGCCAGCGCGATGCGCACGCGGTAGGACGTAGAGCTATTGAAGAAGCTGTGGAGTTGCATGCGGGTTCCTGGAAGGTCAGACCATGCGTACGCTGAGCGTGCCCAGGCCGTTGACGCCGCCGACCATCGTGTCGCCGCGCACGACGGGGCCCACGCCTTCCGGCGTGCCGGTGTAGATCAGGTCGCCCGCTTCCAGGCGGAAGTACTTGGACAGGTAGGCGATGGTCTCGGCGACGGACCAGATCAGCTTGCCGATGTCGCTGCGTTGCTTGTCCGCGCCATTGACCTGTAGCCAGATGGCGGCCTGGCCGATGCCGTCGACCGACGCGGCCGGGTGCAGCGGCCCGATGGGCGCGCTCTGGTCGAAAGCCTTGCCCAGTTCCCACGGGCGGCCGGCTTCACGCATCTTCATCTGCAGGTCGCGCCGCGTCATGTCCAGGCCCACGGCGTAGCCCCAGACGTGCTGCAACGCGTTATCCACCGTGATGTTGGCGCCGCCCTTGCCGATGGCCGCGACCAGTTCAATCTCGTAATGCAGGTTGGCGGTCTCGGGCGGGTAGGGCAAGTCCAGCGTCTGGCCGTCGGCCACCGGAACGACGGCGTCGGCGGGCTTGCAGAAGAAGAACGGCGGTTCGCGGTCGGGATCGAAGCCCATTTCGCGGGCATGGGCGGCGTAGTTGCGGCCCACGCAGTAAACGCGGCGAACCGGGAAGGCGTCCTGGCTGCCGGCGATGGGCACGGCGACGGGGGCGGCGGGAGCAAACACGAAAGGCATGAATCACCCTTGAAAGAGGGAAGGGAAAGCGATAAGTGGCGGGGGCCCGCGCGCTCAGGCGATGCGTTCTTCGCGCCACAGGCCCAGCGCGTCCTGCACCGGGCGGTCGGAATAGCTGAAGAGCGTGGCGTCTTCCAGCGCGGCCAGTTGCACGGGCAGCCAGGAGGGCGCCACGAAGACGTCGCGTGGACCGAAGTGGAATTCCTGGTCGCCGATGCGCGCCGTGCCGCGGCCTTCCACCACGCTATAGACGGTGGAGTCGGTGCTGCGATAGGTCTTGCCCTGGAAGCCGGCGGGCAGCAGCTGCATGAAAGTCGCCATCGTCGGCATGGGGTAGCCGCCCGTGGCCGGATTCAGGTAGCGCAGCTTCACGCCGTCCCAGGGATCCAGTTCACCGTGGCGGTACAGCGCGTCCAGCGCTTCGCGGCTGCGTTCGTAGGGGTAGTTGAAGATGGGCGACGTGCCGCGCGCCGCCTGATGGCGCACCGGCGCCATGTTGTGGCCGAAGCGGGCCATGCTGTCGCCTTCGGGCCGCGTGACGGGCTGGGTGGCCTGCGGGTAGTTCTCGGCAAAGCCGGCGTCCAGGAAGCGCAGCAGCGGAATGTCCAGGCCGTCCAGCCACACCACGGGTTCGCCGCCCTCGGTGGTTTCGGCGTTGCCGTGGTCGTGCCAGGTCCAGGACGGCGTGATGATGAAGTCGCCGGGGTGCATGGTGGTGCGCTCGCCGTTGACGGCCGTATAGGCGCCGCGTCCTTCCACGATGAAGCGCAGCGCGGACTGCGTGTGGCGGTGGCTGGGCGCGATTTCGCCGGGCAGGATCAGTTGCAGACCGGCATACAGGCTCTGGGTGATGCTCGCTTGTCCCGGCAGGCCGGGGTTCTCCAGGATCAGGACGCGGCGCACGGCTTCTTCGGCCGTGATCAGTGATCCCGATGCCATGACGTCGTCGCGCACGTCGTCGTATTTCCAGAGGGCGGGCACGCAGCGCGGGGCAGGCTGGCGGGGCACCAGGTTGTGCAGCGACTCCCACAGGGGAGCCATGTGCTTTTTGGCGATGCGCGCGTAATAGGCGGCGCGATCTGCGGCGCGGTCGGCGGCATGATCGGCGCCGGCGGGGTGGCCGTCGGGCATGGTTGTCTCCAGTATGTCCGGCTGTTGCCGGCTTCTACGGGTGGCCGCCGCGTGGTTCGCGGCTGGTCCGGATATGGAGACGATTATGCGTAAGCAGCTATGTGTTTAATAATGAAATTATCTTATTATCCATACGAATAACAATATACATACGAGACAACCTCCTCTCGACGAGGACCCGCATGGACTGGACCCACCGCCTGCGGCTGCGCAATCTGAAGATGCTGCTGAGCCTGGCGCAGACCCGCAACATCAGCCATTCGGCCGCGATGCTCAACACCACGCAGCCGGGTTTGTCGAAGTGGCTGAAAGACCTGGAAGATGATATCGGCCTGCCGCTGTTCGAGCGCCATGCGCGCGGCCTGCGGCCCACCCCGCACGGCGACGTGCTGATCGCCCACGCCCAGCGCGTGGAATCGCAGCTGGACCGCGCCAGCGCCGACATGGCCGCGTTGCGTGAAGGCGGCGGCGGCCGGGTGGTGATCGGCGCGTCCGGCGCGTCGGCGTCAGATACGGTGCCGCTGGCGGTGATGAAGCTGCTGGAACGCATGCCGCAGGCGCGCGTGAAGCTGGTGGAGGGCACGACGGACCGCCTCCTGGCGCAACTGGCCCAAGGCGACCTGGACATCGTGGTGGGCCGCTCGGCGCCCGAGCATCACGACCCGGCGATCCGCTTCGAGGCGCTTTACCTGGAACCCATTCATCTGGTGGCGCGCCCGCGCCATCCGCTCTTCTCGATCGAGCAGCCCAGCTGGCAGGACCTGCTGTCGTACCGGTGGATCCTGTGGCCCAAGGGCACGCCCATCCGCAATGCGGTGGACGCCGCGTTGGCGGCCGCCGGGCAGGCGCCGCCGCCGGACCATGTGGAGTCGAACTCGGTGACGATCAACCTGACGCTGATCAACAACAGCGACATGATCGGCGTGGCCTCGCACCGCGCGGCGCTGCGGTTTTCGCAGATGCGGGCGATGCGGATCATCCCGGTGCGCTTGTCCGGTTTCGGCTCGGTGGCGATGTATTGGCGCGAAGACGCCTTCAGGCCGCTGGCGGTGCAGGAAGCGATGGCAGCCTTGCGCAATACGGTGGCGGAACATGCGCCGGGCGTGACGAGGCTGTGATGCCATCCTCCGGCGCGGGCCTGAATGCGTTGATCGCGCAGTGCCGCCGGGTGGAGGCTGCGCTGGCCGGAAGCCCGGACCCGTCCGCGTCCGTGGCCATGCATCGGTTCGTGGCCGACATGGATGCCAGACGGATCCCGCCAGGGATGTGGTCGCCGTTGGCGTTGTCGGTACTGGTGATGACGGGCGGGTTGGGCGTCGGCATCGAAGTGCTTAGCCTGGTGCTGCGCGCTGTGGGCTCGGCCTGGGCGGCGTTCGCGCTGGTGGCGGTGTGCGCGGGGACGGCGCTGGCGTTGTCGATCGCGGTGGTGATGCTGATGGCGGGACGGTCGGCGGGGCTGGTGATCGTGAAGTGGCTGGCGATCGGGTTGGTGACCGTGGGCGGCCTCGGCGTGATTGCCTGGACGCAGGGGGATGTTAGGGCAGTGGGGCCTGTCGTGGCGTTGCTGGGGGGGTTAGGGGCCTGGTTGGTGGCCAATAGTGGGGGGTTTTTTGTGTTTGTGGGGTATCGGGTGGCGCGGCGGTATCTGGATCTTCGGAGGTAGGTTTGGGTTCTTGAGGCGCCCGGCGCGGCGGTGGCCTGCGGTGCGCGCGTCAACGATTGCGGTCCGGAGCCTTCGCTCCGGACTTCCCCTTTGTCATCTTCGTTGTTGCCTGCGGCAACTGCCTTCAGATTCCCTCGGGCGCATCGACTCCCCGCGCACCGCAGGCCACCGCCGCGCCGGGCTCGGTCAGCTGCCATTTACTGGTTGCCGGGGAGAGCGAGGTGCTTGCGGTTCGTGGTACCGGCGGGGTGGGGTGGAGGGTCTTGCGGGGCCCGCCGCCCGGCCGGCCGCGCGGGCGGCCTTCGGGGGCTTACGCGGTGTCTTGCGTCGACGGGTGATGCTGCGCGTGTGGGTGCACTTCGCTGCGCGTTCGTAGGATGGGTGGAGTGCGCGCCTGTCTGCCTACGAACACGGATGCATGCCGCACGTAACCCATCGTCGATGCATGGCGATGTCGGCACTTCGACGATGGGTTACGCGCGATGGGCAGTCGCGCACCGGTGTAGCGCATTGCGCGCTACACCCATCCTACTTGGCTGCTACCGTTTCCGGCGGGACGGGGTTTTCCCAGCCGCCGCCGATGGCGCGGATCAGTTCCACGGCGGATCTTGCCTGCTCGCCGCTCAGCTGCACGGCCACGCGTTGTTGCAGCAGGACGCTGCGGTCGGCTTCGATCACGTCGAGGTAGCTGATCGAGCCTTCGCGGTATTGCGTGTGCGACAGCTTGGCGGCGCGGGCCGAGGCTTCGACGGCGGCGTCTTGGGCCTTGGTCTGGTCTGCCAGGATGCGCAGATTGGCCAGGTTGTCTTCGACTTCGCGGAAGGCGTTCAGCACGGTTTGGCGGTAGACGGCGACGTCTTCCTCGTAGACGGCGCGGGCGCGGTCCAGGCCGGCTTGGCGGCGGCCGCCGTCGAAGATGGGCATGGACAGCGCGGCGCCGACCAGCGGGCCCAGCAGGAACGTGCGGCTGGACCACTGGAAGAGGTTGCCCAGGTCGGACGACTCATAACCAAAGGCGCCGGTGATGTCCAGGCGCGGGAAGAACGCGGACTTGGCAGCGCCGACGCGCGAGTTGGCGGCGGCCATGGCGCGTTCGGCGGCGGCGATGTCGGGGCGGCGTTCCAGCAGCGTGGACGGCAGGCCGGCGGGAATCGACAGCGCGACCTTCTGGATCGGCTGCGGCGGCATCGTGAAGTCGGACGGGGCGCGGCCCAGCAGCACGGCCAGCGCGTGTTCGGTCGTGGCGCGGCGGCGGTCGATGCCGAGTGCTTCCGATTGCGCGGAGGCAAGTTCGGCCTTGGCGCGCGCCAGGTCCAGTTCGCTGATGTCGCCGGCGTCGTAGCGGCGCTGGATCAGTTGCAGGGTGTCCGTGCGCAGCTTGACCGTCTGGTTGTACAGCTGCGATTCGGCGTCCTGTTCGCGCACCAGGAAGTACGTGGTGGCCACGTCGGCCTGCAAGGCCAGCAGCACCGAACGGTACAGCGCTTCGCTTTGCTGGGCGTCGGCGGTGGCGGCGTCGGCGGTGGATGCCACGCGGCCGAACAGGTCCGCTTCATACGACACCGCGCCTTGGGCGCGCCACGTCGTCACCGGGCTGGTGGACGTGCCGTCGGGCAGGCCTTGCGAGACGGCCGACGGGCGTTGGCGGTTGGGGCCGAAGGCCGCATCCAGCGAGGGGAAGAAGCCGGCGCGGGCCTCGCGCTGCAGGGCACGCGACTGCGCCAGGCGGGCGGCAGCGGCCTGCAGGTTCTGGTTGGCGTGTTGCGCTTCGTCTTCCAGCTGGTTCAGGCCTTCATCGCCGAATACCTTCCACCAGGCGCCGCGCAGCGCGTCTTCCGACGGCTCGGCGGGCTTCCAGGTGCCGGCTTCGGAAGCGGGCAGGGCGGCTTCCTTGAATGCCGCCGGCGCGGCGGCAGACGGTTTTTCGTAAGTGGGGCCCACCGCGCAGCCGGCCAGCACGAGCAGGACGGCAAGCAAGGCGGAACCGCGGGTCAGTCTTTGGATCATGATGAATTCTCTTTGGCGCGCGCCCCGCCTGCTTGGGCGGGACGCGCTGGCTTCTCTTTCGTCTGCCGGCGTTACGCGTGAGTCTGCGTGGCAGGCGGTGCGTGCGGGTCGATGTGCGGCGCGCACTCCGGCGCTTCATGCGGGGCCGCCGAGTGCAGCGGCTTGCCGCCCAGCGAACGCAGCAGCACGTAGAACACCGGCGTCAGGAACAGGCCGAACAAGGTCACGCCCAACATCCCGAAGAACACGGCCACCCCCATGGCATGGCGCATTTCGGAACCGGCGCCAGACGACAGCACCAGCGGCACCACACCCATGATGAACGCGATGGAGGTCATCAGAATCGGGCGCAGACGCAGGCGGCTGGCTTCGATGGCGGCTTCCAGCGGCGTGCGGCCGCTCATCTCAAGTTCGCGGGCGAATTCCACGATCAGAATGGCGTTCTTCGCCGACAACCCCACCAGCACCATCAAGCCGATCTGCGTGAAGATGTTGTTGTCGTTGCCCGTCAGGTAGACGCCCGTCAGCGCAGCCAGGATGCTCATCGGCACGATCAGGATCACGGCCAGCGGCAGCGTCAGGCTTTCATACAGCGCGGCCAGCACCAGGAACACCAGCAGCACGCTGATGGGGAACACCCATAAGCCAGCATTGCCCGCCAGGATCTGCTGATACGTCAGGTCGGTCCATTCGAACTTCACCCCGCGCGGCAGCGTTTCGGCGGCGACGCGTTCGGCCGCGGCCTGCGCCTGGTCGGACGAGAAGCCGGGGGCCGGGCCGCCGTTGATGTCGGCGGCGGTGTAGCCGTTGTAGCGCACCACCATTTCAGGCCCGAAGGTCTGCTTGACGGTCACCAGCGACGACAGCGGCACCATGTCGCCCGCGGCATTGCGGGTCTTCAGCTGCAGGATGTCGTCGGCGTGCGCTCGGAACGGCGCATCGGCTTGCGCACGCACCTGGAACACCCGGCCGAAGCGGTTGAAGTCGTTCACATACATCGAACCCAGGTAGATCTGCATGGTGTCGAAGACTTCGGTCACCGGCACGCCCAACTGCTTGGCCTTCACGCGGTCCAGGTCCACATCCAGCTGCGGCACATTGATCTCGTAGCTGGAGAACGACGGGCCCAGTTCAGGCGTCTGGCGCGCTTTTTCCAGGAAGGCCTGCTTGGCCTTGTCCAGTTCGGCATAGCCGAGTGCGGCACGGTCTTCCAGTTGCAGCTTGAAGCCGCCCAGCGTGCCCAGGCCCATCACGGGCGGGGGCGGAAACACGGCGATGAACGAGTCCTGGATAGCGGCGAACTTCTGGTTCAGCGACGCGGCGATGGCGTTACCCGAGAGCGCGGCGCCCTTGCGTTCATCAAAGGGCTTGAGCGTCACGAACACGATGCCGGCGCTGGAGCTGTTGGTGAAGCCGTTGATCGACAGGCCCGGGAACGCGATGGCGGATTGCACGCCGGGTTCCTTCAGGGCGATGTCGCTCATGCGGCGGATCACCGCTTCCGTGCGGTCCAGCGAGGCACCGTTGGGCAGCTGCGTGAAGCCGATCAGGTACTGCTTGTCCTGCGCCGGCACGAAGCCGCCAGGCACCAGGTACGACACCCCGATGGTCGCGGCCACCAGCACCGCGTACACGCCCATCGCGCCCGCCTTGCGGCGGATCACGCCGGACACGCCCGAGCCGTAGGACTCGGAGGCGCGGCCGAACATGTTGTTGAACCAGTTGAAGAAGCGGCCGAAGACGCGGTTCATGCCACGGGTCAGCCAGTCCTGCTTGTCGTGATGGCTCTTGAGCAGCAGGGCCGACAGGGCGGGCGACAGGGTCAGCGAGTTGAAGGCCGAGATCACCGTCGAAATGGCGATGGTCATGGCGAATTGCTTGTAGAACTGGCCGGTCAGGCCCGTCATGAAGGCCAGCGGCACGAACACGGCGCACAGCGTCAGCGCGATGGCGATGATGGGGCCGCTCACTTCGCGCATGGCGCGGTAGGTCGCGTCGCGTGGACTCAAGCCCGCCGCGATGTTGCGCTCGACGTTTTCCACCACCACGATGGCGTCATCCACCACGATCCCGATGGCCAGCACCATCCCGAACAGCGACAGGGCGTTGATGGAATAGCCGAACACCAGCAGCAGCGCGAACGTGCCCACGATGGAAACCGGCACCGCCAGCAGCGGGATGATGGACGCGCGCCAGGTCTGCAGGAACAGGATCACCACCAGCACCACCAGCGCAATGGCTTCCAGCAGCGTGTGCACCACGGCTTCGATACTGGACCGCACGAACTGCGTGGGGTCGTATTCGATGCGGTATTCCACGCCCGGCGGGAAGTCCTGCTCCAGTTCGGCCATCGCGGCGCGCACCTTGCTCGAGACGTCCAGCGCGTTGGCGCCCGGCGATTGCATGATGCCCATGCCCACCGCCTGCTTGTTGTCCAGGAGCGAGCGCAGACCGTATTCCTGCGCGTCCAGCTCCACGCGGGCGACGTCGGACAAGTGCGTCACGGCGCCGTCGGGCGAGGTCTTCAGGATGATGTCGCGGAACTCTTCTTCGCTTTGCAGGCGGCCGCGCGCATTCACGTTCAGCTGCAGCGGCACGTCGCCTTGCGTGGGCGATGCGCCGATCACGCCGGCGGCGACCTGCACGTTCTGTTCGCGGATGGCGGCGACCACTTCGGACGCGGTCATGCCGCGCTGGGCGACCTTTTGCGGGTCCAGCCAGACGCGCATCGAGTAGTTGCCCGAACCCCACACCGTCACTTCGCCCACGCCCGTGATGCGGGCCAGGCGGTCCTTGACGTTCAGGATCGCGTAGTTGCGCAGGTAGGTGATGTCGTAGCGGTCATTGGGCGAGATCAAGTGCACGACCAGCGTCAGCGTGGGCGAGCTCTTGGCGGTGGTCACGCCCAGGCGCTGCACGTCCGGCGGCAGGCGCGGCAGCGCTTGCGACACGCGGTTCTGCACCAGCTGCTGCGCCTTGTCCGGGTCCACGCCCAGCTTGAAGTTGACCGTCAGCGTCAGGTTGCCGTCGCTGTTGGCCTGCGACTGCATGTACAGCATGTCTTCCACGCCGTTGATGGATTCTTCCAGCGGCGAGGCGACGGTTTCGGCAATGACCTTGGGGTTGGCGCCCGGATACTGCGCGCGCACCACCACCGACGGCGGCACGACTTCCGGGTATTCGGAAATGGGCAGCTGGAACATGGCCAACAGGCCCGCCAGCAGCACCAGGATGGACAACACGCCGGCGAAAATCGGCCGGTCGATGAAGAACTTTGAGATATTCATGAACGTTCTCTGTAGACGCGCAGGCCTTACTTCAGAGCGGCTGCGGCGGTCTTGACCGGAGCGGCCTTGGCGGCAACCATGGGCACGACGGTCGGAGCCACGGCGTCGCCGGGGCGGATGCGTTGCAGGCCGTTGACGACGATGCGCTCACCGGCGGCAAGCCCCGAGTCCACGACGCGCAGGCCTTCCTGGTTGGCGCCCAGCTTCACTTGGCGGTAGATGGCGTGGTTCTTGTCGTCCAGCACCAGCACGTAGCGCTTGTCCTGGTCGGTGCCGATGGCGCGTTCGTCGATCAGCACGGCCGAACGCGGGTCGCTACCGCCCAGGCGGACGCGGGCATACAGACCGGGCAGGAGCGAACCGTCGGCGTTATCGAACTCGGCGCGCACGCGGATCGTGCCGGAGGTGGCGTCCAGGCGGTTGTCGACCGACTGCACGTAACCGGTGCGCGAATAGCCGTCCTCGTTGGCCAGGCCCAGTTCGACCGGGACCGAACCAGCCTTGCCGTTGCGGGCCGGGTTCACGTACTTGAGGAAGGTTTGTTCGTCCACGTCGAACGATGCGTACATCTTCGACACCGACACCAGCGTCGTCAGCGGCACCGACGTGGCGCCGGCGGCGACCACGTTGCCCACGGTGACTTCGGCGCGCGACACGCGGCCAGCCACCGGCGCTTCAATGCGCGTGTAGCCCAGATTCAGCTTGGCGTAGTCCAGGGCGGCTTGCGCGCCCTGCAGGTTGGCGGCGGCTTCGCGCGAGGCGTTCTGCTTTTCCTCGAAGTCGCGGCGGGCGATGGCGTTGTCCGTCAGCAGGCGCTGGCCGCGGGCCAGTTCCGTGGCGGTGTAGGACGCGCGGGCCTTGGCGGCCGTCAGGGCGGCGGCGGCGCGGTCCACTTCGGCCGCGTACGGGCGCGGGTCGATGGTGAAGAGCACGTCGCCCTTCTTGACGATGCTGCCGTCCTGGAAGTGCACGGCCGTCAGGGTGCCGGACACCAGCGGGCGGATGTCGACGCGGTCGATGGCTTCCAGGCGGCCGGAATAGCGCTGCCAGTCCACGATGGTCTTGCTGACGACTTCAGCCACCTCGACGGGCGTGGCGGCGGGGGCGCCTTGGGCCATGGCGACATTGCCGCCGGCAGGTCCCCGGGTCAGGGCATAGCCGCCTCCGGCCGCGAGTACGGCTGCAAAGACGACGAGCATAGCGATACGATTGCGCGAAACCATGATGTTTCCTTGAGTGGTATAGGGGCGAAAGCGCGCTTGTTTGAGCCTGGGGCGGAGGCGGCTCCGGCAGTCCGGGGCATGGCAGTCCTTAGCGTCCGCTGGATATATGCATATGCTGCAATGCAACATGCAACAGGGTTGCGTTTCCTAGGCAGGGCGCCTTGGCGGGGCGGGATCACTGCGGTGTCGGAAGCTGAGGATTGACATGCCCTGTGGAGGCGCCGGGAGGCAAGGGCACTTCAAGATGGTTTGCATTCTGAGTGTTTTGCGGGGCCGGATAAACCTTTCTATTCCGGCAACACTGTTCGACAGAAATGACTAATCGGCGGCAAAATCGGGTTATGCTCCGTTCACCCCGACTTATTTGCCCAAAAGGACACCGTCGCCATGGACCGTTTTCAGGCTATGCAGGTGTTTGTGCGCGTCGTGGACGCCAATAGCTTCACCCGGGCGGCCGACAGCCTTTCGCTTCCGCGCACCACCGTCACCACCATCATCCAGAACCTCGAACGCCTTCTGGGCGTGCGCCTGCTCAACCGCACCACGCGCCGTATCGGCCTGACGCCGGACGGCGCGGGCTATTACCAGCATTGCGTGCGCATCCTGGCGGACGTCGAAGAGACCGAGGCCTGTTTCCAGGAAGCGGCGCTGCGCCTGAAGGGGCGGCTGCGCATCGACGTCCCGACCTGCATCGGGCGGCTGATCCTGATCCCCTCATTGTGTGATTTCCACGACAAATACCCCGACGTCGAGCTGGTGCTTGGCCTGGGCGACCGCCCCGTGGATATGGTGCAAGAGGCCGTGGACTGCGTGATCCGCGCCGGCGAACTGGAAGATTCCAGCCTGGTCGCGCGCCGCATCGGCACCCTGCAGACGGTCACCTGCGCTTCGCCCACCTATATTGCCCGCCACGGCATGCCGCAAACGATCGAATCGTTGCGCGATCACCACGCGGTGCATTACTTCATGAGCCGCACGGGCCGCAACTGCGCCTGGGACTTCAAGGTAGACGGCAAGCACCAGGAAGTGGACATGAAGGGGACGGTGGCCGTGAACGAAGCCGGCGCGTACCTGGATTGCGGCCTGAAAGGGTTCGGCCTGATACAAGTCGCCCGCTATATGGCCTTGCCGCACCTGCAATCCGGCGAACTGATCGAAATCCTGCCGCAATGGAAGCCCAGCTCCACGGCAATCTCCGTGCTGTATCCGCAAAGCCGCCAGTTGTCGCCCAAGGTGCGCGCCTTCACCGACTGGGTGGCGGAATTGTTCGCCGGCTGCCCGTTGCTGAGCGGCCGTGACGAAACCGATCCCGCCGTCGGCAGCTGCGGCGTGTATCAGCGCCAGTTGGGCATGCCCAGCGCGATGACCCTGGGTCAGCCCCAGCCAGGCATGGAACCCGCCTTGCTCCAGACGGCGCCGCCGCGCCGCCGCAGCGCGCGCGAAGAGGCGGCCGAATACGCGCTGTAAGCGTATGAGGGGGCGGGCCAGCCGGCCCGCCACGCCGGGAAACCACGGGAAACCCCGTAGTAAATACAGGGCTTGCGTCCCTCGTATTTCATGAAACGTCTGTATAGTCCGACAGTCAAAGCCTACAACGCCCTTACTGTCGATCCGCTCTATGCAGCCTGTTCTACCCGCTTACCTGATCGCCCGTTGGCTGCTGCTGCTTGTCTTGTTGGCAGGGGTTTACTTCCTTAGCGGCTTCCTCGTCCCCGCGCTTGCGGCACTCATCATCGGTTTGGCCAGCTGGCCTTTGTACCAGCGCCTGGTCGTGCGTTGCGGTGGCCGCACGGCAGTGGCCGCGTCGCTGGCGCTGCTGGTGGTGATCGTCGTGCTGATCGTACCGATGAGCCTGGCGCTGTCATACGCCATCAAGGAAGCCAGCACCTTCTTCGCCTGGGCCATCGCAGCCAACCGCCACGGCGTGGCCGTCCCCAACTGGATCACGTCGATGCCGGTCGTGGGCGAACGGTTGGGGCAATACTGGGAATCGTATATCGGCCAGCCCCATGCGCTGGGCGCGCTAGTCGAAGCCGTCAGCGGCGAACACCTGGGCAATATCTACCGCATGGTGCTGGCGGCCACGGGCAACGTGTTCCAGCTGCTGCTGACCGTGCTGTTCATGCTGATCACCCTGTTCTTCGTCTATAAGGACGGCATCCGCATGGTGGCCCAGCTGGACGTGCTGGGCGAACGCATCCTGCCGGCGCGCTGGCAGCGCTTTTCGCGCGTGGTGCCGGCCACCATCAACTCCACCGTCACGGGCATGGGCCTGATCGCCTTGGGCGAGGGCCTGGTGCTGGGCATCGCTTACTGGGTGGCGGGCGTGCCGTCGCCCGTGCTGCTGGGCGTGGTCACGGGTTTCATGGCACTGATCCCCGGCGGCGCGCCGCTGTCGTTCACCTTGGTGTCGCTGTACCTGGTGGGCTCGGGGCATCTGGTCGCGGGTATCGCGCTGATGGTCTGGGGCAGCGTCGAACTCTTCATCGTCGACAAGACCCTGCGCCCGCGCCTGGTGGGCGGCCCGGTCAAGCTGCCGTTCCTGCCGACCTTCTTTGGCCTGGTGGGCGGCGTGAAGACCATGGGCATCGTGGGGTTGTTCGTCGGCCCCGTGCTGATGGCCTTGCTGGTGGCGGTATGGCGCGAATGGGTGCATCACGAAGTGCAAGAGCGCGACGCCGCGCGCCTGCATCCCCCCATTGTTCCGCCGGTTGAAAAAACACCTACCGCCTGACGCCGGCGCGCCCGGCGCTTTGGTAATCTAGCCATCCCCGCGTATACCGGCGTTTGACCGGTACGCGCCTGCCCTGCACGCAGACGCTTCGCAACCGCCGCGGGGTGTGAGGATCGAGATGTCCGGGTTACTGCCTGATGATCAGATAGCCGTCCTGCGCAAGCAGGGGTTTGTGGTGGCGCGCCAATTCGTTGGCGCGGACCAGGTGGCGGCGCTGCGCGCGCTGGCCGAACGCCATTTGCATGAGCACGTGGCCCCCATCGAATACGAAGCCGATCTGCGCTACCCCGGCGCGCCCGAGTCGCGCGCCGCCGAAGGCGGGCTGACGGTGCGCCGCCTGCTTAGCGCCTATGCGCGCGATCCGCTGTTTGCCCAATGGGCGACCGACCCGCGCATCGGTCAATGGCTGGCCAGCTACTTCGGCGAACCCGCCGTGCTGTCCACGGTGCACCACAACTGCGTGATGACCAAGCATCCGGCCTACGGCAGCTTGACGGGCTGGCATCAGGACATCCGGTATTGGTCGTTTTCCGATACCGACCTGGTGTCCTGTTGGCTTGCCCTGGGGCCGGAAAAGCGCGAGAACGGCGGGCTGTCTTTCATCCCGGGTTCGCATGCGGCGGCATTCACGCCCGATCAGTTCGACGACAAGAAATTCTTCCGCGACGACGCGCCGCAAAACGCCGAATGGATCGCACAGGCGGTCTGCCCGGAACTCGAGGCCGGCGACGTGGTGTTCTTCCATTGCCGCACGCTGCACGCGGCGCAGGGCAATCGCAGCGACCGCGTGAAGCTGTCGGTGGTGCACACCTATCACCCGCAATCGTGCCATCCGCTGCCGGGCACGCGATCGGCCTCGCAGCCGGGCGTGCCTTTGGGAAAACCGGTTGCCGAAAGCGCTTAAAGTAATTGATATTTGCTATTAATAATTGAATTACAATTAAAGTAAGCGCACTACGCGACGATGGGCCGGCAAATTCCCACGTCGCGATGATTCTTGCGCGGCATCCCTAGAACTCAATAGGCTGTTCCCTGTGCGCAAATCCATCCCCGACGACACGGAAAACCCGCAGGCGCCGACCGAGACCCGGTCTTCGCTGTTTGTCGGTTCCACTGAAAAAGCCTTTCAGGTGCTGCACGCGTTCGACGGTTCGAAACGCCACATGACGCTGGCCGATATCGCACGCGCTTCCGGCCTGGACCGCAGCGCGACGCAGCGCCTGGTCTACACGCTGGAGACGCTGGGTTATCTGCGCCGCATCCCCGAAACGCGCAACTACGGCCTGACGCCGAAGGTGCTGCAGTTCTCGTACAACTACGTGCGCGCGAACGAGTTGATCGACAAGGCGTCGCCGTATCTGCTGGACATCAGCCGGACGCTGGGCGAAACGACGAACCTGCAGGAACTGGACGGCCACGAGATCGTTTTCGTGGCGCGCTTTCCGGGCCACCATCTGGTGAATGTGGACATCGCCGTGGGCAGCCGCCTGCCGGCATTCTTCACGGCGTCGGGGACGGCGATTCTGTCCCGGCTGTCAGACGAACACCGGCGCGAGATCCTGGCGCAGACGCGGCTGGAAGCGATTACGCCGTATACCGAAGTGAACCCCGAGAAGCTGCTGGACCGCGTGCAACGCGTGGCCGAGAAAGGCTACGCGATCATCGTGAACGAGACCGTGTTGGGGGATATTTCGGTGGCTGCGCCGGTTATCGATCATCGTGGATTGGCCGTGGCGGCAATCAATATTTCCGTGCCGACAACGCGGTGGACCGTGGCGAGGGTAGAAGCAGAACTGGCGCCGCATGTGCAGGTGGCGGCGACTTCGATTTCTAAGTCCAAGTTTTCTGCTTATTCGAGGTAGGGGCGGCGGGGGGCTGGTCGGGGCTTCGTCGGTGTGTCTCGATGGAGTTTCGTCGGTACGTCCTGATGGAGCTTCGTCTGTGCGTCTCGATGGGGCTTCGTGGGTCGCCCGTCGGCGGGGTCGGGCGGATGGCGCGCGCCCACGATAGCGGTCCGGAGCCTTCGCTCCGGACTTCCCCGTTGTCATCCTCGTCCGCCTGCGGCTCCCTTCGGATTCCCTCGGGCGCATCAAGGTTGCGCGCCATCAGCCCGACCCCGCCGACGGGCTGGCGCTGTCTTGGTTCGATGCGCTGCCAGGATTTTGTTTCCTGACGAGATTTGCGTGGCCCGCCGATTGCGGCCGCGCGGGCGGCGCGCATTCGGCTTACGCGTCACTGGTGCGTCGTGGCGGTGGTCGCTTGCGCGGGGGTGGGGAGGGGTTTGCTAAGGGTCTCGCAGTCACTGGGGGAGGGGCGAGCGACGGGTGGCGCGCGGCAGCCAGCGACGTGCTGACCAAGACCCGTACGCGCGCCACCCATCTGGCGGCACGTGACGACGATCGGCTACGTTCGGGGCTTTATGTTTGTGTCTACCTGGACTCGCGTTCGTAGGATGGGTGGAGCGCGGCAAAGCCGATGTTAGAACGCACATGTCCATCGCGCGCAACCCATCTGGTGGCATGCGAAGACGATGGGTTACGTGCGAAAAACGTTCGTGTGCCTGGGCCCACCGGAACGCACTCCACGGGAGTGTCAGTTTTTTTGTGTTTAAGGCACTCAGAGCCTGAACCCATAGAGGATCAGACATGTCGATGCTATCTCAGCGATACGGGTCAGTGAAGCGCTCTGCATAAATCACTGCGAA
>NZ_NJIG01000019.1 GCF_002209535.1 Achromobacter marplatensis | reverse complement strand
GGCCCTGGTTGTGATCGCTCGAAAGCTGCTACGCATCGCTTACGGAGTCTGGCGTACTGGCCAGCCCTTCGATCCCGGGAAACTGCGTCCGGGTGTAGGTTGACCCAAACCATAGAATCCTCGTCCGCCTTCGGCTCCCTTCGGATTCCCTCGGGCGCATCAAGGTTGCGCGCCGTCACGCCGACAGCGCCGACGAGCTACGGAAGTCTTGGATCGCGGCGCAGTCAGGCCTCTGTTTACTGACGAGATTTGCGTGGCCCGCCTCAAGCGACCGCGCAGGCGGCCGCATTCGGCATACGCATTGTCGAGGCGTCGATGCGATCCGGCTGATCGTGAGTCGTAGGATGGGTGGAGCGCGGCAAATCTGGCATGAGGACACGGGCGTCCATCGCGCGTAACCCATCATGGTGGCGGGCATCGATGATGGGTTACGTGCGGCACACGCCCGTGTACTTGGGCCTGCCGGATCGCACTCCACCCATCCTACGGAGCACCATGAACCACATCACGACGCAAGACAATGCGTAAGCGCCCCAAGGCCGCCCGCGCGGCCGGCGGGGAGCGGGCACCGCAAGATCCTTCGCCCCTCAAAATTGTTGACGAGAACGCAAGCACACGGTTCTCCCCAGCGACGGTGAGATTGCAGCCAGCAGAGCCCGTCACGGTGGTCCCGCGGGGAGTGCGGGGAGTCGATAAGCCCGAGGGAATCTGAAGGAACTGCCGCAGGCAGTGACGAAGATGACGACGGGGAAGTCCGGAGCGAAGGCTCCGGACCGCAATCGTTGACCCGCACTTCCCGCGGGACCGCCGTGACGGGCGTCTAAAGAACCATCAACGCCACAAAAAAACCTAAGCCAATTCCCGAAGCAACAATTCCCAAAACTTCAAGCGCTGCTCCAACGTCGAAACCAGGATATATTCATTCAAGGTATGCGCTCCGTCGCCGTCGGCGCCCAGACCGTCCAACGTCGGAATCCCCATCGCCGATGTGAAGTTCGCGTCGCTGCCGCCGCCGGTCATGGGGGCGTCTTCCAGCAGGAAACCTGCCCGGTCCGCATAGCCTTGCACCAGTGCCAGCAGGTCTGCCGCGGCTTGCGTCTTCACCATCGGCGGGCGGTTCAGTTCCACGTTGATGTCCAGTTCCACATCCGGACCCACCGCGCACAGCTCGCGCATGCGGCGCAGCACGTCTTCCGCGGCCCCCATGTCCGGCACGCGGAAATCCACCACGCAACGGCACAGGGCCGGCACCGTGTTGGTGACCGTGCCGCCGGCGATGGTGCCGACGCTGACCGTGATGCCGCGGTCGTAGTCGGTCATCGCTTCCAGCGCCAGCACCTGGTGTGCCATTTCGCGGATCGCGCTGCGGCCCTTTTCGTGTTGCATGCCGGCGTGGGCCGGGCGGCCCTTGACGTTCAGGTTCAGCATGCCCGTGCCCTTGCGCGCGGTGACGCACTTGCCGCCGTTGGGGCGGGCCGGTTCGCAGACCAGCGCGTACTTGGCGTTGGCGGCGAAGCGTTCGATGTGCACGCGGGAGGCGTGGCTGCCGGTTTCTTCGTCGGGCACCACCAGGAAGTCCACGGGCAGCTGCGTCGCGCCCGGGCGGGCCACGCCGGCCAGCGCCGTCAGCGCCAGGTAGATGCCCGCCTTCATGTCATAGCTGCCTGGGCCGTAGAGGCGGTCACCGTCGATGCGCACCGGGTTCTCCAGCAGCGTGCCGACCGGATGCACCGTGTCCATGTGCGCCAGGATCAGGATGCCGGGGCGCGTGTCGCCGGGGGCGCGGTTGGTGGTGTACAGCAGCGGGCCCGTGGTGGGGCCCAGCGACGACAGTTCCACCGTCAGGCCGGCGGCGGCCGCGTAGTCGGCGATGATGCGCGCCATCGCGGCGATGCCTTCCGGAAAGTTCGACGGCGATTCGCATTGCAGCCAGCTTTGGATGCCGGCGACGATCTGTTCAGTGCTCTGAGTGTTGGACATGGCGGTATCGGTATTCAGCGATGGAAAGGAAGAGGGCGATCAGGCGACCTGCTGGCCGGCCAGGCGGGCCAGTTCGGCGGCATCCGGCATCTTGCCGTCGAACCACAGGCTGGCGCACACGGCCGACATGGCGCGGCCGTCGTGGCCGATGCCGGGCACCACTTGCAGCGTCCAGCCGAACGGCACGCCGCGGCGTTTGGCTTCTTTCTTGCCGAACTCGTAGTAGTTCTGCGCACGCGCAAAGCGGTGCGGGCCCTGGCGCATGGCGGCCGGCTCGGACGGCAGGTTGGGGTCGTCGGTCGCGATGTCCTGATCGCCCGCCAGGATGGTCATCGGGTAAGCCAGCAACTTCACCAGATGTTCTTCGGTCAGGCCGACGCCGTCCATGCCTTCCGGGAACGGGAAATCGAACGTGGGCAACGTGTACCAGCCGGGGTTGCCGGCCGCGACGGCCTTGAACGGTGCATGCGACTGGCTGCTCATCAGGCGGTGCACGAATTGGCCGCCGGCCGAATGGCCGAATAGGTAGATGTTCTGGCCGTCGGTGATTTCGCCGTCGATCATGTCGCGGATGACGTTGCCCACCAGCGCATACGTCCAGCCGTCGATGTGGCGCGGATTGCCACCGGCCGAGAACACGCGACCGTTGTTGTAGCTTTCGACGCCGGGCCAGATCTCGTTGGAGAACGTCAGCGCCACGATCAGCAGCTTGTGCTTGTCGGCAGCCTCGACCCAGAAGTCGCGGTATTCGTCGCCGTTGCGCAGCACGCCGTGCTGCACGATAACGACCGGGCGGTCCGGCGTGTAGCCGTAGGGGCGGTACGTCTGCAGCTTGAACGGACGATCGGAGTTGCGGTCTTCATCCACGTACAGGATGGCGTTGCGGCCCGCATGGCCCATTTCAATGGCGATGCGGTCCACGTTGGACATGTCGGAGGGTTTCATCAGGCGCTCGCTTCATTCAGGTGACAGGCCGACCAATGGCCCGCCGAGATTTCTTTCAGGACCGGCGCCTGCTCGCGGCAACGCGGCATGGCGTGGGGGCAACGGGGGTTGAACGTGCAGCCCGGGGGCGGGTTCAGCGGCGACGGGATTTCCCCCTTGATCGGCGTGAACTTGCGGCCGCGGCGGGCCACGTCCGGCACTTCGGCCATCAGGGCCTGGGTGTAGGGGTGGTTGGCGCGCGCGAAGATCTCGGCCGCGGTGGAGATCTCCACGATCTTGCCCAGATACATGATCGCCACGCGGTCCGAGATGTGCTTGACCACACCCAGGTCGTGGCTGATGAACAGGTAGGTGAAGCCGTGCTGCTCACGCAGATCCATGAACAGGTTGATCACCTGCGCCTGGATCGACACGTCCAGCGCGGCGACCGGTTCGTCGCAGACGAGGAACTTGGGCGCCACCATCAGCGCACGGGCGATGCCGATGCGCTGGCGCTGCCCGCCCGAGATCTGGTGCGGGAAACGGTCGCGGTATTCGGCGTCCAGGCCCACTTCCTTCAGGGCCTGGTCGATGCGGCCGGGAATCTCGGCGGGCGGGGCCAGTTTGTGGACCTTGAGCGATTCGCCCAGGATCTGGCGCAGGCGCTGACGCGGGTTCAAGGATGCCTGCGGGTCCTGGAAGATCATCTGCACGCCCAGCGTGTAGGCCAGCTTTTCAGCGCCGCGCAGGCGCACGGCGTCCTGGCCCAGATAGCGCAGTTCGCCTTCGGTCTGGCGATGCAGGCCGGCCACGACGCGGCCAAGCGTGGACTTGCCGCAGCCGGACTCGCCCACCAGACCGACCACTTCGCCGCGCTTGATGGACAGGTCTACGCCGTTGACGGCATACACCGTGCGGCGGTCGATGGGGCGGCCGGTCAGGGCCAGGATGCGTTGGGCCAGGTCGGGTCGCTGCTCGAAGCGCTTGTGGACGTTCTTGAGCTCGATGACGGGGGTATCGGCTTGGCTCATGCTTCTTGTGCCTCGCGGGCTATCGGCACGTAACAGCGATAGCTGCGCGGACCTTCGGTGGTGACGGAGGGGGCTTGTTCGGTGCACCGCGGGATCACCCGGGTGCAACGCGGGCGGAACGCACAGCCCGACGGGCGGCCGGCCAGGCTGGGCGCCATGCCGTTGATCTGGTGCAAGCGTGCGCCGGGTTGCGTGGCGCCGGGCATCGAATCCAGCAAGCCCTTGGTGTAGGGGTGGCGCGGCGATTCCAGCACCTGTTCGACCGGGCCGCTTTCAACGATGCGGCCGGCATACATCACGGCCACGCGGTCGGCCAGTTCGGCCACGACGCCCAGGTCGTGGGTGATCCAGATCAGCGCGGTGTTGTGCTCGCGGCAGATCTCCTGCATGCGGTAGAGGATCTGGCCCTGGATGGTGACGTCCAGCGCGGTGGTGGGCTCGTCGCAGATGATCAGGTCGGGCTTGTTCAGCATGGCGATGGCGATCGCCACGCGCTGGCGCATGCCGCCCGAGAACTCGTGCGGATAGCTCTTCAAGCGTTTTTCCGGCGACGGGATGCCGACCATGGCCAGCGCCTCGCGGCAGCGTTCTTCCGCTTGCGCGCGCGACACGTTCTCGTGCGTCAGGATGGCTTCCATCATCTGCTCGCCGATGCGCAGCACCGGGTTGAGCGTCATCAGCGGGTCCTGGAAGATCATGGCGATGCGGTTGCCGCGCAACTGGCGCATCTGCTCTTCCGAGAGCTTGCGCAGGTCGGTGCCCTTGAACTTCACTTCGCCGTCCACGACTTCCCCGGGCGGGTCGATCAGGCCCAGCAGCGAGAAGCCGGTGACGGATTTGCCGGAACCCGATTCGCCGACCAGACCGACGATTTCGCCGCGGCGCACGGTAAGGTCGACGCCGTCGACCGCCAGATACGCGCCGGCCTCGGTATGGAATGCAGTGCGCAGTCCGCGCACATCAAGAAGGGTTTCGCTCATTTCAGTTGTCCATTGCGCCACTGGCAGCGCGTGCAACGGGCGCCGCCCGATCGGGATGCCGCGGAGCCGGCTTTGCCGGTCCGCAGGCATGCCCCCTTGAGGGGGAAGCGCGTAGCGCTTCGGGGGTGGGCGTCATCGCTTGGGGTCCAGGCTTTCACGCAGGCGATCGCCCACGATGTTGATGGAAAGGATCAGCACCAGCAGGGCGATGCCCGGGAACAGGCTGATCCAGTAGTCGCCCGACAGCAGGTATTGGAAACCGTTGGAGATCAACAGGCCCAGCGACGGCTCGGTGATCGGCACGCCGACCCCCAGGAAGGACAGCGTCGCTTCCAGCGCGATCGCGGTGGCGATCTGGATGGTGGCGAACACCATGACGGGGCCCAGGCAGTTGGGCAGCAGGTGGAACACCATGATGCGCCAGGCCGGAAAGCCCAAGTTGGCGGCCGCTTCCACGTATTCCTTGCGGCGCTCCTGCAGCGCGCGGCTGCGCATGATGCGGGCGTAGTGGCCCCATTGCACCAGCACCAGCGCCAGGATTACCTTGTCGACTCCGCGCCCCAGCACCACCAGCAGCACCAGCGCCACCAGGATGGTCGGGAAACCCAGGATGAAGTCGACGATGCGCATCAGCACGGTGTCGACCAGGCCGCCGACATAGGCGGCGACCAAGCCGACCGCGCCGCCGACGGCGGTGGCCAGCACGACGGCGGACAGGCCCACCATCAGGCTGATGCGCAGGCCATACAGGATGGCGCTGAGCATGTCGCGGCCCTGGTCGTCGGTGCCGAGCCAGGCGATGCTGCCGTCCATCAGCGCCTGGCGCGGCGCCAGGCGGCCGTCCATCAGCGACAGGTTGGCCAGGTCATACGGGTTCTGCGGCGCAAAGTACGGGGCGAAGATCACCAGGACCACCAGGATGGCCAGCGCGATCACCGAACCGCGCACCGTGGGGCGCGCGCGCAGTTTCTTCAGGATGGAGGCGCGCTGCGGCGTCTCAGCCAGAGGCTGGACGGTGCGGGTGCGGCCGGGATTGGGAGAGTTAGCCATGGCGGATTATTGAGCGGGGGTCACGAGCTGCACGCGCGGGTCGAGCGCGGCGTACAGGATGTCCACAACCAGGTTGATGACCACGAAGATCAGGGTGACCAGCATCACGTACGCGACCACCACGGGGCGGTCCAGCTGGTAGACGCTGTCGATCAGCAGCTTGCCCATGCCAGGCCATGCGAACACGGTCTCGGTGATGGTGGAGTAGGCGATCAGGCTGCCGAATTCCATGCCGATCACGGTCACGACCGGGATCAGGATGTTGCGCAGGATGTGGCGGCGCACGATGCGGCCGGGCTTGACGCCCTTGGCGCGCGCGAACTTCACGTAGTCCTGGCTGCGGGCCTCGACCACGCCGGAGGCGGTCAGGCGCAGCACCAGCGCGATGTTGGCCAGCGCCAGGTTGATGGCCGGCATGATCAGGTGCGACCAGCCGTCGGCCGTCAGGATGGACAGGCGCACGCCCAGCACGGTGACGGTGTCGCCGCGCCCGGTGGCGGGCAGCCAGCCCAGCCAGACGGCGAACAGCAGAATCAGCATCATGCCCTGCCAGAAGTTCGGCAGCGAAAAGCCCAGCACGGACGACGCCATGATGCCGCGGCCCAGGTAGTCGTCGCGGTACAGGCCGGCGACGAGCCCCAGCGGGATGCCGACCACACAGGTCAGCATGATGGCCACGAAGACGAGCTCGAAGGTGGCGGGGATGCGTTGCACGATCAGTTCGACCGCGGGGATGCCGTGCACGAAGGACGTGCCCAGATCACCGTGCAGCGCGCGCCACAGGAACCCGGTGTATTGCTGCCACACGGGCAGGTCCAGGCCCAGGCGGGCGATCATCGCCTCGCGGGCGGCCTGGCTGGCTTCGGGGCTGACCAGCAGTTCGATCGGGTCGCCCACGGCGTACACCGCGAAGAAGACCACGACCGAAACGGCCAGCAGCACGAACAGACTCTGTATCAGTCTGCGTAGGATGAACAAGGCCACGTGATGATTTCCTTGGTGGGCTCAGGGTTTCTTGGCGCCGCGTGCTTACTTGGCGGGTTTGGCCGACATGGCCAGGGTGTACTGATCGGCCCGGCCTTCGTAGGCCAGCCCCTTCTTGAACGCCCAGATACTGCTTTCAAAGTGCAGGGGGATGCTGGGCAGGTCGGCCAGTGCAAGGGTCAGGGACTGTTGCAGCAGCTTTTCCCGCTCGGCCGGGTCCACGGTTATCAGCGCGCGCTTGAACACGCCGTCGAACTCGGGGTTGTCGTAACCGCCGTAGTTGCTGGTGCCCAGGCCTTGCGCTTTGTCGAACCGGGTAACCCAGTATTGTAGGAAAGACGAGGCTTCACCGGTTTCGGACGACCAGCCGCCCATCGCAAAGCTGAATTCGCGCTTGGCGCGCTTGGGGAAATACACCGAGCGCGTCATCGCGTCGACGGTCGTCTTGATGCCCACGCGCGACAGGTACTGCGCCACCGCCTGCGAGATCTGGGCGTCGTTGATGTAGCGGTCGTTGGTGGACGAGACGGCCAGTTCGAAGCCGTTGGGATAGCCGGCTTCGGCCAGCAGTTTCTTGGCGCCTTCCGGGTCGTACTTCAGTTCGGGCGGATGGGGCAGCGTGCCGAACATGCCGTCGGGCAGGAACTGGTTGGCGGGGGTGGCCGCGCCGTCCATGATGCGGTCGGCGATGGTCTTGCGGTCGATGGCCATCGAAATGGCGCGGCGCACGCGCACGTCCTGCAAGGGGTTCTTGCCGTCGGCGGCCTTGACCGTGGGGCTGGGGCTGCGGGCCACGTCAAACTGGAAATACACCACGCGCACGGACGGCGTGATCACGTAGCCGTAGCCCGGGGTTTGCGAAATGCGCTTTACGTCGCGGGCGGCGGGGTTTTCGATCAGGTCGAAATCGCCCGCCAGAAGGCCCGTCAGGCGCGGGCCCGCCGCAGGCACCGGCACCAGCTTGACGGCCGGCCAGGCAGGCTTCTCGCCCCAGTAACCGTCGTTGCGGACCAGTTCGATGGCGGTGCCCTTCACGTAGGACTTCAGCGTGTAGGGCCCGGTGCCGATCACGTCGCGGCCGCCGTTGAAGTCGGCCACCGTGGGCCAGGGGCCCGTCACGCCGCACTTGTTCTTCAGGTCGAACGTGATGGGGCCGTGCAGGACGATGCCGCTCCACAGCATGGCGGTGCGGGTCAGGTCGTTGGGCAAGAGGGGGTAGGGCTTGTGCGTCTTGATGACCAGCGTGTTGCCGTCGCGCGCCTGCACATCGGCGAACTTCTGGATGACGGCGGGGTACGAGCCGCCGATGGACTGTTCGTTGTTCATCACGCGGCAGAACGTGAAGATCACGTCCTGCGCGGTGAAGGGCTCACCGTTTGCGAACTTCACGCCGTCGCGCAGCTTGAATTCCCAGGTGGTGTCGTCAACCGCCTTCCAGGCCGTGGCCAGCCGCGGGATCAGATCCATCTTGGCGTCCTGCCCCACCAGCGTCTCGAACATGTGCGAGGTCATCGCATCGTTCGGCGTGGCCTGATGGTAGTGCGGGTCCATCGACGTCGGTTCGGACGACAGGCCGATCTTCAGGGTAGAGGGCGGGGTCTGGGCCTGGACGGCCGCCGTACAGGCGGCAAGCGTACAGGCCAGCAAGGCGCTGCGGATGAATACCTGGGCTGACATGTTTTTCCCTAGTTGTTATGGGTAGTGCCGGTCGTGCTCGTCGTGCCGAAGGGCGCCTCTGGCGGGCGCTCCCTCGTGGTGAATCAGGGATGCGGATCAGGCGATAGGCTGGGCCAGGCGGACGACCGTCACGCCGGGCCGCAGGTTCGCGGTGGACGGCATGATCAGTACGCAGTTGTCGTAGGGGGTGGCGACGGGTTCGCCTTCGGACCAGCCGATCACGGTGCCGGCGGCCGCCAGCGTTTCCAGGCCCTTCCAGGGCTCGGCGAAACGGAAGTCGGCGCTCTTGGCGGCCACCGCATGCGTCACGCGCAGCGCGCGCTGCGCCGGGGCGCCGGGCGCGACCCAGCCAGCGGGGATGTCTTGGGCATCGACCGTGCCGGCTTCCAGCAGGAAGCGCGCCATCTGGTCGACCGCCACGCCACGCGCCTCGGGTGCGCCGTGAAAGCCGCATTCGATCAGCAGGGAACGCGTGCCGTTGTCGCCCGCTTCGCCGAAGCGGCCGTAATCGCGCATGCGCACGCCGGCGGCATGGCCGGCGTCGGCGATGATGGTGGCGGGGTTGCCCAACGCGAGCGCCAGGTCGATATTGCGCTGTTCCATGCCGGTCAGTTGCAGCGGCACGTCGGAATTGCTCATCGAATGGAAGTCCAGCAGCCAGTCGGCCTGTTCCACCCACGGGCGGATCTCGGCGGCGCGGCGGCGTTCCTGGCTGATCGGCAGGCCCAGCTTGTCGTCGCTCCAGACGCGGTTCATGTCTTCGTCGACGAAGCGCGCGGGAGCGTAGTTGGCGGCGTCGAAACGGTCGAACGCGGCCAGGTTGCAGAACGCCAGCGTCAGCGAACCGCGGCGCGGACGCAGACCGGCAGCCAGCGCTTCCTTCAACGCCCAGGCGCCGCACAGCTCATTGCCGTGGATCAGCGCACTCAGCATGACCCGCTTGCCTGGCACGCCCGAATCGAAATGCCAGACGCCCGGCGTATCCGTATTGCCCAGGCGTTCGGCCGACAGGTCGGGACAGGCAAGCAGGAAAGGGCGCGGACGGGGCGCGGACGGGGACGTGGGCATGGGAACTCCGATGAAGCGAGGGGATTGTATAGGGGTTGGGGCCAGGCGAGCTTCATTCGCGCACCGGTGCGATGCGGTCCCCGCGAATTCTAGGAGTTTGGCAGCTTTCTCTACAATTAGAATATTTATCGGTAGCTTTGCTAAAAAGGCAAAGGTCTGCGCCGGCAGCGAGGCTTGAGCATGCACGGAATCGCCTTGAAGTACTTTCTGGAGGTTGCCCAGGCGGGCAGCCTGAGCGGCGCGTCCGAGCGCCTGCATGTGGCGGTGTCGGCAATCAGCCGGCAGATTGCCAAGCTGGAAGAGGAAGCGGGCGCGCCACTTTTCGAGCGCGCCGCCCGGGGCATGGTCCTGAGCCCGGCGGGCCAGTTGCTGCTGGTGCACGCCCGGCGCACCATGCTTGAGGCCGAGTCGGTCTTGCAGGAGATCGCCGCCGCCCGCGGCATGGCGCGCAACGAGATCCGGGTGGCGGCGGTCGAAGGCGTCGCGCGCATCTTCGTGCCTTCGGTGATGGCGCGCTTTCACCAGGAACGGCCGAACATCCGCTTCGACCTCTTCGTGGGATCCCCGGCCGAGGTAAGCCGCCGGGTGGCGGAAGGCGGGGCCGATCTGGGCATGACGTTCATCGCCGAACGGGTCAACGGGGTCAGCGTGCGGTATTCGCGCCGGGCGCCGGTGCACGCCGTCATGGCGTCCAACCATCCGCTGGCCGGCCGCCGCAGCGTCAGCCTGCAGGACCTCAGCGATTTTCCGCTGGCGTTGACCGGGGCGGGCACCACCACGCGCCAGCTCTTCGAAATGGGCTGCGCGCTGGAATCGGTGCAACTGGACCCGGTGCTGACCTGCAACGATTCCTCGCCCCTGCACGGTTTCGTGTTCGGCACGGACGCCATCATGCTCAGCGGCTATATCTCGGTGGCGTGGAGCCTGCGGCGCGACGAACTGGTGGCCGTGCCGATTTCCAACGCCGAACTGCAATCGCGCACGCTGCAGATCCAGGTGATGCCGGGGCGGGTGCTGCCGCCCAAGGCAGAGGCGTTCATCGAACTGCTGTCCCGGGAACTGGACCAGGCGCTGGCGGCGGGCCCGGCGGGGCGGCCATAAGGGGTGGCCACGGCGCGGCCCTAAGGCGTGTTCCCAGCGCCGGCTCTAGTGGCTGGGCAATAAAAAACGGCTGCCCGAAGGCAGCCGTTCTGTCGTTCAGGCGGACCTGATTACTTCTTTTCGGGCGTGACCGAGGTGGCCAGCGTGTACTGGTCGCGGCGGCCTTCGTAGGTGATGCCCTTGCGGAAGGCCCAGATGCTGCTTTCGAAGTGCAGCGGGATCAGCGGCACGTTGTCCAGGGCGATCTGGGTGGATTCCTGCAGCAGCTTTTCGCGCTTCGGCGCGTCCACCGTCACGATGGCCTGCTTGTACACCTTGTCGAAATCAGCGTTGGAGAAACCGCCGTAGTTGCTGGTGCCCAGGCTGTTGGGCGAATCCAGGGACGCGACCCACAGCTGGAACAGCGCCGAGGCTTCACCCGTTTCCGCCGGCCAGCCGCCCATCGAGAAGCTGAACTCGCGCTTGGCGCGCTTGGGGAAATAGATGGAGGCCGTCATGGCGTCCACGTTGGTCTTGATGCCGACGCGGGCCAGGTACTGGGCCACGGCCTGGGCCACCTGGCCGTCGTTGACGTAACGGTCGTTGGTGGACGACAGCGTCATTTCAAAGCCGTTCGGGTAGCCGGCTTCGGCCAGCAGCTTCTTGGCGCCTTCCGGGTCGTACTTGATTTCCGGTGCCTTGGGCAGCGCGCCGAACATGCCGTCGGGCATGAACTGGTAGGCCGGGGTGGCCATGCCGTCCATGATGCGGGCGGTGATGGTCTTGCGGTCGATGGCCATGGAAATAGCCTTGCGAACACGCAGGTCCTGCAGCGGGTTCTTGCCGTCGGTCGTCTTGACGAACGGGCTCGGGTTGCGGCCCACGTCCGGCTGGAAGAACACCAGGCGGGTGGACGGCGTGGCCACGAAGCCGAACTTCGGGTTGTCCTTCAGGCGCGGCAGGTCGCGGGCGGCCGGGTTTTCGATCATGTCGAAGTCGCCGGACAACAGGCCGGTCAGGCGCGGGCCGGCGGACGGCACCGGCACGAACTTCACTTCCTTCCAGTAGGGCTTCTCGCCCCAATATTGTTCGTTGCGGACCAGCTCGATGCCGGTGCCCTTCACGTACGACTTCAGGGTGTACGGGCCGGTGCCGATGGCGTCCTTGCCGTTGTTGAAGTCGGCCACCGTCGGCCAGGCGCCGGTCACGCCGCAACCCTTCTTCGGGTCGAACGTCAGTTTGCCGTGCTCGACGATGCCGTTCCAGACGATGGGCAGCGAACGGGCCAGTTCGGCGGGCATCAGCGGGAAGGGCTCACCGGTCTTGATGATGACGGTGTGCGCATCCGGCGTCTGGACGTCGGTGATGCGCTTGGTCATGTCCATGTAGGACTGCGACACGTTGGTTTCGTTGTTCAGCGTGCGGCAGATCGTGAACAGCACGTCCTCGGACGTGAACGGCTTGCCGTTGGAGAACTTGACGTCGTCGCGCAGCTTGAATTCCCAGGTCAGGTCGTCCAGGTTCTTCCACGACGTGGCCAGCTGGGGCGTCAGTTTCATGTCGGCGCTGCGGCCCACCAGCGAACTGTAGACGTGCGCGGAGAACGCGTCGTTCTGCGTCATCTTGTGATAGTGGGGGTCTGCCGAAGTGGGTTCGGCCGACAGGCCGATCTTCAGCGTCTGGGCTTGGGCGGCTGCCAAGGGGATGGCGGCGGCCACAAGGGCCAGGGTGGTGCGCAACTTCATGGTGACAACTCCGGATGGATAACGAACCGGATCGAGCCTGTGCAAGAACCACCGGGCGGGCCGGGCGGGCAGCAGGTGCCGGCCGGGGGCTTACGGTGTTTTGGCGCCAGGCACGACGGCAAGGGGCCGATTATCGGTAGGGGCTTCGCGCGCTGTCAATGAAGAACGGCGAATCGGGCGCTAGGGAAAACGCCGAGAGGAGGGGTGCGGCAGCAGGGCCGGGAGGGCGTCGCGGGGGCTCCCAACAGCATGAAGGGGAGCCGGCGCGGCGCGATGGCGCCGGTGAGGGGCAGGCGCCGGAGTCCGCCGAACGGGGTGCTTGGACCGGCCAAGCAGGCCGTTGCAACGGCAGCGCGCCGGGCTGAATCGCGGGAGATCGGTCGCGATTCAGTCCAGCGCAGCTGGTCTTACCACTGAGAGCCGGAGAAGCGCGAGCTGGCGGCGCGGGCCTTGTTCATCGATTCGTTAACTTCGTCGATGAAGGCAAACACGCTGGCGACAGCGGCCATCACGGTTTGGCCAGCCTTCTTCAGGTTGGTCAGCGGGTGGGAATTCGGTTGGTTCTCGAGAGCGCCGCGGAGCAGGTCGCGCTCCAGCGCGTCGGTCAGGCGGGCAGTGCTATTCAAGGTCAGTTCGCTCATGGTCTTCTCCAGTCCGTTTCGTCTTGGGGTAAACCATTATAGGGATAACCCTAAATTAAAAGCAACGACCTTTTAGGGGAAAACCCTAGTATGTTGTAAAAATGTTTATGCGACGGGGACTTAGCGCGCTGTTTGCCCCTTAGCGGCCGTTTCGCAGGGCGCGGGCGGCGTCCGCGAGCTCTCCCGCCGTCAGCCCGATAGGGCCGATGCCGCGGGCCACCAGTGCGTCGGCCGCGGCGCCGTGCAGCCAGACGGCGCCGGACACGGCTTGGTCGAAGGGCAGCTTCTGGCCGATCAACGATCCCAGCATCCCGGCCAACACGTCCCCCGTTCCGGCGGTGGCCAGTCCGGGGTTGCCGCTGGTGTTGGTCCGCCGGCTGCCGTCCGGCGAGCAGACGATGGTGCCGGCGCCTTTGAGCACCACCCAGGCATTGAAACGTTGCGCCAGTTGCCAGGCCGCGCCCCGCCGATCCGCCTGCACCTGTGCGGCCGTCAGTCCCAAGAGGCGGCCCGCTTCGGCGGGATGCGGGGTCAGCACGACGGGGCCGGGGCCCCAATTGGGCTGGATGTCGCCCTGGGCCAGCAGGTTCAGGCCGTCGGCGTCCAGCACCAGCGGGGCTTCATGCCGCAGGACGAACAGTTCCGACAGCATATTGGCCGCCAGCGGGCCCGTGCCAATGCCGCAGCCGGCGACCCAGGCGGTGATGCCCCAGTCTTCCTCCAGCAGCGACCGGGCGTCGCGCAGCATCAGTTCGGGTTGCAGCGGGTCGCAGGCAAGGGGCGCGGCGTCCTGGGCAAAGCCGACCAGCACCTTGCCGGCACCCACCTTCAGCGCGGCGCGGCCCGCCAGCAACACCGCGCCCGCCATGCCCGGGCCGCCGCCCACGATCCCGACGGTGCCGAAGCTGCCCTTGTGGGTGTCCGCGCCGCGGGGGGCGAACAGAGCGGGCAGGCTGGCGCGGTCGATGGGGGCGCCGGCGGACGGGGCGGGGGTGTTCATGGGGTGAGGCTCCTTCGGGCTGTCGGCGGGTGGACGCCGTTGTATCCACTATAGTTCGCAAAAACGCGCCGGCCTCAGGCTTGCCCCACTGGTAAAGACAACGCGGAGAAGACAATGACTGATATCACGCTGCAACACTATTCGGCCTACGAGTCCCTGAAGCTGCGCCGGCATCCCGGCGGCGTGTTGGAACTGATCATGGGCGCCAAGGGCGGCGTGCCGGGCAAGCTGTCCACGGCGGACGACCGCATGCACCGCGAACTGGCCGATATCTGGCGCGATATCGACACCGACCCCGACACCCGGGTGGTGGTGATCCGCGGCGAAGGCAAGGGCTTTTCCGGCGGCGGCGACCTGGACCTGGTGCAGCAGATGGCGGACGACTTCGACGTGCGAACCCGCGTCTGGCGCGAAGCCCGCGACCTGGTCTACAACATCATCAATTGCAGCAAGCCCATTGTGTCCGCCATGCATGGCGCGGCCGTGGGCGCGGGGCTGGTGGCCGGGCTGCTGGCCGACATCTCGATCGCGGCGCGCGACGCGCGCATCATCGACGGCCACACACGCCTGGGCGTGACCGCGGGCGACCACGCCGCTATCGTCTGGCCGCTGTTGTGCGGCATGGCCCGCGCCAAGTACTACCTGATGTTGTGCGAAACCGTCACGGGAGAGGAGGCCGAGCGCATCGGCCTGGTGTCGCTGTGCGTGGACGAAGCCGAGCTCATCACCCGCGCCTTCGAGGTGGCCAACAAGCTGGCCGCCGGCTCGCAGACCGCCATTCGCTGGACCAAGTATTCGCTGAACAACTGGCTGCGCATGGCCGGCCCCACCTTCGACACGTCGCTGGCGCTGGAATTCATGGGCTTCGGCGGCCCGGACGTCAAAGAAGGGGTCAAATCCCTGCGGGAGCGCCGGGCGCCCAATTTCCGGCCCGATTCGCCGTTCTGAAGTGCTGGGTGGCGTGCGCCACCCATCTTCGCACGCCGCTATTTCTTGAAGAACTTCGCGAACGCCGCCTGCGCCTCTTCGGTTTGCAGGCGGGCGCGGAATTGCTGGGCTTCGTAGTCCAGCGTTTCCTGGATGGCCTGCCGGTCGGCGCGTTTCATCATTGCCTTGGTCAGGCGCAGCGCCGCGGGCGGCTGGCGCGCCAGGTCGGCGGCGGTTGCCTGCGCGGCCGCAAGCGCCTGGCCCTGGGGCGCGACCGAGGTCGCCAAACCCGCCTCGTGCGCGTCGGTGGCGGAGAACGCCTTGCCCTGTAACAGCCATTCGGCGGCCCGGCGTCCGGCCAGGCGCGGCATCAGCAGGCTGGAGGCGCCTTCCGGGCACAGGCCCAGGGCCACGAACGGCATGCGCAAGGTGGCGCCTTCGCCGATATGGACGAAATCGCAGTGCTGCAGCAGGGTCACGCCGATGCCGATGGCGTAGCCCTCGACCGCGGCGATGACCGGCACCTCCGCCGTGGTCAGCGCCCGCAGGAACGTCAGGCCGGCGCTGTCGCCCGCGCCGCGTTCGGCCTGGAAGTCGCGCAGGTCGTTGCCGGCCGTGAAGTGTTCGCCCGCACCGGTGAGGATCACCGCCGACACCGACAGGTCGGCCGACGCCAGCGAGATCTGTTCGGTCAAGGCCACGTACGTCGCCGTATCCAGCGCGTTGCGGCGGTCCTGGCGGTCGATGGTCAGCGTCAGGACGGCGCCGTCGCGCTTCACCTTCAGGCCCGCGCTCATGCGTAGGTCCTGGCGGCCAGTTGCGCGCGCGCTTCGTCGTACTCGCGGCGCAGCGTGTCGACGATCTTGCGGGTGGGTTCGATGCTGGCGATGCCGCCCACGCCCTGGCCCGCGCCCCAGATGTCTTTCCACGGCTTGACCCGGGACGAACCGAAGTTGGACGCGCCGCTGTCCGGCTGCGGCAGGTTGGCCGGATCCAGCCCGGCGGCCGCGATGCTGGCCTTCAGGTAGTTGCCGGGGATGCCGGTGAAGAACGGGGTGTAGAGGATGTCGGACGCGCTGGCCTCGACGATGGCGGATTTGTAGCCTTCGCTGGCATTGGCTTCTTCGCTGGCGATGAAGCGCGTGCCCATGTAGGCGAAGTCAGCGCCCATGGCCAGCGCCGCCAGCACGTGTGCGCCGGACGTGATGGCGCCCGACAGGATCAGCGGGCCGTCATAGAAGCGGCGCACTTCGGATACCAGCGCGAAGGGGCTCAGCGTGCCGGCATGGCCGCCTGCGCCTGCGCAGACCAGGATCAGCCCGTCCACACCGGCTTCCAGCGCCTTTTCGGCGTGGCGGATGGTAGTGACGTCGTGGAACACCTTGCCGCCCCAGTCGTGCACGCCTTTGACCAGGTCGCCGGGGGCGCGCAGGCTGGTGATGATCAGTGGCACGCGGTGGCTGGCGCATACGGCCAGGTCCTGCTCCAGGCGGTCGTTGGACTGGTGGATGATCTGGTTCACGGCAAACGGCGCCACGGCGGCGCCCGGATTCGCTTCACGGTACGAGGCCAGGCCGGCCTGCACTTCGTCCAGCCAATCCGTCAGCAGGCTTTGCGGGCGCGCGTTCAGCGCGGGAAACGACCCCACGATGCCGCTGGTGCATTGGGCGACTACCAGCGTCGGGTTGGAGACGATGAACATGGGGGCGCTGATGACCGGCAGGGACATCTGGCCATACAAATCTGTCACGAGAGAGTGGGGCATAGCGTCGTCGCGTTGTGTTCAGGTCAGTCCAGAAGAGGCCGCCTGCGGACAGGCTTGAGTCCCCGAGGCGGATGTGCCTATAATTACCTACCGACCGTCCGGTAATTAATTAATCTTTATTTAACGGCATGCGCCGAACTGCTGTCAATGGAGGCCCGCCCGGCCCCTTGGCCGCCCGCGGCGCAACCTCTTTGAAAAGGCTGTCATGGCGACCTCCGCCCCTCCTGCCCAGAAGCGCGCCCGCGCCGGCCGGCCTCCTACGTTGGCGGCCCCGCGCGAACGCATCCTGGAAGAAGCCGCCAAGCTCTTCGCCCAAAGCGGTTACGACGGCAGCTCCGTGTCGGACCTGGCGGCCGCCATTGGCGTGTCCAAGGCGGCCATCTACCATTACTACACGACCAAGCAGGACATCTACGACGCCATCATCCTGGGCGTGTTGAGCGGCCTGACCCAGAATGTGGGCCAGGACGTCGACCGCGCCGAGGGTGCCGCCGCCCGGCTGCGCGCGTTCATGGTCGGCCATGCCCGCTACTTCGAACAGCACCACGCCGAATTCGTGACGATGCTGATCGGCTATTCCGGCATGGCCCTGCCCGAACGCGAAGACGCCGCCCGGTTGCGCGACAGCTACGAGAAGCGCCTGCGCGAACTGATTGCGCAGGGCGTGGCCGACGGCGCGTTCCGCCCGCTGGACGTGGCCGCCACCGGCCGCGCCGTGCTGTCCATGCTGAACTGGATGGTGCGCTGGTACAAGCCGGGGCAAGGCGACAGCGCCGAAACTATCGCCGCCGGCTACTTCGATCTCCTGCTGGGCGGCATGCGCGCCTGAGCGCCGCCGCCGATATTCGCTTCCCCACACCGCATCCCTGCACTGCATTCCTTGTGAGACTCCCATCATGGCCCTGGACACCGAAACCCTGAACCTCCTCCTGGACGCCGTGCGCCGCTTCGTGCACGAGCGCCTGATCCCCGCCGAAGACGAACTGGCCTCAAGCGGCCAGGTCCCGCCCGCCATCGTCAACGAAATGCGCGAACTGGGTCTCTTCGGCCTGTCGATCGCGCCGGAATTCGGCGGCCTGGGCCTGACGATGGAAGAAGAAGTGCGGGTGGTGTTCGAACTGGGCCAGACCTCGCCCGCGTTTCGTTCGCTGGCCGGCACCAACATCGGCATCGGTTCGCAGGCCATCGTGCTGGCCGGCACGGACGACCAGCGCGCCCGCTACCTGCCCAAGCTGGCTAGCGGCGAACTGATCGGCTCGTTCGCGCTGACCGAGCCCGATGCCGGCTCCGACGCGATGGCGTTGCGCCTGTCCGCCGAACGCGACGGCGACGGCTACGTGCTGAACGGCACCAAGCGCTACATCACCAACGCGCCCATCGCCGGCCTGTTCTCGGTCATGGCGCGCACCGCGCCCGAGCGCCGTGCCAACTCGATCTCGTGCTTCCTGGTTGAAGCCGGCACCCCGGGCCTGAGCATCGGCAAGCCCGACAAGAAGATGGGCCAGGCCGGCGCCCTGACGAGCGACGTGGTGTTCGACAACTGCCGCGTGCCCGCCAGCGCCTTGCTGGGCGGCGAAGAAGGCAATGGCTTTCGCACGTCGATGCGCGTGCTGGACAAAGGCCGCCTGCATATCTCGGCGCTGTGCGTGGGGATCGCCGACCGCTTGTTGTCAGACGCCGTCAAATACGCGATGGAGCGCAAGCAATTCGGCCAGCCGATTGCCGAGTTCCAACTGATCCAGGCCATGATCGCCGACAGCCAGGCCGAACTCTATGCCGCCCGCTGCATGGTGCTGGATGCCGCCCGCATGCGCGACCGCGGCGAGAACACCACGATGCAGGCCGCCTGCGCGAAGCTGTTCTCGACTGAAATGGTGGGCCGCGTCGCCGACCGCGCCGTGCAGATCCACGGCGGGGCGGGCTACATGTCGGAATACGCGGTGGAACGCTTCTACCGCGACGTGCGCCTGTTCCGCATCTTCGAAGGCACGTCGCAGATCCAGCAGCTGGTGATCGCGCGCGAAACGATCAAGGCCCATTCCTGATGCCAAGCCGGTCAGGGGGCGCTTGCGGCTGCGGGTGCCTGCACGCCACCCCTGCCGCGCACGCCCGCGTCCGTGCGCCGGCCGCCCGGCGATGCCGGCGACCGGCCCGGGGCTTGAACGGCTAATATCGCATATGACGCGCTGGCGGCCTGGCCCGCTGGCATGACGGACTCCAGTCTGGCTTGCGCTGGCCGCCAGCCCAGACGTTTTCATTTCCCATCTAGCGAAAAGAACACTGATGTCGCAACGTCCCGCTCCCCTTACCGGCATACGCGTGCTGGATCTCACCCGCGTACTGGCGGGCCCCTGGTGCACCCAGAACCTGGCCGACCTTGGCGCCGAGGTGATCAAGATCGAACGCCCCGGCGCCGGCGACGACACGCGCGCCTGGGGTCCTCCCTACCTGAAGGACGAAGCGGGCAACGACACCACCGAAGCCGCTTACTACCTGTCGGCCAACCGCAACAAGCTGTCGGTGGCGCTGGACATTGCGTCGCCGCGCGGCGCCGAGCTGGTGCGTGAACTGGCGCTGCAAAGCGACATCCTGGTCGAGAACTTCAAGGTGGGCGGGCTGAAGAAATACGGCCTGGACTACGAAAGCCTGAAGGCCATCAACCCGCGCCTGATCTATTGCTCGATCACCGGCTTCGGGCAGACCGGCCCGTACGCCAGCCGCCCTGGTTACGACTTCATGATCCAGGGCATGGGCGGGCTGATGAGCATCACCGGCGAACGCGACGACCTTCCCGGCGGCGGTCCGCAAAAGGCCGGCGTGGCGGTGGCCGACCTGATGACCGGCATGTATTCCACGGTGGGCATCCTGGCCGCGCTGCTTGAGCGCGCCAACAGCGGGCTGGGGCAGCACATCGACATGGCGCTGCTGGATTGCCAGGTCTCGATGCTGGCCAACCAGAATCTGAACTTCATGACCTCGGGCGTGGCGCCCAAGCGCGCGGGCAATGCGCACCAGAATCTGGTGCCCTACCAGGTGTTCGCGGCGGCCGACGGCCATCTGATCGTGGCGGTCGGCAACGACAGCCAGTTCCGCAACTACTGCGGCGCGATCGGCTTGCCCGAACTGTCGGCGGACCCGCGCTTCTCGACCAATCCGCAGCGCGTGAAGAATCGCGCGGAACTGGTGCCGTTGCTGGCCGAACGCATGGCGACCGGCGCGCGCGACCACTGGCTGGCCGCGCTGGAAGGCGTGGGCGTGCCGGCCGGCCCCATCAATACGCTGGACCAGGTCTATGAAGATCCGCACGTGCTGGCGCGCGGCATGAAGCGCGAACTGCCGCACCCGGCGGCCGGCCGCGTGCCCATGGCGTCCAGCCCGCTGAAGTTCTCGGACAGCCCGGTCGAGTACCGCCGTGCGCCGCCCATGCTGGGCGAACACACCGCGCAGGTCCTGGCTGAAAAGCTGGGGCTGTCGGCCGAAGACATCCAGGCGCTGGCCCAGAGCCAGGCTTGAACGGAGGCGGAGCGGCCAGGCGGCCGCTCCGTTTTCGCATGCGCCCTGCCACGCCGCGGCGCACACGATCCATTCCAATAAAGGCAGGAGAAAGTTGATGACGGAGATTCAAACCATCGGCGTCGTGGGCGCCGGGGCCATGGGGCGCGGCATTGCGCAGATCGCGGCGCAAGCCGGCCTGCGCGTGCGCCTGTACGACACCAGCGCCGATGCGGTTGCCGCGGCGCGCGAGTCGTTGCGCCAGACGTGGGACAAGCTGGCCCAGAAGGGCAAGATCACCGCCGCCGACGCGCAAGCGTCGCTTGAGCGCGTGGAGTCCGCTACGGCGCTGACCGACATGTCGGCGTGCCAGCTGGTGGTGGAAGCCATCGTCGAGCGCCTGGACGTCAAGCGCGACCTGTTCGCCGCGCTGGAAGGCGTGGTGTCGGAAGACTGCATCCTGGCGTCGAACACGTCGTCGCTGTCCATCACCGCCATCGCCGCCGCTTGCAAGCGTCCGCAGCGCGTGGTGGGCTACCACTTCTTCAACCCGGTGGCGTTGATGAAGGTGGTGGAAGTGATCGACGGCCTGCGCAGCGCGCCCGAAGCCGGCGACGCGCTGGCCGCGCTTGCCCGCCGCATGGGCCACACGCCCGTGCGTGCCAAGGACATGCCCGGCTTCATCGTGAACCACGCCGGCCGCGGCATGAACACCGAAGGCCTGCGCGTGGCGCAGGAGGCCGTGGCCACCTTCGCGCAAGTGGACGCCGTCATGCGCGAGCAGGCGGGCTTCCGCATGGGCCCGTTCGAACTGCTGGACCTGACCGCGCTGGACGTGTCGCACCCGGTGATGGAATCCATCTACCGCCAGTTCTTTGACGAGCCGCGCTTCCGCCCGTCGCCGATCACCACCGTGCGTCTGGCCGGTGGCCTGATCGGCCGCAAAGCGGGCGAAGGCTTCTATGTCTACGCCGACGGCCAGAAGCAAGTGCCCGCCGAACCGCCCGTGCCGGCGCTGCCGGAAGGCCTGAAGGTGTGGGTCAGCCCCAAGCACGCGGAAGGCTACGCGCGCGCCTCGGCGCTGGTCGAGAAGCTGGGCGCGACGCTCGTCACCGGCGCCACGCCCGACGCCGATGCGCTGATCATCGTCACGCCGTTCGGCGATGACGTCTCCACGTCGGTCTCCGCCCAGGGCTTGAACGCGGGCCGCACGGTTGGCCTGGACACACTGTACGCGTTCGACGGCGCCAAGCGCCGCACGATCATGGTGTCGCCCGCCACCGAAGGCAAATGGCGCGACGCCGCCCATGCGCTGCTGGCCGCCGACGGGGTGCCGGTCACGGTGATCGAGGATTCGCCGGGCTTCGTCGCCCAGCGCATCGTGGCCATGATCGTCAACATCGCTAGCGACATCGCGCAGCAGAGAATCGCCACGCCGGAAGACATCGACCAGGCCGTGACGCTGGGCCTGGGTTACCCCGTGGGTCCGCTGGCGCTGGGCGACAAGCTGGGCGCCGACCGCATCCTGGAAATCTTGAAGAGCATGCAGCGCGTGACGGGCGACCCCCGCTATCGCCCCAGCTTGTGGCTGCAACGCCGCGTGCAGCTGGGCCTGTCCCTGCTGAAGACCTCGGCGGAATAATTCACCGCCCGTAGGATGGGTGAAGCGCGTTCCGGTCTGCCCACGCACATGGACGATTGCCGCGCGTAACCCATCACGCAGCAAAAGAAAAAGCCCCTTTGAAAGGGGCTTTTTCTTGGGCGTGCCGATTTATTTGGCGGCGTCCACCATGTATTGCACGGCTGCGCGGATGTCGTCTTCCGACGCGTTGGCCGCGCCGCCCTTCGGGGGCATCGGCGGCTTGCCTTGCATGGCGACCTTGACCATGGCGTCCATGCCGGTCTTGATATAGGGATCCCAGGCGGCCTTATCGCCGAACTTGGGTGCGTTGGCGACACCGGTGGCGTGGCAGGCGAAACAGACGCTTTTGTAGAGCTTCTCGCCGGCCGGGTTGACGGCGGCGGCCTGAGGCGCGGCGGGCGCGGCAGCGGGAGCGGCGGCGGCCGGTGCCGCAGCAGCCGGGGCAGCCGCGACGGCAGCAGGCGCTGCCGCAGCAGGAGCGGGCGCGGCAGCAGGCGCCGCGTCTGCTTCCTTCTTCGCGCCTTCCTCGGCGGGCGCGGCGGGTTCGGGCAGCGAGGCGCCGGACTTGTTGGCCATATAGACCACCGCGCGCGCAACCTCATAGTCGGACAGCGTGGGGTTGCCGCCCTTGGCGGGCATGCCGCCCTTGCCGTGCAAGGCCACGTTCAGCATCGTGTCGTAGCCGGACTTGATGAACGGCGCCCAGGCCGCGTTGTCGCCCATCTTGGGTGCGCCGGCGATACCGGCGGTGTGACAGGCCGTACAGACCGCGGCAAAGACCTGTTCGCCCGTCTTGAAGACCTTGGGGGCGTTGGCATCGACCAGCGCAAAACCCGCGACCGGCGCGATGCGCTTGGTGACGGCTTCTTCGGTCAGGGTATCGGAGCCGGCGCCGACCTTGGTGCCGGAGACCACCATGTTCACCAGGAGGATGATGATGGCGATTGGGATCACGAAAGATAGGACGATCGTGACGACCAGTTGCTTGGGGGTCTTGATGGGGGAGGCGTGCTCTTCTATGTGTTCCTGCTCGTTGCTCATGACCAAATCCTGCTAACGGGTGGGGCGCCTGGCGGCGGCAACAGAAAATCAGTAACTGCACAAATCGGCGAACCGGTGACGCATCCGCCTGCAAGCAAACGCTGGATTATATAACGGTGTCACGGACGGACGTCCAATGAAGCTGCGGGGGTTTTCGATGAGATTGACGGAAGATTTGATCCACTTCATGCACGCTATCGAAAACTAGGTACAATGTCGCCTCCTTGCGCTGCGCCCGTAGTTCAATGGATAGAATGAGAGTTTCCGAAGCTCTTGATACAGGTTCGATTCCTGTCGGGCGCGCCATCAAATCAAAGACGCGATCAAAGACGCGAGTGGTTTGGGTCCGCCTTGGGCCCCCAGTGACCACTCCGACCTCAGCCCGGCGCGTGAGGATCGATGTCTCGCGCGGCAAGATAGGCCGCCTACGGCAGGGATATCGTCAGCACTGTTGATCCGGAGAACTCGCCAGGCGCGACTTCCTTCTTCTGGCTCAGAGTCGATTTCAGATTGATGTTCGCGGGCAGGCTTTCGTCGACTTTGATTTTCACGCCTGCCGCGGCGGGCTGTCCGTTGATCGTGAGAACCGAGTACAGGCTGCCGTCGCTTCTAAGCTTGACGCCCAAGGCGTCTTCTTTGGCTGCGGTGGCCACCGCTTGGGAGATGCCGGTGCATGTCAGCTGCAACCGGGTCGTCGCTTCGTTGCCGTTGATGGCGTCATCAAATACGTCACGATGATTGATCGAGGTATTTCCCGTGATGTCGCATTGCAGCGCGGGAGTCTTGACTTTGACGCATGGGCCGACGGGGAAGATGATGCCTCCCGTATTTGAATATGCATATCCCTGGGCAAAGCTAATGCAGAACTCGCTCGTCGTCTGAGTGCCTTTGGGGACGAATATGGAGCCTCGGTGTGGGATGGCGAACCCCGTCATCTGCGAATACACGGTATCCATCGATGTCGTGGGTTTGACCCGCCAATAATTGGTGCCAAGTATCAGGCCTTGGTAGTCGCCGGGCCGTTTTGCTCCTGCGAGGTAAAGGGTGCACGTTACGGCACTCATGTCGTTGCAGAATGTGCCTTCCCCTGCCGTCCAGCTGGACACGACAAAGAAATGCCTTACCCCGCCCGCTTCGTATCTGCTTTCAGTGGTTTCGATCTGCACGGCGAAAGCGCTGTGGCAAAAAACAAGCAGGAACAGCAATAAGGCGGCCTTGGGGATGTCGAGGTGTTTGAGCATGCGCTTCCGTAACCCAATAAATGCCCACAGCGTATTGGGTTTGCTGTCCTCGACATATCGGATGGCGCATCAGGCTTTGTAGGATTTTTCTGAAAATTGCCGCCTGCGAGATGCCGTCAGGCCAGCGCCGGCACGTACGGCGCCAGCAGCGATCTGCCGTAGGGCGAAGCCAGAAACACAAAGGCCGCGATGTTGACCGCCACCGTGACCCAGAACACGGCGCGGAAGGCCGGTTTCACCGACTTGTGCCTCAGCCATTCCTGCGCGATCAACGCACCGGGCCAGCCTCCGGCCAGCGCCAGCAGATGCAATGTCTTCTCGGAAACCCGCCACCGGTTGGCGCGGGCGGCCGCCTTGTCGACGGCGTAGACCGTGAACGTGAGCGCACTCAGCACGAGATAGCCCAGTCCTACCGCGATCGGCACCCGCCACATCAAGGCCGCCAGCCCATAGGCGAACACGAACGCCGCCGCCACCAGCAATTGCGGGCTGTTTTTGCGCCTTGGGGGACGCTCTGATACGCGTCGGGCTGGCGCCTGATTCAACTGCCTGGAATTCGTGTTTTTGGCAGGGGGCTGTGGCATTCCTATTGGTACTCGTGGGCCTTTTCTTCGATGAACGCCTGCAGCCATTGCGCCATGTGCGCAATGTCGATCGCCTCGTCTTCCTCGGCACGTTTTAGCAACATGGTGACGACGCCGATCTGCAGGCTCGTCTGCCGGTATCGCAGGACCGCATCGGTGCCAAATTGATCGGTGACCTGCGCCCAGGCCAGGCCGGGGACCAATGTCGTCAAACCATCACCGAACGCGATGCCCATGGCTTCCCAGTCGGCCACGTCTTCGGCGGTCAGGATGCCGGCATCGACGATGCGTTGCAGCAGGTCGAAGTCTGCGGCGGTATGGCGCAGTTCGTCGCCGGGAAAGCTGTGGGCGATCCACGCATGGAGAAGGGCGCGCCGCGATTGCATGTGTTCCAGCATGCTGGCGGGCAGCGGTTGGAATTCGGCTTCGATGTCTTCGCTCATGCGTTCCACTTGGCCAAGTCATCCACCGGACGGGGCAGATAGCCTTCCAGCGTCTGCGCGATCCATGCGGGGTCAATGTAGTTGTAGGTAGATTCGATCACCCAGGACAGGAACTCCTGCGGACCGCCGTTCAGGTAGGGAGGGGGGGATACGGGTTTGAACACGGTCGGCAGCTTGTCATGCACGGACGCGTCGTTCAACACGAACCCCAGCTCCTGCACGACTTGCCAGGCCAGCGGGTGCTGCAGGTCGATGGTCAGCTTGACCCACCAATACGCGTCGGGCGTGACTTTAGAGGACAGCACGGTCGTTCCGGGCAGCCGCGACAGATAGTCCACCAATTGCGGCAAGCCCGCCTTCAGCACCTTGGGGTCGATGGCCTCGACGGGCGGGGTGACGGCTTCCAGCTTCTTCAGGATGTGCGCATGCAGCGTGCGTTGGGCATCGGCGGCCTCGCGTTCAAGGGGCTTCAAAAGACTGGAGGGTAGGGTGAGTTCCATGGTTTTCCGGTTGTTCGACTCTGATGAGTCGGCCAATGTTAACCGTCAGTCTGCCGCATCCGTCCGCCAAGGCCGGCGCTACGCGCCGCGATCGATTTCCACCACCGCTTTGCCGATCTGCACGCGGCTTTCGATGCGTTCGTGGGCTTGGGCGACCGTCTCCAGCGTGTAGCGTCCGGCGATTTCCATCGTCAACGCGCCGGAGGCCAGGGCGGCCCACACCGCATCGGCGCGGCGTTGCACGGTCTGAGCATCCTGCATGTGATCGGCCAGCCTGGGACGGGTGAGGAACAGCGATCCGCTTTCGCCGAGTTCGATGGGATCCAGGTCCTGCAATGAACCCGACACGGATCCGTAATTGACGACCAGGCCCCGTGTGCGCGTCGCCCGGAAGCTGTCGCGCAGCGTCTTGCGGCCCACGGAATCGAACACCACGTCCACGCCGCGGCCCGCGGTCGCTTCCAGGACGTCGTCGGCGAACTGGCCGTCACCATAGAGGAAGGCGGCATCCGCGCCGCGCGCCATGGCGACGCTGCACTTTTCCGCATTGCTGGCGGTGGCGTAGACGGTCGCGCCCAGATGCTTGGCCCACTGGACCAATAGCTGCCCGATGCTGCCGGATGCCGCATGGATGAGACACGTTGCGCCGGCTTGCAGTTGCGCGACGTCCTGCACCAGATAGTGGGCGGTGCTTCCCTGGAAGATCGCTGCCGCCGCCACATCGTACGCAACGCTGTCGGGCAGCCGCGCGCACCGGGCGGCGGGGATGCGCGCATAGTCCGCGTAGCTGCCCCAGGCGATGCACCAGGCGATGCGATCGCCGGCCTTCACCGTCGTTACGTTGTGGCCGACGGCGATGACGCGGCCCGCGCCTTCCATGCCCAGGGTGCACGGCAAGCGCACGGGGTAGGTGCGAGACGCGGCGTACTTGCCTTGACGCGTGTGGATGTCCATGAAGTTGACGCCGGCATACGCGACGCGTACCAGGACCTCGTCCGGGCCGGGTTCGGGGACGGGCGCGTCCCGCCGCCATTGAAGGACCTCGGGGCCGCCGTATTGTTCGATAGAAATGGCTCTCATGATGGTTTCCGCTGCTGTGTGTCGAGTCTTGCTGTGTTCAAAGGTAGGGCGGTTGGCCCTCAAATCGCGCGCCGCTAGTTCACGGCGATGCCCGTCCGGGCGATCAGTGCCTGCCATCGGATGGATTCAGCACGCACCAGGTCGGTGAATTCCTGGGGCGTGCCGCCGCCCAATTCATTGCCTTGGGCCAGCATCTGTTCGCGGATGGCTGGGTCTTGCAGGGCACGGTTCACCACCTCGTTCAGCTGCTGGACCACGGCGGGCGGCATGCCGGCGGGGCCGATCAGCCCTTGCCAGTTTTCCATGTGAAAGCCCGGCACGCCCGCTTGCGCCATGGTGGGCACGTCGGACGCGATCGGCGAGCGGTGTTCGCTTGTGATCGCCAGCGCGCGCAGCTTTCCGGACCGCGTGTAGGGAATCGCGGAGTACATGGGTTCGAACAGGAAATCCAGGTGGCCGCCGATCAGGTCGGTGACCGCCGCGGCGCCGCCCTTGTAAGGCACGTGCGTCACAGGCGCACCGGTCAGGCTTTTCAACAGTTCACCCGACAGGTGGTGCGCGCTGCCCACGCCGCTGGATCCGTAGGAAAAACCGCCAGGCTTAGCGCGGGCGGCTGCTAGCAGCGACGGGACGTCGCGATGGGGAGAGTCCGCATTGACGACCAGCATCAACGGGCCGCGCTCGATCAACGCGATCATCGTCAGTGACGACACGGGATCGAACCCGCCGGCCGGCATCAGGCTGCGATTGACCGACAACGGGGCCAGGTTGCCCATGCCCAGGGTGTAGCCGTCGGGTTTCGCCCGGGCGACGGCCTCGGTGCCGATATTGCCTGCCGCGCCGGGGCGATTCTGCACGATCACGGGCTGGCCAAGCGCCTGCGCCATGAACGCGCCGAATTGGCGCGCGCGCTGATCCGTGCTGCCGCCAGCCACATACGCCACGATCAAGGTGATCGGCGAGGCCGGGTAGGCAGGGGCGGCGCGGGCGGTGTTGAACAAGGCGGGCAGGGCGGGCAATGCCAACCCCGCCCCAAGAAAATGTCTGCGTTGCATGGAGGTCTCCTGGTCTTGTGCTCTGCATTCAGAGTCAGGCAAGCCATGCAAAACCCGTGCCAGTGGTGCGGGACGTTCAGGGGCATTGATAAGAAAGGCTTTTTTAAGCGGCAGGCGTTTTTGGTAATCCCGGTTGATCTATATTTGAAACACAAGCATTCAAAAATGAGACATCACCATGCCAGCCGACCAGCCTTACCCGGCCCCGACTCCCAGCCCGCTTTCAATCTGGGCCGTCAGCGCCTATGAGCTGCTGCCCCTGGTGCAGCGTTGCGCGCCGGACTACGCGGACCGCGCGCGCGTGCAGATGCTGAAGGCCCATTTCGATGACGCCGCAGACATGATCCGCGCCAAGCTGCGCACGGAATCTTGCGACGTGATCCTGACGGCGGGCGCGAATGCCGATTATTTGCGGTCGCAGTTGGACGTTCCGGTCGTCGCCGTACGCGTGGGCGGGTACGACGTCATGGCCGCGTTGGCGCGTGCGCGCCAGGTTTCAGACCGCATCGCATTGATGCTGTACCGGCATGTGCCCGAGGAAATGCGGCAGTTCATCCGGGAGTTCGACCTGAAGCTGGACGTGCGCGCCTACGACACCGAGAACGACGCGCGCAATACCGTGGCGGCGTTGCGGGCCGAGGGCGTGCAGGTCGTGATTGGCGCTGGTCTGGCCGTGCACCTTGCGCAGCAGCAAGGCATGGCCGGCGTGTTCCTGTATTCGCGCCATTCGGTCAACGCGGCGCTGGAAGACGCGATCAACCTGGGGGTGGCGCAGCAGGCCGAGAAATCGCGCCGCATTACCTTGGCGAACGTCCTGGAGCACTTGCATGAAGGGGTCGTCGCCGTCGATGCGCGCGGTCGTGTCGTGGCGGCCAATCCGGCTGCGCAGAGGCTGACGGGCAGTGCCCCGCCCTTGGCGATCGGCGCGCCGTTGAATGCAGGCGTCCCGGAACTGGATCCCGGTCAGGCGTTGCGCAACGCAGCGCGGGGCGGTTCGGGCGTGTACTCCTTCCAGGGGCGGCAGGTGGTGGTGGACAGTTCGGTGCTGCACGAAGGCGGGGTGGTGGCAGGCGCGGTCTACACCTTGCGCGAGTCCAACGACGTGCGGCAGGCATTCCACAAGCTGCGCCGCCACGAACGCCGCAAGGGCGCGGGCGCGAGCTACACGCTGGACCAGATCGTGCAGGCGTCGCCGCCGATGCAGGCCGTGGTTGGCCGGTGCCGCATCTATGCCACGCGCGGGGAGGCGACGGTGCTGATCACCGGGCCAAGCGGGGTCGGCAAGGAACTGCTGGCGCAAGGCATGCACCACGCCAGTCCGCGCCGTCATCATGCCTTCGTGGCGGTCAACTGCGGCGCGTTGACGGAAAGCCTGCTGGAAAGTGAGCTGTTCGGCTATGAGGAAGGGGCATTTACGGGCGCGCGCCGGTCGGGCAAAGCGGGACTGGTCGAAGCCGCGCATCAGGGCACCTTGTTCCTGGACGAGATCGCGGAGCTACCCTTTGCGCTGCAGACCCGCTTGCTGCGTGTGTTGCAGGAACGCGAAATCACGCGCGTGGGCGCAGTCACCGCCACGCCAGTGGACCTGCGCGTCATCGTGGCGACGCACCGCGACCTGTTGGCGATGGTGCGCGAGGGCACGTTTCGCGAAGACCTGTACTACCGCATTGCGGTGCTGTGCGTGGCCGTGCCGCCACTGAAGTCGCGGCCGGCCGATGTCGATGCGTTGTCGCGGCGATTCGTGTCGCAGGCGATGCGCGACGCGGGCCTGGGCCAGTTCGAACAGGCGGTGTTGGACGTTTTACCTGCCGCCCTGGCCGATCATGATTGGCCAGGCAATGGACGCGAACTGGAAAACGTGGCGCAGCGGATTGCGATGGCGTGTGCGGAACAAGATGCGCCGCTGGATGCGGTGGCAATCCGGGCGTTGCTGGACAGGCCGGGCGGGCAGGTCGTGGATGACGCCGCCACGCTGACGTCTGTGCGGCGATCGGGGGAGCGGGAGTACGCGCAAGCGGTGCTTGCCGAGTGCGGGGGCAATCACGCCGCTGCGGCGCGTAAATTGGGTGTCAGCCGCAGCACGCTATGGCGCAAATTGCGCGGCTCAGGCAGCTAGCCGCCGTAACGTCTTGGCGCGGCTCGCCCGGGAGTGGGCGAGCCGCGCCAAGACGTCAATCATCCAGCGACGGCACCGTGCCGATCTGCATCAGGATGCGCGGAGATTCCATATCGCCGGTTTCTTTGTCGATCAACACTTCATAGGCGGCGACTCCCGCGAATTTGGAGGCCATGGAATTGGCGATTCGGATGGCTCCGAATTCGCTGCTGGCCGGACGGATTTCACCTGGCGCGACACCGTTGGCGGCGGCGCGGTAGGGAACGACGATGTACTGAACAAGATGAGCGGCTTCGGACACAGGATTCTCCTGGACGACAGTTTTTCGGGCGAGCGAAATGTATCACGTCGAACTGTGTTTTTGTACAGTATTTTTGACGGGGCACCAACTAAATAGGGCGCAGCGGGAAAACCCCTAGCGCGCAACGATTGCCCGATTTCGGCCTCGCCTCTATTATTTTCGAAAATCTTCTGATTTTTATAAAAAGAGGGCAAGGGATGGAATCCAACCGGTACGACGCCTACCGCGAAGACACCGCAGGCCGCGCCAACGTGGCCGATTCGCCGGAGCGCATCGCCTACTACAAGGAACTGGCGAGCCTGGAGACGGGTGCGCTGTGGACGGTGGCGAACAAGATCGAGCCCTGGGCGCCGCGGTCCGCCTCGGTGCCGGTGGTGTGGCGCTATCAGGAATTGCGCGGCCATGTGCTGCGGTCGGCCGAACTGGTGTCGCCCGAAGAGGCGGGCCGGCGGGTCATCTATCTGAACAATCCCGGCCGGCGCGACGTGGCCGCCGCCGTGGGGTGGCTGTATTCGGGCCTGCAGGTGATGCAACCCGGAGAACTGGCGTCCGCGCACAAGCATTCGCATTCGGCGCTGCGCTTCATCATGGAAGGCCAGGGCGCCTACACCGTGGTCGACGGCCACAAGATGACGCTGGGCGCGAACGATTTCGTGCTGACGCCCAACGGCACCTGGCACGAGCACGGCGTGTCCGAAGACGGCACCACCTGCATCTGGCAGGACGGCCTGGATATTCCGTTGGTCAACGCCCTGGAAGCCGGCTTCTATGCCGTGCACCCCGACCTGAACCAGACGGTGACGTACCCCGTGGACGACACCAGCGGGGCCTGGGGCCACGCGGCGCTGCGGCCGCAGGTGTCGGGCTGGACGAAGCCCTATTCGCCCTTGTTCAAGTACGAATGGGAACCCACTTACGAGGCCCTGCGCCGCTATGCGCGCACCACCGCCGGCAGTCCCTATGACGGCATCCTGCTGGAATACGTGAACCCGGCAACGGGCGGGCCCGTCATGCCGACCATCGGCGCCAGCATGCAGCTGTTGCGCGCGGGCGAGCACACCAAGGCGCATCGCCATACCGGCAGCTACCTCTATCAGGTGGCCAAGGGCAGCGGCTTTTCCATCATCGACGGCAAACGCTACGACTGGACCGAGCGCGACATCTTCTGCGTGCCGTCCTGGGCGATCCACGAACACGCCAACCTGTCGGCCAACGACGACGCCTGCCTGTTCTGTTTCAACGACCTGCCTGTGATGCGCTCGCTGGCGCTCTACCGCGAAGAAGCGGTCAAGGAAAACGACGGCCATCAAGTGCTGATCTAGCGCCGCCCGATCCCTTCCAGAATTTTTCATCCGCCGCGCGGGCCCGAGTCCGCGCGCCTGACTCAACTCGTCCTGAATCTATGGAGTTCCTATGCGCTTGGTGACTTTTCGCGCTCATCCCACCGCCGCCGCACGCCTTGGCGCGCTGGCCGAAGGCTACGTGGTGGACCTGGCCCTCTTGGGCCGCGCCGGCGGCGTGGACCTGCCCGACGACATGCTGGCGTTCATCGACCTGGGCCCCGTGGCCGTCGCGCAGGCCAGCCGGCTGATGGAGTCCTACCGGGGCAACTGGCCGGTGGGCACGGCGCTGCCGCAGGAAAACGTGAAGCTGCTGGCGCCCATTCCCCGGCCTCGCAAGAACATCTTCGGCATCGGCCTGAACTACGTCGAGCACGTGGCGGAGTCCAGCCGCACGCTGGACACCTCGGCCGACTTGCCGAAGCAGCCGGTGATCTTTTCCAAGCCGCCCACCACCGTCATCGGACCGGGCGACGCCATCGAACACAACGCCAAGATCACGCAGCAGCTGGACTGGGAAGTGGAGCTGGCCGTGATCATGGGCCGGCGCGCACAGCGCGTGGCCGAGGCTGACGCCCTGTCCTACGTGTTCGGCTACAGCGTGATGCTGGACATGAGTGCGCGCGACTGCCGCCGCGCCGGCCAGTGGATCTATTCGAAGGGCCAGGACACCTACGCGCCGTTCGGCCCGTGCATCGTCACCGCCGACGAGATCCCCGACCCGCAGGTGCTGGACCTGTGGCTGACGGTCAACGGCGAAAAGAAGCAGGGGTCCAACACGCGGAACATGCTGTTCAAGGTGCCGTTCCTGATCTCGGACATCAGCGCCGGCATCACGCTGGAGCCGGGCGACATCATCGCCACCGGCACGCCGGAAGGCGTGGGCGCGGGCCGCAAGCCGCAGGAATGGCTGTGGCCGGGTGACGTGGTGGTGGCGTGCGTGGAAGGCATCGGCACGCTGCGCCATCCGGTAGTGGCGGTCTAGCGCAAGCAGTCACTCGGCCCCGCCTGCCAGGCGGGCCACGCAGTCTCCAAGGGGAAAAACATGATCATGAAACAGAAAAAAGGCGGCGTGGCCGCCACGCTTTCCGCCGTGCTGGGCGCGGTTGCCGCAATGGGCGCGGCGCATGCCGCAGACCCCGTCAAGATCGGCTTCATCGCCACCTTGTCCACGCCGGCGGGCTATATCGGCGAAGACGAGCGCGACGCCTTCAATCTGGCCATCAAGCAGGGCGACGGCAAGCTGGGCGGCGTGCCGGTGCAGCTGGTCATCGAAGACGATGGCTTAAAGCCCGCCAATGCGAAGCAGGCCGCCGACCGCCTGCTGCAATCGGGCGTGAAGCTCTTTACGGGCGTGAACTTCTCGAACGTGCTGGCCGCCGTCGTGCCCAGCGTGGTGAAGTCGGGCGCGTTCTACGTCAGCCTGAATCCCGGACCGTCGAATTTCGCGGGCGAGAAATGCGATCCCAACTATTTCGTGGCGTCGTATCAGAACGATGCCTTCCATACGGCGGGCGGCGTGGCCGCCAACGAGCTGGGATACAAGCGCGTGGTGCTGCTGGCGCCCAACTACCAGGCGGGCCGCGACGCGATCGAAGGCTTCAAGCGCACCTACAAGGGCGAGGTGGTGGCCGAGATCTACACCAAGCTGGACCAGTCGGACTTTTCGGTGGAACTGGCGCGCCTGCGTTCGCTGGCGCCCGAGGCCATCTACCAGTTCCATCCGGGCGGCACCGGCATCAACTTCGTCAAGCAGTATGCGGCGGCGGGCTTGAACAAGACCATCCCGATGCTGATGCCCAGCTTTTCGATGGATGCGCGCATGATCCAGGCAACGGGCGACGCGTCGGCCGGGTCCTACACCACCGGCATCTGGTCGCAGGACTTCGACAATCCGCAGTCCAAGGCATTCGTAAAGGCCTTTAAAGAAGCCTACGGCCGGGTGCCGACGGATTACGCGATGCAGGCTTACGACACCGCCAATCTGATCGGCGCGGGCCTGAAGGCCACGGGCGGCGACCTGTCCAAGGCGGCGGAATTCCGCGCGGCGCTGCGCAAGCCGGAATTCACGTCGCTGCGCGGCACGTTCAGCATGAATACCAACCAGCATCCCATCCAGGACCTCTACCTGATGCGCATCGGCAAAGACAGCGACGGCACGTTGTCGCCGCACCTGGTCCGCAAACTGGTGTCCGACGATAAGGACGCCTACGCCCAATTCTGCAAGATGCCATCATGACGCTTCTGTTCGAACAGCTGCTAAACGGCCTGCAGTTCGGCGCCATGCTTTTCATGCTGGCGGCCGGACTGACGCTGATCTTCGGGATCATGGGCGTGGTGAACTTGACGCACGGGTCCTTCTACATGGTGGGCGCGTATTGCGCCGCCTACGCGATCGGCACCACGGGGTCGTTCCTGGCCGGCGTGCTGGCCGCCTTGTTGGGTGCCGGCCTGTACGGCGTGTCGGTCGAGGTGCTGGTGATCCGCAAGCTGTACAAGCGCGATCACCTGTACCAGGTGCTGGCCACGTTCGGCCTGCTGCTGTTTTCGAACGAAGCGGTCAGCTTGATCTTCGGGCGGCGCCCGCCGCTGGTGGGCATCCCGTCGTTCCTGGAAGGCGCGGTGACGCTGGCGCCGGGATTCCAGTATCCGGTGATCCGCCTGTCGTTCATCGCGATCGGCGCGCTGGTGGCGGTGGGTCTGTGGTGGCTCGTCAACCGCACGCGTATCGGCATGTTGATCCGTGCGGGCGCCGACGACCGCGAAATGGTGGACGCGTTGGGCGTCGACATCCGCAAGCTCTACACGCTGGTGTTCGGCCTGGGCGCCTTGCTGTGCGGCTTGGCCGGTGTGATGGCCGCGCCGCTGCTGGCCGTTGAGATCGGCATGGGCGAACGCATCCTGATCACCACCTTCGTGGTCATCGTGATCGGCGGGGTCGGTTCGGTGCGTGGCGCCCTGGCTGGCGCCTTGCTGGTCGGCATGGTGGACAGCCTGGGGCGGGCCTTCTTGCCGCAGATGCTGTCCACGGTGTTCTCGCCCGCCACGGCGGACCCGCTGGCGGCCGGCCTGGCGTCGGCCAGTATCTATGTGCTGATGGCGATCGTGCTGATCGCCAAGCCGGGCGGCTTGTTCCCGGCGCGAGGATGATGATGGCTAAGACACTTTCTAATCGCGCCCGCTGGGGCCTGGCCGGCCTGGCGGTGCTGATCCTGCTGCCGGCCGCGGCGCTGGCCTCGGGCTCGCCATTCCTGATCGGCGTGGTGACGCGTTTTCTGATCTACGGGCTGGCGGCGGTCAGCCTGGACCTGGTGATCGGCTACGGCGCCATGGTCAGCTTCGGCCACGCCATGTTCTTCGGGTTGGGCGGCTACGCGGTGGGCATCATCGCCTTCCATACCGCCGAAGCGGGGCCGATCTTCGGCTGGGCGGGCAGCAATGCGGCGCTGGTGGTGTGGCCGATCGCGCTGGCGGTCTGCGCGCTGGCCGGCTGGATCTTCGGCTACCTGGCGCTGCGCACGCGCGGCGTGCAGTTCATCATGATCACGCTGGCGTTCGGCCAGATGGTGTATTTCGTGCTGGTGTCGCTGCAGTTCTACGGGGGCGACGACGGGCTGATGATTCCGCAGCGCAACGTGCTGCCGGGCATCAACCTGGAAAGCCCGATGGTGTTCTATTACGTGTGCCTGGCGCTGTTGACCGCCTGGACGCTGTTCTGCATCCGCGTCACCAACTCGCGTTTCGGCATGGTGCTGCAAGCGCTGCGCCAAAGCGAACGGCGCGCGGTGAACCTGGGCGTGGCGCCCACGCCCTACCGGCTGAGCGCCTTTGTGCTGTCCGCCGTGGGCACGGGCCTGGCCGGCGTGCTGTGGGCCAACTACGCGGGGTTGGTGACGCCGGACATGGCGGCGTGGACCAAGTCAGGCGAACTGATGGCCATCGTGATCCTGGGTGGCGTGGGCACGCTGCTGGGGCCGATCGCGGGCGCCGCGGTGTTCCTGGGGCTGGAGCAGATGCTGTCGTCCTTGACCGAACACTGGCTGCTGTACATGGGACCGATCCTGGTGCTGGTGGTGCTGTGGGGGCAGAAGGGCCTGTTCGGAAAACTGCTGGAGACGCGCCATGCCGACTGACGCAAGCGTGAGCCTGTTGCGTCTGACGCAGCTGCGCAAGGCCTTTGACGCGGTGGTGGCCACCAACGGCGTGGACCTGGATGTGCGGGCGGGCGAGATCCACGCCATCATCGGCCCCAACGGCGCCGGCAAATCCACGCTGATTGCGCAGATCTGCGGCGAGATCCGGCCGGACTCCGGCAGCATCCATCTGGACGGCAAGGACGTGACGGCCCTGCGCGCCTTCGAGCGCGCGCGGCTGGGCCTGGGCCGGTCGTTCCAGATCACCGAGCTGTGCCACGAATACACCGCGCTTGAGAACGTGATCCTGTCGCGCATGCTCAAGGACGGCCCGGCCTTCGGGGCGTGGTCGAACCCGCGCCACGACGCGGCGCTGAAGGACGAGGCCATGCAGTGGCTCACGCACGTGGGCCTGGCGGATCGCCGCCATGTGCGCTCGGCGGACCTGGCGCACGGGGAAAAGCGGCAGCTGGAGCTGGCCGTGGCGCTGGCGCGGTCGCCGCGCCTGCTTCTGCTGGACGAGCCCATGGCGGGCATGGGGCCCGAGGAATCGGCGCGTATGACGCGACTGCTGCAAGGCATGAAAGGCAACTACGGCATCTTGCTGGTCGAACACGATATGGACGCCGTCTTCGCCCTGGCCGACCGCATCAGCGTGCTGGTCTACGGCCGCGTGGTGTTCAGCGGGGCGCCCGACGAGGTGCGCCGGCATCCGGAGGTGCGCGCGGCCTATCTGGGAGAAGAACATGTTGAAGGTTGACGGGCTGACCGGCGGTTACGGGTCCAGCAAAGTGCTGTTCGGCATGTCGTTCGAGGCCAGCGAAGGCGAGGTGATCTCGCTGATCGGCCGCAATGGCATGGGCAAGACCACCACCATCAAGACCCTGATGGGGATGCTGCCCGCCACCGGCGGCGCGGTGCAGTTCCGGGGGCAGACGCTGGGCCGGTCCGCGCCCAGCACCGTGGCGCGGCTGGGCGTTGGGCTGGTGCCCGAAGGGCGCCGCGTGTTCGGGTCGCTGTCCGTGCAGGAGAACCTGGTGGCCACCGCGCGCGCGGCCGCCGGCGGGTGGGACCTGGAACGCGTCTATGCGCTCTTTCCGCGCTTGAAGGAACGCCGCACGCAGTCGTCGCGCACCTTGTCCGGCGGCGAACAGCAGATGCTGGTCGTGGGCCGCGCGCTGATGACCAACCCCAAGCTGCTAATCCTGGACGAAGCCACCGAAGGGCTGGCGCCTTTGATCCGGCAAGAGATCTGGCGCTGCCTGCGCGCCTTGAAGGGTGAAGGCCAGACCATCCTCGTTATCGACAAGAACCTGCCCGAAATGGCCACGTTGGTCGACCGCCACTACATCGTGGACAAGGGCCGCGTGGCGTGGTCGGGCAAGCCGGCGGAACTGTCTGCGCAGCCGGAGCTGGCGCAGCGGTATCTGGGGATATGAGGCGGGTAGAATGACCCGCCTGTACGCGGGCCGGCGGGCAAGCCGCTGACATCTGGAGAGCATGTTGAAGCCAAGAATCAAAGCTTCCCGCCAGGACGACGCTGGATCGGACGGGAACGCTGAAGTAGAGGAAATCACGCTGTCCGAGCAGGTCTACCGCCTGCTCCGGCGCGACATCATGAGCGGCGCCTTCGCGCCGGGCCAGTCCCTGCGGCTGGAACTGCTCAAGCAACGCTACGGCAGCAGCTTTTCCCCGATCCGCGAGGCGCTCAACCGCTTGCGCAGCGAACGCATGGTCATCAACACGACGTCGCGCGGCTTCAGCATCGCGCCCTTGTCGGTCGAGGAAATGTGGGACGCCTGTGAAACCCGCATCCTGATCGACTGCGACGCGTTGCGCCGTTCGCTGGCCAACGCCGACGATGCCTGGGAAGCGCGGCTGGTCGGCGCCTATCACGCCCTGACCCTGGCCGCGCAGCGCGCGGGCGACGCGCAGCCGCCCTCCGAAGAGCTGGAAGAACTGCTCGAGGCGCGCCACCTGGATTTCCACCATGCGTTGATCGGCGCGTGCCGCTCGCACTGGCTGCTGGACCTGTCCACGCAGCTTTACGCGCAGACCGAGCGCTACCGCCGTCCGGCGCGCGCCGGCGCCACGGCCTACGGGCCGCAGCGCAATGTCGATGACGAGCACCGCCAGTTGCTGGATGCCGCGATCTCGCGCGACATCGAAGGCTCGGTCGCCATGCTGGCGGCCCATTACCGCAAGACCGCGCAGTTCATCGAACGAATCATTTCACAGCCCGATACGCAGGCCCGCCATGCATGACACGGATATCGACCTTTTCTTCTCTTCCATCGCCGAACGTGACGTCCAATACAACGCGCGCGAATCGGTAGCGGATTTCGACGCCTGCGTGCGTCGCTACGCCGAGTCGTCGGCCCGGGTGCGCGCGCGCCGCCCCGGCGTGCTGGACCTGCGCTACGGCATGGGCCAGGACGAAAGGCTGGACTTGTTCCTGCCGGCCGCCTCGCAGACGCCGGCGCCGCTGTTCGTCTTCATCCACGGCGGCTACTGGCGCGCGCAACGCAAGGAAGACGCGCCGGTGATGGCCGAGGCGTTCAACGCCGCCGGCGCCGCCGTCGCGACGCTGGAATACACGCTGGTGCCCGAAGCTACCCTGGGCGAAGTCGTGCGCGAGGTGCGCTCCGCCGTGGCCTGGCTGTACCGCAATGCGGCCGCCTACGGCATCGATCCTGACCGCCTGTATGTGGGCGGCAGTTCGGCGGGCGGGCATCTGGCCGGCATGCTGGCCGCGCCCGGCTGGCCCGCCCGGTATGGCGTGCCGGACGACGTGATCAAGGGGACGCTGGCGCTAAGCGGCCTGTTCGACCTGCGGCCGCTGTGCGACATCCTGCCGAATACCTGGCTGCGGCTGACGCCCGAGCAAGCGGCGCACCAGAGCCCGATCTTCCACCTGCCGGAGCGCGCCGGTCCGATGCTGCTGGCCGTGGGCGGCCTGGAGACGCAGGGCTTCAAGAACCAGACCGCGGCGTTTGAAGCCGCCTGGAATGGGGCCGGCCTGGCGTCCACGCGCATTCCCACGCCGCACTGCAACCACTTCGATCTGGTCAACGAACTGGAAGACCCGGACAGCGAGCTGACCCGGGCCACGCTGGCCATGATGGGGCTGGCGGCGCGTTGACCCTGCAGGATCGGCGGTCCGGCGGTCGGTCGATGGCGTAAGCTTGCGTCTCATGGCCGACCTGAAACTCCTTGAAGACCTGATCGCGCTGGCGCGCACCGGCAGCTTCGTGCGCGCGGCCGAACTGCGCCACGTGACGCATCCCGCGTTTGGGCGGCGCATCCGCGCGCTGGAAGCCTGGGCGGGCGCGCCGCTGGTCGAACGGCAGCATCTGCCCGTCACGCTGACCCCGGAAGGCGAGGCGCTGCTGAAGACCGCCACCCAGGTGGTCGAGCAGATGGGGCTGGTGCGCCACCGCATCCGCAGTTCGGGCGCCGGCGGCGAGGCGGTGCTGCGCATCGCTACGGGCCGCAGCCTGGCCCGCACGCTGGTGGCGGACTGGATCGCGCGCCTGCGGCACCGCACGCCCAAGGTACTGACCGAAGGCACGCAGGTGGAGCTGTCCACCGGCAAGGCGCAGGACCTGGTGGTGCGGCTGGAGCAGGGGAAGGTAGACCTGCTGTGCTGCTACGAGCACCCGGCGCTGTCCGTGCCGCTCAGCCCGGCGCGCTACCGCTACATGACCTTGGCGACCGACAAACTGGTGCCGGTCAGCCAGGTGGACACGCGCGGCCGCGCGCGCTACACGCTGCAAGACGGCGGCACGCCGGTGCCGTTGATCACCTATACGGGCGGCCTGGCGATGGAGCGCATTGTCGGCGACCGCCTGGAAACCACGCCTTATGCGCTGACGCCGTTCGTGCGCAGCGATTCCCTGGATGCCGCGCATGGCGCGGTGGCCAAGGGTGTGGGTGTGGCGTGGCTGCCGTGGTCCATGGTGGCGGCCGATTGCCGGCGGGGCGCGCTGGCGGCGCTGGGCGGGCGCAGCGAAGAGATCGCCTTCGAGGTACGCCTGTACCGTCCGCGGGCCCGGCTGACGGACCTGGCCGAAGCCGCCTGGGAAGCCACCGCCAACCGCAAGGCCTGATCCGCAGGCAGCCTGCCAAACTGGATAAGCACGAAGATGTGCCGTTTTGGCACGGATGGCGTGTGCGCCGCCCGTGAAAATGTGGCGCTAAACCTCAAACGAGACGGCAACGCCGTCCACCCTCAGCACCCCAAGGAAGAAAACATGAAGTCCCTCCTGCATCCGCTGCGTGCAGCGCTTGTTGCGCTCTGTGCCGTCTCGGCCGTTGCCGTCGCTCCCGCCGCCTTGGCGGCAGACTATCCCGCCCGCAGCGTGTCGCTGGTCGTCGGCTACCCGGCCGGCGGCAGCCTGGACCTGACTGCCCGTCTGCTGGGCGAAGAGCTGGGCAAGCGCCTGGGCCAGACCGTGGTCGTGGAAAACGTGGGCGGCGCCGGCGGCACGATCGGCGCCCAACGCGTGGCGCGCGCGGCACCCGACGGCTATACGATCTTCCTGGGCTCCACCAATGAAATGGTGATCGCCCGCATGATCAACACCGCGGTCAAGTACGACAGCGCGAAGGATTTCACCGCCTTGGGGCTGGTGGCCTCGCAGCCGATGTTGCTGGCAGCCAGCAAGAACTCCGGCGTGAAGACCGCCGCCGACTATCTGAAGAAGCTGCGCGGCGCCGAGCCTGGCACGTTCAACTACGGGTCGTCGGGCGTGGGCACCACGTTGCACCTGGCGGGCGAAATGATCAACCAGGCCACCGGCACCCGCGCCGAGCACGTGCCTTACCGCGGCGTGTCGCCGCTGGTGACGGACCTGATGAGCGGCCAGCTGGATTACGGCATGCTGGTGCTGTCTTCGGGCCTGCCGCAAGTGCGCAGCGGCAACATCGTGGCACTCGGCCTGACCGAGAACAAGCGTTCGCCGGCCGCGCCCGAGATTGCGCCGCTGGCCGCGACGCCGGGCTTCGAGTCCGTCGACATCAACCTGTGGTTCGCACTGTATGGCCCTGCCGGCTTGCCCGAGCCCGTCGTCGCCAAGCTGCGCGGCGTGCTGGACGAAACGCTGAAGTCCGAGGCGTTCCGCGCCAAGATGCAGGAAGCCGGTGGCGAAGTGGCCAAGCCGGGTGTCGATCTGGCCGCCTATCAGGCTGAAGAAACGAAGAAGTACGGCGCGCTGGTCAAGGCAGCGAAGATCGAAGCGCAATAAATCAGACCCAGTCATTTCAGGCTTTCATCAATCGCAAGACCAGGCAGACAAGCGGACATCATCATGGAATTCAAGCTTCCCGTTCCCGACCTGAGCGCCGAGCGCGCCGGCAACACCGATACGCCGGGTGTCTGGCATTTTGATTCGGGCGTGCCGGGCCGGGCGCTGATGGTGTCCGCGCTGGTGCACGGCAACGAACTGTGCGGCGCCTGGGCACTGAAGGACTTGCTGGCCGCCGGCGTGAAACCGCGCCGCGGCAGCCTGACGCTGGCCTTCTGCAACCTGGACGCGTTCGACCGCTTCGACCACGCCAACCACGACGCCTCGCGTTTCGTGGCCGAAGACATGAACCGCGTCTGGAGCGCCGAGCGCCTGGATAACCCCACGACGCCTGACCGTCAGCGTGGTGCTGCGCTGCGTCCCTGGGTGCAGCGCGCGGACTGGCTGCTGGACCTGCATTCCATGCATGAGCCGGGTGCGCCCTTGCTGCTGACCGGCGTCCTGCCGCGCAACATCGCGCTGGCGCGCCGCCTGAAGGCGCCGCAACACGTCATCGTGGACGCGGGCCACAAAGACGGCGTGCGCATGCGCGACTTCGCTCAGTTCGGCGACCCCGCGCGCGAAGATGCCTGCGCCTTGCTGATCGAATGCGGGTTCCACGGCGAGCTGGCCTCGCGCGATGTGGCGCGCGACATGGTGGCGCGCATGCTGATGGAGTCCGGGGTGATCGATGCCGCCGACGTGCCGGCCGGCTGGCTGCTGCCGGACCCTGCCGCGCAGCGCGTGCTGGAAGTGACGAATGCGGTCGTTGCGCCGTCGATGGACCTGCGGTTCTCGGAAGCCTGGACGGGCCTGGAAACGCTGGCAAAGGCGGGGTCCGTGATCGGCTGGGCGGATGGCCAGCCGATCGTGACGCCTTACGACGACTGCACGCTGATCATGCCGTCGCTACGCCAACTGAAGCCCGGCGTGACGGTGGTTCGCCTAGCGCGCGACTACGCGGGCTGATTGCCTTATATGGCTGACGGATGCTCGTCGGGCTGATTGCCGCTCATCGCTCGTGATGGATGCTCGTAGGATGGGTGTAGCGCGAGAGGATCGAGCCAAGCACCTGAATGCTCAGCGCGCGCAACCCATCAAGCAACGGTGAGTGTTTAGCCGGTTCAGCCACAACGCATCGGCTGCGTGATGGGTTGCGCGCGCTGGATAGTCGAGTCCTTGAATGAAGACTCTCGCGCTCCACCCATCCTACGGATTGCGCGATGAGGATCATCGTACGGATAGCGCGGTCGACACGACCGGTGCTATCGCGTTCGACAGGATCCGCGCTATTTCTGCGGCGTGTAGCGCAGCTCATCCAGCTGATAGCCTTGCGCCGTCGCGGCGGCGAGCGCCTTGTCCAGTTCTTCCTTGGGCAGTTGCGGCGAACGCGACAGGATCCACAGGTACTTGCGGTCGGGCGTGCCGACCACGGACCAGCGGTATTCCGGGTCCAGGCCGATCACCCAGTAATCGCCTTTGAACGGCTTGACGAACGTCACTTCAAGCTTGGCGTTGTTGCTGCCTTCCACGACGGTCGCGGTGCCCGAGGCCGAATCCACATCGCCATCCTTCGTACGGCAGCGGTTGTTCACGCCCACGGTGCCATCGGCATGCGCGGTGTATTCGGCAGTCGTGTCTCCCACGCAGTTGCGCTGGAAGAACATGGGGAAATTCGCAATTTCGTACCACATGCCGGCGTAACGTTTCAGGTCCACCGATTCCACGGTCTGCATGGCCGGCGGCGCGGCATGGGCGATTCCCGCCATGCTGGCTGCCAAGGCCAGCAAGAATGTTGCAGTGCGGCGCATGGAAAAAACCTCCTGAGTGACGGACGCGATTCGCGGCGCCGGTCAGGCAGGCGCCGCAAACCAAAACCCTAACGATACGCCTTATTTGCGCGGGGCCTTCAGCGCCTCGTGGTAGCGCGCGACGTAGGTGGCGAAATCCACCGTGTCCGATTGCTCCAGGCGTTGCTGCTCCATCGCCGACTGCGCCGCCGCTTGCTCGTAGGCCGCCGCCAGGTCCGAGGGCAGGGCCTGCGCGCGCAGCGCCTCGGCGTGCTTGCGGCTTTGCTGCAGCGAATAGTCATGGAACGACAGGCCGCTGCGCTTGAGCGATTCCAGCAGGCGAGCCGACGGCGTGGCATCCGGCGCGTCGAGCTTGGCGCGCTGCGCGGCCAGGGCCTCGGCGTAGGCGCTGCCGCCCAATGCGGAATCGAACAGCGCGGCGTACGGCGCGATCTGGTCCAGCAATTCGTGGCCCCATTGCGCCAGCGCCACCGGCTGGCCTTCGCGGTCCAGCATCAGGCCGGGCTTGCGGCCTTCCTTGACGACGGTGGAGAAGTTGTCGGCGCTGCGCTGACAGTAGCCGTTGGCAGGGAAGAAGGGGCTGTCCGACGCCGTGCAATACAGCAGGAACGCATCCACGAAGCGGCTGGTGCTGGCGTCGATGCCCACGGGCGAATCCGGGTCGATATCCAGGCAGCGCACTTCCACGTATTGCACGCCGCGTTCGGCCAGGGCCGTGATGGGGCGTTCGCAGCGGCCGGTGGCGCGCTTGGGACGGATGCTGGAGTAGTACTCGTTTTCGATCTGCAGCACGTTGGTGTTCAGCTGGATCCATTCGCCGTTGCGATGCGTGCCAAGCTTCTGGTAATCGGGCCAGGGCTGCGTCACCGCGTCGTACAGGCGGCCCAGGAACGTGTCCAGGTCGTTGTAGCAAAGCTTTAATTGCGACTGCGCTTTGTTCTGGTAACCCAGGTCGCTCATGCGCAGGCTGGTGGCGTAGGGCAGGTACAGGGTGTGGTCGCCCAGTCGGTCAAGCGGATGCTCGCGGCCGCGCAGGAAGTCGCTGGCCAGCGCGGGCGCCGCGCCAAACAGGTACATCAGCAGCCAGGAGTAGCGCGTGAAGTTACGGATCAGTCCGATATAGCCGCGCGAACGGCGGTCTTGCACCGAGCCCGGCTGCGTGTCCAGCACGGACCACAGGTCTTCGGCCAACGAGAAGTTGTAGTGCACGCCGGCGATGCATTGCATCGTCTTGCCATAGCGTTCAGCCAGGCCGCGGCGGTACACGTGCTTGAGCATGCCGGTATTGGACTTGCCGTACCAGGCGATGGGGATGTCCGCTTCGGCGGGCAGGGTGGCGGGCATGGACTGATTCCAGATCAGCTCATGGTCCAGCACGCTGTAGACGTGGCGGTGGGTGTTGGTCAGTTCGGCCAAGAGCGCGTCCACATCCGTGTGCGTGCCCGTGATCAGTTCAAGCAGCGATTCGGAGTAGTCGGTCGTGACGTGTTCGTTGGTCAGCGCCGAACCCAGGCCGGCCGGATGCGGGGTGCGGGCCAGGATGCCCTGCTCGTCCACGCGCAGGCCTTCTTTTTCGATGCCTCGCAGCGTCTGGGTCAGCAGCGAGCGGTTGGCCTCTAGGCGGGAGAGGCGGTTGGCGGCGGTATCAGTCACGGATTCTTCTCGTTTGGGTCTGTCGCGGGATTTTACGGGGTGCCGGCCTCCTGTGCCGAGGGAGCCAGTACTGGGCGCAGGGACAATGCCTGGGCCGTGCGCGCCAGCCACTCGTCCAGGTCAGCATAAACCGGATCGGAAATAGGGGCCGTTTCATTGAAGATCTCGTGCCAGGCGGTGTCGTACCAGCGCAGCGTCAGCAATTCCGCGGGGGCGCGCTGGGCGAACTGGCGGCTGCCTTCGGCGGCGACGATGGAGTCGTCGCCCGCCACCATCAGCAGGGTGCGACAGGGCAGCAGCCCGGCTTCGCGCAGCGATTCCTGGCCGGCGTCGTCCACGAAGCGCGCCAGCCTGCCCGTCATGCGGCGCCGCACCAGCGGGTCGGAACGGTAGGCCTTCACCACGGCGCGGTCGTGCGAGATGCGGGCGGGCGCCAAGCCGTGGGGAACCCGCAAGTCGGGGGCATGCAGCGACATCCAGGTGAGGGTGCGGCGCACCCACTGTGGCACGTGAACCACGAATGGCGGTGAACTCAGCACCAGGGCGTCCAGCTCCGCCATGCGGCGCAGTGCAATCCGCACCGCCACCAGCGCGCCCAGGCTGTGGGCCAGCAGGATCGGCGGACGGCCCTGGGCCTGGGTCCAGGCGCGCAGCCGGTCGACGGCGTCGGTGACGAGGTCTTCCTGGTGGCTCAGCGTGGCGGGCGGGCCGCCCGAACGGCCATGGCCGCGATGGTCGTGCGCGCCCACGGCCCAGCCGCGGGCGGCCAGCCAGCGGGCCAGGCGGTCATAGCGCCCGGCGTGCTCGCTCAGCCCATGCATCAGATAGACGCTGGGCGTGCCTGGACCCGCGATCGGCGGAGGTACATTCGGGGCGGCAGGCCAGACATAATTCGCCAATGGGGTGCCGTCGGGCGCTGGGGTCATGGAAATCGGCGACAATTTCTGCATTCCTTGAAATGGATAGACCGTCCAGGTCCTCGGGTAATGACGATTTCATCGCTGTTTCGTTTCATGTTCAAGAAAGCCGGCCTCTTTGTGGGGTTGGCGCTGGTGCTGGCCGCCTGCTCGCCGCGTTACAACTGGCGGGAAGTCGATGTGGCAGACGGCCACGTGCGCGCGGCATTCCCGGACCGGGTCACGACGGACTCCCGCGACCTGCGCCTGGATACCCATACCTTGCGTTTTACCCTGGCGACCGCCACCGTGGGGGAAGCCGTGTTCGCGGTCGGGTCGGCCCCGTTGCCGCCGGAGATCGCGGCAGACCCCAGCGCCAAAGAGGCGCTGGGCCGGGCGCTGATGACTTCGCTGTACGTCAACATGCAGGCCCCGCCACCCACGGAATGGCCGGCCTACGGGCAGGAAATCGAGGTACACGGCAAGGCCATGGGCAAGCCGGGGTGGCTGCAGGCCAAGGTCTGGGTGACCGACACCATGCTGATCGAGGCGGTGGCCGCAGGCACGCAGGAAAGCTTGCCGGCCGAACGGGCGCGCGAGTTCCTGCGGTCAGTGGTGATCAATCCGGCCAAGCCCATCAAGCCGTGACGGCGTCCAGCAAGCCCTGGCGCAACGCCGCGACCACCGCGGCCCGCCGGCCGCGCACGCCCAGCTTGGCGCAGGCGTTGCGCAAATGGAAGTTCACCGTGCTTTCGCTGACGCCCAAGATGCGGGCGGTCTCCCAGCTGGTCTTGCCCGCGGCGGACCAGTACAGGCAGGCGGCCTGGCGGTCGGACAGCATTTTGGCAACCGGTGGCGCAGACAGCGAGGTCAGCGGAGAGATCGGCGGGTTCAGGGCGGACATGGGCTGGGACGTCACTTGCAGAGACGCCTGCAACAACGGGCGGTACGCGGACAAGCGGCGGATGGCGGTCATGGCGGCTGGGGGCGGGGACGCCCGGTAGTTAACATGTCGTCCCCATGCTGCGGCTCGCGCCGCCGGCAGGCAAGCATTGATGCCGCAGCGCATCAAATTCTTTATCTCTGACGGAATAGTCGTATGTTGGCCATCACCCAGTTCTACCTCTCGGCCATTGTGCTGATGCTGCCCCTGCTGTTCTGCGTCGGCATCGGGGTGTTCTGGGGCAAGCGCGACATTCCCTTCGGCGGCGCGTTCATCACCACGCTGGTGACGTCGGTGACCACGCCGGCCCTGGTGTTCCATACCTTCGTCACGACCCAGCTGGACGACCGCGCGCTGGCCGACGTGGCCGCGGCCACGCTGCTGGCGCTGCTGCTGTGCGCGCTGGTCGCCGCGTTGCTGCTGAAGGTGTGCAAGCTGCCCGTGCGCACCTTGCTGCCCACGGCCTTCCTGCCTAACGCCGGCAACCTGGGCCTGCCGATTTCGCAATTGGCCTTCGGCGACGCCGGCCTGTCGGTGGCGGTGGCGTTTTTTGCGGTGAACTCGTTCGTCATGCACACGATCGCCGTGCGGCTGCTGCCCGGGGTGAACACCAAGGGCAGCTGGAAAAGCCCCATTCTGCTGGCGTCCGTGGTGGCGGTGGGGCTGCGCATGCTGCACATCCCCGTGCCGGAATGGCTGATCGAGACGGCCCGGATGCTGGGCGCGGTAACGGTGCCGCTGATGTTGCTGAGCCTGGGCCACGCCCTGGCGCTGATCCCGTCCAACGGCCTGCGCGACGGCGCCAAGGTGGGCGCGATCCGGTTAGGCGTTGGCCTGGCGGCCGGGCTGGCGGTGGTGTGGGCGCTGGATCTGGAGCCCGTCCTGGCGGGGGCGTTGACGCTGCAGATGGCGATGCCCTGCGCGGTGGTCAGCTACATGTACGCCAAGCGCTACACCCCGTTGGGCGACACCGCGGCGGGCGCGGTGCTGGTGTCCACGGTGGTGTTCCTGCTGCTGGCGCCGCTGATGCTGTGGTTCACCCGCGCCGGGGCATAGGCGCGGGCGTTCAACCCAGGGGCGCGTCAGGCCACGCCCGCCATCGTCCGCAGTTGCGCCATGAGCGCGTCGGGGATGTCCACGCCGTGCTTGACCGCTTCGTCGCGCAGCTTGCGGCGGCGGTCGCCGGGCAGGCGTACGCCATCGTCCTCCAGCATGGCGTCGACCAGCGTTTCGACGCGTTCCAGATAGGTGTTGTTGCCGGCCAGCGCGCCGGGGTCGATCGCCATGAAAGCCTGGCCCAGCCGGGCAGGGCCGCCCGCATCGACGAAGAACGATTCCGTCTCGAAACCGAAGTGTGCGCCGGTCAGGGCGCAGGCCAGCAGTTCGACGATCAGCGCCAGCATCGCGCCCTTGACGCCGCCGGCGGGCAGCATGCTGCCCGCCAAGCCCGCCTTGGGGTCGGTCGTGGGTTGGCCGTCCGCGTCCAGCGCCCAGCCCAGCGGAATGGGCTGGTTGTCGCGCGCGGCGATCATCAGCTTGCCGCGCGCCACTTGCGACAGCGACAGGTCGATCACCAGGCGCGCGCCGTTACGGCGGGGAAAGACCGCGGCGATAGGGTTGGTGCCGAAGAGCGGCCGCTTGCCGCCCCAGGCGGGCATGGCGGCCGGCGAGTTGCTGAGCGCCAGCGCCACCAGCCCGGCATCGGCCAAGGCTTCCAGGTGGTAGCCGGCTTCGCCGAAATGGTGGCTGTTGGCGACGCCGATGAAGGCGATGCCGTGTTCGCGGGCGCGGGTGGCGGCCTCTTCTACGGCCAGGGCGCAGGCCGGAAACGCCAGGCCCGAACCCGCATCGATCAGCGCGGCGCCACCGCGCTCGTGCACGATGCGCGGCACGGCCGAACCGATGGCGCGGCCCGCGCGCAGGTGGCCGGCGTAAAACGGCACGCGCGACAGGCCATGGGAACTGAGGCCCTGGCTTTCCGCGAAGACCAGCGCGCGAGCGGTGCTGTCGGCCATCGCCGGGTTGGCGCCAGCGGCGGCCAGGCCGGCCGCCGCCAGGTGTTGAAGTTCGTCCAGATAGATGTGAGCCATATCCTTCCTGTCAGGGGGGCGCGCCGCGTTGTGTGGGGGGCGCCGCCGGTAAAGCTATTGTCCCACCGGCTGGCGGGCTATGGCCGCGTTCGCAAGCAGTGCTAGAATTCTTTTCGCAGTACAGATTGCATTACCCATATTTCGGCGCCGATTTGCCTGATCCGCTTGCGGGCGCCTTCCAATAAATCCAGCTAAAGAGGTCCGTATGACCACTCCTGCCCAACATTTGGCCGGTGATTCGGCCAGCGGGTTCGTTCCCGCAACCGTCACGACTTCCGACTCCGTTGATCCCGGTTCCGTCGGTCTTGTCGCACCCACTTTCATCCGTTTCGATGAGCCGCTGCCGTTGCTTAGCGGCCAGTCGCTGGCCGCCTACGAACTTGCCGTGGAAACCTACGGCACGTTGAACGCCCAGCGCACCAACGCGGTCCTGATCTGCCATGCGCTCAATGCCTCGCATCACGTGGCGGGGCAAGCGGCGGACAACCCCAGCGACGTGGGGTGGTGGGACAACATGGTGGGCCCCGGCAAGCCGGTGGACACCAACATTTTCTTCGTGATCGGCGTCAACAACCTGGGCTCGTGCTTCGGGTCGACGGGCCCGGCCAGCATCAACCCCGCCACTGGCAAGCCCTGGGGCGCCGCGTTTCCGGTGCTGACGGTGGAAGACTGGGTGCGCGCGCAGGCCCGCGTGGCAGATCACTTCGGCATCGAACGCTTCGCGGCGGTGATGGGCGGATCCCTGGGCGGCATGCAGGCCCTCAGCTGGGCCATCACCTTGCCCGATCGCGTGGCCAATTGCGTGGTGATCGCGAGCACGCCGCGCCTGTCGGCGCAGAACATCGGCTTCAATGAAGTCGCGCGCCGCGCCATCATCACCGACCCGGATTTCCACGGCGGCGACTACTATGCGCAAGACACCGTGCCGCGCCGCGGCCTGTCGGTGGCGCGCATGATCGGCCACATCACGTACCTGTCGGACGACGACATGGCCGAGAAATTCGGCCGCGCGCAACGTGCGCCCGCCGAGAACGGCGCGTACCACTACGGTTACGACGTCGAGTTCGAGGTGGAGTCGTACCTGCGCTATCAGGGCGAAAAATTTACCCGATACTTCGACGCCAACACCTATCTGCTGATCACGCGCGCACTGGACTATTTCGATCCGGCCCGCACGACCGGCGGCGATCTGGCGCGCGCGCTCGCGCCGGCCAAGTCCGACTTCCTGCTGGTGTCGTTTTCGACCGATTGGCGCTTTCCGCCCGAGCGTTCGCGCGAGATCGTGCGCGCGCTGCTGAAGAACGCCAGCCCCGTGACCTACGCCGAAATCGACGCGCCGCATGGCCACGACGCCTTCCTGCTGGAAGACGCGCGCTACCATGCCGTGGTTCGTGGCTATTACGAACGCATCGCGCGCGAGCTTGGGCTTGGCGGCGCTGCCGCCCCGACCGAAGGACGCTCCGAATGACCCCTGTGACCCCCCGCTATGCCCACAGCGCGCTGCGGCCCGACCTGGCGCGCATCGCCGGCTGGATCGAACCCGGCAGCCGCGTCCTGGACCTGGGCTGTGGCGACGGCGCGCTGTTGGCGCACCTGCGCGACCACCGCCAGGTGCGCGGCGCGGGCGTCGAACTGGACGACACCTGCGTGATCGCCTGCGTGCGCCGCGGGGTCGAAGTGATCCAGCAAAACCTGGAAGACGGCCTGGCGCTGTTCGACGACAAGCAGTTCGATACCGTCGTGCTGTCGCAGACTTTGCAGTCCATGCACCGCACCGAGCACATCCTGCGGGAAATGGCGCGCGTGGCGCGCTACGGCATCGTGTCGTTTCCCAACTTCGGCTATTGGCCGCATGGTTGGGCCATCCTGCGCGGCCGCATGCCGGTGACGGGCCAGATGCCCTACCAGTGGTACAACACGCCGAACATCCACCTGTGCACGCTGCGCGACTTTGAACAGTTGGCCGGCGTCGTGGACGTGCGCATCCTGGAACGCGCGACCTTCAACGAAGGCCGCGAGGTGAAGCTGTTCCCCAGCTGGCGCAGCACGCTGGCGGTGTACCGCTTCGCGTCCCCCTGACATTCCGACACCGATCGTCCTGACGGCGCGGACCGACTGGCCCTAAAATGCCGGGAAGCCCGCGGCGCAATGCCTGTTGCGCCGCGCCGGCTGAGTTTCAGGAGACCGTCATTACCGCTGTATCCAACGTCTACACCAGCCCCCGCGTGGCCCCCTTGCTGGTCCTGGGCTTTGCCAGCGGACTGCCGTTGGCCCTGACCAGCGGAACCTTGCAGGCCTGGGCCACCGTCGAAGGCGTGCCGCTGCAGGAAATCGGTTTCCTTACCCTGGTAGGCACCGCCTACACCATCAAATTCCTCTGGGCCCCGCTGGTCGACCGGTTTGTGCCGCCTTTGCTGGGGCGGCGCCGCGGCTGGATGCTGGTGACGCAATTGCTGTTGGCCGTGACCATCATGGCAATGGGCATGCTGTCGCCGTCGGCGGCATTGATGCCGCTGGCCATGCTGGCCGTGCTGGTGGCCTTCCTGTCCGCCACGCAAGACATTGCGTTCGACGCCTATTGCACGGACGTGCTGCGCAAGGAGGAACGCGGCGCCGGCGCCGCCATCAAGGTAATGGGCTACCGGCTGGCCATGATCGCCTCGGGCGGGCTGGCGTTGATCCTGGCGGACCAGTGGATCGGCTGGGGCTACACCTATGTGCTGATGGGCGGCCTGATGCTGCTGTGCTCGGTGGCCACCTTGCTGGCGCCCGAACCCGAACACGTCGCCCGCGCGCCGCGCAGCCTGCGCGCGGCGGTCGGCGAACCGCTGCACGAATTCTTCACGCGGCGCGGTGCGCTGGCGGTGTTGCTGCTGATCGTGCTGTACAAGCTGGGCGATGCCTTCGCCGGTGCCTTGTCCACCACCTTCTTGATTCGCGGCGCGGGCTTCACGCCGACCGAAGTCGGCACGGTGAACAAGGTGCTGGGGCTGGCCGCCACCATCGTGGGCGCGCTGGCCGGTGGATCGCTGATGTCGCGCTGGGGCCTGTACCGGTCGCTGATGGTCTTCGGCCTGCTGCAGGCCGTATCGAACCTGGCGTACTGGCTGATCGCCATCAGCCCGAAGAACTTGTGGCTGATGGCGACGGGCGTCGGTATCGAGAACCTGTGCGGCGGGCTGGGCACCGCGTCTTTCGTCGGATTGCTGATGGCGCTGTGCCGCCAGCGGTTCTCGGCCACGCAATTTGCGCTGCTGTCAGCGCTGTCGGCGGTGGGCCGCACCTACCTGGCCGGACCGCTCACCCCGCCTCTGGTCGGATACATGGGTTGGCCGGGCTTTTTCCTGCTGACCGTGTTGATCGCATTGCCCGGCCTGGTGCTGCTGAAGGTCCTGCGCGGCACGATCGACACCATGGAACGGCAGGGCGACCAGGCATAAAACTACGCGCGCAACCCATCGAGCCGCCTACGCGCGATGGTGGGCGCCGCCAAGAACGTCCTGGCGCAAGCCCCCAAACGCTGCACCCAGAATCGCCAAAACATCACCGCCCGATGGGTTGCGCGCGCTGGAAGGTTTGCTTCTCGTGGCGGTTTGCGCGCGCTTCACCCATCCTACGTCAGCCGGACGATCAGCACGTCGCTGGGCAGGGATTCCAGCAGCCGTTCAGCCACGCTGCCGATTGCGGTGCGCAGGATGCCGGTGCGGCCGTGGGTGCCTGTCACGACCAGATCGGACCGGTGGTTGAACGAGTATTCCGACAGCACCGTTTCGGGCTGGCCGGGTTCCAGCACGATGTTGGGGGTCAGGCCGGCGAGTTCCGGCGTGTCGGCCGTGAATTCCCGCGCGCTTTGCTCGGCGCCCTTGTAGAAGCTGCGCGTGATGGCGTCGTCGGGCACGGTCTTGCCCTGAAACGGCACGTCATAGGCGTGGAACAGCGTCAGGTTGGCATCGGGCACCAGTTGCAGCGCCGCGCGCAGGGCCTGGCGAGAGCCGGGTGAGAAGTCGGTGGCGACCAGCACGTCGTGATAGGGCTTGCGCGGACGCGTCTTGACCACCAGCACGGGCTGGCGCGCCTGGCGGGCCAGCTTTTCGACGGTGGTGCCCAGCAGCAGCCGGCCCAGCGTCTCGTCACGGGCGGTGCCGGTGACGATCAGCGAGCAGCCGAAGCTGTCGGCGGTTTCCATGATGTGCGCCAGCGGATCCCCGGACACCACGACGACTTCGAACGGCACGTCGGCTGCGGCCAGGTCTTCGGCCAGCTCGCGTTCGGCCAGGGCCTTGTGGTCGGAGGACAGGCGCCGCCAGACCGGCGTGGTCAGGCGGGCCGACGTGGAATGGCTTTCCATGACGTGCAGGACGATCAGCTTGGTGTTGAGCGCTTTGGTGAGCTGCAGCGCGCGGTCCAGGGCGCGGTCGCCCCGCGCGCTCAGGTCCGTGGCCAACAGGATGGGGCCAGTTTGCTGTGTCATACGTTATCTCCCGGTTGACGCCAGGCTGTCGGCTCCCGCGTCCGCGTCGCCTGGCTGTTACCGCCCGTCAGGGCATGTCCCCATTGTCCCGCCGCGACGCGGGCCGGGGATTGATTGATATCAACGCACGGTCCAGCGTACGGGATGGGGCGCCCGCAGGCAATGGCAGCTTGCGCCAGATCAGGATCAATACAATGGGGCCTGCCGTATCCTGAGCCCGGCCCGTTCCGGCCCGATTACTGTCTTATCCCTGCCTTTCCCCATGTTCTCCGATATTTCACCCGCCTTGCTGCACACGCTGTACCTCGTCGCCATCGTGGCCGAAGCCATGACCGCGGCGCTGTCGGCGGGCCGGCGCGACATGGACTGGATGGGCGTCTGCATCATCGCCTGCGTGACGGCGCTGGGCGGCGGGTCGCTGCGCGACGTGTTGCTGGGGCATTACCCGCTGACCTGGGTCGTCCACCCCGAATACCTGTGGATGACGGGCGGCGCCGCCATCCTGACCGCGCTGATTGCACCCGTCATGCGGCGCCTGCGCAGTGTGTTCCTGCTGGCCGACGCGCTGGGGCTGGTGGCGTTCACCGTCATCGGCTGCCAGGTGGCGCAGCTGATGCAGCTGCCGATCACGGTGGTGCTGATCAGCGGCATGATCACCGGTTGCGCAGGCGGGGTGCTGCGCGACGTGCTGTGCAACGAAGTGCCGCTGCTGTTCCGCAAGGAGCTGTACGCCAGCGTATCGGTCGTGACCGGGGCGCTGTACCTGGGCGGCCAGTCGCTCGGCCTGTCGGCCAATGCCGCGGTACCCCTGGCGCTGGCGGTCGGCCTGGCCTTGCGCCTGTTGGCCCTGCGCTTCAATTGGCAGATGCCGAAGTTCGTCTACCGCGACGATTGGCACTGAACCGCCCTCAAAGGCCTATCAGAGCGCGGTTTCGCCTCTGCAACAATATTCTTATTTGTGTTTCAATAGATTTCTAGTATCTTCTCGCTGTCTCATACATGCATCGCGCAGTACAAGGGGAGCCGATTGGACGTCAAAGCGCCCGCCACGATTCCGTATTTCCTTCAGGAACAGATTCGTGAGTTGATAGTGGATGGCACTATCCGGCCCGGGCAGCCCTTGCGGGAGCAAGAACTAGAGCAGCGTTTCGGCACCAGCCGCAGCCCCATCCGGGAAGCGCTGCGGCTGCTGGAACTGAGCGGCCTGGTCACGCATATCCAACGCAAGGGCTTCAGGGTCACCCTCTATACCGAAACGCAGATCCGCCATCTGTACATGTTGCGCGCGGAGCTGGAGGCGTATTGCATCCGCCAGTTGGCGGACATGCGCGACCTGGCGCCGCTGGTGGCTGAATTGCGCAGTTATGACGACGCCATTGCGGCGGCGGTGGCCAAGCGCGACGTCCGCGCCTGCATCGCGGCCTCGCGCGAGTTCTATCTGGCGGGGGCCCGCTACACGGGCAATACGCCGCTGACCAGCATGCTCAGCAAGCTCTACGAACAGGTGGAGCCGCTGCGTTACCTGCTGGCCAGGCGCTCGATGGAAACCAACACCCTGCAGGTCTACACGCAGGGCATCACGCAAGCCCTGGCCGGCCGCGATTTCGAGCGCGCGGCCGAGCTGACGCGCAGCTACGTCGTGGAGGTGCTGCCCGGCATCCTGCAGTCGTACCGCGACGCGGCCGAACAGGCTGCCGAAGACCTGGCGCCGCGCTACGGCCGGGCCTGATCCGGCCGCCCAGTTCAACCCCAGTCGACCGGCCGGCGGGATTCAAACCCGGGCTGGCGTGCAGACTTCGATGCCCGCTTGTTCCAGCGCCTGGCGGATGCCGTCGGCAAACAGCAGCGCGTTGGGCTGGTCGCCATGGATGCAAAGCGTGTCGGCCTGGACCGGCACGTCGCGCCCGTCGATGGAACGCACCTTGCCCTCGCGCACCATCCCCAGCACTTGCGCCACCGCGCGGTCCAGGTCTTCGATCATGGCGCCGGCGCGCGTGCGCGGCGTCAGCGAACCATCGTCCTGGTAGGAGCGGTCGGCGAACACCTCGCTGGCGGCCGCAAGGCCGATGGCACGCGCCGCGTCGATCAGCTTGCTGCCCGCCAGGCCGTACAGGATCAGCGAGGCGTCCACATCCTTGACCGCCTGGCAGATGGCGCGCGACAGGCCCTCGTCGCGGGCGGCCATGTTGTACAGCGCGCCGTGCGCCTTCACATGGTGCAGCCGCGCGCCTTGCGAGGCCGCCACGCCGGCCAGCGCGCCGATCTGGTAGATCACGATGTCATACGCTTCGTCCGGCGTGATCTGGATGACGCGGCGGCCAAAGCCCGCCAGGTCCTGCAGGCTGGGATGCGCGCCTAGCGCCACGCCCTGCTTCAAGGCCGCCGCGACCGTCTTGCGCATGGTGGCGGGATCGCCACCGTGAAAGCCACAGGCAATGTTGGCGGAGCTGACGTATTGCAGCACCGCCGCGTCGTTGCCCATGGTCCAGGCGCCATAGCTTTCGCCCATGTCGCAGTTCATATCGATGCGGGAGGTCATTGCGGTTTCCTTGTTGCCGGGGCCAGCAGCGCGCGCAGGGGTTCCAGCGCCACTTGCAGTTGGGTGAATGCGTGTTCGCGCTCGCCGTCCAGGCGTTGCGCCTCGTCCAGTTCGATCAGCTGGAAGCGCAGGGCCTGGCCGGGCGCGCACTGCGCCAGCGCGGGCAGATCCACGGTGGCGATCTGCGCAATCTTGGGATAGCCGCCCGTGGTCTGCCGGTCGGCCATGAGGATGATGGCTTCGCCGCCTGCAGGCACCTGCACGGTGCCGAAACTGGCGGCTTCCGACAGCATCTGGCGCGGCGTGTCCATCGTCAGCGCCGGGCCCAGCAGGCGGTAGCCCATGCGGTCGGATTGGGGGCTGATGCGAAATTCCGCGTCGGTGAAAGCCTGCCGAGCGGCAGCCGAAAATGCGTCCCAGTGCCTGCCCGGCAGGAAACGGATGGCGCCGCGGCGCTGCCCGCGCAGCGTGCCGGGCAGATAGGCGCCGATATCCCATAGCGCCGACTGCAGCGCGTCCAGGTCGTGTTCGGTGAGCGGCGCGCGCAGCGGGATCTGGTCGCCTTTGGCCAGCGCGCGGCCCTGGAATCCGCCGAAGCCGCTGCGCAGGTAGGTGGTTTCGCTGCCCATGACGGCGGCCAGCGCAAAGCCGCCGTGCACCGCCAGATAGCCGCGCGCGCCCACGGCCGGGCGGGCGCCGAAAGCGAGGGTATCGCCCGCGTGGGCCACCAGCGGGCGGTGCACGGGGATGTCCTGGCCATTGAGGGTTGCGCCCAGGTCGGCGCCAGCCAGCGCAAAGCACGCCGGGGCGTCAAAACGCAGCGTGGGGCCTATCAGGGTCATTTCCAGCGTGGCCGGGTCGCCGGCGTTGCCCGCCAGGGCGTTGGCCAGGCGGTGCGCGCGTTCGTCCATGGCGCCAGCGGCGGGGATGCCTTCATGCTGGTAGCCGTCGCGGCCGCGGTCCTGGAAGCTGGACAGCATGCCGGGCTTGATCACGGTCACGCTCATGGCCGGGCTTCCCGGATGCGGTCGAATTCCTGCGGGCTGATCGGCACGAATCGGACCGAATCACCGGGTTGAAGCAGGGAGGCGGGCTCGCGGGCGGGGTCGAACAGCGTCAACGGCGTGGCGCCGATGATGTTCCAGCCGCCGGGCAGCCGGTTCGGGTAGATCACAGTCTGCCGGTTGGCCACCGCCACGGCGCCGGTGGGCACCGCAGTGCGTGGCGAGGGGCGGCGCGGGATATTCAGTTTTTCGTCGTGTACGCCCAGGTAGGCGTGGCCGGGCGCAAAGCCCAGCATGAACACCATGCTGCGGGGTTGGCTGTGCAGGGCGATGATGTCGTCTGGCGTCACGCCGGCCGCGCGCGCCACATCGGGCAGGTCGGGGCCGTGCTCGCCGCCGTAGCAGACGGGGACGTCGATCTGGCGGCCGTCCAGGGCGTCTGCCGTGACGCCGTCGGCCAGCAAGGCGCCGATGCGGGCGGTCAGGCTGGCACAGGTGGGGCCGTTGCCCAGGCCGTCGGGCCGGTAATGCACCGCCACCGCGACGAACGAGGGCACCACATCGGTGACGCCGGGCAATCGCGCGTCGCGCAGTTTGCGCGCCGCGGCCAGACAGGTCCGGCCGATCGCGGCGTCGATCCGGTCACCGAAGGAAATGATCAGGCAGCGGTCGCCCTGAGGCAGGATGCGCCAAGGGGTTTCGGCCGAAGAAGGGGGTTCTGAAAGAGCGTTCAACGGCGCGAAACCTCTAGGGGAGGATTACTTGGCGAACAAGGAATCCATGTTCTTGAAGGCCTTGAATTCCAGCGCGTTGCCCGACGGATCCAGGAAGAACATCGTGGCCTGCTCGCCCACTTCGCCCTTGAAGCGGATGTAGGGCTCGATGACGAATTCGGTGCCTGCGTCGATCAGGCGCTTGGACATGGCTTCCCATTGTTCCATGGAAAGCACGGCGCCGAAATGGCGAACCGGCACGTTGTGCGAGTCCACGGCGCTGGTGGCCTTGTGGCCGCATTCGCTGGGCGCCAGGTGGGCGACGATCTGGTGGCCGTAGAAGTTGAAGTCGATCCATTCGGGCGAGCTGCGGCCCTCCGGACAGCCCAGCTTTTCGCCGTAGAAGGCGCGGGCTTCGGCCAGGTCGCGGACCGGGAAGGCCAGGTGGAACGGCGGCAGATTGGTTTGGGCGGTCATGAAAAACTCCGGGGCGTTCAAAAAAAGGTGATGGCTTGCGGCTGCCGCGGTGGCGGACGGCTTTTAGCACCAGGCCATAGTTTAGGTATTGTTTTTTTGATTGAAAAACGATATTTTTTGTGCCTTAGCATCAAAAATATTGATCGTGATCAAAGAGTTCAAAACCTTCATCGCCGTGGCGCGCGACGGGACGTTCACCGGCGCAGGCACCCATCTGGGCCTGACGCAGTCGGCGGTCAGCGCCCAGATCAAGCGCCTGGAGGAATACCTGGGCGTCGAGCTTTTCGACCGCGGGGCGCGGGCCGCCGTGCTGAACGCCCATGGCCGCGAGATGCTGGCGCAGGCCGAAGAGCTGGTCGCGATGGCCGAACGCATGGTCACGACGGCGGGGGCGGGCCAGGTCAGCGGGTCCTTGCGCATCGGCGCCATCGCCTCAGTGCAGCAGGACCTGCTGGTGGACGCGCTGGGGCGTTTCCGGGCCGTCTACCCGGAGGTGCGGGTGCGCATCGTGCCCGGCGTGTCGCTATCGCTGCTGGGGCAAGTGGATGCCGGCGAAGTGGATATGGCCGTGCTGATCCGCCCGCCGTTCACGCTGCCGCCCGAGCTGGGCTGGCACCGCCTGCTGAGCGAGCCCGTGATGCTGGCCGTGCCGGCATCCTTGCCGGACGCGCCCTGGCGCGAACTGCTGGCCGCGCAACCGTTCATCCGCTACGACCGGGCGTCGTTTGGCGGGAGGGTGGTAGATATTTTCTTGAAAAAGCACCGACTGAACGTGCACGAGGCGGTGGAGCTGGATGAGATCGAGGCCATCGCCAACATGGTGCGCCACGGCCTGGGGGTGGCCCTGCTGCCGAAACTGCGGCGCCTGGACATGACGGGCCTGCGGCTTGTGCCGCTGGGCGAACAGGCCTTCCACCGCGAAATCGGCATCATCGGCCGCCTGCCGTTCGACGCGGGCAGCGTGCGCGAAAAAATGGCGGAATGCCTGATGGCGGCGGCGGCCGACTAGCGGCGCCGCTCTGCGGGTGCTGCGCCGATGGAGGATTCATACGGCGTGGACGTAGGATGGGTGGAGCGCGAGATCATCCGGCCAAGAACCCGGATGCCTGGCGCGCGCAACCCATCAAGCGGCGCCGCATTTCTTATCTGATTCAGCCAGAACACAACCGCCGCTTGATGGGTTGCGCGCGTTCGAAAGCGGAGTCCTTGCATCAGGACTCCCGCGCTTCACCCATCCTACAGCCGGTCGCAGCGGACCGTGATGGGGTGGTTACGCAGCGTGGTCATCACCACGTCGTCGACCTGGCCTTCCACGTCGGTGATCACGTAGCCGATCTGGCCCTTGGTCTGCAGGGTCTGGCTGACGATGTTCAGGCCGTGCTGCGCCATCAGGTTGTCCAGCGTGCCGAGCGCGCCCGGGGCGTTGCGGTGCACGTGCAGGATGCGCGTGGCGCCGGCCGGCTCCAGGTAGGGCAGTTCGGGGAAGTTGACCGCGCCCTTGGTCGTGCCGGCCTGCATGAAGCGCACCAGCTTCTCGGCTACTTCGCGGCCGATGTTCTCTTGCGATTCCTGCGTGCTGCCGCCGATGTGCGGGGTCAGGATGACGTTGGGCAAGCCGATCAGCGGGCTGGCCAGCGGTTCGTCCGCGCCCTTGGGCTCGGTGGGGAACACGTCCAGCGCGGCGCCGGCCAGGTGGCCGGACTTCAAGGCGGCGTGCAGGGCGTCGATGTCCACCACCGTGCCGCGCGAGGCGTTGATCAGGATCGCGCCGCGCCGCATGCGGCCGATCGTTTCCGCGTTCATGATGTTTTCGGTGGACTTGCCGCCCGGCACATGCAGCGTCACCACGTCCGCCTGCTCCAGCAGGTCGTTGAGCGTCCCGGCGGGGCGGGCGTTGCCCAGCGGCAGCTTGGCTTCCACGTCGTGATAGATGACGCGCATGCCCAGGCCTTCGGCCAGGGTGCTGATCTGCGAACCGATATTGCCGTAGCCCACAATGCCCAGCGTCTTGCCGCGGGTTTCAAAGGCGCCCGAGGCGCTTTTATCCCAGTGGCCCAGATGCACGCGCGCATTCTTTTCCGGAATCCGGCGCAGCAGCAGGATGGCTTCGCCCAGCACCAGCTCGGCGACCGAGCGGGTGTTGGAGAAGGGCGCGTTGAACACCGGGACGCCGCGCTGCATGGCGGAATCCAGGTCGACCTGGTTGGTGCCGATGCAGAAGCAGCCCACGACGCGCAGGTCCGGGCTGGACAGCAAGGCGGCGTCCAGGTGCGTGCGAGAACGGATCCCCGCCACGTGCACGCCACGCAGGGCTTCCTGCATTTGCGCCGGCGGCAGGGCCGCGGCGTGCGTGACGATGTCGGTGTAGCCGGCGGCTTCGAAGACCGCGCGCGCGCTCGGATGGATGTTCTCGAACAGGACGATTTTTGCCATGACTGCCAAGGGGTGGGTGAAGAATGCGTTTTATTTATTGTGGCGCATTTTTGCTGCAGTGCAAGGAGTAGCCATTGGGGCGGTGTGGATGAATTGTTTCAGCGGTACGCCTGGAAAACCTTGGCCCCGCCGCGCTTGTCCACCAACAGCACGTCGTGCGGCGTCTTGCGGCCGCCGTATTCGGGGCCGTCCATGCCAGGCGAGCCCAGCGGCATGCCCGGGGCGGCCAGGCCGGCGGCGTCGGGCTTTTCCAAGAGCAGGCGGCGCACGTCGCTGGCGGGCACGTGGCCTTCCAGCGCATAGCCGTCCACCACCGCGGTATGGCACGACCCGTAGTCGGTCATGCCCGCGTTGCGGCGGATGGGGCCGGTGTCCTGCACATCGTGCGTGGTGACGGCAAAGCCGTTGTCGCGCATGTGCTTGACCCAGTCTTCGCAGCAGCCGCAGGTGGGCGTCTTCCAGACTTCGACCTTGGCGGGCGTTTGCGCGGTGGCGAAGGCGGGGGCGCAAAGGGCCGCGGCCAGGGCCACGCGGCGCGTGATACGGGAAATGTTCATGAGGCTCCTTATTGATATGAGGGGCGTGGCGCCGGGTCAGAACCAGAACCGGACGCCCGCCATGACGGCCGTCTGGGACCGGCTGGCTCCGGCGTCCGACGCATAGCTGGCAGTCTGGCCGAACTTCCGTTCAAAGGAGACGCCGACGTAAGGGGCGAACTCCCGCGTGACCTCATAGCGTAGCCGCAAAGAGAGCGACCCTGTCGACAGGCCCGATCCGATCCCACGTTCGGGGTCGCGCTTGCCGTACAGGCTGGCCTCGAGTTCCGGTGTGAAGATCAGGCGCTGGGTCAGCAGCAGGTCGTATTCGGCCTTCACCGCCAGCGCCGTGCGGCCGGACGATCCCACATAGGCGGTGGTCTCCAGTTCGATGTTGTAGGGCAACAGGCCTTCGATGCCGACGGCGGCCCAGTTGCGCTTGGGGCCGGTGCCGATGTCTCGGCGGGCGCCCACCTGCAGGTCCCAGAAGGGCGCTACGGCGTGGCTCCAGAAGGCTTCTACCTTGCCGTCCGAGCCGCCGCCGTTTTCGCGTTCGCCTTCGCTCTTGATAAGCAGGCGGTCGGTGGCCGAGCCGACCCAGAAGCGGCCGTCCCAGTCCAGGGCGTTTTCGCCGTCGCGGTTGCGCGTGACGCCGAACTTGTCGAACAGCACTTGCCAGGTGGACGCGTTGTCCATCATGTGGGGGTGGATGCCGTAGCTGTCGTAGCCGCGTTCGCCCGCGCCATCGCTCGTCGGCAGGCTGCCGATGGGCGGCGCGTCCGAGGCCGGGGCGGCGCGATGCCCCATCGCGGCGTGATCCATGGCGGCGGGCGCCGGCGCGGGGCTCATGGCGCCGTGATCCATGCCGGGCATGCTGGAATGGTCCATCGCGCCGTGATCCATGGCCGCGGGTTGCGCGTGGGCGCCCACGGCGCCCAGCGTCAGGGCAAGGGCGCAGGCGCCCAGCAGGTTGCGTTGCGTCGTCATCGCTTACTCCACCACGACCGCTCTGAACATGCCGGCCTCCATGTGATACAGCAGGTGGCAGTGGTAAGCCCAGTGCCCGCGTGCATCGGCGCTGACGCGGTAGCTCAGCCGTTGTGCCGGATTGAGGATGATCGTGTGCTTGCGCACCTGGAAGGTGCCGTCGGGCGACTCCAGGTCGCTCCACAACCCGTGTAGATGGATCGGGTGCGTCATCATGGTGTCGTTGACCAGCACGAAGCGCACGCGTTCGCCATAGCGCAGCACGATGGGCTTGGCGTCAGAGAACTTCACGCCGTTGAATGACCACATGTAGCGTTCCATGTTGCCCGTCAGGTGCAGTTCGATTTCGCGGGACGGCGCGCGGTTGTCCTCGGGTTCACGGATGGAATGCAGGTCTGAATAGGTCAGCACGCGCCGGCCGTTGTTGCGCAGCCCCACGCCCGGGTCATCCAGCCGCGTCGACACCACGTCGGGCAGCATGGAATTGCTGACGCCGCGCTCGGTCGGGTAGGGATGCTTGACCTCGACCATGCCGCCTTGCCCCGCGGGTGCAGCCCCGTGGCCGCCGTGGTCCATGCCGGGCATGCCGCCCATGTCATGCGCCATGCCCATGTCCATCATGCCGAGCAATTGCACGCGGTCCAGCTCGGGAACGTCGGCCTGCATGCCGGCGCGCGGCGCCAGCGTGGCGCGGGCAAAGCCCGAACGGTCCATGGCCTGAGAGAAGATCGTGTAGGCGCGCTCGTCCTGCGGTTCGACGATCACGTCATAGGTTTCGGCCACGCCGATCCGGAATTCCTCCACGTCCACGGGGCGTACGTCCTGGCCGTCGGCGGCCACCACCGTCATCTTCAGGCCGGGGATGCGCACGTCGAAGTACGTCATCGCCGACCCGTTGATGAAGCGCAGCCGGATGCGTTCGCCCGGCTTGAACAGCCCGGTCCAGTTGCCCGCGGGCGTGGCGCCGTTGGTCAGGTAGGTGTAGGTGGCACCGGACACGTCCGCCAGGTCCGTCGGCGTCATGCGCATCTGTTCCCACATCAGCCGTTCAGAGAGCGCGGCGCGCCAGCCGCGCTCCTGCGCGTCCGCGGCCAGGCTCTGGACGCTGGGCTGGATGCGGTTGTAGTACTCGGGCATCACCTTGAGCTTGTTGAAGAGCCGCATCGGGTCTTCGTCCGTCCAGTCCGACAGCAGCACCGTGTAGTCGCGGTCGGATGCGATGGGATCGCGGCGGCGCGGATCGATGACGATGGCGCCGTACAGGCCGGTTTGCTCCTGGAAGCCCGAATGGCTGTGATACCAGTACGTGCCGCTTTGGCGCACCGCGAAGCGGTAGGTAAACGTTTGTCCCGGATCGATGCCGGGAAAGCTCAGGCCCGGCACGCCGTCCATCTCGGTCGGCAGCAGGATGCCGTGCCAGTGGATGGAGGTCTGCTCGCGCAGCCGGTTGGTGACGTGCAGGGTCACCGTGTCGCCTTCGCGCCAACGCAGGAGGGGGGCGGGCAGTTGGCCGTTGACGGTGGTGCCGATGCGGGCGGCGCCCGTGAAGTTCACGGGCGTTTCGCCGATCTCCAGATGGAATTCGGAACCGTGCAATTCGTTGGCGGGCGCGGGCGAGGCCAACGCGGCGCGCCAGCCGCCAAGTGCGGCCAGCGCGCCGCCGGCGGCCAGGCCCTGCACGAAACGGCGGCGGGCAAGCGGGGGAAGGGTGCTCATGGAAGAAAGGCGTCGGGCATCAAAGCACCGACACCGCTCCCTTCATGCCGGCGCTGTAATGGCCCGGTTCCAGGCAGCCGAAGGACACCGTGCCCGCCTTGTCGAAGCGCCAGACGATCTGGCCGGTCTTGCCCGCGTCCAGCGACACCGCGTTCGCCTCTTCGTGGCGCATGCCGGGGTCTTTCATCATCATGTCGTAGTGCGCCTTCAGGTCGGCGTCGGTGCCCAGCACCAGCTCGTGGCGGATCTTTCCCGAATTGCGCACGTTGATGCGCACGGTCTCGCCCGCCTTGACCTCGATGCGGTCGGGCGTGAAGCGCATGGCGTCGGTCATGTCGACATCGATGGTGCGCGTGGCGCGGGCGGCGTCGCCCGGCTTGCCGATGGGCGTGGACGCGGCCGGCATGGACATGCCGTGGCCGGCGTGCTCGCCCGCGGCTTGCGCCGTGCCGGCGACCAGCAGGGCCAGCGCGGCGGTTTGGATGAAGCGGATCAGGGTGTCTTTCACGAGAATCCTTGGAAAGGGGGGATCGTGATGACACTGTAGGAAAGCCGGGGTGACCCGATTCTGTCGTCCGGATTACGGTTTTGTAATGTTCCCGGAGGCTGCCGGCGGCACGGGCCCGCGCAATGTGATGCCCACGATCGTGCCGCGGGCATCGGACACCGCGTCCACGTCGCCGCCGTGCATGCGGGCGATGGCGCGCACGATGGCCAGGCCCAGGCCGTGGCCTTCGCTGCGCGGCGCGCGTGTCTGGCCCGACCGGAAGAAGCGGTCGAAAATGCGGGGCAGGTCGGCGGGCGGAATGGGCGCACCGGGGTTCTGCACTTCCACCCGCGCGCCCGACGGCGACGCCGAGCAGCGCAACACGATGTCGTGCCCCGCGGGCGTGGCCTTGATGGCGTTGGAGATCAGGTTGGCCAGGGCGCGGCGCACCAGGCCGGAATTGGCGGTCACCGTGGCGTCGCCTTCGCAGCGCAGGCGCACGCCATGTTCCTCCAGCGTGGCTTCGTAGTATTCGGCCACGCGCCGGGCCTCGGCGGCGAGCGACACCGGGGCCAGGTCGGCGGCCAGTTCGCCGCGGTCCGCGCGCGCCAGGAACAGCATGTCGTTGACCAGCTTTTTCAGGTCTTCAAGCTCTTCCAGATTGGATTCCAGGGCGTCGCGCAATTCGGCCGCGTCTCGCGGCGACGACAGCATGACCTGGGCGCCGTTGATGAGCGTGGCCAGCGGCGTGCGCAGCTCGTGCGCGACGTCGGCGTTGAAACCTTCCATCTGCTGGTAGGCCGCCTGCAGGCGCTCCAGCGTGCGGTTGAACGAGCGCACCAGTTCGTACAGTTCGCGGTCGGTGTCTTCCAGCGGCAGGCGCCGCGCCAGGTTGTCGGGCTGGATGCGCGCGGCCTGCTCCGACAGCCGGCGCGTGGGCGCCATGCTGCGGCGCACGGCCCAGGCGGCCAGCACTACCGTCGCGCCCACCCATAGCGCGCAGATCAGCACCAGGGCCGTGCCGTAGGCATACAGGAACTGCGAACTGGTACGCGTGCTGACCGCCACGGTCAGTTGCGCGCCCGGCAGGATGCGGTCGTTCATGGCGACCCGCAGGCCTCGCATCCGTCCGCCGTCTGCCGCCTGCAGCACGACCTGCTTGCCGTCCACGGTGTCCAGCGTTTCGGGGGCAGGGCCGCCATAGACGGCCTTGCCCTGGGCGTCCACGATCCAGATGCCCAGCTGGCCCTGGCCGGCGCGCATCTCGTCGAATGTGGCGGCCAGGTCTTGCAGGCCGCTGGCGCTGTTCTGCATGTCGATCAGGTGGTCGATCAGTTCCAGCTTGCCGTTGACCTCGGTGATTTCCTGGCGCTCGACTTCGCGCTTGAGCGCCCAGAACAAGGTGGCGCCGGCCAGGCTGGAGACCAGCAGCGCGATGGCGCCCAGCAACAGGGTCAGCCGCGCCTGCATGGAACGCACGCGCGGCGGCTTCATTCCGGGCGTGACTCCAGCACGTAACCCATGCCGCGCACGGTGTGCAGCAGCTTGGCGTCGAACGGGTCATCCAGTTTGCTGCGCAGGCGGCGTACCGCGACATCGATGACGTTGGTGTCGCTGTCGAAGTTCATATCCCAGACCTGTTCAGCCAGCGTGGTGCGCGACAGCACCTGGCCCTGGCGGCGCAGCAGCAGCGCCAGCAGGCTGAATTCCTTGGCGGTCAGGTCCAGCCGGCGGCCGCCGCGCTGGGCGCGCCGGCGCGCCAGATCCAGCTCCAGGTCGGCCAGGCGCAGCAAGGTGGGCTCTTGCGTGCGACCGCGGCGCAGCAGCGCCTGCACGCGCGCCAGCAATTCCGAAAACGCGAAGGGCTTGACCAGGTAGTCGTCGGCGCCGCCTTCCAGGCCGCGCACGCGGTCTTCCACCGCGTCGCGCGCAGTCAGCATCAGGATAGGGGTGTCTTTCTGCGCGCGGACGGACGCCAGGATGCCGAAGCCATCGACGCCCGGCAGCATCACGTCCAGCACGATCAGGTCGTACTCGCCTTCCAGCGCCAGATGCAGGCCGTCCACGCCGTCGCGGGCAAGGTCCACGACATGGCTTTGTTCCGACAGCCCCTTCTTCAGGTAGTCGGCCAATTTGGGTTCGTCTTCGATGACCAGGATGCGCATGGCCCGGAATTTACCATCCGCGCCGGACGGCGCGGAGGGTTCCAACGTGGCAACGTTTACGCGGGCTCGTCGATGGCGATGCGCTCGGCGGGGAAGCGCAGCGCGAAGACGCTGCCCTTGCCCGGTTCGCTGGTGATGAGCAGTTCGGCGTCGTGGCGCATGGCGATGTGCTTGGTGATCGCCAGGCCCAGGCCCGTGCCGCCCACGGCGCGTGAGCGGCCGCGGTCCACGCGGTAGAAGCGTTCGGTCAGGCGTGGCAGGTGGCGTGCGGGAATGCCGATGCCCGTGTCCTGCACGCTGTAGCGCGCGCCGCCGTCGGCTTCGCGTTCCCAGCGCACGGTGATCGTGCCGCCGTCGGGCGTGTAGCGCACGGCGTTGGTCAGCAGGTTCGACAGCGCGGAGGTCAGCTCGGTTTCGGCGCCCAGCACGTCGAGCGTGTCGTCGATGTGCCACTCCAGAACATGGCGTCCGCCCGACAGCGCTTCGATCTGCTGGCGCGCCTTCTGCAGCAGCGCGCCCATATTGATGGCGCGCGGATCGCTGCCCGGCGACGATTCCAGCGTGGACAAGGTCAGCAGGTCTTCCACGATGGCCTGCATGCGCTGGGCCTGCTCGTGCATCATGTCGATGTACTGCGCCCGCTGCTCTTCCGGCAGCGCGTCGGCCGGCATGTCGCGCAGCGTTTCCAGGAACCCCGCCAGCACGGTCAGCGGCGTGCGCAGTTCGTGCGAGACGTTGGCCACGAAGTCGCGGCGCGTGGTTTCCAGCCGTTCGATCTGCGTGACGTCGCGGGTGATGAGCAGGCGCTGATTGCTGGCGTAGGCCGTCAACTGCATCATCATCAGGCGTTCCTGGCCGTTCTGGCCCAGGCGCACCAGGATCGGCTCGGGCCAGGCAGGCCGGTGCGCGTATTCCACGAACTCCGGCGCGCGAAGCAGGTTCAACAGGTTATGGCCGCGGTCGGCCGGCAGGCGCAGACCCAGGTGCTGGCGCGCCATGCGGTTGCACCAGTCGATCTGGAAGTCCGCATTCAGGGTGACCGCGCCGTCCGGCAAGGCCTGGGCAGCGGCCAGCATGCCTTGCATGGTGTCGCGGGTTTCGGCCAGTTCGCGGGTACGGGCGCGGGTGTAGCGGTAGAGGGGGGCGAGGATGTCGTCCCAGGGCCCGACGGAGGCGGGGGGAGAGGTGTCCGGGTGGTTGGCCCATTGGGAGACCAGCGTCAGCCTCCAGCTACGCCAAAGCAGCATGGCGGTCAGCGCGGCCGAAAACACTATCCAGCCCAACGGGTCTCCTATGAGCCATTGCGCCAGTAATGAAATCACCGCCCACAGGGCGACCAGGAAAAGTGTGCGCAGCCAGATCATCGTGCGGGAGTTTTACCGCGTCGGGAGCTGTGCCGTAAACCGGTAGCCGCTGCCGCGCACGGTTTCCACGTGCGCGTCGTGGCCGCTGGGTTCCAGGGCCTTGCGCAAGCGGCGGATATGGACGTCCACGGTGCGTTCTTCAACGAACACGTGGTCGCCCCAGACCTGGTCCAGCAGTTGCGAGCGCGAGAACACGCGCTCGGGGTGGGTCATGAAGAAGTGCAGCAGGCGGAATTCGGTGGGGCCGATCTGCAGCGACTGGCTGTTGCCGGACAGGCGATGCGTCACCGGATCCAGCTTCAGGCCGCCCACGTCGATCACGTCGTCGGTCAGCTGGGGCGCGCGGCGGCGCAGCACGGCCTTGATGCGGGCCATCAGCTCTTTGGGCGAGAAAGGCTTGGTGATGTAGTCGTCGGCGCCGGCCTCCAGGCCGTCCACCTTGTCCTGCTCGGAACCCTTGGCGGTCAGCATGATGACCGGGACGGCGCGGGTGCGCTCGTCGTTGCGCAGCTTGCGCGCCATGGCCAGGCCGGACGTGCCGGGCAGCATCCAATCCAGCAGGATCAGATCGGGGAGTTCGGCGCGGATCAAGGTCTGGGCCTGGTCGGCGTCGAAGGCGCGCAACACTTTGTGCCCCGCGAAAGACAGGTTGACGGCGATCAGTTCCTGGATTGCGGGTTCGTCTTCGACAACGAGGATAGTGCTGGACATGGCGAATTTGGCACACTTCGGAGCGCCGGCGCGGCGCGAACATTGCGATAGTATGGCCGCAATATTTCAGGTATGTGACCGCAGGGTGCTGCCGGGGCAGGTTCTCTGGCCGCCGCCGGGTGCCCGATAGGCTACCATTGAACGATATATCGGGAATTCACCATGCAAAACCCCTCCGAATCGCAACATTCCGCGGATTCCAATTCGCAATCCACGCATTTCGGCTTCCAGACGGTGCCGGAAGGCGAAAAAGCCCGCAAAGTCGCTGAAGTCTTCCATTCCGTCGCCCAGCGCTACGACGTCATGAACGATTTCATGTCCGCCGGCCTGCACCGCGTCTGGAAAGCCTTCACCATCGGCCGCGCGGCCATCCGCCCCGGCATGAAGGTGCTGGACATTGCCGGCGGCACGGGGGACCTGGCCAAGGCCTTTGCCAAGCGCGCCGGCCCCACGGGTGAAGTCTGGCTGACCGACATCAACGATTCCATGCTGCGCGTGGGCCGCGACCGCCTGACCGACGCGGGCCTGCTGCTTCCCACCGCGGTCTGCGACGCCGAGCGCCTGCCGTTTCCTACGGGGTACTTCGATCGGGTCAGCGTGGCCTTCGGCCTGCGCAACATGACCCACAAGGACCGTGCCCTGGCAGAAATGGCCCGCGTGCTCAAGCCGGGCGGCAAGCTGCTGGTGCTGGAGTTCTCGCGGGTGGCCAAGCCGCTGTCGCCTGCCTACGACTGGTATTCGTTCAACGTGCTGCCGTGGCTGGGCAAGAAGATCGCCAACGACGAAGCCAGCTACCGTTACCTGGCGGAATCCATCCGCATGCATCCCGACCAGGAAACCCTGGCGGACATGCTGCGCACCGCCGGCCTGGACCGGGTGCAGTACTTCAACCTGACCGCCGGCATCGCCGCGCTGCACGAGGGCGTGCGCCTGGGCTGAACTTGGCCCGTCCATAGGATGTTTCGTCACCCCACGGGGAACTTGTGGGCTGGCGTCTTGTCCGTTATTCTTACGTCATTCAGATTACTGTAAGAAAAGTCGCGACTATGGTCCCGCTGTCCGTGGGACTCCCCGCTGCTCGGGGCAGCGGGGGCGCGAGTACGAGGGAGCAAACTCTATGACCAAATTCTGTTTTTCGCGGTTTGTCGCCGCGGCGCTCATCGCCATCTCTGGCGCGGCGTTGGTGACGGCGTCTTTTGACGCCGAAGCCCGTCGTGCAGGCGGCGGCAGCAGCGTCGGCCGTCAATCCTCCAATGTGACCCAGCAACGCCAGGCCACGACGCCTCCGGCGGCAGCGAACAACACGGCAGGCGCCACCGCCGCTCCGGCAGCCGCCGGCGCAGCGACGGCCGGCGCCGCGGGTGCCGCCGCCAAGAGCGGCGCGTCGCGCTGGCTCGGCCCCATCGCCGGCATCGCCGCTGGCCTGGGCATCGCCGCCCTGCTGTCCAGCATGGGCCTGTCTGGCGCGTTCGCCGAATTCCTCGGCTCCGCGCTGCTGATCGCCGCGGTCGTGTTCGCCGTCATGTTCATCATCCGCCGCCTGCGTGGCGCCGCGCCGCGCACCGCGACGCAAGGTGCCTTCAACGGCGCCAACAACGCGCCGGGCCAGCAACAGCAGCCCATGTGGCGTGAAGCGCTGAAGCCGGCTGCCGCCGCGCCGGCCGCTGCTGCCGCACCCGTGGCCGCCGCGCCCGTGGCTCCTCCGGCCGTGCTGCCCAAGGCCGGTGAAGACAACAACTGGTTCGTGCCGGGTGATTTCGACACGCCCAACTTCCTGAAGCAGGCCAAGGAACAGTTCGTCCGTATCCAGGCCGTGTGGGACAGCGGTAGCACCGATGGCCTGCGCGACTTCCTGACCGACGACCTGATCACCGAGCTCAAGCCGCAACTGGCCGAGCGCGGCGCCGCGCCCAACAAGACCGAAGTGGTCCTGCTGAACGCCGAAATGCTGGGTATCGAGACCGTGTCCGACGGCCACCTGGCCAGCGTGCGCTTCTCCGGCATGCTGCGCGAAGCCCCGGGCACCGAGGCCTTCCGTTTCGAAGAAGTCTGGAACCTGTTCAAGCCTGCCAATGGCGGCTGGCTGCTGGCCGGCATCCAGCAGATCCCGGTGGATCTCGCCAGCTAAGGCTGGCCGGCCGGGTCCGATTCCCGCCTCCGTTGCGGATGCCGCAAGGCGTCTGCTTGAACCGGCCCTTCAAGGGCCGGTTTTTCCATGTCCTTTCCGCAAAACACGCACCCATCTAACCCGTTACACTCCCGATTTAGCCATTAACTTCGGCAACCCCCGGCACCGGGGCCGTTGCAGACCGTCATGCTGCCTTTTTCGTTCCTGCCGACTCCCTCGCGACTGGCTGTCAGCGCGCTCAACGCCCTGTTGAGGCGCGAGGACTGGGCGCGCGAGCGCCTGGCGCGCCACGCTGGCAAAACCGTGCGTTTCGCGCTGGGGGGCTTCACGCTGGGCCTGACGATCGACAGCGAGGGCTTGGCATCCCAGGCCGACCCGGCCGTGGTGCCCGACGTGACGCTGACCGTCGCCCCGGAAAAGTTGCCCCTGCCGCGGCTGGGCGCGGACCGCGAGGCGCCCGATTTCGCCGAAGCGACGCACATTTCGGGCGACGCGGCGTTGGCGCAAGTCGTGGCGGACCTGTCCAAGCAACTGCGCTGGGACCCGGAAGACGCCCTGGCCCGCGTGGTGGGCGATATCGCCGCGCTGCGCATCGTGGGCGGCGCCCGGGCCGCGGCTGACGGCGCGCGTACGGCCGGCCGTCGCCTCGCCGAGAACGTGTCTGAATACCTGGCGGAAGAAAGCGGCGTGCTGGCGGGCCGTCCGGCGCTGGAGCAATGGCGCCTGGACCTGGCCGAACTGAATGCCCGCGCCGATGCGCTGGCGCGTTCGGCCACCGCCCTGCAAACCCGTCTGGCGGCTGCCAGCGCAAAGCGGGGCGCCTGATCCATGTTTCCCCTGCTGCGCCTGTTCCGCATCATCCTGGTTTCGCTGCGCTACGGTCTGGACGAGCTGGTGCTCTCCAGCCTGAACCATCCGCTGGCGACTTGCCTGCTGCGCGTCATCCGTCTGGGCACCCGGCCGCGTCAGCCGCGCGGGCAGCGCCTGCGCTTGGCGCTCGAATCACTGGGCCCCATTTTCGTGAAGTTCGGGCAGGTGCTGTCCACCCGCCGCGACCTGATCCCCGCCGACATCGCCAACGAGCTGGCCTTGCTGCAAGACCGGGTGCCGCCGTTCCCGTCCGCGCAGGCTGCCGCCTGCATCGAAGCGGCGCTTGGCGCGCCGCCTGAAAAGCTGTTCGCGCAGTTCGAGGTGGACCCGGTGGCCTCGGCCTCGATCGCCCAGGTGCACTTCGCCGTATTGCACGACGGCCGCGAAGTCGCCGTGAAGGTGCTGCGCCCGGGCATGCTGAGCATCATCGAAAAAGACCTGTCGCTCTTGAAGATCGTGGCGCGCATCATCGAGCGCCTGGGCGCCGATGGGCGCCGCCTGAAGCCGCGCGAAGTCGTGGCCGAATTCGACAAGTACCTGCACGACGAGCTGGACCTGGTGCGCGAAGCCTCCAATTGCAGCCAGCTGCGCCGCAATTTCGGCCCCGAGTCGGGCCGCGGCGACATGCTGATCGTGCCCGAGGTCATCTGGGAATACACGGCGTCCACGGTGTTCACCATGCAGCGCATGTACGGCATGCCGGTGGGCCAGGTCGAGCGCATGCGCGAAGCGGGCATCGACATCCCGACGCTGGCCCGCACAGGGGTGGAGATCTTCTTCACGCAGGTGTTCACCGACGGCTTCTTCCACGCCGACATGCATCCGGGCAACATCTACGTGTCGGACCGCCCCGACACGCTGGGCAGCTATATCGCGCTGGACTTCGGCATCGTCGGTTCGCTGTCCGAGTTCGACAAGAATTACCTGGCGCAGAATTTCCTGGCCTTCTTCCACCGCGATTACCGGCGCGTGGCGCAACTGCACATCGAGTCGGGCTGGGTGCCTGCCGATACGCGCGAAGAAGAGCTGGAGGGTGCCGTGCGCGCCGTGTGTGAACCGTACTTTGACCGGCCGTTGTCCGAGATATCGCTGGGGCAAGTGCTGCTCCGCCTGTTCCAGACGTCGCGCCGTTTCAATGTGGAGATCCAGCCGCAGCTGGTGCTGCTGCAAAAGACGTTGCTCAACGTCGAGGGATTGGGCCGCCAGCTCGATCCCAACCTGGATCTCTGGAAGACCGCCAAGCCCTATCTGGAACGCTGGATGCGTCAGCGCGTCGGATTCAAGGGGCTGCGTCAAAGCCTGGAAAAAGAAGCCGTGCAGTGGTCTCAGATGCTGCCCGCTTTGCCCAGGCTGGTCCATGACCACCTGAGCCGCCCGAACGTCTCGCCCGCCCTGCTGGCCGAGATGGTTCACCTGCGGCGCGCCCAGGAACAAAACAACCGGCTGGTTGCAGCGCTGGTTGGGGTGCTGGCTCTTGCGATCGGGGTCGCAATATGGGCCTTGACCCGGTAGGCGGCGCGATGATCTAGACGAACCCTGTCATGTTTCATTCATGAAACGGTCATCATAGCTTCGCGGGAGACGGCGAAAAATAGCGCTGCGGTGGATGAATGCAGCGTCACGCCGAAAAGACGCGCGCGCCATTCATTAATTTTTATCGCCCCACAAGCGGGACGAATACAAGGGCAGACCATGCTTTATCCTGAACTCTTCAAGACCATGGAAGCCGTGCGCTGGAACATGGCCCACGACATCCCCTGGGGGGATTTCGATCGCAGCAAGCTTTCCGACGAGCAAGCCCAAACGATCAAGATGAACGCCATCACCGAATGGGCGGCGTTGCCGGCGACGGAAATGTTCCTGCGCGACAACCGCGGCGACAGCGATTTCTGCGCCTTCATGTCGGTGTGGTTCTTCGAAGAACAGAAGCATTCGCTGGTGCTGATCGAATACCTGCGCCGTTTCTGCCCGGATCTGGTGCCCACCGAAGAAGAGCTGCACAACGTGCGCTTCGAATTCGATGCCGCGCCCGAGCTTGAAACCCTGATGCTGCACTTCTGCGGCGAGATCCGCCTGAACCACTGGTACCGCCGCGCCGCCGAATGGCATACGGAACCGGTCATCAAGGCCATCTACAAGACCGTCGCGCAAGACGAAGCCCGCCACGCCGGCGCCTATCTGCAGTACATGCGCCGCGCGCTGCATGACCGCGGCCAGGACACGAGCGAACAGGCCCGCCTGGCGTTCTCGAAGATCGGCGTGCTGATGGCGTCGGCCGGCCGCACCCAGCAGGCGTTGCACCCGACCAACCTGCACGTGAACAAGGACCTGTTCCCCAACGACACGGTGCAGTCGCGCTTGCCCGAACCGGGCTGGCTGGAGCACTGGCTGGACACGCAGATCCGCTTTGACGGCATCTGGGAACAGAAGGTCGCCTCGCGCATCCTGCACATCCTGTCCAAGCTGATGGACCGCAGCTTCGAAACGGTGAAGGACCTGAACCGCTACCGCAAGGAAATGACCGCGCTGGTGGTCCCCAAGGAAAAGAAGATCATCCTGGCCGGTACCTGATCGGCAGGTGTTGCGGGGCGGCCCTGGCGCGGCCCCGCAGCCCATTTCGGGTTGTTTTCGGGTTGTTTTGGGCCTGCAGAGGGGCGGCAGGCGGGCGGATATAATCGCCGCATGTCCGCCGCCCGTTTCGAATCCAAAGTCCTGTCCCGCGACGAATGCGTCGCCGCCGTTGCCGCTGGCCGCCTGCCGCGGCCGCTGGTGTTCACCAATGGCGTCTTCGACATCCTGCACCGCGGGCATGCGACCTACCTGGACCAGGCCGCCCAACTGGGCGCGACGCTGGTCGTGGCGGTGAACACCGACGAATCGGTGCGCCGCCTGGGCAAAGGGTCCGAGCGCCCGCTGAACCGGATGGAAGACCGCGCCGCGCTGCTGGCCGCGCTGGGTTTCGTGACCGTCGTCACGTCCTTCCATGAAGACACGCCCGAGGCCTTGATCGGCGAGCTCAAGCCCGACCTGATCGTCAAGGGCGGCGACTACGACATGGAAAAGCTGCCCGAAACCGCGCTCGTCAAGACATGGGGCGGCCGCGCGGTGGCGATCCCCTTCGAATTCGAGCGCTCGACCACGGCGTTGGTGAAGAAGATCCAAGGCGCCTGATCCGGCGTGCAGGAATAAGAAAAGCGGCCTCGCAGGCCGCTTTTCTTATTCCTGCGCACGGCTTGATGGGTTGCGCGCGATGGGCATGCGCGTTCTTCCGACGTATTTCTCGCGCTCCACCCATCCTACAGGCCGAGGCGTTCGTAGGATGGGTTGCGCGCGATGGGCATGCGCGTTCTTCCGGCGTATTTCTCGCGCTCCACCCATCCTACAGGTCGAGGCGTTCGTAGGATGGGTGGAGCGCGAGAAGGCGCTCATGAATGAATAAACGCCAATCGCGCGCAACCCATCAAGCCGCTCTATCTGGCCACACCCATCAGCGGGCGTCGCGCAGCAGCCGGTTGATGGCTTCCAGGTCGGTCTCGGCCAGGATGCCGCTGACGGCTTTCAGGCGCAGGCCCGAGAGCACCGTGCTGTAGCGCGCCAGCGCCAGATCGCGCTGGGTGGCATAGAGCTGTTGCTGGGCGTTGAGCACGTCCAGGTTGATCCGCACGCCTACCTCGTAGCCCGTGCGGTTGGCTTCCACCGCGGCGCGGCTGGACTTTTCGCCGGCCTCCAGCGCCTGGATGCGGGCCAGGCCGCTGGTGACGCCGGTGTAGTACTGACGCGCAGCCTGGACGGCCTGGCGGCGCGAGGTTTCGAAGTCGTAGCGGGCTTTTTGCTCCAGTTGCACTTTCTCGGTCACCTGCGACGACACGCCGCCGCCCGCGTACAGCGGAATGGACAGGACTACGCCGATCGTATTGTCGATCGGCTTGCCGGGCGCGGCGTTGCGCATGACGGCGTCGCTGGCGCTGCCACTGGTGGCGCGCAGGTTCAGGGTGGGGTAGTGGCCGCTTTTGGCGATCTGGATCTCGCGGCCGGCAATGCGGGTCAGGAGCTGCGCGCGCAGCACTTCCAGGCTCGACGCTTCGGCCTGGGTGCTCCAGTCGTTCACGCGGGCGGGCTGCGGCGCCGGCAACTGCACGCCGTAGGGCAGTTCGGCCAGGGCGCCAGGCGGCGTGCCGATGATCTTGGCCAGCTCGTCGCGGCGCACGTCCAGGTCGTTCTGCAAACGCAGTTCCTGCGCCACCACCAAGTCGTAGCGCGCCTGCGCTTCGTAGGTGTCGGTGACGGTGGCGTTGCCCAGTTCGAAATTGCGCTTGGCGGACTCCAACTGCCCGGCCACGGCGGCCTTTTCGGCTTCGGTGGCAGTCAGCGTGTCTTGCGCATACAGCACGTTGAAATAGGCGTCGGCCACGCGCAGCAGCAGGTCTTGATAGGCCTGCTGAAGCTGGACTTCGACGTCGGCCACGATCAGCTTGGATTGTTCGTAGTTCTGCCAGCGGCCCCAGTCGAACAGGGGCTGGGTCAGCGCCAGGTCCCAGACGCCGCGTCCGCCGCTGTAGGACACGCCCAGGCCGCGGGTGCTGCGCGTTTCCTGGTAGGCGCCGCCGGCTTCGGCGGAAATCAGGGGCAGCAGCAGCGAACGGGCTTGCGGCTCTTTTTCCAGGCCGGCGCGGTAATTGGCGCGCGCGGCGGCGTAGGTGGGGTCATTGCCCAGGGCCGATTGCCAGACCTGGATCAGGTTCTGCGCAAACGCGGGCGACGGGCCGACGCTTGCGGCAGAGGTAAAAACCAGTAAAGCCGTAAGCAATCGGACGCGCATGATTTTCAACGATACGCCGGGCCGCCTTGACAGGCGCGCGCCCCATCGGGGGGCGGGCGCAGGGCGGCAAGGTGGAGGGTTAGAACTTGAACTGGGACACCGTGGCGCCGCGCAGCGGCTTGATGACCGTTTCGAACAGGTTCACGGTTTCGAAGCTGGCGGCCGTGGTGCGGGTGATGCGACAGGCCGTCATGACCGGGGCCTGGCCCACGACCACGACGAGGCGGCCACCCACGCGCAACTGGTACTTCAGCGCGTCCGGCACGACCGGCACGGAACCCGTCACCAGGATGGCGTCGTATTCGGTGGAGCCCCAGCCGTTGCGGGCGTCGCCGGTTTCAACCTTGACGTTGGTGACGTTGTTCATCTGCAGGTTCTGCTGCGCGAAGGTCACCAGGCGGCTGTCGATTTCAACCGAGGTGACCTGTTGGGCCAGATAGCCCAGCAGCGCGGCCTGGTAGCCGGAGCCGGTGCCGATTTCCAGCACACAGTCGGACTTGGTCAACTGCAGTTCTTGCGCCAGGCGGGCTTCGACCTTGGGGGCGAGCATCGTCTGGCGGGTATTCACCGCATTGATTTCCAGCGGCAGTTCCAGGTCGGAAAACGCCAGGGCGCGCAGGGCCGGCGGAACGAATTGTTCGCGGCGCACATCGAACAGCGCTTGCAGCACATTGGCGTCCAGGACGTCCCAAGGGCGGATCTGCTGTTCCACCATATTGAAGCGGGCTTGTTCTACGTCGGGCAGGGTCGAAGCGTTCATGACGGTCAGGAAAAAACAGAGGAATCAGCCGGCCATTGTACCGATTCGTAGCGTCCTGTGACGGCGTGCCCTGCCGGTAGATGTTTCAGCCGGGAATCCGGGCCCGCCGCAGGGGCCGCCAAACGACAGCGGCGCTCCGGAGAGCGCCGCTGGGTGGCTGCGGGACAGCAAGCGCTACCGGGCGCTTACCACCAGGCGTGGAAGTGGTGCACCGGGCCGTGGCCCGAGCCCACCGACAGGCGTTCCGCGTGGCGGATGGCTTCGGTCAGGTAGGCCTTGGCGCGGCGCGCGGCCTCGGGTACGTCCCCGGTTTGCGGCAGCAGCGCGGCCAGCGCCGCCGACAGCGTGCAGCCGGTGCCGTGGGTGTTGACGGTTTCGATGCGGTGGCCGGGCAGCTCGATCATGCGGTCGCCGTCGTGCAGCAGGTCGATGGTCTCGTTGCCGGGCAGGTGGCCGCCCTTGACCAGCACCCAGCGTTCGCCCGAATGCGCGAGCTTGTTGCGCAGGCGTTCGGCCACGCGACGCATTTCCTTGACGGTCTCGACCGGCCGCTCTTCCAGCAGCACGCCGGCCTCGGGCAGGTTGGGCGTCAGCAGGGTGGCCTGGGGCAGCATGGCTTCGCGCATGGCGCCCACGGCTTCCTTTTCCAGCAGCAGGTCGCCGCTCTTGGCCACCATGACCGGGTCCAGCACCACGTGGGCGGGCGCCCACTTGGCCAGCTTCTCGGCCACAACCTCGATCACCGGGCGCTGGCCCAGCATGCCGATCTTGACGGCGTCGATGCGCACGTCGGTGAACAGCGTGTCGATCTGCAGGCCCACGAAGGCGGGCGGCACGGGAGAAATGCCGGTGACGCCCTGGGTGTTCTGGGCGGTCAGGGCGGCGATGACGGCGCAGCCATAGGCGCCCAACGCGCTCATGGCCTTGATGTCGGCCAGCGTGCCGGCGCCGCCGGACGGATCGACGCCGGCGATGGTCAGCGCGTGGGGGATGGGACGGGCGTTGCCGTCCTGCTGGCGGGAGCTCATTTCGCCGAACCCGGGCCGCCGGTGATCAGGCCTTCGGTGGGCGAGCTGGGCGCACCGCTGTACAGTTTCTTGGGCATACGGCCGGCCAGGAAGGCCTCGCGGCCGGCTTCCACGCCCTTCTTCATGGCGCTGGCCATCAGGATCGGGTCGCGCGCGCCGGCGATGGCGGTGTTCATCAGGACGGCGTCGCAGCCCAGTTCCATGGCGATGGCCGCGTCGGACGCGGTGCCCACCCCGGCGTCCACCACGACCGGCACGCGGGCCTGGTCGATGATCAGGCGCAGGTTCCAGGGGTTCAGGATGCCCATGCCCGAGCCGATCAGGGAGGCCAGCGGCATGACGGCCACGGCGCCCATGTCTTCCAGCATGCGGCACTGGATGGGATCGTCGGTGCAATAGACCATGACCTTGAAGCCTTCATCGACCAGCGTCTTGGTGGCCTTGAGGGTTTCGGGCATGTTGGGGAACAGCGTGTGCGGGTCGCCCAGCACTTCCAGCTTGACCAGGTCATGGCCGTCCAGCAGCTCGCGCGCCAGGCGCAGCGTGCGGACCGCGTCGTCGGCGCTGTAGCAGCCGGCGGTGTTGGGCAGCAGCGTGAATTTCGACGTCGGGACGTAGTCCAGCAGGTTCGGTTCGCCGGCGTTCTGGCCGATGTTGGTGCGGCGGATGGCGACCGTGACGATTTCGGTGCCGCTGGCGTCCAGCGCGGCGCGGGTCTGTTCGAAGTCCTTGTACTTGCCGGTGCCGACGAGCAGGCGCGACGAATAGGCGCGTCCGGCGATGGTGAGGGTGTCTTGTGTGGTCATGGCGGTGTTCAAAGGGCGGGGGCGCGTGAGCGGAGCCCGCGGAGGCTGACTGATTTTGCTAGACGAATGATAAAGCACGGCGTGGCGCGGCAGGCGTGTTCATTGAAATGCCGCGTTCCACTATTTGCAGATCATGGTTGTGGGGGCGGGCAGCTCAGCGCAACCGGTCCAGGTCGGCGCAGATCGCCTCGGCTGCATCGACCAGGCGCGGACCCGGGCGGTACAGGGCATCGGCGTCGATGCCGTAGACATGCCCCGCGCGGGCGGCGGGCAGCCCCAGCGCCTGCCAGGCGGCCAGGTTCTTGGGCGTGTCCTCGGGGCGTCCCACCCCGGCCAGCACGGCCTCCGGGCGGGCGGCCAGCACGTTTTCGAGCGTGACCTGCGGAGCGACGACGGGCGCCTGCCCGAAGACGTTGACGCCGCCGCAGATGCGCAGCGCGTCGCTGACGATGCTGCTGTCGTTCAGGGTGTAGATGGGGTCCAGGCCCGCCTGGACGAAGACGCGCACGGGCCGGCGGCCGGCATAGCGCGCCGTCAGGGCGGCCAGGCGGGCGCGCAACTGTTCGGCGGCGGGCCGCGCCTGCGCCTCGGTGCCGAACAGCGCGCCCATGCGTTCCACGGCGTCGGGAATGGCGGCAAGCGTCAGCGGATCGCTGTAGAAGACGGGCACGCCCAGCTTGTCCATGACCCGCGTCAGCGGCTCGGCCGCGGCGGGCTGCCAGGCGATCAGCAGGTCGGGGCGCACGGCGGCCACGCGTTCGGCGTCGGGCTGGGTGCCGTCGCCGATGACGGGCAGTAGCCGGGCGGCGGCGGGATAGTCGCTGCCGCGGATGGTCGCGATGAGGCGGTCTCCCGCGCCGGCGGCATAAACGAGTTCGGTGGCGTGGGGGGCCAGGGTGACGGCGCGGCGCGCGGGCGCAGCCAGCAAGACCGTGCGGCCTTTGTCGTCATGGACCTGGATGGGGGAAGCGGGGTCGCCGGCGGCGGCCGGCGGATGGGGCAGCATCGCGCCCAGGGCCAGGAACAGCCCGGGAGCGATGCGGGGGTAGGCGCGTGCGAAGGTCATGCAGGGGCCGATAAGGTCAGCGGAGTACGCCGACTATATCGGATGTCCGCAATCAGTAGCGCAGCGTGAGCGACGCGTAGAAATTGCGGCCCGGCGCCGGGTACAGGTTGTAGTTGGCGACGGGGCCCAGCATCTGGAACGACGCATCGCCGCCGCGGATGCCGTAGGTGGCGTACTGGCGGTCGAAGATGTTGTTCACGCCGATGGCGCCTTCGATGTTGCGCGTGAACTTGTAGGCCAGCTTCGTGTTGAACAGCACGTAGGCGTCCAGTTCCTTGTCGAACTGGTTGGCCTGGTCGTTGTCCATGCGCGACTTGCCCACATATTGCGCCGACACATTCCACAGGAAGGCGTCGGTGGGGCGCCAGGTCACGCCGGCGTTGGCCAGCCACTTCGGGGCCAGCGGCACGGTCTTGCCGGCCAGGTCCACGCCGGCGTAGGTGCCGGAGCGGAATTGCGCTTGCATCCAGGTCACGTTCGCATCCAGCGTCACGCTGCTGGAAATGGCGGTGCGGCCTTCCAGTTCGATGCCTTGGCGGCGGGTCGGGTCCAGGTTGGTGTTGGCGCCGGTGCCCGGGCCCCACATGCCGTCGGCCAGCGGGTTGTACTGGATCTCGTTGGTCAGGTCATAGCGGAAGTACGACAGGCGGGCGCTGCTCGATGCCGCTTGCCACGTCACCCCGATTTCCTTGTCGGTGGACGTCTGCGGGGCCAGCGGGTTCTGCACCGACAGCAGTTCGTCGGCGTTGGGCAGGCGGAAGCTGCGGCCGACCTTGCCGTATACGCCGAAGCCGGCGGGCAGGTCCTGGCGCACGCCCAGCTGCCAGGCGGTCAGGTGGTTGCTGCGGTCGGACGCGGTGCCCGACCCGCTCAGCACGTCCAGGTCGTCGGACGCATACTGGCGGCGCACGCCGGCCGTCACATAGGTGGTGTCGGTGGCGCGGATCTGGCCTTCAGCGAAGAGACCATACTGGTGCTGGCGCGACTGCCACTTGGACGGCTCGAAGTCGTAGTAGGCGTTCTGGTCGGCGGTGGTCTTGGATTCTTGCGCGTCAGCGCCGAAGACGAGGCTGTGGCCGCCGTTGATCGGCAGGCGATAGCGCACGCTGGCGATGTTCTCTTCCAGCTTCTGGTCGCGCAGGGTGTCGCCGAAACCGTCGTAAGACAGGCCGTTGAGTTTCTTCTCGCGGGTCGACAGGTCGGCGTACAGCGTGCCGGCGCCGATCGCCTGTTCGACTTGCAGGCCGAAGGTGGTGCTCGTGGTCTTGACGAAGTCGACGTCGTTCTTCGAACCGCGCGGGTCGTCCTGGAACTCGTTCACACCGGTCGACGGGCTGATCAGACGCGGGCCGGGCAGTTCCAGTTTTTGCGTGGTGGTGCGGCCATACAGGCGGATGGAGCCGTTGTCGTGGCGCAGGGTGATGCCGCCGCCGCCGCCTTCGCGGCGCTCGCCGCTGTGGTCGCGATAGCCGTCGGTGTGCAGCGACTGCAGGTAGGCATCGACGCCGACCTTCTCGTTGTTCATCGCCACGGCGGCGTCGTACTGGCGCAGGCCGTAGCTGCCGAAGGTGGCGGTGGCGCGGGCGGTCACCGGTTCCTTCGAGAAATCTGACTTGGTGATGATGTTGACCACGCCGCCGGTCGTGCCGCCGCCGTATTGCACCGAGCCGCTGCCGCGCACGATTTCCACGCGTTCGACCTGGTCCAGGGGCACCACGCCCAGGCCCGGAGCCGACAGGTCGTTGGTGTTCTGCTTGACGCCGTCGATCATGATCAGCGTGTTGCTGGCGCCGGTGATGCCGAAGCCGCGCAGGTCGACGATGGCGTTGTCGCTGGAGCTGCTGGTGTTGATCAGGTGGATGCCCGCCTGGGTCGACAGCAGGTCCTGCATGGTTCGGGCGCTGCTGGCGGCGATGTCTTCGGCGGTGATGACCGAAATGGACACCGGCAGCGTGCGGCCGTCCGTCGGCACGCGCTGGGCGGTGACGGTCACGGTTTCGAGCTCGGGGGGGGCGGAGGCGGTTTGCTGGGCGGCGGCGATGGCCGGAGCGGAGCAGAGCAGGGCGCCGGCGTAACGCCGGATGGAGCGGGCTTTCATCTACGTAACCTCGATGCGACCCGCGACCCCGCAGGTCATTCACGATGGGGAGGATGCCCACGCGCAGCGGGCCGGTCGGCCCGGCGGCGATGCGTGGACTTCCTGACGAGCGAACTGGCCGGTATCGGGCTGCCATGGGCGCAGACAAGCGCGCATGGGGACCGTTGCGGGGGCAGCACAGGCTGGACGGCGGGGGCGTGCCACGCGGCCTTGTGGGCGGCGCGGCGGCCCGGGGGCCGTCTTCCTGTTTCCCGTTTACCTTTCGCGCGCGGCTGGCAAGTGTTGCGTTCTTGCAAGCCCGATGCGCCGAAAGCACCGGTTCGGGGCCGAAACTGTATCACCGGAGGGCGCGAGGGGGCCGGTTTTGTTACGATCAGGGCTTGTTTTTCCAGTGGTTTTGGCGTTTTAGCCACATCTTCGCCACTGAAGCCAACCTATAGCCGGACCTGCCCGTGTCGTATCCCCGCCTGCCGTACCCGCCCGAAGCCTATACCCAAGGCGGCGAATTCGCCCGCCTGCTGGGCAAGCGCATCCTGATCCTGGACGGCGCCATGGGCACCATGATCCAGCGCTACAAGCTGGGCGAGGCGGACTTCCGCGGCCAGCGTTTCGCCGACCACGGCAAGGACGTCAAGGGCAACAACGAGCTGCTGTCGCTGGTGCGGCCCGACGTGATTTCGGAGATCCACCGCCAATACCTGGAAGCGGGCGCCGACGTCATCGAGACCAACACGTTCGGCGCCACGACGATCGCGCAGGGCGACTACGACCTGCCGGAACTGGCCTACGAACTGAACCTGGTTTCCGCGAAGCTGGCCCGCGAGGCCTGTGACGCATTCAGTACGCCGGACAAGCCGCGTTTCGTGGCCGGCGCCCTGGGCCCGCAGCCCAAGACGGCATCGATCTCGCCTGACGTGAACGACCCGGGCGCCCGCAACGTCACCTTCGACGAATTGCGCGTGGCCTATATCGAACAGTTGAACGGCCTCCTGGACGGCGGCATCGACATCGTCCTGATCGAAACCATCTTCGACACGCTGAACGCCAAGGCCGCCATCTTCGCCACCGAAGAAGTGTTCGAGGCGCGCGGCATCCGCCTGCCCGTGATGATCTCGGGCACGGTGACCGATGCGTCCGGCCGCATCCTGTCGGGCCAGACCGTGGAAGCCTTCTGGAACTCGGTACGCCACGCGCGCCCGGTCACCATCGGCCTGAACTGCGCGCTGGGCGCGGCGCTGATGCGCCCCTATGTGGCCGAGCTCTCCAAGATCTGCGACACCTATGTCTGCGTGTACCCCAACGCCGGCCTGCCCAACCCGATGGCCGAAACGGGCTTCGACGAAACGCCGGCGGACACGTCGGCGCTACTTGAGGAATTCGCGCGCGCCGGGCTGGTGAACATGTCGGGCGGCTGTTGCGGCACGACGCCCGACCACATCCGCGCCATCGCGGATAAGGTCGCCGCGCTGACGCCGCGCATCGTGCCGGACATTCCGGTCAAGACCCGCCTGTCGGGCCTGGAACCCCTGAACATCGACGAAGAGACGCTGTACGTCAACGTGGGCGAACGCACCAACGTGACGGGCAGCAAGATGTTTGCCCGCCTGATCCGCGAGGAAAAGTACGACGAGGCGCTGGCCGTTGCCCGCCAGCAGGTCGAGAACGGCGCGCAGATCATCGACATCAACATGGACGAGGCCATGCTGGATTCGGTGGCCTGCATGCACCGCTTCCTGAACCTGATCGCCTCCGAGCCCGACATCGCCCGCGTGCCGGTCATGATCGACAGTTCGAAGTGGGAGGTCATCGAGACCGGCCTGAAGTGCGTGCAGGGCAAGCCGGTGGTGAACTCCATTTCGATGAAGGAAGGGCTGGAGCCGTTCCGCCATCATGCGCGGCTGTGCCGTCGCTATGGCGCCGCCGTGGTCGTCATGGCGTTCGACGAACTGGGCCAGGCCGACACGCTGGAACGACGTAAGGAAATCTGCGCGCGCGCCTACAAGATCCTGGTCGAGGAAGAAGGCTTCCCGCCGGAAGACATCATTTTCGATCCGAACGTCTTCGCGGTCGCCACCGGCATCGACGAGCACAACCACTACGCGGTGGACTTCATCGAAGGCACCCGCTGGATCCGCGACAACCTGCCGTACGCGCGCATCTCGGGCGGCGTGTCCAACGTCAGCTTCTCGTTCCGTGGCAACGAGCCGATGCGCGAGGCCATTCACACCGTGTTCCTGTACTACGCGGTCAAGGAAGGAATGACGATGGGCATCGTCAACGCCGGCCAGCTGGGCGTGTACGCGGACCTGGATCCCAAGCTGCGCGACCTGGTCGAGGACGTGGTGCTGGACCGGGCCGAGCCGGTGGGCAAGACCGAAGCCGACGACGAGCGCACGCCGACCGAACGCCTGGTGCAGTTTGCCGACACGGTCAAGGGTTCGGGCGCCAAGCGCGAAGAAGACCTGACCTGGCGTAACGCCGAAGTCGAAAAACGCCTGTCGCACGCGCTGGTGCACGGCATCACCGCCTTCATCGTGGAAGACACGGAAGAAGTGCGCCAGAAGATCTTCGCTCGTGGCGGCCGCCCGATCGAAGTGATCGAAGGCCCGCTGATGGACGGCATGAACGTCGTGGGCGACCTGTTCGGCGAAGGCAAGATGTTCCTGCCGCAGGTGGTGAAATCCGCCCGCGTCATGAAGCAGGCCGTGGCCCACCTGATCCCCTTCATCGAAGAGGAAAAGCGCCAGATCGCGGCCGCCGGCGGCGATGTGCGCGCCAAGGGCAAGATCGTCATCGCCACGGTCAAGGGCGACGTGCACGACATCGGCAAGAACATCGTGTCGGTCGTCCTGCAGTGCAACAACTTCGAAGTCGTGAACATGGGCGTGATGGTGCCCTGCGCGCAGATCCTGGAAAAGGCCAAGGAAGAAAACGCCGACATCGTCGGCCTGTCCGGCCTCATCACGCCCAGCCTGGAAGAAATGGCGTACGTGGCCAGCGAAATGCAGCGCGACGAATACTTCCGCAGCCGCAAGCTGCCGTTGATGATCGGTGGCGCCACCACCAGTCGCGTGCACACCGCCGTGAAGATCGCGCCCAACTACGAAGGCCCGGTCATCTACGTGCCGGATGCCAGCCGTTCGGTGGGCGTCGCGACCAACCTGATGTCGGAGCAGTCGGAAACGTATCTGGCCGAACTGGCCCAGGAATACGAGGAAGTGCGCCGCCGCCACGCCAACCGCAAGGCCACGCCGATCCTGCCGCTGGCGGACGCGCGCGCCTCGCGCCCGGCGATCGACTGGGATAACTACACGCCGCCGCGTCCGAAGTTCATCGGCCGTCGCACGTTCAAGAGCTACGACCTGGCCGAGATCGTGAAGTACGTGGATTGGGGCCCGTTCTTCCAGACCTGGAGCCTGTTCGGGCCTTTCCCCGCGATCCTGGACGACAAGGTGGTGGGCGAACAGGCGCGCAAGGTCTACGCCGACGGCCTGGCCATGATGAAGCGCATCGTCGAAGGCCGCTGGCTGACCGCCAACGGCGTGGTCGGCTTCTACCCGGCCAACAGCGTCAACGACGAAGACATCGAGATCTACAAGGACGAGACGCGCAGCGAAGTGCTGTTCACGTACCGCAACCTGCGTCAGCAGGGCGCCAAGCGCGAAGGGGTCAGCAACAAGTCGCTGTCCGACTTCATCGCGCCCAAGTCGTCGGGCAAGCTGGACTACATCGGCATGTTCGCCGTCACAGCGGGCATCGGCATCGAGAAGAAGGAAGCCGAATTCGAGCGTGCCCTGGACGATTATTCCAGCATCATGTTGAAGTCGCTGGCCGACCGCCTGGCCGAAGGCTTCGCGGAATGCCTGCACGCCCGCGTCCGCCAGGACCTGTGGGGCTACGCACCCGACGAGGCCCTGTCCAACGAAGACATGATCGCTGAGAAGTACGTGGGCATCCGCCCCGCGCCTGGCTATCCGGCCTGCCCGGAGCACGTGGTCAAGACCGACATGTTCCGCGTGCTGGACGGCGGCGACATCGGCATGATGCTGACCGACAGCTACGCGATGTACCCGGCCTCCAGCGTGTCGGGCTTTTACTTCAGCCACCCGGAGTCGCAGTACTTCAACGTGGGCGTGATTGGCGAGGACCAGCTGGAAGACTACGCCAAGCGCAGTGGACGGACCATCGAAGACCTGAAGCGGACGCTGGCCCCCAACCTGGGGTGATGCGCCCGCGCAGCGTGCGATGAAAAAACCGGCCAGTCGGCCGGTTTTTTTTGCGCCGCCACCCGATGCGGGCAGGCTTAGCGCGCAGGCGGCGCGATGCGCCCCAGCACGTCTTCGATCATCACGCCGATCGCCAGCACCTTACGGTCGTCGCCGGGCAGTCCGTCGATCTCCAGGCCCACCGGCAGGCCTTCCGGCGACAGGCCCGCCGGCACGCTCAGCCCGGGCAGGCCCGCGTTGCTGCCGGGGTCGACGTTGCGGGCCAGGCGGCTGAAGCTTTCGAAGCTGCTGGCCTCGGGCGTGGCGGCCATCGGCAGGATGGGCAGCGTCGGAAACAGCAGGCCGTCCAGGCCGTGTTCCCGGAAGGCGCGGCGGTATACCTCGATCAGTTCGTCGCGCTGGACGGCGATGACGCGTTCGTACAGCGGTTGCAGCGCCAGGACCTGGCCATCGGGCGTGGGCAGTACGCCAGGCACGATCAATCCGTCGAAAATGGCTTTGACGTCGGGGCTGGATATCTGCGCCACCACGTCGTCGAAGCTCACGCCCGTGCCGTAGCGCTGCAGGTACGCGGTCAGGTCGGGCTTTTGCTCATACAGGCACAGCGGCATGCCGACCGCGGCGTTGACGGCCGGCAGGTCTGGCATGTCGAGGTCCACCAGATGCACGCCGGCCTCGCGCAGCTTGGCCAGCACGGCATCCATGACGCTGCGCACGGACGGTTCCAGGTCGGCCCAGAAATAGCGCGCCAGTCCCAGGCGCACGCCCGAGGGCGGCAGGGGTGTTAGCGCTTGCGCGTCGCCAGCCAGCACGGCGTCCAGCAGCACGATGTCTTGCATGCTGTTGGCGATGGGCCCCGGCGTATCGCGGGTGTGCGAGATGGGCGTGATGCCCGCGCCGTCGTAGCGGCCGACCGAAGGCCGGAAGCCCGCGGCGCCGTTGACCGCGGCGGGCAGGCGCACGGACGCGCCCGTGTCGGTGCCCAGGGCGGCGGGCGCTAAGCGCGCGCCCACGGCTGCGCCGCTGCCCGAGGACGAGCCGCCGGCGATGCGGGTGCTGTCGTACGCGTTGCGCGTGCCGTGGCCATGCGCACCGGGAAAGGCGGTGTTGTAGCCCGAGACGCCGAAGGCCAGTTCGTGCATGTGGGTCTTGCCCACGATGACGGCGCCGGCGGCGCGCAGGCGCTGCACCACGGGCGCGTCCTCGGCAGGGCGGAAGTGCTTCAAGGCCGGGGTGCCGGCGGTGTTGGGCAGGCCGGCCACGTGGATGTTGTCTTTGATGGCGATGGGCACGCCGCCAAGCGGCCCAGCCTGACCCCCTGGGCGTTGCCCGGCGTCGTAGGCGCGGGCCTGCGCCAGCGCGCCGTCGCGGTCCACCGTGATGAAGGCGTTGAGCACGCCGTGGGCGTCAATGCGGTCCAGGCAGGCTTGGGTCAGCGCCACGCTGGTGAGGCGGCCGTCGCGGATCTGGGCGGCGGCTTCGGCGACGGTCAGCGCCGTCAGGGCGTCGTCGCCCGCGGGGCGCGGCCGGGGCTTGGCGGACAATGTCTGTTGGGACGTCTCTGGCACGGCGCTTTCTCTCCTGTACGGATGAATGCTGTTGGACCGCCATCTATACAGGGTTCCTGCCGCCGCTGTCGAGCCCGGCCGTCGCCTTGGCCCCACCTTATGCAACGATGGTTTACCACTTCGATAGTGGTAAACCATTATGGTGGAAATTGGTAAACCACTTATGATTTGGTCTAACCACTTTTAAGATCCATGACACTGCAACTGATCCCCAAACCCGAAGAACCGGCCAGCAAGCCGGTGGCGGACCGCGCCTATGTGCGGCTGGCCGCCCAGATCCAGGCCCTGGTGGCGCAAGGCGAATTCGCCGTCGGCAAGCGCTTGCCGGCCGAACGTGCGCTGGCCGAGCGTTTCGACGTCAGCCGCACCGCGCTGCGCGAAGCCATCATCGCGCTGGAGCTGCAGGGGGTCGTGGAAGTGCGGGGCGGGTCGGGCATCTACGTCTGTGAGCCCAAGCCCGGCATTGCTCGCTTGCCGGCCACCCAGGAAGCCGGCGCGGGACCCTTCGAGCTGCTGCGCGCGCGTTGCCTGATCGAATCCGAAATCGCCGCGCTGGCGGCCACGACCCGCAACGACGCGGATCTGGATCGCATCTTCGAAGCGCTGACGACGATGCGCGAGCAGATGATGGACAAGGCGGCCAACGAAGAGGCCGACCGGCGCTTTCATCTGTATATCGCGCAGTCCACCGGCAACAGCGTGCTGTTGGCCACGGTGACGTCGATGTGGGATCAGGCCCAGGGGCCGATCTGGGAAAAGATCGAACAGCATTTCCATACGCAGGATCTGCGCCAGGCGTCGCAGGAAGACCATCAGCGCATTTTCAGCGCGCTGGTGGCGGGCGACGCGCAGGCTGCGCGGCAGGCGATGCGCGCTCACCTTGAACGCGTGATCGGCGAATTCGCGCAGGGGTGGCGGTGACGCGGTAACGCAGGGCAGTACGGCAGGCGGCCCCTCGGCAGAGCGCGGAAGATACCGCGCCCCGGATCCGGGCTTTTCAAGTTCAGGAGACAAGCAATGCAGCAACAGAACAAGGGGAGCCGCGTGTTGGCCCGGTGGGCAGCGGCTGCGGTGCTGGCGATGTCCTTGCCGGTATCCGCCCAAGGCGGCGCCACGGCGGCCGGCCTTCCGGCGGCGGGGCAGAGCCCGCGCATCGACGCCATCCGCAAGTCGGGCGAGCTTCGCGTGGGCGTATTGCAGAACGCGCCCTGGCTGATTCAGGACCTGTCCGGAAAAAGCGGCGAAGCGTGGAGCGGCCCCGCCTGGCTGCTGGCCAAGGAATACGCCAGGCAGCTTGGCGTCAGATTGACGGCCGTGCCCGTGTCGCACGAGACCAAGGTGCCCGTGCTGGCCGCCAATCAAGTCGACATGACGATCAGCCCGCTGGCCGAGACCGCCGAGCGCCTGAAGGTGGTGGACTTCGTGCTGTATTCGGCCACCAGCGTCTGCATGTTCGGCCGCGCGGGCAACGACAAGCTGGCCCGCGCCAAGACCGTCGAAGACCTGAACCACCCGGACATCACCATCGCCTACTTCACGGGCGGCGCCGAAGAGGCCTGGGTGAAAGAGCGCTTTCCCAAGGCGCGGCTACGCGCCGTCGCCAACTCCGGCGCCACTGCGCCCATCGAAGAAATCATGGCCAAGCGCGCCGACGCGGCGCCGATCAACCGCGTGCCGTGGGTGGGCCTCGCCCACAAGGTGCGCGGCCTGGTGGTGTTTCCCGCCGAAGCCAATTGCCAGCAAAGCACGGAAAAGGCCTCGCCCGTTGGCCTGGCCATCGACAAGAACCAACCCGACTACCTGGCCTGGCTGCGGCAGGTGGCGGCAACGATGAAGCCCGCGTTGGACGCTGACGAAATGCGCATCATCGAACAGACCCAGTAGGCCGTCCGGCCATTCCCCTTTTCAACCGGCACGCGCCTGGCGCGTGCGGATCTGGCGATACCGCCGGTGCTTGAACACGCCGGTACCGGGCGTGCCGCCATCGGCGGCAGACGGCCGGGTTCCCTTTAGGAGACTTTGCATGCAACCCCGATTTTCCTCGCGCCTTCCCGCCGCCCGCCTGTTCCTGTCCGCCGCGCTGTTGGCGGGCGCGGCCACGGCGCAGGCCCAGACGCCGCCCGCGCCTGGCGAAAGCCCCCGCATCGACGCCATCCGCAAGGCGGGCGTGCTGCGGGTCGGCGTGGTCAACAACCCGCCCTGGCTGGTGCAGAACACCACCGGGTCGGGTGAACCGTGGATGGGGTCGTCGTGGCTGCTGGGCAAGGAGTTCGCGCGCCTGCTGGAGGTGAAGATTGTGCCCGTGCAGGTCAGCCACGAAACCAAGGTGCCCGCGCTGATCGCCAATCAGATGGACATCATGATCGGCCCGCTGAACCAGAACGCCGAGCGCGCCAAGATCATCGATTTCGTGACCTTTTCCAACACCAGCGTCTGCATGTTCGGGCTGGCGTCGAATCCGAAATTCACGAACGCCACCAAGGTCGAGGACTTCAACCAGCCCGGCATCACGATGGCCTACTTCTCCGGCGCGGGCGAAGAGCCGCTGGTGCTGCAGAACTTTCCCAACGCCAAGCTGCGCGGCGTGACGAACTCGGGCTCGGTCGCGCCCATCGAGGAAGTGCTGGCCGGCCGTTCGGACGTGGCGCCGCTGAACCGCATGCTGTGGCCCAACATCAGCAAGAAGGTCAAGGGCCTGGCCGTGTTCCCCAAAGAGAACGATTGCCAGGACAGCAAGATCTTCGCGATCGACGCGGGCATGGGTGTCGCCAAGGATCAGGCCGTCTATCTGGACTGGCTGCGCAAGGTGGAGGCGCGCATGCATCCGGAACTGGCGGCTGAAGAGCTCCGCATGACCCAAACCCTGAAATAAGGCGGCCACCATGTTGAACTGCGCAATTCATGGCGCCCAGGACCTGCGCCTGGACGAACAGCAGCCCGAGGCGCTGGGCCCCACGCAAGTGCGGGTGGGTGTCAAGGCCGTGGGCATCTGCGGGTCCGATCTGCACTATTACCGCCACGGCAAAGTGGGCGACTTCGTCATCCGCGAACCGCTGACGCCGGGACACGAGGCGTCGGGGCAGGTGCTGGAAGTGGGCGCCGCCGTCACCACCGTCCGCCCGGGCGACCGCGTGGCGCTGGATCCGGCGCGCACCTGCGGGGTGTGCCGCTATTGCCGCCAGGGCGACTCCAACCATTGCGAGGCCGTGTTCTTCTTCGGCAGCGCCAGCCGCTATCCGCACATGCAGGGGGCGATGCGCGAACAGGTGGTGGTGCAGGAAAAGCAGTGCCTGCCGGTGCCGGACAGCCTGTCGTTCGAGCTGGCGGCGTTCGGCGAGCCGCTGGCCGTGGCGCTGCATGCGGTGCAGAGTGCGGGCAGCCTCTTGGGCAAGACGGTGATGGTGGTGGGCGCCGGGCCGATCGGCGCGCTTATCCTGATGGCGGCGCGGCTGGCCGGCGCCAGCCAGGCGATCGTGGTGGACATCGTCGACGAGACGCTGGCCACCTGCAGCCGCGTGGGCGCCACCCGCACCATTAATGCCGCCCGCGATCCCGGCGCCATCGAGGAACTGGCTGCGGGCAAGGGCTCGGTTGACGTGTGCTTCGAGGCCTCCGGCAACTACGCCGGGCTGGCCAATTGCATCCGCGCGACGCGGCCGCGCGGCGTCATCGTGACGGTGGGCACGCTCAGTGGCAGCAGCGAGCAATGCCCTTTCAACCAGATCATGGTCAAGAGCCTGTCGGTCATCGGCAGTTTCCGCTTCGTCGACGAATACGCCTGGGCCGTCGACTACCTGAGCCGCGGCGTGCTCGACGTATCGCCGCTGCTGACGGCTGCGGTGCCGGTCGCCCGCGTGCACGACGCGTTCGCGCTGGCGGCCGACCGCCACCAGGCCATGAAAGTGATGGTGACGTTCTGACGCGCCCTTAGTCCCCCGGAGACTTCATGGATTTCGATTTTTCCCCGCTTGTCGAGAACTGGCGATTCTTCGCCGGCGGCCTCGGCGTCACCGTGGCGCTCAGTGCGGTCACGGCGGTGTCCAGCATCCTGCTGGGCCTCGTGATCGCGCTGCTGCGCCTGTATGGGCCCCGCTGGCTGCGCGGGCTGCTGGTGTTCTACATCGACAGCATGCGCGCCATCCCCGTGCTGGTGGTGCTGGTCTGGATCTACTTCGCTTTCCCGCTGCTGGCCGGCGTGAACTTCGCGCCTTTCTGGGCGGCGCTGGTGGCGCTGACCCTGCACATCGCGGCCTACTCGGCCGAGGTGATCCGCGCCGGCATCGAATCGGTGCGGCCGGGGCAGATGCGCGCGGGCCTGGCGCTGGGCATGTCGCGCGCCCAGGCGCTGCGCAAGATCATCCTGCCCCAAGCCACCATCCGCATGCTGCCGGCCTTCGGCTCCGTGCTGACGGTGGCCATCAAGGACACGGCCATCGCCACCGTCATCGCGGTGCCTGAACTGATGCACAAGGCCGAGACCATCGCGGGCCAGAGCTATCGGCCCATCGAAGTCTTCACCGCCGTCATCGTGGCGTACTTCGTGATCCTGTTCCCGGTCACCCGCGGCGTGGACCGGCTGTACCAACGCTACGCACACCTGGGGCGCTCATGAACTTGGACTGGGGAATCATCTGGGATTCGCGCGACGCGCTGCTGCAAGGCGCCGCGATGACCATCATGCTGACGGTGGTGACGATGGCGCTTGCCGTGCCCGGCGGCATGGTGCTGGCGCTGATGCGCCTGTCGTCGAACCGGCTGGCCAACGGCGTGGCCGTCGCCATCGTGGAGTTCTTCCGCAACCTGCCGCTGATCCTGGTGATCTATTGGGCGTTCTACGTGATGCCCATGGCGCTGGACGTGCAGTTCTCGGCGGTGACCACGGCGCTGGTGGCGCTGGTGCTGAACGTGTCGGCCTACAACTCGGAAACGTTCCGCGCCGGCATCAATTCGATTCGCAAGGGGCAGATGGAAGCCGCGCTGGCGATGGGCATGTCGCGCCGGCAGGCCATGTTCAAGGTGCTGATCCCGCAGGCCGGGCGCCGCATCCTGCCGGTGCTGGCCAGCACCTGGATCTCGCTGTTCAAGGATACGTCGCTGGTGTCGGTGATCGCGGTAAGCGAATTGGCCTACGCCTCGATGCAGGTGCGCGCGCAGAGCTTCCGCGTGCTGGAAATGCTGACCGCGATGGCGGTGATCTATTGGCTGATGGGTTATCCCCAGGCCAAGCTGGTCGACTGGATCCATCGCAAATACGGAGTCAAGGAATGAACGACATGATCCTGGAGCAAGAGCCGGCCACGGCGCGCACGGCGTCGGCCGCGCGCAAGGGCGCGGACCAGCCGCCCGTGCTGGTCTATGAACACGTGCGCAAGGTCTACGGCGATTTCGTGGCGTTGGCCGACGTGTCGCTGCAAGTGAACAAGGGCGAGGTGATGTGCCTGATCGGCCCGTCCGGTTCCGGCAAGTCCACGCTTTTGCGTTGCACCAACGCGCTGGAAAAACTGGATGGCGGGCGCGTGTTGCTAGACGGCGTGGCGTTGCCGGAATCCGAATCCGAGGTGCGCCGCGTGCGCCAGCGCATGGGCATGGTGTTCCAGAGCTTTGAGCTGTTCCCGCACAAGTCTGCGCTGGACAACGTGGCGATGGGGCCGATCACGGTGCTGGGCATGGCGCCAGAGGCGGCGCGCGCCCGCGCCATGGGGCTGTTGGAAAAGGTGGGTCTGGCTGCCAAGGCGGGCAACTTTCCCGCCAACCTGTCCGGCGGCCAGCAGCAGCGCGTGGCGATCGCCCGCGCGCTGGCGATGGAACCCGAAGTGATGCTGTTCGACGAACCCACGTCGGCGCTTGGCCCGGAAACGGTGGGCGAAGTGCTGAACGTGATGAAGAAGCTGGCGCAGGAAGGCATGACGATGATCGTCGTGACCCACGAGATGAGCTTTGCGCGGCGCGTGGCCAATTGGGTGGTGGTGTTCGAGAACGGCGCCATCCTGGAGCAGGGCCCGCCCACGCAGATTTTCGACAACCCGCAAGTCGCCCGCACCCGCGACTTCCTCAGCCATCTGGGCTGGGAAGGCTAGGGCCTGAACGGGGCTCCTTTTGGCATCAACGGGGCCTAAGACCTTTTCCTGTCTCTACGGAAATCTAAAATGAAAATTACGAACGCACGCGTGATCGTTTGTTCGCCGGGCCGCAATTTCGTGACCTTGAAAATCGAGACCGACCAGGGGCTGACCGGCATCGGCGACGCCACCCTGAACGGACGCGAGCTGGCCGTGTCGGCCTACCTGACCGAACACGTCATCCCCTGCCTGATCGGGCGGGACGCACACCAGATCGAAGACATTTGGCAGTACCTCTACAAGGGCGCGTACTGGCGCCGGGGGCCGGTCACCATGACCGCCATCGCTGCGGTGGACACCGCGCTGTGGGACCTGAAGGCCAAGGCGGCCGGCCTGCCGCTGTATCAGCTGCTGGGCGGCAAGAGCCGCAGCGGCGTGATGGTCTACGGGCACGCCAACGGGTCGGACATCGAGCACACGGTGGACGAAGTGCTGCGCTACGCCGACATGGGCTACCGTGCCATCCGCGCGCAAAGCGGCGTGCCGGGCCTGGACAAGGTCTACGGCGTGGGCCGCGGGAATCTATTCTATGAACCCGCCGATGCCGACCTGCCCAGCGAGCACGACTGGTCCACCGAGAAGTATCTGCGCCACACGCCGCAGCTGTTCGAACGCATCCGCGAAAAGCTGGGCTTCGACCACCACCTGCTGCATGACGTGCACCACCGCCTGACGCCCATCGAGGCCGGGCGCCTGGGCAAGTCGCTGGAGCCCTACAACCTGTTCTGGATGGAGGACGCGACGCCGGCGGAAAACCAGGAGGCGTTCCGCCTGATCCGCCAGCACACCACCACGCCGCTGGCCGTGGGCGAAATTTTCAATTCCATCTGGGACTGCAAGGACCTGGTGCAGAACCAGCTGATCGACTACATCCGGACCACCGTGGTGCACGCGGGCGGCATCACGCACCTGCGCCGCATCGCGGACCTGGCGTCGCTATATCAGGTGCGCACCGGCTGCCACGGCGCCACCGACCTGTCGCCCGTCTGCATGGGCGCGGCGCTGCATTTCGACCTGTGGGTGCCCAACTTCGGCATCCAGGAATACATGCGCCACACGGATGAGACGGATGCCGTTTTCCCGCACGCCTATACGTTCGACCAGGGCATGCTGTATCCCGGCGACGTGCCGGGCCATGGCGTCGACATCGACGAGAAGCTGGCCGCCAAGTATCCGTACAAGCGCGCCTACCTGCCGGTGAACCGCTTGCAGCAGGACGGGACGCTATGGAACTGGTAGCCGCCGGCGCGGCGCGCCTGTCGCCCGCGGGCTTGTCCGCGCTGCCGGACACGGTGGCGCGCCCCGGCTATGACCGGGCCGCCTTGCGCGCGGGCATCGTGCACTTGGGGCTGGGCGCGTTCGCGCGCGCGCACCTGGCGGCGGTCAACGAAGCCGCGCTGCATGCCGGCGCGGATCGCGGCTGGGGCATTTGCGGCGTCTCGCTGCGCCAGGCCGATACGCGCGATGCGCTGGCGCCGCAGGACGGGCTGTACGCCTTGGCCCTGCGCAGCGCCGATGCAGCGGGCCAACCGCGCCAGCACGTCGCGGTCATCGGCTGCCTGCTGGAAACCCTGGTCGCGCCGGAAGATCCGCAGGCGGTGCTGGCGCGCATCGCGCATGCGGACACGCGCATCGTCAGCGTCACCGTGACCGAGAAGGGTTATTGCCATGATCCGGCCAGTGGCCGGCTGAACCTGGACCACCCCGACATCGTGCACGACCTGGGGCAGCCGTTGGCCCCGCGCAGCACGATCGGCTTTCTGGCGTGGGGCTTGCAACAGCGGCGCGCGGCGGGGCTTGGACCCATCACACTGATGTCGCTGGACAACCTGCCCAGCAACGGTCATCTGCTGCGCGGCATGGTGCTGGCGTTTGCCGAGCAGGTCGACCGCGCCCTGGCGGCATGGATCGCGTCGTCCTGCGCGTTTCCGTGTTCGATGGTGGACCGCATCGTGCCCCGCACGACGGACGACGACCGTCGCGCGGTGGCCGATGCGTTGGGCGCACACGATGCATGGCCGGTGCTGGCCGAGCCGTATCTGGAATGGGTGATGGAAGACCGCTTTGCCGCCGGCAGGCCGGACTGGACCGCGGGCGGCGCGCGCTTCGTGGCCGAGGCCGCGCCCTTCGAAACGCTGAAGCTGCGCACGGTCAACGGCGCGCATTCGGCGCTGGCCTATCTGTCGGTGATGGCCGGCTGGGAGACGGTGGACCAGGCGATGGCCCATCCTGCCTTGAAAGCCTATCTGGCCGCGCTGATAGGCGACGAGATCGTGCCGACCCTGCCGGCGTTGCCGGGCCTGGACCTGGCGCAGTATCAAGCCCGCTTGCTGCAGCGCTACCAGAACCCGGCGCTCAAGCACCAGACCCGGCAGATTGCGATGGATGGCTCGCAGAAGCTGCCGCAGCGCCTCTTGGACACCGTGCGCGCGCGGCTGACGGCGGATCTGCCCATACCCGGCCTGGCGCTGGCCGTGGCGGGGTGGCTGCACTTCTTGCGGGGCGTGGATCAGGCGGGACGCCGCTACGAGATCCAGGACCCCATGGCCGACCGCCTGGCGCAGCAGTACGCGTTGGCGGAACAGGCGGCGCAGCGATCGGGGGAGGGGCCGGCGGCGATGTTGGCCTGGGCCGGGTCGATGACGAGCCTGGCGCCGGTGTTCGGGGATCTGGGCCAGGACCCGCGTTTCGTGCGGGCCGTGGCGCAGGCGGCGCAGTCCTTGCGCAGCCAGGGCGTGGCCGGCGCGCTGGCCGCGCTGGCAGCCGCCACACCCCGCTGATCCGGGATCGGATCAGCCCGGCTTCTTCACCACGATCGTGGCTGTGTCGCTGGTGAAGGAGCCGTCTTCCTGCACGTCGAAGTGCGCGCGCACCACGTCCGGCGCAATGCCGAACATGTGGCGCAGCGCCGCCACCAGCGTGTCCGGCGTGCGCATGCGCGTAACCCAGGTCTGGAATTCCAGCGGCAGGCGGCGCGGCGACAGCCCTTGCAGGGTGAAGCCGGCTTCGGTCAGCATGCGCGTCCATTCCGCCACCGAGTAGTCGCGCACGTGCGAGGTGTCTCGCAGCACTTCGATGGTCTGCAGCCAGGTATCCAGCAGCGGCTCGCCGGGCGAGACCACGTCGGCGAACACGGCGATGCCGCCGGGCTTGAGCACGCGGAAGGCTTCGCGCAGGCCGCGTCCGGCGTCCTGCCAGTGGTGGGTGGAATAGCGCGACATCACCAGGTCGAATTCGCCGTCGGCGAACGGCAAGTATTCGGCCTTGCCCTGACAGGTGACGAGGTTGGCCAGGCCGCGCTTGGCGGCTTCGGCCGCCACCACGTCCAGCATCTGCTGCGACAGGTCGTAGGCGGTGACGTGGCGGACTTCGGGCGCGACGTGAAAGCTCACGTGGCCGCCGCCACAGCCCAGGTCCAGCACGCGCGCATCGGGGTGCTGGCGCGCAATGCCGGCCATTTGCTGCAGGTCTTCGCCCTGGGCGTGGACGGCGCTGGTCAGGTAGGCGGTGGCGCGGGGGCTGAATTGACGGTCGACGGCGGCGTCGTGGGTACTGGCGGTCATGGATATCCTCAAGGGGCTGGGTACGGAACAACGGGTGCAGGCGCTAAGATAGGCGGGCCCGTATACACGTACAAGCCCATTGCTTATCCTGGTATGACTACTTCCCCCCTTGCCGGCGCCGCCAATCAGGACGGTTCCCCCTTGCGCCGACAGGCGCTGGGCGAATTCGTCCGCAGCGCCCGTTCCCGCATCACCCCCCAGATGGCCGGGCTGCCCGAAGGCATGCGCCGCCGCACGCCGGGGCTGCGGCGCGAAGAAGTCGCCCAACTGTGCGGCATCAGCGTCACCTGGTACACCTGGATCGAGCAGGGGCGGGAAGTTTCGGTGTCGCCCTCGGTCTGGTCACGCATCGCGGGCGTGCTGCAACTGGCCCGCGCCGAGCGGGCCTACCTGTTCGACCTGGCCGACTGCGCCGACCCGCAACACGCGCGCGACGACGCGGGTGCCGCGCCCGGTCCGCTGCAGGAATGCGTGAACGCCATCGACGCGCCCGCCTACGTGCTGGACCGCGCCTGGAACGTGCTGGCCTACAACGAGCCGTTGCGCGACCTGTTCGACGACTGGCCCACGCGCGACCCCGAACCGAACCTGCTGCGCTACATCTTCATGGACCCGGCCGCGCGCGAACTGGTGGTGGATTGGGACCAGCGCGCCCGCCGCGTCGTGGCGGAGTTTCGCGCGGACGCCGGCGCACACCTGGACGAACCAGCGGTGCTGGGCCTGCTGGACACATTAAGCCGCCAGAGCCCCGTGTTCGCCCATTGGTGGACGCGCCACGCCGTGGTGGAGCGCGAGGGGGGGTTGCGTGAATTCCAGCACCCCCGGGACGGCAAGCTGGCCTTCCAGCAGATCACGTTCCGGCTGGCGACCCATCCGGACCTGAAGCTGGTGATGCTGCTGAGCGGGGCGGCGCAGGCCGAGGCCTAGTCGCGGAACAAGCTGTCCTGCATCCCCGCGTCCACCAGCCCCTGCAGCAGCTTCTTGACCGGCGCGGGCAGCGCCATGGATGCCAGCTTATCCGCATGGACCCAGCGTTCCGGCAGCGCCGATTCGCGCAGGCTGGCTGCGCGCACAGGCACCAGCCATGGCCGGATGTGCAGGCGGTAGTGCGTGAAGGTGTGGGCGAAGGCGGCCAGTTCAAAGCGTTGTTCGGGCTCCAGGCCCAGCGCGCGCGATGCGGCGTCGGGGTCGCCCGCCACGTCGAATTCGGGCAGGCTCCACAGGCCGCCCCAAATGCCGGGTTCGGGCCGTTGCTGCAACAGGAAAGCCCCTTGGTGTTGCAGCACCAACATACAGGTCTCGCGTTCCGGTATTGCGCGGCGCACTTTGGGGGTGGGCAGTTCGGCCTGGCGGCCCTCGCGGCGGGCGACGCAGCTGTCGGCCACCGGGCATTTGTCGCAAGCGGGCTTGCCGCGCGTGCACAGCGTGGCGCCCAGATCCATCAACCCTTGCGTGTAGGCGGCCATGTCCAGGCCGGGGGCCGCCTCGACCTGGGCGTCGGCCAGCGCCCATAGCCGCGTTTCGATTTCCCGCTTGGCGGGATCGCCGGCAATGCCGAAGTGGCGCGTGAACACGCGCTTGACGTTGCCGTCCAGGATGGGCGAACGCTCGCCGTAGGCGAACGCCGCAATCGCCGCCGCCGTGGACCGGCCGATGCCGGGCAGGGTCGCGATGGCTTCCGCGGTGGGCGGGAAGCGGCCGTTCCAGTCGCGCGCGATTTCCTGCGCGCAACGGTGCAGGTTGCGGGCGCGGGCGTAGTAGCCCAGTCCGGCCCAGTACGGCATCACGTCTTCCTGGGCGGCGGCGGCCAGCGCGGCTACGTCCGGGAAGCGTTGCAGGAAGCGGTCGTAATAGGGGATCACGGTGGCCACTTGCGTCTGCTGCAACATGATCTCGGACAGCCAGATCCGATACGGGTCACGCGTGTTTTGCCAGGGCAGATCATGGCGGCCATGCTGGCGCTGCCAGGCGACGATACGAGGGGCGAATTCCATGGCGCTCATTATCGCATCGCCCTATTGCCGGGGTCGGGGCGACCGGTTACAACTAAGAGCCTGTGCGACGCGCTTTTGGGTGTTGCCAGGCCCTACCTAGAGCGCGAAAGCGCCATCACTTCACTTTCACGGCCCTTGTTGGCCCGCGGGCGCGCATGGCGCGCGACGCGAAGCTGGTGGGGGCATCCAGATCTTGGAGTCGAGACATGAATGCCCCCCTGCCGCCCGCCTTGCGCGCCGCGCTTGAATCCGTCCAGCTGGACGACAAATACACCCTGGAATCCGGCCGCGCGTGGATGAGCGGCATCCACGCCCTGGTTCGCCTGCCGATGATGCAGCGCGTGCGGGACGTGCGGGCGGGGTTGAACACGGCGGGCTTCGTGTCGGGCTACCGAGGGTCGCCGCTGGGCGGCGTGGACCAGAACATGTGGAAGGCGGCCAAGTACCTCAAGGCCCACCACGTCGAGTTCCAACCGGGCATCAACGAAGACCTGGCCGCCACCGCCGTGTGGGGGTCGCAGCAGGTCAACCTGTTTCCCGGCGCCAAGTACGACGGCGTGTTCGGCATGTGGTACGGCAAAGGCCCCGGCGTGGACCGCTGCGGCGACGTCTTCAAGCACGCGAATGCGGCCGGCACCTCGCGCCACGGCGGCGTGCTGGTGGTGGCGGGCGACGACCATCCGGCCAAGTCCTCCACGCTGCCGCACCAAAGCGACCATATCCTGAAGGCCTGCATGATCCCGGCGCTGTTTCCGGCCAGCGTCCAGGAAGTGCTGGATTTCGGCCTGCACGGCTGGGCGATGAGCCGCTACGCCGGCGTATGGGTGGGCATGAAATGCATCACCGACATCGTCGAAGTGTCGGCCTCGGTGGATGTAGACCCGCACCGCGTGCGCATTCAGCTGCCCGAAGACTTTCTGATGCCGGCCGACGGCCTGAACATCCGGGTGCCGGACACGCCGCTGCAGCAAGAGGCTCGGCTGCTCGACTATAAGCTATACGCCGCGCTGGCCTACGCACGCGCCAACAAGCTTAATCGCCAACTTTGGCATGTGCCCGAGCGTGATGCGCGCTTCGGTATCATGACTTCCGGCAAGGCGTATCTGGACACGCGCCAAGCGCTGTCCGACCTGGGGTTGTCCGAAGCCGTCTGCCAGCGCATCGGCCTGCGCCTGTTCAAGGTGGGCATGGTGTGGCCGCTGGAATCCACTGGCATGCAGCAGTTCGCCGAAGGCCTGGACGAGATCCTGGTCGTCGAGGAAAAGCGCCAGGTGCTGGAATACCAGTTGAAGGAAGAGCTGTTCAGCTGGATCGGCAGCGGCAAGAAGATTCCGCGCGTGGCCGGCAAGTTCGACGACAAGGACGGCGGCGAATGGTCGGTCCCGCAAGGCAATTGGCTGCTGCCCGCGCACTACGAGTTTTCTCCGGCGATGGTCGCCAAGGCGATCGCCGCGCGCCTGTTGCGGTTTGAATTGCCCGAGGACGTGCGCGCCGGCATCCTCGCCCGGCTGGATTTCATCAGCGGTCGCGACCAGGCCCTGGCGCGCCCGCGCGTCGTCGAAGAGCGCAAGCCCTGGTTCTGTTCGGGCTGTCCGCACAACACATCGACCCGCCTGCCCGAAGGCTCGCGCGGCATGGCGGGCATCGGCTGCCACTACATGGTGCGGTGGATGGACCGCAACACCGAGGTCTACACGCAGATGGGCGGCGAGGGCGTGCCCTGGGTGGGCCAGGCGCCGTTCACCGAGGAAAAGCACGTCTTCGCCAACCTGGGAGACGGCACGTACTTCCATTCCGGGCTGCTGGCTATCCGCGCCGCCGTGGCAGCCAAGGTGCCTATCACCTACAAGATCCTGTTCAACGACGCCGTCGCCATGACGGGCGGGCAGCCCGTCGATGGCCCGATCAGCGTGCCGATGATCAGCCGCCAGATGGCCGCCGAAGGCATCGACAAGATCGTCGTCGTGACAGACGACCCCGACAAGTACAACGACGTCACCGACCTGGCGCCGGGCGTGCCGGTAATGCACCGCGACGAACTGGACGCGGTGATGCGAGAACTGCGCGAGCATCCTGGCGTGTCGGTGCTGATCTACGACCAGACCTGTGCCACCGAAAAGCGCCGCCGCCGCAAGCGCAACGCCTATCCTGACCCGGCGCGCCGCGTCGTCATCAACGAACGCGTCTGCGAAGGCTGCGGCGATTGTTCGCAGAAGTCGCATTGCCTGTCGGTGGAGCCGCTGGAAACCGAATTCGGCCGCAAGCGTGCCATCAACCAATCCAGCTGCAACAAGGACTTCTCCTGTCTGAAGGGCTTCTGCCCCAGCTTCGTGACGGTGGAAGGCGGCAAGCTGAGAAAGCCCAAGGCCTTGTCGCAGGAAGGGGGCATCGACGAAGCCGTGCCCGCCCCGCGCGCGCCCGCGCTGGATCAGCCCTACGGCGTCTTCATCGCTGGCGTGGGGGGCACGGGCGTCGTCACCATCAGCCAATTGCTGGGCATGGCGGCGCACCTGGAAGGCAAGGGCTGTTCGGTGCTGGACATGGCCGGCCTGGCGCAAAAGGGCGGCGCCGTGTATTCGCACGTGGTGCTGGCGCAATCGCCCGAGCACCTGATGAATACACGGGTTGCCATGGGCGAGGCCGACCTGCTGCTGGCGGGCGACCTGGTGGTTGCCACCAGCGCGGACAGCATGGCGCGCCTGCGCCCGGGCCGCACCCGCGCGCTGCTGAACCGCGACAACGCGCCCACTGCCGCTTTCGTCTCGAATCCTGATTGGACGCTGCCCGGCGCCAACCTGACCGCCGACCTGCAGGCGGCCTGCGGCAAGGAGAACTTGCACACGGTGGACGCGGCCGCGATGGCGGTGGTGCTGCTGGGCGACGCCATCTACGCCAACCCCCTGATGATGGGCTACGCGTACCAGAAGGGCTGGATCCCGCTGTCGCAAGAGGCGCTGCTGCGCGCGATCGAGCTCAACGGCCAGCAAGTGGCGAACAACCAGGCCGCCTTCGCCTGGGGCCGCCGCGCCGCGCACGACATGGCCGATGTGATGCGGATCTTGGCCAACGGCGGCATGCCGATTGCCCCGCCCGAAGACATCATCGAAATCAAACGCCCGCGCGCCGCACCCGTGACCGAACTGAAGAAACCCGCTGGCGAATTGGCGCAGTTGGTGGCGGTGCGCAAGGCGTTCCTGACGCAATACCAGAACGAGGCCTACGCGAAGCAGTACACGGACCTGGTGGACAAGGTGGCCCGAGCGGAACAGGAAGCCACGGGAACGAACCGCCTGGCGATGGCCGTGGCGCGCAACGCCTTCAAGCTGATGGCCTACAAGGACGAATACGAGGTGGCGCGGCTGTATTCGGACGGCGAGTTCGTGAAGAAAGTCGGCGAGCAGTTCGAAGGTGATTGGAAACTGCGCTTTCACCTGGCTCCTCCGCTGTTCTCCCGACGCGACAAGCAAGGCCATCTGATCAAGCGCAGCTACGGACCGGGAATGCTGAAGGTGTTCGGCGTGCTGGCGAAGTTGCGGCGGTTGCGGGGGACGCGGCTGGATGTGTTCGGCTACACGGCGGAACGGCGCGCGGAACGCGAACTGATCCGGGAGTACCGGGAGACGATGACGGCGATCTTGTCGAAATTGAACCGCGGGAATCTGGAAAAGGCGGTGACGTTAGCGGGGCTGCCGGAGGAGATCCGGGGCTACGGACATATCAAGGAGGCGGCGATGGAGAAGGTGGCTGGGAAGCGGGAGGAGTTGCTGAGGGAGTTCAGTGCGAGGGTGGTGGCGATTGGGGTGCGGGCGGCTTGATGGAGTGGTTGTTATTGGTGGTGTGATGGCGGTTGTGGTTCTTGAGACGCCCGGCGGGTTGGTGGCCGGTGGGGCGCGGGTCAACGATTGCGGTCCGGAGCCTTCGCTCCGGACTGCCCCGTCGTCATCTTCGTTGCCGCCTACGGCGGCTGCCTTCAGATTCCCTCGGGCTTATCGACGCCCCGCGCCCCACCGGCCACCAACCCACCGGACTCCGTTGAGCGCAATTTCTCGGTCGCTGGGGAGGGCGGTGTGCTTAGGGTTCTTCTCCACGGCGGGGAGGGGTGGAAGGTCTTGCGGGGCCCGCTCCCGGCCGGCCGCGCGGGCGGCCTTTGGGAGCGTACGCGTTGTCTTGCGTTGAGGCTTTTGGCGCTTCGCGTGTGGGGGCGTTGTGGGTGTTTTTCGGTTGGGGTGGTTTGGGTTTGGGGATGACTTGCGGGGTTGTCCCTTGTCGGTGTCTTGCGGCGTGAGGATGCTGGTGGGATTCTGGGCGCATTGCGCACGTGAACCCTTTCGACGTATGCCTCTACGATGGGTTACGCGCGATGCACGTGCTCGTTCTAATGCCGGACTTGCCGCGCTTCACCCATCCTACGACCGCCGGTCGGCGGTTGCCGGTTGCCGGTTGGCGGGTGGCGGTTGACGATTGAGGTGGGTGGGGGTGTTCGTCGTCGTAGGATGGGTGGAGTGCGTCCCGATAGGCCTGAGCACACGGATGTATGCCGCACGTAACCCATCATCGATGGGAGTGTCATAAATTTTGTGTTTGAGGCCTAACATACCGCTCAAGGAGCACATGTATGGCCACAAAGAAGAAACCTCCCCTGAGGGAATTGCCGTCGATCCCGGCAGATCTGGTTGAT
>NZ_NJIG01000018.1 GCF_002209535.1 Achromobacter marplatensis | reverse complement strand
ACTACCCCGGCTTTCACTGGAGCAGCGACGAACGCCTGATGCGCGTCCACAAGCGGCTGACGCGGCTCATCCTTCGAGCCTTGCGCCGCGCCACCACCGACAACAAGGAGCAGTAATGGAAGCCGAAACGTTCCTGAGCCCGGCGGAAGTGGCCGACATGACCGGCATCCGCCGCGGCACGAAGGACAAGCCCTACCCCGTCCTGCAGGTCGAATGGCTGCTGGACCACGGCTACCCGGCGCACGTCAACCGGGCGGGCCGGGCTATAGTCGCGCGCAGCGCGGTGGAGGGCCGCCCCGCTCGCGCCGCCGAGCCGGCAAACACCGAATGGACGCCTGACGCCTGGAGAGCATGACCATGGGGCGCAAGCCTAGCCGTAACCGCCTGCCGCCCGGCATGCGCGCGCGCCACCGCGGCGCCAAGACCTACTACTACTTCGACTTGGGCGGGAAGCCGCGCAAGGAAGAATCTCTCGGATCCGACTTTGTCGAGGCGATGCGCCGCTGGGCCCAGCTCACGCAGCAGTCCGTAGGGACGGCGGCGCAGGTCACGTTCCGCCAGGCCGCCAACCGGTACTTCGCCGACATCGTCCCGACCAAGGCACCACGCACGCAGGAAGGCAACCAGATCGAGCTGGACTTTCTGTGCGAAATCTTCGACAAGCCGCCCGTGCATATGGAGCAGATCAAGCCCGTGCACGTGACGCGCTACATTCGCTGGCGCATGGCGAAGTCAGCGGACTGGTTCCGCGAGAAGGGCCGCCCGGTACCGCCCGACGCCGGCCACGTGCGCGCCAACCGCGAAATCGCCTTGTTCAGCGCCATTTTCAACTACGCCCGAGAGATCGGCCTGACCGACGCGCCGAACCCGGCGCAGGGCGTGCGCAAGAACAAGGAACGCGGCCGCGACACCTACGTCGAGGACGACACCTATGGGCGCGTGCATGCGGCCGCTGACGAGCCGCTGCAGGACGCCATGGACCTCGCCTACCTGGCGGGCCAACGGCCGGCAGACACGCTGCGCTTTCTAGAAACGGACATGCGCGACGGGTTCCTACACGTCCGCCAGGGCAAGACGGCGCAAAAGCTGCGCATCGAAATCACCGGGGAACTGGCCCAGGTGATCGACCGGATCAAGGCCAGGAAGGCGCGCTACCGGGCTGAGAACAAGGTGGTCAGCATCTACTTGGTGGTGAACGAATCCGGTCTGCCGTTGACCGCTGGCGCCCTGCGCGACCGGTTCGACAAGGCCAGGGAGACGGCGGGCGTGCCCAAAGCCGCCTTCCAATTCCGGGACCTACGCGCCAAAGCGGGTACCGACAAGACCGAGTCGGCCGGGGATATTCGGCAGGCCCAAAAGCAGCTCGGGCATGGCTCGGTTACGACCACCGAGAAGTACGTCAGGCGACGCAAGGGCGACAAAGCCGCGCCCACTCGGTAATCGGAATTGCGGAAAAGCGTACCGATTGCGGAAAAGAAAGCGGGCCTTGGATTGCTCCAAGACCCGCATATCTATTGGTAGGCCCCCCGAGAGTCGAACTCGGCACCAACGGATTATGAGTCCGCTGCTCTAACCAGGCATGAGCTAGAGGCCCAGGAAACGATTACTGCCCTTCCAGGAAGCTCTTCAGCTTATCGGCCCGGCTGGGGTGACGCAGCTTGCGCAGCGCTTTAGCCTCTATTTGGCGAATGCGCTCACGCGTGACGTCGAATTGCTTGCCCACTTCTTCCAGGGTCTGGTCGGTGCTCATTTCGATGCCGAAACGCATACGCAGAACCTTGGCTTCACGCGGGGTGAGAGAGTCTAGCACTTCCTTGACCACATCACGCATGGAGCCGTGCAATGCCGCATCGGAAGGCGCCAAGGTGGACGTGTCTTCGATGAAATCGCCCAGGTGCGAGTCATCGTCGTCACCAATCGGCGTTTCCATGGAGATCGGTTCCTTCGCGATCTTCAGGATCTTGCGGATCTTGTCTTCCGGCATGTCCATCTTCTGCGCCAGGGTCGCGGGATCCGGCTCGGCGCCGGTTTCCTGCAGGATCTGACGGCTGATCCGGTTCATCTTGTTGATCGTTTCGATCATGTGAACCGGGATACGGATGGTGCGCGCTTGGTCGGCGATCGAACGCGTGATGGCCTGACGGATCCACCACGTGGCGTACGTCGAGAACTTGTAGCCGCGGCGGTATTCGAACTTGTCCACGGCCTTCATCAAGCCGATGTTGCCTTCCTGGATCAGATCCAGGAACTGCAGGCCACGGTTCGTGTACTTCTTGGCAATCGAGATCACCAGACGCAGGTTGGCCTCCGTCATTTCGCGCTTGGCCTTGCGGGCCTTGGCTTCGCCGGTGGCCATGCGCTTGTTGACGTCTTTCAGGTCCTTCAGCGGCAGCACGACGCGCGTTTGCAGGTCGATCAACTTTTGCTGCAGTTCCTGCACAGCGGGAATCTGGCGCTCCAGCGTCTCGGCGTACGGATGGCCGGCGGCGACTTCTTCCACCACCCACTGCAGGTTGGTTTCGTTGCCCGGGAAGACCTTGATGAAGTGCGTGCGCGGCATGCCGGCACGGTCCACACACGTGTGCAGGACGGCGCGCTCAAGCTGACGCACTTCTTCAACCTGGTTGCGCAGGGTGTCAGCCAGCTTTTCGACCATCTTGGCCGTGAAGCGGATGCCCATCAGTTCGTTCTGGATGGACTCCTGGGCACGCACGTAGACGTCCGACTTATAGCCGTCCTTCTCGTACGACAGGCGCATCTTGTCGAACTGCTTATTGACCTCGTCGAACTTGGCCAATGCCTTCACGCGCAGGTCTTCCAGCTGCTTGCTGGACATGCCGCCCGCGGGGCCGTCATCGCTTTCGTCTTCGTCAGCGGTGACGCCGGCGCCGGCGTATTCTTCGCCGTCTTCCGGATCAACCAGGCCGTCAACGACTTCGTCGATCTGCGCCTGGCCTTCGCGAACGCGCAGGATGTGGGCAAGGATCTCGTTGATCGTGGTCGGGCAGGCCGAAATGGCCATGACCATGTGCTTCAGGCCGTCTTCGATACGCTTGGCGATCTCGATTTCGCCTTCGCGGGTCAGCAGCTCGACCGAACCCATTTCGCGCATGTACATACGCACGGGGTCGGTGGTGCGGCCGAAATCGGAGTCCACCGTGGTCAGCGCGGCTTCGGCTTCGTCTTCGACGTCATCGTCGTTGGACGCAACCGGCGCGTTTTCGCTCATCAGCAGCGTTTCGGCGTCCGGGGCCTGGTCATAGACCGCGATACCCATGTCGCTGAACGTGCTGATGATGCCGTCGATGGCTTCGGCGTCGACCAGGTCGTCAGGCAGATGGTCGTTGATTTCACCGTACGTCAGGTAGCCGCGGTCCTTGCCCAGCTTGATCAGCTGCTTCAGGCGGTTGCGGCGCGCTTCGTATTCTTCCGGGGTCACGGGGCCGCGGGCGATCAGATCCTTGGGATCCGCCTTGCCGCGCTTGCCACCACGCTTGGGCGGCTTCAGATCGGGCAGGACTTCGCCTTCGCCGTCCATCGTGTCGTCGAAACCGTCGGAATCGTTGTTCGCATTCTTCGCGGGGCGGCCCGGGCGGCGACCGCTGGGCACTGCCGGACGTGCGCTGCCCCCCACCAAGTCGGCGAGCTTGTCTTCAGCCTTCTTAGCGCGAGCCTTCGTCACTTTTTCGGGCTTGTCAGCCGCAGCCGTCTTAGTTGCCTTCTTGGCAGCCGTTTTGGCAGCGGGCTTGGCGACCTTCACCGCCGTTTTGGCGGGCGCTTTTTCCGCCGCCATGCTTACGGCGCGCTTGGCCGCAGGGGCCTTGAATTCAGCCGCATCAATTGCAGAGGAGGATTTGCCGGTGGATTTGGTCATAGTCGCTTCCGTGGTCGTCGCAACCCGTTTGGGCATGTTGCACCGCATAGAGCCGCCCTGGACGGTGGCCCAGCGCGGCGCAAATACGGGTAAAACTGGTGAATCGGCAGAAGTCACGCGGCTGCGTTGTTCGCAGCGCCAGCTCTTGCGAGCCCGCTTGTCGCCATCGCGGTGCAATACCGTTGGGCGCTTGACGTGCATGACCTCATTCCGCGGCGGATTTCGGGCGTTGGGGGGGCTGTCTGCCTATAAATAGGCTTTGCTTGCTTATGGGGACGTTGCCCCTAGCAGCTTATGTAGACACAGCACCCAGACCACTAACGCTACGCGAAACGACTCGCCGCTGAACTGCCTGATTCACCGCTCAGCTATCAGCTATATTAATTAACTATGTAACAAATTTGACGCGCCAGCCTGATAATTTCTGCGGGTCAAATCACACTACTCATCTTCAAACTGCACTACTGGGTTAGATTCGGCCAGCGGCAATAGATTCCGCGATCCATCGTCTACCCACTGCCTACCCCACTTCCGCGCTAGGACTAGCAGCACATTCAGCAAGAATTAAGCTGCAATCAACTGAAAACGCATCAATGGGACATCTGCTTCGGCCTGACTATCTGTCCGCCACCATCTGTCCGCCGCGTAGCAGCCAAGATAAAAGGCCCTCGGCAAACGGACAACCTTTGATTTTAGCGCATTTAGCGTATCCCGGCACCTTTCAGCGTCGCCATGCGGCTTGAGAGCTCCAGATAGCGTTTGCGCGCGTCATCCGTGGACAAGCCTGCAGCCGCCAACTTGGCCATTTCCAGCTTGGCTGAGTCGAATTCGATACGCCGCAGAGCATCATCCCACTCGGTCTGGGGGTCAGGCAGGTCTTCCTGGGACAGGATATCCGCCCGCAAGCCCTTCAATACCGTGGCCAGGTCGGAATCAGGCTCGGCAGCTTCCAGCAATGCGCCCACATGGCGCGCGCCGCTGGATTGCGCCAGCATGATCAAGTCCCTTACCAATCCTAGATGGGGGCCATGGTCGATGACTTCAAGCTGCTGGTCTCCCATGGAGTCCACCAATTCAGGATGCGCGAGCAGCAACCCAAGCAAGCGCTTGGCCAACGACGGCATGGTCCGGCGGCCTTCGAAGCCTCCGACGTCGTTATCGCGACGCCCTTTCCAGTTGCCTTTGCCCGGTTTCCAGTCACCCTTGCTTTTCCAGTCGCCCTTGCCCTTCCATTCTTGCTTGCCGCCGGCGCGCTGACCACCACCGCCGCCGCCCGTGTATTCGCCACCGCCTTGCGACGGAAAATGACCGTAGTCGGCGTAATCCGGCTCTTCGGCGGGAATATCGTGAAAATCATGCCCGGCGAAGTCATAGCCCATATCGGGGTGACCGCCGTCATGATCCGGCCCGGCTGCCCCCGACGACTCGCCTGCCGCCGGCTTGGGTGCCGCGGCCGGCGCGAACGGCTTGGCTGGCTGTTGCGCCAGGATCTGCGCCATTTCTTCAGGGGTCAGCTGCACCAGCTTGGCCATTTCCCGCTCGATCTGCACGCGCAGCGCACACTCGGGAATCGACGCCAACAGCGGCTTGGCTTCATGCAGGCAACTGGCGCGCCCTTCGGCCTCGTTCATGTTATGCCGCGACGCCAGCTCGTCCAGTAGGAAGCGCGACAGCGCCACCGCATCGGCCAGACAGGCGCGGAACGCTTCGGCGCCCAACTCGCGCACATACGAGTCCGGATCATGCTCGGACGGCAGGAACAGGAATCGAATGGCGATATCGTCGCGCAGCACGGGCAGGCAAGCCTGCAACGCCCGCCAGGCGGCACGCCGGCCGGCGCCGTCGCCGTCGAAACTGAAGATCACCTTGTCGCTCGTGCGCAGCAGCTTCTTCACGTGGTCGGGCGTCGTGGCCGTACCCAGCGTGGCGACCGCGTTGGCGATGCCTTGCTGCGCCAGGCCGACGACGTCCATGTAGCCTTCGACCACAATCACCTGCCCTTCCTGGCGGATGGACTGGCGCGCCTCCCACAACCCGTAGAGCTCATGGCCCTTCGAGAACAGGGGCGTTTCGGGGGAATTCAGGTACTTGGGCTCGCCTTTGCCGATGATGCGTCCGCCGAAGCCAATGAGACTGCCCCGCACATTGCGGATCGGAAACATGACGCGCTCACGGAAACGGTCGTAGCGACGGCCGTCTTCGGATTCGATGACCAGCCCGGACTCCACTAGCGTGGGGTCGTCGTAATTGGGAAAAACTTGCGACAGGCCGTGGCGGTCAGTACCCGACCACCCCAAACCGAAATGTGCCGCGATTTCACCAGTCAGGCCGCGCTGCTTCAGATAGCGGATCGCCGCGGGCGACGCGCGCAACTGCTTCAGATAATGCGCCTGAGCGGCATCCAGCACCTGCGTATGACGGGATTCCTCGGCTTTGCGGCGCGCGGATTCCTGCTGCTGGCGTGGACTGCGATTTTCTTCGGGGACCGTCATTCCCGCCGAAGCCGCGAGCGTGCGCACGGCTTCGGGGAAACTGGTACCCGTATGTTCCATCAGGAAAGTGATGGCGCTGCCATGTGCTCCACAGCCGAAGCAGTGGTAGAACTGCTTGGTGGGGCTGACAGTGAACGACGGACTTTTTTCGTTATGAAAGGGGCACAGGCCAAGCAAGTTGGCCCCACCCTTTCGCAACTGCACGTATCGCCCGACTACGTCGACAACGTCGACTCGGGCGAGTAGATCCTGGATGAATGATTCTGGAATCAATAGATTCGGGAATCAAAAATCAATACAGGCGCGGGGGCAGTTGTTGGCTACGGATGCGCTTGTAGTGGCGCTTCACAGCGGCGGCGTGCTTGCGCTTGCGCTCTGCCGTGGGCTTCTCATAGAACTCGCGCGAACGCAGCTCGGTGAGCAAACCGGTCTTTTCGATGGTGCGCTTGAAGCGGCGCAGAGCGGCTTCAAACGGTTCGTTTTCCTTCAGTCGAACGATAGGCATAAAGTGATTGGCCTGCTTGTAGGGTAACAAAAGTTGATGACAAACCTGGCTTGCTTACCAGCAACGCTGCCTAGGATCCAGGTCCGCGAAAACATCCCCTCGCGCTATAGGCATGCACTGGTACACCAGGCACGCAACCACAACACAAAGGAAAGTACCGCGGAAACGAGGAACCTTGGAGCGCAACCCGGGACTAGGACACATGCGCTGCGCGCTGCAGATGCTGCACGCGGCCTTGCCTTCCATTTCCCGGATTTCCGCTGGCTGTTTCCGTTACCCAAAGACTACCCAAAGAGTAACAAGCCAAGTTCGGTTTAGCGATAACCAGCGATTCTAGCATGGTCACGACCATTTTGACTACTAGGAGGGACACTTGGCACCCAGAGAGCGCCAGGCACCCCTCCCCTAACCCCATCCGGGCTCAGCTCTTGGAACCCTTGCGGATCCAGGCTTCGAGCTGGTGCGGACGCAGGCTGTCGTAATCTTCGAACGGCTGGTGAATCCAGGGGTTCGTCGGCAGCTTCTCGACATAATAGTCGGGCGTTGCCTGGGAATGCCCCTTCCACCACAGCACGGCACTGCGCAGTTCGGTGATGTCCGCGAACTGGCTCTTCAGATGGTCATAGACCTTGCTGAAGGTTTTGCCGGTATCAACCATGTCGTCCACCAACAACACACGCCCGGACAACGTGCCGCGCGTAATGGTGATGAACTGGGCGATATCCATGTCGCCTTGCTTCGTGCCGGCGGCTTCGCGGTAGCTGCTCGTGGCCAGGATACCCAGCGGCACATCGAAAATACGGGACATTACGTCACCGACGCGCATACCGCCGCGCGCCAGACAAAGAATCTTGTCGAACTTCCATCCCGATTGATGCACCTGCAAGGTAAGGCGTTCGATCAAGCGGTTGTAATCGTCCCACGTCACCCACAGATGGCTGTCATCATTGGTCGGCGTGCTCATAGGCAAGCATCTCCTGCTTAAAGATACGAAAAGGCCGCCGCCGGTATGAGACCGGCGGCGGCCTTTGGAATATTAACCCGATGTCAGCCCTTCAGGGGGTGACGCAGGACAATGGTTTCATTGCGGTCAGGACCGGTCGACACGAGGTCGATCGGCACGCCGCAGACTTCGGCAACGCGCTCGAGGTAGCGACGGGCGGCTTCGGGCAGCTTGTCGTACTCGGTGATGCCGACGGTCGATTCCGACCAGCCCGGCAACTCTTCCAGCACCGGCTGCGCCTGAGCGACCGCGTGGGCGCCGTAAGGCAGAACGTCGCGGAATTCACCGTTGACACGGTAGCCGACGCCCAACTGGATAGTTTCCAGGCCGTCCAGCACATCCAGCTTGGTGATGCACAGACCGGAAATGCCGTTCAGACGGACCGAGCGCTTCAGCGCGGCGCCGTCGAACCAGCCGCAACGACGCGGACGGCCGGTGACCGAACCAAATTCCTTGCCGATGGTGGCCAGGCGGGTACCGATCTCGTCGACCAGTTCGGTCGGGAACGGGCCCGAACCGACGCGGGTCGTGTAAGCCTTGGTGATGCCCAGGACGTAATCCAACTGCTGCGGGCCCACACCGGCGCCAGCCGACGCCGCGCCAGCCACGCAATTGCTGCTGGTGACGAAGGGATAGGTGCCGTGGTCCACATCCAGCAACGCGCCTTGCGCGCCTTCGAACAGAATGCGCTTGCCTTCCTGCTGCATGGCATACAGGTTGCTGGACACATCCTTGACCATCGGCGCGATGGCGGGAGCCAGTGCCATGGCCTGATCACGCACTTCGTCGGCGGAAACCGCTTCGGCGCCCAGATACTTGGTCAGCACGAAGTTGTGGTAATCCAGCACTTCGGCGAGCTTCTCGTCGAACAGCGAAGGATTGAACAGGTCTTGCACGCGCAATGCGCGGCGGGCAACCTTGTCCTCGTATGCCGGGCCGATGCCACGACCGGTCGTGCCGATCTTGCCTTCGCCCTTGCGCGCTTCGCGCGCCTTGTCGATGGCCACGTGGTACGGCAGGATCAGCGGGCAGATTTCGGAAATCTGCAGGCGCGAGCGCACATCCAGGCCAGCAGCCTCCAGCTCTTCGATTTCCTTGAGCAGGGCTTCCGGGGACAGCACGACGCCGTTGCCGATAAAGCAGGTGACGCCGGGATGCATGATGCCGGACGGGATCAGGCGAAGAATCGTCTTCTTGCCATTGATCCACAGCGTATGGCCGGCATTGTGACCGCCCTGGAAGCGGACCACGCCTTGGACGGATTCCGCCAGCCAATCGACGATCTTGCCTTTGCCCTCGTCACCCCATTGGGTGCCGATTACGACTACGTTCTTGCTCATGTTACGAATCAATATCGAGTTTCTCGGGAAATCCGGAAATCTCCCCGCGGCCCTCTTGTTTCCAAGAGGGAGTTAGTCACAGCGTTCTGACCGTCCAGGCGCCATCTTGCAGCGCCAGCTCGCGATCGCAAACGAATTCGTCCTGATCCTGCTCGTGACCGGGCAATACCTGAACGACAATCTCCCCTGACCGGCGCAGACGGCGAACCGCCTCGGTCAGAGCGGGGGCCTGCCCCCAAGGCGCGCGAACTGCACGCGCCCGTTCCGCTGGCGGCAGACCTGCCGCCAGTTTGCGTAAATCCAGACTGAAACCGGTAGCCGGACGCGCGCGGCCGAATGCCCGGCTGACGTCGTCATAGCGGCCACCGCTGACCAGTGCGTCATGCCAGCCTTCCGCATACAGCGCGAACTTCACGCCGGAGTGGTAGCCATAGCCCCCCACATCGGCCAAGTCGACGCTGAATGCGACGTTCGGCATCGCATCCACCACCACCTGCAAGGCATCCAGCGCCACGGCGACACCCGGCAGCAGCGGCAGATCGCGACGCGCCGCCTTCAGTACTTCCGGGCCGCCGTACAGATTCGGCAGCAACTGCAACGCCTTCAGCGTTTCATCCCGCATGCCCGGCGCGCGCTGGGCCAATTCACCCAGGCCCGGCACGTCTTTCTCGCGCAGCAAGCGGATGATTTCCTGCGATACCGCCACGGCCGCCGGGTCCGATTCCAGGATGGCGCGAACCACGCCCGAATGGCACAAGTCCAGACGGGGGTTGCGCACCCCGGCGATCGCTACCGTTTCCAGCACGAGCTGGATGATTTCCAGATCGGCTTCAAAACCGGCATGGCCGTAGATCTCGGCACCGATCTGCAACAGCTCGCGGCTGGACAGCAGGTCCGCCGGACGGGCGTGCAACACGCTGCCGCAATAGCACAGGCGGGTCACGCCGGCGCGGTTCAACAAGTGCGCATCAATGCGCGTGACCTGAGGAGTCATGTCCGCCCGCACGCCCAGCGTGCGGCCGGTCAGCTGGTCGACCAGCTTGCACGTGCGCAGATCCAGATCGCTACCGGTGCCGGACAGCAATGAATCAATGTATTCGACCAGGGGCGGCGCGACCAGCTCGAAGCCGTAAGTACGGTACAAATCGAGAAGTTCGCGGCGCAGTTCCTCGATGCGCCGGGCCTCTGCCGGAAGTACGTCGGCAAGGCTCTCGGGCAGCAACCAGTTACCCATGAATGTTTACCTGATGAACGCCAAGTGATGCGTGGGCGTCGCCCAAACGAAAAAGCGGCTGAGGGGGCGTAAGCCCGCTCAGCCGCTGCGGAATGTTTTCTAGCTTACGCGGTATTGTACATGAGTCAGCGGGCAGCGCCAGCCGGGATTACGGGTGGACAGAGCTGTCCCCCAATTGCCGGCGCACCTGGAACCGCTGCACTTCGCACCAGTAAAAAGCCCCTTGGATTTCCAAGGGGCTTTTCGTTCCGCGATGCGCGCCGCCTTACTTGGCCGGCACGGTAACCGGCGCCAGAGCTGCGCCGGCCGGGTCCTTCATGAACTGGAAGAAGCTGGAACTGGGGTCGACCACCAGCACGTCGCCCGGCTTCGAGAACGAAGCGCGGTAGGCTTCCAGGCTCTTGTAGTACGTGTAGAACTGCGGGTTCTTGCCGTAGGCCTGCGCGTAGATCGATGCCGCGGCGGCATCGCCCTCACCCATGATGCCCTGGGCCTTGGCATACGCCTGAGCCACAATGACTTCACGTTGGCGGTCGGCCTCGGCGCGGATCTTCTCGCCTTCGGCGGCGCCGATGGAACGCAGCTCGTTGGCGACGCGCGTACGCTCCGCTTCCATGCGGCGGTACACCGATTCCGAAATTTCCGGCGCGAATTCGATACGGCGCAGACGCACGTCGACGATCTGCACGCCCAGGGGCTCGGCGCGCTTGGCCACGTTGGTCAGGATCTCGGCCATGATCTTGTCGCGTTCGGTCGAGACCACGTCGCGCACCGTGCGCACGTTGACCGATGCGTTCAGCGCGTCGCGGATGAGCGCTTGCAGGCGCTCTTGCGCCACGCGCTCGTTGCCGCCCGTCGAGACGTAGTATTGGCGGGGATCCGCAATACGCCACTTGACGTAGGAATCGATCAGCAGGTTCTTCTTTTCGGAAGTCTGGATGCGTTCGGCTTCGTTGGTTTCGATGGTCAGGATGCGCTTGTCGAGCGTGACGACGTTCTGGAACGGCGGCGGGGCCTTGAAATACAGGCCGGGTTCACTGATGGTCTTGCGCACTTCACCCAGCGAGAACACCAGGGCGTAGTCGCGCTCGCGCACGACGAAGACGCAGGAAGACAGGGCGGCCAGCACGATGAGCAGGCCGACCAGGATGGGCATAAAACGTTGCATGATCAGGACTCCTCCGGGTTAGCGCGACGTACGGTCGCGGGGCAGCGTGTTGCTATTGCTGCTGCCGGAAGACTGGGGCACCGGGACCGCGCCGCTACGCAACGGCGGCTGGACCGGCGGACTGATCAACGCAGGCGAACCCGGGTTGCCGACACTGGACTTGCTGCCATCCTGGGCGGCCAGATGCATGATCTTGTCCAAGGGCAGGTACAACATGTTGTTGTTGCTCTTGGTGTCGACCATGACCTTGCTGGCGCGAGTGAAGATGTCCTGCATGCTTTCCAGGTACATACGCTGGCGCATGACCTGCGGCGACTTTTCGTATTCACCCAGGATGCTGGTGAAGCGCGAGGTATTACCCTGGGCGTCGCCAACGACCTTGGCCTTGTAGCCTTCGGCCTGCTCGGTCATGCGCGAAGCCTGGCCACTGGCCAGCGGCACGACCTGGTTGGCGTAAGCCTGGCCTTCGTTGATCTGGCGCTCGCGGTCCTGACCAGCCTTGACGGCGTCGTCGAAGGCGGCTTGCACCTGCTCGGGCGGCTGCACGTTCTGGATGGCGACCGTGCTGACCTGGACGCCGCTTTGGTAGCGGTCCAGGATCTGCTGCATCAGCGCCTGCACTTGCGTGGCAACCATCGTACGACCTTCGTACAGCACGAAGTCCATCGACTGCTTGCCCACGACTTCGCGCATGGCCGTTTCAGAGGCCTGGCGGACGGATTCGTCCGGGTCGCGCGTCATGAAGAGGTAGTCCGGCGCACCATCGGCGCGCAGGCGATACTGGACGACGAACTGCATATCGACGATGTTCTCGTCCGTCGTGAGCATCAGCGATTCAGGCAGCACCTTGTTGCGCGAACCGCCGCGGAAACCGACTTCGAACGTGCGCAATTGCGACACGTTGACGATTTCCTGGCTTTGAATGGGATACGGCAGGCGCCACTGGAAACCGGCCTGCGACGTGCTCTTGTATTTGCCGAACTGGGTCACAACCGCGACTTGGCCTTCTTGCACGATGTAGAAGCCGCTAGCCGCCCAGATGCCCACGGCCACCAGGGCAATGACGCCCAGGCCGATGCGCGCACCACGCGGTGAAGGCGGCGTCATGCCGCCACGGTTGCCGGGGCGGTTGTTGCCACCGCCACCGCCCTTGCGACCGAACAGGGATCCGATGCGATTATTGAAATCGCGCCAGACCTCGTCCAGGTCGGGAGGGCCGTCTCCATTGCCTTGAGGCCGCTTCGGCGGCGGCTCGGAGCCATTGTTGTTCCCACGACCCCAACCGGGGTCATTCAGATTGAAGAGTTTGATAATTCGCGGCATTGTTTCCCACAATCTGTCCGGTCTCCGCAATTGCCCCGCGCAACGCATCCAGACCGGCGCGCTCGGTGGCGCTTACAAATACTCGCGCAATCGTACCATGTGCATCGCGCTCCACCCGGGGTTCCAATCCAGCCCGGTCAATCTTGTTGTATACCAGAATGGTCGGAACGGCGGAGGCGCCGATTTCAGCGAGGACCTTGTTGACTTCGAAAATCTGCTCGTCGCGCTGCGGACTGGCCGCGTCGACTACGTGCAGCAATAGATCCGCGTGCACCGTCTCTTCCAGCGTCGCGCGAAATGCGGCGATCAGGTCATGAGGCAGGTCGCGGATGAATCCGACCGTATCCGATATCACAACGTTCCCGGCGCCCTCGATCCAGATGCGCCGTGTGGTCGTGTCCAGGGTGGCGAACAGCTGGTCCGCCGCATAAGTGTCCGCGCGCGTCAGCGCATTGAACAATGTCGACTTGCCCGCGTTGGTGTAACCCACGAGTGACACGGAGAGCGCGCCGCCTCGGGCCCGCGCGCGGCGCTGGGTCACCCGCTGGCGTTCAACGCGATCCAGCCGCTCGCGCAGCGTCTTGACCTTGGCGCCGATCATGCGGCGATCCATTTCAAGCTGGGATTCGCCGGGGCCGCGCATCCCGATACCGCCGCGCTGACGTTCCAAGTGGCTCCACATGCGCGTCAGGCGAGTGGACAGATGCTGCAACTGCGCCAGCTCGACCTGCAGCTTGCCTTCGTGGCTCTTTGCGCGCAACGCGAAGATGTCCAGGATGAGGGCGACGCGGTCCACCACGCGCAAGTTGAAGACGCGTTCAAGGTTGCGTTGCTGGGCGGGCGACAAGGGCTGATCGAACAGAACGATGTCGGCGAGAAGCGCCTGCGACATCGCGACGCCCTCGTCCGCCTTGCCGGAGCCGATGAAGAATTTGGCGTCGGGCCGGTCGCGCCGGGCAGTCAAGGTGCCGACGACTTCCGCGCCCGCGCCCTTGGCCAGCATCGCAAATTCCTCGGCATGGGCCGTGAAATCCGGGTCACCCAGATCCACGCTGATAATCAGAGCGCGCATACATGCACCATATTGGAGCCAAAGCGAAAATGCCCGCCGACGTCATCCGTCTGGCGGGCAAAAAAAGGTACAGCTGGAGCGAGATTACTCAGCAGGGACTTCCACCTGGAAATTCACGGCGCGGGCGGGAACAACGGTGGAAATGGCATGCTTGTAGACCATTTGCGTAACCGTATTGCGCAACAGCACCACGTACTGGTCAAAAGATTCGATTTGCCCTTGAAGCTTGATACCGTTCACCAAGTAAATCGACACGGGCACATGATCCTTGCGCAGCGTGTTCAGGAACGGATCTTGCAGAGTTTGCCCTTTATTGCTCATTGGCCAGGCTCCATTTGTTTGTTATTGAGTGATGATGTGCTTTTTTGTACTGGTGGAGCACACCGAAATACGTACTCTACAGGGTTTTCCCGGCCCGTGCTACTTGGCCAGGAGGCAAAAGTGACACCAGAGTTTTCAAGCTGAAAAGCCCCTGACGATCACGCTTGCAGGACCTCCGCGAGCCCCTTCAGAAGCAGGTCTACCTGCTCGTCCGTGCCCACGGTAATGCGGAGAAACTGATCGATGCGCGCATGACGGAAATGGCGCACGATGATGCTGCGCTCGCGCAAGGCGGCGGCCAGACCCGAAGCGTCTTTGGAGGGGTGCCGCGCGAACACGAAATTCGCAGCCGACGGCAGCACTTCAAAACCCAGCGACTCCAGGCCCGCCGTCATCCGCGACCGGGTTTCGATCACGGCTTGGCGAGTCTTCTCAAAGTACTCTGTATCTTCCAATGCCGCCACTGCGCCGGCCGATGCCAGGCGATCAATGGGGTAGGAGTTGAAACTGTTCTTTACGCGATCGAGCCCGTCGATGAGCTCGGCGCTGCCCACGGCGAAGCCTACGCGCAGCCCGGCCAGCGAACGCGACTTGGACAAGGTCTGCACGACCAGCAAGTTGTCATAGCGCGCGACCAGGCCCACGGCCGATTCGCCGCCGAAATCCACATAGGCCTCGTCGACTACGACGACGGCGTCGGGGTTGCCCGCGACGATGCGCTCGACCTCGGCCAGGCTGAGTGCGCGGCCCGTGGGGGCATTGGGGTTCGGGAAAATGATGGCGCCGGCCTGCCCGCGGGCACCCGGCAGGTAGTCTTCCACGTCAATGCGGAAATCCGCCGTCAGCGGCACGGTTTCGTATTCGATACCGTACAGGCCGCAGTAGACCGGGTAGAAACTGTAGGTGATGTCCGGAAAGCGCAGCGGACGCTCGTGCTGGAGCAACGCCAGGAACACGTGCGCAAGCACCTCGTCGGAGCCGTTGCCCACGAACACCTGGCCCGGCAGCACGCCCACCGTCGACGCGATCGCCTGGCGAAGGCGGTCTGACGACGGGTCCGGGTACAGCTTGAGCGTGTCGTCGCAGGCTGCGCGAATGGCATCGAGCACCTTGGGCGACGGCCCGTAAGGATGCTCGTTGGTATTCAGCTTGATCAGGTTCTGAAGCTTGGGCTGCTCGCCCGGGACATACGGACTGAGCGTCCCGACCACGGGACTCCAGAAACGGCTCATGGATCAGCTTTCCTGCGCGTAGGGGTTGTGCGAAGACTTGAATTCGATGCGCAAAGGCGTACCGGCCAGATCGAACGCATTGCGGAAACGCGTTTCCAGATAGCGGCGATACGAATCCGGGATGGCGTCCAGCGCATTGCCGTGGATGACGACCAGCGGCGGGTTCTGACCGCCCTGGTGCGCATAGCGCATCTTGGGACGGAAGATGCCCTTGCGGGGCGGCTGCTGCTGCTCGATGGCGGCCTGCAGTTCACGCGTCAGCTTGGGTGTGGACAGCTTGGCGAACGCGGCGGCATGCGCGGAATTGATGGACTTCAAGAGCGGCTTGATGCCCTGCCCGCGCAACGCGGAAATGGTGTGCATGCGCGCGAACGACAGGAAACGCAGCTTGCGCTGGAATTCGCGTTCGATGCGTTCCTTTTCCTCGCCGTCCAGGCCATCCCACTTGTTGATGGCCACCACGACGGCGCGGCCGGTTTCCAGCACGAAGCCCGCGATGTGGGCATCCTGCTCGGAAATCTCGGTGTGCGCATCCAGCATCAGCAGCACGACGTTGCTGGCCTCGATGGCCTGCAGCGTCTTGATGACTGAGAATTTTTCAACGGCCTCGAACACCTTGCCGCGCTTGCGCAGGCCAGCCGTGTCGATCAGCGTGTAGCGGCGGCCGTCACGGTCGAAATCGATCTCGATGGCGTCGCGCGTGGTGCCCGGCAAGTCGAACGCGATCACGCGCTCTTCGCCCATCAAGGTATTGATGAGGGTCGATTTGCCGACGTTCGGACGGCCCACGATCGCCAGCTTGATGCGGTGATCGTGATCGCCTTCTTCGAAGACTTCTTCTTCGACAGGCGGCTCGGCCAGGTCTTTCAGCGCCAGTTCGATCAGGTCGACGATACCGTCGCCGTGCGCCGCCGAAATCGGATAGGGCTGGCCCAATCCAAGCTCGTGGAACTCGGAGATGGCCGGGCCCAGGCCCATGCCTTCCGCCTTGTTCACCGCCAACAGCACGCGCTGCTGGCCGGACTTGCGCAGCAACTGCGCGATTTCGTGGTCGTGCGCATTGATGCCGGCGCGGGCATCGACCAGGAACACCACCACGTCCGCCTCGGCGATGGCCTGCCGGGTCTGGCGCGCCATCTCCAGCAGGATGCCGTCTTTGGCGACCGGCTCGAAACCGCCGGTATCGATAGCGATGAACGGGATCTCGCCTACCCTGCCCTCACCGTAGTGGCGATCGCGGGTCAGGCCGGAAAAATCGGCCACCAACGCGGCGCGCGATCGCGTCAGGCGGTTGAAAAGGGTCGACTTCCCCACATTGGGGCGACCGACCAGGGCAACGACAGGCTTGAAAGACACGGTGTAAGGCTTTGTTCTATAGGTTTTAGTTGGCGCCGATCATGACGAGATTGCCATTGCCCGTCTGGACCAGCACACCTTGGGGGGTGGTTTGCGGCGGCGAAACGACGGCGCCACCACCCACGGACAGCCGCGCCATCAGGCTGCCATCACTACGCGACAGGAAGTGCAGATAGCCTTCCAGGTCGCCAACTGCAAGCGCACCACCCAGCATAGCCGGTGCAGTCACCTGGCGGTTCTTCAGCGCTGCCTGCTTCCAGACATTGCCGCCATTATCCAGCGCAAACGCGCTGACGACGCTGTTCTGGTCCGCCGCGTAAGCGAAGCGCTCGTCCAGCGAGACGCCGCTGACGCTGGAGAAGTCCTTGGCCCACAACGGACGGCCGCCTGCCGTGACGTCAAAGCAGACGATACGCCCTTGATAGGCGACCGCGCAAAGGAGATTACCCGCGATGCGCGGGGCGCCGACGACGTCGGTCAGGCGCTCGAGGTCGCTGGCGCCCTTGGGCGTCGCCACGGTGCCTTCCCATTGCACGTTGCCGCTGTCGGAGGCGATTGCCATCAGCTTGCCGCCGGGCAGGCCGGTGATGACGAGACCTTCGGCCAGCACCATCTGCGACACGCTGCGCAATGCCAGCGAGGGACCCGGGCGCTGCACGTTCCAGACGCGCTCGCCGCTGTTGGCGTCGAACGCCTGGATGCGGTAGTCGCCGCTGCGGACCACCACGATGCCATAACCCACCACCGGCGGAATCGTGACATCGCTGGTGGCGCGGACCTTCCACTTCACCTTGCCGCTGTCGTCGAAGGCAATCACATCGCCGTCGGGCGACGCAACCGCGGTGGTGGTGCCGTCGCTGCCGGCGCCGGCCGACAGTTTGCCGTCGGTCTTGGCCTTCCACAGGGGACGGCCGCTTTGAAGGTCGAACTTGCCCACCGAGCCATCCGGCGTGGCGGCGTAGACGGCGCTGCCCAGGACCGTGGGCGCGAAGCCCAGGCCGGAACCGCTGCCGATCGACGTCGACCAGACCTGGTGCACGGACATGCCGGCCTTGTACTCGGTCAGCGGTGCGGGATCGTAACGGCCGTCATCGTGCGAAAACAAGCCGCATCCGCCCAGCGCAAGCAAGCTTGCCAGGCAAACGGCGCCACGCCACGTACGACCAGGTGCAAATTTACGCATTACAGTCACGCTCCGCTCAAGGCATCCAATTTCAGTTGCACAACCTGGGTCATCGGATTCGCCGTGCCCAGGCCATCAATGGCGCTTTGCCATGCCGCACGCGCTTCATCGCGCTTGCCTTGCGCAGCGAGGATATCGCCACGGCGGTCTGCGAACAAGGCGGCAAAGGCGGCCGGCGGATTGTTCAGTTGTGCAAGCGCCGGGTCGTATTGCTTCTGATCCAGCAGCATGCCGGCCAGGCGCAGGCGCGCCACGGCTTGCATGGCCGGGTTCTTGCCTTGCGCGGCCAGCCATTCCAGCTGTTCACGGGCACCGGCCTCGTCCTTCTGAGCCTGCAGGGCCTGCGCCGCAACCAGCGCGCCGCGGGCGGCGTAGCCGGTGGCCGGGTATTGGTCGCGCAGCGTGGCGGCAGCGGTCTTGATGCGCACGGCGGAATCGGCGCCACCCAGGCGGGCCGCGTCTTCCAGCGCTTCGAAGTAGCCCATGGCCTGATTGGCACGGTGCGATTCGTAGGCCTTCCAGCCCCACCAACCGCCCCAGGACAGCGCAACGACGGCAAACAGCGTGACAACCAGCGTCCCGTAACGGGCCCACCACGCCTTGATTGCGTCCAGTTTTTCCTGTTCTTCGAGATCGTATGCCATGCCTTAACCCTTGTTGTTCAGTACCGCAGCCAGATCCTTCAGCGGGACCTGCTGCTGAGCCGCGTCGCCCTGGGCGTCCGCACGCAAATATTTGACGCTGGCGGTCTGCGACGCAACTTCATCGGCGCCAAGAATAACCGCAACCTTGGCGCCGCTGGCATCCGCGCGCTTGAATTGCGACTTGAAACCGGCCGAACCGGCATGCACGACGACTGACAGACCGGCGTCGCGCAGGTCTTCACCGACCCGGGCTGCCAGGCGCTGGGCTTCTTCGCCCTGATGCACGACGTACACTTCGCATTCCGCCGGCGCCTCCAGCTGCACGCTCTGCTCCCAGAGGTCCAGCAGACGTTCCATGCCGATTGCGAAGCCAACCGCGGGCGCGTGCTTGCCGCCCAGCAGTTCAACCAGGCCGTCGTAGCGGCCGCCGCCGCAGACCGTGCCCTGGGAGCCCAGGCGGTCGGTGACCCACTCGAAAACCGTCAGGTTGTAGTAGTCAAGACCGCGCACCAGGCGCGGGTTCAGGCTGTATTCGATGCCCGCGTCGGTCAGGCGCTGGCACACGCCATCGAAGTGTGCGCGGGACTCTTCGCCCAGGAAGTCGAACAGGCGCGGCGCGCTGTTGGCCATTTCCTGCATGGCGGGATTCTTGGTGTCCAACACGCGCAGTGGGTTGGTGTACAGGCGGCGTTGGCCGTCTTCGTCCAGGATGTCGCGGTGCTTTTCCAGGTGCTCGATCAAGGCGGCGCGGTGCGCGGCGCGCTCGGCGGGCTGACCCAGGGAGTTCAGCTCCAGGCGCACATCCTTCAGGCCCAGCAGCTTCCACAGACGGGCCAGCATGACGATCAGTTCGGCGTCCACGTCAGGGCCGGCAAAGCCCAGGGCCTCGACGTCGATCTGATGGAACTGGCGGTAGCGGCCGCGCTGCGGGCGCTCGTGGCGGAAGACGGGGCCGATCGAGTAGACGCGTTGCGGGCGGTCGTAGAGCATGTTGTGCTCGATCGAGGCGCGCACGATGCCGGCCGTCATCTCGGGACGCATCGTCAGCGATTCGCCGTTCAATGCGTCGGTGAACGTGTACATCTCTTTTTCGACGATGTCGGTGACTTCGCCGATGCCGCGCGTGAACAGGCGCGTATGCTCAAGCACGGGCGTACGCACGTTGCGATAGCCATAGCCGCGCAGCCAGCCGCGCACGATTTCCTCGAACTGTTCCCAGCGGGCGCTCGGCCCGGGCAACACGTCATTCATGCCGCGTATGGCGGCCACTTTCTGGAAAGCTTGAGTCATCTTGATCATGCCGCATCACGCGCCTGCCGGCGCGTCCGCGGCAACACCCTTTCTTTTAATGAGAGGCGAGCGCGCCGTAACGACGCGCCACGTAGTCTTCGACGATGGCCTGGAACTCTTCGGCGATATGGTCGCCTTTGAGCGTGACCGTGCGTTCCCCGTCCACGAATACCGGCGCCGCGGGCACTTCACCCGTCCCCGGCAGACTGATTCCGATATCGGCATGACGGCTTTCGCCCGGCCCATTGACCACACAGCCCATGACCGCGACGTTCATGCTTTCGACGCCCGGATACTGCGCCTTCCAGACCGGCATCTGACGGCGCAGATAGGACTGGATGCTATCAGCCAATTCCTGGAAGAACGTGCTGCTGGTGCGGCCGCAGCCGGGGCATGCCACGACCATCGGCGTGAATGCGCGCAGGCCCATCGTCTGCAGGATTTCCTGCGCCACGACGGCTTCGCGGCTGCGATCGCCGCCAGGTTCCGGCGTGAGCGAAATGCGGATGGTGTCGCCGATGCCCTGCTGCAGCAGCACGGCCAGCGCGGCGGTGGACGCCACGATGCCCTTGCTACCCATGCCGGCCTCGGTCAGCCCCAGGTGCAGGGGGTAGTCGCAACGGGCGGACAGGTCGCGGTAAACGGCGATCAGGTCCTGGACATGGCTGACCTTGCACGACAGGATGATGGCGTCGCGCCGCAGGCCGAGCTCTTCGGCGCGTTGCGCGTTGGTGATAGCAGACACGACCAGCGCATCGCGCATCACAGCCTGGGCCTCCCAGGGCTGCGCGCGGCGGCTGTTTTCGTCCATCTTGCGCGCCATCAGTTCGTGGTCCAGGCTGCCCCAGTTCACGCCGATGCGCACGGGCTTGTCGTAGCGGCAGGCCACTTCGATCATCTGCGCGAAATTGTCGTCGCGCCGCTTGCCGCCGCCCATGTTGCCGGGGTTGATCCGGTATTTGGACAGCGCCTGCGCGCACTCGGGAAACTGCGTCAGCAGCTTGTGGCCGTTGTAGTGAAAGTCACCCACCAGCGGCACATTCACGCCCATGCGGTCGAGCTGTTCGCGGATGGCGACCACTTCGCGGGCCGCCTCGGGCGTATTCACCGTGATCCGCACCAGTTCAGAGCCGGCCAGCGCCAGCTCTTTGACCTGGATCGCCGTGGCGATGGCGTCGGCGGTGTCGGTGTTGGTCATGGACTGCACCACGACCGGGGCGTCGCCGCCCACCATCACAACGCGATCGCCCCACTTCACTGCCACCGAACGCGTGGCGCGGCGCATCGCGGCCCCCACGGCGGGAGGCGGCGCATCCTGGCAAGGCAAAGAGGAATCTTGCATCGGTGGAACCGGGTTACTTGGTCGGCTTCTGCAGCCAGTCGAACGGCAGCCATTGCTGCGGCAACCAGCCTTGCCAGAAGGCATACGCCACGCCGGCGGCCAGCACCAGCACGATGGCGATGAGCCATCCCCAGGAGGTCGAAGACGAACGGTCGTCATCGGCGCTGGACTGGGGGATGGAATGCGCCGAATGCAGGGCGCCCGGGCTCAGCTTCACCGGACCGGTGACGCGGGCCTTGGGGTCCAGCGAATCGACGATGGCTTGCGAATCGGCGCCCAGCAGGCGCGCGTAGTTGCGGACCAGGCCGCGCAGGGAAACGCCCGTGGGCAGGTCCGCCCACGCTTCGTTTTCAAGGGCTTCGATCTGCTTCGTGGAAAACTTGATGCGGCTGGACACTTCGTCGAGCGACCAGCCTTTGGACTGGCGCAGCGTGCGCAATGCCGAGCCCACGTTGCCCGCAGCGCTTGCGGGCGTTTCAGAAACTGCAGAAGCGAAATCCTGCGTCATGCATGCACCTGTTTAATTGGTATGGTCTGGCGCTGTGCGGCATTGCGCTCGGTAATCCGAGTGCGATCCCGCACTTCTCCGGCCAGTTGACCACAAGCTGCATCGATGTCGTCGCCCCGGGTCTTGCGCACGGTCGTGATGATGCCTGCGTCCATCAGGCGCTGCGCGAACACCTTGACGCGCGCCGAGTTGGAACGTTTCAGGCCCGACTCGGGGAAGGGGTTGAACGGAATCAGATTGAGCTTGCAGCGCAGCTGGCGTGCAATTTGGATCAGTTCCTTGGCGTGCTGGTCGGTATCGTTGATGCCGTCCAGCATGCAATATTCAAACGTGATGAAGTCGCGCGGGGCAAACGCCAGATAGCGTTCGCAGGCCGCCAGCAACTCTTTCAGCGGGTACTTCTTGTTCAGCGGCACCAGCTCATCGCGCAGCGCATCGTTGGGCGCATGCAGCGAGACGGCGAGTGCCACCGGACAGTCCTGCGACAGGCGGTCCATCATGGGGACGACGCCCGAGGTGGATACCGTGACGCGGCGGCGCGACAAGCCATAGGCGTTGTCGTCCAGCATCAGGCGCAGCGCCGGCAGGACCTGGTCGTAGTTGAGCAGGGGTTCGCCCATGCCCATCATGACCACATTGCTGATGACGCGCGTATCTTCGGTGGCCTTGGCGCTTTCAAGGCGGGCGGTGCCGATGTCGGCTTCCAGCACGCGCTTGGCCCACCACAGCTGGCCGATGATTTCGCTGGTTTTCAGGTTGCGGTTGAAGCCCTGATGCCCGGTCGAGCAGAAGCGGCAGTTCACCACACAGCCGGCTTGGCTGGAAATGCAGAGGGTGCCGCGATCGTCTTCGGGGATGAAGACGGTTTCGATGGCATTGCCCTGGCCCACATCGAACAGCCACTTGCGCGTGCCGTCGGTCGAGCGTTGCTCGATATTGACGGGCAAGGCCTCGATGCGGCAATGCGATGCGAGCTGGCCGCGGAATTCGCGGGCCAGATCGGTCATGGCGTCGAACGAATCGGCGCCACGCTGGTGCATCCAGCGTTGCAGCTGACGGGCGCGAAAAGGCTTGCCGCCCCACTGCCCGACAAGTTCGGACAGGGCGGAGCCATCCAGCCCCAGCAAATTGATTCGTTCGACGGATTCCATGACCTGGGTAACGCTAAAAATCTAAAACAGTGCTTTCGCGAAAATCAACGGCTGTGGATGTTGATTTCGGGGAAGAAGAAAGCGATTTCGACAGCAGCCGTTTCCGGAGCGTCGGAGCCGTGGACGGCGTTGGCGTCGATGCTGTCGGCGAAGTCGGCGCGGATGGTGCCGGGAGCAGCCTTCTTCGGGTCCGTGGCGCCCATCAGGTCGCGGTTCTTCAGGATGGCGTCTTCACCTTCCAGCACTTGCACGAAGACGGGGCCCGAGATCATGAAATCGACCAGGTCCTTGAAGAAGGGGCGTTCCGAGTGCACAGCGTAGAAACGCTCGGCGTCGGCGCGCGACAGTTGAGCCAGGCGGGCGGCGATGACCTTCAGGCCGGCTTGCTCGAAGCGGCCGACGATCTGGCCGATGACGTTCTTGGCGACGGCGTCGGGCTTGATGATCGAGAGGGTGCGTTGGATGGACATAAGAACTCCGAAAGCTGATTTCTGACTGGTTTCTGATGAATTGCCTGGCGTGGCTCTGCACTTGTCGGTGTCACCCTTGAAGTGTCATCGCGCGTTGGCGCACAGGCGGTCCGGGTTGTTTGAACAGTTCTGTTGAACGCTCCGGGCCGTCCTGAACCACATGGCCAAGGCAGGGATTCGACACTGCCTACCGATCGGACGCGCCCTCAATTCTGCTTCGGATTTCTGAAACGTGCACTTTTCCGTGCGCATTTCCGAAGGAATCCTTAATGAATTCAGGGACTTCTAAAAGGTTTACAGTAACCCGGTATTCTAACACGCTGAGAAGACCGCATTACATCTTAAAATGAGCGGTTTGCTGCCCGTATCCCTACCCCGGGCGCCCTGTTTGCCGGAACCCTGTAATGACTCAAGCCGCTCCCCCGAACGCCGCGAATCCCGCGAGCGACACCCCGGAACTCTCCAAGAGCTTCGAACCTTCCGAACTGGAATCCCGCTGGTACGCCGAGTGGGACAAGCGCGGCTACTTCACGGCGGGCCAGCACGTAAAAACGGGGACGGAAAGTCAGCCCTATGTGATCCAGTTCCCGCCGCCCAACGTGACGGGCACGCTCCACATGGGCCACGCGTTCAACCAGACCATCATGGACGGGCTGGTGCGCTACCGCCGCATGGCGGGCGACGACACCGTATTCATCCCCGGCACCGACCACGCCGGCATCGCCACCCAGATCGTTGTTGAAAGACAGCTGGATGCCCAGAAGGTTTCCCGCCACGACCTCGGCCGCGAAAAATTCGTGGAAAAAGTCTGGGAATGGAAGGAAAAGTCGGGCAACGCCATCACCGAGCAGGTGCGCCGCCTGGGCGCCTCGGCCGACTGGCCCCGCGAATACTTCACCATGGACGACCGCATGTCACGCGGCGTGGTGGAAACCTTCGTGCGCCTGCATAAACAGGGACTGATCTACCGCGGCAAGCGCCTGGTCAACTGGGATCCCAAGCTGCTGACCGCCGTGTCCGACCTGGAAGTCCAGTCCGAAGAGACCGATGGCCACATGTGGCACATCCTCTACCCCTTCGTCGACGGGCCGCAGACCATCGTCGACAAGGACGGCCAGACCGTCACGCTGCGCGGCATGACTATCGCCACGACCCGACCGGAAACGATGCTGGCCGACGGCGCCCTGTGCGTGCACCCCGACGATCCGCGCTACCAGCACCTGATCGGCAAGGAAGTCGAACTGCCGCTGTGCGACCGCAACATCCCGATCATCGCGGACGATTTCGTCGACCCCGAATTCGGCACGGGTTGCGTCAAGATCACCGGCGCACACGATTTCAACGACTACGCCTGCGCGATGCGCCATGATCTGCCGCTGATCGTGATCTTCACGCTGGATGCGCACATCAACGAAAACGGCCCCAAGCAGTTCCAGGGCCTGGAGCGCTACGAAGCCCGCAAGGCGGTCGTCGCCCAACTGGATGCCGAAGGCTATCTGGTCAAGATCGAACCGCACAAGATGATGCAGCCCAAGGGCGACCGCACCGGCGTCGTGCTGGAGCCCATGCTGACGGACCAGTGGTTCGTGGCCATGAGCAAGCCGGCCCCGGAAGGCACGCTGAATCCGGGCAAGAGCATCACCGAAGTGGCGCTGGACGTAGTGGCCGACGGCCGCATTAAGTTCTACCCGGACAACTGGACCACCATCTACAACCAGTGGCTGAACAACATCCAGGACTGGTGCATCTCGCGTCAGCTGTGGTGGGGCCATCAGATCCCGGCCTGGTATTCGGAAGACGGCCAGGTCTTCGTGGCGCACGACGAAGCCGGCGCCATCGACCAGGCGCGCGCCGCCGGGGTCACGGGCGACCTCAAGCGCGACCCCGACGTGCTGGACACCTGGTTCTCGTCGGGCCTCGTGCCCTTCACGACGCTGGGCTGGCCGGAAAACACGCCGGACCTGCAACGCTACCTGCCCTCCAGCGTGCTGGTCACGGGCTTTGACATCATCTTCTTCTGGGTGGCCCGCATGGTCATGCTGACCACGCACCTGACCGGCCAGATCCCGTTCAAGCACGTCTACGTGCACGGTCTCATCCGCGATGCGGATGGCCAGAAGATGAGCAAGTCCAAGGGCAACACGCTGGACCCGGTCGACCTGATCGACGGCATCGACCTGGACGGCCTGGTCGCCAAGCGCACCTACGGCCTGATGAATCCCAAGCAGGCCGGCGCCATCGAAAAAGCGACGCGCCGCCAGTATCCGGACGGCATCCCCGCCTTTGGCACCGACGCGCTGCGTTTCACGATGGCCGCCTACGCCACGCTGGGCCGCAACATCAACTTCGATCTGAAGCGTTGCGAGGGCTACCGCAACTTCTGCAACAAGCTGTGGAACGCCACGCGCTTCGTGCTGATGAATACCGAAGGCCATGACCTGACGGGCACGGACGCAGGCGAAACCTCGTTCGTCGACCGCTGGATCGTGAGCCAGATGCAGACGCTGGAAGCCGAAGTTGCGCGCGGCTTTGCCGACTACCGCTTCGACAACATCGCCAATGCGCTGTACCGCTTTGTCTGGGACGAGTATTGCGACTGGTACCTGGAACTGGCCAAGGTGCAGATCCAGACCGGCACGCCCGCCCAGCAGCTGGGCACGCGCCGTACGCTGATCCGCGTGCTGGAATGCGTGCTGCGCCTGGCTCACCCGATCATTCCGTTCATCACGGAAGAACTCTGGCAGAAGGTGTCGGTGGTGGCCGGCAAGCGCAAGGAAGGCGTGGCCGACAGCGTCAGCGTGCAACCTTACCCGCAAGCCAACCCGGCCGCGGTGGATGCCGCCGCCGAGGCCGACGTGGCCGAGCTCAAGGCCCAGGTCGAAGCCGTGCGCGCCCTGCGCGGCGAAATGAACCTGTCGCCCGCCCAGAAGGTGCCGCTGTGCGCCCAGGGCGACGCGCCCACGCTCACGCGCAACGCGCCCTACCTGGCCGCGCTGGCCAAGCTGAGCCAGGTCGACGTGCTGGACGTCCTGCCGGACGCCGGCGCGCCGGTCCAGGTCGTGGGCGCCAGCCGTTTGATGCTGCACGTCGAGATCGACGTGGCAGCCGAGCGCATTCGCCTGGACAAGGAGATCGCGCGCCTGGAAGGCGAAATCGCCAAGGCCAACGGCAAGCTGTCGAACGCCAGCTTCGTCGAACGCGCCCCGGCGGCGGTCGTCGAACAGGAGAAGGCGCGCATGGCGCAGTTCGGCGAAACCCTGCAGAAGGTGCGTGAACAGCGCGCCAAGCTGGGCGACTGAACGGCCGCCCCAACCGGCCGAAATGAAAAACCCCGGACTGGTGCCGGGGTTTTTTCATTCACCACGATGCCAGCGCCGCATTACACCGGACAGCGCCCAAGCGCGATGGCCGTCCGGCGACGCGGGCAAAGTGCAACGCTTGCGCAACAGCAAGGAAGCAGCGCGCGTGTCGCAATTGCATAGCCTCACCGCGGCAATTCATCGTGGACGCAAGTGTGCCATCCAGATCGCCAGGAGGACGGCAACCATTGCGATGCCAGCGGCGACATGGCCTATGGTCTCCAAGCCCCACTGCGGAATCACCAGCCCGCCGATGATCGCGCCCAGGCCGGTGCCCGCATTGGCGGCCGACACGTTCAAGGTACCTGCCAGCGCCTGCGCATGAGAGGCCGACTTCATCACTCGCACCTGGCAGATGGGGAACAGCGCGGTATAGGCGATGCCCCACACCGCCAGCGCCAGCACCAGCCACGCCGGCGATCCGGCAAGCGACACGCTAGCCGCCATGCCCAGACCCAGCAACAGCGAGAACCCGGCGGTCGCGCCCAGGGGGCTGCGATCAATGAACCGGCCACCCAGCCAGTTGCCCACAAGGCCAATCGCACCGAAGCCCATGAGCCACCAGCCGACGTGAGCCGGCGCCACGCCCGCAATACGCTCGAGCATGTCGGCCAGGTAAGTGTAGGCGGTGAACATCGCGGTGAACACCACCACGGACAGCGCGACATTGGCGACGAAACGCCCATCCTGGAGGATGCGGGTCTGTTCGCCCAAGCGCAACCGCAGCGGTTGCGCCATGGTCGGCATGAAGGCCCACAGCGCCAGGGCCATCGCCAACGACAGCCCAGCGAGCATCCAGAATGTGCCGCGCCAGCCGAAGGCATCCGCCGCCAGGGTCCCCAGCGGAATGCCGAACAACAAGGCTGCGGAAATGCCAAAGTACACCTGCGATACCGCGCGGCCAGCGCTTTGCGGGCCGGCCAGTCGCCCGGCCGTCTCGCTGGCCGTGCCCCAGAACACCGGCAGCGCCAACGCAGGAATGAACCGGGCCACCGCCAGCACCCAGACATTGGGCGCAAGCGCTGCCAGCGCATTGGACGCGGCGAAGATCAGCAGGATGGCCACGAACAGCCGTTTGCGCTCGAAGTGCGACAGCAGCGCCGTCAGCACCGGGCCAAACAGCATCACCGTGAAGGCAAATAAGGTGACGAGCTGCCCGGCAGCGGAAATGGAAATCCCCAAATCGCGGGCCAGCGCCGGCAACAGCCCGACAATCAGGTACTCGGTCGTGACGATGACGAACGCCGCCACCGCCAGAATGGCGATAGACAGGCCGCTACGGGACGCTGGCGCGTCGCCAGGCACAGCAAGGCAAGACATGGGAAAACTCCGGCATATATAGGTTTGCCGCCAGTCTATTAGTGAACAAATTTCCTATCTCAGATATATTTTCCATCCATTTAAGATTCTATTTCCATAATAAGGAAGGTGACATGATTCCTTCGGAACGCCTCAAGGGTATCGACACCTTCGTGGCAACCGCCGATGAAGGCAGCTTCACGGCGGCGGCGGAACGGCTGCACGTGACGGGTTCCGCCGTCAGCAAGAGCGTCGCTCGACTGGAAGAACGGTTAGGCACGCGCCTGTTCGAACGCACCACGCGCCGGCTGGCCCTGACCGATGCAGGGACTGCGTTCTACCGCAGCTGCGTGCGCGTCCTGGCCGATTTGGAAGAGGCCGAAACCGTGTTGGCCGCGCAGCGCAGCGAGCCGGTGGGCCGCTTACGCGTGGACATGCCCGCCACCTTCGGCCGCCTGCGGGTCTGGCCGCTGATGCTGCAGTTGATGCGGCAGCATCAGCACCTGCGTCCGCACGTTTCCTTCACCGACCGCTTCACCGACCTGGTGGATGAAGGCATCGACGTGGCCGTGCGCATCGGCGGGCCGGATCAATGGCCTGCCGCCATCGGGCATCGTTACCTAGGCTGCGAGCGCCTGATTTTCTGCGCTTCGCCGGACTATCTGGCCCGCAACGGCACTCCGACGTCGGCCACTGAACTGTCCCGGCACGATGCCGTGCTGTACGGCAAGGCCGATGGCAGCTCAAGCCCCTGGCTGATCGCACATGATGCCCGAGCCGTCGAGCGGCGCACGATGGAAGGCCGTGTCATCGTCGGCAACGCCGAGGCACAGGTAGCCGCCGTCAAGGCCGGATACGGCATCGCGCAACTGGCGACCTGGCTAGTGAGCGAGGACATCGCACGCGGCAAACTGGTGCAGGTGCTGCCGACGTTGGAAACCGATGGGCTGCCGCTCCATCTGGTGTGGCTCGTGGGGCGGCAATTACTGCCCAAGGTGGATGCCGTGCTGGAGCTGCTGGCTACCGCATTGCGTGTTGATTAGCGCCGACACGCCACAACCGTCAGACGCCACCGTCGGTCATGCGGTACCAGGTCACGACCGCATTGACGTAGAGCCGCCGCAGACCGTACATCGGAAACGGCACGACCGGCGACAAAGGCAAGGGCAACGCGCTGGCGTCGCCCGTCGCCACGTACTGGGCCATGGCGCGGCCCATGCTGGTCTGCAGCCCCACCCCGCGACCCTGGCAGCCGATGTCCACCAGCAGGCCCGGTTGCGGTTCGTGCAGATGCGGGAGGTAGTCGCGGGTAACGGCGACGCGCCCGCACCAGCGATACTCGAACGGCGTACCCGCCACCTGCGGGAACAGCTTCAGCATCACCCGCTCCAGGTGCGCCCAGTCCGCCTGCCCCTTGGGTTCACGGAACGGGCCGCGCCCGCCCATCAGCAACCGGCCCTGATGGTCCAGCCGGAAATACAGCAACAGGTTGCGGGTATCGGAGCTGACGTGCCCTTCAGGAAGGATGCCCGCGCGCACCGTCTCCGGCAACGGCGCCGTGGCCACCTGGAAGGTATTGGCATCGATGATGGACGCCTTCAACCCTGGCAGCAGGTCCCCGCCATAGGCGTTGGTGCACATCACGACCCGGTCGGCGGTGACCGTCGCGCCACCGGCGGTCGTCGCCACCCATTTGCCGCCGTTGCGGGTCAGGCCGATGACGGGCGTATCTGTGTAAATCGTGGCGCCGGCATTCAGCGCGGCGCGCGCCAGCCCGCGCGCATAGCTCAGCGGCTGCACCGCGCCGGCACGGTTATCCACCCATCCGCCCAGATAGCGGTCCGTGCCCAGCAAGCGGCCCACCTGCGCGCGATCCAGAGGCTGCGCATCCACGCCATGGCGCGCCCATTGCGCCGCGCGGTCGTGCGCGACACGCAACGCGTCGGCATTGTGAGCACCCTGGATCCAGCCTTTGCGGACGTGCGGCACGTCCATGGCGTGGCGGTCGATCAGATTGAATACCGCGTCCGCGGTCGCGCCCGCAAACCGCAGCAGCCGTTCGCCACGTTCTTGGCCAAACATCGAGATCAAGGCATCCGGGTCGTACTTCAGCCCCGGAATCACCTGGCCGCCATTGCGGCCCGAGCCGCCGAAACCGATCTCGCGCGCTTCCAGCACCACGGCATTGACGCCGCGCTCGGCCAGATGCAGCGCCGTGCTCAGGCCGGCGTAACCGCCGCCGATGACCAGCACATCCGCCTGCAAGGAAGCGGCAAGCGGCTGGGTAGCCGGAGGCGCCGCGGCGGTCGCTGCCCATAACGACGGGGAAAGAGGAAACGGCACTTGCTGCATGATGGTTCCTTCCTACATGGGATGCAGCACACGGCGCAGGAAATCCTGCGTGCGGGGGTGCTGCGGATGATTCAGGAGCTCTCGGGCGGCGCCCTGCTCGACCATGACGCCGCCGTCGAAGAACATGACGCGGTCGGCGACCTCGCGCGCGAAGCTCATTTCATGGGTCACGACGACCATGGTCATGCCGGCCTCGGCAAGCTTGCGCATCACGCCCAGCACGTCGCCCACCAGCTCGGGATCCAGTGCGGACGTCGGCTCGTCGAACAGGATGGCCTTGGGCTGCATCGCCAGCGCGCGCGCGATGGCCACGCGTTGCTGCTGCCCACCCGACAACTGGTTCGGGTGCGCGTCCGCCTTGTCGGCCAGACCGACGCTGGCCAGCAGCTCGCGGCCGCGCTCCAGCACCTGCGCACGAGGCTCTTTCTTCACGAAGATCGGCCCTTCGATCACATTTTCGAGCGCGGTGCGATGCGGGAACAGGTTGAAGCGCTGGAACACCATCGCCACCTGCGTGCGGATGGACACGATGGACGGGGCGTCGGCGTCGACCAGCTCGCCATCGACCGTGATGCGCCCGGCGTTGTAGCGCTCGAGCCCGTTGATGCAGCGCAGGATGGTGGACTTGCCGGAACCGGACGGGCCGATGACGCACACGACTTCGCCCTTGGTGACTTCGGCGTCAATGCCCTTGAGCACCTCAAGCGGGCCGAAGCTCTTGCGGACCCCTTTGAGCTCGATCATTTCGTGGCGCTCCTTTTTTCCAGATGCCGGACCAGCAGGATCAGCGGCACGCACATCACCAGGTACATCAGCGCGACCAGCGAGAACACGGTGGCGTTCTTGAACGTCGAGACGGCGATCAGCTTGCCCTGCAGGGCTAGTTCGGCCACCGTGATGGTGGAGGCCTGAGACGAATCCTTCAGCATCATGATCATGATGTTGCCGTAGGGCGGCAGCACGATCTTCACGGCTTGCGGCAACACCACGCGCCGCATCGTCATGCTCCAGCTCATGCCCATCGCCATGGCGGCTTCGATCTGGCCTCGGTCGATGGCCTGGATGCCGGCGCGGAAGTTTTCGGCCTGATAGGCGGAATACGCCACGCCCAGGCCGATGATGGCCGCCTGCACGGCCGTCAGCGACACCCCCATGTCGGGCATCACGAAGTAGATATAGAACAGCAGCACGATGATCGGGATGCCGCGCAGCAAGTTGATGATCCCGCCGCTGAGCTTGGACAGGAACGAATTCCCGGAGACCCGCATCAGCGCCCACACCAGGCCCAGCACGGTCGACAACGCGAGCGAACCCAGCGTCACCAGGATCGTCAGCTTCGCCCCTTGCAGCAATATCGGCAGATACTCCGCCGAATCCTTGAAAAATTCCGTCATGACTCCACCCATCCCGACAAGGCAGCCCGCTGGCACGCGGGATGCGCTCGGCCTGCCAGCGCAGACGCGCGCCGGCCAGGCCGATGCAAAAACGCTTGGTTGCTTGAGATCAGGCAGGCATCAGCCGCCGGACAAGCCCCACTTCTTCAGGATGGCGTCGATCGCGCCGTCTGCCTTCAGCTTGACCAGCGCCTTGTTGATGCGGTCGAGCAAGGCCGAGTCTTCCTTGCGCGTCGCGAGACCCAGGCTGCCCATGATGGTCGGCTGGTAGGACGACGCCATCTTCAAGTTGGGGTAGTTGCCCTGCGTCAGGATGTAGGCCGCAATGGGGAAGTCCATGAAACCGCCCTGGATGCGGCCGGCGTTGGCGTCGCGCATCATGTCGGGCGGATTGTCGTAGAGCTTCACTTCCTTGAACATGCCGCTTTTCTGGATCGGCTCGACAAACGCGGTGCCGACCTGCACGCCGACCGTCATGCCCTTCATGTCGGCGAAGGACTTGTATTCCTTGTTATCGGTCTTCAGCACCATCAACCCCTCGCCATAGCGGTAGACGGGGTCCGAAAAGCTGACGACCTGCTGCCGCTGCGGCGTGATGAACATGGCCGCCGACACGATGTCGATGCGCTTGGAAGTCAGCGAGCCGATCAGCGCCGAGAACGCCATGGGCTCGATCTGCACTTCGAATCCCGCTTCTTTGCCGACGGCCTTCACGATGTCGACCATCACCCCTTCGATGCTGTTGGTTTTTGTATCGAGAAAGGTGAAGGGACTGCCGGTGGGTGTGGACCCCACTTTCAACACCGTCTGGGCGTGCGCGCCCGCGGCCATGGACAATGCTGCGAATACCGAGACAACCAGAGTCTTGAATTTCATGACATATCCTCATCGTGGCAAAGAAGGCCGGACAGCGCGCGGCGTGCCCGGTGGCGCGGCGATCCCCTGAGTCATCGCGCCGTGATGGAAGCAATGCGCTTAGGGCGCCTGTTGCGTGTCGTCCCCCGCAGGTTGAGTAATGTTGGAGATGGCCCAGATGACCTCGGTCGTCTGCGACCCGGGATTGCGCCAGCGACGCGGCGTGCTGCTGGCATAGCAAAAACTGTCGCCTTCATTGAGCAGCATGACTCGGTCGCCCACCCACAACTCCAGCGAGCCCTTGAGCACCACGCCGATCTGCTCGCCCTGCCCCGTCACGAATAGCTCCTGACCGGTCGAGCCGCCGGGCTCGATGGTGGCGCGGCACAGGTCCATGCTGCGGCACGCTGGCGGCGTGTACATCTCTTTGCTGATGCCCTTTTCGCTCAGATCGATATAGCGGTGCGTGCCCGCGCGGGCGACGCGGCCGCCGTCCTCGCTTTGCGTGTGCTCGGCGTTGCGCAGCAGCGAATTCACGGAAACGTTGAATTCGCGGGCCAGCAGGTGCAGAACCTTTACCGACGCGGAACTCAGGCCACGTTCGATCTGGCTCAACAAGCCCAGCGACATGCCGCAAGCGCGGGCCACTTCGGCCAGCGAACGCCCCTGTTGCTTGCGCAGCTGGCGCAGTTGCTGGCCCAGCCACAGGTCCACGGCGGATTCCGGCCTGCCCGCCAGCGCGCTTGCCGGTGGCGGCAAGGCAGCGCGGCGCTCAGGGCTGGAACGGCCAGTAGGGGATTGACTCATATGAAAATTTCATTTGCATGTAATTTTCAATACTAAGGAGCAGCCAGAACGCCCACAACCTAGGAACATCCCTAGCGGTTGCGGACCGGATCAGGCAGGGAAACCGCTGCTCAGGACGCCTCGGGCGTCTTGGGCGGCTGAGGGGGCTTGGCCGACGGTTTGCGCCGGCGTTTGGGCGCGTCGGCAGCGGGGTCGTACGTGCCGGCCAATTCGGCCAGGTAGCGTTCGTCTGCCTTGTTCAGCCAGCCCTTGGCGCGGGCAGATTCGATCAGCTCGGGACGCCGGGCGGCCGTCAGCGCAAGCGAGCGCTCGCGTCGCCAGCGGGCGATGTTGGCGTGGTGACCGCTTAGCAGCGGCGCGGGCACGGATTCGCCCTCATAGACTTCGGGTCGCGTGTAATGCGGGCTGTCCAGCAAGCCGGACAAGGTGTCGTTGAACGAATCCTGCAAGGCGGAATCGCCATCGTTCAACACGCCGGGCAAGAGGCGCACGGCGGCGTCGATTACCGCGAGGGCGGCGATCTCTCCGCCGGACAGCACGAAGTCGCCCAACGAGATCTCATGCGTGACGCAGCGTTCAATGAAACGCTGGTCCACGCCTTCGTAGCGGCCGCAAATCAGGATGATCCCGTCGCTTGCAGCCAATGTTTCGGCACTCGCTTGATCGTAGCGCTGACCAACAGGCGCCAGCAGCGCCACGGGCGCAGGGCCCAGGCCAAGCGCCGCGCGCGCTTGCTGGGCGGCATTGACAGCGGCTTCCAAAGGCGCCGCCATCATTACCATTCCGGGGCCGCCGCCATAAGGGCGGTCGTCCACGGTGCGATGGACGCCCTGCGTGAAATCACGGGGATTCCAGGCGTGCAAGGACCACCGGCCCTGGGCATGCGCCCGGCCGGTGACACCCAGATCGCGCACCACCCCGAACATTTCGGGAAAGAGCGTAATGACGTCAAATCGCATCAAAGATCCGCCGGCCAGTCGCTGTCTATGCGGCGAGCAGCCAAATCGACGGCGTGTATGTGCGCGCGTACGAACGGAACAAGCATTTCGGCGGGTCGGCCTTTGGCGTTCAGGATAGGCTCGGGCCCTTCGGCCCCCACCTTCTGGCACAAGACCTTCAAAACGGCGTGAGCGCCGTTATCAAGGACTTCGTCCACCACGCCAATCAGCGCGGGTTCACCGGCGGCGCTGGTATACAGCGAACATCCGATGAGGTCGACCCAGTAGTATTCGTCTTCCTTGGGCGCGGGAAAAGAACCGCGCGGCGCTTGCACGGAGTATCCGCGCAAGGCTTCCGCCTGATCGCGATCCGCAATGCCTGCCAGCTGGGCCACCACGGTGGCGCCCTGCGAACGGACTTGCAGAACCTTGATTGCGACAGGCGCAGACGCGACAGCGCCCCGCGCCAATTCAGGCACAGGGCGAGTCAACCACCATTGAGACGCTGAGAGCAGCACTTCGGCATTGGCCGAATGTGGCTGCACCTTAACCCAGCCTTTCACACCGTAGGCTGCACTGATGCGGCCCAGCTCGATCAAATCCGTAGGCGCCGCGTTAGAGGTTGCGGCATCAGACATGTATCGCGCTCTTCGTAATGATGAAACAGCTAAGAATGGTAGCTTTACAGCTGAACTAACGGCTTGGCTGTACGACGCAGGCAATTAAGCTGCGGCGGAAACCTTGGCCGAGTAGTCCTTGACCAGACGCTCGACAGCGGGCGACAGTTGCGCGCCAGTGCCGGTCCAGTACTGCACGCGATCCAGCGCAATGCGCAGGTTTTCCGTGCCTTCGCTAGCTACGGGGTTGTAGAAACCCACGCGCTCGATGAAGCGGCCGTCGCGACGGTTACGCGAATCGGTGGCCACCAGGTTGTAAAACGGACGCTTCTTGGACCCACCGCGGGCCAGGCGAATCACCACCATAGGTAATCCCTTGAATTAGTTGTGAAAAACGGGAAATTCTAGCACTTAAACAAGCCGGCTGGCAAATGCAGGTGCTGAATCAGTCGTGGCGGCGCAATTTGTATCCTAAAACACCACATCCGGGTATTCTACAAATACGGGCCGGAGCCCGCCGCAGGTGAAAGTGTAGCCCCCAGCCGCGCTTCGCGCCTGCATTTGTGCGGTTGAACCTGAGTGCGTGTGAAGAATAACCCGATTGGAGAGATCGGTTTTATGTCGACCTGCGCAAGACCTGGCGCTTTGCTCCCCCTGGCTACGCCGCTACGGCGCCGCCTTTCTGCTGCTTTCAAGCCCTCGTCCTGAGGGTGGACCATCCCCCCTTTTTCCTTCCCCGGTTTTCCCCGCGTTTTTTCCGTGTTTTTTCCCAACACTTCCTCTATTGGAGAGGTGCCACACCATGAAGAACCAGAAATCCGTCTTCGCCCCCGTCGCGCGCCTTGCTCTGACCGGCCTGCTGCTGGGCACGCTGGCAATGCCGCTTGCGGCCTCCGCCCGTGTCGTAGGCGCGGCATTGACCACCGCTTCGGGCAAGGTCACGGCCGTTGACCCCGCGACCCGCACCATCACGCTGCAAGGCGCCAACGGTAATACCGTGGACGTGCTGGCAGGCCCGGAAGTCCGTAACTTCCAACAGATCAAGCCGGGCGACACGCTGACGCTGGACTATTACGAGTCCGTCGCGGTCGATGTGCGCCCGGCCGGTTCGGGCGCCCCCGAAGTGGTGACCGAGACCGCCGCCAACCGCAGCGCCAAGGGCGCCAAGCCGGGCGGTGCAGTGGGCCGCCAGACGACGATCACCGCCGAGATCTGGCACATCAACAAAAGCGCCAACCTGGTCACGCTGAAAGGCCCTCAAGGCGGCATGCGCACGATCCAGGTGAAAGACCCCGCCCTGCAGGCACGCCTACAGCAGCTCAAGGAAGGCGATCTGGTGGACTTCACCATCACCCAGGCCGTCGCGGCAGCCATCCACAAGTAAGCACGCCCGCGTCGACGAAAAAAGGCCCGCACGAAGCGGGCCTTTCTATTGGTGCAGAGTGCGCCGCCATGCCGCGGCCCGTCTTGAGGATCAGCGCCGGCGCAGGTAATGCACGCCGCGGCCGTCATCCTCTTGCTGCAAGACCAGCGTGTTGCCGGTTTGCCGAGCAAAAGCCTGGAAGTCGCGGATGGCGTTGCGGTCCGTCGTAATGACGCGCAATACCTCGCCGCTGGCCATCTGCGCCAACGCCTTCTTGGCGCGCAAAATGGGCAACGGGCAAGTCAGGCCGCTGGCATCCACTTCCTGTTCGAAAGCAGGCGCTTGCGCGCCCGCATCGAGGCCGGTATCCGCGCCGCCCATCAGAGACGCTCGCCCACCCACTTCTGCACACCGGCGATCGCCGCAGGCAAGGCAGCGAGGTCGGTGCCACCGCCCATGGCCATGTCGGGGCGGCCGCCGCCCTTGCCGCCCACCTGGCTGGCCACAAAGCCCACCAGGTCGCCGGCCTTGATGCGATCGGTCAGGTCAGCCGTGACACCACCCACCACGCTGATCTTGCCATCGGCCGAGCCGGTGGCAAGCAGCACGACGGCCGGCTTCAGGCGGTCTTTCAGGTTGTCGACCATGCCGCGCAAGGCCTTCGGATCCACGTCGCCGATGCTGGCGGCCAGGACCTTGATGCCCTTGACGTCCACCGCAGCAGTGGTGGCGAGGTCGTTGCCCGCGCTGGCGGCCAGCTTGTTGCGCGATTGTTCCAGGTCTTTTTCCAGCGCCTTGACCTGATCCTGCACCTGCGCGATGCGGGCCGGCACATCGGCCGGCGTGCTGCGCAGCATGCCCGCGATCTGGGTCAGCAAGGCGTTCTGGTTCTGCACCCAAGCCAGCGCGTTGTCGCCGGTGATGGCCTCGATACGGCGCACACCCGCGGCCACGCCGCCTTCGGAAACGATCTTGAACAGGCCGATATCGCCCGTGCGGCTGACGTGCGTACCGCCGCAGAGTTCGCGCGAGAAGCCGATGTCCAACACCCGCACGGTATCGCCGTACTTTTCACCGAACAGCGCCATGGCGCCGCCCTTGACCGCATCGTCGTAGGCCATGACCTGGGCCACGGTGGGCTGGTTGGCCAGCACTTCGGCGTTGACGATGGCCTCGACGCGCGCGATCTGTTCGGCGGTCATCGGCGCGTCTTGCGCGAAGTCGAAACGGGTCTTGTCGGCGTCCACCAGCGAGCCGCGTTGCTGCACGTGCGCGCCCAGCACCTGGCGCAAGGCCTTGTGCATCAGGTGGGTGGCCGAGTGGTTGCGGACCGTGCGGGCGCGGCGGACCGCATCAACACGGGCCAGCAGGGTGTCGCCCACGGACAGCGAACCGGATTCCAGCACGCCATGGTGGCCGAAAACGCCTGCCTGGATCTTCAGGGTGTCGGCGACGGCGAAGCGCACGCCGTCCGCTTCCAGCAAGCCCGTGTCGCCGACCTGGCCGCCCGACTCCGCATAGAACGGGGTGGCGTCCAGCACGACCACGGCGCTTTGGCCGGCCTTCACTTCCTGCACCTGGGTGCCGTCCACGTACAAGGCGGTGACCTTGACGTTGTACAGCTCCAGCTTTTCATAGCCTTCGAAGCGCGTGTCGGCGCCTTCGTAGCTGAGGCCTTCGGCCATCTTGAACTTGCCGGCGGCGCGAGCCTGGTCGCGCTGGCGTTCCATGGCGACCTCGAAGCCGGCCATGTCGATCTCGACTTCGCGTTCGCGGCAGATGTCGGCGGTCAGGTCAACCGGGAAACCGTAGGTGTCGTACAGCGTGAACAGCGTGTTGCCGTCGAGCACGCCGCCCTTGGCCACATTGGCCAGGGCCGTGTCCAGGATGCGCATGCCGTGTTCCAGCGTTTCGCCGAAACGCTCTTCTTCCTGCTTGAGCACCTGGGCCACGCGGTCGGCCATGGCGGCCAGTTCCGGATAGGCCTCACCCATTTCGGCGACCAGATCCGGCACCAGACGGTGGAAGAACGGCTTGGTCTGGCCCAGCTTGTAGCCGTGACGCAACGCGCGGCGCACGATGCGGCGCAACACATAGCCGCGGCCTTCGTTGCTGGGGATCACGCCGTCCACGATCAGGAACGAGCAGGCGCGGATGTGGTCCGCGATGACCTTGAGCGAATTGTTTTCCAGATCTTTGATGCCAGTTTCGCGAGCGGCAGCGTGGATCAGTTTCTGGAAAAGATCGATTTCGTAGTTGGAATGCACGCCCTGCAGAACAGCGGCGATACGCTCCAGGCCCATGCCGGTATCGACACAGGGGCGCGGCAGGCGCGGCATGTTGCCGGCAGCGTCGCGCTCGAACTGCATGAACACCAGGTTCCAGATCTCGATGTAGCGGTCGCCGTCTTCCTCAGGCGATCCGGGGGGGCCGCCCCAGATTTCCGGGCCGTGGTCGAAGAAGATTTCCGAGCACGGGCCGCACGGGCCGGTATCGGCCATCTGCCAGAAGTTGTCGGAGGCGTAGCGCGCGCCCTTGTTGTCGCCGATGCGGATGATGCGCTCGGTCGGCACGCCGACTTCCTTGGCCCAGATGTCATAGGCCTCGTCGTCTTCCTGGTACACGGTGACCCAGAGCTTTTCGGCCGGCAGCTTGTAGACCTGCGTCAGCAGTTCCCAGGCGTACTGGATGGCATCACGCTTGAAGTAGTCGCCGAAGCTGAAGTTGCCCAGCATTTCGAAGAACGTATGGTGGCGGGCGGTGTAGCCCACGTTCTCCAGGTCGTTGTGCTTGCCGCCGGCGCGCACGCTGCGCTGCGACGACGTGGCGCGCGTGTACGACCGCGATTCCTTGCCGGTGAAGACGTCCTTGAACTGGACCATGCCTGAATTGGTGAAGAGCAGGGTCGGGTCGTTGCCGGGGACGAGCGACGACGAAGGAACAATGGTGTGCCCCTTCGACTGGAAGAATTGCAGGAACTGGCGGCGAATCTCAGAGGATTTCATCGTGGATGACGCAGGATTTAGGCGAATCTTTGATTATAGAGGGTTGGCGGAAAAGCGCGGAACGAAGGGGCGGCAAGGCTAACGGACGCAGACATAGCCGGTTGTCCAGCCCTCGGTTTCGGTCCATTTCCCGCCCGCCGACACGATAACGGGCTGGTAGGCCGCGGGACACGAACAATCTCCCGTGCGCGGATTCGCCGTCGATTGGCCGGAATAATGCCGGCATCCGAACCGGTTGTTGGTGCTGAATGCGCCGCCGAAGCCGCCGCTGGCGGGTTGCCAGACGCCGGATTGGCACGCCAGCAACTCGCCCGCGTTCGTGCTGGCCATGGTGCCGTTGACCAGGCCGCACGCATGCCCCGGAAGGCCGCGCGCCCCCACGCTGAGGTAGGCACCCGCGGCCACAGAGGCCGCAACGCTCAACGACCCGGCGAGCGTGGGATCGCGCGCATCGCCAATGCGAACAAAGGGTTCCAGGTCGGGGAAAGCCGGTGCGGGATCCGACCCTAGTTCGGACCCCGCCCCCGCCCAAAGCGCCAGCGTGCCGGGCGCATAGGTGGGCGCGCCCGGCATGAGCGGATTGCTGAAGCTGAATGCGGCGCCCCGGGCCTGCGCCGGCGTCTCGGGCCAGACGGCGCCGCCATAGCCGCCCGCGGCTTCGATGACGGATGCCAGACTGACCAGGTCTGGCGACCGTGTCCCCGGTTTCAACACCGGCGTGGCGCTATAGACCAGGGCATCGATCCGGCATCGCTCGCCCGGGCAGCCCCCTCCTCTTAGCACCCGGACCTGCGCGCCGAAGCCCAGGGCCGAGTTTTCGGGGAAGTCGGCCGGCAGGTGCGCCAGGGCGCGCAATTCCGCCACGGTGGGCGATAGCGGATCCGCGAACAGCGCTGCGCCCGTGTGGTCGAGCGGCACAGCCCCTTTGGCCAGCGCGTCAAAATGACGCGCAAGCATGCCTGCGGCCGCCTGCCGGACCTGCGCCATCCACACGCCCGCCGAGCGCGCCGCGGCATCCTCGATCCGTTGGACGAGCTGATTGGAACCCCAAAGGGCGAGCAGAGAGGTCAAGGCCAACGCGAGCGCCAGACCCGCCAATGAATAGCCACCCTGGCGCCGTCGACGAGCCACGGCGCAGTGGGGCAGGGAGACGCGCGTCATCTGGCGGTGAACATGAAAGTGTTGACCTCGCCCTGGCTGCATAGGGCCTGGGCTTGCGCGGCACGGTATGGCACGGCGGGCGTCGCAAGCGTGTCTTTCACGATTTTGGCGCCGGAACTGCCTCCGATCGAAATGGTTTCCGAGACCCGCTGCATGACGGAAGCCAGCGCCGGGCAGGCGGCATGGCTGACGTTGGTCAGCGTAAGCGTGAATGCGGAGCCTAGCCCTGCGCCGCCCAAGGCTGCGGCAGCGACCTCGACGACGCCGTTGCGGCCCGATCCGCTACCACCCAGGCCATGCGTGATGCGCGCAGAGGCCCCTGCGCCTTGCACGGCCAGCACGCTGGAGTCGCGCATGGCGTTGGCCAAAGCACCGGTATCCAGCCCGGTATAGGGTGTGACGCCTCCGCCCTGGGCATTGATTTTCATGCTGGCGACAAAGCGCTGAAGCTCTTCGCCGACCTTGGGCACCTTGTTCTCGATGACATAAGCCCCGATCGCTGGGATGCCGACGATCGCGATCAACAAGACGATCGCGGTCACGATGGACACCTCCATCAAGGAAAATCCCCGCTGGCGCGCAGCGCCGACATGGACTTGATTCACCTGTTGCATGATTACCTCCGTTAAGTGAAACAGGACACTGCTATTGGCTTGCATAGAAGTTGGTGAGAGCGCGGCGCAGTTCATCCATGGCGGCGTAGTGCCAGAGCGTGACGCCAAGCACGGTCGCCAACGAGGCGATCAGCAGCACCCATCGCAACGCGGCTGCCTGGCGGCGGACTCTGACCAGCAACTGCGATTCGACGCGATGCCGGACCCGCGCCAGTCCGGTCTCCAGCCCGAGTGCATCGATCATGTCGGCCAGGTACCACCACGTTTGCTCGTCCAGCAGCCCCGTGCTGAATATCTCGGGACCGCTGGCGCCGCCGTCCAGACGGCCCAGCATGGATTGGAGATGCGCATGCATCCACGGCCGCGCATCCCGCGCCTGGACTGCCAACGCGTGGCGCAAGCGGGTATCGGCCGCGCCGTGCTGTCGGACCAGCACCGACAGCAGGCAAAGAAAGCGGATTGCCTGGAAATCACGATAGAGCCGCCACAGCAGCCAGCGGTCGAGTCCCGCGCGGAAAGTGCCTGCGACGTTCGGAAGCGACCATAAGCTCAGCAAGACCATGCCCACGCCCAGCACCAGCCACAGCAGCAACCATTGCCGCAACCCCTGGGCCAAGGCAAACAGCCCGCGTGTCAGACGCCCGTAGTCCTCTGCAGGCACCATCTGAAAAACCTGCTGCAAACGCGGCACGCTGAAGTAAGGGATCGCGCACAACAGGGCAAGCGCCACAGCGGCGGCCGCCACGCCGGCCGCGCCCGCCGATACCACGGCAAACCAGGCATCTCCGCCCAGCCGGACTGCGCGGGCCAAGTCGCGCAGCGCCTCCGCCAGATCCCCCCCCTCTTCCTGGACACAGCTCAGCAGAAGACATTCTTCGGCAGGCAGCGTGCCGGACCACGCCATACCAAGGTCACCCCCCGCCTCCAGGTAGGCACCGGCCCAGTGGTGCGACAGACGCCCCCGCACGGTGCGCCGCCCGTAGCGGCGCGCATCGTCATCGAAAATGTCGCGCAAGCTCTTGCGCCCTTGTGTTCCTTCAACAAGGTCCGCCAGATACTCGTAATAGTCCGCGCGCTGGGTGCGGAAGCGCAGCGCATCCAGGGCAAGCAAATGGGTGTTCATGCCGGCCCCCCTCGCCCGGCGAGCGCCCCCACAGGCCTCACGCGCACAGTGTGCGGTGAGACGGCGAGATCGAAACGGCGCAGCAACACCCGAGGGTCGACTTCTCCGGCATTCACTTTGTGCAATGCGCAGTGCAGGGCCCGCAAGCCCTGCCCGTCCGCCTGGCGCCAACCGCCGGCCGCTTCCGGTCTTTCTCCCCACTGGGCAAGACCCAGGTTGTCGCGCTTGCGTACGCGCTCCAGGAAGCCGTCCACTCGCTCGGGTTCGATCAATTCGGCCGCGACGCTGCGCCCTGCCGTGCCGTTGAGCTCGGGCAATTGGGGCCGGCGGCAAGCGGCACACCCCGCTGTATTCCTGACCTTGAGCGCGTCGGCTTCCAGCTGGTACGCCCGCTGCAGCCAACCGGTCCAGGCCCGCCAATCCCGCAAGCCATCGGATGCTTGCGTATGCGCCAGCCACAAGCTGTCCACCGGTAATGCGCAGGCTGCGCACAAGCGGGGCAGCAGCGTTTGATAGACCAGCAGCTTCAGAATGCCTGGCGTGGCAAGAAAGTCACGTGACACGCCGATCGCATCCGAAGCAAGACGCTCCGGAATCAGGGCTGCCGCGCCCGCGTGCGTGGTGGCATACAAACTGACGCCCGAGCCGGCAAGATCCATGAAGGCGCGGCCGGTATCGACATCGCGGATTTCACCGATCAGCAGATCGTTCATGGCCGAGCGTTTGATGGTCTTGAGCTTGGCGTCGAACGCCGGCCAAGCGGATTCGGCCAACGCGCTTCCCAGCGTGTTCTGCAAGGCATTGGCAATGACATATTCGACCGGGTCTTCCAGCGTGATGACTTTACGGGTGACGGCGATGCCGCGCATCAGCGTCGCAATGGTGGTGGACTTGCCCGACCCCACGACGCCCGCCAGCACGATGGCCCCCCCTTCGCGTTCGCGCGCGCGCAGCAAGGTCTCGATCTGCGCAGGCAGGTAGCCGAGCGCATGCAGGTCGCCATCGGCGGCGGCGTCCAGGCGCAAGATGCGCAGGCAGACCGACGGCCCCGCATCGGTAGCCAGAGACGCCCAACGAAGCACAAGCGGGACAGTGTCCACATCAAGCGCGATGCGTCCCTGCTGCTCGAGAGCCGGATCGAACACGGCGCCATTGCCGCCGCGCACGTCCATCCATGCCACCGCTAACACCTCGAGCAGGGTCGTATTGGACAAGCCGGAGAACCGCTCGGTGGTGACGTATTCACCGTTGATGGTGTAGCGGATGTCGCAAGCCTCGCGACGGCGGTTCACGTTGATGTGCACGTCGCTCGCGCCTTGGACGACGCCCCACCGCACGATGTCCAAAAAGAGCGCCGCCAGCGCAGAGGTGCGCTCGACTTGCCGCCCCGCGCCCTGGGAGGCAAGCCCTGCCGCCGTCAATTGCCCGCGGGCGACCATCAGCAGCAAGGGCGCCGGCAGCGCGTATCGGGACGGTTGCGCCAACCGGTATCCTCCCGAACGCACCAGGCGCTCGACCTCGTCGATGGGATCGCCCTGCAGGTATTCCTTGACGGCGAAGATGGTCACATCGCCGCTTTCCAGCAGCACGGGGCATAACCGGCCGGCCAATGCGGCCAGATCGAATTCCCGGGCCAAGGCGCGGGCAAAGGCCGGTACCAGGCGGGAAATGTCGTCGGCGGTATGCAGCTCGCGGGGCAGCAGGGTTTGCGTCGCCGTTGCCAGGGCGTTCATGGCTCTACCCTTCCCGCCGTCAGGCAGGCGGTATGGTCTGCGGCGTCCCGGCGCAAGCGCACGCAGGCACCTTCGATGGAAAGCAGTTGATAAGCACCTGCCGAGACCTGCCCCGCAACGGGTGCGGCACGGCCCGCCTGGTAGCGCAGCAATGCACCATTGACGACAACGTCGGCGCTAAGCCGCCTGGCCAGCCCGAATATCGCGGCTACCCGGATATCATCCTGCCGCCGGACCATGGGCTCGCCGGCGACGACCGGTGCCGCACCAGCGGGGCAAATGCCCGGTATCCGGCAATCGGCTAACGCGGCGGCGGCATCGGCGCGCAACAGCGTGCGCACGGTTTCTACTTCTGGCCATTCTTGCGCGGCTTCGGATTGCGGCGGCAATGCCTGGGCCGCCGCAGCGGACACAGGGGAAAAACCCACGGCCAGGACCCAAGCGGCACCACGCGCGAAGGCCGCGCGGCCGGATGCAAAATCATTCCTGCTCATACAGTTCTCCGTGCAATTCGGCGACCAGCGTGCTGGCAACCAGGCTGGGCTGGCGTTGCGGCTGCACATCCAGCGTCAGGCGCGACCACCGCACTGCGGGAAGCGGCCCGGGTAACAACGCGAATGAACGCAATGGCCCGGCCATACGCAAGGCGCGGCGTCGGATGGCCGGCGGGACCGGCGCCGGGAACGCAGGCGATTCCGTCGTGAGCGACGGCGGTAGCGGCAATGCGACCGCCGGATCCAATGCGACGGATGCGAACGCCGGCTGCAAGCGCTGAAGCGCCGCGACCAGTTCGGTATCCATGCGCAACGCGCTGGGCAGCGCCAAACGCGCCAAAGACACGGCATCCGACGCCACCCGCCAGGACAGCGTGGCTTCGTCCAGCGGTTTGAAGGACACGTGCCAGCCGGGAGGCAACCGGGCGTGCAGCAACTGGTTCGTGGCGAACGGATGCGCCCGGGTGTAGCGCGCGGAACAGTTCCAGGCCCTTGGCCCGGCATCGCATTGCGCGTGGCGCAGCGCCCACCCCTGCACCTGGATGGGCAGCTTCCCTACGGCACCCAGCAAACGCAAGAGATCCGCAGGTGCATGCGTAGGCGTCGCTTCCAGCATTGCCAGATAGGGATCCACCGGTTCTGCCGTCGCGTGATCAAGCATTTCCGGATTGCGCGAGAAGATCCACGTCGACAAGCCATTCCAGAGCGGCGGCAGAGCCGCCGACAACGCCACGCATATCAGAAACAGACGTAAGGCAAGCGGCATCGCGGCCCACCGGGACGGCAGCGCCGCCAGCCGTGCGCCGGGCTGCACGGCCTGCTGCAATGCGGCCCACACCGCGTCGGCATCGTGCTCTGGCAAGGCGGGACGTTGCTCCCGCAAGCGCGCATGCGCATCCAAGGCATCGCGGTGCGAGGCAAACACCTTGTCCGCCTGTGACAGCACGCTGCCATCTTGCGCCGCGGCCAACCAATAGCGCCCTTCCGGAAGCGGGACCAGGCACATGCCGCCTTCGGGATACCGCAATGCGTAGAGTTGCGCGGCGGCCTGGATATGCGGTGTGTGTCGTCGCCGAGATGCCGTTGCCGGCGAACCCCGGCGCCATGACGAAAGCGTCCGGCCATACCCGGCTACCGTCGCGGGCGAACCGCCGACGACGAGGTGGGTCGCCCGCAGCCGCCGACCGCGGGCGCGCGCCAATCCGGCAACATCGGAGCCGATCAGCACCTGCCAGCTCAGGCCGAATGCCAGCTTGCGGTCAGCGCCTGCGCAATCAACCAGAATGAAATGGGGGGCTCGATTCATGGCGGGCCCTCAATAGCCTTCTTCGACCTGCGCCGTCACCAGCACCAGGGTGGTCTCGCGTTCCTGGCCGGCGCTATCCTGGCCGCCAGTGATCAGCGGCAGGCCCGGCGCCAGGCGTTGACGATCATGCTGGTCCTGGCTGCGGTCGAAACCGGACAGGATGACGGGCAGACCTGGCCGCAACTCGATCTGCTGAACGGTGCCGTTGCCATCGATCGTGATCTGCTGGACCTGGACCTGATTGCCGCGCTCTCCGAAGGTAATGGTCTTCAGCGGTTGCGCCACGGCGTTGTCATAGGCGACGGACAAGAGGATCTGCCCGTCTTCCTGGATGTCAGGCAACAGCGTCAGGAACGAGCCGACGGTTTCCTCCTTCTGCGTGATCGACACCGCGGGCAGCGAACCATTGGCACCGCCAGCCGTCGTGCCCGGGACGGCGGTGCTCTGCACCCGATCGATATAGGAAAACGTGGTCCGGATCGCATGCGTGACCGGCCGGCGGTTCAAGGTCAGGACGGGAACCTTGCGGTGGCGCACGATCGCGCCCATCGTGCTGAGCGCCGAGACGACCGCGCGCGATCCGTCGAACGGCCCCCGATCGACACCGGCCTCGAGCATGCCCGCGCCCAGCGGGGCAGCCCCGGGCAAGGCTAGGCGCGCCGATGCGCCCGCCGCGGCGTAGAGCGCATTCCAGTCCACGCCGCCCGACGCCGATTGTTTGAGGATGACGGTGATTTCCTCGAAGACGAGCCGCACGCGGCGCGTCATCGCCTTGTTCTCGCGCTCGAGAAAGTGCGCGACGCGTTCCAGGGCCTCGGGCGTGTCCGTGACTACCAATGACGACGCGCCGTCCACGGCATCCGCGACGAGGCCCGAGCGTGTCAGGAAGGGGACGATGCTGGCGCGCAGAACCGCTAACGCGTTGTGCTCCTTCGCCGACAAGGTGGTGTTGGAGGTGCTTTCAAAGCCCTCACCGTCTTCGCTACCCGAGCGGCCCAAGCGCACATCGACCGCACTGGCCAGCGACAGCGCCCGCACATCGAACACGCGGGTTTCGGTGCGGTAGAACTCCAGTGCGTCTCGCACATAGCGCCAGTGCACCGAGAACCGGGCAGCCAACGCATCCAAAAGATCGGCCAGCGGCAAGGGCCCTTCCCGGACTTCAAGCCGTAGGGGGGGCGGCGCCGCCAGCCCCGTATCCACGGCAAGGCGCGGCAGGAACTGCTCAAGCGGGAGCAAGGCGTCGGGCCGCACTCGCACCGGGATGCCGGTGGCGGCACCCAGGCGTTGAGCCAGGGAGGAAAGATCCGCCTCGTCGGCCAGCATCAGTGTCGTGGGCACGTTTTCCCGCAACGCAGGCGGCAAAGACACGGCGCGCGCCAGCGGTTGTGGCTTGCCCGCGATCCAGGGCGCAGCGACTTCCTGCGCGGCGATGCGCGCCTGGCGGTCCGTCAAGCGGTCCGCGAATGCCTGATGGCGGCCTGCCAGCACCGCATGCCGCTGGTTCGCGGCTCGGGTCAGATCCGCCGCCTGGTCCGATGCCGCACAACCGCCCAACACCCCGTTCAACACCCCGCCCAGCATCCCGCACGCCGCCACGCACATCACGCGTTTGATCGTCATGCTCCGCCCCCTTGCAGTGATGCCGTGCGAGAGCAGGACTGGGCGAGCGGCACCACGCGCAGCACCTGGTTGCCGTAGAAGCAAGGTTGCAAGGGCTTCTCGGCCAGTTCGGTTGCACCGAGCAATTCGCGGACGGCGGACTTGAAGTCGCCCGAGAAATCCGCCGACGCGGACAACGGAATATCGACGTCCACCGCCCAATGCTGCGGCTGGAACGTCCACCCCGAACCCTCCGCCCAACGCGCCAGCACGGCGCGAAGCGTGGCGTCCGGCGGGGCCGCCCGGAATTGCGGAACCGACACGGCAGGCGGCGAGGATGTCACAGGTTCCGGCGCTGCGACCGCCGCCGGGCCATTGACGGCCAGCGGCCCCTCAGCGGCCAAGGCGCCGACGCCTGGCATGGCCACCGGCTCGGATTGCGCGGGCGCTGCCGCCATGTTCGCCAGGTCGTCCTCACGCTCCGCCCTTGCCGCCAAGCGGCCCCCGCGAAAGCGCAGCACGGCCCATTCGCCGTTCACGACCACATAAGGATGGCGGCGCACATAGGGCAAGGCATGTTCGCCGTCGCCCCGCACGCCGAAAACGGCGGGCAAGGCCTGGCCCGGCGCAAACTGCAGCCAGACTTCCTGGCCGTTATCGAACACCTGCACGGGCGCAACCGCGGGATCGCCCGACAGGCGCCAGTCAAATCGGAAGCCACCCGCGGCAGGCTCAGCCGTATGCCACGACGTGCCAGGGCCGCCATTGGCTGGCCAGCTTGTGCAAGCGCCCAGGCCGGACAGGCTTGCCACCAGGAAGAAGATTCGAACCATGCCTCACCGCAAGCAAAGGGCGCACCCGAAGCGGTACGCATGAACGGCATGGTGGACGACGGGCTGGCGCCCCGCCAGACTGGCATATACGCATGGATGCATTGATCCACCTTGCGCCAACGCGATCTGCGGACGAAAAAAAACCCGGTCGTGGGACCGGGTTCTTGCGGACGAAACCGGCAGGCGTCAGCGCTGCCGGTTCAAGCCAGGAGGATCAACGTTGCGTGGCGATGCTGCGCGCTTGGGTCGCCGCGTTGTTCAGGGCCGACACGGGCGGCACCTTGCCTTCAAAGGCATCGTTCAGTTGCTGGTTCAGCACGGGCTCGATGCGGTTGTAGTTTGCCATCCGGAAGCCACGGCTGTTGCTGGCCGGACGCGAGCTCATCGAAGCGATCACGGCTTGCGCGCCCGGGATGCTCTTGTAGAACGACACGTCGGACGCGCGGAATGCGGCTTCCGTCAGGGGCAGGAACCCCGTGCGCTGGTGCCATTCCGCGGCGATCACCGGCTTGGAAAGCCAGGCCAGGAATTGCGCCGTGGCTTTTTCTTCGGCCTGCGGACGACCTTCAAGCGCCCACAGGGCAGAGCCGCTGACAAACGGCTGGCCGGCGGTCTTGGTAGCCTGATCGTAGTAAGGCACCGGCGCCACGCCGAACGACAGCGACTTGGTGGTCAGGAAGGTACCGAAGGCGCCCGAATTGGCCGTCAGCACCGCGCATTCGCCCTTGGCGAACAGCTTGTCAGCCGAAGCGTCGCCCGTGTGCGCCATGAACAGCAGCGAACGCTTCCAGCTGACCATCAGCGAAATGTGGCGCATGTAGAGCGTGTCGAACTGCATGGCAGGCGCAGCGCTCTTCTTGGTGACCGCGTCCAGCCCGTTGTTGTTGCTGGTGAATTGCTGGCCGTTGATCGGCGCCAGGTTCTCCAGGTGCACGGTGACCTGGTCGCTGGAGGCGTAGGGGCAATCGATATCCGCCACGTCACGCAGTTTCAACAGTTCGGCCTGCAGACCGTTCCAGGTGCGGGCCGGATTGTTGGGATCGAGGCCCGCCTTCTTGTAGGCGGCGGTGTTGTAGAACATCACCGGCACCTCGGCCATCCAGGGGAAGGCCAGCAGACGGCCCTTGCCGTCGCGCGTGAAGCTGCTGGTGGCCGGCACGAACCAGTTCAGGTCCTTGATCGGGTACTTGGCCAGCAGTTCGTACATCGGCAGGATGGCCTTGTGCTGGGCCACGACTTCCGGCGAGTGGTTATCGGTCAGCTGCACCAGATTGGGCGCATTCTTAGCCTTGACGGCCGTGGCGGCCTCTTGCTCAAGCGCGTCCTGCGAGTTGAACCCGCGCAGCTTGACGCTGACCTGGTCCTGCTCTTTGTTGTATTGCTTGGCCAGCTTTTCGAACTCGGCCTTATTCGCGTCAGACAGCGTGTGCCAGACTTGGATTTCCACGGGAGCGGCGTTCGCCACGCCTGCCATTGCCATGGCGGCGCCAAACACCCATGCACGCCGGCTGGCGAACATCGCGCGGGCAACGCCCGCCAATTGCAGATTCTTCATAGGTTCACAGACCAAGAAAAGGGAATTCCGGTTCTGGCCGCCGTCCGCTAAGCAGATCGGCCAATGCCCGGCCTGAGCCAACACCCATCGTCCAGCCAAGCGTACCGTGTCCCGTATTGATATACAAATTGGGGATACGGCTACGGCCGATGATGGGCACATTCGAGGGAGTGGACGGGCGCAAGCCCGACCAATAGCTGACGCGCCCGAAATCGAGTGCGTCGGGAAAGAGTTCTTGCGCCAGGCGGGTCAAGGCTTCGCAACGGCTGGTGTTCAGGCCCCGGGAGTATCCCGAGAGCTCTGCCGTGCCGGCCATGCGCAGCCGGTCGCCCAGGCGCGAGAACACGATTTTGTGGCTGCTGTCCGTCAGGCTCACCGTGGGCGTGGCTTCCGGTTTCAACACCGGGAAGGTCGCCGAATAGCCCTTGGCGGGATAGACGTTGCAGGGGATGCCGAGCGGGCGCAGCATGTTGGGGCTGAAACTGCCCATGGCGACGACGTAGGCGTCGGCCGAGACCGAACCGTAGCGGCCATCGGGCTCAATGACTTCGACGCCCTGCACGGTGCCGCCCTGGGTCAAAAGCCGGGTCGCCCGCGTGCTGTAGCGGAATTCGACGCCGGCGCGGGCGCAGCGTTCGGCCAGCGCGACCGTGAACAGGTGCACGTCGCCGCTTTCGTCTTCGGGGGTGTAGTCGCCCCCGACGATCGTTTGCCGATGCGGCGCCAGGGCGGGTTCGATGGCGATGACCTCGTCGGCCGAGACCACACGGCGCTCGACGCCGAAATCGCGCATCAGCCCGGCGGCGCGCTGGGAATTTTCGAATTCGTGCGGGTCGCGGTAGAAATTCAGGATGCCGCGTTCAAGGTGGTCGTATTCGATGCCCAGCTCGGCGCGCATGCCGCGCAGGGTGGCGCGGCTGTATTCCGCCATGCGGACCATGGCGCGGATATTCGGCGCCAGGCGGCTGGGCAGGCATTCGCGCAGGAACGCCAAGCCCCACATCCATTGCCGCCAATCCAGTTGCGGGCGGAACAGCAACGGCGCGTCGTCCTGGAACATCCATTTGAGCAGCTTGAGCGGAGCCTGCGGATTGGCCCAGGGTTCGGCATACGAGACCGAGATCTGCGCGCCGTTGGCCAGGCTGGTTTCCTGCGCGGGACCGGTGCAGCGATCAATGACCACGACGTCATGGCCGGCCTGGCTTAGCCACCAGGCGCTGGAGATTCCGATAATGCCGCTACCCAATACCGCTACTTTCATGCCCGCATTGCTCCTTGCGTGCCAAATCGGCTCACGGACCCGATGTCCGCCCCCTTGGCAAGCCGCTGCCAGGGCAGTTTACCCCGCCGATTTGCCTTCGCCTATGGATAAAAAAGGGGCGGAAGTCACGAGCCTTTTCCGCTTGTGAATTCCACCCCCTTGCTTCGTGCTGGTCCAGTTACGACGCGGCTTTCGCCAGGTCGGCTTCGGACGTGAAGGCGTCCGCGTAGAACTCTTCCGGCGGCAGGCCGTTCTGCGCGCTGAACTCGCGGCGGGCGGCGTCAACCATCAGCGGCGTGCCGCAGGCGTAGACCTGGTGGCCGGACATGTCGGCGATGTCCTGCATCACGGCCTCGTGGACGAAACCGGTGCGGCCCGTCCAACCGTCTTCCTGCAGCGCGTTGGACACGACCGGGACATAGGTGAACCCCGGCAGCAGGCTCGACCAGGATTGCGCCAGCGCGTCCATATACAGGTCGCGCGGACGGCGGCCGCCCCAGTACAGGGTGACCGGGCGGCTGATGTTCTTGTGGATCATGTGCTCCACGATGGCCTTCACCGGGGCGAACCCCGTACCGCTGGCCAGCAGCACGATCGGCTTGTCGCTGTCTTCGCGCAGGAAGAACGAGCCGAACGGGCCTTCCAGGCGCAGGATCTCGCGCTCTTTCATCTGCGTGTCGCCCGCGCCGAAGACGTGGTCGGTGAACAGCCCACCCGGCATGTGCCGGATGTGCAGTTCCAGCGGGCTGCCGGTGTGCGGGGCGCCGGCCATGGAATAGCTGCGGCGGCGGCCGTCCTTCAGGATGACTTCGATGTACTGCCCCGCGTAATAGCGGAACTGTTCCGAGGCCGGCAGCTGCAGCTTGATGACGGTGACGTCGGGCGCCACGCGCTCAAGCGTCTGCACGCGCGACGGCAGCTTGCGGATCTGGATGTCGCTGGCCAGGCGGACTTCGGTGGATTCGACCACCATGTCCGACCCGGGACGGGCCTGGCAGAACAGCGTATAGCCGTCGGCCAGTTCCTCGGGCGACAGGATCTGGGCAGGATATTGCCCGGCGTCGAACTCCCCGGACACCACTTTGCCCTTGCAGGTGGAGCACGCGCCGTTGCGACAGCTGTAAGGCAGCACGATGCCGGCAGCCAAGGCGCCGTCGAGCACGGTCTGGCCGGGCTCGACCGGGAATTGATGCTTGCTGGGTTGAATGGTGACCTGGAAGCTCATGATGAAACGGTTCTGAGTTGACGCAGCGTCTTCCGGCCTGACCGGAAGCGGCGCTGCGCCCGGCCCGGCGTCAGGCCGGGAACTTGCGGATTTCCTTGACGCGGTTTGCGTCGTCTACCAGCACCACTTGCGGCTTATGCGTGGCGGAATCGGCTTCGGACATCGGGCCGTAGGTGCAGATGATCAGCAGATCGCCGACCTGGGCCCGACGGGCCGCTGCGCCGTTCAGCGAGATGGCGCCGCTACCGCGGGCCGCCTTGATGATGTACGTGTCGAAACGTTCGCCGTTGGTGACGTTGTAGAGTTCGATGCGTTCGAACTCGCGCATGCCGGCAGCGTCCAGCAGGTCTTCGTCGATGCCACAAGACCCTTCGTAATGAAGGTCGGCTTCGGTGACCGTGACGCGGTGTAGCTTTGCCCGCAGCATGATGCGTTGCATGATAGAAATATCCTGGTTCGCGGCCCGGTCCGCGAAGCGTTGCTAAGTGATGCCCGGCATCCGGTATTGCCGTTGGAACCCGGTATTCTATAATTTTTGCCGCACCGGGACGTCCGCCATGCCATCGCGCAGGCGGCCGACTTCGCAGCATAGGCGGAAACAGCGCCCGCCCGCGCGCCTAGAAATCCAGTTCGATCTCGACCGCGTCGCCGACCTTCAGACGCGCGCCGGCCGGTGCATCCAGAATGGCGTTCTGGCCGAACACCACCCCAATTTCCAGATTCCGGTAGCCCGCTAGCGTGCGCCCGGGCTCTTCGTACTGCTGCGCTGTACGCTGATCGATATCGGGGATCGAACACCGCGTGCAGGGTTTGACGAACGCCATCTTGACCCCGGCGGCGGTGATCATGGCCGTATGGTCTTCCTCGAAGGGTTCCCATTCGCCCTCGACCACGATATTGGGCCGGAAACGGTCCATCGGCACGGGCGCCACGCCCTTGGCTTGCAAGCGGACGTTCAAATCATCAAGCGAGGCCTGGTTGGCGATCAGCAGGGGAAAGCCGTCGGCAAAGCCGAAGTGGTGTTCCCCGGCGAACGTCTCCGCCAGATCGGGATGCGCATCGACCCAGCGGAACACCCAGTCGGGCTTGGCGTTGCGCTGGGCAGCCGTGTCCACCTTGAGCAGGCGGCAAGGCGTCTTGAGGAAATCGGAAAACCACTGCCCGACTGCCGCGCTTTCGCGCTGGGCGGAAATGGTGTCGCTCCAGACCGCCACGGTTTCCGCCCCCGGCTCCAGGCCGGACCCATCCAACGGCACATCCAGGTCAGCCATGCCCGGCGCGGACAGGCGCAACGCGTCGGCCGTGAGCGCGGTGCGGATCAGCGCCATCGCGGGCCATTGCCGCTGGGTCATGAATTGGCCGTCGGCGCTGATCAACATCCAGCGCCGGTCTTGGGCCAAGCCGGCCCGGTCGATGGGGGATTCCGCCAGGTCGATGCCTGCGCAGGATTTGATCGGGTAGATATGCAAGCTGAGGATACGGGCGGACATGGCGGCGAAAAGTCAGCGAAGAATGCGCGAAAGGATAGCAGAGAGCGTCCCCTCTTCGCCCTGGGATCTGCCCCAGGCGCGGGCAGGAAAAATGCCCCCCATGCTGCGCCTCCGGCTTGCTGCCCCAGGGGGCGTTTTCATCTTGAGGCGGCTCGGCAATGAAAAAACCCGGGCGCACAGGCCCGGGTTCCGAATGCGCCGGCAGGCTGTACAGCCTAGCCGCCGACCAGCTTCAAGGTATCCAGCGGCGTCACCGCCTTGAACCCCTTGCGCGTCGCGATATGTTCAGGACGCGGCGTCAGTCCGTACTTGGGTGGATTCAAGGTGTTTTCCATGCTGTTGTAGACCATGAACACGTTGGCGCGCGGCCACGGCGAGATGTTGCTGTTCGAGCCGTGCATCGTGTTGCAGTCGAAGAACACCACCGAACCGGCCTTGGCCGTCATGGAGCGGATGCCGCCCTGCTCCACCAGCAATTGCAGGCTGACCGGGTCCGGCACGCCATACTCCTGCTTCTTCAGCGATTGCTTGTAATGCTCGTTCGGGGTTTCGCCAACGCACGAAATGAACTGCCGATGCGAACCGGGCACCAGCATCAGCGGGCCGTTGCACTCGTTGTTGTCGGTCAACAGCACCGAGCAGCTGAGCGCGCGCATCGAGGGCATGCCGTCTTCGACGTGCCAGGTCTCGAAATCGGAGTGCCAGTAGAACTCCTTGCCCTTGAAGCCCGGCTTCATGTTGGCGCGCGATTGGTGGATGTAGACCTCGGACCCGAGGATCTGGCGCGCCACATTGACCAGCCGAGGGTCGCGCACCAGGCGCGACAGCACGGGGTTCAGCACATGCACCATGAAGATGGAACGCACGGCATTGCTGCCGGGCTCGGTGATGGACTCTTCGCGCCGGATGATCGACGGGTCGCGCGTCATGCGCTCGACCTCGGACGACAAGGCGCGGATCTCGGCTTCCGAGAACAGGTTTTCAAGCAAGAGGAAACCGTCGCGCTCGTACTGGCCGACTTGCTCGCCGGACAGGGCGTTGGCGTACTGGCCGTCTTCATAGACCACCGGATCCTGACGGGCGATGATGGCGGAACTTCGATCCGTACGGGAGGCGTACGGATCCTGTGCAGGTGAGATCATGCGAACCTCCTTGTCTTGTTCAGGCCGCTTTGGCTTGGGCTTCAGGCAGGGCGTAGACGCCCTCTTTGTCATGCACTTCCTGACCCGTCAGCGGCGGGTTGAAGACGCAGATGACGCGCAACGGCTCTTTGCCGCCGCACAGCCAGTGCTCGTCGTTGTCGTTCAGGGCGTAGACCACGCCGGGGCCCAGGTCGTACTTCTTGCCGTCGGCGATGGTCTCGATGGAGCCGTCGCCTTCAATGCACCACACCGCTTCAAGATGGTTCTTGTAGTGGATGTGCGTACGGCCGCCCGGGAAGATGGTGGTCTCGTGGAAGGAAAAGCCCATTCCGTCCTTCTTCAGCAGCACGCGGCGGCTGACCCAGGTGTCGGTGCGGACTTCGTCGGCGGTGCCGATCACATCTTTGACGTTGCGTACGATCATTGGCGTTTTCCTCCAAATTTCAGAATGCGGGCAGACTGCCCCTCTTCGGCCAGCGCTTCAGCCACGCTGGCCTCGATCACGTCCAGGCCCTTGCTGAGCAGCTCTTCCTCGATCGTCAACGCAGGCAGCAGCTTCAGCACTTCGTCGTGCGCGCCCGAGGTCTCGATGACGACGCCCTTCTTGAAAGCGTTCTGCGCGATGCGGTTGGCCAAGGCGGGCGTCGCGTTGCACACCAGCCCCTGGATCAGGCCGCGGCCGCGCACCGACAAGCCGGCATTGGGATAGCTGTGGACGAGGTTTTCCAGCCAATCGCGAACCTGGCGCTCTTTGCGCTGGATCTCGGCGGTGAACGCCGTGTTGGCCCAATAGGTTTCCAGCGCCTGCGTCGCCGTGACGAAGGCCAGGTTGTTGCCGCGGAACGTGCCGCTGTGAGCACCCGGCTTCCAGATGTCCAGCTCGGGCTTCATCAGCACCAGCGACATCGGCAGCCCGAAACCGGACAGCGACTTCGACAGCGTGATGATGTCCGGACGGATGCCGGCGGCCTCGAAGCTGAAGAACGTACCGGTGCGGCCGCAGCCGACCTGGATGTCGTCCACGATCAGCAGCATGTCGTGGCGCTTGCACAGCTTTTCCAGCTCTTTCAGCCAGCGCAGCGTCGCCACGTTGACGCCGCCCTCGCCTTGCACCGTTTCCACGATGACGGCGGCGGGCTTGTCCATGCCGCTGCTGGGATCTTCCAGCATGCGTTCCAGATACGCCATGGTGTCCACGTCCGGACCGAAGTAGCCGTCATAGGGCATGAATGTCGTGTTGCCCAGCGCGTAGCCCGAGGCATCGCGGAACTTCATGTTGGCCGTCACGGCCAGCGAACCGCCGCTCACGCCATGGAAACCATGAGTGAACGAAATCACATTGGGGCGGCCCTTGACCTGGCGCGCGATCTTCAGCGCGGCTTCCACGGCATTGGTGCCGGTGGGGCCGGTGAACTGCAGCGTGTATTGCCAGTTGCGCGGCTTGAGCAGCACGCGATCCACCGTCTCCAGGAAACGCTTCTTCGCGCTGGTGGCCATGTCCAGTCCGTGGACGACGCCGTCCGACTGTACATATTCCAGCAGCTTTTCCTTGAGAACAGGATTGTTGTGGCCGTAGTTCAGCGTGCCTGCGCCGCTGAAGAAATCGATGTATTCGGTGCCGTCCTCATCAATCAGCGTCGAGCCTCGGGCCTGGCTGAATATCACGGGAAACGACCGAATGTAGCCCCGCACCTCCGACTCCATCCGGTCAAAGATTTTCAAGTCCATATGATTAATCCTCCCTTTCATCTCATAAGTTGACAGACGGCCAGCTCCCCTCCGGATGCGTGGTCGCATTCGGATCGGCAAAGCCATCCCGGTATTTCGATAAGTCCGCTGGGGTTGCGCCGCCCTACGGGGCAGGCAATGCGAACGGGCCTATCCTCAACAGCATCTCGTCGTCATGGTCCGCGCCCCCGAACAATTGCCGGTCGAAGAACGGCTGTTCGGACACGTGGGCGCCCAGCTCGCCGGCCAGGCCGGTAAAGCTGCGGCGCGATGCCTGGTTGTCAGGCCCCACCGTGGTTTCAAGATGACGAACATGCGCGAGCCCCTTGCGCTGCAAGAGTTCGCGAAGCATGGCGCGGGCCAACCGGTGGCCGCGTGCGCGGGCGTGCACCGCGACCTGCCAGACGAACAACACGTCGGGCCGGGTCGGGATCACATAAGCGGAGATAAAACCGTCGATACGTCCGCCGGCACTTTCGGCGATGACGCAGGTGTCGCTGAAATGCTCACACAGGAGCAAGTAGGCGTAGAGGGAATTCAGGTCGAGCGGCGGGCACTCGGAAATGAGGCGGTGAATGGCGGCGCCGTCTTTGCGGTCGGGCAGACGCATCGTATGGGTCTGCGCGCGAACCGCCGGCGCCACGGCACTTGAGAGAGTTGTTGTATCCAGTTCGATTGTCTTCATGCAACGATTCCCGATTCTGGGGGTGCCCCGCCCGTGGGCACTTCAAGGATGGGCGACGACACGTCACCGTGCGCTTCCGCGGCGACTGCCTGGCCTTCTTGCTCCATCAGCGCCACGATGCGTTCCAGCGACAGTGTGATCGTGGCTTGCTCAAGTTCAGGCAAGGCGTTCAGCGCGTCGGCCAGGTGCTTCTGCAACGGCGACGGCGCGCCTTGCGCCAGTTCACGGCCGGTGTCGGTGGCCGTGACAAAGACGATGCGGCGGTCTTCACGGCCGCGCTCGCGGCGGATGAACCCTTTGTCTTCCAGGCGGTCCAGGATGCCGACCACCGTGCTGGGGCTGACGTGCATCTCGCGGCTGATGGCGGTGGCCGTCATGGGACCGTTGGCCATCACCGTGCGCAAGCACATCAGTTGGGGCGCGGTGATGTGGCTGACCGCGGACAACTGGCGCGAATGCAATGCGATCGAGCGCGTGATGCGGCGCAGGGCACGCAAAATGCGCAGGTCGTACTGCTGTGTCGGATCGGATTGCGCGGCGTTGTTCATGGAAATTAAAAGGTTCGATCAAAATTGATTTCTACACAAATGATATGCGCACGATTTATTCGAGTCAAACAAAAACCCCCTGCATGATGTAAATAAATAAACACGGAATTGCAGAAGATGACCGCAGGATTGCTGGACTTGGCGGCGGCCCCGCAAGGGGGGGGGGCGCGCACCGGATGGACTAGTGGAAATCCTTATATAAAACATATGTTTTTTCTTTGGATCAGGATTTATCATTTGTTTTTTTGCCGATGCCCACGATGCCCCTGCCCACCGAAGTCATCCTGAACCTGCAGGAAAAGCTGGAATCCCTGCCGCCCGAGCTGCAACGCGCAGCGCACTGGGTGGTGGCGCATCCTGCTGAAGTCGGCCTGTGGTCCATGCGCCGGCAAGCCCAGGCGCTTGGCGTGGCGCCCGCCACCATGCTGCGGCTGGCGCGTGCAATCGGATATTCCAGTTACGAGGATTTCCGTCAGCCGTTCCAACAGGCCCTTGCGGGGCCGCACAACCCCGGACTGCGTGAGCGTGCAGCCGCCTTGCAGGCTGCCGCGGGCACCGCCGGGGCGCCCGGCCACGACGTGCTGACGCAATACCAGATCCAGGCGATGAGCTCGGTATGCGCCTTGAACCCGTCGAGCGCATTCGATGCCGCGGTGCAGACCTTGCTGAACGCCCGCCAGGTCGGATTCCTGGGCACCCGTTCGGCGTTCGGCATCGCGTTCCAGATGCGCTATGCGTATCAGCTGGTGCGCCGCAACAGCGTGCTGATCGACGGCCTGGGCGGCGCCCCCGCCGAACAGGCCGACAACCTGGACGCCGGCGACGCGCTGATCGTGATTTCTCAGGCGCCCTACCCCACGGCCACCGTGCAACTGGCCCGCCAAGCCGCACAGCGCGGCGTCGCACTGATCGCCTTGACCGACGACCCACTGTCGCCGCTAGCCGTGGAAGCCCGCCATACGCTGCGTTTCGCGCCGCCCGATCGCGATGGCGTCCAGGCGCGCCCGGCGCGCCAAGGGCCCGGCTCGTTCTTCCATACCACTGCAGGCCTGCTGGGCCTGGCCGAGCACCTGATCGCGCGCCTGACCGCCCGCGGCGGCGCCGACGTGCTGAACCGCCTGACGGAAGTCGAAGCGCGCCTGCGCACCGACAACGTCTACTGGACCGCCCCTACAGCGCGGCGGCCCGGCTGAGCGCTCCCGTCCAACCATCGCCATTTCCCACCGCCCACTCACGCATCCCGGAATCCCCATGAGCCAAACCCACGTCCTGCATCGTTCCCTACGCCAGACGCCGCCTGTCGCCGTACGCGGCCAGGGCGTGTGGATCCACGACAGCGCGGGCCGCGCCTATCTCGACGGGTCGGGCGGCGCGGCCGTGTCGTGCCTGGGGCACAACCACCCCGACATCCAGGCCGCCATGCACGCCCAGATCGACGCGCTGGCTTACGCCCACACCAGCTTCTTCACGACCGAAGTGGCCGAGCAATTGGCCGACCGCCTGGTCGCCGACGCGCCCGCCGGCATCTCGCATGCCTACTTCGTCTCGGGCGGCTCCGAAGCCGTCGAGGCCGCGTTAAAAATGGCGCGCCAATATTTCGTGGAAACCGGCCAGCCCGAACGCCGCCACATCGTGGCGCGCCGCCAGAGCTATCACGGCAATACGCTGGGCGCGTTGGCCGTGGGCGGCAACGCCTGGCGCCGCGCCCAATTCGCGCCACTGCTGATCGAGGTCGAACACGTCTCGCCTTGCTACGCCTATCGCGACCAGCGCCCGGACGAAAGCGGCGAACAGTACGGCGAGCGGCTGGCCCTGGAACTGGATCAGACCTTTGAAAAGCTGGGTGCCGGCACCGTGATGGCTTTCGTGGCCGAGCCGGTGGTGGGCGCCACCTCCGGCGCCGTGACGGCCGTGCCCGGCTATTTCCGCCGGATCCGTGAAGTCTGCGACCGCCATGGCGTACTGCTGATCGCCGACGAAGTGATGTGCGGCATGGGCCGCACCGGCACGCTCTACGCGGTGGAGCAGGAAGGCATCGTGCCGGACCTGATCACCATCGCCAAGGGCTTGGGCGGCGGCTATCAGCCCATCGGCGCGGTGATGGCGCAACAGCGCATCGTGGACTCCATGCAGCAAGGCAGCGGCTTTTTCCAGCACGGCCACACCTACCTGGGCCACGCCATCGCCTGCGCCGCCTCGCTTGCCGTGCAGGACGTGATCCGCCGCGACAACCTGCTGGCGCGGGTGCGCGAACAGGGCGCAGGCTTGCGACAGCGGCTGGAACAGGCGCTGGGCGCGCATCCGCACGTGGGCGACATCCGCGGCCGGGGCCTCTTCATGGGCATCGAACTGGTGCAAGACCGCGAGACCAAGCAGACCTTCGACCCTGCGTTGACGCTGCATGCGCGGATCAAACGCGAAGCCATGGCCCGCGGCCTGATGGTCTACCCGATGGGCGGCACGATCGACGGCCGCCAGGGCGACCACGTGCTGCTTGCTCCGCCCTTCATCATTTCCAACGACGAACTGGACCAATTGACCGAACGCCTGGCTGGCGCCATCGACGCCGCCATTGCACAGGCCCGCGCCTAGCGCCGGCCTGCATGCGCGCAGCGAGGGGATCCGCCGCGCGCCGCCCGCCACCCACGGGCACGTGATGATTCGTACAGGACGCCTCGCAGGCTCGCGGGGTGGACCAACCGCCGGCAAAGACCGGCAAATCACGGGGAAAAACCCCATAAGGAGTTTGCATGACCACGTCCGTCAAACATCCCTTGGGCCATCGCAACGCCTGGACGCTCGCCGCGGCCGGCGTGGCCACGGCATTGCTGTCCATGGCGCCGGCACCCGCCGCCGCCCAACAGAAGTTCGTCAGCATCGGCACGGGCGGCGTCACCGGCGTCTACTATGCCGCCGGCGGCGCCATCTGCCGCCTGGTCAATAAAGACCGAGCCACGCACGGCATCCGCTGCTCGGTCGAATCCACCGGCGGCTCGGTATTCAACGCCAACACCATCAAGGCCGGCGAACTTGACCTGGGCGTGGTGCAGTCCGACGTCGGCTTCAACGCCTACAACGGCGAGGGCCAGTTCAAGCAGGCCGGACCCTATCCGAAATTGCGGTCGGTGTTTTCGATCCACCCCGAGCCCTTCACCGTCGTTGCGCGCAAAGACGCGAACATCAAGAGCTTCGAGGACCTGAAGGGCAAGCGCTTCAACGTCGGCAATCCGGGCTCGGGCACGCGCTCGTCGATGGAGGAACTGCTGGCAACAATGGGCTGGACGCTGAAGGACTTTTCGCTGGCATCGGAACTGCGCCCCGACGAACACGGTTCCGCCGTGTGCGACGGCAAGATCGATGGCTTTTTCTACGGCGTCGGCCATCCTTCGGCCAACATCCAGGACCCCACCACGAGCTGCGGCGCCAAGCTCGTTTCGCTGACCGGGCCCGCGGTGGACAAGCTGGTGGAAAAGTACCCCTACTACGCCCACGCCACGATTCCCGCCGGGCTGTATCCGAACAACCCCGGTGAAACCAAGACGTACGGGGTCACCGCCACTTTCGTCACGTCGGCCGATGTGCCCGACGCCACGGTCTACACCGTGGTCAAGGCGGTGTTCGACAATTTCGACGACTTCAAAAAGCTCCACCCTGCGTTTGCGAATCTGAAGCCGGCGGACATGGTGAAGAACGGCTTATCGGCGCCGCTGCATCCGGGCGCTGAGAAGTACTTCAAGGAAAAGGGCCTGCTCTAAGGTCTGGCCAGCGCGCGCTCGCCGCGCGCCAGCATTCAACGCGCGCCGCTTAGCCGGCGCGCGCCATGACTCGTAGGGGAATTTCATGACTAAAGCGCCGCACACGCCGGCCCCGGACCTGGAACAGCTTGTCGCCGACGCCGACCGCGGCGGCCGCAACGTGGGCGGCGTTGCCGGCGCCACGCTGGCGGCCGGCGCGCTGATCTGGTCCGTCTTCCAACTCTGGTATGCGTCGCCGCTGCCGTTCTCGTTCAACTGGGGCATCTTCAACGACACGGAAGCGCGCGCGCTGCATCTGGGCATCGCGATGTTCCTGGGGTATCTGGCGTATCCGGCCAGCAAACGCGCCGCGCGCGACCGCATGCCCTGGTACGACTGGATCCTGGCGTTGGCCGCCGGGTTTTGCGGCAGCTACCTGTACGTCTTCTATAACGAATTGGCCGGCCGCCCCGGACAGCCCACGCCGATGGATGTGGCAACGGCCGTCATTGGCCTGGCGCTGCTGCTGGAAGTCACGCGCCGCGCGCTCGGCCTGCCCATGACCGTGCTCGGCCTGGTGTTCGTGGCCTATGCGCTGGCGGGCCCGTGGCTGCCTGACGTGCTGGCCCACCGCGGTGCGTCGCTTGAGCGCCTGATGTCGCACATGTGGCTGACGACTGAAGGCGTGTATGGCGTGGCGTTGGGCGTCTCGGTGTCCTACATCTTCATCTTCGTGCTGCTGGGCTCGATGCTAGGACAAGTGCGGTGCGGGCAACTACATGATGCAGGTCTCGTTCGCGCTGCTGGGCCATCTGCGCGGCGGGCCGGCCAAGGTGGCCGTGGTGTCCTCGGCAGTCAACGGGCTGGTGTCCGCCTCCTCGGTGGCCAACGTGGTCACCGGCGGGATCTTCACGATCCCCCTCATGAAGAAGGCCGGCTATGGCGGTGTGCGGGCCGGCGCGATCGAGACCGCATCCTCGGTCAACGGGCAGATCATGCCCCCGGTCATGGGGGCCGCAGCCTTCCTGATGATCGAGTACGTCGGCATCCCCTACACCGACATCATCCGCCACGCGATCCTCCCGGCGGCGATCTCCTACATCGCGCTGTTCTATATCGTCCACCTTGAAGCCCTGAAGCTGGGCATCCAGCCGATGATGGCCACGGGCCCCGTACGCACGCCGCTGCAGAAACTGGCGGGCTGGGGCATGGGGATCAGCGGCACGCTGCTGGTGATGGGCGCGGCCTATTGGATCGGCACCGGCGTGCAGGCCGTGGCGGGCGCCGCGGCCATCTGGGTGCTGCTGGCAATCCTGGCGGCGCTCTACCTGTGGCTATTGCGCGTTGCCGCCGCGCATCCCGACCTGCCGCAGGACATCGACATCAATCATCCCGTGCGCCCGCAACCCTGGCCCACGGTGCGCGCCGGACTGTATTTCCTGATCCCCATCGGCATCCTGGTGTGGTGCCTGAGCGTGGAGGAACTGTCCGCAGGCCTGTCGGCGTTCTGGGCGGCGATGGCCATGCTGTTCCAGATGGTGACGCAGCGCCCGCTGATGGCCTGGTTCCGCAAGCAGGACGCGGCGCCGGCCTGGCGCCAGGGCTGGCGCGACGCCATCGGCGGCCTGCAGGAAGGCGCGCGCAACATGATTGGTATCGCGATCGCCTGCGGCACCGCCGGCCTGATCGTCGGCGCCATCACGCTGACCGGGCTGGGCCTGCGCATGACCGCATTCGTCGAACTGGTGTCGATGGGCAACGTGCTGCTGATGCTGATCTTCACCGCGCTCGTGTGCCTGATCCTGGGACTGGGCATGCCGACGACCGCGAACTACATCCTGATGGCGACGCTGATGGCGCCGGTCGTGGTGGAGCTGGGGGCGCAGAACGGCCTGGTCATCCCCCTGATCGCCGTGCACATGTTCGTGTTCTATTACGGCATCATGGCCGACATCACGCCGCCGGTCGGGTTGGCCACGTTCGCCGCGGCGGCGATATCGGGCGAAGACCCGATCAAGACCGGCATCCAGGGCGTCACCTACGCGGCGCGCACGGCCATCCTGCCGTTTATGTTCGTGTTCAATCCGGCGCTGCTGCTGATCGACGTCAATTACGGATGGGAGCTGGCGCTGGTCGTGGCCGGCGCCACCCTGGCGTCGTTGACGTTTGCCGCGGCCACCATGCGCTGGTTCCGCACGCGCTGCACGTGGGCTGAAGTCGGCGTGCTGCTGCTGGCGACGTTCATGCTGTTCCGCCCGGACTGGTTCATGGACCATTTTGCTCCGCAATACGAAAGCCGTCCCGCCTCCGACATGCTGACGATCGCCGCCGCCATGCCGGACAACGGCCGGCTGACCGTGGTGCTGCGGGGGATCAACCTGGAAGGCGACGAGCTGACCAAGACCGTCGCCGTGGCGCTGCCCGCGCTGGAGCCAGGCGCCGATGCGTCGGGCGCCGCTGCGTCGAGCGTCGACGCACCTGATGTCGCATCGCCTGCCGTTGGACGCCAGCGCCTGGCCGATGCCGGGCTGACGCTGATGAGCCTGGGCGACCAGACCCAGATCGGCGGCGTGCGTTTCGGCAGCCGCGCCCAACGCTCGGGCTGGGAGCAAGGCTGGGACGTGCTGGAAGTCAAAGCGCCCAACCCGCAGCGCTGGTCAGACCACTGGGTCTACCTGCCCGCCCTGCTGTTGCTGGCAGGCATGTGGATGCGGCAGGGGCGCCGGGACGGCGGCTCCCCGGTTGGCCGGTTGCGGCCGGGAACGGCCTGATCAGCCTGCACGCGCGCGCCGCCAGGGCGGCACGGCCCCGATGGTGAGCGCGCGCAGGAACCACTCCACCGGGCCATAGGCGTGGTGGCGCATCCACCACGCGGACAAGGGCAATTGCGCGGCGAAGATGGCTACGGCGATGCCGGTTGCCGCCAAGGGCGACACCGACGCGAACAGGCGCAGGCCCCAGCCCGTGAACAGGAAGGCGCAAACGACGGACTGCATCAGATAGTTCGTCAGCGCCATCCGGCCGGCAGGCGCCAGCCATGCGCCCACGGCCCCGAAAACCCTTGTCCGCAGGGCCAGCAAGAAGGCGGCGGCGTAGGACATGCTTAGCAACGGTGCGGTCAGCAGGTCCGCCGCCAGTCCTGGAAGCTCCCAGGCTGCGCCAGCGAACGGCAGCGACGACGTCGCATACAGCGCTGACCCGGCCAGACCCGGCAACACCCCCAATGCGCACAACAGCCCCAGCGCGCGCGGCTGCTGCCAGGGATCCGCAAGCGCATTGCGACGCCCCAACGCATAGCCGACCAGGAACATCGCAAAAGCGAACGGCCCCTGCACGAACAGCACCATGAACCAGACGCTCTCGGTCAGTTCCTTGATGTGCTGCGCGATGGTCGTGCTGATGGTGCCGCGGTAGGCTTCGATGGAGGCCAGCGCCTCGGCCTTGTACAGCGCCTGGTAGCCGGCGGGCACCGGGTCCAGGAAACTCAAGAAGCCCAGAATCGCCCAGACCGACGCGGCCAGTACGATCAACCACAATGCGGCGCGCAACGCGCGTTTTGGGTCCATCCTGCCGCACAGCAGCAGCCCCAGGCCCAACAGCGCGTAGGTCAGCAGGATGTCGCCCTGATAGAAGAGCACGGCATGCGCCAGGCCCAGCAGCGCCAGCCCCGCCAGCCGCCGCAGGAAGCGCGGCGCGAACGCCGCCTGGCTGCGTTCGGCCGCCGACATCTGCAAGGTGAAGCTATAGCCGAACAGGAACGAGAACAGCAGATAGAACTTGGTTTCGAACAGCCACGCGATCAGCCAGCGCACCGCCAGATCCACCGGGCGGGAATAGGCCGGATCGGCCATTCCTGCGCCGTAGAACGGCGACGAGAAAACGCCGATGTTCACGATCAAAATGCCAAAGAGCGCAAAGCCGCGCAGTGCGTCCACGTGGGCCAGGCGGCCGGGGTCCTGACGGGCGTCGCTCATGCTCGGCCCCTTCCCGCTTGCGGGCGGCGCGGGGCGCGGTTGCCCGCCAAGGCGGCTGGCGGCAGGCTGCGTTCCACGGCCTCGCCCAACAGGTCGGCCGCGGCGCGGGCGCCGAAGGCGGGATCCACCACCGACCGACTGAAGACGCCGTCCAACAGCAGCAACAACACGTCTGCCATGGCCGCCAGCGGCTGCGGGGCAGCCTGCCCCATCCAGACCGCCTCCAGCAGGGTCAGCAGGCCTGTCTTGCGCTCGGCCTCGTTTGCCATCACCAATGCGTGCACGCGCGGATTGCGCACTGCCTCGGCCAGCACCTCCATGCCCAGGCGCACAAACACCGGATCCTGATACAGCGCCAGTTGACCGTCGACCCATTCACGCAGCGCTTGGCGCGCATCGGGCGCCGCGCTGGCCGCCTGCATGCGGGACCGGATGTCGTCGGTGTCGGAGGCGACGAGCGCCTCGATGATGTCGGCCTTGCTGGCGTAGTAATGGAACAGATTGCCGGGGCTCATCGCCGCCCGCTCGCAGATCTGCGCAGTGGAGGTCGCGTGGAAACCGTGCTCCGCAAAACAATGCGCCGCGGCGTCAAGGATATGGCGGCGGCGTTCCTGCTGCTTGATGGGATCTGTTTTGCGCATGAATAATTAATAGACTGACTGATCTATCTATTAAATAGCGGCACCCTGGATCCGGTCAAGAAAAAAAGGCGAGCCCTGCGGCCCGCCCTTCCTTGTCGCCAGGCAGGGAGCGGATTCGCTCCCTGCCGGCCCGCCATCACCCCAGAACGGGCGACAGCACCGGCTGCTTGGGACGCACGTCCAGCTGTCGGCCCTTGCGCGCACGCTTGCCCACATAGGGCGCCAGCGCGTCGCCGACCAGGATGTCTTCGGTCAGCTTATTGCGGTAGATGCCCGTGGCGCGCAGGCCGCGGGCGCCGATCGGCACCGTCTGGTCCAGCTTGTCTGAGGCGTCCAGGCCCATCAGGATGGTGCCGCGGCCGCCGCCGGACAGGGACTTGCACTCGTCCAGACCGAAGACCAGGAACTTGCCCTTGGCAGACAGCAGGGCCAATTGCGTGGCGCCGTCGAACAACGGCACCGGGCGCAGCATCTCGTCGCCCTCTTCCAGGGTGATGAACTGCTTGCCGGCGCGCTGGCGGCTGACCATGTCGGACAACTTGGCGGCAAAGCCGTAGCCGCCGCGGGTGGCCAACAGCCAACGCGTGTCCGGCGCCGCGGCAATGGTATGCACGATGCGCGTGCCGGACTCCAGGTCGATCATGGTGGTGACCGGCTGGCCGTCGCCACGCGCCGAAGGCAGCCCCCCGACCGGCACGGAATACACCCGGCCGTTGTCGCCCATTGCAATCAGCGTGTCGGTGGTGCGGCACTCAAAGGCGCCGTAGAGGTCGTCGCCCTGCTTGAAGCCGAATTGCGAGGCGTCGTGGCCATGGCCCTGACGGGCGCGCAGCCAGCCCTTTTGCGACACGATGACCGTGACCGGCTCGTCCAGCACCTTGGTTTCCAGCACAGCGCGTTCGGCCGTCTCGATCAGGGTGCGGCGGTCGTCGCCATACTGCTTGGAGTCAGCCTCGATTTCCTTGATCAAAAGGCGCTTGAGCGTGTTCGGGTTGTCCAGCAGCTCTTGCAACGAGATCTGATCCTTACGCTTGTCAGCCAGTTCCTGCTCGATCTTGAAGCCTTCCAGACGGGCCAATTGGCGCAAGCGCATTTCCAGAATGTCTTCGGCCTGGCGTTCGGACAGCTTGAAGCGTTCCATCAGCGCGGCGCGCGGCTCGTCCGATTCGCGGATGGTCTGGATGACTTCGTCCACGTTCAGGTAGACCAGCATGCGGCCTTCCAGCACGTGGATGCGGTCGGTGACCTTGTCCAGGCGGAAGCGCGTGCGGCGCACCACGGTGTTGGTGCGGAACGCCACCCACTCGACCAGGATGTCGCGCAGGCCCTTCTGGCGCGGCCGGCCGTCGGTGCCGATGCACACCAGGTTGATCGACGAGCTGCTTTCCATGCTGGTCTGCGCCAGCAGTGTATTGACGAATTCGTCGCGGTCCACGCGCGAGGTCTTCGGTTCGAAGACGAGGCGCACCGCGGCGTCCTTGCCGGATTCGTCGCGCACGGCGTCCAGCAGGTTCAGCATGACCGCCTTGGCCTGCGTCTGCTCGGGCGTCAGGCTCTTCTTGCCGGACTTGACCTTCGGGTTGGTGATTTCCTCGATCTCTTCCAGGACCTTCTGGCCCGACGTGCCCGGGGGCAGCTCGGTGATCACCAGTTGCCACTGGCCGCGCGCCATTTCCTCGAACTGCCAGCGGGCCCGTACCTTCAGCGAACCGCGGCCGGCGCGGTAGATCTGCGCGATATCGGCGGCGGGCGTGATGATCTGGCCACCGCCGGCGAAGTCCGGGCCGGGGATCATGGCGTGCAGTTCTTCGTCCGGCAATTGCGGATGCTTGATCAGCGCCACGCAGGCCTGGGCCACTTCACGCAGGTTGTGCGACGGGATTTCAGTGGCCATGCCGACCGCGATGCCCGAGGCGCCATTCAGCAGCATCACGGGCAAGCGCGCCGGCAGCATCTGCGGCTCTTGCTGGCTGCCGTCGTAGTTGGGCACGAAGTCCACCGTGCCCTCGTCCAGCTCGTCCAGCAGCAGCTTGGCGATGGGCGTCAGGCGCGCTTCGGTGTATCGCATCGCCGCGGCGTTGTCGCCGTCGCGCGAACCGAAGTTGCCCTGGCCGTCGATCAGCGGATAGCGCAGCGAAAAATCCTGCGCCATGCGCACCATGGCGTCGTAGGCGGCCTGGTCGCCGTGCGGGTGGTATTTACCCAGCACGTCGCCCACGACGCGCGCGGACTTCACGGGCTTGGCGCCTGCGGCCAGCCCCATCGCCTGCATGGCGAACAAGATGCGGCGTTGCACGGGTTTCTGCCCGTCGCCGACGTCGGGCAAGGCGCGGCCCCGCACGACGGAAACCGCGTAGTCCAGATAGGCCTGTTCGGCATAGCGCGCCAGCGTGATGGCCGCGTTGGCGTCGCCATCGCCGTCAGGCGGAGTGGGGTCGAACAAGCCGGGTTGATTGCTGTCGGTCATGATGGTTTCAGGTAGACAAATTCATCGAAACGGCGTCAATGCGCCTCAAGCGGACGGCGCCAGCTGCGTATCGTCGACGTGCGCGCGCAATTGGGCGCGCACCGCCTCCAACGTAGCGGCGTCCTGGCCGCGCTTGGGAATGATCACGCCTTGCAAGGTGCCCAGGATGACGTACAGGTGCTGCGGGGTCTCTTCCACCCGGCGGATGTCGGACCACTCCATGCGCCCCGAGGCGGTTGCGGTCGTGTCCGAGATGCCCTCGGGCCCGAAGTCCAGCTGATGCCGGCCCAGGAACAGGTCGTCAGGCTGCTTTTTCAGCATGCGCCGCGTGTTCATCCTGACCAGCGGCGGCAAGGCGAACTCGTAGGCCAGCGCCAGCAGCGCCAGGATGCCCAGTCCCACGGCCAGGCCCTGGAAATACACGGGCAGTATCCGTCCCCAGTCCGGCCCCTTGCCGTCCCAGGTCTGCCACATCAGATAGGCCAGCAAGGCCACGATCATCAGGACGGCGAAGCGCAGGTGGGAACGGTAGCGGCGGCGGCGCAGTTCAGGGCGCTTGTATACGTACGCCGCGAACTCCGCGTAGTCGTCGGCCGTCATGTCGACGGTCATCCGGGCTTGGCCGGGCGTGGCGGACGTCATCAGATATCCAGCTCCGCCAGGTTGCCCTTTTCTTCGATCCAGGCGCGGCGTTGCGAGGACTCGCCCTTGCCCATCAGCATGTCGAACATGCGGGTGGTGTCTTCCGGCGTCTGATCGCCGTAGCCCACGGGCAGCAAGCGGCGCGTGTCCGGATTCATCGTGGTTTCCCACAACTGTTCCGGGTTCATTTCACCCAGGCCCTTGAAGCGGCTGACCGCCCAGGCGCCTTCGCGCACGCCTTCCTTGCGCAGCTTGTCCTGCGCGGCCTCAAGCTCGCCTTCGTCCAGGCAATAGATCTTGCGGGCCGGGCGCTTGCCCTGCGCCGGCACGTCCAGGCGGAACAGCGGCGGCTTGGCCACATAGACGTTCCCGGCTTCGACCAGCTTGGGAAAGTGCTTGTAGAACAGGGTCAGCAGCAGCACCTGGATGTGCGAGCCGTCGACGTCAGCGTCCGACAGGATGCAGATGCGGCCGTAGCGCAGGCCCGACAGGTCCGGCGTATCGCCGGGGCCGTGCGGATCCACGCCGATCGCAACGGAGATGTCATGGATTTCATTGTTGGCGAACAGCCGGTCGCGATCCACTTCCCAGGAATTGAGCACCTTGCCGCGCAGCGGCAGGATGGCCTGGAATTCCTTGTCGCGGCCCATCTTGGCGGAACCGCCTGCGGAGTCGCCCTCGACCAGGAAGACTTCGGTACGGGTCGCGTCGCTGGATTCACAGTCGGTCAGCTTGCCGGGCAGCACCGCCACGCCCGAACTCTTGCGCTTTTCGACCTTCTGGGCGGAACGCTGGCGCGCCTGCGCCTGGCGGATCGCCAATTCGGCCAGCTTCTTGCCGTATTCCACATTGCTGTGCAGCCACAGGTCCAGCGCGCTCTTGGAGAAGCCGCCCACCAGGCGCACCGCGTCGCGGCTGTTCAGGCGTTCCTTGATCTGGCCCTGGAATTGCGGATCCAGCACCTTGGCCGACAGCACAAAGCTGGCGCGCGCGAACACGTCTTCAGGCAGCAGCTTCACGCCCTTGGGCAGCAGGCTGTGCAATTCGGCGAAGCCTTTGACCGCGCCGAACAGGCCTTCGCGCAAGCCGGATTCGTGGGTGCCGCCGGCAGGCGTCGGAATCAGGTTGACGTAGGACTCGCGCACGGCGTTGCTGTCTTCGGTCCAGGCCACCACCCACTGCGCGCCCTCGCCTTCGGCGAAGTTCTCGTGGTCGGCGCCGGCATACTGCTGGCCTTCGAAGAACGGCACCATCAGCTCGGCGCCGGTCAGCGCTTCAGCCAGGTAGCCGCGCAGGCCGTCCTGGTATTGCCAGGTCTTGGTGTCGCCGGATTTCTCGTTGATCAGCGTGACCTTAACGCCCGGCAACAGCACGGCCTTGCTGCGCAAAAGGTGCGTCAGTTCACCCAACGGGATGTTGGGACTGTCGAAGTATTTCGCATCCGGCCAGACGCGCACGCGGGTGCCGGACTTCTTGCGGCCGCCCTCGGCGTACGGCGCCAGGGGTTCGGCGACATCGCCGCCCTTGAACACCAGCCGGTTGACCGCGCCGTCGCGCCACACCACCACTTCCAGCCGGGTGGCCAGCGCGTTGGTGACGGACACGCCCACGCCGTGCAGGCCGCCGGAAAAGGCGTAGGCGCCGCCGCCTGCCTTGTCGAACTTGCCGCCCGCATGCAGGCGGGTGAAGACCAGCTCTACAACGGGAGCGCCTTCTTCGGGATGCAGACCGACGGGGATGCCCCGCCCGTCGTCCTCGACGGACACGCTGCCATCAATGTGCAGCGTGACCTGGATCTGTTTGCCGTAGCCGGCCAAGGCCTCGTCTGCGGCGTTATCAATGACCTCTTGCACAACGTGCAGCGGGTTTTCGGTGCGGGTGTACATGCCCGGGCGCTGGCGCACGGGCTCCAGCCCCTTCAGGACGCGAATGGACGCCTCGGTGTAACGTGGAGTGGCCAAGTTATCCCCAACATCTGTGGAAAAAAACCGACATTTTACGGATAAGCCTAGATTCTGCGCGGCTCCCAGTAGGATGCGCACGACCTGACCAGCCTCGAATTCGGTAGGATGATGACAGTCACAGCCCGCGCGTCAGGGTTCAATCACCCGGATCACGACGACTGCGCCGCAACATCCTACACAAAACCAGCAAACCCTGTTGTTATTAACAGTGGTATGCCTGTTGTTATTGACAGTGGTATGCTTTAATCCATTCCACATACAAGAACAACGGCAAGGCGCGTCCCTTTTTTCGCGCCTTTTGCTGCCGAACCGAGAATCACCATCATGAGCGACCAAATCAAGAACGTCAGTGACGCAAGCTTCGATGCCGATGTGTTGAAATCCGGCCAGCCGGTGCTGGTGGACTACTGGGCTGCCTGGTGTGGCCCCTGCAAGATGATTGCCCCGATCCTGGAAGAAGTCGCCACCGAGTACGCAGGTCGCCTGACGATCGCGAAGCTGAACGTGGACGAAAACCAGGGTACCGCCACCAAATACGGCATCCGCGGCATTCCGACCCTTATGCTCTTTAAAGACGGCCAAGCCGCCGCCACCAAAGTTGGCGCGCTGTCGAAGTCGCAACTCACCGCATTCCTGGACGGCGCGTTGTAAACTGCGTGCTGTGAACGAAGGCGCCGCCCTGGAGGCGGCGCTCATTCAATACCGCGCGAGCCCGTCCGTGGCGCGCCGCCAGAGCCCTCCTTTACTTTTCCCCCACCAATCACCGCGATGCACCTCAACGAACTGAAGGCGCTGCATGTCTCGCAGCTGCTGGAAATGGCCGCTGGCCTGGAAATCGAGAACGCCAACCGCCTGCGCAAGCAGGAATTGATGTTCGCCATCATGAAACGGCGCGCCAAGCAAGGCGAGCAGATCTTTGGCGACGGCGTCCTTGAAGTCCTGCCCGACGGCTTCGGTTTCCTGCGCTCGCCCGAGACCTCGTATCTGGCCAGCACGGACGACATCTACATTTCGCCGTCGCAGATCCGCCGTTTCAACCTGCACACCGGCGACTCGATCGAAGGTGAAGTCCGCACGCCAAAAGACGGCGAGCGCTACTTCGCGCTGGTCAAGGTGGACAAGGTCAACGGCGTGGCGCCCGAAGCGATCAAGCATCGCATCATGTTCGAAAACCTGACGCCGCTGCATCCGAACCGGACGATGCGCCTGGAACGCGACATCAAGAGCGAAGAGAACCTGACGGGCCGTATCCTCGACGTCTTCGCCCCGATCGGCATGGGCCAGCGCGGCCTGATCGTCGCCAGCCCCAAGTCGGGCAAGACGGTGATGATGCAGCACATTGCGCATGCCATCACCACCAACTATCCCGACGCGGTCATGATCGTCCTGCTGGTCGACGAGCGCCCGGAAGAAGTGACGGAAATGCAACGCACGGTGCGCGGCGAAGTGGTGGCGTCGACGTTCGACGAACCCGCTACCCGTCACGTGCAAGTGGCCGAAATGGTCATCGAAAAGGCCAAGCGCCTGGTCGAAATGAAGAAGGACGTCGTGATCCTGCTGGACTCGATCACCCGTCTGGCCCGCGCCTACAACACCGTGGTGCCGGCCTCCGGCAAGGTGCTGACCGGCGGTGTGGACGCCAACGCCCTGCAACGCCCCAAGCGCTTCTTCGGCGCAGCCCGTAACCTGGAAGAAGGCGGTTCGCTGACCATCCTGGGTACCGCGCTGATCGAAACCGGCAGCCGCATGGACGAAGTCATCTACGAAGAATTCAAGGGTACGGGCAACTCCGAAGTCCACCTTGAGCGTCGTCTGGCTGAAAAGCGCGTCTACCCGTCGATCAACCTGAACAAGTCGGGCACCCGCCGCGAAGAACTGCTGATCGCCCCGGACCTGCTGCAAAAGGTCTGGGTGCTGCGCAAGTTCATCCACGACATGGACGAAGTGCAATCCATGGAATTCATCCTGGACAAGATGCGCGCCACCAAGACCAACGCCGAATTCTTCGACATGATGAAGAAGAAGTAAGACAGGTCTTGCCCGCCATGAAAAAACCGCCATCCGGCGGTTTTTTTATTGGCCAATGGCTGGCTCAGTGCTCGATGTATTGGGGCATGCGGCCGCGGGGCGCCGCGTCGGCCGGCCGCGGCGTCTGCTTGTCGGGCTCCTAGCCCGACCCGTCGATCGGTTCGATCCGGGGATCGTCCCAATTACCCGTCACCGAATATTCCATGGTCATCGCCCGCGCCAACGGTTGCTTGAGCAGCCATTGCGTGACGAACGCGCCCAGGCCGATCAACGGGTTCACGGCCAGCGCCGTCACCATGGCCGCGCCGCTGGCGTCCAGGTTCGGAATCACCACTGCCTTCAGGTCCCAGCGCTCGCGGATGATATTGACCCCGCCCGCCAGGACGATCGTGGCCACGGGGCCGGTGATCTTGTAGCCTTCGGTGGACATTTGCCCGTCCGCCATCTTCACGCGCCCCCTGATGGTGTCGAACGGAAAGCCGTCGCGCAGCAGGTTGGTCGGGTTCACGTCCAGCCGGGCCAGCCGCTGCAGCGATTGGAGCGACAGCAACTCCAGCAGCCGCGCCGTGCGGGAGTTCACATGCATGAAACGGCCCTTGTCCAGGCTGACATCGACTTCGCCCGCCACGTCGGCGATGTTGTGGGTCCAGGGCAGATTACGCCACGTAGCCTTGCCGACCGCCGAGCCTTCGCCGCCGGACACCATGTTCTCGAAGCCGATCCGATTCAAGAACTTACCCAGATCGACGAACTTGGCCGTGGCGTCCACCGTCAGTCCCCGATCCGGCCCCTCCAGCCGCCAGTTGCCCGTGGCGTTCAGATTGGCCGCGTCGTTGGTGATCGACAATTTATCCAGGCGCCACTGGTGGCCGCGTTCCAGATTGGTGCCCACCACTTGAAGCTCGCCCACGTTCTTGCCATACAGGAAGAACTCCTTGGCTTGCAGGTCGATCGCCGGGATATCCGACAAGTCGTTGCCGGACGCCAGAGCCTTGTCGGCCTCGTTGGTGTCGTCGGCGCCGCCAAACGACAGGTGCTTCAAGCGGGCGGTGATCTGGCCGGCGATCGCACCAGAGGCTTCCCGCCACTCCAGCGACCCCGTCGCCTGCCGCGACTGGATATCCACCCGCCACTGCGCCGGCCCCGGCCGGGTCGCGTATAGCGTCAGGTCGTTCAGCGTGTAGCCGCTGGCGCGCAGCAGGCCGGTCGCCAGGCTGACGCGCTCGGGTTCCGGGAACACCGGCTTGGCCGCTGTTTTCTTGGCCCCGCTCTTGCCGGCGGGCGCGTCAAAGCCATCCAGCACGGTTTCCCACCCGTCCATGTCCAGTTCCGGCAGGCTGGCGTTCAGGCTCATTCCGCGCTCGGGCAAGCTGGCCGGCCGGCCGATGCCCAGCGCTCCACGCGCAAAGTAAGACGGTGCTGCATCGCCCGGATCGCGTTCGAACAGCGCGTTGACGTTTTCGCCCAGGCTTGCGGTCAACCAGCGCCGGCCCTTGGTGCCGCGGTCCTGCGCCGCGCCCCATTGCAGCTTCAGCAACTGGGACGACGAGGCGGGCTTGCCCGCTGGCGCCGGCATATCGATCGCCATGCCGGCCAGGTCGGACTCCATCGATATCTCGACCGAACCGCCCTTCTGGTATCCCACGCGGCCCTTGTAGGCGGCCTTGCCGCTGAAACGCGCCATGGACGGCGTATTGCTCAGTTGCGACAAGCCCGAGCCGGCCAGGGTGCCGTCGAAATGCAGGGCATCCGACCCTTGCGCCAGCGTCCCGGAAATCTTGACCGGCCCGCCCAGGAACTGCGCCCGGATATCCTTGGCCTGGACGCCCTTCTCCGAAAACTCCAGATCGCCGTGCATCTGGCTCAGCAAGGGCATTTCGGGCATGAAGGTGAAGGTGTTTTCCGAGAACACGATACGTCCCTGAACCTGGGTGTCGTCCGTGTTGAGCAGCGGCACTTTCAGCTTCAGCGGCAGGCGCCAGTCACCCGTGCCACGAGCCTCGTCCAAAGCGCCGTCCAGCAGTTCGCCCAAGGGGGAATTTGCGGCCACCGCCAAATAGGCCGGAACGGGGCCCGAGGTCTCGCCGTCAAGCAGCAGCTCGGCGTTATGGTCCATATCGGGAATCGTCGCCGTCACGGCACCCAGGTTGACCGTCTGGCCCGCCCCAGTGCGCATCAGGGCGCCGCCCGGGCTGTCCAGCGTCAGGCTTACCTTGTCGATGCGGAAGCTGCCCGACAGGTTCTCCAGCATGGGCCAGCCCTTGCGGTGCGGCCGGGCCGGCGCATAGTCGACCTTAGCGCCGGCATAGGCGCCGGCGATCACGAATTCACCCACGACGCCCGGCGAATTGAACGGAAAGTCGTCCAGGTCCCCTTTCAGCGTGATGGCGGCCGAACGCATTTCGCCCGCCGGCAAGCCGGTAGCCAGCCACTCGCGGGCGTCCGCATTGACCTCCAGGGGCAGGTAGCGGTGTATGGACGGCATCGAACCGCGCACCATCGTGCCGCGCATGTCGGCGCTGCCCGCCGCCGTCTTGCCCTCGCGCCGCCATTGACCCTGCAAGCGCACGTCCAGGTCATCGTTGACCACATGCAATTGCGCCACGTCCACGAACCAGTTCTGGGCGTCCGGCCCCTTGATCTGGGCATCCAGCGCCAGCTCGCGCGCCGCCAGCGTGGGTTCTTCGAATACGCCCGGCAGCGTCACCCGCAGCTGCTGCACCGCGCCCTTGATCGACGCGTCCGCCGCGCCCGGGCTGCGTGCGAGCGGCACGTCTTCGATCTGCATGAAGTCGCCGGGCAGGCCCTGTATGCGGAATTGGCCCGAAGCGCCGCTTACCGCGGGGCCGTCCTTGCCCGCCGACCAGTTCACGCCCCTGACGGCGATGTCCGAGGTCAATTCGGTGAATTTGCCCCGGTCCAGTTGCAGCCAGGCCCGGCCCGCGATCCGGCCAGCAACCTGGGGCGGCTTTACCCATGGCGCCCAGGCCAGCGGCTCCACGTCATCGGCTTCGGCGTAAAGCTGACCGCTCCAGTTTGCGGGATTGGCGGCGTTCGCGGCGAACAGGCTGCGGTTGAATTCCCCACGCAGCTCCACCTTGCGGGCCAAGGCCTCGCCGGCGGAGGCCTGCAGCACAAAGCGGTGCGACAAGCTACCGTTGCGCATCAGGAAATCCACGCCGTTCAAGGTCAGCGCCGGCGCTTGACGCAAATCGTCCTGCCAGACGACGGTCGCGTCACGTATCAGCAGTTCACGCTGGGCAACGAGCCAGCGCAGGGCCGGATGATTCAGGTCGGACTCATGGTCGCTGGCGTTCAGGTCGATGTCCTGCCCGGCCACCCACAGATGATTGGCGGTGTCGCGCCGCAGGGTGAGTTCGGGCTTTTCCACCCGCAAGCGCACCAGCGTGGGCGACAACGCCAGGATGCTGCGCCACGCCAGCACGGCCGAGACGGAAGGCAGGGTCAGGACCGGTGCCGCTTCGTCGTCGTAAACCTGTACGGCAGCAAGATCGAGTTTGGGATTCAGCCCCTGCCAGTTGGCCTGGATGCCGCCGATGGTGACGCGCGCGCCCAGCGCCTGGCTGGCGTACGCCTCTATCTGCGGACGCCACTGATCCACGCGCGGCAAAACCCAGTAACGTACGCCCAGGAGACCGATGGCCACCACGCCATAAATAGTCAGCGCGACCCAAAACAGGCAGCAGAGCACGCGACGCGCGTGCGGCGTGGGGACGGTGTTTGAAACAGACACGGATCGTGTGTGGTGGGCAGGAGAAGATGTCTTGCGGTATCGTCCCCACTTATACCTGAAACGCGCCCATTCGTCTCCCGCCCTTACGCCATGTCATCGTCTCCTATGCTTGCCCCCGCCCTTGCCTGGTCCGGTCACCTGCGCCGCCGCCTGGATGCCCATCCCGATCTGGCCGCCTGGCTGACGGACGCCGTTCAAGAACCAGTTACTCCGGCCCGCCTGGCGCAATGGCAGGCTGAATTGGCCGGGCCTGACGCCACCCCTACGCTGCCCGTGGACACCTGCCGCATGGTGCTGCGCAAGCTGCGCGAGCGCGTGTTCAGCACGTTGATCGTGCGCGACCTGGCGGGCCAGGCAGACCTGGAGGAAGTGGTCGGCGCGATGACCACGCTGGCCGATATCGCGGTGGCCGCAGCCTACCGCAGCGTGGCGGCGGAGCTGGCGGCCGTGCACGGTGTGCCGCGCGATCCGGCTACCGGCAAGCCGCAGGAAATGCTGATCGTCGGCATGGGCAAACTGGGCGGCTGCGAACTGAACGTGTCGTCCGACATCGATCTCATCATGCTGTACGGCGAAGAAGGCGAAACGGACGGCCCGCGCCGCATCAGCCATCACGAGTTCTACGGCCGCCTGACGCGGCGCATGATGCCGGTCATTTCCGAAGTGGACGCCAACGGCCAGGTATTCCGCACCGACTTGCGCCTACGCCCCGACGGCGACTCCGGCCCGCTGGCCTGGAGCCTGGACGCGCTTGAGCACTATCTGATTGGCCAGGGCCGCGAGTGGGAACGCTATGCCTGGCTGAAGGCCCGCCTGATGCCCGCCCAGGCCTTCGAAGGCAGCGACAGCGCGCCGCAGGCCCGGCAGCTGGAAAGCCTGCGCGTGCCGTTCGTCTATCGCAAATATTTCGATTTCGACGCGCTGGCCGCGCTGCGCGCGCTGCGCGAGCGCATCCGCCAGGACTGGCAACGGCGCGCCATGGCACGCAACGGCATCGACAGCGCCAACAACATCAAGTTGGGCGACGGCGGCATCCGCGAGATCGAGTTCGTCGTGCAATTGGCCCAGTTGATCCGAGGCGGCCGGATGCCCGTGCTGCAAAAGCGCGGCCTGCTTGAAGCGCTGCACGCCGAACAACTGGCGGGCCTGATACCGGAAGACGACGCGCGGCGGCTGGAGGAAGCCTACCGCTACCTGCGCCGCACCGAACACGCCTTGCAGTACCGCGAAGACGAGCAGACCCATCTGCTGCCCGGCGATCCGGCCCAGCGCGCCGCGCTGGCCGCCGCCCTGGGCATGAGCCCGGAAGCATTCGAAAGCACGCTTGCGGCGCACCGCAAGTTCGTCTCGCAGACCTTCCGCAATGTGTTCCGCATGGTGGGCATGGGCGACGCTGAAGACACCAGCACGCCGGCCGACGACGCTCCCGAAACGCCCGACAACGAATGCGAGCTTGCCGAACAGATCCGGCAGGCCTTCGGCGACGAAGCGCAAGACCTGCTGCGCAGAACCGAAACCCTGCTTGGCAGCCACCGCGTGCGCAGCCTGCCCGACAGCAGCCGCCGCCGCATGGAAGCCTTGCTGCCGGCCGCCCTGCGCGCCGCGCGCCAGACACCGGCGCCGTTGGACGCGGCCGTCCGCCTGTTCGACCTGATCGAAAAGATCGCCCAGCGCAGCGCCTACCTGGCGCTCCTGGCCGAATACCCGGACACGCTGGCGCGCGTGGCGCGCATGGTCGCGGCCAGCCCCTGGGCCGCGCAGTACCTGACCCAGCATCCTTTGCTGCTGGACAGCCTGATCGATTGGCGCACGCTGTTCGAACCCTTGGACTTCGCACAGATCGCCCGGCAACTGACCGCCGACCTGGACGCCTGCAAGCTGCCCGACGGCGATCCCGACATCGAGCGCCAGATGAACCTGATGCGCGACGTGCAGCGCCAGGCCAGCTTCCAATTGCTGGCGCAGGATCTGGAAGGCGAGCTCACCGTCGAAAAACTTGCGGACCAGTTATCGGCGCTAGCCGACCTGCTGCTGGCCGAAACCATCCGCCGCGCCTGGCCGCTCGTGAACAAGGTGCCGGGCGCCCTGCCCCATTTCGCCGTCATCGCCTATGGCAAGCTGGGCGGCAAGGAACTGGGCTATGCCTCGGACCTGGATCTGGTTTTCCTGTTTGACGATCCGCGCGAGGACGCGGCCGAAGTCTACGCGAAACTGGGCCGGCGCATGACGTCCTGGCTGTCGACCATGACCTCGTCCGGCCGGCTCTACGAGGTGGACCTGCGCCTGCGGCCGGACGGCGATGCCGGGCTGCTGGCGGTTTCGATGGAAGCCTTCGAGCAATACCAGAACAAGCATGCCTGGGCCTGGGAGCATCAGGCGTTGACCCGCGCGCGCCATGCGGCGGGCGATGCCGACGTGGGCGCCCGGTTCGAGAAGATCCGCGAAGCCATCCTGGTGCAGCCCCGCGACCAGGCGGCGCTGCGCGCTGAAGTGCTGGCCATGCGTGAAAAGATCAATGCCGGCCACCCGAACACCAGCCAGAAGTTCGACTTAAAGCATGACCGGGGCGGCATGGTCGATGTGGAATTCGTCACGCAATACCTGGTGCTGTGCTACGCGGGGACGCACCCCGTGCTGGTGCGCAACCTGGGCAACATCACCCTGCTGCGCCTGGCCAGCGAAGCCAGCCTGATCGCGCCTGAACTGGCCACGCGCGCCGCCGACGCCTACCGCACCCTGCGCCGCGTGCAGCATCAGCTGCGCATGCAGGGGGTGGAGAAAGCGCGCGTGGGGCCGGAACAGCTGGTGGAGGAACGCGCTGCGGTGCGCGAGCTCTGGGACGCGGTGCTGGGCTAAGCCCGGCAACTCGCGGTAAAATAAGGGGTTTTCCGCCTTTTTTGCCTGCAAGCCATGTCCGAACTCGTCCGCCCCAAGCTTGACCTCCCCGCTGGCCGCAGCAAGGTGCTGATGCACTCCTGCTGCGCGCCCTGTTCCGGCGAAGTCATGGAAGCCATGACGGCCTCCGGCATCGACTACGCGATCTACTTCTACAACCCGAACATCCATCCGGTCAAAGAGTACGAGATCCGCAAGCAGGAGAACATCCGCTTCGCCGAACAGCACGGCATCGAATTCATCGATGCCGACTACGACATGGACAACTGGTTCGACCGCGTGAAGGGAATGGAAAACGCCCCCGAACGCGGCGAACGCTGCACTGCCTGCTTCGACATGCGCTTTGAGCGCACCGCGCTGTACGCACACGAGCACGGGTTCGACACCATCACCAGCTCGCTCGGCATTTCGCGCTGGAAGGACATGAACCAGATCAACGGCTGCGGCGAACGCGCCGCCGCCCGCTACGACGACCTGGTCTACTGGACCTACAACTGGCGCAAGGGCGGCGGTTCCGCCCGCATGATCGAAATCAGCAAGCGCGAGAACTTCTATCAGCAGGAATACTGCGGCTGCGTCTATTCCCTGCGCGACACCAACCGCCACCGCCGTTCGCAAGGCCGCGACCGCATCCATATCGGCGTGAAGTTCTACGGCAAGGAAGACCTGATCAACGAAGAGCTGCTCTGAGCCCGGCGCAGCACTGATCCGGCCGGGTGAACCCTAGCGCGCCTGCCGGCGGTATTCCGAGGGCGACGCGCCATACCGCTTGCGGAACGCGTGGCTGAACCGCGCTGCATCCGAAAACCCGAACCGGTAGGCGATATCGCCGATCTGCCTTACGGACTGCGTCGCGTCGCACAGCGCCTCCCGGCTGCGTTCCAGCCGGGCGCTGAGGATGAAATCGGCAGGCGTGGTGGCTGCCAGCGCGAACAGGTTGTACAGATAGCGCCGCGACATCCGAAACGCCGCGGCCGCAGATGCCGGCGACAAGGCCGGATCGTGCAGGTTTTCAAGAATGTGCTGCTGGACGCGGCGCAACTGCGCCTGCTTCAGGCCCGCCTGGTCTTGCTCGGCCTGCCCCCCAGCCCGCTCGCTGATATCCAGCCCCATCATCTGCAATACCGCATTGGCCGCATCGCGCGCCGCGCTTTCGGACAAGTGGGCGTGTTCGCCCAACGCCACGCGCAACAGGTCCATCGCCATGCGCCCACAGCCATGCTGGCCGCTGAAATTGCGGGCCACGGCGTTCTGCATATACGGTTGCCAGGCCTCGGTCTGCTTGCCCGGCACCTGCATCACCAAAAAATGCGCGCCGTCATCCACATCGACCTCGTACGGCCGGGTGGTGTCGTAGATGCTCCACTCCCCCGGCATCAGCAAGGCGGTGCGATTCGATTGGCGGATTTCGCTGCGGCCCGCCAATTGCAGCGTGACCTTGTAGCCGGCTTCCTCGGCACGGGCCGCAAGCAATTTGCTGCGACGTACGCGTTGCGCGCTGCTGTGCAATTCGCTGACCTGCATCCAGCCCAGGCAGCCCACCGCCACGCTGTTGCGAAAACGCGTGGGGAATACAGCGGATACTTCCAGTGGCACGAACGTGCTGCTGATACTTTCCTGCCAGCTGGCGCAATCCAGGAAGTGCCTGGGCGCGCTGTGCAAAAGGGATGATGACATGGCGACTCCGGCGTCTCGAAACGGCGTGCCTTTTGTGCCGTAGACAACCCGCCCGGCGGCACAGCTACAGCGTTGAATGGAAATGCTGCCTCTTTCTAGCACTGCGCGTCGGGAGGGAGTATCGGTGACAACCCCTAACTGCCTGCCGGCCTACGGTTTCCTGTCGCTGCCATACGAGTATTCGGACAACGTGAATCCCATCGACGTGAGCTTTTCAGCCAGTTCGTGGCGCACCGGCACCACGTCGTCGTAGCGATTCGGCCGCGCTGCCGCAACCTCCGCTTCGGTATAGGGTTTGAAATCCGCCGGCAACTGGGCCCTGCTGAATTCGCCCAGCACCCAGTTCAGCACCGCCGCAAGCTCGGCGTTGCTCAGTTGCGAATGCGCAGCGCCCGGCACGCGGATCAAGTATTCGCGGCCCGCCGGCAGATGCGTGAACGCGCCGACCGATTGGCGGAAGTCCGGTATGCCATGCGGGCTGCTGCCCCGGCCATCCACGCGGTGGCAGCCTGCGCACTGCAGCACATAGTCGGCGCGCACGGCTTGCCGCAGGCGCTCAGCATCGGCGGCGTCCCGGGCGGCAATGCCGCCTTCCTGCGCCGCCGCGCCCTGCATCGCGCACAGCAGGATGGCAAGGGCAATTCCCCCGCGCCATCCTGCCCACGGCTGCCCCCAAGGCCTCATGGCTTGGGCGCTGCCTTGGGTTGTGGCTTGGCCAGCCCCACGATCACCGAGGTCGTGCAGTGGAAGATCGACGACTCGTTGGACATGCACCAGTTCACGTCGTTATGCAGGAACATCTGGTAGCCCGGACGTTCGCGTTCGGCCGACGCGCACATGCACTTGCCGCAAGCCGTCTTGCCGCAGCAGTCGTTGTAGCTGATGAGATAGTCCTTGCCATCCAGCGGATTGTGGCACGTTCCCACCCATGACACGGCCGACGGCGACGTGCCGGGCGGGCATGACGTCATGCTGCCGCCGCAGCACGAGCACAGGAAGCCGTCCACCGCGCAGTAGCGCCAGTAATCGCAGGCCGTGTCGTCCATCTGCGGCTTCTTGCTCGCCGCAGGGGCGGAACGCGCCACCGGCAGCACCGGCATCAGGAACGCGGTTCCCACCAGCAGCTTGCCGATACGGTTCAGCACGCTGCGGCGCGACGTGGTGTGCGCGACGGAGCGCGTAGCGCGCTCGCCAAGTTTATCCAGCCAGTGCATTGCCGCTCTCCTTGCGGGAAATCCGGGTCTCGTCCATGCCCGCGGCCAGGAAATCCTGTACCGACGCCACGCCCAGTTCCTTGGCCGTGAACAGGCTTTCCAGCTGTTCACGGGAATTGATCAGGCCCTTGGCGCGCAAGACGCCCGACTCGTCCATCAGCACCGCGTACGGCAATTTGCTGATCTGGAACTTCATGCCCAGTTCGGTCGACAGCAGATAGGGGAACCGTTCCAGCCCGGCCTGCTTGTAGAACGCCAGGTGCTCGGGCATTTCGCCGTCGCTGGCCAGCACGATGCGCAGCCAGGCGCTTTCGGTACTGGCCACCGATTTGAGGATAGGCAGCAGCTTCTTGCACACGGGGCAGGTGGGCGACAGGAAGAACAGCAGTTGGCTGTGCTGCCCGCGTTCGCCGATGGTGATGCGGCGCCCCAGCAGGTCGGGCAGCGCAAAGCGCGGCGCGGCCTCGCCCACGGCGGGCCCCTTGTCCATCGTCAGCGCCCCCATCGGCGCCACGCGTTCGTACAGCACGCCGATCTGACGCGACAAGGCCAGGATGACCAGCACCAGGCACAGCACCACGCCCCACAACAGGAAATTGGAAATGATCAAGGCATCCATATGAAACTCCTTCAAAGATTCCGCAGCTTGAGATGCGAGGCCAAGAGGTGATTGGCAGTGAAATACAGGCCCACGGCGGTCATCGCCAGGCCGAAAACCGCAGCGGCGTCCGCCCATTGCAGATGGCGCGATTGCCCAGCCGCCGCGATCAGCACCGGTGCCGTCCATAGCGCCAGCACCGCATTGCGCAGCACCAGCCACCACGACAGCCCGCCGCCCTGCGCGCCGTCGCGTCCCCGGGAGGCGGGGCCGCCGCAGCCGCAATCGATGTCGCGGTGCCCGCGCGCCAGGTTGTAGGCCAGCCCCAGCGTCGCCACCAGCAACACCAGCAAGGCCAGCGCCGCGCCCCAAGCCTGGAGCGAGGGCATCAGCAACATGGCGCCCGCCGCGGCTTCCGCCAGCGCATACCCACGCGCGAACGCGCCGCTCAGGCTGGAAGGCAGGATCTCGTAGGCGGCGACGGCGCGGGAGAACCCCGCCAGGTCTTTCAGCTTTTCAAGCGCCCCGAGCAGCAGCACGCACGCCAACGCGGCGCTGGCGCCATAGAGCAGGACCGGATCGTTCATTTCGGGCCTCCTGTGGGTTGCGGTTCGACTTGCAACGCGGTCTCGCCCGCCGCCTGGATCGTGGTCTTGAACACGGGGGCCACGGGCGCCGCGTCATAGATGTTGACGTTGCCCCCATCGATGGTGAACAGGCGCGGCTTGTCATCTTGCGAGACCGACATCGACAAGGCGTTCTTGCCGGGCACGCGCGCCAGGCGCTTATGCGTGGCCAGGTCGTACACCCAGATCTCGGCAGCGGGCGTCTTGTGCGTGCCTTCCGCGCCATTCGGATGCATGCCCACGTACAGCCGCTTGGACGCCCGATTGATGGCCAGCAGGTTGTAGCCACCGGGCCGCCAGCCGCGGTCCTTGCCCGACGCGTCCAGCAGCGACCACGGGGCGCCGAAGCTGACTTCCTTGCCGCTGAAGTCGGCACTGTAGACGTTGCCGTTGTAGGACACGAAGTAGAAGGTATCGCCCACGTTCTCGGTATGCGTGAAGATGGGGTCCTTCTCAAGCTCGAACATCGGTTTGCTGCGCTGCTGGCCGGCGGGCTTGCCGGCGGCATCCAGGTCGATGGTCAACAGGCCGCCGTCGCCGCAGATGGTGGCAAAGCTTCGCGGACGCGAGGGCAGCGGGATGATGCTCCAGCATCCTGCCGCCGCCGTGACCTCGTCGGCGAACTGGCGGGTCTTCAAGTCCACCACCGTGACCGATGTCGCAGGCGTGGCGTTCTGCACGAACAAGAGTTCGCCGTCGGTGCTCTGGCGCAGGTAGTTGCGGTAGTTCAGCGCCTGCGCGCGCTTCTGCGGAATCGGCACTTCGTACTTGGGGGTCAGCGTCTCGGCGTCCCAGGCCTCGATCACGTCGGTGCGCTTGCCCCGGTTGAGCCGTTCGTAATAGGTCGTCATGACATAAATGTCGCGGCCGTCTGCCGACACCGTCATGTGGCCGTTGAATGACGTGGGCACCAGCCCCAGGAATTTCCCGGAATCGCCGTCGTAGATGTTGACCCGGCTGTCGACCAGGTGGTTGAAGGCCGCATCCATCACGTACAGCCGGTGCGGCGTGGCCGGGGGCAAGCGGGTGCCGCCCTTGAGTTCTTCCACGGGCAGGTCCGCCCAGGCCAGGCCCGTGGCGCTTGCCAGGGCGGCGCACAGCGCCCACCGTCCGGCCCGCGATGCGCGTGATGTGGCTCGAAGCGCAATCATCGATATTCTCCTCTCATGATCCGGTTTCCTAGAACGCGTAGACGTAGCGCAACTGCACGCCCCGCATCCGCGGCCCGTTCTCGACCTTCAGGTCGTGGATGTACTGCATCTGAATCTGGTTGGCGTCGTTGATCTGATGCGTCAGTTCGACGGCCAGCTGGTGATTGCGCGCCCGGGTCGCGACGGTTTCGCCCGAGGACGTCTCACGCCCGCCGGTTTCATAGCGATATCGGATGCCCGTGTAGGTGTCGGGCGTCAGGTTGGTGGACGCCAGCGCAAAAAAGCGGAACGACGGGTCTTTCTTCAGCGTCTGCCCGTACCAGTCGGTGTTGCGTCCGTAGATTTCCACTTCGGCGATGGCCTCCAGGAACGTGGATTCGCCCACGCCCTTGACGAACGAGAAGTCCTGGATGGTGGACCACCGGTTCTTGCCCGGCGACACGTCCGGACGCGAGCGGTCGTAGCGGCCCACCGGCGCCACGATGAAGGGCTCCCAGGCGAACCAGGTCTTGGTCTGCTCATTGTTGTACAGCCAGATCGCCGAGCCCAGCGTCACGTCGCCAATGCCGGTCTGGTGGTCGCCCGGCGCGCCGGGCAAGTCCAGCGACGTCCGGTACATGGGCACGATGAATTCCAGCTGCACGGTCTTGCCGTAGAAATCGCGGTAGTGCATCTGGCGATAGATCAACGCGTTCACGTCCAGGGACGCACCGTCCACCCGCTTGCCTTCCGAGTACAGCCCCGACGAGCGCAGGCCCGCCAGGTACCCCGCCACGATGTTGGTGCCCACAGGCGCCGGTATCCAGTCGCGTGCGCTGGGGTCACCCGCCCAAGCCGGCTGCGTCGCGCCCGCCCATGCCAGCACCAGCGCGACGCCCGCCCGGGCGCGGCCATGTATCTTGCTTGCCATGCACTTCCCCTTGGTCTTGCGAACGCGCCGCCGCCGGTATCTCCCGGCTTGGCCAACGCGCCGCTACGTTCTAGTACGCGATGCAGACGGACTTCTTCTCCAGGTACATCTCGATCACGGCACGGCCGTGTTCGCGGCCGATGCCGGATTGCTTGAATCCGCCAAACGGCATGTTGGGATCCAGCATGTTGTGGGTGTTGACCCACACCGTGCCCGCGTCGATGCGCGGGATCAGGCGCTGCACGCGCGACAGGTCATTGCTCCAGAGGCTGGCGCCCAGGCCGAAGGCGCTGTCGTTGGCCAGCCGCACGGCGTCATCCAGCGTGTCGAACGGCTGCGCCACGACGACGGGACCGAAGATCTCTTCCTGTGCGATGCGGGCGTCTTGCCGCACGTCGGTAAAGACGGTGGGCTGCACGAAATAGCCCGCCCCGTCACCGGCGGCGCCGCCCGCCAGCACGCGACCTCCTTCGGCCCGGCCGATACCGATGTAATCCATGACGCGCTGTTGATGCCGGGCCGAGATCAGCGGCCCGATCTGCGTGGCCGCGTCAAAACCGGAGCCCAGCGTCAGGCTGGCTGCCACATCTGCCAACCCCTGCACGACTTTGGCGTACAGGCCCTGCTGCACATACAGGCGCGACCCGGCCGTGCAGACTTGACCCTGGTTGAAGAAGATGGCCGCGGCGGCGCCCTGGACGGCGCGGTCGACGTCGCAATCGTCCAGCACGATCACGGGCGACTTGCCGCCCAATTCCAGCGACACACGCTTCATGTCGTCCATCGCGGCCCGCCCGATCAGCTTGCCGACCTCGGTAGAGCCGGTGAACGCGATCTTGTCGATGCCGGGATGCGCCACCAGCGCGGCGCCGGCGGTTTCGCCGCGCCCCGTGATCACGTTGACCACGCCGGGCGGAAAGCCGGCTTCCAGCGCCAGTTCGGCCAGGCGCAAGGCGGTCAGGGGCGTTTCCTCGGCGGGTTTGAGCACGACGGTGCAGCCGACGGCCAACGCCGGCGCGATTTTCCACACCGCCATCAGCAGCGGGAAGTTCCACGGGATGATCGCGCCCACCACGCCGACGGGCTGCGCCAGGGTGTAGGCGCTGTATTGGACGCCGGACGGAAAGGGGATCGACAAGGACAGGGTGTCGCCCGTGATCTTGGTGGCCCAACCGGCCATGTAGCGCAGCCACTGGGCGCCCGCGCCCACTTCCAGCCCTTGGGCGATACCCAGGAGCTTGCCGTTGTTCAACGTTTCCAGCCGGGCCAGTTCGGTGCCGTGCTGCTCCAGCAGGTCTGCCAGCTTCAGCAGCAGACGTTCACGGCCTGCGGGCAGCATGTCGTGCCAGGGCCCGGAGGCAAAGGCGCGGCGCGCGGCCTGGACCGCCAGGTCCACCTGCGCGGGGCCGGCATCCGGCTGATGCGCGATGACCTGGCCCGTGGCCGGGTCGTAGACGGGAATCGGCTTGCCCTGCCCTTCATGCACCGGCTTGCCGTCGATCAGCATGAATTCCCTGATCGCGCCCAATTCCGGGCGGTCGCCCCCTGCCGGGCCGGCGGTCGAATCGCTTGGGAAAGACATCTGAAGCTCCAACGAAAAGTGTGGGAGCCAGAATAGCAACGGCATTTCCGGCTGGCTTGTCGGGCCGTGCATGGGGATTTGTCATTCTGCGCACGCGGACCTTGCATGAAAAAGGCCAGGCCAACCGCGCTTTGGCGGTCGACCTGGCCCATTGCAGGCTCGCCAGGGAGCCCGCGCGGCGGATATCGCCGATCAGTCCAGCATCAGCACCGTGGCGCCCGTGGTCTTGCGCGAGGCCAGCGCGGTTTGCGCTTCGCCCACTTGCTCCAGGCTGTAGCGCTGGTCGATACGGACCTTGATCTTCTTCTTCAGCACCAGGTCGAACACCTCTTCGGATGCGGCTTGCAGCTTTTCCAGCGTGTTCACATGCACGCCCAGCGACGGACGCGTGACGTACAGGCTGCCCTTCTGGTTCAGCACGGCCAGGTTGACGCCGGCGACGGGGCCGGAGGCATTGCCGAAGCTGACCATCAGCCCGCGCGGCTCGATGCAGTCCAGCGAGGTTTCCCAGGTGTCCTTGCCCACGCCGTCATACACCACCGGCACCTTCTTGCCGCCGGTCAGTTCCAGCACGCGTTCCGCGACGTTCTCGCGCGAGTAGTCGATGGTTTCCCAGGCGCCGTTGGCGCGGGCCAGTTCCGCCTTTTCCGGGCTGGAGACCGTGCCGATCAGCTTCACGCCCAGGGCCTTGGCCCATTGGCAAGCGATCAGGCCCACGCCGCCGGCGGCCGCGTGGAACAGAATGGTTTCGCCGCCTTGCAGGCGATAGGTCTGGCGGAACAGGTACTGCACCGTCAGGCCCTTGAGCATCAGCGCGGCGGCTTCGTCGAAACCGATGCCCTTGGGCACCTTGACGACCTGGTTGGCCGGCACGTTGCGCGCTTTGGCGTAGGCACCGATGGGGCTTTGGCCGTAGGCGACGCGGTCACCCTTCTTCAGATGCTTGACGTCTGCGCCCACGGCGGTGACCACGCCGGCGGCTTCAAAGCCCAAGCCGTGCGGCAGCGGATGCGGATACAAGCCCGTGCGGAAATAGATATCGATGAAATTCAGGCCGGCGGCGTGCTGTTCGATCGTGACTTCATTGGCGGCGGGCGGCAGGACTTCCACCTCGACCAGCTTCAGGACTTCGGGACCACCGTGCTGCTCGATACGAATTGCCTTGACGAGATTGCTGGCCATGCTGGCCTCCTTTCATGGGAAATAAATGGGGTGTAACCGGGAAAACCAGACTTCAGCGCGGCGGGCGAGCCTCGCGCGGCGTGGCGGACGCCTGCTTGCCGGCGCCAACGCCCATCAGGGCGAGTACACCGGCCAGCACCAACGCGGTCCCTGCCATCTGCCATACGGTGATGGGCTCATTCAGGAACCACGACGCCAGGAACAGCACCGACACCGGCCCCACCATGCCCAGCAGCGACGCCGTGGGCGCGCCAATCAGCGACACCGCCCACATCAGCATGAAGACCGGCACCACCGTGTTCAGCGTGGCATGGATCACGGAATATCCGTAGACCCCGGCCGGTTGAATCAGCATCGACGGCGGATGAATCACGAAAAACTGGATGATGCAGGCCACGCACGACACCAGCATGGCATAGGCCACCAGGCGCGTCGGGCCGACCCGCTTGATCAGTTCGCCAGAACAAATCAGGTAGACAGAATAGCTTGCCGCCGAGCCAAAAACGAACAAAGACCCTAACAGCACCTCGCCACCGCCGCCAAAGGACAGGTCGTGGGCGAACACCAGCACCACGCCCGCATAGGACAGCACCATGGCGAGCCACTGCCGGCGCTCGACCGGCCGCTTGAACCAGAACGCCGACAGCAGCACCACGAGCGAGGGCGACAGGAAGAGGATCAGGCGCTCGAGGCTGGCGGTGATATAGCGCAGGCCCAGGAAATCCAGGAAGCTGGACAGGTAGTAGCCCAGCAGACCCAGCACGATGACCTGCACACGCTCCTTGGCCGTCATGACCACGATTTCGCCGCGGGCGGCGCGGCGCGACTGATGCCAGGCCACGGCCGCGAAGAACGGCATGGCGAACAGCATGCGGAAGGCGATGAGGGTGACCGCGTCGATGCCGTAGCGGTAGGTGAATTTGACGACGATCGCCTTGGCCGAAAACAGCACCGCGCCAAGCGTCGCCATGAGGATTCCGGCCGCGCGGCCGGACAGGTAGGAAGGCGGCAAAAACTTGGCAAGACGATTCATGCGATGATTTTAGATTCAGTGCAAAGCGATTTGCACGCCCATCTATGCTTTTTGGCATCAAATTCCCCTACGCATGACCCGACAACGCGCTCTGACCCAAATCCATATTGCCGCCGTGCTATTCGGCCTGACCGGCGTCTTCGGGGAGTTGATCCAGGCCAGCGCCGCCGTCATCACGCTGGGGCGGGCGATCTTCGCGGTGATTTCGCTGGGCGTGTTTGCCCGCATGCGTCGCAAGCCCCTGCTGGGCGTCCTGACGCCTGCGCAGCTGTTCGTGCTGGTGATCGCCGGCGCGCTGCTGGCCACGCACTGGGTCACCTTCTTCATTTCGGTCAAGGTCGGCGGCATCGCCATCGCCACGCTGGGCTTCGCCAGCTTTCCTGCCTTCATCACGCTGTTCGAAGGCCTGATCTTCCGGGAGCGCATCCGGGCGGCCGAGTGGATGCTGCTGGGGCTGGTTACCGCCGGCCTGGTCCTGGTCACGCCGTCTTTCGACTTCGCCGACCAGGGCACGATCGGCCTGGCGTGGGGGCTGCTGTCCGGCCTGACCTTCGCCCTGCTGGCCCTGAGCAACCGCCGGTCGGCCTCCGGCATGGACCCGATGCAGGTGGCCTGCTGGCAGAACGTGGTGGTGGCGCTGGTCATGGTGCCGTTCGCCGTGGGCCAGTTGCCCGCCTTGCCCGCCGTGGATTGGTTCTGGCTGGCCTTGCTGGGCATTTTCTGCACGGGGCTGTCGCACTATCTGTTCGTCTCCAGCCTGACCCGCCTGAATGCGCGGACCGCCGGCCTGGTGATCGCCCTGGAACCCGTCTACGCCATCGCCTTCGCGTGGGCGCTCTTCAGCCAGGAGCCCACGCCGCGCATGATCGCGGGCGCCGCCCTGATCGTGGCGGCCATCGTCTGGTCGGGCCTACGCAAGAGCGCGGCCACGGAAGCCGGTCCGGCCCCAAAAACACAGCCTTGACAATAACTGACTAGGCAGTAAAATTCGGCGCATGAATGCCGAAACTCCCCCGCCGTCGTCAGATACTCCTACCCACTACCGCAACGACAACCGCTGCATGGTGGAAGACAACGCCGGCTACCTGATCAAGCTTGCCTATCATTCCCTGACCCGGATGCTGGACCAGGAAATGGCCCCGCTGGGCCTGACCGCCATGCAATGGCGACCGCTCGCCATGGTGTTCCTGGGCCGTGCCGATACCCCCGCCGAACTGGCGCGGTTAAACGACATGGACACCGGCGCCATGACCCGCGCGCTAGACCGCCTGGAAGCCAAAGGCCTGCTGCGCCGCACGCGCAGCCAGACTGACCGCCGCGTCGTCAAGATCGAACTCACGGAATTGGGCGAGGCCAAGGCCCGCGAAATCCCCCAGAATATCGCCCGTTCGCTGAACCATCACCTGCGGGGTTTTTCGGCGGACGAAGTCACTCAGTTGATGCATTTCATGCGCCGCATGATCGCCAACGGCTCCGCCTCCAGCGCCGCGCCTGAACGCTGACGGCGCTCTCCCCCTGCGCGCCCCACCCCATTCACCTGGGGTTTTATTTGGCATAATATTTGCCTAGGCAAATACAGATTAATCAATTACTTTCAGCAAACAGTCAGGATGAAACGCCTTCTTTCTACCGTATTGGTGCTGGCCCTGAGCGGTTGCGCACTGATGGAACCCGGGCCCGAGCCCGTTGCGGCGCTGGATGCAGCCAAGCTGGGACTGACCGGCGGCCAAGATACGGCCTGGCCCAACACGCAATGGTGGCAGCGCTACGGCGACACCCAACTCAATGCCCTCATGGACGAAGCGCTGGCCAACAGCCCGTCGATGAGCGCCGCGCAAGCCCGCCTGGCCAAAGCCAATGCCGCCGTCAGCACGGCCCGCGCTCCACTGATGCCCCGCGTGGATGCCGATTACTCGCTGACCCGCGAACACCTCTCGTCGGACTACATCTACCCGGCCCCGCTGGGCGGCTCCGTCGTCAGCGACAACCGGCTGGCGCTGGACTTCAGCTATGAGCTGGACTTCTGGGGCAAGAACCGGTCGCGCCTGAAGTCGGCCGTATCCGACCGCGAAGCGGCCGTCGCCGACGCGCAAGCCGCCCGCAATATGCTGGCCAGCGCCACGGTCCGCGCCTATCTGAACCTGCAGAATGCCTTTGCGCAGCGCGACGTGCTCAAGCGCGTGATCGCGCAACGCGCCGACGTGCTGTCCCTGACGCAGGGCCGCTACACCGCCGGCCTGGACACCCAGGTGGAAGTGAAGCAGGCGGAATCGTCGCTGGCCGCCGGCCGCGTGGAATTGACCCAGACCGAAACCACGCTGGCACAGCTGCGCAACCAGGTCGCCGCGCTGACCGGCGCGGGCCCGCAACGCGGCCAATCGCTCGTGGCTGTCGACTTGACCGCCCCCGCAGGGGTCGTGCCGGCCCAAATCCCGCTGGATCTGCTGGGCCACCGCCCCGACGTCGTCGCGTCCCGCTGGCGCGCCGAGGCCGCCCGCAGCGCCATCGATACCGCAAAGGCCGAGTTCTACCCCAACGTCAACCTGACCGCCTTCGCCGGCTTCCAGGCCTTGGGAACTGGCAACCTGCTGGGCGCCGCTGCGCGCACCGCCGGCTTCGGTCCGGCCATCACGCTGCCCATCTTCCACGGCGGCGAATTGAACGCCAACCTGGCGGGCCGCCGCGCCGACGCCGATCTGGCCGTCTCGGACTACAACCAGTCCGTGCTGGACGCCGTGCACCAAGTGGCCGATGCGCTGGACGGTTTGCGCCTGCTGGATCAGGAACGGGCGCAACAACGCCAGGCCCGCGAAGCGATCGAAGCCGCCTATGACCTGGCGGTGAACCGCTACAAGGCCGGCCTGGGCAACTACATCACCGTGCTCATCGCGCAAACCGGCGTGCTGACGCAAGCCCGCATGGACACCGACCTGCGCATCCGCGCGTATCAGCTGGATGCCAATCTGGCCAACGCGCTGGGCGGCGGCTATGCCCCAGGGACCGAGCCAGGCGCCGCGCCTGCCGCCCAGGCACCGTCCGCCCCCGCCACGAACCCCATTCATTGAACGATCCCCGGATTCAGACGTCATGAACGCTGCCACCCCCAACACCAACCCCGCCCGTAAACGCCTGCTGTTGCTGGCCACCGGCGTCTTCATTCTTATCGCCGTCGCCTACGGTATCTGGTGGGCCCTGTTCGGCGCCCACTTCGAAAGCACCGACGACGCCTACGTGCACGGCAACCTGGTGCAGATCACGCCGCAAGTGCCCGGCACGGTCATCGCCATCGAAGCCGATGACACCGAGACCGTCGTTGCCGGCCAGCCGCTGTTGCGCCTGGACCCTGCCGACACCGACGTGGCCCTGCAACAGGCTCAGGCCAAACTGGCGCAGATGGTTCGCCAGGTCCGCATCTACTACGTGCAAAATGATGCGCTGGCCGCCGACGTCGATCTGCGCAACGCCGACATCATGCGCGCCCAGGCCGAACTGACCCGCGCGCAAAGCGACGTCACTCGCCGCCAGCAACTGGCCAAGTCCGGCGGCGTCAGCGGTGAAGAAATCCTGCACGCCGAGGCCGCCCTGAAGTCCGCCCAGTCCGGCCTGGCGCAAGCCCGCGCCTCGCTGGCCGCATCGCGCGCCAAGCTGGCCACCAACCAGGCCTTGACGCAGGGCACGACGGTTGCCAACCATCCCGACGTGCTTCAGGCCGCGGCCGGTCTGCGCAATGCCTGGCTGGCGCAGTCCCGCACGGTGCTGCCGGCGCCTGTCAGCGGCGTCATCGCCCGCCGCAGCGCGCAAGTCGGCCAGCGCGTCGCCCCCGGCAATGCGCTGATGACGGTGGTTCCGCTGGATCAGGTCTGGGTGGAAGCCAACTTCAAGGAAGGCCAGCTGCGCAAGATGCGCATCGGCCAGCCGGTCAAGATGGTGGCCGACCTGTACGGCAGCGCGGTGACGTACCACGGCAAGATCTCGGGCCTGGATGCCGGTACCGGCAGCGCCTTCGCCCTGCTGCCCGCGCAGAACGCCACCGGCAACTGGATCAAGGTGGTGCAGCGCGTGCCCGTGCGCATCACGCTGGACCCCGAAGACCTGAAGACGCATCCGCTGCGCGTCGGCCTGTCCATGGACGTAGAAGTCGATGTGGGCAAGCAGGAAGGCGAGCCGCTGACGCAAGCCTCCCGCAAGGAACCGGCCTGGTCGACCCGCGCCTTCGAACCCGCGCACGATGAAGTCGACACCATGATCACCAAAATCATCCAGGACAACCTGGCATCATGAGCACGACCGCCCAGCCCGCGGGCGCTGGCGCGCCCGACGTGCCGCCGGTCCTGCCGGCAGGCACCTACCCCCCGCTGGAAGGCGCGACCCGCATCATCGGGTCGATCGCCCTGTCCACCGCGGTCTTCATGAACGTGCTGGACACCTCGATCGCGAACGTGTCCATCCCCACCATCTCGGGCGACCTGGGCGTGAGTTCCAGCCAGGGCACCTGGGTCATCACGTCGTTCGCCGTCGCCAACGCCATCACCGTGCCCTTGACCGGCTGGCTGACGCAGCGCTTCGGCCAGGTACGGCTGTTCCTGATTTCAACGCTGCTGTTCGTGCTGGCGTCTTGGCTGTGCGGCTTTTCGCCGTCGCTTGAGGCCCTGATCGCCTTCCGCGTCCTGCAAGGCGCGGTGGCCGGCCCGATGATTCCGCTGTCGCAGACGCTGATGCTGGCCAGCTTCCCCAAGTCCAAGGCGGGCATGGCGCTGGCGGTGTGGTCCATGACTACGCTGGTCGCGCCCGTTGCCGGGCCACTGTTGGGCGGCTGGATCTCGGACAACTACACGTGGCCCTGGATCTTCTACATCAACGTGCCAGTCGGCCTGCTCGCGGCCTGGATCAGCTGGCGCATCTATGGCAACCGCGAATCCCTGACGCGCAAGCTGCCCATCGACAAGCTGGGCCTGGTGCTGCTGGTCGTCTGGGTCGGCGCCTTGCAGATCATGCTGGACAAAGGCAAGGAACTGGACTGGTTTGCCAGCCCGACCATCATCGCGCTGGCTGCGACCGCCTTCGTGGCCTTCGTCTTCTTCCTGATCTGGGAACTGACCGACGCCCACCCCGTCGTGGACCTGCGCCTGTTCAAGATCCGCAACTTCACGGTCGGCGCCCTGACGCTGGCGGTGGCGTACGGCGTCTTCTTTGGCAACGTCGTGCTGCTGCCCCTGTGGCTGCAAAGCAATATGGGGTACACCGCGACCTACGCCGGCTTGGTGACGGCGCCGGTGGGCCTGCTGGCCATCCTGCTGACGCCGCTGGTGGGCAAGATGTTGGCAACGCGGGATCCGCGCCAGATCGTGACGGTGGCCTTCCTGATCTTCGCACTGGTCTGCTTCATGCGTTCGGGCTTCAATACCCAGACCGACGTGCGCACCCTGATGATTCCGACCATCATCCAGGGCGCGGCGATGGCGGCATTCTTCGTGCCGCTGACCTCGATCACGCTGTCCAGCATTGAACCGTGGCGCATCCCCGCGGCCTCGGGGCTGTCGAACTTCCTGCGCCTGACGGCCGGCGCGTTCGGCACCTCGATCGCCACCACGCTGTGGGAAAACCGCGCCACCATGCACCACTCGCAGCTGACCGAAATCGCCAAGCCCGGCCAGCAGGCGTTCGACCAGACGCTGAATTCCTTGCAGAACGGGTTGGGCATGTCGCACCAGCAGGCCCTGACCATGGTGGACGGATTGATCAATGCGCAGGCGTTCACCATGTCCGCCGTGGACGTGTTCTACGCCTCCGCGATCATCTTCCTGATGCTGACGGGGTTGGTCTGGTTCGCGCGCCCCCGCTCCACCAAGGCCGGCGGCGGCGGCGCGGCCGAAGCGGCGGCCGGCGCGCACTGACCGCGCATGGCCGAAAAAAAGGGCGCCTTCTCAGGCGCCCTTTTGCATGGCCGGTTCTTCTTTCAGCAGAACCTGCCAGTCCTTGCGTTCGATGATGTCGGCCGACAAGGCGCTGACCGGCGACAGGTTGAATACCGACACTCCCCGGGCCCGCCACTGGGCGGCCGCAAACCGGAACGAGGGCTCAATCAGATTCGCGAACTTGCGCGCCAGGCGGCTGGACTGGGGCTGCGCGCCCTCGTCATAGAAACGCAGGCCGTGCTGAACGGTCAGGTCCAGGCCGTGCACATACACCTGGCGGGCGCCGCCAGACACCAGTACCTGCAGCGCGGCGTAGGCCACCGTGTCGGCGTCGAATACGCCGAGCGACGCATCGAAGCTGTAACCCATGCCTTGCTTCGCATCCAGTAATTGCACGTCAGGCGTTGCCGCAGCGATCCGCTTGAGCATCGCGGGCGCAGCGCTGCGCTGATAGGCCCGCTCGGAAATCAATTCGATGATGCAGATCCGGCAGCGGATCTCGTCCTGCGGAATGCCTTGCATGATGTAGCGCAGGACTTCGGGGAACACGTACAGCGTCAGGTCGCGCCCGACGATTTCGCGCACCAGCTCGATGCGATCCCGCACGAAGTTCTGGTCGATGATGCAGTAATACTTGAACGGCAGGTCGAACTTGCGCGCAAGCGCAATCGCGCCATTCACCCCCATCGCGACACGGATGTCCAACTGGTCGTAGGGAATCTGAGCAACCGACGGGCCGCTCAGGATCAAATGCACCGTCTCATCGGCGGGGTCGTAGCCATGCGCCAGCGGCGTGATGGGAAGCGACCGGCCAAAGGCGCGGAAACCGCAAATCACCCCCGACCGGTCCCGCCAGATGCGCACGAACGGCCACAGATGCTGGTTATGCCGTTGCGTGCGCGAACGCAGCAGGCGAAACAGCTTGCGCACAAAGCGGTCGGCCCGCCCGCCCCCCACAGGTGGGGTGGCGGGCAGGGGAATGATCGAGTTTTCCATCAACTAGCCTGGCTGGCCGTACCTGAACAAGCCTAACCGGCGGAAATCAGCGACGCGATCGCGTCGCCGACTTCGACAGTCGAAGCATTGCCCTTCATGTCCCGGGTGCGCGGACCGTCAGCCAAGACCGATTCGATCGCTTTCACCACCGCGGCCGACGCCTCGGGGTACCCCAGGAAATCAAGCATCAAGGCGCCACTCCAGATCTGCCCGATCGGGTTGGCGATGCCCTTGCCGTAGATGTCGGGCGCCGAACCGTGCACCGGCTCGAACAGCGACGGGAATTTGCGCTCCGGATTCAGGTTCGCCGACGGGGCGATGCCAATTGTTCCCGTGCACGCCGGCCCCAGGTCGGAAAGGATGTCGCCGAACAGGTTGGAAGCCACCACCACATCGAACCAATCAGGATGTTGCACGAAATGCGCACACAGGATGTCTATGTGATATTTGTCCCACCGCACGTCCGGATAGTTCCCGGCCATGTCGGCCACGCGCTCGTCCCACCACGGCATCGAAATCGAAATGCCGTTGGACTTGGTAGCGGCGGTCAGGTGCTTGCCACGCTTCTGGGCCAGTTCGAAGGCGAATTTCAGCACGCGGTCGGCGCCGATGCGCGTGAACACGCTTTCCTGGATGACGACTTCGCGTTCGGTCCCCTCGAAGAGGCGGCCGCCGCTGTTGGAGTATTCGCCTTCGGTGTTCTCGCGAACGATGAAGAAATCGATGTCGCCAGGCTTGCGGTCCGCCAACGGGGACGGCACGCCTGGCATCAGGCGAACTGGGCGCAAATTGATGTATTGATCAAATTCGCGACGGAATTTGAACAGCGAACCCCACAGCGCTTCGTGATCCGGCACCGTGGCGGGCCAACCGATGGAACCGAAGAATATCGCTTCGTGCTGGCCGATCTGCGCCTTCCAGTCGTCCGGCATCATCTTGCCGTGCGTGGCGTAATAGTCGCAGCTCCAGTCGAAATGATCCCACTGGAAATCAATGCCGAAGCGCGCCGCAACGGCATCCAGCACTTTCAAGCCTTCAGGCACGACCTCTTTGCCAATCCCGTCTCCTGGAATTACCGCAATCTTGTGTTTCTTAGCCACCACGTTTCCTTAGTTTTCCTTTGATAGACCGCCCAGAATCATAGGCATAAACGGGCGCGCCGCAACACCCCCCGTTACAAAACGGTGGTGTCGCCATTTTCGACTAACGGCGAGGCGGTTTCAGCGCCGGCTCTTCGATCCCAGCAAGGATCCCAATATGCCCCGCGTCAGCTCCCGGGCAATCGATCGGACCGTGCTTTTGGCCATGGTCTGGACAACGCCGTCGCGCTTGCCGCCCCGCGGACCGGTCGACCCGAACAGCACGTCGTTCAGGCTGTCCATCAGGCCGCCCCCCGACGCCTCGGCCGGTGGCTCGGCACCCGCAGCCGGCTTGGCCGGCGCGCCCTTGGTCTGCACCTGATCGGCCGGCGCCGCCGCGCGGCCGGCCAGGACTTCGTAGGCGGATTCGCGGTCGATGGCCTTTTCGTATTTGGCCGCCAGCGGGCTGCCCTGGCGCAGCGCCTGGCGCTCGGCATCCGTCGCCGGACCGATCCGGCTGGCCGGTGGCACGATGAAGGCGCGCTCGGTGGGCATAGGCCGGCCTTTTGCGTCGAGTAACGACACCAGGGCCTCGCCCACGCCCAGTTCGGTAATGGCCGCTTCGATATCCAGCCCCGGATTGGGGCGCATCGTCTGCGCCGCCGTCTTGACGGCTTTCTGGTCGCGCGGCGTGAACGCCCGCAAGGCATGCTGAACGCGGTTGCCCAACTGGCCAAGGACGGTATCGGGGATGTCCAACGGGTTTTGTGTCACGAAATAAACGCCCACGCCCTTGGACCGAACCAGGCGCACGACCTGCTCGATCTTGTTCAGCAGCGCCGGCGGCGCATCGTTGAACAGCAGGTGCGCCTCGTCGAAGAAGAACACCAGCTTGGGCTGGTCCATGTCGCCCACTTCCGGCAGCTTTTCGTACAGGTCAGCCAGCAGCCACAGCAGGAAAATGGCGTACAGGCGCGGCGCCTGCATCAGTTTGTCGGCCGCCAGCACGTTGACCATGCCGTGGCCCTGGGCGTTCGTGCGCATCAGATCGGCCACGTCCAGCATCGGTTCGCCGAAGAATTTCTCGGCGCCCTGGGACTCCAGCGCCAACAGCCCGCGCTGGATGGCTCCGACGCTGGCCGACGACACGTTGCCGTAGCGGGTCTTGAGCTCGGCCGAGCGGTCGGCCACGTTCTGGAGCATGGCCCGCAGGTCTTTCAAGTCCAGCAGCAACTGCCCTTCGTCATCTGCGACCTTGAACACCAGGGTCAGCACCCCTTCCTGCGTGTCGTTCAGTTCCAGGATGCGCGACAGCAGCAGCGGCCCCATATCGGTAATGGTGGCCCGCACAGGCAGCCCTTGCTCGCCAAAGACGTCCCACAGCGTCACCGGGCTCGCGCCCCAGGCCGGTTCGGCCAGGCCCAGGCTCTTCAAGCGTTCGGACAGCTTCGGGCTGGCCGCGCCCGCCTGGGAAATACCGGTCAGGTCGCCCTTGACGTCGGCCATGAAGACCGGCGTGCCGATGCGGGAAAAGGATTCGGCCAGCACCTGCAGGGTGACGGTCTTGCCGGTGCCGGTGGCGCCGGTGATGCATCCATGCCGGTTGGCCAGGGCGGGCAGCAGCGCCAACTCGGCCTGTGCATTTTTGGCAATGACGATGGGGTTGGGCATGTGCAGCGCTCCGGACCAGGGAATCAGAGGGGATGCCCAAGTGTAGAGCCTGCCGCCCGGCTTGTGCGCGTGGCAATAAGGACACAGGCGCCTGCCCGCCGGGCGCGCGGGCCGCCGGCACGGTAAAATGCCATTTTTGCAGACAATTTCTCCTGGGAAGCCATGGCCGGACACAGCAAATGGGCCAATATTCAGCACCGTAAAGGGCGTCAAGACGCCAAGCGCGGCAAGCTGTGGACCAAGATCATTCGTGAAATCACCGTGGCGGCGCGCGCCGGCGGCCCCGACCCGGACAGCAACCCGCGCTTGCGCATGGCCTGGGACAAGGCGACCGACGCCAACATGCCCAAGGACAACATCCAGCGCGCCATCCAGCGTGGCGCCGGCGGTGCCGACGGCGACGCCTACGAGGAAGTCCGCTACGAAGGCTACGGCATCGGCGGCGCGGCCGTCATCGTCGATTGCATGACCGACAACCGCACCCGTACCGTGGCGGAAGTCCGCCACGCCTTCGCCAAGAACGGCGGCAACCTGGGCCAGGAAGGCTCGGTGGCCTTCATGTTCAAGCACTGCGGCCAATTCGTGTTTGCCCCCGGCACGCCGGAAGACAAGGTCATGGAAGCCGCGCTGGAAGCTGGCGCCGAAGACGTCCTGACCGACGAGGAAGGCGTGATCGAAGTCGTTTGCGCGCCGGCCGACTACGCCGCCGTACGCAAGGCGTTTGACGACGCGGGCCTGAAGGCCGAAGTCGACGGCATCGTCATGAAGGCCCTGAACGAAACCGAACTGGCTGGCGAAGACGCCATCAAGATGCAGAAACTGCTCGACGCCCTGGAAGGCCTGGACGACGTGCAGGAAGTCTATACGACCGTCATTTTCGACGAAGCGCAGTAAATCCCACCCTGTTGACGCACGGGCGGCCCTTGCCGCCCGCGCGCCAGTGGCAACCTTCAGACTCACGCAACATGAAACTCCTGGTAATTGGCTCGGGCGGCCGCGAACATGCCCTCGCCTGGCGGCTGGCCCGCTCCCCGCGCGTACACAAGGTGTACGTCGCTCCGGGCAACGGCGGCACGCAACGGGCCGAGCAGATGGAAAACATCGCGCTCACCAATGCCGAGGAATTGGCTGATTTCGTCCAGCGCGAAGGGATCGCCCTGACGGTCGTCGGCCCCGAAGCGCCGCTGGCCGCGGGTGTCGTGGACGTGTTCCGCGCCCGTGGCCTGAAGATCTTCGGCCCCACCAAGGCCGCTGCGCAGCTGGAAAGCTCGAAGGACTACGCCAAGGCCTTCATGGTCCGGCACAACATCCCGACCGCCCGCTACGAGACCTTCACCGATCCGGCCCTGGCCCACGCCTATATCGACAAGGAAGGCGCCCCGATCGTGATCAAGGCCGACGGCCTGGCCGCCGGCAAGGGTGTCGTTGTCGCCACCACGCTGGAAGAAGCCCACGCCGCCGTCGACGCCATGCTGGGCGACGGCTCCATGGGCGCCGCCGGCGCGCGCGTCGTCATCGAAGAATGCCTGGTGGGCGAAGAGGCCAGCTTCATCGTCATGTGCGACGGCCGCAACGTGCTGGCGCTGGCCACCAGCCAGGACCACAAACGCCTGCAGGATGGCGACCAAGGCCCCAACACGGGCGGCATGGGCGCGTATTCGCCCGCCCCCGTGGTCACGCCGGAACTCCACCACCGCATCATGCGCGAAATCATCCTGCCGACGGTGCAAGGCATGACGCGCGACGGCATTCCCTACACGGGCTTCCTGTACGCCGGCCTGATGATCGCCCCCGGCGATGATCCCGACCGCGCCATCAAGACCCTGGAGTTCAACTGCCGCATGGGCGACCCGGAAACGCAGCCCATCATGATGCGCGTCAAGAGCGACCTGCTGGATGCCCTTGAGCACGCCGTGGAAGGCACGCTGAACCAGGCCGACATCGTCTGGGACCGCCGCACGGCGCTTGGCGTGGTGCTGGCTTCGCACAACTACCCCAACACCCCGCGTACCGGCGACGTCATCCGCGGCCTGCCCGCCGACGCCGAAGACTGCATGGTCTTCCACGCCGCCACGGAACTCGACGGCGACGAAACCAAGACCACCGGCGGCCGCGTACTGTGCGTCACGGCCCTGGGCGACTCGGTCAAGATGGCGCGCGACCGCGTGTACGAAGCCATCGACGGCATCCATTTCGATGGCCGCCAATACCGCAGCGACATCGGCTGGCGCGCGCTCAAGCCGTCGCAGCAAAAACCCAAGTCCCACGCCTGAAGGGAAAGCGATAGATGAACGCCTTGCCCGTCGCCTCGGTCCGCGACTACCTCACCGGCTTACAGGCCCGCATCGTCGACGCCCTGGAAGCAGCGGAAGGCGGCGCCTTCCGCGCCGATGAATGGGTCCGGCCTGAAGGCGGCGGCGGCCTGTCGCGCCTGCTTGAAGGCGGCAAGCTGTTCGAACGGGCGGGCGTGCTGTTCAGCCACGTCAAGGGCACGAAGCTGCCCCGGTCGGCCAGCGCCCACCGCCCCGAGCTTGCCGGGCGCAGTTGGGAGGCCATGGGCGTGTCGATGGTGCTGCACCCGCGCAACCCGTATGTGCCCACCACGCACATGAACGTGCGGATGTTCATGGCCGCGGCCCGTCCCGGCCACACGGAATCCGACGTGTTCTGGTTCGGCGGCGGCATCGACCTGACGCCTTACTACCCTTTCGAAGAAGACGCCCGGCACTTCCACACGGTCTGCCGGGATGCGCTGGCGGCGCATGGGGCCGAGTACTACCCGCGCTACAAACGCTGGTGCGACGAATATTTCTTCCTCAAGCACCGCAACGAAACCCGCGGCATCGGCGGCATTTTCTTCGACGACCTGAATGCGCCGGGGTTTGACGCCTCGTTCGCCCTGACGCGCTCGGTCGGCGACGCCTTCCTGCCCAGCTATCTGCCCATCGTCGAACGACGGCGCGAACTGCCCTATTCCGAGCGCGAGCGCGACTTCCAGGCGTATCGCCGTGGCCGCTATGTCGAATTCAACCTGGTCTTCGACCGCGGCACGCTGTTCGGGCTGCAATCGGGCGGCCGCACGGAATCGATCCTGCTGTCCATGCCCCCGCTTGCGCAGTGGCGTTACGACTGGCAGCCGGAAGCGGGTACCCCCGAAGCCGAGCTCGCCGCCTACCTGACGCCGCGGGACTGGGTTTGAAACGCATCGGTCTCCTGGGCGGCAGCTTCGACCCCGTCCACGTCGCGCATCTCGCCTTGGCGAAAAACGCCCTGCAAACCCTGGGCCTGGCGGCAGTCGAACTGATCCCCGCCGCCAACCCCTGGCAGCGCGCGGCCCTGCACGCCACCGGCCAACAGCGTTGCGCCATGCTGGACCTGGCGATCGCCGGCCATGACGGCCTGGTCGTCAATCCCATTGAAATCGAACGCGGCGGCGCGACTTACACCATCGACACCCTGCGCGCCCTGCCGCAGGACGCGCGCTATGTCTGGCTGCTGGGCGCCGACCAGTTGGCCAATTTCTGCACCTGGCGCAACTGGCGCGACATCGCCAGCCTGGTTGACCTGGCGGTGGCCACCCGCCCCGGCACCCCGTTGACGCCCCCGGCCGAACTGGCCGCCTGGCTGGGCGAACAGGGACACAGCCTGGAAGAACTGCCTTTTGCCCCCATGGCAGTGTCCGCCTCCGAGATCCGCCGGCGCCTGGCTGCCGGCGAATCCACCGATGGCCTGCTGCCCCCCGCTGTCGCCGCTTATATTGCGGCGCACAAGCTTTACCGATAAACCCACACCCGCCGGGCGCCCAAAGCGCCACGGAGCCGGCATCCGCCGTCCGTCCGCGGGTTATATTTGCAGCTATGGATATAACGAAACTCCAACGCGCCGTCATCGATGCCCTCGAAGACGTCAAGGCGCAAGACATCAAGGTCTACAACACCACGCATCTGACGAGCCTGTTCGATCGCGTCGTGATTGCAAGCGCCACCTCAAACCGCCAGACCCGGGCCCTCGCCTCCAGCGTGGCTGACAGCGGCCGTGCGCTGGACTTGTCCGGCATCACCATCGAAGGCGAAGACACCGGTGAATGGGTCGTCGTCGACTTGGGCGACGTCGTCGTGCACATCATGCAGCCTGCCATCCGCCAGTACTACAACCTGGAAGAGATCTGGGGCGGCAAGCCGGTGCGCGTGAAGCTCCTGCCCGAATCCACTCGTGCGGCGCCGATCCCCACCGACAGCGGCTACGACGACGCCGAAAGCTGAGTTCCTGCCGTGAAACTGATCGTTGCGGCCGTGGGCACGCGGATGCCGGACTGGGTAGAAACCGCCTGGGCCGACTACGCGAAACGCCTGCCGGCCGACTGCGCACTTGAACTGCGCGAGATCAAGCCCGAACCCCGTACCACCGGCAAAACGCCGGCCCAGATGATGGCGGCGGAAGCCAAACGTATCGAAGCCGCGCTGCCTGCCGGCGCGTTGCGGCTGGCGCTGGACGAACGCGGCCGCGACTTGACCACGATGGCCTTGTCGCAAAAGCTGGAGCAGTGGCGGGCAGGCGGACAGGATGTCGCCTTCCTCGTCGGTGGGCCGGATGGGCTCGACCCCGACCTGAAAGCCTCGTGCAGCGGTCAACTGCGCCTATCATCCCTGACGCTGCCGCACCCCATGGTGCGCGTGGTGCTGGCCGAGCAGCTCTACCGGGCCTGGGCCATCATGACCAACCATCCTTACCACCGCGCCTGACCGCTGGCCGGGCCGGCGCCCATCCTGTTCCCGCATGCCTCAGACAGCCGACTCCGAATCCCCCGCCCGCCTCTACCTTGCCTCGGCTAGCCCGCGGCGGCGCGAATTGCTGACGCAGATCGGCCTGGCCCATGAAGTCCTGCGGGTACCGGCGCCTCCGGGTGAAGACGAACCCCAGCATCCGGGAGAAAGCGCGGCCGACTACGTCCGACGCACCGCGCGCGACAAAGCCTTGCGCGGGCGCGACTGGATGAACAGTCAAGCCCTGCCCCACCTGCCGCTGCTGGCTGCCGACACCACCGTTATCCTGGATGGCGCCGTGCTGGGCAAACCGGCCGACCGTGACGACGCCCTACGCATCCTGCGTGCCCTGTCCGGGGCGGCCCATGAAGTGCATACCGCCGTGGCCGTCTGGACGGGCGATCAACTGCTGGAAGCCGTCTCGATCACGCAGGTTCGCATGCGCGAGCTGGGCGACGACGAAATCGGCCGCTACTGCGACAGCGGAGAACCCTTTGGCAAGGCCGGTGCCTATGGCATCCAGGGTCTGGCGGGCACCTTCATCTCGCATATCTCCGGCAGCTACACGGGCGTGATGGGCCTGCCGCTGTTTGAAACGGCCAATCTATTGCGGGCAGCGGGTATCCAGACACCCTGAGCCCCGCCGCACGATCAAAAAAAAATCCCCCGCGGTCTTGCGACCCGGGGGATTTTTCATTGCAGGGCAGTTTCCGCGGTTTACGCCGTATGGCTCAAGGGCGTCTGGACGTCGCTGGCCGGAACGGCGTCGGGCAGCGCCGGCGCCTGGCCGTCAAGCGCTGCATGCAATTGTTCCTGATCCAGCTCGCCTTCCCAGCGTGCCACGACCACGGCGGCGGTCGCATTGCCGACCAGGTTCGTCAGCGCGCGGCATTCCGACATGAAGCGGTCCACGCCAAGGATCAGCGTCATCCCGGCGATCGGCACGGACGGCACGACGGACAGCGTCGCGGCCAAGGTGATGAAACCCGCGCCCGTCACGCCAGCGGCGCCCTTCGAGCTCAGCATCGCCACCGCCAGCAGCAGGATCTGATCCCCGAGCGACAACGGAATATCGCAGGCCTGCGCAATGAACAGCGCCGCCATCGTCATGTAGATGTTGGTGCCGTCCAGGTTGAACGAGTACCCCGTGGGCACCACCAGGCCGACCACCGACTTCGAACACCCGGCGCGCTCCATCTTCTGCATCAAGGTGGGCAGCGCGGCCTCGGACGAACTCGTGCCCAGCACCAGCAGCAGCTCTTCACGGATGTAGCGCACCAGCTTCAGGATCGAGAAGCCGTTGTAACGAGCCACCAGACCCAACACCACCACCACGAACAGCACCGACGTGGCATAGAACGTGCCCACCAGCATCGCCAGGTTCACGACCGACTTGATGCCGTACTTGCCGATAGTGAACGCCATCGCCCCAAAGGCGCCGATCGGGGCCGCCTTCATCAGGATGGCGACCAGCTTGAAGATCGGCTGGGCCAAAGCCGTCATGAAGTTCAGGATGGGCTTGCCGCGCTCGCCGACCATCGCCAGCGCAATGCCGAACAACACCGCCACGAACAGGACCTGAAGGATGTCCCCGCCCACGAACGGGCTGAAGATCGTCGTCGGGATGATGTTCATCAGGAAACCGGTGATCGTCGAATCGTGCGCCTTGGCCACGTAGGTCGCCACCGCCTTTTCATCCAGCGTCTTGGGGTCGATGTGCATCCCGGCACCCGGCTGGACCAGATGGCTGACCAACATGCCCACGATCAGGGCCAGCGTCGAGAAGATCAGGAAATACAGCATAGCCTTGCCCGCCACGCGGCCGACTTTCTTCAGGTCGCTCATGGCGGCAATGCCGGATGCCACGGTCAGGAAGATCACCGGGGCGATGATCATCTTCACCAGCTTGATGAAGGCGTCGCCCAGCGGCTGCATCTGCTGGCCGAGTTCAGGCTTGAACGCGCCCAGCAAAATGCCCACCACGATGGCGAACACCACCTGGACATAGAGGATTTGATAGAACTTGAGCTTGCGCGCAGGCGCGCCGTGATCCACGTCGATCATTGGGTTTGTCCCCACCAATGCCCCTTGCCCCGGGCGGCTGAGCGCGGCGGGCGACGGAGCGTTATCTGTTTTTTGGCTCTGCGTTATCGCCGCAAGCCCATTTCACCGGGCATTCCCTGCCAGGCTTGCATCGATATATGCAAGAGCCGTGCCAGGGTTAGGAACGGCCTGCGTTGACTGCCAAACCCTTGATATTTCGGCATTTCCCTGCAATTCGATCGCATTTGGGCTACGCATTTCGGCGGAAAATCACACAAAAACCGGATAGAATGTGCGGAAAACCGCACACACCATGACGACTCGCCCTTCCTCCTCACCGCCCGCCCGCCAAGGCTGGGATCAAGCCGCCGCGCCGCTGCAACAGCGACGTTCGCCCGGCGACGGGTCGTGGCTGGGGCGAACGGTCATGGTGCTCATCGCCGTCGCCGTTGTTTTCGGCGTGCTGCATGTCGCCACGCAATGGGCGCGCGATGGCGCAGTCAAGGCCGCCGCCGTGCAAGCACGCGCCGCCGGTCAGATCAATGCCGCCCTGCTCCGCAACAACCTGGACAAATTCAGGGCGCTGCCTTTCGTGCTGACGCGCGACGTCGACGTGCGGGCGGCGCTCCAGGGGGCATCTGCCGCACAGATCGAATCGCTGGACGAAAAACTCGATACGCTCAGCCGTGGCGTCGGCGCGTCCGCCATCTACCTGCTGGACAAAAAAGGCCTTGCGATTGCCGCCAGCAACTGGCGCGAACCGGCGACTTTCGTCGGCGTGGACTACCAGTTCCGGCCTTACTTCCAAGGCTCCGTCAGCCGCGGCTTCGCAGAACACTTCGCGTTGGGCACGGTCAGCCATGAAGCCGGCCTGTACCTGTCTCGGCGCATCGACGACACCAACGGCGCGTTATTGGGCGTCATCGTGCTGAAGGTGGATTTCCGCGACCTGGAGTCCGACTGGCGCCAGTCCAGTGCGCCAATCTTCGTCACCGACGAACACGGCGTGGTGCTACTGGGCAGCATCCCCGGCTGGCGCTTCGATGTCCTGACCCCGCTTGCGCCCGATATGGCGCAGAGCTTGCGCACCAGCCTGCAGTTTGGCGACGCGCAGTTCCGGCCGCTGCCGCTGTCGCCGCCGCTCACACCGGTCAGCACAGGCCAGCTGGTGCGCACCGATGACGCCTTGCCGCCCTTGCCCAAGGGCGCGCCTTTGCTGCACACGACGCTACCCATCGTCGAATCGCCGGGCTGGACGTTGCACCTCCTGACCCCCGTGCAGACGGCCATGAACCAGGCAAGCGCCAACGCGCAATTGGGTGCCCTGCTCGCCCTGAGCCTGCTGGCCGCCGCCCTGGGTATCGTGCTGGTCCGACGGAACCGCCAACGCGAACGCGCGGAACAGCAGGCCGCCATCCAGGCGCAGCTGGCGTCACTGGTGGACGAACGCACCGCCCAGTTGCTGGCGGTCAATGAGCAACTGACGGACGAGATGGACGAGCGCCAGCGCACAGAGGCCCGGCTGCACACCATGCAGGATGAACTCGTGCAAGCCAGCAAGCTTGCCCTGCTGGGCCAGGTCGCCGCCGGCGTCGCGCACGAGATCAATCAACCGGTCGCTGCCATCCGCGCCTACGCGGACAACGCATCCGAATTCCTTCGCCGCGCAGATGCCGGCTCTGTTCAGGAGAACCTGGGCACCATCGCCTCGTTGACCGAACGCATCGGCCACATCACCGGTGAACTGCGCGCGTTTTCCCGCAAGGCCGGCGCCTCGGTGGGGCCCACCAGCCTGAAGGAAGCGCTGGACGGAGCCCTGCTGCTGGTCGGCCCCCGAGCCCGCCGCCAAGGCGTCACGCTGCAGCGCCCGCTTGATGGCCAAGACTGCCTTGTCCGTGCCAACCGCGTACGGTTGGAACAGGTGCTGGTCAACCTGCTTCAAAACGCGCTCGAAGCGCTGGAAGGCCGGCCGGACGGACGCGTCGTCGTCGCGCTTGAAGACCTGGGCGCAACGGTGCAGGTCCACGTCAGCGACAACGGCCCCGGCCTGTCGCCGGCCGCCCGGGCACGCCTGTTTACGCCATTTCAAACCAGCAAACCGGAAGGCCTGGGCCTGGGATTGGTCATTTGCCGCGACATCGTCAATGAATTCGGCGGCGAATTGCGCGCGGCGCACCCCACCGACCCGGGCTTTCCCACTCCACACGGTCCTCAACAGGGGGCCATGTTCACCCTGACGCTGCGCAAGGCAGCCCCCGGAACATCCGTTCCGGCCCTCACGCCATGACTCGCGCCCCTGCTCCGCTTTCCTCCCCTTCCGCCTCCACGGAGGAATCGCTACGCCAGCCCACCCCGCCTCACGTCGTCTTCATCGACGACGATGAGGAATTGCGACGGGCAAATGTCCAGACGCTGAAACTGCACGGCATGACAGTCGATGCCCACGGCTCGGCTCGCGCAGCGCTACCTCATCTGCACCGTGAATTTGACGGAGTCGTCGTGACGGACATCCGCATGCCCGATATCGATGGCCTGCAACTGTTCCACCGCCTGCGCGATATCGATCCCGAGCTCCCCGTCATTCTCATTACCGGCCATGGCGATATCGCCACTGCCGTTCAATGCATGCGCGACGGCGCGTACGACTTCCTGGCCAAGCCCTATCCTCCCGACCGACTGCTTACCGCGATCACCCACGCCGCCGAGAAGCGGCGTCTGATCCTGGAGAACCGGCGTCTGCGAGAAGCCGCATTTGCAGTGGAAGCCGACGAAGTGCCTTTCATCGGCACTACGCCCGCCATGCAACGCATCAAGCAGACGCTGCGCCATATCGCGGACGCCGATGTCGACGTGCTCGTTGAAGGCGAAACCGGCACCGGCAAGGAAGTCGTGGCCACCGCGCTCCATCGGCTCAGCCGCCGTCGGCATCACGCCCTGGTCGCGATCAATTGCGGCGCTTTGCCCGAAAGCGTCATCGAAAGCGAATTATTCGGACACGAACCCGGCGCCTTCACCGGCGCCCAGAAAAAACGTATCGGCCGCATCGAACACGCCAGCGGCGGCACCCTGTTCCTGGACGAAATCGAAAGCATGCCCTTGGCCGTGCAGGTCAAGCTGCTGCGCGTTCTCGAATCGCGTCAGATCACCCCACTGGGCAGCAATGACGTCCGCAACCTGGATCTGCGCGTCGTCGCCGCCACCAAGGAAGATCTGGGCAGCCCTGCCATCCGCGCCAAATTCCGTGAAGACCTGTTTTATCGGTTGAATGTCGTCACGATCCGCATTCCGCCCCTGCGCGAACGCCGCGACGACATCCCGCTGCTCTTCGCACACTACCTCGGCCATGCATCGCGCCGCTTTCACCGCGACATCCCGGAGATGCCCGCGTCGATCAAGCAATATGTCATGACGCACGATTGGCCAGGCAATGTGCGGGAACTCGCACACTTCGCTGAACGCGTGGTCCTGGGCGTGTTGAACAGCCCCTCGCAGGAAACACCGCCTGTGCACGACGCGACGCAAAGCCTGCCGGAACGGATGGAGCACTTCGAAGCGCAGCTCATACGCGACGCGCTGTCCGCACATCAAGGCGACATCAAAGCCACGCTGGAGTCGCTCGGCATCCCCCGCAAGACCTTCTACGACAAGCTTCAACGCCACGGCATCGATCGCCAACAATACTTGCGTGGCCCGGATTGACCCAGCCAGTTGACGCTTCGCCAGACCATTGACCGGAGGATCCAAGCCCGGCAGGCAAGGCTTCGTGATCCCGCCTCCCCTCACTCCGACAGGCAGAGCTTCGTGATTCCCCTTCCCCTCGCTTTTCCCGCCAACGGGCTTCTCACGCCGAGGCTACGCCTGGTACCGGCGGCGGTATCCCATGCAGCCAGCGTTCGCGCGTATCTGCTGGACAACCATGACTATTTGCAGCCCTGGGAACCGCTGCGCCATGCCGGCTTCTTTGAACACTATGCCGTCGCCGAACGGCTGCAAGGGATGGCTCAGCGGAACGCCAACGGCGAGTCGCTTCACTTGCTGTTGTTCATCCCGGATACCGACGAGCTCATTGGCGTCTGCAACTTCAGCAATATCGTCCGGGGTGCATTCCAAGCGTGCCATTTGGGCTATTCGATTGCGGAACAATGGCAAGGTCAGGGTTTGATGCGGGAAGGGTTGACGGCTGCCATCGCCCACGTCTTCCAGAACATGAAGCTGCATCGGATCATGGCCAATTACCGCCCCGAATATGCGCGCAGCGCGCGCCTGCTGTCCAGCCTGGGCTTCCAGCGCGAAGGAGAGGCACGGTCATATCTGCAAATCAACGGTGCCTGGCACGATCATATATTGACCGCACTGATAAACCCCGCGGATCTCTAATCGCGCACACCTTCTTGAATCCTCCGCTCCAACGCAAAACCCCCTCGCGGCGCCAGCCGCGAGGGGGTTTCTTTATGGCTAAGCCGTTTTGCTAAGCCGTATTGCCAATCCGTTTTCCCAAAGACAAAACCCCACAGGATTACCTGTGGGGTTTTGCGGAATAAAAGCCTGACGATGACCTACTTTCACAGACGTCCGTCCACTATCATCGGCGCGAAGGCGTTTCACTGTCCTGTTCGGGATGGGAAGGAGTGGTACCACCTTGCTATGGTCGTCAGGCGTAACTGGTTGAGCGGCTGCGGTTTAGGCAACTGCTCCAATCTTGGAAGAAACACAACGTGTGGTGATCAGAGACTAGCTCGATGATCACGCACAGGGGGATGTAATTGGTGTTGGCTGGCTGCTGACGGTGCAGCCAGATTTTGTATTGAACGACACTTGGAACGCTATATCACCAGGTCAATAACCATCAGTGTTATAGGATCAAGCCTCACGAGCAATTAGTATCGGTTAGCTTAACGCATTACTGCGCTTCCACACCCGACCTATCAACGTCCTGGTCTTGAACGACTCTTTAGGGGGATCAAGTCCCCGGGATACCTAATCTTCAGACGAGTTTCCCGCTTAGATGCCTTCAGCGGTTATCTCTTCCGTACTTAGCTACCCGGCAATGCCATTGGCAT
>NZ_NJIG01000017.1 GCF_002209535.1 Achromobacter marplatensis | reverse complement strand
CCGGCTGATGGATGACGACGTCCCATACCCCAGCGCCCTCCCCACTGCAGAGGGCGCACCCTCACCATACAAGGATGACGACGGGGCAGTCCGGAGCGAAGGCTCCGGACCGCAATCGTTGACCCGCGCCCCCCAGGCCGCCGCCACCCCGGGCGCCAAAAGAACCAACACCCACAACCAGCAAACACACACCACGCAGCGAACGTAAGCGTAAACTCCCCCAAAAAAAGCACGCGAAAAAACTCGCAAGGGGCCGGGGCATCCCCCCGGAAAGACACACAGTCATGTTCGCCGACCTGAACCACCTTTCGCACCACGCCGCCTGGCGTCGGCAATTGGAACTGCTGCTGGAATCCGCCGGCGAAGGCATCTACGGCATCGACCTGCGCGGCCGCTGCATCTTCATCAACGGCCCCGGCGCCGCCATGCTCGGCTACACGCCCGATGAAGTCGTTGGCCGCAACATGCACTACCTGATCCATCACTCCCACGCCAACCGCGCCCTGATGCCCGTCCACGACTGCCGCATCTTCCGGGCGTTCCGCGAAGGCCGCGGCGAACGCGTCGATGACGAAGTGCTCTGGCGCCGCGACGGGTCCTGCTTCGACGCCCAATACGCCTCCTACCCCATCCTCAACGACCAGGAAGTCGTCGGCGCCGTCGTCACCTTCTCCGACATCACCGACCGCAAGCGCATCGAACGCGAACTGGAGCGCCGCGTCGGCGAACGCACCGCTGAACTCAGCGACGCCCACGACTCGCTACGCCGCCTGTCGTCACACCTGTCCAGCCTGCGCGAAGAAGAGCGCGCCCACATCGCCCGCAACATCCACGACGACCTGGGCGCGTCATTCACCGCCCTGCAGCTGGACCTGAACTGGCTGCGCCGCCAACTGGGCACCACGCCCGCGCTGCAGACCCACGTCGATCGCATGCTGGAAGTCACCCAGACCGCCATGGGCGCCACCCGCCGCATCCTCAGCGACCTGCGCCCCGTCGTCCTGGACCATCTGGGCCTGTGGGCCGCGCTGGAAACGCTGCTGCAGGATCTGCAGGCCCGCACGGGCCTGCAATGCCGCTACCTGTGCCCGCCCGACACCGAACGGCGGCGCCTGGACCGCAACGCCGAAATCGCCGTCTACCGCATCGTCCAGGAACTGCTGACCAACGTGCAGCGTCATGCCCGCGCCCGCAGCGTCAGCGTCAGCGCCGCCTGGAGCGAAGACGGCCTGCTGCTGACCGTGGAAGACGACGGCATCGGCATGCAGCTGCCCGAAACGCCCCGCACCTTCGGCATCCTCGGTATGCGTGAGCGCGCCCGCGGCATCGGCGGCGACCTCGCGCTGGACAGCGCGCCTGGCGCCGGCATGCGCGCCCGCCTGCGCCTCAACCCACCCTGACACGCAATATGGCCCTGAACCTGCTTATCGTCGATGACCACCTGATCATCCGCCGCGGGCTGGCGCGCATCCTGGAAGAGGATCCCCGCGTCGCCCTCGTGCACGAAGCCGCCGACGCGCCGTCCGCCTTGCGCGCCCTGCGCCAGGCCCGCTACGACGCCATGGTGCTGGACGTGGCGCTGGGTGAACGCGACGGCCTGGACGTGCTGAAGACCGTGCGCGCCGACTACCCTGCGCTGGGCGTCGTGATGCTGTCTGTCTACCCCGAAACGCAGTTCGCCGTGCGCGCGCTGCGTACCGGCGCCCACGCCTATCTGAACAAAGGCTGCGACCCCGACGAACTGCTGGCCGCCCTGGTCAACGCCGCCGCCGGCAAGATGTACGTCACCCCCGCCGTGGCCGAACTGCTGGCCCAGACCGTCCGCCAGGACAGCTCGCGCCTGCCGCACGAGCTGCTGTCCAACCGCGAATTCCAGGTATTGCAGCTGCTGGTGGCCGGCCGTTCGGTTTCGGCCATCGGCGAACAGCTGGCGCTGTCGGTCAACACCATTTCCACCTATCGCAGCCGCATCTTCGAAAAGATCGGCGTGCGCACGCTGGTGGAGCTGGTGGCCTACGCCAACACGCACCAGCTGGGTGCGCCGTAGCCGTCCGCGCACCAGCACGGCGCACGGCCCGCACCGCGTAGTAAAGGCACTACACGCATATCGTCGAACCCGGGATACCGGCCCTGCGCGGCCGGCCCCATGATGGCTCCAACCCAGTCTGGCCGGAGCCATCCCATGTCCCTATTCAGCAATCCGTTCGACGCCGACACCCGCCTTGCCTGCGGCTGCGGCCGCCACGCCTCGCAAGCCGAACATGACGCCGCCCGGCAATCCGCCACGGATACCGCCGTGGAACAGGCGGTGATGCGCGCCCTTTTCCCGCAAGATGCGCTGCGCCGCCGCTTCCTGCGCGCGGTGGGCAGCAGCACGGCAATGGCGGCCATCGCGTCGATCTTCCCGCTGGCTGCCGCACGTGAAGCCTTCGCGCAATCCGCCGGCCCCCTGGAAAAGCAGAAGCTGAAAGTCGGCTTCATCCCCATCACCTGCGCCACGCCCATCATCATGGCGCACCCCATGGGCTTCTATGCCAAGCAGGGCCTGGACGTTGAAGTGGTGAAGACGGCAGGCTGGGCGCTGATCCGCGACAAGGCCATGTCGGGCGAATACGACGCCGCGCACATGCTGTCGCCGATGCCGCTGGCGATCTCGATGGGCGTGGGCGCCAGCCGCGCCGTGCCGTGGACGATGCCTGCCGTCGAGAACATCAACGGCCAGGCCATCACCTTGTCGATGAAGCACAAGGACCGACGCGATCCGAAGGACTGGAAAGGCTTCAAGTTCGCCGTGCCGTTCGACTATTCCATGCACAACTACCTGTTGCGCTACTACCTGGCCGAACACGGACTGGACCCCGACACCGACGTGCAGATCCGTTCCGTGCCGCCGCCCGAAATGGTGGCCAACCTGCGCGCCGACAACATCGACGGATTCCTGGCGCCCGACCCCGTCAATCAGCGCGCGGTCTATGACGGCGTGGGCTTCATCCACACGCTGTCCAAGGCGATCTGGGACGGCCATCCCTGCTGCGCTTTCTCGGCCAGCAAGGAATTCGTGACGACGATGCCCAATACCTACCAGGCATTGCTGAAGGCCATCATCGAAGCCACCGCCTATGCCCGCAACCCGGCACACCGCAAGGAAATCGCCACCGCCATCGCGGCGCCCAACTACCTGAACCAACCGGTGACCGTGGTGGAGCAGGTGTTGACTGGCACTTACGCCGACGGGCTGGGCAAGGTGCTGACCGATCCCAACCGCATCGACTTCGATCCCATGCCCTGGCAGTCTTTCGCCGTGTGGATCCTGACGCAGATGAAGCGCTGGGGCCAGATCAAGGGCGACGTGGACTACCAGAAGGTGGCCAGCGAGGTCTTCCTGGCGACGGATGCCGTGCGCCTGATGCGCGAAGCCGGCCTGACCCCGCCCGCCGAAACGGCCAAGACCTTCAGCGTCATGGGCAAGCCCTTCGACCCCGCCCAACCCGAGGCCTATCTGGCCGGCTTCAAGATCCGGAGGACCTGATGCGGTCCGTGCAACACTGGCGGGCGACGTTCCTGTCCGTCGCCCTGTTCCTGGCTTTTCTGCTGCTGTGGCACGTTGCCACACGCACCAACACGGGGGGCGCGACGGTGGACCCGGCCTACGCCGCGCTGGTCGGCAATGCCGCGGCCAGCGGGTCGAAGACCCCCTTCCCCGGCCCCGCCGACGTCGGCGCGCAACTGTGGCAGCACCTGAAAGACCCGTTCTACGACCGCGGCCCCAACGACAAGGGCATCGGCGTGCAACTGGCCTATTCGGTGGCGCGCGTGTTGACGGGCTTTGGCCTGGCGGCGCTGGCCGCCATTCCTCTGGGATTCCTGATCGGCATGTCCAAGACCGTCTACCGCGCCTTCGACCCGTTCATCCAGGTGCTCAAGCCGATCTCGCCGCTGGCGTGGATGCCGCTGGCGCTCTACACCATCAAGGACGCCGACACGTCCGCCATCTTCGTCATCTTCATCTGCTCGTTGTGGCCCATGCTGGTGAACACCGCCTTCGGCGTGGGCGCCGTGCGGCAGGACTGGCTGAACGTGGCGCGCACGCTGGAGGTGTCGCGCCTGCGCACCGCCCTGCAGGTGATCCTGCCCGCGGCCGCGCCCACTATCATGACCGGCATGCGCATTTCGGTGGGCATCGCCTGGCTGGTCATCGTGGCCGCCGAAATGCTGATCGGCGGCACCGGCATCGGCTACTTCGTCTGGAACGAATGGAACAACCTCTCCATCGCGAACATCATCTGCGCCATCTTCTTCATCGGCCTGATCGGCATGCTGCTGGATACCCTGCTAGCGCGCGCCGCGCGGCTGGTCAGCTATCGGGAATGACGCCATGAGCCAAGCTTTCCTGCAAGTGCAAGGCCTGGGAAAACGCTACCCGGGACGCAACGGGCAGCCCCAGCCGCCCGTCTTCGAGAACATCGATTTCACGATCGAACAGGGCCAGTTCGTCTGCGTGATCGGCCATTCCGGCTGCGGCAAGACGACCATCCTGAATGTGCTGGCCGGCATCGACGACACCAACGAGGGCATCGTCATCATGGACGGCCGCCAGATCGCCGGACCGTCGCTGGAACGCGGCGTGGTGTTCCAGGCGCACGCGCTGCTGCCGTGGCTGACCGCGCTGCAAAACGTGGAATTCGGCGTGCGGTCGCGCTGGCCTGCCTACGACCGCGACCAGGTGCGCGAACACAGCCTGCGCTATCTGGACATGGTGGGCCTGACGCAAGCCGCCGGCAAGAAGCCCTGCGAACTGTCCGGCGGCATGAAGCAGCGCGTGGGCATTGCCCGCGCCTTTGCGATCCAGCCTAAGATGCTGCTGCTGGACGAGCCCTTCGGCGCGCTGGACGCGCTGACCCGCGGCACCATCCAGGACGAGCTGCGCGGCATTGTCCAGGAAACCCGCCAGACCGTATTCATGATCACGCACGACGTGGACGAAGCGATCCTGCTGTCGGACCGCATCCTGCTGATGAGCGCGGGCCCCTATGCCCGCATCGCCGAATCCGTCAGCGTGGATCTGCCGCGCGACCGGACCCGGGCCAGCCTGCACCACGAGCCCCGCTACTACGAAATCCGCAACCATCTCGTCGACTTCCTGGTCGACAAGGCATCCCACAAGGAGTGAATTCCATCATGATGTCCCGCGCTGAAGTCACCGAACTGATCGTCACCCGCAAGCTGGAAAAAAAGCTAACGTGGACCGCCATCGCCGAAGCCGTCGGCCAGAGCAAGGAATGGACCACGGCCGCGCTGCTGGGCCAGATGACGCTGACCGAGGAACAGGCCCTGGCCGCCGCGCGCGTGCTGGACCTGCCCGCCGACGCCGTCGTGCAGTTGCAAGTGGTGCCCTACAAGGGGTCCCTGCCGACGTCGGTGCCGACGGATCCGCTGATCTACCGCTTCTATGAACTGATCAGCGTCTACGGCACCACGTTCAAGGCGCTGATCAATGAAGAGTTCGGCGACGGCATCATGAGCGCCATCGACTTCAAGATGGACCTGTCGCGCGAGGCCGACCCCAAGGGCGACCGCGTGCAGATCGTGATGAGCGGCAAGTTCCTGCCGTACAAGACGTACTGATGGGAGAGGCCCCATCCGGGGCCTGGCCTTAGTCTTCCACCGCCAGCTCTTCCCAGGCCAGTTCGCGCGTGCGCTCCAGCGTTGCCGTCACCTGGGCGGCGGCCTCGCGCACCGCTTCGGGCAGGTCCTGCCCGGTCAGCAACCTGGCCGTCAGGCTGGCCATGAACACATCGCCCGTGCCATGCACGGACGGCGGGATGGCGATCTCGGGGTGGGTCACCACGCTGACCTTGTCCCGCGTCACCACCGCCAGCTGCAAGGTGCCGGAGGCGGCTGCCATCGGGGCAGCGCTGGTCACGACGATCCATTCAGGCCCTTGCGCGATCAATTCACGCGCCGCCTCCACCACGTCATCGATCGACGCCAGGGGGCGGCCCACCAGCAGTTCCAGTTCGAAGTGGTTCGGCGTCATGCCGTCGGCCAGCGGCACCAGCAAATCGCGGTATTGTGCGACCAGGCCGGCGTCCACATACAGGCCGTCGTTGCGGTCGCCCATCACGGGGTCGATATGCACGCGCAGATCCGGGCGCGCCGCGCGCACCGTCGGCAGCCAGCGCGCCAGCAAATCGGCTTGCCCCGGCTGGCCCAGATAGCCGCAGACGACGGCGCGCGCCACCTTGGTCACGCCGCGCTCGTCCAGCCCCTTCAACAGGCCTTCGAACCAATCCAGCGGCACCGCGCCCCCATGCAGCGTGGGGTAATGCGGCGTGTTGCTCAAGATGACGGTGGGCACCGCGATGGCCCGCAGGCCCGCGCGGCGGAAGATCGGCATGGCGGCGTTGTTGCCGACGTAGCCATAGACGACTTGGGACTGGATGGAAACGATGTCCACCTGCGTGGTGTAGGCGGGCAACGCTGCGCCCGGCGCGGGGGCAGCGGAGATTGCGGTCATACGGCGGGCTCCTGACGGGAACGGGTTGCCAGCCGGCGCAACGCCGGCTGTGCCTCATTCTAGGGCCATAACCGGCCCTAGTCCCGTCCGCCGTCCCGTCCGCCCTCTCGGCCCGCCGCCACCAGCCACCCCGCCCCGTCCAGCACCGCGTCCGCAATACCTGCCAGATGCGGCGCATAGGGATACGCCACCGAAGACACGATCTGGCATAGCGCCAGTTGCGGATGAGCGGCGTTCAACAGGTATTGGAAGCCGCCCGCCGGCGATGGCACCCGCAGCAGCAGGGTGTCGCCGCGCGCCAGCCAGGCATCGCCCACCGCCCGGGTACCGGGCAGGTCGGTCTCCCAGTGCAGGGGCGGGTCGGCATCGCTGACGGCATGGTCCGGCGCCATCACCTCCAACAGGAAATAGTGGCTGGGCAACGCCCGCGGATGCCCCACTTCCGACAAGGCCAGCCGCGCGAATACGGCCGCTGCCGGATTCGCGTCCAGCACCACCACCGGCGCGCCGGCGCCATGCCAGCGGCCCGCCGGCCGGGCCCGCGGCTGCAGGTCCTGGCTATTGCTCAAGCGCCACAGCGCAATCATGGGCCGTTTCCTTCATCGATGTTGACGAGCCATTGTTCGATCATCACGGCGTGCCGCCCATGCTGGCATAGCGACAAGGGCACCCGCCCAAGCAGGCGCCGCTTGGGGCTGCAAAGCCACTGGCGCGCCTGCTCCCGGCCGCCAAACACCAGTTCGGCCAGCCAGGTCACCCGCAACGCCCGGTACAGCACCCGCAAGTCCGACAAGTCCAGCCCCAATTCGCGTGACACGTCGCGAGCGCGCACCGGTGCCTGTTCGGGCACCAGCGGAAACCAGCGCCCCAAATCGTCGGGATAGGTCTGCCGCAGCGCCTGCAGCAATGCGCCGGCGCACTGCAGGCTGGCGGGCGGCTGGGCGTCGCCCAGCGCCAGCTTCAGCCGGGCATCCAGCCGCCGGCCGATGGCCGGCGCAAACTGCGGCGCCGTCGCGTCATGGGGCGCGGGCGACGGCCGGGTTGGCCGCCGGGGCGGCCGCGGTTTGTTCAAACGCGGCATTGAGGGCCGCGCCATCGATGCTGACGGTACCGGCATTCAACAAGCCCTCCAGATAGGCCCGCGCGGCCAGTTCCTGACGTTGGGAGCGCAGCGCGGCGCGCAGTTCTTCTTTCACCTGATCGAACGGCGTGACGCTGGCCGGCCGCAAAGCGGACAGCTTCAGGATGTGAAACCCTGCCGCCGACTGCACCGGCGCCGACACCTCGCCCTCTTTCATCTGCTCGATCACCGGTCGCATCTCGGGCATCAACTGCGCCAACGGCACGAAACCGATGTCGCCGCCCTGTGCGCGCGACGTGTCATCGCGCGAGTAGTTCTGCGCCAGCGCCGCGAAATCGGCCTTGGGCGCCTGGGCCCGCTTGACGAGGTCCTGCGCCTGCTTGCGTGCCGCAGTGACCGCGTCGGCATCGCCCAGCGCGGCGGGCAGGAAGATCTGGCTGACCCGGTATTGAGCCGGCACCGCCAACTGCGGCTTGGCCCGCTCATACGCGGCTTGCAGATCGGCCTGGGCCGGATAGTCGTCCGGCGCCCGGCTGACCGATTCCAGATAGCTTTGCAGCACGATCCTTTCTTGCGCCGCCTGGAACGCGCGCTTGAGCTCCGGCTTGTCCTGCCAACCTTGCGCACGCGCCTGCTCGACCAACGCCTTTTCGGCCAGGCGGGCGCGCAGCCATTGGTCCAGGCCCGTCCGGTTTTCCTTCAACTGCTCGCGCGCCTGCGGCGGCATCGCCTGCAATTGGCGCAGCAGTTCGTCGCGATCAACCTGGACCGCGCCCAGCGTGGCGATCGCGGGTGGCCGGCTGGCGGGCGCGGCGACAGGCGCGCTGGCCGAGGCCGCTGCGGACGGGGTGGCGGACGCCACCGCCTTGGGCGGCGCGGCCTCGCTGCTTTGGGCGTCTTTGCCGCGCATCAGCGCGATGGCGCCGGCCAGCACGGCAATGAACAGCACCGCGGCAGTCAGGCGCAGCCGGTTGGAAGCGCTCAGGGACTTGGTCATGATGGAAACCTCTGTATGGCATCAGCGCGCCGCCGGACGCGCATACATCCGGCGGCGCGCTGCGGGGGGCGCGTTACGCGGCGACCGTCGTTTCGGCCGTCTCGGCCTCGGCGTCCTGCGGCGCTTCGGCGGGGGCGTCAGCAACATCCTGGGCCGACGCATTGGCACGCAGGAACAGCAGGAATTCCTGCAGCAGGCGATCCCACAGTTCGGTAGTGGCGCGCAGATAGTTCTCCGACACGCCGCCGGCCACGATCACGTCCAGCTCCAGCACCAGGAACACGCCCTGCACCGACAGGCGGGCGAAGCGCTTTTCCACGTTCCAGCGGTCGGCCAAGCCGGCCGGCAGCTCGCCTTGCACGCGCAGCGCGCAGCTCAGCGTGTAGTCCAGATAATGGTCTTCCTGCTGGGCAGGATTGCCCAGGCGGGCGGCAAAGCCCACGCCTTGGCTGGCGCTCAGCAACTGGACCATGCCATTCTGTTCGGACAGGGTCACGCGGTAGCCCAGGGATTGCAGCAGCGCCTGCAGGCGTGCGGCGTTCACGTCGAGAATCAGGCTGGTTTCGGTCATTTCGGTATTTCCTGGATAAAGAAAAATGGCAATCGGGGGACAGACTACGGGTTGGACGTTGCAGCAGCTTGACTCCGCGGCACCTGCGCGTCGTACAGCTTGTCGCCATACGCCTGCGCCTGCTCTTCGAACTTGACGCGCGCCTTGCCCGCGAAAGGTTGCTTGAGCGCCAGGATGTCACCGGTGCTGATGCGTTCATAGGCGGTGAGGATTTCCTTGCCCGCCTCGTACATGTCGCGGTTCTTGGCCACGCAAACCTTGACCTCTTCGTCGCGCTGCGCCAGGTTGCGGGCCAGCGTCTGGCGTTCCGCTTCCTTGGCGCGCGTCAGCGTCAAGAGCTCGTCGTACGCGCCCTTGAACTTGCCCAACTGCGCATGGCTGGCCGCGATTTGCGCCTGGGCGCTTTCCATCACTGCGCCCTGCTGCTCGGCCAGCTTCTCGGCCTGCCCGCGGCTCTTGGCCAGTTGCCCGCGCAGCGACTCCAGTTCCTTTTGCGCGGCGTCGCGCTGCGCTTCGGCCGCGGCTTTCGCCGCATTGACCTGCGCCTGCTCGCTTTGCAATTGCTGCAGCTGCTGCGTGGTGCTGCGCAACTGGGCGCGCAGGCGCTCTTCCATGCTTTCGGCCTGCGCGCCGCCGGCCAGGCTCAGCCCGGCCGCGCACAGGGCCACGGCGGCGGCGAACCGCCGGCCGCGACCCGCCGCGGGCGAATGGCGGGTTTCATCCCATACGATGTGCATGTCCATGGCCTTTAGAACCTGGCGTTGATTTCGAACTGCATCGTGTCGATGGCCAAGGGCGCGCCGTAGATCTCCTTGGTGCTCATCCAGCGGAAGACGCCGTAGACGTTCTTCTCGAAGGCGTAGCCCGCGCCGATGTAGTAGCCGCGCGCATTCGTGCCGCCCTGGTGGAACGACGAATCGTTGAACGCGTCGGGCAGCGCATCCGGCTGGATGTATTTGTAGCCAACGAAGGCCAGCCAATCGCCCTTTTCCTTCAGGTCATACGACCGGCCCAGCGTGGCTTGCAGCATCCAGGCGTTGGGGCCGCTTTCGATGTCGCCGTTCTCGCCGAAGTTGTTGACGATGTAGCCCTGCGAGCGGCTGGCCATCTTGCTCTTGCTGTAAGCCAGGTTGCGGATGTAGTTGCCGTTCAAGCGCAAGCCCAGGCCGTCGAACACGCGCGTGTCCCAACGCAGATTCAGGTCCAGCAAGTCGAACTTGGACGCCAGGCCCACGTACTGCGGCTGCGGCGTGTCGGCCGGGTTGAGCGGATTGGGCGCGATGTTGCGCAGCAGGAAGAGCGTATTGCCCTTCTGCATGAACGCCGGGCGCGACCAGTCGGTGTCGCAGTTCTCATCGCCCGCCCAAGGCGAGCAGGAGCTGGAGCGCTTGCCCGCGATGTTGTCGAAGTGGTAGTAGGCCAGCGCGCCGCGCAGGCTGTTCTGGTTGTTGATCTTCCAGTCGGCGCCGACCTGCGCGCCCAGCAGCCATTTGTTCTCGGTGCTGCCCTCGCTCAGCGACGACGAGTTCCAGCCGTTGTTCGCGTATTCGGTGGCGAACGCGCCCAGCGTGCCGAACAAGGTCACGTCGCGGCCTTCCAGGGGGTGCTTGAAGATGGCGGCGACCCCGTCGAAGTTCAGATCGTTCGAGAACAGCGTGTCGGTCGATTCGAAGGGGTTGGCGATGCGCCCGCCCGTGACGGTAGCCCACTTGGCGGGGCGGTACGTCAGGTAGGCCTGGTCCAGCCAGATGTCCTTCTTGCCCATGCCGCCGCCCAAGGTCTGGGAGGTGGACACCGGGCTGTCGTCGCTGCCCGTGGCCAGCCGGATGCCGGCCGTCCATGCTTCCGAGAGTTCGGCGCGCACGCCCAGGCGCGCACGGATGCGCAGTTGGTTGCGGCGGTCTTCGCGCGTATTCAGCATCGGCGGGTACCCGCCGTTGGTGTTGGGGTTGACGTCGTACGGGCCCTTGGCGTTGAGCTTGGCGAAATCGGTGATTTCGTTGCTGTTGCCGCCGTTGTAGAAGCGCGACTCATCGCGCACGCGCACGTCGCCTTCCACCGTGATGCGCGACACCCAGTCGGGGAAGGTATTGGGCTGCGCCCAGTTCTCTTCCTTGGCCTGCACCATGACTTCGGCCTTGACCTCGTCGCGGATCTGGTCCCGCACGGTCTGCGGGATGTAGGGCACGCGCACGTCGCCGGCTTGGGCCACGGCCGCGCCGCGGTCGGGGGTGGCCTGGCGCGCGGTCTTGGCTTCGGCTTCGGCCTGCGCAACCAGCGCGTCGGCCTGTTCGGGCTTGAGCACGCCTTGCTGCACCAGCAGGCGGATCAAGTTGATGGTGGCGTTCTCGGACGGCGCGGGGGCGCTATGGGCCGGCAGCGCGGCGGCACTCGCCGCGGCCAGCGCCAGCGATGCCGCCAGCCGATTCAGTTCGAACTTCATTCTGTAGTCACTCCGGGATCAGGTCTGTTCGGGATTTCAAGACGGCCGGCGGCCGGTCAGCGACGCGCGGATGGGCATGTTGGCCGAGGCCGGCGGGCGCTCGTCCAGGCCCGGCACGGCACGCAAGGCGGCGACCACGCGCGCGTCGACGTCGGCGTCGCCGCTGCCGCGGGTCAGTTCCACCCGGGTGATCTGGCCCGATGCCGTGAGCCAGATGTTGGCTTGCAGGCGGAAGGTCAGATTGCGGGTGCGCTCGTCTTCACGCAGGATCTTCTGCAGCGCGTAGGCGAGGTACTGGCTATAAGTGGCGTTGCCAGCGCGGCCACCGCCGCCGCCCGCCATGCCCTTGCCCTGCCCCGCGCCGATGTTGAACGCGTCGCTGCCAGCCTGCGCATCGCCGTCGATCTGCATCGGGTTGGCCAGGTCGTCGGCCGGGCGCGGCGGCGCTTCGTCCTGCGGCTTGGGCGGTTCGGGGGTGGGCTGCGGCTCGGGTTCGGGCGTGGCCACGGGTTCTTCCTTGGGCTGCTCGGGCTCCGGCGGCTTCTCGGGTTCGGGCGGCGGCGGCGGGGGCGGCGGCAACGGGATGATGGCCGTGACCTTGGGCGCATCGCGCCGGACGCCGGACATGTCGTTGGCCCAGCGCCATAGCGCGTAGGCCGCCACCGCCGCGGCCACCGCCACGGCCGCCAGCTTCAGCCAGCGGCGCGCCGGATGCGGGACGCGCGAGGAATCGGATGCGTGTTGCGGCATGACGTTGGTCCCGGCCCCTATTGCGGCTTGCCGGTAACCAGGCCGACCTGGGCAAGTTCCAGGCGGCGCAGCAGATCCAGCACTTCCACGACCTTCTGGTACTGCACGGCGGCGTCGCCGCGCACAATCACCGGGAAGTCGGGGTTCAGCGCTTTCTCCGTGCGCAGCCGGTCTTCCAGCTCGGGCAAGGTGACCGGATAGGCGTCCAGGAAAACCTGGCCGGCATCGTTGACGGAAATCGCCTTGGTCTTGGGCTGCGACAAGGCCATGGTGGAGCTGGCCTTGGGCAGATTGACCTTGATGCCGGCGATCTGCGCGGTGGCGGTCAGGATGAACATGACCAGCACGACCATCAGCACGTCGACCAGCGGCGTGATGTTGATGCCGTCCACGGGCGCGTCGTCGTCATCGTCCTGGGATGCGGATACGGAAGCCATGGATGCTCCTTATGCCTCGGCGGGCGCGGGTTGCGCATCGCGCGCGGCCGGGCGGCTGGCCGCCGGCGCACGCATTGCGGGGTGGTGGGCGGCTTCCTGCGCCTGCGTCTCGCCGTGTACTTCGGCCAGGCGCGTCACGAATTCATCGACGAACACGCGCATGTCGGCGCTGACTTCCTTGTTGCGCGAGACCAGGCGGTTGTAGCCAAACAGCGCGGGGATCGCGACGAACAGGCCCATCGCGGTGGCCAGCAAGGCCGCGGCCATGCCGGGGGCGATGGCGTTGATGTTCACGTCGCCGGCCATGGCCGTGCCCAGGAACACCACCATGATGCCCAGCACCGTGCCCAGCAGGCCGATGTACGGGCCGCCGGCGATGGCGTTGGACAGCGAGCCCAGCTTGGCGCCCAGCGCCTGGTTTTCCTTGGTGCGCACGGCGTCCATCGACGCGCGGATGGCTTCGATGGTGGCCGCCGAGATCGATGTCGTGTCGGCGCCCTGGGCGCGGCGCGTGCGGATCTCGTTGACGGCCACGCGGTACAGGCGCCACAGCGAGGCGTGCTCCAGGCGTTGGGCCAGGCCGGCGTCGTCGGCCAGCATTTCCAGGCGCTTGCCGACATTGGCGAAGGACTCCCGGAAGGCTTCATTGGCGCGCGCCAGGCGGGCCACGTTGCGGCTCTTCTTGATCATGATGATCCAGGACTGCACCATCATCAGCACCAGCACGCCGATGATGATCCAGGCGTCGATCGGCACCGCCTTGAGCAGGAAGCCCAGCCCGCCGAAGCCGAAGCCCGACTGCTCTTCGTCGGCGCCGTAAGCAACCAGGCGCGATTCCGCGCCTTGCGAGCTGGCGTCGGCGTAGATCAGCGCCGCGGGACGCGCCACCTTGGACAGGCGCACTTCGTCGATGGCGCCCACGAACGGCGCGTAGACCGGATGCGGGGCGGCAACGGGTGCGGCTTGCTCAGGCACCGAGCCGTCCGCAGCCGGCGCAGCGGCAGGCGCCACGGTCGCGGCCGGCGTGGGCACATCGCCACCCAGGGCGGCGGTCGTGCCAAGCGGCGGCAGGCTGGCGGCCAGCGACGCGGTCGCGCGGCCGTTCACGTACAGGTGGACCTGGCTGCCGTCGGCCGTCACGGCCAGGTGCTGCCAGGCGGCGGGCGTCAAGGGCTGGCCGGGCTGGCTGCGCTGGCCGTTCACTTCGACGAAGGGCACACCCTGGTTGATACCGATCAACAAGGCGTTGCCGGCGTCGCGGCGGGCGTAGATGAGTTGTTCGCCAGCCGGTTGGTCGGCGCGGACCCAGGCGCTGAACGTGAAAGCGCCAGCGGCGGGAATGGCCAGCGACGGGCTGGCGGGCAGCATCAGCGGGGCTGCGCCCGTAAATTGCGCGGCACGGCCGATGACGCCATCCACGGCGGCGCCCGTGGGGGTCTGCCCGTGATTGCTGTAGGCGGTGGTGTCGCGCGGCGGCGCGCCGGCCGCGCCGTCGAAGTGGTAGACCAGCGTGTAGTTGGGGTCGAACGTCAGTTGGCCATTGGCCGAGGCCGGCGCCTTCTGGTTGCCGTAGTACATCCAGATGTCCTGGCGTTGGCCGTCAGCCACTTCAGGCACGTCCACCCACACCAGCGCCATGCCCAGCAAGGGGTCGAAGGATTCCAGCTGGTGGTTCAGCACGGTCTGGTCGTCGGCCGCCACGAAGCGGATGTCGGCGCCCTTCTCGTTGATACCGTCAAAGGTGAAGTTGCCGGTGTGCAGGCGCACCAGCAGCGGCGTGCGGCCGGCCGAGCCGCCCAGCGGCATGCCCTGCGCGGTGCTGTCGACGGTGATTTGCTTGCGGTACTGCCAGTCGGGCTGCCACCAGGCTTGGGCGACGGACGGCAATACACCGGCCAGCACGGTCAGTAGGAGCATCAATAAGCGTTGCATGGTCAAGACTCCGGGAAGAATGCGGGTGTCGCGTGCGCTCAGAAGCTGGCGCGTACGCTGAAGTTCAGGCGGGGATCGTGTTTGCGGGTGTTGGGGCCGTCCTTGAGCGGATAACCCCAGTCCAGCGAGCCGGACAGCCAATCCAGCACTTGCAGGCGGGTGCCCAAGCCGACGCTGGCAAGCGAATAGCTCGCGTCCTGTTCGGGCAAGGGGTCGCGCAGGCGCAAGGTGGCGGCGTCGGCAAAGGCGTAGAAGCGCCATTCGTTGACGTTGGCGCCCAGCCAACGGGCGAGCGACGGCGTGCGCCATTCGACCGAGCCCAGCAGGCCGTCGTCGCCGGTGCGCTCGGCCGCCAGGTAGCCGCGCACGCTGGTCGCGCCGCCGGCCGAGAACTGTTCGTTGGACACCAGGGCGCCCGAGGCCAATTGGAACGAGCCGCGCAGGCCCAGTTGCCAGTCGCCGAACAGGTTCTGCGTATGCGTGCCGTCGCCGCGCAGCAAGGCGAAGCTGGGGCTGGCCCGATAGCGCTTGTCGTCGAATTCCTTCCAGCCGCTACCTTGATTGAAGAAGGAACCGCTGGCGCCCACCACGGACAGGCCCAGGCTGCTTTGCGACGACTCGGAATAGCGATAGCCGTTGTAGGCCAGCGTGAACGGCAGGTACTTGATCGGAACCTGGTCTACGTTGGCGCCGAAGCGCGTGGACTCGTCGAACTTCTTGTAGTCCAGGCCGATGGACAGCGAATTGCTCCAGTCGCCTTGCGGTTCCATCGTGTAGATGGCGGACAGGCCGAAGGAGTAGCCCTTGCCCAGCACATTGGTGCCGCCGATGGTGGCGACGTTGCTGTCGCTCTTGTAGCCCGAGAACTGCAGGCCCCAACGGCTGGAAAGCGGCATGGAATACGAGCCCGACCAGACCTTGGCGTTGTCAGTTTCCTGCGGCGCGGTGAAGAAGGTCAGGCTGACGGAGTGCCCCAGCTGCCACAGGTTGTCGTAGCCCAGCGACGCCGTGCTGCGCAGGCGCGTGGTGTCAGCGCTGTAGTCGTTGTTCAGGCCCACGCTGGCGTGCCAGGGGCTCTTGTCTTCGACTTTCAGGTCCACATCCATCGTGCCCGGCATGCGGCCTTCCTTCACCAGCGGCACGACCTGGCGGCTGGCGCCCTTGTTCAGGCCGGTCAGCTCGGCCTGCGCGCGGTTGAAGTTGGGCACCTGGCCTTCCTGCAATGCCGGCACCTCGTCGCGGATTGCCAGCGGGGAATAGTGCTGCGCGCCCACCACCCGCACGCGTCCGACCTTGGTCTCGGACACTTGCAGGAACACAATGCCGTCGGCCACTTGCTGTTCGGGCAGGTCCACATACACCGACTGGTAGCCACGTTCCTGGTAGATGGTCTGCAAAGCTTCGCGCGCGGACTCGATGTCGGCCAGCGTGCGGTCCGGCCCCAGGTAGGGATAGACGGCGCGTTCGATGTCGCGGGCTTCAAGCACGGTGTTGCCACGCACGATGTACTCGTTAATGTTGACGCGGCGCGCGTCGGCGGCCGGGGCCGGGGCCGCTTCGGGCGCCGGCGCTGCTTGCGCCCACGCCGCGTTGATGGCGGCCGTCAGAACGAAGGCTTGCGGCGCGCGACGCAATATGGCGCGCAACGCGCTGCCCCTACTTTCGAAATCATGCATAGCGATGCACTCGGTTCCTTGTGTGAAAACCGGTTGGTACCGGCCGCTGCCGTGCCGTGCGCTTCGCGACAATCCCGTTACGGTTTTTGCCTGCTATCCCGCGTCCACAGCTTCTGCTTGTTACTAGACGTACTGGGACACCCAAGACCGCGCGTTGTAAGAAAAACTTCATGAAAAAGAATCGGAGCGGCCGCGGCGGGGGCCGCCCGGCAGGAATTCTGGCCGGGCAAGATGACGGCGCTGGCATGCAAAGCGCAAAAAAAAACGGCCAGTGAATACTGGCCGCTGCATGACATTGCGATGACCGCCGGCGGCTTGCCGGCGCACCGTCACATCGTCAGCTTGCGCCGTTCCTCCTCACGCAAGGCGCCGGTCTCGCTGGCATTGAGTGGCCCCGCGCCCAGCACCTGCACGGCGCTGGCAGCGTCATACGCGGGCGCAGACGCCGACGGGCTGCCTTGTGGCGCCGGGGCGGCGCCGGCCACGGGTTCGTCGCCGTATCCCAGGATCTGCACGTTGATCACCGATGGCTGGTTCTGGCGCGCCTGGCTTTGTGCGCGCTGCGCGGAGTCCTGCGCCGCATTGACCGCCGAGGTAGCCGCCGCGCTGGCCGAGGACAGCGCACCGGTGTTGACGGAGGCCGCGACCGGCACGCCCGCGCTGTCGCCCTGCGCCTGGATGTTGGCCGCGTTCACCACCTGCAAGGCCGCGATGTTCACGTTGCCCGACACGCGGATGCCGGCTTCGCCCGCATCGATGGTGCCCAACGGCGCATACAGATCCACGTCGCCCGCCGGCACCTCCGGCAGCGGCGCCAGCGTCGCGATGCCCGCGCCCGTGCTGGGGGCGTTGGGCGACAAGGTCACGTTGCCGAACGCGTCGTAGACACGCTTGGGCGGCGTGTACAGCACCGTCGTCTTGGAACCGCGGCCCGCGTTGATGTCGCCCTGCGCCGACCACGCCGTGATGCCGCCGCCAAACGTCGTCATGACGCGGCTTTGGCCCAGCAGGATGCTGCCCAGCGCATACAGCTGGATGCTGCCCTCGCCCTGCGTGATGATGCCCGCGGATGCCGGCGGCGCGACGCCCTCCACGCCGAACACCTGCTGCCCGCCCGGCGTCATCAACTGGATATCGCCGCCGAAGGCGCTGCGGATGCCCGACGCGCCATACAGCGTGATGTCGCCTTGATACGCGCCCGGCGCCGTCTCCGGGAACAACGCGGCGATCGCCTGGCGGCCCCGCAGGTAGCTGCCGCTGCGCGGACTGGCCTTGTCGTTGTATTCCCGGCCGCCCGACCGCAGTTCGGCGAAATACACCTGGCGGGCGAAGATGCGCTGCTGCGCCGCCGGCAAGGCGGCAAAGTAAGCGCGCGCGTCGTCGGTGCTGCCGGCAAAGCCATAGCGCTGCGTCAACCACAGCAGCAGTTCCGCCTCGTACGTCTTGAAAGCAAGGCCCTGGTCCACCAGCGGACGGCTCGGGTCCGCCGCGTTGGTCGGGTCCAGATACCGCGCCAGGAAGCCCGCGTAGTCCGGTCCCTTGGCGCCCACGCCCGCCTGCACGGCGATCGATGCGCCGGGACGATGGTCGCCCGGCAGCACTGCGCCCAGGCTGTTGATCGACGCCCGGTCGCCCATCAGCACATGGCGGCCGGCGGTGACTTCCAGCGCGCCGGGGCCGGCCACCTGGAAGGAACTGTAGAGAATGTCACGGCCCGCCGACACCCGCGACACATCCCGCGCATCGCCGTGCAGGAACAGATTGCCGGACGAGGTAGCCGAGGCCACGCCCGCGGCAAAGTAGTAGCCGTTGGTCGTCGGCACGTTCAACTGCGCGCCGTTATCGGTGCCGGAGGCCACGATGTCGCGTCCGGCCATCATCCACACCGGGCCCGCGGCCTCGTACCAGGTCTGCCCCAGGTTGGGGCCCGCGATGATCGCCAGCGTTTCGCCGCTGCGCAGCCCCACGATGTCGCCGTCGCGGGCATACAGGCGCGTGACCTGGCCTGACCCGGCCGCGCTGGCCGTGGGCGCATCGAAGTAGAACAACGGGAAGTGCGTGTTACGGGTGCCGGTGATGCCGTTGGCACCCTGGTTGCTCAAGGTGACGGCACTGGTGGCCTGCGAGGTATAGCCCGCGAACGCCGGTGCCAGCACGTTGGCCACGCTGGCCGGGTCGGCCCCCGAGCGGTTGATGGCGTAGCCGCCCGCGTAGATAGAATTGCCCGCCAGCAGCTCGAGCTGGCCGCGCGCGCCGGGCGCCAGCGTCAGCGAATACGGCAGGCCGCCGTCCTCGGCGTTCAGGTAGCCCGCCGAGACGCCCGCGTAGATGCTGCCGTCATACGCGGTGGCGCGCAGGATCGAGGGGTACAGATAACGCGCATCCGACGCGGACGTGTTGCGGCCGGTCTGCAGCGCCAGGCCCTGGGCGCTGTGCGACGTCTGCCGGCTGGGCGTCAGATTACCGCCCGCGCTGGACAGTTCAATGGCGGTGTTGGCCGTCCACATCGAAAACCAGCTGTAGCCGCCGCCATCGATCTGCGTGCCGTCGCGCAACCGGAACGGCGTGCTGTTCTGCAACGCGACACGGCCGGGATCGCTGGCGCCGCCCACTACCAGGTCGCCACGTGTGTCCACCCGAATCACCGCATCGCCCGGAATCAGCGCCAAGCCGCCGGTGGCGCTGGCCAGCGAGGATTCATAAGGATCGTAGCCTCGGCTGTCCTTGGCGTCGCGCAGGGCTGGCTGGCTGCCATAGCGCAGATCCAGTCCGCCGATCGCGCCGCCCGCGAACTGCACACTGCCGCGCAGGTTGATCAGCGCGCCTTGCATGTCGATGGCGGGATCACCGTAGTACGGCGTAGGCCCGGAGGTCGACGACACGCCGCCTCGGGCATTCTGCGTGGGGTTGAGCGCCCCGCCGATGCGCAGGTCGATATCGCCGCCACCGGTCAACGTCATGCCGCCGTCGGCCGCAATGCGGCCGGTGCTGCCCACCGCCACGACCAGTCCCTGGCTGCGCGGGTTGCTACGCGAACCGCGCGCCTCGATGTTGCCGGCATCGCCGTCGGTGCGCACGCTGACATTGCCGCCGCCCAGCGCGCCAAAGCCGGTAAAGCCCACCAGCAACGGCGTGTTGTCCTTGAAATCTGACGGTGCCTGGGTGTAGCTGCCAAAGTTGATCCACCATGCGGTCGGCGTATCGCCCCCGTTTGCGCTGCCCGTCCCCTGGCGCCATAGCCAATTGCCAACGCCCACGCTGGCATCCACCCTGCGGGCGTCGTACGTGCTTTGCGCGGTCAGGCCCCACGCGTCGCCGCGCAATGCGCCGCCTGCGTACAGGCTGAGGTTACCGCCGGCTTCGGGATACCAGGCCTGGTAGCCGCTGCCTGCCGTCACAAACGGTTCGTAGGTCGTCGCATGGTCGTCGCCCAGCACCGTGGCGCCGAAGCGGCCGCGCGGCAATTGGTAGGCGGACGCAATGTTCGCCGACTGCGTACCGGCGGTGTACACGCCATAGGCCGACATCAGGCTGATATCGCCCCCCGCGTTCAGGTCCAGATCGCCGGTGCCGGTGCGCAGCACGCTGAAATTCTGGGTATGCGGCGTCACCGACACCCCGTTGGCGTCCCCGCGCTCGCAGAATCCTTCGATCACGTCGCACAACCAGGCCATATCGTCCGGCACCGGCGTACCGGGCTCAAAGCCTGACTGCTCGGCGTCCGGCCCCCAGACCCACCCGCCGCCCTGAACCAGACTGGCGTTGTAATGCGTGTCCGCCAGCGTCAACTTGCCGGCGGTCGGCCCGGTCAGCACCCGGCGCGGATCGGCCGCGTCCAGGTCGGCGCCGGCTACCAATTGCACCGACCACGACTGGCTGCCCGCGGGCAGCATCTGGGCCACAGCCCAATTGCGCCGCTGGTCTGCCGACGTGCCGGGCCGCAGGTCCACATAGTCGGTGCCAGCCGGAAATACCAGCTTGGTCTGCGACGGAATGAACGCGCCTTGCTTGAGCGTAATGGTGCCTTCCATCAGCAGCACGTTCGGCTCGTAGCCTTGCGTCGTGTACAGATTGGGCAGGGCCACGTTCGCGGGCCAGGTGAACGACTGCAGCGACGTGCCGTCGACCAGCAGCGTGCCCGCCCCGAGGCGCGTGCCGGCGGGCAGGTCCACCGCCTGGCTCAGCACCGTGCCAGCGCCGTACAGCAGTTGGCCGGACGCATCCCGCACGTCGCCGGACAGCACCGTGCCGCTGGCCAGGGACAGCTCCTGGTCGAGCGCGGCCTCCACCGGCAAACGGGTGCCCGCCGCCAGTTTCACGGCCTTCAGGGGCAAGGGGTAGTTCAGCGTCTTGCCGCCGGGGAACTCGGTGCCGTCCGCAAGCGTGACGCCGCCGCGCGGCAACACCACGTCGCCGCCAAACGGCTGCACGCCGGGCGTCAGCACCCAGCCGTGCTCGTCGTCCGGCGTGGCGGCCGGCGGCGCGAAGCCGTCGTTGATGCTGCCGTAGACATCCAGGTTGCCCTTGGCGCGCAGGATCAGCGCGCCGGCCTCGCCCGAGCCGTATACCCCCGTCAACGGCGTGCGCGGGTTCACGCCTGCGTAGCGGTAGCGCGACAGGTCCAGGTCGCCCTGCACCACCAGATCGCCGTCGGCGGTCTTGCTGACAATTTCCACGCCCGGACGCAGATGGAAAACGTCACGATAAGTGGCGTTGTTCAGGCCCACCAGCTTGCCGTTGATCAGGTTGCCATTGACCACCGCTCCGTCCATGAAGGCGGTGCTGTCGTCGTGCTTGGCTTGCAGGTAGGCCTGATTGATGATCTGGTAATAGCGGCCGTTGGTCCGGTCACCCGGATTGCCCACCTCGGCATCGTCATAGCGCTGCATGGCGGTCAGCGTGATCGACTTGGCGCCGTCGATCGCAAGCGGGCCGCGCGCCTCGATGGCGATGTCGCCATAGCGGGCGGCGGACCCCGGCGCCCCGCCGCCGTTGATTTCCGAGTTGCCGGAAGCATCGATGCGCGGCGCCAGCAATTCCAGCGTGCCGCGTTGCACGCCGTCGAGCTGCCCCGCGGCGGCGGTACCGTGGCGCAGGTCGATACGCGCGCCGCTGGCCAGGGTCAGCACGCCTTGGCCTGAATTCAGTTCCACCACCGCGCGGTTCGGTGCGTCGATGATCTTGCCGTAGCTGTCCACGCGCAGCACCGTACTGTGCGCATCCAGCACCGACGTCCCCGACAACGTCAAGCCGTCGCGCGCCGCCAGGCGGATGCGGCCTACCCGCTCGCCGCTGGCGTCCACCCGGCCCACCACCGTCAGGCTGCCGCCGTCGATCGACAGGTTGACGTCGTTGGCGCGCAGCGTGTCGCCGACCGTCAAGCTGCCCTGCTTGATCTGGAAGCTGCGCGCCCCGAGCACGCCGCCGTCGTTCAGGCGTTGATTCAGCGCGTCGAAATCGGCGTTCAAGGCGCCCGCCGCCCCCAGCCGCTGCGCGCGGATGTCGATGCTGCCCGCGCGATACGGCACCGCGGTGCCGCCGGCGTCGTAATGGCCCGAGCTGGCGCCCAGGATGCGGCCCAGCAGCTCCACCTGGCCTGCGCCTGGCGCCAGCGCCACGGCCCGCAGGCTGCCCGCGTTGTTCTCCAGGGCCGACAGATCGATCACCGAGCCAGCCTCTTGCCGGATGCCGCCCTGGCTGCTTTCCAGGATCAGGTCGCCGCCCCAGCTATAGCGCAACACGTCGTTGAAGGCGATGGCGCGGCCGGCCACGTCCAGTTGCGACGTGCCGCTCAGCACCACGCTGTCGCGGCCTTGCAGCGTCAGCTTGCCGCTGGGCAGCACGATGGCGCCGTCCACGCGCACATTGGCGCCCGCCAGGCTCAGTTCCGCGCCCAGTTCCTGCACGGTTGCCGCTTGCGCGCCCGGCAGCGCCGCCACGCGGACGTCGCCCCCGGCCGTGATCTTGTTCACGGACCCCGCCAAACCGGTCAACAGCGGCGTGTTCAGGTCGAGATTCCCGCCGCTGTAAGCGTAGCCGCTGCCGCTGGCATACGCGCCTTGCGATTCATATACCGCCAGGCTGCCACGGTGATTGGCCGTGATGCGTTCGCTGGCGTTCAGGTTGACGCTGGCAAAGCCCAGGGCCAAGCGGTCGTTATCGTCCAACCCGCTGGGCTGCGCGCCCTGACCGTAGGCGAACTCGATGCGTTCGGCCTCGATGCGCAGCACACCGTGGCCCGTGCCGGCCCCGCCGGCCGCCACCGCCCCAGGCGCCTGCGTGGCGCCGTTCCAGATCAGGTTCTGGGTGCGGATGCTGGCCTCGTCACCGGCCGCACCGTAGCCGTAGATGGCCGGCGTGCCCAGGGACAGCGTGGACAGGCTGTATTTGCCCGTGAGCGGGTCGCGCGTATCCAGCGCGACCGTGCCGTAGAAATTCATGGACTCGCGCGCCGTCAGCGTCAGCCGCTCCAGCGCCGGGGCGCCGGTGCTGGTGTCGCCACGCAGCAGACGGCCCAGGATGTTCTGGTTCAGCGTCAACCCGTTGGGCAGCACGCCACGCGCGGCCGCCTGCGCCAGCGCATCGGCGGTGCCCGCGTTGATCGCCCCGACCGCCAGCGTCAGGTTGCGGGTGCCATACAGCACCTGCTCGCCCAGGTCGAAGGTGCCGTTGGTGGCTGCGGCGATCGTGCCTTCGGAATACAGCCGCGTCACGCCCTGGCACGGCAGCGCCGCGCAGGTGCCGACGCGGATCGCGCCCGTGCCCAGCGCATCGGGCGCCAAGACATCCAGGCGGCCGTTGGACACGGCCAACAACCCCCTGCTGCCGGGTTCGAACGCGTACCCGTCGGTGGAATCCACCGACGGCGCGCCGCGGCCCAGCGTCGAGATGCCGGTACCCGCTTCAAGCTCGATCGTCCGCGCCGAAATCAGTACCTCGGGCGCCGCCAGTTGTGCGCCGGCGCGCATCACCACATCACTGGCGTCGCCCTGGAAGGTATAGAAGCGGCCGCCCTGGCCGTACATCACCACTGGCAGCGCGCCAATCACCAACCGGCTGGCGCCCAGCGCCACCAGCGCATCGGCCTGCACCGACGCGCCCGCAAAACCCGCCGTGGGCGCCTGGCCTGCCGCCAGGATCTCCACATTCGAACTGCCGCCGCTAAGCGCCGCCGCGCCGCCAAAGCCGCCCTCCGCGGGCTTGAAATCGGCCAGGCCGTCAAAGCGCAGCGCCTGCCCGTCCTGCGAACCGGCATGGATTGCCAGGCGCAGGGTGCGGCCGTCGGCCGGCAGCATCGCGCGCGGCACGCCCCGCGTGGCCGCATCGGCGCGCACAAAGCTGGCGTAGCTGGTCTCGTTGTATTGCGAATAGGTGCGCAGCACGTTGGCCGGAGTCAGGATCACCGGGGTCGCCAGGCTGTCGGCCACCCGCGTACCCGCAGTGGACAGCGTGCCGCTGGCCGCCCACGACAGATTGCGCATCTGCGCCGGCGCCATGGCGGCGCCCGGCGTTGCACCGGTATTGATTTCGACGCGGAACGCGCCAGGCAACAACGCATAGGTCGACGGCATCAGCGTATAGGTGCCTGCCGGCAAGCCCGGCACGCCCGCGCCGATCGTGATGCTCTGCCCCAGGCCCGGGGCAGAGGCGCCGGCTTCGCCGCCGACCGGCGCATAGCCCGGCTGCACGCCCGGCACAATGGCATAGACCGGATTGGCCGCCAGCCCGGGCAAGGTGAAGCCGCCCTTGGGATTGTTGCGCACCAGCGGGGAATAACGCGCGTCGGTCGAGCCGCCGCGTCCGGACACGAAGCCCGCGCCGGTCAGTTCACCGCCACCAGACAGGTCCAGCACCGATCCCGGCAGCGCGTCCACATCGCGGAACCCCAGCGTGATGCCCGTGCGCAACGACGCGCCGCTTCCCGAGCCGGTGGCGCCACCGGCGCCTACCAGCGAGACTTCCGCGCCCTTGAACTTGTACGACACGCCATCGGTCGTGCCGCCGTAGGGCATCAACAGCCCCGCGCCGCTGACCGAGGTCACGCTGCCCGGCAACAAGGTCAGGCGCTGCGTGCCCAACACCGAACTCACGTCGCCCAGGACAATGGCGCCGAGCGGCGCACGCACCACACCGCCCTGCTCCACGTTGGTTGCCGCCAGGCGTAGCGAGCCAAATGCCGAATACGGCACGGCCGGCAACGGCACGGTGGCGTCGCCCGACCGGCCCACCCGCAGCGTGCGGGTCGGATCGAACACATTGACGCCGGATACCGGATTGCGGGTATAGCCCGCCAGCACCTCGGCCTCGGCGCCCGTCACCGGATACAACTGCGCGGCGGTCAGGTCCAGATCGCCTCGCGTCCACAGCCGGGTGCGCGGCTCGCTGTCGTTCTGCAGCAAGAAGCGCAGGTCGCTGCCGCTTTCCAGCGTCACCCGGTCAAAGCCCGCCCGCGCCACCGCCAAGAGGCCGCCCGCGCTGCGGTTGATGCTGCCCTGGGTGCCGAACGACAGGCTGTTGCCCACTTCCAGCAGATCGGCGGCGCGCACCGTGAAGACGCCCGCCCCCACCGACGGCGCATCGCCGAACAGCACGCGCGGCCGGATCACGCCGTTGGTGGCGGTGTACTTGCCCGGCCCGGACAGGCGCACCTGCGACGCCGCCAGGTTCACGCGTGTTGCCGCATCGGCATCCGGTGCCAACGAAAACGCGCCGGCGTACAGGCGCAGGCTTTGGCCGAGCGAGATATCGATCGCGCCGTCAAACGACATCAAGCCATTGGACAGCAGCCCCAACTGATCAAAGCCTCCGCCCGCCAACAGGCGCGAAACGTCCAGTCGGGCCTGTCCGTAACGCAGCGCGTCGGCGGCCTCGCCCGGTTTCAGGTCGGACGCCAAGGCGTCGCCTTTGCCTGCCGCCACTACCAGCTCGCGAGGCACCTGCACCTCCATGCTGGACGGGTTATCGCCCGCGCTGCGGTACAGCGGCGTTTCCAGCGCGATATCCAGGGCGCCGCCTGCGGCGCTTGCGCCGCCGGCCCGCGCGATGAAAGTGCCGTCCAGAAACAGGCCGTTGTAGGAGCTGAGCGCGATACGGCCGCCGTTGCGGTCCAGCTGCAAGGGACCCACCCCGTTCACGTCCACGGTCGCACTCGAACCGGACGCATCCAGCACGGCGCCCGGCCGGATGATGACGTAAGCGTCGGACGAGGTCGCCGTGGCGCGGTCATGATTGATCTCGCCGCCGACCACGATGACCCCGCCGGCGTCCGCCACGCCATAGCGGCGGCCTTGCGCATCCACACCGGTTTCCGCGCGGCCGGCCACGTTCAGCACCGCCTGCTCACCAATCCAGATCGACCGGTTGTGCACCTGGCCCGTGGCGGTCTCGATGGACTCCGCCACATCGATGTCGCCCATGCGCAGTTGGCGGATATCGATCTTGCCGCCGGCGGCCGTCAGCGCGCCCAGCACCGTGATCTGGCCCGCGCCGCGCAGTTGGATCGACTGCCCCGGGTCCACATTGATCTGCGCGCCGCGGCCGACAAGCAACGCCGCATCGGCGTCCGCCCCCGGCAGCGACAGGCTGCGGCCACTTTGCAGCGACAGGCTGGCGCCGCGGCGGCGCGTCACCGTGCCCGCCACGGGGTCGTGCAGGTAGACCGGCGGCTGCCAGGTTTCCAATGCCGCACGAGCCGGCGCGCCTGTCGCGAGCCCCATCGCATCACTTACCGGGCGGTACATCGGCATCGACACGTCGATGTGCGCGCCCTCGGCCACCGAGGCGCCGCCGCTTCCGGTGATCTCATAGCGCGAGAACCCCTGCTGAAACAACGGCGCCGCCAGCGCCAGCACGTCGTCGCCGGCGTCAGACGGTTTGGCGCCCAGCACGACCTTGCCCGCCGTCACGGCCAGCGTACCGCCGCCCTCAACACCGTAGCCCCGCAGTTCCGCGTCCAGCACCAGCCGGCCGCCGGTGGCGGTACCGCCCGCCACCGCTTCCACGGTCACGTTGCCGCCCTTGCCGCCCGTGACGTTGCCCTTGGCGCGCAGCGCGGCGCCCGAACCCACATCAATCACGCTGCCGGCTTGCAGGTCCATATCCAGGCTGCTGCGCAGCGACACGCTGCCGCCGTTCAGATATGGCATGGCGCCGGTCTGCCCCGGCGCCAGCGCCAGGTTGGCCCAAAGGCCCGACGTGTCCAGGCGCGCCCGCGCGCCCAGCGTCAGCCGGTCGTCGGTCAGCCCGCCGCCCGCGTTCGCCGCGCCCGCCGTGGTGTCGGCCATGCCGCTCGGAGTGGCCTGCAACAGCACATTGCCCAGCCGGATGCTGCCGGCGTTGGCCGTCAGCGCGGCGTCCACCACCAGGTTGTTCGCGAACAGCGTGATGTCGCCCGCCGGGGCCACCGTCAGGTCCGATTGCACCGCAATGTCGCCTGCGGCGATCTTTACGGCGCCCAGGCCAAAGCCATTGAGCCGCGTCGTATCCAGGTGCAGGATGCCCGTGCGTTCCTCGGGCAGCGCCGTGGCCAGGTCCAGACCGGCGGCAACTGCCGCCACCCGGTCGGACAGCACGACCTGATCGACCGTGCCGTCGCCGCGCCCCAGCGCGTACTGCAGCGCGCCCGTGGCCTTGCTGTAGTACGGCGTATAGGTGCCCACCACCAGTTGGGCGCCGCGCGCCACCGCGCGCTGCGATTGCTGGTAACCATCCAGGCCGGCCTGCGCCGCCGCGTTCTGCCGGTCACCCTGGAACGTCGTGCCGATCAGCTCGCCTTCCAGCACGGCACTGCGCGTGCCGATCACCAGACGGCCCGCGTCGCGCCCGACGGTATAGCCGGTCTCGAAACGCTCGCGCGGCGCGATCAGCGGGTTGTAGAAATAGCGCGTCTGCCCCCAGCGTTCACTGTTGGCCTCAAACCCCTTGTATAGCCCCGTATAGGCCAGGTCGCCCGGCGCCCGCGTCACCTCGTACAGCCGGCCATCCACCCCGCGCAGCCAGCTTTGGCGGACCATGCCGTCCTGCACGTCCAGCGTGCCGCCCGACAGGTTGATCTGCGAGCCGGCCCGCGTCACCACGTCGCCGCCGGTGAATTCGACGTTGCCGCCCTGCGCCATCCACTCGTTGACGGCATGCCCCTGCGTGCCCAGATAGCCGCTCACCTCCAGCAGGCCGCCGGCCGTGTACCAGCGGTCCGTGGCGTAGCCGTTCGTACCCGCCGGCACCAGCACCAGGTCTCGGATATCGACCCAGACGTCGTTGTTGTTGAGCTTGCCGCTGTCCCGGTTGACGGGGGCATCGCGCTGCTCGTTGCCCTGCACGTTGATCTTGAGACTGTTGTTTTCCATCGCGACGGGCACGCCCACCGCGCCCGACACGTCCAGCACCGCACCATCGCGCAGCAAACTGCGCTGCGCGGCCTGGACGGCGATCTGCCCGCCGGTGGCCAGCGTGATCGAGCCCGCCGTGAAATCCACCGTGCCCGAGCTGCTGATCTCCACCCGCGACAGTTCACGCCGGTCGGCCCCCGCCGCCAACAACGGCGAATCGCCTTGCGCCGCCGGCGGCACGCGCAGGCCGTCGCGCTGGCTGTCCAGCGCCAGGGTGCCGCTGCGGTCCAGCAGAATCGCCGTGGTGCTGTTCTCGGCCACCGTGATCCGGCCGTCCGCGCCCGTCGCGGTCAGGTGCACCGTGCCGCGCGTATCGACCGACGTGCTCGACAGCACCACGCCGCCCTGCACCACGTCGCCGCCCGTCAACGTCACGTCGCCCGTGGCAGCCTGGATCAAACCGGTGTTCACGACGCGCCCCGGCGTACCCGCGGGCGTCACCTCATTGCCCTTCGTCGTGGAGACGAGGTTGCCCGATGTGCCCTGACCGCGCTTGATCACGAAGCTGTCGCCGGCCGCCAACAGCGCCTGACCGCCCGGCGTGTTGATCGTGCCGGCGTTCGCGGCTTCCTTGCCCAGCAGCAGCACGTAGCCGCCGCCCGTGGTGGAGGAAATCGGCGTCGCAGTCTGGATGGCGGCGCCCGGCTGCACCTCGACACGGCCCAGCGCGTCCTGGAAAGTCGGTTGCGCGCCGTTGTCGACGTAAAGCCCCTTGTCTCGGAACTGTGCATCCGTGATCGTGGCAGCCGCTGCCACCAGGTTGCGCGCGTTTACCTGGCTGGTGCCAGTGAAGATCACGCCGTTCTGGTTCACCACCATCACGGTGCCGTCGGCCTTGATGGCCCCCTGGATCTGGCTGGGCTTGGCCGATGCGCCGACCACCCGGTTCAGCACCGCATCGTCCACGCCTTGCTTGAATTGCACCGTGGTGTTGCGGCCAACGTTGAAGGTGTCCCAGTTCAGGATGGCCCGCGATTGCGTCTGCTCGATGGTGACAACCTGCCGGCCGTTCTCCACGCTGGACTTGGCGGCTTTCGCGCCTTCCCATTTCGCAAGGCCGCCCTCGGCCGCCCATAGCCCGCCTTCGGTCAGGCCGTCCGGCACATCGCCGCCGGTAGCCGCCGCGGCGGCACGCGCCGCGGCCTGGGCGGCCTGCTGCGCGGCCACCGCTGCGGCAGTGCGGTTCAAGTTGTCCAGCGAACGCTGCAGTTGCTGCCGCGACTGTTGCTGCTGGCGCGCGCTCGCGCCGATACCCGCGACGCTGCCATCCGGCATGCGGCCCGTGCGTTGCGCGGTGGACTGCACGGCGTTCTTGTCGGAAAACCAACCGGGGCTGAATGCGCGCGTTTGCGCCTGCGCCGCGCTGCTGGCGCTACCCGCGATCAACAGCGCAGTGACCGCCTGCGACAGCGGCGTCGGACGCCAGTTCGGACGCCCGCGCCCCGGCGTACGCGCCCTGTTTCCCTTACCGCCCATTTCCGACATCCGTGCCTGCATGATCGCCATCCCTTGTTCCAATCGCGCGTGTTCGTCACCTAGAACAAGACAGACGGATGGAAAAATGCCGACCAGAACCCTGTCACAAATAATTCATCAAGGCACCTGGGCGGCGCCGGCCTACGACAGCAGCACGACACCCGCTGGCAAACGGGTCACGTGGGCGCCATACGCGTCACGGATCAGGCGTTCGGCGTCCGCCACCTGCGCCAGCGAAAAGCGCGCCTGCACCAGCCGCCTGCCCAGTTGTTCGTTCATCAGCACCAGGCGCCCCCGCCGATAGCGGTTCAACTCGTCCACCACCTGCGCCAGCGGCTGCTGGTTGAACACCAGCCAGCCCTGCCGCCAGGCGGTCACGACAGCCGGATCGACCTGCACGGGCGGCATCACCCGGCTGTCGTCGTAGCGCAGTTCACGGTTGGCCACCACGTCAAACACGCCTTGCTCGTGCGCCAGGCGCACCACACCCGACAGGCAGCACAGGCGCGCCTCGCCCCCGATGTACCGGACGTTGAACACCGCGTCCTTCGCGGTGATCCGGCCTTTGCCCGCCACCACGACGGCGGCCTGCCCCCCGCTGCGGATTTCGGCCTCCCCGTCGGCCAGCTCAATCACTGCGCCGTCGCCCCCGCTTGCGACATTGATGCGGGTCAGCGTGTTCATCTGCACGTCCAGCGCATCGCCCAGCGCCACGAGCCGCTGTTCGCCTGCCGCCGTCCGGTAATCCGCACCCAGCGTATCCAGGCCGGGCCACAGGCCCAGCGGCGGCTTGAAAGCCAGATACGCCGCCGACGCGGCCAGCGCTCCACCCAGGAACGCGCGCCTGCCGGTCATCAGCGGCTTGCCCGCTCCGTTGCGCGCCCGGTTGCGTGTCCGGTTCGGTGTCCGGTTGGGTGTCCGGTTGCGCGTCCGGTCATGCGCCCCCTCGGCCACCACCGCCTGCACTGCGGGCCCCAGGTCCTGCCACAGCTGCTTTTGCGCGGCAAAGGCCGCCTGACGCCGCGGGTCGGCGCGCAGCCACTCCCGGAACGCCTGGGCATCGGCCTCGGTTGCCCGCCCGGACGTCAGCGTCAGCAGCCAGGCCCGCGCCTCGCGCGCCGCCACGTCTTGGTTATGGTTGCTTCCGGGCATGCTCATCGTCAGTGCCATGGTTCTTCATCCCCGCCCGCGGCAAGGCCGGACGTTTCCGCCGTCCCTTTGCCCGCCACAAGCAGTTCCCGCGCGCAGTGTTCCAGCGCGCGCTTGAGTTCTTTGGAGACGATGCGTTCCGACACGCCGTAGCGCCGCGCGATTTCCGCGTGGGGCAATTCGTGTACGCGCGCGGCCAGCAGCATCTGCTGCGTGCGTTCGGGCAGCTTGCGCAGCGCGCGCTCGAAGGCATCCACCTGGCTACGGCCCTGCGCAATGCGCGCGGGGTCCGCGGCCTCGTCCGTGATGTGAATCAGTTCGCTGATCTCTACCCCCGTCAGCAGCCGGGAGTCCCTGCGGCGCTGGTCTTCGGCGATATTCAGCGCGACGCGGAACAGATACGCCGCAGGCTGCTGGATCGACGAACTGGCGGGCAGGTCATTGACCTTCAGAAAGGCTTCCTGCATGGCGTCATGCGCCAGGTCTTCCGAGCCCAGGCGCCGCTTGAGCTGATTGCGGAAATCGTTGTAGCGTTCCAGGAACAAGGACCGCAGCGAAGTTTCCGGTTTGCTATCCCGCACGGCCGGCTCCCGAAACCGCCGCGCACTCGGCTGCCCCGCGCGGCTCCAGCAAGACGGTCAGCGGCTGCGGCATGCCGGCAGGCAACGGGCCGATCACCACGCCGCGCAAGGCAGTCTCCAACCTGCCGTCCAGCGCCGGCGACCCGGTCGTCGCCACCCAACCCACGCGGCTGACCCGCCAAGCCTTGTCGAACCACAACTGCACCAGGGCCCGATAGCTGCCCGGCTGCGTCCCGGCCGCCTTGCACAAAGCGCGCTTGATGGCTCCCTGGACCACAGCCGCGTAAGGCGTATCGCGCAAGCGCTTGCCAGACCGCAGCGGGGTGGCCGCCTCTTGTTCCGTGGAAACCAGCGTGAACGACTGCGCGCTGGCATAGCGGATCGCCAAGGGCGACCCCGCCAGCAGCTTGCGCAGGGCATCGCCGGGGGCGTAGTTGCCGATGACCGCAGGAGCCTGCCGGCCGGCCGTCAACGTGCTGTCCACCAGCACCGTCAGCCCGCTGGCCAGGCTGTATTCGACCAGCGCCTGTGCCAAGGGCTGCGCCGAGATGGCAAACGCGATGGGCTTGGGCGGCGGCTCCGCGCGGCCCGCGGCCGCCAGCGTGAACAGGCCCAAGGCCAGACAGGCGCGCAGCGCCGTGCCGCAGCCCCTGAAGGCGCCGCTCATGAACGTGACCGCAATGGGGAAGTGCCTGACATGGCCGCAACACCAGGCGCCTGGGCGCCCGCCCTTACAAAAGCCGCCATGCTAGAGGCGCCGAATGACGCATTCGTGACACCTTTGCCGCACCGCCCCTGCCGCCGACACACAATGGTCACCTGCGCGGCCGCGCCCGTCCCTATACTTGATGGATCACATCGGCCGCCTCCGGCCGGAATTGCTCAAGGAGCGCGCATGCGCACGGTGCCCCTGGCCGCAGGCCGCATTGTTCTGCTATGCCTGACGGCCGCGCTGGCTGGGGCCCCCTCGTGGGCGGCCGAGCCCCAAGCGCCTGCCGCCCCAGCGCCAGGCGTGCAGAAACCCGCCGCGCCCGGCGGCGCTTGCATCGATACGGAAGTCAATGGATATCGGGCGCTGTCCTACGATTGCCTGAACCAGAAGATGGCGCCTGACACGCCGCACCGGCCGGCAACCGGACTGGAGTCCGAAGCCGTCACGCAACGCCCGCCCAACCAGATGGGCCTGCCCACGCCCGCCACGATCGGCAACCGCATGGGCAACACGTTCGGCACGTCGGCCTATCCGCAGCGGCCGCAGCCGTAGCGGCCGGGCCTCAGCCCAGGCGCGTGATGAAGTAGATCTTCTTGACGAACTGGTCCACTTCCCAGCGGCCGGTATAGCCTTCCGGCATGACAAAGGCCTCGCCCACGGTCAATTCGTGCACCGTGCCGTCCGGGTCGACCAGGCGCGCCGAACCTTCGACGATGTAGCCGAATTCGATGTAGCCCGTGGTGTTCGACTGGAACACGCCCGCGGTGCTTTCCCATACGCCGGCTTCGGCCTTGCCCGCGTTGCCCTCGAAGGCGGTCACGGTCAGAAAGGCCGCATCACCCGAAATCGGACGGCGGGGTTTGCCGGGCACCGGATCCTTCAGCGGGCCGGCATCGATGCGGACAAGCCGCGACTGGTCATGTTTCATGGGACACCTATGGATATTGTTGTGCGGTTTCCAGACGACGGCGCTCAATGCGCGGCCACCACCAGCACCTCGGCCATGGCCCGGCTGACGGTGCGCATGCGGTGCGGCAGTTCGGAATCGAAATAGACCGAATCTCCGGTCTCAAGGCGGAACTGGCGTTCGCCCACATGGACTTCGATGGCGCCCTTGAGCACCAGCAGGAATTCTTCGCCCGGATGCGGAAAGACCGCGGTCGCGTCCGGAAAGTCGCGCGGCGGATGCACCACAAAGGGTTCCATCGCCTTGACCTTGCGGCGCCCGGCCAGCGATTCATAATGATATTCGCTGCCCAGCCCGCCACGTTGCAGGGCCTCGCGGTCCGCCACGCGGACCACGCTGACCACTTCGTCCTGCGCGGCGTCATCCGTCCCCACCAGCTGTGACACGCCCACGCCGTAGGCCTCGGCCAGCCGCAGCACGGTCGAAATCGACGGCTCGCTCAAGCCGCGTTCCAGCTTGGACAGATAGCTTTTGGTCAGCCCCGTGCGTTGCGCCAGCTGTTCCAGGGACAGGGTTTGCTGACGGCGCAGGGTACGGAGGCGGTGGGGCAGGTCGATCATGGGCAGTGGGTCGAAAATCCGACCGGTAAGCATGCCCGAAACCGGCCCCGCCGTCGAGCCGCCCTACCCCGCCGGCTTGCGTTGCCTCAGGCCAGCACGTCGGCATGCGTGCGCAACGCACGCCGGGCGTAGTACGAAAAGCCCACTTGGGAACGTTTGGGCGTCAGGATCCAGTCATGCGCCTCGTGGCCCAGCGCCGGCGGAATCGGCTGGATCTTGCCGGCCGACATCGCCAGCAGCTGCATGCGCGCGGCGCGCTCGAACTGCAGCGCCAACACGCAGGCTTCTTCCACCGAACCCGCGGCGATCAACATGCCGTGGTGCGACAACAGGATGGCGCGCTTGTCCCCCAGCGCCGCAGAGATGATCTCGCCTTCCTCGTTGCCCACCGGCACGCCCGGCCAGTCCTTCAGGAACGCCACGTCGCCATACAGCGGGCAATTGTCCATGTGCGAGATTTCCAGCGGCACCTCCAGCATGGACAGCGACGCCACATGCAGCGGGTGCGTGTGGATGATGCAGTTCACGTCCGGCCGCGCGCGGTAGATCCAGGAATGGAAGCGATTGGCCGGGTTGGGCATGCCGCCGCCTTCCTGCACGCGCAGGTCTTCGTCCACCACCAGCAGATTGCTAGCCGTGATCTCGTCAAAGCCCAGACCCAGCCGCTGCGTGTAGTACCGGCCCGGCTCCGCCGCCCGCGCCGTGATCTGCCCGGCCAGCCCGGAATCGTGGCCGCCGTCGAACAGGATGCGGCAGGTCAGCGCCAGGCGCTCGCGCAGGCTCCATTGCGGCGTGTCGAACTGGCGCTGCATCTCGGCTTTCGCGCGCGCGATCAGTTCGTCTTTTCCCAAGTGCATCGTATCGGTCATCATGTCTCCGTCATGCCGTTTCCATCAACGGCGTAAACCCCGGCAAGGCGCGGATGCGCGCCAGCCAGGCAGTGATATGGGTAAAGGCGGACAGGTCGTAACCGCCCTGCTCCGCCATGCTGGTATAGGGGTAGAGCGCCACGTCGGCAATCGTCGGCGCGTCGCCCACCAGGTACGTCCGGCCATCCAGATGCGCGTTCATCAACGCCGCCGCTTTCATGCCGATGGCGCGCCAGGCGACCATCGCCGGATCATCCACGGCCGCGGTCTGGCGCAGGTGGATCAACAGCCGCGGCTGGGCGAAGGCATGCATATGCTGGGTCTGCTCGAAGCTCAGCCAGCTGCTGACCTGCGCTTGCGCCAGCCGGTCTTCCGGCAGCCAGGCCGTGCCTTGCGCCAGATACCACAGGATCGCCTGCGACTCGGCCAGCCATTCGCCCTCGGGCGTCAGCAAGGCCGGAACCTGCCGCCACGGGTTGATGCGCGCGAACGCATCGGTCTCGAGGTCGCCCTGGACAATATCGAAGGTACGGCGCCCAAGCGGCAAGCCCATGAAACCACAGGCAAGCCGGATCTTCCACGCATTGCCCGAACGCAGCGTATCGGCCAGTTCCAGCGGCTTACCCGCCAGGGGATGCATCGTCTGAGTCATGCGGTCAGTCCATTTTGATGTTGGCGCGCTTCACGATCTGGGTCCACTTCGTCTTTTCACCGGCGATGAAGCGCTGATACTCCTCCGGCGTCCCGGTGTACAGCTGGGTGCCCTGGGCCGCCAGCCGCTCCTTCAGTTCGGGCGAGGCCAACGTCTTCTGCAACGCCGCGTTCAAGGCAGCCAGCACTTCGGGCGGCGTGCCCGCCGGCGCGAAGAAGGCGTTCCACGAGCTGATCTGCAACTGCGCGTCGCCCACCTCGGTGCTGGCCGGCACGGCGGGCGCCGACGGCAGCCGCTTGTCCGCCGCCACCGCCAACGCGCGAAGCTTGCCAGACGCCACGTGCGGCATGATGACCGGGCTGGCATCCATCACCACGTCCACTTGCTCGCCGATGGCCGCATTGACCGCTTCGCTGCCGCTCTTGAACGGGACGTGCACGATGTCCAGGCCCGCCGTCAGCTTCAGCAGTTCCAGCCCCAGATGCGGCGAACTCGCATTGCCCGCCGACCCGAAATTCAAGCGCGCCGGGTTGGCTTTGGCGTAAGCCACGAACTCGCTGAACGACGCCGCCGGCAAGCCCGCCCGCACCGCCAGCACATAGGGCGACCCCGACACCATGCCCACCGGCGCGAACTTGTCCGCGTCATAGCTGAGCTTGCTGTAGATCAGCGGGTTCACCACTTGCGTGCCGACCGTGCCCATGAAGATCGTATAGCCATCGGCCGGTGCGGTGGCCGCCACCTGCGCGGCGATCATCCCGCCCGCACCGGGGCGGTTTTCAATCACGATGCTCTGGCCCAGCACGTCACCCATGCCCTTGCCCACCTGGCGCGCCACGATATCCGTGATGCCCCCGGCCCCAAACGGCACCACCAGCCGAACGGGCCGCTCCGGAAACGCCGCGTGCGCGCCTGCCCCCATTCCCGCCGCCAGCGCCAGCGCGGCCACCTTGCTCAGAACCTTCATGCCATTCCCCTTGACTGGGCCGTGTCAGCCCTAATGACACGAAGTGTCCTATAGAGCATTGATTTTCCGCAAGGACAATGTGATTGGGGAAATCCCTGAGAAAGGGGCATGCTGACTGACGTCCTCACAGCAAGAATCAGAGTTCATACATTTCGCCGACTGCCTATTCTGTTGTTCAGGTTGTCGAGCACGCTCGGCGGTCTACCCGAAACTACTGTGAGGATTTCATCATGAGCAAGGAAGCGCAAAACAAGGCAGTCGTCGGCCGCTGGTTCACCGAGTTCTGGGGAAAGAATCCGAACCTCGCCGTCATCGATGAAGTCGCCGCGCCCGACATGCTGCTGCAGTACTCGTTGCATGAACCGCGCCGCGGCCGGGAGGACATACGTGCCTTCATGACGGACTTTCGCAAGGCGTTCCCCGACCTCAATTTCTGGGGAACAGCGGAGTTGATTGCTGAAGGTGACTACGTGGTCGGTCAATGGGAAGGCGGTGGCACGCATACCGGACCGGCGCACGATGATTTCCTGATCGGTGGCCTGCCTGCCGCAACCGGCCGGAAGATGCACTTCACCGGCACCACGGTGTTGAAGGTGATCGACGGCAAGATCGTTGAAGAGCGCGGACTGGATGATGGCGTAACGGCGCTGACGCAACTCGGCCTGATCAAGCCGACGGCTCGGAATAGCGACGCCTAGGCGCCGCCACGGAGTAACACCGAGTCATCGCCCATGCCTCGCGCTCATCGCCCATAGACGTACATGCTGCTTGGGCCGGACGGAAAGTCATGCGCCAGCCTCGCGCCGGGCACGTTAGGGGGCCATCGTGGGGGCAAGCTGTACTTTAGCTTTCCGCTGGCCCCCCCGGCCAGGCCTCCCACCACGCAGTTACTGTACCGGCGCCAGGTTCGCCGCCTTGGCGGCCGCGGCATACATTGGAATCTCCCGGGCCATGGTGTCGGCCAGGACCTGCGGTGAACTACCGACGGGGTCGATGCCCAGCTCCAGCAAGCGATCGGCCACGGCGGGCTCTCGCACGGCGACGGACACCGCGGCCTGCAGCGTCTCAATGACGGCTGGCGGCGTGCCCGCGGGTGCGTACAAGGACGACCAGAATGACATCGCGAAGCCCGGCGCACCGGACTCCGCGACGGTGGGCACGTCAGGCAATAAGGTAAAACGCTTCGCGCCTGTGACAGCCAGCGCCTTCAGCCGGCCGCTGCGGATCTGGGGCAGTACGGCTGCCGTGTCGATCAGCGCGAAGTCGATCTCGTTGGCCAACAACGCCGCGACCACGCTGCCGTTCCCCTTGTAGTTGACGACCTCCGCTTCCAGGCCGACGCGTTTGGCGAAGAGTGCGGTAGCAAGCTGGAAAGAATTGGCGCCCGAGCCGGCGAACAGCGGCTTGCCGTTCTTCTTGCCCTGACCGACCAGATCCGCCACCGAACGCGCCGAACTGTCCGCCTTGACGGTCAGGATCATCGGAATGTCTCCGACCAGGGAGATCGGCGCGAAATCGGCGACGGGGTCATAGTCCAGGTTGTCGTAGATGGCCGGATTGACGGTCATGCCGCTGCTTGGCCCCACCAGCAGCGTGTAGCCGTCCGGCTCTGCCCGCTTGACGGCACTGATAGCAATGGCGCCGCTGGCGCCGGGCCGGTTTTCAACAATAATGGGTTGGCCCAGACGGCGCTGGAGCTGCTCGGCCATCACGCGGGCGAGGATATCGTTGCCGCCGCCAGGCGCAAAGCCCACGATCATTCGCACGGGACGCGCCGGATATTCTTGCGCCGCGGCGTAACAGGCCGACACCGCGAGCACCGCACCCGCCCACAAAGATAGAAACCGTTTCATGCCACGCTCCATTCGTTGAACATAGTGCGCCGTTACTGGGGAATGCACGGATGGCCCATTCTCCACCGCCTCGCTATATTGGGCACGACCCAACGTGCCAGCCGATGCCGCTGGCAGCGACAGCACGCGACGGACCTCGGAGCCGATATGGCACCTGAATGGCACAAATGGAGCACCCTCGATCACGGCCAGCACGCCCTGGCGTTCTGGCAAGACGCGGTCTGTGCCGGCGTGCTCGACTCCGAATTCCGGGCCGAACCGGACGCCGGATTCGCAGGCACGATGTCTAGCCAGAACCGCGCAGGGGTCCGGCTTGTGAACTTCGCGAGCTCCCCGCACATGATCCGGCGCTCGCAGCGGCAAGTCAGCCGTCTCAATGGCGATCACCTCATGCTCAGCCTGCAATTGCAGGGTAGCGCCCTGATGTCCCAGGGTGACGAGCAGTTATGCCTGCGGCCGGGCGCATTCGGGCTGCTCGACACCGGATCCGCGTTCGACATCACGTTCCCGGAAGCGACCTCGCGTCGGCTCGTCCTGCTGCCGCGCCACGCCTTGAGCGCGCGCGCGCCGGGTCTGCGTCGGCTGCGTGCGCCGGCCAGCCTGCCGGCCGATATGCCATTCGCGCCCGTGCTGACCGAAGCCATACGCCTGTTGACCGATACCGAGGTCAAACTGCTGGACCGTACCGTCGACACGCTGCTGGATACCGTCATCGAAATCGTCGCGCTGCATTGCACGTCCGTGGCGCAGGCCGCAGCGCCCCCTTCCACCGAACTGAGCTTCGTCAGCGTCAAACGCCACATCGATACGGCGATTGCCAACCCGGACCTGTCGCCCGCAACGGTGGCGGCCGCCTGCCGCATATCGGTCCGCACCCTGCACCGCCTGTTCGCGCGGCATGGCCTGCTGTCGTTCGAGGCCTACGTGGTGCAGGGCCGCCTGGCACTCGCGCATGAGCTGCTGGCGGCCGGCAAGACCCGCACCGTCAGCGAAGCCGCCTTCGCTTGCGGCTTCAACAATCTCTCCCATTTCACGCGACGGTTCTCCGAGCGATACGGCGAATTGCCCGTCAATTTGCTCAAACAAGGGCAGCCGCGCCGCTGACTGACGCCCTGGGCGGCGTCCGCTGGCGCGCTGGGCACAGCCCCGCGCGCCGCCTGGCGACAGAATGAGCTCCATCCCGGCCCTGGCCGGCAAGCTCACGTCGCACCATGCCCAAAACCATCACCATCCACCGACAAGAAGCGGTCAGCGCCGCCGCCGAGCGTTGCGTGCATTTCGGCTTTTGCACCGCCGTCTGCCCTACCTACGTGCTCGATGGCGAAGAGCTGGATTCACCGCGAGGCCGGATCGCGCTGGCGCGCGAGATGCTCGACAGCGGCGACGCACCCAGCCCGACCGCGGTGCGCCATCTGGACCGCTGTCTGTCGTGCCTGTCGTGCGAAACCACCTGCGCGGCTGGCGTCTCGTATCACGCCATCATCGACGGCGCGCGCGAGTACATCGAAAAGAGCAAGGCCCGCCCGCTGACGCAGCGCCTGCTGCGCTCAGCGCTGGCCCGGGTTCTGACGACCCCCTCGCTGCTGCGTCCCGCCGCAGCCATGGGCCGATTGCTGCGCGGCGCAGCGGGCCGGCTGGGCGGGCCGTTGGGCGCGTTGCTCTCCCTATCTGCCGCCCCCGCGCTCGCGGCGTTCGCGCCGCGGGCAGAAGCAGCTCCCCGGCCACCCGTGCACGCGACGCGCCGCGTGGCGCTGTTGGATGGTTGCGCCCAATCCGTGCTCGGCGCCGAGATCACAGACTCGGCCAAGCGCCTGCTTGCACGCGCCGGCGTCGCCGTCATCCCCGTGCCCGGCGTGCAATGCTGTAGCGCGCTTGAACTGCACATGGGACGACGCCAGGCCGCCACCCGCCACATGGAACAGGCCGTCCGCAGCTGGTCGGCCGCACTGCAGGCGGGGCACATCGACGCCATCATCAGCACCACCTCGGGCTGCGGTTCCGTGATCAAACGCTACGAGGAACTGTTGTCTGACCGCCCGGAACTGTCGGCCCAAGTGCGACGCGTGGTCGAGGCCACCCAGGACATCGCGCAGATCGCCGCCAGCCTGCCGTTGACCGCTAGCGGCGCGGCCCTGGGCCTGGCCGTTTCTTATCACGACTCCTGTTCGCTCAAGCACGGTCTGAAGATCGAACGGCCGCCCCGCCGCGCGCTGGGCAGGCTGGACATGGAAGTGCGCGACATCGCGGAATCGCACCTGTGCTGCGGTTCCGCGGGAACCTACAACATCCTTGAGCCAGCAATCTCGGATCGACTGGGCCAACGTAAAGCGGCCCACGCCGCGGCGGGCCAACCTGACGTGATCGCCGCGGGCAACCTGGGATGCCTCGTGCAGATCTCGCGCTTCACGCCCGTGCCCGTGGCCCACACGGTCCAGCTTCTGGACTGGGCCACCGGCGGGCCGCCTCCTCGCGGTCTTGAAGACTTCCGGCCCAAGCCGCCTCAGACGGCGGCCAACACTCCAACGCCGGCGGCCACGCCGGTTCCAGCAACCGCCGGCAGCGGCGATCTTCTGTGGTGAACGACGAATGCCTTCCAATGATCCTATCGTAGATTTCGCCAATGCGGCCGCGGCCGAACTTGGCGCCGACGCCATCACGCTGGGCGAGGACGTCCTGGGACGCTACGGCGAACATACCCTGCCCTGCGCCGACGTGCGGCCCGGCGCAGTCGCCTATCCGGACTCGACCGCGGCGGTGCAAACGCTGGTGCGCCTGGCCAATCGCTTCCGCGTCCAGCTCTATCCCATCAGCAATGGCCAGAACATCGGGCTGGGCACGCGCTCGCCCATCCGTCCCGGCCAGGTGGTCGTGGACCTGGGCCGCCGCATGAACCGCATCCTGGAGGTCAACGAGGCGCTGGGCTATTGCGTGCTGGAACCCGGTGTGAGCTTTCGCGCCATGCACGACGAACTGCAGCGCCGGGAAAGCAAGCTGATGATCTCGCCGACCGCAGGTCCGTCGCAGGGCAGCATCCTTGCCAACGCCCTGGACAAGGGCGGCGGCAGCGGCGCCTACGCCGATCATTTCGGCATGAGCTGCGGCATGGAGGTCGTGCTCGGCAATGGCGACGTGATCCGCACCGGCGACGGCAGCCTGGCCGGTTCCTCGCATCCCAATTGGCACGTTTCCAAGTACAGCTTCGGCCCGACGCTGGACGGCCTGTTCTCTCAATCCAACTTCGGCATCGTCACCCGCGTGGGCATGTGGCTCATGCCCCGGCCTCCGCATATCGAACCCTTCTTTTTCACCTTCCCCGACGACGAAGATCTGGGCGAGATCGTCGAACGCATCCGTCCGCTGAAGCTAAGCAATTTCGTGCCGACGCTGATCCGCGCCACCAACGACCTGTATCTGCTGTCGTCGGCCGCCACCAACCCGGAATACGCGACCAATGGCGGCAAGCGCTCGCTGTCTGACGAAGGCCGCGCCGCACTGCGGCGGCAATATGACCTGGGATCCTGGACCGTATCAGGCGCCGTGTACGGCGCCAGCCGCGCCGCCGTGCAACCCCAGATCGACCGCATCGCCCAACATTTCCTGGCCTCGGGCAAGGGGCGCCAGATTCCCTTGGAGGAGGCAGAAGAAATCGGCCCCCTGCACATCGCCATCAACTCCAACACCGGCGTGCCGACCGACAGCGAATTGAAGATGCTGGGCTGGCGCCCGGGCGGCGGCGCGATCTGGCTGTCGGCGGGCTCTCCCGTCGCAGGAGACATCGTCAACGACCTGCAGGCGCAGGCGCGCCGCATCTGCCAGGACCACGGGCTGGAATACCTGCTGTCGAACGTTTGCGGCGCGCGATTCGCCCGCGCCATCCACGCCATCATCTACAACCGGGAAGACGCCGACGAAACCGCCCGCGCGGACGCCTGCTACCGGGCGCTGGCCAAGTTGTTCGCCGATCGCGGAATCTTTGTCGGGCGCGCGCCGACCCTGTACCACGGGTTCCACCAGGCCCAGCGTATGCCCGAGTTTGTGCGCGCCTGCGCATCGATCAAAGCCGCCCTGGATCCGAATGGCGTCATTGCCCCGGGCAAATACGGCATCGAATGAAGAGGAACGGCCCCGGGGTGACTCGGCCCCGGGCACCTTCCTGACTAGAATAGGCATTCCGTTCACCATTCGGGAATCGTCTCATGAGCCTGCAACTACGAGTTCTTTCGCTTTTTGCAATGTGTGCGATGTCAGTCGGCGCCGCGGCCGAAAGCCTTCCGGTCGTCCAGTTCATTGCCACCGGCGGCACGATCGCGATGAAGGTGGATCCGGTCACCAAAGGGGTGGTTCCCGCCATCTCGGGCGACGATCTGATGCAGACGGTGCCCGACGCCTCCAAGTACGCACGCATCGAAGTCAACAACTTCTCGGCCATGTCGGCCAATTATGTCGAACCCAAGTGGTGGACGCGTCTGACCAAGTCGGTGGATGAGGCCTTGGCTCGGCCAGAAGTGGCCGGGGTGGTGATCGCCCACGGCACCGACACGATGGAAGAAACGGCGTATTGGCTTGATTTGACGGTGAAGTCCGACAAACCGGTGATTCTGATTGGCGCGCAACGCAATGCGTCTTCTGCAGATTTTGACGGCCCGCGCAACCTGCTCAACGCGATCCGGATCGCCACCGCGCCGGACGCCAAAGGCAAGGGAGTGATGATTGCGATGAACAATCAGATCAATGCCGCGCGCACGGCGACAAAGACCCACACCGCCGACGTCGAGACCTTCAAGTCTGGAGACTTCGGATTCCTTGGTGAGGTCTGGTCAGACCGCGTGCAATTCTCGCGCACGCCATTGCGGCGCCAACACATCGATATCGGCGATGGCGAGATGCCACGCGTGGAAATCCTGTCGATGTTCGGCGGCGCCGATGGCGATTTGCTGCGCTACGCGGTGGACCAGGGCGCGAAAGGCATCGTGGTCCAGGCTGTAGGCATGGGCAATATGAACGTCTCCATGTTCGAGGCCGTGAAGTATGCGCTGGACAAGGGCGTACCGGTCGTCATTTCGACGCGCGTGCCGAATGGGCGCACGATGCCGGTCTATGGATTCCCCGGAGGGGGAAAAACGACGTTCGACGCCGGGGCAGTCATGGCGGGTGACCTCAGCCCACAAAAGGCCCGATTACTGCTGATGCTGCTGTTGCATCAAGGGCAGCGCAGCAAGGAAGCGTTGCAGGCCGCGTTTGACCGGTGAAAGAAAACACCGCTATTGCCTCATTGCGGCGCTTTTCGGCATTGAAACTACCAAGTTTCAGTGATTTTTAAATTTTGTTACAGGATCTAAGATTATGCGTAATAACCCATTACAAACAGGCTGACTCAAGGGGAGCAGCCTACCTTCCCTAATAATAGGCTGCTGTGAATAAAACCTTCTGCTCCATTTGGAATCAGTCCCTGGGCGCCTGGGTCGCCGCGCCAGAAACCGCAAAGGTCAGGGGCAAAAGCACAAGCCGTGGAGCAGCAGGCCATATCGCAGGGCCGCAAACGCGCAGCATGCCGCGCAAGCGCAGTCTGGTGGTCGCCATGGCGGCGGTGTGCGCCATGTTCGGATATTTGCCCGCGGCGCAAGCCGCATGCAGCCCGGCATTTGGCTCGGGAGCGACGGTCGTCTGCACAGATACCATCGTCACCATCAATTTGCCCTACGACAATATGGACGTGACGGTCGCCCCTGACGCGCGGGTCAACGCGCTACTTGGCGATGCAAGTGCAATCTGGTTGACCGGCAACAACACACGCTTTAGCAACCAGGGCACGGTTGAGCCGGCGGGGGGCTTGACCCCATTCTTGACCTCTGGCGTCACCATAGGCAATGCCAACAACAGCCGGGTGGAGGTGGAAAACAGGGGGACTATCAATGGCACGGCGGGGCTGCTCAGCTCCTCCCTGCCTAACGTTCAGGGCGTGGCGCTGAATATCCAGAACGGCGCCTTTGGTAGTACCGAGGTCACCAATTCGGGGACGCTCTCATCGAAGCCCCAGATGGCGCAGTCTGTGGAGGCAGCTGATGCGCCGGTCGTGGCGATATCGGGGGGCGGCAAAGTCACCATGACGAACACCATCAACGGCACCATTACCGGCCGCATGGCGTTTGATGCATCGGCTGCCGGCAACGAATTCACCAACGCCGGCCAGATCGTAGGCGGTGTGTCACTGGGCGCCGGCAAAGGCGCCAACCGATTCAACGCGATTACGGGTTCATGGGTGACGAAAGGAGCCGGCACGGAGCCTGCCATGTCGGTGCAGAACTCGACAATGGAATTCGCGGCCGCCGGCGTGGTCGATGGCGGCGCCGGCGGCGGCAACACCCTGGCGCTGCAAAATGCCATCGGTGGCGGCACCGGCACAGCCGGCTTGGGCACCGTGGCAAACGCCAACTACGTCAACTTCAGCAACCTGATCGTCAACAGCGGCACCTGGAACCTGGTGGGGCCGGTCCTGACCGGCGCCGCCACCACAACCCAACTCAATGGCGGCGTTCTGACTGTCGACCATTCGGACGGGCTGGGCGCCGGCACGGTGACCGGCAACGGCGGCACGTTGCAAGCGGGTCGGGTGACCCTGGCCCTAAATAATGCGGTCGTGTTGGGCACCAGTGGCCTGACCGTATCCGGCGACAACGCACTCATCCTCAACGGCGAACTATCAGGTGCGGGCAAATTGACCAAGACCGGAGCCGGCAGCCTGGTGCTGAAGGGCGACAATACCTACGCTGGGATCACCACGGTGTCGGGCGGCACCCTGCAGCTCGGGACACTCAGCACGACCGGCAGCCTTGGCACGGGCGCCGTCGTGAACAACGGCCAGGTCTACCTGTCCCGCTCCAACGACATGACGCTCAGCAACGCTTTCAGCGGTACCGGCCGCATCCTTCAGAATGGTTCCGGCGTCGTATCATTAGTTGGCGATAGCAGCGCCTTTGCGGGATCGACCGATGTATCCAAGGGCGGACTGACTGTCTCGAACAAGTTAGGCGGCTCCGTCACCGCGTTTAGCGGCACCACGCTAGCCGGTTCCGGCACGATCGGTGGAGATGTCGGGGTGACGGGCGGCGTCTTGCAGGGCACGCAAGGCCAGACGTTGACGATCGGTGGCGATCTGACTCTAACGAACGCCCAGGTCAATGTGGCAGTGGGCGCCCCGGGACCGGCTGCAGCGTTGTTCGATGTCGGCGGTGAGCTGACGCTGATCAACTCCACGTTCAACGTGTCGGATATGGGCGGGCTGGGCACAGGTGTCTACCGCCTGTTCAACTACAGCAAGACGTTGACCGCCTCCTCGCTGGGCTTCGGGTCGATGCCCGCCGGGGTTGGCGCGGGCAGTCTGACGCTGCAGTTCATCACGGGCAAGGTCAATCTGGTGTCGACCGTCGGCACGGTGTTCGACTACTGGGATGGCAACACCGCCGGCACGCACGCCAACGGTGCCGTCAATGGCGGTTCGGGCGTCTGGAACGCCGCCAACAGCAACTGGACCACGTCCGATGGCGCGTCCAACGGCACGTTCGCATCGCCCTCCTTTGCCACGTTCAAGGGCACGGCGGGCGTCGTAACCGTGGATGCCACGGCGGGCGCGATCGGCGTCAAAGGCATGACGATCGGCACGGATGGCTATGTCATCCAGGGCGATTCCATCGCGCTGCAAGGCGGCAGCCAGACGACGATAGGGGTCGGCAACGGCACCGCAGCCAGCAGCAACTTCATCGGCACCATCAACGCGTCGCTGACCGGCGCAAGCAAGCTGTTCAAGACCGACTACGGCACCCTGGTGCTGGGCGGCAACAACACCTACGCCGGCGGCACCGACATTCAGTTCGGCACGCTGTCTGTCTCGGCTGACAACAATCTGGGCGCCGCCAACACCGATGTGGCCATGACCGGCGGCACGCTCGCCACGACCGCCAGCTTCGACACGAACCGCCGTATCGCGTTGACGCAAGACGGCGCCATCAACGTGGCCACGGGTATGCAGTTGGGCCTGACCGGCACGGTGTCGGGCACGGGCGCCCTCATCAAGCAAGGCGATGGCACGCTGGCGCTGACAGGCACAAACACCTACGGCAGCACGCGTGTGCAAGCCGGCACCCTCATCGGTGATAGTGCATCCATCCGTGGCAATCTGCAGAACGCCGGCACGGTCATCTTTAACCAAACGTGGGATGACAGCGTGTCGGGCATGCTGATCGGCTCCGGCGCCATCACTAAGCGCGGCGCGGGCATCCTGACGCTCAACGGCCTGAACACGCTGAACTGGAATATTGAGCAAGGCACGCTCGTCAGCGACGTGACCCGCTACACGGCCAACGCCGCGATCGGTGCCGCAGGCACACTGCGTTTCGATCAACCCACCGAAGCCGATTACGCCGGCCGAATTTCCGGCAGCGGCACCTTCGAGAAGACCGGGGCGGGCATGCTGAGCCTGAACGCGGACAGCAGCGCATTCACCGGCACGACGCGCGTCACGAACGGCACGCTGGTCGTGACCAACAAGCTGGGCGGCAACGCAGAGGTGTCCAACGGCCGCCTGCACGTTAGCGGCACCTTGAGCGGCAACGCCGCCATCGGCCACAACGTCATCCTTTCCGGCACCGGCACCATCGGCCAGAACGTCACGCTGACAGGCGGCATCCTGCAAGGCGCACAAGGCAAAACGTTGAAGATCGGCGGCAACCTGGCGCTGGACAATGCCAGCCAGGTCAACGTGTCGCTGGGCCGCGCCCCGTCCAACGCGCTGTTCAATGTGGGCGGCGACCTGGCCTTGGCCGGCACGCTCAACATCACCGACCAAGGCGCATTCGGCGCGGGCGTCTACCGCCTGTTCGACTATGGTGGCGCACTGACCACCAACACGCTGGCCATCGGTACCGCCCCCACCGGCATCACCGCCAACGACTTGCGCATCCAGACCGCCGTCAACGGCCAGGTCAACCTGATGTCCACCGCGGGCGCCACGCTGAGCTTCTGGGACGGCGGCGACGCTACGCGGCGCGATAACGGCGTCATCGATGGTGGCTCGGGCGCATGGCGCACGGATGGCCTGAACTGGACCACGGTAGACGGCACCCTCAACGGCCGCTTCCAACCTAACCCGACTTACGCCGTGTTCCAAGGCGCGGCAGGCACGGTGTCGGTGGACGCGTCAGCAGGCGGCGTGGGCGTGACGGGCATGCAGATCACGACCAGCGGCTACCGGATTCAAGGCGATCCGATTGCGCTGGCGGGCGGCGCGGAAACCATTCTGCGCGTGGGCTCGGGCGCTGCATCCGGATCGGAAATCACCGGCACCATCGCCTCCAGCCTGACCGGCGCGACCAAGCTTGTGAAGGCCGACTACGGCACGCTGGTGCTCGCCGGCAACAATACGTACACGGGTGGCACCGAAGTGCGCTCGGGCACCTTGTCCGTGTCATCGGATGAGAATCTGGGCGCGGCGGCAGGCGCGCTGACGCTCAATGGCGGCGCACTCAACACCACGGCCAGCTTTGATTCCGCGCGCGCCGTCACGCTGACGCAAACCGCCGGCATCACGGTGGCGGCCGGCAACTCGCTGGGCTTGCAAGGCGTCATCAGCGGCACGGGCAATTTGCAAAAGCTGGGCGCAGGCACCCTGACGCTGACGGGCGCCAACAGCTACGGCAACACGCAAGTGCTGGCCGGCACGCTGGTGGGCGATGCGGCATCCCTGCGAGGCGACCTCGCGAACAACAGCGCCGTCGTATTCAAGCAGGCCACAGATGCCACCTACGCCGGCTATATATCCGGCACCGGTTCGATGGTCAAGCAAGGCGCGGGCGAGCTGACGTTGACCGGCATCAGCGCTCAGGACTGGCGCATCGATGCGGGCACCCTCACAGCCCAGGCAGGGCGCTACACCGGCAATACGATGATTGCCTCAGGCGCGGCGTTGCGCTTTGACCAAACGGCTGGCTCCTCTTACGACAGCGTGCTGTCTGGCGCAGGCCAGCTCAAAAAGACCGGCGCGGGCACGCTGATGCTGACGGCCGACAGCAGCGTCTTCACTGGCAACACTGAAGTACAAGCCGGCACGCTGATGGTATTGAACAAGCTGGGCGGCAATGCGTCGGTCACGGGCGGGCTTCTGTACATTGATGGCGTGCTGGGCGGCAATGCGGCGATCAGCGGCGGCGGCTCGCTGTTCAACGGCGGCAGTATCACGGGCAACGCCACGCTGGCAGGCGGCGTGCTGATAGGCGAGCAAGGGTCCAAGCTTTCCATTGGCGGCGACCTCACGCTGGATAGCGCCAGCCAGGTCAACGTGTCTCTGGGCCGCGCGCCCGCCCCCGCCTCGGCCCTGTTCGATGTGGGCGGCAACCTGACCTTGGCCGGCACGTTGAACGTGACCGATAACGGCGGGTTTGGCGCGGGCGTGTATCGCCTGTTCGATTACGGCGGCAACTTGGTGGACCACGGCCTGGCGCTGGGCACCCGGCCTGCCGGCGTGGCCGCCAGCGCGCTGACGCTGCAAACCGCGGTGCGCGGCCAGGTCAACCTGGCGTCCACGTCCGGCGCCACGCTGAGCTTCTGGGATGGCGGCAATACAGCCCGACACGACAACGGCGCCATCGACGGTGGTTCTGGCACGTGGCGCGCCGACGGCCGCAACTGGGCCAACATCGACGGCACGCTCAACGGCGTGTTCCAGCCCAACCCCACGTTCGCCATCTTCCAAGGCACGGCGGGCACCGTCACGGTGGACAGCTCGGCCGGCGCGATCGGCGTCACCGGCATGCAGATCGTCACTCACGGCTACCGCATCCAGGGCGACGACATCGCGCTGCAAGGTGCTGGCGGCGAAAGCATCATCCGCGTGGGCGCGGGATCAGCGGCAGACGCCGCCATCACCGGCACCCTGGCATCCCGCCTGACTGGCGCCAGCAAGCTGGCCAAGACCGATTACGGCACGCTGGTGCTGACTGCAGACAATACCTACACCGGCGGCACCGATGTGCGCCAGGGCGGCTTGTCGGTATCCAAGGACGCGAACCTGGGCGCAGCCTCAGGGAGCCTGACGCTGAGCGGCGGCGTGTTGGCCACGACGGCCAGCTTCGATACGAACCGCGCTGTCACGCTTAGGCGGACGAGCGGCATCGATGTGGCGTCTGGCACGACGTTCGGTCTGGCTGGCGCGATGGCCGGCAGTGGTGATTTGACCAAGACCGGCGCAGGCATGCTCAGCGTATCTGGCGACGGCAGCGCCTATACCGGCAACGCATTGGTGCAGGCCGGCGCGTTGAACCTCGCGTCAACCGGCAAGCTCGGCGGCACGCTGACGCTGGCCAACGGCACGCTGCTGCAAGGTTCTGGCCAGGTCGGCGCGACCACGCTGCAAAGCGGTGCGATCCTTGCGCCGGGCAATGTCAACGGCACGCTGAATGTGGCGGGCGACCTGACGTTCATGCCCGGCTCGGTCTACCAAGTGGCCGCTGACCCGACATCGTCCACCAGCGCGCGCGTGGCCGTCAGCGGCGTGGCGAACCTGGCCGGGTCCGTCGTACACGTTGGGCCGGAAGGCGGGTTCGAAAGCACGCGCCAATACACGATCCTGACGGCGGGTGCCATCAACGGCCAGTTCAACACCGTGTCGTCCAACTACGCGTTCCTGGACCCGGCGCTGCGCTACGGCACGCAAGACGTCACGCTGCAACTCGGCCGCAAGCAGGTGCCGGTGGACCCCGCAACGCCCACCGCGCCTAACCGCCCGATCACGTTTGCAGACGCTGCACGCACCGGCAACCAGCGCGCCGTGGCCAACGCGCTGGATAGCCTGCCGTCGGGCAATGCGCTGCACGAGTACATCCTGACCTTGCCCGAAGGCGCGCCGCCTGCCGCCTTCAACAGCCTGTCGGGCGAAGCGCACGCAAGCGTCGCGTCCAGCCTGATGGGGTCCAGCACGACAACGCGCACGCTGCCGCTGTCTTATCTGCGCGCCAACCTCAGCGCGGGCATGCGTGCCGGCGCACCGACGGCGCAGGCCGGCGGCACGATGTCCGCCGCGGCGCTACCGTCATCGAACGCGCAGCCTGCCTGGGCGGAGCTCGTGGGCAACTGGCAAACCCAGAAAGCCACCGACAACACCGCGCAGGTCCGTCAGCACACGGGCGGCGTCTTCGCCGGCGCCGACCATGCCGTAGGCAATGGCTGGCGCCTGGGCGGTGCGGTCGGCTACACCGACAGCAAAATCCGCGTGGACGACCGCGCCTCGCAGGCCGATGTGTCTGGCTACAGCGCCGCCATCTACGGCGGCAAGGCCTTCGAGGCCGGCTCGGGCAAGCTGAATCTGCTGGTGGGCACGTCCTACACCTGGCACGACGTCAGTACCAGGCGCTACGCCACAGTGGCTGGCGACTCGCAGAAACTGACCGCCGACTACGGCGCCAGCACCACCCAGCTTTTCACCGAACTGGGCTATGCGCTGCCCTTGTCCGCCGGTGCCACGATCGAACCGTTTGTCGGCCTGGCCTGGAGCGACCTGCGCACGCGTGGCTTCTCGGAGTCGGGTGGGTCGGCCGCACTGCGGGGTCAGAGCAGCAACGATCAGCAAACCACCAGCACGCTGGGCGTGCGGGCGCAGACCGACTTCACGCTGGCTGGCGCTGAAGGCCGCTTGCAAGCCACGCTGGGCTGGCGTCATGCATTCGGCGATGTGCTGCCGCAAACCTCCATGGCCTTTGACGGCGGCCAGGCCTTCACGGTGTCGGGCTCGCCCATCGCTCGCAATGCGGCGCTGGCCGAGTTGGGCGCCGAACTGGCGGTGTCGCGCAATGCAACGATGGGCTTGAACTACAGCGGACAGTATGGCGGCGGTAACCGCGAACATGCCGGTTCGGTGAACGTGCGGTGGCGATATTGAGGGTGACTGGATGAGCGGGACGCGGACCGCAACGCATCGCTGAACAAGCGGTCTCGCCCCGAACGACGGGTGGCGGCCCCTCCGGCCCCTGCCCGTCTCAAAGTTCGTTCAACGATTTTTCCGTCAGGTTCTTCGCCAGATATTCCACCAGCGATCGCACTTTGCCAGCCATCAGCCGCTGATGGGTCATCAACGCAAACACCGGCCTTGGCGGGGTTTCCGTTTCCGGCAGCAAGGGTAGCAGCCGGCCAGCCGCGACATGCTCGGCGATGGCCCATGCGGGTGCGTAGACGATGCCCGCTCCCGCTGCCGCGGCGGCGACGACGCCATCCACCGTGTTCGAGCGCATGCGTGTGCGCATTCGCACGGTCGTGGGTTTGCCTTTTTCCATCAGCGTCCACATCTCTTCCGTCGCCAGGTGGCTGTAGACCAGGCCGTCGTGTTGCAGAAGGTCCTGCAGGCTGGCGGGGACGCCATGCCGCGCCAGGTAGTCCGGCGAGGCGCTCAACACCCAGCGGATGGATCCCAGGCGCCGGGCCACGAGGCTGGAACTGGGTTGCTCGCCCACCAGCACGGCCAGGTCTATCCCCTCCTCCAGCAGATTGACGGGGCGGTCGATCAAATGCAGGTCCAGCGTCACGTTGGGATGCAGCACCAGGAACTGTGCGAGCAGGGGTTGCAGGTGGACCCGTCCGTACAGGGTGGGCGCGGTGACACGCAAGCGGCCTGAGGGCTCGGCGGCCTCGATCTGCATGCTGCTTTCCAGTTCGTCCATCTCGGCCAGCAGGCGTTTGGCTTCGGTGTAGTAGCGCTGCCCCGCCTCGGTCAGCCTCAGGATTCGGGTCGAGCGGACAAGCAGCCGCGTGCCCAGGCGTTCCTCCAGCGCGCTGATGCGCCGGCTGACCGACGCCAGCGAGATCCCGCTCACGCGCGAGGCGCCGCTGAGACTGCCCTGGTCAACGGCTGCCACCAATAGCGCCATGCCTTCCGATCGCGTCACCATCCCCTCATCCTCGAAATTTTTCGCAGACGTTCCTGCCGTTCCAGTATTTCATATCTGCAAGGCTGATTTACGGATTTTGCTATTCACCGCAAGGATCGCGGCTTTCATACTGGGGGCCGATCTTTTTTCCCCGTGTGTCGTGATGCCTGCTTCCGCTCTTCCCTCTCCTACGCCGTTGACGCCCGCCACCCGCCGCTATGCGATGCTGGCCGTATCCCTGTCGATCTCGATGGCGACGCTTGATACCTCGATGACGAACACGGCGCTGCCGTCGATCGCGTCGCAGCTCGGCGTAAGCGCCTCGGACGTGATCGGTGTGGTCACGATCTATCAGCTGGTGATGGTGGCGACGATGCTGCCGCTGGCGGCACTGGCCGGCAAGATCGGGCATCGCCGGGTGTTCATGCCGGCACTGTGGCTATTTCTGCTGGCGTCGATCTGGTGCGGCGCGGCACCGACGCTGTGGTCGCTGGAGGCGGCCCGGGCGGTGCAGGGCCTGGCCGCCGCGGCGCTGATGGGTTGCAACATGGCGCTAGTCAGCGCCATCTATCCGAAAGAACAGCTGGGCCGGGGCATGGGACTGAACGCCATGATCGCGGCGGCCTCGCTGGCGGGCGGGCCGGTCCTGGCATCGGCGATGCTGACGGTGCTTAGCTGGCACTGGTTGTTCTATGTGAACGTGCCGTTCTGCCTGGTCGCGTTGGCGTTGGCGGGCAGTTATTTGCCCAGGTCGCCGGGCGACGGCAAGGCGCTGGATGCAGGCGCTGCCCTGTTGTGCGCGCTGGCCTTCGGCCTGACCGTCCTGGGCCTGGAGCGCGTGGCCCGGCCGGACTGGGGCGTCGCCCTGATCTGGGTGCTGGGTGGGGCGTGCTGGGTGCTGCTGCTGTGCCGCGAACGCTTGAGCCCGCACGCGATCGTGCCGCGGGACCTGCTGCGTCTGCCGCCCTTCTCGACGGCGGTGCTGATCTGCGTGCTGGCTTTCGCCGCACAAGGCGCCGCCATGGTGGCGCTGCCTTTCCTGCTGAACCAGACGCTGGGGCGCGACATCGCAGAAGTGGGAATGCTGATCGCACCGTGGCCGATCATGGGCGCGTGCCTGGCGCCGTTCTCCGGCAAATGGTCGGACCGCATGTCGGCCGGCTTGCTTGGCGTGATCGGCCTGGCGCTGCTGGCCACGGGCCTCTTGTGCGTGAGTTGGCTGCCGGCCGGCGCGCCGATGTGGACGGTGATGCTGCCGATGGCGCTGTGCGGCACGGGCTTCGGCCTATTCCTGTCGCCCAATCAGCGTTTCATCATGTTCAGCGTGCCCTCGCACCGTGCCAGCGTGGCAAGCGGCTTGTCCGGCCTGGCCCGGTTGCTGGGGCAGACAATGGGCGCCGCGTTTGTGGCGGCGTGCTTTACCTTCAACACCGACGCCGGCGCCACGTGGGCCTTGTGGGCGGCGGTGGCGTTTGCGTTGGCGGGATGCGTGGCCAGCGGCATGCTGGAGCGCATCACGCGCCACGCCAGGCACGCGTTGGCGGCATCGTGATCCAGGCGATAAGGCCGATTCGCGGCCTGCGCCTGGCCTGGACCGCCCCGTCAAATTCCCTGCGGCCGGGTCGGTACCCCATCGATCAGCCGCCAGACCGACAGCGGGTTCTCTCGTTGCAACGCCTGGGGCCGAAGTGCGTCCGGCAAGTCTTGATAGCAGACCGGGCGTAGAAAGCGCTCAATGGCGGTTGCGCCGACCGAGGTGTGCGCCGCATTGGACGTGGCGGGGAACGGCCCACCGTGCACCATGGCGTGACTGACTTCCACACCCGTCGGAAAGCCGTTGGCGAGGATACGGCCGCACTTGCGCTCAAGCACGGGGACAAGCTGGCGGGCCGCCGCCAGGTCCGGCTCATCGACCTGCAACGTTGCGGTGAGTTGGCCCTCCAGACGCTCCGCGACCTGCAGCAACTCCTCCAGGTTTCGCGCCTTCACGATCAGGGAGGCCGGGCCGAACATCTCGGCCTGCAATGCCTCGTTGCCCAGCAGGCTCTGGGCATCTGTGACGTACAGCGCCGCCTGGGCGGCATTGGACCGGACCTCGGCGGCGGCGCCACTTGCCACGGGTGCTACGCCCGGCACCGACTGAACCTGTTCGCGGCACTTGCGGTACGCCGAGGCAATGCCCGGCGTAAGCATGACTTGCGGCGCCTTGGAAGCCAGCGCCTGGCCCGCGCTGGCGATAAAGCGGTCCAGGTCGGGGCCTTCGATGGCCAGCACCAGGCCGGGGTTGGTGCAGAACTGGCCCGCGCCCAGGACAAGTGATTCGACGAAGCCCTGTGCAATCGCGTCCGTGCGGGTCGCGAGCGCGGCCGGCAACACGAACACGGGGTTGATGCTGCTCATCTCCGCATACACCGGGATCGGCTCCGGCCGGCCATTGGCGATCTTGACCAGCGCCAGGCCGCCTTGGCGCGAGCCCGTGAAACCTACCGCCTTGATGGCCGGATGTGCGACCAGCGCTTCGCCGATCTCGCGGCCGGCGCCGATCAGCAGCGAGAACACGCCTTCGGGCATCTCCGTGCGCCGCGCCGCCTGCTGCACGGCCCGTCCCACCAGCTCCGAAGTGCCCAGGTGCGCGCTATGCGCTTTGACGATCACTGGCGCGCCGGCCGCCAAGGCCGATGCGGTGTCGCCGCCCGCCACCGAGAACGCGAGCGGGAAGTTGCTGGCCCCGAACACGGCCACCGGCCCCAGCGGAATTTTCGCGAGACGCAGGTCCGGGCGCGGCAGCGGCTGGCGTTCGGGTTGGGCCGAGTCGACGGTCGCGCCCAGAAAGTGGCCATCCCGCACGACCTGGGCAAAAAGGCGCAGCTGGCCCATGGTGCGCCCCCGTTCACCGGTCAGGCGCGCCCGGGGCAGACCGCTTTCCGCATGGGCGCGCTCGATGAGTTCGTCGCCCAACGCCAGGATCTCGTCTGCAATGGCTTCAAGAAATTCGGCGCGGCGTACCAGCGGAAGATTGCGATAAGGGTCGAACGCGGCAGCAGCCAGTTGCGCAGCGCGCTCAACGTCCGCACGGGTACCAAGGCCGAAGACTGGCTCTGAAATCTCTGCGTTCAACGCCGGGTTGAAAGCGCGCTGGGTGCCGCCCGTGCCGCGTACTGTGGCATGGCCGATCAGCATCTCTCCAGTGATCTGCATGAAGGGACTCCTTGAATGGGGTTCTGAATGAATGGAGGTGCTTCGCGCACTGCCGGCGGCGTAGCGCCGCAGCGCGCGAAGAAGGATCGATGGAACAGCGGGATGGATCAGTCGTCCAAGGGCTGACCGCTGCGGTCGCGGGCCACCGCCACGGAAATGATGGACACGGCGGCGCACGCGGCCAGGAACAGCACCACGGGCACATAGCTGCCGCTGAAGTAGGCAATCAGCGCGGTGGCGATCAAGGGCATCGGCCCGCCGACAAGCGCGGCGCCGATCTGGTAGCCCAGCGACATGCCGGTATAGCGAATGGCCGGGGGGAACGCTTCGGCCAGCAGCGTGCCGATCATCGCGCCGTAGCTGGCCCAGATGACACCAAAGCCCACCGCGATCGCAAGCCCTGCAGCCCAGACCGACTTTTGGTCCAGCAACCAGAAGTACGGGAAGATCCACACCAGGAAGGCCACGCTGCCCCCGATGAATACCTTCTTGCGGCCGATGCGGTCGGAAAGATGGCCAAAGAACAGCATGGCCGGAAAGGCGATCAATGCACAGACCAGAACGATGTTCAGGATGGTCGAGCGGGCGAAACCGTGGTCCATCATGTACGAGATGGTGAAGGTGGCATAGAGGAAAAAGGTGGAGGTTTCCACGACCTTCGCGCCAATCGCGATCAGCACTTCCCGCCAGTGGTGTTGCAGCGTTTCCTTAAGCGGAATACGGGCACTGCTGCGGGTGGCCTGGATTTTCTTGAACGAAGGCGTTTCGCCCACGGCGTTGCGGATCCACATGCCGACCATCACCAGCACGATCGAGCCCACGAAGGGAATGCGCCACCCCCAGGCCTGGAAAGCGTCTTCGCTCATGCTGGCGCTGAGCAGCGAGGTAATGATGTTGCCCAAGGCAAGGCCCAGCACGGCCCCGGTCTGCGGGACGGCGCCGTAGAAGCCGCGCTTCTTGCGCGGGGAGTACTCCACAGCCAACAGCACCCCGCCTCCCCATTCACCGCCTAGCGCAAGGCCTTGCATCAGGCGCAGCAGCGTCAGCAGGATCGGCGCGGCCAGCCCGATCTGCGCATAGTTGGGCAAGAGGCCCATCAGCACCGTCGACAAGCCCATCATCGACAGCGTCATCGCCAACGTCTTCTTGCGGCCGATGCGGTCGCCGATATGCGAAAAGATCACGCCGCCCAGCGGACGGACCAGGAAAGCCAGGGCAAAGGTGGCCAGCGCCATCATCTGACTCACTAGCGCGTTGTCGCTGGGAAAGAACTGCTTGGCAAAAATAATGGACGACATGGTTCCGTACAGGAAATAGTCGTACCACTCGATGGTGCTGCCCACGGCGCTGCCCATGAGCGCGCGGCGGCGCTCGGATTCCGGGACCAGGGTTTCTTTATCGGCCGCCGAAAGTCCGGGGCTGTTGACGGATAGGGTGCTCATGTCTCCACCTCATTGGGTCTGTTCATGGAAAATCGCCATCCCATGCGGATGTGGGATGGGTCTTATGGCATATCGGGGTGCGCCCACTGGCGCTTGGCGCTTTACGTGGAGGCGCGCAGCATCGCCACGTAGTCGTCGGCACTGGCTTCGCGCGGGTTGGTGCGGTGGCTGTGGTCCGCCAGCGCGCCCTTGACGATGCGTTCGTAGAGTGCTTCGGTCACGCCCAGTTCACCCAGGCCCGTGGGCAGGTTCAGGGCACGCGACTTGGTCACCAGCGCCTCTTCCACTGACTGCGACGCGGGCAGGCCCATCGCCTGTTGCAGGCGGGCGATCTTGTCTTCACGCGCCACGGTTTCCGCGCCACGGTTAAAACGCACCACCGCCGGCAGCAGGATGGCGTTGAGGGTGCCGTGATGCAATGTGGGGTTGATGCCGCCCAGGGAATGGCTCAGGCTGTGCACACAGCCCAGGCCCTTTTGGAAGGCCAGCGCCCCCTGCAAGGAGGCGCTCATCATATTGGCGCGGGCGTCGATGTTGGACGGTTCGTTCACCGCCACTTCAATGTGGCGCCATGCGCGCCACAGGCCGTCAAGGGCAATGCCGTCGGCCGGCGGGTTGAAGGCCGGGGCAAGAAAGGTCTCGATGCAATGGGCGATGGCGTCCATGCCCGTGGCGGCCGTCAGGCCAGCGGGCAGGCCCAACGTAAGCTCTGGATCGCAGATGGCGACCTTGGGAATCACGTGCGGCGAAAGAATGCCCACTTTGCGCCCGTCTTCCAGGATGATGATCGCCCCGCGGCCGACTTCGCTGCCCGTGCCTGCCGTCGTGGGAATGGCAACGATGGGCAGCGTGGCGGCCGTGATGTTCTGCATGCCGCCTTCGATCAAGGCGAACTGGCGCAGCGCGCCCTCATGGCGCGCAGAAACGGCCACGGCCTTGGCCAGGTCGATCGACGAACCGCCGCCGACGGCAATAACGCCGTCGCAGCCCGCATCCTTCAGGCTTGCCACGCCCGCACGCACGGCCGTTTCCGACGGGTTGGGCGGCGTGTCGTTGAACACCGCGAAGCTGGCGCTTGCCAGGGCCGACTTCACGCGATCGATAATGCCGGCCGCTTCCACCCCCCGATCGGTCACGATCAAAGGTTTTGTAATACCCAGGCGGTGGCAGACCTCTTTCAGGTCTGCCAGGACGCCGGCGCCGAAGTGAATTTCGGTCACGTAATTGATAAGTGCCATGCTGCCGCTACTCCTCTCGTTCATCTCAACCGGATAAGAAGTGCGAGTCTAGGCATGAGGCCCGTTTCGGTACACTGACGAGTTTCCATACAGCTATAACTTTTGCTCATGGCAAACCTCTCGCCCAGCCTGAATTCCGTCATGTCGCGCCTCCATGCCAAACAGCTCAGGCTGCTCATCACCATCGAGGAATGCGGCTCCCTGCTGGGGGCGGCCGACAAAATCGGCCTGACCCAACCCGGCGCCAGCAAGGCCCTGCGCGAGCTTGAGCAGACCTTGCAAGTGGAACTGTTTGCGCGCACCAACCGCGGGTTAATCCCTACCGAGGCCGGACTGTGCGCGTTGCGCTTTGCGCGTCTGATCCAGGCAGACATCAACAAACTGAGACACGAACTGGATGCGATCGCCAGCGGCGCAGGCGGACGCCTGGCCATCGGCACCATCATGGGCGCCGTGCCGGTCTTGACCGATGCGGTGACGCAACTGTTGCGCCAGCAGCCGCGCATGTCCGTGGAAATCGTGGAGGACACCAGCGAAACGCTGTTGGGCCTGATTGATCGCGGCCGGCTGGACGCGGCGATCTGCCGATCTTCCGTCAGCCGCAATCCGGACGTCTATGAATCGCTTTTCGTGAAAGCCGAATCCCTTGCGGTGATCGCCAACGTGCGCCATTCGGCGATGGGTGCGGACGCGGTGGATCTGCGCGAATTGCAGGACAGCCGCTGGGTGGTCTATCGCGCCCACATGCCGATGCGCCGGTTGCTGGAACGGGAATTCCATGAAGCGGAGCTGAACTTTCCCTCGCACCTGATCGAAACCACGTCAGCGCTGGCGACCCTTACCCTGCTAAGCCGCAACACCGATCTGGTGGCGCTGGTGTCGGAAGACCTGGCCAACTATTTCTGCCACAACGGTCTGGTGGGCACGCTGGCGCTGACGCTCAAGTCACGCAGTGAACCCTACGAGTTGGTGTTTCGCAAAGGCACCCCGAAGAGTCCCGCGTTGGCGTTGCTGGTGGAGTCGCTGGTCCCCGATGGACAACCGGCCTCCCCAACCGGCATCAGCTCGTGAGATGCAGCGCCGCCAGGGCCAGCAGCAAGGCCGGCGGCATGACCACAAGTCCCAAGCGCAAGAAGCTGAGCGCACCAATATGCATCCCCTCGCGGCGCACGGCCATCAGCCAAAGCAAGGTGGCAAGCGAGCCGCTGACCGACAGGTTGGGACCCAGGTCGATACCGATGAGCAGTGCGGCGGTCGCCGAGCCGGACAGGTCGGCCATGCGGGCTAACGATCCTGCCATCAGCCCCGCCGGTAGGTTGTTGATGATGTTGCCCGACAGCGCCGCGCCGATCCCGCTGGTCCACAGCACGGCGGTATCGGGCAAGCCGCGCATCATTTGCGCCAGTGCTTGCAGCACGCCGCTGGCCGCCATCCCCTCGACCAGCACGAACAGGCCCGCCACCAGGGGCAGAACGCCCCAGGCGACGCCTTTGGCCAGGCGCCAGGGGCTGGACCGCGTCACGGCCAGCACCAGCAGCGCCGAAGCACTGCCGGCAGCCAGCGTCGGCAAACCCAGGCGCAAGCCCAGGGCCGACGTGATCAGCAAGGTGCAGGCGGTGCCCGCCACGCCTATTGCCGCGCACCGCAAAGCGGGCGTCATGGCGGGCAGCGGGGGCGAGGGCTTTAGCGGCTGCCGCAAGTCGTCGCGGAACACCCATCGCAGCGTGACATAGGTGGAACCGATAGCCAGCACGGAAGGCAACGCGAAGTGCAACAGCCACGGCGCCAGGGCCGGCATGCGGTCGCCGAACACGACCAGATTCGCCGGATTCGATATCGGCAACACAAAGCTGGCCGCATTGGCGATGAATGCGCACACGTACAAGTAGGGCAAGGGCGGCGCACCGACCACTCGGGTCACCGCATAGACGGCGGGCGTCAGCACGACCGCCGTGGCGTCATTGGACAACAACACGGTGACCACGGTGCCCACCAGGAACACCAGGTCGAACAGACGCCGCGCCGAGCCTGCCGCGTGATCGGCGGCTGCCACCGCCAGCCAGTCGAACAGGCCCGCCTGCCGGGCCACCTCCGCCACCAGCATCATGCCGACCAGGAACAGATAGACGTCAGTTCCTTCCAGGATCGCGTGGCCGGCTTGGGCGGGGCTGAGTAATCCCAACGCCACCAGCGCCACCGCGCCCGAACACGCCCATACATATTCCGGCAGTCGAAAAGGACGCAGAAGAATCGCCATGGTGGTTGCCGCGGCAATCGACCAGATCAAGACATTGGATAACGACATGCTTTCCAGGGTGAAATCAAGAAGACGAGGATGGGGCCGCGGCGGCCGATACGCCTGACGCGCGAGTCTCGGGCAAGATCAGCAGGGTCGCGCAGGCCAGCGCAGCAATCCCGGCCAGGGAAAGAAACGCCGCGCTGTATCCCGCATGCTGGACGATCACGCCGGCGACGCCGTTGCTCAGCGAGGCGCCGACGCCGAACACGGTGGTAACCGCGCCCAAGCTGGCATTGAATCGGCCCGTGCCTTGCGTCAGATCCAGCACCATCAAGGGCAGAACGGCCCCGAAGATGCCCGCGCCCACGCCATCGAGCAGCTGCACCGCCACCAGCCAGGCCGTGTCGTCGGAAAAGGTGTACAGCACGCCGCGCAAGGGCAGGATGGCGAATCCGATCAGCAGCAATTTTTTGCGTCCCAGACGGTCGGCATAGCGCCCCACCGCCATCGCCGCGGGAATCATGACGAACTGCGCCGCCACGATGCAAGCCGCCGTCAAAGGCGTGGCAAGCGCCGGGTTCGCCAGCGCCAGCTTCTGCCCGACAAGCGGCAACATGGCGGCATTGGCCAGGTGGAACAGCCCGCAGCTCAGGGCAAGGAGCAAGAGCGATCGGTGATTCAGCAACTGGCGCAGGGGAATGGGTTGCGCGTTTGGCGCCCCGACAGTACCGTCGTCCAGGCCACGCGCCCGGCCCAGATCGATATGCGCCGGAAGGTACGACGCGGCGGCCAGGCTGGCGAGCGCCATCGCTGCCATCAAGTAAAAAACAGCCACTGGCCCCCAGAGATAGGCTAGGCCGCCTGCCAGCAAGGCGGCGAAAGCGTTGCCGGCGTGGTTATAGGATTCGTTGCGCGCAATACGACGGGTAAAGGCATTGGCGGCGGTCAGCCCCAACGTGATGCCGGCGATTGCAGGGGCGAACACCGACGACGCGGCGCCTGCCAGGGCTTGCGTGATCGTGACCCAGGCAAAACTCGCATTGGCCAAGAGGGCCATGCAGGCCCCGGTCACCAGTACGGCCGCCGCGATCAACAAGGCGCGCTTGTTCGCCGTCCGGTCCACGAGAGCGCCTGCCGGCGTCTGCGCGACCAGCGCAGCAAGCCCGGATATCGTCATCACCAGCCCGATGCTGTCGGGCCGCCAATGATGCACCGCAAGCAAGTAGATGGCCAGATAGGGGCCGAGGCCGTCGCGCACATCGGCGACGAAAAAATTCAGCCAGTCCAGTGGACGCGAAGCAGAGGATGGAAGATGCAAAGTAGCCGTAAGAACCGTAGGTATCGATCAGGGTCGACCGTCAACGAACGCGAAGAACGCGTCCTTGCGTCACCATTTTCCATTCCTGCGCATCGATTGTCGGTGGGATTCACCAGACACCTGCACCGCCGGATTGTAGACAGCAAACCGGGCAAGCGTCACGGCCATTGGGCCATCCCGGTCAGCACTACACTGATCCGGTGCCAGCGACCAACAATCCCATTGACGGGCGGCAGGCCACCGCCAAACGGAGACAACGCATGTTCGATCACATCGGTTTCGGCGTCAGCGACATGAACAAAAGCCGCGAATTCTTCCTGCAGGCGCTAGGCCCGCTGGGCGTCCGCCTTGCCATGGAAGGCCCCGATAGCGTGGGTCTGGGAAAAAACGGCAAGCCTTCTCTTTGGCTGTACGCCGCCTCTTCGGTGCCGGCCCCTTTGCATATCGCCATTGCGGCGACGACACGGCAGGAAGTGGACGCCTTCCATCGGGCCGCCCTGGCTGCGGGCGGCCGGGATAACGGTACCCCCGGACTTCGTCCGCATTACCATCCCCACTATTACGCCGCTTTCGTATTCGGCCCGGACGGCCATAACGTGGAAGCGGTCTGCCACCGTCCACAAGAATAATTGCGCCCGACCAACGTCCAAAAGAAAAGCCCCACCAAAGTGGGGCCATCAAATCCGCCATCGCAGACGCGTCGCGCTCTACGATTCACAGCGGCTTCAGGTCCACCTCTTTAGCGATCTTGCCGAATGCGTCAAGGTCCGTCTTGACGCGGGCTGTCGTGTCGGCCGGGCTGGACGCGCGCGGGATCATCGCCAAGTCCAGCAAGCGCTGCTGCATGTCGGGTTTGGCGAATTCTCTTGCAATGGCCTGCTGAATCTTCTCCACAATGGCGTCCGGCGTGCCCTTGGGCGCCGCCAGCCCAAACCAGGCCACCGCGGAAAAGCCCGGCATGCCTGCCTGGGGGCCCGTCGGCACATCCGGCAGCGCCGCCACGCGCTCGGGGTTGGTAACAAACAGTGGCCGTACCTTGCCCGCCTTGATGAAAGGGGTTTGCACGCCGGTGTTGTCCAGCACGGCATCGATATGGCCGCCCAGCAGATCGTTCATCGCCGGACTGCTTCCTTTGTAGGGAACGATATTGATCTGGATGCCGGCGGCGCGGGCAAACATGAGCTGTGTCAGGTGCTGCTGGGTGCCCAGCCCGGCATTGCCGAACGTAATCTTGTTGGGGTTCTTGCGGCCGTAATCGATGAACTCTTGCAGCGTCTTGGCGGGAAACTCGTTGTTCGTCACCACCACGAAAGGCAGGTCCACCAGCACCGTGATCTGCTTGAAGTCTTCCAGCGGCTTGTATCGCAACTTGTAGACGTAGGGGTTGACCGCCATGGTGCCGCTGGCCGTCAGCGCCAAGGTGTAGCCGTCGGGCTCTGCCCGCGCGACGTGCTCGGTGCCCAGCACGCCGCCGGCGCCGGGCTTGGCCTCGACGATGACGGGTTGCCCCAGTTCGCTCTGCACCGCCTGGGCCGCAAAACGCGCCAGCATGTCGGCGGAACCGCCCGTGGCATAGGGCAGGATGATCGTGATCGGCTTGCTGGGGTAGTTGTCCGCGGCCGCCGCTTGCGAGGCAGCCAAGGCCGCAAAACAGGCAGCAGCCAAAAACTTCAGGTTCTTTATCATCGATTGATTACCCAAGTTGCGTGAAAACTGCGCAGGCACCCGGGCAAGGTTAAGCGGTCTCGTGTTATGTGACCAATCAACAATTAAAATAAAACATCATCAACATTGTTGATAACGATACGGGGCTACTGTGCTTGACGCCATCGACCTGAACCTGCTTCGCATCTTCGACGCCGTCATGACCGAGCGCAACGTCACGCGCGCGGCATTCACGCTGCACATGACGCAGCCTGCAGTCAGCAATGCCATCAACCGCCTGCGCCTGACGTTGAAGGACCCGCTGTTCGTGAAGGTGCAAGGCGGGGTGCTGCCCACCCAGCGCGCCGAATTGCTGTGGCCCCCCATCCGCGACGCGCTTGCCCGCATCGCAGAGACTCTGGAGCGCAACGAATTCGACCCCGCCCGCTCGGAGGCGGTGTTCCGCCTGGCCATGTCCGACTACGTGGCCGACCAGGTGATCCGGCCGCTGTTCGTCGAGCAGCAATCGGTGGCGCCGAACATCCGCATCCACCTGCATCCCTATTCGCTGGACAACACCGCGGCACTGCTGGACAAGGGTGAAGTCGACATGGCGGCAGGCGTGTATTCGAACTTCGGTTCGTCGCTGCGCACCCTGCCCTTGGAAACCCTGACCTACGTGTGCGCAATGCGCAAGGGCCATCCGCTGCTCTCTTTGCCGCGCTTTACGCTGGATGACTTCCTGCGCGCCCGGCACCTGGTTGTCAGCCTGCTGGGCACTGCCGCCCTGATTGACCACGAACTGGCCGCCCACGGCTACAAGCGCAACGCCGTGCTGACGATCAACCAATTTGCGCTGGCCCCGCGCCTGCTGGCCGAGACCGACCTGATCTGCGTCGTGCCGGTCAATGCCGTACGCAACAGCCCGCACAGCCATCAGCTTGAGGCCATCGAGCCGCCCTTTCCGCTGATTCCGCGCACGGTCAACCTGATCTGGCATGAGCGTTCGGACAACCTGCCCGCGCATCGCTGGCTGCGCGAAGAAATCCTCAAGGTATGCAAGGCGCAGGGCATGATGTTCGACCCGGTGCAGGGGGCCGAGTCACACGCCTACTGATGACCTCGTCATTCACATAAATGATGACCATCAATGCAAATCTTTGATTAGATCGAATGATTCTGCGTCGATAAGATTCGGGTCACCCTAGCTTCGGCGCCCGTGTGCGTCGGCATCCTGGAGACCCGCGTTGACTCACCCCGCATCACTCCCCGGCGAGCGCCGTTTCCGTGTCGGCTTCGACGTGGGCGGCACCTTCACTGATTTCACCCTGCTGGCCGAACACAGCGGCGAGCTGTCCTACTTCAAAGTGCCCTCGACGCCACACGACCCGTCCGAAGCCATCCAGAGCGGCCTGGCGCACCTGATGCGCGAACATGGGATTGCCGGCGACGAGCTGGCTCACTTGGGCCATGGCACGACGGTCGCCACCAATATGGTGATCGAACGGCGCGGCTCTCGCTGCGCGCTGGTCACCACGCGCGGCTTTCGCGACGTGTTGGAAATCGGCCGGCAGACCCGCCCTCACCTGTACGACTACAACGTCATCAAGCCAGCGCCGCTGGCGCCGCGCGAGTGGCGCTTCGAGATCGGCGAACGCATGGCCGCCGACGGCAGCGTGCTGCAAGCGCTGGACGAGGACGAGGTGATCTCTGTCGCGCGCCAACTGGCCGAAGCGCAGGTGGAATCGGTCGCCATCTGCTTCATGCACAGCTACCGCAACGACACCCACGAACGCCGCACGCGCGACATCCTGGCGGAGTATCTGCCTGGCGTTTACCTCAGCGTGTCCAGCGAAATACTGCCGGAATTCCGCGAATACGAACGCATGTCGACAACGGCCCTGAACGCCTATGTCGGCCCGCGCATGGCTTCCTACATGCGCAACCTGGTCGGCTCGGTGCAGCGCATGGGTGTGGGGGTAGCCCCCACGACAGTGCATTCCAACGGCGGCCTGATGTCGGTGGAGTCGGTGCTGACCGCGCCGGTGCGGACCTGTGTGTCGGGGCCCGCCGCTGGCGTGATCGGCGCAGCCGAGCTTGGACGGGTGGCGGGCTTTCACAACCTGATCACCTTCGACGTGGGCGGCACCAGCACCGACGTCTCGCTGGTGGCCGAACTGCAGCCGCTATTCACCTCCAGCCGCCTGGTGGCGGACTATCCGGTCAAGACCCTGATGGTCGACGTGCACGTCATCGGCGCGGGCGGCGGCAGCATCGCGCGCATCGACGATGCCGGCGCGCTGAAGGTAGGCCCGCAGAGCGCCGGCGCCGTGCCTGGCCCAATCGCGTACAACCGGGGCGGCACGGCGGTCACCCTGACGGACGCGCACGTCGTGCTGGGGCGCCTGAATCCCGTGGCGCTGCTTGAAGGCCGCATGGCCGTGCATGCCGAGCGCGCGCGCGCCGCGCTGGCCGAACAGGTGGCCGGCCCGCTGGGCATCAGCATCGAAGAGGCGGCCTACGGCATCCTGCGGATCGCCAACTCGAACATGGCGCGGGCCGTGCGCGCGGTATCGACCGAGCGCGGCCACGACATCCGCAAGTTCGCGCTATGCGCCTTCGGCGGCGCAGGAGGCCTGCACGCGGCCGAACTGGCGCGCGACTGCGGCATCGGCACGCTGCTGATCCCGCAAGAACCCGGCACCATGTGCGCGCGCGGCATCCTGCTGTCCGACATTTCCATGGACTTCGTCCAGACGCTGATGGCCGGCGCCAGCGAACCAGGCTGGCAGGCGGTACAAGCGGCGCTGGACGCGCTGGGCGGCAAGGCGCGCGCGTGGTTGGCCGGCGAAGGCGTGGGCGACGCCGCCCAACGCCTGTCGGCCGTCATCGACGCGCGCTACCAGGGCCAGAACTTCGAGATCCCCGTGCCACTGGACGGCATGCGCCTGATGCCGCGGGCCGACTTCGTGGCGGCCTTCAGCGCGGCACACATCCGCGAATATGGCTACGACGCCACCGGCCGCGCGGTCGAGATCGTCAATTGCCGCGTGCGCGCGGTGGGCATGGTGCCCCGCGCGCCGATCGCCCACGTGGCCGGGGGCGCAAACCTGGAGGACGCGATCAAGGAGCGCCGCGCCGTTTACTTCGAGAAGACGGGTTGGGCCGACACGCCCGTCTACCGCCGGGCCCTGCTCCCGGTGGGAGCGCCCATCGACGGCCCCGCCGTCATCGAGGAAATGAGTTCGACCACCGTGATCCTGCCCGGCCAGCAAGCGCGCGCTGACGACTACGGCAACCTTGTCGTCAACCTCAACCCCTAAGGCAAACCGACATGACCACCGCACTGACCGCCGCTGCCGAATCCGACGCCTTCGACCCCATCGAAATGGAGGTCTTCAGCAACCGCCTGCTGTCCATCACCGAAGAAATGGGCAACACGCTGATCCGTTCGTCTTTCTCCAGCAATATCAAGGAGCGCAAAGACTGCTCCGTCGCGCTGTTCGACGCCGCCGGCCGCCTGGTGGCCCAGGCTGCCCACGTGCCGGTGCACCTGGGCTCGTTGTCGGGCGGCATCGATGCCGTGCTGCGCCGCTATGGCGTGGCCGGCATCCGCCCGGGCGACGCGTTCCTGTGCAATGACGCCTATCTGGCCGGCGGCACTCACGCACCGGACATCACCGTCGTGTCGCCCATCTTCTACGACGGCGTGCCGCGCTTTTTTGCCGCCAACATCGGCCACCACACTGACGTGGGCGGCGCCGTGCCCGGCTCCACCTCGCACCACCTGAAGACCGTTTGGGAAGAAGGCATCCGCCTGCCGGCCATGCGCATCGTGCGGCAAGGCGAGCTGGACCTGGACCTGCTGGAGATGATCGCGCACAACACGCGCGAACCCGACAACCGCATGCACGATATCCGCGCCCAGATCGCCACCAACGACAAGGGCGCTCGCTTGATGCTGGAGCTGCTGCGGCAATCCGGCCTGGACACGGTGCTGTCGGCCATCGACGGCATCCTGCGCTATACGGAGCGGCGGCTGCGCAACCGCATCGCCCAACTGCCCGAGGGCAGCGTGTCGTTCACCGAACGCATGGACGATGACGGCATGGGCGGCGAGCCGGTGGTGATCCAGGCCAACGTGCAGGCGCGCGATGGCCAACTGCACGTGGACTTCACCGGCACCGGCAAGCAGGCGCGCGGCGCCTTCAACCTGCCGGCCAGCGCGCTCAGGGCCAGCGTGTACTTCGCCGTCAAGGCGATGCTCGACCCCGAGCTGATGCCCAACAACGGCCTGTTCCAGCCCATCACCATCAGCGCGCCCGAAGGAACGATCACCAATCCGGTCTTTCCCGCCGCGGTGGGCGCGCGCGTGACCACCGCGCAGCGCGTGGCCGGCACCGTGATCGGCGCCCTGGGCCAGTTGCTGCCTCCCGGACGCGGCATGGCCTCGTCAAACGACGTCATGCCCTCCATGCTGTTCTCCGGCCCCCTGCGCGACGGCAAGGGCACCTTCGTCTATCTTGAAACTCTGGGCGGCGGCGCGGGCGGGCGCGCGCGCGGCGACGGCATGGACGGCATCCAGGTCAACGTCACCAATACCTCCAACCTGCCCGCCGAGGCCTTGGAGATCGAGTACCCCCTGCTGGTCGACGAATACGCCTTGGTGAACGACACCGGCGGCGCGGGCAAGTACCGCGGCGGCATGGGCATCGCGCGCCAGATCCGGTCGCTGCACGACCAACTGGCCTGCACCATCCGTTGCGACGCGGCGCTGTTCGGCGCCGCAGGCCTGGATGGAGGCCTGACCGGCGGGACCTCGCGCCTGATCCAGAACCCCGGACACGCCGACGAGCAGCGCCTGCCTAACAAGATTTCGGGCCACCCGCTGCCGGCGGGCGTCTCGGTGCGCCTGGAAACGCCCGGCGGCGGCGGCTATGGCGCGCCGGCCGACCGCGCGCTGGCCGATATTCGCCAGGACCTCCTGGGGGGCAAGGTGAGCCGCGCGGCCGCCGAGCGGGACTATGGGTCCGAGAAGGTCGTCCGCGCCCTTCAGCAAGAAGGCGCCTGCGCGCGTGAGCGCGGGAGCCCGTCGCCTGCAGCGTAGCGGGAATACCCTGCGATCAGGGTCAGGCCGCCCCGAAGCGCGAACGGGCGAGGCCCCCCTTCATGGGCGAATGTTGCACGAAATGGTCCACGATGCCCTGCAGGGCGAACTCGGCGCTGGCCCTGCGGATGCTGTTGCGATCGCCGGCGAATCGTCGGGTTGCGGTATACACGACGGGGCTGGCGTCCGCCTGCCCCGTCTTGAAGACCCACGCGTAGCACTGCGTGCCGCTTGGGATACGGTCGTCGGTGTCGTCCGTCACCCCGGTATTGGCCACCGCCACATTCGCCGGGCTCTTGCGGGCCGCCCCAAGCGCCATGTCCCGGGCCACGGCCTCGCTCGTCAGGTTGTGGGCGGACAGCGTCGATTGGGGGACGTCCAGGCAGCGCCGTTTGGCTTGCACCGAATAGACGACGAATGCGCAATCCAGGAGGCCGCCCGCGCCGGGGACATCGGCAAGAGTCGCCGAGATCAGCCCTGCCGTGCAGGATTCCGCCGTGACCAATGTCAGGTTATTCTCCAGCATGAATCTCGCAACTCGTTCTATGGCGTTCATGGTGTTGCCCCCGCATTGAATGGCGTGGGCAGCAATTTGCATACCCGAGGCGCCACGCGCTTATCGAGGAAACGTGATGCCCCCGCCCACCCGCGCTAATCCCGCCCTGACGCTCGCCGGCGAAAGCCGTTATAGGTTGCTGGTCGAGGCAGTGATGGACTACGCCATCTATCTGGTCGACACCGAGGGCCGCATCACCAGTTGGAACAGAGGCGCGGAGCGCTTCAAGGGTTACGCCTCGCACGAGGTCATAGGCCGGCACTTTTCGCTTTTCTATACGGATGAAGACCGCCTGGTGGGCGTCCCGCAAAAGGCGCTGGAGACCGCCCGCCGCGAGGGCCGGTTCGAAGCCGAGGGCTGGCGCGTTCACAAGAGCGGCCGGAAGTTCTGGTGCAGCGTCGTCATCGACGCCATTCACGATGACGATGGCAACCTGCTTGGCTTTGCCAAGATCACGCGCGACATCACAGACAAGAAAAAGGCCCAGGAAGACATCGATGCCGCGCACGATGCACTGCACCATGCGCAGAAGCTCGAAGCCCTGGGACGCCTTACCGGCGGCGTCGCGCACGACTTCAACAACTTCCTCACCACGATCCGCTTTGCAACGGAAATGCTGAGCAAACCCGAAGTGGGCAACGACAAGCGCAAGCAGCTGGCCACCCTGGTTGCCGCCACAGTCGAGCGGGCAAGCCATCTGACGGCGCAGCTGCTTGCCTACTCGAGGCGTCAGCCGCTGAAGCCCGCCCGGTTCGAGGTCCGGAGCTGTATCGATGGCATGCGTGACATCTTCGCAACGACGGTGGGCGCCGCGATCAGGATCGAGTACCAGTTCCCGGAACACCCCCTGTACATCTGCGCCGATCCCAGCCAGCTTGAGAACGCCCTGTTGAACATTGTGATAAACGCGCGCGACGCCATGCCGACCGGTGGACGCCTGATCGTTGCGGTGCGGCGGCAAATCTCGACCCTCTCGGCAGGCGATGCGATCCCGACCGGACTGCCGTGCGTCGAAATCGAGTTGCGCGACTCGGGTTTCGGCATGACTCCCGAGATTCTCTCCCATGTGTTCGAACCGTTTTTCACCACCAAGCCGGCGGATAAGGGAACGGGCCTGGGCCTGAGCCAGGTCTTCGGTTTCGCGAAGCAATCGGGTGGCGACGTGAGGGTCAGCAGCGAGGTCGGCAAAGGGTCCGCCTTCACCGTTCTCATTCCCGAAGACGGGCTCAGCGGGGGACTTCCGGGAACCACCCCGGCGTCGACGGACACCCCGCGGACCTCGCAGCAACGAATCCTGCTGGTCGAGGACGACGCAAGCGTGGGCGCCATACTTCGATCGTTGCTCGAGGACATCGGACATGAAGTCCTGCTGCGGCCAAACGCCGAGTCGGCGCTCCGCCTCCTGGAAAGAAGCAACGGCGGCGTCGACTTCATGATCACCGACGTGGAAATGGCGGGCCTGGACGGGTTGGAATTGGCGAAGAGAGTCCGCCAGACGTGGCCGCACATCCGGGTGGCGCTGACCACCGGCGCTGACGGGCGCTTGCGCCATGCAGAGACGCAAGCCTTTCCGCTGTTGCCCAAGCCATGGTCATTGGAACTGCTGATAGACGTACTGAAGAACAACTAGCCTGCGGTCGAGGTGGGATCGGGATTGCCGCCATCCTTCCCGCCAGGGTTGCCTGCGTGCTAGCCTCGCTGGAGTTCCCGCCTGCCGAGTCCAGATGAAATCCATTCTGCAGTCTGAGAAATTCCTGCTTCTAGCCTGCGCGGTCGCCGTTGCCGGATATGCGATCGACAGCCGCCTGGCCGACTTCGGCCGACTCGCCGGTTTGTTGGAGACGGTCCTTCTTATCGCGGCGATCCTGGCCGCGTCGCTAAACGTGGCGCGCCATGCCGAACGCATCGCCCAGAAGCTGGGCGATCCCTACGGCAGTATGATCCTGACGCTGTCGGCAGTCCTGGTTGAAGTGATCGTGCTGGCCATCGTCTCGACCAAGACGGGTTCGCCGACACTAGTGCGGGACAGCATCTACTCGGCCGTCATGCTCGACATCAACGGCATCCTGGGTGTCGCCGCGCTCATCGGAGGATTCAAGCACGGCGAACAGGCTTACAACGATGATTCCGCGCGCACTTACAGCGTCATGATCCTGACGGCCGTCACGGTGTCCATGATCATTCCCGAATTCGTTCCCCAGTCCGACTGGCAGGCCTATAGCGCCTTCACCATCGTGGCGATGCTGTTGCTCTACAGCGTATTTCTCCGCATGCAAACCGGGCCGCATAGCTACTTCTTCAGCTACAGTTATCCCGACAAGAAAACGCGCGCCAACACGCCCGCCTCAGGTTCCCCCGGCTGGCGATACTCGGCCGCCATGATGGCGTTCGGCATCATCGCCGTGGGCTTTCTGGCAGAACTGATGTCGCATTCGCTCGAGCGCAGCGTTCAAGGCATCAATGTGCCCATCGGGCTGATCGCACTGATCGTGGCCGGCATTTCTGCCGCGCCCGAAATGCTGACCGCACTGCGCGCCGCACTGGCCAACCGCATGCAGTCGGTGGTCAACATCGCCCTGGGGGCCTCGTTGTCCACCGTCATCCTCACCGTGCCCGCCATGGAGGCCATGGCGCTGTTCTCCGGCCAACGCATCGACCTGGCCATGACGCCCGTGCAGACGCTGATGATGCTGGCCACGCTGCTGGTGGCCGCCATCAACCTGAACGATGGTCAGACCAACGCCATCGAGGGCATGACGCACTTCATCCTGTTCGGCACCTTCCTGATGCTCTTGACGCTGGGCTTGTAGCGCTGCCATGCGATCGGCGCCTACCCGTCGGCACCGGAGGCGGCCAGGCCCATGCCATCTGGGCCGATCGTCGCGATTCAGGGTTTGCTGCGCGCGCCTCCACCCCGGTTACGCTGGCTCTGCTGATCCTGCCCCGTCCCGATCTGCGAGACGTGGCCTTGCTTCTTCGTGCGGTTTTGCGTGTCGCCGTGACTCGCTTGCGATTCGCGGGGAGTGTCGTCGGCGGTCGGATCGGGTTTGTTCGGTTTGGTTTTCATAGCGTCTTTCCTGTTCGTTGCGATAGCGGGGTGCAGCGCGTGGTGGGCGGGAATTTCTATTGCGTCATGTCGCCGCCGGTTCCTTTCCCCCCACGCCGGCAATCCGGATCCGGTTGTCGACGTCCTGCACGCCGGCGCATGCGTCCGTGCAGTCTTCAATGCGATGCTTGGTGCGGCGGTCTCGCACGGTTCCCTCCAGTGTCACGCAGCCATCCGCCACGGCCACCGACACGTCGCTCACGTCCAGGCCGCTGTGGGCCAAGTGCTCGCACACGTTTTCCCGGACGCGTTCATCAGAGCGCGTATAGCCTTTGGGATCCGTCCGCCGCGAACCGCGGTCGCGCCAGGCGGTCGGCCCGCAGTTGTAGCCACCGCGCTCCGCGGTTTCGAAAGACGCTTCCGGCTCGTCCGCCCATTGCGGGCGGTCGCCGTAATAGCCGCCTTCCTCGTCGCCGTAAGAAGTGGGGCCGCTATAGGAGGGGCTGCCCGATCCGTACACCTGCTCTCGCTGGTACGACGGGTCCTGGTTCCTGAAGCCGCCATAGCTGCTTTGGCCGGGGTCCGCGCTGCGGCTGCGTACGCCTCCCCGGGTTTCACGGGTACCGGGCGCGCGGCTCGTGCCTTCGCCCTGATATCCGAACGAAGGTGCCGGGTCGCGCCACGGCTCCTGGTCCCCCGCACCCGCATGCTGCTGGCGCCGCACGTCGTTGACGGAATCCCGCGGCGCCTGCCTGCCGGACCGGCCGGGCTGCTGCGCCTGGCGGTAGGGGTCGCGGGTGTTGCCACTGCCGGGATCCCGGTTGAAGTCGTCCTCATCCCGCCACGGATATCGTTGGTCATGGTTCATGTCGAGCCTCCTGGGAATAGCGATATTTCCCCTTTGCGCAATGTCTCCACGCGGGGAACTCGGACACTGGACCAGCAAGCGTTGTGCCACCCGTCGCGGTGCAGCAATGCCCCGGGCAACCCCGCCCGGGAACGTGGGCCACCGGGCATTTCTTACAAGCGCCGCAGGAAGTACCGGGAGAGCTTTCGCGCGTGCCCGGCACGCCCGGGCACGCTACTTGCTAAGCCTTCCGGACGACCTACCCCCCCTGCCCGCCTCGCGGGCACCGTGCGCCGCCTCCGGAGACATTCATGAATACTCGTTATCTCACCGCCACCCTGCTTGCCGTCGCGGCACTAGGAAGCGGGCCTATCGCCATGGCCCAGACGGCTACCCCGCCGATGGCGGCGGAGTCAAAACTGGACAGTAAAGATCGCGATTTTCTGGAAAATGCCGCGCAGGCCGGGCATATGGAAGTCGAAGGCAGCAAGCTGGCCCTTGAGAAAGCCCGTAGCGCAGAGGTCAAGACATTTGCGCAGAAGATGATTGACGACCACGGCAAGGCTGGCCAGCAATTGGCCGCCCTGGCCAAGAAGAAGGGCTATGACGCCCCTACCGAACCGTCCCTGGTGCAACAGGCAAAGTTGAAGACCCTGGGCCTGCGCGACGACGGCTTCGACAAGGCTTATGCCGAGAGCATCGGCGTTTCGGCCCACGAGGACGCCGTCAAGCTCTTCCAGGAGGCGTCGAACCAGGCAAAGGATCCCGAGATCAAGCAATTTGCCACCGAAACGCTTCCGACACTTGAGCAGCATCTTCAAATGGCCAAGTCGCTGGAACAAAGCGTGAAGAAGGCGCCTTAAGCAGGCATGCCCGCCAGACATGCACACGGACCGGGGGAGACTTCGGTCCCCGATCAAAGTTTCACTTGCTCGACAGCGGTGATCGCCATGAATTCCCCCCAACCTGCCTTAACGTCGACCCCGGCTGGCAACATCATGATCGTTGTCCGCATGGGGCCGGAAAGTTCGATAGGCCAATATGCCGACCCACGCGATGCCGCCAATGACGGCATCTTGCCCCCGCCGCCGGACGGGCTGCCGGTGCCGGTGGTCCATGCCGTGCAAGCCCCTCACCGAATGCGGGTTCCGCTCGCGATCGCCTTGGCCGCAATGCTGTGGATACTGGGCACGATTCTCTTGCTGACGCTTGCCCTGGCCTACCAGCTCATGGCCTGAGACGGCCATGGGCCGCGGCATGCCGGTGCTGGGCGGGATGGATTGCGCGGCGGACGCGCTGGCTTATTCCTGCGGCGCGTCGCGGGACGAACGCTGGTGCGCCGTCCCGCCGGCGGCGCTCAGGTTATAGGCGGTATTGACCAACCCGATGTGCGAAAAGCCCTGGGGGAAGTTGCCCACCAGCCGCTTGCGCGCCACGTCGTACTCTTCGGCCAGCAGCCCGAGGTCGTTGCGTAATGACAGCAGGCGGCCAAACAGGCGGTGCGCGTCGTCCAGCCGGCCTTGCATGATGTAGGCGTCGGCCAGCCAGAAGCTGCACGCCAGGAACACGCCTTCGTCGCCCGGCAGCCCATCGTCGCTATGCTGCGTCGAATAGCGCAGCAGCAGGCCATCGCGCAGCAGTTCGCTTTCGATGGCTTGCACGGTGCCGGTCACGCGCGGGTCGTCGGCGGGCAGGAAGCCCACCTGCGGAATCAGCAGCAGGCTGGCGTCCAGCGCCGTGCCACCGTAGTACTGCACAAACGTATTGCGCTTGGCGTCATAGCCATGCGTGCAGATATCGGTGCGGATCTCGTCAGCCAGCGCCCGCCAGCGGTCCACGGGGCCTTCCAACCCGAAGCGCTCGCAGGATTTCACGGTGCGGTCCAGCGCCACCCAGCACATCAGCCGCGAGTGCGTGAATGCGCGGCGCGGCCCCCGCACTTCCCAGATGCCATGGTCAGGCTCGCGCCACAGGTCCTCTAGCGGCGTGAGCAACACCTTCTGCATGCGCCACGCTTCGGCCAGCGGGGCCAGGTCGGCCACGCGCGCGGCATGCAGGGTCTCGATCAGTTCGCCATACACGTCCAGCTGCATCTGCCCGGCCGCGGCATTGCCCAGCCGCACGGGCGCGCTTGCCTCATACCCGGGAAGCCAGGGGATGTCGTGTTCGGGCAGCCAGCGCTCGCCGGAAATGCCGTACATGATCTGCAGCTGGTTGGGATGGCCGGCCGCCGCCCGCAACAGCCATTGCCGCCAGGCCTCGGCTTCTTCCCGATAGCCGGCATTCAACAACGCATACAAGGTCAGGGCGGAATCGCGCAGCCAGCAATGCCGGTAATCCCAGTTGCGGCTGCCGCCCAATTGCTCGGGCAGCGACGTCGTGGGTGCCGCGACGATGCCCCCGGTAGGCTGAAAGGTCAGCAGTTTCAAGGTGATCAGCGATCGCACGACAGCGTCTCGCCGTTCCCCCGGGCCATTTTCCCAATGACAGCGCTTGGCCCATTCGCGCCACCACGCGATGGTGCGGTCCATGCTTTCCAGGCGGTCCGGCACGAAATGCGGCGTCTTGTGCGAACGGTGATACGACAGGGTGAAGGGCACGGTCTCGTCCTGCCGCACGGTGAATTCGGCCACGCTCTTCATGTCGCGGCCGGTGAGCGGCACGGCCGTATGCAGCTCGACGGCGTCCGGCCCGGCTATGGCGCTCAGCCCGTAATCGCGCCGGCGCACCCAGGGAACCGCCTGCCCGTAGTTAAAGCGCAGCGTCAATTCCATCCGCATGTCCACGCGGCCCGATACGCCCTGCACGATACGCACGACGTCCACCCGTTCTTCATCATCGCTAAGCGGCATGAAGTCGTAGACGCGCACCACGCCGTCCGGCGTTTCATGGCGCGTTTCCAGCACCGCCGTTTCCGGCAGGTAGCGACGCGTGGTGATCGCGTCGGGAAAGCTGGGCGCCAGCAGCCAGCGGCCATGGCTGTCGTCGCCCAGCAAAGCCGCGAAGCACGCCGGGGAATCGAAATGCGGCAGGCAGAGCCAGTCGATGGAACCGTCGCGCGCCACCAGCGCAGCCGACAACATGTTGCCGATCAAGCCATAGTCTTCAAGGGGCTTGGACATCGGATCAACCCGCGCCGCGAAAGGCGGCATAAAGCGTCATGCCGCCGTCCACGAACAAGGTTGACCCCGTCACGTAGTCGGAATCGTCGCTGGCCAGCCACGCCACGGCACGCGCCACGTCTTCCGGCTCTCCGATGCGGCCGTACGGAATCAGCTTGAGCAGCGACGCCAGGCTTTCCGGCGTGTTCCAGGCGGGCGCATTGATGGGCGTGCGTATCGCCCCGGGGGCCACGGAATTGACGCGGATCCTCATCGGCGCCAACTCTTGCGCCAGCGACTGCATCAGCAGCGACACGCCGCCTTTGGACGCCGCATAGTTGGACTGGAACGCCCACGGAATGACTTCGTGGACCGAACTGATGAATATGATCTTGCCCGCCGCCGTGTCAGCGGGCGGCTGGGGCGTGCGGTTCAGGAATGCCCGTACCGCAGCGCGGGCGCAGAGGAACTGGCCCGTCAGGTTGGTGTCGATCACCTTTTGCCATTGGGCCAGCGTCATGTCCTGAATGGCGGCCGGCTGTTCGATGCCGGCGTTGTTGACCAGTATGTCGACGCCCTGGAAATGATCCTCGGCCACGCGGAACAGATGCTCGACGTCTTCCTCACGGTTGATATCGGCTGCCGCGGTGACGGCCTGCCCGCCTGCGCTCGCGATTTCCTGCGCCACCTCTGCGCCGCGCCGCGCGGAGTCTTCATTGGGCCGGTGGTTCACCACCACCCGCGCGCCCGCCGCCGCCAATTCCAGGGCAATACCGCGCCCGATTCCGGAATTGGCGCCGGTGACGACCGCCACGCGTCCCGACAGATCCACTGCATGCCGCATGCTGCTCTCCTTGCGGCGAGCGGGTCCGGTGTTGCTGACTGGCGGATCCACGAGCGCCGCTTTCGATAGCCAAGCTTGCAGCTTAGTCCCGGACCGTCGTGGCTACAACCATTGACGGTGTCAGGACAGCGTCACGGCCACGCAGCTGGCGGCTGGGGGCGGCAACGCTACCCGATCGATCGCCTATGCCCCGCCCTTTAGCCAATTCCCGGGCGTGCTCCCACGATGCGCCTTGAACGCCTTGATGAAATGGCTAAGGCTTGCGAAGCCGACGCTATAGGCGGTATCCGTGACCGAGCAGCCGCGCTTCAACAGGCTTTCCGCCGCATCCATTCTTGCCCCCAGGAGGCAAGCGTGCACCGACTGGCCATATAGCGACAGGAATCCCGCCTGCAGGCGTTTTTCGCTAAGGCCCACGGATTGCGCCAGCTGGCGCACGGTCTTGCAGTCCGCGTAGTGGCGCTGAATGCGGTGGTAGGCCTCGGCCAGCCGGCGGCGGTCGGCGGGTTGGGGCAGCGCACGATGGCCGTCGTTCACGTGCTTGAGCGTCAGCGCCAGGGCCTCGTTGGCCTTGCCCTGCAGGTACAGCGCGGCGATCTCGCTGCGGTCGTGGCGCCAGCTCAGGATCTCGCCGGCGATGCGCGCGATGCAGGACCATGCCGGCAGCACCGCCAGATGCGCGCCCCTGTCCGGCACGCTGGCATCGTCGGCCAGCATGCCGCCAGGGGCAGTCAGCAGCACCTGCTCCCAGATCGGACGCACGGCATCCGACGAAAACCGGATGTCGACGGTGCGGATCGCGCGCCGGCCTTTGAATTCGTCCCACCCAGTCACCAGGGCGTCGGTGGAATGCAGGATCACGGTGCCCGGTTTGACATGCAACGGGGCGCCCCCCTCGAAGCCCAAGCCGAACTGCCCTTCCAGGATGATCGCCAACCCCATGCTGGGGACAGCGGTGCCCTCGACGGCCCAGTCGGTGACGGGGGTGCCGTCATAGCAGCCGATGGACACGCCGCCCGCCAGTTCGTGTTCCGTGCGGATGTCAGCCCAGTCAGGCGGCATCAGACGCAACATGTCCTCCGCAGTCAGCGGACCGTCGGTCGCGCGGGTCGTCCGAAGCTGATAGCCCATATTTCCTCAATTCCGCCATCGCCGGCGCAGATTCGCTAGCGCATCCACGTCCAGGTGAAGATGATAACGGTTTTCATCCTCATCAAAGACGCCGCCTTGAACCCCACCCCGCTTTCCGCCCGCAGCGAAGCCGCTGCCCTGTTCGTTTTCAATATGCTGTGCTTGACCGCCATGATGGCGTTCGTGCCCGTGATCGGCCCCGTCGTGCGCGGCCTGGGGCTGGCGGAATGGCACGGAGGCCTGGTCGTCACCGTGGCCGGCCTGCTCTGGATGCTGATGGCGCGTTACTGGGGCCGCCGCAGCGACCGCGTGGGGCGCCGGACCACGCTGCTGCGCGCGGCCGCCGGCTACATCGTCAGCTACCTGCTGCTGGCGTGGGCGCTGGACCGGATGTTGGCCGAACCGCCCTCGCCATGGGTCGCGCTGGCGGCGTTGCTGGTCCTGCGCGGCCTGATCGGCGCGTTCTACGCGGCCATGCCCGCCGTCAGCGCCGCGCGAATCGCCGACATCACCGCGCCTGAGCAGCGCGGCGCCATGATGGCCAAACTGGGCGCCGCCAACGGCGTCGGCATGGTCCTGGGCCCTGCCATCGGCGGGCTGCTGGTCAAGGACAGCCTTATCGTTCCGTTGTACCTGGCCGCCGTCCTGCCGGTGCTGGGCACGGCATGGTTGATGCTGCGCCTGCCATCCGACGCGTCGCACGCGCCCCGCGGCACGCCGCCGCTAAAACTGTCCGACCGGCGCCTGCGGCTGCCGCTTGCCGCCATGCTGCTGGCGATGAGCGGCGTGATCACCGCGCAGATGATCGTGGGCTTCTACGCCATGGACGCCCTGCACCTGGAAGCCGGCCCCGCCGCGCGCGTCGCAGGCATCGCCATGGCCACGGTGGGCATCGTGCTGATCCTGGTGCAGCTTGCCCTGGCTCGCGCCCGAAAAATGAATGCCGCACGGTGCCTGGCCGCGGGCGCCTTGCTGGCCAGCACGGGCTTCTTCTTGATCGCGGTGCTGCCGGGCACGGCCGGCTTCCTGCTCAGCTATGCGCTGATGGCCGCAGGCATGGGGCTGGTGTTCCCGTCGATCCAGACCTTGGCCGCAAACGCCGTCAGTCCGGAAGAACAGGGTATCGCGGCCGGCTCGGTCACCGCGGTCCAGGGCATGGCGATGGTGATCGTGCCGTTGGCTTGCACGCTGCTGTACGGGCTACGCCCTTGGGTGCCCTACGTGGTGGCCGCCAGCCTGTTGCTGCTGCTGGCGGTGGCGGCCCTCGGCCAGATGCGGCGGATGGCTGCCACCGGCCAGGCGTAATACCCCGCCAAGGTTGATTTCATCCAAATTTGCTTGATAACGTACAAGCTCCGGGTCGCCATGCCGGCTACGCTGCAGGATGGCTGGCGCCAGGGCCCGGCCATCCCCGCGGTTCCCCTCCCCCTGCCTCTTCCCGGAGTCACTGACCATGAGCACCATCACTACCCCCGACGGCGTGCAGATCTATTTCAAGGACTGGGGCCCCAAGACGGCCCAGCCCATCATGTTCCACCACGGCTGGCCCTTGTCCAGCGACGACTGGGACGCCCAGATGCTCTACTTCGTCGCCAAGGGCTTTCGCGTCATTGCGCATGACCGCCGCGGCCACGGCCGTTCCAGCCAGGTCAGCGATGGCCACGACATGGACCACTACGCCGCCGATGCGTCCGCGGTGGCCGAGCACCTGGATCTGCGCAACGCCGTCCACATCGGCCATTCGACCGGTGGCGGAGAGGTGGCGCGCTATGTCGCCAAGTTCGGCCAGCCGCAGGGCCGGGTCGCCCGGGCCATCCTGGTGAGCGCCGTGCCGCCCTTGATGGTCAAGACCGATGCCAACCCGGGCGGCACGCCGATCGAGGTATTCGACGGTTTCCGCGCGGCGCTGGCTGCGAACCGCGCCCAGTTTTTCACAGACGTGGCGTCCGGCCCCTTTTACGGGTTCAACCGCCCGGGCGCGCAAGTGTCGCAAGGCGTCATCAATAACTGGTGGCGGCAAGGCATGATCGGCTCGGCCAAGGCGCATTACGAGGGCATCAAGGCCTTTTCGGAAACCGACCAGACCGAAGACCTGAAGGCCATTACCGTCCCCACCCTGGTCATGCACGGCGACGACGACCAGATCGTGCCCATCGACGACTCTTCCCGGCTGTCGGTCAAACTGCTGAAAAACGGCACGCTGAAGGTGTATGCGGGCTTTCCGCACGGCATGCTGACCACGCATGGCGAGGTCATCAATCCCGACCTGCTGGCCTTCATCAAGGGCTGATCTGCCAATGGCCTATATACTTGGCTGTTGCCGACAGCAGATTGGGCGCCCACCGCGCGACAACCTGCGTCGCAACGACGCTTGAACCCGCCCGCGTGGGCGCTCCCCGGAACAGGGTGCGTATCCGCCGTCCACCGTGACGGCGGCGCCCCCCTTCAGACCGGCTTCAATCGATACGCTTCGTTGCGGCGCTGCTTGACCTTCTTTTCCCGATAGCGCTGTCACTACCTCCATCGCCCCACCCGTGCAAGCCTGAAAAGTCTCTGCCGAGGGGGCCATACGTCTAAGAAGAATCGACATGAACGCCTTGCCGCAAGACAAACTGATCACCGCCCTGGACCACGCCCGCCTGCTGGGCATGATCACCCGCCCCGGCAGCGCCGCCGGCCTTTCGCGCGATGCGATCGACGCCACGCAGGACATTCTGGATTCCGCGCCCATCATCACCCTTGAAGACGTCACGCCGGACATCGTGACGATGCGCTCGCGCATGCGCCTGCTGAACGCCAACGGCGACGAAATGATCGTTACTCTATGCTATCCGGCCGACGCGAACCTGGCGCAAGGCCAGGTTTCGGTGTTGTCGCCGCTAGGGCTGAGCCTGATCGGCTCGCGCCAGGGCCAGCGCATCACCTGGACCGCCCCCAATCAGACCGAGCATGCCGCCACGATCGAAGAGATCGTCTATCAGCCCGAAGCGGCGGGCGACACCACGGCGTAACGCCAACCCGGAGTCTTCCATGAAGCTGCTTCTGATCGGATCGACCGGCCTGGTCGGCCGCCACGTGCTGGACCAGGCCCTGGCCGATCCGCGCGTGACGGACGTGATCTCGATCGCCCGGCGCCCGCTGCCGGCGCACCCCAAGCTGCAGTCTCCCGTGGTCGACTTCGACCGCCTGCCGCACGACGCCGACTGGTGGCGCGCCGACGCCGTGATCTGCACGCTGGGCACAACCATGCGCGCCGCAGGTTCCGAAGCTGCGTTCCGCAAGGTCGACCACGACTATCCGCTGGCCGTGGCCAGGCTGGCCCGCCATCACGGCACTTCCGCCTATGTACTGAACTCGGCCATCGGCGCCGACGTGTCGTCGCGCTTTTTCTACAACCGGGTCAAGGGCGAGTTGGAACGTGACTTGGCCGGCCTGGACTTCGCGTCGCTGACCTTGGTGCAGCCCGGATTGATCGGCGGCCGGCGCGCCGAGTTCCGGCTTGGCGAACGCGCCGCCGTCGGCGCACTGACGCTACTGGGCCCGCTGCTGCCGCGCCGTTGGCGGATCAACCCGGCCCACGCAATCGCGCAGGCGATGCTCGAGGCGGCCATCAACGCGCCGCCCGGCATGCACGTCATCACGTCCGACCAACTGGCCTGACGCGCCCCGCTCGGCGCGCCCCGCTTAGCGACCGGCGGCCTTGGCGCTGATGCCGTTGGCCACGCCCATGTCCACCTTGGGCACGTCGCGGATCAGCACCCGCACGTCTTCGCCCGAAATATCGATGCTGGTGCAGACGGCCTGGTTCACCGCGGCAATCAGCGCGGCTTTCTTGGCTTCGTCACGCCCTTCGATCAGCGCCGCGTCCACCCGCACCATGCGCTTGCCGATTTCACCGGCCACGATCACGTTTTCAGCAGGCACTTCCTGCAGCACGATGCGCACGCTGGGCAGCGGCGCGGCGATGCTTTCCACTACGGCGTTGGAAACGGCTTTCAGCAACGCGGCCTTTTGGGCGGCCGAGTGGCCTTGCAGGATCTGGACATTCAAGATTGGCATGACGGCTTCCGATTTTTCGAATAGCAGGAGTCCGGCCGAACTGACCGGCCAGCCATCATATAGCGACTTTGCCCGCGTGCAAGCGATTGCAGGCGGGCAAAGTCCGGGCGCCGGGCGCCCTATCGCGGTGCCGATGCGGTCAGGCCGCTTCGCCCCGGTGCTCGGGAGCGGGCTGGGCTTCCAGCTCGCTTGGGGCGCCTTCCGGCGACGCCGCGGTTTCGGTCAGCGCCGGGGTCACCAGCTCGACGACCTTCTTGCGCGACAGCATGCCAAGGAACTCGTCGTCCTCGCCCGTGACGGCAACCGGCTGGTCGCTGTGCACCAGTTGCGCCAACACTTCACCCAGGCCCGCCGTAGCCGGCACCGACGCCAGGTCTTCGACAAAGCGCGACACGTCGCGTGCGCCTTGCTGGATGGCTTCCTCGGCCGCCTTGGCCGTCAGCACGCCTGCCAGGCGCTTGCCGTCCAGCACCGGCGCATACTCGTAGTCCATCGCCCGCATGCGGTCGAGGGCGTGCGCGGGACGCGAACGCATGGTCAGCGTCAGGCGCGCCGGATTCACGGCGTGCGTGGCGTTGAGCACCTTGGTGCGGTTCACGTCCTGCAGGAACGACTGAACGTAGTCATTGGCCGGGTTCAGCAGGATGTCTTCCGGCGTGCCTTCCTGCACCAGTTCACCGTCCTTGAGGATGGCGATGCGGTTGCCCAGGCGCAGGGCCTCGTCCAGGTCATGCGTGATGAACACGATGGTCTTGTTCAGCTTGGCCTGCAGCTGCAGCAGCTGATCCTGCATTTCACGGCGGATCAATGGGTCCAGCGCCGAGAACGCTTCGTCCATCAGCAGGATTTCGGCATCGGTCGCCAGCGCGCGCGCCAAACCCACACGTTGCTGCATGCCGCCCGACAACTGATGCGGATACTGGTTTTCAAAGCCGGCCAGACCTACTTGCTCCAGCCAGTCGCGGGCGCGCTTCTCGCGTTCCGCCTTGCCCACGCCTTGCACGGTCAGGCCGTACGCGGCGTTGTCCAGCACCGTGCGGTGCGGGAACAGGCCAAAACGCTGGAACACCATGCTCATCTTCTTTTGGCGGAAGACTTCCAGATCGCGCTTGTTCAGGCTCACCACGTCCACGCCGTCGACCAGGATGTGGCCGGCGCTGGGCTCGATCAGGCGGTTGAAGTGGCGGATCAGCGTCGACTTGCCGGAACCCGACAAGCCCATGATGACATAGATGCTGCCCTCTTCAATCGACAGGCTGATGTCGCGCAGGCCCAGCGTGTGGCCGCTTTCGGCCAGCAGCTGTTCCTTGCTCATGCCATTCTGGGCGGCTTGCAGCCATTTCTTCGGATGCGAACCGAAGACCTTGTAGATGTTCTTGACCTCGATCTTGCTCATCGCTGGCCTCCCATGCGCATGCGCTGTCCATACGATTGCGTGATCCGGTCGAACAGCACGGCCAGCACCACGATACCCAAGCCCGCCAGCAGGCCGCGGCCCACTTCCAGACGGTTGATCCCCAGCAACACTTCATAGCCCAGGCCGCGTGCGCCGATCATCGACGCGATCACCACCATCGACAACGCCATCATCGTGGTCTGGTTGATGCCGGCCATGATGTTGGGCAAGGCCAGCGGCAACTGCACGCCGAACAATTGCTGGCGCGGATTGGCGCCGAACGCGCGCGAGGCTTCCAGCACTTCCCGATCAACCAGGCGGATGCCCAGGTCGGTCAGGCGGATCAGCGGCGGCACGGCGTAGATCACGGTGGCGATGATGGCGGGGATCTTGCCCAGGCCGAACAGCATCACAACCGGAATCAGGTACACGAAGCTGGGCATGGTCTGCATCACGTCCAGCACCGGCAGCATGATGGAGCGCAGCCAGTTCACGCGCGCCATCAGCACGCCCAGCGGAATGCCGATCAGCACCGACAAGCCGGCTGCCATGATCATCAGCGCCAGCGTCTGCATGCCGGCGTCCCACAGGCCCAGCACGCCGATCACGCACAACAGCGCGCCCATCGCCAGGCTCAGGCCGATGCGGCGGCTGACGCCCCACGCGATGGCCACGGTCACGGCGACCACCGCCCACCAGGGCGAATTGCGCAGCAGTTGCTCCAACCACACCAAGGCGTGCAGGACCGGCTGAGACAGGGTCTCGAGCGTGTCCGCGTAATTGGTGACCAGGTGATCGACGAACCCGTCGATCGCCGCCCTTACCTGACGGGCGGGAATAATTTCAGGAAACATTGTTTCGACTCCATTCTGGGGCGCTTACGGCAGCGGTCGCCGCCGGATAGTCCGAAAGACCGGATGTCCAGGCAGCCAAGCGGCCTCGTTGAGGCAACCAGGCGGCCGGACGGACGGCGCCAACGGCTTGCGTCCGGACGCGGGCGTCCGGCAAACAGCCATCCCAGGGGAAAAAGCCCAGGGCAACTTGCCCGCACGGGGCTTTTTCCCTTGAGGCGGCCCGACAAGCCGGAAGACTTTCCTGCTGGCCGGGCCGGCACGCGCCGAAGCGGCGCGAGGCCTGCACCACGATGCGTTACAGCGCGCTTTGGACGCGCCCGGCGACGTCGGCGGGGACCCACTTGGTCCAGACGTCGGGCTTGTTCTTCAGGAACCACTTGGCCACGGTGCTGGAATCGTCGCCCGACTCTTCCATGTGGGCCAGCGTTTCATTGATCACCGGCAGCGGCACCGACACCTTGGCCAGGAAGGCGGTCAGGGTGGGCGCTTCTTCGGAGAACTTGGTGTTCACCGCGGTGAAGACGGGATTGTCGGGATAGGCGCTCGGCTCGGGGTTCGCGCACTTGGACGACGTCAGGCACTTGTGCTTTTCGGCGTCAAAGGGCGGCATGTCCAGCTTGACGAGATCCATCGCGCCGACGAGCGGCGTGGGCGACCAGTAGTAGAAGACCACGTTCTGCTTGCGCTTGTACGCCGACATCAGCGCCGCCTTCTGCGCCGCGCCCGTGCCGGGCGAGTACAGCGTGTAGCTGTCGTCCAGCTTCAGCGCGTGGAACAGGTTGTTGCTGGTGATCTCGCAGCCCCAACCCGCCGGGCAGCCATAGAAGCGACCCTTGCCGGGCTCTTCGGGGTCCTTGAACTTGTCCTTGAACTTCGGCAGATCGGCCGCGGACTTCAGTTCGGGCAGGCGTTCGGCGGTGTAGCGGGGGATGTACCAGCCTTCGGCGCCCATGTAGAGGTCGCCGATGCGTTTGACGCGGCCGGTCTTTTCGGCGCGATCCCAGGGATCGGCCACACTGTTCAGCCAGATTTCGGTATTGATATCCAGGTCGCCGCGCTCCAGCGCGGCCAGGGCGGGCAAGGTTTCCGTCGGCAGGGTCTCGGTCTTGCAACCGTAGCCCTTTTCCATGATGAAACGTTCGACATCAACCAGGACCAGGTTGGATTCCCAGTTCATGGCGCCGAAATTGACCGGACGCTTGATTTCGCATTGCGGTGCGTCGGCGGCTTGGGCCGCGCCGGCAAACGCAAACAGAACGGCCGCGGCGGCCAGGGTCTTGACAGGGGTAAAACGCATTTGGCTTTTGCCTCCATAGGTTCAGGGACACACGCCGGGTCTGGCCCGGAAGTGCCATGGAGCTAAGGGGGTTGTGCGGAAGACGGGCAGAACCGCCAATACAAACCGACACTAGCGACAAGAAAATCCGCAAGCGGTGCGGAATCTTGCTAAGACAGGAGCTTCAAAAACTAGGTTTTTGAAAACCCGCAGAAAGTGAACAAACTGAACGAAGAAGGCAGCATCTTAAACGAAATTGCTGCGCCGCCCAACCCTCAGCCTGAACAAAACAGATACATTCCTGGCAAAAAAGCTACGGGATAACCCCCATCGACTAGAGGGGGATTACGAAATTCCCCTAAGAAAACTCGCTCTCAAACCATAGATACATTCAGTAAATATTTTGTTCTTATTAATACGTACTGCGCGTTCCAGAAGGGCCGAAAAGCGCGGTTTCGGCTTCCTGAAATGGGGGTTTTCGATCCATTTTCAGCCTGTGTTCAGCTAAAACGTCCGCTGGGTCGGCCCGGTACCGCATGCAACCGTCAGCGGTCAGCGTCGCCGCCATACATATAGTCGCGGCGCCACGGATAGGAGAGGTCCGCCGGATGGTCGAGCTCGTCCGGACGGCCAGTCGCCGGGGGCTGGCCCAAGATCTGATGCAAGGCGATCCAGCCGTGCTCGAACGCCATGGCGCAGCCGGCCAGGTACAGCCGGTACGCCCGCAGCGACCGCGCGCCCTGCTCGCCGCCCAGCACCTGCGCGGCCTCCGGCAAACGGGCCTCCAGCGCATCGCTCCACGCCCACAACGTGCGTGCGTAGTGCGGCCGCAGGTTCTCCACGTCCACCTCTTCCAGCCCGCCATTGGTCATGGCTTCCATGACGACACTGATGTGGGTCAGTTCGCCGCCGGGGAAAATGTACTTTTCGATGAACTCGCCCATCCCGTTGCCCAGCTCGGGGTTATAGACTCCGGCCGCGGTTATGCCATGGTTCATGATCAGGCCGCCCGGCTTGAGCAGGCGGCGCAGCTTGGCGAAATAGCCTTCAAGCTGCGCCCGGCCCACGTGCTCGAACATGCCCACCGACGCGATCTTGTCGTAAGGCGTGGATTCGTCCAGCTTGCGATAGTCCAGCAATTCCATACGGACCCGGCCGGCCAGGCCTCTTTCCTGGATCAGTTTCGTGACGTGCGCGTGCTGGTTGCGCGACAGCGTGATGCCCGTGGCGTCCACGCCGTAGTTTTCGGCGGCCCACAGCAGTAATCCGCCCCACCCCGCCCCCACGTCCAGAAAACGCTCGCCCGCGTGCAGCCGCAGCTTGCGGCAGATGTGATCGAGCTTGGCCTCCTGCGCCTGGGCCAGCGTCATGTCCGGCGTGCGGTAATAGGCGCAGGAATAAACCCGGCGCGGATCCAGCCACAGGGCGTAGAAGTCGTCGGACAGGTCGTAATGGAATTCGATCTGCTTGGCGTCGCGCTCCACGGAATGCCGCCATACCGACATCACCTTGCGGACCAGCTCCGTCAGCCAGCCGCCGCGCGCGGCATCGACCGGCGACCCCGGCAGCAACGCCGACGCCGCGGCCATCACATCGCGCATATTGCCTTCGATGTCGATGCGGCCTTCCACATAGTCCTGCCCCAGAACGCCCACGGCGCCTTCGGCCAGGTGGGCGAGCGCCGTCTTGTCGTGCGCCACGAAGCGGACGCGCGGATCGGGCGGCCCCAGCACGGCGCCGTCAGGCAAAACCAGCTGGACAGGGACGGGCAAGGCCTCAAGCTTGCGTTCCACAACAGATAGCAAAGGATTCACGACTTCTCCTCTGAGTACTTTACGGACGCTCACGACTGTATCGGAAAACAGCTGAAATTTGCGTGTCAGGTTACCCGTGATACAGTCGCTGGCTTGGCGCAAAACCGTGCAATCCAACGCATGCGCGCCCTGTCTCTGCGTTTTACCGCGACCACCATGCCCCCATCACCAGTTTCCCGCAGCAGCCTGCCCGGTTGGCTCATTCTCATGGGCGCGCTGACGGCGATCGGCCCGTTCGCCATCGACATGTACCTGCCCGCGTTCCCGACCATTGCGGCGAACCTGGGCGTGCCGCGCGGCGACGTCGAACGCACGCTGGCGGCCTACCTGATCGGCCTGGCGCTGGCACAGGTGTTCTACGGCCCGATGGCCGACCGCTTCGGCCGCAAGCCGCCGCTGATGGTGGGGCTGGCGTTGTTCATGGTGGCATCCCTGGGTTGCGCCCTGTCGGGTTCGGTCGAGGCGCTGACGGGCTGGCGCGTCGTGCAGGCCATGGGTGGCGCGGCCGGCATCGTGATTCCCCGCGCGGTCATCCGCGACCATTATGAAACCCATGAGGCGGCGCGCGCGATGTCGCTGCTGATGCTGATCATGGGCCTGGCCCCGATTCTGGCGCCGCTTGCCGGCGGCCAATTGCTGGCGATCGCCTCTTGGCGCAGCCTGTTCTGGATCATGCTGGCCGGCGGCGCCATGCTGATGCTGGCGGTGGCGAAGATCATGAAGGAATCGCTGGCCCCCGAACGTGTCGTGCCGCTGCGCTGGAGCACCATCCTGCGCAACTACCGCGACCTGTTCGCGCATCGCGGCTTCATGGCGCACAGCCTGGCGGGCGGCTTCGGCCAGGCCGGCATGTTCGCCTACATCATCGGATCGCCACGCGTCTTCATCGAACTGTACGGCGTGCCGCCCCAGTATTACGGCCTGCTGTTCGGCACCAACGCGCTGTCGCTCATCATCTGCTCGCAAATCAGCGCCCGCCTGCTGCGCACCTACAAGCCCCGCCAACTGCAGCGCAAGGCCCTGACCTCGCTGGCCATCGCAAGCCTTGCCGCCGTGGCGCTGACGCTGGCCGGCTGGATGACGCTTCCGCTGTTGATGCTGTGCCTGATCGCCTACATGGGCAGCCAGGGCTTCGTGAACCCGAACTCGGCAGCGCTGGCGCTGTCGGACCAGGGCAAGCGGCTGGGCGCCGCGTCCGCGTTACTGGGGACACTGCAACTGTCTTGCGGCGCGCTGGCCGGTTTCGCCGTCAGCGCCTGGCAAACGGACAGCGCCTTGCCCCTGACGACCACGCTGGCCAGCTGCGCCTGCCTGTCCTGGATCTCGGGCCGTGTCGCGCAATCGCACACGAACTGAGCCGGCCGCTTGATTTGCTTGGCTTTTTCGTATTAGAATCTAAGTCTTCACAAGAAGTTTCCCGTGCCGGACTACTATGCTTTGTAGTTCAGCACTCTGACCCCAACCGCGTAGCGTTGAGAAATCCGGTCAAGGAATTCATCAGGAATTTCTAGCAGGATTTCAGCGGGTGGCAGGCAGCGGGTATAAGCACGGGCGGATCCCGATCCCCCTCATCCACTAAGACTGGGTGGCCGGCACAGGCAGCGCAACAGGCAACACATTGCGCTTCCCACACAGCCCGGCGGCTAAAACCCTGTCTACCCCCCAAGCGATGCGCGAAAAGAACGACATAAAGAGGTGCATCCATGGCACGCGTATGCCAAGTGACCGGCAAAGGCCCGATGGTGGGCAACAATGTTTCGCACGCAAACAACAAGACCAAGCGTCGCTTCCTGCCGAACCTGCAATCGCGCCGGTTCTGGGTTGAAAGCGAAAACCGCTGGGTCCGCCTGCGTGTTTCGGCCAAGGCCATCCGCACGATCGACAAGAACGGCATCGACGCCGTCCTGGCCGACATGCGTGCCCGCGGCGAAATCGCCTAATCGGCCTCCCCTACAATCACCATACTAGGAGCACGACATGGCCAAAGGTATCCGCGAAAAGATCAAACTCGAGTCGACTGCCGGCACGGGTCATTTCTACACGACCACCAAGAACAAGCGCAACATGCCCGAGAAGATGCTGATCAAGAAATTTGATCCGGTCGCTCGCAAGCACGTTGACTACAAGGAAACCAAGCTGAAGTAATTCAGCCGGTTTTCTGGTAAGTCTAAAAGAGCCCTGCCTTGCAGGGCTTTTTTTATTGCCAGGCCGCCCCAAGCAGGGGGAAGCGTCTATTGCCGCCCGGCAAAGGCGCGTGTTTCAATTGGCCGCAACCCGCAGCGCCCCGTGCCGCGCGGCGACGCCCGATCCCTCTTGCCTGCGATACCCTGCCATGCTTCGTCCCAGCCTTACCCTGCTGCGCCGCGCCGTTGCGCCCGCACTCCTGGCCCTGGCGCTGACTCCGGTCGCCGTAGCCGTCGCCAAAGACAAGGAACCGCCGATCCGCATCGGCGAGATCAACAGCTACAAGGCCATCCCCGCCTTCCTGGGCCCCTACAAGAAGGGCTGGCAGCTGGCGCTTGAGCAGGTCAACGCCGAAGGCGGCGTGCTGGGCCGGAAACTGGAAGTCATCTCCCGCGACGACAACGGCAACCCCGGTGATTCCGTGCGTGCTGCCCAGGAACTGCTGGCACGCGAGAAGGTCGAGCTGCTGTTCGGCGGCTTCCTGTCCAACACCGGGCTGGCCCTGACCGACTTCGCCAAGCAGCAGCAGGTGTTCTTCCTGGCCGCCGAGCCGCTAACCGACAAGATCACCTGGCAGGAAGGCAACCGCTACACCTACCGATTACGGCCTTCCACCTGGATGCACGTCGCCGCGCTGGCGCCCAAGGCGCTGGCCTTGCGCAAGAAGCGCTGGGCCATCGTGTACCCCAACTACGAGTACGGACAATCCGCCGTGGCCACGTTCAAGGCCATGATGAAGTCATTCCAGTCCGACGTGGAATTCGTGGCGGAACAAGCCGTGCCGCTGGGCAAGGTGGATGCCGGCGCCGTGGTACAGGCCTTGGCCGACGCCAAGCCCGACGCCATCTTCAACGTGCTGTTTGCTGCCGACCTGACCCGATTCGTGCGCGAAGGCAACACGCGTGGCCTGTTCGAAAACCGCGCAGTCGTGTCGGTGCTGTCAGGCGAACCGGAATACCTGGAACCGCTGGGCGCCGACACGCCGACGGGCTGGATCGTCACCGGCTACCCCTGGTACGCCATCGATACCCCCGCCAATAACGCCTTCGTCGACGCCTACAAGAAGCGCTACAACGAAACGCCCAAAGTGGGCTCGGTGGTGGGCTATGCATCGCTGATGTCCATCGCCCAGGGCCTGAAGGCCGCGGGCGAGGTCGACACCGAAAAGCTGGTCGACGCCTTCGCCGGCCTGAAGGTGGACACGCCCTATGGACAGATCCAGTACCGCAAGATCGACCATCAATCGACGATGGGCGTCTACGTGGGCGTGACGGCCGTGGAAGACGGCAAGGGCATCATGAAGGATTTCGCCTACATCGACGGCGCGCGCTTGCAGCCGCCTGACGAACAGGTCCGCAAGATGCGTCCGGCGCACTGATGAGCCTGTCCGGGCTGCTGTCGCAGCTGCTTAATGGCCTGGCGGACGCCAGCGCGTTGTTCCTGGTTGCCGCAGGCCTGTCGCTGATTTTCGGCGTGACCCGTGTGGTGAATTTCGCGCACGGTTCGTTCTACATGCTGGGCATCTACCTGGCCTGGACGTTCACCACGTATTTCGGCGACGGCGCCGGCTATTGGGCCGGCTTGCTGCTGGCCGCGCTGGCTACCGGCCTGATCGGGGCGGCCGCCGAATGGCTGGTGCTCAAGCGGCTATACCAGGCGCCCGAACTGTTCCAACTGCTGGCCACGTTCGCCCTGGTGCTGATCATCGGCGACGCCGCGTTGGCGATCTGGGGCCCGGAAGACCTGTTTGCTGCGCGCGCCCCCGGCCTGTCCGGCGCCGTGCAGATCCTGGGCCGGCGCTATCCACAATACGACCTGCTGCTGATCGCCGCCGGCCCGGTGGTACTGGGCCTGCTATGGCTGCTGCTGATGCGCACGCGCTGGGGCCGGTTGCTGCGTGCCGCCGCTGAAAACCGCAGCATGCTGGCCGCGCTGGGCGTGAACCAGGCCTGGCTGTTCACGTCCGCCTTCACCCTGGGCGCGTTCCTGGCCGGCCTGGGCGGCGCATTGGCCGCGCCTCGGGTGCCCGCCACCCTGGGCCTGGACCTGGAAATCATCGCCAGCGCCTTCGTGGTGGTGGTGGTGGGCGGCCTGGGGTCGATACCCGGCGCGTTCCTCGCCGCACTTCTCATCTGCTCGGTCAAAGCCGTGTTCGTGTTCCTGGGCCAAGTCCAGATCGGGCCCTGGCTGTTCAACCTGTCCAAGCTGACGCTCTTGGCCGAATTTGCGGTGATGGCCGTGGTGCTGGTGGTGCGGCCCTGGGGCCTGCTGGGCAAGCCGCCGGCGCCCGCCTCGCACGCGGGCGCGCCGGAACGCCCCATCGCCCCCGCGGGGCGTCGCCTGCGCCTGGCCTACGGCTTGCTGCTGGCCTTGCTGGCGCTGGTTCCCGTCGCCGCGCTGTACTGGCCGTATCTGGGCATCCTGATGACCGAGATCCTGATCGCCGCGCTGTTTGCGGCCAGCCTGCACTTTCTGACGGGGCTCGCCGGCATGACCTCGTTCGGCCACGCCGCCTGGTTCGGCCTGGGCGCCTATGGCGCCGCGCTGCTGCTGAAACTGGCCGCCGTGCCGATGGAGGCCGCGCTGCTGCTGGGTCCTTTCGCCGCCGCCTTCGGCGCGCTGCTGTTCGGCTGGTTCTGCGTGCGGCTGTCCGGCGTGTACTTGGCCATGCTGACACTCGCCGTGGCGCAGATCCTCTGGGCACTCGCCTACCAATGGGATGACGTGACGGGCGGCAGCAACGGCCTCATCGGCGTTTGGCCGTCGTCCTGGCTGGCGCAGGGCCCCTGGTTCTATTACCTGACGCTGGCGCTCTCCGCGGCAGGCATCGCCTGGCTGCGCCGCCTGGCGTTTTCACCGCTGGGCTACGCATTGCGCGGCGTGCTCCCTCGATGCGCGCCGAAGCGCTCGGCATGGAGACCCGGCGCGTGCAATGGGCAGGCTTTGTCGCCGCATCCTTCGCGGCCGGGCTGGCCGGATCGCTCTACGCGTTTTCCAAGGGCAGCATCGCGCCCGACGTGCTGGCCGTCAGCCGCTCGGTCGACGGGCTGGTCATGGTGCTCTTGGGCGGCCTGCAGACGCTGGCGGGTCCATTGGTGGGCGCCGCCGCCTACACCTGGCTGCAGGACGTGGCGGCGCGCAGCACCGAGTACTGGCATGCTGTGCTGGGCCTGGCCATTCTGGCGCTGGTGATGGCGTTTCCCGAAGGCCTGGCCGGCGCAGCCGCACGCTTGGGCAGGAGACGCGCATGACCTCGGTAAATGCCTTGCTCCAGGTCGACGCGCTGCGCAAATCGTTCGGTGGCATCGATGCGCTGGCCGGCGTTTCCTTCACGCTGGAAGCGGGCAGGATGCTGGCGCTGATCGGCCCGAATGGCGCCGGCAAATCCACCTGCTTTAACGTGCTGGGTGGGCAACTGCGCCCCGATTCCGGATCCGTCCGCCTGGACGGCCGCGAACTGGTGGGCCTGTCCGCCGGCAAGATCTGCAGGCTGGGCGTGGGCCGCACCTTCCAGACGGCCGCCACCTTCCGCTCCATGACCGTGTGCGAAAACGTGCAGACGGCCCTGCTGTCGCGCGATCGCTTGCTGTTCAATCCCTGGCGCCGCGCCGCCCGCCATGCCGTCGAAGAAGCCATGGCCTTGCTGTCGCAAGTGCAAATGGCGGACAAGGCCGAGGCCGCCTGCGGCACGCTGGCGTATGGCGACGTCAAACGGGTGGAACTGGCGATGGCACTGGCGCACCAACCGCGCTTGCTGCTGATGGACGAACCCACGGCCGGCATGGCCACCAACGAGCGGCATGCGCTGATGCGGCTGACGCGCCAACTGGCCGACACGCAACGCATTGCCGTGCTGTTCACGGAACACAGCCTGGACGTGGTGTTCAAGCACGCGGACCGCATCGCCGTCCTGGTGCGCGGCGCCCTGATGGCCGACGGCGAACCCGCCGCCATTGCAGCGGACCCTCGCGTGCGCGCCGCCTACCTGGGCACCGAAGCCCCCTGAAACCGGCGCGCGGGCGGGGACGTCAGTGCTCGCTTTGCGGGTTTTGCGGCTGGCATTCCCAGAAGATCCGAGCCTTGCATCCCGCGCAGATCGCCGGGTCCAGCTTGGCGTAGATGGTGTGCAGCGCCGTGGCCTTGTCCGGGAAAATGTGATCAGCGCCCAGGCGCTCCAGAAACCCCGTGCGGCGCCACATGTCCAGCACCTCAGGCCGTGGCCGGTGGAAATACAAGTCGCCGCCCATCGCGCGACGCGCGGCCAATTCGTCTTCCCACACCTGCGCGCCAGCCAGATCGATGAAGTTCATGCTCTTGGCCATCACCAGCAGATGGCGCGGCGCGTCCGGCGCCGCGCGCAACTCGTGCAGGCGCTGGGCCACATGCGCCGCCGCGCCGAAGTAGATGGAACCTTCCATGCGCAGCAGCTTCAACTGCGGGCACTCGGGCAACGCGTCCTCCTGGTGCTCCAGCACGACGAAGCGCCGGTCCAGCCCGCGGGAATCGAAGCCCATCGTGCGCATCGCCGGCCGCGAGGTGCGGTGCAGATACGCCATTAACGACAACACCGTGCCCAGCAGAATCGCGACTTCCATGCGGATGGTGACGGTGGCGGCCAGCGTGGCGCCGGCGATCGCGCACTCGCCCGGCTGCATCCGGATCAGTTGGCGCCAGCGCGGAATGTCCAGCAAGGTCCATGCCACCAACAGCAACAGGCCCGAGATCGCCGCATTGGGAATCATTGCCAGTAACGGCGCCGACAAGGCCACCAGCACTACCAGCAACACCGCGGAAAACACAGCTGCCAACGGCGTCTTCGCGCCGGCTTCGTAGTTGGGAATGGACCGGTTCAGCGACCCGCATGACAGGTAGCAAGAGAAGAAGCCGCCCACGATGTTGGACAGCCCCTGCCCCGTGAACTCCCGGTTGGCGTCGATGCGCTGGCCTGAGCGCGCGGCCACCGCCTTGGCGATGGAGATCGATTGCGCCAGCGCCACGATCGTCAGCGCGAAGGCCAGGCTGAGCAGATCAGGCAGTGTGCGCCAATCTACGCTGGGCACATGAAACGGCGGCCAGGGCTGGGCGATGGCGCCCACGACCGAGACCGGCACACCGCCCGGCGGCACGGCCCATTTATTGAACGCGGCAGCCGCCAGCGCCCCCGCCACCAGTCCCAGCAGCATGTAGGGCTTGCGCTTGTCCAGCCGGCGCACCAACAACGCCACGCCGAGCGTGACCAGCGTCACCAGCAAGGCGCCTTTATGCACATCGCCAAGATGCGTGCCCACGCTGACCAGCAGCGCCCCTGCCCCATGCGAGGCCGGCGACGGCACGCCCAGCGCGTCCTTCAAGGCGTGCACCGCGATCAGCAGCGCGGCCCCGCTGGTAAAACCGAACAGGGCCGACGGCGAAATGAAATGCGCCAGCGAACCCAGGCGCAGCACGCCCACCAGCCATTGCATGATGCCGACCAGCACCGTCACCGCCAGCGCCAGCTGGATATAGGCAGGACTGCCCGCGGCAGCCAGGGGCGTCAGCACGGCGAACAGCGCTAGCGAATTCGCGTTGGTCGGGCCCGACATCACATGGCGGCTGGACCCGAACAGTGCCGCGACGATACAGGGGACAATCGCGGAATACAGCCCGTATTCGGCGGGCAATCCCGCCAGCATGGCGAATGCCACCCCCTGAGGCAGCACCAGCAGCGCGCCCAGCAGGCCTGCTGACAAGTCGGCGCGCAGGGTCAGCTTGTTGACGTCATTGACCCATGAGCCAAACATGCGGCCCGCCAGATTTCTAGCCCCCTGCGTCATCCTGTCCTATTCCCCATTTATAGTTTCCTCGTCCGCGCGTGCATCCATGCGGAACAAGGCCGCCTAGCGTAATCGCTCGACCCGGCTGGCGCAACGCGCCGCCGTCAGCCTCATTTCAGATAGCGGCGTTCCAGCTCGCGCATGTGGGCGTCGCCCTGCAGTGCGATGATTTCTTTCACCGTCGGCAAGCCGGCGTCCACCCCATGGATGCCGCCATCCTGGCGGATGCGGGCGAAGACGTCACGCATCGCGCCGACGGCCGCGCGGATGGCGTGGTTGCCATAGATCACCAGCCCCACCTTGCCCAGCGCCTGGATATCCGATTCACGCAACTGCGGATACGCGGTGGGCACCAGCACCAGCGGCACGCGACCCGTCCAGGCCTGCGCAAAGCGCACGATCTCGTCGGGCGTGGTTTGCTTGGAATGGATCAGGATGGCATCGGCGCCCGCCGATTCGTAGGCCTGCGCGCGGACCAGCGCCTCTTCCTGGCCCAAGCCCGCGATCAGGGCCTCGGTGCGGGCGATCACGCAGAAATCCGGATCGCGCCGCGCCGCGCAGGCCGCTTCGACCTTGCCCTGGAATTCCTCCACGCGCACCAGTTGCTGCCGGCCGTCCGTCCGCAGGCTGGTGTCTTTGGGAAAGGTCTTGTCTTCCATCACCACCGCCGACACGCCTGCCGCTTCGTATTGCGGCAGCATGTACGACACGTTGACGGCATTGCCGAATCCCGTGTCGATGTCCGCGATGACCGGCACCTCGACCGTCGCTGCAATGGCCCGCATCATGTCCAGATGCTGCGACGCGGAAAGAATGCTGGCGTCGGGTAGCGCATAGCTTGCCGAAAGTTCAAAACCGCTGCCCCAGATCGCATCGAACCCTGCGTCCGCCGCCAGCCGGGCCGACATCGGGTTATGCGCCGACATGGCGTGCATCAATCGGGGATCCTGCAATTTCTGGCGGAATATGCGGTGGCGGCTCATGGCGTGAATGCGTAGATTCCGGCGCCCGATGCGCCGGCTAGAGGCATCGTAGCGCCATTTGCCGCCGCCTTGGCGTAGCGGGTCAGCTTGCGCCGCCGCCGCGCCGCGCCTTCATGGCCTGCCCGATATCGGCCAGCGCATCGTCGGAAATCAAACGCGCCGCCATCGGCAGCAGCTCGTCCTCTTCACGCTGGATATGCGCGGCATAGGCCTCGGTGAACGCTTGCACCTGCGCCGCCGGCAAGGCGGCAGGCCGCCCGGCGGCGATCTCGGACAACACCTCGCGCAGCGGTATCCACATGTCCGCCAGGCGCCGATGTTCGGCCACCAGTCCTTGCACGAGCGCGTGCAGGCAGCCCGCATCGGACCCCGCCATGGACTCGATCAAGGCCGGAAAAAGATCTTCTTCCTCGTCTTCGTGATGGTGCGCCGCGGCGGTATCGAAATAGCGCGCCACGCTGGCGGCGGCCGTCTGCGCAGCCGCGTCGCTGCCCTGCGCGGGCAGATGCGCCGCCAGGCGCGTCAAGGTAGCGCATTGGCGCGCAATCCGCCCATGGCAGGCAGACAGCAGCGCCAGCGGATCATCCGGCCCCGGCGCTGCGGCCGGACCTCCAGGAAAGCTCACTGCCATCGCACACCTCCTTGTCGTCACCCGCCGCGCATGCCCGGATCAACTCGAATGGCCGCGCCACCACAACCGGACGGAATCCCACGCGCGTCCCGCGAACCCCGCCTCCGCCACAGGCTCCAGCGCCACCACGGGGAACTGCATGGACGGCTTGCCGTCCACCAGCACCCGCAACGCGCCCACGGTGTCCTGGGCCGCAATCGGCGCCACCAGCGGCTCCTGCGGCGTCCACACGGGCTCCACCTTGGCGCCCGCGGGCACGGTCACATAGGCGTCCCGCGAAAACCCGGCCTTCAGGCTGTTGCTTTCGCCCTTCCAGACTTCAGGCGTGGCCACGGCCTGGCCGCGCGCATACAGCTTGATGGTATTGAATCCCTGAAACCCCCACTCCAGCAACTCGCGGCTTTCCTGGGTGCGCAATTTGTCGGACGCCGTGCCGACCACCACCGTGATCAGGCGGCGTTGGTCGGCGCCGTTGGGCCGGCGCGCTGTCGCCACAATGCAGTAGCCGGCGGATTCCGTATGGCCCGTCTTCAAGCCGTCCACGCTAGGGTCCAGCCACAGTAGCCGGTTGCGGTTCGATTGGGTGATCTTGTTGAACGTGAATTGCTTGGCGGAATCGTAGGTCTTGTAAAGCTGGGGGTAGTCGCGGATGAAGCGCGTGGCCAGGATGGACAGGTCGCTGGCCGTGGAATAGGTGCCCGGGTCCGGCAGGCCATGGGGGCTGGCGAAATGCGTCGCGTGCAATCCCAGCCTGGCGGCGGTGTCGTTCATCCGCGCCACAAAGGCCTCGACGCTGCCCGACACCGCCTCGGCCAGCGCAATCGCCGCGTCATTGCCCGATTGGATCATCAGGCCGCGCAGCAACTCGTCCACCGACACCTTGGAGCCCGGCTCCAGGAACATCTTGGAGCTGCCCGCCGGCACTTTCCAGGCGCGCGTCGAAATCACGACCAGTTGGCCAGGCGTGACTTCTTTCTTATTCAGCGCCTCGAACACGACGTAGGCGGTCATGATCTTGGTCAACGACGCCGGTTCGATCCGCGTGGTGGCCGCATGCGACGCGATCACCTGACCGCTCGTCTCATCCAGCAGCAGCCACGCTTTGGCCGACAGCACCGGCTGCGGCATTGATTGCGCCATCGCGCCGGATACGCACGCCGCTGCAACGAGCAGGCCCGCTGCAAACTTTTTCATCAACAACATATAAGAGCTTCAATCCATGCTTGGGTTGTTCCCGCGCGGGAACGATCGCCAATCGGCTTGGCTAGCAAGCCGGCGTTCAACAATATCCCCGCGCGCCGCACGCAATTGGAACACGCGCCGCGCCAATGGTTCAGCGCTGCGATGTTCCGCAAAAATAGGCCTCGAATGTCACGACGTATTGCAAAAGCCCTTGCAGGAAGCACTTTCTGCGTCGAAAACAACAAACAGTGGCTTAAAACCCGTTAGAAAGCCGCAAGAACTTCAAGTCTTCCGCTATCATCGGGCGCGTAGCGTTAAAAGCCGATATCCGGCCCGCGCTGCTCCATGTCCTCAACTACGGATTTTGACCATGGCCACGAAAGCAAAAGCTCCTGCCAAGAAAGTCACCAAGCCCGCCGTCAAGGCGCCCGCAAAGAAGGCAACCGCCGCCAAACCCGCTGTGAAGCCCGCAGCAAAGAAGGCCGTCGCCGCCAAGAAGGTCGCTGCTGCACCCAAGGCCATCAAGGCTGCCCTGAACAAGACCCAACTGGTTGCTTACATCGTTGAGCAATCCGGCGTTGAAGCCAAGGCCGTCAAGGCTGTCCTGGCCAGCCTGGAAACCTCGGTGCTGGGTTCCGTGGACAAGAAGGGCGCTGGCGAATTCACGCTGCCCGGCCTGTTCAAGGTTGCCGTGCAGAAGGTTCCGGCCAAGGCCAAGCGCTTCGGCAAGGATCCGTTCACTGGCGTCGAGCGCTGGTTCCCCGCCAAGCCGGCTTCGGTCAAGGTGAAGGTTCGCCCGCTCAAGAAGCTGAAGGACGCCGCGCAGTAATTCGCGCGAGTATCCGGTCAAGCCGGAAGGGCCCGCCTCGAAAGAGGCGGGCCCTTCTTTTTTGCCGCGCGCTTTGCGCCGCGTGGGGTCCTGCTGTTAGAATTTATCTCAACGTAAAGAAACTTCATATCAAAGTAAATTCGGATATCGCATGAATGACCTCGTCGATCAGGTGATCTCGCAATGGACCGCGGAATGCCCCAATCAGGACTTCGCGGCCATGACGGTCGTCACCCGGGTGTTCCGCTTGAACGCCTTTGCCACCCGCAACGTGAACCGCAGCTTCCGCCGCTACAACCTGCACCAGGGCGAATTCGACGTCCTGGCTACGCTGTACCGCACCGGCGCCCCCCACGCCATGAATCCGCAGAAGCTGGTCGACGCCCTGCTGCTGACTTCCGGCGCGATGACCAACCGCCTGGACCGCCTGGAGCAGGCTGGCCTCCTGGTCCGCAATCCCAACCCCGACGACCGGCGCGGCATCATCGTGTCGCTCACCGCGGAAGGGCTGCGCGTGATCAAGCTGGTGTTGAAGGATTATCTGAAGGACCTGAACGAACTGCTGGACCCGCTATCCGCGGCCGAGCGCAAGCAAATGGCCGGGTTGCTGAAAAAGCTGCTGATCAAGCACGACCAGGAAACTCCCGGCGGCATCGGCGCCTGAGCCCGGCCTGCCTCCCCCCTGCCCCCCGCATCCCCTTCTGCCTGCCTCCATGACTTCCGCTTCACCCGCCACAACAACCCCGCCCACCCTGACCGCGCCGATCATCCTGCTGATGTCGGTCGCCACCGGCTTGGCCGTCGCCAGCAATTACTACGCGCAGCCCCTGCTGCACACGATCGGCCAGCAGTTTTCGCTGTCCAACGCCACGGCCGGCGCCATCGTTACCACCGCGCAGCTCAGCTACGCGCTGGGACTGATGCTGCTGGTGCCGCTGGGCGACATGTTCGAACGCCGCAGCCTGATCGTGCTAATGACCCTGCTGTCGGCCGGCGGCCTCCTGATTTCGTCGTTTGCCACGAGCATCGCCGTACTGCTGGTGGGCACGGCGCTGACCGGCCTGCTGTCGGTCGTCGCCCAGATCCTGGTGCCGTTCGCCGCCACGCTGGCGGCGCCGCACGAACGCGGAAAGGCAGTCGGCACCGTCATGAGCGGCTTGTTGCTGGGCATTCTGCTGGCCCGCACCGTCGCCGGCGCACTGGCCGATGTGGGCAGCTGGCGTACGGTGTACTGGGTGTCCGCCATCCTGATGACGGCCATGTCCGCCGCCCTGTGGCGCCTGCTGCCGCGCTACCAGAGCCCCACGTCGATGAGCTATCCGCGCCTGCTGGGCTCGATCTTGCGCATGTTCATCGAAGAACCATTGTTCCGCGCCCGCTCGCTGCTGGGTTTCCTGCTGTTCGCCGCCTTCAGCATGCTGTGGACGACGCTGACCTTCCTGCTGTCCAGCCCCCCCTATGAATACAGCACCACCACCATCGGGCTGTTTGGCCTGGCGGGGGCGGCGGGCGCCTATGCCGCCAACCGATTCGGCCGTCTGGCCGACCGCGGCCTGGGCAACCTGGCCACCCGGGTCGGCCTGCTCCTGCTGCTCGGTTCCTGGGGCTTGCTGGCCTTCGGCCAAGTCTCGGTCGTCGCACTGCTAGCAGGCATCCTGATCCAGGATCTGGCGATCCAGGGCGTCCATGTCACCAATAGCAGCGCGCTGTACCGCCTGCGCCCGGAGGCCCGCAGCCGCCTGACCGCCGGCTACATGACCTGCTACTTCATCGGCGGGGCGACCGGTTCACTGGTATCGTCCTGGCTTTACGCCCATTTTGGCTGGCCCGGCGTGGTCACCGCGGGCGCCGTCCTGGGCGTTGTTACCTTGGCATATGGCGCGTTCTCGCCCAGTGCCCGCATCCCGGAAACGGCTCCGTCCCCTGCCCGCGCCTAGCACCTCCTATAATCAGGGGTTTTGACCGCCACCGCGTCCGCGCGGCAGGGCGGCTCACCCTTTTTTGCCACCGTGCCCGAGCCCATGCAGGAACGTTACCTCCCCACTACCGTCGAAGCGGCCGCCCATCAAGACTGGCAGGCCCGCGACGCCTATCTGGTCCACGAACACGCGAAGAACGCCGACGGCTCCGAAAAGCCAAAGTTCTACGCCTGCTCGATGCTGCCCTATCCCAGCGGCAAGCTGCATATGGGCCACGTGCGCAACTACACCATCAACGACATGATGGCCCGTCAGTTGCGCATGCGTGGCTATAACGTCCTGATGCCCATGGGCTGGGACGCCTTCGGCATGCCGGCGGAAAACGCCGCCATCAAGTCCAAGGTGCCGCCGGCCAAGTGGACCTACGACAACATCGCCTATATGAAGAAGCAGATGAAGGCGATGGGTCTGGCGATCGACTGGACGCGCGAAATGTGCGCCTGCGATCCGCAGTACTACAAGTGGAACCAGTGGCTCTTCCTGAAGATGCTGGAAAAGGGCGTGGCCTACCGCAAGACCCAGGTCGTGAACTGGGATCCAGTGGACCAGACCGTGCTGGCCAACGAACAAGTCATCGACGGCCGCGGCTGGCGTTCGGGCGCGCTGGTTGAAAAGCGCGAGATCCCGGGCTACTACCTGCGCATTACCGACTACGCCGACGAGCTGCTGGGCGCCGTCCAGAACGACCTGCCCGGCTGGCCCGAGCGCGTCCGCCTGATGCAGGAAAACTGGATCGGCAAGTCCGAGGGCCTGCGCTTTGCCTTCCCGCACAAGATCGCCGGCCCGGACGGCCAGCTGATCCAGGACGGCAAGCTGTACGTCTTCACGACCCGCGCCGACACCATCATGGGCGTGACGTTCTGCGCCGTGGCGCCGGAACACCCCCTGGCTACGCACGCGGCTCGCAACAACCCGCAGTTGGCGTCGTTCATCGAGCAATGCAAGCTGGGCGGCACGACCGAGGCCGAAATGGCCACGCGTGAAAAGGAAGGCATGCCCACCGGCCTGACCGTCACGCACCCGGTGACGGGCGCAGAGGTCGAGGTCTGGGTCGGCAACTACGTGCTGATGACCTACGGCGACGGCGCTGTCATGGGCGTGCCCTCGCACGACGAGCGCGATTTCGCCTTCGCCAAGAAATACAAGCTGCCCATCGTCCAGGTCGTGGACGTGGCCGGCAAGGAATACTCCACCGACGCGTGGCAGGAATGGTACGGCGACAAGCAGTCCGGCCGCACCATCAACTCGGGCAAGTACGACGGCCTCTCGCACAAGGAGGCCGTGGACGCCATCGCCGCCGACCTGGGCGCGCAAGGCCTGGGTGAAAAGCAGACCACGTGGCGCCTGCGCGACTGGGGCATTTCGCGCCAGCGCTACTGGGGCACCCCGATCCCGATCATCCACTGCGCGGATTGCGGTCCCGTCCCGGTCCCCGAAAAAGACCTGCCCGTCGTCCTGCCCGACGACCTGATCCCCGACGGCAGCGGCAACCCGCTGGCCAAGAACGAAGCCTTCCTGTCCTGCGCCTGCCCCAGCTGCGGCAAGCCCGCGCGCCGCGAAACGGACACGATGGATACGTTCGTGGACTCGTCCTGGTACTTCATGCGCTACACCTCGCCTGGCAACGACACCGCCATGGTCGATGCGCGCAATGACTACTGGATGCCGATGGACCAGTACATCGGCGGCATCGAGCACGCCGTGCTGCACCTGCTGTACGCCCGTTTCTGGACCAAGGTCATGCGCGACATGGGCTTGCTCAACTTCGACGAGCCCTTCACCAAGCTGCTGTGCCAGGGCATGGTGTTGAACCACATCTATTCGCGCAAGACGCCCCAGGGCGGCATCGAGTATTTCTGGCCCGAAGACGTCGAAAACGTCTATGACGACCGCGGCGCCATCACCGGCGCCAAGCTGAAGTCGGACGGCTCCGCCATCACTTATGGCGGCGTGGGCACGATGTCCAAGTCCAAGAACAACGGCGTCGACCCGCAATCGCTGATCGATACGCTGGGCGCCGACACGGCCCGCCTGTTCGTCATGTTCGCCAGCCCGCCCGAGCAGACCCTTGAATGGTCCGACTCCGGCGTAGAAGGTTCGAACCGCTTCCTGCGCCGCCTCTGGTCGATCAGCTACGCCCGCCGCGACGCCGTGGCACGCGGTCTGGCCAATGGCGCCGACTGGTCGCAAGCCCAGGCCGCCGTCAAGGATCTGCGCCGCGAGGTCTACACGCTGCTCAAGCAGGCCGACTACGACTACCAGCGCATCCAGTACAACACCGTCGTGTCCGCGTGCATGAAAATGCTGAACGCCATCGACGACGCCAAGCTGGCCGAAGACGCCGCCTCCGACGCCGCGTACGCCGAAACCCTTGGCGTGCTGCTGCGCGTGCTGTACCCGGTCGTCCCGCACATCACCTGGCACCTGTGGCAAGACCTCGGTTACGCCAAGGAACTGGGCGACCTGCTGGACGCGCCGTGGCCGCATGTGGACGAAGCCGCGCTGATCGCAGACGAAATCGAGCTGATGCTCCAGGTCAACGGCAAGCTGCGCGGCTCGATCCGCGTGGCCGCCGCCGCCCCCAAGGAAGATATCGAGAAGCTCGCCGCCAGCCAGGAAGAAGTCACCCGCTTCCTGGAAGGCCGTCCGCCCAAGCGCGTTATCGTGGTTCCGGGCAAACTGGTCAACGTCGTAGGCTGATGAGGTCAAGCATGTACTTCGCCGGGCAACAAACGCACTCCTCCCGCCAATCCTGGCTGCTGCGCGGCGCCTGCCTGGCGCTGTTCATGCTGCTCTCCGCATGCGGTTTCGCATTGCGGGGAGTCACCCCGATGCCGTTCGACACGCTGTATGTCGGCATTCCCGACAACACCCAGTTCGGCGCCGACGTGCGCCGTTCGCTGCGCGCGGCTTCGCCCAATACGAAGCTCGTGGACACGCCCAAGGAGGCGCAAGCCATCCTGCAGCAAGTCGCCGATACGCGCACGCTGCGTGAGGTCTCGCTGAACGCGCAGGGCCGTGTCGAGGAATACGAACTCGGCATCAACTTCACGTTCCGCCTGATCGACAACAAGGGACGCGCGCTGATCCCGGACACCACGCTGTCGATCTACCGCGAAATGCCGTATGACGATCAGGTCGTGCAGGCCAAGCAAGGCCAGATCGAGACACTCTACAAGGCCATGCAACGCGATCTCGTCACCCGAGTGCTGCGCCGCATGACCGCGCCTGATGTGCGCCGTGCCTTCGAGAACGCCGAGGAGCGCGGTGAAAACGGCGAAATCCCGCTGTACGACCCGAATGCGCCGCAACCGCAGCGCACGCCCACGCCGTGGCAGACGCCGTCCACCACTGACCCGGCCATCCTCCGCTAGCCCATGGCACAGTCTATGGACGCGGACCGGCTGGCCGAACATCTGCAGCGGCCGGGCAACCGGCTCGCCGCGATGTATACGGTATCGGGCGACGAGCCCCTGCTGGTAACCGAAGCGGTTGACGCGTTGCGCGCCTCGGCGCGCAACGCCGGCTACTCCGAACGGCTGTCCATGGTGATGGACGCCCGCAGCGACTGGAGCGCGGTCACCGCCGCCACCCAAAGCGTCTCGCTGTTCGGCGACCGCCGCATCCTTGAAATCAAGATCCCCACCGGCAAGCCGGGCAAGTCCGGCGCCGATACGCTGACCAAACTGGCCGAGCAAGCCGAAAAGCAGCCGGATGCGGACACGCTGGTCCTGATCGCCCTGCCCCGCCTTGACAAAGCCACCCGCGAAAGCCGCTGGGTCCAGGCGCTGGCCCGTGGCGGCATGATGGTCGACATCCCCAATATTGAACGCGGCCGGTTGCCGGCCTGGGTGGGGATGCGGCTGGCCCGCCAGAACCAGCGCGCCGACGGCGCCACCCTGCAATGGATGGCCGACAAGGTCGAAGGCAACCTGCTGGCGGCGCACCAGGAAATCCAGAAACTGGGGCTGCTCTACCCCGAGGGCCAATTGGCGGCCGAAGATGTTGAACGCGCGGTGCTGAACGTGGCCCGCTACGACGTCTTTGGCCTGCGCGACGCCATGCTGGCCGGCGACATTTCCCGCACCATCCGCATGATCGACGGCCTGCGCGCCGAAGGCGAAGCGCTGCCGCTGGTGCTGTGGGCGGTGGGCGAAGAGATCCGCCTGCTGGCCCGCGTCGCGGAAGCGCGCGCCCTGGGCCAGGATGTCAACGGCCTGATGCGCCGCCTGCGCATTTTCGGCGCTCACGAACGCCTGGCGCTGCAAGCCCTGAGCCGGGTGCAGCCCGGCGTCTGGCCGGCCGCAGTGCAGCATGCCCACGAAGTCGACCGCCTGATCAAGGGCCTGTCCGTGCCTGGCCGCCTATCCGACCCCTGGGAAGAAATGACCCGGCTGGCGCTGCGGGTCGCCGCCGCCGGCGGACGACCGTGAAGGCGGCATTGCCGCCGCCTTCGCCTCGCCCCCGCTCCCTACGCCCGGCCCTCCGGCCGGATATACACTGAAATATTCAGACGGCGCTTGCGCCGCCCTAACTCCATGATCGACGCCGCCATGTCCTCGTCCTCCATCGAACACGCCATGCTCACCCTGGGCGAGAACGCCCGCCGCGCCTCGCGCGCCATGATGCGCGCCAACAGTGCCGCCAAGAACAAGGCGCTGCTAGCAATGGCCGACGCCCTGGCCGCCAGCCACGACGAGCTGAAAGCCGCCAATGAAAAGGACGTTGCCGCCGCCCGCGCCAACGGCCTGGAACCGGCGCTGCTTGACCGCCTTACGCTGTCCGACAAGACCCTCGCGCACATGGCCGAAGGCTTGCGCCAGATCGCCGCCTTGCCCGACCCGATCGGCAGCATCACCGCCACCACCGTGCGCCCCAACGGCATGCGTGTGGCCCAGATGCGCGTACCGCTCGGTGTCATCGGCATCATTTACGAATCACGCCCCAACGTCACGATCGACGCTGCCGCGCTATGCCTGAAGTCCGGCAATGCCGCCATCCTGCGCGGGGGTAGCGAAGCGCTGCACTCCAACATTGCCCTGGGCCGAGTCGTGCAGACGGGCCTGGCCGCCGCCGGCCTGCCGCAAGACGCCGTGCAGGTCGTGGCCACCGCCGACCGCGCCGCCGTAGGCAAGCTCATCACCATGACCGAACACATCGACGTCATCGTGCCGCGCGGCGGAAAGGGCCTGATCGCCCGCCTGTCGCAAGAAGCCCGCGTGCCCCTCATCAAGCATCTGGACGGCAACTGCCATATCTATATCGACGCCGCGGCCGATCCGGACAAGGCGCACAGCATTGCCTTCAACGCCAAGACCTATCGTTACGGCATCTGCGGCGCCATGGAAACCCTGTTGGTCGACGCCGTGGCCGCCGTTTCCATCCTGCCCACGCTGGCCGCGGCCTTCATCGAGCATGGCGTCGAACTGCGGGGCTGCCCGCGCACGCTGGCCCTGCTGCCGCACATCACGCCGGCCACCGACGAAGACTGGGGCACGGAATACCTGGGCCCCATCCTGGCCGTACGCATCGTCGATACGCTGGACGACGCCATCGAACACATCGCGCGCTGGGGTTCCGGCCACACTGACGCCATCGTCACCGAAGACCTGTCAGCCGCGCAGCGCTTCCAGCGCGAAGTCGATTCCAGCTCGGTCTATGTGAACTTGCCCACCTGCTTTGCCGATGGTTTCGAATACGGGCTGGGCGCCGAAATCGGTATTTCCACGAACCGCCTGCACGCCCGCGGCCCGGTCGGCCTTGAAGGCCTGACCACGCTGAAGTGGGTGCTCAGCGGCGAAGGCCAGACGCGCGGCTGACGCCGGCGTGCGCGTGCCGCGGGGGCGCTTGGCCCCGGCGCGCACGGCTGACGCAGCCCTGAACACGGGGCTGCGCCAAGCCTTCTACAATACGGCCAGAATACTTTTCCAGGCTTCTTATCATCCCAATGCGGCACGCCGCGCACTCTTGAGACCCCCATGCATTCACCCGTCATGGCCATGGCGTTCAGCCTATTCGTGCTCTGCTTCATCACCTGCTCGCTCAGCGGCATCGTGCTGTTTTTCTTCAAGAGCAAACAGATCAACGCCACGCTGAAGCACCCTTACCTGCAGCACCGCCCGTTCAAGCAATATCCGCTGTCCATCCAGGCCGCGATCATGCTGGATTACTTTTTCCGCCTGATGTTCCCCGGCACCCGCTTCTGGCTGATCGGCAACGCCAATGACCTGCTGGGCCATGTCGACCCGAAGAAGACGCCGCTGGCGCTGAAGTGGCCCATCGTGGGTTTTTGGGGTTCTTGCTGGCTGGGCCTTATCGCCATGATCGTCCTGTGGATCATGTTGTACCTGGGAGCATGAACGCATGCAGATCAGAATTGAAGACTATCCCGGCAGCCTGGACGCCGCCCGCGCGTTGATCGCCGCCCGGGATTCCGGCGTGGCCGGTCCACGCCTGCCCGCCGCCTTCCGCCCGCAGTCCCTGGGCCAGGCATTCGCCGTGCAGCAGCGCACGGCGCAGCTGCTGCAAGAAACCCGGCAAGACCGCATCGCGGCGTGGAAAAGCGCACTGCCGTCGCCCGAAAAAACCGTGGTGGCGCCGATCTATGCGTCGAACACGGCCTACGCGGAAGCCGGCCCCATCGCCAGCCGCACCGCCGTCGTGCGCGTCGAACCTGAATTCGCGTTCGAACTGGCCCGCGACCTGCCCGCACGCGACACGCCGTACACCGAAGCGGAAGTCGATGCCGCAATCGGCGGCGCCCGGCTTGCGCTGGAAGTCCTGGGTTGCCGCTATGCGTCGCCCGAACACGCGAGCCTGCCTGAATTGCTGGCGGACCACATGTTCAATCAGGGCATCGTGCTTGGCCCGCGCATCGTATCGCCGGATGCCGCCCCCGCCAGCATGAGCCTCACGCTGGCAATCGATGGCCAGGAAATCGAGCAGCATGCCGGCTTCCACCCAAACGGCCACCCCAAGGCGGGCCTGTACTGGCTTGCGAATTTCCTGCGTGAACAAGGCCTGGGCCTGCATGCGGGCCAGCACGTCATCACGGGTTCGTATGCCGGTTTCCTGGACGTGCCCGCTAATCAAGACATCGAATTGACGTACGGCGACCTGGGCGTGCTGCGCCTGCGGTTCAACCACTAGCGCATCCCCCCGGAGCCCTGTGCCATGCTGACCCTGCGCCCCTTTGCTTCCTCGGACTTTCCGCTCTTGGCCAGCTGGTTTTCCAGCCTGCCAGAGGTCGTGCAATGGGGGGGCTCCCACCTGTCGTTCCCGCTTGCGCAAGCCGACATGTCCGACATGCTGGCGCAAGGACAAGCCAGCCCGCCCAATCGCCGTTGCTGGATGGTCTGCCGTGACGGCACGCCCGTGGGTCACGCGCAGTTGGCGTACGACTGGCGCGACGGCAACGCCCGCCTGGGTCGTGTCGCCATCGCACCGGCCGAACGCGGACAAGGCTTGGCCCGGCCCATGGTTACGCTGATGATCGAAGAAGCCTTCCAGACCCCTGGCATAGAGCGCCTGGAACTAAACGTCTACATGTTCAACACGCCGGCCATCCGTACCTATGAGGGATTGGGCTTCACGATGGAAGGCGTGCGGCGCTCGTCCACGCGCGCCGGAGACGAGCGTTGGGACACCGGCATGATGGGATTGCTGCGCGCGGAATGGCAAGCGGCAACGCCTGCCTCCGCACACGGTTGAACGCCTGAACTAGCGCGCCTTGGGTTCCGCGATGCTGACCGGCTCTCCGGCGGCTTCGATCACCTCACCGGCAGCCAGACACAGGTCTTCACGGTAGCGCCCCGCCACGATCTGCACGCCCACCGGGCTTGGCCCCACGCTGCTCATTGCGCCGCCCATCGCGACCGCCAACGCGGGCAAGCCCATGAAGGGCACGCCAATCTGGGTCATCTGAGCCCGCCACACCCGAGCGTAGGCCGCATCGCCCTGCAAATCCAGCTTGTCCGGAAACGGCAACTCGGCCGACACCGGCAACAGCAGGATCGGATACTCCGCAAAGAACAATTCCCACAAGCGCGTCAACGTCGCACGACGCGTCAGCACGGCCGAAAAACTGGTCAGATCGGCGCCCGCGGCCTTATCGCGCTGGCCGCGCAATGCCACCAATGCCCCGGGGTCGCCTTCTTTCTCAGCAGCGGCCAGCATGCCGTCGTAGCCATCCGCCATCCACATGCGGATCTGTAGATCGGCCGCCTCCTGCAGCGGCGGAATCGAATCCAGCGTGTCGACCGTCCAGCCGGCCTCGGTCAGCCTGCGCGCGGCTTCCTGCAACGCCTTGACGACCGCCGGTTCGGTTTCCATGCCCTCTGGATTCACGCACAGCGCAGCGCGCCGCGGCACCTCCGGCCCCACCAGCGGTGCCGGCACCCACCACGGGTCGCGCGGATCCGCCGCCGACAGCGCGGCCAGCCCCAGGCGCACATCGGCAATGGTGCGCCCCAAGGGCCCCGACACTGCGGTCAGTTGCCCGCCGATCGAACGCTCGGGCAAGGCGGCGTTGTATGCGGGCACGCGGCCCAGCGACGGGCGCAGCCCGTGCACGCCGCAAGCATAGGCGGGATAGCGGATGGAGCCCGCGATGTCCGTGCCGTGCGCCAGGTGCCCGATGCCGGCCGCCACGGCCGACGCCGCGCCGCCCGAGGATCCGCCGGGCGTCAGCGCCGCATTGCGGGGATTGCGCGTTTCGCCATGAACGGCGTTGCTCGTGAACCAGCGCAGTGAAAATGCCGGCGTATTGGTGCGGCCCAGGATGACGGCGCCAGCCCGCCGCAGGTTGTCCACCACCGGGCTGTTCACGGCGGCAATCAGGTCTTTCTGCAAGGTGACGCCATTAGTGGTGGCGTAGCCCGCCTGATCTACGTTGACCTTCACTGTGACGGGTACTCCCGCCAGAATGCCGGGGTCTTCCCCGCGCGCCAACGCGGCATCCACCGCCGCAGCCTGCGCCAGTACATCTTCCGGACGGTGATCGACCACCGCGTTGACTGCCGGATTCGCGGCGTTCAGCCGCACCAGCGCGCTATGCGCCGCTTCGGTGGCGGACACGTCGCGATTGCGGATGCGGGCGGCAAGTTCAACTGCGGACAAACGCCAGATTTCGGACACGCGTCACTCCTCAAGGGATGTTTTTCGGGGGCAAGCAAACCTTAGCGCCTGCCGTGCCTGCCCACAAGCCACGGTTTACCGCAGTGCGTCGCGGGTCGGCCGCTATTTTTCCGTTTCGAAGACCTCGACAATCGCATCGGCTACCGCGCGCACGCGCGCGGTGCGGTTCAGATCGCCATGCATCACCAGCCAGAGGTCATAGGGTTCGCTGCGGGTGGGCCAAATACGGACCAGTTCCGGATAGTCCGGCGCCATATGGGTAGGCAGTTCACCGATGCCCAGGCCAGCCGCCACGGCCTCGATGATCATCAGCCCCGAATTCAATTCGATGGCGACATGGCCATTGCCTGTGGGTTCGCCGCAGAAGGTATCGGACCAGCCCGGCAGCACGGACTGCTGGTACGTCACCAGCGCATGGCCGGCGAATGCCGTGCCCGGCCGCGGCTCGCCATGCTTGGCAAGATAGCTGCGCGACGCGTACAGACCCACGTCCTTGCGCGTCAGGTGGCGTTGGATCAGGTCTGGGTTGTCGGGCTTGACGTTGCGGATGGCCAGGTCCGCCTCGCGACGCGTCAGGTTGCTGATCTGGATCGACGTGGACAGCAGCACCCGAATATCCGGGTGCTGGGCATGCACGCGGCGCACCGCCTCCATGATGAAGTAGCTGGCCACGGTTTCCGAAGCCGCCACGCGCACGACCCCGGACAAGCGGTGGTCCAGGCCCTGCATTTGCCGCTGCAGCTGGTCGGCCGCCTGCTCCATGCGCTCGGCGGCGGCAAACGCCAACTCGCCCGCCGCAGTCGGCACATAGCCCCCCGGCGTGCGCAGGAACAGCCGCGCGTCCAGGGAAGACTCCAAAGCTGCCAGGCGCCTGCCAGCCGTGGCCTGATCGATCTGCAGCAAGGCCGCTGCGCCGCGCAAGGTGCCTATTCGATATATGGCCAGGAAAATCCTGGCGTTGTCCCAATCCATGGCGTCCCTTTTACCCGGACCGCAAGGGCCGAGTCGATGCATTTTTGCATCACTATAAAGCACATATACGGATTTTTTGCATCGCTGAAACCTCCTAAGATTCAGCCCTCGGAATGCCGCAACACTTACTGCCATCATGACTACCGCCTGCCCTCAAGCCCCCGTCCCCGCCGTGGACGTCAAACCCATTACCGGCTGGCTACCGCTCGTCACGCTGGCCATCGGCTTTGTGATGGCCATGCTGGACGTCACCGTGGTCAACGTGGCGCTGCCCAGCATTGCGCTGCAATTCACCGTCCCGCTGACCGACCTGGTGTGGATCGTGGACGGCTATACGCTCACCTTCGCGGCCTTGCTGCTGGTGGCCGGGGCGCTGGCGGACCGCTACGGCGCCAAGACCATCTACCTGAGCGGCTTGGGCGTATTCACGCTGGCGTCACTGCTTTGCGGCCTGGCGCCCAACGCGGATTCGCTGATTGCGGCCCGCATGCTGCAGGGCGTGGGCGCCGCGCTGTTCATGCCCAGCTCCTTGAGCCTGCTGACCCATGCGTATGAAGACGAACAGGTACGCAACCGGATGCTGGCCGCCTGGTCGGCCATCGTGGCGGTAGCGGGCGCCGCCGGCCCGTTGCTGGGTGGCGTGCTGATCCACCAATTCGGATGGCGCGGCATCTTCCTGATCAATCTGCCGCTGGGCATTGTCGGACTGTGGCTGGCCCGCCGCCGCGTCCAGGCCGCGCCGCGCCGCCCCCGGGCGCTCAATCCGCTGAGCCACCTGTTGGGCGTCGTCGCGTTGTCGTCGCTATGCTTCGTGCTGATCCAGGGCAATGCCTATGGCTGGACCTCTAGCCGCATCGCAGGCGTCGCGGCACTGTGCGCCGTGGCCGTCGTGCTGCTGGTGCGCCGCGAACGCCGCCACGCCGAACCCATCCTGCCGCGTGCGCTGTTCAAGACGACGCAATTCGCGGCAGCCAACGGTGTAGGCTTTCTGATCAACCTGGCGTCCTACGGCCAGTTGTTCCTGCTCAGCCTGTTCCTGCAGCATGCGCGCGGCACGGACGCCCTGCAGACCGGCATCCAGCTGGTGCCCATGCTGGCCGTGTTCTCCATCGGCAACATGATCTCGGGCCGTGTTTCGGCGCGCTGGAACGTATCAGCGTCACTGTTGGGCGGCGTATCCCTTGCCACCATCATGAGCGCCGCCGGCATCTATGCCTTCTCGCCGGACATGGCCTACTGGCCGTTCGCCCTCATGGTCGCGCTTGGCAACCTGGGCGTTGGCATCGCCGTGCCGGCGATGACCAGCGTCGTCATGCAGGTCTCGGGCAAGCATCACGCCAACAGCGCGGCGGCGGCGCTAAATGCCAACCGCCAGTCCGGCGCGCTCGTTGGCGTCGCGCTGATGGGCACCATCCTGCATCTGCTGCCCGACTGGCACGCGAGCCTGCCGGTGGCCTATGTCGTCATCGCCGCCAGCTATGCCGTGGCCGTGGCCTTGGTCTGGCGGCACCTGCGGCGCGCGCGCAACGCCTGAGGGCTCATTCCTGCCTGCCCGGCAGGATAGCGATGCCCCGTCCGGCAAAGAACGCGTCGAACGCAGCCAACGGCAACTCGACATCCGCCTGCTGGCCCACTTCGCCGGACGGATTGTGAAACGTGACTGAGGTCGGGGACGCTCGCGTCACCAGCACCAGATGGCCGCCTTTGCTGGGGGGAAGCCGGTCGGTCTGTCGAATGTCCGGATGCACGGAAGCCATGAAGTAGTCGGCGCCTTCCAGCACGGCGGGCAACGCCGCGGTCTCCAGCCCGACGTGCACCTGGGCGTCCAGTCCGAACTCCTCCGTGACGAAGCGCACGAACGGTGCATAGATCAACCCTTTGATCTCGCCCTCTCGGTCCGTATAGGCACCGAACGCCAGGCTGCGCCGGGCCAGTTCCAGCGTGGGGTGGATCTGCCCGCTGCGCGCCGCCAACACCATCTTCAGGCACGCCATGCCGCAGACGTGATTGGCCCAGCGGACATATTCCTCGACATCGCGGGCACCGGATGTCGGCCATGCCGGATCTTCGGCCAGCGCGAGCTCCTTCCGGATGATCGCGTCCGCCAGGTGGGCCGATTCCCATTGGCAAAAATACGGTACGGCCGATTGGCCGGCATATCTGGCATCCACGTGGCGTGCTCCGTGTGTGCAGGAAGATCCGTCATCTTGCCGTTCAATGGGTGCCGTGGCAACGGTCCAGCGTTTGCTTCACAATGTGGCGATTCCCCACCTACCGGAGAGCCGCATGCCCAGCACCGCCACGTCCAATCCGTCCATCCGCCGCGTCGCCATCGTCGGCGCAGGCACCATCGGCGCCAGTTGGGCCGCGCTGTTCCTGGCACACGGATTGGAAGTTGTCGTCAGCGATCCGGCCTCTGACGCCGAAGCCCTGACCCGTGCCCGTGTGCAAGCGGCCTGGCCCGTATTGAAAGAGCTGGGCCGCGTGGCCGACGGCGCGTCGCCCGATGCGTTGCGCTTCGAGCCGGACTTGACGGCCGCCTTGGCCGGCGTGGACTTCGTGCAAGAAAATGCCCCCGAACGCGAAGACTTCAAAATCGATCTCTTCGCGCGCATGGACGCCATCTTGCCGCCGCACGTCCTCGTGGCGTCCAGTTCGTCGGGCCTCATCATGAGCCGCCTGCAATCGCGTTGCCGCCATGCCGGGCGTTTCGTCATCGGCCATCCGTTCAACCCGCCGCACCTGATCCCGCTGGTCGAAGTGGTGGGCGGAGACCAGACCTCAGCCAAGACCATTGATCGCAGCATCGCCTTCTACCAGGCGATGGGCAAGCATCCCATCCGCCTGAACAAGGAAGTGCCCGGTCACATCGCCAACCGCCTGCAAGCGGCACTGTGGCGCGAAGCCATCCACCTGGCCGCCGAAAACGTCGCCAGCGTGGCGGACATCGACGCCGCCGTCTCGCAAGGCCCGGGCCTGCGGTGGGCGCTCTTCGGCCCGCACATGACTTTCAACCTGGGCGGCGGTGCAGGCGGCCTGGCCAACTTCATGGACCACCTGCTGGGTCCGGTGCAAACCTGGTGGGACGACCTGGGCGCACCCGAGGTCACGCCCGAACTGCAAAGACGCCTGATCGAAGGCGTCAACGCCGAAGCCGGCCAACGCAGCATTGCAGACCTCGTGGAAAACCGCGACGCCCAGCTCACGGCGTTGCTCAAGACCTTGCGTCGTTAAGGGCCTATTTTCTCGTGACCCGGATTCACCGCTTGCGGCCAACAGGCCGCAGTTTGCTTATCGCACTGGCCTTCTGCGTGTGCCTGCCCGCAAGTGCCACGCAGGCCAGTGCGTCAGACGCCGTCCAGCCTCCCGCCCTGGTATGGGGCGCCGTCCCCAGCGCCGATCTCTATCTGCTGGTCGCCAGCCCCCGGCTGAGCAAGCCCGAGCTGCAACGCCTGGCTGCCGAAACGATCGGCCCGGGCATTGGCGACAGCCAGTACATCACCCAGGTCTGGAGCAATCTGCCAGAGCCCCTCCAGCTTTGGATCTCGATTGATCCCGTCCGGCTTCAAGAAGCCAGGTTGTCCACGGATCAGGCATTGGAGGCGTTGGCCGCCAAACTGGATATTCCCGCCCAAGCCAGCAAGGGAATCCGCACGCCAGCCTCGTGGATCTATGCCGGCGCCACGCGCGAGAAGCTCGAAGCCTCGAGCGATGCACCTCCCCGGCTGGCGGATGGCAGCACCATCAACCCGTCGGCGTGGACAACGTTGACGTACCGGCAAGCGCCGGAATCGTGGGAAGCCTGGAACAAGGTCGCGCTAAGCCTTGCCATCCCTGACGAGGCAAGCCGCGATTCACTGGAGGGCGTCGTCAGCGAACGCCTGAAAGCGCTGGCCTCCAAGCTGCCCGACGACGTCTCGATCTTGATCCTGCCGGCGGGCCCCCGATTACACGAAGCCGACGGCATTTTCGTCACGCTCGGGCGCGACGATTAGTTCCTCCCCTGCACCTGCCCCGCTCCTACGCCCGCAACTGTTAATCTGGGCGTTGGGCTTCGTATCCTGACCAGACCAAGGAATCTCCGAATGACCGTTGTCACCCAAGACCCCGGACAATCCCGGTTCACCGCCACCGTCGATGGCGTCCTGTGCGTGCTGGACTATCAGCTCCAGGCGGACGTCATGGCCATCGTCCACACTGGGGTACCCAGCCAGGTGGGCGGCCGCGGCATCGCGGCGGAACTCACCAAGTTTGCGCTGGACACAGCTCGGGCCAACGGCTGGAAAGTCCGCCCCTTGTGCTCCTACGCCGAGGTCTACATGCGCCGCCACCCTGAATACAACGACCTGCGCGCCTAAGCGCCCAACCTCCTATCGTGACGAAGAAATCCTCACCCTTGGCCGAGCCCTGCCCGTGTGGCGGCGCGGCTTATTCCCGCTGTTGCGGCCGCTGGCATGAAGGCCCCTTGGCCATGCAGGCCCCGACGGCCGAAGCGCTGATGCGCTCGCGCTACAGCGCGTTTGTGTTGGACAAGCTGCCCTACCTGCTGGCCAGTTGGCATCCCAGCACCCGCCCCGAGTCGCTGGAGCCAAATCCCTCCGACCTCAAGTGGCTGGGACTGACCATCAAGCAAGCCCGCGATCAAGACGCCGACCACGCCACCGTGGAATTCGTCGCACGCAGCCGCCAGGCCGGCCGCGCGCACCGCATGCATGAAATCAGCCGCTTCGTCAGGGAAGGCGACCAGTGGTATTACGTGGACGGCGATCTGAATTGACGTGAAGTGACGGCTGCGTGCCGATTGCCCAGCAGGCGCTGGCTGGCGCGCAGCCGGAATCCCATCAGCCCTATACGCTGGCAGCCAGACTCTGGATATCCGTCTCGACAGCCTGCTTAAGCGCCGCCACCAACTGCTGCTCCATGCCGCTTGCCGCGCGCGAGTTGCCCACGATCGCCAGCTCGGTCGGCGGCACCGCCGCAAACCCTTCTTGCGCACCTAGCAGCGCATGCGTCTCCAGCCTTGCAAAAGCAGGCAGCAGGCTCACGCCCAACCCGGCCGCTACGGCAGCTTGTACGCCCGCCAAGCTATGGCTGTGATATGCGACGTGCCAGGGGCGCCCCGCGCTTTCCAATGCGTAGATCATGCGCTTGCGATAGATGCAGCCATGGGGAAACAGCACCAGCGGCACGGCGGCGGATCCCGCCAGGTGACGCCTGTCGCCCACCCATACCAGCCGCTCCGGCCAGGCCGCAAGGCAGGCACCGTCGCCCGGCTCCCGCTTGATCAGCGCCAGATCCAGATCGCCTGCAGCGAGTTTGCCGCGCAGGTCCGTGCTCATGCCGCTGATCGTCTCCAGGCGCGCCTCGGGATGCCTGGCGACAAAGCCCGCCAGCAGCACCGTCAGCCGCGACACATCGAAGTCTTCAGGAATTCCCAGCCGCAACACCCGCGCCGCGCGGGGCGCCGCCACGACATGCTCGGCCTCGTCCGCCATGGCCAGCAAACGGCGTGCATACACCAGCATCAGCTCGCCGTCCTCGGTCGCCACGACGTCGCTGCCCGCGCGGTCCCGCAGCAAAAGCGTCTTGCCGACGGTCTGCTCCAGCTTGCGCACCTGCTGGCTTACCGTGGACTGCGTGCGATGCACGCGGCTGGCCGCCCGCGTGAAGCTGCCTTCATCCGCGACGCACACCAGGGTTCTCAGGAGTTCCAGGTCCAACATGATGGTTCGTTATCCGTCTACAGGCAGCAGTTAGATAGGGGGCTCGATATCGACTTAGCAACTGATCAGATTCTAATTATTAATTTTACGACTTTGTGAGCCGGACTTTAAGCTGACGCTACCCTTCCCTTCATCCATGAGGAAATCGATATGCCGCTGGATCATCTTCCCCGTCCCAAATGGCTCACCTTCGACTGCTACGGCACGCTGATTCAATGGGACGAAGGCTTGCAAGCGGCGGTGTCCCGCATTCTGGCGACCAGCACTGATGCGCAAGACGCGCCCACGCCGGCGCAATTCCTGCATGGGTACGACGAACACGAACACCGATTGGAACGTACCCCGCCGCACCGCAGCTTTGCAGACATCACGCGGGAATCGCTCCGCCTCACGATGCAGGACTTCGGCCTTACCTATCGTCCAGAAGACGCCGCGATGCTCACCGGCAGCATCTCCGCCATGCCGCCCTTCCCTGAAGTCGTGGATACGCTGGCCGCCTTGAAGCAGGCCGGCTTCCGTCTGTGCATCATCTCCAATACCGATGACCAGATCATCGCCGGCAATGTGGCCCAGTTGGGTGGCCATATCGATCGCGTCATCACGGCCGAACAGGCAGGGGCCTACAAGCCCTCCCGCAAGATCTTCGCCCATGCCTACAACAGCCTAGGCGTGACGCCAGACGAGGTGGTTCATATCTGCGCCAGCCCCCATCTGGACCATGCCGCCGCCCGAGAGATCGGCTTTCGCTGTGTATGGATCGACCGCGGTACAGGCCGCAAGCTCTTGCCGGACTACCGCCCGGACGCTACCGTACCGACTTTGGACCGCGTGCCCGAGCTGTTCCGCGCCGCCGGCTGGCTCTGACGACGGACGCGCGCCACTCCCCTCCAACTCCTTGAAGCCACTCCCCTCCAACTCCTTGAAGGTAGTCATGAATCAAGAACCCCGTTTCGCCGACGCTCTTTTTCACGCAGAACCCGTTGCTACACTGCGCGCAGATCTGGCGCTGGCGCTGCGGGCCGCTGCCGCCCACGGCCTGGGCGAAGGCGTCTGCAATCATTTCAGCGTGGCACTGCCCGGCGATCCGGACCACTTCCTGCTCAACCCACGCGGCCTGATGTGGAATGAAGTGCAAGCTGACGATATCGTGCTGATCGACGCCCACGGGAACAAGCTGGCCGGACGCCACGAAGTCGAGCCCACCGCCATGTTCATCCACGCCGCCATTCACCGTATCGCCGGCAAGGCCTGTGTGCTGCATACGCACATGCCGTACGCCACGGCGCTGACGCTGACCTCTGATCGCGGACTGGACACGACCTTGTCGCAAAACGCCATGCGCTTCCACGGACGCCTGGCCATCGACGAAAACTACAACGGCCTGGCCTTGGACGTCAGCGAAGGCGAACGCATCGCCCACGCCATGCAGGGCGCGGATATCGTGTTTCTGGGCAATCACGGTGTTGTCGTGTGCGGCGAACGGCTGGACTACGCCTACGACGATCTGTTCTTCCTCGAACGCGCCTGTAGCGCTCAGGTCCTGGCGCAATCCACCGGACGGCAGCTCAAGCCGGTCGATACCGCCATCGCCAGCAAAGTCGCCGCGCAGATTCAAAGCGAACGCCTGCAGTCGGAACTCTTCTTCGCTGCCTTGCGCCGCCAATTGCCCTGATGCCCTGATTTCTTAGCGCCAACGCAAAACCCCCTCGCGGCGCCAGCCGCGAGGGGGTTTCTTTATGGCTCATCCGTTTTGCTAAGCCGTATTGCCAATCCGTTTTCCCAAAGACAAAACCCCACAGGATTACCTGTGGGGTTTTGCGGAATAAAAGCCTGACGATGACCTACTTTCACAGACGTCCGTCCACTATCATCGGCGCGAAGGCGTTTCACTGTCCTGTTCGGGATGGGAAGGAGTGGTACCACCTTGCTATGGTCGTCAGGCGTAACTGGTTGAGCGGTTGCGGTTAGGCAACTGCTCCAATCTTGGAAGAAACACAACGTGTGGTGATCAGAGACTAGCTCGATGATCACGCACAGGGGGGTGTAATTGGTGTTGGCTGGCTGCTGACGGTGCAGCCAGATTTTGTATTGAACGACACTTGGAACGCTATATCACCAGGTCATAACCATCAGTGTTATAGGATCAAGCCTCACGAGCAATTAGTATCGGTTAGCTTAACGCATTACTGCGCTTCCACACCCGACCTATCAACGTCCTGGTCTCGAACGA
>NZ_NJIG01000016.1 GCF_002209535.1 Achromobacter marplatensis | reverse complement strand
TTCCTTCAGCACAGAAACGATCTGGCTCTCGGTAAATCTGCTTTTCTTCAAGGGAATCTCCGACTCAGGGAGGCTCCGAAATTCTACCGGTTGGTGTCTACCTGAAGGGGGAGCTTACGATTGTCCCGCACCGAACACAGCACGACGAACTGCGCGGCGGTGAGTTGGGAGTCCGGTATGTATTGCTGGAATAGGGCGGTATGCCGCTGATAGACCCGCCGCAGCAGGTGACCTATCTGATCAGAAAACAAATAGCCATCCTTGGTGGACGAGGACTTGCCTTTCATATTGCGCATAAGCCTATCTGAAGTGCTGCGGTGAATATCATGACTTTTGTCAACGGTACACGGTTTGAGCGGCGGTGGGTTTCGTTTGAACCGAAAGTTAGTCCGCCAGCAGCTTCACCGTTTGCGGATTGAACGCACTGAATGCGCCGCCGCAGCCGGCATAAGCGGCCGCCCGCGTCGGGACGCCTGTCGCGCGTATGGCCAGTTGATTGCGAGACTGCCGGACCTCGACAAAACGTTCGCCCTCGACGCTACCATCCGGCAGGAAATAAAGCTGGACACGCAGCAGCGTCGATTCCCCGTCCATAGGCCGAGGCTGCTGGAAGGCCGGAACTTGCAAGGTTGCCCTCTGCCAGGTCTGCGGCGCATCAACCGTCTGCCAACGCACGGTCAGCGGTTGGTCCAGATCCAGGAACGCTCCGCCCACCGGATACGCGAAGTCGTGGCAGGTTGCGGGTAGCGGCGCCACCGAAGCGAGTGCGCGGTCGCCGACGTCCAGCGTTCGCCCATTGATTTCTAGCCGAGCAATCCCGTTCGGCGTGTAGTTCTGGGCCTTGAACAACACCAGCCCTTTCAGCTTCTTGCCGTCCAGCTGCTGCTCAGTCATGCCCGCCAGGCGTTGCAGCGCGGGTGCAACTTCCACATGATCGGGATAGTGGAAATAGAGATATCTGAGCATCGTCGCTTCCTTCTTGCCAAGGATCGGAAAGAACGGCGATACGTCGGGGTAGGGCAGACGGGTCATTGGTAGTGAAGCGCCCGTTTCGCCGGACGCGACACGATAGGTGTAGCGCTCCAGGTTGTCGTTCAAGCGCGCGCCCGTATAGGGAAACGCGCTGGGGTTCGATTGCGGGTTGGGGTAGCGGGTAAAGGCCGCGAAACGCGCGGGTTCGCTGGCCGCAAGCGGCATGTCCGGACCCGCGCCCGACCAGGTGCTGGCGTAGGGCTTGGTGTCGATCCACAGGTCCTTGCCACTCAGGTTGATATGCGTTTCGGCAATGGGCGGATGGGCGGCGCTGAACGAATCGTACTTTCCCTGCTCGATGGATTCGCTGATGGGATAAATCATCAGGGCCGCCAAGGTCGGCAGGAAGAGCAGCGCATGGACGCGACCCGGCACCTGCCCGCGGTCGCGAGCCATGTAGGCGAACCAGGTGATCACCAGCACGATCGCAAGCGGCCCCCCCACCCAGATCGCCGCCGTGATCAGGGCCACGATGCCCCAGCCCAGGTTCGGGGAGGCCACGGCGATGATGCCAAGCGCGGCAAGCCAGCCCGCCAACGCGATCGAGATAATGATGCCGAAGAGGTAGTGCCGGTAGGTTTTTGTCGTCATCGCGCGGGGTGCGGAATGTCTGGGGCATGCGCCACATTACGGTACTGGAACTGTACCTGACACGACGATAAGGATGTCCCCGAGGCGGGGAGTGGACTGCGACGGCTTCCAGCGACGTGCGTGCTGCAAGCTATTTGATGGTGCCCGGGGCCGGAATCGAACCGGCCCGCCTTGCGGCGGGGGATTTTGAGTCGGTGGTTTACAGTGTTTCTACAGGGAAATGCGGCGAATTCTAGCGTAGGTTGAAACAGGCAAAACTAGTTTAAAATCAGTAGGTTAGCGTATTCTGGCTGCATTGATGAAAACTGGTCGCTGTACCTGTACTGTACCGAAATTTCGGTACAGTAGCTCGGCTAGCTAGCAAGAAGGAGCGAATAATCTCACGTTAAAAACTGGCTAAGCCCATTCTCGGATTGAGTACCGCCCTTCGCGTTCCTTAAATGCTCTATCACCACCCTCGAGAAGCGTGCACACCGCCTGCCGTATTCCCTTTGCAGATGAGTCTGCCTCATTGTGCTCCAACGAACCAGCAATGTAGCTTATGTTTGGGTACGCCTGCGTGGAGACTCTGTCGGCCAGTGCAACAATGATCTGTTCTGCATCCGTAGCAACAACCAAATTTGGATTGTGTGTTACCAGCACTATCTGTCTCTTTTCCTTGGCGGTGCGGATATATGGAACAAGCTGCGAATAGATAGACGAATTGTCGAGATTTCCCTCAGGTTGATCAATGATCAATGGGCGTCTGTCATCTTCATCCATGAGCAAATATAGAACAAGTAGCGCGATTCCTCGGGTTCCAGGTGACAGGTGCTCTAGGGATGTGCCGCCGTACCTGATCTTGTAGGTCGTTCCGACGTGATCGGTCGAATACATCCAGTCCAGAAGGTCTATAAGCTTCAAACTCGGTGAGGCATGTTTCTCCATGAACTCAATTGGAGAAACAATGTCTGAGAATGCCGCCATGGCGCTTTCAATTTTAGTTTGATCTCCGCTTCCCCATGCAGGAGATAATGTATCAATAACAAATTTTTCAATAGCATCTTTTTTTGCGGAAGATGCGGGTCGCCGACCATCGAAAAAACGACTTGCTTTCTCTAGCCAGCTTGAATGATCAATTCTATAGCCGGCAGAAAGTTCGAATTTCATCTCTGCGCCAAGGCTATCAAGTTGTTGCTTCATCGGTGCATACAGTTCTTGAAGGCCTTTCTCATCTTCTGTGAGCGCCTCAAAGTACTTCAGATAAAGTTGAGTTCTCTCTTGACAACGCTGCACAAGAAGTTTGGCAGTTTTATCGTCAATTTCTTCTATTTCTCTTGTCAGCCTTTTTACCGTGGCTTCCTGTGTGGAAATCTGCTTCTGCAAATCCAAGAGGCGTTTTCGATTGGTCTCATCCTTGCTGAGAGACTCTTGAAGCAGTCCTATTCTCGCTGTTATATCAAATATACTGTTGCCGTCCGGTGTGGTGGACTCCGCTCCTCCACGCAAAACAGATATTTCTTTTTCTATTTTATCTGACAAAGCGGTTAGTTCAGCTTCAATTGAGTCATCCCAACTTGGCTTGAGCCTAGACGCTTGGTCGTCTGATATGACCGCTTTGAATTGCGATGATTCGATCAGGTCTCTCAACTGTCTATCTGTGTTTTCTTTTAACTCTGAATAAGACCTTAAGAAATCCTCCACACTGCGCTTGGCTCTGCTTTTCTTGGATAATTCTAGTTCTACTGCTTTCAAGCCTTTTTGTTCATCATCAAGCCGCTTTAATGCTTCGCCATCAGCCGCCTCAACAATTGATGGCAGTTGTTTCTTCATTTCCTCAATTTGTTGACTTGTCTGATCGCGAGTTGCTACCTTCGATGGACGTTGTTCAATATGGGTATGTAATCTTTCTATCTCGCGATGGAGCGAAAAAATCTGGCCCCGAAAATTATCTTGGCGGGCTTGTGAGGCCGACTCCCGGGCAGCTCGAAGTTCTTCAAACGTAGAGTAGTCTTCCTTGTGTACCTCATCCAGATGAGAGAACACGACCTCTTCGATTGCTTCTTGCAGTTCACTACCTTGATGATCTACAGAGCAAAGACGTTCTACAAAATCCTGTGAAAGATACCGAACTAAGGGTTTAGGGGTTTGGTAGGGCTTATCTGTAAGCTCGCCCATCGTTTTTGTGCCAGAACCCCATATCAACTCGACCTTGACTCCAGTCAGGTGAAGCCTTCCTTTTGATATAAAAGACGATTGCGACTTTATATCCACAGGAACCCCCGAAGCGAAAGCAATTAAATCGGCTATCGCAGTTTTTCCTGCACCTTTCTCGCCAATCACAGTGACTAAACCAGGGTTTAGTTTGATAGAGGTCTCTGCAAACCATCCGTTGGATTGTGTAATCCGGATTTCTTCAATAATACGGCTGGAGTCAGAGAGTTGAGGCTTTCCTGCGCCTATATTCACACGGGAGTCAGGTTCCCATAAAACCTGTCGTAATCCTTCGAATGTAGGATCTGACTTAATCCAGCAATGACGATCGTCATCCGGCTTGAACATTTTTTTGATTTCGTGAGCGTCGGAGCCGTGAAGACATGGCTTCAGCCCTTTGTACATCCGAATTATTTCTTCTGCATCTGCCCCAACTTTTTTTCCCAAATAATAAGTCCTGTCGTTTGGGTTTCCTGAGAAGATAAAGTCAGCGTGTTTCAGCAGTTCGTCTCGAATGGCGGAGAACCCGTCAACTGGCAGCCCGCTGATACCATCTTTTCCGTTGGCAATGCCCACAAGGCAGTTGCTTCGTAGCCAGCCCTCTGCCTTGAGCCATTCAATAATCTTTTCGTAGGAGGGCTTAAATTGCTGAATTCCAAATTTATAAGCCTCTTCATCGTCTTTAATGGCGGGATTCTGTGCTTTAGCAAAACTTATCAGATCTTCACGCATACACCCGTAAGCGTGTTGTCCTTCTGCTGTCGTATACGTAACTTTTAGATTTCTTAGGGCACGCTTGATTCTTGCTATGTGGTCGGGGGCTGAAGGGTCAATCAGTATGTGTATGTTTAGAGCTTTGCCGTCTCTTGTTGCGGGCATGGCTCGAAACTCGATATTGGGTAGAATTAGTTCCACGGAAGATAGGCGTGGGTTTTCTGCGCAATTTCTGGCCGCAAAAATTTTTTCATACCCGTCTATTGACATGTAGTCGGTGATACCAATTACAGCTATTTCTTGCTCTTCGGAAGCCTTTTCTAAGCTGGATATATAGTCTTCCCAAGATACTCCAACAAATGAGGCGCCTAACTTGCTTTCCGGAGTGTGGACATGTAGGTCCCAACGTCGCCATTGCGAACCTATCGGAAAGGCTGAGGCCTTAATCTCATTCTTGTTCACTTATTACTCCCGTTGAAAGTATCGAGCGTATCCAAAGCGTTATATATCTATCGGCGTGCTGGAGGTTGTTTGGTGCAGGTTCTACAGACAGCGCATTACAAAAACCGGCGACAGCCTATCCTGCGCTAGTCCCCAAACCCTAAATTTCTTCGTCATGACGAAGACTTTGGGAGCGCTAATGCGTCAGCGCGCGGCTGCACAAACTCTTGCAGGCTTATATGACCATCGACGAAACGCTGAGCGTGGGCCTCATCTGCTTCACTGAGCGAGAAACCTTCCAGACCGACGGAGGCCCGCGCATAGTTAACTGCCGATTGCCGGCGGCTGCGTTCGGTATCCGATATAGTTTTGTGGGGCTGTTGCCTGCATTTACCCTTGCCAGCCATGGTGTCTCCTTGCCGTAGGTAACTCGATCTTACAAGAAGTATGGGTAATCTGGTTTAGGTACGCGCAGCCACAGAGTTGGTGCGCTGAAATTGTCTTGTTTTGCCTGCTATGGACGCCAATATCGGCTGCGTACTAGCCATAGTTTCCAAAGAGGCTTTGCCTCTCTGGACTCTCCACCCTCGCCGGCGGGAGCCTCGGGAGCAGGGGGTGTGGGCCTTTGGCCCGGACCTCCTGCCTCCGGGCATAGCGTGGGGCGCTCCTGCCGCGTTAAGGGGCCGTGTCCTCGCCCTGTGGGCTGCGGGCCGCACCAACCCCTTGACCCGTCATCCGCTTGATAGCACCGCTACTGACGCCGTTTGGCCGGAAGAGGCGTCAAGGGCGGGACCGGAAGCCGCAGCCCGAAGCGCAGCGCAGGGAACGGGTGAGGATCCCGGGCGAAGCCTTCACCCTTGATGCCTCTGGAAGCCATGCAGCCTGTCGGCGGGGGAGGAACAAGGCGAAGCCGCTGGGCCTGCCCCCGCGGCCAGTCCGGCAAGAACGGACGCGGGATGCAACCGAAGGGGTTACCCAAGCGTAGCGCGGATATGTGCGGCCATAAATGAAAAGGCCTCGCTGAGGGCGAGGCCGATGCGGACGCAACATGCACATCACTTACCGTTGACGGAGCCGCCCGTTGCCGGTCCCCAGTTCTTGCCCATATTCTGCAAGACGTGTTGCCGATAGGCTGGGTTCCACATGGTGTTGCCCGCAATCATGTGGTTGAACAATGGTGTCTGACTACAAAGTCAGACGGTCAGATTTAAATCCAACATCCGTTCGCCGCAGATAGGCAGTCATCCCCGCAGCGGCCTCAAGGAACGCATGCTTACTTTCCATAGCGACGGAGATAATGACGCCAAAGAGCGAATGCCGGTAGGACCTACCCGACAATGCGCACGGCGGGCGTCTGAAGGTGAGCACGGTGTCGTTGAAACTGGACGTCGCCTAACGACGACGGCATGTAAGGCATCTCAAGCGTCCATCACCTCATTGGAGTGTCGCTGGCATTCTCTGCGTCTATAGGCAACAGCGCATCAACTTTCGCCGCAACAGCGTGGCATGCCGCCACTAGGTCAGTGACGATACGCTCATCCACATTTAGATCGCCCTCGTACTCGCCTAGATTGCGAATGTCATGGCATTTCGACAGAACGCGCCACACCTCCGGCCCGAGTCCGAGTGTGTGCGGTAAAAGCTGAAACACAAGATAGCGATTGGTGCAGCGATAACCGCTTCTGCGCAGCGCTGCCAGGCATAGAGCATGGGCGGCGTTGTAAGCCAAGTCGAAGCGGCTCTCGATCGAAAGGGACACGTTGCAGGCGTCGCGCAGTCTTGCATGTCCAGAGCGTTTCAGGCCTTCAAATTCCTTGATATCGGGGAGCTCGGCCTTCAGCGATTTTCCCGGGCCACTCAGTTTTTCAAGTGGGGAGGTCATCGTCGCCTCCTAGGATCCAGATCTTGGGTTGCGCCAACACGCGAGTCAGGAAAGATTCGTGGGCCTCCAAGCGCTTTGCGAATTCCTTGCGTGTGAGGATGGTCGGGTTGACCGGACGGCTGAGCTTATTCCCCACGTCTTCTAGTGCTGCGAATACATCGCCGTAGCTGATGTCGTCACTAAGCAGCATCAGATCTATGTCGCTGCGGGCGGTGTCGGTATTTTTGGCAATCGAGCCATAGACGAATGCCGCCATGATTTTCGGAGCCAAGGGGGCAAGCGCGTCGCGTAGCGGTTCGGCCAAGCCGACCGTCTTTTGCACGATCGCGCATAGTTCCGCGAAGATGGGTGAGTCGGGATTGGCTTGGTAGTGCTTCTGATTGCCAACCGCCTTCACCGTTACCAAGCCGGTCTGTGCCAAGTTGGCCAACTCGCGTTGCACGGATCCGGATCCGCTGGCGACTAGGCCGATTATTTCTGTGGCGTAGAAGCTGCGATGCGGCTGGCCGAACAGCAACCCCAGCACTCGTTGTTTGGTGCCAGGAAAAAGCGCGTCGGCCAGACCGCTACGCGTCAGGGGGGCTTCGGTCGATATACCCATAATGGGTGTAATTATACCCAAATTGGGTTTTTTGGGCGGCCATGCACGAGTAGTCGAACGTTCGACCTGCTTTGCCCCGCGCTGAACGCATCAACGAAAAAAGCCTCTGCTTGTGCAGAGGCTTTGGAGTCTTCGGTAGTGCATTCTCGACGCATCAAACGAACCTGCCGTTCACGACATCGCTAGCCAGCGAGAGGCGGAACGTATGCTGCGGTAAATGTTGAGCGTTGTACGTTGCGCGGTCGTGTAAAAAAACCGGCGGATGCTTGAGAGCTTGATGGTGCCCGGGGCCGGAATCGAACCGGCACGCCTTGCGGCGGGGGATTTTGAGTCCCCTGCGTCTACCAATTTCACCACCCGGGCAAGGGGGTCGCGAACACGTCCAGATGACGGCTGCGGGAGAACGAAGACAGCGATTATATGCGGACTTTCGTAAATTGTCAGGCGGACCGGAATCGAGGCCGTCCGACGGGGCCGATTCGGGCGCTGCCCGCAGGCGGCAACCCGGATCGGCCCCTTCCAATACTTACTTCTTTTCGGGCAGGAACCAGTTCATCACCAGGGCACAAATGCCACCGGTGGCCACGCCCGACTCCAGCACGCTTTTGACCGCATGCGGCAGGTGCGACAGGATTTCCGGCACTTGCGACACGCCCAGACCCAGAGCCAGGGATACGGCGATGATCAGCAGGGCGCGGCGGTCCAGGTGGATGCCGGCCAGGATGTTGATGCCGGAGGCGGCCACGGCGCCGAACATGACCATGGCGGCGCCGCCCAGGACGGGTTCCGGCACGGCTTGCAGCACGCCCGCCACGCCCGGGAACAGGCCCAGCAGGATCAGCATGCCGGCGATCCAGACGCCGACGTGGCGGCTGGCGATGCCGGTCAGCTGGATCACGCCGTTGTTCTGCGCGAAGACCGAGCTGGGGAAGGTGTTGAACACGCCGGCCAGGAGCGAGTTCGCGCCGTTGACGAGCACGCCGCCCTTGATGCGCTGCATCCACAGCGGGCCTTCGACGGGCTGCTTGGACACCTTGCTGGTGGCGGTGACGTCGCCGATGGCTTCCAGGGACGTGACCAGGTAGATGATCAGCATCGGCACGAACAGCGCCCACGAGAAACCCAGGCCGAAATGCAGCGGCACGGGGATCTGGAAGAGCGCGGCTTCGCGGGCGCCGGTGAAGTCCAGGCGGCCCATGGAGGCGGCGGCGATGTAGCCGACGGCCAACGCCAGGACGAGCGCGGTGCTGCGGATCCAGACGACCGGCACGCGGTTCAGCAGGATGATGGTGCCCAGCACCAGGCCCGACAGCGTCAGGTTTTCTGCGCTGGCGAAGGTGCCGTTGGCCATGGCGCCGAAGCCGCCGCCCATGCTGATCAGACCGACTTTGATCAGCGTCAGGCCGATCAGCAGCACCACGATGCCGGTGACGAGCGGGGTGATCAGGCGTTTGACGAAGGGCAGGATGCGGCTGATGCCCATCTCGACGAAGGAGCCAGCGATGACGACGCCGAAGATCGCGGCCATGACGGCTTCGACCGGGGTGCCCTGCTTGACCATGACCGAGCCGCCCGCGATCAGCGGTCCGACGAAGTTGAAGCTGGTGCCCTGCACGATGAGCAGGCCTGCGCCCAGCGGGCCGAAGCGCTTGCACTGCACGTAGGTGGCGATGCCGGAGATGACCAGCGACATCGACACGATCAGCGTGGTGTCGCGGCTGCTGACGCCCAGCGCCTGGCAGATCAAGAGACCAGGGGTGACGATGGGGACCAGGATGGCCAGCAGGTGCTGAAGCGCGGCGACGAAGGCGACGGGAGGCGCGGGGCGATCGTCGGGGCCGTAACCCAGGTCATGGCTGGGCGCGTCGTCGGTGGCGCTATGGGGGGCGGGTTGGGAGAGGGAGGCGGGTTGCATGGCGGGAGGCCGGCCAGGTGGGGGTAGGAGGGGAAAGTGCGGGATTTTAGCGGGGAAGGCCCCGGCCCGCCCGAGGGCGGCATGGGCCCGGCGTTGGGGGCACGCCTGCTTGCTAGAATTTCGGGCCGCCAACCGAATGTCGCCGAGGGCCCGCAGGGCCGGATATTGATGCAGAAACGCACTAGATGGATCGGGATTGTCTTGGCTTTGGTCATCGCCGGTTTGCCAATGTCCCTGCTGATATTCGAGCTTGACGATGATCCGTTCGCCGCGGCCGATCAGGGCGAATCGTATCGGGCCAGTATCTACAAGCGTTATCAGGACGTCGTCTACGCCGCCGTGCCCAGCAACGGCTATTACCGGATGGACGAGGCGGACCCGGCAAGTTTCAAGCCCTTCGACACGCCGGTCTACGACGGCCGCCAAGCGGCAAAAGACGCCCGTCACGTGTATTGCGGCAACAAGATCCTGCCGGGCATGTCGCCGGCGTCCGCGCAATACCTGGGGAACAGCTATTTCGGGGATGGGTTGACGACCTATTACTGCTCGCTGTTCTCGGTGGTGAACCCCGACTTAAGCCCGGTCCAAGAGGTCTGGCAGACGATCCTCTTCGGGTTGGGGCGTGGCGCCAAGCCGCAGAATTACCTGTATCCCTTCAAAGCCCTGCCCGCCAGCGCGCAGCCTTATCGGGCGCTGCTGGACCGTGACCTGGCGACCGATGGGGCAAAGGTGTTCTACCGTGGCAATGAAGTGCCGCAAGCCAATCCGGATACGTTGCGGCGGTTGCCCGCGTCCCGTGACGGCAGGGAGCTGCTAAGCGACGATTTCTTTGGCGACGGACGCCGGGTCTATTTCCATGAAGCGTTGCTGCCCCTGTCGGACGATCCCGGGCTGCGTGCGTTCATGGTCGGGGACCTGGATCGCGAGCCCTATCTCTATGACCCGCGCGACGGCATGGTGTACGTGGGCACCCACGCCTTTGATGCGGCACATGCGCCGTACCGGCTGCTTAGTGAGGACGGGCAGCACGTGAACCAGGCGCTGTTTGCCGGCCGCGACGGCATTTATTTCCATAACGTCCAAAAGCGGCGTATGGAGCGGGCGGGCGATGATCCGTTCGCCTCCGGCGGGTTTACGGCGCTGTCGCCTTTTGTGTTTTCGGACGGCAAGCAGGTGCTGTTTTTGAAGGGGGCGGAATCCTGGAGTTCTTCCCGGGGCGGCGGCGGGTTGATTTCACGCTCGACGCTGATCAAGCGCTTGAAGGACGCACCTGGCGGCGAATGGAAAAAGCTGGGCGACGTGTATCACCAGTTCGGTTCGGTCTGGCAGAACGGCGATCAGCGCTATTACCTGGATCAGACGGGCAGCAGCCAACTGGTCTTCAGCCCCATTTACCGGATCATGGATCGCGAAACGGCGGATTTCCTGCTGCGCTCGCAACAGACGTTGAATATCCGGATGGACGATATCCGCAAACTGATCCGGGCCGGAAAGCTGGCGGCGCCGGCCAGCGACGAGGTGCTGGAGGCGAAGGTCCGGTATCGAGGGTTCCTGTCGTGGTTTTGACCCGTCTTGAAAAGTGCCCGATAGCCCCCACAACAGTAGGGTTTCCGGGATGCCGCGCAGCATTGCCGTCCCGGCACCCGTATTGTTATTTGTCCCTAATTTTTTCGACCTTCCCGTAAAACTATGAGCCAAACCGCCACGTCTTCCACGTCCGAAACCCTGGGGTTCCAGGCCGAGGTGAAGCAACTGCTGCACCTGATGATCCATTCGCTGTACAGCAACAAGGAAATCTTCCTGCGCGAGCTGGTGTCGAACGCATCGGACGCCTGCGACAAGCTGCGCTTTGAAGCCATCGACCAGCCCGAGTTGCTGGAAGGCAATGGTGAACTGGCCATTACCGTCAGCTACGACAAGGCCGCCCGCACGATCACGATCTCGGACAACGGGATCGGCCTGTCGCGGGAAGAGGCCGTGGCGAACCTGGGCACGATCGCGCGTTCCGGTACGCGGGAGTTCTTTTCCCAACTGACGGGCGACAAGCAGAAGGATGCGCAACTGATCGGCCAGTTCGGCGTGGGCTTCTATTCGTCGTTCATCGTGGCGGACAAGGTCACGGTGGTCAGCCGCCGCGCCGGTGCCACGGACGCGATCCAGTGGGAATCGGACGGCCAGGGCGAATTCACGATTGCCGCCGCCGAGAAGGCCGCGCGCGGCACGGATGTGACGCTGCATCTGCGCGCCGACGAAGACGATCTCTTGAACGGCTGGAAGCTGCGCGAGATCCTGCGCCGCTACTCGGACCACATTTCCCTGCCCATCCGCATGGCCAAGGAAGAGTGGGATCAAGAGAAAGGCGAACAGGTCAAGACCGACGAGCTGGAAACGGTGAACCAGGCCAATGCGCTGTGGGCCCGCAGCAAGTCGGACGTAACCGAGGAGCAGTACCGCGAGTTCTACAAGACGGTGTCGCACGACTACGACGACCCGTTGGCCTGGACGCACAACCGCGTGGAAGGCCGCAGCGAATACACGCAGCTGCTGTATGTGCCCAAGCATGCCCCGATGGACATGTGGGACCGCGACGGCCGCCATGGCGTGAAGCTGTACGTCAAGCGCGTGTTCATCATGGACGACGCCGACCAGCTGCTGCCGTCGTACCTGCGTTTCGTGCGCGGCGTGATCGACTCCGCGGACCTGCCGCTGAACGTGTCGCGTGAAATCCTGCAGGAAAGCCGCGACGTGCGCGCCATCCGCGAAGGGTCGGCCAAGCGCATCCTGTCGCTGCTGGAAGACCTGGCCGAGAACAAGCCGGAAGACTATGCCACGTTCTGGTCGGAATTCGGTCAGGTGTTGAAGGAAGGCGCGGGCGAAGACTCGGCCAATCTGGAACGCATCGCCAAGCTGATGCGCTTTGCGTCCACGCATTCGGGCGACCAGGCGCAGACGGTGTCGTTCGCCGACTACGTGTCGCGCATGAAGGAAGGCCAGGACAAGATCTACTACGTGACGGCGGATACGTTTGCCGCAGCCAGCAACAGCCCGCATCTGGAGATCTTCCGCAAGAAGGGCATCGAAGTGCTGCTGCTGTCGGACCGCGTGGACGAATGGATGCTGTCCTACCTGCGCGAATTCGACGGCAAATCGCTGGTGTCGGTGGCCAAGGGAGGCCTGGACCTGGCTGAACTGGCTGACGAAGAAGAGAAGAAGCACCAGGCCGAAGTGGCCGAAGACTTCAAGCCGCTGGTCGAGCGCCTGCAGAAGACGCTGGAAGAGCAGGTCAAGGAAGTGCGCGTGACCTTGCGTCTGGTGGATTCGCCGGCGTGCGTGGTGGTGGGCCAGAATGAACTCAGCCCGCACCTGCTGCGCATGTTGAAGGCCGCCGGCCAGGAAGCGCCCAATGTGAAGCCGGTGCTGGAAATCAATCCGGAACACCCGCTGCTGGCGCGTATCCGCGCAGCGGAAGATGGCGAGTTCGACCAATGGGCGCGTTTGCTGCTGGATCAAGCCTTGCTGGCCGAAGGCGCCCAGATCGCGGACCCGGCTGCCTTCGTGAAGCGCTTGAACGCGCTGCTGCTGAAGTAAGCGGCAAGCGGAGTGAAGAGAAGAGGGCGCCTGTGAGGGCGCCCTTTTTGTTGGCGGGGGAGATAAAACATTCCCGATCGGTAATTTATCGCGCCTTGAGGCAGCGATTTGATGAAATCTTCCCGTTCGGGAATATTTCATCGAAATTGGTCGATGAAGCGTAATAACTTCCCGATCGGTAATGAGAGTTGGTTTTTCCGCTGAAAGCACCATAAACTTACCGAACGGTAATTCAGGAGAATCCCATGTCCCCGCAAGATGCATCTGATGGCATCCCGGCGATGCCCGTCGCGGTCCACTCTTCGGTCGAGTTAGGCGAACTGGTGAAGGCCGTGAGGCGTTCGCAAGGTTTGCTGCAGACCGACCTGGCCGGCCTGTCAGGCACGGGCAACCGTTTTGTGGTGGATCTGGAACGGGGCAAACCCACCCTGCAATTGCAGAAGGTGTTGGACATGCTGGATCTGCTGGGTCTTGAAGTGCAGGTGGCGCCCAAGCCCGCGAGTCTGCCATGACTGTCGCCGACGCCCTGGACCTGTATCAGGCCGACCGCAAGGTCGGCCGCTTGTTCGACGAACGCCCGCTGCGGTTTGTCTACGACGATGCGTGGTTAAACTCGCCCGGCGCGCGAGCCATCTCGCCAGCCATTGCGCTGAATGGGCACGATCACGCGGGTGATGCCGTACATGCCTTCTTCGAAAACCTGCTGCCCGAAGGACATGTCCGCAAGTTTTTGCAGATCAGCCGCCACGCGACGACGGTATTCGGCTTGTTGCGCAGCGTAGGGGGCGATACCGCCAGCGGACTGACAATACTGCCGCAAGGCGAACAACCGGCTCCTCCACATTACCGGCCTTCGACATGGCAGGAGGTGGCGGCGCGTTTGCGCAATGGGGCGGTGCCGGCGTTGGTGGCCGAGATCGCCGAGGGCGCGCGCATATCGCTGGCAGGCGCACAGGACAAGTTGCTGTTGATGGTGGCGCAGGATGGTTCGCCGGCGCTGCCTGAGGGAACGGCCCCGTCCTCGCATATCCTGAAGCCGGACATCCAGGGCCTGGACGGCGTGTGGGCGTCGGCCCTGAACGAAGCCCTGGTGATGCAGTTGGCAGACAAGCTAGGGCTGGGTGTGGCAGAAGCCCGCTATCAGCCCGACACGCGCGCCTGCCTGATTAAGCGCTATGACCGTCTGCCCGATGGGCAAGGCGGGCTGTTGCGCTTGCACCAATTGGATCTGTGCCAATTGGCGGGAAAACCGTCCGATGTGAAGTACGAGGCGGACGGTGGACCGACGCTGGCGGACTGCCGCAAGCTGTTGAAGGCCATGAGCGTTGGCGCAACCGACTTGAAGCGGTTCCTGCAGTGGGTGATTTTCAATCTGTGCGTGGGCAACAACGATAGTCATGCCAAGAATCTGTCTGTGCTGCAGACCGCCGATGGACGCTATCGCCTGGCACCGTTCTACGATCTGATGTGCACGGCGATGTATCCGGGGCTGGCCAAGCATTTCGCGTTCGCCATCGGCGGTGAAATGAAGCCGGGCAATATTGGGCCGGCACAGCTTGACGCGATGGCCCACGACCTGGGCTTTAATCCGCGCTACGTCAGAGCAGTGGCGCGGGCGCTGATGGCCGAACTGCCGGCCGCATTGGATCAGGTGCAGTCATCCCTCCTGGAGCAAGCCGCCGCCGGCACCGAGCGCACGCTGATTGAACGCTTGGGCCGGTGGATCGCGTCCAACACGCGCAAACACGCTAAGCGGTGGGAATAAGCACCGCGTCCAGGGCCAGCGCGCCGCTGCCTTGCGGCAAGGCCAGCAGCGGGTTGATCTCGACCGAGCTGAAGTCGTTGCGCCGCGCGTAGGCGAAGCGCGACAGCGCGGCCAGCGCATCGGCCAGCGCCTCGATATCGCACGGCGGCGTGCCGCGTGCGCCTTGCAGCAATGCATAGCCTTTGATTTCGCGGATCATCGACAGCGCCTGCTGGCGGCCAAACGGCGCCAGGCGGAAGCTGACGTCTTTCAGCACTTCCACGAACACGCCGCCCAGCCCGAACATGACGACCGGCCCGAACACGGGGTCGCAATGCACGCCCGCGATGCATTCCACGCCCTTTTTTGCCATCGGCGCGACCAGCACGCCGTCGATGCGCGCGTCGGGGCGGTGGGTACGGACGCTGTCCAGGATGGCGGCATGCGCGCCGCGCACCGCGTCGTCGCCGGACAGGCCCAGCTTTACGCCGCCCACGTCGCTTTTATGCAGGATGTCGGGCGACACGACTTTCATCACGACGGGGCCGCCCAGTCGGGTGGCGGCGCGCGCGGCAGCGTCGGCGTCGGCAGCCAGCGTGCAGTCTGGCACGGGCAGACCCGCCAGGCGCAGCACGTCCATGGCCTGCACTTCGTTGTAGGACGCCAGCAGCGGCGCTGCTGTTTGAGCAGCGGGGATGGCCTGATCCGGATTGGCATCCGGTTGCGCAGCCAGACCCGCCACCGCGCCGATCGTCCGGATCGCGGCGCTGGGGTCCGTGAACACCAGCGTGCCCAGGCGTTCCAGTTCGCGGCGGCGTTCGGGTGGGAACAGCGCGCTGATGGCCAGCGGCACATCGGGCCGGCGCGCGTGCATTTCCCGGGCAAAGGTTTCGAAGGTGGGCCACAGGGATTCGGATGAGCCGGCCGCGGCCAGGAAGACCGCCAGCGCGTCAAAGCGGCCGTCGGCCAGCATGTCTTCGGCGGTGGCCAGCAGCAGCCCCGGTTCGGAGACGACCTGGCCGGTGACGTCGACCGGGTTGCGGCCGCTGGCGAAGGGGACCCGTTCCAGCAATCGGGCCTGGGCATCCGCCGCGGGTTCGGGCAGGGACAGCCCCGCGTCCTGGGCGTCGTCTGCCATCAGCGCGCCGACGCCGCCGGATATTGTGAAGATGCCCAGGCGTTTACCTTGGGGCAGTTGCTTCCAGGTGTCCAGCGCATAGCCCAGGTTGAAGAATTCTTCGATGGTGCGGGCGCGCACCGCGCCGTATTGACGGAACAAGGCGTCGTAGACCGCGTCGTCGCCCGCCAGCGCGGCGGTGTGCGAGGCGGCGGCCTGCGCACCGGCCTGGGTGCGGCCGATCTTGGTGACGACGACCGGTTTGCCGGCTTCGCGCGCCGCGGACAGGGCGCGGCGCAGCTTGTCGCCGTCGCGGCAGCCTTCCATGTACGTCATGATGACCCGCGTGTCGGTATCGCGGGCCAGCCATTCAATGCAGTCGGCGACGTCGACGTCGGCCTCGTTGCCGGTGCTGATCCAGTGCGACAGCCCCAAGCCACGGTCGCGCGCCATGCAGTAGGCGTAGGCGCCGAACGCGCCGCTTTGCGACACCATCCCGATGCCGCCCGGGGCAACCGTGCCGTTGGCGGGGGCGGGGGAGAACGTGGCGTAGATGTTGCGCCGGACGTTCATGTAGCCCAGGCAATTGGGGCCCAGCAGCCGGATGCCGCGGTCGCGGGCGATTTCGCACAGCTGCGCCTGCAGCGCGACGCCGGCCGCGCCCGTTTCCGAAAACCCCGAGGTGAATACCACGGCACCACCGACCTGGCCGGGCCGTGCCTGTTCCAGCGCTTGCGCGGCAAGCGCCGCAGGTACGGCCAGAATCACCAGATCGGCCTCGCCGCCCAGCGCAGCCAGATCGGGCGCCGCGGGCAAGCCCTGAATGGACTCCGCGCGCGGATTGATGGGCAGGATGCGGCCGTCGTAGCCATGCTGGCGCAGCAGGCTGACGGGCATGGCGCCGATCTTGCCGGGCGTGGCGGATGCGCCGACGATGGCGATGCTGCGCGGGTTGAACAAGCGGGTCAGCGAGGAATCGGGATTCTGGGTCATGGTCTGGGCAAGAAGGTTCAGCGAACGCAAGCGGGATACGCGTTCAGGAAAAGCGCACGACGCTGCGGCCGGTGCTGCCGCGTTCCAACATGGCGGCCAGCGCCTGGGGCAGGTCGCGGGGCTCGATCACGCGCGAGGAAAGGTCCAGGCGCGCGGGGCGGTAGTCGGCGGCCAGCTTTTGCCACAGCGCGCGGCGCAGCGGCATCGGGCTGTTGGCGTTGATGCCCAGCAGCTTGACGCCGCGCAGGATGAACGGAATGACCGAGGCGGGCAGGTCGGCCCCACCGGCATTGCCGAAGGCGGCGGCGACCCCGTCGGTGCGCAGGCTGGCCAGGGCGTGGGCCAGCAGTTTGCCGCCCACGGAATCGATGATGCCGGCCCAACGGGCGCTCATCAGCGGCTTCTGCGGACCCGACAGGTCGGGCGGCGCGATGACCTCGGCGGCGCCGAGCGACCGCAGGTAATCGCCGGCCTCGGGTTTGCCGGACATGGCGCACACCGTGTAACCGCGCTGGCTGAGGATGTCGATGGCAATGCTGGCGACGCCGCCTGTGGCGCCCGTCACCAGCACTTCGCCTTGTTCGGGTGTCAGCCCGCAGTGCTCCATCCAGTGCAGCGACAGGGCGGCGGTGTAGCCGGCAGCGCCCAGCACGGCGGCGTTGCGCAAGCTGATGGCGCGTGGCAGTGGCAGTACCCAGTCGTGGCGCACGCGTGCATATTCCGCATAGCCGCCGTCGCAATCCACGCCGATGCCAAAGCCGTGCACCACGACTTCCTGCCCGGGTGGCAGCGCCGGGTCCGCGGAATGCACGACGGTGCCCGAGAGGTCGATGCCGCCGATGCGCGGATAGTCGCGGACGACGTTGCCGCGCCCGGCTTGCGCCAGCGCATCCTTGTAGTTCAGGCCGGCGTAGGCCACCTTGATCAAGGTATCGCCGGCGGACAGCTGATCTACCGTCAACGTGTCGAAGCGGCCTTGCGGGGCGTCGCCGGCCGGGCCGGCATGCAGGCGATAGGCCTGGAATTCAGGAGTGCTCATGGGGGCTCCAATAGGCGGTCAGGCATGCGCCAGCAGGCGGCGCGCCAGCGTGGCGCGGTGCAGCTCGTTGGCGCCGTCGTAGATGCGGAACGGGCGCATTTCCTGCCAGATCATGGCCACGGGGGTGTCGTCCGACAGCCCCAACGCGCCCATCATCTGCACTGCGCGGTCGGCCACGCGGTTCACGGCTTCGGACACGAAGACCTTGGTCATGGCGCTGTGCTGCTTCACTGAAAGCCCTGCGTCCATGCGGCGGGCGCAATCCAGCGTCATTAACCGGCTGGCGTGCAGGTCGATGTGCGAATCCGCCACCATGGCCTGGATCTGCTGCAGGTCGGCCAGGCGCGAGCCGAAGGATTCACGCTGCGCCACATAGGCCTGCGCGGTGTCCAGCGCCCGGCGGGCGCGGCCGATGTAGCGCATGCAGTGCGACAGGCGGGCAGGCTCCAGCCGCAATTGCGCGTATTCCAGGCCGCGGCCAGGTTCGCCCAGCACGGCGTCGTCGCCGACTTCGCAGCCGTCCAGTTCGATCTCGGCGTGGCCACCGATCTGGTAACCCGTGACCATGCCGATATCGCGCACGACCTGATAGCCCGGGGTGTTGGCAGGCACCACGAACAGGGTGGCGCCCGCGTCCGTTTGCGCCAGCACCAGCGCGAAGTCGGCGCCCACGCCACCGCTGATGAACTGCTTGTGCCCGTTCAGCACCCAGCGCTGCCCGCGCCGTTCGGCGCGGGTGCGCAGCATGGACGGGTCGGAACCGGCGCCCGGCGCGGGCTCGGTCATGGCAAAGCAGGCGCGCTGTTCGGCGCGGACCAGGGGCCGCAGGTAGCGCTCCTGCTGGGCGGGCGTGCCCAAGCGCAGCAGCGTCAGCATGTTGGGTTGATCGGGGGCGGCGCAGTTCAGGGCGGCAGGCGCGAGGAACCCGCGTCCGGCCGCCTCCAGCACCTGGGCCAGGGCACTCCAGCCCAGGCCCAGCCCGCCCCATTCGACGGGCAGTTGCGGCGCATACAGGCCCGCATGGCGCGCCCGGTCGCGCAGGCGCGCCACGCATCGGTCCAAGGCGGCGACGTCCCGCGCAATGGTAGGAGATTCTGCGGGGATGGCGACCTCGTCCACGAAGCGGCGCACGCGTTCGCACAGGTCTGCGATGGCGTCGGTGTCAGGGGCTTGATCCGCGGGCATGGGGGTCGGGTTGGCGGGGCTCATTGGATCTTGGTCCCGGTGGACTGCACCAGCTTGCCCCACCACACGGTTTCGTCGGCGATCTGCTTGGCGAATTCGGTGGGCGAGCTACCCAAGGGCTCTGCGCCCAGTTCCTGGAAGCGGCTGCGCAGCTGCGGATCCTGCAAGGCCTTGACCACGGCGGCGTGCAGGCGGTCGACCACGGCCGGGGGCGTGCCCGCCGGCGACATCAGGCCTTTCCAGGCCATCACCACGAATCCCGTCTGGCCGGCTTCGTCGAACGTGGGGATATCGGGGGCGGCGGAAGCGCGCTGGTCGCTGGGCACGGCCAAGGCGCGGATCGTGCCCGCCTTCACCTGCGGCAGCAGCGCCGGCATGTTGTCGATCATGAAGTCGATATGGCCGGCCACAAGATCGGTGACGGCGGGGCCGGTGCCCTTGTAGGGCACATGCTCGGCTTGCAGGCCGGCCTGTTGCTTGAGCAGTTCCCCGGCCAGTTGCGCGGGCGATCCGTTGCCGGGCGAACCGAAAGACAGTTTTCCGGGATTGGCGCGGGCATATTGCAGGAACTCCTGCAGGGTCTTGGCGGGCAGGGACTTCGTCACCACCATCAGGTTGTGCTCTTTTTCGAGGCAGGTGATGGCGGTCAAGTCCTTGGCCGGATTGAACGGCATGTTGGCGTACAGGCTGGGATTGATGACGGTGGGGCCAGCCGCGGCCAGCAGCAGCGTGTACCCATCGGGGGCGGACCGCGCAACGAAGTCCCCGCCGATGTTGCCGCCGGCCCCGGGCTTGTTTTCGACGATCACGGGCTGGCCCAGGATGGGGTGCAGCGCTTCGGCCAGCAACCGCCCCAAGATGTCGGTGGAGCCGCCGGGAGCGAACGGAATGATCAGCCGGACAGGCTTGTCAGGGTAGGCGGCCGCGGCCTGTGGCGCCACCGCGGCGAACGCCAGCGCGGCCGCCGTGGCGGCGATCCATTTGGGCAGGTGCTTGTGCAGCATGTCAGTCTCTCCTTTGGTTCAAGGCCTGTTTCGAAGTACAGGCCCGGTGGGCCGCAGGCTTCTACTGGCTGCGGTCCCGGGTTCGCCCAAGCCTAGCGGCCGGGCGTATAACCTGCCTGGGTCAGCGTATGGCGGGCGATGGTCAATTGATGGATCTGGCTCGTGCCTTCGTACAGGCGGAACAGGCGCACGTCGCGATAGAAGCGTTCAATGCCCTGGTCGGCGATGTAGCCATACCCGCCATGCATCTGCACGCAGCGGTCCGCCACGCGCCCGCACATTTCGGAGGCGAAGTACTTGCAGATCGAGGCGTTTCCCGTCACGTCCTGGCCGGCGTCGCGTTCGCGCGCGGTTTGCAGCACCAGCGCCAGTGCCGCCTGGATTTCCGTCTGGCAGTCGGCCAGCATCGCCTGGATCAACTGGAAGTCCATCAGCGGCTTGCCGAACTGCTGGCGCTCGGCCACGAAGCGCATGGTGTCGTCCAGCATGCGGATGGCCGGGCCAATGCACAGCGCGGCCAGATGGATGCGTTGCTTGTTCAGGACTTTCATGGCCGTCTTGAAGCCCATGCCGGCCTGGCCGCCGATGATGTTGGCGGCGGGCACCCGGCAGTTGTCGAAATGGACGGACGACACGGGCGACCCGGCCTGGCCCATCTTGTCGTAAGGCTGGCCGGTAGATAGCCCGGGCGTGCCGCGTTCCACGATGAAGGCCGAGATCCCCTTGGCGCCGGGCGCATCGGGATCGGTGCGCGCCATGACGGTGAACAGGCCGGCCAGCGGTGCATTGGTGATGAAGCACTTTTCGCCGTTCAACACGAAGCTGTCGCCATCGCGCACGGCGGTCGTGCGTAGCGCCGTGGCGTCGGATCCCGCCTGCGGTTCGGTCAGCGCGAAGCATCCCGTCAATTCGCCGGACGCCATCCGGGGCAGGTAGCGTTCCTTCTGCTGCTCGGTGCCGTCGGCCACCAGGGCCTCGGAACCGATGCCGGTATTGGTGCCGACCCGCGCGCGGAACGCCACGGAGCATTGCGACAGTTCGAGCGCGGCCCGGATCAGTTCTTCGGTGCTCATGCCCGCGCCGCCATAGGCCTCGGGGATCGAATAGCCGAACATGCCCTGGGCTGCCATGGCGCGCACCAGATCGTCGGGCACCTCGTCCTGGCGGGCGACTTCGGCTTCGCGGGGCACGAGCTGTTCGCGGACAAAGCGTCGCAGCGATTCCAGGAAGGCCGGAAAGCCGTCGGGGTCTCTGATCATGAAACGTCTCCATTTTTCTAGTTGCGGCGCCTGCCGGATTGGGATGTCTGGTCCGGGGCGACTGATGATTCAGGCTAGCAAAGCGCCGCCCAATGCGAGACAAGTGTTTCGCTATCTTGAACTTGCGGCGCGCCGGAACCGCGTGGCCTTGCTCTATCATCGGCATCAGGGCCTCGCGCATCCGACGCGGCGCCGACTTCCGGATTGCGACCATGACCACGCCCCTGGGCGGCCGCCACCCTGACCCCGCATTCGCCACCACGCTGGCCCATGGCCTGTCGCTGTTGCAGACCTTCCGGCATGGCGAACCGGCGCTCAGCAACCGCGAACTGTCCGACCGCACCGGCCTGTCCAAGGCGACGATCTCGCGGCTGACTTCGACGCTGGTGCAACGCGGCCTGCTGCGCTACGACAGCAGCCTGCGCCGCTACCGGCTGGGCACGGCGCTGTTGTCGTTGAGCTACCCGCTGCTGGCCAGCATCAAGCTGCGGCAACTGGCGCGGCCCCTGATGACCCGGTTGGCGAATTCGGCAGGCGGTTCGGCGTCGCTGGGCATGCACCATGGCATGCACATGGTGTATCTGGAGACCTGCCGCGGCCATGACGCCGTGGCGTTCCGCCCCGATATCGGCGCCATGCTGCCCCTGCTGCAGTCCGCCATGGGACGCGCCTGGCTGGCGCAGGCCGACGCCGGGCAGGCCGAGTCGCTGCTGGAGGCATCGCGCCAGCAGGACCCTGCGGCGTGGCAGCGCAATGTGGCCGGCTGGGAGCAGGCGCGCCGCGACTACGCTCTGCATGGTTATTGCCTGGCCGAGGGCGACTGGCACACCGATGTGCACGCCGTGGCCGTGCCCATGCGCCGGCGCGTGGACGGGCAAATATTCGTCTTCAACTGCGGCGTGCCCCTGCGGCGGCTGCGTGGGGGGGATCTGCGCCGGCGCATCGCGCCGCGCCTCGTCAGCCTGGTGGCGCGGGTGGAAAAAATGCTGGAGCGTCAGGATGGCGCCTGACCGCGACTTCGCCACCACCTTGGCGCACGGCATCGACATCCTGGCGTGTTTCCGGGCGGATCGTCCCGAACTGGCCAATAAGGACTTCGCGCAGCAGACCGGCTTGTCCAAGAGCGCGGTGGCGCGCTTGACGCATACGCTGGTGGAGTTGGGTTTCCTGCAGCGGTCGGGGCCGCCTGCCCGGTATCGGCTGGGTGCGTCGGTGCTGGCGCTGAGCTACCCCTTGCTGGCCAGCATGCAGATCCGCCAACTGGCGCGGCCGTTGATGAAGCAATTGGCCGACCACGCCTGTGGCGCGGTGTCGCTGGTGGTGCGCGACCGGTTGCAGATGGTGTTCGTGGAAACCGCCCGATCCAACGACGCCTTGCAGACGCGTCCGGACATCGGCGGGTCGTTGCCGCTCTTGGCCAGCGCCGCCGGCAAGGCCTGGTTGTGCCGGGCGCCGGATAGCGAGCGGGCGGCCGTGCTGAACCAGTTGCGCGTAGCCGACGCCGGCCACTACGCCCAGCATTTCCCCAGCCTGGAGACTGCTGCCCTCGATCTGGAGCGCAAGGGCTATTGCGGCAACAACATGCAGTGGCGCCCGGACGCCTTCGGCTTTGCAGCGCCGCTATGCCGCCCCTATCAGTCGCTGCTGTACGTGTTCAATTGCGGCGTGCCGTCAGGCGATGGTCCCTACCGGGAACGCGCGGCGGACATCGGGCCCCGATTGGTGGCGCTGGCACGGGAAACGGAGCAATTGCTGGGGCTGGCCTGACCGGATTCGTGACCCCAAGTCAAAAGTGTTTACCCGTCAGACGGCTTTTTCCGCAAGGATGCCGCCGTCATACTGCACGCCTGTCTCCCCGATATGCCGGCCAATTCTGGCCGGCCACGCCCCAGGGGCACCCTGCCGGCGCGATCGAACCCAAGGAACCTGCATGAACCCGCAAGATACCCAACCGGTGAAAGCCGGCCTGCCGTTGTTGGCGCTCGCCGTCGGTGCGTTTGGCATCGGCGTGACCGAGTTTTCCCCCATGGGCCTGCTGCCCGTCATCGCCGAGGGCGTGAACGTGTCCATTCCCAGCGCGGGCATGCTGATCAGCGCCTACGCGATCGGCGTGATGGTCGGCGCGCCGCTGATGACCTTGGCGTTTTCGCGCTGGTCGCGGCGCAAGGCGCTGATCCTGCTGATGGCGATCTTCACCATCGGCAACATCCTGTCTGCGCTATCCCCCAATTACACGACGTTGCTGCTGGCGCGTCTGGTCACCAGCTTGAACCATGGCGCGTTCTTTGGCCTGGGCTCGCTGGTGGCGGCCAGTGTGGTGCCGCGCCATAAGCAGGCGAGTGCGGTGGCGACCATGTTCATGGGCCTGACCATCGCCAACGTCGGCGGGGTGCCCGCCGCGACCTGGCTGGGGCAGGTGATCGGCTGGCGCATGTCTTTTGCGGCCACCGCCGTGCTGGGCCTGATCGCCATGCTGTCCCTGTGGTTCGCCTTGCCGGCAGGCGAAGCCGGACGCCGTCCCAACGTGCGCCATGAGCTGGCCGTGCTGAAGAGCCCCGTCGTGCTGCTGGCGCTGCTGACCACCGTGCTGGGCGCGGGCGCCATGTTCACGCTGTACACCTATATCGCGCCGACCCTGGCGGACATCACCGGCGCCTCGCCCGCTTTCATTACCGGCATGCTGGTGCTGATCGGCCTGGGCTTCACGCTGGGCAACGGCTTGGGCGGACGTATGGCTGACCGCTCGCTGGACGGCACGCTGATCACGTTCCTGGTGATCGTCATCATCGACCTGCTGGCGTTTCCGTGGATCGGTTCCACTCCCGTCGGCGCGGCGATTTCGCTGCTGATCTTCGGTGTCGCGACCTTCGCCGTGGTGCCACCCTTGCAGATGGGCGTGATGCGCGCCGCGACCGATGCGCCGGGATTGGCATCGTCGGTGAACGTGGGTGCCTTCAACCTGGGCAATGCGGTCGGCGCGGCAGCGGGTGGCGCGGTGATTTCGGCGGGCATGGGTTATGCCGCCGTGCCGATCGCCGGCGCCGTCATCGCCGTGTCTGGCCTGGCCCTGGTGCTGGTGCAGCGCGCCGCGAATCAGCGTCGCAGGCTGGCGGTGCAGGGCTGCTGAGGAAGTGGCCCCCGGGGCCGCGAAATGAAAGGCCCCGGCAGCGGATCCGCTGCCGGGGCTTTTCATTTGAAGCGGCTTACAGCTTGAACACGTCTTCCAGGTCGACCGACTCTTCCACGGATTCCAGCTTCACACTCTGCTCGATGTGGTCCAGGTGGTGCAGCGTCAGTTCTGCCGCGCGCTGGGCATCCTGGGCGGCAATGGCCTCGGTGATGAGCTCGTGCTCGTCGTCGCGGCAACTGGTGGCGGTAGGGAGGTTGTACAGAAAGATGACCAGGCAGGTCAGGGTGGACAATTCGCGCATCGTGCGCGCCAGTTCGCCGTTGCCCGCCAGTTCGCTCAGCAGGATGTGGAACTCTCCGGCTAGCCGGATGATGGCGCGCTTGTCGTCCCGCTTGCGGGCGTCGTGTTCCAGGATGACGTGCTCACGCAGGCGCGCGAGCTTTTCCGGCGTCAGGTTCTGCGTCAGGCGACGCACCACGGCAGGCTCGATCAGCCTGCGGGCCTCGAAGACGTCACGCGCCTTTTCAATGGAAGGCTTGGCCACGTAGGCGCCACGCTGGGGGAACAGTTCCACGATCTGTTCATGGGCCAGACGCGCCAGCACCTCGCGGATGCGGGGCCGACTGACCTCGAAGATCTCGGCCAGTCGCTCTTCGACCAGTTTGGTTCCGGGCTTGAGGCGGTTGTCCAGAATGGCGCGATAGATGCGCTCGTAGATGCCGGTGACCGTGTTTTCGCGTTTGTCTGATGCCATGGGCTCGTTGTTGGTTTGCGCGTGTAGTGCCAGGGCGGGATCACCGCCATGGGAAGTGAGCGGTTCTTTGCCGCCTGTAGACGTCACGTTGACGACAACCTGATCGTTGAACGTGAAGATACCCGATTGGCTGCCGTGATTGCCAGACGTCGCCCCGAATCGTCAAAAATAATGTTAACAATTTAAATCTTAAATGTATATTTCAGGGTAATCACTGACGTAATCATTTTTGTATTCAGCCTAGAATCCGCTCACAACTTGCCCTCCCGGAACGCCAAGCGCCCCGGAAAATCGGGCGGATCAGACGGGCTGACGCATATGACGAAGCAGGGTTTTGATCTGGTGCTGCGCGACGCGGTGCTGGCGACCGCCGGTGATACTTGTCGGGCGGATCTGGGGATTTCGGACGGCCGGATCGTGCAGATCGGCCTGGGCCTGGCCCGGGGCGAGCGCGAAATCGACGTGGCCGGACGCGTGGTGACGCCGGGCGGCATCGATGCGCACTGCCACCTGGATCAGCCGATGGCGCCGCCCGTGAAGCTGGCCGACGACTTCCACACGGGCACGCGCTCAGCGGCCTGCGGCGGCACCACCACCGTGATTCCTTTCGCGGCGCAACGCAAGGGCGGCACGTTGCAAGCCGCCATCGACGACTATCACCAGCGAGCCGAGGGCAGGGCCTGCGTGGACTATGCCTTCCATCTGATCCTGACCGATCCGACGCCTGCCGTGCTGAACGAAGAGCTGCCGCGGCTGATCGCGGCGGGCTACACCTCGTTCAAGCTGTACATGACCTACGACGCGCTGAAGCTGTCCGACGGCCAGATCCTGGACGTGCTGGACGTGGCGCGCACGCATGGCGGCATGACGATGATTCATGCCGAGAATTCGGATTGCATCGCCTGGCTTACTCGCCGCCTGGAGGCCGCGGGCCGTACCGCGCCTCGCTTTCATGCGCATTCCCGCCCGAGCCTGGTGGAGCGCGAGGGAGCGCACCGTGCGATCGCGCTGTCCGAACTCATCGACGTGCCGATCCTGCTGGTGCATATCTCTGGCGGCGAGGCCGTCGCGCAGATCCGCGAGGCGCGCGCCAAGGGGCTGAACGTTTATGCGGAGACCTGTCCGCAATACATCCTGCTGACGGCGGCTGACCTGGGCACGGACGACAGCTACTTTGGCGCGCGATGCGTGTGCAGCCCGCCACCGCGCGACAAGTCCAGCCAGGAAGACATCTGGCAGGGTCTGGCGGACGGCTTGTTCACCGTGTTCTCGTCAGACCACTCGCCCTTCAACCTAACGGGAGAAGACGGCAAGACGCCCGGCGGCAAGGAAGTGGCGTTCAGGCATATCCCGAACGGCATCCCGGGCATCGAGACGCGCATGCCCCTGCTGTACTCCGAAGGCGTGCTGGGCGGGCGCATCAGCCTGAACCGCTTCGTCGAACTGACGGCGACTCAGCCGGCGCGCGCTTACGGCCTGTACCCGAAAAAGGGAACGTTGGCCATCGGCAGCGACGCCGACCTGGTGATCTGGGAAGAGCGCGAATTCACCCTGGCCAACGAACACCTGCATCACGCGGTGGACTACACGCCATACGCCGGCATGACGCTGCGGGCCTGGCCCGCGATGACCCTGCTGCGCGGACAGATCGTGTGGGAAGGCGCGCGCTTTGCGGGCACGCCGGGGCAAGGACAGTTTTTGCCGCGTGGCTTGCCGAACGTGGCGCCACCCAGCGCCCGCAAGGGTGCGCAGCCGGCTTGGCGTTGACACGCGCCGCACGGATACCAGTGATTCATTTCGGAGGAAATTGCGTTGAAAACTACCCTGATCAAGAATGCCGATGTCGTGGTGGCCTGGGACGAGGCGCGTCACCGGCACGTCTACGTGAAGAACGCCGACGTGGCGTTCGCGGACGGGCGAATCACGCATGTCGGACCCGGCGCGCAAGCCGCGGCGCCGGACGCGGACATCGTCAGCGGCAAGGGCATGATGGTAATGCCCGGCCTGGTGGATATCCACAGCCATCTTGTGCATGAGCCCATCAATAAGGGCTACACGGACGAGACGGGATCGGCGGGTTTGTACAACTCGAACCTGTACGAGTACATGCCCACGATGGAAGGCGACGACGAGGCCGCACCCGCGCAACTGACGCTGGCCGCCGCCGAACTGCTGATGTCTGGCGTGACGACCGTGGTCGACATGTCGGTAGCGCACGAGCACTGGATCGACATCATGGTGCAAAGCGGGCTGCGCGCCTACATCGCGCCCATGTTCCGCTCGGCGCGCTGGTACACGCGCAACGGGCACGTCGTGGAATACGACTGGAACGAGAAGGCCGGGGAAGCCGGCATGGAGCGCGCGCTGGCGCTCATCGACCGCGCCGAGGCGCATGCGTGCGGCCGTTTGACGGGGATGCTGGTGCCGGCGCAGATCGATACCTGCACGCCGGAACTGCTGAAGGCCAGCCACCAGGAAGCCAAGCGCCGGGGCATCGGCTGGCAGACGCATGCCGCCCAATCCCTGCCCGAGTTCCACGAAATCACGCGCCGCCACGGCCTGACGCCGATCCAGTGGCTGCACAGCCTGGGTGTGTTGGACCCCGGCAGCATCGTCGGCCACGGCATCTTCGTGGACGATCACCCGAACACGCACTGGAGCACCGCGACCGACCTGACCATTCTGGCCGAGACGGGCGCCAGTGTGGCGCACTGCCCCACGGTGTTCATGCGCCGGGGCATGGCGTTGCGCGATTTCGGGCGATATCGCCGGGCGGGCATCAACCTGGGGATCGGCACCGACACCTATCCGCACAACATGATCGAGGAAATGCGCCACGTCGGTTATCTGGCGCGCCTTATGGCGCAGACGCCGCGCGCGGTCAGCACGGGCGAAGTCTTCCATGCCGCCACCGTCGGGGGCGCCACGGCGTTGGGGCGAGACGACCTTGGCCGTATTGCGGTGGGCGCACGCGCCGACCTGGTGCTGGTGGACATGACCCATCACTTGATGCGCCCGTCGCGTGACCCCGTGCGCAGCCTGGTCTACGCCGCGGCTGACCGCGCCGTACATACCGTGTACATCGACGGCCAGCGCGTAGTGCAGGCGGGCCAGGTGCAATCGCTGGATTACCGCAAGGCGGCCGAGCAGGTGGACGAGGCCCAGCGCCGCGCCGAAGCGCTGGTGCCGTCGCGCGACCTGGTGGCGGGCCGCACGGCCGAACAGATGTCGCCGCTTTCATTCGACATCGTCTGACACGGTTCAACCTCAGGGGCCGGCGACAGGCCCCGTTCTTCCATAAAAACTCAAGGGAATGAAATGGCTTATCTCAATGAAGAAAGACTCGAAGCCCGCTTCGGGCTGAGCCGCGTTGGCGCCGTGCTGGCTTGCGCCGCTGCGATGGCCTGGGCGCCCGTGCAGGCCGAAACGCTGACCGTGGTGATGGCCAGCAAGTTGACCGTGCTGGATCCGGTGTTGACCGCTTCTCACCAGACGCGCAATCACGCCTACATGATCTACGACACCTTGCTGGCTACCGACGCCGACAACAAGATCCAGCCTCAGATGGCCGACAAATGGGACATCTCGGCCGACGGCAAGACCTATACCTTCACGCTGCGCGACGGTCTGAAGTGGCACGACGGCGCGCCGGTGAAGGCCGAGGATTGCGTGGCGTCCATCCAGCGGTGGGCGCAGTCCGACAAGACGGGCCGCCAACTGATGCCGCTTGTGGTGTCGATGAACGTCATCGATGACAAGACGTTCAGTATCGTGCTGAACGCGCCGGCCGATTTGCTGTCGGCATTGGGCAAGCCCAGCGGCCTGCCCAGCTTCATGATGCCCAAGCGGGTGGCCCAAACGCCGGTGGCGCAAGCCATCACCGACTACACCGGTTCGGGCCCCTTCAAGTTCGTGCAGAAGGAATTCCAGCCGGGCGTGAAGACGGTATACGAAAAGAACACGGACTATGTGCCCCGCAAGGAAGCGCCCAGCTGGACGTCGGGCGGCAAGGTCGTCAACGTGGATCGCGTGGAATGGGTGGCCATGGCCGATCCGATGACGACCGTGAACGCGCTGCTGGGCGGAGAAGTCGACTATATCGAGACGGTGCCGTTCGACCTGGTGCCCATGGTCAAGGGGGCGCCCGACATCACGCTGCGCGTGCTGGACAAGATGGGATATCAGCCCATGTACCGCTTCAACCAGTTGAATGCGCCGTTCGACAACAAGCTGGTCCGCCAGGCCGCCATGTACGCGGTGGGCCAGGACGACATCTTGAAGGCGCAGGTGGGCGATCCCGAGTTCTACAAGACCTGCGGGGCGGTGTTCGGCTGCAACCTGCCGTATTCCAGCAACACGCGCGCGGACATGATCGTGCCGTCCAATATCGAAAAGGCCAAGGCGTTGCTGAAGGAGGCGAAGTACGACGGGGCGCCGGTGGTGATCCTGCATGCCACCGACATCGCGATGGCCTCGGCCATCCCCGTGGTGATGGCGCAGCAGCTGCGTCAGGCGGGCTTCAATGTGCAACTGCAGGCCATGGACTTCATGACCATGCTGTCGCGCCGCGCCAACCGCGATGTGCCGGCCAAGGGCGGCTGGAGCATTTTCGTGACCACCTGGCACAACAGCGAGATCATGGATCCGCTGCGCAACTATGGCGTGTCGGCCAACGGTGAGAAGGCCTGGTTCGGCTGGCCGACGGTGCCCCAAGTGGAAGCGCTGCGCGACAAGTTCCTGGTGGCGGGTTCCGAAGCCGAGCGCAAGCAGTTGGCCGAACAGCTGCAGGACGTGATGCTGGATGAAGGCGTGGCCGTCACGCTGGGCCAGATCGAAACGGCGGCGGCCTACAGCAATAAGCTGTCAGGCGTGCTGGATTCGCCCGCGCCGGTGTTCTGGAACATCAAGAAAGCCAGCCGGTAAGCCAGCATGTTCAGCTACCTACTCAGACGCGTCCTGGCGACGGTTCCCGTGGTGTTGACGGTGGCGGTGCTGGTGTTCTGCCTGCTGCGCCTGACGCCGGGGGATCCCGCGCTGATCCTGGCGGGTGACGCCGCCACCGAGACGCAGCTTGCGCAGATCCGCGAGCACATGGGGCTGGACCGGTCCCTGGTCACGCAATTCCTGTTGTGGGGTGGGCAGGTGCTGCGGGGCGATCTGGGGGTGTCGCTGCATTCCGGCACGCCGGTCACGGCCATGATCAGCAACCGCGTCGGGCCGTCGTTGGCCCTGGCGCTGTCCACGATCTTGCTGTCGACGTTGATCGCCGTCCCGCTCGGCGTGTTCTCGGCGTGGCGCCGGGGCACCCGCGCGGACCGGGCCGTGATGGCATTTTCAGTGCTGGGATTCTCGGTGCCGATTTTCGTCACGGGCTACGCGTTGATCTTGCTGTTCGCGATGACGCTGGGCTGGCTGCCGGTGCAGGGGTACAAGTCGCCGTCGGCGGGATTGCTGGCCTTTGGCATGCACCTGCTGTTGCCTACGATCGCGCTCAGCACGGGTTTCGTTGCACTGATCGCGCGCATCGCCCGCAGCAGCGTGCTGGAAGTGATGGGCGAAGACTTCATCCGCACCGCCCGCGCCAAGGGCATCACCGAGCGCGCCGTGATGATGGCGCATGCGCTGCGCAACGCGGCCGTGCCCATCATCACCGTGATCGGCGTCAGCATTGCCCTGCTGATCAGCGGCGTCGTCGTCACGGAATCGGTGTTCAACCTTCCAGGCTTGGGCCGGCTGGTGGTCGAGTCCGTGCTGGCCCGCGACTATCCGCTGATCCAGGGCCTGATCCTGCTGTTCTCGCTGGTCTATATCGGCGTGAACCTGACCATCGACGTCCTGTACTCGGTGTTCGACCCGCGCATCCGCTATTGAAGGAATCCGCATGTCCTCCTCTATACACTCCATCACGGGGGCGGTCGCGGCTGCGCCCCTCCTGCGCAGACGTCCGCGCTCGGCGCTGTTTCGTACGCTGTCCTCCTGGCCGGTCATGGCTGCCTTCGCGATGCTTGCCGTTATCGTCCTGGCGGCCATCGCGGCCAATCTGCTGGGCCTGGCCGACCCCATGGCCATCAATCCCATGCAGCGGCTGAAGGGGTTTTCGGCCGAGCACTGGTTCGGAACTGATGCCTATGGCCGTGACGTGCTATCGCGCGTTGTCCACGGCGCACGCGTGTCGCTGATGATCGGGGCTGGCACCGCGGTGGCTGCGTTGGTTCCCGGGCTGGTGCTGGGCGTGATCGCCGGCTATTTTCGGGCCGCGGACATGGTCATCATGCGGATCATGGACGGCATCATGTCCGTGCCCAGCATCCTGCTGGCCATCGCTCTCGTCGCCGTGACCGGTGCAAGCCTGCTGACGGTGCTGATCGCCATCGCCGTGCCGGAGTTTCCCCGGGTGGTGCGCCTGGTGCGGGGCCTGATCCTGAGCCTGCGCGACGAGCCCTATGTGGAGGCCGCCATCTCGCTGGGGACCCCCACGCATACCTTGATGATGCGCCATCTGGTGCCCAATACGCTGGCGCCGCTGATTGTGCAGGGCACGTTCATTTTCGCATCCGCCATGCTGTCCGAGGCGGTCATGAGCTTTCTGGGCGTAGGCATGCCGCCCGAGTTCCCGTCGTGGGGCAATGTCATCGCCGAGGGGCGGATGTACTTCCAGATCAAACCGGGGCTGATTCTGCTGCCGGGGCTGTTCCTGGCCCTGACCGTGCTCAGCGTGAACATGCTGGGCGACGCCATGCGCGACGCGCTGGATCCGAAGATGGCGCGGAGGATTTGAGATGGCCGATTCCACAATGCCCGTATTGCAAGTGCAAAACCTGACGGTGCAGCTGGTGGGCGCGCCCGGGGAAGAGGAGCGTTCGGTGGTGGAGGGCATCAGCTTCGACATCCACGCGGGCGAAACCCTGTGCGTGGTGGGCGAGTCCGGCTCGGGCAAGTCCGTTACGTCATTTTCGGTGATGGGGCTGTTGGCGCCTGATGCGCTCCGGCCTACCGCCGGCCGCATCCTGCTGGATGGCGAAGACGTGCTCGCGTGTTCGCCGGAGCGCCTGCGTGAACTGCGCGCCACCCGCATGTCCATGGTTTTCCAGGAGCCCATGACGGCGCTGAATCCGGTGCGTACCGTGGGCTGGCAGATCGACGAGGTGTTGCGCACCCATAGCGCCCTGGATGCCGCCGCCCGAAAGCGCAAGATCCTGGATATGCTGGAATCGGTGCGCCTGCCGGATGTGGAGCGCATCTATCATTCCTATCCGCACCAGCTGTCGGGCGGGCAGCGCCAGCGCATCGTCATCTGCATGGCGCTGATCCTGAATCCCAAGCTGCTCATCGCCGACGAGCCCACCACCGCCCTGGACGTTACGACCCAAAAGCAGATCCTGGCCCTGATCCTGGAACTGCAGCGGTCGCACAACACGGCGGTGCTGTTCATCACGCACGATTTCGGCGTCGTGGCCGAGATCGCCGACCGCATCGCGGTGATGAACCGAGGGCGGCTGGTGGAGGTAGGGTCGCGTGAAGATATCCTGGCGCGCCCAAAAGAGGCTTACACCCGTATGCTCGTGTCCTCCGTTCCCGGCCTGGCACCGCAGGCGCGGCAAGCTCCCGAGGGGGAGCCAGTGCTGGTTGTGGACGGCCTGGAGAAGACCTATGCCGAACGCGGCTTCTTCAAGGCCAAACGCACGGTGCACGCGGTGCGCGATGTCAGCTTCACGCTGCGCAAGAAGGAGATCGTGGGCATCGTGGGCGAGTCCGGGTCGGGCAAGTCCACCCTGGCTCGCTGCATTGCGCGCCTGATCGACCCCAGCGCCGGCAGCGTGCGCCTGGACGGCACCGAGATCGCCACGGCGACCAAGCGCGAATTCCATCCGGTGCGCAAGCGGATCCAGGTGGTGTTCCAGGATCCGTACCGTTCATTAAACGCGCGCATCCGCGTGGGTGACTCCATCGTCGAGGGCATGCGCAATTTCGGCGTGCCGGAAGAGGACGCCCGTGCGCGCGCCGTCGAACTGCTGGATATCGTCGGATTGGGCGCGGATACCATGGACCGCTACCCGCATCAGTTCTCGGGTGGCCAGCGCCAGCGCATCTGCATCGCGCGTGCCTTGGCCTTGCGGCCCGATATCCTGATTGCCGACGAGGCGGTGTCGGCGCTTGACGTGTCGGTGCAGGCGCAGGTGCTGGAACTGATCGAAGACATCCGCACCCGCACCGACACAGCGGTGCTGTTCATCACCCACGATCTGCGCGTGGCTGCGCAGATCTGCAATTCCATCGTCGTGATGAAGTCCGGGCAGATCGTCGAGGCGGGGCAGGCGGCCGACGTGCTGACTCGGCCGCAGGATGAATACACGCGCCAATTGCTCGACGCCGCACCTGGAAGGCATTGGGACTTCAAACGGTTCCGGCCGGCCCAGGCCTTGCCTCACTAGGCGGACGCCCTGGGCGCGCATGCTGCAAAAATAGGGCGTCCGTCGGGACGCCCTTTCTATCCGGACCGTAATCAGGGGGTAAGCCCGCAGACCGTGGTCACGCCTCGATCCGCTCGACTTTCCCCACGAGCAGGATGTACGACAGTGCGCCCAGCAAGGCCAGGGACGATACGTACACGATGGCCGGCGCGAAGCTGTCTTTCGACACGAGGAAGCCGATCACGATCGGCGTGCAGATCGACGACAGATTGCCCACGAAGTTGAACACCCCGCCGGTCAGGCCCAAGAGGCGCACGGGCGCCAGCGTCGACACCAAAGACCACGTGATCGACGCCAGTCCGTTGCCGAAGAAGGCCACGGCCAAAAAGAAGATGACCCACGGCGTGGAATCGGTGAAGTTGGCGCCGATCATCGACGTCGAGATCAAGAGGCCCAGGATGATCGGCAGCTTGCGCGCCAGGCCGACCGTGGCGCCGCGCCGGATCAGGAAGTCGGACAGCACGCCCGAGCACAGCACGCCGACGAACGCCGCCAGGAACGGCACCGACGCCAGGAAGCCGGATTTGATGAAATCCATGCCGCGATACTTCACTAGGTACGTCGGGAACCACGTCAGGAAGAACCACAGCGTGGAGGTCAGGCAGAACTGGCCCAGGTACACGCCCCACAGCTTGCGCTTGGTCATGACCAGCGCCAGGTCGTTCCAATCGAAGGGGGCCTTCTTGGCGCGGGCGTTGCGGTCCAGGTCGACCACGCCGCCGCCTTGCTGGATCAGTTCGATCTCGGCGGCATTCGTGCCTTTGAACTGGCGCGGTTCGCGGTAGATCAGGTACCACAGCACGCCCCAGACGATGCCCAGCAAGCCGGTGCTGACAAACACCATGTGCCAGCCGTAGTGGTGCTGCAGCCAGGCCAGCACGGGCGTCAGGAACGCCAGGCCGACGAACTGGCCCGACGTATAGAAGCCGATGGCGGTGGCGCGTTCCTTTTCCGGAAACCAGGTGGTGACGACACGGTTGTTGATCGGGTAAGCGGGCGCTTCCAGCGCGCCGACTGCCAGGCGCAGCACGAACAGGATGACGAAGCTGCCGGCGAATCCCATGAAGAAGGTGGCGGCCGACCACAGGATCAGCGCCGCGGCGTACAGCACGCGGGGCGACACGCGGTCCACCAGCCAGCCGCCGGGGATTTGCATGGCGGCGTAGGTCCAGCCGAAGGCGGACAGGATCAGGCCTTCATGCACCGTGTCCAGGCCGAACTCGTCCTTGAGCGCGGGCGCGGCGATGGACAGGTTGCTGCGGTCCAGGTAGTTGATGACGACGGTGATGAACAGCATCACCATGATGAGGTAGCGGCTGCGGGTGGGCCGCTGGGCGCTTTGCAGGCCCGCGTGGGTGGCGGTGGACAAGGGTGTCTCCTCTCTCTTTTATCCCATTACCACTCGGCGAAGCTGCCGTCGGCATGGCGCCAGATCGGGTTGCGCCAGCGGTGGCCCACGGCGGCGCGTTCCTTCACGTATTCCTCGTTGACCTCGATGCCCAGGCCAGGGCCTTGGGGGATCGTGACCATGCCGTCTTCGTACGCGAACACCTCGCGGTTGCTGACGTAGTCCAACAGGTCGTTGGCGGCGTTGTAGTGGATGCCCAGGCTCTGTTCCTGGATGAACGCGTTGTAGCAGCCCGCATCGATCTGCAGGCAGGTGGCCAGCGCGATCGGGCCCAGCGGGCAGTGCAGCGCCAACGCTACGTCATAGGCTTCGGCCATGGCGGCAATCTTGCGGGTTTCGGTGATGCCGCCGGCATGCGAGGGGTCGGGCTGGATGATGTCCACATAGCCTTCGGACAGCACGCGCTTGAAGTCCCAGCGCGAGAACAGGCGTTCGCCCAGCGCGATCGGCGTGGACGTCAGCGGGGCCAGCTCCTTCAGCGCTTCATAGTGTTCGCTCAGCACGGGCTCTTCGATGAACATCAGCTTGAACGGATCCAGCTCTTTCATCAGCACCTTCGCCATGGGTTTGTGGACGCGGCCGTGGAAGTCCACGCCGATGCCCACGTTGGGGCCCACGGCGTCGCGCACGGCGGCCACGTTCGCGAGGCACTTCTCGACCTTGTCGAACGAGTCGATGTATTGCAGTTCTTCGGTGCCGTTCATCTTCACGGCGGTAAAGCCGCGGTCGACCGCGCTCTTGGCGGCGGCGGCCGTGTCGGCCGGCCGGTCGCCGCCGATCCACGAATACACGCGGATGCGGTCGCGCACGTTGCCGCCCAAGAGTTGCGACACTGGCACGCCCAGGTGCTTGCCCTTGATGTCCCACAGCGCCTGGTCGATGCCGGCCAGCGCGCTCATGTGGATGGCGCCGCCGCGATAGAAGCCGCCGCGGTATAGCACCGTCCAGTGGTCTTCGATGTTGCGCGGGTCTTTGCCGATCAGGTAGTCGGACAGCTCTTCAACGGCGGCAGCCACCGAGTGGGCGCGGCCTTCGACGACGGGTTCGCCCCAGCCGACGATGCCTTCGTCCGTTTCGATTTTCAGGAAGCACCACCGGGGCGGCACGATGTAGGTAGTGAGCTTGGTGATCTTCATGCTTGGGTCTCCTGGACGGGATAGGCGCGTTGCCAGGCCGCGATGAATGCGCGGGCGTTCTGGCCGACTTCGATGGCCGACAGGCCGGGTTTGTACAAGGCGGAGCCCAGGCCGAAGCCGCTGGCGCCCGCCTGGGCATAAACGGAAATGTTGTCGGGCGTGATGCCGCCGACGGGAACCAGCGCGATCGGCGGGCGCATCACGGCGCGCCAGGCCTTCAGCACGATGGGGCCCAGTTGTTCGGCGGGGAACATCTTCAGCACGTCGGCGCCGGCGGCCAGCGCGGCGAAGGCTTCGGTAGGCGTGGCGACCCCGGGGCAGGAGGCCATGCCCAGCGCCTTGGCGGCGCGGATCACTGCGGCGTCGCTGTGCGGCATGACGATCAGTTCGCCGCCCGCGTCCTGGACGCGGGCGCAGTCGTCGGGGTTCAGCACGGTGCCGGCGCCGATCAGGCAATCGGTGGGCAGGGCCGCGCGCATCGCTCGGATGCTGGCAAGCGGGTCCGGCGAATTCAGCGGCACTTCGATCAGGCGGAAGCCCGCGTCGTAGAGCGCCTTGCCGACGTCCTCGGCTTCGGCGGGCTTGATGCCGCGCAGGATGGCGATCAGGCCGCAGTGGGCCATGGCGGTTTGCAGACCAGGGTGGTTCATGTTGGATTCCTAGACGGATGCCGAAGAAGGGGTTTCTGCCGCGACCAGTCCGGCACAGACGGCCAGATGCCACAGGCCGCGCTCGGTGGCGTTCTGCGCTTGTTCAGGCGTGCCCAGGCCGTAGTGCTGCATGGCAAGGATGTAGCGCTGGCACAGGGCGGGTTCGCCGCACAGCACGATGCGGGGCGGTTCGCCTTGCTGGCGCAGCATCTCGGCAAGCGCGGCGACTTCATGGCCGATCAACAGGCCCGACAGGTAGTCGGCTTGCGAGGCGGATGGCAGTTCGCCGGTCAGGCCCAGCGCGCGGGTGCTGAAGATGGTGGACAGCACGCCGGCGCGTCCTGCGGGGGCGCCGGCGACTTTCAGGCCGCGCTCGAATGCGGCCATGTCGGCGGCGGGCGCTTCGCTCATGGTGCGGCCCAGGATGGTGTGGCCGCGCAGCGCGGCGTAGACCTCGCCGGTCATGAAGGTGTCGAAATGCGTGACGCGGCCGCGGCGGGCGTTGACCCATTTGGAGTGCGTGCCGGGCAGGCCGATCAGGACGCTGTCCGCCGCGTGCGGGTCGGAAGTGCGTGCCTGGTCGAACATCACGCCGAAGACTTGCGTCTCTTCGCCGCGCATGACGTTGGGTAGCCCATGGCGCTGGATCAGGCCGGGCACGATGTGCACCGGGGTCGCGGTGCCGCGTTCGACTTTCGTCAGCAGCGTGCCGATGCGTTCCAGGTCGACGGGCACATCCAGGTAAGCCGCTTCTTTCCAGCCTTGCGCGCTGCCCACCATGCCGCAGGCGATCACCGGCAACGCCGGTTCGGCGCGCAGCCAGTCGCCGCAGGCTTGCTCGAACGCCAGGTCGAATCCGGACAGCGCAGTGCTGGCCGCGCCGTCCTGCAAGGGCTGCGGCAGGCGCATGATGCCCCAGGGAAGATGGCGCGTGTCCAGGGTGTTGCCCCGGGCGTCCAGGCGGTAGGCGCGCAACGATGAGGTGCCCCAGTCCAGCGCGATAAGCGCCGCGCTGGCGGGCGATCCGGTAGTCATCTGATCTGTCTCGTCTCTGGCCGCAATGCCGACTGCAGTGACCGCGCTGGGGCGGGGAGCGGGGCGTTGCAGACCTTGTTGTCGGACGCGCCCGCTGCAACAAGGCGCGGGGCGCGCATTGCGAAAAATTCTAGATCAGCGCTTGAAAAATCTCAAAATATAGAATTTAATCCCACATATAGGGAATTTGTTGCCTGAACGAATTCCGCCGCCTTTGCTGTCTTTGCCCACGTTTCATGACTTCCACCACCCTGCCTTCCGCTCGTTCCTCTTCGCTGGACCCCGACGCGGTCGCGCCCGCCGGCACGCAGACCCTGATGCGCGGCCTGGCCGTAGTGCAGGCCGTGGCCGACGGCGCGCGCGACTTGAAAGAGATCTGCGCCCGTATCGGTGTCGCGCGCAGCACCACACACCGGCTGGCCAGTTGCCTGGTGCAGGAGCGCTATCTGCGCGCGCTGCCGGGCGTGGGCTACGTGTTGGGTCCCAAGCTGATCGAACTGGGCTTTCAGGCGCGCGAGGCGTTTCCGATGGCCACGCTGGCCCGGCCGTACCTGGATAGCCTGGCCGAGCTGACGGGCGACACCATCCACCTGGCCGTGCGCGACAACGACGAAGTGCTGTACCTGGAGAAGATTCCCGGCAAGAAGGGGCTGGAGATGCGTTCGCGGGTGGGCCACCGCATGCCGCTTGCCGCCACAGGCGTGGGCAAGGCGTTGCTGCTGGACACCGAAGAACCGCAATGGAAGGCGCTGCACCGCATTGGCGCGCCGGTCTCGTCGCGCGCGCCCGGCGGGCAGCAGAGCTGGGAGGCGTTCCGCGACCGCATGCGCGAGTACGCCGCGCAAGGCTATGCGTTCGACCTGGAAGACAACGAACCCTCGATCCGCTGCGTGGCCGCGCCCGTGCGCGACGCGTCCAGCGGCATCGTGGCGGCCATCAGCGTGTCCAGCACCGTGCCGTACATGTCGCTGGAACGCATGCACGACATGGTCGCGGTGGTGCAGGGGGCCGCAGCGGAGATCTCTGCGGAGATGGGGTGGAAGGTGGAGCGCGGCTGACGTGGTCTAGCGGGCCGGGGCCAGCGGCGGCAACGGCAGCAGTTGCGGCGCGATGCCAGCAATGACCATTTCAAGTTGCGCCACCAGCGCCTGCGCGGCGGGCGACAGCGAACGGTCGCGCCGATGCAGCAGGCCGATGTACCGGCGTGCCGAGGCGTCGCCCAGCGGGGTGCAGCGCAGGCCCGTCAGGTTCAGTTCGGGCAGGGCCAGCCGGGGCAACACGCTGACGCCTAGCCCCTGGCGCACCATGCCGGCGGCCGTGCCCATGTTCGTGACGTCGTAGCGCAGTGCCGTGGCCGGCGCGCCGACTTCGTCCTGCACCGCGCGGTCGAATTGCTGGCGCGCATTGGACCCCTGCGACAACAGGATCAAGTCATAGCGCAGCACGTCGCGCCACTGCAGCGTGCGCCGCTGCTTGCCCAGCGGATGGCCTGCGGGGTAGATCGCGCAAAAACAATCTTCGGTCAGCGGCGTGAAGGTCAGGTCGGGCGCCGGTTCGGCCAAGGCGCCTACCGCGAATTCGATCTGGTTGGTACGCAGCAGGGCCACCAGCTCGTCGTTGTGCGCTTCCACCACGCGTACCTTCAAGGCCGGATGGGCCTTGCGCAACGCACCTACGGCGGCGGGCAGCAGCGTTAGCGCGGTCGACGGCAGGGCGCCCAGCGCGACGTTGCCCCGGCGCATGGCGGCCAGGTCGGCCAGGCCGCGGTACGCCTCTTCCAGGTCGGCGATGGGGCGCTGCACGCGGGAATGGAAATCCTGTCCGGCAGAGGTCAGGCTGATGCTGCGCGTGGTGCGCTCGAACAGGCGCAGGCCCAGCACGTCCTCCAGGTCCTGGATCAAGGCGGTGAACGACGGTTGCGTCACGCCCAGCTGATTGGCGGCATGCGTGAACGAGCCGCTGTCCACCGCCAGCAGGAAGGCCTTGAGCGGTCGGTATTTGATATTCATAGCCATAAGCTAAGAATAGGACACAAATATCGATTTGTGTCTAAGAATCGTCCAGACCATGATGGCGCCTACCGATGAACCTCCCGGATTCGAGAGACGCCATGGACGCATCTAGCCATAAGCCATTCCGATTGGGCGCCAACTGGCGCCGCAGCCAAGACGGCGACGCCGTCATCACCTCCATCAACCCGGCCGACGGCAGCATTGCCGGCATTGTCACTCGCGCCTTGCCGCAAGACGTGGATACGGCCGTCAACATTGCGCAGGACGCCTTCTTGCACCAGCCGTGGCGCCAGCTGCGTCCAGACCAGCGCGCGGCCACCTTGTACGAGATCGGGCGTCGCCTGTCGGCCGAACGCGAACCGCTGGCGCGGCTGCAGATGCAAGACAGCGGCAAGCCCTGGAAAGAATGCCTGAACATGGTGGACAGCGCGGCGGGCCACTTCCGCTATTACGCGGCCGTGTGCGACACCTGGCAGAACGAAATGACCTCGCCACGCGGCGAGTACTTTTCGATGGCGCTGGCGGAGCCGTTCGGGGTGGTCGCGGCGATCACACCGTGGAATTCGCCCATCATGAACGAGGCCCAGAAGGCCGCGCCGGCCTTGGCCGCGGGCAACGCTGTGTTGATCAAGCCGTCTGAAGAGACCCCCCAGTTGGCGTTGGAACTGGCGCGCATCTGCTCGGAGGCCGGCCTGCCCGATGGCTTGCTGACCGTATTGCCGGGCCACGGCGAAGACGTAGGCGCGGCGCTGGTCAAGCATCCCGGCGTACGTATGGTGTCTTTCACCGGCGGAACGGAAACCGGACGCGCCATCGGCGGCATTGCCGGCCAGCGCCTGATCCCGGTGGGCTTGGAGCTGGGCGGCAAATCACCGCACATCGTGTTCGACGACGCGGACCTGGACCGCGCCGTGGCGGGCGTGATTTCGGGGATCTTCGGGTCGGCCGGGCAGAGCTGCGTCGCCGGGTCGCGCCTGTTCGTGCAGAAATCCATCTACAAGCGCTTCATGGAAACGCTGGTGGCGCGCACGGCGCAAGTGCGCGTTGGCCTGCCCGACGATCCCGCGACCCAGATGGGGCCGCTGGTGTCCCGGGCGCATCGCGACAAGGTCGCAGGCTATGTGGACATCGGCCGCGCTGAAGGCGGTCGCGTGCTGGTCGGCGGCGCGGCGCCGGCGCAGCCGGAATTGGCCAATGGCTGGTTCTACCTGCCGACGGTGATCGACGGCCTGGGCAACCAGGCGCGCGTCTGTCAGGAAGAGATCTTCGGGCCGGTACTGGTGGCGCTGCCCTTCGATGACGAAGACGACGTGATCGGCCAGGCCAACGACACGCGCTTTGGTCTGGCGGCCGGCATGTGGACGGGCGACTACGCCCGCGCCTGGCGCGTGGCGCGCGAGATCGAGGCCGGCTCCGTCTGGATCAACACCTACAAGCAATCGCATATCGCAACGCCGTTTGGCGGCTTCAAGGCTAGCGGCATCGGACGCGAAAAAGGCCTGCACGGCCTGCGTCTCTACAGCCAGGTCAAGAGCCTGTACTGGGGCATGCACGACAAACCCATGGGACTGTAAACCACATGACGACAGACAAGAAAAGCGCGGCACTGCCGCTGAACGAATCCCGCATCCTGATCGCCGGCGCGGCCAGCCTGGTGGGCTCACACACCGCCGATGCGCTGCTCGCCGCCGGCGTGCGCGAAGTGATCCTGCTGGACAACTTTGCATTCGGAACGCCCGAGGCCATCGCACATCTGCAAGACAATCCGCGCGTGAAAGTCGTGCGCGGAGACTTGATGCGCCTGCCGGATTTGCTGACCGCGACCGAAGGCGTGGACGGCGTGCTGCATCTGGCGGCCTACATGACGCTGGGTTTTTCCCAGACCCCGTGGCAAGCGGTCGACGTGAATATCCGCGGCGCGCAGAACATGCTGGAAGCCTGCCGCGCGAACAAAGTGAAGAAGATCGTCTTCGCGTCGTCCAATGCGGTCTACGGCTACGGCACCGGCATCGCGGGCGCGCTGGTGGAAGACGGCCCCTTTCATTCCGTGGGCGCGCCACCTGCCGCCATCCTGTACGGCGCCTCCAAGATCATGGGCGAACAGCTGTGCCGGCAGTATTACCAGAAGGCGGGGCTGGACTACGTGGTGCTGCGGTATTCCACGGTGTACGGCGAACGCCAGCACTACCGCGCGGCCAACTCCCTGTACATCATGGAAACCTATGACCGCGTGCGCAAGGGCGAACGGCCGATACTGCCCGGCGACGGCACGGACACCAAACATTTCGTGCATGTGTCGGACGTGGCGCGGGCCAACGTGGCCGCGTTGCAGAGCGCGGCCACCGACGTGGCGGTGAACGTGTCGGGCCCCGCGCCGATTACCACCGGCGAACTGGTGCGGCTGGTACTGGACTATTGCAATAGCGACCTGCAACCCGAGATCAAGCCGGACCCGCCGGGCACGGTGCGCCTGACCTCCGGCGGCGCGTTCCACATTCCGCATGACCTGGCCGGGCAGCACATCGGCTGGGAGCCCAAGGTGGGCATGGCGGAAGGCGTGGCCCGCCTGCTGGCATGGCGCGAGGCGCAGGCGGCCGCTTGAGCCGCCGCGGTACTTAAAACACGAATAACGAGGAGACAACCATGTTCTTGATACGCAAGGCGGCCGCTTGCGCCGCGCTGACCCTGACCGGCCTGTGCGCCGCATTGCCGGCGTGGGCCTGGCCCGACCATCCGATCGAGCTGATTGTCGGGTTCGCCCCGGGCGGCGGCACGGACCTGACGGCCCGTTCGCTCGCGGTGTTCCTGGAGAAGGAGCTGGGCGCGACGGTGGTGGTGCAGAACAAGCCGGGCGCATCCAGCGCCATCGCCTTGTCCTATGTGGCGCGCGCCAAGCCCGACGGCTACACGCTGGCCATGACGAACATGCCGGGGCTGGTGTCCCTGCCCATCGAGCGCAAGGCGGGCTTTGCCACCGACGATTTCACGTATCTGGCCAATCTGGTGCGCGACCCCAGCGCGTTCAGCGTCGCCAGCAATAGTCCCTATCAAACCCTGGAATCCCTGATCGCCGCTGCCCGCGAAAAGCCCGGTTCGATCAGCTATGGATCCACCGGAGTCGGCACCGACGATCACTTGGCGCTTGTGCTGTTCCAGTCGTTGACGGGGACCCGGCTGAACCACGTGCCCTATAACGGCGCTGGGCCGCTGCGCAGTTCCGTGCTGGGTGGGCACACCGTCATCGGCGGGTTGAACCTGGGCGAGGTCATGCCGTATCACGGCAAGAACATGCGCGTCTTGGCGCAGGCCAGCGACAAGCGGTCGCCGTTGGGCCCCGACGTGCCGACGTTCAAGGAATTGGGCGTGGACCTGGTGTTCGCGTCCGAGCGCGGCATCGTCGCGCCGAAGGGCCTGCCGCCCGAGGTCTCCGACAGGCTGCGCCGCGCGTTGGGCAAGGTCGCCGCCAACCCGCATTTCCAAGCCCAAATGAAGCAGCAATTCACCGAGATGGACTACGTGGATGGCCCGCAATGGCAAGAGCGGCTGAAGGGCGACGACGCGCGCCTGCGGCAGATCTGGGCGAAGACGCCCTGGGTCGAATAGGGCCGGTTATTCCAGCGGCAGTGTCAGCACGCCCTGCGGGGCGGGGCGCATCATCACACGCCGGTACCAGGCGGATAGTGCCGGCGTGTCCGGGCGTTCGATCGGCAGGGCCAGCCAGCGGTGCGCGGAAGTCACCAGCGCGATGTCGCCGATGGTCAGGTGGCGGCCGGCGATGAATTCACGGCCCTGCAGGGCTTGATCCAGGATCAGCGCGCGGGCGTTGGACCGTTTCACCGAGTTTTCAATCGCGGCGCGGTCGCGTTTGTCTTCCGGCGTGCGGATCAAGCCCAGGAAGGCCGGCGCCATCGCGCCCTGCCATTCGGTCGTCTGCCAATCCATCCAGCGGTCGGCGTCCGCGCGCATACACGCGTCTTCCGGCCACAAGGTGCCCGCGCCATAGCGTGCGGCCAGGTAGCGGACGATGGCATTGGATTCCCATAGCACGAAGCCGCCGTCATCGATGACGGGCACGGTGCGGTTGGGATTCAGCTTGGCGAACTCGGGCGTGTCCACCACGCCGAACGGCCCGCCGGCCTGGATGAAGGTGTGCGGCAGCGCCAGCTCGCGCACGGCCAGCATCACTTTCTGCACGTTGACGGAAGTCAGGCGTCCCCAGATCTTCAACATATCCAGTCCTTGAGTTGTGTCAGGCGGGCGGCAATTGCCGCCGCGCAAAGCCGCTGTCGCGCGAAAAGCGCGTCCAGTTGAATGCGGGCCCCGGATCGGTCTTGCGGCCCGGGGCAATGTGTTCGTGGCCCCAGGCTGCGGCCAGGGGATAGCGCGTGCGCAGCACTGGCGTCAGCTTGCGCAGCGCCAGGTACTGCTCGTCGGCGTAGGGCAGCGTGTCGGTGCCTTCCAGTTCGATGCCGATGGAGAAGTCATTGCAGCGTTCACGTCCGCCAAAGCGCGACACGCCGGCGTGCCACGCGCGCTGCTCGGTAGATACGAACTGGATGATGCGCCCGTCGCGGCGGATGAAGAAGTGGGCCGACACGCGCAAACCGCGCAAGCGTTCCAGCCAGGGGTGCGAGGAATAGTCCAGCGTGTTCAGGAACAGCCCGGCAACCTCGGGGCCGCCGAACCGGCCGGGCGGCAGGCTGATGTTGTGCAGCACCAAGAGCGAGACCTGCACGCCGGCGGGGCGCGCGTCGCGGTTGGGCGAAGGCAGAAGGGTGACGCCCGGGGCCGGCGCCAGCCAGCCATGTCGATCCAGAAGCAGAGCCATGGGAGAGAGCATGCGTGGTGAATCCAACAGGCATTATGCCGTGGTCGCCGCAGCCTCCCAAATCAGCACTTGCGCGGCGCGTGAACCCCATCGCGCCGCGTTGGTTACTTCTTTGCGGGCCCGAGCCTTGCGTGTTCCGTGCTGCACCAGGTCAGCCCGCTCTGCAGCACGGCCTCGGAGCGCGGCAGGTGGATGCCGCAGTGCGCGCAGCGCACCATGGACTCCGGAGCAGCCGGCGCAGGCTGGCTGCGGCGTGCGCTGTTCTGCGCGCCTGCCTGCTTTGCCGCCGCCATGCGGGCGGCGATGCGGGCCACGAACAGCACCGCAATGATCAGAACCACCCAAAACAGCAACTTGCCCACGTCAGCCTCGATGCAAAATCATTTCCAGCACGAACCGGCTGCCGGTGTACGCCAAAATCAGGAAACCAAAGCCCGTCAATGTCCAGCGCAGGGCCACGCGGCCACGCCAGCCCCAGATGTGGCGGCCTGCCAGCAGCACGCCGAACGTCAGCCAGGACAGCAGGGTGAAGACGGTCTTGTGGTCAAAGGGCAGGATCTTGCCGGTCAGCTTCATGGACGCGACCGACCCGGATCCCACGGCGAGCGTCAGTACGATGAAACCGATCCAGATGATACGGAACAGCAGTTGTTCCTGCACCAGCAGCGGGGGCTGGGAGTCCAGCACGCGGCCGATGATGCTGCGTTCGGTGGGCGCGTCCAGCGGGCGGTGCAGATGGCGGTCAAGCAGGGCCATCATCATGGCGTGCAGGGCGGCGATGGTGATCAGGCCGTAGGCGGCCAGGGCGATCAGCAGGTGGACACGCAGCCAGGCGTCGTCGGCGTGGGGCACGAATTGCCCCTGCGGGAACAGCGCGGCCAGGGCGCTGGCGATGGCGGCGGCGGGCAAAAGCAGCAATTGCAGGCCGTCGATACGCACCAGCAGGCTTTCCAGCCAGAAGACCACCATGCCCAGCCAGATGGCCGCCGACAGGGCAAGTGCCCACCCAATGAACAGATGCTGGGCGCCCAGCATGGCTTGTTGCAGGCCGATTCCATGGAGAACCAGGGCCCCCAGCAGGCACAGACGGGCGATTCTGCCCGTCTTTTCCACTTCCCCGGCGCCGGCCAGTCGGATCCAAAGTGACCCTCCTAGCACTGCGTACGCCAAGGCAGCCGCTGTGTGAAATACAATGCCTAGTGACATAGAAACCGTTGTCTGGATGGGGCCTTGGGGTGCATGTCACCCGAAAGCGCAGAATCCGCGCCTGCGGCCACCGTTCAATCAACTAGTTTAAGCGGAAACGCCTCTCATGCTCGATAACCTAACTACACGCCTATCGCGCGTCGTCAAGACGCTGCGCGGTGAAGCCCGCCTGACCGAGGCCAACACCCAGGAGATGCTGCGCGAAGTGCGCATGGCGCTGCTGGAAGCCGACGTGGCGCTGCCCGTCGTGCGCGAGTTCATCGCCCGCGTGAAGGACAAGGCGCTGGGCGAAGAAGTCGCCGGCAGCCTCAGCCCCGGCCAGGCCCTGGTGGGCGTCGTCCACAAGGAACTGACTGCCCTGATGGGCGGCGACCTGGGCGCGGATTCCAACGAATTGTCGCTGGCCGTGCAGCCCCCCGCAGTCATCCTGATGGCCGGTTTGCAAGGCGCCGGTAAAACCACCACCACCGGCAAGCTGGCCCGCTGGCTCTCCGAAGGCCAGCACACGCAGCACGGCCGCAAGACCGGCAAGAAGAAAGTGCTGGTGGTCTCGGCCGACGTCTACCGTCCCGCGGCTATCGATCAGTTGAAGAGCGTGGCTGCCCAGGTCGGCGTGGATTTCCTGCCGTCCGACCCCAGCCAGAAGCCTGAAGACATCGCGCGCGGCGCGGTGGACCACGCCAAGCGCCATCACTACGACGTCCTGATCCTGGACACGGCCGGCCGCCTGGGCATCGACGAAGCCATGATGCGCGAAATCCGCGCCTTGCATGACCTGGTCAAGCCGGTTGAAACGCTGTTCGTGGTGGACGCCATGCAGGGCCAGGACGCGGTCAACACCGCACGCGCCTTTGCCGACGCCTTGCCGCTGACCGGCGTGGTGCTGACCAAGCTGGACGGCGACGCCCGCGGCGGCGCGGCCCTGTCGGTGCGCCACGTTACCGGCAAGCCGCTGAAGTTCGTCGGCGTGTCGGAAAAGCTGGACGGTCTTGAGCCCTTCTACCCCGACCGCATGGCGCAGCGCGTGCTGGGCATGGGCGACATCGTCTCGCTCGTCGAACAGGCGCAGAAGAACATCGACATCGCCGAAGCCCAGAAGCTGGCGGCGAAGATCAAGTCGGGCAACAAGTTCGACCTGAACGACTTCCGCGACCAGCTCGGCCAGGTGAAGAAGCTGGGCGACATGGGGTCGCTGCTTGAAAAGCTGCCGGCCCAGTTCCAGCAGGCCGCAGGCCAGTTGCAGGGCGGCCAGGCTGAAAAGCAGTTGCGCCGCACGGAAGGCATCCTGAATTCCATGACGGCCGCCGAACGCGCCAAGCCCGAATTGATCAAGGCTTCGCGCAAGCGCCGCATCGCAACGGGCTCCGGCGTGCCGGTGCAAGAGGTCAACCGCCTGCTGGCCCAGTTCGAACAGATGCAGGGCATGATGAAGCAGATGAAGAAGGGCGGCATGGCCAAGATGATGCGTGCCATGGGCGGCATGAAGGGCCTTGGGCGTTTCGGAATGAAGTAAAAAAATGGCCAGACGTTGCGTCTGGCCAAGCAATCGCGGCAGGCAGGGGGCGCCTCGCCGCGACACAAGCCGGAAAACGCATGGGTGTTCTCCGGGTTGTTGGATTCTCGTTGCGGCTTACGCCAAGGGCGGGATGCGCAGCACCTGGCCCGGGTAGATCTTGTCGGGGCTGGTCAGCATGGGCTTGTTGGCTTCGAAGATCAGCGAGTTCTTGGCGCCTTGGCCCTTGCCGTATTGCGCCTCGGCGATCTTCCACAGGTTGTCGCCCTTTTGCACCGTGTACATCTTGGCTTCGGGCGTGGCCTGCTTCACTTTCAACTGATTGTCCACCGCGGCCACGCCGACGGTGTTGCCCAGCGCCAGGGAGATCTTCTCGGCCGCTTCGGTGCTGAGGGCTTCGCCCGCCACCGTGACCTTGTCGCCATCCACCGTGATTTGCAGGCCGTCCGCGTTCAGGCCGTGCTTATCCAGCTCTTTCTTCAACTCGTCTGCCGTCGCGGCCTTGGCCTCGCTGGCGCCGAAGAGCTTTTCCCCAACGTCCTTGATGAAATTGAGCAGACCCATAGTGTTTCCTTTATCTATGTTGCGGTGAGAAAACGAGAAGTGCTTTCAGGGCGCGCGGCCCACGAACATCTTGCGCACGATCCCGACGATCAGGGTAAGCACGGCGCCACCGACGCCACCACCCACCACGTCACCGGCGATCGTTGAAAGATCCAATCCGGTATTGCCTGCTGTTGCCGCCGCTCCCGCGCCGGCGGTGATCATGGGCGCCAGCCAGGAACCGCCCGCCAGGCCGCCGATGGCCCCTGCGATGGTGTTGCCGAGTGGGCCAAGATTGAACTGCTGGAGCATTTTCCCCAGTCCATTGCCACCGGCTGCGCCAGCGACAAGCTGGATGAGAAGATTGATGATGACCGCGGTGTTCATGATGCCTCCTTGCCCCGTGGGGCGATGTGCAACGCTAGAACAACAGCAAGACAACGTAACGACGCCAGCAGCAACGATTATTACTCGCAGACTTGCCGCCAGACGAGGGGTTAACGTGTAACAGGTTGCTAGTACCGCGGCAGACTACGCAAGAATGCTCGTCAGTTTGCAGGCGGCGTAGCGCGGCAGGCGCAAACCCCATCAGGCGCATGGTGCCGTGCGTCAGAACCTGATGGAAAACGCATAAGCAAAAGGGCCGCTGATCAAGCGGCCCTTCGTCTTGAAAATGCCTGTTTGCGGCGCAATAAGTGCGGCGCAAACAAATCGCGAAATCAGCCGCCGCCCACCGCGACGACAATCTCGATCTGGTCGCCGTCGGTCAGCGTGGTCTGTTCGTGCTGGCTCTTGGGCACGATCTCGCCATTACGCTCTACCGCCACGCGCTTGCCCGCGTAGCCCAGCGTTTGCAGCAGTTCGATGACGGTGGTGTCCAGCGGGAACTCCCGCGCGTCGCCATTCAGGGTGATGTGCATATCGGGTCTCCTCACTGTTTCGCGTAGGCGTCGGTGGCGGCGATCAGGCGCGCCAAGGTGCCGGGCTCGTCGAAGGCGTGGCCGGCGTCGGGCACCAGATGGAATTCAGCTTCCGGCCAGGCGCGATGCAGGTCCCACGCGGTGCGCGCGGGCGTGCAGACGTCGTAGCGGCCTTGCACGATGGTGCCGGGGATGCCGCGCAGCTTGTGGGCGTCGCGGATCAACTGGCCTTCTTCCATGAAGCCGGCGTTCACGAAATAGTGGTTCTCGATGCGGGCAAAGGCCAGCGCGGCGCGGTCGGCGGCGTGGCTTTGCTGGTGGCGCGGACTGGGCAGCAGCGTGATGGTGCTGTCTTCCCACTTGCTCCATGCCTTGGCGGCGCGCAGCTGCTCGGCGGTGTCGTCGCCCGTCAGACGCTTATGGTAGGCCGCCACCAGGTCGCCGCGTTCGGCTTCGGGGATGGGCGCCAGATATTCTTCCCAGCGGTCCGGGAACAGCCACGACGCGCCTTCCTGATAGAACCACTGGATTTCCGCGCGGCGCAGGCCGAAGATGCCGCGCACCACCAGTTCGCTGACGTGCGACGGGTGCGTCTCGGCATAAGCCAGCGCCAAGGTCGATCCCCAGGACCCGCCGAACACCAGCCACTTGTCCGCACCCATGATCTCGGTGCGCAGGCGCTCGATATCGGACACCAGGTGCCAGGTCGTGTTGTTGTCCAGGCTGGCGTGCGGCTTGGAACGGCCGCAACCGCGCTGATCGAACAGCAGCACGTTGTAGCGCTGCGGATCGAACAACTGACGATGCACGGGCGAACAACCGCTGCCCGGGCCGCCATGCAGGAAGACGGCGGGCTTGCCGTTCGGATTGCCCGACATTTCCCAATAGATCTGGTGGCCGTCGCCGGTATCCAGGATGCCGTGGCGGTAGGGTTCGATGGGCGGGTAGAGCATTAGGCGACTCGCTTGAAGATCAGGTCCCAGACGCCGTGGCCCAGACGCAGGCCGCGGTTCTCGAATTTGGTCAGAGGGCGGTAATCGGGGCGGGGCGCATAGCCGTCCGCCGTGTTGGCCAGCAGCGGTTCGCCGCTAAGCACTTCCAGCATCTGCACCGCGTAGTCTTCCCAGTCGGTGGCGCAATGGATGTAGCCACCCGGTGCGATGCGGCTGGCCAGCAGCGACACGAACGCGGGCTGCAGCAGGCGGCGCTTGTGATGGCGCTTCTTGGGCCACGGGTCCGGGAAGTACACATGCACGCCGGCCAGCGAATCCGGGGCGATCATGTCGCGCACGACTTCAACGGCGTCGTGCTGGATGATGCGCAGGTTCGGGATGCTGGAATCTTCAATGCGGCGCAGCAGCGAGCCCACACCGGCGTTGAACACTTCGACGCCCAGGAAGTTGTCGTCCGGACGGGCCAGCGCGATCTTCTCGGTGGTCTCGCCCATGCCGAAGCCGATTTCCAGCACCGTCGGCGCCTGCCGGCCGAAAGCGGCGGCGGGGTCCAGGCGGCGGGGCGCGTACGGAATGGACCACTGGCCCATCAGGCGCTCCAGCGCGGCCAGCTGGCCCTGGGTAATGTGGCCGCGGCGATGCACGAAGCTGCGGATGTGCGTGGCGCCCGGGCTGTTCGGGGCGTGGGCGGTGCTGGCCAGCGCGGCCTGGGTTTCCGGGGAAACGGGGGCTTGCGCAGCGGCGGGCGCGGCGGAGTCGGCGGTCGTGTCGGGGGTGTTCACGGGGGGCGTCGCGGGCTTGTCCGCGGGGTTGTTCGTATTCATAGCCCCGAATTGTAGTGGCAGGTGTGGCGGGGCGGAGTCGGCCGGATGGACTAAATTGGGGACGCATTTATGCCGAGGCTGCCGGAAGGCGCGGCAGGGAGGACAAAAATCCCCCTAGAATCCAAAAAAAGGCGCGCTATAATCGTCGGCTCTGCCCCGGCCCTGCGCCGCGGCACGACACCCGAGCGGGTGTAGTTCAATGGTAGAACGGCAGCTTCCCAAGCTTCATACGAGGGTTCGATTCCCTTCACCCGCTCCACTTCGATTTTTCACGAACCGCCACCGCACGCCGGTGATCGTCGCAAGCCATTCCCAGATTTCTGACCTGCCCGACCGGCGTGACTTCATTGCCTTCACATTGACGCGCGTGCCTGTTTCGCCGCCGGCGCTGCCGCCTGCGCGGTATCAGCACTGTCGGCGGCCTTCGCCGAGCGTTTCTTCAATTCCAGGATGACCTGGCCGCCCGACAGGATGTCGGTCTGGACGGCGACCCTCGCTGCCTGGCTATCGCGATTGCGCATCGCCGCCAGCAGGGAATAGTGACCGTCGATCATGTCGCGCCCACCTGCCGTATAGCACTGGGCGATCAACGGTCCCATCTTCAACCACAGCCGTTCCAGGATGCTTAAGAGCACCGGCATGTTGGCGATCCGACAGTACTCAAAATGGAAGTGCTGGTTCAGGCTGATGGCCGCCAGGACGTCGCCGGCGGCCAAGGCCTGTTCGTTCTGCTCGATCAGCGCCTCCATGCGCGCAATGTCTTCGGCGGTGGCGACTTCGGCGGCCCGCGCAGCGGCCATGCCTTCGAGCTCAAGGCGGATGTCGCGGATTTCCAGGTATTCGGGCAGGGTGACTTCGGCCACCCGGATATCGCGCGCGCTACGCATGGTCAGCGCGCCATCCTGCACCAGGCGCAGCACGCCGTCGCGCACGGGGGTGATGCTGGTGCCTAGCTCTGCGGCCAGCTCCCGGATACGCAGCCGGTCTCCCGGCCGTAGCTGGCCCTCCATCAGGGCGCTGCAGATTCTGGTGTAGACCCGCTTGCCCATGCTTTCGTACTGCATGGCGGAAAAGCGGGCTTCTGTTTGCGGCGGCAGCAATGTCGCAGGCGCGTCGGCGTTAGGGTCGGAATGCGGGCTTGCGCTCGGATGATGCATCAAAGTACGTGCCAAGAGTCTGAAGATCGCCACAGAGACGTTGGTCCGGGCGGGCGGATGGCGGGCTTGCTGCCCACTCCCTACTTTATCAGCCTTATAGGCGAAACCGGCATTCGAGGGCGGTTTCCCGGAATATTGCCGTCTTCGGGATTACACCGATATCGGGGCTTTTATATCTTGATGCATGATGCATCAAATATCTAAATCGGGATGTGTCGTGATGCTGTCGAATGCCGCCACCGGCTTGGAAGAACCGGTGGACGCCCTGCTGGTGAATTCGCCGCCGCCGATCCGGCTCAAGGATGCGGAACGCGTCGCCAGGGCCTGCTACCCCGGTTATGCGCAGTGCGCCCCGTTGTCGGGCGAGCGCGACATGAATTTCCGGATCAGCCGGGCGGACGGCGAGTCGCTGACGCTGAAGTTCATCAATGGCGCGGAAAGCCTGGACGAAACGCGCATGCAGATTGCGGTGCTGAAGCATCTGGAAGCGCGCAGTCACGGCATGGGCTCGGTGCGGGCGCCGCATCACCAGCCTGCCGACGCGGCAAGGCTGACAGAGGACTACCCGGATATCAGGCCGGGGTGCGGGGATGGCTCAGCGTCGCAGGACTGGCTGGATTTTCATGTGCCGGACGTCGCTGACCCTGTACGGGTGCGCGCCTATGGCTACCTGCCTGGCCGGGCGGGAACGGCCATGTCGGCCGCGCCGCAGTCCTGGTACGCCGTGGGCAGGGCGGCCGGGCAACTGGATGGGCAGCTTGCTGACTTCGAACATCCGGCGGCGCATCGCCTTTTCCTGTGGGATGCCTGCCAGGTGGCGCGCGTGCGGCCGATGCTGGGGGCAGTCGAGTCCGCGGACGAACGGGCGCGCATCGCTGCCTATCTGGACGTGTTCGAGCTGGACGTCATGCCTGCGCTGGCCGCGCTACCCAGCCAGATCATCCACAACGATCTGTCGCCCAGCAACATTCTGGTCGATGAGGCGGGCTCGGATCTGGCGGGCATCCTGGACTTCGGCGATATGGTCCACGCGCCGCGGATCGCCGAGATCGCCATTGCCGCGTCCTACCAGATGACGGCTGCCGGCAATCCCCTGGACGTGCTGTCGGCCGTCGTGGCGGGTTACGAGTCGGTGTCTGCGCTGACGCCGCAAGAGCGGCGCCATGTGCTGGACCTGGTGCTGGCCCGGCTGGTGCAGCGCATGGCGATTCCGTCCTGGCGCGCTTTGCGCTTTCCCGGTAATGGCGCCTACATCCTGCGCAGCCGGGCGGCGGCGACGGCGTTGTTCAACGAGCTGTACGACGAATGGAGCCGGGGCGCCCGTTGAGCGCGTCCTGCATGGAACTGCGCGACGCCGCGTACGAATCGAACCAAGGACATGCGATGACAGTAAACCGCAACGAAGCGCATCAAGACTTGTTGGCGCGGCGCAAGGCGCTGGGGCCGGCTTACCGGTTGTTCTACGAAGAACCGGTGGAACTGGTGCGCGGCGAGGGCGTGTGGCTGTACGACGCCTCGGGGCGTCGCTATCTGGACGCCTACAACAACGTACCCGTGGTCGGGCACGCCAATCCCGCCGTGGTGCAAGCGCTGTCGCGTCAGGCATCCAAGCTCAACACGCATACGCGGTATCTCCACGAAGGCGTGGTTAATTTCGCCGAGCGTTTGCTGGCGCTGTTGCCGGATGCGCTGGACACCGCCATGTTCACCTGCACGGGCAGCGAGGCCAATGATCTGGCGCTGCGCATCGCTTTCGAAGCGACGGGGCGCCGGGGCGTGATCGTTACCGAGAATGCCTATCACGGCGTGACGATGGCGCTGGCCGATGTGTCGCCTTCGCTGCGTCCTGTCGGGGCGCACGTCCGGACGATACCGGCGCCTTGCCTTCTGAAGGGAACGCCGCACGAGGTCGCGGCGAAGTTCGCCGCCTGCGTGGATGCTGCGGCCGACGAGCTGGAAGCCGCCGGCACGCCAGTGGCCGCGCTGATGGTCGACACCGTGTTCGCCAGCGACGGCATGTACGCCGATCCCGGCGAAGCGCTGACGTTGGCGGCCGAGCGCGTGCGCGCCCGCGGCGGCCTGTTCATCGCCGACGAAGTGCAAGGCGGCTTTGCCCGGATGGGCGCCAACTGGTGGGCTTTTCAGCGCGATAGCGTGATCCCGGACATGGTGTCCATGGGCAAGCCCATGGGCAACGGCCATCCGATCGGCGGCCTGGTCGTGCAGTCGCGCCTGGCAGAGGTCTTCGGCCGGCAATGCCGCTATTTCAATACTTTCGGGGGCAACACCGTGTCGTCGGCCGTCGGCCTGGCAGTGCTGGACGAGCTGGCGCGCATGGATGCGCCAGCCCACGTCGAGCGCACCGGCCAGGTCATGGCGCAAGCGCTGGACGAGCTGGCGCAGCGCCACGATTGCCTGGGGGCAGTGCGCGGGCAGGGCCTGTATTGGGGCGTCGACATCGTCGCGCCTGACGGGGATGCGGCGAGTGCCGCCCGCCTGACCCAACGAATCGTCAATGGGTTGCGCCAGTCCGGCGTGCTGCTCGGCACGGCCGGCCGGCATGCTTCGACGCTCAAGATCCGCCCGCCGCTTGTGTTCCAGCCCGAGCATGCCGGCCTTCTCGCCGCTGCCCTGGATGAGCAGTGCCGCACGGCGATGCGCTGAGCCACCAACAAGATAACTAGACGCTTCATAAGAAGACCGGTCCCACCCCACCACGTCGAACAAGCAAGGGAATCATCATGCGCAACACTATGTTCTTCAGAAAAACGGCTCTGCATGTCCTGCTGGCAGGCGCAGCCGCTCTCGGCGCAGGCGCGTCGGCCATGGCGCAGACGCATGGCGGCACGCTCAACGTCATCCTGAATCCCGAGCCTCCCGTCCTGATGCTGGGCCTGAACCAGCAGACGCCTACCCAAATCGTCGGCGGCAAGATCTACGAGAGCCTGCTGACCTATGATTTCAAGCTTAATCCCCAGGCCAGCCTTGCCAAGTCGTGGAGCGTATCGCCCGATGGCCTGACCTATACCTTCGAGCTGCAGGAAGGCGTGACCTGGCACGACGGCAAGCCGTTCGGCGCCGACGATGTGCTGTTCTCGCTCAAGGAATACCTGCCCGAGGTGCATGCGCGTGCCCGCAACAACCTCAGCCATGTGGCGAATATCGAGAAGACCGGGCCGCTCACCGTCGTCATTACGCTTAAAGAGCCGTACTCACCATTCATCAATGCCTTTGAAGTGTCGTCCGCGCCCATCGTGCCGGCGCACATATACAAGGGCACCGATTTCCGCAACAACCCCGCCAACCAGACGCCGATCGGCACCGGGCCGTTCAAGTTCAAGGAATGGCAGCGCGGCCGCTTCGTGCTGCTGGAGCGCAACGACAAATACTGGCGTCCCAACCTGCCGTACCTGGACAAGATCTACTTCCAGGTGATTCCGGACGCCAACTCGCGCCTGGTCGCGCTGGAAAGCGGCTCGGTGCAGGTCGCCAGTTTTGGCGACATCGATTTCGCCTTCCTGCCGCAGATCAAGGCCAACCCGCAGTTGGTGATCACGACCCAAGGGTACGAGTTCACTGGCTCGCACGCCGCGATCGAGCTTAACCATCGCGCCAAACCGCTGGATGACGCGCGTTTCCGCCAGGCCATCCAGTACGCCATCGACCGCAAGTTCATCGCCGAGCGCATTTTCTTCGGCGCTGCGCGCCCGGCCACGGGCCCGGTGTCGTCGGTCACGCGTTTCTACGACGACAAGCTGCCGCGCTATGACTACGACCCGAAGAAGGCTATTGCGCTGCTCGACGAAATGGGCCTGAAGCCGGATGCCAGCGGCAAGCGGGCCAGCATCAAACTGCTGGGCCTGCCCTATGGCGATACCTGGAACAAGGTGTCCGAGTACGTCAAGAGTTCGCTGTCCAAAGTCGGGGTGGAAGTGGTGCTGGAAAACACCGACGCGGGCAGCTGGGCGCGTCGCTACTCCAACTGGGAGTTCGATTCGGTGGTCGAGTACCTGTACCAGTATTCGGATCCGGCGCTGGGCGTGGATCGCACCTACCGGTCAGACAATATCCACAAGGGCGGCTACGGCACCAACACATCGGGCTATGTGAACAAGGACGTGGACGCCGCGCTGATCGCCGCCGCGAAGGAAGTCGACCCGGTCAAGCGCCAGCAGCTGTACTCGCAGGCCTACGGCCAGGTCGCCAAGGATGCGCCGACCGCCTGGTTGGTCGAACTGGCGTTCCCCACAATCACCAATAAGAAGGTCAAGAACGTGACGACGTCCGCCATCGGTGTGGCGGAAAGCTTCGCGACGACCTACATCGAGAAGTAAGAGGGAGAACGGATGATGAGGTGGCTGCGGCCCTTACTTTCCGTGCTGGGCAAGTCGGTCACGGTGCTGGTTGCAGTCGCCGTCATCAACTTCGCCCTGGTGCACATGGCGCCCGGCGACCCGGTCAGCGTGCTGGCTGGCGAAGCCGGGTCGTCCGACGCGAAGTTCCTGGAACAGCTGCGCCAGGAGTTCAAGCTCGATCAACCCCTGGTGGTGCAACTGGGGAGCTATCTGCAATCCATCGCCACGCTGGACCTGGGCTACAGCTACCGGCAGCAACGCCCCGTGTGGGACATGATTGCCGACCGCTTGCCGGCCACGCTGGTGCTGGCGATCCCCGCTTTCCTCATCGCCCTGCTGGGAGGGATCCTGCTGGGGGCGCTGGCCAGCCGTTACCGCGGATCATGGCTGGATTCGGTCATCACCGCGGCATCGCTGGCGTTCTACGCGACGCCGATCTTCTGGGTCGGATTGCTGCTGGTGCTGGGATTCTCGGTCAGCCTGGGCTGGCTGCCCGCGTTCGGCTACGAGACGATGGGTTCGTCGCTGACCGGCGTGCCGCGAATGCTGGACATTGCCAAGCACGCCCTCTTGCCCATCGTCACCCTGGCGGGCTTCAACCTGGCGGTCTACACCCGTCTGGCGCGGGCCTCCATGAACGAGATCCAGGGCGCCGATTTCGTCAAGACGGCGTGGGCCAAGGGCCTGTCTTCGGGCCGGGTGGTGTGGGTGCACCAGCTGCGCAACGCCGTGCTGCCCGTCATCACACTGGCCGGCATGCAGGCGGGTCAACTGATCGGCGGCTCGGTGCTGGTGGAAACGGTGTTCGCCTGGCCGGGTATTGGCCGGCTGGCTTTCGACGCGCTGCAGCAGCGCGACTATCCCGTCCTGCTTGGGGTGTTTTTCTGCACATCGGTGGTGGTGGTGGCGTTCAACCTGTTGACCGACCTGATCTACCGCGTCGTCGATCCTCGCATGCAGAGTCAATCATGAAGTCATTGATCAAGCGATATTTCAGCAATGCTGGCGCGGTGGTGGGGCTGGTCTGCCTGGCAGCCATCGTGCTGATGGCCCTGGGCGCTCAGTGGCTCTATCCGATCAACCCTTGGGACGCTACTGAAGCGCCGTTCCTGCATCCGTTCGAGCAGGCCGGCGCCTGGTTGGGGGCGGACTCCATGGGGCGCAACATCGCAGCGGGCATCGTGCATGGCGCGCAGGCCTCGCTGCTGGTGGGCGTGGTGGCGACCGTGGTCGCGGTGTTCATCGGCATGCTGGTGGGCGTGCCGGCCGGCTACCTGGGCGGGCGCTGGGACGAGCTCCTGATGCGCGTGACCGAGATCTTCCAGACCATTCCCAGCTTTTTGTTCGCCATTGTGCTGGTGGCGATCTTCCAGCCGTCTTTCGGTTCGGTGATTACTGCCGTGGCGCTGGTGAGCTGGCCGCCGATCGCCCGGCTGGTGCGCGCCGAGTTCATGCGGGTCAAGTCCAGCGAGTTCGTCGAGGCCGCCACGGTGCAGGGCTATTCGCGCACGCACATCGTGTTTGCCGAAATCCTGCCTAACTGCGTGTCGCCGCTGATCGTGATGGCTTCGCTGATGGTGGCCAACGCCATTCTGCTGGAGAGCGCGATCAGCTTCCTGGGCCTGGGCGATCCCAACCTGATGACCTGGGGCTACATGGTGGGCGCGTCGCGCACGTTTCTGCGCCTGGCTTGGTGGATGTGCCTGTTCCCGGGCGTGGCGATCTTCGTCACCGTGCTGGCGGTCAACCTGATGGGAGAGGGGCTCAATGATGCGCTCAATCCCCGTCTCCATCGCAAGGGGTGAGCCGTGGCGTCGTTGCTTCAGATTGAAAACCTGTCGATCTCGCTGCCGGCCGGCGGAGACCGCGCGTTTGCGGTGGAAGGCGTGAGCCTTGCCCTGAACCCGCGCGAAATCGTCTGCGTTGTGGGCGAGTCCGGGTCGGGTAAGTCCACGTTGGCGCATGCCGTCCTGGGCCTATTGCCGCGCGGCCTGCGGATCGCCGGCGGTGATATCCGGCTGGGAGAACTGCAACTGGCCGGCATGCCCCTGGGCGAGCTGCGTAAAGTGCGGGGCAAGCGCATCGCCATGGTGTTCCAGGAACCGCTCAGCGCGCTCAATCCGCTGATGCGCTGCGGACGCCAGATCGGCGAAATGTTGCGTACGCACGGCATGCGCCATGCCGCACAGGTGAATGCGCGTGTCGCCGAGCTGCTGACTTCGGTCGGCTTGCCGGATCATGCCCGCATTGCCGATTCCTATCCTTACCAATTGTCGGGCGGACAACGCCAGCGTGTCATGATCGCCATGGCCCTGGCGCTGGAGCCGGACATCCTGATCGCCGACGAGCCGACCACGGCGCTGGACGTCACCACCCAGGCGCAGATCCTGGCCCTGATCAAGGACATCCAGCAACGCGAGGGCCTGGCCGTGCTGTTCATTACGCACGACTTTGGCGTGGTGTCCGAAATTGCCGACCGGATCGTCGTGATGCAGGGCGGCCGCGTGATCGAGTCGGGCTCGGCGCAGCAGGTGCTGCGCGATCCCCAGGAGGCATACACGCAGTCGCTGCTGGCGGCCGTGCCGTCGTTCCGGCCACCGCCCGCCGGCGAGGTTCAGCCGGATGCCTTGCTTACGGTGAAGAACCTGCGCAAGACGTACGTGCGCAAGGGAAAGTGGTTCGGTCCGGCCCAGCAGTTCCCGGCGGTCAAGGGCGTGTCGTTCGACATCCGGCGCGGCGAGACGGTCGGGCTGGTGGGCGAGTCCGGTTCGGGCAAGTCGACCATCGGCCGCATGCTGGCGGGTCTGGTTTCTGTCGACGATGGCGAGGTGCGATTGCGCGGGGCCGACATGCTGGCAGACGGCGCATTCGCCGACCCGGCGCGGCGCCGTTCGGTGCAGATGATCTTCCAGGACCCGTATGGGTCGCTAAACCCCCGCCATACCGTGGCGCGCATCCTGACCGGCGGCATGCGCCGGCACGGCATGTCGGCCAGCGCGGCGATGGACAGGGCGCGCGAATTGATGCAACTGGTCAAGCTGGATCCGTCCGCGCTGGATCGCTATCCGCATGAGTTTTCGGGCGGCCAGCGCCAGCGTCTGGGCTTTGCCCGCGCCATCGCAGTGACGCCGGAACTGATCGTGGCGGACGAACCTGTGTCGGCGTTGGACGTCTCGGTGCAGGACCAGGTGCTGGCCATGCTGCGCCAACTCAAGCAAGAGCTGCATCTTTCCATGCTCTTCATCACGCATGATCTGCGCGTGGCCTCCCAGCTGTGCGACCGCGTCATCGTGCTCAAGCATGGCGAAATCGTCGAGCAGGGCCTGACTGCCCAGGTCTTGGAAAACCCGCAGCACGAATACACCCGCGAGCTGATTGCCGCGGTGCCCGGAAGAAGCTGGAAATAAACACACCCACACGCTTTATAGGATCGCGCAGTGAAAGCATTCATCTCCCCGACCCATGACGTGCCCTGGCCTGGCAACGCCATGATCCGTGGGCTGCTCAAACAGCACCACGATCGCGCCGAACGCAGCATCGAAATCCTTGCCGCGTTGAAGGATGACCTGCGTCTGGATTGCCAATTCGTGCAACGCGTAGCCGAACGTCCAGTGGAATTGTTCGAAGTCCACGCCCCGGACTATCTACATTATCTGGAGACCGCCTGGGACGAATGGTCCAAGGCGCCGGATGCGTCTTTCGAAGTGCGGCCCTACATCACGACGAATCGCTATTTCCCGACGTTGCGTACGCAGATTCCGGTGACGCTCGCCGGCCGCTATCTGGGCGATGGCGGCTCGCCATTGGTCCAGGACGCCTGGGTCAACATGAACGGCAGCGTCGACGCCGCGGTGGCGGCTGCCGACGCGATCATCGAAGGCGAACGCAGCGCCTACGCGCTGCTGCGGCCCGCCGGTCATCACGCCATGCGCGATCTGGCGATGGGCGGCTGCCACATCGCGAATACGGCGATCGCCGCGCAGCGTCTGGCCAAGCGTTTTGGCCGCGTGGCCGTGCTGGATATCGACGTGCACCATGGCAACGGCACGCAGCAGATCTTCTACGACCGCGACGACGTGCTGACCGTGTCGCTGCACGGAAAGCCAGAAACGCTGTTTCCGTTCATCTGCGGCTATGCCGACGAGATTGGAAGCGGCGCCGGCGAGGGCTACAACTGCAATCTGCCCATGGAGGGCGGCACGGCGATCAACGGTTACCTTGAGCACTTCGATCATGCCCTGGAACGGATCAAGGATTTCGCGCCAGGCGTGCTGGTGGTGGCGGCGGGCTTCGACACGTTCCGCCACGATCCGTTCGGCAACCTGGACATCGACACGGCCGATTACGCGGTACTGGGGGATCGAATCGCCCAGCTTGGCCTGCCCACCCTGTTCGTTCAGGAAGGGGGTTACAAGGTCGATACCCTGCGCGCCAATGTCAATTCGCTGGTCGAGGGCTATCTGAACCGCCAGGGAGCCTAGGCATGATGACTGTTGAACGCGAGGCGGGTGAGGGCCGTGTGGTGCTTATCAGCGGCGCCAGCCGGGGCATCGGGCTGGCCCTGGCACGTGAACTGCTAGCGCATGGCTGGCGAGTGTCGGCGGGGACACGCCAGCCTGTGGCGGCGCTGGCGGAGTATGGAGCGGATCGTTGTCATGGGGCGCCCTTCGATGCGCGGGATCCGGCAAGTGAAGCGGCCTGGGTGGCCGCGGCGCACGGCCATTTTGGACGAATCGACGCGATCGTCCATAACGCTGGCATCCTTAGCGGCAAGTCCGTGATCGAAGCGAGCGACCAGGACTTCGACGATATCTTCGCCGTCAACGTCAAGTCGCCCATGCGTCTGACGCGGTTGGTCTGGCCCCATTTACAGGCCGCGCCGGAGGGCAAGGTGCTTGTGATTGCCTCGCTGGCCGGCAAGCGCGTGCGGGCGGCGGAAGGCGGGCTGTATTCCATGAGCAAGGCCGCTGCACTGATGCTGGCTCATGGCATCCGCCATGCCGGCGAAGGGGATCGGATCCGTTGCACCGCAATCTGCCCGGGCTTTGTTGCCACCGACATGGCCGACGGCGTGGACGACTCCGTCAAGGCGCAATTGACCCAGCCCCAGGAAGTTGCCAGGATCGCCCGGATGGCGCTGGAGCTTCCCGCCACGGCCAGCGTGGCGGAAATACCGATCAGCTGGCGGGTGGAAACGGCTTATTGATCGGGAAGCGAGGCGGCGCTGCCGGGCTGGCGTCCGTCCGACCCATGCCCGGCTGGGTACAATCCGCTCCCTATGCGCTATTCCGACTTCGATCATCGCCTTGCCGCACTCGGCGCCCAGCCTGTCCATCGCGGCCGGCTCATGCGCGTCTGGCTGAACGGGCAGGCGCTTGACACCGGCACGCGGCGGCGGCGCGCAGAGGATTTCCTGCCGCTGGCGCTGCGCAATGCGTTGCCCGCCGTGACGGCGGAACTGGACGGTCTTGCCTGTATCCGTTCCGAGCATGCCGGCAACGACGGCTCGCGCTTGCTCGTCGACCTTGCCGATGGGCAGATGGTGGAAAGCGTGCTGCTGCCGCGTGACGGCCTGTGCGTGTCCACGCAGGTTGGTTGCGCGGTGGGCTGTCGTTTCTGCATGACCGGCAAGAGTGGCTTGATCCGCCAGGTCTCCAGCATGGAAATCCTGGCCCAGGTGGTGCTGGCACGGCGTCTGCGCGCGGTGAAGAAAGTCGTCTTCATGGGCATGGGCGAACCGGCGCACAACCTGGAGAATGTGCTCGAAGCGATTGACCTGTTGGGCACCGAAGGCAATATCGGGCATAAGAACCTGGTGCTCTCCACGGTGGGCGACCTGCGCGTGTTCGAGGCCTTGCCGAAGCAGCGGGTCAAACCCGCACTGGCGTTGTCGCTGCACACGACCAAGACCGAGCTGCGTGAACACCTGCTGCCGCGTGCCGCGAAAATCTCGCCGGGAGCGCTGGTCGAGCTGGGCGAAAAGTACGCCCGCGACACCGGATACCCGATCCAGTACCAGTGGACGTTGCTCAAGGGCGTCAACGACGGCGACGACGAGCTCGACGCCGTGCTGCACCTGCTGAAGGGCAAATACTGCGTGCTCAACGTCATCCCTTTCAATAGTCTTGAAGGGGACGACTACCAACGCCCCGATCCCGAACGCATCCGCGAGATCGTCCACTACCTTCATAGCCGCGGTTTGTTGACCAAGGTGAGGAACAGCGCCGGGCAGGATGTGGACGGCGGCTGTGGCCAGTTGCGCGCGCGAGCCGTTGGCGCCGAACAGGTCGTCGTGCTGCGTCGCCCGCGCACGCCCAGGCTGGAAGCCGCCTAGCGCCGCCTAGAGCCGCCTGAGCTATGCTCGCCCCAGCGTGTGAGGTGCGAAGCGGGCCTGCTGGCCGCTGGCATCGGCCGCACACCATCCGATACGATTCGATGTTATGGAAGGCCAGGTCGCTCAAGATGAATACGCCCGAGAACTCCCCATCGTCCGCTGCCCCTTACGGGTTGCGGCCTGCTGAAGCGCAGAAAAAGGTCACTGTCCCGACCTTCGCCGACATGCGCGCCCGCGGCGAGAAGATCGCCATGCTGACCGCCTACGATGCGACGTTTGCGGCGGTGGCGGATGCGGCCGGCGTGGACACGCTGCTGGTGGGCGATTCGCTGGGCATGGTGTGCCAGGGCGGCAATGGGACCGTCGGGGTCACGCTTGAGGACATGGCTTATCACACCCGATGCGTGGCGGAAGGCGTCCGGCGCACCGGGGGACGCTCGCTGATTGTGGCGGATCTGCCCTTTGGCAGCTATCAGGTGTCCAAAGAGCAGGCGATCACCTCGGCCGTGGCGCTAATGAGCGCCGGCGCGCAGATGGTCAAGCTTGAGGGCGGAGGATGGGTCGCGGAAACGGCTCGGTTCCTGGTGGAACGTGGCGTTCCGGTATGCGGCCATCTTGGGCTGACGCCCCAGACGGTGTCGTCACTGGGCGGGTTTCGCGTGCAGGGCCGTACTGATGAAGCCGCTGCGCGCTTGCGCGAAGATAGCGCGGCGCTTGAAGCTGCCGGCGCCACGATGCTGGTCCTGGAAATGGTGCCAGCGGCGCTTGCGGCCTCGATCACGGCGGATCTGGCCGTTTGCGCCACGATTGGCATTGGTGCGGGCCGCGGCACTGCCGGGCAGGTGCTTGTCCTGCACGACATGCTGGGCATCAACCTGGGCCGGATGGCGAAATTCGTCCACAACTTCATGGACGGCAGCGATGGAGTCAAGGACGCGATCGCGCGTTATGTACATGCGGTGAAGAGCGGGTCATTTCCCGATGACGCCAAGCATGCTTGGTAAGCCGTCGGCGCGGTTGCCGTCCGGCTTCGGGGCTGGGGCCGTGCCTTTTGCGGCAACGTTGCCTGCCTAGGCGGCCGGGTGGCGCGGCTTTTTCATGAGGGCTCCTGATCGAGTTTTGCATGGCGGTACAGCGCGGCCCGATCCAGGACCGTCAATCCGCCGTAGTGCGTCTGCAGGACGCCGGCCCGGGCCAATGTCACCAACGCGGTGTTGCAACGCTGGCGCGACACGCCGCACAGGCTGGCGATCTCTTCCTGGGATATCTTCAAGCGGCCGTTGGTGCCGGAATGCGCTTCGGCGTCCAGTTGCGCCGCGACGGCGCGTGCAACCGTGGTGTCGACATCCAGCAGCACGTTGCCCGTGTAAGAGGCCATCAGCCAGTTGACCCGATGGGCCAGGTGCGTCATCAGCGCCTTGGTGAACTCGATATTGTTGTTCCACAGGCGTTCGCAGGTGTCGCGCGGCAAGATCACGACCCGGCTGGGCCGTAGCGCCACCACTTCATATTCAAAGCGTTCCCGGCGGATCATGGTGGCTTCGCCGAACCAGCTGCCGGTACTGAAACCGGCCAGCGACAGGGATCGGCCGTCCGACCCCCGCGACGACCATTTCACCAGGCCTTCGACCACGCCATACCAGCCCGGGGACTTTGCGCCTTCGCGAAACAGGTATTCGCCCGTGCGCAGCGACACCACACGCAGCTCGGCGCGGACCACTTCACGTTCAAGTTGAGGCAAGCCGTTGTACCAGGGAACAACGTCCAGCATTTTGTCGACAGGGCATGGCGCCGGCCGTCGTTTGGCGCCTGGCGATTCGCTGCCGGTACCGGTGGGCGGTCCGCGCATAGTGCTCCCTATTCAGCAGTGATGTTTACGCACAGGTAAACCCTAGGGCGCTTTGTCAACTTGATGACTGTCCGCACTCGGGGTCCAGTCCCAGAATAGTTGAGGCCTTAAGAGCCAAAAACCATAAGAGGAGATGGGTATGTTGTCAATGCCACGCATGTTGTCCGGCACCGCGCTCGCTTGCGCGGGCGCTGCCTCGTTGCTGAGCGCGAGCATCGCGCATGCGCAGATTTCCGACGATGTTATTCGAATCGGGTTCATTACCGACATGTCCGGGGTCTATTCCGGCCCCGACGGCCCCGGCGGGGCAGAGGCCATCAAAATGGCCATCGAGGAAATGGGCGGCGAGATCAACGGCAAAAAGATCGAGCTTCTGACGGCGGACCACCAGAACAAGGCGGACATCGCGTCGGCCAAGGCGCGCGAATGGTTCGACCAGCGGGGCCTGGACATGCTGATTGGCGGCACCAATTCCAGCACGGCGCTTGCCATGTCCAAGGTGGCGGCCGACAAGAAGAAGCCGATCATCGTGGTGGGCGCGGGCGCCCCGGCGCTGACCAACGAGCAATGCACCCCCTACACCCTGAACTACGCCTACGACACCGTCGCGCAAGCGCGCGGCACGGGCGCGGCGGTGGTGAAAGCGGGCGGCAAGACCTGGTACTTCCTGACGGCGGACTACGCCTTCGGCAACGCGTTGCAGGCCGATACGACGAAGGTGGTCGAGGCGGGCGGCGGCAAGGTGGTGGGGTCGGTCAAGCATCCGCTGGCTTCCAGTGACTTTTCGTCCTTCCTGCTGCAAGCGCAAAGCAGCAAGGCGGAGATCCTGGCCCTGGCCAATGCGGGCGCCGACGCGACCAACGCCATCAAGGCGGCGAATGAATTCGGCATCACCAAGACGATGCGGCTGGCCGGCTTGATCATGTTCATCAACGACATCCATGCCATGGGCCTGGATGCGGCCCAAGGGCTGTACCTGACCGACAGCTGGTATTGGAATACTTCGGACGAGACGCGCGCCTGGAGCCAGAAGTTCTATGAGCGGCGCAAGGCCATGCCCTCGTCGCTGCAGGCGGCGGATTATTCGGCGGCGTTGCAGTACCTGCGTGCGGTCAAGGCCACCGGAACCGACGACGCGGACCGCGTGCTGGCGTACCTGCGCGAGAACAAGCTGAACGACCTGTACATCAAGGACGGCGTCGTCCGCCCGGACGGCCGGGTGGTGCACGACATGTACCTGTTGCAGGTCAAGACGCCCGAGCAGTCGAAGGCGCCTTGGGACTACTTCAACGTGGTGCAGACCATCGACGGCAGCGAGGCCTTCACGACCAAGGCGGAAAGCCGCTGCGCGCTGTGGAAGTAAGGAGAATCCCATGAGCAAACGCAAAGTCATCGTGACCATCGCCCCGACGGGGGGCATGGCGCTGAAAAGCCAGAACCCGCATCTGCCGACGCAGCCCGCGGAAATCGCCGAAGACGTCTACCGTTGCTACAACGCCGGCGCCAGCGTGGTGGCCCTGCATGCGCGGCGGCCGGACGATCTGGCCACCTGCAACGCCGACATCTATCGCGACATGAACGAGCGCATCCGCGCGCGTTGCGACATCGTCCTGAACAACTCCACGGGTGGGGGCGTGCATGGCGACATGGTCAAGGAGACGTCGCCCGGTACCTGGGAGATCCTGTGGGAAGAGCGGCTCAAGGGCATGGACGCCGGCGCCGAGATGTGCACGCTGGACGCCACCACCTTGAACCTGGCCTTCGGTGACCGCGAATACCTGATGAACACGCCGCTGACCCGGGCGCGCGAGATGGCGGCCGCCATGCAGGCACGCGGCATCAAGCCGGAGTGGGAGGTTTTCAGCCCGACGCACATCCTGCAGGATGCGACGACGCTCATCAACGAGGGCCTGGACGAAGCTCCGCATTTCATCAACCTGGTGATGAACGTGCACCGTAATTTCCAGAACGCCATGCCGTTTTCGCCGCGGCATCTGCAGATGATGGTGGACCTGCTGCCCAAGAACAGCATTTTCTGCGTCAGCGGCATCGGACCCGCGCAGCTGGAAGCCAATATCAGCGCCTTGCTGCTGGGTGGGCATGCGCGCGTGGGCCTGGAAGACAATCTGTACTACCGGCACGGGGAATTGGCTACCAATGTCCAGTTGACCGAGCGCATCGTGCGCGTGATACGGGAAATGGACATGGAACCGGCCACGCCTGCCGAGGCGCGCGAAATGCTGGGCCTGCCTTTGCGTAGCGGCAGCCGGCCGGCGTTCGCGCTGTGACCGGCCCCCAACCCTCCACCGACCAAGCAACATGATCGACTCATTGAAAGGCAAGCGCGTCCTCGTTACCGCAGGGGCGCACGGCATCGGCCTGGCCATTGCCCGCAAATTCCTGCAGTCGGGCGCCGACGTGCATATCTGCGATGTGAACGCGCAAGCGTGCGAGGCTGCGCGTGCCGCGCATCCGGCCTTGAGCGCCAGCGTCACGGACGTCTCTGACGAAGCCCAGGTGCTTGCCATGTTTGAAGACCTGTCCGGCCGATGGGGCAAGCTGGATGCGCTGATCAACAATGCGGGCGTGTCGGGCCCGACAAGCCGGCTGGAAGACACCGCGCTGGACGCGTGGCGGAATACGCTGGACGTGAATCTGACCGGAACCTTCCTTTGCTCTCGTAGCGCCGTGCCTTTGCTGCGGGCGGCGGGGGGCGGGTCCATCGTCAATATCTCGTCCGTGGCGGGCCGCCTGGGCTTTTCGTTGCGCACGCCTTACAGCGCCAGCAAATTCGGCCTGGCGGGCCTGACGCAGACCTGGGCCATGGAACTGGGCCCCGACGGCATCCGGGTGAACTCCGTGTTGCCCGGCGTGGTGGCTGGTGACCGCGTGGAACGCGTGATCGCGGCCCGTGCGACGGCGGGCGGGGTCAGCAACGATGACATGCGCAAGCAGCTGGTGGAGAAAGTCTCGCTGCGCCGCATGACGCAGCCGGAAGATGTAGCCAACCAAGTGGCGTTCCTGTGTTCGGACGAGGGCGCGATGATCAGCGGGCAAAGCATTTCCGTGTGCGGCAACGTGGAGCACCTGGGATAAGCCAGGGTCGGCCGCCGGATAGAATGGTCTGCTTCTATGGCAACCATTCCTCTGGCGAACAGACCGCATGACCCGGGCATTCGAACTTGAAACGCTGAAGATCCGCATGAACGATGCGGACCTTCAGCCGTTGGATCTGCATCAGCGCATTCAGCGGGCGCTGCGCGCCCTGATCCTGGACGGCGCGCTGGACCCGGGCGTGAAGTTGCCCGCGACGCGCGCCATGGCCACCTCGCTGGGGGTGGCGCGCGACACGGTCGAGAACGCCTACGTCCAATTGCACCGTGACGGCTACATCGTGCGGCGTGCGGGGTCGGGCAGCTACGTGTCCGACACCGTGGGCGCGGAGTTGCACGGGGCCGCAAGGCGCCGTATCAAGCTGGTCGACGACAAGCGCGAGGCGGCAGCGCCCGGCGCGGGCCTGAGCCGCCGGGGCAGGATGATATTCGACAGCGGTGGCGTGACGGATCAGCAGGCGGTCCGGGCCTTTGCCACGGGGCTGCCCGAGACCCGGACGTTTCCAACCGACATCTGGGAACGCTTGCAGCGCCAGGCGATGAAGGACCACCGCGGCCAGGTGTTGCTGCATGGCGACCCGCAAGGCGCCGCGCCGCTGCGCAAGGCGATCGCGTCCTATCTGAACCTGGAGCGGGGCGCCAACGTGTCGGCGGACCAGATCCTGGTGCTGAGCAGCACGCGGCAGGCCTTGTTCCTGTGCGCGCAATTGCTCGTGGATGCCGGCAAGCCGATCCTGTTGGAGAACCCGGGCTACTTCGGCGCGAAGAAGGCCTTCGAATCGGCCGAGGCCAGGATCGTGCCCATCGACGTGGACGAGCAAGGCATTCGCACGGACCTGCTGCGCGCGGACCGCAGCGGCGCCAACTGCGTCTACGTGACGCCCTCGCATCAATACCCCACGGGGGCGACGCTGTCACTGGCGCGCCGGCTGGAGCTGACACGCTGGGCGGCAGAGAACGGCAAGTGGATCATCGAAGACGATTACGACAGCGAGTTCCATTACGAAGGCTTGCCGACGGCCTGCGTGCAGGGCCTGGACAAGTATCAGCGCACGCTTTACATCGGCACCTTCAGCAAGACGCTCTATCCGGGCCTGCGGATGGGCTACATGGCGCTGCCCACCGAGCTGGTCAGCGCCTTTGCCTATGCACGCAGCATCCTGGACGGGCACACGCCGCAAATCTTGCAGCTGACCTTGGCTCGGTTCATGGAAGACGGGCACTACAACGCCCACATCCGCGCTATGCGCAAGCTGTACGCATCGCGTCGCGACGCCATGCTGCAAGCGCTGGACAAGCACATGGACGGCATTGCGGTGGCGTTGCGGCCGGAAGGCGGGTTGCAGATCCCTTGCCTGCTTGCCCGCGGCTGGTCCGAGGAAAAAACCATCCGGCAGGCGGCCGGCGCCGGCCTGTTGCTGCCGGGGCTAAGCCGCCTGTATGCCGGTGCAGACAAGCGGCAAGGCTGGATCCTGGGATATTCGTCGTTGACCGCGCACGAGATCGACACCGCCATGCGGCGCTTGTCTGCCGCGCTCAGGAAGCGGTAGGCGGCGAGGCTACGGTTTGGCCGGGTTGGCCGAATTTGGGATCAGCGCGCGGCTGCCGCCGTGCATCAGCAGGTGCGCCGTCAGGCCGGCGACAAGCCCCCAGAAGGCGCCGCCCACGCCCAGCAGCGTGACGTTGGCAGCCGTGGCCAGGAAGGTGATCAGCGCGGTTTCCCGGGTGCGGGCGTCGGCCATGGCGTTGGCCAGGCTGCCGCCGATGGCGCCCAACAGGGCCAGCCCGGCCAGCGTGGTGATGAAGGCCTTGGGCAATACCATGAACAACGTGGCCAGCGTCACGCCGAATGTGCCCACCAGGATGTAGAACGCCCCGCAGGCCAGCCCCGCAACGTAGCGCTTGCGCGCATCCGGGTGCGCGTCCGGTCCCGTGCAGATGGCTGCGGTGATGGCCGCCACGTTGAACGCGTGGGCGCCGAACGGGGCCATGATCAACGAACCCAGGCCGGTCACCGTCAGGATGGGATTCGCGCTGGTTTTGAAGCCGTCGTTGCGCAGCACCAGCATGCCCGGCATGTATTGGCCCGTCAGGGTGATGATGAATAGAGGCAGTGCGACGCCCAGCAGCGCCTGCACTGAAAAGCGGGGCATTTCGAAAACGGGCGCGGCCAGGCGCAGGTGGATGGCCGAGAAGTCGATCCGATGCTGTGCGATCAGCATCGCCACGCCGATTGCAAGGATGCCGACCACCGCGAAGCGTGAGGTATAGCGCTTGAGCAGCGCATACGAGATGACCAGCACGATGACCAGCAGCGGGTCGACGCTGGCGCCGCCGAATGCGTTGACGCCGAACTGCAGCAGGATGCCGGCCAGCAGGCCGGCCGCGATGCCGCCGGGGATCATGCGCACCAGTTTCTCAAACGCACCGGACCAGCCCAGCAGAATGAAGCCCAATGCCGAGATCACATAGGCGCCGATCACTTCGCCATAGGGCGTGAACGGCATTACGGTGGCCAGGAAGGCCACGCCCGGCGTCGACCAGGCCGTGATGATGGGTTCCTTGTAGCGAAAACTGAGCAGGGCGCCGGTAACGCCCACGCCGATGGAAACGGCCCACACCCAGGACGCCGTCTGGGCGGGCGTCAGCCGGGCCAGTTCGGCCGCCTGGAATACCAGCACGAAGGTCCCGCCGTAGTTAACGAGGACCGAGATCAGGGCGGCGACGGTGGGCGAAAAGAAGTCGGCGGGTCGAAGGCGAGCCGGCGATGTCGTCATGAATCACTCCAGATTGCGAAAGGGGCCGCAGGGCGCGCAGCCGGAACAAGGCGCAAAGTGTAGGAGTGATGTGGACTGGCATCTCATGCCACATCGGAATGCTTCAACAGACCGCTTTTGGTGCTATGCCTGCACCTTCGCGGGCTCGTAGAAGCAATAGCCGCTGTTGCGCAGCGTCTTGACCGGGAGCGTCTGTCCGCTGACGTCTTCCACGCGACGCCGCAATCGGCGCATCTGCGTATCCAGGCGGCGCTGGTCGTAGTCCAGGTAGTCGAAGCCCAGTGCTTCGATGATCTGCCGGCGGCTGATGTTCTCGCCGGGTTGGCTCATCAGGCAGCGCAACACCAACAGGTCCTGCTGCGACAGCGGCACGGCCGGCGCGCCGGGAATGATCAACCGGCGAGGCCCCACTTCCAGGGTCCAGTTGGGCGCTGTCGGTTGGACTGCAGGCGGCGGGAGCCGCTGCAGCCCCAGGCGGCGCTCCAGGGCGGCCAGCACGGCGGCCAGTTCGTCCAGGTCGCAACCTTTGCCCAAGTAATGGTCGGCGCCTAGCCCCAGTCCGGAAATCCGGTCTGCGCTGGTCTGACGCGCGCTGAACACCACGATGCCCACTTGCTGGCCTTCCTGACGCAGGCGTTGGATCAGGTCCAGGCCGCAGCCGTCCGGCAAGCCGATGTCGATCACCGCCAGGCGATGGCGGTCGGCGTCAAAATGCCGGTCGAATTCTTGCAGGCTGGACACGCAGCTGGGCGCGTAGCCAAGCTCTTCCAGAAACTCGCCCAGCTCTTGGCGCAAGACGGGTTCGTCTTCCAGCAGGATGACCTCAGGCATGGGACACGCCCGCGTGGGAACCGCTGTAGGGGTGGTGTAATCTGCGTGGCTGCACGGGATTGCGACTCGATGAAACGGAAATATTACCCCACGGTGTGGGCGGGATTGATGCTGTTGGCGCTGACCTTGGTCGCCGCACTGGCGGGCGCCGGGCAGGCGCGCGCAGAGCCCCTGCATCTGAACGCGCAGGTGCGGCTGGCGGACGCCGCGGGCCATTTGGAACGCCTGGACGATCCGGCCGGTACGTTGACGGTAGACGAAGCGGCCGATGCATCGGGGTGGGCGGGCCTGCCGGCTGGCCTGAGCGCGGGTTTCACCCCGTCCACCGTCTGGCTGCGTCTGCCGGTGCAGGTGGATGATCTGGCGCGCGGGGGCTGGATGCTGCGGTTGAGCAACGCGCTGCTGGACGATGTGCGCTTATACGTCCATCAGGATGGCGACTGGAGGCCGCTGGGGTACAGCGGGGAGGACGTGCGGCGGCGCGATTGGCCGGTGGACTATCGCACCCCGGTGATTCAGTTTGATCCGCCCGCGCCGGGGTCCTATGTGATCCTGGCGCGGCTGCAAAGCAAAAACGCCATGGCGACGCGCCTGGAGGTCTGGCAGCGGTTGGCGTTCGATAACCAGTCGCGGCGCGAAGGGCTGCTGTTCGGCCTGTATTTCGGCTTTTATCTGCTGCTGATCTGCGTGCACGCCGTATTCTGGTGGGCGACGCGCGCACCCATGAGCGGCTTGTTCCTGGCCTACATCGGCAATTGTGTTTTCAATGAAGTGATGTCGCTGGGACTGGTGCAGCAGCTGACGGGCTTGCCGGTGGGCTGGAGCGACCGGATGCTGGGCGTGGGCATTGCGGTGAGCTTGCCGGTGGCGTTGCGGATTGCCTTTGCCCAGCTGAATCTGGGCGCGCTGTATCCGCGTGCGGTGCGCTGGCTGGAGCGGTTGTTCTGGGGTATTGCTGTGGTGTGCTCGGCCCTGGTCGTGTCGGGACACTACGGGTGGGGTATGCAACCGATCCAGTTGCTGGCCTTGGCGCTGATCGTGGGGTTTACGACGCTGGCCGCCTATCTGCTGAAAAAGGGCTGGCGTCCGGCGCGCTTTTTCGCCCTGGCTTTCGGGGTGTTCTATATCGGCGTGCTGATTGCCTTCTTGCGCAATCTGGGCGTGCTGCCAGTCAACGTGTTCACGGAATACGTCTCTACGCTGGGCACGATGCTGCACATGCTGCTGCTCAGCCTGATCATCGTGGGGCGCTACGAGCGCCAGCGCCGCGACATGGAGCGCCAGCAGGCCAATCTGGCGGCCGACATGGCGCGCCAGCACAGCCATCGGCTGGAGCAGGAGGTGGCGTTGCGCACGGCCGAAATGCAGGGCGAGATCCAGCGGCGGGTCGAACTTGAGGATGAACTGCGCGCATCGCTGGAACAGGAACGTCGCGTGTTCGCCGAGCAACGCGAATTCGTGGCGATGGTGTCCCATGAATTCCGTACGCCGCTTGCCATCATCACGACATCGGCGCAGCAACTGGGCCGCAATCTGGCCGCGCCCGTCGAGAAAAGCCTGGCGCGCTGCGGCAATATCCGCGATGCGGCCATGCGCCTGTTGGCGCTGGTCGACGAATACCTGACCCATGACCGTATGCGCGAACCTAGCGCCGAATTGCGCCTGACGCAATGCGACCTGCTGGCGCTGCTGGCGGATTTGAACCGCGAGTTTCCCGCAGGCCGCATCCAGTGCGTCTATGGCGCGGGCGAACACGTCTTGCTGTGCGACGCCGGCTTGCTGCGCATCGCGTTGCGCAACTTGCTGGCCAATGCCGACCGGCATTGCGCGCCGGGCAGGGCGGTTCGAGTGACGCTACGCGAAGAGGGCGACTGCCTGCATATCGACGTGGCCAACTCCGGCGACCGCATTGCTTCCGCCGAGCAGGCGCGCCTGTTCCAGAAGTACTACCGGGGCCCGAACGCCTTGCGCCATCCAGGTGCCGGCTTAGGGCTATACCTGGTCAGGACAATCGCCGAGCGCTTGGGCGGTTCGGTGTTCCTGAAGAGCGCGGGTGGGGCTGAGCCGGTGTGTTTCTGCCTGAGCCTGCCGCGCCGGCTGAAGGGAGCGGGGGCAGGCTGATCGCGCCGGGGATGGCGCCGCCCGCGGTGTCGACACCCGACAATCTGTTGCAGAAAAGCATCTATATGTTTCTGGCCGGGCTAGCGCCTGGAGGGATAACTTCGCCCAATTGCACGCTACATCGCGCTTTTTTGAATCCCGTAAGCCGAATTCTCGAACATTTTCGACTTGCTTAGATTTGCTCAGATTTAAAAACGCAATCATCGGTATATTTCAGCAGCGAAATTTACAAATTGTGACGCTGTCCGATTCAGGAATATCCGATGAAAAAGCCTTCCCTTAACCACATCTTCCGCCTGGTCTGGAATGACGCCCTGGGCGTGTATGTGCCGGTTGCCGAACACGCTAGCGCGCGTCGCAAGCGCAGCAGTGGGTCTGCCGCGGCGTTGACCGCAGCGTTGTTGCTGTCCGGGCCGGCATTAGCCGCGGATCTGCCCACCGGGGGCAATGTCGTGGCGGGGGCGGGGTCGATCAGCCAGAACGGTTCGGCGATGACCATCAACCAGCAGACCGGCAAGATGGCCGTGGACTGGCAGAGCTTTTCCATCGGCAAGGGCAATAGCGTCACGTTCAACCAGCCGGGCCGCGATTCGGTCGCGCTGAACCGGGTGCTGGGTCCGGACGTGTCGGTGATCCAGGGCGCGCTGAACGCCAACGGCCAAGTGTTTCTGGTCAACCCGAACGGCGTGGTGTTCACGCCGACGGCGCAGGTGAACGTGGGCGGCATCGTCGCCAGTACGCTCAACATCAGCACCCAGGATTTCCTGGCGGGCAACTACAAGTTTGAAGGCGCCAGCAGCAACGCCATCATCAACCAGGGCAACATCACGGCGGCCCCGGGCGGCAGCATCGCGCTGATCGCGGCCAAGATCACCAACACCGGCAACCTGACGGCCGACAAGGGCAACGTCCTGCTGGGCGCCGGCAGCCGCGTCAAGCTGGACCTGGGCGGCCCGGTCAAGATTGAAGTGGAACAAGGCGCGATTGACGCGTTGATCGAACAAGGCGGCGCCATTCGCGCCGACGGCGGCGTGGTCTACCTGACGGCCAAGGCCGCGGGCGATTTGGCCAGCACCGTCATCAACCACACCGGCATCACGCAAGCCAAGACGCTGGCCACCGGCGAGAACGGCAAGATCGTGTTGCTGGGCGACATGGTCAATGACCGCATCGCCGTGGCCGGCAAGCTGGACGCCAGCGCGCCCAACGGCGGCAAGGGCGGTTTTGTGGAAACGTCGGCCGCGAAGGTGACAGTGGCGGCAGGCGCCGTGATCACCACCAAGGCGGTCAGCGGCCAGCATGGATCGTGGCTGATCGATCCGACGGACTTCACGGTCAGCGCGGGCACGACGGGTCAGACAGACAGCGGCATCGGCGCCGATACGCTGTCGGCCAACCTGGACAACGGCAATGTAGAGTTGCAGACGGTCGCCTCGGGCGCCCAAGCGGGCAACATCAACGTGAATGCCGGCGTAACGTGGAGCGCGGACACCAAGCTGACGCTTAGCGCTCACGGCAACATTTTGCTCAATGCGCCGATCACGGCGACGGGCGCAAATGCGGGCCTGGCGCTGAACCACGGCGGTTATAAGCAGAACGGCAGCGTTGCGGCAGGCACGGATTACCGCGTGAATTCGCCCGTCACGCTAAGCGGGGCGAATTCCACCTTTGCCGTAAACGGAAATGCGTACACGCTCATTCGCAGCGTGGCGCAATTGAGCTCGGTCAACGACGCCCTGGCAGGCCGCTATGCGCTGGCGCAGGATCTGGATGCGGCAGACCAGTTGTTCTCGCAATCGGTGATCGGGACGAATTCGCAATTTACCGGCGCATTCGACGGTCTTGGGCACACCATTTCCAACCTGAAAGGCACCCAAGGCTATTCGGGCCTATTCGCTTTCGTTGAAGCCACTGGCGATATCCGCAATCTGGGAATTGTAAACACCGAGGTGGCAGGCTTCACCTATGTAGGTGGGCTGGTCGGATACAACCGCGGGAAGCTGGATAACGTCTATGTTACCGGCAAGGTGGTTGGCGGAGACAATGGCCTAGGCAGCGGCGGACTGGTCGGGGTCAACTTTGGGACCATTTCCAACGCCTATTCTTCGGGAACGCTCGAAGCATCGCAATTTCCTTTGCCGACGGGACAGCGGGGCGGCTTGGTGGGCGCCAATTACGGCGTCATCACTAATTCGTACACCACGATGCTGGTGAAAGAACCCGTTTTCCCGTTTATCCAAAGCGGCGCCCTGGTGGGCGCCAACTACGGCACGATTATGGGTAGTTTCGCCGCCAGCACGGATGCGGCGGGCAGTGTTTACACCGGCGCGTCAATGACGAAGCTGGTCGGGGGGGCCCAGGGCACGATCAGCCCAAACAGCGGCATGAAGACCTATCAACAGCTGACGCAGTTGGCGACGTTCAAGGATGCTGGTTGGGACATCGACAACGCGGGCGGCACGGGTACGACGTGGCGCATCTACGAAGGCATGGGTGGCCCGCTGCTGCGCGGCTTGCTCAAGCAGGTCACTGTGAGCCTTGCCGACAAGGTCTATGACGGCCGACTGAGCGGGGGTATCGGCTATGTGGCGTCGCAGCCGGGTGCCCAGCTGGACGGCAGCATCAGCTACACCACCAACTCGAAGAACGCGGGAGTCTACCGCTTGGCCGACGGTACGCTGACCGTCAATGGCGGCCTGTATTCGAATCAGCAAGGCTACGACATCGTCTATGCCGACGGCTTGGCCTTGAACGTCTTGAAGAGGGGGGTGTCGGTAGGCTTCACCGCCCAAGACAAGACGTATGACGGCACCTTGGGCGCCAATGTCAGCGGTACGGTGGGCATCGACGTACTCGCGGGCGACGTCCTTGGCGTTGGCGGCACTGGCAGCTTCTCGGACAAGAATGCGGGCGCTGGAAAAATTGTCTATATCGACGGAGTCGCGCTGACCGGGTTAGACGCCAACAACTATTTCATCACTACGGGTTCGTCCACTACAGCCACGGCCTCGATCACGCCCCGCGAACTCACGGGGTCGGTGATCATAAGCGACAAGGTCTATGACGGGGGCACCCACGCGGATGCGGGGGGATGGCTTACGGGCTTGCTAGCGGGGGATAGCTATAGCTACGGTTTCCAGTTTGCCGACAAGAACGTAGGTGCCAATAAGCAGGTAATTTTCGCGCTCAGCGGTCTGGATGCCGGCAATTACGTCGTAGGTGCAGGCCTGGATGCGTTGACGGCCAGCATCACCCCCAAGGCCCTGACCGCCTCGTTGACCGCCGGCAACAAGATCTATGATGGATCGACCATCGCCGCGGTGTCGGGCAATCTGTTCGGGGCCATCAACGGCGACGCGGTGTCGCTGATAAGCGGCGGAAACTTCCGGGACAAGAACGTCGGTGTCGGCAAGGATGTGCAGCTCTTCAGTTCGTTGACGGGCCTGGATGCACGGAACTACACGCTCACGTTCAACGGGCAGTCCACCGCCTCCATCACGCCCAAGGCCTTGACCGGTTCGATCACTGCCGCCGGCAAGACCTATGACGGCACACGGGATGCCGACACATCGGGCCAACTGACGGGCGCCGTTCAAGGCGACACCGTCACGCTGGCAAGCACGGGCTTGTTCGCCGATAAGAATGCGGGCGTGGGCAAAACCGTGGCGGTGACCGGTTTGCTGCAGGGCGCCGATGCAGGCAACTACACGGTGTCGTATAACGGCACCACAACGGCCACCATCTCGCCCAAGGCGCTGACCGGCGCGATCACTGCCGCCGGGAAGACCTATGACGGCACCTTGACGGCCGACACGAACGGAACACTCACCGGCAAGATCGCGGGCGACACGGTAAGCCTGTCGTCGACGGGCGCGTTCGCAGACAAGAATGCGGGCGCGGGCAAGCAGGTCAACGTCAATGGCATGCTGGCAGGCGCCGATGCCGGCAACTACGTGGTGACTTTCAACACCACCACGACCGCCGACATTGCGGCCCGTCAATTGACGGGCGCACTCGGCGCATTGGACAAGGTGTATGACGGCTCGTCGCTGGCTTCGGTCACGGGCGTGAACAGCCTGAACGTGCTGTCGGGCGACCTCTTGACTGTCAGCGGCAGCTTCAGCGACAAGAACGTGGCTAACGGCAAATCCGTGGCCTACGTGCTGGGCGGTGCGGACGCCAACAATTACACGCTGGGCAACGGCGTGACCAAGGGCAAGGCCAACATCACGCCGGCGACCCTTGCTGGCGACATCACCGCGGCGGGCAAGGTCTACGACGGCGGCGTCGCGGCCACGACCCAAGGCCGCGTCACGGGTGTGGTCCTGGGCGACGTTGTCGGCCTGTCGACCACCGGTGCGTTCGCGGACAAGAACGTCGGCAACGGCAAGACGGTGAACGTTGGTGGGTCGCTGACGGGCCTGGATGCGGGCAACTACATCCTTGCTGCCAATGCGACGACCACGGCCAACATCACGCCCAAGGCGATCACCGGCGCGCTGACGGCCGCCGGCAAGGTGTACGACGGCTCGCGCGATGCCGCCACCACCGGCACGCTGAACGGCGTGGTGCAGGGCGACAACGTCGCCGTCAATGCCACGGGCCTGTTCGGCGACAAGAACGTGGGCAACGGCAAGCTGGTGGCGGTGAACGGTGTCCTGACCGGCGCCGACGCGGGCAACTACCTGCTGAGCACCAACGCCACGACGTTGGCCAACATCACGCCCAAGGCCTTGACGGGCGCCATCACGGCCGCCGGCAAGACCTATGACGGCACCACTGCCGCGGACACGTCGGGCTCGCTCAACGGCGTGGTCCAGGGCGACACGGTTGCGCTGGCGACGACGGGCGCCTTCGCCGACAAGAATGCCGGCGTGGGCAAGCAAGTCAACGTCAACGGCAGGCTGACGGGTGTGGACGCCGGCAACTACACGGTCAGTGCCAACGGCACGACGGTCGCCACCATTACGCCGAAGTCGATCACCGGCGCCATCACGGCGGCGGGCAAGGTCTACGACGGCTCTGTGGCCGCCAGCACGTCGGGCAGCCTGACCGGCCAGATCCTGGCCGATGCCGTGGCGCTGTCGACCACCGGTTCGTTCGCAGACAAGAACGTCGGCAACGGCAAGACCGTGAACGTCGGCGGCTCGCTGACGGGAGCGGATGCCGGCAACTACACGCTGGTCGCCAATGCGACGACCACGGCCAACATCACGCCCAAGGCGATCACCGGCGCGCTGACGGCCGCCGGCAAGGTGTACGACGGCTCGCGCGATGCCGCCACCACCGGCACGCTGAACGGCGTGGTGCAGGACGACAACGTCGCCGTCAATGCCACGGGCCTGTTCGGCGACAAGAACGTGGGCAACGGCAAGCTGGTGGCGGTGAACGGTGTCCTGACCGGCGCCGATGCGGGCAACTACCTGCTGAGCACCAACGCCACGACGCTGGCCAACATCACGCCCAAGGCCTTGACGGGCGCCATCACGGCCGCCGGCAAGACCTATGACGGCACCACTGCCGCCGATACGTCGGGCTCGCTCAACGGCGTGGTCCAGGGCGACACCGTTGCACTGGCGACGACGGGGGCCTTCGCGGACAAGAATGCTGCCATCGGCAAGCTGGTGAATGTCAGCGGTTCGCTGACGGGCGCTGACGCCGGCAACTACACGGTCAGCGCCAACGGCACGACCACGGCAACGATCGCGGCGCGCCAATTGAACGGCGCGCTTGGCGCGCTGGACAAGGTCTACGACGGCAACACCGTGGCAACGGTCACCGGCGCGGATGCCATTGCCGGCATCATCGCGGGCGATTCGCTGGGGGTCGCGGGCAGCTTCTCCGACAAGAACGCGGGCGAGGGCAAGACGGTCGCCTTTGGCTTGACGGGCGGCGACGCCGGCAACTATGTGTTGAACGCCGCCGATGCGCGCGCCGCCATTGCGCGTCGCGTGCTCGGTGTCGAGGGCACCACGGTTGCTGGCAAGGTCTACGACGGCAGCACGGCCACCCAGGCATCCGCGGGATCGCTGACCAACCTGGTCGAAGGCGAATCGCTGGGCGTGGGAACCACGGCAACGTTCGACAGCGCCAACGCCGGCAACCGTAACGCCAACGTGCGTTACGCCTTGGCCGACGGCGACAACGGCCTGGCCAGCAATTATGTGCTGGCCGACACGCAGCATCAGGCTGTCATCGATCGCCGCGCCATCACCGTCGCGGCCGACGACAAGACCAAGCGTGCGGGCGATGTGGATCCGGCGCTGACGTGGCGCGTCACGCAGGGCAACCTGGTCGGCAACGATACGCTGGCCGGTGTGTTGAACCGCGCGGCGGGCGAGACGGCCGGCAACTACGTGATCGGCGCGGGCGGACTGTCCAACAGCAACTACCTGGTTGCTGCGCAGGATGGCACGCTGGTCATCAGCAATGCCGTGCAACCCGACAGCCGTCGCGAGGCTGCGCTGTCGACGGCGCAATGGCTGCAGGCGGCCGTGGGTACCGCCAACACGACGCCGCCGACCCTGTCGGGTGAGCTGAGTTTCGTGCCGGTCGAATCCGGCAACCAAGGCCAGGGCGGCACTGCGAAACCGGCGCCGAATGCGGGCCAGGGCGCGCGCAGCATGCAGGGCCCCGCTCAGGTCCTGGTGATCGACGGCGGTATCCGCCTGCCGGAGGGCGTTGTCCAGGGCGGAATCTGATTCCGGCCCCTGATACGGCGAACTCCACGACTTATCCGCTTGCCGGCTGTCCATTGCCCTACGGGGACGTGGGCAGCCGCTCCGAACACCCGATTCTCACAAGATCATGACGCAAGTTTCATCTTTCGCACGTCCGCACTACCTGGTCCTGGCGCTTGCCGCGCTGCTGCCTGCGGCGGCTCTCGCCCAGCAGATCCCCAACGCGGGCCGCATCCTTCAGGAACAGGCCACCGAGCCGCAGCCGCCGGCCCCGTCGCCCGAACTGAACCTGAGCAGCCCCGTTCCCGGCACCGTTGCGCCGGGCGGCCCGCAAGCCAGCGTTACCCGCATTGACCTGACGGGCAACCAGGCCTTCTCGACCGAGCAATTGCTGGCGCGGTTGGGCGACTATCAAGGCAAGTCCTATGACCTGGCCGGCATGCAAGACCTGGCCAATCAACTGACGCGCTACTACCGGGATGCGGGTTATCCGTTTGCACGCGTCTATCTGCCGGCGCAAGGGCTGGAAAACGGCGTGCTGCGCCTGCAAGTCGTCGAAGGCCGTTACGGCGAGGTCAAGACCGAAGGCGATGCCGGCCTGGCTGCACGCGCCCAGGCATACCTGAGCCCGCTGAAATCCGGCGACATCATCGAGAGCGCCTCGCTGGAGCGCGCGGCGCTGCTGCTGTCGGATCTGCCCGGCGTGACCGCCAGCCCGATCATCCGGCCGGGCCAGCAACTGGGCACGGGAGACCTGGTCGTGCAGGTGGACCGCGGGGACCGCGTCAATGGCAGCGTCGGCCTGGACAACCAGGGCAACCGCTACACGGGCCAGTACCGCGCCAACGCAGCGCTGTCGATCAACAGCCCCTTTATGCTGGGCGACCAGATCACGCTGCGCGCGCAGCGCACCAGCGAAAGCCTGAACTACGGCGATGTGGGCTATAGCGCGCCGCTGGGCAGTTCGGGTCTGCGCGGCCGCGTCGGCTACGGCTATACCGGCTATGAGCTGGGCAAGGAATTCAGCGACCTGGATGCGCACGGCACCGCCAAGGTGGCCAGCGTGGGCCTGAGCTATCCGCTGATCCGTTCGCAAAGCCGCAACCTGACCATCGGTATCGATTTCCTGCACAAGAAGCTGCGCGACGATTATCGCGCCGCCGAGATCGAGCAGAACAAGTTCAGCAACAGCGTGCCGATCGCGGCGCAGTTCGATGTGCGCGACAGCCTGGGTGGTGGTGGTCTGACGTATGGCGCCTTGAGCTGGACGCCGGGCACCTTGAAGCTGGACGGCAATCTGGCCACCGCCGACAGCCTGAGCGCGAACTCGGCGGGGCACTACAGCAAGCTGAATCTTGACATTGCGCGCCTGCAATCCGTGTCGTCGCGCTGGAGCCTGTTCGGCCGTTTCAGCGGCCAATGGACCAACGACAACCTGGATTCGTCCGAAGACTTTGGTCTGGGCGGACCCGCTGGCGTGCGGGCCTACCCTGTGGGCGAAGGCTACGGTGACCGGGGCTGGCTGGCGCAGGTGGAAGTCCGCTACGCGGCAGGCGCAGTCACTCCGTTCGCGTTCTACGACGCGGGCCGGGTAGAGATTTCCTCCCATCCCTGGCAGGCCGGCGAGAACTTCCGCCGCGTCGCCGGGGCAGGCGTCGGTGCCCGCGTTGCCGTGGGCGGCTGGCGGGGCGAAGCCACGGTCGCTTGGCGCACCGATGGCGGCGCACCGCAGTCCGACAGCCGGGACCACAAACCCTTGTTCTGGGTAAGCGCGCAGTACTTGTTCTAAGCCAGCGCGCCGGCTTGGCCCCTGTCTTCCTCCCGGGGACAGGGGCTTTTTTTCGCGTCGCGTCATCGCGTCAGGAAACATTCAGCCACGACGGTTCTTGTTACGCATTCGCGGGCTCTCCGTGTAATACCCGGTTCTCGACGTAGAGGCTTTTCCATAAACTACCGGACCGCCCCAGTATCGACCCCGATAACGATCCCCATAACGAGAACGCCATGAGACAGTTTCTTCCCACCCTGGGCGCCGCCCTGGTTTTGTCGCTGAGCACGCATGCCGCGCTGGCCCAACCGGCGCCCGCCGCCGCTTCTTCGGCCGCACCTGCTGCTGCCACCGCCGTGCCGCGCGATCCCTTCTTCTGGTTGGGAGAAATCAACAAGGCCACCGCCGTCATCAACTCCGATGAAGGCCTGCTGGACAAGTCCATCGCGCCGCGCCTGGCCGCGGGCGTCGCCAAGGTGATCAACGACGGCAACCAGCCGGGCGCCAAGCGGCCTGCCAGCGTCATCACCTTCGAGCCGCTGCTGATCAAGGCGGCGGGCGAAGACGTGACCTTGCTGCACGCGGGCCGTTCCAGCCAGGACATGCACGCGACCTACCGCAGCGCCATCCTGCGCGACAAGCTGCTGGAACTGGCCGACCAGTTGAACAAGACGTCGACCACCCTGGTCGAGCTGGCTGCCAAGCATGCGGGCACGATCGTGCCGAACTACACCAACGGCGTGGCCGCGCAGCCCAACAGCTATGGCCACTATCTGCTGGGCCAGGCGGCCGGCCTGGCGCGCGACGCGCAGCGCATCCGCGAAGCGTATGTGCGCATCGACCGTTCGCCCATGGGCACGACGGTGCTCAACGGCACCAGCTGGCCGCTGGACCGCAAGCGCATGGCGCAATACCTGGGCTTTGAAGCACTGGTCGACAACGCCTACGACGCCTCGCAGATCTCGTCCATGGACCAGCCGGTGGAGGTGGCTTCGATCGTGACCAGCATCGCGCTGCGCACGGGCAACTTCGTCGAAGACGTCATGACGCAGTATGCGCAGTCGCGTCCCTGGATCCTGCTGGAAGAGGGCGGTGGCAACACCTACGTGTCCAGCGCCATGCCGCAAAAGCGCAATCCCGGGCTGTTGAACGACACCCGCAGCGATGCGTCTACCGCCGTGACCCTGGCGATGGGCCCCGTCATCCAGACGCACAACATCACGCCGGGCATGAGCGACCCGAAAGACGTGAAGCAGAACTCCGCCATGGTGGACAGCGGCATCTCGGCGCTCAAGCGCTGGGATCGTGTGCTGAAGGCGATGGTCATCAGCCCCGACCGCGCGCTGGAAGAGTTGAACAGCGACTGGACTGCCTCGCAGGAGCTGGCCGATGTGCTGATGCGCAAGTACAAGCTGCCGTTTCGCGACGGCCACCACTTTGCGTCCGAAGTCGTGACGTACGCCAAGACCAACAACATCAAGCCGTTGGACTTCCCGTACGAGCAAGCCCGACGCATCTACGCCGACGCCATGAAGGATTCGAAGTACGGCAACGAACTGCCGATGAGCGAAGCGGAATTCCGGTCGACGCTGGACCCCGTGGCCATCGTGAAGAACCGCGCCACCAGCGGCGGGCCGCAGCCTGCTGAGATGGACCGCATGCTGAAAGAGGCACGCGACCAGTTGACCGCGCAAGGCAAGTGGATCAAGGATCGCCGCGACCACATCAACACGTCGCTGGCGGATCTGGACAAGAAGTTCAACGCGCTCGCGGCCAGCGAAGCGAAGGCGAAGTAAGCGCGGGCTGGCGCCGTCAGCAGACGGCGTCCAGCACGCATCCGCGCAGCCAGCGATGGGCGGCGTCGCCGTCCATGCGCGGATGCCACAGCATCGACAGGGTGAATGCCGGCATGGCGAAGGGCAGGGGAAAGCTATGCATGCCTGCCCGCAAGCTGCCGGTGTGGCGTTCGGGTACGGTGGCGATCAGGTCGGACCCGCGTGCCAGCGCCAGCGCGGTGGAAAAGCCGCCTGCAATGGTGGCGACGTGGTGTTCGCGGCCGTGCGAGGCCAGCGCATCGTCGACCGGCCCTTTGTCCAGGTTGCGCCGCGACACAAGGATGTGACGCGCGGACGCATAGCGTGCAAGCGTGACCTTGCCTAGGCTAAGGGGATGTCCGGCACGCATCACGCCGACAAAGCGGTCCTGGAACAGGGCCCGGGTGCGCAGTTCGGGGCTGGCCGCATCGCCGACGATGCCGGTTTCCAGATCTACGGCGCCTTCGCGCAGCGGGGCGCTGTCCTTATCGGTTTTCTGGATGAAGCGCAGCCGCACGCCAGGCGCTTCGACGCCCAGGCGTGCCAGCAAGCCCGGACCGAAATTCTCTGCAAAACCGTCGCTGGTGCGCAGTGTGAAGGTGCGCGACAACTGCGTGACGTCCAGCTGCGCTGCGGGGCGGAGCACCGCTTCCACGTCTTGCACCAGCACGTGAACCCGGTCGCGCAGTTCCAGCGCCCGCGGCGTGGGCACCAGGCCGCGCCCGGCACGCACCAGCAGCGGATCGCCCGTGGCGTCGCGCAGACGGGCCAGCGCCCGGCTCATGGCGGACGGGCTTAGCCGCAAGCGGCGGGCGGCGCGCGCGACGCTGCCTTCGGCCAGCAGGACGTCCAGGGTGATCAGCAGGTTTAGATCGGGGGTGGCCATGCCGCAACCGTAGCACGGTGGGCGTGTGATGGCGCACTTTGGCATGGCGTTTGGTGCAGGTATTCAGTGCAAATGCTGCGCCTTCCGCCTGATGCCGGCTGCGCCTAGGATGGGTGCAGGGCGTCATGTTGGCGTCCCGGACTTTCCGTAGGCCAGACCGTGTTGCCCCTGAATTCTTCCCCGCTAGTCTCCGCCCGCTCGTCATTGCCCGTCATGGCCTGCCTGTCAGTGTCGATGTTGCTGCCGGCGCTGGGCGTCAGCGTTGCCAACGTTGCCTTGCCGACGCTGGCGCAAGCCTTCGATGCGCCGTTTCACGCTATCCAATGGGTCGTGCTGGCCTATCTGCTGGCCGTGACCACGCTGATTGTCAGCGTCGGCAGGTTGGGCGATCTAATTGGCCGGCGCCGTCTGATGCTGGCGGGGATTGGCGTGTTCACCGTGGCCTCGGCGTTGTGCGGCACCACGCCCTGGCTGGGTGGCTTGATTGCCGCACGCGCCCTGCAGGGCTTGGGCGCCGCCATCATGATGGCGTTGACGATGGCCTACGCTAGCGATGCCGTCGCCAAGGAGAAGACTGGCAGCGTGATGGGCCTGCTGGGCACGATGTCGGCCATTGGCACGGCGCTTGGCCCTTCGCTGGGTGGATTGCTGCTTGCGGGGCCGGGTTGGTCGTCGATCTTCCTGATCAACGTGCCGTTGGGCTTGTTGGCATTGGGATTGGCCTGGTTCCACTTGCCGGCGGACCCGTCGGGCAGCGGCAGGTCGCGGGCCAATTTCGACATGCGGGGTTCGCTGTTGTTGGCCGCTGGTATTGCGGCGTATGCGTTGGCGATGACCGGGGCGGTCGGCGGGGGCTGGATGATCGGGGCGCTGCTGTCCGCCGCCGGGGGGCTGACCATCGCGTTTGTGCGGGTGCAGGCGACGTCGGCTTCGCCATTGATCCGGCTGGCGCTGTTCGGCCACCCCGTGCTGAGCGCGGGGGTGGCCGCCAACGGGTTGGTCTCGACGGTCATGATGACGACCCTGGTGGTGGGGCCGTTCTATCTGGCGGGGGCGTTGGGATTGGACGCGGCGCGGGTGGGGCTGGTGATGTCTTGCGGTCCGGCCGTGGCGGCGCTGGCGGGTGTGCCGGCGGGGCGCGGCGTGGACCGCTACGGTGCGCAGCGCGTGATGCGCGTGGCGCTGGCCGTCATGGTGGCAGGGGTGGCCTTGCTGTCCCTGGCGCCCGTGGCGCTCGGCGCGCTGGGTTACGTGGCGCCGTTGGCCGTGACCACTGCGGGCTATGCGTTGTTCCAGGCGGCAAACAGCAGCGCCGTCATGCAGTGTGCCGGCGCGGACCAGCGCGGCGCCTTATCCGGGTTGCTGAACCTGTCGCGCAATCTGGGGTTCATTACCGGCGCATCGTTGATGGGCGCGGTATTCGCTTGGGCATCGGGGGCGGGCGACCTTCGGATCGCCTCGCCCGCCGCGCTGGCTGCGGGCATGGGCTGGACCTATGCGCTGGCCGCCGTAATGCTGATGCTGGCCTTGGTCATTATTGTGCGGGGGCGGGACTAGGTGACCCTCGCTGCGCCAGCCGAGATCGCCTTGTTTCCGCTACTCGGCCTTCAACCCCGCCTGGACGATCAGCGGCTGCCATTTCAGGCGTTCGCTACGCGCGAATTCGGCCAATTCCGCAGGCGTGCCGCCGCCCGGTTCATGGCCCAGTTCCAGCAGGCGTTGCCGCACCTCTGGGCGCGCCAAAATCTTTGCGAGTTCGGCGTTCAGCTTCTGCACGACGGCGGGGGGCGTGCCCTTCGGCGCGTATAACCCGTTCCACGCGATGACCTGAAATCCCGGCAGCCCTTGTTCAGCGACGGACTTCACGCCCGGCAGCAGGGCGGATTCCTTCAGCGAGGTCACCGCCACCGCATGCAGCTTGCCGCCCGTGATGAACGAACGCGCGGCACTGACGGTATCGATGCCGATTTGCACTTGCCCGCCCATCAGATCCGTCGTCGCGGTGGCCGAGCCCTTGTAGGGAATGCCCCGGATGCTATCGACGCCTTGCTGCTTGAGCAGTTCGAAGACCAGCCGCGCGGTGGCGCTGGGCATGCCGACGTTGACGCTGTCGGACTTCGCCTTGGCAGCGTCGCGCAGGTCCGGCAAGTTGGCGTAGGGCGATCCTGGCGGGGACAGCAGCACCATCGGAAACGAGCTGACCAGCATGATCGGTTCAAAATCCTTCTCGGGGTCGAAGGCCGTGGACGCATACATGTATTGGTTCAGCACGTGCGTGCCGTTGGTGCCCATCAGCAGCGTGTAGCCGTCCGGCGCGGCGCGGGCGACTTCGGACGCGCCGATATTGCCGCCCGCGCCGGGGCGGTTTTCGACGATGAAGGCCTGGCCCAGCGATTTGGCCAGGTACTCGGCCAGATAGCGGCCGGCCACGTCGGTGCCTTGCCCGGCCTGGTAGGGGACGATGACCCGCACCGGTTTGGACGGATACTTGTCCGCTGCCGCGGTGGGCTGCGTGAATAGCATGGACGCCGCTAGCGCGGCGATGAGGCGTAAGGGTTTCATGGTGGTCTCCTCGATGTTTTTATTGGGTAGCGATTTGGGGCTACAGCTTGGGAGGAGGCCAGCGCGGCAGGACGCCCTGTTCCCGCAGGGCCGCGATATGGGTGTCGTCGAGGCCGGCCTCCCGGAGGACCTCGTCGGTGTGCTGCGCATAGGCAGGGGGCGGCCGGCGCAGGCGCGCGGGCGATTCAGCCAGCCGGGTGGCGGCGCCGATGCCGTGGTAGCCATCGCGGTCGATGCGCATGCCGCGATGCGCCGCATGCGCCTGTTCGAAGGCTTCGGGCACGCTGTGGACGGGTCCTGCGGGGACGCCCCGCTGCATCAGGTCCTGGCAGAGGGTGTCACGCGTGCGCGTGGCCAGCGCCGCTTCGATCGCCTCGCGTAACGCGTCGCGATGTTGCAGCCGTTGGCGGTTGGTCGTGAAGCGCTCGTCTTCCAGTAGGGGCGCCAGGCCGACGTAATCGCAGAATTTGCCGAATTGGCGGTCGTTCACGACGCCCAGGAAGATCTCGCCGTCCAGGCACGCGAAGCGGTCATAGGGTGCGATATTCGGATGGGCGCTGCCCAGCAGTCCCGGCACGTGTTGTGTGTGCATCCAGTTGGCGGCGTGCGGCACCAGCAGGCTGAGCGCGGTGTCGAACAAGGTGGCATCCACGCGTTGGCCGCGCCCGGTGCGCGCGCGGTGGTACAGCGCCAGCAGGATGCCCGCTTGCGCGGTGTAGCCCGTCAGGTGGTCCACGATGGGGATGCCGATGCGGGTGGGGCCGCTGGCGGGGTCTCCGTTCACGCTCATCAATCCGCACATGGCTTGCAAGATGGCGTCGTAGCCCGGTAGCCCGCCCAATGGCCCGTCTTGGCCGAATCCCGAAATGGCGCAGTAGATCAGCTGCGGAAAGCGCGGCTTGAGGTCCGTCTCGTAATCCAGCCCCCACCGGGCCATCGTGCCGGGGATGAAGTTCTCGACCAGGATGTCGGCGTCCTCCAGCAGGCGCAGCAGGACGTCGCGCCCGCCCGCCAGCGACAGGTCCAGCCCGATCGCCCGCTTGCCGCGGTTGACGGCGGTGAAGTAGGCCGCGTCGCCCTCCGCGTTGACGGGAGGCCCCAGCGTGCGGGTCTCGTCGCCGCCAGGCGGCTCGATCTTGATCACGTTCGCGCCCTGGTCAGCCAGCATCTGGGTGCACAGCGGACCCGCCAGTACCCGGGACAGGTCGATGACCCGAATGCCCTCCAGCGCGCCGGCGGCCCGGGCGTTTGGGGGAGGTGCAGCATGCTCCGTTGAACCAGACATCATCGACCTCGAGTTGGTCATGTCCGACGCGCGGGCGGGAACCGCGGGCGCGTGATCATGGCAGGCAGCGGCGGCCGGTCAGCCGTCGGAGATCAGACCGCCAGGCGCGGCGTGCGTCTGGCGGCCCGCGCGTCATCCGCGGGCAGGCAATTCAACCACGCCGGAGCCCAATACAGACAGCTCGTCGTCCTGGTTGCGTGCTTCCTGCTCGATTTCCACCAGGTGCCGGCCGTCTTCGATGTATTTGCGGGTGACGCGTCCCTTGAAGAACAGCATGTCGCCTTCGGGGTTGTGGCGGCGGATCTTGCACGTGGACTTGCGCAGGAACCCCGCATCCCCCATCCAGTTGGTCAGGTGGTGCGTCAGCCAGGAATTGCGTTCCGGACCGTAGTCGTAAGCGCCAGGGGCGCCGACTTCCAGCGCGAAATCCTCTTCCCAGTGCACGCGCTCGGGTACGTCGGGAATACCGAAGCGGTTGGTGATGCCCACGCCGGGGTGCGCGTCGATCAGTTGCCACGCGAGCTTGTTGGCGCGGATGTACAGGCCGCCCCAGCCCTGCGCGAAGGCGATGAAACCCGTCACCGTCATGGGGCCTTTGAACATCACGGGCAGGGCTTCGCCTTCCTTCACGTCTTCCCAATAGCGGGGGGTGGCGCCGCGCACTTCTTCCTGCGCATACAGCTTGTAGGCTTCCTTGATTTCCTCGGGGCTGTAGCGGCGGGGTTCACGAGCGCGCACCTCTTTGTATTTGCTCCCTTGTTCGCGGGCGTGGTCGCGCTCGGTGCGGAAGCACCAGCTGTCGGCTTCAGCGACCTTGTCGCCATCCTGGTTGAAGAAGTCCACGTGATAAATCTGCTGCACCGCACGGCCGGCGAAGCGGGTCTCGTGCTCGATGAGGTTCTTCAGGTGCGCTTCGGTCGAGATCACGTCGTTGCGTTTGACGGTCTTGTGCCAGGTCCAGTCGGCGCCCGACCACATGGCGTGCACGCCGGGCAGCCCGCCCACATAACCCGACACGATGCGGCTGGTCGAAAACAGGAAGCTGGGCAGGGCGATGATGCCGCCGTGCAGGGTCTTGGCCGCGTATTCCGGGTCGGACCACAGGGGGTTATCGTCGCCGATGCCGTGGGCGTAGTGGCGGATGTTGTCGCGCGTGGCCTCGTAGCACCACGGTTCGGCGGTGGCGCCGATCTTCACGCCGATGCGGGCGCGCAGTTCGTCCAGGCCGCTTTCGGTGATTTTGGGGAAGCTTCTTTCGGTCTTGGTCTTGGTCAGCATGATGTCTCCTGGGGATGGGTCAGACGTGCGCGGCGGGCGCGGCGTTTACGGTTGAAGCATCAGCGGTCGCAAGCTCTTGCTCCCGCAGTTTCCGGCGATGGATCTTTCCTGCGGGCGTCTTCGGCAGTTCGGGGACGAACACCACCTGGCGCGGATACTCGTGCTGGGCCAATTGGCCGCGCACCGTGTTCTGGATCTCTTCGATGAAGGCGTCGTCGCCCGTGCGCCCCGACACGATGAAGGCTTTGACGACCTGGCCGCGCAAGGCGTCCGGCACGCCGATGGCGGCGGCTTCGGTCACGTCGCGGTGTTTCAGGATGGCGTCTTCGATCTCGACTGCGCTCATCGTCCAGCCGGCCGAGATGATGACGTCGTCCGCACGGCCGCCGTGCCAGAAGTAGCCGTCCTCATCGACGCGTCCCAGATCCTTGGTGGCGACCCAGGCGTCGCGGCGCCAGAGCTTCAGTTCACCCGTCACGCCGGGCGGGCAGGGCGCGCCATTGGCGTCCTGCACTTGCACCCGCAGGCCGGGCACGGGCTTGCCCAGCGACCCGGGTTTGACCGTGAAGTCCGGGGCGCCCGGGAAGTTCACCAGGCACACCCCGATTTCCGTCGTGCCGTACATGCTGCAGACCGGGCGTCCGAAGGCGGCCTGCACGAAGGCGGACGTTTCGCTGTCGATGGGCTCGCCGGTGAAGGACACCTTCTGCAGCTGATAGCGGTACTGGTCCGCCACGCCCGAGTTGCGCATCATCCGGTAGTGAGTGGCGGCGGCCGAGATGTTGTTGAAGCCGTGGTCCTGCAACGCTTGCAGCAGGCGTTCGGCGTTGAATTTGCCCGCGTAGGCGCCGATGGTCACGCCCAGGGCCAGCGGGGCCAGCGTGCCGTGCCAAAGTCCGTGGCCCCAGGCCGGCGACGATGGGCACATGAAGCGGTCACCGGGCCGCACGCCCGTGCCGTACAGGGCGGCCAGCATCAGGGTCACCAGCGCGCGGTGGGTGTGCTTGACCGCGTCGGGCAGTTCGCGGGTGGTGCCCGAGGTGTATTGGAAGATGGCCAGATCGTCCGCCCGTGTACGGCATTCGTAGCGGGAGGGGAACGCAGCCAGCGTGCCGATGAAGTCTTCGTCCGCGATAACGACGCGCATGTCGTCGCGCCCGCCGGCCAGCGGGGCTTTTTCGGCATTCGTCACCAACATGCGCGGCTTGCAGTCCTGCACGCGCAGCCGGATGCCGTCCGGCCCGAAGAGCGTGAAAAGCGGCACCGCGATCGCGCCCATCTTCATCGCGCCGAACATCGCCACGTAGAACGCCAGCGACGGCTCCAGCATCACCGCGACCCGGTCGCCGGGCTGGATGCCCTGCGCGGCCAGATAGTGCGCAAAGCGTGATGAGGCGTCGGAAAGCTGTTGAAAGCCGTAGGTCTCGTCGCCGCCGGCGGCACGCACCAGAATCACCGCCGGCTCCGTCTGGCCGATATGGCGGTCGATGCACTCATGGGCGATGTTCATCCATTCGCGGTCGCCGTCGAACAGTTCCCAGAGTTTGTCCGGCGTGCAGAGCGCCTGGGCGTCCGCATAAGAAGTGGCCTGCGTCAGCGTCGTCATGTCGTCGTGCCTGTGTGGGGTCCGCAATCTGTTGAAGCGATATTGCGCGTCGCTTTAAAAATTGTCAATTACGTCTATTGATTGTATATAGACAATTACAGGCGGACGGTCCCAGGCAGAACCTGCGGTGCGCAGGGTATGCTTGCCGCAGTAAAAACGGAGAGTCAGATGAGCCAGTCCAGTCCCCAGGAACCCGCCGCCGCAGCGGGGCCGCGTGTCCGTCCCGTGCCCGCCGTCACGCGGTCGATCGCCATCTTGAGATTGCTGGGGCGCGGCGGTGCGCCGATGACCTTGAAGGCGATTTCGCAGGAGCTTGAGATGGTGACCAGCACCTGCCTGCATATCCTTCGGGTCCTGGTGGAGGAAGGGCTGGTGAAAGTCGATACCGGCACCAAGCGCTACAGCCTGGGCGTGGGCATGCTGACGCTGGCCCGCAGCGTGATCGAAAGCAGCCCCTTTCCGACATTGGTGCAACCGGTGCTGGACAAGCTGTCCAGCGCGGCCAACGTCACTGCGATCGGCGTGGAAGTGGCGGGGGGGGACCACATGGTGGTGCTGGCCTTGTCCCGTTCCACGGCGCCGTTCCGGCTGCATGTGGACGTGGGCAGCCGCTTCCCTGCGCTGATCAGCGCGACCGGCCGCCTGGTGGCGGCGTTTTCAGACCTGACGGACAAGGAACTGGAGCGCCGCTTCAAGGCATTGCGATGGGACCAGGCGCCTGAATTCGCAGCCTGGAAAGCGGACGTGCAGGCGGTGCGCCGCGACGGCTACAGCATGGACCGCAACAACTACATCAACGGCGTCGTGGTGATTGCGGTGCCTGTGTTGAACAGCCAGAACCGCATGACGCATTCGCTGGTCGCGGCAGGGCTGGCGGAACAGCTTGATGACGCCCGCGCCCACGCCTTGGCCAAGGACCTGCAGGCCGAAGCGCACACGTTGTCACAGCTGCTGTCCGCCCGCAGCTGAGCCGATGCGCGACCCCGCCGGCTACACCATCGCCTGCCCGCTCCGCCGGGCGGCGCGGATGTCCTTGCCTAACGTCACGCACAAGAGCGCCAGGATGGCCGCGGACAGGGCCGGCCAGATCAGAAAATAAACGGTCAACCACATATCGATCTCCTTGTTTTCAATGGGTGCGGCTCAACGTGCGGCGGTGTCTGCGGCAAGTTGGTTGGACGGCGCTTCGCGCGCCAGGTCGTCCTGCTCTTGGTGAAAGGACGTGACGCGGTCGGCCAGCACGCTGAAATCAAATCGTTCGCGGTTGCGCAGGCTAAGCGCTACGCAGATCGTGGCGCTCGCGCCGTAGGCGGTCAGTGAGGCCATCAGCACGATGTAGTCGCGCAGGCTGCCGATGAAGACGGGCAGCATGACCACCACGGCGATCGTGCCTACGGTGATGGCGACGGTACGGCCCAGGAAGCCGAACGCCATCAACCCCAACACCACGCCGCCGCCGATGGCTGCGCAGATTTCGAAGAAGACGGCGATGACGCCCGTAATCGGCAGCAATTCAAAGCGCACGATGGTGAACAGCACCACGGCCGACAACACCGACGCGACGAAGGCGCGGTTGTTCACGCGGTCCCAGTAGAAACTGGCGATCACCGGGAAGACGATGGCGCCCCACAGCGCGCCCACGAACACCAGCATGACCAGGATGTCCAGGCGCAGGCTGGCGAAGATCACGCCGATCATCGTGGCGATGATCATGGTGGCGCGGCCCCACCACAGCATGCGCCGCGGATCCGGGCGTCCGCGGGACAGGTTCTTGGCGTAGACGTCGGTCATGACGATGGCAGACAGCGCCGCCAGGTCGGAGTCGGCGGTGGAGGAAAGCGATCCCACGACCAGCAGGAAGAAGAGCGCGATGCCGAAGGGCGGCAGATAGGTGGACGCCATCTGCGGGATGATGTTGTTCATGTCGCCGTTGGCGGGCTCCAGCCCGACGAACAGCGCCAGCAAGCCCAGCATGCCCAGGCCGATCACGACGGCGCCGTAGCCGACCGTGGCGGTCAGGAAGGTGGGCTTGATCAGGTCTTCGCGCACGGCGAACAGGCGTTGCGCAATGGTCTGGTTGCCGATGGCATAGGCCAGCACGGCGACGAAGTACGGTGCGCCTTGCTCCAGGATCGCCTTCGAGGAATAAAAGTCGGCCTGATCGCTGTTCAAGCGCCACATGTTCGCTTGCAGCATGTCCGGTCCGCCGGCGTTGAAGAAGATCAGCGGGATGATGATGACCGCCGCGATGATCATCGCAGCCAGCTGTGCAAAGTCGGTCATGACCGACGTGCGGAAGCCCGACCACAGGGTGTAGGACAGGACGCCCAGCCCGGCGATCAGCACGCCCTGGATGAACGTGAGCGGGCTGAGGATCGAGACCAGCGCGCCGGCGGCCGTGAAGTTCACCATCAGGCTGATGCAACTACCCACGATGTTCGACACCGCCATGATCATCTGGCTGGACGTGCCGTGGCGCGCGTGAATGACTTCTGCCAGCGTATGGGCCTTGGGCGCCAGTTGCCGGAAGCGCTTGCCGAAGGGGTAGATGAAGAGAATCATCAGGGCGCCCCAGAACCCGTAGTGCAGCGGTCCGGACAAGCCGTACTTGTAGCCGGACGTGGCGCTGGCGTAGAAGGAGGCGGCCCAGATCCAGGTGGCGATCATGCTGGCGGTCGACAGGCCGAAGCCGACCGCGTTGTTCGACACCATGAAGCCGTCGACGTTCTCGTTTTTTTCACCGATGAATAGCGACATCAGGAAGGTCGCGCCGTAGAAGCCGGCCAGCAACAGGATGGCGGTGGTCGCCGATAGCTGGAAGAAAACTGTCTCTTGCATCTTGTGGGTCCTTACTCCTCGACAGCCTGGTCGCGGCCTGCCGGCCGGGGCTGCGTGAGTGCCGTTTCCGCGGAGTGCGATGGGCGGCAAGCCTTCCCATGGCGCAGGCGAAACACCAATGGACCGCGGGCTTTTCGTTTTTGTTTCGAGCGCGCGATCGCGTGCCTGCCCAGCCGGGCAAGGGGTGGCAGCCCGGATCGGACAAACACAAGACACACCGTATTGGTGCCTTGCTGCGGCATGGGGCCGGGGCGTCGCGGACACGGATGCCGTTGACGCGGGTGCGGCTCAATGCGGTGAGCAATGGTCCTGCTGGGTAAGCAGGTTTTTGTTCCGCAACCGCCGGCTTTCGGCCCGGCGGCTGGGTGGTGGTGTTTCGGCGCTAACGCCGGGCCGCTGTGCGCGGCCATGTGACGGGTGCCCTCGATGACAGAGCATCGGCGGGGTCCGGTGATGAATTACAACATCTGTTAAGTATAGGGGTAGACGGGGACAGCGTCTACCCTTGCAGCCATAAAACCCGGGGTAAAAATGTAAATTGCGAGCCTTTGCTCGCGGCCCGCAATCTACGGATACCGGCTCAGAAGCCTTCCTTGGGCACGTGGACGCGGCCCTCCATCAGCACGCGTGCGCTGCGGCTCATGATGGCTTTCGTGACCTTCCATTCGCCGTCCACCAATTGCGCTTGCGCGCCCACGCGCAACGTGCCGGAGGGGTGGCCGAAGTTGACGTTGTCGCGCTCGGTGCCGCCGGCGGCCAGGTTCACCAGCGTGCCGGGCACCGCCGCGGCGGTGCCGATGGCGACGGACGCCGTGCCCATCATCGCGTGGTGCAGCTTGCCCATGGACAGCGCGCGCACCAGCACGTCGATGTCGCCCGCTCCGATCTGCTTGCCGCTGGACGACACGTAGGCCTTGGGGCGCGCCACGAAGGCGACCTTGGGCGTGTGCTGGCGGCTGGCGGCGTCTTCAAGCTTGCCGATCAGGCCCATGCGTAGCGCGCCGTGCGCGCGGATGGTCTCGAAGCGCGCCAGCGCGGCGGCGTCGCCATTGATGTCGTCCTGCAGTTCTGTGCCGGTGTAGCCCAGCGCTTCGGCGTCCAGGAAAATGGTGGGGATGCCCGAGTTGATCATCGTGGCCTTGAACGTGCCCACGCCGGGCACTTCCAGGTCGTCGACCAGGTTGCCGGTGGGGAACATCGACCCGCCATCGCCGTCTTCGGCGGGGTCCATGAATTCCAGCCGCAGTTCGGCGGCGGGGAAGGTCACGCCGTCCAGTTCGAAGTCGCCGGTCTCTTGCACGGCGCCGTCGGTCATCGGCACGTGGGCAATGATGGTTTTCTTGATGTTGGCCTGCCAGATGCGCACGACGGCGATGCCGTTGGCGGGTACGCGCGCCGGGTCGACCAGGCCGTTGGTGATGGCGAAGGGGCCGACGGCGGCAGACAGGTTGCCGCAGTTGCCGCTCCAGTCCACGAAGGGCTGGTCGATGGAGACCTGGCCGAACAGGTAGTCCACGTCATGGTCCGGCTGGGGGCTCTTGCCGACGATGACGGTCTTGCTGGTGCTGGACGTGGCGGCGCCCATGCCGTCGATCTGTTTACCGTACGGGTCGGGGCTGCCGATCACGCGCATCAGCAGCGCGTCGCGCGCTGCGCCCGGCACGCGGGCGGATTCGGGCAGATCGTCCAGCTTGAAGAACACGCCTTTGCTGGTGCCGCCGCGCATGTAGGTGGCGGCAATCTTGGTTTGGGGAGCATGGGCCATGGGATCGTCCTGATGTCTTTGTGCGGTATCGGAGTCTGGGGCGGCGGGCGCGCGGGGCGCCCGCCTGTCCGGCCGGGTGTCAGCCGGCCTTCTTGGTGGTGGCGGATTCGGCTTCCAGGAAGTCTTGCGCAAAGCGTTGCAGGACGCCGCCGGCTTCGTAGATGGATACCTCTTCCGCGGTGTCCAGGCGGCAGGTCACGGGCACCTGCACCGTTTCGCCATGGCGGCGATGGATCACCAGCGTCAGGTCGGCGCGCGGTTCGCGTTCGCCGATGACGTCATAGCTTTCCGTGCCGTCCAGCGCCAGCGTCTTGCGGTTCACGCCGGGCTTGAATTCCAGCGGCAGCACGCCCATGCCGATCAGGTTGGTGCGGTGGATGCGTTCGAAGCCTTCGGCCACGATGGCTTCCACGCCGGCCAGCCGCACGCCCTTGGCGGCCCAGTCGCGCGACGAGCCCTGGCCGTAGTCGGCGCCAGCGACGATGATCAGCGGCTGCTTGCGGTCCATATAGGTTTCGATGGCTTCCCACATGCGCATGACCTGGCCTTCCGGTTCCACGCGCGCCAGCGAGCCTTGCTTCACGCTGCCGTCGTCATTCGTCACCATCTCGTTGAAGAGCTTGGGGTTGGCGAAGGTGGCGCGTTGCGCGGTCAGGTGGTCGCCGCGGTGGGTCGCGTACGAGTTGAAGTCTTCTTCGGGCAGGCCCATCTTGTCCAGGTACTCGCCGGCCGCGCTGTCCAGCATGATGGCGTTGGACGGCGACAGGTGGTCGGTCGTGATGTTGTCGCCCAGCACGGCCAGCGGCAGCATGCCGCGCAGCGTGCGGGCGCCTGCCAGCGCGCCTTCCCAGTACGGGGGGCGGCGGATGTAGGTGCTTTGCGGGCGCCAGGCGTACAGCGGGCTGACGCCGGCCTTGCGGTCGTCCTGGATGCCGAACATGGGCGCATAGACCTTGCGGAACTGTTCCGGCTTGACGGATTCCTTGACGACGGCGTCGATTTCCTCGTCGGTGGGCCAGATGTCCTTCAGGCGGATCTCGCGGCCGTTGGCGCCCGTGCCCAGCACATCGCGTTCGATGTCGAAGCGGATCGTGCCGGCGATGGCGTAGGCCACGACCAAGGGAGGCGACGCCAGGAACGCCTGCTTGGCGTACGGGTGGATGCGGCCATCGAAATTGCGGTTGCCGGACAGCACGGCGGTGGCATAGAGGTCGCGGTCGATGATTTCTTGCTGGATCACGGGGTCCAGCGCGCCGGACATGCCGTTGCACGTGGTACAGGCGAAGGCGACCACGCCGAAGCCCAGTTTTTCCAGGTCTTCCGTCAGGCCGGCTTCGTCCAGGTACAGTTGCACGGCCTTGGATCCGGGGGCCAGCGAACTCTTCACCCAGGGCTTGCGCGTCAAACCGGCGCGGTTGGCGTTGCGCGCCAACAGGCCGGCGGCGATCACGTTGCGCGGGTTGCTGGTGTTGGTGCAGCTGGTGATGGCGGCGATGATGACGGCGCCGTCAGGCATCAGGCCCGGTTCGTTTTCCACGACGCCCGAGATGCCGCGCGCGGCCAGGTCGGACACCGGCAGGCGGCGGTGCGGGTTCGACGGGCCGGCCAGCGTGCGCACCACGGTGGACAGGTCGAAGCGCAGCACGCGTTCGTATTCGGCGGTCTTCAAGCTGTCGGACCACAGGCCCGCCGTCTTGGCATAGGTTTCGACCAGGGCGATCTGTTCGTCTTCGCGGCCGGTCAGGCGCAGGTAGTCGATGGTCTGCTGGTCGATCGAGAACATGGCGGCGGTGGCGCCGTACTCAGGCGCCATGTTCGAAATGGTGGCGCGGTCGCCCAGCGTCAGGCTGGCAGCGCCTTCGCCGTAGAACTCCAGGTACGCGCCCACGACCTTTTCGCGGCGCAGGAATTCGGTCAGCGTCAGCACCACGTCGGTGGCGGTGATGCCGGGCTGCGCGCGGCCGGTGAGTTCCACGCCGATGATGTCCGGCAGGCGCATCCACGAGGCGCGGCCCAGCATGACGTTCTCGGCTTCCAGGCCGCCCACGCCGATGGCGATGACGCCCAGCGCGTCCACGTGCGGGGTGTGGCTGTCGGTGCCGACCAGCGTGTCGGGGAACGCCACGCCGTCCTGCGTGTAGATCACGGGCGACATCCGCTCCAGGTTGATCTGGTGCATGATGCCGTTGCCCGGGGGCACGACTTCGATATTGCGGAAGGCCTGCTTGGTCCAGTCGATGAAATGGAAGCGGTCTTCGTTGCGGCGGTCTTCCACGGCGCGGTTCTTGGCGAAGGCGTCGGGGTCGTTGCCGTCGAATTCCACGGCCAGCGAGTGGTCCACGATCAACTGCACCGGCACGACCGGATTCACCTTGGCGGGGTCGCCGCCTTTCTCGGCGATGGCGTCGCGCAGGCCGGCCAGGTCTACCAGTGCGGTCTGGCCCAGGATGTCATGACAGACCACGCGTGCCGGAAACCACGGGAAGTCCAGGTCGCGGCGGCGTTCGATCAGTTGCTTGAGCGCATCGGTCAGCATGGCCGGGTCGCAGCGGCGAACCAGGTTTTCCGCCAGCACCCGGGACGTATAGGGCAGGCCGGCGTAGGCGCCGGGGGCAATGGCTTCAACCGCGGCGCGCGCGTCGAAATAGTCCAGGCGGGTGCCGGGCAGGGTCTTGCGGTACGAGTGGTTCATCATGCCTCCGTGCGCCGCAGGTTGCTCTGGGCGATCTGTTGTTCGATGTTGATACGGGATACGCGGATGTGCCGGCGCATCAGGATTTCGGCCAGCTCGCCGTCGCGGTCGGCGATGGCGTCAAGAATGCGGTGGTGTTCGGCATAGGCCTGCCGCGGGCGGTTGGGCGTTGTCGAATACTGTATGCGGTACATGCGGGCCAACTGGTAGAGCTCGTCGCACAGCATGCGAAACAGCATCTGGTTGCCGCTGCCTTTGACGATGCGGTAGTGGAAGTCGTAATCGCCTTCCTGCTGGTAGTAGCCCAGGCCGGCCTGGAAGGCGGCGTCGCGTTCGTGGGCTTCCAGCACGCCGCGCAGTTCGGCGATTTCAGAGGGCGGCATGCGCTCGGCGGCCAGGCGGCAGGCCATGCCTTCCAGCGATTCCCGGATCTCGTAAAGCTCGGACAGCTCTTGCTGCGACAGCGACACGACGCGCGCACCGGCGTGCGGGACGCGCACCAGCAGCTTCTGGCCTTCCAGCCGATGCAGGGCTTCGCGCAGCGGACCCCGGCTGACGCCATGTTGGCGCGCCAGTTCGGGCTCGGAAATCTTGCTGCCCGGGGCGATCTCGCCTTTGACGATGGCGGCCTGGATCTTCTTGAAGATGTGATCCGACAAGGTTTCGCCATCGCCGGGCGGGGTGCCCGGCAGGGTCAGCACTTTGCTCATAGTGTCAACAATCTATCCGGATTCTGGAGAAATTTTCGGAATAAGGCGCTGTATGGCGCCAGATTGTCAACAATTTACCTTGGGCGGACGGTGGGCGCAAGCGGCGGGGCGGCCGCTTGCGCCGTGCTTGGCGGGCGGGCTACCGCTTGTGATGCACCTCCTGCACGCCATAGACCTGGACGGGCAGCCCCACGTGCCGTGCCTTCAATTGCAGGGACAGGTATTGGGAATAGTGCCGGGACTGGTGCAGGTTGCCGCCGTGGAACCACAGCCCTTCCTGCTGCGTGGGCTTCCACATATTGCGCTGCTCGCCTTCCCAGGGGCCGGGGTCCTTGGTGGTGTCCGATCCCAGGCCCCAGCACTTGCCCACCTTGTCGGCCACTTCCGGGCTGATCAGGTCGGCTGCCCAGCCGTTCATCGAGCCGTAACCGGTGGCGTAGACGACCAGGTCGGCCGGCAGCGTGACGCCGTTCTTCAACACGACGGCCTCGCGCGCCAGGTGGCTGACGTCGGTACCGGATTGCAGCTTGATGCTGCCGTCGATGATCAGGTCGCAGGCGCCCACGTCGATGTAATAGCCCGAACCGCGACGCAGGTATTTCATGAAGAGGCCGGAGCCGTCGTCGCCCCAGTCCAGCATGAAGCCCGCCTTCTCCAGCTTGCCGTAGAACTCGGCGTCGCGCTCGCGCATCTGGTCGTAGAGCGGAATCTGGAACTGCGCCATGATCTTGTAGGGCAGGGACGCGAACGTCAGGTCCGCCTTGCGGGTGGTCATGCCGTTGGCCAGCGCCTGTTCGGAATACAGCCCGCCCAGGCCGATGTCCATCAGCGTGTCCGACCGGACGATGTGGGTGGACGAACGCTGCACCATGGTGACGTTGGCGCCGCCCTCCCAGAGCGCCGCGCAGATATCGTGGGCCGAATTGTTGGCGCCGATGACCACCACGTTCTTGCCCCGGTACGCGTCAGGCCCAGGGTGTTGCGACGAATGCTGCTGCTCGCCCTGGAACTCGTCCTGGCCCGGAAAGCGCGGGATGTTCGGCTTTCCCGACATGCCGGTGGCCAGCACCAGCTGCTTGGGTCGCAGCACCACGGGCTTGCCGTCGCGCAGCACCGTGACCTCCCATTCCTTTTTCTGTTCGTCGTAGCGTGCCGACTGGCAGACGCTGGAGGTCCAGTAGTTCAGCTCCATCACCTTCGTGTACATCTCCAGCCAGTCGCCGACCTTGTCCTTCGGCGCGAAGACGGGCCAGTTTTCGGGGAAGGGGATATAGGGCAGGTGGTCGTACCAGACCGGGTCGTGCAGGCACAGGGACTTGTAGCGCTTCCTCCAGCTGTCGCCAGCGCGCTCGTTCTTTTCGATGATGATGGTGGGCACGTCCAGCTGGCGCAGCCGCGCGCCCAAGGCGATGCCGCCTTGCCCGCCGCCGATGATCAGCACGTAGGGCTGCGTCTTGTAGCCCAGCTCGGCCGCTTCCTGCTCGCGCTTTTCCAGCCAGGTCTGGCGGTCGCGGTCGTGGCCGTGTTCGGCGCCCTTGGGGCGGCGCGTGCCGCTGGGTTCTTCATGCCCCTTCAGTTCGGACATGGTGGTCAGCAGCGTCCAGATCTTGCCGTCTTTCACGCGGATGTGGCCATAGCCGCGTGCCAGGTTCGTGTCGATATGCAGCCAGGCTTGCAGCAGGCCCCCATCGTCGGAAACAGTCTCACGTTCGTCGCGGGTGAAGCGTACCGGCTCCACTTGCGACAGCTGTTGCGTCAGCATCTCGCGGATCTGGTCGTGGCCTTCCAGCGTGCGCAGGTTCCAGCTGAAAAGCACCAGGTCGCGCCAATAGCATTCGTCCTGGAACAGGCCGGCAACGGCATCAATCTCCTTGTTGCCCAACGCGGTGTTCAGGCGGGCGAGCACCGCGTCCAGAGCGGCATTGGCGGGGTCTGTCTGCATGTCTTGTCTCCTTGCCCGGGGCGGGCGTCGTGGTCATGGCGGATGGCTCCGTCCATTGACGCCCTGGCCTGTGCCGGCCGCTGGGGCGTCAAGACTGCACATGCAAATGCCGTGCCAGCTTGCGACAGGCCGTGGCGACGGGGCGCGCGCCGGACGGCGGCGCGATGCACTGTCGCAACGCGCCACACCTGTTGCAGCATGGTGTGGCCCCCGGCGCCGAGTTCGCGTCTAACGCGTGAGCCCGTAGCGCCGCATCTGGCGGTGGACGGTAGAGCGGTCCACACCCAGCTGCCGCGCCGCTTCCGACACGTTGCCGCCGCAGCGGGCCAGCGTGGCTCGCAGCGCGGCTTCTTCCGCGCTCAGCGCCGCGCCCGCCGGGGCAAAGGTGTCCGGTAGGTCTTGCGGCGTGATGACGCCGTCTTCGCACAAGGCGGCGGCAACCGCGATGACGTTGGCCAGCTCGCGGATGTTGCCCGGCCAGGCATGCGCTTTCAGCGCCAATAGCGCCGCAGGCGATAGCACCGGCGCACCGGACTCGCACTGATGCCGCGCCAGCATGCGGGCGATCAGCCAGTCCAGGTCCTGCCGTTCGCGCAGCGGCGGCACGGTCAGCGTGGCGGCGTTGATGCGGTAATACAGGTCTTCGCGAAAGCGGCCCTCGCGCACCAGCGCGCCCAGGTCGCGATGCGACGCGGACACCAGCGTCAGCCGCACGGCACGCGGCGCGTTGGCGCCGATGGGCGTGACTTCGGACTCCGCCAGCACGCGCAGCAAGCGGCTTTGCAGCGTCAACGGCATGTCGCCGATCTCGTCCAGGAACAAGGTGCCGCCGTCGGATTCCTCGATCAGGCCCTTGCGGCCCTTGGGAGCGGCGCCGGTGTAGGCCCCAGGCAGATAGCCGAACAGTTCGCTTTCGATCAGGGATTCGGGAATGGCCGCGCAGTTCACGGCGACAAAGCTGCCCGGGCGGCGGCTGTCGTCGTGGATGGCGCGGGCCAGGTATTCCTTGCCCACGCCGGTTTCGCCTTGCAGCAGGATGGGCAGGCCTTGGCGCGCTAGTTTGGTGGCGCGTACTTGCAGCGCCGCCATCTTGGCGTCGCCGCCGTCCAGCCCGCGCAGCGCGGACGGCGCGGCGCGCACGGCGACCGTGGCGCCGCGCAGGTGGCGGTTGGGTTCGATGGCGTGCGCGAACAGCGCATTGCCGTCGCGGGCGACGATCAGGCGGTCTTGCGGCGCGTGGCCGCGCGTGTAGTGCGGCAGGTCGTCCAGCTGCACGTCAAAGAAACGGGTCACGGGCTGGCCGATCAGGCCGGCCGGGCTGCGCCAATCCAGCCCGGCTGCGCGCGCCAGCAACTTGGCGCCGGAGTGGGTCATACCCAGAATGCGGCCGGCGCCGTCCAGCGAGATCGCCGCTTCCGGGTCCACGTCCAGAAACTCGGGCGACCGGGCAAAGCGCAGCACCCATTCATTGCGCGTGCGCGCCATCAGGTTGGCCAGTTCGATGCGGCGCGTGGTGCTGTTGACCAGGTGCAGCGCCAGATTCTGGCTGGTTTTCAGGCTGGGCGAGCTGAGCAGAGAAATATCCAGCACGGCGGCCAATTCGCCATCGGCGTTGTAGATGGGGGCGGCGGTGCAGGACAGCGGCGTGTGCGTGTTGTCGAAGTGGTCGGTCTGGTGAATAGTCAGCGCTTCGCCGGTTTCCAGGCAGGCGCCCACGGCGCAAGTGCCGGCGCGCGGTTCGGACCATTCAGACCCCAGATACAGGCCCGCTTTGCGCAGCTTGTCGGTCTGTAACGGGTCACCCAGAAATTCCACGGTGACGCCCTGGCGGTCGGCCAGCAGCAGCACGTAGTTCTGGCCCGCCACTTGCTTGAACAGATGATCCAGCCCGCTGCGGGCAATGTTGATCAGCGCTTCGGATTGTTGGCGATGTTCGCGCAGCCGGCCGTCCGGCACAATGTAGGCTTCGCAAGCCTGGGCGGGGTCCAGCTGGTATTGATCCAGGCAGCGCAACCAGCTGCGCACCACATGCGCGTCGCGCTGCGTGGGGCGTCCGCGGCCTACCTGTTCGATCTCGCGGATATGGGCGGAATGCAGGGATTCCTGACTAGGCATGTCGTCTCCATGTTGCGCCCGATCTGCGTCGGATCAACAAGGCAGCATGCCCAGAGACGGACCCGCTTGTAAATGGTGGTTATCCAGCGGTCTCGCTGTCTATCGCACGCAGCCCCTTGGGAATCCGATAACGCGTGCCGTCAAAGCGCAGCGTGTGGCGGGTCTTGCCCTGGCTGACGGTTTTTTCCTCGCAGCCGCCTTGCTGCACTGCGGCACGGCTGGACGAGTGCGAGTCCGTGGCAACCAAGTCGCGGTAGCCCTTGGTTTGCGCGGTGCCCATCGCCAGGCTCACCGCGCGTTCCGTGAATTTTCCCGCGCAACTGGTGTCCCACTGGCCGGACGAGTGGTTGACGATCAGGCCGTCGAGCACCAGGCGCAATTCCTTGTCTTCCACGGTGAAGAGCCGCAAACTGGTTTCGTCCATGGGGTTGGCGCGCGAGGCGCCTTCGCGTTCGATGCGGATTCCAAACGCACGGCGGTCGGCCGTGACGTCATAGCGCGCCGTATCGAACGACAGGCTGGCGATGCGCAAGGCATCGTCCGACATCAGATCGACCAGCGTGCGGCGCTGCCGTACTTGCAGCGTCTGGCGGTCCAGCACCAGCACTTCCAGATCGCCTTCGTGGCCGTTTTCGGGGTCGGGCGTGTCTTGCATCAACGGCACCGCCACGAGCAGCAAGTCGGGGTTGGCGGGCCAGGCCTTGCAGGCCACCGCGAAGGGCGCGCCGACGTCCGCGTCAGACAGCGTCACGATAGCGTGGCCTTGCTTTAAGCGGATGCGGCCTTCGCGGTCGGGCTTGTCCTGGTTTTGATACACGTTGCGCACGATGTCGGCCGCCTCGGGGCAGGGGCCGCTTGCGGCGTGTGCCACGCCACCCGTCAACAGGGCGGACAAGGTCAGGGCGCCGGTCAAGAAGGATAAGGGGCGGGGCATCGTAGGCGGGCAGGGACGAAGAAGACCGAATTCTAATCACGCCACCCGCCGGCGTTGCGCCCCTTTCGCTACCGGCCGCTACAGATCGCTACAAGTCCACCCGCACCTTGCCCGCCTTTACCAGCCCGGCCACGTCGCGGATTTCGGACAGCAACGCCTGTTGCAACTGCTGGGGCGTGCCGCCGGTCGGCTGGAACCCCTGTTCGGCCAGCTTGGCGTGGACGGCGTCGGTTTGCAGCGCGCGATTGATGCCCTGATTCAGTGCGGCAATCGTAGCTTCGGGCGTGCCCGCCGCGCAGTAAGTGCCGAATTGAATCTGCGCATCGAAGCCGGCGTAACCGCTTTCGGCGACAGTGGGAATGTCGGGGTACTTCGTCAGGCGCTCGGGGCTGGTCACGGCCAGCACGCGCAACCGGCCGCTTTTCAAATAGGGTTCGACGGCGGCAACCGTGGCCACCACCAGTTGAATCTGGCCACCCAAGAGATCAGTCATCATAGGGCCCGTGCCGCGATACGGCACATGCAGCATGTCGATGCCGCAGGCGGCCTGCAACAGCTCGGTGGCCAGGTGTTGCGGCGTGGCGTTGCCCGGTGACCCGAACGTCAGGCCCTTGGGTTCCCGTTTGGCCTGGGCCACCAGTTCCGCCAATGTCTTGGCGGGCAGGTCGCTGTTCACGGCCACCATATAGGGCGAGCGCGCAATCGGGCAGACGGGCGCCAGCTGTTTCAACACCTCTTCAGGCGGGCGGGCGTAGTAGCGCACCGACGGCACCAGCCCCGCGAACAGCAGCACGCTGCCGTCCTTGGCGCCGTTGGCGGTGTAGTCAGCGCCCAGCATGCCGCTGGCGCCGGGTTTGTTTTCGACCACGACGGACCGGTCCAGCGCGCCTTCCAGCGTGGCGGCGATGACGCGCCCCAGCACGTCGGTGCCGCCGCCCGGCGGGAACGGCACGATCACGCGCAAGGGCGCTTCGCGCGCGGCGGCAAGACGGGTCAGCGATAGGGCCGCCGGCGCCGTGGCGGCCAAGGCCAGATGCTTCAGTATGGTTCTGCGATGCATGGGTTTGTCTCCCTCTCCGGCCCCTTTCGGGGCGTTGGCCGATCGTCTCTGTCAGGCGGACGATTCAGCGGTTGTCGGCAGTAAAAAGGCCTGCAGCGCCGCAGCCACCACGGCCGGAGCTTCCACCGGCAGCATATGCCGTTGGCCGTCCACCACGCGGGCTCGGCCGTCGGGCAGCGCACGAGCCAGGCCGCGCGTCATGCGGGCGGTGGACCCGACGTCTTCCTCGCCGGTCATGGCAAGCGCGGGGCAAGCGATTTCGGGCGCGGCCTGCGCCAGGATCTGGTCGCCCTGCGCGAACAGCCGGTAAGCCGCCAGGAAATTCGCGCGGTCGTTGCGCAGCAGACGCTGGCCGATGGCCGCCACCCGCTCCGGGCGCGCGGCCTGGAAGCCGGGCGTGAACCAGCGCTGCAGCGAGACCCCGGCGGCGGCATCCACATCCTGGGTCGCGGCAGCGGCCAGGCGGGCCGTCACGGCGCGGACTTCTTCCGGCGTGCGCTGAAACACGGTGCTCAGCAACACCAGCCGGCTCACACGCCGCGGCCGGGCCGCCGCATAAGCTCCCGCAATCAGGCCACCCATGGAATAGCCCAGCACGTTGGCTTGCGGCCAGCCGGCCTGATCCAGTTCGGCGTCCAACTGCGCGACGAAGTCCTGCACGCGGGCCTCGCCTGGGATGCCCGGGGCCGCGCCATGGCCCAGCAGGTCATAGCGCAGCACGTCGAAATCCGGTTCCAGCAGCGGGGCCAGGTCATCCCACAACGTGTGGTCCAGGCCGACGCCGTGCAACAGCACCAGCGGCGCGCCCTGGCCGGAACGGCGGCGCGGCGTGCTCATTTCGATTGCGCCTCTTGCGCCAGTTCCTGCAGATCGGAATAGCGGTTGCCGATGCGGTGGTGCGGCCGGCCCGAGGTGGCGGCGCCCAAGGCAATCACGATCTCGTCCGGGGCCGGGGCGTCGTTGATGTTGGTCTGCACGGTCAGATAGTGCGACCGCAGGCCTTCGTCTTGCTTGTGCATCAACGGCACGGATATCACGCAGCCCGGTCCGCCGCGCGTGTTCGTGAAGCTGAGGTAGCTGGTGCCGCCCACGGCGTTGCGATAGGCATTGCCGAAGCGCAGCGTGTGGATCAGCGCCGAGGCATGTTCGACTTCGCCAGCGGTGCCCACCACCGCAGCCTTGCCGTAGGCTTCGATCTGGTCGGCGGAGCCGGCCTGGCGCAGGATCTCTGCCACCAGCAGTTCGCCCAGCGGCGGCGCGGCTTCAAGGATCTGCGGGCGCAGGTCTTCCTGGAAGGGCAGGCCGGCCCACGGGTTGCGGATCACGGCGGCCGCCACGATCATGATCAGCGGCCGCTCGGCCGCCTTGCCGCCTTCAATGCAGGTCTTCTCGACGTAGCTGACGATTTTTCGCACTTGCAAAGCCATTCCATTGCTCCAATGCATACGTGATGAACGATGGGTGCATTGTTGAAGCGCGCCTGGAATTTTGACAATCCAAATTAACGTAAGTTAATTTCGGAAAACCTGAATTTGATTAGCCCACCGTCATGCCCCAGCTTCTGAAGATCCAACATTTGCGCCAGTTCCTGCTGGCGGCTGACCACGGCAGTTTTCGCCTGGCGGCCGAAGGCACGCATCGTTCGCAGGCGGCGGTGTCGGCCGCCATGCAGGATCTGGAGCAGCAACTGGGCGCGCCGTTGTTCGAAGCCGGCAAGCGCGCGCAGTTGACGCCGCTGGGCCATGCGGTGGCGCCGTTGCTGCGCGAATTGCTTGCCACGCACGACCGCGTGCTGGATGCCGCGCGCGAGTTGGGGCAGGGCCATACCGGGCCGGTGTCGCTGGCGGTGATGCCGTCGCTGGCGGATGAGTGGCTGCCAAAGCTGCTGGAACGCTACGCGCGCAGCCACCCGGATATCCGTATCCGCGCCGTGGATGAATCGTCACAGGATGTGCACCGGCTGGTGTTGACGGGCGAAGTGCAGGTTGGAGTGGCGGGGCAGGTGCCGCGCACGGCGGAAGTCGCGTTCACGCCCGTTGCGCGCGACGCCTTCGGGCTGGTGTGCCGCAAGGGGCATCCTTTGGCGCGCCGGCGGGGGCCGGTGCCCTGGTCGGCGCTGGACGCCGAACGGCTGATCGGAAACGCCACGTTCGACACCTTGAAGAACCGTCAGTTGGGCGGGGGCATCGACGACCCCGCGATGGTGGTGTCCAACCGCGCGTCGCTGCTGGCCAGCGTGGTCAGCGGGCTGGGGGTGACGGTGTTGCCCGTGCTGGCGCGGCCGTCCGTCGGATCAGGCCTGGCCTTTGTGCCGCTGGCCGAACCGACGGTGGAACGCATCGTCGGGGTGCTGACCCGCAAGGAGGAGACCCTGCTGCCGTCGGTGGCGGCCATGCACGCGCTGGCGTTGCAGTCGCTTACGCAGTTCACGCGCCGCAAGGGCGCCGTGCTGGTCTAGCCGGGGTCTGGCCTTGCCGGGCCTTGCGCCTACACGCCGCAGGCCACCATCATGAATTGCCGGAAGGCGTCGGCAGGTTTGGCCAGCGTGGCCCGCGGATGCCAGAGCAGCCCCGCCTCCATAGGCGGCACGGCATCGGTGACCGGCATGGCTTCTATCTTGCGCCCTTCCAGTGACCAGGGGCGATAGACCATGTCCGACAGCATGGTGACGCCAAAGCCATGCGCCACCAACCCGCGCAGCGCCTCCATGGACCGGGTGCGCAGCGCGATGTCGGGCTGCAGACCGTGGGTGCGCCAATAGCCGAGCGTCGAGCGCTCGCCTTCATCCACTTCCAGCAGGATGTAGGGATAGCGGGCGATGTCGGCCAACGACGGCGCGGAGGCCGACAGCAGCGGATGGCCCGAGGACGTCCAGAGTTGCCGGCGCGACCGCACCAGCACCTGATGGCCGAAACGGTCGCGCTTTTCCACGTTGGACAGCAGTGCCACGCCCAGTTCCACGTCGCCACAGGCCACCGCCGCTTCGATCTCCGGGCGGTCCAGGTCCACCAGGTCCAGCACCACCTCGGGATAGCGCCGGCGAAAGCGCGCCAGCAGGTCGGGCAGGAAATAGCCCAGCACGGTATAGGAGGCCGCGATTCGCACTGTGCCGCGCAACGCATAGCGTTGGAAGCCGGGTTCGCGGATGGCGTCGTCCAGCGAATCCAGGATGTCCTGCGTGCGCCGATGAAAGTTGTGGCCTTCTGGCGTCAGGGTGACGCCATGCGGGTGGCGGTCGAACAGGCGCACGCCCAACTGCGCTTCCAGCGCCAGCACGGCATTGGTGACGGCGGACTGCGAGACATGCTCGTCGGCCGCCGCCATGGAAAACCGGCCCGTACGGGCGGCTGCCGCGAAGTAGCGCAACTGCCGCAGGGTGACGTCGTTTGCCATCTGATTTTCGAATACCTGCTACCTGAAACTATGAATATACGATAACGAGCGGCGTTCCTACACTGCGGAAAACACTCAAATCCGCATCCGGCAGGAGACAAACGCGTGAACGCCCCACTACCCCCTGGCGTGGCCGATACCCATGGCCTGACGCTCGACGACAAGTACACCCAGACGACCGGCCGCATCTACCTGAGCGGCACCCAGGCGCTTGTGCGCTTGCCGCTGTTGCAAAAGCTGCGCGACCAGCAGGCCGGCCTGAACACGGCCGGCTATGTCTCGGGCTATCGGGGTTCGCCGTTGGGCGGCTTGGATCAGGCGCTGTGGAAGGCCAAGAAGCACCTGAAGTCGCACGACGTGGTGTTCCAGCCCGGCGTGAACGAAGACCTGGCCGCGACGGCGGTGTGGGGCACGCAGCAACTGAATCTGTTCCCGGGCGCCACGCGCGATGGCGTGTTCGGCATGTGGTACGGCAAGGGGCCGGGCGTGGACCGGTCGGTGGATGTGCTCAAGCACGCCAACTCCGCGGGTTCCTCAGCCCACGGCGGCGTGCTGATGCTGGCGGGCGATGACCACGCCGCGAAATCCTCGTCCGTGGCCCACCAGTCCGAACACGTGCTGATCGCAAGCGGCATTCCGGTGCTGTATCCGTCCAACGTCCAGGAATACCTGGACTACGGGCTGCACGGCTGGGCCATGAGCCGCTACACCGGCTTGTGGGTGGCGATGAAGTGTGTGACGGATGTGGTGGAATCCAGCGCCTCGGTCGACGTGGACCCGGCGCGCGTGCAGATCGTGCTGCCCGAGGACGCGCTGCCCGAGGGCGGGCTGAATATCCGCTGGCCGGATTCGCCGCTGGCGCAAGAGGCGCGGCTGCTGGACCACAAGTGGTATGCCGCGCTGGCCTATGTGCGCGCCAACAAGCTGAACCGGGTGGTGCTGGATTCGCCTCGCGCGAACTTCGGCATCATGACCGCGGGCAAGGCCTATCTGGACGTGCGGCAGGCGCTGAACGACCTGGGCCTGGACGAAGCGGCCTGTGCCGAAGCCGGCATCCGCGTCATGAAGGTCGGCTGTATCTGGCCGCTGGACGCGCAAGGCGCGCGCGAGTTCGCCACGGGCCTGAAAGAGATCCTGGTCGTCGAGGAGAAGCGCCAGATCCTGGAATATGCGCTGAAGGAAGAACTCTACAACTGGCGCGATGACGTACGTCCGCGCGTGTACGGCAAGTTCGACGAACGCGAGCACGGTGGCGGCGAATGGTCCACGCCGCGCGGTGGCTGGCTGCTGCCGGCGCGCTACGAGCTATCGCCCGCGCTGATCGCGCGCGCCATCGCCGCGCGGCTGGACAAGGCTGATCTGTCTGATGAACTGCGCGCCCGCATCGCTGCGCGCCTGGCCGTCATCGACGCCAAGGAACGCGAAGCCGCGCGGCCCACGCTGGTGGAAGAGCGCAAGCCCTGGTTCTGTTCAGGCTGCCCGCACAATACGTCTACCCGCGTGCCGGAAGGATCGCGCGCGGTGGCCGGCATTGGCTGCCATTACATGGCCATGTGGATGAACCGCGACACCGATACCTTCAGCCAGATGGGCGGCGAGGGCGTGGCGTGGCTGGGGCAGAAGGATTTCACCAGCGAACGCCACATCTTCGCCAACCTGGGCGACGGCACCTATTTCCATTCGGGACTGCTGGCGATCCGCGCGGCGGTGGCGGCGCGCGCGTCGATCACCTACAAGATCCTCTACAACGACGCCGTCGCCATGACGGGCGGGCAACCGGTGGACGGCGTGCTGACGGTGCCGCAGATCGCGGCGCAGATGCAGGCCGAAGGGGTCGTGAAAACCGTGGTGGTTACGGACGAGCCCGACAAGTACACGGGGGCGGCGGCGCTGCCCGGCGCGATCGAGGTGCATCACCGCAAAGCGTTGGACGACGTGCAGCGCGCCCTGCGCGACATCGAAGGCACCACGGTGCTGATCTACGACCAGACCTGCGCGACCGAGAAGCGGCGTCGCCGCAAACGCGGCGACTACCCCGACCCGCTGCGCCGCGCCTTCATCAACGACGCCGTGTGCGAAGGCTGCGGCGATTGCTCGGTCAAGTCCAACTGCTTGTCGGTCGAACCGCTGGACACGCTGCTGGGCACCAAGCGCCGCATCAACCAATCCTCATGCAACAAGGACTTTTCCTGCGTGGAAGGATTCTGCCCCAGCTTCGTGACGGCTGAAGGCGCCGTGCTGCGCAAGCCGGCACGGTCGGGCGCGGGCGAGTCACCATTGCCCGACGCGCCGTTGCCGGTGCCCGCGTCCATCGGGGGGGGCGCCGCGTATCGCGTTGTGATCGCGGGCGTGGGCGGCACCGGCGTCGTCACGATCGGCGCCTTGCTGGGTGCGGCCGCCCATATCGAAGGCAAGGGCGTCACCGTGCTGGACATGGCGGGCCTGGCGCAAAAGGGCGGCGCCGTGCTCAGCCATGTGCAGCTGGCCAACCGGCCGGAAGACCTGCACGCCACCCGCGTGGCGCTGGGCGAGGCCGACCTGGTCATCGGCTGCGACGCGCTGGTGTCGGCGTCGCCCGAGGTGCTGTCGCGGTTGCGGCCGGACCATGGGCGTGCAGTGGTGAACAGTGCGGCGGCGCCGACGGCGGCATTCCTGTCGCAACCGGCCTGGCGCTTTCCCGGCGCGCAGGCGGAAGCCGCGGTTGCCGCAAGCACGGGCGGCAATTGCGACTTTCTTGACGCGGGGCCGCTGGCCGAGGCCTTGTTGGGCGACACCATCTACGCCAACCCGCTGCTGTTGGGTTACGCATGGCAAAAGGGCGGCCTGCCGCTCAGCCGCGACAGCCTGCGCCGCGCCATCGAGATCAATGGCGTCTCCGTGGACAAGAACCTGGCCGCGTTCGAACTGGGCCGGCAGGCCGCGCACCGCGGCGTCGAGGCGCTGCGTCCAAAGAAGGCCGCGCAAGTGGTGGCGTTGCCGGAATCGCTGGACGGGTTGATCCAGCGGCTGGCGGCGCACGTCGGCGCTTACCAGGACGAGGCCTACGCGGCGCGTTTCCGCGCGGCGGTGGACGCGGTGCGTGCGCGGGAATCCGCCATGCCCGAAGGGCAGCGATACGAGGTGACGCGCGCCGTGGCGCGCAACCTGGCCAAGTTGATGACCTACAAGGACGAATACGAGGTGGCGCGCCTGTACACGGACCCCGCCTTCAAGGCCAAATTGCAAGCGCAATTTGAAGGCAAACCCGGGCGGGACTATCGCGTGCGCTACTACCTGGCGCCGCCGGCCTTCGCACGCCGTGACACGCAGGGCCGCTTGCAGAAGCGTGCGTTCGGGGCGTGGATGGGCGTGGCGTTTCGCATGCTGGCGCCGATGAAGCGGGTACGCGGCACGTGGCTGGACCTGTTCGGCAAGACCGCCGAACGCCGCATGGAACGCCAGCTGGCGGCCGACTACCTGGCGCTGTCCGCCGAGTTTTCGCAAACGCTGAACGCCGATAACCGGGAGGCTGCGTTGGAGCTGGCCAATCTGCCGGATGCGATCCGCGGATATGGGCATGTGAAGGAGAAAAGCGTGGGCCAGGCGCAGGCACGCCAGGAGGGGCTGCTGCAACGCTACCGCCATCCGCAGCAGGATTCGCTGGCGGCGTAGGAAGGGAGGGCACGGTGACGGGGATCGGCTGGTGTACGATCCCCCGTCAATGCGGATCACCCCGCGTCTCTATCCGCCCGGCCATGGAAAACCTCCTGCGCAAACTTGATCTGACCTCGCTTCGCCTGTTCGTGGCCGTTTGCCAAGAGAACAGCATCGCGCGGGCGGCCGAACGCGAGTTCATCGCGCCGTCCGCCGTCAGCCGGCGCATTGCGGAGTTGGAGTCATTGGTGGGGCTGCCGTTGATCGAGCGCCATACGCGCGGCGTGACCGTCACGCCCGCCGGCCAGACGGTGCTGCGACATGCGCAGCAGATCATCGGCGACGTCGAGTCCATGGGGGCGGAGCTGTCGCGCTTCTATGCAGGGGTGAAGGGCAATGTGCGAGTGGTCGCCAATCTGTCGGCCATCGTGCAGTTCCTGCCCGAAGACGTGGCGGCGTTTCAACGCCTGTTTCCCGAAGTGGACATCGATCTGGAAGAGCAGCACAGCCCCGACGTGCTGCGCCTGGTGCGCGAGCGCGCCGCGGACTTCGGCATCTGCAACCGCATCGCGGGCGCCGAGGGTCTTACGCAACTGCCCTACCGGCGCGACCGGCTGGCGGTAATGCTGCCGTCGCAGCATCCCAAAGCCTCCGCGCGGCAGCTGAGCCTGCAGGATATTGCGGGCGAAACCTTTGTGGGCCTGCGCGAAAACAGCGCGCTGACACAGTTGCTGGCGGCGCAAGCCCAGGCGTTGGGCGCGACCCTGGCCGTGAAGATCCGCGTGGCCAGCCTGGATGCGCTGTGCCGCATGACGCATGCGGGCCTTGGCATCGCCGTGATGCCGCAGCAAGTCGCCGAACTCTATCTGCAATCGCTGGACGTCGTGGTGCGTCCCTTGTCCGACGAGTGGGCGCGCCGGCAACTGTGCATCGTATTCCCTGACGAAAGCCAGTTGTCGGCTACCGCGGCAACGCTGGTCAAGTTCCTGGCCCAGCAAGGCTGATCCGGCATCTCCATTCGAGATGGCTGGCTTGCCGAGACGACACTTCGGCAATCGATGCCGGCTCCTTATAGTCAAAGCGCGCCTGTGACGTGATTCGCGGGCGCAGCCCAAGCCGGGGCAGACAGACCCCGCTGCGACGATACGGAGACAACATGAACACCCCCACCAGATTCCTGGCGAGCTGTACGCTTGCATTCAGCGCCTTGCTGCCCGCGGCGTCCGCGCAGGCGGCGGGCTACCCCGACCATCCTATCCGCCTGATCGTGCCGACATCGCCGGGGTCCACCGCCGACGTCGTCGCCCGCGTGGTGGCGGAAAACCTGGGCAAGACGCTCGCGCAGCCCCTGATCGTCGAGAATCTGGCTGGCGCGGCGGGCATCCCCGGCACGCGCCAACTGGTGGCCGCCAAGCCCGACGGCTACACGCTGGCCATCGTATCGTCCAACCACGCCATCAACCCCAGCCTGTACAAGAGCATGCCGTACGACTCGGTGAAGGACATCACGCCGATTTCGGTCATCGGCACGACGCCGCTGGTCATGGTCGTGGCCGAGAACTCGCCGTACCGCACGATCGGCGACCTGCTGGCCGCCGCCCGCGCGCAACCCGGCAAGATCAACTACGGGTCGTCGGGCAATGGCAGCGTGCTGCATCTGGCAGGGGAACTGCTGAAATCCAAAGCGGGCGTGGACATGATGCATATCCCGTACCGCGGCGGCAACGCGTTGATCACGGATGTCATGTCCGGCCAGATCCAGGTGGCGTTCCTGGCCGTGCCGTCGGTGCTGGCGCAGGTGCAGGCCGGCAAGCTGCATGCCCTGGCCGTGAGCACGCCCCAGCGCGTGGCAGCCCTGCCCGACGTGCCCACGCTGGATGAGTCCGGGGTAAAGGATTATTCGTACGACGCCTGGATCTCGCTGATCGGCCCGGCCAAGCTGCCGGCCGATCTGGTGCGGACGTTGCAGGCCGCCACTCAACGGACCATGGCGGACCCGGCCGTGCTGAAAACGCTGTCGCCGCAGGGCTTCGTGGCGCAGGGCAGCAGCACCGAACAGGCGGTGCAGACACTGAACGCGGAAATCACCAAGAGCCAGGCGCTGGTCAAGGCGGCGGCGGTGACGGCGGAATAAGGATTGGACAGGCTATGACTGCTGCTATGGCGTTACCGGCGTGCGTGCTTGAGGCGCCGCCCCGATTGCTGTTCTTGTCGCAAGACCCTGCGTGCATCGCGGCGCAGTTGGACCGGGCCGCCAGCGGATCACCGTCTGCCGCCCCGTTGCGTGACGACATTTCCACCGACGAGATCACGCCGGTGCCGATCTTGACGCATTTCGACGAGAAGCTGGGGCGCTATCCCTACACCGGCCTTGCGGCGGGAACGGCGCGCCCCATCGGCATCGATGCGATCAAGCAGGCCGGCGTCAATGTGGTGGTGGCCGGCAAGCGCTACGGCAAGGGCTCGTCGCGTGAACACAGCCCCATGGCCGAAAAGTCGGCCGGCGTGCGCTTGGTCATCGCCGAGAGCTTTGAACGCATCTATCGGCAGAATGCAGACAACATCGGCTTGTACACCAGCACCGATCTGGGCCTGGTGGCGCGCCTGCAGCGCGGCGAGTCGATCACCGTGGACGAGATCGTGGCGGGCCGCGACGCCTTGTCAGCCGCCATCGTGCGGGCGGGCGGCTTGCTGGCGTTCGGGCAGGCGCATTTGCAAGACGTGGGGCAGGGGCGGGCTGGTGATATGGGGCCAGCCCAGGCAACAGAAGGGGATGCGCCGCGCACGCTTTTCGAGAAAATCATCCGGCGCCATTTGCTGGAAACGCCTGTTACCCCGCGCGACGCGCAGCAAGGCGCGGGCGTGTTCCTCCGGGCGGATTGGCGTTTCATCCACGAGTACTACACCGGCATGGCCGCGCACATGCTGCATGCGCGTTTTGGCCGTCCGCTGCGGCTGGTCGATCCGGCGCGCATCGTGGTGTTCGAAGACCACACTTCGTATGTCGAGGAAAGCCCCAACCACGTCAGGGCCGGCATCGTGCCCAACGTCCGCGTCATGTGCCAGGCGCAGCGCGATTTCGTCGACGCCTACCAACTGCGGCATCACCGCACCCTGACCGAGTCCGAAGCCGCGCAGGATCCGGGGGCCAACGTGGCGGGCATTTCGCACGCGATGATGGCCGAACATTACGCACTGCCGGGGCAGGTGGTGGTGGGCACCGATTCGCATACGCCCCATAGCGGCGCGCTGGGGTGCGTGGCGTTCGGTGTCGGTACAACCGACATGGCCAACGCCTTTGTGACGGGCGCGGTGCGCCTGACGATGCCGGCGTCGCTGCGCGTCGACCTTGCGGGCGCCTTGCCGCCGGGGGTGACGGCCAAGGACATCGTGCTGCATTTGCTGGCCTTGCCCGAAATCCGTGCCGGCGCGGGGGTAGGCAAGGTGTTCGAATTCACGGGCGACGCCATTGCGGGCCTGTCCGTCGACGAACGCGCCACCTTGACCAACATGACGGCCGAATTGGGCGGGCTGACCGGCATTGTGGCGCCCGACGCCGAAACCGTACGCTTCTTGCGCGAACGCCGCGGTGTGGACGTGGTGATCGAGCCCTGGATGCATAGCGATCCCGATGCCGTCTATGCGGCCACCTTGCGCGTGGATTGCCAGGCCCTGTCGCCGCTGGTAGCCGCGCCGGGGGATCCGGGCAATGGCATCCCGCTTTCCAGCCTGCAGGCCCGGCCGCGCATCGATATCGCCTACGGAGGCTCGTGCACCGCTGGCAAGCGTGAAGATTTCGACGCATATCACGACGTGCTGGCCTGGGCCGTGGCGCGCGGCCTGACGCTGCCAGACGGCGTGACGCTCTATCTGCAATACGGCACCACGGCCGTGCGCGACTACTGCGTGGCGCAAGGGTATGACCGGACCTTCGCCGCCATTGGCGCGCGCATCCTGCAACCGTCGTGCGGCGCCTGTGCCAATTGTGGCCCGGGGTCATCCACCGACCCGGAGCAGGTCACCATCAGTGCCATCAATCGGAACTTCCCCGGCCGTTCCGGCCCGGGCAGCGTGTGGCTGGGCAGTCCGCCCACCGTCATGGCCAGCGCCCTGGCCGGCAAGCTGATGTCGTTCGCGGAATTGCAGGCCGGGTACGCGGCCTGAAGGCTTATTCCGTTGCCAGCGCCGTGTGACGGCAAGACAGCACGATGATGCCGTCCGTGTCGGCGTAGAGCCAGTCTCCCGTGCGGATATCGATGCCCTGAATCCGCACCTGGTCGCCGGCGGCGGCCGTCGTCAGCGTCCGGGCCCGGTTGGGCACCGAGCCCAGCGCATGCACGCCCAGCGGCATACGCGCCAGGACGGTGGTGTCGCGCACGTAGCCGTTGATCAGCACGCCCGCCCATCCGTTCTGCGCGCCCATGCCCGCCATGCGGTCCCCCAGGGTTGCGTGGCCCGCGTTGCCCAAACCGTCCACCACCAGCACGCGCCCGTGCCCGGGCTCGGCCAGCAGACTGGCCAGCGACAGGGCGCCGTCCGCCACGGGCGAAGGCACCGCCACCACCTGGCCGAAATACCACGTCGGCGCGCCATAGGGGCGGAACACAGGCGGCAGGACGCGCAGCCCCGCGGCGGGCTGATCCAGGCAGCTGTCACACAGGTCTGCGGTCGCCCAGTTCACGTCAGGCGCGCTGCGGTAGCTGGGAGGGGTGAAGGGCTGGTTCATGATGCGGTGGAATTCAGGGCAGTGGATACCGCCGCAGTGTGACATGGGATGGCACCGTTGTGCCGACCCGGTCACGTCCAATGGGTTGGGCGGCCACTGGCTTGCGTCTAGGGGTTCTTCCCAGTTCAGGCGCCGTGAAACCCAGCTTAATGAAAGCTTAATTGGCAGTCCTTCGGCGCTGCGTCAGAGTGCGCAACAGAGTCAACGGCCACCAGACGCCGTCTCGGCCGGCGAGCGAATCCGTCCGGCAGTCAGCCCCGCACAGCACATCCCTATCAATAGAAATCCGGGACACACCGGGTTGCTTGCTATCGGCTGCCGCCATCAGGCGTCGGCTCCCCCTGTTGGTCCGAGGAGACAACAATGAGCAAGAGCTGGAAGTCGTTTTTGGGTGCGGTAGGTGCAGTGGGCGCGGTGGCAGTGATGGCAGCGGGTGGCGCGCAGGCCGCCGATGCGCCGCCGGACATCAAGCTGATGCAGCTTTCGGTCGGCAAGATCGAGCTGGACAAGGGTTTCATGACCGCGATGGTGGATGTGGGCACCAAGATCAAGATCCCCGTGCCGGCCTATGTGATCCAGCATCCGCGCGGGCTGGTGCTGTTCGACACCGGCATGAACCAGGCCACCGCCGACGGCAACTGCGCCAACTATTGGGGGCAGGGCCTGTGCGGCGCCTTCAATTCCATCCAGGGACGCGACGAAGTCGTGGACCGCCAGTTGAAGGCCGCCGGCTTTGACGTCAGCGACGTGAAGTACGTCGTCTACTCGCACTTCCACCTGGACCACGCCGGCAACATCAAGATGTTCCCCAAGGCCAGGCACGTCGTGCAGAAGGCCGAACTGCGCGCCGCCTGGTGGCCCGAAAAGTTCCAGCGCGCCGCCTATGTGATGAAGGATTTCGACACCACGCGCGACTACGACTTCATCCAGGTGGAAGGCGACTTCGACCTGTTCGGCGACGGCACTATCGTGCTGCTGGACACCAAGGGGCACACGCAAGGCCACCAGTCCCTGCAGGTGAAACTGAAGAACACGGGCACGGTGCTGCTGGCGGCGGATGCCATCTATACGGGCGAGAACGAAGCAGGCGTGATTCCCGGCATCACCTGGAACACGGCGGCGTCCATGCAGGCCATCGACCGCTTGAAGCAGATCCGCGATGCGCGTCAGGGCCAGCTCTGGTACAGCCATGACGCGGAGCAGCACGCGCAGAACGCCAAGACGAAAGTCTTCGACTGACGGGCCACGCCATGCAGCCCGCAGTTGCCTTGCACGAGGTCTGCAAGTCGTTCGGGCCCCGCCAGGTCCTGCATTCGCTAAGCCTGTCGGTCAGGCCTGGCGAAATCGTAGGCCTGCTGGGACCGAACGGCAGCGGCAAGACCACGACCTTGCGCCTGATGGCGGGGTTTTATGCGCCGGACAGCGGCCGCATCACGATTCGCGGGCGCGAACCGGCGCCGGGACGTGGCAACGCAGACATCGGCTATCTGCCGGAACGCGCACCGCTGTACGACACGCTGACGGTGACGCAGTACCTGGAGTTCGGGGCGGGCGTCAAAGTGGCGGGCGGGGCGCGTGCGCGCCGCCAGGCCATCGAGCGCGCCATTGACGGCTTTAATCTGCAAGGGGTGGCGCGCACGGTAATCGGCCGGCTATCCAAGGGCCAGCGCCAGCGCGTGGGCTTGGCGCAGGCGGTGCTGAACGACCCGCCGGTGCTGCTGCTGGACGAGGCCACCAATGGCCTGGACCCGGTGCAGATCGTGGAGGCGCGCGCCATGATCCGCCGTTGCGCTGAAGGCCGCGCCGTCGTGTTCAGCAGTCACCTGATGCAAGAAGTGGAGGCGCTCTGCACCCGTATCGCCATCCTGCGCCAGGGACGGCTGGTGGAAGACACGGTGTTGGGCGGGGTGCAGGCGGCCCTGCAATTGCAACTGGCCTTGCCGGCGGCCCGCCACGCCGCACTGCTTGCCGCCTTGTCGGCCTGCCCGGGCGTGCGCGGCGTGGATACGGTCCCGCTGGATGGGGGCTTGAGCAAGTGGCGCATCAGTTGGGATACGGACGCGGGCGGCGCCACCTGCGACGCGGTGCTGCGCATTGCGCTGGCGCACGCCGAACTGCGTGCTGTGCTGTCCCTGCACGACGCGGTGGAAACCCGCCTGCTGGCAGCATTGGCGCCCAACGATCCTTTGATGCGGAGGCGGGCATGACAGGGTTTGCCGCGTTGTACCGGAAAGAGCTGCGCACGGATTTCGGGTCGCCGGTGGCGCTGGTGGTAGTGGCCGTGTTCTGGGCCTTGTCGGGCTATCTGTTCAGCTTCAACCTGTTTTTCGTCAGCACCGGCCAGATGGTGACGGCATTCCACAACATGACGATTTTGCTGATCCTGGTGATGCCGCTGGTCAGCATGCGGGCGTTCGCGGAAGAAGCGCGCCAGGGCACACTGGAACTGCTGCTGACCCTGCCGCTGTCGGATGCGGCGCTGGTGGCCGCCAAGTACGCGGCCGGGCTGACCGTGCTGGCGCTGATGCTGGCGGGCACGACCGCCGCCGTGTTGCCGCTGGCCTGGTACGGGCAGCCGGACTATGGCCCGATCCTGGGCGGATACATCGGCGTGTTCCTTTACGGGGCGCTGTTCCTGGCGATCGGCATCGCGGTATCCAGCGCGTGCACCAACCAGATCGTGGCGGCCAGCGCGACCTGGGGCATCCTGGTGCTGCTGTGGTTCATCGACTATCCCGCGGCGCTCGACGCGTTCCCGGCGCTGTCGCCGTTCTTTCAGGCGTTGTCGCTGTCGGCGCAGCACGTGGACTTCATCCGCGGCGTGTTGCCTGGGCCGGCAACCTTGACCTTGGCCAGCGTTGCCGTGCTGGCGCTGATGATTGCGGCCGTCAATCTGAAGCGCTGGAGGCTGCGATGATGCCGCGCGCGCAATGGCGCCGCGCGGGCAAACGCCTGTCGCTGTGGCTGCCGGTGTTAGCGGTGGCCGCACTGCTGCTGGCGCTGAACTTGTGGGCGGCCCGCAACCTGGGGCGCGTGGACCTGACCGCGCAACGGCTCTATAGCCTGGCGCCGGAAAGCATCGAGGTGGCGCGCCAGGTGAAGCAGTCCGTCGAGGTGACGTGGTTCTACGACCTGCGCAACAAAAGCATGGTCGATGCGCTGGAACTGCTGCGCCAGTACGAGCATGCCAATCCGCTGATCCGGGTGCGCGGTGTGGACCCGGCGCTGCGGCCGGCCGAGGCGCGCGAAGCGGGCATCCAGTTCGCGGGCAGCGCCGTGCTGACGGCTGATCGCCGTAAGCTGACGATCAACGGCGGCACGGAAACCGACTTCACCAATGCGTTGATCCGCATCAGCCAGCGCGGCGCGCAAACGGTCTGCTTCACGCAGGGGCACCGCGAAGCCATGCTGGACAGCTTGACGTCGCTGGACGACCTGGAAGACCACGGCGACGATGAAAACCTGGTGGCCCGCGTCGAAGTCCACGAACAGCACGGTATGGCGATGGCCCGCAACGCCTTGCAGACCTTGGGGTTTGCCACCCGCGGCGTGAATGCCGGCGGCCTGGCGCAAGCACTGCCTGCCTGCGCGGTCGTCGTGGCGGCCGGACCGCGAACGCCATTCGGCGACGATGACGCGCAGGCGCTGCGCGGCTGGACGGCCGCGGGCGGCAAGACCCTGCTGTTGCTGGAGCCGGACACGCGTCATGGCCTGGACGCCTTGCTGGCCGACTTCGGCATCGCGCGGCCGCCTGGGGCGTTGGCGGATCCGGGCAGCCATTACCGCAATGATCCGGGCAGCCCCGCTGTCAGCGACTACACCCGCCACAAGATGACGCGCGGCTTGCCCTTGAGCTTCTTTCCCGGCGCAGCGGGCCTGGAGCCGGCTGGCGACAGCCTGCCTAAAGGCGTCGTCGTGACCCCCTTGGCGCAAACGTCCAGCCAGGCGCATCTGCCTGGGCAAGCACCTTCGCGCTACACCCTGATGGCGCTGGCCACGCGCAACGCGCAGGCAGCCAGCGCGGACGGGGCCGCGCACCCGACTTTGCTGGTGGCGGGCGACAGCGACTTTGCCACCAACCGGCATTTCGCCACGCTGGGCAACGGCGCGCTGTTCACCAGTGCGGTGACGCTGCTGGCGGGCCAGGATGCGCTGCTGACGATCCGGCCCCGCCACTACGAAGGCCGCCGCGTCGAACTTACCAACCGGCAGATGCGCACCGTGTTCTGGACCAGCACGGTGGCCTTGCCCTTGCTGGCGCTGATGACCGGACTTGTATTGTGGTGGAGGCGCCGATGAGGCCGGCACGTGCCCTGTGGCCGCTGTTGCTGGCGGCCGGCGTGGGGTTGTCGGCCTGGCAGTGGCACGAGGCCACCGAGGCGCCGGCCGGACACGGCGGCCACACGCATCTGCACGATGACGCCGGCAAGCCGGCGCGGCTGTATTCCTGGGATGCCGGGCAAGCCGTGCAAGTCACGCTTGCCACGCCCGCTGCCGCGGTAACGTTGACGCGCCGCGGCCAAGGCTGGGCGGTAGCACCCGAGGACCGCGCGGCGGGGTTCGACGCGGCCCAGTTCCTGGCCCTGTTTTCCCAAGCCCGCAGCGACCGCGTCCTGACGCCTCACGACGATCAGTCGTATGGATTGAACCCGCCCCAATTGCGGATCGAGATCCGCGACGAAAAAGGCCTGCGGCTCGCCCGAATGGCGGTGGGCGCGCTTGCGCCGGATGGGCTAGGCCGTTATGTGCAATTGCCTGATGAGCCCCACATCCGCATCATCCCCGACTACCAGACGCGGGCGCCGATGGCGGCGATGCTTCAGGTAAACCCGGATGCGGAAAGCCCGCAGTCCGAACCCACTCTATCGCTTGTGAAACCCGGCTTGCACAAAGATAAATAGGCGCTGAATAGGGGCGTACCTATACTTCGATTCCATTATCGGACGGGTACGAATCGGCGACGTCAACCGCCAGCGGAACCGTCCACATAAACCGCCTTCCGGCCTGCTCCGCGTCGCATCGGGGGCAGGCACGGCAAGGTCCATAACGAGACAAGGGCGCGCCAGGCGCGTCCGGGGCGACATGCCCGTACCGCCGTGCAGGGGATCCACGTTGCCGCGGCAACGTATCCACCGGTGCGGCAGGTGCTTAGCGTATTGGGAGAAGACGCTTGACCTTGGATCTACTGCCTCTCGCCTTGGTGGACGGCGTGGCGTACGCCAGTCTGCTGTTCCTGGTGTCGATGGGGTTAACCCTGGTATTCGGTGTGATGGGCATCCTGAACGTCGCCCACGGCGCCTTCTATGCTTTCGGCGGTTATGCCGCGGCAAGCCTCGTCATGTTCCTGGCGCCCAAGACCGACTCCCCCATCCTGTTGTTCGCCGCCCTGTTCGTGGCGGCCATCGCTGTCGGCCTGGCGCTGGGCAGCATCATGGAATTCGTGCTGATCCGCCGGGCCCAGAACTACGACCCCATCCTCAAGCTGCTGATCACCTTCGGCGGCTTCCTGATGCTGGAAGACATCCAGCGCCTGCTGTGGGGCGCGCAGCCCTACAGTGCCAGCGAGGTCGTCAACCGGCTGGGCAACATTGAAATCGGCGACATCACCTACACGACCTACCAACTGGTGGTGGTGCCGGTGACGGCCGTGCTGGCCTACGTGTGCCTGGAGTTCTTCCTGCGTCACACCAAGCTGGGCAAGCAGACGGTGGCCACCACGCACAACCGCGAGGTCGCGACGTCGCTGGGCATCAACGCCAAGAAGATCGGCTACGTCACCTTTGTGATCGCCACCATCCTGGGCGCCCTGGGTGGCGCGCTGGCGGCCCCCACCACGTCGCTGGTGCCGGGCGCCGGCACGGACATGACGGTGCTGTCGTTCGCCGTCGTCGCCACCGCAGGGCTGGGCCAGATCACCGGCGCGCTGATCGCCGCGCTATTGATCGGCATCATCCGCGCCATCGCCGTGTACGCCGCGCCTGAACTGGAAGTGGCAGTGCCATACATCATCATGGTGCTGGTGCTGATCATCCGGCCGCATGGCCTGTTCACCGTCGCCCAGGCCCGGAGGATCTGATGAAAGTTGCCGTCCTCAGCCTCGTGGCCGCGCTGGTCACGCTATTTCTTGGCTATACCTATTCCTGGACCATCACGCCGATCGTCATCGGCCTGACCTACGCCATTGCCGCGCTTGGCGTGTCGGTGATGGCCCGCGCCGGCCAGATCTCGTTCGGCCACGCAATGTATTCGTGCATCTCGGCCTATACCGTGGCCTTCCTGGCGCGCGCCATGCCGGGCACCGATGCGCTGGTGCTGATCCTGGCGGGCGTCGCAGCCAGTTTTGTGGCGGCCATCGTGATCGGCCTGTTCGTGGTGCGCTACCGCGGCATCTTCTTCGGCATGCTGAACCTGGCGCTGAGCATGGTGCTGTTCGCGCTGCTGGGCAAGCTCTACACCTTGACGGGCGGCTCGGACGGCCTGCGCATCGTGCGCCCCTCCATGGCCGGCGTCCTGATGGAGCGCGAGTCGTTCGAACGTGCGCTGCTGGTGCTGACGCTGGTGCTGTCGATGGCATTGGCCTGGTGGGTGCAGCGCTACTTTCGGTCGGGTAGCGGCCAGGCCCTCTCGGCCATTAAGACGAACGAAACGCGCATCGAATACCTGGGGTTTTCCGCGTACTTCATCATGTGGAAGGGCTACCTGCTGTCGGCCGTGGTGGTGGGTTTCTCGGGCGCCATCCTGGCCTTGATGCAGGGCCTGGTCACCCCCGAGATCGGTTCGTGGCTGCGTTCGGGCGAGTTCGTATTCATCACCATTCTGGGCGGGGCCGGCCATGCGGCGGGCGCATTCCTGGGGGCTGTGGGCTTTGAAACGGTCAAGCTGGTGTCTGCCGCGTACTTCCCCGGCCTGTGGCAGTTCCTGCTGGGCCTGACGCTGATCCTGGTGATCTTCATGTTCCCCACCGGATTCGTGGGCCAGATCATGAAGCGCGTCGCCACGCAGAAGCGGGACCTGGCCCGTGCGCAGGCACGCGCAAACGACACCGTGGCGGCCCGGGTCCAGGCCAATGCGCAAGCCTCGGTGAGGAACTGAAGATGAAACCCCTCATTCAAACTACCGGCCTGTATCTGGCCTTCGGCGGCGTCGTCGCGGCCGACAACATCGATTTCGAATTGCACGAAGGCGAACGGCTGGCCGTGATAGGGCAGAACGGCGCGGGCAAGACCACCTTCATCAACATCTGCACGGGCTACCTGGCGCCGTCCAAGGGCAAGGTGTATTTCGACGGGCGCGACGTTACCGCCATGGCGCCGCGCAAGATCGTGCGCCTGGGGCTGGGCAGGTCGTTCCAGCTGCCGCAGCTGTTCACCGAGCACACGGTGCGCCAGTGCGTGCAGATCGCCGCCGCCCGCCGCAACAAGGAGCTCAGCTGGTTCCGTTCGCTGGAAAGCACCATCGACGAAAAGGAAGTGGATGCCACGCTGGACCTGGTGGGCCTGCTGCCTGAAGCCGACGAAGCATCCATCGAACTGCCCGAAGGCAAGCGCAAGCTGCTGGATGTGGCCATGGCGCTGGCCCTCCAGCCCAAGCTGCTGATCATGGACGAACCCACCAGCGGGGTCGCGTCCGAAGACAAGTTCGCGCTGATGGAAACCGTGATGCATGCGCTGGACGAACGCCGCGTGACCAGCTGGTTCGTCGAGCACGATGTGGACATCGTGTCGCGCTATGCCACCCGGGTCGCGGCCTGGATTGCGGGCAAGGTGGCCGCCGACGGCACACCGGCGGAGGTCTTGAACAACCCGCAGATCAAAAGCGAAGTGCTGGGGGCCTGAACCATGTTGAATCTATCGGCCATCAATGTCGACCTGGCGGGCAACCGCATCCTGCGCGACGTCAGTGCCAACTTCGAACCGTCAAAGACCATCGGCATCGTGGGCCGCAACGGCGCGGGCAAGACCACGCTGCTGCGCACCATCATGGGCCTGACTCGGATCAAGTCCGGCAAGATCGCCTTCGACGGCACGGACCTGACCGCCTTGGCCGGCCACAAGCGCGCCGCGTTGAAAGTGGGCTACGCGCCCGAAGACCGCGTGATCTTCCCGACCATGACGGTGGAAGAAAACCTGAACCTGCCGTGCGAAGTGCAGGGTCAGTCCAAGGCCGAGATCGCCGCGCGCATCGCCACGGTGCTGAAGGTGGTGCCGCAGCTTGCGCCGATGCTGGGCCGTTCCGGGTCCGCGCTGTCTGGCGGCCAGGGAAAGATGGTGGCGTTGGCACGCGCCATCATGGTCGGCACCCGCCTCTTGATGCTGGACGAGCCCTTCCAGGGCCTGGCGCCGAAGCTGGCGCGTGACTACACGGAAGCGCTGGCGCGGCTGAAAGAGCTGCAACCCGACCTATGCGTGGTGATCACCGAGTCCAACGTGAAGTTGCTTGGCGACATCCCCGACCAGATATGGACGATCGAGCGCGGCTCGATCACCTTGAATTGAATACCCGGAGACTTTCCATGACGCAGATGATTATCGACGGCCGCCAGGCCGATGCCGCAGACGGACGCACCATCGACGTGGTGTCGCCGGTGGACGGCAAGGTGTTCACCACCATCCCGCGCGGCCAACAGGCCGACGTGAACGCCGCCGTGCAGGCCGCACGCGCCGCGCTGGAGGGCGACTGGGGCCGCATGACGGCGCTTGAGCGCGGGCGCCTGCTGCTGCGCCTGGGCGAATCCGTGCTGGCGCACCACGAAGAACTGTCGCAACTGGAATCGCGCGACACCGGCAAGCCGATGTCCACCGCCCGCGCCGACATCACCGTGTTGGCGCGTTACTGCGAGTTCTACGGCGGCGCGGCCGACAAGGTGCACGGCCAGACCATCCCGTTCCAGAAGGACTATTCGGTCCAGTTGATCCGTGAACCGCTGGGCGTCACCGCCCACATCATCCCCTGGAACTATCCGGCGCAGATGTTCGGCCGCAGCGTCGCCCCGGCGCTGGCCATGGGCAACGCCAGCGTGGTCAAGCCTGCCGAAGACGCCTGCCTGTCGATCGTCCGCGTGGCCGAACTGGCGCTGGAAGTGGGCTTTCCGGCCGGCGCGCTGAACATCGTCACAGGTCTGGGCGAAGAGGCGGGCGCGAGCCTGTCGCGCCATCCCGACATCAACTTCATCACCTTCACGGGTTCCAACGAGGTCGGCGTGCTGATCCAGCAGGCCGCCGCCGTCAACGCGGTCAAGTGCGTGCTGGAACTGGGCGGCAAGTCCGCCCATATCGTGTTCGACGACGCGAACTACAAGCTGGCCATCCCCGCCATCGTGAAAGGCATCGTCCACAACGCAGGCCAGACCTGCACGGCCGGCAGCCGCCTGCTGGTGCAGAAGGGCATCTACGCCGATTTCATGAAGGCGCTGGCCGAGGAGTTCTCCAAGGTACGCGCTGGCACGCCGGACATGGACCTGACCTGCGGCCCTGTGGTCAACAAGGCGCAGTTCGACCGCGTCAACCGCTACATCGCCAAGGGCCTGGCGGACGGCCTGAAGGTGGCGGCCGAAGGCGCCATCGCCGACGGCGTGCCGACGGGCGGCTACTTCGTCAAACCCACGCTGTTCAGCGCCCCGTCGCACGACAGCACGCTGCTGACCGAAGAGATCTTCGGACCCGTGCTGGTGGCGCTGCCCTTCGATACCGAGGCCGACGCCATCCGCCTGGCCAACGCCACTGACTACGGCCTGTTGGGGGCGGTCTGGACCGAAAACGGCGGGCGCCAGCAACGCATCGCGCGCGGCATCAAGTGCGGCCAGGTCTACATCAACGGATTCGGCGCGGGCGGCGGCGTGGAACTGCCGTTTGGCGGCGTCAAGAAAAGCGGCCACGGACGCGAGAAGGGCTTTATCGCGCTGGAAGAAATGAGCACGACCAAAACGATCATCCAATTCTATGGCGAGTGATCGCCAAGCTATCCGGAGACAAGTCATGAGTCAGTTGCAAGGCAAGGTCGCCATCGTCACGGGCGGCGGTAGCGGTTTCGGCGAAGGCATCGTCAAGCTGTACGCCAAGGAAGGCGCGAAGGTCGTCATCGCCGACATCAATAAGGAAGCCGCCGACCGCGTGGCGGCCGAAGTCGGCGCCGCCGCGCTGGCCGTGAAGGCCGACGTGTCCAGCCGCGCCGACATCGACAACGTGGTGCGCGTCTGCCAAGAAAAGTTCGGCTCGGTCGACATCGTCGTCAACAACGCCGCCATCACCCACAAGAACCAGCCGATGCTGGATGTGGACGAGGCCATGTTCGACCGCATGTTCGACATCAACGTGAAGTCGATCTACCACATGGCCCAGGCAGTCGTGCCGGTGATGCGCAAGCAAAAGCGCGGCGTGATCCTGAACGTGGGCTCGACGGCCGGCATCCGTCCGCGGCCGGGCCTCAGCTGGTACAACGCGTCCAAAGGCGCCGTCAACGTGCTGTCGAAGTCCATGGCGGTGGAGCTGGGCCCCGACGGCATCCGCGTCAACGCCATCTGCCCGGTGATGGGTATTACCGGCATGTTCGAACTGTTCATGGGCTTGCCCGACACGCCCGAGAACCGCGCCAAGTTCGTCTCCACCATTCCGCTGGGCCGCTTCTGCCAGCCGTCGGACGTGGCGGCAGCGGCGCTATTCCTGGCCAGCGACGCGGCGGAATTCATCACCGGCGTGGAATTCCCCGTGGACGGCGGCCGTACCGTCTGATCGTTTTCGACAGGCCCCGCACAGGCCGGGGCGTCTTCTCTCTACCGTGGGTGTCAGGCGCATGAAAATCAAAGCGGCGTTGTTGCGTAACGTAGGGGTGGAAGGCCCCTACGCCCAGACCCGGCCATTGAGCATCACCGAGATCGAACTGGACCCGCCCGGCACGGGCGAAGTGCTGGTGAAGATCAAGGCGGCGGGGCTGTGCCATTCCGACCTGTCGGTGATCAACGGCGACCGCCCGCGCGGCGTGCCCATCGTGCTGGGCCACGAATCCTCCGGCGAGGTCGTGGAAACCGGCCCTGGCGTCACGGACCTGAAGCCGGGCGACCACGTCGCCATGGTGTTCGTGCCCAGCTGCGGCTGCTGCAACCCTTGCATGGAAGGCCGGCCTGCGCTGTGCGAGCCGGGCGCCGCCGCCAACACCCAAGGCACCCTGCTGGGTGGCGACCGCCGCCTGCACATCGGCAGCGAATACATCAACCACCACACCGGCGTGTCCTGCTTCGCGGAATACGCGGTGGTGTCGCGCCGGTCCTGCGTAAAGGTCAACGTTGAACTCAGCCATCGCGAAGCGGCGCTCTTCGGTTGCGCCGTGCTGACGGGCGCCGGCGCCGTGCTGAACCGTGCGCGCATCAAGGCCGGCGACACCGCCGCCATCGTCGGCCTGGGCGGCGTGGGATTAAGCGCCTTGCTGGCGGCCGTGGCCGCCGGTGCACGCCGCGTGGTCGCGGTCGACCTCAGCGACGAAAAGCTGGCCTTGGCCAAGGAGCTGGGCGCAACCCATATCGTCAACCCCAAACAGGTGAAGACGGACGACGACCTCTTCGACCTGGCCGGCGGCCGCGTCGACTACGGCTTTGACATGGCCGGCGCCGTACCCGCGTTCGAGACCGCCTACAAGCTGACCCGCCGCGGCGGCGCCACCGTCACGTCGGGCCTGCCCAACCCCAAATTCAGTTTCCCCTTGTCGCTGTCGCAGATGGTGGGCGAAGAGCGCGACATCCGCGGCAGCTACCTGGGCTCGGGCGTACCCGCCATCGATATCAGCCGGTATATCGACCTGTACAAGGCCGGCCAGTTGCCGGTGGACCGGATGATGGGCAAATCCTTTTCGCTGGACGAGATCAACGAGGGGTTCGATCACCTCGCTACCGGCGGCAGCCTGCGCGACGCCATCGTTTTCTAAGGGCATAGACCCGACTACAACACTGGAGACAAGACCATGAAAACCTCAAGACTGGCTGCCCTCTTGGGCGCCACCCTGCTGTCAGGCTTCACGGCGCTAGCGGGCGCCGCCGACAAGCCCAAGGAACTGAACATCGGTATCTCGACCTTCCTGTCGGGGTCGGCATCGGTGTTTGGCGTGCCGGCCCGCGACGCGGCCGAGATCCTGATCCAGGACATCAACGCCGCCGGCGGCATTGACGGCGTCAAACTGGTGCCCAGCTACATCGACGAAGGCGGCGGCGGTGAAAAGCTGCTGTCCGAGTACCGTCGACTGGCAGAAGGCGGCACCCGCGTCATGCTGTCGGCCATCTCCAGCGGCCACTGCAACATCGTCGCACCCGTGGCCGAAGACCTGAAGGTGCTGAACGTGCTGTGGGACTGCGGCACGGAAAAGGCGCTGGAAGGCAAGAAATACAAGTACGTCGTCCGCACCCAGGCCAACGCCACCACGGAAATGGTCGCCCAGGTCCTGTACCTGATGAAGGTCAAGCCCGACTTCAAGACCATCGCCATCGTCAACCAGGACTACGCCTGGGGCCGCGATTCGCGCGACATCTTCCTGGCTGCGTTGAAGAAGTTCAAGCCGGACGTCAAGGTCGTGGCCGAGATGTTCCCCAAGTTCGGCGCCGCCGACTTCTCCACCGAGATCAGCCGCCTGCAAGCGCTGCGCCCGGACGTCATCGTGTCCACCTCATGGGGCGGCGACCTGGACAACTTCGTGCGCCAGGCGTCCCAGCGCAACCTGTTCAAGAACTCCACCTTCGTGCTGTCGCTGGCCGAAAGCTCGCTGGAACGCCTGGGCAACGCCTTGCCTGAAGGCGTGTACGTGGGCGCTCGCGGCGACCACTACTTCCTGCATCCGGAAACCAAGGACGATCCGCAGCACCAGGCTTTCGTGAAGAAATTTCACGACAAGACTGGCGCCTACCCGATCTACTCGGTCTACCACATGGTGCAAGCCATCCAGGGCCTGAAAGCCGGCTACGAAAAAGCCATCAAGGACAACGGCGGCGCATGGCCCAGCCCGGAACAAGTGGCAGCCGCCATGCACGACGTGACCTTCAAGGGATACGGCCGCGACGTCAAGATGCACCGCGCCGACGGCCAGGGCCTGGAAGCGCAACTGTTCGGCGTAACGAAGAAGAGCGACAAGTACCCGTTCAAGGTGCTGGCCGACATCACCATCGTGCCGGCCGAACTGGTCACCCCGGGCGTGGAGGACACCTCGATGGCCTGGATCGACAAGAGCCTGACGCCGGACGTGCTGAAAAGCGACCAGATCAAGGTGTTCCCGAACTGAGCAAGCTGTGTTGTGTGTGCAGGGACGTCCCCGGCGAGCGATCGCCGGGGTTTTTTTGCCTTAAATGATCTTGAACCGCACGTCCACGTTGTCCTTGATCGCGCGCGAATACGGGCACATCTGATGCGCGCCTTCCACCAGCAGCCGCTTCTGGTCCTCTTCCAAGCCGGGCAGCGACACCGCCAACACCACGCCCAGCGCAAAGTTCTCGCCGTTGTCGACCTTGCCGAGCGACACGCTGGCGTCGATGGCCACGTCCTTGGGAATGGCGATGCCATGCGTCGCGCCGGCTCGCCGCATGGCGCCCATGAAGCAGGCGTATTTAAGGTGTCAGACTGCATTTTTGCCCTATCTGCTGGCGTATTGCCTATAGAGCTGAATCCGGTGAGGGCCGGTATGGTGGTTCGGGCTGAGGACTATCGTTGGTCTAGTTATCGTGGTCGGATGGGTATCGTGACGGACTTGATGCTGGATCTTGATGAGATCTATCTAGCATTGGGAGATTCTGACGTTCATCGACGGCGCGCGTATCAGGACTACATGGAATCTGGCACCTGCGAAGCGGACCTGGCGAAGGTGCGAGATAGCATCCGCGGTAGTCGCCCCACAGCGGGGGCCGAATTTGTCAGAGCGCTAGAAGAGAGTTTGCAGCGGAAGATTGAGCCGCAGCGAAGAGGGCGGCCACCTAAAATGTAGTCTGACACCTTATTTGTATTATTTGAGGGATCGAATCCTGAAGCAGTTTCTGCAATACTCCGACTGCGTGCATGGCCTTGTCTTCCTTCAAACGGTTTGGTCGCCTGATGAAGGGTATAAGACTGGCGCCATGCACGCCCTAATCACCGCCAACCGAACCAATTGAGCCCCGGCTCGCTGAACAGACCGTTGATTCAAAATGAATTTCGTTGGAAATTCGTGGGGAAACCTCAGAGTCTGACCCCTTATTTCTCAAGTTGAAAGTCGTGCGTATTACAACTCTGTGAGGGGACGTAAGCTCCCCCTTCAGGTAGACACCAACCGGTAGAATTTCGGAGCCTCCCTGAGTCGGAGATTCCCTTGAAGAAGAGCAGATTTACCGAGAGCCAGATCGTTTCTGTGCTGAAGGAA
>NZ_NJIG01000015.1 GCF_002209535.1 Achromobacter marplatensis | reverse complement strand
ATCAACCAGATCTGCCGGGATCGACGGCAGTTCCCTCAGGGGAGGTTTCTTCTTTGTGGCCATACATGTGCTCCTTGAGCGGTATGTTAGGCCTCAAACACAAAATTTATGACACTCCCGCGGCATACAGCCATTTCCTTGGGGCTACCGGAACGCACTCCACCCATCCTACGAATTAGAAGAAGAAGAAGAAGAAGAAGAACAGCGCCACCCACACGCGAAGCGAAGATCACATGACGCAAGACCATGCGTAAGCTCCCAAAGGCCGCCCGCGCGGCCGGCCGGGAGCGGGCCCCGCAAGATCTTCCACCACCCACCCCTGGTGGAGAGAACCCTAAGCAAACCGTTCTCCCCCGCTACCGTGAGATTGCAACCATCAAAGCACGGCGGGTTGGTGGCCTGCGGGGCGCGGGGCGTCGATAAGCCCGAGGGAATCTGAAGGCAGTTGCCGCAGGCAACAACGAAGATGACAAGGGGCAGTCCGGAGCGAAGGCTCCGGACCGCAATCGTTGACCCGCGCCCCGCAGGCCACCGACTCGCCGGGCGTCTTTAAAACCTACAACGCCCAAAGCAAAAACACCAAATCAAGGCAACCGATACTTCCCCTCCCGATACACCCAAGACGCCCACAAAGCATGCGCCAACGCCTCCTCCGTCAACTTCGGATCCGCAGGCTCCACCGGCGCGTAGACCTCGTCGCGTCCGACGGGCGCCGCTTCGTACCGGAACTCGCGGGGATCCTTTGACGGCTCCAGCACCAGCAACTTGTCGCCCTGCAGATACCCGAAGTTATCCGCGTACTGCATGATCGCCCGGTTCGGATCGCGTTGCGTCAAATCTGCCCCCAACATCGGGTTCACGTTATCCAACCCGATCAGCGACAACAGCGTCGGCGCCATATCGATCTGGCTGACTAGCCGTTCGTCCTGGCGCGGTGCGATGCCGGCGCCGAGGATCAGCGCCGGGATCTGGAAATGGCGCACCGGCACGGGGATGGATCCGTAGACCCGTGAATCGTGGTCCGCGATGACCAGGAACACGGTGTTGTCCCAATACGGCGCCTTCTTGGCCTTCTCGAAGAACTGCCCCAATGCCCAGTCCGCATACCTCACCGTGTTATCCACCGTGGCCGGCTCGCCCACGGGCTGGATGCGGCCTTCCGGATATTCCCAGGGCGAATGGTTCGTTACCGAAAACGCCAGCGTGAAGACCGGCTTGTCGCCATCGGCGCGCAGCAGGCGGTCGACCTGGGTGAACATGTCTTCGTCCGATGCGCCCCAGGACCCTTCGAATACCGGGTTCACGAATTTCGGACGGTCCACGACTTCGTCGAAACCGTTGCCCAGGAAGAACGCGCGCATGTTGTCGAAGTGCGATTCGCCGCCGTAGACGAAACGCGAGTGGTAGCCGTGCTTGCCCAGCACCTGCGCCAAGGTGAAGAAACCGGTCTGCGAGCGTGGCAGCTTGACGACGGCATCCGCCACGCTGGGCAGGAAGCCTGCCGTCACCGCTTCGATGCCGCGCACCGAGCGCGTGCCCGTCGCATAGGCGCGGTGGAACATCCAGCCTTCCTTCGCCAGGCGGTCGATGTTGGGCGTCAGGTCGCGGCCGCCCAGGCTGCCCACGTACTGCGCGCCCAGGCTTTCCTGCAGGATGATCACCACGTTCAGCGGCTTGTCGCGACGGACCGTGGCTTTCTGCTCGTGCAGGCTGGGGTAGCGCGGATCCAGCGGCGCGCCGGCCAGGCCCGCCTTCTCGCGCACGATGGCGTTCATCTGGTCCACCGGCATCTTGGGGTACATCGCCGCAGACGAGCGCTCGTCGCGCATCCGGTAGGCGGCGTCGAACACGCTGTACAGCGAATTGAGCGCCAGCGCGTTGACCATGGCGTCCGAACTGAAGGCGACCTTGGCCGGATTGATCGGCCGATGCTCCAGCGTGCCGCGTGCACCCAGCACGACCAACGCCAGGATCACGAAGGAGGCGATCGGCCGCTTCCACCATGCCATGAACGAATCGCGCGAGCGCGTCGGGAACAGCTTGACGGCCAGCCATGCCGCCAGCACCAGCACCACGAAGGCGGCCAGCAGCACGCCCTTGTAGCCCTGCCACAGCATCGACCCCACTTCCTTCGGATTGAGCAGATAGATGAAGTACAGGCGGTTCGGACGCGTGTCGTATTCAGCGATGAATTGCGGCGTGGAGACTTCCAGCAGCACATACAGCATCCACCAGATGCGGAACCACCACGCGGTGATGCGGGCCGCCAACGGCCGGTGTCCGAACCAGGGCGAAAACACGGCCGGCAGCGCGATCACCATCGACAGCAGGCACACGTCGATGCGCAGTCCACCGAACAGAACGGGCCACAGGCCGCCTGCGGCCTGCACGCGATCCCACATCCAGAATGACAGGCCCAGACGCGACAGCGTCAGCATCACCAGGACGGCAACGATGAACCGGAGTGTCAGGCGGCGCATGCGGCGGCCCTCCCCGGGCGGCGCGAGTCCGCCTGTTCAGATGAAAAAATCCTGCTGGGTGTGCCGAGCAAAGCCATGCCGCCTCGTTGACCTGAAATGAAAACGGGCCAAGGTTAACGCGGTTTGGCAGGCGTCGGCAGCGGATGTCGTCGCCGTCAAACGTTGTACGACATCATATTTCAAATATAGGTACGCGGTGCACAGCTTCCCGCTGCGTCCAGCCGCCTGCTATTGCGCGCGGCGCAGGCGTTCGCGGCTATTGCTCAGATGCGTGCGCATGGCGGCGCGGGCGCTTTCGGCATCCTGGCGCATTATCGCGCTGTAGATGTCTTCGTGTTCAAGATTCACGCGCGCCAGATACGCCGCGCGGTCTTCGTGCGCGAACTTGGCCGAATTGATGCGGGTGCGCGGAATGATGGCGGAACCCAGGTGCGACATGAGGTCCGCGAAGTAGCGGTTGTCGGTGGATTGCGCCACCAGCAGATGGAACTGGAAATCCGGTGTGATCGTGTCGCCGCCGGTTTCCAACGCGCTGCGGAACAGGTCCAACGCACGGCGCATTTCCTGCAACTGCACGTCGCTGCGGCGGATGGCGGCCAAGCCGGCGGCCTCGCTTTCCAGGCAGATGCGCAATTCCAGCAGCACCAGCACATCGCGTACCGTGGCGATGTCGGCAGGATCGACGCGAAAATCGCCGCCGCCGCTGGGTTCCAGCGCATAGGTGCCGACGCCGTGATGCGTTTCCACCAGCCCCGACGCCTGCAGACGGGACAGCGCCTCGCGCACGACGGTGCGGCTGACGCCGAACTGACGCATGATTTCGGATTCGGTGGGGAGCTTGTCGCCAGGGCGGATGTCGCCGCTTCGGATGCGTTCGGAGATATTTTCAACCAGGCCCTGGGCCAGGTTCCGGGGACGACGCTGCGGCAAGACGGGGGTATCGACAGGAGCGTTCATCAGGGATTATCCGAAGGCGGTTGCGCAAAGCTTGACGCTGAAATTTGGCGCTCATTATACTTTGCTCAAGTTGTACGATAACGTACCAGATAAGTCCACTCCCCCGCGCCATCCACCGAGCATTGCGCCATGAGCCGAACTGTCAACAACACGCCTGCCACGTTTCGCTGTCATCGTTTGTTATTGACCGGCGCCGCCGGCAACCTCGGCCAAGTGCTGCGGCCCCGGTTAAAGGCCCATGCGGACGTGATGCGCGTTTCCGACCTGGCCGAGGTGGGCCCCGCCGCCCCCGGTGAAGAGGCGCTGCCCTGCGACCTGGCCGACGCCGCTGCCGTGTCCCGGCTGGTGCAGGGGGTCGACGCGATCGTTCACCTGGGCGGCGTGTCGGTAGAGCGGCCCTTCGAAGAGATACTGCCCGCCAACATCCAGGGCGTCTACAACCTGTTCGAGGCCGCCCGCCTCCACGGCGTGCGACGCGTGGTGTTCGCCAGTTCAAACCACGTCATCGGTTTCTACGAGCAGGGCAAGCAGCTGGACGCGGACGTGCCCTTGCGTCCCGACGGCTATTACGGCCTGAGCAAGGCCTACGGCGAAAACCTGTCACGCTTCTATTTCGACCGCTACGGCATCGAAACCGTGTGCCTGCGCATCGGCTCGTCGTTCCCGGAGCCCAAGGACCGCCGCATGATGGTCACCTGGCTCAGCTACGACGACCTGACCGACCTGGTCACCCGTGCGCTGTTCACGCCGGATGTCGGCCATCTGATCGTCTACGGCGCGTCGGCTAACCGCGACAGCTGGTGGAGCGACGACGCCGCCCGCGTATTGGGGTTCATCCCCAAGGACTCCTCCGAACGTTTCCGCGCGCAGGTCGAAGCGCAGGCCCCGTTGCCGGCCGATGATCCCGCCGCCCGCTATCAGGGCGGCGCGTTCGTCAAGGCAGGCCCCTTTCCTTTTCCGGCCGAGTAACTGCCACCATGTCCGCCACTGCCGAACGTATCGGGACCATGTTGTGCGGCGTAGGAGAAAGCCCGGTCTGGCGCGTTGCCGATCAGACGTTCACCTGGACCGACATCCCCGGCAAGACCTTGTGGCGCTGGTCGCCGGCAAGCGGCGACATCACGCAATGGGCGCTGCCGCAGATGGCCGGATGCCTTGCGATGCGCGGCCCGGGCTGGCTGCTGGCGATGGAAGACGGCCTGTACGCCTGCGACGCGCTGCAGGCGGGCGCGCCCTGTGAACCCCGGTTGCTGGCCACCGTCCCGCACGCGGCGCCCGGCATGCGCTTCAATGATGGCCGTTGCGACCGGCAAGGCCGTTTCCTGGCCGGCACGATGGTCATGGACATGAGCCTGGCGCAGCCCGCCGGCAAGCTGTACCGCTACGACGCGCACGGCGTGGCGGTGCTGCTGGACGATCTGATCGTACCCAACGGCACGGCCTTCAGCCCGGACGGCCGGACGATGTATCTGTCGGACTCCCACCCTACGCGTGGCGCGGTCTGGGCGTTCGACTACGACATCGATACCGGCACGCCGCATAACCGCCGGCTCTTCATCGCCGCCTTGCCCGCCGGCCGTCCGGACGGCGCGGCAGTGGACACGGACGGCGGCTACTGGATCTGCGGCAACGACGCCGGGCGCATCTACCGCTACACGCCCGACGGCAGGCTGGATCGGACCCTCGCCGTTCCCGCCGCCAAGATCGCGATGTGCGCCTTCGGCGGCGCCGCGATGGACACCTTGCTCGTCACCTCGATCCGCCCTCCCTCAGCCGCGCCCGGCTCCCTGGAAGGCGCCGTGTTCGCCTTGCGCCCCGGCGCGCAGGGGCTGGAGGAAACCGCAAGCGCCGGTTAGCACCCGATCGGGGCACGCGCCTGCGCGCCCCATGCCAGGTAGTAAGCAGGTCCGTACCTATCAAAGAGCTTCGAGGCCGTCCCGGCCCTTGACCAAACGCCATACTCCAACCGGAGGTAGACATGCTGCGCCCCACCCTGACCCGCGCCATTTTGGCGGCGGCTGCCTTGCTGACCCTGATTCCCGCCACCCATGCCGCCGAGCTGCGCTCTGCCGACATCCATCCCGACGACTACCCCACCGTGCTGGCCGTGCGCCAGTTCGGCGAACTGGTCAAGCAACGCACCAACGGCCGCATCACGGTCAAGGTGTACGCCGGCGGCGCGCTGGGCAACGAAGACGATTCGATCGAACAGGTGAAACTGGGCGCCCTGGCCATGGCACGCGTCTCCAGCGCCGCCATGCACAACATCTGCCAGACCACCCGCGTACCCTCACTGCCCTTCCTGTTCCGCTCCAAGGAGCATCTGCACAAGGTGCTGGACAGCGAGATTGGCGACCAGATCCTGCGCTCGTGCGAAGGCGCGGGCTTCGTGGGCCTGGCGTGGTACGACAGCGGTGCGCGTTCGATGTACACGCGCAACAAGCCGATCAAGACCCTGGCCGACGCGAAAGGACAGAAGATCCGCGTGCAGCAATCGGACCTGTCCGTCGCCATGGTCGAAGCGATGGGCGGCAACGCCACGCCAATGCCGATGGGCGAGGTCTACACGTCGCTGAAGACGGGGCTGGTGGATGCCGCCGAAAACAACTTCCCCAGCTACGAAAGCGCGCATCACTACGAAGTCGCCAAGTACTACGCGATGACGGAACACACGATGACGCCCGAGATCCTGATCTTCTCCAAGCGCCAATGGGACAAGCTGCCGCCCGAGGACCAGAAGATCCTGCGCGAAGCCGCTCGTGAATCCGTGCCGTTCATGCGCAAGCTGTGGGACGAACGCGAGCAGAAGTCCCGGTCCGTGGTCGAGCGCGCCGGTTCGCAGATCGTGGAGGTGGACAAGGCCTCGTTCCAGAACGCGATGAAACCCGTGTACGAACGCTTCGTCACCACGCCCGAAATGAAAGACCTGGTCGCCAAGATCCAGGCCGTCCAGTGAGGGCATCATGTTGGCCACACCCACGAATGAAACAGATGTCGGTGCGGGGGGCCGGGCGCAAGCCCTGGCTGCCCCGCTGGATGCCTATACCCGCGGCTGCGCGGCGCTGGCGCGGGCCTGCATGTGGACGAGCGTGTTCGGGCTGATCTGCCTGATCGTCGCAGTCACCTTGCAGATCGTCGGCCGCCACGTGCTCAACAGCACGCCGACCTGGGCCGAAAGCCTGGCGCTCTTGCTGGTGCTGTACGTGACGATGCTGGGCGCCGCCGTCGGCGTACGCGACGCGGGCCACATCGGCTTCGAATCGCTGCTGGACGCGCTGCCCCAAGCCGGCCAGCGCCGGCTGCGGATCTTCATCCATCTGCTGGTGCTGCTGTTCGGCGTGCTGATGGCATGGAACTGCGGCGTGCTGGCGGAATCCGTCGCGGCCTACAAGATCCCCAACCTGGGGATATCGAATGCCTGGAAGTACATCCCCGCAACCCTGTCGGGCACCTTGATCGCGCTCTTCTCCATCGAGCACATCATCGCCATCCTGCGCAACCATAAGGTGGTACCGGCATGGCGCTGACACTGCTTTCGTTTACGTTCATGGGGTTCCTGGTGATCGGCGTGCCGGTGGCCTTCGCCATCGGCCTGTCGTCCATCACCGCCATCATGGTCGAGGACCTGCCGCTGGCGGTGGCGTTCCAGCAGATGACCTCCGGCATGAACGCGTTCTCGTTCCTGGCCATTCCCTTCTTCATCTTCACGGGCGAACTCATGCTGTACGGCGGCATCGCCGACCGCATCGTCGCGTTCGCCAAGTCGCTGGTGGGGCACGTGCGCGGGGGGCTGGGCATGTCCAACGTCGTGGCCTGCACGCTGTTCGGCGGCGTGTCGGGCTCGCCCGTGGCGGACGTGTCGGCGATGGGATCGGTGATGATCCCGATGATGAAGCGCGAGGGCTATCACGCGGACTATGCGGTGAACGTCACGACGCACGCCGCGCTCGTCGGCGCGCTGATGCCTACCAGCCACAACATCATCATCTACACGCTGGCAGCGGGCGGCAAGGTGTCGATCGCGGCGCTGATCGCGGCCGGCGTCGTGCCAGCGGTGATCCTGACCTTGTGCAATCTGGCGGCGGCCTACTTCGTGGCGCGCAGCCGGGGCTATCCGGCGGGCACCTTCCCGGGCTGGCACATCGTCTTGCGTTCGCTGATCGCGGCAGCACCCGGATTGTTCGTGGTGGTGCTGATCATCACCGGGATCCTGAGCGGGGTCTTCACCGCGACGGAATCCGCGGCGGTGGCGGTGCTGTACGCGCTGGCGCTGACGATCTTCGTCTACCGGTCGCTGACCTGGGACCAGTTCGTGCGGGCGGCCAGCAAGGCCGTCAAGACGACGGGCGTCGTATTGCTGCTGATCGGCATTTCGGCGACCTTCGGCTACCTGATCAGCTTCTACGGCGTGGCGGAAAAAACGGGCGAGCTAATGGCGTCGGTGTCGACCAGCCCTTGGGCCATCTTCCTGATGGTCAACGTCATCCTGTTCGTCCTGGGCACCTTCCTGGACATGGCCGCCACCATCCTGATCTGCACGCCGATCTTCCTGCCGATCTGCATGCAGTACGGCATGGGCCCGGTGCAATTCGGGATCGTCATGCTGCTGAACTGCGCCTTGGGGCTGAACACGCCCCCGGTCGGGACGACGCAGTTCGTCGGCTGCGCGATCGGTGGCGTCTCGGTGGGCACCGTCATGCGCACGATCTGGCCCTTCTACGGCGCCTTGCTGGCGGCGTTGGCGCTGGTGACCTACGTGCCGGCGTTTTCGCTGTGGTTGCCCGGCGTGCTGCTCAACTGATCGTGCGCCTTGTGGGACGCGCGCCGCACGCGGTGCCGTCCCACGATCACCGGATAGAAGAACAGCGCAGCCAGAAACCACAGCAACGCCGCCGACCAGAGCGTCTGGCTCAGGAAGTGGGCGCCCTGCAGAATGCGCACCACCGAAAACCCGGCGCCGGCGGCCACGCCCACGGCCAGCCCCCACCAGCGCCAGGCGGGTCGGTCAAGCGCCCAACCGGCGAAATACAGCGTCAGCATCGAATAGCCCGCGCCCGCATGGCCGCTGGGCATCGCCCCTCCGGAGCGCTCACGCACCCAGGTCCACCAGTGCAGCGGATATGGGGTATAGCCGCCCAAGGTTTCCAGATCATAGGGCCGCGGCAAGGTCGTGTAGTGCTTGAGCTGGTTCACCACCAACTGCCCCATCAGGCACGTCGCCGCCAGGGCCAGCGCCGGCCCGCGCCACGGCCGCCAGGCTGGGATGCGGAAGCTGGCCGCGACTACGCCGACGGCCGCCAGGGCGACGCCGATCGGCAGGGCCAGCACCATGCGGTGCCCCACCAGATCCAGCCAGCGGTTCACGTGCAGGGGGAAATCATCCAGGGCCGGATCGAACAGCGCGCGGGCAATGCGCAGGTCCATGCCCGAGGCATTGGCCCACCAGGCCAGGCAGGCGAGCACCAGCGTCACGCCGATCAGCTGACTGCAGAGGTACCAGACGGGCGTCGGCGCGCGCGCCGCAGGCAGCAAAGGGGACGACATGGGTCGATAGACCAGGGACGCATCGGACAAGCGAAGAGCTTAGTGCGCCGATAGTCGAAATTTCGTCAAATCCGGCCCTGTTCCGCGGACGCGACATCGCCGGCAGAATCGGTGACGGCGGCGTCGAACCGCAGGGAGAATCGCGTCCCCCGCAACCCCGGTTCGCGGGATGACTCGACCGTCAGCGACCAGCCTTGCATGTCGCAGACCCGCTTGGCGATCGCCAGCCCCAGGCCCCGGGCGGTTTCGTCGCGGTCGCCTGCGTTGGAATCCCGCATCCGTCCGCTGTAGTAGCGGCGGAACAGGAAGGGCAAATCGTCGGCGGCAATCCCCTTGCCGTCGTCGCTCAGTTCCAGCACGCCTGGCGCGCTGAACCGGGTCGTCAGCGTGGCCGGCGCGGCATGCTCCACCGCATTGCGCACCAGGTTGCGCAACACGGTCAGGAGCGCATAGCGATCCAGCGTCAGGATATGGCCGGGCGGGATCTGGTTATCCAGGCGCAGCTCGGCGTGCCCCGCCTGAGCCTCGTAGCCGCGCCAGGCGTCTTCCATGCACTCGGCGACGTCCACGGGCGCCGGCGGCAGCAGTTGGTCACGCGCCATCGCCCGGGCGCTCTCCAGGCACACGATCACGTCATCCACGTTATCCACAACGCGGGTCAGGCGCTGGCGCTGATCCGGCGTCAACGCCTGGGTCAGCAGCATCAACTCGCTGTCGGAACGGATCGCCGCCAGCGGCGTACGGACCTCGTGGCTGAGGTTGCCCGCGAACTCCCGTTCACGGGCGATCGATCGGTCGACCTGGTTCTGCACCCGGTTGAACGCCTCGATCAGCCGGCCGGCCTCGTCGTCGCGAGTAACCGCCATGTCAGGTGATCCCGGCGCCCAGGTCGCCAAGCGGTCGGTCAGGTCCAGCAAGGGCCCCACGGCCACCGCCGCCACCCGCCGCGACAGCGCGTAAGCGCCGATCACGCAAATGGCGCCGACCCCCAGCACGATCAGGCCGAAGTCGTGCACGCGCTCTTCGTTGTCGGTCGCGTCATACAGCAGGTAGACCTTGCCCCGGCCCGTTTCGGCCACCATCACGTGCCAGGTATAGGCGCCCGGCTCGATCAGGTGCAGCCCGCTATCCAGCCCCAGCACTTCGTCGGGAATGCCGGCCGGGCGCTGGCCGTCCACGCTCATCCAGGCCCGCATGGAGCCGCCCAGCTCGCGTGCGCCCTGGCGCGGCATGAACTCGTCGCTGGCGCGCGCGTGCTGGACCAGCCGGTCCATTTCCGTGTTGAGGATGTCGTTGACCAGGTCGTCTTCCATCTGGTCGAAGGTCAAATAGGCCAGCAACGCCAGCGCCGTCACGAACAGCGCGACCGTGCCCGTCAGCGCCCACACCACCCGCTGGGTCAATGTGCCGCTGGCCGCGCGTGTCATGGCGCGTCCCCGGTCGGCACCAGCCGCCAGCCGGTGCCATGCATGGTCTCGATGCCGTCGAACCCGGCATCGGCCAGGGCGCGGCGCAGCAGGTGGACCTGGCTGCGCAGCGCGTCCGAGGACGGGGGCTCGTTGCCCCACAACAGGGACTCCAGCTCTTCGCGCGCCACCACCCTGCCCGGATCGCGCATCAGCGCTTCCATGATCAGGCCGGCCTTGCGCGTCAGGTGCACGGGGGTGCCGTTGACCGATACGCTGCGACTGCGCGTGTCGTATTGCAGCGGGCCGAACTGGCGCACCGTATCCACCGTCGACCCTTTGGCGCGCTGGATCAGGGCCAGCAGGCGGGCTTCGACTTCCAGCAAGGCGAAAGGCTTGGTCAGATAGTCGTCCGCGCCGTGCGAAAAACCTGCCAGCTTGTCTTCAAGGCTGTCGCGCGCCGTCAGCATCAGCACCGGCACGGACACCCGCATGTCGTTGCGCAAGGCGTGCAGCACGGCGTTGCCGTCCATGCCCGGCAGGCCGATGTCCAGGATCACCGCGTCGAAGCGTTGCTCCTTCATGCGTTCCAGCGCCGCGTGGCCGGTATAGGCCGCGTCCGGCAGGAATCCGCGCGCCTCCAGGAAGGTGTACAGGTTGCCGGCGATGATGTGATCGTCTTCAACGATCAGGATCCGGTTATTCGCACCCGCCGCGGGGCTGACTGCCATGGATGAAGCTCCCAGTTGGAAGTAAGGTCGGGTCTGCGCCCGGGTGTCTCAGGTTTGCAGCACCTTGCCCGGGTTCATCAGCCCTTGCGGATCCAGCGCGCGCTTGATCCGCCGCATCAACGCCAGTTCGACGGCACTCTTGTAGCGCGGCAGTTCGTCGCGCTTGAGTTGGCCGACGCCGTGCTCGGCGCTGATGGAGCCGCTGTGCGCATGCACGCTGTCATGCACCACGCCATAGATCTCGCTTTGCAGGGCCAGCAGTTCGCTTTCGGTCTGGCCGGGCGCGTTGGCCACGTTGTAATGCAGGTTGCCGTCGCCCAGATGGCCGAAGATCACATGGCGCACGCCGGGAAAGCGCGCTTGCAGCAAGGCATTGGTCTTGTGCACGAAGCCCGCGATCGACGAAATGGGGATGGACACGTCATGCTTGACCGACTTGCCCAGCTCGGCTTCGGCCAGCGGAATGCTCTCGCGCAGGTGCCACAGCGCCTTGCTTTGCGCGACGTTGGCGGCAATCGCGGCGTCGTTGACCAGGCCCGCATCGATGGCATCGCCCAGCACGGCCTCGAAACGGTCGCGCGCATGCGCCTCGCTTTCGCTGTCGGACAGTTCAAGCAGCGCGAACCACGGCGATTCGGCCGACGCGCCTTCAAAAGGCAGGCGCTGCTGCGGAAACAGGCGCACGACGGCTTGCAGGCAAGCGCCGCTCATGAGTTCGAAGCCGGTCAGCGCGGCGCCAAAGCCCGAACGCGCACGCGACAGCACATCCACGGCTTGGTCGATTGTGTCCAGCGTCAACAGCGCGGTACACGAGGCCACCGGCCGCGGGAACAGCTTCAGCGTGGCGGCAGTGATGATGCCCAGCGTTCCCTCGCTGCCGATGTACAGGTCGCGCAGGTCATAGCCGGTGTTGTCCTTGCGCAAGCCGCGCAGGCCGTTCCAGATTTCGCCTTCGGCGGTTACCACTTCCAGGCCCAGCGTCAGGTCGCGCGTGTTGCCGTAGCGCAGCACCTGCGTGCCGCCGGCGTTGGTGGCCAGGTTGCCGCCAATCGTGCAGCTGCCTTCGGCCGCAAGGCTGAGCGGAAACAGCCGGTCGGCCGCCGCGGCGGCTTCCTGGACTGCCTGCAGGATGCAGCCCGCTTCGACCGTGACGGTGTCATTGGCGGTATCCAGGTTGCGCACGGCGGTCAGGCGTGCCGTGGACAGCACCACGGCACGGCCGGAATCGTCCGGGGTGGCGCCGCCGCACAAACCGGTATTGCCGCCTTGCGGCACGATGGGCACGCCATGATGCATGCACAGTTTCACGGCGGCGGCGACTTCCTCGGTCGAACCGGGCCGGATCACCGCCAGCGCCGTGCCGCGGTAGCGCCGGCGCCAGTCCTGCACATAAGAGTCGGCGTCCGCACCGGTCAGCACGTGGGAGAACCCCAGCAGGGACTGTAGATCGCTCAGCAAAGTCATAGGCGCCGCACAAGAAAGGCCTGGTATCGCCCAGGCGCAGGTCAAGGGATGTGCGGATATTGTAGGGGTGGAATCGCCACGGCCGAAGCCGGCCTAGCCGACCGCCTGGTCCAGCCGCGTGCCGGTCAGCCCGGAGCAGTACGCCCGGGACGCGATGCGGTTCATCAGGAAAGCGCGGTCGACGCCCGCCGGCCCCGGCATTTCGGACAGGGCGCGGTAGGCCCGACGCAAGGCCTCGCCACGCGTCGCACCGCACACCAGCAAGCGCGTGCAAGGCAGGCGGCGGTCCACGCAGCCATCGATGCGCATTTCCAGCGCATGGGCGGCGTCGGGGTCGTGGCCGGCAAAGGGCGCACCCGCGGCGTTCGGCTGCGCCTGCGCGCCCGTCACCCGGAACACGCCGCTGCGGTCATCCAGCGAAAAGGCCACGGTGCCCATCCCCTCCCAACCGCGGTCGCGGGCGACATCGGCGGCAATGAGGCGCAGCGCGGCTTCGACGGAAGCCGGCAGGTGCGGCGCCGGACACTCGGCGATCAGCACCCGGGCCTCGCGCCAGACGCAGCGTTCCCAGGCGCGGCCGGTGGCCAATTCGCCGGTTTCAGAGACGAAAACATGGATATCAAGCCGGCGCTCGCGGCCTGCGGCCGGTCCGGCGTAGTCCGTGGGGGGGCCTCGCCTGCTGCTGGCTCCCCTTGACGACATGACAGTAGAAACTTTGGCACCCATGGCCCCTCCCGGTCTTTCTGCTTGCATAGCAAGCGTATCACCTTCGGATGACGAGCAATTTCCATGCCACGCGGCGCCCTCTGGCAAAGGCGCTTTCGGCCGACTTGGCGGGCGCACCGGATCAAGGCGGCCCACGCCCGCCGTGCACCAAATCAGGGCGCGCGCCAACCCTTAAGACGCCCTACACCGCCCGCCGGATGAGGCCCACCCCGCCAATGGAGGATAATTCGAGCTTGACCCCCTAGCCAGGCGGGTTTTGATGCGCGGGTATACCATGACACCCCGTCAGAATCCGTGCTGTAACACCCCTATCAAGGAATCGTCGTGGGCAATCACAACACGCAGTTTCCCGCCTCTGTCTTCAAGGCCTATGACATTCGCGGCACCGTGCCCGACCTGATCGACGCCACGTTCGCGCGTGCGTTGGGCGGCGCCCTGGCTGCCCGCGCGCGCGCCGAAGGCGTGCAAACGCTGGTCGTCGGCCGCGACGGCCGCCTGAGCAGCCCGATGCTGTCGACGGCGCTACAGGAAGGCATGCTGGAAGGCGGCGTGGATACGCTGGATATCGGGATGGTTCCCACCCCCCTGGTCTATTTCGCCACCCACATCATGCAGTGCGGCTCGGGCGTGGCCATCACGGGCAGCCACAATCCGCCCAAGTACAACGGTTTCAAGATGATGATGGGTGGGCGCGCTCTGTACGGCGATGACGTCCAGGCCCTGAGCGCCGCGATGAACGGCCCCGCACAGGCGTCGGCCGAGCGCGCGGGCGTGCGCCGCCAATTGGATCTGGTCGCGGCCTACATTGCGCGCGTGGCGTCCGGCGTCAAACTGGCCCGCCCCATGAAGATCGCGATCGACTGCGGCAACGGCGTCGCCGGCGCGGTCGCGCCCCAATTGTTCCGGGCGCTGGGCTGCGAGGTCACGGAACTGTTCTGCGAGGTGGACGGCACCTTCCCCAATCACCACCCCGACCCCGCCGAGCCCAAGAACCTGCAGGACCTGATCAAGTGTGTCGCGGAATCCGACTGCGAACTGGGCCTGGCCTTCGACGGTGACGGCGACCGCCTGGGCGTGGTCACGAAATCCGGCCAGATCATCTGGCCTGACCGCCAACTGGTGCTCTTTGCCCGCGACGTGCTGGAACGCAACCCCGGCGCCACCATCATCTATGACGTGAAGTGCAGCCGCCATGTCGGCCTGTCCGTCGAAGCCGCGGGCGGCGTGCCACTGATGTGGAAGACCGGCCACTCGCTGGTCAAGGCAAAACTGGCCGAAACCGGCGCGCCGCTGGCTGGCGAAATGAGCGGCCACATCTTCTTCAAGGAACGCTGGTACGGCTTTGACGACGGCCTGTACACCGGCGCCCGCCTGCTGGAGATCGTGTCGCGATTCGCCGACGCCTGCGCGCCGCTCGAAGCCCTGCCGCAAGACGTGTCCACGCCCGAACTGAAGCTGGAAATGGAAGAAGGCCAGCCCTTCACCCTGGTCCAGGCGTTGCAGGACCAGGGCCAATTCCCTGATGCCCGCCGTGTGATCACCATCGACGGCGTGCGCGCGGAGTACGCCGACGGCTTCGGCCTGGCCCGCCCATCCAACACCACGCCCGTCGTCGTGCTGCGTTTCGAAGCGCAGACCGCCGAAGCGCTGCAGCGCATCCAAGCCGACTTCCGCCGCGAACTGGGCAAGCTCGCACCAGAAGCCAAACTGCCTTTCTGAATCGCCTATGTCACTTCCCAACAGCCCGGTCTGGCAACAATTCACCACAGCAGCGAATACTGCGTCGCGGCGCGGCGAGCAATTGCGGCTGATCAATGCCCCGGGGCTGCGGCTGGACTTGAGCGCGCAAGCGCATTCCCCCGCCCTGCAGGAAGCCTCGGCGGCGTTGCTGGCGCAGCAGGGCTTTGACGCCGCCCGCGCCACGCTGTTCGACGGCGGCAACGCCAACTGGACCGAAGGGCGCGCCGCCTGGCATACGGCGCTGCGCGCGCCGCAACCGCCTGCGGCCGTAGCCGCGGCGGTGTCGGCAGAGCGTGAACGCCTGCGCGAATTCGTGCGCGAAGCCGACAAGGCGGACCGCTACGGCTATGTGCTGCACCTGGGCATCGGCGGCAGCGACTGGGGCCCGCGCCTGGTGACGCGCGCCCTGCGTCATGGCGGCGCCAAGCGGGAAGTCCGCTTTGCCTCCAACGTGGATTCGCACTCCGTCGCCGACGCGATGAGCCGCTTGGATCCGCACGACACGCTCGTCATCGTGGCTTCGAAATCCTTCACCACGACCGAGCCGCTGGCCAATGCGGAAGTCGCGATGAACTGGCTGCGCGAAGCCGGCGTGGCCGATCCGATCAAGCAGGTCGTGGCGATCACCGCCAACGTCGAAGCCGCGTTGAACCTGGGCATCCTGCCCGATCACATTTTCCAGATCTGGGATTGGGTCGGCGGCCGCTACTCGCTCTGGTCGGCCATCGGCCTGCCGATCGCGCTGGCGCTGGGCACGGACGCGTTCGACCAGTTGCTGGCCGGCGCGGCGGCCATGGACGAACATTTCCGCACCGCACCGATCGCGGAGAACGCGCCAGTGCAACTGGCGTTGGCAGGCGTGGTCAACCGCAGCGTCCTGGGCTATGACTCGCTGGTGATCGCGCCCTACGACTCGAGGCTTTACCACATCGTGCCGTGGGCGCAGCAGCTGGAAATGGAATCTCTGGGTAAAGTCGCCACCGCCGACGGCAGCCCCGCGGGCGTGCCGACCGGCGCCGCGATCTGGGGGATGTCAGGCACCGACTGCCAGCACACGTTCTTTCAGTGGCTGCACCAGGACACCATGGGCGCGCCCGTGGACTTCATCCTGTGCGAACAGCCCGACCACGCCTATGCGCGCCACCACGAACTGCTGATCGCCAATTGCCTGGCGCAACGTTCCGCGCTGCTGCGCGGCAAATCGTTTGACGAGGCGCTGGCGGAAACGTCCGCCACCGAAAGCGATCCGGCCCGCGCGCGCGTGCTGGCGCAGCACCGCGTCCATCCGGGCGGCCGCCCGTCATCGCTGATCGTGCTGCCGCGTCTGGAGGCCTATACGCTGGGCGCGCTGCTGGCGCTCTACGAACACAAGGTATTCGTGCAGGGCGTGATCTGGGGCATCAACCCGTTCGACCAATGGGGGGTGGAGTTCGGCAAGGTGCTGGCCAAGAACATCATGCGCGAACTGGACTCCCCGCAACCCAGCCAGCAGGATCCTTCCACCCGATTCTGGATCGACGCGATCGCGCGCCGCCACTAGCCCCCGGCGCGGCTGGGCGCCGTCAGGCGCTCAGCGCGTCGTATAGGGCGACGTGGATGCTGGCAACGCGTTCGATATTGAATTCGCGTTCAGCCAGCGCCCTTCCCGCAGCGCCCATCGACTGCCGCAGCGCCGGATCTTCCGCCAGACGCGCGATCGCATCCGCCAAGGCCTGCGCATCGCGCACCGGCACCAGTAACCCGGTTTCGCCGGGTTCGATCGCGTCCCGGCAACCCGGCACGTCGGTCGTTACGACCGCGCGCGCGCATGCAGCGGCTTCGATCAATGACTTGGGCAGGCCTTCACGGTAAGACGGCAGCACGGCGATGTGAGAGGCCGCGTACAGCGCCGCCACATCCGAACGTTCGCCCAGCGCCTGGACCGCTCCGTCGCGTTGCCAGGCATCGACCTCGCTCTGGGTCGCCGACGCGGGGTTGCCCGCATCCACCCCGCCCACCAACTGCATCGTCACCGGCAAACCGCGCTGGCGCAGGATGCCTGCAGCCTGCACGAACTCCTGCACGCCCTTGTCGCGCAGCAGGCGGGCCACCATCGTGACCACGACCGGCGGCGTTGGCGGCTCGGGCAACGCGCGATAGGCATCCAGGTCCACACCCGCGCCGCGGATCATGACGACCTGCTCATCGCGCACTGCGCCCAGCGATTTGAGCAGGTCGCGGTCGTTGGCGTTCTGGAAGATCACGCGACTGTTCGGGTGGCCCAGCGCGATCCGGTACAGCCTTGCCACCACCGAACGCACCAACCGCATCTTCAGCGAATTGGACAGGAACACGAAGCCCAATCCCGAAATGGCGGCCACCATGCCGCGCACGCAGGCCAGGCGTGCAGCGATGCCACCGTAGAGCACGGGCTTGATGGTGACCAGATGCACCACATCGGGCCGCACGCGGCGGAACAGGCGCACCAAGGCCAGCAAGGTTCCCAGTTCCTGCAACGGATGCTTGCCGCTGCGCGTCATGGGAATGGCGTGGTGCGTCATGCCAAGGGCCTGAATGTCGGCCACTGCCGGGCCGTCCATCGTGGCCACGTGCACGTCATAGCCGGCACGCTGCGCGGCCAGCGCCACCGGCACCCGGTGCGACATGAAGAACGCGGGGTTATTGACGACGAACATCAAGCGACGGTCGGCGCTCATGCCTGGACTCCAGAAATACGGCGCCATACGGCGAGATAGCGTTGCACCATGCGGGCAAGGTCAAAGTTTTCCAGCACGCGGGCGCGGCCGGCTTCACCGGCCCGCCCGCTGCCGCGCGCAGCCACGTCGCACAAGGCGGTCTCGATGCCGCGCGCCAGCGCCTCGGCCTGTTCAGGCGGCACCACGATGCCGGTATCGCCGACGATATAGGCGGCGTCGCCCACGTCGGTCACGACGCAATAGACGCCGCAAGCCATGGCCTCGGCGACCACGTTGGGAAACCCCTCCGCGCAGCTGGACAGCACATGCAGGTCCAGCCCGTTCATCACGGCTGGCACGTCGTCGCTGGGGCCTGCCAGGATCACGCGTTCGCGCAGATCCAGCTTGTCGATCAGCGCGGCCAGTTCGGCGTTGTCCGGCGCCATGCCGCGCCCGACCAGCACACATCGCAGCCCGGCATCGCGGCCGTCACGCACCAAGGCGGCCACGGCGCGCAGCAGGTTGGCATGGTCTTTGAGCGGGTCCCAACGGGCCACGCAACCGATCACCGGCGCATCCTCGGACAGGTCCCATTGCGCACGCACGCGTGCCCGGGCCTGGGTGTCGGGCGCATAGCGCGACAAGTCATAGCCGTTCGAGATCACCACCATCCGGTCGCGGCGGTAGCCTTTTTCCGCATGGCGTTCGGCTGCGTTCTGCGCCGCGCAGACAATGGCGCGCGGCACGCTGCCCGACAGCAGCGCGCAGGCACGCAGAACCAGGCGCGCCGAACGGCTGCTGCGCTCCAGATGCGCGCCGGAATTGCGGATACCCCAAGCGATGGCCCGCACGCCAGCCAGGCGGGCAGCCAAACCGCCGATCAGGTCGGCGTGGTACATCCAGGTCTGCACGGCTTCGGGACGCGCGCTGGCAATCAAGCGGCGCAAGGCCAGAAAGCCGCCCAGGCTGACTCGCCCCCGCTTCATGCCCAGCGCGTGAACGGCAACGCCGGCCGCACGCAGGCGCTCGCCGTAAATGCCCTCGTCGGTCAGCGACACCACAATGTGCGTCACGCCGGGTTCGGGATACGTCGCCAGGCGCAGCAGCACGGATTCCGCGCCACCCTGCCCCAGGCCCGTGATGACGTGCAGGATGCGCATTGCGGGGGTGCTCATCGCCCCTCCTGCACCGCTTCGAACAGTTCATCCCATTCCGACAGCACACTGGCCAACGCATAACGATGGCGCACCGCCGTCGCGCCGCGTTCGCCCAACTGCCGGCGCAAGGACAAGTCGACCATCACGCGCTGCAAGGCGTCGCGCAACGCATCGCGGTCGCCTGCCGGCACCAGCAAGGCGTCCTGGCCGTCGCGCGTCATCTCGCGCGGGCCGCTGGGGCAATCGAAGGCCACGCAAGGCAGGCCCAGCGACATGGCTTCCAGGAGAACATTGGGAAAGCCCTCGACCAGCGAACTCAACACGAAGGCTTGCCCGCGCGCCAGCTCGTCCCACGGTGTTTCCGTGCGGCCCGGCAGACTGATCCGCGATTCCAGGCCCAGCCGGGCGATCTGTGCTTCCAGCGCGGCGCGCTCGGGGCCTTCGCCCCAGATCCGCAGGTTCCAATCCGGATTCGACGGCGCCAATTGCGCGAAGACATCGATCAGCAGATCGAATTGCTTGTCAGAGACCAGGCGGCCCATCGCCAACAGTTCACGCGGACCGTCGTCTTCGCGTTGCAACACGCGGGGCGCATCCAGCAAGGGCGCAGGTAAGGGATTCGGGATGACGGCCAAACGCTTGATGCCCGGCACCTGACGCGAAAACGGGCCGGCGGTGTCTTCCGCCTGCACGGTCACCATGTCAGCGCGCGGGTACAGCAGGCGGCGCAGCTTGCGCCACACCGTGCCCGTCGTCGTCTCGGCGACCGGATTCGTGCGCTCGCAAACGATGAGCGGCACGCGCAAGCCTCGCGTGGCGAGGATGGCGGCCACATTGACGTTGGTCAGGAAGGACACCACCACATCGGGTTTGGTGTCGCGGATGTGCTTGCGCAAGGCCATCAAGCGCTTGAACGCGGCCATTGCCCCCGACTCCCGCGTGCCGGCGATATCCGCCAGCCATGCAAGCTCAACCTTGTCAGATAAGGGATAAAAGCACGTGCCCTTGGACGAATAGGTGGGCGTCAAGGTGACGGCGTCCCCGCGTTCGGCCCATGCGCTAACCAGCGTGGCAGCCACCCGTTCGGCGCCGCCCGCATGCATGGAACTGACCAGCATCAATATTCTCATTCGTCAAAGACTCCCAATAGATCCCCCTTGATCCGGTCCTGCGCGATAACGGTCCAGCCAGGCCTGCATCATCAGGACGCCCCACAAATGGCTGTCCCAATTGCGGTGGCCCGACGTGTGTTCACGCCACTTGCGCAGGATGGGTTCCGGTTCGAACCAGCCTTCCTGACGCAGGCGCGTGGGGTCCAGCAATGCGTCCGCCCATTCCCGCAGCGGGCCGCGCAGCCAGGCGGCCAGCGGCACGGCAAAACCGCGCTTGGGGCGGTCTACCAGGGCCTGCGGCACATGGCGATGCAGCACCTGGCGCAACAGCCACTTGCCCGTGTTGCCGCGCACCTTGTACTGGTGCGGCAGACTCCAGGCGAATTCATAGACGCGGTGGTCGATCAGCGGCACCCGCGTTTCCAGGCTGACCGCCATCGCGGCGCGGTCCACCTTGACCAGGATGTCGTCCGGCAGATAGGTGATCGTATCCAGCTTCATCATGGATTCGAAGGTGGAGCCCTGCATGGTCCGCGCAAATTCCGAGACCGGTTCCACGCCGCCCTTGACCACCTTGGTGGGGTCGGCCCAGTACGACACGAAGTGGCGATAGAAATCGCCGCGCGAGTCGGTGCGCAGCAGCTCGCCCAGCTTGCCGACCTTGCCGCGCCAGGCGCCGCGCCCCGGAAGATGGGTGGATGCGGAAAGCAGCGCGCCCGCCGGCTTGCGCAGCAGCGAAGGAAAGCGCTCGCATTGCTGCCACCAGTTGTTCACGCGGAAATAGCGTGAATAGCCGCCGAAGAGTTCGTCGCCGCCATCGCCGGACAGCGCGACGGTAACGTGCTGCCGCGCCATTTTCGTGACGAGCGAGGTCGGGATCTGCGACGAATCGGCAAACGGTTCGTCGTACATGTCCGCCAGCGACGGCACCACGGCCAACGCGTCCTCGGCGGTCACGTAGAGCTCGGTATGGTCCGTGCCCAGGTGCGTGGCCACGGCTTTCGCGTGCTGCGCCTCGTCATAGCCCTTTTCGTGGAAGCCGATCGCGAAGGTGCGCACGGGCTTGGCGCTCTGCGCCTGCATCAGGGCCACGATAGTGGACGAATCGATGCCGCCCGACAGGAAGGCGCCCAGGCTCACATCGGCCAGCATCTGGCCGCCGACCGCCTTGGACAACACCCCTTCCAGCGCTTCGGTGGCCTGCGCGTCGGACTCGAACGTCAGCCGCGACTTGGCGGCGGCGTCCGCGGCGTCGCGCGCCGACCAGTACACGCGAGGCTCCGGCATGCGTCGGCTGCGGGTGTCGTCGGCGGTGAATTCGACCCAGGTCCCCGGCGGCAGCTTGGCAATGCCTTGATAGATGGACTGGGGCGCCGGGATGTAGTTGTGCCGCATGAACGACGCCAACGCATTGCGGTTCAGGTCGCGGCCGAAGCCCGGAATGGGCATGAGGCCCTTCAACTCGGAAGCGAACACCAGTTCGGCGCCGGAGTAGCCGTAGTACAGCGGCTTTTCGCCCATGCGGTCGCGCGCCAGCATCAGCTTGCGCGACGCGCGATCCCACAGCGCGATCGCGAACATGCCGACTGCGGCCTGCAAGGTCGCCTCGATGCCCAGCGCGGTGAAGCCCGCCAGCAGGGTTTCGGTGTCGGAGTGCCCGCGCCAGGACGGCGCCAGCGCGGATTGCTCCAGCTGCTTGCGGATGTCCAGGTGGTTGTAGATCTCGCCGTTAAACACCATGACATAGCGGCCGCAGGCGGACGTCATGGGCTGGTGGCCGGCTTCGGTCAAGTCCAGGATCGCCAGGCGGACGTGCGCCAAGGCCAGTTCAGCTTCGGGGTCTTCCCAGAAACCGTTGCTGTCCGGCCCGCGGTGGCGGATGCGGCGGCAGCTTTCGGCCAGCACGCGCTCCTTGTTTCCGACAGGGCCCCAAATTCCGACTATTCCACACATGATGAAGTTCTCGTGGTCACCGTAGCAACGGCGTGCCGCGCGGGCCTAACGGCCCGATCCGCGCACGCCGTCAAAAAGTTCTTGCCATTGTTGCAGCACGCGCGTGGCCGAAAACCGGTCGCGCACGTCCGTCGCCGCCTGCGCCATGCGCTGGCGCGCGGCGTCATTGCCCATCACGTCGGCCAGCGCCTTGCATAGCGCGGGCACGTCGCCATTGGGGCGGACCAGCACGCCGTCGATACCTTCGCGCACGATCTCGCGCGGGCCGGTATCGCAATCGAACGACACGGCGGCCAAGCCGCTGGCCATCGATTCAAGCAGAGTGTTGGACAGCCCTTCAAAGCGCGACGTCAAGACGTATAGATCGGCACTGTCGTACCAATCGCCCACGTTGCCGGCGCGTCCGGGCATCGAGATGCGCGACGCCAGCCCGGCGTTGCCGACTTGCGCTTCGAGGGCGGCGCGCTCATCGCCTTCGCCCAGAATAACCAGATCCCAGTCCGGATGCGACGGCGCCAGCGTGGCGAACGCCTGGATCAGCAGATCGAACCCCTTGTCCGCATGCAGCCGGCCGACCGCCAGCAAGCGCTTGCGCCCGTCGCCCGACACCGGGGTCAGCAACGGTTCGGCGCGCGGCAAAGGCCAGTGCACGGGGTTGGGAATGACGGCCAGCCGGGAGCCGGGCACGTGCTGTTCGATCCAGTCGGCGGTGCCGCGCGTCAATGCGACGACGCGCTCGGCGCGCGGGTAGGTCAGCCGGCGCAAGCGCAGCCACAGGCCCGACAGGGTCTGCGACGGCGGATGCGTATGTTCGGTCGCGATCACGCGGCAACCCAGGCCGGAACTCGCCAGCACGGACAGCACGGACGCCGTGGTCATCATGCCCAGCACGATGTCGGGGCGGAACGCCTTGATCACCCGGCGCAACGCGCGCACGCGCTGCACATTGCTCCAGATGCCGCGCAAGCCCCCGCCCTCACCTGCCGTGTGCAGGACTTCGCGGCGGACGTTCGGGTGCAGGGCATAGACATCGCCGTCTGCGCTGGCCTGGGTCACCACCATCACCTCGCGCCCCATCTGCGCCCAGTGGGCGCTCAGGTCGGCGGCAACGCGTTCAGCGCCGCCCCCATGCAGCGAGTGGATGAACAGCAGGACGCGCAATGCACGGCCGGATTCGGCTTGGGACATTCAATCGGCCTCCTTGGGTTCGGCCTTGCGCATCGCCACCACCAGGTAGCAGGCGAAGGACAGCACATACATGAGGCTGGTTGCCAGCATGATGCCGGCCGCGCCCATCTTGGGCGCCAGCACGGTATTCAACGCGGCCTTCAGCGCAAAATTGGCTACCGCGATGGCGGCCATGATGCGATAGCGGTTCTGGCTGGCCAGCAGTTGCACCAGGATCAGCACGCCGAAGTAGAACGGCAATTGCAGCAGGCCCCAGCGCAGCACATGCGCGACGGCTTCGGTATTTTCCGCGGTAAAGGCGCCGCGCTGGAACAGCACGGACACGCCCCACGGCGCCAGAACCCAACCGATCGCGACCGCCACGGCGCCCGCCCCCACCATCAGCACCGACCATTTCAGCGCCATGCTGCGTGCGCGGGCGGTATCGCCCCGGGCCTGCACGTCGGCCAGCACCGGCAGCGCGGCGCGGCCCACCGACACGGCGCCGATGCCCAGCAAGAGGGACAGCAGCCGGCTGGCGTAGCCCAGCGTCGCGTTCGCATTGGCGCCCAGGTTGGCGGCGGCGTATTGGTCCATCGGGCCGACGAAGCTCATCGCCACCTGGCCGATCAGCATCACGCCGGCGGCGCCCATCAGTTCGGGCCAATGCGGCGAACGCAGCGTCAGGCGCGGCGCGCCCCAGAACCCGCCGTCCGCCCGCGCCGCCAGCCAGGCCAGCCAGACGGTCTGGATGGCATAGCCCACCAAGGTGCCCCACAGCAGCGGCCCGACGCCATCGGCGCTGACGGCCAGCATCACCCAGGCCAGCGTCGCCACGGCGGGTACGCTATCGAGCAACGTATTGACGTGGCGTTCATGCGCGCGCAGCCGCGCGGCGCTGATGCCGGCGATCAACAGCAAGGCCGACACCGGCGCGAAGGCGATCAGCAGGTCGCCCGTCATGCCGCGTACGCGTTCGGGCAATCCCTTGCCCAGCGCGTCCACCACATACGGCCAGGCGAACCAGGTGGCGATGGCCAGCGCAATGCCCGCCGCAGCCACCCAGCCTTGAAGTTCTTTGATGAATTGGTCGCGCTCGGCGTCTTCCGCGCGGCGCAGCCGCACCAGGACAGGAATCAAGACCACCGACAGCACGCCCACGATCGTGACCGGCAGCCAGGTGGCCATGGTCATCGTGAATTGGTAGGCGTCCACGGCGTCGCTGACGCCGTACCGGTAGGCCACCGCCATCTCTTTGATGGCGCCGGCAGCCTTGCCCAGCAGCAGGAACACGGCCACCCGGAACGCGCCTTTGAAGATGCGCTGATGGTCCGGGTGGATGTTGCCGAGTTTGCGGATGAGTGCTTTCAAATCAACGCAGGAATTGCGTGTACCAGGGCATGGCCACTTCCAGGCCTTGCAGCACCGTGTGCGACGGCGCGTAGCCCAGCAGGCGGCCGGCCTTGCTGACGTCGGCCTGCGAGTGGCGCACGTCGCCCGGGCGGAAGTCGGCGTATACGGGCTTTTTGCCGTAGGCCACGTTCTGGTTGCCCAGGGCCTTGACCAGGAAACCGAACAGGTCGTTCAACGTGCTGCGGCCGCTGACGGCCACGTTGTAGACCTGGTTGCGGCCTTCTGCCGGCGCCATCGCGGCCAGCAGGTTGGCCTGCACCGCGTTTTCCACAAAGCAGAAGTCGCGGCTGGTCTCGCCGTCGCCATTGATGATGACGTCGTCGCCCTTGATCATCGCGGCGGTCCACTTCGGGATCACGGCGGCGTAGGCGCCGTTCGGATCCTGGCGCTTGCCGAACACGTTGAAGTAGCGCAGGCCCACCGTTTCGAACCCGTACGAGCGTGCGAACACGTCCGCATACAGTTCGTTCACGAACTTGGTCACGGCGTACGGCGACAAGGGCTTGCCGATATTCTCTTCCACCTTGGGCAAGGCCGGATGGTCGCCGTACGTGGAACTGGACGCCGCATAGACGAACGACTTCACTTGCGCATCGCGGGCGGCGACCAGCATGTTCAGGAAGCCGCCGATGTTCACCTCGTTGGTGGTGATCGGATCTTTCAGCGAACGCGGCACGGAGCCCAGCGCGGCTTGATGCAGCACGAAGTCCACGCCGTCAACGGCGCGGCGGCAAGCATCCAGGTCGCGGATATCGCCTTCCACGAAGGTAAAGCGCGCCCATTGCTCGGCCGAAACCGAAGCGCGCACTTCATCCAGGTTGCGCTGGTGACCGGTTGCGAAGTTGTCCAGGCCGGTGACGGTCTGATTCAGCTTCAGCAGGGTTTCCAGCAGGTTCGACCCGATGAAGCCGGCGCAGCCGGTCACCAGCCACTTGCGCGGCGCGGCGGTCAATTCCTGCTTGATGGTCTCAAAGCGTGTTGCCATGGCTGAATCCTTACAGGCGCAGATCGGATTCGGCGGGCGACAGCACGTACTTCAAGTCGTACAGCACGTGTTGCTCCTTGCCCAGCTTGCGGATGCCTTCGGCGCCCAAGGCCTTGAACTGGTTGTGCGCCACCGCCAGGATCACGGCGTCGTACTTGCCCTCTTCCAGCTTGGCGACCGGCGTCAGGCCGTACTCGTGCACGGCTTCCTCGGCGTCGACCCACGGGTCGTAGACGTCGACGTCTACGTTGTAGTCGCGCAGTTCATGCACGATGTCCACGATGCGCGTATTGCGCAGGTCGGGGCAGTTTTCCTTGAAGGCCAGGCCCATGACGAGCACGCGCGCGCCTTGCACATGGATGCGCTGCTTGGTCATCGCCTTGACCAGTTGCGACACCACGTAGCCGCCCATCGAGTCGTTCAGGCGGCGGCCCGCCAGGATGATCTCGGGGTGGTAGCCGATCGATTGCGCCTTGTGCGTCAGGTAGTACGGGTCCACGCCGATGCAATGGCCGCCCACCAGGCCCGGACGGAACGGCAGGAAGTTCCACTTGGTGCCGGCGGCTTGCAGCACGGCCTCGGTGTCGATGCCCATCTTGTTGAAGATCAGGGCCAGTTCGTTGATCAGCGCGATGTTCACGTCGCGCTGCGTGTTTTCGATCACCTTGGCGGCTTCCGCCACGCGGATGCTGGACGCCTTGTGCGTGCCGGCGGTGATGATCTGCTTGTACAGCTGATCGACCAGTTCGGCGACTTCAGGGGTGGAACCCGAGGTGACCTTCTTGATGGTGCTGACACGGTGTTCCTTGTCGCCCGGGTTGATGCGCTCGGGGCTGTAGCCCGCATAGAAGTCCACATTGAACTTCAAGCCGGACACGCGCTCCAGCACCGGCACGCAATCTTCTTCCGTGGCGCCCGGATAGACCGTGGATTCATAAATGACGATGTCGCCGCGCTTGAGCACGGCGCCGATGGTTTCGCTGGCCTTGACCAGCGGAGTCAGGTCGGGCTGCTTGTATTCGTCGATGGGGGTCGGCACGGTCACGATGAACACGTTGGCCTCGCCCAGCTCGGCGCGGTCGGCGGTGTAGGTCAATTGAGCGGCTTCGGCCAGCTCTGCATCGCTCACTTCCAGCGTGTGGTCGTGGCCGGCCTTCAGTGCGTCGATGCGGCGCGTATTGATATCGAACCCGATGACCGAGCGCTTCTTGCCGAACTCCACCGCCAGGGGCAGACCGACGTAGCCCAGGCCGACGACAGCAAGTTTCACATCCTGAATTCGCAACATAACTCTCCCTTCACCGTAGAACGATTACGGCATTTTAAATATGGTCGGGTGATAGATAACCGAGCCCCCGACGGCAATCGCCGGGGCACTCAAAACTAATCCGTAGTCTTCAAAACAGATGGCAGCAGCAGCCACCCCGGGCGACGCCAGGACACCAGCCGCGCATACAGCCAGATATAGACGCTGGCGAACACCACGAGGCTGGCGCTAAGCGCCCACGCGTTGTCCCACCAGATCGTGGCCGGCACCAGGCCGATCAGCGCCAGCACCCACATGTAGGGCGACGCCATCGCATTGCACAGCGCCGGCACGGCGTGGCGACGGCCCCGGCTGAACGTCACGCGAACCAGGCGGCGGAACACCAGCTGGTGCAGGTGCAAGGCATCCGGCTGGTCGACCGGCACGCCGCGCTTGAAGCGCCGCCGCCAGATCGAGAAACCGGTTTCGAATACGGGGTAGAACAGCACGGCCAGCGCGTAGAACGGCGACACCGACGGATTACGCACGACCAGCAGCACCGCCAGTTCGGCCAGCATGAAGCCCAGGAAATAGGCCCCGCCGTCGCCCAGGAATACGCGCCCGAATGGGAAGTTCCAGACCAGGAAGCCCAAGGTCGCCGACGCCAAGGCGGCGGAGATCAGGAAGATCGGCACGTCGCCCACTTGCATCGCCACCAGGCTGATCGACACCGACATCAGCGTGGCAACCATGCCGGCCAGGCCGTTCATGCCGTCCACGATGTTCAGCGCATGCGTACAGCCGCCCACCGCAATCATGGTGAACAAGAGCGACACCGGCCAGAACGACAGCACGTAGTCCACCGGCGCCATGCCGACACGGCTGACGCCGCCCAGCAGCCACCAGGCGATCGCCGCCGACAGGAATGCCGCCAGCAAACGCTTGCTGGCGCCGATATCTTTAGTGATGTCTTCCAGCAGGCCAGCAACGAACACCGGCAGCGCGGCGACAAACAGCGCGGGCCACAGCCACGTCAGCGTCATGTTGGCGGGCCCCAGCACCAGCAGGCCCAGCAACGTGCCGGCAAGCACGGCCAAGCCGCCGACACGGGGGGTCGCGCGGGAATGGTTCGCTTGCGGCTTGTTCAGATCGCTGTCGCCGGTAAACCGGCCATGCCAGCGTTCCGACCACACGATGAGCCCGCCCACCATGAACGCGACCACGCAGATATACAGCCAGGTCACAGAATCACCTCTGGTTGGTCTATCGAGACAGGCCCGCCATTATGGGAGGCAGGTGTAACGCCCATATATGGCAGGGATAAGGAAGTGCAATTCAGGGGCACGAAACGTAACACCCGGGACAGGGCCGTTCGTCCGCCGCCAGGCCGCTGGATGGAGGGGGCTGATGCAACAAAACCGCGGACGCGCGGAGATACGGATTTCATGCGCTGATTGTAGAGCTTTCCGCTGGGGAACACGCGAAATATCCCAGGGAAAACGCGGATGCCGCCATAGGGAGGATATGCCGTCGACTAGCCAGGTCGGGCGAACCTCGCCAAAAAATAGGGACGCATTAATTCGGCATAAAAAAAAGCCCGAGATCGTAAGATCTCGGGCTAAATCCACCAAAGGAGGAGGGTGGAGGAGACAACCGTGGCATGTTGGGAGCTTGCCTTCTGCTCGCTACGCGTTCGGGGTTTTGCACCGCGCCGACTGCGTTTCAACATCCGATGAGTGAATAGTACCGAGGTTTTTTGTGCGATGCAAGAATTTTTTTAATCTCTTTTGAAGGCCGGTTTTCGCGTTGCGTTTTCGCCGCAAAATTCCCTTGCGCCCCCTGGAGACCCGCATCAACACATGGCTTGGCCAAAAAAAGGGTTTTTGCCGAACGGGTAAACCCATTGCGGACTAACCCTAGACGACACCGGGTAATCCCACCCTGTAATTTGCACTGAAATGGTGCGTCCTGCACCAGCATGCGGCCGAATTTGCGCACTGCAACATTTCAGCCGCAAGCGGTTCTCAGACCCAATAAGCCGTCGTCGTCATGACCTTGGACATTGCCCGCATCGCCGCTTTTACCGGGCCAGGAAGGGGTACGCCCCCAGCCCGCTCGGCGCTGGCGCGATGCTCGGCTTCGTCGTCCTTCATCTTGCGGACAATCTCGCGCGAGCGCTCATCCTGCACCGGCAAGGTGCGTAGATGCTCTTCCAGATGTGCCTCCACCTGCCGCTCGGTCTCGGCCATGAAACCAAGGTTGCGTGGCACTCCCGCATAACTGGCCAGCACGCCCAATGCGAACGATCCGGCGTACCAGACCGGGTTCAAGAGGCTGGGCCGGCTGCCCAGTTCGGTCAGGCGCTCATTGCACCAGACCAGGTGATCGACTTCTTCTGAAGCCGCATTCAGCAGCAGCGCGCGGGGCGCGGGTTCGCGGCAGACCGACGCCTGCCCCCGGTACAACGCCTGCGCGCAGACCTCGCCCACATGGTTCACGCGCATCAGGCCCGCCGCGTGCCGTTTTTCCTGCGCGGACATCGCATTTGGCGCCTCTTCGGACTTGGCCGGATAGGGACGGCCGGCGGTCGCGCTGTTGGACAGCACCCGCAATGCGCGGTCCGCTTCAGCCAGCAACGCATCCAGCGGACTGGTGCGGCGCAGGAAGGAAAGGGGGCCGGATTGTGACAGGGCGGTGGACATGGACAACTCCTTGGCAAAACTGGCGCACACACCCCTGATGCGGGGCGGGGCTCTCGTGCCTGGAATTGTACGCAACAGGTATCATCAACCATTGACTGCGCTCAAAGCTCAAGGACACACGACATGGAATGCACGATCGACTGGGGCGGCCCCAACGGCATGCTCTTTACCGCCAGCACCGGCAGCGGCCACGTGGCCGTGATGGACGGCGCCGTGGACGGCGGCGGCCACAATCTGGCGCCGCGCCCGATGGAAATGCTGCTGGCCGGCACGGGTGGCTGCACCGCCTATGACGTGGTGCTGATTCTGAAGCGCGGCCGCCACGCGGTCACCGGTTGCAGCGTCAAGCTCCATGCCGACCGCGCGGATGCCGACCCGAAGGTCTTCACCCGCATCCATTTCGCCTTCACGGTCACAGGTCGCAACCTGCCGCAAGCCGCGGTGGAGCGCGCCGTGCAGCTATCGCACGAAAAGTACTGCTCGGCCTCGGCCATGCTGGAGAAGACCGCGGCGCTGACGTTTTCGGTCGAAATCGTCGACACGCAGGAAGCGCCGGCCGCCGCCTGAGGCACGCCCGCGTGGTGTAATTCGCCCTATCCCTTCTTCCCTATCTAGATCAAGCGCCGCCGCGTCGCACGCGGCGGCCAATTTGCGTCACCCGCGGGGCGGGCGAACACAAGGACCGCCATGAAACAATACCTGGACCTCGTTCAATCCATCCTGGACACCGGCGCGTGGCAGGAGAACCGGACGGGCATACGCACGCTCAGCATGCCGGGCGCGTCGTTGCGGTTCGACCTGCAAAAGGGCTTTCCCGCCGTCACCACCAAGAAGCTGGCGTTCAAGTCCGCCATCGGCGAAATGGTGGGTTTCATGCGCGCCTCGCGCAGCGCCGCGGAGTTCCGCGAACTGGGCTGCAAGGTCTGGGACCAGAACGCCAACGAAAACAGCCAGTGGCTGGCCAACCCGTACCGCGAAGGCCCGGATGACCTGGGCCCCGTCTACGGCGTCCAATGGCGCCAGTGGCCGGCCTACAAGGTGCTGGACGCCAACCGAACCGCGCAGGTCGAAGACGCGCTGGCCCGTGGCTACGCCAAGGTGGCCGATCTGGAAGAAGCCGGCGTGCCGAAAGTCCTGCTGTACAAGGCGGTGGACCAATTGCGCCAATGCCTGGACACCATCCACGAGCGCCCGGGCGATCGCCGCATCCTGTTCCACGGCTGGAACTGGGCTCAGATCGAAGAGATGGCCCTGCCGCCCTGCCATCTGCTCTACCAGTTCCTGCCCAACGCAACCACCCGCGAAATCTCGCTCTGCTTGTATATCCGGTCCAACGACGTCGGCCTGGGCACGCCCTTCAATCTGACGGAAGGCGCCGCGCTGCTGCACCTGGTGGGCCGCCTGACCGGCTACACCCCGCGCTGGTTCACGTATTTCATCGGCGACGCGCATATCTACGAAAACCACCTGCCGATGCTGCGCGAGCAACTCGCCCGCGAGCCCTACGAATCGCCCAAGCTGATCCTGTCCGACCGCATCCCCGATTTCGCCGTGACAGGCCGCTATGAACCGGAATGGCTGGAAAAGGTGGAACCGGGCGATTTTTCGCTGTCCGGCTACACCCATCACGCGCCGCTCACCGCGCCCATGGCCGTGTAAGATCGCGCCCGGCACGCCGAGTCCGGCGGCCCCGGGAAGCACGCGGGCAGCCGCCGTGGGCGCTTGCCCTCGGGCTGGCAAACCGCGCCTGGCAGCATAAGTGAAGATTGGTGAGCTTCTGGAAGCGCGATTTCGGTATAACCCATCCCTTAGCCTCGGGCGTGCATCCAGAATGCGCTGCGCGCCACGGCTTCCGCAGGCGCTTGCCGCTCCGCGCGTATCGCTTGTCGCGAGACTGCGCTGCCCCATCCGGCAGCGCCGACCGCAGGCAGCGCCCTCCGCATCCCCCTTCCCTACAAGAGAGTATGTAAATCGCCAGCGTCGACAGCCGGAATTGTCTTGCGACCCAATTGCAACTGTTGACTACTAATTGATTTGATTTGAGGCCGGCGCGATCGCAGTAAGCGCTCAGGACAGGACCCCACAAATGCTCGTTGGAACTTATAACCCTTCGCTCGTCCTCGTATCCCTAGGGGTCGCCATCCTGGCGTCATATACGGCGTTGGGCATGGCCAATCGCGTACGGGCCTCGAACGGGCTGCCAGCCGCGCGCTACTGGCTGGCGGGCGGTGCGCTCGCCATGGGCATCGGCATCTGGTCCATGCACTTTGTCGGCATGCTGGCCTTCAACCTGCCCATTCCCATGGGCTACGACCTGCCCCTGACCGTCCTGTCGCTGGGCATCGCCATCGGCTGCTCGGCATTCGCCCTGTGGATCGTGTGCAAGGACGAGCTGCCCTGGCGCAGGCTGATTGCCGGTGCCCTGCTGATGGGCGCAGGCATCGCCGCCATGCACTATCTGGGCATGGCCGCGATGCGCATGGCGCCCGGCATCGTCTACGACACCAAATGGTTTGCGCTATCCATCGTGATCGCCGTGGCCGCCTCCGGCGCCGCGCTATGGATCACCTATCGGTTGCGCCACGACGGGCCGCGCGTGGCCCTGTCCCGACCGCTGGCGTCGGTCGTCATGGGCATCGCCATCGTCGGCATGCACTATTCCGGCATGGAAGCCGCGGGGTTTCCGGCAGGCAGCATCTGCATGGCCGCCGACGGCGGCATTTCGGCCGGCTGGCTGGCCATCGCGGTGACGGCGGTCACGCTCAGCGTGCTGGCCATCGCCCTGGTGGTCGCCGTGCTGGACAACCGGCTTGAGGCGCGCACGTCCGCGCTGGCCTCATCGCTGGCCGAGGCCAACGAAGAGCTGGTGCAGCTGGCGCTGCACGACACGCTCACCAAATTGCCCAACCGCATCCTGCTGGAAGACCGGATGGAGCAGGCCATCGAAAGCGCCAGCCGCCGCAAGGGCTACTTCGCCGTGCTGTTCTTCGACCTGGACGGCTTCAAGGCGGTCAACGACGCCTACGGCCACCACACCGGCGACGCCTTGCTGATCGATCTGGCCCAGCGCATCCGGCAGACCCTGCGCACGCAGGACACGGTGGCGCGCCTGGGCGGCGACGAATTCATCGTGCTGAGCGAAGTGATCGAACCGACCGATGCCGCCAACGTGGCGGACCGGCTGATTGAAGCGATCGCCCGCCCCGTCATGGTCTATGGGCACGAGGTGCTGGTGACGTCCAGCGTGGGCATCGCGATCTACCCGAATGATGGCGAAGACACCCACAGTCTGCTGACCAACGCCGACGCCGCCATGTACCACGCCAAGCGCCTGGGCGGCACCGGCTACAGCTTCTTCGAGCCGTCCATGAACGCGGACGCGCACGAACAGATCGAACTGCTGCACGACCTGCGCCTGGCGCAGGAGCGCGACCAGTTTGTGCTGCACTACCAGCCCAAATATGAAGCGCCCGCAGGCCCCATCATGGGCGCCGAAGCGCTGCTGCGCTGGAACCACCCGACACGCGGCCTGGTCGGTCCGGACCAGTTCATCCCCATCGCCGAAAAGACCGGCCTGATCCTGTCCATCGGAGAATGGGTCATCAACGAGGCCTGCCGCCAGATGCGGGAATGGATCAACGCCGGCCAAGGCCACTGGACCATCGCCGTCAACATTTCGGCCTTGCAGTTCGCGCACGCCAGCCTGGTTGAAACCGTGCGTGCGGCGCTGGCGCGGCACGACGTGCCGCCCGCGTGCCTGACGCTGGAAGTGACGGAATCCACCGCCATGCGCGACGCCGAGGCCAGCCTGGCCGTGCTCAAGCGCCTGTCCGGGCTGGGCGTGACCATCTCCATCGACGACTTCGGCACCGGCTATTCCAGCCTGCTGTATCTGAAGCGCCTGCCCGCGACCGAGTTGAAGATCGACCGGGGCTTTGTGAACCAGCTGGAAAACGACAACGAAGACGCCGCCATTGTGTCGGCCATCGTCGCGCTGGCGCAGCAGCTGAACCTGCGAATCGTCGCCGAAGGCGTCGAAACGGCAGCCCAGCAGAAATTCCTGACCGGCCTGGGCTGCGATTCCTTGCAGGGCTTCCTGCTAGGCCGCCCGATGCCCGCGACGGAGTTCCTGGAACACGCGACCGGTTAGGTGCGGCCGGCTAGGCGCGGCCGGCTGGCCCCAGCGGAATTTGCTACGCTTACGCCGTCTGATCGGCCGACTCCCGGCCGTCCCCACCATTGCCCGCCCGCATGCCCGCCAGCCTTACCCTGATCGTTGCCTATTCCGACAACCGCGTCATCGGACGCGACAACACCCTGCCCTGGAAGCTGCCGGGAGATCTGGCGCACTTCAAACGCAGCACGCTGGGCCATCCCATCATCATGGGCCGCAAGACCTGGGATTCGCTGGGCCGGCCGCTGCCCGGCCGCGCCAACATCGTGATCAGCCGCAATCCCGATTTCGCCGCCCCCGGGGCCACCGTCGTGCCCACGCTGGAAGCCGCTATCGCCGCCTGCGGCGAGGTGGAACAGGCTTTCGTGATCGGCGGCGCTCAGATCTACGCGCAGGCGCTGCCGCAGGCGCAACGCGTGCTGGCCACCGAAGTCCACGCCCAGGTCGACGGCGACGCCTTCTTCCCGCTGCTGCCCGCCTTCCAATGGAAGGAAACCGCGCGCGAAACCCAGCCCGCCGAAAACGGCTACGAGTACGACTTCGTTACCTACGAACGCTGAATTTTTGAAAAGCGCGACGGACGCGTGACGAGTTGCGCGCGTTGAATGGAGCGTTTCCCCATCGTAGGATGGGTGAAGCGCGAGATTTCCGCGGCAAGCCTCCGATCAGCCCAGCGCGCGCAACCCATCAAGCCGCCCCCGCATTCCTCATGAACCGCCACAACGCCGGCGCCTCTGAATACGCCACGTTGAATCGCACCCACGGCGTATCCGCCTCATCCACTTCAAAGTAAGACCCCGGCGCCAGCCAAATGCCGTCTTTCAGCGCCAGTTCCGCCAAACCGTTGGCGCCCCGTTCGCGCCACTGCCCGGCCACCTTGGCCCACAGGAACAGACCGCCCTGCGGCCGTCCATGGATTTCGAACCCGTGCTGTTGCATCTGGCCGGCCACCGCGGTGTGCGCCTCGGCCAGCCGCTCGCGGGTGCGGGCGATGTGCGCGCGGTAGCGCCCCTCGCGGATGACCTGGTGCACGATGCGCTCCATGATTTCCGGCGAAGTCAGGCCCACCGCCATCTTGGTGCGCGCGATGTCGCGGGCCAGGTCGCGATGCGCCACCACATAGCCCACCCGCACCGACGGGCTGATGACCTTGGAGTAGCCGCCCAGGTAGATCACCCGCCGCGCCCCGTCCAGCGCGGCCAGCATCGGCGTCACGCCGGGCGCCAGGTCGCGGGAGATGTCGTCCTCGATCACCCACAGGCCGTGCCGTTCGGCCACCTGCAAGATGCGGAAGGCATTGGCCATCCCGATGCTGGCGCCTGACGGATTCTGCAGCGCCGTATTGATGTACAGCGCGCGCGGCTGGTGCTGGGCCACCACGCGCTCTAGCGCCTCGCAGTCCAGCCCGTCGGCCGTGCGCGGCACCGCCACCACCCGCAGGCCCACCAAGCGCAGCAGCTGCAACAAGTTGGCATAGGCGGGCTGCTCCACCACGACGGTGTCGCCCGGCCGCAGCAGCGTGCGGGTCACCATGTCCAGGCCGTGCGACACGCCCTGGGTCAGCAGCACCTGGGACACTTCCACTTCCATGCCCTGGGCGCTGAGGCTGGCCGCGATGGTTTCGCGCAGCGGCGCATAGCCATAGGGGTGCCCGTAATTGGCGATGCGCATCGCCGGCACGCGCCCCATGTGGCGCAGCGCCAGATGCATGCCCTCTTCGTTCAGCCATTCCCCCGGCAGCCAGCCGCATCCCGATTTGATCGGGATGGAATGGTCGGCAAAGATGTCCGACAGTAGCCAGCCCGCGTTCAGGCGCGGCGGCTCCCAGGACAGGGGTTCGCCCCGCCGCGCAGGCGCGTCCGGCGAGGCTACCCGGTAGCCCGCCCCGGGCCGCGCGGCCAGCCAGCCCTGCGACACCAGCCGGCTGTAGGCGCTGGCCACCGTGAACGTACTGACACCGTACTGGCGGGCGAACTCGCGCACCGAGGGTAGGGACATACCCGGACGCAGTGTCTGTTCTTCAATGGCGCGCAAGATGGCCGCCACCAGTTGTTCGACCAGGGTCGGCGCAAGTCCACGGGCGCGGTTGGGCTGGAAATCGATCACGGAGAAAACTGTACAGTTAGACCACCTGCAACTATACAGTTAGCGGCATTTGCGCAGATCGTATATTTTCATTCCCCGCGGGACGTACCAGAATCATTCGAATCCCGGCTGCGCCCTTTTCTTGCAGGCCCGCCGGTTGTCCTTCCCCTGGAGCCGCCATGAACGCCCCCGCCGAGTTGCCCGACCTGTCCCATCTCTGGATGCCCTTCACTGCCAACAAGCAGTTCAAGGCGCACCCGCGCATGCTGGCAACGGCCAAAGGCATGTACTACACCTCGGCCGACGGCCGCCAGATCCTGGACGGCACCGCCGGCCTGTGGTGCGTCAACGCCGGCCACGGCCGCCAGGAAATCGTCGACGCGATTTCCCGCCAGGCCGGCATCATGGATTACGCGCCCGGCTTCCAGCTGGGCCACCCGCTGGCCTTCGAAGCAGCCACGGCTGTCGCCGGCTTCATGCCCCAGGGCCTGGACCGCGTCTTCTTCACGAACTCCGGCTCCGAGTCCGTCGATACGTCCCTGAAAATTGCCCTGGCTTACCACCGCGCCCGCGGCGAAGGCCAGCGCACCCGCCTGATCGGCCGCGAACGCGGCTATCACGGCGTGGGTTTCGGCGGCATCTCGGTCGGCGGCATCTCAACCAACCGCAAGACGTTCTCCGGCGCCCTGCTGCCCGCCGTGGACCACTTGCCGCATACCCATAACCTGGAAAAGAACGCCTACTCCAAGGGCCAGCCCGCCTGGGGCGCCAACCTGGCCGACGAGCTGGAACGCATCGTCGCGCTGCATGACGCCTCCACCATCGCCGCCGTCATCGTCGAACCGATGGCCGGCTCCACGGGCGTGCTGATCCCGCCCAAGGGCTACCTGGAAAAACTGCGCGAGATCACGTCCAAGCACGGCATCCTGCTGATTTTCGACGAAGTCATCACCGCCTACGGCCGCCTGGGCGCCGCCACGGCCTCCGAATTCTTCGGCGTGACGCCGGACATCATTGCCATGGCCAAGGGCGTGAGCAACGCCGCGGTGCCGGCCGGTGCGGTCGCGGTCAAACGCGAAGTGCACGACGCCATCGTCAACGGCCCGGCAGGCGGCATCGAGTTCTTCCACGGATACACCTATTCGGCGCACCCGCTGGCGGCCGCGGCCATCCTGGCGACGCTGGACATCTACCGCCGCGACGACCTGTTCGCCCGCGCCCGCAAGCTTTCCGGCGCTTTCGAGGAAGCCGTGCACAGCCTGAAGGGCGCGCCGCACGTCATCGACGTGCGCAACCTGGGTCTGGTCGCCGGCATTGAACTCTCGCCGCGCGCCGGCGCGCCGGGCGCCCGCGCCGCCGAAGTCTTCCAGAAGTGCTTCGACAGCGGCCTGATGGTGCGCTACACGGGCGACATCATCGCCATCTCGCCTCCGCTGATCATCGAAGAGGCTCAGATCGGCCAGATCTTCGAACAGATCGGCAAGGTCCTGAAAGAGATCGCTTGAGGAACATGGCGAGCCCCCTGCCGCGGCGCCGCCGCGCAACCTGACCCTGTCCCGCGGGCGGCCGATGGCCGCCCTCGGACGTTTTTACGAATCCCGATTTCCGGTCCCACACCATGAAGAAGATCTCCCATTTCATCAACGGCCAGCACTATGACGGCCGCAGCAGCCGCTACGCCGACGGCTTCAACCCCGCCACCGGCGAGATCTGCTCGTCGGTTCCGCTGGCCTCCACTGAAGACGTCGCGACGGCTGTGGCCGCCGCCAAGGCCGCCTTCCCCGCCTGGTCCGAGACGCCGGCGCTCAAGCGCGCCCGCATCCTGTTCAACTTCAAGGCGCTGCTGGACAAGCACCAGGACGAACTGGCCGAACTGATCACCCGCGAACATGGCAAGGTCTTCTCCGACGCCAAGGGCGAGGTCATGCGCGGCATCGAAATCGTCGAATTCGCCTGCGGCATCCCGCAACTGCTCAAGGGCCAGTATTCCGACCAGATCGGCGGCGGCATCGACAACTGGAGCATGCGCCAGCCCCTGGGCGTGGTGGCCGGCGTCACGCCGTTCAACTTCCCCATGATGGTGCCGTGCTGGATGTTCCCGGTGGCCATCGCCTGCGGCAACACCTTCGTGCTCAAGCCGTCGGAACGCGATCCGTCGGCCTCGCTGCGCCTGGCTGAATTGCTGACCGAAGCCGGCCTGCCCGGTGGCGTCTTCAACGTCGTGCATGGCGACAAGCAGGCCGTGGACGCGCTGATCGCGCATCCCGACGTCGAAGCGCTGTCCTTCGTCGGGTCGACGCCGATCGCCGAATACATCTATTCCGAAGGCACCAAGCGCGGCAAGCGCGTACAAGCCCTGGGCGGCGCCAAGAACCACCTGGTGGTCATGCCCGACGCCGACCTGGACCAGGTCACCGACGCGCTGATGGGCGCGGCCTATGGCTCGGCCGGCGAACGCTGCATGGCGATCTCGGTCGCCGTCGTCGTCGGCGACGTGGCCGACAAGGTCGTCGAACGCCTGATCCCGCGCGTCAAGGCGCTGATCGTCAAGGACGGCATGCAGGCGGATGCAGAAATGGGCCCGCTGGTCACCGCGCAGCATCGCAACAAGGTTATCGGCTACATCGAAGACGGCATCGCGTCTGGCGCCGACATGGTCGTGGACGGACGCGGCCTGACCGTGGCCGGCAACGAGCGCGGCTTCTTCCTGGGCGGCACGCTGTTCGACAACGTCAAGCCCGCCATGAACATCTACCGCGAAGAGATCTTCGGCCCCGTGCTGTGCATCGTGCGCGTGCCCGACTTCGCCAGCGCGGTCGAACTGATCAACGCGCATGAATTCGGCAACGGCGTGGCGTGCTTCACGTCCGACGGCGGCGTGGCCCGCGCCTTTGCACGCCAGATCAAGGTGGGCATGGTCGGCATCAATGTGCCGATTCCCGTGCCCATGGCGTGGCATTCGTTCGGCGGATGGAAGCGTTCGCTGTTCGGCGACCATCACGCTTACGGCGAAGAAGGCATCCGCTTCTATTCCCGCTACAAGAGCGTGATGCAGCGCTGGCCGGACAGCATCGCCAAGGGCGCGGAATTCACCATGCCCGTGGCGAAGTGAACCCACCCCCGAGGCGCTGCGCGCTCCCCCCTGAGGCGGGCCCCCTCAAGGGGGCGCCATGGGAGTACTGACTTAGGCGTGGCGTCGTTCCCGCGCCTTCCGAACATCAAGACGACAAGGGGATGCCAGATGCGCATCGGGATTGGCGGTTTTCAGCACGAGACCAATACGTTCGCGCCCTCGCGCGCCACGTGGGAAGACTTTGCCGAGAAGGGCGGAGGCTGGCCCCGCCTTGTCAGCGGGCCCGCGATGTTCGCCGCCGTCGCCGGCGCGAACATTCCTGTGGCGGGCTTCATCGAAGCCATGGGGCAGCACACGCTGGTGCCCACCACCTGGGCCGCCGCCAGCCCGTCGGGGCCGGTCACCCGGGACGCGTTCGAACGCATCAGCGCGATGATCCTTCAAGGCTTGTCGGCGGCGATGCCGCTGGACGGCGTATACCTGGACCTGCACGGCGCCATGGTCACCGAACACCTGGACGACGGCGAAGGCGAACTGCTCAAGCGCGTGCGGGAACTCGTCGGGCCCCACGTGCCTGTGGTCGCCAGCCTGGACCTGCACGCCAACGTGACCCGCGCCATGGTGCGCCACGCCGACGCGCTGGTCTGCTACCGCACCTATCCCCACATCGACATGGCCGAGACTGGGCAGCGCGCGGCAGCGCTGCTGTCATTGCGGCTGGCCGGCGTGCCGCGGCCCTATGCATCGCTGCGCACCCTGCCCTACCTGATTTCGCTGTGCTGGCAGTCCACCGATATCGAACCCTCGCGCAGCCTGTACGAACTGGTGGGCGAGATCGAATCGCGCGGCGCGACGAGCCTGTCGTTCGCCACGGGCTTTCCCGCCGCAGACTTCCCCGAATGCGCGCCGACGGTATGGGCCTACGGCACTACGCAGGCCGACGCCGACGCGGCAGCCGCGGAAATGGCGCGCGCCGTGCTGAACGCCGAACGCGACTTCGGCGGCAGGCTCTACACCCCCGACGAAGCCGTGCAGGAAGCCATGCGGCTGGCGCAAGACGCCCGCAAGCCCGTCGTTATCGCCGACGCGCAGGACAACCCCGGCGCGGGCGGCAGTTCCGACACCACCGGCGTGCTGCGCGCGCTGATCCGGCACGATGCGCGCGATGCTTCCATCGGTCTGATCGTGGACCCGGCCGCCGCGCTCGCCGCGCACCGCGCGGGCGTCGGCAATAAAGTCCGGATTGCACTGGGTGGACACTCGGGTATTCCCGACGACGAACCGCTGGACAGCGAATTCATTGTCGAGAAAACTTCAGACGGGCGCTTCGATACGCACGGCGCGTTCTACCGCGGATTCCACATGGACCTGGGCCCCAGCGCCTGCCTGCGTGTGGGCGGGGTGCGCATCATCGTCGCCTCAAACAAGGTGCAGATGGCGGACCAGGAGATGTTCCGGTTCGCGGGCGTCGAACCCTCGCGCGCCGCGATTCTGGTGGTGAAGAGTTCGGCGCACTTCCGTGCGGATTTCACGTCCATCGCGCAGACGATCCTGGTGTGCGCCGCCCCCGGCTCCATGCTGATGGATGCGGCAAAACAACCATGGACACGGTTGCGTCCCGGCATCAGAATGGCGCCTTGCGGACCGGTGTTTTCGGGCCGGCCCGCGACAGCCTGACCCTCGCACGCCGCCATCGCGCGGCGCGTTAACGACGTAGCGGCCGACAGTGCCGCTCACTACGCTTCAAGGGGAATCTCCATGCTCAAGTTTGTCCGAGCGGCCGCGCTGGCCGGTGCAACGCTGATGATGGCTCACGGCGCTTACGCCGAAACCGTCATCAAGTCCGTCATGCACTCGCCATTGCGGTTGACCGATCCGCACGCCACTACCGCGTACATCACGACGTGGCACGGCTACATGATCTACGACACCTTGCTGGCCACCGACGCCGACAACAAGATCCAGCCCCAGATGCTGGAAAAGTGGGAGGTCTCGCCCGACGGCAAGACCTACACGATGACGTTGCGCGCGGGCCAGAAATGGCATGACGGCAAGCCCGTGACCTCCGAAGACTGCGTGGCGTCGATCAAGCGCTGGGCGGCGGGCGACGGCATGGGCCGCACGCTGCTGAAGTTCACCGACAAGATCGAAGTCATTGACGACAATAGCTTTCGCATCGTCATGAAGGAACCCACGGACCTGGCGCTGCGCGCCCTGTCCAAGCCCACCGGCACCGCGCCGTTCATGATGCCCAAGCGCATCGCCGAACAGGCCATCGGCCAGCCGATCACCGACATGACCGGTTCGGGCCCGTTCAAGGTCATCGAATTCAAGCCGGGCGTGAAGACCGTCTACGCCAAGTACGCCGACTACGTGCCGCGCAAAGAGCCCGCAAGCGGCCTGGCGGGCGGCAAGGTCGTGAACGTGGACAAGGTCGAATGGGACGTCATGCCTGACGCCCTGACCACCGCCAACGCGCTGTTGGGCGGCGAAATCGATTTCGTCGAGCAATTCCCTTACGACCTGCTGCCGATGATCGAAGGCAACAAGGACCTGAAGGAAGAGTCGCTCAGCCCGGTCGGCTACTTCACGATGTACCGCTTCAATTTCAAGTACCCGCCCTTCAACAACAAGAAGATCCGCCAGGCCGCGATGTACGCCATCGGCCAGGAAGACGTGATGAAGGCGCTGGTCGGCAATCCGAAATACTGGAAGACGTGCGCCTCGCTGTGGGGTTGCGGCACGCCGATGGAATCCGATATCGGCAAGGACGTGGTCGTCCCGTCGAACATCGAAAAGGCCAAGGCGCTGCTGAAGGAAGCGGGCTACGACAACACGCCCATCCTCGTCATGCACGCAACCGACGTGGGCACGCTGTCCGCCCAGCCGGTGGTGATGGCCCAGGCGCTGCGCAAGGCCGGCTTCAACGTCAACCTGGCCGCGATGGACTGGCAAAGTGTGGCCACCCGCCGTGCGTCCAAGGCCGCACCGGCTGAAGGCGGCTGGAACATCCACAACACCAACTGGTATGCCACCGACGTGATGGACCCGGTCCGCTCCGCGCCCGCCGCCGCCAACGGCGACAACGCGTGGTTTGGCTGGCCCGACTTCCCGCAGGTGGAAGAACTGCGCACCAAGTTCGCCCTGACGTCCGACCCTGCCGAGCAGAAGAAGATCGCCGACGAACTGCAGCGCATCGGCATCGACGAAGGCCTGTACGTGCCGCTGGGCCAGATGTCCGTGCCGACCGTCTACTCGACCAAGCTCTCCGGCCTGGTGCATGCACCGGTCTTCGCGTTCTGGAACGTCAAAAAAGCCCCTTAAAGGGCAAGTAGTTCAGGGGGAAATACATGCTGGCATTCGTCTCACGCCGGCTCCTCGCGACCATCCCCGTTCTGGTGATGGTCGCGGTGGTGGTCTTCGCGATATTGCGTTTCAGCCCGGGAGATCCGGCCATCATCATGGCGGGCGACGGCGCCACGCCTGAACGTATCGCTCAGATACAACAGACGATGGGCCTGGACCAACCGGTCATCAAGCAGTTCTTCATCTGGGGCGGCAAGCTCCTGCAAGGCGACTTGGGCACTTCGCTCATGTCCGGCGTACCGGTCACCAAACTGATCGCGCAACGCCTCGAACCCTCGCTGAGCCTGGCGGTGCTGACCCTGCTGTTCACCCTCGTCGTCGCCATTCCGCTGGGCATCCTGGCGGCGTGGCGGCAGGGCAAGCTGCTGGACCGCGCCGTGATGGGCTTTTCGGTGCTGGGCTTCTCGGTGCCGGTGTTCGTCACGGGCTACCTGCTGATATGGCTCTTCGCCATCAAGCTGGGCTGGTTCAACGTGCAGGGCTACGTGCCGCTGGAAAAGGGCTTCTGGCTCTATCTGCACCGGCTCATCCTGCCGTCGCTCGCCCTGTCCACGGTCTACGTGGCGCTGATCGCGCGCATCACGCGCACCAGCGTCATCGAGGTCATGGGCGAAGACTTCATCCGCACCGCCCGCTCCAAGGGCCTGGGTGAAACCGGCGTGCTGCTTGGCCACGCGTTGCGTAACGCCGCCGTGCCCATCGCCACGGTGGTGGGCCTGGGCATCGCGCTTCTGATCAGCGGCGTGGTGGTGACCGAATCGGTATTCAACATCCCCGGCCTGGGTCGGCTGGTGGTGGAAGCCGTGCTGGCACGCGACTATCCCGTCATTCAGGGGCTGACGCTGTTCTTCGCGTTCGTCTACGTGTTCATCAATCTGGTTGTCGATTGCGCCTACACGGTGTTCGACCCGCGTATCCGATACTGAGGCCGCCCCATGCAAACGCCAACCGACGCCGCCGTGCAAGCGGCCGCCGACCTTCCCGGAGGCGGCAACCCTCAAGTCACCGCCTGGCGGCAAATCCGCCAGGGCTTAAAGAGCTGGCCGGTCATGCTGGCGCTGGTGGTGCTGGTCACCATCGTCGCCATCGCGCTGTTCGCCCCGCTCCTGGGCACGGTGGACCCCACCTTCATCAACCCGGGCGCGCGGCTCAAGCAGCCCTTCACCGACTATCTGCTTGGCACCGACGCCTTCGGCCGCGACGTCTGGTCGCGCGTGGCCTACGGCGCCCGCATCTCGCTGATCGCGGGCCTGGGCGCCGCCGTCGTCAGCGTCGCCATCGGACTGGTCATCGGTGTGATCGCCGGCTGGTTCCGGACGCTGGACGGGTTCATCATGCGCACGATGGACGCCATCATGGCGATCCCCGGCATCCTGCTGGCGATCGCCCTGGTCTCGGTCACCGGCGCCAGCATCACCACCGTGCTGGTCGCCATCACCATCCCCGAGATCCCGCGGGTAGTGCGGTTGGTGCGCGGCCAGATCCTGACGGTGCGCGGCGAACCCTATGTCGAAGCCGCGCTGGCGCTGGGCACGCCGCTGCCGCTGCTGCTGTGGCGCCACATGGTGCCCAGCACCATCGCGCCGCTGACCGTGCAGGGCACCTACGTGTTCGCCTCCGCCATGCTGACCGAAGCCATCCTGAGCTTCCTGGGCGCGGGCATTCCGCCTGAAATCGCCTCCTGGGGCAACATCATGTCCGAAGGCCGCATGTACTTCCGCATGCTGCCCGGCCTGATTCTCTTTCCCGGACTGTTCCTGTCGCTGACGGTGCTTAGCGTGAACATCCTGGGCGACGCCCTGCGCGATGCGCTGGACCCCAAAATGGTGCGCAGGATCTGATGCCGATGACTTATTCCCCCACTCCCCCCGCGGGCGATACCTCGTCCGCCATCCTGGCCATCCGCAACCTGTCGGTGGAAGTCGGCGGCGCGGGCAACCGCGTCGTTCGCAACCTGAGCCTGGACGTGCATGCCGGCGAAACCGTGTGCGTGGTCGGCGAGTCCGGTTCGGGCAAGTCCGTCACGTCGCTGGCCGTGATGGGCCTGCTGCCCCCGGGCATCCTGTCCATCAGCGCCGGATCCATCCGCGTCGAAGGCGAAGACGTGGCCACGGCCTCGCAACGCCGGCTGCGCGAAATGCGCGCCACCCGCATGGCGATGGTGTTCCAGGAACCCATGACCGCGCTGAACCCCGTGCATACGGTGGGCAAGCAGGTCGATGAAGTGCTGCGCCTGCACCGCAAGAACATGAGTGCGGCCGAGCGCCGCGCCAAGGTGCTGGACATGTTCCGATCGGTGCACCTGCCGGACGTCGAACGCATCTTTGACGCCTATCCCCACCAGTTGTCCGGCGGCCAGCGCCAACGCATCGTGATCGCAATGGCGCTGATCCTGGAACCCAAGCTGCTGATCGCCGACGAACCCACGACCGCCCTGGACGTGACGACGCAAAAGCAGATCCTGGCGCTGATCAAGGAACTGCAGGTCAAGCACCAGACCGCCGTGCTGTTCATCACGCACGACTTCGGTGTGGTCGCCGAGATCGCGGACCGCATCGTGGTGATGAACCGCGGGGACCTGATCGAAAGCGGCACCCGCAACGAGATTCTGGCCGAACCCAAGCAGTCCTATACCCGGCGCCTGGTGTCGTCCGTGCCCAGCCTGGTGCCCACTCGCCGCGACGCGCCCGATGGGCAACTGGTCCTGCACGTCAAAGGACTGGGCCGCACCTACGCCGGCAAGCATTCCCTGTTTTCCCGCAAGGCGGCGCAAAACGTCATCGCCGCCACCGATGTGAACCTGACGCTGCGCAAAGGCGAGATCCTGGGCATCGTCGGAGAATCCGGCTCGGGCAAGTCCACGGTGGCGCGCTGCATCGTGCGCCTGATCGAACCCACCGCCGGCCACATGATGATGGGCGGCGAAGACCTGAGCACGCTGTCGGGGTCGGCGCTGCGCCCCGTGCGCCGCCGCATCCAGATCGTGTTCCAGGACCCCTACCGCTCGCTCAACCCGCGCCGCACGGTAGGCGAATCCATCATCGAAGGCCTGCTCAACTTCGGCATGCCGCGCGAACAGGCGCTCAAGCGCGCGGGCGAAACGCTGACCGTCGTGGGCCTGAGCCCGGACGCGATGCAGCGCTATCCGCACCAGTTCTCCGGCGGCCAGCGCCAGCGCATCTGCATCGCGCGCGCGCTTGTCATGGACCCGGAGATCCTGGTGGCCGACGAAGCCGTATCGGCGCTGGACGTATCGGTGCAGGCGCAGGTGCTGGAACTGCTGGAGCAAGTACGCCAGCGCACCGGCGTCGGCGTGCTGTTCATCACGCACGACCTGCGCGTAGCCGCGCAGATCTGCGACACCATCATGGTCATGCAGCGCGGCAAGGTGGTCGAGACCGGCTCCGCCGAAACCGTGCTGACCGAGCCGCGCCACGAATACACCCGCGCCCTGATCGACGCGGCGCCCGGACGCGACTGGGACTTCCGCAATTTCCGGCCCGTCGCGGCCACCCTGGCGCACGCGCCTGCGCCCTGATGCCCTGACTGCTTTCCTCCGCACACTGGAACCGAGATGCCACAACCGCATGAATTGTCTGCCCAGGAACTGCTGCACGCCTACCGCAACAAGACGCTGTCGCCCGTTGAAGCCACGCGCTCCGTGCTGGAGCATATCGAACGCTGGGAACCGCACCTGAAGGCTACCTACGCACTGGACCCGGAAGGCGCGCTGGCGATGGCCCGGGCGTCCGAAGCCCGCTGGATGAAAGGCGAACCGCAATCCGCAGGCGGCTACACGCTGGACGGCGTGCCCGCCACCATCAAAGAGAACATCGCCACACGCGGCACGCCCATTCCGCTGGGCACAGCTGCGACCGACCTGACCCCGGCTACCGCCGACGCGCCCCCGGCCGCCCGCATGCGCGAAGCCGGCGCGGTGCTGCTGGGCAAGACCACCATGCCCGACTACGGCATGCTGTCCTCGGGTCTGTCCAGCTTCCATGAATTGACGCGCAACCCCTGGGACCTGTCCAAGAACCCCGGCGGCTCCAGCGCGGGAGCCGGCGCCGCTGCCGCCGCCGGCTATGGCCCGCTGCACATCGGCACCGACATCGGGGGCTCGGTCCGCCTGCCGGCCGCCTGGTGCGGCATCGCCACGCTCAAGCCCAGCCTGGGCCGCATCCCGATCGATCCGCCGTTCATGGGCCGCTGCGCGGGCCCCATGACCCGCACCATTACGGATACCGCGCTGATGATGGGCGTGCTGTCGCAACCTGACGCGCGCGACCACATGAGCCTGCCATTCCAGGACTTCGACTGGCTGAACCTGGCGCAGGACGTGCGCGGCCTGCGCATCGGCCTCTTGATGGACGCCGGCTGCGGCCTGCCGTTAGACCCGGAAGTGCGCGACGCGGTGCAAGCCGCCGCGCACGCCTTCGAGGCCGCCGGCGCCATCGTCACCCCCATGCTGCCGTGGATGACGCCCGACATGCTGGACGGCGTGGACCGCTTCTGGCGCACGCGCTCGGCGATTGACCTGGCCGCGCTGCCCGAGGCGCGCCGCGCGAAGATCCTGCCGTTCATCCGGGCCTGGGCGGAAAGCGGCGGCGGCCAGTCCGGCGAAGCCGTGTTCCGCAGCTACTACGAAACGCTGAACGTGCGCGCCAAGACGGTCGCGGCCTGCGCCCCGTTCGACTACGTGCTGTCGCCCGTCGCGCCCGTGGTGGCCTACAACGCCGAATGGCCGTCGCCCACCAATGAAGTCGCCACCACCATGCACCACATCGGCTTCACGCTGCCCTTCAACATGAGCGAACAGCCCGCCGCGTCGGTCAATTGCGGCTACACGCGGGCCGGCCTGCCCATCGGGCTGCAGATCGCCGGCACGCGATTCGACGACCTGGGCGTGCTGCGCGTGGCGCGCGCCTGGGAACAGATGCGCCCCGCGCAGCACCCGTGGCCCCAGCCGCCCCAAGCAAACTGACTTTCCACAGCAACCCACAGGAATTCCCATGCGTTGGCTTTTGGCAATGATCAAGCACGAGACGAATACGTATTCGCCCGTGCCGACCCCGCTTGAACGCTTTTTTCGCGGCAACCCCGAAATCCTGGAGGGCGAGCGCGCCATCAAGGCTTACGAGAACACCGACAGCGGATTGGGCGGCTATATCGAAGTGGCCCGCCGCGAAGGCGCCGAAATCGTCGTGCCCGTGGCGGCCGAGTCCTGGCCCAGCGGCCCCGCCAGCGCCGACACGCATGAACGGCTGTGCAAGCTGGTCCTGGACCAGGTCAAGCTGGGCGGCTTCGACGCAATCCTGCTGGACCTGCACGGCGCCATGGTCGCCGAGGGCGTGGAAGACGCCGAAGGCGACCTGCTGCGCCGCCTGCGCGAGATCGATCCCAAGACGCCGGTGGCCGTCACGCTGGACATGCATGCCAACATCTATGACGACATCGTCGACAACGCCACCGTCATCAGCGGCTTCCACACCTATCCGCACGTGGATATCCGCGAGGCCGGCGTCCGCGCTGCCAACGTGATCGTGCGCACGCTCAAGGGCGAGATCAACCCCGTCATGAGCTGGGCCAACAAGCCGATGCTGCCGCACATCATGTGCCAGGGCACCCATGCCGCGCCCAACAAGCCCCTGCAGGAACGCTGCAAGGAACTGGAGGCCAACGGCGTGCTGGCGGCGTCCGTCTTCGTGGGGTTCCCGCATGCCGACATCCGCGAAGCCGGCCTGAGCGCCGTCGTCTGTACGGACGGCAAGCCCGACGAAGCGCGGCAGTACCGCGACGAACTGCTGGAACGCGCTTGGGCCGGCCGCGCGGACTGGGTGTTCCACCCCGAACCGCTCTCGCCCACCATCGCGCGCGCAAAATCGATTGAACAGGGCCCCGTTGTCTTGCTGGACCACTTCGACAACACCGGCTCCGGCGGCACCATGGACACCACCGCGGTGCTGGCCGAGGTGTTGCGCCAGGAACTGGACAACGTCGTCTTCTACGCCATCTGCGACCCGGAGGCCGCGCAACAGGCCGCGGCTGCCGGCGTGGGCAACACCATCACGCTGAAACTGGGCGGCAAACTGCCCATGCCCGCCATCAAGGAAGCCAGTGAACCGCTGCTGGTGACTGGCCGGGTGAAACTGGTGTTCGATGGCGTCTACCTGAACCGCGGCCCCATGTACCGTGGCGTGCGCAACGACACCGGGCTGACCGTCGTCATCGACACGGGCCGCGTCGAGATCGTGGTGGTGTCGCGCCACCAGGAGCCCTTCGACATCAATTGCCTGCTGTCGGCCGGCATCGACCCGCTGCAAAAGCGCTATGTCGTGCTCAAGAGCCGCGTGCACTGGCGCGCGGGCTTCTCGGACATGGCGACGGAAGTGATCGAATGCACGGGCGTCGGCGTGACTACGTCTGACTACAGCCAGCTGGATTTCAAGCACGTGCGGCGACCGATTTATCCGTTGGACCCGCTGTAATCCCTCTCGCCCAATAGTTGTCGACAAAACGGCCGGAGCCCGAGCTCCGGCCCTTTCATTTTGAAATCTTCAGTAACTGCGCGCACGGTTACATGACGGTGCGCCTCGGTATACTCGCCGCCGGGCCCTTACAGGCCGATGAATACGTGTATGCCGGCAGCAGCCCCCTGGCCGCCAGAGCGCGATGGCCACAAGCGCCTCGCCTGCCGGATATGACTCGATAATCAACGAAAAAAGCAGAACGATGAAAAAGAGCGTAGCGATCACCCTCGGTGTGGTCATAGTGGGAGCGGGAAGCTGGGTAGGCGCCACGTGGTACACCGGCAAGCGCATCGAGGAAAGCTCGCAGCGCCATCTGGCCGAAGCGAACGAAAAACTGGCCAAGCTGACGCCGCTGTTCGGCCTGCGCATCGACCAGCTGAAGTACGAACGCGGCCTGTTCTCGACCCAGGCGCGCTATGGCCTGTCGCTCGTCAAGAACGACAAGAGCCCGGAAGCCATGCCCGCCGGCATGATCGAATTCGACGCGGTCGTGGAACACGGCCCCTTCCCCAAGAGCGCACTCGCGCGCGGCGCCATTGCGCCCAAGCTGGCGTACGTCCATGCCGAAATGGCCAAGACGGACAACATCAAGGAAGTGTTCGAACTGACCAAGGGTGTATCGCCCCTGATCAGCGACGCCACCATCAGCTACAGCGGCACCACCAGCTCCACGTCCAAGATCGCCCCGGTCAAGATCACGCACGAAGGCAACGTCGTTGACTTCAGCGGCATGACCGTGACCGGCGAGTTCGACCGCGCCCTGCAAGGCCTGACCGCGCACGGCGTGATGGACATGCTGTCCATCGACGGCATGAAGAGCAACGACCCCGTCAAGGTCGCCATCGCCGGCCTGACCATCGACGCCAACAGCCGCGTGGGCAAGTTCGGCCTGTCGATGGGCGACTCCGACCTGAAGATCAAGCGCATCGACGCCACCCGCCCCGGCGACGACTTGAAGGTGTCGCTGGACAACTTCGGCTACGGCGTGAAGCTGTCGGAAGACGACAAGTCGATCAACGTGCAGGCCGCCTACCAGACTGGCGACATCACCGTGAACGACGTGGCGCTGGGCAACGGCCAGGCCGTGATCAAGCTGGCCAAGCTTGACGGCCAGGCCGTCAAGCAGTTGTCGGACACCTACAACCAATTGATGCGCCAGTACATGGCGAACGCCGAAGACGAAGGCCTGAAGGACGAGCAGGTCCAGGTGCTGCTGGATAACGCCGGCAAGCTGCTGGCGGGCAACCCGTCGTTCAGCATCGATCCGCTCAGCTGGAAGACCGGCAAGGGCGAAAGCAAGCTGACCTTCACGCTGGATCTGGCCAACCCGCCCGACGTCAAGAACCTGACGCCCCAGGAAATCGCCGTCCAGGCCATCAAGCGCATCGACGCCACGCTGATCATCTCCAAGCCGATGGTCCAGGACCTGATGACGCAATACGCCGTCAAGAAGGACGGCATGGCCGCCGACAAGGCTGCTGAGGAAGCCGAACAGAACGTGCGCCAGATGTCCGGCATGGCCGAGATGTTCAACGTGGGCAAGAATGAAGGCGACAACATCGTCGGCAAGTTCACCTTCGCTGAAGGCATGGGCGATCTGAACGGCAAGAAAATCCCGGCCGACGAACTCTTCTCCGGCCTGCTGGGCGCAGCCGGCATGGGTTCCATGGACGACGAAGACGAAGAAGAGCAGATGCCCGGCATGAGCCAGGAAGAACCGGCCGTGTCCGACACGCCGGTGGCCGGCCTGATGCAGGACTTCAGCCTGGATACGGTCAGCAGCATGCTGGACGACATGGGCTACACGGTGAAGAAGAGCGACGGTGACGAAGGCCCCGTGCTGGTGCTGGATACCGGCACCACGGGCGCCAGCGACCTGCGCCTGGAATTCCTGTGCAACGACTTCACCGAGAAGTGCCTGGACCTGGTCGTGACGGCCACGTACAAGACCAAGAAGCCGATGTCCCTGAAGGCCATCAACACGTGGAACCAGGAATACCGCTGGACCCGCGCCTACCTGGACGACAAGAACCAGGCCGTGCTGCAGATGGACATGAACGCGGAAGGCGGCATCGGCAAGGAAAACCTGCAGATCCTGCTGAACACCTTCATCAGCATCGCCGAAGACTTCGGCACCCTGAGCAAGGGCGCGGCCACCAAGTAAGCCGCTGCCACGAAGGCCCAAAGAAAAACCCCCATCGAAAGATGGGGGTTTTTTATTGCCGGATCGGGGTCAACCCGATCTCGTGCCCGGCTCGCGCCGGGCACGTTGCTCACGCCATCAGGCGTACGCTTCGATCGGCAGGCACGCGCACACCAGGTTGCGGTCGCCGTAGGCGTTGTCCACACGGCCCACCGGCGGCCAGTACTTGGCCTCGCGCAGCGACGCCACCGGATAGGCGGCCTGCTGGCGCGGGTAGTCGTGCAGCCATTCTTCGGCCAGCAGCATCTGCGCGGTATGCGGCGCGTTCTTCAGGACGTTGTCTTCGCGGTCGCGTTCGCCGCGCTCGACCTGGGCGATTTCCTCGCGGATCGAGATCATCGCGTCGATGAAGCGGTCCAGCTCGGCCACGCCTTCGGATTCCGTCGGCTCGACCATCAGCGTGCCGGCCACCGGGAAGCTCATGGTCGGCGCATGGAAACCGTAGTCCATCAGGCGCTTGGCGATGTCTTCGGCGCTGATGCCGCTGACTTCCTTCAGCGGACGCACGTCCAGGATGCATTCATGCGCCACGCGGCCGTTGCGGCCCGCGTACAGGACCGGGTAGTGGTCGCGCAGGCGGGTGGCGATGTAGTTGGCGTTCAGGATGGCCACTTCGGTAGCGCGGCGCAGGCCGTCGGCGCCCATCAGCGAGATGTACACGAACGGAATCGGCAGGATGCCGGCGGAACCGAACGGCGCAGCCGACACGGGGCCGACCTTCGCGTCGCCGGGCAGCTTGCCCTGCTCGTTCACCACGCCCGGCAGGTACGGCGCCAGATGGGCGCGCACCGCCACGGGACCCACGCCGGGGCCGCCGCCGCCGTGCGGAATGCAGAACGTCTTGTGCAGGTTGAGGTGGGACACGTCCGAACCGAACTTGCCCGGCTGGGCCACGCCGACCATCGCGTTCATGTTGGCACCGTCCAGGTAGACCTGGCCGCCCGCCTGGTGGACCAGATCGCAGATCTCGGTCACGGCTTCTTCGAACACGCCGTGCGTGGACGGGTAGGTGATCATCAGCGCGGCCAGCTTGTCGCCGACCTGTTCGATCTTGGCGCGCAGGTCACCCAAGTCGACGTTGCCGTTGGAGTCGGAGGCCACCACTACCACGTCCATGCCGGCCAACTGCGCCGAGGCGGGGTTGGTGCCGTGCGCCGACGACGGGATCAGGCAGACGTTGCGCTGATGCTGGCCGTTGGCCTGGTGGTAGCCGCGGATCGCCAGCAGGCCGGCGTATTCGCCCTGCGCGCCCGAGTTGGGCTGCAGGCTGATGTTGTCGTAGCCGGTGATCTCGCACAGCGCGGCCGACAGGCGATCGATCAGCTCGTTGTAGCCCTGGCTTTGCGAAGCGGGTGCGAACGGGTGGATCAGCGCGAACTCGGGCCAAGTGATCGGGATCATCTCGGCGGTGGCGTTCAGCTTCATGGTGCACGAGCCCAGCGGGATCATCGTGCGGTCCAGGGCCAGATCCTTGTCGGCCAGGCGGCGCAGGTAGCGCAGCATGTCGGTTTCGGACTGCACGCTGGAGAAGACCGGGTGCGTCAGGATGGCGCTTTCGCGGGCCACCGAAGCGGGGATGCCGCCCGCGGCTGCGGCGTCCAGCGCGTCGATGTCCAGTTCGACATCATCGCGCTCCAGGCCGGCGGCAAACACGTTGACCAGCGCTTGCAGGTCGGCCGTGGTGACGGTCTCGTCCAGCGACACCGCCAGGCGGGCGCCGTCGACGCGGCGCAGGTTGATGTGCTCGCACTCGGCTGCCGTCAGGATGGCCGGGGTCGCGGGGCCGGTTTCCAGCAACAGCGTGTCGAAGAACGTGTCGTTCACGACCTTCACACCCAGCTTCACGAGTTCGGCGCGCAGGATGGCGGTGCTGCGCTGCACACGGCAAGCGATGCGACGGATGCCAACCGGGCCGTGCCACACGGCGTACATGCCGGCCATCACGGCCAGCAGCACCTGCGCGGTGCAGATGTTTGACGTCGCCTTTTCGCGGCGGATGTGCTGTTCGCGCGTTTGCAGCGCAAGACGCATCGCCGGATTGCCTTGCGAGTCCTTGGACACGCCGACCAGGCGGCCAGCCATGTTGCGCTTGAACGAATCCTTGCAGGCCATGAAGCCGGCGTGCGGGCCGCCGAAGCCGAACGGCACGCCGAAGCGTTGCGCCGAACCGATGGCGATGTCCGCGCCCCACTCGCCCGGGGCGGCCAGCACGGCCAGCGCCAGCAGGTCGGTGGCGCACGCCACCACGGCGCCTTGCGCGTGGGCGGTTTCGGTCAGCTTGCGGTAGTCGGCGACGGAGCCGGTGCTGTGCGGGTACTGCAGCAGTACGCCGAAGCACTCGGGCAGGCCTTCGGCCTCGTCGCCCACCGCGATTTCAAGTCCCAGGCCTTCGGCGCGCGTGCGCACGACTTCAATGGTCTGGGGATGCACATGGCGCGAGATGAAGAACACCGGGCTTTGCGACTTGGCGCCGCGGCGGGCCAGCGTCATGGCTTCGGCGGCAGCGGTGCTTTCATCCAGCAGCGAGGCGTTGGAAATGTCCAGCCCGGTCAGGTCCGCGACCATGGTCTGGTAGTTCAGCAGGGCTTCAAGACGGCCCTGCGAGATCTCCGGCTGGTAAGGCGTGTAGGCCGTGTACCAGGCGGGGTTCTCAAGAATATTGCGCAGCACGACGTTGGGCGTCTGCGTGCCGTAGTAACCCTGGCCGATGTAGTTGCGGTAGACCTTGTTGCGGCCCGCGATCTGCTTCAGTTCGGCCAGCACGTCGGTTTCGCTGCGCGAGGGCGGCAGCGCCAACGGGGCCTGGCTGCGGATCTTGGCGGGCACGACTTCTTCGATCAAGGCGTCCAGGCTGGGGCTGCCAATCACGCTCAGCATGGTGGCCTGGTCGGCATCGGAGGGGCCGATGTGGCGGGGAATGAAGTCGGTATGGGTGTCTAGGGCGCGCGACATGGGGGATCTCGGGGTGGTGGTGCGTCAGGGCGGGCGCGGCACAGGGGCCGTGCCCGCCTCGGGCCAGCTTTAGCCGTTGGCGACGGCTTCGTAGCCGGCAGCGTCAAGCAGCTTGTCGGCATCGGCGGCGTTGACCGGCTTGATCTTGAAGATCCAGGCGGTGAAGGCCGATTCGTTGATCAGGTTGGGGTTGTTTTCCAGCTCGTCGTTGAACGCGACGATTTCGCCGGCCACGGGTGCGTAGATGTCGGAGGCGGCCTTGACCGACTCGACCACGCCGGCGGTTTCGCCCGCGTTCAGCTTGGCGCCGACCTTCACGTCGCCAACGAAAACCAGATCGCCCAATTGATCCTGGGCGGTGTCGGTGATGCCGACGACGAACACGTCGCCTTCAGCTTTGACCCATTCGTGGGACTGGGTGTACTTGCGATCGGTGGGCAGACTCATGGGAACTCCTGAGGGAATGCGGGTAGATGAATGGTGTTGCGCGCCTCGCGCGGGCGACGCTTGCCCTGGCCGGGCCGGCGCTCGCGCGAAGCTTCGAGTTTACGAGTGTTCGACGGCTTTGCCGTTACGGACAAACGGCAGTTTGCAGACCAGGGCGGGCACCCATTTGCCGCGGATGTCGACCTCGACCGTGTCGCCCGGACGCACGCCTTGCGGCAGGCGGGCAAAGCCGACCGACACGCCCAGGGTGGGCGACATCGTGCCGCTGGTGAGTTCACCCGTGCCGGCCGGCGTACGCACGGCCATGTGGGCACGCATCACGCCGCGCTCTTGCAGCTTCAGGCCGATGAAGGCGGCGGGGGTGGCGAACTGCTCCAGCGCGTCGCGGCCGATGAACCGGCGCTCAGCGTCTTTCAGGGAGACGGTCCAGGTCAGGCCGGCCTGGTCGGGGTGGGTCAGCTCGTCCATATCCTGGCCGTACAGGTTCATGCCGGCCTCCAGGCGCAGCGTGTCGCGCGCGCCCAGGCCCGCGGGGCGCACGCCCTGGGCGACCAGATCGCGCCACAGCTGCACGACTTCGGTGGCGGGCAGGACGATTTCAAAGCCGTCTTCACCGGTGTAGCCGGTACGGGCGACGAGCGTGTCGTCGCCCACGATGGCGGCGACGAAGGGGGTCAGCGCTTCGGTCGCGGCCTGCCAGGCCGGGCGGGCAGCCCAGACCTTGGCGCGGGCGTTCGGGCCCTGCACGGCCACCATGGCCAGATCGCGGCGCGGGGTGATGGTGACGTCGAAATTGCCGGCCTGCTTCACGCGCTGCATCCAGGCCATGTCTTTGTCTGCCGTGCCGGCGTTGACCACCACGCGCCATTCGTCGGCGGCGAAAAAGTAGATGATCAGGTCGTCGATGACACCGCCTTGCGGGTTCAGCATGCAGGAGTACAGCGCCTTGCCCGGCACCGTCAGCTTGGCCACGTCATTGGCGACCAGGCGCTGCAGGAAGGCAAAGGCGTCCGGGCCGACGACGTCGGCGTTCAGCATATGCGACACGTCGAACATGCCGGCGTCCTGGCGCACCGCATGGTGTTCTTCCAGCTGCGAGCCGTAGGCCAAGGGCATGTCCCATCCGCCGAAATCGACCATTCGGGCGCCGGAGGCGATATGTTCTTCGGCCAGCGGGGTGCGTTTGAGGGTTGCGGACATGCGCGGAAACTCCGGGACGGCAGGGCTCTGCCAGGGTTACGGAATGCCGGTCGCGGCAGGCGGACTACGCCCGCGCGGCTACGGCTGAATCTTCCGCCCCTCTGTCCTTTTGCCTGAGAGTTGCCCCGCGCATGACGGGTTTGCACCTTCGGCGCCTGGGCTGCTCGTTGTGTCCCTTGTTCAGGGCCGGCGCCAGGTCTCTCCAGAGTACTGTTTTGCCGCGTCCGCACGGTAAAAAACCGGAACAGGGCAAGCATGTGCGGTATCGGTTACCTGAGCGATTCTGGGCGAATTGCGCCTTCGGCGGCGGCCCGAAATGAAAGGCCGCTCTCTCCCGCAAACATGCGTGACAGCGGCGCCAAGCATACAACGAAAAGAAGCCCTCCGGAAAGGCCCCCACGCCGCGCACGCTACGCATGCTTGCTGCCCCCCAAGGGGGCTTTTTCCCCTTGGGACGGCCCGGCGGGGAAAATGCCCCCACGCCGCGCACGCTACGCATGCTTGCTGCCCCCCAAGGGGGCTTTTTCCCCTTGGGACGGCCCGGCGGGGAAAACCGGTCCTTCTGGCGCCGAGCCCGGTCAGGCCAGCGCCGTATCCAGCAACATCATCAGCACGAAGCCGATCATCAACCCGCAGGTGGCATAAACCTCGTGGCCCTTGCGGTGCGACTCCGGGATGATCTCGTGGCTGATGACGAACAGCATGGCGCCGGCCGCAAAACCCAGGCCCCACGGCAGCATGGGCGCCGAGAATCCGACGATGGCGGTGCCGATCACCGCGCCCAGCGGTTCAACGAGCCCGGACAGCATGCCCAACGCCACGGCGAAGGAGCGCTTGTAGCCGGCGGCCAGCAGCGCCACCGCCACGACCAGCCCTTCCGGGATGTCCTGGATGGCAATGCCGGTGGCCAATGCGGTGCCCCGAACGGGGTCGCTGCCCGCATAGCCCACGCCGATGGCCAGGCCTTCGGGCAGGTTGTGCAAGGTGATGGCGAACACGAACAGCCAGGTGCGCCGCAGGCGGTGCGCCTCGATGCCCTCGCGGCCCTTGATGAAATGCTCATGCGGCAAGGTGCGGTCCATCACCAGCAGGACCGCCGCGCCCAGCAGGATGGCCGCGCCGACGGTCAGGCCTGCGCCCCACGGCCCCATGCCCTGGGTCTTGGCGGCCTCGATGCCGGGCGCCACCAGCGAAAAGGCGCTGGCGGCCAGCATCACCCCGGCGCCAAAGCCGAACATGCTGTCCTGCACCTTCTGCGGGATGGTGCGGGCGAAGAGAATGGGAAGCGTGCCCAGCGCGGTGGCGGCAGCCGCCACCAAGCCGCCCAGCAGCGCGTCGGCCACGTGCGGCGCGCGCACGTCCAGGTAGGCCCAGAGCTGATGCAGCGCCAGGCAGGACACCATGACGGCAAGCGTCCACACGCTGATGCTGGTGGCCGCGGGCCGCACGCGATGACGGCTGAAGGTGTTCATAGGGCCGCTCCCCTCCTTGAGAGAGATGCGCTCAGCCCTTCGCGGCCGCATAGCGGCGAGCCACTTCGGGCCAGTTCACGACATTGTAGAAGGCGCCGATATATTCGGGACGGCGGTTCTGATACTTCAGATAGTAGGCGTGTTCCCAGACGTCCAGACCCAGGATCGGGGTATTGCCCTGCATCAGCGGGCTGTCCTGGTTGGCGCTGCTTTCCACCACCAGCTTGCCGGCCGGCGTCACCGACAGCCAGGCCCAACCGCTGCCGAAGCGCGTCAGCGCCGCCTTGGTGAAGGCCTCGCGGAAGGCGGCCAAACCGCCCAGTTCGGATTCGATGGCGGCCGCCAGCGCCCCCTCGGGTTCGCCGCCGCCTTCGGGCGACATCACCGACCAGAACAGGCTGTGGTTGGCGTGGCCGCCGCCGTGGTTGCGTACGGCGCCACGGATGGCCTCGGGCAACTGGTCCAGGCGGGCCACCAGGGCTTCGACGGGTTCATCGGTGCTGATCCCGGCGCCGTCCAGGGCCGCGTTCAGACTGGTGACATAGGTTTGATGATGCTTGCTGTAGTGGATCTCCATCGTCATCGCGTCGATGTGAGGCTCCAGGGCGTCATAGGCGTACGGCAGGGTCGGAAGGGTGTAGGCCATGCATGTCTCCGGTGGACCCGCCTTCCCGATGGAAGGCGCAAGTCAATAGCGAAAACATAAATGATATGTATTTTTATTTGATATCACAATGGTATTGTTGCAATTCGTGCCATAGCGCCCGGCTATGCGCCGGGCGCCTTCCCTACAACGCCTTGCCGCAAGCCACGCCCGACGCCCAAGCCCACTGGAAGTTGTAGCCGCCCAGCCAGCCGGTGACGTCCACGGCTTCGCCGATGAAATACAGCCCCGGCGTGGTCTTGGCCTGCATGGACTTCTGGTCCAGCCCGCGCGTGTCCACACCGCCGCGCATCACTTCGGCCTTCTTGTAGCCGGCGGTGCCGCTGGGCACCAGCGACCATTGATGGATGTCCTGCGCCAGCGCGCGCAGCGTCTTGTCCGGCGCGTCGGCGAGACGCAGCGCGGCCAGGCCGGGTTTGCCGCCCTGCTCGGCCAGATGCAGCCAGCGGTCAGCCAGCCGTTTGGGCCAAAGCCCCGCCAGCACGGTATGCAGCTGCTGCCGGTTGCCGGATTTGGCGGCCAGCAGCTCCTGGGCCAGATCGCGGCCCGGCGCCAGGTCGATCACGATGGGCTCGCCGGGCTTCCAATAGCTGGAGATCTGCAGGATCGCCGGGCCCGACAGGCCCCGGTGGGTGAACAGCAGGTCTTCCAGAAATTCGCCCCGCGCCTTGCCCTGCCCCGTGTGCAGGCCGACTTCCAGCGCCACGCCCGACAGCTCAGACAACGCCTGCCATTGCGCGGGGTCGAAAGTCAGCGGCACCAGCGCCGGCCGGGGCTCGACGACTTTCAGGCCGAACTGCCGCGCGATCTTCAAGCCGAAGTCAGTGGCGCCCAGCTGCGGGATCGCCATGCCGCCGGTGGCCACGACCAGCTTGGCCGCGCGGATCACGCCCTGGGCGGTGCGCAGCTCAAAGCCCGCTTCACCGTGGCCGATCTCGGATACCGAACAGCCCATGCGCCATTGCACCTTGCCGGCGTCGCACTCGGCGCGCAGCATGTCGATGATGGATTCGCTGGAATCGTCGCAGAACAGCTGGCCGCGATGCTTCTCGTGCCAGGCGATATGGTGGCGCTTCATCAGCGCCAGAAAATCCTGCGGCGTGTAGGCCGACAACGCCGAACGACAGAAATGCGGGTTGTCGGACAGGAAATTGGCGGGTCCGGCCCCGATGTTGGTGAAATTGCAGCGGCCGCCGCCGGAAATGCGGATCTTCTCCGCCAGGCGTTCGGCATGGTCGACCAGCACCACGCGCAAGCCGCGCTGGCCGGCCACCGCTGCACACATCATGCCAGCGGCGCCGGCGCCGAGTACGGCTACATCAAACATCAGGACTCCAGACCCGCAGGCCTTACTCTTCGATCAGGCAATCAACGTAGTAGCGCTTTTCGCCATTCGGACCCACTTCGTCGGCCAGGCCGTGGATGTAGGTTTCGAAGCCGGGGAAGCGCTCATTGAACTCGCGCGCGAATTGCAGGTACTGCACGATCGTGCGGTTGAAGCGTTCGCCCGGGATCAGCAGCGGGATGCCCGGGGGATACGGCGTCAGCAGCACGCCGGTCACGCGGCCTTCCAGCTTGTCGATGTCGACGCGTTCGACCTCGCGGTGCGCCATGCGGGCAAAAGCGTCCGACGGCTTCAGCGCCGGCACCATGTCGCTCAGGTACATCTCGGTGGTCAAGCGGGCGACGTCGCGCGCGCGGTAGGCCTCGTGGATCTCCTGGCAAAGATCGCGCAGGCCCATGCGCTCGTAGCGGCGATGGACCTTGCAGAAGTCCGGCAGGATGCGCCACAGCGGCTGGTTGCGGTCGTAGTCGTCCTTGAACTGCTGCAAGGCGGTCAGCAGCGTGTTCCAGCGGCCCTTGGTGATGCCGATGGTGAACAAGATGAAGAACGAATACAGGCCCGTCTTCTCGACCACCACGCCGTGCTCGGTCAGGTACTTGGAGACCAGGGCGGCAGGGATGCCCGTTTCGCCGAAGCTGCCCGACATGTCCAGCCCCGGGGTGATGACCGTGGCCTTGATCGGATCCAGCATGTTGAAGCCTTCGGCCATTTCGCCGAAGCCGTGCCAATGGTCGTTGGCTTCCAGGATCCATTCGTCACGGTTGCCGATGCCTTCGGACACCAGGCGGTTCGGGCCCCAGACCTTGAACCACCAGTCGTTCTTGCCGAACTCGGACTCCACCTTGCGCATGGCGCGGCGGAAATCCAGCGCTTCGCGGATGCTTTCCTCGACCAGCGCGGTGCCTCCCGGCGGCTCCATCATGGCGGCCGCCACGTCGCACGACGCGATGATCGCGTACTGCGGGGACGTCGACGTGTGCATCAGGTACGCCTCGTTGAAGACGTTGCGGTCCAGCTTGCGGGTTTCGGACTCCTGCACGATGATTTGCGAGGCCTGCGAGATGCCGGCCAGCAGCTTGTGCGTGGAGTGCGTAGCGAAGACCATCGCGTCATGGCTGCGCGGACGATCCTGGCCGATGGCGTGCATGTCCTTGTAGAACTCGTGGAACGAGGCGTGCGGCAGCCAGGCTTCGTCGAAGTGGAGCGTATCGACATAGCTGCCGAGCTGCTCCTTGATCATTTCCACGTTGTAGATGACGCCGTCGTACGTGCTTTGCGTCAGGGTCAGGATGCGCGGGTTCTTGTTCACCGCTTCGCGCGCGAAGGGGTTGGCTTCGATCTTCTTGCGGATATTGTCCGGGTGGAACTCTTCCAGCGGGATCGGGCCGATGATGCCCAGGTGGTTGCGCGTGGGGCGCAGGAACACCGGGATCGCGCCCGTCATCGTGATGGCGTGCAGGATCGACTTGTGGCAGTTGCGGTCCACCACCACCACGTCGCCCGCGGCCACGTTGGCATGCCACACGACCTTGTTCGAGGTCGAGGTGCCGTTGGTGACGAAGAAGCAATGGTCAGCATGGAAGATGCGCGCGGCGTTCAGCTCGGACTCGGCAACGGGGCCGGTGTGGTCCAGCAGCTGGCCCAGTTCGTCCACGGCGTTGCAGACGTCGGCGCGCAACATGTTCTCGCCGAAGAACTGGTGGAACATGCGTCCGACCGGGCTCTTCAGGAACGCCACGCCGCCCGAGTGGCCGGGACAGTGCCAGGAGTACGAACCGTCCTGCGCGTACTTCACCAGCTCGCGGAAGAACGGCGGCGGCAGCGAATCCACGTAGCTGCGGGCCTCGCGGATGATGTGGCGCGCCACGAATTCGGGGGTGTCCTCGAACATGTGGATGAAGCCGTGCAGTTCGCGCAGGATGTCGTTCGGAATGTGTTCCGACGTGCGCGTCTCGCCATACAGATAGATGGGAATGTCGGCGTTGCGGAAGCGCAGTTCGCCGATGAACATGCGCAGGTTCTTGATCGCGCTGGCCACGTCCTCGGGCGAATCCACGTCGAACTCTTCATCGTCGATCGACAGGATGAAGGCGCTGGCGCGGCTTTGCTGTTGCGCAAACGAACTCAGGTCGCCATAACTGGTCACCCCGATCACCTCGACGCCCTCGGCCTCGATCGCTTCAGATAAGGCACGGATACCCAAACCGGACGCGTTCTCGGAACGGTAGTCCTCGTCGATGATGAAGATGGGGAAGCGGAATTTCATGCAGGCGCTCCTGGGGCAAGGCGGGATCGGACGCTTATCGCGGCGCGAGTGTACTTCTAGTAAAAATCCGCCTGATGACAGACGGCGCGAGCACCCACCGGGGAGGCGGGAATGGCGGAATTGTAGGGCTGTTTTTCTTACAGTCCTAAGGGAAATCCCCAGAAGGCCTGCACGGCCGTTGTCATCGCGCCAAAAGCGGGCGCTTTCAGTGCGGCGACAACGGCACCGGCCTAGCGGATCGTGTGGGCTTCGCCCTTCTGCAAGGCGGCTGTGAAGAGCTCGAAGTAGGCGGGGATCGCCTCGGCGGCGCCGTAGCGGATGCGCCGTTCGACCTTGGCAATGGCGCCAAAACAGACTTCGGAGCCAGGGTCACCGCAGACCAGCACGACGGGGTCTTCGTCGTCGCAGACCTCGTAGAGGCCGCCGTGGGCCCGGCGCCCGATCTCGTAGAGGTAGGCGGCGGCGCCGACGGTCTGCATGGGGGTAAGAGGCAAGATCCCGACGTGGGCGGCCTCCAGCGCGTCATCGAGCGCATGGACGCTGGACAGGGAGTAGTCCAACACTGCGCCAGTGGAACTGGCGGCTTGTACAAAGTCTTGCGCAGCATCCGCCACACGGGCGACGAACTCTTCCTGCACTTCGTCGCGCTTGGCGTCCTGGTTTATCTTGAGGAAACCGAACATCATTGGCTCCTTTGTGAAAACCGCAAGCGGCAATGAACCCATTATAGGCAAGCTGCCCGCCTATACTGCCCAAACGCCCCCAACCGTTCCGTATTCCCAACACTTCGCAGCCATGCCCTCACCGCTTGTCAGACGTCTGACCGCCCCGGATGCCCCGTCCCTGCGTCAATTGCGACTGGACGCCCTGGTGGAAACCCCGGAATCTTTTGGATCAAGTTACGAAGAGGAACACACGCTGACACTGGAAGACATCCGGGGGTGGATCACGCCGCTGGATGACGGCGCGATGTTTGGCGTGTTCGCGGACGACGCCCTTGCCGGCATGGTGGGCGTGGGCCGCCAGCGCAAATTGAAGATGCGCCACAAGGCGCATATCTGGAGCATGTACGTCGCCCCCGCGCAGCGCGGGCGCGGCCTGGGACGGCTGCTGATGCATGCGGCGATCGCGCACGCCCAGACCATGCGCGGCATCCGGCAGGTGCAGTTGAGCGTGACCGCCAACAACACGGCCGCGTCGACGCTTTACGCCAGCCTGGGCTTCGCTGAATACGGCAGGGAACGCGAGGCGCTGTGCGTGAACGGCGCGCTCTACGACGAAACCCTGATGGCGCTGGCGCTGACCGGCAAGTAGGCCGGCGGCTCAGGCGCTTGCCCTGCGCCGGACGCCGTACGCGCACACCTGGTTGCGACCGCCGTCCTTGGCCTTGTACAGCGCCTGATCCGCCGCCTTGATCACCGCGTCCGGCGCCCGCAAGGCGTCGCTGCGCTCGGCCACGCCGATGCTGACCGTCACCCGCAACGGACGCGAACCGCGTCCGCCTCGACCGCCCCGTCTGCGCTGGCCGACCTGGTCCGCCTTGGGACGGGCAGGCTTGTCCCGCAGGCGCATCTGATAGGCCTCGATGGCCCGCCGGACGGTTTCCAGGTGGGGCATGCTTTCCGCCGCCGTCTTGCCCGGGAACACCAACGTGAACTCTTCGCCGCCGTACCGGTAGGCCTGGCCGCCGCCGGGCACGCGCCGCAGTTGCGACGCCACCATGCGCAGCACCTGGTCACCCACGTCGTGCCCGTGCGTATCGTTGAATATCTTGAAGTGGTCCACGTCGGCCATCGCAAGCGTGTAGACGCGGCCCATGCGCTGCAGGCGTTCGTTCAACGCCCGGCGGCCCGGCAAACCGGTCAGCTCGTCGCGAAACGCCATATGGAAGCCTTCGTGCGCCAACGAAATCGAAAGCGCCGTGAGCGCTGCCGCCGACATGAGGGCCAGTTCGATAGGATGCTGCGCGCCGCGCGGCAAGGCCCACGCCATACAGACAAAGCCCAGCCATTGCCCCGCCTGCTGTGGACGCCCGTAGCGCAGCAACAGCAAAGTCAGCGTCAGGCCCGTCAAGAGCAGCCCCACCAGCGCCTCGACCGGCACGCCCAGGCGCGCCAGCTTGCCCTGCACCGCCAACGTCCCGAAGACATCGGCCAGGCCATCCTTGCCGACCAGCGCGATCGCCGCCACGCCCACAGCCATCAACCCGATGCGCGCCACCATGTCCAGCAGCATGCTTGACCGCTCCGACCACAGCGCATTGATCGTATAGGCCATCGACCACCAGGCCAGCACCGGCCCCAGCGCCCACGGCGCTTCGCGGGCCAGCGTCGGCCAGACGGCGGTGGCGGCCAGTACACACAGCATCAACGCCATGGTTTGCGAGCGCTGGTACATCAGGCAGATCGCCGCGCCGATCAGCGCCATCACCCACGGCACGAAGGGCACGATCAGCGTCAGCGCCGGCGGCCACTCGCGCCACAACATCAGGCCGACCGCGGCGGCCACTGGCAGCGCAGGATAGAACAACAGGGGCAGCCAGGGGATATGGGGGTAACGCACGGGTCGGGGCCTTGCTCAGCTTGCAGAGATGACGTCGCCAAATCGGCAAACACATATATCCTTTTTACGGCCACGCCAGCGGTTTTCTTTAGCGCGCGGCGTGCACGCTGCCGGCCGCACGCCGCGTCGGACCCGTGATATGGTTTCCAGGCCCATTCAAAGGAAAAGCCCTATGCACATCCTGGTCAATATCGATGTCCCCGATCTTGAACACGCCATCGACTTCTATCGGCGTGCCTTCGGATTGAGCCTGCATCGACGACTGGGACCGAAAGCAGCGGAAATGCTGGGCGCCAATGCACCCATCTATCTGTTGGAGAAGGCGGCTGGAACCCCCGCGGCCAGCGCGGCGCGCCAGACTCGCGACTACGCACGGCACTGGACGCCCGTGCATCTGGACGTGGTGGTCGAAGACGTGGACCGCGCCGTCGATCAGGCCGTTGCGGCCGGCGCCCATCTGGAAGATCCGGCTGCCTCGCACGCCTGGGGCCGCATCGCGCACCTGAGCGACCCTTACGGTCACGGCATTTGCATCCTGCAATTCCTGGGCCGCGGCTATGACGAACTGTCAGACGGTAACGTCCAGTACCGGCCGGTGTCGGCAGCGGATTTCGACGCGCTGGCCACCCTGCGCATCGACGCCATGCGCGACAGCCTTGAACGCTTGGGCCGCTTCGACCCGGAACGGGCGCGCAGCCGGCTGCGCAATACCTTCCAGCCGGAACACACGTGGGCGATCCAGCACAACGGGCAATGGGTGGGGTTCTACGCCCTGCGTCCGGAAGGCGCGGGCTTGCGGCTGGACCACCTGTATGTGGTGCCCGCCGCGCAGGGGCAAGGCCTGGGCAGCCAGGTGATGCGCAAGATCCTGCAGGAGGCCGACAGCCGCGGGCTGCCGGTCGCCGTGGGCGCGTTGCGCGGCAGCGATTCCAACCGCTTCTATCGCCGTCATGGATTTGTCCAGACGGCGGAAAGCGAATGGGATATCGACTACCTGCGCCCCGTGCCCGGGCAGGACGACTGACGGATCAGGTACGCGGCAGCGTGACGCCGCGCTGGCCCTGATACTTGCCGCCGCGGTCGGCGTACGAGGTCTCGCACACTTCGTCGCTTTCCAGGAACAGCATCTGCGCGCAGCCTTCGCCGGCGTAGATCTTGGCCGGCAGCGGCGTGGTGTTCGAGAATTCCAGCGTGACGTGGCCTTCCCATTCGGGTTCCAGCGGCGTCACGTTGACGATGATGCCGCAGCGCGCATAGGTGCTCTTGCCCAGGCAGATCGTCAGGACGCTGCGCGGGATGCGGAAGTACTCGACCGTGCGGGCCAGGGCGAACGAGTTGGGCGGGATGATGCAGACGTCGCCCTTGAAGTCCACGAAAGAGCCTTCGTCGAAGTTCTTCGGATCGACGATGGTGGAATTGATGTTGGTGAAGATCTTGAATTCGTCGGCGCACCGCACGTCGTAGCCGTAGCTGCTGGTGCCGTAACTGACGATGCGCCCGCCATTGGCCGTGCGGACCTGACCCGCTTCAAAGGGTTCGATCATGCCGGCTTCGGCCTGGCGGCGGATCCAGCGGTCGCTTTTGATGCTCATGGTGGGATGGGTGCTAAGGGTAAGGAATGGGCCTCATTTTATCCCGAGCGCGCCCGAGCTGCCTGCGGGCGGGGCGGGACGCCTTGATCCCGCCCCGCCAGCCGCCGTTCAGTTGCCCCAGAAGGTCCGATAGACCAGCGCGATGCCGTTGACCGAACCGCCCTTCAAGTCCACGGACAGGCCGCGCGCCAGGCGGTAACTGGCCCGGCCGACCGTGTCGCTGCCCGCCAGCGCCTGCTCGACGCTGAGCGTGATGCCGTTGGCGAACGACTTGCTGGCCACCAGGAACTGGGTCGCCAGCTGGCTGTCGCTGTCCCGGTTGACATCGCCGGCCACTGTGCGGTCCGGCAGGATGCTGCCGGAACTGCCGATGTTGCCGGTGCGCACGCTGACGTCGTCCAGGCCGAATTGCTTGTAGAACGGCTGCCCGCCCCCCAGCAGCGCCGTACCGACCGACACCAGCAAGGCCGCGTCGCTGCCGCTTTCATCCGGGCCCCGGCCCAGCAGCAGCCAGGAAAGCTTTTCCACGTCGCTGACGTCGGGATAGGACACGAGGTCGATCCGGGGACGTTGCGCCGTGCCGACGACCTTCACGCCCGCCTCGACCTGTTCGCCGGTGCGTAGCGCCTCGATGTCCAGCAAGGGATTGTCCAGCCGGCCCTGGAAGGTCAGCGTGCCGCGGCTTAGCCGCAGCTTCTGGCCGTAGGCCTCGATGCCGCCGCCCCGCGTGCGCAACTGCCCCACGCCGGACAGCCGGCCATCGTTCAGCAGGATCTGGATGGAACCGAGCAAGCCCGCGTCCAGGCCCATCCCGGTAATGTAGAAGCGCGGCCCCATGTCGAACTTCAGGTTCATGCTGGTCTGCAACGGCGTCGATACCGCGGTCGGGTCCTGCCCGGCCCGGATCACTTTCACATCGTCGTCCAGGGAAGGCACGCCTTGCAGGATCTCCAGGCTGAACCAGCCTGCATCCGCCTTCAGGTCGCCCACGATCTCGATCCGGGGCATGGCCGCCTTCAGGTCAATGACGCCGGACACCATGGCGTAGCGATCCGAGCGCTGCAGCGCCGGGAACCGGTACAGGGTCAGCTTGATGTCGCCGCCGCCGTCCATGATGTTCCACTGGCCGCGCGCCTCGGCATAACCGCCCTTGGACTCGGGGTTGGTCGTGATCCATTCCTTGGTGCGCCATTCCGCCGGCATGACTCGCAGCGATGCCGGGAAACGCAGGCTGTCCAGCACCAACCGGTCGCCGTCCAGGCGTGCCGACAAGGTGCCGTCGATCAGGCGCACCCCGTCGTCGATGCGCACCACGCGCAGCTTCTCGCCACGGATCGTGCCGGTGGCGGACCACTTGCCGGCCAGGGTGCCCTGGGCTTCCAGGTTGGCCTTGACCGCGCCGCCGACTTCCATCGAATCGCCGACGAACAGGCCGATCCAGGCCAGATCGGCAATATCGGCGTCCAGCTTGGCGCGCAGGGGCTGGCGCTCGTCCAGCGCCATGCCGCCCTTGGCGTCGACGACCAGCACGGCCGAACCGGTGCCGTTGACGGTGCCCATCTTGGCGGTCGCGAGGTTGATCTTGGCATCCAGGCGGCTGGCGTTCGCGGACGTGGGGGTAGCGGTCACGTCCAGCACCAGCGCCTTCACGCCCAGCGGAATGGGCGGGTCGCCCGGAATCAGCAGGTCGCCATCGCGGCGCGCGATGCGAGCCTTGCCACCCAGCCGTCCGTCGAATTTCAGGTCCCACAACAGGTCCAGGGCAATGCGGCGCTGGCCTTCGGGGATCATCGCATTCACGCGGCTAGGCCCTTTGCCCAGCTTGGAAGCCGCCTCGGGGTCGACGGCGCCGATCACCTGGCGGGCCATGGCGGCCGTGATGACCAGATTGTCGCCCTGGCCAGCGGTTTCCCAGCGCTTGCCGCCGCCGCGCGAGCCCTGATGCGCCAGGGTCAGGCGTTCCTTGCCGGGCAGCGTCAGGCTCAAGGCGGTCTGTCCGACCTGCCATTGCCACTGCGGCGCCACGGCGGACGGCAGATAGGCCAACGTGACCGGCCGGTCCGCCGTCACGGTAAAGCCGGCCGTATCGGCCGTCAGCTTGGAAAACGCGCCGCGCCATCCCAGCAATGCGGCATCCGGCTGGCCCGCGGCGCCCTTGCCCCAGGCGCCGGTGAATACGATATTGGCCTTGGCGGGCGCTTGCCCCAACACGCCGGGACGCGGCTTGGCAGGCGTGTAGCCGGCCGTGACCTCGCCGCGATGCGCCGCCACGGTGCCCGCGAACTTGCCCTTCAATTCCGCGCCGCCCGGAATGCCCGGCCAGAACGCATCCAATTGGGGCGCCTGGGCGTCCAGCGTCAGCGCACCGTCCTTGGCGTCCAGTTCACCCTTGGCCTGGACCCGGTTGCGGCCCAGCTTCAGGTCCACGTCCAGGCCGTGGATGCGCAGCCCGGCCAGCGGATCCAAAGACGGATCGGCGGGCGTTGCTGCGGTGCCCGGCGTCGCGGCGTCCGGCGCGGCAATGTCCACCTGCGCCTTCAGCGCCCCCGTCAAGGGCTGCTTGTTCCAGCGGGTGCCGTCTTCGAATCGCAGATCGACGGCCGCATGCCGCAACTGGCTCAAGTTCTCGATATCAGCTTGCACGTCGCCGCGCACGGTCAGCACAGCGGGCGGAATTGTTTCGCCCAGCCACGGCGCCAGATCCAGGCGCTGGGCGCTGACGGTGCCCACGATACGGTCCCGGCCCGCGCCTTGCGCGGTGTCGGACTGCAAATCGAATTGCGCGGAAAGCGTTGATTTATCGGGCAATTGCGCATTCGCGCGGGCGCTGCGCAACACCAGCGCCGTGCGCGGCGCCAGATCGGCCACCACGTCCATCAACAGCCCGGAACCCGAGCCGTCCAGCTTGGCCTGGATGCCGTCCATCGACCCCGCGGCGTCCGCGCGCAACACCACCTGGCAGGCGGGCGCCGGCGGGCCGGCCAGTTCGGCGGGCTTGGTGTCGGCCGCGGCTTTAGGCGCCGGCTTGGCTTTGGGATCAACCTTGGCCTTAGGGTCGGGCTTGGCTGCGGCGCCGGCCTTGACCGGACGCGTATCGAACACGCCGCTCAGCTTGTCCGCCTGGCACAGCGGGGAATCCGGACCCGAGCCGCGTGCGGTCACGTCCAGCCGCGCGGCGAACGGCCAGGGGTCGGCCATGCCCTGCAATTCGGCCTGGCCCGACACGTCCGCCTGCCCCACCGCGTGACCCACGCGCAGGCTGGCGATGCGCAACTGCGCGCCCTGCTTGCCCGCCGCGAAGGTGGCGCTCAGGTCGCCCAGCGTCACAGGCAACGGCTGGCCATCCTGATCCAGCTGGAAATCGCCCAGGGCCACGCGATCCACGGCGATGTCCACCGGCAGTGACGGCAGCGTGAACGGGGCGCCGTCGTCTTCCTTGGGCGCCGCGTCGGGCGACGAGGTCAAGGCCACGCGCACCGATCCCGCCGACACGTCGCGCACATGCAGCAGGCGGTCGCCCAGGGCGCGCCAATGCACGTCCAGGTGCAGGTCGCTGATGTCGATCCGGGTGCCGCCCAGGTCCAGGTCCAGCTTGCCCACCGACACGCCGCGCAAGAGCGAACCGTTCACGTCCAGCGCCTGCCCGTTCAATTGCTGGGCAGCCGTGGTCAGCAGCAGCCGCGTGCCGTTCTGCGAACCCACGAGCCAAAACAGGAATCCGCTGGCCAGCAAGGCCAGCATCGCCAGGCCCGGCAACCACCACACCAGGATTTGGCGCAGGATTTTGCGCAACACCGTCAAAACGCGATCCCCAACGAAAAGTGCAGGCGCAAGTCGCGTTCGCGCTGACCGTAGGCCAGGTCCAGGAACAGCGGGCCCGCCGGCGTGCGCACCCGGGCGCCCACGCCATAGCCCACCGCCATCGACATGTCGCCGAACGATTCGGCCGCGTCACCCGCGTCCACGAACACGCCCATGCCCCAACGCTCATTGAAATAGTGGTCGTATTCGATGCTGCCGACCACCAGGGTGGGCGCGCCCACGACGGCGTTGTCGCGCTGCAAACCGATGCTCTGGTACTTGTAGCCGCGGATCGACCGCGCGCCGCCCGTGCGGAAGCCGAAATCGTCCGGCACCTGCACCTTGCTGCTGGACCAGACGCGGCCGACTTCGCCGCGCACCGTCAGCACGTCCAGCTTGCCGATCGGCCACCATTTCTGGGCGCGAAGCCGGGCGCGCGTGTAGGGCTCGCCCGTATCCAGCGTGACGCCGACGCCGCCGCCCACGGCGATCAGGTTGCCTTCGCGCGGGTCGTACTTGTTGTCCACATCGCGGCGCAGCCACTCGGCCGTCGCGGTCAACGTCGGCAAGGTGTATTCGTCGCCGCCGTCGATCTTCACGTGATCCTGCGCCAGCAGCAGGCCCCAGCGGGTTTCGTATTCCACGCGGCTGTCGCCCGCGCCCTTGCGTTCCTGCAGGCGCGTCGCGCCCAACGCGTAGCGCGTCACATCCAGGCCCTGGATATCGGAATGGTCCGCCAGGATGCCGAAGGAATCCTTGTAGCCGCGCTCGGTGGGCGGGAGCAGGAAGTCGGCATAGGCGCGTTGGCGCAGCCGGTCCACGCTGAAGCCCGTCTCCATGGTGAGCGGCTGGCCGAACACCACGTTCTGCCGGTACAGCGACTCCACCCGCAGGCCGGCCTCATCGTCCACGCCCAGCGAGGCCGTGAAACGCTTGGGCGGCGCTTCGACCACCCTCACCTGCACGGGCAGCGTCACTTCGCCATCGGAGTCATAGGCGGCCGGCGGCGGCGGGACCGCGCCAGAGACGGACGGGTCACCCGCCGGCGTGGCCGCGGCCAGGTCGGTCGACCCCGGCGCGCGGGCGCGGTCCGATTTCGCCTCTTGAGCCTGTTGCTGCTGTTGCGTGGCGCCCGGCTGCTCCAGCGAGACGAAGGCGCCCCGGAAGAACGCGGTGGACTGCAAGTCCTGCTGCCAGGTATCCAGCCGGTTCTGGTCGTAGGCCGAGCCCACCGAATAGCGCACGTAGCGCTGCACCAGTTTGTCCGGCACCCGTTTCAGGCCTTCGGTATTCAGTTCGCCCATGCGGACCTGGGGTCCGCTGTCGATGGTGACGCGCAGCACGGCCGTCGCCGTATCCGCCTCGATATCGGCCTGCGACGCCGTCATGCGCGCCAACATGAAGTCGCGCGTGGAGACCTGGTCCAGCAGGCTCGATTTGGCCTTGTTCCAGTCGCTGTTGATGAACGGCTGCCCCGCTTTCAACTGCCAGTCGTCGCGCAGCTTCTGCACCCGCTGCGCATATTCGGGGCGGGTGATGCGGCCCGTGAATTTCAGGTCCACTTCCGACACGGTCGTGCGCTTGCCGGACACGATGCCGATATCCCAGGTTTCCCCGCCGATATCGGTGCCAGCTTCAAGCGTCACCGTGGGCGAGAAATAGCCCTGGGTGGCCAGGGCGGCCAGCGTCGCGTCGCGTGCGCGCCGGCGCAAGCGGTTGATTTCACCGCCGTCCTGGTCCTCGGCCAGCCGCGCAATCGCGTCCACCGCCTCGGTGATCGCCTGCAGCGCGGCCGGCGGCACGCCGCCGGGGTCCACGATGATCTCCGGGCGTTTGGCCAGCGCCTCGCCCGATACTACGCAAAGTCCAGCCAAGAAGGCTCGGGCTGCCCACCGCATGCGTCAGGTCGGCTGCTGCACGACGATGGACGGAAATTTTCCGGCCATGTCGCGCGGTAACGCCGCCACGCCCGCTGCCAGCTTCCGTGCAATGCCCCGATACAGCGAAGCGGCTTCGCTGCCGGCGTCCGACACCACGGTCGGCGTGCCGGCATCCGTCTGTTCCCGAATCGCCAGCGTGAGCGGCAGGCTGCCCAGCCAGGGCGTCTGGTATTGCTCGGCCATGCGCTGGCCGCCGCCTTCGCCGAAGATGTGTTCGGCGTGCCCGCATTGCGAGCAGATATGGATGGCCATGTTCTCGACGACGCCCAGGATCGGCACTTCCACCTTCTGAAACATGCGCAAACCCTTGCGCGCGTCCAGCAGCGCCACGTCTTGCGGCGTGGTGACGATGACAGCACCCACCACCGGCACTTTCTGCGCCAGGGTCAGCGCCACGTCGCCCGTGCCCGGAGGCATGTCGACGATCAGGTAGTCCAGGTCGCGCCAGTTGGTCTGGCGCAGCAATTGCTCCAGCGCCTGCGTCACCATGGGGCCGCGCCAGATGGCGGGCGAATCGGCGTCGATCAGGAATCCGATGGAATTGGCTTGCAGGCCGTGGCCCGTCAGCGGTTCCATGCTTTTGTTGTCCAGGCTCTCGGGACGGCCGGAAATGCCCAGCATCGTGGGCACGCTGGGGCCGTAGATATCGGCGTCCAGCAGGCCGACCTTGGCGCCTTCGGCGGACAGGGCCAGCGCCAGGTTCACGGCGGTGGTGCTTTTGCCCACGCCGCCCTTGCCCGAGGCCACTGCAATAATGTTGCGCACGTTCGGCAGGGGCTTCAGGCCCTTCTGCACCGCGTGGGAAGCAACCTTCCAAGTAACGGTGACTTGCGCGTCCGGCGCGCCGGCTGCCGCCAGGGCCGCCACGGCAATATCGCGGATCTGGTCGCGGACGCCGTCGGCCGGATAACCCAGTTCCAACGTCAGGGCGACACGCGGCCCCGTTAATTGAATGTCACGATCTTTTACAGAAACGCCCAGGTCCAATCCGGTGTTCGGGTCGTGCGCGGCGCGCAAAGCGGCGCGGATGTGTTCTATCGTTATACTCATGTCACTATGGTTCCGTAGGCAGCGCGGCTTCTGCGGGCCGCCATCCCCTAAAGGATAGCGGATACACGGGAACCTTTCGCTGCGTTTTGCATCCGACCTTCATGACCAACACACTTATCCGCTTCTTCCGTGCCGTCCTATTCGCCGCCCTGGCCTTGATCGGCATGGCGATGGCGCTGGTCTTCATGCTGTCCACGGCGATCGCCGTGGCGATCCTGTACGTGGTCGCCAAGGTGCGCGGCAAACCTTTCGGCGTTCGCGCCTATTGGAGCCAGCGCCAAGGCGCCCGCCCGGGTCCGTTCCAGTCCGCCACCGCCCCCTTCGCCACGCAACCGCGCGGCGATGTGATCGACGTCGAAGCCCGCGAAATCCGCTAACGGCGGCTTTCCCGTAAGCGCTTGCGCCGCCCTGCGGCGCACGCCGGCCGATGCTTTTGGCAGGCCACCCCGGCGCCTTCGCGTGGGTCGCCCGCATTCGGCGTTTGGCCGCCTCCCTCAACCCGCCTCGTTCGCTGCATTGCGATAGGCGGGTTGCGTCATTCCCGGGCACCGGCGCCCCTGCGGCGGCCAAGTCTGCGCCGTTGCCCTAAAATGGCCGGCCAATCCCCTTTTTCCCCTCAACCTCTACTGACAACCATGTCTCGCACCCTATTTGTCACCACTGCGCTGCCCTACGCCAACGGATCTTTCCACATCGGCCACATCATGGAGTACATCCAGGCCGATATCTGGGTTCGTTCGATGCGAATGGCGGGCCACACGGTGCACTTCGTAGGGGCGGATGACGCGCACGGCGCGCCCATCATGTTGAAGGCTGAAAAGGAAGGCATCACGCCGCAGGCGCTGGTCGCCCGCTACGCCGCTGAGCGCCCGCAATACCTGAACGGCTTCCACATCCGTTTCGACCACTGGCATTCCACGGATTCCGCCGAGAACGTCGCGCTGTCGCACGACATCTATCGCGCGCTGAAAGCCCAGGACCTGATCGAAACGCGCTCGATCGAGCAGTTCTACGACCCCGTCAAGGGCATGTTCCTGGCCGACCGCTACATCAAGGGCGAGTGCCCCAAGTGCCACGCCAAGGACCAGTACGGCGATTCCTGCGAGGTCTGTGGCGCGGTGTATGCGCCCACCGAGCTGATCAACCCGTACTCGGCGCTGACCGGCGCCACGCCCGTGCTGAAGTCGTCGGACCACTTCTTCTTCAAGCTGTCCGACCCGCGCTGCGTGGAATTTCTGCAGCAATGGACCACGGGTTCGAACGCCAATGGCGGCAAGCACCTGCAGCCGGAAATGCTGGCCAAGACCCGCGAATGGCTGGGCGCCGAAGACGGCGAAGCCAAGCTGGGCGACTGGGACATTTCGCGCGATGCGCCCTACTTCGGCATCGAGATCCCCGATGCGCCGGGCAAGTACTTCTACGTGTGGCTGGACGCGCCGGTCGGCTATCTGGCGTCCTTGAAGTCGTACTGCGAAGTCAAGGGCCTGGATTTCGACGCCCTGCTCGATCCCAATGGCACCACCGAACAAGTTCACTTCATCGGCAAGGACATCGTGTATTTCCACGCGCTGTTCTGGCCCGCGATGCTGAAGTTCGCCGGCCGCAAGACGCCGGACGCGGTGAATGTTCACGGTTTCATCACCGTCAGCGGTGAAAAGATGTCCAAGAGCCGCGGCACCGGCATCTCGCCGCTGCGCTATCTGGAAATCGGCATGAACGCCGAGTGGATGCGCTACTACATTGCCGCCAAGCTGAACGCCCGCGTCGAAGACATGGACTTCAACCCCGAAGACTTCATCGCCCGCGTCAATAGCGACCTGGTCGGCAAGTACGTCAACATCGCCAGCCGCGCCGCCAGCTTCATCACGAAGCACTTCGACGGCGCCCTGGGCTATTCGGGCGACACCGCCGCACTGTCGGCGGAATACGCCCAACAGGCCGAATCCATCCGCGCCGCGTTCGAAGCCCGCGAATACAACCGCGCCATCCGCGAAATCATGGCCTACGCCGACGGCATCAACCAGGCGTTCGACACGGCCCAGCCGTGGGTGCTGGCCAAGGGCATCGGCACGGCGGACGACGCGCAAAAGGCCGCGCTGCAGGACATCTGCTCGCGTTCGCTGGCAGGCTTCAAGGCCCTGTCCGTGATGCTGGCCCCCGTGCTGCCGTCGCTGGCCGAGCGCGTGGCGTTGGAACTCTTCGGCGCCCAGGCGCCGTTCACGTGGGCCGATGCCGCTGTCCTGCCGCAGCGCGTCGCGCCGTTCAAGCACCTGATGCAGCGTGTCGAACCGCAAATGCTGGAAGACCTGTTCGAACCGCCCGCCGCGCCGGTCGTGGTGCCCGGTGGCGAGCCGCTGGCCGAAACGATCTCGATCGACGACTTCGCCCGCGTCGACCTGCGTATCGCGCAGATCGTCAATTGCGAACACGTCGAAGGTTCGACCAAGCTGCTGCGCCTGACGCTTGACGTGGGCGAAGGCCGCCACCGCAACGTGTTCTCGGGCATCAAGTCGGCCTACAAGCCCGAAGACCTGATCGGCAAGCTGACCGTCATGGTTGCCAACCTGGCCCCGCGCAAGATGAAGTTCGGCGTCTCCGAAGGCATGGTGCTGGCCGCCAGCCACGCGGACGAAGCCGTGGACGCCGGCATCTACGTGCTGGAACCGTTCCCCGGCGCGAAACCCGGCATGCGCGTGCGCTGATCGCGCTGCCTGCACTCGGAATGCAAAGAGCCCGCCAACATTGGCGGGCTCTTTTTATTACATGACGGGATTTACGCCTTGCTAGGCGCGAGCTCCGGGTCCAGCGAGTGCCGTTCGTCGAAAACGAAGCACTTGCCCTCGTAGCCCGGGCCGCCGGTTTCCTCGAAGTACTTGAGGATGCCGCCGTCCAGTTGATACACGTTCTGGATGCCGGCCTCGTTCATGTAGATGGCGGCCTTCTCGCAGCGGATGCCGCCCGTGCAGAAGCTGACCACGGTCTTGCCTTCGAGTTCGGCGCGGTGCGCCTGCACGGCGGCGGGGAATTGCGTGAAGCGGTCGATGCGCCAGTCGATGGCGTTCTTGAACGTGCCTTCGTCCACCTCGAACGCGTTGCGGGTATCCAGCATCACCACGGGCCGTCCGGCGTCGTCCGCGCCCTGCGCGAGCCAGCGCGCCAGCGTCTGCGCATCCACGCCGGGCGCGCGCCCGGCCTCGGGGCGGATGGTGGGGTGATCCATGCGGATGATCTCGCGCTTGATCTTCACCAGCAGCTTGCGGAATGGCACGCCTTCACTGTGGCTGAACTTGACTTCCAGGTCGGCAAAGCGCGCGTCCGCGCGCAAAGTCTGCAGGAAGGCGTCGATGCCCTCGGCGGACCCGGCGAGGAACAGGTTGATGCCCTCTTCGGCCAGCAGGATGGTGCCCTTGAGCGCCGCGTCGCCGGCCCGGGCCAGCAGATGGGCGCGCAGGTCCGGCAGGGCATCCAGCGAAACGAATTTGTAGGCAGCGATATTGACGACGGAAGTCATGGCAAAGCGAAGGAAAACGGACGGCGAAGCCCATAATAGTAATCGCTGGGCGGGTTGCCCCGCCCCCCCCCCCCGCCTTGATCCTGCTCAACGAGTGACGATTTCCTGCTCGATCACGGCGTCCAGCACCCAGCGCATGGACGAGCCGCCTGCCGGCGGATTCGGGTCGGGGACTTCGACCACGCGCAGGCGGTAGCGGATGCCCGGCTGGAAGTTGAAGCCGGTGATGTCGCCATACCAGAACTGCCAGGGCTGGGAATCGCTGTCGCGCACCTGATAGCACTGGGTGCGCCCCGCGCCGGCGTTGCAGGGCACGCGTTCGGAATTCACATAGACCAGCTTGGTCGGCCCCGCCTGGCCACCCGCCACCGGGTCGACACGGCGGCCGAAGTCCAGGGTATCCCCGGTGCTCAGTACCCACGTCATGCGCTGTGGATTGTTGGTGTTGTCCAGCGACGTCGCGGTGATGCGGGTCAGGCCCGCCAGAAAGTCCTGCTCCAGCGACATGTTCTGCGGGGCGCAGGCCATCATCGTCGCCACCGGATTCGCCTGCACGATCAGTTGCCCGTTAGCGACGGTATAGGGCGCGTTGAACTGGTTGCAACCCGCAAAGCCGGACATGCGCGGCGCACCGCGGTCATGGATGAAGGTGACGGTTAGCGGACGGGAATTCGTGGACGGATGCGGAATGGTGCGTAAACCGCCGCCCGGCTGGGTCCAGCGTGCGAGGTCCCAACTGGTCTGCGCCAGGATGTCCGACGCCGAGGCCGGCTGGTAGCGAGGATCCTGCCCGTCTGCGGCCCGCTGGGGAGGCGATGCGCAAGCGGCCAGGCCGACGGATAGGACGCACGGGGCAAGCCAGCGCAAGGAAGCGGTAACGGACATGGGGGTCTCCCGGAATGCAAGGATTTCCCTGGCCCCGTGCGACGCGCCAGGGTCGGGCAGCGCCATTGTAGGCGTGCCCCGACCCTGTTTTCAGCGCGAAAACATCCTGAAACGGATATCCGCTGCGCCGCGCGTTACGGCGTTGGGGGATCCTGGCGGCGCTCGAACTCCAGGACGTCGCCACCGCGCAGGTTGAACGTCAGGTGCCGCGGCGCACCGCCGCTATCCAGCGTGAACGTGTCGATGATGGTCAGGCCCCGCAGGTAATCGGCTTCCAGCTTGGCGCGCTCGGGCGCGGCGCAGGCCATGCGGGTCGAGGCGGGCGCGTTGATGAAGAGCTTGCCGCTTTCCAGCTTGTAGGAGCCCATGTAGCGATTGCAGCCCGAAAAACCGTTCACCTGGTACTGCTTGCCTTGCGCCAGGAACGTCAGGCGCACGGGTTCGCCGTTGTCGCCGTGCGGGATGTCGCGCAGCGCACCGCCGGCTTGCGTCCATCGCACCAGTTCCCAGCTGGTCTGCGCCAGGGAATCCGCGCTGCTGGCGGCGTTGGCTGCCGCTGCACCCTCGGCGCGCGCGCCCCCCGTGGACCCCGCGCAACCCGCCAATGCCACGGTCAGAAGGCTCAGGCAAAGCAACCGGCAACGCGATGACAAATGAGTAAGCATGGATGGGACTCCTAAGAAATTCACACCCTCGACTGTAACCGGCACTGGGGCGCAACGCCCTTACTCTCCCCCCTACAGCCGTATCCAAAAGCAGCAAGCCCCGCCCCCGCACTCACGCCGATGAGGCAGAGAGCTGCATCGAATGCCGCATGGCGGTGCCCCCGGGCGACGCGCAGAATCATTGCAGACCATCTTGCCGGCCCACCCGTGCAGCACGGGTAGACGCCACCGGTCACAGCGGTACCGCAGACGCAGGTGTCCGGCCCGAGGGGCCAAACAATAAGACGACCGGGAGACACGGCGATGGGCTTTTTAAGAACCTTACTGGCGCTGTCAGTGGTGCTGGACCACCTGGGCGGCGGCTATGCCGACCATCTGGTCGGCGGCCGGCTGGCGGTGCAGCTGTTTTATGTGATTTCCGGCTTCCTGATTTCCTATGTGCTGACCGCAACGGACAACTACCAGGGCGCAACCGGCAAGTTCTACGCCAACCGTTTCCTGCGGCTGTTCCCCATCTATCTGGCGGTGGCGGCGCTAACGTTGATGGCGCATGTAATGAGCGGCGGTGCGTTCTTCCGCATCTACGACGCCCTGCCCTTTTCCGCGGAACTGTTCCTGGTGCTGGCCAACCTGTTCATCCTGGGCCAGGACTGGCTGATGTTCTTCGGCATCGAGCACTCCGCCCTGGTCTTCACGGGCAGCTTCGCGCATAGCGAGGTGCCCTTGTATCAGGGACTGCTGGTGCCGCAGGCGTGGACGCTGGGCGTGGAGATGAGCTTCTATCTGGTGGCGCCCTTCGTGCTGCACTCCCCGCGCCGGCTGATAGCGCTGCGTGCGGCCTCGCTGGCGCTGCGCGCGGTGCTGGTCGCCACCGGCATCGGCATGACCGATCCGTGGACGTACCGCTTCTTCCCCACGGAGCTGGCGCTGTTCCTGGTTGGATCGTTGTCGCACCAGGTGCTGCTGCCGCGCTGCAAGGCCTGGACACGGCGCATCCACCGCCTGCCGGAACTGGGCACCGCTGTGTTGTGCGTCTATTGCCTGCTTCATTTTTCGATCGGCCTGAACCACAACGTGCGCGACGCGCTGGCAGTCCTGCTGTTCGCGGCCCTGCTGCCCCTGGCGTTCCTGTTCCAGTCGCGGCACCGGCTGGACAAGGCGATCGGCGAATTGAGCTATCCCATCTACATCTGCCATTCGCTGGTGATCATGTTCTTTAGCTGGCTGTTGAACGAGGTCGAAGTACATCAACCCATGCTCTTTGCGGCGCTGGTGGTCACGGGCTGTATCGGGTTCTCGGCACTGCTGAACGGTTTGATCGCTGATCCCGTGGAACGCCTGCGCAGCCGGTTGCGCAGCGAACCGCGGGGCCGTGGGCAAGCGCAGGCGCCGGATGTGCGGCGGCCCGCGCAACCGGGTCAAGCGTTGGGATCTATTCGCCGCGCGCCTTGATGTAGGCGGCCAGCACAAGCTCGATCTGCCGCTTTTCCTGGGAGCTCAGCCGCGAGTAGGTCGCGTACGAGACCGATTCGAACGGCCAGGCAGGCGGCTGAGCGATCTCTCCCACACTGACGGGCGGATCGGCATAACCGGAATTCAGCATCGGCCCCTCTCCGGTGCTGAGCCACATCGGGCTGACCCGCAAGGCGCGGGTCAACTTGATGAGGGCATCGCTGGAGGGTTGCAGGCGTTGCCCGCTTTCGTAGTTGCCGATGGCGCTTTGCGACAGGTTGCTTGCGACTGCCAAGTCCTTTTGAGTCCATCCCTGAAGCATTCTTGCGTTGCGCAGACGATGGCTAAACGTGTCCAATCGATCAACCTGAGACATTAATATGAATTTATTTATTTGATTAAAACATCTCAATACTGATGCCAAATAAACGGATTGCACCCCAATTCCAGGGTTAATCCGTAAATCGCAACAATCGCCTGCTTGCCTGCCGCTTCCCACAGCTCGCCCCGCTTCATCCCTTGCCGGCGAAAAATAAAAAACCCCATATCCGCCATTGACTTACCGCAAGTGCAGGGGAGTCTGTGCAGGGCGACCCTGCGCGCGCTGGGACGCTTACCGCGCCAAAAACCCGCACAAGTTTATGGGTATTTTTGGATAAAAAATAGAAAATAATGTATCGGTAATACTTAATAATTTGCTGTCGCAAACGCGAAAACAAACAGTGTTTCAACCCCTTCCTGGGGGTTTCGTCTGCTCGCAAAGTTACCAACAGAAACTACAGAAACGTATCTTCACAAAAAAACACGCCCGTGTTTAAATGAAACACGGGCGTGACTTCCATGCAGGATCGGGTCACCGGCGGCCAGCGGCGACAGCGCGTCGGCCACGCGCCGGACGGGATCCCGGACCCGGCCACAGCTGGCCGCAAGCACATAGAACCTGGGCAGTTGTCCAGACCTCTCGCCCACATTCAAACAACACCGCCAGACGGTCCCGTCATGGCGCGCAGCTTAGGGAGAGGGGGTATGCCGGGACTGCTGACGCCAACGCGCCTCCTCTTCAAGCGCCGCCTCCATGCCGCGCCACCTCATTGGAAGCATCAATGAACAACACGCTGGATGTCATTTTCCTCGGGCAGGACGATGCCAGGCACGCCAGGCTTGTGGACGCCCTGTCCCACCTGGGTTTCAGCATCCGCCGCTGCTACGACCTGGCGGATGTCTATGACCGCTATTCCCGCCGGCCCAGCCCGCTGATCGTGCTGGAGGCGCCGCTGCCCGATATCCACAACGCCGCCGTCCGCCTGCGCGCGGTGGACCGGGGCCTGGGCATCGTGGCGATCGCCACTTTCGCGGATACCGAAAGCCGCATCCGCACGCTGCTCTGCGGGGCAGATGCCTGCTTGCCGCCTGAAGTCAGCGGGCTGGAACTTGCCGCGGTGCTGCAGGCGCTGGTGCGGCGCGCGGTGGGGCTGGACGGCATGGACGCCGCGCCCGACACGCACGCGGACGAACCCGTCCAGGAAACCTGGCGCCTGGCGAACAAAGGCTGGACCCTGATCAACCCGGCGGGCCGCATACTGGGCCTGACGACGGGAGAACGCGACTTCCTGTCGCGCCTGGTGACGGCGCCCGACCGCAAAGTCAGCCGCGACGCCTTCTACGCCGATGGCGCGGAAGATGCCGACAGCGGCATCACGCGCCGCCGCTTCGTGGACGTGATGATCAGCCGCCTGCGGCGCAAGGCGGCCGCCAATCAGATGACGCTGCCGATCCGGGCGGTGCATGGCTGGGGCTACATGTTCGCTGCGGACATCACGCTGGATCTGGACTATCGGGATGTTGGGGATGACAGCCGCGGAGACGGGCTGGAAGACTGGCGCCGGGAGACGGCGGACGCAAGCGCGTCAACGTAAGGCGACCCCATAAGGCGAGCCGGACAGCAAGGCCCGGCGGCCCGGCCAGTCGTGCAATGCGACAGGCGAAAAAAACGCGGCGCTGCCCCCGAGAGGTAAGACGCCGCGCTAAAACAACACGTGAACCCGGAGTCATCAGCCGGCACTGATGCCTTCTACCTGGATCACGCGATTCCAACATTCGTGCCTCATACTACTCACGCACGGTCCGACCGTGAACCTGAGCGGGGTCTCTAGTCCCCACGCAAGCTGCAACGTGATCAACGCCCGGGGTCTGGGCCCGCCCTGACTGCTGGCGGGCTTATCGCCCGAATCAGCGGTTTTCCTCTTGGATAGCCGCGTGATGGAGGAAGTTTAGGACTTCGTGCGTGAATCCAGTAATTCTTTGTTGATAGCCTTCTATACCTATTAGATATAGCAAAGCGTTGTGGCCGCCATCCTAAAATGGCGGAAAAGGATACGCCTTCCCATGCCCATCACCCTCCCATCCCTGCGGCAGCGTTTCAGAAAAGTGCTGGCGTTCTTTCCGCCCAACTGGTGCCTGGCCATCCTGGTGGCGCTGGACGGATACGCCTTCATGCACCCGGTGCTGCGCGAGGTGCGCGCCCGCGAGTATTCGTTCTGGCTGGCACTGGACAACTGGCATGAAGTGATGCGCGTGGTGGGCCTGCTGGAAATTCCGCGCCTGGTGCTTGGCGTGGGCTTGCAGGTGATTGCGCTGGGCCTGATCCTGAAGGCCCGCATCGCGTGGGCGTTCTCGCTGGTGCTGTTGATCGGCATCGGCACCTTCGGCATCCTGGGTGACGGCGGCCGCGCGGGGCTGGGCATCTACACGCTGGTGCTGGTCATTGCGTTGATTGCGTACTGGCGGCGCTTTGACCGTGCCAGCGTCACCGCGGGTTCGCTGTTCGCGCTGGTCAGTGTCCTGTCGCTGCTGATCTACGCGGTGTTCGGCACGCTGTACCTGGGCAACGAATTCAATCCGCCCGTCACCGACGCGGGCACCGCGTTCTATTTCTCGATCGTGTCCATGTCCACGGTGGGCTATGGCGACATCACGCCGCACACCCTCACTGCCAGGCTGTTCACCGCGTCGATTATCATTCTTGGCATCACCGTATTCGCCACTTCCATCAGCGCGATCGCCGGCCCGGTGATCGGCGGGAATCTGAAGCGGCTGGTCAAAGGCAGGTTCTCCACGGCCATGCGTAAAAACCACATCATCATTGCAGGCGCGACCCCGCTGGCGCTGAGCGTCTACGAGGGCCTGCGGCGCCGCGGCGAAGAAGTCACGGTCATCGTGCCCACCGGTTCGGCGCAGGAATATCCCGCCGCCGCAGATCTGATCGAAGGCGACCCTTCAAGTGTGGAAGTCCTGCACACCGCGGGCGTGGCCCGCGCGCGCTATGTGCTGGCGCTGCGCGCCGACGACGCCGAGAACGCGTTCATCGTGCTGGCGGCCAAAGAAGCCACCGGCGACAGCGGCGCCAAGACGGTGGCGCTGGTCAACACCAGCAAGCATCTGGAAAAAATCCGCCGCGTGCAGCCCGACATGGTGTTTTCGGTGCAACTGCTGGGCGCCGAACTGCTGACGCGCGCCATCAACGGCGAGCCCATGGACAGCCAGGCCATCACCGACCTGTTCTTCGCCAAGGCCGCGACCCCGGCCAAGCCTGCCTGAACGTTTCAGGCGGGTTGAGTGCCGGGCGGCGAATGCCCGGCGTACCAGCGCACGAATTCCGCTGAAGGCATGGGGCGCGCGAACAGGTAGCCCTGGATGAACGCCACCCCGCGCGAGGTCAGGTAGTCGAACTGCACCTGCGTCTCCACGCCCTCGGCCACGACCGCCAGGTTCAACCGATGCGACAGCGTGATGATCACGTCCAGCACCGGCGCCTCTTCGCCCGTGGGCTGGATGGCATGCACGAAGCCTTTGTCGATCTTCAGGTAATCCACGGGAAACTTCTGCAGGTACGACAGCGAGCAGTGGCCGGTGCCGAAATCGTCGATGGCCACGCGCACGCCCTCTGCACGCAGCGCATCGATATTGCGGCGGGCCTGCCCGTTATCCGATATCAGGCTGCGTTCGGTGATTTCCAGCACGATCAACGGACGGCGCGCTGCGACGTTCGCCCGGAAAGCCTGAATTTCGGGCACCAGCCCGGGGCTGGACAAGTGTTCGGGCGCGATGTTCACGCCGATGTGAAAGTCCGGCGGCGTCTGCCACGTTTGCAGGTCGCGTTCGATCAACCGCAGCAGGTGTTGCGTCAGCGGAATGATCATGTCTTCGGCCTCGGCCGCGGCGATGAAGATGTCCGGCCGCACGAAGCCCACCCCTGGCCGGTTCCAACGCATCAGCGCCTCGACGCCTTCGCATTGCCCCGTCAACTGGCCATACACCGGCTGGTAGTACACCTGGAACTCATCGGCCTGCATGGCGCGGCGCAATTGCTCTTTGAACGACAGCCGGTTCGCCTGCAGGAGGTAGGCTGCAAACGCCAGCCCGGCGCCGATCAGCATGGCCACCGGCAAATAGCTCAGCATCAGTTGTTGCCAGGCGCTCACCACGCTTTCGGATGGCGCCATGACCTTGATGGACAGCGCCACACCGCCATTGTCGCGTGTGACCTCCTCGTATACGAGTTCAGCAGGGCCCTGACGCGCATTCCAGGAGTCGCTGCGAATAGGCGCCCCTTTACCCACCGTGAGCTCGAACCGGTAATCGCCCAGCGTCGCCACAGCGTTCAACAAGTCCAGCACGTAACGGCCGTCCACCGCCACCGCGCCGCTATATCCCGGCGCTCCTGGTTTGCCCAGCAGGATCGCGGGGCGGCCTGGCGCCAGCGGCGTGCCCGCCACCGAAAACAGCCAGCGCTCGGGCGGGATGCCCTCGAACCAATGCCGGAAATTGCCAAGGGTGAAGTCCACGTCTCCTACGACAGACGAACAGTAGATATGTTCGTTGTTCGCCAGGATCAGTGACCGGAAATACGGATTCAGCGAACTCCAGCGCTGCAACGTGGACAGCACCTCGGCGCAGGGCTTGGGCGTGAGTTCCGCCACGCGGTCCAGCAGGGTCCAGGCCTGGGAGAGCATGTTGTCGACCTGGACGCGAACGATCTTCGCCGCGGCTTCAGCCGCGCTGCGCTGCTCATTCTTGGCGTGCAGCCAGGTCCAGCCCACGCACAGCAGGACGGGAACGACCAAGGCGAACGCCACTGGCAGATAGCGCCAAGATGGCACACGAACCGTCATCCCTGATGTCGACAAAAGCGCCTCGCTGGATATTCCGTCAATGTGCAATGACTCCGTGCATGGATAGGACACCAAGCGGGACTCAGCGTCAAGAAACTTGCGGCGGGGTGCGCCACCACGCCCGCGCCGGGCGCAATTCTGCCCTAAGACCGGCTGCGCGTCAGGCCGCGACTTCCGGCTCGAGCAGCCGGCGGATCAGCGCCACGTGCCCCCGGCGCCGCGCCGCCAGGTTCACGCGTTCTTGCGGCCCCATCAGCGCCGACATCACGATCGTGTGGATGACGGGCGCCAACAGCAGCCAAGGGTGCTCGAGCGCCAGGCAATCGCCGCACAGCCCGCGCGCCCGGGCGCGCTGCAGCACCCTGCCGATGTCCGCCTGGCGCGCGCCGGTAGTCTCTCGGCGCCAGCGAGCGGCCAGATGCGGCACGCGGCCGCTTTCGGCCAGCAGCAGCCGCATCGTGCTGACCGTGGCCGGGTCGGCGAGGCTCGCATACAGATGGTTCACGATGCGTTCGGCCAGATGGCGCGGCGACGAGGCGCCGTCGACCACGGCATCCACATCCAGCGGGGCCGGGTCCAGATGGCGCGCCAGCAAGGCTTCGAACACTGCTTCCTTGCTGGAGAAGTGGGCGTAGAGGCCACCTTTGGACAAGCCGGCCTGCAGCGCGATGTCGTCCATCCTGGTACCGGCATAGCCGGCTTGCGAGAAAGCCTGCAATGCCGCGTCCAGAATCTGCCCGACGCGCACGGCAGGAGGTAAACGGCGGCGTTGCACGCGCATGGCGGATCCCTCGAACAATTTCCGCCATTAAAAACCGACTGGTCAGTCGCTAACTTGATGCGCATCAAGGAATGTGCGCCGCGTCCTCGGCACAATGGTTGCATGACCCGGGTAGCGGGTCCGTCCAGGCGTCGGGCCACAAGCCTGTCCGCCAAAAGACGCGCCCGGCCCACCCTGCGCTGGAGACCCATGCATGACCCGTTGTCCGCTTCCAGTCAAAACCGCCCTGCGCATCGCGCCCGCCATGCTGGCCCTGCTGATGGCGGCCGGATGCGTGTCCATGGCGCCGCCCTACAGCCGCCCTGCCCTGCCCGTGCCGGCCGCCTACGATGCGCCGGCGGCCCGCCCCGCCGAACTGTCCACGTCGTGCATCCCTTGGCGGACGTACTTCTCCGATCCCGCGCTACAGGCATTGATCGATACCGCGCTGGTCAACAACCGAGATCTGCGCACGGCGTTGGCGCGTGTGCAAGAAGCGCGCGCCCTGTACGGCATCCAGCGCGCCGATCAGTTTCCCACCGTTGGGGTGCAGGCCGACGGCACCCGCGCCCGCGTGCCGGGCGACCTGAACCTGACGGGCCAGCCCCAAGTCAGCAGCCAGTATCAGGTGGGTTTGGGGTTGGCCAGTTGGGAGTTGGACTTCTGGGGCCGCGTGCGCAGCCTGAAGGACGCCGCGCTGCAGAACTACCTGGCTACTGACGCCGCAGCGCAGGCCGCCACGCTAAGCCTCATCACGCAAGTGGCCGACAGTTATCTGACGCTGCGCGAACTGGACGAACGGCTGGAACTGACCCGCGAGACCATCGCGTCGCGCGCCGAATCACTACGCATCTTTCGCCGCCGGTTCGAAGAGGGCGCGATCTCCAAACTGGACCTGACCCAGGTGGAGACGTTGTGGCAGCAAGCGCGCGCACTAGGTGCGGACCTGGAGCGCATCCGTGCCGAACAGGCCCATGCGCTGGCACTGCTGGTGGGCGCCCCGCTGAACTTGCCTGAACAGGCAGAACCCCTGGACGATACGGCCGTCATGCGTGAACTGCCGGCCGGGCTGCCTTCGGACCTGCTGGTCAACCGCCCCGACATCGTCGCGGCAGAACACCAGCTGCAAGCGGCCAACGCCAACATTGGCGCGGCCCGCGCGGCCTTCTTGCCCAGCATCACGCTGACGGGTGCGTTCGGCACGGCCAGCGCCGAGCTCGACGGCCTGTTCTCGGGCGCAAGCCGCGCCTGGAACTTCGCACCCAGCATCAGCCTGCCGATCTTCGACGCCGGCCGCCGCCAGTCCGCGCTGGACTTGGCGGAGGCGCGGCGCGACCAGGCCGTGGCCGGCTACGAGAAAACCATCCAGGCCGCCTTCCGCGACGTGTCCGACGCGCTGTCGGCGCGGCACTGGCTGGCCGAGCAAGTGGAGGTATTGCGCGCTACCGTCGCCGCGCAGACAGAACGCGCCCGCCTGGCGCAGCTGCGCTATGACCACGGCGCGTCGCCCTACCTGGAGGTGCTGGATGCCCAGCGCGACCTCCTGGCCGCGCAACAAACACTGGTACAGACGCGCCGCGCCTTGCTGTCCAGCCGAGTCGGCCTGTATGCCGCGCTGGGCGGCGGCACGCAAGCGTCGGCTGCGGCCTCGGCCGACGCCGCCCTCCAATAATCCAAGGAATCGACACCATGCGCCTGCCCTCCCGAAAACTGATTCCCATCCTGATCGCCCTGGCGGTGGCCGCGGCGGGTTACGCCGGCTGGCGCCTGTTGGCCGACAGAGGACCGGGCGACGGTTTCATCAGCGGCAACGGCCGCATCGAGGCCACCGAGATCGACGTGGCCACCAAGCTGGCCGGTCGCGTGCGGGACGTGCTGGCCATTGAAGGCGACTTCGTCACGGCCGGCCAGCCGCTCGCCCGCATGCAGATCGACACGCTGAACGCGCAGCGCGAAGAGGCCCGCGCGCAGCATCAGCAGGCCATCAACAGCGCCGCCAGCGCCGCCGCGCAGGTGGCCCAGCGCGAAAGCGACAAGCTGGCCGCCGAGGCTGTGGTGGCGCAACGCGAAAGCGAAGCGGATGCCGCGCGCCGCCGGCTGGCGCGTTCCGAAACCCTGTCCAAGGAAGGCGCATCGTCGATCCAGGAACTGGATGACGACCGCGCACGCGTGCGCAGCGCGCAGGCTGCCGTAAACGCCGCGCGTGCGCAGGTGACCGCAGCCGCCGCCGCCATCGACGCGGCGCGCGCCGCGCAAGTGGGCGCCCAGTCGGCCGTCACTGCAGCGCTGGCCACCATCGCCCGCATCGACGCCGATATCGCGGACAGCGAACTGCGCGCCCCGCGCGACGGCCGCGTGCAATACCGCGTCGCGCAACCGGGCGAAGTGCTGGGCGCCGGCGGAAAAGTGCTGAACATGGTGGACCTGTCCGACGTGTACATGACCTTCTTCCTGCCCGAGCAGGCGGCCGGACGCGTAGCGCTTGGCCAGGACGTGCGCATCATCCTGGACGCCGCCCCGCAATACGTCATTCCGGCCAAGGTGTCGTTCGTGGCCAGCACCGCGCAGTTCACGCCTAAAACGGTAGAGACCGCCAGTGAACGCCAGAAGCTGATGTTCCGCGTCAAGGCGCAGATCAGCCAGGACTTGCTTGCGCAGCATCTGAAGCAGGTCAAGACCGGCCTGCCGGGCGTGGCCTGGCTGAAGCTGGACGCCGACGCGGCATGGCCCGCCAACCTTGAAGTCCGCGTGCCCTGATGGACACGTCCGCCCCTCCCGTCGTCACGCTGGCAGGCGTCAGCCTGCGCTACGGCAAGACCGTGGCCCTGGACGGCATCACGCTGGACATTCCGGCCGGTCGCATGGTGGGCCTGATCGGCCCCGACGGCGTAGGCAAGTCCAGCCTGCTGGCGCTGGTGGCGGGCGCCCGCGCCGTGCAGGAAGGGCGCATCGACGTGCTGGGCGGCGACATGGCCAGCAGCCGCCACCGCGACGCGGTCTGCCCGCGCATCGCCTACATGCCGCAGGGCCTGGGCAAGAACCTGTACCCCACCCTTTCGGTGGAAGAGAACCTGCAATTCTTCGGCCGCCTCTTCGGCCATGATGAGGCCGAACGGCGGCGGCGCATCGACAGCCTGACGCGCAGCACCGGCATGTCTGCATTCCTGTCGCGCCCAGCCGGCAAGCTGTCGGGGGGCATGAAGCAAAAGCTGGGCCTGTGCTGCGCGCTGATCCATGACCCCGACCTGCTGATCCTGGACGAACCGACGACCGGCGTGGATCCGCTGGCGCGTGCGCAATTCTGGGACCTGATCAACGAGATACGGGGCGAACGCCCGGGCATGAGCGTGATCGTCGCCACCGCCTACATGGACGAGGCGCAGCGCTTCGACTGGCTGATCGCCATGGACGAGGGCCGGGTACTGGCCACCGGCACCCCGGTAGCGCTGACCGAGCGCACCGGCGCAGACGGCTTGGAAGCCGCCTTCATCGCGCTGCTGCCCGAGGCCAAGCGCCGCGGCCACAAGCCGGTGGAAATCGTGCCGCTGGCCATCGACAACCAGGCTGAAATCGCCATCGAAGCCCGCGACTTGACCATGCGCTTCGGCGACTTCGTGGCCGTGGACCACGTGAACTTTCGCATCCGTCGCGGCGAGATCTTCGGCTTCCTGGGGTCCAACGGCTGCGGCAAATCCACGACGATGAAAATGCTGACGGGCCTGTTGCCCGCCAGCGAAGGACAGGCATGGCTGTTCGGCCAGGAAGTCGACCCGAAGAACATCGACACGCGCCGTCGCGTCGGCTACATGTCGCAGGCCTTCTCGCTGTATGGCGAGCTGACCGTGCGGCAGAACCTGGTGCTGCACGCGCGCCTGTTCCATGTGCCGGAAGCCGAGATTGCGGGCCGCGTGGACGAGATGGTGGCGCGCTTTGACCTCGCCGACGCGCTGGACAGCTTGCCCGAGAGCCTGCCGATGGGCGTGCGCCAGCGTCTGTCGTTGGCGGTGGCCATGGTGCATAAACCCGAACTGCTGATCCTGGACGAACCCACCTCGGGCGTGGACCCGGTTGCGCGCGACAATTTCTGGCGCTTGCTGATTGCGCTGGCCAGGCAGGACCAGGTCACCATCTTCATCTCGACGCACTTCATGAACGAGGCGCAGCGCTGCGACCGGATGTCATTGATGCATGCGGGCAAGGTGCTGGTCAGCGCATCGCCCGCCGAAATCACGCGGTTGCGCGGCGCGAAGACGCTGGAAGAGGCGTTCATCGCGTATCTGATCGACGCCGGCGCCGGCACGCAGCCCGAAGAGGGGGCCGAAGCGACCGATGCCGCGCCCGCCGACGCGCCCGCCCCGGCGCCGCACCGCGGCTTCAGCTTCCAGCGCGCCCTGAGCTACATGTGGCGCGAATCGCTGGAGCTGCGGCGCGACCCGGTGCGCGCCACGCTGGCCCTCGCGGGATCCCTGCTGCTGATGTTCGTGATGGGATACGGCATCAGCCTGGACGTGGAAGACCTGCGCTACGCCGTCATGGACCGCGACCAGACCACGCTAAGCCAGAACTACAGCCTGAATCTGTCCGGCTCCCGTTACTTCATCGAGCAGCCCTCCATCAAGGACTACCAGGACATGGATGCGCGCATGCGCAGCGGCGAGCTGTCGCTGGCGATCGAGATCCCGCAGGGTTTCGCCCGCGATGTGGCGCGCGGCAAGCCAGCGCAGATCGGCGTCTGGATTGACGGCGCCATGCCACAGCGCGCCGAGACCATCCGCGGATACGTACTGGGCATGCATCAGGGCTGGCTCATGCAGCAGGCGCGCGAACGGCTGGGAGCCAACGCCACGCAGCCAGTCAGCATCGAAACGCGGTTCCGCTACAACCCCGACGTGCGCAGCCTGCCCGCGATGGTGCCGGCGGTGATTCCGCTGCTGCTGCTCATGATGCCCGCGATGCTGACGGCCCTGGCCGTCGTGCGCGAAAAGGAACTGGGATCCATCATCAACCTGTACGTCACGCCGGTCACGCGCCTGGAATTCCTGCTGGGCAAGCAGGCGCCCTACGTGGCCCTGGCGATGTTGAATTTCCTGCTGATGACCTTGCTGGCGGTCACGCTGTTCGGCGTCCCCATCACCGGCAGCTTCGCAACCTTGCTGGCGGCCGCGCTGATCTACAACGTGGTGGCCACCGCCATCGGTCTCTTGGCCTCGACGTTCACGCGCAGCCAGATCGCGGCGCTGTTCTTCACCATGATCGGCACGCTGGTGCCCGCCGTGCAGTTCGCCGGCCTGCTTAATCCGGTGTCGTCGCTGGAAGGCGGCGGACGATTGATCGGGCAGGTCTACCCCGCCACGCACATGCTGACGATCAGCCGCGGCGTGTTCAGCAAGGCGCTGGATTTCACGGCGCTGCAAGGGTCGTTCTGGCCGCTGTTGGCCGCCATCCCGATCATCCTGGGCGCCTCGGTGCTCCTGCTGAAGAAACAGGAGGCATGAATGAGACACCTGGCCAATATCTTCCGTCTGGGCGTCAAGGAGCTGTGGAGCCTGGCGCGCGACCCGATGATGCTGATCCTGATCGCCGTGTCGTTCACGCTAATGATCTATACGGCGGCCACGGCGATGCCCGAAACCCTGCACAACGCGCCCATTGCCGTGGTGGACGAGGACGCCTCCCCGCTATCCGCGCGCATCGCGTCGGCCTTCTATCCGCCGCACTTCACGCCCCCCGCATTCATCACCGCAGCCCAGGCCGATGCCGGCATGGATGCGGGGAAATACACGTTCTCGGTCAACATTCCGCCGAACTTCCAACGCGACGTGCTGGCCGCCCGCCCGGCGGAAATCCAGCTGAACGTGGACGCCACCCGCATGAGCCAGGCGTTCACCGGCAGCAGCTACATCCAGCAGATCGTCACCGACGAGATCAACGAATTCGTCAAACGCTACCGCGCACCCACCGAACTGCCGGTGGAGCTGGCCGTGCGCATGCGCTTTAACCCTAACCTGACGCAGGCATGGTTTGGCGCGATGATGGAAATCATCAACAACGTGACCATGCTGTCCATCATCCTGACCGGCGCCGCGCTCATTCGCGAACGCGAACACGGCACCATCGAGCACCTGCTGGTGATGCCAGTCACCCCCACCGAAATCATGGTGGCGAAGGTATGGTCGATGGGGCTGGTCGTACTGGCCTCCGCTGGGCTATCGTTGACTTTCATCGTGCGTGGCCTGTTACACGTGCCGATCGAAGGGTCCGTGGCGCTGTTCCTAGCGGGAGCGGCGCTGCACCTCTTCGCGACGACCTCCATGGGCATCTTCATGGCCACGCTGGCGCGCAGCATGCCGCAATTCGGCATGCTGCTGGTACTGGTCCTGTTGCCGCTTCAAATGCTGTCCGGCGGCACCACGCCGCGTGAAAGCATGCCGGACTTTGTGCAGCACATCATGCTGGCCGCCCCCACCACGCACTTCGTGGAACTCGGCCAGGCAATCCTCTACCGCGGCGCGGGCTTAAGCGTCGTGTGGCAGCCATTCCTGGCGCTGGCGCTGATCGGCACAGTCCTGTTCGCGTTTTCTCTGGCGCGTTTTCGCAAGACCTTGAGCCAGATGGCTTGAGGCTGATTCGTTACCCCTTACCACTCTCTTAAAAGGACGGATGATGAAGAAGACTACTGCCCCCACGACCCAAGGCATCGCCGGCGCCAATGCCGCCTACTGCCAACGGCTGGCCCAGCTTGCGCAAGAAAGCCAGCAACGCTGGATGGAACTTGGCCGCCGGTTGGCCGACGACAACGCCGCCCGGTACCTGGACACCCTCGGCCCGCTGAAGCAAGGCGGAGATTGGCAACAGATCGCCCCGGCCCTGGGCGAGATCACGCGCAAGCAATGGCAATGCCAGCTGGAAGCCAGCCAGGCCATCACCCATGCCGCGCTGGAAGAGCAGGCCGCGCTGGCGGCCGGTCTGGGCGAAGCCATGAGCGGCTGGTTCAAGAGCGCTACCGGCGCCGGCATGGCCGCCGGCACGTCGCCCCTGACGCAGATGTGGTCCACGATGTCGAACCAGATGGCCGCGGCTTGCTCGGCCATGCGCGACGCCAGCCAGCCGGGTGGGCGCCATGACGGCTAAGCGCACGGCGCTGGTCACCGGCGGCGGCGGCCTGGGGCGGGCCATCGCCCTGGCGCTGTCCGAGGCCGGCCACGACGTCATCGTCACCTACCACGCCAGCGAAGACGCCACGCGCGCCTGGGTCGACGAAGAAGCGGCCAAAGGACGGCGCTTCGCCATCTATCAGGTGGACGTGGGCGACTACGCCTCGTGCCAGGCGCTGATGCGGCGGCTGGAACGCGACGGCCGCCAGATCGACATCCTGGTCAACAACGCCGGCATCGCCCGTGACGCCCGGCTGCGCAAGATGAGCTTCGAAAACTGGTCCGAAGTGATGCACAGCAACCTGGATTCGATGTTCAACATGACGCAGCCATTGTGCGGCGGCATGGCGGACCGCGGATGGGGCCGCATCGTGAACATCTCATCCGTGAACGGCAGTAAAGGCGCGTTCGGGCAGACCAACTACGCCGCATCGAAAGCCGGGATACACGGCTTCACCAAATCGCTGGCGCTGGAGCTGGCCAGCAAGGGCGTCACGGTCAACACCGTGTCGCCCGGTTATCTGGACACGCGCATGGTGCAGGCGGTGCCCGAGGAGGTATTGAAGGAAAAGATATTGCCGCAGATCCCCGTGGGCCGATTGGGCCAGCCCGAGGAAGTCGCGGCGCTGGTCACGTTCATCTGCAGCGACCTGGCGGGCTTTATGACCGGTAGCAATGTGGCCATGAACGGCGGCCAGCACATGTATTGACGCCTGGCGGGCGCGCGGCGGTCAAGGCTGGCGCGCGCCAAATTCTTCCACCAGGAAATCCACAAACGCGCGCACCTTCGCCACCATGTGGCGGCGCGACGGATAGACGGCATAGACGTAGGTCTCGACCGGTAGCCAATCTGGCAGCACGGCTTGCAGCGCGCCGCGGTCCAGATCGTCCTGCACATACACGCGCGGCACGAGGCTGACGCCAAAGCCCGCCCGCAACGCATCGCGCACCGCCAGGCTGGAACTGACCTTGTACCGCCCCTGCACGGGCACGCGTTGCGTCTGCCCCGCGCGCGTGAAGACCCATTCATCGGCGTGGCCCGACAACGTGAACTGCACGCGCTCCATGCCCCGCACCGCCTCGGGCGACGCCGGCACGCCCACGCGCCGGAAGTAGGACGGCGCCCCGCACAGTACGTGATCCAGCGTCATCAGCTTTCGGGCCACCAGGCTGGAGTCTTCCAGCCGGTCGGTGCCGCGGATCGCCAGATCGAAACCTTCCTTCACGATGTCGACGCGGCGGTCTTCCAGGTTCAGGTCCAGCGACACCTGCGGATAGCGTTCCAGAAACGCGGGAACGGCGGGACAGATGCGAAGCACGCTCAGCGACATGGGTGCGCTCACGCGCAAGAGTCCGGCGGGTTCGCGCTGCATGGGGCCCAGCGACTGTTCGGCCTCTTGCAGGTCATCCAGGATGCGGGCGACCTGCTCGTAATAGCGCGTGCCGGCTTCGGTCAGGCTCATGCGGCGGGTCGTGCGGTTCAGCAACCGCGCGGCGACGTGGCGTTCAAGCTCGGCGATGTTCTTGCTGACGGCGGCAGGCGACAAGCCCAGTTGGCGCGACGCGGACGCGAACCCGCCCTGCTCCACGACCTGCCTGAAGACCTTCAACGCCGTCAGATGATCCATTGATTATTCACCTACAGTGAATGATATTGCGAATGGAATGGATATTATCGTATGGCGGCGATTCAATTAGTCTGTAGGCCTGAGCCAAACGAGAACGACCATCATGAGCCGCAGTTCCGATCTTCTGCTGACCGCCCTGGCGCCCGCCATCTGGGGCAGCACCTACGTCGTCACCACCTTGATGCTGCCCGCGGACTATCCGCTGACCGTCGCCATGCTGCGTGCGCTGCCGGCCGGCATCCTGCTGCTGCTGGCCGTGCGCCAGTTGCCGCAGGGCATCTGGTGGCTGCGCGCGTTCATCCTCGGCGCGCTGAATTTCTCGGTGTTCTGGGCGCTGCTGTTCGTGGCCGCGTACCGCCTGCCCGGCGGCGTGGCTGCGACCTTGGGCGCAATCCAGCCGCTGGTGGTGATCCTGCTGGCCCGCACGTTGCTGGGCTCGCCGATCCGCAGCCTGTCCGTCGTGGCGGCGCTAAGCGGCCTGGCCGGCGTGGCGCTGCTGGTGCTGACGCCCAAGGCCGCGCTGGATCCGGTGGGCATTGCCGCCGGCTTGGCCAGCGCCGCATCCATGGCGCTGGGCACCGTGCTTAGCCGCCGCTGGCAGCCGCCCGTGTCCGCGCTGACTTTCACCTCTTGGCAATTGACCGCCGGCGGCATCCTGCTGCTACCCGTGTCGCTGCTTGCCGAACCCGCCTTGCCTCCGCTTACCGCCTTGAACGTGACGGGCCTGGCCTATCTGGGGCTGATCGGCGCGGCGCTGACCTATGTGCTGTGGTTCCGCGGCGTCGCAAAGCTGGAACCCGCGGTGGTGTCCTCACTGGGCTTTCTCAGCCCGATTTCGGCGGTGCTGCTGGGCTGGGGCGTGCTGGGCCAGCGCCTCTCCGCCGCGCAATTGGCCGGCATGGCGATCGTGGTGGCCAGCGTGTGGCTAAGCCAGCGCGCCCAGCGGCTGCCAGCCGCCTCGCTCGCCGCGCGGCCAACGCCTTGACCGGCAGCGCGCGGACGTCAACCTTCCTGCCGCATGCGGTGCATGGCCACGAGGTTCTTCTTCGTCTCAAGAATGTGCGCTTGAACCAGGCTTGCCGCCAACTCGCCATCCTGCTTGCGGCAGGCCTCCAGGATGCGGTGGTGATCCGCCTGCGGGCTGTCCATGCCCGCCGCTTGCGACATCACCTCGTAGGTGTAGCGGGCAGTGTTCAGGCCGTACTCCTCGATCAACCGGCGCAGGCGCGTGTTATTCGCCGGGGCGCACAGGGCCAGATGGAAACGGCGTATCGCGTCGACCCGATCCGGCACGGAATCCGCTTCGTCGTAAGCGCGTAGCAGGGCTTCCAAGGCTTCCAGGTCGGCCCGCGCCATGTTCGGCACGGCGGCGCGCACCGCATAGCCTTCCAGCGCGATCCGGATGTCCAGCAACTCGCAGATCTGATCCACGTCCATGCGGATGACGACCGCGCCGCGGTTCAGGGGATACGCCACCAGGCCTTCCGTTTCCAGTTGGCGCAGCGCCTCGCGCACCGGGATGCGGCTGGCCTGGAAACGCGCGGCCAGTTCATCTTGCTTGAGCGGCGTGCCCGCAGGCAAGGCGCCGGTCAAGATATCGAAACGCAGCTGATCGCGGATCCGGTGCGGCAAAGCCTGGGCTGAATTGGACGAGCCCTTCTTCTGGGTAATGCTCATGACGATCGGGTGTCTCTGCGGCGAAGGACGACGGCCTGCGCCAAATGTGGGGGTGGCTCCGACGGGCGGGCCCCCATCGTAGCCCAGCGGGCAAGGGTGATCGCCCCCGAAAACCAGACGCGGATGGTCAGCTGATGCAAGGCTTGCCTCCCCTGCCCGAGCGGATCAGGGGACGCACCCCGCTATCTGTACTGTCTTTTTTGTAACGCCGGCGAATCCAAAAAACTGAGCTGCCAGCCTTTCCCCTATGAGGGAGCGAGCTGGCGCACGGTTTTGCCCTAACTGATCCGCTTTTTTTCTCAGATTCTGAATCTGTACCAATCAGCGCACATATCCTAACTTCGTGGTGCAGGTTCAACACCCGTCTGCGCCTGCCGTCTTGTGACGGAACCCTCGCGCCGGCGACGAAGTCAGGAAGACCGCTATGGATAGCGACGCGCTATTGCTTGCCCGAATACAGTTCGGCTTCACCATTTCTTTTCACATCGTTTTCCCCGCCATCACCATCGGCCTGGCCAGCTATCTGGCCGTCCTGGAAGGCCTGTGGCTGCGGACGCAGAAAACCGTCTATCGCGACCTCTACCACTTCTGGACCAAGATCTTCGCCGTCAACTTCGGCATGGGTGTCGTGTCCGGCCTGGTGATGGCCTATCAGTTCGGCACGAACTGGAGCTTCTTCTCCGATTTCGCCGGCAGCGTCACCGGACCGCTGCTGGCCTATGAAGTGCTGACCGCATTCTTCCTGGAGGCCGGCTTCCTGGGCGTCATGCTGTTCGGCTGGTCGCGCGTGGGCCCGGGCCTGCACTTTTTCTCGACCGTCATGGTGGCGCTGGGCACGCTGGTGTCGGCCACCTGGATCCTGGCGTCCAACAGCTGGATGCAGACACCCGCCGGCTACGAGATCCTGGACGGCCGCGTGGTGCCCACCGATTGGCTGGCCGTGATTTTCAACCCCTCGTTCCCGTACCGCCTGGCGCACATGGGCATCGCCGCCTTCCTGGCCACTGCGCTGATGGTCGGCGCCTCCGGCGCCTGGCACCTGCTGCGCGGCGACCGCAGCCCGGCCGTGAAGAAGATGTTTGCGATGGCGATGGGCATGCTGCTGCTGGTTGCGCCGCTGCAAGCCGTGGTGGGCGACATCCATGGCTTGAACACCCTCAAGCATCAACCCGCCAAGATCGCCGCCATCGAAGGCCATTGGGAAAACGAGCCGGGCGCGGGCGTGCCGCTGACGCTCTTCGGCATTCCCGACATGGAGCGCGAAGAAACGCGCTTTGCGCTGAACGTGCCGCGCCTGGGCAGCCTGATCCTCACGCATAGCTGGGACGGCCAGTTCCCAGGACTGAAGTCGTACCCGCCCGAAGACCGGCCCAACGCGACCGTGGTGTTCTGGTCGTTTCGCATCATGGCCGGGCTGGGCACGCTGATGATCCTGCTGGCGGGCTGGGCTCTGTGGACCCGGTGGCGCGGCCGCTTGTATGAGTCGCGCGCGCTGCAGCGGTTTGCGCTGTGGATGGGGCCGTCGGGCATCATCGCGATGCTGGCTGGCTGGTACGTCACCGAGATCGGCCGCCAGCCCTGGATCGTCTACGGCGTGATGCGCACGGCGGATGCGGCCACGCCCCACGGGTTGGGTGAACTGACGCTGACGCTTGCCCTGTTCGTGGTGGTCTATCTGCTGGTGTTCGGCGCCGGCGTGTCGTACATGCTGCGCCTGATCCGCATGGGCCCCAGCCCCGCACCGGGCCACGCCCCGCTGTCCGGCGGCCCGGGCGAACCGCGCCAGCCGTCGCGCCCGCTGTCCGCAGCGTCCACCCTGGCGGGCACCGAGCCCGCGCAACGCAAGCATTCAGGAGTCTGAGGCCATGGGCATCGATCTTGCACTGATATGGGCCGTCATCATCCTGTTCGGCGTGATGATGTATGTGGTGATGGATGGCTTCGACCTGGGCATCGGCATCCTCTTTCCGCTGATCCGCGACCGCGATGAACGCGACGTCATGGTCAACACCGTGGCGCCCGTCTGGGACGGCAACGAGACCTGGCTGGTGCTGGGCGGCGCGGGCCTGATGGCGGCGTTTCCGCTTGCGTACTCCGTCATCCTCAGCGCGTTGCACCTGCCCCTGGTCTTCATGCTGCTGGGCCTGATCTTTCGCGGCGTGGCGTTCGAATTCCGCTTCAAGGCCGACGAGCACCATCGCCCGCTTTGGGACCGCGCCTTCGTGTTCGGCTCGGTGTGCGCCACATTCTTCCAGGGCGTGACGCTGGGCGCCTACATCGAAGGCATCCCGGTCGTCGACCGCGCCTATCAAGGCGGCGCATGGGACTGGATCAGCCCGTTCTCGATCTTCACGGGCCTGGGGTTGCTGGCGGGTTATGCGCTGCTGGGCTGCACCTGGCTGATCATGAAGACCGAAGGCCGGTTGCACCGCCACATGTGCGACATCGCCCGGCCACTGACGCTGGCGTTGTTGGCCGTCATCGCCGTGCTCAGCATCTGGACGCCGCTGGCGCAGCCGCAGATTGCGCAGCGCTGGTTCAGCCTGCCCAACATGTTCTGGTTCTTCCCGGTCCCCGTTCTGGTGGCGGCCGCCGGTTTCGACCTGATCCGCCGCGTGCGCGGCATGCCGGCCGCCGGACCCTTCATGCTGTCGCTGTGCCTGGTGTTCCTGGCCTACAGCGGCCTGGGCATCAGCATCTGGCCGGCGATCATCCCGCCTGACGTGTCGATCTGGACCGCAGCTGCGCCACCGCAAAGCCTGGGTTTCGCATTGGTGGGAGCTTTGCTGATCATTCCCATTATCCTGATGTATACCGCCTGGTCGTACTACGTCTTCCGCGGCAAGGTCCGCACTGGCGAGGAGTTCCACTGATGAATGCGATGAACCGCCCCTCTCACCCGCTGCCGTCGTGGCGCAGCCGTCTGTTGTGGCTGGCGCTGATCTGGGCAGGCAGCGTCGCCGCGCTGGGCGTGACCGCCTATGCACTGCGCTTGGTCATGCGGGCCATTGGTATGTCGCTATGAATGCCCCCACGCTGCACACGCTTCGCGTGCTTGCTGCCCCCCGAGGGGGCGCTTTTTACCTTGGGGCGGCCCGGCGGAAAAAGGCCCCCACGCTGCACACGCTTCGCGTGCTTGCTGCCCCCCCGAGGGGGCGCTTTTTACCTTGGGGCGGCCCGGCGGAAAAAAGGGCCCCCACGCTGCACACGCTGCGCGTGCTATCTGAACCGCGTAAATAGGACCTGCCATGAAGCGCTATGAACGGCTGACAGAAGACATCACCGCCTCGATCCGATCGGGCCTGCTGCAAGTGGGTGACCGCTTGCCCTCGGTGCGGCAGACCAGCACCAGCCGCGGGGTCAGCCCGTCTACGGTGTTCAAGGCCTATTACCTGCTGGAAGCGCGCGGGCTGATTCGCGCGCGCGACCGTTCCGGCTACTACGTGCTGCGCGACCCGCATGGCGCCCTGCCCGAACCCGAGGCGCTGTCGACCGCCAGCGCGGGCCGCCACCCCGTGGACGTCAGCGACAACGTGCTGCAGGTGCTGAACGCCACCTTGCGCCGCGACATGATCCCCTTCGGCTCGGCCTTTCCCAGCCCGTCGCTGCTGCCCTATGGCCGACTGGCCAAGTTCATGGCGTCCACCGTACAGCGGCTGGATCCGTGGGGCTCGATCGATGACCTCAGCCCCGGCGATCCGGCGCTGCGCCGCGCGATCGCGCTGCGCTACCTGGCCGACGGCGTGTCCGTGCCGGTGGACGACATCATCATCACCAACGGCGCGCTGGACGCGCTGAACCTGAGCCTTGCCGCAGTCACGAACCCGGGCGACGCGGTGATCGTGGAATCCCCCACGTTCTATGCCGCGCTGCAATCGCTGGAACGCAATCAACTGCATGCCATCGAAGTGGCGACGCATCCGCGCGAAGGCATCGACCTGCAAGCGCTGGAGCAGGCCATCCTGCAGCACCGCCCGCGCGCCTGCTGGCTGATGACGACGTTCCAGAATCCGTTGGGCAGCCTGATGCCCGACAGCAAAAAGGAAGCGCTGGTCAAGCTGTTGACCAAGCACGGCGTGGCGCTGATCGAAGACGACGTCTACGGCGAACTCTACTTCGGCGAAACGCGGCCACGTCCGGCCAAGGCGTTCGACAAGGAAGGCATCGTGATGCACTGCTCGTCCTTTTCGAAGACGCTGGCGCCGGGCTATCGCGTAGGCTGGGTGGCGGCCGGGCGCTACACGCGCAAGATCATGCGCAACAAGCTGACCACCAGCCTGGCCACCGCCGCGCCGACCCAGGCCGCCATCGCGGCCTATCTGGAAAAAGGCGGCTTCGACCGCCACCTGCGGCAATTCCGCCAGACGCTGGCCTTGCAGCAGGGCGAACTGCTGCAAGCCGTGGCCCGCTACTTTCCCAAAGGCACGCGCGCGACCCGGCCGGCGGGCGGCTACTTCGTGTGGGTGGAACTGCCCGCCCATATCGACACGCTGAAGGTGCACCGCGCCGCGCTGGACCATGGCATCAGCATCGCGCCGGGGCCCCTGTTCTCGTCGTCGGGCGCGTTCGGCAATTTCCTGCGCTTAAATCACGGCCACCCGTGGAGCGTGGACCTGGAACAAGGAATGGCGACACTCGGGAAGCTGCTGGGCAGTGCGTGATGGGAAAGTGATTAACACGTTCAAGACATGAAATTCAGATTCTTGATACAGATCGACACCGGGGCTGCCGCAGCCATCCTTTAGAGTTCGAGGCCTTTCATTTTCCTGCGGTGCCGCGTCGCGGCCCCATGCCTATGACCGCCTCATTTCCCCGTGTTCTGCCACGTTATGCGTTGGGCTGCTACGCCGGCGCATTCGCCCTGCTTTACCTGTTCAGCGCCCAGTTGCTGGCCACGTTGGACATCTGGCTGCTGCCGCGCAGCCTGCTGATCGAAATGCTGCGCTATCGCGCGATGTGGCTGGTGTTCTTCCTGACTTTGCCGACCGTCGGCTATCTGCTCTGGCGCGGGTCGGATCTGGTCGCCTGGTGGCGCGCGCCTGCCGAGCTGACGCTGGACAGCCACGCCCTGCACATCGGCCCCCGCACACTGGCCTATACCGATGTGGCGTCGATCCGGCATCAACACAATCGCGACCATCTGGTGCTGACCCTGCGAGACGGTGAACGCGTGCGCATCCGCCTGGCCATCTGGGAAGACGGCTATGCGCTTGCCGACCAGCTGGAAGAATCGGTCGGCGGCAATCTGGAGGCCACCACGCTGCGCCGCCTACAGGCCCAAGACACGGTCGGCTTCGGCCCGCTGTCCATGAATGCGTCGGGCCTGACCTACAAAGGACACATGATCCCGTGGGCCGCCATCGATTCCATCCGCACGCAATCAGACAGCGAAGGCATGGAGACCGACGAGACCCTGATCATCGTCGCGCGCGGCAAGACCCACAAGATCGACCGCTCCAAGATCGTCAATGAACCGGTCATGCTGGCCTGCCTGCGCCAGTACCTGCCCGGCGCCTGAACGACACCCATCTCCCGGCGCCTCGCGCCCACGCCCCCTTCCCCTCTTTGTGCAGCCACCAGCCATGGAAATCTACAGCTCTACCGCCCAGCAATCCCAGACGCTCGCCGATCGCCCGGTGTACTTTTCGCGCAACCGCCTGGTCGCCGGCGCCATCGTCTGGAGCCTTGCCGCCCTGGCCTTTGGCGCCCTGACACTGAACGCACGCGGCAACACCGGCGGGATGGCCTTCTTCGGTGCTATCACTGCGATCGCCATCTGGCTGGTCGTCAAATGCCTCAAGCGTGCGTTCGGCCCCGCGACGCCCGTCATTACCTTCACGCGCGGCGGCCTCAAGCTGACCGACGGCACTGTCATCCCCTGGCACGCCATCAACGAGAACACCTACGTCAACCAGAACTACGTGGGCATCCCGACCGCCAAGCAGATCCAGCTTAAGACCTCGTTGCCGGACAGGAAGCGCGTGCTGATTTCAGCGATGGCGCTGGAGATCAACGGCGACGAGTATCTGGCGCTGTGCGATGCGTATCAGGCGCGGTAACGCTGACTGAAGTGACCTCTGCGACGTGTTCGCGCAGTTGCGTTACAAGTTCTAGGCCAGGCGCCTATCGCGCACTCGTCGGGGCGGCAGCACGTACCGCCTCGACCTCGTGCATCAGGGATGCCGCGTCTGGCCGCAACGACAGGACAAGCCGGCCATGCCGGTCGATCGCGCCCCACTCGCCGCCCGACATGAAGCTGTGTTCGCCGTCTGGCGTGAAGGTCTTGCGGCAGCCCTCGCACACGACGGCCAGGCCCGCGCTGTAACGGTCGACCCATTCGTAAGGGGTGGCCAGCACGCGGTTGAGCTGCGTGTCGTAATAGGCCATGCCGCCGGACCAGGGACCGCGTGTCAGGCCGTCTTCGAAGTCGTCGGCCATGTTGTCGTAGGTGATGACGGCGGCCGACTTGCCATCGGGCCGAACCCAATACCAGGACCGATTCGTGAACACCGGCGACAAGCCATCGGCGTCGAAATCCATCTGGCCCAACAGGCCGGGGCGGAACACCAACGTGTCACCATCCACGCGCGCGCAGTGTTCGGCGGAATTCAACATTCCGCCTTCGTCTTTTTCCGCGATCATGCAGTTCAGGTCGAACGTGACGGCGGCATCCGCCGACGTCACCGTCAGCAGAGAAAACAACAGAGTCGTCAACATGGCGGGCATCCTAGCACGCGAATACGCTCGGCCGGGATAGGCGCGCCATGCTGAAGAAAGGCGGCTTGCGCCCCCCGCGTCAGTTCGCCGTTGCCCCTGAGTCCTTCACGGCTTTCGCCCAGGCCGTGATTTCGGACTGGATGAACGTGCCGAACGCGGCGGTGTTCAGGTTGGAGGCGGCAGCGCCTTCTTCCATCAGGCGCTGCTTGACGGCGGGCGCGGCCAAGGCGCCGCCCAGCGCCGCATTCAGCGTGGACACCACCGCGTCCGGCGTGCCGGCCGGCGCGACGATGCCGTGCCACGACACCGCCTGGAAACCGGGCAGGCCGGATTCCGCCATCGTCGGCACATCGGGCATCGCCGGCGAACGCTGGGGCGAGGTCACGGCCAGCGCGCGCAAGGTGCCCGCCTTTACGTGCGGCAGCACGCCGGGTATGGTGGTAAACATGAAATCGATCTGGCCGCCGATCAGGTCAGTGATGGCCGGGCTGCCGCCCTTGTATGGCACGTGCGTGAATTGCAACTTGGCCGCGCTCTTGAACATCTCGCCGGCCAGATGGCCCGGGGTGCCGGCGCCCGCCGAACCCATGTTGGTCTTGTCGCCCTGCGAGCGGATGTACGCGATCAGCTCCTGCACATTGGCGGCCTTGACGTTGGGACCGATGACCAGCACGTTCGGCACGGTCGCCAAGAGCGTGACCGGTTTGAAGTCCTTCACCGCATCGTAAGAGATGCGCGAGTACAGCGACGGATTGATGCCGTGCGTGCTGGCGGTAGCCAGCAGCAGGGTGTATCCGTCCGGCGCCGAGGAGGCCACCTGCTTGGCGGCGATGGTGCCGTTGGCCCCGCCCTTGTTGTCGATGACGATGGTCTGGCCCAGCGTCTTGGCCGCTTCGGCCGCGACCGTTCTTGCCAGGATGTCGGACGTGCCGCCGGCCGAATGCGGCACCACGAGCGTGATGGGTTTGGTGGGGAAGGATTGCGCGTGCGCCGCCGGCAATGCCGGCGACAGACAGGCGGCCAGCGCAACGCGCGCCAGCAGTCGGGTACGGAACATGGAAGTCTCCTGGGTTGTTGTTGAATGCGGCGCCTTCAAAGGACGCCGTCATGCCCGCGCGGGACGGGTCCGGTCAATCGGCCCCCAGTTGCAGCTTGTTGGGCTGGCGCTTTTCAATGGACCACTTGAGCAGCGCGGCAGACCGGTAGATGCCGTGCGCGAACTTGCCGTAGGGCAGCGTCAGGAACAGCGCCATCACCACGCCCAGGTGTATCGCCAGCAGCAAGGCCATGGCACTGCCGTCGCGTCCGGCCAGCAACGCCAAGCCCGTGGCGCTGGTCAGGAACAGCAGCATGATGAAACCGCGGTCCATCGGTTTTTGCGCCGCGTCGCCTTGTTGCGGGTGGCGCTTGACGTTCAGCCACAGCAAGCCGGCCGGGCCGATCAACAGGCCGATGCCGCCCGCCGTGCCCAACAACACCGGCGCGCTCCAGAACGGATAAGGCGCCTGCTGGCCCAGCAGGTAGTGGTAGAGCGTCGCCACACAGGTGGCCGCGAAACACAGCATGAAGCCGTAGAACGTGAAGTGGTGGAAGCGCCGGCGCCACAGGGTGAAGGCGTCGTCCGCGTTGTTGCAACCCTTGCCGTGCCCGCCATCCAGATAGCGCAGGCGCAGCGCGTCGTGCGCCGCCTCCGCCACCGCAGCGCCGGACGCAGCACCCGGACTGACGTTGCGCCAGAAGCGCGTAACGCCCACGCCCAGCGCCAGCACCGAAAAGCCGAACACCACGCCGAACATCAGCGCCAGCGTGTTGTGCGGGAACACGGCGTAGAAGTTGCCGGCCATCGGCGCGTGGAACAGGCCGCCCGCCATCAGCACCGCCAACACCAGGAACAACGCCAGGCCGCCTGCCGTGGCCAAGGACAAGGCCAGGCCATTGCGCTTGTACAGCGCGCCCAGCGCAGCGGGCCAGGCGTAGTCGGTATAGGTCTGCACCCGGACGCGGGCCATGGCCTGCGGCACGTTCACCGCGAATTCATGCGGCGGCGCGTACTGACAGGCGTGCAGACAGGCGCCGCAGTTGTGGCACAGGTTGGCCAGATAGTTCAGGTCGGCCTTGCCGAATTCCAGGCGGCGGGTCATGGCCGGGAACACCGCACAGAAGCCTTCGCAATAGCGGCAGGCGTTGCAGATCTGCATGACGCGGGCGACTTCGGTTTCGTCGGCGGTCAGCAATTCCGCTTGAGGCTTTGCCTCCTTGCCCAGCCAGCGCACCGGCTGCTCGGTCATGGCAGGCGCGGCCTCGACATGCGGGGTGGAAAAAGACTGCGCCTCGCGGGCCAGGGCTTCAAGCTGCTTCATGGGGTGCTCTTCGCAAGGGTCTGGGCGCGCGCGGCGGCGGCGGCCCGGGTGCCGGCAATGCGGCCAAACGCCGTGCCGATGGACATGCCCACCCCGGCCGTGTAGCCCTTGCCCAGCACGTTGCCGGCCATCATTTCGCCGGCCACGAACAGGTTGTCGCTGGGCACGTCGTTGAACCGCACCGCGGCGGTGTCATCCACCTTCAGGCCCAGATAGGTAAACGTGATGCCCGGGCGCAGTGCGTAGCCGTAGAACGGCGCGGTGTCGATTGGCCGCGCCCAGTGCGTCTTGGCGGGCGTGACGCCCTCGGTATGGCAATCGTCCAGCGCGGTGTGGTCGAACGTGCCGACCCGACAGGACGCGTTGTAATCGGCCAAGGTCTGCGCGAACGTGGCGGGGTCCAGGCCCAGCTTTTCAGCCAGTTCGGGCAGCGTATCGGCCTGCACGCCTGGAAACACCGGCGGCATGAAACGGCCAATGGCCTTGGCATCGATGATGGAATAGGCGACCTGGCCGGGCTGCATGGCGGTCAGCCGGCCCCAGATGGCGTAGCGCTTGGGCCAGAAGTCCTCGCCTTCGTCGTAGAAACGCACCGCGTCGCGGTTGACTACCACGCCCAGCGACACGCAATCGATGCGGGTACAGATGCCGCCGTCGTACAGCGGTGCACGCGCATCGATCGCCACGCAATGCGATTGGGACGGATCGCCGATGCTGTCGGCGCCCGCGTCCAGCATGAATTTCAACAGCACGCCCATGTTGAAGCGCGTGCCGCGGATCAGGAAATTGTCGGCAGGCCATTCGCCGCGCTCGTTCTGGCCCCACGCTTCACGCAGCCATTCCCGGTTGGACTCGAAGCCGCCCGCGGCCAGCACACAGGCGCGCGCCTCGATGCGTTCGTCGCCGATGCGCGCCGCCTTGAAGCGGCCGTCTTCAAGCTCCAGCGCGTCGACCGGGGCGTTGTAGCGGATCTGCACGCCCAGCGCCTCGGCGCTGCGGTAATAGGCATTCACCAGCGCCTTGCCGCCGCCCATGAAGAAAGCATTGGTGCGCGCCACGTGCAGCGCGCCCGACAGCGGCGGCTGGAAGTTCACGCCATGCCGGCGCATCCAGTCGCGGCAGGTGGCCGATTCGCGGATGACCAGGCGCGCCAGATGCTCATTGGTCAGCCCGCCAGTGACCTTCAACAGGTCCTGCCAGTATTCCTCTTCGGGATAGGCGTCGGTCAGCACGTCCTGCGGCGCGTCGTGCATGCAGCGCAAGTTGCGCGTGTGCTGCGAATTTCCGCCACGCCATTCACGCGGCGCCGCTTCCAGCAGCATCACGCTTGCGCCGGCCTCGCGCGCCATCAGGGCCGCGCACAGCGCCGCATTGCCCCCTCCCACCACCAAGACGTCCACCATGCCATCGTCCCCGAATCAAGGGACCGACTGTACCCAGCGGGTGGCGCTTGCGATATCAGCCGGGCGTCAATGGGTGTTCACGATTCGTGAAGGGCCACCACCGCCCACTTGCCGTCGCGTGCCAGCGTGCGCGACACATCCGCCAGCACCAGGCGCGCAGCCAAACCGGCAGGTGACAGCTCGTCGTCGGACAGGCTGGCCAGCAGATTGGGGCGGAACAGGTGGGCATCTTCAATGCGCGCCATGTGCAGCTGGCCGGGCGCAATGCGAGCCGTGGCCGAACTGGGCTGGATCGTGGCGGCGTTGCCCAGCTGCACCACGTCCATCAGCAACGACAGGCCATCGACTTCAGCCACCACGCGCGGCGTCTGCCCCATTTGCTGGAACGCGTTGTTGACCAGCGCGCGCAAGCCGTGCCGGCCGCTGGGCAGCACCAGCGGCAGATGCGCAATGGCGTCCAGCCGCGTCGTGTCGGCGTCGGGCACGCCCGGCATGTCGCGCCGGGCACAGAGGTACAGCGGTTCGTCCAGGAGCGGCATGATGCTCCAGCGCCGCGCGGACTCGGCGTGAAACACGATGGCCAGGTCCAGCAAGCGGCCGTTGAGCATGTCGGCAAGGTGGCCCGACAGCGCCTCGACCAGGTGCAGGCGAATGTCGGGATAGCGCTCGTTCATGGCTTGCAGGAACGGTGCGCCCAGAATGGCCGCCGTGGTGGATGGCAGGCCGACGCTGACGTGCCCGGCCAGCCGCGCCTGCTGGGCGGCCGTCACCGCATCGTCGGCGTGGCGCAGGGCCAGCTGGGCCTGCCGGAAAAACGCCAGCCCCGCGTCCGTCGGCACGACGCCACTGGCGCTGCGCTGCAGCAGCCGGGTCGAGAGTTCACCTTCCAGCCTGCTGATCTGCTGGCTGAGGGCCGAGGTGACCATGCCCAGGGACATGGCCGCCCGGCCGATGCTGCCCGCCTCGACGACGCGGACGAAGTAACGCAACTGGCGCAGTTCCATGGCGACCCTGGTTCCTGGAAGAATGACAGGGCCGATTGTAGAAGCTCAGTAGCGCGAGTCCTTGGGTTTCTTGCCGTTGGGGAAATCCTTCTCCTTGCCGGCGAAGTCCGGACGCGGCATGTGGGTGAAGTATTCGGCCACGTCCACGGCGTCCTGGTCGGACAGCACGTCGCCCTCGCCCCAGTTGCCGTGCGTGTTCACGCCCATCGGCATGCTGTTGCGGATGAATGCCGCAGCCTTGTACGTGCGCGCGAGACCGGCCCCGATGTTGAACGATTCGTCGCCCCACAACGGCGGGAACACGATGTCGCCCGCGCGGTCCTTCTTGCCTTCGCCATTGGCGCCGTGGCAGGACGCGCACTGCGCCGCATACAGGCCCTTGCCCCGCACCGGATCAGGCACAAGCTTGGTATCGATCGGCCAGGCGTTTTCGATCTGCACCTTTGCGCCATGCGGCACGTCTTGGGCCAGCCACTTCATGTAGGCAATCATCGCCTTCATTTCGGCAGAATCCTTCTCTAGCGGCTTGCCGTTCATCGACCGCATGAAGCAGCCGTTGATGCGGTCTTCCAGCGACACCACGCGGTTCGCGCGCGGGTTGAACTGCGGGAAGGTGTTGACCGTATTGATGTACGGCGCCCCCATCGGCTTCTTGCCTTCCTGCACGTGGCAGCTGTTGCAGTTCATGCTGGCGCCCGTGTTCTGCGGCAGCAGGCGGCGGGTTTCGTTCAAGAGGCGCTTGCCGTAGTTGATCTGGTCCGCGTTCGGTTCGCCGGCGATCTGCGTATCCGACGGGATCGTGTAGTCGGGCAGGCGTTTGCCGTCCTTGTCGATCACCGCGTACGTGTTGCGGGCGCCGGCCTGCGCGCCCGGCGCCGGCGTATCGGGCGCCGCGCTTGCGGCCATCCAACTGCCGGCGGCGACGGCAAGCGCCAACAGCGTGGCGATTCGGGTGTGCTTACTCATGCTTGCCTCCGGCGACGATGTTGGGCTTCTTGCTGGCCAGGAAATCGCGAATATGCGCGACATCGTTGTCGGCGATCGGCGGCGCCTGGTTCGTCCACGCCGTGCGGATGAAATTGATGACGTCGGTGACGTCCTGGTTGCTCAAGTGCCTGAAGCCGGGCATGGCGAACGCCATCGCGTCCGTCTCGTTGGCCGGCATCTTGCCGCCTTCCAGCGTGATCTGGATGATGGACTGCGGGTTCTGCGCATACACCGCCGAATTGCCCGCCAGCGCGGGGAAAATGCGCGGCATGCCCTGCCCGTCCGCCCGATGGCAGACCACACATTGCTCCATGTAGATGACCGCGCCGCGCGAATCGTAGCGGCCGTCGCGCAAGGCCGCGGTGGTGGTGTCGGCCTTGGGCGGGAACGCCGCAAGCTTGCCCGCGACCGGAGGCAACTGCTTCAGATAGGCCGCGATGCTGGCCAGGTCGCCGTCCGTGAAGTAGCGCGTGCTGTGCTCGACCACATCGGCCATCGCGCCAAACGCGGCGACACGGTCGGTGCGCCCCGTCTTCAGGAACATCACGATTTCTTCCGCGCTCCATGATTGCAGGCCTTGCGCTTCGCCGCGCAGGCTCTTGGCGCGCCAGCCGTCGATGACGGCGCCCGACAGGAAGGCGTCGCCGTCGGCCAGCGACAGCGCCTTTTCCTGATAGGCCAGGCCGCGCGGGGTATGGCAGGCGCCGCAGTGGCCGGGGCCTTCCACCAGGTAGGCGCCGCGCACCAGCTTTTCATCGGCGCCGGCCGGTGCCGCGAAGTCGCGCTTGCCGGCGAACAGCAGTTGCCACCAGGCCATGGGCCAGCGCATGTTCAGCGGCCAGGGGATCGTGGAATCGGCGCTGGGCTGGCTGACGGGTTCGACCTGCGACATGAAGTACGCATACAGCGCCTGGATGTCCGCGTCCGGCATGATGGCGTACGACGGGTACGGCATGGCCGGGTACAGGGGCGTGCCGTCTTTGCGGATGCCAAGCTGCACCGCGTTCTTGAAATCAGCGTAATCGTAGTTGCCGATGCCCGACTGCTTGTCAGGCGAGATGTTCGACGAATAGATCGTGCCTACCGGCGTCTGCATCGCCAGGCCGCCCGCGAAGGGCTTGCCGCCGGGCACGCTGTGACAGGCCACGCAATCGCCCGTGCGCGCGATGTAGGCGCCGGCCTCGATCAGCCGCCGGTCCTGGATGTCGACCGATGCGGCCGTGTCCACCTTGCGATTCGCGGTCAGCAGCTGCGCGCCGCCGATTGCCAGGCCCGCGGCCACCAGCAGGCCGACCACCGCCTTGATCCCGAATTTCCTCATTACTACCCTCCGTATCCGCTGGGCAGCGTGCACGTCGGGGAGTTCGTACGGCCTGTCCAGCTTATGGAGGAAGCTTACGCCTTTCGGTAATAAGCTTATGACCGAAAAGCATAACTTCTGCGGGCTTGTTTGATCTCTCGCAAACCCGCATCAGGCGGCCCGGAAAGGGCCATGCTGCGGCCGCCGGATCAGGCGGCCGCAGCCATCCACATGCCGTCAGGCAGCCGGAATCGTCAGGCCCTTCACCACGGCCGGACGCGCCACAAAGGCTTCCAGCACGCGGGCCACGTTCTTGAACTGCGAGAACCCGACCAGTTCGCCGGCCTCGTAGAAGCCGACCAGGTTGCGCACCCAGGGCAGGATGGCGATGTCGGCAATGGTGTATTCATCGCCCATGACCCAGTCGCGGCCTTCCAGGCGCTGGTCCAGCACGCCCAAGAGGCGCTTGGATTCGGCTACATAGCGGTCGCGCGGGCGCTTGTCTTCGTATTCCTTGCCGGCGAACCGATGGAAGAAGCCCAGCTGGCCGAACATGGGGCCGATGCCGCCCATCTGGAACATGACCCACTGCAGCGTTTCGTAGCGCCCCGCCGTATCCGCCGGGATGAACTGGCCCGTCTTGCTGGCCAGATAGACCAGGATGGCGCCGGATTCGAACAGCGCCAGCGGCTTGCCGTCCGGGCCATTGGGATCCAGGATGGCCGGAATCTTGTTGTTCGGGCTGAGCGACAGGAATTCAGGCGAAAACTGGTCCTGCGTATCGAAACTGACGCGGTGCGGCTCGTAGGGCAGACCCAGCTCTTCCAGCAGGATCGACACCTTCACGCCGTTGGGCGTGGGCAGCGAATACAGCTGGATACGGTCGGGATGCGCGGCGGGCCACTTCTTGGTGATGGCAAACGAATCAAGGGAGGTCATGCGAGGGGTTCTCCAGGGGAGCGGAAACTGCAGCGGGAATTTGCGCGGTAATCCTAGCGCAAATACGGGAAATTCCGCGACATTCCCGGGTTGCCGACCGGGCCGAACGCAAGCTGTCCTAGCCCGCGCGCCGGGCGCACAACCGCCAAAATACCGCCCTGAACGCCACCACGGCCAGTGCGAGGGGCAGCACCAGGTGCCACTGCGCCAGGAACAGCTCGCGCGTCGCCTCGCCCGGCGCCCAGGTATTGCCGAACACCACCGGCGCGGGCGGCGCCAGGTAGAGGGCGATGAGCGCGGCGGCCAGGGTCGCCGCCAGCCGCCCGGCCAGCGACCGGCGCACCGCCTGGAAGCGTTCGGCCAGCATCAGTGCGATCAGCCCGGCCAGGCCTGCCATGACGGCGTCAGCGTAGAAGTCGCGCGGCCCGTACACGTATGGGGCGTCGGGGACCACCCAGCCGTAGGCGTCGGTCGTCAGGATCGAGGTCAGGCAGGCGCCGAAAGACGCCGCGGCGGCGGCCAGCAGCAGCAGGTCACACACACGTAGCAGGAAGGTTCGCATTGCGGAAAGGCGCGTCGCGCGGGTTGAAGATCGGCCGCAGCATGCCACAGGCCGGCCCCGGGCGCAGCCCACGCCACGGGCGCCCGTCCCGCGCTACAGTAAGCAGCCCCCTCTCCTGCCCCGGACGTCCATGCTTGCGCCCCGCCTGCTGCCAGCCTTGCTCCTGACCGCCGCCCTGCTGGGGCCGGCATCGGCCGCCCCGCTGATGGACCAGCGCTACGGGCCGGATGCCGCCCAGATCGCCGACGTCTATCTGCCCGAAACTCCCGTCCCCGGCGGCGCCCCGGTGCTCGTCGTCGTCCATGGCGGTTCGTGGAAGAACGGCGACAAGGCCGCGCCCGAGGTCGTCCAGAACAAGTTGGCCTACTGGCTGCCGCAAGGCTATGTCATCGTGTCGGTCAACACGCGATTAATGCCGCAGGCACGCCCCGAAGCGCAGGCCGAAGACCTGGGCCGCGCATTGGCATGGATCGGCCAACGCGCCCACACCTGGGGCGCCGACCCGGACCGGCTCATCGTCATGGGGCATTCGTCCGGCGGCCACTTGCTGGCGCTGCTGGCCGCCGATGAGCCCATGCGGCAACGCACCGGCGCGCGGCCCTGGCTGGCCAGCGTCGTCCTGGACGGCGCGGGTTTCGACCTGCTGGACGTCATGCCCCGCACGCACGCCCCCTTCTATGACGAGGCCTTTGGCGCCGACCCCGCGCAATGGGCGGCGGCATCACCGGCCGCGCAACTGCGTGGCCCGCAGCCTCCCGCCCTCTTCGTGTGTTCCACGCTGCGCCCCGATCCCTGCCGCCGATCGCAGCGCTATGCCGATCTGCTGAAAGCGCACGGCGGCCAAGCGGAACTGGTGGGCATTGCGCGCAACCACGCCCAGATCAATGCCGACGTGGGCGCCGACAACGACGAGACACGCGCGATCCACACGTTCATCGAGGCACAGCTGCGTCGATAGCGGCAGGCGGATTCGCCCCGGCTCGCGTTGTCGTGCACAATCCGGCCACGCGAACCTTCCCGCGGCCCCCCAAGCAGTCCCCATGACGCCTTTGCAGCACACCCCGATCACCCCGCTCGTGTTCGCCGCCGCCCTGTGGCTGCTGGCGCCCGGCGCCCACGCCGCCGACACCACCCCGCCTGAGAAATCCGCCGTCCGTTCGACGTCGCCGCCTGCCGGTATGCCGCAATATGGCGTGGGCACGCACGGCCGCAGCCTGACGCTCGCCTTGCCCAACAGCCGGTCCATTGCGCCCGCCCCCAACACACCGTACCGCCTGTTCCTGACCGGCAAGACCGACGCGATCCAGAACACCCCCAGCAACGACGGGATCCTGCACGGCGTCACCGACGCGCAGGGCCGCACCGCCTGGGTCTGGACCGAGCAGCCGCACGCCGCCGCGGACTTCACGCTGATCCGTCGCGTCGGCGACGGTGCGTGGGGCCATTTCTTCCAACTGAATTCCAGTGGCGACAACACGCCGCTGCCTGCCTGGCCCTACATCCTGACGCTGCGCCAACGCTGGGGCGAACAGTGGGTCGACCTGGGCTACACCACCCGCCAGGGCGCCACGGCCTACTTCAGCCATGACATGCCCGCCAGCCCCTTGTCCCTGTCGATCGACGGCGCAGTCACCGACAACGCGGCGTGCTTTGCCGAACTGGACGCCATCAATCTCAAGTTCGCGCAGAAGGACGTGGACGGCGCCCAGCAATTGATCAGCGCCATGCGCTGCGCCGACACCCCGCAACAACAACTGGACCTTGCCCACCTGCTGTTGATGGTCGGCCAGCAAGACCAGGCCCGGCAATGGGTCCAGCGCGCCCGCCAGTGGCGCTTCCCGGAATCGCTCAAACGCCCCACCAAGGCCGTGCTGCAAGACCGCCTGAACCTGGAACGCCTGCTGGGCATGCCGGAACTTGCACTGGCTGACACGCAGGTGCTGCAGCAACGCCAAGCCAAGCGCGGCCGCGCACGGCAGCCCGACGACCCGGACCTGGCCAACGAAATCGCCTACTACCTGGCGGACTTTCCCGACTTTTTGCCGCAGGCCGAAGCCCAGGTGCGCGAGTCCATCCGCCGCACGGGCGCAAACCCGTACAACCAGGGAACGCTGGGCTGGATCCTAGCGCTTCGGGGCGACACCGACGAAGGCCTGCGCCTGATTCACGAGTCCTACCGCGACATTCCGCGCAACGAAGAAATCGTGGCCGACTATGGCCTGACGCTATGGCGGAACGGCCAGCCGGAACGGGCCGCGCGGCTGTGGGACCAAGCGCAAGCGCAATGCGTGTGGGGCCGGCGCATGTACGACGCGATGCGCCAGGCGGGATATCCGCATCCATACTTCCAGCCGACGAGTTCCCCGGCCGTGGAAGGCTATCGGCAGCGCTGCGATCGGCCGTGGACCAAACCGAAAACCCAGGCAGCCGCTTCCCGCGACGGCACGGGCAAGTCCGGTTAGTCCGGGATCACCGGATACGTATCGAAGGTCTCTTTCACCAATTCCCGTAGCCAGACGATGGCGGGATCTTGATGAAAGCGCGGATGCCAATGCTGCCGCAACGCGAAGGACGGCAACGGCATCGGGGGTTCAAGCACCCGGACCGATCCGTAGCCGGCGAACACGTTGCCCAATTCCTGAGGCACGGTCGCGATCAGGTCAGGGTGCTGGTCGATCAGCAGCGGCACCACCAGGAAATGCGGCGTCGACAGGTAGATGTTGCGTTTGATCCCCTGCTCTTCAATCGCGCTGTCGTAGGCTTCGGACGACCTTCCCGCCAGCGTCACGACGATCTGCGGCATCCGCTGGAACTGCTCCAGCGTCATCGTGTCCCCTACCTCTGTGTTCTTGACGCTGACCAACGTGACGAACTTGTGCATGAACAGCTGCTGCTGGAACAAGCCGGACGGCGCGGCCCGCAGCGACCCCAGCACCAAATCGACTTCCCCGGATGCCAGCAGGGGTTCGATCTGCGCCACGGGCACCTGCCTGGACCGCAGCGTGCAATGCGGCGCCAGCTTGCGCAGGCGCTTGATCAGGGGCGGCAGGAAGACCAGCTCGCCCATGTCGGTCATGCACAGCGTGAAAGCGCGTCTGGCGACCGCAGGGTCGAACTGCGCCTGAGACAGCACCTGCGCCCTGATCGTCGCCATCAGGTCCAGCACGGTCGGCGCCAGGCTTTCTGATTTAGGGGTGGGTTGCATGCCCTGCCCCGTCTTCACGAACAACGGGTCGTCGAAAAACGACCGAAGCCGGTTGACTGCGTGGCTCATGGCGCTTTGCGACAGGCCCAGCTGTTCGCCCGCGCGCGTCACGCTGCGTTCGCGCAGCAGGCTGTCGAAAACCGCCAGCAGATTCAGGTCGAACTTCTCGTTATGCATGACGTGCATTTCCAGTATTAGACCCATGACATTGACGCATATTCGGCGTCTGCCTATCTTGCTGTCAAGCGCCGCGCAGATCGGCGTTCCGACAAGGAGACAAATCTTGAAACCCCAAAATCGCCTCATCTCAGGGGCGCTGTTTTCCTGCGCCCTGCTTTCCTGTAGCCCCGCTATCGCCGACATCAACGTCGGCGTCGTCCTATCCCTGACCGGACCCGCGGCGTCGCTGGGCGTGCCGGCGAAAAATGCCATCGACCTGCTGCCCCGCGAACTCGCCGGCGAGGCGATCCGCTACATCGTCCTGGACGATGCCTCCGATACGACCCAAGCCTCCCGCGCCTTTCGCCGCCTGGTCGACGAACACAAGGTGGACGTGATCCTGGGCACCTCGGTTACGCCTTCGACCTTGGCGCTGGTGCCCATCGCGCTGGAAAAGCAGGTGCCGCTGCTCAGCCTGGCTGCCAGCGTCAAGATCGTAGAGCCGATGGACCCGCAACGGCGCTGGGTGTTCAAGGCCATCCAGAACGAAAACCTCATGGTCGCCGCCACGCTTGCCCACATGAAAGCCCAAGGCGTCAAGACGTTGGGCTACATCGGCTTTGCAGATGCCTATGGCGATAGCTGGTTGGCTGAAACGCGCGCGCAAGCCGAACCCGCCGGCATCAAGGTGGTGGCGGCAGAGCGTTACGTGAAAACCGACACCAGCGTCACCGCGCAGACCTTGAAACTGCTGGGCGCACGCCCTGACGCCGTGTTGGTGGCGGCCTCCGGTACGCCCGGCGCCCTGCCCCAGAAGTCGCTACGCGAACGCGGCTATCAAGGGGGGATCTATCAAACCTATGGCATCGCCAACCGCGAGTTCCTGCGCATCGCCGGCAAGGATGCCGAAGGCGCGGTCTTCGCCGTCGGCCCGGTGGTGGTCGCCAGTCAGCTGGACCCCGCCAACCCGATCCGCGCGGTCGCCACCGACCTGACTCAACGCTACGAGGCCGCCTACGGCAAGGATTCCATGTCGGTCTTCGCCGCCAATGCCTGGGATGCCAGCATCGTGCTCCAACATGCGTTGAAGACCGCAATGGGCACGGCAAAGCCCGGCACCGCCGAATTCAGGTCCGCTTTGCGGGACGCGCTGGAGGGCACGCGCGACGTCGTGACGTCGCAAGGCGTATCCACCATGTCGCCCAACGACCACGTCGGATACGACGCGCGCGCCGCCGTCATGGTCCAGATCAAGAACGGCGCTTGGCGCTACGTGCAATAGGAGCAGGATCATGTTCGTCAAAAACACCTGGTATGTGGCCGCCTGGGATAACGAAGTCGGCGACGAAGGCCTGTTCTCGCGCACCATCATCGGCGTCCCGGTGCTGATGTATCGAGATAGCGCCGGCCGGTTGGTGGCGTTGGAGGACCGCTGCTGCCACCGCGGCGCACCGCTGTCCGTGGGGCGGCGCGAAGGCGACTGCGTGCGCTGCCTGTACCACGGCCTGAAATTCGACGCGACCGGCGCGTGCGTGGAAGCGCCCGCCCAGCCCCGCATCCCGCCGCAGGCCCGCGTGCGGACCTTTCCCGTCGAAGAACGGCACCGCTGGATCTGGATCTGGATGGGCGACCCGGAGCGCGCCGACAGGTCGCTGATTCCGGACACGCAGTGGCTGGACCATCCCGACTGGTGCAGCCAGGACGGCTACATTCACTATGACGTCAACTACCTGCTGATCGCCGACAACCTGCTGGACTTCTCGCATCTGCCGTTCGTCCACCCCACAACGCTTGGCGGCAGCGAAGACTACGCGGCGGTGTCGCCCAAGGTGGAGCGGCTGGCCGACGGCGTGCGCATCACACGCTGGACCATCGACACGGAGGCGCCCGCGTTCGCCACCAAGGTCAAGCAGTGGCCCGGCCGGGTCGACCGCTGGAACATCTACAACTTCACCATTCCCGGCATCCTGCTGATGGATTCCGGCATGGCGCCCACCGGCACCGGCGCGCAGGAAGGCAGACGCGTGGATGCCGCCGAATTCCGAGGCTGTCAGGCATTGACACCGGAAACGGAAAACTCGACCCACTATTTCTTCGCGCACCCGCACAATTTCGCGATCGATCAGCCCGAGGTGACCGCGTCCATTCATCAAAGCGTAGTCGCCGCGTTCGACGAAGACCGCGACATCATCACCGCGCAGCAACGCTCCTTGTCGCTGGCGCCGGACTTCAAGATGGTGCCGCTGTCCATCGACGCCGCGCTGTCGCAATTCCGCTGGGCCGTGTCACGGCGGCTGGAGCAAGAGCAGCAGCAGCCCGCCGTCATTCCGATTTCTCCGTCACGGGACGTGGCCTGACATGTTGCCGCTGATCATCACCCGCATTACGCGTGAGGCCGACGGCGTGCGGGGATTGGAACTGCGCAGCCCCGACGCCGCCGACCTGCCCGCCTATGCCGCGGGCGCCCACGTCGACGTGGATCTGGGCAACGGCCTTATTCGGCAATATTCGTTGTGCGGCGATCCAGCCGATCGGGGCGCCTACCGGCTGGCCGTCGGACTAGCCGCCGATTCGCGTGGGGGGTCGCGCCATATCCACGAGGCGTTGCGCGAAGGCGACGTGCTGAACGTCGGCGTCCCGCGCCAGCTTTTCGGACTGCACGCGCCGGCCGCCGCACACCATTTCATTGCGGGCGGCATCGGCATCACTCCCATCCTCAGCATGATCCTCGCCTGCGAACAACGACGGGAACCCTGGACGCTGCTGTACTGCGCGCGAAGCCGCAAGCACGCTGCTTTCCTGAGCGAGCTAGCCGCCTACGGCGATCGCGTCCACTTGCACTTCGACGACGAGCAAAGCGGCGCGCGTTGCGATCTGGACAAGCATCTGTCCAATACCCTGCAGATGGCTTCCCATGTCTATTGCTGCGGGCCCGGGCCCTTGATGGATGCGGTCGCGTGGGCCTGCGAACGCCAGCGCATACCCGAAGAGAAGCTGCATGTTGAACGCTTTTCCGCACCTGCAGCGCATGCCGACGCCCGCGATTCGGCGTTCACCGTCGTGCTGGCCCGAAGCGGCGGGCGCTACGCGGTACCCGCCGGAGAATCGGTGCTGAATGTGCTGGAGGCAGCTGGCGTCGCCTGGCCGCATGCCTGCCGCGAAGGGCTTTGCCGCAGCTGTGAAGCGGGCGTGCTGTCCGGCAAGGTAGATCACCGCGACTATGTGCTGAGCGATGAGGAGCGCGCCGGCAACCGCAGCATGATGGTTTGTGTATCCCGCGGCTGCGGCACGCTGGAGTTGGACATCTAGCGCTGCGCCCTATAATCGTCTTCATACGCTGCACGCTACGCGCCTGCTGAGGGGCAGCCGCAGGAGAGACCGTCATGAATTCCCCGTTCAAGCACCTGATCGCCCTGCTTGCCGCCGCTTTCCTGCTTGGCGGCTGCGCCTCTGGCAACGGGGGCCCGCCCCACCCGGGCGCCGTCAATCCCTACAGCAGCGGCGGCTTCCACGATGCCGGGCCCAATTACCCGGATACCGGCCGCTAGGCCATCTGATCAAGCCCCGTCCCGGATTGCCGCGATCACGCTGTTCAGCTCCGCGTCGCGATCCGGTTCGTTCGCGCTGGCGTAGCGCGGTTCCGGGTAGGCTGCCAGCTGCACCACCACCAGCGCGTGGCGGCGGTCAATGTAGATGCGCTGGCCGGAATGGCCCATCGCCATCATCGCGCCGTCATCGCGCAGCCACCAGCTATAGCCATACGCCGTCAGCCCCAGCGCCTGGCGGCTGGCGGAATGGAAGGCTTCGGGCACCGCATGGGCCACGGCGCCGGCCTGGTCGATCCAGCCTTCGGGCAGCACTCGCTTGCCGCCGATCACGCCGTCGTCCAGCACGAACTGGCCCACCCGGCCCAGATCCCGCAAGGTCATGCCGGCGCGGCTGCCGCCGATCTCCTGGCCGTTTTCGGATTCCAGCGTGTAGAAGGCGTCGAACTCCATCCCGTAGGGCTGCCAGATCTTCTGCGACAGGTAGTCGGCCAGCGTCATGCCGGTGGCCGCCGAAAGCAGCGCGCCCAGCAGATAGGTGTCGCCCGTGTTGTAGTGCCACACCGCGCCCGGCGCATGCAGCCGCGGGCACGCGCGCAGCAATGCCAGCACGCCGCCCGGCACCTTGTCCGCCAGCGACTTGCTGTAGCGGTTCACATCCGATTGCTTGTCCGTGTAGTCCTCGGTCCATTCCATGCCCGATGACATCGTCATCAGGTGCCGCACGGTCACCTGGTCGTAGGCGCAGCCCTGCATAGCGGGCAGGTACCGCGTGACGGGGTCGTCGATGCTGTGGATAGCGCCGTCCTGCACGGCCGCGCCCACCAGCAGCGACGTCACCGACTTGATGGTGGACATCGTGGACCAGCGGTCGTGCGGCTGCAGGCCCAGGCCGTAGCGTTCCAGCACCACGCGCCCGGCGCGCATCGCCAATAGCCCGGCCACGTTGTTGCGGTCCATGAATTCCGGCAGGCCGCGCTGCACGCCATCGGACTCGTACTGCACGCGCGCTTCGGGGCCGCGCTCCAACTCACGCGTCGCCGGGCCACGCGCCACGCTGCGGGTAGCGAACAACTGGTCGACGATGCGGTAGCCATAAGCCTGCAGGCACGGCGGCCAAAGCAGGAAGTCTTCGCTGCGGGGCAGATGGACGGCGGGCCGGGCGATGGCTGCGGCGGCGGAAGGAAAAGACAAGTCGGTCATGGGCAAGGCTCGATGCGTGGCGTCCCGCCGGCGATGCAGCGGTGCTGAAGGGATGAGACGGGGATCAATCGTTCTGGATGCCCAGCCGCTTGATGATCGGCCCCCAGGTCGCGGATTCGCGCTGCATGGCTTGCGTCACGGCCTGCCCGCCAAATTCGGCCGGCGGCAGCATGTAGATCTGCGCCATCTGCGCCCGCGCGTCGGGGTCGGCCCAGAACTTCTGCGTGGCCTCGGTCAGCCGCGCAAGCACGGCGGGCGGCGTCCCTTTGGGAGCCATCAGGCCGTACCAGCCGTCGCTGGGAAAATCGGTGGCGCCCACTTCATAGATCGTCGGCACATCGGGCAGCTCGGCCACGCGTTGGCTGCCGAAGACCACCAGCGGCACCGCCTTGCCCGTCTTGATTTGCGGAATCGCCCCCGAGAGCGCATCCGCCGTCAGATCGATCTGCCCGCCCACCAGGTCCATCATGGCGGGCGCCGCCCCCTTGTAAGGCACATGCGACATGTCCAGCCCGAAATGCTGCGCCAGGAAGGCCACGTTCAAATGCGTCGAATTGCCCATCCCGGCCGAGCCGTAATTCAAGACGCCGGGCTTGCTCTTGGCCACCTTGACCAGGTCCTGGACGCTCTTGATGCCGCTGGCCGGATTCGTCACCAGCACCTGCGACGTGCCGGCAATCATCGTCACCGGGTCAAAGTCACGCACCGGGTTGTAGGCCAGGGTCTTGTACGAGAACGGGTTCAAGGACATGTTCGACGTGCTGCCGAACAACAGCGAATAACCGTCCGCGGGCTGCTTGGCGACGAAGGCGGCGGCAATGCTGCCGTTGGCGCCCGGCTTGTTCTCAACGATTACCGTGCCGCCGATCGCCTTGGACACATAGCTGGCCCAGGCGCGCGCCAGGGCGTCCGCCGCGCCGCCGGCCGACACCGGCACCACCACGGAAACCGGCTTGGCCGGAAAGCTCGCCTGTGCCCATACCGGGGCGGCCACGGCGGCGCTCAGGCCTGCCGCCACCATGAATCTGCAGAGCGCCCCCCGCAGATGGCCGATCGAAACGGCCGGGGCAGCAAAACGGGATGACAGCGTCGGGACCATGGCGGCTCACTGAATGGCGGGTGTCGGAATGCGACGGATGAGCAGCGATCTTAGGATCGCCACTAATTGCCGTCCAATGCATAATCAGCTTACCTTCCATAATCAAAATGAATAATTCTGGCAGGCCGCATGAATCTTCAGCAGTTGGACCACTTCCTGGCCGTCGTCGAAACCCAGTCTTTCAGCCGCGCCGCCGACAAGCTGCACCTGACCCAGCCCGCGCTTAGCCGCAGCATCCAGGCGCTGGAAGAGGAACTGGGCGGGCCGCTGCTGGAGCGCGGCAAGAACAAGACGCTGACTGCCCTGGGCGAATTGGCGCTGGCCCGCGCGCGGCGGGTGCGGGTCGAGCTGGCCGAACTGCGGCGCAGCGCCAAGATCCTGGCGAACGTCGAAGCCGGCACCCTGCGCCTGGGCCTGGGCCCTGCCCCGACGGCGATGCTGTCCGTGCATCTGCTGCAGCACATGATGCAGCGCTACCCCGCCATCAAGGTACAACTCAGCGGTGGCACCGCCGACATGCAACTGCAGGAACTGCGCGAAGGCGCCGTCGACGCGCTGATCCTGCACCGTAGCCAGGTCCCGCCGGACGACGACCTGAACCTGGACCTGTTCCCGCGCACCCCGTTGGGCTTCGTCTGCCGTGCGGGGCATCCGCTGGAGCACCGCCGCGCGCTCAGCTTCGCCGAACTGCGCAAGTACCCGCTGGCGGCCAGCGGCCGCGCGATGAGCAATGACGTGATCCACCGCTTGAATGAATACTTCGGCAACCGCACGCATTTCTACGATGCGATCCAATATCAATCGAACGATGTGAACGCCCTGGTGGAAGTGGTGCGCCGCACGGACGCCGTGTTCTTCGGCGTGCTGCAGGTGGCGCGCACCCTGCTGGACCGCGGCGAACTGGTGCTACTGCACCTGTCGCCGCCGCTATCGCTGAGTTCGGAATTCATGTTCGTGACGCTGGACGGCAAGACGCCACCGCCCGCGCTGGAAAAAATCCGCGACTGGTGCGCGGCGCAGATGGCGGGCTAGGCCTAGCCCGGCTGCGCCAGCAGGCGCTGGATCTCGGCCTCGGTCTCGGCATAGTTGCCTTCGCCAAAATGGCGATAGACGATCTGGCCTTGCTTGTCGATCAGATAGACCGCCGGCCAGTACTGGTTGCGATAGGCCTCCCAAGTGGCATAACGGTTGTCCTGCGCCACCGGGTACGTGATCTTGAAGCGTTCCAGCGCCTTCTGGACGTTGGGCGTCGAACGCTCGAACGGGAACTCCGGCGTGTGCACGCCCACCACGACCAGGCCCTGGTCCTTGTACTTCTGATGCCAGCTGGTGACGTACGGCAGCGTGCGGATGCAATTGATGCAGGTGTAGGTCCAGAAATCCACCAGCACGACCTTGCCACGTTGCGACGCCAACGTCAGCGGAGGGCTATTGAGCCAGTTTTCGATACCGGTGAATTCAGGCGCGGGAACAGGCGTGCCAGCAGCCCGCGCAGCGCCCGGCACCACCGACGCCGCCAGCGACGTAGCCAGCAACGCGCCCAGCGCGATCTTCTTCATGGAAGCAAACATGGTCGGACTCCTTGGGGTCAGGGGAGAAAGGTCAGTTGAAAAGGTTGCTGATCCAGGCGTAGGCCAGGATGTCGTACTGGAAATAGATGGCGGCCGCGGTCAGGACCAGCAGCACGCCGAAGCCCTGTTGCAAGCGATGCGTGTAGCGCGACAGCCCGCGTACCCGGGCGGCGATGGCTTGGCCGCCATAGGCGATGGCCAGCATGGGAATGCCGGCGCCGATGGCGAACACCAGCAGCAAGGTGCTGGATTGCGTCAGGTCCTGCGCCTTGGCGGCCAGCACCAGGATCGACGCCAGCACGGGGCCCGCGCAGGGCGTCCACACGGCGCCCAGCGACAGCCCCAGCAGAAAGCCGCCCGCATTCCCGCTGCCGGCCCCGCCGGCGCTGAACGCCAGCTGCTGCAACGGCCCGCCAAAGCGGGCGATCAGGCGGTCATAGGGTTGCGGCCAGATCCGCACCAGCCCGAACAACGCCAGCAACGCAACCGAGGTGGACCGCACGGCTTCATGCACCGAGGCATTTAGGTTGGACAGCAGGCTGAGCGCGATGCCCAGGCCAGCGAACGCCAGCACGAAACCGAACACGACAAAAAAGGGACGCATCCGGTCGGAGCGTTCCAGCGAGGTGCCTAGCAGCACCGGCAACAAGGGCAGCACGCACGGCGACGCGATGGTCAGCATGCCGGCCAGGAGGGCGATGGGGGTGTTGATCAGGTCCATGGGGTGTCCTTTGGAAAGAGGCCCCATTGCACCCGCGACACGTATCCGGCTTGTGCCGGTTTAGCGTCGTTTTTCCTGCTTATGTATCCGTCGCCCGCGCGTATACAGTACGACACACATCCCGGCTCGGGCGGCGCTATAAACCGTTCATCGCAGTCTGTGGAGCCCCTCCGATGAAACGTTTTCTTGCCGTCCTGTTGCTGCTTTTCGGCGGCTTTACCGCCGAAGCCGCCAAGCCATTCCAGTGCCAGCTGATCGCCAATTCCCGCCCGCGTCGGGATCCCCTGCCCCCGGTATCATGAGCGCCACGCCCTCCCACCCTGAAAAGGCATCCTCCGATGGATCACGTTGATCACGTCATGATCGTCGACGACGATCGCGAAATCCGCGAACTGGCCGGCAATTTCCTGAAGAAGAACGGCTTGACCGTCACGCTGGCGGCGGACGGCCGGCAGATGCGGTCGCTGCTGGAAAGCCTGTCCGTCGACCTCATCGTGCTGGACATCATGATGCCCGGCGACGACGGCCTGGTGCTGTGCCGCGAGTTGCGCAGCGGCAAGCACCGCCGCATCCCCATCCTGCTGCTGACGGCGCGCAGCGACGACATGGACCGTGTCCTCGGCCTGGAAATGGGCGCCGACGACTACCTGGTCAAACCCTTCGTGGCGCGCGAACTGCTGGCGCGCATCAAGGCGATCCTGCGCCGCACGCGCATGCTGCCGCCCAACTTCCAGGTGACCGAGCCCGGCCGCGAGATCGCGTTCGGCAACTGGCGGCTGGACACCACCGCGCGCCATTTGCTGGATGCTGACGGCACCATCGTGTCGCTCAGCGGCGCCGAATACCGGCTGCTGCGCGTATTCCTGGACCATCCGCAACGCGTGCTGAACCGCGACCAGCTGCTGAACCTGACGCAAGGTCGCGACGCCGACTTCTTCGGACGCTCCATCGACCTGCTGGTCAGCCGCCTGCGCCAGCGCCTGCGCGAAGACGCACGCGAACCGATGTACATCAAGACCGTGCGCAGCGAAGGCTATGTGTTCTCGGCCGCTGTCGACGTCTCGGAACCCGATCAGTGACCACCGCCACCCCGCGCCGCTTCCCCTGGCCGGGCACGCTGGTCGCGCGCCTGTTCCTGATCTTCCTCGTCGGCCTGCTGCTGGCGTATGGCCTGTCTTTCGCGTCGCTGTTCTATGAACGCTACAGCACCACCAAAACCATGATGCTGGGCGACCTGGAACGCGACGTCGCCATCGCCATGGACATCCTGGACCGCCTGCCCGCCGCGGAGCGCCCCGCCTGGCTACCCCGCCTGTCCAGCGGCAACCGCGAATACCGCCTGGGCAACGGCGACGCCGACCAGCCGCTTGAGCTGGATGCCGCCCGCAGCGTCGCGCAATCCATCCAGGCAGCGCTGGGCAACGCTCGCCCGGCGACGATACGGGCCATGGGGGACGACCCCCGCCATATCCAGGCGCGCGTCGTCTTGTCCGATGGGCAGCCCGTGATCCTGGACATCCATCTGTCGTCAATGCGCCCCGCGCCATGGCTGGGCGTCGTGCTGGCGGTGCAACTGCTGCTGCTGATCGGCTGCGCCTGGCTGGCCGTGCGCCTGGCGGTGCGTCCGCTGACGCGGTTGGCGCGCGCCGCCGAAGCGCTGGATCCGAATGCCAAGAGTCCCCTGCTTAGCGAACACGGCCCCGCCGAAGTGGCAAACGCCGCAGTCGCCTTCAACGCCATGCAAACGCGCATCGCGGCCCACGTGGCCGAACGCATGCAGATACTGGGCGCCATCTCGCATGATCTGCAGACGCCGATCACCCGCATGAAGCTGCGCACGGAATTCATGGACGCTTCGGTCGACCGCGACAAGCTGGCGCAAGACCTGAACGAAGTGGAGCGCCTGGTGCGCGAAGGCATCGACTACGCGCGCAGTGCCCACGGCAAGGTGGAAACGCCCGTGCGCGTGGAGCTGGCCGCGTTTCTGGAAAGCCTGGTCTATGACTACCAGGACACCGGCAAGACGGTCAGCCTGTCGGGCAACAGTGCCGGGCCGCTGTCGACCCGTCCACACGCCTTGCGCCGCGTGCTGGGCAATCTGATCGACAACGCCCTGAAGTTCGCGGGTGCGGCAGAAGTCCGTGTCGACGCTGCCGAAGGCGGTCCCGTGTCGATCTTCGTGCTGGACCGGGGGCCTGGCATTCCCGCGCATGAACTGGACGCCGTGCTGCAGCCTTTCTATCGCCTGGAAAGCTCTCGCAACCGCGACACGGGCGGCACCGGCCTGGGGCTGGCCATTGCGCAGCAATTGGCCGAGGTCCTGGGTGCGAAGCTGATCCTGAGCCCCCGCGACGGCGGCGGCCTATCCGTTGAACTGCGCATCGCCCGCTAGCGGCGACCCCGCCCCAGGAGCTTCCCATGAAACGCCTCTTCGCCATCGCTCTACTGGTAGCGGCATCCACGGCGGGCGCAGCGCCCGTCAGCACGGTTGAAATCCTGTCAACCGGGCAGCAATTTGCCGAAGGCACTATCTTCGTCGGCTCGACGCTCTATTACGTGGACTACGGCCGGTCGGCCGTCTACCGCCTGGAGGACAAGCAGCCCCGGCAAGTCTGGCGGCAGGCCGGCAGCGGCGCCAACGGCTTGGTCCAGGACGGGGAAGACCTGCTGGTGGCGGGCTACGACAACGGCACCATCGTGCGCATCAGCCAAACGGGAGACACCCTCGCCGTCTATGACCACGACGATGCGGAACGCCCCTTTGTCCTGCCCAACGATCTGGCGTCGGACGGGCGCGGCGGCATCTACTTCACCGCATCGGGCGACGAGGGCGACACGCTGGGCAAGGTCTACTATCTGGCGCCGGGCGAACTGCCGCATGAAGTCGCCGGCGGTATCCACAACGCCAACGGATTGGTGGTCTCGCCCGACGGCAAGACGCTGTATGTGGCAGAAAGCAGCACCGACCGCCTCTTCCGGTTTGATGTCGGCGCCGGGGGCACCCTGTCCCACAAACAGGAATTCCTGGCGCTGGATACCGTGCTGGCCGATGGTGTCAATCCGCGCCATACGCCGGACGGCGTCCGCATCGACCGGCAAGGCCGGCTCTTCGTCAGCCTGTATCACGGAGGCGGTTTCGCCGTGTTCGCACCGGACGGCAAACTGCTGGCGCGGGTGGACCTGCTCGGCCAACATCACGCGAACCTGGCCTTGACGCCCGATGAAAAGTTCGTGGAAGGCACCATCGCCAACGACAGCGAGGTCGATGGCTACCTTGGGGCGTTGTACCGCGTCGCCAATCCGGTATCAGGCGGCTGACAGCGCGCCCGACTTCAATAGGGGCGCCAAGATGCCCGCCGTATAGACCCGCGCCACCTTCTCCAGAAATGCCGTGAAGTCGGTCTTGGCGGCATGGTCGGCGCGATCGGAAATCACGCGCATCACCGCAAACGGAATGCCGAACTCATAGCAGACCTGCGCCATCGCCGCGCCTTCCATCTCGACGCACAGCGCATCAGGCAAGCGCTTGCGCAATGCCTGGGCCTCGTCATTGTGGCTGACGAAGATGTCGCCGGTCGCGATCAACCCCGCATGGACCTTGGGCTGCGCAAGCGTGGCGCCCGCGGGATCGCCCGCTGCCCCGTACCGCCGGACGAAGTCCTGGGCGCTGTCGTGCAACAGCTTGCTCAGGGCGGCATCCGACTCGAACTGCACCCGGCCCAACAAGGGGATCTCATGCTGGCCGAACAGCGGCCGGGCGTCCATGTCGTGCTGCATCAAGGTATTGGCCACCACCACGTCGCCCACGTCCACATCCGCATGCAGGCCGCCCGCCAACCCCGTGAAGATCACCTGCGACACCTGGAACTCCCGGATGACGATAGACGCCGTCGCAGCTGCCGCCACCTTGCCGATACGGCTGAGCGCGATGACGCACGGCGTGCCCCACAACGTACCCACGTGAAAATCGCGCATGGCGATACGGTGAATCGTCGCGCCCGGGTCCATCGCCGCCAGCAGGTCGGCGATTTCTTCGTGCAACGCGCCAAGGATGGCGAGACGTTCCATGGTGTCCTTTGAGATGTCTGGCGACACGGCTGACTGCCGCGCAGGGGGAACATACTTTAAACGGCGTCTGGGTATCAACAGGCGGTGATGTGCGTTCTATGTGTTGCGTTCTTCGTTCTGTGTGGAGTGCGCGATCTGCGGTGCTCTGTACCCCAACGTATCCAACGGGCCTGGTGATACACGGCAATGCAGTGCCGCTACCCAGGCGACACACACCGGATACAGGCACTTGTTGCAATGCAGGCTCCATTCCACCTTCGCGGTCACGCCGCGGCATCACCGGGAGCCATCATGGCCAAGAAACTTGAAGAAGTCCTCTACACCGCCAACACCCACACCACCAGCGGCCGCGACGGCACGGGCCGCAGCAGCGACGGCGCGCTGGACGTGCAACTGAGCCCGCCCGGATCCGGCAAGCCGGGCACAAATCCGGAACAACTGTTTGCCGTGGGGTATTCCGCCTGCTTCATGGGAGCAATGAAACGCGCGGGCGCCGCGAATGGCATCGCCGTTCCGAAGGACGTGGCAATTGATGCCAGTGTGTCACTGGGCAAGGTCGACGGCGGGGCGAATTTTGCACTGGGGGTCGTGCTGGCGGTGTCGCTACCGGGGCTGAGCGGGGAGGAGAAGCGGGTGCTGGTGGAAGCAGCGCACCAGATGTGCCCGTATTCGCGCGCGATCAAGGACAACGTGGACGTGCGGTTTGAGGTGATTTGAGGGCGGGATGGGGCGGTGGCTTTGCTACCGCCCCATCTGGGATACAGCGGCTTCAAAAATGCAGTCTGAAATCTTATGTTCCTAAATCCGGACCTGCTATTCCTCGACAAACCTCAGGGCCGCCGCGTAGGCTGATCCCTCTGCCGCTTGGGCGGGCATTGACCTAAGCAGGCACGACGAGAGGGTCAACAAGGTCGCGGCCATCACCCGTTGGACAGGCGAGAAGGCGTGTCGTCAACCTTAGCGAACAAGCATTCCATGGCTTCACCCGAGGTAATGGGTCCTATGGGCAGCAGGAGGTATTGCTGCTCCGGCTAGGCGGTCAAGCTCTGATCACGTAGGCCAATTTAAATGGATGCGAAAAAAGTGCCCATTGAATTCCCGCGTGGTCGAAAATGCAGTCTGACACCTTATCAACACCCTTGACGGGCAAGACGGCATCTTATTTTCTGGCACCTTAATTTCTAGCAAAGCTTCCTCACATCCAAATTATATATATCCATTACCGCCCGCACCCCTCTTTCTTTATTTCCCGCTAAAAATTCCACCTTCAACTCAGTCAATTTCTCACTAATAAATTCAATTTTGTCCCGATCGCGCACTAATCTTGGCGCGATTTCTGCCCACAACTCTTCAAGATCTTTCATATTAGATTCGAAATTTATTAGATCCGGAAAATCATAGCCATCGGGAGCTGATGTCGCATCAGCCAGTGCGCCGCTGAAATTTAATAAATTTTCTCGGAGTGACATCACATACCTTTACCGTTTCTTATTGGCCTATACGATTCAAGTGCGGGGCGCGGTACCGCGTAGGAGCCAGTCGAGCCAGACACTGGGCCCGGCATTACTGACGGCCGAATGATCAGTATATTACCTGGTCTAATAGAGTACCAATTCTGGATCTGTGGCGAATACGCCCCTTTCAACGCCACCGTCGTATCCGAATACAAACTCGCTCCAATTCTATTATCCGGAATTCCATAAACAGAAGATGAATCATCTTTGAGTCGTCTGTTTACTGCCCATATCATGGATGCAGAATTATCAACCAAACCCTCTGATTTCGCAAAATTTCGTAGTGCAGCCCGGACGCGATCGTCTATAAATATACCCAGCTTTAACGATCGCTCATTAGGCTTGGCTCTCAACTCACCAGAAGCAAGAAGCTCCGTTCCTCTCTCATAAGACCCATCAACAGAACGCTGCTGAATATCCAGAACCCTTTTCTCAAACTCCAAAGGAGTCATTTGAGATTTTCCAATCCGAAGTGAGGCATAATTATTGCCCCACATCTCTTTCAACCTATTATCACGAACAAATCCCTCGTAGGCTTGCCGAAGATTCTCAGCCGTAGCAACATAATCTCGCACAGTTCTTCCGACACCGTCTGGTCCAGCTACAAGCGCATCGGAGTAACTAGGCACACTCTTCATCCCAGCGTCTGCCATAGCAGTGCGCCACGCCTCTATTTGACGCTCTGCTCGCATGTTGGTCAATTGATTGAGATCCTGCTTCAGCGAGGTCATGTCACCCAGCAGACCAAATGGATCCGAAGCAACGTTCAGAGCAGCATCCCAATTTCCATTTCTCACCATTTCAAACTGCCCAGACACGCCTCTCGGGGCGGGTCTCGCTGGCCCTCCCACGGGTACCAACCGTCCCTCGGAGAGTTCCAGTTCGCGGAAAGCATCCCTAACCACTTCACGACGAATTTGATCTTCGACCGTTGAGTGAATTGAAAGTGTCAGACTGCATTTTCAACAGAATGAAAATGCAGTCTGACACTTTAAATCGCTTTAAATCGAACGACAGCGAGGTCGACGGTTACCTTGGCGCGTTGTACCGCGTCGCCAATCCCGTCTCAGGCGGCTGACAGCGCGCCCGACTTCAATAGGGGCGCCAAGATGCCCGCCGTGTAGACCCGCGCCACCTTCTCCAGAAACGCCGTGAAGTCGGTCTTGGCGGCGTGGTCGGCGCGGTCCGAGATCACGCGCATCACCGCAAACGAAATGCCGAATTCATAGCAAACCTGCGCCATCGCCGCGCCTTCCATCTCGACGCACAGCGCATCAGGCAAGCGCTTGCGCAACGCCTGGGCCTCGTCATTGTGGCTGACGAAGATGTCGCCGGTCGCGATCAGCCCCGCGTGGACCTTGGGCTGCGTAAGCGTGGCGCCCGCGGTATCGCCCGCTGGCCCGTAGCGCCGGACGAAGTCCTGGGCGCTGTCGTGTAGCAGTTTGCTCAGGGCGGCATCCGACTCGAACTGCACCCGGCCCAACAAGGGGATCTCGTGCTGGCCGAACAGCGGCCGGGCGTCCATGTCGTGCTGCATCAAGGTATTGGCCACCACCACGTCGCCCACGTCCACCTCCGCATGCAGACCGCCCGCCAGCCCCGTGAAGATCACCTTCGACACCTGGAACTCCCGGATGACGATAGACGCCGTCGCTGCCGCCGCCACCTTGCCGATGCGGCTGAGCGCGATGACGCACGGCGTGCCCCACAACGTGCCCACGTGAAAATCGCGCATGGCGATGCGGTGAATCGTCGCGCCCGGGTCCATTGCCGCCAGCAGATCGGCGATTCCTTCGTGCAAGGCGCCGAGGATGGCGAGACGTTCCATGGTGTCCTTTGAGATGTCTGGCGACACGGCTGACTGCCGCGCAGGGGGAACATACTTTAAACGGCGTGAGGACACCAATAAGCGGCGTTGTGCATTCTGTGAGTGGCGTTCCTCGTCCGGTGTGGGGTGTGCGATGTACGGCGTTCTGTACCCCAACGTATCCAACCAGCCGGGTGATACACGGCAATGCTGTGCGACTGCCCGGGCGACACACACCGGATACAGGCACTTGTTGCAATGCAGGCTCCATTCCAACCCCGCGGTAACGCCGCGGCATCACCGGGAGCCATCATGGCCAAGAAACTTGAAGAAGTCCTCTACACCGCCAACACCCACACTACCAGCGGCCGCGACGGCACGGGCCGCAGCAGCGACGGCGCGCTGGACGTGCAACTGAGCCCGCCCGGATCCGGCAAGCCGGGCACGAATCCGGAACAACTGTTTGCCGTGGGGTATTCCGCCTGCTTCATGGGAGCAATGAAACGCGCGGGAGCCGCGAATGGCATCGCCGTTCCGAAGGACGTGGCAATTGATGCCAGCGTGTCACTGGGCAAGGTCGACGGCGGGGCGAATTTTGCACTGGGGGTCGTGCTGGCGGTGTCGCTACCGGGGCTGAGCGGGGAGGAGAAGCGGGTGCTGGTGGAAGCCGCGCATCAGATGTGCCCGTACTCGCGCGCGATCAAGGACAACGTGGACGTGCAGTTTGAGATGGTTTGAGGGCGGGATTGAGGCGGTGGCTTTGCTACCGCCCCATCTGGGATACAGCGGCTTCAAAAATGCAGTCTGAAATCTTATGTTCCTAAATCCGGACCTGCTATTCCTCGACAAACCTCAGGGCCGCCGCGTAGGCTGATCCCTCTGCCGCTTGGGCGGGCATTGACCTAAGCAGGCACGACGAGAGGGTCAACAAGGTCGCGGCCATCACCCGTTGGACAGGCGAGAAGGCGTGTCGTCAACCTTAGCGAACAAGCATTCCATGGCTTCACCCGAGGTAATGGGTCCTATGGGCAGCAGGAGGTATTGCTGCTCTGGCTAGCTCAGCCTGACACCTTAGATTCCCGTCTAAACGCTTGACGGGCAAGACGGTATCTTAATTTTTAGATAAATCTTAGCTTATAGCGTCAACGGGTGGTGATAGAGCCATCTTCGTTCCAGAACTTCCAGGTCCCAACTTCCTTTCCTTCTTCATAGACTCCTTCCGCCGCAACATGTCCGTTCGCATGGAAGTCTCGCCACGGTCCATCCTCCAAGCCATTCCTAAAATGCCCTTCCGACGCGACGGTTCCGTCGGGATAGTAAGCTCTGAACAAACCGTGCCGCAACCATCTCGAACCATCGTCCGCCATGTAACGCGTGTAGCGATAATGCACTTGGCCTGACTCATAAAAAATTTCGGCAATGTTCAAATCAGCCATCATTTCTTCCACGGCATGAATTCGTTAGGGTTATACAGCTCTGTCACGACCGGAAGGCCGGTTTTTGGATCATAGCGCTGGATTGCAATAGTACGTGGCTGCGTTCCGGTACTTTCTCTAAATAAGGTGTCAGACTACATTATTAAAATGCAGCCTGACACCTTAAATCAATTTGAACATTAAATAAATTAAGGCAGGCTATACAACAATAAATATTGCCTTAAAAATGAGTAGAAATTCGGCGAAATTTTACGATCAACCTTACGCCGAAAAACGTCATAACTTACCACAGGCCACTCACCCCCTTCATTCTCGCGGGCATCGAGACACCAACATACCTCGTCGTCATGAAAATAGATCACTACCAAACCTTCTGGCAATTGATATCTAGCTCGACATTCTCGAGTATCTCCCAACACCGTACCGCCCGATTGAATTCCCGCATCACCGCTTTCTATTCCAGAGATCTCCGCACCAATGACCCCCCCTCCACCGTAATGCTCGAGAAATTGTTCGAATGAAGGCGGAAGATTTGTTCGCAAGCTACTTTTAAGGTGCTCAATCTGCGCTTTACCAGCCCCCCCAAACCAAAAAATCTCATTTCCCGCGTCTTCTACCGCCTGCACCAATAGGTCGTATTCGGTCATATTTATCCTACTCAAAATCGGTCACCCGGCTCTTCCACCAATCGCGCCGGGAATCGTTATATTGCCTATTTAGAATCGGATCATTTCGAAAACTCCGCCCGTCCTACAGAAACCCATGCAGCTGCCGCGAGAACTTCTGATGAGTTGATGAGGTCAACTGGTGCGAAAATGCAATCTGAATCCTTAAATTCAACAGCAATTCCCATAATCTCCCCGTAAGCACCCCCGTCAAGTAGACATTGGTTGATAGACGATCGGAGCGAAGGTTAGCCGAGGCATGAATTGCACCGGCGGGAGGCCACCCAACGATTCGTGCGGGCGGTACTGGTTGTA
>NZ_NJIG01000014.1 GCF_002209535.1 Achromobacter marplatensis | reverse complement strand
GGTTGTGATCGCTCGAAAGCTGCTACGCATCGCTTACGGAGTCTGGCGTACTGGCCAGCCCTTCGATCCCGGGAAACTGCGTCCGGGTGTAGGTTGACCCAAACCATAGAATCTCGTTGTTGCCTGCGGCAACTGCCTTCGGATTCCCTTGGGCTTATCGACGCCCCGCGCCCCCCAGGCCCCCGCCACACCAGGCTCGGTCAGGTGCAATCTCACGTCAGTGGGGGAGGACCGGGTGCTTAGGGTTCTTGCCCCGGATGGAGAGGGTGAGGAATATCTTGCGGGGCCCGCCCCCGGCCGGCCGCGCGGGCGGCCTTTGGGGGCTTACGCGGTGTCTTGCGTCGGGGGGTGGGGCGATGGGTTGCGCGGTGTCTTGCGCCGGGGGATGGAGCGATGGGTTGCGCGCGATGGGCAGCCCGGCTCTTCTGCCCGAATTGCCGCGCTTCACCCATCCTACGATTGACGATATCGACGGATCTGCCAGAGAAACGACAGGGCCCACAGAACCTGAAGACGCGTATGCCGATTATGGCCGCCCGCGCGGCCGCAATCGGCGGGCACCGTAAGACTCGTCAAGGATCCTGGACCTGGCGACGCACCACGCCAAGACGGCGGCAGGTGGTCGGCGGGGCGGCCTGACTGCGCGCAACCTTGATGCGCCCGAGGGAATCTGAAGGAGTCGCCGAAGGCGAGGACGAAGATGACGACGGGAGAGTCCGGAGCGAAGGCTCCGGACCGCAATCGTGGGCGCGCGCAGTCAGGCCGCCCCGCCGACCAGCGGCCTACGAAGCACAACGCATGGGCCACGAAGCAAGAAGATCCGAAGCCTCGCGATCACCGCTTCAAGGACTCCCAACTCTTCATCAACCGCTTGACCGACACCGGCATCGGCGTCCGAAGTTCCTGCGCAAACAACGCTACCCGCAGTTCCTCCAGCAACCACCGGAACTCGTCCAGCCGCGGATCCGGCGCGCCTTTCAATGCCGCCCTCGCCCGCTGATATTGCGTCACCAGCGGCGCCATTTCCGTGACCAGTTTTGCGTCGCGTCCCGGGTCCGCCCGCAACTTGTCGATGCGGGCCACTGCCGCCTTCAGGTAGCGCGGATAGTGTGAAAGTTGCGAATAAGGCGTATCGCGGATGAACATCTTCGGCATCAGCGCGCCGATCTGCTGCTGCAGGTCCGCGTAGGCGGCCGCATGCGGCTTGGCCTGCGGCAGCTTGCGTTGCAGCGCCGCGTATTCCGTCAGCACCGCGCCGGCCAGCCTGGCCACTTCCTGCGCCAGCAGGCCCAGACGGCCCTTGCCTTCCGTGCGGCGCGCGTCGAATTGCTGCTCGTTCACCGGCCACGGCTCGGCCAGGCACGCCTGCCCCAGCGCGCAATCGATGATCTGGTCGCGCAGTTCTTCCTGCGTGCCCAGCGTCATGTACAGCATGCTGATCTTGGTCAGGTCCGCCAGGTTCTTTTCCAGGAACTTGACCTGCTCGCGCAGCCCCAGCCGGAAGAGCTTCAACAGGCCCGCGCGGTGGTGCTTGCGCGCCTCGTCCGGATCGTCGAACACGTCCAGGTCGCAATGCGTGCCCCGGTCCACCAGGGCCGGATAGCCGATGACGGACTGGCCGCGCCGCTTGATCTCCATGATCTCCGGCAAGGGGCCGAACGACCACGTCGTCAGGTTCTCGTGCGCCAGCGCCTGGGCAACCTGTGTATCGCTGGCCGCCAGTTGCTGGAAAGTGGCCTGCGCCTGCTTGCCGAATTCGGCCCGCAACTGCGCCAGGTTGCGCCCGGCGGCCAGCATGCGGCCATGTTCGTCCACCACGCGGAAATTCATGAACAGGTGGGCGGGCAAGGTTTCAAGCTTGAAATCGCCCACGGCCGGACGCACCTGCACCTGGTCCCACATATCGGCGATGATGGCATCCACCAGGCCTTGCTGCGGATCGGCCTGCCGTTCGAACCAGCGCTCGTAGAAGCCGGCGGCATAGTCGGGCAGCGGCACGCAATGGCGGCGCAGCTTTTGCGGCAGCGATTTCAGCAGCAGATGGACCTTTTCCTTCAGCATGCCGGGCACCAGCCACTCGCAGCGGTCAGGGTCGATCTGGTTCAGCGCGAACAACGGCACCGACAGCGTCACGCCGTCACGCGGCGAACCGGGTTCGAAGTGGTAGTCCAGCGCCATCGACACGCCTTGCCATTCCACCTTCTTGGGGAAGACATCGGTCGTGACGCCGGCGGCTTCGTGCCGCATCAGCTCGTCGCGGGTCAGCATCAGCTTGGCGGCGGCCGCCTTGTCCAGGCTGGACACCCACTTTTCCAGTGACGCCGTCTGGGAAATGTCTGCGGGCAACTGGCGGTCATAGAAGGCGAAGATCAGTTCGTCGTCCACCAGGATGTCCGGGCGGCGCGTCTGATGCTCCAGCTTTTCGATGCCGGCAATCAGCTTGCGGTTGTGCGCCACGAAGGGCAGTCGCGTGTCGATCTCGCCGGGCACCAGCGCCTGGCGGATGAACAGTTCGCGCGCATGGGTCGGGTTCACGCGGCCGTAGTGGATGCGGCGGCCCGTGTAGATGGTCAGCCCGTACAGCGTGGCGCGCTCGTTGGCCACGACCTGCCCGGCCTTCTTTTCCCAGCGCGGGTCCGACCAGTTCTTGCGGATCAGGTGGGCGCCCACTTTTTCCAGCCACACCGGATCGATCCGGGCGACGCAGCGCGCGTACAGCCGCGTGGTTTCGACCAGTTCGGCCGCCATGATCCAGCGTCCCGCCTTCTTCACCAGGCGCGAACCCGGGTGGATATGGAAGCGGATTTCGCGGGCGCCCTGGTAATGGCCGCCCTCGTCGCTCTTGAAGCCGATATTGCCCAACAGGCCGGACAACAGCGCCAGATGCAGCTGTTCGTAGGTGGCTTCCGCCTGATTGACGCGCCAGCCCTGCTCGCCCACCAGCGCGGACAACTGGGTGTGCACGTCGTGCCATTCGCGCAGCCGGATCGGCGACAGGAAATTCTGCCGCAGCAGGTTCACGAGCTTGCGCTGGGACGCCTTGTGCTGCACCTGTTCGCCATACCAGCGCCACAGTTTCAGGAAGGAAATGAATTCCGACTTGTCGTCGGCGAACTTGGCGTGCGCCGCTTCCGCAGCCTCGCGTTCCTGCATGGGGCGATCGCGCGCGTCCTGCACCGACAGGGCCGATGCGATGATCAGCATTTCGGACAGGCACTGGTGTTCGCGCGCGGCCAGGATCATGCGGCCGATACGCGGATCCACCGGCAGCTTGGCCAGCTCGTGCCCCGTCTCGGTCAGTACGAACGACGCGCCGGTCCGCGAGGCCTCGCCCTCATCGTCCGATGCGGACGCCAGTTCGATTGCGCCCAGCTCCTGCAGCAGGTGATAGCCGTCGGCCACCGCGCGCCCAGGCGGCGCCTCCACGAACGGGAACTGCTCGATATCGTCCAGCTTCAGCGACTTCATCCGCAGGATGACGGAGGCCAGCGACGAGCGCAGCACTTCCGGATCGGTGAAGGCGGCGCGGTTGTTGAAGTCCAGCTCGTCGTACAGACGGATGCACAGGCCCGGCCCCACCCGGCCGCAACGGCCGGCGCGCTGGTTGGCCGAGGCGCGGCTGATCGGTTCGATCCGCAGTTGCTCGACCTTGTTGCGCCAGGAATAGCGCTTGATGCGTGCCAACCCGCTGTCGACCACGAAGCGGATGCCCGGCACCGTCAGCGACGTTTCGGCCACGTTGGTGGCCAGCACGATGCGCCGCGCGTTGGTGCGCGGATGGAAGATCTGTTCCTGCTCGGCCTGCGACAGGCGTGCGTACAGCGGCAGCACCTCGGTGCCGGCGGGGTGCCGCTTGCGCAGGGCTTCGGCGGATTCGCGGATTTCGCGTTCGCCGGGCAGGAACACCAGCACGTCGCCCGGGCCGTGCCGGGCGCATTCGTCCACGGCGTCCACGATGGCGTCGATCAGGTCGCGTTCTTCGTCGCCCGACATGCGCTCGCGGTCGCGGCCGGGCTTGGCGGCGGGTGCCGCGTCGTCCTCGGCCAGTTCCTCGCGCACGGGGCGGTAGCGGACTTCGACCGGGTACAGGCGGCCCGATACCTCGATCACCGGCGCGGGCTTGTCCTCGGATGCGGCGAAATGGCGGGCAAAGCGCTCGGCGTCGATGGTGGCCGACGTGATGATCAGCTTCAGGTCCGGGCGCCGCGGCAGCAGCTGCTTCAGGTAGCCCAGCAGGAAATCGATGTTCAGGCTGCGTTCATGCGCCTCGTCGATGATGATCGTGTCGTAGCGGCGCAAAAGCGGATCGCGCTGCGACTCGGCCAGCAGGATGCCGTCGGTCATCAGCTTGATAGACGCGTTGGGGCCCGTGCGGTCGTTGAACCGCACCTGGTAGCCCACCACTTCGCCCATCGGCGTATTGAGTTCTTCGGCGATGCGCTTGGCCACCGAGGTCGCGGCCAGACGGCGCGGCTGGGTATGGCCGATCATCTTCTGGCGGCCGCGGCCCAGTTCCAGGCAGATCTTGGGCAACTGGGTGGTCTTGCCCGAGCCGGTTTCCCCGCTGACGATCACGACCTGGTGGCCAGCGATCGCACGTGCGATCTCCTGCCGCCGCGCGCTGACGGGCAGGTCTTCGGGGTAGGTCACGGCAGGGATGGGGCGCTCGGGACGCTCGGGGCGCGGCGCCCGTTTGGCCGCACGGGCGGCGTCGGCCGCGGCGGCCGGAGCCCCCGGGGAAGCCGTCTTGGGCGCCCGCGGGCGGGAGGATTCAGGCATGTACGATAGTCCGGTTAGCCGGGCATTATAAATTTCTATGGCTTCCCTGCCCGCCTGCCCGCCGGACGCGGTAGAAATCGGGTACGAAATAAGCGCTGATTTTCCGCCTGCGCCCGCCCCCGACGGCCATATAATTTCGCCACGCCGTCACCGGACGGCGCTATGGCGCGGCAAAGCGCCGCGTTTTTACCGACTCTCAGGAATCCCTCCGCCCATCATGCCCGACCTGGAACCAGACACCGTCTCCGCCCTCGAAGCCCCAGAATTCGCACCCGCCCAGTTCGTCCGATGGTTTCGAGACGTGGCGCCCTATGTGCATGCATTCCGAGGCAAGACATTCGTGGTGGCGTTCGGTGGCGAACTGGTACAGGCCGGCGCGCTGAATACGCTGGTGCAGGACCTGTCCTTGCTGTCGTCGCTGGGGATCCGGCTGGTGCTGGTGCATGGCTCGCGCCCGCAGGTCAATGAGCAGCTGCGCCTGAAGGGTTTCACGCAGCAGTTCGACCGCGGCCTGTCCCCCACCGACGCCGCCGCGCTGGAATGCGCCAAGGAAGCCGCGGGCGAGATCCGCCTGGACATCGAAGCCGCCTTCAGCCAGGGTCTGCCCAACACGCCGATGTCGCACGCGCACATCCGCGTCATTTCGGGCAATTTCGTGACGGCACGTCCCACCGGCGTGCTGGACGGGGTGGACTACAAGCACACCGGCCAGGTGCGCAAGATCGACACCGAGGCATTGAAGTTTGCCATCGAGAAAGGCTCGTCGGTGGTGCTGCTGTCGCCGCTGGGCTTCTCGCCCACGGGCGACGCGTTCAACCTGGCCATGGAAGACCTGGCCACTAGCGTCGCCGTGGCGCTGCGCGCCGAAAAGCTGATCTTCCTGTCCACCTCGCAAGGCGTGCTGAACGACGACGGTACGCTGGACACCGAACTGGCCCGTGTGGACGCCGACGCGCTGCTGGCCGGGGGCGAACTGGACGAAGAAACCCACGCCTTCCTGCAATACGCGTCGCTGGCGGTCAAACGCGGCGTGGCCCGCGCCCACCTGCTGCCGTTCGCGCTGGACGGCAGCGTGCTGCTCGAGATCTTCACCCACGACGGCGTGGGCACCATGGTGGTGGAAGACACGCTGGACGATCTGCGCGCCGCCACAATCGACGACGTGGGCGCCATCCTGAGCCTGATCGAACCGCTGGAAGCCGACGGCACCCTGGTGCCGCGCCCGCGCAGCGTGATCGAACGCGACGTGGAGAATTTCACGGTGCTGGAGCACGACGGCGTGATCTACGGCTGCGCCGCCCTGCATACGTTCGCCGACGAGCATATGGCCGAAATGGCCTGCCTGATCGTGCACCCCGAATGGCAGGGCTCCGGCGAAGGTGAAATCCTGCTGCGCCATATGGAGTCCCGCGCCCGGGCCACCGGCGCCAAGCGCCTGTTCGTGCTGACCACCCGGACGTCGCACTGGTTCATCAAGCGCGGATTCGTGCAGGGCGGCGTCACGGACCTGCCCCGCGAAAAGCAGAACAACTACAACCGTTCGCGCAACAGCATGGTCTTCATCAAGAAGCTGTAACCGCCGCCACGGCCCTGACCGCAGGGCTCGAAGGGGCTTGGCGCCCTCCGGACGCCAAGCCCGCTAAAATACGCCGTTATCCATCTTTTCGGCAGCGAACCATGTCCCGTATCGTCAACTGTGTGAAATTGAAGCGTGAAGCCGAGGGGCTGGACTTTCCTCCCTACCCCGGCGAGCTCGGCACGAAGATCTGGCAGAGCATTTCCAAGGAAGCTTGGGAAGAATGGAAAGCCATCCAGACCCGCCTGGTCAACGAAAACCGCCTGAACCTGGCCGATGCCCGCGCGCGCAAGTACCTGAAAGAACAGATGGAACGCTTCCTGTTCGAAGACGGTACGGTAGAAGCCCACGGCTACGTCCCGCCCTCGGCCTGATCCGCTTCGCCGACCATGCCAGACGGCATCCGGCGCGCCTCTCCGAAGCCCCTCGCCAGCGAGGGGCTTCGCGTTTTCAGGGACTGCCCGCACATCATCAAGACGGCAGTGCCTGCTGCGCTTAAGATTCGAACATTGTTGGCCGTATTAATGCTGTCATGAGAGAAGAATCGCGCTTGCCCCATCCCGCGGATCCGCCGCCGTCCATCGCGCGCGCGCTGGCGATTGCCCCAGACCGCAAGACCGGTACGCTCCACGACGTGCAGCACGTCGTCGTCCTGATGCAGGAGAACCGGTCGTTCGACCACTATTTCGGCACGCTGCCCGGCGTGCGCGGTTTCGCGGACCCGCACCCGGCGCCCACCGCGGCCGGCAACGTGCTGACGCAGTCGGATGGCGAGGCGAGCTGCCGACCCTATGCGTTGCGCACGCAATATGCCAGCAACACGCCGGTGGGCTACATCACGCCGCACACCTGGGACGATGCGCAGCGCGCATGGAATGACGGCCGCATGGACCAATGGCTGTCCGCCAAGAGCCGCCTGGGACTGGGCGCCTACACCGGCGACGACGTACCCTTCCAGACGGCGCTGGCCAACGCCTTCACCGTGTGCGACGCCTACCATTGCTCATTGCACGCCGGCACCAATCCCAACCGGCTGTTCCTGTGGACGGGCACCAACGATCCGCAGGGCCAGGCCGGCGGCCCCGCGCTGGTCAACACTTTCGACCGCCTGGGCCCGCCCGATGAAGGCTACGCCTGGACCACGTACCCTGAACGCCTGCAAGCCGCCGGCGTGGACTGGCGCGTGTACCAGGACATGGCGGACAACTTCCACGACAACCCGCTGGCCGGCTTCAGGCAGTACCGCCGCCAGCACGCCAGCGGCGCGGCCGATGCCCCCTTGCGCGACCGCGGCCTGTCCACCTATACGCTGGACGACCTGGCCCGCGACGTCGACGCGGGCACGCTGCCCCAGGTGTCCTGGATCATCGCGCCCACTGCTGATTCCGAACATCCGGAAGTGTCGTCGCCTCGCCAAGGCGGCGCATATACCGAGCGCGTGCTGGACATCCTGACCCGCAACCCGGAGACCTGGAGCCGCTGCGTGTTCCTCGTCACCTACGACGAGAACGACTGCTTCTTCGATCACATGCCGCCGCCCGCGCCGCCCGCCCGCCATGCCGACGGCCGCTCGGGCGGACTGTCCACGGTGGAGCTGGATGGCGAATACCACGACACCCGCCACGGCCCCAGCGCCGCGTCCAGCGAGGATCCCGCCAGCCTGCACGGCCGCGGTTTCGGCCTGGGCCCGCGCGTGCCGATGCTGGTGGTGTCACCCTGGAGCCGCGGCGGCTGGGTCAATTCGCAGGTGTTCGACCACACCTCGGTGATCCGCTTCCTGGAGGCCCGCTTCGGCGTCGCCGAACCCAATATCAGCCCGTGGCGCCGCGCCGTCGCCGGCGACCTGACCTCCGCGTTCGACTTTGCCGGCGACCGGGGTTCGCTTCATCCCGACAGCAACCGCCACGCCTGCCCGCTGCCCTACGCGCTTGAGGCAGTGGGCCGCATGACGGCCGACGGCGAGCACTACCGCCTGACCTTGCGCAATTCCGGCAGCGCGGGCGCCGTGCTGCATGTGTACGACCGCCTGGACCTGGCGCATGCGCCCCGTCGCTACACCGTAGGCCACGGCGCGCGGCTGGATGACGGCTGGCGCCTGGGCGAGCATGGCGCTTATGACCTGTGGCTCTTGGGGCCGGACGGCTTCCATCGTCAATTCCGGGGCGATGCGCGGGATGCCGGCATGCTGGAGGCGCAGTTCGTTCCCGTCACCTCGGGCTTGCGCCTGCGCCTGATCAATCACAGCGACACGCCGCAACCCGTGAAGGTGGAGTCATACATGGGTGACGGCTGGCGCGCCATGGCGCACGTGCAGGCAGGCGGGGCGCTGGAACTCAAATACGCCGGCTGTGAAGGCTGGTACGACCTGGAAATCAGCGCCCCCGCGCTGCCGGCGTTCGGACGTCGCCTGGCCGGCCGTGTCGACGCCGGCAAGCCCGGCGTGCCGGACCCGCGCCTGTGCCAGGGCGCCGTGCTGCCGCTGTAGTCCGCGCAGGCGGCAACCCCGATCAGGCAAGAAAAAACCCCAGGGCATGCTGCGCTGGGGTTTTTTTACACGGTCGCTGATGGCGGCCTGGGGCTTACTGGCCGGGCTGTTCGTCGTCTTCCGAACCGTCTTCACCGCGCGCCAGGCGCTCGGTGTTCTTCACGCCGGTGTGACGCACGTCAGCGCCCTTGACCATATAGATCACACGTTCGGACATGTTCTTGGCGTGGTCACCGATGCGTTCCAGCGCGCGCGCAATGAAGATCATGTCGATGGCGCGCGAGATGGTGCGCGGGTCTTCGATCATGTAGGTGATCAGGTGGCGCAAGGCCCCCTTCCATTCCTTGTCCACTTCCTTGTCGCTGCGCACGACGGCGGCGGCCTGGATCGGGTCAAGGCGGGCGAACGCGTCCAATGCCTGGTGCAGCATGGTCCGCACATTGGCGGCCATGTGGCGCAGTTCGATCACCGGGATGTGGCGCAGTTCGGCTTCGTGGATGCGGCGGGCAACAGTCGCGACCTTTTCGGCCTCGTCGCCGGAACGCTCCATGTCGGTCAGCATCTTGGACACGGCCATCAGCATGCGCAGGTCGATGGCGGTAGGCTGATGCCGGGCCAGGATGCGGCTGATGCTTTCGTCGATTTCGACTTCGTGGCGGTTGACTTCCTTTTCCCGCTCACGGACCTTCTCCACCAGCGACAGGTCGCCGGTGGCCAGCGCGTCGATCGCTTCCTGGATCATGGCTTCCACCAAGCCGCCCATTTGCAAGAACTGCGAACGGACGCTTTCCAGATCGGCGTCGAACTGCTTGTTTGTATGCTCCGTCATCCGGGCTCCCTGCGTGGTTGATCTCATTGCATTGCCCCGAAATAAGAGAATTACGAGATGGGCCTGCACAACCGGCAAGGTTATGACCCAAGTGTGACAAGATTATGAATCGAGCCCCCGCCGCCCGCAAGGCGGGCAAGCGGGCAAGCGGGGCAACACGCAGACCGCGCGGGGACAGGGACGCTTACGCGGCGCGGTCCAGGCGGCGAATGCCGTTCTGGGTAGCCAACAGCGCCACATCGGCGCCGGCCAGTGCAAACAGGCCGCAGGTGACAACGCCCGGCAGATTGTTCACACGGGCTTCGAAATCGCGGGCGTCGGTGATGGCCAGGCCCGCCACGTCCAGGATGATATTGCCATTGTCGGTGACGAAGCCTTCGCGCAAGCGCGGCTGGCCGCCCAGGGCCGCCAGGGCGCGGGCCACCGACTCGCGCGCCATCGGAATGACTTCCAGCGGCAGCGGGAACTTGCCCAGGGTCTGGACCAGCTTGGATTCGTCGACGATGCAGATGAAGCGCTCGGCGACCGACGCCACGATCTTTTCGCGCGTCTGCGCGCCGCCTCCGCCCTTGATCATGTGCAGATTGGCATCGATTTCATCGGCGCCGTCCACGTAGATCGGCATGGTCTTCACGTCGTTCAGGTCCAGCACCTTCAGGCCGTGGCCGGCCAGGCGGGCCGCGCTGCGCTCCGAGCTGGCGACCGTGCCGGCGATGCGACCCTTGAAACGCGCCAGGCCATCGATGAACAGATCGGCCGTGGAGCCGGTGCCCACGCCAATGATGGCGTCCGGGCCGGCGACCTGTTCTACGAATTCCAGGGCGGCGTCGGCGGCTTGTTGCTTGAGTTCTTGTTGGGAGAGCATGGCGGAGAAGACTACGGGAAGGTTGGTCAAGCCAGGAAATTTAGCATGCGACCGCAGGCCAGGCCCGCGACAGGATCGCCTGAGTGTCGGCGCCGGCCGCCAGTTCCCCGAAAATGCCGCCGTCCGCGTGCAGGCGGCTGGCGACAAACGCCTGCGCGACGGGTTCGGGCGCGTGCTGGATCAGCAAGGCGGCCTGCCACAGCCGCGCCAGCCCGCCCGCGACACGGCGTGCCTGGAATTCCGCTTGCGCCTGATCGGCCAGCAAGGCTCGCCAGCGCGCCAAGGCCTCGTCGAAGGCGCGATGCCGCCCGGCTGCCAGCGCGAATTCCTGCTCCAGCGCGGGCAGGGCCTCGGGCTCGCGCTGCAAGGCGCGCAGCACGTCCAGCGCCATGACGTTGCCAGACCCTTCCCAGATGGAATTGACCGGCGTTTCGCGATAGATCCGGGGCATCGGCCCCTCTTCCACGTAGCCGTTGCCGCCCCAGACCTCCATGCATTCCGCCACTGCATGGATGGCGCGCTTGCAGATCCACAATTTGGCCGCGGGCGTGCCCACGCGCACCAGGGCACGCGCCGGGGCATCGGCGCGCGCGTCCACCGCCCGCGCCAGCCGCAGCGCCAACACCATGGCCGCTTCGCTTTCCAGCGCCAGGTCGGCCAGCACGTTGCGCATCAGCGGCTGCTCGATCAACGGTTTGCCGAAGGCCTGGCGATGCTGCGCGTGATGCAGGGACTGCACCAGTGCCTGCCTGAGCAGCGCGGCGCTGCCCAGCACGCAGTCCAGCCGGGTCGTCGCGGCCATTTCCAGCAGCACCGCCAGGCCCCTCCCGGATTCGCCCACCATGACGCCCCATGCGCCTTCGAATTCCACTTCGCCGCTGGCGTTGCTGCGGTTGCCCAGCTTATCTTTCAGACGGCGCACGCGGATGGCGTTGCGCGGACCATCCGGAATCCAGCGCGGCACGAAGAAGCAGCTCAGCCCTTCATCAGTTTGCGCCAGCACCAGGTGCGCGTCTGCCTGCGGCACGGAGAAAAACCATTTGTGGCCCACCAGCTCGTAGGCGTTGCCGCGGCCCGGCGCGCCCAGGGGCACGGCGCGGGTGCTGACCGCGCGCAAATCCGAACCGCCCTGCTTTTCGGTCAGCCCCATCCCGATCAATGCGCTGCGCTTGGCGGCCAGCGGTGCGTCGGCCGCGTCGAACTCACGCGAATACAGGGCGGGCAGCCATTGGCCGGCAAAGTCGATGGCGCCCGCCGGTTCGCGCTGCAGTAGCGGCACAGCGGCAAACGTCATGGTGGTGGGGCACAACGTGCCGGCTTCCACCTGCCCCTGCATCAGATAGGCGGCGGCCCGCGCCACCTGCGCGCCGGGCACCGGCTGAGCCCAAGCGCGGCTGTGCAGGCCGCGGGCCAGGATGCCGCTCATCAGCAGGTTCCAGGCGGGATGGAACTCCACGTGATCGATCCGGTGGCCGCCCGGGTCGTAGCTGACCAGCCTGGGAGGACAGCGATTGGCCTCGGCGCCGGCGGCCAGCGTCTGTGCGCGCCCCAGCCAGGCGCCATGCGCGGCCAGGTCGCCCGCCCAGTTGTCAGCCCCCTCGCGCCGCACCGCCTCGCGTAACGCGGGGTCGGTGTCGTACAGGGAATAGTCTTCCAGGGGCGGAACCTGGTTCTGTACGGTATGCGTCGCGAACGATGACATGGCTGCTCCGTGGAAACTCCGCTATCTGGCCATGGGTGCCACCAGCGCCCAGGGCCGCAAGGCCTCGACCTGCGCCGCCAGTTCCAGCAGCAAGGCTTCGCTGCCCAGCGGGCCCATGACCTGGATGCCGATCGGCAATCCGTCGGACGACACGGCAAACGGAATGGAGATCGCGGGCATGCCGGTCAGGTTGGCAAGAGGCGCGAACGGCGAATAGCCGATCACGCCCTTCTTGCCCAGACGGTAGGCCAGGTAGTCGGCGTTGTCCATGGCATAGCGGCCAATGGGCGCCGGCGGTTGCGCCAAAACGGGGCTGAGGAACAGGTCGTAGCCCTGCGTGCCGTCCCGATGCAGGAAGCGTCCGATGTGGCGCGTGATTTCGTGGCAGGTATCCACGCAGGCCACGTACTGCGCGCCGGAGATGGCGCGGGCGTACTCGCGCGCGCCCAGGGTGGTGGGCTGCAATTCGTCGGCCGCCAGCCGGCGCCCGCGCGCCGCCACAAAGGTGTCGATGGCGTTGGCCGCAGCGCTGGCGATCAGCGGCAGCATCGGGGACAGCACTTCTTCGGAGCCTACCGGCGGTGCGGCCGGCACCAGCTCGTGGCCCAGCCCGGCAAAGAGCCGTGCGGCCTCGTCCACGGCGGCAGCCACTTCGGGATGGATCGCGCCGCCTTCGTACGTGGTGTTGATGAATGCGATGCGGCGGCGCGTGGCCGCGTGGGGATCGGCCGAGACCCGCGCTACCACGGCGCGGTAGGACTCTGCCGGTATCGCCGGCGCCGCATAGGGCGCGCCGACGTCGGCCCCCGCGCTGATATCCAGCGACGCAGCGCAATCGCGCACAGACAGGGTCATCATGTGTTCGGTCGCCAGGCCGCCCCACCCTTCGCCCTTGAGCGGTCCCAACGGCATCATCCCCCGAGACGGCTTCAGGCCCAGCACGCCGCAGCACGAGGCCGGGATGCGAATGGAACCGCCGCCATCGCTGCCGTGCGCGATCCGCACCATGCCACTGGCCAGCGCCGCGCCCGCGCCGCCGCTGGATCCCCCAGCGCTGTGCCCGGCCTTCCAGGGGTTCTGCGTGGGGCGGCCGTAGGCTGGCGATTCGGTGGTGGGGCTTAAGCCCAGTTCAGCGCTGGTGGTGCGGCCGAACGGGATCAGCCCTGCGCGGCGGTAGCGTTTGACGATTTCGGCGTCGACATTCCAGTCGACTTGGCCGTACAGCACCGAGCCCATCGCGCTGGGCAAGCCCAACGCCGCCGTGCCCAGGTCCTTCAGCAAGGTCGGTACGCCCAAAAACGGCCGGCTTTGCAATTGCGCCACGCGCTGTTCGGGCGTCAGCGCCGCCAGTTCGTCGTCCAGCGCCTGGGCCAGGCGCAGTCCGGTTTCGGGCTGCATGCCGCAGGCCGCGTTGATCGAGGGATTGCGCGCCGCCACCCGGTCCACTGCCTGCTGCATCGCAGCAAGCGCGGTCGTAACCCCTTGGGCGATATCGGCGCCCAGCGCCGTCGCGTCGAGGGAAGAGGAATCATGGCGTTCAGCGGTGCTCATGCTTGCGATGCTCCAGGGTTCGACGGCAGGATGCCGCACATGTCAGGATATCGACAGTCCGCGCAGGCAACAAGCTCGCAGGGCGACCTTCCCCGCTTCAACCACAACTGCCCTGGCCGGGCAGACGGATCAGATTGCGCCGCTGGCGGGCGTGCGCGGGGCGTCCGCGTCTTCGTTCACGTCGTTATCGGCATCCCCTTCCGCTTCGGCATCCGTCCCTGCCCCCAATAACCGGATGGCTTCCGCCTCGGGCAGGGCTTCGACGCTTTTCAGGTTCCGAAGCATCGCGCGGGTGCGCACTTCGGTCTGGCCGATCTTGTTGCTGGCCGTGTCGAGCGTCTTCTTGACGCTGGCCAGCGCTTCGCCGAACTTGCCGAATTCGGTCTTGACCGCACGCAGCACCTGCCAGACTTCGGACGAGCGCTGCTCGATGGCCAACGTGCGAAAACCCATCTGCAAGCTGTTGAGCAAGGCGGCCAGGTTGCTGGGCCCGGCCACGTTGATGCGCAGGTCATGCAGCTTGTCCAGCAGGCCCGGCCGCCGCAGCACCTCGGCATACAGGCTTTCCGTCGGCAGGAACATGATGGCGAAGTCGGTCGTGTGGGGCGGCGCGACGTACTTGCTGGCGATCAGCCTTGCCTGCACTTCGACCGCCCGGCCCAGGGCGGCACCGGCCGCCTTCACGCCTTCGACGTCTGCGACTTCTTGGGCATCCATCAGGCGCTCGTACTCTTCCTTGGGGAATTTCGCGTCGATCGGCAGCCAGACCGGCTCGCCGCCGTCACCCCGGCCCGGCAGGCGGATGGCGAACTCGACGACGGCGTCGCTGCCGGGCACCGGCTTGATATTGCTGGCGTACTGGTCGGGCGTCATGTTGTCTTCGATCAGCCGGGCCAGTTGCACTTCGCCCCAGGTGCCGCGCGACTTCACGTTGGTCAGCACCCGCTTCAGATCGCCCACGCCGGCCGCCAGGGCCTGCATCTCGCCCAGGCCTTTGTGCACGGCCTCCAGCCGGTCCGACACCAGTTTGAAGGACTCGCCCAGGCGCTGCTCCAGCGTGGCATGGAGCTTTTCATCCACGGTGCGGCGCATCTCATCGAGCTTCGCGCTGTTGTCCGTCTGCAACGATTGCAGGCGCTGGTCGACCGTGGCGCGTACCTCCATGAGGCGGCGCTCATTGATCTGGATCAGCCCCTGCAGCTGCTCGCCGAATCCGGCGGCGAAACGCGCCAGGGACTCTGCGGATTCCGCGCGCGAGGCCTGGGCGTCGCGCGACAATCCGGCGCGCAGGTCGCCATGCGATTGCGACAACTCCAGCCGCAACGCGCGGGTGGATTCCGCGAATTCGCTGCGCAATCCGCGCTGGCCTTCGGTGATGTCGGCGCGCAGCGCGCGCTCGGTGCGTTCCAGTCCTTCCAGCAGCGCGTCCAGCCGGGCGTCGCGGGCCGGCGGCCGCAGCCACGCCAGCACGGCCGCCAGGCAAGCCAATACCGCGCCACCGGCGGCAATCCAAAGCAGAATGTCGTTCAAAAGAGGGATCTCCAAAGCCGGAATTGTAGGACGCATCAGCGCCACGTTGTAACCAAACGACATTAGTTTGCCCCCTGCTTCGGCGCTGCGGGCGCGCAACGGGATTAAACTTCTCCCACTCTGAACAACCGCCCGATCCCATTTGAATCCCGCTGATCTCCCCTCCTGTCGACCTTCGGTGTCGTTCCAGTCGGTTTTCGGCCCGCTGGATCTGAGCGCCGAGCATCCGCTTGCGACAGGCGGCGACCGCCACATATTCCAGCACCCCCACGCGCCGTCTTTGCTCGTCAAAGTCATGGACATGCGCGCCCGTGCCGTCTACCTCGAGGCCAGGCCGTTCAAGCGTTGGTACAAGCAGTACCAGCGTGAAAGCGCCTACCGCGTCTATCTGAACGAACTGTCGGAATATGTCACCACGACCACCCGCCCCTCCGGCGTGTGGCAGGTGCCCATGGCGCGCATCCTGGGCGTGGCGCAGACCACGCTGGGACTGGGCCTGCTGGTCGAGAAGATCACCGACGCGGCGGGCAATATCGCCCCCACGGTGGCTGACCTGGCCCGGCAAGGGCTGGTCGACGACGTTTTTTTCGGACAGCTGGACGAGTTCTTCGCGGATCTGGCCGACGCCCACGTCGTGCTGCATGACGTGTCGGCCAGCAATATCGCCTGCGGCCTGAACGCCGACGGCAAGCAGGGCCTGTACCTGATCGACGGGTTCGGCGTGCTGCCGCTGATCCCGCTTTACGCGTGGAGCAAGTCGCTGAACCGCAAGCGCGTCGCGCGCAAGTACAAGGAAATGCGGGACGCCCTGCTCGAGCGCATCCAGGACGCGGGCGACGCCTAGCGCGCGTTTGGCCGCGGGTCTTCGGGCAGCACGATGCCCTGGCGGTCCACCCATACGTAGTCGTGTCCGGCGCGTTGCCCCCGCCGCAACGGGTTGCGCGTGCAGACCGCGGCGTAGGCAGGATCCACATAGCGGTAATGCAGATGCTCATCCCGCCCGGGCGGGATCCCCAGCCGGGTGGTGCAGATCAAGGCCTGGGGCGAATCGCCCACATCCTCGACATAGAGCGCGTCCGGATCGAAACGGCGCGCGTCCCACTCCGGCACTTTCAACCCTAACGAGCGGCACAGCAGCGTCTGCCCGGCGCACAGGCGCGACGGCGGGCGTGGCTGGCCTTGCGCGTCGGGATTGAGCTGCTGCATCCGCGCCAGGGCCTCGGGGCCGGAGCGCGCGTCCGTCCAGGGATGGCCCGATTTGATCAGCACGGCGTTGCCGGGGCCGGCGGCGCTAAAGTTCAGCGAATCGCCGCCGCGCGCGTAATACATGTAGATGACGCCGCCATCCATGAACAGGGCGCGGCGCTTGTGGGTGTAGCCCAGCGAGGCGTGGCTGCCCTTTTCTTCCAGGTAATAGGCTTCGGTCTCGATGATGCGCACCGCCAGCCACAAGCCGTCCACACGATGGCGGATGACCTTGCCCAGCAGATCGCGTGCGAGCTCGGACGCGTCGCGGTCAAAAAAGGCATCGGGCAACGCCGAACCGGCGCTGCCCGATGCCTGGATGGGGGATGCCATCGCTGCGAACGTCGCGTCAGGCGAACCGTTCGCCGTAGCGCTTTTCGCTGAAACCCACGGTGACCTCGCCGTCCGGCGTCACCGTGACGGGGCGGCGCACCAGCGCGGGATATTCCGCGATCAGCTTGCTCCACTGGGCATCGGTGTGCGCGGTCTTGCGGTCTTCGGGCAGGTTGCGCCACGTCATCGACGCGCGGTTGACCAGCTTTTCCCAGCCGCCGACTTTTTCCGACCACGCCTTCAGCGTGGCAGCTGGCACGGGATCGTCACGGTAGTCGACGAAGGCGTGCTCGACGCCGTGCTCCGACAACCAGTCGCGCGCCTTGATGCACGTGCTGCACTTGGTCAGGCCATACAGGGTGGTTTGTTGCTTCATTTGGATTCGGACTCCTTGCGCCATTGCAGGCGGTTGGCCAAGATCACGCAGGTGCCCACCGCCAGGATGAACAAAGTGGCCAGCGCGTTGATCTCGGGTTTCAGGCCCAGGCGCACGCGCGAGAACACTTCCATCGGCAGCGTGCTGGAACTGGGCCCGGACAGGAACGACGCCAAGACGACGTCATCGAGCGACAGCGTGAAGGACAGCAGCCAGGCCGAGGCCAGCGCCGGCGCGATCAGCGGCAGCGTGATCTTGAAGAACACGGTGATGGGCGTGGCACCCAGGTCCAGCGCCGCCTCTTCCAGCGACCGGTCCAGGTCGCGGATGCGGGTCTGGATGACGACCGCCACGAACGCCATGCACAGCGTCACGTGCCCCACCCAGATCGTGAAGATGCCGTTTTCCGCCGGCCAGCCCAGGCTGCCGCGCAGTTCGACGAACATCAGCAGCAACGAAATGCCCAGCACGACTTCGGGAATGACCAGCGGCGCGCTCAACATGCCCACGTACAGCGAGAACCCGCGAAAGCGCCCCATGCGGCCCAGCACATACCCGGCCCAGGTACCGATGATGACGGCCGCTGTCGCCGTCATCGCCGCGATGCGAAACGACAGCCAGGCCGACCGCAGCAGCGCGTCGTCATTGAACAGCGCGTGGTACCAGCGGAAGGAAAAGCCCGCCCACGACGTGACGGTGGGCGATTCGTTGAACGAAAACACCATCAGACTGACGATGGGCACATACAGGAAGAAGTACCCCAGCCCCAGCACCACGGCGCGCAATGTCTTGTTGGGGCCCTTCATTTGCGGCCTCCGCCTGCCTGTTCCTGCTGCTTGACCTGGTTGTACTGGAAGTAGACCAGCGGCACGAGCAGCAGCAGGACCATCACGCAGGTCACCGCCGAAGCCATCGGCCAGTCGGCATTATTGAAGAATTCGTTCCACATGACGCGGCCCATCATCAACGTATTGGCGCCCCCCAGCATTTCGGGGATCACGTATTCGCCCACGGCCGGAATGAACACCAGCATGGCACCGGCGATCACGCCCTGGCGCGACAGCGGCACGGTGATCTGCCAGAACGCCTGCCAGGGCTTGGCGCCCAGGTCGTAGGCGGCTTCCAGCAGGCGCAGGTCCATCTTCACCAGCGTCGCGTACAGCGGCAGGATGAAGAACGGCAGGTACGCATAGACCATGCCGATGTAGACCGCGACATCAGTGCGGTAGATTTCCAGCGGACTGGAAATCAGCCCCAGGCTTTGCAGCAGATTGTTCAGCAGGCCATCGTTGCGCAGGATGCCGACCCAGGCGTACACGCGCAACAGCAACGACGTCCAGAACGGCAGGATCACGCCCAGCAGCAACAGGTTGCGCACGCGGGGCGAGGACCGGGCGATGTAGTACGCAATGGGGTAGCCGATCAGCACGCAGATCAGCGTGGTGATCCCGGCAATCTTCACCGAGCTCAGGTAGGTCTTGAAATACAGGCTGTCGGTGAACAGCAGGATATAGCCGCGCAGGTGCAGGCTGAACTGTACCGCCTCGTCCTTGAACTCCGCCAGCGCCGTATAGGGCGGGATGCCGAAAGTCACCTCGGCAAAGCTGATCTTCAGCACCAGCAGGAAGGGCAGCAGCAGGAACAGCACCAGCCAGGCGAACGGCGGCACCACCGCCAGCGCCCGGCCCGAGGGCAACCAGTCGCGGGGCGAAAACCGCATCATGACGCCAGCACCGTCGCGCTGTCGGCGTCCCAACTGACGAAGATCTCTTCGTCAATGCCCGGGGCGTCCATCTGCGCCAGCAGCAGGCTGGGCACGCTGGCCTCGACCGTCTTGCCGGAATCCAGGCGGATCTGATAAAGCGCGTAGCTGCCCATCCAGGCCATGTGGCTGACCATGCCGTGGGCCCAGTTGTATTCGCCTTCGGGCTGCTCGCGCGACACCACCAGGCGTTCGGGCCGGATGGACACGTGCACTTCCATGCCCAGCGGTTCGGAGACGCCATGGTTCACGAACAGCGGACGCGTGAGCTCCGCACATTCGATCGCCACGTGATCGGGTTCATCGACGACGATGGTGCCGGTGAACATGTTGGTCGACCCGATGAAGCTGGCCACGAAGCGGGAATTCGGGAACGCGTAGACGTCCTGCGGCGTGCCGCACTGGACGATCTGCCCTTCGGTCATGACGGCCAGGCGGTGCGCCATGGTCATGGCCTCTTCCTGGTCGTGGGTGACCATGATGCAGGTCACGCCGACCTGCTCCAGGATCTTCACGAGCTCGATCTGCGTCTTCTGGCGGATCTGCTTGTCTAGCGCCGACATGGGCTCGTCCAGCAGCAGCAGCTTGGGCCGCTTGACCAGGCTGCGCGCCAGCGCCACGCGCTGTTGCTGGCCGCCCGACAACTGGTTGGGCTTGCGGCGCGAATAGCCCGCCATCTGGACCAGGTCCAGGGCTTCGAACACGCGGTCGTGGATTTCGGCGCGGTCCACGCCTTCCTGCTTCAGGCCGAACGCCACGTTGGCTTCGACCGTCATGTGCGGGAACAGCGCATAGGACTGGAACATCATGTTCACGGGGCGCCGGTACGGCGGCACGCTGGTGATGTCTTCGCCGTCCAGGAGTATCTGCCCGGAGGTCGCTTCCTCGAAACCGGCCAGCATGCGCAGCAAGGTGGACTTGCCGCTGCCGGAGCTCCCCAGCAGCGCGAAGATCTCGTTGCGCTTGACGGACAGGTTGACGGAACGCACGGCGACCACATCGCCAAAAATCTTGACCACATCGGAGACCCGGACGAATTCGTCCGGATCTACCGTATGCGGCGCCGAGTAACGGCTATCGCTCATGATGACTTATCTTCCAGACTTCAGCTCGGACCACATCCGGTTTTGCAGGCGTTGCACGTTCAAGGGCAGCGCCTTGATCACGTACAGGGTCTTGGAGACTTCCGCCGGGGGGTAGATCATGGGGTTGTCGGCCACGTCCTTCACCACGTACTGCCGCGCCTCTTTGTTGGCGTTGGGATAGAACATGGTGTTGGTGATGGCCGCATGCACCTTCGGCGTCTCGATGTAGTTGATGAACGCCAGGGCCTCTTCGGGATGCGGGGCATCCTTCGGGATGACCATCAGGTCGAACCACGCCGGCGCGCCGCCCTTCGGGATGAAGTAGTTCACTTCATACGTCTTCTTGGCCTCTTGCGCGCGCTTGCGGGCGATCATCACGTCGCCCGAAAAACCGTAGACCATGCACAGGTCGCCCACGGCCAGTTCGTCGATATAGCCCGACGAGCTGAACTGGCGGATATACGGGCGGATCTGCTTCAGGACATCCAGCGCGGCCTTGTAGTCGTCCGGGTTGGTGCTGTTGGGATCCTTGCCCAGGTACTTCAGCACCGCGGGGAACACCTGCGCGGCTTCGTCCAGCATCGAAATGCCGCACTCTTTCAGCTTGGCGGCGTTTTCGGGCTTGAAGATCATGTCCCAATTGGCCAGGTCGACGTTGTCGCCCATGATCTGCTTGACCTTGGTGACGTTGTAGCCCAAGCCGTTCGTGCCATAGCCCCAGGGAATCGCGTACTCGTTGCCGGGGTCGACGGTCGCCACCAGCGCCATCACTTCCGGGTCCAGGTACTTCCAGTTCGGGATCTTGGACTTGTCCAGCTTCTGGAACAGGCCAGCCTCGATCTGGCGCGAGGCGTAATGGGTGGACGGGACAACGACGTCATAACCCGACTTGCCGGCCAGCAGTTTGGCCTGCAACGTGTCGTTGCTGTCGTAGACGTCATAGCGGACCTTGATGCCGGTTTCCTTTTCGAAACCCGGAATGGTGTCCGGAGCCGTGTACTCGGCCCAGTTGTAGACGTTGACGACCTTGTTCTGCGCGACCGCCGACGATGCCGATGCCGCGACCAACACCGCGCCTAGCGCCCAGCGCATTCCCGCCCTTAGTTCCATTACGAGCCCCCTTTGCTATATGCCGTGTATGACAGGACTACCAAAAGGCGAAATCATAAAGCCTTTTAGCGGTCGCCCGGCCAACTTTGGGGCCGTGTCGACGCAATTAGGGGCCGATGGCGGCAAATAGGCGCCTTGCCCGGATCAGGGCTGGACGCCGATGCCCCAGGCGGTCCAGTAACTGTCGCGCAGCTTCATCCAGAAGCGGTCGCCCTCTTCGCCCGCCACTTTGACGAGCGACCGGCGCAGGCGGTCCAGGTTGCCTTGGCGCTGCCGCTCCGACAGGGAACCCAGGGTGCCGCGGTCGAAATCGATCAGCCAGACCTGGCCGTCGCCCCCGATCAGGATGTTGAAGGCGTTCAGGTCAGCGTGCCAGACGCCCGCGCGGTGCATGCGGACGATGGCCTCTGCCACCGCGCCCCAGAGCGGCTCGGCCAGCGCATGGGCCAAGGGCCGCACGCCGGGGATCCGTTCCACCACGATGGCCGCCCGGTAGATGGGGCCCTGGCGCCAGTAGGCGGCGGCCAGCGGCGCGGGCACGGCCAGGCCCTGCGCGCGCATGGCGGCCAGCAGCCGGTATTCGCGGAAACTGCGGGTGCGGTCTTCGCCGTTCCAGAGATAGGCGTCACGGCTGACGCGGGCGATCATGCCGCCGCGGCGGTAGCGCCGCAGCACGCCCTGCCAGCCCTGCCCCTGCACGAACCAGGCCGCCTGGCGGCCGCCGGCGTCCACGGGGCGGGCCCGGTCACCGTAATGCGCCGGGTTGAAGATCTCGGGGCCCGATCCGGCCAGGCGCGACGCGTCGCTGAGCATGGCGCCGGCAAGCGGCGCGGGCCAGGCCTGGCGCTGGGCGCCTCCCCGGGTATCGTCAGCCTTCACGGTTGCGCATCCAATCCGCCACGCCGTAGAAGGATTCCAGCAACCGCTCCACCAGCGGCGGGGCGATGCCCTGGTCTTCCATGGCGCGCCCGATGCAGGTCACCCATTGATCGCGCTCGATCTGGCCGATCGAGAACGGCAGGTGGCGGGCGCGCAGGCGGGGGTGGCCGAAGCGTTCAATATAGTGGTCAGGGCCGCCGAAGTAGCCGCACAGGAACCAGAACAGCTTGTCGCGCGCCTGGTCCAGGCTGGGACCGTGGGCGGCGCGGAGCTCCTTCAGGTCGGGCTCCATGTCCATCAGGTCGTAAAAACGGTCGACCAGCGCACGCACGCCGGGCTCGCCGCCAAGAAGGTCAAAAACGCTGCGGGTATTTTCCACGGGTTCAGTAATGGTTTGGACGCGGGACGTCATCAAGTTTCTCGAAGGGTGACGAGCGGCGGCGTACGCAACACGCCGCGCAGGGCCAGGGCGCCGCCCGCCCAGGCGCCCAGCATACCCGCGCCGATACCCGCCAGCCACGGCCAGAGGCTGAGGGTAATGGTGAAGTCGAACACCTGGGTTGATAAAACCCAAGCGATGGCGGTGGCCCCGGCGGCTGCCAGCAGGCCGGCCAGGCCGCCCACGGCCCACAGTTCGATGCGCTGCGAGCGCGCCAGCTGGCTGCGCGTGGCGCCCAGCGCCCGCAGCACCGCGGCTTCGCGCATGCGCTCGTCGCGGGTGGCCGTCAGCGCCGCCGACAGCACCAGCACGCCGGCCGCCAGGGTGAACAGGAACAGCAGCTGGACCGCCTTGCCCACTTCATTCAGCACGGACTGCAATTGCTGCAGGATGGCGCCCACGTCGAACACGGTCAGGTTTGGGAACTCGCGCACCAGCGCGGGCAGCACCGCCGCCTTTTCAGGCGGCAGGTAGAAGGAAGTGATCCAGCTTTGGGGCATGTCGGCGAGCGCCGCCGGGGTCAGGATGGCGAAAAAATTCACGCGCATCGTATCCCAATCCACGCGCCGGGTGCTGGAGACGGCCGCCTCGACCTGCTGGCCGGCCACGTCGAAGGTCATCTTGTCGCCCAGTTTCAGGCCCAGCGTCTTGGCCAGACCCGATTCCAGCGATACCTCGGACGACCCGGGCGCCAGCCAGCGGCCCTGCTCGATCTTATTGGACGAGGGCATCTCGTCGCCATAGGACAGGTTGAACTCGCGGTCCACCAGCCGCTTGGCGCGGGGTTCTTCGTAGTCGTCCGGTCCGACAGGCTTGCCGTTGATGGCGATCAGCCGCCCGCGCACCATCGGCGACAAGGTGATGCGGCCCAGGCCTTCGCGGGTCAGCGCGTCGGTCACGGCCTGGCGCTGGTCCGGCTGCACGTTGATCAGGAAGCGGTTGGGCGCGTCCGGCGGCATGGTGCGCTGCCAGCCCTGGATCAGGTCGGTGCGCGTCATCGTCAGCAGCAACAGCGCCATGAGGCCGACCGCAAGCGCGCAGACCTGCGTGATGGTGGCCGCCCGCCGGCGCACCACCCCGGCCAGCGCAAAGCGCAACGCGGGCAGCCCCGAGGCCAGGCCGCGCACGCGCGCCAGGCCCAGGATGCACAGCCACGCCACCAGCGCGAAAACGGCGAATGCGCCCAAAAAGCCGCCCGCCACCACGCCGCCCAGCTTGGCGTCGCCGGCGAACCACCAGATCAACAGGGCAAAGCCCGTGGCGCCCAGCGCGTAGCCGAAGGCGCTGCGGGCGCTGATCGTGTCGGCGTCGCGCCGCAGCACCCGCGCTGGCGGCACATGGCGCAACTGCGCCAGGGCGGGCAAGGCGAACCCCAGCAGCAGCAACAGCCCGGTCAAGAGGCCCTGCAAAGCGGGAATGGCGGACGGGGCGGGCAACTGGGTGTCGATCAACGACCCCAGCAGCATCACCAGCACCTGGTGCACGGCATAGCCCAGGAGGCAACCCGCCGCGGACGAAAACAGGCCGACCAGCGTGAACTCGAGCGTCAGCATGCGCGAGACCTGCGACTGCACGGCACCCAGGCAGCGCATGACGGCGATCCCGTCGCGGTGCCGGGTCATGTAACGGCCGGCGGCCAGCGCCACCGCTACCGCGGAAATCAGCACGGCCAGCAGTGCCACCAGCGACAGGAAGCGCTGCGCGCGGTCCAGCGTGCGGCGCACCTCCGGCCGGCCGGACTCCAGCGTGGCGACCTTTTGGCCGCGCTTCAGATTCTGGTTGAGCCAGACCGAATAGCCCGCCACCGCGTCGGGCTGGCCGGCAACCAGCATGGCATAGCCGATGCGGCTGCCCGGCGCGATCAGGCCGGTGGCCGGCAGGTCGCTTGCGCGCAGCAGCACGCGCGGCGCCACATTGACGAACTGCATGCCGCGATCGGGCTCATAGGTGATCACGCGGTCGATGCGCAGATGCGCGTCGCCGACGTTCAGGGTGTCGCCCACTTTCAGGTTCAGCAGCGACAGCAATTGGGCGTCCACCCAGACCGCGCCCTCGGGCGGAATGTCGCGGGTGGGCGCATCCGCGGCAAACGGGGCCTCGGCCACGCGCAGGGCGCCGCGCAGGGGATAGCCCGGCTCCACGGCCTTCAAGGCCGCCAGTTGCGCGCCGTCGCCCGCCCCGACCATGGACGGGAACTGCCAGGTGCTGGACAAGTTCAGGCCCCGCTCGCGCGCCTGATCCAGGAATGCAGCAGGCACGGGTTCATCGGCGTCCAGCACCAGGTCGGCGCCCAGCATCTGGCCGGCATCGCGTTCCAGCGCCCGTCCGACGCGGTCGGCCAGGAAGCCGACGCTGGTGACCGCAGCCACCGCCACCACCAGCGCCAGCACCAACAGGCGCAGTTCGCCCGCCCGGGCATCGCGCATCATCATCCTGGCGCCCAGGCGCAGGGTGGACCAGAAACCGGGGCGCTTGGCCTGTGACATATCAGGGAAATCCATCATTCATCTATGTTAACTAACCGTCTGAAACGGAACTGAATCCCGATATCATCCCGGGGCGGGAGGCAAAGCCGCCCATAAAGATACCCAAAACCGGAGAAGACAATGCGTAAATCCTGGCTTGCGGCCACGATCCTGGCCGCCTGCGCGGCCGCCACCTCGCTGCCCTCGGCAGCCCAGACCACCCTGAAGATGGCCTACGCCCTGTCGACCTCGTCGCACTACGGTGCCGGCGCCGACGCCATGGCCAAGTCCATCGAGGCGTCTTCCGGCGGCAAGTACAAGGTACAGCAATTCGCCAACAGCGCCTTGGGCGGTGAACGCGAGGTGATCGAAGGCCTGCAGATCGGCACCATCGACCTGGCCATCGTTTCGACAGGCGCGACCCTCAATTTTGTTCCCGAGACTGGGGTTTTCGATATCCCCTTCCTGCTGCGCGACCTGCAGCACGCCCGCACGGTGCTCGACAGCAAGATCGGCCAGGACATGCTGGCCAAGTTCCCCAGCCGGGGCATCGTCGCGCTCGCCTGGGGCGAGCAGGGCTTTCGCCACCTGACCAACAACGTGCGCCCGGTCAAGACGCCGGCCGACGCCAAGGGCCTGAAGATCCGCACCACGGAAAACCCTATCCACATCACGGCTTTCCGCCAGATCGGCATCCTGCCCACGCCCATGGCCTGGCCTGAAGTGGCCACCGCCCTGCAACAAGGCACCATCGACGGCCAGGAAAACCCGCTGTCGGTGATCACGTCGGCCAAGCTGTCGCAAATGCAGAAGTACCTGTCCTTGACGGGCCACGTGTACGGACCCGCCCTGGTGCTGATGTCGGCCAACGTCTATGACGGCTTGTCGGCCGCCGACAAGGCCAACTTCGACAAGGCTGGCAAGGATTCCGCCCTGGCCATGCGCGGCTACGTGGACAACATCGAGAAGACGGGCGTCGAGCAGTTGAAGAAGGAAGGCATGCAGGTGTCCGAGGTGGATCGCGCCGCGTTCGCCGCCGCCGTCGAGCCCGCCTACCCCGAGTACTACAAGAAGTTCGACAAGAAGCTGATCGACTCGATCCGCGACACCAAGTAAGCCGGGCCACCACCCCGGTTCGGCCCTGCGGCGGGATCGATATCCCGCCGCTTGCCGTCCCCTCAGTCCATTGCGCCCCTTGCTACCGGGATTCATCATGCGTTTGCTATGCGCTTTCGACCGCGGCCTGTTCAAACTGGTCTCGATCTTTGCCCAACTTTTGCTGGTGGCCGCCGCCGCCGCCGCGTTCTATCAGGTGGTTGCCCGCTTCGTGCTGCATTCGCCCGCCGACTGGAGCGAGGTGCTGACCCGCGCCCTCCTGATCTGGACCGTGCTACTGGGCGTGGCCCTGGCCTTTCGCCACGGCGCCATGATCAGCGTGGAACTGCTGCGCAACCTGCTGGGCGGCACGAAACGCCGTGTGCTTGAGGCCATCATCGGATTGATCTGCGCCAGCTTCCTGGGCTTTTTGGCCTGGATCGGCGGCAACATGACCTACCGCGTGCGATTCCAGACCGTTCCCAGCCTGGATATTTCGATTTCGTGGATCTATCTGGCGATCCCGGTTGGCGCGACGCTGGCCGCCATCGCCGTGTTGGCCCGCTGGTGCGCCGGCGAAGAAGAAGACGTGCCCGTGCGCAACGACGCGCAAGGCTAAGCCGCCCCTTATCGAACCTGAGCAGCAGATATCGCCATGTCCCAAATAATGATTGTCTCGATGCTGATCTTCTTCGGGCTGTCCGTGCCGGTCGCCGTGTCGATTGGCCTGGCCAGCCTGGCAGGCGTCGGCACCGCCGGCCTGCCCTGGGTGGTCGTCGCCCAGCAGCTGTTCGCCGCGCTGGACAAGTACCCCCTGGTCGCCATCCCCTTCTTCATCCTGGCCGGCAACCTGATGGAAGCCGGCGGCATCTCCGAACGCATGGTCGAATTCGCCAAGAGCGTGGTCGGCGGCATCCAGGGCGGCCTGGCCTGCACCTGCGTGCTGACATGCATGATCTTCGCGGCGGTCGCCGGCTCCAGCGTGGCCACCACCTTCGCCGTAGGCGCGATCCTGATCCCGGCCATGATCCGGCACGGCTACCCGGCGCCGTTCGCGGCGTCATTGCAAGCCAGTGCGGCGGAACTCGGCGTGATCATCCCGCCGTCGATTCCGATGATCCTGTATGCCGTGTCCACCGATACGTCCACCGGCGAGCTGTTCATCGCCGGCGTCATGCCCGGCATCCTGATCGGCGTGGCGCTGATGTTCTACGTGTGGTTCTACGCCAAGCGCAACAACCTGGGCAAGCGCGACGGCGAAGGCCGCCTACCGCTGTGGCCGGCGTTCAAGAACGCCTGGCTGGCGCTCTTGATGCCCGTGATCATCCTGGGTGGCATCTACGGGGGCGTCTTCACGCCGACCGAAGCGTCGGTGGTGGCAGTGATGTATGCGGTGGTGGTGGGCAAGTTCATCTACCGCCGCCTGACATTCAAGCAACTGTCCGCGACGCTACACAAGTCGGTGGTGTCCACGGCCGTGATCATGTTCGTGATCGCCAACGCGGGCGTGTTCAGCTTCCTCTTGAACCGCGCAGGCATCCCGGATGCGCTGGGCGTCTGGCTGTCGCAGCTGTTCGATACGCAGTTCTCGTTCCTGATGGGCGTGAACGCGGCGCTGTTCGTGATCGGGATGTTCATCGAAACGTCGGCATCGATCGTGGTGCTGGCCCCGTTGCTGCTGCCGGTGGCGCTCAAATTTGGAGTGGAACCGGTGCACTTCGGGATCATCATGGTGGTGAACCTGGCACTGGGGATGATCACGCCGCCGTTCGGGGTGAATCTTTTCGCGGCGTGCGCGGTGGCTAAGTTGCCGCTTGAGCGATTGATCAAGCCGTTGATTCCGTTTGTGGGTGTCGTGATCGTTTGCTTGATGGTGATTACTTATTGGCCGGGACTGTCGTTAGGGTTGAGGGATTTGGTTTACGGGAAGTGATGGGGGGGATTCGTAGGTCGCGATTGGTTTTAGGCCGCGGCCGATGAGCGCTTCGTCGGTCGCCCATCGGCGGGGGCGCCATGGCCACTCGCGCCCACGATTGCGGTCCGGCGCGCGGGCGCCGGACTGCCCCGTTGTCATCTTCGTCCAGGCCTACGGCCTTCCCTTCAGATTCCCTCGGGCGCATCGAGGTTGCTCGCAGCCATGGCGCCCCCGCCGACGAGCTGCCGGCGTCTTGGATTGGTCCGCTGCTAGGGGTGGGATGACTGACGAGTGCTGCGAGGCCCGCCGATTGCGCCCGCGCGGGCGGGCGTAATCGGCATACGCGTTGGTGGTGCGTCGCACGGTGGTCGCTTGCGCGTGGGTGGCGAGTCGGTTTCTTTGGGTTCCCGCAGTCATTGAGGGGGTGGAGCGACGGGTGGCGCGCGGCAGGCAGCCGCGTGCTTGGCCCGGCCTGTACGCGCGCCACCCGTCTAATGGGGAGACTGTCGCTCATCTTACGGCCCCATCATCATCGGTAGGATGGGTGTAGCGCGGCAAGTCCGCGCATCAGGATGAGAGTGTCCAACGCGCGAAACCCATCATGCGGTCATGATCGACATAACTGTCATGGGAACCCCATTGGCACGCACCTGCGCCGATGATGGGTTTCGTGCGGCGCGCACCGGCGTTCATGGGCCTACCCGAACGCACTCCACCCATCCTACGAAAGCGATCAGCACCGCGCAGCGCAAAAAGCCACGACGCAAGACACTGCGTAAGCTCCACGAGGCCGCCCGCGCGGCCGGCATGGAGCGGCCCCGCAAGATCTTCCACCACCACCCGCTGTTGGTGGGAACCCCAAGCACGCCGCCCTCCCCGGCTGACGTCAGGGCACAGCTGCTGGAGTCTGGCGCTTGGGTGGCCTGGGGCGCGCGGGGAGTCGATAAGCCCGAGGGAATCCGAAGGCAGCGGCCGCAGGCCGCCACGAGGATGACGACGGGGCAGTCCGGAGCGAAGGCTCCGGACCGCAATCGTTGACCCGCGCGCCCCAGGCCACCCACACGCCAGACGTCAAAAGAACACCACAACCGCCCCCAAACCCCACACCCCACTAAGCCGCCACCGCCCCCCTCTCCCACCTCACCGCATGACACCGTAACTGCCGCCCACCCACGCTGCTAACCTCCGGCACTTCCACGCGGCACTCTTCCCGGGCATCCGGGCAGCGGGGATGAAACGTGCACCCCGCCGGCGGCTGGATCGGGTTCGGCACTTCGCCGCCCATGGGTTCCCGGTCGCGCCGGGGATCCTCCAGGTCTGGAATCGTATCCAGCAACATCCGCGTATACGGATGCTGCGGCGAATCGAACAACTGGTCGGCGGCCGCCTGCTCGACGATCCTGCCCAAGTACATCACCGCCACGCTGTCGGACACGTGGCGCACGACTGACAGGTTGTGGCTGATGAACACGTACGTCAGGCCAAATTCCTTTTGCAGGTCGCCCATCAGGTTCAGGATCTGCGCCTGCACCGACACGTCCAGCGCGGAAGTGGGTTCGTCGCAGACCAGGAACTCGGCTTCGGTTGCCAAGGCGCGCGCGATCGAAATGCGTTGGCGCTGGCCGCCCGAGAACTCGTGGGGGAAGCGGCCGGCGTCGCTGGCGGACAGGCCGACCAGTTCCAGCAGGTCATCGACCCGCCGGCGCGTGTCGGCGGGCGTGCTACGCAGGCCTAGCGTGATGATCGGTTCGGCCACGATGTTGCCCACGCGCCAGCGCGGGTTCAGGCTGGCGTAGGGGTCCTGGAAGATCATCTGCGGGTGCAGCACGCCGCCGGCACGGTTGCGGCCGTATTCCAGCGTGCCGCGTGTGGGCGCCACCAGGCCCACCAGCAGTTTGGCCAGTGTGGACTTGCCGCAGCCGGATTCGCCCACGATGCTCAGCGTGGTGCCTCGGGGCACCGCCAGGGACACGCCGTCAACCGCCTTCAGCGTTTGCTCGGGCTGGCGCGACAGCGTGCGTTCCAGCCAGGGCGGCGATACGTCGAACCAGCAGGCCAGGTCTTCGGCCCGCAGCAGCAGGTCATCGTTACGCGGCATGAGCGACTCCTCCTTGATGCAGCCAGCAGGCGCTGACGGTGGCGCCTGCTGGCGAGGCGGCCAACGGCGGGCGCGTCTGCGCGCAGCGTGGCCCGGCCTGGGCGCAGCGGGGATGGAACGCACAGCCGTCGGGCATGGCATGCAGGCGCGGCATGGCGCCGTCGATCTGATTCAGCCGGGCGGCGCGCTGGCGCAGGCCCGGGATGGCGTTCATCAGGCCCTGGGTATAGGGGTGGCCAGGACGACGCAGCACGTCCAGCACCGGGCCGATTTCGACGATGCGGCCGGCGTACATCACGGCTACGCGATCGGCGGTCTCGGCGATCACCCCCATGTCGTGGGTCACCAGCAGCACCGACGTGCCTTGTTCCCGGCACAGCCGGCGCAACAGCGCCGTGATCTGCGCCTGCACGGACACGTCCAGCGCGGTCGTCGGTTCGTCCGCGATGATCAGCGCAGGCCGAGCCGCCAGGGCTAGCGCGATCACCACGCGCTGGCGCATGCCGCCCGAGAACTGGTGCGGATAGTGGTCGATGCGCTTGTCGGCCGCCGGGATCCCCACGGCCAACAGCAATTCCAGCGCCCGGGCGCGCGCCGCGGCGGCGGAGCACTTGTCGTGGTGGCGGATGGTTTCGACCAGTTGGTCGCCCACCGTGAACAAGGGGTGCAGGCTAGTCAGCGGATCCTGGAAGATCGCGCCGATCTCCTTGCCGCGCAGTCGCTGGCGCGCCTTGGGCGGCAGGTTGTCGATGCGCTTGCCCGCCAGGTGGATCTCGCCGCCGCCCAGGCGTCCGGGCGGCTCCAGCAGGCCAATCACCGCCATGCCGGTCAAGGACTTGCCCGCGCCGGACTCGCCCACCATGCCCAGGATTTCGCCGGGCTGGATGTCGAAACTGATGTCGCGCGTGGCCACCAGGATGCCGTGGCGGGTCGGGAATTCCACCGACAGCCCGCGCACGGACAAGGTCGGGGTCGTGGCGGGTGCGGCGTTGGCCGCGGGCGCAGCCGGGCGCGGTAGGATTGCCATCATGACGGGCTCCTTGCGGGACGCGGATAGCTGGAAGAGAAAATCTGGTCGACCGGGGGATGCCCCCAGGTGCGGTCGGGGTAGCGCGCGATCACGCCGTCGAACTGCGATTGCGCCTGCTCTTGCGCCAGGCGCGCGTCGAAGCCCGCGATATGGCCGTCCACCATGACGAAACGGCCGTCGATGATCACCTGCGACACGTCCCGCCCGCTGCCGCTGACCATCAGCGTCTGGATCGGGTCGATCATCTGGCCGTTGCGGTCGTGCGAGAAGTCGAATACGACGATGTCGGCCTTGGCGCCCACCGCCAGCCTGCCCAGGTCGGGCCGGCCCAGGGCATCGGCGCCGCCGACCGTGGCGGCGTCGTAATAGTCCTCCGAGCGCACGGCTTCGGTGGAGCCTTCGACCACCCGGCACAGCATCATTCCCACCTGCATGTTCAACACCATGTCGGGGGGCCAGGTGTCGGTGCCCATGCCGATGTTCACCCCCATCTTGCGGTAGCGTGCGAACGACTCCAGCGTTGCGCCGTGGCGTCCCGACACCAGCGGGCAATGCACGATGCTGGCGCCCGCGTCGCGAATGATTTCGATGTCTCGCCCCGGCCGCTCAATGTGGCGCGAACCGGACACGTAGGTGCCGTGCGGCAGCAAGGCGCGTTCGGACAGGAAATCCAGGCTTTGCAGCCACTCGGGCGGGCTCATGCCGTGCTGCTCCAGCACCAGGTCGTATTCCAGGCGCGACTGGCAGCAATGCAGCCGGATCGGGATGTCGCGCTCGCGCGCGGCAGCGGCCGATGCACGCAACAGGCCTGGCGTACAGGTCTCGATGCGGTCGGGTGACAGCATGGCGCGCACGCGGCCATCGTGGCGGCCTTCGATTTCGTCGCAGAACGCCACGGCCTCGGCCAAGCCAGCCATGCCGCGCGCCTCGTCGTAATGGCAACGGATCTTGCCGTCGCCATCCACATAGGTATGGCCGCTGCGGTACGCCGGCCCCAGATACACGCGCAGCCCCAGTTCGCCAGCCGCGTTGGCGGCCGACAAGAATTCGTCGCGAGTCTCGCCCCAGACGCGATAGAACAGCGACGCGATGGGCAACGCGGTGGTGATGCCGTTGCGGATCAACTGCGCGAAGGCGTAGCGCTTCTGGAAGGCCAGTTCGGCGGGGGTGTACATCTCGTACGGCCCCTGCTTCATGTAGGTTTCCGGCCAGATGCGGCCTTTGCGCCACGCGGGAGAATTGTCGAAACCCAGGATGGTCGTGTCCAGGTCCGACAGCGCGTCCAGGTCCACGAAGCCCGGGCCGATCATTGCGCGGCCGTAGTCATGACGGCGCGCGACTTGCCCCGGATAGCGATGGCCGACATAGACGATGCGGTTGCCTTCGAAGACGACTTCGCCGTTCTCGTACAGGCAGTGCCGCCCGTTTTCATGGCCGACCACCCAGCGGGCAGTCAGCAGGATCGGGCCTTCGGCGGCGCGCATCAGGGTGCCTCCACCAGCGCGCGACCGTCGCGGGCCACCACGCGGCCCCGCTTGACGACCAATTTGCGCACGGGCCGCGACACGATCGCTTCGGCCACCGTTTCGGCGTCCACCAGCACGAAGTCCGCATGGCAACCGGGCGCCAGGCCGTAGTCGGCCAGATTCATGACGCGCGCGTTGCCGTAGGTGGCCACGTCCATCGCCAGCGCCAATTCGTCGTCGCGCCGGAAGTTGTTGCGCAAGCCCACCAGCATCGTGCGTTCCAGCATGTCGGGCTTGCCGTAGGGACCCCAGGTGTCGCGCATGCCGTCGTTGCCGGTACAGACCGTGACGCCGGCCTGGCGCAGGCGCGCCACATTGGGCACGGGACGCGATGCGGACCCCGTCGTCATGATGTGCACGCCCGCCTCCAGCAGGCCATCCGTCAGCGCCTGCACGGCCTGCGTGTCCGTCATGCCCAGGCAGAACGAATGCGACAGGGTGACCTTGCCCTGCATGCCCAGCGCCAGCACGCGGTCGATCGTCATCTGCATCGAAAACGCGCCCAGTTCGCCGGCCTCATGCAGGTGGATGTCGATCGGCTTGCCGTGCTTGTCGGCCAGGCCGAAGATGGCGTCCAGATGCCCCTTGGGGTCGCGGTCCATGCCGGCCGGGTCCAGCCCACCCACGACTTCCGCCCCCATGCGCAGGGCCTCGTCCATCAGTTCCAGCGTGCCCGGGCGGATCAGCAGCCCGCTTTGCGGGAAGGCCACGAGTTCCACGTCGATCTGGTCGCGGTACTGCTCGCGGGCGCGCATCACGCCTTCGATGGCCGCAAGCCCGATGTCCGTATCCACGTCCACGTGACTGCGGATATGGCTGGTGCCGTCGGCGATCGACATCACGATCTGCCGCGCCGACTGCCGATACGGGTCGATGCCCAGGCGCTTTTTCTCGGCGCGCTCGTTCTCGATCTTGTCGATCAGCCGCGGCCCCACCTCGTTGCGATACCAGGGCATGCCATACATCGTCTTGTCCAGATGCGCGTGGGCGTCGATCAGCCCCGGCAGGATCAGGGCGCCCCCGCCATCCACCACCGGCACGCCGGCGGGGGCGGCGCCGCCCAGCGCCTGGATGCGCCCATCGCGCACCAGCACCGACGTCAGCTCGCCGCCGGCCGGGCGCACTTGGGTATACAGCGTTGCGTTTTCCATGCTTGACCTCTATTCAAACGGTGCGCCTTCAGCGCAAACGGGGATTCAGGGCGTCGCGCAGCCAGTCGCCCAGCAGGTTCACCACCAGCACGATCAGGCTCAGATACAGCGCTGGGAAGACCACCACCCACCACTGCCCCGAAAACAGGAACTGGTTGCCCAGGCGGATGAGCGTGCCCAGCGACGGCTCGGTGGGCGGCATGCCCACGCCCAGAAAGCTCAGCGTGGCCTCGATCAGGATGGCCAGCCCCAGGTTCAGCGTGGCGGTGACCATGACGGGCGTCAGCGTGTTGGGCAGGATGTGCGTCAGCATGATGCGCAATGGGCTGACGCGGATCAGGCGCGCCGCCTGCACGTATTCCTTGCCGCGCTCGACCAGTGCCGACGCCCGGACCGTGCGGGCGTACTGCACCCAGTTGGTCATCGAGATGGCCAGGATCAGGATCACGGACGACAGCGTTTCGCGCAGGCCCGGCGGCAGCAGTTGCCGGAACACCGCCGTGACCAGGATGGCGACAAGAATCGTGGGGATGCTCAACAGCGTATCGCCCACCCGCATCAGCGCGTTGTCGATCCAGCCGCCGAAATAGCCGGCCGCCAACCCCACCAGCAGGCCGATCGCCAGCGACAGCACCACCGTCGCCAGGCCGATTACCAGCGACATGCGCGAGCCATACAGGATGGCCGACCACACGTCGCGGCCCTGCGTGTCCGTGCCCAGCAGGAACTGCGGGTCGGCGCCCTCCACCCAGAAGGGCGGCAGTTCGGCATTCAGCAAGTCCAGCTGCGCCAGGTCATAGGGATTCTGCGGCGCGATCCACGGCGCGAACAGGGCCAGCAGCACCACCACCAGCAGCACGATGCCCGCGCCCATCGCCACGTAGTCGTGCCGCAGGCTCCACCACAAGTCGCTTTGCAGGAAACGCGACAGCCGGCTCTGCGCGCCGCCCGAAAAAGGTTTAGTGAGCATTGGCGCCTCCTTTGACGTGCTGGCTGCGCAGGCGCGGATCGACCACGCCATACATCATGTCCACCAGCGTGTTCAGTGCCACGAAGATGAAGGACACAATCACCAGATAGGCGGCCATGACGGGGATGTCCACGAACATGACCGATTGGATGAACAGCAGCCCCATGCCCGGCCACTGAAACACAGTTTCCGTGATCAGCGCGAACGCGATCAGGTTGCCGATCTGCATGCCCGTCACGGTAATGACGGGCATCAGACAGTTGCGCAGTGCCAGCCGGAAATGCACCACGCGGTCCGGCAGGCCGCGGGCCCGGGCAAACTTGATGAACTCGGTGCGCAGCGTCTCCAGCATCTCGGCCCGCACCAGCCGCATGATCAGCGTGATCTGGAACAGCGCCAGCGTGATCGACGGCAGCACCAGCGCGGCGCGGCCCGAAGGCGTCAACAGGCCCGTGGACCACCACCCGATCTTCACCGTATCGCCGCGGCCGAAACCGGGCAGCCAGCCCAGTTGCACCGAAAATATAAGAATGAGCATGATGCCCACCACGAAACTGGGCAGTGAAATGCCCAGGATGGACACGAACTGCAGGGCCTGCGCCACCCGCGACTTGCGGTAGATGGCCGTCAGCACGCCCAGCGGCACGCCGATGACCAGCGACAGCAGCGTGGCCATCATCACCAGTTCGAAGGTGGCGGGAAACCGTTCGGCCACCAGCGCGAACACGTCCTGCTGGTTGCGGTAGGAAATGCCGAACTCGCCTTGCGCCGCATTGGTCACGAAGTGCACGAACTGCATGCCCACCGACGCGTTCAAGCCCAGCCGCTCGCGCAGTTCGTCGCGCTGCGTCTGCGAGGCCTGCTCGTTCAACATCATGTCGACGGGGTCGCCGACAAAACGGAAAATCACGAAGGCCAACAACGCCACCGCCAGCATCACGCCAACCGCGTTGAAAACCCGTCTAACAATGAATGCCAGCATGTGCGGCTCCCTTCAGACCCGATCTCAGACTCAGGGCCGCCGCGCCCGACGCTGGCGCGTGGCGGCCCGCTCAGGCACGCATCACTGCATGCGCACGTTCCACAGCCGCGCCTTGTTGTCCGGCATCTGCAGCACTTCGCCCACGTTGGCGCCCACCGCCCAGGCCATGGGCTGCTGGTGCAGCGGCAGGAAGCGCACGTCGTCATGCAGCGTCTGCAGCACCTCGGCCATCATCTGGATACGCTTCGGGCGGTCCATCTCGGCGGCGGCGGCATCGATCTTCGCGTCCAGCGCGGCGTCGCCCCACTGGCCCCAGTTGAAGACGCCCGCCGGGCCCGTGCGGCTGTGCATCACCTGCAGCAGGATCGACAAGGCGTCGATCTGCGGCTCGTTGGCCCAGCCGTGGATGGTGATGTCGAACTCGCCGCGCGAGCGCTTGGGGTTCTGCAGCGAACGCGGGCCGCTGGCCAGCGTGGCCTTCACGCCGATCCGCGCCCACATCGAGGCGGCGGCCTGGCACAGTTCTTCCTCGTTCACGAACATGTCGTTGGAGCACAGCAAAGACAGCGTGAAACCGTCGGGGTAGCCGGCATCGGCCAGCAGCTTCTTGGCGCGGGCCGCATCGAACGGCAGCCGCTCTTCCTGCTTGGCCTCGTATCCCGGAATGGACGGGGCCACCAGCGCGCCCGTGGTGCGCGACAAGCCGCGCATCACGCGCTTTTGCAGCAGGTCGGGCGAAAGCGCCATGTACAGCGCCTGGCGCACGCGCAGATCCTTGAGGGGATTCTTGTCGGTGATGTTCGAACCGACGAGCTTGTCGCCCAGGTTGAAGCCGAAGTACAGCGTGCGCAATTCGGTCGCCGCCAGCACCTTCACGTTCTGCGCCGCGCGCAGGCGGTCCAGGTCCTGCAGCGGAGCGTTTTCGGTGAAGTTGATGTCGCCCGAAAGCAGGGCCGCCACCCGCGTCGGCGCCGACGCGATAGGCGTGAACTCGATACGATCCAGATTGTGGCGTGGCTTGTCCCACCAGTCTTTGTTCACGACCAGCACGGTCCGCGTATCCGGGCGGTACGACTCCACCTTGAACGGACCGGTGCCGTTGGCGTTGTGCGTGGCGTAGCCTTCGATCTTCTTCGCGGCATCCGTCGGCTTGGTGCTGTTGTTGTCCACCAGCCACTGGCGGTTGAAGATGAAGATGTTGGTCAGGTCGTTGAGCATCAGCGGGTACGGATGCGTCATCTCGATATCGACGGTGAAGTCATCGACCTTGCGCACCGCCTTGAAGGCGGGCAGGTTGCCCTTTAGCGGCGAGGCGTCGTCCGACACGCGGGTCATCGAGGCCACCACGTCGTCGGCGGTGAACGGCGCGCCGTTGTGGAACTTCACGCCCTGGCGCAGCTTGAAGCGCAGCACGGTGGGCGACGTGGCCTCCCAGGACTCGGCCAGCGCGGGCGTGATGTTGAACTTGTCGTCGTAGCGAATCAGCGCTTCGTACACGTGGTTCAGGAACGCCAGGTTGAAGGTGCTGCCGTAGGAATACGGATCCAGCGAATCCAGGTCGCGCGCGGCGCCCCACTTCAGCGTGTTGGCGGCGGAGGCCCCGGTGATGGCGGACAGCGCGATCACTGCCCCGGCGGTCCATTTGAGCAACGTCTTCATGGCTGCAACTCTCCCTTGTCTATCGTTCTGAAATACCGGTTTGAAGTCGCCGGGACCGGGCCCGGCGCAATGCGTGAAGCAATCGGGTCGGGCCCGGCCGGATCAGGCCGCCGCGCAAAGGCGCTGGGCCCGGTCCAGCGAAGCCAGCGCCAGCACCTGCGCCAGGGCGGCGCGGTAGGAATCGATGATGGGCACGGCGGGCCGGCGCGGCAGGGCTGGCAGGTAGCCGGCCAAGGCGGCGCCCGCCACAATCACCACGTCGGCGCCCTGCGCCACGGCGGCGTCCAGCGCACGGCTGACCTCAGCCGCCGACTCGGGCGACCGCGACACGTAGTCCAGCGCGTTGCCGGGCAAGGCGATGATGGCGGCGCAGCGGGACTCCAGCCCCAGTTGGCGGATCTGTTCGCGCAGCATGCCGGGCCAACGCTGGCCCACGGTCACGATGGCGTAGCGGTCGCCGCGCTGCATGGCGGCCATGATGGAGGCCTCGGCCATGCCCACGACGGGCACGGGCAGGCATTCGCGCACGGCGCCGATGCCCGGCTCTCCGAAACAGGCCAGCAGGCAGGCGTCGAACGGCGTCTCGGCTCCGGCCGCCTCGCGCTCAACGGTCTCCAGCACCGCATGGGCCGCGACAGCTGCCTCGACGCGGCTGGCGATATAGGCGGGCCCGAACGTGGCGGTGACGGCATGCACGTCGGCGGCGCCGCCAAAGAAAGCGCGCGCCTGCGCGGCCAGGCTGACGGTCAGGTCGGCGGTGGTGTTGCCGTTGACCACCAGCAGGCGGTACGGCGTGAAAGCGGGCCGATCGATGGCGACGGCGTCGGGCATGGCAGACATGGAACAAACCTCTATCGGTTTGTATACAAACTAGTCACAACATTCGGCTCACACAGACCGTTTTTGTATAAATGTTTGTATACGATTTATGCCGACAATGTACGCGCTTGGTTGCTGCCTTCAAGCTATCGCTAACCCTTACCGCCCGGTGTAGTATGCTTGCCTACACCCCGCCGTGCGCGCCGGCAGCGGATGCCGAGCCTTTCCTACACAGTGAAAACGCGCATGCACAGGAGCCTAAGAAGAAGATGAAACCTCTCGCGCCGCCGGCTAACGAGCCCGCCAAGAAAGACATAAACCGCAGCGAAATCGTATACATAAATTTGCGCCGTGCCATCATCGAGCAGGCCCTGCTGCCGGGCGACAAGCTGCCTGAAGACGTCATTGGCGACCGCTTCGGCGTCAGCCGGACGATTGTGCGGGGGGTGTTGACGCGCCTGTTCAGCGAAGGGCTGGTGGATCTGCGGCCGAACCGGGGGGCCGCGGTGGCGCGCCCCAGTCTGGAAGAGGCGCACGACATCTTCGAGGCGCGCCGCTGCCTGGAACGCGACGTCGCCCGTCGGCTGCTGCAGCACATCACCGAAGCGGGGCTGACGCGCCTGGCGCAGCACGTGGCGCAAGAGGAAGAAGCCCGCAAGCGCAACAGCACGAACGAATCCATCCGGCTGTCGGGCGAATTTCACATTCTGATGGCCGAGCTGTCGGGCAATGCGGTGTATGCCCGCTATGTGAACGAGATCGTGTCCCGCTGCTCGTTGATCCTGGCGCTTTACGGCCGCCCGCACTCAAGCGAATGCGCGGTCAGCGAGCACATGGAGATCGTGGAAGGCCTGCGCGCGCGCGATGAAAAGCACGTGCTGCATCTGCTGGAGCATCACCTGGAGTCGGTTACCGCGCGGGCGCTGCTGAGCACGGACAGCTCAGGCGTGCGCGACATCCGCAAGATCCTGGACCGCTACGGAACCTGAACGCGGCGCGGCGATGCCGTGCACGAACGGACCGCGTAGGCGCGGACCCGCCCGATGGGCGCGCAGGTGTCCCCAAGAATGAGAAAAGCGCCCGGTCGGGGCGCTTTTCGGTTCTGGGGCCTAGATTTCGCGTTCTTCCGTCTTGAGGTTGTTGTCGCGAGCGAAATCCACCACGAACTTGTACGCCAGCGGTTCCAGGTCGCGCAAACGCAGGTCGACCACGACTCCGCGCACGCCGTCGATGACGACGGGCAGCACGTAGGGCGAATAGGTGAGGTGGTTACCAGCACAGCCGGCGGGCCGGAACTGTGCCATTACGCCGGCGAGCCGCTCCGCCCAATCGCTGGGGCGGAATCGGCTACCGCTTTCGGTAACGCCATGAATTACGAATTGTCTGACGCGAGTTGCCATGAGTTCTTTCACTACAGCGCGCCTTTCACGAAAGCCGGATCTTCGGCGTGATCAAACATGCGCCCTGCGCCGCGAATTGTATATGATTGATCCTTTGCCCTCTTCCAAATGACGTTTCTTACAGAAAACGTCACAAAAAAGGGCCCCACGCTGCGCCTTCGGCTTGCTGCCCCCCGCGGGGGCAAAGGGCCACCACGCTGCACCTTCGGCTTGCTGCCCCACGAGGGGCGCTTTTTGGTAATCCCCCAGGAGGATCCGCAATGACCTCGTCTCTGGCCAATATCTATGCCCGTCTGCCGGTTGCGTTCACGCACGGCCAGGGGGTCTGGTTGTGGGATGCCGAAGGCCGCAAGTATCTGGATGCGCTGGCAGGCATCGGCGTGTCGTGCCTGGGCCATGCCCACCCGAAACTCGTCGCCGCCATCAGCGAGCAGGCCGCGCGCGTCATCCACACGTCGAACATCTATGAAGTGCCGCAGCAGGCGGCGCTTGCCGCCCGCCTGACGGCCTTGTCCGGCATGCAGGAAGTCGCGTTCAACAACAGCGGCTCGGAAGCCAACGAGGCCGCGATCAAGCTGGCGCGCTACTACGCCTACCAACGCGGCAACAAGCACGCCCACATCATCACCATGGATTCGTCCTGGCATGGCCGCACGCTGGCCACGCTGGCGGCCACAGGCAGCGACAAGGCCCGCAAGGGCTTCGAACCTCTGCCGACGGGCTTCATCCAGGTGGCTTACAACAACATCGACGCCGTGCGCGCCGCCGGCGACGCCGAGCCGCGCACCGCGGCGGTGCTGCTGGAAGTGCTGCAAGGCGAAGGTGGCATCCGCCCGTCGGACATCGCCTACCTGCAGGAAGTACGCCAGCTGTGCACCGAACGCGGCTGGCTGCTGATGATTGACGAAGTGCAGTCCGGCATCGGCCGCACCGGCAAATGGTTCGCCCATCAATGGGCGGACATCACGCCGGACGTCATGACGCTGGCCAAGGGCCTGGCCGGCGGCGTGCCCATCGGCGCCATGCTGGCCGCCGGCCCCGCCGCGGGCGTCTTCACCCCGGGCAGCCACGGCACCACCTTCGGCGGCGGCCCGCTGGTGTGCGCGGCCGGGCTGGCCGTGCTGGACGCCCTGGAATCCGAGCACCTGCTGGACAACGCCCACACCGTGGGCGCCTACCTCAAAGCAGCGCTCGGTCGTGCCTTGGCAGGCACGGACGGCGTCACCGAAGTCCGCGGCCGCGGCCTGATGCTGGGCATCGAACTGGCGCGTCCCTGCGGTGTGCTGGCCCTGCGCGCGCTGGAAGCCGGCCTGCTCATCAACGTCACGCGTGACCGCGTCATCCGCATGCTGCCGCCCCTGATCCTGAACCAGCAAGAGGCGGACCAGATCGTCAGCACGCTGGTTCCGCTCATCCAACAGTTACTGGCCGAAACCTCCAATTCCACGTCCCGCCCGGGCCACGAGCCTGGCCGGGTCCAATGACCTGCGACATCACCATGACTCCTCCCACGACTCAAAACGGCCCGTTGCGGCATTTTCTCCAGTTCAAGGACTTCTCGTCCGCGGAAATCGCTTACGTGCTGGACCGCGCACGCCTGATCAAAGAAAAGTTCAAGCGATACGAACCCCATATGCCGCTGCACGACCGCACGCTGGCGATGGTGTTCGAAAAGGCCAGCACCCGCACCCGCGTGTCCTTCGAAGCCGGCATGTACCAGATGGGCGGTTCGGTCATCAACCTGACCTCGAACGATTCCCAACTGGGCCGCTCCGAGCCCATCGAAGACACGGCGCGCGTCATTTCGCGCATGGTCGACATCGTCATGATCCGCACGTTCGAGCAGACCCGCATCGAGCGCTTCGCATCGCACTCGCGCGTGCCCGTCATCAACGGCCTGACCAACGAATTCCACCCCTGCCAGATCCTGGCGGACATCTTCACCTACATCGAGCACCGCGGCCCCATCGCCGGCAAGACGGTCGCCTGGGTGGGCGATGCCAACAACATGGCCTACACGTGGCTGCACGCCGCCGAAATGCTGGGCTTCACGCTGCATGTGTCCACGCCCGCCGGCTACGAGCTTGAGGCCTCGCGCATCGGCACGCCGTCGCCCAAGGTGCTGCGCCAGTTCAAGGACCCCATGGAAGCATGCCAGGGCGCGCATCTGGTCACGACCGACGTCTGGACCAGCATGGGCTACGAAGCCGAAAACGAAGAACGCCGCGCCGCGTTCGCCGACTGGTGCGTGGATGCCGAAATGATGGCCGCGGCCGACGCCGAAGCCGTCTTCATGCACTGCCTGCCCGCCCACCGCGGCGAGGAAGTCACCGGCGAAGTCATCGACGGCCCGCAAAGCGTGGTCTGGGACGAAGCCGAAAACCGCCTGCACGTGCAAAAGGCGCTGATGGAATTCCTGCTGCTGGGCCAGATCAAATAACCCGGTACGGCACGGAAAAAGGGCCTGGATATCTTGCGGTATCCAGGCCCTTGGCTTTTGATGCAGTCGGCAATCAGCGCAGCGTGCGTTCCCAGGCCGCAATGGCGTCGGCTACTTCCTGCGGCTTCTCGGGCACCAGGGCGTGCCCTGCCCCGTCGATCACCACGACCGACACCCGGCTGCCGAATTCGTCTTTGATCTCGTTGCGGGTGGCGGGCGGCTTGAACAAGTCGAGCCCCGCCTGCAGGTCCAACAAGGGCTTGGCCCCGCCCGACCACCAGTCGGACTGGCGCGTGGCCTTGCCCGCCAGGCGCTGGCTTTCGCTGACCTCGGGGTACCAGCCGTTCAACCACACGCGGGCGTCGTTGCCGGGCGCGAAGAACGCGTACTGGATGGACTTCAGGCGCTCGGCGTCGGGCAGCGACAGCTCGGCGCTGCGGTCCACATGTTCGCTCAAGCCCTTGGGGTACTGCTTGGCCGCGGCGGCGACGATGACCACCCCGCGCACCAATTCGGGATGGTCCACGCCGGTCGTGCGGGCCACCCAGTTACCGAAGGCATGGCCCACCATCACCACCGGCTGGCGCGCCACGTTGCGGATCACTGCGGCTTGATCGTCGGCCAGGTCGTGCAGCGTAATGCCCGACATCGGCCCCGTGCTGCCGCCGATGCCGCGCGGCTGCGGACGCAGCACGCGGTAGCCGGCCTGCACAAAGCGCGCGGCCAATTCATCGAAATCCTCGGCGCCACGGCCCCGCGACGGCAGCAGCACCAGCGCGGGCCCCTGCCCCTGGTCCAGCACCTCGATACTGGCGCCGTTACCCACCAGCACATTGACGCGCCGGGGCGCATCGGCCAAGGCGGGCGACGCCGCCACGACGGCGCACGACAACGCCAGGCCGGCCAGCAATTGCTTCATCATCATGTCTTCTCCGGTCGGGTCTGCCGCCCGCTGGGTTTACAGGATCTTCTTGAACATCGTCCGGCGCGTATTGCGGAACGACGGCCGCACGCGGCTGCTCCAGTCGGTTGCGCGCACGGCCAGCCACGGCGGGCTGCCGAAGGTCTCGCGGGTGTGCAGGTCGTAGCAGGCCAGATAGCGCGGCGCTTCGTCGCGGCATTCGTAGCGCAACGCACGCACCGTGCCCGGCACCGAGGCCAAACCGGGCAGATGCTCCTGGTCGTACCAGGCGTTCAGGTCCGCCTCGGCCTCGGGCACCACGTCGGTTTCCACGATGTAGTGCCAGGGCGCATCCTGCCCGGCTGACGCGCCCGGCAGGTCCAGCGTCTTGTGCAGCACGCGTGCCCGCGCGCCGGGAAAGCTTTCCGCCAGGCGTGCCTGGATTTCAGGCAACGCGTCGCGCGCACCACGCAGGTACACGTAGGTGTCCTCTTCTTCCACCGCCGCGAACGCGCTGACCGCGACACCGGCCAGCCCGTCGGTCAAGCGTTGGGCCATGTCCGCCGCGCGCGCTTCGTCGAAGCGTTCACCCAGCGACACCAGCAATACCGTTTCCTGCACTGTCTTCTCCTTTCAATGGCCGACGCGCAACGCCACCAGGAAGCGCGACACCATGTTGTACGCCCCGACCGTCGCCGTCAATTCCACCAGTTGCGTGTCGTCGTAGCGGGCGCGCAAAGGCGCGAACACCGCGTCGGGCACCTCGATATCGCGCGTCATCGCGTCGGTCAGCGCCAGCACCTCGGCCTCTCCCGGCGCCAACCCCTGCACCGTCTCCGGCGCCGGGTTGCTGCGCAGCGCATCGATCACCGCCTGCGGCATGCCGCCGGCCAGCGCGTGCGGCACGTGCGCCTCGAACTCGTAGGGCGCGTTGTTCAACGTCGCCACTCGCAGGATGATCAGCTCGCGCAGGCGCGGCGCCAGCGACGTCTTCTGGCGGATGGCGGTCAGCATGGCTTCCCAGCCTTCCACCACGGCGGGGCTGTTCAGCAACACCTGGTACAGCGGCGATATCCGGCCGCGCGCGGCGCTGATGCGCGCCTCCAGCGTGGCCAGCGCCGGGCGGGTGCCCGGTACGACGGGCGAGACTCGGCTTGCGCTCATGCTTACTCCGGGCGGATGTTCTTGCGCTGAATCAGCGCCGTCCACTTATCGCGGTCCGACGCGATCAAGGCGGCCAGTTCCTGCGGCGAGCTGGCCGCGGCCTGGGCGCCGAACTTCTCCAGCTTGGCGCGCACGGCCTCGTTGCCCAAGGCGGCACGCACCGCCTGGTTCAGCTTGTCGACGGTGGCCGCCGGCGTGGACGACGGCGCCACGATGCCGTACCAGTTGTTCGATTCCACGCCGGGGATGCCCTGCTCGGCCAGCGTCTTCACGTCCGGCAGCAACGGATGGCGGGTGGGCGCGGCAATGCCCAGCGGCTTGAGCTTGCCGCCCTGGATGTGGCCGATCAGGCCCGGCACGTCACCGAAGAAGCCGGCCACCTGATTGCCCATCACGTCGTTGATGACGGGCGCGGCGCCCTTGTACGGCACGTGCAGCACGTTGGCCTTGCTGGCGTCGGCAAACATTTCCATGGTCAGGTGCGGAATGCTGCCGATGCCCGACGAGCCGATCGCGACCGACTGCTTGGCCGCCTGCGACTTCGCCACGAAGTCGGCGGCATCGGTGGCCGGATTGGACGGGTTCACCACGAACACGGTGGCGTTGTTCACCACTTTGGAGACCGGTGCAAAGTCGCGCACCGGATCGTACGGCAGGTCCTTGTACAGCGCCGGGCTGATCGCGACCGCGCCCACGCTGGTCAAGAACAGCACCGAGCCATCGCCTGGCGCCTTGGCCACATAGGCCGCGGCGATGTTGCCGTTGGCGCCCGCCTTGTTTTCGACGATGACCTGCTGCTTGAGCTCTTTGCCCAGCTGCTCGGCCAGCACGCGCCCCACCAGGTCCACCGGACCGCCGGGCGGGAATGCGATGATCAGGCGGACGGGGCCGTCGGCGTGCGCCGCGCCGAACGCGGCCAGGCCCAGCACGGTGGCCGAGAGAATTTTCTTGAACATGGTGTCTCCTCGTTGAATGGAATGTTTTTTTGCTTGCCGTGACGGCCGCGCCGTCTACTTGAATCCGTACAGCCGCGCCGGGTTGTCCACCAGCACGCGCTGGCGCAGCGCGGCATCGGGACACGCGTCAAAGAACGTGTCCACCAGTTCGCCATCGTCGGGCATGTCGCCCGCGACGTTCGGGTGCGGCCAATCGGTGCCCCACAAGGTGCGGTCCGGCATGGCCTCAACCAGCGCGCGCACGAACGGGATGCCTTCGGCGAACGGACGCTGGCCGGAAGCGATGCGGTCGATGCCCGACACCTTGACCCAGGCCTGCGGCACGTCGGCCAGGCTCAGCAACGCGCGCATCGCGGGCGAATCCAATCCGTCGGCCGCCTTCAGCCGGCCCATGTGGTCCACGACGAACGGCACCGGCAGCGCCAGCAGCCGCGGCAACAGGTCCGGCAGCATCGCCCCGTCCACATGCAGGCACAGGTGCCAGCCCAGCGGCGCGATCAGGGACACGACGTGGTCGAACACCGCCGGTTCAGGTGCACCGCCCAGATGCGGCACGAAATTGAACCGTGCGGCGCGCACGCCGCCGTCATGCAATTGCTTCACGCTGGCCGCCGTGACATCCGCGCCCAGCAACCCCACGCCGCGGTAGCGGCCGCCGCTTCGGGCCAGCGCATCCAGCAAGGCGCTGTGGTCGGCCCCATGGCAGTTGGCCTGCACCACCACGGCCCGCTCCACGCCCAGATGGGCGTGCAACGCTGCCATCTTCGCGTACGGCGCATCGGGCGGCGTATAGGACCGGCCCTCGGCGTACGGAAACACGTCGCCCGGTCCGAAGACGTGGCAATGCGTGTCGCAAGCGCCAGGCGGCAAGGCGTGGCGAGGGCGGGAGGGTGACGCAAGCGGGGGACGGCAATCAGGCACGGGCGGTTCCTGCGGGGAAAACGACATCGTCCCGGATTGCGGGCTGCCAAACAATGCTATATCTTTGATTTCAGATATAGATAAACCAAATATCCGATGGACCTCAAGCAGATCGAGTACTTCGTCAGAGTCGCCGAGCGGCGCAGTTTCTCGCGCGCCGCCGAAATGCTGGACGTGGCGCAACCCACGCTCAGCCGGCAGGTTCGCCTGCTGGAACTGGAGCTGGGGCAGCACCTGCTGTACCGCAACGGTCGTGGCGCCGAACCCACCGAAGCCGGCCTGCGGTTTCTGGAGCACGCCCGCGCCCTGCTGACCCTGGCCGAGCGCGCCAAAGAAGACCTGCAGACCCTGCGCGAAACGCCGACCGGCAAGGTTGTAGTGGGGCTGCCGCCACGCATTGCCCGCGTGCTGACCCCGCCCCTGGTGCAGGCGTTTCGCCGCAGCTTTCCCGACGCCTCCATCGCGGTGGCTGAAGGCCTGAGCGCGCAGGTCCGCGAATGGCTGCTGGCAGGCCGGGTAGACCTGGCGTTGCTGTACGACCCCCCGCCCTCGCCCCAGCTGGCTTATGAATCGCTGTTTCGCGAAGACCTGGTGCTGGCGGCTGCCATGGGGCACCAGCCGCCGCTGCCTGCTCGGGTCGCGGTGGCGCAGTTGGGCGACTATCCGCTGGTACTGCCCAGCCTGCCCAACGCCATCCGCACGCTGGTGGAAAGCGTCTGCCGCGCCCAAGGCGTGCGCCTGAAGGTAGCCGCCGAAGTCGACGCCGTGCAGACCATCGTGGAACTCGCGGCGCAAGGCGACGCCTATGCCATCCTGCCGCGCTCGGCTGCCCGCGGCCCGGCCGCCGAGCACGCGCTGTCGCTCTGCGACATCGGGTCGCCCCGGATCACCAACAACCTGGTGCTGGCCAGCGCCCGCCACCGGCCGGCCACGCGCCTGGCCACGGCGACGGGCCTCTTGATCCAGAAACTGGAACTGGCCCGCCTGTTCGCACCCGCCGCCTAGCGGTGCGCCGCCCCGCCCGGGCAAAAGAGTTAAAATGCCGTCACCTTTCTTGTTTGGCGGCTCGTTGCTGTCAAAGTCCTGTTGGCGTCTCACCTCAAACAATGACCACTATCCTCCCGAACCTTCCCACCGGCCAGAAGGTCGGCATCGCCTTTTCCGGCGGCCTCGACACCAGCGCAGCGCTCCTGTGGATGCGCAACAATGGCGCCATCCCGTACGCCTACACCGCGAACCTGGGCCAGCCCGACGAGTCCGATTACGACGAGATCCCGCGCAAGGCCCTGGCCTACGGCGCCGAAAACGCCCGCCTGATCGACTGCCGCGCGCAGTTGGTGGCCGAAGGCATCGCTGCCCTGCAAGCGGGCGCGTTCCACATCTCGACCGCCGGCATCACCTACTTCAACACGACCCCGATCGGCCGCGCAGTCACCGGCACGATGCTGGTGGCCGCCATGAAGGAAGACAACGTCAACATCTGGGGCGACGGCAGCACCTTCAAGGGCAACGACATCGAGCGCTTCTACCGCTACGGTCTCCTGACCAACCCGGACCTGAAGATCTACAAGCCCTGGCTCGACCAGCGCTTCATCGACGAACTCGGCGGCCGTTCGGAAATGTCCGAATACATGCGCCAAGCCGGCTTCGACTACAAGATGTCGGCCGAAAAAGCCTACTCCACCGACTCCAACCTGCTGGGCGCCACCCACGAAGCCAAGGACCTGGAGCAACTGAACTCCGGCATCCGCATCGTCAAGCCCATCATGGGCGTGGCGTTCTGGCGCGACGACGTGGCCGTCAAGGCTGAAGAAGTCACCGTCCGCTTCGAGGAAGGCCAGCCGGTCGCCCTGAACGGCGTGGAATTCAGCGACCCGGTCGAACTGCTGCTGGAAGCCAACCGCATCGGCGGCCGCCACGGCCTGGGCATGAGCGACCAGATCGAAAACCGCATCATCGAAGCCAAGAGCCGCGGCATCTACGAAGCCCCGGGCCTGGCCCTGCTGTTCATCGCCTACGAACGCCTGGTCACCGGCATCCACAACGAAGACACCATCGAGCAGTACCGCGAAAACGGCCGCAAGCTGGGCCGCCTGCTGTACCAAGGCCGCTGGTTCGATCCGCAAGCCATCATGCTGCGCGAAACCGCCCAACGCTGGGTCGCCCGCGCCATCACCGGCGAAGTCACCATCGAACTGCGCCGCGGCAACGACTATTCGCTGCTGAACACCGAATCGGCCAACCTGACGTACGCCCCCGAGCGCCTGTCCATGGAAAAGGTGGAAAACGCCCCCTTCACTCCGGCAGACCGCATCGGCCAGCTGACCATGCGCAACCTCGACATCGTCGACACCCGCGAAAAGCTGTTCACCTACGTCAAGACCGGCCTCCTGGCCTCCAGCGGCACCTCGCTGCCGCAGTTGAAGGACGACGGCAAGAAGAAATAATTCTTCCGCCCGAAAAAAGCCCCTCGGCGAACCCGAGGGGCTTTTTTATTGTGTGGGCGTCGTGGCGGCGCCGGCGCAATCTGATGATTCGTTGGGGAATCGTCGTGGGGTGACGGCAGCTTGATGGGTTGCGCGCGTTGGGCACCTGACCAATGGCGGAGAGTTTCCCCGCGCTCCACCCATCCTACGGTCCCACGCATTCGCGAAGCGCCCCCACCTAGACGCAAGACACCGCGTAAGCGCCAAAAGGCCGCCCGCGCGGCCGGCCTGGCGCGGGCCCCGCAAGACCCTCCACCACCACCCACTTGTAGCCCAGAACCCCAAGCACCCCACCCGCCCCGGCCGACGTCAGGTTCCAACCACCAAAGCCCGGCCAGGCGGCGGCGCGGCAAGCACGGGGAGTCGATAAGCCCGAGGGAATCTGAAGGAACTGCCAGCGGCAGTGACGAAGATGACGACGGGGGAGTCCGGAGCGAAGGCTCCGGACCGCAATCGTTGACCCGCGCTTGCCGCGCCGCCGTCAGGCCGGGCGTCTTAAGAACCAACAACGCCCAGCAGAAAAAAAAGACTACAACTCCACCTGCATCCCCATCTCCACCACCCGATTCGCCGGAATCTTGAAAAACTTGGTACTCCGCGTCGAATTCCGGGCCATGAACGAAAACACCGCCCTTCTCCATCGCCACAACGCCGGCTTCCTGGCTGCCACTACCGTCTGCCGCGACAGGAAGTAAGACGTGCGCATCGGTTCCAGATCCAGCTCGGGATACGCCTCGGCCACCAGCCGCAACGCCTCCGGCACGTCCGGATCTTCCTTGAACCCGTAGTTGATCGTCGCCGTCCAACTGGACGCGCTCAGCTTCTTCACCACGAAACGCTCTTCCGGCGAGATATACGGCACATCCGCCACCAGAATCGTCAGGAACAGCACATGGTCGTGCAGCACCTTGTTGTGCTTCAGGTTATGCAGCAGTGCCGGCGGCACGTTGCCCGAATTCATCGTCATGAAGATCGCCGTGCCCGGCACCCGCGACGGCGGATACGCTTCCAGCTGTTCCATGAATTCCTTGAGCGGCTGCCGGTCGCGATGCTGCATGTCCGACAGCAGATGCCGGCCGCGGCGCCACGTCATCATCAGCGTGAACACCACGATCGCCACCAGCAGCGGCAGCCAGCCGCCCTCATGAATCTTGAACACGTTGGCCGAAAACAGCAGCACGTCGAACAGCAGCAAAAAGCCCAGCACCGTAAACCACAGCATGCGCTTGACGCCCGTGGAGCCGCGCGGCAGCACTGCGAAGGCCAACACCGACGTCGTCAGCATCGTGCCCGTCACCGCAAAGCCGTAGGCGGCGGCCAGGTTGTCCGAATTGCGGAACAGCAGCACCAGCACCAGCACCGCGCACAGCAGCAGCGCATTGACCTGCGGCAAGTAGATCTGCCCTTTTTCCACCGCCGACGTATGCAGGATCTGCATGCGCGGCCAGAAGCCCAATTGCACCGCCTGGCGCGTCACCGAATAGGCGCCGGAGATCACCGCCTGCGATGCCACGATCGTCGCGATGGTGGCCAGCGCCACCAGCGGCGCCAGGCCCCACTCAGGCGCCATCATGAAGAACGGGTTGCGGATCGCCGTGGGGTCGCGCAGCAGCAGCGCGCCCTGGCCGAAATAGCACAGCGTCAGCGCCGGCAGCACCATGCTGAACCAGGCGCTGCGGATCGCCGGGCGGCCGAAGTGGCCCATGTCGGCGTAGAGCGCCTCGGCGCCGGTCAGCGCCAGCACCACCGCCCCCAGCAGCACGAAACTGATCAGCGGGAATTCCACGATGAAGCGCAGGCCCCACATCGGATTCAAGGCCGACAGCACTTCCGGCGTCTGCCAGATCTGCCAGGCGCCCAGTGCGGCCAGCGTGCCGAACCACACCAGCATCACCGGACCGAACAGCTTGCCCATCACGCCCGTGCCATGCGACTGGATCGCAAACAGCGCCACCAGCACCACCAGCGCGATCGGCACCACCCACCGGTCCAGCGTGTGCGACACGATCCCGATGCCTTCCAGTGCCGACAGCACGGAGATCGCGGGCGTGATCATGCTGTCGCCATAGAACAGCGCCGCGCCAAAAATGCCCAGCACGATCAGCACCCAGCGCATCTTGCCTTCACGATTGCGCACCGCCAATTCCAGCAGCGCCAGCGTACCGCCTTCGCCGCGGTTGTCGGCGCGCAGCACCAGCGTCACGTACTTCAGGGACACCACCACCATCAGCATCCAGAACAGGATGGACAGCACGCCCAGCAGATGCGCCGGCTCCAGGTCGGTATGCACGCTCAGGCCCGTCAAGCAGGCGCGCAGGGTGTACAGCGGGCTGGTGCCGATGTCGCCATACACCACGCCCAGCGCGCCCATGATGAGCGCCGCGCGCGACGAGGGCGCGTGCGCGCCTCCCGCATGCGCCCCGGGCGATGAAGGAACACCAGCCGTGGCTTGGCTCATGATGTGGGTTCTTGACGAGTAAGTTGGGCCCCTTTGCGGGGGCCGGGGAACACGACGGACAGCCGTGTGCCGGAAAAATCGGGACGGCTGGTCAGCTTCCACCAGGCGCCGTGCGCGTGCGCGATCTCGCGCACGATCGCCAGACCCAGGCCCGAGCCGCCGGCCGTCGCGGTCGGCGACCGGTAGAAAGCCTCGAACACGCGGTCACGCTCGTCGGGGGGAATGCCCGGCCCGTCGTCCTCGACCGTCAGGGACGGGGGATTGGCGCCCACGATCAGCGTAATGCGGCCGGTCTCGTTGCCGTAGCGCAGGGCGTTGTCGATCAGGTTGCTCAGCAGTTCGGCCAGCAGCAAGGGGTCGGCATCGATCCAGATGGGCGCGTCGGGCGCCACCAGGTCCAGCTCGTACCGCGCCTCGCGCACCCGGGGAAACCACTCGGCGCCGTGCACCCGCACCCATTCGCACAGGTCGATGCGCACAAAGCTGTCCTGGGGACGGGCATTGGGGTCGGCGCGCGCCAGCACCAGCAGCTGCTGGCCCAGCCGAATCATGCGGTCGCTGACGGCCTTGATGCGCTCGGCACGGGCCCGCACGTCGTCAGGCAAGGGTCGGGCCAGCATCAGCTCGGATTCAAGCCTCAGGCCCGATAAGGGGGTGCGCAACTGGTGGGCGGCATGCCCGATGAAGCGGCGCTGCGCCGCCAGCGAGGCGTCCAGCCGCAGCAGAAGGTCATTGGTGTGGGTCACCAGCGGTTCGATCTCCACCGGCACGCCCGCCACTTCCAGCGGCTGCATGTCGTCAATTGAACGCTGGCGGATCTCTTCGGACAAGTGGTTCACGGACCGCAGTCCGGACCGCACGCCCTGCACCACTACCCAGGTGAACAAGGCGATCAGCGCCACCTGTCCCACCACCATCAGCCAGAAGAAATCCTCCAGCATCCAGAGCGACATGTCGATCTTGTGGGTGATGACCCAGGTTGCAGCCAGGTCCAGCAGGACCAGCAGCAGGATCGGCGGCATCAGGCGTATCACCAGATGCCGCGCCAGCGAGCGTGAAGGGAGCATGGGACGTGCTGCCGGAAGAGCGGAAGGAGTGCGTTCCTGCGTCATGACGCGATACCCTCGCTTGAGCGGATGGCAGCGCGCAGCCGGAGCATGCCGGCCGCGACCGGCCCGTCAGGCCGTTTCCACATCCAGCATGTAGCCGAAGCCACGCACCGTCTGGATGCTGGCGCCCGTGCCTTCCAGGCGCTTGCGCAGGCGGTACACATACACTTCGACGGCGTTTTCGCTGAAATCGGCGTCCCAGGCGGACAACGAATTGACGATCTGGCGCTTGGTCACGACGCGGCCCACGCGGGCCATCAGCATCTCCAGCACGGAGAGCTCACGCACGGACAGCGACAGGCGCTGACCATTGGCGCGAACTTCGCGGCCGACCGTGTCGAACACCAGGGGGCCGACTTCGATCAGCGGCTGCGCCTGACCGGCGCGGCGGCGGCCGAAGGCGCGCACGCGCGCGGCCAGCTCGGGCAATTCGAAAGGTTTGGTGACGTAGTCGTCGGCGCCGGCATCCAGGCCTGCGACGCGGTCTTCGATGCCGTCGCGCGCCGTGAGGATCAGCACCGGAACCTGATTGCCGTCCTGGCGCAGTTGCCGCAACACGTCAAGCCCGCTCATGCCGGGCAGATTGAGGTCGAGCAGCATCAGGTCATACGGCTGGCCTGCCAAAGCGCCCAGGACACGGTCGCCTTCAGTCAGCCAGTCGACCGCATAACCCTGGTCGGCCAGGAATTCCTGGAGCGCGTGGCCCAGGGTGGTGTCGTCTTCGATTACCAGTACTCGCATGCCGCGATTCTAGCGCGATCCGAAAAAAAAGGGGCGCGAAATGCGCCCCTTTCCCTCAGGATCCGTTCACCGGCCGGACGGTGCCCCGGCAGGCGCCGGGGTGGCCCCGCCCGGCGCAGCGCCCGAGGGCGGCGCTTCGGCCGCAGCGGCCCCGCCCGAAGGCGGCGTCGTGACGAATCCGATGCGCGACATCCCCGAGCGGCGAGCCGAGGCCATGACCTTGGCCAGCGTTTCGTAGCGGGTGTTCTGGTCGGCGCGAATGCGGATTTCCGGTTGCGGCTTGGTGCCGGCGATCGACTTGAAGCGGTTCGGCAGGTCATCGATATTGACCGGCTTTTCGTCCCAGAACAGCGCGCCGCTGGCATCAATCGCCAGGTCCACGGTCTTGGGCTCTTCCTCGATCTGCTCGGCGGCCACCTGGGGCATGTTGATCTTGATCGAGTGCGCCAAGAGCGGCGCCGTGATGATGAAGATCACCAGCAGCACCAGCATGACGTCGATCAGGGGCACCATGTTGATCTCGGAAACCGTATGGCTTCCGGACCCTTTACCCTCGAAGCTGCCAAAGGCCATCATTCACTCCCGCGTTGAGCCGCGGCGCCATTGCTGCTCTGGCGGCGCAGCGCGCGCACCTTGCCGTCGGACAGCGACACTTGCTGGCCGGTGGTCAGGAACGCGAACAGGTCATGGGCAAACGCATCCAGCCGCGACAGGAACACGCGGTTGTTGCGCACGAAGGTGTTGTAAGCCAGCACCGCGGGAATGGCCACGGCCAGGCCCAGGCCCGTCATGATCAGGGCTTCGCCCACCGGACCGGCGATGCGGTTGATGGTCACGCCGTCGGACAGGCCGATGCCCACCAGGGCGTGGTACACGCCCCACACCGTGCCGAACAGGCCGACGAACGGGGCGGTCGAACCCACCGACGCCAGCACCGTCAGGCCGTTTTCCAGCTTGGCGGTCTCTTCGTCAATGACCTTGCGCATGGTGCGCGTGACGAAATCGGAATTGCTGCCCGACTCTTCCAGCTTGGTCGCGCCGAACTTGTTGTGGTGCGCCTGCGCGTGCATGGCGTGGCTGGCCAGGTGCGAGAACGGATCGCGCGCGCCGTGCGTGCTGATTTCGTGCTCGACCTGCTCCAGCGAGCTGGCGTTCCAGAACTTGTTCAGGAAGTCGGCCGAACGCTTGCGCATGCTGACGTTGCTGGCGGCCTTGACCAGGATCAGGTACCAGGTCACCAGCGACATCAGGATCAGGATGATGAACAGGCTCTTGCCCACGAAGTCGCTCTGCGCGACAAAGTGCAGGAAGCCCATGTCGGGCACGGCCGGGGCCGGCGGCAGCGACGGCAGCGCGGCGGCGGCGCCGTGCAGCGCGTCTGCCGATTGCTGGGCGACACCGCCAGCGGCGGTAGCAGCTTGTTGGGCTGCGGGCGCAGCGGCGCCGGCAGCAGCCGGCGCTGCCGGGCTGGTGGTCGCCTGCGCCACCAGGGTGGCGCTATGCAGTGCGTTGGACATCTCAGTTCCTCATTACGAAATCGAACGGAATTTTGGCTTTGGCGGGATAGGCCACGCCGTTACGGGTATAGGGCTTGAACTTGGCCTTGCGGGCGGCGGTCAGTGCCGATTCGTCCAGCCTCGGGAAACCCGATGACGTGTCGATCGCGGCGCGGTCCACCAGGCCCTGCGTATTGATTTCCACCAACACCAACACCCGCCCCTCCTCCCGCATGCGGCGCGAGGCCTGCGGGTAGACGGGCATGGGGCGCGCCCCCTGGAATTCGATGCTCGACACCAGGATCGGCTGGTCAGGCGGGGGCCCTTGCTGCGGGCTCTGCGAGGCCTGCGCGCCATCCGTCGCGCCAGCGGGCGGCGTCTGCGGAGGCGGCGTCTCGGGCTTGGGCTCGGGTTTGACTTCCTGCTTGGGCTGGGGCTTGGGCTGGGGCTTGGGTTTGGGCTTCGGTTTGGGCTTGGGGGCCGGCATCGGCGGCTTCTCGACCACCGGCTCGGGTTCCGGTTCGGGCTCGGGCTTCAACTCGGGTTCGGGCTCGGGTTCCGGCTCGATCTCGGGTTGCGGCTCCGGCGGCGGTTCGACTACCGGCTGCGGCACTTCCGGGGTGGGTTCAGCCTTCGCGATCTGCGGGATGGGCGCATCCACCAGACTGACCATGACGGCCTCGGGCTCCTCCAGTTCAGGACGATTCGCAGGAGCCATGAAAATGGCACCGATCACTGCCGCATGAAGCGCGACAACCGCCAGGCCAGCGCCTGCACGTATACCAAATGAAGACGGCGAAGATGAATTCCAACCGCGTTGAAAACTAGGCATGAATCAGCCAGGGGTGCATTGACTTATCCGGCCAGCCAGGGAGAAGACGCACACGAAAAAGTGACGCCGGTTGGCCGGTACAAGCCGAACATAATATCTTAAATGCGAATGATTCGCACGTCCTATTTCGTCTGGGCTAGCGTAGCACCCCTGGGCGCGCATCCATCCCGAATGCATAAAACGTTTACGAAAAAATCTGACGCCCCGGAAATGGCGGGGACAACCGGGGCCGGCCCGCACGCGAAAACGGGGGCCCGAAAACAAAAAACCCGCCACGGTGACGTGTGCGGGTCTTGTGTGCGGCAGGAAGGGAACCCTTGGGGATCCAAACCGCCTGCGTGGGCTTTTGGTGGGTGCTACAGGGGTCGAACCTGTGACCTACGCCTTGTAAGGGCGCCGCTCTACCAACTGAGCTAAGCACCCGATCCTGACTGCTTATCGCTGCTTGCCACTCCTCATCAATGTGATGATTCGTGCCAGGCAAACTGCCAACTCGGGGTACTCAAAAGCAATACGCGGGCCGGAGTATACCGGACCGCGTAGTTGTGGGCAAATCGCTTGGGACCAATGCCCGGCGACCGCCATGCCGTCCTTAGTTGACGGCGTCCTTCAGGGCCTTGCCCGGACGGAACTTCGGCACCTTGGCCTTCTTGATCTTGATGGTTTCGCCGGTACGCGGATTACGGCCGGTGCGAGCAGCGCGAGCCGACACGGCAAACGTGCCAAAGCCAACCAGCGTGACCGTACCGCCCTTCTTCAGGGTGGTCTTGACGGCACCGATCAAGGCGTCGAGCGAACGACCGGCGGCAGCCTTGGAGATATCGGCCTTGCTGGCGATGTGATCGATGAGTTCGGTTTTGTTCATTCAGGTGTACCCCTCACAAGGTATTGAGTCTGGCGAGGCCGTGCGGTTCATGACTGTCAAGATGGGACGCCACAAACCAACGCATGGCCCGACAAACGACGAACAGACAGTGGATAAACTTTTTTCTTGCGCTGCAAAGCACAACTTTTAAACTGCTGCGCCGCTTAGGTTTTGATGGCTTTGATGCCGTCAAACCGTCAGCGACGCAGACATGTATTAGGCCTTGGCGGGGCGCGGCTGTCAAGCGAAAACCTCACCACAACCCGCGCCAATACTAGCTTTTAGCTGATTTCGCAATATACAAAAACGCGCATTTCGGTGTTTGCGCGACACCGTCCGGATATCGTTTCAAGCCTGAATCAAACATCAACCCAACGACGCAGCAAATTGTGATAAATGCCGGTCAGCTGCACGATGGAAGGATGCCCTGCGGCATCCTGGTTCAGACGCTGGATGGCCACATCCATGTCCAGCAACAAGGCGCGCTGGCTGTCTTCGCGCACCAGGCTCTGCATCCAGAAAAACGAACTCACGCGCGCCCCGCGCGTGACGGGATTCACCTTGTGCAGGCTCGTGCCCGGGTACAGCACCATGTGCCCTGCAGGCAGCTTTACCGCCCGCGGCCCGTAGGTGTCGTCGATGACGAGTTCGCCGCCGTCGTAGGAATCGGGCTCGGAGAAGAACAGCGTGGCGGACAGGTCGGTGCGCACGCGCTCGGCCGTGCCGGTAATGCCGCGCACCGCGTTGTCCACGTGATAGCCGAAGGCTTCGCCGCCCTCATAGCGGTTGAATAGCGGGGGGAATATCTTGCGCGGCAACGCGGCCGACATGAACAGGTTGTTCGCCGCCAATCGCTGCAGGATCAGGTTGCCCAGTTCTTGTGCAAGCGGGTGCTGCTCGGGCAGCTGGCGGTTGCGCTTGACCTCGGCCGACTGGTAGCCCGCCGTGACCTTGCCGTCCACCCAGTCGGCGGCGTCCAGCCTGGCCCGGATATCCGCCGCTTCTTGCGGCGTGAAGACTTCTGCGATCTGTATAAGCATGAGAACCGTCCCGATTGCAATGCCGGCGCGCCCTCGCGCCCGGCTTGCGCTTGCCGCATTATCCCTTCAGGCAGCCGGTCAGCGCCTGATCGAAATCAACCAGCAAATCGGCCTCGTCCTCGATGCCCACCGATACCCGGATGAGGCTGTCGGCAATGCCCATCTGCTTGCGGCGTTCGGCGCCCATCTCGTAATAGATGGTGTGCGCCGCAGGCAGCGCTAGGCTGCGCGTGTCGCCCAGGTGCGTGGCCATCAGCACGATGCGCAGGCGATTCAGGAAATCGAAGCAATCCACGCCGTCGGCCAGTTCCACACCCAGCAGCCCGCCGAAGCGCGCGCCGAACAGCGCCGTCGCCCGCGCATGCTGCGGATGGCCTGCCAGGCCCGGATAGTGCACCTTGGCCACGCCAGGGTGCTCTTCCAGGAAACGCGCCAGCGCCAGCGCGTTGGCGCAGTGTTTGGCCATGCGCAGCGCCAGCGTCTCGGCGCCCACCGCGATCCGGTGCGCGGGCTCGGCGGCCAGCGTACCGCCCATGTCGCGCAAGCCCTTCTTCTTGATCTGCGTCAGCCCCCAACCAGTGGACGGGCCCTTGCGGTACGCGTCATAGATGTTGGAGTAGTCGGACCAGTCGTACAGACCGGTGTCGGTCACCGAGCCGCCCAGCGCGTTGCCATGGCCGCCGATGTACTTCGACAAGGAATTCATGACCAGCGACGCACCCACCGTCGAAGGGCGGAACATCCACGGCGAGGTCAACGTGTTGTCCACGACGTAGACCAGGTTCTTCTCACGGCAGATCTCGCCGATGACGGCCAGGTCGGCAATCTGCGTGCCCGGGTTGGCGATCGTCTCGGTAAAGACCATGCGCGTGTTGGGCTGGATTGCGGCGCGCACCTGGGCCGAGTCCGTCGCGTCCACGAAGGTGATCTCCACGCCCAGTTCAAGCAACGTGCCCAGCAGGCTGTTGGTGTTGCCGAACACGAACTGGCTGGACACCAGGTGGTCGCCCCGGCGCAGCAGCGTCGTGAAGATGGCCGACAGCGCGGCCATCCCCGTGGCGAAGCTGACCGTGCCCTTGCCGCCTTCCATGTGGTTGATCTTGGCTTCCAGCGCCGTGGTGGTGGGCGTACCCTGGCGCGCGTAAGTGAAGCCCGCCTTGCCCTGGAACACCGCAGCCAGCTCGCGCGCGTCGTCATAGGCGAACTCCGACGACGGGTGCATGGGCTTGTGCACCGCTCCGTGCTCGACGGATTGTTGGCGGTCGGAATGGAGGATCGTGGTGGTAAAGCCGTTCTGGTGCATGATGGGCTGACGCGTAAAGGAAGAGCTACGAATAAGTCGGGTCGGGCAAAATCAGGATTGGCGCTGGCGCACGGTCTCGTACAGGCAGACGGCGCTGGCCACGCTGACGTTCAGGCTTTCCACCGAACCAAGCATGGGGATGTTCACCAGTTGGTCGCAGGTTTCCCGCGTCAGGCGGCGCATGCCCTCGCCCTCCGCCCCCATGACCCACGCCATCGGCTGGCGCGCATCGATCTTGTGCATGCTGTCGGTCGCCTGATCGTCGGTGCCGACCAGCCAGACGCCGCGGTCCTTCAGGCTGCGCATCGTGCGCGCCAGATTGGTGACCATCACGTACGGCACGGTGTCGGCGGCGCCGCAGGCCACGCGCTGCACCGTGGCGTTCAAGCCCACGGCACGGTCGCGCGGCGCGATCACGGCGTGCACGCCGGCGGCGTCCGCGGTGCGCAGGCAGGCGCCCAGATTGTGGGGATCGGTCACGCCGTCCAGGATCAGCAGCAGCGGCGGGCCCTCGATCACGTCGAGCACCTCATCCACGTCCACCGCCAGCTGGCGTTCGTCGGCCAGGGCCACCACGCCTTGATGCCGGGTGCCGCGCGACAGGCCGTCCAGGCGCTCCATCGGCACCGGATGCAGGCGGCAGCCCGCCTTTTCGGCTTGCTCGATGAACGTCTGCATCCGCTTGTCGCGGCGCGACGCCTCTACATAGATTTCCTTGATCGACTCGGGCGCGTGGCGCAGCCGCGCGACAACCGCGTGAAACCCGGCCAGAACTTGGGTCGACGCCATAAATGCAATACCTTTAGATAAACGAATACCCGCCCCAAAGGGGGCGGGCCACCGGACCAAGCCGGCCATCAGCGCAATGTTACCCCTTATGGCCGCGCCGCCCTAAGACGGACTGGCCATAACGGGGCGCATTCAGGGCAGATCAGTGCCGCTTGTGCGTCGCCTTCTTGGCCGGCGCGGCGCGTTTGGCTGCCCTGGGCGGCTTGCCCGCCTTCTTGGCGTCCGCGCGCCGCTCCTTGGCGGTCTGTCCCTTCAGGGCCGCCGGCTTGGGAGCCGCCGCCTTCTTCACGCGGCGCATCGGCTCTTCCGGCCCGCGGGCCGCCGCCTTGCGCAGCGCGTCGAAACTCGTGCCTTGCACCAGACGGAATTCGATGCGGCGCGCTTCCAGATCCACGCGCGCCACTTGCACCTGCACCTTGTCGGTCAGGCGATACCGCATGCCGGTGCGCTCACCGCGCAGTTCGTGCAGGGCGTCGTTGAACTGGAAGTACTCGCCGCCCAATTCGGAGACGTGCACCAGCCCTTCGACGTGCAGCGTATCCAGCGTGACAAAGATGCCGAAGCTGGCCACGCCAGTGACGGTGCCGCTGAAGTCTTCGCCCACGCGCTCCTTGACGAACCAGCACTTGAGCCAGGCCTCGACGTCGCGCGATGCCTCATCGGCGCGGCGTTCGCTGGCCGACAGCACCAGGCCCATTTTTTCCCAGATGGCGTGCTCGTGTTCCTTCTGCGTGCGGCCGATGACGACCGCCTGGTCGTCCAGGCTCGGCACATAGCGCTGCCCGGCCAGCAAGGCCTTGATCACCCGATGCGTCAGCAGGTCGGGATAGCGGCGGATGGGCGACGTGAAGTGGCTGTAGCCCGGGTAAGACAGGCCGAAGTGACCCATGTTGTCCGGGCTGTAGACGGCCTGCTGCATGGAACGCAGGCACATGGTCTGCAGCAGCTGGTAATCGGGACGGCCGCGCACGGTATCCAGGAAATCGCCGTAATCCTTGGCGGTAGGCGTTTCGCCGCCGCCCATCGACAGGCCCATCGTACGCAGGAATTCGCGCAGCGACTGCAGGCGTTCCGGGGTGGGACCTTCGTGGATGCGGTACAGGCCAGGATGCTTGCTGCGCGTCATGAAGTCGGCCGCGCAAGTGTTGGCGGCCAACATGCATTCTTCGATCAGCTTGTGGGCGTCGTTGCGCACCGACGGGACGATCTGTTCGATCCGGCCCAGTTCGTTGCAGACGATCTTGGTCTCGACCGTGTCGAAATCAATGGCGCCGCGCTTCTTGCGGCCCTGCACCAGTAACTGGAACAGCTCGTACAGGTGCTGGACCTGCGGCATGACGGCGCGCATCGCCGCGGCAGCCGGGCCGCCGGGCTGCTGCAAGGCCGCCCAGATGTTCGTGTAGGTGGTGCGGGCATGCGAGTGCATCACCGCGTTGTAGAACTGGTAGGCCGTTACCGTGCCGGCCTTGGCGCCGGTAGCCGGAATCACCATGTCGCAGACCAGCACCAGGCGGTCCACGTCGGGGTTCAGCGAACACAAGCCATTGGACAGCGTCTCGGGCAGCATCGGAATGACGCGGCGCGGGAAGTAGACGCTGGTGCCGCGTTCGATCGCGTCATCGTCCAAGGCGTCGCCCGGACGCACATAGTGGCTGACGTCGGCAATGGCCACCAGCAAACGCCAACCCGGGCGCTTGCGCTGGCCCGTGCCCAGTTCGACGGGTTCGCAATAGACGGCATCGTCGAAGTCGCGCGCGTCTTCGCCATCGATGGTGATCAGCGGCACATCGCGCAAGTCCACGCGGTCTTTCAGGTCGCTCTTGCGCACCACGTCCGGCAAGCGCGCGGCCTGCTTGCGGGCGGCTTCCGAGAATTCGACGGGAACGTCGAACTTGCGCACCGCGATCTCGATTTCCATGCCGGGGTCATCGATTTCGCCCAGCACCTCGGCCACGCGGCCCAGCGGCTGCGTGTGGCGCGTGGGCTGTTCCATGATCTCGACCGCGACCACTTGCCCGTGCTGGGCGCCGTTGGTGTCGCTGGGCGGAATCAGGATGTCGTGCTTGATGCGCTGGTCTTCGGGCACGACGATGGACAGGCCATGCTCGTGCAGGAAACGGCCCACCAGCTTGTTGGTGCGGCGTTCGATGACTTCGACGATGGTGCCTTCCGGCTTGCCGCGGTATTCGCCCGACGGCTTGACCAGCACGCGGTCGCCATGCAGCACCTTGAGCATTTCGCGCGGCGACAGGAACAGGTCCGGGCCGCCGTCATCACGCAGCAGGAAGCCGAAACCGTCGCGGTGGCCCAGCACCTTGCCGGCGACAAAATCCAATTTGGTCGCGAGCAGCAACACGCCCTTGCGGTTGGGCATCAGTTGCCCGTCGCGTTCCATGGCGCCAAGCCGGCGCTCGAACCCGACCATCGTCGCGGCACGCTCTACGCCCATGCGCTCGGCCAATTCCACCGGAGACAACGGCGAACCCGCGGCACGCAGCGCGGTCAGAATGGCTTCACGGGACGGGACATCAGGATCGAAGTCCGGCGGCGCTTCGGGCAAGGGTGTTGATCTGTTGTTTTTCGATTCGTTATTCGATCGTTTTGCCAAAGCTGAAATTTCCGTATATAATGCGCAGCTTCTGTGGTTCGCCCAAGGCTGAACACTGAAGCAGAAATGGTCAGAGGGGTCGAAAGACCCATTGTAAAACCAACTGCGCTCGGGACGCATGTTTTAGTTAAGTAAGTACGCTGGAAACAACGTACAGGCCTTAATAAAAACAAAGCAACTAGAGCGGCAGCGTATCACATAGTTCTGACAGTATCTTTCAGTGCCCAGGTGGCGGAATTGGTAGACGCGCACGGTTCAGGTCCGTGTGCCGCAAGGTGTGGAGGTTCGAGTCCTCTCCTGGGCACCACGGAATTTAAATCGAATCAGCTTTCGGGCTGGCTTGATAAGAAAGCAGTAAATTAAAGAGCAGTAAAAATAGCAAGACGCGAAGTACGCAAGTATTTCCCAGTGCCCAGGTGGCGGAATTGGTAGACGCGCACGGTTCAGGTCCGTGTGCCGCAAGGTGTGGAGGTTCGAGTCCTCTCCTGGGCACCACCCGCATATAGGTCGAATCAGCAGCATGCTGGTTTTGATAGCAAGGCTGAAAGCCCCGAAAATCGAAAGATGTTCGGGGCTTTTGCTTTTTCCGCGCTTATCCTTGTCCCGATCCTTATCCCCCGCCCTTTAAACGCATCTTCTTCCCGCGTTGATCGTTGAGCGCCCTGCCGTTATTTTCCAGGCCAGGGGCGCCCCACCGCTGGCATCAGCGCCACGGCACCTTGCGCTGCAGATGATGGCGCGCATACAGGTCTTCGCCCATGCCTTCGATCTGGCCATCGATCAAGGCTTCGAAAGGCCGCAACAACGCATCGGCGTTCATCGGCGCCTCCAGCGCATTCAAGGCATGCGTCACGGCTTCGATCGTGGATAAGGCGCCCGGAATGTCCGCATGGCGCACGCGATACCGCGTCGTCAGCCCCGCCGGCAACATCACGCGCGGCAGCGCCGCCAACTCAGGATTAATGTGCAGCAGCTTGCGCGCGTGCCCCCAGGTGCCGTCCGGCACGATCAATTGGATCGGCAGGTCCTGATCCTGCCCATATCCGGGATGCAAAATGTCGGCCGCCGGACCGGGAAACAGCAGACGGGGCGCGTAACCGGGCTCCGCCCAATCGGCCGGCGAGAAATATTCGCCTACGACGCGCCGCGCGCCCGCCAACCCCAGGACGGCCAACCTGGCCGTGTTCAGCGCATGGCGCGCCTCGCTGGGATGCTGCAAGACCACGACGCGCGTGCGGCATGACAAGGAAGGAATTAGCGCGCACAGGCAGTGCGATTCAGGACGCAGGCAACGCGTGCAAAGGGTACGGGACATGGGGCGACACTATATCGAAAGCTGGCCGCTCGAAAAAAATGCAAAAAAGAGGAAAAATAGTCGCCATTACTTGCACACCTTAAAAAAAGTATGCATAATCTCGTTCCACTGCTGCTGACCAAGAAACGAAGCGAAAGCGACGCAACAAGTGAAGCACCAGCGCCCAGGTGGCGGAATTGGTAGACGCGCACGGTTCAGGTCCGTGTGCCGCAAGGTGTGGAGGTTCGAGTCCTCTCCTGGGCACCAATTATTACATCACGAGGTACCTGTCGTGATGCGCCAAGAAGAACCCCGTTCGTGAAAACGACCGGGGTTTTTTTCTTTTCCGTCCCGGTCTTTTCAGCCCCGGCAGCGCCGGGGCTCCTGGCCGCCTTACTTCAGCACGCGGGTCATCACCACGTGCGGAATCCCGGCTTCGACGAATTCCTCGCCTTCCACGGTAAAGCCGTGCGCTTCGTAGAACCCGGCGGCATGGGTCTGCGCGTGCAGCACCAGCATGCGGTGGCCGTCGCCGTGGCCTTGCCCGATCAACGCATCCAGCAATTGGCCGCCCACCCCCATGCCGCGCGCCTTCTTATGCACAGCCATGCGGCCGATATGGCCGTCGGGCAGCAATCGTCCCGTGCCCATCGGCGTGCCGTCAGGCCCGTACGCCACGGCATGCACTGACACGGCATCGTCGTCATCCAGCTCGACCTCAGGAGGCACTCGCTGTTCGACGACGAACACCTCGTAGCGAACCGAGTAGGCATCTTCGCGCAGCCGGTCCCACGTACCCAACGCGATACGCACCGATGATTGCTTGTTGGTCGACATCTCCATTCCCTCGCGTGCAGCTTGTCAATAATAAATATCCTACGCCGCATTCTCGCAGGGATGACATCCAGGCGAAAAGGGGTACGATCGCGGCTTGCCCACGTTGCCTAGGCACGACATGACGCCCTCCGCCCCACCGGCTTGGCTGAAAGCCGCCCCCGCGCTTTTCCTGGTGTTGTGGTCCAGCGGTTTCGTCGTGCTCAAGATCGGGCTGGCCTATGCAGACCCGATGACGTTCCTGGCCGTGCGATACGCCTGCGTCGTCCTCATCCTGCTGCCTTTCATGGTGGTCCTGCGTCCGCCGCTGCCGCCGGGCGCCCGCGCCTGGGGCCATCTGGCGATGGTCGGGCTGCTATTGCAGGCCGGCTACTTCTGTTGCACCTATCTCTCGCTGAAGCTGGGCATGTCCGCGGGCGGCATGGCGCTGATCGCCTCGCTGCAGCCGATCCTGATCGGGCTGTTGGCGCCCCTGATCGCGCATGAACGCGTGGATGCCCGGCGTTGGGCCGGCCTGGGCCTAGGGGTGGCGGGCGCCGCGCTCGTCATCGTCGCCAAGGCGTCCATCGACGTGCTGGCGCCGCTGGGACTGCTGTTCGCCGTGGGCGCGCTGCTTTGCATCACGGGCGGCACCCTCTATGAAAAGCGCTATGGCGCGCAGACGCACCCCGTCACGTCCAACCTGGTGCAGTACGCCGTCGGGCTGGCCGTATCGGCACCGCTGGCCTTCTGGCTGGAACCGATGCGCATCGAATGGACCGGCCCGTTGCTCGCGTCGCTGGCCTATCTGGTCGTGGGCAATTCGCTGGTTGCCATCACCTTGCTGCTGACGATGATCCGGCACGGCGAGGCCTCGCGCGTGTCGGCGCTGTTCTTCCTGGTGCCGCCCTGCACGGCGGTCTTCGCCCTGATGGCGCTGGGCGAGCCCATTCCGCTGCTGGCTTGGCCCGGCATGGCGCTGGCAGCCGTCGGCATCCTGCTAGTCACCCGCAGCGCGCGGGCGCCGCAAGTAGAATAGGCGCCTTCCCGCGCCCCTGGCCCGCCACACCGTCGACCATGAATGCCGTCGTTACCGCCGCCCTGCCCGTCTTTGCGCTGATCCTGACTGGCTGGCTGGCCGCCCGGCTCCAACTGCTGGGGCCCGGCGCCACCGACGCGCTGAACCGCTACGTGGTCTACCTGTCCTTGCCCGCGCTGCTGTTTCGCGCGATGACGCAGGTGGATCTTGCGCACATGGCACACTGGGGTTTTGTCGGCGCATTCGCAGGCGGCATCGCGGTCACGTTCCTGGTGTCGTTCCTGCCGGGACGCGGCGGCCGGCGCGCGCTGACCGACCGCAGCATTGAAGGCCTGGCCGCGTCCTACGCCAATGCCGGCTACATGGGGATCCCCTTGTGCCTGGCGCTGTTTGGCGCCGAAAGCCTGGCGCCCGCCGCCTTCACCACGCTTCTGACCGCCAGCGTCCTGTTCGGCTTCGCCATCGCGATGATCGAGTTCGACCGCCAGCAGACGCCCAACGTGGCCGCCACGCTCATCAAGGTCGGGCGCGCGCTGATGCGCAACCCGCTGCTGGCCGCGCCGGTGCTGGGCCTGGCTTGGGCATCGACCGGCGTGGCGCTGCCGGAAGGCGTCGACCGCTACGTGTCGCTGCTGGGCGCATCGGCCAGCCCGTGCGCGCTGGTCACGATCGGCCTGTTCCTGGCGCAGACGGAAACCGCTACGGCGGGCCCCGGCGTCCTGCGTCTGGTGACGGGCAAGCTGCTGCTGCAACCCGCCGTCACGGCGGTGCTGGCCTTCTACGTTTTTTCCATGCCCCCGCTCTGGGCCTGGACCGCCGTGCTGATGAGCGCGCTGCCGATCGGCACGGGTCCCTTCATGCTGGCCAAGATGTATGGCCGCGACGCGCGGGTAACGTCGCGCGCCATCCTCGTCTCGACCGTGGCGTCAGTGCTGACCGTCAGCCTGCTGGTCGCCTGGATCAACACGCACCCCATTTCCTGATCGCTCTTCATCGGGACCCCGCAGGGCGGCATGTCCTATATAACTATTGGTTATTATTGAAGCAGTAATCAATAGTTTGAAGGCGTTAAGGCCCGGCCTTACACTTTCGATATTCCGACGGGCGCCCTTTACGCGCCCGTTTGCATTGACGATCCAGATCCCACCGGGACGCCCCATGAGCTCCAACGCCTCTACCCTGCCCTTGCCCTCGGCCCTGCCGCCCATCCAGATCAACCGCGCGCCGCTCTGGATTGCGCTGCTGCTGGTGCTGGCCGGCGCGCTGTATTTGAACCAGACCGTCAGTTGGCGCCAAGGCGCGCTGTGGGTGGTTGGCGCGCTGCTGGGCGTCACGCTCTATCACGCCTCGTTCGGCTTCACGCAAGCCTGGCGCGTCTTCGTGTCCGACCGCCGCGGCGCCGGCCTGCGCGCACAGATGTTCATGCTGGGCGTCGGGGTGCTGCTGTTCTTCCCCTTCCTCGCTTCGGGTTCGCTCTTCGGCCAGCCCGTCACGGGGCTGGTTTCGCCGCCGGGGGTGTCGGTCGTACTGGGCGCGTTCCTGTTCGGCATCGGCATGCAACTGGGCGGCGGCTGCGCGTCGGGCACGCTGTTCGCAGTCGGCGGCGGCAACACTCGCATGCTGGTCACGCTGCTGTTCTTCATCGTGGGTTCGGTGATCGCCACCGCCAATTTCGGCTGGTGGTCCACGCTGCCGGCGCTGGCGCCCACCTCGCTCATCAAGACCTGGGGCCTGGCGCCCGCGCTCATCGCCAACCTGGCGGTGTTCGCGCTGATCGCCTGGGGCGCCACCGCGCTTGAGAAGCGCCGCCACGGCCATGTGATCTCGTTCGCGTCGCGCACCGCGCGGCCCGTCTCGCTGCTGCAGGGCCCCTGGCCGCTGATCTGGGGCGGCGTGGCGCTGGTGGTGTTGAACTTCGCGACGCTGGCGCTGGCTGGCCGCCCCTGGGGCATCACCTCGGCGTTTGCGCTGTGGGGCGCGAAGGCCTGGAACGCCGTTGCCGGCGACGTGGCGACCTGGACCTACTGGAGCAAGCAGCCCGCGTTGGCGGCGCCCCTGCGCCAGGACGTCACGACCGTCATGGACATCGGCCTGATGCTGGGTGCGCTTGCCGCCGCCAGCGCCGCCGGCAAGTTCGCCCCCGTCTGGAAGGTGCCGGCCCGTTCGCTGGCCGGCGCCGTCATCGGCGGCCTGCTGCTGGGCTACGGCGCCCGACTGGCCTTCGGCTGCAACATCGGCGCCTACTTCAGCGGCATCCTGTCGGGCAGCCTGCACGCCTGGCTGTGGCTGCCGGCCGCATTCGCGGGCAGCGCGTTGGGTGTGCGCCTGCGCCCCGCCTTCGGACTGGCGGTGGAAAAGACACCGCCGCCCTCCAGCTGCTGACATCCCTCTGCCGGAAAACAGTGTTCCAGAACAGCCCCCTATTTCAGGGGGCTTTCTTTTTTTTCGGTGGTTCAGCTGGTGTATGGTTGCTGCATTCCGCAATACGGAGAGGACTATGAGCTGGATCGTCGGCCGCTACACGGCCTTTATCTTGACCCTGGCGGGCGCAGCCGTCACCGCCGTGCTGGCGTTCACGAGTTCGCTCTGGTGGCTGTGGGCCGCCGTTCCGCTGGCGATGCTGGGCGCGCTTGGCGTCTATGACCTGATCCAGACCCGCCATGCCATCCGGCGCAACTACCCGGTCCTGGGCAACCTGCGCTTCCTGTTCGAATTCATCCGCCCCGAAATCCGCCAGTACTTCCTGGAAGACGACACGCAGGCCGCGCCGTTCTCGCGCGCGCAGCGCTCCATCGTGTACCAGCGCGCCAAGCGCGAGATCGACAAACGCCCCTTCGGCACGCAAGAAGACGTCTACGGCGACCGCTACGAATGGATCAACCATTCCATGTCGCCCTCGCACATCAACGACACGGACTTCCGCGTCACCGTGGGGGGGCCCGACTGCAAGCAGCCCTACTCCATGTCGGCGTTCAATGTGTCGGCCATGAGCTTCGGCGCGCTGTCGGCCAACGCCATCCTGGCGCTGAACGAAGGCGCGCGCCAGGGCAATTTCGCGCACGACACGGGCGAAGGCGGCATCAGCCGCTACCACCGCCAGCCCGGCGGCAGCCTGGTATGGAACATCGGTTCGGGCTACTTCGGTTGCCGCGACGAGCACGGCGCGTTCTCGGAAGAAGCCTTCGTCAAGAACGCCTGTACGCCGCAGGTGAAGATGATCGAAATCAAGCTGTCCCAAGGCGCCAAGCCGGGGCACGGCGGCATCCTGCCCGCGGGCAAGGTCACGCCCGAAATCGCGGAAGCGCGCGGCGTGGTCGCCTGGCAGGATTGCAATTCGCCAGCCAGCCATTCGGCCTTCGACACGCCCATCGGGCTGATGAAATTCGTGGCACGCTTGCGCGAGTTGTCCGGCGGCAAGCCGGTGGGCTTCAAGTTCTGCGTAGGCCACCCGTGGGAATGGTTCGCCATCGTCAAGGCCATGCTGGAGACCGGCATCACGCCGGACTTCATCGTGGTGGATGGCGCGGAAGGCGGCACTGGTGCCGCGCCCGTGGAGTTCGTTGACCACGTCGGCACGCCGCTGCGCGAAGCGCTGCGCCTGGTGCACAACACGCTGATCGGCGTGAACCTGCGCGACCGCATCAAGCTGGGCGCGTCAGGCAAGATCATCACCGCGTTCGACATGGCGCGCGTCATGGCCATGGGCGCCGACTGGTGCAACGCCGCGCGCGGCTTCATGTTCGCCATCGGCTGCATCCAGGCGCAGGCGTGCCATACCGGCAAATGCCCCACGGGCGTCACCACCCAGGACCCCATGCGCCAACGCGCACTCGTCGTGCCCGACAAGGCGCAGCGCGTGGCTTACTTCCACAGCAACACGCTGCACGCCCTGGCGGAACTGCTGGCCGCCGCGGGCCTGACACACCCCAATCAGCTGCGTCCGCACCACATCGCGCGCCGCATCTCTTCCAGTGAAATCCGGCTGCTGTCGGCGCTGTTTCCGGAATTGGCGCCCGGCGAACTGCTGCGCGGCGAATTCCGCCACCAGGTGTTCCGCGTGGGCTGGGCGATGGCGCAGGCGCAGTCGTTCCAGCCGACGCGCGACATCACCACGGCGCTGGCCGAACAGCACGTCTAGCCACAAGCGAAAGCGGATGTCCGGACGCTACAGCCAGCGTTCGAACATCCGCGAAAAGAACTCCATGAAGCGATCGTCGGCGCCACGGTTGCGCCAATCTTCGGGCGTGATCTGCACCGAGTCGGCCACATCGCGCTGGAACAGGGCCTCCATTTCGCTGGCGAACTCGGGGCCCAGCACCACCGCATTGATTTCGTAGTTCAGCGCAAAACTGCGCCAGTCCATATTGCTGGAGCCCACGGTGGACCACACGCCGTCCACGACCGCCGTCTTGGCGTGCAGCAGGGCATCGCGCCGCTCGTAGAGCTTCACGCCAGCTTTCAGCAATTCCGTATAGTGCGAACGCCCCGCGTTGAACACCAGCGACGAATCGGAAAAGCCCGGCAACACCAGCACCACATCCACACCGCGGCGCGCAGCGCCAGACAGTACGTCGATGAACGCCGGATCGGGCACGAAGTACGCCATGGTGATGTGGATGGACTTCTGCGCGCTTTCAAACGCGGACATCAGCGTCAGGTAGACCGTATAGCCATCGCTGCGATCGGGCTGATTGGCCAGGATGCGCACGCGGGTGTCGCCCACGGCCGGCGCGATCGGTGCGCCGCCCGCGGCAAGCGGCTCGTCGGACTGCGATGCCCAGCCGGCCTGGATGACCTGCTCAAGTTGCGCGACCGCGGGCCCTTCGATACGCAGGTGGGTATCGCGCCACGGCGCCGTTTTCGCATCGCCTCCGCCCTTGCCGTCGCCCTTGCCCGCGCCGCGCCCCGGACTGGATCCCGCGCCCGATCCCGACCCGCCCCCGGGCGAAGACTCGTACACGCTGCTGACGTTGATGCCGCCCAGATAGCCGACCTTGCCGTCCACCACCAGCACCTTGCGGTGGTTGCGCTGGTTCGGCGACCAGCCTGCCCGCGCACTGGCCGGATTGACGGGATTGAACACCGCCACCTGCACGCCCGCGTCCCGCAGGCGCTGGAACAGCGCATCCGGGGTCTTGAGCGTGCCCACCGCGTCCACCATCAAGGCCACATCCGCCCCGCGGTTGCGCGCCGCGATCAAGGCCTCGGCAAAGCGCGCGCCTTCCGCGTCGTCGTCGAAGATATAGGTTTCCATGTGCACGTACCGGCGTGCCTGCCCGATGGACTGCAGCATGGCCTGGTAGGTGCTGGGGCCGTCGGCCAGGAGCCGGACACGGTTGCCTGCCGACAGCGGCGTGCCGCTGACGGCCTGCTCGACGGCCAGATGGCGCGCCAGGAAATCGTCTTTGGGAGTTTTTAGATCCGCCGCAATGCCTTGCCCGCGGCGGTAGCTGTCGCGGGCCGCCTCGGCGGACAAGCCTGCTTGCGCCTTGCGCGCATCTCGCTCCTGCGCGCTGGGCACACTGGCGCAAGCGGCCAGCATGGCGACAGCGCATGCCACGAACAGCGCTTCTACCCAGCGGCGCGCGCCGGGCAGCCATGAGGCTATCCTCGAGCGCCCTCCGCGCCGGCGCGCGGCCGGCGGCGGAGGCAGCACTGGCGGCCTCATGGCGAGACCGGCTTAGCGCCTGCCGCTTGCCACCAGGCAGCCCAGCAGCGCGCCGACCAGAGCGGCCACGCCGACGGACTTCCAGGCATGTTCATGCACGTACTCGTCGGCGTACGCCGTGGCGCGGCGGGCGCGTTCGCGCGCGGCGCCTTCCCAGTCACCCGCCTGGTCGCGGGCGTCGGCCAACTGCTGCTTCAGGCGAGCGCGGGCCGATTCGATTTCGGAGCCGGTATAGGAAGCCGTCGAACGCAAGAGGTCTTCCGTGCCGGCAAGCAGCTCATGGAAGCTGTCGTTGACCCGGTCGCGATGCAAAGCCATCTCGGCGCGTTGGTGCTTTCGATTCATAGTCGCTCCTTGTGAAGGTATTGGGCCTGCCGTTGTGCCGCCGTTCCGACGCGATTGTGCGTCCGCGGGGCCATCCGGTTGACCATGTCCCCATTGTGCCGATCATTCGGCACCGCCGCCCGAGCTTTGGCAACCAGCCGTAATCCGATATTTCAGCGGAGCGAAACTTGCTGGGCGATTGCCTGGGACCGCCGCGCGGCCCTTGCGCCCCGACGGACCCGATTTCGTAAAAGTCCATTGCATTCAGCAGCTTAGCGCTTGACAGCGGAACCCCACCCGCCGCGACAATAGCCCTTTGCAATGCGCTTACCCCACCTCAAAAAAGGAAGTGAACGCATGGTTTCCCCTTCAGCAGTGCTGGCCCACACCGCGCAGGAATATCAGGCGCGCCCATCCCTGGCCTTGAGCGCCGAGCAGGTCGAACTGCGCGACGGCTTGCTGGATCACCCCGCCCACATCGATCCCAAATTCCTGTACGACGCGCTGGGTTCATCGCTGTTCACCGCCATCACCCAGTTGCCCGAGTACTACCCCACCCGCTGCGAAGCCGAAATCTTCGAGCGACACGGCCAGGACATCGCGCGCCATATCGGCCCGGTGCAGTCCATGATCGATCTGGGCGCAGGCGATTGCGTCAAGGCGGAGCGGCTGTTCGCCAGCCTGCGTCCGCGCCACTACGTGCCCATCGATATCTCCGCCGACTATCTAGAGACCGCCGTGCGGCGCCTGCGGCTCTCTTATCCCGACTTGCGCGTGACCGCCATCGGGCAAGACTTCTCGCAAGCGCTGGCCTTGCCCGCCGAAATTCCCGCGGAACAGCGGCTGTTCTTCTACCCGGGATCCAGCATCGGCAACCTCAGCCCCGACGACGCGCACGCCATGCTGCAGCGCATACGCGCGCAATGCGATGGCGGCGGCCTGCTGGTGGGCGTGGACCGCGTCAAGCCCAGGCAGGTGCTGGAACCCGCTTACGACGACGCGCTGCACCTGACTGCCGCCTTCAACCTGAACCTGCTGCGTCATGTGAACCAGGTGCTGGACGCCGACTTCAACGTGGACGACTGGCGCCACGTCGCGTTGTTCAACGCCGCGCGCTCGCGCATCGAAATGCATCTGGAAGCCCAACGCGCGCTGCGCGTGGCCTGGCCCGGCGGCACACGGGACTTCAGCGCCGGCGAACGCATCCACACCGAGAATTCCTACAAGTTCACCCCACAGGCCTTTTCCGACCTGCTGCAAAGCGCCGGGTATCGCGACGTTGCCCACTGGTCGGATTCGCGCGGCTGGTTTTCAGTTTTCAGCGCCCGCGCCTGACGCGGACACCCCATCAACGCCCACTGGAGGATCGCCATGGAACCTGCCTGCCTGCTGACTCACCCCGCCACCGGACCGTATGCCAGCGGACAGGCCGGCCAGCACGACCGCTTCGACGCGGTGCGAACCACCAGCACGGCGCTTGCCGCGCCGCTCAGCCCCGAAGACTGCCAGGTGCAATCGATGCCCGATTGCAGCCCCGTCAAGTGGCATCTTGCGCACACCACCTGGTTCTTCGAGACCTTCCTGCTGACGCAATTCCATCCGCCGTACACGATGTTCCACCCGCAGTATCGGATGCTGTTCAACTCCTACTACAACGCGATCGGCGCCAAGCATCCGCGTCCGCAACGCGGCCTGCTCTCGCGGCCCTCGCTGGCCGACGTGCTGCAGTACCGCCAACACGTCGACCGCGCCATGCACGATTTGATCTCGCGCCTGGGCGGCAATGACCCGGACTTCGACGCGCTGCTGGAATTGGGCCTGAACCACGAGCAACAGCATCAGGAACTGATCCTGACCGACGTGAAGCATATGCTGTCGGCCAACCCGCTGAAACCGGCGTATGTGGCCACCGGATCGCCCGCCCTTCCCCCCGGTACCCCGGCGGGCTGGACGCGCTACGGCGGCGGCATCAGCCGTATCGGCCACGATGGCCGCGGCTTCGGCTTCGACAACGAGGGCCCCGCTCACGAGGTGCTGCTGGCCCCCTTCCATCTGGCCGACCGCCTCGTCACGCAGCACGAATTTCTGGCCTTCATCCGCGACGGCGGCTACAAGCGCCCCGAACTGTGGCTGTCGGCCGGCTGGGACCGCGTCTGTGCGGAAGGCTGGCGCGCCCCGCTGTACTGGGAGGGCCAGCGCGACGAGTGGCGCGTGTTCACGCTGCGCGGCATGCAGGACCTGGAATTGCAGGCGCCCGTCACCCACGTCAGCTACTACGAGGCTGACGCGTATGCGCGCTGGGCCCGCGTGCGCCTGCCGCGCGAGGCGGAATGGGAACACGCCGCCCGGCAACTGGCCGACCCCGCGTTTCCCGGCCGCGCGAACATGCTGGAAAACGGCCATCTGGACCCGCGCCCCGCGCCGGCCCGCAACGGCTCGGGTGGCCCCGTGCAGTTGTTCGGCGACGCCTGGGAATGGACGGCCAGCGCCTATGACGGCTACCCCGGCTACAAACCCGACGCGGGTGCAGTCGGCGAATACAACGGCAAATTCATGTGCAACCAGTACGTGTTGCGGGGCGGCTCCTGCGCCACGCCGCGCGATCACATCCGCGCCAGCTACCGCAATTTTTTCCCGCCGGAAGCGCGCTGGCAATTCTCGGGCATCCGGCTTGCCCGGGACGCCTGAAACACGCCTTTAAATTTTTGCCTTTCCCCCGCTTGCATGGCAAAAAAGTTTCGTGCTAGAATTTCGTTCTTCGTTGCTCAGCGCTACAAAACAAGCACTGATTGGCGAGAAAGAAGCAAAGTAAAAGCAAGAGAAAAGCAAGACCCAGATGGCGCATTAGCTCAGCCGGTTAGAGCGACGGAATCATAATCCGCAGGTCCCCTGTTCGAATCAGGGATGCGCCACCAAGAATTCAAAAAGGCCCTCACTTCGGTGAGGGCCTTTTGCTTTGCGGCGACGACTTTGATCAGTTCAAACTCCGGCCAATCATCATCGACCACTGCAAACCACAGTGGCCGATGACAGCAGACATCACACGCGCCATCACACGTAACGCAGGGCGAGCATCAAATGCGACGCAACGCGTCGCGGCGCTTGCCGCCCCAGGTTGCCGCGAGGCTCGCCACAAAGGCGCCGATCAACATGGAGGCAAAGCCCCACAGCGCAAATGCGGCTGCGGCCTTGCGCGCCTTGTCGGCGGCTTCCTTGGCCTTTTGCTTGGCGTCTTCCGCCGCCTTCTTGGCACTGGCGACCGCCTGCTCGACACGGCGCTGCGCCACGGCGGGTTCGACGCCGGTTTGTGCAGCCACCACCTTCACCACATAGTCACGGTCTTCCGGCGCGATATCGCCACGCGCCAGGCTCATTGCCACGATGCGGCCCACTTCGGCCCTCGCGGTATTGCGATCGCCGCCCGCATCGGGGCGATCAGAACGCAGCAGCGTGTCCGTGAAGTAGTCGGTCGCACGGTCCATGCCGCCACCGCTTGCGCCGGCCGCGGCCGTCGCCGTGACTGCTGCGCCCGCCCCTGCCGCCACGGTCGCACCCGTCTTGGCGGCACCGGAGGCTACGGTAGCGATCGCCGAACCCAGCAGCGCGGCGCTGACCACTGCACTCAGCGCCCATACCAGGAAGCCATGCGCCGTATCGCGGAAATAGACCTCGTCCGAATGCACATCCACCCACTTCGTGCGCAGGCGGCCGGCCACATAACCACCGATGCCGTAGGCCACGATCTGCGTGAACAGCATCCACGCAATGATGCTGATGCCGACCGCGGGGGCCGACATGCCCTCATCCGCCCACGGCGACACGGACAGGAAGCCCAGGCCGGTGCCGCCGGCGAACAGCGCCAGTGACAGCGCGGCGGCGATCACCGCGCCCGCGATCACTGCGGCCCAGGACACCGCCGAGACGGCCGATTCGTGCGGAGGCACGCCGCCGCCGTAGGGCTGGCTCAATGAAGATGCGTTTTCCATGGTGATTCCTTGTTGATTGTTTTGTCGCGCCGCTGGCGGGCCCTGGTCGGGCCGGCTCCGGCGCGGGAAACGGACGGCACGTCAGTGCCAGAAAAGCGCCAGCAGGATGATGATGGGAATAGGCACGCCTATCAGCCACAGCAAGATGGAACGCATAACGGACTCCTCATGGTTGTCATTGCATTGCGACGCTGGCGCTCAGGCCAGGTCAATTGCGCCCGGCAGGCGCGGGTCTGGGGCGGGGGGTGTGGGATCGTGAGCCGGCGGATCATCAGGCGGCTGATTCGGATCCGGCAGCGGATCGTCGGGCGGCAGGTTGCCGGGTAGCGAGGGATCGTCCGGCGGCAGGTCGTCGGGCAGGCCGGGCTCTCGATGCGGGGATGGGGTCATGGTGTAGCTCCTCCGGCGTCAAACGCGCCGCCCGCCTTACAGCAATTAGCGTTCCCGGACCCGCGTGATCATTGCGCCAGACGCAAAAAAGCCCTCTTTCGAGGGCTTTCCCGTGGTGTCGAGCAAGACGGCATCAAGGCTTGGCCTTGTCGTCCTTTTGCAGATCCAGGCCATTTATGCCATCGCTGCCCAGAAATGCCATCACGGCCGCCTTGCCGGCGGCAGAGGCTTCGTCCTGGCTTGCATAGCGCCTTTCCGAATAATTGGTGCTGTGCACATTACCGGATTCGGGATCGAGCAAGGTGATGATCCACGCGAACTCGCCGGGCATTAATTGCCTGACCTGTAGCGTGGCACGCGTGCCGGGGCGCAATCTGTGCGGCATCTGGCAGCCTTTTCAGTAATGGGATGCCCCCATCGTAGCGCAAAGCCGCCCAGCCACAGCACTGCGCCGAACGCCGTTCGAAATGCTGCGCAAGCACATGAATCCATGCTGCACACCCCGAGGCAAAAACGCCACACCCCACGGTTTCCGCCAGGAAAACCCTAGGGTCCACGCCGCGAATACAGGCGCACAATCAGTACAAACATAGAGACCGCACAAGCGGCGCCGCATCCCTTTAATCAGGCGAGGACGGAGACAACATGACTTACGTAGCAGTGGTTATCAGCTGTTTTATGGTTATGGGTATCGTCGCGTTGGTGATTCAAACGATTCAAAGCGCGGGGCCCGAGCCCTGGCTGAAGATTTCGGCGGCGATTGTCAGTTCAACCTTTGCTTCGCTGTTGTTGATCCCGCTGGGCTACGCGGTTGCCCAGACCATGCTGATCGACTGACGCCTCCTTCCACGGGGCAACCCGCCAGGGCTATCCGCCCCGGGCGGGCTTGCCGCGCGTCGCCGCCCAACACAACAACGAACCGGCGGTAACCATCGCCACGCCCTGCCAGAACGGCGGAGCAAGGCGGGTCGACAGCCATACGGCTGCGAAGAAGGTGGAAAGCACGGGTGTGAAGTAGGACGCCGTGGCCAGCAAGGTCAGGTTGCCTTTGAGTATTCCCACGTTCCACAGCGCATAACCGGCCGCCATCGCGCCGCCGGTCACGCACAGTTCGAGCGTGGCGGGTCCGGTAAACGCCAGCGCCGGCTCGGCGCTGAAGCCATACTTGATCCACAATGCCGCCGCAGTCAGCATGAAGAACAGCGCGACGCCATTCTTGCCGTCGGCAAAGCGCGTGGTCACGTTGCAGTAAACGGCCCAGATAATGGCGCCACTGAATGCCAATCCATAACTGAGGGGGTTGCTCGATACGTTGGCCAAGGTGCGTTCCCACGACAGTCCGCCCGATCCGCCCACAACCCAGACGATGCCGCAGACCGACAGCACAATCCCGGGCACCACCCATGCGTTGGCGCGCTGGCCGTTGATGACCATCGCCAGCACCACCGTCATGCAGGGCCAGAGATAGTTGACGATGCCAAGCTCGATGGCCTGCCCGCGATCAAGTGCGAAACCCAGCGACAAAGACAGGCAGATCTCGTAGGCGACGAACAGCAGGCTGCCGACGATGAGATAGCGCCGGGGAAAACTGCGCAACGTCGGAAAGCCCAACAAGCACACCAGAAAAACCGACCCCACCGTGTAGATGAGCGCGGCGCCCCCGATGGCGCCGAAGCTTTCGCTGACGCTACGAATAAGCCCGACGACCGTGCCCCACAGCACGATCGCCAGCAAACCTAGGAAGGTGGCCGTATTCCGGCCAGGGGAAATTTGCATTACCGTTCCGCATGCTCGTTGCTGCACGCCGCATTGCCTGCAGACCAGGCACGGCGTCAGGCGGGCAGTGTAACGAATACCAGGCGTTGAAGTCGTGACCTGCCGGCATGGGGAAACCCATGCCGATAAGCGCTATACCCACTGAAACAACGATGAAGAGGGAGAAGCATCCGCATGGCCATTTCCATACGCAGATTGAGCGATGTGCTCGCCAGCACGGAGTCGGGCAGGCTTTATCGGATAGAGGTTTTCTTGCAGGCGGATGATCCGGGGACCGTGGACTCGCCGCCGGCGGCCACGCGCTATATCCTCAGGACATCGGAAGGCGAACGCGTCATCGCCCTGGGCGACAAGCGCTATCGCCTGAAATCCGGTGAAGTGCTGACCGCCCTGGCGCCGCAGCAAGCGCCTCCCCCCAGTTGATGGGGCGGTGTCCGGCATCACAGATCCGACGCGACCCGCCGCTTGCCCTGCCCCTTGGCCTTGTACAGCGCCACGTCGGCACGCTCCAGCAGTTGCAGCATCGTGATGCCGGAATGCGGATAGACGGCGATGCCCACGCTGGCCGACACCGCCACGCGGATACCCGGATAAGGCAGCGACAGGCCCTCGACCAGCGCCTCAGCGACGATCTGGGCGTTTTCCTGGCCAACGCCCATCAGCAAGACGGCGAATTCGTCGCCCCCCAGACGGGCCGCCACGTCGGACACCCGAATCGCGCGCGCCATGCGGTCCGCGGCTTCCTTCAACACCGTATCGCCAGCGGCGTGGCCGTGCAGGTCGTTGACGGCCTTGAAGCCGTCCAGGTCGATCGCAAGGATCGCGAAGGATTCGCCGCTGCGCTGCGCCACCGCCAATTCACGCAGGATCAATTCACCGAACAGCACTCGGTTGCACAACCCCGTCAGCGGATCGTAGTGCGCCAGATGCTGAGCATGCGCCAACATGCGCGAGGCCTGCAATAGCGCCGTGCCGACCTCCTGAGCCTCTTTCACCGGGGTGGTCGGCAACTCGACGGTGCGGCCTTCGCCCAACGCAAGCGCCGGGCCGACCAGCCCCTGCACCGCAGAAGTCAGACGGTTTGCCAGGCGCAAGGCCAACCACAGCCCCAAGCCGAACGCGAACAACGTGCCCAGGGCCAGCCACGCAATCGAGCGGTATAGATCCGTCGTCAACAGGGTCATGGGCGCGCCGGCCGCGACAGTCCACCCCGAGAGCGCCGACCGGCTGAACGCGGTGTAGACCGGGGTGCCTTCCTTGGTGGTGGTCTCAAGCGCCCCCTCACTTTCCTGCTGCACGGCCTGAGCCAAGGTGGGAACCGCCTTCTGCCCGACGAACCGCGCGGCGTCTCGAGTGCGGGCGACGATCGTCCCGGAGCTGTCCAGCACCGCCGCCACCCACCCGTCCGGAAGCGCCCGGCGGCCCAATGCGTTGCCGATACGGCTGGGCGACAGGCCCACATTCAGGCTGTAGACGACCGCATCGCCGCGCACCACCGGTACGCCCAGTGCGATCGTCGGCTGTTGGCTCACTCCGCCCGTGAACAAGCGGCTGAGTACCGGCGCGCGCGTCTCGAACACCCGGCTCAAATCCTGCGGCGCGCCGCTCATGGGCAAGGGCGCGCCATAGGGCACCAGCGTGTTGAGGATCTGCCTGCCGTCGCGGTCGGTCAGGACGTAGCTGTCCACGATCTGGAACCGTACCGATTCCCGTGCACGCTGATGGAAGCTTGCGAGGTCCCCGCCGATCAGGTCGGGCGAGGTCGCCAGCATCTGCACGCCGGCTTCGACGCCGGTCAACTCGCGGTCGAGAATGGCGGTGAGGTTGCGGGCCAGGAAGATGGTGTCGCGAAAGATGCGCTCTTTCTGGATGACATAGCTTTCGTACACAGCCACCGACGCCACCACCAGCGCGGGGGAAATACAGGTGAAAACGAGTGCCAGCAGACCGGTCCGCATGGAATACCGATGCATCGGACGAGCTTTCGCGCCAGCCAGGCTTTCGCCGTCAGCCATCGCCTATCCCCCTTGGTCGCATGCGCCTCCCGCTATGTATTCCGAAGCGATGTTCCGCCTGATGGCGTCCCGCTCCGCGTCCCCAATTTACTCCGAAATTTTCGGCGATGCGACGACTTCCTGACAGACGGATACGCTTGGTCATCTTCGTTGGCGACAGGTTGCTACTATCGCCGCCATGACCAATATGTCCCCTGAATCATCCGCCTCCGAAAAGCTGGACGCGTCCGACAAGACCGTGCTGATCTACGGCGCCCTCGCCGCCCTGTCCGGCCTCGTCCTCCACCAACTCATGACGCTGCGCGCATGGCCCTGGAACCACCCGTTTGCCCTGGCCTTCCTGCTGCAGTGGATCGCGCTGGCGCCGCTGGCGGGCGCCTTGCTCGCGGGGATGCGCAGCGGTCGACGCTGGCTGGCAGCGCTGGCGGCGTACGGGCTGATCCTGCCCGCCCTGACGGCCTACGGCCTGACGTCCGCGAGCGGTTCTTTGCCGCAGGAACTGGGCGGGTGGCCGCAGGGCAATGACCTGGCGCTGGCGCTGCTGCTGACCGGCGTCGCGGGCTTTATCCTGCTGCCGTTGATCCAGGCCCTGGACGCCGGCAAGCCGCACTGGAACTACCCCGCCGTCTTTCGCGCCACCTGGCGCATGGCGGTCCATCTGACGCTGGCCGCTTGCCTAGCCATGGCGGTATGCCTGCTGCTGACCGCGGCGGGCGCCATGTTCACCATGATCGGCATCCAGGCCGTCCGCGCCATCGTCGACGACGCGCACTTCCGGCTCGCCGCCTGGCCGATGATCCTGGCCGCCTGCCTGGTGGGCGTGCGCCGCCGCCCGTCGTTGACCGAGACGCTGCAACGTTCCTGGCTGACGTTGAATGCGTGGCTGCTGCCGCTGGTCACCGTCGTGGGGCTGGCGTTCACGCTGGCGCTGGCTGCCCGCATGGCGCTGGGCCTGGAGGCCGTCCAGCTTTCCGCCGGCGCGCTGATCGCATTCTCGCTGGCCTGGATCAAGCTCATCAACGCCGCCTGGCAGGACAGCCCCGAGGCCGCCCCCTTTGGGCCGCGCCTGCGGGGGCTGCTACGTGCGGCGATGGTGTGCCTGCTGCCGCTGGCCGCGGTCGCCCTCTACGGCGCCATCGTCCGCGTGGAGCAATACGGTTGGACCGTCCTACGTGTGTGGGGACTCGCCGGCGGCACGATGCTGGTCCTGTACGGCGCGGGCTACGCCTGGGCAGCGCTGCGGCCCACGCGCTACTACGCCGTCCTGGGCGCCACCAACCTGATCGCGGCCTTCGCCACGCTGGGGCTGCTGCTGGCCATCAACACGCCGCTCGCCAATCCCCTGCGCCTGACCGCGGAAAGCCAGTTGCGGCGGATCGTCGACGGACGCCTGGATCCGGAGCGGTTCAGTTTTCACGCGATGGGCAAAGACTACGGCCATTGGGGCCGCGATGCCTTGCAACAGTTGGCCGACGGCGCAGCCAATGCACGGGACCCGCAGATTGCGCTGGCGGCCGCGCAGGCCCTGAAAGGCAGCTACTACAGCTGGGACGACGTGAAACGGGCTAACGGCCAGCCGGCGGCCGATCCCGCGCCGGCAGACGTACCGGCGTTCGCCACCACGCCGGCAGGCCGCGCGATACCCGACGCATGGTGGAACGCACTGCGCGACGACTCACCCGGCCGGGCGAAACTGTGCTCGCCCCCGGCCACGCAGAACACGGCGGCAACGCAGCCTTGCCGGCTGATCTTCGCCGACCTGACGGGCGACGGCGTGGACGAGATCATCCTGTACATCCCGCCACGCGACGCCGAGCCCGGCACCGGCGAACAGTTCATCGCCTACGTTTGGGAGGCGCCGCAATCCTGGCACCAATTGGGCTGGCTGCGGGCAGAGAGCTTTGAGCAAGCCATGGATGACGCGACCGGCGTACAAGACATCGGCCAGGCGCTGGAACAAGGGCTGGTGCGCACCCAGCCGCGGCCGGACCGCGACCTGATGATCGGCGACAACCTGCTGCGGCTGCGCTGAGCTATTGCTCCTCCAGATCGGGGGTGCCTGTGAACTGGCTTTTCAGCAAGGTCAGCGCCCCCTTCTCCGCCAATGCCTCGTTGGGGTAGACGTGCTTGGTGTCTTCAAGCACCGGGAATCCGAAGATGCGGACGCGGGTGTGAAAGCCTTCGGGGGTTTCGGCGAATTCGATATCAAAATTGCGCTCTTCGATCCAGCCCGATCGATGCAGTTTCCATTCCATATGCAACACGCTCCTGAGTGGCGACGTCGACACGAAAGGCCGGCCGGAAAAGGCCGACGCTGCTACACCATACACCCGGCGCGGTGCCTGCGGATGACTCGCCGCCACCGCAGGCGCCACGCCACGTGTCTTACTCTGCGGGAGGCGGCGCCGTTTCCGCCTTGCCCAGCAACTCTTCCGAAGCGGGCGAGAACAGGTCCCAGCAAGCCATGAACAAGGCGGCGATCAACGGGCCGATCACAAAGCCGTTCAGGCCGAACAAAGCCATGCCGCCCAGCGTGGAGATCAACACCACGTAGTCCGGCATCTTGGTGTCCTTGCCCACCAGGATCGGACGCAGCACGTTGTCCACCATGCCGATGACCAGCACGCCGAACGCGATCAGCACCGCGCCCTTGACCATGGCGCCCGTCAACAGGAAGTAAATCGCGACAGGCGCCCAGATCAGGCCCGCGCCGATTGCGGGCAAGAGGGACAGGAAGCCCATGATCACGCCCCACAGCAGCGCGCCCTGGATAGACAGGATCCAGAAGATGATCCCGCCCAGCGCGCCCTGCGCCGCGGCCACTGCGATGTTGCCTTTGACAGTGGCGCGCACGACGGTGGTGAACTTGCGGAACAGGTGCTGCTTGTGCGCGTCGCTCAGCGGCATGGCGCGCTTCAGGCGCGCCGTCAGTTGCGGACCGTCGCGCAACAGGAAGAACAGCAGATACAGCATGATGCCGAAGCTGATCACGAACTGGAACGTGTCCTGTCCGATGTTCAGGGCCTGGGTCGCCAGGAACTGGCTGGCCTGCATCGCGCCTGCGCTGAGTTTTTCCTGCAGGCTGGGAATGTCGGCCAGATCGAAGCGCGCCAGCAGGTCATGCACCGACGGCGGCAACGCAGCCATCGCTTGCTGGAAATAGGCGCCGAAGTTCAACTCGCCCGACTTGATGCTCTGGTACAGGTTTGCGCCTTCGCTCACCAGCGAACCGCTGATGGCGACCAGCGGCAGGATGACCAGCAGCAGGACCAGCAGCAAGGTGATGAATGCGCCAAGATTGCGGCGTCCGCCGATACGCGCGACCAGCCTGCGCTGCAGGGGCGCAAAGATGATGGCAAGGATGGCGCCCCAGAAAACGGCGCCGTAGAAAGGCCACAGGAGCCAGCCGAACGCGATGGTGACCACCACGAGCAGGAGCAGAAAGGTTCTGTAGTGCAAGCTGGTTGATTGGCTCATATTCCGTTCCAGGCACGGCGAACGCCGCGAGACCCGCATTGTACAAAGCGTCCGCCTTGCGGCGGGTTCAGGCCCCCAGCGCCACGGCGAGCAAGACGGTTTCACGCGCTTGCGCCAAACCGTCGGACTGCGCGTTCAGCCCCTGCAGGCGCAGGTTCAGTTCCTGCTGGAGCGTCAGCGTGGCTACGCGGGCCTGGCCGTCCACCAACTGGATGTCCGCGGCATGGGCGGCCACGAAATCCGCCACGCCCACGGCGTCGCGCGCCACGGAGTCCATCCGGGTGGCGGCTTGCATCAGATCCGCGGCGGGCGCGGTCACGGCTTCGTCATACGCGCCGCCATAGACGGGCGCCAGGTCGGGCGGCAGCGTCATCGCGGCGCGCGCGCGATCGGCCTTGGCGCGGGCATCCTGCAGCTTGCCCGCGCTATCTGCCAGAGTCTTGCGGGCGGCCTCGAAGCCAGCCTTGCGCTCGACAATGTCGCCCACCGACCGGATCGTCTCGACCGCCAACACCTCGCGCAACGGGGCAGCGGCCTCGGCCATCGCCTTCTGGAAATCGGTAATGACCTCATACGCGTCGGCGTAGTCGCCTATCGCGTCCTTCTCGGCGTTGGTCAGCGCACCGATGGGCAACAACGCGTCGCTGCTTACCCGCGCTTGCAGCAACTGGATGAACGCGACCCGCTCCTGGGGCTCTTTATTGACGCAGGCCGTCATGAACAGCATCGAAGCCATTGCCAGGCCCGTCAGGCAGGCTCGCCATGGTGACATGCGTGTCCTCCTTGCATGAGGGGGTTGAGGTGGCGGGATTGACGCCCCGAGGGCCGCAGCCACCCCCGCGGCGACGGCTGACACCCGTGGGCAGATTATCCCGAAGCGTCCTTCGGCAGCCATCGGTGGGCGGATTTTGTTGCGATCGAAGCGAGTTGACACAGGACGCGCCGGGCCGGGATCCGTCCGGGCCCTCATGCGTTCAACGGGTAGGCCATCGCGCATCGCCGCGCAGCATCGAAGCCCGCGTCCGACTCCGCTTGCAGCCGGGCCTGCAACAGCGGCGCAAGCGGCGCCGAAAGCTCGGCAAACCCCTGCCGCCGGTAGAACGGCGCATTCCAGGGCAGCTCCCAGTCCGTGGTCAGCACCACCGCCCCGTAAACGCCCGCGGCCCGCGCATGCGCCAATACCGCCTGCAACAGCGCCCGGCCCAGACCACGCCCTTGCCAAGGCAAGGCCACCGACATTTCGGCCAGGAACAAGTCGCCACCCATCGGCCGCGCCAACGCGAATCCGCGCACCTCGCCATCGGGCTGCGCGACCCACAGCAGGCCGGCAGCCTGGGCCGCGGCCAATTCTTGTGACGGCAGCGTGTCGCCATCGGCAGCCCAGGCCAGGGCGGTACCGCGGAAGCGCTCGGCGGCGGAGCGCTCGATATCGGCCAGGCAGGCCAGGTCGGAGAGTCGGGCGGATCGGATCATGAGGGGTGGAAGTATGCACCATGCAGGCGCACGGCCGCCTCCCCTTGCCTGATCCCTTAAAATGCCCGATCCGGCCGTGCTATCGGCCGCCCGCAACACTGGCTTTGCTTCAACGATGACCCAAAACGCTACTTCCGCCTCCTGGGGGTTCACCCAGCCTGATTGCCGCGGCGCAGCCGCCCTGCTGTTCTTCATGGACGATCTGGCGCGCGTCGTGAACCAGTACCTGGGGCATGGCCAATTGTCGGACGAAGCCCTGGCGGATGCCCAGAAGGCCGTCGACGCGCTGCTTGCCCGCTACGTCGAGATCGAGGCGGCCCCCGACGCGTTCAACGACGAACGCATCGGCCTGGCGCTGGAAACCGAGCGCCAGCCGGACGGCACGATGGGCGCGCAGGTGGCGCTGAGGATGTCGCCGCGCCTGGAAGGCCTGATCATCGAGGCCCAGCGCCAGGCCCGCCCTGCCGCGCACTGACGACCAAGGGGGCTATGCGCCCCCTTTCAAAAAAGACTTGCAAAACCCATCGACCTGCGATAATATCGATGGTTGAGGTCTTTCTACACGAATCTGTAGAAACACTCAAGAAACACAACACACAAGAACTACCCGGCTTGATTCACCGCCAATGACTGAACGTTATTGACTGCCGATGAGCCACTCGGATTCCGATCCGATTTGCGAAAACCCACAACGCCAAAACGCAAATCCCGGCTCCGACACGAAAGTCGCGCACTACCCGCGCAACTTCCACAATCAAAGCAGCTCCGAATGCAGCGACGGCCATGATGGCCAGCGTGCTGAATCGATCAACGCCCAGGCACTGAACCTGAATGGCGGAATCCGACGCAAGCAGCCTCGAAGCCGCCCACAGCACCTTCGCCAAACCGCCAGTCCGGCTTGGCCAGAAGCAACAGGATTACGCTGCGGCCCAAGTCGACCCAACGACGACAGCCGCACAGCAACCGCCAGAGCCAACCCACTCTGCGCGGCCCCTCAGGCCTAAAGAGCGCATGCACCGAACATGCCCGCCACCTGGCCCGAACCGATGCCGTCTTGGACTGACGGTCGGCATCAAACAGCGGCATTAAACCGTTACCCGCGCACGCAAAAATATGAGAATGCGCAAAGGGACGGCAATACTTATGCGTTAGTGTCATGCATGCCTGTCCGAATCAACCCGGCCGGACATGGCGAACGACCAGATGCGAGGCGCTTTTGTTACGCCCACATCTTGCGCGGCATGCACACCACGCAGCTTTCTAATAACTAGAACCTAAGAGAACAAACACCATGAATACTCGTTTCACTACCTCGGACCTGATCCGACGCCCGGCCCATACGACGCTGGACAACACCCCGATCCATATCGGCGACATCGTCTACCTGCAGCCGACCAACGGCCCCGCCATCCGTGCGACGGTCATTTTCAACGCGCCGATCGACGGCACGACGACCTACACCACTGAAGTCGTGCCTTGCGGCTCGTCCACGCAGAAGGTGCCTGGCCAGCGCATCCGCTTCCGCCACGAGCACGTGCACCGCATCGAACCCGTGCGCCGCACCACGCATTGATCCATGCCAAAATCGCCGCGCTTCATGCGCGGCGATTGCTTTTTGCCCGTGATAAATTCGCAGGCAATCCGTCCACGCAGCTCAACCATGCAGAACAACCGACTCGCGATCCGCATCTGGGACCTTCCCACCCGTCTCTTTCACTGGGCGCTTGTCGTCTGCATCGTCGGCGCGTTCGTCAGCGTGAAACTGGGCGGCCTGTACATGGACTGGCACGTGCGCTTCGGCTGTACGGCGCTGGGCCTGATCATCTTCCGCTTGCTTTGGGGCATTGTCGGCCCGCGCTACGCCCGTTTCAGCCAGTTCGTGCGCGGCCCCGCCGCGGTGGCCCGGTACCTGAAGGGCGCCGCCGCGCCGGCCGGCCATAACCCGCTGGGCGCACTATCGGTGCTGGCCCTGCTGCTGGTCATCGGCTTCCAGGCCGCAAGCGGCCTGTTCACCACCGACGACATCATGACGCAAGGGCCGCTGTTCGGACACGTCAGCGAAGCCACCTCGGGGCTGCTGACGTCCTGGCACAAGCTCAACGAATGGGTCATCATCGGCCTGATCGCGCTGCATCTGCTGGCCGTCGTCTGGTATGCCGTGGTGCGCCGCAAGCGCCTGGTGCGCGCCATCATCACCGGCGACGTCGATGCCAAGGACTTGCCGGCCGGCACGCCGCCCGCCCAGGACGGCATCGCAGTCTGGGTGCGCGCGCTGCTGCTGGGCGCCTGCGTGACGGGCCTGGTGCTGTGGATACGGTCCCTGGAAGTGGTCGCGGACATGTCTTTTTCCTGAACCGCCCGCGAACTCGCAACAAAAAGCCCCTCGAAAAAACGAGGGGCTTTTTTCGTTCAGCGCTGACAGGCCGCCCTAAGGCTGCCCGCGCGTGGCTTACTTCTTCTTGCGGTAGGCGTCGTGGCAGGCCTTGCAGCTTGCACCCACGTCGCCGAAGGCCGCGCGCAGCTTGTCCAGATCGCCCGCGTCGGCCGCGGCCGACAGCTTCACGATATTGTCCTGGAACGCTTGCTGCTTCTGCTTGAAGCCGGCCGCGTCACTCCAGATCTCGGGGCGGGCGTCGCCGCCTTCCGTACCCGGACCGAAAGCTGCCCACGGCAATGCGGCCAACGTCTTCAGCACTTCAACGTTGGCTTTGATCTGCGCGGCGTCATAGGGCGCCTGACCCTTGACCACCGGCGTCATGCGACCGAAGTGCGAAGCCATCAGCGTCAATGCCGACTGGCGGTACTTGACCGCGTCTTCCGGCTTGGCGAACTGCGCCGAGGCGCTGGTCGCCAACAACGGCCCCACCGTCATACAGGCCAACGCGACAAGCGTGGACAACTTCTTCATTGCAATCTCCCGTAAGGACAACAACAATGCCGCGCGCCTTGCGCGCGCGGCATGGCGACTATACCGCCCGGGCCAGCTCTGCAGCCAGTCCGATGTACGAACGCGGGGTCATCGCCAGCAAACGGGCCTTCGGCTCGTCCGGCAGCGCCAGGCCCTGGATGAATTCTCGCAGAGCTTCCTCGGTAATGCCCTTGCCCCGCGTCAAGGCCTTGAGCTGTTCGTACGGCTGCGGCAGGCCGTAGCGGCGCATGACGGTCTGCACCGGCTCGGCCAGCACTTCCCAGCACGCGTCGATGTCGGCATCAATGGCGGCCGTGTTGACTTCCAGCTTGCCCAGGCCGCGCATGCACGCATCCCACGCCACCAGGCAATAGCCCAGGCCCACGCCCAGGTTGCGCAGGACGGTGGAGTCGGTCAGGTCGCGCTGCCAACGGGAGATCGGCAGCTTGTCGGCCAGATGGCGCAGCACGGCGTTGGCCAGGCCCAGGTTGCCTTCGGAGTTTTCGAAGTCGATCGGGTTGACCTTGTGCGGCATGGTCGACGAACCGACCTCGCCGTCTTTCAGGCGCTGCTTGAAGTAGCCCAGCGCCACGTAGCCCCAGACGTCGCGGTCCAGGTCCAGCACGATGATGTTGGCGCGCGTGATGGCGTCGAACAGGGCCGACATCCAGTCATGCGGTTCGATCTGGATGGTGTGGCGGTTCTGGGTCAGGCCCAGGCCGGCCAGGACGCGCTGGCTGAACGCGGGCCAGTCGATTTCCGGATAGGCCGACAGGTGGGCGTTGTAGTTGCCGGTGGCGCCGTTGAGCTTGGCCAGGGGCTCGACTGCTTCGACGGCGGCGATGGCGCGATTCAGGCGCGCCGCCACGTTGGCGAATTCCTTGCCAAGCGTCGTCGGGCTGGCCGGCTGGCCGTGGGTGCGCGACAGCATTGGCTGGTCGGCCTGGGCCACGGCCATGTCGTTCAGCTTGGCGGCCAGCTCGCGCAGGCGCGGCACCACGACCTGGTCACGCGCACGCGACAGCATCAGCGCGTGCGAGGTGTTGTTGATGTCTTCGGAGGTGCAGGCGAAGTGGATGAATTCGGCGGCGCGGGCCAGCTCGACGTCATCGGCCACTTTTTCCTTCAGCCAGTACTCGACAGCCTTCACGTCATGGTTGGTGACGCGCTCGATGTCCTTGATGCGGGCGGCGTCGGATTCCGAGAAATCCTGCACCAGCTGCTGCAGGCGCTGACGGGCGGCCGCGGAGAAAGCGGGCAGCTCGGGCAGGCCGGCGTCGGACAGGGCGACCAGCCACGCCACCTCGACTTCGACGCGGTGCGCCATGAAGCCGGCCTCGGACAGCAGACCGCGCAGCGCGTCGCCCCGGGAAGCGTAACGGCCATCCAATGGCGAAAGGGCATTAAGTTGGCTCAATTGATCGGCGATTTGCATGGTCTGAAGAAGAAATGGCTACGGATGGGAAAACCCGACGATTTTATCATCCGGGGGAATGCAACATTGTGGCAAACTGGCGAAGATTCCGGCCAGCGGACGGTTCGACGTTCAGCCGGCCTGCTATACTTCGGCCGCTTTTCGACTCCGCTTGTGACTCCATGAAACTGATCGGCTCGCTTACCAGTCCATACGTACGCAAGGTGCGTATCGTCATGGCCGAGAAAAAGCTGGACTACCGGCTTGAACTCGAAAACGTCTGGTCCGCCGACACGCAGATCCAAACGTACAACCCCTTGGGCAAAGTGCCCTGCCTCGTCATGGAAGACGGCGGCGCGCTGTTCGATTCGCGCGTCATCGTCGAATACGTGGACACCCTGTCCCCCGTCGCCCGCCTGATTCCGCAGCCGGGCCGCGACCGTGCCGCCGTGAAATGCTGGGAAGCCATCGCCGATGGCCTCCTGGACGCTTGCGTGGCCATCGTGAAGGAAAACCAGCGTCCCGAGGCGCAACGCAGCCCCGAATGGATCGAGCGCCAGTACAGCAAGATCCACGCCAGCCTGGATGCCATGAACAAGAGCCTGGGCGACAACGCCCACTGTATGGGCATCAACTACAGCCTGGCGGACATCGCCGTGGGCTGCGCGCTGGGCTACCTGGACCTGCGCTTCGCCTCGCTCGACTGGCGCGTCAACCATTCGAACCTTGCCCGCCTGTACGACAAGCTGTCGCAGCGGCAATCGTTCATCGACACCATCCCCAAGACCGCCTGAGGGCGGTCCCGGACAGCCCGTTCCGCACGGGCCGCTCCACGCAGGCAGCCCCGCAGGGCACCTGAATACCGGCCGCGCAATGCGGCCGGTTTGCATTTCTGCGCCCCGAAATTCCGTCCTATTGCGCCGCGAAGGTCTGCCAGGCCTTGAACAGCATGTAGGCGGCCAGCGCGAACAGCAGGCAGGCGAATACCCGCTTCAAGGTCTGCACCGGCAGGCGGTGCGCCATGCGCGCACCCAGCGGCGCCGTCAGCACGCTGGTGCACACCAGCGCCACCAGCGCCGGCCAATAGATGTAGCCCAGCATGCCCGGACGCGAAGTCCCTTCGTTCAGGCCCGACACCACATAACCCACGCTGTTGGCCAGCGCGATGGGAAAGCCCAGCGCGGCTGACGTGGACACGGCGTTGTGCAAGGCCACGTTGCACCAGACCATGAAAGGCACGGACAGGAACCCGCCGCCCGCGCCGACCAGCCCCGACAGGAAGCCGATACCGGCGCCCGCCGCGCTGGTGCCGACCACGCCAGGCATCTGTCGCGCCGGCTTGGGCTTCTTGTTGCGCAGCATGCTCCAGCCGGAATAGCCCACGAACAGCGAGAAGAACAGCGACAGCCACAGCGTGCTGAGCGCGGCGAAGACCGCCCCGCCCGACAGCAGCCCGCCCACGATGATGCCTGGCGCCATCGCCCACACGATCGGCCACTTGATCGTGCCCTTCTGTTGATGCGCCCTGACGCTGGACACGGAGGTGAAGAGGATGGACGTCATGGACGTCGCGATCGCCGCGTGCACGACCAGTTCAGGCGGCATGCCTTGCCACGCGAACAGCATCGTCAGGAAAGGCACCAGCACCATCCCGCCGCCAATGCCCAGCAGACCCGCCGCAAAACCCACCACCGCCCCCAGCACCAGCAGGCAAATCAACATCGTCACATCCACAACCGTCTCCTCTTTTATTGTTCGGTTTCTTGCTTGTCATGAGCGAAGGCCCCGCCGGCATCGCGCCTGCGGGGCCTTGTCAGGGTCCGATCAGGACGGACCCGCGTGCATTACAGGATGATCCCGCCGCCCAGGCAAACCTCGCCATCGTAAAGCACGGCCGACTGGCCGGGCGTGACAGCCCATTGCGGCTCGGCGAAATCCAGCGCGAAGGTGGCGCCTTCGGCCTGGTCCAAACGGCAGGCCGCATCGGCCTGGCGATAGCGCGTCTTGGCGCCGTAACCGGCGATGGCCGGCGGATGCCCCGCCACCCAGCTGGCGTCCTGCGCCTGCAACTGGCCAGACAGCAGCCAGGGATGGTCGTGCCCCTGCACCACGTACAGGATGTTGCGTTCGAGGTCCTTGCGCGCCACGTACCAGGCTTCGGCCGTGCCGTCTTCGCGCTGGCGTCCCTTCACGCCACCCACGCCCAGGCCCTTGCGCTGGCCCAGCGTGTAGAAGGACAAGCCTTCGTGGCGCCCGACCTTCTGCCCTTCGGGCGTCAGGATAGGCCCCGGTTCGGTCGGCAGGTAGCGGTTCAGGAATTCGCGGAACGGCCGTTCGCCGATGAAGCAGATCCCCGTGGAATCCTTCTTGGCGGCGTTGTGCAGGCCGATCTCGTGCGCGATACGCCGCACCTCGGTCTTGTGGATCTCGCCCAGCGGGAACAGGGTGCGCGACAGTTGCGCCTGGTTCAGCCGGTGCAGGAAGTAGCTCTGGTCCTTGGACGCATCCAGCGCCTTGAGCAACTGGAACTGCGTGCCGCCGCCCTCGGCCGGCACCTCGCGCACCCGCGCGTAGTGGCCGGTGGCGATATGTTCGGCGCCGAGCGCCATTGCGTGGTCCAGGAAGGCCTTGAACTTGATCTCGGCATTGCACAGGACGTCGGGGTTGGGCGTGCGGCCGGCGGAATACTCGCGCAGGAACTCCGCGAACACGCGGTCCTTGTATTCGGCGGCGAAGTTGACGAACTCGAAGTCGACGCCGACCAGATCAGCCACGCTGGCCGCGTCCAGCAGATCCTGGCGGGTCGAACAGTATTCGGAATCGTCGTCGTCTTCCCAGTTCTTCATGAACAGGCCGACGACGTCATAGCCTTGCTGCTTCAACAGCCAGGCCGTGACTGACGAATCGACCCCGCCCGACATGCCGACGACAACGCGGCCTTTCTTGCTAGATATTTGACTCATGATGCGATCATTTTAGTTCGGACAGCGCGTCTTCCCGCGGCTGCGGCTCCGCCGCCCGCGACACTTCCATCAGCCAGGCCCGGAAAGCCTGCAAGGTGGGCAGGTTGGCCTTTTGCTCGGGATAGCACAGGTAATAGCCCATGCGCGCGCGGATGGGCAGTTGGATGGCGACGGCCAGCTTGCCGTCGCGCAATTCATCTTCGATCAGGCAACGCGGGATCAGCGCCACGCCGAAGCCGGCGGCCGCCGCCTGGGACAGCAGCGCGTATTGATCGAAACGCGCCCCTTCCAGGCTGCGCCGCGTGTCGCAGCCGGCCTGCTCGAACCAGTCGCGCCAACCCTCCAGCGCCGACGTGTGGTGCAGCAGCGGATATGCCAGCAAGGCCTCGGGCGACGGACAGCCACCCGGGATCAGGCGCGGGCTGCAGACGGGCACGATTTCGCGGCCGACGATGTAGTCCGAGCCGCTGCCGGGCCACAAGCCTTCGCCGAAGCGCACGGCGGCATCCAGTTCGGGCGTTGAAAAGTCGTAGCCCTGGCGGTGCGGCAGGAACTCCACGTGGATGTCCGGGCGCAGGCGCATGAACGCCGTCAGGCGCGGGATCAGCCAGCGCGCGCCGAAGGTCGGCATACAGGTCAGGTTGAGCGTGCCGCCCTGCCCCTGGTGCGCGATCAGCTCCACGGTGGCGGCCTCGATCTGGCCCAGGCCCGCCTGGATCTTGGTCAGATAACTGCGGCCGGCCTCGGTCAGGACCAGGCCTTGCCTGATCCGCAGGAATAGTTCGACGCCGACGAACTCTTCCAGATGTTTCACCTGTTTACTGACGGCGCCCTGCGTCACGCACAATTCCTGCGCCGCGCGCGTGAAGCTGCTGTGGCGCGCCGCGACCTCGAATGCCTGAAGATCCGTTAATGAGGGACAGAAACGTCGCATGTGTAGCCCCCACTAAGCGTGGGGCTCCTGCCCCAGCGGGGCTTGATCGGGGGATGATCCCCGCTGCCTCCGGCCCATTGAAAAGCAACAAGAAAGTTACACAAAAGTAACGTCCCAACGATGCTGGCCCAAGAGAGGCATGAAAAAAAGTCATAGCTTACGGAGAAACTTTCGTTTGCGCAAACCGCCTCGCCAGGAAAGAATCGTTGCGTTTGCGTCTGCCTTTGCGCATCCGCTTTCCATTTATTAGGGGAATTCATGCAACGCCGTAACGTAGTACTGGGCCTGTGTGTCGCCGCCGCGACCCTGGCCATGCCGCTGACCTCGGGTATCGCACACGCGGAAGACGCGTATCCGAGCAAGCCCATCCGCCTGATCGTCCCCTTCCCGCCCGGCGGCACCACCGACATCGTCGGCCGCCTGTTCGCGGACAAGCTGGGCAAGGAACTGGGCCAGACCGTCGTGGTGGAAAACCGCGGCGGCGCCGGCGGCTCGATCGGCAGCGCCTTCGTCGCCAGCAGCGCGCCGGACGGCTATGTCCTGGGCATCGCCACCGTCAGCACGCACGGCATCAACCCGGCCATCTACCCGAACCTGCCGTTCGATGGCGAGAAGGACTTCACCCCCATCTCGAACCTGGCCGCCGTGCCGAACATCATGACGATCAACCCGAAGGTCCAGGCCAAGAACATGGCCGACTTCATCAAGCTGGCCAAGAGCCAGCCGGGCAAGCTGACGTACGCGTCCGCCGGCAACGGTTCGGTCTCGCACATGATGGGCGAACTGTTCAAGATGGCCTCGGGCACCGACCTGATGCACGTGCCTTACCGTGGCGTGGGCCCGGCGCTGAACGACGCGCTGGCCGGCCAGGTCGACGTCATGTATGACAACCTGCCCTCGACCCTGCCGCACGTGCAATCCGGCCGCCTGATCGCCATGGCGGTTGCCGCGCCCAAGCGGGTCGCCAGCCTGCCCGACGTGCCCACGTTCGCCGAAGTCGGCCTGCCGGCCGTGAACGACGCGTCCTGGTTCGGCCTGGTCGCCCCGGCCAAGCTGCCGGAACCCATCCTGGCCAAGCTGAACGCAGCGGTGCAGAAGGTTAGCGCCGAAGCTGACGTCAAGACGCGCCTGGAAGCACTGGGCGCCGAACCGGCCGCCAACAGCTCGGCCGACTTTGGCAAGCAGATCGCGGCGGAAATCGCCAAGAACAAGCGCATCGCCAAAGAAGCCAACGTGAAGATCGACTAAGCGGTCTTCGGCCCCGCCCGCGCAGGCTTGCGCGGGCGGGCGCCTCCGATTCACGAACGCAAGACCCCAATATGCGAATTACCCAACCCCTGTCTTACCGGCTCGACCTTCCGCAGCAATATCCGGATTCGGAAACCTCGGCCCCGCTTGTGCTGGACTCCCCGCACAGTGGCACCGCCTACCCTCCCGATTTCGCGGCCGCGGTGGACTTTGGCGCACTGCGCACTGCCGAGGACACCTGGGTTGACGACCTGTGGGGCGACGCCATGGAAATGGGCGTGCCGATGATCGCCGCCGGTTTTCCGCGCGCCTACATCGACGCCAACCGCGCGCCCGACGAGATCGATGAACTGCTGCTGGACGCGGCTTGGCCCGACGCCATCAACGCCTCGCCCAAGGTCAAGCTGGGCAAGGGCCTGATCTGGCGCATGCTGGACGACGGCACCCCGCTCTACAACCGCAAGCTGACGGTCGAAGAAGTCCGCCACCGCATCGACGCCTGCTGGAAGCCCTACCACGCCGCGCTGGGCAAGGTGCTGGACGCCGCCCACCAGAAGTTCGGCAAGGTCTGGCACATCAACTGCCACTCCATGCCCAGCGTCGCCGGCGCCTTCGCCACCGACCGTCCCGGCCTGGTCCACCCCGACTTCGTGCTGGGCGACCGCGACGGCAGCACCAGCGACCCGGCCTTCCGCGAATTCATCGCGGCGTGGCTGCGCGAGCGCGGCTACAACGTCACGGTGAACGATCCCTACAAGGGCGTGGAACTGGTGCGCGCCTTCGGCCGCCCCGAAGAAGGCCGCCACAGCCTGCAGATCGAAATCAACCGCAAGCTGTATATGGATGAGGTCACGCTGCGTCCGACCGAAAACTACGGCCGCTTGAAGGCCGATCTGCGCGACCTGACCGCCGCGCTGATCAACTGGACTCGCGCGCAGACGGCCTGACGCCGGACGCCTGCACGCAAGTAGCCGGCCAGCGGCGTGGTAAGACTGGCCGGAGCAAGTGGGTTGAAAGACCCGAAGCCCCATGGTTCGCCATGGGGCTTTTTTTTTCGATTCAATTCGGGCCGTAGGATGGGTGAAGCGCGAAAATCCTTAAGCAAGAACTCAATTATCGAGCGCGCGCAACCCATCAAGCAACGGTGAATTTTTAGCGGTTTCAGCCACAACGCAGCGTCCGCTTAATGGGTTGCGCGCGCTGGAAACCGGCATTCTTGCGCAAGGACTCTCGCGCTCCACCCATCCTACGTCGAATGGGCGCGATCCGGATGCGCAGCATGCAGGCGAAGCCAGGGCAGCGTGCCGGTGCCATTCCCGTGTATAACTACGGCGAACCTTCTAGGAGAGGCGTCGATGCACATCGGGATACCAAAAGAAACCCGAGACGGGGAAACCCGTGTCGCAGCAACACCGGAAACCGTCAAGAAGTACGTAGGCGGCAAACACACCGTTGTCGTAGAGCGTGGCGCAGGCACTGCGGCCCGCTATCTGGACGACGCCTACGAGGCCGCGGGCGCCACGCTCGGTTCCGCCCAGGATGCCCTGGGCGCCGAACTGGTCATGAAGGTTCGTGCGCCCTCCGCCGCGGAATTACCGCACATGAAGCCCGGCACGGTCGTGATCGGCATGCTCGATCCGTTCGATGCCGAAGGCCTGGAGCAGATGGCCGGTGCAGGACTGGTCGGATTCGCGCTCGAGGCCGCCCCCCGCATCACGCGCGCCCAAAGCCTGGACGTGCTGTCCTCGCAAGCCAACCTGGCCGGCTACAAGGCCGTGCTGCTGGCGGCGCACCATTACGGCCGGCTGATCCCGATGATGATGACCGCCGCGGGCACCCTGAAAGCCGCGCGCGCGGTGGTCCTGGGCACCGGCGTAGCCGGTCTGCAGGCCATCGCCACGGCCAAGCGCCTGGGCGCGGTGGTCGAAGCGTCCGACGTGCGACCCGCCGCGCGCGAGCAGGTGGAATCGCTGGGCGCCAAGTTCATCGACGTGCCTTTCGAGACCGAAGAGGAACGCGAGATCGCCCAAGGCACAGGCGGCTACGCGCGCGCCATGCCGCCCAGCTGGATGGCGCGGCAGGCGGCGCTGGTGTCCGAACGCTGCAAGCAGGCGGACCTCGTCATCACCACGGCCCTGATCCCGGGCCGTCCCGCGCCAACGCTGGTGTCCGCGGAAACCGTCGCGGCCATGAAGCCCGGCTCGGTGCTGGTCGACCTGGCCGTCGAACGCGGCGGCAACTGCCCCTTGTCCGAGAAAGGCCAGGTCGTGGAGAAGCACGGCGTGACGATCATCGGGCTGACCAACCTGCCCGGTCTGGTGGCCACCGATGCGTCCGCGCTGTACGCGCGCAACATCCTGGACTTCCTGAAGCTCATCATCAATGCGGACGGCGCGCTGGCAATCCAGCGCGACGATGAAATCGTGGCGGCCTGCCTGGTGTGCGAAGGCGGCAATGTGACGCGGAGGACCTGAACATGGAAGCGATCAACCCCACCCTGATGAACCTCATCATCTTCGTGCTGGCCATCTATGTCGGCTACCACGTCGTGTGGAACGTCACCCCCGCCCTGCACACGCCGCTGATGGCGGTCACCAACGCCATCTCGGCCATCATCATCGTGGGCGCCATGCTGGCGGCCGCGTTGACCGAAGGCGGACTGGCCCGCGGCATGGGCGTGTTCGCCGTGGCGCTGGCCGCGGTGAACGTCTTCGGCGGCTTCCTGGTGACCCGGCGCATGCTGGAGATGTTCAAGAAAAAGGATCGCAAGCCGGGCAAGGAGGAAGCGAAATGATCTCGCTTAACCTCGTCACCCTGCTGTACCTGATCGCCTCGGTCTGCTTCATCCAGGCGCTCAAGGGTCTGTCGCATCCCACCACCTCGCGGCTGGGCAACGCCTTCGGCATGGCCGGCATGGCAATCGCCGTGCTGACGACCGCGGCGCTCATCGTCGGCCTGGCCCGCGAAGGCACCGCCACGGTCGGCCTGGGCTGGGTCCTGCTGGGCCTGCTGGTCGGCGGCACCGTCGGCACGCTGATGGCCCGCCGCGTCGAAATGACGAAGATGCCCGAACTGGTTGCCTTCATGCACAGCATGATCGGCCTGGCGGCCGTCGCCATTGCCGTCGCGGTCGTGGCCGAACCGCATGCCTTCGGCATCGTCGCGGCAGGGTCGATGATCCCCACCGGCAACCGCTTCGAGCTGTTCATCGGCACGTTCGTGGGCGCCATCACGTTCTCGGGTTCGGTCATCGCCTTCGGCAAGCTGTCGGGCAAGTACAAGTTCCGGCTGTTCCAGGGCGCGCCCGTGGTGTTCCCCGGCCAGCACATGCTGAACCTGGCGCTGGCGCTCGTGATGCTGGGCTGCGGCGTGTGGTTCATGCTGACGCAGGACTGGACGCCCTTCGTCATCATGACGCTGGTGGCCTTCGTGCTGGGCGTGCTGATCATCATTCCGATCGGCGGTGCGGACATGCCGGTGGTGGTGTCCATGCTGAACAGCTACTCGGGCTGGGCGGCGGCCGGCATCGGCTTTTCGCTGAACAACCCGATGCTGATCATCGCCGGCTCGCTGGTGGGGTCGTCTGGCGCAATCCTGTCCTACATCATGTGCAAGGCGATGAACCGGTCGTTCTTCAACGTGATCCTGGGCGGCTTCGGCGGCCAGGCGGGCGGCGGCGCGGATGCCGGCGCGGGCCAGCAGCGCAGCGTCAAGTCGGGCAGCGCGGACGACGCCGCCTTCCTGATGACCAACGCCGAAAGCGTGACCATCGTGCCGGGCTACGGCCTGGCGGTGGCGCGCGCGCAGCACGCGCTGAAGGAACTGGCAACCAAGCTCACCGAACGCGGCGTGACGGTCAAGTACGCCATCCACCCGGTCGCCGGACGCATGCCCGGCCACATGAACGTGCTGCTGGCCGAGGCCGAAGTGCCCTACGACCAGGTCTTCGAAATGGAAGACATCAACAGCGAGTTCGCGCAGACCGACGTGGTGCTGGTGCTGGGCGCCAACGACGTGGTCAACCCGGCCGCCAAGAACGATCCGAAGTCCCCGATCGCCGGCATGCCCATCCTGGAAGCCTATAAGGCGCGCACGGTGATCGTGAACAAGCGCTCGATGGCCTCGGGCTATGCGGGCCTGGACAACGAGCTGTTCTACATGGATCGCACGATGATGGTGTTCGGCGACGCGAAGAAAGTGCTGGAAGACATGGTGAAAGCGGTGGAGTAACCGCCGCCTGCCCACGAATGCCCCGAACGGGGCGTTCGTGGGGGCCTCCTGCCCTTATGCCGTAAGCGCCTTCTGCAACTGTTCGTCCACGACTTCCACCCAATGCCGCACGGGCGTGTCGGTGCCGCTTTGCAGATGCCCGATGCAGCCGATGTTGGCCGACAGGATCACGTCCGGCCCGCCTGCCGCGATGGCGCCCAGCTTGCGGTCGCGCAGTTCCAGCGCGATCTCCGGGTTCAGCACCGAATAGGCCCCCGCCGAACCGCAACACAAGTGCTTGTCGGCGAACGGCAGCAGTTCAAACCCCAGGTCTGTCAGCAGTTGCTCCGACAGCGGCCGCAGCCCCTGCCAGTGCTGCAAGGTGCAGGGCGGATGGAATGCGGCCCGCGTGCCGGCCGGCAACCGTGCGCGCAGCTGCTCGGCATGCGGCGCCACGATCTCGGCCACGTCCTTCACCAGCGCGACGATATCCGCGGCCTTCTGGGCGTACGCGGGATCGTGTTTGAGGTGGTGCGCGTATTCCTTCACCATCGCGCCGCAGCCCGACGCGTTCATGACGATGGCTTCGACGCCCCCATCCTGAACCAGCGGCCACCAGGCGTCGACATTGGCACGCATCTGCGCCAGCGCCGCGTCCTGCGCGTCCAGGTGGAAGCTGACTGCGCCGCAGCACCCGGCGCCCGGCGCGATGCGTGCACCGATGCCCACAGCATCCAGCACGCGGATCGTGGCCGCGTCGATCGTGGGCATCATGGCCGGCTGCACGCAACCGGCCAGCATCAGCACTTGCCGCGCATGCCCGGCCACGGCGGGCAACGGGCCTGCGTCGCGGCGTTCCGGCACCTTGCGCTTGAGCGCTTCAGGCAAGAAGCCGCGCACGGCCTGCCCCAACCGCATCGCCGGCGCGAACATCGGCGACAGCATGGCGCGACGCAGGAAATTGCGCTTGGCCTTTTCGGCCCAGGAACGCGGAACGCGCTCGTCCACGATCTTGCGCCCGATATCGATCAGATGGCCGTATTCAACGCCGGACGGACATGTGGTTTCGCAATTGCGGCAGGTCAGGCAGCGGTCCAGGTGCTGTTGCGTGGACTGCGTGGGCTCGGCGCCCTCCAGCACCTGCTTGATCAGGTAGATGCGGCCTCGCGGACTGTCCAGCTCGTCGCCCAATACCTGATACGTCGGACAGGTGGCCGTGCAAAAACCGCAATGCACGCAACGCCGCAGGATGGCGTCGGCCTCTTTGCCCAGGTCGGTATCGCGTGCCCAGGATGCCAGGTTGGTTTGCATGATGCGCTATAGCTCCAGGACCAGGCGGCCGGGGTTGAACAGGCCGGCCGGGTCAAGCTCTTGCTTGAGGCGGCGCGTGATTGACGCGATGCCGGGCGCCAGCGGATGGAACACACCGTCGGCCGGCGGCTTGCTGTGGCCCGCGCGGAACAGGGTGGCGTGCCCGCCCAGCCGCGCCGCGGTGTCGCGCAGTTCCGCGGCATCACGCGGGCCGGATAGCCAGCGCTGCCCGCCGCCCCATTCGATCAGGGTCGGGCCCATCGCCAGCGCGGCGGCCGTGGGCGGCAAGGCCATGCGCCACAGGGGCTGACCCGGCGCGAAGAAGGCGTGAGTCTGCTCGCGCAGCGCCAGCCACCAGGCCTGCGCCGCATCGGGATCCAGGGGGTCGCCGCCGATGACCTGGCGCGCGCTGGCGATGGCCGGCGGCGCGCCCGACAGGCGCACGTGCATCACCCCCTCGGCATGCTCATCGCCCCCCGTCCAACTGGTGGCCGAGATCGGCAAGGGCTTGCCGCGCCACAGCGCGAAGCTGGCCAGCGCCTGGGCCTGGGTGGCGGGCATGACGAGCGTCACCTCTTCCATCGGGCGCGGCACGACCTTGAGCGAGACGTCCAGCAGCGCGCCAAAGATGCCGTGCGAACCGGCCAGCAGTCGCGAAACGTCATACCCCGCCACGTTCTTCATGACCTCTCCACCAAACGACAGGATGCGTCCTTCCGAATCCAGCAGCCGCGTCCCCAGCACGAAGTCGCGCAAGGCGCCCGCGCTCATGCGGCGCGGGCCGGACAGCCCCGCCGCCACGCAGCCGCCCACCGTGGCGACAGCCCCGAAATGCGGCGGTTCGAACGCCAGCATCTGGCCGTTTTCAGCCAACGCCGCTTCCAGTTCGGCCAGCGGCGTACCCGCGCGCACCGTCACCACCAGTTCGGACGGGTGGTAGCTGACGATGCCGCGATACGGCGTCATGTCCAGCAGGCAGTGGCCGTCTTGCGGCCTTACCGGACGGTAATTGCCGTAGAACGCCTTGCTGCCTCCGCCCATCACAAACAGCGGTTTATGGCCGGCACGGGCCGTCATGACCTGGTCGCACAATTCCGACAGGACAAAATCCATGGGGGATACGTCCTAGAAGCGGGCGAGATCGGGGAAGCGCAGCTCGCCCGCATGGACATGCATCTTGCCGTATTCGGCACAGCGAGCCAGCGTGGGAATGACCTTTTCAGGATTCAGCAGGCACGGCGGGTCGAATGCCCGCTTGACCGCCAGGAACGCGTCGAGTTCTTCCCGAGAGAATTGCACGCACATTTGATTTATTTTCTCCATACCCACACCGTGCTCTCCGGTCACGGTCCCTCCTACCTGCACGCACAGCTCAAGAATGGCCGCGCCGAATTTCTCGGCCCGTTCCACCTCGTCCGGCTTGTTCGAATCGAACAGGATCAGCGGATGCAGATTGCCGTCGCCCGCGTGGAACACGTTGGCGCAACGCAAGCCGAATTCGTCTTCCATCTGTTCGATGGCGCCCAGCACGCGCGCCAGATGGCGGCGCGGAATCGTGCCGTCCATGCAGTAGTAATCCGGCGACACACGGCCCGCAGCCGGAAATGCGTTCTTGCGGCCAGCCCAGAATTTCAGCCGTTCGGCCTCAGAGGTCGATACCTGGCAGCGCGTGGCGCCGGCGGCGCGGAACACCGCTTCCATCCGGTCGATCTCGTGCGCCACCTCTTCGGGCGTGCCATCGGACTCGCACAGCAGGATCGCCTGTGCGTCCATGTCGTAGCCGGCGCGCACGAACGGTTCGACCATATGCGTGGCGCGTCGGTCCATCATTTCAAGCCCTGCGGGAATCATGCCCGCCGCGATCACCTGCGTGACCGCGTTGCCGGCTGCCTCGACGCTGGAAAAACTGGCCATCACGACCTGCGCGCAAGCCGGTTTGGGAATCAGCTTGACCGTGACCTCGGTCACCACGCCCAACATGCCTTCAGATCCTATGAAGACGGACAGCAGGTCCAGGCCCGGCGCGTCCGGCGCTTCGGAACCCAGCTCGACCACGTCGCCGTCGATCGTGACCACACGCACGCGCAGCACGTTGTGCACGGTCAAACCGTATTTCAGGCAATGCACGCCGCCGGAATTCTCGGCCACATTGCCGCCGATGGAACAGGCAATCTGGCTGGAGGGATCGGGCGCGTAGTACAGCCCGTAAGGCGAGGCCGCTTCCGAAATCGCCAGATTGCGCACGCCAGGCTGCACGATCGCCGTGGCGCTGGCCAGATCGATATGCTTGATGCGGTTGAACTTCGACAGGCCCAGCAGCACGCCCTGGCTGTGCGGCATGGCGCCGCCGGACAGGCCGGTGCCCGCGCCGCGCGCGACGATCGGCGCGTTCAGCCGCTTGCAGATGCGCATGACGGCTTGGACTTGTTCTTCGGTTTCCGGCAACGCCACGACGGCAGGCAGCGCGCGATACAGCGACAGGCCGTCGCACTCGTAGGGGCGCGTGTCCTCTTCGCGGAACAATACGCAGTGCGCGGGCAACGCGGCCGACAACGCCTCGATCAGCTGCTGCAACGAATAAGGCGCCTGCACTTGTGCCAGGCCGGTTTCGACCAGTGAATTCATGAGCGCAACAATAGCGCGACCAGTCCCTTAAAACAGGCCGGGATTTACCCGCATCCAGTCGTCTACCCTGCGGCGCACACGTAACCAGCGGTAATTCCAGACGGTGTTTGTCGTGGAAAAGCCGCAGCCGATCAGCCTGAAAAATCCACCATCGCCAGCTTTCTGGAAATTGCCGCGCACGTGTCGACCAGCGGCTTGATATAGCTGACCTCGCGATTGGCGCTCATACGGAACGCGGGAATGCTCAAACTCACGCACGCGACCGGCATGCCCTGCTTGTCGGTGATCGCGCAACCGAAGCAGAAGATGTCCTTCTCGTTCTCTTCACGGTCTTCCGCGTAGCCCTGCCGGCGGATCTGCTCCAGTTCTTTGCGCAACGCCTGCGGCGTGCGCAGCGTGGCCTCGGTGAACGCTTTGAAATCCAGTGTCTGGATGAGGGCGTCGCGCGCCGCCGGAAGCAACTGCGCCAGATAGGCCTTGCCCACCGAACTGGAGTACATCGTGACGCGGCTGCCCAGGCGCGAGTTCATGCGCACCGCCTTCGGGCTTTCCAGCTTGTCGATGTAGGTCATTTCGGACCGGTCCGGCACCGCAAGATGCACAGTTTCCTGCGTGACCTCTTTTAGGTCGAACAGGTGGTCCTTGCACAACTGCCGGATGTCGGAGCTTTCCAGCGCGCGGCTGGCCAGGCTGACAAGCCGAGGGCCCAGGCCGAAGGACTGGCCATTGCGTTTGGGCACGATCAATTGTTCGGCGATCAGCGCCTCGACGATGCGGTAGATCGTCGGGCGCGGATAGCCCAGCCGGGCACTTAGCTCGTTGACCGTCCACGCCGTATCACCCCCCAACGCGATGGCGTCGAGCACGCGCATGAACTTGGAGAAAGAGGCGGTGCCGGCGACGGCCGGCGCCGCAACCGATGCAGTCGACGCGGCCTCTGTGGTGGCGGCGCGGGGAGGCTTCACGCGGGGGACTCTCATTGACGGTTTCCGTGACAAAGCGCGCCGGCGGGCCGGAGCGCGGGTCAGGTTACCATGTAGCCGCCATCCACCGGCATCACCACGCCCGTCATGAACGCCGACGCCGGCGAACACAGGAACATGACCGCCTGCGCCACATCGTCCGGCGTGCCCCAGCGCTTGAGCGGCGTGCGTTCCAGGATGCGCGAGGCGCGCGCGGGATCCTTCTGCAAGGCCTCCGTCAGCGGCGTGGCGATCCACCCCGGCGCCACCGCATTGACCCGGATGTCCGCCTCGGCATAAGCGATGGCAAGCGACTTCGTCAGTTGCGCCACTCCGCCCTTGCTCGCGCTATAAGCCGGCACCAGGCCGCCGCCAAAGAAACTCAGCATCGACGCCGTGTTGACGATGCATCCCTTGGCGCGCGCCAGCTGCGGCCGCAACGCTTCGCACACGCGCATGGTGCCAGTAAGGTTGATGTCCAGCACGCGCTCGAACACGGGCAGCTTGAACTCCTCGTGCCGGAAGATCACGCCGGCGCAGTTGATGAGGATGTCCACGCGTTCCAGCGTGGCGGCAAACGCCGCAACGTCTTCCGCTTGCGTGACGTCCAGCGTCGCCACCTCCACGCCGGCCGGCGGCGCTTCGGCCGATGGCAGCCCCACCGCGATCACGCGCGCGCCCAGCCGCGCCAGCGCTTCGGCTACGCCCCGGCCCAGCCCTTGAGTACCGCCCGTGACCACCGCGGTCTTTTCCTTGAACAGCCCTGCCTGAAAGCTCATGGCGTGTTCCTCAGCGGACGAACTGATCGACATAGTCCGCCCCCAGCCCCACGCTTTCGTAGTGCTTGCGACACATGTCCAGCTTGGTGAACACGTCTTCGTAGCCCGTGTGCCGGCCCTCGCTGTCGCAGTAGTACATGACGCCGTTGACCTGGAACATCGTGATCATTTCCTCCACGTCTTCCGGGACGTACAAGGTGTGCGTTTCGCCCGGGGGCTCGAAAACGTAGCTGCCTTCGCGGGCGATCCAGTCGTGCTCCAGATAACGCCACGACCCCTTGATGACATAGCCATGCACCGCCTGCGGATGGCGGTGGCAGCTCAGCACGCCCGACTTGCGCACGCGCAGCAGGTTCATCCAGTAGCCCTGCGACACGTTCAGACAGAGCGGCCGGAACCAGACGTTTTCGGCCTGGGGCACCCAGACGCGCTCGTCGTCGGGAATCACCTGCGGCACCACGATGTCGGGCAGCGCTTCCTTGGGATTGGGATAACGGTAGGGAGTGGGCACAGCAGTCGTTTGGCTCATGGCTTATTTGATGCTCAGGGTCTTCAGGACTTGCGCGTAATCGGCGGTCTCGGCCGCCATCTTCTTTTCGAAAGCCTCGCCGTCGGCATAGACGTAACCCAGGTTCTGGGCCTTGATCGCCGCGATCAGCTGTGGGTCCTGCGCGACTTTTTCGAAGACTTCCTTCAGCTTGGCCACGGTGGCGGGCGGCATGCCTTTCGGCCCGGCGATGCCGCGCCAGGTGCCGTACGCCACGTCCAGGCCCTTCTCCTTGGCCGTCGGCACGTCGGGGAATTCCGGCACGCGCTTGTCACTCATCAGCACCAGCAGGCGCAGCTTGCCGGCGCGCACGTATTCGGACGCCTCGGCAGGGCTCGTCGCCACCGCGTCCAGCTGACCCCCCAGCAGGTTCAGCAAGGCCGGGCCGGAACCCGGAAACGGAATGTGCGTGAAGCGGGTGTCGGACTTGACCTCGAAGGCGCTCAGCGCCACGTCATAGATGGACCCGGTGCCCGAGGTGCCGACGTTCATCGTGGCCGGCGCCTTCTTGGCTGCATCCATGAATTCCTCAAGCGTCTTGTAGGGCGAATTGACCGGCACCACGATCGCGGCAGGGTCGGCGTTCAGTTGCACCAGCGGCGTGTAGTCCTTGTAGGTGTGGTCAAACAGGCCCAGCAGCGGCAGGATCACGAACTCCGCCGTCACGACGGTCAGCGTGTGGCCGTCGTTCTTGCTGTTCAGCACGTACTTCCAGCCCACCGCGCCGCCCGCGCCGGACTTGTTCAGCACCACCATGCCCTTGGGGAAATACTGCGCCGACACCTTGGCAAAGGTGCGGGCCACGGCATCCGTGCCGCCGCCCGGCTGGAACGGCACCACCAGCGTGACCGGTTGGTTCGGATACGCGTCCGCCTGCGCATGCGCCGGCAGCGCCGCCGCCAGGCCAGCCACGCTCAGGGCGGCCGCCATCAAGCCTTGTCTCATCAACATCCTTGTCTCCTTGGTTTCGGGGCGCGCCTTCTGTCGAGGCGTCGCCCGCTTTGATTTTTCCGCAGACCTTTATTGGAATATCCACAATGTGGACATTTGTCTACGAAAAAATAGAGTAAAGGATTTGATGAAAGGTGTCACTGGAAATTCACCGCCCCCTCCCCCCGGGCCCAAACAAAAAAAGCCGACGGGCGGTGCCGTCGGCTTCGGGTCTTGCGGGCTGCGCGGTCGACGCGCGGCGTTTACCAGGACACGATCTTGCCCGGGTTCAGGATGTTGTGCGGATCAAACGCATGCTTCAGGCTGCGCATCAGGTCCAGCGCGTCTTCGCCGTGCTCTTCCGCCATGAACTGCATCTTGTGCAGGCCCACGCCATGTTCGCCGGTGCAGGTGCCGTCCGCGGCGATCGCGCGGCGCACCAGGTTGTGGTTGATCGTTTCGGACTCTTCCCATTCCTTCGGATTCTCGGCATCCAGCAGCATCAGCACGTGGAAGTTGCCGTCGCCGACGTGGCCGACGATGGTGTACGGGAAGCTTGCGCGGTCCAGTTCCTCGACAGTGTCGCGCACGCAGTCGGCCAGCCGCGAGATCGGCACGCAAACGTCCGTGGTGCTGGCGCGGCAGCCGGGCCGCAATTGCAGGCCGGCGAAGTAGGCATTGTGGCGGGCGGTCCAGAGGCGGCTGCGGTCTTCAGGGCGTTCGGCCCATTCGAAGTCCATGCCGCCGTGTTCGGCGGTGATCGCCTGCACCGTTTCGGCCTGCTCCTGCACGCCTGCCGGGCTGCCATGGAACTCGAACACCAGCAGCGGCGTTTCACGCAAGGTGAGCTTGCTGTACTGGTTGACCGAGCGCACGCTGGCCGCGTCCATGAATTCGACGCGCGCGACCGGCACGCCCATCTGGATGATCTCGATCACGCTCTGGACGGCATCGTCCAGCGTGGGGAAATTGCAGACCGCGGCCGATACGGCTTCGGGTTGCGGATACAGGCGCACCGTCACTTCGGTAATGATGCCCAGCGTGCCTTCGCTGCCGATGAAAATGCGCGTGAGGTCATAGCCGGCTGATGATTTGCGCGCACGCCCCGCCGTGCGGACGATGCGGCCGTCGGCGGTCACCACCGTCAACGACATGACGTTTTCGCGCATCGTGCCATAGCGCACGGCATTGGTGCCCGAGGCACGCGTGGCGGCCATGCCGCCCAGGCTGGCGTCGGCGCCCGGGTCGATCGGGAAGAACAGGCCGGTGTTGCGGATCTCTTCGTTCAACTGCTTGCGCAGCACACCCGCCTGCACGGTAGCGGTCAGGTCTTCGGCGTTGATCGCCAACACCTTGTTCATCTGCGACAGGTCCAGGCTGATGCCGCCCTGGATCGCCAGCACATGGCCTTCCAGCGAAGAACCTGCGCCATAGGGAATCAGCGGAACACGATGCTCGTTGCACAGCTTGGCGACCTCGGCCACTTCCTCGGTGGTGTGCGCGAAGACGACGGCGTCCGGCAGCATCGGCGGATACGGCGACTCGTCGCGGCCGTGGTGTTCACGCACGGCGGAGGACTCGGACAGGCGGTCGCCAAAGCGCGCGCGCAAGGCATCCAGACAGGCGGCCGGCACCGGGCGGCGCAACGTTTCAGCGTGCAAGGGAGCGTTCATGATCAGCGTGTTCTCGGGTTCGGTAATCAGAATATTCTACGCCGCTGCGCATGCTGCGCCGCACACCGCCCCAGGCAGGCGGCACACGGCGCTCGCACGGCATTACTTGCCGGAGGTCAGCGCGACCCGGCGGCGCTCGCGCACCGCGTGCGCCAGGCGTTCCAGCACGGCCACCGACGCGTCCCAATCGATGCAGCCGTCGGTGATGCTTTGGCCATAGACCAGCGGCTTGCCCGGCACCATGTCCTGGCGTCCGCCCAGCAGGTGGCTTTCCACCATCACGCCGACCAGGCGCGCGTCGCCCGCTTCCATCTGACGCGCCACGTCATCGATCACCCGCGGCTGATTCTCGGGGTCTTTGCTGCTGTTGGCATGGCTGGCGTCCACCATGATGCGTTGCGCCAGGCCGGCCTTGGACACGTCCTGGCAGGCCGCGTCCACGCTGGCGGCATCGTAGTTCGGCGTCTTGCCGCCGCGCAGGATGACGTGGCAGTCCTCATTGCCGGCCGTCGACACGATCGCCGAATGCCCGCCCTTGGTCACCGACAGGAAATGGTGCGGCTGCGATGCGGCCTTGATGGCGTCCACCGCGATCTTCACATTGCCGTCCGTGCCGTTCTTGAACCCCACCGGACACGACAGGCCCGAGGCCAGTTCGCGATGCACCTGGCTTTCCGTCGTCCGTGCCCCGATCGCCCCCCAGGAGACCAGATCCGCGATGTATTGCGGCGTAATCATGTCCAAGAACTCGCAACCCGCCGGCAGCCCCAGGCTGTTGATGTCCAGCAGCAGTTCGCGGGCAACGCGCACGCCCTTGTTGATGTCGAAGCTGCCGTCCAGGTCCGGATCGTTGATCAAGCCCTTCCAGCCCACCGTGGTGCGCGGCTTTTCGAAGTACACGCGCATCACGATTTCCAGATCGGCGCTCAGGCGGTCGCGCACCGGCTTCAAGCGCTTCGCATATTCGATGGCGGCACGCGTGTCATGGATCGAACACGGCCCGATCACGACGATCATGCGGTCGTCCATGCCGTGCAGGATGCGGTGCATGCCCTGGCGGGCGGCGAATACGGTATCGGACGCCTCCTTCGTGCACGCGAACTCGCGCATCACATGCGCGGGCGGATTCAGTTCCTTGATTTCTCGAATACGAAGGTCGTCGGTATTGTGTGACACGGTACTGCTCCTGGGTTGCCCGCCAACGGGATCCATTCCGATCGGTCTTTCCGATTCCGGCGGCACAAAAAAAGCCGCCAGTTCGCTGGCGGCTTTTTTGGGGGGATTCTTTCCAAACTTCAGATTGAGCGCGTCCCTTCCTCCGCCAGCGGCTTCAGAAAACCATAAAAATAAAAGTAAAAGGCGGGGGACGCGAATTTCATGGGGATTGACTCTAGCACAGTTTTTTCGGGCCGTCACATCGTTTTTAGGGGACGCGACGGCCCGGCATGACGCTTACGCCGTGCCACCGACCGTCAGGCCTTCCATGCGCACGGTCGGCATGCCCACGCCCACCGGCACGCTCTGGCCGTCCTTGCCGCAAGTGCCCACGCCCGAATCCAGCTGCAGGTCGTTGCCGATCATCGTGACGCGGGTCATGGCGTCGGGGCCATTGCCGATCAGGGTGGCACCCTTGACCGGGTAGGTCACCTTGCCGTCTTCGATCATGTAGGCCTCGGAGGCCGAGAACACGAACTTGCCGCTGGTGATGTCGACCTGGCCGCCGCCGAAGTTCACCGCGTACAGCCCGCGCTTGACGGACGACACGATTTCCTCGGCGGGCTTGTCGCCGGCCAGCATGTAGGTATTGGTCATGCGCGGCATGGGCAGATGCGCGAAGGACTCGCGGCGGCCGTTGCCGGTCGCAGCCGTCTTCATCAGGCGGGCGTTCAGCGTGTCTTGCATGTAGCCGCGCAGGATGCCGTCTTCGATCAGCACGTTGCGCTGGGTGGCGTTGCCTTCATCGTCGATGTTCAGCGAGCCGCGGCGGTCCGGCAGCGTGCCGTCGTCCACCACAGTCACGCCCTTGGAGGCGACGCGTTCGCCGATGCGGCCCGAGAACACGCTGGAACCCTTGCGGTTGAAGTCGCCTTCCAGACCGTGGCCCACGGCTTCGTGCAGCAGGATGCCCGGCCAGCCGGAACCCAGCACCACCGTCATCTCGCCCGCCGGCGCAGGACGCGCTTCCAGGTTCACCATGGCTTCGTGCACGGCGCGCTCGACGTAGCTTTGCAGCATTTCGTCGGTGAAATACGCCAGGCCCAGGCGTCCGCCGCCACCCGCATGGCCCATTTCGCGGCGGCCGTTGCGTTCGGCGATCACGCTGAGCGACAGGCGCACCAGCGGACGCACGTCGGCGGCCAGGCGGCCATCGCTGCCCGCGACCAGCACCACGTCGTATTCGGCGCCCAGCCCTGCCATCACCTGGATGACGTGGGGATCGCGTGCACGCGCCATGCGTTCGATGCGTTCGAGCAACGCGACCTTTTCAGGAGCGCTCAACGTTGCGACGGGGTCGATGTCCGCGTACAGGCTGCGGCCCATCTCGGCCTCGACCTGCGCGGCCACCTTGACCTTGCCGGCACCGCGGCGCGCAATGCCGCGCACGGCATGCGCCGACGACAGCAAGGCGTCCGCCGACAGCGAATCGGAATAGGCGAAAGCGGTCTTCTCGCCGCTGACGGCGCGCACGCCCACGCCCTGGCTGATCGAGAAGCTGCCGGTCTTGACGATGCCCTCTTCCAGGCTCCACCCCTCGCTGCGCGTGTACTGGAAGTACAGGTCGGCGTAATCGACCTTGTGGGTGAAGATTTCACCCAGCGCGCGCGCCATGTCCGCTTCAGTCAGGCCCCAGGGGTCCAGCAGCAGCGATTTGGCGGTGGCAAGGGATGCAATAGCGGGATCAATGATTTTCATAGGCTCTATTCAGGGGGCGCCGGCGCGGCACGGTCGCGCGCGCTTGCGTTGACGCTCAAGACCGTATCGTAACGCCGACCAGGGGCCGGCGTCCCGCCCCACGCCAAAAGAGCCTGCGGGGGGCGGTCCGGCAGCGGGCGGAAAATGGCCAAACATTATCCGCATCTGAATCAGATGGGGACGCAATATTGAGTATCAAGTTAAGCAATTTCGATCGGGCATTGTTCCGTCACATAACAGTTTTGTCAGCTTCCCGTGCGCCAGCGGCGCGCCCACGGCGCCTTGGCGTACAAGGATGGCAATTGTGTGGAACTCGTCATACAAGCACGAACAAAATGTCACCCGAGCACGCGCTCGGTTCGTTTAAGACCCATATCATTCTCACTAAGCAGGAATGCCAAAATGCATGGCAGCGCGTCAAAACCGCTGCCAAGGGATGAATTTGGCATCAGTTCAAGGCTTTGAAAGCCGACGGCAAACTCAGACTTTAAATCAGCGGCATCGCCTTGGATCCGTTCCCGCGGCGCCCGGAATTCGCCCCGATCTGCCCGCCACATGAAACAAAGTACCTCCAAGATGGCACTAAAACCTCGCATTCGTCCGCCTAGCGTACCAAAGCGGCATTTGTTTCAAGTTGTCCCAAATTTGAGAATATCCTTCCCAATACTTGTCTCCTGCGGACAACCGCAAGCCTAAAGGCTCTCCGGCCCTTTTGATACAAAGTAATTAGTCCGAAAATAGAGAAGTCAAGCCGCAACTTCTGTATTATGCGAAGCACAACAAATAAACATAACTTCGCCGGCGATTAAAGCAGTTCCATAATCAGGAATAAACCATGGCCCGAGAAACATACGCAGCACTGCAAGCAAAGATCGAAAAGGAAATCAACAAGCTTCAAAAGAAGGCGGAAGTCCTACAAACGAAGCGCCGCAAGCCCGTGATCACGTCCATCATCACGTCCATGCGCGAATACGACATCACGCCGGAAGAGATCGTCGCCGCCTATGGCGCCGGCAAGCCCGTGCGTGCAGCCGCAGGCGGCCGACGCAAGGCTGGCGCGGCTGGACGCCCCGCCACCGCCGCCAAGCGCGCCGTTGCGCCGAAGTATCGTCACCCCCAAACCGGTGAAACCTGGAGCGGCCGCGGCAAAGCCCCGCGTTGGCTCGCCGCAGAAGAAGCCACTGGCGCTACACGCGACAGTTTTCTTATCAAAGAATAAAACCTATTCGGCAGTAAGAAATAAATCGGCGCACCAATATGGTGCGCCGATTTTATTTAAGCGACCTGCCAGAAAGGCGGTCCGGACTCAGCGTAGCGGGAATTCGATTTCGCGTTCCGCCCCATTATTTCCGGGAAAATTGTCAAATATTGCACGGACCAGATACGGCATGGTGCGCACGAAATCATCGCCCTGGCTCAGTATGAAGGCGGTGGACCGATATACCTCGGCGCCATTGCGCTGCGTATCGCGGATCTTCAAGCTGAGCGTATTGCGCTGAACGGCCATGGGCACATCGACCCAGTCGGGGCCCCAGTAACCGTAGCCAGGCCCCCACGGGCGCGGGCCGTAGTAGCCCCCGTAGCCATAGCCGCCATAGAAGTACGGGTCGTACGGGCGCCGCACCATGATCTGCGTCTGGCTCGTGCCATAGGTGAACGAAATATCGAATCGGGCCTTGGTTCCCGGTTGGGCCTCGACCAGCCCGGTCGCACCGATCCCTGCGCGCACCATGTCCTGATAGGACTGGTATTCCAGATTATTAGCCTGGTTGGGATCCGCCACGACAAACTGATAACTTTGCCCTTCAACGCCGGTCGGCCACTGCTGGAATGATGTCACCCGGGCCGACACGGAAGGCGCCGCACATCCCGTCAATGCCAGCACCCCCGCAACGGCCAATAACCCGGCCCAACGGCCTACACTGAACATGGACAATCTGGACATTTTGCGACTCCTCTAGCGCGCGACGGCGCCATCATACTGAGCTTTGACAGGGCCTACGGCAAAAAGTTTGCCCTAGCCCGCAAGCGCCAGACTGCCTTCGCCGCCAGCTACTACAATAGAACCCTCGTTCAACCAGGACTGCAACTCCATGCGCACCGACACGCCCATTACCGTTTATCGCAAGGACTACCAGCCCTACCCCTACGACATTCCTGAAGTCGCCCTGGCCTTCGATCTGGCGCCCGACGCCACCGAAGTGCGTTGCACCATGCAGGTGCAGCGCAAGCCCGGCGCCAGCGCCGACGCGGCCTTGATCCTGGATGGAGAGGACCTGGAACTCGTATCGGTAGGCGTCAACGGAGCGCCGCTGGCCGCCGACGGGTATCACCTGTCGGAACACAGCCTGGCGATCTACGGCCTGCCGGCCGACGCCACGGTCGAGATCGTCAGCCGCTGCAAGCCGTCTGCCAACTCCACGCTGATGGGCCTGTATGTATCGGGCGGGAATTTCTTCACGCAGTGCGAAGCCGAGGGCTTTCGCCGCATCACGTGGTTCGCCGACCGCCCCGACGTCATGTCCCGCTATCGCGTGACGCTGCGCGCGGCGCCGCAGTACCCGGTGCTGCTGTCCAACGGCAACCTGATGGCGTCGCGCCAGCTGCCGGACGGCCGCAACGAGGTCGAATGGGAAGACCCGTTCCCCAAGCCCTGCTACCTGTTCGCGCTGGTGGCCGGCAACCTGACGCACCGCGAGACCACGATCAAGACAGCCAGCGGCCGCGACGTGCTGCTGCAGGTCTACAGCGATCCGGGGTCGGAAACCAAGACGGAATGGGCGCTGGATTCGCTGGTGCGCGCGCTGCGCTGGGACGAAACCCGCTTCGGCCTGGAATTGGATCTGGACCGCTTCATGATCGTCGCCGTCCATGACTTCAATATGGGCGCGATGGAGAACAAGGGCCTGAACATCTTCAACGCCGCCTACGTGCTGGCCGACGCCGACACCGCTACGGACGCCAACTATGAAGGCATCGAGTCCGTCATCGGGCACGAGTACTTCCACAACTGGACCGGCAACCGCGTGACGTGCCGCGACTGGTTCCAGCTGAGCCTGAAGGAAGGCCTGACGGTCTTCCGCGACCAGGAATTCAGCGCCGACATGATGGCGCACGGCATGGACGCGACGGCGGCCGCCAGCGCGCGCGCGGTCAAGCGCATCGACGACGTGGTGGCGCTGCGCGCCGCCCAGTTCCCGGAAGACGCCGGCCCGATGGCCCACCCCATCCGCCCCGAGAGCTACCAGGAAATCGGCAACTTCTACACGGCCACCGTGTACGAGAAAGGCGCCGAAGTCATCCGCATGCAGCACACCTTGCTGGGCGAAGAAGGTTTCCGCGCCGGCATGGACGAATACTTCCGCCGTCACGACGGCCAGGCCGTGACCTGCGATGACTTCGTCGCCGCCATGGAATCGGTCTACGTGCGCCAGCACCCGGGCCGCGACCTGTCGGTGTTCCGCCGCTGGTATCGCCAGGCGGGTACGCCGCGCGTTGCCGTCAAGCTGGAGCACGACGCCGTCACGCGCCGCTGCACGGTCACGCTGACCCAGGACTGCCAGCCGGTGGGCGTCGAAAAGAAGGCCGGCGCCGACTACGTCAAGGCGCCCTACCATATTCCGTTCGCGATTGGCCTGCTGAGCCGCGACGGCAGCCCCCTGCCCTTGCGCCACGACGGCGCTACCCGTGACACGGCCTTGCTGGAACTGACCACGCAAACCCAGCAATGGGTGTTTGACGACATCGCCGAACGGCCCGTGCCTTCGCTGCTGCGCGATTTCTCGGCCCCTGTCATCGTGGACTACGACTGGACCGACGAAGAGCTGGCCCTGCTGTCCGCGCACGACAGCAACCCGTTCGCCCGCTGGGAAGCCGGCCAGGAACTGGCCACGCGCCAGATCCTGGCGTTGGCCGAAGCCCGCCAGGCGGGCCGCACGCTGCACGCCGACGCCGCCTTCATCGAGGCATGGCGCGCCCAGCTGACGGACCCGGCGATTGACGCCGCCTACCGCGCTCGGGCGCTGGCGCTGCCCTCGGAAAAGACCTTGGCCGAGCGCATGCAGGCCGTGGATCCGCCCGCGCTGGCCGTGGCGCGCGACTTCCTGCGCGCCGAACTCGGCCGCCAGCTTGCCGCCGAATTCCGTCAGGCCTTCGAGCAGAACCAGACGCCAGGCGAGTACAGCCCGGCCCCGGTTCCTGCCGGCATGCGCGCGCTGAAGAACCTGGCCCTGAGCCATCTGCTGGCCGCGGGCGAGCATGACGCCCAGCGCCTGGCGGAACAGCAGTACGACCGCGCAGGCAACATGACCGACAGCATGGCCGCGCTGTCCGCCCTGATCAATTACGGCCAGGGCGATTTCCCGCAGGAAGCGCTGGCCGCGTTCTACGACAAGTGGCGCGACAACCCGCTGGTGGTGGACAAGTGGTTCGCGTTGCAGGCCGCCGCCCGCTCCACGACGGTGCAGACCGCGCGCGAGCTGATGACGCATCCGGCGTTCACCTTACGCACCCCGAACCGGGCACGCGCGCTGATTTTCCAGTTCTGCCTGAACAACGCGCGCGGCATGCACCATCCGGACGGCACGGGTTACGCCTTCTGGGCCGAGCAGGTGCTGGCGCTTGACGCGCTGAATCCGGAAATCGCGGCACGCCTGGCTCGCGCGCTGGACAACTGGTCGCGCTTCGTGCCGGCCCTGCGCACGCCCATGCAGGCCGCCCTGCAACGCGTGCGTTCGCATGAGGGCCTGTCGCGCAACGTGCAGGAAATCGTATCCAAGGCTTTAGAATTCGCAGCATAGGGAGACCTTTTTGAAACGTAAAACTCTGACTCAGTACCTGGTGGAGCAACAACGCTCCGCCCAAGCCCTTGCGCCGGAAGTGCGACTGCTCATCGAAGTGGTCGCGCGCGCCTGCAAGGCCATCAGCCATGCCGTCAGCAAGGGCGCCTTGGGCGGCGTCCTGGGCAGCCTGGAAAGCGAGAACGTCCAGGGCGAAGTGCAGAAGAAGCTGGACGTGCTGTCCAACGAGATCCTGCTGGAAGCCAACGAATGGGGCGGCCACCTGGCAGCCATGGCCTCGGAAGAGATGGAAACCATCCACCTGATTCCGAACCGCTACCCGAAGGGCGAATACCTGCTGCTGTTCGATCCCCTGGACGGCTCGTCGAACATCGACGTGAACGTCTCCATCGGCACGATCTTCTCGGTGCTGCACGCCCCCCACAACGTGTCGGGCGCCCCCGTCTGCGAGCAGGACTTCCTGCAGCCGGGCGACAAGCAGGTCGTGGCCGGCTACGCCGTCTACGGTCCGCAGACCATGCTGGTGCTGACCATCGGCAAGGGCGTGGTGGGCTTCACGCTTGACCGTGAAATGGGTTCGTGGGTGCTGACGCACGACAATATCCAGGTGCCTGAAGACACCAAGGAATTCGCGATCAACATGTCGAACATGCGGCACTGGGCTCCCCCGGTCAAGCGCTACGTCGACGACTGCCTGGCCGGTTCCACCGGCCCGCTGGGCAAGGACTACAACATGCGCTGGATCGCCTCGATGGTGGCGGACGTGCATCGCATCCTGACCCGCGGCGGCATCTTCATGTATCCCTGGGATGCCCGCGAACCGGGCAAGGCCGGCAAGCTGCGCCTGATGTATGAAGCCAACCCCATGAGCTTCCTGATCGAACAGGCCGGCGGCGCGTCGATCAACGGCGCCCAGCGCATCATGGAAATCCAGCCCGACACGCTGCACCAGCGCGTCAGCGTGATCCTGGGATCGAAGAACGAAGTCGACCGCGTGGGCCGTTACCACGCGGAAGAAGCGGCGAAGTAGATCTTTCCCGCAAAGCAAAAGCCCCTTGATTTCTCAAGGGGCTTTTTTCATTGCGCGAGTTGCGCAGAGGGGATCACTTGACCTCTTCGATGGACTTCACGTCGTCCTTGTTGACCTGGACCTTCTTGCCGTCCTTGTCGTATTCATACATGCCGGACTTCTTGTCGTAAGACGGCGCGTCGGGCGTCACGGTCGAGCTTCCGTCCCGATTCTGAATGACCGAGGGCGACGAGCATCCGGCCAGCACCCCAAATCCGGTCACCACCAGGGCCAACGTCATGGTCTTCAGGTTCATGGGCGTGTTCTCCAAGTGTGATTAGGTGGATACACTGTATCGGTAACCTGGCCCCAAATCCGTGTCGGGTTGTGGTCAAAATGCATAAGAACGTAATTCACCCATCCCACATCGTAAAAAAACCCCTCGAGGCCAAGCCTGCGAGGGGTTTTGCGCTTACAGAAACCGCAAGCAGTTACACCTTGGCGTTCGCCTCGATGAAGCGGCGGACGGCGGCTTCGCTGCAATCCATGACTTCCACGCGTTGCGGCAAAGATTCCAGATTGGCGAGGTTGCCCGGAGGCGTAGCGGGACGGCCCAGCGCCTCTTCGATGGTTTCGGAGAACTTCGCCGGCAAGGCGGTTTCCAGGACCAGCATCGGCACGCCCGGTTCGATGAATTCGCGCGCGACCTTCACGCCGTCGGCCGTATGCGGGTCGACCAGCACGCCCGTCCCTTCGTAGACCGAACGGATTGTCGCCAGGCGGTCTTCGTGCGAGCTGGCGCCCGACACGAAGCCATAGCGCGATTCGAACTGCGGCTTCAGGTCGGACAGGTCGAACGAACCATCTTTGGCCAACGACGTCCACAAGGCCTTCACGCGGGCCGGATCGCGGCCCACCAGCTCGAACACGAAGCGTTCGAAGTTGGATGCGCGCGAAATGTCCATCGACGGGCTGGACGTAGCGTAGGTCTGTTCGGCCGGACGCGGACGGTAGATGCCCGTGCGGAAGAATTCTTCCAGCACGTTGTTCTCGTTCGTGGCCAGGACCAGGCGGCGCACCGGCAAGCCCATGCTGCGCGCGATATGGCCTGACAGGATGTTGCCGAAGTTGCCCGAGGGCACGGCGAACGACACCTGCTGGCCCGGCTTGTCGGTAGCGCGCAACCAGCCGTGGAAGTAGTACACCACCTGGGCGGCGATGCGCGCCCAGTTGATGGAGTTCACGGCGCCCAGGCGGTACTTTGTCTTGAACGCCAGATCGCCGGCCAGGGCCTTGACGATGTCCTGGGCTTCATCGAACACGCCGCGCACGGCGATGTTGTGGATGTTCTCGTCTTGCAGCGAATACATCTGCGCGCGCTGGAAAGCGCTCATGCGGCCATGCGGCGACAGCATGAAGACGGCCACGCCCTGCTTGCCGCGCAGCGCGTACTCGGCCGCCGAGCCCGTGTCGCCGGACGTGGCGCCCACGATGTTCAGCGTGGTGCCGCGCTTGGCCAGCACGTATTCGAAGACCTGGCCCAGGAACTGCATGGCCATGTCCTTGAAAGCCAGCGTCGGCCCTTCGGACAGGCCCAGCAGCGACAGGCCGCCGTCCAGCGGACGCAGCGGGACGATGTCTTCGCTGTTGAAGATCTCTTGCGTGTAGGCGGCGCGAGTCAGGCGCCGCAGGTCGTCCGCCGGAATGTCGGTGGCGAACAGCGACAGCACTTCGAAGGCGAGGTCCGCGTAGGACAGGCCGCGCCAGGATTCGAGCGTCTGCTCGGACACCTGGGGCAATTGCTCCGGCATGGCCAGCCCGCCGTCGGGCGCCAGGCCTTCCAGCAGAATGTCGGAGAACCCCTGGGGATTCATGCCGCCGCGAGTAGAGAGGTATTTCATGTCAAGTTCTCCACGCGCAATCGCGTGACCTTGGACCGGACGAATGGCAAGGACTCGATGCGCTCGATGGCTTGGTTGACGTTGCCTTCCACGGCTTCGTGCGTCAGGAAGATGATGTCGGCGCCGCCGATGTGCGATGGCTGCTGAATCATCGACCCGATCGAGATGGAGCGGTCGGCCAGGATGCGGGCGATGTCCGCCAGCACGCCGGGCTGGTCGTCCACCCGCAAGCGCAGGTAGTACGACGTGCTGACGAGTTCTATCGGCAGGATCGGCGTGTCGGACATGGCATCCGGCTGGAAGGCCAGGTGCGGAACGCGGTTGCCCGGGTCGGCGGTGTGCAGGCGGGTGACGTCCACCAGATCGGCCACGACGGCCGACGCGGTGGGTTCTTCGCCCGCGCCCTGGCCGTAGTACAGCGTGGGGCCGACGGCGTCGCCCTTGACGAGCACGGCGTTCATCGCGCCTTCGACATTGGCCAGGAGGCGCTCGGACGGCACCAGCGCCGGATGCACGCGCAGTTCGATGCCGTCGGGACGGCGCTTGGTGATGCCCAGCAGCTTGATGCGGTAGCCCAGGCGTTCGGCGTGCTCGATGTCTTCAGCGGCCAGCTGCGAAATGCCTTCGATGTAGGCGCGGTCGAACTGCACCGGCACGCCGAAGGCCAGCGAGGCCAGCAAGGTCAGCTTGTGCGCGGCGTCCACGCCTTCCACGTCGAACGTGGGGTCGGCTTCGGCGTAGCCCAGGCGTTGGGCCTCGGCCAGCACGTCGGCGAACGGCAGGCCGCGCGAACGCATTTCCGACAGGATGAAGTTGGTGGTGCCGTTGATGATGCCGGCTACCCACTGGATGCGGTTGGCGGTCAGGCCTTCGCGGATCGCCTTGATGATGGGGATGCCGCCGGCGACTGCCGCTTCGAAGGTGACCATCACGCCGCGCTCGTAGGCGGCGGCGAAGATCTCGTTACCGTGCTTGGCCAGCAGCGCCTTGTTCGCGGTGACGACGTGCTTGCCGTTGGCGATGGCTTCCATCACCAGCTCCAGCGCCAGCGTGTCGCCGCCGATCAGTTCGACGACGATGTCGATTTCCGGATCGCGCACCAGCGCGTGCACATCGGTATCGACCTTGATCGAGTCGCCCACGCGGGCGCGGGCCTTGACCACATCGCGCACGGCGGCGCGCGTGACTTCAATGCGGCGGCCGGCGCGGCGCGCGATTTCCTCGGCGTTGCGAGACAGCACGGTCCACGTGCCGCCACCGACTACGCCCAGACCGAGCAGGCCCACCTTCATGGGATTCATCGCGCCGCCATCTGCGGGCGGGCGTTGAGGGGAATTCATTTCAGTTCTCCAAATTGCTGTGCGATGCTGTACAGCACCGGTGACGCAAAAACAGTTGCTGCCCTATCGGGATGCCGCGGATCCGGCTCCGCCGGTCCGCAGGCATGCCCCCTTGAGGGGGAAGCGCGCAGCGCCGCGGGGGTGGGCTCCCATCATTTCAGCAAACCGTCCTTGCGGAACATCTCTTTGATGCCTCGCACCGCCTGCCGGGTGCGCTGCTCGTTTTCGATAAGAGCGAAGCGGACATAGTCGTCGCCATACTCGCCGAAGCCGATCCCGGGGGACACGGCCACTTTCGCATCCGACAGGACACGCTTGGCAAATTCCAAAGAGCCCATCGCCCTGTAGGGCTCGGGGATCTGCGCCCAGATATACATGGACGCCTTGGGAATCTCCACATTCCAACCTGCTTCATGCAGACCGCGCACGAGCACGTCGCGGCGGCTTTGGTACTGGGCCACGATCTCGTTCACGCAGTCCTGCGGGCCATCCAGGGCGGCGATGGACGCCACCTGGATCGGCGTGAACGTACCGTAGTCGTGATAGCTCTTGATGCGCGCAAGCGCGTTGACCAGCTCGCGGTTGCCGACCATGTAGCCGATGCGCCAGCCGGCCATGTTGTAGCTTTTGCTCATCGTGAAGAACTCGACGGCGACATCGCGCGCGCCGGGCACCTGCATGATGGAAGGCGCCACGTAGCCGTCGAAGGTGATATCGGCGTAGGCCAGGTCATGCACGACGAGGATGTCGTGTTCCTTGGCCAGCGTCACCACGCGTTCGAAGAACGACAGGTCCACGCACTGGGCGGTCGGGTTGCTGGGAAAGCCCAGCACCATCATTTTAGGCTTCGGGATGGACTCGCGCACCGCGCGTTCCAGTTCCTCGAAGAAATCCACGCCCGGCGTCATGCGCACGGACCGGATGTTGGCGCCGGCAATGACGGCGCCATAGATGTGGATCGGGTAGCTGGGGTTGGGCACCAGCACCGTGTCGCCGCGGTCCAGCGTGGCCAGCATCAGGTGGGCCAGGCCTTCCTTGGACCCGATGGTGACGATGGCTTCGGAATCCGGGTCGAACTCGACCGCGTAGCGACGCTGGTACCAGTCGCAGATGGCCTTGCGCAGGCGCGGGATGCCCTTGGACACCGAGTAGCCGTGGGTGGTTGGGCGCGAGGTGGCTTCCACCATCTTTTCGACGATGTGCTGGGGGGTCGCGCCGTCCGGATTGCCCATCGACATGTCGATGATGTCTTCGCCCCGCCGACGCGCCGCCATCTTGAGTTCGCCGGTGATGTTGAAAACATACGGGGGCAAACGCTCGATGCGGGAGAATTTCCTCATGATGGGAATCCTTAAGGGACGAAAGGCAAAAACCGGGGCGCCGCCGCGCGTAGGGGAAAGCGGCTCAAAGCCGCGCCAGCACACGTTTGCAGCGCAACAAAACCCTGTAATCTAGCGCAAGCGCGCCTAGGCGGCAAATGGGGCGGAAAAACCCCCATTTCCCGAGTGGATACAGAGCAACATCTGTACATCCTGATGCGCTATTATCAAGCCACAAAGCCGGAGTTTTTATTGAAGCTGCATACCGATCCTGCGACGGCCGCTCTGAACACCGTCACCGCTTACGGTGAGGGTTATATCGAGGTCAACCAGGTACGTTTTTCCTCCTCGGTGGCCTTTGGCCCCGAAGGCGAAGTGACCGAATGGCCCGTTGAGTCGCCGGCCGACATTACCTCCCCCCTGTTGCATCAGGCGGCCGGCTTGACCGAGCCCGTCCGCGATCCCATGGCGTTCCTGGACGAACCGGAAGCCGCCCCCAGCCGCCCGGCCAATGCGCCCGAGGTGCTGCTGGTCGGCACAGGCGCCCGCCAGCAATTCCTGCGCCCCGAAGTGTTGCGTCCCCTGTTGGCCATGGGCATCGGCGTCGAGATCATGGACACGCACGCCGCCTCCCGCACCTACAACATCCTGATGGCTGAGGGCCGCCGCGTCGTGGTCGCCCTCATCCCTCCCAATGGAGAATCCCAGAAATGACGCCCAGTATCGGCAAGCCCGCCCCGCAGTTCACCGCTGAAAGCACCATTGGTCCGATCAGCCTTGAACAATGCCAGGGCCGTGCCGTCATCCTGTACTTCTACCCCAAGGACAACACCCCTGGCTGCACGACCGAAAGCCAGGACTTCCGCGACCTGAACGCCGAATTTCTGGCTGCCAGCGCGGTGGTCATCGGCATCTCGCGCGATTCGCTGAAATCGCATGAGAACTTCAAGGCCAAGTACGAACTTCCTTTCCCCCTCATCTCCGACGCCGACGAAACCGTGTGCAACCTGTTCGGCGTCATCAAGCAGAAGAATATGTATGGCAAGCAGGTGCGAGGCATCGAGCGCAGCACCTTTTTGATCGATGCCTATGGCGTGCTGGTGCAGGAGTGGCGCGGGGTGAAGGTCCCGGGCCACGCCAAGGAAGTCCTGCAGGCCGCAAAAAGTATCGGTTAGCCGTACAGGAACACCCGTCAGGCGCTATAGCCGGCCCACACTGGAGAGTGACGCATATGCCGCTTCCGAAGTTGCCTACCCGCCCCGCAGCCATCCTGACCTTCCCCTCGGGCGAAACCGCCCGGGTGCAGGCCCGCACCACCAAGACTGCCGCTGCGCGGTCCAACACCCAAGCCGTACTTGCCGACGAAGACGAGGACGAACTGCTCGTCCAGCCTGAACTCGACGGCATGGCGGCTCCGGCACGCAAGGCGCAGATTCCCGCGCCGACCCGCCAGGTGCCGCCGCCACCTCCTGCCGCCACCCCCGCCCGCACGGAAGCGCGTGCGGCCAAACCCGCCCAGACGGCCGCAAAGCGCGCCAAGCCGCGCGCCCAGAACGAGCCGCGCAAGCTGTTCGTGCTGGACACCAACGTGCTGCTGCACGATCCCAGCTCGCTGTTCCGGTTCGAAGAGCACGACATCTTCCTGCCGATGATGACGCTGGAAGAACTGGACCACCAGAAGAAGGGCATGTCGGAAGTGGCGCGCAACGCGCGCCAGGTCAGCCGCTCGCTGGATGCGCTGGTGCAGGACACCACCCAGCTGGACGAAGGGCTGGAGCTGGCCAAGCTGGGCAACAAGGATGCCACCGGTCGCCTGTTGTTCCAGACGACTGCCATCCACAGCACCCTGCCCTCCGACCTGCCGATGGGCAAGGCCGACAACCAGATCCTGGGCGTCGTCCGGGCCCTGCAGGAAAAGTACCCGCAGCGCGAAGTCGTGCTGGTGTCCAAAGACATCAACATGCGCTTGAAGGCGCGCGCGCTGGGCATGGCCGCCGAAGACTACTTCAACGACCACGTCCTGGAAGACTCGGACCTGATGTATTCGGGCGTGATGCAGTTGCCCGAAGATTTCTGGAACAAGCACGGCAAGGACGTCGAGTCCTGGCAGCAAGGCGGCACCACCTTCTACCGTATCCACGGCCCGCTGTGTTCGCAGTTCGTCGTCAACCAGTTCGTCTACTTCGAAGGCCAGATGCCGCTGTACGCGCAAGTGCGCGAAGTCAGCGGCAAGATGGCGGTGCTGGCCACCCTGCGCGACTACACCCACGGCAAGAACAACGTCTGGGGCATCACGGCGCGCAACCGCGAGCAGAACTTCGCCATGAACCTGCTGATGAACCCGGAATGCGACTTCGTGTCGTTGCTGGGCCAGGCGGGTACCGGCAAGACGCTGCTGGCGTTGGCGGCAGGCATCACGCAGGTGCTGGAGACCAAGCGCTACACCGAAATCATCATGACCCGCGTCACGGTGCCCGTCGGTGAGGACATCGGATTCCTGCCCGGCACGGAAGAAGAGAAGATGCTGCCGTGGATGGGTGCGCTGGAAGACAACCTGGATGTGCTCAACATGGGCGATGGCGAGGGCAACGGGGACTGGGGGCGCGCCGCCACCATGGACCTGATCCGTTCGCGCATCAAGGTGAAGTCGCTGAACTTCATGCGCGGCCGCACGTTCCTGAACAAGTACCTGATCATCGACGAAGCGCAGAACCTGACGCCTAAGCAGATGAAGACGCTGGTGACCCGCGCGGGCCCTGGCACCAAGGTGATCTGCCTGGGCAACGTCGCCCAGATCGATACGCCGTATCTGACCGAAGGCAGTTCGGGCCTGACGTTCGTCGTCGACCGCTTCAAGGGCTGGCCGCATTCGGGGCACGTCACGCTGCAGCGCGGCGAACGTTCCCGCCTGGCCGACTACGCGGGGGATGTGCTGTAGGGCATCCGCGCTACCGGCATGAAAAAAGCCCCTTGATGACTCAAGGGGCTTTTTTTTGCCGTGGCAACGACGCCGACGATTACTTGTCGGCGGCGTTGGTGATGGCGTTGCCGGCCCGGGACATGTCACGACCCATGCCCGCGACGGTATTGCAACCGGCGAGCACGAATCCGAACACGACAAAGGCGGTCAGCACGATCTTGCCGCGCATGCTGGAACTCCTGAACAATAGAAAGAGGCGGTGCCGGAATCAGGCGATCTGCACGCGCAGTTCGCCCAGGCCTTCCACGCCGCCGGTGATCACATCGCCTTGCACGACCGCGCCCACGCCTTCCGGGGTGCCGGTGAAGATGATGTCGCCCGGCTGCAGTTCGAACAGGCCCGACAGGTACGAAATGCTCTCGGGGATGTTCCACAGCATCTGCGAAATGTCGCTGGACTGCTTGCGCTGGCCGTTCACGTCCAGCCAGATCGCGCCCTTGTCCAGCGTGCCCACGACGCTGCGCGGGTGGATCGGGCCCATCGGGGCGGACTCGTCGAACGCCTTGCCGATTTCCCAGGGGCGGCCCTGCTTCTTCATTTCGCCTTGCAGGTCGCGGCGGGTCATGTCCAGGCCCAGCGCGTAGCCCCACACGCATTCATTGGCTTCTTCGACCGGAATATTGCGGCCGCCCTTGCCCAGCACCACGACCAGTTCCATCTCGTAGTGCAGGTTGGAGGTCTTGGGCGGATAGGCCATCTTGCCGGTTTCGCCGTCGGCCACGCTCAGCACGGCATCAGCCGGCTTGCAGAAGAAGAACGGGTCTTCGCGGCCGGTGAAACCCATTTCCTTGGCGTGCTCGGCGTAATTGCGGCCAACGCAATACACGCGGCGGACCGGGAACAGCGCGGCGCTGCCGGCAACGGGAACCGCGACGGGCGGCTGGGGAGGTAGTACGTAGTCCATGAGCGATCAACCTATGACAAATACGTGAGGCGGGCAGTTTTATGTTGGGGCGGCCCGGATATCGAAAATCATCCGCGAGTTTATCGCTTTCCCGGGCGCAAGGCGCGAGCCTTGCGCGTTCAGGAAAACGTAGGGATATCCCCATCGAAAACGACCAGGCGTTCGATGAAATCCGCCATGTAGGCCTTCATCTCCTGGTGCGCCGGGGACACCTGGTAGCGGTCGTGCGCGGCGCCGTCCGCGAAGGCGGCCACGACCGCGTGGGTCAGGCCGTCAGAGCGCGCGGCCTGGTTGGGCCGGAAGGCGTATCCGGCCACCCCGTCGCATTCCGCCAGGACGCGGTCGCAGTACGCCTGGACCCGCCCGTGGAATTCCGCATCGGCCGCCGCCGACAGTTGCAACATCACGACATGCAGGAACATCAGGACTCCTTTTTCACGCGGGTCGCGGCCAGCCAGGCGCGCGACACCAATCCCATGATGCCGTCTCGCAACAGCAGCACGCACAAGACAAATATCGCCCCCTGGACGATCAGCACCCAGGACCCCAGCGGCGCCAGGTAGTTCTGCAGCGACACGAAAGTCAGCGCTCCCGCAAGCGGCCCGAATACCGTGCCGATGCCGCCCAGCAGCGCCATCAACACGACTTCGCCGTTGGCATGCCAGTGCACGTCGGTGAGCGACGCCACGCCGAACACCAGCACCTTCAGCCCGCCCGCCAGCCCCGCCACGGAGGCAGACAGCGTGAACGCGATCAGCTTGTAGCGCGACGTGGAATACCCCAGCGACCGGGCGCGTTGTTCGTTGTCGCGCACCGAGCGGATGACTTCGCCAAACGGGGAATTCAGCACACGCAGGACGAAGGCGTAGCCCAGCGCGAAAACGGCCAGCGTGAAGTAGTACATCGGCATCACGCTGTCCAGGTCGAAGATGCCGAACAGCTTGCCGCGCGGCACGCTTTGCAGCCCGTCCTCGCCGCCGGTGAACCCCGCTTGCACCGCGATGAAGTAGACCAGTTGCGACAGCGCCAGCGTGATCATCGCGAAGTAGATGCCCTGCCGCCGGATCGCGATGGCGCCGAACAGCAAGCCCAGCAGGCCGCCCGTGACCACGCCGGCCAGCAAGCCCAGTTCCGGCGTGGCGCCGAACAGCTTCATGACGATGCCGGTTGCATACGCTGCCGCGCCGAAGAACGCCGCATGGCCGAAGGACAGCAGGCCCACATAGCCCACCAGCAGGTTGAAGGCCGCCGCGAACAGCGCGAAGCACAGCACCTTCATCAGGAAGGTGGGATACACGAACCAGGGCGCGATCAACGCCACCACCGCCAGCGCCGCCATCGACACGCGCATCGCGCGCCGGCTCAGTTGCACCGGTTGCCGCGTCGCTTCCGCGGCCAGCACGTTCTGCACCTGCAGAGGCTTGCCGAACAGTCCCGCCGGCTTGCACAGCAGCACCAGCACCATGATGATGAAGATCGCCAGGTTGGCGGCCTCGGGGTAGAAGACCTTGGTCAGGCCTTCGATAATGCCAAGCCCAAAGCCGCTGACGATGGCGCCCATGATGGAGCCCATGCCGCCGATCACCACCACCGCGAACACGACCACCACCAGATTCGATCCCATCATCGGGCTGACCTGGTAGATGGGCGCCGCGATCACGCCCGCCACCGACGCCAACGCGACGCCCAGCGCATAGGTCAGTGTGATCAGCAGCGGCACGTTGATGCCGAACGAACGCACGATCGTCGGGTTTTCCGTCGCCGCGCGCAGCATCGCGCCCACCCGCGTCTTCTCGATCAGCACCCACACGGCCAGGCACAGCACCAGCGACACCGCCACGGCCCAGCCGCGGTACCAGGGCAGGAACATGAAGCCCAGGTTGACGCCCCCGGTCAGCGCCTTGGGGATGGTGTAGGGCAGCCCCGACACGCCATAGGCCTGGCGCAGGCCGCCCTCGATCAGCAACGCAATGCCGAAGGTGAGCAGCAGCCCGTACAGATGGTCCATGCGATAGGTGCGCGAGATCAGCAAGCGCTCCGTCACGATGGCAAACACCGCCATGATGAGCGGCACCAGCACAAGCGCCGCCCAGTAGTTCACGCCCAGGTAGTTCAGCAGCATCCAGGCCAGGAACGCGCCCGCCGTGTACTGCGCGCCATGGGCGAAGTTGATGATGTTCAACAGGCCGAAAATCACCGCCAGGCCGATCGAGAGCAAGGCGTAGAAAGAACCGTTGATCAGGCCAAGCAGCAGCTGGCCGAACAGCGCCGTAGACGGCACTCCGAAAATTTCGAACACAGGCATTCTCCTCTCAGACGCCCAGGCGGCGCGCGATCCGGGCAGGATCGCGGCGCGCTTCATCCGCCGACAGCCGGTCGACCACGCAGCCATGCTCCATGACGTAGTGGCGGTCGGCCACCTTGGTCGCGAAGCGGAAGTTCTGCTCGACCAGCACGATGGTGAAGCCCCGCTCCTTCAAGGTGCGGATGGCTTGCCCGATCTGCTGCACGATGACGGGCGCCAGCCCTTCGGTGGGTTCGTCCAGCAGGATCAGCTGAGCGCCCGTGCGCAGGATGCGCGCGATGGCCAGCATCTGCTGTTCTCCGCCCGACAGGTTGCCGCCCGAGCTGGCACTGCGTTCGCGCAGGTTGGGGAACAGCGTGTAGATCTCGTCCAGCGACATGCCGCCCGCGGCCAGGCGCGGCGGCAGCATCAGGTTTTCGGTCACGTTCAGGCTGCGGAACACCGCGCGCTCCTCGGGGCAATACACCACGCCCAGGCGCGGAATGCGGTGCGGCGCCATGCCCACCGTTTCCTGCCCGTTCAGGCGGATGGAGCCGCGCCGCTTGTCCAGGATGCCCATGATGGCGCGCAGGGTCGTCGTCTTGCCCGCGCCGTTGCGGCCCAGGATGGTGACGAGTTCGCCCCGGTTCACGTCGATGTCCACGCCATGCAGCACGTGCGATTCGCCGTACCAGGCATTGAGGTCTTTGATCGCCAGCATCTCAGTGCGTCTCCTCGTCAGAGCCCATATAGGCGGTGATGACCCGCTCGTCGCGGGAGACGGCTGCGTAGTCGCCCTGCGCCAGCACCGCGCCGCGCGCGAGCACGGTGATGGTGTCGGACAGGTCGGCCACCACCGACAGGTTGTGCTCGACCATGAGGATGCTCCGGTTCACCGACACGCGCCGGATCAGCGCAGCGATGCGGGCGACGTCTTCCTGGCCCAGCCCCGCCATGGGCTCGTCCAGCAGCATGATCTCGGGTTCCAGCGCCAAGGTCATGGCGATTTCCAGCGCACGCTTGCGGCCGTAAGGCAGCAGCGCAGCCGTGGTCTCCGCCAGCGGCGCCAGGCCGACCGCGTCCAGCAGCTCCATCGCGCGGCCATTCAGGCGGTCGACGCTGCGCCGGCTGCGCCAGAAGCGCAGGCCGTCGCCATGCTGGCGCATCAGCGCCACGCGCATGTTCTGCAGCACGGTCAAGCCCAGGAACACGGCGGATATCTGGAATGAGCGGACGATGCCCAGGCGCGCGATCTGCTCCGGCGCAAGAGAGGTGATGTCGCGGCCGCGGTAATGGATGACGCCCGCATCCGGCGTCAGGAATTTGGTCAGGAGGTTGAAGCAGGTGGTCTTGCCGGCGCCGTTGGGGCCGATCAGCGCGTGGATGGAGCCTTCTTGCAGGGCGAGGGTCACGCCATCGACGGCATTGAAGCCGCCGAACCGCTTGACCAGCCCCTGGGCGGACAGAACCGCTTGGGTGCTCATGGGGGCGCTCCTACATGCGGGCCAACAGGCCGCCGTCGATCGCCAGGACGTGCCCGTTGACGAACGACGCGCCCGGCGACGCCAGGTAGACCACGGCAGGCGCAATGTCTTCCGGCGCGGCCCAGCGCCCGGTCGGCACGGCAGACGACAGGAACGACTGGAATTGCGGATTGTCCTGCAGCCCTTGCGTGAAATCCGTGCGGACGAAACCCGGCGCAAGCGCGTTGCAGGTCACGCCGCTGGCGCCGTATTCCACGGCCAGCGCCCGCGTGAACGCCGCGATGGCGCCCTTGGCGGTCGCGTACGCGGCGATGTTCGGCATGGTCGCCTGCCCTGCCACCGAGGACATCAGGATGATCCGGCCGAAGCCGCGCTTGCCCATCCCGGGCAAGACGGCGCGGGCGCAATGGAACGCGCCGTTGACGTGCACGTTCTGCAGCGCCTGCCACTCGGCCGGCGTCATCTCCACCACGGGTTTGCGGTTCTGGTTGCCGGCATTGCTGACCAGCACGTCGATCGCCAACCCGGCGGCCTCCAATTGGGCGACAGCCGCGGCCACCGCCTCGCCATCCGCCACGTCAAACGGTGCGCTGCGCGCCTTGATGCCATCCGCGGCCAGCTGCGCGCAAGCGGCATCGCAGGCCTCGATCGACAGGTCGTTGACGACGACCTCCGCGCCGGCCATCCCCAGGCCCCGCGCGATGGCGAAGCCCAACCCTCTGGCTGCCCCCGTCACCAGCGCGACGCGCCCCGCCAGACCGAACGTCTGGTCCAGATAGTCGTGTTTCAAGCTTGTCTCCTTGTTTTATATGCACCGGATCTCTGGGTCCGGCCTGTGTCGCCTTTGCTTCGTCGATGCAAAAACAAAGTTGACATCAATCTCAATATACGCGACTATTTTTAAACACTCAATAACAAGATTTTTACTTTATCTTCAATAACGAGTTACGGCTAGGAGACAACCATGGCCCTCGAAACCCCCGGCTGCCCTGCGGCCAATGCGCTGCCGCCGCTGGCCTCGCGCTTCCTGAAAGTCGCCGACCTGCCCTGGAAACCCACCCAGGTGGAAGGCATCGAAATGAAGGTGCTGATGCAGGACAAGGAGTCCGGCCTGCTCACCGCCCTCTTCCGCTGGCAGCCCGGCACCGAACTGCCGCTGCACGAGCACGTGGAAGTCGAGCAGACCTATGTGCTGGAGGGATCCATCGTGGATGCCGAAGGCGAAGTGTGCGCAGGCGACTACGTCTGGCGCCCGCGTGGCAACCAGCACGTGGCGCGCGCGCCCAACGGCGCGCTGGTGCTGAGCTTTTTCCTGAAACCCAATCTGTTCATCGACGCCTACGCCGGCCAGACGCTGGAGTAGGCCGACCCGCCGTGCAAGACCCCGCATGACCGCCCGGCACAGGGCGGCGCGCAAAGAACCAAGCCCCCGAGGAGACACCCCATGAAGACCCGTATCAAGAACAGCCTTGCCGCCTGCGTGCTGGGCACCCTGTCCCTGTCCGCCCAGGCGCAGGTATCGGACGATGTCGTGAAGATCGGCGTGCTGGGCGACCAGTCCGGCATGATGGCCGACCTGTCCGGCAAATTCGGCGTGGAAGCCGTGAAGATGGCCGTCGAGGATTTTGGCGGCACCGTGCTGGGCAAGCCTATCGAAGTGATTTCCGCCGACCACCAGAACAAGGTGGACATCGGCGTGTCGATCGCGCGCCGCTGGTATGAAAACGACAAGGTCGACCTGATCCTGGACGTACCCAACTCGGCCATCGCGCTGGCAGTGCAGGACCTGACCCGCCAGATGAAACGCGTCGTGATCTTCACCAGCGCGGGGTCGGCCGATCTGACGGGCAAAGCCTGCTCGCCCAACGGCATGCACTGGACGTACGACACCTACGCCTACGCCACGGGCGTAGCCAACGGCGTGATGGAGGACGGCGGCAAGAGCTGGTACTTCATCACGTCCGATTACGCTTTCGGCCATTCGCTTGAGCGCGACGCAATGGCGGTAGTGAAGGCCAAGGGAGGCCAGGTCGTCGGCAGCGTACGCCACCCCATCGCCAGTTCGGACTTCTCGTCGTTCCTGTTGCAGGCGCAGGCCTCCAAGGCGCAGGTGATCGGCCTGGCCAACGGCAGCGGCGACACCATCAACAGCATCAAGCAGGCGTTCGAGTTCGGCATCATGGGCAGCAAGCAGCGCGTGGCCTCCCTCTTCATGAGCATCGTGGACGTACGCAGCGTGGGCCTGGAATATGCCCAGGGCCTGAACCTGGTCGAACCCTTCTACTGGGATCAGGACGACAAGGCGCGCCAATGGTCCGAACGCTATTTCAAGCGCACCGGCCGCATGCCTTCGATGGTGCAGGCCAGCAACTACAGCGCCACGATGCATTACCTGAACGCCGTCAAAGCCGCCGGCACCGACGGGTCCGAACCCGTGCTCAAGAAAATGCACGACACGCCCATCAATGACTTCATGACCGAAAACGGCCGCATCCGCGAAGACGGCCGGGTCATGCGCGACCTGTACCTGTTCCAGGTGAAGAAGCCGTCCGAGTCCAAGCGCGACTGGGACTACTACAACCTGGTGCGCAAGATCCCCGCCGAGCAGGCCTTCCGCCCCCTGAAGGACGGCGGCTGCGCATTGGTGAAGTCGTGATGGCCGGCGCGCTTGGGCTTCTGGCCGGCAAGCGCGCCGTGGTCACGGGGGGCGCCAACCCCCGTGGCATCGGCGCGGCCGTCGTCGAACTCTTTCTTGCGCAAGGCGCGACCGTGGCCGTGCTGGACCAGGCCTATCCCGAAAGCGCCGGCCCCGCGCTGGCGCAGGGCCGCGTGGACCTGCATTGCGACGTGTCGCAGGCCGCGTCCTGCGAAGCGGCCCTGGCCCATGCGGCGCAAGTGCTGGGGGGCGTGGATATCCTGGTCAACAATGCGGGCATCGTCGCCGCCACCCGCATCTGGGATCTGGAAGAGGACGAATTCCGCCGCATGATCGACGTGAACCTGACCGGGACCTACAACGTCACGCATGCAGCGTTGCCGGCCTTGCTGGAAAGCACCCGGCGTCCCGCCATCGTCAACCTGGGCTCCACCGCCGCCTTGCGCGGCGGCGGGCTGCTGGGCGGATCGCACTACGCGGCCTCCAAGGGCGGCGTCATCAGTTTCACCAAGGCGCTGGCCCGCGAGCTGGGGCCGCGCGGCGTGCGCGCCAACTGCGTGGCGCCGGGCATTATCGAAACCGACATGACGCTCGGCAAATTCGGCGAAAATTGGGAACAAGAACTCAAACAGGGCATTCCGTTGCAACGTTTCGGCCTACCCGCCGACGTCGCCCAAGCCATCCTTTTCCTGGCCTCGGACCTGTCCTCCTACTCAACCGGCATCGTGGTCGACGTCAACGGCGGCTTCCACATTCACTAGGCATTCCCCGAAGCAATGAGCACTCCCGACCGCATGCTGTCCATCCTCGACCTCTTTCGCGACGGCACCACCGCCGCGTTCCAGGAAGACGTCATGGCGCATCTGGAGTGCTCGCGCGCCACCGCCTACCGGTATCTGAAATCGCTGACCGAAAGCGGCCTGTTGGCCCCAACCGCCGGCGGCGCCTACGTGCTGGGGTCGCGCATCATCGAACTGGACCGGCACCTGCGCCAACACGATCCGCTGATGCGCGCCGCCCGCGACGTGATGCGCGCCACCGGCGACGAGCTTCACGCCAACCTGATGCTGTGCAGCTACTACGGCGACAAGGTGCTGTGCGTGGACCGCTACTGGACGGACAACTCCATCGAATCCAGCTATGCGCGCGGCCGTCCGTTCCCGATGTTCCGTGGCGCCACCGCCAAGCCCATCCTGGCCAATCTGCCGCCCTACCAGTTGCGCAACCTGATGCTGTGGCATGCGGCCGAAATCCGCGAAGCGGGGCTGGGAGACGACTGGGATGCGTTCCGCGCAAACCTGAAACGGCTGCGCACCGCGGGCGTGTGCGTCTCGCATGGCGAGGTCGACCGCGGCCTGATGGGGATTGGCGCGGCGATCTTCAGCGGGGAACAGAAAGTGGTCGGCAGCCTGGTGTTCATCGCCTCGCAAGCGCATACCTCGGCGGCGCGCCTGGACATCCTGCAGGCGCGGATCCAGGTGGCGGCAGCCGAGGTTTCCCAGAACCTGCAGGCCCCGCAAAGCAACGGCGCGGCGGCGATCGGCATCATGCCGTCGCGGCCGCGCCGCATCAGAGCGCCGGCCGGTGCAGCACCGGCGCGGCCCAAAGCCTGATCAGGCCTTGTTGTAGCGTTCCACGCTGTTCACGATTTCTTCGTGGGCAGCGTCGACGCCCTTCCAGCCCTTGACCTTGACCCACTTGCCCTTCTCGAGATCCTTGTAGTGCTCGAAGAAGTGCTGGATGCGCGCGACGTCTTCGGTCGGCAGATCCTCGTAGGACTTGATGTTGCGGTACGGGGGGTACAGCTTTTCGATCGGCACGGCCAACAGCTTGGCGTCGCCGCCCGACTCGTCGTCCATTTCCAGCACGCCGATGGCGCGGCAGCGCACGACGGCGCCGATCTGGATCGGGAACGGAGTCAGCACCAGCACGTCGGCGGGGTCACCGTCGTCGGACAGGGTCTGCGGAATGTAGCCGTAGTTGCACGGATAGTGCATGGCCGTCAGCATGAAGCGGTCAACGAAAATCGCACCCGTTTCTTTGTCGACCTCGTACTTGACCGGGTCGGCGTTCATGGGGATTTCGATGATGACGTTGAAGTCTTCCGGCAGCTTCTTGCCAGGGGAGACGCGATCAAGACTCATGATTCAACCTTGTTGTTTGTCTGAAGAAATGTTCAAAGCGAGCCGTCGTCCTTGAACGGCGGCTTGGTGGCCGGCACCGGCACCGCGGCAGGCGCGGGCTTCGGGCTGGCGGGAGGCGCCGGCGAGTACGTCGGCACGGGCTCGTCGAAAGCCGCCGCCGGAATCGGGGCGCTGTCGAAGTACTCGTCGATGTCGGACGTGCCGCCAGCCAGCGGCGCGTCTTCGGGCGCCAGCGCGCGGTCGCGCTGGTCCTTCTTCACGCGCGCATCCGGATCCAGCACGTAGTCGGAGGCCGACGCGGCCACCGAAGGCGGCAGCGCCGGGTAGTCGCCGCCAATATCGGCGTCGCCGTCGGCGTCCGACAGGCCCACCGCATAGCCGCCTTCGGCGTCCACGCGGTAAGGGTCCGAACCGGTATCCGCGGCCGGCAATGCCGCATCCGCCGCCAGCACCGGCAACGCCATGCTGGCCGCCGTGGCCAGGCGCCAGTGGTGCACGGCATCGGCCGGACGGTCCAGGCGGTCGTACAGGCTGCCCAGCAGCGCATGCGTCTGCGCATCGCTGCGGCGGCTCAGGCTGCGCAGCAGATAGCGTTCCGCCTGGCCCCACAGCTGGCCGTTCAGGCACAGCATGCCCAGCGCGGTCAGCAGGTCGGGATCCGTGGGACGCTGTTGCAGCCAAGTTTCAGCCTTGGCCAAGCGACGCGACACCTGCTCGGCTTCGCACCGGGCATAGGCCGCCACCAGCGTCGGATTGAACTTCACGGCGACCGCGGCTTCCAGCACGCGGGCGGCTTCGTTGGCTTCGCCGGCCGCGTCGAATGCGGCGGCGCCAGCCAGCGCGATGTCGGGCAGCAGGCGCTCTTCGGCCTTCAGGTCTTTCCAGATGGCACGCCAGGCTTCGCTGTTGGCGGCGGCACGCAAGCGCGCCGCGCCGGAAGCGTCGATCAGGGCATCGGCCTCGTTGCGGGCCAGCGCGTTGCGGCGCACCAAGCCGCGGGCCAGCGTGAAGACCTGCTCATCGTGATGCAGCGCGGTGTGTGCGCGCAGCAGCAGACGCATGGTGTGCAGGTGGCGGGCACCGCCATCGGCCAGCGGCGCCAGCACTGCCAGCGCACGTTCGGCGCGGCCTTGGTCCAGCAGCATATCGGCCGAGACCGTGGCCGTGGCTTCCACCAGGCCCGGCTCGGTGCCGGCGTGTTCTTGCGCGGTGGCCAGCAGGCGGTCGCGGCGGTCGAATTCGCCCAGGCCATGCGCGGCGCGCGCGGCGGACAGGGCTGCCAGCACGCGGCGAGTCTGGACCTTGGTCTGCTCAAGCAGCTTGGTCAGATCCTTTTCGGCATGGGTATAGCGGCCTTCCAGCAGGCCGATCCAGCCGCGCTCCAGCAATTCGTGGTCGCGCGCCTGGGCGCGTTTGCCGCGCCAGACGCGGACGCGGTCGGGGATGGCCAGCAGCCACGCCAGCAGGCGCAGGCCGATGTACAGCACGATGAAGGCCGCGACGATCAGCAGGACCGCCAGCGTCAGCGACATCCCGATGCGCCAGGGCCAGACCAGCAACAGCACGTTGCCGGAATGGGAGCGCAGCACCACCGCCAGCGCGACGGCGATGACGGCAAGCAGCAGAGTCCAGAACCAGGTACGCATAAGGCTCAGTCCTGCCCGCTAGTCTTGAAACCCGCGGCGCGCAAGGCAGCCACGGCGTTCAGGCTGTCGGCCACTTCCGGCATGCGCACGGCGATGTCGGTCTGCGCCAGTTCGCGCGCCAGCGTCTGGGCGGCGACGGTGTCGGGGGAGCGGTTGTCGAAATACTTGGACAGCGTGACGCCGATGTTGTCGAGCTCGCTCTTCCAGACGGCGGGCTGGCGCATCAGCATGGCCAACTGGACGGTCAGCAGGCGTTGGCGCAGCGTGCCGCGCACCTGGTCGGCCTGTTCGGGCGACAGCAGCAAGGCGGCCGGCTCGTCCACGCGCTGGATGGTGATCAGGCCGCCCAGTTCCTGCGCCAGCGCGGAACCCGCGCGGCCGGGCCACGACACCACTTCGGCACGCCAGCGCTGCCACCACGGGGCATCGGCGGGCAAACCAGCCTGGGGGTCAACCACGGGCGCAGGGGCCACGGCCGGGCGGCTTTCGCCAGCGGCAGCCACACCTGGGGCGGCGGCATCCGGCACCAGCAAGGGGGCCTTGCCGACCAGCGACACCAGGCGTTCGATGCGGGCCGACTGGGCGGGGATGTCTACGGTGGACACGGCGCGCAGGCGGTCCAGATCGCCGTTGATGGCCTGTTGCAGGCTGGAGAAGCGCGGACGGTCGGCGCGGGCCAGGCGGGACTGCGCGGTTTCCAGCGCCACGATGGCGTTGGACACGTTGCCGGCCAGGCGCAATTGCTGATTGGCGATGGTCAGCAGGCGTTCGACGTCATTGGCCAGCAGTTCGTCGCTGGCGCTATCGTTGAAATTCTGCCAGGCCTGCTGCAGCGCGTTGTATTGGCTTTGGGTTTCGCGCACGGTGTCTTCAAGCTCGCCCACGCGGCCGGCCTGGGCTTGCGCCAGGGCCAGGGCTTCGCGCGTGTCCTTGCGCGCTTGGGCCACATCGGCCGTCAGCGTGTCGATGCGCGACGCGACCTCGCGCCCGGCGGACACGAACTGCGTGCGCTGCTTCCACAGCGCGTATCCCAGGCCAACGGCCAGCAGGATGACGATTATCAGGGCGGTGACCAACGGGCCACTGCCGCGCTTGGCCGGACGGGCCTTGACGGAATCGGCCGGGGCCGATGCGGGCGCGCTTGCGCCCGGGGCGGCCGTGTTAACGACCGGATCGGTAGCGGGAGTCTTGTCTGTCATGACGCGATTGTATTCGGTGTCTGTCCGATGCAACGAATCAAGCAGCAACAAAAGCCTGGAATATCGACTCGTCGTTGGGCAAGCAGATTTTTACCATTGCTGATGGCTCGGCGCCATGACAGCCCGGCGGCACGCGGCGCGCCAGCGAAGGGTGCGTCAGCACAAAGCGGCACGCGTCCCACCAGGCAAGCAGCCCTGCGGCATCCAGGCAGGCGCGCACGGCGTCCGCCCCTTCGCCGCTGGTGATGAGCCAGGTGGCGCTGACACCGGCATCTGCCCAGCCCCGCAGCGTCGCCAGTTGCGCGGCGTCCCAGTTTGCCGGACGGCGCAGATAGGCCGCATGGCGCGTCACGGCCACGCCGTGCGCTTCCAGCCGGTCTCCCAGCCAGTCCCTGCCCTGGGTGCCGCGCACCAGCAGCACGCGGGCGGGCAGCTGCGGCAGACCGCAAAGCACGTCCCACAGGGCCTCGGAGTCGTGGCTGGGCGCATCTTCGCCAGGATGCAGGACTGTTGTATTCGCGCCAAAATCGGGCGATTCACGCAGCCCCTGGGCACTGGCGGGCCCGACGGTGGCGGCAATAGTGGCCGCCGGCCAGACGGACGAACCGTCGGCGCGGGCCAACTGATCCAGGTATTGCTTGCCCGCATTGCCGCTGACGAACACGACCATGTCGAAGTCGGCCGGCCGCGGCAGGTCCGCGGCGGCGACATCCAAGGCGTGGATTTCAAGGGCAGGCAGGATGCAGGCAGACCAGCCGGCGTCGGTCAGACGGCCGGCCAGCGCCTCGTTGCGGCCCGCGGGCCGTGTCAGGACAGCGACTCGCGGTGGCGTGGACATCAGTCCGGCCGGGCGTCGTCTTGCAGCAGTTCCTGGAGGATGGCGGCAGCGCCAGCCTCCAGCAGCTCCTGCGCGGCGGCTTCGCCCAGCGCCTCGGCGTTGACCGCCGGACCGCTGCGGGTCGTGTGGACCATGCGCGTGCCGTCGGGTGATGCCACCAGCGCACGCAGCGACAGGGTGTCGCCCGAGATCTCGGCAAATGCCGCCAGCGGCACCTGACAGGAGCCACCCAGCTTGCGCGACACCGCCCGTTCGGCCAGCACGCAGGACGTAGTGGCCGAGCTGATCAGCGGCGCGAGCCAGGCGCGCATGTCGTCGCGATCGTCGCGGATCTCGATGCCCAGCGCGCCCTGCCCGGCTGCCGGCAGGCTGTCGGCCGGGTCCAGCAGGCTGCTGATGCGCCCGCCCAGCCCCAGGCGTTCCAGTCCGGCGGCAGCAAGGACGATGGCGTCGTATTCGCCCTTGTCCAGCTTGCCCAGGCGCGTATCCAGGTTGCCGCGCAGCGGCTTGACCACCAAGGCCGGGTAACGCGCGCGGATCTGCGATTCGCGGCGCAGGCTGGACGTGCCCACGACGGCACCCGCCGGCAGGTCTGCCAGCGTCGCATAGCGGTTGGACACGAAGGCATCGCGCGGGTCCGCGCGATCAAGGACGGCGCAAAGCTCGAACGGGGCTTGCAGATCGACCGGCACATCCTTCAAGGAGTGCACGGCCAGATCGGCGCGCCCGTCGAGCAACGCGTTTTCGAGTTCCTTGACGAACAATCCTTTGCCGCCCACTTTGGACAGGGTGCGGTCAAGGATCTGGTCGCCGCGGGTCGTCAGGGTAAGGAGCTCAACCGCGCACGCCGGGTACAGCGTGCGCAGCCGGTCGCGCACATGCTCGGCTTGCCACAGGGCAAGCCGGCTGGCGCGGGTCGCGATGACCAGGCGTTGCGGAAGAGACACGTGACGTCATCAAACGAAATTGGAGACGATGACCGTCGCGACTACCCCGAGGATGGCCAGCACGAAAAGGCCCTGAAGGAGGCTCAGGCCCGATTCGGATTGCTGGGGATCAACGGATCTACGCAGACTCATGGGATTCCTTGGAAGCGGTTTTGCGGCTTGCCAGCCACCGTCCAAGGACAACAACGAGCAAGGCGCCAATAATTTCAGCGGCGATTTTAACCGTAGTGGGCTGAACGCCGAATTGACGTTCGACAATAACGTCGGTAATCAGCATGCCGCCGGCGATCCAGCCCAGCAAGGCGGCGCCAAACGTAACAACCAACGGGTACTTGTCGATCAGCTTGAGCACCAGGGTGCTGCCCCAGATGATGATCGGCACGCTGACGATCAGGCCGAAGGCAACCAGGCCGATCTGGTGGTCGGCGTGGGCGTTCTGGGCCGCGCCGGCGATGGCGATCACGTTGTCCAGGCTCATCACGAAGTCGGCGATGATGATGGTCTTGATCGCGGCGGCGATGGATGTCCCGCCCTTCACGTTGCCATGCGCATCGTCTTCAGGAACCAGGAGCTTGACACCGATCCAGACGAGCAGCAGGCCGCCCACGACTTTCAGGAACGGGATCGACAGGAGCGTCAGTGCGAAAGCGATCAGCACGACACGCAGGATGATGGCGCCCGCGGTGCCCCACAGGATGCCCTGCATGCGCTGCTTGGGGGCCAAATTGCGACAAGCCAGCGCGATCACGACGGCGTTGTCGCCGCCCAGCAGGATGTCGATGAGGATGATCTGGAATACCGCTGCCCAACTCAGCGTCTGGAAAAACTCAAGCACTATGAACCCCCGAAGGCATTTATGAAAAGAAAGGCCGGTCCCGAGCCGGCCATCCTGCCGCGCGCGGCGCAGCAGGATCATTCAAACAACTAATTATTGTAATTCAGCTTTCAGTCAGCTTTCTGGCGCATCAGCAAAACTTTACCAATTGCCAGCACCAGCACCGCACCGAGCGCACCCGTCATCAGTTCGAAGCTGTGATGCGATACGCCCAATGCCGCGTCAATACGCGCCACCGGTTCCTGCAAGGCGGGATCACCCACCAGCAATTCACCTGCAATAAAGCCCAACAACGCAGCCCCCACCCAGACGATGATCGGGAAGCGCTCGATGACCTTCAACAGCAGCGTGCTGCCGAAAATGACCAAGGGGATGCTGATGGCCAAGCCCAAAACCAGCAAGGTCGTGTCGCCCATCGCCGCAGCAGCAACCGCCACCACGTTGTCCAGGCTCATGACCAGATCGGCAATCATGATAGTGCGGATTGCGGTCAGCAGATTACCTTGCGTCTTGCCCGCGCCGTCGTCTTCGCCTTCCGGCAACAGCAGCGTCACGCCGATGTAGACGAGGAGCAGCGCGCCGATCAGCTTCAGATACGGCAGCAGCAGCAACTTGGCCGCCACCAGGGTCAGCACAATACGCATGATGATCGCGGCGGCCGAGCCGATCGTGATCGCTTTCTTCTGTTGCGCCGGCGGCAACGAACGCGCTGCCAGCGCAATAACCACGGCGTTGTCGCCTGATAGCAGGATGTTGACCCAAATGATCTGGAGCAACGCTATCCAGAATGCCGCTGAACTAAGTTCCATGCCTCTCTTTCCCAGGTGATGATCCCCCTAGGACAAACCAAATGAATGGATGATGAAAACGAAAATCGTACTGACCGTCTTGGTGCGAGCCCGACGGCATTCTTGCTGGGTACGTGCGAAATTTCTTTCATTATAGTTTCGTTCAGCTTTCCGTATGTTTTGGCGACCGCGATATGGACACGGGATTTCCCTAAGAACACGCCGAAGACCCAGGCCGCGAAGGCGTCGGATAAACGAAAAAAAGCCCGCCGAAGCGGGCTTTTTTGGCGCAATGCTGAAGACTTACAGCACCGACTTGAGCAGCTTGCCCATTTCGGAGGGGTTGCGCGTGGTGCGGATGCCGCAAGCTTCCATGACTTCCAGCTTGGCGTCGGCCGTGTCGGCGCCACCGGAGATCAGGGCGCCAGCGTGGCCCATGCGCTTGCCGGCGGGAGCCGTGACGCCAGCGATGAAGCCGACGACCGGCTTCTTCATGTTGTCCTTGGCCCACTCAGCCGCGTTGACTTCGTCCGGACCGCCGATTTCGCCGATCATGATGACGGCGTCGGTGTCGGGATCGTCATTGAACAGCTTCAGCACGTCAACGTGCTTCAGGCCGTTGATGGGGTCGCCACCGATACCGACGGCGCTGGATTGGCCCAGGCCCAGTTCGGTGACTTGCGCCACGGCTTCGTACGTCAGGGTGCCCGAACGGCTGACGATGCCGATGCGGCCCTTGCGGTGGATGTGACCCGGCATGATGCCGATCTTGATTTCGTCCGGCGTGATCAGACCCGGGCAGTTCGGGCCCAGCAGCAGCGTCTTGCTGCCCTTGGCCTTCATGCGGTTCTTGACTTCCAGCATGTCGCGGACCGGGATGCCTTCGGTGATGCAGATCACCAGATCCAGTTCAGCTTCGACAGCTTCCCAGATGGCAGCAGCGGCGCCGGCCGGCGGCACGTAGATGACGGACACGGTTGCGCCCGTATCGGCCTTGGCGTCCTTCACCGAAGCGAAAATCGGCACGCCTTCAAAGTCTTCACCCGCCTTCTTGGGGTTCACGCCGGCCACGAAGGCGGCTTTACCATTGGCGTACTCACGGCACATGCGGGTGTGGAACTGGCCCGTCTTGCCCGTGATGCCCTGGGTGATGACTTTGGTGTCCTTGTTGATCAGAATCGACATTTGTGAATCCTTGGCAATTTTTTTACTTGACGGCGGCTACGACGCGGGTGGCGGCTTCGGCCATCGTGTCGGCGCTGATGATCGGCAGACCGGAGTCGGCCAGCATCTTCTTGCCGAGTTCTTCGTTGGTGCCCTTCATGCGGACGACCAGCGGCACGTTCAGGTTGACGGCCTTGCAAGCAGCGATCACGCCTTCGGCGATGACGTCGCAGCGCATGATGCCGCCAAAGATGTTGACCAGAATGGCCTTCACGCTCTTGTTGGCGAGCATGATCTTGAACGCTTCAGTGACCTTCTCGGCCGTGGCGCCGCCGCCGACGTCCAGGAAGTTGGCCGGCTCGCCGCCGAACAGCTTGATGGTGTCCATCGTGGCCATGGCCAGACCAGCGCCGTTCACCAGGCAGCCGATGTTGCCGTCGAGCTGGATGTAGGCCAGGTCGAACTTGCTGGCTTCGATTTCAGCGGGATCTTCTTCGTCCAGGTCGCGGTAGGCGACGATTTCCGGATGACGGAACAGGGCGTTCGGGTCGAAGTTGAACTTGGCGTCCAGGGCGATGATGTTGCCCTTGCTGTCGCGGTTCAGCGGGTTGATTTCGACCAGCGAGGCGTCGGTGTCCATGTAGCACGTGTAGAGCTTCTGGAACACGTCCACGGCTTGGGCGGTCGAGTCGGCGGGCAGGCCGATCGCGTTGGCGATCTTGGTGGCTTGCTCGGCGGACAGGCCGGTCAGCGGGTCGATGTATTCGGTGATGATCTTTTCGGGGGTGGAGTGGGCCACTTCCTCGATGTCCATGCCGCCTTCGCTGGAGGCGATGAAGGCGACCTTCTGCGTAGCGCGGTCAGTGACCAGCGACACGTAGTATTCCTTCTGGATGTCGGCGCCGTCTTCGATGTACAGGCGACGGACCTTCTGGCCTTCCGGGCCAGTCTGGTGCGTGATCAGCTGCATGCCCAGGATTTCCGAGGCCAGCTTGCGGACGTCGTCCAGCGAGCGCGCCAGCTTCACGCCGCCGCCCTTGCCGCGGCCGCCCGCGTGGATTTGTGCCTTGACGACCCAAACCGGTCCACCCAGCTTTTCAGCGGCAGCCACGGCCTCGTCGACGGAAAGAGCGGGGATCCCGCGCGGCACCGGGATGCCAAATTGCTTCAGCAGTTCCTTGCCTTGATACTCGTGGATTTTCATGTGTTACCTGTCAGGACGTATGAGAAAGAGAAGGTGAATCGGAGGACGAATCGGCCGATGCCTCAGCGCTACCCCCGGTGTACCACTTGGGATAGTGCTCAGCCACCACCGGGCCGCCAGTGCTGAGCGCATGACAGCCATCCAATTGGAATGGACGCCGGTTCGGGTTGGTTTCCTGCCGCCGGCGGTTGGCCATGGTCTGGACCGCCGCGGTGGGAAGCACCTGCGACAGCTCGGTCATGTGCGTACAGCCCTCCACATGCCCGAACCGCTCTTTGACCTGGCGGCGGAATCCCTTAAGCAGATTCATGCCGACCAGATCAGTGTAAGCGGGCTCGATGGCCATGCAATGACCGCCGTAAGGGGCCGCGTCATAGACAGCCTGCGCCGCCACGATCGAGAAATTCTCGTCGATGGTGATGCGCAGATGCATATGGTGGATGGGCTGCCCGGCCTTGAACATCTTGCCGTCGCTCTTGGGGAAATCGTACGCCTTCACGTCGATCAGCTCGGCTTCCAGATCCCAGTTGCCGTCTTCGCGCGCATACGACTGCACGCGTATGGAACGCGTGTGCAGAGGTTGGCGAGGGTAATCCGGCGGTGGCAAGGGCATGCTGGGGGCCTGCGGGGCGAAGATGGCCTGCGCATGGTGCGCGGCAACAAAACCTTGAAAGTATAGCGCAGGCAGCCGGCGATCAACCGTCTTGCTGCGGCCGGCTCGCTAGGGGACAGAGTGCGGCCGACGCCCAGAGGCCGTCGTGGCGGACCTGGCCGGTCAGGCGTGCGGCGGCCAGATGGCCTTCCCGCACGGGCGTGTATTCCTCCAGCCCGCGGCGGCAGGCTTTCAACCGGGCCTCCAGCGCGCTCCAAGCCTGGGCGAAGGCATCCGCGCGGCCGACCGGCGCGCAGGCGGCCAACCTGGCCGCGACTTCGGGTCCGCAATAAAGCCGGGCGACCTCGATATCGCCCTCGCCGCCCCCTGCTCCGCCGTCTGCGGCCGCCAAGTCCACGCCCGGCACCCCCAGGCGGGACAAGCCGCACAAGATATAGGGGCCACAATAAGAGAAGGAGCTGTGCCAGGGGGAACCCGGTTCCATGGCGGGCCCCTTGGGCGTTTCCGTCCAGCGCGCCGCCGCGCCCGCCCGGCGCGACAGTTCGGCCGCCAGCCACGCGCGGGCCGCCTGGCGCTGGCCATCCCGGCCAGTCGCCAGCCGCAGCAGCCACAGCTCGACCGGCGCGCCCTCCCCGGTCAACCGCAACGCGGGTGTGAGGGTCGGCGGCGCCGCGAACAAAATCTCAGGTGCGTTCAAGCGCGCGGCCCCCGCGTCCACGGGGTGGCCGGACTGCCCATCCAGGCCTGCCCGGCCGGGATGGTTTCGCCCTTGAGCACCAGGGTCAGCGGCCCCAACACGGCGCGTTCCTCGACGTGGGTGTCGTACAGGATCGTGGTGCGCGGACCGACATTGACGCCGCGGCCGATGCGCACGGGCCCGATCTTCATGACGCGATCCTCGAACAGATGGGTCTGCGGCCCGGACCAGGCGTGCAGCACCGCGTCGTCGCCGATCAGGACGCAGTCGTACTCGGTGACGTCGGTGGTGTCCATGAATACGCGCTTGCCAATGCGGGCCCCCATGCAGCGCAACGCCAGGGGCAGCCAGGGCGTTGCGCGCAAAAAGTTGAAGAAGTTGGGCACGGCGATCGACTCATACAGGCTGGTCACTGCCTCGCTCTTCCAGACGAAGGGAGTCCACATGGGTTCAGCGCGTGGCCGGTACCGGCCCACCAGCGTCCACTTCAGCAGCACCAGGAACAGGAACGTGCCCAAACCATAAAGAACACCGGCCAGCATCAGTTCGTCGAAGGCGGCCAAAAAGCCCTGGGCAACCGCGATCGGGATGATTTTCATGACCGTCAGATAGCCCACCGCGATCACGACCGCCAGCGGCAGGATCATGCGCATGCCCTCGACGGCGCCGCGTGCGACCTTGCGGCCCAGGCTCGGCCGGAAGGTCAGGTGCTCGGGGAAGCCCGCGGTCTGCTCGCGGGCGGGCAAGGCCAGCGGCGGATTGCCCAGCCAGGTCTGGCCGCTGGCCATGCGGCCGTTGGCCGGCGCCCGGCTCTGAACGCCGATCAGCACGTCGTCGGGCAGCACCGACCCATCGGGCACGTACGCCCCATTACCGACAAAGCTGCGATTGCCGATGATGGTCGGGCGCATCGTCATCCAGCCTCGGTCGATTTCCTCGTCGCCCAGCATGACGCCATCGGCGATGAAGCTGTCGCGCCCCAGCGTCAGCATGTCGGGCACGATGCCCATGGCGGTGGAGATCTCGGTGCCCCGCCCGACCTTCGCGCCCAGCAACCGGTACCAGGTGCCGGCGTAGATCGAGGCATACAGGCCGTGCAGCACGCTCAGGCTGGACTCCTGGATCTGGTTGGTCAGCCAGCGGCGCAGATAGATCTGGCCATAGACTGGCCACCGCCCGCCCGACAAGCGGGGCAGCAGCAACCAGCGCAACAGGGCAGATACCAACACCGTCAGGAACAGCAGCAAGGCGCTGGCCGGCAACGCCAGCAGCAGGTAGCAAAGGAAGGCATAGGGCCAGGACACGCGGTCGCCCATCAAGTCCAGCCAGCGCGCGTCGATCCAATCGATCAGCACGAAACTGGGAAAGACCGGCATGAAGAACAGCGCCGCGATCAACGTGCCGCCCAGGGCATAGGCCACCACATCCAGTTGGCGCAAGCGCCCTGCCCGAACGGGTCGGGGCGGCAGTTCAGGAGCATGCGCCTGGGGATCGTACCGCGCGGGCGCGCCCGTCCAGACTTGCCCCGCCGGGATGCGTGCGCCCGAAGCCAGCGACGACAAGCCGTCCAGCCGCGCGCCCTCGCCCATCGACACATCGCCTTGCAGCACCGCGTACGACCCGACGTAGGCATTGTCGGCCAAGGTGATCGGCGCCACTTCCCAGACGCCCCCGCGCACCGCGAAGTTCTCCAGGTTGACGGCCGCGCCAATGCTGACGCCGTCGCCAATCGTCAGCAGGTCGGGCGCGCGGACCGAAATACGGCTGATGGCCGCGTCGCGGCCAATGCGCGCGCCCAGTGCCCGCAAGTACCAAACCTGCAAGGGGGAGCCGGCCAGCAAATGCGCCGGCGGGATGTCAAGCACCCGGTCCACCAGCCACCAGCGGTAAAAGCGCCACCCGTACAGCGGATAGCGGCCCGGCTTGAGCCGGCCCAGGATGCCCCACTTGCACGCCACGGCCACGCCGAAGCTCAGCAGGTTGCAAAGCAGATAGCTGGCGATGGACAGCGCTACCGCACGCCAGACCGAGTCGCCCTCGTCGCCCGTCCAGTAGTGATACGTGAAGAACGGCGTCAGCCAGATCAGCATGCGCACGCCGATCAGCAACGGCAGCGCGGCAAGCTGGGCCAGGCCGCAGGTCCAGCGCCGCCACTCCGGCGCTTGGCCCGCGGCGTCACGGGATGGCGCAGTAGTGTCGCCGTCTTCCACCGCGACCGGCACGGCCGCTGCCAACGCGTCCAAGCGCGCCGACAGCGCCCCCAGGCCGGGGTGCTGATAGAGCTCGTGCATCGTCAGCGCGGAAAACTGCGGATGCTTGCGCAGCGACGACACCAGGCGCGCGGCCAGCAGCGAATGGCCGCCCAGGTCGCGGAAGAAGTCGCTGGCCAGGCGCAGCGGCTGGCCCGGGAACAAGGGGCGCAGCGCGTCGAACAGCGCCTGTTCGCCGGGCGTTACCGCGACGTCGTCTTCGCCGCTGGGCTCGGACACGGTTTCCAGTTCACGCGCCTTGAGCGTCTTGCGGTCGATTTTTCCCGACGTCAGGCGCGGCACCTCGGCCACGCGTTCAAAGCGGGCGGGGATCATATAGGCAGGCAGGTCTTGCGCCAGCGCGGCGCGCAAGGCGTGCAGGTCCAACCGCGCCTCGCCCTCGGGTTTCAAGAAGGCCACCAGTTGATCGATGCCGCCCAGGTCGCGCAGCACCACTGCCGCCGCGCCCACACCGGGTTGCCGGTACAGCGCCGCTTCGATTTCGCCCAGCTCGACGCGGAAACCCCGCACCTTGACCTGGTCGTCGCTACGGCCCAGGCACTGGATCTGCCCATGCTCGTCGATGCGTGCGAGGTCGCCGCTGCGGTACATGCGCGTGTCGTGATCCCCGCTGGGCCGGGGGTTGGCAAGGAATTTTTCGGCCGTCAGCTCGGGGCGCCCGAGGTAGCCGCCCGCCACGCCGGGACCGGTGATGCAAAGCTCACCCACCTGCCCTTGCGGCAACACCGCGCCGTCCTCGCCGCGGATGAGCATGCCGTAATTGGGCAGCGGCGTGCCGATGGTCACGGGTTGGCCGGGCAGCAATTCGGCCAGGCTGGCCGATACCGTGGTCTCGGTGGGGCCATAGGTATTGAACAGGCGCCGGCCCGGCGTGGCCCAGCGCGGCACGAGGAAGTCCGGGCACACTTCGCCGCCCAGGTTCACGATGCGCAAGCCCGGCACATCGTGCGCGAACAAGGCAAGCAGCGTCGGCACCGCATGCAGCACGGTCACGCCTTCGCGCACCAGCGCGTCGGGCAGGCCTTCGGGGTCGGAGGTCAGCATCTTGGGCGCCACCCACAGGCTGGCACCGACCAGATAGCTGATCCAGATCTCTTCGAACGACATGTCGAAGGCCACCGAAAAGCCCTGGTAGACCTTGTCGCCATGCCGCACGCCCAGCACCTCGTTTTCGCTGCGCAGGAAATGGCAGATGCTGGCTTGGCTGATCGGCACGCCTTTCGGCTTGCCGGTGGACCCGGACGTGTAGATCACGTAGGCAGGATGCTCGGGCAGCAGCCCTTGCCTTGCGCGCAAGGCGCCGTCGACAGGCATCGACAGGGCCCAGGGGGTCCACGTCGTCATGCCGTCCAGGCGCACGTCGGCGCTGGCGATCACCCCCTGGGCGCCCGCATCCTGCAGACAGACCAGCATGCGATCGGGCGGCGTGTCGGATTCGAACGGCAGCCAGGCCGCGCCGGCTTTGGCGATGGCCGCCTGCATCACCAGCAGGTCCGCGCCGCGCGGCAGACACAGGCCCACGATCTGCCCGGGCCGCACGCCGGCCTCGATCAGATGGTGCGCAGCCAGGTCGGCGCGCCGGCCCAGCATGTCGTAGGTAAGGGTCTGATCCAGCCAGTGAATGGCGATGGCGGCGGGATGCCGCAGGATCGTGGCTTCCAGAATATCGGGCAGCGTTTCCGCGGCAAGCAGATCCGGCCGATAGGGGCCTTGGAGAATCATAGGAACGGCAACAATCCAGCTGTTGGGATTTTTGCTTATTGACCCGTGCCGCGGGAATTCGTTCCTCTTTCTGAAAAAAAGCCCCCGGCCGGTACGTAGGTCGCACACGAACCAGGGGCTTAACCCTCGACGCCCGCCCATGGGCCGGCGTTAGGGTGGCCGGTCTTCAGGCCGACTGGCGCAGCGTGCGGGCCGCTTGCACCATGCCGATCAGCGCCGCTTCGGTTTCGGGCCAAGCGCGCGTCTTCAGGCCGCAGTCAGGGTTCACCCACAGGCGTTCCTTGGGCAGGCGGGCAGCCGCCTTTTCCATCAGGCCGACCATCCAGTCCACTTCCGGCACGTTCGGCGAGTGAATGTCGTACACGCCGGGGCCGATATCGTTCGGGTAATCGAAGTCTTCAAACGCCTTGAGCAGTTCCATGTTGGAGCGCGACGTTTCGATTGTGATCACGTCCGCGTCCATCGCGGCGATCGATTCGATGATGTCGTTGAACTCCGAATAGCACATGTGGGTATGGATCTGCGTTTCATCGCGCACGCCAGCGGTCGACAGGCGGAAGCAATCCACCGCCCAGTCCAGGTACGCCTTCCAGTCGGCGCGGCGCAGCGGCAGGCCTTCGCGGATGGCAGGCTCGTCGATCTGGATGACGCTGATGCCAGCGGCTTCCAGATCCACCACTTCGTCGCGCAGCGCCAGCGCCAGCTGGCGGCAAGTCTGTTCGCGCGGCTGGTCGTCACGCACGAACGACCATTGCAGGATCGTGACCGGACCGGTCAGCATGCCCTTGACGGGCTTGTCCGTCAGCGACTGCGCGTAGGACGACCAGCCCACCGTCATCGGTGCGGGACGGGCCACGTCGCCGAAAATGATCGGCGGCTTGACGCAGCGCGAACCGTAGCTTTGCACCCAGCCGTTCTTGGTGAACGCGAAGCCGGCCAGCAGTTCGCCGAAGTACTCCACCATGTCGTTGCGCTCGGGTTCACCGTGCACCAGCACGTCCAGGCCCACCTTTTCCTGGAAGCGGATGACTTCCTCGATCTCCTTGCGGATGGCGGCCTCGTAGCCCGAATCGGTCAGCACGCCGGCCTTCCAGTCGCGGCGCAGCGCACGGATTTCAGCGGTCTGCGGGAACGAGCCGATCGTGGTCGTCGGGTAGGCGGGCAAGCCCAGCTGTTCTTGCTGGCGGGCGATGCGGCCCGCGAACGGCGCGCGGTCACGCGACACGCTGGCGGCGCCAGACATGCGTTGGCCGACGACCGGGTTGTGGATGCGGGCCGACGATCGGCGCGCGGCCAGTGCCGCGCGTTGCTGCACCAGGCCCGGCTGCACCGACGGGTCCGTCGCGCTATCCAGCGCACGGCCCAAGAGGCTCAACTCTTCCAGTTTCTGAGCGGCAAACGACAGCCAGCTCTTCAACTCGGCGTCCAGTTCGGTTTCGTTGGCCAGATCCACCGGCACGTGCAGCAGCGAGCACGACGGGGCCAGCCACAGGCGGTCGCCCAGTTGTTGCTTGACGGGCGCCAGCGTCGCAATGGCGGCGTCCAGGTCGGTGCGCCAGATGTTGCGGCCATTGATGACGCCAGCGGACAGTACCTGGTCGGCGCGCAGGCCGGCCACGACGTCAGCCAGTTGCTCGGGCGCGCGGACCAGATCCACGTGCAGGCCGGCCACGGGCAGGGCCTGGGCGGTGGACAGGTTGTCCTTCAAGCCGTCGAAATAGGTGGCGATCAGCAGCTTGACGGGGCTGGCGGTCAGCACGCCGTACACCTGTTTGAACCCATCGCGCCAGGCTTGCGGCAAGTCCAGTACCAGGATGGGTTCGTCGATCTGCACCCATTGCACGCCCAGCTTGGCAAAGCGAGCCAGGACTTCTTCGTACACCGGCAGCAGGGCAGCCAGCAGTTGCAGCTTGCCTTTGTCGGCAGCGCCGCCCGCGAACGCGTCGCCCTTGCCCTGATACAGCCAAGTCAGCGGGCCCGGGATCACGGGCTTGACGGCATGGCCCAGCGCTTGCGCTTCCTGGATCTGTTCGAACAGCGATTCCCGCGCAATGCGGAACGTCTGGCCCGGTACCAGTTCTGGCACGATGTAGTGATAGTTGGTATCGAACCACTTGGTCATTTCGCAGGCGGCGGCAGGCTTGCCCGTCGGTGCGCGGCCACGGCCCATGCGGAACAGCGTGTCCAGCGAAACGGCTTCGCTGTCGCTCTGGCCGAAACGGGCCGGCACGGCGCCCAGCAGCGTGCTCCATTCCAGAATCTGGTCGTACCAGGCGAAGTCGCCGACGGGCACGAACTTCAAGCCAGCTGCTGCTTGCAGCTTCCAGTGCTTGGCGCGCAGTTCGCGGCCGGTTTCTTCCAGCGCTTCGGCGGTTTGCTTGCCGGCCCAATAGGCCTCCACCGCGCGCTTCAATTCGCGCTGGGCACCAATGCGGGGAAATCCCAGATTATGAATAGTAGTCATGTCATCGCCGCCATTAGACAAAATTTGTTCAAGTGAAGGCCATTGTGCCGGCAAATCTACATGAATCAAAATCAATGTTTACATTCATAGGATGAGGAAATCTCATACAATATAAGTTCATTCCACCCTGATGGGGTTGGTGCCTGCAGCGGGTAGCCGCCACGCGGCGCCGCTGCCCCGCGTCCTCGACTACGCCCATGCTAGAAATCCGCCATCTTGAGACGCTGACCGCCATCCGTGAAGGCGGCAGCCTGCAAGAAGCCGCCGAACGCCTGCACCTGACCCAATCCGCCCTGTCGCACCAGCTGCGCGACCTGGAAACCCGCTTGGGCACGCCGCTGCTCAACCGGCGCACCCGGCCGGCGCGGCTGACCACGGCGGGCCTGCGCGTGCTGGCGCTGGCGGACGAAGTGCTGCCCCGCATCCGCGCCACCGAGCGCGAGTTGCAACGGCTGGCTGCCGGCCGCACGGGCCGCTTGCACCTGGCGATTGATTGCCACTCATGCTTCCAATGGCTGATGCCGGCGCTGGACGCCTTCAGGGTGCAATGGCCGGACGTGGCGCTGGACCTGTCGGCCGCCTTTTCGTTCGCCCCCCTGCCCGCCCTGGTGCGCGGCGACCTGGACCTGGTCATCACCTCGGACCCGCAGCCGCTGGACGCGGTGGAATATCTGCCGTTATTCAAGTACGAACTGGTGCTGGCCGTGTCCGAGTCCAATCCGCTGGCCGGCAGCAAATTCGTCATGCCCGACCAGTTGGCCGATCAGACGCTCATCACGTACCCGGTGGACAAACAGCGCCTGGACGTCTTCACCGCCTTCCTGGACCCGGCCGACGTGGAACCTGCCGCCATCCGCAAGGCGGAGCTCACCCCCATCATTGCGCAACTGGTGGCCAGCAACCGCGGCGTGGCCGCGCTGCCGAACTGGGCATTGACCGAATACATGAATCAGGGTTGGCTACGGCAGTGCCGCCTGGGCCCGCAGGGGGTATGGCGCACGCTGTACGCCACGGTGCGAAGCGAAGATACCGACGCGTCGTACATCGACGAATTCCTGACCATCACGCGCGACGTCTGCTTCAAGACACTGTCGGGAATCAAATCGGCAAAGTAGAGAGGGAGGGAGCCCCCACGCTGTACGTGCTTCGCACGCTTGCTGCCCCCCGAGGGGGCTTTTTCCCCTTGGGGCGGCCCGGCGGGGAAAAGGCGCCCCCACGCTGCGCATGCTTCGCACGCTTGCTGCCCCCCGAGGGGGCTTTT
>NZ_NJIG01000013.1 GCF_002209535.1 Achromobacter marplatensis | reverse complement strand
TGTCAACGCCGGTTGAAAATTGACCCACTTTCGTCGGAATCGTCGGAGTAAAACTGACCCACCCCGGCGTTCAAAAACCTAGTTCCTGATCTTGATGTTTCCTGCTTTACGCTTGTCCTTGAGCCGGTAGCTTTCCCCGGCAATCTGCACGATATGGGCGTGGTGCAGCAGGCGGTCGAGCAAGGCGGCGGTCAGCGTCTGATCCTCAGAGAAGCACGAGGCCCACTGGCTGAAGGGCAGATTGCTGGTGACGATGATGCTGGTACGCTCGTAGCGCTGGGCCACCACGTTGAAGAACAGGTTTGCTTCCTCGCGCCCGAAGGGCAGATAGCCAATCTCATCGATCACCAGCAGGCGCGGCCCGATGATGGCGCGGTTGAAGTACTGCTGCAGCCGGTCCTGTTTATGGGCAGTGGCCAACTGCATCATCAGGTCGGCGGCAGTCAGAAACCGGGTCTTGATGCCCGCCATGACGGCACGGTACGCCAATGCCTGCGCCAGGTGGCTCTTGCCCACGCCGCTGGGTCCCAGGAATACCACGTTCTCAGCCCGTTCGATAAAGCTCAGGGCCGCCAGTTCCTGGATCTGGGCACGCGGCGCACCACTGGCAAAGGCGAAGTCATAGTCTTCGATGGTCTTGACCGAGGGCAGCGTGGCGATCTTCATCAGGGCGGCGCGCTGGCGTTCGATCCGGGCGTCGTTCTCAATACCCAGAAGGCGCTCCAGGAAGTCGCCATGGCTGGCGTCTTCGCGGGCGCACTGCTGGGCCATGGCGGGCCACTCGCTGCCGATACGCTCCAGCTTCAGGACATCGCAGATCTGTTCGATGCGGTTGTGTTGAAGGTTCATGCTCGCACCTCCAGCAACTCGTTATAGACCGACAGCGGGTGCTGGAAGCTCTCTCGCGGCACAGGCCGGTGAGACGTGGCTGGCACCAGCATGCCGTGTTGCGCAGGCAACTGCAGTAGCGCTAGGCGCTCTTCCTGCAACCGCTTAGCGGGTCTCTCCCGAGTGGTGCCATGCAGCCGCTGATCGGCCACCTCCGTGAGCCAGCGACCGACGTGCGCGTTGGCTGCCGTCACATCCAAGCGCAGGCCAGCCTGCTTGAGGGTCGCGGCCAACGGGACACAGAAACTGCCCTTCAGGTATCCGTTGAAGCGTTCGACCTTGCCCTTGGTCTTGGCGCGATAAGGCTGGCACACACGCGGGGTGAAGCCGAACTCCTGGGCGACGGCCAACAGCCCGTTGTGCCAGCGATGCTGGCCGGGGCCGTAGGCATCGCGCTCGGTGATGATGGCGCCCGCGTTGTCGAACAACACGTGCTGGGGTACGCCGCCGAAGTAGATGAAGGCCTGACGCAGACATCCGAACCAAGTGTCGGCGCGCTCATCGGTGGTGAACCGCACCCAGCTCGAACGGCTGTATCCCAGCGTGGCGACAAAGGCCATCAAGGGATCACGGCCGCGCCGGATGTGGGTGAAGTCGGCCTGCATCTGCTTGCCAGGCGGCGTCTCAAAACGAACGACCGGTTCAGGCTCCTGGTGCTTGTAGCCGCCAAGAAACTCCTTGAGCTGCGTTACACCACCGGGGTAGCCCAGTTCTTGAATCTCCCGCAGCAGCACGGCTGCTGGAATCCAGTGCGGCCGGGCCGCCTCGATGCGCCCGTGCAGATAGTCCTTGTACGGATCCAGCTTGGTGGTCCGTGCCTCGCGGGGCTTGTACTGCTGGGCATCAGCCTCACGCAGATACCGCCTGATCGTGTTGCGTGAGCAGCCCAGCTGCTTGGCCATCTCCCGAATGCTGACGCCGCGACGCGCCATTACCTTGATCTCCACTGCTTGCTCCTGAGTCAACATTGTCGGCGGCCAAAAGGCCGCCATCATTGCCCAGGTGGGTCAGATTTACTCCGACGCGGTGGGTCAGTATTACATCGGCGCTGACACCCTCTGGCAGGATGACGACCATTCGCTTTTCCTTGCCCGCCTGGTGGTAGTCGCGGAAGAGCGGATCATCGTCCGCGTTGATGGTCAGCATGGTGTAGCTTTCCTGCCATTGACCGGCTGCGTCACGGTAGCGATCCCACAGCCCAGCAATCCCCATCGGTGCACCATCGGCCCGCGTGAAGCGGGTGGGCACCGACTTGGTCGTGCCGAATTTGGCCTTGGTCTCGTCGCGATGATCAGGCTCGAAAATCGCGTCAGCGGGGATGACGCAGTGCTGGGCGCGGCGCCAGGCATTGCGGAAGGTAAAGGCCGTAGCCACTCGATCATCCCGGGAATTGAAGGTCGACAGCTTCTCCGCATCCGTCAGCTTCCCCGGTACGGTCGCCGCGGATATCAGACCCCAGCGACCGACAACGGCTTCCCGCTCGGGTACAGCCTCGTCGCCCGCGTCATGCTCGACCGGCCGGCGCACGAAGACGCCCTGGTAGCGAGGCCACATGTCGTACTTGCCGATCGCGGCCGGCTTCTCGCGCACGCCGAACTTCTTGAGCAGCAGCTCGGCGTCCTTCAAGGTCTGGTAATGGCTACACATGGAACCCTCCAAGGAGGATTCCAGTATAGCTATCGGTGCAGGGATTCCGGCCTGATCTGCGTGTAGCGGCGCAGTTGATTCCAACTACGGTGTCCGGTAAAAATCGCGACCTCCTGGATGCCGTAGCCCATTTCGAACAGACGGCTAGTGCCTTCGTGGCGCAGGTCGTGGAACCGCAAATCCTTGATTTCCAGGTGTGCGCAAGCGCGGGGAAACGTCGAAGAGATAGTTGCTGCTTTGTAGGGGAAAATTCGGCCTTTGTGGGGCTTCGGCTGACGCTGGATGATTTCCCAGGCAGTCGGTAGCAGCGGTACAACCTGATGGTTGCCGGCCTTGCGCTTGGGGTCTTTGCGGTCGCGGATGATCACCGTCTTCTTCTTGGTGTCCACGTCTTCCCAGGTAATCGAGAAGATCTCGCCCGCCCGCATGGCGGTCGCTATGGCGAAGTCGACGATGTCCGCCATGGGGAGCTTATAGCGCTCGGACGTGTTGAAGTGGTCCTTCAGCGTCTTCAGTTCCTCGGCGGTGGGGCGCCTGGTCCTTTCCCGTGGGGTCGTTACGACCCCCAGCATCTTGAATGCTTCGCGGGCGTCCCGGATCGGATCTCCCAGGAACGAGAAGTCCCAGAGGCTACGTGCTACGCGTAGCACTGTGTTCAGGTAGGAAAGCTCCATGGACCACGTGGGAGGCGCGACTCCCCGCTTCTTGGTGTATTCGATTATTCTTGCGCCAGTCAGCCCGGACAGGGTGACAGCCCCGAGCTCAGCCCGTAGCACCTTGAAGGATTCTTTCTTAGCCTCGCCCATCCTGTGAACTTCACGTTCGTAGCGGTCCAGGAGGTCACCCACGGTTGTGACGCCCATAGGTTTGGTATCCTTGAAGTCACCCCGTTCTATCTCAGCCTCTATGGCCGTGGCCCATCTATTGGCCAGTGCCTTCGTGGTGAAGGTCTTGGTTTGGGTGGGGTGCCCCTTCTTCCGCACCTGGGCGCGCCACTTGCCGCCTATCTGAATTATCGAAGCCATTCCGTAGCGATCTCGTAGCACTGATAGCAGGAAACGGAGTGTAAAGCAGGTATTGGGCGGGAAGCAATGGGAACGACAAACCTACGTATCTCCTTGAATTTTAAGGTAAGTGCTTGATTTCTAACGACTGGCGGCTGTGCGTCGCCCCGATGATTGACGTGACCGACCGCCACTGCCGCTATTTCCATCGGCTGCTGGCCCCCCGCGCACGCTTGTATACGGAAATGATCACCACGGGCGCGCTGCTGCACGGCAGCGTTTCGCGGCACCTCGATTTCGACGAAGCCGAGCATCCGGTCGCCCTGCAACTGGGCGGCAGCGAGCCCGACGCCTTGGCGCAGTCCGCCAAGCTGGGCCGTCAATGGGGCTATGACGAGATCAACCTGAATTGCGGGTGCCCTTCGGAACGCGTGCAGAAGGGCGCTTTCGGGGCCTGCCTGATGGCGGAACCGGCGCTGGTGGCCGATTGCATGAAAGCCATGCAGGACGCCGTGGATATCCCGGTCACCGTCAAGCACCGTCTGGGGCTGGACTACGAGGAATCCTACGCGTTCGTCCGGGATTTCGTCGGCAAGATCTACGACACGGGGTGCCGGGTCTTCATCGCCCATGCCCGCAATGCGGTGCTCAAGGGCCTGTCGCCCAAGGACAACCGCGAAATTCCGCCGCTGCGCTACGACGTGGTCAAGCAACTGAAGCTGGATTTTCCGGATTGCACATTCGTGCTGAATGGTGGTCTTGCCGACGCCGAGCAATCTGTCCGGGCTGCGGACGAATTTGATGGCGTGATGCTGGGCCGGGCCGCTTGGCACACCCCGCGCGTGCTGTCCGAAGTGTCGTTGCAGCTGTGGCCGTCGGTACGGTTGCCCAGCGACGCGCAAGTGGTGGACGCCATGACCGAATACGCGGCGCGCCAGGTTGCCAAGGGTGTGCCGCTACGCGTGATGACCCGGCCGATGCTGGGCCTCGTGAACGGGCAGTCGGGCGCGCGCCGCTGGCGCCGCATGCTGTCGGATCCGGCGCTGCTTGCCGCCAACAACCCGGAACTGATCTATGACGCCTGGCGCAGCCAGCGGCAGGCGCCAGAAATGCGCGGCGCCGCATTCGAAGCGGCGCCGGCAGGGGTGTAGGCTCAGGGGGTAGCCCCCTGCGGCAGGCGCCGCGGGGCTGTCCCGGAACGCGGTCAGGTCTTGGCCGATTCGGCGCTTTCCGTGGGCCAATCGCGGATGTAGGCCTTGAGCATGTTGTTTTCAAACTGCTGGGCCGCCACGATGGCTTGCGCCATGTCGTAGAACGAAATCACGCCCATCAGGGTCGGGCCGTCCATGACCGGAATGTAGCGCGCGTGCTTTTCCAGCATGAGGCGCTGCACTTCATCGGCGCTGGTGTTGGGCGATACGCTGACCGGCGCGTCATCCATGATCGAACGGATGGTCGTTTCGCCGGCTCCGCCATGGGCGTGCATGTGCCGGATGATTTCGCGGAACGTGAGCATGCCGGTCAGGGTGCCGAATTCCATGATCACCAGCGAGCCTATGTCCTGCTCGCTCATGGTTTGCACAGCCTGGGACACAGGCATGTCGGGCGACGCCGTATAGAGCGTATCGCCCTTGACGCGCAAAATCTCGCTGACCTTCAACATCGGTTCCTCCTGGGCGGACTACGCCCGAATGCATTTGCTATTTCTTGTTCGCTTCCAATTGCAATATTGGAGCGATTCCATTTTCGGTATTCTGCGCTTCTCCGCACAGTTCTTCCAGCGTAGGCGTATTTTGCTGGGAAATTACGGCTGAAGCGACTCGCAATATCTCGGGGTCGTTGCGAACGCGGGACTGAGTGCGGTCCAGCAGGAAATTGTCGACGACCGGCGCCAACGAGGTTTCGCGCGCGTCGCAGGTCAGGACCCAGTTGTCTTCGGGGCTGCGCGTGGCCAGGCCCATGGTGTTCAGCGTTTCCAGGACATCGTTCAATTCGTCCTGATGCAGGTGCAATTGTGAGGCCAGTTCATTGGCGGGCAAGCCGGGCGGATTGGTTGACTGCACGCGGCGCAGGGCGCGCAGCGCGTCCAGGGCGTCGACGAATTGCGCGCCTGCGTAGCGGTTGATCTCCCAGCGGCCCAGCCGGATCAGCGGCGCGCTGGAGGCCAGCGTGGCGCCCAGCAGCACGGCCAGCCATGACAGGTAGATCCACAGCAGGAAGATCGGCAGGGTGGCAAACGCCCCATAGATGATGGTGTACGTGGGAAATCGCGTCAGGTAATAAGCAAACCCGGATTTCATGATTTCCAGGACGATGGCCGTTACACAGCCGCCCACCAGCGCATCGCGCCACAACACTTCGCGGTTGGGCACCACGACGAACAGCGCGGCAAAACCCAGTGCGGTCAGGATCAGGGGGATGAAGGAAATGGCGACACTGATGGCTTCAGGCACGTCCGCTACCAGTCCCAGCGATTCCCGTGCCACGAAAGAGGTGGCCCACAGGCTGGCGCCCGCCAAGACGGGCCCCAGCGTGATGATGGCCCAGTACACCAGCGCCCGTTGCGGCAGGGGGCGCTGGCGCGAAACGTGCCAGATGTCATTGAAGGCCTGGTCGATCGTCATGATCAGCAACAGGGAAGTCACCAGCAGGAACGCGCCGCCAATGGCGGTCAGGCGGGAGGCCTGGCGCGCGAACTGGTTCAGGTATTCCATGATGTTGTCCGAGACGGACGGCGGCATCAGGCTGTTGGTCAGGAAATCTTCCAGGGCGACGCGGAATTCCTGGAATACCGGAAACGCGGTAAACAAGGACAGCACCACCGCCAGCATGGGCACAATGGCCAGGACCGTGGTGAAGGTGAGGCTGGAGGCGACCTGCAGCAGCTTTTCTTCGTTGGCGCGCTGCACCGTGAACCGGAAGACGCGTCCGGCCCTCGCGGCCCATGAAGAGCGCGAAGTCGAGGGCTCGGTGGCCGCCGGCGTAGCGGCGACAGGCTCGGCGGGGCGATTCATCAGGCGATAATAGCAGCATGAACCCTGAACTCAACCCCCGTTTGCGCCTGCTGGCCTCGGTTTCACTGTTCGCCCTGATCGTCTTGTGCGTCACCTGGGAAACCGTGGTGGCGCCGGTGCGGCCGGGCGGTTCCTGGATGCTGCTGAAAGCGCTGCCCCTCGCGTTTCCACTGCGTGGCATCCTGCGCGGAAACCTCTATACCTATCAGTGGGCATCGATGCTGTCGCTGCTGTATCTGATGGAAGGCACGGTGCGCGCCATGTCGGACCCGGCTCCGCTCTCCGTGCTGATGGCGTGGGGCGAGATCGTCCTGTCGGCCACTTTCTTCCTTAGCGCCATTTTCTATGTGCGTCCCGCCAAGCGGGCCGCCAGGAGCCAACGCGCATGACTTCCCATTCCCTGTCCGAACTGCATGCCGTCAATTCATTTGCGGCATTGCCCGAAGCCTTCTACACCCGGCTGACGCCGCAGGGGCTGAACCATCCGCGCCTGCTCCACGCCAATGCCGAGGCGGCTGCGCTGATCGGGCTGGACCCGGCAGTGATGTCCACGCCGGAATTCCTGGCTGTGTTCTCGGGCTCGCAGCCCTTGCCCGGTGGGGATACGCTGGCGGCCGTCTACAGCGGGCACCAGTTCGGCGTATGGGCCGGCCAGTTGGGTGATGGGCGTGCCCACTTGCTGGGCGAAGTCGAAGGGCCTGACGGCGGTTGGGAACTGCAATTGAAGGGCGCTGGCATGACCCCGTACTCGCGCATGGGCGACGGGCGGGCCGTGCTGCGTTCGTCGGTGCGGGAATACCTGGCCAGCGAAGCCATGCACGGGTTGGGAATCCCCACCACGCGCGCGCTGGCGCTGGTGGGGTCCGATGACCCGGTCATGCGGGAAACCGTGGAAACCGCCGCTATCGTGACGCGGATGTCGCCCAGTTTCGTGCGGTTCGGTTCTTTTGAACATTGGTCGTCGCGCCGCCAGCCCGAGCAGCTGAAAACACTGGCGGACTACGTCATCGATCGTTTCTACCCTGAATGCCGTGAATCGCCCACAGGCGAGCCCCTGAGCGAAACCGCGCCCTACATCAATCTGCTGCGCGCGGTCACACGCCGGACGGCGCTGTTGATGGCGGACTGGCAGGCCGTGGGCTTCTGCCATGGCGTGATGAACACGGACAACATGTCCATCTTGGGGCTGACGCTGGATTACGGCCCTTATGGATTCATGGACGGCTTCCGTCTGGGGCACGTCTGCAATCATTCGGATTCCGAAGGGCGCTATTCCTGGAACCGGCAACCGTCGGTGGCGCTGTGGAACCTGTACCGGCTGGGCGGCAGCCTGCATGCGCTGGTGCAGGATGTCGAAGGCCTGCGCGCCGTGCTGGACGAGTACGAGGCGGTTTTCACCCGGGCCTTCCACGACCGCATGGGCGCCAAGCTGGGCTTGACCGCTTGGCGGCCGGCCGATGAGGCGCTGTTGGACGACCTGCTCAAACTGATGGACGCCAATCAGGCCGATTTCACCTTGTCCTGGCGACGGCTGGCCGACGCCGTGCTGGGCGAGCGTGCCGCGTTCCAGGATCTGTTCATTGACCGTCAGGCGGCCTCCGCCTGGCTAGACCGCCTGCTGGCCCGACATGCGGAAGACGGCCGGCCCGCTGAAGAAACGGCCGAGGCTATGAATCGCGTCAATCCGCTCTACGTCTTGCGCAACCATCTGGCAGAAGATGCGATCCGGGCGGCAAAGACCGGCGATGTGAGCGAAATAGACACGTTGATGAAGCTGCTGCGAGCGCCGTTCGTAGCTCAGGCAGGGTATGAGCGCTATGCTGGACTGCCGCCGGATTGGGCGGGCAGCCTTGAAGTCAGTTGCTCTTCTTGACGCGTTTCGGCGGTAATCGCAACAAAACGCCTACCAAGATCTTGTGATTTACGTGAAAAATGGGTGAAAGAGAGTGAAATATCGCGCTTTTTTTCACTGCAATCATTCGTTTCCATTGTAAATCTCGTAAGATTGTCGCCTGCGGGACACTCGGGATGGCTGACTGCATCCTTGGGGCATTTGTCGACAATTTTCAATATAAAGCACTCTGAATATGCCTGGCGCAGATGGTTTGCTATGTATCGGTCTGCTTGAGGATGATGCCGACTTCCGGGAGGAGTTGGCATTAGGCCTGGGCGGCTATGGTTTTCGGGTGGCGTTTGCTTGTGACAATGCTGCGGCGTTTTATCGCCGCCTGCAGGAGCAGCCGTGCGACATCGTTATCCTGGATGCGCACCTACCCGGTGAGGACGGTTTTTCCGTGGCGACCCGCTTGCGGGCATTGAGTCCGGTGGGCATCGTCATGCTGACCGGGCGCAGCGCTCTGGAAGACCGCGTGCGTGGCCTGGAAGGCGGCGCGGATGTCTATATGACCAAGCCGGTGGACTTGCTGGAGCTCAGTTCCGTCATTCGTAGCCTGGCTCGGCGCATGCGCCTGGCCAAGGCGCCCCGTCCGGCGGACGTGGAAACGCGCGCCTCGGCGGACAGCACCTGGTCCTTGCAGGACGGGGGCTGGATCTTGGTTGCGCCCGACGGCGCTTCCTTGCACCTTAGCGCTCAGGAACGGACCTTTCTGGTGGCCTTGATGGATGCGGCGGGCAGCGCGGTCAGCCGCCAGGTGCTGG
>NZ_NJIG01000012.1 GCF_002209535.1 Achromobacter marplatensis | reverse complement strand
CTTGATCTCCACTGCTTGCTCCTGAGTCAACATTGTCGGCGGCCAAAAGGCCGCCATCATTGCCCAGGTGGGTCAGATTTACTCCGACGCGGTGGGTCAGTATTACATCGGCGCTGACACTGATGGACTCGACAGTCGCGTCGTGTTGCTCTTCCCGCACGGTGACTTCTTCTGACAACCCTGTTTCGAGAGCGGGAATCTTTTGAATCGGGGCAAGTACATCCTGGCCCAATTGCGTCTGTCCGATCTTTCCGTTGAAGTAGTTCAGGATATCGCCAAGCTCGGTGCTGGACTGCCCCATCGCCCCGTTGCCAGCCGGGAACCTTGGACCAGGTAAGCCATTCTTATCGCGCAGGATGGCCCAGAAATAGAGGCGTACACCACCGGACAGCCCCATCAGCAAAGCGGAGTTCTGGGGATATGCATACTCGCCCAGCGGAATCGCGTCGGCAAAGTCGGGAGTTTTGCTGTACCAAATCTCCGTCTTTTCAATGATGGACGGCCCCGGAGCAAAGCCCCATTTCACCTGAATGGCGAACACAATCGCTGAAGTTCCCTGCGACGGTTCCAGGTGCGTCACGGTGGCTGGCGGCGCGAGAATGCCATCCAGTTGCGTCTGCGTCGATGAGGCCCATATCGAAGCAATGTCCATGGCGTTCAGCGCCCGCACGCGGCAAAGGAATGCGCCCGCATACACATTGGGCACCTCGATGCTGGTTGATCCAGTGCGAGGGAGATTCACCCACTCCGAGTTGTTCCGACGCCACTGCACCTCATAAGCAACAGCGTTCGCCGCAGGCTTCCAGGAAAACACTGCCGTATGACTGGCGTATCCCTGAGCCACAACCGGGTAAGACGTGATCGTGACCTCCGTTGGTGGAGCTTGAACGCCAGGCGGGATAACGGTGATGGGCAGCGGATCAAGACGGGTTCCGAAATCCACATTGTCGAACTTGCCCGGCTCATGCTGAATAGCCGATATTTCAGCGGTCAGCCCATCCTTGCGCTTGATGCTGAGAACTCGAAACCGCTGAGCAGAAAGCGTTTCCGACTCAAGCGTCCACACACACTCTGCCTCGGGCACCTCGGTAAACGGCGCGCTCACAGTCAGAATCAGCACCGTACCGGGCAAGCCCACCATGTCGGCCGTCAGTTCAGTGGAATCGACGGTGAAGGTGGTCATGTCGGCGGTCAGGCCCTGCCCTACTGCCGTGCTGATGATCCGCGTTTGCGACACGCCGCTGGGCAAGTTCACCGTTAGGCGGTCCCCCGGACGCACACCAAGTTCTGCATCGACGGTAATTACGGTCGAAGTTGCGGAGCGAATCCGGCCACCAATTCGGCGGCCGGCCAGGTGCTGGTCTGCTACACGGATGATGCTGCCCGGCCGAGCGCGGCACGCATCAAGGCCGACGGGGTTGTCAGAAATTCCGTGTTTAAGGCGGGTTAAAAATCAAACGGAAGGACGGACGAAGCGATCTTCATAGAGGATAGCAAACTGGATCATGGCCTGTTTCCAATCACGGGCCGGACGGCCCCAATCGGCGGTGATATTGCGCAGAGCCAGCCAGAGGAGTTTGGTAGCGGCCTCGTCGCTGGGGAAGTGCCCTCTGGTTTTGATGATTTTGCGTAGCTGCGCATTAATATTCTCAATGGCATTGGTCGTGTAAATGACCTTACGCACCTCGGGTGGAAACGCAAAGAACGGTATGACGCGATCCCACGCATGGCGCCATGCGCGGGTCACGACGGGGAATTTCTGTCCCCATGGCCCTTGCTCAAATGTCTCGAGTTCGGCCAGAGCGGCTTCGGCGCTTGGGGCCGTGTAGATCGGGCGGATGGCGGCGGCCAGTGCCTTGCGATCCTTCCAACTTGCATAGTCCAGGCTATTGCGGATCAGGTGGACAATGCAGGTCTGCAACGTGGTGGCCGGGAAGACCGCACCCAGCGCCTCGGGCATCCCTTTGAGGCCGTCGGTGACGGCGATCAGGATGTCATGGACCCCGCGGGTCTTTAAGTCGTTGAAGACCCGCATCCAGAACTTGGCGCCTTCGGTACCCTCGATCCACAGTCCCAGGATATCGCGTGTGCCATCGGGAAGCACACCCAAGGCCAGATAAATGGCCTTGTTGCGCACGACGCCGTTATCGCGGATCTTTACACGCAGCGCATCAAAAAACACGACGGGATACATGGGCTCGAGCGGACGGGCTTGCCAGGCGGTCACCTCTGCCATCACCTCATCGGTCACCGAGCTGATGAACTCGGGCGAGACCTCGGTGCCGTACTGTTCTTGCAAAAAACCTTGAATCTCGCGCACCGTCATGCCTCTGGCATACATGGCAATGATCTTGTCATCAAAGCCCGTAAAACGCCGTTCGTGCTTCGGGATGAGTAACGGAGCAAAACTGCCGTCTCGATCGCGAGGGACCTCGATACGGATCGAGCCGTCCTCGGTCATGACGGTCTTGGCACCTTTGCCATTGCGCTGGTTAGTAGCCGCTGCGGGCTTAGCCGCCCCAGAGGGATAGCCCAGGTGGTGATTGAGCTCTCCCCCCAGCGCACGTTCGATCAGCGCCTTCTTAAATGCCAACGACGCGGCATTGATCGCTTCAGCCGTCATCGGGCCGTCACCGAACGACTTCAGTAAATCTGCGGGAATGCTCGGCAACTCGGCCAGCGGGGTCTTGGGTTTGCGTGGCATACATACTCCTTGGCGGTATGTTATGCCCTAAACACGAAATTACTGACAGACCCACGGCCTTGACGACCTCACGCGGATACACGCTGGTCTCCGACAGCGTGCCTCTGAACATTTCCTCGAAGGCGATCATTCTCAATTGCGCATCAAGGAACATTACGCCGAACACCTCGACGTCCGACAGCGCCAGCCGCGTCACGATATAGTCGATGGCGGCGGATGGCTTGGCCACTGGCAAGCGACTACCCAGCGCCCCCTCCAATTGCTGCGCAGCCGCGCGTAACAGCTCTTCCGGGGTTGCGGCTCGATAGAGGCCGCCAGCCTCGCGTACCACAGGTGCGTCTTGGACATCTTCCTGCACCCGCCTTTCTCCTGCCCACGCACTACTGAAACTTAGTTGCATTGCTCTCTCCAAAAGCGAGGGTCGCCTACCAACCCATTGGTGATCGGTCGTCAACAAAGGGAGGTGTCGAATCTGGCGTCACCATGCGCCGTTGGCTCTGGCCAATGGCCAATGGTCATTATCTGGAGCCCACCACAAGGATCCAGTGCCCATGCTGAGCTGACCTGAAGCAAGCGCATCCCACTGCTTAGCGGTGAGAAAACCCTCGCCTACTTATCCCTAGCCCGGGAATGTCGGCTGCTTCTCGACCTGCTCACCTTCCTTCGTCCCGACTGCGGGCCCGCGCTGCGAGTGCCGACCGTTGCCCCACTTTTGCGCCGCGAGCGTGCCCACGCCCGCGCCGGACGGAAAGGGCCCGTCGTCAACGGCTGCGCGCGGCCAGAAGTGGACGGCTGTGCATCCTTGTACGAAGCAAGCGGGCCGATTAACGCTCCGAGAATCTCCAACGCTCCACCTTAGACCAATTATCTCGAGCCGAAAATAATTGCTACATTTAAGCCCGAGGGGGGAGTTATCTCACCGCGTTCGACTGGGAGTGGTCGACGCTTAGACAGCTTCATCCCACTACTGCTACCCGAAAAGGAGAATGTATGAACGCGAGCCGGGGATTGAAGATTGCGGAGAAAGAGCCTGTGACCGCTCAGGGCACGCAGTTTTTGGAGCGCCTTGCAGAAGAACTAGACGTTCCCATTTCGCGTTATCAGGAAGCATCAAAGCGCTACGACTCTGTAGGAAGTTGGCTTTGTCGTGATGCGTCCACGCTAAAGGATTTCAACCCGGATGTGTACGTTCAAGGGTCGTTTCGTCTGGGGACTCCCATTCGACCTGTTAGCGATGACGAGCATTACGACATTGATCTGGTCTGCGAGCTTTCGCTATCCAAGGGCGATTACAGCCAGCACAATCTGAAGGCAATGCTAGGGCACGAGATGCAGCTTTATGCTGAAGCCCATAACATGCAGAAGCCAAGTGAAGGCCGACGTTGCTGGACGCTGGATTACGCAGAAGGCGCGCAATTTCACCTTGATGCGCTGCCTGCGCTTCCTGACGGAAAGATCAAGCGGCAACTTCTAATTGAGGCCAATCTTAGCGATGCTTGGGCGTCCTCAGCCATAGCTATTACCGACAAGGATCACCCCCGTTATCGGTCCATTACCGCGCAATGGCCACATTCCAATCCTAGGGGCTATACCAAGTGGTTTCGTTCAAGGATGGCGATTAACTATCGTCAAATCAGAGCCGCCATGGCCCTAGAGGCCCAAGCCAACGTTGAAGAAATCCCGTCGTACGCAGTCAAGACTCCACTACAACAAGCGGTGCAGATTCTAAAGCGGCACCGCGATGTCATGTTCGCGGGAAGGCCTGAGCACAAGCCGATTTCGGTCATTATTACAACGCTGGCTGGCCTGTCCTACTTTGGCGAAAGAACTGCCGTAGAAGCCGTATTAGGAATTCTCCAAAGGATGGAGTCACACATTTCCTTTGATCCGGCGGGCAATGTGCGGATCTGCAATCCTACAGATCCGCAAGAAAATTTTGCTGATCGTTGGCAAAATGCGCCGGAGAAGCGCGCAAGCTTTTATGCCTGGCTTCGCAAAGTCCGCGAAGACATTTCCATAATCGCCGCGCAGCAAAACCCTCAGAGAATTGTCGAGGCAGCTAGCCAGTCGTTCGGCGAACGTCAAGCCCGCGCCGCAAGCGGAGGGGCAGGCAGACGATCGACCAGTCTCGCAAGAATCTATGGTGCTGCCGTTAACCTTTTCGCCGCCGCTCACAAGCAGTCGGCACCGTGGCCCAAAGGACAGGTCGGAAGCGTGTCGATCTCTAAAGTCACATGGACGGGTCAAGGATTTTCCAGGCCCATGCGCTTGCATTCGAACGGCCAGCCGCTAGTCAAAGGGGCTTCCTTGAGTTTTCAAGTGACAACTGACATACCGCAACCATATGAAGTGTACTGGCAGGTCGTAAATACGGGGGCCGAAGCTACTGCTGCGGGAAAACTCCGAGGAGGATTCGACCAAGGCAAGGTGGAGCGCGGGGACATTACTCATAAAGAAGACGCCGCGTATGTTGGATCACACACCATAGAGTGTTTTATCGTCAAGAACCGCCATTTGGCAGCACGCAGCGGCGCTTTTGTCGTTAATGTTAAGTAGGTACCATGAGACAACTCATTCATAAATTCTTCAGTCGTCTCATTGACTACGTTTTCTATCGGCCGCGGACGTTTGGACCCAGGCTGGTTGGATTTGGGGTAGCCATAATTTTGGCGACAATTGGCGTGAGCTGGATCGCGAAGCTCTCGTATCGAAGCTCCGACGCGGAGTGGTCATTCGCTGTTTCAACGGGCGACAGCGTTTCTCAATTTCTATCAAACTTCGCTTATTGTATTGGCGCCCTTCTCATCGCAATTGGACTAGTCGTTTACCTACTCGATTTTTGGCGCGAGTCGAGGAAGAACTCGCGTCAGATTGCCATTGTGGTTGAGCTCAGAGGACTCCATTTAAGTCCTGATACGCCAGCGAAAGATGCGGACCTTGGCCCGCTACCCAGCAATCGAAATTGGGTGTTGCTCGACTTCAGACCGAGTGCGGAAGGTGAACGAGTGAGTCCAAAACTTCTTCTTCAAAAGCTCTCGACACTTAGATCTTCAGTGGAAACGCTTTCCGCCGGTCGCGACAGTAGCGACGTTTCCGTTGCGGTAGGCGGCCTCGCAGCGGTCCCAGCATTATTTTTGGCCGGAATGCTGTTAGAGGATGAGTCTAGAATCGCGATTTACGACTGGGATCGAAATACTGGCCATTGGCGCGGAATTGATGGCCCGGACGACAGTCATCGAACGCTACCGTTAGATGTCAGCGAACTTACGTTGAATCAAGACGAAGTAGTTCTGGCGGTTTCGCTCTCTTATCCGGTGGACATACCTGCCGTAAGAAAAGCGTTCCCCGGTATTTCCGTTTCCCATCTGCAAGCGGTACTTTTACGCACAGATGTTTATTGGTCTGAAGAGAAGCAACGGGCAATCGCCGCGTCGTTCAGAGACGCGATCCAACAGTTGATGGAAAAGGGCATCAGGCGAATCCATCTCGTATTGGCTTCTCCTGCGAGCTTGGCAATTCGATTGGGTACGACTTACGACGAGCGCTTGATGCCGGAACTACTCGTGTACCAATACGAACGTACAGACCCCGTACCCTATCCATGGGCGGTGCGGATGCCAGATCATGGAAACGCGATCCCCGTTGCAATTTGCACGCTGACAGGAGCCCCCATTTAATTTGGAGCAACTAGGGCCCAACCATCCCGATGACTGTTACGGAGTTTATTTCCGACGGGAACTTCCTGCTGCATTTGCGCCACATGAAGGCTCTCTATGCCGAGCGTCGGGACCTGGTCGACGTATTCAGTCGATGGGGCCATGAGCCACTTTACGCCGACTGAGTGTCCGCAACGGGTCGAGGCTGTGTGGAAACGCATGCGATGCAGGAATATGCCGAGTGCTCGGGCTCAAGAGCTTCATTGCACGTGCAGCGTCATCCAGTCATATATTGATCGGCCCCCTCGTGCTTTTCTCGTGCCTAGTCGTAGCTGGGAGGCTCATCAGCGTTTAAAAAGGCTCATGCCCCCACCGATCTCATTGCTTTCATCGTTCCCGCGATACCCAAAACGCGCATTAGCCGCTTGAGGTTATAGGCAAGCACATACAGGCTCATCTCGGTACTCACATGCGCCAACGTCCGGGTCAGGAAGTGTGTTGAACCCATCCAGTGTTTCAGCGTGCCGAATACGTGCTCGACGGTGCGGCGCCGCAACGTCATCGCGTCGGGCTTACGATCAAGACGTTCCTGAACTCGCTCCAACACATCTTCATGCTCCCATCGGCGGATACGTCGATAGCTGCTGGTCGTGCACTGTTGTTTGAGCGGGCATCGGGGGCAAGCGCTGGGCCAGTAAATGTGCAGATCAAGTCCCTTCTCCACCGTAGCGAATCTATGGATCGCGCGCTCGCCTGCCGGGCACTGATATTCGTCGTCCTGCGCGATATATATGAAGTCGGTCTTGTCGAATCTCCCCTCCGCCTTGGCGTTCGATGTCATTGGCTTGGGTACAAATACCGCTATTCCAGCATCCTCGCAGGCCTTGATCTCTGGGCCATTGAAGTAGCCCCGATCCGCGAATGCTTGCAAGTTCTGGTGCCCCATTTCTTCACCGGCAGCACTCGCCATCTTGCTTAGCTGCGCACGATCGTTGCCTATGTTCGTCACCTCGTGCGCAACAATCATGTGGTGCTCTGCGTCAACAGCAGTCTGGACGTTGTAGCCGACCAGGCCTGACCCCGTGGCTTGGGACATCATTGAGCGCGCGTCGGGATCTGTGAGGGATATCTGTCCGTCGGGCAGGCTCTTTAACTGCTCCTTCATCCCGTCGAGTTGCTGCATCTGTTCGCGCAACTTTCGTATTTTCTCCCGTAGCCGATCGGTCTTGGCCTCGGCTTCCGCTGGCTGGGTGCGGTCGGCGGTCGCCAGTGCATCAAGGTAACGCTGAATGCTCTGTTCGATCTGTTCCTGGCGCCGGTCGATTTTGCCTGGAGTCACGTTGCGGTCGCGACTGTTGACTGCTTTAAACTTGATGCCGTCGATGGCAACCATGGCTTGCGAGAAGATCTTCAATTGCCTGCACATGGCGATAAAGCGTTTGCAGACATTGCGTATGCCGACGCCGTTGTTGCGGCGGAAGTCGGCGATAGTCTTGAAGTGTGGAGCCAGCCGGCCAATCAGCCACATCAACTCAATATTGCGTTGGGCTTCCCGCTCCAAACGACGACTGGACTGGATACGGTTAAGGTACCCGTAGATATAGAGCTTCAGCAGAACGGCGGGGTGATAGGCGGGCCGACCCGTAGCAGCAGGATCGACGCCACTAAAACCGAGCGACAGGAGATCAATCTCATCGACGAAGACATCGACAATCCGTATCGGATTGTCCTCGTCGATGTAGTCGTCCAGGCATTCTGGCAATAATGTGACCTGGGTTCGGACTTCGCCTTCGATGAATCGCTTCATCGCCATCTCGCTCAAACGGGTTGGCCAATTTTAATTAGTGAGAGCCGTGAAGAGTTTTCACACAGCCTCGGTCGGGAGCGAACGGCCGGTAAGGTCTGCGACCGACCAGAAGCGGTCTTCATCTGACATGCATGCACCCAGACTTTCTTTACCCTAGCCTTATTGCCAATACAGCCAGCGTCACCAGAAGCACCGGCAGCGTCAGCACAATGCCAACTTTGAAGTAATAGCCCCACGAGATCACGGTGCCTTTGCGTTCCAGCACATGCAGCCAAAGCAAAGTCGCCAGGCTCCCGATCGGGGTGATCTTCGGCCCCAGATCGCTCCCGATCACATTGGCGTAGACCATCGCTTCCCTGACAACGCCACTGGCCTGGCTGGCATCAATCGACAAGGCGCCTACCAGCACGGTCGGCATGTTATTCATGATGGACGACAGGAATGCCGCCACCAGGCCCGTACCGATCGTGGCAGTCCAGATCCCCTGCTCCGCGAACCCGCTCAGCAGATCAGCCAGATATTGGGTCAGCCCGGCGTTGCGCAGGCCGTAAACGACCAGGTACATCCCCAACGAGAAGATAACGATCTGCCACGGGGCTTCGCGTATGACCTTGCGGGTGCTAATGATATGGCCACGGCCCGCAACCAGCAGAAGGATTGCCGCGCCGGCGGCCGCCACGGCGCTAACTGGCACGCCCAGTGGCTCCAGGCCGAAAAAACCGATCAGCAGTAACACCAGCACGACCCAGCCGGCGCGAAAGGTACCCGCGTCGCGGATGGCAGCCACGGGCTGCTTGAGCTGGCCAGCGTCGTACCGCGCGGGAATGCTTTTGCGAAAATACAGCATCAGCACCGCCAAGGTCGCTGCCACCGCAACGAAATTGACAGGCACCATCACCGCGGCATAACGGTTGAAGCCGATGTCGAAGAAGTCGGCGGAAACGATATTCACCAGATTGGACACAATCAACGGCAAGCTGGCGGTATCCGCGATGAAGCCTGCCGCCATCACGAAGGCCAAGGTGGCGGCGGGGCTGAAGCCCAGCGCCAGCAACATGGCCATGACGATGGGAGTCAGGATCAGCGCGGCGCCGTCGTTCGCAAAGAGCGCAGCGACCGCCGCGCCCAGCAAGACGATCAGCGCGAACAACGCCCGGCCGCTACCTTTGCCCCATCGTGCCACATGCAACGCAGCCCATTCAAAAAAGCCCGCCTCGTCCAGCAACAGGCTGATGATGATGACGGCAATAAAGGTGGCGGTGGCGTTCCAGACAATATTCCACACCACCGGGATGTCGCCGATGTGCACCACGCCGGCGATAAGCGCAACGACCGCGCCCAAACTGGCGCTCCACCCGATCCCCAGGCCACGGGGCTGCCAGATCACGAGCACGAGCGTTAGAACAAAAATTGCTATTGCAGCAAACATTGGGCGAACTCTTTTTATTTGTGGATTGAAGGTTGAAGCGATAAAGGGTCAATACGTGGGTAACTACGCAAGGCTTGGCGCGGCGTCATGATGGTGGCTGGCCAATTGCCGCAGGCGCTCGATGCCGACGGGTTCGGTCTTCAGCAATGGCACGACGGCGTATCGCTTCGCGTGTTGCTTGGCGATGCCGTCCATTTCGCGCAGTTCATTGAAGGCGCGTTGGCGTAGCAAGGCCGATGTCGGCCCCGCCGCGGCGATGCTGCTATTGACCAGCCAGGCCCAGGGCTCGATGCCGGCGCGGCGCAGGTCTTCCTGAAGATTGGCGGCTTCCAGCACGGGCGTGGTCTCCGCCAGGGTGACCAGCAACACCTTGGTCTGCGTGGGGTCCTGCAATTGCATCATCGGCGTGGTGTAGTGGACATTGCTGCCCGACATCTGGCGGGCGATGTCCCGGTGATAGGCGCCGGTTGCATCCAGCAGCAGCAAGGTGTGGCCGGTGGGCGCGGTATCCATGATGACGAACTTGGTGCCGGCCTCGCGCACGATGCGGGAAAACGCGCCGAACACGGCAATTTCCTCGGTGCATGGCGAACGCAAATCCTCTTCCAGCAAGGCCTTGCCGTGCGCGTCCAGCTTGGCGCCTTTGGTCGCCAATACGTGCTGCTGGTAGCGCTCGGTTTCGACTCGCGGGTCAATGCGGCTGACCGTCAGATTGGGTAGCGTGCCTTCCAGCGTGCGTGCCAGATGCGCCGCGGGATCCGACGTGGTCAGGTGCACCGCCAGGCCGCGTTCCGCAAGGTTGACCGCGATCGCCGCGGCCAGCGTGGTTTTGCCCACGCCGCCCTTGCCCATCACCATGACCAGGCCGTGCCCGTCGGCGGCAATGCCATCAACCAGCGATGCCAGATCAGGGGCTTCGATCTTGGGAACGTCAACACGGTTCGGCTCGTCGGCATCAAGCGCGGCGTCGGTGAGCAGGTGGCGCAAGGCTTCCAGCCCAACGACGTTGAAGGCTTTCAAGGTGACCTGGTCCTTGGGCAAGGCCACAAGCGGTGCGGGCATGGCTTCGATGGCTGCCTGCTCTCGGGCATAGACGGCCGCGGCCAGATCGTCATGCTGGACGGCCGCGGCAGGCAGGACACCATTAATGACCAGGTGCTGCTGCAACAGCCCGATGCCCGCCAACTCCAGGCTGGTCCGCGCGGCCTCTTCCAGCGTGGCCCGCTGCGCGCGCGCGACCAGCACCAGGCGCGTGCGTTGCGGGTCCGCCAACGCCGCGACCGCTTCGCGGTACTGGGAACGTTGCTTTTCCAGGCCGGCCAGCGGCCCCAGGCATGACGCATCGCCTTGGCCAGCGTCCAGAAAGCTGCTCCAGGCTCCCGGCAACTGCAGCAGGCGGATGGTATGCCCGGTGGGCGCCGTGTCGAAAATGACGTGATCGAAGTCCGACGTCAGGCTTGAGTCCGTCAGCAAAGAGGTGAACTCGTCAAACGCCGCAATCTCCGTGGTGCAGGCGCCCGACAAGGATTCTTCAATGCCCCGCACCACATCGTCGGGCAAGACGCCGCGCACCGGGTTCACGATTCGGTCCCGGTACTGTTGGGCCGCGCCTTGCGGGTCAATTTCCAGCGCCGACAGGTTGCGCACGGCGGCAATCGCGGTGATGTGGTTGCCGATGTCAACGCCGAATACCTGGCCCACGTTCGATGCGGGATCGGTGCTGACCAACAGCACTCGCCTGCCCTGCTCCGCCAGCAAGACGGCCGCCGCGCAAGCCAGCGAGGTCTTGCCGACCCCGCCTTTGCCGGTAAAGAAGAAAAACCGGGGAGCTGCATTTAGAAAGTTCATGGCCGTCCCCTTAGCAGGTGCGATTGCCGCCGCAACAACCCGACTGCGGTTTGGCGTCGGCGGGGGCTTCGATACCTGTCCATCGCACGAGTTCCTCGCGCGTGGGGTATCTGCCGGCCAACGCAATCTCGTTATCAACCAAGGTCAAAGGAAGCGCTTCGGCGCCTGAACGCGTCAGAAACGCGCTGACCACCGCGTTCTGCGCGAACTCCAGCGGTTGTTGGGCCAGGTTCACCCGCTCGATGTTTGCGCCTTGCCGCTTCGCCCAATCGATATCGGCCGCGCTCGTTACCAAGGCCTGATCCACGTCCACGCCACACACGCCTGTGCTGCAGCACAGGGCCGGGTCAAATATCTGTATGGTTTTCATTTTGACGCTCCAAGAATTTTCGAAATGTCCGTCAAAAAAAATGGCCCATGGACAGGCGGCATGAGCATTAGCCCGGCATTACTCGGCCGGCTTGCTTTCACCAATCTGCTTCAACTCGCGATGGATCGCTGCCTTATCCAGGGCCGCGATGGGCAGGTTGGCAAAAATATTGATGCGGGCGGAGATCTGCCGAAAGATTTTTTCGAAGACGCGGCGCTTCACTTCATCGGTGCCCTCGGCGGCGGCGGGATCTTCGAAGCCCCAATGGGCAGAGATCGGCTGGCCTGGCCAGACCGGGCAGACTTCGCCGGCGGCGTTGTCGCACACGGTGATGATGAAATCCATCTGGGGTGCGTCCGGCGGGGCGAATTCGTCCCAGCTTTTGCTGCGCAGTTGGTCCGTCGGGTAGTTCAGCACTTGAATCCGCTCGATCGCGAACGGATTCACGGTGCCACCCGGATAGCTGCCCGCGCTGTACGCATGGAAGCGGCCCTTCCCCAGCGTATTGAGCAAGGCTTCCGCCATGATGCTGCGCGCCGAATTGCCGGTGCACAAAAATAGAACGTTATAGACTTTCTCGGTCATGATGCGGACTCTTCAAGAGAGGTTGTTCACGCGCCGCGCGCGAGCGGCTGCAGGTGGGTCACAAGCGGTGACGCTTGTCGGGGCACAAGGTTGGCCGCCGCAGCAGTTATCAGTCAGGTAGGCCAACAGTTCCGCCATCGACTCGAATCGAGCTTCATAGATGACAAACCTTCCTTCCTGCCGCGACGTCAACAAGCCGGCATGCACCAGCTCTTTCAAGTGAAAAGAAAGCGATGAGGGGGGGATGCCCGTCTTTTCGGACAGTTGGCCGGCAGGCAGACCTTCCGGCCCCGCCTGGACCAGCAGGCGGTAGACGGCAAGGCGCGATTCATGCCCGATCGCGGCGAGGGCTTTGACAGCATCTTTCATTTCCATTGTTCGACTGTAGTGGAATAGTAGAAAGCTGTAAACCCTAATGTAGGGTCGCGGGTGATGGCTAGCCGAAGCGGCCGGTGATGTAGTCGGAAGTCTGTTCACGCTTCGGTTTGGTGAACAGGTCGTCGGTCCGGCCCATCTCGACCAGTTCGCCGGCGCACATGAACCCGGTGTAGTCAGAGCAACGCGCAGCCTGTTGCATGTTGTGCGTCACGATCAGGACGGTGTAGTCCTTCTTCAGCTCGGCAATCAGCTGTTCGATCTTTGCGGTGGAGATCGGGTCCAGTGCGGAAGTCGGTTCATCCAGCAGCAACACGTCGGGGCTCAGGGCAATTGCGCGGGCGATGCATAGCCGCTGTTGCTGGCCGCCCGACAGCCCCAGCGCGTTCTGCTCCAGCTTGTCCTTGACCTCGTCCCAGAGCGCGGCGTTGCGCAAGGCCGCTTCCACCCTGACGTCCATCTCGGCCTTGGGCAAGCGGTCGTAGTGCCGGATTGCGTAGGCGACGTTGTCATAGATCGACATCGGAAACGGGACCGGTTTCTGGAACACCATCCCCACCTTGCTACGCAAGCGGTTGATCGAATACTCGGGGTCCAGAATGTTTTGGTTGTCGAGCAAGACCTCGCCGCGCGCTTCCAACCCTGGATAAATCGCGTAGATACGATTGAAGATACGCAAAAGGGTCGACTTGCCGCAACCGGACGGGCCGATCAGCGCGGTAACGCGATTGGAAGCCAGTTCGATATTGACGTTGTTCAGCGCCTGGACACCCTTGTAATAGAAGCACAGGTCGCGAGTCACCACTTTAGGCTGCGTCGCGGTGGCCGGATTGTCCAGGGAGGCGCTGCGGGCCGCAATGGCCCCGGCCGCCGAGGAGTTCAATACCGATGACGGGAAAGCAAATTCAGTCATGATTCACCTTGTTGCGTGACAAGATAGCGCGGGATAGCAGGCTCAGGAGGAGCACGAACATCGTGACGACGAAGGCACCAGCCCAGGCCAACGCATGCCAGCTTTCGTAGGGGCTCATTGCATATTGGAAAATGACGGCGGGCACGCTGGCCATCGGCGCGCTCAGGTCCGCGTTCCAGTATTGGTTGTTCAACGCCGTGAAAAGCAAGGGCGCGGTTTCACCACTGATGCGCGCCAGGGCCAACAGCACGCCGGTTGTGATGCCCGGCAACGCCGCCCGGAACAAGACCTGAACCGTCACTTTCCATTGGGGCACCCCCAATGCCAGCGCAGCCTCGCGCATTTGGCTGGGCACCAGTTGCAGCATTTCGTCGGTGGTACGGACCACAACCGGCAGAACGATGAATGCCAACGCGATGGCGCCCGCCCAGCCGGAGAAATGCCCCGTTTGCCGGACGACCAGTTCGTAGACGAACAGGCCCAACACGATGGAAGGCGCAGAAAGCAGGATGTCGTTCACGAAGCGGATCACCGCGCCGATCCGATGGCGGTTCACGTATTCCGCCAGGTACGTTCCGGCGGCAATCCCGATGGGGGTTCCGAGCAGAATTGCGACCACACTCATCAACAGGCTGCCAAACAAGGCGTTTGCCAAGCCCCCATCGGCGCCAGGCGGCGGCGTCATCTTGAAGATCAGGTCCCACTTGAGCGCGGCGAAGCCCTTGGTTGCCGTGGTCCACAGGATCCAGATCAACCAAAACAGCCCAAACAGGGTCGCAGCCATCGACAGCGCTACCGACACCAGATTTCGCGCGGTACGCATGCGTTGCAGACGCAGGCCTTGCGGGGTCATAGCCTTCCCTCCTGACGGTTGAGGCGGTTGAGCATCAGTTTGGCAATGGCCAGCACAACGAAAGTCACGACAAACAGCAGGAAGCCCAGGGCGATCAACGACGACAGGTAAATGTCCGAGTCGGCTTCGGTGAACTCGTTAGCGATGGTGGCCGCAATGGAATTGCCCGGCTCCAGCAACGAGGGCGTCAGCCGGTGCGCGTTACCCAATACAAAGGTCACCGCCATGGTTTCGCCCAACGCCCTGCCCAGCCCCAGGAATACGCCGCCGATCACCGCCGAGCGCGTGTGTGGCAAGACGATGTTCCAGACGACTTCCCAGGTGGTGGAACCCAGGGCGTAGGCGGACTCTTTCAATGGGCGAGGCACCGTCAGGAACACTTCCCGCATGACGGATGTGATGAACGGCACCACCATGATGGCCAGCACGATGCCGGCCGTCAGCATGCCCATGCCCAGGGGTGGACCGGAAAAAAGCACGCCGATGAAGGGCAGCGTGCCGATGTGTTCGTCAAGCCACGGATTGACGTATTCAGCCATCACCGGCACGAAGACGAAGAGGCCCCACATGCCGTAGATGATGGACGGGATGCCCGCCAGCAGTTCGATCGCCGACGCTACCGGCTGGCGCAGCCACTTGGGCGCGACTTCAGTCAGGTAATACGCAATACCGAAGCTGACCGGTACCGCGATCAGCATCGCAATGAACGCCGTCACCAAGGTTCCGTAGATCGGCACCAACGCGCCAAACTTGTGATTGACCGCATCCCAATCACTGGACCAGAGAAATTCGAACCCAAAGGTGCTGAAGGCGAGCCTGCCTCCCCACAGCATGGATAGCGCGGCCCCGCTCAGCGACACCAATACAAAAATGCCGGCTACGGCAACAATGCGGCGAAAGACCTTGTCCGAAGACGCATCGCGGCGCGATCGCGACTCTTCGGCCTGGAAATCCAGCGCGGGGTTAAGACCCGGATTATTCGACATTTACGTCAACCTGTAAGAACGCAGCCAATTGGCCGTCGGTCTCGCCCGGCGGCGCCGATCCTGCAGGCGCCGCCGGGCGAGACCGACTCCCTGGGATCAACGCTTGATCTGCGCGGCCCAGTAGCCTTCGATCTGGGCAACCAGTTCCTTGGGCAGCGGCACGTAGTCCAATGCCTCGGCTTCGTGCTGGCCGTTTTCCAGGGCCCACTTGAAGAAGTCCAGCGTGGCGGCCGTACGCGCTGCGTCCTTGGGCTGCTTGTACATCATGACAAACACCGTTGCCGCGATGGGCCAGGCGTCGTCACCCGGCGCGTTGGTGATCACCAGATGGAAATCCTGCGAGTTCTTCCAGTCGGCGTGCGCGGCAGCGGATTGGAACGTCTTGTCGCTGGGCACGACAAACTTGCCGTCCGAGTTCTTGACGGCCGCGTAAGACATCTTGTTTTGCAGCGCGTACGCGAGTTCAACGTAACCGATCGAATTCTTGATCTGCTTCACGTACGCGGCGACGCCTTCGTTGCCCTTGCCGCCCACACCAACGGGCCACCGCACGGACGTGCCCTCACCCACCTTGGTCTGCCATTCCGGGCTGATCTTGGACAGGTAGTTGACCCAATTGAAGGTCGTGCCCGAGCCGTCCGAACGATGCACCACCGTGATCTTCGCGTCGGGCAGCTTCACGCCAGGGTTCAGGTCGGCGATTGCCTTGTCATTCCATTTTTCGATCTTGCCCAGATAGATATCAGCGAGCAAGGGACCGGTGAAGCGCAGCTTGCCCGGCTCGATGCCGGCGATGTTTACGACGGGAACCACGCCGCCGATAACCACCGGGAACTGGCCCAAGCCCGCCTCAGCGAGTTCCTTGGGGGGCAAGGGCTTGTCAGACGCGCCGAAGTCGACCGTACCAGCCTTGATCTGCGCGATACCGCCGCCCGAACCGATCGATTGGTAGTTGATCTTGTTGCCCGTCTTGGTGTTGTAAGTGTCGGACCACTTCGACAGGATCGGGTACACGAACGTCGATCCGGCGCCGGTGATATCCGCGGCCTGAGCTGAAACCATGCCGAGTGCGAAGGAAATGCCCAATCCGGCAGCGTATCTTTTGGCCTGTGCAAACATGCTTATTCTCCACTTGAGGGTGCATTGAGGAAGTCCGTTTGACTCCCTGGTCACAACACATCTGTCTGTCGTGATTTATGGAAATAATGAATCAAATTCATTAACGGTTTATGACAGTCTCCAATTCCTGCCTGTCCTGTCCCGACGTGCCAATGACAAGCTCGGCGTCGTCAGGCAAGCAGCCGCACGCATGTGTCGCGCAGCAGTCTTCCAGGATGAATTCAAGTAGCCCGTAGATGCCTCCGAGCCGCGCACGATAGCGAACGCCCTCGCCTGTTCTACTGCCGACGATCAAGCCTGCTCTCGCAAGCCCGGCCAAGTGTTGCGACACCGTGCTGCGCGGCCCGCCGACGACGGCAGCTATCTGCGCCGCATCCATTCCGCGCGGCTCCTGACGTATCAACATCCGGAAAATGGCCAAGCGCGTCGAGTGGCTCAGCGCAGTGAACACCGAGACAGCTTCCGCTGCATTCGCTGCCGAGGCGATTGGAGAGGAGAGCGCTGAGACCATGGCTTGCGGGCGCCCTGAGGGCCAATCGAGGGTTTCCATATAAAGTCCATATGTCTTGATTTATCGACATATTGTGCTTGTCATATGACGATTCGATGACAGTCTAAATTTATCTTCTCAACACTTCAATTATTGTTGTAGTATTGACGAATGAATAAAACCTCGGCCGTAAGCGTTTTTGAATCTCTTGCCTCCGGCGTTCGCCTGGACATCTTTCGTCTTCTCGTGCGCGCCGCCCCAGTCGGCTGCGTCGCGGGGCAGATCGCGGCGGAATTGAACCTGCCGCCCACTAACCTGTCGTTTCATCTAAAGGCACTGACGCAATCAGGTCTACTCACCGTCGAGCAAGAGGGGCGGTACATGCGCTACCGCGCGAATATCGATTTGATGAACGAGTTGGTGAGCTATCTCACCGCGGAATGCTGCAGCGGCATTCCAGCGCCCACTTCCCCTGAAAATCTGAGGGACGCCTGATGTCTGAGATCGCTCCTGACCGCCATGCGGATGTGGTCATTATTGGGGGTGGCCAGAGTGCCCTCGCCGTTGCCTACTTCCTCAGGCGTACCGCTTTGAAGGTAATTCTTCTGGACGCTGGCGTGGGTCCGGGCGGTGCATGGCGGCATGGATGGGAATCGTTGCACCTGTTCTCACCCGCACAGTGGAGCTCCCTGCCCGGCTGGCCTATGCCCCCGACACAAGGTTACCCGGCGCGAGATCAGGTTATTGAATACCTCGCGCGCTATGAACAACGGTACGGCTTCACGGTGGAGCGGCCTGTAGCAGTTGCGTCCATCAGCAAGCGGGAGTCAGGATTTTTCGTCGAAACTGACAAGGGCGCTTGGCATGCCAAGGCCGTGATCAGCGCCACAGGCACCTGGAGCGCTCCATTCATCCCTCCGTACGACGACCGGGACATCTTTCGTGGCGAACAGGTCCACTCCGCGCACTACCAATCGCCAGCCCCCTACGCGGGCAAGCGCGTGTTGGTCGTTGGCGGCGGTAATTCCGGAGCACAGATCCTTGCAGAACTTTCCGAGGTCGCCCAAACCACGTGGGTGACGTCCACCGAACCGCTGTTCCTGCCGGATGACGTTGATGGACGGGTTCTATTTGAACGCGCTACCGCGCGTTGGCAGGCGATGCAGTCGGGCGAGCAACCCGAAGACCTTCCAGGCGGATTTGGTGATGTGGTCATGGTCCCACCCGTGCGCAAGGCGCGTGAGCGCGGAGTACTGCAATCGGTTCGCCCATTCTCGCGCTTTACGCGCGATGGCGTCGTGTGGGCCGACGGTTCTTCTTCAGTGGTCGACGCTGTCGTGTGGTGCACCGGATTCCGGCCTGCATTGGCACATCTTGCCGCACTAGGCATCATCGACCCCGATGGCAAAGTTCGAGTTTCTGGCACGCAGGTTGCCGATGTTCCAGGCCTGTGGCTCGTCGGTTATGGCGAATGGACGGGTTTTGCGTCCGCTACCCTCATTGGCGTCATGCGAACCGCCAAATCCACTGCGGCCGAAGTGGCCGCTTTTGTTGAAAACGCATTTTCCCTCACCTCCTGATCACACATATGAGCACCGTTACCATCTACCACAATCCCCAATGCGGAACCTCCCGGAACACGCTAGCGCTGATACGCAACGCGGGGATCGAACCGCAAGTTATCGAATATCTACAAACGCCGCCGGATCGCGCCACCCTCGTTGATCTGATCGCCCAAGCAGGTTTGACCGTTCGTGACGCTATTCGCCAGAAGGGGACGCCGTATCTCGAGCTTGGGCTGGACGACGCATCCTTAAGCGATGATGCGTTGATCGACGCCATGCTGGCGCATCCCATTCTGATCAACCGCCCGTTTGTCGTGACTCCTTCGGGTGTTCGCCTGTGCCGGCCTTCCGAGGAGGTATTGGACATCCTCGAGGCTCCCCAGCGCGGCCCGTTCACCAAAGAAGATGGCGAAGTGGTCATCGACGACAGCGGAAAGCGCGTGCGCTAAACCATGCCAAGTCCTTCGACAGCCGCGGACACTGTGCATCCATCCGACAAGGCGCACGGATTGGTCACAGCATTGGGGATAGGACAGATCTGTTCCTGGGGATCGCTCTACTATAGCTTTCCGTTGATTGCCGAGGCGATGGGCAAAGAGCTTGGCTGGAGCAAACCCGACCTATACGGCGCTGCCACGCTCGGGCTGATCCTCGCCGCGCTGGCCGCATATCCGGTGGGTGTTGCGGTTGATCGTGGACACGGTCGTTGGGTAATGGGCCTTTCCTCACTGCTCGCGGGAGGGTTGCTGTTGCTTTGGTCTCAAGTGACGTCCCTGCCGGCTTTCTACGTCCTTGTCGCAGCCCTGGGCGCGTTGCAAGCAGCCACGCTTTACGAGCCGGCCTTCGCCGTGATCGCGCGCCGCGTGGGTCCGGGTCATTCACGGGCGGGCATTACCGCTCTGACGCTATGGGGTGGCTTTGCCAGTACTGTCTTTATCCCGCTGGTGCAATGGCTGTTGAATCAATGGGGCTGGCGTGAAGCATTGATCGCACTAGCTGCGGTCAACGCAATCATCTGCACCGGCGCCTACCTGCTCTTTATTCAGCCTGCCCGAGATGCCAGGCCGACCGACAACGTCAATCCAGGTGAACAGCGCGAAAGAAATCGCGTAGCTGTTCAGGAAGCGCTGCGTCGGCCTGTTTTCTGGGCGCTGCTGTTGTCGCTGACAGCATACGCGGCCATGTTCTCTGCCTTTACGTTCCATATGTACCCCTTGCTGCGCGAGCGAGGCATCGACACCGCTTCGGTTGTTCAAGCCATCGCTTTGATCGGCCCCGCCCAAGTGGCGGGCCGAATCGTCGTGAGCATTTTCGCGGCACGCGCCTCCATGCGAATGGTGGGTACAGCGGTGGTGACGGTCTTCCCGCTCGCCTTTGGCGCCCTCGCCTACTTGCACACGGACTTCATTGTCGTCGCGGCAATCTGCGTGGTTTACGGCGGAGCCAACGGCATATTCACGATCGTTCGTGGCATGGTTGTGCCTGAAATGTTGAGCCGACATGCCTACGGAGCCATCAACGGGCTCCTGACCGTGCCGATGACATTTGCGCGCGCCGCCGCCCCGGTGGGCGCCGCGGCCCTTTGGGCCATTGGTTCCTCCTACGACGGAGTGCTTGTCTCAATCTTGGTGGTGGCGTTATTACTGGCCGCAAGCTTCTGGCTGGCAGCGTGGCTCAGCCGCCCAAAACTACAATTTTTGCCCGAGTGAGTGTATTGCAATGACGACGTATTCTTCACCCTCTGACCTCGATCTTCCGAGCCTGGATGACTCTTTGCTGGACGTCCCCACGCACGACAAGCTGTCGCTGACGGCCGGCGCGACGCATCCGCCCCGCATACTGCTGCTGTACGGTTCCCTGCGTGAACGCTCGTACAGTCGGTTGCTCACTGAAGAGGCGGCGCGAATTTTGACGCGGCTCGGCGCCGAGACCCGGATTTTCGATCCGAGCGGCTTGCCTTTGCCCGATAGTGTTCCCGCGGACCATCCAAAAGTGGCTGAATTGCGTGCACTATCCCTGTGGTCCGAGGGGCAGGTATGGTGCAGCCCCGAGCGGCACGGCACGCTTACGGGTGTGTTCAAGAGTCAGATCGACTGGTTGCCGCTGGAGACGGGTAGTGTGCGGCCGACACAGGGCCGCACGCTTGCGGTTATGCAGGTTTCGGGCGGGTCCCAATCCTTCAACGCGGTAAACGCCTTGCGCGTGCTGGGCCGCTGGATGCGCATGGTAACCATCCCGAACCAGTCCTCAGTCGCCAAGGCGTTTCAGGAGTTTGACGAAGCCGGCCGCATGAAGCCTTCGCCCTACTACGACCGGGTGGTGGATGTCATGGAAGAACTCTATAAATTCACACTGCTGGTGCGGGACCGAAGTGACTATCTCACGGACCGATATAGCGAGCGCAAGGGCATGGCCGCGGAGATCGCACGCCTGGCTCGTGAAGCGATGACGCATGAGACGGAGACCCAATAAGGTTTACGCCCTCCTCTCCTTATCTTCATCAACTTGACGAACGGATTTTATTTCCATATACCTGGACATACGGAATAGCTTCCGTTCTTTTCAAGAAATGCGGGTGGGATCGGACCGGTTATCCTGCCTATCGACGTTCCGATCAGCCTGAGGGACGCTGGCGAATCACGTTGCCTGGCCTCATGGGTGAAGATGATGTTTACGCGCATTCTGGTGGATTTCGACCTCGCACACCTGAGTCGGCCATCGTTGGTGGCGCTCTTGGACTTGGCACAAGCCAACCATGCTGCATTGACGTTCCTCGCAGTGCGCCCAAAGCTGGATGAGCTTTTGAGCGAATCCGAGGAGTCATTCCTCGCTGATGTGCATAAGCAGATTGGGACCGAGTGGGCTACGCTCTTGTCCGCAGCTCGAGAACGCGAATTGCAGCCGCGTCTTCATATCCTTGCGGGCGATTCTATTGAGTCTCTTTTGGCATTCGGGCGTGAGATGGACGCCGACCTAATCGTCGCAGGCAAGTCGCACTGCGGCGGCCTCAAGAACGCCATTCTGGGAGTCCCGTGCAAAGAGCTTTTAGGGCGCGCAGATGTGGCCATCCTGATCCTTCCTTAAAACCTCCTCGTCGACGTGGACCGTTTTCATCGGCAGCGGGGTCGCAGATTGAACCTCCGCCTGCGCCCCTCCGATGACAATTGCAGATTAGGTGCAGCACTTTGCTTCAGCGCTTGCACGACGAACTTGCGTGTTGCACACACCGGTCTCAGGAAGCACAAGCTCCACTCGTTTTGCAGCTTCCAAGTCGCCGGCTAGTGCGGCCACAACAGATCGGACCTGTTCATAGCCTGTCAGCATTAGAAACGTAGGCGCACGCCCATAGCTTTTCATTCCAACGACGAACACCCCCTCGTCGGGATGTCCCAGTTCCGAGGCGCCATGGGGCCGAACTGTCCCGCAACTATGCACATTCGGGTCGATCATTGGAGCCAAGCGGATAGGGCTTTGCGTTGCAGGATCTAGTTCGAGCCTAAGCTCCGCCATCAAGCGAAGGTCGGGACGAAATCCCGTTGCGACGACAATCTCGTCGACGGGGGCAAGCGCCTTGACGCCACTGTGAACCGTCAAGCCCTCGTCGGAATCGCTCACGCGGTCAACGTCGACGCCGGTGAAAAGCACTATCCTTCCCTCGTCCAGAAGCTGTTTGACTGTCGTTCCCAACCTGCCGCGCTCCTCAAGCTGGTCATTTTCTCCGCCTCCGAAAAGCCGATCGGTTGAAGCCCCGCGGATCGCCCAATAAACCCGTGTACCAGGTTCGATGCTGGCCAGTTCCACCAGGTCCTGAAGCGCATTGAAGGCGGAATGGCCCCCGCCAATCACCAACACTCGACGATTGGCGTATCGCTGCCGGGCGTCTCCCAGAATGTCGGGAATGCCATAGGCGATCTGGGCCGCGAACCGCTCTTCTCCCAAGGCCGGGATGCCGTGCGCGCCCATCCAGTTTGGTGTGTTGTAGGTACCAGAGGCATCGATAACGGCCCGCGCCAGGACATCCCGCTCGCCGTGGGGTCCGCTGACTCTCAGCAGGAAAGGTGCGACAGCCCGATCATGGCTCCTCATGACATCGTGCCCGACGCGGCTGACAGCCAACACCCGGTGATGGGTTCTCAGGCAGCGATTGATCAACTGCACTTCCGACAAGGGCTGCAAATACTGCGTCAGCAATTCGTGTCCGGTGGGATAAGCGTCACTGGGCGGGGCAACCCACCCCGACTGCGCGAGCAACTCGCCAGCTTTCTTATCGATGTTGTAGCCCCACGGAGAGAACATCCGTACATGTCTCCACCGGCTCAAACTTGCCCCAGCCTGGTCTCCTGCTTCAAATACGACGAAGGGTATGCCTCTGTCCAGCAGATGAGCGGCGGCGCTCAGCCCGACGGGGCCGGCTCCGATGATTGCGACGGGGTGGTCATTGATGCGCATTCCAGGTACCTCTCTTCATGGGGTTGGGACACGGCCGAAGCCGTATTTAATTGGTACTAGCAACTATTTGCTTAAAAAAAAGCCGCAATTTCTACGGCTTGGACTCTACGGCTCAAACTCCACGGCACACGTCGAGGCGACGCCACAACGTGCTTGTGCGGCGCGCGTCAACTGCCGCAGCAGATCAAGCGATGCCTCCAGGACCTCGGGCTTCATGTGTTCGATCATGGCAAATTCTTCGGCAACCAGATCCGCCCGAATGGTCTGATACAGCTTGCGCCCCGCCGCGGTCGGCTCAAGCTGCACCGCCCGGCGGTCGGCGGCATCTTCGATCCTTGTGACGTAGCCCTTGCGTTCCAGCGAATCAACAATTCGGCTGGCCGTGCTCTTGTCCAGGAACATCACCTGCGCAAGCGCCTGCAACCGCAGCGGCCCTTGCTTGACCAGGGTTTCCAAGGCATAGCACTGCGCCACGGACACGTCATAGCAACAAATGCGATCGCGATCGCGGAACTGATGGACCCTGATCAGCTGGTTCACCGCTTCATAGAGCGCTTCGGCGTCCCGACTGGCCAGACGTGTTCTTGTTGAATTCATTCTTGGTGGCCAAATTAGTTGTTGATACCAACGTTATTCGCTTCGGCGCTTCAGGTCAATACCGTAGCGCTTCATTTTTTGCCATAGGTTCTTCCTGGATATGCTCAAGACGTCGGCCGTTTCTTGAATGCGGCCGCCGTGCCGGCGCAACACCTCTTCGATGTACAGCCGCTCACAGACCTGTTGGTAGGCGTTGAGCGTGGCCTCTTCCCCAACTTGCGGCTCATCGTGAAAATGGTCGCCGTCCGGACCTTCAGGAAAGATGTCCCCCGGCAACAAGACGCTGGACTGACTGACCAGACAGGCGCGTTCGATCCGGTTATGCAATTCGCGGATATTGCCCGGCCAGGGGTACGCCTGCATCTTGGCCAGCGACAACGGGTGCAGGGTTTTTGCAGGCTCTCCCAGGCGCTCGGCGATGCTGGTGGCAAACCGTTTGGCCAGCCAGAGGATGTCTTCAGGCCGATCGCGCAGCGGCTTCACCTCAAGGGTGACGGTGTTGATCCGGTAGTAAAGGTCTTCCCTGAACAACTTGGCGCTGACCATCTCGGCCAGGTTTCGGTTGGTGGCGCAGACCAGGTCGAACTTGGTGTGGGTGTCGTGCTCGGCACCCAGTCGGCGGACACGCTTTTCCTGTATCGCCCGCAACAGCGCGCCTTGCAGCGCCGGCGATAGCTTTCCGACTTCATCCAGGAACAGCGTGCCGCCGTCAGCTTGTTCGAAGTAACCCTTGCGCAGCTTGTCCGCACCGGTATAAGCCCCCTTTTCATAGCCGAAGAATTCCGCTTCGGCGATGGTGGAGGCAATGGCGCCGCAGTTCACGGCTACGAACGGCCGCGCGGTAAGGTCCGGCCCCGCCTGGCTGTGGATCAGTCGTGCCAATACCTCTTTGCCAACCCCTGACTCTCCAACCAACAGGACGGCCGACGCACGGCCCGCCAGCCGGGGCACCATGCGGCGTAGATTCTGGGCCGCCTGCGACACCCCTAGTTCCGTATCGCTTTCCGGCGAGGCCTGCGCCGGGACAACATCGCGCACGGTCTGGATCAGCGTCGCGATGTCAAAAGGCTTGGTCACGTAGTCCTTGACGCCGAGCTTCAGCAAATCCACGGCCCTTTCCACCGTGGCATAGGCCGTCATCAGGATGAACGGTGGCAACGTACCGCCCTGCGCCACCAACTGTAGATAAAGTTCGTCGCCATCCAAGTCTGGCAGGCGGACATCGCTGATCACCACGCCATAGGCATTGGCGTGGATGGCATCCCTTGCCTCATACGCCTTGGAAAACCAGTCGGCACGGATTCCCTCCAGACGAAACCTTTCCACAATGGATTCGCCCATGATGGCGTCGTCTTCGATCAAACAGACATATGGCTGTATCACGGCGTCAGCTCCAAGTTCGTTTTTTCAATGGGTGCGCCGCAAGGCAGTGTGATGGTGAAGGCGGTATAGCCTTCTTCGCTTATCACTTCGATCGTGCCTTGCAATTGCGTGACGATTTGGTAAGTCACCCACAGGCCCAGTCCGCGGGAGCGGCCCTCTGCCCGCCCCGCTCCCCGGGCATCTACCCGGTAAGGCTCAAACAAATGGGGCAGCACATCGTGTGGAATGTGCTGCCCGGAATTTGCTATTTCTACTGAAAGGCGGTCGGCGGTTCCGGTCACGGTGCAGCTGACGCTCCCGCCGCGCTCCACGGCGTTCTTTGCGTTGATGAGCAGGTTCAAGACCATCTGGCGCACCAGATGCGCGGGCAGCGGCAATTCGTCCCGGGTGGTGACGTCCCACAGCAGCGTGGCGTTCTTCTCTGACAATTCGGGCTCGATCAAGAGGCGCAGGTCCTGCCAATCCGTTGTGTGCATGAAGGACGAATCCAGGCGTGCTTCCACCAGCAAGGCGCCGACGGTACGTCGAATCTGCATCAAGCCCCGTCGCGTCAGGCCGACTGTTCTTTGGGTTAATTCATCGTAGGAACCGTGCTTTTCCAAGGTATCCAACGCGTTGAGCATGCCGCCAAGCGGGTTATTGATCTCGTGCGCGACCCCGGCAGCCACTCGGCCTACCGCTGCCAGCCGTTCGGCGGCAATGATTTCCTGTTCAAGCGCTTCCTGTCGTTCCAGTTGCGTCAGCATGGATGCAAAGCTGCGCCCCAACACCGCGATTTCGTCGCTTCCTTCCTTGCGCAAGGAAAGTCCGATGTTGGCCGCCGGTTCGCGCCCGACACGCTGAGTCGCCTGGGCCAAAGACAGCAGCGGCCGTGCGATGCGGTTTCCCCATAACCAGCCCAGCGCCAGTAGCAACAGCAGCCCGGGAATGCTGACCAGCAGCACCTGGCTGACCAGGTCGTACAGGCGCTGGCGCCAGATGCTAGCGTCGTAAGACGCCAGCACGTATCCAGCCAATCCCGCATCTTCCGACACAACTGCGGCGCCGGCGACTGCCAACGTGGCGTCCAGGCTATCGGGGGTATTGAATACAAAGGTGCGCGGATCGTCACGCAGGGTTTGCGCCGCAGCAGCCAGCTCGGCGGGCAAACCGGCGCCGGGCGTCAGCACCGGATAGCGATGCGGATCGGATGACGCATACACATGCAAGCCGGGGTCCAGCACAATGATCGACCGCAAGCCTGGGGCGCCATCTCCTGCCGTGAGCGGTATGCGCAACGCCTCGTAGACCCGCCACAGATCGTCACGCATCAAGGGTTCGCGCACCGACAAGGATAAAACCTGCGTTAACGCCATCGCGCTTTGCCGCGTGTCTCGCAGCATGCCGACGTAAGCGGTTCGCATCAGCGTCGCGGTAACCACCAGTTCCGTTACCACGATCGCGGCGGCCAAGGCCAACGGCACCTTGTAGCGATAGCTGATTCTGGACCAGGGGTTCCAACGGGCCGACTTCATGCAGAATCTCGTGCCGGGTTTTCGCCCGCTGACGTGCGCACCAACCCACGGATGCCGTCGTACAGGCTATCGGGCCCCTCAACAAACCGATCGAGGAATAGGCGCTTGAGTATCAAGCGGCCATCCGAACGCGCGTGCATCTGGAGCAAAGCATCGCGCAGCGCAAGCGCGGTGTCGTCGGCAACATGCTCGCCGACCACGACGGGCGGAAACCCATATTCCGGGGATCGCCATGCGACGCGGGTGCCGGCGGCGCGCGCGCCATGTTGCGACGCAATGCTGTCCCAGACGTATCCATCGACCGCCCCGCCGCTGGCCAGCCCCGCCGCGACCGCCTCCACAACTTTGCTGTGCGCAAAGGTGAAGAAAGCCTTGCTGAAAAACCGTAGCGGGTCCTGATGCTCGGCAAGCAGTTCCGTCCGAGGCACCAGAAAGCCGGAATTAGAAAGTGGGTCGCTGTAGGCGAAGACCCGTTCGCGCAAGTCTGCAATTCCTGCCGTGCTTCGGTCCTCCTTGGGCACGATCAGGTACGACCGGTACTGCGGTTTGCCTTGGTACTGCGGCACCACCAGCAGCTTGAGCTTGTCGGCGTTCAAGACGTAAGGGTAGCCACAGATCCATGCCGCGTCGATCTGGCCGCGCAACAGCAGGTCCACGATTTCCCCGTAGCTGCGTCGTTGGACGAACTGAATGTCCTGCTTAAGCGCTGCTTGAAGATCGGCCCGCCAGATATCCAGCAGTTGGAGCTGGTCGTCCAGGAACACCGCGGTCGTGCCTAACCTAAGCGGCGCGGACGCCGCTGCGTTGCGCGGCAAGGTACAGGCCGCGATAGACGCTACGCCGGCCGCGAGAAAGCTGCGGCGGTTACCGAACGGTAACGCCAGCCCCTGTTGGGGCGCCTGGACGTTACCTCTCCGGCATCGCGTTGTGCCCATGGTCTTGGTCTCCTCCTGTGTAGGGCAATGCCAGAGACACTTGGCATGCCCTTTGCTTATCGCTCTACAGAGTACTGAAGCCGTCATTTCGTTTCAATAGGAAATATCGACATGTCAGAGCCACAAATCCTTACCCGGCGCGGATTCCTCAAGTTGAGCGGAACGGGCGGTGCTGTTGCTGCCGCAACACTCATCCCGATCATGCCCGCCCAAGCCCAACCGGCCACGGCGCCGCACACCGGAACCACGCTGCCCTACCCCGTGAAGTCCATCGCCGTCGCGCAGAAGCTCACGGCCGACACGCCCCTGCAGTTCGCCTATCCCGACGCTGCCTCGCCGTGTACCGCTGTGAAGCTCGGGCATCCCGTTCCCGGCGGCGTTGGCCCTGACCACGACATCGTCGCGTACAGCACGATGTGCACGCATATGGGCTGCCCCACAGTTTTCGACAACAAAACAAAAACGTTCAAGTGCCCGTGCCACTTCAGCGAGTTTGACGCCGAGAAGGCAGGCCAGATGATCTGCGGGCAAGCCACCGAAAACCTCCCACGGATTCTGCTGCGCTATGACGCCAGTTCGGACGGGATATCCGCGGTTGGGGTCGAAGGCTTGATCTACGGCCGCCAGGCCAACATTCTGTAAGTCGGGAGACGCTCATGTCCGCACCCAAAGACCGCATCACCTTGCCGCCGAAGGATGCCGCGCGCACGAATATGACGTGCCACTTCTGTATCGTCGGCTGTGGGTACCACGTTTACAAATGGCCCGAGCAAAGCGAGGGAGGCCGGGCGCCCGAGGAGAATGCGCTGGGCCAGGACTTTCGTCAGCAGCTACCGCCTTTCGCGTTGACGCTTACCCCGGCGATGACCAACGTCATCACGCAGCGGGATGGCTCGCGTCACAACATCATGATCGTTCCGGACAAGGAATGCGTGGTCAACAGCGGCTTGAGTTCGACCCGTGGCGGCCGGATGGCCAGCTATATGTACACGCCCGATGGCGATGGCAAGGCGCGCCTGAAACAGCCGCGCATGTATGCCGCCGACCAATGGGTGGACGTTCCGTGGGACAACGCCCTGGCGCTGTACGCCGGGCTGTTGAAGAAGGTGCTGGATACCGATGGCCCGGAAGGCATTGTGTTCTCGTGTTTTGACCACGGCGGGGCGGGCGGAGGGTTCGAGAACACCTGGGGCACGGGCAAGCTGATGTTCACCGCGCTACAGACGCCGATGGTGCGTATCCACAATCGCCCGGCGTACAACTCGGAATGCCACGCCACGCGCGAGATGGGCGTCGGCGAACTCAACAACGCCTACGAAGACGCCGAGCTTGCCGACGTGTTGTGGTCCATTGGCAATAATCCTTACGAGTCCCAGACGAACTATTTCCTGAACCACTGGGTTCCGAATCTGTACGGGCAGACGGTCGACAAGAAAAAGGCGCGCTTCGCGGGTGAAGATCTTCCAACTACCCGCATCGTCTTCGTGGACCCGCGCGACACGCCCTCCATCGCGATCGCCCGACAGATAGCCGGAAAAGATCGAGTGCTGCATCTGGCGATCGAACCCGGCACTGACATCGCGTTGTTCAACGGACTGTTTACCTACGTGGTTGAACAGGGCTGGGTAGACAAGCCGTTCATCAAGGCGCACACGGCGGGATTTGATGAGGCCGTTAAGGCGAATCGCATGCCTCTGGAGGAATGCAGCAAGATCACGGGCGTGCCGGTCGACGACCTGAAGAAGGCGGCGGAGTGGTCGTACAAGCCGAAGAAGACAGGGCAGCTTCCGCGCACGATGCATGCCTACGAAAAAGGCATCATCTGGGGCAACGACAACTACGTCATTCAGTCGGCGTTGCTGGATCTGGTCATCGCCACGCACAACGTGGGGCGCCGTGGCACCGGATGTGTACGCATGGGGGGGCACCAAGAGGGTTATGCCAGGCCCCCCTACCCTGGCGACAAGAAAATCTACATTGACCAGGAACTCATCAAAGGCAAGGGCAGGATGATGACCTGGTGGGGGTCCAACAACTTCCAGACCAGCAATAACGCGCAAGCGCTCCGAGAGGCGGTGTTCAAGCGGTCCGCCATCGTGAAGGAAGCCATGCAGAAAGCGCGCGGCGCTTCAACCGAAGAGATGGTCGACATCATCTATGCGGCCACGCAACGAGGCGGACTGTTTGTTGCAAGCATCAATCTCTATCCAACCAAGCTGGCCGAGGCTGCCCATCTGCTGCTTCCAGCGGCGCACCCGGGCGAAACGAACCTGACGTCCATGAATGGCGAGCGGCGCATTCGCCTGTCGCAAAAGTTCATGGACCCGCCCGGGGAAGCGCAAGCGGACTGCCTGATCGCCGCGCGAATCGCCAACACGCTGAAAGCCATGTACGAGAAGGAAGGCAACAGCAAGATGGCGCAACGTTTCGCCGGATTCGACTGGAAGACGGAAGAGGATGCGTTCAATGATGGGTTTCGTCGGGCGGGCCAGAAGGACGCGCCCAAGATCGACAGCCAGGGTGGAGATACCGGTCACCTGGTGACCTACGAACGGTTGCTCGCCGCCGGCAATAACGGCGTCCAGTTACCCGTTCAGGCCTACGCGGACGGGAAGCTCAAAGGCACCGAAATGCTCTACACGGACGGTAAGTTCGACACCGCCGACGGAAAAGCTCACTTCAAGCCGGCGCAGTGGAAAGGCCTGCCCGAGCCCGTGGCCGCCCAAAAGAAGAAGTACAAGTTCTGGCTGAACAACGGCCGCAACAACGAGATCTGGCAAACGGCCTATCACGACCAGTACAACAGCTTCGCCCAGGACCGCTATCCGATGGCATACATCGAGATCAATCCCGCCGATTGCCAGGAGCTGGGCGTCGAGGCTTCAGACGTGGTCGAGGTCTACAACGATTACGGGTCGACTTACGCAATGGTGTACCCGGTGCCGGAGATCAAGCGCGGCCAGACATTCATGATGTTCGGCTACGTGAACGGCATCCAGGGCGACGTCACGACCGAGTGGACCGACCGCAACATCATTCCCTACTACAAAGGCACCTGGGGGAACATCCGGAAAGTGGGCTCCGTCGAGGAGTTCAGGAACACCATCAGTTTCAAGAGCCGCCGATTCACCCTGGGCTGATTTTTCAATCAAAGGAGCACCGCCCCTTATGCGTATCACCAAGCTGTTCGTGTCGGTCGGGTTGGCATCTGCCAGCCTGACCTGTGTTGCGGCCCCGGACGCCACAATCCAAGCGATCTTGACCAAGAACAATTGCCTGGCGTGCCACGCGGTTGACCGCAAGGTCGTCGGCCCCTCATACAAGGACGTGGGCGCCAAGTTCAAGGACGAACCCGGCGCCGCTGCCCTGCTGCTAGGGAAAATCAAGAATGGCAGTGCGGGCACCTGGGGACCTGTGCCGATGCCGCCGAACCCCGGAATTTCAGCCGAGGACGCGAAAAAGGTCGTCGACTGGATACTTGCCGGCGCGCCAGGCTGACGCAGAACATGATCGAAGCTCCGCTGTTGGATCGCCGCAAATCTCCCTCGCTACGGTCAACATCGACCGCCTCGTCAGGCATGGACGGCCCGCCCGAAGACCGGCACGGTCGGCCTCTGCATGACTTGCGCATTTCGGTCATAGACCAGTGCAATTTTCGTTGCACCTACTGTATGCCCCGAGATCAGTTCGGCGCGGATCATTCATTCCTGCGCCGCGAAGAGCTGCTGACTTTTGATGAGATTGAGAGAGTCGCAAGCGCCTTCATCAGCCTGGGCGTACGTAAGGTCAGGGTCAGCGGGGGTGAACCGCTGCTGCGCAAAGACGTGGAGCATCTTATTGCGCGACTGGCGGCGTTGCGTACGCCGTCCGGCGCGCCGATTGATCTGGCCATGACCACCAACGGGTCTTTATTGGCACGCAAGGCCCAGGGGCTGGCCGCCGCCGGGTTGCGGCGTCTGAACGTCAGCCTTGACGCGCTTTCGCCGTCCATCTTTGCGCGGGTCGCGGACACGACTGCTTCCGTGGATGATGTATTGGCGGGTATAGCCGCAGCCCAGGCTGCGGGCATCCCGCACATCAAGATAAATATGGTGGTGCAACGTGGTGTGAATGACGATCAGATCCTGCCGATGGCCCGGCGCTTTCGCGGAACCGCGCACGCGCTGCGCTTCATCGAATTCATGGATGTCGGTGCGACCAATGGTTGGAATGCCTCGGCCGTGCTGCCATCCGACGAAGTCCTCAAGAGAATACATGCCGTTTTCCCGCTGACGCCCTTGGCGCCAACGGTGCGCGGCGAAGTCGCTCGCCGCTGGGCTTACCAAGACGGGCTAGGAGAAATCGGTTTGATTTCTAGCGTCAGCCACCCATTCTGCGGCGATTGCTCAAGGGCAAGGGTCTCGGCCGACGGCAAGCTCTATACCTGTCTGTTTGCCGAACAAGGCGATGACATACGTTTGCAATTGAGGTCGGAGTCGAATCCACAAATGCTGATCAACGGCTTGGCTGAGCGGTGGCGATCCCGCAACGATCGATACTCAGAGGTTCGAACGTTACAACCACGCCAACAAAAGATCGAGATGAGCTACATCGGCGGCTAGGTAGCCGCCGAGGCGCCAGCCTTTTTCTTGGCGCTACGAAGTGGCTTTTTGTTCGGGATGATGTCGCAGTCGCAGTGGCCCGCCAACGCAGCGATGACGGGCGCGCAAGCCTCGGGATGGCCATGGCAGCAATCGGTCAACATGAACGACATCAACGAGCCCATGACGCCTACGTCGGCACGATATATGATGCTTCGCCCCTGGCGGTCTCCCCAGATCAAGCCCGCGCGGGCAAGCACCGACAGATGCTGCGACACCGTGTTGTGGGGGCCCTCCACCATTTCCGCGATGGCGCCCGCAGGCACCCCTTCCGGCTCGCGCGCCATCAAAAGGCGAAAAATCTCGAGCCGCGTTGGCTGAGAAAGGGCGTGGAATGCGCTTAGCGCGTGCTGGAAAGACACTCCGTCCCGAGGTAAATCCGGGTTGAAATGGCTGGCAACCGCTGGTGAAGGCGTGGACGTGCTGGCGATGGGCATGGAAATTCGATAAGTCGGTAGTTCTGTATATCCGGACAGACTATATCGCATAGATGACAGATTAGTGTCAGCAACATTTGACATGCGAAAGCGGCCGCCGCAAAAAAATGGGGCGAATGCCAGCCCCCAGCATCGCCCCGCAAAGTTGTCGACGAATCGACGATGTTGGCCCTACTTATGGTTTTGGGTATCAGGTTCCGATACGGCCGCCGTCATCCTTCGTAATTACGATCGTCGCGGAGCGGGGCCGTTTGCCAGCTCCATACCCAGCATTGCTTGGCCATTGGCTGGTGTACTTGGAAGGATCAGCGAGGTTGGCTTGGTCCGTGTTTTCGCCAGGATGTTGGATGTTGACAAAAATGGCCTTGCCATCGGGTGTTTCGCAGAACCCCGTAATTTCGCATCCAACCGGGCCCACCAGAAAGCGCTTGAGCTGCTCTGCCGCTGGCGGCTTACCGACGTAGGTATCCACCGTAAGCGTGCTGCCGTCTCCCTTGGGATAAGTCAGGGATTTCTTCGCCCCATCACCAACCTGCCCGGGGCGCGCGGCCAACATCATGCAGTTGGTCACGTCGGTGTAGGCGCCGTCATCGGTCTGCAGCCAGCACAGACCCGTTACCGCACTGAACACCAGACCATCCGGGCCTGAAAAGTCCTGGTCATCGGTAAGACTGGACAGGTTTACGGTCGTGACATCGGCGTCGGCTTGCGCGCCGAACAGGTACACATCCCATTCGAAGCGATCGCCATCACCGGCCGCTGCCGATTCCTTGATACGAATGATGTGTCCGTTGGGGTTGCCAGTCTGGCTAGCGCCACCCTTCATATCGGTGTACACGCGAGGATTGGCGGAGTCGGGCTCATACTGCGAGCCGGTGGGATCAACGCGGCGGCTGCTGTTGTTCGTCAACGTGCAATAGAGTTCGCCGTTCGCGGGGTTCACGCCACACCATTCGGGCCGATCCATCTTGGTTGCACCGGCGGCATCGGCCGCCAAGCGGGCATTAACTGCCACATCGGCCTGATCGGAAAAGGGGTAGGTCGCATACCCGCTGACCGCCGAGTTCTGCATCGACAGTTCCAACCACGAGCCGGTTCCATCTTCTGAGAACTGGGCCGCAAAGAGTGTGCCGTTATCAAGATACTTGTCGCCCACAGCGATACGACTGATCGCGTCTGCGTCCGCGTGATCCCAATTGGCCGACGAGACCCACTTGTAGAGGTACTCGCCACGAGCGTCGTCGCCCATATATACGATGATCGGTTGACCCGCGACGGCCGTGCGGAAAGCGGCCGATTCATGGGCAAACCGGCCCAAAGCCGAGCGCTTTTTCGCCTTTCTGCTGCGGTCGTAAGCATCCACCTCGACGACGTAGCCCTGGCCGTTCATCTCGTTGCGGTAGTCGTCGCTACCGTCAGCCGACGCGCCAGACTGGCTGATTATCCAGCGAGCATATCGGTCGTCCGCGCCGGCCGATTCCCAGCCGTGGCGCGACGCAGCGCCTTGATTGCGTCCATAGCGCCGAAGCGAGGTGACAGATTTGTCATTCCCGCGGGCTGCATCGTCCGCAGCGTCTCGCGTGAAATAACCGTACCAGTTTTCCTCGCCAGTCAGAAAGGTGCCCCAAGGGGTCTTTCCCGTGCCGCAGTTGTTGAGGGTGCCGCGCGTCCGCGTCGCATCGGGCGAGTACTTCGTCACCAGCAGCGGGTTACCGCGGGCGGGGCCGGCGATCTCGATTTCGGAAAGCGCCGTGAGTCGGAAATTGAACACCGAATCGGGAACCGTGACCCAGGAATTGCCGGCTTTCTTTACCTCGACAACCGACACTCCATGAATGGCGATCTCCTTGTCAACCTCGGCGGCTGGCCGGGGTAGCGTACTCGTGCCCCCATTTGCATGTAGGAAGAACGAACTGAGCCCTTCGTTCGTCGTGGCCTCATGGTTGACCGCCAGCAGCCCGCGATCCGTCGAGCTTGCCGACGGCCGGTTGTCAGCACCAAGGCCGAACCATTCCATGCCATCGTGGTGGTCACCAGCACGCTTGTCGAAATCGTTGTCCGTGCCATCGTTCTTGTAGGCAAGCACTCCCGCGGCGAGCGGGTCACCCAAGCCATAGAGCACTTGCGCGGTGTATCCGGAGGGAACGCTGACCGCGTCTGCCAATGATTTCGGAACCGCGCCGAAATTGAGCAGTTTTTCCGGGGGCTCCGTGGAAGGTGCTCCTGTGGGCGGCGTGTCCGGGCTATCGACATCGCTGTCGTCGTCTCCGTCGCCATTACAGCCCGCCAGGCCAACCCCGAACAGGGCAGAGCCCACCGTTGCCATGCCTCCCTTCAGAATCCGGCGTCGACTCAAGCGGGTTTGTAGCACCGCGTCGAATGTCGGATTTGGCGATGTGTTCGAGTCCTCGTCATTGAAGTCCACGACGGGCGCATCCATGTTGGTCTTCATATTGTCCATTTATCCGGATTTAACGAAGTAATGAATGTAGGCGGCGCCAATTACTTTTTCATGACGGATCGGACCTTCTTTTCAAGCCGTAGTGGGCTAGGTGATAGAGCCTAACCGCACGAGAAGGAGTGGTTATACGAAGCGGTACTGGACGACAGACCGCTTGGGGTCGAGGCTGTGTAAAAACTCGTGATGGACATGTTTTCGGGGGTAATCAAACCCTTCCCTCAACTCCGATCGTCGATCCTGAGTTGACCTGCGAAGCCAACTTACGACATGACCCGCAGCACGGTGAATTTTCACACAGCCTCGGCCGAAAGCGGCCCGCTGTAAACAATGGTATGTCGAGAGCAATCAACGTTGGGCTGCTGTTTCCGGCATGGATTGCCAATACCGAAACGGACGGACGTGGGGGTACCGACTAGGCGCCTCGCCAGCATCACGCAATAGTTGCGTTCGGAGCATGACGGCGCGTCCCCCTAAATTTGGCACAGAAATCGGACCTCCGAAGGCTAAATCCGGCTGGAGGCTGCAGCAGCACTTGTATATCGAAAAATCTCGATTCCGTAATTCGATAGCGCAAATCCCAAGTCAGATGAGTTTCGACACCTCCCTTGGTGCTGCCGAGTCCGGCGCAAAGCGAGGACAGCGGTACGACTGCGGGAATTTTCTTCGTGGATCAAAGACATAGGCGATCCCCCCCCGCAAGCCGCAGCTACGCCGCCATACCGTACCTACATGAAGGAATGTACGGTACTTGGGGGTTGGGAGGTACAACCGTACCTGCTCTGACGGTGCCACGGGACGGAACTTCCAGAGTGAAGTATGTCTCCTGGATTGTTCGTTTAGTCTTCGCGTCTCGCAATTAGCTAACGGCACCGGCACCTTCCGCAGGCACCTAGCAAAGAAAAATTCCCGAACACTGGACCACGTCTTGGCCGCGTAATCCGTCTATCTGTCGCTGGCGCATGTCGCCTGGTAGGAATTCTCAAGGGCGACAAGTTCACGCGTCATTTAAAAGCGCAGACGACTCGACGGATAAGTTGGACCACGTTCACCTCCGTGGTCCGCAACGAAACAGAGCTTTATCCCCTGATTTACCGATGCAGGGTTAGGTCAAAACGGTCGTGTCGACCAATGACAAACCCGACTGATGCAATCGCAATTGCACTACCGCCCCCAACGCCAGAATTGTCGCCACCCAGATTCATCGCCACCTTATCTAAATTGATAAAAACGCCCGATGATACGACTTGCTGCCATGCAGGCCCAGTCTACTTTTAAAAGGGGCACAAGTGCAGCTCGCCATGTGGCAACCATCGCCATTTGCTGTACTGCTGTCGGACGACGTGCGGCTTGATTTCCTGAGCCCTTGGGCGGACCAGCCTCGGCCTTCGCGCTTTACTTCACTAACTGCAACGACGGGCGAGAAATACTCCTGGCCTTAGGCTCTGCCGTCGTCGCGGTAGCGCTTGGGACGGACGACAGCACCAGACCGAAGGTCAAATTATCAATGTCATCCTGATACAAGCAGAGCTCCCGAGCCACATCCGCGCGAGTAAATCCCTCCGCTTTCAACGCTTCAAAGACCTTAACCAGAACTTGGGAAACCTCGCGATGCATGGGCCGAGGTTCTTTCGTTCGATAGCCCTGTTTCGCAATTTGGATACACAAGCTTCGATATCCCCACTCCGTAAATAGGGAAAGCTGGTTCATACGATAGGCCAAAGCTGCCAGAGACACCCCCCAAACCCGCTTAAGCTCTATCAGCCCGGGGATGGTGGGCACGCGCGGCTTAGATGCGATGATGTTCCCTCGCGGCATCAAAAACGCTGATGCGAAGGCGTTCGCCTCCCTTTCCATTTCGGGCGTGTGCTCTCCACCATGCAGCATGCTATAGCGATCACGCACCAAATGGCCGAGCTCATGAGCCGCATCGAAACGGCTATGCTCGGCAGACTTCATGGTGTTCAAAAATACGAATGGCCGATTGTCATTCCATACACTGAACGCGTCGACCTCACGAGCGTCTATCGCCAGCGAATAGACGCGGATTCCCCGAGCTTCTAACAGATGAATTAGATTCTCAACGGGCGCCTCACCCAATCCCCAAATCCTTCGAAGCGTTGCTGCGGCATCCTCAGGCGAGAGATCCCGCAAATCGGGCAAATCCGCGATAGGCAACTTGAAACGCGCTTCGATCCAGTCATTGAGAAGAAATGCCAATTCTCCTGAGCCTAGAGCCTTGTCTCTTAGCCCGGCAGACATCTTGGACATGGAACGAAAGCTAGCCGTGTGTTCTGCGATGAGAGGAATGTCATCCCCCTCGAAGAAGGACACCGGGAAACGCAGCAGCTCTGCAATCTTTTCTAGTTTGTCCGCCTCAGGTGCGTACTCTCCGGACTCATAGCCCTGAATAGAGCGGACTTGCACGCCCAGCTCTCGAGCCAGGCGCGCTTTTGTCCATGCTCGACGTGTTCGAGCAAATCCGAGTCTTGCTGGGTTCAACATTCTTTGCAGCCAATTTACTTACTACCCCACGCGACGCCGCTCGACAGGAACGTCGATCGGTTGCGCCGGAGGAGTTACATCAATGCCGCCACCCACATACGGGTCAAGAGGCGTGGAAGCCAGAACAATACGTTCCGACCAACCCTCAATTTTCCCTCGCGCGAAGCGCGATGGCAACGATAGTTCAGTACGAATTTCTCGATACCCGGTGGCGCTCCTCTCCACGTGATAGAGGAGCACCCACAGCTGGGTCCCAGAGCCAACATCAGCATCGTTCGAGAACAGCTGATTCTGCTGAATCGCCTCATCGAGGACGGACCCTTTTTCCGCCTGGTTGGTGGGACTACCCTCTGGCTTGCCGGTGTCGATATCACCAGTAATCACAGACAGCATGATGCGCTCATCAGGCGATACCACCCAAGGACAATTCCTGTAATCCCGTGCAGCCCAGCCCTTAGGAATCAAGGCTTGTCGCAGCGCCGCCACAAATTCATGCCAATGATAGGTACCCGCCGCAGTGGGAGCATGGGCAAGGGTCGCACCCAGCCGTGCCTCATAGCCGCGTAGGTTTGCTTCTTGCAACAACGCCTCATCCAACGACGGGTCAAGCTCATACAAACGCTTTTGCACGTCCAGCGGGTCGCTCAAGACCAGAGGTTGCTGCGGCTTATAAGATGGTTGTAGAAACACGGCGCCTCCTCGGCCTTAACTTCCGGAAATTCTACCACCAACAGAGGAGCAAAAACCGGAAGCTGGTTGTTTTATTGCCACGCTCGGACCGGCCCTTTCTTTGGCACGGGCGGCCCCGGAAGCCGCATGCGGAGCGCAGCCACCCGATGGAAGTCCCTTTTACGCATTCACCAACCACTTCCCAACGGCCGCGCCCCCTCTTTTCACGTAGTCAATACTGAAGGCCATAAGATCAGCGAGGTGGGCATCAATCTGTCCTTTCGAAATCCCCGGCTGCACGCCATAGATGGCGAAACTGACTTTGTCCGCGCTCCGGTTCAGCAAGATCTCTTGCAACATTGCAAGATTGCCGACCTTGAAGACTGACGGACGCCTATGCCGCCTTTCATTTATCCGATGCTCCACATGCTCGACCAACACACGGGATTCGCAATAAACAACTGATTTTAGTAGCTGGCAGGTGACTTCGTAGACGTCGTCAACACGGGCACCATTTGGTTCGCCCCCAGCTCCCTTGCAGTGATACAGACTCACGAGGACTCTGTCGTCTTCTTCTCGTGTGACCGCGATGTAGTCGGCGGCCTCCCCAGTCCTGTGGTCATAAACGAGGACCTCGAGATTTTCCTTCGCCCTGATCCACAATTCCAAATGTCTGTGGACGGTCATTCGTTCGGGATTATCGGCGTCAAACTCTCTACCGATCTCACAGCCAGCCCACCCAGGGTTCTCGACGTCCTCATCAAGAAGCCGATTGCTGGCCAGCTTCGGAGGCGGGTAGCAGTTCATCCCTTCAAACGATGACTTGTCGGCTGCGTAAAAGATTGGAGGGTGCATAGAAAGCCACTGGTCAAAATCCAACCAGTCATCGTGCGTGCTAGATATTTCGACTTCCCAACCCGCGCCGTGCTGTCGAAACAATGCGCCCCCGGCTAAAGACATGCGGTAGGGCACCGCATCTGAGTCCGAGACGATTTCGAAATCCAGGCCATCAGGTCCTGAGGCGAATGACGAGAGCTCTAGATCAGTGATTTGGCGATAGAGCCACTGCTGCTGCCCAACACGTCGATATCTCAACCGATGCGCCTGCTTGTAGGCATTGCGCGACCAACTTCCACCAATAACAACATCTGGGATTCGCCGCAACGTCCGCGAATGCTGGACGAGATCTAGCTGAGACTCTGCTAGCGTTTCGTCGCCATTCAAGCGATTGTTCAGCTTCGATATCCACTCAAGGTATTGCGATACGGAAAGACGTTGATTGCTCCATATACGCGAGTTACTGCTTGCTCCGATGGTTTCACGCTCGCCATCTTCCAATCCACTCCCAAAGTAATGTCCTTGTACGTAGGCGCGCCCATCGCCCGGCGTGACCGCTCGCTCAGCACGAGGTCCAGTTAGCATGCGATAGGATTCTGCTTGCGAATTTACGGCCGTGTTACGCAAGCCAACAGCGTAGAAGCGCATATCCGTGAGGCCGGCGCGCGCACGGATGGTCTCCTCGAAGCTCAAAGGCCTATGGTGATCCTTGGCCACGACCTGCATTAGTGCGATATATAAGCGATCTGTTCTACGAGTGGAGCCAATGAAGCACAATCGCGTAGCAGCGTTGTAGGCCAGCAGGAAAACGTCGTGTCGTACATTTACAAGTACGTCAGCAGTCGCCCAGTTCGGCGGCTCATTGTCGACGGTCAAAAGCAGTGTGATCAATCCATCATCCGAGATCCACTGCTTAGCCAAGTGAAGCCGTCGCCCTATCAATGCCTCAAACAAAGTGAAGTCCGGGGCCTCGTCGCACTGAAAGATTCGAGCATGGGCATATAGCTCAAATGACATTGGCGACACGGCATCGTAGTCAGAGACTGTCTGCCTCTTCGGCTTCAAGATCTCCAAGATCGATTCATCGGCAGCCCCTTCGGCGAGCTGTCGCCTCGCCTCTTCGTCGATAAGGGAAGCGATGTCCACTCCCTCTTGAAAGAGCCGTGCAGTGGCATCTTGCAGACGACTCACAGTCGACACCAAAGTAGCGTTTCCCGTGCGTTCATCGTTTGTTCGCGCGAACCGCCCTATGAACTGTATCGTTGGAACCAGGGAGCGGTGCGGCGCATGGAGTGCTGCGATCTTCAGCTTTGGAAAGTCATAGCCCTCCCCGAACATGTCAACGCAGACTATTCCCTCCAGCTCCCCCTGGAGCAAGGAGACCTCCAGTTGCTCCTGCCTCCGTTTGGAAATTCCGCTGTCGATCGCTTCTACCCTCGCCCCCAGCCCGGCGTAAATCCCCGTCAGCTTCCTAGCAGCGGATATCGAGGATGCTCGCGCAAACAGTCGATGGTCGAATCCTTGCGCCTGATCTTCCCGCAGCTGTGCAATCGCCACCCTTGCGATGGCAAGGTCCACCTCGTCCTCATCGTGATCGTTATGCACAGGCGCTGGACGAAAGGAGACGCTTCCGAACGCTTGTTCGCGAGACGCCTTGGAAACTGGATAGCTATATGCCAGACGACCCGGAATTGCCTTTTTATCGCGCCTGAATGGAGTAGCCGTCAAGAAGACAAACTTGGCGCGGGAGTAGTGACCGAGATACGCACTCCAAGTGTCTGCTGGAGCATGGTGCGCCTCGTCAAAGATAATCAAATCGAATAGATCTGCGGGACTTACGGGCTCCAGGACCGGCGATGTGCTCGCTGGCGTGGACACGACCACATCGAAAGTTCGAAAGGCAAGCCATTCATCGGCGCTCAATGGCCTGCCCTTCTGTGGATGTACATGAGGATTTCCTGCCTCCGCCGGGAAGACCTTGAGCTTGCGTAGCGTCGACAGTTCACCGAAGTGGGCCGAGGTCTGTCGTCTCAGCACATCCGTGGGTTCCACCACCAGCACACGGTTTGAGCCCAACAAAAAAGGAAGCGCCATGATCACGGCAGTCTTCCCATATCCAGTCGGCAAAGACACTATGGCCGGCTCGTCGTAGACCGAAAAGTGGGCCGCCACAGAATGAAGAGCGCCCAACTGGCCTGGCCTAAAACCCGAGTTCGGACTGCTAATGGGTTTCAAAGCCAGCATGTGGCTATGTTCAATGAAGAAATCGGCCACGTCCCCCTCCCGGAATGAACTAGATGACCAATTGTTACTTCAAAGAACATAACAAGCCAGCCTAATTTTTGAGACCTACTCCGAATTATTGCCGCTTCAGGTCTGATGGTCTTCTTTGTTGCGCCCTTCGGAACGAGCGATGTTATTCGCGACCCAAAGGCCGAATGCGATAACAGCTACAAGTACTCCGAGCATCACCGTAGTACCCAAGTCCATACGCTTTTCTCCACAAACACAGCCCTATCGGTACGCCTGATGATAGCAATCACCGCCGGATATGAACTGAGAATCCGCAGCGCAACGCAACATCTTTCGTAACAGGAAACCCGTTGGGATCCTGCTGGGTTCCTACTTGGTTAACCGCCGGTTCTCACATCAAAACCTAGAGCGGCACTCGACCAATTTGGTTCTGAAACACGGCGTAAAGGAGCGCGCTGTGCCCCTGCACAGTTGCTCAGATCTTGAGGTCCATGAGCGCCGCTGACACAGGATCCATGGCCATCCTCATAGGAGAAATACCCACGAAGCGAGGGAAACGGGGGCCTGTAGCGGAAACCCAGCAGGTTATGGCCAGGTTTTATTTTCGAACCCAGTGCAAACCGGATGCAAAGCTACCAATCCCAATCCCATTCCCAATCCCAAATCTTTTACTGGCTACGCCAGTGTCAACAGCGTCTGCGCCGCTGTCTGACCTGATAAGCCACAACAGGCCGGACCAATTCCAGATGGGACGCCCTCGTAGATGCAGCGATGGTGCTTGGACGCGTCCACAGCCCGCATGAGCGGTCGAAACACCTCGGGTGACGGGGGTAGCAGCCACTTTAGAGTCATTGCCACCCAGAGCGCGTTCTGCGCAGTCTCGCGCTCTGTTCCTGAAACGCGAGTCGAATCTCCGAGTTTTTGCCTTGCAGGGTCTAGAAGACGGTTGGCGCCGTGCAAAAGAAAGTGGGCAAGTCGGAGGGTGTGGCCAGAGTCCTGTATTGCACAATCCAACGACTTCGCTCGCTAGAACGTGAGACCGCCGAGCCAGCCTTCCCTTTTGTCCATGGCAAGAATCGATGCCCACCGGGGCGCCAAGCTTCCCCGCGCATTCGGAATATTTGATAGGGATTTTGATAGAGTGTTTGAAAAGGGCTTTGACTGATGGCGTCAACACTTGATCTCTACGCCAGCCAAGCACTCCGGATCTGTTCGATGGTCCACAACTGGACAGCCGCCCCGCCCCTCGCCCACCGTCAGTGAAGCTGGAACGATCGACGGTTGATGATGTTCCAGACGTGCGTGACTAGGGTGGCAACTGTCCGGCGCCGGCGTCTCAAGGTGGGAGTTATTTTTGCAACGCCACGAGCCTGACTCTTTTGACTGGGAACTATTTGCCAGGCCGAGATACTCAAATACCCTGTCGGCAATTCAAGCCACTAACTCCTCCGCGACATGAACCGCGCTTGGTCCAGCCATTGCCGACCTTTTTGCTGCGACCCACGGTCCGTGTTTCTGAGCATTAATCGCGCCCCACCCTCCTTCGGTACAGCAGGATCCACCAAGGCCCCCCACGATTCACAAGTGCGGACGGTTGCGGCGGGGTGAAATCTACGGACCTGCGGACAAGTTTCAGCGCCTCATACGCGGGATCGCGGCCAGCTCGGAGTCGACTCAGCGAAATAATCTGTTAGCCGCCTGAAAGACTCCGTGTTCCAGTCGCAGCCATTCAGACATTGCGCTGGCAACTCCTACTTCCATTGTCGAAAGGGCACCCCTCGTATCAGTACTAGGTTAAAGGATGCCCTATCCCCTCATTCCCGTACTAGGCCAAGTCTCCGCAGTTCGGGTCGGATAGACCGTCGACTTTAATTTCTCTCAGCGCAGCTCAGAGCGCATTTGACACTGAGGTGTGCAGTATGGTCTCAGTGCAATGCACACAGCACATACAGAGTACAGGCCGCGACGCTTTAAAAGTGCAACCGCGAAAGACCGGTCCACAGCACAGCTCGGCATTTGCTCCGCTAACGAATAACGCCGCGAGGATGGAAGGGCCGAGGGGTCGTAACGATTCAACTGTCGCGTGGTGCCGCCGATGCTCTGCGACCTGGGCTCGGAACTCTCGCTTTGCTGCCCCAGCACACACAGCCTCAGATGAAGGGGTTTGGCCTGCCCCAAGCGCAACAGTCCCCAGAACCCACCCAATTGGCCTGATGAGCCTAAAGTGCGGCGAGCTGCCCGCCCCCCCCAATCAAGCAGAGACCCGGCAAGTCCCGAGATGGGCTATTGCCACCGAGTGCACATCCTTGGCTTGATGCCGCCTGAACTTGCTCACCGCCAACTGCAAGTTCGTTGTCCCATATGTTGTCCCATATGCCGAGCAAAGAAAAAGGGTTAGCTCAACGACATTGAGCTAACCCTTTGATTTTATTGGTCGGGGCGGTGGGATTCGAACTCACGACCCTCTGCTCCCAAAGAAGATAACTGGTGGATAGCTATGGATCATTCCGGACACTCCTGGATTCCAGTAAATCCAATATTCATGCTGGTTTCAAGCTGATAGACTATCCAGAACTGTCCACTTCCATCCATCCCAAGCCGGACATTTAGGTGGGGTAAAAGTGGGGTAAAAATATCGAAGGATAGAAGCATGAGCAAGATCACCAACCGAGAGTTGGAAGCACTGACCGCGGCTGACGGCGGTCGTATCCTTCGCGAAGACGGAGGCATCGTAGGACGCGTACGGGCGGGCACGCGGGGCCTGACCGTTTCCTTTCGCTATGAGTACAAGCTGGGTGGAGCGAAGCGCGACCACGCGCTGGGATCCTGGCCGAAGAAGAGCCTGGCAAACATCCGAGCGGAACGGGACCGAGTGCGCGTGACCGCCGCAGAGGGCATCGATCCCACGGCCGCCAAGAAGGCGGCGCGTATCGAAAAGCAGAAGGCCGTTGCTGCCACGCTGGCAGAGGCCGAGCGAGATCGGGTGCAGGTCCTCACAGTGCAGGACCTATTCGACCTCTGGATTGTCGAGGGCATCAACCGCAAAGATGGGAACAAGGAGGTCGCGCGGATGTTCAAGCGGGACATCTTGCCCCACATTGGCGTCACTCCCCTGCGTGGCCTGACGGAGTCTGCCTTGCGTGCTTTACTTCGGGCGGCCATCGACGCAGGAACGGTCAGTAAGGCCACCCATATGTTGCTCGGCGTCAAGCAGATGTTGGCTTGGGCCGAGAAGCGCCAGCCGTGGCGCGGATTACTGATTGATGGAAACCCGGCTGATCTAATCAGCGAAGATTCGATCCTCCCCCCCGATCATGAGGAAGAGCGCACGCGCGTGCTCTCACCAAATGAAATTCGAGAATTACACGAGATCTTTGCCGACATGGCGGCAAACTACGAAGCGGCCGCGCCAGGCACCAAGTACAAGCATGAACGACCACTCAAGAAGGAAAGTCAACTTGCCGTATGGATCAGCCTAGGCACCCTCTGCCGAATCGGCGAACTACTGATGGCGCGGTGGGAGCATGTAGACCTCAAGGCGGGCACATGGTTCATTCCGAAGGAGAATGTCAAAGGGCGGCGGGGCAAGAAGCAGAACCATTATGTACGGCTCTCATCGTTCGTGCTGCATCGGTTTCAAGCCCTTCACGAGCTCACGGGAAAAACTGCTTGGTGCTTCCCCGCTCGCAACTTGACTGATTCGCATGTGAGCGTTTCTGCCGTCTCTAAACAGGTCGGAGACCGGCAAGAACGGTTCATGAAACGCAAGCCGCTCAAGCGCCGTAAGCACGACAACACTCTCGTGCTGGCCGGCGGGAAGAATGGGAACTGGACACCCCACGACCTACGTCGCACAGGGGCGACGATGATGCAACAGCTGGGAGTCTCGCTGGACATCATTGACCGCTGCCAGAACCACATATTGGCGGGATCTAAGGTGCGGAGGCATTACTTGCACCATAATTACGCCGAAGAAAAGGCCGACGCCTGGGAGCGGCTTGGACAGCGTCTCACGGAAGTCTTGACTCAACAGTCGAAGATGCCCGCCGCCAGCCGCTAATCCGGTGCTATTGCCGCCGCGCCTGATAGACGCCTGACAGGGCAGCATTGCATGGTCGGATGCCGGCGGTTCCCCAAAAGAGCAACATGATACAGTCCTGACAATGATCCCGAGCCGCACTGCGCATCGTAGCGTGGAGCCGGTCGGAAACGCGCTATCGCGGCGCCACAACACGGTTCGCCCCTCTCAGCTCATCGGCCAAGCGAGTCGATCCCCATGACTGATAGACTTGCTCCTGATCGTCGTCGCTACCTGATGCAGCAGGTCAGAAGCAAGGACACGAAGCCTGAGAGAACGGTCCGCTCTTTGCTCCACAGCCTGGGTTACCGCTTCCGCCTGCATCGAAAAGACTTACCTGGCACTCCGGACATCGTATTTCCGAGCCGCCGTGTGGCATTGTTCGTACACGGATGCTTTTGGCATGGCCATGGCTGTCGAATTGGGCAACTCCCGAAATCTCGCCTCGACTACTGGCGGCCGAAGATCGAGACCAATCGAGCCCGCGACTACCGCAAGGAGACCTCTTTAGCAGAGAACGGCTGGCGCGTTGTCGTTGTGTGGCAGTGCGAGCTGCGTGATATCGAAGCCTTGGAGGCGCGCCTACGGGACGTTCTGGATCACGCCTAAAAAAACGATCGATAAAGCGATCGTTTTTGGTATGATTCGGGCTTCCAATCTGCACTCGATGAACGAGAAGGACACTCAGCTATGGCACGCCCCATTGGGATCGATTTGTTCGCTGGAGCAGGAGGTTTAAGCCTCGGCTTCGAGCAAGCCGGCTTCGACATCGTCGCGGCCGTAGAGATCGACCCGATTCACTCCGCTGCGCACAAGTTCAACTTCCCCACCTGCGCAACCGTGTGCAAGAGCATCATTGACGTGACAGGGGACGAACTGCGCCGTGTCGCAGGAATTGGGAAGCGCGACCTCGATGTTGTAGTCGGTGGCGCACCATGCCAAGGCTTCTCTTTAATCGGAAAGCGCGCGCTCGACGATTCGCGCAATCAACTTGTGTATCACTACGTCCGCGTGGTGATGGAGCTGAAGCCCAAGTATTTCGTCTTCGAAAACGTTAAAGGATTGACCGTCGGAAAACACCGCCAGTTTCTGCAAGAAATCATCGAGGCGTTTCAGGACGGTGGCTACGATGTAGTAACAGATTACAAGGTGCTTAACGCGGCCGACTATGGCGTTCCTCAGGATAGACGCCGTCTGATTCTGATGGGGGCTCGCAAAGGTCTTCGTCTCCCGGCGTACCCGGAGCCCACCGGGCGCACAACTGTGGGCGACGCTATAGGAGATATACCCGATGCGGAGACTTTCCCTGAATTATGGGAACGGGATTGGGTTAAGGCGAAATATGGCAAACCGTCCAATTACGCTGCGTACCTACGCGGAAAAGTGGACGATCCAACTGATTTCGGCCATCCTCGTCAGTTCGATGCGAGCCTGCTGACGTGCTCCTTGCTGACCGAGCACACCGAGCTGTCGCGCAAGCGCTTCGCCGCCACTGCTCCAAACGATGTGGAACCTATCAGCCGATTCAAGAAGTTAGCTCTTGACGGCCTCTGCAACACCCTGCGCGCAGGCACTGCAAGCGACCGAGGAGCATTCACGTCACCACGCCCCATTCATCCGACTGTGCCGCGTGTAATCACCGTCCGCGAGGCGGCGCGGCTGCATTCTTATCCCGACTGGTTTCGCTTTCACGCCACGAAGTGGCACGGCTTTCGACAAATTGGCAACAGCGTTCCGCCCCTTTTGGCACGTGCTGTCGGAGGCCAACTAATGAAGGCCCTGGGAAAGAAGCCAGTCAGGCCGTCCGAGTCACTCGCTCTAGGTAGCCAGAGTTTAGTCAGCATCTCGATGACCGACGCAGCAGCAATGTTCGGCGTGTCGCGCACGGTGATTGCTCAGCGTAAACGTTCGGCAACGCCTACAGCTTCTCAATCCTCCGAAGAACTAGAACTCGCCACGCTATGAACGAGAGCATCAAGACGCCAAGCCGCTATCACCAACTTATCGAGAAAATATTTTTCGATAAGTTTGTAGAGGGGATGACCGAAATCCCTTTTGAGCGCAAGGCGCTGAAGGAAGCGGCAGAACAACTCGATATCGCTCTACCGGACAATCTTGGCGATGTAATCTACTCGATTCGCTTCCGCACTCCAATGCCCGCACGAATACTGGCGACGCAGCCGGAAGGTCGTGAATGGATCATTGAGTTAATAGGACGGTCCAAGTACCGTTTTCGGCTAGCAACAGCCAATCGCATCGTTCCCAATCCGAACTTAGCCGTTATTCGTATTCCCGACAATACCCCTGAAATTATTGGCGCCTATGCGCTTGACGACGAACAGGCGTTGTTGGCCAAAGTACGATACAACCGCCTTATCGACATCTTCCTCGGTCTAACTACATTTTCGCTGCAAAACCACCTGCGGACGAGCGTAAAGGGCATCGGGCAGATTGAGATCGATGAGCTGTACGTGGGCCTCGATAGATACGGTTGTCACTATGTCATTCCGGTACAGGCAAAAGGCGGGAGCGATCAAATCTCTGCCGTGCAGACAGCTCAAGACACCGCCTGGTGCAAGCAAAAATATCCGACCCTTAGATGCCGCGCCATATCTGCTCAATTCATCAGCAGCGAACAAATTGCCTTGTTTGAGCTAAAAATCGATGATGACGAACTCAAGGTCGTAGAGGAACGCCACTACAAGTTAGTGCCGGCAGGCGAACTTGATCGCAAAGAAATTGTCGACTACCGCATTTGAAAAACTCGAGCTAAAACGCAGCCCCGAGCGCGCAAACCGCAGCGCCCCGTAGATATCGCAAGGATTTTCAACAACGCATGGCGGCTAGGGGAGGTTTCCGTGCGGGCGTATCTGCGGGACAGCACACTAGCATCGCGCCCTCCTCCATCTGCAAGAAAAGTCACGGCACCGCGGCCGTCGCAAGATTGTCTTTCGCCAGACTAGCGTAGTAGCGCTTCGTTAGCTCAGACTGCAGAAAATCGTCATTCAAGAGCTTGAGGAAAAGGTCCTGTGAGACCTTTGTATCCAGCTTGAGCTTAGAACCGTCATCGCTTAGCCGGAATCTCCCCTGAAGCGCCGGATGAGTATTGACGAAAGTTATCACCTGAGCGTTTGGAATAACACCAAGAACCGGTGACTCCCTTGCTGCGCGAATGAGTTTTCGCGAGAATGAAATATCGTCAAGCCTAGCCGTGAGCGCCGCCGTATCGACGACTATGTCTGCTCGATCAATATTGGCTATTCCCTCCGTGGCGATATTTCGCACCGCCTCATGAAAGCCGAAGAATCGTTCCAGCGTCTTAATATCAACGATGAAATATTCGTCGCCAATGCGCATGAATTCAAATTTTGAGTTGATACGAAGAATGTCATCCTCAAGCTTAACAAGCCTATTTTGATTTCTTACTCTAACTAGGCTAAAGGCACTATCGCGCTTGAGTAGCGCTATTGGGTATTGATGTTTATATAAGGCAAGTTGCTGCCGACCATGCCCTAGAATTACTAATATCCCCTCCAAATGAGCTAATTCGTCAGCTTCGAAATTAAAGACTTCAAAGTCGTCTCGCTGAAGAACAGTAGCCAAATTCTGGATTTGAGCCGGCACCTCGGGCAAGTCATATCGATAGATTGCATTCGCACGATCATCCGCTCCGGAAATGTTCAGCAGCGAGAGTTCGTCGTTCAACAAAACCGTGCTCCCAATCGTTTCGATGAAGTTTCGAGTCAACTCATCAGAAGCACCCTCATCGATGTCTGCCCGCTTGATAGAGATTTGACCGTCATCCTCAAGCAGAAAGTAGAACTCGGCAGAGCAGGCCGGATCTGAAATTACGTCTGATATTCTCGCTCGCAGCGCGTCAAGGCTCATGAATTCCTCTTTGCAAAATAGACGCGACCGTCCAATTCCAAGAATCGGATCTTGTCTCCATCTTTGATTTGGTCCTTCGTTATTAATGCCACCTTCACTTCCTCGCCGGTACGGCGAGTCACCTTCACGGAATATAGGCGAAACCCTAGAACCGCAAGAGTAGGATTTGCGTAGAACTTATCTGTTCTGACATAGATAATACCGATGACGATCAGAAGAAGCACTAGAGCAATTAGATAGCGCTCACTTGTCAGATTAAAGCAAATAAGCGGAATAATGTACGTGGTTAGAAAAGTCAGATGCTCATAGTTGATATCCTCAACCGAATTTACTTCGACCGGTATCGATTTACTTCCAGCAATTTTGTAGTTGAATCGGAAATAGTAAAGACCTCCTAGCCCAACTAGCAGAAGAGCAATGGCCGGAACAACATTCCGGCGCGCCAGCTCCCCCATACCGATAAAACTGCATTCAGGCTGGAAGCAGATCGGAATATCAATCGTGACGACTATGATTAGCAAAAATAGAAGCCACAATGAAATAATGTATAACTCAAATTTCTCGGCAATTCGGTTGGAAGTCATGAGGTAACCACGCTGTGTCCGGCGCCGCCCCAAAGCGCAAGGAGGTTATTCCCGCGCAACTAACGGGTGTTTGGGAAAATCGTACGACTGTTTTTTTTTCACCATTTCTCCTGACGTCCTTCAGTTCTTGTGACAGCGAAATTCAACAGCGCACCCCACCAGATACCCATGCGCATCGAGTAGACTGCTCGATCCAATTGTATCTAAATATAGCTAGATTACAGCAAAAATTTTACACAGTCTCTGCTCTCAGGATACGACCTAGACTGAAAACGCTGATCGTTGAAGACCCAATTCGCACCAGTTTTCCGCAGCTCTCGGGCATTGCACTTGAAAAACTTTCACCGATACACACCTTATCGAGCCTCTCCCCCAGAAGCTTAGGTGTCGTTAACTTGCCAACGGGGCAAGATCGAAAGGTCGATCCCTCTGAGACCCCTTGCCTGAACTTTCGCGTGCCGTGGCAGATTACTCTGACGTAGCTGCTCGCCATCCCACCTGTGGAAATTGAATTCGCGATTGGCCGCTGCCTGGAGGGAGTTGAAAATGGTGGCATGAGCCAAACCAGAAAGCCTACTTCAAGCGGCTCGTGTGATTGGAGAGGTGACGTGCCCCCGGAATATCCGTACAGGTCAAAACTAGAGGTATGGTTGCTTCTCAGCGCCCCAAGCGGGGCGAGGAGAAGCCATGAAACGGTCGAGATTTACCGAAGAGCAGATCACGTATGCGCTGCGACTGGCAGATAGCGGTACGCCGGTGGTCGACGTCTGTCGGCAGCTTGGTGTGTCGGAGGCGACCTTCTATACCTGGAAGAAGAAGTACGCCGACTTCGGTGTAAGCGAACTGCGTAAGCTCAAGCAACTCGAGGATGAGAACGCACGGCTGCGGCGCATCGTCGCTGATCTGACATTGGACAAGCAGATCCTGCAGGAGGCGGTGCGAAAAAAAGTCTGAAGGCCGCCAAGCGGCGCGAACTGGCAGAAGTTCACGCTGGCCAAAGCCAAGAAAAACATCAACCGACTGACGAACACGCAAGCCAAGCCGCCCCATGAGGTCATCGTGATAGCCGGGGGGAACGTGAGTGCCGAGACCAAAGACAACTGCAAGGTCCACGCGGACTCCAAGAAGATCAAGATTTGCCAGGTGTGGTCTGGCCCGGATTTCGAGGAGCACCTGCGCTTTCACGCGCCGTCAGTACTTCACCGCTTCTTCAACGGGGAAGAGTTGCCCGACGACGAGGCGGAGCTTCGCAAGTTCACGCTGGAGCTCGATCCTGCGACCGAGAAAGAGGCTGGTTTGCTTGTCGCGCGGCTGTTCGACCGGCCTGCTTTTCAAACGCCTATCCACTGTGAGAGCTCTATGCCGGCATTCAGGCAGGCCATCGCGGACACCATAGGGGCCCTTAACACTGGCATTTGGCGCGACCGCCTGGGGGCGATCATTTCGCGCGTGCCGCCAAGCCACGCCTTCCCTGACGCGCGTGTCTCGGCGGAGCTCACGAGTTGCTCGACGAAGCTCAACACGCTGCGCATGACGCTCGACGAAGGCATCAGGGTGAACGCCATCCGGCCCTGTCAATGCAACAACCCGCTTTGCACGACCCACGAGATCGACCCGCCTTACCCCCAGCGGCTCGAGCAGGAGCGAACCGAGGCGCTTCGGCATGCCGCTGACGCTCTAGCCCTGCTGGGCGTTCAACTATCCTGACCAAGCGCTTGCGTGGCGAGGTCGAAGAGGCCGAACGCGTTGGCGTCGCCAGCGCGCCTGTGCATTGGCGAGACATCCGCTAACGCGGCAGTCAGTCAAGGGGGAGTTGAGTATCATCCACCGCCCTTCTACTCGAGATGTGCGCGGCAAGCTCAGTCACCGACCACATCGGTAAGGTCCTATGGATGATGCTGTGGCAATTGGAACAAAGGATCGCAAGATCCTCGAAAGACGTCGTTTCGCTTTCGCTACGACCGGCCAAAGGCTTTAAGTGATGTACCTCGCAAAATCCTGTACCTAGTTCGCCGTACGCAACTCGAAAGTCGAACCGACAAGCTTCGCAAGCAAGCCGGCCCGTAGCCTCCAGAATGTCCCTTTTTTTGCGTCGGCGAGTGCCGAGTCGCGTTCGCGGACAAGATGCTCTCTTAAATAAGTGCCCCCTTCCTCACCTTGTGAATGGCGCGGTAGCTCTTCAAATATATGCAGCGTCCGCATCGAATCATCGTCGGCTGGCGCCTGGAAGTGGGCCTCTAGTTCAGTTGGAGAGGCGCATTTTCGGGCCTCGTATGCAAGAAGCACATCGACCGGAACTCGTACGTAAGCAGTTCCCTCACTGGTTGAGGTATCTGGCTTCACCACAAAGCCGACGGTTGCTCCATCTTCCCAAATGACTGCGTAAAGCGGCTCACCGTGCTTCGTGTAATTAATGCGGGCGCGATGCGCGAACAAGCCAGGCGCGCCGTCATTGCGCCCATGCAGCGCGTTATTCAGTGAAGTGTGACCATGCGCTTCTCGCCACCGCGTCTTCGTATGCACGGCTCGGTACAAGATGGTTATCGATGTCATAGCCCTCCTCAGGTGAGTTTGGAACATGTTAGCGCTCAAATCTCACATGAGCAGCCGCGCAAGGACGTGAGTATCGTTGTGGTCCCCCCATGGGGGAGGCGGACTCCGCTGCGGCAAAGGGTCAAGTGGTGATTTTCTCGCACCGAAGCCGCCGATCTGTGCATGTGGCAGCTGCCACATGGACGTCCCCCAGAACAAACTTCGACACATCGAATAGGACTTCAAGAGCAGAGCTATGCTGAGGTCGGTCGAGCAGTAAGTTGAATGCCAGCTTCCAGCAGTTGCTCGAGGGCGACCTCTCTTGTCAAGGGCTGACCTACAGCCAGGTCAACGAGACCCCGGGCAGCGCGGCGCGCTAAGCTACGAGCCGTAAGCCGCTCTTTGGTCGAGATCGGGTTGAGGTCGGCTCGCCCATGGATAAAGGCGCTTCTAAGATCGAAAATATGGCGAAACTGCGCAGCAGCGGCACCGTCGCCGACGAGGGCCGCAAGCCGGACCGCTACACGCTCTGTCGATTTCATGCGAGCTCTCGGATTGGCGCGGTCTTTCCCTGGACGGTGATCATCAATATGCCCCACGGCCGCCTCAATTGCAGTTATGTGACCGAGGAACTCATCTACACCGTTTGCCTGAAAGGCACGTACCAAGAAATGTTGAACAGGCGTGTCAAAGAGGGGAGAAGTCTGCGCTAGTTGCAGGCTCGCCCACGCCGATTGGTTCATGAGCGGCAATTCCTCGGAGACTGCTTCGTCAAAGCCAACTCGAGCAGGCGCCTGAACCTCATGCTCAACACCCCATCGATCGGTCCAGAATTCGGGGGAAAAAGAGAGATTGTCGGCCGATGGTGGCGCAGCCGGGAGCTTGAACGGGTCCGAATCGATTGTGTAAATCCAAGGAATCTGAAATCCGAAGATGTTGGTCCTGGGCATCGCGGTCCATCGTTCCCACGGAGCCAATAGGAGAAAAAACACGGCGTCTGCAACTGCTTCTGGCCAACCATTCTCATGGGGATGCACTGCCCCCCAGTCAGGATTGAATGGTTCCTCAAAGAACGGCGAAGCTCGGCCAGAAGGAGAGTCTCGGACGAGTATCTCTTCGCGAACGACCAGCCATTGGAGTTGGCAGAGTCTTTCGAGATCCCATTTGCCAGATGGATGATGTGCCGCCATACGGTCAACTTCGAAGGCCATAGCAAGCTCCTCCCGTGAAAAGCTGCGGACGGTCGCCGTACCAAATTCGAGCCGAGGTAGTTCGCCTGCCAGGTCAAGAGGGCAAAAGTGCGTTCGCTGTTGCACTGTACTCTGGCACGCACCGATCAGCTGTGAAGCCACAGTCCGCAGGTCCAAGTCCACACTATCCGGGGCGCCGCCAAACGGAAGCCCCAGCGCTTTCAGAGCATTGCTGAAAGCAAACGCATCGCTGAATCCTCGCTTGCCGCTCCGAACATACGGCTGACAAGCTTCAATGACGCGCTTGAACTCTGGCATGGACCAAAGGTCATCGTAAGGGCTGCGCACCGCAGTCCAGAGACTTTGCAGGCATGTGAGGAGATGCTGATCCAATTCTTCGCTCAGGTAGTAAAGTCCGGCACTAAAGCCGTGCCATTCAATAGCGAGGTCGCCCTAGGCTTCCTCGACATACGTGCGCAATGGCCTGCAGAGGCAGCGCTAATTTAGATCGGCACTGGACATGCCTCCGTCAGGCGTCGTGTGGCGATCTCTGCGAACTCCGAGTCCCGTCCAAGCCGCAATGGAGTTGCGCAAGCCGCGTAATGCGTCCTCGCTCTCCGGGAACTGTGAGGGGTCGATAGCTTGGCACCGAGCCCATGCGACATCAATACCGATGAAGTCCTCAATTGCATCCCTATAGAAGCGGCTGCTTTCTGTGGTGAAACGGTCGCCTGAAGTATGGCTCAGGATCTTCTGCTTCATGCGCACAACAATGCGCATGAAGCCTTCATCTGTCTCGATCATCCTGGCGACCCAGGCTCTCGGTTCATCGAGGGACCCGGAATAGTCTCGCCACCTGTAAAGCTGAAAAATAAGATCAGGGTCGGCTATTAATGCTCCGTCTCCCTCCGCAGCGCGCCCCCTCACCAGCGTCAACCACTCACTCTTCAGAGCCTCGACGGAATCATGGTCCAACTTGGGCTCAAAATCACTGCGGAAGCGCTCTTTAAGCTTAGTGTTCGAGTTGATAAGGGTCGCAGCGACGGACAACGATTTGCTGCTGCGAAGCGCCTCCAGCACCAGACTACGTCGTTCGGCCTCCGGCACGCGTCCCAACACTGCGTTCACCGCCATCGCCATTGAAAAATCCGGAGATCTGAATTGGGAGCCGGCATGTTGATCCCGGAGCTTCTCTGCGATTCCAAACATGGTCGAGATCAACCCGGCGGCGTTGTCCGTCGGGAGCCGCTCGGCAGCTTCGTATAGTCTCTCAGCGAGCGCAGGCAGCAAACCTTCGTTTTCAAGTTCGAAGATTGACCCGGCTAATCCCTCCTGCGTCTCCGTGGCGGCAAGGAATGCAGAGAAGCGCTGCTCGGACATTTCGCCATCCGCCGTCTGCAGTTCGAAGTACCGCGAGAAGTGCCGAATTGAGCAAATCCGCTTACCTGCACTCCATGGTGCTCGTGATTCGCGCGTGGTAATGACGCCCCCAACAGCATTTGCAAGAGGGGGAAAGAGATGGCGGATCGTCACTCGAGCGATAGCACGGCGCTCATCCGGAACGTTCTCTAACAGGCGCTCTTCTGCAGCCTCGTCTTGTTTCGGCTGTTCTTGGCTCCTCCGGCCAAGCTCCTGCAACAGAAGTCCTCTCTCTCGAAAGAGCGAGCCGTGGAGACTAGGTTCGAACACCCGGAGGGTCTCTAGGACCAGAAAATCCAATATATTTACCTCGAACGCATCATTGGCCCCATGCAATGGCAGATGCGCGGCAACGGACGAGATAAGTCGGCGCGCGTCTCGGAGGTTGCGCAGCCGCGGTTGGATACAGTCGACCAAGGCTGTACTCCACTCGATCTCGGAAAAACCATTTTCTTCTGTCGCGTAGAGTCCTGCTACCTCGGCCAGCTCCTCCAGAAAGATGCGGCGCACAGCCGCGACCGGTACTACCGGCAGGTCGAAACTCGCCTGCACTATCTTTTCCAGGAAGGCGCGACCGTCGTTGTCGGCAACAGGATCAAGTGCTCGCTCCACGATGTTGAGTTGAAACAGCAGGACGAAGACGATGTTCGGCAAGTTAGCGTTGGCCTTCACATGGCGCAGGAGCAGCCTGATTTGCTCCGGCTCCAGCCTGTCGATGTCGTCCACAAAGACCACCAGCGGACGATCCAGCTTACGAAGACGAGTCTCCAGATCTCCGCGCACCTTGTCTAACGGGTCACCAGACCTATCACGGCCGAGGTAAACCATTAGGCGCCCGAGCACGGTCATGCAAATTGCTAAACCAGCGAGGGTAGCCGCCACCGTAGTAACCGCAGGCATATCAGAGCCTACTGCCGAAGCCACAGCAATCACCGACGCGCTAGTCAGGACAGTCGAGATTCCTTGACTATTCCCTCCGGCCGTCTTAATGGGCTTCGCGATGCCGCTTACGATCGCCCCGTAGCGCCGCAATGCTTCAGCGCGGCCTCGTGCAGCCTTCGACTGGTCGCCCCCGAGGCGATCTGCGATCTGTCCAAAGAGTTCACGGACTATCGCATCGCTATCGCCCCACTGCCACGGATTGAAATCGAGCCAGTCTGCACCTTGCTGTCTCTCATCGAGCCGCTCAGCGATTAGATTTTTAAGGGATGACTTGCCAAAACCCCAGCCCCCTCGAATGGCGAACACCCTGCCCTCGCGCAAATTGCGCTCCGACAACACGCCCGCTAAGCGGCCAGCGAAGTCGGACCTCTTCAGGCGGTCTTGGGCCACATTCCTAATCGGTGCATCTGCGCCCAGTCCAGTGTCCGGTTGCTCGGCCCTCATAGCCTTCGCTCTCATCTTGGCCGCGCGGCGGGCCCACCATTTCCAGAGTCCGGTCATTTCGCTCCGTTCACCTAAATTTCTTCGTTAGCCGAAAAGACGCCCAGTTGCATTGCTTTGAATCGTTGTGGAATAGCCATGCTGTCGAAGTTCATTGAAAGTGAAGTCACCACACCATACACATCAAGGACTTACTGAGATTTAGTTCATCCACTTTGTTCGCCGTGGTTCATTTAACGTGGGATTTTCGACCAAAAAGTTCACTTAACTTGGGCATCTAATGTCCTGACCAGCTCACGAGCGCCTTAGTCTCACACCCACCAGAACTGGCCGCTTACGGCCAAAAGCGGAAGTTCGCCGTGGTCAGCCGGCGGCGGTACGACTTGTCGTCCTTGGTGGTCGCCAAGCTGTGCCGATGGTTCGGCGTGCCGCGCGGCACGGTGTGCTACAAGCCTGTGAAGTCGGCGGCCAAGGTCGATCCGAAGTTCTCAGCACCGACCAAGGCGATGATTGAAGAGTCTCGCTACCAACCGACAATTTGGAATTCTCAGATTCAAATTGCGTTCCTTCATGCCCCGGCGGGCCTGCAACCCCATCAAATACGAACAGACATTCATGCGCGGCTGGTTCAAGTTCGAGCCCTTCGTAATCGCATCGCACATTACGAACCTATCTTCCAACGCAATTTGCACGGCGATCTAAGCCGGATTGAAGACATCGTTTCTTATCGGTGTGCGCACACGATCGATTGGCTTCGCCAAAGCCAGATGGTCCGCTTCATGTTGGGGCATCGCCCAATCTAGCTGGGGCCCATGTTGCGGGAGCCGAACGATCACCGTTTCGTCCCGCCCTTTTGCGGAACGAACTTCCATTCCGTTTGCGCTCGCCTACTACTTCACTCGGCAGCGGGACTCACCGGCTCTTCGCCTTGTGCATCGCAATAGGAAAGCCGGCCAGAGTAGGCCCCCATATTTGTGTATCCACGCAAGCGCGTAAGAGCATCCGATCTATGGGTAAGCGAAAAATTTATGAACCCGAAGACCGCCAAGATTGCGATCACACCGGCGGACAATATGGCCAACACTAGGCCCTTCAGAGAGAAGAGAATTTCCCAGAACGCAGCAAGAGACAGCTCTATGTTGCCATTGGTCGGTGCCGGCAAGAAGCTGAGTGGGTAGACAACCCCACCGAAAAATAGAAAAGCCAAGAGCACCAGGGTGAAGGTCACTAAATGCGACCGTTCTGGATCGCCCGCAATGCTGTTCAGGTAGACGTTGACCTTGCGGGTGTTGTGGCGCGCCGCCAAGGTGGCCTGAGAAATCTCTTTTCTATACTCAGGTATCCTCTTCCAGCGATAAATCGTATCTGACACAAACGACGGTTGGGGCATCACACGGATCTCCGCGTCGAGAGAATCCGGCATGCCGCTCATGCTAGCGAGCATGCTTCCAAGCCCACCCGGCTGTTTCGTGCGCTGCGCCTCGAGCCGTTCCTGGCGCTTTCGCCGCTGCTCCCTTTGCTCTTCCTCGATCCGCTCTTTCCTCGCCTGTAGTAAGTCAAGCCGGGCCTTTATCCAATCCAGAACGACGGCTTTATTTAACCAATAGTCTCTTTGCTCTTCCATGTTGAGCCGCTCGTACACCGTTTCGGGGCTGGACATCCCGTTCTCCTCAAAGTCGCTCGCAACCTCCTTAGCCCAATCCATGAAGTGCGTCTCTTCAATGTAGTCGAACCCGCAGTGGGCTAATTGATCCGCAATGCGATCGCATTCCGCGAGCAGGCCAGGTAACTGATCGCTTTTCTCACGGAAAGCGGCCTGATTCGACAAGACCTTTGCGATGAGGAACGCCGCAATGACGCCGACCATAGCGGCCGCTGATTGTGCTACAGAGCTAAAAAACCAATTCCAATCGACTGCCACAATGCCCCCTTCAAGATTGACGGAGCGTAACAAATTTTGAAGCGCTACCTACAACGAGCCGGAGATCTCTACTTCTCATCCGGACTAAATCGAGATTAGGGTCAGACGCCGACGTTAGGGGGAGTCGGACACTCAAAAGCGAGCCCTGCGGACGGCAGTACATACTATTGCCTCGTTGACCGCCGAATTAGGCGTCAACCTTAGGTGTCAAATAATTTACTGGCCTTATCGCTCCGATTTTCTACAAGGTTTGCGAGTCGGATCATGTCTGTACGCTCAATAACTGAATCCGTGATGGTGGCCACTAGCTCGCCATCGTGGTCAATCACCAAAAGTTCAGGCAAGTATTTTTCGAAGGCAAAATCTTGCTCGGGGTCATCGTATTTCTTTTCCAGTAGCAGAAGAGTGAAGTCATTGCCCGCCCTTTCGAAACAAGTAGAGAATTGCCGAAAAACCAGACTTGGATTGAAAATCAAATCTGAATTGGAGTTGCGGCGGATCTGCTTCCACCGAAGCTTACTAGTCCTAGTCTGCTTGACGATTTCTTCAAACAGTGTTTCGTACTTGTTCATGCCTCCTCCGAATACGAAGACCAGTCATGGATGGCTTCCTTGAGGGCGACAATATCGCCACCATCTATGTGCCTATGCACTTCAAGGGTTGCCTTTCCGCGTGACGTGCAGCAATACCAAATGCGGGTCGGAATGTTGCGTTTCAAAGCGGCAAGCTTTGTCGTGGACGCCGAACTCAGAGGAATTGCGTCGTCAGGAATTCTCATAACCTCATCTACCAACTGCCGAAGTCGCTGCTTTCGGCGGAATTTAACGATGTTTGTCTTTATGCTTCTCACGTAGGCGAGTGAGATCAACGCGACAAAGAAAGAAATAATGGAAGACCAGGACGAGTAAAAGGCAAGTTGTGCGTCAGTCATTGAAGTCTCAAAGTGGCTTCTGATGCAGGCGAACCAAAACCGGCATGTCTGATTCATCCCCCTTCATCTACTAGATAAATTTCGTGAGGAAGCTGTTACAAACACTAACTATAACCTGCTAAGCAATCAGCTTACCTGCTCCGTGAACGGCAGGCTTGGAGCGTCAACCAAATGTCAGCTGAGGGTTGTGCAGTTCTTCGTTGGAGTGGTTGATTTAAACCTATGGGCTAGCTGTGCTTCACAACGATGCAGATTCGGTTAGCCGCGACAGGGCCACAAGAGCAGCAGTGCGGGCTGCGACCAGGAACGATCACCGGTGTGATATTTCAATATGAACCCAAACCTGCTGACGTTGTATTGAATAACCATGCACTTCTGGCCTGTCCAGAGTTTGTTACGGCCGCAGAGAGTTACCGCGATCGATCTATGTCGATGGCGGCCGCGCTATTCCACTTCCGTAGAGATTAGGATCCGGATGAAGCTGTGTGAACGCGCCCCTCAATCCAGAAGACATTGTAACTCCGAGCGGAGAAACAAACACCTCCTTCGCCGAATTCTGCGAAGAGATAAACCTTCTACTACATCTTAGAAATTGTTGCATGGAAAGCACTGTCAGCCAGAGACTTGCAACCTCAGGCTCCTGCATTCATTCTCGACACAACTGCGCAGTCCGCTATCCTTCGAGCCGTCGAGCGGCTAACCTATTGCTGGAACGCTTGCGTCATACTGAGCCAAATGAAGCCGCCCAGTTCTAGTTATGCCAAGCATCGGCCGTCACCAAGGACCACACATGAAGATTCCATCGGGCCGAAATCCTGCCATTACGAGCTCTCGAAATCCATTTGTCGCTACCTCGCTTAACCCCAATGTTGCTACATCGCTCAATCCCAATGTGGCTACCAGCAAGAATCCTTTTGTCGCCACGAGCCTAAACCCGAATGTTGCAACCAGCTACAATCCGCGAGTTGCTACGAGCTTGAATTACCGAGATGCCTCAAGCATCAACCCTCATGTGGCGACGAGCCTGAATCCTCGGGTAGCCACATCAAAGAATCCCAACATTGCATCCAGCATTGACGGGCTCTACATATGGGACTTGAGTCTCCAGCAGGTTGGGTTCACCGTTGAGGCCAACGAGCGCGTGCGACTAATCTTTGATCTTGGCACAGAGTTTTCTGGGGTACTTATCTCGGTACGAGATGATTTCTTGAATGAGTTTGACCTAGACAATTCTTGGGTCGGTTACTGGCTGCATGCGCGAGACGGCACATGGCTTCGATATTCGCTTGAAAATCGTTGGGTAGGGTTTACAACCTAATGCCTAGCTTTGCAGTCGCGGACCTGAGCGACAAGCACCGCAGGCGGCTCACCTCTACATTCCTGAACGTCTGACTAGGGTCGGATAGCGACCCTCCGTAGGAGCACACTGAATCTCCCTTTACGCGAAAGGAGATTGTCATGGAATCCACGAATGTCACCGTTGGCCATCGTGTGCCATGGAACAAAGGCAAACTCACCGGGCAGAAGCCACCTCTAAAGCTAGGAGAACTGGGCGCACCTGTGCCCTGAACCGGTGGCCCCGGAGAGGTAAGCATCGCAAGACGACGTAGGTTCTGAACGGCTGCTGCAAGCGTGAATACGCCTGGCTACATCGCGTGCATCCTCGTGAATGCTGCGAGCGATCTTGCGCATCGGCGTATAGGGGCAGCATTGCGGCTTCATCGAGCACTTACTGCAGTCCGTTTTGCTGGCTCGGTAGATTACGGTGCCCGCCTTGGTGACATGATTGCGTTCGATCTTGAACATGCGCCGCTCGCTGCGCAGTGCATGGCCCTCGGGGCAACGATATTCGTTGGCCTCGCCATCCATTCGAAGTCGTTGCTCGATAGACTGTCGTCCTTGCGCTGGGTTTTGTCCCAGACGGGGACGTGCGGCTCGATCCCCTTATCTTGCACCATCCACGCCAGCATCGGAGCCATGCCGTAAGCGGTATCGCCTATGAGCCGTTCAGGGGTGATGTCGAATCGTTCCTCGACACGATCCACCATCGTCTTGGTAGAGTCCACTTCTGCGGTGCGATGTGCAGGGGTGGCTTCGACGTCGAGGATCACGCCATGCTCGGTATCGATCAGATAGTTTGTCGAATAAGCGAAGAATGCGGGACCGCCTGGGGCGGCCGTCCACCGTGACTGCCGGACGGCCCGTATGACTGTAGTGCTCCGCCAGGTGTTGGTGGAGTTCCTTCAGATCCAGACAGCGATCGATGGCTCTAAGAAGATGGGTCGGCGGAACGACGTCTTCAAGGTTGAAGGCGTAGAACAACCGCTCTTGCCCGCTCGCTTGATGACCCATCATGTCGGTGCTCTCCGAACTCGTTGGCGCTTTGCAAATTCTGCCAGACGACCGAGACGGCCGCGAGTTTTTCAACAGAATCGGCCAGAATCAGCCGGTGGGAGAGAGTTGCTGTCGGCCGGTAGCACGCGTTTTGGCCGGAAAAATAAATCCATCCCTTTTTTTCAGTGAGATTCCGCCACCCTCCATGTCGGTGGCGGATGGCGGCAGTGTCGGCACTTGATGGGATCAGTCGCCCACTAGATCTTCAAAGTGCTCTTCGCAGTAGAAAGTTGAGCCTAAGGCGTGCGCTGCAGGCTCTGCGCAGTAATCACAGGGATGACCATCTAGGTCAGCACAGAACTGGCAGCTCGGACAGCGGCACTCGACATCGTCAAATTCTGTGTCAACGAACTCGAATTCATGCAGCGAAAACTTACAACCACACTGGCTGCAGGTGAGGCCCTCGTCCGCCACTTCTACGCCGTCAAAGACGTTATCCAGGAAGGATGTCATATCTGGGCCTGCCACTGGATACGCATTTCACGGGCCATTGGGTACCCTTGGGCTTCCGCCTGTTTAAGGAGCTCATAGGCCAGCCCAACATCCTGCTCGACCCCTTGGCCGGTTACCAGACACCGCGCTTGGTTAGTCAGCCCGATTGCGGAGCCCATTTGGGCGGCCTTCGAGAAAAGAAGCCAGGCCAAGCGATGATTCGCCGCACCGCACTGACCATTGAATTCGATCGCGCCCAACGCATTGAGCGCATCGGCGTTCCCATGGGCTGCAGACATTTCGAGCCAATACCGTGCTTCAAGCGAGTCAACCGGGGTGCCCTCGCCGTTTAGGTACATCAGGCCCAGATTCATTGCAGCGTCGGCATCGCCCGCGTTGGCAGCTATACGGAACAGTCGCCGCGCTTTCACGACATTTCTGCCAACTCCGTTGCCATGCAGGAAGCACAACCCCAGATTGTAGATAGGCATGACGTGATTGAGCTCACGGGCTGAGCGAGCAGCCATCCGGTACAGAGCAAAGGACTCAGGTGTGGAGGCGCCACCGTTCTGATGGTCGAGGATGGTCGCTACCGTATTGAGGCTGTGATCGTCGCCCAGAGAAGCGGCACGCATCAGCAAGTCGATGGCACGATTCCGGTCTTCGGGCACCCCATTGCCATTGAGGTAGATCATTCCCAGGCAGCCGATCGAAGCGGCGATGCCGCCCTCAGCAGCCAGCTCAAAATGCTGGATAGCGTCGGGGATGCTTTTGGGAAAGAGCTCCCCCCCCTCCAGGTACATCCGGCCCAGGTTGTGGTGGGCAGTGAGAACCCCGAGTTCGGCTGCACGCTGGTACAGCTCGGCTGCTTTGGTGAAATCACGGCCCTGGCCTAACCCTTCGCTGTACATCCAGCCAAGGTTGAAGGCGGCCGCAGGATGTCCTTTCTCCTGTGCTTCCTGAAAGCGCTGACGGGCCGTGCCGTAGTCTTTCTTCCAAAGGGCTGACAGTCCAGCGTGGAATGAGCGATCCTTCAGCTCGCGTCCTGCGGTGTCATCGGCAATGGAATTATCAGCGTCTCGACGAGTAACCCACTCCGGAGTGAACACATCCCGGCAGAGCCAGAATGGCACTGGCGAGCGGCTGCACACCGCCCATTTGCCATCACCCATAGGCTTTATGTACGGCTCAGCGTCGACAAAGCTGTCACGCCACACGCCGTCGACCTCCGTCTTGCTCAGGGTGTGCTTCAGCGCGGCTTGCCAGATCTCAATGCGCTCCGCTGGGCTGAGCTTAAAGGCCGCGGGAAGTGGCCAGCGCCAGATTTCTTCTGGCATCGAGATCCCATACGCCTGCTTTACTGCGAAGCTCAAGCGTTCGAATGCCGCAGCGCCGAAGGGGATAGGGGAGTGTTTGAGCTGATCATTCATGAGCCCATTGCTGGGCCTGTCTGCAAGCGCATGAGACACGAGCTCGCGTACAGCACTGAGGCTGTGATCGAAGTCAGGATAGTGTTGCTTGAGGTACTGCTGAAGGGCTTTAACGAACGAGCTGAACTGATCTTTGTCGATCATGGCTAACTCCGATATCTAATCCCCCCCCCAATATCGAGTTAGAACCATAGCAATATGCGAGCTGCATTGAGCTCAGATGCTGGTGTCACAGAAGGCGATTCGGTAGGGGAGGGATGCCCCGGCTCACCTTAGGCTCTTCGAGCCGCTTAGCCAGAGGCCATACCTTAGAGCAGATCTGCTAGAGAATCAAGGGATAAGACGGGCAGTCAGCTTATTGAATCGTCAAGTGCGTTTTGCGGCGGCTTGCAGACTGCAGGTTCACTGACTCTTGCCGACAAGGGAACTGAGTAAGTGCATCGCAAAGCCTGGTCCGTAGTGACCATGGCGCTGGAAGTGACAACGCTTCGGTTCGAACGCAGACAACCTAGGACGAACTATTTTTGTCGGGTCCGAAACCCGGAGATGCACTTTCACTTTAGAAATTTTCACTCACATATCACTTATTCGAGCATCTCTCCGAGGCTTGAGCAGCGCCGGTCTGCTTTCACTATCCAAGAGGTTGATATGTCCCAGTCCTGCCCCCGCTGCGGTTCGCAGCACATCATTACCCACGATTATGGCCGTAAGACCGGCACAGTTGTCGGCTCCACTGCTGGCGCAGCTAGTAGTATCGCTACAGCCCTGGGCGGCGCAGAAACCGGGGCCGCGCTAGGCCTGATCGTCGGGCCAATCGGCTCGCTATTCGGCGGCATGGCCGGCGCCATCATGGGCGCCTTGATCGGTGGCGCCGCGGGCGGCGTTGCTGGCGCAGCCCTCGGCGAGCAAGTCGACGAAGCCTTGCTAGATAACCATACTTGCCAGGCCTGCGGCCATACCTTTGGCAAACGACATCGGGTATAGAGCTAGCCACCACTTCGTTTTTTCCTCTCCCCCTCGCGAATGCCCTACAGCCCCTTTTTAGGGCTGTGGGCCGTTTGCCCTTTTTATCCCCACAACGTCACCTCATCCAAGGGGCAACCATGCACCTCGTACAAACGATGGCCTACATTGGCCAACGACCCTGGCACGGGCTGGGAAACCAACTTTCACCCAATTCGCCGCTAGAAATATGGGCGCAGCAGGCCGGTATGGCCTGGCATATCGAATCGGCAGACGTCCGCTATGTCGCCAGTGATAACGGGCTAGGTTCAATCCACGCATTCCCGGAGCAGAAAGTGCTCTACCGTTCGGACACCAAGGCCCCACTATCGGTCGTCTCCAAGCGCTTCCAAGTCGTACAACCTCATGACGTATTGGAGTTCTACCGCGATCTGACCGAAGCGGGCGGCTTCGAACTGGAAACCGCTGGCGTTCTCAAGGAAGGCCGCAAGTTGTGGGCGCTCGCCCGTACCGGCCAATCGGCCTGCCTCAAGGGCCGTGACCGGGTGAACGGTTACTTGCTACTGGCTACCGCCTGCGATGGCTCGCTCGCGACCACGGCCCAATTCACGTCTGTTCGCGTGGTCTGCAACAACACGCTCGCGATTGCCTTGCGTAACGGTGATGGCGTAGTCAAGGTGCCCCACCGTAGCCAGTTCGACCCGCAGGCCGTCAAACGCCAACTTGGCATTGCAGTCTCGTCCTGGGATGCGTTCATGGCCCGCATGAAGGCTATGGCCGAATGCAAGGTGAAGGACGATGCGGTGGAAGTCATCTTGCGCCGAGTGCTGACCTACCCCATCAACCCCACCGCTGAGGGCAGCACGACCGCCGTCAACGACCGAGCTTTGAAGACCGTGCTGGAACTCTACGCCGGACGCGGCAAGGGTTCTGAGATGGCCTCGGCATCCGGAACAGCCTGGGGCTTGCTCAACAGCGTCACGGAATTCATCGATCATCACCGGCGAGCTCGCTCCGGCGACCACCGCTTGGACGCAGCGTGGTTTGGCGCTGGCGCGGCTCTCAAGCAGAAGGCCCTGGACGAGGCGTTGAAGCTTGTGGCGTGAATATCGGCACAGCCGAAACCGCTCCCCCTTCCCGTCATCCCCTATGAAGCCCGGCCAGCGCTTATGCGCTGGCCGGGCTTCGTTATTTTGGAGGTTCCCATCATGGCTTTACCGAAACGCCACCCCGAAAACCGGCCTGCCTTACGCCTGATCGACACCCGCAAGATCGAACGCACCGATTGGCTGGAAGTGCGCAAGACCGGCATCGGCGGCTCCGACGCTGCCGCTGCCGTAGGCCTCTCCCCCTACAAGTCTCCTCTTGAGCTTTGGATGGAGAAAACCGGGCGTGACGCCGCGCTGCCCAAACCAGACCCCAAAGATACGACCCATCCGACGTATTGGGGAACGTTCCTGGAACCCATCGTCGCAGCGGCCTATACCCAACAGACTGGCAACAGAGTCCGCAAGGTCAATGCCGTCCTGCAACATCCGCAGTTCCCTTTCATGCTCGCCAACCTCGACCGGGAGGTGATCGGGACGCCCCTCGTGCAAGTTCTGGAATGCAAAACGGCGGGCGAGTTTGGAGCCAGGCTTTGGCAAGACGGCGTACCAGAATACGTGCAGCTACAAGTACAGCACCAACTCGCTGTCACCGGCAAGCTGTCGGCTGACGTGGCCGTCTTGATTTGCGGTCAGCGACTGGAGGTCCATCACATCAAACGCGATGACGACCTGATCTCACGTCTCATCACCTTGGAGGCCAGGTTCTGGCAGTACGTTACCAGCGACACTCCGCCCCCAGCCGATGGCTCCGAATCGGCAGACCGTGCCCTGCGCGTGCTGTACCCCGGCAATGCTTCCGCGGTGGACTTCTGCGACGACCGCACGCTTTCGGCAATCTTTGCCGATTTAGTCAATCTGCGTGCTGACATCAAGGTGCGGGAGGAACAGGCAGAAAGGCTCAAGCAACGTATTCAGCAGGCGATGGGGGATTCGTCCGAGGCCCGCTTTGAGACGGGCCGCGTGCTGTATAGGCGCAGCCAAGACAGCACGACAATCAATACCGACCTCTTGCTGTTGAACCATCCCGAGCTGGCTGTCGAATACGCCACCACCAAGCCCGGGACGCGCCGATTTTTGATCCGGGATTGACACCAGACACCGCAACTTTCACAGGAGACCCCCATGCTCAAGGGCTTGGCGATCACCCCGCCCGTGGTTGGGCGGATTTCTATTGGCCGCATTGTCGAAAAGAATGGCAAGCGGCTCCCCGAGAAAGAAGATCAGTTCACCATCACAACTCAGGTGCAAACCCGCGACGGCTGGCTCCTTCATCCCCAGGACGAAGTACAGCGCAAGATGCGTGGCGGGGACAAGCTAAGGACCATCGACATCCAGCTCCCCTTCAACCACCCCGACCTGAACCTGCGCGCCCAGTATTCCTACTTCAACCGGGAAAACGGAAGGCCGATTTGCGTAGGCAACGGCGAGAACTGCCGGCGAGACACCGACGAAGGAATGCAGACGCTGCCCTGCCATACTCCCGAGAATTGCGCCTTCCACAATCGGAAATGCAAGCCGTATGGACGGCTGTATGTCGTTATCGGAGACCAAGACGAGTTGGGCGCATTTGTCCTTCGCACCACCTCCTACAACTCGATCAGGACGCTGGCGGCACGAATGCGCTATTTCCATGCCGTCTCTGGGGGCCTGCTGGCTTGCATGCCACTGGAGCTGCGCCTGCGCGGCAAATCAACCACGCCGAGCTTCCGCACCGCGATCTACTACGTCGATCTGGTCGTGGCGGCTGGAACAACACTCGAATATGCCATCAAAGAGGCGCAACGCAGGGATGCCAGACGGAAAGAGGCAGGCTTCGACCAGGCTGCGCTGGACGAAGCAGCGCACCGCGGGTTCGCCAACGGGTCCTTCGAAGAGTCTGTCGAGGATGTGCCCGCCGTAGTGGAAGAATTCTTTCCTGATCAGCAAACAGACGGACCCACCTCCGAAACCACGTCTACGATGCCGACGAACCCTTCCCTGGCAAGCAAGCTCAAGACGAAGGCCGAGCAACTAGCCACTATCGGAAGACACGGTGTCGATGCATCTCTCACCTAGCGAAACCGACTTCGCTTGATTTCGGGCGGCGATGCCGCGTTTGTCCGGCGATCACCTGTAGGCGCCAGCGGCACTTCGTCCAATGGCGCAAACAGTTCAGCCAGTGTCATGTTCAAGGCATGGCATATGTTCGCCAATGTCTCGACCGAGGGATTCGCTACCCCCCGCTCGATTGCCGAAATGTAGGTCCGATCCACATGGGCCTCAAACGCCAAGGTCTCCTGAGATTTTTCAGCAGCGTGACGGCATTGCTTGAGCCGCTTGCCGAGAGCAACGGAGATGGGGGCCGGTTGGGCACTAGAGACGGCAGGGCGATTGGTAGACATGAAAGGGGATGCTGCCCTTTCGTAGTCCAATTAACGACGTTTTATACACATCAGTTATTGATGTGTATACACTACAATTAGTCATATTCAATTCCGCTTGTCATGGCCAGATCTCCGTTGACGAAGTGGGGTATGACGAAGAACCAGGATGCAAGGCTAGAGCAGAGAGTCCGCCAGGCCTTGGGCCAACGCACGTTCGCAAGATCCTTTTTTCCGCTTGACCTAGCAGTCGCACGACCTGACCTTAACCTTTTACGCACGATGAAAAATGAGTAATACATTCGCCTACCGAGGCCTGCTTGCAACAGCCATGCTCTCGTACACGTTAAGCGCTTGCAGCCAATCTGAAGCGCCCATCACGATAGAAGCGTTCAATCCATCGAGCCCGATTGGCAGCGCAAGAATTCACATCACAGCCCGAGCGGATCAAGTCGTCATCGAGAACGTCCAGGTAAACAGAGGAAATTGCAAAGTCCGAAACCCGACAGTGACGCGAAATTTGAAAGTCGGCCAATCCACGGACGTCTTTTCTGAGCCATGTACGGTCGCAGAGGTCGTGGTTACGGCAGGCGGCCAGAATTGGAAGTTCACTTTCTGACTCGCGCTGCCCGGAAAAATAGAAACATCAGAAATGCCCCAGGCATCTTCTCCATTAGCCATGCTCACGCATGGCTGATTTCTTTTACGGAACAGCAAAAATGAAAAGTCTCATTGCAGTCATCACCATCTCAGGTGCCGTTCTTATGACCTCCCCTCTTCAGGCAGCGAGCTACCTGGGTCAATGCGTCTTCCCGAAGACGGAGATCACCAAAGCCGGGATGATGAAGCTCAAGCGTCCTGTCTTCATCTACACCAGCCCGGACGAATCCTCCAGTAAGCAGTCTCTCCAAGCCCTTATGGCCTTTTCCGTGAAGGCCGCAGCAAAGGGTGGCTACATCCAGCTTGTCACCGTTCCTGACTACGATCTGGCCAACCCGGACAGTGTTGCGGGGAAGGTCATTGGATGGGCCAAGAGCTCCGACTTCGATCTTCAGGATCTGCGTAACTGCGATTGAGGTCGCGCACCCCACGCTGAACCAGGTCCGGAAAGGATTGCGTCTTCCTTTGCACAGGGAGACGCGATTTCATGACAGGGCAACCTGCTGCGACTTACTTGGCAGAAGTCAGGTGCTACCCACATCGGCTACGTTCACGGCATGAGGCTCATGCCAAACGTGCGTCCATGCCCTGGGCGCCCATCAATTTCTTGACCAGGCTTAGCAAGATACCGAATCACTTGGAGAACGCCTTCCCGTCCCTGCTGATCCTTTCGATCTACTTGCCCTACGCCAACGGGCAGCCCTCGTTCGGCGAGCCTCTCCTTACTAGCGGTGCTGTTGCTGCTCCAGTAGGCTCCCAGCCCTTGCGTAACGGTGGTTTCCCAGTACTCGCCAATAGACTTGGCGATGTGGACATCGCCTCGATATGCCCCCGAATAGAAAACTAGGAAGTGAAGGTGGAGGCCCGCTTTGCCGCCCTCCTCGATCTTCCAGATGTAGGCCTTGATCCCGCCAAGTAGCGCATTGCTCTGCGCGTTTTTCAGCAGCTGATCGCGATGGCGGCGCAGATCGTCAAGAGTGATGCGCCCTCGATGCTCAGGCTTGTAGTTCAGCGTGAGAAACAGGACCAGATACCGCGAGCGCATCTCGTACAGTCGTTTCTCCAATTCGATGCCGCGTTGCTCCAGAAGAGGGGGCTGCCGCGTTCCGTTCATGTTGAGGCTCCATGTGTTTGCTCAACAGATTGGTCGTGGCGATAAAAAGCAACTTGCGTTTAGCGAGCCCTCAGCCGGAGTCATTAGGCGCCTCAGCTTCGCTCTTTGGAGTCCCAACTACCATCCTCATCTATCTATTCCATAGGAAGCAACAGCAGGATGCTCAGATGCCGATGGGGACAAAGGGCGATATCGCTGGAGAGCCCGCGCCTTCTGACCTATCCAGGTCCCCGACCACATGGAGACTTATTTTCGATAGCGGCATATCGGCATAGCTGTGGCGCACGCGCTCCACAGCTATGCCAAACACGATTGTTCACGCTTCCCGTGCGCGGACGCGCTTCACTATCCAGTCCTGAACCTCATGCTCTACCCATGCGACACGGCCGCCCCCAAGAGGAACGGCTTTGGGAAAGAGCCCATCGGCGATGTACTTGTAGATGGTTGATCGGCGCAAGCCTGTTGCGTGGCTAACGTCGGAGAGTCGAATGAGGCGCATGGTAGCGATCCTGTCTGGTTGGTCCAGACCATCAGCGACCAGTGTTTTTTTTGCTCGATCAAATCCTCAGCAGCTCAAACGATCAGGTTGCTCTCAGTCAGCCGACGCGACCGAGGTGAAGACGAGCCATCTCCGCAGCATAGAGGCCTGTAGCAGTGCTGCTCCATAGACAAAAATTGGCAGATTAAGCATGTATTTCTAGTCTATTTCCTACGAATTCCCCCTGAATTTCTTCGCTACTATTAAGGAATTTCCTGGCATTTCTTGTTGGACAATTAGATGGCAGTCACATATCGAGGAGTTGGCCAGTACGGGAGAACACCTACGAACAAGGCCCCGTTAAGCCACCACTTTCCAGACTGGGAACTGGACCAGCGCGACCTTCTGTGGTTGTGGTGGCACACGCGCCATGAGGTGGAACTCGGGCCAGATGACTACCTAGCTCCAGACATGGGTAAGATCATCAGTAAGCGCATCGGTAGTCAGCACATCGAGCGACTCAGACACAAGAAGCCCGCAGAGATGCTGCCGGCTGCCAAGCTACCAAAGATCGAGAACGATTCCCGCGCCGTTAGGTGGATGATCAACGAGTTTGCGAAGCGCAGGCATCCGGCATTGCAAGAGCTCCCACGGATCCTTAGTGACTGGGAAACGTTGGTTGCGCTCATTGACCTCGAACTTGGAGCTTGCGAGTACAAGCTGTCCATGCTGCAGCGCATGGAAGCTGACTGGGCCAGCTTGCGCCACAATGATCAACACTTTCGATGGTTTCACGGGCCTAGTGAGAAGGCGCGATGCAAGACTGCGTGGGAGTGGTATGCCGCGCGTGCAGCCAACTCACTAGACGCAACCGGCCCACTCCCGGCAGCCCCGTTCCAGAACTACGATGAACTCGCATCCTTCTGGGATGCCGCTGATCTAAGATTAGGCGAGCGTCGTCATCACTTAGAGCAAATCAAGAAATTCTGGAAGAACCTCGAGACCAAGAAAAACCAAGTTGGGAAGAAGCAAACCAATGTCCTGCTGTCGGCCGAAGCAGCAGCAGCTTTGGCGCAACTTGCAGCGACGTGGGGCATGACGAAGAAGGAGGTCTTCGACAAGCTACTTCTCGATGCCGTTCATCGTGCGCCGGGCATAGGTAGCCCGCCCGGAAAACGGGTGGGGTAAAAGGTGGGGTAAAAACCCACAAAAGAAAAAGGCCTTACAGAGCAACCTCTGTAAGGCCTTGATTTTTTTGGTCGGGGCGGTGGGATTCGAACTCACGACCCTCTGCTCCCAAAGCAGATGCGCTACCAGGCTGCGCTACGCCCCGAAGGGTGGCAACTATACCAGAATCCCACCCGGGCGGGGAGGCATCCCCGCCAAATCGGTCCCAGCCAGCCGGACTTCCGACCCCCTGGCTGACACCCATATAGTTCAAGCCTGAATTAATTGCAGCTGCTGTCGCATGGCCGGGGGCCCTCCTTCGGGCAAAACCACGCATCGACATTCATCGGGAAACACATGGCGAATACCTCCGCCTGATTCCGATGCGCCCAATGCAAAACGGCGCGCCCATCAGGCGCGCCGTTTTGCATCTGGAACCGATCCGAAACGCGATCAGCCGAAACGGCCCGTGATGTAGTCTTCGGTTTCCTTGCGCGAAGGCTTCACGAAGATCTGGTCGGTCTGGCCGAATTCCATCAACTCGCCCAGGTACATGTAGGCGGTGTAGTCCGAGCAGCGGGCCGCCTGCTGCATGTTGTGCGTCACGATCACGACCGTGTAGTCGTTCTTCAGTTCGGCGATCAGCTCTTCGATCTTGGCGGTGGAAATCGGGTCAAGCGCCGAGCACGGCTCGTCCAGCAGCAGCACTTCCGGTTTGATGGCCACGCCGCGCGCGATGCACAGGCGCTGTTGCTGGCCGCCCGACAGGCTGTTGCCGCTTTGATGCAGCTTGTCCTTCACTTCGTTCCACAGCGCGGCCTTGCTCAGCGCCCATTCCACGCGCTCGTCCATCTCGCCCTTGGACAGGCGTTCGAACAGGCGCACGCCGAAGGCGATGTTGTCGTAGATGCTCATCGGGAACGGCGTGGGCTTCTGGAACACCATGCCGACCTTGGCGCGGATCAGCGAAATATCGGTCTTGGTGGTCAGCAGGTTTTCGCCGTCCAGCATGATTTCGCCTTCGGCGCGCTGGCCCGGGTAGAGCTCGAACATGCGGTTGAACGTGCGCAGAAGCGTCGACTTGCCGCAGCCCGACGGGCCGATGAAGGCCGTGACCTTCTTCTCCTGGATCGACATGTTCACATTGCGGATCGCATGGAACTTGCCGTAGTAGAAGTTCAGGTTCTTGACCTCGATCTTGTTCTTGACGGCGGTAGCGGTGTTTTCCATTTCTCTTCCCTTGGCTCCGGCGCGCCATGCGCGCCGGCAAAGCGATCTTTACTTGCGGAACATGTTGCGGGCAATGATGTTGATGCCCAGCACCAGCAACGTAATCAGCGTGGCCCCGGCCCAGGCCAGGTCGTTCCAGTCCTTGAAGGGGCTGGCGGCGTATTGGTAGATCACGACCGGCAGGTTGGCCATCGGCGCATTCATGTTGAACGACATGAACTGGTTGGACAGCGCGGTGAACAGCAGCGGCGCGGTCTCGCCCGAGATCCGGGCAATGGCCAGCAGCACGCCGGTGATGATGCCGGTCTTGGCGGCGCGATAGCACACCAGGGTGATCATGCGCCATTTGGGGCAACCCAGCGCCGCCGCGGCTTCGCGCAGGCTGTTGGGCACCAGCAGCAGCATGTTGTCGGTGGTGCGCACCACCACCGGAATCACCAGGATGGACAGCGCAAGTGCCCCCGCCCAACCGGAGTAGTGCCCCACCTGCGCCACGTACACGGCGTAGATGAACAGGCCGATGATGATGGACGGCGCCGACAGCAGCACGTCGTTCAAGAAGCGCGTCGCGGGAGCCAGCCAGCCACGCTGGCCGTATTCGGCCAGGTAGGTGCCGGCCAGGATGCCGACTGGCGTGCCGATCAGCGTGCCCACGCCTGCCATCACCACGCTGCCGAAAATCGCGTTGATCAGGCCGCCGGTTTGCCCCGGCGGCGGCGTGATCTCCGTGAACAGCGTGTACGACAGCGCGGGCGCGCCCTTGGTCAGCAGTGTCAGAATGATCCAGAACAGCCAGAACAGCCCGAACGCCAGGGTTCCGAGGGACACCGCCAGCATGATGCGGTTGACCACGCGGCGCCGGCGGTAGATGCCATTCTGCATATTGAGTACGGAGACAGCCATGATCTTTTCCTTGTGCTCGCGTCGGGTCAGGTCTTCTTGCCTTCGCCGGCAGACAGGCGAACCAGCAGCACCTTGGCCAGGGCCAGCACGATCGTCGTGATCAGGAACAGGATCAGGCCCAGTTCCAGCAACGCCGACTTCTGGATGCCGCCCGCTTCATTGAATTCGTTGGCCAAGGCCGACGCGATCGAGTTGCCCGGAGAGAATAGCGAACCGGACCACTTGAAAGCGTTGCCGATCACGAACGTGACGGCCATCGTCTCGCCGAGCGCGCGGCCCAGGCCCAGCATGATGCCGCCGATGACGCCCGACTTGGTGAAGGGCAGTACCACGCGCCACATCACTTCCCAGGTCGTGCTGCCCAGGCCGTAGGCCGATTCCTTCAGCATCGCCGGCACCAGTTCGAACACGTCGCGCATCACCGCAGCGATGAACGGGATGATCATGATCGACAGGATCAGGCCAGCCGTGAAGATGCCGATGCCGAACGGCGGACCCGCGAAGATGCCCCCAATGACGGGCACGCTGCCCAGAGTGGCGATCAGGAAGGGCTGCACGTACTGCTGGAACACCGGCACGAAGACGAACAGGCCCCACATGCCGTAGATGATCGACGGAATCGCGGCCAGCATTTCCACGGCGGTGCCCAGCGGGCGGCGCAGCCAGGTCGGCGACAACTCGGTCAGGAAGATGGCGATGCCGAACGAGACGGGCACCGCGATGATCAGCGCAATGGCCGAGGTCAGCAGCGTGCCGATGATCGGCACCACCGCGCCGTAGTTCTGATTGACGGGATCCCAGTCGTTCAGCCACAGGAACGACAGGCCGTATTTGGCCAGCGATTCGCGGCTGCCGTAGATCAGGGATACGAGAATCGCCGCCAGCAGGATGAACACCAGGAAGGCGAACAGGCGGGTCAGATTCTTGAAAAGCGCATCCATCAGCGCATTTTTATTTTGCTTCATAGGCGAAGGCGTGCCGGTAGTCACGGAGTCCGCCACGCTGGGCGAAAGCGGCACACTATTATCCATTACCGCGCTCATGGATGGACTTTCCTTAGGTAACCTGGGGGAACAACGGGAGGTCTTGCGGCAGACCGCCCCTTTTCTTCTGCTGGCAGAGTGCTAGGGGCGGCCGCTTGATGGGTTGCGCGCGAGGAGAGATCTGCGTCCTTGCCAGAGTTCTCGCGCGCTACACCCATCCTACTTCCAGACGGCCTTGCCGTCGGCAGCCTTCACTTCGCCCCAAGCGGCGCGGATTTCCTTGGTGACGGCTTCCGGCAGCGGCACGTAGTCCATCGTTTCAGCCGACTTGGCGCCGTTCTTGAACGCCCAGTCGAAGAACTCCAGCACGGCCTTGCCCTGAGCCGGCTTGTCTTGCGACTTGTGGATCAGGATGAAGGTGGCGGCGGTGACGGGCCACGAATCGGCACCCGGCTCGTCGGTCAGGACCACGCCCATGCCCGGCGCGCTCTTCCAGTCGGCGTTGGCGGCCGCAGCGGCGAATGCCTTCTGCTCCGGCTGAACAAACTTGCCTTCCTTGTTCTGCAGCTGCGTCCAGGCCAGCTTGTTCTGCTTGGCGTAGGCGTATTCCACGTAGCCGATCGAGTTCTTGAGCTGGCCGACGTAGGCGGCGACGCCTTCGTTGCCCTTGCCGCCTTGACCCACGGGCCACTTGACGGCCTTGCCTTCACCGACTTGCGACTTCCAGTCAGCCGACACCTTGGACAGGTAGTTGGTCCAGCCGAAGGTGGTGCCCGAGCCGTCCGAACGGTGCACGACGATGATGTCGGCCGAGGGCAGCTTGAGGTCGGGGTTCAGGGCCTTGATGGCGCTGTCGTCCCACTTCTTGATCTTGCCCAGGAAGATGTCGGCCAGCACCGGGCCCGACAGCTTCAGCTTGCCCGGTTCGACGCCGTCGACGTTGACGACAGCCACGGTACCGCCGATCACGGCCGGGAATTGCAGCAGGCCGTTCTTTTCCAGGTCAGCCGCCTTCATGGGATCGTCCGAAGCGCCGAAATCGACGGTCTTGGCGATGATCTGCTGCTGGCCGCCGCCCGAACCGATCGACTGGTAGTTGACCGCGTTGTTGGTGGCAGCCTTGTAGTCGGAAGCCCACTTGGCGTAGATGGGGTACGGGAACGATGCGCCGGCGCCGGTCACATCGGCGGCCTGGACGGCGAAGACGGCGGCGCTCAGCGCGACACCCAGGGAAACTTGTTTGAAGACACGTTTGAACATCAGGGTTCCTTCTGTGCTCGTTGGAGGAGTCTGGTCAGGCTTTTTCGGTGCCTGTCTTTCAGCGACCCTCGCATCTTAGAAGCCCAACGTGACAAGATAGTGACAGTCACATACGCTTCATGCGACACCGTTTTCACCCCCTAAAAACACCGCGGCCGCCCTGAAAAACAGGGCGGCCGCGATATTCAGGGACGATTCCCCGTGTGACAGGCAGGCGGGTTACACGCCCAGTTTCTGCATCAGGTACAGATGCAGGTTGAACGGTTCGCGGCGGCTCTTGACCCGGGCGTAATCGCCATCGGGCTGCTGTTGCCAGGCCAGCTGGTTGTCGCGCAGCGCATACGTGAACGCCTCGTCGACCACGCGCTTCTTCAAGGTCTTGTCATAAATCGGGAAAGCGATTTCCACACGACGGAAGAAATTGCGGTCCATCCAGTCCGCCGACGACAGATAAACCGTTTCCTCGCCATCCGCATAGAAATAGAACACCCGCGAATGCTCCAGGAAGCGCCCTACGATGGAGCGCACCCGGATGTTCTCGGACAGCCCCGGCACGCCGGCCCGCAGCGCGCAGACGCCACGCACGATCAAGTCGATCTTCACGCCAGCCTGGCTGGCCTTGTAGAGCTCTTCGATGATCTGCTCTTCCAGCAGCGAATTCATCTTGGCCATGATGCGCGAACGCTTGCCCGCCTTGGCCGCGCGGGCCTCGGCGCGGATCAGCGCCACCATCCCGTCGTGCATGGTGAAAGGAGACTGCATCAGGGCCTTGAGCGAACGACGCGCGCCCAGTCCGGTCAATTGCGCGAAAACCTTGTCCATGTCCTCGCACAGCTTCGGGTCCGCGGTCAGCAGCCCGAAGTCGGTGTACAGCCTGGCCGTGCGCGGATGGTAATTGCCGGTGCCCAAGTGCGCGTAGCGGCGCAGACGGCCGTTTTCGCGGCGCAGCACCACCGCCATCTTGGCGTGGGTCTTGTGCGCCACGACACCGTACACCACGTGCGCGCCCACCTCTTCCAGCTTGGACGCCCAGTTGATGTTGGTCTGCTCGTCAAAGCGCGCCATCAGCTCCACCACCACCGTCACTTCCTTGCCGGCGCGCGCGGCGGCCAGCAGGATCTTCATCAGCTCGGAATCCTCGCCGGTGCGGTAGATGGTCTGCTTAATCGCCATCACGTCCGGATCCAGCGCGGCCGCCGTCAGGAAGTCGATGACAGGCTGGAAAGACTGGTAGGGATGGTGCAGCAGGCGATCCTGCTCGGCCACCGCTTCGAACAGCTCGGACGGCTTGTCGCCTACCCGGTCGAAGGGGGCAGGCACCGGCGCACGGTAGTCCGGGAACAGCAGGTCGGGCCGCAGATCCGAATTGCACAGCTGCATCAGGCGCGACAGGTTCACCGGCCCCGGCACGCGGTAGGTGTCCTGGGCCGTCAGCGAAAACTCGCGTTGCAGGAAGGTTTCCAGCTCAACGGGCGTCAGCTTGTCGATTTCCAGCCGCACGGCGGCGCCGAAGTTGCGCTGCGACAGCTCGCCCTGCAGCGCATGGCGCAGGTTGGTGACTTCTTCCTCGTCCACGAACAGGTCGCTGTTGCGCGTGACCCGCCACTGGTAGCAGCCCAGCATCTCCAGCCCCGGGAACAGCTCGCCCACGAAGGCGCGCAGCAAGGACGTCAGCAGGATGAAACCTTCGGGGTGGCCGGACAGCGCCGGCGGCATCTTGATCAGGCGCGGCAGCGCGCGCGGCGCCTGCACCACGGCAATCGAGGCCTGGCGGCCGAAGGCATCGGCCCCGGCCAGCGACACGATGAAATTCAGGCTCTTGTTGTAGACGCGGGGAAACGGGTGCGCCGGGTCCAGCCCGATCGGGGTCAAAAGCGGCATCACGTCGCGGTTGAACACGTCGCGCGCCCACTCCTGCTGCTCGGCGTTCCATTCGGACGCGTGATGCAGGGTGATGCCCTCGGCCTGCATGGCCGGCAGGATCTCGTCGTTCAGCAGGTTGTACTGACGCGCAACCAGGGCGTGCACCGCCTGCTGGACGTTTTCGAACGCCTGGTCGGGCGTCATGCCGTCGGGGCCGACCATATTGGGCGACTGGCGCTGCTGCTCTTTCAGGCTGGAGATCCGGATCTCGAAGAACTCGTCCAGATTCGAACTGACGATACACACGTACCGCAGACGTTCCAGCAAAGGCGTCTTCGGATTTTCCGCCATCGCCAGCACACGGTCGTTGAATTTGAGCAGCGACAACTCGCGATTCATGAGCAAGGGCTCGCCAGGCGGGCGTGTGGGCATACCGGATTCCATACGTAAAGGGAGCGTGGAGTTTTACTGCAAATAAGTGACGGTTCTATGACACGACGCCAAAAGCGTAGCGTACGCCAAAATCGGGACGTATAGCGCACGCCTTCTTTCCGCCAAGCCCCTGTTCCATAAGCGAAAACCCGTAGCTCAGGGCACTGTCATATGGGGTCTCTATAATCAGGCCACCTCAAAGCCTAAATCACGAGCCGCATGGATCAACTTCTGGCCGCGGTGGACCTCGGGTCCAACAGCTTCCGCCTCTCCATCGGACGCATCGTTCAACAGGACGGTACGCCCCAGATCTATCAGATCGATCGTCTCAAGGAAACCGTCCGGCTTGCCGCCGGCCTGGATGCCGAAAAGCGCCTTGGCGACGACGCCATCGAGCGCGCCATCGCCGTCCTGGAACGTTTTGGCGACCGCCTGCGCAGTTTCCACCCCAATCGCGTCCGCGCGGTTGCTACCAATACCTTCCGGGTCGCCCGCAACACGCGGGACTTCCTGCCGCGCGCCGAAGCCGCCCTGGGCTTTCCCATCGAAGTCATCGCCGGCCGCGAAGAGGCCCGCCTGATATTCTCGGGCGTGGTCCACACCCTGCCCCCCTCGCCCAACAAGCGGCTGGTCATCGACATCGGCGGCGGTTCAACCGAAGTCATCATCGGCAAGGGCCACGAACCCGGTCTGATGTCCTCGCTGTACATGGGCTGCGTCAGCTACAGCCGCCAGTTCTTCTCGGACGGCGTGGTGGATGCGCACCAGATGAAGCAGGCCGAACTGGCCGCCCGGCGCGAAATCGAAGTCATCGCCAAGCAGTACCGCAAGATGGGCTGGAAAGAGGCTTATGGCTCTTCCGGCACTGCCAAGGCGCTGTTCGCGATCCTGACCGAAAGCCGCTTTTCCGACCGCGGCATCACCCGCGCGGGCCTGGCCAAGCTGAAAGACCGCATCGTGCGTTCGGGCCGAGTCATCCCGTCCGAACTGCCCGGCATCAAGATCGAGCGCTCCGACGTGCTGCCCGGCGGGCTGGCCATCATGAGCGCGCTGTTCGATGAACTGGGCATCGAGGTCATGCACACGGGTGACGGCGCGCTGCGCCTGGGCGTGCTGTACGACCTGCTGGGCCGCGACGACGAACACGACAAGCGCGACGAATCGGTGCGCCAGTTCATGAAGCGCTACCACGTCGACGTGAACCAGGCCCGCCGCGTGCGCCACGCTGCATTGACGCTGTTCGACGCCATGTTCCCCGAAGGCCCTGAGCGCGCCGAGCTGCGTCCGGCCCTGGGATGGGCCGCGGACCTGCACGAAGTGGGCCTGTCCATCGCGCACAACGCGTACCACAAGCACACGGCGTACGTGCTGGAAAACGCCGACATGCCAGGCTTCTCCCGCGCCGACCAGCAGTTGCTGGCCCTGTTGGCGCTGGGCCATCAAGGCAAGCTGACCAAGCTGGAACCGCTGATCCGCACGCGTCCGCAGTGGAAGGCCATCCTGAGCCTGCGCCTGGCCGTCCTGCTGTTCCGCCGCCGCGGCGAAATCGAACCACTGCCGCTGACCGCCTCGGTCCGCGACAACTCCATCGTGGTGCGCGTCAACCGCGAATGGCTGGCCCAGCACCCGTTAAGCGACTTCACGCTGCGTGCGGAAGAAGCGGAATGGAACAAGGTGGGGTTTTCGTTCGAATTGCTGGAATTCTGATCGGATAGCCGTCAAGCCGGCGAAAAGGCGGCTTGGCGGTAAAAACAACACGGGCGATGGCTGCAAAGCCATCGCCCGTTTTTTTCTTCAGAACGGCGACAGATCCGTCTGGCGATGGAGCTGCTTGAGCTCCATGCGCAAGGGCCGCGTGGCCCGCCGTATCAATCTGATCTTCATACGACGGATCAGGCGGCGCATGATGATCAGCGCTGGCCGTTCACGGCAGCAGGTTGATCCAGGCCGAAGTGGCGGCGGTAACGCTCGTCCATGCGGTCCATTTTCAGCAAAACCGGAAAGTCCGCGGCATTGAAATCCGGGTCCCAGGCGGGTTCACCGCAAACCTTGGCCCCCAGCTTAAGGTAACCCTTGATCAGCGGCGGCACCCGGGCCGGCAACGAGCTGTTCAGCTTTTCCACCGGATACCGGTGCAGCGGCATGACTCGCGGCTCATTGTCCTGCGGCAGCTGCTTGGAAATGGTGCGCCAGACTTCCGCGGCGGTCACGCCATCGTCGCGCAGGCTGACGCTTGCGCAACCCAGCACGTACTCGTAACCGCCACGGCGCAGGTACTCGGCCAGGCCGGACCACAGCAGCATGATGACGGCGCCGTTGCGATAGTCCGCGTGCGTACACGACCGGCCGACTTCGACCAGGTTGTCGCGGATTGAACCGAGGCCCGATAGATCGAATTCAGATTGCGAGTAGTACCCACCCGCCTCCCGCGCCTTTTCAGGCGTCAGGATCCGGTACGTGCCGACGATGCGGCCCGTGTCCATCTCGCGGACCATCAGGTGTTCGCAGAAGGGATCGAAGCGATCGTGTTCGATACCATCCTGGGCATCGGGAAATACCACGCCCATATCCTCAGTGAAGACCTCGTAGCGCAGACGCTGAATCTGCTCGATTTCTTCAGCTGTGCGCGCCAGGCCGACCGCCAGCACCTTCGGGGCGGCGCCCGTAAATGGTTCGGCGGGATTACGGCTTGGGTTGATGCGTGCTAGTTCCAGCATTGCGCGAAGCTCCTAGAGAGTCCAGTCAGTGTGGACGCCCTGTATGTCAAAGACTTGACCAATATGTTACGTGACTATGAAGTTTAGTTCGGGGGAGATAGGTCAACTTTAGGCAAATCTCGACAAAACTTTACAATTGAATACCGACCCTGAATGCACAAAAGCCACCCCCGCTGACGGTGGGTGGCTTTCGTCCAAATAGGCTTATCGCACTTACCCCAGACTGGCGGCAAGCTTCTCGGCGCACGACACGGCAAGGGATTCATCCTCGGCTTCGACCATCAGCCGCAATTTCGGTTCCGTCCCCGACGCGCGGATCAGGATGCGGCCGCGGCCGCCCAATTCAGCCTCGACCGCCTTGCGCGCGGCGGTCAGGCCAGCATGCGTTTTCCAGTCCTGGCCCGGGGCAAGCGGCACGTTGATCATCTTCTGCGGATACATGCGCAGATCGCCGACCCATTGCGCCATTGACACGTTGTTGCGGCGCAGCGCCGTCAGCACCTGCAGCGCAGCGATGATGCCGTCGCCCGTCGAATGGCAATCCAGGCACAGCAGATGGCCGGAGCTTTCGCCGCCGTAAAGCCAACCGCGCGACTGCATCTGCTCCAGCACGTAGCGGTCGCCCACGTTGGCGCGCTCGAAGCCCACGCCCAGGCGCTCCATCTCACGCTCGAAACCGAAGTTGGTCATCAGCGTGCCGACCACGCCGTCCACCTTGTTGCGCTGCATGCGTTCACGAACGATCGCGTACAGGAGTTCGTCGCCGTTATAGATGCGGCCGTCGCCATCCACTACCTGCAGGCGGTCGGCGTCACCGTCCAACGCGATACCCAGCTGGGCGCCACGGGCCTTCACTTCCTGCACCAGCATTTCGGGGTGCAAGGCACCCACGCCCTTGTTGATATTGAAGCCGTCTGGGTGCACGCCAATCGCATGCACCTCGGCGCCCAACTCCCGGAACACGTGCGGCGCGATGTTGTAGGCGGCGCCATGCGCGGCGTCCACCACGATCTTCATGCCGTTCAAGTCGAGGTCGTTGGGGAACGTGCTCTTGCAGAATTCGATGTAGCGGCCCTGCGAATCTGCCATGCGCCGCGCGCGGCCCAGGCCCTCGGAGGAGACGCAGCCCAGCGGCTCGTCCAACGCGGCTTCGATGTCGGCTTCGATCTCGTCGGGCAGCTTCATGCCCTGCGCCGAGAAGAACTTGATGCCGTTGTCCTGGTAAGGGTTGTGCGACGCGCTGATGACGATACCCGCCACCAGGCGCAGCGCCCGGGTCAGGTAGGCCACGGCGGGCGTCGGGATCGGCCCGGCCAGCAACACATCGATGCCCGCGGCCGACAAGCCGGCTTCCAGGGCGGATTCCAGCATGTAGCCCGAAATGCGGGTGTCCTTGCCGATCACGACCTGCGGACGGCTGCCGCCGCGCGCCGCGTGTTCGCGCGCCAGCACGCGGCCAGCCGCGTAACCCAGGCGCAAGGCGAATTCGGCGTTGATCACCGGACCGCCGACTTCACCACGCACTCCATCCGTACCAAAATACTTGCGTCGAATCATGAACTGATTGCTCCTTGTTCAGCCGCGTGCCATACCTTAAGGGCATCCACGGTGGCAGCGACATCGTGCACACGCACGATAGATGCCCCCCGGGACACACAGGCAAGCGCAGCGGCAATGCTGCCGGACAACCTGTCGCCAACGGGCCGGCCAGTGGCCTGGCCGATCATGTTTTTACGCGACAGGCCGATCAGCAATGGATAACCCGTGCTGCGCAGGCTGGATAGCCGGCGCAATAATTGAAAATTCTGGTCCGCCGTCTTGCCGAAACCGAAGCCCGGATCCAGCACGATACGGCGGGGATCGATCCAGGCCGCACGCAGCTTTTGCGCGCGTGCGCCCAGGAAGAGTCCGATTTCGCCGATCAGGTCGGCGTATTCAGGCGGGCTGGCCTGCATCGTGCGAGGCTCGCCCTTCATATGCATCACGCATAGCCCGCAGCGCGATTGCGCCACGGCCTCGATCGCGCCAGGCTGCCTGAATCCGTAGATGTCGTTGATCATGTCCGCCCCCGCATCCAGCGTGGCGCGCATGACTTCCGGCTTGAAAGTGTCGATGGACAACGGCACGCCGCAATCGCGCAGCGCTTCGATCACCGGCAGCAGCCGGTCCAGTTCGTCCGCCACCGAGACCGGGTCAGCGCCCGGGCGCGTGGACTCGCCGCCCAGATCCAGGATCTGCGCGCCCTCTTCGATCAACTGGCGCGCATGCGCCACTGCGGAATCCGTATCGTCGTGCTGGCCGCCGTCGGAAAAGGAATCCGGCGTGACATTGACGATACCCATGACAAGCGGGCGCTCGAGATCAAACTCGAAGCGCCCGCAAAGAAAGTTATTTGCCATAACTCAGGACAAAAAACCTCAGACAGCTGCTGCCGTGCTACCGCCAGCTGCCAGGCCGGTGGTCGGCGGCGTGTCGGCCGAATCCGACGGGCCTTGCGGCGTCTTCGGGGGACGCGGCGGACGGCCTTCGATGATGTCGTTGATCTGGTCTGCGTCGATGGTTTCCCATTCCAGCAGGGCCGACGTCATCACTTCGACCTTGTCGCGGTTCTCTTCCAGGATCTTGCGCGCCACGCCGTACTGCTCGTCGATGATGCGGCGGATCTCGGTGTCCACCTTCTGCATGGTGGCTTCGGACATGTGCGTCGTCTTGGTGACGCTGCGGCCCAGGAAAACTTCGCCTTCGTTCTCGGCGTAAACCATGGGGCCCAGTTCGTCGGTCATGCCGTAGCGCGTGACGATGTCGCGGGCGATGGCGGTGGCACGTTCGAAGTCGTTCGAGGCGCCCGTCGTCATCTGGTCCATGAAGAGCTCTTCAGCGATGCGGCCGCCGAACAGCACGGCGATGGTGGACAGCAAGCGGCCCTTGTCCATGCTGTAGCGGTCGGTTTCGGGCAACTGCATCGTCACGCCCAGCGCACGGCCGCGCGGGATGATGGTGACCTTGTGGACCGGGTCGGTCTTGGGCAGCATGCGGGCAACGATCGCGTGGCCGGATTCGTGGTACGCGGTGTTCTTGCGTTCCTCTTCGGGCATCACGATGGAGCGGCGCTCGGCGCCCATGATGATCTTGTCCTTGGCCTTTTCGAAGTCGGACATATCCACCGTGCGGCCATTGCGGCGCGCGGCGAACAGAGCGGCTTCGTTGACCAGGTTGGCCAGGTCGGCGCCCGAGAAACCGGGGCAGCCGCGCGCCAGGATGGTCGCGTCGACATTAGGCGACAGCGGAACCTTGCGCATGTGGACCTTCAGGATCTGCTCGCGGCCACGGATATCGGGCAGCGGCACAACCACCTGGCGGTCGAAACGGCCCGGACGCAGCAAGGCCGGGTCCAGGACGTCGGGACGGTTGGTGGCAGCGATCACGATGACGCCCTGGCCGGATTCGAACCCGTCCATTTCCACCAGCATCTGGTTCAGGGTCTGTTCGCGTTCGTCGTTGCCGCCACCCAGGCCGGCGCCACGCTGACGGCCCACCGCATCGATTTCGTCGATGAAGATGATGCAGGGAGCGTGCTTCTTGGCGTTTTCGAACATGTCGCGCACGCGGGCAGCGCCCACGCCGACGAACATTTCAACGAAATCGGAACCCGAGATGCTGAAGAACGGAACCTTGGCTTCGCCGGCGATGGCCTTGGCCAGCAGCGTCTTACCGGTACCGGGCGAGCCGACCATCAGCACGCCGCGCGGAATACGGCCGCCCAGCTTCTGGAACTTGCTCGGGTCGCGCAGGAAGTCGACCAGTTCCTGGACGTCTTCCTTGGCTTCATCGCAGCCGGCGACGTCAGCGAACGTGATCTGGTTGGTGTTTTCGTCAAGCATGCGGGCGCGGGACTTGCCGAAGCTGAACGCGCCGCCCCTGCCGCCCCCTTGCATCTGTCGCATGAAGAACACCCAAACGCCGATCAACAGCAGCATGGGGAACCACGACACGAAGATGCTCATCAGCAGCGATTGCTCTTCGCGCGGCTTGCCGGACACCTGCACGCCGTACTTCAGCAGATCGGAGACCATCCAGAGGTCGCCCGGCGAAGTCAGCGTATAGGCGCGGCCCGCGTCCGGGGTGACGTACAGCACGTCGCCCTGAACGTCGACCTTGCGGATACGTCCCGCCTTGGCGTCGTCCATGAACTGCGTGTAGGTCACGCCGTCCTGGGTCTGAGCGCGTCCGTCGAACTGTTTGAAGACGGTAAATAGCACGAGGGCTATCACCATCCAGACAGCGACTTTCGAAAATGAATTATTCAAGGTCGATCTCCTGCTTTCGATTCCGACCGGCGACCGCGCACCCGCATATGGCACAGTCACAAGTATGTCAATAGCCCATTCTACCCTGTTGGACCCAATTGCGTCCTGGGATCCCTGGGGCCCGTGTATTTACGTCTGATTCGTGATTTGTTAGGTCGTTGTCTCGCCAAGCAGGTAGCGTTTTTTTTGGGTTCCGGAGCAACAGGCCCCGGACCGGGGTTACTTCAGATCGCGGGCAACCAGAAAGGTTTCAGAGGACTTCGCCCTCGACGCCTTCGGCTTGCGCTCGACCACCCGCTTGAAGTGCTGCTTGAAGCTTTGCACGATCTGCGAAAAACCGCTGCCGTGGAAAGCTTTGACGATCAGCACCCCGTCGGGCTTGAGGTGAGCGCGGGAAAACTCCATCGCCAAGTCGCAAACATGCTGGATGCGCGCGGCGTCGGCAATCCCCACGCCTGACAAGTTGGGGGCCATGTCTGAAATAACAAGGTCCACCGCGTGCGATCCGACCATGTCTTCCAATTGTTTCAGGACTTCATCTTCGCGGAAGTCGCCCTGGATGAATTCCACGCCCGCAATGGGTTCCATGGGAAGCATGTCCAGCGCAATAATACGTCCGTCCACGATCCCGCCCGGCCCCGTCAGGCGCTCTCGCACCACTTGGGACCAGCTGCCGGGCGATGAACCCAGGTCCACGACCAGGTCGCCCCGGCGCAGCAGCTTTTCATTATCCAGAAGCTCGATCAGCTTGAACGCGCCACGGGCCCGATAGCCCTTCTGTTGCGCCAGCTTCACATAGGGATCATTGATGTGCTGGTGAATCCAGTCTTTAGAGAATTTATTCTTGGCCATTACCGTACAATTCCACGCATGCCTATATTAGAACTTACCTCTCGTGAGCGCAGCGACCTTCGGTCCGCCGCCCACCCCCTGCGCCCCGTCGTCCTGATTGGCGACAATGGCCTGACCGAAGCCGTGCTCAAGGAAATCGACCTGGCACTGTCTTCGCACGGCCTTATCAAGGTACGCGCCGGTGGCGACGACCGCGAGGCCCGCGACACCATGTTGTCGACGATTTGCGACACTCTGTCCTGCGCCCCGGTGCATCACCTGGGCAAGACCCTGATTCTTTTCCGCCCGCTGGCCGGCAACGTCAAGCCTGCCGCGCTGGCCGCCAGGGAGCCCGAAGCCCCTGCCAAGCGCCGCGCCTCCGAGCCCTACACGCCCAAGAAGCTGGCCGCCGAAGGCAAGACCCTGGGCAAACGTCCGCGCCGCAGCGAGTCCGAAGAGCCCAAGCCGGCCAAAACCCGCTTCGTGCCGCAGGACCAGCTCAATAAGAACGGCAAGCCCATGCGTCCCAGCAACAAACGCGCTACTGACAGCGGCCACGGCATTCCTCGTCGCGCCGGCAGCGCACTCAGCCTTCGGGCCGGGGCACGCAGCGGCACCAGCCGCAAGACGTCGAAAAGGTAAGGCTGGGCACAAAAACGGGCGCTTTACGCGCCCGGTCCACCATAGCGATCCGCGACTGTACCGCGGAATCAAGACGAACGCAGGGTTCGGACTATGGTGTTTTGACAGCTACCTGCTTGGGTGGATGCGTTAGATGTAACGCACGCCCAGAACTTCATACTCGCGAACGCCAGCCGGGGCCTTGACCTCGACGACATCGCCTTCGCTCTTGCCGATCAGCGCGCGCGCCACCGGGCTCGACACGGAAATCAGATTCGACTTGATGTCGGCTTCAACGTCGCCGACGATTTGGTACGTGACGCGGTCGCCCGAATCCAGGTCTTCGATGTCGACGGTGGCACCAAACACGGCGCGGCCTTCGGCTTCCAGGGAAGACGGATCGATCAGATGGGCATTGGAAAGCGTGCCTTCGAGTTCGGCAATCCGACCCTCGATGAAACCTTGGCGCTCGCGAGCGGCATCGTATTCGGCATTTTCCGACAGATCACCCTGCGCACGCGCCTCGGCGATCGCGTTAATCACGGCAGGACGTTCCACGGTTTTCAGCCGGTGGAGCTCTTCTTGCAAGCGCTCGGCCCCGCGCACGGTCAAAGGAATGGCAGACATGTCGTTTCCCAAACAAAAGTAGAAAAACGCCCCGAAGGAGCGTTCTCGGTGAAGGTCGTTACCCAGGCGCGCGCATGGGGTCTGTTGCCTTGTGGGCAGGACCTGCGGCGCGGACGACCAAAACAAAACCCCGGCTCGGGTCGGAACCGGGGCAATCAAGGTCATATTGTGGTCAAAGTCCACCGGAATTGCAAGCCGGGGCAGAAAACGTGCTTTTCGGCGCAATTCACCGCCGTAACCCGCTAAAACAGGCGGTTTTCCCCAAAATCCTTGAGCGCACCTCTTGGCCGCGCCTAGGCACCCGCCCCTCGCGTTGCGGAAAAGATACTTGTCGATAGTTTTTTGTATTCCCAATAGTGGGTTTACAAAAAAACCCGCCCGGCAACCTCGATATCGACGGTATAAATAACAACTAGCAAGACTAATAACAATTACATACAAACAGCAGTAACCGGCGCTTCTCTTAATTCAAGTGTTGCGGGCTACGCGGCAGATGCTGCCGCGCGAACGATGGATTGTGCGTGCTTGCAAGTTTCAGGCGGACGCATCGCAGTCATCCGGCTCGACGTCCGCCCCCTTCAGCCGCAGGGCCGGTGGGCAACGCCTGCCTGCACGCTGAAGATCGCGTTCATGAAAGAGGAGCTCTCATGCTGGAAAAACTGAAAGTCCGAACGGGCATGCTGCTGGTGCTGGCGTGCTTTGTCATCGCGCTGGCGCTCGCCTGCGGGTTGAGCTGGATGAACGCGGACAATAGCGTCCGCGAGATCGAAGACCTGAATACCGTGGCGGTGCACCAGGTCGATCCCCTATACGAAGCCAATGGCGCCCTGCTGCGCACGCGGATGGCGCTGGACGACGCGCTGGCGGGCATCCTGGCCGGCAACGCCGAACAGGCCAGCACGGCCGAACAGGAGGCCGGGCGGGAACTGGCGCAGGCCCGTGAGCGCTTCGCGCTATACATGGAAGTACCCAAGAGCGAACGCGGCCAGGCGCTGGCGGTGATCCTGCAGGGGCGTTTCACGGAATATGCATCGCTATTGGACACGCTAAGCGCGGCCATCAAGGAACGCGCGCCGGCCAAGTACCAGCAGGACGTCGGCAAGACCCGCCAGGCCGACGCCAATTTCGTCAGGGACATGAAGACCTTCCTGGCCCGTGTGCAAGAGCGCAGCGACGGCGTGCTGGCCAGTTCGCAAGCCACCTATTCCAATGCCCGGATCTCGGCGATCGCCCTGCTGACGGTTGCGTTGCTGCTGACCGCCCTGTGCTGGACCTTCATTCGGCGCGGCGTGCTGCAGCCCCTGCAGGAGGCTGGCCGGCACTTCGACCGCATCGCCAGCGGCGACCTGACCACCCGGATCGAAACCCGCTCCAACAACGAGATCGGCACCTTGTTCGCCGCGTTAAAGCGCATGCAGGAGGGCCTGACGCGCACGGTGGTGTCCGTGCGCCAAGGCGTCGAGGAAATCAATGTGGGCGCGGCGGAGATCGCTGCCGGCAACGCCAACCTGTCGACGCGCACCGAGGAGCAGGCCGCAGCCCTGGAGGAGACTGCCGCGACGATGGAAGAGCTTGCCGCCACCGTAAAGCAGAACGCCGAAAACGCCGCCCAGGCGAACCAGCTGGCCGCGGTCAGCATGCAGGTCGCGCAGCGCGGCGGCGACAACGTGGGCCAGGTGGTCGCCACCATGCAGGGGATTTCGGAGAGTTCGCGCAAGATTTCCGACATCGTGTCTGTCATCGACGGCATCGCCTTCCAGACCAACATCCTGGCGTTGAACGCCGCCGTGGAGGCTGCCCGTGCTGGGGAACAGGGCAAGGGGTTTGCCGTCGTGGCGGGCGAGGTCCGCACGCTGGCGCAGCGCGCCGCGCAGGCGGCCAAGGAGATCAAGGCCCTGATCGAAGCCTCGGTGGACACAGTCAAGGCCGGCTCGGCCCAGGTGTCTGCCGCTGGCCAGACCATGCAGGAAATCGTGGCGTCGGTGCAGCGCGTAACAGACATCATGGGCGAAATCTCGGCCGCGTCGACCGAGCAGGCAGGTGGGATCGATCAGGTCACGATGGCCGTATCGCAAATGGACGAGGTGACGCAACAGAACGCCGCGCTGGTGGAACAGGCGTCGGCCGCCGCTTCCGCGATGGAGGAACAGGCGCGGCGCCTGTCGGAGGCCACCGCGGTGTTCAAGACGCAATCAGGTCAGGTGATCGAGGCCGCCCCGGCCCGGGTGTCCGGGGTGAAGCAGGCGGCGCGGCTTTCCCGGTCCTGACCGCCGCGGCCCCCGCGCCGGGATCAGGCCGCCGCCGGCTTCCTGCGGCGCAGCAAGGCGTACAGGATGATGGCGCCGAAGGTGGCGGTGCCGATGCCGCCCAGCATGAAGTCGCCCAGCTTGATCGTGAAGTCGCCCGCGCCCAGCACCAGTGTGACGGCGGCCACGATCAGGTTGCGGTTATCGCTGAAATCCACCTGGTTGACGACCCAGATGCGAGCGCCGGCGATGGCGATCAGCCCGAACACCACCACCGACATGCCGCCCAGGACCGGACCCGGAATGGTCTGGATCAGCGCGCCGAACTTCGGCGAAAAGCCCAGTACGACGGCAATCAGGGCCGCCACCACGAACACCAGCGTGGAATAGATGCGGGTCACCGCCATTACGCCGATGTTCTCGGCATAGGTGGTGACGCCGGTGCCGCCCACGGCGCCCGAGACCATCGTAGCCACGCCGTCGCCCACGAAGGCGCGGCCCAGGTAGCGGTCCAGGTCCTGGCCGGTCATTGCACTGACCGCCTTCACGTGGCCCAGGTTTTCCGCCACCAGGATGATGGCCACCGGCACGATCAGGCCCATTGCCTCGGCCTTGAAGACCGGCGCGGCAAAATGCGGCAGGCCGATCCAGGCTGCGGCGGCCACACCCGAGAAGTCGATTGGCTTGCCCATGCCCATGCCGTTGGCCAGCACCGCGTACACCACGCAAGCCAGGATCAGTCCGACCAGGATCAAGAGGCGCTGGACCATGCCTTTCGTGTAGACGGCGATGCCACCCACGCAAACAATGGTGACCAGGGCCATGAAGGTGTCGAAGCCCGAGGCGCCCATGGCACCCTTGGCGGCGATCGGGGCCAGGTTCAGGCCAATGACCGCCACGACGGCGCCCGTCACGACGGGCGGCATGAGCGTATCGATCCAATTGGCGCCGCCGCCCGCACGCGCATTGACGATCCAGACGATGACGCCGATCAGCGTGTAGGCCAGGCCGCAGGCGATGATGGCGCCCAGCGCCACGCCGATATTGGCGTTGGCCCCGCCGCCGGCATACCCCGTCACCGCGATAACCCCGCCGATGAAGGCAAAGCTGGACCCCAGATAGCTGGGCACGCGGCCGCCGACGAACAGGAAGAAGATCAGCGTGCCGATACCGGACATCAGGATGGCGACATTGGGGTCGAAACCCATCAGCAGCGGCGCCAGCACGGTCGAGCCGAACATGGCCACCACGTGCTGCGCGCCCATGGCGACGTTCTTGGGCCAGGACAGCCGTTCATCGGGTGCAATGATGACGCCCGGCTCGGCGTCGTCCGCCAGGCGCCAGCGCGGAAAATAAGAATTGGACATGGGTTTCCCAAAATAGGTGTTGGGTATGAGCGGGCGCCAGTGTAAAGGGGGCCGCGAAGGGGCGGCAATGTTTAAGTTTGCCGCCAGAATGCCGTACTAGTGGAAACCCCGAAATCCAACTTGGCAGCAGGAGCAAGCATGGCGACCACCCCCATCAACGGCATCTCCCGGAACAACCCGCTGGCCGACCTGTGGGCCGAACGGATCCAGGCCAACAAGGAAGCCAAGTCGGCCACGGCCGGCGACGCGACCTCGCTCACCGCGGACGGCAAGATCCGCGTCAATGCGCCGGGCGGGATGGGCGTGGGCGCCACGAGCGCCAGCGAAGAAACCGACAATGACGATGAGTACACCCGCCAGATCAAGGAACTCCAGAAGCAGCTCAAGCGGGTCATGGACCAGATCGCCAAGGTCAAGGCCAGCGGGATGTCCGACGAAATGAAGGCGCAACAGCTGCTGGCGTTGAACGGCCAAGCGGTGCAGATCCAAGGCCAGATCGCGCAAGTGATGGCGCAACAGGCGCGCGCCGCAAAAGGCGGCGTTTCGACGACGGCCTGATACGCGACGGCGGGTGCCGGCTCTCCGGCGCCCGCACTGATGACGCGCATCAAAATTTCTGATTGGACGCATAGCAGGTCAGACATTACTGTCTCCGGACAAATCAAAAACTACGGAGACAAACCATGCATGCAATGCGCACAGCCCTTGCAGGAGCCCTGCTGGCCGCCTGCGCGGCACCGGCCCTGGCCGGCACCGTCACGGTCATCACGTCGTTTCCCAAAGACCTGACCCAGGCCTACAAGAGCGCCTTTGAAAAGGCCAATCCCGGCATCACGCTGGAAATCCTGAACAAGAATACGGTGTCGGGCATCGCCTATGTGCGCGAAACGCCCGCCGGCCAACGCCCGGAAGTGTTCTGGGCCAGCGCCCCGGACGCCTTCGAAGTGCTGGGCCGCGACAAGCTGCTGGCCAAATCGTCCGACGTGGCGAACAAAGACGTGCCGGACAAGATCGGCAACTACCCCATCAACGACCCGGGCGGCATGTACCTGGGGCAGGCGCTGGCGGGCTACGGCATCGTCTACAACACACGCTATATCGCGGCGCACAAGATTCCGGCCCCCGTGGAATGGAAGGACCTGTTGTCGCCGCAGTGGTTCGGCCATGTCGGCATCACCTCGCCGTCGCGCTCGGGCACGATGCACCTGACCGTGGAGACCATTCTGCAGGGCGAAGGGTGGGATGAGGGCTGGAGCACCTTGCTGCGCATGTCCGGCAACAGCAGCGCCGTCACTGAGCGGTCGTTCGGGGTGCCGGATGGCGTGAACAACGGCCAATTCGGCGCCGGCCCGGTCATCGACTTCTTCGGCCTGTCCAGCAAGTATTCCAAGTTCCCGGTGGAATTCGTCTACCCCTCCGAAACCGCCATCGTGCCCGCCAACATCGCGTTGATCGAAGGCGCGAAGAACACCGAGGAAGGCAAGAAGTTCATTGCCTTCACGCTTAGCCAGGCCGGCCAGGAACTGCTGCTTGAACCGAAGATCTCGCGGCTGCCGGTGCTGCCGTATTCGGCGCTGGCCGGCAAGGTGCCGGCGGGCTATCCCGACCCGGCTGAGATTGCCAAACGCAGCAAGGTGCAGTTCAACGCCGACCTGTCGCAGACGCGCTACTACGTCGTGCAATCGCTGTACGACCAGACCGTCACGTTCCGCCTGAAGGAACTGCAGGCTGCCACCAAGGCGATCTACGACGCCGAAGCCAAGCTGGGCGACAAGGCCAAGAGCGGCCGCGCCGCCGAGCTGCTGGCGCAGGCCCGCAAGCTGACCTGGGCCCCGCTGGTCGACGGCAAGAAAGCCGCCGATCCGGCCTTCCTGGCGATCTTCGCCGGCAACAAGAAGGACTCGGCCGTGAACCAGCAGATCACCCAGCTGGAAGGTGAGTGGAACGGCAAGTCCAAGGCGAACTACGAAGAAGCGGTCAAGCTGGCCAAACAGGCCGCAGCGCTCTAACCCGCATGACGCGCGCGGCAGCGCACGGGACAGCTCCCGTGCGCCGCGCCGCGGTCCCCTGGCAACGATTTCGGGAATCTCGATGAATTCTTCGGGCCACTCACGCCTGCCCGCCGGCCCCGTATTGACGGCGCTGCTGGTGTTCGGCTTTCTGCTGCTTTTCCTGGCCGTGCCCGTGGGCACGGTGTTCTACAGCGCCTTCGTGAACGCCGACGGCAGCTTCACGATGGGCCACTTCGGCGCGTTCTTCAACCAGCCGCTGATGAAGGAAGCCTTTTTCAACAGCCTGTACGTCGCGGGCTGGTCGGCGCTGCTGGCGTCGCTGATCGCCGTTCCGCTGGCGTACTTCACCGTGCGCTTTGAGTTCCGCGGCGCGCTGATCATCCAGACGCTCGGCGTGCTGCCGCTGATCATGCCGCCCTTCGTGGGCGCGGTCGCGATGCAGCTGATCTTCGGCCGCTCGGGCAGCGTCAACCTGCTGCTGAACGATTGGTTCGGCTTCACGATCCCGTTCATGGAAGGGCTGAATGGCGTCATCTTCGTTGAGGCCCTGCATTACTTCCCGTTCATCCTGATGAACCTCGTCGTGGCGCTGCGCAACATCGACGGTGCCATGGAGGAAGCCGCCTTCAACCTGGGCTCACGCGGGTTCCGCCTGTTCCGTCGCGTGATCTTCCCGCTGGCGTTGCCGGGGTATGTGGCTGGCACATCGCTGGTGTTCGTCAAAGTGTTCGACGACCTGGGCACGCCATTGGTGCTGGGCACGACCAACATGCTGGCCCCGCAGGCCTATCTGCGCATCACGCAGGTGGGGCTGGAAGACCCGTTGGGGTACGTGATCAGCGTGATCATGATCGCGTTCTCGATCCTGGCGCTGTGGCTGTCGGCGCGCGTGCTCAAGGGCCGCGACTACTCCACCCTGCAAAAGGGCGGCAACTCCATCCAGAAGCGCAAGCTGCGCCCGGTGGAAAGCGTGCTGGCCTATGGGTGGATCATCCTGGTGCTGATGTTGGTGCTGTCGCCGCACATGGGCGTGCTGCTGTTGTCGCTGGCGAGCGTCTGGAGCTTCGCGCCGCTGCCTGACGGCTATACGCTGGCTCATTACTCGGCCGTGTTCTCCGAATCCCAGGGCATGATTGCCAACACCCTGCTCTATTGCGGCCTGGCGGCGGGGGTGGACGTCATCCTGGGCACTGCCATCGCCTACCTGATGCTGCGCACCCGCCTGCCGGCGCGCCAATGGCTGGACTTCATGGCATCGGCCGCGCTGGCGATTCCCGGCATCGTGCTGGCGATCGGGTTTTTGCGCACGTTCCGCGGCATCGAGCTGCCCGGTACCGGCACCTTGCTGACTTCGTCGTGGATCATCATCATGATCGCGTACTCGGTCAGGCGGCTGCCCTACGCGCTGCGGTCATGCGTGGCGTCGCTGCAGCAGATCAACGTCTCGCTGGAAGAGGCGGCGCAATCGCTGGGCGCCACCCGCATGAGCACGATACGGCGCGTGGTGGTGCCCTTGATGGCCGGCGGCATGCTGGCAGGCTTCGTGACCAGCTTCGTGACGGCCGCGGTAGAACTGTCAGCCACCATCATGCTGGTCACGAAAGACAGCCAGGCGCCCATGAGCTACGGCATCTATCTGTATATGCAAAGCGCGGCGGGCCGGGGCCCGGGCGCCGCACTCGGCGTGCTGGCGGTGGCCGCGGTGGCCATCGGCACGTATGTATCGCACTTGCTGGTGGAGCGCGCGCAGTCGCGCCAGCGTCCGGCACGCAATGAAGGGGAATCCGCATGAAGAAAGTCAGCGTCGAATGCCGCAACATCCGCCTGTCCTATGGCAAGACGGAAGTGCTCAAGGATGTGAACATCAACATCGAGCCCGGCGAGTTCTTCGCCCTGCTGGGGCCGTCGGGGTCGGGCAAGTCCACGCTGCTGCGGCTGATCGCCGGCTTCAACCGGCATAGCGCGGGGCAGTTGCTGGTGGACGGCAAGGACATCAGCGGCACGCCGCCCTGGGACCGCAACATCGGCATGGTGTTCCAGAACTACGCGCTGTGGCCGCACATGACGGTGTGGGACAACGTGGCCTTCGGTCTGGTCGAGCGCAAGCTGCCAAAGGCGGAGATCCGCGCCAAGGTGGAAGCGGCGCTTGAGCTCGTGGGCCTGTCGCAATACGGCAAGCGCCGCCCCAACCAGTTGTCGGGCGGGCAACAGCAGCGCGTGGCGCTGGCCCGCACCATCGTCATCGAGCCGCAGGTGCTGCTGCTGGACGAGCCCCTATCAAACCTGGACAAGAAGCTGCGCGTGCAGATGCGCCAGGACCTGCTCAGTTTGCAGCGGCGGCTGGGCATCACAACCATCTTCGTCACGCACGACCAGGAAGAGGCGATGACCACCGCCGACCGCATGGCCGTGCTGGACCACGGCGTGGTGCAGCAGATCGGCGCGCCCAGCACGCTGTTCGACTATCCGGTGAACCGCTTCGTCGCCAACTTCGTGGGCACGATGAACGTGCTGGAAGGCGATGTGCGCGAGCGCACGAGCGGCAGCGTGGTGCTGGCGGTGGAAGGCATTGGCGACCTGCACTTGCCGCTGACCGCCGAGGCGCCGGCGGCCTCCCGGCTGGCGGCCAGCTTTCGACCCCACACGGTGCAGATCGAAATGGCCGACGGCCTGGGCGACGCACGCTACGTCTGGCTGCCGGGCGTTGTCGAAAGCAGTGAATTCCTGGGCGAATTCACGCGCTATCAGGTGCTGATCGGCGAACAGCGGCTGACCGCAGACCAGTCGCACCTGGCCGGGCTGTCGCCCTTCCCTGCCGGCGCGCCGGTTTCGATCGGGTTGGAACCTACCCAAGTCCGGCTGCTCGCGGCCTAAACTTGCGGCCATGGAAATCTATCAGATCCGCGCCTTCGTCACGGTCGCCCGGCTGGGCAACCTGACGAAGGCGGCCGAAGCGCTGTCGCTGACCCAGCCTGCGGTCACCGCGCAGATCAAGGCGCTGGAGCAGAGCCTGGGCGTGGCGCTGTTCGACCGCAGTGGCGGGCGGCTGGCGCTGGCCAAGGCGGGCGAAGTGTTGTTGCCCACGGCGGAATCCCTGCTGGTGCTGGGCGCGCAACTCAAATCCGAAGCGCAGCAACTGCAAGGCAGCCTGCACGGGGTGGTGGAACTGGGCGTGCCCAGTGAAATGCCGGATTTCCTGCGCCTGGGCGAATTGGCCTCCGCCGTGAACCAGCGGCTGCCGCTGGTGGAACTGAAGACCCAGACGCTACCTGCCGCCACGCTGGCCGAACAGGTCAGCACGGGCCGCCTTCCCGCCGCGCTGACGATTGCCGCCAACCCGCCGCGGGGTGTGCTGTGGCTGCCGTTGCGCAGCGTGCGTTACCGCATCGCCATGCCGAAGGAACATGCCGCGGTGCTCAAGCGCGGCGGCTGGCGGGAAGTGGCGCAACTGCCCTGGCTGGACGGACCGTCCGGCTGCCACACCCATCTGTTGCTGCGCGACATGTTCGAACGCCACGGCCTGTCGCCGCGCATCATCATGCAGCATGACGACCAGGCCAACCTGGATGCGCTGGTGCGCGCCGGCGCGGGCTGCGCGCTGCTGCGCGAGGAAACCGCCCTGGCCGGCGCCGCGTCCAACGATTTCATCGTATGGGGCCAGGCCCGCGTGGACGCCATGCTAGGCTTCATCCTGCCCTACGAGCGCGCTAGCGAGCCCGCGCTGGTCGCGTTAAGCTCGATCATTCAAACCATCTGGAAGCCGCGCGCGGCGATCACGCCGGCCCAGCTTTAAGCCTTACTCCCGCATCACGATCCCAATGACTGAAATCTGGTTCATCCGCCATGGCGAAACCGACTGGAACCGCCAGCGCCGCCTGCAAGGCTGGCAAGACATCCCCCTGAACGAATTCGGCGTCAACCAGGCCAGCCTGCTGGCCGCGCGCCTGCGCGAAGAGGCCCGCCACACGCCGATTCACGCCATCTACAGCAGCGACCTGCAACGCGCCCACGCGACCGCCGTGCCCGTGTCCGAACAACTGGGCCTGCGCGTGCGCGTGGAGCCCGGCATCCGCGAGCGCGGCTTCGGCGTGCTGGAAGGCCTGGACCACGACCGTATCGACGTGCAGGCCCCCGAGGCCGCGGCCGCCTGGAAAAGCCGTGACCCGTTGCGCCCGCTGGATGGCGGCGAAACGCTGGGCCAGTTCCAGTCGCGCGTGATCTCCACCGTGGACGACATCGCCAGCCGCCACGACGGCGAACGCATCCTGCTGTTCACGCACGGCGGCGTGCTGGACATCATCTGGCGCCATGCGTCGGGCGTGCCGCTGAATGCGCCGCGAGATGCCGCGTTGCTTAACGTCAGCATCAATCGCGTCGGCGTGCAGGGCCGCAAATGGGAAGTGCTGGACTGGGGCGATGTGGGACACGTGGCCGATGAAGTCGGCGACGACGTAGTGCCGTAACCGGCAAGCGCCCGAAGCGTAAAGCGGGGCTTATCCCGCCTTACGCGGCTTGCGCGGCGCGTTGCGCGCCAGCTTGTCATACACTGCGTTGGGCAGCAGGCGCATCAGCTTGGCCACCACGCCCATCTGCCACGGAATCACCTTATACGATGTGCCACGCTCGATCGCCGCATGCGCGCGTTGCGCAAAGGCGTCCGCTTCCATCAGGAAGGGCATCGAATACGGGTTCTTCGCCGTCATGGCGGTCTTGATGTAGCCGGGGGCGATCGTCACGACCCGGATGCCGTCCGCCGCCAACTCCAGCCGCAGGCTTTCGCAGTAGGTCACCACCGCGGACTTGGACGCGCTGTACGCGCCCGCGCCCGGCAGGCCGCGCACGCCGGCCACACTGGCGATGCCCACCAGCCGGCCGGCACCCGCCACCCGCATGGCGCCCACGAACGGCTCGAAGGTCGCAACCGTAGCCAGCAGATTGGTGTCGACGATGGCTTTGAACACGTCATAGTCTTCGCCGTGCTCGGTCAGCGTGCCCGCGCTGATGCCGGCGCTGGCGATGACCACGTCCACCCTGCCCTGGCAGAACGCGATGAAATCCGCCGCCGCCGCGTGCAACGCGGCGCGGTCGCGCACGTCCACCGCGTAGCAGCGATGTTCGCCCGGCAGGCTGTCGGCCAATTCGCGCAGCGCGTCTTCGCGCCGGCCCAGCAAGCCCAGCGTGGCGCCCGCTGCGGCGTACTGCTGCGCCAAGGCGCGGCCCAGGCCACTGCTGGCGCCGGTAATGAAGACTCGGTTCATGGATCGTCGTAAGCAGAGATGAAAAAGGGGCGACCCTCTTTAACAAGGGCCGCCCCGGCATCCTACATCAAGCGTGCGCGGCTGGCTTCAAGCCGCGCGCCCGCTTTTCGCTTTAGTTCTTCAACAGAGATGCGTGCAGATCCTGCAACGGATACACCTGCAGGCCCAGGCCCTGGCGCAGATACTGCATGCCCTCGACCGCGGCGCGGGCGCCGGCGATGGTGGTGAAGAAGGTGACGCGAGCCGCCAGCGACTGGGTACGGATGGTGCGCGAATCAACAATGGCGTTGCGACGCTCTTCGACCGTGTTGATGACCAGCGCGATTTCGCCGTTCTTCACCATGTCGACGATGTGCGGACGGCCTTCGGTGACCTTGTTGACCACTTGCACCGGAATGCCGGCCGCTTCGATCTCGGCGGCCGTGCCGCGCGTGGCGACCAGCTTGAAGCCCAGTGCGTGCAGGCCGCGCGCCACTTCCACGGCGCGGGGCTTGTCCTGGTTCTTCACGCTGATGAACACCGTGCCGGAATCCGGCAGGCGCACGCCAGCAGCCAGCTGCGACTTCACGAAGGCTTCGCCGAAGCTCATGCCCACGCCCATCACTTCGCCGGTCGACTTCATTTCCGGGCCCAGGATGGTGTCCACGCCCGGGAACTTCACGAACGGGAACACGGCTTCCTTGACCGAGAAGTAAGGCGGCACGACTTCCTTCGTGATGCCTTGCGCCGCCAGCGTCTGGCCGGCCATGGCGCGCGCGGCGATCTTGGCCAGTTGCAGGCCGGTGGCCTTGGACACGTACGGCACCGTGCGCGATGCGCGCGGGTTCACTTCCAGCACGTAGACGTCGCCGCCCTGGATCGCGAACTGCACGTTCATCAGGCCGCTGACGTTCAAGGCCTTGGCCATCATCGTGGTCTGGCGCTTGATCTCGGCGATGACTTCCGCCGACAGCGAGTACGGGGGCAGGCTGCAAGCCGAGTCGCCCGAGTGCACGCCGGCCTGTTCGATGTGTTCCATGACGCCGCCGATGAAGACGGTTTCGCCGTCGGCCAGGCAGTCCACGTCCACTTCGGTGGCGTTGTTCAGGAAGCGATCCAGCAGCACGGGCGAGTCATTACTGACCTTCACGGCCTCGCGCATGTAGCGCTCGAGGTCTTGCTGCTCGTGCACGATTTCCATGGCGCGGCCGCCCAGCACGTAGCTGGGGCGAACGACCAGGGGATAGCCGATTTCGGTGGCGTGGGCCAGGGCCTCGCCTTCGGTGCGCGCGGTGCGGTTGGGCGGCTGGCGCAGGCCAAGCTTGTTCAACAGCTTCTGGAAACGCTCGCGGTCTTCGGCAACGTCGATGGATTCCGGGCTGGTGCCGATGATCGGCACGCCGTTGGCTTCCAGGGCGCGCGCCAGCTTCAACGGGGTCTGGCCGCCGTACTGGACGATCATGCCGACCGGGTTTTCCTTGTGGACGATTTCCAGCACGTCTTCGAGCGTCAGCGGCTCGAAGTACAGACGGTCGGAGGTGTCGTAATCGGTGGACACGGTTTCCGGGTTGCAGTTGACCATGATGGTCTCGTACCCGTCTTCGCGCAGCGCCAGCGCGGCATGCACGCAGCAATAGTCGAATTCGATGCCCTGGCCGATCCGGTTCGGGCCGCCGCCCAGCACCACGATCTTCTTGCGATCGGTGGGCGCGGATTCGCACTCTTCCTCGTACGTGGAGTACATGTAGGCGGTGCGGGTGGCGAATTCGGCGGCGCAGGTGTCGACGCGCTTGTAGACCGGGCGCACGTTCAGCTGGTGACGCAGCTTGCGCACTTCGGATTCAGCCGAGTCCAGCAGGAAAGCCAGGCGGCGGTCGGAGAAACCGCGGCGCTTCAGTTCCCACAGGGTGGCGTAGTCCAGATCGGCCAGCGTCTTTTGTTCCAGCGCCAGTTCGATGTCGACGATTTCCTTGATCTGCGACAGGAACCACGGGTCGATGTGCGTGATGTTGTGCACTTCGTCCAGCGTGAAGCCTTGCGCGAAGGCATCGCCCACGTACCAGATACGTTCCGGACCGGGCTCGCCCAGCTCGACTTGCAGCTTTTCGCGGTCGGTCGTCTTCTGGTTCAGGCCGTCGACGCCGACTTCCAGGCCACGCAGCGCCTTCTGGAACGATTCCTGGAAGGTACGGCCGATGGCCATGACTTCGCCCACGGACTTCATCTGGGTGGTCAGGCGCGCGTCGGCGGTGGGGAATTTCTCGAACGCGAAACGCGGCACCTTGGTGACGACGTAGTCGATCGACGGTTCGAACGAGGCGGGCGTTGCGCCGCCAGTGATTTCGTTCTTGAGCTCGTCCAGCGTGTAGCCCACGGCCAGGCGCGCGGCGACCTTGGCGATGGGGAAGCCGGTGGCCTTGGAAGCCAGCGCCGACGAACGCGACACGCGCGGGTTCATCTCGATGACGATCATGCGGCCGTCGCGCGGGTTGACCGCGAACTGCACGTTCGAACCGCCCGTATCCACGCCGATCTCGCGCAACACCGCGATCGATGCATTACGCATGATCTGGTATTCCTTATCGGTCAGCGTCTGGGCCGGCGCCACGGTGATCGAGTCACCGGTGTGCACGCCCATCGGGTCCAGGTTTTCGATCGAGCAGACGATGATGCAGTTGTCCGCCTTGTCGCGGACCACTTCCATCTCGAATTCCTTCCAGCCCAACAGCGACTCTTCGATCAGCAGTTCGCTGGTCGGCGAAGCTTCCAGGCCGCGGCGGCAGATGGTTTCGAATTCTTCGGCGTTGTAGGCGATGCCGCCGCCCGAGCCACCCATCGTGAAGCTGGGGCGGATCACGGCCGGGAAACCCGAGGTGCCGACTTCAGCCGCGATGCGGCGCTGCACTTCCCAGGCTTCGTCCATGCTGTGGGCCACGCCCGACTTGGCCGATTCCAGGCCGATGTCGGTCATGGCCTGCTTGAACTTCTGGCGGTCTTCGGCCTTTTCGATGGCGTGCTCGTTGGCGCCGATCAGTTCCACGTTGTGCTTTTTCAGCACGCCGTGGTGGGCCAGGTCCAGCGCGCAGTTCAGCGCGGTCTGGCCGCCCATGGTCGGCAGCAGCGCATCGGGCTTTTCACGCTCGATGATCTTTTCAACGGCTTGCCAGGTGATGGGCTCGATGTAGGTGACGTCGGCCGTTTCCGGGTCCGTCATGATCGTGGCGGGGTTGCTGTTCACCAGGATGGTGCGGTAACCCTCGGCCTTGAGCGCCTTGCAAGCCTGTGCGCCGGAATAGTCGAATTCGCAGGCCTGCCCGATGATGATGGGGCCGGCGCCGATGATGAGTATGCTTTTTAGGTCTGTACGCTTGGGCATGATGCAATCTTTACTTTTGGCCGGACATCAGGGCGATGAACTTGTCGAACAGTTCAAGGATGTCGTGCGGACCCGGGCTGGCTTCGGGGTGACCCTGGAAGCAGAAGGCCGGGCGATCGGTGAGCTCGAAGCCCTGCAGGGTGCCGTCGAACAGCGACACGTGCGTGACGCGCGCATTGGCCGGCAGGCTGGCGGCGTCGACCGCGAAGCCGTGGTTCTGGCTCGTGATGAACACGCGCTTGGACTGGAGGTCCTGCACGGGGTGGTTCGCGCCGTGGTGGCCCGTCTTCATCTTGAGCGTCTTGCCGCCCACGGCCAGGCCCATGATCTGGTGGCCCAGGCAGATACCGAACACCGGCAGTTTCTTGTCCAGGAACGTGCGCGTGGCGGTGATCGCGTAGTCGCAGGGCTCGGGGTCGCCGGGGCCGTTGGACAGGAACACGCCATCAGGATTGAGCTTCAGGACTTCTTCGGCGCTGGTTTGCGCCGGCACCAAGGTCAGGCGGCAGCCACGGTCGGCCAGCAGGCGCAGGATGTTGGTCTTGATGCCGAAGTCATAGGCCACGACGTGGAACTTGGATTGGTCGGGCTTCGCGAAACCCTTGCCCAGCTGCCAGGTGCCTTCAGTCCATTCGCTGCTGGTCTTGACCGACACTTCGCGGGCCAGGTCCTGGCCGGCCATGCCGCCAAAGCCGCGAGCCAGTTCAACGGCGCGCTCAGCGTCGGTGCCGACGAATATGCAGGCGCCCTGGGCGCCTTTTTCACGCAGGATGCGCGTGAGCTTGCGGGTGTCGATGCCGGAAATGGCGACGATGCCCTGCGCGGCCAGATAGTCGGGCAGGGATTGCGTGGAACGGAAGTTCGACACGCGGGCGGGACAGTCGCGGACCACCAATCCGGCGGCATAGACGCGATTGGCTTCCACGTCTTCGGCGTTGACGCCGGTGTTGCCAATGTGCGGATAGGTCAGCGTGACGATCTGACCGCTATAGCTGGGATCGGTGAGAATTTCCTGGTACCCGGTCATCGCGGTGTTGAACACCACTTCGGCAACGGTAGCCCCGTGCGCACCGATCGACACGCCTCGAAAAATGGTACCGTCCGCCAGAGCCAGAATTGCAGGAGGGAAGCGGTTGATCCCCTCGGGAAAAAGTTGCGGCAGCACAGTAAACCCCGGTTTTAGAATCGATAATCAAACCTTCGGATTATACCTTGACCCGGCGTTTTTCCCGGAGAACCGCGCCAAATAAGGCCGGAATCGGTGATTTCCCCCTTTCGGCCTGCGGTGTCGCGCCATCGCGCTTAGGGTTGAGCCCAGGGCAGGCCTTTGGCTGACAGCACGTCGCAAGCGGCAGTGATACGCTAGGGACACCTTCAACCCTTGCCGTTGTGAGCCGTATCTGTCCATGTCCAGCCAACTTGACGCCCTGCGCAATCACACCACCGTTGTCGCCGACACCGGGGATTTCGAAGCGATGAAGGCGTTGCGTCCCACAGACGCCACTACCAACCCGTCCCTTATTCTTAAAGCCGTCCAGCAGGACGCCTACCGCCCGCTGCTGGAAAAGACGGCGCGCGACCATGGCGGCGCCTCGACGCCCGAGCTCGTGGACCGCCTGCTGGTCGCCTTCGGCCGCGCCATCCTGAACATCGTGCCGGGCCGCGTGTCGACCGAGGTGGATGCCCGCCTGTCGTTCGACACCCGCGCCACCATCGAACGCGCCCGCGGGCTGATCGCGCTGTATGAAGCCGCCGGCGTCCCGCGCGAACGGGTGCTGATCAAGATCGCGTCCACCTGGGAAGGCATCCAGGCCGCCCGCGCCTTGCAGGCCGAAGGCGTGCGCTGCAACCTGACGTTGCTGTTTTCCCTACCCCAGGCCGTGGCCTGCGCCGACGCGAACGTGCAGCTGATCTCGCCCTTTGTCGGCCGCATCTACGATTGGTACAAGAAAAATGCCGGCGCGTCCTGGGTGGAAGCCGACAACGCCGGCGCGCGGGACCCCGGCGTGCTGTCCGTGACGCGCATCTACCGTTATTACAAGCAGCACGGCATCCCCACCGAGATCATGGGCGCCAGCTTCCGCAATGCGGGACAAATCGTGGCGCTGTCGGGCTGCGACCTGCTGACGATCAGCCCCGACCTGCTGAACCAGTTGGCCAGCACGCCGGGCGACGTGCCCGCGCAATTGCGCGCCGACGACACGGGCGAACCCATCGCGCGCATCGGGTCAGACGAAATCACGTTCCGCACCCTGCTCAACGACGACGCCATGGCTACAGAGAAACTGTCGGAAGGCATCCGCCTGTTCGTGGCGGACGCGATCAAGCTGGACGCGCTGATCGAGGCACAACGCAGCTAAGGCGATTCCGGGGCCGCGGGCCTTCGCTGGCACGCGCCCCCTTTTCCCGCCGCCCTAGCGGTGGTCGTGCGAATGCACCTGCAGCGCTTCCAGAAAGCGCGACACCATGTTGTATGCCGCGACCGTCGCGGTCAGTTCGACGATGAGCTTTTCCGACCCCATCGCCGCCCGCGCCGCGTGGAACACCGGTTCCGGCACCTGCACCTGGCGGGTCATCGCATCGGTGTAGGCCAGCACGGCCTTTTCGCGTTCACTGAACAGGTCCGAGTCTTCCCAAGCGCCCAGCGCATCCAGCTGCGCTTGCGAAACGCCCTCTTTCAGCGCGATCGGCGCATGCTGGTCAGCCTCGTACGGTGCGCCGTTGATCGCCGCCACGCGCATGATCACCAATTCGCGCAGGTCGCCAGGCAGCGTGCTCAGCTGGCGGATCGAGGTGAGGTAGTTCAACCAGCCGCCTGCTACCGCCGGGCTATGCAGCAGCATCTGGTACAGGTGCAGGACGCTGCCGCGCTCGGCAACGATGCGATCGACCAGGGGCCGTGCTTCGGGATGAGTCAAATCGGCGTAGGGAAGACGGGCCATGGGAACTCCATATAGGTGACGGGCCGCAAATGCACACATTCATACAATATATTTGACATAATGACAGCACATTGCGCGTCCCCGGTATATACCCAGAATGAATGCGCCCACCCAATCCGTCCCGCCCGTCACGCTCGCGAACTGCGATAGCGAACCGATACATGTACCGGGCGCCATCCAGCCGCTGGGCGCGCTGATTGCATTCGACGCAGACGGCAACTTGCGCTTCGCCAGTGAAAACGCGCCGGACGTGCTGGGTGCGCCGCTGACACTGGGCCAACCGTGCGCCCCCGGCGCGCTGCCTCCTGCGCTGGCCCATTACCTGCCCGTCTGGCTGGGCAATCCCGACCCCATCTTCGACCCGCTGACCATTGTGCTGAATCACGCCACGTACGACGTGATCGGCCACCGCAACGTCGACGGCCTGACGATCATCGAACTGGAATTGCGGGTCGAGGAGACGGGTATCGCCGACCCGGCGCGCATCTACCGCAGCATCGAACGGGTGCGCCACCAGCGCGACATCCAGGGCCTGCTGGAAAGCGCCGTGCGCGAAGTGCGCCGCGCCACGGGTTTTGACCGCGTCATGGCGTACCGCTTCCACCCCGACGACAGCGGCGAGATCGTGGCCGAGCAACGCCACGAATCGCTGGAAGACTGGGTGGGCCGCCGCTATCCGGCCGGCGACATCCCGGCGCAGGCGCGCCGCCTGTACACCGTCAACACCCTGCGCCAGATCGCCGACGCGCGCTATACGCCGATCCGCGTGCTGGGTGCGCCCGGCACCGACCCGCAGCCGCTGGACATGAGCTTTTCCGCGTTGCGCAGCGTGTCGCCGATCCATCTGGAATACATGGCGAACATGGGCGTGCAAGCGTCGATGAGCCTGTCGATCGTCATCGGCGGCCGGCTGTGGGGCATGATTGCCTGCCACCATCATTCGCCGCGCCCGATCCCCTACCCGGCCCGCCAGGCCTGCGAAGCGCTGGCTCAGGTACTGTCGGCCGCGCTGGCCAATTTCGAAGGCAGCGAACGCGCCGGTGAAATGCGCCGCAATGCAGCGTTGGTCAGCGAACTGGCCGAACGGGTATCCGCATCAGAAAACCTGCACCTGGCTCTGTCCGCCGGCCCTACGACGCCCGCCTCGCTGATCCCGAACGACGCCGCGCTCTGCCTGTGGGGCAACAGCGTTACCGTGTTCGGCGGCATCGCGCCGCGCGGCGAACTGGCCGGCATCCTGTGCGCGCTGGACCAGAGCGGCCAGCGCCTGGTGCATACGGACAACATCGCCCGCGACTATCCTGACCTGCAGACCGACCTGGTGCCCTACGCCGGGCTGCTGGCCTGCAAGTTCGACCCCATGAACAACGGCTGGCTGATCTGGCTGCGCAAAGAACAGATCGAAACGCTGGTGTGGGGCGGAAAGCCGGAAAAGCAGTACACCGTCGGCAATCTGGGGCCGCGCCTGACTCCCCGCGGCTCGTTCGATGCCTGGCGCGAAGTCGTGCGCAACACCTGCACGACCTGGCTGCCCGCCGAACGGGAGGCCGCCGACAACCTGCGCGACGAACTGTCCCACATCGCGACCAGCCGCGCCGCTGACGTGGACCGCGCGCGCACCGCGCTGCTGGCCATGCTGGGCCACGACCTCCGTGACCCGCTGCAGTCCATCTCCATGGCCGCCACGCTGTTGTCCAAGACGGATTCCGGGGCCCGCATGGGCGAACGCATCCGGTATTCCAGCGGCCGGATGCAACGGCTGATCTCGCAGGTACTGGACCTGTCCCGCCTGCAGGGCGGCATGGGGCTGGGCATCGAAAAGCGGCTGTGCAAGCTGAGCGATCTGGTCAACGGCCTGATCGATGAAAAGCGCCAGGCGTATCCTGGGCTGCGCATCGAGCCCGAGGTGGCATCCGGCCTGGAACTGATGGCCGATACCGATCGCATCGCCCAGGTCGTGACCAACCTGATGAGCAATGCGCGCCAGCACGGCGCCCCGCGCCAGCCCATCCATGTGCTGGCACGGCAGGTAGGCGACAATATCGAACTGCGTGTCGTGAACCACGGCGCGCCGATCGCGGAAGAGGTGCTGACGCACCTGTTTTCGCCTTTCAAACCCGAGTCGATGGGCCATTCGCGTAACCGCAATGGCCTGGGACTGGGCCTGTACATCGCCGATCAGGTCGTGCGCGACCATGATGGCGAGATCGCGGTCGAATGCCGCGACGGCCTGGTCATTTTCACGGTGACGCTGCCGCGCGACCTGCGCGATGCGCCCGCCCTTTGATTTCTGGAGGTACCGTTTTGAACGACGTGCGCGCGATTCGCGTCCTGCTGGTTGACGATAATGAAATGGGCTCGGAGCTGCTTGCCGAGTTCCTGGCGCTTTCGGGCGTGGAAACGCGGTGCGCCGCTACCGGCGAAGCCGCCCTGGAACTGGCCGACAGCTTTGCCCCCGAGGCCGTGCTGGTGGACATCCTGCTGCCCGACATGGACGGCTACGAGCTGGCCGCCAAGCTGCGCGCACGCGGCAGCCCTCCCCTCATCTATGCGCTGAGCGGACTGGCCCGCCAGGAACGGCGCGACGACACCGACAGCATGTTCAACGGCTGGATCGAAAAGCCCGCCGACCCCGACGCGCTACTGGCCATCCTGCGCCAGGCGCATTAGCGTGGCAACCCCGATGCCGACCCCAACGCTCCTGCAAACCCTGGCCGCGCACGGCGTGCGCCTGAAGGTGCTGGCCCAGGTCTTTCCCGTGCTTCGCCACGAGGTGGTCGGCCCGCTGTCGAACGCCACGCTGGCGGCCGCCATGTTGCGCCAGAGCCCTGAAGGCGCCAGCCCCGACGCCCTGCAGCAACGTTGCCACAGGCTGGCCGGCGATCTGACGGGCATGCTCGAAGACAGCGTCGCCATCGTGCGCGACCTGGATCAGTGGCTGGTCGACCAAGACGCGTCCACATCGGCCGAGGCCTTGCTGCGTGAATGCCGTAAGCTCATGTTCTCGCACCTGCTGCTGTCCGGGCGCAGCGTCACCTGGTCCGAAGACATCGCCGCGGTGCAGTTGCCGCAATTCGCGTCGCGCTACCTGCTGCTGGCGTGGTTGCTGTGCCTGCTGCCGGCGCTGCCCGCCGGCGCGTCGCTGACGCTGGATTTTTCACAGGCGGATGCCTGGCACGCCCGTTTCTCCGCGGCTGCGGACTTCAGCGAAGTCCAGCCCACCGCTTTCGATCCGCAGGAAGTCGACCTTCTTGCGGCCGCATCAGGCTGGCGCCTGGAGCGTCAAACGCATCATTGGACGCTGCACCTGCCTGCCCCCACCCTCGACAAGTGAGTGGCCGACATGATTTCCCCCGTTCATCAGGTGCTTCGAGAAGGCACGCGTGACAGGCACGAAACGCTGGACCAGGGCCTGGCCCTGACCAGCGGCGACGTGGACCGCGCCGATTATCTGAATTACCTGCGCGCCTTGCTGGGCTGGCTGGAACCGCTGGAGCAGCGGCTCTGGCAATTGGACTGGCCGGACAGCCTGCAAGCCGGCACACGTGCGGGCAAGAGCGACTGGATCCGCGCCGATCTGGCCGATGCCGGGGATGCCGAGCCTGTGCCGCAATGCGCGGATGCGCCGCGCGTGGATGCGGCGAACGCTTACGCCTTGGGCGTGGCCTACGTGGTGGAGGGGTCGCAATTGGGCGGACGCTTCCTGGCCAAGCACCTGGCCGACGTCACTCCTGCCCTGCCGCTGCGCTATCTGCGTGGCTACGGCGAACAGGTGGGGCCGATGTGGAAAGCGTTTCTGCAGTATCTGGACAGTGAGGCCGGGGCCCAGGGAAGCGAGGCCCATGCCCTGCAAGGCGCCCGTGACGCCTTTGACAGCCTGACAGCCTGGCTGCACAGCCGGCAGGCGCTGCGAGCCTGAGCCGCCAGGACCGCCCGCGCGGCGGCTGATACGCCGCCGCCGGACAGCCGGGCTACAACTTTTCGGTTTCGCCCGATTTGGGCTGCCACTTCATCAGGCGCTTTTCACCAATGCCGACGATGTAGTCCAGCACCAGCGCGAACGCCGTCAGCACGACGATGCCCGCGAACACCGTATTCACGTCGAACGTGCCTTCCGCTTGCAGGATCAGGTAGCCCACGCCGCTTGCCGAGCCCAGGTATTCCCCGACCACGGCGCCCACGAAGGCCAGGCCCACGGACGTATGCAGGCTGGAGAACACCCAGCTGGTGGCGGACGGCAGATAGACGTGGCGCAGCAATTGGCGTTTGCGCGCGCCCAGCATGCGGGCGTTGTCCAGCAAGGTGGGGCTGACTTCGCGCACGCCCTGGTAGACGTTGAAGAACACGATGAAGAACACCAGCGTGACGGCCAGCGCCACCTTGGACCAGATCCCCAGCCCGAACCACATCCCGAAGATGGGCGCCAGAATGACGCGCGGCATCGAGTTGGCGGCCTTGATGTAGGGATCGAGGATGGCGCTTGCGCGCGGCGACAACCCAAGCCACAGGCCGAAACCCAGGCCGGCGATGGTGCCAATGAAGAACGCCAGCACGGTTTCGGTCAGGGTCACCCAAAGGTGCGTGTAGATATCCGCGTTGGTGACGAACCAGGCCCAGATGCGGCCCCAGACCTTCAGCGGCTCGCCGAAGAAGAACGCCACCTTCGAATCGCGCGATGCGAAATGCCAGACGCCCAGAATGACGACCAGCAGCAGCAGTTGCCAGAAGCGCAGGCTGGCGGAACCGGATTTGAATGACTTCGACATACCTCAGGCTCGCTTCTGTTGGGCATAGCCCTTGAGGACTTCTTCGCGCAGCACCGCCCAGATGGCCGTATGCAGCTCGACGAAACGCGGATGGGCGCGCACCTCAGCCACGTCGCGCGGACGCGGCAGGTCGATCACGAATTCGCCGATCGGATGCGTGCCCGGCCCTGCCGACAGCACGATCACGCGGTCGCTCATCGCGATGGCTTCGTCCAGGTCGTGCGTGATGAACAGCACGGCCTTGCGCTTGGCCATCCACAGCTCCAGCACTTCGTTTTCCATCAACTGGCGCGTCTGGATGTCCAGCGCGGAAAACGGTTCGTCCATCAGAATGATGTCAGGATCGCGGATCAGCGTCTGGGCCAGCATGGCGCGCTTGCGCATGCCGCCCGACATCTGGTGCGGATACCGGCTTTCAAAGCCGCCCAGGCCCACACGGCGCATCCACTCCCGGCCGCGCTCCAGCGCTTCGGGACGCGGCACGCCGGCGAAATCCAGCCCGGCCACCACGTTGTCCAGCGCGCTGCGCCAGGGCAAAAGCGCCTCGCCCTGGAACATGTAGCCCGCCCGCGCGTTGATGCCCGTCAACGGTTGGCCGAAGACCAACACCTGCCCCGACGACGGCGCCAGCAAGCCGGCGCCGACGTTGAGCAAGGTGGATTTTCCGCAACCGGTCGGCCCCACCACCGACACGAACTCCCCTGGCGCAATGGCCAGGGTCGTGTCGCTGACGGCCGTGTAGCGCTGTGACCGGTCATCACGCGACACAAAGGTGCAACTGATATTTTCCAGCGACAGCGCGGCTTCAGCCATTGGCATACTTCTCGTTGGCGCGGCGCGCGAAATCGTTGGTCCAGACCTTGGAAGGATCGATCTTCGCGCCGTCGAAGTCCGCCTGATAGGCAGCCAGGGCCTTCAACGCGGTTGCGGCGCCGTCTTCGGGGATCATACCGTCAGGCGACAGGCCTTCCAGGCTCTTGGCGATGGCGGCCTTGTAGACGGCCGGATCGCCCAGCAGATAGGTTTCCGGCACGATCTTGGCGATCTCGTCGGGGCCTGCCTTCTGGATCCACTTGTCTGCGCGGACCAGTGCATTGGTCAGTGCCTGGGTGGTGTTCGGATTGGCGTCGATGAACGCCTGCGGCGCGTACAGGCAACCGGCCGGCATGTTGCCGCCGAAGATGTCCTGGGTGTCTTTCAGGGTGCGCGTATCGACGATGATCTGGATGTCGCCCGGCATTTCCAGCATCGACACGACGGGGTCGGTGTTGGAGATGGCGTCAATCTGGCCGCTGCGCAAGGCCGTCACGGCACCGGCGCCAGCGCCCACGCCGATGATGGAGACGTCGGACGCCTTCAGGCCGTGCTTGGCCAGGAAGAAGCTGACCACCATGTTGGTGGACGACCCAGGCGCGGTCACGCCGATCTTCTTGCCCTTCAAGTCGGCCGGGCCCTTGTAGTTGGGCAGGTTCTTCTTCGACACGCCCACGCCGATCATCGGCGCGCGGCCCTGCAGCACGAAGGCGCGGTAGGCCTGGCCCTTGGACTGCATCGACAGCGTGTGCTCGAACGCGCCCGACACCACGTCGGCGCTGCCACCCACCACGGCCTGCAACGCCTTGGAGCCGCCGGCGAAGTCGGCGATGCTGACGTCCAGGCCTTCGTCCTTGAAGTAGCCGCGGGCTTCTGCGATGGACAAGGGGAGGTAGTAGATCAGGGGCTTGCCGCCGACGGCGATCTGGACCTTGGTCTTTTCAAGCTTCTGTGCGCGCACGATGGCGGGCGCCATGCCCATGACGCCGGCAGCGCCGGCCATCTTGAGCAAGTCACGGCGGGTAACTGACATGTGGTTGTCTCCTAATTGTCGGGTTTACCGATAGCGCCGGTCTTCGCCAGCTCATCAATAGCCGCTGAATCATACCCCAGCGATTTCAGGACTTCCTCGGTATGTTCCCCTAATGCCGGGCCCACCCAGCGCGTCTGGCCGGGGGTCTCCGACAGCTTGGGAACCACCGCCGGCAGCTTGACGGGACTGCCGTCAGCGAAGTGGTGCTGTTCGATCATCTGGCGCGCCAGGAATTGCGGATCGCTGAACATGTCGGCCACGCTGTAGATCTTGCCGACGGGCACGTCCGCGCCTTTCAGTACGCCCAGCGCCTCGTCGATGCCGCGGCCGCCGCACCACTGCTGGATGGCGCCATCGATCTCTTCGACGCGGCGCGCGCGCCCGTCGTTGCGCACCAGTTCAGGGTCTTCGGCCAGGTCGTCCCGGCCGATGGCGCGCATCAAGCGATGGAAGATGGCGTCGCCGTTGCCCGCGATGACGACGTTCTGGCCGTCGCGAGTGGTGTAAGTATTGGACGGCACGATGCCCGGCAGCGCGCCGCCGGTGCGTTCACGCACCACGCCAGCCACGTCGTATTCGGGGACCAGGCTTTCCATCATGTTGAAGACGGCCTCGTACAGGGCCACGTCCACCATCTGGCCCTGCCCGGCCTGGCAGGCCTCGCCCGTCTTGCCGTTCCAGCGGCCGCCGGTGGCGTCGCGGTGGCGCAGCGCCATCATGGCGCCGATCACGCCATGCAGCGCGGCAATCGAGTCGCCGATGGAAATGCCGACACGCAGCGGCGGCCGGTCGGGATGGCCCGACACGTAGCGCAGACCGCCCATCGATTCGCCGATGGCGCCGAAGCCCGGCTGGTCTTTCATGGGGCCGGTCTGGCCGTAGCCCGACAGCCGCACCATGATCAAGGCGGGATTGATGGCGCGCAGCTGCTCAAAGCCCAAACCCCATTTCTCCAGCACGCCCGGCCGGTAGTTTTCGACCACGACATCGGCGTCCAACGCCAGCTTGCGGGCGATCTCCTGGGCACGCGGGTCTTTCAGATTCAGGGCAATGGATTGCTTGTTGCGGGCCTGCACCGTCCACCAGAGCGAATTGCCCTCGTGCAGATGGCGCCAGCTGCGGATGGGGTCTCCGCCGCCCGTGCCGTCAGGCCCATGCGGCGTTTCCACCTTGATGACATCGGCGCCGAATTCGCCGAAGATGCGCGCGGCAAAGGGGCCGGCGATGAGCGTGCCGAGTTCCAGGACCTTGAGTCCGGTCAGCGCTGACATGGTTTGTCTTCCTCACGTTTTCTGCCGCGCCGATACGTTGCCGGCGGGCTATTGTGATGCGGCGAGCCTCAGGTGGTTTTCCGCTCCATCAAGGCCCAGGCGATCGTGCCGGCATCCACGTATTCCAGTTCACTGCCGGCCGGCACGCCGCGCGCCAGACGCGTCACGCGCAGGCCGCGTTCGCCCAGCGCTTCGCCCAGGAAGTGGGCGGTGGTTTCGCCTTCGGCGGTGAAGTTGGTGGCCAGGATCACTTCCTGCACCATGCCGTCGGTTGCCCGCTTGATGACCCGGTCGAAGTCGAGTTCGCGCGGGCCGATGCCCTCAAGCGGCGCCACCCGGCCCATCAGCACGTAGTACAGGCCGCGGTAGCCGTGGCTGGACTCGATCATGTTCTGGTCGGCCGGGGTTTCCACGATGCACAAGAGCGAAGGATCGCGCTTGGGATTGGCGCAGGTGCCGCAGACCTCTTCTTCCGAAAAGCTGTTGCACCGCGCGCAATGCTTCAGATCCCGCACCGCGCCGGCCAGCGCCTGCCCCAGCATGTCCGCGCCTTGCGGGTCATGCTGCAGCAGGTGGTACGCCATGCGTCTGGCCGATCGCACGCCCACGCCGGGCAGGCGGCGCAGCGCCTCGATCAGCGACACCAGCGGTTCGGGTTCAGGCAGTAAGGGATCCATTGCAGCCCTGAGCGGCGTCTATCAGAAGGGCAGCTTCATGCCCGGGGGCAGCGGCATGCCGGCGGTAACGCCCGCCATCTTTTCCTGGGACGTGGTTTCAGCCTTGCGCAGCGCGTCGTTGAACGCGGCAGCGACCAGGTCTTCCAGCATGTCCTTGTCGTCGCCCAACAGCGACGGATCGATCACGACGCGCTTGACGTCGTGGCGGCAGGTCATGGTGACCTTGACCAGGCCGCCGCCGGAGGCGCCTTCGACCAGGATCTCGGCCAGCGCGTCTTGCGCCTTCTTCATGTTTTCCTGCATCTGCTGCGCCTGGCGCATCAGGCCGGCCAGTTGTCCTTTCATCATGATGGATGTTCCTTGAACGAGGGGAATAAGAGATTGCCGCCGCCTCAGGCAGCGGCCGGGGGATCAACGTGGCGGATGGAGCCGGGTACGACCTGGCCCCCGAAATCGGCCAACAACGCTTGTACAAAAGGATCGACGGCCACGGCGTCTTCCGCGGCCTGCTGGCGTGCGGCGCGCTCGGCCTTCGCCACGGCATGCGCCGTGGCGTCGCCCGTGACGCCGACTTCCACGTCCAGCCGGATGCCCTGACCGAAATGTTCGCACAAGACGGTTTGCAGGCGGACCCGGCTTTCGCTTTCGGCCAGCGTCTTGACCGCTACGCGCAGGACGATTGCATCGCCCTGCACGCCGGCCCATTCGCTCTGGCGCGCCAGTTCCGCCGCCAGTCCGGTGACGGGCAGGCGCGCAGCCAGCTCGGGCCAGCCGGCGGACGTCATGTCCGTCATGCGGGCGCGCGATTGGCCTGAGCCGCCTGCGCGCTTGCGCGCCGACGCCGGGCCGTCGCGCCGGGCCGGGGCAGCCGAAATGGGTGCGGCCGACGGCGCGCTGGCCAGGGTTTCAAAGTCGTCATCGTCCGGATCGGACGTGAAGCCGCCATCCGGAACAAAGCCGCCTTCGGCTTCGAACGGGATTTCTTCGTCAACCCAGGAAGGCGGACCGCCGTCATCGGACTCGGGCGGCGCGCTGGCCAGCACGGCCGCCACCGCGGGAGTGACCGCCAGCGCCGCGGAACCGGCTGCCTTGGCGGCAGCGGCGGTATCGGGCACTACGGACGCCTCGGCCGGCAAGTCTTCCCAGGGCGGCACGCTGCCGCTTGCCGCGGCTTGCGAGGCAGAGGGGGCGGATTTGGGGTCGGCTTGGGAGTCGACTTGAGGGGCAGCTTCGAGAGCCGTCGCGGCGGGGGCCGGGGCGGCGGCTTCTACCGGCGCGGCGGGCGCGACCGGCTCCGATGCAACGGCAGGCGCCGCGGCGACGGCCGGGGCGGCAACCGACGCTGCAACCGGGGCAACCGGCGGCACGACAGCCGGGGCCAAAGCGGGCGCCACGGCGGGGGCTGGGGCTGCAGCCACGGCAGGCGCAGTCACAGCGGCGACGGCCGCTGCCGGCGCAGCGGACGCGACGGCCGGCTCCGCCACCTGGCGGGCGGGCGCGGCGGGCGCTTCCAGCGCGGTTTGCGGACCGGCATCCCCGTTGAGCGCCAGCATGCGCAGGCAGGCCATGATGAAGCCCGCGTACTCGTCCGGGGCCAGCGTCAGTTCGCTGCGGCTATGCACGGCCACCGAATAGAACAGCTGCACGGCGTCGGGATGCAAGCCGAGCGCCAGGCGGGCGATATCGGCCGCCAGCGGATCTTCGGCCGGCGTCACGCCGGTCACGCGCTGCTCGATCGCCACGCGCGAGAGCAGCACCGCCAGATCGGCCAGCGCACCGGCGTAGGACAAGCCACGGGTCGCCAGTTCGTCGGCCACCGCCAGCACGCCCTTGGCGTCGCCGGCGGACAGGGCGTCCAGCAGGCGCACCAGGTGGCGTTGGTCGATGGTGCCGAGCATGCCGCGCACGGCGTCCTCGGTCATGTTGCCGGCGCTGTAGGCGATGGCCTGATCGGTCAGGGACAGCGCATCGCGCATGGACCCCTGGGCAGCCTGCCCGATCAACCGCAAGGCCGGCACTTCGAAAGCGACTTCTTCCTGGCCCAGCACGGCCTGCAAGTGCCCGACGATGGAGTCGGCCGGCATCTGCTTCAGGTTGAACTGAAGACAGCGCGACAGCACCGTCACCGGGATCTTCTGCGGATCGGTCGTGGCCAGGATGAATTTGACGTGCGGGGGCGGCTCTTCCAGCGTCTTCAACATGGCGTTGAAGGCGTGGCCCGTCAGCATGTGCACTTCGTCGATCATGTAGACCTTGAAGCGGCCCGCGCCCGGCGAGTACACCGCCTGCTCAAGCAGCTGCGTCATCTCTTCGACGCCGCGGTTCGAGGCCGCGTCCAGTTCCAGGTAGTCGACAAAGCGCCCGGCGTCGATTTCCGTGCACGCGCGGCAGACGCCGCACGGCTTGGACGTGATGCCGGTTTCACAGTTGAGCGATTTGGCCAGGATCCGTGACAGGGTGGTCTTGCCCACGCCCCGGGTGCCGGTGAACAACCAGGCATGGTGCAGGCGTTGGGTGTCGAGCGCATGAGTCAACGCGCGCACCACGTGATCCTGTCCCACGAGGGTATCGAACGATCGCGGCCGCCACTTGCGGGCCAGTACCAGATAAGTCATGGCTGGATTGTAGAGCCTGTTTCGCGTGCTGGCTGAAATGCAAAGGGGACGGGCTTATTCCCGTGGAACGAATCCCTGGAAAATAACCCCGTCCCCCTTGAAAGCAATCGAGCGGTGGGTTGAATGACTACCCGTTGCTTTGAAGAATCCGGTTGGCGAGCCTTACTCCGGCACTGACCCTAAACGACTATGGCTGCTTCGTTCCCGACCTGACCAGGTTCACCGTCGAACCATGCGGAGGGGCCCGCCAACCGGAATTCTAGCAGAGCTGCGCTTCGCTTGCTTGCAGCCTTCCGGTTGGCGGGCCCCTGAGGGGCGGTATGTTGCCCCCTCCCCGGCCCTCCCCCCGAGGGGGAGGGAGGGATGGCTTTGCTTCGCTTGCCATTTTTGGCTCGCTTCGCTTTGCCTTGCTTGCTTGTTCGCTTCGCTTTGCTCGCTTTGCTTTGCGGGGGGCTGTCTTGGGGTGTGGGCCTCTCCCTTGGGCGCGGACCTCTCGCTTGAGCGCGGTCCTCTGGCTTCGGCGCGGTCCTCTGGCTGAGCGCGATCCTCCGGCTTGGGCACGGTCCTCTGGCTGGGCGCCGCCCTCTAGCTGGACACGGTCCTCTGGCTGGGCGCGATCCTCTGGCTGGACGCGGTCCTCGGCTTGGGCGTGGATACGTAGGATGGGTGGAGCGCGCGGGTGTCGTCTTTAGGAGGACGGGGGCGAGCGCGCGCAACCCATCATGCAGGTTGCAGACAAAATCGCTACTGCAGGTCTATCCAGGCTTTGGCTCTGGGGAAGTACAGGGCGGCTCGGGCTACGCGGCCGTCCAGGGCGGTGACCTGGGTGCAGTAGCGCAGCAGTTGCTCGCCGTGGCGCTGGCGCATGCGGGTGGCGAAGGCGGCGGGGGATTCGCCGGGGTGGGGGCGGCCGGTTTTGTAGTCGACGATCAGCCAGCCGTCTTCGGTGCTCAACGCCAGATCGATGACGGATACCTTGCCGGCGGCGTCGATCAGTGGCCATTCGCGGCGGGCGCCGGATTGGGATAGCAGCCACAGGCCGCGGTCGTCCGATAGCGTGGCCTGCAGGGTTTCCAGCACGGCTTCGGCGGCGGCGTCTGCCTGGCTGGCGGGGATGCCTGCGCGCGTCAGTTGGCGACGCATGGCGGGCAGGCGGTCGGTCAGGGCGTCGGCCGGCCATGCGTGCACGCCGTCCTGGCCGATGCGGGCGAGCCATGCGTGGGCCAGGGTGCCGATGGCGGCGTCGTAGCCGGCTTCCAGTTGCCAGGCGGGATGTTCGCTGCCGTCGCCCCAGGCGCCGCGGGCGGCGGCGCCAAAGCCGGGGCTGATGGTGATGTCGGACAGGCGCGCCAATTGCGCCAGGCCGACGCTTGCCACCCGCCGCAAAGGTTCACCCTGCCACTCCGGGCCGTCGGCGGCGTCGGGTTCGGCGTCGCCCTGCAAAGACGGCGGCACCGGTGTTTCCAGGCAGGGCCACAGGCGGCCCAGGAGGCTGGCCGCGGGCGGGGTCTTGATCTGCCCCGTGGCCTCGTCGAGCGACACGTGGCCCACCAGATGCAGACGCTTGCGCGCCCGGGTGGCCGCCACGTACAACAGCCGATCGATTTCGTACGAGGCGCGGCGCGCCTCGCGTGCGCCCAGGTAGCGCGAGACCGGGTCGGCCTCGGTTTCGGCGCGCGGCTTGACCGGGCCGAACAACACGCGGCCGCCGCTTTGCTCGAAGCGCACCAAAGGCGCCTGGTCGCCGCGCGGCGCGCGGTGCAGGCCGTACAGGATGACGGTTTCGAATTGCAGGCCCTTGGACTTGTGCATGGTCATGATCTCGACTGCGCCGTCGTCCTCGTCCGCCGCATCGGGCGCGGCGAAGAGCCTCGATATGCCTGCGTCCAGCGCTGCGGGGTCGATGCCGCCGTGCGGTGCCAGGCGTTCGACCAGCTGGAAAAGGCTTTCCGCGTCATTGGCCACCGACAGGCCGGCATACAGCGCAGGGCCGCCCAGGCGGCGCCACAGCGATTCCACCCACGCCGCGAATGGCATGGCGCCGGAGTCGTTGCGCTTGTCCAGCAAGACGGCCGCCACCTGGCGCAGGCGCTCGAATTCGTCGGCGCTGAGCAGCGCCTGCGCCGACGGGGATTCGGGTGCGGCCGGGGCCGCGTCGAACAGGGAACCCTGGGGCGCCGTATCCACCGCCGCTGGCAACGTCGGCCGCACGATGCGCAAGGCGCGCTCAAGCAGCACCGGCACCGGGGTGATGTGGTCGTCGCCGAACAGGCGCTGCAAGGACGTCAGCGTCAGGCCGCAATAGGGCGCGCGCAGCACCGACAGCCACGCCAGCCGGTCGCCGGGATGCGACAGCGCGCGCACCAATTGCACTAGATCCGCCACCACCGGTCTCAAGGCCAGCGGCACCAGGTCCACCGCGCGGCAACGGATGCCCTCCTGCGCCAGACGGCGGGTCAGGTTGCCCAGGTGGCTGCGGGCGCGCACCAGCACCGCGACTGGATGCTTGGCGCCCTTGTGGTCGGCCAATGCCTGGCGCACCAGCCCCACCGCGATGTCTTCGGCCTGCTCTTCGGCGGGCGCCGCGCCGGCGCGCGACCAGGCGGGATGGAAGCGCACCGCCGGGTCCGGCAGCGCGTCGTGGAATGCCGTGGACGGGCTGTAGGCGATTGCGCCCGCGGCGGCGTCGCTGCGCTTGGGCAACAGCGACACGAACGACCGGTTCACCCAATCGACGATACCCGCCTGCGAACGGAAGTTGTCGGTCAGGTTCAGGAAATCGGGCTGCAACTCGCCCACGCCGATATCCGCCACTTCCAGGAACAGGCCCACTTCGGCCTTGCGGAAACGGTAGATGGACTGCATGGGGTCGCCCACCAGGAACAGGCTGCGTCCATCGCCCGCCTGCCAGCCGGAGGTCAACGTGCGCAACAGGTCCAGCTGCGTCTGGCTGGTGTCCTGGAATTCGTCGATCAGCAGATGGCGGATCGACGCATCCAGCTTCAACAGCAATTCGCCCGGATCATCGGCGCTGCCCAGCGCCGAGGCCGCGCGCTGCGCGATCTCGATGAAGTCGACTTCACCCGTATCCGCGAAGCGCAGGCGCAACTGCGCCACGGCCAGCGCCAAGGTCATCAACTGGGCGCCCAGCACTTCCCACTGCGCATCAGTGAAGCGGGGTTCCGGGATGTCGCGCACGGCGTTCAGGCGGCGCACCCAGGCGGCCTGCCCGTCGGCCGCTTCCAGCCACGCCACAAAGGGTTCCTTGTGCGCGCACTTGGCCGGAAAGCCCAGGTTCTTGTTGACCGTCTTACGCAGGCTGCCGGTGCCGGTCAGCAACAGATGCGCCACCGCGCGCCACTGGTCCAGCACCTCGGCGTCCGGCGGTAGCTCTTCCGTCCAGTCCAGCAGCGCCAGCAGCTTGTTGTCGTCTTCCCCGTCCTGCAGATGGGTGGCGGCCAGCCGAGCAGGCCCGGACAGCGCTTCGGCCCAGCCATACGGCATCGCTTCGCTCAGCGCGTCCAGGTCTTCGCCGATGGCCTCGGCAAGCATGGCTTCCATGCCCGCGCGGTCGGAACCGTGACGCAGCAGCGGCAGCCATTGGTCACGTTGGCCCAGCATGTCGGCAATGGCGTCCTTGGCCGCCTGCACGTCCACGTCCAGATGCTGCAGCAGCACGCGCACGGCGTCGTACTCGTCGGCCAGATCAAGCGTGGCGCGCGCCGCGGCTTCGTAGTTTGCGCGGGCGTCATCGGTGATCTCGGGCATGCCGCCCAGTTCCGACAACCACGGCATGCTGCGCACCAGCCCCGCGCAGAAGGAATCGATGGTGCGGATGGCCAGGCGCGCCGGGTGATCCAGCAGATGCCAGCCCTGCGCTTCGTTGCGCGCCAGCGCGGCACGGGCCAGCTCCCAGCTGCGGCGTTCGTGCATGGCCTCGGGCGGCCCGTCCAGCCCGCGGCGCAGCTTGCTCAGCACGCGGGCGTGCATTTCGGACGCGGCCTTGCGCGTGAAGGTGATGGCGACGATCTCTTCCGGACGGTTCACCGTGGCCAACAGGGCCAGGATGCGGTCGGTCAGCAGTTCGGTCTTGCCCGACCCGGCGGGGGCCTGCACCAGAAACGAACGGGTGGGGTCCAGCGCGTCGGTGCGCGCGGCGTGGTCCTGCGGCAAGCGTTCTTGTTCAGCCATGCTCATGCATCCTCGTCGTCCAGATGCAAACGCAGGAACGGCAATGCATCGCAGTATTTCAAATCATCCCGGCGGTAGGCGACGTTGGTGGCCACCCCGGCCACATACTCGTCAGCCAGCGCTTCAATCGCCACGCGCCAGCGCTGCCGGATCTCGGGCCAGGACAGGCCATCGAAGAACTTGCTGTCTTCGGCCAGCGTGACGCCTGGCATGCCCAGGTCTTCGTCGGCCAGGCCTTGGGCAGCCACCTGCCGCGCGTGGATCTGCGCCAGCACCAAGCCAGCCACCTCGCCGCCCACGGCGTCCGCCAGCACCGACGCGTAGAACGGCAGCTGCACGTTCACCGGCCGGCTTCGCGACCAGTCGGGCTCGGGCTTGGCGGCGGCCACGCCCGTCTTGTAATCGACGATGACATTGCGGCCATCGGCCAGGCTGTCGATGCGGTCCAGCCGCAGTTTCAGGTTCAGCGCCCCGCGCTGCCACTGATGGTTTTTTTCAACCTGGGCGACGGTGAACGGCAGGCGCTGCGCCTCCATGTCCAGCCACGAGGCCAACACGGTCCGGGCGCGCTGGCATTCCAGCGCCTTGAGCGCGGGCGCGTAATCCTTGAGCTCGACCTCCGCGGCCTGCGCCACCGCCTGCTCCAGCAGCGCGGGCAGCCGGCCGGTGGCCAGGACCTCGTGCAGGGTTTCCTGGTCGGGCATCATGCCCCACACCAGTTCCAGCGCCTTGTGGAGGAACTGGCCGCGCACGTTCACGGTGGCGATGTCGGCATACGGCGCAAGTTCGCGGCCGCCCAAGCGGTGGCGCACGAAGGCCCACAGCGGGTTGCGCGCCTGCGTATCCAGGACGTCCAGCCCCCCGCCTCCGCGGTTTCCGGGCGCCAGCGGCGGCCCCTGGTTGTCGTCCAGCGATTCCTGCGGCAGCGCGGCCACCAGATCGGCGGCGGCCGGCGCCCAGTCCGTCAACGCGGCGGCGGCGATCAGCGGCGAGGGACGCAATTCGCGTTCGCCATCCATGTGGGCATGGCTGACGATGATGTCGGGCGCGCAGCGGCACAGCGCGGCGTACATGCCTTCGGCCCATTCGCGCTCCCGTTCGGGCGTGGCGCGCGGCGCCTTGGCCTGCCGCAGCACGGCCAAGGGCAACAGCGGGTTGGGCTTGGGCGATGCGGGCAGGACGTCGTCGGTCAAGCCCAGCATCCAGACGCCGTCCCAGTACCCTCCTTCGGCTTCCAGCAGCCCCAGCACATCCAGGCGCGCCAGCGGATCGCGCTGCGGCTGAAACGATGCGGACCGTGCCACGCTTTGCAGCAGGTTCACCGCCGCCACGCCGCCCAGCCGGCCAGCGGCCGGCGCCAGCGCCGAGAAGCTGCCCAAGGCGTCGCCCAGCGCGCCCATGACCTGATACCCGACGCTATCCAGCACGGCTTCGCCGGGAAAGCCCAACGCCGTCAGCGCCGCTTTCATGCGCAGCATCCAGATGTCGCAGGTCGCCTGGCGGCCGCCCTGCGTCCAGAGCTCCATCGCGTGGTTCCAGGCTTGCGCCAGGGCGGGCATGTCGGCCAGCAATTTCTTCCAATCCTGCGGGCCCACGTGCTGCACGGCCTGCCGGCGCCAACGTGCGTCGATCGCAGCCAGGCGCGCCCGGTCGCGCACGTCGCCGGCGCAATAGCCGGCCAGCACAGCGGCGCCCAGCACGTCCACGCTGCAGCCCTTGCCCGCGGCGCATTCGGCCAGCGCACGCAGCCACGCCAGCGCGGCGCGCGCCATCGGCCATTCATCAAGCGGCCGGCCCACCGCCACGTTGAACGCAAAAGCCGGCGCACCATCGCGGCCGGCCAGGGCCTGACTCAACACGCGCCGTGCGAACGGGGATTCGGCCTCAAGTTGCGGCGACACGATGGCGTAGCGCCCAAGCGGATTCGCCTTCAACCGGCTGGCGGCCCACGCGGCGGCGGCGCGCCATTCCGCGCCCTGATCCGCGGCCTCGAACCGCCGCGCCACGGTTTCGACCCGCTGCGCGTCGCGCCACTGCGCAACCACGGTGCCCTGCGCCTCAAACGCGTTGAGCAGCCGGCGAAAGCGCGGGGACATGTCGGTAAAACCCGCCAGCACCAGTTGGCCGGGAGTGGCGAGCCGGCCGTCCTCCAGGGCGCGCAGCACGCGCGCATACCCCTGGTTCGCGTCTTCGGCGTCGATGCCTGCGAGCGTTTGGCGGTAGCGCGCGCGCCACCGGGCAAAGCCGCGGTACTCGTCGGTGTCCGCGCCCGACGGCACGTGCAGGTCCCACTCGTCCATCAGCAGATCGGCGTCCATGGACAGGCGCGCTGCCTGGCTGGCGTCCAGCAGCACCCGCTCCGCCTCTTCCGCCCGAATGGCTTCGGTCCAGACCAGCTGCGTGGCAAAACTGTCCAGCCGGTAAGCGGGCACGTCGTCGTCCGCTTCGAAGGCCAGTTCGTTGGCGGACTCGGCCAACCACGCCGACAGTGGCAGGATGCGCGGCAATTCGCTGACTTGGCGCTCCTGGCGCAACAGGCCGGCCAGCTCCAGCGTCAAGCGGCGCGACAGCCGGTTGTTCACGGTCAGCACCAGCGTGTCGGCGGCGGGCATGGCGCCGATGTCCGGCAGCGATAGATCGGAAAAGGAAAGCGATGCGTCCTGCATGGGCACCTACAAAGCGCGTACCGACACGGCAGGCGCGGGCGACGAAAAAAACGACGGAGGAAACTCCGTCGTAGGATACCGCGAGCCGAGGGGATGGATGCGCCTAAAAGCCGCAAAGCGCGGCCAGGTTTTCCCAGTGGATCTGCATCTCGGGCGTGGTGTAGCCCCAGAACGCCAGGCCAAGCACGGCCGCCAGCGCCAGCACGCCCACGGCACGCCAGCCTCGATGGCGGCGGACGGCGGGAGGATGGGCTGGGGTCATGGACGGATCTCCGGATCGCAAGGTTCTGGCACCGGCCTCATGCCGACGCGGGGCGGGGTTCGGCGGGCGTCACCGGCTGTTCCCGCACCGGCAGGCACAGCAACGCGGCAATCACGGCCAGCGCCACGCCCAACCACCAGACCATATCGTAATTGCCCGTCTTGGCGTAGGCGTAACCGCCCAGCCAGACGCCGATGAAGCTGCCCAGCTGGTGCCCCAGGAAGACAATGCCCGACAGCGTGGCCGCATAACGCAGGCCGTAGATCTGCCCGATCAGCCCTTGAGTAAGCGGCACCGTCCCCAGCCAGAACAGGCCCATCCAGGCCGCAAAGGCGTACAGGACCCACGCCGACAAGGGCATGGCCAACAGCAGCAGAATGCCGAAGGCCCGCATGAAATACACGATCGCCAGCAAGCGCTTCTTGCTGTATTTGCCACCGAGTTTGCCCGCGTAGAACGAGCCCAGCACGTTGAACAGGCCGATCAGCGCCACGGCGGTCGCGCCCTGCCCTGGCGTCAAGCCGCCATCGGTCACATAGGCCGGCAGGTGCAGGGTGATGAAGGCGGTATGGAAACCACAGACGAAGTAGCTCCAGAACAGGAAGTGGAACGACGGATGGCGCACCGCCTGGCGCACGGCCGCGGCGAGCGACTGCTGCGGCCCCGATTGCGCTTGCGGACGCCCACGCAGGAAATAGGCGAGCGGCGCGGCGCAAGCCACGAACAGCGACAGCACCCACAGCGCACCCGGCCAGTCCATGCCGGTGATCAATGCCTGCCCGGTAGGCACCACGGCGAACTGGCCGAGCGAACCCCCGGCGCTGGCGATGCCCATCGCCGTGCTGCGGTAGGCAGGCGGCACCGCACGCGCCACCACCGGCAGGATCACCGGGAACGTGGTACCCGCCTGGCCCAGCCCGACCAGCACGCCGGCGGTCAGGTACAGCGTCGCTTCGTCCGTGGCAAAACGGGTGCCGATCATGCCCAGCATGTACAGCACCGCGCCCAGCGCGATGGTGCGCCCCGATCCGTAACGGTCGGCCAGGATGCCCATGAAAATGCAGGCGACGCCCCACACCAGGTTCTGCAAGGCGAAGGCCATTGAAAACACGTCGCGGCCCCAGCCGTGGGCCAGGCCCATCGGCTGCATGAACAGGCCAAAAGTGGCGCGCACGCCCATGGCAAGCAGCACCACAAGGGTACCCAGGATGAGGGTGCGCGTGGAAATCTTATCGGTTTGGATAGACATGAAACCCGTGTCTGGTTGTTGTATGGGTTTGCGCCCCCTCCTCGGGACGACCCGCACATCATATACAAATCGGCCGGGGCAGAACGGCAATAGCCATGCTGCCGCGTCGCGCTTTGCAGGGCTGTCACTCGGGCCTTCCCCCTACGACTAAGGTCGCATGTCCCCCGAATTGATGCGTCTCTATATTGGCCGGAGGCTCGTTCGCCAATAACGATAAGGAGACCCTCGCAATGACTTCGCCCAAAGGCGTGGTTGCCGCTGTCATGCGTCATCCCAAATATCAGGAATTGCTGCGCCGCCGCAGCCGCACCAGCTTGCTGTTCTTCGCCATCACCGGCGTGATCTACGCGGGCTTCATCCTGACCCTGGCATTCGATCCCGCATTCTTCGCCCGCCCGCTGCCCGGCATGACGATGAGCATCGGCATCTTGACCGGCATCCTCGTGGTGGGCAGCGCCGTGGTGCTGATTTCGGCTTACGTCCACATCTCCAACACGGTCTTCGACCCGCTGCTGGCCGCCATCCTCAGGGACGTCTCATGAAGCGCAAGACAGTGGGCGCCGCGTTGATCTTCGTGCTGGGCTGCGTGCTGGCGGGCTCAGCCCGCGCCGCCGCAACCGGGCAGGCCAGCACTTCCGCCATCGTCATGTTCCTGACCTTCATCGCAGGAACCATGGGCATCACCTACTGGGCCGCCAAGCGCACCCGCACCACATCGGATTTCTACACGGCAGGCGGCGGACTGACGGGCTTTCAGAACGGCTTGGCCATCGCAGGCGATTACCTTTCCGCCGCCTCGTTCCTGGGGATTGCGGGCATGGTCTACGTCAGCGGTTTCGACGGCATGATCTACGCCATCGGCTTCCTGTTCGGCTGGCCAGTGGTCATGTTCCTCATCGCCGAACGGTTGCGCAACCTGGGCCGGTACAACTTCGCGGACGTGACCTCGTTCCGCTTGGCGCAAACCCCCATGCGGGTGCTGGCGGCCAGCGCGTCGCTGCTGATCATCGCGCTGTACCTGATCGCGCAGATGGTCGGCGCGGGCAAGCTGATCGTGCTGCTGTTCGGGCTGGACTACAACATTGCGGTACTGATCGTCGGGTCGCTGATGATGATCTACGTGGCCTTCGGCGGCATGACCGCCACGACCTGGGTACAGATCATCAAGGCAGTCCTGATGCTCTTCGGCGCCACGCTGATGACCATCCTGGTGCTGGCGGCCTTTAACTACAGCCCGGATGCGCTGCTGGCGGAGGCCGCCCGCGTGCACCCGTCCGGCCTGGAACTGCTGGCGCCGGGCGCGCAGGTCAGCAGCAATCCGCTGAACGCCTTGTCGCTGGGCATCGCGCTGGCCTTCGGCACCGCCGGCCTGCCGCACATCCTGATGCGCTTCTTCACGGTGTCCAACGCCAAGGAAGCCCGCAAGTCCGTGATCTACGCCAGCGCCTTCATCGGCTACTTCTATCTGCTCACGTTCATCATCGGTTTTGGGGCGGTCGCGCTGCTGGTGCGCCACCCCGAGTATTTCTCGACGAGCCCGGACGGCGGGTTCGACATGATGAAAAACCTGATCGGCGGCACCAATATGGTCGCGGTCCACCTGGCCAACGCCGTGGGCGGCAATCTGCTGCTGGGTTTCCTGGCGGCCGTCACGTTCGCCACCATCGTGGCCGTGGTGGCCGGTCTGGCGCTGGCTGGCGCCGCAGCCATTTCGCATGACCTGTACGCCAACGTCATCGCGCGCGGCCGCGCCACGGAACACCAGCAGATGCGCATTTCGCGCCTGTCCACCATCGCCCTGGGCGTCATGGCCATTCTGCTAGGCATCGTATTCGAGAACCAGAACGTAGCGTTCATGGTGGGTCTGGCCTTCGCCATCGCCGCCAGCGCCAACTTCCCCGTGCTGGTGCTGTCGATCTCCTGGCGCGGATGCACCACGCGTGGCGCGACCATCGGCGGGTTCCTGGGCCTGACCAGCGCGACAGTCTGGGTCGTGCTCAGCCAGACCGTATGGGTGGACGTCTTGGGGTTTTCCTCGCCCGTCACGCCCTTCCCCAACCCGGGCATCCTGTCCATCCCGCTGGCGTTTTCCTCGATCTGGCTGTTCTCGAAACTGGACCGCAGCCCGCGCGCCCGGCAAGAAGCCGAGGCCTTCGACGCCCTCACCGTCCGCAGCCAGACCGGTATCGGCGCCACCACCGCCGTCGGCCATTAACGTTCAGAGGACCCATCCATGAAACCCATCCGCGACCTCTATCCCGTGCCCGAGGGCTTTGCCGGCCCGCATACGATCACGCAGGAACACTACGAAAACCTTTACGCGGCATCACACCGCGATCCGGACGCCTTCTGGGCCCACGCCGCGCAGCGCCTGCAGTGGCATCGCGCCCCGACGCAAATCCGGGACGTCAGCTTCGCCGCCGAAGACTTCCATATCCGCTGGTACGCCGACGGGGAGTTGAACGTCAGCGTCAACTGCCTGGATCGCCACCTTGAGACCCTCGGCGAAAAGGCCGCGCTGATCTGGGAACCGGACGACCCCGGCACCCCTTCGCGGCGCATCAGCTACCGCGAATTGCACGCGATGGTCTGCAAGATGGGCAATGCGCTGCGACGCATCGGCATTGGCCGCGGCGACCGCGTCACGATCTACATGCCGATGATCGTGGACACCGTGGCCGCCATGCTGGCCTGCGCGCGCATCGGCGCCGTGCATAACGTCGTGTTCGGCGGATTCGCGCCGGCCTCCATCGCCGACCGCGTGCGCGACTGCGGCGCCCGCGCCATCATCACCGCCGACGAAGGCCGGCGGGCTGGCCGCGCCATTGCGCTGAAAGCCAATGTGGACGCCGCGATGAAGATGCCGGGCATGGAGGGCGTGCGCAACGTGCTGGTGGTCAGGCATACGGGCGCGCCCGTCGACATGACGGCCGAACGCGACTATTGGCTGGACCGCCTGATGGACCGGGAAACCGAAGAATGCGTCCCCGAACTCATGAACGCCGAAGACCCGCTTTTCATCCTCCATACCTCGGGCAGCACCGGCAAGCCCAAGGGGATGCTGCACACGACCGGCGGTTACCTCGTCTATGCCGCCTACACGCATGCCGCCATCTTCGACATCCGGGACAGCGATGTCTTCTGGTGCACGGCGGACGTGGGCTGGATCACGGGCCACAGCTACATCGTGTACGGACCGCTGGCCAATGGCGCCACGACGGTCGTCTTTGAAGGCGTGCCCAGCTACCCGGACGCCTCACGCTTCTGGCACGTCATCGACAAGCACGAGGTCAGCATCTTCTACACCGCGCCCACGGCCATCCGCGCCCTGATGCGCGAGGGCCTCGAGCCCGTCCTCCGCACCTCCCGGAAGTCGCTGCGCCTGCTGGGCACCGTGGGTGAACCCATCAACCCCGAGGCCTGGCGCTGGTATCACGATGTCGTGGGAGAGGGCCGCTGTCCCATCGTGGACACCTGGTGGCAGACGGAAACAGGCGGCATCCTGATTGCGCCCATTCCCGGCGCCAAGGCCTGCAAGCCGGGCTCGGCCAGCATGCCCTTTTTCGGCATCCGGCCGGAGCTGGTCGATGTGCAGACGGGCGAAGTGATAGAAGGCCCCGGCGAAGGCAACCTGTTCATCCGCGACTCGTGGCCTGGGCAGGCGCGCACCGTCTACGGCGACGACCGGCGCTACGTTGAAAGTTGCTTCAAGGACTATCCCGGCATGTACTTCACGGGCGACAGTTGCCGCCGCGATGCCGATGGCGACTACTGGGTCACCGGCCGCGTGGACGACGTGTTGAACGTCAGCGGACACCGCTTAGGCACCGCCGAACTGGAAAGCGCGCTGGTATCGCACCCGAAGGTGGCCGAAGCGGCGGCGGTGGGCTTTTCCCACGACATCAAGGGCCAGGGCATTTACGTGTATGTCACGCTGAAAGCGGGTCTGGAAGCGTCCGACACCCTGCGCCAGGAACTGGTGGCCCACGTACGCCGCGAAATCGGCCCCATCGCGACGCCCGACCATCTGCAATGGGCGCCCGCCCTGCCCAAGACGCGTTCGGGCAAGATCATGCGCCGCATCCTGCGCAAGATCGCCGAGAACAATGTCGACGACCTGGGCGACATCACCACGCTGGCCGATCCCTCGGTCGTGCAAGCACTGGTGCAGGAACGGGGTATGGCATGATCGGCCATGCCCGTATTCCTGATTGCCGATGACCACCCGCTGTATATCGACGCCCTGCGCGGGCTGATCGGCCGCTTATACCCGAACGCCGTCATCCGCGATGCCGAAGAGATCAGCGTGCTTTACGGCCTGGTCCAGGCCAAACCGCACGCTGATCTGCTGTTGCTGGACCTGAACATGCCTGGCGCCACGGGCTTCGACACGTTGACGCAGGTACTCCGCCTGCGGCCGCAATTGCCGGTTGCCATCGTGTCGGCGCATGACGACCCGCTGCTGATGCGCCGCGCGATCGATCATGGCGCGATGGGTTTCATTCCAAAGTCGGCCAACGCCGACACCATCGGCCGGGCCCTGCGCCATGTGCTGAGCGGCGGCATATGGCTGCCCTTTGATGACGATAAGGCTGGTCGCACCTGCCCCGAAGACAGGCAGCTGGCCGCAAGGCTATGCGAGCTGACGCCGCAGCAATACCGGGTCCTGCGGATGGTGGGCGCGGGGCTGCTCAACAAGCAGATCGCGCATGAGCTGAACGTGGCGGAAGCCACGGTCAAAACGCACATGACCGCCGTGATGCGCAAACTTGGCGTCTCCAACCGGACACAGGCGGTGCTGATCGCGCGGCGGCTGGGCTTGACCGACTGGGCTTGAACCCCTGAGGCCGAATACTTGGCGTCAGGTCGCATCCGGCCCCAACCGAAGCCCCAGCCATTGCTTCCGAATATAGTTGATATTATCAACTAACTGACCGAAAATGGGATTTTCCCCACGGCAGGTAGGCCATGATTCTGCAAACTCCGCTGACCCGATTGCTGGGCACGCGTTATCCCATCATCCAGGGCGGCATGAGCTGGGCATCGTCCAACGCGGCGCTTGCGCTGGCGGTTTCCCGTGCGGGCGGGCTGGGCGTCATCGCCGCCGGCCCGATGTATCCCGAGGCCCTGCTTGCCGCCGTGCGCGAAGTACGCCGCGGCACCGACGCGCCGTTCGCCGTCAACATCCCGCTGTACAACAAGCGTGCCCAGGAACACATGGACATTGCCATTGCGGAAGGCGTGCCGGTCATCATCGCGTCTCAGGGCGGACCGCAAAAGCATATCGGCCGCGCACGCGAGGCGGGCATCAAATGGCTGCAAGTGGTGGCCAGCCCGCTGCATGCCGAGAAAGCGCAGGCGGCGGGCGTGGACGCGGTCATCGCGGTGGGCCTGGAAGCCGGGGGGCATCCAGGACCAGACGAAATCGGCCTGCAGGTCCTGCTGCGCGCCACGGTGCGCCGCGTGTCCCTGCCGGTGGTGGCCGCGGGCGGCATTGCCGACGGCGCGGGCATTGCCGCGGCCCTGTGCCTGGGCGCGGCCGGGGCACAATTGGGCACCCGTTTCCTGCTGACACCCGAGGCCGGCGTGCATGCCGACTACAAGGCGGCGGTTCTGGCTGCCGGCGTGGCCGACACGACGCTGGTGGGCCGCGGAAGGTCGCCGGTGCGGATGTTGCGCAATACGTTTGCCCGCCGATATCTGGCGGCCGAGCGCGGCAGCGACGATGCCGCATTGGACGCGCTGTTCGCCGTCAGTTCACTGAAACAGGCGGCCCACGACGGCGACGTGGAAGGCGGCAAAGTCGAAGCCGGACAAAGCGCCGGATTGATCGACAGCCTGCAACCGGCAGGCCTTCTGGTTGCGCAGTTGATGGATGAAACGCGGCAGGCGCTTGCCAGTGCTGCGGCACTGGCGGGCTGAAAAAGAGGAGGCCGCCCGAGAGGGCGGCTTCGATTGCAAGACGTCGTCGTCGCGCCTACTTTTTCATCAGGCCGGCCGACTCCACCAGCTTCTTCATCGCAAGCTGGTCTTTCTCCACGAAAGCCGTCGCTTCGGCCGGCGTCATGTTCCACAAATCCACGCCCTGCGCCTGCATCAGCTTGCCGTACTCGGCATCCGCATTCACGCGGCCCATGGCATCGTTCAGCCGCTGCAACACGTCGGCCGGCGTCCCTTTGGGCGCGGCCAGGCTGTACCACGACGCAGACTCCGCCCCCGTTACACCAGACTCCGCAAGCGTGGGTACATCCGGCAACAGCGGCGAACGTTTGCCGTTGGCGTAGGCCAATGCCTTGAGGCGCCCGCTACGGATGAACTGCAGGCTGGCGGCCAGGTTGAGCACGGCGATGTCCACCTGCCCGCCCACCAGGTCATTGATGGCCGGCGCCGCGCCGCTGTACGGAATGTGCACGATATCCACGCCTGCCCGCTCACGGAACAGTTCGGCGCCCAGATGCGGGGAACTGCCCGGCCCGGCGGACGCGTAATTGATCTTGCCGGGATCCTTGCGCGCCATTGCCACCAGGTCGGCAACGCTGGCGGCATTCAGCGTGGGACGCGCGACAAGCATGTTCGGCTGGTTGGCCACGATGGACACAAAGGCGAAATCCTTGATGCCGTCGTAGGACGTGCGCTGCATCAGCGGCGTCACCACATGCGCGGCCGACGTGCCCAGCAACAGGGTGTAGCCGTCGGGCTTGGCGCGCGCCACGAAGTTCGCACCGATCGCCGCGCCTCCGCCCGCCTTGTTCTCCACGATCACCGGCTTGCCCAGCTGTTTCTCCAGCTCGCGCGCCAATGCGCGGCCCAGCACATCGGCGGGGCCGCCGGCGGCATAGGGATTGACCAGCGTGATCGGCTGGGACGGATACGGGTCAGCGGCCACCGCGGTGGCGCAAACTGCCCCGGCGGCCAGGCCGCACAGCAGGCGTCGATAAGCAAACAGACGCTTTAAAGTCTTCATGGGTTGTCTCCTGCAGGTTTGTTTTTTTGGTGTGACGATGAAATGCCTAGATCGCGCCCTCCGCGCGTAATGCTTGAATCTCCGTATCCGACAGGCCCAGCGTTGACCTCAGCACACTGTCGGTGTGTTCGCCCAGCAGCGGAGGGCGATCCAGGCGCGGATCTTCATATCCCTTGAACTTGAACGGCACAGGCACGGCGCCGAAGCGGCCGATGGCGGGATGCTCGTAGCTGGACACCATGCCGCGCGCCAGCACGTGTTCGTTGTGCAGGATTTCCTCCACATCCAGGATCGGCCCGGCTGGCACGCCCAAGGCATCGCAACGCCGGCAGAGTTCGTCGCGCGTCAGCCGCCGTGCGGCAGCGGCCAGGCCGGCCATGACTTCATCGCGCCGCGCCACCCGCACGGCATTGCGCGCCAGTTCTGGGTCATCGGCCCATTGCGGCAGGTCCAGCGCATCGCACAAGGGTTTCCAGTGCTGGTCGCTGCCGGTGATCTGCACCCAGCGCCCATCGCCGCATTCGAACGCGGCCGACGGCACGCGCCCGGGATGCTCGGTGCCCAGCCGTTGCGGCACTTCACCCAATGCGAAGTAGCGCGCCGCCGCCAACGACAACAGGCCGACCTGCCCGTCCAGCATCGAAAAGTCGATGTGGCAACCTTGCCCCGAGCGCGCCCTGCCCACCAAGGCGGACAGGATGCCGATGGCCGCCCACAGACCCGAGGTCAGGTCCGCCACCGGAAGGCCCGGTTTGACGGGGCCGCCGCCACGTTCGCCCGTCAGGCTCATGATGCCGCCCATCGCCTGGAACACCGTGTCGTATCCCTTGCGGGGCGCATACGGGCCGGTCATGCCGAAGCCCGTGCACGAAAAATAGACCAGGCCCGGATTGCCGGGCGCGATCGTGTCGCGGTCCAGCCCGTACTTGGCCAGGGTGCCCACCGGAAAATTCTCCACCACCACGTCGCAAGTCTCGGCCAGCCGGCGGATCAGCGCCTGGCCAGCGGGCTTGCGGAAGTTCACGGTGATGGATTGCTTGCTGCGGTTGAAGGCCAGGTAATAGGCAGACTCCGTCCCCCCCTCGCCCTGCACCTGCGGTTCAAACCCCCGGGTTTCATCGCCCGCGCCGGGTTGTTCGACCTTGATCACGGTGGCGCCCAATTCCGCCAGGATCATCGAGGCGAACGGGCAAGCCAGCACCCGCGACAGATCCAGGATGGTCACGCCATCCAGCGGCCTCATCGCGCGGCTCCCTGGCGAAACCCGCGCATGATCACATTGGCGTCGCGCCCGACGCCAAGCGCCTCGGCCAGGCCCAGGTCCGCGGCACGGTGGAAGGCGCGCTTGGTCAGCCCCATCGCTGCGGGCTCCCAGCCCGCCAGCCGCCCGGCCATCGCCAAGGCCGCGTCCAGCACGTCGGCGGCGGGCACGACACGATTGGCGATACCCAACTGCAACGCGCGCGCACCATCGATGGGTTCGGCCATCGCCACCAATTCAAAGGCGTGCTTGCGTCCCACCTGTCGCACCAGATTCGCCATCACGACGGCGGCCACGATGCCATGGCGCAGTTCGGGATAGCCAAATCGCACGTCCTCGGCCATGACGGTGAGGTCGCAGGCCAACGCCAGGCCGGCGCCGCCGCCCAGCGCATTGCCGTGCACAGCGCCCACGACGGGTTTGGTCATGCGCGAGAACACCAGGTGCAGGTCGGTCGTCAGGTCTGCGCGGGCCAGGACCGCCTCGGGCTGTTCCGGGGTCAGGCCCGAGAACTCCGTGGTGTCCGCGCCGGCGCAGAAGGACTTGCCGTTGCCGGTCAGTACGACGGCGCGCACCGCCGTCTCCCGTTCGGCTTGCGACAACGCGTCCAGCAACGCCGTGGTCAGGGCCGTGTTCAGCGCGTTGTGCTTTTCGGGGCGATTCAGGCGCAGCAGACGCACGGCGCCCTGGTTTTCGACGATCAGTTCGGGCATGGCGCAAATCCTCTTGAATAGTGATCAGGCATTTGATTGATTTAATCAACAACATAGGTAAAAAAAAGGGCGCCCAGCAGGCGCCACGCATTCACCGCGGCTGCACCCCACGGCCTCGACGGGCAGGCACCTCGGCCTTGAATTCATTCAGCATTTCCAGCGCATGGGCCGTCAGCTTGTCCAGCATCCGTTCCATCTCGTCGCGCTCGGCGGGCGACAGGACGGAAAGCATGGCCTCGTTGCGCTGCACGGCGGCGGGGAACATTTCTTCATACAACGCACGCCCGGTCCGCGTCAGGTCCAGGCTGACGCCGCGGCCGTCCTGGCTATCAGCGCTGCGGCAGATCAGCCCGCGTTCAATCAGCTCGGACACCGTGCGGCTGGCCTGGCTCTTGTCGATGTTGGCCTCGCGCGCCACGGCGTTGAGCGACATGTCGGGCGCCGCGCCCAGCAGCGCGATAATCCGCCACTCTCGCGGCCCGACGCCGTAACGGCTTTCGTTCAAACCCGCCGCGATGCGGCTGGACACATAGGCCAGGCGATTCAGCCGGTACGAGAACAGCTCCTTCAAGGCGGTCGGCTGGTCGCGCGCGGAGGAGGCAGACTTGTGTGCGTTCAGGGATGCCATGGCTGGGCTCTGCAAAGATGAGGAAAAAGCATATGGGCGCGCCAGGCGCCCTCCTGGCCGCATGATATACAAATGCGGCTCGCCCCTGTCATGGTGCGCCCGGCGCTTGCCGCGCGCCTGGAATCAGCGGATTCAGGCCGCTTAACGCAACCCGGCTATGCAGCGGCCGCCCCAGCGTTTGCTGGCAGAACTGCGAGACCTCGTCCATCGCATCCAGGTCCAGGCCCGTGCGCACGCCCATGGATTCAAACAGGCTGACCAGGTCTTCCGTTGCCACGTTGCCCGTATGGCCGCCGCCATACCGGACCTTGGCCGGATGCCCGCCGACACCGCCGAACGCGCAATCGAAATGCCGCACGCCGGCCTCCAGGGCGGACACGTAGTTCACGAGCCCAGTCCCCCGCGTATCGTGAAAATGCGCAACCGGCGTCAATTGGGGAAACGCGCTTGCCATGCGGCGATACAGGTCGCGCACAGCCGAGGGCGTTGCCATGCCGGTGGTGTCGCCCAGCGTGACGATGCCCACGCCCAACTGCGCGAACCGCCCTACGTCTTCCAGCACGGAGTCCGGATCCACCGCGCCTTCGAAGGGGCATCCGAACGCGACCGAAATCGTGCCGACCATCCGCAAGCGGCCATTGGCCAGACCCGCCATTTCCGCGATGTTTTCCCACTGCGCGGCGCGCTCGCGCTTCAGGTTGCGCAGCGAATGCGACGCGCTGGCCGACACCAGCAGGCTGATCTCGTTGGCGCCGATACCCGCATCCTGATCCGCCAGCGCGCGCTGCACGGCGCGGGCATTGGCGCAGGTCGCCTTGTACCAGACGCCCGCGCGGCGCGGCAGCATGGCCAGCAGTTCGCTGGCGTCGGCAAACTGCGGCACGACTTTGGGATTGGAATAGGACGTCGCTTCCACCCGCTCGAATCCCATGCGCGCAAAGCGGTCGATCAAGTCCGACTTGATCGCCGTGCCGATGAATTCGGGCTCGTGCTGCAAACCGTCGCGGGCGAAGCATTCGCACAGCACCACATCGCGCGCGCTCATGCGATTTGCTCCAGGCCGAACAATGCGATCGCATGCGCGCGCAGCTTGTTCTTCTGCACTTTGGAACTGCCCGTCATGCCGATGTGCTCAAAGCTGTCGACCACGGCCACATGGCGCGGCACCTTGTAGTTGGCGCAGCGTTGCTTGCACCAGGCGGTCAACTCATCGGCGGTGCACTCGCGCCCGTCTTTCAACAGCACGAAGGCCGCAGGCACTTCGCCCAGGCGCGCGTCGGGCACGCCCACCACTTGCGCCATGCGTACGGCGGGATGCGCATGCAGCACTTCCTCCACTTCAGCTGGCGCGACGTTTTCGCCGCCGACGCGGAACATGTCCTTCAATCTGCCCACCATGCGCAGGCGCCCTGCCGCGTCCATTTCGCCCCGGTCGCCGGTGCTTAGCCACCCGTCTTCGCTCAGGGCGCGCGCGGTCGCCTCCGGCATGTTGTAGTAGCCCTTCATGACGCTCCAGCCACGCGCCTGGATTTCGCCTGCCTCGCCGACGGCCACCGGCACCCCCGTGCCCGGATCCACCACCCGCACTTCCATGCCCGGATGCGGCAGCGCCCAGCCCGCGGCACGCAGCACAAACGGATCGTCGTGGGACGACAGCGTGATGTTGGGAGACGCCTCGGATTGGCCATAGGCGTTGCACATGCCTGCGACGCCCATGACGTCGCGGATCTTCTGCATCACCTGCGGCCCTGCGGCCGCCCAGCCGCCGCGCAAATGAATCCGCGAGCGGTCGAAATCGGGATGACCCATCAGCATCAGGAAGATCGTGTCGTTGCCGGAAGTCAGCGTGCAGCGCTCGGCATCCAGCATTTGCAGCGCATCCGCCACCTCGAACTTGGGCAGCGTCAGCAAGCAGCACCCCGTCACCAGGCTGACCAGGATCGACAAGGTAGTGCCGGCCACGTGAAAGTACGGCCGGATGCTGAAATAGCGGTCATCGGCGTTGACGCCGATACGCTGCGCCGCCGCCCACGCGTTGGTCAACATGTTGGCATGCGTCAACATCACGCCCTTGGGAAACGAGGTCGTTCCAGAGGTGTACTGGATCAGCAGCACATCGTCAGGCGTCACCGCCTGCACGCAAGCCTGCAACTGCGCATCGTCCACCGCATTTCCCGCAGCCAGGAAGTCATGCCAGCTTCGCGCCCCCGGCGGACACCGGTCTCCCAACACCACGACTTGGCGCAGGCGAGGCAGGCGCTCGCCCGGCAAGCCATTGGCGCGGTCCAGCGCCGGTTCCACCTGGCTTAGCAGCGCCAGGAAATCGATGCCCAGGAACGTGTCCGCCGTAAGCAGCAGCTTCACGTCCGCCTGCTTCAGGCAGAACTCCAGCTCCTCGGTCTTGAAGCGCGTATTAACCGGCACCGTGACGGCGCCCAACATCGCGCAGGCATAGAAGATCTGCACCCACATGCCGCTATTGCCCAGCAACACGCCAACGTGGTCGCCATGCCGCACGCCTGCGGCGTGCAGGGCCCGCGCAATGTGTCGTGCCTGGTCGCACATCGTGCGCCAGTCATGCCGTTCGCCCGGCGCAACAAACGCCTGCGCGTGCGGGCGTTCAAGCGCCACCCGCTCCAATGCCTGAGACAACGTAATCGGAGCGGCGATCATGCGCGGTCCCCTTTGTCCGATGCGCCGAACCCGGCAATTGCCTGACGCCAATCCGTGCCGCGCAGATTCTCTTCGATCGCCAGCAGCTCAATCGCCATGGCGCCTTCTCGCGTGGTGGCCAGACCTTGATCGATGCTGCGTTTGGTCAGTCTGACCGTCAAGGGCGAGGCGCCCGCGATCTTCTTCGCCATTTCAAGCGCTTCCCGCGGCAAGGCGTCCGGTGCATGCACCTGATTCACCAAGCCGATCTCGCAGGCTTCGGCCGCATCGAAGCGGCGGCCGGTGAACAGCAGTTCCTTGGCCTTGCGGGCCCCAGCAATGCGCGGCAACCGCTGCGTGGCGCCCACGGTGCCCCACCCCACTTCGGGGTAGCAGAAAATCGCGTCGGACGAAGCCAGCACGAAATCACACGCCGCAGCGATCTCGCAGCCCGACCCGAATGCCGGCCCCTGCACAACGGCGATCACGGGCTGCGGCATGCGCTCGATCGCGCCATAGGCGGCAAACCCCTGCACGCGCCGGGCGGTCATCTCCGACGTGCTCATGGTCTTGCGCTCTTTCAGATCGGCGCCGGCGCAGAACGCCACCCCGGCCGCCTGGATCAGCACCACATTGACAGCGGAGTCCGCAGCCAGCAAGCCCATGGCCTGCACCAGCTCGGCGCACATCAACGAGTTCAGCGCGTTTCGGCTATCGGGTCGGTTCAGCGTCACCGTGGCGACACGGTCCTGCACGTCCAGCAAGATCGTGTGAAAAGTCGGGGTCATGCCTGCTCCTGAATGTTCTAGGTATTGAGCGACTTTACGGCATATAGTTGATTTAATCCACTACTTTTTCAGGAGGCATTTCGCGTCATTGGGTCCGGGCGAGTACCGCCCAGACGGACCGATTTATCGCTTTGGGCGCAAGCCCCGCCGCCTCTGCTAGACTTGCGCCCTGTCAGCGGTCTGGATTTACCTTGATTAGTGATACACTCCGCCCGGGTGTTTCCCTGCAATATCAAGGCACTAGAGAAGAAATTCGCCTCCACGCGACCGCTTCGACGCCCAAGTTTTGACCGTCTCGCCGTAGTTAAATGGATATAACCGGCCCCTCCTAAGGGTCAATTGGTGGTTCGATTCCACCCGGCGAGGCCAACCCCGGCTTCGGTTCCGACGCCGCACCTTCCCCCCGAAATGCCGCACGTTCAGCCAGATGAGGGTTAATCCGGGCTACGCTCTTGCGCGCCGCGCAGTTAGCTTCTCATGTCGCGTCTTGTGACGAATTGAATCTGCGTCAATACGTCACCGTTATTTTTTTCAGCGATGATAGCGAATCGTCTTGCGCGCAACTTGATGTGCTGTTTAAATTCGACGCGTAAGCCCCTAATTCCTCTGGATTTTTTTGAACCGACGAAACGCCGGCTTAAGAAATATTTCTTCACAGACTGACAAGCCTGCTCAAACCATGGCATTTTCCTGGAAACGTGCAATTGCGAACGCGGTAGCGCCGGCGGCGCTGGCGATGTGCGCGCTCCTCGTCCCCCCGGCCGCGCTGGCCGCGAAGAATTCTGACCCCTGCAAGACGAACGCCAAGTCGGCGGCTTGCAAGGCGCAACAAGCCAAGAAGGCGCCCGCCCCGAAGGCCGGCTCGGGCAAGAGCGCGGCCGGCAAGCAGGCCGCCCCGGCCGCCAAGAAAGCCGCGCCGGCAGCTAAGAAGGGCTCGCCCCAGTCCTCGTCCACCGCCAAGAAGGCGCCGCCCAAGGGCGGCAAGCAGGTGGCCGCCAAAGGCACGCCGCCCAAGAAGGGTGCCGCGGCCGGCAAGAACGGCACGCCGAACAAGGCCGGACGCGGGCAGCGCACCGCAGCGGCGGTATCCGCCGCCATGCCGCCGCCCGCCGTCTCCGTGCGCGCCGAAGCCGCCGCGCTGCGTTCCAGCACCGCCTACGTGCAAGACCTGGAAACGTCGACCGTCCTGTTTGCCAAGAACGAAAACGTCGTGCGCCCCATCGCGTCCATCTCCAAGCTGATGACCGCGGTCGTCGTCGTGGACGCCAACCTGCCGATGGATGAAATGCTGGAGATCACCGACGAGGATGTCGACGGTCTGAAGCACACCACGTCGCGCCTGCGCGTGGGCACCAAGCTGTCGCGCGGCGACATGCTGCACCTGGCGCTGATGTCGTCCGAGAACCGCGCCGCCAACGCGCTGGGCCGCCACTACCCCGGCGGCTTGCCCGCTTTCGTGGCCGCCATGAATGCCAAGGCGCTGTCGCTGGGCATGAGCAGCACGCACTTCATCGAGCCGACGGGCCTGTCCAGCAACAACGTGTCTTCGCCGCATGATCTGGCCCGCCTGCTGCGTGCAGCCTCGCAGCGCCCGCTGATCCACCGCTACTCGACCGATACCGAGTACGACGTTGAGATCAACAACCGCACGCAGACCTTCCGCAACACCAACCTGCTGGTGCGCAAGCCCGACTGGGACATCAAGGTGTCCAAGACCGGCTACATCAACGAAGCAGGCGAATGCCTGGTGATGCTGGCCCGCATCAATGGCCGCGACCTCGCCATCGTGCTGCTGGATTCGCAAGGCAAGCTGTCGCGCATCGGTGACGCCGTGCGCATCCGCCGCATCGTGCAAAGCGAAGTGGCGCTGGCCTCGATCCAGCCAGGCGGTTGAACGCTGGCCCCTCGCCAATGAAAAAAGGCCCGATCCGATCGGGCCTTTTTCTTTGGGTGGCGGTCTGACGTTACGCGGCAACCGGCCGCTTCACGCGTAGCGGTTTCGCGTCGTACAACGACGCCGGCAACCCTTCCAGCACGGCTTGCGGATTCAAGGACCGGATCGGCACCGCCGCGTCCAGCGGAATCCGGCCTTCAGCCTGCAGCAGCTGATAGCGCAGGCAGCACACGCGCAGGAACGATGTGAAGTTGGCGGCCTCGCCGCGGTATTCGATCAGCTCGTCGTACAGGCGTTCGATCAGTTGCGTGACGCGCATGTTGTCGCGCCCGGCGATCTCTTCCAGGACCTGCCAAAACAATTGCTCCAGCCGCAAGCTGGTCGCCACGCCGTGCAGGCGCAGCGAACGGGTTTCGGGCGCGTAGGACTGCTCGCTCGCGCGGATGAAGATTTCACACATGAGAGCTCCGGTGCCAGGGGGCAAGGCGGCCGCCGTGGTGGCACGCCAGGACCACTGTACGACGTTTGGTGCACCGCCCGCAAGGCACCGGACTCCCTCGCCGCGTCCTGCGCCACCCGGCTGCGGCCCCGTCATTCTGCAACCACACGTTTCCCGCCGACGTCGCATGCCGCCTGGGTTGATATAAATCATGGTCTTGAACGCGCGGGCGTTCGAGCATAGTGAAACTGATCAGACTTCGGAGGTAGTGATGAACAAGACCATGAAGGCCGCAGTTGCACGCGCATTCGGCAAGCCCCTGGTAATCGAAGAAGTCGAGGTACCCCGCCCCGGTCCGGGCGAACTGCTGGTGAAGATCGAAGCGTGCGGCGTCTGCCACACCGATCTGCACGCCGTCGAAGGCGACTGGCCCGTCAAACCCAATCCTCCGTTCATCCCCGGCCACGAAGGCGTGGGCTTCGTCGTGGCCGTGGGCGCAGGCGTCACCCATGTGAAGGAAGGCGACCGCGTCGGCATCCCGTGGCTGTACTCTGCCTGCGGCCATTGCGAGCACTGCCTGGGCGGCTGGGAAACCCTGTGCGAACAGCAGCAGAACGCCGGCTACTCCGTGAATGGCGGCTTCGCCGAGTACGCCCTTGCCGCGGCCGATTACGTGGGGTTGTTGCCCAAGAACGTGGGATTCGTCGACATCGCCCCGGTGCTGTGCGCGGGCGTCACCGTCTACAAGGGCCTGAAGATGACCGACACGCGCCCCGGCAACTGGGTCGTGATTTCGGGCATCGGCGGGCTGGGCCACATGGCCGTGCAGTATGCCAAGGCAATGGGCCTGAATGTCGCCGCGGTGGACATCGATGACGCCAAGCTGGACTTCGCGCGCCGCCTGGGCGCGGAAGTGACCGTCAACGCCAAGACCACCGATCCCGCCGCCTACCTGAAGCGCGAAATCGGCGGCGCGCATGGCGCCCTGATTACGGCCGTGTCGCCCAAGGCGTTCGAACAGGCGCTGGGCATGGTGCGCCGCGGCGGCACCGTGGCGCTCAATGGCTTGCCGCCGGGCGATTTCCCGCTGTCGATCTTCGACATGGTGCTCAACGGCGTCACCGTACGCGGCTCCATCGTAGGGTCGCGCCTGGACTTGCAGGAATCGCTGCAATTCGCCGAAGAAGGCAAGGTGCATGCCACCGTCGCCACGGAGAGCCTGGAGAACATCAACAGCGTGTTCGACCGCATGAAGCAGGGCCAGATCGAAGGCCGCATCGTGCTGGATTTCGCCTGACCTGATCGTCAGCCATCAACCACAAGGCGCGTGGGGCGGCATTCGCCCCACGCGCCTTGCGCATTCATGTGGCCTGAAGCCCTGCCCTCAGGGCGTGATCTTCGTGCCCAGCACGGCCAGGAACTGCGACAGCCACGCCGGATGCGCAGGCCATGCGGGCGCCGTCACCAGATTGCCGTCGGTGTAGGCCTGGTCGATGCCGATCTCGGCGTAGGTGCCGCCGGCCAGCCGGACTTCGGGCGCGCAAGCAGGGTATGCCGAGCAGGTGCGGCCTTTCAGGATGCCGGCTGCGGCCAGCAGCTGCGCGCCATGGCACACCGCCGCGATCGGCTTGCCGGCCTGGTCGAAGCCGCGCACGATATCCAGCACCTTTTCATTCAAACGCAGGTATTCGGGCGCGCGACCGCCAGGGATCACCAGGCCGTCGTAAGACGACGGTTCGACGCGATCGAAGTCGAAATTCAGCGCAAAATTGTGACCGCGTTTTTCGCTGTAGGTCTGTGCGCCTTCGAAATCATGGATCGCGGTGGCGATGGTGTCGCCCGCTTTCTTGTCCGGGCAGACCGCATGCACCGTGTGCCCCACCGCCAACAGCGTCTGGAACGGCACCATGGTTTCGTAGTCTTCGGCGTAATCGCCGACCAGCATCAACAGTCTCTTGCTCATGATTGTCTCCTAGGGGTGGGGGAGCCGGTTGCGCACCCGACTGGCCGGGCTCCGGTTCTTGATGTTCTGCCCCCATTGTGCCCCTGGCGGAAATCAGACGGGTGGTATGGGAATACCGCGCCCGGGACCGGCCGTTATTCCAGCGCGACGGACACGCCCTTGGCGCCCAGCAGCGTCACCAGGACCTTGGGATCGATACCGATCAGGTAGCCGCGCCGCCCGCCGTTGATATAGACGACGGGGTATTCCAGCACCTCGGCTTCCACCCACACCGGCATCTTCTTGCGCGTGCCGAACGGCGACGTGCCGCCCACCTGGTAGCCGGAATGCCGCTGTGCGACCTCGGGCTTGCAGGGTTCGACCTTTTTCAGGCCGGCCTGGCGCGCCAGGTTCTTGGTGGAGACTTCGCGGTCGCCATGCATGACCACGATCAGCGGCTTGGCGGATTCGTCTTCCATCACCAGCGTCTTCACCACCGCGTGCGGGTCCAGGCCCAATTGGCGCGCCGCTTCGCCGGCGCCGCCATGGTCCACGTAGTCATAGGTGTGTTCCGTATAGGCCACCTTGTTCTGCTTCAGGAACTGGGTGGCGGGCGTTTCAGAAACGTGGCGGGCTTTGCTCATGGGTAGGCGTCAATCGGGAAAACGAAAAGTGTAAGGCAGTGGCAGGCGTTGAACGGCGCGGGCGGCTAGCCGCGAGGGTGATGCGCCGCATGCAGCGCCTTCAGACGTTCGCGCGCCACGTGGGTATAGATCTGCGTGGTGGAAATGTCCGCATGGCCCAGCAGCATCTGCACCACGCGCAGGTCGGCGCCGTGATTCAGCAGGTGGGTGGCGAACGCGTGGCGCAGCACATGCGGCGACAACGGGGCGTGGATGTCTGCCAGCAGCGCGTATTTCTTCACGAGCTGCCAGAAGGCCTGGCGCGACATCGCTTCGGCGCGGCCGGTGATAAACAGCGCATCGCTCTGGCGCCCTGCCGCCAGCTCGGGCCGGGCGGTCTTCAAATATTGGTCGATCCAATGCGCCGCCTCGGCGCCCAGCGGCACCAAGCGATCTTTGCCGCCCTTGCCCAGCACCACGCGCACCACGCCTTCATTCAGGCTGACATCCAGCGCGCGCACGCCCACCAGTTCCGACACGCGCAAGCCGGTGGCGTACAGCGTTTCCAGCATGGCGCGGTCACGCAGGCCGCGCGGCTGGCCCAGATCGGGCGCGCGCAGCAAGGCGTCCACCTGCTGTTCGGACAGGGTCTTGGGCAGGCGCGGCGGCTGCTTGGCGGCGATGAGCGTCAGGCAGGGATCCCGTTCGGCGCGATGTTCACGCAAGGCCCAGGCGTAAAAGCGGCGCAAGGCCGCCAGCCGGCGATTGACCGTGGTGGCACGGGTTTCGTCGTGGCGGAACGCGAACCAGGCCTCGATGTCGGCCTTTTGCGCCTCGTTCAGGGGTTTGGCGGGGCCGGCGGGCAGCGCGTGGGCATGGGCGGCGTCGCCATAGCGGTCGGCCATCTCGCGGGCGTAGGCGTCGGGGTCTTCCAGCCAGCGGGCAAAGCCGGTCAGGTCGCGGCGATAGGCGGCCAGCGTGTTGGCCGAGAGGCCGTCTTCCAGCCAGACGGCGTCGATGAAGGCGTCGATATCGGCCTGGGAGGCCAGCGGCGGGCGGGGATCTGACATGCGGTTCACCTTTCGCCCACGCCGGCGGCGGCGGACTTCAACCAGCTCTCGAAGAGTTTGAGCGCGTCGGACCGTTCGCTGCGTTGCGGGTAGCCGAAATAATAGCCTTGGCTGACCGTCAGGGACTGCGGCACCGGCATCTTGAGCGTGCCCTGGTCCAGCGCAGGCTGCGCCAGGAAGCGCGGCATCAGCCCCACCCCCAGGCCGGCCTGCACGGCCGCCATCACCATGGTGAAGAGCTCATAGCGCGGGCCGCCCGCCGCCTGCGGACCGTACAAATGGTTGTTGGCGCCGTACCACTGCCGCCAGGCGTCCGGCCGCGAGGCCAGATGCAAGTGGGTCATGCCGGCCAGCGCGCTGACGCCCGCGTCCGACACCTGGGCCACGCGAGCCGCCAGTTCCGGCGCGCACACCGGCACCAGTTCGCGCTCGGGAAACAGCAGCACGCCCTGGGTGCCCGGCCACAAGCCGTCGCCATGGTAGAGCGCGCCGTCGAAGGGCTGGTCCTTGAATTGGAAGGGCAAGGTGCGCACTGACAGGCTGACAGTGATGTCCCCATGTTCCCGCTGGAAATCCGCCAGGCGCGGAATCAGCCAGGTGGTGGCCAGAGTGGGCACCACCGCGATATGGATGCTGCGCCCCATGCCCGTGCGGCTGACCAGCCCGAAGGTGTCTTTTTCGATCTGGTCCAGATGGTGACGGATCCGGCCCGCGTATTCGGCCCCGTGGTCGGTCAGCACGATGCGCCGCCGCACCCGGGTGAACAACTGCACCCCCAGTCGCGATTCCAGGCTGGCCACTTGCCGGTAGACCGCGCTGTGCGTCAGGGACAGTTCCTCGGCCGCACGCGAAAAGCTGCCCAGCCGGGCCGATGCTTCGAACGCCTGTAGCGCGCTCAGATTGGGAATGCCGTTTCTCATGGGACGGGAACTGCCTGAAACCGGCCTGAACCGGGCGCGCTGCTTGCGGCGGCGCAACAAGGCACTACGTGCCAGGGGATCAATAGATTGTGCAATTTTATCAATTGCGTTGTGCGATCAAGGAACATATGCTCGGGAGTCTTATCCTCGGCTCACCACGACATCCCATCATGCCCCAGCAAGATTCCCGCCTTGGCGGTCACATTCTGGTCGACCAACTGGTTGCCCAGGGCGTCAAACATGTTTTCTGCGTGCCCGGCGAGAGCTACCTGGCGGTGTTGGACGGCCTGCACGACGCTGACATCAAGGTCACCGTCTGCCGTCAGGAAGGCGGCGCGGCCATGATGGCCGATGCCCACGGCAAGCTGACCGGCGAGCCCGGCATCTGCATGGTCACCCGAGGCCCGGGCGCGTCCAACGCGCTGGCCGGCGTGCACATCGCCAAGCAGGACTCCACGCCCCTGATCCTGTTCGTGGGCCAGATCGAACGCGGCATGCGCGAACGCGAAGCCTTTCAGGAAATGGACTACCGCGCCGTGTTCGGCACGCAGGCCAAGTGGGTCACCGAGATCGACCAGGTGGAACGCATTCCCGAGCTGATCTCGCGCGCCTTCCACATTGCGACTTCGGGCCGCCCCGGCCCGGTCGTGATCGCTCTGCCCGAGGACATGCTGGTCGAAGCCGCCAAGGTGGCCGACGCGCCGCGCTACGAATTGATCGAATCCGCCCCCACGGCCGGCCAGCTGGCCGACCTGGAAAAGCTGCTGGCCGACGCCAAGAACCCGGTCGCCATCCTGGGCGGCACGCGCTGGGATGCGCGCGCCGTGCAGCAGTTCGCCGATTTCGCGCAGCGCCATGCGCTGCCCACCGCAGTCTCGTTCCGCCGCCAGATGCTATTCCCGGCCGACCACCCGTGCTTCATCGGCGACGTGGGCCTGGGCATCAACCCGGCACTGCTCAAGCGGGTGGCCGATGCGGACCTGATCCTGCTGGTGGGCGGCCGCATGTCGGAAAACCCCAGCCAGGCCTACACGCTGCTGGACATCCCGGTGCCCAAGCAAAAGCTGGTGCACGTGCATCCCGACACCGCCGAGCTGGGCCGCGTGTACCGCGCCACCCTTGCCATCAACACGTCGCCGGCCGCCTTCGCGGCATCGCTGGCCGGCCTGAAGGCGCCTGCCAAGCCCGTGTGGGCCGAAGGCACCCAGGCCATGCGCGAGTCGTACCTGAAATGGAGCGACCCGGAAACCATCACCACCCCGGGCGCGCTGCAAATGGGCCAGGTCATGGCCTACCTGGAAAAGACGCTGCCTGCCGATGCCATCATGACCAACGGCGCGGGCAACTACGCTACCTGGCTGCACCGCTTTCACCGCTTCACCCGTTTTGGCACGCAACTGGCGCCCACCTCGGGCTCGATGGGCTACGGCCTGCCGGCCGCCGTCGGCGCCAAGCGCGTCTGGCCAGACAAGACCGTCGTCTGCTTCGCGGGCGACGGCTGCTTCCTGATGCATGGCCAGGAATTCGCCACGGCCGTCCAGTACGACCTGCCCATCATCGTGGTGCTGGTCGACAACGGCATGTACGGCACCATCCGCATGCACCAGGAAAAGCACTACCCCGGCCGCATTTCCGCGACCGAACTCAAGAATCCGGATTTCGCCGATTACGCGCGCGCCTTCGGCGGCCATGGCGAACGGGTCGAGACCACCGACGAGTTCGGCCCCGCCTTCGAGCGGGCGCTGGCCAGCGGCAAACCGGCGATTTTGCACTGCTTCATCGATCCGGAAACCATCACCCCGTCGACGACCTTGGAAAAGATCCGCGACGCGGCGCTGAAGGCCCAGCACTGATACCAGACCGGGCGGCATCGCCGGCGGCAAGCCTCTGGCGCGCTGCCGTGCAAACCCCAACTTGCCGCCCGAATTATTTTAGGTTTAAACTTTCTAGATTCCGAATACGGAAATCCATAGCGGAGACCCAGCATGTCCTCGAATCCTTCTTTTCAATGGCAAGATCCCCTGTTGCTGGACCAGCAACTGACCGAAGAAGAACGCATGGTGCGCGACGCCGCCTATGCCTATTCGCAGGACAAGCTTGCCCCCCGCGTGCTGAACGCCTTCCGCAACGAGAAGACCGATCCGGAAATCTTCTCGGAAATGGGCGAACTCGGCCTGCTGGGCGCCACCATTCCTGAAGCCTACGGCGGCGCTGGCCTGAACTACGTCAGCTACGGCCTGATCGCGCGAGAAGTCGAACGCATCGACTCCGGCTACCGCTCGATGATGAGCGTGCAGTCGTCGCTGGTCATGGTGCCGATCAACGAATTCGGCAGCGAAGCGCAAAAGCAGAAGTACCTGCCCAAGCTGGCTCGCGGCGAATGGATCGGCTGCTTCGGCCTGACCGAACCGAACCACGGCTCCGACCCCGGCGGCATGGAAACCCGTGCCGTCAAGACGTCCGACGGCTACAAGGTGTCGGGCAACAAGATGTGGATCACCAACTCCCCCATCGCCGACGTGTTCGTGGTGTGGGCCAAGTGCGTCGGCGGCGAGTTCGACGGCAAGATCCGCGGCTTCATCCTGGAAAAGGGCATGAAGGGCCTGTCGGCTCCGGCCATCCACGGCAAGGTCGGCCTGCGCGCCTCGATCACCGGCGAAATCGTCATGGACGAAGTCGAAATCTCGGAAGACCAGATGATGCCCGGCGTGTCCGGCCTGAAGGGTCCGTTTACCTGCCTGAATTCCGCCCGCTACGGCATCGCCTGGGGCGCTGTCGGCGCGGCTGAAGCCTGCTGGCACACCGCCCGCCAGTACACGCTGGACCGCAAGCAGTTCGGCCGCCCCTTGGCCGCCAACCAGCTGATCCAGAAGAAGCTGGCCGACATGCAGACTGAAATCACGCTGGCGCTGCAAGGCTGCCTGCGCCTGGGCCGCATGAAGGACGAAGGCACCGCCGCCGTCGAGATCACCTCGATCATGAAGCGTAACTCTTGCGGCAAGGCATTGGACATCGCCCGCCTGGCCCGCGACATGCTGGGCGGCAACGGCATCTCCGACGAGTTCGGCGTAGCCCGCCACCTGGTGAACCTGGAAGTGGTCAACACCTACGAAGGCACCCACGACGTGCACGCCCTGATCCTGGGCCGCGCGCAAACCGGCATCCAGGCGTTCTATTGATCGCTTGACTGGCCTTATGCCGCGTAAAGCCGCCCTTCGGGGCGGCTTTTTCGTTTCCGAACGTTGGGACCGAGTCCGCGGGGCCGGGGCGTTGCGCATTGCCGTTAGCCCGTATTGGCCGCGGCTTGCACACGCCGTACGCTTTGTGGCACTTGCCCCGACCAGGAGTCGCGAATGCCCGTCCGCCCCCTCTTCCGCCCCCCCTTCCGCCTGCTGGCGGGTATCGCTCTGCTGCTCAGCGCCCATGGCGCCTACGCCGTCACCACCCTCACCATGACGACCGAGTACCCGGCGACGTCCATGCCCGGGCAAGGCGTTTCCACGTTTGCGGACCTGGTCCGTGCGAAGACGGCGGGCAATGTGGTGATCGATGCCACGTACGACGCGTCCAAGGGCATCAAGTCGGGCGACATGATCGATGCCGTCGAGGCCCGCACGGTGGACGCCGGCGACGCCTTCGCCGGGGCGCTGGCCACGAAATATCCGCTGTTCGGCGTATCGTCGTTGCCCTTCCTGGCGGACTCGCTGGCCAAGGCGCGCAACTTGAACAAGGCGGCGCGCCCCGCCTATGAAAAGCTGCTGGCCGCCCACGGCCAGAAGTTGCTCTACACCACACCGTGGCCCGCTTCCGGTATCTGGTCCAAACAGAAGATCGACGGCCTGGCCGCGCTTAAGAGCCTGAGCATCCGCACCTATGACGCCACGTCCCAGGAAGTGATGCAGAAGGCCGGGGCCCGCGCGGAGAACATTTCATTTGCCGACGCCATGCCGCGTATCGTCGCGGGCGAGGTGAACGCCGTGCTGTCGTCGGGCGACGGGGGCGCCGGGCGGAAGCTTTGGGAACATCTGCCCCACTTCGCCGAGATCAACTACGCAATGCCGATTTCAGTCGCGACGATGAACCTGCAGGCGTATCAGGCCCTGGACGAGCGCTCACGGCGCGCCATCGACCAGGCTGCGGCGCAGACGGAAACCGAGCAATGGAAGCGGATCGACGGCCGCCTGCAGCAAAACTACGCCAACATGCGCAAGAACGGCGTCGCGATCAATACGGCCGTACCGTCTGCTGTGCGCCGTGCGCTGCGCAGCGCCGCGGCGGATTCGGTGCAGGCCTGGAAAACGGCGGTCGGCCCCGAAGCCGCAGGCATCCTGAAACGGGGAGCCAACCGCTGACGGTGCAAGCGGGCTGCCAAGGGGACCGGGCGGGTGGATTAGGGGCTGAGCAGGCCGCCGAGCCTAGTTCTCGCCCGACAAATCGAAGAGACTCGTCGCGTCCAGTTCCAGCACGCCTTCATCGTGCTGATTGATCACCGTCCAGGCCCACGTGATGATGCCCAGATCGGGACGAGAAGATGAGGTACGGGCGCCCTGCACCCGCGCTTCCAGGCGCAAGGTGTCGCCCGGCCGCACCGGCGTACGCCAGCGCACTTCGCCCAGGCCGGGGGAACCGAAGGACTCGGAGTCATGCAGCGCGGCGTCCACCGCCATGCGCATGGCCAGTGCGCAGGTATGCCAGCCGCTAGCGATCAGGCCGCCCCAACGCCCTTCCGCGGCCCGTTGCGGGTCCGTGTGGAACCACTGGGGATCGAACTTGCGTGCGAACTCCAGGATCTCGGCCTCGGTAATGGTGACCGGACCCGCCTTGATCAACATGCCGTCTTTGAATTCGGCGAACTTCATCTTTGATTATCCCCCTGACCAACGCGAACGGCGCGCCGTGGCGCGCCGTTTTTCACGTGAGTCACGCTCAAGTTTCTGGATTCAGTACGTCTCGAAATGCAGGCGCCCTTCGCGGCGCAGCACCTCATGCAGGATAGACCAATCCTGCCCCGCTTGCATCGTCACTTCGCGCAACGCGTCCAGCACGCCGACTTCCATGCCCTTCAAGCCGCACACGTAGATGCAGGTGTTGCGGTCGCTCAGCAAGTCCTGCACCTGGGCAGCCCGTTCCCGGATCAGGTCCTGCACGTATCGCTTGGGTTGGCCAGCCTCGCGCGAAAGCGCCAGGTTGATGTCGATGAAGTCGCGGGGCAGCTTCATCAGCGGGCCGAAGTACGGCAGTTCGCGTTCGGTGCGGGCGCCAAAGAACAGCATCAGCCGGCCGTTTTCCCCGGTGTCGATGCGCCGGCGGTAGCGCTCGGTCATGGCGCGCATCGGCGCCGAACCGGTGCCCGTGCAGATCATGATGAGATTGGCGCGGGGGTGGTTCGGCATCAGGAAGGTATGGCCGAACGGGCCGATCACCTGCACCGTGTCGTTCTTGGCCAAGTCGCACAGATAGTTGGAACACACGCCATGCGCAGCAGCGCCGCCGTGGTCTTCGGTCACGCGCTTCACGGTCAGCGACAGGTTGTTGTAGCCGGCGCGTTCGCCATCGCGCGGACTGGCCAGCGAATACTGCCTCGCGTGGTGCGGCCGGCCCTGGGCATCCGTGCCCGGCGGCAGGATGCCGATGGACTGCCCTTCCAGCACCGGAAACGGCAGCTCGCCGAAGTCCAGCACGATGTGGTGGATATCGCTTTCGGTGTCGGCGCCGGTCACGCGGTAGTTGCCCACCACCGTGGCCGTCATCGGCGCCTTGTGCGTGTAGAGATTGACGTAGGGATGCGCGGCAGACCACGGCGGAACCGACGCACCCGCCGACGAAAATGAGGCGGGCGCGGCAGGCGCCGGCGTATCGGCCAGGGCTGCGAGAGGTTCATCGCCCGCGCCGGCATCCACCGCTTCCGGCAAGGCCTTTTCCCCGGGCAGTTCTTCCCAACCCAACTGATCCTGCACTGAATACGCGTCGGCGCGCAGCACCAGCCGCCAGTTGTCGATCGACCCCGTGGGGCACGGCGGCACGCAAGCCATGCAGCCGTTGCAGATATCGGGATCCACCACATAGTTGTTCGAATCGTGCGTGATCGCGTCGACCGGACAGGTTTCTTCGCAGGTGTTGCAGCGGATGCAGATCTCGGGGTCGATCAGATGCTGCTTGAGCACTTGTACGGGCAGGGGGGCGTTCATCGCAGTCTTCCCAATGCGCTGGCGGACGGCGCGCGGACGCGCCGCCCTGTCGCCTTAGTTGAAACGGACGTAGTCGAAATTAACCGGCTGGCGGTTGATGCCCATGACGGGCGGCGCGATCCAATTGGCGAACTTGCCGGGTTCGGTGACGCGGCCCATCAGCGACGCGACAAACGCGCGGTCTTCCGGCGTGGGCAGCCATTTGTGGCTGTTGGCCTGCCATTGGGATTCCGACAGGATCTCGCCTTCGGGAGACATGCGGATGCCGGCCAGCGTGCCGATCTGGCGGTTGAACGCCTTGTGCGGCACATGCAGGCGAAAAGGAATGCCGCTTTTCTCGATGACTTTGTTCCAGCGCCCGATGCCGGCCACCGAATCGCGGATGAAGTCGTCGCGCAGCACTTCGTTCAAGGCGTTCAGCATCGGCACTTCGACCTCGTTCAATTTGCCGTTGTTCACGGTCAGCACGCGGTAGGTGTCGTTCTTCAGTTGATGATCGTCGGTGCGCTTGGATTCCTCGTAGCGGCCCTTCAGCCCGGAACCGTAGAAGATCGCAGCGTTGGAGGACTGGTCCGCGCCGAACAGGTCGATGGTGACGCTGTAGTGGAAGTTCAGGTAGCGCTGGATGGTCGGCAGGTCGATCACGCCGGCGGCGCGCACGCTTTCGGGGTCATCGGTCTTCAGCTGGTTCATCACTTCGCAGGTGCGCTGGATCACGCGGGAAATGCCCGATTCTCCCACGAACATGTGGTGCGCTTCTTCGGTCAGCATGAACTTGGTGGTGCGGGCTAGCGGGTCGAAGCTGGACTCGGCCAACGCGCACAGCTGGAACTTGCCGTCGCGGTCCGTGAAGTACGTGAACATGTAGAAGGCCAGCCAGTCCGGCGTCTTCTCGTTGAACGCGCCCAGGATGCGCGGGTTGTCGGAGTCGCCCGAACTGCGCTGCAGCAACGCGTCGGCCTCTTCACGCCCGTCGCGGCCGAAGTAGCGGTGCAGCAAGTAGACCATCGCCCACAGGTGGCGGCCTTCTTCGACGTTGATCTGGAACAGGTTGCGCAGGTCGTACTGCGACGGCGCGGTCAGGCCAAGATGGCGCTGCTGTTCGATGGAGGCGGGCTCGGTGTCGCCTTGCGTGACGATGATGCGGCGCAGGTTGGCGCGGTGTTCGCCGGGCACGTCCTGCCAGACGTCACGCCCCATGTTTTCGCCGAAGTGGATCTTGCGCTGGCCGTCCTGCGGCGCCAGGAAGATTCCCCAGCGGTAGTCGGGCATGCGGACGTGGTTGAAATTGGCCCAGCCGTCGGGTTCCACGCTGACTGCGGTGCGCAGGTAGACGTCGAAACCGTGCGAGCCGTCGGGCCCCATGTCCTGCCACCATTGCAGGTAGTTGGGCTGCCAATGCTCCAGCGCGCGTTGCAAGGTGCGGTCGCCGGACAGGTTGACGTTATTGGGGATCTTATCGGTGTAATTGATTCCAGACATGTCTCGCTCCTTTTCTTGTTCAGACCCGGTTCCAGTCGAATGCGGCCTGTTCGCCCTTCCCGTAAAGCTTCAGCGCGCCTTTGTCGCCGGCCGCATTGGGACGGTTGAAAATCCAGTTCTGCCAGGCGGTCAGCCGGCCGAAGATGCGCGTCTCCATCGTTTCCTTGCCGCCGAAGCGCAAGTTCGCCTCCAGCCCGGTCAAGGCGTCGGGCGACAGCGCGCGGCGTTCTTCCAGCATCATCCGCACCTCGTCGTCCCAATCGATGCTGTCGGGCGCGAAGGTCACCAGGCCCAGGTCGAAGGCATCGGTGGCCGACAGCCGCTGCCCGGCGCGGGCGCGCACGGCTTCCAGCGGCGCGGTTTCTTCATAGAAGCGGCGCTGCAGGCGGCTTTGGCCGTTCACCAGCGGATAAGCGCCGAAGTTGCGTTCGCCCACCACGATCTGCGCGGGCGCCGACGCGTCCTCGTTGTCCAGCATGTAGCTGCGGTCTGCCGCCAGCGCCAGTTCCAGCAACGTGCCCGCAAAGCAAGAGCCCGGCTCGATCAGCGCGAACAGGCTGCGCGACGTCACGTCCAGGCGCGCCAGCGTGCGGCGCAGCATGCCGGCGGTTTCGCGCACGAACCAATGGCCGGCGTGGCGTTGCAGCGCGGCATCGGCGGCCAGTACGGCGTCGGCATCACCTTCGGTCTTCAGGATCCAGGTGCCGATGTCGAGTTCGTTGGTGCGCATGGACAGGATGGCGTCGTCCAGTTCGCGCGCCATCTGCAACGGCCACCACGCGGCCCCGGCGGCGACGATGTCCGCCAGTTCGGATTCGACCGGGCCTTGCGGGGCGCGCACGGTCCAGGTGGCTTGGCGCTTCTCGCGGTCCAGCTGGATATCCACGTAGCGGTAGGCCAGGCCGTCCGCGCTTTCGGTGCGCTGCACCGGCATCAGCGCGATGCCCTGTTCGCCCGGCTGCCGGTCGCTGCTTTCGGCCAGCGCCAGCGCGCGTTCGCGCACGGCCGCCTCGAAGCGCGCAGGCTTGACCACGTCGTCGACCAGGCGCCAGTCCTTGGCGCGCTGGCCGCGCACGCCTTCGACCAGCGTGCAGAAGATGTCGGCGTGGTCGTGGCGCACGCGGCGCTTGTCGGTCACGCGGGTCAGGCCGCCCGTGCCGGGCAGCACGCCCAGCAGCGGTACTTCGGGCAGCGCCACGGAGGACGAACGGTCATCGATCAGCAGGATCTCGTCGCAGGCCAGGGCCAGTTCGTAGCCCCCGCCGGCGCAGGCGCCGTTCAGCGCGGCGATGAACTTCAGGCCGCTGTGGCGGCTGGAATCTTCGATGCCATTACGCGTTTCGTTGGTGAACTTGCAGAAGTTGACCTTCCAGGCATGCGAAGACAGCCCCAGCATGAAGATATTGGCGCCGGAACAGAAGATGCGGTCCTTCATGCTGGTCACGACCACGCTGCGCACTTCCGGATGTTCGAAGCGGATGCGCTGCAGGGCGTCATGCAATTCGATGTCCACGCCCAGGTCGTAGGAGTTCAGCTTCAGCTTGTAGCCGGGGCGCAGGCCGCCGTCTTCCGCCACATCCATGGCCAGCGTGGCGACCGGGCCGTCGAACGTCAGGCGCCAGTGGCGGTAGTGCTCGGGCTGCGTCCGAAAATCGACCCGGTTGATGGTGCTGCTCATAGTGTGTCTCCTCGTACGCCCTGCCTGGACAGGAAAAATACTGCATCACATGAATTATTGTGCAGATTAGTGCAGGAAAAAAACCGCGTCAAGCAAGATATGCATAAAAGTGCAGATTGCGTCTCAGGAGCGAGTTGGTGGCCAGATGCAAAAAGGCCGCCCGGTATGAACTGACCCCCAGAAGTTGGACGGTCAGAGGAAGCTAAAGCCCGAAGGCCTGAGCTCGGTATTGCACCGGGCTCAGGCCTTTTAGCTTGAGCTTGATGCGGTGGTGATTGTAGTAA
>NZ_NJIG01000011.1 GCF_002209535.1 Achromobacter marplatensis | reverse complement strand
ATGGTGGCGGCGGCGCTCAGGCCGAGGAGTCCTTTCAGGAAGCCGCGTTTACTGGGTAGGGGGGGTTCTGGTGAGGGGGGCATTGCTTGGGGCTCCGGGGCGGTTACTTTTTGTTGTTATTAACTTATCACTGGGAGTTATATAGGGGGTTGATTTGAATCAATTGGGGGACGGATACGGGGTCGGGGCTCGGCAGGTTGCCTTTGCTGGGTGCTGGTTGCAGGCTGCTGGGTTCTTGGGGCGCCGGTTGTCGCGCGGGCGGGGGTGGCGCGGCCAACGATGACGGTCCGGCCCGCGGGGGCCGGACTTCCCCGTCCTCATCCTCGTCCGCCTACGGCTCCCTTCGGATTCCGTCGGGCGTCACCGAACGGCCGCCCCACCCCCGCCCGCGCGACAACCAGCTCCAGCAGCGTCATGCCAAGGCCGCTGGGGGGAGCGGCGTGCTTGGCGTTTTGGTGGGGGTGAGAATGCCGCGGAAGGGGGTGGCATGCCCGCCCGAGAAGGCCGCCCTGCGCGGCCTTTTCGGGCATACGTGGTGGGGGTTGCGGGGGGATGTTGCCGGGGCGTGTTGCGGGGCGTTGTGCCGGGGGGCAGTGGGAGCTGCGGGGTGTTGCGGGGGTGTTGCCGCCTTCGTGTTTAGGCGGTGAGTGCTTGTCGCCAGGCGGCGAGCTTTGTCTCGAAGGAGGCGGCGGCGTGGGCGGGGCTGGTGGAGGGGAGATCCACGTATTCCAGGTTTGTTTGGGGTAGCCTGGGCAGGACGTGGCGGCGGTAGAGGGTGGCGGCCTTGCCGCCGTTGAAGCAGACGCGGGTGATGGCCGGGTGGGCCGTCAGGAAGGCGGCGAAATCGTTGGGGATGAGCGTGTCGTGGCGGATGTTGGCGTCCAGGCTGCCGGGGCGTTCGCAGGCTTGCAGGACGTCCCACAGGGCGATGCCGGCGGCTTGCAGGGCTTGCAGGCGGTGGGGGTAGTCCAGGGTGGGATCGAAGCCCAGGACCTGCGCGGCGATGGGCCAGAATGCGTTGCGGGGGTGGGCGTAGTAGCGAACCTGTGCAAGCGACGCCACGCCGGGCATGGAGCCCAGGACCAGCACCCGTGAATGGGGGGTTGCGACAGGGGCAAAGCCCCAGACGTGATTGTTGCGCCCTTCCTGGGCAGTGTCCGCGCGTAGTTCCATCGGGCAAGGATACGACAGACGGCAGCGGGCGGAATGGGATGGGGGCATCGTCCGATCCATGGAACAGTGCTTATCAATAGGGGGGACTACCGAAACCAGCGTTCCGCCCTTATCTTTAACCCTATGACGAACGACCCCGCAGGGGTCGCGCAATAGGAATAGACGCCATGAAGAAGATCCTCGGTTTGCACGCTGCTCCCCGCCCCCACTGGGTGGGTGACGGCTTCCCGGTGCGCTCGATGTTCTCCTACAACGACAAAGGCAAGAACGTCAGCCCCTTCCTGCTGCTGGATTACGCCGGCCCGGCCAAGTTCGAGCCGGCCGACCATCCGCGCGGCGTGGGCCAGCACCCCCATCGCGGCTTTGAAACCGTGACCATCGTCTACAGCGGCGAGGTCGAGCACCGCGACTCCACCGGCAACGGTGGCGTCATCGGTCCTGGCGATGTGCAATGGATGACGGCGGCCTCGGGCATCCTGCATGAGGAATTCCATTCCCCCGCGTTCACCCGGTCGGGTGGCGAGCTGGAAATGGTGCAGTTGTGGGTCAACCTGCCTGCCCGCGACAAGACCGCGCCGGCGGGTTACCAGGGCATCCTCAATGCGGACATCCCCGTGGTGGCGCTGCCGGACGATGCGGGTTCGCTGCGGGTGATCGCGGGCAACTTTGCGGGCCAGGCCGGCCCGGCGCGCACCTTCACGCCCATGGACGTGTGGGACGTGCGGCTGAATGCGGGCAAGACCGCGACGTTTCCCGTCGCCGCGGGCCGCAACAGCATGCTGGTGGTGCTGCGCGGCACGGTGCTGGTCAACGGCGAGTCCGTCGCCCGCGACGCGCATCTGGCGCTGTTCTCGCAGGACGGGGAAGACATCACGGTCGAAGCCAACAACGACGCCGTGTTCCTGGTCCTGAGCGGCGAGCCGATCGATGAGCCGGTGGTGGGATACGGTCCGTTCGTGATGAACTCGCAAGCGGAAATCGTCGAAGCCATCCAGGACTTCAACGCCGGCCGCTACGGGAAGATGCACTGACGCCACGAGGCGGGCGCTGTCTGCCCGCCCCAGGCCTTAACTCCTTCATTTGACGGCGATTAAGCCGTGCGCGAAAAACCGTGGCCCTGGCCGCGGTTTTTTGCATTCTGCGGCTAGGCAGTGCAGGAAACGGCCAGGCTCCCCCGGCGCGGGACGGGTTTTCCACCAGTCCCCCCCGCCCTGCGCAGCTTTACTATCGAATCCTTCCAGGCTCCCACGCGGGAGGAAACCCCTGCCATGATCAACCCGACGCCGTCCGCCACCAGCACTACCTGGCCGCCCGCCGCGCCGCGCATCGAATCCGTCCTGGGGCTGCCGGCGCAGCAGCTGTTCGCCTCCGGCGATCTGGATGAAGCCCGCTCCATGGTCGGCCGGGTCATGCGGCCGCATCAGTTGGGCGTGGTGGGCGCGATGCAGCGCCTGGATGCCCGCATGCATCACCAGCCGCTGGGCGATGTCTCGTTGAACCGGTTGCGCTACGGCGCCCATGTCGAGATCCGACCCGGCCCGCTCGAGGACTTCTTCCTGGTGCAGATGCCGCTGGCGGGATCGGCCCGCATCAGCAGCGGCCCGCAGCAAGTGGACTCCACGCCGGATGTCGCGTCCGTAGTCAGCCCGGACGACGACCTGGCGATGCGCTGGAGCGGCGACAGCGATCAGTTCATGCTTCGCGTGGGCCGTTCCCTGCTCGAGCGCACGTTGATGGGTCAACTGGGCTGTACGCTGGATCGGCCGCTGCGCTTCCAGCTGGGATTCCGCTGGCGCGATTGCCCGGCCTGGCGCTGCCTCATGACGTATCTGCTGGACTGTTCGTCGCAGCACGCGGACCTGGCCACGCACAAGTTGATCGTGCACCAGATGGAACAACTGGTCGCGGCCACCCTGCTGTCGGCCCATCCTCACAACTACACCTGCGTGCCGCCCGGCCGCCGCGCCGCGGTGCTGCCGCGCCACGTGCGCAGCGTGCAGGACTATCTGCAGGCCCACGCGCACGAACCCGTCAGCGCCGAACAACTGGCCCGCATTGCCGGCGTCAGCGTGCGCAGCCTGTATGCGGGGTTCAAGGAATTCCTGGACGTGAGCCCCATGCACTACCTGCGCGACCTGCGCATGGAGCGCGCCCGCGCCGAACTGCTGTCGGGCGAAAGCCACAACATCGCCGCCGTGGCCCTGCGCTGGGGCTTCGCGCACATGGGCCGCTTCAGCGCCGGGTACAAGGCGCGGTACGGCGAAAGCCCAAGCCAGAGCTTGCGCCGTTGCGGGTGAGAACACGCCTAAGAGAAAAAGGTTCAGCACGACGGGGCCGCGCTGGACTGGGGTCGTGCCGGGGCGCCCCCCTCCTGCTTTAGAACGGAATCGCCAGCTTCACATACAGCTGCGAGCCTTCTGGCCGGTTCTTCACCTTGAATTCCTGCTGCCATTTGGCGGTGAACAGCCAGCCCTTGTCGTTCAGGTAGCGCACCGACGGGCCGACCCCGAACGCGCGCGCCCGACCTGCGGCGCTGTTGGGTCCGCTGTCGTCCGTCACTTGCTGGAAGGCGTGGCCGCCTACCCCCAGCACCCAGCCCTTACCCACGCCCCAGCCCAAGGCGTAGTCGGCATGGATCGCCTGCCCGGAACGGGTGTCCGTGGCGGAGTTGCGGAAGTTGAAGTCGTACATCAGCTTCAGGTCGGCGTTGAATCCGTCCGGGCTGATGCGGCTAAGCGCGAACACGGGTTGCGCGGTCCAGTAGTTCTTGCCCAGGCTGGACGGGTCCTTGCGGTCGTACTCGCCGGTGGGCGCATACATGTCCAGTCCGACCACGTAATGCAGCGTCGGCGACACGTGATAGCCCAGCGCCACGCCCAGCGTCATGTCGCCCAGGCCGGTGCTGCGGTAACGTTCGCCGGCCGCCTTGAACGTGACGTCCAGGAGCGGCGCGATCGCGTGGAAGGCCAGTTGCCCGCCCATCACCTGCTGCTCGGTCACCCAGATCAGGCGCGGCGCCAGCACGTTGACGTCGACCTTGAAGCCCGGCACCGGCACCCGCTCGCCATCGTCGCCACGCAAGGTGTCGTAGCGCGCCCCGCCGCCGTAGACCAGCATGTGCACGCCGGGCGGCGGCAACGCGCCCGACATGAAGTTCTCGAGGCCGTCGGGGTAGATGCCCAGCCCGCCGCCTTCGGTGGCCTGGGCCGCCGTGCCTGCCAGCGCCAAAGCCACGGCACAGGCCAGCCGCCGGCGTTCAAGGTGTCTGCTCATGTTCCGCTCCTGCCCCCACGGGGCGCCAGATGTTGCGCGACGAGATAGCCGGAGCCGCCGCCCAGGCCGGGGCCTGGATGGGTGGCGGCGCCGATGTGGAAAAGGTTGGAAAGCGGCGTCCGATGCGCGCGCGCGCCCTGGCTGCCGGCAAAGGGCCGCAGCCAGAAGAATTGGTCGGGCGAGCACACGCCCGAATAGGGATCACCGCCCACCAGGTTGCAGTTCAGGGCTTCAAGGTCTGCCGGGCAATAGCTGCGGCGGCCGACGATGCGCTGCGCCAGCCCCGGCATGACCGGCTCCAGCCGCGCCTGCACGCGGTCGGCCACTGCCTCGCGCAGCGCGGCGTTCCAGCGCCCGTCTTCGGGTGCCGCGATCTCGCCCGCCGCGTCGCCTTTGACGCGCACCGGCAGTTCCTGCATCTGCACCCACAGGATCCAGCCGCCTGCCGGGGCGCGTGACGGGTCCACCGCAACGGGCTGGCCGATGGCCAGCGTGGGGCGCGCCGGCAACAGGCCGTTGTTGGCATCGGTCACCGATGCGCACACCTGCTCCATGCTCTCGGTCAGATGCACCAGCGGCACATGACGCAGTTCGGGGGTCAGCCAGTCCGGCGGCGCGTTCAGCGCGAAATGGATCTGCATGCCGCCGCGGCCGTAGCGGTAGCCGGCTGCGCGCTGGCGCAAGGGTTCGGGCGCGTCGGGCAGTAGCTGGCCGTACAGTTGCCCGGGCGTCACGTTGCAGACCACCGCCTCGGCCGCGCGGTATTCGCGGCCACCTGCCATCACGCCGACCGCGCGGCGCCGACGGCCGCCTCCTCGGGTCAGCACGCGTTCGACCGCGGTGCCGGTCAGCAATCGGCCGCCGCGCTGCTCGATCACTTTCGCCAACGCCTCCACCAAACCGCTGCCCCCGCCCTTGACCACCGGCATGCCGCCGGCCACGACGGCCGCGAAAGTCAGCTTGCCGATCAAGGCAGAGCACGCGTCGTCGGGGCCCAGCCCCGTATGCAGCACCCAGGGTGCGATCAGGGCGCGCGCCGCGTCCGACCGCAGTTCGCGTTCGGCCCATCGGCGAAACGGTTCCAGGGACGCCGCGGCAAAGGCGGCCAGGCCGTCCATGCCGCGCTTGCGCCATTCCTTGAACAGCAGCTTGAGCATGCCCGCGCCGTACGGGTTCTGCCCCAGCATCCCGAACGTCAGCGCGGCGTCCTCGCCGAAAAGCCGTTGCGCCATGGCGGCAAATGCCGCGCCATCGCCCGGCGCCCAGGCGTCCAGCCGCCGCGCGCTGTCCTGGATGTCCTGCTTGAATGCCAGCCCCGAACCGTCGGGCCGCACCAGCCCGGTCGTGTACTCGCCTTGCAGGAATTCCAGGCCGGCTTCGCCCAGCGCGGGCTTTAGCGCCGCGTAGGCCGGGCTGCCCACAAACAGCGGATACCAGCACGACAGCACGTCGTGGTGGTAGCCGGGGAACAGTTCTTCGGTGCGGATGCATCCGCCCAACCGGTCGTTGCGCTCCAGTACCAGCACCGACTTGCCGCGCTGCGCCAAAAGCGCGGCGCACACCAGCGAATTCATCCCGCTGCCTACGATGACGACCTGCGCATCTGACTCTGTGGCCATGAATCACTCCAACGGGTAGGGCCGCTACGCGGCGGTCAGCGCCGTGAAGCGCCCGGCATGGAACACCAGCGGCGTCGCCGCCACGCTGGCCACGCGCAGCACGCGCCCGAACAGCAGCAGGTGGTCGCCCGCGGCGCTCTGCTGGTCGTTCGCGCACACCAGCGTGGCGACGGCGCCGGCGATCGCAGGCACGCCCTCCGGCACTTCATGCAGCGGCGTGCCGTCGAACTTGTCGGCCACCGCCGAACTGGCGAATCGCATCGCCAGCGCTTCCTGGCCGCAGGCCAGCACGCTGATGGTGAAGTGGCTGCAATCGCGGAACGCCGCCAGATTGGGCGAATGGTTCACCAGGCTCCACAGCACCAGCGGCGGATCCAGCGACAGCGAGGCGAACGAATTGATGGTCAGGCCGACCTTGCGGCCGTCCGGGCAGCGCGTGGCCACGATGGCCACGCCGGTCGGGTAGCTGCCCAGCACGCCGCGCAGGACCTTGGGGTGCAGGTCGGTGCTGCCCCAGTCCAGCGGCGCCGTCATGCCGCCGCCCGCGCCGCCTTCGAGGCGATGAACGCTTCGCAGGCGAGTTCGTCGCGCCACCACGGGAAGAACGACGGGGGATGGTTGAACCCATTGGCGACGGCGCTGGCCAGCGCCGGCGAATCCTCGGCCGCCTTCAACAACTTGAGCAGATGCGGCGCGGGCGGCATCAGCATCGAATTCGTCCATTCCACCACCGCGCCGCCGTAGTCCCAGAAGCGTTCGAAGGTCTGCTGCATCCATTCGGCCGTAAAGGCGGCGTCGCCATGCGCCAGGATCGCCTCCAGATACACGGCGCAAGCCTTGGTCGCGTTGTTGGAGCCTTGTCCGGTGATGGGATCGTTGGTCACCACGGCGTCGCCCAGGCCGAACACCAGACGGCCCGACGGCAAGGTCATCACCGGCTTGCGCACCGTGGGCGCGAAACTGCCGGCCAGGATGCCGTTGGCGTCCGTCAGCTCTACTGCCTTGCAGCGGTCGGCCTCCCAGGGCAGGTAGGTGCGCAAGATATCCAGGCTCTGCGCCAGGTGTGCCTGCGGCGACTTGATGTCGCGCCAGCAATCCATCGGGCCGCCGGGGATCCCTTCGAACACCATGATTTCGCAGGGGCCGCCCGTCGTCAGCGCCGGGAACACGAAGTATTCGCCTACGCCGGGAATCAGGTTGAATGCGACCCGCGAGTAGTCGGGTGCGGGGCGCATGCCGGCGACGTAAGTCAGCGCCAGCGCGCGCTGCGGCCGATCGAATTGCGACCGGTGCGCGTCGCGCTCGAACAGCTTGACGACATCGCCCTTGCCGGCGGCCAGCAGCACCAGGTCATGCGATGCGGCCAGCAGTTCCAGCTCGCCCACGCCGCCGTCCTGGATCAGCAGCCTGCCGCCGCGGGCCTCGAACCGTTCCATCCAGGCCGGCATCTTGATGCGCTGGTCCACCGCCTGCGCGGAGTGGTCCAGGCGCGCGGCCCAGTCGATCAGTTTGTGGCCCGGCTGCTCGGGATGCGGCACCGCCAGCCCGATGCCGTCGACGGTCGGACAGTCGGCCTCCCATTGGTTCAGGCCCAGGTCGCGTTCGATCTGCAACGACGCATCGAACATGCATTGGCTGGACATCACTTTGCCGTTGCGGATGTTGTCCGGGTCGCGATTCGTGACCACGGTGACCTCGTACCCTTTGTCCAACAGCCCCAACGCCAGGGGCAGTCCGGCCTGGCCGCCGCCCACGATCGCGATTCGACGCATCATCCCTCTCCTTTCGTTTGCATTGCCCGCCGCCATTGCCGCGGGCCTGTTCATGGCTCGTTACTGCGCCAGACGGGGAATCGCCGGCCGCGCCTGCTCCGGCCCCATGGCGGAGTAGCCGCCATCCACCGCGTAATCGGCGCCGGTGACAAAACTGGCGTGGTCCGACAGCAGAAACGCGACCACCTCGGCCACTTCGGCCGGATCGCCGGCGCGCCCCAGCAAGTGGTAATCAGCGGCCACGCGATCGGTCTTGGCGCGGTCGCCTTGCGTCAGTTCGTCCATCACGCGCGACCACGTCCAGCCCGGCGATACGGAATTAACGCGGATGCGGTCAGCCGCGTAGTCCATGGCCAGGCTGCGCGTGACCTGCAGCAGCGCCGCCTTGGACACCGGATACAGCCAGCGGCCGGTCTGCGCGACGCGCGACGAGATGCTGGTGAAGTTGACGATGGCGCCGCCGCCGGCGGCCAGCAGATGGGGATGGACGGCGCGGGCGGCCATCACGGCGCTCACGACATTGATGTCCAGCGCCCGCAACCAATCGGCGCGGCCGGAAGCGGCGCCGTCGTCCAGGTAGGTCGCGGCCAGGTTGACCAGATAATCGATGCGGCCAAAGTGGGACGCGGCCTCGGCCACGCCCCGCGCCAACTGCGTGTCGTCCGAGATGTCCACTTGCCAGAACCGCGTGGCGGCCTGGTCCGCCCCGGCCACGCGTTCGCCATTGGCGGCGTCGATGTCGAATAGCGCCACGCGCACGCCCTTGTCGCGCAGCGCCTGGAGCACGCCCGCGCCGATCAGCGTGGCGCCGCCGGTCACGATGGCAACCTTGTTTTGCAGACCCTTCATCGCATCACCTCCGCATTGCTGACTGAGTGAGGCGAATACTGATGCCGCGCCGCGTGGCGGGCGTAGCCGGATCCGGCAGCCGCTATCCGCGGACTGCGCTTATTCGAGGAAATGGGGATGCAGGCTGGACACGATGGCCGGAATTCGCAGCCGCTGTCCGTTTTCTGCCAAGGCGCCGCCCGTGGCGGCAGCGCCCGATGCGCACCGCGCTAGCCTATACGCCGCCAGACGCTGGCCAGCCAGGGCTGCTGGTCGCGCGGCAATCCTTCCGGGCGATAGTAGTGTTCCAGCGCGTCGAAGCCGGCGTCCGCCAGCAGGCTGCGCCAGCCGTCCAGGTCGTGGTAGACGCCATAGCGTCCACGGTTCCATCCTTCCTGATTGCCGCCGCGCGGGTTCGAGCTGAACAGCACGCCGCCCGGTTTCAGCGCCGCGCGTAGCGCGCGCAACACCTGGGGCAATTCCTGGCCAGGCACATGAAACAGCACGGCATTGGCGAAGATGCCGTCAAAGCGTTCGGCGGGCAACGCCAGTTTCAGGAAATCCTGATGCCAGACTTCGCAACCACTGGCCGCACGCGCCATGGCGACAAAGCTGGGCGTGCCGTCCAGCCCCACCGGCCGATGGCCCAGCGCGACGAAGGTCTTCAAGTCGCGGCCGGGTCCGCATCCCAGATCCAGAATGTCGTAGGGCGGCTCGCCCTGGATATGCCGCAGCAACGCGGCGATGTTCTGGCTGACATCGTGGTCGCGCGTGCCGGCCTCGAACGATTCCGCGTTCTCTTCATAGTGCGCGAGCGTCAGCGCGCTGATCTTCGCAAGGTCTTCCGGGTCCAGTTTCATGAAGCCATTGTGCCTCGTTCCGCCATGCCCCGCAGTTCGATCTGCGCACGCGCCCGGCAAGCGGCCTGCTGCAACCGTTCCACCAGCACCGCCCGCGGCGGCAAGGCGGTCAGATACTCCGCCACGTGTATGCCTGACTTGTCCAGTTCCAAGAGCTCGATTTGTTCGGACTTCTTGCCCGCGCAAAGGATGATTCCGAGCGGCGCGGCTTCCTCGGGCTCGCGCTCGAATTTATCCAGCCACCGCAGGTAAAGCTCCATCTGGCCTTTGTAGGCCGCTTTGAACTCATCCACCTTCAACTCCACCGCCACCAGCGCTCGCGCAGCGTTCTGACGCTCCAGCGGTCGGCGCTGGCAATCTGCGCGTAAAAGTCTCGCTGAAGGGGATCTTTTAAAGGGATCAGCGCGATAAAGTGCGTCCAGCTCAATTGTCGTATCAGTGATACGACAATCTTTTCATCTGGGAAAGCGACCGCAAACTGCACCATGCGGCGCAGGTTTTTCACGGCGAAGCCGACTCCGTAGCCCTTGACCAATTGCGCCGCCAGCGCCGCGAGCAGTCCCACCCCATAGTCAGCCCGCCGCCCCGCCAGAACTTGCGTATGAATGCGATGGCCGATGCGCCAGTGGAGCATTGTCAGTTCACTGTTGACCGCAGACGCCGCGCGCTGGCGAGCCGCTTCGATCATCGCCTTGATATCGCCAAGCAACGCTGCGGATTCCGCAAGCGGTGAGCCCGCTGCCATTTCCACGGTCTGCGTCGACGCTTGTGCCGCATCGCCCACGACTCGTTCCCGCTTCGGTTTCGCCACAATGACTCCTCAAATACCCCGCTGGCTCGCAATGCCCCGGGGAAAAGTCATCATGAAATAGAAAAGCCCGCGTGCCTATGCAGCACGCGGGCTTTTCAGACGCAGTCAGCGATCAGGCTGCCAGGCGCCCTTCGATCTTGGCCTTGGTGGCCGGCAGGTCTTCAGGCAGGCCCTGGGCCAGTTGGCCGAAGAGCTCGTGGTGCAGCGCCAGTTCCTCGCGCCAGGCGGCAGCGTCCACCGACATGACCTGGTCGAACTTGTCCGGCGTGAATTCCAGACCCGTCCAATCGATGTCCTGATAGCTGGGCGATACGCCAAACACCTGGTCCACGCCCTTGGACTGGCCGTCGATGCGGCCCAGCATCCAGCGCAGCACGCGCATGTTCTCGCCGAAACCCGGCCAGACGAACTTGCCGTCCGGGCCCTTGCGGAACCAGTTGACGCAATAGATGCGCGGCAACGTGGCGCCGGTGGCTTCCAGTTGCTTGCCCAGCTTCAGCCAGTGGTTGAAGTAGTCGCTCATGTTGTAGCCGCAGAACGGCAGCATGGCGAACGGGTCGCGGCGCACCACGCCCTGCTGCCCGACGGCGGCGGCGGTGGTCTCCGAACCCATGGTCGCGGCCATGTAGACGCCTTCGACCCAGTTGCGCGCCTCGGTCACCAGCGGCACCGTGGTGGAGCGGCGGCCGCCGAAGATGAAGGCGTCGATGACCACGCCTTCGGGGTTTTCCCATTCCGGATCGATGGACGGGCACTGCGCGGCCGGCGCGGTGAAGCGCGCGTTCGGGTGCGCGGCCTTGCGGCCGGTTTCGCGCGCGATGGCGGGCGTCCAGTCCTGGCCTTGCCAGTCGATCAGGTGCGCGGGCGGCGTGTCGGTCATGCCTTCCCACCAGACGTCGCCGTCATCGGTCAGCGCCACGTTGGTGAAGATGACATTGGCCTTCAGGGTGGCCATGGCGTTGAAGTTGGTCTGCTCGCTGGTGCCCGGAGCCACGCCGAAATAGCCGGCTTCCGGGTTGATGGCGTGCAGGCGGCCGTCGGCGCCCGGCTTGATCCAGGCGATGTCGTCGCCAATCGTGGTGACCTTCCAGCCGTCCATGCCTTGCGGCGGGATCAGCATGGCGAAGTTGGTCTTGCCGCAAGCGGAAGGGAACGCGGCGGCCACGTGGTATTTGCGGCCCTTGGGCGAGGTCACGCCCAGGATCAGCATGTGTTCGGCCAGCCAGCCCTGATCGCGCCCCATGGTGGAGGCGATGCGCAGCGCAAAGCACTTCTTGCCCAGCAGCGCATTGCCGCCATAGCCCGAGCCGTAGCTCCAGATCTCGCGGCTCTTGGGGAAATGCACGATGTACTTGGTGGGGTTGCACGGCCAGGCCACGTCGGCTTCGCCGGCGGCCAGGGGCTTGCCCACGGAATGCACGCAAGGCACGAAGTCGCCGTCGGTGCCCAGCACGTCATAGACCTGCTTGCCCATGCGCGTCATGATGCGCATGTTCACGGCCACGTAGGGGCTGTCGGAGAGTTCCACGCCGATGTGGGCGATGTCCGAACCCAGGGGGCCCATCGAGAACGGCACGACGTACAGCGTGCGGCCGCGCATGGCGCCGTCGAACAGGCCGTTGAGCGTGTCGCGCATCTGGGCCGGGTCGGCCCAGTTGTTGGTCGGGCCGGCGTCTTCGGGCCGGTCCGAACAGATGAAGGTGCGGTCTTCCACACGCGCGACGTCGGACGGATCCGAGCACGCCAGGAAGGAATTGGGCCGCTTGGCGGGATTCAGCCTGCGCATCGTGCCGGCCTGGACCATCTGCTCGCACAGGCGGTCATATTCCTCTTGCGAGCCGTCGCACCAGACGACGCGATCGGGTTTGGCCAACGCGACAAAACTGGCCACCCAGTCAATCAGGCCGCGATGCTTGACGTAGGCCGGCACGTTCAACGCCGCAAGGCCCCCATCCAATGGCTTATTCATTGGGGCTATCTCCATACTTAGACAAATGGTGATACGGCCCCAATTGCGTGGGGCCGTATGTAATTTGCGCCATCATACTTGCAGCGCGGGGCAACCCGTCAACCCATCCTCATGGACGAGTTTGTCACGGGTTGAGACGGCTCAGGAATAGCGGCCGTCACGCAACTCCCTGCGAATGATCTTGCCGGTGGCGGTGGTCGGCAAACTGGTTACAAAGCGGATCGCGCGCGGGTATTCATGCGCGGCCAAGCGGGTGCGGACATGCGCCTGCAGGGCCTTGACCAGCGCCTCGTCGCCGTCGAAGCCGTCGTTCAGCACCACATAGGCCATCACGATTTCCGTGCGCTGCTCGTCCGGCACGCCCACCACCGCCGCCATCCGCACGGCCGGATGGCCGATCAGGCAGTCCTCGATGGGTGCCGGGCCGATGCGGTAGCCGGCGCTGGTGATGACGTCGTCATTACGCCCCACGAAGCGGATGAAGCCTTGCTCGTCGCGCACGCCCAGGTCGCCCGTCAGCAGGTAGTCACCCACGAATTTCTCGGCGGTGGCCTCGGGGTTGTTCCAGTAGCCCAGGAACATGACCGGGTCCGGCCGCGATACGCCGATGTTGCCCTCTTGTCCATCGGCCACTTCCACGCCCTGGTCATCCACAATAGCCACCCGGTGCCCGGGCGCCGCACGGCCGATCGAGCCGATTTGCGGGTCGAACAGCGACGAGCACGACGACACCAGCATGTTGCATTCGGTCTGGCCATAGAACTCGTTGATGGTGACGCCCAGCACGCGGCGGCCCCAGTCGATGAGCTCGGCCCCCAGCGATTCGCCGCCGCTGGCCACCGAGCGCAGGGCCAACGGGCCGGCCGCTTCGGGATAGGCTGCGCCGCGCATCATTTTCAGCGCGGTAGGCGGCAGGAAGGTGTGCGTGACGCCGTGGCGCGCCATCAGTTCCAGGGCGGAGGTGCCGTCGAACTTCTCGAAACGACGCGCCAGCACGGGCACGCCGTGGTGCCAAGACGGCAGCAGCACATCCAGCAGGCCGCCGATCCAGGCCCAGTCGGCCGGCGTCCACATCAGCTTGGCGTTTTCGGGGAAGAACTCGTGCGACATCTCCACGCCGGGCAGATGCCCCAGCAGGACGCGATGCGCATGCAGCGCGCCCTTGGGCTTGCCCGTGGTGCCCGACGTATAGATGATGACGGCGGGGTCGTCCGCCGCGGTGCGCACCGGCGTGTAGTCGTCGGACTCGGCGGCCAGCGCCGGATGGAACGGCACCGCGCCGCCCTCGCCTTCGCCATCAATGCAATAGATGACCTTCAGGTCCGGCAAGCTGGCGCGGATTTCGAGCAGCTTGCGGCAGCCCTCGGCGTCGGTCACCAGCGCCGCCGCGCCGCTGTTGGCCAGCCGGTACTGGATGGCGTCCACGCCGAACAGCGTGAACAGCGGCACCGCCACCGCGCCCATCTTGTAGACGGCGATGTGCGTCACCGCGGTCTCGGGCGCCTGCGGCAAATACACCGCCACGCGGTCGCCGCGCCGCACCCCATGGCGCTCCAGGCTGTGCGCGAGGCGATTGGACTGCGCCTTGATGTCGTCGAAGGTATAGCGCGTTTGCGCGCCGTCGCTCTTTTCGTAGATCAGCGCCACGCGTCCGCTGCCGTCGGCCCATTTGTCGCAGGCGTCGACGCCGATGTTGAAGTCCGCCGGCACCTGCCATTGGAATTGGGACACAAGCTGCTTGTAGGATTCGGCTCGGGACAGCATGGTTTAGTCTCTGATGTTGTTATGGATCATCCAGGGCTTGCTCAACTTGCTTGACCCTGGCTCAATAATAAGCCCCGCCTACCCGCCCTTTTGCCGTCCGCATGGAAAAAACCCCTGTCGTCCCGACCCGCCGCCCGGCGGCCAGCGCCAAGTCGGAACAGCGCATCCGCGACATCCTGAACATGGCCCGGCAGGTCTTCTCCGAGGCCGGCTTCCAGGCGGCCACGACGACCGAGATCGCCCAGCGGCTGGGCGTATCCGAAGCCACGATCTTCACCTACTTCGGCGGCAAGCGGGAATTGTGCGTGCGGGTGATCAGCGACTGGTACGACGAGATCATCGGCAAGGTCGAAGACAGCTTGCCCCACGTGCAGGGCGCGCGCGCGCAGCTGCACTATCTGGTGCATACGCACCTGCGGCACCTGCTGGCCGAAGGGCCGGGGCTGTGCGCCTTCATCCTGTCCGAAGGGCGCGCCCGCAACGACGATTTCGGCGAGGTCTACGCCGGCCTGCAGCGCCGCTACACCGCGCCGCTGATGCGCATCCTGGCCCAAGGCCAGGCCGACGGCGACATCCGCCGGGACATGCCCTTGCGGCTGTTGCGGTCGGCGGTCTATGGCCCCATGGAGCACGTGCTGTGGGACGCCATCCTGCGCGGCGCGCGGGTAGATGTGTCCGCCACGGCCGACCAGCTGGTCGGCTTCCTGTGGCAGGCCTTGCAGCCGCCCCGCCAGGACGCGCTGGCATTGGCCCGGTTTCGCGGCGAAGTGCGCGACGCCCTGCATCGGCTTCAGGCTTCCGAATCGTCAGCAGAGTCCGAAAACAAGGACGGCGGCACGTACTGAGGAAAGCCGTTGTAGACCTCGCCGCGCTCGGCGGGCTGCAAGGACCAGGAGTGGCGTGCGTTCGGCACGCCGCCATCCACGCGGATGACGCTGCCATTGATGAAGGCGGCCGCCGGCGACAGCAGGAACACCACGGCCGCCGCCAGTTCCGCCTCGGTGCCGAAGCGTTGCAGCGGCACCTTGGTCTTCAGCTTGCGCAACACCGCGCGGTACTTGTCGTCGTAGCTGTCCATGCCGCTCGACGCGATCCAGCCTGGCGCCACCGCATTCACGCGAACCCCGGCGTGCGCCCATTCGCAAGCGGCGGTTTCGGTCAGGTTCCACACGCCGGCCCGCGCCGCGCCCGAATGGCCCATGCCCGGCATGCCGCCCCAGATGTCGGCCAGCATGTTGACGATGGCCCCGCCGTGCTGGCGCATGTGCTGCGTATAGACCTCGCGCGCCATCAGGAAGGTGCCGTGCAGGTTGTTCTGAACCACGGCGTTCCAGCCGTTGAAGCTGATGCGGTCCAACGGCGCCGGAAACTGCCCGCCCGCGCAATTGAACAGGCCATCGATGGCGCCATGCCGGGCCAGCACGTCCGTGACCACGCCGCGCACGCCGGCCTCGTCGCGGATATCGCACGCGTGCAGGCTGATGCGCCCGGCGGCTTCGGGGTAGATGCGGGCAATCTCTTCACCCGCCGCCTCAAGCTTGTCCAGCTTGCGACCGACCAGCGCCAGGCTCGCCCCCAGCGCCGCCAGTTCGTGCGCGGTGCAGCGCCCCAGGCCGCTGCCTCCGCCCGTCACCAGGATGGTCTTGCCGTCGTACAGTCCGGGCCGGAATACCGACGCATAACGCTGATCGGCGGCCTGGCCGCCTGATTGTGGATTCATGTCTCGCTCCGTTATTTTTTGAGGATAACTCAATACTTGACCGGAATTCATCGCGGACTACCCAAAATAGCCCTAGAATCATCGAGCAGTAGCATCTAGCTTATTGAGCCATATTCAATACAACGGGAGACCCGGCATGATTCTGCACGCCCCCCTGGACGTCGCCCACGACGGGGCCATCGTCCGCCTGACGCTGAACCGCCCCGACATGCGCAACGCTTTCGACGAGACCCTGATCGCCGCGCTGACCCGCGCCGTCAGGCAGGCGGCGCAGGATCCCCGTGTGCGCGTGCTGCTCTTGACCGGCGCCGGCAAGGCGTTCTGCGCGGGCGGCGACCTGAACTGGATGCGCAAGATGGCCACGCATACCGACGCCGACAATCGCGCCGACGCCACCCGGCTGGCCGATATGTTGCACACCATCTGGTCGTGCCCCAAACCCGTCGTTGCCTGCGTGAACGGCGATGCCTACGCGGGCGGCATGGGCCTGCTGTCGGCCTGCGACATCGCCATCGCCGCAGATTCCGCGCACTTCTGCCTGTCTGAAACCCGCCTGGGGCTGCTGCCCGCCACCATCAGCCCCTATGTGATCCGGGCCATGGGCGAACGGGCGGCCAACCGCTATTTCCTGACCGCCGAACGTTTTGACGCCGCCACCGCGCTGCGCCTGGGGCTGCTGCACGACGTGGTGCCGGCCGAGGCGCTGCATGACGCGGCCGACGCAATCTGCCGCACGCTGTGCGCCAACGGCCCCGATGCCGTCCAGGCCAGCAAGCGCCTGGTGCGGGACTTCGCGGGCCAGCCGATCGACACGGCGGTGATCGCCGACACCGTGGAACGGATCGCGGCCTGCCGCAGCACCGACGAAGCCCGCGAAGGCGTGGCCGCTTTCCTGGAGAAGCGCGAACCGTCGTGGCGGCTGGCACCCTGAAGGGGCGGCGGGCTAGATCGCCATGACATAATCTACGGCGCATCTTCAGGAATCTTCATGCCGCACGCAACACCCCCTGCATCGCCTTCCCCCCAATTCCCCCCGCTCAATGCCGACCGCCTGTGGTCGCGCATTGAAGCCTTGTCCCGCTTCACCCTGCCCGACGTCCCATGGACGCGCCGCGCCTTTTCGCCCTTGTTCGACGAGGCTCGCGCCTGGCTGCGCAGCGAGTTCGAAGCCGCCGGCCTGGCCACCCGCCTGGACGCGGGCGGCAACCTGATCGGCACCCGCGCCGGGCGCGACCCGGCCCGCAAGCCGATTGCCACCGGCTCGCATTGCGACACCGTCATGGCCGGCGGCCGTTTCGACGGCATCATCGGCGTCCTGGCCGGCATCGAAGTCGCGCACACGATGCAGGAACACGGCATCGAACTGGCGCATCCGTTCGAAGTCATCGACTTCCTGTCCGAAGAACCCAGCGACTACGGCATCTCGTGCGTGGGTAGCCGCGCGCTCTCTGGCCAACTGACGGCCGACATGCTGGCCGCCCGCAACCCCGACGGCGAGACGCTGGCCCAAGGCATCGCCCGCGTCGGCGGCGACCCGTCGGCGCTTCATGCCCCCTTACGCAACGCGGGTGACACCGCGGCGTTTGTCGAACTGCATATCGAACAGGGCCCCGTCCTGGAAAGCCGCAGCCTGCCGATCGGCGTGGTCACCAACATCGTGGGCATCCGCCGCGTGCTGATCGTGGTGGAAGGCCAGCCCGATCATGCTGGCACCACCCCCATGGACATCCGCCGCGACGCGCTTGTCGGCGCGGCCCGCATCATCGATGCCGCCAGCCGCCAGGCCAGCGCCGCCAGCGGCAATCCGCATTACGTGGTGGCCACGGTGGGCCGGTTGTCGATGACGCCGAACGCCGCCAACGCCGTGCCCGGCCGGGTGGAGCTGACGCTGGAAATGCGCAGCGACAGCAACGCCGTGCTGGACGCGTTCCCGGAAACGCTGATGGCGGGCGTGGCCGACGACCTGAAGGCGCTGCGCCTGACGGCAGGCTTCACGCAACTGAGCCGCGCGCAGCCCACGGACTGTTCGCCGCTGGTGATGGACGCGGTCAAGGCCGCGGCCGACCAGCTGGGCTACGCGTCGATGCGCCTGCCCAGCGGCGCGGGCCATGACGCCGTGTACATGGCGCCCACGGGCCCCATCGGCATGGTCTTCATCCCGTGCCTGAATGGCCGCAGCCACTGCCCGGAAGAATGGATCGAACCCGCGCAGTTGCTGGACGGCACCCGGGTCCTGTACCAGTCGGTGCTGGAGCTGGACCGGGTGCTGCGCGGCGCTTGAATCGGCACATCCATTCGGCGCCCGCGGGTATCCCTGGCCCGCGGGCGGCGCGCTGCCATAATGGACGCCTTGCGCCGGGTTCGTCTGGCGCCCACGACTCGTCCCCCCGCCGCCCATGGAACAGATAGAACTCAATGACAGCACCGCCGACCGCTTCCTGCTGGATGCGCCCGGCCTGACGCTGCTGGTCTTTCACAGCCGCACCTGCGGCACCTGCCGCATCGCGCGCGAACAGCTGCCGACCCTGGAATTGCCCGTGGAACGCGTGTGCTGGGTGGATGCGGGCGACAACCGCGGACTGGTCGAACGCTACGAGGTCTTTCATCTGCCCGCCATGTTCGTCACGCGCGACGGCGCCTTCTTCGGCCCGGTGCAATCGACCCTGGCCGAATGGGACTTGCGCCAACAGATCGGCCTGGCGCTGGACAGCTACCCCGCCGAACTGCCGTGAGCGCGCCCGCCGCCAAGCCCCAACGCTTGCCGCTGGACGCGCTGGCAACCAGCGGCATGCTGGCCCTGTGCGTGTGCTGGGGTTTCCAGCAGATCGCCATCAAGCTGGTGGCCGGCGATATCGCCCCGATCATGCAGATCGGCCTGCGCTCGACGTTCGCGGCGCTGGTGCTGGCGGTGGTGGTGTGGCGGGCCGAGGGCTTGCGCGCATTCCGCGACGGCACCGCCCTGCCCGGCCTGATCGTCGGCTTGCTGTTCGCGGGAGAATTCCTGTTCGTGGCGCAGGGCCTGCTCTACACCACGGCCTCGCACATGTCGGTGTTCCTGTACACCGCCCCCATCTTCGCCGCGCTGGGCCTGCATTGGCTGTTACCTGAAGAACGCATGCGCCCGCTCCAGTGGCTGGGCGTGGCGATCGCGTTCGGCGGCATCGGGGTGGCGTTTTTGGGCAAGCCAGCGCAGGCGGGATCCTCGAACATGCTGCTGGGCGATGCCATGGGCCTGGCCGCGGGCTTGCTCTGGGGCGCCACCACGGTCGCCATCCGCAAGACCTCGCTATCGGAAGCCGCGCCGTCCAAGACGCTGTTCTATCAGATGGCGGTGGCCGCCATCGGGCTGCTGGCCTATGCCGCCGCCACCGGTCAAGACACCATCCGCTACACGCAGGCCGCCGTGCTGAGCGTGGCCTTCCAGTCGGTGGTGGTGGCGCTGTCCAGCTACCTTGCCTGGTTCTGGCTGCTGCGCCGCTACCTGGCGTCGCGGCTGTCGATCCTGTCTTTCATGACACCGCTGTTCGGCGTGAGCTTCGGCGTGCTGATCCTGAACGAGCCGCTGGACGCCGGCTTTGTCATCGGCGCGGTGCTGGTGCTGTCGGGCATCACGCTGGTCAGCGGCGCGGAAGTGATCAGGAACCTGTTGCAGAAGCGGGTGTGAGCCGCCGGCGTCACCCCCGCGCCTTGCCCAAGTTCAGTACGATCAGCGCCGCCCCGGCCAGCACGAAGGCGAAGCCCAGCCAGTCTGCCGCGCCCGGCCGGTCGCCCACCAGCGCCATCGCGCCCAGCACCCCGACCACGGGCACCATCAGTGTCGTCAATGCCGCGACGGTGGCGCTGACCTTTTCGCTCAGCACGAACCACAGCCAATACGCCACCGCCGTGCCCAGGATGATGTGAAACGCCAGCGCGCCGGCCACCCGCGCATTCCAGCCCTGCGTGGGAAACGACTCGCCCGCGATCAGCATGCCCGTCAAGGCGCAAGCCGCGCCCACCACCAGTTGCCAGGCCGTCACCACGATGCGGTTGCCCGCCACGGGCCACCGCTTCAGATAGACCGTGCCGGCGGCCCAACCGAAAGCGGCGATCAGCGGAAAGGCCAGGCCTTTGGTCGCGGCGATGTCGTGGTCGACGAAGACGGCATGCAGCACCGGCCAGGCCAGGATGGCCACGCCCAGCGCGCCCAGCGCCAGCGCCACGGCCCGGCGTCGGTCGGGGCGTTCACCCAGCACGGCCCAGGCCAGCACGGCCGACATCATGGGCATGGTGAAGGTCAACACCGCAGCGCGCGAGGTGCTGGTGCTGAGCTGCGCCCACGCCACCGCCAGGTTGAACACCGCCACGGCCAACAGGCCGCCCACGATGATGCCGGGCCACGACGCACGCGGAGGCAACAGGGCCACGCGCTTGGCCAGCGCCAGCAGCAACAGCAGCACCGCACCGCTGCCCAGGCCCATGACACGCAGCGTGAACGGCGGGAAGATCGACAGAATGATCTTCACCGCCGGCCAGTTCAGCCCCCAGAACAGCGCAAGCGCTATCGGGATCAGGCGCACGCGGCCTTTTCCTGGGCGGTCAGTTCGGCCAGGCCCTTGCGCTGGTTGCCTTCGGCGTCGAAATTCTCGGGGTCCAGCCAGCGCTCGTAGGCAGCGCGCAGCGCCGGCCACTCGCTGTCGATGATCGAGAACCATGCCGTATCACGGCTGCGGCCCTTGTAGACCGTCGCCTGGCGGAAGATGCCCTCGAATTGGAATCCCAGCCGGGCGGCGGCCTTGCGCGACGGCGCGTTCAGGCTGTCGCACTTCCATTCATAGCGGCGATAACCCAGTTCGTCGAAAGCGCGGCGCATCAGCAGGAACTGCGCCTCGGTCGCGATGCGGGTGCGCTTGAGCTGGCGCGAGAACGACACGAAGCCCACTTCGATCACGCCGTTGGGCGGGTCGATCCGCATCAGCGCCAGCGTGCCGATGGCGCGGCCCGTTTCCAGATCGATGATGGCGTGGTGCAAAGGGTCGCTGCCTGCCTGCGCGGCCTCGGCGAACGTCCGGTAGGCGGCCTCGTCAGCAAAAGGGCCGACGCCCATGTAGGTCCAGTCGCTATCGTCCGGCGCCTGGCTGAAGGCCTGATACAAGTCCGCCGCGTGGCGCTCGGCGGACAGGGGTTCCAACCGGCAGTAACGGCCAATGGCCGGCGTCAGGGGCGGACGCGCGCGCGGGGTCCAGCCGGGAACATCAGGGCCAATGGGTTGTTGGAATGCGTTGACGCGGGGTTGCATGCTACGGGCCTCATCCTGGTTAGCGCGCGTCGCCGGCGGTGGCGGACGCAACACGCATGACCTCACGATATCGGAATCGTGGCATCATAAAAAGCACCACGATCCTTGAATTTAATAGGGCCATGACTCCCCTGCCATCCCTGGGCGACCCTGCGGACGCCGCCCTGCTGTCCAGCCCGCTGGCGCGCGGCCCCGGCGCGCTGCCTCGCCAGCGCCAGCTGATCCAGCGGCTCAAGCAGGCCATCCTGGCCGGCCAATTGCCCGCCGGCGGCAAACTGCCATCGTCGCGCGCGCTGTCCGAGGACCTGGATATTTCGCGCAACACGGTCCTGATCGCCTACGAGCAGCTTACTGCCGAAGGCTATGTCATCGCCGACCGGCAAGGCACGCGCGTGGCGGCGCTGTCGGCCGCCGCCAGCAACGCCGCCCGGCAGGCCGCGCCGCCGCCCGCCGAATCCTCCTTCACCGCCAAGCGCCTGTCGCGCATCGTATCCTCGCGCTACCTGCACGACGGTTCCCTGCCGATGACGCCCGGCACCCCTGCGTTGACGCAGTTCCCGGTCAATGCGTGGCGCCGCGCGCAGGACCGCGCGCTGCAGGCCGCCCCGGCCACCACGCTGGGGTATGGGCATCCGGTGGGCGAACCCGCGCTGCGCGAAGCCATCGCCCAGTACCTGCGCGTATCGCGCGGCGTGCGCTGCGAGACGTCGCGCATCGTCATCACCGAAGGCGCGCAGGGCGCGCTGGCGCTGTGCGTGCAACTGCTGACCAACCCCGGCGACACCGCATGGCTGGAAGACCCCGGCTACCGTGGCGCCAAGTCCGCCTTTCATGCGGGGGACCTGGACGTCGTGGCGATGCGCGTGGACGCCGACGGCATGGTGATTCCCGAAGACGCGTGGCAGACGCGCCCGCCGCGGCTGATCCAGACCACGCCGTCGCACCAGTACCCCACCGGCGCCGTGCTGTCGGTGGCGCGCCGGCTGGACCTGCTGGAACGTGCGCGCCGCGCGGGTGCGTGGATCATCGAAGACGACTACGACAGCGAATTCCGCCATCAGGGCGAGCCCATCGCGGCCATGCAGGGCCTGCTGCCCGACGCACCCGTGCTGTATGTGGGCACGTTCAGCAAGACCATGTTCCCTGCCCTGCGCCTGGGTTTCCTGGTGCTGCCCGAAACCATCGCCACGCAAGCCATGCCGTCCGTCATCGAAATGCTGCGCGGTGGCCACCGGCTGGAACAACTGACCATGGCGGCCTTCATCGACAACGGCCAGTTCTCGCGCCACCTGGGCCGCATGCGGCGGCTGTACCGCGAGCGCCAGGCGGCGCTGCGCGACGCGCTTGCCGCGCACCTGGAGATCGATCATGAAGTGCTGGGCGGCCACAGCGGCCTGCACCTGACCGTGCGGCTGCCGCCGGCGTTTTCCGATGTGGCGATCGTGGAGCAGGCGCGCAAGCTGGGGATGAACCCCGGCGCGCTGTCCTCATTCGCGATCACGCCCCGCCCGGAAGACAATGGGCTGGTGATCGGATATGGGAACACGGGGGCCGAGCGGTTCCCGGCGCTGGTCGGCCGGCTGCGGGATATCGCGTTGAAAGCCCGGCGCTGACGGCCAGGCCGCCCGCGGCTAATCCACCAGCCCGCCCAGCACCAGCACCGCCAGCACCAGCCAGAAGAGAAATCCGATGATGGAGCGGCGCAGCAAGGCCTTGACCGCCGCCCACAGGAACATCAGGCCCAGCACCAGCAGGACGAAGTTGAAGATCGACGGGCTCATGCCCATCGCGCCGGCCAGTCCGGAATAGAAGTCGCCCAAGGCGCCGCCCAGGCCGCCCAGCAGCCACTTGATGCCCGCAACGATGCCGCGCAGCGCTTCGCCGAGCATGCCGCCCAGCGACGCGAAAAAGCCGCTATCGTGTTCCATCAGCGGCGCGTATCCATGATCATGCGCACGGCCAGGCCCGCCAGCACCGTTCCCATCAGCCAGCGTTGCACGACCATCCACAGTGGACGGCCCGCCAAGAAGCCGGCGATCGATCCGGCCATGATGGCGATGACGGCATTGACCGACAGGCTGACCACCACCTGCGTCATGCCCAGCGCCAGCGACTGCGTGAACACGCTGCCGTGGTCGGGCTGGATGAATTGCGGCAGCAGCGACACGTACATCACCGCGATCTTGGGATTCAGCAGATTGGTCACCAGGCCCATGGTGAACAGCGTCCGCGGGCTGCTCTTGGGCAGTTCGCGCACCTGGAACGGCGAACGGCCGCCCGGCCGGATCGCCTGCCACGCCATGTACAGCAGGTACAGCGCGCCGCCGATGCGCAGCGCGTCATAGGCCAGCGGCACCGTCAGCAGCAAGGCGGTGATGCCGAAGGCGGCGCACAGCACATAGAAAATGAACCCGACCGCCACGCCGCCCAGTGAGATCAGACCCGCCTGGGGGCCTTGGGAAATAGAGCGGGACACCAGGTAGATCATGTTGGGCCCGGGCGTAAGCACCATGCCCAGCGCAACCAGGGCGAACGTCAGCAGATGAGTCAGGTCAGGCATGATGAGCCGGCGGGCGCCGGGCGAAGTCGGATTGAAGGCATACACGTTATCGCAAAACTGTACCGGAACAGGGATTTTTTGTCGTAGGCAAAGACGCAAGGTGTTTGCTGGCATGAAGGCAAACTCCAGAAGTTCGCAAAGGGTCGGATTGCCGTATCGCGAATACGACAGCCGCGCCAGTGTTACTTCCTGTTCCGGGCCTGCACGCTTTACGCCGGCATGGGCGCGGCGATACAGTGGTCGGGTTCGTCCGATTGCATGGAGCACCTGGACATGCCGCAGCGTCACCCGTCCGTGGTGGGCAGTTCCCCCCGTATCCGCGTTGGCATAGGAGGCTGGACCTACGCGCCCTGGCGCGGCCCGTTCTACCCCGAGGGCCTACCCCACGCGCGGGAACTGGAGTACGCCAGCCGCCAGCTGACCGCCATCGAAATCAACGGCACCTATTACAGCACCCAGAAGCCGGCAACTTTCGCCAAATGGCGCGACGAGACGCCGGAGGGGTTCGTGTTTTCGCTCAAGGCGTCGCGCTACGCGACCAACCGCCGCGAATTGGCCGGCGCCAAGGATTCGATCCAGCGCTTCGTGAACAGCGGCATTGCCGAACTGGGACCTAAGCTGGGCCCGGTGGTCTGGCAGTTCGCCCCCACCAAGACCTTCAACGCCGAGGACTTCGGCGCCTTCCTGGAATTGTTGCCGGACAAAGTCGACGGCCTGAAGCTGCGCCACGTGCTGGACGTGCGGCACGCCAGTTTCGCCTGCGACGAATACCTGGAATTGGCCCGCCGCCACCGCGCCGCCACCGTCTACACCGACAGCGAAGACTTCCCGGCCATCGCCGACCGCACTGCCGATTTCGTCTATGCGCGCCTGATGCGCGCCAGCCCCACCTTCAAGGCGGGTTATGCGCCCAAGGTGCTGGATGCCTGGGCCGAGCGCCTGCGCACCTGGGCGCGCGGGGCCGACCCGGCGGACCTGCGCCGCATCGGGCCTGACCCCTCGGGCGCCGCGCGGCCGCAGGACGTCTACGCGTTCTTCATCAATGGCGCGAAAGAACGCGCGCCGGCGGCGGCGCGCGCCATGATCGAACGCCTGTAGCGCTCCGCCGGTACCGCCTTATTGCGCGACCGGGGTGCGCAGCGTGACGAACTCTTCGGCCGCCGTGGGGTGGATGCCGATGGTGTCGTCGAATACCTGCTTGGTCGCGCCCGCCTTCAGCGCCACGGCGATGCCCTGCACGATTTCGCCCGCGTCGGGGCCCACCATGTGCACACCCAGCACGCGGTCGGTCTTGGCGTCCACGATCAGCTTCATCAGCGTTTTTTCCTGCGACTCGGTCAGCGTCAGCTTCATGGGCCGGAAACGGCTTTCGAAGAGCTTGACCTCGTAGCCGGCCTCGCGCGCCTCTTCCGTCGTCATGCCCACCGTGCCAATGTTCGGCAGGCTGAACACGGCGGTCGGGATCAGCTTGTAATCCACCTTGCGGTATTCCTCGGGGCGGAACAGGCGGCGGGCCACGGCCATGCCTTCGGCCAGGGCCACCGGGGTCAGCGGCACGCGGCCGATGACGTCGCCAATCGCCAGGATGGAGGGCTCGGCGGTACGGTATTCGTCATCCACCTCGATGAAGCCGTCTTTCTTCAGCTTGACGCCGGTATTTTCCAGGCCCAGGTCATCCAGCATCGGACGACGGCCCGTGGCGTAGAACACGCAATCGGCCTCGATGACGGAACCGTCCTTCAGCGTGGCCGCCAGCGTGCCGTCGGCCTGCTTGTCGATGCGCGTGACTTCGGTGTTAAAGCGCAGGTCGATGCCCTTTTTCACCAGTTCGTCGCGCAAGTGTTCGCGCACGCCCTGGTCAAAGCCGCGCAGGAACAGCGGGCCGCGGTAGGCCTGGGTGGTCTGTGCGCCCATGCCGTTGAAAATCGAGGCGAACTCCACGGCGATGTAACCGCCGCCCACGACCAGCACGCGACGCGGCAGCGCCTTCAAAAAGAAGGCCTCGTTCGAGGTGATGGCGTGTTCCTTGCCCGGGATGTCCGGCACCTGCGGCCAGCCACCGGTGGCCACCAGGATGTTGGCGGCGCTGTGACGCTGGCCATTGATCTCGACCGTATGCGGGTCGACGATGCGGGCGTGGCCTTCCAGCAGCGTCACGCCGCTATTGACCAGCAAATTGCGGTAAATGCCGTTAAGGCGCTCGATCTCGCGGTTCTTGTTGGCGATCAGGGTGGGCCAGTCGAACGACGGCTTGCCGGCGGTCCAGCCAAAACCGTGCGCCTGCTCGAAGTCCTCGCTGTAGTGGGCGCCGTAGACCAGCAGCTTCTTGGGCACGCAGCCCACGTTGACGCAGGTGCCACCCAGGTAGCGGCTTTCCGCCACCGCCACGCGCGCGCCGAAGCCCGCCGCGAAACGGGCGGCGCGCACGCCGCCGGAGCCCGCGCCGATCACAAACAGATCAAAATCGAATGCCATGGTGTTTCCTTCGCGAGAAGCCTTGCGGCCACGCGTTCACTGTCCGGGAAAACCGTATTTAACACCACCCGGCGCCGGGGCATTCCCAAAGCGCGGCGATTGGCCTACAGTCACCGGCACGGCTGCCCGGCAGCCCCCCTACCCCCATCGGAGCGCGAGTCCCATGTCGCTTGAAACCTGGTTGGCCTTTCTGGGCGCATCCGCCCTGCTCGTCATGTTGCCCGGCCCGACGATCCTGACCGTCATCAGCTATTCCATGGCGTACGGCAAACGCGCGCGCCTGCCGCTGGTGCTGGCCGTGGCGCTGGGCGATTCCACGGCCCTCGTGCTGTCGCTGCTGGGCTTGGGCGCCCTGCTCAAGGCCTCTGCCTTCTGGTTCACGGTGGTCAAGACCGCCGGCGGGCTGTATCTGCTGTATCTGGGCTTCAAGCTGCTGCGCGCGGGCGTGGCTCCGGCCTCGCTGCCCGTGGCCACCGCCGCGGCCTCGCGCTGGAAGCTGTTCGCCAACACGTACCTGGTGACGGCGTTGAACCCCAAGGGCATGATTTTCTTCGTTGCCTTCCTGCCGCAGTTCATCGACCCGGCGGGCGACGTGACGCGCCAGTTGTGGATGCTGTCGGCCACGTTCGTCGCCTGCGCCGGCATCAACGCCGCCGCCTATGCGGTGTTCGCGGGTTCTGCCAGCCGGCTGCTGGCGTCGCCCCGGGCGCAGCGCGGCTTCAACCTGGGCGGCGGCGCCATGCTGTCCGCAGCCGGCGTCTGGGCCATGCTGGCGCGCCGGGTCTAGCCCCGACGCGCCTCCTGCTCCCCTACGGCAAGGCGGCGGAAACCGCTTCCGCGTCGATGCCGTAGCGGGCGATGGCGTCGGCCGCCTTCGCCCGGTCGATCAGACCGTCGTCCGCCAATGCCTTCAAGGCCGCCAGCGCGATGTGATGGCGGTCCACCCCAAAGAAGGAACGCAGCGCCTGCCGCGTATCCGACCGGCCGAACCCGTCCGTGCCCAAGGTCACATAGCGGCGGCCCGCCATGAACGGCCGGATCTGCTCGGGCACCGTCTTCATGTAGTCGGTGGCCGCCACGACCGGACCGATGCTGCCGGCCAGCGCGGTTTCGGCGTAGCCGCGGCGCGCGTCCTCCAGCGGATGCAGGCGGTTCCAGCGTTCGGCCTCGTGGCCGTCGCGCCCCAGTTCCGAATAGCTGGTCACGCTCCAGACGTCGGCCGCCACGCCGAAGTCCTGCTGCAGCAGATCTGCGGCGGCCAGGGTCTCGCGCAAGATCGCGCCGCTGCCCAGCAATTGCACCCGCAGCGCGCCCGGCCCCGCCTCGCGCAAGCGGTACATGCCCTGCAGGATGCCGGCCTCGGCGCCCGCCGGCATGGCCGGATGCGCGGTCTTCTCGTTGATCAGCGTCAGGTAGTAGAAGACGTCTTCCTGATCCTGGTACATGCGGCGCATCCCGTCCTGCACGATTACCGCGATCTCATAGGCGTAGGCAGGATCGTAGGCACGGCACGACGGAATGACCGAGGCCAGCACGTGGCTGTGGCCGTCATCGTGCTGCAAGCCTTCGCCTTCCAGCGTGGTCCGCCCCGACGTCGCGCCCAGCAGGAAGCCGCGTGCGCGGATGTCGCCCGCCGCCCAGGCCAGGTCGCCCACGCGCTGAAAGCCGAACATCGAATAGAAGATGTAGAACGGAATGGTGGCAACACCATGCGTGCTATGGGCGGTGGCCGCCGCGATCCACGACGACATGGCGCCCGACTCGTTGATGCCTTCCTGCAGGATCTGGCCCTTGCGGTCTTCGCGGTAGACGCTGAGCTGGTCGGCATCCTGCGGCGTGTACAACTGCCCCACGTGCGAGTAAATGCCTACCTGCCGGAACATGCCGTCCATGCCGAACGTGCGCGATTCGTCCGGCACGATCGGCACCACGCGCGGGCCGATCTCCGGGTCTTTCAGCAATTGCGCCAGCACGCGCACGAACGCCATCGTGGTGGAAAACTCGCGCCCGTCACTGCCCTTCAGGTGCGAGGCGAACGCGTCCAGCGCCGGCGTGGCCAGCGGGCCGGGCCCGGCCGGACGGCGGGGCAGATGGCCGCCCGCCCGCGCGATGGCGGCGTCGAAGTAGGCCTGTTCCGCGCTGCCCGGCGCGGGCTTGATGTAGGGAATCTGCTCCAGCTGATCGTCCGGCACCGGAATGGCAAAGCGGTCGCGGAACGCGCGCACGGCCGGGTCGGCCATCTTTTTCTGTTGGTGGTTGGTGTTCGCGGCTTCGCCGGCCGCGCCCATGCCGTAGCCCTTGACGGTCTTGGCCAGGATGACGGTGGGCTGGCCGCGATGCGCCAGGGCCGCCGCATAGGCGGCATAGACCTTGGCCGGGTCATGCCCGCCGCGGTTCAACGCGCCGATCTCGTCATCCGACAGATGGGCCACGCGTTCCAGCAGCACCGGGTCCGCGCCAAAGAAGTGTTCGCGCACATAGGCGCCGCCGCGTGCCTTGAACACCTGATACTCGCCGTCCACGCACTGCATCATGCGGCGGCGCAGGCGGCCGTCGTGGTCCTGGGCCAAGAGCGCGTCCCAGCCGGCGCCCCAGATTACCTTGATGACATTCCAGCCAGCGCCGCGGTACACGCTTTCCAGTTCCTGGATGATCTTGGCGTTGCCGCGCACCGGGCCGTCCAGCCGCTGCAGGTTGCAATTGACCACGAAGATCAGGTTGTCCAGCTTTTCGCGCCCGGCCATCGCCACGGCGGCCAGCGTTTCGGGCTGGTCCTGCTCGCCGTCACCCAGGAATCCCCAGACCTTGCGGCCTTGCTCGGGTATCAGTTCACGGTCCTCCAGATAGCGCATATAGCGCGCCTGGTAGGCGGCCATCAGCGGCCCCAGGCCCATCGACACCGTCGGGAACTGCCAGAACTCAGGCATCGTGCGCGGGTGCGGATAAGACGCCAGGCCGCCCCCGCCGATCTCGCGGCGGAAGCGGTCAAGCTCGGCTTCCGAAATGCGGCCTTCCAGATAGGCACGCGCGTAGATGCCCGGGGCTGAATGGCCCTGGATGTAAAGCATGTCACCCAGGAATTCCGGCGTGGCTGCCCGGAAGAAATGGCGGAAGCCGGTTTCGTACAGCGTCGTGGCCGACGCATAGGTCGCGATGTGGCCGCCCACGCCTGAGGTCTTGCCCGCGCGCAGCACCATGGCCATGGCATTCCAGCGCAGGTAGGCGTCCAGGCGCAGTTCGACCCCCAGGTCGCCGGGAAACCCGCCCTGCGCGGCCGCAGCGATGGAGTTCACGTAAGGCGTGACGCCCGGCGCCGCGTAGCGGCCGTTGGCCGCGCGGTCCTGGTTGATCAGTTGATCCAGCAAATAGTGCGTGCGCGGCAGGCCCTCGTGGGCCAGCACGGCCTGCATGGCTTCCAGCCATTCCTGGGTTTCCTGCGGGTCGGCGTCGATCGGGTCGATCGGGGTGTCCATGGGCGTCCTCCTTTGGGTGCGTGGGCGGCGCCTGGTCGGGATAGCGGGCGCCGTCATTTCACATCGTGAATTGCAATTGCATAATGTGCAATTGCAATCGTAGGGAGGTTTTTTAACAATTGCAAGTGCAACTATTCACGCACAGCTGGGCGCCATGGCGGCGCCCTTGCCCGTCGAAGCCACTCAGCGCGGAATCGGCGCCGGCGCCTTGATCTGCTGCATCAGGTCGTTATTCCACTTGCCTTCGACCTTGATGTGCCCGGCCGCGCCCAGTTCAAAGGCTTCGATCAGGTTGTGGTTCAGGTATGCGTACACGCCCGGCTGCTTGAAGGTGTACAGCGCGGCCCCCGCCGAGCCGCCCCGGATGAACCAGGTTTCCAGGTTTTTCTGGGGCGGGTTGCCAAATTTGCCGGTTTCCCAGACCCAGTCGCCATGGCCCCCGATCAGATGGGGCCGCGTGTCGCGGTTGGCCTGCGAATGGATCAGCATCACGGTCTCGCCCACCTTGGCCGTCAAGGCGTTGTCGCCCATCAACGCGCCGACCTTGCCGTTGAAAACGATGTGCGACGGGGTCAACGTGCGCATGACTTCGAGCGTGTCCGCGTAGCTGTCGGCCAGCGTCGCGTAGTCCTTGTATTTGCCATTTTCGTCCTTGGGGATGTAGAGGTCGAACTCGCCGATGGTGTAGACGCGGTCGTAGTGCAGCGGCTTGCCGTCCGGGTCTTTCAAGCCGTCGCGCGGCAGCACCATCAAGGTGCCGCTCATGCCCGACACCACGTGCCAGGGCACCATGCCCGTCGGCGCACAGTGATAGACAAAGGTGCCGCTGCGGTCCGCCTTGAAGCGCAGCGTGGCCTGTTCGCCCGGGTTCACATTGGTCAGTTGGGCGCCGCCCAGCGCGCCCGTGGCGGCATGGAAGTCCACGTTATGCGGCATCGCGTTGGTGGCGGGATTCACCAGCGTCACCTCGACGTAATCGCCCTCATGCACGACCATCGTCGGGCCCGGCAACGACCCGTTGAACGTCATGGCCTGCAACGTGGTGCCCTTGCCGTCGATGACCATTTTCTTCTCTTCGATGGTCATGACGAATTCGATCACCTTGGGCCCCGACCGCGCCACCTGCTCGTGCGGATGGACAAGCGGCGGGGCAACCAGCGCGACCTTGGCGCGCGGCAACTGGTCGGCGTTCTGGGCACCGGCCAGGCCGGCTGCCAGCGTGAAAAACAAGGCCGTGGCGATCACGGTGGGACGCAAGGCATTCATGTGCAACTCCTCTTTCCGATTCTTCAACGCCGAGTCTGTCGGCAACTCCATTGAAGGCGTCGCGCACGCATCCTTCTTTGCTGTAGCGCAAACTCGCGGCCAGGCAATGCCCGGGCGCGCATTGCCGGTACGCGGCCGCGGTGTCACCATCAAGACGTGGAAATCTGCTCCGCCCTTTCAAACGGACCATCGCCATGCCATCGCCGCTTTGCCACGCCCTGCTACGCAACCTGGACTTGTTCAGGCCGCTGGCCGATGCGCAGTTGAACGCCGCGCTGCAAGACGCCGCGCCCTGTCGGCTTGAGGCCGGGGCCGTGGCGTATGCCCAGGGTGCACCGGGCGCACACTTCTTCGTGCTGCTGCACGGTTGCCTGAAAGTGGCCCAGGTCACGCCGGAGGGTGAGCAGATCATCGTGCGCTACGTCAACCCGGGCGACATGTTCGGGCTGGCCTGCGCCATGGGCCAGGCCTGTTATCCCGCTACTGTCCTGGCCGTGCAGGAAAGCGTGTGCCTGGCCTGGCCCGCCGCGGCCTGGTCCACCTTCACCGCCAGCCATCCGCAGCTGGCCGCCACCGCCCTGCACACGATGGGGCACCGTTTGCAGGAGGCGCACCAGCGCATCCAGGAACTCTCCAACGACGACGTCGAACAACGCGTGGCGCGCACGATACTGCGGCTGATCGACCAATCCGGCCTGCCTACCCGCGACGGCGTCGACATCGGCTTTCCCATCACGCGGCAGGACATCGCCGAGATGACCGGCACCACCCTGCACACCGTCAGCCGGCTGCTCAGCGACTGGAAACAGCGCGGCATCATCGGCGGCGGCGGGCGCATGCGCATCGTGCTGCGCTCGCCCGCCGCGCTGGCCCGCCTGTGCGGGCATGCCCCGTTGCCGGTGGATTGCGCCGCCTGCCTGTCGTGCCGCGCGGGCCCGTCCGCGGGCGTTGTTCCCGCCGTGCACTAAGCCCCTAGCCGGTTTCCATCACCAGGCGCAGGCCCAGATTGGCCGGCGGCACGCCCACGGAACACGCGCCGTTCCTGGGGTTGCGGATGAAGTCCGGCAGATAGGCGATATGCCGGCCCGCCGCGACGCGGATGCCGCAATTGCCCTCGCCGGCCGTCTCCTGCGGATCGTCCAGCGCCGCCGTCAACTCGCGACGCACATGGCAATCCGACGTCCAGTCCCACACGCTGCCTGCCATGTCCTTCACCCCTCTGGCGTTGACGCCGTACGCGCCGAACGCGCGCACCTCGCCGTCCGCCTGTCCGCTTGCCTGTTGCGCATATTCCGCCAGCCAGCGCTGCGCGGGATCGTCGCGGTCGGGAAATGGTTCGACCGCCGTTTCGCGGAACGCTTCGCCCGCCGCATAGGCCCATTCGGCATAGGTCGGCAAGCGAAACCGCTGGCCGGTGCCGGCCGACAGCCAGGCAGCGTAGGCGTCGGCATCAGCCCAGCTGATGCCCACCGCCGGCCGGTCGGACGCCGACGCTCGCCGTTGTTCCGCATCTAGCGGCTTGCACGCGCCCGCGGCTACACACGACGCATACTCGGCCTGGCTGACCTGGCGCGTCATGATGGAAAAACCTTGGGGAAAGCGCGCAAGCCGCGGCACGGGCGTTGCGGGATAGCCGTTTTGCAGCACCTCGCCAGGCGGCACGTGGCGCAGTTCACCCGGTGGCAGGCGGGTCAGTTCCGGCACGGCAAGGCGGGCCCGGTCGGCGGGCCCGCAGGCAGTCATCAGCAAGGACAGGACCGCGAGGCAAAGCAGGCGCATGGAAGGCTCCGGAGGCCCCGCGCCGACCTGGCGCGGGCAAGTCTCCATTGAACCGGCCGATGCGCGCAGCCACGTTGCGCTGGCGCAAAGTCGGGATCGTCTGCCCTACCCTTGCGCGGTCCCGGCCCGCAGGCGCGGTTCTGCCAGGGCGGGACGGGCGCTCAACAATCCCAGGATCACCTGCATCACCATCGCCAGCGCGCCCAGCAGGAACACCACGTCGCCGAACGTGCGGCCCCAGCGCAGCGTCTTCAGCAGGTCCTGCTGCATGAAGGCCTCACTGCGGGCATACCAGAGCCCCTCGCTGACGCTGGCGTGGAACTGGATCAGGCCGATCGGCAGGAGGCTGGTGAAGATCATCAGCGCCAGGCCGATGTTCAAGCCCCAGAACGCCAGTTTCATCAAGCCGGGGCTTAGCGCGTAGTGCGGACGGATGTAGCGCAGCACCAGCAGGGTGAATCCCAGCGCCAGGAATCCATAGACGCCGAAGAGCGCCGCGTGCGCGTGTACCGGCGTGGTGTTCAGGCCCTGGATGTAATAGAGCGAGATCGGCGGGTTGATCATGAAGCCGAATACGCCTGCGCCCAGCATGTTCCAGAACGCCACGGCCACGAAGCACATCAGCGGCCACTTCAGGTCGGCCATCCAGGGCGCGCGCGACTTCAGGCGCCAGTTCTCCCAGGCCTCGTGGCCAAGCACGATCAGCGGCACCACCTCAAGCGCCGAGAAGCTGGCGCCCACGGCCATGACGGGCGTGGTGGTGCCCGCGAAATACAGGTGATGGAACGTGCCCGGAATGCCGCCCAGCATGAACAGCGAAGCCGAAGCCAGGCTGGCCGTCGTCGCCATGCGGCGCGACACCAGGCCCAGCGTCGAGAAAATGAATGCCAGCGCCGTCGTCGCGAACACTTCGAAGAAGCCCTCGACCCACAGGTGCACGATCCACCAGCGCCAGTACTCCATCACCGTCAGGTGCGTGCGTTCCCCGTAGAAAAAGCCCGCGCCGTAGAACAGCCCGATCGCGCCGACCGACGCCGTCAGCAGCGCCAGCAGGTTCTTGTCGCCGCCAGGCTTGCGCAAGGCGGGCACGATGCCGCGCAGCATCAGCACCAGCCAAAAGCAGATGCCGGCGAATTTGCCGATCTGCCACAGCCGGCCCAGGTCCACGTATTCATAGCCCTGATGGCCAAGCCAGAAGTTCAGGTCGGGCGGCATGACCTGCGCGATCGCCAGATAGTTGCCGGTGAACGACCCGACCACCACCAGCACCAGCGCCCAGAACAGGATGTCGACGCCCGCCTTCTGGAACTTCGGGTCGCGCCCGCCGTTGATCAGGGGCGCCAGGAACAGGCCCGCCGCCAGGAACCCGGTGGCGATCCAGAACAAGGCGCTCTGGATATGCCACGTGCGCACCAGCGAATACGGGAACCACTGGGACACGTCGATGCCGTAGAACTTCTGGCCTTCGACCGTGTAGTGCGCCGTGAAGCCGCCCAGCAGCACCTGGAAGCCGAACAACGCCACCACCAGGAACAGGTACTTGCCCAAGGCGCGCTGCGATGGCGTCAACGCGAACGTGGTGAGCGGATCGCGTTCAGGCGCCTGCGGCTCGTCTTCTTCTTTGCCGCGCAAGAACGCCCAGGCCCAGACCAGCAGGCCGATGCCCGCCAGCAGCACCACGACGCTGATGATGGACCACATGACGTTTTCGGCGCTGGGCTGGTTGCCGATCAGCGGCTCATGCGGCCAGTTGTTGGTGTAGGTGACGGTTTTCCCTTCGCGCTCGGTCGCCGCCGCCCACGCGGTCCAGAAGAAGAACCGGGTCAGCTGGGTCCGGCGCGCGGCGTCGGGCAAGGTGTTTTCCTTCATCGCGAAGCTTTCGCGGCTGCCGTGCAGCGCGGGCGCATCGGAAAACAGCTGGTCGTAGTAGGCGGCGGTCTGCGCGATGGCGCGCGCCCGGCGCGGGCTGACGGTCAGCGTGTCGGTCGCGGCATCACTGCGGTTGGCGCGGTATTCGGCCTTCAGCGCTTCGCGCAGGGCCGCCTGATCGGGCGGGGCCAACTGCGCATAGGCTTGGCCGTGCTGATCGCGCGCGGCCAGATCCAGCCAGGCCGTCAGTTCGCGATGCAGCCAATCGGCGGTCCAGTCCGGCGCCTGGTACGCGCCATGCCCCCAGACGGAACCCAGCTGCATGCCCCCCACGGATTGCCAGGCGGTCTGGCCGTCCAGGATGTCATCGCGGCCGAACAGGCGCGCGCCGTCGGCCGTGGCGACCGTGCCGGGGATGGGCGGCGCCTGCCGGTAGACCTCGCCACCGTAGAATCCAAGCAATGCGAACGTGATCGCCACCACGGCGATCAACGTGAACCATAATTTCCGATACGGACCCATGATGGGAACGCCCTCCAGTGTTGCGGTTAGTGGGGTACGTTCCCTTATGCGAATTCCGTGCCAGGAAAAAGCAGCGTCAAATCAAACGCTTGAATTCGGAAAGGTAATTTTGACCTCGACCGGAAAGGGTATAAATCACTGTCCACAGGTTCTTTCTACCCTGACACGCCGGGCCCTGCCTTCTACAATCGCCGGCTGCATCCCTGTCTTTCAATCAAAAGGAATCGACCGCATGGCCACGGGCAAGCCCGACGCGTGGAGCCTCTTCCTGACCGCGCATGCGCTGGTGGTAGAGGAAATCGAAAAGCGGCTGTCGGCCGCCGACCTGCCGCCGCTGGCGTGGTACGACGCGTTGTGGGCGCTGGAACGCGCGCCCGATGGCACGGCGCGCATGTTTGAAATGGCCGAACGCATGGTGATCGCGCGCTATAACCTCACGCGCCTGATGGACCGCATCGAAGCCGCGGGCCTGGTGGAGCGCTTCCGGTCCGACGAAGACCGGCGCGCCACCTACGCCCGGCTCACGCCCAAGGGCCGCGCGCTGCGGCTCCAGATGTGGAAGGTGTACGGGCCCGCCATCGACGAACTGTTCCTGTCGCAACTGCCCGCCTCGCAGCAGGCGGCGATGGCCGAGAGCTTCCGCCAAATCGCCCGCCACGTGCGCGCCTTGAACAAGGAGTCTTCAGAATGAACGCCACGCCGCTACACATCGGCATCGTCGCCTGCTCGGCCGAGGGCGCGGCGCTGTGCTATCGCACGCTGTGCGCGGAAGGCGCGCAACGCATGGGGCCGCACGCGCACCCGGAAATCTCGCTGCACACCCATTCGCTAGCCGACTACGTGGTCTGCCTGGACCGCGGTGACCTGCCCGGCGTGGGTGCGCTGATGCTGTCGTCGGCCGACAAGCTGGCGCGCGCGGGCGCGGATTTCCTGATCTGCCCGGACAACACCATCCACCAGGCGCTGGCCCATGTGCTGCCGCAGTCTCCGCGGCCCTGGCTGCACATCGCCGAGGAAGTCGCCACCGAGGCCGTGGCGCGCGGCTATCGGCGCATCGGCATCCTGGGCACGCGCTGGCTGGTCGACAGCGACGTTTATCCCGACAAGCTGGGCGCGCAAGGCCTGGACTATGTGCGGCCCGGCCAGGAAGACCGCAGCGCGCTCGCCCGCATCATCATGGATGAACTGGTCTACGGCGTGTTCAAACCCGAATCGGTGGCGCGGCTTCAAGCCATCATCGGCAACTTGCGCGATGCCGGCTGCGACGCCGTGGTGCTGGGCTGCACCGAGCTTCCGCTGGTGCTGAACGACGGCAATTCCGCGTTGCCCACGCTGGACTCCACCCGTATTCTGGCGCGCGCCGCCTTGACGCGCGCCCTGCAGCCGCCCCGCTAGGCGGCTCAGATCTGATCCAGGCCGTATTGCCGCAGGCGGTCCAGGCCCAGCACCTTGATCTGGTTGTACGCCAGCGCGAGGATGCCCTGGTCGGCCAGCGCCTGCAACGCCTGGTTGACCCGCTGGCGCGACAGGCCGGTCAGATACCCCAGCTCTTCCTGCGAAATCGCCAGGGTCAGATCGGTGGACGGATACAGCTGCGGATTGAACAGCTGTGCCAGCGACTGCGCCACGCGCGCATCGGCATCCAGCAAACGGTGGTTCTGGATGGACGCGATGAATTCACCCATCCGGTCATTCAACTGGCCGATGACAAAGTGCGAAAACGGCAGGCTGGCCGACAGCAGCGCGTGAAACGTCGCGGCCGGCACCAGCATCACCAGCGACGGCTGGATCGCCACCACATCGTATTTGCGCAGTTCGCGCTTGATGACGCTGCCTTCGCCGAACCAGCCGCCCGGCGGCACGCCCGAGAACGTGCAACTGCGCCCGGACTCGTTGTAGATCGCCAGTTTCAGCAAGCCGGCGTGCACGCCCAACCAATAGTCCGAGGGCGCATTGCGCCGCGCGATCCAGGCGCCGCTTGCCACGTGTTCGGCGCGCGCAGTCGCCAGCACCAGATCCTGGTGGCGGCCGTCCAGTGCGCCGAACCAGGCGCAGGCCCGGAACAGGCGGGACAGTTCCGGGGCGGAAACAATGTTTGAAACGTCGGTCATGGGCAGAACCGTGTAAAACTGGAGTTTGCAGGGTCGACCGGCGGTCTGTCATGCAGGCGACAGACAGTATTTTCCGGCGCGCCCTAAGCTCACGCAAGCGACGGGAATCAAGGTTCCCGAAAATAGATAAGGGGCGCCTGCCCGCCCCGCTCGGAGACAACGCATGAGCAGCATGTTCGACCACGGCCTGGCGCGCCGCGACGCCAACTATGAAGCCTTGACCCCGGTGGATTTCATCGCCCGGGCGGCGGACGTCTACGGGCACCGCCTGGCGGTGGTGCACGGCAAGGTGCGCCGCACCTGGGCCCAGACCTACGAGCGCGCCCAGCGGCTGGCCAACGCGCTGGCGAATGCCGGCATCCGGCGCGGCGACACCGTCGCGGTGATGCTGCCCAACATCCCCGCCATGGTCGAAGCGCACTTCGGCGTGCCCATGCTGGGCGCGGTGCTGAACACCCTGAACACCCGGCTGGACACCCCCAGCGTGCTGTTCATGCTGGGCCACGGCGAGGCCCGCGCGCTGATCGTCGACACCGAATACGGCGACGTCGCCCAGCGCGCCCGCGCGGAATTCCCGCACCTGAAAATCGTGTCCGTGCACGATCTGGACAGCGCCCCGGCCACGCTGCCCGGCGCCACCGACTATGAAGCGTTCCTGGCCGACGCCCCCGCTCACTACGACTGGAAGCCGCCCGCCGACGAATGGGACGCCATTGCGCTGAACTACACGTCCGGCACCACCGGCGACCCCAAGGGCGTGGTCTACCACTACCGCGGCGCCTACATGAACGCGGTCAGCAACATCCTGGAATGGGACATGCCCAAGCATGCGGTCTATCTGTGGACCCTGCCGATGTTCCACTGCAACGGCTGGTGCTTCCCGTGGACGGTTGCCGCGCGCGCCGGCGTGAACGTGTGCCTGCGCAAGTTCGATCCCAAGACCGTGTTCGACCTGATCCGCGACGAGGGCGTCACCCACTACTGCGGCGCGCCCATCGTGCAAAGCGCGCTGGCCAATGCGCCGGCCGAGATGCGGGCCGGCATCACGCACACGGTGCGCACCATGGTGGCGGGCGCCGCGCCCGCGCCGGCCGTCATCGCCAAGATGCGCGACATCGGCTTCGAATTGACGCACGTGTACGGCCTGACGGAAGTCTACGGACCGGCCGCCGTCTGCGCCCGCCAGGAAGCCTGGGACGCGCTGGACGACGAGCGCCGCGCCCTGCTCACCGCGCGCCAAGGCGTGCGCTACCACTTGCAGGCGGGCATCTCGGTACGCAACCCCGACACGATGGAAGAAGTGCCCGCCGACGAACAGACCGTGGGCGAGATCATGTTCCGCGGCAATATCTGCATGAAGGGCTACCTGAAGAACGAACGCGCCACCGAAGAGGCCTTCGCGGGCGGCTGGTTCCATACCGGCGACCTGGGCGTGATGACGGCCGACGGGTACGTCCGCATCAAGGACCGCAGCAAGGACATCATCATCTCGGGCGGCGAGAACATCTCCAGCATCGAAGTCGAAGACGCGCTGTACCGCCACCCTGCCGTCGCCGCCGTGGCGGTGGTGGCCATGCCCGACCCCAAGTGGGGGGAAACGCCGTGCGCCTTCGTCGAGCTGAAGGCCGGCTGTACCGCCACCGCCGAAGAGATCATCGCGCACTGCAAGCTGCTGCTGCCCGGCTTCAAGGTGCCCCGCGCCGTGCGTTTCGGCGAACTGCCCAAGACCTCCACCGGCAAGATCCAGAAATTCGAACTGCGCGCCGCCGTCGGCGCAACCCGGGCCATCGACGTGGCCGACCCCGATTCCAGATCCGATTCCAAACCGGATTCCAAACCCGATCAGGCCGGCTGAACGCCGTCCCCGCACAACCCTGAATCCAGGAGCTCCGACGCCATGACGTACCAAGCCCCCGTGAAAGACATGCTGTTCGTGTTGAACCATCTGGCCGGATTGCAGCAAGTCGCTGCCCTGCCCGGTTTCGAGGAGGCCACGCCCGACACCGCCCAGGCGGTGCTGGAAGAATCCGCCCATTTCGCCGCCGAGGTGCTGGCGCCGCTGAACCACCCCGCCGACCGCGAGCCCAGCGCCTGGCGCGACGGTGCCGTAACCACGGCGGCCGGTTTCAAGCAGGCCTTCCGCCAATACACGGAGGCCGGCTGGCAGGGCATGTCGCATCCTGTCGAATACGGCGGCCAGGGACTGCCCGGCCTGATCGGTTCGCCCTGCTCTGAAATGCTGAACGCCGCCAATCTGTCGTTCGCGCTGTGTCCGCTGCTGACCAACGGCGCCATCGAAGCGTTGCTGACCGCCGGTTCCCCCGAGCTGAAAAAGCGCTTCATCGGCCCCATGATTTCGGGCCAATGGACCGGCACGATGAACCTGACCGAGCCGCAGGCCGGTTCCGACCTGGCGATGATCCGCACGCGCGCGCAGCCGGTGGGCGACGGCACCTACCGGCTGTCGGGCACCAAGATCTTCATCACCTACGGCGACCACGACCTGACCGAGAACATCCTGCACCTGGTGTTGGCGCGGCTGCCGGACGCGCCCGAAGGCGTCAAGGGCATTTCGCTCTTCCTGGTGCCTAAATTCCTGGTGAACGAAGACGGCTCGCTGGGCGCGCGCAATGACGTCACCTGCGTGTCCATCGAACACAAGCTGGGTATCAAGGCCAGCCCCACCGCCACCTTGCAGTTCGGCGACGCGGGCGGCGCGCTGGGGTATCTGGTCGGCCAGGAAAACCGCGGGCTGGACGCCATGTTCATCATGATGAATGCCGCCCGCTATGCCGTAGGCGTGCAGGGCATCGCCATCGCCGACCGCGCCTACCAGCATGCGCTGGCCTACGCCGCGGACCGCGTGCAGAGCCGTCCGGTGGACGGGTCCTCGCGCGAGGCCGTGGCCATCATCCAGCACCCCGATGTGCGCCGCATGCTGGGCACCATGCGCGCCCTGACCGAAGCTGGCCGCGCGCTTGCCTACGTCACCGCCGGCCATGCCGACCAGGCGCACGCCCACCCCGACGCCGACGTGCGCCGCCGCCATCTGGCCGTCCAGGAATTCCTGGTGCCCATCGTCAAGGGCTGGTGCACCGAGATGTCCATCGACGTGGCCAGCCTGGGCGTGCAGGTGCACGGCGGCATGGGCTTCATCGAGGAAACCGGCGCCGCCCAGTACTACCGCGACGCCCGCATCCTGACCATCTACGAAGGCACGACCGCCATCCAGGCCAATGACCTCGTCGGCCGCAAGACGCTACGCGACGGCGGCGCCGTGGCCCAGGCCTTGCTGGAAGCCATCCGCCAGACCGAATCAGAACTGGAATCCCGCAGCGAACCTGCCGCCAATCTGGTGCTGAAGCCGCTGCGGCAGGCCCGGCTGGCGCTGGCGAACGTGGTGGACTTCGTGCTGGCCAACGCCGCCAGCGCGCCGAACGCCGTGTTCGGGTCGGCCGTGCCCTACCTGCTGCTGGCGGGCACCACGCTGGCCGGCTGGCAGATGGCGCGCGCGCTGCTCGTCAGCCTGGACCATCAGCAGGAAGATCCCGAGTTCCATCAGGCCAAGATCGCCACGGTGCAGTGCTATGCGCTGCACAAGCTGACCCAGGCCCCGGGCCTGGCGGCCGTGGTGCTCGGTTCCAAGGACTACGAGATCCAGCCGTAACCGCCCGGCAGCCGCATGACTAAAAGACCGCGATTTCGCGGTCTTTTTCATTGGGTTTTCATGGGTGAGTCTGCCGCTATTCCCCGTTCTGCGGCACCATTAAACATATAACCATAATGAATAAAGAATAAGAATAAACATATTTAAAATCATTAGGCGGACACCGGAAAACCCTTTGTCCGTAGGCAAAGCGCCAGCCGCATCAAGGCGCGACTCACAGGATTTCCCATGCTCCGCAAGCTCTTGGCTGTCACCGTGCTCTCTGCCGCCGCGTCCTCGCCCGTCTTGGCTGCGCCGCCGGCGCTGGAAATCGGCTATCTGCCCATCCTGCCCGATGCCCAGCTGTTCATCGGCCTGGAAGAAGGCAACTTGCAGGCCAAAGGCGCCCCGGCGCCCAAGCTGGTGCAATTCCAGAGCGGCCCGGCATTGACCCAGGCGCTGATCGCCGGCCAGCTGGACGCCGCCTATGTCGGCATCGGGCCCGCGCTGGTCGCACGCGCCAAGGGCGCGGACATCAAGGTCGTCGCCTCGAATATCGTCGAACAGGTCAATGTAGTGGCGCTGGGCCCGCTGGCCCCGTACTTCGCCTCCGGCGCCCCGGCCACGGCATTCGCCCGTTTCGCCAAGGACCATGGCCGCAAGCCCGTGCTTGCCAGCTACCCGAAGGGCGCCGTGCCCGAAGCCGCGCTGCAGTATTGGCTGCGCAACCAGATCAAGGCCGATCCCGCCAGCGTGGAACTGATCTACCAGGGCGAAGCCCAGATCCAGCAATCGCTGCTGACGGGCGCCATCGACGGCGCGGCCATCCTGGAGCCCACCGTCACCACCGTCCTGACCCGCGCCCCGGAGTCCCGCGTCGTGGCGCGCGGTTCACAACTGTTCCCGAAACAGCCCGGCGCCGTGCTGCTGGTGCGCGAGAAGCTGATCGCCGACCACCCCGACACCGTGCAGCAACTGGTGAACGCGCATCTGTCGGCCACCGCGTTGTTGAAGAACGATCCGGCCAAAGCCGCAGGCTACGTACAGAAGTACGTGGGCGGCGGCCGGCTGGACCGCGGCCTGGTGGAAAAAGCCATCCGCAACTCGCATGACCAGTTCGTGGCCGACCCGCACGCCATCGTCGACGCCACGGCCGAACTGCAGACGTTCCAGGCGACGCTCGGCACCGTCGAAGCGCCCCCGGTCGACGTGAAGCAGTTGTTCGACACCCGCTATTACGACAAGGCCGCCAAGCCATGAATCAGGGAATCACCCCGGCAATCAACCCCGCAATGAGCCCGGCCACGCCGCCGGTCGCCGCGCCTGCCGCCGGGCGCAGCGGCCCGCCGCCGTGGATGGCCGCCGCGCGCCGGGCCGCCTACGGCATCGCCGGGCTGATCCTGTTCATCGGCATCTGGAAAGCCGCGCTGGTCTGGGAATGGGCGCCGCGCGGCACCCTGCCCGACCCCTTCGCGTTGCCCGGCACGCTGGCCCAGGAATGGCAATCGGGGCGCCTGCTGCCTGCCATCGGCTCCAGCCTGATCCACTATTTCTGGGGGCTGGCGCTGGGCACGGCGCTGGGCTTCGGCGTGGGCCTGGCCGCGGCCACGCTGCCGCGCTTCGACCTGACCCAAGCCTATCTGGCCCGCATCCTGCGCCCGATCCCGCCGCTGGCTTGGGTCGTGTTCGCCATCGCCTGGTTCAAGGTCAGCCACGCGGGCGCGGCCTTCGTCATCGCGATCGGCGTGTTCTGGGTGAACTACTTCGCCACCTACAGCGCCGTACGCAACGTGGACCCGCGCTACTACGAACTGGCCCGCGCGTTCGGCCATGGCGGCTATCTGGCGCGCGCGTTCTCGGTGACGCTGCCAGCCATCGCCCCCGGCGCCCTGTCGGGCGTGCGCACCGGCATCGGGCAAGCCTGGATGACGCTGATCGCCGCCGAACTGCTTGGCGTGCCCGGCATGGGCCAGGAGATGAACGCCGCTGCCGGCGTGGGCGCCTACGACGCCGTGGTCGTCTACATGCTGATCATCTCGCTGGTCTACACAATCTGCGACCTGGCGTTCTCCGCCGTTGAAGGGAAGGTGCTGCAATGGCGTCCGTGATCGAATTCTCCCAGCTGTCCTATCAGCATCCGGGCGCCGCCGCGCCGGTCATCCAGGGGCTGTCCCTGAACATCGAGGCGGGCAGCTTCGTCGCCGTGGTCGGCGGGTCGGGCGTGGGCAAGTCCACCCTGCTGCGCGCCGCCGCGGGCCTGACGGAACCCACGGCCGGTGCGGTCCGGTTCCAGGCGCAGCCGCGCCCGGGACGCCGCACGCGCGCCGTCGTGTTCCAGGACAGCCGCCTGATGCCCTGGCGCACGGTCGGCGGCAACGTCGGCTACGGCCTGGAAGGCCTGGGGCTGGACCGCGTGGAAAAGACGCAACGCATCGATGCCGCGCTACAGCTGACAGGCATGGGTGACTACGGCCGCCGCTGGCCCCACCAGTTGTCCGGTGGGCAGGCGCAGCGGGTAGGCATTGCCCGCGCCCTGGCCGTCAAGCCGGACCTGCTGCTGATGGACGAACCCTTCAGCGCGGTCGACGCCATCACCCGCCGCAACCTGCAGCAGGAACTGATCCGCGTCTGGCAGGCGTCCGGTGCCGCCGTGCTGTTCGTCACGCACGATATCGAAGAAGCGGTGTTCCTGGCCGACAAGGTCGTCGTGCTGGGCGGGCATCCCGCCAACGTCGTGGGCAGCTACGACATCGCCCTGCCGCGCCCGCGCGACCGCGGCGCGGCGGCGTTCGCCTCGCAGGTCGCGGCCATCGCCCATACGCTGGAACACCACTGATCGGCATGCCGGCACCAACGGGTCCCGGACTCAGCAACGGGTTCAGCACCGGGCCGCGTGCGCAGCCGCCTTCGTCGGCAGCGTCGCCGCCCAGAACAGCAACGCCGCCAAGCTGATGCCGGCGCCCAGCACACAGACGCCAGACCATCCCCAACGCGCATACACGGCCGTTGACGCGATAGCCCCCAACCCGCTGCCCACCGCGTAGAACATCATGTACGCGCCCACCAGGCGGCTATGCGCCTGCGCGCTGATGCTGAAGACCATCGTCTGATTGGTCACGTGCAGCGCCTGCAACGCCACATCCAGGATCAATACGCCCAGTGCCAGCGCCCACAGGCTGTGCTCCAGCAAGGCGATGGGCGCCCAGGCCAGGCACAGCAGCAGCAGGCCCGCGGCGGTGGTGCGCTGCTCCAGCCCGCTGTCCGCCCACCGGCCGGCGCGCGCCGCCATCAACACGCCCAGCACGCCCACCAGCCCGAACGCGCCAATCGCCGTGTGCGACAAGGAATACGGCGGCGCCGACAACGGCAACACCAGCGCCGTCCAGAAAGCGCTGATCGCCGCGAACATCAGCAACGCGATCATGCCGCGCACCCGCAGCACGGGTTCGCGCGCCATCAAGGCGTACAGGGAACGCAGCAATGCCCAGTACGACAGGTCGGCCACCGGCAGACGCCGGTGCGGCAAGCGGCGCGCCAGCACCCAGGCCAGCAAGGCGGCCAGCGCCGCCGACACCACATACACCGCGCGCCAGCCCCATGCATCCGCGACCAGGCCCGCCACCGTACGCGCCAGCAACAGGCCGATCACCACGCCGCCCTGCGCCGCGCCCACGACGCGGCCACGCTCGGCCGGCGCCGCCAAGGCCGCGGACAAGGCCAGCAAGCCCTGCGTCATCGCCGTGCCCAGCAGCCCCAGCGCCACCATGCCCGCCAGCAGCCACGGCGTGTTGCCCGCCAGCGCCACGGCGCCCAGCGCCAGGACCAGCAGCCCCAGTTGCCCGATCATCAGCCGGCGCCGGTCCAGCAGATCCCCCAGGGGCACGACGAACAGCAAGGCCAGGGCGCACCCCAGCTGCGTGGCGGTGATGACAATGCCCACGGCGCTGTCGTCCATGCCGAACTCCCGGCCGATGGCGTCCAGCAAAGGTTGGGCGTAATACACGTTGGCCACGCTCAGCGCACAGGCCACCGCCAGCAGCATGACCAGCCAGGTCGGCATAGGGCTGCCGGCATCGTGGGGGGAATCGTCGGATCGGGCGCGCATCGGATTTCCAATATGGTTTTATTACGAAACCAGAATGCTAGGGCTTTAGGTTTTATAATGCAACCATAAAGTCCGATCCGCTGTCCCCGTCATCCTCTTGCTAAAGGGCCCGACATGGTCAAACGCACCAGCCTTGAAGGCGCCGCCTGTCCCGTGGCGCGCTCGCTAGACGCGATCGGCGACTGGTGGTCGCTGCTGATCGTGCGCGACGCCTTCGACGGCTTGCGGCGCTTCGGCGAATTCCAGAAAAGCCTGGGGGTCGCCAAGAACATCCTCAGCGACCGGCTGCGCACGCTGGTCGCGCACGGCATCCTTACCGCCGTCCCGGCGTCCGACGGCAGCGCCTATCAGGAATACGTGCTGACGGAAAAGGGCCGCGCCCTGTTCCCGGTCATCGTCGGCTTGCGGCAATGGGGCGAAGATCACTACTACGCCCCCGCCGAAGCCCATTCCACGCTGATCGACCGCAAGCGCGGCCAGACGGTGCGCCGACTGGAGATCCGCGCCCAGGACGGGCGCCTGCTGGATCCGGAAGATACCGTGGTGCAAAAGACCACGCCGGGCGCCTAGGCGGCGGCCGGCCACTGCCCCGTCGCCAGCGCCGTCGGCGAATACGCATCGAACTTCCAGCGCAGCGCCAGCGCCCCTGGCCGCCACACGGCGCGGCGCACGTCCACGCGCCACAGGCGCTCAGCGCCGGCAAACGTATCGATCTCGGGGCTGTCCAGGATCACTTCCGCCCGCCCCGACAACTGCAGGACGTCGCCCCGCGCGAAATCGATGAAGACGAGGCCCGCGCGCGGGTTCGCCATCAGATTGCCCAGCGTATTGAAGAAGCGGTTGCCCGAAAAATCAGGGATGGTGAGGACATTGCCGTCCACCCGCACGAACCCCGGCTTGCCGCCGCGATGCGACACGTCCACGGCACGGCCCGCGCCGTCCTCGGCGTCCACGTAGCTGGCGACAAAGAAGGTATCAGAGGCCGCGATCAAGGCGCGTGCCGCATCGTCCAGCCCATCGCGTTCGCGCGGCGTACCGGGAAAGCGCAGCGACGGTGCACGCGAAAAGTGGAAATCGCGCGACTGGATGTACTGCGGGCAGTTGCCGAAGGATTGCGCGACGGCAACGTCGAATCGCTTGCCATCCCAGGCCGCAACCCGGCCGTTCATGCGGTTGCGGCGCCGGGTATGCAGCTCGATGCCCAGCAGGCCCACCGCCCGGTCCGGGCCCAGGCCCGCCAGCAACGGATCGTCGGCATCCGGTACCGCCGCCACGCGCAAGGTGTGCGGGTCCGGCGACACGGCAAATCCCGGCAGCCCTTCCAGCACGCCCGCCCACGGGTCGCCCCGGTCGTCCACCGTGCCCATCACCAGGAAGGGTAATTGCGCGAAGAACTCCCGGTGCTGGTCCGGCATGTAGTCGCGCACGACCTTGGGGCCGATTTGCGCCATGCGCTCGGCCACGCCCGCGCGGGTTTGCAGCAGCCGTTCGCCAACGTGCCAGGGCGGCGCGACGAGGATAGGATCGGAAGCGTTCATGATGCGTTCCTTGGCCGGCGCGAGGCCGGCACTCAAGCCGCCAACAGGCCGGCGGCCGTGCTGGCCATCGGCACGAAGCGCGGCAGGTTTTTGATGCGAGCCAACCACGCGCGGACATGCGGATAGTCCGCCAACGACACGTTGCCCTCCGGCGCGTGCGCCACGTAGGCATAGCAAGCCACGTCTGCGATGGTCGGGGCCGCGCCCGCCAGGAAGTCGCGCTGCGCAAGCTCGCGATCCATGACGGACAGCAAGGCATGCGCGCGCGCCAACGTAGCGTCCACGTCGAACGACGCACCGAACACGGTCACCAGCCGGGCAGCCGCCGGGCCACCGGCCAAGGGGCCTGCGGCCACCGACAGCCAGCGCTGCACCTGCGCCGCCCCCGCCGCGTCCTCGGGCAGCCAGGCGCCGCCGCCGTAGCGCTTGGCCAGGTAGACGAGGATGGCGTTGGAATCCGCGACCACCACGCCGTTGTCGTCGATCACCGGCACTTGGCCGAACGCGTTCATTGCCAGGAATTCAGGACGCTTTTGTTCCGCCTGGCGCAGGTCCACGTCGACGCGGTGATGCGGCACCTCCAGCAGGGACAGCATCAACGCGACGCGATGCGCGTGGCCGGACAAGGGGAAGCTGTAGAAGGTCAACGGAGCGGTAGCCATGCGAAGTTCTCAAGTGGTTGAATCGTGCCTCCATCTTGGCCCCGTATGCGCCAAACGAGAACAGCCAGCGGCCGCAAGACACTCTTGCAGTCCGTGAAAGAAAGTGCGGGAAAACTCGCGTGTCAGGCGGGCAGCGTGGCCAGGTCCCGGCGCAGCGCGTCCACGCAGAAATCGACGAAGCTGCGCACTTTCGCCGAGCTTTTTCGGCCCTCGGGATACACCACGTGCACCGGCATGGGAGGCAGTTCGAAGTCGCGCAGCACCACCTGCAAGGCGCCGCTGGCGAGATGCCGGGCCACCTGATACGACACCACTTGCGTCAGCCCCCATCCTTCGCAAGCCGCCAGGACCGCGGCCTGGAATGACGTGACCGTCAATTGCGAATCCACGCTCAGCCGCCGGGCTTGGCCGTCCTGCTGGAACCGCCACTGCGTGCCCCGCCCCTCCATGGCCGCGGTGATCGTGCAAAAACGCAGCAGCGCGTCCAGGTCCTTGGGTTCGCCGTGTTTTTGCAGGAAAGCCGGCGCGGCGCACACCACACGGCGCACCTGCCCCACCGGCACCGCAGTCAAGGTCGAATCCGGCAAGGCGCCGATGCGTACCGCCACATCCACGCCTTCATCCAGCAGGTTCACGACGCGATCCACCAGCAAAGTGCGCACGGACACTTCACGGTGCGCGCGCAGATAGCCCAGCACCGCCGGCATCACATGCAGTTCGCCGAAGAAGGCGGGCGCCGTGATGCTGAGCGCGCCGCGCGGCGCCCCCATCACGCCCGCCGCGGCGTCGTCGGCCTGCTCCACGTCATCCAGGATGCGGCGGCAATCAGCCGCGTAGCGTTCGCCGGCTTCGGTCAAGCGCAAGCTTCGCGTGGTGCGCACCAGCAGCAAGACGCCCAGGCGATGCTCCAGCGCCGCGACGCTGCGCGTCACCGTGGGCGCGGACATTTCCAGCCGCCGGGCGGCGGCGGCAAAGCTCCTGGCCTCGGCCACGGCCAGGAACACGGTCATTTCATGGAAGCGGTTCACGGCGGGTCTCTCCGGCCAAGGCGCGCGGGGCGCTGTCAAGGATGCATTGCCGCACGATATCGCCCAACGCGGCGGCCACGGGGTCAGGCTGCGCCTGGGCCTGGTACAGCGACAGCGAAATCGACGGCAGGGCCGGCAAGCCCTGCTCGCCCGGCGCCAACGTGCGGACCGTGGCGGGCAGGCCCAAAGGCGTGCGCACCGCCACCCCCAGACCCGCAGTAGCGGCTGCCCACAAGCCGGCCAGGCTGGGGCTGGTGAACGCCGCGCGCCAGGACAGGTTCGCCCGGTCCAGCGCCTCGGTCGCGCAATCGCGGAACAGGCACGGCGCCTCGAACGCCACCAGGGGCACATCGCCATCGTCCGTAAACACGGATGCGGCGGGCGCCGCCGGCCCGATCCAGCACATCGGAAGCTCCAGCAAACGCTCTGCATGCGGCAGGCGCGCATCATGGTCCCAGGCCAGCGCCAGATCCAGCTGCGCAAGCGCGATGCGCTCCAGCAGGTCGGCATTGCGCGCGACGCGGGCTTCGATTCTGACCTTGGGATGCGCCCGGGCGAATTGGCCCAACACCTGGGGCAGCAGCGTTTCGCCAAAGTCCTCCTGCAAGCCCAGCCGTACCCGGCCTTCCAGTTCCGCCCCGCGCACGGCGCGCGACGCCTGATCGTTCAGCGCCAGCAACCGGCGCGCGTAGGCCAGCATCGTCTCGCCCGCCTCGGTCAGCGCCAGGCCGCGGCCTTCCTTGCGAAGCAGCGGCACGCCGGCCTGCTCTTCCAGCTTCTTCAGTTGCGCGCTGACGGCGGACGTGGACCGGCCAAGACGATCCGCCGCACGCCCGAAGCTGCCCAGGTCGACCCCGGCCACAAAGCTGCGCAACACATCAAGATCGAACGTGACCTGCCGCATTAATAGTCCCGATATTCAAAACTATAAAACCAAAATTTCCTGATTTTCAGAACGATAGCAGAAGCGCAGACTGGCCGGTCCTTTTCTTTTGCCCTTCGGAGCCCCGCATGTCCCCACCCTCTTGCCCCGCATTGACGATGCCTTCGGAGGCGGTACGGCCGGCCCATCGCTGGAAAGTGCTGGCAGTCGGCGTCGCCGCCAACGCCGCCTTTTCGGCCGCGGCGGCCGGCCTGCCCACGACGGCGGTGTTCATGCGTTCGGGCTACCGGCTGGACAACGACCAGTTGGGCCTGGCCTTGGGGCTGCTGGGGTTGGGCGTGGCGCTGTTCGAGTTGCCCTGGGGCTTGCTGACCGACCGCTGGGGCGACCGCCCGGTGCTCTTGAGCGGCCTGGGCGCCACGGCGGCGGCGTTGGCCTGGATGGGCCTTTTTGCCGCGCCCACGGCGGCCGGGGTGCCCAGCCTGTGGCTGCTGGCGCTGGGCCTGGTGCTGGTCGGCAGCCTGGGCGGCAGCGTCAACGGCGCCAGCGGGCGGGCGGTGATGGCCTGGTTCGACGAAGGCGAGCGCGGCCTGGCGATGAGCATCCGCCAAACCGCGGTGCCCTTGGGCGGCGGCATGGGCGCGCTCCTGCTGCCATGGCTGGCGGCGCACGCGGGCTTTGGCGCGGTGTTCGGCGTGCTGAGCCTGATGTGCGGCGTGGCCGCCGTGCTTGCCGCAGGCTGGTTGCGGGAACCGGAACGCGCCGGCCCTGCCTCGACCCGCTCGACCGCCCCGGCGCGCCCGGCCGCCTCGCCGCTGCGCGATGGCCGCGTCTGGCGGGCCGCCGTCGCGATCGGCGTCATGTGCAGCCCGCAATTCGCGGTATTGACGTTCGCCACCGTGTTCCTGCACGACTTCAGCCAGGCGGGCATCGGCACGCTGACGGGCGTGATGGTCGCCGTGCAACTGGGCGCCATGGTGGCGCGCATCGCGGCCGGGCGTTGGACGGATCGCCATGGCGACCGGCGCGCCTTCCTGCGTCGCTGCACCTGGCTGAGCTGCCTGCTGTTCGCGGCGCTGGGCGCCGTGGCCTGGGCAGTCGACGGCGCGCCGGGCCGCCCGGGCGCCGTGTTGGCGACCGCCAGCCTGCTGGCGGCGGCAGGCATCTGCGCGTCGGCCTGGCACGGCGTGGCCTATACGGAATTGGCCACCTTGGCGGGCGCCTCGCGCGCCGGCACCGCGCTGGGCATGGCCAACAGCTGCGTCTACCTGGGCCTGTTCCTGACGCCGCTGGCCATCCCGCACGTGGTCGCGGCAAGCTCGTGGCCGGTGACCTGGGTGATCGCCGGCCTGTGCATGTTGGCGGCGCTGCCGCTGCTTCCCAGGCCCGTGCCGCGGCCCGCGCTCACCCCCAAGGCGCTGGAACCGGCGCCGCGCGCTACCCCAGGAACTCCTGGCTCAACCAACCCAGGAACGCCTTGACCGGGGGGTGCCGTTCGCGGCCCGGCGCGCACAGCGCGGTGTAGGCGGACCCGGCCACGCGCACGTCGGGCCGATACGCCGCCAGCGTGCCGGCGGCCACGCTGTCCGACACCATGACGGAACTGGCCAGCACCAGGCCCTGCCCGGCAATCGCCGCCTGCAGGGCGTAATGCTCTTCCGTGTACGCATGCACCGCCGCCGGCTTGCGCCACGACGGCAAGCGCGCCGCGTCGCACCACGCCTGCCAGCCCAGGTCATACAGCTGGGAATCGCGCCAGTGCACCGTTACCAGCGCTGGCGCGCGTTTTCCTGCCTGCGCCACCATCGAAGGCGCGCCGTATACGCCAAACGACTCCGGCAGCCGGCACGCGGCGTGCAAGGCCGGATAGGCATGCGGGCTGTAGCGGATCGCGACATCCACGCTGCCGTCCTGCAGCAGGTCCACCGGGTCGGCGTTGGCGTTCAGGCGCAACTGGTATTGCGGATAGGCGTCGTAGAAGCGCCCCAGCCTGGGCACCAGCCACAGCGCCGCGAAGGAATGCGTGGTGGACACCGTCAACGCGCCCGCAGCCGGCGCCGGCCGCAAGGCGTCCAGCGTTTGCGCCACATCCAGCAAGGCGCCGTGCACGCTGACGAACAGGCGCGCGCCCTTGTCGGTCAGCCGCACACCGCGCGGCACGCGGTCGAACAGCGCGAACCCCGCCTGCCGTTCCAACGCCTTGATCTGGTGCGACACCGCGGTGGGCGTCACCGCGAGTTCGGCCGCGGCCAGCTTGAAACTGCGCAGCCTGGCCGCCGCTTCAAACGTGCGCAGCGCCGTGACCGGAAGGTTGGCAAACATGAAGGGCGGCCCTATACATGAAATGAATTCATCATAACCAAGGAATCGTCATTTGTCGCGGCGTCTTGGCCTGCCTACATTGACGCTCAAGCATGAACCACGCATGCCGAATCCAAGGATCCAAACATGAATTCAAATCATCAAGAAAAAAAGCTGCTCATTCTGGTGGGCAGCCCCCGGCGCGACGGCAACAGCGCAGCCCTGGCCGCGGCCGCGCAACGCGGCGCCGACGCGGCCGACACCGCCACCACCCTGCTGTTCCTGGACGATTACATCCAGGGCTTCCTGCCCGACCTGCGCCACGGTTCCGCCCCGGCCGACCGCTACGGCGAACTATTCGGCGAGTATTTCCTGCCTGCCGACGGCGTCCTGATCTGCACGCCTGTGTATTGGTACGGGATGTCCGCGCAGGCCAAGGCGTTCTTCGACCGTTCCTTCACCCATTACGCGGGTTCGGGCCCGGAGCCGGAACGGGTCAAAGCCGCCATGACCGGCAAGCGCTTGGGCCTGACGGTCGTGTCCGAGGAAACCTATGCCGGCGCAGCGCTGGGCATCGTGCATCAGGTGCAGGAATACGCGCGCTACACGCATTCGGACTTTGTCGGCTATGTGCACGGCGCAGGCAACAAGCGCGGAGAAGTCGCGGCGGACCCGCGCCAACCGCTGCTGGCAGCCGAACAACTGGGCGCCGCCTTTTTCACGCGCAAATACTCCGACTACCGGATGGAAACGCCCCGCTCTCACAACGTGTGGGACGCGCCAGCCCGTTGCAGCACGCCGGGGGTGCTGCCGTAGACCTGCTTGAAGACACGGGTCAGGTGCGCTTGATCCGCAAACCCCACCGCATGGGCCGCCTGCGCCAGCGGCAAGCCATCGCGCAACAGCACCCGCGCCCGCGCCACCCGCCAATTGCGCAGCCAGGCCTGCGGCGGCAGGCCGTAGCGGCGGGCAAACTGCTTGACGAGCGTCGTGCGATGGCGGTCCTGCGCCTGCGCCAGCGCTTCCAGATCCGGCGCGCAGGACGGATCGGCGGCCATGCGTTCGCGCAGCAAGGCGCAGACGTCGGGCGCATCGGTCAAGGCGGGGTCGCCGGCGCCGGCATGCGCAGCCAGCAGCCCGAATAAGGCGGCGGACAGGCGTTCGCGGCGCGCCGGGTCGGGAATCGGGTCCGGCGTCAGCGCGGCCAGCCATTGCGCGCACAGGCCTGGCGCCGTGATGACGGGCCCCGGCAAGCGCGCGCCGTCGGCGAACAAGGCGCGCGCGTGATCGTCGAACCATTGGGCGTCGATGTACGCCATGCGATACGTCAACGGCGCGGCCGAGGTGCCGCCGGTATGGACCTGGCCAGGCGCGATCACCACCAGGTCGCCCTCGCTGGCGGCATGAGCCTGGCCATGTACCGTGAAGGTGCAACGGCCGTGCTCGAGGGCGCCGATGGACCAGGCGTCGTGGAAATGTGGCGCATAGCGATAGGCGCGCAAATCCGCGATCAGCACGTCGCCGGGCAGGCCGGCGCCGCAATGCCAGATGTGTCGAGAAACCGCCATGATGCCTTCAGGCTGTGGCTAGCTGAAATAGTGTCCGTCCGAGGTCAGCGAACGGGCCAGCAGCCACGCGTTACGAGGATTCTCCCCCACCCGGCGGATGGCGTACGGCCACCAGTCGCCGCCGAACGGAAGATAGACCCTGACGTTATAGCCCAAGCCGCGCAGCGCCAGTTGCCAGTCGGGGCGCACGCCATAGAGCATTTCGAATTCGAAGCCATCGGGCGGCCACCCGCGCTCGCGCGCCAGCGTCATGATCGCGCCGGCCAGGCGGTCGTCATGCGTGCCGAAGACGGGATGGAAACCCGCGTCGCGCGCCTCGCGCGACAGCATGATGGACGCCGCGTCCAGATACGCCTGATCGATGCCCGCGCGACCCGCGTGATCCAGCGCGCGCTCAGGAAACGCGCCTTTCACCAGACGCAGCGAAGTCCGTTGCCGGATCGCCCACGTCAGGTCTTCCGGCGTGCGCCGGCGCCGCGCCTGCAAGGTCAGGCCGACAGGCAGGCCCGTTTCCTGCAAGCTGCGGTGCAGTGCGCAGGTGCGGTCGCGAATGCTGGCGTCTTCCATGTCCAGCACCATCCAGTCCTGCCCGCCGCGCGCGGCCCGCGACACCGCCGCGGCGATGCGCCGGGCGTTGTCCTCGCCCCGCGCATCGCTGTCCATATAGCCGATGGCGGTGGGATCCACTGACACGTGCACGTCCAGGCCCGCCCTGCCCAGCGCGTCGCAGGCGTCGATGGCCTGCGCCACGTTGTGCTCGATGGCGGCCGGGTCCGCCACGTATTCGCCCAGATAGAAGAGCGACGCCCGGATGCCGTGCGCGTCGCGCAAGCGCAAGGCGGTCTGGACGGCGGCCTCCACATCCGCGCCGCCGACGAAACGGCGCGCCAGTGACGACCGGGCGGCCATCGCCCGCATCGCGCGGCCCATCATGGGGCTGCGCGCCAGCGCGATGGTGGTTCTTTGGAAAAGGCTCATGGGCGCTCCCGCTAAAGCACCGCACTATCGCGCGACGGGAAGCGCCTGTATTGAACGCCCGTGAATCAGCGGTCGGGGGCCGGTTGACCCTGAAAGCAGCCCCGCACAGACCCTAGACCTTGCCAGCCGCCAAGGCCCGGGCGGGCGCGCGGCCGAACAGTGGACGCTGCACCGTCTGCGCCAGCAGCACGCCCGCCAGCGTCACCGCCCCGCCCAGCAGGTGGTATCCGTGCAACTGCTCGCGCAGCATCACAAACGCCGCCAGCGCCGTGAACAAGGGCAGCAGGTTGATGAAAATGCTGCAGCGGGTGGGGCCCAGCCGGTGCACGCCCTCGATCCACAGGTACGACAGCAGCACCGACGAAAAGATGCCGGCATAAAGGATCAGCGGAATGGTGTTCACGTCCAACGCAGCCTGCGCCGCCGGCACGCGCAGATAGAGCGGCAGCATGTAGAGCAGCGCGAAGATCGACTGCACGAACGTGGATTGCCAGGCGGGAACCGGCACCTTCCAGTGGCGCAGCAGCACCCCGTACAGCGCATAGGACATGGCGGCCAGCAGCATCAGCCCGTCGCCCACATGGATGCCGTGCTGGAACACGCTGAGCATGTCGCCCTGCCCCACCAGGTACAGCAACCCCAGGAACGACAGCACCCCGCCCGCAGCCATGCCCAGCGTCAGGGGATCGCGCAGGATGACGACGCTAAGCAGCATGCTCAGCAACGGAATCAGCGCCGTCAGGATGGCCATGTTGGTGGCGGTGGTGGTTTCAGCCGCGCGGTAGGACAGCGCCTGGAACACCGCCGACGACAAGGCGCCGTACAGCGCCAGCTTGGGCCAGTGCCGCAGGATGACCTTGCGGTTGCGCCAGGCCGGACGGGCCGTGAACAGGCCCATCAGTACCAAGGCCAGCACCAGGCGGTAGAACGTGATTGCCGTGGGCGAGATGGCGCTGGCGGCCATCTTGGACACGATGACATTGCCCGCCCAGAACAGGATGGCGAACAAGGGGAACAGATAGGACATGATGAATGCGCTCGCAGGAGGAGGATCGGATCCCGCTGGAACCTGCCGGCAAGCCGGCGGGCGCTGCGGGATGACCGCTATCCTATTGAGCGTGCGCGGGTCCGTCTGCCGATGAAAAGGCAGCCGCTATCGCGAAATGGACATCCCGACCCCGCCGGCCGGCGCGTTCACGGCCGGAACGGCGCGGGGTCCAGCGGCAGTTCCAATCCCGCCATCTGGGCCGTCAGCAAGGCCGCGCTACCGCAGGCCAAGGTGAAGCCCAGCGCCCCTTGGCCGATGTTCAGCCACAGGTTGTCGGCCGCAGCGGCGCGCCCGATCAGCGGCTTGCCGGTAGGCGTGGCAGGACGCAGGCCCGCCCAGGGAATGGCCTGGCGCAAGTCCAGGGAAGGAAAGGCCTCATGCACCTGCCGCTTCAACAAGTCCACGCGCGCCGAATCGATGTCCGCATTGGCGCTGCCGATATCGACCATGGCTGCGATCCGCAGCACGCCGCCCACGCGGGCATAGACGATGCGCCGTTCATAATCCGTCACGCTGATGCGCGGCGCGACGGCGTCGTCATCCGACAGCGGCACGCTCAGGCTGTATCCCTTCAGCGGATACAAAGGCACATCCTGCCCCAGCGGCTTGAGCAGGGCGCGCGTGCCGATGCCGGTGGCAAGCACCACGGCGTCGGCGCCGATGTCGCCCTCGCGGGTGTTCACCGCCACAATGCGGCGGCCTTCGCGCTGCAAGCCGGCCACCGGATTGGACATGACGCATTCCACATTGCCCATCGCCTGCAGGCGGTCGAACAAGGCTTCAGTGAACTGGCGGCAATCGCCCGCCTCTTCGCTGGGGGTATAGATGGCGCCGGCCAGCTTGTCGCCCATGGCGGCCAGCGCGGGTTCCATCGCCAGCGTCTGCGCGGCGTCCAGCACCTGCTGCTCGGCGCCATGCCCGGCCTGATACGCCACCAGCGCGCGCGCCTTGTCCAGCAGGGCAGCGCTGCAGTAGGCAATCAGCTTGCCGTTTTTCAAATGGCCAAAATCCAGGTCTTCCTGCGCCAGCAAGGTATGCATGACGTCGCGGCTCAGGTAGGACAGCCCCAGCAGCTGCGCGGTCGAGGCCTTCGCGACCGACGCGCGGCAGGCCAGCGCGAACTGCAGGCACCACCGCCATTGATGGGGGTCCATCCGCGGCCGGAAGCGCAGCGGGGAATCCTCGCGCAGCAACCAGCCCGGCACGCTGGGCAGCACGCCTGGGCCTGCCAATGGCGCGACATAGCTATAGCTGAGCTGGCCGCCGTTGGCGTAGCTGGAGACCTCGGCCGGCCGCGCCTGGCTGTCGACCAGCACCACATCGTGACCCTGGCGCGCCAGGAAATAGGCGGACGTCACACCGACAACGCCCGCACCGATTACGCAAACGCGCATACCTGAATCCTAAAGAAATCTGCCTACCACCCCCTACCCGGGGCGCTTGTGCATTGGGAAGCCCCAAGGCAAAGACGGGGAACAGCCTCTATTCTGGAACGCCTGCCGGGAACGCGGCAAATGCCAAACCCGGCAGCATCCATAACAAAACGTCATGGCCCGCCTAGGCGGCGCGGTGCAGCTTGATGATGGCCGCCGCCGTGGGGTCGCGCACCAGGTCGGCCAGCGTGTAGCCGTTCAGCGCGTCGTAGAAGGCATTGAGCGTTTGCGCCAGCACGCCTGCCAGGCGGCAGGAACCGTCCAGCGCACAGGGTGGCTCGCGGCAATCGATCAGCGGGCCCTGCTGTTCCAGTTCGCGGATCAGGTCGCCCACGCGGTACGCCGACGCAGGGCGCGCCAGGCTCAGGCCGCCGCCCTTGCCGCGCGACGTGCTGACCCATTCCCGCTGCGCCATGAAGTGCACCACCTTCACCAAGTGATTGCGGGAGACGTCGAAACGCCCCGCGATCTCCGGGATGGTGACGGCGGCAGGCCGGTCGCGACATTGCGTCAGGTACATCAGCACGCGCAAGCCGAAGTCGGTGAATCGGGTCAGTTGCATAGGATGGAAGACAGGTTGCCTGGCGGTCCAGGCAGATCAGGCCGCCAGGATACACCGGTCAGGCCGGCGCGCCGCCACTGCCGAAGGCCTCGGCGTGGATGCGGTCAGACCCCACGCCCAGCGCCAGCAACGCTTCGCGCTGCGCCAGCATGAACGGGGCCGGACCACACAGGTAATAGTCCGCGCCGGGCACGATGACCTCGTCGCGGATGGCCCGCAGGTCCAGCCGGCCGGCGTGGTCGTAATCGCGTCCCGGCTCGTCGTCGTGGCCGACCTCTTCGTAGAACACGGCCTTGCGCACATTGCCCCGTTCGGCGGCGATGCGGTTGACGTGGTCCTTCATGGCATGCACCGACCGGTTGCGGCAGCCGTGCACGAAGCGGATCTGGCGTTCATCGTTGTTGCGCACCAGATGATTCAGGATCGACACCATCGGCGTCAGCCCCACCCCGCCGCTCAGCAGCACGACGGGCGCATCGCTGTCCGCTTTCAGATGGAAATCCCCCTGCGGCGGCGCCACGTCCAGCACGCCGCCCTCTTCCAGGCGATCGTGCAAAGCATTGGACACGCGTCCCGCGGGCGTCTGCGCACCGGCCGGTTCGCGCTTGACCGAAATGCGCAGGCGATCCTGCCCCGGCGCATCCGACAAGCTGTATTGGCGGGGCTGCCTCAAGCCCAGTTCAGGCACGTAGATGCGCACCGACACGTATTGCCCCGGCTGATAGGCAGGCACCGCGCCGCCGTCGGAAGGCGCCAGGTAGAAAGAGGTGATTTCAGCGCTTTCGACCTGCTTGCCCACCACGCGGAACGCCCGCCAGCCCGTCCAGCCGCCGGGCTTGCCGGCCGACTCGGCGTACAGGCGCGCCTCTTCGGCGATCAGCAGATCCGCCAATTGGCCATAGGCGGCGCCCCAGGCGTCCACCAGTTCATCGGTGGCGGCCTCGCCCAGCACCTCGCGGATGGAAGCCAGCAGGTGCTTGCCGACGATGGCGTAGTGCTCGGGCCGGATGCCCAGGCTGACGTGCTTGTGCACGATGCGGGTCACCACCGGCATCAGCACGGAGGGGTCGTCGATGTGTTCGGCGTAGGCCGTCACCGCGCCCGCCAGCGCGTGCTGCTGCTGGCCGCCGGCCTGGTGGGCCTGGTTGAAGACGTGCTTCAACTCGGGATTGTGGTCGAACATGCGTGCATAGAAATGGCGCGTCAGCGCCACGCCATGCGTCTTGAGGACGGGGGCCGTGGCTTTGACCAGTGCACGGATTTGGGGGCTCAACATCAGGTGCTCCTTGGGTTGCGAGCGGACTCGCTTTTAAACATGCATTTATAATACATCTTTAAAAGCGAGCGGCAAAATACGACCCATGCCGCGCCGGCCTGCCCGGTTTACACTGGCGGATTGCCGCAACACCACACAAAAGGTTCACCCATGAGCACTGCTACGCTCAAGACCCGCCTCTCTGATTCCGTCAAGGACGCGATGCGCGCCAAGGCCGCCGAGCGCCTGACGACGCTGCGTTTCCTGCTGGCAGCCGTCAAGCAGAAGGAAGTGGACGAACGCCGCGACCTGACCGACGCCGAGATCACCGCCATCATCGAAAAGCAGGTCAAGCAGCGCCGCGAGTCGATCGCCGCGTTCGAACAGGCCGGCCGCACGGAAACGGCGGATCAGGAAAAGGCCGAAATGGCCGTGCTGCAGGAATTCCTGCCGCAGGCCGCATCGCCTGAAGAAGTGGCTGCCGCCATCGACGCCGCCCTGGCCGAAGTGGCCGCGCAAGGCGTGACCGGTGCGCCCGCGATGGGCAAGGTCATGGCGCTGCTCAAGCAAGCCCTCGCCGGCCGTGCCGACATGACCGCCCTGTCCCAGCAAGTGAAGGCCCGCCTGGCCTGATCCGAAGCGGGCAGTTAGAACGCGCCGCCGAACAGATCCGGCTGGCGCGCCTGCTCGGCGGGATCGGCAAAATTGCTCATCCCCACTCCTGCCAGCCGGTACAGGGTTTCCGGCGGCAATTCCACGCGTTCGCACAGCAGCTTGGCCACGGCGGCGAGTTCCGCCGCCGATCCCGGCGGATTCGGGCTGGTCTGGCTGCGCGTCAGGATGCGGAAACGGTCGGTCTTCAACTTGAGCACCACCGTCCGCCCCAGCGCGCCCTTCTTCAGCGCCTGGTCCCACACCCGGTCGGCCATGCGGTCGATGGCGTCGCCCAGCGCGTCCAGCCGGATGTCTTCCGAAAACGTCGTCTCCGCGGACACCTGCTGCAACGGCTGGTCGGTCTGCACCTCGCGCTCGTCGATGCCGCGCGCCAATTCGTACAGGCGCCTGCCGTAACGGCCGAAGTAATGCTCAAGCTCTTCCGCGCTGTGCGTGGCCAGGTCGCCCACGGTGTGGATGCCCAGTTGCTCCAGACGGGCCTGCGTCACCTTGCCCACGCCGGGCACCTTGCGCACCGGCAAGGGCTGCAAGAAGTCCAGCACCTTGCCCGGCCGGACGACGAATTGGCCATCAGGCTTGTTCCAATCAGACGCGATCTTGGCCAGGAACTTGTTGGGCGCGATGCCCGCTGACGCGGTCAGCCCGGTCTCTTCCCGGATCTGGTGCCGGATGACCTGCGCCACTTCCGTGGCCGACGGCAGCCCGCACTTGTTGATCGTCACGTCCAGGTAGGCCTCGTCCAGCGACAGCGGTTCGATCAGGTCCGTATGGCGGGCGAAAATCTGGCGGATCTGGCGCGACACCTCGCGATAGCGGTTGAAGTCCGGCGGCACATAGATGGCCTGCGGGCAAAGCCGTTCCGCGCGGACTGCGGACATGGCCGAATGGATGCCGAAGCGCCGGGCTTCGTACGACGCGGCGCACACGACCGAACGCGGGCCGGTCCAGGCCACGACCACCGGCTTGCCACGCAGTTCAGGGTTGTCGCGCTGCTCCACGGACGCGTAGAACGCATCCATGTCCACATGCACGATCTTGCGCATAAGTTCAGACATTCCGCTTGGGGACAAGAGGCCGGCCCGGCGATGCGCTGGCGGCCACTGCAAAAAAATATATTATGACCGGCTGATCCCGCTTTCCCATTCCGCCCACAACCGATCCATGAACGCAACTGCCCAAACCGATTACTTTGGCCTGACGATACCCTTCATGACCTTCATCGGCCTGGTGCCCGAGAGCATCGCGCCGGCTTACGCCCGCACCTCGCTGCCCTGGCGCGAAGACCTGACCAACAGCCGCGGCGACGTGCATGGCGGCACGCTGATGAGCGTGCTGGACTTCACGCTCAGCGCCGCCGCCCGCGGTTCTGCCGATGCCACCGAAGGCATGGCCACCATCGACATGAACACCACGTTCCTGTCGCCCGGCACGGGCGACCTGGTCATCGAGGCGCGCTGCCTGCGCCGCGGCGCGTCCATCGCCTTCTGTGAAGGCGACATCCGCCGCGCCGATGGCGAGCTGGTCGCGCGCGCCACCGCCACCTTCAAGATCATCCGCCGTCGTCCGGGCGGCGATTGACCCGGGCGCCTCGCTGCGGCCCGCCTACTTCGGCAAGTCGCGCGACGGCTTGACCGGCGGCCGCGGATCCAGCGGCATGTAGGTGCTGCACGAGGTGATGCTGTAGTAGATGGCGTCCTGCATCGCGCGCATCGCCGCCGCGTCCCAGGTGCCCTTGCCCCACATCACGATGCGCACGTCGGTGCTTTTCTCACCGGCGGCCTTCAGGTCGACGCGCGTCATTTCATTGTCGGTATACGGCGCCAGCACGCGCACGACAGCCGACTGCGCGCCTTCATTCAGATCGGGGACCACGCGGTAGGCGTTGTCCGTACTACGCAGGCAGTTATTCGACTGCCGGATCACCGCGGCGTAGGCATCCTTGAAGGCGACCGGCGCCTTGAACTCGCTGTGCGGCGACGTGCCGTCCTGCGAAATGCCCAGCGAGCACCCCGCCAGGCCCAGCGCCAGCGCCGATGCCGCGACCAGATTCCTGTACATGTAATTCTCCAGATGAATTGCCGCGATTATCCCGCAAACCGCCAGGCGGCATAAGTGGGGCCGGTTCGACACTGCCCGCGCGACTATGGCATTATCGACGAGCCGTCGGCGCCCGGCGCCGGCAGGCACCGTAGTCCGCCAATGCCCAAGACGTAAGGCATTGAAATCACGGAGGTCTCCCCTTGTTTTCATTCATGACGCGCACCGTTCTCGCCGCCAGCATCGTCGGCACCACCCTGGGCGGCTGCGCCACCCCGCCGCCCCCCCGCGCCTACCCCCTGAAAGATTTCTTCCGCAATCCGGAACGCGGCTTCTTCCGCCTGGCCGAAGACGGCCAGACCCTGGCCTTCATGCAGCCCACCAGCGTGGATGGCAACCCGGCCCGCATGAACATCTATGTGCAGCCGCTGGAAGGCAGCAAGCTGGTGGGCGAGCCCCGCCAACTGACCAGCGAAACCGCCCGCGACATCAGCAATTATTTCTGGAAGGGCGGCGACGTCGTCCTCTACCAGAAGGATTTCGGCGGCGACGAGAACTATCACGTGCTCGCCGTCAACGCCAAGACCGGCAAGATCACCGACCTGACCCCGTATGAAGGCGCCCGCGCCAGCATCGAAGACGACCTGGAAGACGATCCCGACCACGTCCTGATCAGCCACAACCAGCGCAACCCCGAAGTCTTCGACGTCTACCGCGTCAACGTGCACACCGGCGCCGCCGTGCTGGTCGCGCAAAACCCGGGCAATATCGTCGGCTGGCAGACGGACCACGCGGGCAAGGTCCGCGCCGCCGTCACCAGCGACGGCCTGAACACCACCCTGCTCTACCGCGACGACGAAGCATCGGAATTCCGTCCGCTGATCACGACCGACTACCGCACCAGCGTCAGCCCGTCATTCTTCACCTTCGACGACAAGAAGCTCTACGCGCTGAGCAATCGCGGCCGCGACAAGTTGTCGCTGGTGGTCATCGATCCGGCCAAGCCCGACGCCGAGGAAGAAGTCTTCACCCCCGACACCGTCGACCTGGACGGCGCGGGCTACTCGCGCAAGCGGCGCGTGCTGACCTTGGCCGCCTACCAGACCGACAAGCCGCAATTCAAGTTCTTCGACGCCCAGTCCGAGGCACTGTTCAAGACGCTGTCGGCAAAGCTGTCGGGCTACGAGATCGCGCTGCAAGGCTCCAACCGCGACGAAAACAAGTTCATCGTCGCCGCCTACAACGACCGCACGCCGGGCTCGCGCTACATCTACGACGCCACCACCGACACGCTGACCAAACTGGCCGACATCAACCCGGCCATCCCGGAAGCGGACATGGCGCACGTGCGCCCGATCAGCTATCAAAGCCGCGACGGCCTGACCATCCACGGCTACCTGACGCTGCCCGCCGGGCGCGATCCCAAGAACCTGCCTTGCATCGTGAACCCGCACGGCGGCCCGTGGGCGCGCGACGGCTGGGGCTACAACCCCGAAACGCAGTTCCTGGCCAACCGCGGCTTCTGCGTGCTGCAGATGAACTTCCGCGGCTCGACCGGCTACGGCCGCGCCTTTTGGGAAGCCAGCTTCGGGCAATGGGGCCTGAAAATGCAGGACGACATCACTGACGGCGTCCAATGGCTGATCAAGGAAGGCATCGCCGACCCCAAGCGCATCGGCATTTACGGCGCCAGCTACGGCGGCTACGCCACCCTGGCCGGCGTGACCTACACGCCGGACCTCTATGCCGCTGCAGTGGACTACGTGGGCGTGTCGAACCTGTTCACGTTCATGAAGTCCATTCCGCCGTACTGGAAGCCCATGCTGGACAAGATGCAGGACATGGTGGGCCATCCGGAGCGTGACCACGACCGCCTGGCGGCCACCTCGCCGGCGCTGCATGCGGACAAGATCAAGACGCCGCTGTTCATCGCGCAGGGCGCCAAAGACCCCCGCGTGAACAAGGATGAGAGCGACCAGATGGTCAAGGCGCTGAAGGCCCGCGGCATCGAAGTGGAATACATGGTCAAGGACAACGAAGGCCACGGCTTCCACAACGACGAGAACAAGTTCGAGTTCTACGAAGCGATGGAGAAGTTCCTGACGGAACACCTCAAGCCCTAGCTCTCGCTGCAAGGAACCTCGGACCGGCGCTAGTCCCCCGAGGCTTCCTGGGCGGCCAACTGCGTGTTGGCCGCCACACTGCCCACCTGCACGCGACCCGCGCCGCGCCCGGAAAATGCCATTTCCACGCGGTCGCGGCCTTGTTCCTTGGCGCGGTACAACGCCACATCGGCGCGCGCCAGGATCACGTCGGCGCTGTCGCCCGGCTGGTAGGATGCCAGGCCGCCGCTGGTCGTCATCTGCACTTCGCCTCCCTGCAAGTACAGCGGCGTATCCCGCAAGGCGTCGCACACCCGCTGCGCGTGGATCAACGCCCGCGCCGGATCGCAGTCGTACATCAGCAGCACGAACTCTTCACCGCCCAGCCGGCCGAAGCGGTCCGAATTGCGCACCGCGTTCTGCACGACCTGCGCGTAATGCCGCAGTGCCGTGTCCCCGGCCGCGTGGCCATAGCGATCGTTGATGGATTTGAAATGGTCGATGTCCAGCACCAGTACCGCCAACTGGCCGCCCATGCGGCTGCACCGCTGCAATTCGTGGTCCAGTTCATCCAGGATGCTGCGCCGGGAATACGCGCGGGTCAGGCTGTCGAACGTCAGCGCGGCCTGCATCTGTTCCGACAGGCGGGTCTGGATCAGCAGCAGCAAGGCCAGGAACAGCGCAGGCACGGTGACCGATCCGCAGACAATGAAGAACAGCCCCCAGGATGACGGTTGCAGCAGCGAGACAGGCGGCGCCAGGCCAGCGGCGTAGATCACCGCGCGCACTGCATGCAGGCCGGCCAGGCCGAAGGTCGCCAACATCAGGTAAAGCGTCACGCCGCTCGTCTGGATCTCGGTGCGCTGCTGGTAGATCACCCGGCCCGCCATTGCCATATACACGCAGGTGTAGACCGAAAACAGCACCATGCGTCCGACCAGGTTGTCCTCGCCGTACAGCATTACGGCAAACGCCAGCAGACACATCGCACTGATACCCAGGGTGCGCACGATGTGCGGGCGCAGGCCGAAGAACTGGCGCAGGCCCACATAGACCAGGCCCACCGCGCACACCCACGCCGCGTTCGACGCCATCACATAGACGCCTGCGGTAATGAACTCGGCCGACGCGTACGACAGCAGGGACATCACGGCCAGCGCGTTGGCCGCGATGAACGCCTGGACGCCGCCCACGCCGCGCGCCTGGAACGGCAGCAGCAGCGGCAACGCCAACGCCGTAGCCAGCCCCCACATCAGGAAGAACAAGGAAGTCGTCATGGTTTTTGCCGGGTCGCGCCTTCAGGCGCTTGCCGTCGCTTGGAATTGCCGTTGCACTGGGTTCGTAAGTGGAGACGCGTTACACGTCAGCATTTTTGATGCTTTTTGTTACCAGAAGGACAAATAGACGCACGACACGCAAGACGGCCAAGAGCCGTCGCGAGACGAATGCGATTTATCCAGAACCTTTACTAGCCGCGCCAGGACGATTGCACGGTATGCGACGAAGAATACGCCAAGGGGAACGCGTCAGGATCGTCCTTTGCAGTAATTGACAGTTGAATTTGCGGAAAACCCCTACAGTCCCATTTGTCGCAGGGGCCGCAAGAAGCCCCTCGACCACGCCCTACGGGCGTGGCGCGTACTAGCCATGCACCGCCTCAGCGCGCGTGCGAAGGTCCCCGTAGCGGGCGCCGCGCAGTCCAAACCACATGTTCGCTTCCCTTCCCGAGGGCGCCCCGCGCGCCGCTCGAGTCGCTGCCGGTTCTGCCGCCAGCGCGCCCCCAGGGCGGCGGAGCCATGAACATCCCTAGTCGCAACTGCGGAAGTACAACAGATGCAAGATAGAGGACCCAAGCAACCCCGGGTTGCCCGAACGACATTGCGCCGACTGGCCGCCTGCGCCGCCCTGGCGCCCGCCCTGGCTCTGGCAGGACCGGCGGAAGACTACGACGCCCTGATCATCCGCGCCCGTGCCGGCGACTACGAGCCCGCGCTGGCCATGCTGCGCCAGCAAGGGCCGGCCGCTGGCGCCCGCGTCGTCCACGATCACATCATCATCGCCAGCTGGGCCGGCAAACCGGCCGAGGCCATCGCGGCCTACGAATCCCTGCCCTCCGGCACGGCGCTGCCCGGGGACGTCCAGTTGGCAGTGGCCCGCGCCTATCGCGATGAACGGCGCTGGCCCGAAGCCCTGGCCGCCTTCCGCGAAGGATTGCGCCGCTACCCCGGACAGCCCGCCTTCACCGCTGGTGAAATCATGACCCTGGCCGACGCCGGCCAATTCGACCCGGCTCTGGCCGCGGGCCGCAAATGGGTGGCGCGCCAATCCAAGAGCCCTGATGCGCGCCTGGCGCTGGCCTATGTCCACGCCCGCCAGGGCCAGCCCTTCGAAGCGCTGCATCAGACGGATCTGGCACAAGGCCTTGCCCCCGACTCCCCTGCGGTGCAACGCGAATACATCTACGCGCTGCAGCGCGCCCGCATGGCAGACATGGCGCTGGAACGCGCGCGCCAGCATCCGGCGCTGTTCAATGCCGCCCAGATGCGCGGCTTCGAGGCCGATGCGCTGGCCCAGCAGGTGCGCCTGGCGGCGATGCCGACGCGCAGCGAGGCCGAACGCTTCGTGATCGCCGACCGCGCGCTGGCCCGTTACGACGTGCTGATTCCCGCCTGGCGGCAATTGGGCGACGCGGCGCGCGACGACGTGACGCGTGCCCGCATCGACCGCCTGCACGCCCTGCATGCACGCGTGCGCATGGCCGACCTGACGCAGGAGTACGAAGCCCTAGTCGCCGAAGGCGTTCGCGTGCCGCGGTACGCCTTGAACGATGTGGCCTCGGCTTATCTGTACCTGCGCCAGCCTGAACGTGCCCGCGACCTCTACCAGCAGGTCGCCGCTGACGACGCCTTCAACAATGACGATCCCGAGCAGCGGCTGGCCAACCAGACGGGGCGCTACTACGCGCTTGCCGAAGGCGAGCAATACGACGAGACGGGTGCGGTGACCGAAGCCGTGCAGTCGGGCTATGCCCCCTGGCTTTACTACAAGGGCCAGGCCACCCGCATGCCGAATGATCTGAACCTGGAAAGCAGCCAGACGCTTGCCGCCGCGCGCCTGCAAGCCGACGACACCGTTGCCGCGCAAACCAGCCTGCAAGACATGGTCGCCAACGCGCCCAACAACTCCGGCCTGCGCAGCGACCTGGCCGGCCTGTACCGCGCACGGTCGTTGCCGCGCGCCGCAGAGGCCGAACTGAAAATGGCCGAGACCCTGGCGCCTCGCAGCCTGGGCGTGGAAAACGGCCAGGGTTTCACCGCACTGGACCTGCAGGAATGGCGGCAGGCGGAAGCGCTGTCCGCCGATACGCTGGCGCGCGCTCCCGAGAACCTGACCAGCCGCCGTCTGGCGCGCGAATGGGAAGTCCACAACAAGGCCGAATTGCGCATCAGCGGCTATCGCGGGCTGGCCTCGGACAGCCCCGTCAACGGCAACGGTGACTTTGGCATCGACGCCGTGCTCTATTCCTCGCCCATCAATTACAACTGGCGCGTGTTCGGCGGCGGCGGCTATGCGGCCGGCGATTTCGAGGAAGGCCGCGGCAACTACCGCTGGCTGCGCACCGGCGTGGAATGGCGCGGCCGCGACCTGACCGTCGAAGGCGAAGTCTCCACCAATGACTACGGCCATGGCGTGAAACCGGGCGTGCGCCTGTCGGCCGCCTACGACCTGGACGACCACTGGCAGATCGGCGGCTCGGGTGAAATCATGTCGCGCGAGACGCCGCTGCGCGCCTTGACCAACGACATCTCGTCCAACCGCCTGACAGGGTTTGTGCGCTGGCGCGCCAACGAACGGCGCGAATGGACGCTGGCGGTCGCCCCGTCGCGCTTCAGCGACGGCAACCGCCGCTGGGAACTGGGCGTGAACGGCCGCGAACGCGTCTACACCGCCCCGCACCTGAAGGCGGACCTGGAGCTGGACCTGTCGTCCCAGCACAACACGCGCGACGACGCGCCCTACTTCAACCCGAAGGCCGATTTCATGGCGGTACCGGGCGTACGCCTGACGCATACGCTTTACCGCCGCTACGAAACCGCTTGGGAACAGATCGGCACGCTGGGCGCCGGCACCTACAGCCAGCAGGGCTACGGCACCGGCGGCGTCCTGGCGCTGGGCTACGGCCAGCGCTACCGCGCCAACGACGTGCTGGACATGGGTGCGATGGTGACTGGCATCAGCCGCCCTTACGACGGCGTGCGCGAACGCGAACTGCGCATCGTGTTCGACCTTGCCTATCGCTTCTGAACCTCCATCCGAACCTGGACCCAGAACCCGTCATGCCGCTTAACACCCCTACCCGCTTGATCCTGGCAGGCTTGCTGCTGCTGGTCATCCTGGCCCTGACCGCCTGCGCCAAGGACATTCCCGTCTTCACGCCGCCGGCCGAGCGCCCCATGGCTCCTGCCGAGCAGGCCTGGAAGCCGGATCAATTCCTGGCGCTGGCCTATCACGACGTCGAAGACGATGATCCTGACCAGGGCTTCCTCAGCGTGCGCACCGACCGGCTGGTCGACCAGCTGGCCTGGCTGCGCGCCAACGGCTACCAGGCCGTGTCCGTCGACCAGATCCTGGCCGCGCGCCAGGGCGGCCAGCCGCTGCCCGAACGCGCCGTGCTGCTGTCGTTCGACGACGGCTACCGCAGCTTCTACACCCGGGTGCTGCCTATCCTGAAAGCCTACGGCTGGCCCGCGCTGCTGGCTCCCGTGGGTGTCTGGATGGATACGCCGGCCGACAAGCCGGTGGACTTTGGCGGCAGCCCCGAGGCGCGCGATCGCTTTTTGACCTGGGACCAGATCCGCGAAATCTCGCGGTCCGGCCTGGTGGAAATCGCCGCGCACACCAACGCGTCCCACTACGGCGCCCTGGCCAATCCCCAGGGCAACACCGAACCGGCCGCGGCCATCCGCGCCTACAACGCACAGACCCGCCAATACGAAACCGAAGCCCAGTTCAATGCCCGCATGGGCCGTGACGTAGCCGCCATCACCGAGAAGATCCGCCGCGTCACCGGCCACGCGCCCCGCGTCTGGGTCTGGCCCTATGGCGCGGAAGGCGGCTCCACGTTGCGCATCGCGGGCGAGCACGGCTATCAGTTGGCCCTGACGCTGGAAGACGGCGCCGGGCGGTTGGGCCGCCTGATGTCCACGCCCCGGCTGCTACTGTCCAGCGACCCGGCGTTGAAACCCTTCGCCAACAGCGTCGTCGGCATGGAAGCGAACCCCTTCATGCGGGTGGCGCACGTCGATCTGGACTACGTCTACGACCCCGATCCCGCGCAGACCGACCGCAACCTGGGTGAACAGGTGCAGCGCATCCTGGACATGCAGATCAACACCGTGTTCCTGCAGGCGTATGCGGATCCCGAAGGCGACGGTCTGGTGAAGTCGGTGTACTTCCCCAACCGCTGGCTGCCCATGCGCGCCGACCTGTTCAACCGCGCGGCCTGGCAATTGCACAACCGCGCCAACGTGATGGTTTACGCCTGGATGCCAGTGCTGACCTTTGATCTGGACTCGTCCCTGCCTCGCGTCACCCGGTGGGACCCCGAGGCGGCAGGCGCGCCGCAAGCCGACCCCGACCAATACCGCCGCCTGTCGCCCTTCGACGCCACCGTGCGCGCCCGCATCGGCGAGCTGTACGAAGACCTGGCGCGCTACGCGATCTTCGACGGCCTGCTGTTCCACGACGACGCCCTGCTGTCCGATTTCGAAGACGCCAGCCCCGCAGCACTGGCCGCCTACCGCGCGGCCGGCCTGCCCGGCAGCATCGCCGAACTGCGTGCGGATCCGGACACCCTGCAACGCTGGACCCGCTTCAAAAGCCGCGCCCTGATCGATTTCACCGCCAGCCTCACGCAGCGCGTGCGGGCCGTGCGCGGGCCTCAAATCAAGACCGCGCGCAACATCTATGCGCAGCCCGTCCTGAATCCCGAATCCGAGACCTGGTTCGCGCAGAACCTGGACGACTTCCTGGGCGCTTACGACTGGACCGCCCCCATGGCGATGCCACTGATGGAAAACGTGCCGAAGGGCAAGGAGAACGCCTGGCTGGATGCGATGGTCGACGCCGTCGCCCGCCGTCCGGGCGCGCTCGGCAAGACCGTGTTCGAACTGCAAAGCCGCGATTGGCGCGCGGGCCCCGGCCAGCCCGAAGGCGCGCCCGTGGACACCGCCGTATTGGCCGGCTGGATGCAGCGCCTGCAACGGCGCGGCGCGCCCAGTTTCGGCTACTACCCCGATGACTTCTCGCAGGACCAGCCCCGGTTGCAAGGCATCCGGCCCGCCCTCTCCGAAGCGTGGTATCCCATCCGATGATCGACCGTCTGCTCGCCCTGATAATCCTTTGCGCGGTGCTCGGCGCGCCGTTCGGCTTCACCTTGATGCTGACCGGCGAAGCGCTGCTGGGCTTCGTCTTCTTCTACCCCCTCTTCATGTCCGGCATGTGGATGGCCGGCGGCATCTACTTCTGGTGGCATTGGGAACGGCACTGGGCCTGGGGCAAGGATCGCCAGCCGCCCGTGCTTGCCGGCGATCCGCTGGTGTCCATCCTGGTGCCCTGCTTCAACGAAGCCGGCAATGGCGAAGAAACGTTGTTGGCCGCACTGAACCAGAACTATCCGCACATCGAAGTCATCGCCATCAATGACGGCTCCAGCGACGGCACCGCCGCCATGCTGGACCGGCTGGCGGCATCTCAGCCGAAACTGCGTGTGGTGCATCTGGCCCAGAACCAGGGCAAGGCGATGGCGCTACGCATGGGCGCCCTGGCCGCGCGCAGCGAATACCTGGTCTGCATCGACGGCGACGCGGTGCTGGACCCGGACGCGGCCGCGTATCTGGTGGCGCCGCTGATCGACAATCCGCGCGTCGGCGCCGTCACCGGCAACCCGCGCATCCGCACGCGCTCGACGCTGATCGGCCGCATCCAGGTGGGCGAGTTCTCGTCGATCATCGGCCTGATCAAGCGCACGCAGCGCGTCTACGGGCAGGTGTTCACCGTCTCCGGCGTGGTGGCCGCGTTCCGTCGCGCGGCGCTGGATCGCGTGGGCTACTGGAGCCTGGACATGATTACCGAAGACATCGACATCAGCTGGAAGCTGCAACGCGACCACTGGTCGATTTTCTACGAGCCGCGCGGACTGTGCTGGATCCTGATGCCCGAGACCTTGCGCGGATTGTGGAAGCAGCGCCTGCGCTGGGCCCAGGGCGGCGCCGAGGTTTTCTTGAAAAACCTGCGCTCGATCTGGAGCTGGCGCCATCGCCGGCTGTGGCCGCTGGTGGCGGAATTCTGCCTGTCCACCGCCTGGGCGTTCGCGTTCGCGATTTCGGTGCTGCTGTGGGTCATCAGCCAGTTCGTCGCCCTGCCCAACCAGATGCAGATCGCCAGCCTGATGCCGCCCGCCTTCACCGGCATGATGCTGGCGATGGTGTGCCTGCTGCAATTCGCGGTCAGCATCCTGATCGACCGCCGCTATGAACCCGGCCTGACCCGCGCGCTGTACTGGGTCATCTGGTATCCGCTGGCCTATTGGATGGTCAGCCTGTTCACCACGCTGGTCAGCTTTCCCAAAGTCATGCTTCGCAAGCAGGCCCGGCGCGCGCGCTGGACCAGCCCGGACCGGGGCATCAAATCACCGGACGCATCATGATCATCACCACGCAACGCTCGCGCGCGGGCTATCTGTTCGACCTTCTGCTGACTGCCGTCGGCTGGTTCGCCTTCGTCTATCTGTTCGGTTCCGGCATCGTGGCCATCCTGCGCGCTGCGGCCGGTGGGCCCGACGTAGCCCTGTGGCCCGTCTTCCTGCCCACCGTGCGCACGCTCTGGGGATATGGGCTGCTGGCGCTGGCGAATGCCGCCTTGCTGGTGGGCTGGGCGATCTACAACCACCGGCGCTTCGGCGGCAAGGACCGCCGCAAGCCCATCAAGCCGCTCTCGGACCATCGACTGGCCAAGAGCTTCGCCGTCACGCCCGCCCAGCTTGCGCAGCTGCGCGCGGCCAGGGTGTCGGTCATCCATCACGGCGCCGAAGGCGAGATCCTGGACATCGAAAAAAGCCAGCCCCGCCTGCACTCGGTCCAGGCGGGCTGAACGCAAGCGGGCCCCGCGCCTTACCCCCGGGCCGTGCCCGCCCGGGGTTTCTCCACATTCGGCAACAGGATCGCCACCACGCCCAGCAGCGGCAAATACGCGCACACCTGGTACACGTATTCCAGGCTGGTCGCGTCCGCCAGCTTGCCCAGCGCCGCGGCGCCCACACCGCCCATACCGAACGCGAAACCGAAGAACAGGCCGGCGATCATCCCCACCTTGCCCGGCACCAGTTCCTGCGCGTAGACCACGATGGCGGAAAACGCCGACGCCAGCACCATGCCGATCACCACCACCAGCGCGCCGGTCCAGAACAGGTTCGCGTAGGGCAACATCAGCGTGAACGGCGCCACGCCCAGGATGGACACCCAGATCACGATCTTGCGGCCGACGCGGTCGCCAATGGGCCCGCCCACCACCGTCCCCACCGCGACCGCGGCCAGGAACAGAAACAAGTACAACTGCGCCTCGCGCACCGACAAGCCGAACTTGCCGATCAGGTAGAAGGTGAAATAGCTGTTCAGGCTGGCCAGGTAGAAGTACTTGGAAAACACCAGCACGCCCAGTACCGTCAAGGCGCCCAGCACCTGGTTGCGCGACAGCCCGTTGCCCGCCCCGTCGCGCCGCGCACGCGGCTTGAGCCGTACGCGGTTGGCGCTGTACCAGCGCCCGATCCCCGTCAGCACGACGATGCCGAACAACGCCGCCAGCGAAAACCACGCCACGCTGCCCTGCCCGTGCGGAATGATGAAGAGCGCCGCCAGCAGCGGCCCCAGCGCCGACCCTACGTTACCCCCCACCTGGAAGAGCGACTGTGCCAGACCGTGGCGGCCGCCCGAGGCCATGCGCGCCACCCGCGACGATTCCGGATGGAACACCGAGGACCCCGTGCCCACCAGCACGGCCGCCACCAGCAACCAGCCGAACGACGGCGCCACCGACAGCAGCAGCAAGCCCACCAGCGTGAAACCCATGCCCACCGGCAAGGAATACGGCTTCGGATGGCGGTCGGTGTAGAAGCCAATGAACGGTTGCAGCAGCGATGCAGCCAATTGATAGACCAGCGTGATCATCCCGATCTGCGCGAACGACAGACTGAACGACTCTTTGAGCATGGGATAGATGGCCAACAGGATCGACTGGATCATGTCATTCATCAGATGCGCCACGCTGATGGCGCCCAGCACCTTGAAGGCGGTGGACGGGTCCGATGCCGCCGGGGTGGCAGCCTGCGCGGAAGCGGGAGCGGGGATGGAAGCGTCCGTGACGCCGGCAACGGGGTTCTGGGCGGAATTCATGGTGCGCATGCAAAGGGGCAGGACCACCCGGCGCCATGCCGGGACCAGAGGACAGTGTAGGAATCCGGCGCGACTAAGATCTGCCAATTTTCGTCGCTTAAGTGACAAAATACGGCTACGGCGCTTTCACGGACCGCCTCATCCTTTTGTCGGAAGTGACACTCATGCCCGCTCGCCTGCCCTTGCCCGACCCCGCCCGCAGCATCAACGCCCAGGACTATCAGCACCTGCCCCGCGCGGTGACGGCCATGGCCAAGGAATTCCCGGCCGGCGCGCAGACCGGCGCCCACTCCCACCCCCGCGCCCAACTGATCTACGCGGTCGAAGGCGTGATGCGCGTCACCACGCCCAGCGGCTTCTGGGCGCTGCCGCCGCTGCGCGCGCTATGGGTGCCGGCCGGCGTGCCGCACGGCGTGGACATGGTGGGCGCGGTATCCATGCGATCGCTCTACATCCAGGCCGAGGCCGCGGCGGGGTATTGGCGGCAATGCCAGGTGGTCGAGGTCAGCGGGCTGCTGCGCGAACTGATCCTGGCGCTGACGGCGGCGCCCGTCGATTACCCGCTGGGCGGCCGCGAAGAACAGGTCGCCGCGCTGATCCTGTCCGAACTGGCCGCCGCTCGCGTGGTGCCCATCCAGATCCCGTGGCCGCGCGACCGCCGCCTGCAGACCATCTGCATGGCCATCCTGGACCAGCCGGGGCTGCAGCGCGGCATCGAAGACTGGGGCAGCGAAGTCGGCGCCAGCGCCCGCACCCTGATCCGGCTGTTCCAGGCCGAACTGGGCCTGAATTACCGGCAGTGGGTGCAGCAGGTGCGCCTGGCGGACGCGGTGTGCCGGCTGTCGCTGGGCGTGCCCGTCGCGCGCATCGCGGCCGACCTGGGCTACCGCAGCCCCAGCGCGTTCAGTGCCATGTTCCATCGGGCGCTGGGCGCGCCGCCCCAGCGCTACCTGCAGGACGCCGACGCGCTGAACCGACGCTGAATTCCGACAAAAGCGTGCAACCGGCCTTGCTGTTTGTCACGGCGCGCAATACATTTCACAGCGCATTCCTGTGCGCACACGCGCGAAAGCCGCGCCCCGCGTATGCTAGACCCCGTCCCTATATTTACGTGGCACACGCCCCCCACCGCGCCCCGGCAAGTTTGGTTACTGAAACCTTATTGCGCCATGGCCGGTCTATAGCGTTCTGCCCTAGAATCGCCTGCAATGAGCACCCCCCAGCAATCCTCCGCCAACCCGGGCGGCAAATCGGGCCTTCCCTGGAAACGACTCCTGGTCAAAGCGGGCATCGCCGTGGCCGGCGCCGGCGTGTGCGGAGCCGTCCTGTTGGGGCTGGCCCTGGCGCTGGCCTGGCCCAGCCTGCCCGACCTGCATGCCATGACGGACTACCGTCCGCGGGTGCCGCTGCGCATCTATACGGCCGACAAGGTGCTGATCGGCGAATACGGCGAAGAGCACCGCAACGTGCTGCGCTTTGACGAGATCCCGCCCGTGATGCGCCAGGCGGTGCTGGCGGCCGAGGACGACCGCTTCTACAGCCACGGCGGCGTCGACTGGATGGGCGTGGCGCGCGCCGTGCTGACCAACGTCGTCAAGGGCTCGAAGTCGCAGGGCGGCAGCACGATCACCATGCAGGTGGCGCGCAACTTCTACCTGTCGTCGGAAAAGACCTACTCGCGCAAGTTCTACGAACTGCTGCTGACCTTCAAGATCGAGAACGAGCTCACCAAGGACCAGATCCTTGAGCTCTACATGAACCAGATCTACCTGGGCCACCGCGCCTACGGTTTCGCCGCTGCGTCGCGCACCTACCTGGGCAAGCCGCTGTCGGAAGTGACGCCGGCCGAAGCCGCCATGCTGGCCGGCATCCCCAAGGCCCCGTCGCGCTTCAACCCCATCACCAATTTCCCGCGCGCGGAAATCCGCCAGCACTACGTGCTGGGCCGCATGAAGACGCTGGGCTACCTGACGCCCGAGCAGGCCGATGAAGCCTTGAAGCAGCACCTGACGATCCGCGGCGCGGACGGCACCAGCGCGCGCGGCTTCGCCGTGCATGGCGACTATCCGGCCGAACTGGCGCGCCAGCTGATGTACGGCGTGTTCCAGGAAGAGACCTACTCCAAGGGCATCGACGTCTACACGACGATCGATTCCAAGGCCCAGAAAGCCGCCTACCGCGCCGTGCGCAACGGCGTGCTGGACTACACGCGCCGCGCCGTCTATCCCGGCCCGGAAGACCAGCTCGACCTGCCCGACGGCGTCGAGAACGATCCGCAAGCGTTGGACGAAGTCCTGGATGGCGTGCAGGACAAGGCGCCCGACAGCGAAGACCTGCTGGCCGCCGTCGTGCTGTCGGCCAGCCCTACGGAAGTGAAGCTGGCGCGCAGCGGACGCGACCTCATCACCATCTCGGACAAGAAGGCGCTGGCCGTCGTCGCTCGCGCCCTGAACCCGAAGGCGAGCGACAGCCAGCGTATCCGCCGCGGTTCTGTTGTCTACATCCACAAGACTGGCGACAAGGACACGGACAGCTGGGAAATCATCAACATGCCGGCGCTGCAAGCCGCGCTGGTGTCCATGACGCCCGAAGACGGCGCCATCCGCGCCATGATCGGCGGCTTCGACTACAACCGCGGCACCTTCAACCGGGTGACCCAGGCCTGGCGCCAGCCTGGTTCGAACATCAAGCCCTTCGTCTACGCCGCGGCGCTTGAGCGCGGCTTCACGCCCGCCACCCAGATCTCGGACCAGCCCTTCATGCTGACGGCGGCCCAGACGGGCTCGAAGGATTGGCAGCCCAAGAACGACGGCAACAAGTACGAGCCCATGCTGACCCTGCGCCAGGGCCTGTACCGCTCCAAGAACATGGTGTCGATCCGCATCCTGCAGGCCATCTCGCCGCAGTATGCGCAGGACTACCTGACCCGCTTCGGCTTCGACAAGTCCCGCTGGCCGGCGGTGCTGCCGCTGGCACTCGGCGCGGGCGGCGCCACACCCTTGCAGGTGGTCAACGGCTACAGCGTCTTCGCCAATGGCGGCTATCGCGTCACGCCCTATCTGGTCGACCACGTGACCGACCGTTCCGGCAAAGTGCTGATGCAGGCGCAGCCCGTCAAGGCCGGCGACGAAGCAGCGCGCGCGATCGACCCGCGCACCGCCTGGGTCATGGACGACATCCTGCGCGGCGTCGCTACCAGCGGCACCGCGGCGCGCGCGCATCAGGTCCTCAAGCGCAACGACGTCGGCGGCAAGACCGGCACTACCAACGAAGCCGTGGACGTCTGGTTCTCGGGCTTCACGCCCGCGCTGGCGACCACGGTGTGGATGGGCTTTGACCAGCCCAAGTCGCTGGGCACGAACGAGTTCGGCAGCGGCCTGGCCCTGTCGACCTGGCTGGACTACATGCAGCCCGTGCTCAAGGGCGTGCCGGACGCCAAGCCGGCGCCGCGTCCGGACGGCCTGCTGGTGGAAAACGGCGAATACTACTTCTCGGAATTCCCGCCGGGCCAGGCCGTGGCCTCGCTGGACTTGTCCTCGGGCGATGCCCTGACCGACTTCCTGAACAACAACCGCTCCACCGACGGGGTGGATACCTCGGTCAAGCCGCTGCCGACCCCCGGCGCGGCCTTGGCGCCGTCTAACCCGACCAGCGCCGTCCAGGCCCCGTTGATGCCGATCCCGGCGCCCCGCGCGGACAATGCCCCCGCGACGGGTTCGCCCGTCGCGGGGGCACCTGCCGCAGGATTGCCTGCCGCAAGTTCGCCTGCCTCCAATCTGGACAGCAGCGGTGTCAGCGCCAGCGCGGTCACCACCTCCGCCCCCGTGATGGCCCGGCCCCTCTGATCCCGGCTGTCCACAGACACGAAGGGCGCCTGCAAGGCGCCCTTTGCTATTTCCGCGTATCGATTTTGCGACCCGGCGGACCTATTCCTCGGTCGCCAGCTCGGTCACCACCTCATGTGGCCAGGCCAGCAGCGACTCCAGGTCCAGGAACGTGAAATAGCCCTCCCGCCAGCCCTCGGTGTCGATGTGATAGACGTTGCCCAGCAACAGCGGCGCCGCCACTGGCGTATGCCCCGCGACCACCGCCCGCACGCCCTTGATGACCGTCCTGTCCATTTGGCGCAGCCGTTCCCGCGACCATTGGCAAGCCGCGCTGGTGCGCTTATAGCGGTCTTGCAGCGCGGATTCCAGCCGCGGCCAGAACAGCACCGGGCAATCCGCATGCAGCAAGCCGACCGCGCCGTCGGCCGTCTCGACCTCAATGGCGATGGGCAGTTGCGCGAAGGCTTCGGCAAAGACTTTTTGCCGGTCGGGCGGCAGGTCCAGGAACCAGCCGCCGCCGTAGCCGCGCCAGTTCATGACGTCTACCTCCCCGGTGCGTACGTGGCGGATCGCGTAGTCCTCGTGGTTGCCCTGGACCGCATGGAACCAGGGCTGGGCCAGCCACTCCAGAGCGGCCTCGTTTTCCGGCCCCCGGTCCACAAGATCGCCCACGGAAAACAGCCGGTCGCGCGCTGGGTCGAAACCCAGGCGGTTCAGGCTTTCCTGTAGACGGGAAAAATGCCCATGCACGTCGCCCACCGCAAAATCGCGGCCGCGTTCATTGCGTGGGATTTTCAGAAATCGCTGCTCCATGATGATCCGGCAGCCACCGGTTGCGGGCGAATGGATCCGTCCCCATCACCCGACTGTGGCTGTTCTTGCCTGTTGAAACCTGACCCCTCTTTTTAACCCGGTTTCTGGTCGGACACTGTTGCGCCCCCCATGGCTACGGGGTCAAAATATTGCGTTACGAGAATCGCTATTATTCGTGATAATGTTCCGACTTTCCCAACTGATACCTTAAAGGGGGCCGCGCAGGCCGCCTCCTGCCGTCGCCATGACAGCCGCCTCCACCATCAAGACCTGGTACTGGATCCACAAGTGGACCAGCCTCGTCTGCACCATCTTCCTGCTCATCATCTGTCTTACCGGTTTGCCGCTGGTGTTCCACCACGAAATCGAACACTGGCTCGATGATGCCAAGCCCCTGTCGGATGTACCGGCCAACACGCCCCCCGCCAACCTGGACAAGCTCGTAGCAAGCGCCAAGTCCATGTACCCGGGCGAAGTGATCGACTACCTGTTCTTCGATCCCGACGAACCCCAGGTCTGGGTGGGGATGGCCAAGAAGCCGGGCGACGGCCAGGCCTCCGGGCACGCGGTGCGCATGGACGGCCGCACGGGCGACGTGCTGCTGGACGGCCCGCCCTATGCCGAGGACAAGTTCTCTTTCATGGGCATCATGCTGGCGCTGCACGTGGACCTGTTCGCGGGGCTACCCGGCGAACTGTTCCTGGGCTTCATGGGCCTGCTGTTCTGCGTGGCCATCGTGTCCGGCGTCGTGCTCTACGGCCCCTTCATGAAGAAGCTGGAGTTCGGCACGGTGCGCGCCGCGCGCTCCACCCGCCTGAAATGGCTGGACCTGCACAACCTGCTGGGCATCGTCACGCTGGTCTGGGCGTTCGTGGTGGGCGTGACGGGTGTCATCAACGAATTGTCGACCCCACTGTTCCGCCTGTGGCAATCGACCGAGCTGGTCCGCATCCTGGAACCCTATAAAGGCCAGTCGGTACCCAGCGAACTGGCGTCGGCCCAACTGGCCGCCGACACCGCGAAAAAAGCGCTGCCGGGCAACGAAGTGTCGTTCATCGCCTTCCCCGGCAACGCTTTCGGCAGCCCGCACCATTACATCGCCTGGATGCGCGGCGATACGCCGCTGACCTCCAAGCTGAACACCCCGGTGCTGGTGGACGGCAAGACCGGGGCGCTGACGACCGTGGCCAAGATGCCCTGGTACCTGACCGCGCTGGAAGTGTCCCGCCCGCTGCATTTCGGCGATTACGCCGGCCTGCCCCTGAAGATCATCTGGGCGCTGCTGGACCTGATCACCATCGTGGTCCTGGTCAGCGGCCTCTACCTGTGGCTGGCGCGCCGCCGCGCCACCGAAGCACGCATCAACGAACTCGTGAAAAAGCATCAGGCCGCCGCCGCCCCGCAAAGGACACCCGCATGACCGCCCGTCAAAGCAGCAAAGGGGGCTGCGGTTTCATGTTCGTGTGGGGCGTGCCGATCCTGCTGGGCGCGCTGAGCGTGTTCGGCCTGCTGGCCGCCCTGCTCGGCACCGGCGCCTGGCACTGGGCGTCCTGGATCACGCTGACCATCCTGCTCGTGGTCATCGTGCGCTACTGGTGTTTCCCGCTGAAGCACTAGCCCGCAAAAAGTACCGCCACGGGGGATTGGGGTCCCGCCTCCCCATCGGGGGCCCGCTACCCCCTGCCCCGCCGACGGCCGCGCTGGCCAGCCTTACTTGCCGAAACGCTCGGGGTCCGGCCCCAGGCGGGCGCCTTCCTTGATGCCGTCGATCGCCGCCATCTCGTCGCCCGACAGTTCAAAATCGAAAACGTCGATGTTCTCGCGGATGCGGGCGGGCGTGACCGATTTCGGGATCACGATCAGGTCACTCTGCAAATGCCACCGCAGCGTCACCTGCGCGGGCGATTTGCCGTGCTTCTTCGCCAGCTCCAGGATGACCTTTTCCTTGGTGATGCCGCCTTGGGCCAAGGGGCTCCAGGACTCGGTCGCGATCCCGTGCTTGGCATGGAAGGCGCGCAGTTCACGCTGGGCGAACCCGGGATGCAGCTCGATCTGGTTCACCGCCGGCACCACTTTGGACGACTCCATCAGCCGCTCAAGATTGGCCTGCGTGAAATTGGACACGCCGATCGAACGGGCGCGACCGTCTTCCTTCATCTCGACCATGGCGCGCCAGGCGTCCAGAAACTTCGCGCTGCCCGCCACGGGCCAATGGATCAGATAGAGGTCCACATACGCCAGGCCCAGCTTTTCCAGGCTTTCGTCCATCGCCTTGTGCGCGTCGTCATAGCCGTGCCGGTCGTTCCAGAGCTTGGTGGTCACGAACAGGTCCTTGCGCGCCACGCCGGCCGCGCGCAACCCGGCGCCCACGCCCGCCTCGTTGCCATAGATGGCCGCGGTGTCCACCGAGCGGTAACCGGCCGCCAGCGCCTCCTTCACGCTGGAGGAGGCTTGCTCGTCCGGCACCTGCCAGACACCCAACCCCAGTTGCGGGATCTTGTTGCCGTCGTTCAATTTCACTGCGGGTACTTTCGCCATAAGACCCTCCGAAGCTTGCACCGCGACACCCGCACGGCGAATACGCGCCAGGTCGCGCAATCCTGGGCACAGCCCGGCTTACCCCAGGATTGAAGAGACAAAAGAGCGGGCTTGCCGAGCTGCGCCCGCGTCGCGATACCGGATCAACATCCCCCAGTAATGGTCCGTAGATACCAGGGGTTATCAGCCAAATAATAGCGCCCGTGTCCGATAATGGCCGTTACACGCCCCTGCGCCCCCCTGGCCGCCCCCCGCATCCGCCCCCTTGCCCAGCCATGAATCCCTCTGACGCGCCCCCCAAGAATCGGGGCGGTTTTTCCACCCTGCGCACCCTTTTCCCCTACCTGTGGCCCCCCGGGATGACGGGGTTGAAAGTGCGCGTCGTCGCCGCCCTGCTCTGTCTGTTCGCCGCCAAGACGGCGACCGTCTATGTGCCGCTGATCTACAAGCACGCCATCGACGAACTGGGCAAAGGCGCGCCCGGCGCGGTGACGGTGCCGCTGGGGCTGATCCTGGCTTACGGCACGGCCCGCGTACTGTCGCTGCTGTTCTCGGAATTGCGCGACGCCATCTTCGCCCGGGTCGGCCAGCACGCCATCCGCGCCGTCGGCCTGCAGATCTTCCGGCACCTGCACGCCCTGGCGCTGCGTTTCCACCTGTCGCGCCAGACCGGCGGCCTGACCCGCGCCATCGAACGCGGCACCAAGGGCATCCAGACGCTGCTGTCGTTCCTGCTGTTCAACATCCTGCCGACGTTCTTTGAAATCGGCCTGGTCTGCATCGTGCTGTGGAAGATGTTCGACGTCTGGCTGGCGCTGGCCACCGGCGCGACGGTGATCCTGTACATGGCCTATACGCTTGTCGTCACCGAGTGGCGCGCCAAGTTCCGGCGCCAGATGAACGAGACCGACTCCGAGGCCAACACCAAGGCCATCGAAAGCCTGCTGAACTACGAAACCGTCAAGTACTTCGGCAACGAAGAACACGAAGCGCGCCGCTATGACGCCTCGCTGACCCGCTACGAACGCGCCGCCGTGCGCAGCCAGGTCAGCCTGTCGATCCTGAACGTGGGCCAGGCCGCCATCATCTCGGTCGGCCTGACGCTCGTCATGTGGATGGCCGCCACCGGCATCGCCGAAGGCCGCTACACGCTGGGCGACTTCGTCCTGGTCAACACTTACCTGCTGCAGCTGTACCAGCCGCTCAGCTTCTTCGGTTTCATTTACCGCGAGATCAAGCAGGCGATCATCGACATGGAGCGCATGTTCGAACTGCTGGGCCAGGACCGCGAAGTGGCCGACCGCCCGGATGCCCGCCCCCTGCAGATCGCAGGCGGCCAGGTGGAATTCCGCGACGTGCATTTCGGCTATGACGCACGCCGCCCCATCCTGAAAGGCGTCAGCTTCACCATTCCCGCCGGCAAGACCGTGGCGGTGGTTGGCACGTCGGGCGCCGGAAAATCCACGATCGCCCGCCTGCTGTTCCGCTTCTACGACACCGATAGCGGCGCCATCGTCGTCGACGGCCAGGACGTGCGCGACGTCACCCAAGCCAGCCTGCGGGCGGCGATCGGCGTGGTACCGCAAGACACGGTGCTGTTCAACGACACCATCCACTACAACATCGGCTACGGCCGGCCCGGCGCCACCGACGCCGAAATCGAGGCCGCCGCGCGGCTGGCGCACATCCATGACCTGATCATGACCATGCCCGACGGCTACCAGACCATGGTGGGCGAACGGGGCCTGAAGCTGTCGGGCGGCGAAAAGCAACGCGTGGCCATTGCGCGCACGATCCTGAAAAACCCGGCCATCTTCCTGTTCGACGAGGCCACCAGCGCGCTGGACACCCACACCGAACGCGAAATCCAGGCGAACCTGCGGGAAGTCAGCCAGGGCCGCAGCACGCTGATCATCGCCCATCGCCTGTCCACCGTGGCGGACGCGGACGAGATCATCGTGCTGTCCGACGGCCGCGTCATCGAACGCGGCCGCCATCCGCAGCTGCTGGCCCAGGGCGGCGTCTATGCGGGCATGTGGGCCCGCCAGCAGGACAGCGCTCCCGTCATCCCCACCGCCCCCGCCGATTGACAAGCCCGGCCCCCTGTCCGAAGATCGCACCCTTTTCCTGGAAGGCCCGCCATGCACGATTCCCCCGCCGCCCCTGAAGTCCGAGTCTGTGCCGCCGCCGAGCTCGTCAACGGCGGGCTGGGCGTGAAAGTACCGGTAACCGATAGCGCGGGCCAGACCACCGCATTCTTCGTGCGCTACCAGGACCGCGTGCATGGCTACCTGAACCGCTGCGCCCACGTGGGCGTCGAACTCGACTGGGAAGGCAGCTTTTTCACGCGTGCCGGCGATCTGCTCATGTGTGCGCGCCACGGCGCCACCTACCAACCCGACACGGGCCTGTGCGTAGGCGGCCCCTGCAAGAACGGCCGCCTGGCCGTCTTGACCGTCACTGAGCGCGACGGCGACGTCTTCTGGCAACCCAGCGGCAAGATCCAGCCGCGGGACGAGGCCGCCTGACGGGGGCTGCCAGTCTCCTGCGTTCCTAGGCGCCGGCCACCGCCACCTGCGTCGGCTCCTGGCGCTCTGCGTACCGGCGCGCCAGCACCGCGCACACCATCAGTTGCATCTGGTGGAAGATCATCAGCGGCAGGACCACCACGCCCATCTGCGAGGTGCCGAACAGCACGGTCGCCAGCGGAATGCCCGAGGCCAGCGACTTCTTCGATCCGCAGAAGACCAGCGTAATCTCGTTTTCCTTGGACAGGCCCAGCTTGCGGCTGCCCCACGTCGTGATCAGCAACACGGCCCCCAGCAACAAGGCATTGACCAGCACCATCGTAGCCAGGTCGATCGCGGGGAACGCATGCCAGATGCCCTGGGCCACGGCCTCGCTGAACGCGGTGTAGACCGCCAGCAGGATCGAGCTGCGGTCCACCTTGGACAGGGCGCGGTTGTTGCGTTGCGCCCAGGCGCCGATCCACGGCCGCAGCAGACTACCTACGGCGAACGGCAGCAACAGCTGGAGCAGAATGCGGCCGGCGTCGGCCAGCCCGTGCCCGCCACCCTGGCGATGCAGCAGCACCGCCACCAGCAGCGGCGTCAGCACAGTGCCCAGCAGATTGGATGCCGTCGCCGCGCATATGGCGCCGGGCACGTTGCCACGCGCCATGGAGGTGAACGCGATGGACGATTGCACCGTGGACGACAAGGTGCAGACGAACAGCACGCCCAGCCACAGCGACGGCGTCAGCAAACCGGGGAACAGCGCCCGCAGCCCCAAGCCCAACGCCGGAAACAGGATGAAGGTGCACGCAAGGATCAGCGCGTGCAGGCGCACATCCTTCACACCCGCCACGATGGCGTCGGTGGACAGGCGCGCGCCATGCAGGAAGAACAGCAGCGAAATGGCCACATTGCTGGCCACCATCATGAAGGACGCGCCCTTGCCCACCGCGGGAAAGAAGCTGGCGAACACCACCGTGGCGATCAGGATGAGCGTGAATTGGTCGGGCAGGAAGCGGCGCATGGCGGTCGGATGGTCGAAAAGTTACGGGAACTATAGGCGCGCCCCTTGCCATCGTGAAGCCCACTGATTACTTTAACTGTCATCGGAAATTCCTATGACAAAACCGCGCCATGCTCAATCCCTTGTGGCTCAAGACTTTTGCCACCGCCGCGGCCGCGCCCAGCTTCACCGAGGCCGCCCGGCGGCTGGGGCTGACCCAGCCCACGGTAAGCGAACACGTCCGGCAACTGGAGCAGGCGGTCAACCGCCGCCTGTTCCTGCGCGACACGCATTCGCTCACGCTGACCAGCGACGGCCGCAGCCTGCTGGTGCACGCGGAAATCATCCTGGATGCCCATGAACGGGCCGAAAGGCTGTTTGACGCGCCTCGGCTGCGCGGCCGCGTCCGCCTGGGTACGTCCGATGACCTGGCGATGGGGCCGCTGCCCGACGTGCTGGCGGCTTTCCGCCTGGCCCACCCCGAAGTGGAGCTGGACCTGACCATCGGCGTCACCAGCGAGCTCTACAAGCTGCTGGACGACAACGGGCTGGATGTGATGATCGGCAAGCGTCGCCGCGGCGACCGCCGGGGACAGACCCTGCACAAGGAAGCCCTGCTATGGCGGGCCAAGGAGGGCTTGCGCATCGCCCCCGACGAACCCCTGCCGCTGATTCTTTTGCGCGAACCCAGCGTGACCCGCACGCTGACGCTGGATGCGCTGGCGCGCGCCGGCCGCAGTTGGCAGATCGTCTGTACCAGCACCAGCTACGCCGGCTGCCAGGCCGCCGCCCGCGCCGGGCTAGGCATCACGGTGCAGCCCTCGCACCTGTCCACGGCGGGCCTGGCGGCCCCCGCGGGCGCTGGCCACTTGCCCGCCCTGCCGCAGGTGGAATTCATCGTCATCTCGGCGCCCGCGCCGAACAAGCCCACCCGCGCGCTCACCGAGATCCTGATGCGCAGCACGCTGACCTGAGCCGCCGCGCCTGCCCGGCGCTTATTGCGGCGCCGGGCGCGTGTGCCGCACGCTGCCTTCCAGCGGTTGCGGCTGCTTGAGCAGGTTCAGGATGGGGCACCACTGCTCCACCGCCTCGTGCACGGCGCGCACTGCCTGCTCGTCGGCGGGCGACACGATGTGCGCCGTGTAGCGGATATTGTGCGGAAAGAACGGCACCTTCTCGTAGCCCGGCTTGCCGCCGCGCGGGTCCAGGTCGCCTTCAATCTCGACTTCCAGCGATTCCAGCGGCAGTTCCAGCTCAGCCGCCTTGATCAGGAAGATGTGCGTAAGACAACTGCCCAGGGAGCCCAGCAGCAGCTCGGGCGAACTGGGCCCCAGATCGTAACCCGCGAAGTCGGCCGGACTGTCGCTGACCACCTGATGGTCCCGGATGCGAATGCGGCGCACGCCGCTACGGCCCTCGGCGCTGACGTGCGCGCGCAACTTCACGGGCTCCACGGTCTGCGGATCACGCCCGTTGCGAACCAGGACGGCCGCGCGTTTCTGGCCCAGATATTCGTTCAACGTACTCATCTTGAAGACCTCGTCATGAAGAAAGTGTGCAAAGAAACCTGTCCACGATGATGGGTCGCAGGGCCGCCAAGGGGAACTATCTTGTCGGAATATCCGGATTTCGCGCGCTTATATGTCCCTCACTTATCGCGTCCGATTTTTCCCCTGCCGCGCCTATACTCGACGCAATAGCGGAGGTATGCATGTGCAGCCACTACCAGACCTTGAAGGACGCCGAACTGCTGCTCAAGAAGTTCGGGGTGCGCGACAAGCCCGCGGCGCTCGGCATGTATGACGTGTGGCCCAAGCTTCAGGGGCTGTTCGTGCGCCGTCCGGTGGCGCATGACGCCGGCGATGACGCGGTGCCTGATCGCGAAGCGGTCCTGGGGCGGTGGGGGCTGATCAGCGCATCGACCCGGTCCGACGGACTGAACGATGCCGGCAAGCTGTCGACATTCAATGCGCGCGATGATCAAGTCGCCCGCGCCTTCACGTTCCGCGGCGCATGGCAGAAGGGGCAACGCTGCATCATCCCGGCCGAGGCGATCTTCGAACCGGATTGGCGGCCCGTTGACGAAGGCCTCAGCATGAAGTCCGTTGCAACGCGATTCACCCGCGCCGACGGCGCGCCCCTGGGCATCGCCGGCCTGTGGGACCAATGGCACGACGCCGCGGGCCAGCGCCAGGAAAGCTACACCATGCTGACGGTCAATGCCGATGATCACCCGCTGTTCAAGCACTACCACCAGTCGGGTAAGGAAAAGCGCATGATCGTCATCCTGCCCGAAGGCGCCTATGGCGACTGGCTGACGGCGCCGGCCGAGGCGGCACGCGGTTTGCTCGTGCCCTTCCCCGCCGACAAGCTCGTCGCGACGCCGATGCCGACGCCAATGCCGTAACCGGCTCGCGCGCCGCCACCTATTCCCAGCTGGCCGGACGCTCCATCCCGGCCACGCGTGGGAGGGGCACCTATGACTCCTGCTGGTTGGATGCGGGCGTGCCTACCGGCTCTTCAGGTTCCAGTTCAGCCAGTTCTTCCGGCTGTGCTTCGTCTTCGGGAAGGTCGGAGTCGTCGTCCGCATCGTCTGGAAGATCCAGCTTTTCCTGTGAATCGGGATGCTCGGGTTCAATGGGCGGGTTGGGGAGGGGTGTGTTCATGTCGCTTCACCTTGATCGGCCAAATGGCCGCACCCTTTCCCCGCAAGAAGCGCTCCCAACCTGGTGCGCGGTTTCGCGGGATTCAAGGGGATCTCTGCGGCAAGGCTATGGGTGCCCGATCCATCGCCAGCAATAGCTCACCCAGTCCGCCCGCGGCCCCGCCCTCCATCCGCCCGCCCGGCCCGCAGACGTTGTCCGCGCTGGTCCAGGCGGGCGCCGCGCCAGGCAGGCGGCGCGCACGCAACCAGCCTCGCCGGTCCACCATGAACTGCGCGCCCGACAGCGCCTCGGGGGGCACACCTGCCGCCAGGGCATAGGCATCCCAGGCGCCGCGATCCGCCGCCACGCAGTCGGCGTCGACCTCGCCTGGCGCGCCGCGCGTCAGGGCAATCGTCAATATGCGCGGGTCCTGCGGTTCGTCCGGCGCGTCGGGTGCATGCGCCACCACACGCAACGGCAGTCCGCGCAAGCCGCTCAGGCTGTCCGCGCGCCCATCGCGGCAGGCCAGATGCACGACCGGCGCCGGGATGGCCGGCATGCCTGCGCCACCGCTTGTTCCATAGGCGCGCAGTCGCAGGTAGTCCAGCACGCGCCAGATGTCGTCGGCGCTCAACACCGCTTGAAAGCCATGCATGGCGGATGCGGACGGCGTCTTGCCGCCTTGAGCCACGTGCCAATGCAATTCGCCTTCCAGGCGGTTGTCGAAAAGCGGCGCGCCCAACACGCTGGGCCAAGTGGGCAAGCTGGCCGCGCGCGGCCCACGGCCGTCGGCCGCCGCGCCATGGCAGCTTGCGCACTGCGCCTGATACAGCCGCCCGCCTTGCAGCACGTTGGCGTCCGAAAACGCCAACGGTGAACGCTGATACGACGTGCTGTGCGCCTCGGTCAGCAGCATCTGCGGACGCGGCCACTGCGTGCTGAAAGCCAGCACGACGGCCACCGCCAGCAGGCCGTAGCGCCAGCGCCTGGAAAACAAGGCGCACACCAGCAACACCAGCGCGGCGCCGCTCTGAGCCAATGCCAGCCATAGCTGCCGCCAGGTGTGGGGGCTGACGGGCAGGTCGGGGTCATATCGCCAAGCGAAAGGCCAGTGGGAAATCGCCAGCGCCGCTTGCGGCTGCCGCCAGACCGCCACGGCAACCGCCCCCCCCAGCAAGCCCAGCACGGCCAGCGCCAGCCCCAGTTTCCTCACCACGTCGCATCCAGCCCCAGCAAGGACAGTGCGCGATGGCGCAAGTGCGCCAGCTTCGGGTCGCCCCGGTGCCGCGGGTAAGGCAGGTCGTTGATGATCTCGTCCTTGATCCGCGCAGGCCGTTCGCTCAGCACCACGATGCGCGACGCCATGAACAGGGCTTCCTCCACGTCGTGCGTCACCAGCAGGGCCGTAAACCCCGCGCGTTGCCACAACTCGACCAATTCGGATTGCATGGCGATGCGAGTCAGCGAATCCAGCTTGCCCAAGGGCTCGTCCAGGATCAGGATGCGGGGGTCGTTGACCAGCGCGCGGGCCAACGCCGCACGCTGCGCCATGCCCCCCGACAGCTGATGCGGATACGCCTTGCTGAAGGAAGCCAGGCCCACACGCTGCAAGGCGTCATCGACGCGATGGCGCTCGGTCTTCAACAGGCCACGCGCCTGCAGGCCCAACGCCACGTTGTTCCAGACGGTGCGCCAGGGGTACAAGGTGGGATCCTGGAACACGACGATGCGCGACGGCGACGGCCCGTCGATCGGCTCGCCATCCGCCAGCAAGTCCCCTTGCGCGGGTGGCTCCAGACCCGCCACCAGCCGCAACAGCGTCGATTTGCCGCAACCGCTGGGCCCCAGCAGCGCCACGAACTCGCCCGGCTTGACCTCCAGGTCGATGCTGTCGAGCACCGGCAAAGCGGTGCCGTCCAGATCGAAATGATGATTCACGCCCTGCACGGCCAACGCCGCGCCGCGGTGGATAGGCGCTTGCGCCACGGCTGCCGCTACCATTTCACCACTCCTTTCTGCCAGGCCAGGAGGCGGTCGCGCCCCAGGAACAACAAAGTGATCAGCCCCGAGAACACCAGCGCCATGACAAAGAGCGCGCCGTACATGTTGGCGTACGACGCCCAGCCCTGCGCCCAGGACAGGTACCAGCCCAGCCCCGATTTCACGCCCATCATTTCCGCGGCCACCAGCACCGAGAACGACGCGCCCAGCCCCATGAACAGGCCTACGAAGACCTGCGGCAAGGCGGCCGGAATCGCCACGCGCAACACCAGGAACCATTCGTTGGCGCCCATCGTGCGCGCCACGTCGTAGTAGGCGCGGTTCACGCCCGCCACGCCCGACCAGGTCAGCACCGTCACCGGAAACCACGTCGCCAGCGCGATCAGGAACACCGCCGCAGACCAGCTGGAGGGAAAGAAGAAGAACGCCATCGGCAGCAAGGCAGTAGACGGCACCGGCCCCAGAAAGCGCAGCACCGGATGCACCCAGTAGCCCAACCCGCGCGACCAACCGATCGCCACGCCCGTCAGGAAGCCGGCCGCCGCTCCCAACACGAAACCATTGGCCAGCAGCCACAGTGAATTCACGAGGCTGTCGCCCAAGCGCTTGTAGTCGGTGACGTAGACCTCGATCAGCGACTGCGGCGGGGCGAAGAACGGGCTGGGCAGCAGCGCAAGCTTCGCCGTGGCGATTTCCCACGCGCCCACCGCAACCGCCAGCGCCAGCAGCCAGGGCCCGGCGCGGCGCAAGGCGCGCACCGGCCGCGCCTGCTCTGCGCCCGACACCGCCACCAGCAGAAGCAGCGCCGCCAGCGCCAGGGTCGCCACGCCGAACTCCTGCGTGTAGCCCCATGACGAAAAACCCACTTCCACGTTCGGCCAGCCCAGCGTCACGCCGCCCACGCCCGCCCACACGGCGGCGGCCGCCACGCCCGTCTTCCACAAGCGCCAGCCCGGCGCCAGCGCCGCGCCGCCCGCGCGGGCCGGCAATGCATCAGCCGAGGACATTGGGCACCACCACTTGCGCGTATTTGTTGATGTCCAGATTCGCGCTCAGCACCTTGATGGTCTTCAAGTCCTTGGCGTAGCCCACGATCTCCTCGCGCAGCGCGGACCCCGTGGAGGCATGCCCGTGGCTGTGGCTGCGCAAGATCGCGGCCACGCGCTCGGCCGGTACCTTGCCCGGCACATAAGGTGCGAAAATGCGCGCCGTCTCATCGGGGTTGGACGCGGTCCAGCGTTGCGCGTCGATCACCGCGCGCGTGATGGCCGCGGCCGCCTCGGGATCCTTGCGCACCAGGTCGCCGCGCAGGCCCAGCACGCAGCAGGTGCGGTTCTCGTAGTCGCCTTCGATGTTGGTCGCGATCTCGCGCAGCTTGTTGTCTTCGCGCAGCGTATAGATCAGCGGATCGTCGCCGGCGATGGCATCCACCTCGCCTTTTCTCAGCACCTCGCCGAACAGATCCTGCGGATACTGGCGCCAGTCCACGGACTCGGGGTCGATGCCCAGTTGGGCCACGCGGATCGCAAAGAAATTCTTCACCGGGCTGGCCTGATCCGACACGGCTACGCGGCGGCCCTTCAAATCGTTCACGCTCTTGATGGGCGAGTCTTCGGCCGTCAGCAAGCGCATGCAGCCGCCGTGCGTGCCCACCGCCAGTTTCACGTCAAAGCCCTGCTCCAGCGGCTTGAGCCACCGCAGCGCCATGCCGATACCGCCGTCGGCATGGCCGGTGGCGATCGCTTCCAGCAACTGGTCGGTCGACCCGCTGAAATTGATGCGTTCGACCTTCAACCCGTATTTTTCGAAGAAGCCCCGCTCAAGCGCCACCGACACGGGCGATTGGCAGACGGCGGTCTGGCTCCACGCGATCTTGAACGTGCGCGGCGCCGAATCGGCCGCCAGCACGCGGGAGCCCAGCATGCCCAGCGGCGCGGCCAATCCCGCGACGCTTGCCGCGCGCAACATGGCGCGGCGTGAAACTCCCCGCGCGGTGAGCGCTGGAGAATGGACGTTCGTATTCATCAACCTTCCTTTTGAGCAGACTGTGAATGGCGATGATTGCCATGCGGCATCATCAGCCTGCTGTCAGGGATTCGACAAATACAAAGTCGGGATAACAATATGGGGTCCGACGCCGGCAATCACCGTTGCCGGCCCCGCTTCGCCCACCCTCGCGCGCTATTCGGGCAGGGGGTCCGGCACCCCGTCCTCATCCACGCTTTTCACGCGGTCCAACGCGTTACGCGCCGCCGACATGGCTTCGATCGTGCTGCGAAACCGCCGGCTGACGAAGATTTCGAAAGGCTGGCCTTCGGGCTTGTCCGCTTCAGGTTGCGCCGGCTCGGCACCCGCGTCTGCAGGCTTCGCCTTGGGCGCAAGACGCCGCGTCTCCAGGAACGCCCGCGGGGGGGTGCGGCCCTCGGGTTGCGTCGCGTACGCAACCACCGAAAATCCGTTGATCGTCTTCTCTAGCATTACGGTTCCCTATCGCCGCGGCCAGAATCGGCGCAGCTCGTTGTTAGCGACAACGGCCCGGCAGAAGAAAACTTAAATGCCCGAAAACCCTGCTGCCACGCCGTTCCCGTCGACGCAGGGCCGCCGCCCCAGGAGCAAGCGCTTGTTCGCTCGGACAAGCGCGCCGGAAAAAATAAACCGGAATTGATCTGCATCAATTCCGGCTTCGGGCACCGCAACACACACGCGAATCTATTTTGTCGACGTAACGGCATTCATGCGCACGCGCACATAGTCCGCCACCTGCTCCAGCACCTGCGACAGATGCCCGCGCAACAGCTCGAACCCTGCGTTGCGCTCGCGCGTGGCCTCGTCCATGTACAAGGGACGCCGGATCTCCACTTGCAGGCTGTGCCGGTTCAGCGCTGGTTGCCCGATCTGCGCGATCAGCTGCACGCCCTTGTAGGGGTCGTTGCGCGCCACCGTGTACCCCAGATCGCGCAAGGCCTTCTCGATCAGCGCAATGAACTCAGGCTCGCAGGTCGTGCCGTCGCGATCGCCCAACACGAAGTCCGCCAGCGGATGCTCGCTTTGCCGGCCCAGGCGCTCGTAGGCATCATTGGGCATGGAATGCAGGTTCAGATGCCAGACGGCGCCAAACCGCTGCTCGACCCGGCTGATCGCCTGCGACAGCGCCGCATGGTAAGGCTCGTAATACGCCTGGATGCGGTGCCGCACTTCATCCAGCGTCAGCTTGCGGTCATAGATCGGCGTGGCCTTGTCCATCCGGCGCCAGATCAGGCCCTTGCCCAAGCGGGTCTTCTCGCCCGGCGCAAGCGGCACGGGCCAAGGCTCGGCCAGCAGTTCCGGATCCAGGTCCTGCAAGGTTCGGTTCGGATCGATATACACGCGCGGGAAGTTGGCCGCGATCAGCGTGGCCCCCAGCGCGGGCGCCGCCGACCACAACGCGTCCACGTGCGTGTCTTCGCCCTGGCGCAGCTGCGAACGCGTCGCAGCGGCCCCGAAGTCATCCGGATAGTGCTCTCCGCTATGGGGCGAATCACAGACCAGCGGCAAGGCCGGCCCTTGGGGTTCATGCACGGAAACCGCGTTGAAATCGGCGTGTGTCATTGTCAGTCAGCCTGAATGTTGGCGGCCTTGGCCACCTTGGCGTATCGGGCCAGGGCCTGTTCGATCTGGACCTGGAACTCTTGCGGGGTCGTCGGCATCAGCGTACCACCCACATCCTCGGCCTTCTTGCGGAACTCGGGATCCTTCATGGCGGCGCGCACGGCCTGGTTCAAGCGATCGACCACGGCGGGCGGCGTGCCTGCCGGCGCCACCAGGCCGAACCAGCCGCCCGTGCCCATGTCGGGGTAACCCAGCTCGATATAGGTGGGCACGTCCGGCAGCAGCGGCGAGCGCTCGGCGCCCAGCACGGCCAGCGCACGCAGCTTGCCGCCCAGCACTTGCGGCAAGGTCGACGACAGGTTGTCGGTGATGGCATCCACCTGGCCGCCCATCACGTCGTTCAGGGCCGGCCCCGCGCCGCGATAAGGCACGTGCAGCAGCTTGATGCCTGACAGCATCATGAAATTCTCGATGTTCACGTGGCCCAGCGATCCCACGCCCGGCGACGCGAAGCTGTACCGGTCAGCCGGGGCCTTCTTGGCCAAGGCCACGAATTCCGCCATGTTCTTGGCCGGCAAGTTCGGATTGATCGCAAAGATGCTGGGCACGGCCAGCACATTCGCCACGGGCACGAAATCCTTGACCGGGTCATAGTTCATCTTGCGGTAGACGGCCGGGTTCGAGCCATGCGTGCTCATCGTGGCCATGCCGATGGTGTAGCCATCCGGCGTGGCCCGGGCCACCTGTTCCATGCCCATCGAACCGCCCGCGCCCGCCTTGTTTTCGACCACGATGGTCTGCTTCAGATCGCGGCCGGCATATTCCGCCACCAGACGGGCGACGATGTCGGTCGAACCGCCAGCGGCGAACGGCACCACCAGCTTGATGGGACGGGACGGATAGTCGGCGGCTTGGGCCAAACCGGCAAAGGACAACGTGGCGAACATGCCGGCAAGCGCGAAACGCGCGGACCGGCCCAACAGGCGGCGGGACATGGGGCTACTCCGAAAATGGAAGAGTCGTTATGGGTCTGCAATACGGCCGCCAGTGTCCAAACTTTACGATCTCCTTTCAAACGACTATATTGCACTCCTTCATTACCAAAGATCATGCTCAATGCGCCTGCACTCGCCGTCCATGTCGGAGCTGCATGCCTTCATCACGGCAGCGCGCCTGGGCAGCTTCACGCAAGCCGCACAGACGCTGTGCGTGACCCAAGGCGCCATCAGCCGCGCCATCTCCCGCCTGGAAGCGCATTTCGGCCAGCCCCTGATGCACCGGAACGCGCACGGACTGACCCTGACCGACACCGGCCGCAAGCTCTACGAAGGGGCGCAGACGCCGTTACAGGCGATTGAAGCGCTCAGCACCGAGCTGCGGGCCGACGAGCGGCGCTTTCGCCTGACGCTGTCTACAGTACCCACGCTGGCCAGCGCCTGGCTGGTGCCCCACCTGCCCGATTTCCACCGGCGCCATCCCGAAATCCAGCTGAGTTTCGCGGCCTACCGCCGCAACGAAGATTTTTCCGGCGCAACGCCCGATGCCAGCATCCTGTCCGGCACACCGGAACAGTGGCCGGGCTGGCACGCCGACTACGTCATCGGGCGGGAAATGGTGGTGATCTGCCACCCGAGCAGGCTGGCGGCAAGGCAGGCCCAAGGCCTGTGGAGCACGCCTCACGGCCTGCTCGGCGAACCGCTGCTCTACCACTCCAACGGCAAGGACAACTGGGCGCAATGGTTCACCGCAGCGGGCGTGCCGCGCGACGAAGTGACGCTGTCCAATGGATTCGACCAGGTGTCCATCCTGGTCCGTGCCGTCATGGCCGACATGGGGATCGCGGTATTGCAACGCTGCCTGGTGCGTGACGAGCTCCAGTCCGGCCGCGTGGCCGCGCCCTTCCCCCACCTGCCCATCCGGCTACGCCGCGGCTACCACCTGTGCGCGCCGGCCCAGCGCCGCGACCACTACGCGCTGGCCTGCTTCCGGCAATGGCTGCTGGAGACCGCCAGCGCAGATCCGGATGTCGCGGCGGCGGAGCCCGCTCGCTAGAACCCGCCGGCAGCACGATGGATGCACGAAGTTTCAGATGGCGGCCGTAATATATTGCAAAATGAAACGGGCCTCTTTCCAGAGGCCCGCTTTCAATGCGACAACGCAACGCGACTCAAGGCGCCAGCTTGAAGCCCAGGTCCACGCCCCACTTGTCGGTTTCACGCAGCCATTTCGCGCCGCAGTTCAGGCAGCGGAAATGGTCTTCACGGCTTTCCTCACGCCCTTTCTGGGTCGGATTGGTGAAACCTTGATGTCCCAGGTGCGAATGCGGCGCAACGCCCGACAGCCCCGGGTTAATGCGTTGGCAAGCCAAGCACATAACGCTCATTGATGCTTCCCCACAAACAGTGTTAGCAAATTGTAAGGGATTTCACCAATGTTTTTCTATCAATTCATGACAACACAAGGACAATAATTGTTAACGGGGCAATTAAACAACGCCCGGCAACGCCGCTAGACAGGTCGCCAAATGGTAGGGCGATGTCGACGGCATGTCGGCGCGCACCACCGCCCCGCTCGCATCCAGGCACTCGAACCAGCCCCCGTCGTGCAGGAATCGAGCCCGGAAACTGGCCAACCCTGCCGCCAGCGCCGGCCAATCGCCCAGCACCGCCAGGACCCGCAGGTACTCCGTCTGGGCCCAGATCCGCCGCGTATCGTCAATGACCGCGCCGGACTCATCCAGCGACGCCAGCACGCCAGCTCCCCCGACATCCACGCCATGCCGACGGGACCACTGCACCGCGCGCGGCAGCGACTCCGCCAGATCCAGTCCGTCGAACACCTCGGCCGCGCCGTGCACCAGCGACAGCCACTCGAACTGGTGCCCCGGCTCCAGCCGGTTGTCTGCGGTGCCCTGCAACGCCTCGGAGATGCACTGGGTGGGCGCATGCACGAAGAACTGGCTGATCGCTTGCGCGAGCCCGCGCAAATGTTGGGCGAACAGCGCCGGCTCAGCCACCTGGGCCGCGGCCAGATAGGCCTCGGTCAGATGCATCATGGGATTCTGCGCGGGCGGGCGCAGCGGCTGACTCAGGTCAGGGTTGAGCGCGGCGTGGTACAGCCCGTCGCGGGTCTTGAAGCGCGCCTCGATCGTCGATGCGGTCGTCAGCATGAGCTTGCGTGCATCGGCGTTGCGGCTGCGCTGGAAATAGGCCGCGCAGGCCAGCACGACGAACGCATGCGTGTACAGATCCTGGGTTTCATCCAGCGGACGCGCATCGGCGTCCACGCTGTATCGCCATCCGCCGTGCGCCTCGTCGCGGAACACGCGTCGCAAGGAATCAAACAGGCGGTCGGCATGCTGAGCGCAGGCCGCGCCCGGCGCTTGCGCAAACACATACAACTGGCGTGCGCACGCCATCGCGCGATAGCGCACGGGCGCAAGCGGCGCACCCGTCGCGGCGTCCAGCGATTCATAGGGCAGACCGGTTGCGTCATTGAAGCCCTTCCCCATCCATAAGGGCAGGATGACACCGTCGAAATGCTCGCGCAGCGCGCGGATGTGCTCCGCGAGAGAATGATTGGTCTGTGCGGCAGTCATCTTGGAACGACGCATACCCGAATAGGGCCCCAGGTTTTGGAGCAGCAACGATAACCGAAATTTTCGTCGCAAACTTTCGAGCATTCTCCGCAGCGTCATGCGCGCACAGACCGGTTTGACCGCTTAGCTTCGCCCAGGGCGCAGTGCCCTATCGGAAGATATTTTCCTCGACCCAGTTCTGCGCGAAGATTTCCGCGCGATCACGTGCTTCGTCCAAGGAAGCGCAGTTGCCCAAGTGGGAAAATGCGGCATCCACTTCGGTGCCGCCCTCGGCCGTTACCGTCAGCAAAACGCCATATCCGCCGGTATCCATGGCCGCTGTGGAAACGTCGATCAGTACTTCCTGGTCACGATGCTGCATGTGCTACCTCCCAGTCGGTTACCTAAACGCGTGAACCACGCGTGACGTGGCGGGAGCAGAAATCCCGCATGAATGAATAGACCTGAAAGCGTCACGCAAGTTCATCTTACTGGCGACGCAGCATGTGCGATACGTCTGGAAGATGCCAAATCGAACATTCCGTCTCAGGAGATTCCCGTACTGCCCCGCCAATACCCATGAACTCGCGACATACAGCGAAATCATTCGCAAACTATGCGGAAATTCGGGTGTCTGCGCGCAACACGCCGCCTTGTGGAGATGATTGATTGGGGCCGGAATGGGGGCTTGAAGCGCCAGCAATCGTTGCCAGCGCCCTCTCCCGTCAGCGCACGTGGATAGCGCCCGGCTCTTCCATGCGAAGGGCGAGCTTGCCCTTTTCGGTGATCAGCCAGCGGCCATCGGGGCCCGCCTGAACGCAACGCAAGGTCACCAGCGCCTTCGCGACTTCGTCGGGCACGTCGACTTGAGCGGTATCAGGCTCGGAATTGTCAGCGACAAGTCGCAGCCAATGACCCAGTTCGCCCTTCTGGAAACGATGCAATGCCATGCGTGATTCTCTCTTGAATCCCTCAACGATAGCATGCCGGCGCAGGCGCTTGCCGCTAGGCCAGCAGCTTGGGCACCGACGAGGCCAGCAAGGCAATGCCCGACAGCGTCAGCAGGCCCAGCACGATCCGGCGAAAGGCAAGATCGCTGATGCCGACGTACAGGCGCGCCCCCAGCAAAGTAGGCACCAGCATCGCGGGCACGATCATGGCGAACAGCGGCAGCATGTCGCGCGTGACCACGCCCGTGAACACATAGGTCGCCATCGTCACTGCCAGCATGGACAAATTGAAATTCTGGATCACCGAGCGCTGCACGTCGCGGTCGAACCCCCGCAAGGTGCACCACAACGTCGGGATGACGCCCGTGAACCCGCCGATGCCGCCCATGATGCCGCCCACCGCGCCCGCCACGCCGTCGGCCACTTTGCCGCCAGCGGTGATCTTCGGCAGACGCGTCGCAAACAACATGACCGGGCACCAAATGCCCAGCAGCGCGCCGATGAAAGCCTTGAATATCAACGGTTCCAGATGCGGCAAGAGCATCACGCCCAGCGGGATGCCCAACAGCCCGCCTGCGATGAAAGGCAGCAGCTGCGTCATCGCAAAACCGCGCCGTACCGTGAACGCGGCCAGCAACTGTCCGGTCAACGAGCCGAACACGGCCATCGCGGCCGCCAGCCTGGGGTCGATGGTCCACGCCCAGAACGACATGGCCACCATCCCGAACCCGAATCCCGACAAGCCCTGCACAAACCCCGCGGCCATGGCGCCAACCACGACCAGCACATATAGCGAATCCATTTAAGCCCTGCACCCGGATGACGTGCCAGGCCCTCCCCGGCGCGAAACCATTCTAGAGCGTTCTAGGATGGCCGCAGCACCATCGGCCGCTTCAAGCGCGACGCCACGGCAGACGCGGCCACGCTCGCGCCGATCAGCGACAGGCCCAGCGCCAGATCGGCCGAGATGCGCTCATGGAATACCACCGACGACACGACCAGGCCGATCACCGGCACGCACAGCATTGCGATGGACGTGGCCACGGGCGGCATCTTCTGCGTCATGCCCAGCACGACGATGAAGGTCAGCGCGGTGGCCAGCGGACCCGTGTAGAGGATGATGGGCCAGGCGTCCGGCACCGCCAGAAAGGCTGGCGCGCCGTCGCGCACCCAGGCCAGCACGGCCAACGGCACGGTGGCGATTGCGGTCTGCCACGGGATCATGTCCGCCCCCAGGCGCACATGGCGATTGCCGCGCAGCTGGATGATGTTGCACGCCCACGCGAACGAGGCGCCCAGCAGCATCACCAGACCGATCACCGTATGCGCCTGCCACGGGCTGAAGGCCGGCGCGACGATCACGCCGATGCCCGCATAGCTCAGCGCGGTGGCCAGCCATTGCCCCGCCGACAGGCGTTCTTTCAGGATCAGCGCCGACAGCGGTATTACCCAGATCGAGGTGGCGTACGCGATGACGGACGCCCGCCCGGGCGCCACGTATTGCAGGGCCCACAGCGCCAATGCCGTGAAGGCGCCCATCTGCAGCAACGCCACGCCCGCCACCAGCGGCCATTCCTGGCGCGTCGGCAAGCGCAAGCGCCCCATTGCACCCAGCACCAGCACGCTGATCAGCGCCGCCGATCCGAAGCGGCTGGCGGCCAGCCACAGCGGGCTCATGTGCGCCAAGCCCAACTTCATCACAGGCCAATTCCCGCCCCAGACCATGACCGCCCCGATCAATGGCAAAAACTTGCGCAACGTGCTTTGCTGACTCATTACTGCTCGATCTACCGCTTGATTATTCTGCGATTTGGCCGATTGACCAAAGGAAGAAATAGTCTATAGGGTAAACCCCGGCATATTTCACCTCAATTCACTTCTATACACTACATCCCCAGCACAAACGAACTGCCGATCGATAACACCTAGGTGACTTATGCCGGAAATCAACCTGGATGCCACTGACATCCGAATTCTGAACGAACTCCAACGCGATGCGCGCCTGACCAACGTCGAACTTGCCGCCCGCGTGAACCTGTCGGCCTCGCCCTGTCTGGCTCGGGTGCGCCGCCTGGAAACCGAGGGCCTGATCGATCGCCGGGTCACGTTGCTGAATGCGCGCAAGCTGGGGCTGAAAGTCAACGTGTTCATCCAGATCTCGCTGGACAAGCAGCGCAAGGCGGCACTCGACGTCTTTGAACGGGAAATCGCGGTGCTGCCCGAAATCATGGAGTGCTATCTGATGTCGGGCGACGCCGACTACCTGATCCGCGCGTTGGTACCGGACGTGGATGCGTTGGAACGCCTGATCGTCGAACACATCACGCGCATCCCGGGGGTCGCCAGCATCCGCTCAAGCTTCGCGCTCAAGCAGGTGCTCTACACCACCGCCGTTCCGCTCGCCTGATACCGGGCGACGCTTTCGGAAACTTGCGGGATGCCGCCCGCGCCCGCACAATGGACGCGTCGACGCGATCGCGCGCCGGCATCCCTCCCATCGCTTAGCAAGGAGCAAACCATGCCCGAAACTGAATGGTTCCCCGGCGGCACGCTACCCGATCGTCAGGGCTACTTTGAAGTGGAATTCGACACAGGCGAAACTGAAATCACGCGCTACGGCATGCTGGGTTGGGAACCCGAGCAAGACCGCGGCCGTATCGTGCGCTGGCGCGGCCTGGACCCGAACATCGAAGAAGCCGAAATGCAACGCGAAAACGCCGTACGCAACAACGGCGACACCCTTCTCGGCTGAAGAGCCACGCAAAACAAAACGCCGCGGAAATTTCCGCGGCGTTTTGCTTTTCAGCGTTGCGCGCTTACCAGTCGAGCTTGGAGATCTTGGTGCCGGCCAGCGACACGCCTGCCATCAAGCCGCCGTTGTTCATCACGAAGCCGACAACGGGCTGCTGCGCCGTATTGGTGTCGATACGGCCGTTCGCGCCGATATTCACAACGGCCACCGTGGCGTCGGCGCCGACGGTCCAACCGCTGCTATTGCGGAACTTGTTCAATGCATCGTCCGTCATGAACAGCAGGACCATGGCCTTGGATTGCGCACCGGCCTGGAAGCCGACGGAACCCGCAGTCGTGCTGTAGTAGCCCGCATTGGCGCCGCCCACGCGCAGCACCCCATTGCCATGCTCGGCGCCCACAATGAAGCTGCCGCTCAGGACGTCAGGGAACACCAGTACGCCCCTGGCGCGCGCCACCAGTTCCTTGGATTGCGGCGAGGCCGCGTACAGCTTGGTCAACGTGGCGTTGGCCGCGCTATTCATCGACTCGCGCTTCTCCGATGATGTCGCGGTGTTTTTGGGGGTGTTGGTGGTGCAGCCTGCGAACAGCAGGCCTGCTACACCGATGGTCGCGGCCGCCAGGCCAACACGACGCAGGACAGGAAAAGTATCAAACATGGAACTCTCCTTTATTGTTGTCTTCCACTACCACTGTACCGGCCAATCCAATCGGCACAAGGCACACGTTGTGATAAACGAAACAAAACCTACCTGTTGCCGCTTTCCACACGCGGGCAGCAACATTTGGTAGGGCAATCGCCCCGGCCCGCGCAGTTATAGGATGCCATAACGCGGCTCGCCCGTCGCTTCGTCCACCGAAACGATCCCGGAGAGGACCAGTTCGGCATGGCGCCTGGCCACCGCCGCATCTGCGAATGTCACGAATCTGGGTAATGACCAGCGCTGTTGAAAATCGCCATCGCCTGATCGGCGAACCGTGACCTCGATAGCCAGCACGCCGGCATCCAGACTCACGATCTCGCATCCCACTTGAAAGCCATCGATATGGCGCTGCGGCCACGCGCTCATGCTTATTGCTCCTGAAATCGGTGTATCCGGGCGCAATATGCCAAAAAAAAAAGCGCTTGAAAAGTGATCCTTTCAACGGGTCACATTGCACTAATCGAGGTAGTGCAAACGCATCTTGCAGACGCGAAAAAACAGGCCAAATCGGGCCTCGGAATGCCACTAGGCCAGTTTTTTGGATTACCCCAAACCAAGGGCGGGTCCTGTTATTTCGCGGCCGAACCCTCGCTCGCCGGCCGGATCCACTTTGACTCCCACAGGTCTTCGCCGCGCTCCAACGCCGCCCCCAGCTCTTTCCGGCGGCGCTGCGCAACAGCGGCCAGCAGGGCATTGCACACCGAGAAGGCCGCGGTATAGGAATCGAACGGCGATGCGCTGGAACTGCGCGCGACCAGCACGTGATGGGCGGACGCGGCCGCTGGCGCGGACGCCGCATCCGTGATCAACACCACTTTACCCCCGCGCTGCCGGAACACCTTCACCGCATTCGCCGTGGCAACCGAGTAGCGCCTGAACGTGAACGCCAGCAGCACGTCGTTGCTGTCGATCCAGAGCAGTTGATCTTCCAGAAACATCGGCCCTGCGCCGCCCATCGGCCTGACCGACGGCAGGCACAGGTTCAGGTAGAGCGCCACGTGGCTGGCCAGGGGCGCGGCCTGCCGCAAGCCCAGCACATGCACGCGGCCCTTGCGTTGGGTCAGCAGGCGCACGGCGGCTTCGAACGCGGCCACATCGATCGCCGCAAAGGTCTCTTGCAGATTGTGCTGGTCATGCAGCAACGCGTTGTGCAGGCAGGCCCGGGCCGACGGATTGTCGCCGCTGACCGCATCCGCGCGTTCGCCCGGCGAGGCCAGGCGCGCCGTCACCTCAGAGCGCGCCTCCATCTGCGCCTGTGCATAGCTGTCGTAGCCCAGCTTGGCCAGCAAGCGAACAACCGTGGATGCGCTGGTGCCGACGCGCTTGGCCAGCGCGGTGGCGGATTCCAGCAAGCTTTGCGGGTAGCGCGCCTGCATTTCCTCGACCAGCAGACTTTCCGTCTTGCTGAGTTTCTTGGCGTAGGTGGCAATGCGTTGATTCAGATTCATGATGGCAGCGATTCCGCAAGGGGAGGCTCTAGGTGATAACCCCAAATTCCACAATATTCATTGCATCTTATATTTCACTCTGCAATGCATATTGCAAAATAGACCAATCCGACCGCCTTCACAAGAGAGCTTCATGAAGCACCACTCCGCTGCGCCGTCCCTGATGCGCCGCAGCCTCGTCCTTGCCGGCCTGGGCGCCGCAGCCCTGCCCCTGGCCGCGCGTGCCAACGCCTATCCTTCCCGCCCCATTACGCTGGTCGTGCCGTTTCCCGCAGGCGGATCCGTCGATCTGATCGGCCGCATCTATGCCGAAGCGCTGGGCAAGGCGCTGGGCACGACGGTCATCATTGAGAACCGCGACGGCGCCGGCGGCGCCATCGGCAGCCAGCGCGTGGCGCGCGCCAAACCGGACGGCTATACGCTGGTCGCCTCGTCGCAAAGCTCGCATCTGGCCAACCCGCTGATGCGCAGCGACCTGGGCTACGACCCGATCAAGGATTTCACGTCCATTTCGCAGTTGTCACGCACGCCCAATGTGCTGGTGACCAACATCGACGTGCCCGCCAAGACCCTGGCCGAATTCGTGGCCTTGCTCAAGGCACGGCCCGACGAGTTGCACTACGCCACGGCCGGCATCGGCAGCATGGGTCAGCTCAACGCGGAACTATTCAAGAACACGCTGCAGGTCCAGGCCATGCACGTGCCCTACCGCGGCGGCGCGCCCTTGATCAATGCCCTGCTGTCCAACCAGGCGCAGTTCGCGCTGGACAACCTGGCACCCTTCCTGCCCCACATTCAGGTCGGCAAGATGCGCGCCTTGGCTGTGGCGGCGCCCAAACGCCTGGACGCGCTGCCCGACGTGCCCACGTTCGCCGAACTGGGCTACCCGGTGCTCAACGCCATGTCGTGGATCGGCTTGGCCGCCCCCGCCGGCACGCCGGACGACATCATCCAGACCCTGCTGGCCGCGGTGCGCACCGTCGCCGGCCAGGACGGCATGCCGCAAGCCCTGGAGAAGGCCGGCGCCCTGCCGCCTGAAAACCAGACCCCTCAACAGTTCACCACCATGATGAGCGAACGCCTGGCGCTGTATAAAGACCTGATCGACCGCGCCGGCATCCGCCCCGAATAGGCTTCCATCCCATGCAAAATCCCGCTTTCGAACCCGACACCGCCCCCCTTGAAGTCTTGCCCCGCGACCTCTCGGCATACCGCGAGGGCAACACCGGCATCCCCTACGTCCACCGCTTCGAGTCGGGCGTGCCCGGCCCGCACGTGCTGATCAACGCCATCACCCACGGCAACGAGATCTGTGGCATGGTCGCCGCGACCCATCTGCTGGACACCGGCGTGCGACCCAAGATCGGTACGCTGACGGTCAGCTTCGCCCACGTCGAAGCCTACGAGGCCTTCGACATCAACCAGCCCTATGAAAACCGCCAGCTCGTTCACAACCTGAACCGCATCTGGTCGGCCGCCATGCTGGATGGTACTGAAGACAGCCCCGAACTGCGCCGCGCCCGCGAACTGCGCCCAGTGCTGGACGCCGCCGACTTCGTGCTGGACATTCACTCGACCCGCGCGCCCGTACAGCCCTTCTGGGTCTATAACGAGATGGACCGCAATACCGCGCTGGCCTCCGCCGTCGGCGCACCGCTCGTGCACCTGGTGATGCCGCAGCACAAGTTCCCGGGCACGGGCGTCATGGGCTACGGCCATCACGGCGATCCGCTGTCCGACAGCGGCGGCGCGCTGGTGGTGGAATGCGGCCAGCACTTCGCCAAGTCCGCCGCTGAACTGGCGACCGACGTCACGCTGCGGTTCCTGGCGCACACGGGCCTGATCGATGCCCCGGCCGACGCCACACCACCGCCCGCGCCGCAGCGGTACCGGCTGCTGGAAGTCCACATGGTGAAGTCCGAAGACTTCCATTTCACCCGCCCGGTCATCGGCTTCGAGACCTTCGACAAGGACGAGCTGATCGCCATGAACGGCACCGAAGAAATCCGTTCGCCGTGCAACAACTGCACGATCTTCATGCCGACCCGCATGCCGATCGTCGGCCGCGAAGCCGTCTACCTGACGGTCGCGATCTAAGCTGAATCGCCGGCAGCGTGCTGCCGCGCACATGAAAAAGTCCGACACCAGCGCGTGCCGGACTTTTTCATTTCAAAGGTCCGGGATCAAGCGCTTGCCCAGACTGATCACCTCGTCGCACGAAAAGCCCAGCGATTCGTAAAAGCCTTGCACCGCGACGTTGCCCGAGCGGATCAAGAGGTTGATCTTGGGGCACCCCATCTCCAGCAGCTTGCGCTCCACCGCGCGCATCAGCACGGTGGCGTAGCCTCGCCTTTGATGCGCGGGCGACACCGCCAGATAGTTGATCCAGCCGCGATGGCCGTCATAACCGCCCATCAGCGTGCCCACGATCACGCCGTCTGCTTCGCCCACCAGAAACAGGTCGGACTGCACGGTGAGCTTGCGGGCGATGTCTTTAGCCGGATCGTTCCATGGACGCGTCAGGCCGCAATCGCGCCATAGCTGGACGATGGCCGACTCGTCGGCGGGATGGTAGGGCCGGATGGATAAGGCTTGCTGGGTCATGCTTCGTTCCTTGGATGAGGGAAACGAAGGCCTTGCGATACGCCTCGCGAGCGGGAACGGATTAAGCACAAACAAAAAGGCCACGAGGGGTATCGTGGCCTTCAGGGTGAAGCGCCGAAGACTCGGCGCCTGAACGTGACTTGCCACTCAACGTAGTCGTCGAGTGATTCGTCGGTTATCTGCCCGGCATGCCGGTGCAAAGGGGATCGCGTTCATGCGAAAGAGCATACACGAGCCCGCGCGCGGCAGGCAAGATCCGGCTAGTGCCCGTCAGGCGATGGCAGGCGCGGGCAGCGTTCCTTCCATGACGATGACCGCCTGGCCCGCCACCCCCGCCCATACGCCGTCGGCGCGCGGCTCGGCATGCGCCAGCAACAGGCTGGCGCGGCCCATGTCCACGCCCTGCCCCACGCGCAAGTGCAACGTCCCGTCGCCGCGCAGCGCCGCGCGCAACGCCGTCATCGCCGCCGTTGCGCTACCCGTGGCTGGATCTTCCGTCATGCGTCCGGTGAACATCCGGGCCTGGATGTCCGTCGGCGCGTCCACGGTGTCCCCACCGGTATCAGTCGTGTAGACATAGATGGACTTCGCGCCATCCAGCGGCAGCAGGGCCGCATAGCCATCGGAATCCGGCGCCGCGCGGCGCAGGGCGTCACGGCTGCGCAACTGCACGACCAGGAAGATCAGCCCCACCGAGACCACCTGCGGAGCGTGTTCGGACGTGTCGATATCGGACGGCGCGAGCTTCAACGCCCGGGCCACCGCCGCCGCCGGCGCCTCGCTGGCGCGGGACAAGGGCTGCGGCGCCAATAGCTCTACGCCTTCCACGCCCTTGGCGCCCGTTTTCAACGAGATCCGGACCAGGCCGGCAGCCTCTTCGAAAATAAACGAGTCCGGCGCCGGACGTCCGGCAGCGACCATCTCACGAGCCAGCACCACGGCAGTGCCCACGTTCGGGTGCCCGGCGAAAGGCACCTCACGATCCGGCGTGAAGATCCGCACCCAGGCGGTATGCGCAGGGTCTTTCGGCGGCAGCACGAAGCTGGTCTCCGAATAATTGAATTCACGCGCAATACGCTGCATCTGCGCGGTTTCCAACCCGTGGGCATCCAGCACCACCGCCAACGGGTTGCCGCTATAGGGCTGGGTGGTGAAAACATCGGCGGTGACGTATCGGTAGCGCATGGGAGCTTCTCTTGTCCAAGGGGAAAGACCCAGTATGCAAGGGGCCCCCAGCGCGCGACAGGCACAGATCGAAAGAACTTTCGTCATAACAGCTCCGTCCCCGGCCCCCGCAAACCCCCGGACCAGCGCCCCGGTCGAGTAACCTGTCCTCCAAGGACGCATCTGCGCCCCAATGCACGCTTACCCGAAAGGAATACACCATGGAAAACCCTTTTGGCGACTCCGACGAACCCTCCAGCGACCACCGGCAATATCTGGTCCTGATTTCGGCTTCGAAAGACAACGCCTCACTCGCCCAGAAGCTGCTGGAAAACCTGAAGAAACACGTGGACGAACGGGCCGCGCCCTTGTGGATCGACGCCAAGGGCATCGGCGTGCTGTTGACGACGGATCTGGTCGCATCCGACATCTGGCGTGAAATGTTCCAGAAAGAACCGGGCCAGGACTACGGCGACACCCGCAACATGCTGGTGCTGGAAATCGGCAAGGATTGGGCCGCCCGCAGGGACGACAAGATCGAACACTGGTTGGCCAGCCATGTCGGCAATCCGCTGCCGCCCGCGCCACGGCGGGCAGACAAGCGGCGCTAAATGAAATCCGCCAGCAGGCGCGAGATCGCTTCGGGCTGATCCAGGCTGAGCAGATGGGCGGCGTCAGGCACTTCCTTGCCCACGCCCGCCCTGATCAGCGTCGACACCCGCCGCGACCGCTCCTGGATGTGGGGAAAGTCGAAACTTCCCCACATCACACAACACCTCTGGCTCATGGGAAACTGGTGCCCAGCGCAACTTCATCACACCCCCCATCCATGATCCGCCCGCTGACCGCCCTTGCCCTGATGCTGATGGCCACCGCCACCCACGCCGCCGGCGCGAAAGACTACACCGCCCAATACGACCGCTGCCTGTCGGAGGCCGGCGCCACCAACAATACTTCGGTGCTGAATTGCTCCAGTACGGTGTCCGCGTCGGTCAAAGCGGAAATCAATGCGCTGTACGGCAAACTGCATGCGCGCGTGGCTCAGCAATCGGCGGAAGACGCCAACAAGCTGGAGCAAACGCAAAAGGCATGGCTCGCATACCGCAATGGCCAATGCGACCTGGCGACATCCTATGTGGGCTCACCGATGTTCGGCTATTGCCCCCTGCTGTTGAACATTCAAAGGGCCGACGAATTGCGCGAACTGCTGGGGGAATAAACCCCGGTGCGTACGGCGTGAACTGCTGGCGAATCAATCCCCGGCGCCAGCGACCCCGGCCGCCTGCTCGCGATACGCCACGGCGGACATCGTCGTGGCCATCATCACCAGCGCGATGCACAGCAGGATGCCCGCGAGACCAAGTGCGATCGCGGCCGCCGACATGTCAGAAACGGCGGTGGATAGAAAGGCGCCCGTGATCACCACGAACACCGCCAGCAGGAACAGCATGCTCATCATCGGCCACGCATGCACACGCCGCGCCTGACGCGTCCGCCAAAAATCGTACTGGCCCGATACCGCAACGCGTGCAAGGCTCGGCGCAAACGTGCTGACCCCATACAGCACAGGCGCCCATATCGCCGCAAGCGCCAAAAACAGGCATACGAAGAACACGCTATCGGCGTTGGCGTCCAATGAAAAATAAAGAAGAATCGGCACTCTAGCGGTGGCGTACATCAACCCCATGCCTATCGCGATAAGCAGCGCAAGCAAGGCAACGACCTTCCACTCCGGTTTGCCCAAGCGCCAATCCGCATCATCCGCGTGGCCGCCCGCCACGGTCTGCCGAAGCCACGAGACCGACAGGCGCGTCAACGCCAGCACGTTCACGACAACAAGCAAGAAGAATGGGGAATACACCAAGGACAGGTGCGGCAACAGCAGCGCGATGGGCAGCGTCAGGACGAACACGGCGAACGCCCAAGGCGTAGACCGCCATAGCGCGCCGCCCCGTTGCCGGAGCGTACTTGCCGTCAATGCGAAATAGCGGCTTGCCGGAAGCTTGGTCGTCACGGGGATCCTTTGCGCGAAGAGATTTGGCCTAATCCGCTGGTGTTATACCAGCACTTCCCGTGTTTGGCATGTCGACGCGATGCGCCCACAATACTGACGATGCTTGGCCTTATAACGCGCACAGCAAAGAGCTGAGTGAATGCTCGTAATGTCTGCGGCATCAGCAATGCTTGTCCATCAATATGAAGATTCCGAAGCGCCAATGAGAAAGGGGGTTAGTGATTTTCATCACTAACCCCCTAGGGTATTGCTGGTCGGGACGGCGGGATTCGAACTCGCGACCCCTTGCACCCCATGCAAGTGCGCTACCAGGCTGCGCTACGCCCCGAAAGAAAAAGAGTATAGCAGAACAAAAATAAGTTTGCACGCATTGGTGCAAAAAAAGTGCTGAATACTCAAAAAAATTTGCGCCTCATGTTCGTCGCCTGCACGAGCTTCGTGCAAGGCGGCGCGCGCGAGGCGCAACGTACTGCTTGATGCAATGCGCGTTGCTTCAAGAGCCACGCGCGTTGCAGATACTGCGTTCAATCAAACAATCTTGGACGACAAGAAATTCAGCGCTTAAACGGCCGAGCCCGCATTGCTGGGGGTGACGCTGGCGGCGGCGTTTGCCGGCATGCCCAACGCGTCGGCCAGCATCGTCGAAACGTTGCCGAGCTCGTTGCGCAAGGCTTGCATTTCGGCGCCCGACAAGCGCACGGCGGCGTCTTGATCATGCGGCATGTCGCGCGCGTCGCCTAAGCGATTGCGCGCGCCGCTGATGGTGAAGCCTTGTTCGTACAGCAACGAACGGATGCGACGGATCAGCAGCACTTCGTGATGCTGATAGTAGCGACGGTTGCCGCGACGCTTCACGGGTTTGAGTTGCGTGAATTCCTGTTCCCAGTACCGCAAGACGTGGGGCTTGACGCCACACAGCTCGCTGACTTCACCGATGGTGAAGTAACGCTTGGCGGGAATGGGCGGTAAGGTAACGGTGGGTTCAGTACGTGTCATAAGCGAATTTTATGCCGCGCGGGCGCTGGAAGCCGATAACAATTACCGACAAAGCGTATCACTCCGCGGCGTCGGGTGCAGCAGGGGTCGCCTGCTCCACCACGCTCTTGAGTTTCTGACTCGCATGGAACGTGACCACGCGGCGTGCGGCGATGGGAATGGTCTCGCCGGTTTTGGGGTTGCGGCCAGGGCGCGGCGGTTTGTCACGCACCTGGAAATTGCCAAAGCCCGAAAGCTTGACCGAGTCTCCGCGAGCCAGGGCATCGCGGATTTCCTCGAAGAACGTATCGACGATGTCCTTGGCTTCGCGCTTGTTCAGGCCGACCCGCTCAAAGAGCAGTTCGGCCAGCTCAGCCTTGGTCAGAGTGCGCGGCTCGGCAGCAAGCATACTGTTCCCCATGGTTCAAGCACGCTGGCGCGCGCCGTGAGCACTGACCAATGCATCCTTGATGCGGGACAGGCAATCCGCCACACGGGCTTCGTCCAGCGTGACTTCAGTGTCCTGTAGCCAGAAACGGAAAGCAAGGCTTTTCTCGGTGACGGGTTCGCTGCCCTGGGCCTTCTCGCGCCACACGTCGAACACGCGCACATCCTGCACCACGGCCAGTTGCGCATCCGCCTTGACGGCCGCGGCCACGGTGTCCAGCATCGATTGCGTGGACACGGGAGCATCGACCCACAACGCCAGATCGCGCACCACCACCGGTTGGCGCGACAGTTCGCGCACCTGCGGCAACTCGCCTTCGGACAACGCATCCACGTTCAATTCGAACACCACGGGCGCGTGCGCCAGGTCGGCTTGCTGCGCCCAACGCGGGTGCAGTTCACCGATCCAGCCAATCGCGCGACCGTCGAGTTCGATGCGGGCGCTACGGCCCGGATGCAGCGCCGGATGTGCAGCAGGTTCGAAACGCAGGCGGCGGCCGCGTGCGCCGAACAGCGCTTCGACATCCATCTTCACGTCATAGAAGTCCACCTGGCGCGTCGGAACGCCCCACTGCTCTTCCATGGCCGGCCCCCAGGCCGCGCCCGACAGGCGCATCGGCTGATTCACGCCCGCCACTTCCAGCGGACCGTCCTCGACGGACGCGTCACGCATGAATACGCGGCCCAATTCAAACAGGCGCACGCGCGACTGCTTGCGGTTGGCGTTGTGGCGGATGTTGGCGACAAGGCCGCCGATCAGGCTGGACCGCATGACCGACAGGTGGCTGGCGATCGGGTTCACCAGACGAACCGGCGTCTCGTTGCCTGCGTAGTCGCGCTCCCAATCCGCTTCGACGAAGCTGTAGTTCACGACTTCCTGGTAGTCCTGCGCGGCAGCCAGGCGGCGCAGCGCATGCGCGCCGCGATGCACTTCCGGCTGCGAGAACATCTTGGCGCGCGCCATCGGCGGCACGTCGGGGATGCTCTCGAAACCGTAGATGCGGGCCACTTCCTCGATCAGGTCTTCTTCGATCACGAGGTCGAAACGGTACGACGGCGGGCTGACGACGAAGTCATCGCCTTCAACCGTGAACTCCAGCCCCAAGCTGCCGAAGATCTTGGCGACCTGCTCTTGCGTGACGGGCACGCCCAGCACGCGATGGCAGCGCGCCAGGCGCATGCGCACCGGCGGACGAGCCGGCAGGTTGACGATCTGGTCGTCGATGGGACCGACCTGGCCGCCGCAGATATCGACGATCAGGCGGGTGATGAATTCAAGGTGCTCGGGAATGCTGGCGTAGTCCACGCCACGTTCGAAACGGTGGCTGGCTTCCGAACTGAACTTGTAGCGGCGCGCGCGGCCGGCAATGGCTTGCGGCCACCAGAACGCGGCTTCCAGATAGATGTTCTGCGTGTCCAGCGTCACGGAGGTGGCTTCGCCGCCCATGATGCCGGCCAGGCTTTCCACCTGATCGCCCGCCACCACCACGCCGACCTTCGGGTCCAGCGTGACGGTCTGGCCGTTCAGCAGTTCCAGCGTTTCGCCTTCATGCGCCCAGCGCACGCTGATGTCGCCGCCGATCTTGTCCAGATCGAACACGTGCGACGGGCGGCCCAGTTCCAGCATGACGTAGTTGGAGATGTCCACCAGGGCGGACAGCGAACGCTGGCCGGCGCGCTCAAGACGCGACTTCATCCAGTCGGGCGTTGCCGCGCGGGCGTTCACGCCGCGGATCACGCGACCGCCGAAACGGCCGCACAGGTCGGGCGCTTCAATCTTGACGGGCAGGCGCTCATCCAGCGTGACGGGCACGGCGACGGCGGTCGGCACCGACAGCGGCGCGCCGGTCAAGGCCGCGACTTCGCGCGCCACACCCAGGATCGACAGGCAATCGGCGCGGTTGGGCGTGAGCTTGAGTGTGAAGAGCGCGTCGTCCAGGTCCAGCGCGTCGCGGATGGACTGGCCGGGCACCATGTCGGCAGGCAGCTCCAACAGACCGGCATGGTCTTGCGACAGACCCAGTTCGCGGGCCGAGCACAGCATGCCCGACGATTGCACGCCGCGCATCTTGGCCACGCCGATCTTCATGCCGCCAGGCAGCTCCGCGCCCACGCGGGCCAGCGGAACCTTCAGGCCGGCGGCCGCGTTCGGCGCGCCGCACACGATCTGCAGGCGTTCGCCGGAACCGTCGTCCACTTGGCAGACGCGCAGCTTGTCCGCGTCGGGGTGCGGCGCGATGTCGACGATATGGCCCACGACCACGCCGGTGAAGGCGGGCGCGGCGGGCACGGTCTCTTCGACTTCCAGGCCGGCCATGGTGAGCCGGTGCGCGAGTTCATCGGTTGCGATCGGAGGGTTGACCAGCGTACGCAGCCAGGATTCAGGAAATTGCATGATCAGCCGTCTGTTATTCGTTGAACTGGCGCAAGAAGCGCAAATCGCCTTCGTAGAACTGGCGCAGATCGTTCACGCCGTAGCGCAACATCGTCAGGCGCTCAAGTCCGGAACCGAAGGCAAAGCCGATGTAGCGCTCGGGATCAAGACCGAAATTGCGCACCACTTCGGGGTGCACCTGGCCCGAGCCGGAGATCTCCAGCCAGCGGCCACGGTTGGGACCCGAGGTGAACATCATGTCGATTTCGGCGGACGGTTCCGTGAACGGGAAGAACGACGGACGGAAACGCACGACAAGATCGTCGCTTTCAAAGAAGCAACGCAGGAAATCGGTGTACACGCCTTTCAGATCGGCAAACGAGATGTCCTCGGCGATCCAGAGCCCTTCCACCTGGTGGAACATGGGCGAGTGCGTGGCGTCGCTATCGACGCGATAGGTACGCCCCGGCGCGATGACCTTGATGGGCGGCTTGTGCATGCGGGCGTAACGCACCTGCATGGGGCTGGTGTGCGTGCGCAGCAGCAGCGGCAGGCCGTCGGCGTCGTTCATGTCGACGTAGAACGTGTCCTGCATGGAACGCGCCGGATGGTCCAGCGGGTTGTTCAGCGCGGTGAAATTGGTCCAGTCGTTTTCCACTTCGGGGCCGTCGGCCACATCGAAGCCAATGGAACGGAAGATGGCTTCCACGCGTTCCCAGGTCCGGATCACCGGATGGATACCACCCGGCGCGCGACCACGGCCAGGCAAGGTGACGTCAATGGTTTCAGAGGCCAGTCGGGCGTCCAATTCCGCCTGCGCCAATGCGGCGCGGCGAGCAGTCAGAAGCTCTTCGACTTTTTGCTTGGCCTGATTGATCCGGGCGCCCATTTCGCGCTTCTGCTCGGGATCGAGTTTGCCCAGGCCTTTCAGCAGCACCGTCAGTGCGCCTTCCTTACCCAGGAATCGAGCCTTTGCGTTCTCAAGCGCGGCGGCATCCGTAGCCGCGGCGAACCGTTCTTGCGCCTGGGAGACCAGGTCGTCAACCAATAGAGTCATGAAATCCAGCCTTCAAAACGCAAACGGGGCTATTACAGCCCCGTTTGCAGCGATGCGCGATGAGTTAAAGCGCGCGATCAGGCAGCCAAGGCAGCCTTGGCTTGCTGCACGATGGCGGCAAAGCCGGCCTTGTCGCGCACGGCCAGATCGGCCAGGACCTTACGGTCGAGTTCGATCGAAGCCTTCTTCAGACCAGCGATGAACACGCTGTAGCTGACGCCATGCTCGCGGACGGCGGCGTTGATACGCGTGATCCACAGAGCACGGAACGTGCGCTTCTTGTTACGACGGTCGCGGTAGGCGTATTGGCCAGCGCGCATGACTGCTTGCTTGGCAATACGGAACACATTACCGCGGCGGCCACGGTAACCCTTGGCGGCGGCAATGACTTTTTTGTGACGTGCGCGGGCAGTTACGCCGCGTTTGACGCGAGGCATATTAGATCTCCCTTATCAAGCGAAAGGCATCATGGCCTTGACGGAGGCCACGTTGGATTCATGAACCGCTGCCGAGCCACGCAATTGACGCTTGGCCTTGGTGGTCTTCTTGGTCAGAATGTGGCGCTTGAACGCCTGACCGCGCTTGATGGAGCCGCTGCCGCGAACCTTAAAGCGCTTGGAGGCGCTTTTCTTGGTTTTCATCTTGGGCATGATGATTCCCTAAACTTAAACTCGTAGTTGATTTGACATGACGCGAGGTGCTTGGCGTTGCTGGCAAAAAGCCCTAGGGCTAGCACCAATGCAACGGCAAAACTTGTAGACCTGTTGTCACTTCTTGGGGGTACTGCTGGGTTTACTACTGGGTTACTGCTGGACACTGCTGGGTCGATTCCCCCCGGGCTATGGCATCGCTGCCAGGCACGGGTTCCTCCCAGCTCTTGGCAAAAAGGTACGCCAGATCCGGGAAAGCCTTTGATTATATGGTGATTTCCTGGTCTTTGTCGAGTCGGGCGCGGCAAAAAGCGGAAGGGATCGCCTCTGACGCCCAGCCAGGAGTTTCAGTGGCCCATCATACCCCCGGGCGCCGGTACTGCACCGCCTGCGCCACATGCCCCGCGCCCAACACGTCCGCCCCTTCCAGATCGGCGATCGTGCGGGCCACCCGCAACGTCCGGTGCAGGGCCCGCCCGGAACCCGCCATGCGGCGCATGGCCTGAAACAGCAGCGCCTGTGCTTCGCCGTCCATGACGCAATGCTGGTCGAGTTCGGCCCCGGCCAGCGCCGCGTTCGGTTTGCCTTGGCGGGCCTGCTGGCGGTCGCGGCAACGGATCACCCTCTCCTGAACCGGGCCGGAGGCCTCCCCAGGCGGACCACCCATGGATTCGGGGTCGGATGGCGGCAGCGCCACGTGCAGGTCGATGCGGTCCAGCAAGGGGCCCGAAATCTTTCCCGCATAACGCGCCACCTGGTCCGGCGTGCAAATGCAGGCGCGCCCCGGGTGCCCGCGCCAGCCACAAGGGCACGGGTTCATGGCGGCGACCAATTGAAAGCGCGCGGGAAATTGGGCGGCATGCAGGGCACGGGCGATCACCACCCTGCCCGTCTCGAGTGGCTCGCGTAGCGCCTCCAGCGTGCGCCGGCTGAACTCGGGAAGCTCATCCAAAAACAGGACCCCGTGGTGGGCCAGGCTGATCTCGCCCGGACGCGGACGGCTGCCGCCACCCACCAACGCCGCGACGGACGCGGAATGATGCGGCGACCGGAACGGACGATGGCCCATCAGCGCCTCGGACAATCCCGCCAGCGCAGCTACGGCGGCGGCTTCCAGCGCCTGGCTGCGCTGCAGGGGCGGCAACAGGCCCGGCAGGCGAGACGCCAGCATGCTCTTGCCCGCGCCAGGCGGCCCGATCATCAACAGGCTATGGCCACCGGCCGCGGCCACTTCCAGCGCCCGCCGCGCGCCGGGCTGACCCCGCACGTCCGACAGGCAGGGCGCGGGCGGCGATGCCGGCCACGCCTTAGGGACCGCATCCGGCAACCGGCAGGCCCCCGTGACGTGTGCGGCCACGTCCGCCAGGCTTCGCGCCGACAGCACGCCAAGCCCCGGCACCCAAGCCGCCTGCTCCGCGCTGCCCGCCGGCAGGATCAAGGTGGCGTCCGGCGCCTCGCGCGCCACGCTCAGCGCAATCACCAAGGGGGCCGCCACGGGCACCAGCGCACCGGTCAAGGACAGCTCGCCTGCCAGCACCAGGCCAGCCAGGGAAGGATCAGGCGCGGGCAGATCCGGCCCGCCGCCGTCGGTGGGCGCGGCCAACTGGCCAGAGGCCAGCAGCAGCCCCAGCGCAATGGGCAGGTCGAACCTGCCCGATTCCTTGGGGATATCAGCGGGCGACAGATTCACCGTGATGCGGCCGGCCGGAAACTCGAACCCGCTGTTGAGAATGGCGGCACGCACGCGCTCGCGGCTTTCGCGCACCTCGGTGTCGGGCAACCCCACGACGTTGAAGCTGGGCAGCCCAGGACCCAGATGCGTTTCAACCCGGACGGCGTGCGCATGCAACCCACTGAGTGCCCGGCTGGCAAGAACGGCAAGCGTCACGACGCTCTCCCGAAGGGAACAAGGCCGTCAGTATCGGCAATCAGCAAAGCGCCGTGGCCAAGGCAGGGACGTATTCGTCCCTTGCCCGCCGGGATCCCTAATGAAAAACGGCCGCGCTTGGCGGCCGTCAATGCAGCGATGCAGACAGGCGGGAGCTTACTTGTCCAGCGCCGAAAGACGCTCTTCCAGTTGCTGCACTTGCGCCGCCAGCTGATCCACGCGGGCGCGGGTGCGCGCCAGCAGATCCGATTGGACGTCAAACTCTTCGCGCGTGACCAGATCCATCTTGGTGAACGCCTGCGCCATCATTGCGCGCACGTTCTTTTCAACGTCGGCAGCGGGGCTGCGGGCGATCAGGTCGGAGATGTTCTTCTGGATGTCTTCCATCCACTGGGTGCGATTGTTCATAGCGGCCTCTCGGTGTTCTTGATGCCTCAAGTGTAGTGCTTCGGGCCCCGCGCTGCAGGACGAATGGGCAAAAAAAGAGGGCGGGCCGCATGCGGTGACCGCCCATCAAAGCACAGGAGAAAACCGGGCTGCCATGGCGGCAACCCCCTACCAACATCGTTACGGGCAGCCCATCTGGGATGCCGACTGCGAGAACAGGTCAGACGATTGCTTGCACTGCGCCGCCAATTGGGTCTTGTCGGGGATCGCCGCCCACTGTGACTTGGCCGATTCGAGCTGCTGCTTGATGCTGGCCGCTGCCGGGTTGCTGCTGCCCAGCTTGTCCATGCACGCGTTGACCTTGGCCAGATACGCTTCGCACTCCGCAGGCACGGAAGGCGAGGTGCTGGCGGTCGGCGGCGTGGAGGCGGTGGGTGGTGCCTGCGTCGTCGGCGCGGGCGTCGCCGCAGGCGGCGTCGACGCCGGCGGGGTGGCAGTCGGTGCCGGAGTCGTCGACGCGGCCGGCGGGGCCGCCTTTTCGTCGCTCTTGTTGCAACCCGCCAGCACCCCTACCGATGCGGCCAGCGCCAGGATGCCGATCATCTTGCGTTGAATCTTCATGGTGTCCTCTTTCCGTTCTTGCTTCTTATTAGGGCGGGCCGCCACACCGGGAACGTCTCCAGCGACCCGATTCGCCCTGGCCCTTTTGGATGAGCCATGAGCTGTTGCTGATTCTTCTTCAGTGGCCCCTTGGCAACAAGCGTATCCGTGTAAACCCCGGTATCAAGCGCATCCCCATTTTCGGGCGGCCAGCCCCTTGGCTGGCAGGCGGCTGAATCGCCCCCTGATTCAAGCCACACCCACGGCCTGTAACGCTGTGCGGCCCGAAGCGCGTCAACGTGCGACAAGCCCGCCCGGTCCGAAATTCACGACAAACCGCAACAATCGCAGCATCAACTGGCTACAAATGTCGGGCTTGAAACATATTTCGTTGCAAGCCCTGATTCCCCGCATTACGCACCATCTTGAGGCTGATGTGTGGTGCATGACGCACCGCATTGGTGCAATCAAGCACAACTCGAGCGCCTCCACCCCGCTTCCCCGGGTTCAACAAACATGGCATGGAACTTGCTTGATAGACGAAGCCAACGTGCAACCATGAGAGGAAATGCCATGAAACTCATCATCGCCATCATCAAGCCCTTCAAGCTCGACGAAGTGCGGGTGGCTCTATCCGGAATCGGCGTCCAAGGTCTGACTGTTACCGAAGTCAAAGGGTTTGGACGCCAGAAGGGTCACACCGAGCTGTATCGCGGCGCTGAATACGCCGTCGACTTTTTGCCCAAGCTGCGGGTTGAAGCCGCGGTGCCCGACCACCTTGTCGATCAGGTCATCGAAGCGATCGAACAAGCCGCCCGTACCGGAAAGATCGGCGACGGCAAGATCTTCGCCGCCCCCCTGGAACAGGTGATCCGTATCCGAACGGGTGAAGCTGGCGAAGCTGCGCTGTAAATAAATAAAGAAGACTCATTGGAGCCTGAAAATGGATAAAGCAGATATCTCCTGGTTGCTCGTCTCTACCCTGCTTGTATTGATGATGGCCGTACCCGGTCTGGCGATGTTCTATGGCGGCCTGGTACGCAGCAAGAACGTGCTCTCTGTGTTGCTGCAAGTGCTGTGCACGTTCGTGCTGGGCCTGGTTCTCTGGTTCATCTACGGCTATTCCCTCGCGTTCACCGAGGGCAACGCCTTCTTCGGCGGCCTGTCGCGCGCCTTCTTCTCTGGCATGTTCACGCCGGCTGACGGCAAGTACGCCATGTCGAACACCCTGACCGAGCTGCTGTTCGCATCGTTCCAGGCCACGTTCGCCGGCATTACCTGCGCGCTGATCGTCGGCAGCTTCGCCGAACGCGCCCGCTTCTCGGCGGTGCTGGTATTCACGGTGATCTGGTTCACGTTCGCCTATGTGCCGATCGCCCACATGGTGTGGTTCGCCTCCGAAACGGCGCCGGGCCTGCTCAACGCCAAGGGCGCGCTGGACTTCGCCGGCGGCACTGTGGTGCACATCAACGCTGGCGTGGCCGGCCTGGTGGGTGCTTATGTGGTCGGCAAGCGCGTGGGCTATGGCCGCGAAGCCATGCAGCCGCATAACCTGCCGATGACCTTCGTGGGCGCTGCCCTGCTGTGGGTGGGCTGGTTCGGTTTCAACGCGGGTTCGGCCCTGGCCGCCAACGAGAACGCCACCCTGGCCTTCTTCAACACGATGATCGCCACCGCTGGCGCCGTCCTGGCCTGGCTGTTCACGGAATGGGCTGTCAAGGGCAAGCCCTCGATGCTGGGCGCCGCTTCGGGTGCGATTGCCGGCCTGGTGGGCATCACCCCCGCCGCTGGCCTGGTGGGCCCGGTGGGCGCGCTGGTCATCGGCGTGATTGCGGGTATCGTCTGCGTCTGGGGTGTGAATGGCCTGAAGCGCCTCTTGCGTGCCGATGACGCGCTGGACGTGTTCGGGGTGCACGGGGTGGGCGGTATCGTCGGCGCCCTGCTGACCGGCGTGTTCAACGCGCAAATCCTCGGCGGCCCCGGCCTGGCCGAGCCCGGCATGATCGCCCACCAACTGTGGGTCCAACTGGAAGGCGTGCTGCTGACCATCGTCTGGTCCGGCGTGGTGGCTTGGATTGCCTACAAGATCGCCAACGCCCTGTGCGGTTTGCGTGTGCCGGAAGACCAGGAACGCGAAGGCCTGGACGTCACGAGCCACGGCGAATCGGCGTACCACAGCTGATTCACCTGAAGGATGAGAAAAAGCCCGGACCTTGCGGTTCCGGGCTTTTTTTATTTCACTGACTTTGCGTTGCCGAAGCGTGATTCAGGCGGGATCCAGTGCGTCCAGATCCACGGGCAAGGCGCGGTTCAGCGCGGTGGCCACTTTGATCCGCAAGGCATTGGAATGCGCCCGGCGCACCTCGCGCTTGACGTCCAGCAGCTGCTGCGGGTGCATCGAAAACTCGGTCAGGCCCAAGCCCAGCAACAGCCGGGTCATGCGTGAATCGCCCGCCATTTCGCCGCAAACCGCCACAGGCTTGCCGGCACGCTCGCCGGCATTGATGGTGTTGGCCACCAGGCGCAGCACGGCAGGATGTAGCGGATCGTAGAGCGTGGCCACATCGTGGTCGCCGCGATCGATCGCCAGGGTGTATTGGATCAGGTCGTTCGTGCCGATCGACAGAAAATCCAGCGCCTGGACGAAGGGCTCGATCGCGATTGCGATGGCGGGCACTTCGACCATGGCGCCCACTTCCATATGCGGCGCATACGCCTGGCCGCGCGCATCCAGCTCGCGCCGCGCGGATTCGATCGCCGCCTTGGTCGCCACCACTTCGTGCATGTGGGCGATCATCGGGATCAGCAGGCGCACCGGCCCGTGGGCTGAGGCCCGCAGAATGGCGCGCAACTGCGTCGCGAACATTTCCGGACGCGCCAGGCAATAACGGATCGCCCGCTGGCCCAACGCGGGATTGGTGGCGACCGTGGCCTCGCCATCCAGCGTCTTGTCCGACCCGATATCCAGCGTGCGGATGGTGACGGGCCGGCCAGCCATGACTTTCACGACCGATGAATAGGCTTCGTACTGCTCTTCTTCGCCGGGCAGGTCCGGACGCCCCATGAACAGAAATTCGCTGCGGAACAGGCCGATGCCGTCCGCGCCGGAGGCGAGCGCCAGTGCGGCCTCTTCGGGCAGTTCGATGTTCGCGTGCAGGACGACGTCGATGCCGTCCAGCGTGACCGAGGGTTCGTCGCGCAAGAGGCCAAGCTCGGCCCGCTCGTCGGCGTACACGGCCTGGCGGCGGCGGTACTCTTGAAGGATGCGGTCCGACGGGTTGACGACCACGGCGCCCGCGGCGCCATCGATGATCAGCATGTCGCCGTCACGGACCAGCTCGCGCACATTGCCCATGGCAACGACCGCCGGCACGCCCATACTGCGCGCCACGATGGCCGTATGCGAGGTCGGCCCGCCCAGATCGGTCACGAAAGCCGCGAAGCGGCCGCCGCGCAAGCGCAGCATGTCTGCGGGCGAAATATCGTGCGCCACGACCACCAGCGCATCATCGCCGCCCATGTGGGACATGTCGGGCAAGATGGCGGAGGTGCCCGCCAGCACGTGCAGCACGCGCTCAATCACCTGGCGGACGTCCGCCCCGCGCTCGCGCAGGTATTCGTCTTCCATGGCGTCGAACTGCTGGCCCAGGATCTGGCCTTGCGTGGTCAGCGCCCATTCGGCGTTGTAGTGGCGCTCGGCAATCAGGGCCAGCGTCTGCTCGGCCAGCAAGGGATCGCCCAACAGCAGGCTGTGCACGTTCAACATGGCGCCCAGCTCGCGCGGCGCATCGGCCGGCAAGGTGTCGGCCAGTTGCCGAAGTTCGTGCTGCGCCGAGGCCAGGGCGTCGGTCAGTCGGGCACTTTCCGTAGGCACATCTTCCGGCGATATCCGGTAGTGCGCCACTTCCAGCGCGGCGGCGCCCATGACGACGGCCCGCCCGATGGCGTATCCCTTGGCAACCCCCTTGCCATAAAGACAAACGACGGGCCTGGCAGCGCCAGATCCGTCGTATGCGGGGTCCAGGGTCGTGGACGAGCCGGCCCGGGCAGCGCTCAGGCCGGCTGTTTCAGAGGGGGTTCTATTCCTGCTCACCGAATTTGCTGTCGAACAGAGTTTCGATTTCGGAAAGGGCTTGCTCGGCGTCGCCGCCCGAAGCCTCCAGCTTGACCGTCACGCCCAGCCCGGCCGCCAGCATCATGACGCCCATGATGCTTTTGGCGTTCACACGCTGTGCGCCACGCGATATGAAGATCTCGCTTGAGAACTTACTGGCAAGTTGCGTCAGCTTGGCGGCCGCCCGCGCATGCAAACCCAATTTATTGCTGATGACGATGTCTGTAGTAGGCATAGGAAATATTATGACCGCGGATGAACGCCGCGGTGTTGATCACAGCAACACGCCAAACCGCCAACTGCTTCTCGGCGTGAATTATCAGCCGACATAATAGGGCAAATTCCCGCCCGTCAGTCTACACGCAAGACACCCTGCACCCCGCCGGCCAAGGCCTTCTCACGGGTTTCCGCCAATGGCAGGTTGCGATAGGTCAGCGCCCGCAGCAGCATGGGGGTATTCAGGCCCGCCAGCACGCAGCATTGAATGCCTTGGGCCTGGGCGTCGGCCACCGCCCGCTTGGAGATATTGGCCGGCGTGGCGCCGATCAGGTCCGTCAGCACCAGCACGCCAGCGCCGTGATCCTGCCCCAGGATGTCTTTCAAGACGTCCGGCGCCAGATCATCCGGCCGGTCTTCGGGCTGGATATCGTGAATGGCCAGCATGCCGTCAAGGTTGCCCATGACGTGGCTGGCGCATTCGCGCATCGCCGCGCCCAAAGGCGCGTGCACGACGATAACAATACCCGTGGTCATGACGGATTCCAGAGAGATCAGGCCGCCACGGCAGTGGTCGCCACGGCTTTTTCAAGCGCCTGGACGAACATGCCTGCGACATCGAAACCGGTCTGTTCGGCAATCTCTACGAAACAGGTGGGGCTGGTGACGTTGACTTCAGTGACGTAGTCGCCAATGACGTCCAGGCCGACCAGCAGCAGGCCGCGGGCGGCAAGCTTGGGGGCCACGGCTTCGGCGATTTCACGGTCGCGCGCGGACAATTCCTGCGCCACGCCACGGCCGCCTGCAGCCAGGTTGCCGCGCGTTTCGCCGGCCAGCGGGATGCGGGCCAGCGAGTACGGCACCGGTTCGCCGCCGATCAGCAGGATGCGCTTGTCGCCCTTGACGATGTCGGGGATGTATCGCTGGGCCATGATGGTGCGCGCGCCGTTGTCGGTCAGCGTTTCCAGTATGGCGTTCAGGTTGGGATCCTTGGGCTGCAGGCGGAATACGCCCGTGCCGCCCATGCCGTCCAGCGGCTTGACGATCACGTCGTGATGCGTGTCGTGGAATGCCTTCAAACGAGCCATATTGCGGGTCACCAGCGTGGGCGCGGTGAACTCGCTGATCTCGGTGATGGCCAGCTTTTCGGGATGGTTACGGATGGCCGCGCCGCTGTTGAACACGCGGGCGCCTTGCGCCTCGGCATATTCGAGCAGGTGCGTGGAATACACGTATTCCATGTCGAAAGGCGGGTCTTTGCGCATGACGACTGCCCCGAAGTCCGCCAACGGCAGATCCTGGGCGGCGGATTCCGTCCACCAGTCATGGCCGTGCAGGTCGGCGTCGGCCACCAGCGCGATCGGCGTGGTGACGGCTTTGACGATGCCCGCCTCGATGTAAAGGTCGCCCTGCATGGCCACGCTAAGCGTATGGCCGCGCGCCACCAGGGCACGCATCATGGCGACAGAACTGTCCTTGTACGCCTTTAGCAGCGGCAAGGGATCCAAAACGAACAAAACATGCATCGCGACACCCCGAACGTACGCCGCCTTCCCTAGTGGGAAGGCGGCTTTATGACATCGTAGCGCAGAGCCGCCCAATAAGCGAACCCGCCGGTCACAGGACGGACGGCGGGGCGGAAACGGAGCGGCCTAGCCCTCTAGAGAAGGCTGCGGCTGGAACTCAGGCGGCCGATTCAGGCTTGCCCGCAGCGGGCACTGCCTTCTTCTTGGGCGCCAGCACCATGACCATCTGACGGCCTTCGAGCTTCGGCATGGCTTCGACCTGGGCAAGTTCCAGCAGATCGTCGCGCACACGTTCAAGCACCCGCATACCGAGTTCCTGGTGAGCCATTTCGCGGCCCCGGAAACGCAGCGTCACCTTGGCCTTGTCGCCCTCTTCGAGGAAGCGGCGCAGGTTGCGCAGCTTGACCTGGTAGTCGCCCTCGTCGGTGGCCGGACGGAATTTGACTTCCTTGACCTGAATGACCTTCTGCTTGGAACGAGCTTCGGCTTGGCGCTTTTGCTCTTGGTACTTGAACTTACCGTAGTCCATCAAACGGCAGACCGGCGGCTCGGCGTTCGGCGCGATTTCCACCAGATCCACGTCGCTTTGCTCGGAAAGACGGAACGCGTCGGCAATCTTGACGATGCCCAGCTGTTCTCCTTCCAGACCTATCAGGCGCACCTCGGGGACGCGGATTTCACCGTTGATGCGATTGGCTTTTTCAGTGGCGATGTTGAAAGCTCCTAGAAATGTTAAGCAGCACTGCTATCAGGTTGATTGACGTCGCGACGGGTGGACACATCCTCGGTCAAGCGCGCGACGAACTCGTCGTATGCGATTGCGCCAAGGTCCAATCCGCCCAGACCGCGTACGGCTACGGTGCCGTTTTGCTTCTCCTTGTCGCCGACGACAAGAATGTACGGCACCTTTTGCAGGCTGTGCTCCCGAATTTTACGAGTGATTTTTTCACCACGCAAATCGGACTCTACTCTAAAGCCTTGTTTTTTCAGGCTTTGTGTGATTTCAGCCGCATAATCGGCCGAAGGTTCGGAAATGCAGCATACGACAGCCTGCACCGGAGCCAGCCAGGGAGGCATCGCGCCGGCATGGTTTTCGATCAGCATGCCGATAAAACGCTCGAGCGAACCCAGGATGGCACGGTGCAGCATGACCGGCGGACGGCGCTGGTCATTCTGGTCTACGTACTCGGCGCCCAGGCGCACAGGCATGGAGAAGTCGACCTGGATCGTACCGCATTGCCAGTGACGACCGATGGCGTCCTTCAGGGTGTATTCCACCTTCGGGCCGTAAAACGCACCTTCTCCGGGCGAAATCTCGAATTCGCAGCCGGTGCGGCGCAGGCTTTCCATCAGCGCCTGTTCGGCCGTATCCCAGACCTCGTCCGAGCCGATGCGTTTTTCAGGGCGCGTAGCAACCTTATACAGCACTTCGGTAAAGCCGAAGTCGCGGTAGACCTTCTGCAGCAGGGCCGTGAAGTCGGCGCATTCGTCCTGGAGCTGTTCTTCGGTACAGAAAATGTGACCGTCGTCCTGCGTGAAGCCGCGCACGCGCATCATGCCGTGCAGCGAGCCCGAGGGTTCGTTGCGGTGGCACTGGCCGAATTCGCCATAGCGCAGCGGCAGTTCGCGGTAGGAATGCAGGCCGGAATTGAAGATCTGCACGTGGCCCGGGCAGTTCATCGGCTTCAGGCCGTAAACGCGGTTTTCGGACTCGGTCGTGAACATGTTTTCACGATAGTTGTCCCAGTGGCCCGTCTTCTTCCACAACGACAGGTCCAGGATCTGCGGTGCCTTGACTTCCTGGTAGCCGTTGTTGTTGTAGACGGCGCGCATGTATTGCTCGACCTGCTGCCACAGGGCCCAGCCCTTGGGGTGCCAGAAGATCAGGCCAGGCGCTTCGTCCTGGAAGTGGAACAGGTCGAGTTCGCGGCCGATCTTGCGGTGGTCGCGGCGTTCGGCCTCTTCCAGCATATGCAGGTAGGCTTCCTGGTCTTCCTTGGTCGCCCAGGCGGTGCCGTAGATGCGCTGGAGCATCTCGTTCTTGCTGTCGCCGCGCCAGTAGGCGCCGGCCACCTTCATCAGCTTGAAGACTTTCAGCTTGCCCGTGGACGGCACGTGGGGGCCGCGGCACAGGTCGATGAAGTCGCCTTCGCGGTACAGGCTGAGCGGCTCGTTCGAAGGAATCGAAGCGATGATCTCGGCCTTGTACGTTTCGCCGATGCCCTTGAAGAATTCGACGGCGTCGTCGCGCGACCATTCTTCGCGCGTCACGACTTCGTCCTTCTTGGCCAGTTCGGCCATCTTCTTTTCGATGGCGGCCAGGTCTTCAGGCGTGAACGGGCGCTTGTACGAGAAATCGTAGTAGAAGCCGTTGTCGATCACGGGGCCGATGGTGACTTGGGCGTCGGGGAACAGGGACTTGACGGCATAGGCCAGCAAGTGGGCCGTGGAGTGGCGGATCAAGTCCAGGCCGTCGGCGTCCTTGGCGGTCACGATTGCCAGGCGCGCATCGCCTTCGATGCGGAAGCTGGTATCGACCAGCTTGGATTCCGCGCCTTCAACCGTCACGCGGCCGCCCAAGGCGGCCTTGGCCAAGCCCGTACCGATCGATTGCGCCACTTCGGCAACCGTTACCGGCCCCGGATATTGGCGCTGCGAACCATCGGGCAATGTGATCTGTACCATCGGGAGTGCTTCCTGGGGTTCTGGGAACTAAAAATTCGAAAATCGGAAACGAAAAACGCGGCCTGAGAGCCGCGTTCTAGTGGTTGTCTTGCTGAGTCCTACCGCTGACCTGACACGGTGAAACCCGACGCACGAAAAACTAACGCGACATAGGGCGAAAGTTCCGGGTCGTAGTTCGTGCCAGCGGGAAAAACATGGTTCTAAGCCTGTTGGTACGCGCCCGAGGCGGCGCGGAGCAAGTGTTGCGCAATCGGGATCAACGGATCAATTGCGTTTATCGTTGCCGATTGTAGCACCATTTGTGTCCTTTCCGTGGCGTAAGCGAGACAAACCGCCCGGTCACGCCAGGTTGCGGCTGCCTGCCATGGCTGCCAGCGCGTGCCGGACGCCCTCCTGCCACGGCGGCGCGTGTATCCCGAATCGCTGCGCCAGCAGGCCGGTATCCAGACAAGAGTTCAAGGGCCTGCGCGGCGTGGACGGGTACTGGCTGGACGGGACCGGCTGGATATCGGCCGGCACCAGCGTGACGGGCAGCCCTGCCATCCGGGCTTGCTCGGCCACGTAGCAGGCGTATTCGTGCCAGGTGGCCTGGCCCGCGGCCGCCAGGTGGTACAGCCCGAACGGGAACCCCGCCACCCCGCCCAGGTAGCGCGCTACCGCCAGCGCCGTCACGTCGGCGATGAACGCGGCGCCTGTCGGCGCGCCGCGCTGATCGCTGACGACGCGCAACGGCTCAGGCTGGCGCAGCGCCATCAGCATGGATCTCAGGAAGCTGTTGCCGAACACGCCATAGATCCACGACGTGCGGAACACCAGATGATCCGCGTTCATGGCCTGGACAGCACGCTCACCCGCCAGCTTGCTGCGGCCATAGGCATTCAGCGGCGCCGGTACGTCGGTCTCGACGTAGGGATCTTGCTTCTCGCCGTCGAACACGTAATCAGAGGAGTAGTGGACGATAAGCGCGCCCCGGCTTGCGGCCAACGCGGCAAGCTCGCCCGCCGCTTCGGCGTTGATCCGCATGGCGCGCACCACGTCCTCCTCGGCGCGTTCGACCGAGGTCAGCGCGGCGGCATTGACGATAACGTCAGGCTTTTCACGGCGCACCACTCGCGCCAGCTGCAGGGGATAGGTCAAGTCGCACTCGCTCCTGCCCACCGCCGCCACATTGCCCAGGGGCGCAAGGCTGCGCCTGAGTTCAAAGCCCAACTGGCCATCCCGACCTAAAACCAGAATCTTCTTGGGCATACGTACGCTCTTTGTCAGGCCAAGGGTGCAACAGTCTGATTTTGGCGCGTTTCCCATCCGAACAACCGTAGGGAAACGTAATCTGCCTTCGCAAATTTCAGACAACCCGCGACGCGTGCTTAGGATTTCGCCCACAACCGGATGAAACCACCACCAGCGTTCCCTTTTACCGGCCTATGGGGCATCGATGAAACCTGTTTCAACGCCTGGAAGCGTGGCGTCATTCTTTTCAGTCCCCGCGCGCGGCGGCGACGCCGATGATCGCCCTCCGGGTGCACGCCGGCATCTGCTGCTGTCGCGCCCTCCCCCCTCCATCCGGGTCGCCGTGCTGGATGACCACCCCGTCGTGACGCTGGGCGTGGCCGCCCACCTGGAAAGCCGGCCGGGATTCCGGGTCGTGCATCGGGAAACGTCGGCGCGCGCCCTATTGGAAAAACTGAGCCATGCGCCCTGTGACGTCGCCCTGATCGATTTCTACCTGCCCCAGGAGCCCTGGGACGGCGTCAACTACCTGCGGCGCCTGCGCCGCTACCACCCCAACCTGGCGATCATCACGTTTTCAGCCGGCAACCTTCACGAAACCCAATACGCCGCATTCCGCGCGGGCGCCAATGGCTACCTGGCCAAGCAGTGGGGCATGGCTTTCCTGGCGGACATGATCCGCGGCGTGCTGAACGGCAGGGATCCCTTCCTGACAGTGGTCGAAGGCAAGGTCCGCCCGCTTCAGCCCACGCACCCGCATGCGCTGTTGACCACGTCCGAAGTCGAAATCCTGCGCCATATCCGCCAGGGGCTTTCGGTGACGCAGATCGCGGTCCGGCTCATGCGCAGCAAAAAGACGGTCAGCACGCACAAGCGCCGCGCCATGCGCAAACTGCGGCTGGCAGACGACCTGTCGCTGGCGCTGTACCTGCGCGAGAAGTTCGCCGAATGACCCCGGAGCTGCGCGGCCCCCTGCCTTGGTCAGATGATGCGGGAATAGCTGGCGCTGGTGGTGACGCTGCGCAGATAGCCATCGAAAGCCATGGCGACCGCGCGCACGAAATACCAGCCCAGACCGGTTACCTGGACCTCGGTGGAACGCAGATTCACCAGGCCCAATTCCGCCAGATTGGCCATTTGCAGCAATTCGCGGCCGAAGTAGTCGCCAAAGCGCAAGCCATGGCGCGCTTCGATCCGCGCGAAATCCACGCGGCCCTGGCACATGATGTCCATGATGACCTCCCGCCGGACCAGGTCGTCGGCATTGAGCGCCAGCCCCCGCTCGACCGCGAAATCACCGGATTCAATGGCGGCGTAGTACTCGTCAAGCACTTTGGCGTTTTGGCTGTAGGTGTTGCCGATGCGGCCGATGGCCGATACGCCCAGCGCCACCAGATCGCGGTCGGGCTGCGTGCTGTATCCCTGGAAATTCCGGTGCAGTTCGCCCCGCTGCTTGGCAATCGCCAGCGCGTCCGTGTTCAACGCGAAATGATCCATGCCGATGTACGTGTAGCCCTGCTGCAAAAAGCCGTCGATGGCCGAGCTGAGCAGACCGACGCGGGTGGCGCGGTCGGGCAGATCGGCTTCATTGATGCGGCGTTGCGGCTTGAAGCGTTCCGGCAGATGCGCATAGGCGTACAGCGCGATGCGGTCGGGCCGCAGCGTCACCACTTGCGCGATTGTGCGCGCGAACGATTCGGTGGTCTGCAAGGGCAGCCCGTAGATCAAGTCCACGTTGACCGAGTCGTAGCCCAGGGTTCTGGCGCTTTGCATCAGCGCCCGCACGTCCTCGAAAGACTGCACGCGGTGCACCGCCACCTGCACCCGTTGGTCGAAGTCCTGCACCCCAAAACTCAGCCGGTTGAAGCCCAGTTGGCGCAAATGGGCCAAACGCGCGGGCGTGGCCGTGCGTGGATCGACTTCGATGGAAATCTCGGCGTCCGCTTCAAACCGGAAGCCCGCCCGCAGGTCTTGCATCAGGCGGGTCAGTTCATCGTCGGACAGGAAGGTCGGGGTGCCGCCGCCAAAATGCAGTTGCGACACCGGAACACCCGCACCGAGTTCCCGGACGTGCAACGCGATGTCTTGCGCCAGCGCGTCCAGATAGCGGGCGGCGCGTTCGTGGTGACGCGTCACCACCTTGTTACAGGCACAGTAGTAACAGACCGAGTCGCAGAATGGGATGTGGACGTACAACGACAGGGGCTCGTCCGGGCTGGTTGCGCGCCGCTGCTGCAGCGCCTGCCGGTAATCCTGCTTGCCGAATCCGGCGTGATAGCGATCAGCCGTGGGGTAAGAGGTGTATCGCGGCCCGTTCTTGTCCAGCCTTGCCAGCAACTGGGGCGGGAAAAAGGGCTCGGCGGCGGCGGTGGCCGGAGGTTCTGAAACGAGTGGGCGTAGGGCGGCTTGCATACCCTGGATTATTCGCCTGTGTCGCCCTGCCCACCTTGATCTTGCGCAAACCGCGCCACCGGCACCTGCGCGGGCGGTCTGGCCCTTAAAATGCGTCAATCACGATGCAGAACAAGGACACACCTCATGGGCACTGAACTGGAAGGCCGCTTGCTGGCCATGCGCCAGGCGTTGGCGATTGCCATCGCCCTTTCCACCCGCAGCAGCCCCCAGGCGACCGACATGGCGCTGGAACTGCTGGACGACCTGAAAGCCAACCTGGATAAGACGCCGTCTGACAGCCCGTTCGAAAAGCCGGAATGGGTCGTGGGTGCGCACGACGAACTGGACGGCATTGCCCGCCTGGTGCGCGCCTTCACGCAAACGCCAGAGCCGGACGCCGACCCGCAGTAGCCCCCTGGCCCTACGCGCCGCAGGCCGCCGCCGGTGGCAACACCCGCCAGTACAGGCCGGGAAAATCGACGCCAACGGGATCAAAGCCCTCGGGGCGCGTGTTCAGGCTCAGTTCCAGCGCGCCGCATGCAGCCGCCAGCCCGGCGGGTACCCACGGGCTGTGGCGCGCCTGCCCGTCGATCAGCACCAGCGGCTGTTCGGGCAAGCGCAACGCCAGCGCGCCGGCTTCGGCCGGCGGCCCCGATATCACCCGTACCGGTCCGCCCAAGGCAAGCGTCGCCCGTTTGTGCAGGGTCTCCGCCAGCGCCTGGGAATCGAAATACCGCCAATCCGCCGGCCGCCGCGCCAGCCCCGCCCCCAAGGGCGAGGTCAATTCCATCCGCGCCATCAACGCCAACTGGATCAGCATGAAAGCCACCAAGGCTTCACGCGGCCTGACACGCCGCCACCCCACGCGACCCCGCAGCAGTTCCATTACGGCCGGCACCGCAAACAGCAGATACGGCGTTCCCCAATGCAGCTGGATGTGGGAACCAGTGGCCAGTGTCATCACACTGACGAAGACGAGCGGCGTGAAGCCGAAGGCGAGCAACAGCGCACGGCCCGCGTCGACCGGCGCCACGGCGGGCGCGACGACGCTAGCCGGCGCGGATCGCCTGCGCCGCGCCCGCATCCAGAACACCCCCAGCAGCACCCAAGCGGGCATGGCACGGTTGAGCATCTGATCGCCCCACCACCGCGCCACCTCTTGCGCGCGGGCCGGCCAGGACAGGCTGGCCGCCAGCGACGAGGTCATGGCATAGCCCAAGGATTCGAAATCGTTTGCCGCCAACCAGATCAGATGGGGCGAAAACACGGCTAAGGCCGTCAACCCGGCCACCTGCAGGCCGAACACCTGCATCGGATCGCGCCAGCCCCGTTGGCTTAGCCAGAAGACCAGTACAGCCACGCCCGCCACCACGATCTGGTATTTGGCCAAAGCGCCCAGTCCCAGGCAGATGCCCAACACGATCCACCAGCCGATGCGGCGCGTGGCGTAGGCCTTCCAGCAAGCCATCGCGCAGCCCACCGCCAATGGGATCAGCACGATCTCGTGGTTATAGAAGTACAGCCGGCCGTTGTAGAAGGTGACGCACAGGCCGGCCAGCAAGGCAACCATCGCGTAGGCGCGGCCGCGCAGTTCGCGCAGCAGGCACCAGAGCAAGGCAAAGGCCCCCAAGGTGCACAGCGCCCCCGCAAAATACGTCGCCCACGCCGACCACCCCAGCACGCGCACCAATGGCCACAGCAACCACGTCGGCAACGGCGGATGCTTGTAGTAGCCCCATTCCAGGCTGCGCACCCAAGTCAATTGCTCGATGTTGTCGGTCGGCGGCGCCAGCGCTCCCCGGTCAAGCAGCGGCAGCCACAACAAGGCGAACACCAGCAGCCCCGCCACAATCCCCCACCGCTCCATCCGGGCCGACCGCACTGCACGCATCCCCACCCGCATCTCCCCCGCCACCGTCCGGTGGACCACCTTGCTCGCCCGACATTGGGCGGGGGAATTATGAATTTGCGCGACGCGGCAAGGCCGGGGGTTTTGTTCGCCAATTGTTGAAAAACTGTAAAGCGGCGCCGGCCGCCAGGCAGCTCCCTAACTGGCCTGACCACTTGATAGGAAGACGTGTATTCCCTCTGATCGTTTTCCCTGAATCTTCAAGATTTCCCTTCTATTTCAATATCGACATGCCTATATTGGTGGCCTGACCACCAGGCCATTTTGATCGCCAAACCCGTCATGAGTTCGTTCCAGGCCGTCGCCGCCACCCGTCTGTACCGCATGATCGCCGACCAGATCGCCGGCCGCATCCGGGCGGGCGATTTCCCCCGCGGCGCGCGCCTGCCGTCCGAACGCGAATTGGCGGAACAATTGCAAGTCAGCAGGGCGTCGATCCGCGAAGCCTTGATCGCGCTGGAAATCGAGGGCTATGTGGAAGTGCGCGTCGGGTCGGGGGTGTTCGTCACCATCGCCCCCGACGGTGCCGGGTTCCCGTCGCCCGGCGGCCCGTCCCCTTCCGGCACCGCCGATCGCGACGACATCGGCCCCTTCGACCTGCTTGAAGCCCGCATGCTGATCGAACCGGATTGCGCCGCGCTAGCCGCCCACCAGGCCACGCCCGCCCAGATCGCCGCCATCCGCGACGCGCATGCGGACATGTCCCTGACCGACTCCCCCGGCCGCCACGACCGCGAATTCCACAGCGCCATCGCCGCGGCATGCGGCAATGCGGCGCTGGCTTCCGCAGTGGCCCATCTATGGAACCTGAGCCAGGCCAGTCCGGTGTATAGCCGCATGCAGGACTACTTCGTCACCACGCAGGCCTGGGCGGCGGCCCATACCGAACATCAGCGCATCCTCAACGCCATCGTGGCACGGGATCCGATCCGCGCGCGCCACGCCATGCACACGCACCTGCTGGGCATCCTGGCGCGCCTGCGCGAAGACTTCGATTCATTCACCGACCTTCGAGGCAATCCATGACATCGTCTTCCCTTTCCATCAACGGCAATCGGCTATGGCAATCATTGATGGATCTGGCACAGATCGGCGCTACGTCCAAGGGCGGCAACTGCCGCCTGGCATTGACCGCCCTGGATGGCCAGGGCCGCGACCTGGTGACGGGATGGATGCGCGACGCCGGCCTTACCGTGCGGGTGGACCAGGTGGGCAACATCTTCGCGCGCCGCGCTGGGCGCAACAACGAGCTTGCGCCCGTCATGACGGGCAGCCACATCGACACGCAGCCCACGGGCGGCAAGTTCGACGGCTGTTACGGCGTGCTGGCCGGCCTTGAAGTCATGCGCACGTTGAACGATGCGGGCATCGACACCGAAGCGCCGCTGGAATTGGCCATCTGGACCAACGAGGAAGGCTCGCGCTTCGTGCCCGTCATGATGGGTTCGGGCGTATTCGCGGGCAAGTTCCCGCTGGAAACAGCGCTGTCGGCCCGCGATGCGCAAGGAATTTCCGTGCGCGATGAATTGCAGGCCATCGGCTACGCGGGCGCCGATCCCGTTGGCGGGCGGCCGGTCGACGCGTACTTCGAAGCGCATATCGAGCAGGGCCCGATCCTGGAGCACGAAGAGAAAGTCGTCGGCGTGGTGACGGGCTCATTGGGCCTGCGCTGGTACGACATCACGGTGACGGGCATGGAAATGCATGCGGGACCCACCCCGATGGCGATCCGGCGCGACGCCCTGTTCGCCGCCAGCTTCCTGGTGCAGGCCGTGATCAACATCGCGAACGCGCACCAGCCGCGGGGGCGCGGCACGGTCGGCGAAATCCACGCGTATCCGGGCTCGCGCAACGTCATCCCCGGCCAGGTCCGGTTCACGGCAGACTTGCGCCACGAAGATGAAGCGACGCTGACGCGCATGGATCAGGAATGGCGCCGCGTCTGCGACGACATCGCCGTGGCGCACGGCGTGCAGGTCGACCTGAAAGACGTGCAGTACTTCCGCCCCACGCCCTTTGATCCCGATCTGGTGGACAAGGTGCGCCAGGGCGCTGCCCGTCGCAGCCTGCCCGCCATGAACATCGTGACGGGCGCGGGACACGACGCCGTCTACATGGCCGCGGTGGCACCCACGGCCATGATCTTCGTGCCCTGCAAGGACGGCATCAGCCACAACGAGATTGAAGACGCGCAGCCCGAGCATCTGGAAGCCGGCTGCAACGTCCTGCTTGACGCCATGGTGGCGCGCGCCAACGCCGCGCGCTAGCACCGCCGATTTCGCCGCAATGGTGCGCGGCCGCCTTACCCAGCACCTGTATGAAGCACGGTTGTAGCGGCTTCACCCGTAGTACCCCTGAGAAATGCAGGTGGCACGAGGTTTGCTTGTTATTTGCCCGGCATCCGCCGCGCAACGGCGGTCACCTGTCAGTCCCTTTCCAGCCCGGAGGCTCGCAGTGAAATCGAAGAAATGGTTCTCCCTCAGCATCGGCGCATTGGTCCTTGCGGCCGCGCTGCCCGCCACGCAAGCCCTGGCCCAGACCAAGGGCGGTACCTTGAACATGATCGTTCAGCCGGAGCCGCCCGTGATCGTCACGGCCATCAACCAGCAGGGCCCCACGCAATTCGTCGCGGGCAAGATCTACGAAAGCCTGCTGACCTACTCCACCGACTTGAAGCCGCAGCCGGGCTTGGCCAAATCCTGGGAAGCCGCGGCCGACGGCCTGACCTACACCTTCCATCTGCAAGACAACGTCAAGTGGCATGACGGCAAGCCGTTCACGTCTGAAGACGTCGTGTTCTCGCTGGCGGACATGCTGCCCAAGACGCATGCGCGCGCCCGCGTCATCCTGAACAAGTTCGTCGAGTCGGTTCAGGCGCCCGACGCGAAGACTGTCGTCGTCAAACTGAAGACGCCCTTCCCGGCGTTCATGCTGATGTTCGAACCCGGCTTTGCGCCGATGATGCCGAAGCACCTCTACGCCGGCACCGACTACATGACCAATCCGGCGAACCAGAAGCCGGTGGGCACGGGCCCCTTCATGTTCAAGGAATGGAAGCGCGGCGAATACATCAAACTGACGCGCAACCCCGACTACTGGAAGCCGGGCATGCCGTACCTGGACGAACTGGTGTTCAACGTGATTCCCGATGCGGCCTCGCGCGCGGTGGCGTTCGAGCGCGGCAGCGTGGACGTACTGCGTGGCGGCGACGTGGACAACGTCGACATCAAGCGCTTGCGCGCCTTGCCCAAGGTGGAATACACCACGGCCGGCTGGGAGATGTTCTCGCCGCAGGCCTACCTGATCTTCAACATGCGCAAGCCGCCGTTCGACAATCTGAAGGTTCGCCAGGCGGTCATGGCGGCAATGAACCGCAACATGGTCGTCAACAACATCTTCTTCGGCCTGGGCAAGGTGTCGACGAGCCCCTTCGTGACGACCGAGATGTTCTATGACAAGAACATGCCACCCATGCCGTTCGACATGAAGAAGGCGCGCGCGCTGATCAAGGAATCGGGCATCAAGCCGGAGGACTACACGATCCGCCAGCTGAGCTTCCCGTACGGATCCACGTGGGACCGGCTGGGCGAATACACCAAGCAGGCGCTGGAGCAATTGGGCTTCAAGGTCAATCTGGAATCGACGGACGCAGGCGGCTGGGCGAGTCGCACGGGCAACTGGGATTTCGACATGACGACGACCTTCACCTACCAGTACGGCGACCCCGCGCTGGGCGTGCAGCGCCTGTACATCACGTCGAACATCGTCAAGGGTTCGCCGTTCGCCAACGTGCAGGGCTACAGCAACCCCGAGACCGACAAGCAGTGGGAGGCCGCGGCCTCTGAAGTCGATCCGGCCAAGCGCCAGGAGCTCTACACCAAGCTGCAGACGACGCTGGTCAACGATGTGGCCAACGGCTTCCTGGTGGACATGGAATTCCCCACCCTGTATCGCGCCAATGTGAAGAACCTGGTCAAGACCGCCATCGGGCTTAACGAGTCGTTCGACGACGTGTACATCGAGAAGTAAGCGCAGCAAGACGCCGCCGCGGAACCCCCGCGGCGGCAGAGCCCGGCCGCGCGAAGGGCGTTGCACAGGCAGCCCGCGCCCGTCCAGAGAGGACCCAGAGCATGAAATTCCTGTCTTTCCTTGTTTCCCGCATCGGCAAGGCCCTGGTGGTCGTGCTGGGCGTGGTGATCATCAATTTCTTCCTGATCCGCCTGGCGCCCGGCGATCCTGCCGCCGTGCTGGCCGGCCAGGCCGGCGCGGGCGACGCCGCCTATGTGGACCAGTTGCGCGTGGCCTTCGGTTTGGACAAGCCGATCCTGACGCAGCTGATGCTGTACCTGAAGGGCGTGGTCCAGCTGGACCTGGGCTTTTCCTACCGCAACCACGTGCCCGTGCTGGACCTGATCGTGGAGCGCCTGCCGGCGACTTTCCTGCTGATGTCCTGCGCCTTCGTATTCTCCATTGTGCTGGGCGTGTTCCTGGGCGTGGTCGCCGCCAAGGCCCGCTATCGCAACAAGCGCCGCTGGATCGACAGCTCGGTCATGACGGGCGCGCTGTTGCTGTACGCCACGCCGCTGTTCTGGCTGTCGCTGATGGGCATCCTGCTGTTTTCGGTCGTGCTGGGCTGGTTGCCCGCCTTCGGCATGGAAACCGTGGGTTCCGGGCTGACCGGCCTGGCGCGCGCGGCGGACATCGCTCAGCACCTGGTCCTGCCCACGATCACCCTGGGCTGCTTCTTCATGGCCGTGTATGTGCGCCTGACGCGCGCATCGATGCTGGAAGTCATCGGGATGGATTTCGTGAAGACGGCGCGCGCCAAGGGTGTCAGCCCCAGCCGCGTGATCCGCACCCATGTGCTGCGCAACGCGCTGCTGCCCGTCATCACCTTCGCCGGCATCCAGCTGGGCCAGATGGCCGGTGGCGCGGTGCTGACCGAAACCGTGTTCGCCTGGCCCGGCATCGGCCGCCTGATGTTCGATGCCCTGCTGCAACGCGACTACCAGTTGCTGCTGGGCATTTTTCTCGTCACTTCCATCATGGTGGTGGTGTTCAACCTGCTGACCGACGTGCTGTACCGCCTGATCGACCCCCGCATCGGCGCCGGTGCGCAGCAAGGAGCCGCCGCATGAAGTCATTCGCCCAACGGTACATGCGCAACTACGGCGCGGTGGCCGGCCTGATCATCATGCTGATCGTGGTCGTCGTGGCGCTGGCCGCCCCCCTGCTGTACGAGGAATCCCCCTGGATGATGGTGGCGGACCCGCTGATCCCCCCCTTCACCAACGCCGACTATCCCTTCGGCACCGACATGCTGGGCCGCGACATCACGGCCGGCCTGGTCTGGGGCGCCCGGGTGTCGCTGATGGTTGGCCTGCTGTCGACGGCCGTGGCCCTGCTCTTCGGGATTCTGGTGGGGTCGGTCGCGGGCTATTGCGGCGGCCGCGTCGACGATGCGCTGATGCGTTTCACCGAATTCTTCCAGACCATTCCGCAACTGGCGATGGCGGTGGTGCTGGTGGCCATCCTGAGCCCGTCTGTCTATTCCATCATGGGCGCGATCGCCATCGTGTCGTGGCCCCCGGCCGCACGCCTGGTGCGGTCGGAGTTCATGACGCTGAAGCAGCGCGAGTTCGTGCAGGCGGCCATCGTCATCGGCCAGACGCCCGCGCGCATCGTCAGCACGCAGATCCTGCCCAACGCCATGTCGCCCATCATCGTGTCGGCATCGTTCATGGTGGCGACCGCCATCCTGACGGAGTCGTCGCTGTCCTTCCTGGGACTGGGCGACCGCAACCTGATGAGCTGGGGCTTCATGATCGGCGCCGCGCGCACGATGATCCGAGAAGCCTGGTGGATGAGCGTCTGGCCCGGCGTGGCGATCCTGCTGACCGTGCTGGCCATCAACCTGATCGGCGAAGGCTTGAACGACGCCCTCAACCCGCAGCTGCGCAAGCGCGGCGAATAGGAGGCCGACATGACCGAAGCCACGCCCCTGTTGTCCATCCAGAACCTCAGCATCGCCCTGCCCCGCGGCGGCGACCGCCCGTTTGCCGTCCAGGACGTCTCCTACGACATCCGAGCCGGCGAGATCCTGTGCATCGTCGGGGAGTCCGGTTCGGGCAAGTCCATGAGCGCCAACGCCATCATGGGTCTCTTGCCCGACTACCTGACGCCGCAGCAAGGCCGCATCCTGTTCCGCGGCAAAGACCTGCTGCAGCAAGACGAAGCCACCCTGCAGGCCATGCGCGGCAAAGACATGGCAATGATCTTCCAGGAGCCCCTGTCGGCCCTGAACCCGCTGATGACCGTGGGCGACCAGATCAGCGAAGTCATGCGCGTGCACAACGCCTACCCGGGCGCCGAACGTTTGAAGCGCACGCTGGAGCTGCTGGCCTTCGTGGGCTTGCCAGATCCAGCCACGCTTTATCACGTCTATCCGTTCCGCCTGTCCGGCGGCCAGCGGCAACGCGTGATGATCGCGATGGCGTTGGCGCTGGAGCCGGCGCTGCTGATCGCCGACGAGCCAACGACCGCGCTGGACGTCACCACCCAGGCGCAGATCCTGGCGCTGATCGCCCGCATCCAGAAGGAAAAAGGCATGGGCGTGATGTTCGTCACGCATGACTTCGGCGTGGTGGCCGAAATCGCCCACCGCGTCGCCGTCATGGAAAAAGGCGTGCTGGTGGAACAGGGCCCCGCCGACGACGTGCTGAACCGCCCGCGCCACCCCTATACCCAGCGCCTGATCGCGGCCGTGCCGCACCGGCGCGGCGAAGAACGCGTCGCCACCGCGGACGACAAACCCGTGCTGGAAGTGAAGGACCTGAAGAAGACCTACGTGATCGGCCATGGCTGGCTGGGCGGCAAGCGCGAAGTGCACGCGGTGGATGGCGTGAGCTTTGCCGTGCGCCGCGGCGAGACGCTCGGTATCGTGGGCGAATCCGGATCGGGCAAATCCACCATCGGCAAATGCCTGCTGAAGCTGGTGGGCATCAACGGCGGCCAGCTGATCTTCAACGGGCAGGACATTGCCACGATGTCGGAGTCGCGCTTCAGGCCCATGCGTCACGACATCCAGATGATCTTCCAGGATCCGTTCGCATCGCTCAACCCCCGCCATACGGTCGGGCGCATCATCAGCGACGGGCCTGTCGCCAACGGCGTGCCTCGGGCGCAAGCCGAAGCCCGCGTGCGCGAACTGCTGTCGCTGGTGGGCCTGGACCCGTCCGCGTTCGACCGCTATCCCAACCAGTTCTCGGGCGGCCAGCGGCAGCGCATCGGCATTGCCCGCGCGCTGGCCCTTGAACCCAAGGTGCTGGTGGCCGATGAATCCGTATCGGCGCTGGACGTGTCCGTGCAGGCCCAGGTGCTGCAACTGCTGCACGATCTGCAGCAACGCCTGAAGATCGCGTTGGTGTTCATCACCCACGATCTGCGCGTCGCGGCCCAGATCTGCAATTCGGTGCTGGTCATGCACCGCGGCAAGGTGGTGGAGTACGGTTCGCCCGCCCAGATCTTCGACAATCCGCAACACGCCTACACGCGGCAATTGATCGCCGCGGTGCCCGGCCAGCACTGGGACCCGACCCAGGCGACAATGGCCTGATTCACCGAACCGATGACAACACCAGGAGATACCACCGTGCAACGCCCCGCCGCCGTCCCCACCGTGCAGATCGACAACGACATGGTCACCGTCACCGAATGGCGCTTTCCGCCGGGCGGGGAAACCGGCTGGCACCGCCACGGCATGAACTACGTGGTGGTGCCGCAAACCACCGGCCCGCTGCTGCTGGACACGCCAGACGGCCAGATTACCAGCCAGCTCACTACCGGCATCGCCTACTATCGCCCCGTTGGCGTCGAGCACAACGTCATCAATCCCAGTGACACCGAATTCGTTTTCGTCGAGATCGAAATCAAGCAGGCTTGACGCGTCAGCGAGGACCATCATGAAGGCGTTTTTTTCCGAAGAGCAATTGCTGCACACCCCGCAGCAGTTCATGCGGCTGGGCCGCCTGAGCGCGCCCACCGACCTGCCGTCGCGGGCTGAAAGCCTGCAAGGCGCGCTGGCGTCCCGGGGAATCAAGGTCGAAGCACCTGCCGACTACGGCCGCAAGCCGTTGGAAAGCATCCACAGCGCCGACTACCTGAACTACCTGGAAACAGCCTATGCCCGCTGGCAGTCGCTCAAGGCGCCCGGCGTGGACCCGGGCCCGGAAGTCCTGCCCAACCTTTCGCCGTACTACAACGGCCGCATCGAACAGGCGGGCCGCGGCCCCTGCCCGTCGCCATCCATTGTGGCGCAGACGGGCTACTACCTGAGCGACCTGTCCTGCCCCATAGGCCCCCAGACCTGGCGGTCGGCGCTGCGATCCACCCACAGCGCGGTCGCCGCCGCCGATCACGTGGCCAGCACCGGCGGCATGGCCTATGCCCTGTGCCGCCCGTCCGGCCATCATGCGCACCGCGACCGCGCCGGCGGCTTCTGCTACCTGAACAGCAGCGCCGCCGCGGCCAGCCGGCTGTTGCAGACCTGGTCCAAAGTGGCCGTGCTGGACGTAGACGCGCACCACGGCGACGGCACCCAGAACATCTTCTATCACCGGTCGGATGTGATGACCGTATCGTTGCATGCGGACCCCAGCGCCTACTACCCGTTCTACACGGGCTATGCGCAAGAGCGCGGGCAAGGCCAGGGAGAAGGCTACAACTTGAACCTGCCGCTGCCGCACGGTTCAGGCAACGATCCCTTCCTGGCCGCGCTGGATACGGCATTGACGGCGTTGCGCGGCTACGCGCCCGAAGCACTGGTGCTGGCCTTGGGCTTCGACACGTATAAAGACGACCCCATCAGCGTGCTGAAGCTCGACATCGACGCCTACCGCGACATCGGCGCGCGCGTCGCCAGCCTGGGCGTGCCCACCGTCGTCGTGCAGGAAGGCGGCTACATGGTGCAGGCGATCGGCCCGGCGTTGGACGCCTTCCTTCAAGGCATGGGACACTCCGCCCCCTGACATGTCCTCCATCCCCACCGCCGTCCTGCCCGCCTCTGCCTCCGCCCGCAACGCCGGCATCCTGCTGTTCTTCGCGGCGCTGGTTGCGTTCGCCACCTTCGACGCCGGATCCAAGCACATGCTGGAGCGCTACCCCGCGCCCTTCCTGAATGTGATGCGGTATCTGGCGGTGATCTTCCTGGCGATGGCGATGCTTTTCCGGCACGGCCGCGGCATGCGCCTGCGCGATGCGCCGGAAAAGCCCTTGCTGGTGCTGCGCGGCGTGATGCTGGCGACCGTGGCCTCGTGCTTCATGACTGCGCTGATCTGGATGCCGCTGTCCGAAGCCACGGCCATCTACTTCACGTCGCCATTGATCATGGTGGCGCTGTCGCCCTGGCTGCTTGGCGAACGCGTACGTCCCGTGCAGTGGGCAGCGGTGGCGGCCGGGTTCGCGGGCATGTTGCTGATCGTGCGGCCCGGTTCGGACTTGCCGCTGCTGGGTACCGTGCTGATGGCGGTGTCCGCCGTCAGCTATGCCATCTTCCAGGTGCTGACGCGCAAGCTGTCGGGCAAGGTCTCCGGTCCGGTGCAATACGCGTACACCGCAATTATCTGCCTGGTCGTCACGGCATTACCCGCCCCATTCTTCCTGCCCGACCCGTGGCCGGACCTGACCGATGCGGTGCTGATCATCGCCCTGGGTGCATGCAGCGGGTTGGCGCAGATCCTGCTGATTGCCGCGTTCCAACGCGTGTCGGCCGCCACGCTGGCCCCGCTGAACTACTTCCAATTGCTGCTGGCGGTGCTGTTCAGCACCTTCTGGTTCCAGCGCCCGCCAGACAGCCTGGCCTTGGCGGGCATGGCGCTCATCATGGCCGCCGGCGTCTTCCTGGCCATGCGCCGCGCGACGTGAACACGGGGCTTAGCTGGTTTCGCGCTGCACCAGCGTAAAGCCCAGGTCCACATGGCGCTCGGCGACCTCATCGCCCGCCAAATGCCGCATCAGCAAACCTGCGGCCGCCGCGCCGATCTCGTAGCGCGGCGTGGCGATCGTCGACAGGGGCGGCGTCGTCCAGGCCGTACCCGCCAGATCGTGGAAACCGATGATAGCCATCTGGCCCGGAACGCTCACGCCCAGGCGCCCGCACTGGAACACCGCGCCCTGCGCCAGGTCGTCATTGCAAAAAAAGACCGCATCGCAATCGGGATGGCGGTCGTGCAGGTCTTGCAGCAGCGACGCCCCCAGGCTGATGGACGATTTTTCGGGTGTCATGATTTCAAGCGCCGGATCATGGCAGCCCGCATCCCGCAACGCCTGCCTCGCGCCTTCGCAACGGCGCAGCGACCGCGGATCCAGTTGCGCGCCGACGATGCCGATGCGGCGGTGGCCGCGCTCGAGCAGGTGGCGAACCGCCGCGTACCCGGAGTCGAATTGCGAAAAACCCACGCTCATATCTTCGCCAGCCGGCAGGGTTTCAATCGTGTGCACTGTCGGTATCTGCTGCGCGCGCAGCAAGTCCCATACGCCCGGATTGTGGTCGATGCCGGTCAGAATCAGGCCGTCCGGCGAATGCTGCAGGTACTTCCGCAGCAGCGCCTCCTCTTCGTCGGGCGAGTATCCCGTCACACCGATCAGCATGTGATAGCCGTGGCGGTCCAGCACGTCCTTGATCCCCGTGATGATGTCCACGAACACCACATTGCTCAGCGACGGGATCAGCACCACGACGGTTTGCGAGCGCGCCGAGGCGAGCGCGCTGGCGGCGTGATTCGGCACGTAGCCCAGTTCGTGGCACACCCGGGCGATGCGCTGGCGCAGCGCCTCCGCCACCTTGTCCGGCGTGCGCAACGCGCGCGACACGGTAATGGCGCTGACGCCCACGCGGCGGGCGACATCCTGCATGGTGACGCGCCCGGCACGGGTGCTTCGGGGTTTACGGACGGACATTGGCCCTCGCGGCGGAGTCGGAAGCGCGTAGTCTGACGCAAAAAACGGGGGGTTGCCAAACCGAAAATGTTAGCGCTAACATCATCGAGAGCATAATTCAGAAAATTCCGGGAAACGGATAGGAGACAACAATGCAAGCTAGCCCTTCGGGCCGGCCGGGCGGCACGCCTTTGGCGCGCGCCGCCGACTGGTGTTTCGCCTTGCAGACCTGGCTGATGGTGGCCTGTCTGGTCGTCATGGTCGTGCTGCTGTTCGGCAATGTGGCCCTGCGCTACCTGTTCAATTCCGGCATCAACGCCTCCGACGAAGTCTCCCGGCTGGCGTTCGTCTGGATGATCTTCCTGGGCTCGGTGATCGCGCTGCGCGAGCACCAGCACATCGGTGTGACCATGCTGGTGGAACGCTTCGGGCCGGCCGCGCGCCGCGTGTCCCACGTGTTCTGCCAACTGCTGGTCCTGTGGGTGCTTTGGCTGATGGCCGAAGGCAGCTGGGTGCAGACCGTCATCGGCATGGACACCGTGCTGCCCGTCACGGGCATGCGCCTGGCGGTATTCAACTCGGCGGCGCTGTACGCGGCGGCGATCATGGGCATCCTGACGGTGATCGACCTGGTCCGGGTGCTGGCCGGGGGCCCCTTGCCGGCGGAATCCAGCCCTGAAGACCCGTTGGTCTGACGCCAAGCCTGCGCTGGCCTGACACGGCGCCGCCCCTTCCCCCCATCCCGCCCGGACACCCGCAATGATCCTGACCGTCTTCCTGCTTGTGCTGCTGGGGCTGATCGCCCTGGGCATGCCGATCGCGTTCGCCTTGCTGCTCAGCGCGCTGGCCATGATGTTCCAGCTGGACTTCTTCGACACCCAGATCCTGGCGCAGAACATGCTGTCAGGCGCCAACAGCTTCACCCTGATGGCGGTGCCGCTCTTCATGCTTGCTGGCGAATTGATGAACGCGGGCGGCATTTCGCGCCGCATCGTCAGCCTGGCCAACGCATTCGTCGGCCATATCCAGGGCGGCCTGGGCTATGTCGCCATCTTCGCCAGTGTGCTGCTGGCGTCGCTGTCGGGCTCGGCCGTCGCCGACGCCGCCGCACTCGGGTCGCTGCTGATCCCCATGCTGCGCGAAAAGGGCTATGACGCCGGCCAGGCCTCGGGGCTGATCGCCGCCGGCGGCATCATCGCGCCCATCATCCCGCCTTCGATCTCGTTCATTATTTTCGGCGTGGCGACCAACGTGTCGATCACCAAGCTGTTCTTCGCGGGCATCGCCCCCGGCCTGATGATGGGCCTGACGCTGATCGCCGTCTGGGCCTGGGTGGCGCGCAAGCATGGCAGCATCAAACCGTCGCCGCGCGTGCCGTGGCGCAGCCGCGTGAAGGCATTTCGCGAATCGCTATGGGCCCTGATGCTGCCCGTGATCATCATCGGCGGCTTGCGTGGCGGCATCTTCACGCCCACGGAAGCCGCTGTGGTGGCAGCGGTCTATGCGCTGCTGGTCAGCCTGTTCGTCTACCGCGAGATCGGCGTGCGCGACCTGGGCCGGCTGTTCGTCAACGCCGCGCGCACCACGGCCGTCGTCATGTTCCTGGTGGCAGCCGCCATGGTCTCGTCCTACATGATCACGCTGGCCGACATGCCGCAGGATCTGATCGCCCTGCTGGAACCGGTGATGGACCAGCCCAAGCTCCTGATGTTCGCCTTGCTGATCCTGTTGACGCTGGTGGGCACGGTCATGGACCTGACACCCACCATCCTGATCCTGGGCCCGGTGCTGATGCCCGTCGTCGTCAAAGCGGGCATCGACCCCGTCTATTTCGGCGTCATGTTCGTCATGGTGGGCAGCGTGGGGCTGTTGACCCCCCCGGTGGGCACGGTGCTCAACGTGGTCTGCGGCGTGGCCCGCATCAATATGGAAACCATCTGCAGGGGCGTGTGGCGCTACGTGGTGGCCTACACGGTCTTGCTGGTCCTGCTGGTGATCTTCCCTGAACTGATCACCGTACCCGCACGTTGGATGCACTAACGGCATAGAGAAACCCCAAGGAGGAGCACCATGATCACCCGATTCAAAACCCGTCTACTTGTGCTGGCGACCGCGCTGTCCTGCGCGGTTGCGGGCGTGGCCGCCGCGGCGGACGTCAAGCCCCGCCTGATCCGCTTCGGCTATGGCCTGAACGAAGAAAGCGTCCAGGGCCGCGCCGCGCGCTTCCTGGCGCAGGAACTGGAGAAAGTCAGCGGCGGAAAGCTCAAGATGAAGACCTTCGGCTCGGCCAACCTGGGGTCGGACGAACAGATGCAAGGCGCGCTGGCCGGCGGCGCCCAGGAAATGATGGTGGGCTCCACCGCCCCGCTGGCCGGCATGGTCAAGGAATTCGGCGTATTCGACCTGCCCTTCCTGTTCAACAGCGAAAAGGAAGCCGATGCGGTGCTGGACGGGCAGTTGGGCCAGGACTTGCTGAAAAAGCTGGAAGCCCGCGGCCTGGTCGGCCTGGTCTATTGGGAGAACGGCTTTCGCAACATGACGAATTCCAAGCGCCCCATCAGCCGCGCCGAAGACATGCAAGGCATCAAGCTGCGCGTCATGCAGAACCAGATTGCGCTTGGCGTCTTCAACACGCTGGGCGCAAACGCCGTCCCCATGCCGTTTTCCGAACTGTTCACCGCACTGGAAACCCGTACGGTCGACGGGCAGGAAAACCCGATCACCACCATCCAGAGCAGCAAGTTCTACGAAGTGCAGCCCTATCTGACGATCTCGCGCCACGTCTACACGCCCTGGGTGGTGCTGGCCTCCAAGAAGTGGTGGGACACTTTGTCGCCCGACGAGCAGAAGCTGATCCGCCAGGCCGCCGCCGCATCGCGCGACTTCGAACGCAAGGACAGCCGCGCCGACTCCGCCAAGGCCATGAAGACGCTTGAAGACGCCGGCATGAAGATCAATACGATCAGCCCCGAGGAAGTGGCCCGCATGCGGCAGAAGGTGCAGCCCGTCGTGGACAAGTACACGCAGGAACTCGGCCCCGAGCTCATCAAGCAGCTCAATGACGAGATCCAGAAGGCGCGCAACTAGCGCCGTCCAACCGAAGCGAAGCGAACCCCCATGTCTCAGACACCCCGCAAGTTGCGTAGCCAGAAATGGTTCGACGACCCCGCGCACGCCGATATGACGGCGATCTACGTCGAGCGCTATCTCAATTACGGCCTGACGCGGCAAGAGCTGCAATCCGGACGGCCGATCATCGGCATCGCCCAGACAGGCAGCGACCTGGCGCCCTGCAACCGCCATCACCTGGCGCTTGCCGAGCGCATCAAGGCGGGCATCCGGGACGCGGGCGGCATACCGATGGAATTCCCCGTGCATCCGCTGGCCGAACAAGGCCGGCGGCCCACGGCCGCGCTGGACCGCAACCTGGCTTATCTGGGCTTGGTCGAGATCCTGCATGGCTACCCCTTGGACGGGGTGGTGCTGACGACCGGATGCGACAAGACCACGCCCGCCTGCCTGATGGCGGCCGCCACCGTCGACCTGCCCGCCATCGTCTTGTCGGGCGGCCCCATGCTGGACGGCTGGCACGACGGCCAGCGCGTGGGTTCCGGCACCGTCATCTGGCACGCGCGCAACCTGATGGCGGCCGGCAAGCTGGACTACGAAGGCTTCATGACGCTGGCCACCGCGTCCTCGCCTTCTGTCGGCCACTGCAACACCATGGGCACGGCCCTGTCGATGAATTCACTGGCCGAAGCGCTGGGCATGTCGCTGCCCACCTGCGCCAGCATCCCCGCACCGTACCGAGAACGCGCCCAGATGGCCTACGCCACCGGCATGCGCATCTGCGACATGGTGCGTGAAGACCTGCGCCCTTCCCACATTCTGACCCGGCAAGCGTTCGAAAACGCCATCGTCGTGGCGTCCGCACTGGGCGCCTCCACCAACTGCCCGCCCCACCTCATCGCGATGGCCCGTCATGCCGGCATCGACCTGAGCCTGGACGACTGGCAACGTTTCGGCGAAGACGTGCCCTTGCTGGTCAACTGCGTACCAGCTGGCGAATATCTCGGCGAAGGCTTTCACCGTGCGGGCGGCGTGCCCGCCGTCATGCATGAATTGCTGGTCGCAGGGCGCCTGCACGCCGACTGCCCCACGGTGTCCGGCAAGACCATCGGCGACATCGCCGCCGCCGCCAAGACCCACGACGCCGACGTCATCCGCAGTTGCGCCGCGCCCCTGAAACACCGCGCGGGCTTCATCGTGCTGTCCGGAAATTTCTTCGACAGCGCCATCATCAAGATGTCTGTCGTGGGCGAAGCGTTCCGCCGCGCCTACCTGTCGGAGCCGGGATCGGAAAACGCTTTCGAAGCCCGCGCCATCGTGTTCGAAGGCCCCGAGGACTACCATGCCCGCATCGAAGACCCCGCGTTGAACATCGACGAGCACTGCATCCTGGTCATCCGCGGCGCAGGCACCGTGGGTTACCCGGGCAGCGCCGAGGTCGTCAACATGGCGCCGCCCTCGCACCTGATCAAACGCGGCATCGACTCCCTGCCCTGCCTGGGCGACGGCCGGCAAAGCGGCACTTCGGCCAGCCCCTCCATCCTGAACATGTCACCCGAAGCCGCGGTCGGCGGCGGCCTGGCGCTGCTGCGCACCGGCGACAAGATCCGCGTCGACCTGAATCAGCGCAGCGTGACCGCCTTGGTGGACGATGCGGAAATGGCCAGACGGAAACAGGAACCCGGCTACCAGGCGACGCCTTCACAAACCCCGTGGCAAGCGCTGTATCGGCAATTGGTCGGCCAATTGTCGACGGGAGGCTGCCTGGAACCGGCGACGCTTTACCTGAAGGTCATCGAGACGCGGGGCGATCCCCGGCATTCGCACTGAGCGGCCCGAAAAATCCGTTGAATGCAGCCCATTCGGTAAACAGGCCCGGCCACGCATGCACGCGCGTGCCGGGCTTGCCCAAGCCCCAGCCATGCTTGCCTTGGGGAAAAATATGCATCTCGGTCGGCACGCCCGCCGCGCGCAGCGCATTGAACATCAGCAGGCTGTTGTCCACGGGCGAGATTGGATCGTCCTGTGCCTGCGCCAGGAAGACGGGCGGCATTTGCGCCGTCACCAAATGGTCCACTGAAAACGCCGCGCTCTGTGCTGCCGTCGGGTGTTCGCCTACGATTTCCCGGCGCGCGTGCGTATGGTCGAACGGCGGCATGAAGGTCAGCACCGGGTAGATCAGCGCCGCAAAGTCGGGCCGGGATGACAGGCTGTCCGCCGCGTCCACCGGGGCGAATCGTGCCACGGCTGCCGTGGCTGCCGTGAACCCGGCCAAGTGTCCGCCCGCCGAAAACCCGATCACCCCAACGCGCCCGGTATCCAAGCCGTATCGCCCCGCCACCGAACGGATCAGGCGCATGGCGCGTTGTCCATCCTGCAGCGGCGCTTCAGCCGGCCAATGCTCGCCCGGCAACCGGTAGACCAGTTCAAACGCGGTCACGCCCTGGGCCTGCAGCCACAGGCAGGTCGGCGTGCTTTCCGAGCCGCGTTCGATGTGTGCATACCCGCCCCCGGCGATTACCAAAGCGGCGCTGCCATTGGGTTGCGGCGGCCGATAGACGATCAGGCGCGGCCGGGACACCTGCGTGACCGAGCCCTTGGCGCTGACCTTTTCCGGCCCATCGGGCCCCCGACCTTCAGGGGGCCGATTGCCCGGCCAAAGATCCAGGGTTTCCTGGGCAGTGGATTGACCTGCCGCCAGGGCGGACGAAGGGTTCGCCCACCCGAAAGCCGCACTGGACATTGCGGCAAATAGAAGTTCCCGACGCTTGTTCACCATGAATGATCCTTGCCGGCTGATGGCGCGACAGGAACGACGCGCGGCAACTTGAACAGCCTTGCTGCGGCCCATTACATCAGAGAAGCCGCGGATTCCGGCACTGGAATTCCGACGCAACGGTTTCGGCGCGTTACGCCTTGCGCCTGTCTTTCAGCCGCGTCTCAATCGCCTGAATATGCGCTAAATAGGGATCAGGATTTGGGCGCCGGACGGCTCAACACATACGCCGCGCTGGCGATGAAAAACAGGCCGACGCCCACGGCCAGTGGCCAGGATGGATGGGCGCTCCACCAGAACACCACGTAGCCGACGGCCATGCCCAGGCAGGCATAGGTCTTGCCCTTGCGCGACACCGCGCCCTGTTCGCGCCAGGTGCGCAACGCCGGTCCATAGGTAGGACTGTCCAGCAGCCACTTTTCCAAGCGCGGAGACGACCGCGAAAAGCAGGCCACGGCAAGAATCAGGAAAATCGTCGTCGGCATGACCGGCAGAAATGCGCCGATGACGCCCAATGCCAACATCACGCAGCCCAACGCCAACCACAGAGCTTTCATCATGATGGTCAGCAGAATATCGCAAATGCCGGGCTTGGACCGGGGTGATTGACGCAGCCCAAGGGCTACGACCGGGGCTCGGGCATTTTTGCGCGCAGCATGTCCATGAACTTTGGCCCCGGCGAGCCGCCGGCCGCGCGCGCCTTGACGACCATCGCCCAAGCCTGGTCGTATTGCCCCCGCCAGTAATAGGCCGTTGCCCAAGAGGAATACAGGTAGCCCTTGTTCGGCTCGACAGCTTCGCCTTTGCGGTACCACGCGTCTGACCGGGCGGTTGCCGCCACCCGGGCCTCGGGCGGCAACGTCTTGTCCTCCGCCGCGCAACGGGCCGCAATGCGCCCGGCATCCGCGTATATGCCCTGGAACGTGGGGGGATCATGGCTGATCGCCTGATCCATCATGCTCATGGCTTGGCAATACTTGCCTTGATCATGCAGAACCGCCGCAAAGCCCGTATACACCTCGGGATTATCTGGGTTCAGCAGCCATGCCTGATTGAAGCGACGCATGGCCATGCCAAGCTGGTCTGCCTGATAGAAGCGATATCCCTGCGAGACCCAGGCTTTTGAAGCATTGTCGGCAGAACCGAATGCCTGGGTGGCGTCGGCGATGAGTTTCTTGTCGCTTGCCTGCAGTTCGGCCGCCGCCGCCCGATCCATGCCGCCATACATCGGCAATTCATCGATACGCGGCTGCGCCGCTTTTTCCGGCGGCGGCTTGACCGCGCAGGCGGCCAGCAGCAGGCCGGGGATCAAGAGCATCGCCTTTAGAGATTTATGCATGGTTTGGCTGGGGTGGAGTCTATCCGGACCATATCAGATAAATTCCGGCATCGGGACGGGCGCGCTTTTTGCAGGGAATCCCCCGCATTGATACGCCTTTATGCCGCATGAAAATAATATGGGTCGTTCCCCATTCCGAATTGCAGCGACTGCGATCGGAAATATTTTTGGCACACAAAAGCTCGCGGAATATTCACGCTAGAAAACCCATACCCAAGCAACAGCCACGGTTTACATTCCGCGCTCCAATGCAAAAAGCCGCGAAGTCTAGGACTTTCGCGGCTTTTAAGACAGTGCTTGGCACTGCTTTGCAGGAATTCTGGTAGGCGGTATTGGGTTCGAACCAACGACCTCCACGATGTCAACGTGGCGCTCTAACCAACTGAGCTAACCGCCTGCAAAGAAGAAGAATTATATAGTGCTTTTTTGAACTGTGCAAATCGTCTTGAAGAACTTTTTGCTGTTTTCATTGCGTTTGAAGTTTTGCTTTTAAGCATGGGCGCTGGTGCTTGAAACCACCGCCAAAACCTCACCCGCGTGCACTACTTTTTCCCTTCAATTTCGTGTCCGCTGCATGTGCTGCATCAACGAAGAACGAGATTCTATCAGAACTTTTTATTCCTTGCTCGACTTCGACGCCACTACTGACATCGACCCCCCAGGGCCGTACCAACTCGATGGCCTGGCCGACGTTTTCGCCGTTCAATCCGCCCGACAGGATCAACGGCCGCGACACCGGATCGGCACGCACTTCATCCAGCAAGGCATAGTCGAATCCGTGGCCGCTGCCTCCGTATCCGGCGCTGTAGCTGTCGAACAGCCACCCCGCCGCCTCGCCATAGGCGCGGCAGCTGGCAGCCAGGTCTTCCGCGGTGTCCAGGCCCGGCGCGCCCGCGCGGAACGCGCGCAGGAAACGGTGGCCGTAGCGGCCGCAATCTTGCGGCGTCTCGTCGCCATGAAACTGCAGCAGTTCGGGGCCGACCTGATCCAGCACGGCCTGCACGTCAGCGGGGTCCGGATTCACGAACAGCGCCACGACGTCCACGAACGCCGGCACCGTGCGGCGCAGTTGCGCAGCCCGCGTCGGCGTCAGGCAGCGCTTGCTCTTGGCGTAGAAGACAAAACCGATCGCATCGACGCCCGCCGACACGGCGGCTTCGATGTCTTGTTCGCGGGTCAATCCGCAGATCTTGATGCGTGTGCGCATGAAACTCATCACTTATGTCGCCCAACGCGACGTGCCGGTTCAGTATATCCGGCGCGCCGCGTGCGTTCAGGCGCCCGGCTGGCCCAGCGTGGCGATCAGATTATCGAAACTGCCCTCGGCCACGCGGAACCACGGCACCTCCTTGTCCCGGAAGGCCGTCATGCTTTCGTACAGCTTCTTGAACATCGGGTCCTTGGCGCCCATCTCTTTATAGGCGGCCAGCGAGGCCTCGTAGCACGCTTGCAGGACGGGCTTGGGAAATGCCTTCAGTTGCGCGCCGCGCGACACCAGCCGGCGCAGGGCATCCGGGTTGCCGGCGTCGTACTTGGCGATCATGTTGCCTGTGGCCATCCGGCAGGCCAGCGCCAGCGCGGATTGATAGGGCTTGGGCAATTCGTCGTACGCATCCTGATTCACGTACAGCGACAGTTGCAAGGTGCCCGCCCACCATCCCGGAAAGTAATAGTTCCTGGCGACTTTATAGAGCGCCAGGCTTTCGTCGTCATGGGGGCCAATCCACGCCACGGCGTCTACCGTTCCGTCTTCCAGCGCGGCATAGGTATCCGAGACCGCCACCTCGACCGGCGTAGCACCCAGGCGCGACAGCACGTGCCGGGCGAACCCGCCCGCCTTGACCTTCAAGCCGCGCAGGTCATCCACGGTCTTGACCTCGCCGCGGAACCAACCACCCATCTGCGCCCCGGTGTAACCACAGGGAAAATTCAAGATGTTGTATTTATCGAAAAGCACGCGCGTCAGCGCCAGGCCTTCGCCTTGGGTCATCCAGGCATTCATCTGCCGGGTATTCAGGCCGAACGGCACACCGGCGTCGAAACACAGCGCGGGATCCATGTCGAAGTACCGGGTCGACGCGGTATGGCCGCAGTCCACCACACGGTGCTGCACGGCTTCCAACACCTGGCCGGGCTGCACCAGATCACCAGCGGGGAAGATCTCGATGTTGAAGTGCCCGTCGGTGACTTCAGCCACATACCGCGCGACGTCCTCCGCGCCCGCAAACAGCGTGGGCGATTCGTTCGGGAAGCTGGACGCCAGCCGCCACGACACGGTGGGCGCCTCCTGCGCGAAGGCCGGAGCCGCCAACGCAGCGCTGCCTGCGGCGGCGCCCAAGGCAGTTTGCTTCAAAAACGCGCGGCGTTGCATGGCGAAGACCTCCAAATGGGCGCGGGAAACGCGCCTTGGGTTACGGCGCTTTCCTAATAGGTTCGCGTGAACGGCGACAGCAACAACGACCCGCCGTCCAACTCTTCCAGGCCGAATTCAGCCGGGTAATCAATCGCGGACAAATACAGGCCATCCGGCGAAAACGTGGGCGCACCGAGCTTGCGGTCGCGCCAGGACAACAACTGCGCCATCCAGTCCACGGATTCCCTGCCCTGCCCGATCTGCAACAACGCGCCCATGATGTTGCGCACCATGTGATGCAGGAACGCATTGGCCTTCAAGGTGAACACCAGGAAGGGCCCGCGCTCTTCGATGTCCAGCCGGTGCATGTGGCGCACCGGATGCTTGGCCTGGCATTGCGAAGACCGGAAGCTGGAGAAATCGTGTTCGCCCAGCAGCGCATTCGCGGCGGCCTGCATGGCCGCCACATCCAGCGGCTGAAAGCACCAGCCCGCCCTGCCCGCCCATAGCGCCGGCCGAACCCGGCCGCGCCACAGCAAATAGACGTAGGTGCGGGCGCGCGCGGAGAATCGCGCATGGAATTCGTCGGACACCGACTGCGCCCACTGCACCGAGACACTGGAAGGCAGAAACGCGTTCACGCCCCGCACCCAGGATTCCATGCGGCGGTCCAGCGTCGTATCCAGATGGACCACCTGCATCGCACCATGCACGCCGGTATCGGTGCGGCCGGCGCAAATTGTGGGAACGACACCCTCCACACCACAAAAACTGGCCAGGGCGGATTCCAGCGTGTCCTGCACCGTCTGCCGGTGCGGCTGCGTCTGCCAACCCTGCCAAGCGGAGCCGTCATACGCCAGCCCCAATGCAACTCTAGACATTATTCAAACCCGTGGACCGCTGACTCGGCGCGGTTCGTCCGTGGGCGGTTCGTCCAGGTCGAGATTGATCGTATCGAGCTTGCGGTTCAGCGCTGCCGTGTCCAGCGCAGGCTCGTTATAGGCGTACGTTTCCTCGTCGTCGTCCCCGCGCCGGGCGCCGGCACGGCGCAGCAGCCAGGCGATGGCGAATGCGATCAGCGCCAGCACGGCGGTGACGATGACGAGCAGATTATCGGCAAGCCAGCTGGGCATGCCGGAAGTCAGGTCTTTGGCGTTGGTCGGAGCAGTTCCCGCCGCCTTGTCGGTAGAGGACGCACCGGGTGTGCCGGCTGCGCCTGGCGCGCCTGCTGCACCCTGGGTACCTGCGGCGCCAGGAGTACCGGCTGCACCCGGCGCACCTGCTGCGCCCGGAGTACCCGCTGCACCCGGGGCACCTGCTGCGCCCGAGGTACCTGCTGCACCCGAAGCACCTGCCGCGCCCGAGGTACCGGCTGCGCCAGGAGTACCTGCGGCACCCGGAGTACCTGCGGCACCGGAAGCACCTGCGGCGCCGGAAGTACCCGCGGCACCCGGAGTACCTGCCGTGCCCGGAGTACCTGCGGCGCCGGAAGTACCTGCGGCGCCCGAAGTACCTGCGGGGCCCGAAGTACCTGCGGCACCTGAAGCACCTGCGGCGCCCGAAGTACCTGCGGCACCTGAAGCACCTGCCGCGCCCGTAGTGCCTGCGGCGCCCGTAGTGCCTGCGGCGCCCGTAGTGCCAGCGGCGCCCGAAGTGCCTGCGGCGCCCGAAGCACCAGCAGCGCCCGCTGCGCCACCGGCCCCGGCAGCACCCTGCTGGGCGACGGCCTTGTTCAGGTCGTCCACATTGGTCTGCAACTGACTCACCCGGCTTTCCACGTCTTTCATGGCGCGCTCGGACGAGGTCCGAGCATCGGCTTGCGCTTCCGCTTGCGCGGAGGCGCTGTCCTGCGCTTGGCCGGTGGACAGGCGGACGCGGTCTTGCGTGGGCGCGGCGCTGGCCACGCCCGTGTCGCCCGGTCGGGCGACGGTGCCCGATGCCGCGTCCTGGCCCTTCACCACCGACGGATTGGCACCCGCAGCAGCGCCAAGCCGTGCACGGTACTTGGCAAACGCCTCGGCATGTTCATTGAAAATACGGCGCGCTTCCGCGGGATCAATCGCTCGGACCGTTGCCGCATCCGGGATATTCAGTTTTTGCCCGGCGCGCACCAGATTCATATTGTTCTGGATGAACGCCTCGGGGTTGGCGCGCCACAGCGCAACCAGCATCTGATAGACCGACGCGTTGGGCACCGCGTTGCGCTGGGCGATGGCGAAAAGGTTGTCGCCCGACTTCACATTGACGGAACCCGCCGTGCCGCCCGCGCGCGCCGTTGTGCCGACCGCGGCCGGCGTCACATCGGCGCCGGTGCCGCGCAAGGGCACCAGCACGCTGACCTGCACCTGACGCTGCCCGGAACTGGAACTGATATCCAGCAGCAAGTCCACTGCCCCGCTTGCCGGAGGCTGCGTGCCGCGCACCCGCAGATTCTTACGCGTGCCGTCCAGCCCGTCTTCGACCCTGACCACCATGCTGGCCAGCGGCACCGGCGGCTTCAGGCCCGCGCGTTCCCAGGCTGCTTCGTCCGCCACCTTCACCTTCAGTGAAGCCACTTCGTCGGGGGTCAGTTCCTGCAACCCCACTACGGCCTGCAAGGGCGCACCCGGCACGGACACGACACGCGAATGCCCCACGCGCATGGCCAGCGCCGAACTGCACATGCTCGACCCTATCGCCAGGGCAATCGCCCATTGAAGGGTTTTCAAACGGCGGGCATGCTTCACGTGGCGCGAACGCTGGGTCATAAGCTGGAATTCCGTTCTTGTAGTCGAATTACGGGCTAGAGCCCGTTCGCACCAGTTAGGTGAAAACAGGCCTCAATTCACCGGAAAAGTGTAATGGATGACGCGCATTTCACAAACCTGAAAGGCGCATTGGCGTTGGCTCGCGGGCACATCCACCACACTGCTTTGACGATTGCATAAACATCAAGGGCACCCGCAGGTGCCCTTGTTTGCCAAACCGTAAGATCAGGCACCCAAACGGGGCGCCCGAAACGGCATCAGGCTTCGGCCAGCGCGATGCGCAGCATGCGGCGCAGCGGCTCGGCAGCGCCCCACAGCAGTTGGTCGCCCACCGTGAAGGCGCCCAGGTATTGGGAACCCATCGACAGCTTGCGCAGGCGGCCCACCGGGATATCCAGCGTGCCGGTCACGGCAACCGGGGTCAGTGCGGAAACGGTTGCTTCCTTGGTATTCGGAATAACCTTGGCCCATTGCGTGCCTTGGGCGATCAGCGCTTCGATTTCGTCCAGCGGCACATCGCGCTTGAGCTTGATGGTCAACGCCTGGCTGTGGCAGCGCATCGCGCCGATGCGCACGCACAGGCCGTCGATCGGGGTCGGAGCGGTACCGAAAGCGGCGCCGCGGCCCAGGATCTTGTTGGTCTCGACTTCGCCCTTCCACTCTTCTTTCGACATCCCGTCGCCCAGATCCTTGTCGATCCAGGGAATCAGGTTACCGCCCAGCGGCACGCCGAAATGTTCGTGGGGCAGCGCCGGATCCTTCTGCTTGGCCAGCACGCCGCGGTCGATTTCCAGGATGGCCGACGCGGGGTCGTTCAGCAGGGGCTTGACCGCCTGGTTGATTTCACCGAACTGGGTCAGCAGTTCGCGCATGTGCTGCGCGCCGCCGCCAGATGCCGCCTGGTACGTCATGGTGGTCATCCATTCCACCAGGTCGTTGTTGAACAGGCCGGCCAGACCCATCAGCATGCAGCTGACGGTGCAGTTGCCGCCGATGAAATTGCGCACGCCGCGCTTGAGCGCAGCGTCAATCACCGGGCGGTTGACCGGGTCCAGCACGATGATGGCGTCGTCGGCCATGCGCAGGGTGCTGGCCGCGTCGATCCAGATGCCGTTCCAGCCCGCGCCACGCAGCTTCGGGTAGACCTCAGACGTGTAATCGCCACCTTGCGCCGTCACGATGATCGGCAGTTTTTTCAGAGCATCAATATCGTAGGCATTTTGCAACGGACCTGCGCCTTCGGCCCAAGTGGGCGCGGCGCCGCCAGCGTTGCTGGTGGAAAAGAACACCGGTTCGATCAGTGCGAAGTCGTTCTCGTCGCGCATGCGTTGCATGAGCACCGAGCCGACCATTCCGCGCCAGCCGACAAGGCCTACTGCTTGATTCATTTCAATCGCTCTATAAAGGTGGAGACAAGGTCTGGGGTAGAAAAAAACGTGCAATTCAACAATTTATCAGAATGCACGCATTGATGTTGCAGCGCAGCTTTAAAAAATAGGGGCCGCAAGATGTGGGCACGCCTTTCGCAGCGCCGTCGCAACACGACAAAAAGGGCCGCCTTGCGGGCGGCCCTTGAAAATCGGGGGCTGCGCCGCAAGGGCGCGCCCCTTGCCAGGCAAATCAGGCCAGGGCTTTGAGTACCGCGTCGCCCATGCCTGCCGTGCCGACTTTCGTCGTGCCCGGCTCGAAGATGTCGGCGGTGCGCAAGCCGTCAGCCAGCACGCGGCGCACGGCGGCTTCGATGCGGTCGGCCTGCGGCGCCAGATTCAGCGAGTAGCGCAGCAGCATGGCGGCCGACAGGATCGTTGCCAGCGGGTTGGCGATGCCTTGGCCGGCGATGTCGGGCGCGGAACCGTGGCTGGGTTCGTACAAGCCTTGGCCGCCGGCATTCAGCGAGGCGGACGGCAACATGCCGATCGAGCCCGTCAACATGGCGGCTTCGTCCGACAGGATGTCGCCGAAGAGGTTGCCCGTGACGATGACGTCGAATTGGCGCGGGTTGCGCACCAGCTGCATCGCGGCGTTGTCGACGTACATGTGCGACAGCTCGACGTCGGGATATTCGCGTGCCACCTCAATGACGATATCGCGCCAGAACTGCGAGGTTTCCAGCACGTTGGCCTTGTCCACGCTGCACAGCTTCTTGTTGCGCTTGCGGGCCGATTCGAAGCCGATGCGCGCGATGCGGCGCACTTCGGATTCGGCGTAGCGCATCGTGTCGTAGCCTTCGCGTTCGCCCGTGAAGGCGCCGTCGGGCGACGAACGCACGCCGCGCGGCGTGCCGAAATAGATGTCGCCGGTCAGTTCGCGAATGATCAGGATGTCCAGGCCGGACACGATCTCGGGCTTGAGCGACGAGGCGCTGGCCAGCTCGGGATACAGGATGGCGGGACGCAGGTTGGCGAACAGGCCCAGCGCCTTGCGCAGGCCCAGGATGGCTTGCTCAGGACGGAACTCGCGCGGCAGGCTGTCGTACTTCCAGTCGCCGACAGCGCCGAACAGCACGGCGTCCGATTCCTTGGCCAGGTTCAGCGTGGCCGGCGGCAGCGGGTGCTCGAACTGGTCGAACGCGGCGCCGCCCACGGGGGCCTGCTTGATGTCGAAGGAAACGTCCAGCGCATTCAGGACGCGCACGGCCTGTTCAACGATTTCCGGGCCGATGCCGTCACCCGGCAAGACTGCAATGTGGTGGGTCATTTAAGAAACGATCCTGTGGTCAGAATGGAGTTCAGGCGATGGGACGGCTTTCCAGCCACGGGTGGCGGGCCAAGCGCTCGGCCTCGAAGGCGCGGATCTTGTCGGCATGGCGCAAGGTCAGGCCGATGTCGTCGAAACCGTTCAGCAGGCAGTATTTGCGGAAGGGTTCGATGTCGAAGCCCATCGCGCGGCCGTCCGGGGCAATCACGACCTGGCGGTCCAGATCGATGTTCAGCTTGTAGTTCGGGAAGGCTTTGACTTCGTCGAACAGGCGCGCCACTTCCAATTCTGACAGCACGATCGGCAGCAGGCCGTTCTTGAAGCTGTTGTTGAAGAAAATATCGGCGTAGGACGGCGCGATGATGGCGCGAAAACCATACTGCGTCAGCGCCCAGGGCGCGTGTTCGCGGCTGGAGCCGCAACCGAAGTTCTTGCGCGCCAGCAGCACCGAGGCGCCCTGGTAACGCGGCTGGTTCAGCACGAAATCCGGGTTCAGCGGACGCTTGCTGTTGTCCATGCCGGGTTCGCCGTGATCCAGGTAGCGCAGCTCGTCAAAGAGGTTCGGGCCGAAACCCGTGCGCTGGATGGACTTGAGGAATTGCTTGGGAATGATGAGGTCCGTGTCGACGTTTTCGCGATCGAGCGGAGCCACCAGGCCTTCGTGAGTGGTAAATGCTTGCATGATGTCGGTACTCGGGGCTGATTCGCTTAACGGAACGTGCGGACGTCGACGAAATGGCCGGCCACGGCAGCGGCGGCAGCCATGGCGGGGCTGACCAGATGCGTGCGGCCGCCCTGGCCCTGCCGTCCTTCGAAATTGCGGTTGGACGTGGACGCGCAACGTTCGCCAGGTTCCAGGCGGTCGGCGTTCATGGCCAGGCACATCGAGCAACCGGGCTCGCGCCATTCAAAGCCGGCTTCGATGAAGATCTTGTCCAGGCCTTCGCGTTCGGCTTGCTGTTTGACGAGGCCCGACCCCGGCACCACCATCGCCTGGCGCACGTTCGAGGCCACGCGCTTGCCGCGCGCCACGACGGCGGCCGCGCGCAAATCTTCGATGCGCGAGTTGGTGCACGAGCCGATGAACACGCGATCCACACGGATATCGATCAGCGGGGTATTCGGCTTCAGGCCCATGTACTCCAGGGCGCGTTCCATGCCGCTGCGACGCACATCGTCCTTTTCGCGATCGGGGTCCGGCACGCGGGAATCCACCGGCAATACCATTTCAGGCGAGGTGCCCCAGGTGACTTGCGGCTTGATGTCGCGCGCATTGACTTCGACCACGGTGTCGAACTTGGCGCCGTCGTCCGTGTGCAGGGTGCGCCAGTATTTGACGGCCTGGTCCCACACCACGCCCACTGGGGCGAAGGGGCGACCGCGGAAGTAGTCGACGGTCTTGTCGTCCACCGCCACCATGCCCGAGCGCGCGCCGGCTTCGATCGCCATGTTGCAGACCGTCATGCGGCCTTCCACGGACAGCGCGCGGATGGTGCTGCCCGCGAATTCGATGGCGTGGCCGGTACCGCCGGCCGTGCCGATGATGCCGATGATGTGCAGGACGACGTCCTTGGCCGTACAGCCGAAGGGCAATTCGCCTTCCACCTTGATCAGCATGCTCTTGGCTTTCTTCATCAAGAGCGTCTGGGTCGCCAGCACGTGCTCGACTTCCGACGTGCCGATACCAAAGGCCAGCGCACCCAGCGCGCCGTGCGTGCTGGTGTGCGAGTCGCCACAGACGACGGTCATCCCGGGCAAGGTCGCGCCCTGCTCCGGGCCGATCACGTGCACGATGCCCTGGCGCAGGTCATTCATGCGGAATTCGGTAATGCCGTACTTATCGCAATTGGTGTCCAGCGTGTCCACTTGCAGGCGGGATACCGGGTCATCGATACCCTGGGCGCGATTGATCGTCGGGACGTTGTGATCCGCGACCGCCAGGTTGGCGCCCGTGCGCCACGGTTTGCGCCCGGCAATCGCCAAGCCCTCGAACGCCTGCGGGCTGGTGACTTCGTGCAGCAGGTGGCGGTCAATATAGAGCAGACAGGTGCCGTCTGATTCCTGGTGGACGATGTGGGCGTCCCAGAGTTTGTCGTAAAGGGTTTGGGCCATGGATGCGCTCTGCAAATAGACAATCCGGCTCGTGCCTCGCGCGGTTGAAAAGCAAATCGCTCCCGCGCCGGCCACTGCGGCATGTAGGAATTATGCCCAGGGTCTGAACCTAGTACAACCGCACCATACATACTAGCACCAACACTACCATGTTCGTTACGGAATCTGTCCCCTCAATCGCGAATCCGAACCTGTCAAACACTGTGGGAAATTAATCACGCTCAAGGTTTTAGTTAAAGAAAATAGATACAAAATTATCAAAACGATATAATCCGGTTTCACTATGACCGTCCCTTATTCGAAATAATGCGCAATAAAACGCATTAATTAAAATATGGGCATTCATATATTGTGAAGTTCGTGCAAATTCAGTGCTTTTAGGTGATGTTGCGCGAAGAAATCTCATGGCCGGCCCGTTGCATCCAGCAAGACTTAACAAATCTTGACTCGAAGAATATGACATTTGCATACAACATAGCGGCCATTCAATCCAACCTGACTCGCGAATAATCACTATGGCTTCGTTTTTGCTCAAAAGCACGACTTCGATAATTGCCCTGGCCTTTGTTCCCGCTGCCTTCGCGCAGACCGCCGCGCCCGCCGCTGCCCCTGCTGCCGGACAACCCGCCGTGACGCTGAACCAGATCGTTGAACAAACGCTGCTCAGCAATCCCGAGATCCAGGCCAAGTACCATGATTTCCAGGCTTCGCTCGAAGGCCAGTCGGTGGCGCGCGCAGCGTTTTTCCCGCAGGTCAACGCGTTGGGTTATGTCGGCCGTGAATACCGCAACAACGTCCCGGGCGTAGGTTCCCAAAACTGGAGCCGCCCTGGTTACAACGTCGAATTGCGCCAATTGATATTTGATGGTTTCCGCACCAGCAATGACGTCAAGCAAGCCGGCTTCGACAAGCTGGCACGTTTCTATGACGTGCTGGCCACCAGCGACTCCACCGCTTTTGCGGCGGTACAGGCCTATATCGACCTGCAGCGTTATCGCGACATGGAATTGCTGGCGCGGCAGAACTATTCGCTGCACGAGCAGACGCTGAAACAAATCGGCGAACGCACGGAATCCGGCGTCGGCCGCCGGGTCGATCTGGAACAAGCGGGTGGTCGCCTGTCGCTGGCCCAGACCAACCTGATGACGGAAAGCGCCAACCTGCTTGATGTGCAGCAACGCTTCCAGCGTGTTACCGGCGCCTTCCCGCCCGAAGCCATGCAGCCGACGCCCGAAGTGGGCGACAAACTGCCGGTCAAACCCGGCAACTTCAATGATTCGCTGCGCCGCAACCCCAGCTTCCTGTCCAAGCAGGCCGGGCTGCAGGCCGCCGAAGCGGGCGTGTCGTCGTCCAAGGGCGCGTTTTCGCCCAAGTTTGAATTCGTGGCCTCTACCGGCCGTGACCAGAACGACCCCACGCCGCAGAGCCGCGACATCCAAAGCTCCAGCGTCCAGGTCGTGATGAGCTATAACCTGTACCGCGGCGGCGCCGATGCCGCCCGCGTGCGCCAGACCGCCGCGCAGTCCTATGCCGCGCGGGACATCCGCGACTACACCTGCCGCAACGTGCAGCAAGATCTGGCCGTGGCCTGGAACAATATTGTCAGCCTGAGCCAGAAGCTGCCTTTCCTGCGTGACCACGAAGTGGCTACCACCAAGGTGCGCGATGCCTACGCTCAGCAATTCCAGATCGGCCAGCGTTCGCTGCTGGACTTGCTGGACACCGAGAACGAACTGTTCGAATCGCGCCGCGCATTGACCAACGGCATCTACGACCTCAAGCTTGCGCAATATCGCTGGCTGGCGCTGTCGCACACGCTGCTGCCGGCGCTGTCTTTGCAACCCGCGCGCAACGAAATGCCTGAGGAAAACGGCAAGCTTGTGGTAACCGACGAAGTGATCAAGCTTTGCAATTCGACGGTTCCCGATGCTGCCCGCCTGGCTCCGGTGCGCGTCCAATATAACGAAGGTACGCTGCCGCCCACGCTCGTGCCGCTGAACGCGCCCAACGCCAAGCCCTGACCGGGGTTGGGTCGCAAGGAGGCCATATGACGCCCCAGGGCAAAGAATTTTCGCAGTTGGACGCGGACTTTGTCCGCGTCCTGGAAGACCTGATCGACGCCTTGATCGCCAATGGCACCTTGCGTTTGACCGATCTGCCTGTACAGGCACAACAGAAACTCACCCAGCGTAAGCAACAGCGCGCGCGGCTCTCGGAACATCTGGACCTGTTGGATGACGAAGATGGACAAGTTATCTGAAAAGGCAGCCCGGGAATGGCGTGCCGACGCTCGCGCCGCACACGACGATCCGCTGCTGGACTGCCTGGTTGAAATCACCCGCCTGCATGGCGTGACGGCGACCGCCCAGGCGCTTTCCTCCGGCCTGCCGTTGGAAGAGCACCGCCTGACCCCCGCCCTGCTGCCGCGCGCGGCGGCACGTGCGCAGTTGTCCGCGCGCGTCGTCAAACGCACGCTGGACAGCATTTCGCCCGACTTGTTACCCGCCATTCTCCTGCTGAAGGGCGAACGCGCGTGCCTGCTGCTTAAGAAAGACGATGGCAAATACGTCGTCAGCCACCCCGAACTGGGTGGCAGTTCAGTCGAAATGACACCCGAAGCATTGGCCGCGCAGTACACCGGCCTGGTGTGCTTTATTCGCCCGCAGTTCCGCTTTGACGCGCGTTCCCCGGAAGTATCCAAGGTGCGCGAACGCCATTGGTTCTGGGCCGCCATCATTGAAAACCGGCGCCTGTACCGCGATGCGCTCATCGCTGCGTTGCTGATCAATATCTTCGCCATGGCGATGCCGTTGTTCACCATGAACGTTTATGACCGCGTCGTGCCCAACAACGCGGTCGAGACACTATGGGTGCTGGCAATCGGCATCACGCTGGTGGTCATCTTCAACATGATCCTGAGCACGGCGCGTTCACACGTCGTCGATAGCGCCAGCAAAAGGGTGGATATCCGTCTGTCTGCCCAGATCATGGAGCGCGTGCTGGACTTGCGGCTGGAGGGCCGACCGCTATCGGTAGGGGCGTTTGCGGCCAACCTGCGGTCATTCGAATCCATCCGCGACTTCATCGCGTCTGCCACCATCACCACGCTGGTCGATCTGCCGTTCATCCTGCTGTTCCTGGCAGCGTTGGCCTGGATATCCCCTTGGATGATCTTGCCACCGCTGGTGGCGATTGTGCTGATCCTGCTGGTGTCGCTGGCTGCCCAGGCGCGCATGGAGGCGCTGACATCGGCCACCTTCCAGGCAAGTTCGCAGCGCAATGCCACGCTGGTGGAAGCGCTGACGGGCCTGGAGGCGGTAAAGACCCTGAACGCGCAAGGAGCCATCCAGCGCAACTGGGAACGCGCCACGGAGTTCATCGCCCAGACCGGCGGCAAACTGAAGCTGATCTCGTCATCCACGGTGGGCTTCGTGCAGGCCGTGCAGCAACTGGTGTCGATCGCCGTCGTGATCATCGGCGTCTATCAAGCGCAGGAATCAGCCATGTCGATGGGCGGCATTATCGCCGCCTCCATGATCGCCGGCCGCTGCCTGGCCCCGCTGGGCCAGGTAGCCGGGCTGTTGATGCAGTACCAGAATGCGCGCACGTCGTTGGGCTCTATCGACAGCTATATGAAGCTGCCCATAGAACGCCCTGCGGACGCCGAATTCCTGCACCGCCCGGTGTTCCACGGTGCGCTGGAGTTCCGCGATGTGACATTCGCCTATCCGGGTTCGACCCAGCCTGTGCTGAAGAAGGTGTCGTTCAAGCTGAAACCCGGTGAAAAGGTCGGCATCATCGGCCGCATCGGCTCGGGCAAGACCACGCTTGAAAAACTGGCGCTGGCGCTCTATCAGCCTACCGAGGGTGCCGTATTGCTGGACGGCGTGGACGTGCGCCAAATCGATCCGGCCGACGTGCGCCGCGTGATCGGCCATGTGCCGCAGGACCCGCTGCTGTTTTACGGCAGCCTGAAGCACAATCTGGCCATGGGCGCGCCCTATGCCGACGACGCCAGCATTCTGGCCGCCGCCAATCTGGCCGGCGTGACGGATTTCGCCAACCTGCATCCCAATGGGTTCGACATGGTGATTGGCGAACGCGGCGAATCCCTGTCAGGCGGCCAACGCCAGTCGGTGGCAGTAGCGCGCGCGCTCATCAACGATCCTCCGATCCTGCTGCTGGACGAGCCCAGCAGCAATATGGATCACCAAAGCGAAGCCCAGCTGCGCAAGCGGCTGGGCGAAGCCAGCGCAACCAAAACCATCCTGCTGGTCACGCATCGGACCGCGCTGCTGGATCTGGTCGATCGCCTGATCGTGATCGATAACGGCCACATCGTGGCCGACGGTCCGAAGGAACAGGTTGTCGAAGCACTGCGTCAAGGACGCGTTGGACGCGGAAGCTGAGGAATCCATGTTGAATAATCCTGACCAGCCCAAGCACGGCCTGTTTGGAAGCCTTTGGCGCAAGCTGCGCAACGTCTTTGTCTTCTTCTTTGACCGGCTGCTGGATGGCTCCGAAAAAGGCAAGCCCAAGCAACGCTCCGACTACGTCGGCAACGCCGAATGGGCTATCCACGAATCCCAGGCCCGCAGCTCGCGCGTCCTGCTGTGGGTGTCCTTGCTGGCTACCCTGCTCCTGCTGGTGTGGGCGGCCGCGGGCAGCATTGATGAAGTCGTGCGGGGCGAAGGCAAAGTCGTGCCGTCGCGCCAGGTGCAGATCATTCAAAGCCTGGACGGCGGCATCGTCGAAGAGATCCTGGTGCGTCCCGGCCAACAGGTCGAAGCCGGCCAGACTCTGCTGAAGATAGACTCCACGCGTTTTGCCTCGTCGCTGGGCGAGAACAACGCGGAATACCTGTCGTTGCTGGCAAAGTCAGCCCGTCTGCAGGCGCTGGCGACGGGTGAACCCTTCGTGGCGCCGGAAGAGGTTCTGAAGCAGGCTCCCGGCCTGGCGGAAATGGAGCGCAACGCCTGGCAGGCGCGTAATACCGAACTGAACGCGACGGTCAATGTGGCACGCGAGCAGCTCAAGCAGCGTCAGGAAGATCTGCGTGAAACGATCGCCAAACGCGACCAGGCCTCGGCCAGTTGCGGCCTGACCTCGCGCGAACTCCAGGTGACCCGCCCGCTGCTCAAGAGCGGCGCAGTCTCTGAAGTGGACCTGTTGCGCCTGCAACGCGATGTGGCGCGCTACTGCGGCGAACAAAAAGGCGCCGAAGCGCAGATCGACCGATTCCAGGCCTCCATCAAGGAAGCGCAAAGCAAGCTTGAAGAAGCCGAGCTGAACATCCGCAACCAGGCCCGCAGCGAACTGTCCGAAACCAATACCAAGCTGTCGACCCTGCGCCAGGGCAAGCTTGCGCTGGCTGACCGGGTCAAGCTGGCCGAAGTCCGCGCACCCCTGAGCGGCACGATCAAGACGTTGTTCAACAACACCGTCGGCGGCGTGGTGCAACCGGGCAAGGACATCATTGAAATCGTGCCCAAAGACGACACGCTGCTGCTGGAAGTGCGCATCCAGCCGCGCGATATCGGTTTCCTGCACGCCGACCAGAAGGCCGAAGTGAAGTTCACGGCCTACGACTTTTCCATCTACGGCGGCCTGGAAGGCAAGGTCGAGCAGATCGGCGCGGATACGGTTACAGACGAAAAAGGCAATTCCTACTACGTGGTGCGCGTTCGCACGGACCGCAGCACCGTAGGCGACAAATTGCTGCCCATCATCCCAGGGATGGTGGCCGAGGTTCATATTCTGACGGGTAAGCGCACCGTGCTGCAGTACCTGCTCAAGCCCATTTTGCGAGCCAAGGCGAACGCCTTTACCGAACGATGAAGGAGAGCTGGAAGGCGATATGAAACCTGTACCCGTCCTGTTGATTACGCACGACGACCTGCTATGGCAGCACTGGCGCGCGCTGGACCCGGCGCGCTGGCTGGCCGCTCGCGGACGTGGCCTGGCCGATCTGCAACGTTGGCGCGAACAAGGCCGGTCTCTGGCCGTGCTGGATTCGGATGTGCCCCGCTTGCCGTCCTGGCAGGACCCCGTCTGGATGTCTACCCTGGCGGGCCTGCATCTGGTAGTCGCGAGCCCGAGCCCGAATGATGAGCAAGGCACGCAAGCCCTTGGGGCCGGCGCCCACGGCTATTGCCATAGCTATGCGCCCGCCGCGTCCCTGGCTCAGTCGTTGGAAGTCGTGGCCTCGGGCGGCATCTGGATGGGGCGCTCCCTGGTCACGCGGCTGCTGAAGCTGGTTACGGAACGAGCCCAGGATTCGCATTCCTGGGACGCAGGCCTGTTGACTGACCGCGAGATCACCGTTGCCCGCTACGCTGCCAGCGGTCAAGCCAACGCGCAGATCGCCGAAGCACTGGGCATCACGGAACGCACCGTCAAGGCACATCTGTCAGCCGTTTTCGAGAAACTCGGCGTGTCGGACCGCCTGCAACTGGCCCTATTGGTCCACGGCATTTCCGCGTCGACGGAATCGCGGAGCAAAATTACTTCCTGATACTGTCCTTGAGGACAATATCCCGCGCAAGCGGCTCCCTCTAGTATCTGGCCATCTTGGATAACTCCCTGAAACGGAACCCACATGGCCAACTCTTCCCCCGCAGTCGTCAACGAAATCTCCGGTCGCGCTTGGATTCGCAATAGCGACGGATCTCTGACGGAACTGCATCAAGGCAGCAAAGTCCCCGCCGGCAGCGACATCGTCACTGCCTCGGGCGCCACGGTTTCGCTTCAGGTGGAAAACGGCATGCCGATCGTCATCGGTGAAGGCCGTGAAGTCGCTGTAAATGGGGACATGGCTGGCCCCCTGGCGGATCCGACCGAAGCGGCCGTCGCCGCGCCCAGCGGCACCGATTCCGATCGCCTGCTGGCCGCGCTGCAAGCCGGCCGCGATCCGTTCGACGAACTGGACCCCACCGCCGCCGTCGTGGCGGGTGGCGGCGATGCCGGCGGCAGCAGTTTTGTCCGCCTGGCTCGCATCCTGGAAACCACTTCCCCGCTGGATCTTGCATACCCGAACCCCAGCCGCGGCAACGATACCGCGCCGCGCGCCACCAGCAATGGCCTGACGGGCGACGACACCGACGCCACGCCGACGCTGCCCGATCCCGTGAGGCCCTCGGTCATCATCACCGTCAACGGTGATGGCACCGTCTCGTTCAACTTCAGCACGCGCCCCGTAGGTTTTGATCTGTCGGACGTGGTGGTCGACCACGGCAAGATCACCAATCTGCGCCCTGACCCGACCGACCCGACGAAGTGGATCGGCGATCTGACGCCTGAGACGAACTATGAAGGCCCGGTGACCATCAAGGTGCCGGACGGCAGCTATACCAACGAAGCGGGCACCCCTGGCCTGCCTGGCGAGACTGCCACCGTCGTCGACACCCTGCCCCCCAAGGCCGAGATCTCCATTGACACGATCGCCGGCGACGGCGTGGTGAACGCCGAAGAATCGGGCAAGGACATTGCCGTCACCGGTAAGGTCGGTGGCGACGTCAAGGTCGGTGACACCGTCACCTTGACCGTCAATGGCAAGGACTACACCGGCAAGGTCGTGGACCTGGGTAACGGTTCTTTGGGTTACAGCATCAATGTTCCCGGTTCGGAACTGGCCAAGGACTCGAACGTCCATGCCTCCGTGACGACGACCGACGACGCCGGCAACTCGACGACAGCCCAGACCGATAAGGGCTACGACGTTGATACCTCGATCGACGCTTCGATCACGATCGACATGATCGCCGGCGACGGCGTGGTGAACGCCGAAGAATCGGGCAAGGACATTGCCGTGACCGGTAAGGTCGGCGGTGACGTCAAGGTGGGCGACACCGTCACCCTGACCGTCAATGGCCAGGACTACACCGGTAAGGTCGTGGATCTGGGCAACGGTTCCCTGGGCTACAGCATCAATGTCCCGGGTTCGGAACTCGCTAAGGATTCCAACGTCCACGCCTCCGTCACGGCGACCGATGACGCCGGCAACAGCAAGACCGCTGAAGCCGATAAGGGCTACAGCGTCGACACCGAGATCGACGCCTCGATCACGATCGACACGATCGCCGGCGACGGCGTGGTCAACGCCGAAGAATCGGGCAAGGACATTGCCGTCACCGGTAAGGTCGGCGGCGACGTCAAGGTCGGCGACACCGTCACCCTGACCGTCAACGGCCAGGACTACACCGGCAAGGTCGTGGATCTGGGTAACGGCTCCTTGGGCTACAGCATCAATGTTCCGGGTTCGGAACTCGCTAAGGACTCCAACGTCCATGCCTCCGTCACGGCGACCGATAACGCCGGCAACAGCAAGACCGCTGAAGCGGACAAGGGCTACAGCGTCGACACGGACATCGATGCTTCGATCACGATCGACACGATCGCTGGCGACGGCATCGTCAACGCCGAAGAATCCGGCAAGGATATCGCCGTGACCGGTAAGGTCGGCGGCGACGTCAAGGTGGGCGACACCGTCACCCTGACCGTCAATGGCCAGGACTACACCGGTAAGGTGGTGGATCTGGGCAACGGTTCCCTGGGCTACAGCATCAATGTCCCGGGTTCGGAACTCGCTAAGGATTCCAACGTCCACGCCTCCGTCACCGCGACCGACGACGCCGGCAACAGCAAGACCGCTGAAGCCGATAAGGGCTACAGCGTCGACACCGACATCGATGCCACCATTTCCATCGACACGATCGCCGGCGACGGCATCGTCAACGCCGAAGAATCCGGCAAGGATATCGCCGTGACCGGCAAGGTCGGCGGCGACGTCAAGGTCGGTGACACCGTCACCCTGACGGTCAATGGCCAGGACTACACCGGCAAGGTCGTGGACCTGGGTAACGGCTCCCTGGGTTACAGCATCAACGTCCCGGGCTCGGA
>NZ_NJIG01000010.1 GCF_002209535.1 Achromobacter marplatensis | reverse complement strand
ACTGCTACTCGCTGAACCCAACCGCTTCGCTGCGGCTTTCGCCTTGCGTCGCTTGCTGTTTTCAGCAGCAGAGAGGCGAGATTATGAAGGAGTTTTTATCGCTTGTCAAGTCAGCTTCGTTTGCTTTTGCGCCACCGCTTTCTTGCTTGCGACCCCTTCGGATCTGCCCTCTTTAGCAGCTATCGAAACATCAGAAGCACCCATTCGGGTTAACCCTAAGTTTTCGGCAACTGCCAAGCCTGAAACTATAACACAACTTTTGCAGATTATGCAACCGGCTTTTGCCTGACTTGCATCCTATCTTGCAACCCCGCCGCTTTCGCGGACAGCCCAGAATCCTGGGGTTGGTTACTGCTCAGGTGGCTAGCGAGAGATCCGGGTAAACCCTAAATCAACATCACCAGCCAAGCCCAAGACTATAGCACGATTTTTGCAGATTACGCAACTGGCTTTTGCCTGATTTGCTGCAATCCTTGCAATAACCGCTTGGCGCTCATTCCTGAACTCTTCGCGGCAGGCTTGGCTGGGTTGCCCCGGGTTTTCACCTTGCCTTGCCTGTTGTGCTTGCTTGGCTTCGCGGTTCAAAAAACGTCTGAACTGCGAAGGAGCGAGACTATAGCACAGAATTTTCGGAGAACTGGGCGAACATGACGCCTGATTTGCAGAAAGATGAATTTTTTGGGGACGTACTCATCGCAGCCGATTGCAGCCCTCTATATATATAGAGAGAGAAGGCATCAGATGCGCAGTTCGGTCGTCTCCTTGATCTGCTGAAGGGCGAAGAAGGAGCGCATGTCGATCACCGCCGGGTGACGCATCAGGGTGTCCATCGCGAAGCGGGAGAAGTGGGCCAGGTCCGCCACCTGGATCCGCAGCAGATAGTCCATGTCGCCGGACATGGCATAGCACTCGACCACTTCCGGCCAAAGCTGCACGTCGCGCGCGAAATCGCTCATTGGGGCGTGACTGGACCCGCTGTGCTTGTTCAACCGAATGTTCACGTACGCCAGCAGCCCTAGCCCGACCTTTTCGGCGTCGATCAGCGCGACGTACTTTTTGATGAAGCCCTTTTCTTCCAGGCGACGGACGCGGCGCAGGCAGGGGCTGGGCGACAGGGACACGCGGTCGGCCAATTCCTGGTTGCTCAGGCGCCCGTCCCGCTGCAATTCAGCCAGAATCCTTAGATCTGTCCTATCAAGCTCGATCTCAGACATTTTTTGCCCTTATATTTTTCAGTACAGCAATATTATTGCTCAGAAGGTCGGCTTTCGCGCCATGTTTGCAATTGTCTGCCCGGCGTTCCTTCCTACAATCTCCGTCTAGACTTGAACAACAAGTCGTCCTGAAAAATGATGCAAGGGAGCAGACACATGAGCAGCGCTTTCCAACCCTGGGACAACCCGATGGGCACCGCCGGGTTCGAATTCATCGAGTACGCCGCACCGGACCCCGCCGCGCTGCGCAAGGTTTTCGAGCTGCTGGGCTTCAAAGCCATTGCGAAGCACCGTCACAAGGATGTGACCCTGTACCGCCAAGGCGGCGTCAACTTCCTGATCAACGCCGAACCCGATTCCTTCGCCCAACGCTTCGCGCGCCTGCATGGCCCGTCGATCTGTGCGATCGGCTTCCGCGTGCAAGACGCCAATGCCGCCTACAAGCGCGCGCTGGAGCTGGGAGCCTGGGGTTTCGACTCGCATAGCGGCCCGATGGAATTGAACATCCCCGCCATCAAGGGCATCGGCGATTCGCTGATCTACCTGGTTGACCGCTGGACGGGCAAGGAAGGCCACGGCGGCATCGGCGACATCAGCATCTATGACGTGGATTTCGTGCCGGTCGATCCGGACAACGCGCAAGCCGACCTGAATCACCGCGGCGCCGGCCTGACGCTGGTGGATCACCTGACGCACAACGTGCACAAGGGCCGCATGGCGGAGTGGTCGGAATTCTACGAGCGCCTCTTCAACTTCCGCGAAGTGCGCTACTTCGACATCGAAGGCAAGGTGACGGGCGTGAAGTCCAAGGCGATGACCTCGCCTTGCGGCAACATCCGCATTCCGATCAATGAGGAAGGCACGGAAGAAAAAGGCCAGATCCAGGAATACCTGGACCTGTACCGCGGCGAAGGCATCCAGCACATCGCCATGGCCACGGAAGACATCTACGGCACCATCGAAGCGCTGCGCGAGTCGGGCGTGGTGTTCCTGGATACGCCGGAAACGTATTACGAGCTGCTGGACCGCCGTTTGCCCAACCACGGCGAAGACGTCGCCCGCCTGCAGAAGAACCGCATCTTGCTTGACGGCGCCCCCGGCGGCGGCTTGCTCTTGCAGATCTTCACCGAAAACCAGATCGGTCCGATCTTCTTCGAGATCATCCAGCGCAAGGGCAACGACGGTTTCGGCGAGGGCAATTTCAAGGCCTTGTTCGAATCGATCGAACTGGACCAGATGCGCCGCGGCGTGGTGAAGAACGTCGACTAACTGCTTCCCCCGCCGGCGTGCGGTGCCCACGCACTCGCGCCGGCTTTGAAACCTCACCTGGTGGTGAGGTTTTTTTTCGCCTAGATAAAAGGGAGTCAGCGCTGCAGGCGGTCCTGGAACTGCTTGCGGAACTTGGCGACCTTGGGTGCGATCACGAACTGGCAATAGCCTTGTTCGGGATGCAGGGCGAAATAGTTGCTGTGGTAGTCCTCGGCTTGCCAGAACTTGACGGGCGCGAGCAGCTTGGTGACGATCGGCGCGTCGTAGACCTGCTGAGCCTCGACTTCGGCGATTACCGCTTCGGCCTGTTCGCGCTGCGCGTCGTTCTGCCAGAAAATCGCCGACTCGTACTGCGGGCCGATGTCATTGCCCTGGCGCCCCGGCGTGGTGGGGTCGTGCGTGGCGAAGAAGACGCGGAGCAGATCGCTGTAGGAGAGTTCAGCGGGATCGAATTCCACGCGGGCGACCTCGATGTGGCCGGTGTCCTTGCCACAGACCTGCTCGTAGCTGGGATTGTCCACGTGCCCGCCGCTATAGCCGGGCAGCACGCTTTTGACGCCCTTCAATTCGGTGAAGACCGCTTCGACGCACCAGAAGCAGCCGCCGCCAAGAACGGCGACTTCATTGCCCGGGGATGCTTGTTCTGCCATGACGATTCCTTTCCTGTAGACGGCCGCTGCCTGCGGCCGGCGCCCCCGGCTTCATGCGCGGGGCATAGAGAATAAGACTACTGCTTGGGCGGCGCCAGCGACAAGATCCATTCGGCCAGCAGGCGGGCATCTTCCTGGCTGACATGGGTTTGCGCGGGCATGGGCACGGCGCCCCAGGCGCCGCGGCCGCCGCCGCGGATCTTGCCCGCCAGGTAGTCCACCATGGCGTCACCCTGACCTGCATAACGTTCGGCTACGCTTTTCAGCGGTGGCCCGACGCGCTTGGCTTCCACTTGGTGGCAGGCCATACAGGCTTTGCTCTTGGCCAGGTCCAACCCGGTGGTTTGGGCCTGGACCGCGCCGGCGCCCAAGACGCCGGCCACGGCCACCCACAGACTAATCTTCAAATGCATCGGTTACTGCCCCACGGCTCGCGGTGCTGGCGAGCTTGCCGAACTTGGCGAGCACACCGCGTGTATAACGCGGCTTGGGCTGAACCCAGGCCTGTCGACGAGCCGCCAGGTCTTCGTCGCTGATATTGAGCTGCAACAGCAGCTTGTGGGCATCGATGGTAACCGAATCGCCTTCCTGGATCAGCGCGATCGGACCGCCCACGAAAGCCTCGGGCGCAACATGGCCGACGACCATGCCCCAGGTGCCCCCGGAAAAGCGGCCGTCGGTGATCAAGCCCACGGTTTCGCCCAGGCCCTGCCCGACGAGTGCCGAAGTGGGCGCCAGCATTTCACGCATGCCGGGACCGCCCTTCGGGCCTTCGTAGCGGATGACGACGACATCGCCGTCCTTGATCTGGCGCGCCATGATCGCCGTCATGGCGTCGTCTTCGGAATCGAATACGCGTGCGGGGCCAGTAATGACTGGGTTCTTCAGCCCCGTGATCTTCGCCACGCAGCCTTCGGGCGACAGGTTGCCCTTCAGGATCGCCAGATGCCCTTGCGGGTACAGGGCGCGGTCCATCGGCATGATGACGTCCTGGTCCGCGCGCGGCGCATCCGGCACATCGGCCAAGGTTTCCGCGATGGTCTTGCCACTGATGGTGATGCAGTCGCCATGCAGGAGCCCGGCGTTGAGCAGCAGCTTCATGACCTGCGGAATGCCGCCTGCGCGATGCAGGTCGGTCGCGACATATTTGCCGGAAGGCTTCAAGTCGCACAGCACGGGGACGCGCTTGCGGATGCGTTCGAAATCGTCAATGGTCCACGGCACTTCGGCGGCATGCGCGATGGCGAGGAAATGCAGCACGGCGTTGGTGGAACCGCCGGTGGCCATGATGACCGAAACGGCGTTTTCGATGGATTCGCGCGTGATGATGTCGCGCGGCCGCAGGTTGCGCCGGACCGCATCGACAAGCACCCGCGCCGACTCGGCGGCCGAGACAACCTTTTCATCGTCTTCATTGGCCATCGTGCTGGAATACGGCAGGCTCATGCCCATGGCTTCGAATGCGGAGCTCATCGTGTTGGCCGTGTACATGCCGCCACAGGAGCCTGAGCCGGGGATGGCGCATTTCTCGATCTGCTTGAAGTCGGCCTCGGGCATGCGGCCCATCGTGTATTCGCCCACCGCTTCGAACACCGACACGATCGTGAGGTCGTTGCCCTTGTAATGGCCCGGCTTGATCGTGCCGCCATAGACGTAGATGCCGGGCACATTGGTCCGCGCCAAGGCGATCATGCCGCCTGGCATGTTCTTGTCGCAGCCCCCGATCACCACCACGCCATCCATCCACTGGCCTTGAGCGGCAGTTTCAATACAGTCCGCGATGACTTCGCGCGACACCAGCGAATACTTCATGCCTTCGGTGCCCATGGACATACCGTCCGAGATGGTGGGCGTGCCAAACACCTGGGGGTTGGCGCGCGAGGCGCGGATGGCGTCGATGGCCGCATCCGCCAGGCGCTGCAGGCCGCTGTTGCATGGCGTGATGGTGGAATGGCCGTTGGCCACCCCGATCATGGGATTTTCGAAATCGGCTTCCTGATAACCCAATGCGTAGTACATGGCGCGGTTGGGCGCGCGTGCGACGCCGTGGGTGATATGGCGGGAACGTTCATTGTTCGGCATGGTCTGTCTCTCCTGTCGGCCGTCGGGGCGCGGACATGGCGAACGCACCCTGGGAAGCTGGCTCGCTTGCATGCATGCGAATCTTCAGTGCTCGCCGGTTATTATCATTCAACTTTATTGTGTCGGGCAGAACATGCTGCAATATCCAAAATTCGACCCCATCGCCTTGCAGATCGGGCCGCTAGCCATCCACTGGTACGGCCTGATGTATCTGGCGGGCTTCGCCCTGGTGTACCTGCTTGGCCGCCGGCGCATCACCAGCGGCCACACCACGTCGCTGAATGTGCGCGACCTGGAAGACCTGATCTTCTATAGCGTGCTGGGCGTGGTGCTGGGCGGCCGGCTGGGGTATGTGCTGTTCTATAAGCCGGGCTATTACCTGGCCCACCCGCTGGAAGTGGCCTACCTGTGGCAAGGCGGCATGTCGTTTCACGGCGGCCTGATCGGCGTGATCCTGGTGATGCTGCTGTTCGCGCGCAAGAAGAAGCTGCCCTTTTTCGCGGTCAGCGACTTCATCGCCCCGCTGATCCCGCTGGGCCTGGGTTTCGGCCGGTTGGGCAACTTCATCAATGGCGAGCTGTGGGGCCGACCGACCGACGTGCCGTGGGCCATGGTGTTCCCCGACAGCGGCGACGGGCTGGCGCGCCATCCCTCCCAACTCTATGAGCTGGGCCTGGAAGGCATCGTGCTGTTTGCACTGCTGTGGTGGTTTTCGAGCAAGCCGCGTCCACTCGGACAGGTGAGCGGGCTTTTCCTGATGGGTTACGGAACGTTCCGCTTCCTGGTGGAATTCACCCGCGAGCCGGACAACTTCCTGGGCCTGCTCGCGGGTGGTTTGAGCATGGGACAGTGGCTGTCCCTGCCGATGGTCGCCCTGGGCGCCATCATGTTCAGCCTTACTGCAAAACGATCGTCCCGTTGACGGCGATGCTGACCGTGACGTCTCCCGCTTCCAGCGGGACGTCCGGGCTGTAGCCGCCAGAGGCGTCCTTGGCCATGGCCGCGGCGCCCAGCATGCGCGGCATCGGCACCGGGCCGCCGGAGCCGCCCAATTCCAGCTTGGACAGGCGATAGCCCGAGAAACCAAACGCGTTGGCCGCAGCCAGCGCGCGGTCCTTGAAGGCCTGGGCCGCTTCTTTCAGCAGCTTGCGCTCTTCGGCCTCGCGCGCTTCGCGTGACAACGAGAAGCTGATGTTTGAAATGGCGGTCTTGTCGGAGAGCTTGGACGCCAACGCGGCGGCAGCTTCGAAGTCTTTCGATTCAAGCACCACTTCGCCCTGGCCGCGCCACGTGCCGATCTTGCCTTTGCTGTTGGTATTGGGCCAGACGTTGTAGCCGCCCGTGCGCACTTCGACGCCCTTCGTGTCGCGTGCGCGCTTGATGACGTCGTCCAGTGCGGCCGTCAGCTTCTTGCCGGCAGCGGGCTGATCCGGCGCTTCAACTTCGGCAGACAGCGAAATACGGACGGTGTCCTGCTTGACCTCGGAAGACGCGGTGGCCTGCAACGTCATTTCCGGCGAACGATTCGTGGACGATTCCGTGGCGGCGGGCGCGGCGGACGTCTGCGCTTGCGCATAAACGGGTTGGACGGCGGCGATGGCGGCCACGGCTGCGCACGCTGCGCCGAGTTTCGTCAGCGAAAAAACAGGGTGTTTAAACATGGACTGGTCCTAGGAGGGAGGACAAAGGGAGGGGCAAGGGGGGATGGTGAGGCGCCCGACGCGGACCTGCGCTTATGGCAGGCCCGCTGGGATAAATGCCCCGCCTGTGCCGTCAAGGCCGGCATCTCGAACCCTGAGGTAAGAGGTGGTCGCGTTCCGCAGAGCGTCGGGTTCGTCTACGAGAGACAATCACTCCAGCTCTACACTCCCGCAACCATATGCCGAAAGCATAGGTTCAGAGAATGTATGGCCTAGTCACGGACACGGCAGGGACAAACTGAAAATTCTTGAATACTGCTTATGAACGGTTAGAGCAGTTTTTCCTGACCCGACAAGGCGTCATCGAGTACTGCGTTCATGTCCTCAATTCTACGCTTGAAGTCGCCGACTGCCAAACCGCCCAGCGGACCATCCGGCGCCTTCATGGCAAGGAGCTCGCCCGCGACCTGCAAGGCCGCCATCACGGCGATGCGTTCGTTGCTGGAAATCTTGCCCGTTCCCTGGATGCGCAGCATCAGCTGGTCGACATGGCGCACGGCGGCCATGAGCGTAGGCTTCTCTTCAGCGGAGCAGGCCAGGGAGTAATCGCGTCCCAATATGGTGACATCTACGCGTTCCATCAGTGTTGCTCTCCAGACGGTGCACCCGGCAGGCGGGCCAGCACGGCGTCAATGCGCTCGCGGGCCGCGGCGGCGGCCACGCGCAAGCGCTGTAGTTCAGTGTCGCGAGATTGCAGGTTGCCCTGCAATTCGGTTTCCCGGGCAGAGAAACGCGATTCGAGCGACTGGCGTTCGGTGGATTCACGGGCGAGCTGTTCGCGCAAGGCGGCTTCGGCCTGCTGGGCCTGCTCGAGCATGGCGGTGACTGCGCCGTCATGATCCTGAAGCTTGCTTTGCAGCGTGACGATGTCGGCTTCGCGCTCGGCGGCGCGCTGCTTCAGCACACGCTGGTCAGCTTCGAGTTCGTTCAGGCGGAGGCGCAACGCGTCACGCTCTGCGTGGAGTTGGCGGGTGCGTTGCACCAGTTGCCCGATTCGGGCGGCGAGTTGGTCTAGATCTTGCAGCATGGGCGCTATCGTAAACCATCCTGAGTGCAATCGGGCCTCTTCACGCAAGGTGAGAAACCCGGCAATATTCGGTAGGAAATAGGCGGGTGATTCCGGCGGTGCAACGCCAACCGGTGGCCTTCAAAGAAAAAAGCCTCCCCCTCCTCCAAATTCCCCGCATCCGGCCGATCCGGCTTTCGCATTTCTTTCTATAAACTTTCACTTAGCTTTCAAAAAGCCCTCAATCTTCCTGCGCGGTTACATCTGGGGATCGGGAGTACCCGAATTCTAGGGAAAACCCCAGGCTTTCACCGAGCTTACAGGGTTTGCAGCGTGGCAGGCGTCCATTACCATTCGCCCTTTCAAGAAACCACGCCGTCGCTTTCAGAAGAACTAATGGCACCCCGAAGTGCCTTTTTTGTGCCTGTCACTCGCCTTTCGGCGAGTCCCCATCCGGCTACAAACTTTTTTATCTACATGCTGTAAACAGGAGCCAACCAATCATGCAGCTACGCAATCGACAGGACTTCTGGTCTGGGGTGATGTTCATCGCCCTTGGACTGGGATTCGCCTGGCAGGCCAGCAGCTACCAAATGGGTACTGCTGCCCGAATGGGCCCAGGGTACTTTCCTTTCTGGCTAGGCATTGTTCTGGCTTTGCTGGGCGCCATCGTGCTGCTTGGCTCGATGTCCAAGAAAGCCCATGAAACGCACGTCGACAAGTTCGACTGGCGCATCGTCTTCCTGGTGGTCGGATCCGTCGTCCTGTACGGCCTGGTCCTCAAGCTGTTGGGCATCTACATCTCGGTGTTCATCCTGGTTGTCGTCAGCAGCCTGGCCAGCCACGAGTTCAGCCTGAAGGTCGCCGTCGCCAACGCGATCTTCCTGGTGATCTTCTCGTATCTGGCATTCGTCAAGGGGCTGGGGCTGATCTTCCCGCTGTGGCCGTCCTTTCTGGGCATGAACTAAGGAGCAACCGGTCATGGAATTGTTTGACAACCTGATGTTGGGCTTCTCGGTGGCGTTCACGCCCGAGAACCTGCTTTACGCACTGCTGGGCTGCATCCTGGGTACGCTGATTGGCGTGCTGCCGGGCATCGGCCCCGTCCCGACCATCGCGATGCTGCTCCCGATCACGTACGTGCTGCCCCCGGTGGCCGGCCTGATCATGTTGGCAGGTATCTATTACGGCGCCCAATACGGCGGCTCCACGACGGCGATTCTTGTGGCATTGCCAGGGGAAACGTCCGCGGTGGTGACCGTGCTGGACGGTCACCAGATGGCCCGCAACGGCCGTGCTGGCGCCGCGCTGGCAATCGCCGCGCTGGGTTCGTTCTTCGCCGGTTGCGTGGCCACGCTGCTGCTGGCCGCCTTTGCGCCCCCGCTGGCTGAAGTCGCCTTCAAGTTCGGTCCTGCCGAATACTTCTCGCTGATGTGCCTGGGCCTGGTCGGCGCCGTGGTGCTGGCCTCGGGCTCGCTGCCCAAGGCGATCGCGATGATCATCCTGGGCCTGTTGCTGGGCATGGTCGGTACCGACGTCAACTCGGGTGTCGCCCGCTTCGACTTCGGCGTGCCGGAACTGCAAGACGGTATCGACTTCGCCATCGTGGCCATGGGCGTGTTCGGCTTTGCCGAAATCATGACCAACCTGGAGCAGAAGGAAAACCGCGTCGACATCACCGACAAGATCGGCTCGCTGTACCCGAACAAGCAGGAATTCAAGGAATCGTACCCGGCAGTGCTGCGTGGTACGGCCCTGGGTTCCGCCCTGGGTATCTTGCCGGGCGGTGGCGCCGTGCTGTCGTCGTTCGCTTCCTACACGCTGGAAAAGAAGATCTCGAAGAATCCGGAACGCTTCGGCAAGGGCCACCCGGCCGGCCTGGCTGGCCCGGAATCGGCGAACAACGCTGCTGCCCAGACCTCGTTCATCCCGCTGCTGACGCTCGGCATCCCGGGTAACGCCGTGATGGCGCTGATGGTCGGCGCAATGACGATCCACAACATCCAGCCCGGCCCGCAAGTCATGACGAGCCACCCGGAGCTGTTCTGGGGCCTGATCGCCTCGATGTGGATCGGCAACCTGATGCTGGTGGTGCTGAACCTGCCGCTGATCGGTTTGTGGGTCAAGCTGTTGAAGGTGCCTTACCGCATCCTCTTCCCGGCGATTCTGGTGTTCTGCACGATCGGTGTGTATTCGCTGAACTACAACGCGTTCGACATCTTCACCACCGCCATGTTCGGTATCGTGGGCTACGTGTGGTCGAAGCTGAAGTGCGAAGGCGCGCCGCTGCTGCTGGGCCTGGTCCTGGGCCCCATGATGGAAGAAAACTTCCGCCGTGCCCTGCTGCTGTCGCGTGGCGACTTCACCACCTTTGTGACCCGTCCGCTGTCGGCTTCCCTGCTGGCCGTCGCCGTGTTCCTGGTGATCCTGGTGGCCCTGCCGGCCATCCGCAAGAAGCGCGAAGAGACCTTCGTCGAAGAAGACTAAAACGCGGTACGCCGCCTTCGCGCGGCGGTCTCGCCTTTGATCAAACCCCCGGGCCTGTCCCGGGGGTTTTTCTTTGCGCGCACGGAATGCCTGCCCGACAAAAGCTACTAATAGATACGACACACTACGAGGCGTAGGGCGTTGCCCGGCATCTACGTTAAGCTACGGGTTTACCCCACGCGATGATTCGGCATGAATTTCGACTGGAAAAACCCCTACCCCACCACCCGGATTCCGGTGTTCGCCCGCAACGTGGTCGCCACCTCGCAGCCACTGGCCGCCCAGGCAGGCTTGCGGATCCTGGCCCGCGGCGGCAATGCCGTGGATGCGGCCATCGCCGCGGCTGCCACGCTGGCGCTGACCGAACCCGTCAGCAACGGCCTGGGCTCGGACTGCTTCGCCATCATTTGGGACGGTTCGAAGCTGCATGGTCTGAATGCCTCGGGCACGGCCCCCGGCGCCTGGAACGTGGATTACTTCCGCCGCAAGCATCAAGGCGTGATCCCGATGCGGGGCTGGGACAGCGTGACGGTGCCAGGCTGTGTGGCCGGCTGGGCCGCCCTGCACGAAAAGCTGGGCAGCCTGGCGTTTGCCGACGTGCTGGCGCCCGCCATCGAATATGCCGAACGCGGCTATGCCGTGTCGCCCGTCGTGCAGGAAAAGTGGGCGGCGCAAGCCGACGTCCTGCAACCGCAACCGGGTTTTGCCGAACACTTCCTGCCGCGCGGCCGCGCGCCCCACATCGGCGAACACTTCGTGCTGCCGGGCGCGGCGGCGACGCTCAAGCGCATCGCCGCCAGCGGCGGGCGCGACTTCTATGAAGGCGAAACGGCCCACAAACTGGTCGCGCACGCCCAGGCCCACGACGCCGCCCTGACCCTGGCCGATCTGCGCGACTACGCGCCGGAATGGGTGACGCCGATCAGCCAGCCTTACCGCGGCCACACCCTGCATCAGATCCCGCCCAACGGCCAAGGCATCGCGGCGTTGATCGCGCTGGGCATCTTGCAGAACTTCGACCTGCCTGCCCGCCCGGTCGACCATCCCGACACCCAGCACCTGCTGATCGAGGCCATGAAACTGGCGTTCGCCGACGTCTATGCGCACGTGGCCGACGCGCGCCACATGCGGATGACGCCCGAGCAGATGCTGCGGCCGGACTACCTGGCCGAACGCGCGCGGATGATCGACCCCAACGTGGCCCAGGCCTTCGCCTCGGGCCATGCACCGCAAGGCGGCACCGTCTACCTGACCGCCGCCGACAAGAGCGGCATGATGGTCAGCTTCATCCAGTCGAACTACATGGGTTTCGGTTCGGGCGTGGTGGTGCCAGGCACGGGCGTCAGCCTGCAGAACCGCGGGCATTGCTTCAGCACCCAACCCGACCATCCCAATGTGGTCGCGGGCGGCAAGCGCCCCTTCCACACCATCATCCCTGGTTTCCTGATGCGCGACGGCGCACCCGTCATGAGCTTTGGCGTCATGGGCGGCAATATGCAGCCCCAGGGGCAAGTGCAGACGCTGGTGCGCATGCTGGACTACGGCCAGCAGCCGCAAGCCGCCTGCGACGCGCCTCGCTGGAAATGGAATCACGGCCTGGCGGTGGACGTCGAAACGGGATTGAACCCGGCCGTGGCCCAGGGCCTGCGCACGCGCGGCCATGTGCTGGAAGGCATCGACGACCCCTATATGGACTTCGGTTCGGGCCAGTTCATCTGGCGGTTGGGCGACCCGGCCGTGGACGGCTATGTCAGCGCCAGCGACAGTCGACGGGATGGACTCGCCGCCGGCTTTTGATTGCGTTAAGGTTACTGTCCTGAGACTGACCTTACCTACATAGAGCGGAGTTCCCTGCATGGCAACGATCGGTACCAAGAGCTACGACGCGGTCGTAGCCCAGAAAGTCGCTTTCCTCGGATTGGGCGTGATGGGCTTGCCCATGGCCGGTCACCTGGCCCGTGCGGGGCACGACGTCACCGTCTACAACCGCACCCCCGCCAAGGCGCAAGCCTGGGCCGCCGAGTTCCACGGCCACCATGCCCCCACGCCGCGCGAAGCGGTAGCGGGCGCGCAGATCGTATTCGCCTGCGTGGGCAATGACGACGACCTGCGCAGCATCGTGCTGGGCCCGGACGGCGCGTTCTCGGGCATGGCGCCGGGCGCGGTATTCGTCGACCACACGACCGCCTCGGCCGATGTGGCGCGCGAGCTCTATGCGCAAGCCAAGGAACTGGGCCTGAACTTCGTGGATGCCCCCGTCTCGGGCGGACAGGCCGGCGCGGTCAATGGCGTGCTGACCATCATGTGCGGCGGGGAACCCGCCGTCTTCGACGCCATCAAGCCGGTGGCGCAAAGCTTCGGCCGCGCCGTGACGCTGGTGGGCGCGCCGGGCGCCGGCCAGTTGGCCAAGATGGTCAACCAGATCTGCATCGCCGGCATCGTGCAAGGCCTGTCGGAAGCCGTGGCCTTCGGCCAGGCGGCCGACCTGGACATGAAGCTGGTGCTGGACGTGATCAGCAAGGGTGCGGCGCAAAGCTGGCAGATGGAGAACCGCGGCGGCACCATGGTCGACGACAAGTTCGAATTCGGCTTCGCGGTGGACTGGATGCGCAAGGACCTGGGCCTGGTGCTGGCCGAAGCGCGCCACAACGGCGCGCGCGTACCCGTGACCGCCCTGGTGGATCAGTTCTATGGCGACGTCCAGAAGATGGGCGGCGGCCGTTGGGACACGTCGAGCCTGGTGAAGCGACTGCGCGACTGAACTTGCTGCATCGCCTTGCCCCTCGGCACGGCGATGGCGCTGACAAAAAAAGGCGAGCCTCGGGCTCGCCTTTTTTCGTGGCGCCGGCGCGGTTATGCAGCCAGGCTCGCTTGCGCCGTTTCCAGCACCAAGGTGTCGATGCGTTGCTTGGCCAGCGTCACGCCTTCCAGCGCAGCCACTTCGCCCATCGCCATGCCTTCGGCGGCGATGAACGTGACGTCGTTCATGCCAAGGAAGCCCAGCATCTGGCGCAGGTACGGCGTCATGGTGTCGGACGGTGTACCTTCGGCCTTGCCGCCGCGTGCCGTCAGCACGAACACCTGCTTACCCTTGACGAGGCCCTCCGGCACGCCTTCCGGCGTATAACGGAACGTGACGCCGGCACGGGCCAGGTAGTCCAGATAGCTCTTGAACTGCGCGGGCAGATTGAAGTTGTAGACGGGCACCGCAAAAACGATGCGGTCTGCTTCCATCACCTCAGCAACGAGCGTATCGCTCAGTTCGACGATGCGTTGCTGCTCGACGCTGCGGGCATCCGCCGGGGTGAACAGCGCACCGGCCGTGTTGCCGTCGAAATAGGGAATGGGTTGCGCGCCGATGTCGCGAACCTGGACGGCCGCGGCGGGGTTGGCTTCTTTGACGCGCGCAATCAGGTGATCGGCCAATTGCTTGCTGTTGGAACGGTCGCTGAGAATCGAGGAAAGGATAACCAGGGTCTTCATTGCAAATATCTCCAGGGGTGGCCCGCCATACGCGGGCGGCCAGGATCTGTCAGCGCCACGCCCGACTCTTCAAGGAGTTCGGACTGGAGCTTGGCGCCGGGTGGCGTTGGCAGATCCCGAATGCATGGGCTCACTGTAGACCGGTTCATTGTTCACATAAACCGGGGTATGATGAACTGTTCGTTCCAGGCATAGAACAATCATGCAAGATCTCAATGACCTCTACTATTTTTCCCAAGTCGTCGAACAAGGCGGCTTCAGCGCGGCAGCCAGGGCGCTGGACATCCCGAAATCCCGCTTGTCGCGCAGGATCTCTCACCTTGAGGAAAGTCTGGGTGTCAGGCTGCTGCAACGGACGACGCGCCGGCTGCGGCTGACTTCGGCCGGCGAACGCTACCTGCACTATTGCCGTGAGATGGCCGCATCCGCCCGCGCTGCGGACGACGCCATGCGGCAATTGCAGTCAGAGCCTGCCGGGCCGGTAATCGTGAGCTGCCCCGTCTCCATTGCCCAGGATGTGCTGGCGCCGATCCTGCCCGAATTCCTGGATGCGTGGCCGGCGATTTCCGTGCAGTTGCTGGTGACCAACCGGCGCGTGGACCTGATCCGCGAAGGGGTCGATCTGGCGCTGCGCGTACGCACCAAGCTGGATACGGACGCCGAACTGGTGGTTCGCCACCTGGGATCGGCACGCGGCACCCTGGTGGCCAGCCCGGGTTATCTGCAGCGCCACGGCACGCCGGACACACCGCAGGACCTGGCGTCTCACACGACGCTGAGCTTTTCGGACCCGCAGCATGACGTGCGGTGGCCGCTGCGCAACGACAAGGGCGAAGAGGTGCAGATTGAGTTGAAGCCGCAGTTGTCCTGCAACGACTTTATCGTGCTGACCGAAGCCGCGGTGCGCGGCCGGGGCATTGCGCTGCTGCCGTCGATCGCGACGCAAGAAGAGCTGCGACGCGGCCAACTGGTGCCGGTGCTGCCGCAATGGCAATCGCCGGAAGGCATCGTGCATTGCATCTATCCGTCGCGGCGGGGCATGATGCCCGCCGTCCGGACCTTGCTGGACTTCCTGTCGCAGCGCCTGCCGACGATGTATCAGCGGCTTGAAAAGGCCGTTACGCCCGCGCCTCAATAGCCGCGGGTACGCTCGACCACACCCGTGATAGGTTCGCCGCGCATCAACTGGGCGACCTTACCCGCGATCTGCTCGATGCTCTCGTCGCGCAGCGTGCGCGCGGCGATGTGAGGCGTGACGTGGACGCGCGGGTCGCGCCAGAACGGATGGTCGGTGGGCAAGGGCTCGGTGTGGAACACGTCCAGCGTGGCGCCGGCGATCTCGCCTTCTTCCAGCATCTGCACCAGGTCTTCTTCAACCAGGTGCTCGCCGCGACCGACGTTGACCAGATGCGCGTCCGGCAACAGTTTCGATAGTGTTTCGCGGTTCAGGATGCCGCGCGTGTCCGGCGTCAGCGGCAGCACGTTCACCAAAAAGCGCGTACGGGCCAGGAACGCCGGCAAGGCGGCCTCTCCGGCAAAGGACTCCACGCCGGGAATCTCGCGCGGCGAGCGCGACCAGCCGGCTACGGGATAGCCGAAACCGGCCAGCATCTGCGCCACGCGCGCCCCGACCTGCCCCAGCCCCAGCACGCCAACCGGCCAATCGGCCTGGCGCGTGCCTTCGCGGGTATCCCAATGCTGGCGCGCCTGTGCCTGATCGAAGGCCTCGAAATCGCGCGAAACGCGCAGCAGCGCGTACAAGGCGTACTCGGCCATCTGCACCGACATGCCTGCATCTTCCAGGCGCACGATCCGCACGTGCGCGGGAATCTCGGGCATCTTCAGCAGGGCATCCACGCCCGCGCCCAGATTGAACAGCGTGGTGATGCCGGTCTCGTGCTTGAACAGCTCCGCCGGCGGGCGCCACACCAGCGCCACGTCCGCGCCTGACGGCGGGCCATCGGGATTCCATACGGAAATGCGGCAACCGGGCATGGAGGCTTCCAGGCGCGGCACCCAGACGTCGGGATCATGGAGAGGGCAGGCAAAGAGAATGTGCATGGTGGCGGCTCTGCGAGGCTTTCGGAAAGCATGAAGCATGCAGGATGACGCCCCACAAATCAAACGGCCCGGCAGATCGCCGGGCCGTTCGTTCAAGCTGGGAACAAGCGTTCAGACCGTCTGCGGGACTTCAGGCTTGCCCTTACCCTTGCCGCGGCGCAGGAAGGCCCAGACCTGCAGCAGAATCAGCAAGGCGCTTGCGCCGATGAACCAGGCGCTGATCGGGCGTTGCACGAACACCGCCAGGTCACCGCGCGACAACAGCAACGCGCGGCGGAAGTTCTCTTCGACCATCGGCCCCAGCACGAAACCGAGCAGGATGGGCGCCACGGAGAATTCCAGCGTCATCAGGATGGCGCCGATCACGCCGAAGGCCAGCACTTCCCAGATCTGGAAGAGGCTGTTCTGCGTGCTGTACACGCCCACCGCGATGAAGAACAGCGCGGACGGGAACAGGTAGCGGTACGGCACCTGCAGCAGCTTGACCCACACGCCGATCAGCGGCACGTTCAGCACCATCAGCAGCACGTTGCCCACCCAGAAGCTGGCGATCAGGCCCCAGAAGATGTCCGGATGCTCGGTGATCAGTTGCGGGCCGGGCTGGATGCCCTGGATCAGCAGCGCGCCCAGGATCAGCGCCATCACCGCATCGCCAGGGATGCCCAGGCTCATCGTCGGAATGAAGTCGACCTGCGTCTTCGAGTGCGACGACGCTTCCGGCGACGCCACGCCGGCGATCATGCCGGTGCCGAACTTCTCGGGCGTGCGGGAAATCTTGCGCTCCAGCGCGTAGGCGACGAACGTGGTGATGGTCGGGCCCGTGCCCGGCATGGCGCCGAACAGCGTGCCGACCGCCGTGCCCCGCACCATCGGCCAGAACGCGGTCTTCAGTTCCTGCTTGGTGGGACGCATGTCGCGGATGCGCAGCTTGGCGCCGCTGCCGATGATGGTCATGCGGTTGACGCTCATCAGGAAGTCGGCCACGCCGAACAGGCCCATCGAGATCGCCACCAGCTCCAGGCCGTCGGACAGGTCAAGCAGGCCGAACGAGAAGCGGATGGTGCCCGTGTTCACGTCGGTGCCGACCACGCCGCACATCAGGCCGAACAGCGTCATCGCAACGCCCTTGAGCGGCGAGCCCCGCGACATCGTCGCGCCGGCCAGCAAGCCCAGCAGCATGATCGAGAAGATCTCGGTCGGGCCGAACTTGAACGCCACTTCGACCAGCAGCGGCGATGCGAAGATCATGACGATGATGCCGACCGATGCCGCGAAGAACGAGCAGATCATCGTGATGCCCAGCGCGGTTCCTCCCTTGCCCTGTTTGGTCAGTGGATAACCGTCCAGGCAGGTGACCGCGTGCGGCGGATGCGAAGGCAGGTTGAGCAGAATCGCGCCGATGGCGCCGCCATACTGCGATCCGTAGAAGATGCCGGCCAGCATCAGAATCGCGGGCACGGGCTGCATCACGTAGGTCAGCGGCAGCAGGATGGAGATCGCCGACAAGGCGCCCATGCCGGGCAGCACGCCGATGAGGTTGCCCACCAGCACGCCGAAGAACGACCACATCAGGTTGTGCCACTGGAACGCGACGCCGAAGCCGTACCAAAGGTCCATCAAAGATTGAGAGATCATGGCGCGTCAACCCCAACGAAACAGCGGCAGCTGCAGTTGCAGCGCCCACCAGAACACGACGACTGCGATCGCGGACATCGCGAGCGACAGCAGGATGGCTTGCTTGATGGTGTTCTTGCGATCACCGAGTGCCGAGATGAATACGATGGCGAACGTCGCCGGCAGCAGGCCGCCGTAGTGGCCCAGCAGCAGGAACGCCAGCGTGCCCAGCAGAATGCAGGCGCTGCCGCGGAAATCGGGCAACCCATGCGCGTGTCCGTCGCCCGGCGCAGGCGGCGTCGCCTCGCCCGAACGCGCGGACATGGCGATCAGCACGCCGGTCAGCGCCAACAGGCCGCCAAGCGCGGCGGGGAAGAACCCCGGCCCCATGTGGCTCAACGTGCCGATGTGGTAATCGGTGCCCCCGTATATCGCCGCCAACCCAATCAGGACCATCAGCGCACCGCCGTAGTAGTCCTTTCTGTTGATATTTTTTTGCACTTCCATCCTCCTTCCTGGTGCAGGACCGTGCCGGCCCTGGATGCGCTGCTCGAAACGAGCTTCGCCCGGCCCTTAACAGCGAGCCGGAGCGCAGATTACGGAGGGAAGCTGCTAATTCGCTTTCTATGCGCTGTCGCATTCCTGAATTCGGGGGTTATCCCTGAGTGCAGGCTCCGCGGGCAGGAAGGAAAGTGGAAAAAATTTTGAAAGCCAGGGGGGCTTTACTGGTCGCCCTTGAGCTCGACATCGAGCGGACGGGGGTATTGCGAGACCGTCGGCGCCAGCGGCAGCCACAGGACGGAAGCCAGGCCCACGCCCCCCTGCGCGTTGGGTTCGCCGTCGCGCAGTTCGATGTCGCCGTCGTTGCGGCGGGCGTAGGCGCGGGCGATCGCCAGGCCCAGGCCGGAGCCCGACGAGGCGACGGGCTTGTCGGTGCCGACCCGTTCGAAACGCGCGAAGGCGCGGCTGCGCAGGACGGGCTCCAGGCCGGGGCCGTTGTCCGACACCGAGACCTCGGCCCGATTTTCCAGCCGGAAGACCGACACGGTGATCTGCGCCCCGACGGGTGCGTAGTGGATGGCGTTGTGCACGAGGTTGGACAGGGCTTCGTGCAGTTCGGCCTCGCTGCCCAGGACCGGCACGGGGATTTCGAGACCGTCTTGCGACGCCGCCTGCACCCAGCCCAGGTCTTGCTGCTTTTCATGCGCCAGCGGCAGGTACTGCAAGACGACCTCACGCGACACCGCATTCATGTCCAGCAGTTGGCGCGGCAGCTGGTCGGCCTGATTGGCGTGCGCCAGGGACAGCAGCTGCTCGGTCAGGCGGCGCGTGCGGCCCAGTTGATCGACGATGGCGCGCAAGCCTTCACGCGTGCGGGCCGGATCGCGCTCGCGCAGCGCGTACTGCGCCTGCGTCAGCATGATGGCCAACGGCGTGCGCAGCTGATGCGAGGCGTCGGCCAGGAAGTGCGATTGCTCGTCCAGCACCCGGCGATAGCGGGCGATATGGTGGTTGACGGCGTCGACCAGCGGCGACACCTCGCTGGGCACGCGGGACGCGTCCAGCGGCGTCAGGTCGTCGGGGCGGCGGTTGCGGATATCGACGCGCAGGCGGCGCAAGGGCTTCAATGCCCACGACACGCCCCACCACACCAGCAGCACGACCAGGGCCAGCATGCGCGCGTCGCGCAGGATTTCCTGGCGTCGCGCATTGTTTTCGGCTTCGATCCGCTTGCCCGTGCTTTCCGCCACCACGACCAGCACCTGGCGATGCTGCCCCTGGTAGTAGAGATCGCGCACGACCGAGACCACGCGCACCGGGTCATTGCGGTAGACGCCGTCGTAGAAGATGGGTTGGCCGTTCGACCGCGGCCAGGTGGGCGGGCGCGGCATCTCGGGCATGCCCAGCAACGTCTTGCCCTGCTCGGTAGGCACCGGCGCCCCGTCCGGCAGCGGCGGATCGATCTGCTCGATGCGGAAATACTTGCGCAGGCCCGCCCGGGATTCCAGCATTACCTGCGCGTAAAGCGGCGTGGCCACCTGGAGGTTGCCGTCCGGCGTGAATTCCAGGCTGCTTTCCAGCACGCGGGCGGGTTCCACCAGCGCGCTGTCATAAGCCTCGTTGGTGATCTCGGACAGGGTGCGGTAGTCGTTCAGGCTGTCGATGACCAGCAGCACCACCACGCCCGGCAGCAGCAGGATGATCAGCAGCGCGCGGATGCCGACGCGTGGCAACCCGGGTATCCGCAAGCTCACTCAGGATTCCGATGCGGCGGACTCGCTGGTGACGCTTTCCAGCATGTAGCCCAGCCCGCGCACGGTCACGATGCGCACGTCGCTGCCGGCCAGCTTCTTGCGCAGACGGTGCAGCACGACCTCGATGGCGTCGGGGTTGGCTTCGCTGTCGTGCGTGAAGACCTTGCCGAACAACTGCGACTTGTCCACGGGGTAGCCGCTGCGGGTCAGCAGCGCCGCCAGGGCGGCATGTTCGCGCGGGGTCAGGAACAGCAGCGAGCCATCCAGCGTGAAGGCACGGCTTTCGCTGTCGTAGGACAGCGAGCCGCACTGCAGGCGCGGATGCTGACGGCCGCGGCTGCGGCGCACCAGCGCGGTCAGCCGCGCTTCCAGTTCTTCCAGGGCGAAGGGCTTGGTCAGGAAGTCGTCCGCCCCCAGGTTCAGGCCGCGCACCCGGTCCTGCAGCGCGCCTTGGGCGGTCAGCAGCAGAACGGGCGTGCGGTCGTCCCGGTTGCGCATTTCGCGCAGGACGACCAGGCCGTGTTTGTCGGGCAGGCGCAGGTCCATGACGATGGCGTCATATTCCGTGCCCGCCATGAATGCTTCGGCCGTGCGGGCATCTGCCGCGTGATCCGGCACGAACCCGCTCTGAGCGAGCGCGCGCATCAACCAGGACGCCATGTCCCGTTCGTCTTCAACCAACAATATGCGCATGACCGTCCGTTCCTTCGGGCAAATTCTCTGCTGCCCGCTGCCCGTGCACGCGCTGGCGCAGGTAGCGGGTTTCATGATGACGCCGAAAGAGGATCGCCGACAACTCGTTCAACGCCTGGGTATAGACATCGCGCTTGAACTCGATCACGGCGTCCAGGGGTACCCAATACTGGCTCCAGCGCCAGGCATCGAATTCCGGATGCTGCGTCGCGCGCAAGCACACATCGCTGTCACGTCCCACCAGGCGCAACAAGAACCAAATCTGTTTTTGTCCTTTATAGTGGCCACGCCACTCACGCCGGACGAAGTGATCGGGCACGTTATAACGTAACCAATCGCGTGTACGCCCCAAAATACGGACATGCTCGGGCTTCAAGCCCACCTCTTCATGGAGTTCGCGATACATGGCCTGCACCGGGCTTTCGCCATATTTGATGCCGCCCTGGGGGAACTGCCATGCATGTTCCCTGATACGCTTGCCCCAAAAGACCTCGTTTCGACTGTTGACGAGAATGATGCCGACATTGGGGCGGTAGCCTTCGCGGTCAAGCATGGGCCACCCCCACCGAATTCAATACAATTACAGTCGATTATACGTATCTGCTGCCACCTTTAAACATGCGCGCATCCAACTACCACATCAACACCCTTAAAGAAGCCCCTTCCGAAGCCGAAGTCGCCAGCCATCAGCTGATGACCCGGGCCGGGATGATCCGCAAACTCGCGGGCGGCATCTACACCTACATGCCCCTGGGCCTGAAGATCATCCGCAAGGTCGAGGCGATCGTCCGGGAGGAAATGAACGCCTCCGGCGCCATCGAGCTGCTGATGCCGGTGGTCCAGCCCGCCGAGCTCTGGCAGGAATCGGGCCGTTGGGAGCAGTACGGCGCTGAACTGCTGCGCATCAAGGACCGCCACCAGCGCGACTTCGTGCTGCAGCCGACGTCCGAGGAAGTCATCACCGACATCGCGCGCAATGAAATCCACAGCTACCGCCAGTTGCCGCTGAATTTCTATCACATTCAGACCAAGTTCCGGGACGAACGCCGCCCCCGCTTCGGCCTGATGCGCGGCCGCGAATTCACGATGAAGGACGCCTACTCCTTCGACCGCGACGAAGCCGGCGCCCTGAAAAGCTACGACACCATGTACGCCGCCTACATGCGCATTTTCGGCCGCCTGGGCCTGGAATTCCGCGCGGTGGCCGCAGACACCGGCTCAATCGGCGGCACCCGCAGCCATGAATTCCAGGTGATCGCCGACACCGGCGAAGACCTGCTGGTCTACAACGCCGACACCGACTACGCCGCCAACATCGAACTGGCCGAAGCCGTTTCGCTGTACCCGGTGCGCGGTGAAGCCACCCAGGCCATGGCCGACGTGCCAACCCCGGGCGCGGCCAAGTGCGAAGACGTGGCCAAGCTGCTGGGCCTGCCGCTGGAAAAGACGATCAAGTCGATCGTCCTGGCCACCGACGGCGACAAGGGCAAAGTCGACATCTGGCTGCTGCTCCTGCGCGGCGACCACGAGCTGAACGAAATCAAGGCGGGCAAGCTGCCGGGCCTGGCGGGCTTCCGCTTTGCCACGGAAAGCGAGATCGTCGAGTATTTCGGCTGCAAGCCCGGCTATCTCGGCCCGGTCAAGACGGCCAAGCCGGTGCACGTGATCGCCGACCGCACGGTCGCCAACATGGCCGATTTCGTCTGCGGCGCGAACAAGGAAGATTTCCACATCCAGGGAGTAAACTGGGGCCGCGACCTGCCCGAGCCCGAGCTCGTGGCCGATCTGCGCAACGTGGTCGCGGGCGACCCGTCGCCGGATGGCAAGGGCACGCTCTCCATCCAGCGCGGCATTGAAGTGGGACACGTTTTCTACCTGGGCAAGAAGTACTCCGAAGCCCTCAAGGCCACCTTCCTGGACGAAACCGGCAAACCGGCCGTCCTGGAAATGGGCTGCTACGGCATTGGCGTGACCCGCATCGTGGGCGCCGCCATCGAGCAGAACCACGACGCCCGCGGCATCATCTGGCCCCGTGCGATCGCCCCGTTCGAAGTGGTGATCTGCCCGGTGGGCTGGGGCAAAAGTGAAACCGTGCGTGACACCGCCCAGAAGCTCTATGAATCGCTGCTGGCGCGCGGCGTGGACGTCATCCTGGACGACCGCGATGCACGCCCGGGCGTCATGTTTGCTGAATGGGAGTTGATCGGCGCTCCGCTGCGTGTAACAGTTGGAGAACGCGGCCTGAACGATGGTGTGGTGGAATTGCAGGCCCGCCGGGAATCCGAAGCGGCCAAGATTCCGGTAGAGTCCTCGCTGGAAACGGTGCTGGCAAAACTCGACACCCTCTAACCTTATAGCTAGTACGGACTTTTCGCGTCCCGACCCGCATCACTCCCTATCCGTATCGTGACCGATCTGAAGTCCGCCGAATCCCTCCTGCAAGTCCGTGTCTACTACGAAGACACGGATGCGGGCGGGGTGGTTTTCTACGCTAACTACTTGAAATTCCTGGAACGCGCACGCACCGAATGGCTGCGCAACCTGGGAGTCAACCAGTCCGGGCTGGCCGCGAGCGAGCAGCGTTTATTCGTTGTCCGCTCCTTGGACATGTCTTACCGCAAGCCGGCCAGACTGGACGATTTGCTTACCATACGCAGCCGAGTCACCAAACTGGGCCGCGCTTCGATACACTTCGCGCAGCGCGCGGAACGCGACGGGGAACTGCTTGCCGAAGGCAACATCCAAGTCTGTTGCGTCGATGCCGTGAACATGCGGCCGGCGGAACTGCCGGCCGACGTCCGCGCCAAACTGGAATCCATTCAGGAATAACCATGCAAGCCACCAGCGACATGTCGTTGCTTTCGTTGATTTCGCACGCCAGCGTGCCGGTCCAGCTGATCATGCTGATGCTGTTGGGCATCTCGATCATGTCCTGGACCTACATTTTCTCCAAGCGCCTTGCCATCAAGCGCGCCCATACCCAGACCCGCCGCTTTGAAGACGACTTCTGGTCGGGCGGCGACCTGTCCATGCTGCAACAGGCCGTGGCCTCGCGCCGCGACGAACAGGGCGCCCTTGCCCGCATCTTCGATGCCGGCATGACCGAATTCCTGAAGGCCCGCCGCGGCAACTCGGCCGGCGACGCCACCGCCCTGCTGGACGGCCCGCGCCGCGCCATGCGCGCCGCCTACCAGCGCGAAATGGATTCGCTGGAATCGCACCTGAACTTTCTGGCATCGGCCGGCTCGGTATCGCCCTACATCGGCCTGCTGGGCACGGTCTGGGGGATCATGCACGCCTTCATCGGCCTGTCGAACATGCAGCAGGCCACGCTGGCCTCGGTGGCCCCCGGTATCGCGGAAGCCCTGATCGCCACCGCGATCGGCCTGTTCGCCGCCATCCCGGCCGTGGTCGCCTACAACCGCTTCACGAATGACATCGATCGCATCTCGATCCGTTTCGACAGCTTCGTCGACGAATTCCTGAACATTCTGCAACGGCAGGTGCGCTAATGCCCTCGGTAAGCTCACGCGGCAGGTCCGGCCGCCGCATGAAGGCCGACATCAACGTGGTGCCGTACATCGACGTGATGCTGGTGCTGCTGGTCATCTTCATGGTGACCGCGCCCCTGATCACGCCCGGGCTGATCCAGCTGCCTTCGGTCGGCGCGGCATCGGACGTGCCCGTGAAACCGCTGGAAGTCCAAATTTCGGAAGACGGCAAGATCGCCCTGCGCATGCGCGAACCCGGCGCCACGATGCAGGACATCGCCCGCCCCGAGCTGGTGGCGCAAGTGCGCTCGCGCATTACCGCGGAAACGCCGGTGGTCATCGCCGCCGACGGCAAGGTGCCCTACGAGACGGTCGTGAAGGTGATGGACGAACTGCGCACCAACGGCATCACCCGCCTGGGCCTGCTGGTGGACCAGTCCGCCGCCGGCGCTTCCCAGCCCGCATCCGCGAAAAAACGCTAACGCGACGCCTTCCGCCGGCTTGCCCGGCATGCAACGCCCATGACGCCACCCATAATTCGACACCGCAGCGGCCCGCCGGCCACCCCGCCCAACAACGACAACCGGAATGCGCTCATTCTGGCCGTGGCGGTGCATTTGCTGCTGCTGGTCGCCTTGATCTTTGGCGTGAGCTGGCGCACGGAGGCCCCCGGCCCCGTCGAGGTTCAGCTTTGGGCCGACGGCAATTCGCCCGTCTCCCCGCCGCCCACGCCCCAGCCCGAACAGCCCAAGCCGGCCCCCAAGCCCGAGCCCAAGCCGGAGCCTGAAAAGGCCCCCGAGCCGCCGCCGCCTCCCCCTCCTCCGCCCAAGCCTGAACCCGAGGTTCAGCCCAAGACCGAGGAAGTGGATCCCGAGATCGCGATCCAGGAAGCCAAGAAGAAGCGCGAACAGGAAGAGAAGGCACGCCAGGCCGCTGAAGCGGCCAAGGAAAAGGCGCGCCTGGAAGAAGAGCGCAAGCAGGCTGAATTGAAGGAAAAGAAGCGCCTGGAGCAGGAACGCCAGGCTGCCGAGAAGGCGGCTGCCGAGAAAGCCGCGGCTGACAAGGCTGCGGCAGAGAAAGCCGCTGCCGACAAGGCCGCCGCCGAAAAGAAGGCCAAGGACGACGCTGCCAAGAAGGCCGCCGCGGAAAAGGCTGCTGCCGACAAGGCTGCCGCCGAGAAAGCGGCTGCCGATAAGGCCGCGGCTGAAAAGGCCGCCGCCGAGAAGGCTGCCGCCGCCAAGAAGGCGGCCGCGGACAAGGCCTTGAAGGATGCGTTCCGCAACGATGCACTGGGCGCCGCAGGCATCCCCGGCGGCACGGCCGACCGCAACCAGGCAGGCGGCGGACGCGACAACGGCTATGCCGCCAAGGTGCGCGCGTGCATTCTTCCGGGCGTGGCTTATCAGCCGCCGCCCCGCAGCGGCTCCGGGAATCCGACCGCACAATACCGGGTACAGTTAGGTACTGACGGGAAGGTTAACGGCGTTTCGCTGACCGAATCCTCTGGCAATCCGGCGTTCGACCGTGCGGTCGAGACCGGTATCCGCCGCTGCAACCCCTTCCCGAAGCCCTCCACGGGCAGCTACGAAAAGTTCATTGACGTAGTGCACAAAATGTATGATTGACAGGAGATTGATGAATATGACTCCCGCTTATAGCCGACGAGGCTCCCTCCTCGCTCTCTGGCGATCGTATGGACTCGGCTTGCTGATGCTTACGCTGGCCTGCCTGATGGCAATGAAACCGGTCCATGCCCAGTTGCGCGTTGATATTTCCGGTACTGGCGCAACCCAGTACCCCGTAGCCATCGCCGATTTCGCGGTGGACGACACCCACGGCCGCGCCCTGGCTGAAGTGATCCGTGCCGACCTGACCCGTACGGGCCAGTTCCGCCTGATCAACGCCGCCGGCTCCGGCCTGAACGTCGACTCGCCCATCGCCCATGACGATTGGCGCGGCAAAGGCGCCGACTTCCTGGCTTATGGCAGCATCACCCGTGGCGCCGATGGCCGCTACGACGTGCGCTACCGCCTGGCCGACACGGTCAAGAAGGGGCAATTGGACGGCGTGGCTTTCTCGGGCACCGAGCAGGAACTGCGCCGCGTGGCCCACCAGATCGCCGACCGCATCTACGAGAAGATCACCGGCGTTCGCGGCGTGTTCTCGACCCGTATCGCTTACGTGCTGAAGAAGGGCGCCACCTACGAACTGCAAGTGGCCGATGCTGACGGGCAAAACCCGCAAGTGGCCCTGCGTTCGCGCGAGCCCATCATCTCGCCGTCCTGGTCGCCCGATGGCGCCAAGCTGGCCTACGTGAGCTTTGAGTCCGGCAAGCCGGTCGTCTACGTGCACACTCTGGCCACCAGCGCCCGCGTGCCTGTCGCCAACTTCAAGGGCAACAACAGCGCTCCCGCCTGGTCGCCTGACGGCTCCAAGCTGGCCGTGGCGTTGACGCGTGACGGTTTGTCGCAAATTTACATCGTTGGCGCGTCCGACGGGTCCAATCCCAGCCGAGTTACGCGTTCTCCCGGGATTGACACCGAACCGACCTTTACGCCAGACGGTGCTTCCATTATCTTTACGAGTGACCGCAGCGGCGGGCCGCAAATCTATCAGACCGGCTCGACAGGTGGCGAAGCACGCCGCCTCACGTTTAATGGTGGTTACAACATATCACCCCGAATTTCCCCCGATGGATCGACGCTGCTGTACGTTGCAAGACGCGACGGCGCGTTTCGAATCGCGTCGTTGAACCTGTCCTCAGGCTCCGAATCCTTGATCACTGATGGTCGTGACGATCAGTCGCCAAGTTTCGCGCCGAATGGCATGCAAGTCCTTTACGCCGCCATCCAAAATGGACGTAGCGTACTTGCGGGTGTTTCGAGCGATGGCCGCGTACGGCAGACGCTTTCGGTACTGAACGGGGAAATACGTGAACCGACTTGGGGCCCATTTACCCGATAACACGTGTGACTCTCTTTGCAAAGGAACTATCATGAAGTCGCGCATTGCCAAAAGCCTAACCATCGCCGCTCTGGCTGCCACCCTGGCAGCTTGCAGCTCCGTCCCTCTCGACGATAAAGCGGGTCAGGGCGGAGGCGCAGGCCAAGGATCAGCTGGTTCAGGCCAGATCCTTGATCCCTTTAACCCCCAAAGCATCCTGGCGCAACAGCGCTCGGTGTACTTTGATTTCGACAGCTACACCGTGTCGGACCAGTACCGCGGCTTGGTCGAAACCCACGCCCGCTACCTGGCTTCGCACCAGCAGCAGAAGGTCAAGATCGAAGGCAACACCGACGAACGCGGCGGTGCTGAGTACAACCTGGCCCTGGGCCAGCGTCGTGCAGACGCCGTGCGTCGCATGATGACCCTGCTGGGCGTCAGCGACAACCAGATCGAAACCATCAGCTTCGGCAAAGAAAAGCCGAAATCGACGGGTACGTCGGAAGCCGACTTTGCTGAAAACCGCCGCGCCGATATCAACTATCTGCGTTAAGATTTTCGTATAGTCCAAGAGCCCTACCACGCGTCGGGACGGTCAGCCGGCCGTCCCGACGTTTGTTTTTATACCCGGGAATATTCATGCGCGATAACGTTCTGTCCCTGCGTCCTCTGATTGTGGCCACTGGCCTGGTGCTTGCGGCCCTGACGGCGCCCGCTCACGCTTTTTCCGATGATGAAGCCCGTAAGGCCATCCTGGATTTGCGCCAGCAGGTTCAGCAGCAGAACGAGCAAAGCCAACGCGCCAAGCTGCAATTGGCCGACCAGATTCAATCCCTGCAGCAAGAAGTAGCGCAGTTGCGCGACCAGCTGGAACTGGTATCGCGCCAGCAGCCCAGCGCCAAGCCGGGCGCGCCCAGCGGCACGAATCCCCCGGGCACCGCCGCAGGCGACCCGCAAGAGCAAGCCGCCTATGACGGCGCGATGGATCTGTTCCGCAAGGGCCAGTACAAGGACGCCGCCGAATCGCTGGCCGCCTTCACTTCGCTCTACCCGAACAGCCAGTTGGCCCCCAGCGCGCTGTTCTACCTGGGCAGCAGCCGCTACGGCATGAAGGACTTCAAGGGCGCCATCGAGCAACTGACCAGCATGGTTCAGAAGTCGCCCGAGAACGCCCGGGCGCCGGACGCCCTGCTGATCATCGCCGGCGGCCAGATCGAACTGAACAACCGCGCCGGCGCCAAAGCGTCGCTGCAGCGCATTGTTCGCGACTATCCGAACGCCCCGGCGGCGGCCACCGCCAAGAGCCGCCTGCAACTGCTGCAGTAATGCTCCCCGCCGCAAGCGCGGTCAGCGCCTACCGGCACATCCTGCGCCGCCGCGCAGGGCTACTCGCCCTGCTGCTGGCGGCGATTTTCATGGCGCTGCTGGTCGACTTCACGGTAGGCCCGTCGGGCCTGCACTGGGGCGACCTGTGGCGCACCTTGAGCGCCCCCGCCTCCGCCGACCCCACCTACCGCGTGATCGTGTGGGACATCCGGCTGCCTTCCGCCCTGATGGCGGCCCTGGTGGGCATGGCCCTGGGCCTGGCCGGCGCCGAAATGCAGACCATCCTGAATAATCCGCTGGCCAGCCCGTTTACGCTGGGCGTATCGTCCGCCGCCGCGTTTGGCGCGTCGCTGGCCATCGTCCTGCAGTTGGGGCTGCCGGGCGTGCCCAGCGGCTGGCTGATCGCCGGCAACGCGTTCCTGTTTGCCTTGGTGGCGGCCTTGCTGCTGGATGCAGTAGCCCGGTGGAGCGGCATGAATACGTCGGGCGTCGTGCTGTTCGGCATCGCCATGGTGTTCACTTTCAATGCCCTGGTGTCGCTGGTGCAGTTCCTGGCCAGCGCCGAAGCGCTGCAAAACCTGGTGTTCTGGACGATGGGCAGCCTGGCCCGGTCCAACTGGACGACGACGGGCGTCGTGGCGCTGGCCGTGGCGATCGCCTTGCCGCTGGCGATGCGCCAATCGTGGAAGCTGACGGCGCTGCGGCTGGGCGAAGACCGCGCCGCCAGCTTCGGCGTGGACGTGCGCCGGGTGCGCGTGGCGGCGCTGGCGCGCGTCAGCCTGCTGTCGGCGCTGGCCGTGGCGTTTGTCGGCACCATCGGATTCATCGGGCTGGTGGCGCCGCACATCGCACGCCGGCTGTTCGGCGAGGATCACCGCTTCTATCTGCCCGGCAGCGCTCTCGTCGGCGCGCTGATCCTGTCGCTGGCTTCCGTCGTTTCAAAGAACCTGCTGCCCGGCGTGGTGGTGCCCGTAGGCATCGTGACAGCGCTGGTCGGCATCCCCTTTTTCGTGGCGGTGGTGTTGCGCCGGCAATTGCCATGACGCGCGACGCCGCGTTGGACATCCACGGGCTGACCGCCGGCTATGGCCGCGGCGACGTGCTGCACGCGCTGACGGTGCCGGCGCTTGCCCCGGGCCACGTGACCGCCCTGCTGGGCCCGAACGGCAGCGGAAAATCCACCTTGCTGAAAGCGCTGGCCGGACTGGTCCGCACGCGGCAAGGCAGCGTCTTGCTGAACGGCCAGGACATGACCCGGCTGGGCGTGGGCGAACGCGCCCGGCACATGGTCTATCTGCCGCAGAGCCTGCCCGCCGCCGTACACCTGCGGGTGTTCGAATCGGTGCTGGTCGCGGCCAAGGCGACGCAGGACGCGCTGGCGCCGCCTGTTGCCATGGCGGACATCGAGCGCCTGCTGGACCGGCTGGGCATCGCGCATCTGGCGTTGCATTACCTGGACGCCCTGTCCGGCGGGCAAAAGCAACTGGTGGGGCTGGCGCAAGCGCTGATCCGGCATCCGCGCGTGCTGCTGCTGGACGAGCCTCTGTCCGCCCTGGACCTGAACTATCAGTTCCATGTGATGCGGCTGCTGAAACAGGAAACACAAGAGCACGGACTGATCAGCATCATCGTGCTGCATGACCTGAACGTGGCGTTGCAGCACGCCGACCGCGCCGTGATGATCTCTAGCGGCCGGCTGCACGCCGAGGGTGCGCCCGCGGACGTGATCACGCCAGCGTCGTTGGCCGCCGTGTATGGCGTGCAGGGCCGGGTGGAAGCCTGCTCGCGCGGCTTGCGGCAGGTACTGATCGACGGGCTGGACGAACACCCGCGCTGACCACGCCCATGCGTCGGACGCGGGTCGTTCGGGCGGGAGGATTCAGGCGCGCAGGGCGACGTCCACGACCGGCGCGCCGGTCATGTCCGCCAATTGCCGGGGCGTCAGGTTGAATACGGCGTGCGGATGGCCCGCGGCCGCCCACAGGCTGTCGTAATTGAACAGATCGGCATCCAGCAGCATGACCGGTTTGACGGCATGGCCGATGGGGCAGACGCCCCCGATCGCGTAACCCGTGTTGTCGCGCACGAATTTGGCATCGGCCTTGGCCAACGCCCCCACCTGCTCGGCCACCTTGGCCTCGTCCACGCGGTTGGCGCCGCTGGCGATGACCAGCACCGGCACGTCATCGGAGGCCCGCCGGAAGATGATCGACTTGGCGATCTGCGCCACCTCGCAGCCCAGGCCCGCCGCCGCTTCCGCCGAGGTCTTACCCGACTGAGGCAGGACGACGACGGGCTTGTCGTGGCCGATCTCCAGCAGAAGACGGGCCACGCGTTGGGCGGATTCGGGCAAAGCGGCGAGGGACTCGGGGGACATCGTGACGGACTCCGTGAAAGACTGCGAACGAGTTTATCAGCGGCCGCCGGCGATGGCGTGCCGCGGCGACGGGCTAGAATGCGGACCTGGCTTTCCCCTTCCTGCCCTCCATGCGTTCCGAACCCGTCCTACCCCTGCAAACCGCGTTGATCGGCGGCTACGCCATGTCCTACACCGAGTACGGCAGCGGCACGCCGCTGGTGCTGGTGCATGGTTCGCTGTCGGACTGCCGCTACTGGAAGTCGCAGATGGCCCCGCTGGGCAAGTCGTTCCGGGTGCTGGCTTTTTGCCTGCGCCACTATTGGCCGGAAACGTGGGACGGCGAAGGCGACGGCTTTTCGATCGAGCAGCATGCCAGCGACGTGCTGGAATTCATCGACACCGTCGCCGGCGGCCCCGCCCACTTGGTGGGCCATTCCCGCGGCGGGCGCGTGGCGCTGGAAGCCGCGCTGCGCCAGCCCGACGCGCTACGCAGCCTGACCTTGGCCGATCCCGGCCTGCCGCTGCCCGGCGGCGATGATTCGCGCGGCGGCTTTCGCCAGCGCGCGTTGGCGCTGATCCGCCAGGGCGACGTCGAGGAAGGCCTGGCGCTGTTTGTGGACACGGTGACGGGGCCGGACACCTGGCAACGCATGGTGCCGTGGTTCAAGGAGATGGTGCGCGACAACGTCGGCACCCTTTTCGGCCAGGCGGAAGAAAAGCCCGAAGCCCTGACGCCCCAGCAGATCGGCACCCTGAAACTGCCGACGCTCCTGATCGGCGGCGCGCTGAGCCCCACTCCCTATCCCGCCGTGCTGGATGCCCTGTCGCAATGGGTGCCGCACGCGCACCGCGTAACGGTCGTCGGGTCGTCGCACGGCATGAATCTGGGCAACCCGCGCGCGTTCAACGGCGCCATCGAAGCATTCATCGGCGGCTAAGCCCCGCCCCGATCACGGTTCCACCGACGGCGTGTGCTTTAAGCGCCGCAGGACGAACGTAGAGCGGCTGTGGCGCACGCCCCGCAGCTTGTACAGCCGCTTGCGCAGGAATTCCTCGTAGCCCTCGGTGCCTGCGACGGCCACCTTGATCAGATAGTCATATTCGCCCGTGACCAGAAAGGCTTCGACCACTTCCGGCAGCCGGGTGATCTCTTCGCCGAAGCGGGCCAGCGACTCGTCGTCGTGGTGTTCCAGCGTTACCTCGATCATGACGGTATCCGGCAACCCCAGCGCCTTCTGGTTCAGCAAGGCCGCATAGCCCTCGATCACGCCGGCCTCTTCCAGCGCCTTGACCCGGTTCCAGCAAGGCGTGGGCGACAGGCCCACCTGCTCGGCAAGCTTCAGATTGGTCAGCCGGCCGTCGGCGCGCAGCGCACGCAGGATCTTGCGGTCGGTTTCGTCGATTTTCGGGGTGGCGGACATGGCTGGCGGACCGATAAAGAGAATATCCCTGTAGAAGCGAATTCTACAAGATAGATATTCCTCAAAACCCCTGAATTCAGCGTGAATCAGGAAACCTATTTTGTTTCCTCGGCCGTAGACTTTCCAGCAAGACGGGCCCTACCCCGCCCGTCGGATTTCGGCGCATGCACCGCGGCACAACCCGGCGTGCGCGCCGGCAGTTCCAACGCAGCAACCCGTGCGCCGATCCGCGCGGCTGGAAACCATGCCTCACGCAGCAGCAGTACCCGCAAGAACCGGTCTGGGCCTGTCCGGCACCGCCATGCTCCTGACCGCCCCGGCGTTATTCGCATCGAATATGGTCGCCGCCCGCTGGGCGCACGACGCCAGCCTTCCCCCTGTTTTCCTTGCCTTCGGCCGCTGGCTGCTGGCCTTGCTGATCTTGCTGCCGCTCGCGGCACCTGCCCTGCGCGCGCACCGTCGCGCCTTGTGGCGTGGTTTGCCCGCCCTGCTGCCGCTGGCGGTGCTGGGCATGGGCGTGGCGGTGGCACCGCAATACATCGGCGCGCAGACCACCAGCGCCACCAACATCGCGCTGATCTTTTCGTGCAGCCCCATCCTGGTGGCCTTGCTGGAAGCGCTGATCTGGCGCAAGCCGCTGTCCGCGCTGCGGGCGGCCGGTTTGGGCCTGGCGCTGGGCGGCGTGCTGGTGGTGCTGTCGCGCGGCGATCTCCAGGCGCTGACCCGGTTGGCGTTCGGCCAGGGCGACCTGTGGGTACTGCTGGCCGCGACGGGTTGGGCGTTCTATACCGTCTTGCAGAAACGCCTGACCCTGCCCGCCGTACCGGACAGCGCCCGGCTGGCAACGATGATGCTGGGCGGGGTCTTGGCGTTGGCGCCGTTTGCCGGCATCGAAGCCGCGGCCGGCGCCACGCCACCGTGGACGGACCCGCGCCTGGCGGCCGTGCTGCTGTTCCTGGCGGTGGTGCCCAGCCTGGGCGCCTATTACGTGTATGGCCGTCTGATCAGCCAGGCCGGTCCCGCCACGGCGGGGCTGTCCATGTTCCTGGTGCCGGTGTATGCCGCATTGCTGGCGTGGCCTTTGCTAGGCGAGACGCCGCAACTGTTCCACGCCTACGGCTTCGTGATGATTTTGATGGGCGTGAAGATGGCGTCTTCGCGCATGCGGGCGGGGGCAGCCACCTTGGCCGCCCCGGCCTGAACATCGCGGCAGGGAGTCAGCGGCCCGCGCCTTGGGCCGCGATGACTTCCTGCGCCACCTGGCGCGGCGCTTCGGCGTAGTGCTTGAACTCCATCGTGTAGGTCGCGCGCCCCTGCGTCAGCGAGCGCAACGACGTCGAATAGCCGAACATTTCGGCCAGCGGCACTTCGGCGCGCACGACCTTGCCGCCGCCACCCGCAATGTCTTCCATGCCCTGCACCATGCCGCGCCGTGACGACAGGTCGCCCATCACGTTGCCGGTGAAGTCTTCGGGTGTCTCGACTTCGACCTGCATCATCGGTTCAAGCAAGACGGGATCGGCGCGGCGCATGCCCTCCTTGAACGCCATCGAACCCGCCATCTTGAAGGCGTTTTCGTTGGAGTCCACGTCGTGGTACGAGCCGAAGAACAGGGTCGCCTTCACATCCACGACCGGGTAACCCGCCAGCACGCCGGCATTCAGCGATTCGCGGATGCCCTTGTCGACCGCCGGGATGAATTCGCGCGGCACCACGCCACCCTTGATGGCATCGACGAACTCGTAGCCCTTGCCCGGTTCTTGCGGTTCCAGCTTCAGCACCACGTGGCCATACTGGCCCCGCCCGCCCGATTGTTTGACGAACTTGCCTTCGACCTCGTTGCAGGCCTTGCGGATGGTCTCGCGGTAGGCCACTTGCGGCTTGCCGACGGTGGCTTCGACGTTGAACTCGCGCTTCATGCGGTCGACCAGGATTTCCAGATGCAGCTCGCCCATGCCCGAGATGATGGTCTGCCCCGATTCCTCGTCGGTGCGTACGCGGAAGGACGGATCTTCCTGCGCCAGGCGATTCAACGCGATGCCCATCTTTTCCTGGTCGGCCTTGGTCTTGGGTTCCACCGCCTGGGAAATGACGGGCTCGGGGAAGATCATGCGTTCGAGGATGATGACGTGCGCCGGGTCCGATAGCGTGTCGCCGGTGGTGACGTCCTTGATGCCGACCGCCGCGGCAATGTCGCCGGCGTAGACCTCGGTGATCTCGCGCCGTTCGTTGGCGTGCATCTGCAGGATGCGGCCCAGCCGTTCCTTCTTGCCCTTGATCGGGTTGAAGACCGAATCGCCCGACTTCACCACGCCGGAGTAGACGCGGAAGAACACCAGTTGCCCGACGAAGGGGTCCGTCATGATCTTGAAGGCCAGCGCCGAGAAAGGCTCGTTGTCGGCCGGATGGCGTTCGATTTCGCGGTCGCGCTCGTCGTGCCCCTTGATGGCGGGCACGTCCAGCGGCGACGGCATGTAGTCGATGACGGCGTCCAGCATCGCCTGCACGCCCTTGTTCTTGAAGGCGCTGCCGCACAGCATGGGCACGATCTCGTTGGCGACGGTGCGGATGCGCAAGCCCAGCTTGATTTCGTCTTCCGTCAGGGTCTCGCCTGACAGGTACTTTTCAAGCAGGGTTTCGTTGGCCTCGGCGGCCTTTTCCACCATCTTGTCGTGCCACTTCTGCGCCTCGTCCTGCAAGGACGCGGGGATGTCTTCGTACTGGAATTTCACGCCCTGGCTGGCGTCGTCCCAGATGATGGCTTTCATCTTGACCAGGTCGATCACGCCTTCGAAATGGTCTTCAGCGCCGACCGGCAACTGGATGGGCACGGCGTCGCCCTTCAGGCGTTCAGCGATCTGGCGCTGCACGCGCAGGAAGTCTGCGCCCACGCGGTCCATCTTGTTGACGAACGCCAGGCGCGGCACCTTGTACTTGTTGGCTTGGCGCCAGACGGTTTCGGACTGCGGCTGCACGCCGCCCACCGCGTCATAGACCATGACGGCGCCGTCCAGCACGCGCATGGACCGTTCGACTTCAATGGTGAAGTCCACGTGCCCGGGCGTGTCGATGATGTTGATGCGGTGTTCGGGGTAGTTGCCCGCCATGCCTTTCCAGAAGGCGGTGGTGGCGGCCGACGTGATGGTGATGCCGCGTTCCTGCTCTTGCTCCATCCAGTCCATCACGGCGGCGCCGTCATGGACTTCGCCGATCTTGTGGGTGATGCCGGTATAGAAGAGGATGCGCTCGGTGGTCGTCGTTTTGCCCGCGTCGATATGGGCGCTGATGCCGATATTGCGGTAAAGCTCGATACGCGTCTTGCGAGTCATGGCCTCTTCCTTGCAGTGAACCACTTGTGCACATACGGCAAGCCCGACCGGGCGCTGCCGCGGCGGGCGCCATGCCGCGTGAGGTACTGGGGGAATGCGTAACCGCGCCCGCGCTGATGCGTAAATATTACGCGCCGCGCGGCAAGATACAAGAACCAATCGGTGCCGGTTGCGGCCTGCACGGCAGATTGGCCCCGTAAGGCCCTGTTTTCCTTGAAAAGAGGCGCCAGGAAAAAGATATTCATGGCTGCCATAGGAAAAATTAGTCCGCCGGCACAAGACAAAAAAAGCCCCTCGCTACGGAGGGGCTTTGCGGCGCATGCACCGGCGTAGTGCCGGGCGGGACGGCGCTTACTTCTTTTCTTCCTTGACGCGATACACCAGCACGGCGGTGCTGGCCAGCGACAGCACCTTGGCGGTGACGCTGCCCAGCAGCAGGCGCGACAGGCCGCTGCGGCCGTGGCTGCCGATGAAGATCAGGTCGCAACCGGCGTCGGTGGCGGCCTGAACGATGCCGTCAGCCACATTGAAGTTGGACACGGCGCGCGATTCGGACTTGACGCCGGCGGTGTCGGCGCGGTCGGTAATCTGTTTCAGGTACTTGTCGGCTTGCTCGGCCGAGGCCTTTTCGTAGTCTTCGTCGGTGATGGCATAGGCCGCAGCCATGCCGTCAAAACCGATCGTGGCCGCAAAGGGCTGCGTCACGTAAAGGGCGACGACTTCGGCGCCGACCGAACGTGCGAAGGAAATGCCCGCGTTGGCGGCTTGGGCCGACAGCGGCGAACCGTCGGTGGGAATCAGGATCTTCTTGAACATCTTGCCTGCTCCTGTTTGAGAGGAATCTTTATGCTACCGGAAAGCCGCCAGGTTCACATCAAAGGAACCGGGCGGGCTTGATACGCGTCAAGCACCGGGTCAGCCCAGTTGCTGGGCGGCGGCGAACAGATTGGTGCAGCGGGTACCGGTGCGGCAGTAGGCCAGCACGGGGCCCGGCAGGGTCTTGAGCAATTCGGCGAAGCGCACGACGTCGGACACGGTCATGGCGCTGCCCACGACGGGCTGGTATTCGACTGCCAGGCCGGCGGCGGCGGCGGCCTTGGACACATCGGCAGCGGTGGGCTGGTCAGGGCCGCCTTCGAAGTCGGGGCGGTTGATGATCACGCTCTTGTAGCCGGCGGCGGCGACATCGGCCATGTCGTCGGGACCCAGTTGAGGCGCGACGGCAAAGTTTTCGGTCAGGGGTTTGATGGGTGCGGACATGGCGGTTCCTTCAGATAGACAGCTGCATATTATTGATTGTAGGAGCCGTTTTGCGCGAAGAGTTTTTCCAATTCTGTCCAGACGCCGCGGTCGTCCGCGATCGAGACCGAGAAGCGCAGCATGGTCGAGGGCGCCTGGGACGGTGAAAACAGCGTGCCCGGCGCCAGCAGCATGCCCCGGTCGGCGGCTTCGCGCGCCAGCACTTCCGTGTCGCGCCCGCAATCGGCCCAGACGAACATGCCCGCGTTGGGTTCGTGCGGCACCGTCAGCCCCAGCTTCAACAGCCCTTTCAGGCACCGCTGGCGCGCATCGTCCACCCGGGCGCGCACCCGCTCGATGTGGCGCCGGTACTGCCCTTCCATCAGCACGCGGTGGACCACGCGTTCGCCCAGTTCGGGCGACGTCAGCCCGGCCAGCATTTTCAGGTCGGCCAGCTTTTGCAGGATGTCGGGGTTGGCGGCCACATAGCCCACGCGCAGGCTGGCGGCCAGCATCTTGGAGTAGCCGCTGACCAGGATCACGCGGTTCAGCCGGTCCAGCACCGCCAGCTTCATGGCGCCGCCGGGATGCAGTTCGCCGTAGGTGTCGTCTTCGACCACCATGAAATCGTGGCGCTCGGCGATGCGCAGGATGTCGTAGGCCACGCCGGCGGACAGCGTGTGGCCGGTCGGGTTGTGCACGGCGCTGTTGATGATGAAGAGCTTGGGCTTGTGCTCGGCCGCCATGCGTTCCAGCATGGCGATGTCCGGGCCGTCGGGCCCGCGCGGCACGCCGATCAGCCGCGCGCCAAATGCGGCCAGGCGGCCGAAGATGACGAACCAGGCGGGGTCTTCGACCAGCACGGTGTCACCCGGTTTGACCAGGTGGCGCGCGATCAGGTCCAGGCCATGCGTCACGCCGTTGGTGGTCAATAGATTCAGTTCCGGATGCGCCGGCACGCCGTCGTTCTGCAGCGACGCGGCGATCTGCTGGCGCAAGGGCGCAAAGCCCTGCGGATGGCCGTAGCTGACGAGGTTAGCGCGCACCGAACGGCCCACTGCGCGCACGGCGCTGGCCACCATGTCCGGGTCGAGCCATTCGGCCGGCAGCAGGCCGGCTCCGCCCGGCATGCCCGGCGCGTTGGTTTCACGGAACATGCTGCGCAGCAGCCAGGCGATGTCTACGCGGGCGGGCGGCGCCAGCGTGGTGGCGGGCGCGGTGGCCACGGCCGCCAGCGGGCCGCTGCGTGCGCGGACGAAAAACCCCGCGCCGCGGCGCGACTGCACCAGGCCACGCGCCACCAGCCGGTCATACGCTTCGACGACCGTGAAGCGGCTGACGCCCGACTGTTCGGCCATCTTGCGGATGGAGGGCAGCCGGGTACCGGGCCGCAGGCCCTGTTCGTCGATGCGGCGGGCCAGGCCATCGGCCAGCTGGGTCACCAGGGAGGCGTCGGCCTGGCGCACGGGCTGCCAGGGCATGGAAGGCGCGGAGGCGGAAGGGGCAGCAACTGTCATGGGGATTCGACCAGGCCAGTGATTAAAGTGATATGCCTAAGTGTACCGGTACTGTACCGATAACTATGCGTAGAGTGACAGCAATACGGAATGCCCGCAACTGCGGGCTTTACCCGCCCCCAAAACTTCATCACCGTCATACTTTCCCCGGCAGCTGTCATGACCCGATCCACGCTTTATCCGTCCCCCCAGGCGGCGTCCCTCGCTCCCCCCTCCGTCTGGGAGGGTTATGGCTACGGCTTCCTGGGTGTACTGGTCTTTTCCCTGACGCTGCCGATGACGCGGCTGGCCGTCTCGGAACTGGCCCCGCTGCTGGTCGGGCTGGGGCGGGCCCTGGTGGCGGCGGTGCCGGCGATCGCGCTGCTGTGGCTGACGCGCAGCCGGCGGCCGAACCGCCAGGAATGGCCCGGCGTCATCCTGGCCGCGCTAGGCATCGTGGTGGGCTGGCCCCTGGCCTCCACGCTGGCAATGCAAAGCGTGTCGTCCTCGCACGGCGCAGTGTTCAACGGCTTGCTGCCGCTGTCGACGGCGGCGTTTGCGGCGCTGCGTAGCGGTGAACGCCCATCGGCCTCGTTCTGGGGCTGGGCGGTGGTGGGCGCCGCGCTGGTCACGACCTTTGCCTTGCGCCAGGGCCACGGCACGCTGTCCACAGGCGACCTTTGGCTGCTGGTGGCGGTGGTGCTGGGCGGCATGGGCTATGCGGAAGGTGCCCGCGCGGCGCGCACGCTGGGCGGCTCGCGCACCATCTGCTGGGCGCTGGCGATCAGCGCGCCAGTCGTGGTGGCGCCGGTCGGCTGGATGGCCGCACAGGCGCACTGGCCCAGCGCCACGGTCGTTTCCGCCTGCGCCTACCTGGCGTTCGGTTCGATGTTCCTGGGCTTCTTCGCCTGGTACCGCGGCCTGGCCGTGGGCGGCATCGCCCGCGTGGGACAAGTGCAATTGCTGCAGCCCTTCCTGACGGTCGTGGCGGCGGCAGCTTTTTTTGGCGAAGCCGTGGAGCCTTCGACCTTCGTGTTCGCCGCTGCCGTGATCGCCGTTATCGCCGGCGGACGCCGTGCCATTATCAGGACCAAAAAATGAATCTGCTCCCTACCAACTGGGCCGACGTGCCCTTGGCTTCCGCCTCGCTGCTGGGCCCGCTGGCGCTGTTCGCGCTGGTCAGCTCCATCACGCCGGGACCCAATAACGTCATGCTGGCATCGTCCGGCCTGAACTTCGGCTTCCGCCGCAGCATGCCGCATCTGCTGGGCGTGAACCTGGGCTTCACGCTGATGATCTTCCTGGTGGGCATCGGGCTGGGTTCGGTGTTTCAGCAAGTGCCCGAGCTGTACACGGTGCTGAAGTACGCCGGCGCCGCGTACCTGCTTTACCTGGCCTGGAAGATCGCCAATTCGGGCAGCATGGAAGACGGCGACGCGCGCGGCAAGCCCTTCACGTTCCTGCAGGCCGCGGCGTTCCAGTGGGTCAACCCCAAGGCCTGGGTGATGGCCGTAGGCGTGGTGGCGACCTACACGCCGCAGAACGGTTTCTTCGCCAACCTGGTGATTGCCACGCTGGTCTGCGGCATCGTCAACCTGCCCAGCATTGGGGTCTGGGTGACCTTCGGCACCGCGCTGCGCCGGGTGCTGCACAAGCCCTGGGCGGTGCGCGCTTTCAATGTGAGCATGGCGCTGCTGCTGGTGGCGTCCCTGTACCCGGTGGCGCTGGAAATGCTGCACTGACGCTTCCGGGTCAGGCCAGCAGGCCGACCACGACGGCGGGGGTGACCAGCACATTGAACAAGCCCGCCATCACCATCACCAGGCCCGCGACGGCGCCCTCTTCGGCCGCCAGTTCGCGGGCCTTTGCCGTTCCGGCGCCATGCGCGCCCATGCCGAACAGCGCACCACGCGCCAGCGCCGAACGCAATGGCAGCCAGCGCCGCATCAGTTGGCCGATGGCCGCGCCGAACACGCCGGTCACGATTACGAACACCGCGGTCAGGTCCGGCACGCCGCCCACGTGGGAAGACACCGCCACCGCGAAGGGCGTGGCGACCGAACGCGGCAGCAGGCTCAGCCGCAGGTCCGGAGGCAGGTCGAGCAGGCTGCCCAGCATCCAGGCGCTGACGCCGGCGATCAGGCTGCCCACCGCCACCCCGGCCACCAGCACCGGCCAGTAGCGCCGGATCAGCACGCGCTGCTCGTACAGCGGCAAGGCGAAGGCCACGATGACCGGCCCCAGCATCGCCATCAGCCAATGCGAGCCGGACATGTAGTCCCGATACCCGGTGTGCAGGAGGATCGCCAAGGCCAGCAGCAGCGCAGGCGCCACGACCAGGGTCGATGTCCACCAGTACGCATGGCGGCGGTAGAACAGGCGCGCACAGACGTAGGCCGCGACCGTGGCCGCCGGCCAGAAGACCTGGTTGAATTCAAGCGGCATGGCGATTCATCCAGCGATAGCAGAGCTCGATGGTCAGCGCGGTGCCGGCCATGACCAGCGCTGTGCCCAGCAAGATGACGACCAGCAGCTTCACGCCCAGCATCCCCAGGAACTCGCGGTGGTCCAGTAGCGACATGACCGCGGGCACGAAGAACAGCAGCATTTCGCCCAGCAGCCAGCTCGCGCCGCGATGGACGTTGCGCACGCGCAGCCGCCGCGTCGCCAGCAACGCCAGCACCAGCGCCATGCCGATCACGCCGCCCGGCACAGGCAGGCCCAAGGCATTGGCCAGGGCTTGGCCCAGCACGGAGAACAGGACGATCAGGGCGATTTGCAGCAAGCGGCTGCGGCGCAGCGCAAGGCGCAAGACGAGGGCGGCACGAGGACTAGGGCGAGACATCAGACGGGTTCCAGCGACAAGCTGATGTTTTACGCCTGCGTGACCCATAGATAAAATGAATTCGAAGAATCCTACTTATTCCATATAGGCATACCCATGGACCTGCGCCCCTTGCGCGCCTTGGTGGAAGTCGTCCGCCAAGGCGGCTTTTCCCAGGCCGCCAAGACCATCTACGCCACGCAGCCCACGGTCAGCAAGGCCGTGCGCCAGTTGGAAGACGAGCTTGGCCTGCCGTTGCTGGACCGCCAGGCGCAGCCCGTCCGGCTGACGGAGGCGGGCGAGATCGTCTACCGGCGGGCCGTGGCGATGTTGGCCGAACGCGACGACCTGTACGCCGAACTGGACGACCTGAAGGGGCTCAAGCGCGGCATCCTGCGCCTGGGATTGCCGCCGCTGGGCAGCAGTTCGCTGTTTGCGCCGATGTTTGCCCGCTTTCGCAGCCGCTATCCGCAGATTGAGATCAGCCTGGTGGAGCACGGCAGCCGCCGGCTGGAGGAAATGGTGATGGCCGGCGAAGTCGAGCTGGCGGCGTCGCTGCAACCCGTGCCTGACCACGTGGAATGGCAGCCTGTGGCGCGTGAGCCGCTGATGGCGTTGTTGCCCGCCGACCACCCGTTCGCGCATGCCGAGTCGGTGGGACTGGCCGATCTGCGCGAGTCGCCGTTCATCCTGTTCGAGACCGGCTTTGCCCTGAACCGCATCCTCCATGACGCCTGCCAGCGCGCGGGCTTTACCCCGGCCATCGCGGCCCGAAGCGGCCAGATCGATTTCATCGTGGCGCTGGTAGCCGCCGGACTGGGCGTGGCCTTCCTGCCGCGGCTGAAGGCGCGTGACGCCCTGCCCGCAGGCGTGTGCCGCGTACCACTGCGCGACCCCGGCACCGATTGGGAAATGGTGCTGGTCTGGCGGCGCGGCGGCTACCTGTCGCATGCCGCGCAGGCGTGGCTGGCGCTCACGCGGGAGGAGCATCCCGGAGTATCCTGATGCCGGAACCCAATCGGCCCGACAGGGTCATAGTTTTCATGCCCGCCTTGCCCCGACTCTCCGCCCGCCGGCTTTTCGTCGCCGCCCTGCTTGCCGCCGCCAGCGTCGTGGGCTGCTCGCAGCTGGACTCCTGGCAACGCCAGACGATCTTCTCGCCCCAATCCGAACCGCAGACCTGGTGGCGCGAACCCGCCGCCGGCACCGAGGTCTACGACCTGGCGCTGGCCAACGGCGACAAGGTGCGCGCCTGGTACTGGCAAAGCCCCAAGGCGGGCGCGCCCACGGTGCTGTATCTGCATGGCGCGCGCTGGAACCTGAACGGCAGCGCCTTCCGCATCGACGGCTGGACGCGCATGGGTTATTCGGTGCTGGCCATCGACTACCGCGGTTTCGGCGCCTCGACCCCGCGCCTGCCGTCCGAAGAAAGCGCGCTGGAAGACGCGATGGCCGGGCTGAAGGAACTGGCCCGGCTGCAGCCCGACCCCGCGCGCCGCTTTGTCTACGGGCATAGCCTGGGCGGCGCCATCGCCATCGACTTGGCCGCGCGCCCCGAACAGCCGGAATTTGCGGGCTTGATCGTGGAATCCAGCTTCACCAGCATCGGCGCCATGCTGGGCACCCTGCGTTGGGGCAAGGTGCCGGGCGCCGGGCTGCTGGTCACGCAGCCCTTCGATTCGGTGGACAAGCTGGCCCGCATGCACACGCCCATGCTATTCATGCACGGCACGGCCGACCGCGTGGTGCCGCACACGATGAGCGACGAATTGTTCGCCGCCGCGCGCAATGTGGCGCCGGACCTGAAGCGGCTGGTGAAGATCGAAGGCGCCTCGCACTCGGGCGCCTTCCGCAGCGGTCCGCAGTACGACGCCGCGGTCAAGACCTTCATGCAGGACGCCACCCGGGCCTACACGCGCAAAGCCGGCTGACGCCCACTCGCCCTATGCCGCCCCGCCGCTTGCGCGGGGCGTTTTCTTGCCCGCCCCTTTTTCTTTCCCGCCCCATTCATGCCGACGCGCCGGGAAAACCCGATCTCGGGAAATTCCCAACTAAAAATATCTATTAAATATATTTAACGAATATTAGACTTTGCTCCTGCTCGCCGCTCCGCCATTGAAGCGACGGCATCTTGAGGAGAAGCCAGTTGAACAACGTGCGTTGGCAGGGCGTATTTCCTGCCGTCACCAGTAAATTCCATGCCGACGAAACCCTCGACTTCGAAGCGATGCGCAAGCATTTCAGCTTCCTGATCGACAACGGGGTCCACGGCCTGGTCACCTGCGGCTCGCTGGGCGAAGCCAGCACCCTGACGCTGGAAGAAAAGCTCGAGGTCACGCGGTGCGCGGTGGAAGTCAGCGCCGGCCGCATCCCGGTGCTGGCCAACGTGTCGGAAACCAGCACCCGCGAAGCGCTGCGCTTCATCAAGGCCGCCGTCGACATCGGGGTGGATGGCTTCATGCTGATGCCGTCGCTGATCTACGTGGCGGACGCGCGCGAAGCGATGCAGAGCATCCGCACCATGGCGGAAGCGGCGCAAAAACCCTGCATGATCTACAACAACCCGGTCGCCTACCGCGTGGACCTGAAGACCGAGCACATGGTCGAACTGGCCGACTGCCCGTGGCTGGTAGCCATCAAGGAGAGCAGCGACGACGTGCGCCGCCTGACCGACCTGCGCAATGCGCTGGGCACGCGCTACCAGTTGTTCATCGGCGTGGACGACCTGTCGTTCGAAGCGCTGGCGTTGGGCGCGGACGGGCTGCTGGCCGGCCTCGTTACCGCCTTCCCGCGCGAAACCGTCGCGCTGTATGACCTGATGAAGGCCGGCAAGTGGCAAGAGGCGCTGGCACTCTACCAATGGTTCACGCCGCTGTTGCACCTGGATGTGTCCACCAAGCTGGTGCAGAACATCAAGCTGGCCGAAACCCTGGCCGGCGTGGGCAACGAGCATGTGCGCCGCCCGCGCCTGCCGCTGGTCGGCGCCGAGCGCGAACGCTGCACCGCCATCATCCAGGCCTCGCTGGCCAAGCGCCCCAAGCAATACCAGTCGACGTAAGCGCCCATTTCCGGACGCAGCACCCCGCAGCACGAACCCTCCGCCGCGCGGCAAGACCGCCGTGCGCGGAGGGGCCTGTCCCCAAGCACGCCTATCGGACAACATGCAAAGCGACATCATCCTTCAAACCCGGGGCCTGACCAAGGAATTCCGCGGTTTCGTGGCGGTCAACAACGTCGACCTGAGCGTGCGGCGCGGCGCCATCCACGCGCTGATCGGCCCCAATGGCGCGGGCAAGACCACCTTCTTCAACCTGCTGACCAAGTTCCACATCCCGACGCGCGGCGAGATCCTGTACGACGGCGTGGACATCACGCAGGAACGCCCCGCGCAGACCGCGCGTCGCGGCATCGTGCGTTCATTCCAGATATCCGCCGTGTTCCCGCAGCTGTCGGTGCGCGAGAACGTACGCGTGGCCTTGCAGCGCAAGCTGGGCGTGGACTATTGCTTCTGGCGGTCGGAGCGCACGCTGGAAAGCCTGCACCACCGCGTGGAGGAACTGCTGGACCAGGTAGGCCTGCGCACCCATCTGGACGTGGCGGCCGGCGACTTGCCCTACGGCCGCAAGCGCACCCTGGAAATCGCGACCACGCTGGCGCTGGAGCCCGAACTGCTGCTGCTGGACGAACCCACGCAGGGCATGGGCCACGAAGACGTGGACCGGGTCAAGCACCTGATCAAACAGGTATCCGCCGGCCGCACGATCCTGATGGTCGAACACAACATGAAAGTGGTGGCGGACATCTCCGACACCATCACCGTTTTGCAGCGGGGCGAGATCCTGGCGGAAGGGCCTTACGCGACCGTGTCGGAAAACCCCGCGGTGCGCGAAGCCTACATGGGAGCCGAAGATGAGTGAGACCCAGCCCGGCGCATCCGCGAACCTGCTGGAAATCCGCAACCTGCACGCGTGGTACGGCGAATCGCACATCCTGCATGGCATCGACCTGGACGTGAAGCCAGGCGAATGCGTGACGCTGCTGGGCCGCAACGGCGCGGGCCGCAGTTCAACACTGAAATCCATCCTGGGCCTGGTGGGCCGCCGCAGCGGCTCCATCAAGGTCCAGGGACAGGAAACGGTGGGCATGCCCACTCACAAGATCGCGCGCCGCGGCATCGGCTATTGCCCCGAAGAGCGTGGCATCTATGCGTCCTTGAGCGCCGAGGAAAACCTCATGCTGCTGCCCTCGGTGGGCCCGGGCGGCATGTCGGTGGAAGAGATCTACACGATGTTTCCCAACCTGAAAGAGCGCGCGCACAGCCCCGGCACGCGGCTGTCGGGCGGCGAGCAGCAGATGCTGGCGATGGCGCGCATCCTGCGCACCGGCGCCCGCCTGCTGCTGCTGGACGAAATCACCGAAGGCCTGGCCCCTGTCATCGTGCAGTCGCTGGGCCGCGTGATCCGGCAATTGAAAGAGCGCGGCTACACCACCGTGCTGGTCGAGCAGAACTTCCGCTTCGCCCAGCACCTGGCCGACCGCCACTACGTCATCGAACACGGCCAGGTAGTGGCCGTGATCGACCGCGCCGAGGTCCAGCAGTCGCAGGACAGGCTGAACGCGTTGCTCGGCATTTGATGTCCCCGCTGTACTCCTTCCGACCGCAGTCCCCTTCCTACACGGAGCGTAGTCAGATGAAATTGAATCGAATCGCAGCAGCGCTGCTTACCCTGGGCGCGGCCGGCGCGGTCCATGCGCAGACCAAGATCAGCGACGATGTCGTCAAGGTCGGCGTGCTGACCGACCTGTCCGGCGTGTATTCCGACCTGGCCGGCAATGGCTCCGTGATCGCGGCCCGCCTTGCCGCCGAAGAGATGGGCAACAAGGTGCTGGGCAAGCCCGTGGAAGTGGTGGCCGCCGACCACCAGAACAAGCCCGACGTGGCCGCCAACCTGGCGCGCGAATGGTTCGACCAGGGCAAGGTCGATATGATCACCGACTTCCCCACCGCGTCCACCGCGCTGGCGGTGATGGAGATCGCCAAGCAGAAGAACCGCGTGACGATGCCGTCGGCCGGGCTGTCCACCGCCATCCTGGGCGAGAAGTGCTCGCCGCTGAACGCGCAATGGACCACGAACACCTACGCGCTGGCGGCCGGCACGGCGCGCGCGCTGGTCCAGGAAGGCAAGAAGACCTGGTACTTCATCACCGCCGACTACACCTTCGGCCACTCGCTGGAAAAGGACGCGACCGAGGTCATCAAGGAAAACGGCGGCACGGTCGTGGGCGTGTCGCGCCACCCGTTCCCGGGCAATGACTTCTCGTCCTTCCTGCTGAAGGCGCAAGCCTCGAAGGCGGACGTGATCGCGCTGGCCAACGCCGGCAACGACACCGTCAACGCCGTCAAGCAAGCCAACGAATTCGGCATCAACAAGAAGCAGATCGTGGCGCCGCTGCTGACGTACATCTCGGACGTGCACAGCATGGGCCTGCCCAAGGCGCAGGGCATGTACCTGACCGAGGCGTTCTATTGGGACTACGACGACGCCTCGCGCGCCTGGGCCAAGAAGTTCTTCGAGAAAGCCAAGAAGATGCCGACGGCCTCGCAGGCCGGGGTGTATTCCGCCACCTTGTCCTACCTGAAGGCGATCGAAGCCGCGGGCACGGACGACGCGCCCACCGTGATGGCCAAGCTGCGCGAGATGACCATCAACGACGCCGTGATCCGCAACGGGAAACTGCGCGCGGACGGCGCCCTGGTGCACGACATGCTGCTGTTGCAGGTGAAGACGCCGGCGCAGTCCAAGGCCCCGTGGGACTACTACAACGTGAAATCGGTACTCAAGGGCGAAGACGTTTTCCCCAAGCCCCAGGCCGCCTGCCCGTTGAACAAGGCGTAACGCCACCCACGCCGCCCGCCGCCCATCATGTTCGACATCTCCCTTCCCGCCCTGCTCGCCCAACTGCTGGTGGGGCTGATCAACGGCTGCTTCTACGCCATCCTGAGCATGGGCCTGGCCATTATTTTCGGCCTGCTCAACATCGTCAACTTCACGCATGGCGCCCAGTTCATGATGGCGGCGTTCCTGGCGTGGATCGGCTTCACGCAGCTGCCGCAGCTGCTGGGACCCGGCGTGCAGATCAACTTCTGGGCCGCGCTGATCCTCGCGCCTCTACTGGTGGGTGCGGTCGGCGTCGTGATCGAGAAGACGCTGCTTAAACGGCTGTATCACCTGGACCACCTGTACGGGCTGCTGCTGACGTTCGGCATCGCGCTGATGATGGAGGGCGGATTCCGCTACTTCTACGGCATCTCGGGGGTGGGCTACGAGCCGCCCGAGATCCTGCAGGGCGGGTTCGACCTGGGCTTCATGTTCCTGCCGGCGTACCGAGGTTTCGTGGTGGTGGCGTCGCTGACGCTGTGCATCGCGACCTGGTACCTGTTCGAACGCACCCGGCTGGGCGCGATGCTGCGCGCCGGCACCGAAAACCCGAAGCTGCTGCAGGCCTTCGGCGTGAACGTGCCGGTGATGATCACGCTGACCTACGGCTTCGGCGTGGCGCTGGCGGGTGTGGCCGGCGTGCTGGCGGCGCCCGTCATGCAGATCAATCCGCTGATGGGCTCGAACCTGCTGAACATCGTGTTCGCCGTGGTGGTGATCGGCGGGCTGGGCTCCATCATGGGCGCCATCGTCACCGGCCTGGCGCTGGGCCTGCTGGAGGGCCTGACCAAAGTGTTCTATCCCGAAGCGTCCACCGTGGTCGTGTTCATCGTGATGGCCATCGTGTTGCTGATGCGCCCGGCCGGCCTGTTCGGCAAGGAGAAATAAGGTGCCGCGCATTCCCCTTTCGATCCGCATCCTGGCGTTGCTCCTTGTGCCCGCGCTGCTGGTGCCCTTCTTTCCCCAGATCGTCTACCCCGTGTTCGTGATGAAGGTGCTGTGCTTTGCGCTGTTTGCGCTGGCGTTCAACCTGCTGACGGGTTTCACCGGCCTGGTGTCGTTCGGCCACGCGGCGTTCTTCGGCTGGGCCGGATACGCCGCCGGCGAAATGATGATCCTGTTCGGCGCGCGCGGCCTGCCGCCCGAAATCGCCATGCTTTGCGGCGTGGCGATGGCCGCCGCCATCGGCTATGCGATCGGCTGGCTGGCCATCCGGCGCACCGGCATCTATTTCGCGATGATCACGCTGGCGCTGTCGCAGGTGGCGTACTTCATGGCGGTGCAGGTAGGCTGGACGCGCGGCGAGGACGGCATGCAGGGCATCCCCCGCGGCAAGTTCCTGGGCCTGGCGGACCTGAGCGTGGACACGAACATGTATTACTTCGCACTGGGGGTTTTCGTGCTGGGCTTCCTGTTCGTCTACCGGGTGATCCATTCGCCCTTTGGCCAGGTGCTCAAGACCATCCGGGACAACGCGCCGCGCGCCATTTCGCTAGGTTACGATACGGATCGGTGCAAGCTGCTGGCCTTCGTGCTGTCCGCCTCGGTCGCCGGCCTGGCCGGTTCGCTCAAGGCGCTGGTGCTTCAACTGGTGGCGCTGAACGACGTGTCGCTGGCCACCTCCACCGAAGTGCTGCTGATGACGCTCCTGGGCGGCATCGGCACGGTCTGGGGCCCCGTGGTCGGTGCGACGCTGGTTGTGAGCTTGCAGAATTACCTTGCCACCCTGGGCGACGTGGTCACGATCGTCATCGGGCTGATTTTCGTGTTGTGCGTGTCGTTCTTCCGACGCGGGTTCGTCGGCGAATGGCTGGCCTACACGCAGTGGCGCAAAACGAAGGAAAACAATAATTGATGGCAGGAGCAGAACCCAAGCGACGCGCCGCGGACGTCGCCTACGACCAGATCGAGAGCATGATCGCCACGCTGCAGTTGCAGCCTGGCAGCGCGGTCGTGGAAGCGGATCTGGTGGAAAAGACCGGCCTGGGGCGCACGCCGCTGCGCGAGGCGCTGCTGCGCATGGTGGCGGCCGGGCTGATCCGCCAGGAGCCCCGGCGGGGCTTGCGCGTGTCGATGATCCAGCTGGCGGACCACATGGACCTGATCCAGACCCGCCGCGCACTGGAGCAATTGATCGCCGCCAGCGCGGCGCGGCGCGCCACGCCCGCGCAACGCACCCAGATCGTGGACTGCGCGGCGCAGATGATCCGCGCCTCGGAAGGCGGCAACCTGGATGAATACATGCATGCCGACCAGTTGCTGGACTACGTCTGCCACGAGGCGTGCCGCAATGCGTCTGCCGTGAATGCCGTGGAACCGCTGATCATCCAGTGCCGGCGCTTCTGGTACGCCTATCAGCACGAAGGCGATATCGCCGAAGGCGCCCGCCGCCACATGCTGATGGCGCAGGGCATTGCCACGGGCAACGAATCCGCCGCCATCAAGGGCGCGGATTCGCTGATGGACTACCTGGAGATGTTCACGCGCAAGGTCATTGACGCGTAGCGGCCGGGACCGCAACCGGGGGCACGGCGCCCGCCTTGCCCCGGTTCAGCCATTGCATGACGCGCGGGCGCGACCGGTCGTAGGCCAGGTTGTACAGGAACGCGTAGGGCAGATAGAACAGCACCAGGGCGATATCCAGCACGAAGGCTTCCCACAGGCTGATGCTGAGCCACCAGGCCGCCAGCGGGATCACGATCAGGATCAGGCCCAGTTCGAACCCGAACGCGTGCACGATACGCACGCGCAGGTTGCGGGTCCAGCCGAAGCGGTTCTCGACGCGGTCGAAACCGGCGTTGTAGATCATGTTCCAGACCAGCGCGATCCAAGCGATGACCGCGGTCAGCACCCCCATTTCAAACAGGGATTTGCCCATGGCCCAGGCGGCAGCGGGCGCGCACAGGCCGATGGCGAGGATTTCGAACAGGAAAGCGTGGAAGAAACGTTCTTTAAGGGTTTTAGTGGCTTGCGTCATGACCCACCTGAGGTCGGTTGCTACAGAATGGAGACGATTTTCGACGATATTTCCGGTACGATAAAGATCATATCCATCGGAAAAACCGATACCCCATCCCACTGCCCATGCGCCACTCCCTAGAATCCCTGGCGGCGTTCGCCCAGGTCGCCTCGGAAGGCTCGTTTTCCGCCGCCGCCCGAAAATTGGGCAAAAGCCAGTCCACCATCAGCGAAACCATCGCCAACCTGGAAGTGGATCTGAACGTTGCCCTGTTCGACCGCAGCCAACGCCAGCCTGCATTGACCGAGGCTGGCCAGGTGCTGCTGGGCCAGGCCTTGCAGGTGCTGGCCGCGAATGACCGCCTCAACCGCAGCGCCAGCCAGCTGGCCGAAGGGCTGGAGCCCCGCCTGACGGTTGTGCTGTCGGACACGTTCCAGTCCGAGACCTTCGAAAACATGCTCAGCCAGATCGACCAGCGCTACCCGGCGCTGCGCTTCGAATGCCTGATCGCGGAATACGAGGACGTGGTGGCGCTGGTGCAGCAAGGCCGCGCGCATGTGGGGCTGATGGCGGCGCAGGACACCTACCCGCCCGACGTGGCGCACGCGACGCTGACCGAGCTTTCCGAAATCGTCCTATGCGTGGGGCGCAACCATCCGCTGGCGGGCCGTAAGCGGGTCACGGGCGACGAGCTCAAGGCCGAACGCGAATTGCGCCTGAGCACCTACGAGCTGGACGACAAGGACGCCGCGCCGCCGCACTCGACGTGGTCGGCGCCGGGCTATCTGATGCTGCTGGAAATGGCCAGCCTGGGATTCGGCTGGGCCGAACTACCGCGCTGGATGATCCAGCGCTTCGGACGCGATCAATTGGTGGAACTGAACGCGCCCGGCTGGCCGCGCCATATCCGGGTCGACGTCGTATGGTCCACACGGCGCGCGCTGGGCCCCGCGGGCGCGTGGTTGCTGGAAAGCCTGACGCGCGAATAAGCCGCGCCAGGATGGGGCATCAGCGAGCCACTGCCGGCAAGCGCGCGATGCGCACGCCGTTGGCGCGCATCCAGTCGCCCAGCTTGGCACTGGCCAATACATCGAATTCGGCGCGCCGCTGGCGCGACATCGGACTGCCTTCCTTGCAATCCATGGCGGGGTGGCACATGAGCAGGTCGCCGTCATGCGCATTGAACAGCCAGTTCTGCAACAGGTCCGCATAGCGCCGCTTGCCGCCGTCGAACCCGTACACGCCCAGCAGCCGGCGGTTGGTGCGCAGCCCATCGCGGCGGGCCTGGCGAGCCAGCGCCGCCGCACCCAGGGCACCGATGATGCGTGCCTTGATCGATTCCTTCAACGGAATGCCACACAGCGCGCCGGGCGCCGTCTGACGCAGCCATGGCCGGTGGTCGCCGTAGCGGCGTTTCAGTTGCGACAGCACCTGTTCACGGATGCCGGGCAGCTGGTGCACATGTTGATGGCCATCCACATAATCGGGCGCGCGTCCGAACGCGGCTTCGAAGGCATCGAATTGGCGGGTCAGTTGCGCATCGATCCAGGCGCGGTCCAGCCGGCCAGCGTAGGCGCGCAAGATCAGCGCGCCAAGCGAGGGCATCGGTTCGGCATCCGCGCCAAGCGATTCGGAAAAATTCACATGCAGGCCGACGTCCACGTCGTGCACGGCCAGGCGACGGGCGTTCGACACAAACGTGGGCCCCAGCGACAGGCAACTGACAGCGCTGACGCGGCCCATGGCGGCCAGCGCGATCATGCCTTCATCGATGTCGGCATTCATGCCAAAATCGTCACCGCAGACGACGATACGTTTGCTCATTGCATCACCTCGAATTTCCATTTCACCACGACTTCCATGCGTGCCTTGCTCCAACAGATCAGCCTTTTCGTCGCCGTCGGCTGCGCTGCCGCCGCGACCCACTGGGCTGTTGCCGTGGGCTGCGTCGAGGGGTTCGGCCTGCCGCCGCTGGCGGCCAACCTGGTCGGTTGGCTGATCGCCTTCGTGGTTTCGTTCTCCGGACACTACCGGCTTACCTTCCGACATTCCCGCACACCCTGGACCGTAGCAGCCCGTCGTTTCTTCTTGATTTCAGCCATTGGTTTCGTGATCAACGAATCCGCCTACGCGTTGTTGCTGCACATCACCACCCTTCCCTACGACCTGCTGCTTGCCTTGATCCTGATCGGGCTGGCGTTCGCCACCTTCGCCGCTAGCCGGCTTTGGGCGTTCCGCCACAAGCCCGCTGTCTGAAAGCCTCGTTCACGTCCACCCGCCACATCACGTACTTCACGCTGCTGGCCGCGGGCTCCAGGCCGCGCAACGGCGCGTACACCGGCCCGTCCGAATTCGTGCCCCACACCCAATAGCGGGAGCCGTCGGGCGCCGCGCAAAGCCGGGCGCTGAACTCGGCGGAACCAATCAGCAGTTCCTTGCCCCGAGCGGGATCGAACGTTGCCGCGTCATAAAGTTCCTTGCGCCAGTTGTCGCGCACCGGCACGTCCTGGTCCAGCCAGTCGTCCACGACCCACATGGGGTGCGGGGCGCGGGCGTACAGCGCCAGGTCGAACGGATAGGTATGCAGGGCGACGAACGTGTCGGCTGGCCCCGCCTGCGGCCGGACCACCTCGGCCATCGGCGCGGCGCTGCCCCGCACGTTGTTGGCCGCCACTCCCACCGCCACTACGCAGATGCCGGCGGCGACAGCCGCGCTCGTGCGCACCAACCGCGGCGACACCGGGTCGCCGGGTTCGCGCCACGCGCCAAGAATCACTTCGGCCAACAGGAACGCCAACGGCGCCAGCGCGGGCAGCACATAGCCGACCAGCTTGGACTGCGGCAACGAAAAGAACACCAGCACCACGGCGAACCAGACCAGCGCCAGGCGGCGCAGATCACGCGCGTGCCCTTCCTGCCAGAACGTGCGCCGCATGATGCCGCCGGCCCACAAGGACCAGGGCAGGCTCAGGCCGGCCACGACGGGCAGGTAGAACCAGAACGGCTGCGCGTTGTTAAAGCCACTGGCCGCAAAGCGCTGGAAGTGCTGGTACACGAAGAAGTAATCGTAGAAGCCCGGGAACCGCAGCTGCATCAGCACGAACCACGGCACGGCAACGACTGCGAAGACCAACAGCGCCGGCAGCCACAGCAACGCGGCCAGGCCGCGCCAGCGTCTGCGCCATGCAAACCAGATCAGCAAGATCGCGCCGGGCAGCACCAGTCCGATCAGCCCCTTGGCCAGCACCGCCAATCCGGCCAGCGCCGAGGCGGCCAAAGACATGCCGCGATAAGGCTGGCCGCGCTCGGCGCGCAGCACCGTGTCCACCGAGGCCAGCACGCACAGGGAGATCATGCCGGCCACCAGCATGTCCAGGTTCGCGAACTGCGCGCCGCCGTAGAAAAACGGGATGGTCGACAGGATCAGCACGGTCAACGCGGCCGCAGCGCCGTCGCGGTAGCGGCGCACAAAATAGTAGAGCCCCGCGGCAGATCCCCATGCCGCCAGCCACGACGGCAAGCGCGCCGCCCAGGGATGCACGCCGAACGCCGAAAAGGACAGTTCCGCCAGCCAGTAGTAAAGCGGCGGCTTGTGGAAGTACGGCATGCCGTCCAGCAAGGGCACGGCGTGCGATCCGCTGCGCAGCATGTCCCACGCCACCCCCGCGTAGCGGCCTTCGTCAGGCAGGGCCAAGGGGCGGATCCACGCCAGCAACGCCAGCCACAGGCCAACGGCCAGCAACAGTCGCCCCGCCCGCGGGTTCCATTCGGAACGCGCGGGGGGCAGGGTGCCGCTGGCCATGGTCAGCCCGTCGCCTTACCTGCGCGAGCGGCCTTGCCCTGGCGCCGGCGCACAACGTATAGCGGCCGGCCCTTCACCTCGTCGAAGATGCGGGCGACATACTCGCCCACCACGCCCAGCGAAATCAGGTTGACGCCGGCAAAGAAGAGCACGGCCGTGACGATCGTGGTCCAGCCGGAGACGGCGTTGCCCGACATCAGATATTCACCGACCAGATACGCGGCATATGACATGGCCAGCACGGCGAAGGCCGCACCGACCAGGCTGACCAGCCGCAAGGGCCAGGTCGTGAACGCGGTCAGGCCGTCCAGCGCCAGGCGGAACAGGCGCAGGCCGCTGAACCGGCTATCGCCGTGCAGGCGTTCGTCGGGGGTGTAGGGCAATGCCTCGCCCTTGAAGCCGACCCAGGCGTACAGGCCCTTCATGAAGCGGGTGCGTTCGGGCAAGGCGATCAGCGCGTCCACGACGCCGCGGTCCATCAAGCGGAAATCACCCGCATGGGCGGGCACATCCACGCCACGCGCGCTGCTCAGCAACTTGTAGAACCAGCGCGCGCCAGCGCGCTTCACCCAGGATTCGTCGGCGCGGGATTCACGCACGGCATAGACCATTTCAGCGCCCGCGGCCCATCGCGCCAGCATTTGCTCGATCAAGGCCGGCGGATGCTGCAGATCGGCATCCAGGCAGATCACCGCGTTGCCCGTCGCCGCTTCCAGACCGGCGCTCAGCGCGGCTTCCTTGCCGAAATTGCGCGACAGCTGCACGTAGCGGAATCCTTCGTGCTGCGTCCATTCGGCCATCAGCGCTTCGGTGCCGTCCGTGCTGCCGTCGTCGGCCACGATGATTTCCCAGCTGGTGCACAAGGCGGACAGCCGGCTGCGCAGCAAGGGCAGGAGGATGCGCAGGTTCTCGGCCTCGTTCAGGCAGGGAATGACGCACGTCACGCAAGTGTCATACGGCACGGCCGCCACCTTGGAAGACCAGAGCGACTCCAAGGGATACGCTTTGGTCAACACTTGCTGCGGGATCGGATCGGACCGGAATTGGATGTGCATATGACGCTTTCACTCGTAATACAGGACACTATGGCAAGCAGTATGCGCAGGGCCTCGTCGAATTTTCATGAAATACGGCGCCGCCTTCTGCCGGCCAGAACACGAGTGAATTCTAGGGATCCAAGCCGCGAAAACTATGAAGTCACGTGCAAGCCTCGTTAACCTGTGTCCCCGATTTGTGAAACCTCGTAAAGCGGCCGGTCGCGCGAGGCCGGTAAAATGCGCCGGCTTTTCTCGTTTTCACAGGTTGTCATGCAATACCGAGTCCGCCCTATGCTGGCCAGCGACGTGGACGGCATTTTGGATGCCCAGACCCTGGCCTACCCCGACTTTCTGCTGGAAAGCGCGGAGTTCTTTCTCAATCGCCTGGCGCTTGCGCCCGCCTATTGCTGGGTGGCGCGGGCGAATGCCGACGACACCCTGCTGGGCTATCTGATTTCGTATCCCTGGGACGCCGGCCTGCCGCCAGCCCTGGATGTGGCGCTGGCCGCGCTGCCGCCGCAAGCCGATCACTGGTTTCTGCACGACTGCGCCGTGGTGCCGTCGGCGCAGGGCTTGCGCGTGGGCCAGACGCTGTTGCGCACCGCTGCCGGCGGCGCCATGGAAAGCGGCCTGCGCCGCGCCAGTCTGGTGTCGCTGGAAACCGCAGTGGGCTATTGGCTGCGCCATGGCTACCAGCCTGTCGGCGGCGACGGCGAACCCTTGCCTGCCGAACTGGCTGAAAAACTGGCGGGATACGGCCCCCAGGCCAGTTACATGTCGCGCGCGTTTCCGCTCTAGCCGACGCCTGGCCTCCCGGTCCCGCCTCACGGGCCCGCATGCGTTGCCGCATCCCTATGCGCCGTTGCGAACACGGCCGTAATATAGGGCCACGATCCGAACGATGTGGCGGCAACGGTTCCGATAGTCTGCATTGCTGCGCCCCACCGGGGCGCGAAGGCTTTTATGATTTCGCTTTCGCCCGTTCAATCCCTGCTTGCCTGCTGCCTGGTGCTCGTCATCGGCCGGGTGCTGACGACGCGGATAGGCATCCTGTCGCGCTACAGCATCCCCGACCCGATCGTGGGCGGCCTGCTGTTCGCCGTGCTGGCCTACTTGCTGTCCACCTGGGGCGGCGTGTCGGTCTCGATGGAGACCAGCATCAAGCCCACCCTGCTGCTGCTGTTCTTCGGCTGCATCGGGCTGACGGCGAACCTGAAGCTGCTGGCCAAGGGCGGCCCAAGGCTCATCGCCTTCCTGCTGGCGCTGATCCCCTTTCTGATCTTGCAGAACGCCGTGGGCCTGGGCATGGCCTGGCTGCTGGACATGCATCCGCTGATGGGCCTGCTGGGCGGCACGATCACGCTGGTGGGCGGACACGGCACCGGCGCAGCCTATGCCACGCGGTTTGCCGACTTCAACAATATCCAGGACGTGATGGCGCTGGCGATGACCTCGGCCACGCTGGGCCTGGTACTGGGCGGCGTAGTGGGCGGACCGGTGGCGGAATGGATCATGCGCCGGCACAAACTGGCCGGCAGCCTGGACCACGCCGCCAATGCGGCGCACCCCGCCCCGGACCTGGCCGAAGAAGCGGAAGCGCCCGCGGCCGGCTCGTTCATCGTGTCGCTGACGGCCGCCTTCGTGTGCCTGGTCGTGGGCGGCTACCTGGCGATGCTGGTCGAGGACGCCCCCGTCAGCCTGCCCAACTTCCTGTGGTGCCTGGCAACGGGCGTGCTCATCCGCAATGCGGGCGTGCGGCTGGGCCTGAAGCTGGACGACCGCGCGACAGAAATCATCGGCACGATCTCGCTGTCGCTCTTCCTGGGCATGACGATGATGACGCTGGATCTGTCCAGCGTGGCGCGCCTGGCCGGCCCCCTGGCCCTGATGCTGGCGGTGCAGACGCTGTTCTGCGCGCTATACGCCGCGTGGGTGGTGTTCCGGATGCTCAAGCGTGACTACGAAGCCGCCATCATGTCGGCGGCCTTCTGCGGCTTCGCGCTGGGCGCGACCGCCACCGCCATCGCCAACATGCAGGCGCTGACGCGCCGCCATGGCCCCGCGCCCGAAGCCTTCATCGTGGTGCCCGTCACGGGCGCGTTCCTGGTCGACATCTTGAACGTGATCGTGCTGACGTCCTTGATCTCCTTGCCATTCGTGGGAGGGATGTAAGCATGGGCCTGTCCCTACTCAAACGCCTTGCCCTCATCGGCCTGTGCCTTGCGCTGGCCGCCTGCGGCCGCGCGCCCGATACCGACGCCTTGCGTGCCGACGTCGAACGCAGCCTGGACGCCACCTACGGCCAGGGGCTGTTCCGCATCGCAGCGCTCAAGCGCATGGGTTCGGCCGCCGACAGCAGCGCGCCCGCCGGCGAAACCCGCCGCGTGGTCTATTACGACGTCGAACTGGACCTGGGCCGCGACATCGCGCTGGGCGCCTGGGACCAGCCCGGCGCGGCTTCATTGGTGACGCTGCTGGGCGCGGGCCCGCGCAGCATCAGCGGCGTGAAGTCCGGCGGCAACCAGGCGGGCGACCGTATCGTCGCGCACGCCAGCGCCATCTACCGCCAGGACGGCGACGCGTGGAAGCTTGTCACCCCGGCCGGCTTCAAAGCCGCCGAAGCGCCGTCGCTGGATACCGGCGCGCCGCCGCCCGTCACCCGGCAACTGCTGGACACGCTGGACCAGATCACCCATTCCGTCGCCTACAGCGCATCCAGCACCGCGCAGCACGTCGTGCAGCAGGAGCTGGAGCGGTCGGTGTCGCGCATCAACGGCCGGCTGGCCCGGATGCAGCAGGGCTACCCGCTGGCGGGCGGCCCCGACCGCGGCGAGTACGTGGCCTTTGCGCGCGCGCTCACCGCAGTCGGGCGTGCCCAGCAGATCGGCGTGACGCCGCTGATCACGGGTGGCGGCGCCGAGAACATCGCGTTGCTGCGCAGCGGCGATGCCGTGGTGGGCCTGGCGCAGGCCGACACCGCGCGCATGGCGTACGAAGGCCGTGGCCCGTTTGCGGCGCAAGGCCCCTTCGTCGCCCTGCGCGCCCTGGGCAGCCTGTACCCCGAACTGGTCCACATCGTGGTGCGCGACGACCCGGCGTTGCGCGGCGTACGCGACCTGAAGGGCAAGACGATCGCGCTGGGGCCAGAAGGCTCCGCCGTACGTGCGACGCTCGAAGCCGTGCTGGCGGCGCACGGCTTGCAGGCGGGCCGGGACTACACGGTCGTGGACACGCCGTTTGCGGCTTCCCTGCCAGCATTGAACGCCGGCAACGTGGATGCCGCCGCGCAGGTGATCGGCGTGCCCGCCACGCCGCTGCGCGACGCGCTGACCCAGGCCCGGCTCAAGCTGCTGCCGCTGGACCCGGCCGCCGTCAAGGCGCTTGCCGCCAATGAAAGCGAACTGATGCCGCTGGAAATCGCGGCCGGCACCTACCCCAACCAGCCCGACCCGATTCCCACCATCGGGACTGCAGCGCTGCTGCTCACCACCGCCGACCTGACCCGGGACGAGGCACTGGTGGTCGTGCGCGCCGTCTACCAGACGGGCCAGGACCTGCTGGCCGCGGGTTCGCCCCAAGGCGCCCAGGTATCGGTCGCCAACGCCCGGCGCGGCCTGACCGTGCCACTGCATGACGGCGCCGAAGAAGGATTGGCGCTGCTGGAGCACGCAAAACCGCGTTGATGCCGGTTGCGCTTATGATTGCGCTCCTAATCAGGAATTTCCATGAATAAATTCGATCTCCAAAAGAACCAGGCCCTGAAGCTGGCCGGCCAACTCAAGCAGTCCGCCACCCCCGACCGCTTCGGCGTGGCCTCGCAGGCGCCCGACCGCCGCGAACAGCGCAAGCTGGATCAGGCCGCCGGCCTGGTGCCGTTTCCGCTGAAGCTGTCGCAGGCGCACGCCGACAAGCTGCGCGCCCTGGCGGCTGAACGCGGCGTGTCCACCAACGACATCGTGGCCGACGTGCTGCAGAAAGCGCTGGGCGAATAAACGCTTATGCACATCTGGGTCGATGCGGACGCGTGTCCCGTGGTCATCAAAGACATCCTGTTCCGGGCCGCGCAGCGCTGGCAGGTGCCGGTGACGCTGGTGGCCAACCAGCCGCTTTCCACGCCGCCCTCTCCCCTGATCCGCGCCGTGCAGGTACCCCGCGGCTTCGACGTGGCGGATGCGCACATCGTCGAGCGCGCGGAACCGGGCGATCTCGTCATCACCGCGGATATCCCGCTGGCGGCGGAAGTGCTGGAAAAAGGCGCCATGGCGCTGAACCCGCGCGGCGAACGCTATTCGCCGGAGACCATCCGGGAACGGCTGGCGGTGCGGGACATGATGGAAGAGTTGCGCGCAAGCGGCGTGGACACGGGCGGCCCGCCGTCGTTCAGCCAGGCCGACCGCAAGGCCTTTGCGAACCAGCTGGATACGCTGCTGGCGCGTCTCGCGCGCCAGGCCGCGCCGAAAGGCGCAGAACCACGTCAATAGAAGGTGATGTAGGCCTTGTACAAGATGGAGCCGATGGCCGTGATCAGGCCCAGCCCCATCAATGCCATCCCCAGATTGCGGTCACGCAGCCCGAATCCGACCAGCATCAGCGCCACGCCCGTGACGATGATGATCAACATGGTATTTGTGCTGGCATGCATGGACGTCTCCTGTTCGCATCGGCGTGCCCGGGAGGTTTCCTCCAGGGGTTCGCCGCACAACAATCATAGACATGCAAAGACCCGACGGGACGCAAGGGCCAACGGCGCGGTTGCGTCTGATCAATAGAATATAGGATTAGCGCGGCGCGCACGGCATTTCGCCACGGCTTTTGCTACGCCCTTGCCTGCGGCAGAAAACAAAAAAGCCAACCGATAAAGGTTGGCTTGTTTGCTTTGCACCCGGCAACGCATCTTGCGATACGGTTTGCTGTGCGACTTGATGACAACTTCGGCTTGTTGGATATTGGGCCTGCGCTGTCTCTCAAGGGTCTTTGGTGGGTGGTACAAGTTTCGAACTTGTGACCCCTGCCGTGTGAAGGCAGTGCTCTACCACTGAGCTAACCACCCTGAAAGAGGCGAAATAATAGCATGTTTTTTAAAACGTGCGCAAGTCGCCTCGGATAATTATTTACGCAGCCGCGACCGGCGCATCCAGCTTGCGCCACACGCACTCGCCGCCCACGGACTTATCCAGGGCCGCCAGGTAGGTCTCGTGCTCGGCGAGTTCCTCGTCGCTGGCTTTGACCACCACCAGGCCCGACGCATCGAACCTGGCCAGCACGATGCCGTCGCTGCCGGCGCCGTCGTTGTCGTCCACGTCGATCAACAGCGCGTCCTGCCCGCGCGTCATGGCCAGCCAGACTTCGGCCAGCAACTGCGAGTCAAGCAATGCGCCGTGCAGCGTGCGATGAGCGTTGGAAATGCCGAAGCGGTCGCACAGCGCGTCCAGCGAATTGCGCTTGCCCGGGAACAGCGACCGCGCGTGCAACAGCGAATCGGTGACCGTCTCGCAGTATTCGGTGATCGGGCCGCGGCCCGTCTTGGCCAGTTCGGCGTTGAAGAACTTCACGTCGAACGCGGCGTTGTGCGCGATCAGTTCGGCGCCCTGGATGAACTTGACGAACTCGTCCGCCACATCGGCGAAGCGGGGCTTGTCCGACAGGAACTCCGTCGTCAGCCCGTGCACCGCCAAGGCCTCGGGGTCGCTGTCGCGGTCCGGGTTCAGGTAGATGTGCAGGTTATTGCCCGTGGACATCCGATTGACCATTTCCACGCAGCCGATCTCGACGATGCGATGCCCCTGGGCGGGGTCAAGTCCGGTGGTTTCCGTGTCAAAGATGATCTGGCGCATAACTTATTCCGACGCTGGGTTGGCCGAAGCCGGCGGCGTGTGAGCGCCCGGCGGGTGGGCCGGGGGATGCTCTGCACTGCCGGCATGGCCGGGTTTCTGGCGCGCGGTGGCAATCAGCGTATAGGCCACCGGCACGACGAACAAGGTCAGTAGTGTACCCAGCATCAGCCCGCCGACCAGGACCCAGCCGATCTGCTGGCGCGATTCGGCCCCTGCCCCGGTGGATAGCGCCAGCGGCACCGTGCCCAGCACCATGGCGCCCGTCGTCATCAGGATGGGGCGCAACCGCAGGACGCTTGCCTCGGTAACGGCGGCGAACAGTTCGCGGCCTTCGTCGCGCAGCTGGTTAGTGAATTCCACGATGAGGATGCCGTGCTTGGTGATCAGGCCCACCAGCGTGATCAGGCCGATCTGGCTGTAGATGGACAGCGTGCCGCCCGTCAGCCACAAGGCCAGCAGCGCGCCCGTCATGGACAGCGGCACCGACAACATGATGATGAAGGGGTTGCGCCAGCTTTCGAACTGCGCGGCCAGCACCAGGTAGATGAAGGCCAGCGCCATGCCGAAGACCAGATAGATGCTGCCCGACGAATCGCGGAATTCGCGCGACTGGCCGTCCAGGTCGGTCACGATGGTGTTGGGCAGCACGTCGCGCGCAACCTGGTGCATGTGGGTCAGGACTTCGCCCAGGGCATAGCCGGGTGCCACGGCGGCGTCGATCTTCACCGCGCGCAGGCGGTTGAAGTGGTTCAGCGACTGCGGCGACACGCCTTCGTGCACGCCCAGCAGGTTATCCAGCTGCACCATGCTGCCGTCGCGCGCCCGCACGTAGATGCCCGAGATGTCGGTGGGGTTGGCGCGGTCGCGCGGCGTCACCTGCACGATCACGTCGTACTGCTCGCCCTCGTCCTTGTAGCGGGTGACCTGGCGCCCGCCCAGCATCGATTCCAGCGTGCGGCCCACGGTATCCACGTTGGCGCCCACGTCGGCCATCTTGTCGCGGTCCACGCGCACCCGCAGTTCCGGTGTGTTCAAGCGCAGGTCGGTATCCAGGTTGAGCAGGCCGGGATACTTGCGCAGTTCGGTCAGGAACACTTCCGTCAGCCGCGCCAGCTCCGCGTAGGACGCCTGGCTCATGATGATGAATTCCACCGGTTTGGAGCGCGCGGACTGGCCCAGCGACGGCGGGTTGGTCGGAAAGGCGCGCACGCCCGGCAGCGACGAGAACTGCGGCTGCAGTTGCTGGGTGATGGCCTGCTGCTTGCGGCTGCGTTCCTCCCATGGCTTCAAGCGCAGGATGGCGGTGCCGTCTGTCACGGTCGGAAAGCCCACCGTGACCTGGCTGCCGCTGGCCTCGGGGATCTCGGAATAGAACTTCTCGATGCCGAGCATGCTGTCCAGCGTGTAGTTCAGTGTGGCGCCTTCCGGCGAGCTGACGATGCCGAACACCACGCCTCGGTCTTCGATAGGAGCCAGTTCGCTCTTGACCACTTTGAACAGGACGCCGCTGCCGGCCGCCACGGCCAGGCCGATCACCACCACCAGCCAGCGGTGGCGCAGGGATGCGCCCAGCAGGCGGCGGTAGCCGTTGCTCATGCCGTTCAGCCAGCCTTCGATCAGGTTGTACCAGCGGCTGTGGCTGCTTTCGTGGCGCAGCAGCACCGAGCACATCATGGGCGTCAGCGTCAGCGCGACAAAGCCCGAGACCAGCACCGCGCCGGCCAGCGCCAGCGCGAATTCGATGAACAGCCGCCCGGTGCGGCCCGTGGCAAAGGCCAGCGGCGCATACACGGTGACCAGCGTCATGGTCATGGCGACCACCGCGAACCCGATTTCCTTCGACCCGCGCAGCGCGGCTTCCTTGCGCGGCATGCCCTCTTCGATGTGGCGGTAGATGTTCTCCAGCACCACGATGGCGTCGTCCACCACCAGGCCGATGGCCAGCACCATCGCCAGCAAGGTCAGCGTATTGATCGAAAAGCCGAAGAGGTACATCAGCGCGCAGGCGCCCACCAGCGATACGGGGATGGTGACGATGGGGATGATGCTGGCGCGCAGGTTGCGCAGGAAGAAGAAGATCACCAGCACCACCAGGACGATGGCTTCGCCGATGGTGTGGAAGACGGAATCGATGGAGCGTTCAATGAACACCGACGAGTCGTAGGCGATGTTCAGCTTCATGCCCGCAGGCAGCGTCTCGTTCAGGCGCTCGACTTCCAGGCGCGCGGCCTTGGACAGCTCCAGCGGGTTGGCGGTGGATTGCCGCGTCACGCCGATGTTGATCGCAGGCTTGCCGTTGAAGCGCGACAGCACGCGGTCGCTGGCGGCTGCGATCTCGACCTTGGACACGTCGCGCAGGCGGACTGGGTAGCCCTTCACGTTGGCCACGATCACGTCTTCGAACTGGGCGGGCGTCTGCAGGTCGGTGGACGACACTACCGAGAACTCGCGGGCGCGCGATTCGATGCGCCCGGCCGGGATCTCGACGTTCTGGCTGCGCAGCGCGGCCTCGACATCCTGCACGGTCAGGCCGTAGGCGGCCAGCTTGTCGCGGTCGACGTAGATGCGCATGGACGGCAGGCGTTCGCCGAAAACGCGGACTTCCGCCGCCCCCGGCAGCACCGACAGCCGGGTCTTGATATAGCGGTTGATGTAGTCGGAGGTCTGGATCGCCGAGTACGTGCCGGACTCCACCGCGATGTAGATGATGGGCTGGGAGTCGGCCTCGACCTTGCCGATGATGGGCTCGTCGATCTCGTCGGGCAGGAAGCGCCGGGCGCGTGACACCTTATCGCGCACTTCAGCCGCGGCCGCGTCCGGGTTGCGGGAAAGGTTGAACTTGATGTTGATCAGGCTGCGTTCGGAACGGCTGCGCGAGGTCATCACGTCCACGCCTTCGATGCCGGCCAGCTGGTCTTCCAGCGGCTTGGTCACCTGCGACTCGATCACTTCCGGCGAGGCGCCCTTGTAGGTGGTGTCCACCGACACGATGGGCTCGTCGATCTTGGGGTATTCGCGCACCGTCAGGCGCGAATAGGAGATCAAGCCGATCAGCACGATGATCAGCGACAGGACCGACGCGAAGACCGGCCGCTTGATGCAGGTTTCCGAGATACGCATTGCGCTATCGCCAAGAAAGAAGAAGGGCCGGCATCACGAGCCGCCGCCGACGACATCCACGGTGGCGCCGTCGGTCACGCGCTGCATGCCCGCCACCACCAGCTTGTCGCCCGCCGCCACGCCCGTCAGGATTTCGACGCGGCCCTCGCGGCGTTCGCCGATGGTCACTTCGCGGCGCTCCGCGCGGCCGTCCTTGATCCGGTAAACGTACTGCGTTTCACCCGAGGGCGACAACGCGGCTTCCGGAGCCACCAGGGCCTTGTCCTGATTGAACAGCAGTTGCACGCGCGCGAACATGCCCGGCCGCAGCACCGCGTCCTTGTTGGCGACGGTGGCGCGCAACAGGATGGACCGGCCGCCTGCGTCCACCAGCGGGCTGACGGCATAGACCAGCCCCTGGCGATCCTGGCCCGGCAGCGCATCCAGGCGCAGCGTCAGCTGCTGGCCGACGCCCACTTTGCTCAGGTACATTTCCGGCACGCGGAAATCCACTTTCAGAGGATCGATCGCCTCAAGCGGCGCCAAGTCCTGCCCCTGGTTGACGTAGTCGCCCACGGACACGCTGCGCAACCCCACGATGCCGCCGAACGGGGCCGAGATCGTCATCTTGTCCAGCCGCGCCTGCGCCAGCGCCACGGCAGCTTCCTGGACCTTGAGCGTACTGGCGGATTCGTCGCGCGCCTGCTGGCTGACGAAGCCCTTGCCCTGCAACTCGACGGCACGGCGGTAGTGGCTTTGCGCCAGGGTCAGGTTGGCACGGGCCTGCGCCAGTTCGGCGCGCGGCACGGAATCGTCCAGCCGGATCAGCGTCTGGCCGCGCGTGACGGGCTGGCCTTCCTTGAATTCGATCGTCTGGATGCGTCCAGCCACTTCCGGCCGCAGCACGACGGACTCGTCGGAACGCAGGCTGCCCACGGCCGACAGGCCGCGCGCAAAGGGGATTTCCTGGACGGCCGCCACTTCAACGCGCACGGGACTGGCCAGCGCGACCTGCGGCTTGGTGGCGGTCTGGGTGGTCGTGGCGCCGGGCGCGAGCCAGCGCGGCACGAAAACGCCAAGTGCGGCCCCCGCGGCCAACCCGGCCGCGACGGCGGCCAGCAGTACAGCTTTTTTCATGCGCGAATGTGGCAGTGGTGCGGCGCGGACCGTATTCCCCACCTGGCCGAACGCCGCAGGAACTGGAATGGGGAAGGCACTGTAGCACCCGAATTTACATACTGGAACAATCCAGAAGCCGGATGAAAGAACTAAATCCGCCCCAAACGGCGGAATTCAGGGTATATCCCGATGCCCTCAGCCCCGCTTGGCCGATTCCACGCCCATATTGGCCAGTTGGTCGGCCCGTTCGTTGCCCGGATCGCCGGCGTGCCCGCGGACCCAGCGCCAGGACACCTGATGGCGCTGGACCTGCTCGTCCAGGGCCTGCCAGAGTTCGACGTTCTTGACGGGCTTCTTGTCGGCCGTCATCCAGCCGCGGCGCTTCCAGTTCGCCAGCCACTCGGTCATGCCCTTCATCACGTACTGCGAGTCCGTGTGGATGGTGACGACGCAGGCGCGCTTGAGCGCGCGCAGGCCTTCGATGACCGCCAGCAGCTCCATGCGGTTGTTGGTGGTCTGGAGTTCTCCGCCGTGCATGGTTTTTTCGTGGCCGCCCGCGCGCATCAGCACGCCCCAGCCCCCCGGACCCGGATTGCCCTTGCAGGCGCCATCGGTCCACATTTCCACTTTCTGATCGTTCGGTTTGTTGTCCTGCATGGTGCTGCTTGGTAATCCTTGTTCGTGCAAAAAATAGGCGGGCGCGAGCCGTTCAGGACGGGTCGAAGCCGTCGTCGGCCTGGCGGTTGACCACCACGGAGGCGGCGCGCGCGCGCTTGGGCTTGGTTTTCCAGGCAGGGCCGATGATACGCATGCCGGCCACCCGCTTGACCGCCGACACCATATAGACCGCCCCGCCCAGACTCCACCAGCGAGCGCCGGCTGATTCCAGGAAGCCCCAGCGCTGGAGCCATTTCTCGCTGCGGCAGGCGGGTGCGTAGCAGCCGAAATGGCTGGCCTCGACTTCCAGCGACAGCAGCTTGAACCAGTCTTTCAGTCGCGGCAGCGACACCTGGGAGGACGGCGGCTGCGGCAGCCAGGGCTCCATGCCGGGCATACGCGTGCGCGCGCCCCACATACTCCAGGGGTTGAAGCCTGAAATCACGACCCGCCCTTCCGGCACCAGCACACGCTCGACCTCGCGCAGGACGTTATGCGGATCCTGCGTGCACTCGAAGGCATGCGGCAGGATCAGCAGGTCGACGCTCTGGGTTTCGAATGGAAGCGCTTCGGGTTCGGCCAGCACCACGCGGGACTGCCAGCCGGCGATGCTCTCCGCGCAAGGGGTCTCGGTACCGACATAGCCTTTGAAGGGCATGCGGTTGGCCCGCAGCAGGTTCATGTCGGCCAACCCGACCTGCCAGGCGTAATATCCGAACACGTCCGCGACAGCCGCGTCGAACTGGGCCCGTTCCCAGGCCAGCGCGTACTGCCCCGGCGGCGTCTGGAACCATTCGGCCAGTTCTACAATCGGCGGAGTATCTTCTGCCACGTTTTATTCCTTCGAATCTCATGCAAGCCTTGACCGCCCCCGCAGGCGGCCGCGAACGCAATGCCGCGGTCTTGCCTCTACCCGCCTTTACCGACAACTACATCTGGGCCATCGTCCACGGTGACAACGCCGCCGTGGTGGATCCCGGCGAAGCCGGTCCCGTACTGCAATGGCTCGAGCAGGAAGGCTTGAGGCTGCGCGCCATTCTACTCACGCACCATCATGGCGACCATGTGGGCGGCGTTCTGGAATTGTCACGCATCGCGGACATTACCGTATACGGTCCGGCACGGGAACGGCTGCCGCGCTGCGACGTGCCGCTGACCGAAGGCGACCGCGTGGTGTTACCGGAACTGGACCTGGATCTGCGCGTGCTGGACGTGCCCGGCCACACCGCCGGCCACATCGCGTACACGGGCCGGGCGGCAGGAATAGAACCCGTGCTGTTCTGTGGAGACACCCTGTTTGCGGGGGGCTGTGGCCGGCTTTTCGAGGGCACTCCTACGCAAATGCATGATTCCTTAGGAAAATTTTCTGTTTTACCGCCAGATACACAGGTTTTTTGCGCGCACGAGTACACTCTAGCGAACTTGCGCTGGGCATTGGCTGTGGAACCCGCCAATCGCACCCTGCAACAGTGGTATCAGCGAGCCCAGCAACTACGAGCAGAAGGTCTTCCCACGCTTCCGTCGACGATCGGTCAGGAACGCGCGACGAACCCGTTTTTGCGTACGCAGCAAGTCGACGTCGTTCGTGCCGCAGCCAGCTGGGCCGGACGCAATCAACCTACGCCGGTAGAGGTCTTCGCCTCCCTGCGTGAATGGAAGAACGATTTCAAGTGACCGCCTGATGAATCTATCCCGACTCCTTCTGCCACTCATGCTGGCAGTCCTCGCCGGTTGCGCAGGAACCAAAGCCCCCGATAGCAAGAACCTCACCACCAATTCCCAAGGGCGATACATCGCCCGGGACACGTCCCGAACGGTTGATCTGACCAACCCCCCGTCCGACGCCTGGGACCGCATCCGCCGCGGTTTCGCCATTCCCAACCTGAACACCGACCTCTCGCAGCAGTGGACCGACTATTACGCGTCCCACCCCGAGGCGGTGCAGCGCATGGCCGAGCGCGCCGGCAAATACCTGTATTTCATCGTCGACGAAATCAACCGCCGCGGCCTGCCGACCGAACTGGCGCTGTTGCCGTTCGTGGAAAGCGCCTACAACCCGACCGCCCTGTCGCGCTCGCAGGCCTCGGGCCTGTGGCAGTTCGTGCCGGCAACCGGCACGCACTTCAACCTGAAGCAGGACTGGTGGCGCGACGAGCGCCGCGATCCCATCGCCTCGACCAACGCGGCGCTGGACTACCTGGAAAAGCTGTTCGAGATGCAGGGCGACTGGTATCTGGCGCTGGCCTCCTACAACTGGGGTGAAGGCTCGGTGCAGCGCGCCATGGCCAAGAACGAAGCGGCCGGCCAGAACACCGATTACCTGTCCCTGAACATGCCGGACGAAACCCGCAACTACGTGCCCAAGTTGCAGGCCATCAAGAACATCATCGCCGACCCGCAACGCTATGCGGTGGCGTTGCCGCCGGTGGGCAACACGCCCTACTTCGTGACGGTGCAGAAGAACAGCGACATCGACCTGGAAATCGCCGCTAAGCTGGCCGAAATGCCACTGGACGAATTCAAGGCGCTGAACCCATCGTTCAACCGCCCGGTCATCCGTGGCGACCACGGCCCGACCCTGCTGCTGCCGGCCGACCGCGTCGAAATCTTCAACGCGAACCTGACCAACTACAAGGGCGACCTGAGCGCCTGGAAGGTCTACCACTCGCGCCGCGGCGAATCCTATGCCGCGATCGCCAAGCGTTTCGGCGTAACCGAGTCCAAGCTGCGCGAGACCAACGACATCGGCTCGCGCCAGAAGTCGGCCTCCGGCCAGGCCCTGCTGGTGCCCGGAGAGCCCGGCACCGGCGGCGTGCAACTGGCGTCCCTGGCGGCACCCGTGGGCGCGCTGGATCCGGCCCCGTCCGACAACAAGGCCGCCGCCCCGCGCGGCCGCGCCGCGCCGGCGCCGGCTGCCCGCGTGGCCAGCGCCCGCCCGAACGTGCGTACGCACAAGGTCCGCCAGGGCGACACCCTGTTTTCGCTGGCCAAGCAGTACGGCACTTCGGTGGATGCGCTGCGCGCGCTGAACAACCTGAAGGGCAGCGCCCTGAAAGTGGGCGCCCCGATCCGCGTGCCGGGCACCAACGCCCGCGGCTGATCCCCCCGCCTGACCCAACAGCACGGCGCCCACTCGGGCGCCGTTTTTTCAAGCACGCGAAACCGCCAAACTCCTTAAAATAGGCGGTCTTCAGCAGGTAAGAATCAAAGGAAAAAACATGGGCTTTCTCGCCGGCAAGCGCATTCTCGTCACCGGGGTGCTTTCGAACCGATCCATCGCCTACGGCATTGCGCGTGCCTGTCACCAGCAAGGCGCCGAACTGGCGTTCACCTATGTGGGCGACCGCTTCAAAGACCGCGTGAGCGAATTCGCCGCCGAATTCGGCAGCAAGATCGTGTTGCCCTGCGACGTGGCCGAAGACAGCCAGATCGAAGGCGCCTTCACCGAATTGGCCCAGCACTGGGACGGCCTGGACGGCCTGGTGCACTCCATCGGCTTCGCCCCGCGCGAAGCGATCGCCGGCAACTTCCTGGACGGCCTGTCGCGCGAAGGCTTCCGCATCGCCCACGACATCTCGGCCTACAGCTTCGCCGCCATGGCCAAGGCCGCCCTGCCGCTGATGGAAGGCCGCAACGCGTCGGTGCTGACGTTGACCTACCTGGGCGCCGAACGCGTGGTGCCCAACTACAACACGATGGGCCTGGCCAAGGCGTCGCTGGAAGCCAGCGTGCGCTACCTGGCCACGGCGCTGGGCCCGCGCGGCATCCGCGCCAACGGCATTTCGGCCGGCCCGATCAAGACGCTGGCCGCCAGCGGCATCAAGGATTTCTCGGCCATCCTGAAGTTCGTGGAAAGCCAGGCCCCGCTGCGCCGCAACGTCACCATCGACGACGTGGGCAACGTGGCCGCGTTCATGCTGTCGGACCTGGCTGCCGGCGTCACCGGCGAAATCACGCATGTGGACGCCGGTTTCTCGACGGTCGTCCCGGGCATGGAAGACTGACGCTTCCCAGGGGCGGGACAACCCGCCCCGCCCGGCCGGCCGCTCAGGCCGGCCGCACCACCAGCGTGGACACTTGCACGTCCACCGCCGTCATCAGCTTGTGGATCGGGCATTTCTCGGCCACCGCCAGCAACTCGTCGATCTGGGCATCCGATAGGTTGCCGTGCAAGGTCAGCTTGGCCGTCAGCCGGTAGATGCCCTTGCGCTCCTCGCCTGCGTCGCGCACCACCTCCACCCCCACTGACTCCAGCGGCAGTTCCTTGCGCTGCGCGTAGACCATCAGCGTCATCGCCTTGCAACCGCCCAGCGCGGTATCGAAATAATCGTGGGGATCCGGGCCTTCGCCCTGCGGCTGCGGCATCGCCAGCGGCAAGTCATGGCCTTCGGCCGTGGCGGTGAACTGCAGCGTGTTCGGCGCATTCTGACGGATGCGGATGCTCATGGGTCGGACCTCCTTCAAGACGGGCGTCCGGCGCGGACACCCCATGCCACCTTGTAGCACTTGCCGCGGCATCTGCTTACTGACGGAAACCTGAACTTATTGCGGGGCGGCCGGTCGGATATCCCTATCCGCATTCACGCACAGACAAAAGAGGGCCAAATGAGCGCCAGACAACTTCTTGATCAATTGCTGCAATCGGGCCAAGGCCTGCTGTCCGACGCGACCAACCGCGTGCAAGGTGCGACGGGCGGCTCAGGCGGCAAGGGCTCGTTCCTGACCGGATTGGGCGGCGGCGCGCTGGGCGCGGGCGCCCTGGGGCTGCTGATGGGCAGCAAGAAGGCCCGCAAGATCGGCGGCAAGGTCGCCATGTACGGCGGCATGGCGGCGCTTGGCGCGCTGGCCTACCGCGCCTATGGCGATTGGCAGCGCAACCAGGCCGGCGGCGCGCCGGCCACGCCGCCGCAGACGCTGGACCGCCTGCCCGCCCCCGAGGCCGAGCAGCACAGCACCGCCGTCCTGACCGCCATGATCGGCGCGGCCAAGTCCGACGGACACATCGGGCCCGAAGAGCGCACCCTGCTGGAAACCGAATTGGCCAAGCTGTCGTCCGACGCCCAGGACCGCCGCTGGCTGGAAACCGAACTGTCGCGTCCGCTGGACCCGGCGGCCGTCGCGCAATCGGCCAAGACGCCGGAAATGGCCGCCGAAATGTACCTGGCCAGCCTGCTCGTCGTGGACGAGGAAAGCTATATGGAACGCGCCTACCTGGATGAGCTGGCGCGCCAGCTCAAGCTTGCTCCCGGGCTGAAAGAGCAGTTGGAGCAGCACGCCAAGACGGCGGTCGCGTAAACCGCATGGCAGGCGGGGCAGGACCCTGGCCCCGCGCACTGCCGGGTCAGTCCGCCCGCAGCCCGATCGATTCGGTCAACGCGGTGTAGCGGTCGATGTCGGCATTGATCATCGTCTGAAATTCTCGCGGCGTGCTGCTGGCCGGCGTGAATCCCTGATCGCGCAGCGATGCCTGCACCTCCGGATTGCGCACGATCTTCGCCACCGCGGCGTTCAGCTTGTCGACCACGGCCGGCGGCGTGGCAGCCGGCGTCAGCAGGCCGTGCCACTGGTCCAGCGCGTAACCGGCAACGCCCTGCTCGGCCACCGTCGGCACGGTCGGCATTAGGGGCGACCGGGCGGGTGAGGTCACCGCCAAGGCGCGCAACTTGCCTGCGGCGATCAACGGCGCGGCGCTGGACGCCGTGACGATGCCCATGCCCACCTGCCCCGCCGTCACGTCGGTCAACGCCGGCCCGCAACCCTTGTACGGCACATGCTGCAATACGGCGCCCGTCGCGCGCGCCAGCATTTCTCCGGCCAGATGCTGCGGCGTCCCGTTGCCGCAGGAGGCGAACGGCAGGGGCTTGCCCGGCTGGGCCGCAACCAGTGCGTCGTCCAGCTTTTGCAACGGTGACGTTGCCGGCACCACGAAGACGGACGGCACGAACGCCACGTTGATCACCGCCGCGAAGTCCCGCTTGGGCGCGAAGCCCAGATTCCGGTAGACCCCGGGATTGATCGCGAACGAGCTGTTCACCATCAACAGCGTGTAGCCGTCGGGCGGCGCTTCCGCGACGATGCGCGCGCCGATGTTGCCGCTGGCGCCGGGGCGGTTCTCCACCACCACTGGCTGCCCCAGTTGCTCTTGCAGGCTGGCGCCGATGCGGCGCGCCAGCAAATCGGTGCCGCCGCCGGGCGGGAACGTCACGACGATGGTGATCGGGTGCGTGGGATAGGACGCGTCGCCGGCGGCTTCGCCCGAAGGCGAATTGCCGCAGGCCGCCAGCGACAGCGCAAGCAGCGGGAGAGTCGATCGAAGCATACGTTTCATGATGCGGGCCTGTAAGCGCCGCGGCCGCGCCAGCCGGCGCGCCGTGTCGTAAAAAGCCGGCCGGGACCGGCGGAAGGAATCAGGCGTCCAGCCCGATATCCAGCACCTTGGCGCTGTGGGTCAGCCAACCGACGGCGATCTGGTCGACGCCGGTCGCCGCCACCTCGGCGGCCGTCTCGGGCGTGATGCGGCCCGACGCTTCCGTGATGGCCCGGCCGCGCGCCATGGCGACGGCACGGCGCAGATCCTCCAGGCTCATGTTGTCCAGCAGCACCACGTCCACGCCCAGCGACAGCGCCACTTCCAGCTGCGCCAGGGTGTCCACTTCCAGTTCGATCTTGACCATATGGCCGACGCCGGCGCGTGCGCGCTGCACCGCCGTGGCGACATCACCCGCCAGCGCGATGTGGTTGTCCTTGATCAGGACCGCGTCATCCAGGCCGAAGCGGTGGTTGCTGCCGCCCCCCACGCGCACCGCGTACTTCTGCACGGCGCGCAGGCCCGGCATGGTCTTGCGCGTGCAGGTGACGCGGGCGCCGTAAGCCGAAATGGCGCGGGCAATGGAGGCGGTGGCCGTGGCCACGCCGCTCAGGTGGCACAGGAAATTCAGCGCCACGCGTTCCGCGGTCAGCATCGCGCGGGCATTGCCGCGTATGCGGGCGATTTCCATGCCTGGCCGCAGGTCGCTGCCGTCGGGCTGCGATACGGTAAATGCGATAGCGGGATCCATCGCGCGAAACGCCAGGCGGGCCAGGTCCAGGCCGGCCAACACGCCTTCCTGGCGCGAGACCAGGCGCGTTTCCGCCACGGCGTCTGCCGGCACGATGGCATCGGTGGTGAGGTCGCCGGCGCGACCCAGATCTTCCAGCAAGGCCGCGCGCACCAGCGGCTCCAGCAGGACGTCCGGCAAGGGGGCGACAGCCAGGCGGGAGGCGGTCACGGGCGCTTCGGCTTTAATGCTCATTTTGAGTATTTGTGAGTTAAAAAAAGGCGCGCAGAGATTGCGCACCACTTATGCTAAAGACGAGCATAAGCCTTGTCAAGCGTCAAAGTGCACGCGACAGGGGCAATTTGCTGCCGGCGATCGCGCGCTCCAGCAGCACGTCGCGGCGGAATCGGAACAGCTTGGCGGGGCGGCCGGCCGTGCCCGTCGCCATTTCGCCCGTCTCTTCCACCAGCGCCTGCTGCTCGATCAGACGGCGGAAATTCTGTTTGTGCAGGCCTCGCCCTGCCAGCGCTTCCACGGCCAGTTGCAGCTGCAGCAAGGTGAATTGCGCGGGCATCAGTTCAAACACCACGGGACGGTACTTGATCTTGGCGCGCAAGCGGGCGATGCCGGTGGCCAGGATGCGGCGGTGGTCATGGCGCATCGGCTCGCCCGGCAGCACCGCGCGGCCTGCGCCGCGGCGCGCAGCTTCGGGCACCAGGCCGGCTTCGAACAGCAGCTCGTAGCGTTGCAACACCATGTCTTCGTTCCAGGCGGATCCTTCCAGCCCGAAGGTGATGGCGGCGCGCTGATGACGGCGGGCCCGCACGGCCGCATCCGCGCTGTCTTCGCACCAGGCCGCCAGTTGCGGCACGATCAGTTCTTCGACCAGCGCCGGCGTGCCGGCGCGGCGGTCTTCCCACGGGAAATAGCGGTACCAGTCCTGCCAGCCCACCTGCGCCACGCCGGTTTCGCCGGCTTCGCGGGTCAGGCCCAGATAGCTGACTGACATGACCCGCGCGCCCGACTCGTCGGAGCGGTCGCCATCGGCGAAAGTGTAGAGCTGCTCGACATAGCCCAGCGGGTGATGCGTCTGCGTTTCCACCCACGCGCGCAGCCCGGCCTGCAAGGACCGGTGAGACAGTTCGAACGGCCCGGCAGGCAAAGCCCGTGCGTCATCCGTCGTCAGCACGCGAGGCTCGCCGTTGGTCACGGCGACAAGCACGGCAACGAGTTCGGCATGGACGGAGCGTTCGACGGATTCGGTCAAGTTGGGCGTAGGAGTTGGCAGTGGAAAAGTCAGGGTTTGGCGTGCGCGACCCCGGCATGCCGGGCGCGAACCGAATTATAAGGTTCCGTCCCTGCAACAGCCCCTTGCAAACGTGACATCGCAATCCGCCTCAGCGCCGGCCCGACGGCCTAAGATGAAACTTGAATCAGGCGCGTCGCCATCCTGGGACGCCCGCAAGCGGAGTCGCCAACATGTTGAAACCCGCCCCTGAAGCCCCCACCGACAAGCCCGCCGCCGCCGAGGAAAAACCGCAGGCGCCCGATCCCCGCAAAGGCACGGGCATCATGCCCATGCCGGACCAGAGCAAGATGGTTGCCGGCATGCCCCGACGCGGACGCGCCATCGAAGAGCCGGGTGATCCCGGCGTCATCACGCCCGAAGACGACGTGCTGGATACCTCTTACGAGAACCGCAAGGGCTGAGGCCAAGCCCCTCGCTCATCCAACCGGCCTCGGCGCCGGGGCGTCGGGGCCGGTCTCGTCGTCCAGCGCCGCAAAACGCGCTTCCAGGACGTGGGCGAACGCCTCGGTCACGTCCGACGGCGCGATCTGCGCCGGATACGCCATGCTGACCTGCACGGGCAGGCGGGGCGTGAACGGCCGTATCGCCAACTGGCCGGAGAACACCCGCGCGATATAGGCGTTGACCACACCCACGCCGCTGCCGGCTGCGGCCAGCGCGCAGATCGTCGACGAATAGGTGGTTTCGATTTCGCCCTGAGGCTGCACGGCACGCGCCCGCATGGCGCCGCGCAATTGCTGGTGCACATCGTCGTCCGCATTCAGCACCAGCAGCCGGCGCGCATTCAGGTCGCCGATGTCGACCGACTCCTGCCCCGCCAGTACGTGGTCGGGCCGCATGACGCACACCGCCGAACTGCGGTGCAAGCGGCGCAGCGACAGGTTCGCGTCGTCCAGTTCCGCCGTGGTGATGACGACGTCGTACGTGCCGTGCAGCAGGCCTTCGCGCAGGTACTGGCTGCCGACGGTCTGCATGTTGATGTGCACATCGGGGTACTGCTGCAAGAAGGCTTCCAGCGCAGCGGGCATCACGCCCAGCCCCAGCGCCGGCGTGCACGCCAGCCGCAGCACGCCGGTGCCGCTGCGGCGCATCGCCGCCACGCGGTCCTCGATGCGCTCCAGGCCCGCGAAGTGGCGCTTGACCGTATCGAACAAGTCCTTCGCCTCACGCGTGGGGCGCAAGCGCCCCCGCTCCAGATCGAACAGCTTCACGCCGCAGGCCTGCTGCGCCTGCGCCAGCAGGCGGCTGACCGACGGCTGCGTGGTGCGCAGCATTTGCGCGGCGCCCGTGGTGGTGCCGGTCAGCATCACGGCGCGGAAGGCTTCAATCTGGCGAAAGTTCAGGGGCCGGCTCATAGGCATTCAATGTATAGCAATCTTGCATAGCCTATGACTAAAAAAGAATTTTTTCAAATACATGGCCGCTCCTACACTCGGTTTTCCAAGGGTGCCATCAGACGCGCCCCCCACATCATCCAGTAGGGGAAAGACCATGAATCCATACCGTCCCTGGCGCCGCGCGCTGCGCGCCCTGTGCCTGACGCTCGCGGGCTCGGCGTTGCCGTTGGCCGCCCAGGCGCAAGCCAACTACCCCGACCGCCCGCTGCGCATCGTGGTGCCCTTTACCGCCGGCGGCAGTTCCGACATCCAGGGCCGCCTCTTGGCCGAGCACCTGGGCAAGCTGTACGGGCAGTCGGTCGTCGTGGAAAACCGTCCGGGCGCCGGCGGCCACATCGGGGGCAAGTTCGTGGCGGACTCCAGGCCGGACGGCTACACGCTGCTGCTGGGCTCCATCGGCCTGCACGCGACCTATGGGGTGTACAAGTCGCTGAACTACCGGCCCGCCCAGGACTTGAAGGTGATCACCATCGTGGCCGAAATGCCGCACGTCGTGGTCGCCACGCCCGGGCTACCGGCCAACACGCTGGCCGAACTCACCGCCCTGGCCCGTGCCAAGCCCGAATCGGTCCACTTCGGCTCGGCCGGCGTGGGCTCGTCGGTGCACATGGTGGGCGAGCTCTACAAGATGGCTGCGCAAGCGCCCATCGTGCACATCCCCTATCGCGGCAGTTCCGCCGCCACCAACGACCTGCTGGGCGGGCAGATCGAACTGCTCTTCGAGAACGTGCCCACCACCATCGGCTACATCCAGGCCAACAAGCTCAAGGCCCTGGCGATCACGGGCGCGACCCGCTCGCCCGCCCTGCCCGACGTGCCCACCGCCGCGGAAGCGGGGCTGCCGGGCCTGACGGTCACCTCCTGGACCACGCTGGCGGCCAGCCGCGACGTCCCAGACGCCCTGATCGAAAAGATCAGCGCCGACCTGCGACGCGTCTATGCCGACCCGGCCTTCCGCGCCGGGCTGGAGAAGCTGGGCATGACGCCCGTGGGCAATAGCCCCGCCGAGGCCCGCGCGTTCGTCGAGCGCGAACGGGCGCGCTGGAACAAGGTCATCGAAACCGAACACATCACCGCCGGCTGACGCCGGTGCGCGGCGGCCCGCCGCCGCGCGCCTTCCCACCCCGGGCACCGCCCTTTTCCCCCGAATGCCATCCATGAACCGCATGATCGCCACGCCCATCCCGTGCCGCCGTCTGGGCGCGCGCCCGCACCACCACTTCTTCGGCTACTACAACAAGACCGTCTGGCACCGCGACGGCCGCTACGTGCTGGGCAACCGCACGCCGATGATGGACGCGGTGCTGACGCCGTCGCTGCGCGCCGAAGTGGGCTACTTCGACCGCGAGGACGGCGACCGCTATCACGTAGTGGGGGCCACGACCGCCTGGAACTGGCAGATGGGCTGCCAACTGCAATGGCTGGACGGCGCGACCTCGCCGCAGATGATCTACAACTGCCGTGGCGACGACGACAGCGGCTTCTATCCCGGCTTGCGCTCGGCGATCCACGACGTGGTCACCGGCCAAACGCGCTATCTGCCGCTACCCATCTACGTCGCCGCGCCGAACAGCCGCTACGCGCTGTGCGTGGACTACCGCAGGCTCTACCTCACCCACCAGACCATCGGCTATAGCGACAATGCGCCTGTCGAAGTCGCGCGTGCACCGGCCGACGACGGCATCCACACGCTGGATCTGGCCACGGGCGCGCACCGGCTGCTGGTCAGCTATGCCGACCTGAGCAACTTCCACCCACGCGCCTCGATGGAACGCGCCATCCACTGGGTCAGCCACATCGAAGTGAACCCGTCGTCGTCGCGCATCCTGTTCCTGCATCGCTGGACCGAGCGCGTGGAAGACGAAACCTGCTTCCTGCACCGCCTGATCACCATGAACGCGGACGGCAGCGACATGCGGCTGCTGGAATGTTCCGACCATCCGTTGCCGCAACTGGCGGACGATTTCGATCCCACCGCCGTCGGCACCTTCGACTACGAGAAATCCGAATACCAGATTTCGCATCCGCTTTGGCGCGACGACCACTCCATCATCGTCTGGGGTCCGCATGCCGGCAGCATCCACTACCACCTGTATGAAGACGCGCCGGGCGGCCGCGTGCAGGTCGTGGGCGAAGGCGTGCTGACCGAGAACGGGCACATGAGCTTCTCGCCCGCCGACCCGCGCTGGCTGTTGAGCGACACCTATCCGGATGCCGGCACGCACGAACGCATCCTGTTCATCTACGACATGCAGACCGGTCAGCGCCACGCGCTGGGCAGCTTCTACGCCGACCCGGGCCTGTCCAAGGAAAACCGCTGCGACCTGCATCCGCGCTGGAGCCGCGACGGCACGCAGGTATGCATCGATTCCGTGCACGAGGGCGAACGGCAGATGTACGTGCTGGACGTGGCCGCCATCGTGCAGGTGGCAGGCACCGCGGCGGACTAGCCTTCCTGCGCGACCTGGCGCAAGGCCTGCTCGAACGCCTCGGGCGGCTGGCCGCCTGACACCAGATACTGGCCGTTGATGATCACCGACGGCACCGACGTGATGCCGAGCTTGCGCCATTCCTCTTCTTCGGCGCGCACCTCGTCGGCGTAGCGGCCGCTAGCCAGCAGCTCGCGCGCGGCGGCTTCATCCAGGCCGGCGTCGCGCGCGGCTTCCGCCAGCACATCCGCGTCGCTGGTGTCGCGGTTTTGATAGTGATAGGTCTGCAGCAAGCTCTTCTTCAGCGCGATCTGTTGCGCCTGGCCTTGCAGGCCGGCCCAATGGATCAGGCGATGCGCATCGAAGGTATTGAAGGAACGGTTGTCGTCGTCCATGCGCATCGGCATGCCGACGGCGGCGGCCCGTTCGCTGATGACCTTGCGGTTCGCCTGCACGCGCTCGCGGTCATACCCGTACTTCGCCATCAGGCGCTCGATGGTGTTCTGCCCGCCGGCGGGCATGTCGGGATTCAGCTCGAAGGGGCGGAAACGCAGTTCGACATCCGCCGTGCCTTCCAGCCGGCGCATGGCTTCCAGCAGCCCGCCCAGGCCCACCGCGCACCAGGGGCACGCCACGTCGGACACGAAATCGATGGTGATCTTGGCCATGGCCTTCTCCGGAATGCCGACGGCTGCCGCAGCACGCCGCAGCCGTCAGGAAAATGATTGTCGATATTCCAGAGAGTAAATCAAACCTGGCGGGCGCGATGGAACCCCGTTGGGGCGCCACCCGCAAGCGGCCTGGAAAGCCGGTGCGATACCTCCGTCCCGCCTTCCAGGTCGCCGTCCGTCAGGCGCCTACCGGCTTGCCATCCTGGCGGCGCACCACCACGGTCGCCGACCGCGCATCACCGCCGCCCGCCCGCACCGTATTCCAGTCCTTGTTGGGATGCTGGATGTTGATGAAGAACGTCGTCAGGTCCGGCGTATAAGCGATGCCGGTGATCTCGCAACCCAGCGGCCCCACCAGGAAACGCTTGGACTCGCCCGTCTTCTGGTCGATGTAGTACATCGAGTTATTGCCGAAGATATTGGTGACGTCCGTGCCGGTGCCGGCATCGGTCTGCACCCACAGGCGCCCCTTCGGGTCCACGCGGATGCCGTCCGGGCTGGAGAACTCGTCGCCCTTGATGTTGCCGGTGATGTTCGATGCCGCGCCGTCCGCCGCGTCCTGGCCAGCCAGGAGCAGCAGTTCCCATTCGAACGTGGTGGCCAGCGGCGAATCGCCGCGCTCTTTCCAGCGCACGATGTGGCCGTGGCGGTTGGTCACGCGCGGATTGGCGGCGCTGGTGCGGCGGCGGCTGCTGTTGTTGGTCAGCGTGCAATAGACCGTCTTGTCCACGCCCACCGTGATCCACTCGGGGCGGTCCATCAGCGTCGCGCCCGCCACCCGGGCAGCCGCCTTGGTGTTGATGAGCACGTCGGCCTGGCTGTTGAAGTCGATCAGCGTATTGGTGGGGACGTCGGTCGGACGCACCTGCGTGTAGTTGCCCGGATCGATGGCGCCCACGATCAGGTTGTTCTTACCCACCGCCAGTTCCACCCAGTTGCCGCTGCCATCATCGTTGAAGCGCGCTGCGTACAGCGTGCCTTCGTCGAGCAGCTTGCTGTTGTTGGCGCGATTGGCCGCGTCAAAGGGCTTGCTGGGCACGAACTTGTAGATGCAGCCCGGCGTGCCGTCGTCGCCCATGTAGAACGCGACGCGGTTGTTCTCGTCGACCATGAAGGCCGTGTTCTCGTGGTCGAAGCGGCCCATCGCCGTGCACTTGACGGCCGTCGAGCCCGGCGTGCTGGGATCAATCTCGACCACCCAACCGTAGCCGTTCTCGGGCTGCGTCGGATCCAGGTAATTGTCGGTCGTCTCTTCGCAGGTCAGGTAGGTGCCCCACGGCGTATTGCCGCTGGCGCAGTTGTTCAACGTGCCCACCACCGTCGCGCCCACGACCGAGGCGGCCGGGCCGCTCACGTTGTAGACGGTGTTGCCGGTATAGCGCTTGTTGTAGCGGGAATCGGCCTTGACCGCCCACTTGCCATCCTTGTCGCGCGCGATCTCCACGACCGATACGCCCACGTTGGACAGGCGGGTTTTCACCCCTTCAACGGACACGTCCAGCGTGCTGTTGTCGAGGCTCTCGTGGTTCAGCACCAGCAGGCCGCCCTGGTTGGGATCCACCCCGTCCAGCGCATAGAAATGCATGCCGTCGTGCTGGCCGCCGGCCTGGGTCTCGGTGGCCGGGTACGACTGCGGCACGCCCAGATAACCGGCCGACCCGATCACACACTTGTCGCCAGCCGAATACAACACTTCGGCCACATAACCTTCGGGAACCGTGACCGTGTCGGCCACGATCTTGTCTCCCAGCGGCTTGAACGTGACGGAATAGTCCGGACCCGGCTCAGGCGTCGGGACAGGCGTCTCGGGCGTGGGTTGTTCCGGCGGCGCAGCCGTGTCGTCGCCATCATCGTCATCGCTGCTACAGCCGGCCAGTGCGGTCACGCCGAACACCGACAGGACGGACAGCCCAAAGCTGTTCTTCAACAATGTACGACGGGTGGGATTGGCGGCGATGATCTCATCGAACATCTGGCCGGGAACGGTCACTTCCCCTCGGGCTTCACGGGAGGGCGCGCGCAACTTGTCTGTCAGGTAGGACATTGGGATCTCTATGTTTGAGGGCTAAACGGCAAGCAATTTGTCAGCTGGCTGAAAGTTTGCTGACGAACGGCTGAGAGATTACGAGACCGATATGACAGACTGGAGACGTTCCGATGAATTCATTGCGCACAGTTTTAGGTAGCATGACGTGCATCAGCGGATGATGCACTCAGCCAAGGCGGCCTTCCATGTCTTTCGCGCGTACCTACTTCCTGAACACGCTAAGCGATGATCAACTGGATGCATTGCTTGGCCGGCGCGAGAACTTTTTCCTTGAGAACGTCGTGGACATGGCTGGCACGCTGCAACGCGCGCAGGCAGTGATCGCCCAGGCGGGACTGACCTGCCGGTACCTGCATGAACCCGCCAATCCCTTCTTGAACCTGCACCACGACATCATCGGCGCGATACCACTCATCGGGCCGTTGTGGGTGCTGGGGCTGGGTGCCCTCAAGCTTGACCGTCCGGGCGCGGACGTGACGCTCAAGCAAACGGCCGAACAATCCGTCAGCGTGATGTTTTCGCGCAAAATCCGGGGCGCCTGATCAGCGCATGCGCTCTATCGCGAGCGCCGCCCGCGCTATCCACGCCCGCATTTTCCAGGTTTACACGGCAGCAAACAAAAAGCCCCTGACTTCTTTCGAAGTCAGGGGCTTTTATTTATTTTTGGCGGACAGAGGGGGATTCGAACCCCCGATACGCTTTTGACGTATACACGCTTTCCAGGCGTGCGCCTTCAACCGCTCGGCCACCTGTCCTAATTGCTCACGTCGAAGCGGGTCAGAAACACCACTACGAAATTTGCGAATCCGCGATTCTAGCAGAATCCGGGCGGCCACCACAAGTCGCCAAAGAAAAAGGGACGCACTGGGCGTCCCTTTGCCTTGCCCCGCCCTCAGGTGGAGGCTGGCGCCTCTTGCTCGCGATATGAACTGACGGTGCCGTCCGGCTCGGTTTCTTCCAACCGCACCTTGAAGCCCCACAGGCGCGCCAAGTGCTTCATCACCTGCTCGGCATCGTCGCCGGCCAGCGGCCGGCCGCGGCTCTTCAGATGGCGCAGCACGAGCGACCGGTCGGAATCGCGGTTGAAGCGCACCACCTGGATATCCGGCACCTGGTTGTCGCGGTTGTGCTGCGCGGCCAGCAGGCGGCGGATGTCGCGGTAGCCTTCGTCGTTGTGGATGGCGGCCACTTCCAGCTTGGGATTGGCCTGATGGTCCGAGATCGCGAAGAAGCGGAATTCACGGATCAGGCGCGGCGACAGGTATTGCGAGATGAAGGACTCATCCTTGAAGTTGCGCATGGCGAAGTCCAGCGTCTTGCCCCAGTCGCTGCCGGCAATGTCCGGGAACCACTTGCGGTCCTCGGGCGTCGGCGCCTCGCAGATGCGGCGGATGTCCGACATCATCGCAAAGCCCAGCGCATAGGGGTTGATGCCGCCATAGCCGCGTTCGTCAAATCCGCGCTGGCTGACGACGTTGGTGTGGCTTTGCAGGAACTCCATCATGAAGCCGTCGTCCACCAAGCCCTTCTCGTGCAGGCGGTTCAGGATGGTGTAGTGCCAGAACGTAGCCCAGCCTTCGTTCATGACCTTGGTCTGTGACTGCGGGTAGAAGTACTGGGCAACCTTGCGCACGATGCGCACCAGTTCCTTCTGCCATGGAGCAAGCTTGGGCGAATACTTCTCGATGAAGTACAGCAGGTTCTCTTCGGGCTCGGGCGGGAACACGGCTGCTTCGGCGCGTGTGTCCTTGTCGGCTTCCAGGCGCGGCAAGGTACGCCACAGGTCGTTGTATTGCAGCCGGGCGTGTTCCTGGCGCTCGGCCTGGCGCGCGGCCTCGCCCTTGAACGACATGGGCGTCGGGCGCTTGTAGCGGTCGACCCCGTGGTGCGACAGCGCGTGGCACGAGTCCAGCAGCGCCTCCACCGCGTCGATACCGTAGCGGTCTTCGCAGGACATCACGTACTTGCGCGCGAACACCAGGTAGTCCAGCACGCCGTCTGCGTCCGTCCATTGGCGGAACAGGTAGTTGCCCTTGAAGAACGAGTTGTGCCCGTAGCACGCATGCGCGATCACCAGCGCCTGCATCGTCATGGAATTCTCTTCCATGAGGTAGGCGATGCAAGGGTTGGAGTTGATGACGATCTCGTACGCCAGCCCCTGCATGCCGCGGCGGTAGTATTGCTCGTTGCGGATGAATTCCTTGCCGTACGACCAATGCGGATAGCCGATGGGCAGGCCCGCCGACGCATAGGCGTCCAGCATCTGTTCCGAGGTGATCACCTCGATCTGGTTCGGATAGGTGTCCAGCCCGAATTCCGCCGCGACCTTGGAGATCGCTTCGTCATAGGACTGGATCAGTTCGAACGTCCATTCGGAACCTTGGGAAATCGGCCGCGCGCCGCTGGCCGATGCCGGCTCCACGAGAGCACCCACGATGGCATTCATGCGGTTTCCTTCTTGAACAGGTCATGGAACACGGGGAAGATCTCGCCGCGGTCGCAGATGCGCCGCATGACGAAATGCGGCTCCAGCTTCTGTTCATACTCCGCCCACAGGCTGCTCTTGCGAGCCTCTTGCGAGTCGGGAATTTCGATATAGGCGAAATAACGGGTCGACGGCAGCAGATGCTCGGCCAGGAAGCGCGCGCTCTTGCCGGCGTCGGCACCGAACGAATCGCCGTCGCTGGCTTGCGCCGCGTAAACGTTCCAGGCCGCGGGCGGATAGCGCTTTTCCAGGATCTCGCGCATCAGCTCCAGCGCGGACAGCACGATGGTGCCGCCGCTCTTGGGGTCGTAGAAGAACGTCTGCTCGTCGACTTCCTCGGCGTTGTCCGTGTGGCGGATGAAGACCAGATCCACGTGCTCGTACTTGCGCGACAAGAACAGGTACAGCAGCGTGAAGAAGCGCTTGGCCAGGTCCTTCTTGCCTTCGTCCATGGAACCGGACACGTCCATCAGGCAGAACATGACCGCGCGCGCCATCGGAATGGCGACCGAGACCCGGTTGCGGTAGCGCAGGTCCAGGTCGTCCAGGAACGGCACGCGGGCAAGGCGCTCGCGGCAGTCCTCGACGTCCTGTTCCAGCGTGCGGATCTCGGCGGCGGGCGCACCCGCCGCACGGGCCTTGGCCAGCGCCTCTTCGGCGTCTTCAAGATCGGCGCGCGCCTTCACGTTCAGCGCCACCCGCCGCGCCAAGGACGACTTGAGCGTGCGGCTGATGCTCAACATGCTGGGCGAGCCGGTCGTGGTGTAGCCCGCGCGCTGCCATTTCTTCTGGCTGACTTCACCCAGCTGGTTGCGCGCCAGATGCGGCAGTTCCAGATCCTCGAAGAACAGGTTCAGGAATTCGGCCCGCGACAGGCTGAAGGTGAACTGGTCTACCGATTCGCCTTCGCCGGGCTCGGACCCGCCCTCGCCTTGCCCGCCCTGCGGCCGGTCGATGGTGTCGCCCTTGGCGAATTCACGATTGCCAGGGTGCACCATCTCGCGGTCGCCGCCCGACCCGTGCCGGAACGTCGGCTCGGAAATATCTCGGGCGGGCAGGTTGATCTCTCCGCCTTGATCCATATCCTGAATCGAGCGGTCACGGATCATCCCGTGAACCGCTTTGCGGATCTGGTCCTTGTAGCGCCGCAAAAAGCGCTCACGATTGACGGCGCTTTTATTGCGCCCGTTAAGACGGCGATCGATCAGTGAATTCATGATTCACCTCGCTCAGGAAGACTTCCTCACACGGAGATACCACTCGCACAGCAGTCGGACCTGCTTTTCCGTGTAACCCTTTTCAACCATCCGATCCACGAAGCTCTGATGCTTGGACTTGTCCTCGGCCGAGGCCTTGGCGTTGAACGAAATCACCGGCAGCAGGTCTTCCGTGTTCGAGAACATCTTCTTCTCGATCACTTCGCGCAGCTTTTCATAGCTGGTCCACGTCGGGTTGCGGCCATTGTTGTTGGCGCGCGCCCGCAGCACGAAGTTCACGATCTCGTTGCGGAAGTCCTTCGGGTTGGCGATGCCCGCCGGCTTTTCGATCTTCTCCAGTTCGTCGTTCAAGGCGCTGCGATCGAAGCTTTCGCCGGTTTCAGGATCGCGGAACTCTTCGTCCTGGATCCAGCAATCGGCAAACGTCACGTAGCGGTCAAAGATGTTCTGGCCGTACTCGGAGTACGACTCCAGGTACGCGGTCTGGATTTCCTTGCCGATGAATTCCGCATAACGCGGCGCCAGGAAGCCCTTGATGAACTCCAGATAGCGCCGGCGGATTTCCTCGGGGTAGTCCTCGCGCCCGATCCGTTGCTCAAGCACATACATCAGGTGCACCGGGTTGGCGGCCACTTCCGTCTGGTCGTAGTTGAAGACGCTGGACAGGATCTTGTACGCGAAACGCGTAGAAACCCCGTTCATGCCTTCGTCCGTGCCGGCGTAGTCCTTGTATTCCTGCAAGGCCTTGGCCTTCGGGTCCACGTCCTTCAGGCTTTCGCCATCGTAGACGCGCAGCTTTGAATAGATGCTGGAGTTCTCGGGTTCCTTCAGGCGGGTCAGCACCGAGAACTGCGCCATCATGTCCAGCGTTCCCGGCGCGCACGGGGCGGCCGACAGCGAGCTGTGATGCAGCAGCTTTTCGTAGATGCGGACTTCTTCGGACACCTGCAAGCAGTAAGGCACCTTGACGATATAGATCCGGTCAAGAAAAGCCTCGTTGTGCTTGTTGTTGCGGAAGGTCTGCCATTCGGACTCGTTCGAGTGGGCCAGGATCGCGCCGTTGAACGGAATCGCGGAGAAACCCTCCGTGCCCTTGAAGTTGCCTTCCTGGGTTGCCGTCAGCAGCGGGTGCAGCATCTTGATCGGGGCCTTGAACATTTCCACGAACTCAAGCAGCCCCTGGTTGGCCAGGCACAGTCCGCCGGAATAGCTGTAGGCGTCCGGATCGTCTTGCGAATGGCGGTCCAGCTTGCGGATGTCGACCTTGCCGACCAGCGACGAGATGTCCTGGTTGTTTTCGTCGCCCGGCTCGGTCTTGGCGATGGCGACCTGGCGCAGCACCGACGGATTCAGGCGCACGACACGGAACTGCGAGATGTCCCCGTCGAATTCCTTCAGGCGCTTGACGGCCCAGGGCGACATGATGCCGCTCAGGTAGCGCCGCGGAATGCCGTATTCCTTTTCAAGCGTGTCGCCGAAGCGTTCCGGATGGAACAGACCCAGGGGCGTTTCGTTGACGGGCGAACCCTTCAAGGCATAGATGGGATAGCTTTCCATCAAGGCCTTGAGCCGTTCCGCGATGGACGACTTGCCGCCGCCCACCGGTCCCAGCAGATAAAGGATTTGCTTGCGCTCTTCCAGCCCCTGTGCGGCGTGTTTGAAGAACGCGACGATCTGGCCGATCACGTCCTCCATGCCGTAGAACTCCTGGAACGCCGGATAGCGCCGGATGGTCCGGTTGGAAAACAAACGGGAAAGACGTGGGTCGTTGCGCGTATCCACGATTTCGGGTTCGCCAATCGCCGCCAGCATGCGCTCAGCGGGGCTGGCGTACGCCATGGGATCGCGTTTAGCGAGGTTCAGATATTCCTCAAGGGAAAGCTCTGACTCCTGCTCTTTTGCATACTGCGACTTGAAGCCTTCGACGATGTTTTGCACGGAAACCTCCTACAACACGCGAAAAATTCAGTACGTCCCTACGTGTCCCCATTGTGCCTCAGTGCCTGCGCATTACTAGACAAACTAGCGATAAGCATTGTCGGCCAGGTGTTATGTTGCTTTCGCCACACAGCAACCATGAAGCACGATCGGGGCCCTTTCCATTTAGGCCGCATCCCGCAGATACAAGTTCCGTCAGGGAATGCAACTTACGTGAAGAAGTTATCGGGCATGCCTTCAGCATATTGCTATGGCGAGCACGCTTACCGCGGCCGCACATGAAATGGTCAGCAATCATTTGAAGGGATGAGCGATATCCCGGTGGATTCTTATGATTCGGGCGTAAACCCGATGCGCCCGCTATGCGATGGCAGCGGACGGTCTGAACAGCGCCTTGGCGTCCTTGTTCAGCAGCGTGCCGGTTCGGTCGTGAAAAGCGCCGATATCGCGGCACGGGAATCCGTGGTGACGTGGGCGCGTAGCACCGTGCGGTGAAGGCCGTTAGCACGTAGCGCCAAGTCATGACCCTATGCTAAAGCCAATTGACCGTTTTGTGGCAATTCATTTGACGCATCGGCCAAAATAGTGATGAGGGTTTTCGCCATGAAAAAACCTGTGTGCGAATCGCTCGCAAACTTGATGCGATCGCCATGCCGCATGCGGCGCGGATGCGCTGAGAAAGGCATTTCGCGCGGTTTCAATCGCACAATTAGCAGCCGCACATGCCGAGTGCTAGTACCCCTTGCGCGAACGCGGATACTTCGCGCGATGGTTGCCGCAGCCAAGCAAACGCGCATCGCCTTCAACGAATAGAATCACGCATCTCGACGCACTCCGCGTTGACCTGAACACGCGATTTTCCGACGCTGCGTCATGTTGCTCCGCTTGCGGCAAGCCTTGGGCCTGATTCTGAACCCTGCGAAAGCGGCGGTTCAACGCGGCGCCGCCATCGGTTTCGCAGCCCTGTTGCTGACGTTGAGCGCTTGCGGAAAGCCCCCGCCCGACCTGTCCAACGATGCTTATGTCTGGCAGCGCCAGTGGACGCCAGCCGTGCAGGAAGCCTTGTCCGGCGGCGCCGACGCCGTGCAGGCGTGGCGCGTGCTGATCGCAGAAATGAGCGCTGACGGCCGATGGTTCGATGCCGCGCCGGACCTGAACGCCCTGGCCGCGGCCCGTCGTCCGGTCGTCATGGTGTGGCGGCTGGATGGCCGGGTCGATGCGTTGAACGCGGAAGGCACGGCGACGCGGATCGCCGCGGCGCGCCAGGCATGGCGCCACGCCGGCATCACGGTGGCGGGCGTTGAAATCGATTACGACTGCGCCACGTCGAAACTGCCGGCTTACCGGGACTTCCTCGCCGCATTGAAACGCCGCCTGGGCCCGGACAGCGCCTTGTCGATCACCGCGCTGCCCACGTGGCTCAACAGCCCCGAACTGGACGCCTTGCTCAAGGTGCCCGATGAATCGGTGCTGCAGGTGCATGCGGTGTTGAACCCCACGCAAGGCCTGTTCGACGCCAAACGCGCGCACGCATGGTTAAACGCCTTTGCGGACCGCACCCAAAAGCCCTGGCGCGTGGCGTTGCCCACTTACGGCAGCCGTGTCGCCTGGGATGAAGACGGCAACGTGGCGGCCATCGAAAGCGAACGTCCCGCGCTGCAGCCGGGCGGCCGGGCCACGGAGCTTGTCGTGACGCCGGCCGCCATGGCGGCCTTTGTCGACCAGATCCATCAATCGCGCCCGCGCGGCCTGGCCGGCATCGTCTGGTTCCGGCTGCCCACCGCGCGCGACGAACGCGCCTGGAGCCTGGCCACCTGGCGCGCCGTGCTGTTGCGCCAAGCGCTGCAACCCAAGCTGCACGTCGGCGCGCAAGCGATCGCCGATGGCGGCGGCACGCAGGACCTGGTGCTTTCCAATACCGGCAACGCCGACGGCGCGCTGCCCTTCATCGTCCGTTGGAACGGCGTTTGCCGCGGCGCGGACGGCATCAACGGCTACACGCTGGAACGCGACGGCGCGGGGCTCTACCTGCGCCGCGCGCAAGACGGCCTGCTGCGCGCGGGCGGTCAACGCCCTATCGGCTGGATACGCTGTGAAACCCCACCCACCACCTTCCATGTACAACCGTAGATCGATCATCCGCCTGACCTTGTTGGCGTGCGCTGTCGGCGCAGGCATTGCTGTGGCTTGCGGTCCGGACTTTCCGGCGCAGTTGCTGGACGACCGGACCGGCACCTTGAGGAGCACGCCAGCCAACTCCTTCAGCTTCGAGGTGACGCGCCTGGTTGCGCCCGCCGACGCGCTGCGGGCGCAGGAATCGGCGGCATTGCCCGACGGCAGCTACCGGCAAGACGCCATTCCGGAAGACTTCGACCCCGCGCTCAACGCCGCGCAACGCGCTACCGTCCGTGCGATGCGGGCGATGCCCGACGGCGATCAGGCTTATGCGGCGGGCGATGGCCTGCCCGACGCCATCCGCTTGTACGCCGCCGCGGCGGTCGACATCCGATCCGGCGCGCCCGCCGATGCCGACGCGGCGCTGGCGCGAGCCCGAGCGCGTTTGCTCGACATCCTGGCGTTGCCCGAACGCCAAGGGGCTGCGCGCAGCGTCTGGGCCGCTTATATGTTGGCTGAAATCGGGGCCGGCGAAACAGGGGACGCGGCAGTCGCCACGCCCAACGGCTCATCCGCCGCGTATGCGCGCGTGCGTCAGCTGGCGCAAAAGGGCGCGCCAGATCCGCTGGGCCTGGCGGTCGCCAGCTACGGCCAGGAGGCCCGCCTGCTGCTCAATGGATCCCAGGGAACGTGCACGGCCGAGGATTTCCTGGCCGCGACGGCGTGCCCCGACGCCATTGCCGCCCCCGCATTGAAACAGGCGATCCGCCTGTATGCGGAGCAGGCAGCGCGCGGTTCGGGCAGCGGCATGGCGTCGCTGCGCCTCATCGCAAGCTGGGCGTTGGCGACACCAGTGCGCGCCAGCCGGCTGATCGATGACCCCGTCGCGCAACGGCTGCTGGTCGCCTATGCGCTCGCCAGAGTGGGCGATATCGTGGACGGCAACCCCGACAGCGCGTTCGACATGTTCGCCACGTTCGATCTGAACGGGCAGCGCGGCTACGCCGATGCCGGAGCGGGCGCGGGCAACGTCACGCCCAACCCCGCGCTGCAAACGCTGGCGGCGGCGCTGGCCAAGCAGGACGTGAGCCGCATCCAGGACGCCGATCGCGTGGCCGCGCTGGCCTATCGCGTGGGCCACTACGATCTGGCGCAAGGCCTGGCCAGCCGGCTCGACACGCCGCTTGCCTGGTGGGTGCGCGCCAAACTGGCGATCCGCCAGGGGGACATGGCTGCGGCGGCGCAAGCCTATGCGCGCGCCGCGAGCGCGTTTCCGACCGCCACGGACACCGGTCTTGAAGCCTCGGGCATGGCCCGGCTGAAGGCCGAACAAGGGGTGCTGGCGCTGTCCCGCGGCCAATATATAGAGGCGTTGGACCTGCTGCTGCATGCCTCGCTGCCGGCGGCGGCCGCCGACACCCAGGAAGAAGGCTGGCCGATGTCGCCATACTGGAACGATGCGGCCTATGTCGCGGAACGCGTGTTGACGACGGACGAACTCAAGACCTATGTGGACCAGCAGGTGCCGGCCTCAGCCGTACTGCCCGCCCCGGCCGGCTTCGCGCAGTTCGACTACCAGCGCTTCTACGACTGGATGGTGAAGCATCCGATCGCCGATGGGGACCGCCTGCGCGCGCTACTGGCGCGCCGCTTGATGCGCGAAGGCCGCATGGATCAGGCCCTGGCCTACTTCCCGCAAGACGCCGACGCCCGCTTCGCCACCCTGGCGTATGACGCCGCCGGAGCGTGGCGCGTCACGCCGTCCAGCAGCCATCGGCACGCCGTCCAATACACGGCCGCCCTGCAACAAGCCGGCAGCGCCTGGGGCCGCACGGCGCGGGCAGAAGCCTGGTTCAAGGCCGCGCAACTGGCCCGTCGCCATGGCCTGGAAATCATGGGCTACGAGCAGGATCCCGACTTTGCGGTGTACGACGGCAACTACACCTATGGCGCGGGCCGCAGTCCCGAACCGTGGCGTCAAAACGCGGATGGCGGCAATCAACCGCCGCAAGACACGCCGGCGCAGCGTGCGGAGGCGGCCCTGCCCGGGCCGCTGGTGACACCCGAAGAACGCATGCGCTTCGCCGCCAGCGAAGCCAAGCCGTATGTGCGCTTTCACTATCGGCAGGTCGCAACCGACCATGCGCTGCAATCGGCGGCGCTGCTGCCGAACCGTTCACAGGCGTTCGCCGCCGTGCTTTGCCAAGGCACCCGCTACATCATCGACGACTCGCCCGAACGCGCCCAGACGGTGTATCAGCGTTATGTAGAGCAAGGCGCCCAGGTGCCTTTCAGCACGACGTTCGGGCGGGAGTGCCCCGCACCGGACTTCCAGGCGGCGGCCTGGTTCCATTACACGCAGGCGTGGAAGGCATGGGAACGCTTGCGCCGCGATCACGGCGAGCTGCTGCTGGCCGCCGGGCTGCTGATGATTGTCGCGGGCGGCGCCTGCGTCTTCGCATGGCGCCACTGCGCGGCGCCCCGCCGGCGCAAGGCGGACGGCCAAGCCTAAGCCAGCGCCGGCAGCGCCACGCGCTGCATCAATTGCCGCCAGGTGCCAGGCACCCTGGCGCGCAAGCGCATGTCGGCGCCCAGCCGCGCGGCGTCGATGATTTCGTAGCGCTGGGCGGCGTCCAGGTGTTCCAGCATGGGCAGGCGCACCATGCCCGCCGCATCGCCCAGCAGGACGGGCGCCAGATACAGCAGCAGTTCATCCACGCAGCCCGCGGCAACCAGCGCGCCCGACAGGCCCGCCCCCGCCTCCACATGGACTTCGTTGAACTGCTCCTGGGCGAACCAGCGCATCATGGCCGGCAGGTCCACGCGATCCGGCGCTTGGGCCGGCAGCACCACCACGCGCGCGTTCTTGTCGGCCAGGCGGGCTACCTTGGCCGCGTCTTCGCGGGCGGTGAAGACGATCACTTCGGCGCCATCGAACAGGCGGGCGCCCTCCGGGATCTCGAAACGGCCATCCACCACTGCCTTGCGCGGCTGGCGCGGCGTGTCCACCCCACGCACATTGAGTTGCGGATCGTCCTTCAGCACGGTGCCCATGCCCGTCAGCACCACGCAGCTGCGCGCGCGCCAATGGTGACCATCGGCACGGGCCTCGGGGCCGGTGATCCATTGCGACATGCCGTTATGCAGCGCGCTGCGGCCATCCAGCGACGCCGCCATCTTCATCCACACCCAGGGCAGCCCCCGGCTCATACGCGAGATGAAACCCGCGTTGACCGCCAGCGCTTCCTCGGCGCACACCCCCGTCACGACCTCGATGCCCGCCTCGCGCAAGCGCGCCAGGCCTTGCCCGTTAACGAGCGGATTCGGGTCCCCGATGGCCACGACCACCCGCGCCGGCCGGGCGGCCAGTACGGCGTCCACGCAAGGCGGCGTGCGGCCGAAATGGCTGCAGGGCTCCAGCGTGACGTACATCGTGGCGCCTTCAACCGATTCATTACGGTGCTGGGCGTCCCGCAGCGCGCAGATTTCGGCGTGCGGACCGCCGGGCGGCTGGGTCGCCCCTTCGCCCAGCACACGCCCGTCGCGCACGATGACGCAACCGACCCGGGGGTTGGGCGCCGTCGTGAACAGCACGCGGTCTGCCAGCGCCAGGGCGCGTCGCATCCAGTAGATATCGTCGGGGGGGCTTACGGTCGTCATGGCAGGAATTGTATGTCCGTCGCGGCGCCTGCGGGCGCATCCCGCCCATGCCGGAAGGGGTATGCTCACAGCATGTCCGTTTTGGGCCGTTAGGCGTCTTTCGACGATCTCGTGCACGGCGGAAATCCGCAGCAGAATGGCGTCGTACCCCCTGAAATCCTTGGCCTGGAGCCCGGAACATGAAACAAGCGCTGATCGTCATCGACGTACAAGAATCTTTCCGGCACCGTCCGTTTTGGGACGAAACCGAGTACCCGGCCTTCCTGGAGCAGATCCAGGGTTTGATCGATTCAGCCGCCGCCCAGGGGATTCCCGTGCTGCAGGTGTTCCACGTCAGCAAGTCCAGCGACCCGGCCAATCCGTTCTCGCTGGCCTCGGGCCACGTCAAGACGCTGCAGGAATTGCGTGTGGCGCCCACCGCCGTGTTCCACAAGACGGTGCATTCCTCGCTGTACGCCGAAAGCGCGGACGGCCGCTCCTTGCATGACTGGCTGTGGGAAAACGGCATCGAAGGCATCATCGTCAGCGGCATCCGCACCGAACAATGCTGCGAAACCACGTCGCGCCACGCCAGCGACGCGGGCTTCAAGGTGGTCTTCCCCACCGACGCCACCCTGACGTTCGCCATGCAAAGCCCGTCCGGCAAGCACTACACGCCGGCCGAGATCCGCGACCATACCGAATTGGTGCTGCAAGGCCGGTTTGCACGCGTCACGCGCGCCGCCGACGCGCTGGCGGCCTGACCCGGACAAGGAAAGCGCCATGATCCCCGTGTACTTCGTGCTGTCGCGGGGCATTGTCCTGCTGGACCTGGCCGGTCCCGCAGAAGCCTTCCGCGTGGCCAACAAGCTTTGCCCCGGCACGTTCAAGCAGCATTTCTGCGGCCCTTCCGAAGCCGTGGAAAGCGGCATCGCGGGCCTGCATCTTGCCCGCATCCAGCCGCTACCGGCCGTCTTGCCCGCGCAGGCGCTGGTCATCATTTCGGGCGTGGTGGGCCAGCCCACGCGGCTGGACGGCCCGGACGCCCACGCCGTCATCGATTGGCTGGCGGTGCGCCACCCGGCGGACGGCTTCACGCTGATGACGGTTTGCGCGGGCGCCCTGTTCGCCGCCGCGGCCGGCTTGACCCGGCAACGCGACTGCACCACCCACCACTCCTGCCTGGCACAGTTGGCGGACATCGACCCGACCGCCCGCGTGCACGACAACCGGATCTTCGTCGAGGACGGCAACCTGGTCAGCAGCGCCGGCATCACGGCCGGCATCGACCTGGCGCTGCACATGGTGTCGCGCCACTGCGGGCCGCGCGTCGCCAGCGAGGTGGCGCGCGACATGGTGGTCTATCAGCGCCGCGCCGGCACGGATTCCACGCTGTCGCCGTGGCTGGAGCACCGCAGCCATATGCATCCCGGTGTGCACCGCGTGCAGGACGCCGTCGTGCGCAACCCCGCCGCGCCATGGTCCGCGCAGTCGCTGGCGGACCAGGCGCACACCAGCGCCCGCCACCTGACGCGGCTGTTCCGCGAGCACGCGGGCTGCACGCCGATGGACTACCTGTATCAGATACGCGTCGCGCTGGCGCGCGACCTGCTGCGCGAAACCCGGCTGGACCTGGAGCGCGTGGCGGAAAAATCGGGCTTCGGCTCGGCCCAGCACATGCGACGCGTCTGGCGCAAATTCCAGCCGCAGACGCCCAGCCTGGCGCGTTCAGCGACCCTGCAATAACGGCGCCGAAGCGCCGTCTATCGTCCTGCCGCACCTCGCCGGGCGCTATTCCTTGCGCAACTTGCCCGGCAGCAAGGGCCCCTGCATTTCGCGGATGGCCTCGACGAATTCGCCGATGTCCTCAAAGCTCTTGTAGACCGACGCAAAGCGCACGTAGGCCACCTTGTCCAGCTTGCGCAGCTCGGTCATGACCAGTTCGCCGATGTGTTCGCTGGGCACTTCGCGCAGGCCGCTCGCCAGCAACTGTTCTTCGATGCGCGCCACGGCCGCATCCACGTCCTCGGTGCTGACGGGGCGCTTGCGCAGCGCCAGGCTCAGGCTGGCGCGCAGTTTGGCGGGATCGTACTCGCTGCGGCTGCCGTTGCGTTTCACAATCGAAGGCAGGGCCAGCTCCACCCGCTCATAGGTGGTGAACCGCTTGTCACAGGACAGGCAGCGGCGGCGACGACGGATCGCGTCGCCCTCTTCCGAGACGCGGCTGTCGACGACCTGTGTTTCGGCATTGCCGCAAAATGGACACCGCATGTGTGTTCCCTAAAGGCACGGATAGCAATAATTGAGCATATTGTAACGATGCGCCCCGCGGGAAGCGCCAATACGGCTTATTCGTCCCCAATACTACGGACGGCCGGCTCGAGGATAGCGCCTGCCGCCCGGAAAGCAAAGGGACGGCGCCTTGCGGGGCCGTCCCTTTGGTCTGGCCCCTGCGGCGGATAGCCTGGGGGCCGGGGAAGTGCTGCTTACTGCTTGCCGTAGACCGGCAGGCGCGACGTCAGTTCGTTGACGCGGGCGCGCACGGCAGCGATGTTGGCTTCGTCACGCGGATTGTCCAACACGTCGGCGATCAGGTTGGCGGTCAGTTCGGCGTCGGCTTCCGTGAAACCGCGGGTGGTCATGGCCGGCGTGCCCAGGCGGATGCCGCTGGTCACGAAAGGCTTTTCCGGGTCGTTCGGGATGGCGTTCTTGTTGACCGTGATGTGGGCCTGACCCAGCACGGCTTCCGCTTCCTTGCCCGTGATGCCCTTGGCACGCAGGTCCACCAGCATGACGTGGCTTTCGGTACGGCCGGAGACGATACGCAGGCCGCGCTTGACCAGCGTGTCGGCCAGCACCTTCGCGTTCTTGACCACTTGCTGCGCGTAATCCTTGAAGCCGGGTTCCAGCGCTTCCTTGAACGCCACGGCCTTGCCGGCGATGACGTGCATCAGCGGACCGCCCTGGATGCCGGGGAAGATCGCCGAGTTGATGATCTTCTCGTGCTCGGCCTTCATCATGATGACGCCGCCGCGCGGGCCGCGCAGCGACTTGTGCGTCGTGGACGTGACGAAGTCGGCGTGGGGCACCGGGTTGGGGTAGGCGCCGCCGGCGACCAGACCCGCGTAGTGGGCGATGTCGACCATGAAGAGCGCGCCGTTTTCACGGGCGATGCGGGCCATGCGTTCGAAATCGATGTGCAGGGCGTAGGCCGATGCACCCGCGACGATCAGCTTGGGCTTGTGTTCGCGGGCCAGTTGCTCAACTTGCTCGTAGTTCAGGACTTCGTTTTCGTCCAGGCCGTACGAGATGAAGTTGTACAGCTTGCCCGATGCGTTGACCGACGCGCCGTGCGTCAAGTGGCCGCCTTCGGCCAGGCTCATGCCCAGCACGGTGTCGCCCGGCTTCAGCACGGCCATGTACACGCCCTGGTTGGCCTGCGAACCCGAGTTGGGCTGCACGTTGGCGGCTTCGGCGCCGAAAATCTGCTTCAGCCGGTCGATGGCCAGCTGTTCGACCACGTCCACGTACTCGCAACCGCCGTAGTAGCGCTTGCCCGGATAACCTTCGGCGTACTTGTTCGTGAGCTGCGTGCCCTGGGCTTCCATGACGGCCGGGCTGGCGTAGTTCTCCGAAGCGATCAGCTCGATGTGCTGCTCTTGGCGAACGTCTTCCTTCTGGATGGCGGCCCAAACGTCCGGGTCAGCCTTGGACAAGGTGAGGTTGCGGTCAAACATGACGGGGGATTCCTGAGGCGGTAAGAGAGGAGAAAGCCGTGTCGGGTGGGTAAACCCGAAGAATGCTAAATAGTTTACCGCGTCAGGCGGATTCAATTGCCGCCAACATGCGGGCAAGCGAGGCAAAATACCGGCGATGGGCACGAAAACCACGCTAACGCGTCGCGCCCGGAAACCGCTCTCAACCCGACTTGAGAAACTTTCATGCAAAGCGCCACCCTAATAACCTACTCGCTAGTAGCTGCCGCCAGCGTCATCAGTCCGGGCCCCGCCACCATGCTTGCCATCCGCAACGGCGCGGCGGGCGGCGTGCGCGCCGTCGTGCCGTCCACGCTGGGCAATGTCACCGGGTTGTTCCTGCTGTCGGCCGCGGCCATGCTTGGCCTGGGCGTGGTGCTGCAATCTTCGGCACTGCTCTTCACGGCGCTGAAGATTGCAGGCGCCGCCTACCTGATCTATGTCGGCCTGCGCCACCTGCTGGGCCGCGCCCACATCGCGCCGCCCGAAGACGCCGCCATCGGCGCCCCGCCGCGCCGCCCGGGCCGCCTGTACCTGGAAGCCACGTTCGTGGCCGCCATGAATCCCAAGCCCATCCTGTTCTTCACCGCACTGTTTCCGCAATTCCTGAACGCGCACGAGCCGCTGCTGCCGCAGTTCTTCATCCTGACCGGCATCTTCATGGCCATGTCGCTGGTGTCGCTGCTGACCTACGGCGCCCTCGCCCGCCGCGCCCGCCGACTGCTGCGCCAACCGCGCATCGTGGTCTGGCTGAACCGCCTGGTGGGCTCAATCTTCGTCGCCTTCGGACTGGCGCTGCTGCGCCTGAAGCGTTCGACCGCCTGACGGACGGTAGGTGGGGAACGCAAAAAAAGGGCCGCAATCGCGGCCCTTTTTCATGATGCAGGCGTCACCACTGACAGCGTCACCGACTTGCCCGTCCGACCCAGCATTTCCACCAGCGCATCGATCGTGAATTTGGCGGTTTTCTTGTTCACTACATCTGACACGCGTGGCCGCGAAACCATCAGGATCCTGGCGGCATCCGACTGCTTCAGATGATGCAGAGCGATCCATGACGCCAATTCGCTCATGAGCTGCTCTTTCAGGAATTTGGAGTCATCGATCTGTTTCGCTGAAATGGCTTGCAGACGCCTGGCTTCGGCGGGCGCAAAGCCCAATTCCAGGAATAGGTTCGCGCCAAACGGGGTCACGTGCCGAACTTGGGTGTCGATCGTCATTTGCCGGTATTCCTTGTGTTGATCACCGCACGATATCGCGCGCTGACGATGTCGCGGTCCCGGTGACTCGTCGCGCGCGTCGTCTTTTGAAATGCGTGCAGGACATATAGCGCTTCGTCAAACTTGGCGACATACATCACTCGAAACGAACCCGCCCTCTCCCGGATGCGAAGCTCGCGAACGCCGCTACCCAGGTTATCTAGCGACTTCCAATCATCTGGCTCAAGGCCAGCCTGAATCTTGCCGAGCTGGAATCCGGCCTGCCGCCGGCTCTCATCGGGAAATCTCAGCAAGTCCGCATACGCGGAACCGATCCAGCGTATTTCCTTTCCCAACGTCATTACCATCCATATGTATAAAATTTTATACCAAAATAGAATGAAGCACAGCCGCCGTCTACGCGACGGCTCGACTCTCCAAATGGGGCTAGTCCTATTCCAGCAAATCGCGGCGCTCTGCGCTCGATTCGGCTGCAAATCGCGGACCAATGGCAATGCGGCTTACCGCAGATGCTGAAGGGGCCGCCCTGCGTCGGCCGAAAAAAAAGGGCCGCAATCGCGGCCCTTTTTACGCGGCGTCAGCGGCTGGCGCTACGCCTCGGTCGCACCGATCTGCTTGGGCGCCAGTTTCGGATTGAGCGTGTAGGTGCCCGTCACCGAGGCGTGGGCCAGCACGTGCTTCTGCATGGCGCGCAGCGCGTCCTCGCCGGTGAAAGAGCCGTTCAGGTTCAGGCTGTGCACGTCCAACGCGTACAGCGTGAAGACGTAGCGGTGCACGATCGAATCGTTCCAGGGCGGGCACGGGCCGTCATAGCCGAAATAATCCCCGCTCATGTCGTGGTCATTGGCGAACCACGAGGAATACGAATTGATGCCCTGGCGCGCATCCATCGGCGCCAAAGGACCGCCCTTGCCGCGCGGCGTGATGCCGTTGGAGAAGGCGCCTTCATCGATTTCGCGCAGATCGGCCGACAGGTCCACCAGCACCCAGTGGAAGAAATCCACGCGGGGCAGGTCGGCCGGAACTTCGCGGCCTTCCTGGTTGACGTCGTCAGGCCGCGACGGCACGTCCGGATCGTGGCAGATCAACGCAAACGACTGCGTTCCCGGCGGGACGTCGTCCCACGAAAACTGCGGGTTGTAGTTGTCTGCCAGCGCGACGTGCGATTGCGCATCGATCTTGCCGAAGGCGTAGCGCTCCGGAATCGACTCGTGATCGGAAAAAGACAAACTCGAAAGTTTCATGTCGTGCTCCTTGAAGTGCCGCAGGGGCGTACCGCCCTTGCCTGTACCCTCAGCGTATCAAAACTTCGCAATCATGGGTTCAAGTTAACACGCGCGAACTTGCGCTTGCCCACCTGGACGACGTAAGTCCCCGCGGGCAATTGCAACGATTTATCCTCGACCCGATCGCCATTGACGCGCACGCCGCCCTGCTCCACATTGCGCTGCGCTTCGGAACCCGATGCAACCAGGCCCGCTTCGCGCAGCAGCTTCAGGATACCCACCGGCGCGCCGCCGATATTCACTTCGGGCATGTCTTCCGGGATGGCGCCGTCGCGAAAGCGTGCTTCGAAGGAAGCCAGCGCTTCGTCGGCCGCGCGCGCGGAGTGGAAGCGCGTGATGATTTCCTGGGCCAGCATGACTTTGGCATCACGCGGGTTGCGCCCGCCATCGGTCTCTTGCTTGAGGGCGGCGATCTCTTCCAGCGAACGGAACGACAGCAGTTCGAAGTAACGCCACATCAGCGTGTCCGAAATCGACATGAGCTTGCCGAACATCGAATCGGGCGACTCCGAAATGCCGATGTAGTTGCCCTTGGACTTGGACATCTTCTCTACGCCGTCGGTGCCTACCAGCAGCGGCATCGTCAAGATGCACTGGGGCTCCTGGCCATATTCCTTTTGCAGCTCGCGCCCGACCAGCAGGTTGAACTTCTGATCGGTGCCCCCCAGCTCCAGATCGGACTTCAGCGCCACCGAGTCATAGCCCTGCATCAGCGGATACAGGAATTCGTGAACCGAAATCGGGATGCCGCCCTTGAAGCGCTTGGTGAAATCCTCGCGTTCCATCATGCGGGCCACGGTGTAGCGCGATGCCAGCTGGATCATGCCGCGTGCGCCCAGCGGATCGCACCATTCGGAGTTGTAACGAATCTCGGTGCGGGCCGGATCCAGCACCAGGCTGGCCTGCGCGTAGTAGGTCTTGGCGTTGGCCTCGATCTGCTCGCGCGTGAGCGGCGGGCGGGTGCTGTTGCGGCCGCTGGGGTCGCCGATGGTCGACGTGAAATCGCCGATCAGGAAGATGACGTTATGGCCCAAGTCCTGCAGCTGGCGCATCTTGTTCAGCACCACGGTGTGGCCCAGATGGATGTCCGGCGCGGTGGGATCCAGCCCCAGCTTGATGCGCAGGGGCACGCCGGTGGCGCGGCTCTTGGCGAGCTTGCGGGCGAATTCGGACTCGACCAGCAACTCGTCGCAGCCGCGCTTGGCTATACGCAGATCGGCTTCGACTTCGGGAGTGATAGGGGCTTCTGAGGGTGACATGGCAGGGGGACCAACGCGGCTTCAGCCGACAAAAAGGTGTAAAAAGTGACGAAAACTATCGAAAATTCTAGCCGAATCAGCTAGGATACCGCCCAATCATACGCAACTGCCATCTATACGCAGTTCGCAGTTGCGGTTCGGCCTACCACCCGTTGTTCACAAGATGCGCACTGCGCCAGCAGCCCTTGCCCCCGAATCCGTGGCGCGCAGGGGCCGTTCGTGTTACGCACCCTGCGAGCTCAAGCCACCTGAGAGGGTATCTTCACGATGAATCGTGGCCTCCACGAACTGGCGAGTAGCATCAAGCGCAAAGTTGCTGCCCTGTTTGCGCCCGTTGAGCCCAAGCCCCATCGCTCGGGACTTTTCCGTCGCACTCTTCTCGTCTCCGCTATCGGTCTGTTTGCAGGCGCCGCCGCCCTCGGCATGGTGCAGCAACCCGACCGCACCGAACTCCCCCCGTCCCGCATCATCCAGAGCGTGCTGCCGCTGACCGCCGAGCAAGTCGAAGTCAGCAGTCCCAGCGCCGCGCCGTACATCAGCGAAACCCGCATCCGTGCGGGCGATACGCTGGCTGCCGTGCTGCAACGCCTGGAACTGGACGCCCCGAACCTGCAGACCTTCCTGACCCACGACGCCAGCGCCCGCAGCATCTACAAGCTGTACCCGGGCCGCTCCGTCCAGGCCGCCACGGACGATCAGGGCAACCTGATCTGGCTGCGTTACATCCACACCCCGGGCAATGAGACCGACGGCCAGGTCGTGACGCGCATGCTGCACGTGGCCCCGTCCGGCGACAGCTACAAGGCCGAGGAAGTCACCGAAAGCACCGACCGTCAGACCCGCGTTGCCGTGGGCACGATCAAGTCGTCGCTGTTCGGCGCTACGGACGCCGCCGGCATCCCGGATTCGGTCACCATGCAGATGGCCGACATCCTCAGCGCCAAGATCGACTTCCTGCGCGACCTGCGCCAGGGCGACCAGTTCCGCGTGGTCTACGAAGTGCGTTCGCACGACGGCCGCTACGCCGGCGCCGGCCGCGTGCTGGCCCTGGAATTCATCAACGGCGGCAAGACCTACAGCGCCGTCTGGTTCAGCCCCGACGAAAAGAGCGGTTCGTACTACGACTTCGACGGCACCAGCCTGCGCGGCGCGTTCCTGCGCACCGCCCTGAAGTTCAGCCGCATCAGCTCGACGTTCGGCATGCGCATGCATCCCATCCACAAGACCTGGACGGGCCACAAGGGCGTGGACTACGCCGCGCCCTCGGGCACGCCGATCCACTCCACTGCGGACGGCACGGTGGAGTTCTCCGGCTGGCAGAACGGCTACGGCAACGTGGTCATCGTGAAGCATCACGGCAAGTACTCCACGCTGTATGCCCACCAAAGCCGCATCGCCGAAGGCATCACCAAGGGCTCGAAGATCTCACAAGGCCAGTTGCTGGGCTACGTCGGCGCCACCGGCTGGGCCACCGGCCCGCATCTGCACTACGAGTTCCGCGTGGACAACCAGCCGATCGACCCGCTCTCGGTAGACCTGCCGGTCGCCCGCGCCCTGGAACCTGCGGAAGTCCGCGCGTTCAACCAGGCCGTGGCGCCGTACAAGCAGCAGATCCAGCTGCTGACCGAGTTCCAGCAGACGCTGCCGGATGCCCTGACCAACGTGGCCAGCCGCTAACCGGCCCGCCACGGCAAAACGTCCCAAAAAGGCGGCCCGCGCAGATTCTGCCGGCCGCCTTTCTTCTTTCCGAGGCGCCTGTGAATTCCTCCGCACCCCGCCCGCAGGGCAACCCAGCGCTCTACATCGGCTTGATGTCCGGCACCAGCGTCGACGGCGTCGACGGCGTGCTCGTCCGCCTGGACGCCGGCCAGGCGCCGCACGTGCTTGCCAGCGCCAGCCTGCCCATGCCCGAGAACCTGCGCCGCGAGCTGCTGGCGCTGAACCTGTCCGGCGACGACGAGCTGGCGCGCGCCGCGCTGGCCGCGAACGCGCTCGCCCGCCTGTACGGCCAGGCGGTCGCCGCCCTGCTCCAGGACGCCGGCCTGAAAGCGGACGCCGTGACCGCCATCGGCGCGCACGGCCAGACCGTCCGGCACCGGCCGGACAGCGGCTATACCGTGCAGCTCAATGCGCCTGCCTTGCTGGCGGAATTGACCGGCATCGACGTGGTGGCGGACTTCCGCAGCCGCGACGTGGCCGCAGGCGGCCAAGGTGCGCCGCTGGTGCCGCCATTCCACGCCGCGATCTTCGGCGCGCAGCATGGCCGCGCCGTCCTCAATCTGGGCGGCATCGCCAACGTCACGCTGCTGGCGCCCGGCCAGCCGGCGCGCGGCTTCGATACCGGCCCGGCCAACGTCTTCCTGGACGCCTGGTGCCAACGCCATCTGGGGCAGCCCTATGACGCCGACGGCCGCTGGGCCGCCACCGGCCAGGTGGTGGCGCCCTTGCTGGAACAACTGATCGCCAGCGAGCCCTGGTTCGCCCTGCCCCCGCCCAAGTCCACCGGCCGCGACCTGTTCAACCTGCAATGGCTGGACGACCGGCTGGCCGCGTTCGACGGCCCCAAGCCGGCCCCTCAGGACGTGCAGGCGACGCTGCAGCGCCTGACTGCCAGGACGGTCGCCAATGCCATCGACGCGGCCGCTGCGGGCACGCAAGAGGTCTTCGTGTGTGGCGGCGGCGCGTATAACGCCGGCCTGATGTGCGAACTGGCGTATTGCCTGCAGCGTCCGGTGCAAGCGACCGATGTGCTGGGCGTGCCCGCGCAGCAAGTCGAAGCGCTGGCCTTTGCGTGGCTGGCGCAGGCGTTTGTCGAACGCCGGCCCGCTGGGCTGCCGGCCGTCACGGGCGCACGCGGCCCACGGATCCTAGGCGCGCTATATCCTGCTTGAAGCAGGCATGAAGGCCGGACCGCACCACATGCCGCCCAAAAACAAAAAGCCCTTCGGCATGCCGAAGGGCTTTTGCTTTCCCGAACCGGTGAGGAATTACACCGAGAACGAGGAACCGCAGCCGCAGGTGGTGCTGGCGTTGGGATTGCGGATGACGAACTGCGCGCCTTCCAGGTCTTCCTTGTAGTCGATCTCGGCGCCGACCAGATATTGGAAGCTCATCGGATCAACCAGCAGTTGAACGCCGGCCTTGTCCAGCACGGTGTCGTCTTCGTTCACGACTTCGTCGAACGTGAAGCCGTACTGGAAGCCCGAACAGCCGCCACCTTGGACAAACACGCGCAGCTTCAGCTCGGGGTTGCCTTCTTCGGCCAACAAGTCCTTCACTTTGGCGGCAGCCGAGTCAGTAAATACCAAAGGAACAGGCGGGGCGGCCTGGAGGTCGACGGTTTCGGTCACTGCATTCATGGTTCACTCCTGGCCGGATAGGCCATATTTCGGTGAGCGGCAACGGCGCTCGCATAGTGTCACTATAGCGCAGGGCTTGACTAGACTCAAAGTTCCAGTTTGATACTGCGCGATGCACGGACGGTATCGCCTTCCAGGACGCTGACGGTAACGCTTTCGGGGACAAAGCCCTCGGGCACCGCCAGAACTCCCTGGCTGCGCTGGTATTGGTCGAATTGCAGGGCCAGAGACGCCGCCGTGGTGGATTCGCCCGTGGCCGTCACGGGCCCGGTTTCGGCCTTGACCTGCAGGGGCGCCAGATCCACGGTAACGGTTTCGCCCTTCAGGACGCCCGTAGCCTGGAAACGCAACGCGCCCGCAAAGGAGGCCCCGCCGTTGCGCCCGCTGCGCATCAACAGCACCTTGTAGCGCAGGCCGCCGCCTTCGCGGTCGATCTGCACGCCACGGATGTCCACCGAGCCTTCCGGCCCGGGAGGCAGCAACTGCTCGTAGAACGCCAACTGGTCTCGCACGCGGCCAACTTCGGCCTGCACGGCGCGCAGCTGGGTTTCCAGTTCCTGGCGGGCGGCACGCTCGATGACGAGCTCTCCATCGGCGGTATCCAGCTGGCCCTGCGTGTAGCGCAATTGCGTGGCCTGCTGGCGCATGGCTTCTTGCTGCGCCTCGGCCTGCGCCGCGCTGATCACGACGGCATCCTGCGGCTGGGCTTGCCGCTGGGCATGGAAGTAGCCGGCGGCACCGCCCAGCAGCACACCGACAAGCAGCCCTGCCCCCACGCGCAGCAGCCCGCCGGCAGGGCGGGATGAAGGTGTGGCGGGGGAGTCAACTGACATGGGAAGCCGAGGGGCAGCGGCCGGAGCCGCCGCCCGATCCGGGCATCAGGGCAGAATCGCGACCTGATCCAGGCCCGTCGATTCGGGCACGCCGAACATCAGGTTCATGTTCTGGACGGCTTGGCCGGCAGCGCCCTTGACCAGGTTGTCTTGCACGACCAGGACGATCAGCTGGTCGCCATTGCCGGGACGGCTCAGCGCGATGCGCAGGTTGTTCGAGGCACGCACCGAACGGGTTTCGGGCAGGCTGCCAGCCGGCATCACGTCCACGAAGGGTTCGTCGGCGTAGCGTTGCTCGAACAGCGCCTGGAAGTCCGTGTCGCGGGCTTCGGGCAGGATGCGGGCGTAGATCGTGGAGAACATGCCGCGGATCATCGGCACCAGGTGCGGCACGAAGGTCAGGCCGACCTTGCCGCCGGAGATCTTCTCCAGCTGGGCAACGATTTCCGGATGGTGACGGTGACCGGCCACGCCATAGGCCTTGAAGTTGTCGGACGCTTCCGAGAACAGCGAGCCCACTTCCGCCTTGCGGCCGGCGCCCGACACGCCCGACTTGCAGTCGGCGATCAGGGTTTGGGCATCCACCAGCGGCTTGCCGCCTTCCAGCAGCGGCGCCAGGCCCAGCAGCACGGTGGTGGGATAGCAGCCGGGGTTGCCGATGACGCGCGCGCGGGCGATGGCTTCGCGGTTCAGTTCCACCAGGCCGTATTGGGATTCGGCCAGGATGTCCGGGCAGGTATGGGGAATCTTGTACCAGCGTTCAAAGGTGGGAATGTCCTGCAGGCGGAAATCGGCGGCCAGGTCGATGACGCGGGTGCCCGCGGCGATCAGTTCCTGAGCTTGCGCCATCGCCACGCCGTGGGGCGTCGCGAAGAACACCACGTCGCAATCCGTCAGCGTGGCCTTTTCCGGCGCCGAGAAGGCCAGGTTCACGCGGCCGCGCAGGTTCGGATACATGTCAGCCACCGGCAGCCCGTCTTCCTTGCGGGACGTGATGGCGGTCAATTCCACATTGGGATGCTGCGACAGCAAGCGCAGCAACTCGACGCCGGTATAACCGGTGCCGCCGACGATACCAACCTTGATACGGGTGTTCGATGCTTGGGCCATGATGGTGTGCTCTTCGTAGAACGAGGCTAGATTGTATCGCTCGGGAAACGGGTCTTCGCGCACCGTGCCAAAATTGGTGCGCGAACCCCTTTGTCCGACCGGACGGGATGCGCGGAGTTCCGCGCGGGGCGGCCGGGGCAACTGTCCCACGTCCGCCCAAAAACAAAAAACCCGCCGAAGCGGGTTTTTTGCAGCAACATTAACGCTTGCTGAACTGCTTGCGACGACGTGCCTTGCGGAAGCCGACCTTCTTACGTTCGACTTCACGGGCATCGCGGGTCACAAAGCCAGCTTGCGACAGTGCGGGCTTCAGGGTCGCGTCGTAGTCGATCAGGGCACGCGTGATGCCGTGACGGACTGCGCCGGCCTGGCCGGTTTCACCGCCGCCGTGGACGTTGACTTTGATGTCGAACGATTCCAGGTGGCCGGTCAGTTCCAGCGGCTGGCGCACGATCATGCGGCCAGTTTCGCGGGCGAAGAACTCGTCGACGGGCTTGCCGTTGACAACGATCTTACCCGTGCCCTTCTTGATGAAAACGCGAGCCACCGAAGTTTTGCGACGGCCGGTTCCGTAATTCCAGTTACCGATCATGGCGTTTCCTTAGATATCCAGCGTCTTGGGCTGCTGGGCGGTGTGCGGGTGCTCGGCACCGGCATAGACCTTCAGCTTCTTGATCATGGCGTAGCCCAGAGGACCCTTGGGCAGCATGCCCTTGACGGCCTTCTGAATGGCGCGACCGGGAAAACGCTCTTGCATTTTCTCGAAGTTCGTTTCGCGGATACCGCCCGGGTACGTGGTGTGGCGGAAGTACTTCTTGTCCTTCGCCTTGGTACCGGTAACGACGATATCGGATGCGTTGATGATGACGATGTAATCGCCAGTATCAACGTGCGGCGTGAATTCAGGTTTGTGCTTGCCACGCAGACGACGTGCGACTTCGCTGGCCACACGACCGAGGACTTTGCCCTTGGCGTCGATCACAAACCAGTCACGTTGGACTTCATGCGGCTTGGCCACAAAGGTCTTCATGATGGTTCCTAAGAATAAAAAGTTCTTGCTGACTAGAACGTCTAGCCAGTGTTCTTTCCCCAACTAGACAAGAGTCCTGGCGACGTGAAATCGTTGGATTTCAAGTCCGGGATCTCATCTTTATGACGTCCCGCCTAAGCGTTATTACCCGCCCGTGCAATGGTCAAAATGAGGGAAAGCCTGAAATTCTAACACGGATGATCAAAAAGTGGGCAACCGGGAAGAATTCAGGGAGCTTTCGGCCACGCCTGCGGGCGTGGCCGATGCGTATGCGATTCGGGGACGAATCCCCTGCCCGCCGGGATCAGGCGCCCAGATAGGCTTCCAGAACGCGGGGGTGGCCCAGCAATTCACGACCGGTGCCAGTCAGCGCCATGGCGCCGTTCTCCAGCACGTAGCCGTTCTGGGCGATCTTCAGCGCCTGGCGCACGTTCTGCTCCACCAGGAACAGGGTCAGGCCGTCGGCGTTGATGGCGCGCAGCGAACGGAAGATCTCCTGCACGACGATCGGCGCCAGGCCCATCGACGGTTCGTCCAGCAGCAGCAGGCGGGGCTTGGCCATCAAGGCGCGGCCGATGGCCAGCATCTGCTGTTCGCCGCCCGACAGGTTGCCGGCGATGCCGGTGATCCGCTCTTTCAGGCGCGGAAACAGGTTGAACACGTATTCCAGGTCGGAATCCACGTTCTTCAGGCCGCGGCGGTAGGCGCCCAGCTCCAGGTTTTCCAGCACCGTCATGGTGGTGAGGATGGCCCGGCCTTCCGGCACCTGCACAATGCCGCGCGCCACGAGCTGGTGCGGGGCCAGGTTGGTGACGTCTTCGCCTTCGAACAGGATGCGGCCGCGCGCTTTGGGCAACAAGCCCGACAGCGCCAGCAGCGTGGTCGATTTGCCGGCGCCGTTGGCGCCGACCAGGGCAGTGATTTCTTTGGCGTTCAGGTCCAGGTCGATGCCGCGGACGGCTTCGATATGGCCGTAGTTGACCTCGAGTCCGCGGACTTCCAGCATCGCGCTCATTTGGCGGCCTCCGCTTGTTCGGTGTCTTCGTCGTCTTCGCGGCCCAGGTAGGCCTCGATGACCTGCTCATTGTTGCGGATCTCTTCGGGACCGCCGCAAGCGATGATCTTGCCGAAGTTCAGCACCGCGATGCGTTCGCACAGGCCCATGACGAAGCGCATGTCGTGTTCGATCATGAGGATGGTGTAGCCGCGGTCGCGGATCGCCAGAATCTCGCGCATGAGCTCGGCGCGTTCGCCGGTATTCATGCCCGCGACCGGCTCGTCCAGCAGCAACAACTTGGGCTCGGTGGCCAGCGCGCGCGCCAGCTCCAGGCGTCGCTGTTCGCCGTAGGACAGGTTATCGGCCAGGTCGTTGGCCTTGTGATCCAGACGCATCCACGTCAGCAGCTCGTGGGCGCGCTCGCGGGCGCGCTTTTCGTGCTCGCGGTAGCCCGGCAGGCCCAGCAGCAGGCTGGGGAAGCCGTAGTTCATGTGGCGATAGGCGCCCACCACCACGTTTTCCAGCAACGTCATCTCTTTGAAGAGACGGATGTTCTGGAACGTGCGCGCAATGCCCATGCGCGTGATGCTGTGCGGCTTCTTGCCCAGCACGCTTTGGCCGTTGAACGTGATCGAGCCGCCGCTGGGCGGCAACAGGCCGGTGATCAGGTTGAACACCGTGGTCTTGCCGGCGCCGTTGGGGCCGATCAGGCCGAAGATCGCGCCTTCGGGCACGGACAGACTGACGTCATGCAGCACATGCAGGCCGCCGAAGCTCTTGGAGACGGAGGAAAGCTCAAGCATGGCGCTTGCCTCCCTGGCCGCCCCGGCCTTGACGCGCCCAGCGCTTGAAGCGCGCCGGGTCCCAGATGCCTTGCGGCAGGAACAACACAATCACCACCAGAATCACTCCGTTCGCGATCAGACGCAAATCCGCGAAGCCGCGCAGCAGCTCGGGCAGCACCGTAATGATGAAGCTGCCCAGGACAGGACCCGCCAGGCCGCCGATGCCGCCCAGGATGGCCATGGTCAGGATTTCAACGCCCCGGTCGAAACCGTATTCGTTGGGACCGATGAAGAAGGTCAGGTGCGCGTTCAGGGCGCCGGCCAGGCCTGCGATCATCGCGCCGGCCACGAAGGCCAGCATCTTGTTGGCACGCACGTCGATGCCCATCAGGCCCGCTGCCGTTTCGTCGCCGCGGATGGCGTCGAACGAGCGGCCGATCTTGGAGGCGCGCACGCGCCAGAGCACGAACAGGACGATGACGACCGCCAGCACCACATGCCACCACTGCGTCAGCTGCGGGATGCCGTTCAGGCCCAGCGCGCCGCCGGTGAGGGACTCGGTGTTCAGGATGGTCACGCGCACGACTTCACCGAAGCCCAGCGTGGCCATGGCCAGATAGACCCCTGACAAGCGCAAGGTCGGCAAGCCGATCAGCGCCGCTACCAGCGCGGGCGCCGCCATGCCGCCGGCCAGGGCGACCGTGAACGGGGCGTCGTAGTTCATGGTGAGCAGCGCGGCGGTGTACGCCCCGATGCCCATGAAAGCGGCGTTGGCCATGGCCAGCATACCGCAGGCCAGGGTCAGCCAGATGGAGAGGGCCAGCAAGGCATTGGTGCCCAGCGTGAGCACCAGGTTGCCGTAGATGGCCCAGAAGTTTTCGAATCCGCTCATTCTTTAAGCCTTGCGTTGAACCACTTTGCCGAACAGACCTTGCGGGCGCACCAGCAGGATCAGGAACAGCAGGCCGAAAGCCACCGCATCGCGCATGGTGGAACCGACGTACGCGACCGACAGCACCTCGGCGAAGCCCAGGAAGAGCCCGCCCAGCATGGCGCCGCGGATGTCGCCCATGCCGCCCAGGATGATGACCGCGATGCCCTTGTGCAGCATCGGCTGGCCCATCAGCGGGAACAGCGCGTTCGAGTACAGCCCGATCAGCACGCCGGCCACGCCGCCCAGGGCAGCTGCGGCGAACGAGGTGGTGACGAACAGGCGCTCGACGTTGATGCCCAGCAGCCAGGCGGCCTTGGGCGATTCGGCAATGGCGCGCAGCGCGCGGCCGAATTGCGTGCGGCGCATGACGTACATCAGCACGGCCATCAGCGCGAACGACAGGAAGATGATGCCCAGCTCGATGACGGTCAGGTGCAGACCGGCAACTTCGATCACTTCCTCCGGCACGGTGCCGTGCGGGAAGCGCAGGTTGCTGGCGCCGAAAATGCTTTGGGCGCCGTTATTCAGGATGATGCCCACGCCAATCGTGGCGATCATGGGGATCAAGTGCGGCGCGTTGCGCTTGCGCAGGGGCTTGAGCACCAGGTAGTCGATGATGACCCCGGTGAAGCCGGCCACGAAGAACGCGACCATCAGCGCACCCCACAGGGGCAGGCCGAAGTGCTGGACCACGAACAGTGCTGCGTAGGCGCCAACCATGAAGACGGCGCCATGCGCCAGGTTGATCACCCCGAGCACGCCGAAGATCAGCGTGAAGCCCAGCGCGAACAGTGCATACACACAGCCCAGCGACAAGGCATTGACGAATTGTTGTTCGAACATGATGGGACTTTCCAGATCTATGAGGGCCTCCACGCGCCCGCTGCGTGGTCTGGCTCTCCCGGGGGAGGCCATTTTTGTCTTGGGACGGCCCTACGATAAAAAGCGCCTTGCGGACAGCGCTGCCGTCCGCAAGGCGCATCCCCCCGCGCGGGGATGCGTACTGCTTACTTCTCGATGACGTACTTGCCGTCCTTGGTCACGCTGACGATCGGCGCCTGGTCGGCGTCGTAGCCGGCCGGCTTGCCGGCGCGGTCGTTGGCTTGACGGAACTTGAACGCGCCAGTGGCACCGGTCCAGGTCACGGAAGGCAGGGCGTCGCGCAGGGCAGCGCGGTCCTTGGGCAGTTCGCCGGTGATCTTGGTGTTCTTCAGCGCCTGGGCCACGATGTACATGGCGTCATACGACTGGGCTGCGAACTGGTCGGGCGAACCGTTGAACTTGGCCTTGTAGGCGTCGATGAACTTGACGTTCTCGGGGGCCTTGTTCTCGATCGACCATGGGCTGCCGATCCACAGATTGTTCGATGCGCCGCCAGGGGCCAGGTCGAAAATCTTGACCGAGTTCATGCCGTTGCCGCCGATGACGGGCACGTTCAGGCCCAGTTGGCGGGCCTGCACCATGATGGGAGCGCCTTCGGCCAGCAGTGCGGACAGCACGATGGCGTCGGGGTTGGTGCCCTTGATCTTGGTCAGCTGGGCCTTGAAGTCCACGTCGCCCTTGGCGAACGTTTCGGTCGTGGTGACCGGGATCTTCTGGTCTTCCAGGGCCTTCTTGAAGTTGTCGTAGCCGCTCTTGGTGAAGACGTCGTCGTTGCCGTAGAGCACCGCCACGTTCTTCAGGCCGGTCTTGGCCTTGACGGTGGAGATGGTGGCCGGCAGCACGTCGGCTTCGGTGACCGAGTTGCGGAACACGTAGTTGCCGATGGAGGTGATGCCGTCAGCGGTGTTGGACGTGCCGAAGGCGACCGTCTTGGCAGCCTGGGCGATCGGGTCGGCGGCTTGGGCCGAGTTCGACAGCGTCGGGCCGAAGACCATCAGGACGTTGTCCTTGAAGATCAGTTTCTTGAAGACGTTGATGGCTTCTTCTTTCTTGCCTTGTTCGTCCTCGACCACCAGCACGAGCTTGTTGCCGTTGATACCACCCGCAGCGTTGATTTCGTCAGCGGCAAGCTGGAAACCATTGCGGATCGAGACGCCGTACTGGGCGGCGCCGCCGGACAGGGCTTCCGCCACACCCAGCTTGATGTCAGCCGCGTGCGCAGCCGGGACGATACCGGCGGCGATCAGCGCGGCCAGCAGCTTCTTGGTCTTGGATTGCATGGTTGATACCACCTTAAAGTCTGTCTCGGAATATTGGTAATCCGGGCTGGTGTAATCCCGCCGGATTGACGTCTTATGCCGCCTAAAGGCGCCATGATTGCGCGTCAAGACCCGGGATATTACTCCTTTGTATCAGGCCGAAACTCGAATGTGGTTCGAGAAAAGCCCGAAAACCGCCCATTTTTTTGTAAAAAACGCGGTATTACTAGCAAAAACCCTACTCTCCACCGAATGCCGTTCAGCCTGCGGCGGACCTCCCTGCTACCTGCCCGACAGCGCCACGCCCAAGTACTGGCCATAGGCGCTTTCGGTCAAACGGAACCACGGCATCTCGCTGTCGCGAAAGCCCATGTAACTGTCGAGTATGGCCTTGAACTTCGGGTCTTTAGCCGCCAAGTCCTTGTAAGCCTGTTGCGTCGTTTCAAACGCCACGTCCATGATGGCACGCGGAAACGTGCGGATTTGCGCGCCGCTTGCCGTCAGTTGCGCCAGCGCCGCGGGGTTGCGGGCGTCGTAGCGCGCGGTCAGGGACACATGCGCGGCCAGCGACGCGGCCTGCACCACCGCCTGGTAGTGCTTGGGCAGCTTGTTCCAGGCCTCGTCGTTGATATAGAGGGAAAGCTGTTCGCCGCCCGCCCACCAGCCGGGTGCGTAGTAATACTTAGCTACCTTATTCAGACCCAGCTTGTCATCGTCATAGGCGCCCGCGCCGGCCACGGCCTGCAGCCCGTCTTTTTCGAAAGCCTCGGCCAGCGGCTTGGCCGGGTCCGCCGGTTGCGGCGACACGCCCATGCGTCCGAGCACGTCGGCGGCCAGCCCGCCCACCCGCATCTTCAGGTCTTTCAAGTCGGCCAGGCGTTTGATTTCACGGGTGTACCAGCCGCCCATCTGCGCCCCGGTGTTACCCAGCGGGAAATTGATGATCTTTTCCGGCTTGAAGAGCTCGCGGGTCAGGCGCAGGCCGTCGCCTTCGCTCATCCAGGCGTTCATCTGGCGCGCGTTCAACCCGAAGGGCACGGCGGCGTCGAAGCAGAAGGCGGGGTTCTTGGCGAAAAAGAGGCGCGACGATCCGTGGCCGCATTCCACCTTGCTGGTGGAGACGGCTTCCAGCAGGTCCGAGGCGGGGACGATCTCGCCGTCGGGGAAGTGGCGAATGTTGAACTTGCCGCCCGTGGCTTCCGAGACGAATTTGCAGAAATGCTCGCCGGCGCCGATGCGCAGGTCCAGGGCAGCGGGAAACGCAGACGACAAACGCCAGCTCAAAGACGGCATGTCCTGCGCGAACGCAGGCGTGCTGACGGCGGCCCCCGTGGCGACGGCGCCGAGTCCGGCGTGCTTCAAGAATGAACGTCGTTGCATCTCTTTGCTCCTTACTGCAACACCTGGGACTTCGAGCAATACCCGCCGGATATTACACGGGGATATCGGTGTTGGTGGCTAGAGGAATTCCCGAGAGGGGGAGACGATGCGAGGAGCGCGAGGAAACGCGGATCAGGACACCGGCATGCGCCGCGCGCAACCCATCGTTTCCCCCGGCGATCACGTTCCCGCGATGGCCATTTGCTCGATCAGGATCGAGCCGGTGGTCTTGGTGCCGCGCGAAATGGTGTCCGCGCCCACGGCGACGATCTGCTGGAACATGTCCGCCAGATTGCCGGCGATGGTGATTTCCTGCACGGCATGCTGGATCTTGCCGTTTTCCACCCAGTAGCCGAATGCGCCGCGCGAGTAATCGCCCGTGACGTAGTTGACGCCCTGGCCGATCAGTTCGGTGACGAGGAAGCCCGTGCCCAGCTTCTTCAGCATGGCTTCGAAATCGTCGCCGCGCTTGGTCAGCGTGGAGCTGAACACGAGGTTATGCGAGCCGCCGGCGTTGCCGGTGGTAGCCATGCCCAGCTTGCGGGCCGTGTAGGACGACAGGAAATAGCCTTCCAGCACGCCGCCCGACACCACGCTGCGGCGGCGCGTGCGTACGCCCTCGTCGTCGAAGGGCGAGCTGCCCATGCCGCCACGGATGTGGGGGTCTTCGGTCAGGTTGATGTGCTTAGGGAAGATCGGCTTGCCCAGCGAATCCACCAGGAAGCTGGCCTTGCGGTAGAGCGCCCCGCCGTTGACGGCCTGGGTCAGCGCGCCGACCAGGCCCAGCGCCAGCGGCGCCTCGAACAGGACGGGGAACTTGCCGGTGCGGATGCGGCGGGCCGACAGGCGGCTTAGCGTGCGCTCGGCGGCGTAACGGCCGATGGCCTCGGGCGAGGCCAGCTTGGCCGGATCGCGCTCGGACGTGTACCAGTAGTCGCGCTGCATGCCGTTGCCGCGGCCCGCGATGGGCGCCACCGACAGACTGTGGCGCGAATACGGGTAGCCGCCCAGGAAGCCCCGGGTGTTGCCCATGACGAACTGGCCTTCGTAGGTGCCCACGGTGGCGCCGTCGGTGTTCGTGATGCGGGCGTCGACGTCGCGCGCAGCGCGTTCGGCGCGCAACGCGAGTTCGGCGGCTTCTTCGGTGGACACGCTCCAGGCGCGGTGCAGGTCCAGGTCGGGGAATTCGGTGGCCAGCTGGTCGGCGTCGGGCAGGCCGGCGGCCGGATCGGCAGCGGTATGGCGGGCGATGTGCCAGGCGGCTTCGACGGTCTGGCGCAGCGCCGCTTCCGAAAAGTCGGAGGTCGAGGCGGACCCGCGGCTCTGGCCGGCGTAGACCGTCAGGTCCAGCGAGCGGTCGCGTGTCTGCTCAACGGTTTCGATGTCGTTCTTTCGGACCGAGACCGACAGGCCCAGGCTTTCCGAGACTTCCGCCGCGGCGTCGGAAGCGCCGATCTGGCGCGCGTAGGCGAGGGTTTGTTCGACGAGTTCGGAAAAACGCGCGTGATTCGCCGCCAGCGGCAAGGATGAGGAGGATTTAACCATTGCTGTCCAATTTGCAGAGACGGTTATCATAGCCAAGTCTGTCATTGCGCAGTTTTCCATGAATTCCCATACTGAAGAAGAATCCGTCGACGACGGTTACGATGAAAACGGCTACGACCGTCCCAGCAAGTCCCAGGTCAAGCGTGAAATGCACGCCCTGCTGGACCTGGGCAAACAGCTGATCGAACTGTCCCCCGAACGCCTCAAGCAACTGCCGCTGGCCGAACGCCTCTATGAGGCGATCCGCATGGCGCAGCGCACGACCGGCCGCGAAGGCCGCCGCCGCCAGGTCCACTTCGTGGGCAAGCTGATGCGCGACGCCCCCGCCGACGAGATCCGCGCCCAGCTCGATGTCTGGGAAAACGGTTCGCGCGAAGAAACCGCCGCCATGCACCGGCTGGAAACGCTACGCGACCGCCTGCTGGACGACGACGACCTGCTGACCAAGCTGCTGGCGAACAATCCGCAAGCCGATGCGCAACAACTGCGCACGCTGATCCGCGCCGCGCGCAAGGAAAAGCTGGGCAATGCCTCGCTGCTGCAGGGCCAGGAACCGCAGAAGAAGCACTATCGTGCGCTGTTCCAGGCCTTGAAGACCCTGACGCTCTGATTCCCCTTCCCTGAATTTCCCGCCGGCCGTCCATGAACGCTTCCACCGACCTGCTCGATTGCATCGAGATCGAAACCGCCCCCAATCCCACGCACGCCGTGATCTGGCTGCACGGCCTGGGCGCCGACGGCAATGACTTCGCGCCCATCGTGCCGGAACTGGACCTGCCCGCGGGCCTGGGCGTGCGCTTCGTGTTCCCGAACGCGCCGGTGCAGCGCGTGACGATCAACAACGGCATGTCGATGCGCTCCTGGTACGACATCCTGGTGATGGACCTGGTGCGCGTGGAAGACGCCAAGGGCATCCGGGCATCCGAGGCCGCCATCCACAAGCTGATCGCGCGCGAAAACGCCCGGGGCATCCCCACGTCGAACATCGTGCTGGCCGGGTTTTCGCAAGGCAGCGCCATGACGCTGCACACGGGCCTGCGCCTGCCGGAGAAACTGGCGGGCATGATGGCGCTGTCGGGTTACCTGCCGCTCGCGGATACCGCCGAAGCCGAACGCCACAGCGCCAATAACGCCACGCCGATCTTCATGGCCCACGGCCAATACGACCCGGTCGTGTCGCTGGCGCGCGCCGAGGCGTCGCTGGCTGAACTGAAGCGCCTGGGCTACGACGTGCGCTGGCACACGTATCCCATGCCGCATTCGGTGTGCGCCGAAGAAGTCCGAGACATTTCGGCGTTCTTGAATGGCGTGTGGGGTTGATCTCGGGTTGATGATGGGTTGCGCGCGTTGGGCGTCAGCGCCCTCTCGCGCCTGACCTCGCGCTTCACCCATCCTACGAAGCACGGCAAGCTTTCGCCTGTCCGGCGCGCGAAATCCATCGTTTCGCGGCGGCCGCTATAGCCCACGCCCAAACGGCCAAATCCCATTCCTGTATACCAAGTGGTATTCAAGCCCTGAATTTTCCGGGCTTGGCTGGCGCTCGTCCATAGAGAAAAACGCCAATCGCAAAATACTTGTCGCCTGTTTGTATTGAATATAGTATTCGATCCATGCCTTAGGGCCCGGGCAGTGATCGTTCGGGCTTCCCTGTTGTTGTTGTCGATTCCATCCCATTGGCCGTGTTGCGCCGGGTTTCGGCGTGCCATACAAGACGCAGGAGAAAGTCCCGTGAAATCCTTGCCATTGCCCCGCCTGGCGGGCGCAGCGCTGCTTGCGCTGTTCATTCCGCTGGCCGCCCACGCCGAAGCCCTGAATCCCCCCGTGAAGGTCCGCTACGAAGAGGTGGTGCGTTCCATCCTCTACGTGCCCAAGTACGTGGCCCTGTCGCAGGGGTACTTCAAGGATGCCGGGCTGGACGTGTCCATGAAGACATCCCAGGGCACCGACAAAGGCATGACGGCCCTGCTCTCGGGCAGCGCCGACATCGTGCTGATCGGTCCCGAGGCATCCATCTACGTGCAGAACAGCGAATCGCCGGTCAAGCCGAAGATCTTCGCCGGCCTGACGGCCACCGACGGGTTCTTCCTTTTGGCGCGCAAGCCCATCGACAAGTTCGACTGGTCGATGCTCAAAGGCAAAGACGTCATCGGCTTTCGGCCGGGGTCCAACCCCATCGTGTTCCTGGAAACCGCGCTGCGCAAGCACGGGCTTGACCCCCAGAAGGACGTAAAACTGCTGAACAACATCGGCATTCCGGCGCGCGCTGGCGCGTGGATGGCGGGGCAAGGCGAATACGGCATCTTCCTGGAACCCGAGGCCGGCGAACTGGTGCGCAACGGCAAGGGTTATATCGTGGCCTCCGTCGGCCATGAAGTGGGCCAGGTGGACTACACCGTCTTCACCGCCACGGACAAATACATCCGCGACAATCCCAAGGTCATCCAGGCCTGGACCGATGTGGTCGCGCGCGCCGAAAAATACGTGAAGGACACGCCCGCCGCCACGCTGACCCCGCAGATCATGACGTTCTTCCCCGGCATGGACCAGGGTGCCGTGACCGAAGCGATCGAACGCTACAAGCAGTACCAGATCTGGAAGACGTCGCCATTGGTGACCGCCGAAGCCATGGCGAAGCTGCAAGACATGCTGGTTGCCAGCGCCGTCATGAAGGAGACCGCCCGCGTGAAGTATGAAGACGTGGTGGTGGCCGACTTCGCCAAGAAGGTGCCGTGATGGGAGCCGCCGTCCATAATCTGAAGCCGGCCGTCGCCACGGCGAAGATCGAGCTGCGCGAGGTCTGCCTGTCGTACTTCACGACCGAAGGCGAAACCGAGGCGCTGTCGAACGTGTCGTTCACGCTGGCGCCGGGCGAATTCGTCAGCCTGATCGGACAAAGTGGCTGTGGCAAGAGCACCTTGCTGTCGCTGATTGCCGGGCTGATCCCGCCGACCTCGGGCGCCGTGCTGATCGACGGCCAGGGCGTGACCAAGCCCAATCCGCGCATCGGCTACATGTTGCAGCAGGACTACCTGTTTGAATGGCGCACCATCCTGGACAACGTGATGCTGGGCGCCGAGATCCAGGGCCGGCGCGATGCGCGCAGCGAGGCGCGCGCCGTGCATCTGCTGGAGAAGTGCGGGCTGGGCGCGTTCCTGTCGCACACGCCGCGCCAATTGTCCGGCGGTATGCGGCAGCGCGCGGCGCTGGCGCGCACGCTGGTGACCGAGCCCGACGTGATCCTGCTGGACGAGCCCTTTTCAGCGCTGGATTCGCAGACGCGGCTGGCGATCTCGGACGAAGTGGTGGACATCCTGCGCCGTGAGGGCAAGACGGTGGTGCTGGTCACGCACGACATCGGCGAGGCCATCGCCATGACGGACCGCGTCATCGTGCTGTCGCGCCGGCCCGGCCGGCTGAAGAGCCAGTACCGTATCCACTATGGCGACGGCGCCAGGCCGACGCCCTTCCAGGCGCGCTCGCGGCCGGAATTCAACACCTATTTCAAACAGCTCTGGGACGAGTTGGACGTCCACGTGGAGGGTTGACCCATGAATGCGCCCATCGCCAATACCGTCCCTCTGCGCGCCGTTCCCGCGCCTAGCGCCAAGTACCTGGACTACCTGCGCCGCGACCGCGCCCGCAAACGCAACATCCGGCTGTCGCAGGCTCTGCTGCTGGTGGTCTTTCTGTGCGCGTGGGAAATCCTGCCGCGCATGCACATCCTGAATCCGCTGCTGACCAGCTACCCCAGCGCGCTGTGGCCCACCTTCATCGAACTGTGGAACAACGGCCAGCTGGGCAAGCACATCATGACGACACTGTCGGCCACGCTGGTCGGCTTTACGCTGAGCATGGCGATCGGCATCGTGGTGGCCGCCGCGCTGTGGTGGTCGGACTTCCTGTACAAGGTGCTGGACCCCTTCCTGGTGGTCGCCAACGCCATGCCCAAGATCGCCTTCGTGCCGATCTTCTACCTGTGGCTGGGGTCGGACTACGCCGTGTACGGCATGGCCGTGGCCATCGCGGTGTTCGTCACCATCATGGTGGTGTATGCCGGCTTCCGGGGTATCGACCTGAACAAGGTCAAGCTTGCCCACACGTTCGGCGCCAGCCGCTGGCAGGTGCTGACCAAGGTGGTGCTGCCCGGCAGCGTGCCCACCCTGATCGCGGCCGTGAAGATGAACATCGGCCTGGCGCTGGTGGGCGTCATCGTGGGCGAATTCCAGTCCGCGGATTCCGGCCTGGGTTTTTTGATCATGAACGGCAGCCAGGTATTCAAGCTGAACATCGTCATGACCGCCATCGCCATGCTGGCGCTGATCTCCAGCGTGATGTATCTCATCATCTACCGCGTCGAAGCCGCCGTGGCGCGGCGCTACGGATAAGGAACCGCCATGGAATTCCCGCAATGGGTACAGGATCGCGTCGTGGCCCGGCAAGGCTGCCTGCATCCGTATGACGAACTGCCCGCCGCCCGCACGGCGGTGGTCGTGGTGGACATGCAGCAGTACTTCACGCTGCCCGGCTATCAGGGCGAATGCGCGCCGGCGCGCGAGATCATCGCGCCGGTGAACCGCCTGTGCGACGCCGTGCGCGCGGCCGGGGGCACCGTCGTCTGGGTGCAGACCGCATCCGACAATGCCGACGCCTTCTGGTCGCACCATCACGGCGTGATGCTGACGCGCGATCGCAGCGCGCGCCGGCTGGAAACGCTGCGCCGCGATTCGCCGGGTTTCCAGCTGCACCCGGACCTGCATGCGCACGACAAGGACCTGCGCGTGGTCAAGCGCTTCTACAGCGCGATGGCGCCCGGATCGTCCGAGCTGGAACCCCTGCTGCGCGGACTGGGCGTGGACACGCTGCTGATCGCGGGCACCGTCACCAACGTGTGCTGTGAATCCACCGCGCGCGACGCCATGATGCGGGACTTCCGCACCATCATGGTCGACGACGCGCTGGCCGCGGTGACGCCCGCCGAGCACGAGCATTCGCTCTACGGCTGGATGCTGTTCTTTGGCGACGTGTTGTCGGTGGACGAGGTGGCGGCGCGGCTGACGCCGGCGCAAGCAGCCAGAAAGACCGCCTGAGGGGCCTGACCCCGCACGGGATCAGGCCATCGGGTCAGACCATGGGGGTCAAACCAGACCCAGCCAGACCCGGCGCATCGTCGGATCTTCCGGGTCAGCGTCGTTGGTGAAGCCCAGGCTCGTCATCAGCGCCAGCATGGGCCGGTTCGTCGACAGCACCAGGCCGTCGATGTATTCCAGCCCCTGCTCGCGCGCCGCGTCGATCAGCGCCGTCATCAGCTGGCGGCCCAGGCCGCGGCGCTGCCAGTCGTCGCCGATCACCAACGCGTACTCTGCCCCGCGCCCGTCGGGGTTGCGCAAGTAGTGCGCGAAACCCACGATGACTTCGCGCGGATGGCCGCGGTTGGCCGGGTTGGGCACTTGCGTAGCCGCCACCAGCGCCAATTCGCGATGGTAGTCCACCTGCGTGTAGCGCGACACCATGCGCGGGGTCAGCTCGCGCATCATCGACACGAAGCGCATGTAGCGCGAACGTTCCGACAGGCCGCGGATGAACTCCTGCAAGGCGTCGCCGTCTTCCGGGCGGATCGGGCGCAGCACCCACGGGATGCCGTCGCTGAAACGACGCACCTGCACCAGGCGCGCCGGGTACGGGTGGATCGCCATGTGCGGATAGCCCGAGGTCTGCGGCGTTTCACAGCCCGGGGTTTCAGTCAGCAGCAAGCGCAGGCCGCCGGCGCGCAGATGCGTTTCGCCGGCGTAGAGGGGATCGATGTCCAGCGTTTCGATGTCGGGCAATTCCGACACCATTTCGGACACCAGCACCACCGCCTGCTGCAGGGACTCGGCGGCGATATGGCCGATGCGCGGCGCCAGAACGCGGCGCCACAGCCGGCTGCGTTCGATCAGTTGCCGGGCCAGGAAGCCGTTGAGCGGCGGCAGGTCCATGCCGCGATCCGACACGGACAGCATCGCGTCCGGGCCGCCCGCGCCAAAGCGGATGACCGGACCGAACTGCGGATCGCGCCGCACGCGGATGGCCATCGGACGGGATTCGGGCTCGACCGCAGCAACCTCCACCGGCATGTCGCGTAGCGGTACGTAGAACAGGCCCAGCAGGGTGCGGATTTCAGACGTGTTCAATTCGCGCCGGCAGTCGGCGCGCACCCGCGCGATGACTTCGCGCGCCGCGGCCAGGTCCGGCACATGGCTGGGGGGTTCCTGCGGCTGCGTCTGCAGCAGCAACTGCTGGTTGTAATGGTGGGACGCCAGCACGCCAAACGCGTCGGCGGCGGATTCCGGCGTCCGGAAAGCGGACGTGCCCGCGTCGTCCAGCATGCGCCGCAAGGGTCGCATGCCGGCGTCGCCCATGAAGCAGCTGACGACGGGCTTTTTCGCCTTGGGCGCGATCTGCGCCAGCTCGCGCGCGACCGCCGGCATGTCGGCCAGCGCATCGGGCGCCAACAACACCAGCACGCCATCGACCCCCGCGTCGTCCAGCACCGTTTCCAGGATGGCGCGGATGCGCTCCGGCGTCAGCGGCGTATAGGTGATAACCGGATTGGCGCTGGCCGCGTCCGGTTCCAGCATGCCCTCGAGTGCACGCCGCGTGGCGGGTGCCAGCTCGGCGCGCAGCACGGCTGCGTCGGGGCCGATCAGGTCCATGGCCAACTGCGGGGGGCCGTTGCCGTTGGAGATCAGCGCCACGCGCCGGCCCTTGGGGCGGCGCGTGTAGCCCAGCACCTTCACAGCCGAGAACAGCTGCACGAAGTAGCGCACACGCACCGCGCCGGCGCGGCGCAAGGCGGCGTCGAAAATGGCGTCGGCGCTGTCGGCGTCGGACCGGCCGGCCTTCAGCACGATGACCGGCTTGACGCTGGCGGCGGCGCGCAGCGTGCTCATGAATTCGCGGGCGGGGCCCACGTCTTCGAGATACAGCACGATGCTGTCGGTGCGCGGGTCGCTGGCCAGATAGTCCAGCACCTTCGACAGGCCCACCACTGCCTCGTCGCCCAGCGACACGGCGGTGGAAAAGCCGATATGCACGTCTTCGGCCCAGTCCATCACCGCCGCCATGATCGAGCGCGACTGCGCCAGCAGCGCCACGCGGCCGGCACGCGCCAGCACCGGGTGCTGGCTGAAGTTCAGGCCCGCATGGGGACGCTGGGCGCCGAAGGAGCGCGGCCCCAGCAGTTCGCAGCGGTTTTCTTCGGCCCAGGCCCGGCACAGGGCCAGCGTGCCGCGCGGATACGGGTCGGGCAGTTCGTGGGGCAAGAGGATTACCGAGCGCGGCGCCAGCGGCGACAGGCGCCGCAGCGTTTCCGGCAGCACGGCCGGTGACACGCAAACCAGGGCCAGATCAGGCCGTTCGCCCGGGGCCAACCCTTGCAGGGTGGCGGGCAGTTCAGGCGCGGCCCCCGTTTCGCAGGCCACCACGGTGGTTTTCGCCTTGAGCGCGGGCGACAGGGAGGCCGTCGCCGGCAGGGACCTGTCGGCAACGATCACCAGCGAGCCGGGTTCGAACATCGGGGCAAGAGCGTGTCGCAGCATAGGAGGCAGGCGCTTATCGGGCCCTAATCTAAAATACCGTTCATCGTAACAAGACAATCCCGTCGTCCGCTTGATGTGGACCCTGCCTGACGCCGCTTTGTGGCGCCGCAGCCGCTATCATTGCCACCTATGACCTCCAACGCCTCCTCCCCCATTCGTACCCGTTTCGCGCCTTCGCCCACGGGCTTCCTGCACTTGGGCGGCGCGCGCACCGCGCTGTTCTCCTGGGCCTTCGCGCGCCATCACCAAGGCACCTTCGTGCTGCGCATCGAAGACACGGACGTTGAACGCTCCACGCCGGAAGCGGTGCAAGCCATCCTGGACAGCATGGAATGGCTGGGCATGCAGCCCGATGAAGGCCCCTTCTACCAGATGCAACGCATGGACCGCTACCGCGAAGTGGTCGCGCAGATGCTGGACGCCGGCACCGCCTACCTCTGCTACAGCTCGCCCGAAGAAGTGGAAGCCATGCGCGAAGCCGCCCGCGCCCGCGGCGACAAGCCGCGCTACGACGGCACCTGGCGCCCGGAACCGGGCAAGACGCTGCCGGCCATCCCCGACGGCCGCAAGCCCGTCGTGCGCTTCAAGAACCCCCAGGAAGGCGCCACCTCCTGGAACGACATGGTCAAGGGCACGATCAGCTTCGACAACACCGAACTGGACGACCTGATCATCGCGCGCCCGGACGGCACGCCCACGTACAACTTCTGCGTGGTGGTCGACGACTGGGACATGGGCATCACGCACGTCCTGCGCGGCGATGACCACGTCAACAACACCCCGCGCCAGATCAACATCCTGCGCGCGCTGGGCGCGACCCTGCCCGAATACGGCCACGTGCCGATGATCCTGGGCCCGGACGGCGAAAAGCTGTCCAAGCGCCACGGCGCGGTCAACGTCATGGAGTACGACAACGACGGCTACCTGCCCGAGGCCATGATCAATTACCTGGCCCGCCTGGGCTGGAGCCACGGCGACGACGAGCTCTTCTCGCGCGAGCAGTTGGTGTCGTGGTTCGACACCAAGCACCTGTCGAAGTCGGCCTCGCAATGGGATCCGAAGAAGCTGAACTGGGTCAACGCCCACTACATCAAGCAGATGGACAACGCGGAACTGGCCGAACGCGTGGCCCCGCGCGTGGCCAACCGTGGCGGCCATCCGGAAAAGATCGACCTGCCGGGCGTCATGGGCCTGCTGAAGGACCGCGCGGAAACGCTGGAGCAACTGGCTGACGGCGCCATGCTGTTCTGCGCCGAGTTCAAGCCGGCTGCGGCCGAGCTCGTCGAACAGCACCTGACCGCCGCGGCACGCGAAGCACTGGCCGATTTCGCCCAGCGCGCCCAGGACACCGACTGGACCCGTGAAGCCATCTCGGCGCTGATCAAGGCCGTGCTGGCTGACCGCGGCCTGAAGATGCCGCAACTGGCGATCCCGCTGCGCGTGGCCGTCACCGGCCAGACGCAGACGCCCGCCGTTGACGCCGTGCTGGCCCTGCTGGGCAAGCAGACCGTGCTGGCCCGCCTGGCCGCAATCTGACGCCGAGAGGAGGGTTGGCCGGGGGCTGGCATGGCGTTATCCGGTAGGATGGGTGGAGCGCGCGCGTCTTTGCGCAAGAAGAACGCTCTCGAACGCGCGCAACCCATCAAGCGACCGTCATTTCATAGCGAAATGGAAGAGGCATTGGGGCACTGCTTGATGGGTTGCGCGCGCTGGATATCGGTGTTCCCGCCATTACCCTCCGCGCGCTCCACCCATCCTACAGCCTCTCAGCCGGGGCCTCCATCACCCCCATCCCCCCGCCGCCGTCAGCCGCCGGCCTGAATCGCCGCCCGCGCCTTCAGCGCCCGCGCGAAGAATGCGCCCAAGAGCGGCAGCAGCACGGCAGATCCGCCGAACAGCGCGGCGGCGCCGATCTCGTCGACCACCGCGCCCGCCAAGGCCACGCCGGCCGCCTGCCCCATGAACAGGCAGGACGCGAACCAGGCCACGGCGGTGCCGCGCGCCGACGGCACCATCTGCGTCGCGTTGGTCTGCAGCGTGGCGTGCAGCAGGTAATAGCCGAAGCCGGCCAGCACGCTGGCAAGCAGGCTCCACATCCAGACCGGCCCCAGCAGGTAAGACAGGAACGCCACGCTCAGCACCAGACCACCCGCGATCGCCAGGCCGCGTTCGCCCAGGCGCTTCAAGATGCGGCCCGCCACCACCGTATAGATCAGGCCGCCCACGGCGTACACCGCCACCAGCGCACCGGCCGCGGTCAGAGAAATATCGAAGCGTTCATGCAGATACGACGGCGCGAACGCCAGGGCGCCGAACACCAGCAGGCCTTCGGCGAAGACCGTCGCCAGCACGATACGCGCCCACGGCGTGCCCAGCACCAGGCGCGCCTGCGCCACGAAACCTTTAGTGCCGGCCCCCGCCTCGACCCGGCCGAAGCCCGAGACCTGCTGGCGCCGCACTTCCAGGTGCAACAGCACGCCCACGGCCAGATACCCCACGACCAGCGCGGCAAAGGCCCAGCGCCAGCCGATGGTGTCGGCGAACAGTCCGCCGGCCAATTGCCCGGCCGACATGCCCAGGATGGTCCCGGTCAGGAAACGCGCCAGCGTCGCCTGCCGGCGTTCGTAGGGCACGTTGTCGCCAATCCAGGCCATCGACAGCGGCACGATGCCCGCCCCCGCCGCGCCCGACAGCGCGCGGCACAAGACCAGCACATCCAGGGACTCGGCCATGACGGCGCCCGCGCTGCCCAGTGCGCAGGCCACGGTCGCCACGCTGACGACGCGGTACTTGCCATAGCGGTCGCCGACGGGTCCGAAGAACATCTGCAGCACACCGTAGGCGACGGCGAACGCCGTCACCGCGCGGGCGGCCTGCCCGGTGGTGGTGCCGAATTCCGCCGCCAGTTGCGGCAGCATGGGATCACAGATGCGGAAAGCGCTGGCGCTGACGAAAGCGGCCAGGGCAAGCAGCGCGATGGCGCGTGCTTCGGAGGACATGGCGGGCATGGAGGTCCGGCGGCGAGGCGAAAGTCGAAGCCCGCACCTTACCGCAGCCCGGCCGTCTTGGCGAAGCCGCCGGGCGGAGTGTCCGCCCGGCGCAACGCTTAGTAAGGCAGTCGGTAGCCCGGGGGCATGCGGCGCGCGGTCACGACCTGGCCGCCGGTCTTCAGTTCGCGCAGCGTCAGCTTGGTCTTCTCGACCTTTTCGACGCGGTAGCGGTTCAGGTAGATCGGGTCGTTGGCGTCCACCAGTTCGCCGGCGGATTTGGTGGTCCGCATCGTGTAGATGCCGTCTGCCACCGTCCAGCAACCGGTCTCGCGCAGGGCGGGACGCGCCTTGCGGCCGATCTTCAACAGGGTTTCATAGGCCATCGTGCCATCGGCGGACAACACGATCAGCGATTGCAGGTCGCCACTGACGTCGCGCGGCTTGCTGTTCGACAACCACGTGCCGATCATCGGATCGCCGCTTTGGGCGGGTACGCAAGCCACTGGCTTGGGCGGTTCCGCGGGCTGGGCGTCTGTGATAACGGCGGGCTTCCTGGCGACGCAACCGGCCAGGACCAGAACGGCGCAGGCGATGCCGGCCGAACGCAAATACACACTGCTCATGTCTTCCTCAACACGTCTGTCGACGCGCCGCACCGATCACACCGGCACGTCCTTCGCGCAGCAAACATGACGCACTCTAAAGAGCCGCTTGGGAAGAATCAACGACGATCCGCGCGGAGTGCAATTGCGCAACAGTCGGGCGTTCAAAGCCCCGGGTTTAGCCCTGGAAAGCGCACGAATGCGTTGGTTTCAAGCGACACTGCGGCCGCCCCGCACCGCTTTGGCGCGCAGCATTTCTTCCATGCGCGCGGCCGCCGGCGAGAGGCTGCGCCCCGCCAGCCGCGTGATGCCCAATTCGCGTTCGATGCGCGGCCGCGACAGCGGCACGAACGCCAGCCCGGGCGAGTCCGGCGGCACTCCCAGCCGCGCCAGCACCGTCACGCCCACGCCGCGTTCCAGCATGGCCAGCAGCGACATCATGTTCGACACGAACACCTGCCGGTCCAGCATGAAAGCGGCCTGCGGATAGCCGGCAAGCTGCCGGTGCGCCACGGTGCCCACGAGCGGCAGACCCGCGATCTCGCGCCACGTCACCGACTTGCGCCCGGCCAGCGGATGGCCGCGATGGCAGACCAGGCCGAAGGCGTCGCGCAGCAGCGGCTCGAAGGTCAGGCGGCGATCCTGCAACACCGGGCTGCACACGCCCAGTTCGACCTCGCCTGCCAGCACCATGCGCTCGACGCCTTCGGAGTTGTCGTCGAACAGACGCAACGCCACCGCCGGGTAGCGCTCGCGGTAGGTGGCCACGAGTTCGGGCAGCCAGTGCGTCGCCACGGTGGCCACAGAGGCCATCGTCAGCGTGCCGGCGCCGTTGTTGGCCAGCCCGGACAGCGCGCCCGCCACGCGGTCGTGATGCTCGACCAGTTCGCGCGCCAGCGGCAGGCAATCCTGCCCGAAGCGCGTGAGCGTGTTGCGGTTGCCGCGTTCGAACAGCGGCTGGCCCAGGCGCTGCTCCATTTCACGGATGGACAAGGACAACGCCGGCTGCGAGCGGAAGGCCCGGGCGGCCGCCGCGCGGAAACTGCGCAGCTCTGCCACCAGCAGGAAATGCCGGTAGTGCGTGATGGACAGGTCAGGCAGGGATCGCATCGGGCAGCTCGATTTGGAAAACTTATTGAATCATAGGAAAAATAAAGTTTTCTGATCATAGGGGCGCACTTAAGATGGCCGCAAGATGAACGCTGCCTCCCCCACTTCCGCCCCCATCACCACGGACCCGCTGGATTTCAGCCTGGCCGACCGCCTGCCCGACCGCGCCGCGGGCCAGGGCCGCCTGATCGTCGGCGCGCTGCCGCAAGACGGCCGGCCCGGCCTGCTCTTCGTGCCGGGCGCCTATCACGGCGCCTGGTGCTTTGCACACTATCTGGACTACTTCGCCGCGGCCGGCCTGGCCTGCGCGGCGCTGGACCTGCGCGGCCATGGCGCGCTGCCCCAGGACGCGGCGTTTGCGTCCACCACCATCGCCGACCTGGGCCTGGACGTGGCCCACGCGCTGGATGCGCTGGAAGGCCCCACTGTCGTGGTGGGCCACAGCATGGGCGCGTTGCCCGCCTTGCTGGCCGCCCGCCAGCGGCCCGTCGCGGGCGTGGTGCTGATGGCGCCGTCACCGCCCGGCGACCTGCCCGGCGCGCTGGCCCTGCCCCCGGTGCCAGACGCCGTGCCGCGCACCGCCCCTGCCCCGGCCGAAATCCGCGCGCGCTTTCTGGCGACCTCGCCCGACCGCGATGTCCGCGCCGTCACGCAACGCCTGTGCGCCGAAAGCCCGCAAGTCCTCAACGACCGCTACCTGCTGCGCGTGGCGCTCGGCGACGCTTCTTTCAACGTGCCTGGCCTGTGCCTTGCTGCCGGCCTCGACACCCATGACCGCCATCCGCCCGGGCAGGACCAGGCGATCGCGCAACGCTATGGCTTTTCCCACGCCGTGCTGGCCGAACAGCCGCACTGCATGATGTACGCGGACCAATGGCAAATCAGCGCCGCCGCCATCCTGGCGTGGCACCGCGAGCAGTTCGGCTGAACCTTCATTCCCACGCAGTAACGCCAAAACAACGACACATGACCGCGCAAGCACGCGGCCAAGCGCAATCAGGAGACAAGCATGTCCATTCCCCGTTTTCTTCGCCCGGCGCTGTTCGGCGCCGGGCTTGTCCTGGCCGCATCGGCCCACGCCGCAGGCTGGCCCGAAAAGCCCGTGACGATCATCGTGCCGTCCGCGCCCGGCGGTGCGGCCGACCTGACCGCGCGTACGTTCGCCCAATACCTGGGCGAACAGACCGGGCAGACCGTGATCGTCGAAGACCGCCCCGGCGCCGGCGGCATCGTCGGCACCAATGCGTCCAAGAACGCGGCGGCGGACGGCTACACCTTCCTCTTGTCCACGAACTCCACGCACGCCGCCAACCAGTTCCTGTACAAGAGCCTGCCCTACGACGCGCAAAAGGACTTCCAGCAAGTCGGCATGCTGGGCACGTTCGGCACCGTCGGCGTCGTAGCGCCCGGCAGCCCCTACCGCACGGTGCCCGAGCTGGTGGACTACGCCAAGAAGCATCCCGGCGAGGTCTTCTTCGGCTACTACAGCTCGTCCTCGCAAGTGCCGTCGGAACTGTTCAAGCAGCGCGCCGACATCAACATCACCGGCGCGGCCTACAAGAACATCACGCAGATCATCACCGACCTGCGGGGCAAACAGATCAGCTTCGCCTTCGTGGACTACCTGACCGCGATGGGCCAGATCGACGGCAAGGGACTGATCCCCATCGCTGTCACCGGTGCACAGCCGCACGCGGCCTGGCCCAGCGTGCCGACCATGGCGGCCTATTACCCGGATTTCGTCGTTGCCGGCTGGCTGGGCCTGTCGGCCCCCGCGCACACGCCGCCGGACATCGTGGCGAAGATGAACGGCTACATGCAGGCGGCAGTCAAGGATGAAGCCACGGCGAAGAAGCTGCGCGCCTTGGGTCTGACCCCGGAATCGATGGATGTCGCGCGCTTTGACGCCTTCGTGAAGGAAGACACGGCGCGCTGGAAGGAATGGATCCGTATTTCCGGCATCCAACCCCAATAAACCGCTGCGACGGCGGATTTCCGGCTACAAACATTGCGCCCTCTATATATAGAGGGCGCAATGCGCATCACAGCGGCAGGCGCTGTTCGTGCTTGATCTCGCGCAGCGCCACGATGGTGCGCGTCTGGCGGATGCCTGGCATGTTGAAGAGGAACCGGTGCAGGAACCGGTCGTAGGCCTCGGGGCTTTCCACCAAGATCTTCAAGAGGAAGTCCGAATCGCCCGTGACCGCATAGCACTCCAGGATTTCGGGGGCATCGCGCACAGAGCGTTCGAAATTCTCGACCGTACTGGAGGAATGCCGCTCCAGGCTGATCTGCGCGAACATGCATCCCAGCCCCACCTTGCTGCGGTCCACCTGTGCGCTATAGCCCTGGATGACCCCGCTGGCCTCCATTGCCTTCACCCGCCGCCATACCGGTGCGGCCGACAGGCCCACCTTCTCCGACAACTGCTGCGCCGAAGCCCGGCCGTCCTCCTGCAAGGCCTTGAGGATGCCGATATCGGTCTTGTCCATCGCTTTGTCTCCTGGTTTTTGTCGAACACGAAATGTTCATTGCGTATTATAGGGATAGCACGATCCGAAAACGCAATAAATCGAATGCTCCGCGAACCTATCATGGTGCGAAATACCAGGAGCATTCACTATGGACGGCACTCCCGCCCCCGAACCCCAGCTGGACCTTGAGTACCAGCTTGCCGACAACCTCACGCGGGAGTCCGGCCGCATCTTCCTGACCGGGACACAGGCGCTCGTGCGCATCATGCTCACGCAGGCCCGGGTGGACCGCGAACGCGGCCTGAACACGGCCGGTTTCGTGTCGGGCTATCGCGGGTCGCCCCTGGGCGGCGTCGACATGGCGATGTGGAAGTCGAAGAAGGCGCTGGACGCCAGCAAGATCTCCTTCCTTCCCGGCATCAACGAAGACATGGCGGCCACCGCCGTCATGGGGACGCAGCAGGCCGGCGTGCGCGCCGACCGCAACGTCGATGGCGTCTTCGCCATGTGGTACGGCAAGGGCCCGGGCGTGGACCGCGCGGGCGACGCCCTGCATCACGGCAACGCGGCGGGCGCCTCGCGCAACGGCGGCGTGCTGGTGGTGGTGGGCGACGACCACACCGCCGTGTCGTCATCGATCCCGCACGCCAGCGAAGCGTCGCTGATCGGCTGGCAGATGCCCATCGTGCATCCCACGTCCATCGACGAATACGAGACCTTCGCGCTGTGGGGCTGGGCGCTGTCGCGCTATTCCGGCACCTGGGTCGCGTTCAAGGCCGTGTCCGAGACCATCGAAAGCGGCCACTCGTTCACGCCTGCCGCCGTGCACGCCTACGACATGCCCGCCGATCCGGACATGCCGCCTGAAACGCTGGAGTATTCGGCGCGCGACTTCCTGTCGCTGGCCGTCGAAACGCGCATGAACCTGCGCATGAAGGCCGTGGCCGCGTTTGCACGCCGCCACAGCATCGACCGCCTGACCTGTCCCGCGCCCCGCGCCACCGTGGGGATCGTGACGGTCGGCAAGGCGCATCTGGACACGATGGAAGCGCTGTCGCGCCTGGGCGTGGACACCGTCACCGCCAATGCGCCCGTGCGCATCTACAAGCCCGGCCTGACGTGGCCGCTGGATGGCGAACGGCTGCTGGACTTCGCGCGCGGCCTGTCGCACATCCTCGTGATCGAAGAAAAAGGCGCGGTCGTCGAAAGCCAGATCAAGGACCTGCTGTTCAACCGGCCCGACCGCCCGTCCGTCATCGGCAAGAAAGGCTTCGACGGCGAAACGATGGTGCCGTCGGCGGGCCAGTTGCGCCCGTCGCTGCTGGCGCAGCCGCTGGCCGGCTGGCTGACCCGCACGGCGGGCCTGCCGCTGGCCGCGGACCTGGCGGCGTTCGAGTGCCAGGCCGCGCTGTCCAACGACGCCGACGGCATGCGCCGCCGCCCCTATTTCTGTTCGGGCTGTCCGCACAGCACGTCCACCAAAGTGCCCGAAGGCAGCCAGGCGCTGTCCGGCGTGGGCTGCCACTACATGGCCGCCTGGATGGACCGGGACACTGGCGGCCTGACGCAGATGGGCGGTGAAGGCGTGGACTGGATCGGCTTGTCCCGCTACACCAAGATGCCGCACATCTTCCAGAACATGGGGGAAGGCACCTACTACCACTCGGGTTATCTGGCGATCCGCCAGGCCGTCGCCGCCGGCGCCAACATCACCTACAAGATCCTCTTCAACGACGCCGTCGCGATGACAGGCGGGCAGCCCGTGGACGGCCCGATCTCGGTGCCGCAGATCTGCCAGCAGTTGCGCGGCGAGAACGTGGCGCGCATCGTCGTCACTAGCGACGAGCCCGAGAAATACCAGGGCGTGGACCTGGGGCCGAACATCCGGGTGCACCATCGCCGCGAACTGGACGCGCTGCAACGCGAACTGCGCGAGATCCCCGGCGTGACCGTGCTGATCCACGACCAGACCTGCGCGGCCGAGAAGCGCCGCCGCCGCAAGAAGAACCAGTTCCCGGACCCGGCACGCCGCATGCTGATCAACAGCGCGGTGTGCGAAGGCTGCGGCGACTGCGGCGTGCAATCGAACTGCCTGTCGGTCGTGCCGCTGGAAACGCCGTATGGCCGCAAGCGCGCCATCGACCAGTCCAGCTGCAACAAGGACTACTCGTGCGCGGAAGGCTTCTGCCCCAGCTTCGTGTCCGTCATGGGCGGCAAGCCCAGGAAGAGCGCGGCGCCCAAGACCGACCAGGAACGCCTGCAACGCCTGATCGAACAACTGCCGCTGCCGGCCACGCCCGCGCTTGACCGCCCCTACCGCCTGCTCGTCGCGGGCATGGGCGGCACCGGCGTCATCACCATCGGCGCCATCGTGTCGATGGCCGCGCACCTGGAAGGCCTGTCGGCCGCGGTGCTGGACCTGACCGGCCTGGCGCAAAAGGGCGGCACGGTCGTCAGCCATATCCGCTTGGCGCCCGCTGGCGCGTCGGCGGGCCCCGTGCGCCTGGACTGGCAGCAGGCGGATGCCGCCATCCTGTGCGACCCGGTGGCCTCGGTGGCGCCGGATTCGCTGGGCGCGCTGCGCCGCGGGCACACCCAGGTCACCGTCAACACGTACGTGGCCCCGGTCTCCGACTTCACGCGCAACCCCGATGCCGCCATGCGCCCCGAAGCGCTGCTGGCCAAGATCCGCCACGCGGCGGGCGAAGCCAACACGGCCGCCATCGACGCGCACGAAGCCGCGCTGGCCCTGTTCGGCGACAGCATCCTGTCGAACATGTTCATGCTGGGCTATGCGTGGCAGCGCGGCGGCGTGCCGCTGTCGCAGGCCGCAATCAACCGCGCCATTGAACTGAACGGCGTGGCCGTCGCAGCCAATCGCGCCGCGTTCGACAGCGGCCGCCTTGCCGCGCATCAACCCGACGCGCTGGACAGCGCGCTGCGCCCGCGCGCCCAGGTCGTGCAGCTGCACGTGCCCGAGACCTTCGAACGCGCCGTCGCGCGCCGCATCGCGGACCTGACCGCCTACCAGGACGCCGCCTACGCCCGCGAATACCAGGACGTGGTCCAAGCCATCGCGGCCCGCGAACGCGAACTGGCTCCCGAGGCCAAGACCCCGCGCCTGGCGATGGCGGTGGCCCGCGGCCTGTTCAAGCTCATGGCCTACAAGGACGAATACGAAGTGGCGCGCCTGTACACGGGCGAAGCGTTCCAGGCGCAGCTGAAGGGCCAGTTCGAAGGCGACTACAGCCTGCGCTTTCACATGGCCCCGCCGATCTTCGCGCAGAAGGACCCGCGCACCGGCGTGCCGCGCAAGATGACGCTCGGCCCGCGCACCATGACCGCGCTGAAACTGCTGACCCGCCTGAAGGGCCTGCGCGGCACCTGGTTCGACCCGTTCGGCCGCACCGCCGAGCGCAAGATGGAGCGCGCCCTGATCGGCGAGTATCGCCAGACCATAGACCAGCTGCTTGTAGGGTTGACCCGGGACAAGCTCGCGCAAGCAGCTACAATCGCCGGCCTTGCAGAAACCATCCGCGGCTACGGCCACGTGAAGGCTGCGAACGTCGAGAAGTATCGGACGGAATTGGGTCGATTGATGCAGAGCTATACGGCACCGGCCCCGCGCGACATGCCCCTGCGGAAAACCGCATAAACATTCGCTCTGAGCGGTCCTGTCCTGGGCGCGCCTTACTGGGCGCGCCCAGTGCATTTAGTAACAATCTTTTGTGAGCTTCGTCATATCTTCTTCTTGTCCCTGTAGTTCTCGATCACTAGAATTAGTGTCCAACGAGGGGTGCTACACTATATGTTGTGGTCGCCTAAGCGCTGATTCTCGTCGGCCACGCCTTTTGGACTAGCCCGTCCAAGCGTTCCGACCCCCTCAAAAGATCCACATTCGTACCGGACATGACCGCCGTCATGTCGCTATCTACGCGTTTTCGCACAGGAGCTTCCATGCAGACTACGATCGCCTCTGTGACCCGGCCTTCGGCCGTGCCGCCCTCGCAAACCGATTCCCCTGCCGACGCCAATGGCGGGCAATGGGCCAGCTACAACATCATTCGCCGCAATGGCTCGGTGGTCGGGTTCGAACCCAGCAAGATCGCCATCGCCATGACCAAGGCCTTCCTGGCCGTCAACGGCGGCCAGGGCGCAGCGTCCGCGCGGGTGCGCGAGCTGGTCGAGAACCTGACGGGCCAGGCCGTCAATGCGCTGGTGCGCAACCGCCCCAACGGCGGCACCTTCCATATTGAGGACATCCAGGACCAGGTCGAACTGGCTCTGATGCGCTCGGGCGAGCACGACGTCGCCCGCGCCTACGTCCTGTACCGCGAGAAGCGCACGCAAGAGCGCGCCGCCGCCGCTGCCGCCGAAGGCCAGGACAAGGCCGCCGCTGCCCCGCAGGAACACGTGCTGAACGTGACCGATGCCGGCGTGCGCCGCCCGCTGGACCTGGCTGAACTGCGCGCGACCATCGTCGCCGCCGGCGAAGGCCTGGACGAATTCATCGACAGCGAAACCATCCTGAAGGAAACGGTCAAGAACTTGTACGACGGCATCCCCGTCGACGAAGTGTTCAAGTCCGCCATCCTGTCCGCGCGCGCACTGGTCGAAAAGGACCCGGCCTACAGCCAGGTCACCGCCCGTCTGCTGCTGCACACGATCCGCAAGGAAGTGCTGGGCGAAGAAGTGTCGCAAGACGGCATGGGCGCGCGTTACGCCGAATACTTCCCCACGTTCATCGCACGCGGCATCGAAGGCGGCCTGCTGTCGCCCGAACTGGCCAGCTATGACCTGACCAAGCTGGGCCATGCACTGAACGCCAAGCGCGACCTGCAATTCGGCTACCTCGGCCTGCAGACCCTGTACGACCGCTACTTCCTGCACATCCGCGGCACCCGCATCGAACTGCCGCAGGTCTTCTTCATGCGCGTGGCCATGGGCCTGGCGCTGCGCGAAGCCGATCGCGAAACGCGCGCCATCGAGTTCTACGAGATCCTGTCCTCGTTCGACTTCATGAGCTCGACGCCGACGCTGTTCAACTCGGGCACGCTGCACTCGCAGCTGTCGTCGTGCTACCTGACCACCGTCTCCGACGATCTGGAAGGCATCTACGACGCCATCAAGGAAAACGCGCTGCTGGCCAAGTACGCCGGCGGCCTGGGCAACGACTGGACCCCGGTTCGCGCGCTGCGCAGCCACATCAAGGGCACCAACGGCGAAAGCCAGGGCGTCGTCCCGTTCCTGAAGGTCGTCAACGACACCGCCGTGGCGGTGAACCAGGGCGGCAAGCGCAAGGGCGCGGTTTGCACGTACCTGGAATCGTGGCACCTGGACATCGAAGAATTCCTGGAACTGCGCAAGAACACCGGTGACGAACGCCGCCGCACGCACGACATGAACACGGCGAACTGGATTCCCGACCTGTTCATGAAGCGCGTCATGGAAGGTGGCGAATGGACGCTGTTCTCGCCGTCGGACTGCCCTGACCTGCACGACAAGGTCGGCCGTGCGTTCGAAGAAGCCTACGTCGGCTACGAAAACCGCGTTGCCAGCGGCGAGCTCAAGCTCTACAAGAAGATGCCGGCGCTGACGCTGTGGCGCAAGATGCTGTCGATGCTGTTCGAAACCGGCCACCCGTGGATCACGTTCAAGGATCCGTGCAACATCCGTTCGCCGCAGCAACACGTGGGCGTCGTCCACAGCTCGAACCTGTGCACCGAGATCACGCTGAACACGAACGAATCCGAAATCGCGGTGTGCAACCTGGGTTCCGTGAACCTGGTCGCGCACATGAAGCCGGCTGCCGGCGGCGGTTTCGAACTGGACCACGACAAGATCAAGCGCACCGTCAGCATCGCGATGCGCATGCTCGACAACGTTATCGACATCAACTACTACGCCGTCGAGAAGGCCCGCAATTCCAACGCGCGCCATCGTCCGGTGGGCATGGGCATCATGGGCTTCCAGGATTGCCTGCAGATGATGCGCGTGCCGTACGCGTCGCAAGCTGCGGTTGAATTCGCGGACCGTTCGATGGAAGCGGTGTGCTATCACGCCTACTTCGCATCGAGCCTGCTTGCCGAAGAACGCGGCCGCTATCAGTCGTACGAAGGTTCGTTGTGGTCGCGTGGCATCTTGCCGCAAGACACGTTGAAGATGCTGCGTGATGAGCGCGGTGGCCATGTTGAAGTCGATGAATCGAGCTCGCTCGATTGGGATACGTTGCGCGCGCGCATCAAACAGCACGGCATGCGCAACTCCAATTGCGTAGCAATTGCCCCAACCGCGACTATTTCCAATATCATTGGTGTATCTGCGTGCATCGAACCTACTTTCCAGAACTTGTACGTCAAATCGAATCTCTCCGGCGAGTTCACGGTCGTTAACGATTACCTCGTGCGTGACCTGAAGAAACTCGGTCTCTGGGACGAAGTCATGGTCGCCGACCTCAAGTACTTCGACGGCAGCCTGTCCCGCATCGATCGCGTACCTTCCGAACTCCGCGAACTCTACGCTACCGCGTTCGAAGTCGAACCGAGCTGGCTGGTTGAATGCGCGTCGCGCCGTCAGAAGTGGATCGATCAGGCTCAGTCGCTGAACATCTACATGTCGGGCGCATCGGGCAAGAAGCTGGATGACACCTACAAGCTGGCATGGCTGCGTGGTCTGAAGACGACGTACTACCTGCGTACCCTGGGCGCCACCAGCGCCGAAAAATCCACGGGCCGCGGCGGCGAACTGAACGCCGTCACCGCCGGTGGCCAATCCACGGCTGCGGCTGTGGGCGCCGCACCTGTTTTGCCGGAACCCGAAGTTCTCGGGGCGGTTTGCACCATGCGGCCGGGCGACCCCGGCTTCGAAGAGTGCGAAGCCTGCCAATAACCGCCTCCGGAGAATTGAATCATGATTAATTGGGAAGACGACACCCTCGCCACGCAACCTGCAAAAGCCCCCGCCCCCGCGGGTGGCGGGCAGGCTGCGCCCGAAGTCCGGGCGGCGACCGGTGTATTCGGCGACACCGCCATGCCCACGCCCGCCGCGCCTGAACACGCGGCCGGCCTCGCCGCGAGCGGCACCGCCACCTCGCAACGTGTAAAGGTTGCTGACAAGCGCATCATCAACGGCGAAACCGACGTCAACCAGCTTGTGCCTTTCAAGTACAAGTGGGCGTGGGAAAAGTATTTGGCCACGTGCGCCAACCACTGGATGCCGCAAGAGATCAACATGTCGCGCGACATCGCCCTCTGGAAGAACCCGAACGGGCTCACCGAGGACGAGCGCCGCATCGTCAAGCGCAACCTGGGTTTCTTCGTCACGGCCGACTCGTTGGCCGCGAACAACATCGTGCTGGGCACCTATCGCCACATCACGGCGCCCGAATGCCGCCAGTTCCTGCTGCGCCAGGCATTTGAAGAAGCGATCCACACGCACGCCTATCAATACATCGTCGAAAGCCTGGACCTGGACGAAGCCGAGATCTTCAACGCTTACAACGAAGTTCCGTCCATCCGCGCCAAAGACGAGTTCCTGATCCCGTTCATCGACGCGATCGCGGACCCCCACTTCAAGACGGGCACGCCCGAAGCCGACCAGACGCTGCTGAAGTCGCTGATCGTCTTCGCATGCTTGATGGAAGGCCTGTTCTTCTACGTGGGCTTCACGCAGATCCTGGCGCTTGGCCGCCAGAACAAGATGACCGGCGCCGCCGAACAGTACATGTACATCCTTCGCGATGAATCCATGCACTGCAACTTCGGCATCGACCTGATCAACACCGTCAAACTGGAAAATCCGCATCTGTGGACGCCGGAATTCCGCGAAGAAATTCGAGAACTCTTCCGCAAAGCGGTCGAACTCGAATACGCTTACGCCGAAGACACGATGCCGCGCGGCGTGTTGGGCTTGAACGCACCTATGTTCAAATCCTACCTGCGCTTCATCGCCAACCGTCGTTGCCAGCAAATCGGTATCGAACCGCTGTACCCGCAGGAAGAAAATCCCTTCCCGTGGATGGCGGAAATGATCGATCTTAAAAAGGAACGCAACTTTTTTGAAACTCGCGTGATCGAATACCAAACTGGTGGCACGCTGAGCTGGGAGTAAAAGCAGTTCGTCATCAAGCCCGACGCGGGCACGCTCCAGCAACACGGAGCGTCGCGTTCGCGACAGGCTTGATGGCGCTCTCCCTGGTCAGGGTGTTCTGCCGCCGGGCCGCCTCAAGGCAAAACACACCCCCTCGGGGGGCAGTAAGCCGAAGGTGCGGCTTGGGGACAATTTCGAACACGTAGAACAAGCGGTCGGCGGCCTGTGATCAGGCTGCGACCGGCGCCATTTGAAATGGCTCGCGCCAAAGGAGCGGGGGCCATATCAAATGGCTGTGCCGAATTCATTAGCGCAAACCGTAGTAGCTGTTGCTCGCACAGAACAGCGGCATGCGCCGATGAATAGCCCGGGCACGGTTCGCCTTGTTGGCGAGTCGGGGCACGGGTTTAAGTTCTGGGACCCCTGAACCTAAGGAGCATGACCATGGCAACAGCCAAGAAAGCCGTAAAGAAAGCAGCGGTGAAGAAGCCCGCCGCCGCCAAGAAGGCAGTCGCGAAGAAGGCCGCACCGGCCAAGAAAGCCGCTGTCAAGAAGGTAGCTGTCAAGAAAGTCGCCGCCGCCAAGAAGCCGGCAGTGAAGAAGGTTGCCGCCAAGAAGCCGGCAGCCAAGAAGGTCGTCGCCAAGAAAGCGGTAGCCAAGAAGGCCGTCGCCAAGAAAGCGGTAGCCAAGAAGGTCGTCGCCAAGAAGGCGGTTGCCAAGAAGGCCGTCGCCAAGAAAGCGGTAGCCAAGAAGGTTGTCGCCAAGAAGGCGGTTGCCAAGAAAGCCGTCGCCAAGAAAGCGGTAGCCAAGAAGGCCGTCGCCAAGAAGGCTGTTGCCAAGAAAGCGGTAGCCAAGAAGGCCCCCGCCAAAAAGGCCGCTGCCAAGAAGGCGCCTGCTGCCAAAAAGGCGCCTGCTGCCAAGAAGGCCGTAGCCAAGAAGGCCCCCGCTGCCAAGAAGGCTCCTGCTGCGAAGAAGGCTCCTGCTGCCGCCAAGCCGGCTGCTGCTGCCAAGCCCGCCGCTGCCAAGAAGCCTGCTGCCAAGAAAGCCGCTCCGAAGAAGCCCGCAACGCCTCCGTCGTCGACGGCTGCTGCCCCGGGCGCGAAGACCGCGCTGAACCCCGCCGCGTCGTGGCCGTTCCCGACGGGTGGCCGTCCGTAATCAGGACGGTTGAAGCCCTGGCTTCACCAGAGCCGCCCGGCATGCCGGGCGGCTTTTTCACGCCCGTCGGCAGTCACGACGCGGTGGCTTGTCGCCGCCCAGCGCCTCCACGACAACGCGTTTTCCCCAGAGGGGCCGCAATCGTGCAGAGGGTGTACAGCGTACGGGCAACTCCCATGCGACAATTGACTCCTTCTTTTTTCGGCGAACGCGTCCATGCTCGGTGATATCTTCCGCTTTCTCCTCGAAATCGTGTTCACGCTGTTTGGCGCGGCATTGATTGCCCGCGCCTGGATGCACGCGATCCGCCTTCACCCGTTCAATCCGCTTTCGCGCGCTATCTACCAGGCCACGAACTGGCTGGTGATGCCGCTGCGCAAGATCATTCCCGCCGGCAACAAGATCGATTGGACGAGCCTGGTCGCGACCTGGCTGGCCGCGCTGGCCTATATCGTGCTGATCTGGCTGGTGTCCATCGGCGCGCTGATTCCCGCCGCGCTGTTGCCTGCCGCCATGGGCTCGGCCCTGTTGATGGCCATCAAATGGGCGCTGAACCTGGTGGTGTGGCTGACGCTGATCCAGGCCGTGCTGTCGTGGGTCAACCCGACCGCTCCCATGATGCCGCTGCTGCAATCGCTGACGGCGCCCATGCTGGACCCCATCCGCCGCCTGCTGCCGCGCACGGCCATCGACTTTTCGCCGCTGGTGCTGCTGATCGTGGCGCAGGTGCTGCTGATGGTGCTGAACAACCTCAGCCAGCGCATGATGGGACTGTAAGACGGCGGGGCCTTGCGCCCCGCCCTTGATCGCTACGCCGGAATGCCGGCGTAGATCTCGACCAGCTTCTTGCGGTCGATCTTGTGGTTGTTCGACATCGGCAGCGCCGGGCACGCCACCAATTCAGACGGCACCATGTAGGGCGGCAGCCGCTGGGCCAGCCGCTCTTTCCAGCCGGCCAAGGCGTCCGGCGCCAAAAATCGCGCCTCTGCCGCTTGCGCCGCGCCCGCCACGAAACCAATCAAACGCACCGCCGTGCCGTCAGGCCGGCGCAGGACCGCGCACGCGCCGCCTTCCACGCCGGGCAGGCCGTGCAGGGCCTCGTCGATCTCTGCCAGTTCGATGCGGTAGCCGTTCAGCTTGATCTGGTCGTCCATGCGGCCGCGGCAGAACAGCAGGCCGCCCTCTTCCATCTGCCCCAGGTCGCCCGTGCGGAATGCGCGGCGGCCGTCGGCATAGGTGTAGAGCTTGGCTTCGTTCAGGTCGGGACGGTTCAGGTAGCCGCGCATCACGTGGTCGCCCACGATGCAGATCTCGCCTTCGTCCACGATCAGCACGCTGTCCGGCTTGGCATGTCCCACCGGCAGCGGGTCATGCGCGGCCAGGACGGCATCGGTGACTTCGATCCAGGTGGTCGCCACGGTGGCTTCCGTAGGGCCGTAGGTATTCAGGATGACGGCGCCGGGGAAACGCTGACGCAGCTTCTTGGCCAGCGCCGCAGGCAGCGGCTCGCCGCAGAAGAGAAATGTGCGCAACAGCGGCAAGGTCGCCGGCGAGAAGTCGCGGTTGGCCAGCTGCTGGTGCGCGAACGACGGGGTGGACACCCACACCGTCACGCCATGCTCGGCCAGGCGAGGCATCCAGGTGCCGGCGGACGCGATCTGTTCACGGGCGTTCAGCACGCAAGCGCCGCCCGAGGCCAAGGTGGCGAACACTTCATACATGGACAGGTCGAAGCTGAACGGCGCCTGGTTCATGAACACCGGCGCATCGCCCAATCCGAAGCTGCCCAGCATCCAGTCGCCCAGCAGGCCGACGCTTTCGCGGCCGATCTGCACGCCCTTCGGGTCGCCCGTGCTGCCGGACGTGAACATGACATAGGCCAGGCCGCGCTCGGCCAATTCGGCGCCCTCGCCCGGCGTGAACGTGCCGGCGGCGGCGTCGTAGACGGCGGCGGCGCGCACGATCTCGACGATGCGGCGCAGGCGCTCGGCCGGGTAGATGGTATCCACCGGCACGAACGGCGCGCCGATCAGCAAGGCGCCCACCATTGCGACGAAGAACGAGGCTTCCTTGTGGCCGTAGATGGCCACCGGCACATCCGGCGCCGCACCGTTCTTGCGGGCCTCGTCGGCCCAGGCGGCCGCTTCGGCGCGCAATTGGGCCCAGGTCAGGCTGCGGTCGGCGGCGGCCACGGCCAGCGCCTCGGGCGCCACGTCCGTGTCGACGAATTGGAAGGACTTCAGGTCGAAACGCATGCCGAAACTCCCGGCGTCAGATGGGGCTGCGGCCGCTGAACACGTACAGCGCCAGCGCGGCCAGAATCAAGGTAAGCACGCGGCCCAGGAAGCGCATGACGGGCTGCGCCAGGGCGGCCTGCAAGGCGGGGCGGGTGCGCGAGGCGTTGATCAGCAGGTTGTGGCCCACCGAATACGCGCCGAACATCAGGCCGCTGACGATGTAGTGCAGCGACAGGCCGTTCCACACGCCCATGGCCAGCAGCGTCGCGAAGATGCCGATGTTCTGCGCCGCCATGCGATGGCGGCCGAAGAACTTGGTTTTGCTCAACGCCTTGTAGATCGGCATGAACACGACGTCGCGCAGCCACTCCGACAGGCTGATGTGCCAGCGGCGCCAGAAGTCCTGCGGATTGAGCGTGGCCAGCGGATTGCGGAAGTTGATCGGCAGCGTGAAGCCGAACAGCATGCCGATGCCGATCGCCATCGTCGAATAGCCGGCGAAGTCGAAGAACAGGTAGGCGCTGTAGAGCGACGCGTTCAGCGCGACGCCCGTGAACGAGTAGTCGTGCGCGTCCAGCGTGGACAGGCCGTAGCGCCAGATCAGTTCGGCCAGACCGAACTTCTGAATCACGCCCAGCATGATCAGTTCCAGGCCGGTCAGCCACGTGCTCAGGTTCACGCCTTCGTAGCCGCGCTTCAAGTCCGCCTGGAAATTGCGCCAGCGGTACATCGGGCCAGCCAGCAGCGTGAGCGGAAAGAAGAGATAGATGAAGTAGTCCAGCGGCGACACGCGTTCGTTGCGCTGCGCGAAGAGCAGCACGTCGATGGCGCGGAAGGTCGCAAACGACAGGCCCAGCATGGCGCCCAGGTGCGATACGCCCGTCTTCACCAGCAGCAGCGGCGTCATCGTGATGATCACGGCGAGCCAGGTGGGAATGTAGTTGCGGCGCACGGCCCACAGCGCGCTGCCCGAAATGGCCAGCAGCGCAATGGGCTGATAGGGGCGCGCCCAGAACACCGCCATCCACACGCCCAGGCAGATCACGCCGATGATGTGGCGATAGCCGATGCGAAACGGCATGCCGAACGAACGGTACGCCAACAGGCCAAGGCCCCCGAACAGGGCCCCGCCGAAAAAGCTCAAGCTTGCGAACAATTCCATGGCGCGGTCAGAACTGTTGGTATTGGAATTCGACCTTGATCGGTCCGCCGCTGCCCGTGGTGGGCTGCGCCTGCAGCACGAACACCAGGATCACCCCGATGTACAGGCAAAGATGCCAAAAGAAGCGGCGCGCCGCGCCCTCTTTGCGAAAGAATTTCATCGGGAAAAGTACTCCGCAATGCCTTGGTCCGCCATCGCCCAGCCGAGTTCGGCCAGATGCATGTCGTCGCGCACCATGCCGGGTTCGAACGGGATGCTGTAGAGATCCAGGCAACCCATCTGATACCGCTGGCACATGCCCGTAATGGCAGCCACCACCGGGTCGAAGCGCTCGACGTCCAGGATGAGCTTGGGATTGAACGGCTGAATGACGAAATACGCCTTCACCTTGCGCTTTTGCAGCAAGGCCATGACGCGCGACAGGTCACCCAGTTCGGTGCGGGTGATGGGGTCCACGTCGGCGAATTCGTTGCGCGCTGGCGAATACAGCGACGCCAGGTACTGCTTGTAGTAGTCGTCGCGGACGTCGTAGGGGTTGTTGCTGCCCAGGCCGCGTTCGACTTCGCGCGCCTCGTGCGTCAGCCGCCCCCACTGCCCTTCGTTCAGGCGGGCGGACGACGGCCAGGCCACGAAGCGGTGCGCCGGCACGGACAGCTTGCTGCGCGGACGGTCAGGCGCGGGCTCTTTGCGGGCGTGCCACCACAGCGACAGCTTGTCCTTGAGCTCGGCCACCTGGCCATTGGCGATCAGCCACAGCAGTCCCCAGTTGGCGTTGTCGCTGATCCAGTTCTGCATCTGCTCGCGCGTGTTCGGCTGGTCCCACAGGCGGTCCCAGACCGGGCCCGTCACGTGTTCGGCGAACGCGCTGCGCGGCAGTTGGCCGCCCGAGGCGAACCAGGCGGGCGACACCATGATCACCAGCCGCGTGTTCGGCGTGAGCGAATCCGCAACGGACTCCAGCACGCTGACGATGCCGTAGGACTGGAACATGGCGTGGCCGTAGGCCAGCGTCGGCACCTTCAGCTCTTCGGGGAAGAAGCGGTAAGGCACGAAGCGCAGGTCATGGCTGGACAGTTCGGACGACCCCAGCACGACCAGCGTGCCATCGCTCAGGGCGTTGCCCAGGCGATTCAGGTTGACGTGCTGCGTGCCCCAGTCCGGTCCCAGGTTGGGCAGGTAGTTGCTCTTGTCGGCAGCGGCCGCAGCCGGGGACGACACCGGCGTCACGATGCGGCTGAGCAGGTCATCCGCGCCGCAGTACGCCCCGAACGCCAGTGCCACGGCGGTCGCGGCGGCCGCGACGTGGGACCACAAATGCGAATTACGAAGTATGGGCAGCGACATAGCCGGCAAGCGTGCGGACCGACTGGAGGTGCTCGGCGATCTCGGGAGCCGGGATGCTGCAACCGTACTCGGACTCGACGGCCAGCGTGATGTCCACCGCAGCCAGGGAATCAACCAGGCCAGTGGCAATCAACTGCGTATCGGGGGTGACTTTCTTCATGACGATCGACTCGACGATCTCGCCGATCTTGGTGTGGAGTTCTTGCTCGGTATGCATAGATAGTGCAGGTTGCCTCGTCGGCAAAACATCCCCATCCCCTGGGATTCAGGTAGACGAGAATACAGAAAAATGCTGAAGCTCAACTGACGGTTCCAGCGATTCAGACCGGCAGCAGGATGCACTTGGTTACATCAAAATCGAATCGCGATGCCGATCGCAGGCGCAATCATTGCACTTTGGCCGTTGAATCGCCATGAAACTTTTGGGGTAAATCGCGAGAAAAGGCTGGCAAACGTAACGCCTGCGGGTAAATCCCGGGTGCTGCGTTGCGGCGGAACGACAGATTTCGCCGTTTTCCTGGTCTCCGTTCGCCCTGCCCCCCATTTGCAGCGGCGGATTTTCGGGCAAAAACCCTATCCCGGAAAACGGAGCCGCCCCGCCGGCTCCAGGCGAAAAAAAAGCCCGCTTGCGCGGGCTTTTCGGCGGCCTGGCCGATTACATCGGCGTGACGCGGGTCGGGCCCGAGCCGCTGATCACCTGGACGCGTTGGCCCACGCTGACCGGCACGTCGGCTTCCTGGGCGACCACGCGGGTTTCGCCGTTATCCAGGCGTACGGTGATTTCGTAGCCGGAATTCTTGCCGACCTGGTTCTCCACGGCATTGCCCGCCAGTGCGCCCAGGATGGCGCCGCCAACGGTAGCGATGGTGCGGCCCGTGCCGCCACCGATTGCGTTACCCGCCACGCCGCCCAGTGCGCCGCCGGCCAACATGCCGACACCGCTGGATTTGTCGTTCTGGATCACGATCGGGCGAACGCCCGTGACCGTGCCGGTACGGACGATCTGCTCACGCTGGGCTTGGTCATAGCTATACACGCCGCTGGATGCGCTGCGATTGGCGCAGCCACCCAGGACAGCCATCGACGTCACGACGGCTGCGATGGCCAACCACCGGCCAGTACGCGGCGTCACCAGGGAAAGAGATTTGCTTTGGTTCATTTGGACTCCTCGATCGGGCACTGCCGACGATGCTTGATCATACTCCGGCCGGAAGTAGCGGCACTCCCAGCTGCAACACACTGAAACTCACAGCCAAAAGCGGAAAACAGCATCTGAATGCGGCGGCCGCCCGGCCGCCGTCCTTCGAAAACGCGATGGGTTCGACCGCAAACCCGCATCGCGGTTCCCGACGAGGCCAGCCATCAGGCCGGCAGATGAATGCCGTAGGTCGCGTGCAGCACGGCGTCGATATCCGCGCGCGACGGCGCGTGGTTCTGCGGACCGCGCGATGCGATCTTGATGGCGCCCATGACGTTGCCCAGGCGGCAGCTGTCTTCCCAGCTCCAGCCGCTGGTCAGGCCATAGAGCAAGCCGCCGCGCTGGGCGTCGCCGCAACCCGTCGGGTCGACAACCTGCGAGGCGCGCACCGGGGCGATCTGGATGGTCTTGCCGTCCGTGTACAACGTCGCGCCTTCGGCGCCGCGCGTCACCACCACCGCTTGAAGTGTGGAGGCGATGTCGGCCACGCTGCGGCCGGTGCGCTGTTCAACGATGCCCGCTTCGTAATCGTTGACGGTCAACGCCTGCGACAGTTTGAGCATGCGTTCCAGATCGGCACCGTCGAACAAGGGCATGGCCTGGCCCAGATCGAAAATGAAGGGGATGCCGCGGCGGTGCAGGCGTTCGGCATGGGCGAACATGCCTTCCTTGGCATCCGGGGCCACGATGGCCCAGGCGGCCTCGGCGTCGCTCAAGTCGTTTTCCGCGGCGAACGCCATGGCGCCCGGGTGGAAAGCGGTGATCTGGTTGTCGTCCAGGTCGGTCGTGATGAAGCACTGCGCCGTGAAGGTGTCAGGGATGACCTTGACCCGGCTGGTGTCGATGCCCAGGCCCGACAGGCGTTCCATGTATTCACCGGCGTCTTCGCCCACCGTCGCCACCGGCACGGGTTTGCCGCCCAGCAGGTTCATGGTGTAGGCGATGTTGCCGGAGCAGCCGCCGTATTCCTTGCGCATGCTGGGCACCAGGAAGGACACGCTGAGCGATTGGATGCGGTCAGCAAGAATGTGCTCTTTGAAGCGGCCTTCGAACACCGCAATCGTGTCGAACGCCATCGAGCCGCAAACCAGTACAGGGGTCGCCATGCTTGTCATCCTTTAAGGGAAGAATTTATCGAGTTGGTAGCCATTGACCTGGACACCGGTCACTTCAATGGGTACGGAAATCTTGAGCTCGCCAGCCGGGCCGAACGGGCCGCTCAACTGTTCGGGCGTCAGGTAGTTTTCGGGCATCAGCACTTTGCGCACGACCACCGTATCCGACAGGTCGGTCAGGTCCAGCACCAGGGCCGGCCAGTGCTGCGGCTTGTCGTAGCGGTTGCGCAGCACCAGGTTCAGCACCAGGCGGCTGCGGCCGTCGTCGATCGCGGCAGCGCCGGGCGGTGGCTGCAGCGACGACGAGGAAATCGCGATGCGCTCCAGGCGCCGGGCGTAACCGACCGTGCAGCCCAGCGGTTTGCAGGCGACGTCCAGCACCGGCCGCAGGACGGGTACGGAATTGGCGATGTCGGTGCGGTAGGCATATACCAGTTGCAGACCCAGCGCGATCAGGCCCAGCAGGCAGGCGTAGCCCCACACTTTGCGCAGGAGGCCGCGGCGCTCCTGCCGGTCCTGGTCCAGGAACTCGGGCGGGGCGCGGCCCACATCGGTGGCGCTGGAGTAGCGGGTACGCGTTTCACCCAGCACCGGCTCACGCGTGTCGTCGTCTTCGGGCTCGTCGTCGTAATCGCCGTCGTCGCGAATGCGGTGATGGCGGGTGCGCGGATCGACGGGGTCGTCGGCGCCGTCGTCGTCGTCGAGGTAGCGGTCATGTTCGTCATCACGGGCGTCATCGCGGGCGTCGTCGGCGGTGAATGACGGCTCGGCTTGGGCGGCGGCGCGGCGGCGGGCATCCCAATCGATGACGGGCTCGCTGTCGCGCGACGCGATGATGGGTTCACTGCGCAAGGGAGGCGCTACCGGCGGCTCCCAGCGCGGCGCGGGCGGGCGGGCGAAGGCGGCGTGGCGGTCACTGTCGCGCAGATCGCTGTTGTCTTCGCCTTCGTCCTCGGCATCGTCTTCGGGCAGGTCCGCCTCAGGCTCGGCGCGCTGGCGGATGGCTTCGCGCCCGCGCAGCACGGCCGGCGGCACGGCGGGCGCGGCCAGGGCGGGAGCTGGCGGAGCAGGAACGAAAGGAGCGGAAACGGAAGGAGCGGGAACAGACGGCGTGTAAACCGGCTCATCTTCCCACGGGGCGATCTGTCGCGGTGGCTCGGCTGACGGGCGCGATAGCGGCGGCGGTACGTCGGCAACCGGCGGCGGAACCACCGGCGTCGCCAGCACCGGCGCGGCGGCCGCTGCTGCGGGCGCCATCACGGGCGGCACGGCGGGTGCGGCGGGCGGCGTCGCCGGTACGCCGGCGTCCGGCAGCAGGCAGGCCCGGCCGTCGAAGACGGTCGAGCAGGCGCCGCAACGCACCAGGCCATTGCGGACCCGGAGCTGGTCAGGCACCACCTTGAACGAGGTGCCGCACTGGGGGCAGCGGGTGGTCAGAGCCATGTCGCGATCCTGCCGAACGGCGCTCAGGCCTTCTGGCCGTGCAGGCAGACCCAGCCGTCGCGCGCGCGCCAGACCGACATGGCGATCCAGGGCGCATACGCGGCGGCCACTTCTTCGGCCTGGCGTTCCAGCACGCCGGACAGCACCAGATGACCGCCCGCGGCGACGCGGCCAGCCAGCATCGGCGCCAGCACCTTCAGCGGATTGGACAGAATGTTGGCGACGACGACCTGGAAGGTGCCGTCCGCCAGCGCGTCCGGCAGCATCGCCTGCAGTTCAACGCCGTTGACCTCGGCGTTGTAGGCCGTGCTTTGCACGGCCTGCGCGTCGATGTCCACGGCCAGCGTCGGGCCCGCGCCCAGCTTGCGGGCGGCGATCGCCAGGATGCCCGAGCCGCAACCGTAGTCCAGCAAGGTGGCGCCGGCCGGCAGCTCGGCTTCCAGCCACGCCAGGCACAGGTGCGTCGTGGGGTGGCTGCCCGTGCCGAAGGCCAGGCCGGGATCCAGTTCGATATGAATCGCGCCGTCGCCCGTGGCGGCCGGGTCGAAACCGGGCACGTCGGGGCTGTCGCGGTGCCAGCTGGGCACGATCCACAGCCGTTCGGCGATGTGGATGGGGCCGAATTGCGATTGCGTCAGGCGCACCCAATCGGCGTCCGGGACGTCGCGCAGGCTCCAGCCGGCGAACAGCGCCGGATCCAGTTCGCCCGCCGCGGCGGCCTCTTCCATGATCTGCGCGGGATCGGCTCCGTCGGGCAGCAAGGCGACGACGCGGTTGCGGTCCCAGGCCTGCACATCGGGCTCGGTGCCGGGTTCGCCGAACAGGGGACGTTCGTCGTCGGTGCCGAAGTCGGCGTCTTCCACGGAGACGGACAGCACGCCCGCTTCCAGCAGCGCATCCGACAAGGCTTCGGCCTGCGCCTCTAGGCAATGGAGCACGAGTTCACGCATGATTATTCTTCCATCTGGTCATCGGGCCGCGGCTGATGCCGCGGCCCGATGACCGTAAAACAATTAAAAAGGCCCCTGAGGGGGTTGCCTTCGGTAGGCCCAAAGGCAAAAAGGGGCCGTGAGGCCCCTAGTGGTCGGTCAGGGACGCTGAGCCAACTTGTTTTCCAGATAGTGGATGCTGGTGCCGCCTTCGATGAAACGGGCGTCCTGCAGCAGTTCGCGATGCAGCGGGATGTTGGTCGAAATTCCTTCCACCACCATTTCCGACAGCGCGATGCGCATGCGGGCCAGCGCCTGGTCGCGCGTATCGCCGTACGTGATGACCTTGGCGATCATCGAATCGTAGTTCGGCGGCACGAAGTAGCCGTTGTAAGCATGCGAATCGATACGCACGCCCGGACCACCCGGCGTGTGCCAGTTGGTGATGCGGCCGGGGCTGGGCACGAAGCGGAAAGGATCTTCCGCGTTGATGCGGCATTCGATCGCATGGCCCTTGAACTGCACGTCGCGCTGGCGCAGCGTGAACTTCTCGCCTGCGGCCACCAGGATCTGCTGCTGCACGAGGTCGATGCCGGTGATCAGTTCGGTCACCGGGTGTTCGACCTGGATGCGGGTGTTCATTTCAATGAAATAGAACTCGCCGTTCTCGAACAGGAATTCGAACGTGCCGGCGCCGCGGTAGCCCATCTTGCGGCAAGCATCGGCGCAACGGTCGCCAATGCGCTCGATCGCGCGGCGGGGGATGCCCGGCGCCGGCGCTTCTTCGATGACTTTCTGGTGGCGGCGCTGCATGGAGCAGTCGCGTTCGCCCAGCCAGACGGCGTTGCGGCCGCCATCGGCCAGCACCTGGATTTCCACATGGCGAGGGTTCTCGAGGAACTTCTCCATATAGACTTCCGGGTTGTTGAACGCGGCGCCTGCTTCCGAACGCGTCATGGTGACGGCGTTCAGCAGCGCGGCCTCGGTGTACACCACGCGCATGCCGCGGCCACCGCCGCCGCCTGCCGCCTTGATGATGACCGGATAACCGACTTCGCGCGCAATGCGGATGATTTCCTGCGGATCTTCGGGCAACGCGCCCTCGGAACCCGGCACCACCGGCACGCCCGCTTCGATCATGGCGCGCTTGGCGCTGACCTTGTCGCCCATCAGGCGAATGGTGTCGGGACGCGGACCGATGAAGACGAAGCCACTCTTTTCGACGCGATCGGCGAAGTCGGCATTTTCGGACAAGAACCCGTAACCCGGGTGGATTGCCTCGGAATCCGTAACTTCGGCCGCCGAAATGATGGCAGGCATGTTCAGGTAGCTGTCACGCGACGGCGCGGGCCCGATGCACACGGATTCATCGGCCAGGCGCACGTACTTGGCTTCGCGGTCAGCCTCGGAGTGCACGACCACGGTTTTGATGCCCAGCTCACGGCAAGCGCGCTGAATGCGCAGGGCGATTTCGCCCCGATTGGCGATCAGGATTTTTTCGAACATTTTCAGCTATCAGCCAATGACGAAGAGGGGTTGACCGTACTCGACGGGCTCACCGTTTTCGACCAGGATTTCTTTGATGACGCCGGACTTGTCGGCTTCGATTTCATTGAGCAGCTTCATGGCTTCAATGATGCACAGCGGATCGCCTTCCTTGACGGTGGCGCCCACGTCGATGAACGGGGCAGCGCCCGGGTTCGGCGAACGGTAGAACGTGCCGACCATCGGCGCCTTCACGACATGGCCCTGGATGACCGGGGCGGCTTCGGCGGCCGGGGCGGCGGGTGCCGCGGCCGGGGCCACCGGTGCGGCGTGCGCGCCGGCTTCGGGCTGGTGGTAAGCCACCGGCTGCAAGGTCTGCGAGAACTTGACGATGCGTACCTTGCCTTCGCCTTCGGTGATTTCCAGCTCGGCGATACCCGATTCAGCCACCAGGTCGATCAGGGTTTTGAGTTTTCGAAGGTCCATAGAAGCTGCTTCCCGAGATAGTGTCGACGACGTCCCAGCGTGGGGTCCGCGCCGTATAAGATGTAAAAGCTGTGAGTTGGTGCGAGATCAGTGCCGCACTGCGTAACGCAGAGCCGCCTCGTAGCCGTCCGCGCCGAGGCCGCTGATAAGGCCTATCGCCAAGTCGGACAGATAAGAGTGATGCCTGAAGGGCTCTCGCTTATACAGATTGGACAAATGTACTTCAATAAATGGGATCGCGACCCCAGCCAGCGCATCGCGAATTGCGACGCTGGTGTGCGTATATGCCGCCGCGTTGATGATGATGAAGTCCGTGCCGTCTTGCCGGGCCGCCTGAATGCGGTCAACCAGCGCACCTTCGTGATTGCCTTGCCAAGCAGTCAGCTTGGCGCCCAATTCGCCTGCAAGCAGTTCCAGGCGCTCATTGATCTGGGGCAGGGTCAGACTGCCGTAGATATGAGGTTCCCGGGTGCCAAGCAGGTTCAGGTTCGGGCCATGCAATACCAGTATGTTTTGCGCCATGCGCTTGCCAATGAGTGGATTGCCAATTGTTGGCAAAACAGCCGATAAACCAGCTTTTTACGCCAATTCCTACTATTTGTCCAACAGACTTACGCCTTCAAACCAGACAGGGTTTGATTCAGGTCATCGGGCTGGATTTCACCCAATATCTTCCGGTTAATCCCGCCATCGGCGTTGAACACGATGGTAAAAGGCAAGCCACCGCTGGGGTTTCCGAGCTTGCGCAGGGTATCGATTGCCCCGGCGCCGATCACCCACAGGGGGTAGGAAACTTGCACTTTCTCGACAAATTTTTGCATATTCGCCGCTGAATCAACACCGATGCCGACAAAACGGACGTGCGGGTATTTTTTCTGCAGCGCGTCGAGCTCCGGCATTTCCCTGACGCAAGGCGCGCACCAGGTTGCCCAGAAATTGACCACGATCGGCTGCCCCTTCCACCCGGAGAGCGACTGAGTCGCGCCGTTCAGATCAGGCATCTGCAATTGCATCAGTCCGGCGACGGGATCGCCCGCGTCGGCCGGCGCTGCGGGGTTCTGGGACTTGCGGCCCAGCAAGGTCAAGCCGCCCGCAACCGTGGCGGCAACCGCCACGCCGGCGGAAAGAAGTAGGCGTCGATTCATGGCGCGATCATAACCGCTGCCGCTGTTTTTTGTCGTTCGGCCGCCCCAGGACGAATACGGCCCCTCCAAGGAGGGCAATCCGCCCGCGCGGAACGCAGGTCCGCTATATATACAATGCAGGACAGGAGAGTTTTCAATGCACCTGCACATTCTTGGCATCTGCGGTACGTTCATGGGTGGCTTGGCGCTGATCGCGCGGGCCGCCGGACACAAGGTCACTGGTTGCGATGCGGGCGTGTACCCGCCCATGAGCACGCAGCTGTCCGAACAGGGGATCGAACTGATCGAAGGCTTCGGCGTCGAGCAGATGGCGCTGAAGCCCGACCTGTACGTGATCGGCAACGTGGTCAGCCGCGGCAACCCGCTGATGGAAGCCATCCTGGAATCGGGCGCGCGCTACGTGTCCGGGCCGCAATGGCTGGGCGACAACGTCCTGCCCGGCCAGCACGTGCTGGCGGTGGCCGGCACCCATGGAAAGACCACCACCAGCTCGATGCTGGCGTGGGTGCTGGAAGCCGCGGGCTTGGCGCCCAACTTCCTGATCGGCGGCGTAGCCCAGGACCTGCACGTGTCTGCCCGCTACGACCCGGCGCGCCGTCCCTTCGTGATCGAGGCGGACGAGTACGACACGGCGTTCTTCGACAAGCGCTCCAAGTTTGTCCATTACCGCCCGCGCACCGCCATCCTGAACAACCTGGAATACGACCATGCCGACATCTTCCCGGATCTGGCCGCGATCGAGACCCAATTCCACCACCTGGTGCGCACCATCCCCGGCTCTGGCCGCATCGTGCGCCCGTCGCACTCCGACGCGCTGGACCGTGTGATTGCCCGCGGATGCTGGTCGGAAACCGTCACGTTCGGCGCCGATGGCGCCTGGCAGGCCACGCCACCCGATGCCGAGGGCGCCTTCGGCGTGCTGCGCAATGGCGTTACGGTCGGCACCGTGCGCTGGAACCTGACGGGCGAGCACAACCGCATGAATGCGCTGGCGGCGCTGGCGGCGTCCGAGCACGTGGGCGTGTCCGCGGAACAGGGCATCGAGGCCCTGACCCGCTTTGCCGGGGTCAAGCGCCGCATGGAGTTGCGCGGCACCGTCAACGGCGTGAAGGTCTACGACGATTTCGCCCACCACCCCACCGCCATCGCCACCACCCTGGAAGGGCTGCGCCGCCAGGTCGGGTCGGCGCGCATCCTGGCGGTGCTGGAACCGCGTTCCAACACCATGAAGCTGGGCACCATGGCCGCCCGCCTGCCCGAGGCGCTGGCCGACGCCGACCTGGTGTTCTGCTTTGGCGCGCACAGCGGCAAGCATGCACTGGGCTGGAACCCGGCGGACGTCCTGGCGCCTCTGGGCGACCGGGCTTCCAGTTACGATGACATCGGCGCGCTCGTTGCCGCCGTGACCGCCGCCGCCCGCCCGGGCGACCAGGTGCTGGTCATGAGCAACGGCGGCTTTGGCGGCATCCACGGCAAGCTGCTGGACGCCTTGCAGGCGCGCGGCTGAACGGCGGACCGATACCGGACGAGCACGAAATGATTCTCTACCTGCACGGATTTCGCTCCTCGCCCACCTCGATGAAGGCCCGGATGATGGCCGACGCCATGACCCAGCTTGGCCTAGCCGCCGACTGGGCGTGCCCGCAGCTGCCCGCCAGCCCCCGGGAAGCGATCGACCTGGCCATGGGCATAGCCCGACGCCAGCTGGAAGGCGCCGACACGCCCCGCGCACTGACCGTGATCGGCTCGTCGCTGGGGGGGTTCTACGCCACGTGGCTGGCCGAACAGCTGGGCTGCAAGGCGGTCCTGCTGAACCCGGCCGTGCAGGCCGCGCGCGACCTGGCCACCCAGGTCGGCGAACACCACATGTATCATTCCGACGCGCCGTTCGTCTTTTTGCCCGAATACGTGGACGAATTGGCGGCCATCCATGCCCCTCGCATCACGCAGCCCGACCGGTACTTCCTGGTGGCGGCGACCGGCGACGAGGTGCTGGATTGGCGTGAAATGCGCGATCGCTATGCGGATTGCCGCCAGCGTATCGTGCAGGGAAGCGACCACGGTTTATCCGATTTCGCGCAATGGATGCCCGAGGTGCTTGAATTCGCCCTTGGCGCCAGGCACGTTCGCCCCCAATAATCAGTATCAGACCTCAACACTCTATATAGCTGCGCAAGGCGGCGCGTGCGCGCCGCCCAGGACGATCCCCACCATGTATGTGTTTTACGAAGACGACGGCAGCTTCAAGGCCGGCAATATCCTGTCCGAGACCGACGCCAGCCTGCAGGTGGAGTCGGAGTCGGGCAAGCGCAGCAAGATCAAGCGCGCCAACACCCTGTTCAATTTCGCGTCGCCCGAGCCGGCGGCGCTGATGAGCCAGGCGGCCGCGGCCGCCGAGGCGCTGGACCTGCAGTTCCTGTGGGAATGCGCGCCGCAGGAAGAATTCGACACGCCCGCCCTGGCCGCCGACTACTTCGGCCACGCCCCCACGCCCGTGGAGCAAGCCGCCTTGCTGATGCGCCTGCACGGCGCGCCGGCGTACTTCCATCGCCGCGGCAAGGGCCGCTACCGCCCTGCTCCGCCCGACATCCTGGCCGCCGCGCTGGCCGCCTTGGACAAGAAGCAGCGCCAGGCCGAGCAGCAGCAGGAGTGGGTCGACGAGATGGCCGCCGGCCGTCTGCCCGAACCCATCGCCCAGGCCGCCGAGTCCCTGCTGATCCGCCCGGACAAGAATACGCAGCAATGGAAGGCCCTGGACGCCGCCTGCACCAAGCTGGGCAAGACGCCGGACCGTCTGCTGCTTGAGCTGGGCGCCTGGCCGCATGCCCTGGCCTTGCACAAGCGCCGCTTCCTGGCGGTGAACTTCCCGCGCGGGCTGGCTTTCCCCGACCTGGAACTGCCGCCCGTCGACCGCGAACTGCCGCTGTCGGACGCCGAGATCTATTCGGTGGACGATGTCACCACCACCGAAATCGACGACGCGCTGTCCGTCACCGAGCTGCCCGACGGGCGCCTGCGCGTGGGCGTGCACGTAGCCGCCCCCGGCCTGACCGTGACCCGCGACAGCGAATTCGACAAGCTGGCCCGCGCCCGCCTGTCCACGGTCTACATGCCGGGCGACAAGATCCCGATGCAGCCGGATAACGTCATCAAGGCGTTCTCGCTGGACGCCGGCCGCGAAGTGCCGGTGCTGTCGCTGTATGTGGTGGCCGACCCGGAGACGGGCGAGATCTTCGAATCCGAAACGCGGCTTGAGCGCGTGGTGGTGCGCGAGAACCTGCGCCACAACATGCTGGATGCCCAGGTCACGGAGGCCAGCCTGGCCGATCCGTCGGCGGACATGCCGTACGGCCACTGGCTGCGCCCGCTGTGGAAGCTGGCGCAGGCGCTGTCGGCGCAACGCGAGAAGGTGCGCGGCAAGCCCGAGAACAATTCGCGGGTGGAATACAGCTTCTATCTGGACGGTAACCCGGACGACCCGGACACGCCCGTGCGCCTGGTGCCCCGCCAGCGCAACGCGCCGCTGGACCGCATGGTGGCCGAATACATGATCCTGGCGAACAACCAGTGGGGCGGCTTGCTGCACCAGCACGGCGTGCCGGGCATCTACCGTTCGCAACAGGCGGGCCGCGTGCGCATGAGCACGCAGGCGCTGCCGCACGAGGCTATCGGCGTACCGCAATACGCCTGGAGCACGTCGCCGCTGCGCCGCTATGTCGACCTGGTCAACCAATGGCAGCTGATCGCCGCAGTGGAGCATGGCGTATCAGCCCGCCTGGTGGCCCCGTTCAAGCCGCGCGACGCGGACCTCTTCGCGATCATCGGCGCGTTCGACGCGCAGTACGCGGCGTGGGCGGAGTTCCAGAGCGCGATGGAGCGCTACTGGTGCCTGCGCTGGCTGAAGCAGCACGGCGTGACCCGGACGGTGGCGCACGTGTTGCGCGACGACTTGGTGCGATTCGCGAATGCGCCGCTGGTGACCCGGGTGGGCGGAATGCCCGAGTTGGAGCGCGGGACTGCGGTGGAGATCGATATCCTGGGGATGGACGAGTTGAGCCTGGAGCTGGATTGCCGGTATCTGGGGGAAGTGAGTCCGGCTGCGGGATCTGAGGAGTAGCTTCGTCGGCGTGGTGACTGAGGTTGCCTCGTTGGTGCGTCTGGGGGGCTTCGTCGGTGCGGTTGGGGTGACTTCGTAGGACGCCCATCGCCGGGGTTGGGCTGATGGCGCGCGCCCACGATTGCGGTCCGGAGCCTTCGCTCCGGACGTCCCCGTCGTCATCTTCGTTGCGGCCTACGGCCGCTGCCTTCAGATTCCCTCGGGCGCATCAAGGTTGCGCGCCATCAGCCCAACCCCGCCGACGGGCTGCGCCGTCTTGGCTTGATGCGCTGCTAGAGCGCGGCTCAGTGACGATTCTCGCGTGGCCCGCCTCAAGCGGCCGCGCAGGCGGCCGCATTCGGCATACGCGTTGCTGTTCGTCGGAGCACTGGTCGCTTGCGCGCGGATAGAGAATGGCTTTCTGCTGGTCCCCGCCGTCAGGTGGGAGAGGTGGAGCGACGGGTGGCGCGCGGCCGACAAGGGACGACCCCGCAAAATACTCCGAGCCAAGCCCAAGCTCAAGCAGAACGCCAACACGGCAACCCACACGCGAAGCGAATCGCGCGACAACGCAAGACGATGCGTAAGCTCCCAAAGGCCGCCCGCGCGGCCGGCCGGGAGCGGGCCCCGCAAGATTCTCCTCTCCCTCTCCTGCGGCGAGCAGAACCTGAAGAACTCTAATCTCCCCGGCGACCGTCAGGATTCAGCCAGCAGAGCCCGGCGGGGCGGCGGCCTGCGGGGCGCGGGGCGTCGATAAGCCCGAGGGAATCTGAAGGCAGTTGCCGCAGGCAACAACGAAGATGACGACGGGGACGTCCGGAGCGAAGGCTCCGGACCGCGATCGTTGCCCCGCGCCCCGCAGGCCGCCGACCCGACGGGCGTCTAAAGAACTCAACCCCGAGCGCCTCAAAAACCAAAACGCCTCCCCCATCCCCCCTGAACCCCGTACACTCCCCAAAAAAACACAACATCCGGAGGAACAACATGCGCATTTTGCTGGTCGAGGACAACCTTGATCTAGGCGATGCCGTGGAAAGCAAACTGCGTCTGGCGGGCCATAGCGTGCAATGGGTGCATGATGGGCTGGCGGCTTTGCGTTGGGGGCTGGACGAGACCTGGGATGCGTTGGTGCTGGACATCAACCTGCCGGGCAAGGACGGGTTTTCGGTCATCCGCGAATTGCGCTCGGCCGGGCTGGAGGCGCCCGTCCTCGTCATGACCGCGCGTGCGGAAATCGAAGACAAGATCGACATGCTGGATCTGGGCGCCGATGACTATCTGGTCAAGCCCTTTGACCTGCGCGAGCTTGAAGCGCGGCTGCGGGCGCTGATGCGGCGGCCGGCCGGGCAGACCAGCAGCACCACCCAGTACGGCAATCTCAGCCTGGATCTGGCGGGGCGTAGCGTCACGCTATCGGGTGCGCCGCTGGAATTGGGGCGGCGCGAATTCCGCTTGCTGGAGATCCTGGTGGGCCGGATCGGGCAGACGGTTGCCAAGGAACGGCTGATGAACCAGTTGTTTGACCTGGATGACGGGTCGCTCAACGCGCTGGAACTCCTGATTTCGCGCCTGCGCAAGAAGCTGGCGGGCGCGTCGATCGATATCGTTACCGTGCGCGGCGTCGGCTATCAGGCCCGTAGCCATGAGCATCCCTGAAAGCGCCTCCATCCGCCGCCGCGTCTTCACCTTGGGCGCGGCGCTGCTGGCGTGCGCGCTGATCGGGCTGGTGTTCTTCCTGCGCGATTATGCGCACCGGGCCGCCGAGCAGGCGTTCGACCGGCTGCTGGCCGCGTCGGCGCTGACCATCGCGGGGTCGGTACAGATCGAGGACGATGGCGTGACCGTCGAACCGCCCGTGTCGTCCCTGGCGATGCTGTCGGGCAGCGAACGCGTGTTCTACGAAGCGCGCACCTCCAACGGCCGGCTGATCACCGGCTACGCCGACCTGGCGCCCAGGCTGCCGCTGGCGCAGGCGGCAACGCCGGTGTTCGCCTATGTGACCTATCACGACGAGCCGGTCCGGGTGGCGACCGTGGGCAGGCTCGTGTCCGCCAGCCAGCATGCCGGCTGGGTGACGGTGCGCGTGGCCGAAACGTTGGGCTCGCGCGAAGAACTGGCCAGCGAAATCCTGGGCCGCGGGGTCCTGCCGTTGCTGGTCGTCTCGCTGGTGGCGCTGGGCTTGCTGTGGTTCGGGGTGCAGCGCGCGTTTGCGCCGCTGGCCGTGCTGGAACGTGAATTGCGCACCCGCGCGCCGGAAGACCTGACGCCGCTTGCCACCCCGGTGCCCCGCGAGGTGCGCCGCCTGGTCGAAGCGCTTAACGCCTTCATGCAACGCCTTTCCATCATCATGGATACCTTGAACACGCTGGTGGCCGACGCCACGCATCAGGTCCGCACGCCCCTGGCGTCCCTGCGCGCGCAAGCCGAGGTGGCGCTGGAGGAGACCGATCCGACACGCCTGCGCGAACGCATCGGCCGCATCCACCTGAACGCCACGCATGCCAGCCAGCTGATCAATCAGCTGCTGATGGACGCCACCATCACGCACCGCCTGGGCAAAGGCCCCCCGGAACCGGTCGGGGTTGCCGAAACCATCAACGAAACCCGCCGCCGCATCGGCCCCGTGGAAGCCGGAAGGCTGCGTATCGAGATCGCCCCTGAGGTGCGCCGCGCCCGCATTGCTGGCGACCGCGTGGCGCTGCGCGAAATGCTGCGCAACCTGGTGGACAACGCGCTGCGCTACGCGCCCGATGGCACCGTGGACATCCAGGCGACGCCGGTTGCGGGATTCCGCGTGGCGCTGACGGTGTCCGACCGGGGCCCCGGCATTTCCGACGACGAGAAAGAAGCCGTGCAACAGCGCTTCACGCGGGGCCGTGCCGGGCAGTCGCAATCGGGCTCCGGCCTGGGGCTGGCCATCGTGCGCTCGGTCGCCCTGGCCCACGGCGGGTCGCTGTGGCTGCACGACCGGCCCGGCGGCGGGCTGTCGGCACGAGTCATCCTGCCGCTGGCGCAGCCATCGGGCCGCCATCTGGCCACCTGGCTGGGCGCGCTCTGCACGGCGGCGATGTTGCTGGTGTCGGCCCCCAACGACGTGCAGGCGGCCGACCTGGAAGAGATCGTCACGCACTACCCCGCGCCGCAGCCCTCATCGCGCACGCTGGTGATCGCGGGGCCGACCGACACGCCGGTCGTCGCGCCGCTGATCCAGGGCTTCCAGTCGCTGCGGCCTGACGTCTCGGTGACCTACCGTGAAATCGGCAGCCGGGATCTGTACGAAGCCACGATCGACGGGCGGTTGACGCAGGTGGATGTACTGATGAGCTCGGCGTCGGACCTGCAGATCAGGCTGGCCAACGACGGCTATGCGCAAAGCTACGCGTCGCCCTACGCCCCCAAGCTGCCTTCGTGGGCCGTCTGGCGCAACGAGGTCTATGGCTTCACGTTCGAACCGGCCGTGATCGTCTACAACCCCAAGCGCTATACGGAGGCCACCGTGCCGCGGTCGCGCCAGGACCTGCTGCGGCTGCTGGAACGCGAACAGGCCAGCCTGCAGGGCCGCGTCGGCACCTACGACATTGCCGCCAGCAGCGTGGGCTACCTGCTGGCCGAGCAGGATGAGCTGGTGTCGTCGAACTTCTGGGGGCTGGCCAACGCCATGGGGCAGGTCGGCGTGCGCCTGTCGCCCACCACCGCCCAGTTGCTGGACGCCATCGAGAACGACGAGATGGACCTGGCCTACAACATCCTGGGGTCGTACGCGCTGTCGCGCCAGGCCTCCGGCAGCAAGATCGGCGTGGTGTTCCCGCAGGATTATGTGCTGGTGCTGGCGCGTTCCGTGCTGATATCGCGCCGCGCCCCCAGCCCGGACCTGGCGCGCGCGCTGGTGGACTGGCTCCTGTCGCCCGCCGGCCAGCAGGTGGCCTCCAGCCATGCGGCGCTGGGTTCCATCATGGAAGACACGCCCGGGCGCTGGACGTCCGAGGCCGTGCTGGCGCGTTCCAGCGGCATCGTGCAGCCCGTGGTGCTGAGCCCCGCGCTCCTGGTGGGGCTGGATCAGCGACGGCACTCGCGCTTCGTGCAGAACTGGGTGCGGCTGGTGACGGATACGCCCAAGCGACCGTAGCTGCGCCCAGGGATTACCCCTAGCCGCAACCTGTCTCCATGACAGGACGACGACAGACGCCGCCTCCTAAGATGGGCGCAGGCTGGACCAAGATCCTGCTCAGACCAATTCCAATCGGAGACAACACCCATGCTTGCCAAGTCCCAACTGGCGGCCGCCTGCGCCGCTGCATTCGCCATTGCCACCGGCAGCGCCTTTGCGCAGGCCGTGCCCGCGGGTTACCCGGCCGACTATCAGAAGATCCTGGACGGCGCCAAGAAGGAAGGCAAGGTCGTCATCTATTCGACCACCGACACCAAGGCCGCCGGCCCCATCATCAAGGGCTTCGAAGCGCTGTACCCGGGCGTCAAGGTCGAATACAACGACATGAACAGCACCGAGCTCTACAACCGCTACATCAGCGAACAAGCAGCGGGCGGCGGCAGCGGCGACATCGTCTGGAGCTCGTCGATGGACTCGGCGCTGAAGCTGGCCACCGACTACGCCTTGCAGTACAAGTCGCCCGAAATCAGTAAGCTGCCGGCCTGGGCCGTGTGGAAGGATTCGGCCTACGGCACGACGTACGAGCCGGCCGTGTTCATCTACAACAAGCGCCTGATCCCCGCCAACGAAGTGCCGACCACGCACGGCGCCCTGGCCAAGCTGATCGCCAGCCAGCCGGACAAGTTCAAGAACAAGGTCACCACCTACGACATCGAGAAGTCGGCCGTGGGCTTCATGCTGGCCGTGCAGGACAAGGCCAATGACCCCAAGTACTTCGAAACGCTCAAGGACATTGCCAAGGGCGGCCTGATCGTGCAGTCGTCCACCGGCACCATGATGGAACGCGTGTCGTCGGGCGAAAACCTGATCGGCTACAACATCCTGGGTTCGTACGCCGAAACCCGCGCCAAGTCGGACCCGTCGCTGGGCGTGGCCTACCCGACCGACTACGCGCTGGTGCTGTCGCGCGTGGCGTTCATCAGCAAGAAGGCCAAGAACCGCAACGCGGCCAAGCTGTGGATGGACTACCTGCTGTCGCAGAAGGGCCAGGAAATCATGGCCAACCAGGCCGACCTGGCTTCGGTGCGCGACGACATCGAAGGCGACAACGACGTGGACGGCATGACCAAGAAGCTGGGCGCCTCGCTCAAGCCGATCCCGGTCAACGAAACGCTGCTGGACTACCTGGAACAGACCAAGCGCCTGCAGTTCATCAAGGACTGGCGCGCCGCGGCGGGCAAGTAATGCCGCGCGGGTTCAGGACGGCGCACCCGGCCTGAACCGCCACAACGCGTAGCGGGCGGCACGGCGCCGCCCGCCTGACCGCCCCCGGGCGGGCTCTTCCCTGCCCGGGCGGCGCGACCGTCGCGTCATTTTCGACAACAGGATTTCCCCATGCAGTCATTGCGCAGAAAATGGCAGTCCCTGCCGCGCGGCGTGGTGGTGTTGATCACGGCACTGGCCATCTACGTGCCGCTGTCGTTCATCATCATCCAGAGCTTTCTCTCCGCGCCTTTCTTTGCCCCATCCAAGGTCTTCAGCCTGGACGCGTTCCGCTTCATCTTCGCGGACCCCGATTTCTACAAGGCGCTGAAAAGCGGCTTCATCCTGGCCTTCGGGCTGGCCATCATCGCCATCCCGCTGGGCGGCATGCTGGCCTTCCTGATGATCCGTACCGACCTGCCCGGCCGCCGCTGGATCGAACCGCTGATCCTGGTGCCGGTGTTCGTGTCGCCGATGGTGCTGGGCTTCGGCTACGTTGTGGCCGCCGGCCCCGTGGGCTTCTTTTCGATCTGGGCGCAGAACATCCTGGGCTTCGTGCCCTGGAACGTCTATTCGCTGACCAGCATCGTCATCATCGCCGGCCTGACGCACGTGCCGCACGCCTACCTGTACATCTCGTCGGCCCTGCGCAGCATGGGTTCCGACGTGGAAGAAGCCGCCCGCGTCACCGGCGCCTCGCCGCTGCGCGTGATGGTGTCGGTCAGCCTGCCCATGGTGCGCCCGGCCATGCTGTACGCCACCGTGCTGCTGTTCTTCCTGGGCCTGGAGGTGTTCGGCCTGGTGCTGGTGCTGGGCGACCCCGAAGGCAACCTGGTGCTGGCGACGTACCTGTACAAGCTGACGAACAAGCTGGGCATTCCGTCCTACCACTTGATGGCGGCCGTGGCCGTGATCCTGATCTGCATGACGATCCCGCTGGTCATGCTGCAGCGCCGCCTGATGCGCACCGCCAACCGCTTCGTCACCGTCAAGGGCAAGGCCTCGCGCGCCCGTCCGCTGCCGCTGGGCAAGTGGCGCTGGGTGGCGGGTGCCGTGGTGGCGTTCTGGCTGCTGGTCACCATCGTGGTGCCGCTGCTGGGCGTGTTGCTGCGGGCCTTCGTGTCCAACTGGGGCATGGGCGTGTCGCTGTTCGACGTGCTGTCGCTGGACGCCTTCCGCACCGTGTTCGCGCAGCCCAACCTGATGCGCGCCATCGTGAACTCGGTGGCCATCGGCGTGTTCGGCGGCGCGCTGGCCGTGATGTGCTACATGTTCGTGGGCCTGGCGATGCACCGCAAGCCCGACAACGTCACGCGCTTCATGGACTACAGCGTGCTGGTGCCGCGCGCCGTGCCCGGCCTGCTCGCCGGCCTGGCATTCCTGTGGGTGTTCCTGTTCGTGCCGATGTGGCTGGACAACGCGCTGGACGTGGACGAGAACGGCTGGCTGTCCGCCCTGCCGTTCGCGGAATGGCTGCGCGAGAACTTCATCGAATGGCTGCGCGCCATGCGCAGCACCATCTTCAGCGTGTGGCTGGCCTACACCGTGGTGTGGATGGCCTACGGCCTGCGCCTGATCTCGTCGACCCTGCTGCAAGTCGGGCCGGAACTGGAAGAGGCCGCCCGCAGCGCCGGCGCGCGCCGCGGCCAGGTCACGCGCCACGTCACGGTGCCGCTGGCCAAGTACGGCCTGATCGGTTCGTGGCTGCTGATGTTCCTGATCTTCGAGCGCGAATACTCCACGGGCGTCTACCTGCTGTCGCCCGGCACCGAGACCATCGGTTCCATGCTGGTGTCGCTGTGGGCCTCGGGCGCCATCGACATCGTGGCCGCGCTTTCCTTCATCAATATCGTTCTGGTCGTGATCGGCCTGGGCATCGCCCTGCGATTCGGAGTCAAACTTCATGATTGAGCTTTCTGTAGAAGACCTGCACCTGGACTACGGCGACAACCCGGTGCTCAAGGGCGTGTCGATGCAACTGCGCCAGGGCGAAGTGGTGTCCCTGCTGGGACCGTCGGGCAGCGGCAAGACGACCTTGCTGCGCGCCGTGGCCGGTCTGGAAGGCCCCAAGCGCGGCCGCATCACGATTGGCGACCGCATCGTCTACGACGGCGGCGCGCGCAAGGAGATGCCCGCCGAAGAGCGCAACCTGGGCCTGGTGTTCCAGTCCTATGCGCTGTGGCCGCACAAGACCGTCTTCGAAAACGTGGCCTACCCGCTGAAGCTGCGCAAGGTGCCGTCGGCCGAAGTGCGCGAACGCGTGCAGGCCGTGCTGGACCAGCTGGGCCTGGGCAAGCTGGGCCAGCGCCATCCGCACGCGCTGTCCGGCGGCCAGCAGCAGCGCGTGGCCATCGGCCGCGCGCTGGTGTACAGCCCGCCCGTCATCCTGCTGGACGAGCCGCTGTCCAACCTGGACGCCAAGCTGCGCGAAGAGGCCCGCGCCTTCCTGCGCGAACTGATCATCCGCCTGGGGCTGTCGGCCCTGATGGTGACGCATGACCAGAGCGAAGCCATGGCGATTTCCGACCGCATCCTGCTGCTGAACAACGGCAAGATCGAACAGCAGGGCACGCCGCAGGAAATGTACGGCTCGCCGTCCACGCTGTTCACTGCCGAATTCATGGGCAGCAACAACCGGCTGGAAGGCAAGGTCACCGAAGTGCGCGACGGCCGCGCCCGCATCGAAGGCCGCGGTTGGGCCCTGTGGGGCAAGGCGGGCGAAGGCGTGACCCAAGGCCAGGACGGCACGGCGGTGATCCGGGTGGAGCAGGTGCGCCTGGCGGACGACCCGGACGGCAACCATCTGGACATGCCGCTCTTGACCAGCATGTACCTGGGCGACCGGTGGGAATACTTGTTCCGCACCCCGGACGCGGATCCCGCCCACACGCTGGCCCTGCGCGCCTATGGGCCGGAAGGCCGCGAACCCGGCCCCTGCCGCCTGGCGCTGCCCGCCAGCAAGGTCTGGGTCTTCCCGCGCAAGACGGCGTGACGCACCCCGGCCGTCTGCACGCGGGGGCCCGCCCTTCGCGCGCACGGCCGGACGAGTCCCGGGCCCGGGCGGCCGCCCGTCTTGCCGTCCGATAGCTGTTACAAGCCGTTGGCCCGCATGCCGGGCAACGTGGACTCGACTTACAATGCGTCCGTGCAACGCCCTGATTCCCCCTCCCCGCTAAGCCGTTACCTGCGGTGGCTGGGCGCTCCCGCCCAGCACTACCTGCGAATCGGCATCGCAATATCGCTGTTGGTGCACGCCGGCGCGCTGGCGTGGCGCTTTGGCGCGCCCGCCTTTACCCGCCCGCCGGTAACCAGCCTGGAAGTCGTGCTGCTCAACGCCCGCAGCGAGACGCCGCCGGACACGCCCCGTGCCCAGGCGCAGAATCAGATGAGCGGCGGCGGCAACGCCGACCGCGGCATGACGACCACCCCGCTGCCCCAGACCGGCGCCTCCGCCGAAACCATCGTGCTGGAAGCCATGCGCCGCCGCCAGGTGCAGCTGGAAGCCGAACAGACCCGCCTGATGACCCAGCTGCGCTCGCAAGAGAAAGCCGGCGTCGAACGCCAGGCCGTCAACCCCTGGCCGGACGGCACCGACATTGGGCAGGACGCCCAGGACCAGGCCAGCGTGATCCAGAATGCCCAGGTGGCGGCCCTGGCCGCACGGGTGCAGCAATACAGCGCCGAACCCCGCAAGCAATTCGTGGCCCCGTCGGCCGAGGCCTCGCGCTATGCCGCCTACCTGGACGCCTGGCGCACACGGATCGAGGCGGTCGGCACCCAGCACTACCCGGACGAGGCGCGCGGGCGCATCTACGGCACGCTGCGCATCACGGTGTCGGTCCGCAGCGACGGCAGCATCGCCAACGTGGAAATCGATCAGCCCTCGCCGCACGCGGTGCTGAACCAGGCCGCGCGCCGCATCGTCCAGCTGGCGGCCCCCTTCCCCCCATTCCCTCCCGATATCGCCCGCGATACGGACGTGCTGGTCATCACCCGCACCTGGCATTTCGTCAACGACACCCTGGAAACACAAGCCCCATGACCGAGGCGACCCCTCTTGCCCGCTACGCCGTCATCGGCAATCCCATCGCGCATAGCCGCTCGCCCCAGATCCACGCCCTGTTCTCCCAACAGACCGGCAAACCGCTGCGCTACGAGCGCCTGCTGGCGCCGGTGGACGGGTTTGCCGAGGCGACCGCGGCCTTCGTGGCAGAGGGCGGCCTGGGCCTGAACGTCACGGTGCCCTTCAAGCTGGACGCCTACGCCCTGGCGGCGGGCCGCTTGTCCACCCGCGCCCGGCTGGCCGGGGCGGTCAACACCCTGTCCTGGCGCGATGGCGCCTGGCACGGCTGCAACACGGACGGCGTAGGCCTGGTGTCCGACCTGCTGCGACTGGGCGTGCGCCTGAACGGCGCCTCGGTGCTGTTGGTGGGCGCGGGAGGCGCCGCCCGCGGCGTGCTGCAACCGCTGGCGGAAGCCGGCTGCGCCCGCCTGCACATCGTCAACCGCACGGCAGCCAAGGCCTTGGCGCTGGCCGATGCCTGGCGCGATACCGGCGTGTCGCCGCAGACCCGGGTCACGGCCGGTGGGCTGGCCGACGCCACGCTCGCAGGCGGCTGGAACCTGGTGATCAACGCCACGGCCAGCGGCCTGCAGGATGCCGCCCCCGACCTGCCCGCCGGCCTGTACGCCGACGGCGCGGCCGGCTACGACATGATGTACGGCGCCCAGCCCACCGCGTTCATGCAACAGGCGCAGGCCGACGGCGCCGCGCTGACGGCCGACGGCCTGGGCATGCTGGTGGGCCAGGCCGCCGAGAGCTTCTACATCTGGCACGGCGTGCGCCCCGACCCGGCGCCCGTGCTGGCGGCGCTGCGCGAGGCGCTCATGGCGGGACGCTAAGCAGCATGGCGGCGCGCAAGGGCCGATCGTGGTTCCGGATCACCACCGGCGTCCTGATGGCGCTGGTGTGCCTGGTCCTGCTGTACCAATTCTGGCTCTTCGCCCAAGTGGTCTGGTACAACTACCGCGACCCCGGCAGCAGCGCGATCATGCGCGAAGAGCTGTCCCGCCTGCGCGAGGGCAACCCCGATTTCAAGCTGCAGTACGAATGGGTACCCTACGACAAGATCAACCGCAACCTCAAGCGCGCGGTCGTCGCCTCGGAAGACTCCAACTTCACCGTCCACGACGGCATCGAATGGGACGCCATCCGCAAGGCCTGGGAGTACAACCAGCGCCAGGAAGAAGCCGGCCGCAGCAAGATGCGGGGCGGCTCCACCATCACCCAGCAGTTGGCCAAGAACCTGTTCCTGTCCAGTTCGCGCAGCTATATCCGCAAGGGCCAGGAACTGGTCCTGACCTATATGATCGAACACGTCATGACCAAGGAACGGATCCTGGAGCTGTATCTGAACGTGGCCGAATGGGGCGTGGGCGTGTTCGGGGCGCAGGCGGCCTCCAAGCACTACTTCAACACCACGGCCGCCAACCTGGGCGCAAGCCAGGCTGCCCGGCTTGCCGCCATGCTGCCCAACCCCCGCTTCTATGACAGCCGCCGCAATTCCAACTACCTGAACTCCCGCGTCGGCGTGCTGACCCGCCGGATGCAGATGGTTGACATCCCCTGATACCCAAATCCACGCCATTCCGTCAGGCCTTCCCCACCCTTAGCGGCGGGATTTGTTAAGCTTTCACGTTTACGCGCTCCCTTTCCTTTTCATGCGTACCGCACGTCGCTACCTGGCCCGCGAGATCTATCGCTCTTGTGCAGTGGTCCTTATGGCCCTGCTGGGTCTTTTCACGTTCTTCGCGCTGGTGGACGACCTGGACAACGTGGGCGACAAGTTCTCCATGATGGCCCTGCTCTACATGCAGGCGCTGGCCATTCCCACCCGCTTGTACGACCTCCTGCCCATCGGGCTGCTGATCGGCGCGATCCTTGCGCTGGCGGGTCTGGCGCAGCGTAACGAACTCGTCATCCTGCGGGTCTCGGGCGTCAGCGGCATGCGCCTGCTGCGCATGCTGTGGATCGTCACCATCCCCCTGATGATCGGCGCGGCCCTGCTGTCCGAATACGTCACCCCCTGGGCCGAGATCAAAAGCGGCGAAGCCAACCTGCTGTTTCGCGGCAAGGCCGGCGGCGACCGCTTGAAGAGCGGTTACTGGTTCAAGGAACCCACCGCCAACGGCGGCACCCGCATCATCAATATCGGCGAACTCAAGGGCGACGGCCAGGTGGCCAACATCACCCTGTACGAATTCAAGAAAGACCTGACGCTGTCCGTCCTGTCCACCGCGCCCACCGGCCTGTTCGCCCATGGCGACCTGGTCCTCAAGGACGTGGCCGAGACGCGGCTGGACGACGAGGCCTCCGAAGCGCTGGCCAATGCCCGCCCGCCGAAGAACCCGCCCGCGGCCGTGGTGAAGGTGCCCGAGCGCACGGTGGACACCACGCTCAGCGCCGAGCGCCTGCTGGCCCGCGTCCTGACCCCTGAACGCATGTCCATCGTCACGTTGCTGGACTATGTGGAGTATTTGCGCGACAACCAGCTGCAATATGGTCGACAGGTCGTCGCCCTGTGGCGCAAACTGGCGTATCCGTTCACCTTGCTGGTGATGATCACGATTGCGGCCCCGATCGGCCTGATGCAGACGCGCCGCGGTGGCGTGGGCGCCAAGGTCTTCATCGGCATCCTGCTGGGTGTGGGCTTCTTCATGCTAAACCAGCTGGCCCTGAACGTGGGCATGCTGGGCAAGTGGCCGCCCTGGCTGACCGCCCTGGGTCCGAACCTGGGCGCCATGGCCCTGGCGCTGGGCGCGATGACCTACATGGAATACCGCCACACCTTTACCCGGTTCGTCCAACAACGCTGGCCTTGGAGCAAAAGTCCCGCATGAACGGCAGTATCTGGATGATCGGCGACGTGCAGGGGTGCTGCTCGCCGCTGGACCGCTTGCTGTCCCACCCCGATCTGGTCGGCGACCCGCAGTCGCGCTTCTGGTTCGCCGGGGACCTGGTCAACCGCGGCCCGCAGTCGCTGGAGACCCTGCGTCGCATCATCGACCTGGGCGACCGCGCGACGTCGGTGCTGGGTAACCATGACCTGCACCTGCTGGCCGCCGCGGCCGGGGTGCGCAAGCCGTCGAAATCGGACACGCTCGAAGAGATTCTTCGCGCGCCGGACGCGGCCGACCTGATCAACTGGCTGCGCTTGCGCCCGCTGGCCCATTTCGAACAAGGCCACCTGCTGGTGCACGCCGGCACGTTGGCAAAATGGGATGTCGCCAAGACGCTGTCCCTGGCCGGCGAAGTCCAGGATGCCCTGCGCGGCCCGAACTGGCAGAAGGCGCTGCAAAAGATGTACGGCAATGAGCCGGCCACGTGGAAAGAAGACCACAAGGGCGGCAAGCGGATGCGGGTGATCATCAACGCGCTGACGCGGATCCGCCTGTGCACGCCGAACGGACACATGGAGTTCGCAACCAAGGTCGCCCCGGGCGCCTGGCCACCGGGCCTGGTGCCATGGTTCGACGTCCCGAACCGGGCCACCCGGGACATCACGACGGTTTTCGGGCACTGGTCGACGCTGGGGTTATTGCAGCGGCCGGACGTGATATGCCTGGACACCGGGTGCGTGTGGGGGGGAGCGTTGACGGCTTTGCGGTTGCAGGATCGGAAACTGGTGCAGGTGAAGTGTTCGCAGTTTCAGAATCCGTTGTCTGAGTGATTGGGAAGCTGCTGATTTAGTGGCTCGTTTTTTTGGCGAGTCTTGGCGCTTCGTAGGTCGCCCATCGGCGATGTCGGCATGACGGCGCGCGCCCACGATTGCGGTCCGGAGCGTTCGCTCCGGACTGCCCCTTCGTCATCTTCGTTGCGGCCTGCGGCCGCTGCCTTCAGATTCCCTCGGGCGCATCAAGGTTGCGCGCCGTCATGCCGACACCGCCGACGAGCTGCCGCCGTCTGGGCCTGGAGCGCTGCTAGATCCTCGATTAGTGACGAGTGCTGCGTTGCCCGCCGAGTTGCAGCCGCGCGGGCGGCTGCAATCGGCATACGTGATGTGGGGCGTCGGGGCTGTGGTCGCTTGCGCGCTTGCAGGGAGTTGTTGTCTAGGGGCGCCGTATTCACTCGGGGAGAGGTGGAGCGACGGGTGGCGCGCGGCACTGTCTCTCATTTGACGAGTTGATGGTTATTCGTCATCTCATGTCCGTAGGATGGGTGGAGCGCGGTAAATCCGGCATTAGGAAGGGAAACTTGATCGCGCGTAACCCATCGTGGTGGCATGCATCGATGATGGGTTACGTGCGATACACGTCCGTGTGCTTAGGCCGACCGGAACGCACTCCACCCATCCTACGACGGTGAACGACGCCGCTACCAACATCAATCGCCTGCGTAGGATGGGTGGAGCGCGGCAAATCCGCCATAAGAACGGGAACGTCCATCGCGCGCAACCCATCATGGGTCATTACAACGGCGATAGGTCACACGCGAGATGCAACCCGCATCCTCACGACGCAAGACAACGCGTAAGCTCCCAAAGGCCGCCCGCGCGGCCGGCCGGGAGCGGGCAACGCAAGATCTTCCTCTCCCTCACCTCCGGAGAGCAGAACCTAAAAAACTCAACTCTCCCCGGCGACCGTCAGGATTCAGCCACCAGAGCCCGGCGCGGGGGTGGCCTGGGGTGCGCGGGGCGTCGATAAGCCCGAGGGAATCTGAAGGAACGGCCGAAGGCCGTGACGAAGATGACGAAGGGGGAGTCCGGAGCGAAGGCTCCGGACCGCAATCGTTGCCCCGCGCACCCCAGGCCCCCCACGCGACGGGCGTCTTAAGAAGCCCCAACCGCCCGCAAAAAAACCACCCTTAATGCCGAATCTCGGCCAAGAACTTCTGCGCCCGCGCCGTCCCCGGTCGACTGAAGAACCCCTCCGGCGTCCCCGTCTCCACAATCCTCCCGGCATCCATGAACCACACCCGATCCGCGACTTCTCGCGCGAATCCCATTTCGTGCGTCACGCACACCATCGTCATGCCGTCCTTTGCCAAGCCCTTCATCACCTGAAGCACTTCCCCCACCATTTCCGGGTCGAGCGCACTGGTCGGCTCGTCGAACAGCATCACCGGCGGGTTCATCGCCAAGGCGCGCGCGATGGCCACGCGTTGCTGCTGGCCGCCTGACAGCTGGGTCGGATAGGCGTCGGCCTTGTGCGCCAGGCCGACGCGCTCCAGCAGCTGCATCGCGCGGTCGCGGGCTTCGGGGCGGCGGGCGCGTTTGAGTTGCAGCGGGGCCAGCATCAGGTTTTCCAGCACCGACAGATGCGGGAACAGGTTGAACTGCTGGAACACGAAACCGATGTGGCTGCGCAACTGGTCCAGGTGGACCTTGGGGCCGTAGATGTCCTGGCCGTTGACCTCGATCACGCCCTTCTGGATGGGCTCCAGGCGGTTGACGGTGCGGATCAGGGTGGACTTGCCGGAACCGGACGGGCCGCACACCACCACGACCTCGCCTTGCGTCACTTGCTCGGTCACATCGGCCAGCGCCTGGTATTCGCCGTACCACTTCTGCACTTGGGAAAATCGGATCATGTCGGCACCACTTTAGGGGTGGCCGTGAGCCCGGCGCGCCGTCTGCCGATACGTCGTTCGGTCAGGTGCACCAATGAACTCAGGCCAAAATTCAGGATGAAATAGGTCATCGCCAGCAAGCCGAACACTTCGAACGGCTTGGTCAGCAGCACGCTGTTGATCTGGTTCGCGGCATAAGTCAGTTCCTGCACGCTGATCACATAGGCCAGCGACGTCTCCTTCACCGTCGACACGAACTGGCTCAGCATGCTGGGCAGCATGTTGTAGAGCGCCTGCGGCAGGATCACGCGCCGCATCGTCTGCAGGTACGACAGGCCCAGCGCGCGGCTGGCCTCCTGCTGGCCGGGGGGCAGCGCCTGGATGCCGGCGCGGATGATCTCGGCCAGGTACGCGCTCTCGTAGCAGACCAGCGCCACCACCATCGTCGTGGTGCCCGCGACGGGGCGGCCGATGATGAGCGGCACGAAGAAATACGCCCAGAAGATGAACATCAGAAGCGGCAGGCCGCGCACCAGGTAGACCACCGCCGAGGACGGCCAGTAGAAGATGCGGTAGGGGCTGATGCGGCCCAGCGCCAGCAGCACGCCGCAGGGCAGCGCCAGGGCCAGGCTGATCGCGGCCAGGCCCAAGGTGGCGACCAGGCCGCCCACCGGCCCGTGCGGGTACTGCCCGATCAGCAGCAGCAGCCAGTTGTCTTTCAGTATGTCCCACATGTCAGCGCGCCCCCAGCGGACGGTAACGTCGTTGCAAGAGCGCCCCGCCCCCCATGATGATGAACGACAGCACCAGATAGATGACCGTCACCACGGCATAGGCCTCGAAGGTGCGGAACGTGTAGTTCTCGACCTCGCGCCCCGCGGCAGTCAGTTCCGTCACGCCGATCGCCATCGCCAGGCTGGTGTTCTTCAACAGCAGCAGGGTCTGGTTCAGCAACGGCGGAATCGCGATGCGGAAGGCCTGCGGCAAGATGACCTTGCGCATGGTCTGCAGAAAGCTCAGGCCCAGCGCCCGCGACGCCTCGACCTGCCCCGGCGGGATGCCCCGCACGGCACTGCGCAGGTCTTCGCAGATATAGGCCGACATCACCAGCGAGATCGCGATGCACGACATGATGAATTCACTGCCGTGGCTGTTGAGCCAGTCGGTCGCGAATTGCGGCAGCAGCGCCGGCACGCCGAAGTACCAGAAGAGGATGTGCACCAGCATGGGCACGTTGCGGTGGAACGCGACGTACACCGCGATCACCGCGTTGGCTACGGGCGAGCCCGTCAGGCGGATCACCGCCAGCAGGCTGCCCACGAAGAACGCCAGAATCCAGGCCAGTCCGGCCAGCGCCAGGGTGGTGATGAACCCCCTGAGCAGCCATGACGGATACTCGCCCTGGAAAATGGCGCTGAAGTCGAAAACGTAATGCATCGAGACAGGCTCCAGCGCGCGCGGCGCGTCAACCCTTGATGGCTTCGATGCGGAAATCGCGCTTCATGTTGAACTGCGTGCCCGCGCCGAACCACTTGTCGAACGTCTTGGTGGCCTCACCCGATGCCTCCATGCCGTCCAGCACCTTGTTCACCTGGGCCAGCATGGCGGTGTCGCCCTTGCGCACGCCCATGCCCCAAGGCTCGACGAACAGCGCCGGCTCCAGGATCTTGACCGGCACCGCGCTTGCCGACGCCTGTTGCTTGAGCTTCACCAGCATCAGCTCAGACCCCACGAAGCCGCTGACCTTGCCCTGTTGCAATGCCAGGAACGCGCCGCTGGGATCCTTGAAGGTCACGGGCTCGACATTGGGGATGTTCTTGCGCGCGCCCTGCTCCGACGACGAGCCGCGCACGGCGCTGACGCGCTTGCCGGCAAGATCAGCGGGCGCCTTCAAGTCCTTTTCCGAATCGCGCGCCAGGATCTTCTGCAGGCTCACGAAGTGCTGGTGTGAGTAATCGATCTGCTGCGCGCGCTCCGGGCTCCAGCCCAGGTTGGCCGCCACCACGTCGACGCGGCCGGCGATCAGTTCAGGGATGCGGGCTTCGACCGCGATCAGCTTCAATTCCAGCGGCACGCCCAGGCTGTCGGCAATGGCCTGGCACATGTCGACCTCATAGCCCACGACGGCGCGGGTCTTGGGGTCCTGGAAGCTGAAGGGCTCGGCCGTGCCCATGGTGCCGCAGATGAATTTGCCACGGGCCTTGATGTCCTGCACGGTGTCCGCATGCGCGGCGGGCGCCAGCGTGGCGGCAAGGCCGACGGCGGCAACGAAAGTGGCGATGGTGGTCTTCATGGTATTTCCCCTTGGAGTATAGGTATGGGTGCTGCCCGCAAAACCTGCGCGTCAACGCAAGGCCGCGCACGCCTCATGGATGCGGCGGCAGCCTTCTTCGATGTTTTCCATGGACGTGGCGAAGCTCAGCCGCAAATAGGGCGACAGGCCATAGGCCGCGCCGTCCAGCACCGCGACGCCCGCCTCGTCCAGCAGGAACATCACCACGTCCAGGTCATTGGCCAGCAAGCGGCCGGCCGGCGTGCGCTTACCCAGCAGGCCGTCGACCGACGGATAGACATAGAACGCGCCCTGCGGTTGCGGGCAACGGATGCCCGGCACGGCGTTCAGCAACGAGACGATGCGGTCGCGGCGCTGATGGAAAATGGCCGCGGCATCGCTCACGCAACGCTGGTCGGCGGTCAGCGCCACGCGCGCGGCCGACTGGCTGATGGCGCTGACGCAGCTGGTGCTTTGCGAGATCAGCGTCGCCATGGCCTTGATCAGCGGCTTGGGACCGCCGGCATAGCCCAGGCGCCAGCCCGTCATCGCATAGGCCTTGGACACGCCATTGATCGTGAGCGTGCGGGCGGCCAGCGCCGGCACCACGGCGGCGGGCGATGCGTGGCGCGCCTGGCCGTAAGCCAGATGCTCGTAGATCTCGTCGGTCATCAGCCAGACATGCGGATGGCGCGCCAGCACCTCGCCCAGCGCGCGCAGTTCGTCTGCGCCGTACATCGCGCCGGTGGGATTGCTGGGCGTATTCAGCAGCACCCACTTCGTGCGCGGCGTGATGGCCGCTTCCAGCGCCTGCGGCGTGAGCTTGAAGCCGTCGGCCTCCGGGCAAGCCACCACGACGGGCGTGCCGTCGTTGACCAGCACCATGTCCGGGTACGACACCCAGTACGGCGCGGGGATGATGACTTCGTCGCCGGCCTGCACGGTGGCGGCCAGCGCGGTGAAAATCAACTGCTTGGCGCCCACGCCAACGATCAGTTCGTCCAACCCGTAGTCCAGGCCGTTTTCGCGCTGGAACTTGGCGCGCACGGCTTCCAGCAGCGGCTTGGCGCCGGCGGAGGCCGTGTAGCGGATGTCGCCGCTGTTGAGCGTGTCGATGCCGGCCTGCACGATGTGGGCGGGCGTGGGCAGGTCGGGTTCGCCCACCGTGAAGTCGATGATGTCGCGGCCCTGGGCGCGCAACTGGTCAACGCGCGTCTTGGCCGCCATGCTGGGCGACGGCTTGATGGCCCGGGCGCGGTCGGCCAGGAATTCGGGGACTACGGCGCTCATGCCAGCCCCTTGGCGGCAAACGCGGCCTGCATCCAGCTTTGCGTCCGGTCGCCTCCCGCGATCTCGGCCATGATGCGTTCTTCCTTGGCGGCATGCGCGTGCGCCGCGGCGATCAGGCTTTCCGCGTCGCTGGCGGGAAAGCTGACCAGGCCGTCTTCGTCGCCCACCAGGATGTCGCCAGGCTGGATGACCTGGCCGCCGATGGACACGGGCACGTTGACTTCGCCCGGGCCGTCCTTGTAGGGACCGCGGTGGATATGGCCACGCGCATAGCAGGGAAAGCTGTCGGCTTCGAACGCGGCCACGTCACGGATGGCGCCATCAACGACGACGCCGGCGCAGCCGTGGATCTGCAGGTAGCGCTTCATGATCTCGCCCAGCACGGCGTTGGACAGGTCGCCGCCCGCATCCACCACCAGCACGTGGCCGGGCTGGATCTGCATCATCGCCTTGTAGATCATCAGGTTGTCGCCCGGACGGGTCTTCACCGTCAGCGCGGTGCCCACCAGCTTGCCGCGTCCGTTGTAGCGGCGCAGGCCAGAGATACCTTCGCGGCGCGCGAGGTTGTCGCTGAGGTGGGGCGTGACGATACCAGCCAGCGCTTCAAGGATGGCGGCGGGAGCAACGGGGGAAGCCGGCAATTGGCGTGCGCCGGTAAGGATAGTGGCCATGACGATCTGCAAATTCCTGAGTCGAAAGCCGCCGCAAGCCCGGAACCCTGTCCAGGCCCCGGCCAGGCGGGAGATGAATCAGATCGCATGGTGCGAGCTTTTCGGTTTGGGAAAAAGGGATTAAATTTCCACGAACCTCATCGCTTTTAGGAATATAAGGGTTAGCCCTTAGCGAAATTTCGGAATGAACCTGACCTTGGGCGGACCCGCCGCATGCTGACTTTCAAACAAATCGAGGCCCTGTACTGGACCGTCCGGCTGGGCACGTTTTCGGCGTCCGCACAGAAGCTGCACACCACGCAATCGGCCATCACCAAGCGCATCCAGGAGCTGGAGGCGGACTTCGACGTGGCCCTCTTCGACCGCTCCGGCCACCGCGCCGAACTGACCGCGCGTGGCCACGAAGTCTATGCACTGGCCGAAGAGATGCTGGGCCACCGCGACCGCCTGCTGGTCCGCCTGAAAGGCCAGCACACGCTGACCGGCACGTTCCGTTTCGGCATTACCGAGATCACGGCAATGACCTGGCTGCCCGCCCTCATCCGCCTGCTGCGCGCCCACTATCCGCGCATCACGCTGGAGCCGCACATCGACCTGGGCGCCGACCTGCTCAAGCGCCTGCAGGCCGGCCAGCTGGACATGGCGTTCCTGCACGGCGAATTCGCCGAACCGAACTTGCAGGTGGTGGCGCTGCAACGCCTGGAGTTCGCCTGGATGGGCAGCCCCGACATGATCGACGCCAGCCGCATCTACACGCCCGCCGACATCGCGCGCCTGCCCTTGCTGCGCCAAAGCCGCGAGTCCGGCTTGAACATGATCTACGACGGCTGGCTGCGCCCGCACACGCCGGCCAGCAACATCTTCACGATCAACAGCCTGATCGCAATGGCAGGCCTGACCGCGGCCGGTTTCGGAGTGAGTTGCCTGCCAAGGGATTACTTCGCGGATATGGTGAGCAAGCGGCAGCTGGTGATTGCAAGAACCAGCACGGCGCCGCCGCAATCGATGTACAGCGCGATGTTCCGGCGAGACGCGGACGTGGCGTTTTGTGAAAGCGTGGCGGAACTGGCGGAGAGTTGTTGTGAGTTTTCTGGGGGGTGGCAGTAGGAGGGGTGTTTGCGTGATTGACGGGTGGGGGGTTCTTGAGACGCCCTTCGCAGCGGTCCCCCGGGGTGTGCGGGTCAACGATTGCGGTCCGGAGCCTTCGCTCCGGACGTGCCTCGGCGGCCCCCCCCTTCGTCATCTTCGTTGTTGCCTACGGCAACTGCCTTCAGATTCCCTCGGGCTTATCGACTCCCCGCACACCCCGGGGGACCGCCACGAAGGGCTCTGCCAGCGGCAATTTCACGTCAGCTGGGTAGAGCGGTGTGCTTAGGGTTCTCGCCAACAGTTTTGATTGGTGGAGGATCTTGCGGGGCCCGCTCCCGGCCGGCCGCGCGGGCGGCCTTTGGGAGCTTACGCATCGTCTTGCGTCGTGAGGATGCTGGTTGCGTGTCGCATGTAGACCCTATCGCCGTTGAGTGACCATGATGGGTTGCGCGCGATGGACGTTCCCGTTTTTATGACGGATTTGCCGCGCTCCACCCATCCTACGTAGGCGATTGATGTGGGTGGCGGCGTCGTTCACCTTCGTAGGATGGGTGGAGTGCGTTCCGGTCGACACAAGCACACGGGTGTCTGCCGCACGGAACCCATCATCGATGCACGCCAACAGATGGGTTTGCGCGCATGCGCAAGCGCCCAATACATGACAAAGACCGTGCCTCACCACACGACAGTCTCCCCATTAGACGGGTGGCGCGCGCACAGGTCTCAAACAGCAAGCGGCTACCTGCCGCGCGCCACCCGTCGCTCCACCCCACCCAGTGACTGCGAGGTCATTAGCAAACAATTCCTGGCAAGCGCGCAAGCGGCCACAGCCCCGACGCCTCACACCACGTATGCCAATTGCAGCCGCCCGCGCGGCTGCAATTCGGCGGGCAACGCAGCACTCGTCATTAATCGAGGATCTAGCAGCGCCCCAGGCCCAGACGGCGGCAGCTCGTCGGCGGTGTCGGCATGACGGCGCGCAACCTTGATGCGCCCGAGGGAATCCGAAGGGAGCCGAAGGCGGACGAGGATGAGGAAGGGGCAGTCCGGAGCGAACGCTCCGGACCGCAATCGTGGGCGCGCGCCGTCATGCCGACACCGCCGACGGGCGACCTACGAAGCACAACAAACCGCCAAAAAAAACCTAAGCAAGCACCCCAAGAATCGCATCCCGCGCCTGATGCGACAACTCCAGCCGAGTAGGCAAACTCCCATCAGGCTGTCTTGCCGCCAGCGCAGGCAAAAACACCACCTCGACTGACAGTCCCGTCGTCCCCATGACCCGCCACAGATTCGCCACCAGGCTTTCTTCGCCGACGAACGCGGCGAAGCCGTCCCGTTTGCCGTCACGCAAAAACCGCAACGCGACGGGTTGGATTTCCACCGCCGCCGAACGCGCCGGTTCGAACAGGCTGGCGTGGAAAGGAAGCAGGTCGAAGCCTTCGGTCGTCGTGCCTTCGGGGAACAGTCCCACCGCATCGCCCTGCTTGAAGCGGGCCTGCATCGACTCCCCCATGGCATGCACTGCGTGGCGTTGGCCGCGTTCGATGAACAGCGTGCCTGCGCCCGCCACCAGCCAGCCGATCACCGGCCAGCTGCGGATTTCGCTCTTGGCCACGAAAGACGTCGCGCGCGCGGAATTCAGGACGAAGATGTCGATCCAGGAAACATGGTTCGCCACCAGCAGCACGGGCCCCGTCATGCGCGGTTCGCCTTTGAAGACGACCCGCAGCCCACAGGCCGCCATCAATGCCCGCGACCAGGTGCGGTTCAACCAGGCTCGGGATTGGGGTCGAAGAAACGGGTAGACCGCTCCCACGCAAAACAGGCCGAAAACAATCAAGGGCAGCACCAGTGCCAGCCGTAGGACAAAGCGCAGCAGCTTCAAACTGAAGTCTCCCAGGCCAGCCGGCCACCGACCACGGTGGCGCGTACCCGACCGGGCAGCATCATACCCGCGAACGGGGTGTGGGCGCTGCGGCTTTGCAGCGCTGCCGGCATCACCAGCCATTCGGCGTCCAGGTCGGCCAGGCACAGGTCCGCCGGCGCGCCCACGCCCAATTGGCCCGCCCGCGCGGCGTCCGGCGTCATGCGGCCGAGCACGGCGCCCGGGCCCGATGTCACGCGGGCCAGCGCGTCGATCAGCGGGCAGCGACGGTCGCGCACCCACTTCAGCGTCAGCGACAGCAGCAGTTCCAGCGCCGTCGCGCCCGGCGCGGAGGCCGGGAACGGCACCGCCTTGGCTTGGCTGTCGACCGGCGTGTGATCCGAACACAAGGCGTCGACCAGCCCCTCGGCCAGCGCCGTGTGGATGGCATCGCGGTCGCGTTGGCCGCGCAGCGGCGGCGACAGATGGAAATTCGTATCGAAAAAGCCGATGTCGACGTCGGTCAGGTGCAGGTTGTGGGCCGACACGTCAGCGGTGACGGGCAGCCCTTCGCGCTTGGCCGCGCGCAGCAGTTCCAGCCCCGCCGCCGTGGACAGCCGGGTCAGGTGCACGCGGGCGCCGGTAGCGCGCTGAAGTTCGAAGATCGTTTGCAGCGCCACCGTTTCCGCTTGCGGCGGCAGGCCTTCCAGCCCCAGGCGCTCGGCGTAGGCGCCGCTGGCCGCGACCGTGCCGCGCGCCAGCCAGGGATCCTGCGGACGCAGCCACAACGTGCGGTCCATGCCACTGGCGTAGCGCATGGCGCCCCACAGCACCCGCGTATCGGCAATGCCGTGCTCGCCCTGGGCAAAGGCGATGCAGCCCGCCTGGGAGAGCAGGCCCATTTCCGCCAGCGTCTCGCCGGCAAGACCCACCGTCATCGCGCCCAGAGGGTGAACACGGACCGTGCCGGCGTCGGCCTGACGCATCAGCGCGTCGACCTTGCCCGGCTCGTCCAGCGCGGCATCGGCATCCGGCGGCAACACCAGGCGGGTCACGCCACCGGCAAGCGCCGCGCGCAACTCGGCGGGCGCAAACGCGGAACCCGTGGCCATACTGCCCGCCCCTGCGGGCTGCAAGACCCGGGCCGACAAATCGACCAGGCCCGGCAGCACGGCCAGCCCGTCGGCATCCAGCACGCGGTCGGCCTGGAAGCCGTCCGGCGCCGCCCCCACGGCCACCACGTGGCCGTCGGCCGTGTAAATATCGTGCCGCCCGTCCACGCCGTTGGCGGGATCGATCAGGCGGCCGTTGGCGATGTGCAGCCTCATGGCGCGTCTCCGGCCAGCACGCCCAAGGCGGCCAGGCGCAAATGTTGCAGCAAGCCGGCCAATCGGGCTTCGATGGGCGGCAGGCTGGCGGCCACGTCGCCATCCACTTCCACGCCGGGCGTCAACGCGCCGGCGGGCAGCAGCAGCACATCGGGCCTGGCGGCCGCCAGCGTGGCGGGCGTCACGCCATAGGCCTGGGCGTATTCCCGGGCCGACGGCAGCAGCGCGCCGCTGATCCGTTCAACGCCCAGGGGCAGCACGATGACCACGTCGGCACCCTGCAGGCCTTCGTGCAGGCTGGCGCAGGCGCGCACGCCCAATTGCGGCAGGCTGTCCGGCAAGAGCGTGCGCGGCGCGACGGCGCGCACTTCGGGCACGCCCAGCGTCGTCATCGCGTGGATGACCGAACGCGCCACCGGCGAATGGCGAACGTCGCCCACCAGCGTCACGGCCAGGTTCGTCAGGTCTTGCTTGATGTCCTGCATCGCCTGGAGCAATGCCAGGGCCGGCAGCGGGTCCGCATGCTGGCCGTCGCCGGCATTGACGACATGCAGCCCCGGCGCCGCCTGGGCGGCCGCGCAATGCGCCGCGCCGCTGGCCGCATGGCGCAGCACCAGGATGCCCGGCGCCAGGCCTGATACGGTCTGGGCCAGCGCATCGCCCGGCTCGGCGCCGGCGTCTTGCTTATCCAGGACGACAGGCAGCAGGGACAGCAGCGTGGCCGCGTCGGCGTAGGCGTCGCGGCAGGCTGGGTCGTCGGGCAGGGAAAGGAATACGGGCTGCGGCGTGGCGATCGGCGCCTCGCCCGCGGCCCACGTGCGGGCCGCCTCGAGCAGGCGCTCGACGTGGCGTCGCGGCAACCCTTCCGTTGTCAGCAGATGAATGAGTTCGCCGCGGCGATCAAGTTGCGGATTGAGCATAGGCAGGCCGGGCCGCGTGCTTCAGGACGCAGGCAGGGTGTCCAAGTATCGTTGCAGGATAACAGCCGCGGCCATCGCGTCATCGGCCGCATGCGTGCCCAGCAGGCGCTGGGCCTCCATGCTGGAGCCACGTTCGTCCACCAGTTCAACGGCCACGCCGAAGCGGCCATGCAGCTGGTTGGCAAAGCGCCGGCAACGCGCGGTGGCGGGCTGTTCGCCGCCATCGGCATCCAGCGCCAGCCCCACGACCACGCGATGTGGCTGCCATTCCTGCAGCAGCGCCGCGATGCGGTTGAAACGCGCGTCGCGGATTTCGCTGAAGATGATTTCCAGCGGACGCGCCTGGCGCGTCAGCGTGTTGCCGATAGCAATGCCGATCTTCTTTTCGCCGAAGTCAAAGGCAAGCAGCGTCTCTTCAGGCATGGCCCGCGTCGCCCGCCAGCATGACCGGATCGATGCCGAGCAGCTTCAAGGCGGCAGGGTAACGGTCTTCCGGAGGCACGTCGAAAATGATGTGGTCGTCGGCGCCGACGCTAAGCCAGGCGTTCTGGCCCATTTCGCTTTCCAGCTGGCCTGCGCCCCAGCCGGCATACCCCAGCGTGACCAGCATCCGGGCGGGCCCGTTGCCGTCGGCCACGGCCTGCAGCACGTCGCGCGAGGTCGTCAGCGCCATCGCGCCCATCTTGATGCTGGAGCTGTAGTCGCCCGCAGGCGCGTGCAGCACAAAGCCGCGGTCGGTCTGCACCGGGCCGCCAAAGAAAACCAGCGTGTCCTTGACCGGGCCGATCTCAAGCGTCAGTTCAATGCGCTCGAACAGGGTGCCCAGCGTCAGGTCGGTGGGCCGGTTGATGACCAGGCCCAGCGCGCCGCGCTCGGTGTGTTCGCATACGTAGATGACAGAACCGGCCAGGCTGCCTTCGACCATGCCCGGCATGGCGATCAGGAACTGGTTGGCAAAGTTGGCCGCCTGCGTCGAGGCGGCTTCGTGGTGTTTTTCCGTCATGGCAACCCCTTCATGGGTAGTCTGAAAGAACCGTGGACGGGGCGCGCGTCATGCGCGGCCCTGCTTGCCTGGCGGCAGACCGTCCTGCGGTTACGAGGGATGGGGGCTTGCCCCATCTTACGAGCCCTGGCGGAATAGGTCAGCGGATCGAGTTCAGATTTCCATCAATTCAAAGTCCTCTTTGCGGGCGCCGCATTCAGGACAGACCCAGTTCGGCGGCACATCTTCCCAGCGGGTGCCGGGAGCAATACCTTCGTCGGGCAGGCCGGCCTCTTCGTCATAGACCCAGCCACAAATCAGACACATCCAAGTACGCATAGTTCTCTCTTACATCAATTCCCGACCGTGGTCCCCGTGGCGGGGCAAAGGTGGGGGGCTTCCATTAGAATGGGGACAATCTTACCGAAACCCAATAGGGGTTCCCCTGATTCACCTCAAAATGAGTCCGGGTACCCTCACTCAAGCGCTGTCCACGTGGCCCCCGTTACTCCCCCTCTCGTTTTGGTCTTCGGCCCGCTCGATCCCTCGGGATCCGACGGCTTGCCCGCGGATGCCGTCACCTGCGCCCGCCTGGGCTGTCATGGCCTGGCGGCCGTGACCGCGCTGACCGTGCAGGACACTGCCGGCATCGAAGAAATCCATCCTGTTTCGCCCGACCTGCTGGACGACCAGGCCCGCTGCCTGCTGGAAGACATGTCCGTGCAGGCCATCAAGGTGGGCGGACTATACACCGCTGAAACGGCAAGCGTTGCCGCCCAGGTCGCCGCCGACTACAGCCAGGTGCCGCTGGTGCTGCACCTGGGCCAGCGCGCCCCCTTGCCGGCGGACGCCGCGGACGAGGACGATGCCGACGATCTGTTGGCTGCCACGCTGGAACTGGTGTTGCCGCAGACCGACCTGCTGGTCATCGAGCACCTGCGCCTGGCGCAGTGGCACGCCGACGGCGACATCGATATCGGGGACGCACCGACGCCCATGCACGCCCTGGTGGCGGCCGGCGCCGAATGGGTCCTGGTGCTGGGCAGCCCGCAGCGGCCCGGCCATTACGCCAACGTGTTGCTGGGCCCCAGCGGCCAGACCCACACCTGGCCGTGGCAAACGCCCCCGGACCGCAACGGCGACGCCGGCGGCCTGGCCGCCACCGCCATCACCGCCATGCTGGCCCGCGGGCTGGAAATGCCCGAAGCCGTGCGCCAGGGCCTGGCGCATGCCGACGCCTCGGTCGCCGCCAGCTTCCTGCCGGGCATGGGCCGGCGCATTCCCAACCGGATCCAACCGCAATGAAACCGCTGCGTTTTCCCGCCGGCCTGTATGGCGTCACCCCTGAATGGGACGATACCGAACGCCTGATGCAGGCCGTGCGCAAAGCCGCCGACGGCGGCATGCGTTCGCTGCAGCTGCGCCGCAAGAACGTGCCCGACTCGGTGCGCGCCGAACAGGCGCGTGCACTGGCGCCCCTGTGCCGCGAACTGGGCGTGGTATTCCTGATCAATGACGACTGGCGCCTGGCGCTGGAGGTCGGCGCCGACGGCGCGCACGTGGGCCGCGAAGACGAAAGCCTGGCGCGCATCCGCGCCGAAGCCGGCCCCGATCTGATCCTGGGCGGCTCCAGCTACGACGATCTGGTCCGTGCCCGCGAACTGCTGGATGCCGGCGCCGACTACATCGCCTTCGGCGCGATGTTCGCCTCCACCGTCAAGCCGGACACCGTGCGCGCGCCGCTGTCGGTGCTGACCGAAGCCCGCCGCCTGGTCGAAGAGCGCGACGCGCCCCGGCCCGCGGTGGTCGCCATCGGCGGCATCACCGCCGACAACGCGCCGCTGCTGGCCCAGGCGGGCGCCGATTCCATCGCCGTCATCACCGGGCTTTTCGAAGCGCCCAGCATCCGGGCCGCCGCAGCGGCCTGCTCCGCGCCCTTTTCCGCCAACCTCAACCGCAAGCCTTGAACGCCATGTCCCGTAACGAACAGCTTTTCGAACGCGCCTGCCGCAGCATCCCCGGCGGCGTCAACTCGCCTGTGCGCGCATTCCGCTCCGTGGGCGGCACGCCGCGCTTCATCAAGCGCGCGCAAGGCCCGTACGTGTGGGACGCGGAAGACAAGCAGTACATCGATTACGTGGGCTCCTGGGGCCCGGCCATCCTGGGCCACTCGCACCCTGAAGTGGTGCGCGCGGTGCAGGAAGCCGCCGTCAACGGCCTGTCGTTCGGCGCCCCGACCGAAGCCGAGATCGAACTGGCCGAAGTGCTGATTGCGCGCCTACCCTCGCTGGAGCAGGTACGTCTGGTCAGCTCGGGCACCGAAGCCACCATGACGGCCATCCGCCTGGCGCGCGGCGCCACGGGCCGCGCCAAGATCGTGAAGTTCGAAGGCTGCTACCACGGCCATTCGGACAGCCTGCTGGTCAAGGCCGGCTCGGGCCTCTTGACCTTCGGCAACCCCAGTTCGGCGGGCGTGCCGCCGGAATTCGTGTCGCACACGCTGACCCTGGAATACAACAACCTGGACGCCGTGCGCCAGGCTTTTGCCCAGCACGGCGCCGACATCGCCTGCATCATCGTGGAGCCGGTGGCCGGCAACATGAACCTGATCAAGCCGGCGGCGGGTTTCCTGGAAGGCCTGCGCGAGGTCTGCACGCAGCATGGCGCGCTGCTGATTTTTGACGAAGTGATGACCGGTTTCCGCGTGGGCCCGCAGGGCGTGCAGGGCCTGACCGGCGTGAAGCCGGACATCACCACGCTGGCCAAGGTGATCGGCGGCGGCATGCCGGTGGGCGCCTTCGGCGGCAGCGCCGAAGTCATGAAGCACATCGCCCCGCTGGGCGGCGTGTACCAGGCGGGCACGCTGTCGGGCAACCCCGTCGCCGTTGCCGCGGGCCTGGCCACGCTGCGCCTGATCGCCGCGCCCGGCTTCTACGACAAGCTGTCGGCCCAGACGGCCAAGCTGGCCCAAGGCCTGCAAGAGCGCGCCCGCGCCGCCGGCCTGGCCTTCTCGGCCGACTCCGTGGGCGGCATGTTCGGCATCTATTTCAGCAACCAGGTGCCCACCTCGTTCGCAGAAGTCTCGCAGTGCGACACGGCGGCGTTCAACCGCTTCTTCCACGCCATGCTGGACCACGGCGTGCATTTCGCGCCGTCCGCATTCGAAGCGGGCTTCGTCTCGGCCACGCACGACGACGCCGTGATCAAGTCCACCCTGGACATCGCCGAAAAGGTTTTCGCCGCGATGTAAGCGGCGGGCGTGCCGGCCTGGGATGCCTTACAAGGCGCCCGGCTGGCGCGTACCGGTTCAGGGCGCCTTGTAGCGCTCGTAGAGCGCCGTCACATCCCTGACATAGGCTTGGGTTTCCGCGTAGGGCGGCACAGCGTCGTACTTGCGCACCGCTCCTTCCCCAGCGTTGTAGGCGGCCAGCGCCAGGTCCAATCGGCCGGGATACTGGTCGATCAGCCGGCGCAGATGGCGCGACCCCGCCCGCACGTTCGTTGCCGGGTCCACCAGCGCCCGCTCGATATCGTCCACGGACAATACCGACGCCGCCGTCGCCGGCATCAGCTGCATCAGGCCCAGCGCCCCCTTGGGCGAGCGCGCATCGCTGCGGAACCCCGATTCGATCGCAATGACGGCGGTCAGCAACGCCCCATCCACGCCGGAATCCTGCGCCGCGCGGGCGATCAGCCCGTCGTGGGCGGTGGACGGCTTGGCATCGCCCCAGCGCAGGGCGCGGGAAGTGGGCGCAAGCGATGCCAGCCGCGCCCCGTCGCCCGCCTGCGGCGGACAGTCCAGACAGGCCTTGATGCCATTGCCGCGCCATACCGTGCGCGCCTGTGCTCGCTTGTAATACTTGGCGTAGCCCGTGGGCACTTTCATGGCGCGCCAGACGCCATACGGGTCTTTGTAACGGTAGATCTCGCTCGCCTGGGCGGGACGGGCGGGCGCCAGGGTCAGCGCGGCCGCCGCGAGGGCCGCCACCGCCGCCATGCCCCCGGCCCGCGCCGCAAAGGCGCGCAGGGCTGGTAGGAAGGATGAGGGTTGTCGGCGCATGGTCGGGGCGAAGGTAGCGTCCGAAGACGGGTTGGCGAGCCCCTATGCTGCGGCGACGATCCCGGTTTGTCGCTCGGTCCTACGCCCTAGTCCCGCGCGGGCGGTGGGTTTCCCTATGTAAAACAGGGCCGAAACTACGGCATATGTCGGACGAGTACGATAGAATATGTCGCAATATTTCGTTTATTTACCAAATGAATGAACCTGGCAGCCATTGAGCGCCAGGCGGGAGAGGCTGAGATGGACGCAGAAAACACGCTCCAGCTGGTGCTGGATGCCAATACCAACGTCCTGACGGCCATTTATACGCCGCCTACACGCCCGGACGCGGCGCCGGCGGACGACGATGACGCCCCCGCTACCGAGGCATCGGGCAGCGCCGGCGGTGACGCCGCCCCGGAACTGGACGCCGACACGGACGTCGCCGTCGACACGGCGCCCCACATCAACCTTGACCTGCCCACCTGGGATGCGCTGACCGCCGCCGTCGTGGCGCAAGGCTGGACCGCCGATGCGTTGGACAACCACGCCGTGCTGGCCTTCATCGACCAGTGCCGCAGCGCCGCCGAACCCGTGCAGTTTCCGATCGGGCAAGTGGTGGACGGCTCGTTCGAACTGGAACTCGACCCCACCCGCATGGCCGCGCTGCTGACCCTGCACCCGCCCAAAGGCGGCCAGCCGGTCACGCTGGACATGCTGCGCCACGCGGTGGCTGACCGCGGCATCGTGCATGGCGTGCTGGAAGCGGCCATGGCTGAAGCCGTCGAGCAAGGCCGCAGCGCCACCGTGATGATCGCCCAGGGCACGCCGCCCACCCGCGGCACGCCGACCCGCTTTGAAAGCCTGCTGGACCGCCTGAAGCCGCGCGCCCAGGAGATCGACGAACTGGCCCAGGTGGACTACCGCGACCTGGGCAGCCTGTTGCTAGTGTCGCCCGGCACGCCGCTGATGCGGCGCGTTCCGCCGCTACCCGGCGTGGACGGCACCAACGTGCTGGGCGAACCCGTGCTGCCGGACGAAATGCCCGACACGCCGTTCTCCAAGGACATCTCGGGCGTGGAAGTCGACCCGGAACATCCGCTGCTGCTGCGCGCCACGATCGCCGGCACGCCCAAGCTGATCAGCCAGGGCGTGCAGGTCAATCCGATGGTGGAGGTCGACGCCGTCAACCTGTCCACGGGCAACATCACCTTTGAAGGGTCGCTGCAAGTGCGCGGCGACATCGCCGCCACCATGGAAGTCCGCGTGACGGGCGACGTGGTCGTCAACGGCACCATCGAAGCCGCGCTGGTGGAAGCCGGCGGCAGCGTGACCGTCAAGGGCGGCATCATCGGCATGGCCGAGGCCCTGCAGGACGCCGCAGCCACCGCCCGCACCGCCCACATCGTCTGTGGCGGCGCGCTGAAAGCGAAGTTCATTGAAAACGCGATCATCAGCGCCGGGCAGGATGTGGAAGTCGAACGCGAGATCCGGCAAAGCAGCATCGCCGCCGGCGGCAGCGTGCTGGTCGGCCCGCCGAACACGCAGCAAAGCGCCATCACCGGCGGGCAGACCCGCGCCTTGAATGCCGTGCGCGCGGGCACCATCGGCTCGCCGTCGGGCATTCCCACCCTGGTGCAGGCCGGGCTGGACCCCCACGCGGATATCAAGCGGTCGGCGCTGACGCGCAAGCGCCTGAAGATGAACGAAGAGAAGGCCAAGCTGGAACAGCTGCTGATGTTCCTGAAGGCCAACCCTCAGCGCGCCCCGGGCGACGTCGTGGAACGCGCCCGCAACACCCACGGCAAGCTCAGCGGCGAACTGCTGGCGCTGGACGCGGAAGAAGCGCAGTTGGTGCGCGACCTGTTGCCGCTGCACACCGCCGTCATCACTGCGACGCGGCGCTTTTGCAGCGGCGCGAAGATCCAGTTGGGCAACAAGATGCAGGAGTTCCTGGAAGACCAGGTCGGCGGCAAAGCCGGGCTGGAAGAAGGCGAGATCGTCATCCGCTGACGCGGCAGTCCGGCGCGCCAGTCAAGGCGCCGGCCAAGGCAATGGGGCAGCCACGCCCCCGCCCGGATCAGGGCGCCAGTTCCTTGAACCAGACCCGCGGTGAAATGCCGCGGTCTGGCCCCAGGATGGAAAACCCGCCGTCCACCGGGATATCCACACCCGTCATCCAGGACGCGGCATCCGAACACGCAAAGCAGACGGCGGCGGCGATCTCGCTGCCCGAACCCACGCGGCCCAGCGGATGGAAGTGCGCCCCCACCGCGTCGGCCGCTGCCCGCGAACCGCCCGACAACTGTTCCACCGACGGCGACCACGTCCAGGCCGGAGACACCGCCAGCACGCGCACGCCGGCCGGCGCCAGTTCCACCGCGAAATTCTTGGTGATCTGCAGCAGCGCCGCCTTGGACGCCGGATACAGCGCGCGTCCGGCCGCGCCGAACTTGCCGCCCGTGCTGCCCAGGTTCACCACCACGCCGCCGCGCGGCAGGTGCGGCGCGGCGAACTGCGTGAAGATCGCGGCCGACACCAGGTTGGTGTCCAGGGTGCTGTGCCATTCCTCGCGCGAAGACGCCAACCCGCGGTCCGCGTACTGGCACGCATTGTTGACCAGGATGTCCAGCCGGCCGAAGCACGCCAGCGCGGCGTCGATGCAATGCTGGATCTGGCTGTCTTGTCCGATGTCGGTCTCGCAGAACAGGGCGCGCCCGTCCAGCTCCTGGGCGAGCGCCTGGCCCGCCTGGGCGTTGCGCCCGACCAGCACCACGTTCACGCCGGCCGCGGCCAGGCCGCGCGCGATGTCGGCCCCCAGGCCTTGCGTGCTGCCGGTGACGATGGCGGTCTTGCCGGCCAAACCGGGAAAGCCTGAAAAATCCATGGCTAGTCCTTGATCAGTGCGGCGCGGCGGCCCAGCGCACAGCATCGGCCACCGAGCCGGTTTGCGCAATCAATCGCATGCTGGCAAGCGAGGCCTGGTGCACGGCTTCGTCGGCCGAGGCGCAGGCGTCTTCGGCCACCATCACGTCAAAGCCGATGTCGGCGGCGTGGCGCACGGTGCCCTCCACCACGGAATGCGTGGCAACGCCGGCCACCACCAGCCGGCGCGCGCCGACCACACGCAGGGTCTCTTCCAGCGGCGTGCCGTAAAACGCGCTGATGCGGGTGTGCTTGACGATGAACTCGCGCGGGCTGCCGGCCAGCGGCTGCAGGCCGTCGTAGAAGGCGCTGCCCCACTGCCCTTCGGGCACCGCGCCGATCGTCGCCACATTGCGAAAGATCGCGCAGTTGGGCAGCAGGTCGGCGTAGTCGGGCCGGAAGGCGATGCGCACGTGCACGATGGGCAACGACTGCGCCCGCGCGCCGGCCAGCAAGGCGGCGGCGCCGTCCAGCAGGCGCTGACGCGCCCCACTGTCGGCATCCAGCCCGACGCGGATCTTGCCCTCGGGATGCAGCACGTCGTTCTGATAGTGCAACGCCAGAACCGCGGTGTCCGCCGTCATCAAACGAACACCTCGAACACGTCGTGCGCGTCGTCGCAGTTGACGAGATCCACGCGCTTCATCCGGATGCGCCAGCCGTCGCCTTCGGCGGCCAGCTTGTGGGTGTAGCGGCCCGCCAGTTGGCGTGGCTGGCGCTTGCGCCATTCCGTCATCTGGAAGGCGGAGTGCACCACCAGGTTGCCGCCCGTATCCACGCCTTCAACCTGGACGCCGCCCACCAGCCGCACGCTGCGCGTGGGCGGCTGCTGCGACCAGTTGCGGGGATGCTCCAGGCGCCGGATGCGCACGTCGCGCAGCATGCGATCTTCCCAGAACAGCGAAATGTGGTCGTACGGGCTTTGCTGGCCCGGCACCCGCGGCATCCAGTACATGCCGTCCGGCGTCCACAGCGACTGCCAGTCGTCGTAGCGCCGTTCGTCCAGCAGCCGCGCCTCGCGGTACAGGAACTGGGCGATGCGGTGGTAGGCATCCGCCGGTACATCAGCCGGCGACAGGTCCGTGGTGCCGACGTCGAAATCCAGGTCTAGCAACATGCGCCTTCTCCCGTGGCGGGCGCGGTCGACGCCGCGCCGGCTTCCATATAGGTCTTCCAGGCGCGGAACTGATTGCGCATGGGCAATTCGCTGGTGCCGTTGACCGACACCAGACCGTCTGCGTCGCTGCGGTCGCTGCCGTGGTAGCGGTGCATGCTGACCCATTCTCCGCCGCGCGTGGCGTTGCCTTCCTGGCAGCGGTTATAGAGTTCGATATCGTCCGGCATGACGTTGGACGACGGCGAATTGATGACGTTGGCATACAGCATGGCGCGCTTGAACACACCGTCCGGCGCCCCCTTGCAGCGAAACGTCTGGATCTCGATCAAGGTGCGGTCCACGGCGATCGGCCGAATCACGCGGAATTGCTGGAACACGGTATGGGGCGAGCCGCTGCCGTAGATGACCGTGTTGTGGCGGTTCATGCCCAGGATCTCGCGGGCGCGTTCTTCGCCATAGGCGCCCGTCAGCGTCTCGAAGTGCGCGCGCGACACCGGATCGCGCTCGGCGGCGCCCGGGTTGAAGATGCCTTCCATATAGCCGTGGCCGTTGTCGTAGGCGCGCAGTTCCAGCTTTTCCCAGAACTCGTAGGGTTCGCCGTTGCCGTCCATGATGTGCAGCTCGAGCGGCATTTCGCCTATCTCCTTGGCCTCGTCGCGGGCCGCGGCATAGGACGATTCATGCGTCACGCGGGCATGCATGGTGTCGTGCAGGTTCTCGTAGAACACCTTCCAGTTCGAGCGCTGCATCACCCGGAAGATGCCGCCCGCGACCTCGACCTCGCCCACCGGGGACCGGTCGCACAGATTGTCGATGGACGAGCGCACGCCGCCCAGGAAGTCCGTCAGTGCCGGGCCTTCCTTCGCCTGGCTGGCGAACACGAAGCCGCGGTAGCTTTCCACGCGCGCCAGCCGGCGCATCGAAAACGTGGGGTCGGTGGGGTCGTAGGCCGTACCCTCCAGGCCTTGCTTGAGCGGCACGCCCAGATGGCTGCCGTCCAGCTTGAAGGTCCAGGCGTGATACGGGCAGCGGAAGAACTTGCCCACGCAGCCTTCGCCGTCGGCCACCACCTTCGCGCCCTTGTGCGGGCAGCGGTTGTACAGCACGTGCACGTTGCCGTCGGAAGCGCGCACCATCAGCACGTCCTGGTCGCCCAGGCGGGTGGTGTGATAGTCGCCCGTCTTGGGCACCTGGCTTTCGTGGCCCACGTAGATCCAGGCGCGGCCGTAGATCCGCTGCATCTCCAGATCGAAAATGGCGGGGTCGGTGTAGACGCCGCGGTGCACGCTGTCGCCGCGTACCATCGCGGCCAGTTGTTCCTGCGAGTAAGACATGTCGGCCTCCTACTTGTTCGCGCTGTCTTTCCAACGCGCCATCAGCGTGTTGGACGGCAAGGTCTCGTCCAGCAGCTTGGCGGCGGTTTCACGGCCCGCCACGGGCAGCCCCTTCGGGTCCAGCAGGCCCACCTGCACCAGCACGCTGGCCTGGTCCCAGTAGATGTGCTCGTGGTAGAGCTTGTCGCCCCGGAATTTCACGATGGCGATCAGCGGGATCTCCACCGGCCGGCCCGTAGGCGCCACCCCAGGCAGCAGCCAGTCGATCTCGGTGGTATGCGTGAAGCAGAACAGCAGTTCGTCCACGATCTGGGTCGCGCCGACGGTGCGTGACAGCGGGATCAGCCGCGTATCCGGCGGGTTGCTGTTGACGAAATGGTGCTGGTAGAAGCGCGACAGCTCCTTGTGGCCCACGCCGCCCGTCATCGTCGGGATGTGGTTCACGTAGGGTTCGGCCACCATCGTGGCCATGGTGGCGGCCACGTCGCGCGTGCCGAATTCATATTCGCAGTGCTTGTCCCACAAGGCCGAATAATCGAACTCCGGGCCGATGGCGCGCTGCAGGGCCGCCATGCTGCGCTGGTGCGCCATCAGGGCGGACGGCTTGTCGTAGTGATCCCCGCCGGTCCGCGCGAACGCGTGGTCCATGCCCGGATACACGTAGAGCTCCACGCCCAGCTTGCCGCCCAGCGCGGCGAGGATGCGCTGGCGTGCCTCGGGCGGACAGAAGCCATCCTGCTCGGCAATGTGCAGAACCAGGCGGCCGCGCAGGTTGGCCGCCTCTTCCAGGCTGCTTTCAATGCCCACCCCGTAGTAGCCCACGGCCACGTCCACATCGGTGCGGCACGCGGCCAGATACGCCAGCTTGCCGCCCAGACAGTAGCCCAGCACGCCTACCCCGCCCTGCTGCTCGGGCAAACCGCGAAGCGCGGCGATCGTGGACGCGATGTCTTTCAGGCCCAGCTCCACGTCGAAGCCCTGATAGAGTTCGAACGCGCGCGGCATGTCGGCGGGGCCATCGGTCAGCTGGATGCCGGGCTGCTGCCGCCAGAACAGGTCGGGCACCAGCACCACGTAGCCCTCTTCGGCCAGCAATTGCGCCGCACGGCGCATGAAGTCGTTGACGCCGAAGATCTCCTGGCAGAGCACCAGGCCGGGGCCGTGGCCCGCGGCCGGCACGGCCAGGTAGGCGCCAAAGGACTTGCCATCGTGCGAAGGGATCGTGATCTCGCGCGTCGTCATGTTCTGGGTCATGCGGTTCTCCTGTAATGCGTGATGCGTATTGCGTGAGGCACGCCGCCTTACTTCATCTGGCAAGCGGCGGCGAACGGGTCCTGGTACTGCGTCAGCACGATGCCCGACAGCTTGTTGGCCAGCTTGCCATCCGCGCCCGCCTCGACGACGCGCAGGTAATAGTTCTGGACCGGATACTGGTTGCGGTTGAACGTGAAGTCACCCCGCACCGACTTGAAGTCCGCACGCCGCAGCGCCGGGCGCAAGGCGTCCGCTTCCAGCTTGCCTCCCGTCTGGCGCACGGCGCTGTCCAGCAGCATGGCCGCGTCATAGCCCTGCGAGGCGTACAGCGTCGGGCTGCGGTTGTAGGTCTTCTTGAAGTCTTCAACGAACTTGCGGTTGGCCGGGTTGTCCAGGTCTGCCGCCCACTGCGACGTGTTGCGCAAGCCCTGGATGGGCGCGCCCACCGCCGCGATCGTGTCCTCGTCGCCCGAGAAGCCGGGGGCCAGCAGCGCGATGTCCTTTGACAGGCCCGCACCGTTGAACTGCTTGATGAAATTCACGCCCATGCCGCCGGGAAGGAAGAAGAACACCGCATCCGGCTTGCTGGCGCGCAGCCGCGTGATCTCGACCCCGTAGTCCAATTGGCCGAGCTGGGTGTAGATCTCTTCGGACAGGCCGCCCTTGTACAGGCGCTTGAAGCCATTGAGCGATTCGCGGCCGCCCGGATAGTCCGGCGCGATCAGCGCCACGCGCTTGTAGCCCTGGTCGGCGGCGTACTTGCCCATGGCCGCGGGGATGTCCTCGTTCTGCCAGGCCACCGCGAAGAAATTCGGATTACAGCCCGCGCCGGCGTAGTTTTCCGGGCCGGTATTAGTGCTGAGATAGATCGTGCCCGACTGCAGGATGGCCGGCATCACCGGCAGCAGCACGTTCGAAAACACAATCCCCGTCATGATGTCCACGCGATCGCGCTTGAGCAGCCGCTCCACCGCCTGGCGGCCCGTGTCGGCCTTCTGCTGGTCGTCGGCCACCACCACTTCCGCCGGCAGGCCGCCCAGCTTGCCGCCGGTATGCTGCAGCGCCAGATTGAAGCCGTCGCGGATCTCGTTGCCCAACGCCGAACCGGGTCCGGACAGCGTCGTCAGCAAGCCCACCTTGACCTTGTCGGCCGCCGAGGCCCCCGCCGCGGCCGCCATACAGACCAGCGCCGCCAGCGCACGCCGGCTCCAGAGATTTCGATTCATGAGCCACCCCGTTTGCACCGCCAGCCGCGCTGGCGGAAAGCTGACAGAACCCGTCTGCCGTCGGTTTACGCATGCTGCCGATCCACGTCGCCACCTAGCGTATGCCGCCGGGCGGCGCCGCTCTATCCGAATACGGTCAGTTTTATCCGGGATTCACTTAATTCCCAAGCCGGGACGATTAAATTACTCTGGCCGCAGATACGGGAGCGTTCCCGTCCCGGAGGCATCCATGCACGGCTGGTCCCGACTCACGCTTGCGCCCTTGCTCAAACGGCGCGTGTTCAGTTCCACCCACCAGGACGAGACGCGCACACGCGTATCCGAAGCGCTGAAGGAACACCGCCTGACGTGGAAAGGCGGCCGCGTGGACGCCGAACTGAACCGGGGCCGCTTCGGCTCGCTGACGGTCTGTACGTTGCGCTACGGCGCCGAAGTCCACATCGAACCCGACCGCCTGCAGGATTTCATGCTGGTGCAGGTGCCGCTGCGCGGCCGCGCCTGTATTGAATGCGGCGACGAGCGCGTCAACGCCAACCCCGATTGCGCCGCCGTCATCGCCCCCAACCGCCCGCTGCGGCTGCACTGGGAAGCCGGCTGCGAACAGCTGCTGCTGAAGATCCCCCGCGGCAAACTGGAAGCCATCGGCCAACGCGCCTTCGGCGACGCCGCCACCCGCCCGCTGGACTTCAGCCCCGCGCTACGCCTGGACAACCCCATCGGCGCCGTCTGGCGCAGCATGATGACGGGCCTGATTCACCTCTTGCCCACCCTGGACGACGGCGCCCCCCGCCCGCCCGCCGCGTGGCTGGAACACATGGAAGACAGCCTGATCCTGCACCTGCTCTACAACCAGCCCAACACCTGGCAGACCCAGTCCGGCCAAACCCCGGCCGTCCCGCGCCGCCTGACGCTGGCCGAGACCTACATGCGCGACCACCTGTCCGCCCCCCTCACCCTGACCGACATCGCCCGCCACGCCGGCGCCAGCGCCACCGCCCTGACCCGCCTGTTCCAGGAACACCGCGACACCACCCCCATGAACGCGCTACGCGCCCTGCGGCTGGACAGGGCAAGGCAACAATTGAAGACGAACGCCACCGCCAGCGTCACCGAAGTCGCGCTGGGCGTCGGATTCGGACATCTGGGAAGGTTTTCGGAGTATTACCGCGAACGGTTCGGCGAACTGCCGCGAGAGACACGGCGCGGGTGATGCGCAGCGAAGCCAGCAACGCCACGACGCAAGACGATGCGTAAGCGCCACGAGGCCGCCCGCGCGGCCGGCATGGCGCGGGCCCCGCAAGATCTTCAACCACGCCCCGACGTTGGTGCGAGCCCTAAGCACACTACCCGCCCCGGCGAACGCCAGATTGCAAATCATGCAGCCCGGCGCGGTGGTGGCCTGGGGTGCGAGGGGAGTCGATAAGCCCGAGGGAATCTGAAGGAACTGCCGCAGGCAGTGACGAAGATGACGAAGGGGAAGTCCGGAGCGAAGGCTCCGGACCGCAATCGTTGACCCGAGTCACCCCAGGCCACCACCGCGCCGGGCGTCAAAAGAACCTATCACCGCTCGCAAAACAATCAAGCCGCCGGCACCACAGCCGTCACCTCAATCTCCACCTTAGCCCGATCCTCAACCAGATCCGCCACTTCCACCGCCGTCATCGCCGGAAAATGCCGTCCGATGAATTCCCGGTAGTGCTTGCCGATCGCCGGATACGCCGCCACGTACGCATCCTTATCCGTGACGTACCACGTCATCCGGACAATATGCTCGGGCTTCGCACCGCCTTCGGCCAGGATGGCGACAATGTTCGACAGCGTCTGGCGGACCTGGTCCGCCAGGTCATCCGATTCGAACTGCTGCTGGCCATTCCACCCCACCTGCCCGCCCACGAACACGAGCTTGCTGCCCACCGTCATTTCGGTAAGCACGCCATTCGAATAGCCCCGGGGCGCCATCCAATCCGGCGGTTGCAGAATCTTCATAACGTCTCATCCTATTTTTAAAAAAACAAACTACAGGGTGGCCCCGCCGCTTACGCCGCGGCAGCCAGATAAGCCTGCATGCGTTCCCGCAAGTCCGCAGGCAGCGGCATGGACTTCATCGTCCGCAAATCCACCGTCACGATCGTCAGCGTCGCCGACAAGCGCAACTGGCCGTCAGGCCCCTCGAAACGCACCAGCGCCTTGAACGACGCCCCGCCGATACGCTGCACTTCCAGCGTCTGGCGCAGGCGCTCGTGCCAACGGCTGGGCGCGCTGAAATCGCACGTCACTGACGCCATCGGCGTGCCGATGTGGCGCTCGACGTGCAGCGCGTGGAACGGCAACCCCATGCCCTTGTCGAACCATTCTTCGACAAAGTCGTTGATCATCTCGAAATAGCGCGGGTAGAAGACAATGCCCGCCGGGTCGCAATGACGGAAGCGGACTTCTACCTGGCTGATGAAAGGAGCGGCCATGATGATTTCCCGGTTGCCAGTTCAAGCCATCTTGCGCAGCGCGAAACGTTGCAGCTTGCCCGTTTCGGTACGGGGCAGCGCCGCCACGAATTCGATCGCGCGCGGGTATTTGTACGGCGCGATGCTGGCCTTCACGAAGGTTTGCATCGCCGCCACGAGTTCATCGCTGGGCGTGTAGCCCGGTTTCAGCACGACAAACGCTTTGACCAGCTGGCCGCGCTCGTCGCACGGCGCGCCCACCACGCCGCACTCCGCCACGGCCTCGTGGCGCAGCAGCGCGTCCTCGACTTCCGGACCGGCGATGTTGTAGCCCGCCGACACGATCATGTCGTCATTGCGCGCCTGGTAGAACAGATAGCCTTCGTCGTCCTGCATGAAGGTGTCGCCGGGCAGGTTCCAGCCGCTTTGCACGAAGCGGCGCTGGCGCTCGTCGGCCAGGTAGCGGCAGCCGGTCGGGCCCTTGACCGCCAGGCGGCCCACGGTGCCGTTGGGCACCGGCTTCATGTCGTCGTCGACCACCTGCGCCACGTAGCCCGGCACCACCTTGCCGATCGCGCCGCGCTTGACCGATTCCGGCGGGCTGGACACGAACACGTGGATCATTTCGGTGCCGCCGATGCCGTCGATCATCTCGATGCCGCTGGCCTGCTTCCAAAGCTGGCGGGTGGCGTCCGGCAGGGCTTCCCCGGCCGACACGCTCTTCTTCAGCGACGACAGGTCGAATTTGCCGACCAGCGCCGCCATCTGCCGATAGAACGTGGGCGCGGTAAAGACGATGGTGGCGCGGAAGTCCTGGATCAGTTCCAGCAGGCTTTCCGGCGTCAGCTTTTCGGCCAGCACGGTGCTGGCGCCCACGCGCAGCGGGAAGCACAGCAGGCCGCCCAGGCCGAACGTGAAGGCCAGCGGCGGCGTGCCGCAGAAAATGTCGTCCGGGCCCGGCTTGATGACGTGCTTGGGAAAGAGGTCGCACATCGCCAGCACATCGCGGTGAAAGTGCATGCAGCCCTTGGGTGAACCCGTGGTGCCGCTGGTGAAGGAGATCAGGCACACGTCATCGGACGCCGTGTCGCAGGCGGCGAAATCGTCCGGCTTGGCGGCCGCCAACGCATCCAGCGCGTCCGGCGCCGTGTCGTTGAAATACATGACCTGCGACAGGCCGGGGCAATGGTGTTCATGATCAGGTTGGGCGCAGAATTGCGCCTCTTCCTTCAGGCGGGCGTCGCACAGCACGGCCTGGATCTGGGCCTTCTCGATGATCTGCTTGAGTTCCTTGGCGCGCAGCAACGGCATCGTCGGCACCGTCACCAGGCCCGCCTTGATCGCGGCCAGCCAGGACGCGGCCATCATCGGGTTGTTCGGTCCGCGCAAAAGCAGGCGGTTGCCGGCGACGAGTTTCATGTCCTCGGTCAGCACGCGCGCGATGCGGTTGGTCAGCGCGGCCAGTTCGCGGTAGGTCATGGTGGCCGGCTTGCCGTCCTGGCGCCAGCGCAGCGCGACGCGCTCGCCAAAGCCGCGGTCGACCATGGCGTCCACAAGTTCGACGGCGCAATTGAACCGCTTCGGATAGGCCACGTCGGGGCCGTCCAGCAGGAATTCTGGCCATTGGTCGCCCGGGGGCAGGTTGTCCCGGGCGAAAGTGTCGATGTGGGCGGATGCTTCCATAAGATTCCCCTTGCTATGCGATGCGGTGCGGTGTGGTTGGCGTTGCAAAATGGCGAGGGCTCGATGGTCCCTTATGCCTTCAGCAATTCACGGGCGATGATCAACTTCTGCACTTCGGTGGCGCCTTCGTAGATACGCAGCGCTCTGATTTCCCTGTAAAGCTTCTCCACCGGCATCCCCGACACTACCCCCGCGCCCCCGAACATCTGGAGCGCGCGGTCGATCACGGTCTGCGCCGATTCCGTGGCCATCATCTTGGCCATCGCCGCTTCACGCGTGGTGCGCAGTTTCTGCACGTCGCGCATCCACGCGGCGCGGTACGTCAACAGCGCCGAGGCGTCGATGGCGGTCGCCATGTCGCCCAGCGCGGCTTGCGTCAGTTGCAGGTCGGCCAGGGTCTGGCCGAACATGCGGCGCGACTTGGCGCGCGCCAACCCTTCATCCAGCGCCCGGCGGGCAAAGCCCAGCGCGGCCGCCGCCACCGATGCGCGGAAGATGTCCAGCGTCATCATGGCCAGCTTGAAACCCTGGCCCGCGTCGCCCAGGCGATGCGACACCGGAATGCGGCAGTTGTCGAAGGTGATCGTGGCCAGCGGATGCGGTGCGATTAGTTCGATGCGCTCGCTGACCTCGAAACCCGGGGTGTCGGCATCCACGACGAACGCGCTGATACCGCGCGCGCCCGGCGCCTCGCCGGTACGGGCGAAGACGACGTAGAAGTCGGCGATGCCGCCGTTGGAAATCCAGGTCTTGGCGCCGTTCAGCACATAGTGGTCGCCGTCCAGCCTGGCTTCGCAGGCCAAGGCGGCCACGTCCGACCCGGCGTCCGGTTCGGACAGCGCGAAGGCGGCGATCTTCTCGCCGCTTGCCACGCGCGGCAGGTAGCGCTGGCGCAGCTCGTCCGAGCCCATCAGCGAGATGGCGCCGCTGCCCAGGCCCTGCATCGCGAACGCGAAATCGGCCAGCCCTTCATGGCGGGCAAACGTCTCGCGCAGGATGCACACGGCGCGGGAATCCACTTCCGGCAACGCGCCTCCCCAGGCGCCGCCGGGGCCGCCCGCGACCGCGTAGCGCAGCCAGCCGGCCTGGCCCATGGCCTTCACCAGTTTCTTGCAGGCCGCATCCGCGTCGTGGTGATCGACGTCGCCCAGCGATTTTTCGCACCAGGCGTCAACGTCATGCGCCAGCTTGCGGTGCGCGTCGTCGAAAAAAGGCCAGTCCAGCCAGCTAGCGTCGCGCATCATCAGTTCCCCTCGAAGACCGGCTTCTGCTTGGCCACGAAGGCCTCGTAGGCGCGGTGGAAGTCGCGCGTCTGCATGCAGATGGCCTGCGCCTCGGCTTCGGCCTCGATGGCTTCGTCCACGCCCATGTTCCATTCCTGATGCAGCAACTTCTTGGTAACGCCGTGCGCAAACGTCGGGCCCGCGGCCAGTTGCGCGGCCAGCGTCTGGGCGGCTTCGCCCAGCTTGTCGGCGTCATGCAGGGCATTGAAAAAGCCCCAGCTGGCACCCTCGTCGGCCGTCATGGCGCGGCCGGTGTACAGCAGTTCAGAGGCGCGGCCCTGGCCGATCATGCGCGGCAGCAAAGTGCACGCGCCCATGTCGGCGCCTGCCAGGCCCACCCGCGTGAACAGGAAGGCGGTACGCGCGGCCGGGGTGCCCAGGCGCATGTCGGACGCCAGCGCCACCATCGCGCCCGCGCCGGCGCAAACGCCATCCACCGCGGCCACGATGGGCTGCGGGCAGGCGCGCATGGCCTTGACGAGGTCACCCGTCATGCGGGTGAAGTCCAGCAGTTCCGGCATGGTCATCTTGGTCAGCGGACCGATGATCTCGTGCACGTCGCCGCCCGAGCAGAAGTTGCCGCCCGCGCCCGTCACGACCACGACCTTGACGTCGGTGGCATACACCAGCGAACGGAACAGGTCGCGCAGTTCGGCGTAGGAGTCGAACGTCAACGGGTTCTTGCGTTCCGGACGGTTCAAGGTGACGGTTCCGATCTTGCCGTCGGCCGACACCTGCCACAGGAACGTCTTGGCCTGATAGCCGGCCAACGGACGCTTGTGGTGCTTCATGGTGTGCTCTTCGGACTGGGTGCTCATGGTGTCTCCGTTCGTTATCCTGGGGTTGATGGGACGCGCCGGCCTCAGCCGGTCATCACTTCGCCGCCGTCCACGGCGATCGCCTGGCCGTTGATGGAGGCGGACGCCGGCAGCGCCAGCCAGGCCACCGTCTCGGCCACTTCCTCGGGCTGCACCAGGCGGCCCTGCGGGTTGCGCTCGGCCAGCTTGGCCCGGGCGGCTTCCGGCGTCATGCCGGTCTTGTCCACAATATTGGTCACCGCGCCACGCACGATGTCGGTTTCGGTGTAGCCGGGGCACACCGCATTCACGGTGACGCCCTTCTGCGCCGTTTCCAGCGCCAGCGACCGGGTCAGGCCGATCACGCCGTGCTTGGCAGCGCAGTAGGCGCTGACATAGCCATAGCCGATCAGGCCTGCCGTGCTGGCCACGTTGATCACCCGCCCCCACTTTTCCTGCAGCATGCCGGGCAACGCCGCCTGGATGCAGTGGAACGTGCCCGTCAGGTTGACGGCGATCATCTGCTGCCAGAGCGCCGCGTCGGTGCGGTCAAAGCGCTGGCTCACCGCCTGGCCGGCGTTGTTCACCAGCACCAGCACCGGGCCGAATTCCACTTCGGCCTGCGCGAACGCCGCGCGCACCGACGCTTCGTCGGCGATGTCCGCGCTGACGGTCTGCACCTGGCCCAGGCTGGCCAAGCTGTCGGCGGCCGCCTCCAGGGACGCGCCGTCGCGGCCCAGCAGCGTGACGCGCGCGCCGCGCGCCAGGAGCGACCGCGCGCTGGCCAGGCCGATGCCGCGGGCGCCGCCCGTCACCAGCGCATGGCGCCCGGCAAGGGGTTGCGGGGAAGTCATCATTTGATATCCAGTTGCGCCATGGCGGCGGCGCGTTCGAAATTGGTTTCCAGCTGGCGCTTGCCGGCGAAGTACTGGCTGGGCCAGGCCACGTCGGTATAACCCACCCGCGCCGCTTCGCGCAGCGTCCAGGAGGCGTCGGCCAGATGGGGACGCGCCAGGGCGCACAGGTCGGCGCGGCCCGAAGCGATGATGCCGTTGGCGTGGTCGGCTTCGAAGATGGCACCCACCGCGATGGTGGGGATGCCGGCTTCGTTGCGCACGCGGTCGGCGAACGGGGTCTGGAACATGCGGCCGTAGACGGGCTTTTCTTCCTTGCTGACCTGGCCCGACGAGCAATCGATCATGTCGGCGCCGGCCGCCTTGAAGTAGCGCGCGATCTCTACCGCGTCGTCCGCGGTGATGCCGCCTTCGACCCAGTCGCTGGCGGAAATCCGCACGGACATGGGCTTGTCTTCGGGCCACACGGCGCGCACGGCGTGGAAGACTTCCAGCGGGAAGCGCAGGCGGTTCTCCAGGCTGCCGCCGTATTCGTCTTCGCGGCGGTTGGTCAGCGGCGAGATGAAGCTGGACAGCAGGTAGCCGTGGGCGCAGTGCAGTTCCAGCCAGTCGAAGCCGGCTTCGGTGGCGCGGCGGGCGGCGGCCACGAAGTTGTCGCGCACCGCATCCATGTCGGCGCGCGTCATCGCGCGCGGCGTCTGCGACACGCCTTCGATGTAGGGCAAGGCGGACGCCGACAGCAGCGGCCAGTTGCCTTCAGCCAGCGGGTGGTCGATCTTCTGCCAGCCCAGCTGGGTGGAACCCTTGCGCCCGGCGTGGCCCAACTGCACGCCGATGCGGGCGTCGCTGTTGCCGTGCACAAAATTGACGATGCGGACAAAGGCCTGGGTCTGCTCGTCGTTCCACAGCCCCGGGCAGCCCGGGGTGATGCGACCGTCGGGCGACACGCAGGTCATTTCAACCATGACCAGGCCGGCGCCACCCATGGCGCGCGCGCCCAGGTGCACCAGATGGAAGTCGCCTGGGACGCCGTCGGTGCAGGAGTACATGGCCATCGGCGACACCAGGATGCGGTTCTTCAGGCGCACCCCACGCACCTGGTACGGCGTCAGCATCGGGATGGCGGGACGCTTGCCGGCTGCCGCCGGTGCGCCGGCGCGCTCCGCGATCCAGCGTTCGAAGCCTTCCAGCCAGGCGGGATCGCGCAAGCGCAGGTTTTCGTGCGAGATGCGCTGCGAACGAGTCAGCAGCGAGTAGGCGAATTGCTCGGGTTCCAGTTCCGCGTAACGCTCGACGTTTTCGAACCATTCGGTGGAATTGCGGGCGGCGTTCTGGATCTTCAGCACTTCCACGCTGCGCACTTCCTCGTAGTGCTTCAGGCCGGCTTCCACGCTGCCTTCCGCGCCGCTCAAGCAGCGGGCAAGTTCGATGGAGTCTTCCAGCGCCAATTTGGTGCCGGATCCGATGGAGAAGTGGGCAGTGTGAGCGGCGTCGCCCATCAGCACGACGGGCACGCGGCGCTGGCCGCGGGCGGTCTCCAGCGTGTTCCAGTGCACCCAGGTGTTGCAGATGACGCGCGGGAAGCGGATCCAGATGGCCGAGCCGCGCAGGTGCGAGGCGTTGCTGATCAGCGCATTGCCGTCCAGCCAGGGCGCGAACAGCTTTTCGCAGTAGGCGATGCCTTCTTCCTGGCTCATCTGCTCGATGCCGGCAGCCTGCCAGGTTTCCTCGGGCGTTTCCACGATGAAGGTGGACATGCCGTCTTCGTAACGGTAGGCGTGGGCCTGGAACCAGCCGTGCTCGGTCTGCACGAAGGCGAAGGTGAACGCGTCGAATACTTTTTTGGTGCCCAGCCAGACGAAGCGGCAGCGGCGCTGGTCGATGTCGGGGTGGAAGGTGTCGGCGTAACGGGTACGGATCTGGCTGTTGATGCCGTCGGAAGCGATGACAAGATCAGCGTCGTATTCGCGGGCGATGGCCTGGTCATCCTGGACGAAGTTCTCGAACACCAGCTTGACGCCGACGTCTTCGCAACGCGCCTGCAGGATGTTCAAGAGCTTCTTGCGACCGATGCCGATGAAGCCATGGCCGCTGCTGCGGATGCTGCGGCCCTTGAAGTTGATGTCGATGTCGTCCCAATGGTTGAACGCATCGCCGATGGTCTGGGCGGAAACGGGGTCTGCTTCACGCAGGTTCTGCATGGTGGCATCCGAAAACACCACGCCCCAACCAAACGTGTCATACGGCCGGTTGCGTTCGATGACGGTGATTTCGTTCGCGGGGTTCTGCAATTTCATCAGCAGACCGAAATACAGGCCGGCGGGACCACCGCCGATGCAGACTATTTTCATTGCCGTAACGCTCCGAGGTACGCGACAGTCGCTCGTTTATCGGGAGCGGGGCGCCGCGGATATTTAGGTCTGGATAGTTTAGGCTTGAAATATATACCTGAAGTGGGGGGATCGCAAATGGGGGAAATCTATTAGTGCTTTTGGGAATGGGGGACGGGGTGCGGGGTGCGGGGCGGTTAACGGCGTTGCAAGTTTTCGTAGGTCGCCCATCGGCGCTGTCGGCGTGACGGCGCGCGCCCACGATTGCGGTCCGGAGCCTTCGCTCCGGACTGCCCCGTCGTCATCCTTGTATGGTGAGGGTGCGCCCTCTGCAGTGGGGAGGGCGCTGGGGTATGGGACGTCGTCATCCATCAGCCGG